>NZ_BOSE01000001.1 GCF_018403185.1 Paenibacillus montaniterrae
TCCCCGTGCTCTGTAGTATATCTGCTTATCCGAGTACATTATATCATCAAACGGTAGGGTTGATGGTGCAACTTTCATTGTATTTTTGTGCCTTGAGCACAGCGAAAGGAATGAGACTTAACATGAAAACAAATATGCAAAAGCTCCGCGGTAAAATTGTTGAAGCTGGCATTACTCAGGAAGCCGTTGCTGATTTGATTGGGGTAGATCGAAGTACATTCTATCGCAAAGTAAAATCAGAAGGCATTTCCTTCACAATTGGAGAAGTCCATAAAATTGCTAATGCTATTCAACTAACCCAACAAGAAGCAGTCGAAATTTTTTTGGGCAATTAGTCGCATAAATGCGACAATCAGAATGCGAGGTGAGAAGAGATGGATTTAGTTAATCGAATCAAAAAGCTATGCGAACAAAATGGGACATCAATCCCTAAATTAGGGGATGAATTGGGCTTAGGGAAAACTATTTATCGCTGGAATGTAAATTATCCATCTATTGATAAAGTCGTAGCTGTGGCTGATTTTCTTGGGGTACCGATTCAACAATTGTTGGGCAGAGACAATTTTTTTGAAAAAGAAACCGCCGTGGTTGCGGCGGCAGAACCGACTATAGAACAACTTGAAATTGCCGAGCTTGCAAAACCACTGGCCCGTTATTTGGAGGAAAACATGATTATCGGAGAAGTTATTGTGTCAATGAATACAGTAGCGCTCCGCTGGGAGGGTTTCACGGCAAGGTATGGTAGTGACTTTGAAACGATCGAGCCGCCACGCTAGCCGCTTTTTCGCGGCGGGTAGATTTTGCAAAGTGCCATGTAGTTGCGTCCAAAGTCAGAACCGTTAAACAAATTCTCGTATGCTTCGTACGGTACGTTATAATGGATCGCTACTGGGCGGTTATCTAAAAACCAGACTTCGAGAACACCGTTTTCCCATCCGAAGGCCTTTATCCAGCCAGATAAAACGCCTTTCATTTTCAATATAAACGCCTCCTCCCTTTGGAGATATGTGAATCTAGACAATTCCATTTTAACAGAGGATGGAAAATTTTAATAGAGAGCGAGGTGAAGCACAAATGAATCTCTCCATTGAAGCTGTGATCAGAGCTGCCATTGCCGAAGAAGTCGCGGCAGTTGAGCAGCGTATCCTAGCAAAGCTATCCGGTCAAACGGATGAAACACTAGACGTCACACAAGCAGCGCTGCATCTTGGCATTTCTGAAAAGTTAGTCTATCGACTTTGTCAGCAGAAACAAATACCGCATGAGCGTTACGGCGTGCAGGGTTCTCGTCGACCCATCATCAAATTTAGGCTGAATGAATTGGAAGCATGGAGAGCCGAACAGCGGGCAGCCAACTATGTGAAAACAAAGTAAGGAGTGAAGCGTCATGAGCACTGTTGTAGGTATTCATCCTTTGCAACGTGATCTAGCCCGAATATGGGAAATGAACACGGATGTGAAAGGGAACACAGTAATCGACGCAGCTTTTATGCAGCAGATCATTCCGCTAATTAAACGCAATTACGAGCTGGTTCGCCAACTCGACGAATTAAAGCAGTTATCTTTTCTAGCCTATGTAATGGAAGATTACGGGTGGTTGCAAGATATCGTCCAGCGAATTGAAGAATTGGAGCAAGAGTTGGAGATTTGAATTGAAATATCGAAGGAGTGTATATCGTGAAAAAAATTTCACTATTAACCATTTTACTAAGCTTGGTAATAATGCTAGCTGCTTGTACAGATGCTGACGTTGCATCTAGCAACCTATCAAAAGCCGCGGACAACTTTGAGATTGATCGCCGTATCGTTTTTTACAACGGAATCACTGATAGCTATATGTTAACCATCGAGGGGCGTTGCTCTTTAGGTAACCAAGATGATCGATCTGTGCAGCTAACAGTGACTTGCAAAACAGGTGAGGACCAATACAAAAAGCACTTTTTAGGGCTATCTGATAATGTAACGTACTTTGCTGAGCAGCTGGAGCCTGCAAGCGTGAGCGCATATCATTACCGTGTAACGTTTAAGCCGCAAACCATTGTACCAGACATCGATCTGAGAGTAAGTGACTAAATGAAGGAGGTGAGAGCTAATGCGACAGGCTTTGCTAGATCGTAAGTATGACTTGCTACGCAAACGCTGGCAACTACTTAATCGCCGTACCAGCGCGGATCCGGAAGTCATCCATGCAGCAGTGTGGTGGATTGAATGCGAAGTGGCAGACATTAATAAGACCCTTGAAGGGTAGGAGCTTCAAAGGTCTAAACACAAAAATCTATTTGATGCCAGTATAGCACTGGCGAGAGGAGAAATGCAAGATGCTTAAAGCTACTGGTATTGTTCGTCGTATGGACGATTTAGGGCGTGTTGTGATCCCTAAAGAAATTCGTCGCACGTTAGGCATTAAAGAAGGGGATCCAGTCGAGTTTTATGTCAATGGCGATCAAGTCATTGTTAAAAAGTATACGCCTGGTTGTGTGCTTTGTGATAGCCTTGATCAGCTACAAGATTTTAACGGTAAGCGGATCTGCCTAGAGTGTCGCATCAAGATTGGGCGCATGTTAGGACGGTGAGGCCAGTGAGCAAAGTATTTCAATTAGTTGCCGAGCACAGCTGCTATGTATGCGGCTGTGAGGTAGATAAAGCCTTTCTGCGCGAGTGGAATGGCGAAGAGGTATGCAAGTTTTGTATCAATGAACTTAACGAGGAGGCAGAGCAACATGTCAGTACAAATCATCATTAACGGCGAGAACGCCCAGGAATCATTATTGGAATTATCCGCATTAGCAGCAGGCTTAGGGCAAGCATCATCTGCAGGCCAGTCTGCAGCAGTTCAAGCATTTACACAAGTTCCAGCACAGCAGCCATCATACTACGATCAGCCAGTCTATACCCAGCCACCGGTAGCACAGCAGCAAGAGCCTGTCCAATCAGTGCCGGTACAGCCGCAAACACAGCCAGCGCCACAGCAGCAAGTGCCGGTATCATCCGCGCCGACTTACACAATCGATCAGTTAGGTGTGGCAGCAGGCCCGCTTGTTGATGCTGGTCGAGGACCTGAGCTTACGGCATGGCTTAATCAGCGAGGTGCGACAACTCTTATGCAACTGGATAAGTCGCTCTATGGGGAGTTTGCGTTGTTCCTTCGTAGCTTGGGGGCAAAGATATGAGTCAAGTTGCGCATGCCGATCGTGACCATGCGCTGCTGTCTGCAAGTGGGGCCCATCGCTGGCTCCACTGCACACCAAGCGCTAGGCTGGAGGCCTCGCTCCCAGACACAACGAGCGAAGCTGCTAAGAAAGGTACATTAGCTCACGAAATCGCGGAGCTTAAACTGCGAAAGCATTTTGTAGAGCCAATGGGTCCTCAGAAGTTTGCTGCTGCCATGCGGAAGTTTAAGAAGCACGAGCTGTATGAGCCTGAAATGGATACCCATACCGACATGTATCTGGAAAATATACAGCGGATCGTTCACAGCTTCAGCTCACAACCTTATATCACCATAGAGCGCAAGGTGGACCTAACAACATATGTGCCTGAGTCGTTCGGTACGAGTGACTGCATCATTATTGGTGGTAAGCAACTTCACGTTATCGACTATAAAAATGGGCAGGGCGTACCCGTTCCCGCTGAACAGAACCCTCAAATGATGCTATACGCTCTTGGAGCACTACGTCATTACAGTTTGCTGTATGAGATCGAGACGGTACACCTGTCAATCGTACAGCCTAAAGTGTGGGATGAGCCGAGCGAATGGAGTTTGCCTGTTAACGATCTGTTAGCTTGGGGCGAATCCATTAAGCCGATCGCACAGGCTGCATATAAAGGTGAGGGCGAGTATGTAATTGGTGAGCACTGCGGATTCTGCAGAGCTCGTAATACTTGCCGTGCGAGAGTTGAACAGCTCTTGTCCGTAGAGGAGATAGCCCCGCTTAAGCCGCCGCTTATCGGCTGGGATGAAGTAGGGGAGGTGTTGCAAAGAGCTGATGGGATTGTTAAATGGTACAACAGTTTGAAGGAAGCAGCCCTTGCTCATACTCTTGCTGGCGGCGAGGTCGAAGGCTGGAAAGCGGTTGAAGGTAGAGGATTAAGACAGTTTGCTGATCTTGATGCAGCCTTTGCCCATTTGAAGGCTAACGGCGTTGATGAGGCTTTGTTGTATGAACGCAAGCCTATTACAGCCGCTGCAACTGAAAAGCTTTTTGAAAATAAGAAGCAGTATAAGGAACTGCTCGAAGATACTGGCCATGTAATCAAGTTACCGGGAGCGCCTACGCTTGTGCCTGTTGGTGACAAGCGGCCGCCGATCACGAATAGAGTTTCGCCGGAAGATGCTTTTAGTCAACCGGCTAATTCATAAATATCAAAGTCAAAAAGGAGAAATGCGAAAATGTCAAATCTTGAAGCGACTAACGTGACAACAGGTGAAGTGAGACTAAGTTATGTTCATTTGTTCCAACCTTATTCAAATCAACCTGGCAAAGAAGCGAAATACAGTACTACTATCTTAATCCCAAAATCCGATTCGGCGACAATGGGGCGTATTCAAGCAGCTATCCAAGCGGCTACGACCAAAGGAGTTCAAACTGCATGGAAAGGTGCTAGACCTCCTCAACTAAAAACACCAGTTTGGGATGGGGATGGAGTTCGTCAAAACGGCGAGCCTTTTGGTGAAGAAGCAAAAGGTCATTGGGTGATAACGGCTAGTAGTAAGCAGCAGCAATCGATTGTCGATGTAAATCTGAATCCTATTCTTGAGCAAACGAAAGTGTATAGCGGTGTATACGCAAGGGTGAATGTTAATTTCTTTCCGTTCGATTCTAACGGTAATCGCGGCATAGGTGCAGGGCTTGGTCCTGTACAAATCATCCGAGACGGTGAGCCTCTAGGTGGACGTATTAGCGCAGAGCAAGCATTTGGCGGTGCTCCAACTGGTGTAGGGTATCAGCAGCCATTTACAGGATGGGATGCTCCTCAACAGCCTTATGGTCAACCTCCAGTAGTGCCGCAGTATGGCCAGCAGCCAGCAGCTCCACAGTATGGGCAACAACCGCCTGTGCAACAGGGCTACGGATACGGTCAACCGGCATATCAACAGCAGCCAGCTCAGCCGATGCAGCAAGCATCACAGCAAATAGATCCAATCACAGGCAAGCCGGTTAACGGCGGCGTTTGGGGCATCTAAGGCAAAACAGCAAGGGGTTCTTCTATTAGAGCCCCTTTCTCTATCACTGAAGGGAGACAGTATGAGACAGCTCAATATTGACATCGAGACGTATAGCGGCGTTGACATTAAGAAAGCAGGAACTTACAAGTATGCGCAATCGCCTGATTTCCAAATACTCTTATTTGCCTATAGCTTCGATGGTGAGCCCGTGCGAATTGTTGACCTGGCGCAAGGTGAGTACTTGCCTACTGAGGTCGTTCAAGCACTCGCAGATCCGTATGTAATCAAACATGCATACAACGCCGCTTTTGAGTGGTACTGCTTGAATCGATTCTTTTATTCACCAATTGAGCAATGGCGCTGCACACAGGTACACGGCTTGTATTGCGGCTACACAGCAGGTCTAGGCGCGGTGGGTGAAGCATTAGGCATCCCGCAGGATAAGCGCAAGCTTGGTACAGGCATGTCGCTGATCCGCACGTTCTGTGTGCCTTGTAAGCCTACCAAGTCCAACGTCATGCGCACCAGGACGCTGCCGCATCATGAGCCTGAGAAATGGCGGCTTTTCAAAGAGTATTGTGTCGGTGATGTTGTAGCTGAAATGGAAATCCAGCATAGGTTGTCTGTTTTTCCAGTGCCGGAACAAGAGTGGCAATTGTGGCACCTTGACCAGCGCATCAATGCTCGCGGGTTATATTGCGATCTGCAGATGGTTGAGGGGGCGCTTGCGGTTGACGATCAAGTAACCGGCGAGCTTCGAGCTGAAGCTGTAGCGTTAACCGGCTTAGATAATCCTAAGAGCGTACAGCAACTAAGTAAGTGGCTAGAAGAGGAAATCGGCGAAGAGGTTGAAAATCTGCAAAAAGGTACGGTCAGTAAGTTAATTGGTAAGCTGGATGAAGGCAAAGCAAAACGTGTACTTGAGATCCGGCAGGAACTCAGCAAAACGAGCGTTAAGAAGTATCAGGCGATGCAAACGGCTATCTGCGAGGATGGACGAGTGCGAGGACTCTTGCAATTCTATGGAGCTAACCGTACTGGCCGCTGGGCAGGTAGGCTTGTTCAAATTCAGAATCTACCTCGCAATTACCTATCAACGCTAGAGTTCGCAAGGCAGCTCGTAGTTGGCAAAAAGGTAGAAATGCTGAAGCTGATGTACGGCAATGTGCCGGATACATTAAGTCAGCTTATTCGTACAGCCTTCACCGTGCCAAATAAACGGCTGTTGCATGTAGCCGACTTTAGCGCAATTGAAGCAAGGGTAATTGCCTGGCTGGCCGGTGAGCAGTGGCGGCTTGAAGTGTTCGCAACGCACGGCAAAATCTATGAAGCTTCTGCTTCTCAAATGTTTGGAGTGCCCCTTGATCAGATCGGGAAGGGTAGCGACTTGCGTCAAAAGGGTAAAGTCGCGGAGCTCGCGCTAGGCTATCAAGGTGGTAAAGGTGCGCTGATCAGTATGGGCGCGCTTGAACAAGGACTTACAGAGGATGAGCTGCCTGAGATTGTCACGCGCTGGCGCAACGCCAATCGGCGTATCGTTGATCTATGGTACAGCTTGGAGAATGCAGCTATCGAGGTTATGGAGACAGGGCATCCGGTTGGCGTTAAGGGGCTGCTGATGCAGCGTGAAAGCCATTACGCTACTCAACAAGACTTCTTCACCATTACCCTACCAAGTGGGCGCAAGCTGTACTATGCGAAGCCGTTTTTAAGGGAAAACGACTTCGGTAAGCAAGCGCTCCACTATTGGGGCATGGACCAAACGAGCAAAAAGTGGACCGAGCTTAATACCTATGGCGGCAAGCTAGTGGAGAACGTGGTGCAAGCGATCGCGAGAGATTGCCTTGCGGTTACACTCATGCGAATGGATCAAGCAGGCTATGAGATCGTGCTGCATGTCCACGATGAGGTTGGCATCGAAGGTGATAATCACGATGAGCTTGACCACATTCTGCAGCTGATGAGTGAGCCGATTCCCTGGGCGCAGGGGTTGCCACTTAAAGGTGATGGCTTTACAACAAACTTTTATCAGAAGGATTAGGATTTTTGTAATTAAATAAAAGCTTTTTAGCTATTGATCTTATTAATGAAGGAGGAACAGTTTTAAATTCTTCTCGCATAATAGCTGTCAAAATATCAGTTTCTCTATCGATGTCATCAAAATCAATTGATTCTATGTTCAGCTTAATTAATTCTTGAGTTCGTCGGGTTATATCGCGATCTAATGCATCCCAAGTAGTCTCATTTAGCTCGGCAGGTCGAGTAACTTTAGAAGTAATACGACGCATATCAGTTTGCAGATCACTGAGAATCTCTAAAATCTTACCTTGCTCTGAAACTTCGGTAGATTCGATTTTTACAGCGGTGAATGGTCCATAACTCTTCAAAAACGGCGAATGATCTGGATCTTTCTGAGAATCTCGGTATGTGGCAATGACCTTGTGAGCTAAATTTTGCTTGAACTCAACGACTTTGTTGAATCTTAAATCTCTAGGATAGCTTAAATGTTCTATTACTCCAGCATCGAATGTGAAATTAGTTTTGTCGTCTATGATGATTACAGTCGGCTTATCGAAAGCAAGACGCATACCTAATTCAAACATTACATTTGGGTTTCTACAACTTACATCGCAAACAACGATGTCTGAAGTATAAAGCCCTTGAACGATTCGCTTATGGATCAAACCTACACTTTCACCTTCACTTACTATTTTGGTTTCAAATTCATAAGTTTCGTTTTCATCTAAAGCATCGATGAGAATCTTTTTTACTTCAAGCCAGTGATCAGCACCTAATCCATCAATAGCTGCGATTGGCATAACTAATCCAACCTTTAATTTTTGTTTATCTTTACTCATAATGTCCCTCATTTCTTTAGTGGAATAGGAACATTATACCAATATATTATTCTGTTTCCCATATTTTTTGTTTGATAGGAGGTTAATTAAATGGTTAAAGCATATCGTACAGCTGTACCTCGTCCAGATCGAGAACGCGAGAAGGCGAGCACTGGCAGCGGTCCAGTGAAAACGTACAAGATGAGCCCCGAAGAAATGGAAGATCACTTTGCACGGACTGGCGCTGCTAAGGCAACGGTTCTTGAAGGCTCGAAGCATGCTTCTATCGTCGAGCCTAAAGCAGCTGATCAGGCTAAGGATAAACGAAGAACAGCTAAAGAGATCGATAAGCACGAGGTTATTGGTCTTATTGCCCAAGGTTTAAGTTATCACAAGGTAGAGGAGCAAGTTGGCATACCAAAAGGTACGCTACGTTATCGCCTAAAGAAATGGGGATTGGTCGGTTTGGATCAGATTAAAGCAAAGGAGCTACTTGGTTCTGCAGCACAGCCTGAGGATATGGCAGTGCAAAATGCTAGTTTGAAAGACTATGAACAGAAGCTAGCCGAATGGGACTCGCTCAACCAGGAATTGCAGCAGCTAAGGATTGAGCATACGAGTCTGAAAAAGGACTATGAAGAGCTATCCAAGTTGCACGAGGATTCCGCAAATAGGGCTAAAATTCTACTCGATCGGTGCTTAGAACTGGAAGAAGGTTTGAAGAAGTGGAACGATAACGACAATGAAACTCAGGAGCTGCTACTAGAAATCATGGCTGAGCGTGATCAATTGAGTAAGCATGCTGCTGAGGTGCAAGTACAGTTTGCTGAAATGTTAGAGGATCGCAACAACTGGAAGCAGACAGCGCTGGAAGCTAAGCAGGCTATCGCTGAGCTTGAAGCTCTTCGCGGTCTTGGGGTAACTAATAAAACCGCTGACAACGTAAATAGCCCTGCTCACTATACGCAAGGTGGTATCGAGACGATTGATTATATCCGTGCAAAGCTGACACCAGAGGAGTTCATTGGCTATTGCAAAGGGAATATTCTGAAATATGTATCGCGTGCATCGCACAAGGGTGGGCTTGAGGACTTACGTAAAGCAGGGAAGTATATTGAGTTTGCTGTTAAGAGTTAAAATGTTTGTTCTTTTTATATATTAACTCTTAATTTTGAGCAATTAACCGAGGTGATATGTTGTGTTGAGGCTTCAATTTCAACCTGAACGTAAGCCTATTCCTGAGCAGGATCTGATTGACGGTATACAGTACGACAAACAAGGACGAATGGTTGCGCATCCTGACTTCCACCCTAATCACGGTAAGCCTTTTAGTGTTGATGATCTCGAATATTTATGCATGTTTTATGAAACAGATAACGTACGCTCTTTATCTTACGCATTAGGAAAAAGTGAACATGTTATTGCAGTTAAGTATTCGAGATTAAAACAAGAGGGATTAGTTGAATTTTATAGAGACAGGTATAGAAGGAGATACAACGAAGAAGGGGGATAAATATTTTTTTAATGTTAGAACAGTTTAATTTAACGCAAATTTATATTTTATTATTATCGCTTAACTAAGATTCAGAAATACTGAACCTTAGCCAGCGCTATGCGCACTGTCGTGATTTCAACTTAGCCTTAAATAAAAAATTCGATAGTCAAAACTTTCTTTAGGAAATCAATCGACAGCCTAATCTTTTTTCTCATAGCGCATTTCCTCCTTTCGGAAGTAATGCCTAACGTTTTTTCATTATACCTTATCTGTATTTATTTGTAAATAAAGGAGAGCCGCAGCATGCAGCTAGTTTTGCATTATGATAGACAACTGATTATATCTGCCGCTGGTAATCGTAAGGCAACGCACTGGCCAGCGCAAACCTTAATGTGGTCGGAGCTAGTGGAGCGCTTGCGCACGGCGGTACGTGGCACAGAAACGCTAGCGGAATACCTCTCGATGCCAAAGAGCCAGCAGGATGACCTGAAGGACGTCGGCGGCTTCGTTGCCGGCGCTTTGGCTCATGGTCGCCGCAAGGCGTCAGCGGTTACAGGGCGCGATGTCATTACGCTTGACCTTGACGCGATCCCGGCGGGTGGTACGAACGACGTGCTGCGCCGCGTTGAGGCATTAGGCTGCAGCTATGCGGTTTATAGCACGCGTAAGCATGAAGAGGCTCGTCCGCGGCTCCGAGCTCTCTTCCCTCTTAACCGTACCGTTACTGCAGATGAATATGAGCCGCTTGCCCGTAAGATCGCTGCAATTATTGGCATTGAGCTTTGTGATCCGACAACCTTCCAAGCAACGAGGCTAATGTACTGGCCGAGCTGCAGCAATGACAGTCAGTATGTCTTTACCTATGGTGATAAGCCGTTTTTGGACGCTGATGGCGTGCTGGCCATGTATGCCGATTGGCGCGATTGGTCGGAGTGGCCACAGGTGCCGGGAGCTGCGCAGCAGCATGTCCGCTTAGCAGCCAAGCAAGGCGATCCGACAACTAAGCCTGGTGTAGTCGGTGCCTTCTGCCGACTCTATGACATCCAGCAAGCGATCGACACCTTTTTACCCGGTTTGTACACACCAACAGAGGACGGCAGCCGCTTAACCTATGTTGGTGGCTCAACAACAGGCGGTGCGGTTGTCTATGACGATGGGCAATTCTTGTATTCGCATCACGCAACGGATCCTTGCAGCGGCAAGCTGGTTAATGCTTTTGACCTTGTACGCCTGCATAAGTTTGGCGATCAGGACGACGAGGCAGCGCCTGGTACACCGACCAATCGTTTACCGAGCTTTACGGCGATGGTTGCTTTTGCAATGGAGCAAGAGCCTGTCGCAGGTTTGATGATGCAGGAGCGCTATGAAAAGGCAATAGAAAGCTTCAATGATTCTGTTCCTTCTATTAAAGAAGTAGATTCAGGTACTGCTGATATGTCTTGGATTAAGAAGCTGGATATTAACAGCAACGGTGCTCCAACCAAGACAAGCAAAAATGTAAGAGTAGTGCTCGATCATGACCCGGCGTTAAAGGGGCGTATCCTTATGGACACGTTTGCCGATCAGCTCATGGGGATTGCACCGCTGCCCTGGGCTCCTCGAAATGTGGAGCAGGGCCCGTTTCAATGGCGCGATGATGACGATAGTGGATTACGGGATTACATTCAAGGCGTGCTAGGTTTCCGCACGGAGGGGATTATACAAGACGCTTTGGTGCTTTGCGCACGGAGTAATCAGGTTAATCCAGTGACTGACTACCTCAGCAAGCTCACATGGGATGGCCAGCCACGGCTTGACCGGTTGTTTATCGATTACCTTGGTGCAGCGGATACACCTTATGTGCGTGCTGTTACGCGTAAGTCATTCACGGCAGCTGTGGCCAGGGCCATGCAGCCAGGGCTCAAATATGACACGATGCCGGTACTGACTGGCGCCCAGGGGCTAGGCAAAACGACCTTGCTGCAGAAAATGGGGCTACACTGGTTTAATAACAGCATTGAAACATTCGAGGGCAAAGAGGCTGCGGAGCTGCTGCAGAATGCCTGGGTCGTCGAAATTGGCGAGATGGGCGCGTATAGCCGGTCTGATGTCAAAATGATAAAGGGCTTCTTGTCTCGTACTGAGGATCAATATCGAGCGGCATATGCTCGTAAGACAGAGAAGCATCCGCGGCGCTGTGTGTTCTTCGGTACCTCAAACGATGACCATTATTTGAAGGACCCTACAGGCGGGCGGCGCTTCTGGCCGATAGACTGCGGAGTCCAGGAGCGTACTAAAAGTGTTTTTCAGGATCTGGATGCCGAGATTGATCAATTATGGGCAGAAGCCGTTATGCGCTGGAAGATGGGTGAACCACTGATTTTGTCAAATGAGCTTGAGCAAGTGGCGAAGCAGCAGCAGGAGCTCCATGCTGAAACGGATCCTTGGGAAGGCATTGTATCTGAGTTCGTTGAACGCAAAGTGCCGCCTGACTGGTTGCAACGATCGTTATCGGATCGCAAGCTGTTCTGGAGCGGTGAGTTCGGCAAGTACGAAGGAGAGCTTGTGGATCGGGACCGCATATGCGCACAGGAGATATGGCTGGAAGCCCTTGGCGGCGAGTCGAAGGCATTGCGGCGTTCGGAAGCGATAAGGATAAACGCTATCTTGGATAAGTTGGAGGGCTGGCAAAAATACAACAACGTTTACCGTTTTGGCGTTCACGGTAAGATCAAAGGCGGGTATATCCGCAATTAAAGTGTCAACCTTGTGTGTCAACTTTGATTGAAAAACGGCTGATTTGTCAACCTTGTAAAATTTGGATACGTCAACCTTGTCAACTTTGAAAAACGAGAAGGTTGACACACAAAGTTGACGCGAAAACGCAGTAATATCAACGGTAACAGTTAAATGTAAACTATGTCAACCTTGATTACTATAGAAAGAAAAAATAGAAAGAATAGAGAAAATGTAATGCGCGCGTAACGCCTAACACGCCTAAAAAACGCATATATACGCGTACGCGTGCGAGAAAGTGTACACGATAGATTGAGAGGGTTGGAACATGAGAGAACGGGACATCGAGCAGTATCTCGTAAAGCAAACAAAAGCTGCAGGCGGTAAGGCATATAAGTGGACCAGTCCGGGCAATGCAGGTGTACCTGACCGTATCGTGATGCTTCCAGGTGGCAGGGTTGCTTTTATTGAGCTGAAAGCACCCGGCGGTAAGCCAACAGCTTTGCAGCTTAACCAACAACGGATGATTGCCAGTATGGGACTACCCGTACAGATCATCGACAGCAAAGAAGCAGTTGACCAGATTATAAGCCGCATGCAGGCTCAAGGAGGTTTGCCACCGTGGGAGCTGCAGCAATAGTCGATAAGCCAAAAGCCAAGTTTATACCGCATGACTATCAACGGTATTGCATTAACCGGCTTCTGGCGGATGAGGCCCTTGGCCTGCTTCTGGACTTGGGTCTTGGGAAAACCGTTATCACCTTAACGGCAATCAATGACTTGAAATATAACCGCTTTGCCATCCGTAAGGCTTTGGTGATTGCGCCGAAGAAGGTTGCAGAGGCGACTTGGTCGAATGAACAGAGCAAATGGCAGCATCTGCATCATTTGCGGATTCAGCCAGTACTTGGGGATAAGAATAAGCGGATACGAGCGCTGAACACGCCAGCCGACATTTACGTGATCAACCGGGATAACGTGGTATGGCTGACAGAATACTACCGGAACGCATGGCCGTTTGATCTAGTCGTGATTGATGAGTTAAGCAGTTTTAAGAATCACGCAGCGAAGCGCACAAAAGCACTTAGCTGGATCAGACCGCATATCAAGCGCATCGTTGGTCTAACCGGCACACCTGCCCCAAACGGTTTACTAGACTTATGGGCGCAGATTTATTTGCTTGACCAAGGAGAGCGACTCGAGAAGAACATTACGCAATACCGGAGTCGATACTTTGACAAGAACTACAACGGCTTTGGCTATACAGCGAAGCCTGGAGCCGATGAATTAATTCAGCAGCGAATAGCGGATATTTGCATCAGCATGAAGGCAGAGGACTACTTGGAGCTACCGGATGCCATTACGAACGTGATACCTGTCGTTTTGGATCCACAAGCAAAGAAACAGTATGAGAAATTCGAGAAAGAAATGCTGCTTCAGCTTGAAGGTACGGAGATTACGGCAACGAGTGCAGCAGTTCTTACAGGCAAGCTGCTTCAGCTTTGCAATGGCGCTTTGTACGACGAGGACCGCAACGTCCATGAGATTCATGACAACAAGATCGAGGCATTTACGGAGCTGATTGAGCAGTTGAACGGCAAGCCGGCTTTGGTGTTTTACAGCTACCAGCATGATAAGACGCGGATTATGAAGGCCCTGAGCAAGACCAGCCTGAGGGTGCGAGAACTAAAGACGCCGCAAGATTTCGCGGATTGGAATGCTGGGCTAATAGATGTGGGGTTAGCGCACCCAGCCAGCACGGCCTACGGGCTTAATTTACAAGACGGAGGTAATCACGTGGTTTGGTTTGGATTGAACTGGAGCTTGGAGCTGTACCAGCAAGCTAACGGGCGCCTGCATCGACAAGGGCAGACGCAAAAGGTCATCTTGCACCATTTGGTCGTACAGGGTGGAGCTGACGAGGATGTTATGGCTGCGCTTGAAGGTAAAGCAGCCACACAAGATAAATTGCTAGAGGCCTTAAAGGCCCGCATAGAAAGGGTGAAGGGAGCATGAGCAAAGATTTTGAATACGAACGAGAGCTACGGCGCTTCTTCCAGCGCGTTAAGTCTATGAGCTTGAAAAGTTTCCAGGAAGCAATGAACGTGCTGCATACGAGAGCTTACGCTGCAGCTGAACGGCATTATCAAGAAGCTATGTTTATTTGCCTAACACCCAAGCAGCGAGAGGCAGTCGAGGTTAAGGTGATTGAGATCCGCGAGCTATGGGACGGTATGGCCACAGTGACTACTGACAAAACATTAGGCGAGATGTTTAAGCCTAAGGAGGATGAACTAGATGAGTGAACAAACACTTAAGCCTTGCCCATTTTGCGGCGGCGGAGCGAAATTAACGGTCAGCGACCGAGAAGGGAATAGTCGAATGGCTGACTATGAGAACGATCCGTATTCGGGGTTGTCGTTCAAAATTAGCCACGTGCACGAACAAAACAAAGGCTGCCCAATCGCAAACTATGAATGTGACGATGCTTCAATGGGCGTTTACTTGTACGGCAGCCGCGAAGAAGCTATTGAAGCGTGGAATACAAGGCATGTAGGTGAAACCGAATGACAGAACAGGAAGCCATTGAGCAATTAACGAACTACAAGCGGCTGCAAGCGCGCATGCACCTGTTATCCAACTATTCCGTTGGTGCTGGCATTACGGTAAGTCGGCTTAATGAGGATGACCAGCTGCAGGAACTGCACCGCAAGCTGCGCAGGCTGCCAAGCTATATGTATTTGTCTAAGCGGGAGCAGAAGCTGGAAACAGTAGCGCATACGTATTTGCAAGGAAAGTACCCTTCCGGCATCCAAAGCCAGCAGCGAGCTGTCAAGGTTGTCGGATATGATGAGGAAGATACGAAACTGCTGCAGGAGCTGAGGCAGAAATTAGCTAAAGTTATGGCGGCCAGAGGCTATGATGAGAGAGCTGATCTGGATGCAGTTTTGGAGCGAGTGGCGGAGTATCAAGATATACAAGCTGAGCTTAAGCAGATAGATGACGTACTTACTGCGATCAAAAAGTATAAGCCAGACTATGAAAGATTGTTGCGGATCAGGTACATTGAAGGGCTAACCGCGCAAGAAACAGCATCAAAAATGAGGATAGCAGAACGTACTCTTAGGTCATGGAGAACCAAGGCAATCAGCGAATATATTAGACTTGCCGTATAAATGCCGCTTTCATGCCGCAAGTATGCCGACACAGCCATGTCAAGCCATGATATTATGATAGTGTCGAAGTAAATGTAATAATTCATAACCTTTTCATATTGCCGCTTCTTCGGAGGCGGTATTTTTATTGTCAAAGAAGGAAACACCTTCCTTTTTGTCGAATTCTCTCTTGTAAAATTAACATTCTACAGAAAGAGGGAAAACGGAAAATGGCTAGAGGAAAAGATCAAACAAAAGTACCACAAAGAAAAAGAGTTTCGCTTGTAGTACCAAGAGAATCAGCCAAACAGAAAATTGAAAGTCAAATTGAAAGTGGACTAGTAATAAGAGACTTACCAAAAAGCAATAGAAATGAACTGAAGCAAGCGGAGAATGAAAAAAACAGTTGGGAATCCTATACCAAAGAACTCCTATTACGGTTGTTTGATGATGATCAGTACTCTGAAGAATTTGCTATGGTTGGCTTTCATGTTATGTATTCACCAGGAGAGTCGAGTTTATTGGATGATATTAATGACTTCTATGATGAAATGGATGGTTGTCTTAATTACTTGAGAAACCTTGATAATAAACTTGAATTAATACCTGAAATCAATCAATCTAAAATACCAAATATTACAAATATTGCTCGTACGACTGATTTCAATAAAGTGTTTATAATTCACGGACACGACAATGAAGCCAAAGTTTCTGCGGCTAGATTTATTGAAAAATTAGGTTTGACAGCCGTTATTTTTCACGAGCAAGAAAGTCGAGGTAATACGATCATTGAAAAGCTTGAAAGGCTATCGGACGTAGGTTATGCTATTGTTCTGCTAACACCTGATGATTTTGGGTATTCAAAAAACTCAACACCGGAAAGTGCAACTAGTCGTGCTAGACAGAATGTTGTTTTTGAATGGGGATATTTTATTGCCAAATTAGGACGAAACAAAGTTTCGGCTTTGTTGAAAGGCGATATTGAAATACCCTCTGATCTACAAGGGGTTTTGTGGGAGCGAATAGACGAAAACGGTGCGTGGGAATATAAAGTTGCTAAGGAATTAAGAGCTGCCGGTTACGAAGTGGATATGAATAAATTATAACTCTCCAAGTCAATCAATTGAGTGGCTTTTTTGCTAGGTTAAGCATTAACTATTATGGTTTTAAGTACAGGAAAACGCATCCCATAGTCGGAGTATGACTTGAGGAGGGAAGTGTAATGGAACAGGAGTTCGAGGAAGGGTTCTATAGCTTTGTAAGAAAGGAAGCAAAGGAATATGTTTGCGTTAATTGCGGAACGTATTCTCTTAACCCTATCAAGCATAAATACATCAGTTTAACAGAGGCAAAGGTAACTCTCAAATGCAAACAATGTGAGACTGAGAGAGAAGCAATAATGCAAATGTTTGATTAGCACCTTAACGGGTGCTTTTTTCTTTTACATACAAACACGTCTCGGAGGTGGTGATCATGCAGTGAAACTGACAGCGAAGCAGAAACTATTCGTCAAAGAATATCTGATTGATCTAAACGCGACACAAGCAGCGATTAGAGCAGGTTATAGCTCAAAGACAGCCAATGAGCAAGGGGCCAGGCTGTTAGCAAATGTTAGTATCCAAGCTGCTATTCAGGCAGCTATGAGCAAGCGTGAGCAGCGTACAGAAATTACAGCCGATCGAGTACTTCGGGAATTGGCAGCAGTAGGTTTTGCGCAAGCTGTTGACGTGGTACGGGTAGTTAGTCGAGAGACAAACAACGGGCACGTATATCAAACTGTCGAAATCATTGAAACGGATCAGCTGCCCGCAGATACTAAGATAGCCATTGCTGCAATCAAAGAGGGAAAGCATGGAATTGAAGTCAAGATGCACGATAAGTTAAAGGCACTGGAAATGCTAGGTCGCCATCTTGGTCTGTTTGATGATTCAGCCAATAAAGATAAGCCGGATCCGCAAGCACAAATTACTGCACTGGCTGATCTGATCAATAACCCGGCTCCTGAAAGGGTGTTGAGTGATGACTGAGTCAGGACTCATTCCATATGCACCATTAACGATTAAGCAAACTGAATATATACGTCGCACCAAAGACGCATGGCTTAACGTAGCAGAAGGCGGCAAGCGAGCTGGGAAGAATATCATCAACCTAATTGCCTATGCGATGGTGCTAGAAACTCATCCCGACAGGCTGCATTTGGTATTCGGCGTGACGCTTGCAGCTGCAAAGATGAACGTCATTGACAGCAACGGCTTCGGTTTGCAGCATATATTTGCTGGTAGATGCCGAGAGGGAGAATACAAGAATCTGAATGCCCTTTATATTCAAACAAAAGTCGGCGAGAAGATCATCATCATGGCCGGTGGCGGCAAGAAAAATGATGCGGCCAGAATCAAGGGTAACTCCTATGGTACGGTATACGGCACAGAGGCAAATGAGTGTCACCAGACATTTGTGCAAGAGGTATTCGACCGAACGCTAGCCAGTTCGAAGCGGCAGCTATTCTTTGACTTGAACCCGAAAGCGCCGGCACATTGGTTTTATCGGGACATATTGGACTATCAGGACGAGTTGCTGAAGCGCGGAGAGAATCCGGGTTACAATTACGGGCATTTCACAGTCATGGGCAATCTCAGCATACCGGACAAGCGTTTGAAGGAACTGCTCAAGACGTATGACAAGACAAGCTTATGGTATCAAGCTGACATATTAGGCAAGCGTACCGCAGCGACAGGGCGCATCTATACAGGCTATAAGGCAGCAGAGGTATTGGTTAATCGTGATTACATCAAGGACAAGCGCTTCATTGCTTTTTCGATCGGTATCGATATAGGCGGCACAGCAGCCACGGTTGCTACGCTGACAGGCATGACGCCGCAATACAAAGAGGTCATCTTGATTGATGGCTATTACCACAAGCAGGGCAAGGAAACGGGCTATACACATGATCGATATGCGCAGGAGATCGGTGCCAAAATAGTAGAGTGGGGAAAGATGTTCCCTGCTTTTTTTGCGTCCGCTTATATTTTCGCAGAGTCAGCAGACAAGCTATTCCGTCAGGCGCTGGCTAATGAGCTAAAGCGTAGGGGCATTCACATACAGGTAGCTCCTGCATACAAGAAAGAGGGTATCATCGACCGCATACGCCTGACTAACATCCTAATCAACCAAGGGCGATATAAAGTTGCTCAGCATCTTAAGCAATGGATTGAAGCGCTGGAGAATGCCACATGGGATGAAGAGGAGCGGCAAAAGGGCGAGTGGGTGCGAACAGATGACGACAGCTATCCAGTAGACTGCTTGGACAGCAGCGAGTACGCAGTACAGCCGTTCAAAGGCAGATTGGAGGTATAGAAATGGGGTGGTTTAAAAATATGATTATGAAGCTATTACGCATACAACCCGCTCAAGAAGTCAAGCAGATCGTCATACGAGAGCCACTGAGCTATCAGACAAATGTGTTGCGTAACCGCTTATGGTATCGCGGTGATCCGAGCGAGCTGGAGCAATTTGCAATACAAGCTGCGATGGATCCCGTTAGCAAAGCGCGCTTCTGGGCAGCTACTGCTAGTGAAGGGCTGCGCATTCGTAAGATTCACAGTGGGCTGCCGGCTATGATCGCTGGAACGTTAGCCGATATTGTCATAACGGACTTTGACGGCATCGAAACAACAGCTGCTGATTGGGAAGATATCGCAAAGGATAACAACTTCGATAAGCTCTTAGCTGAATCCATTACAGAGACCTTAGTTGCAGGCGATGGAGCATTTAAGGTCAGCTATGATCCTGATGTGAGCGATTATCCGATATTAGAGTTTTACAGTGGGGAACAAGTTGATTACGTACGTAAGCGTGGGCGACTGCAGGAAGTAATGTTCTATACGGACTATTACCACAACGACAACGACTATCGCCTAGAGGAGTCGTTTGGTCGCGGCTATGTACGATCTAGGCTGCTCAACAAGTACGGTAAGGAAGTGCCGCTGAATAGCATTCCTGAAACAGAGAAGCTGCAGCCAGAAGTTATCTATGATGGGGATTGGATCATGGCCGTACCGATGCAGTTCTTCAAGTCTCCAAAATGGCCGAGTAGAGGTAAGTCGATATTTGATTCTAAAAATGACGAATTTGACGCATTGGATGAGATTATTAGCCAGTGGGTGGACGCTATTCGTAGTGGCAGGGTGCAGAAGTATATCCCTGAGGACTTGATTCCGAAAAATCCGCATACTGGAGAGTTTCAGCAGCCTAATCCGTTCGACAATGGTTTTTTACGTAAAGGAAATAATTTCAAAGAGGACGCAGAAAATAAAATCGAGGTTGTGCAGCCTGAAATACACTATCAAGCGTTTGTTGAGAGCTATGCATCGGCATTGGATATGTGTTTGCAGGGTATTGTGTCACCGAGCACATTAGGCATCGATCTTAAAAAGCGTGATAACGCCGAGGCACAGCGCGAAAAGGAGAAAGCTACGCTCTATACTCGTAGCAAGTTGATAGAAGCGCTCAACAGTGTACTTCCGCAGCTCGTAGATGTAACGCTAAAGGTATACGACGCGATGCAAAGCCGTGCTGCAGGAGTATACGAGGCTACTGCAAAGTTCGGAGAGTATGCTAGTCCATCATTTGATGAAGTGATTGAGTCGGTCGGTAAAGCCCGAGCATATAACATCATGTCAATTGAGGAGAGCGTGAATCAACTTTACGGCGACAGTTGGACCGATGACGAAAAGGCTGCCGAAGTGAAGCGTTTGAAAGAGGAACAAGGCTTGCTCGTGGAGGAGCCAGAAGTGCGAAGGCGAGACGATCCACCTGAAATAGATCCACCAGGCGGTGAGTAACATGCCAGATCCATATGACGTGCGAGAGGTATTTGAGCGCATGACGCTGGACTTGATCGGCAGCCTAAAGCGTAACTTGAAACGGCATCAAACAGATGAGATAGGCGAGGGCTTCCGATGGGAGCAATGGCAGGCAGGCAAGCTGCGCGCTCTAGCAAACTACCAAAAGACCAATCGCCGCCTTATCCGTGCTGCTGTCAACGAGGCAGAGGAGTTAACGGGCGCGATTGTAAAGCAGAGCTACGATCAAGGCAGCCGCCAAGAGGAATCCCGATGGAATCGAATAATCAATTTCTTCCTAAAGCCATTCGGTTTGCGTCGAGAGACGTTTACAGGCTTGCTCTCTATTCCTGAGAATATTAAGCCCTTATTACCAGCTGTCATACGAAACTATTTGGATATGCCGCCGCCTACGCAAGAAGATAGCTTTTTCGCGCTGAACACTCGAAAGCTTGATGCGCTGCAAGAAGGTATTATGCGGGACTTGCAAGCTACTGAGGGCGCGATCTACCGCAAGATGGATGATGTGTATCGGCAGGTTGTCTATCGTACAAGCCATTATGTAACTGCTGGAGCTGTGACGATCAATCAAGCTATGGATATGGCAACAAAAGAGTTTTTAAGTCGCGGTATTGACTGCATAACGTATAGGGATGGCCGTAAGGTAAACATAGCTGCATATGCTGAAATGGCGCTACGCACAGTAAGCCAGCGAGCAACGTTTTTGGGCGAGGGTAGCAAACGTGATGAATGGGGCGTATACACGGTAGTCATGAGCGCGCACGGGAATTGTAGCCCGATGTGTTTGCCGTTTCAGGGAAGAGTATTTATCGATGATGTGTACACATCAATTGACAAGACAAAGGCAGCACAGCTCTCTAATCAAACAGGCTACATGCGTTTGTCCTATGCCATGTCTAGGGGTGCCTTTCATCCGAACTGCCGACATACTTTAGCTACGTTCTTCCCCGGTGTCAGCAGGCTGCCTGATGTGCCTGTGGAGGATGAAGTGGCGCTTACTAGATATGATGCAGAGCAACAGCAGCGATACATGGAGCGCCAGATCAGGAAGTATAAACGATTAGAAGCAGGCAGCATGGACGATGCTAATCAAGCCAAATACGCAGCAAAGGTAAAGGAATGGCAAGAACGTATCAGAGCCCATCTTGCCGACAACGATTATTTGCGCAGGGATAGGAAAAGAGAAAAGGTTGACGCTCAATTAGGATCAGCTGAACGAAATAAGCTGTTGAAAACCGCTGCTGATCGTGAGAAGATAAAGGAAATACAGAAACTTATCCGATCTACCGAGCAACCGAAAGGCATCCTACGTGGTCAGCAAAATAAGCACATACCAGGTACGCATGAATATAACCAGTATGTGGAGAAGCTTAAAATCAAAGGGCAGTATGGTCCTTCACGGCTAACCATTAGTCAAGAGGAAGTTACGGAATTAGTTAAGCAATATGCTGGAACGGGCAGCGTCAAACTCAACAAAAAGGGTGAGTGGGATCGTAAGGAGACGATTCTGGTCAATGATCGTATTATTGGCAAGGCAGTAAATAACTTAACTGGCACCGAGGCGGATACGAGTGTGTTTATCATCCACTATGCTAAGGATGGGGTTCACATCGTACCCGGTTATCCAAGTTTGAAGAAAGGGAGGGGGAATACTTGATGGATTATCATGATTTGATCGGCGAGCGTGTCAAGATAGTGGATAAAGACGGTGATATTTTTATTGGTTCGATTATCTCCTATGAGGTGGGGATTATGGAAGACTTAGATTATGATTCCATTGGTGTTCAGATCGGCGAGGATCATTACATCGGCATTCCAATCCCGGATATAGTCAGTTGCGAGATATTGGAAGTTTGAAGCACTCACGCATTTAGCGAGGGTGCTTTTTTCATGGGCTCCGGTTGAGACTGCCGGGGCCTATTGCTCGTTGGCCGGAGCATAGCGGCCTACTCTAACTGGCACTGACCAGTATAAAAAAGTATGGAGGATGATGAATAGATGGAATGGTTGAAAGCACTACTCAAAGCGCAAGGATTGACGGATGAGCAGATCGAGAAGATTGCCGGCGAAGCAAGCAAGGAGTTGCCGAAGCACTTTATGCCGAAGGACAAGTACAACGAAGAGGCAGAAGCGCGAAAGAAAGCTGAGAAGGATGTTGCTGAGCGCGACAAGCAGATCGAGGAGCTAGGTAAGACAGCAGGCTTGTCGGAGGATCTGAAAAAACAGATTGAAACGCTGACAGCTGAGAATAAGGCTGCTGCTGAGAAACATGCTGCTGAACTGAAGGAGTTGCAGCTATCCAATGCGATCAAAGCAGCTTTAACAGGCAAGGTCCATGATGAAGGATTAGCTGCAGGCTTGGTTGATAAGACGAAGCTGGTCATTGATGGTGAAAAGATCGTCGGCCTGGACGAGCAAATTAAAGCCCTTCAAGAGACTAAGGGATTCTTATTCAAGGACGATACACAACAACAGCAACAGAAGCCAGGCTTCCATGTAGGGGGCGGTGGCGGCAACCCGACACCAGCAGCTGCAGGGGCATCGCTAAAAGATGCGATTGCGGCTCATTTCCAAGCACAAAAATAATGATGAGGTGATTTAAATGGCAGTAACATTGTCAGAAGCAAAGAAAAATGTACAAGACGCACTAACACAGGGTGTAATTGATGAGTTTCGTAAGAATAACTTTTTGTTGGATAACATGACATTTGATGACGCGGTAAGCCCAACAGGTGGCGGTGCCACATTGACATATGGCTATACCCGTCTAATCACGCAGCCAACTGCTCAATTTCGCGCCGTAAACAGTGAATACTCGTCACAGGAAGTTAAGAAACAGCGCTACACTGTAGACCTTAAGGTGTTTGGTGGAGCATTTGAGCTTGACCGTATTATCGCAGGAATGGGCGGTATCGCCGACGAGGTGCAGTTGCAAATGAGCCAAAAGATTAAGGCAGCGCAGGCCCTGTTTAATGATACCGTTATTAACGGTGATAGCGCTGTTGATGCGGAGTATTTCGACGGTTTGGACAAAGCGTTGACTGGATCTGCTACTGAGCTTATCCCGACAACAGCCATTGACCTGTCCAATTCTGCTGCACTTGATGCCAATTACAATTCATTTTTAGATATTCTGGATGAATTCTTGATGGGCTTAGACGGTAAACCTTCAGCAATTATGGGCAATCTCAAGTTGATTGCCAAAATTCGCGCAGTAGCTCGTCGTGCAGGAAGATATACGACCACAAAAAACGAGTTCGGCGAAAATGTTGAACATTATGACAATATTCCGCTTGTTGATCTGGGTGAGAAAGCAGGTACAAACGAACCTGTTGTAGGAACAAATGCGTCTGGCGAAACGTCATTGTACGTTGCTCGTTTGGGATTGGATGGATTCCACGGTGTTTCTATGGCAGGTCATCCACCAGTAAAGGCGTGGCTGCCTGATTTCACGACAGTAGGCGCGGTTAAAAAGGGTGAGGCTGAGATGGTTGCAGCAGTTGCTCTTAAGCGTACAAAAGCCGCAGGCGTTATGCGTAAAATCAAAGTAGTATAAAGGAGGGTGGCTATATGAAGTACAAAGACGATCTAGCTAACGGTTATGTGAACGGCTACTATGTCGGCATTCGGCAAGGCAGCCCTACACAAGATGAGCTGGAGCCACAGGGCGACGGCTACGAGGTACAACGGGACACAGTGAGACAAGGCACGGTAATGCAAGATGCTGCTCAACCAGGCTACCCTGTGCCTGATGACGGCTCTGATCCAGAGGAAGGCGGTGAAGAATAGATGGCTAAGGTAATCGCACCAAATAGTCAATATACAGGGCTGTCTGCAAGCGTCATGTTTGTTAACGGAGTTGGAGAGACTAATGACGCACACTTGCTGCAATGGTTTGAGGAAAAAGGCTATACAATTGAGCGATCGGATCCAACAGATGAAGAAATACTAGCAACGCTTAAAGCGGTTGCGGATGCTGACTCTAAGCCAGAACCAACTACCGAACCTGACAAGCCGGCTAAGAAAGGCAAGTGATGCGCTATGGCTTACGCTACAGCGGATGATTACGCCCGATACGGTAATGGTTCCATTCCACCTGATAAGCTTCCACAGGCGCTTGACCAGGCATCAGATGAAATTGACATCTTAACCTATAGCCGTATTATTGGCAGAGGATTTGGCAACCTGACACAGTTTCAACGTGATCGGGTTATTAAGGCTGTCTGCCAGCATGCGGATTTTCGATTTCAGTATGGCGCATTTCTGGATGTACCCTTCAGCGGTTATGGAGCTGGCAGCATATCAATGAGTTTCGGTAAAGATCAAGGCAGCGGCGCGGGGGAAGTACAATCCTCTAGCGCCGTTCTTAATTTGCTTAAAGCAACAGGCCTCATGGATCGGAGGCTATGCTAATGCGCTTCCCTTTTCCAAAATGGAATCAAGTCACGCCTGTAAAGGTTTATCTAACGGAGCTTTCAGAGGATGGCGAGCCAGTTGAGGAGCTGTTGCACGATGACAAATGCTTTTACGATGAGCGCAGCAGGCAGATTATGACCGCCGAGCGGCAATTGGTGCTGCTTAGCGGGTTGATCGTCATTGAGGGAGACATTGCGCCTGATCGCTCCTCATTTGAGGGCTATGTCATAGTGAGCGGGGAGCGCAAAAACATCTATCGTGTAAAGCGTCCTCGCAATCCAGATGGTTCTGTATTTTCGACAGAATTGGAGCTGAGCTGATGAAAGTTAATGTAATTATGAAGCGCAGCGCTCTATCTCAACTATCTCAGATTCAGCACCAGGCTTTAGAAATGACAGCAGAAGCCGTTAAAACGGATATTGTGACATCGGCTGTTGTACCAAAGCAGACAGGTGAATTGGAGCGCAGCAGCTTTGTAGAGGTTGAAAAGGATGTAGCTCGTATCATATTTGACACGCCATATGCCCGGCGGTTGTACTGGCATCCTGAATATGATTTTCGGACAGATAAGAATGCTAATGCCCAAGGAAAATGGATGGAAGCTTACCACAGTGGCGATAAGCAAAAGTGGGTGCAGGATGCTTATAAGAAGTTTGTAAGGCAGCTAGGCGGGGGGCTGATCCGATGACATTGACTCTTGGAGCATTTAGGGATTGGCTGAAAACGCAGATCGACAGCCCGCAATGGTATGCTGGCAAGATTGACGGAAAGAAAGAACAGTGTATCGGCATCTATGGCACGACAGGAGCGCCACAGCGCCTTGCTGTAGGTGGTAAGGCTGCAACAGGTTATAGTGTCAAAGCGGTATCTATTCTCGTCCATTGGGGGCGCAACTCTAATACTGCTGAACAGAAGGCGCAGGAGGTTTATGATGCGCTTTTTGGTGTTTCTAATGTCACCATCAGCGGTAAGCGAGTGATCATGTTTAGATTGCCGCAGCCTGAGCCGATCAGCGTCGGCACAGATGACGAGGGTATCTACGAGTACGTGATTGAGGTACACATTTATCATGAAAGGTAGTGAGAACGTATGGCAGTAACTAGCGGAGTTTTTCCCGTTTTCGATATTGTTTTTAAGGTTGGCACATCTGGCCGCGCAAGCGCTGCAGCGCAGATGGTGATTATTAAAGAAATGGAAACATTTCAGATCGCAATCGATACCAACGTCGAAGAGTGGACGCCGATGGAGACAAAAGGCTGGATCCGCAGACTTGCGACAGGCAAAGGATTTTCCATCACGCTTAATGGTAAGCGGCATGTTGGCGATCCTGGTAATGATTATGTAGCTAGTACAGCATGGAAGTCTGGTCTTGACTGCTCAAGTAAATTTGAAATTATATTTCCGGATAACAGCAAGCTAGCGTTTGACTGCATCATTAGTGTATCAACGCCTAACGGTGGAGACAGCACAAATGTATCAGGGCTTGAGGTTGAAATTATGAGTGATGGTGTGCCAACATACACACCGGCTAGCGGGGGAAGTTAAGGCGATCTTTTAGAGATCGTCTATTTTTATGGAGAGGATGATTATGCATGGCTAAAAATATCAACATTACAGAACTGTTTTCAGATGATCAACCAACGATTCAGATTGGAGACACGCAATACGCCGTAGACAATTCCATTGAAGCTGCTATGCGTTTTGAGGAGCTGGCTAATGGTGGAGGCACAAAAGAGCTACTAGCAGCAATTGAGGGTGCACTTGGAAAAGAGGCATACAAAGAAATTGGTGTGACTAAGTTTCAGTTACAAAATCTAAAGGTGCTAACCATAGCCATTCTAGCAGCCACGCAGAACCTAACGTACGAGGAAGCTGCTGCGCGATTTCAACAGTCCTCCTAACCGTGACACTTGGTACGACCTCAAAGAGGACTGGGCGCTTATTGAGGCGAGCCTAGCCAAGCAATACGGTATTCGGATCAGGCAGCATCGTGATATGCCTTGGGATGAATTTTGTACGTTGGTAGCTGGTTTGATGCCCGATACGCCGCTAGGTAGTGTAGTAACGATCCGAGCTGAGAAAGATCAAAAGGTAATTAAGTCATTCACGCCTGATCAACGCAAAATCTATCGAGATTGGCAAAAGCGACAGGCTGCGCAAAAGCTTGCTAATCCTGAGCAGCTTAAACAGGATGTGGCCCAACTAAGCAAAATGTTTGCGAGCATGTTTGGAGGTGGCAATGGATGAGTAGTAGTGTTGGACAAGTTAATTTAGATTTAGGCATCAATTACAACGGATTCCAGCGACAGCTCTCAGGCATTGCCGGCAACGCTACAAACATGGTAGGCGGTGCATTTAAACGCTTGGGCGGTGTCATCGCAGGAGCCTTTGCTGTGGGGACATTAGTTAATTTTGGGCGTGAAGCTATTAATCTCGCATCTGATCTTGCTGAGGTCCAGAACGTCGTTAACGTTACATTTGGCAGTATGACCAATGAGATTAACAACTGGTCCTCCAATCTTATTGACTCCTTTGGGTTGTCAGAGCTGGCGGGCAAGCGGTATGCATCCACCATGGGGGCTATGCTCAAGTCATCCGGCGTAAGCGGCGAAGTGATGAAAAACATGTCTGTCAGCCTGACTGAGTTAGCTGCTGACATGGCTTCATTTTATAACCTGAGCACCGATGAAGCTTTTTATAAAGTTTTTTCCGGGATGGTTGGTGAGACTGAGCCGCTTAAACAGCTAGGTGTCAACATGTCCGTCGTGAACATGGAAGCATACGCCATGTCTCAAGGGATAACCAAGTCTTGGCTGAGTATGACGCAAGCGGAGCAAACCATGCTGCGGTATGGGTATTTGCTGAAAGTAACTGCAGACGCGCAAGGCGACTTTGCCCGCAATGGTCAATCCTGGGCGAACCAGATCCGGATTATGGGCGAGCAGTGGAATATCTTTAAGGGTACCATGGGGGCTGGCTTTATCAATATCCTGACTCCAATTGTTAGAGGGCTTAATTGGCTCATAGCAAAACTACAAGTGGCAGCAGCCTACTTTAAGGCCTTTACCGAGCTTATATTTGGTGATGCTGTCAATGCTGGTGGTGCGGGTATGACTGCACCATTAACGGATGTGGCAGATACTGCCGAGGGTGCTGCTGGAGCTTTGGACGACATGGGAGCCGCTACAGGTAAAGCTGGGAAAGCCGCTAAGAAAGCCGGCAAAGATGTCAAAGGTAGTCTAGCAGGCTTCGACCAGCTCAACACACTGAGCAAATCGACTGCAAAGGCTATGAGCGATGCTTCTAATTCTCTGGCTGGAGCTGGAGCCGTGGGGGCTGTCGATCTTGGTTCATTGACCACAGGTAAGCTTGATCTTGGGATAGATACCAGCCAACTCGATACGTTTGAGCAATCGCTGGCTGGAATAAAAGACACTGCCAACAACGTATGGCTCACCTTAAAAGAAACGTTTGGGCCATCCATCCAAACCGCGCTCAACGAGATCATGCCCGTTCTCGCGGGCTGGAAGGAGCAGTTTGGCTCTATGTTTGCTGATATCAAGACACTCGGTGCGCCGCTGGCTAACTGGGTACTAAACGACCTTGTCCCACTATGGCAACAAGGCATTGAGACTGCTGGCGGCATACTTGCTGGAATCGGGGATAGCGCGCTGAATGTCGTGTCGAGTCTTTGGGATGCAGTATTTCCGATCATCGACAAGTTCGTGACGGAGGGCTTGCCGCGGCTGACCGAATTCCTGTCGGGAGCCACGGAGATATTCCGAGGTCTTTTCGACGTAGCCAAACAAATCTTTGATGATATCTGGCGAGATGCCATCGATCCAGCTATGCAGTTAGTGTCTGGCATTATCCAAGACGCGCTGGACATTATATTCGATTGGTGGGACGAATGGGGCGTTAAAATTATTGATAGCCTCAAAGATAATCTTGATAACATTAAGAAATTGTGGGAGAACATCTGGGACAATTTCTTGAAACCGTTCATTACAGATATGTTAGGTGTGCTAAAACGGCTGTGGGATGAGCATCTTAAAGGGCTTGTTAAAGAGATCGGCACGTTTATCGGTAAGTTGATAACTGCAGCATCTGACATCTTCAATGAGTTTATTTTGCCGATCGTCAACTGGTTAGTACAGAAACTAGGCCCGACATTCGGGAATGTATTTAAAACGATTGGCGATGTGATCGGCACCGCGCTGGGCATTATCGTAGATGTGGCTAAAGGCATCCTTAAAGCTTTAGGCGGCGTGATTGATTTTATTGCGGGCGTATTTACGGGCGACTGGGAACGTGCTTGGGAAGGAATCAAGACGTTTTTTAAGGGAATTTGGGATGGTCTTGTTGGTATTGTAAAAGGCGTTATTAATATCATCATTGATCTTATCAACGGCATGATCAGGGGCATAAATAAATTCTCAATTGATGTACCGGATTGGGTAGCAGAACTTGCAGGAGTAAAGGGCGGCAAATTTGGCTTTAATATTCCAACAATCCCGAGGCTAGCCAAAGGTGGTTTAGTCTCAGCTCCTACATTGGCAATGGTCGGTGATAACCGAAACGCAAATGTCGATCCAGAAGTGATCAGTCCGCTGTCTAAGCTGCAAGACATGCTATCAGGCAGTAATCACGCCGTCGTTGAGGTATTGCTACAAATTTTAGAAGTGTTGAGCCGTAGCCAAGGACGCGACACTGTGCTGCAAGTAAACGGAACTGAGCTTGGACGTTTGGCCGCACAAGGCATAAATGATATTACGCGGCGAACAGGTCAGTCGCCACTAACCTTATAGGAAAGGGGATGCCTGATGATAAAAATTAACGGCGTAGATATTGCGGTATCTCCTTCAGTGTTCAAGCCTACTATCCTTGATTTTGACGATGCGGATAGCAGCGTACGAACAGCAGACGGTACACTGAACCGAGATCGTATTACAGTAAAACGGCAGATTGAGCTTGAATTTGGACCTATTGCTCAAGATAAGATGGCTGAGTTGCTGCGGTCCATGAAAGATGTATTTTTTGACGTGACATACCCCGACCCCATGGACGGCACCGTAACAAAGCGGATGTATGTGGGGAATCGCCCGGCTACTTTTGCTGTTATGGACAAAGGTGTGTTGTACTGGTCGGGGCTTAAAATCATATTGACGGAGAGGTGATAAGCTTGTACCCAATATCACCGCTATTGCAGCACTACCTAAAGCAGCCTGAGCGCATTGTGAATACCTACGCCACGGTTGGATCTAGCGTCTATAACAAAGACCGTATTGTGGATTGGACGGTGGAAAACAGTCTTAGCTTGGGGGATGAGCTGCAGCTTGGAACCGCCATTCCCAGCAAACTGATTATCAAGTTGCGGACAAATGAAGTCATCCCGCCAAATACTCGAATTGTCCCCTATGTTACCGTAGAGTTTTCCGGCAATAGTTCGAATCCCGCGCCTACGCTAGGGGACTCTTGGGGAAATACCGGTAATGCTTGGGGGCAAGAGGAACAGACGTGGGGCGGCTTTGCTCCATCGGATTGGATTCCAATGGGCGAGTTCTATGTTGACAGTAGGGAGCGTCAAAAAGACGTATGGGTGTTTACATGCTATGATCGGTTGGTAATGGCAGATGTGCCTTATATTAGCTCACTGACATATCCTACGACAATGCAAGCGGTTTGGGATGAAATATGTACACGGTTAGACTTTCATTACGGCAGTAGCGTGCAGATCAATCCCGCTTATAGAGTGCCTGTTGGTCCTGCTGGATATAGTTGCCGTCAAGTGATGGGCTATATCGCAGCAGCTCATGCTGCATGCATCTACATGGGGAAAAACGGGGAGCTGAAGTGGCGGCAGTTTAAAGCGGGTGAAGCTGTAAGCGCGCATATGTCGTTGTCTGATTATGTGCATATAAAGCAAACCAATCCTGTTAAACAATACCGTCGAGTCGTAGTTAAGTACAACTTGCTGGATAACTTAACTTACGAAGCCGGTACAGGAAGTGAAAACGAAACGCTATATGTGGATTGCCCCTTTGCTACACAGGCAACGACAAATGATCTGCTGCAGCGATTAAATGGCTTTGCTTATCAACCTGTAACTATTCCTGCAAGGGGTTATCCTCAGTATGAGCAGGGCGACCGTATTAGCTTCGATCAGAAAAGCAACACAGCATGGGGCAACGCAAATTTTAGTTGGAAATCCGCTAAAATCCCGTGGGGCGGCATTACGCACTATGAAACAATCCTTATGCATGTGGTCTTTACCTATGCTGGCGGCATCAAGATGCAATTGGAATCAAAGTCCAAATCTGATCAGCAGTCTGAGTTTGTCGTAAAAGGGGCACTAACCCAGCAGATTGAGCTACTTAACGAAAATGCTGTACGTAAGGGTATTCCTTACTTTGGCGTTACGATCTCTCCTGAAAACGGCTTTACCGTGCAACGATCTGACGGCATATCCAGCAGCACCTGGAACAGTGATAAATTCGAGTTTAATGTAATTGGTCAGAAAGTATTTTGGCTGGACACCATCAATAAGAAGCTCAAATTTAGCGGCACGTTAGAAGGGGCAGATGGTATATTCAGCGGCAGACTTGAAGCTGGAGAGGTTATTGGTAGTACGATAATTGGCGGTGAGATAACGGGCAGCTCGATATGGGGCGGTGTGATACGAGGCTCTAATATCTATGGGACGAATATTGCCACATCAGAAGGCAGCTTCCCACTAGCCGAAATGTCAAGTTCTGATAATATGTTCCGAGTGAAGCAGAGTAATACAAACTATGCTGAGTTCAGAGCGAATTACACGCCAACTGGAGGTGCTGCGGTTCCCGCGCTGCGCTTTGTTCGTGGGAACGATTATATGGATTTCGGCGGTATAGGACCCGGCGGCATATTTGGTATGCAGGCTCAAAATGATTTTTATCTTATGTCCAGCAGAGGGGTATACCACTTTTTGTCCTATTTTAATGACTTTTCTCAGGTTACAGACTTGAGAACGGGAACAACTTTAAGGCAAGAGTTAGACAATCTCAATATTACAGTAGGGGCGTTAGTGTCCATGATTAACGGGAAAGCCACATCAGGCATAAGTACAGGTTTTAGTGGCAGTCATAATCACGGCATACCTGATGGGACGGTGCTTATGAGGTTTGATGGATCCCCTGTAACTTACCATGCTGCTCCTGCCCACTCGCATGCCCAAATCTAATATGTTATAATGTGGTAAAAAATAGAGGTGATCCTATGAAAAAGTTCACATTAAAGCATATGATTTTGGCGTTTGTAGTTGGAGCGGCAGCAATGGTTAGCGGCCAAGCGCTGGCTGACACGGTTTCACAAATCGGCAAAAAGGTAGATTCAGAGGCGAGCGTATTTGTAGACGGCAACAAGGTTAGTGATGCGGTCATCATCAAGGGCAAGTCTTACGTACCGGGGCGTGATGTCGCGGAAGCACTTGGGGCTAAGGTCGAATGGAAAGGAAGTCAAGGTGTTATGATCACTAGCGATACAGCAACAAATACTACTGGATTTAATTTCACGACTGAGGAAGAACTTGCGGAATACAATGCAAAGGTTAAAGAGTATCAGGATAATCATATAAGATTAACCGCAGCTATCGAAGGAACTAAGTATAGAATTGAGAGTCTTACTGGTTCGATAGAACATGCTGAGAAGCAAATAGAAAAAGGCTTCAGCACAACCCTCTTCGACCAGAGTATAGCTGAGTTCAAAAAAGAGCTCGCAAAATTGCAGGAAGAGCTTGCACAATACGAAAAGGAACTTGAAGAATTAGAGTCTACCAAATAGGTAGGCTCTTTTATTTTGCATTCCTTACTCTAGGAGGTGTGACATGCCACGAATCGAAAACCTTATGCGTTGTGAACTGAATCCTGCTGAGCCCGTACAGGAATTATGTGCAGTGATTGCAGCCGTATCGGCCTATCATCCAGGCAAAGAGACAGAGTTACTAAAAGGGCTTCAAGCCGCTATTGCTGAGCGGCTATCCATTATTGAGCCGAAAGGAGAAGGTGAAGTTGACGGATCGCTATCTTGAATTAGGCGCTAACGAAAAAATTAAAGACTCCTATCAACGCATTCCTGCCGCTTTCGATAAGGTTAAAGCGGATGTCGAAGATGCCGCAAAAGGGATGCATGGCGATTTTGCATTCTTCCCTCCGGCATTTGAAGGGAAAAATTCACCGTATAACTTAGCCGTCATAGAGGGGATTCGTGAAGATATTCCATTTACCGAGTTCTGGATTTTGGTTAATGCTTGGTATGACCGATCAACCAAACGCTTCAAACGTAAGGACATCGACAACTTTTCGTTCGGCTGGCAGTTCCAGGGCGGGGGAACTTACCCGGGAGAAGGCGCATTTGGTGACTTTATTAACCAAGGCGTTAACCTTTGGCGTGCCTTGGGCAGAAAGGCGTTTGCCGAAGGCGATCCAATGCGCGACCAAATAGGGGAGGACATTGGTTATATGAATGCGGAAGGTCAGTGGATTGAGTACGCTACGATGTATGGCTGGAATAACTGTTTTATGACGGATAGTTACGGCGGTATGACCATAGGAGGACAGGGCTTTGAGATAGATGGAAACGGCGTATTCCCCTTCAAGCGCGTATCATTGGGTATGTTCCAAGGGGGCAGCTCTACAGGCCTGCCACGAGAAGATTACGTATACGCCTATAATGCGATGTTGTGGAATGCTTATCATGGTCTATTCGATTCTGACGATAAGGCCAGCGACAGTTTTTTGTTTGGTATGCGTTGCCCAATAAATTTTTATGATGGCGAGGGCGGCAGCTTTAACCCGTACTCTAACCGCGCATCAATGGAAAACACAGAATTTGTGTGGTCAAAACGTGCGAAGAATACCCCGCACACCATAGAGTCATGGAGAGATATATTTTGTCTCAAGGACGACGGGGAGTTTAAGGTTAATGGTAATCATGTGTCTGTCGCTCATCGAGTTAATGCTACGATATCGGGCGGTAATTTTACGGCTAGTTTCCCAGCAGGGTACAACAAAAGTAATACATTTGTACAGGCTGTAATTGGCACAAAAGCAAACGGTGATCGTGTTCAGCTTAATGGAGCGGTCACACTGAGCAACAATATGTCAGGCACGCTGAATGATACGTATAGCAGTGTGAGCCTGTTAATTAGCAAATACTAAACGTGGAAAGGGAGTGTAATGATGGCACGATATCTTGAACTAGGCCCAGATGAAAACATTGATGCCACCTACCAACGCATTCCTGCTGCTTTCGACAAAGTTCAATCGGATATTGCAGGGCTTCAAACTTCTGCAACAGCAGCTGCAAATCATGCAGCCAATAAATCTAATCCCCATGCCGTAACTAAGGCACAGGTTGGGCTAGGCAATGTAGATAACTATGCTACTGCCACACAAGCCCAAGCGGAAGCTGGAACGACCACAAACGCCTTTATGACTCCGCAACGGACTGCACAGGCCATTACAGCATTGTCTCCATCGGCAGCTCCTGTAAAAAGCGTGGCAGGAAAAACAGGAGCGGTTACATTAACTGCTGCTGACATTGCAGAGACCTCCAGCGGCAAGATCATGACAGCAGCCGAGCGCACAAAGCTGGCCAGCGTAAGTAATGGAGCGCAACCCAATCAAAACGCGTATGCCTCAATCAACGGCATAGCAGCGAGTGCACAACAAGACTCCTTTACGATTGAAGGCGGTATTGGTATAGACATCACTAAAAACGCTGCCTCGAAACAGATCATCGTGACAGCGACCGGCGATGCTATTCCCGGCAAACATGGGGTAGCCCACTTATCCGATGGAGCCGACCCGATCCCGAACGCGACATTAACGGTATCCGGCTTAATGTCTCCTGGTATGCTTGATATGCTGCAAAAGGTAAATGGCCGTGTACAAGTCCTATCTCTTAATCAATACCGGATGTCTACGCCGGGCACTGATTATCCAATAGGCCTGTCGGTCATGGAGACAACAGGTACGGGTGGAGGATGGCCGTTTACGTATGGGAATGGTCAAGTCTTTACGCTGGCAACAACTGCGAATAACGTGACACAAACGTTATTCGAGACCGTCGAAACAACTGCAAAGCAGCGTGTGTGGACTCGTATTTACCGAGCGGACTACGGGGGCTGGTCGCCTGCTGCGTTACAGGTCAATAGGGAGATCGCGACTCAAGCACAAGCAGAGGCGGGCACGGATAATACAACGGATATGACTCCGCTAAGAGTCGCTCAGGCTATCACTAAGCTAGCTCCTGCAGCACCTGTGCAAAGCGTTGCCGGCAAGACAGGAGCCGTTACTCTTACGGGCACAGATATTCCTGCAGCTACAACGTCGGCGCGCGGTACGGTGCAGCTAAGTACAGCCACAAACAGTACCAGCACAACGCTAGCTGCTACTGCATCTGCAGTAAAGGCAGCGTACGACCGAGCAGAAGCGGCTTTTCAATCAGCCAGTGAGGGGAAAAGTACGATTGCTAGCGCCCTCTCTGGCAAGAGTGGGGTGTCCGCTTCTTCCAGCGAGACATGGGCATCGCTAGCAGGAAAGATCAACAATTACCTTGGTACGCGCGTAGGATACAGTTGGGATTACTACAACGCTCCTACTGGATTCTTGAATGGAAATGCTGATCTAAGATATTATGGATTCACTTCTGACGGAAAATATTTTTATATCCTAACAGGGGGAGGAAAGAATTTATACAAATCCGAGAATGGAGAAACTTGGACTTCCCAATCAACTAATATTAACGTATCGTCTACGGATTCTAGGCAGATACGAATGTTTGAGTATCTAGGAGATAGTTTTTTCTGCGTTAGTGTGGGGCAAACGTCAGATACATCAAACTGGATGCGATACTCAAGTGACGGGATAAATTGGGGCATAGTAGGATTACCATCTGGTTCTCACTATAGTCCCGTTAATAACCAGATGGTTTATGGAGGAAACCCAAGTAAATATGTATTTGTTACGTCTCGCGCGGGATATGAGTCAACTCAAATTTCCATATATGTATCTCCGGGTAATGTACCTTACACTTATTCACAATATTTCGCAACTACTCTTACGGGAAGTACTATTCCTATAATTAGTTACGGGAATAATATTTTTGTAATTGTGAAGGGGAGAGAAGTTCTCACTTCTACTGATGCGACAACGTGGACTTCTCACGGAAATCTTCTAGGACAGAGTTGCAGTTCGATACAATTCGTTAACGGATATTTTATGGCGCTAGGAGGCACAGCCATTTACATTAGCTCTAACGGCACTACTTGGACTACAATATCTCCTGTCAATCCTTCCCCAATAGACGTTGCTTTTACTGATGGCGTATACGTGTACTGTAGCTCAAGTAACCAGCGAGAGGCTTCAATAGACGAATTTAGAAACTCTACAGCAGTTAACTTGCAGAGCGGTACATGGATTATGAACGGTAAGGGAATTGTTTCTAAGCCGGGAATGTTCTTATCAATACAGTATAGTTCTACTACTGGAATAAGCAGAATTGCAGTTTCGAGATGGAAAGTTTGATTCAAGACCGAAAGGTCTTTTTTTATTGTCAAAAATCAAATAGGAGCGTGACAACATGGAGAGTTTGATAAAGTTTTTCGTTGCAATTGGCGGCGCAGCCGCATCATTTTTCTTTGGAGGGTGGACGCAGCTCATGACTGTATTGGTAGTGTTTATCGTGATTGATTTTGTGAGCGGCGTTGCCTTAGCTGCTAAAAATGGCAAAGCATCAAGTAGGGAGCTATGGTTCGGCGTTACTCGCAAGATCGGCACGCTGGCCATTGTGGCAGTTGCTCATTTATTGGATACGATTATCGGGGACGCCCATCTGATCAGAGATGCGGCGATCTTTTTTTATCTGGCCGGTGAGCTACTGAGTTTGATTGAAAATACCGGACGTCTTGGCGTGCCGATCCCGCCAGTGATTACGAAGGCCGTGCAGGTGCTGCGTGGTAAGTCGGGGGATGAGAGTAAATGAGTAGATATCGTAAAAAGCCGGTTGAAGTTGAAGCATTCTTATACACTGGAGATGTAGGAGAGGTTTATGATCGTCTAGGAGATAAGATGACACAACCAGTATCAGGGAAAGTCGGTATCGTTACCCTTGAAGGCATTGTGTATGCATCCCCAGGAGACTATATCATCAAAGGTGTAAAAGGTGAGTTTTACCCATGTAAGCCCGATATATTTGAATTAACGTATGAAGCGGTGAAGGATGAGAGCAATGAGCAACGCTAAGTACACCTATCGTAAAGCCCACATTCCACGGGGGACGGCGTGCAATCGTCGTCCTGGCTTAGCTCTATCTGCAGCGACTATCACGATACACAACACTGGCAATCCGACAAGCACTGCTGCAGGAGAGCGCGGCTGGCTGACCAATCCTGTTAATGATCGTACCGCAAGCTATCACATCGTTGTAGATGCAAAGGAGGCGATTGAGGTATTGCCACTCAATGAGGTGGCTTGGCATGCAGGCGACGGCAGCGGCGCTAAGAGTGGAAATAGGACGAGCATCGGTATTGAAATATGCGAGCGAGATGTCGATCTAGGAGGGTATGCTCAGACTCTTACAAACGCAGTGGATCTAGTCGCCAAGATGCTGCATGAGCGCGGCTGGGGAGTGGATCGGCTGCGCCGGCACTATGATTGGAACGGCAAAAACTGCCCACGTCTCATGAATATAGATAATAAGTGGACAGGTTGGCATCAGTTTAAAGATAGAGTTAATTTGAGATTGGGACAACTGAAAGGAGAGTCGGAATCATTGAATCTTACGGACTATCAATGGAAAGTGCTACAAAGCAATGTCAAGCAGCTGCGTGAAAGAAAAATAATTACAGACGCGAGCTGGCTTGAAAAAGTGCAGCAGCGTACCTTAACCAACAGTGAACTAAACTGGCTTAATAACGTGATCATTATGCGGTTGCTTAAGTAGACATGACAAAGCCCCTTACCGTGTGAAGGTGAGGGGCCTAATGATTCACTTATCTTTTTTGTCTAATTTGTCTGAATTACCTTCTTGAATTAACTTTACATAATTAGAAGCTTTTTTTGGAGTGAAAAACGAAGATGCTCCTTTAGCATTTGATTTTTCAATGTCTTCTTTTTTCGGAGTATCAGCGAAAAACAATGTTGCGTTCTGATTGAATTGAACAAACCCCATAATGATCAGCCTCCCTCAATTAATTTTAGTATCGTAAAAATGTTTTCGTTTTATCCATTTAAAACCCTCATACCTTGTAATTACTGAAATTTCTATCGGGCCCCCAACAGTTTGGTGACCTGGAGTGTATTTTACAAACTTAATTGTTGTATCAATTAAGTATTCGGCTAAATCTATTGCATCTTGAATAGGCATTGAAGGAGTGACCATTGGGGCAGTTAAATGATTGCTACATAGATCAATTATTTCTTGGATTTTATTATTCTGAAGACCAGCGAGTCTTAATACTTCTGGTAATCCAAAAGAAAAACCACTTAATATTCTATTTAACGCTTCTGGTTGCCCAGCCCAGTATGCTCCGGAAGAGTTTGTATCAGCCAATAACTCTGGACCGTCACAATTTCCGTGCTCATCAATGATAATTCGCCATTTTTCTGGCAAATCCGAATCTGACGAGTATCCACCGATAACAAAACCCATACTCCCTTGTGAACCGGAATTTTGATACTTTTCTTTATAAATAAATTCATAAAACAATCTAGTTATTTCTTCTACAGTGTAGGATTCAGTTTTTATGTCACCGTTGTCTGTTATCTTTTTTCTGAACTCCTTAACTAATGTAGATACCGATGAAAAGCCAATGTTGCCCAATCCCCAAGTGACAGCACCTACAGGTATTGCTTTATGTAAGTGAAAAACTTTAGCCGCATTGTCATATATATTAAGCACTTCAGGTCCATTTGGTGTCATTTGCGTCATTGTAGTAGCGCTATCTGCAGCTATAACCATACCATCGTTACATTTTATGGTTAGCGCTATAGTCATATAGTTAATTCAACTCCTTATTAATTAATAAGGAGGAATTCGACAAAAAACACCTAATACCTTCCAAACACATGTTCTATTTCACATAATTTAACAACTATTTAATAGCTATGATGATTTTAATTTAAATATAACTGAGTAAAAGAAATAGGAACGTATGTTCTTTTTTATATCGTAACATGTGAACGAAAGTTCGTCAATGAGTCTTAATCCTTTGAAACAGAACGAACGTTCTTGTATAATGGCATCAAAAGTAACAGAGGTGTAAAGTCATGAGAGACATACGCGACGATTCCGTTCGCAAGGTATACACAGTCTTATTTCAATCTCACCGTTACGAATGGGTTGGGTTGGATGTGCAGTTTGAATGTGAGGGCTATAAAAATGGGTGAAGAGAAGAATTTGTGAAAGGTTCTTTTTTAAAAGAAGGAATAGAATTTTTAATGTTTGGATTCAATTTCTCCTTATAAATTTGGGGGACAAATTGGGGACGGACTGCAGTATTTTGTATATACTACAGTCCAAATGCGAACAACATACGAACGCTAGAAGCCTTGATAAATCAACATTTCTGCATTGCATGCCATGTCAGGTATTGGAAAAAGCCATCTTGACAGGGTAGAAGTCGCGGGTTCGATCCCCGCCCGTCCTACCATATAGCGAATGTTCAAAGCCCTTGTATATACTACAAGGTTTTTTCTTATTTCGTTCAAGGCCATTATTTGAGGAAGAATCGCACATTTATTTTATGGATAGCTAATCCCCCAAGCATAAAACGATTACCATTCATATTAATAACATGTACACTCTATTCCATAGATTGCTACACTTGCCTCGACAAATGTTGAGAGCTGTTATAAAGAGGAGCATGGTTTACATGTCAAATGAGAATGAGCGTTTTCAAGCAGATGCTGGCCCGACGGGTCCAACGGGCCCGACAGGTCCAACAGGACAAAGAGGCTTAAATGGACAGAGTGGCTTTAAAGGTGATACTGGTCCAACAGGTCCGATAGGAGAAACCGGCCCAACCGGAATTGGCCCAACAGGCCCAGCAGGACCAAAAGGTCCGACAGGAGACACCGGTCCGTCAGGAACCGGTCCAACAGGCCCAGCGGGAGAGACCGGTTCAAGCGGCCCGCAAGGCGATACGGGTCCACAAGGGGATACAGGCCCGCAAGGGGATACAGGCCCGCAAGGCGATACGGGTCCACAAGGTGATACAGGGCCACAAGGTGATACAGGGCCACAGGGTAATGCAGGTCCGACAGGTCCGCAAGGTCCACAAGGTCCGACCGGAATGGCCGGTTTCGGTATAAGCTATACGTTTCCTGATTTTAATCTAGATTTGACTCAGAACACAGCGCAAACAGTTTTTTCGAAGTCTTTTGGCAGTGATCTCATTGACGGACAAAAATATAAAGTAGAGTTATTTACCTCTATAAAAGTGTGGCCTAATAATACCACTACTTGGGTACCTTATTTTCAAATTTCTGGTGTAGATAACTCAAATGGATACAATGTAGTTTATCCTTTTGATAATGCCCTAGTAACTAATGAGTTAATTTTTAATATTGTAGATACCCTAACTCAAAGTGCAGATTTAACGTTAAGTTTGACGGTGACTCCTGGACTACGTCCTCAATATCTTAATGGCGCATTATTCACTGAAATTCGCTTAATATTAACCCCCCTTTCATCCTGAATGGTTCAAACAGGTTGAACTCCAATCTTTTATTTTACTCCGGGACCTGTTGGAGACGGGTCCCAATGCGAACAACATGCTTTCTCCTGGTTATCGTATTAAAAGGTAACTCAAGAATCCGTGATTTTTCTGCGGATTCTTTTTGTGATGTGCCTCGTTTAAACGAACTTGAATCAAAAACGAATCAACTGCTAAAACTAGACAGGACAAATTATAAAGGGTGGTTGGATGATTTATATTTATAATGATTACGGCGGTACGCATACAACATCTTTAGCGGCAGCCTATCATTTAAAGGAACTCGCACAGTCAGAAAGGAAGCTGACGAAAGAAGAAATTTTAAATGTGAGATTTTTCAATAAACTAACGAAAAAGGATTCTGGAAAACTTATTTTTCATGGAATTGATGACAATGGGGACCCTGTATACACTTTAGGGAGAAAATCATCAAAGCTTGTTGTCCCGGCATTAAAAGAACTAAGCTTGTTGTTGCAAAACAGATACGAAATCAAGGAAACGATTATTTTCTCCAATACCTCACCAACTGTACCGCTGCCCATGACCTTTGGAGGATTTTTTTCCAGAGGACTGAAATTAGATTTTATTGGTGTTCCATTATTAGTTATAGGCGCAAAGCAATGCTGTGATGATATTTTTCGATTAGTTGAACATACGAAGCATATTGCAAAAAACTCGAATGAGGGACAGGTTATCGTGTTGGATAATAAAAGCAAGTTAAAGTGAATTTCTAACCTGTATTAGCTCATTAATATAATAATCAATTTGGGCTTGGGCGGTTTTAAGCTCACTGCTTTGAGCGTTTCTTGTTTCTGTTTCAGGGTTCTCTAATAAATCCAAAGTTAAAGCGGCTGCATAGGCAGCAATTCCGTCTCCAATTGTAGCAATCGTTGCTCCAATCAATGCGATTTTTGCAATTTGAATTTCTCTGGAATTTCGCTTATTGTTTTTGTTCATGATTTATTCCTTTCTACATTAGCTTTACCCATATTATATGCGCAGCAATTTGACTAAAAGCACCTGAAGTTAGAAATATTAATTAGAACGAAAAGATAAATAAGGGACAGGAGCAGATGACCGTGTTAAAGCATCTAGGCAAATGCTTGTTGTTGTTTATAAGCTTCACACTTTCAAACCCGGGTGAAGTGTTGGAGTCGTATAATGAGGTTCATGACAGAAAATATTACGAGCAGCGCGGCGATATATTATGGGAAGTACCGATTCATAAGAAAATGATTGCATTAACGTTCGACGACGGCCCTCATCCCAAAATTACACCGCAAATTTTAGATTTGTTAAACCAATATGAAGCCAAGGCAACATTTTTTGTTGTAGGAAATCGCATTGATAAAAATACTGACATTATTTTGCGTGAAATTAATGAAGGACACGAAATAGGAAATCATACCTTTAGTCATGCTATGTTTAATCGTAATGTGTCAAAACAAAAAATTAGCAGCGAGATTGAAATGACTGCTCGAAAATTGCAAGAAGCAGCTCATGTTAGTGGTGGATGGTTTCGCCCGCCTGGAGGCTACTATAATGATCGAGTTGTTGCCGCCGCCAAGGAGCAAGGGTATAAAGTGGTGATGTGGTCATGGCATCAGGATACAGAAGATTGGAAGCGCCCCGGTGTCAAAAAAATTGCCCAAAAAGTTATAAACAATGCTCGTAATGGAGATATCGTGCTCATGCATGATTTTGTGCATAATTCAAATCAAACGATAGAAGCGTTAAAAATAATATTGCCCGAGCTAGCAGCGCAAGGGTATCAATTTGTTACGATCTCTCAATTATTAGAAGCGAAGCATATCGAAGAAATGATGAATGAAATGAAGTGAAAATTGTACGCCAAGCATGAAAAGCATTGAGCTTCCCCAAGGCTCAATGCTTTTTGCTGCATCAGAAGCATGTTGTTACGGACATAGGACATTTGAATTAATTTAGCCCATTTTTGCCAAAGCTGTGCAACAATCTTGAAGACAAGTACGTTTAAGCAAATGAATACATCATAAGGGAGGAATGAATGTGAAGAAGAGTAAACGTGCAGCAATTGTAGCGTTGTCATTGCTTACAGTATTAGCGCTAACGCCAGTTGCTTCAGCATTCAGCGACATTAAGGGGATGAAGGGTGAACAGCATATTAATCACCTGAAGGAACGCGGAATTATTAAAGGCGATGCAAAAGGACAGGGTGCTTTTCGTCCGCATGATAAATTAAGCTATGCGCAGGCAGCGGTGCTGCTGGATGAAGCGTTTGAGCTGAGCCTGGCACATATTCAATTCGTTAAAGCGCCTAATGCAAGTGATTATTACGAGAAGGTAAAGGACAACCAATGGTATTCTCAAGCATTCATCGATGGTTATCATAACGGTGTTGTATTCGCGAAGGATGTTAATCCGAATGCGCCAATTAGCCGCGAGGAGTTTGCAGCATTGTTAATGAAGCAAGTCGACAATAAAGTTGATTACGCGCTTATTAAAATGTTTGTCGGCTACAATGATTTAGAGGAAGGCAAAGAGGAGTATAAGGGTGAAATTCAAAAGCTGTTGCTGCTGAAATTTGCTGAGCTTGACGACAAAGGAAACTTTAACCCTGCCAAGCCAATTACGCGTGAAGAAGCCGCGATCTGGCTGGACAAAGCGGTAACATTTGTAGAAGAGCGTCTGGAGGAGCAGGAAAATCAACAGCAGCAGTCTGCGTTGCAGGATGTTAAGCTTGTGACCGAAAAGGTTAACGAGGATGTTAACAAAGTAACAGTTAGCGCTACTGTGCCGCATCCGGGCTACGGAATTGCAATCAGCTCGATTCAATTTGAAGGTGATATTGCTTACGTTCATGTCAAGCAGGTTGATCCAGATCCGGACAAAATGTATCCGCAGGTTATTTCCACTGTTTCTGTAGATGCTTATGTTTCTTCTGATTATAAGGTAGAGCTGGCAACACCATAATGATCGTAAGCATTGTCCAATGCTTACAACGAAAGGATGGAGGGAAATCTCTCCATCCTTTTCTGTTTTTATTGACTTCTGATGAAAACAATTCATAATAAGAGCAATACCATTTATGTGGGTTTACGAGAAGGAGAGCAGAAGTAGGCATGACAGAACAGCACTTAATGCTGCACACAGACAAATATCAACTTAATATGATGTACGCACACTGGAAGCATGGTACGCATGTGCAAAAGGCAGTGTTTGATGTATATTTTCGCAAGCTGCCCTTTGGCAATGGCTTTGCCGTTGCAGCTGGCTTGGAGCGCGTCGTTCGCTACATTGAAAACTTGCGATTCAGCGATGAAGATATTGCATTTTTGGCCAAGCAGGAAGAAAATTATGATTTGGCTTTTCTTGAGGAGCTGCGGCAGTTTCGATTTCACGGGGACATTTATGCGGCGGTTGAAGGCTCGCTAATATTTCCGAATGAACCGATATTGCGCATCGAGGCATCGATATTTGAAGCGCAAATTATTGAAACGGCAATCCTTAATTTCGTCAATTATCAATCATTGGTTGCAACGAAGGCGGCTAGAATCAAGCAGGTGGCTCCGCATGATATATTGCTGGAGTTTGGTACCCGTCGTGCTCAGGAAGCGGATGCGGCCATTTGGGGGGCTCGTGCAGCCTGCATCGTAGGCTTTCACGGAACTAGCAATTTGCGTGCCGCCATGCTGTTTGATTTGGAGGCGAAGGGGACACACGCACATGCCTGGGTGCAAATTCACCCAAGTGAGCAGGAGGCGTTTGACCGCTATGCAGAGGCGCTGCCGGATGATGTCACATTGCTGGTGGATACGTATGACACGCTGCGAGATGGCGTGCCGCATGCGATAGAAACAGCTAAAAAGCTGGCTGCCAAGGGCAAGCGCTTAAAGGCGATCAGACTCGATAGCGGTGATCTTGCGTATTTGTCGAAGCGCGCACGCAAGCTGTTGGATGATGCCGGCTTGCCTGATGTGAAAATTGTTGCCTCGAATGATTTGGATGAAAACATTATTGTAGAGCTGAAGGCGCAGGGCGCGCGTATTGATAGCTGGGGCATCGGTACTAAATTAATTACCGCTGCGGACAACCCTGCCTTGGGCGGGGTTTACAAGCTTGTTGCCAAGGAAACGGACGGACACTACGAGCCTGTTATTAAAATTTCCGGCAACCCGGAAAAAATAACGACACCAGGCAAAAAGAATGTGTACCGGATCATTAACTTGCTTACAGGCAAAGCGGAAGCTGATTATATCGTGATGCATGATGAGCAGCTGGAGAACAGCGCAGAGCCGCTAATGCTTTATGATCCGACACATCCATTTATCCGCCGCAAGGTGGAAAATTACCGGGTAGTGCCTTTGCTGCGGCCTATATACAAGCAAGGCCAGCTTGTATATGAGCTGCCGACAGTAAAGGAAATCGCAGCCTATCACAAGCAGCAGCTTGAGCTGTTTTGGCCGGAAACGCTGCGCAAGCTTAATCCTGAAAAATACCATGTAGTGCTAAGCGATAAGCTATGGAATTTGCGCAAGGAGTTAATTAATCAGCATTCCAAATAAATGAGAAGGGCAGCCCGATCGTTTTGGATCGTCGGACTGCCCTTAACGATGCATATAACATTAAAAGAAGAGGTTCTAAAAGGTTGGCAATTGGTCTAAATTGTTTTCTTCGATACCATCCGGCACAGAGCGAATATGCTGCTCATGGTCACGCCCTTTAAATAGCTGCAAATGCTTAATCTCGCCGTTGCTAACCATTTCCTGTGCGCGAATGTAATCGACCACCTCACCTGAGGAAAGCTTAAATTCTACGATGCTTCCTTCTGCATTGCGGCGTACAGCGACAACCTCATGCTGCGACATATCATCAGCTCCTTATTCGATAATGGACGGTTTGCCTTGCTCAACAATCGTCATTTCTCCCGTCTTACCGATATAATTCCCAATTGTGTCGCCATAATGCATAAGCTTGATTTTTCGCTGCAGCTCTAGGGGCAGAGTTAACAGCTGCTCAAGTGAAGTATGCACAACCCCCGGGCTTTCCAGCTGGCAATCATGGTAGAAGGTATGTACACCAGCTTCCTGCAGCTCCAACAGCAGCCTGGGATTGAAAACCATGTCCGCTGAATAAAAGAAATGATCGTTAATAAGGAAAGAAAAGCTGTCTTTGCCGGGAATATGGTCCGTTTTGAGCAGCCGTACCTTCAAATCTTCAGCTAATTGAACATCGACATCCGGCTGCAATGCCACAACATGGAAAAAGCAATCGATCGAGTTCAATTCTCCTTGAGCAAGACCGCCCTGCAGCGACTGGCTCCATAATGGTTCAATTAGCGATTCGGCTATATATAATACAGGCTTTCTATGGTAGGTATACATCATTTGAAAAGCCAACTCCTCCAAGCCGCCAATATGATCGGCATGAATATGGCTAATCAATATGCCATCCAGCTCATCAAACGTTTTTCCCGATTGATACAGAGCATAGGGCAGCGTAATGCCGCAATCGATCAGCAGCTTCATATGCTCGGTTTCGACAAGTGCATTGTTATTATAGTAGGCTTTAGCAAAGGCATTTCCTGTACCAATCATCGTAATTTTCAAATAGAAGCCTCCTCCCACAATAGACAAAATCAAATGTATCATAACTACAGCTTCATTTCAGTAATATGGCTCACAAAAACAGAGCTTATTTGCTGCTCGGCAAAATAGCCATTGTTAGCATTGTATCGAATGCTCGAACGAGATTCAATAAGCCGGGACTCTCAATTTACAAATTTATACACTGGGCAGCAGAGAAGGGCAAAATCATTAATTTTTTTTCATTATATTCGCAACTTTTTAATGGCACTTAAGTCTAATTACGTAACAATGCTTACAGTGGAGGTTAGACTTGGAATGAAAAAAGCAATGCTGTTTTTTTGTGTCGTTTTGATATGGTGCTCAACTATTGCGTTTGCTAATGCATCTAGTCAGAAAATTAAGGTGCTCGTTAATGGTGCGAATTTAGGAGAGATCGGGGCGATGATCGACAACACAACCTATTTGCCATTGCGCAAGTTAGGCGAATCGTTGAATGCGATTGTCGAGTGGGACGCCAATAGCAAATCTGCGCACATCTATCAACCGAATGTACATATGTTTGTCTATAATAGCAGCAACGGCTCGGAAACGACCTTTGGCGAGGTTTCCAAGGGCTTTAGCGGTAAAATTAAAGTGTTTGCGCAAGTCGATGATGTTCAGTTCAAGCTGAAATCCGTTCGCTTTACGATTTCCGATCCAAGCGGGAAAGAGACCGTAATTCAACGCATTCCGGTTGATAAAAATCGCGACAACTACTGGTTTGTTACGGATGAGACCAACTATCGGTTCAGCGCAACAGGCAAATACACAATACGCTGCTATATGCAAACCGAATTTAGCGATGATTGGGTGCTTACTTCAGAGAAAATCATTACCTCAACTTAGAATTTGACCGACCGATCACATTCTGTTAGGATGGTAATGACTTACATAAATCAATTGAAATGAGGTAATGACTGTGAGTGAACATCAACACGGCCCCGACTGCGGATGCGGACATGACCAAGACCACGATCATGAACATGAGGAGCATGTATTTATAATAGCGGACGATGAAGGCGAAGAGCGTGAAATGGTGATGGTGTATACATTTGAGTCGGAAGACAATATGTATGCAGTATTGCTTGATCGTCAAGATCCTGAGCGTGATGGCGTTATTTTCCGCATTGAGGAAGAGGAAGAAGAAACCTTCCTGGTTGGCATCGATGATGATGCTGAGTGGGATCGTGTGCAGGCGATTTATGAAGAAATCGCACGTGCAGAAAACGGTGAATAGGCAGCAGGCTTATTCGACTCGCGATAAAAAGGACAGCTGTTCAGCAGCTTCGTAGCCCTTGCGCAAGCAAGCAGACGAAGTAAATGAACGGCTGTCCTTTCTTGTTATCGTTGATCGACCTGCATGTGCTGCTGGCACTCTGTCACGAAATGCTGCGGCTGATCAAGAAATAGATAAATATGGCGGACAGATTTTTGGCTGCCGAACAGCGCCGTAGCGACAATCGGCTCCTTCAATGTAAGGAGCACATTTGCTTCAGTAGCCAGAGGCGCTAGAGATGTTTTCAGCTGCTCATTTGTCAGCTTCTCAAATTTGATCGTCGATATAGATTCGATGTTTTCCAATTTAGGCTCACATGACATTTGCAATCCGTATTGCAGCTTAATCGTGTGCTTGCTTACCGCAATCGGATTTAAAACCATTGCGCGAAAATCAGCGATTAACAGCAGTATGAGATAGACGTTTCCTATCGTAAACAGCCATGCGACGAGATGAGACCATTGCGCCAGTACTATATGAAACAAAACGCCTTCGAGAACGAGCAGCTTGCAGGCGAATAGTACGATAATAAGCCAATTCGATTCCTTATGATAGCTGAATGCCGCAGTGTGTGGCGCAACCGCTTGTTTTTTGCGCCAAGAGAAAAAGGCGTAATAAAGCATGGTAAGTTCATGAATAAGCAGGGCTGTCCATCTATTGCTGCCGATTTCGTCAGTCATGCTTTTTCGCAAGGCAGCAACAGGATAATGAAGCTGCATCAGGTTTGCCTTATAGCTGCGGAAAATTCGTGAAGCTTTATAGCCTATGTAGACGACATATGCGAGCTCGAACGGAATAATGACCAATGCAACAAGCTGCAGCAAATGATGGGCCGGACTTGGAAGAATAAGCAGCAGAGCGAGAAAGCCGAGCAGTGCGAATGGAGCGACAGCGATCATATTTTTACGCTGGCGGCGCACATGTATAAAGTAAAGCAGTAACGGGATGACGATGACAAAGTCCAATGCGATCGCAATGGATAGCAGCTCCATATCCTCCACAAACAGCTGTGACCTGGCAAGCGTAAGATCAAACAATATGATAATACCAATTAACGCAATAAAAAGAGCTGCAGGGCGTTTCTTCACTCCTGTCATATCAAACACACTCCTTTCAAATTTGCAAGCTTGCTAAAAAAAACGGCATCCAAACTTTTGAGCTTGAATGCCGATGATGTCATGTTATGGTAATATTCAGGCTAAAAAATCGCTTTTTCCTCGACGATAACCTTGACGAATTCAATGTTGCGATCCTCCGGGCCTTTGACCGGCAGGCCAACCTCCACATGCTCCACAATATAGTCGATATTTTTTTGCGAGATGACCTCGCCAGGCAGCAAAATCGGAATGCCGGGCGGATAAACATAAATGAATTCTGCCATAATCCGTCCTGCCGACTCCTTGAATGGAATAACCTCGGTTTCTGCATAAAAAGCATCGCGCGGCGTTAAGGAAAGCTGAGGAATTTCAGGAATTTTTACAATCAGCTCACGCGCTTCCGCCCCTTCAAAATACGTTTCAGATAATGTTTTTAGGGCAATAATAAGCTTTTGTATCGACTCTGCATTATCACCTGAAGTGACCAGACAAAGGATATTGTACATATCGCTCATTTCAATTTCGAGGTTGAAATGCTCGCGCAGCCAATTTTCCGTATCATAGCCAGTAATGCCAAGGTGACGCACATGTATCGTCAGCTTTGTTGGATCATAGTCATAGGTCGCCTCGTCACCAAGGATTTCCTCGCCAAAGCAGTATAAGCCAGGAATTTGATTAATCGCTTCCCGTGCTTCATTCGCCAATTGAATCGCTTGATCGGCGATTTGCTCTCCGTACAGCGCAAGCTGGCGCCGAGCTGTGTCCAGCGAAGCTAGCAGCAGATACGAGGTCGAGGTAGTCGTCAGCATGCTCAGAATCGTCTGCACGCGCTGCGGGTTGACAAGTCCTTTTTTTACATTCAGTACAGAGCTCTGCGTCATGGAGCCGCCAAGCTTATGCACGCTAGTAGCAGCCATATCTGCGCCAGCCTCCATCGCTGACATCGGCAGCTTCTTATTAAAATGAATAAGCACGCCATGCGCTTCGTCAACAAGCACAGGAATATGATAGCTGTGTACGAGATCAACGATTTCCTTCAAGTTGGCGCTAATGCCAAAGTAGGTAGGATTAATGACAAGCACGGCCTTCGCATCTGGATGACGTTCCAGGGCACGTCGCACGGAACGCGTCGTAATGCCGTGATCAATACCAAGGTTTTTATCCTGTGCCGGTGATATAAATACAGGACGAGCCCCGGCAAAAATAATCGCCGACAGCACCGATTTATGAATATTGCGAGGAATAATAATTTTATCCCCCGGAGCGCAAACCGATAAAATCATAGCAATAATCGCTCCGCTCGTGCCTTGCACAGAGAAAAACGTATAGTCAGCGCCAAACGCATCCGCAGCAAGCTTTTGAGCCTCTTCAATTACCCCTGTAGGCTGATGCAGATCATCAAGCGGCGCAATGTTGATAAGGTCAATGGACAGGGCATTTTCGCCGATAAAGGAACGGAATTCGGGATCGCTGCCCATTCCTTTCTTATGTCCCGGGATATGAAATTGTATTGGGCTTTGCGAAGCATGATGCTTAAGCGCTGTAAATAGTGGTGTACGATGATGATCCATCGTTGTCATCCCTGCCTTTCATCCGATGTACAAACATATAGAGTATAACAAAAACAAGCGGATATGCAATACATTTTTGCAAAGTGCTTGCAGCGAAAAGCGTGATGACACCTAAACTTGTGACGAAAAGTTCATAGTTGATTGTGAACAGATGTGATACGATAAATGAATGGAGGGATAATGAAAAATGGATAAACGAATGCTAGTCGTCATGGCGATCCTTATGACAACGTTTGTGGGCTTTGGTATTATCATTCCTGTCATGCCAGAAATTATTTTGGAGACGGCTTCAAGCAATGCTGAGCTACATAACGGCGCTATATTGGCAATTTATTCTCTTGTATCATTTATTTTATCACCTGTATGGGGCGGGTGGTCTGACCGGATAGGCAGACGGAGCATTATTATTGTAGGCTTGATCGGATTTTCCATCAGCTTTTTAATGTTTGGCCTGGTTGCTGGAAATTTGCTATTAATGTATGTCGCCAGAGCGCTCGGCGGCTTATTCTCAGGCGCTGTAACCTCGGTCATTGTCGCATATGTTGCAGATATTACAACTGCAGAAACGCGCACGAAGGGAATGGCGTTTGTCGGTATATCGATCGGCTTCGGCTTTATGATTGGTCCTGCAATTGGCGGCATGCTAAGTGTAGTTTCCTTAAATACACCGTTTTATGTTGCTGCCGCGTTATCGCTGATCACCGCTGTTTTTGCTTTTATGATTTTGAAGGATACAGGCGTTCGCGCTGCGCAGGACGAGCCTAGAGTGTCACGCTGGAAGGCGTTTGAGGGCGTTTCAAAATATTTGTACGTGCTTGCGTTCTTCGTTACCTTCACGCTAGCATTTATTGAAGCGACATTGCAGTTCTTCGGCATTGAGCGTTTTGATGTTACGCCTGGTCAAGTAGGATTGATGTTCTTATACTGCGGCTTGGCGGGGGCCATCGTGCAGGGCGGTATTGTTCGCAGATATGTAAAGCCAGGTCAAGAGCCCAAATTTATCGTAGTTGGACTAATCATTTCTGCAGCTGGATTTTTTATGCTGCTTAATGCGCATTCAATGGCTTGGGCTACGATTTCCCTTGTTGTATTCGGCATTGGCAACGCGATTACAAGACCGTGCATTACGTCTTTGATTACATTGAAGACGAGAGTAGGCATCGGCGTAGCATCCGGACTTAGCAATTCAATGGACAGTCTGGGGCGGATTGCTGGCCCGTTAATTGGCACGCTGTTGTTTTCGTTCTCTATTACATTGCCGTACATCATTGCTGGAGCACTGTGCTTGCTTGCACTTTTGCTCGTGTATCAATTCAAGCTGGCTGATCGCGAGGCCGGCCCGAAAGTCAATCCTGTAAAATAAGCCTTTGCGGCTGTCCAGAAACTCAGTGAAAGCTGATGCTCTGGGCGCCCCAAAGGCTTTTCTATTTCACTGTGTGCACAGCTCTGCTAAATGCGATTCTAGCAAAGGTCCTAGACGTAGGCGAGGCACGCTTTTTTGTAGAGCGGCATAAGCTGCTCATAGGTTTCGGCCGCGAAGCGAATAAGCGCTTGCTCATCAGCGACGATCGGATCGTTTGGCGCCAAATGGCGGCCGATCAGCAGCTCTGCTTTGCCAACATCGCGGAAGCGGGCCAGCAGGTTGCGCCAATCACCCGCTGCAAGCTCACTCGCTGCGATCGCATCTTTTTTCATATGGTCAAGCGAAACGACATAACTATTTGGTACGAGGGAAATCAGCTCATCAAGCTCGTTCAAGTAGGCCGTTGCAATATTACGCTTGCCTGGCACTTCATAAATAAGCGCCAGCCATACAAACAGATGATCGTCAAACAAGCCAAGCTGAAAATGAGGATGTGCCTTATAGCCGCGTTTGTTGGCGCATAGGGCAAGCCACGTGTCATTAGGCGGATTAACAGTGCGGCGTGCATGCTTGGCGATATGAAGGTACATCTCGCTGCCTGCCGAAGGACTAATTTCCGCTGCAAGCTGCTCGCCGATGCGCTGAAGCTTTGGTCGGATTTGCTCCACGATTCCGTTCATTCGTTCATTAAGTCCAGCTATTTGAAAAACTGCGAAATCATCTGTCGTAAAACCAGTAGCCGTTTTTGTTTTAGTTGTCATAGCTTACGTCCTTTCCTTATTTATTGAGAAATCTTATCATTTAATAATTATTATAACATAGCTGTGCAAGGCTGTCCGCATTTTGCCATTAAAAAACCTTAAACTTTACGGGTTACGATTAGGATTGCAGAAAGAGGAGAAAAATAGTCAATAAACCAAGTTGCCAATACATAAGATGAAGTATAAGATAAAGGTAAGGGGGAATAGTCAGAACATTTAGGCTATTTCCCAATTCACTCAATTTAGGGGGGATTGCCGTGAATAGAAACTATGAAGTAGAATATTGCAACCTTGAGCTTCGTTTCGAGCGGCGGCAAATCCAAAATTTGATACGGGAGCTCATTCAGGAAGGGTATTCTCTATACTGGAGTGAAACAGAAGGAAAGTTTCTCGTGTCAATTCGAACGGGGCGTAAGCTCGTGAAGCTTCACTTCGAAAAGGTGAATCAGCGGTACCGTATAGTTGGGGATTACATTATTAAGGATGAGCGATTATCCGAGCTGCTAGAAAAGCTAATTAATGACTCTCGTGGGCATGCAGTGGTGAAAAGAATCAAAGATCGCCAAATCGTAATTGAAAACATTATGTTTGGCGAAATCATTCGATTGGTGGAGGTGTCTGGTATGGAGCATCGTATTATTTATCAGAAAAAACCTTTTGTTACCTTTGAAGACATGATTCAAGCTTTTCAGTCCAAACGAGCAGAGGAGAGAATTGGCGTGCTGCGTATGGAGCTTGACTACGAGTTAAGCAATTTGCATGAGGCAATTGCAGCACAGGACGAGACTAAAATAGCGCAAATTACAGAACGGTTACAGACACTGCGCATCGAGATGCTGCAGCTTGAAATGTAAACCGGAGGCCACTCTTTTTCAACTTGTGCATAGATAAAAAACGAGTGAATTGCATTTCGCTCGTTTTTTTGTGCGGCAATTGAGATATAAATGAAGCTTGGGTCTGCAATTGATAATTGTGATGAGAAATTCATTACAAATTCATCGAGAACTGTTTTCTTATTGTATTAAAAGGAGTAAAATATAGCTATTGTAAAAAATAAAGAAGAAGGATGGAATAAACCAAATGTCTAAACAACAAATTGGCGTTATCGGTATGGCTGTTATGGGTCGCAATCTGGCTCTTAACATTGAAAGCCGTGGATTTACAGTTTCTGTATACAATCGTTCCAGAGAGAAAACAGACGAGTTGATGGCTGAAATTGAAGGCCAAGGCAAAAACCTTGTCCCAACATACAGCATTGAGGAATTTGTACAATCTCTTGAAGTACCACGCAAAATTTTAATTATGGTACAAGCAGGAGCTGGTACAGATGCTACAATTAATTCGCTAACTCCTCATCTTTCTGAAGGCGACATCATTATTGATGGAGGCAACGCATACTTCCCTGATACGCAGCGCCGCAGCAAAGAGCTTGAAGCACAAGGCTTCCGCTTTATCGGCACAGGTGTATCCGGCGGCGAAGAAGGCGCGCTTAAAGGACCTTCGATTATGCCTGGCGGTCAAAAATCTGCTTATGAGCTGGTTGAACCGATTCTTACAGCGATTTCTGCTAAAGTTGGCGACGATGCTTGCTGCACATATATCGGACCGGACGGAGCGGGCCATTATGTAAAAATGGTTCACAACGGTATTGAATACGGAGATATGCAATTGATCTGCGAAGCATATGATCTGTTGAAAAATGTTCTTGGCGTATCGACTGAAGAGCTGCATGAGATTTTTACAGAGTGGAATAAAGGCGAGCTTGACAGCTACCTTATTGAAATCACTCGCGATATCTTCTCAAAATATGATCCTGAGACAGGCAAGCCAATGGTTGATGTTATCCTTGACTCAGCTGGTCAAAAAGGTACTGGTAAATGGACAAGCCAAAGCTCGCTTGATCTAGGTGTGCCATTGTCGATCATTACTGAATCTGTATTCACTCGCTTCCTGTCTGCAATGAAGGAAGAGCGCGTAGCAGCAAGCAAAGTGCTAAGCGGTCCAGAGCGTCCTCAGTTCACTGGCGACAAGGCTGAATTTATTGAAGCGATTCGCAAGGCGCTTTATGCAAGTAAAATTTGTTCTTATGCGCAAGGCTTTGCTCAAATGCGCGCTGCTTCTGAAGAATACGGCTGGGATTTGCGCTACGGCGACATCGCGATGATTTTCCGCGGCGGCTGCATCATTCGCGCTCGCTTCCTGCAAAACATTAAGGACGCATATGATCGCGATCCTAACCTTCGCAACCTGTTGCTTGACGAATACTTCAAAAACATTGTGGAATCCTATCAATCCGCATGGCGTGAAGTTGTGGCAACTGCTGTTAAATACGGCGTTCCTGTGCCGGCATTCTCCAGCGCATTGGCATACTTCGACAGCTATCGCTCTGAGCGTCTTCCTGCTAACCTGCTGCAGGCACAACGAGATTACTTCGGTGCTCATACGTTCAAGCGTGTAGACAAAGAAGGAACCTTCCACTTCAACTGGCTGCAAGCTTAATGAGGCTAGGAGCGAATTCCATGCGAAGCCTCGCGCAACCATTCGCGCAATCGCTCGGCTTCGTGCTCGCTGCTGGAACGGCGGCTAATTAAAGCCATTGCTGCTTCAGCGTACGCATGGAAATTTTGCAATAAACGTGGCTGCGATAGACCTAGTACGGCTGGGTCTTGATCAGCCACTTTTTTTGTTATATAGCCAAGCATCCACACAACATCGTCACGGGACAGCGGATAAGTGGGGTCCAAAATCCGCTCAATCTTTTGCTTGGTCTGATCCTGGAATGTACGGCTGTGATGTTCATTCATAATCGTTCCCTCCTAAATTTATCTACCCTATACAGAACTAAAATGTTATGATAATGAAGATGACCTCGTATAAAGGATGAATGTCATGGAAATTTGCAAAAAGCTAATTCTTATTGGTTTCATGGGCACTGGCAAATCAAGTGTAGCTGCAGGCTTGTCAGAAGCGCTCGGCATACCGCATCTTGATATGGATGCTGAAATTGTAAGCTCTGCCGGCTTAAGCATACCTGAAATTTTTGCGCAGCAAGGCGAGCAGGCCTTCCGTACAATAGAAACGAAAGTGCTGGAGAAATTGTTGCTGGCTCCAGATCAAGCGATTATTGCTACTGGCGGCGGAGCGGTGCTGAAGCCTTACAATTGCGAGCTTATGCTGCAGCATGGCTTTGTCGTTGCGCTGCAGGCAAGCGAGCAGGTCATTATTTCGCGCGTGCAGCAGGATACTGGACGACCGTTGCTGCAAGGTGATGTAGCAGAGCGCGTTCGCACTTTAATGCAGACACGTGCGAAAGCGTATGATTTTGCGCATATGTCACTCGATACGTCAGCCCTTTCGATCCCGCAAGTTGTGTCAGAAATCGTTGAAGCATGGCACATAGAGGCTGCTCGAAAAACCAGTCCATAACGAACTTATTAAAATATTGATAGCTTAGAAAAGGAGATTGTAACATGGATGTAATTGTAACCCCAACTCCGAATTTGCAAGGCGAAATCGGGGCGCTTTCCTCCAAAAACTATACGACGCGCTATTTGCTTGTCGCTGCATTAGCAGAAGGGACAAGCACCATTTACTATCCGGCACATAGCGAGGATAGCGATGCGATGCGTCGTTGCATTCGCGATCTTGGCGCCATTTTGCAAGAAGATGACGAGAAAATCGTCGTGACTGGCTTCGGCCGCCAACCGAAAGATGTGAAGGAGCTTGATGTTGGCAACGCTGGCGCCGTGCTTCGTTTTTTAATGGCGATAGCTTCTTTATGTCCAGATGTTACGTTTATTAATCGTTACCCAGACTCTTTAGGCAAGCGCCCGCATGGTGATTTGATCGATTCCTTGACTGCGATGGGGGTAGAAATTGAGCATAATGAAGGCAAGCTTCCAATCCGAATCAAGGGTGGAAAGCCTCGTGGCGGCCATATTCAAGTATCAGGCAATATAAGCTCGCAATTTTTAAGCGCGCTGCTGTTTCTTACCCCGCTCCTTGAAGAGGATAGTGAAATTGAAGTGCTGCATGATTTGAAATCAAAGGTGGTCATCGGCCAAACACTTGAAGTGCTTGAGCAGGCTGGAATTGTTATTCATGCGAGCGAAGACTATATGCACTTCAAGGTTCCAGGCAATCAATCCTATCAAGCGCGTGAATATACAGTCCAAGGTGATTATCCCGGCTCTGCGGCAATTCTTGCTGCTGCTGCGGTAACGAACTCTAATGTCATTGTACACCGTTTAATGGAAAATAGTAAGCAGGGAGAGCGGGCAATTGTCGATGTTTTGAAAATGATGAATGTGCCGTTAACCCATGAAAACAACATCGTGCATGTAAAAGGCAATACTCAGCTTAAGGCTGTCGAATTTGATGGCGACCATGCTACGGATGCCGTGCTTGCGATGGTTGCAGCTGCGGTGTTCGCTGAAGGCACCTCACGCTTCTATAACGTAGAAAACTTGCGCTACAAGGAATGCGACCGCATTACAGACTACCTGGCAGAGCTGCGCAAGGCAGGAGCCGAGGTAGAGGAGCGGCAAGCCGAAATTATTGTACACGGTCGTCCAGAGGGATTGCCTGGCGGTGTAGAAATTAACGCACATTACGATCATCGCGTCATTATGGCGTTAACGATTGTCGGCCTGCGCTGTGAGCAGCCGATTCGCATTAAGGACGCACATCATGTTGCGAAGTCATATCCGAACTATTTTGACCATTTGCAAGCTTTAGGTGCACAGGTAGAATGGGTGGAAGCGTAATCGCAGCCTGAGGCGGATAAACGTGGATGTGAAATGCGCTTGCTTCATATATATCCGTATCCCGTGCATACTATGACATGAGGTGATCGAAATGGGATTTAACAATCCAAGTCGTGAAGAGCTGAAGGCTTTGCTCGAAAAAACAGAGGTTATTGCGGTCGTAGGCTTGTCTGCATCGCGCGATCGGGTATCGTATATGGTATCGGAAGCGATGAAGAAAAAAGGCTACCGCATCATCCCTGTCAATCCAAATGCTGCGGAAATTTTGGATGAAACATGCTATGCGAGTCTGTCAGACATTCCATTTCCAGTTGATCTTGTCAATGTGTTTCGCCGCAGCGAGTATACGCCTGAGGTGGCGGAAGAAGCCGTTAAAATTGGCGCCAAAGCGCTGTGGCTGCAGCTCGGCATTTATTCTGAGGAAGCGGCGCAAATTGCTGAGGCCGGCGGCTTAACTGTTGTAATGGATCGCTGCATTAAAGTGGAGGATTCGATTCTGCTGCCGCATGGTAAAGCTGATCAGGCGTAGCTGGCGCAAAGCTTCAACGAGGCTGCATCTTTTCCTTAGGGAAGGGTGCGGCTTTTTAGTTTTGACAAATTGCCAAGTTACCCTTAACATCGTTATAGGACTTTTACATCAGTCGTCGAACCAGTAAATTTATATGAAACCGTTTCAGCAGATAAAGGATGGAGGTCAGCGATGCCGTTTATTGGAAACCTACAGCAGCTAGGTCGAGCGATCATGCTTCCAATGATTATTTTGCCTGCAGCAGCTGTGTTTCAAAGCCTGGCCCAGCTGCCGTGGCAGCATTTGGGACTGCCGCAGATGGAAGTATATTTGCAGCTTGCAGCAGCAGCTATTTTTCAATTTTTACCGTACATTTTCGCACTTGGCATTGCACTTGGCTTGACTAGCAACGGGCTGGGAGCGGGAATGGCAGCTCTGGTCGGAATGTTTATTTATAGCGGTATTACCGCGCACTATGCTCCAGGTACAGAACCAACTGTGCTGATTGGAACATTTATTGGCATTGTGGCGGGCATATCGCATTTGCGATTTAAAGATTTGCGCTTGCCTGAGTATATTCAATTTTTTGGCGGACCACGCTTTGTCCCGTTGTTCGTCAGCTTTTTTACGCTTATTTTTTCGATGTTTATCGTCAATTTATCAGAGCAGCTTGAATGGCTGCTGATCGAGCTTGGCGAGGTTGTGTCGCTTGCAGGCGGCTTTGGCGTTTTTCTATACGGCTTCGTGCATCGCATTCTCGTTATTTTCGGCTTGCATCATTTAGTCAGCCATCTGTTCTGGTTTCAGGTTGGCGGCTATGAGACGGAAGCAGGCTATATGGTGTACGGCGATTTGCCGCGCTTTTTTGCAGGTGATCCGACAGCCGGCTCATTTATGGCAGGGCTTTATCCTACTATGATGTTTGCGCTGCCTGCGATTGCGCTGGCGATTATTCATGAAGCGCGCGAGGATTTAAAGCCGCAAATTAGAAGAACCTTTACACTGGCGGCGCTTTCCTCTTTTTTAACTGGCGTAACCGAGCCGGTCGAGTTTGCGTTTCTATTTGTCGCGCCTTATTTGTATGTCGTCCATGCCTTGCTTTCAGGCTTAATTATGTGGCTAACCAATGAGCTAGGAATTTTGCACGGATTTTCATTTTCTGCAGGGGCTATCGACTATATTATTAATATGCATCTGGCTACTAATGGCTGGCTTATTATTCCGATAGGCATCGTAACCGGAGTCGTCTATTACTTTTTGTTTCGCTGGGCTATTCGCCGCTTCCAAATTCCAACGCCTGGACGAGAGGAGGGCTCGCAGCTTGATGAATGGGTAGGTGATATTCCGTACCGAGCGCCGCTTATTTTGCAGGCAATCGGCGGCAAAAAAAATATTGTGCAGATGGAATCCTGTATTACAAGGCTTAGACTTAAGGTGCACTCCGAGAAGGATATGGATGTCAATGCGCTGCGCAACCTGGGAGCTGCAGGCGTCATTCGGCTTGGCGGTGGTCATGTGCAGGTGGTATTCGGCACCTATTCCGAGCTGATTCGTGAGGAAATGCTGAAGACGATCCATCGCGATCAGCAGCAGGTATCGTTCCATTCGCCAATGCAAGGGCGAATGATTCCGCTGGCGGAAGTGCCGGATCCGATTTTTTCTGGGCAATTAGTGGGCAACGGGGTCGCTTTTATCCCAGATCGCGGAGAGCTTGTGTCGCCTGTGCGCGGCAAGGTAATACACATTTATCCAACGATGCATGCGATTGGCCTGCTGACAGAGGAAGGGCTGGAAGTGCTGCTTCATATCGGCATCGACACGTCGAAGCTCGTTGGCAAAGATTATTTTACGGCTGTTGTAAAAGAGGGAGAACAGGTTGAGCCTGGACAACTGCTAATTCGCTTTAATTTGCAAAAGGTTAAAAAAGACAGTAAGTCTCTTGCTACACCTATGGTGATTACGAATTCTGATCGCGTGAAGGCTTGGCGATTTGCTCCGTTTATGGCGGTTAAGAAGGGGCAGTCCTCCATTATGTCGGTCGTACTTGAGGAAAGCAAGAGTGAGGGGGAAGTACGATGATTCAAGGTATTGGCGCTTCATCAGGCATTGCTATTGGCAAAGCTTTCGTATTGCCGAATTGGGAGCTGGAAATTCCAGAGCAGCGAATTGATGTGGCGGATTTCGCCAAAGAGTTTGAACGAGTATACGAAGGCATTAGAACCTCGAAGGATGAAATCAATCAGATCAAGGATGAGCTGAAGGATACAGTAGGAGAGCAGGAAAAGCAAATTTTTGATGCGCATCTGGCAATTCTTGATGATCCGGTTTTTATGAATGAGATACAGGGCATCATTCAGCGGCAATACAAAGCAGCAGAGGTCGCGGTGAAGGAAGCAGTGGATCATTTTGTTACGATGTTCGATCTGCTCGAGGATGAGTATATGAAGGAGCGAGCGCTCGACATTCGCGATGTCGGCAATCGGCTGCTCAAGCATTTGCTGGGCGTTCCGGAAATTCAGCTGCCGAGCGACAACCAGCCCTTTATTCTTATTGCCAAGGAGCTTTCACCGTCACAGCTTGCTCACCTTAACCCTGAAAACGTGCTTGGCATTGTGACGCTGACCGGAAGCCCAAGCTCACATGCCGCGATTATGGCAAGAGCGCTTGGCATTCCGCTTGTCGTAGGGGTAGAAGGAAAGCTCACAGAATCGCTTGTAACCGGCCAAAGCATGGTGATGGATGGAAGTGACGGGTCGATCTATATTGAGCCTACAGAGCACATTGTAGAGCTTTATAGGCAATTGCAGGAGCAGCAGCGGGAAGCGAAGGAAATGCTGCAGCATCTTGCCGGCTACCGCTCCGTCACTGCGGATGGCAAATACGTCAGGCTGGAGGCCAATATCAGCTCGCTGAAGGAGCTCGAAATAGCGCTGAGAGGCGGCGCTCAAGGAGTAGGCTTGTTCCGTACCGAATTTCTTTATATGGATCGCCATCAATTTCCAAGCGAGGAGGAGCAGTATGCCGTTTATGCCAGCGTAGCTGAAAAGCTGCAGGAGGATACTGTTGTCATTCGCACGCTTGATATCGGTGGAGATAAGCAGCTTGATTATTACGAAATACACGAAGAGCAAAATCCGTTTATGGGCTATCGCGCGATTCGGATATCGCTTGATCAGCCGCAGCTGTTCAAAACTCAGCTGAGAGCGATTTTGCGCGCCAGCGTGCATGGCAGCATTAAAATTATGTTTCCGTTCATTACCTCAGTCAGCGAGGTGAGGGCGGCAAAGGCACTGCTGGAGGAAGCAAAGCAGGAGCTGCGTCTGCAAAATATTGCCTATGCCGAAAACATTCCGGTCGGCATTATGATTGAGGTGCCAGCAGCGGTCATGATTGCTGATGCACTCGCCAAGGAGGTCGATTTCTTCAGCATTGGCACCAATGATCTTATTCAATTTACATTAGCCGTTGATCGAATGAATGATCGAATCTCGCAAATGTATGATCCGTATCATCCGGCTATTATTCGCATGCTTTGCTCAATCGTTGAGGCAGCCAAACGCAATCATTTGCCTATTAGCGTGTGTGGCGAGCTGGCTGGCGATATAAGAGCCTTGCCAATTTGGCTTAGCCTTGGCGTAGATTCGTTAAGCATGTCGGCCCATTCGATTTTACAATTGAAGTCAAGATTGATCTATGCGTCACAGGAAGAGTGCAAGGATATTTTTGCAGAGGTTCTGGACTGTACGACAAGCGAGGAAATTAAAGCGGCGCTTGATCAATATATGGAGATTTTTGATTTGACAGCGAATGGTTAACCCAGTCGCTGTTCTAATGCTTGTACAAAGGCAAGCGCATAAGGCGGCAAATCTGGCGGACGGCGTGCGGAAATCAGATTTCCATCGACGACAACAGGCTCGTCCAGCCAGGTTGCGCCGGCATTTTCCATATCATCGCGTATGCCAGGCGTTGAGGTAACGGTGCGTCCTTGCAATATTTTTGCGGAGATCAGCACCCAGCCTGCATGGCAAATTTGCCCGATCGGTTTATGCTGCGCGTTCAATTGCTGGACAATTTCCAGCACCTTCGGATAGCGTCTCAGCTTATCAGGAGCCCAGCCTCCCGGCACGAGCAAGCCGTCTATTTGCTCGGCTTGCAGCTCATCGAATGAAAGATCGGCTACAGCAGGCACGCCGTATTTGCCAATATGCGTCGCTCCTTTTTTCGGACCTGCAAACAGCACAGTCGCACCAGCCTCGCGAGTACGGTATACTGGATACCATAGCTCCAAATCCTCAAATTCATCATCCAACAGACAAATTACAGTTGCATGTTGCAAAGTCATAGCGAGCCTCCTAAAATTTTTATAAGTTTAGTTTATTGTAACGAAGCTGAAAGGTTGAAGCAAATGAAAACTATTGAACCAACGAAAGAAGCTGCCGCTCCAGGCTACACAGCACGAATCAAATGGCAGCGCAAGCTGCGCTGGCTGCCGGCCATTATATGGATGGGCGTTATTTTTTATTTATCCTCGCGAACAGGCGATGAAATTAATACAGTGCTCCCGTTTATCCAAAAATATTTTCCGTTTATCGAAGATTTCAATTGGGGGCATTATGTCAGCTATTTTGTGTTAGCGATCACGGTTGACTACGGCTTTGGCGCCAAGGCGCGAAGCTGGAAAACAAAGCTGTTGATCGTGGCGATCTGTACGCTTTATGGTGTAACGGATGAAATCCATCAATACTTTGTTGGCGGCAGAATGATGGATATTTATGACGTGCGTAATGATTGCATCGGCGCAGCCTGCTGGGTGCTGCTTGAGCGGATACCATTTGTACGAGCGCTTTGGAAAAAATTAAGTTTTGCAGCTTAGCAGGAAAAGAATCAAAAAATGTCGAATCTCTTACGTGACATAATGTGTATTTTACGCTGATGTGAGATCGTGTGAGGGAGTGAAATCTCATGCAAAAGCAATGTAATTGTGGTGAGATCATGAATTTAAAGCTAAGAACTGTTATTTTTTCTGGAAGGGTCGAAATTGATAACGTTCCTATTTATACATGCAATGCATGCAGCCACAGTGAAGTAATTCCTGAAGTGAAGAAGGATCTGTCGGGTCTGATTCAGGAGCTTGGGGCTTGTCCAGAAAAGCAGAGCTATTTGTTTAACGAGTGCAATGAATGGGCAAATATATTAGTAGAGTATAAATTGACACAAAAAACAGCCCAATCCGCGCAATACAAGCTGGAGCAAATGGTGGAGCAGCGCACCAATGATTTGCTGGATCTGTATTTGCTGGCTCAAAGCTTGCAGGATGACGCTTGGTTGGAATCGATTCGCAAAAGATTGCAGCAAATTGGCGCGCAGATGAAATATTGATAAGGCTTATACATACATAACGACAATGGCCGTGCTGTAATTAGGATAGGAGAAACATTGCGAAAATTGTTTTTTTACAGTATTATAATTCCAATATGTGTCGAACGTATCAATAATTTTATAGTAAATGGAGAGAGTGCTCGTGACGGTAACGATATATGATGTAGCAAGAGAAGCAGGAGTGTCAATGGCAACAGTATCACGTGTAGTGAACAATAATCCGAACGTTAAGCCTGCAACACGCAAAAAGGTTTATGAAGCGATCGAGCGTTTAGGCTACCGTCCAAATGCGGTAGCTCGCGGCTTGGCCAGCAAAAAAACGACAACGGTTGGTGTTGTAATTCCTGATATTTCCAATGCAATTTTCGCAGAGGTTGCCCGTGGAATTGAAGATATCGCCAATATGTATCACTACAACATTATTTTGTGCAATGCTGACAAGAAGAAAGAGAAGGAAATCCGCGTAATCAACACGCTGCTAGAGAAGCAAGTAGATGGCTTGCTGTTTATGGGCGGCGCCGTTACAGAGGATCACCAGCAAGCTTTCCGTACAGCGAATGTACCGATTGTGCTTTGTGCAACCTCGGACGAGTCTGGCAACATTGCATCGGTTGATATTGATCATGAGGCTGCAGCTTATGATGCGGTACAAGCTTTGATCAAGCAAGGTCATAAGCGCATTGCGATGATTAGCGGCACGCTTGAGGATCCGTCCAATGGCTTCGCTCGCTTTAGCGGCTACAAGAAAGCATTGATTGAAGCTGGCATTGCCTATGATGAGACGCTGGTGCGCATCGGCAATTACCGCTACGAGTCTGGTGCAGAGGCTATGCGCTATTTTATCGAGCTTGATCAGCGCCCGACAGCGGTATTTTCTGCAACTGATGAAATGGCAATTGGAGCGATTCATGCGATCCAGGATCGCGGCTTGCAGGTTCCAGGCGATATTTCGGTCATTAGCGTTGACAACAGCCGCATGGCTTCGATGGTGCGTCCGCAGCTTACAACGGTCGCTCAGCCAATGTATGATATCGGAGCGGTATCGATGCGTTTGCTTACAAAGCTGATGAAGAAGGAAAATGTTGAGCAAGCACAGGTTGTTTTGCCTCACGAGCTTGTTGTTCGTCAATCTGTAGGAGGCAGCAACGCATGACTTTGAAGAAAATCGGCATTATTGGCGCTATGCTTGAGGAGATCGAGCTGCTGCATCAAAATGTCCAGCAAGTTGAAGAAGTGAGAAAAGCGGGCGTGAGCTACTACTCGGGCACGCTTCACGATATTGAGGTTATTTACTGCAAATCGGGCGTTGGCAAAGTCAATGCCGCGATTTGCACGCAGGTGCTGCTTTCCTTCGGCGTCGATGCAGTTTGGTTCACGGGCGTAGCGGGAGCGCTTGACCCATCGCTTGATGTTGGTGATATTGTTATTTCGAGCAGCGCGCTGCAGCATGATATGGATGTGACCGCACTTGGCTTTGCTAAAGGCGTCATTCCGTTTCAGGAAGTGTCCGATTTTCCGGCGGACGCTGCCTTAATCGAGCTCGCTAAGCAGGCAGGCGAAGCGCTGTTCCCCAATCGTACGCTTGTAGGCAAAATTGTATCCGGTGATCAATTTATTGCAAGCGTAGAGAAGGTGAAGGAGCTGCACGAGCAATTTGGCGGAGCATGCGCCGAGATGGAAGGCTCTGCGGTAGCGCAAGTATGCGCGGCCAATGAAGTGCCATTTGTCATTATCCGGTCAATGTCGGACAAAGCCGATGGTTCAGCAGATGTTACCTATCAGGAGTTTGTTGTCACAGCGGCAAACCATTCCTACGCTATTATTGATCATATGATTTCTCAGCTAAGCAGCAAATAAAGCAGATCATAATAAATAGACTGACAGCTTGTCGTGATAAGCACGCGCGAGCCATCAGTCTTTTTTGTTCCTGTTTTTTATTCCGGATGATTAAAAATCTTGCACAGCAACCGCCGCAATATGCTGATTGCGCGCTGTAATTTCCGCCCGGCGCGGAATTTCCTCGATCTCTCCCGCTTCATCCTGCCAATGGTTCGGCAGCTTTTCCTGACATAGCGGGCTCCATTGTGCAAGCCATTGTGACGGTAGCGGAATACGCTCACCATGTTGTGAAGCCTTATGCAGCTCAGCGCGCAGCGGATGCTCGCTCATTTCCAGCCATACTAATGACCAGGCGCGCGGTACAACACGCCATATATCATAGCCCCCTCCGCCAATTGCCACCCATTTGCCGCCGCAGTATTGATGCGCCAGTTCATGGATAAGCTGCGGAATTCGCTCATAAATTTTCATCGAGCAGTGCAAATGCGATAGCGGATCATAGGCATGAGCATCACAGCCATGCTGACTGACGATAAGATCGGGCTGGTAGTGAGCAATCGTGCGTTTCAGCGTATATTCAAAGCTATTAAGCCAGGAGTCATCCTCTGTATAAGGCTCTAGCGGCACGTTGACGCACGCTCCATAGCCTTGCTCAATGCCTCGCTCATATTGATAGCCCGTGCCGGGAAACAGAAACTTTCCGGTTTCATGAATCGAATAGGTGCAAACGGACGGATCAGCGTAAAAGGAGAGCTGAACGCCGTCGCCGTGATGGACGTCGGTATCGATGTAGAGCACGCGCAAATGATGCTTTTGCTGAGCGGCACGGATCGCGATGACCGCATCATTATAAAGACAAAAGCCGGCAGCTCGATTGGGCATGGCGTGATGCAAGCCACCCGCCATATGGTAAGCATGCTGCAGCTGTCCGCTAGCCACCTGCTCAACAGCATACACCGTACCAGCTACAATGGCGCAAGCCGCTTCGTGCATGCCTTGAAAAAATGGGGTATCATCGCCATGCAGCCCGTACTGCTCAGCGCTATCCATCAGCGCAGCTGGCGGATTTTCGGCACTGAGCCCTTTAATCGCTTCAATATATTGGGGCTGATGGGCTAGCAGAAGCAGCTCGTCCATTTCATATTCGGGCGGCTGCACAATATGTTCAACAGCCAATGCGTTTACATGCTGCAGCAAGGAAATGGTTAGCTCGTAGCGAATCGGATGAAAGGGATGATCCTGCTGAAACTGATATGTATTTGCCGCATTGGAATGGATAAAGCTAACGGATGACGTTGTCATTTCGAGACATTCATTCCTTTCTATCAATACAGAACACTAATACATAAAACGATTGCGGAAACGAACGCGGTCAAACTGCTCGATCGAGGAAAGCGCAACCTCAGGTCCGATTTTCACCATAAGACAGTTAGCGGGATGAGAGCATATCTCCGGATCATCCGTTGCGTACCAGATCATATCAACGGCTTGCATCAGCTTCTCCATCATTTTTCGATAATCCCACACGTTAAGTCCGCTGCCCTCAAGGTCCCAATGCCAGTAATACTCAGTTGTATATACAATGACATTATCGAGCTGCTGCTCGGCAAAGGCTGTTATGATCATCGCCTTACCCAGCCCGACGCCGCGGTATTGATCTGCTACTTCAACCGCGCCAAGCTCTATTAAATCCTCCATATTGCCTTCAGACCAGCGCTCATATTCATCCGGGTAGTGAAAGGTAACGTAACCGACAATATGTCCGTCCAAGTGGGCCGCGATAATTCTTCCTTCCGGCAAGCCGGCAATTTCAACCAAAGCCTCGTGCTGCTCCTTTGGCCTGCGAAAAGCGTCAAGCGTTACGTCCAGCTCCATCTGCTGCAGACGCTCAGGCGGGAGGGGGCCTTCAATCAAAATCGTTTGCTCCAGGGAAGAGATGTAATATTCCTTGCACTGGAAACGCTTTCTATGCTCCATATGCTGCTCCTCTTTCTTTAATTGTACTACTTCTTACTATACATTAATAATTGTAATAGGGAAAGAATAGTGCAAACATTTGGATATATGGTATAATAAGTTCATTGTAAGCGCATACTTTGGATTTTATCGAATAGTTAGGAGAGTGAAACGATGATCGACCTACATCAAGAGCGTATACCAGCGACTGTCACAGATGGAAATCTTCAAAGTTATGAAAATGCACGTCAGCAATTTTCCTGGGAGCAGATAGAAGCTCAATTCAGTTGGGCTACAACAGGCAAGGTCAATATGGCCTATGAAGCGATAGATCGTCATGTAGAGCAGGGACGCGGCAGCAAAACTGCATTAATTTACAGCGATCAGCAGCGTGAAGAGCGCTATACGTTTGAGGAGCTAAGCAGGGCAAGCAATCGCTTTGCCAACGGGATTCGCAAGCTTGGAATCGGCAAGGGAGATCGGGTGTTCATCTTTATGCCGCGTACTCCTGAACTATATATTAGCGTGCTGGGGAGTATTAAGGTAGGCGCGATTATTGGTCCATTATTCGAGGCGTTTATGGAAACCGCGGTAAAGGATCGCTTACAGGATAGCGGTGCAGTAGCGATTGTTACGACGCCAGCCTTGCTGCCGCGCATTAAACGGGATGAGCTGCCTGAGCTGAAGCATATTATTGTATTTGGCGATGAAGTGGAGTCAGGTGAAGGAATAACGAGCTATCATGAGCTGATGAGCGAGCAGAGCGAGCAAGCAGCAATCGAATGGATGGATCGCGAGGATGGCTTGATTCTGCACTACACATCCGGATCAACAGGCAAGCCGAAAGGGATTTACCATGTGCATAATGTGATGGTGCAGCAGCTTTATACAGGGCAAATTGTGCTCGATTTAAAGCAAGATGATGTTTACTGGTGTACAGCTGATCCAGGCTGGGTAACGGGTACAGCATACGGCATATTTGCGCCTTGGCTCAATGGCGTAACGAACGTAGTGCGTGGCGGCCGCTTTAGCCCTGCGGATTGGTACAGTGTAATTGAGAAATTCGGCGTTACCGTCTGGTACAGTGCACCAACCGCATTTCGCATGCTGATGGGGGCTGGCGATGATGTTGTACAGCAGTACAATTTGAGCAGCCTGCGTCATGTGCTTAGCGTTGGCGAGCCGTTGAATCCAGAGGTTGTGCGCTGGGGAATGAAGGTTTACAAGCAGCGCATTCACGATACGTGGTGGATGACCGAGACAGGCGCGCAATTAATTTGCAATTATCCATCCATGGATATTAAACCAGGCTCGATGGGCAAGCCAATTCCCGGCGTTGAAGCGACAATTTTGGATGATCAGGGCAATGAACTGCCGCCATACCGCATGGGCAATCTAGCTATCCGTGCAGGCTGGCCTTCCATGATGCGCAAGGTGTGGAACAATGATGCGAAGTATGCTGAATATTTCCGCATAGCAGGCTGGTATATTTCCGGAGATTCTGCGTATCGGGATGAAGATGGCTACTTCTGGTTCCAGGGCAGAGTCGATGATGTTATTAATACAGCAGGCGAGCGTGTAGGACCTTTCGAGGTAGAATCAAAGCTGGTCGAGCATCCTGCAGTGGCGGAGGCGGGGGTAATAGGCAAGCCTGACCCTGTTCGCGGTGAAATTATTAAAGCGTTTATAGCGTTGAGAGAAGGCTATTCGCCATCAGATGAGCTGGAGCAGGAGATTAAGCAATTTGTAAAGGTAGGCCTGTCTGCGCATGCAGCGCCGCGTGAAATAGAGTTTAAGGATAAGCTGCCGAAAACACGCAGCGGAAAAATTATGAGACGCGTGCTCAAGGCTTGGGAGCTTAACCTGCCTACAGGCGACTTATCGACAATCGAAGACTAAATCTGCTATTATCATTATTATATGCTTGAACGATTAAACAGCCTGTCATGCATTCTAGCGATGCATGACAGGCTGTATTGTCGAGAGGAGAGAAGAAATATGAGTATCAGGCTGGAGCCGGCGACATCAACTGAGCAGCTGCAGCAGCTCGCAAAGCTTGCCGCACAAATATGGAATGAGTATTTTATCGCGATTATTTCGCAGCAGCAAATTGATTATATGCTCGATCGCTTTCAATCATTCACTGCGTTAAAGCAGCAAATTGAGCAGCAGAGCTATCAATACTATTTTATTGTGCATGATCAGGAAACGGTTGGCTATACAGGAGTTAAGCAGGAAGCAGGCAAGCTGTTCATAAGCAAGCTGTACCTGTTAAAGCAGCAGCGGGGAAAAGGCTATGGCGGGGCAGCGCTTGAGGAGCTGAAGACAATGGCTGAACAACTCGGCTTGATCTCGATGTGGCTAACGGTGAACCGACACAACTCACCTGCCATTGAGATGTACAAGCATAAAGGCTTTGTTATCGTGAGAGAACAGGCAGCGGATATCGGCAATGGCTTTGTAATGGATGATTATGTTATGGAGCTTGCCTTAAAAGCAGCATTGAAGGAGTAAGCTATTCTGAAAAGGACTGTGAAAGCCCGAAACGTTGAATGACTGCAAACAAGAAAGGGGAAGCAAGAAAGTTTCAGTATACACTGACTTTCTTGCTTCCCCTTTAAGCATTTTATGGTGCGATCAGCTTGGCTGAATAAGCCGATTCGCCTGCATCATTGACAGCCGTTACAAGATAGGCGCCGCCAGACTGTGCGCCGCTATGCTCGAAAACTGCTGAATTGGTCATACCAAGCTTCACATAATTGTTATCGTTATTCGCACTGTAGTAGACATGATACTCTGTTACCTGCTCGGTAACCGGATTATCAGACCAGCTTAGCACAAGATTCATCCCAACATATTCGGAGCCTAGACCAACAGGGGCTGACGGAGCAGCTAATTCAGCCTGCCCATTGCCATTGTTGCCCCCGCCATGCTGTCCATTGTTGCCATTACCATTTCCGTTGCCGTTGTTGCCGTTGTTGCCGTTGTTTCCGTTATTGCCGTTCCCATTCCCATTGTTGCCATTGCCGCCACTTTGGCCTTCGCCAGGCAAGCCAGGAATGTCAATATCCGGGATCGGATTATAGTTGCCGTATTCAACGGTCAAGCTTGGCTCGGATTGCTTGCCGACAACATCAACTGCTACGACATAGAATCTAGTAAATTGCGACGGATCAACAGCAACTGGTACGGAATAATTACCTTTGCTGTAGCGAATTGAGTCGCCATATTTTTCGTACTCACCGCCATTTATCGAACGATAAACGCGATAGCCGACAACATCTGTTGAGCCGCTATTCTCGAAGCTTAACACGAACTGGCCATTTCCACCGCTGTTCAATCTCACGTTCGGCGGATAATCCGGATTTGCTCCATCATCCTTGCGAGGATCTACAACCGAAGGCGCATCTCTGCCAGCATCGGCAGGAACATAGACAGATAGATCACGGCGGCTGCTCGCAGGCAGCTTCGATTGTGCCGCTTGCAGATCAAGCATAAGCTGATCCAAAGGCGACTTGCGGACAATTACCGTCTTCTCGACGAGCATATCCTCCGGTGTTAGCTCATTAGGCTTATAGTTGATGCCGTTATATTCTATAACCTTCATTTTGACCAGTGTGTCGTCAACCTTGGTAGGCAAATATGCTTTGTTGAACCAGTCGGTTACGAGCAGCCCTTCAGCTCTATTCAAGCTGGAAGGAAGCAAGCCGCTTGTTGAAGACACGGTAGCCTTAACGATATTGTCCGGCTGCGTAAATTTCTTGTTTTCGAATAAATCCGGACGTTTTTCCGTCAATTCATTCATAATTAATCCCCATACATTACGAGCTCTAGTGCGGCCATTCGTAGACAATGTATGAATTGGCTTCTCATAGCCTGCCCATACTCCTAGCGTAACATCTGGCGTAAAGCCGACAAACCATACATCGCCATAGCTTTGCGTTGACCCTGTTTTACCTGCAAAGTCAATCGAGCCGTAAGCTTTAAGCTGATTGCGCAGCGCTGCACCGGTACCTGCACCATCGGCAATAACTGTACGCAGCATGTCAGTCATTAAAAATGCAGTTTGCTCAGAGAATACGCGTTTTGGCGTAGTTTTGTGCTCATAAATGATTTTGCCGTTTGGATCTGTAATTTTTTCAATCATATATGCGTCGTTTAATTCGCCGTTGTTCGGAATCGCACCGTAAGCATTGGTCATTTCCTCAACGGTTACACCGCGCTCCAGACCGCCGATTACGCCAGTTTTGGCATAGTAGTCGGATTCCGTTATCGTCGTAATGCCCAGCTCTTTAACAAAGTCCAGCGCGACAGGAATTGTCAAATCCTCATTGTAAATTTTAAGCGCTGGAATATTAAGAGAGCGGTTCAACGCGTTCCGAGCTGTAACCAGCCCTGCAAATTTGCGATTCGAGTTCATCGGAATATGAAAGCCCTTCTGACCATCCTGCAAAATAAGCGGAGAATCATCAATAATACTGGCTGGCTGAACAATTCCTTTTTCGATAGCTGGCAAATATGCGGCCAACGTTTTCATTGTCGAACCTGGCTGACGAATCATTTGCGTAGCGTGATTCAGCTGCTCTTTATAGAAGTCGCGACCTTCCAGCATGCCAAGAATAGCGCCGGTGGAGTGATCGATCAGCATTGCGCCGACTTGCTCAATGCCTTTTTCAGCACTATCAGGCGTGAAGTTGTCAGGATTGCTGCCGATCTCGCGCATAATATTGTATACTTCTTTATCGATCGTCGTATAGACATGATAGCCGCCACGAAGCAATGCATCGCGAGCATCTTCAACAAGATGAGCATTTTCTTCCTTATTCAGGTCTTCAAGCGTAAGCTCCTTGTTTTCCTGAAGCAGCAGCATTTTAGCTGCTTCGCGCTCAGCCTCCAGCATAAGGAATGGGTACGTATTGTACGCTCTTTCCGTAGGCTCGGCAATAGACTCGCGGATGTTGAAGTTAAGCGCCTGCTCGTATTCTTCTTCAGTAATTTTTCCTGTTTCCTTCATTCGCTTTAGTACCGTATGCTGTCGCTTAATTGCATTTTGGATGCCTTCCTCATTGTACTCGCCAGTTCCAGTAAACGCAGTATATCTGGAAGGGAGCTGCGGCAAGCCTGCCAAGTAAGCTGCTTGTGCGATATTAAGCTTGCTAAGATCCTCGATTCCGAATATTCCTTTGGCAGCAGCCTTGATGCCAAAGACTTGATATCCGTTAGAGCCATTGCCAAACGGCATTTTATTCAAATATGCAGTTATAATTTCTTCCTTATTCAAATAGCGCTCCATGCGAATCGACAAAAAGATTTCTTTAATTTTACGACTTTCTGTACGATCCAGACTTAAAAATACGCGTCTCGCCAATTGCTGCGTCAAAGTACTGCCGCCAGTTTGCGTATCCTCATTGAATAATCTTTCCTTAACAGCTCGGCCGAGGCCATGAGCATCGATTCCGATATGCTCCCAGAAGTTTTGATCCTCTGTAGCGACAAGTGCGTCCAGCACGTTTTGTGGAATTTCATCGTATGTAACGACAATCCGATCTTCGTCTGTTCGCAACTGACCAACTAATGTGCCATCGTTGAAATAGACATATCCCGTCATGGAGTATTCTTCGACCTTGCTTTGGATATAGGATTGAGGGCGAATTTCCTCATCCTTGACGTTTGCAGCTACGTAGCCTGTAATCGCTCCGCCGGCCAGCAAACCACCAAAAATAAGAAAGAGAATAACCCATTTCAAGGTTAAAAAGCTAATAAGGCTAAACCACCGAAAAGCGCCGTATGGCCGACTCTGTGGCTTTTGTTCCTCTTCCATAAGTTCACATTCCTCCTCCAGCATAACATTCGTATTATACCATAAATTTCGATGGATTCGCATATTTTGCTGAAATATCGCATCTTTTGATCTATACGTTTAACGCGATAAAAATGGCAAAAGTTGCGTTTTTGCTGCTTCAGTCAAATAAGTGCAACGGATTGGGCGAAAATGAAGTATAATGAAGTAGATAAAAATGTTGCCAATGGAGTAAACAATTAGGGTGTGTTTGAGAACTCCGAGGACAGCTTAAGAGGAGGAGGGAGAATGGAAACTTTATTTTGGGTATGCTTTTTGATCGGCGTATTGTACACGCTGATCGTCATCATTTTCGGCGACGCTTTATCAGGAGCTGTAGATGCTTCAACAGAGTGGCTGCAGGTAAGCCATCTGCCCATTTTGCAGCCTACAACATTGATCGGCGGACTTACCATATTTGGCGGAGCAGGCATATTAATGAGCAGATTTACGTCTCTAGCGATGTTGGCAATAGCGGCTATTGCGCTGGCAGCCGCTGCAATTGGCGTAGTGTTCATTTACTATTTTTATGTGAAGCCAATGTCCAATGCAGAAATGTCTTTAAGCTACTCTATTGTAGAATTGATCGGCAAGCAGGCTCAGGTTACTGTGCCAATTCCCGCAGAGGGCTATGGCGAGGTTATTGTAAAAACTGCGGGCGGCATCGTCAACCATACGGCGGCGAGCTTTGATCAAATTGCAATCGGCAGCGAGGCTACCGTTGTTGTCATCGACTTAGATGATGGCGTACTGCTAGTATCCGAAGTAGATTTAGAATAGAGAGGAGATTTTTCATGGAAAACACATTTGCTATGACTATTACCTTTATTGTAGTTGGTGTTATCGTAGTACTCGGGTTGGCGTTCTGGGCCAGATATAAGACGGTGAGCCCTGATGAAGCGATGCTCGTAACCGGGTCATTTCTCGGTACCCGCAACACAATGGTCGATGAGTCAGGTAGAAAAGTAAAAATTATTCGCGGCGGCGGCGCCTTTATTATTCCAATCTTCCAGCAATCACAATTTCTTTCTTTATTATCCCACAAGCTTGATATTGCGACGCCTGAGGTGTACTCAGCACAAGGCGTGCCAGTGTTTTCAAACGGGGTAGCGATTATTAAGGTTGGCGGCTCGATTGAGGATATTGCTACAGCGGCTGAGCAGTTTCTCGGCAAGCCGACTGAAGCGTTGAAAAGCGAGGCGCAGGAAGTGCTTGAGGGCCATTTGCGGGCGATTTTGGGTACGATGACCGTAGAGGAAATTTACCGCAATCGCGACAAATTTGCGCAAGAGGTGCAAGGCGTAGCGGCGCGTGATTTAAAAAAAATGGGCTTGCAAATCGTTTCCTTCACCATTAAGGATGTGCGCGACAAGCACGGATACTTAGATGCGCTCGGAAAACCGAGAATTGCTGCGGTCAAGCGCGATGCGGAAATAGCAGAGGCAGAAGCGGAGCGCGATGCAACGATTCAAAAGGCTCTTGCTACAGAAGCAGCGCAAAAGGCAGAGCTGTTAAAGGATACGAATATCTCTGAGGCAGAGCGCGACAAAGAGATGAAAATCGCTTCATTTAAAAAGGATCAGGATACGGCAAAAGCAGAAGCGGATCAAGCCTATGCGATCCAGGAAGCAAAAGCGAAGCAGGTCGTCGTTGAGGAGCAAATGAAAATTGAGCTCGTCCGCAAGGAACGGGAAATCGACCTTGAAGCAATGGAAATTTCCAAACGCGAGAAGCAGTATGATGCAGAAGTGAAGAAAAAAGCGGACGCTGACCGCTATGCGGTTGAGCAAGCGGCTGAAGCAAACAAGGCAAGACAGCTTCGCGAGGCAGATGCGCTGCAATATCGGATTGAAGCAGAAGCGAAGGCGAGTGCTGAACAAAAGCGGCTTGAAGGTATGGCGATTGCCGAGGTTGAGCGTGCTCAAGGTACGGCGACAGCGGAGGTTATTCGCTTGAAAGGTTTGGCGGAAGCCGAAGCGAAGGAAAAGCTTGCTGTGGCGTTCGAGAAATTCGGCGAGGCTGCGGTGCTGGATATCGTGCTGAAAATGCTGCCTGAGCTTGCAGGCAAAATTGCTGAGCCGATTGGCAATATTGATAAGCTGTCTGTTGTCGATACAGGCAATGGCGAAGGGGCTGCAAGAGTTAGCAACTATGTTACCTCGCTAATGGCTACCGCGCCTGAAATGCTGGAAAATGTAACGGGGCTGGACATTAATCAAATGATTTCTCGTCTCGCTAACGGCAAAGGCAGCAGCGCGGGAAGCTCGAATGAGGCAAGTAAGCAAATTGAACAAGCAATTCAAGCAAGCCTCGAATTGAAGGAGAAGGAATAACGCAGGGGTTGCTATGAGCAGCTTTCACCTATAGCATGATTCATGTAGAAAGTGCATAGAAATAAGAAAAAGGACTGCATGTCGATGCAGTCCTTTTTGTAAATAAATTAACGAGAGTAGAACTCGACAATTTGCTTTTCGTCGATTTCTTGAGAAAGCTCAGAGCGCTCTGGCAAGCGAACGTATTTGCCTTCAACAGCTTGATCGTTGAACTCAAGGTAGTTTGGCAAATGAACACGATTTTCAAGAGCTTCTTTAACAGATTTCAAACTGCGGCTGCGCTCGCGTAGACCAATTACATCGCCTACTGAAACAGCGTAGGAAGCAATATCAACCTTTTTGCCGTTAACTGTAACGTGACCGTGAGCAACAAGCTGACGAGCACCTGCACGAGAGTTGGCAAAGCCTAGACGGTATACAAGGTTATCAAGGCGGCTTTCAAGAAGCACCATGAAGTTTTCACCCGCGATACCTTTCATTTTAGTTGCTCTAGTGTAAAGGTTGTGGAATTGCTTTTCGCCCAAGCCGTACATATGACGAAGCTTTTGCTTTTCCATAAGCTGCAAGCCGTAACCGCTCACTTTGCGGCGAGAGTTTGGACCGTGTTGTCCTGGAGGGAACGGTCTTTTAAGATCTTTACCAGTACCGCTTAGTGAAATTCCTAGACGGCGGCTTAGTTTGAATTTTGGACCAGTGTAACGTGACATGTGTCGATTAACTCCTTCATCAAATGAAATTATTGAGGATGGGGTTGTGTTTCGCGGACATGAAGGTGTAGTTAACTCATATACTACACTGTCAGACACATCAGCCGCAGGCCCGACAGCCCTTGCATATCCTGAGGGTGACACAAAACCGTACGCCCATAATACCATCAATAATATTATAAAGTCTCCCAGGTAAAAGTCAAGAAATGAAAGCGCTAAACTTTTTGACTCATAAATCCCAAGTAATTTATACCGCCTAAAGTCCTAATATTTTGCAGGATAATAGTGCAAAATTCTTAAAAATAGAGTATGATATGGAAGAGAAAGCTCATCTCCTTAGGGTAGTGAAGGAAAGGGTTGGGTATATGATGATGGACGGAACTATTGGAGTAAATAAGCCAACGATCTGGTTTGCAGATGAAGATTTCCATGATGCAGATGAACCATACTTGCCAGAGCTATATAAGGAAAGCTTTCATGCGTGGTATGAGGATGCGCGAGATATGGAGGCATGCCAATATGGAATGTTCCGCCTGTATTCAAGATCAGCATCTATTTATAGTACTGATATGCCTGAACAGCATAAGCTGAACGCATCCGATTGGGATGAAACTATGAATAGGCTGGCCATGCAATGTATTCAAAGTGAAGCTTATTCCGTCTTGCTGGAGCAAGGTGTACAATATAGCGCAATTCCTGTTACAAGACGCAAGGACCGCAAAGTATTTGCTGCTTTTATTTATGCCGTCAATGAGCGCCTTGCGATTAGCAAGCCGGAGCTCGAAGGCTATATGAAGCATTATCGCGTCCATTTCTATCGCGTCTTTGAAAGCGTCTTTGTAAAAGAGATAATGCTGCAAAAGAATTTAATTGACAAGGAAGCGACCCATCGCGAGCGTCTTTTTTTAATTTCCAAGCGCTTGTATGATCAGATCGATGCTGAAAGCGTAGTGAGAGAAATGCTGCACAGCCTGGAAGAGCTGTATCAGGATTCTGAAATCTACCTTTATTTGTCGCAGGATCATTTGGAAGGCGATAGCCGCGTACGACCGCTGGAATTTCGCAATTCAGCCAATGATATCGTGACAGAAGCATTTCTTGAAGGCAAATGCTGCATTGATCGCGAGCAGCCCGGCTATATTCGGCTGGCGATTCCAATGAACGGCAAGCAGGCTGCATACGGCGTGCTTTGCATTGAAATCAATATGGTGCATTGGGACGAGTCGGATCTGCCTGCCTTTATGCTGATTGCTGATACAGCAGGCTCTGCGTTTGAAAACGCCAAGCTGTATGAACAATCGAATTTGCTGATCAATGAGCTGCGAATTATTAACGAAATGACCAAGCGGCTTAATCAGTCGCTTCGTTCGCGGGAAATATTCCAATACGCAACTGCCGAGCTGTTAAAAATTTTTGCTGCTGATTATTGCTGTGTGCTGCAACTGGATCGCAAAAGCAATGAGTTTAAGGTGAGAGCGAGCAATTTGGAAGTGCTGGTCGGCAAAACCTATGCCAATGATTATGGCTTCACCGGGGTTGTATACCGCACAAAGGAAGCGCTAATAACGTCCGACTATAAAAATACGAAATCGGTTTCCTCCGAGCTGATGGAGGATACCAATTCCCGTTCATTGATTGGAGCGCCTATTTTTGTTGATGGCGAGGTTGCAGGAGTCATACTCGTTACCCATCGTGATGCGAACTATTTTTCTTATGATAATTACAAGCTGCTGCAAGTCGTCAGCACTCATATCGGGCTTGCCGTGACCAACGCTTCGCTGCATGCAGAAATGCGCAAAATGATCATTACCGATAATTTAACGAATTTGCATGTGCGTCATTATTTGGATGAAGAGATACAGCGCAAGCAGCGTGTTGATGCACAGGGCTCGCTTATACTGGTCGATATTGATTTCTTCAAAACCGTCAATGACACGTACGGCCATCAAGTAGGAGATCGGATACTGATTCAGGTGAGTGCAATTGTCCGCTCCTCGATTCGCAACGGAGATATAGCGGCGCGTTGGGGCGGAGAAGAGCTTGCGATCTATTTGCCAAATGTGCCTGCATCGCGTGCCGTGCAAATTGCTGAACGGATACGGATCAGAGTGGAAAGCGAGACAGACCCGAAGGTGACGGTTTCCTGCGGCATTAGCGAGTGGGAAGCTTCTCATGACAAAATCAGTGTTGAATCGTTGTTTTACCGCGCAGACATGGCGCTGTACGAATCGAAAAAGAACGGCCGCAACCGGATAAATATCGGTTAGCCTTAAGGAGTGTTCAGGAGGTCAGTTTTAACTGGCTTTCTGGCACTCCTTTTTTATTTGCCCATTTTGCGCATAACGATATTGCAATTGAGTTACCCTATTCTATGATATAACGAATAATTGAGGTGGAATATGCGCAAAAATAGCAGTCTTGCAGGAATGCTTATATGCTGTGTCATTGTCGCTGCTTGCAGCATGGTGACAGGCAACCGTTCAGCTGAGCAATGGTTAAGCCTTGTTCGCTCGGGGATGATCGCTGAGGACAACTTCCGCTTCAGCGGCTCTGTTGTGATGGGCTTCGAGGATGGGGTTGCGCTTGCTCCGTTTGCATTTCAAGGTGAGATAGAAGCGCATAAGCAAATTGCGCTGCATGCTGAGCAAAGCAGCAGCTTTGTGCACAATCCTGTCAATGAGCTGGAGTTTATTGCCGATCATGCTGAGCAGTCAGAGATTGTATATAACGGGCTTGATGAGTCCAAGGAGCGTAATATCGTCGTATTAAATGTGAAGCTGAATGAGCAGGCCGTTACAGAGCGCTGGAAGGACCAATTACAGCAGGAGCTTAACAATGTTTCGCTTCAGGCGATAGCATCAGCCAAGGAAGAGGGCAAGCATTTGGCGCTTGTCCAGCAGGAGGCTGATCATGCGCAGCGGGAGCTTGAGCAGATGCTTCAACAGCTGAAGGTGTCTGCGCAATATGAAATTACAATCGACACTGTGCGGGCTGTAGAACTGGAAATGAAAGAACTCGTAAATATGAATTATATGAAAGATGGCGCAATGATTAAGGAATACCGCAAAAGCAACATCACATTTGATCTGACTCCAGATCAAGTGGTACGATGAATAAGCAATATGCTCAGCGATAGAAAGGAGAAATGGTATGCGTGATCCTAGAATTCAACGTCTGGCGGAAAATTTGGTGCAATACTCGATCGATGTGCAGCCTGGCGAGAACATCTTGATTGAAATGATCGGCGAGGAGGTTGAGCTTGTTAAAGCGCTGATTGAGGAGATTAGCCATAGAGGCGGCAGACCATTCGTCGAGCTGAATCCACGCACGCTTACGCGCAGTCTGCTTATGAATGCCAGCAAGGAGCAGATCGAGCTGTGGGCCGAGCTGGATCTTGCTCGCATGAAGCAGATGCAAGGATATATCGGGATTCGAGCTGGCGACAATGTCAATGAACTGAGCGATGTTCCCGAGCAAGCGATCAAATGGTTTGAATCGATTCATCGTACAAAGGTACATATGGAGCAGCGTGTTAACCATACGAAGTGGGTCATTTTGCGCTATCCGAATCCGTCGATGGCGCAGCTTGCTGGAATGAGTACGGAAGCGTTTGAAAACTTTTATTTTAATGTGTGCAATCTTGATTACGCCAAGATGGAGCGGGCTATGGAAGCACTCTATCAGCGGATGAGCAAGGCTGATCGCGTAAAAATTGTTTCCCCTGGTACAGATTTGAGCTTCTCAATTAAAGGCATTGGCGCGAAAAAATGCTCGGGTCATCGCAATATTCCGGACGGGGAAGTCTATTCGGCTCCAATCCGTGATTCCGTTGAGGGGACGATTCAATACAATACGCCGACCGTATATTCCGGCACGACCTTCCAAAACATAAAGCTAACCTTCAAAAATGGTAAAATCGTTGAGGCGGACGCAGGAGACCAAACGGAAAAGCTCAATCAAATTTTGGATACTGACGAGGGTGCTCGTTATATAGGTGAATTTGCTATCGGCTTTAATCCATATATTTTACATCCAATGAATGATATACTATTTGATGAGAAGATTGCAGGCAGCTTGCATTTTACACCGGGACAATGCTATGAAGCATGCAACAACGGCAATAGCAGTGCCATTCATTGGGATCTCGTGTTGATTCAGCGTCCGGAGTATGGCGGAGGAGAAATTTATTTCGACGATGAGCTAATTCGCAAGGATGGACAATTTGTCGTTGATGATTTGCAGGCATTGAATCCGGAGCAATTGAAAGCTTAGCTGCAATTTTGTTTGGAAAATGCTTGAAGGATACCTGTTTTCAAGGTATGATGTATCTGATAATACTTATTTTTCGATGGAGGGATCTCCCATGTCTAATAACGCGGCAATCGTAGAAATTTCTCAAACTGCGAGCAAGTTTACTTCCTCAATTGTGCTACAGGCAGATAGCAAATACATTGATGTGAAAAGTATTCTTGGTCTATTCACAACGCTAGTGGGCGGTCAAGCGTATGAGCTGCATGTTCATGGCCCAGACGCAGAAGAAGCGAAAAAAGCGATGTCTGAAGTATTTGCGAAGTATAACCTGAATGTAAAAATGATTTCCGAGTAACAAGAAAGCGCTTCTCCTGATGGAGAGGCGCTTTTTTAATATATGTTCTAATTTGCAGTTTATCCTTGTACTAAACGTGATTTTCGTCTAATATAAAGAGAGTATAAGTTGTTGGAGAAGCAGCGAAGGAGGGATTCGATGTCTGCACTAGAGCGCACGGAGTTGTTAACTGAACGAGCACTACGTCTTCTGCAGGAAGATGCAGCTAAAATAGAAAAGCTTATTGAAGTCCAGATGGCGAATCTTACAACCCGTCAGTGTCCACTATACGAAGAAGTACTAGATACTCAAATGTATGGATTCTCGCGTGAAGTCGATTTTGCCATCCGAATCGGACTTGTATCAGATGCCGAAGGGAAAGATATTTTAAGCCGACTTGAGCGCAATCTGGCTGTACTATATGAAGCACTAGATCAAAAGGGACGGTCTCAATAGAGATTGTCCTTTTTTTGCATAAATGTCTGGAGCTGGGTTTATTTTTGGCTTCAACTTGATTAAGGTAATAATATCCTATACAATGTACATATATGGCATATTGAGGAGTGAATGACATGACCGAGGAACTTCAAACTGGTGTAATTCGTATCTCTGATGATGTAGTAGCTACAATAGCGGGACTTGCAGCACTCGAAACGCCTGGAATAGCAGCAATGTCTGGAGGAATATCCGAAGGGCTTGCTAAGCGCCTTAGTGGGAAAAACGTACAAAAAGGTGTAACTGTTGAGGTAGGTCAGCTTGAAGCAGCAATTGACCTTCGTATTATTGTACATTACGGAATTCCAATCCAAGAAGTTTGCCGTCAACTGCAGCTGAATGTACGCGAAGCTGTTTCTAATATGACAGGGCTTCAGGTTGTAGAAGTGAATGTAAAGGTTGAAGGTGTAGTATTCAAGGAAGAAGAGCCTGAAGAAGTAGTAATGCGACTAAAATAAGAAGTAAAACAGTAAAAACGACTGCCGCCCTTGTTAGTCTGAGGGAAAGGCAGTCGTTTTTTTCGTTGTAACAGAAGTGACCGTTGTTTTGTTCATGACGCGATAATATTCGCGTGAGATGCTTAATAACACGCCCATACTCATAAGTATAAATAGTAGCGACGAACCGCCGTAGCTAATAAATGGCAGCGTAACGCCTGTCAACGGGATTGCGCCTGTAACACCGCCAATATTGATGAAGGTTTGAAAAGCAAGCAGTGAAACAATGCCAATGCCAGTCAGCATGCCAAAGGTGTCCGGGCAGCGCACAGCTACAATAAATCCGCGCCATATAAATACGATCATAAACAAAATAAACAGTGCCGAGCCGATAAAGCCGAACTCCTCGGCAATAATCGCAAAAATAAAATCATTATACGCATACTTCAAATAGTGCAGCTTCTGTACACTTTCACCAAAGCCTGCTCCAGTCAGACCGCCGTGACCTAGTGCTTGCAGGGAAGATACGAGCTGCCAGGCATCGCCTTGCGCATGAGCTGCCGGATCAAGAAATGCCGTGAAACGGGCAATCCGGTAATTCCACGCTTTCGGATTAAGCTCCATTGAAATCAGGACAATCGGGGTAATCACTGCAACGCTTGTAAGCAGCGTCAGCAGCAAATGCTTGAGCTTTGCGCCAGCCGCCCATATGATCATTGCCGCACAGCCCGCGATAATGATGACCGCACCGAGATCGGGCTGCATCATTATTAGCCCGCATATGAAAGCAACGATGATGAGCACAGGCAGCAGTCCGCGCTTGAAATCGCGAAACTTTTCACCCTTTTTGGCAATAAGCGCAGCCAAGTACAAAATAAGCGCCAGCTTGGCAGGCTCTGTTGGTTGTATTCCGAGACCTCCAAATCCGAACCAGCTTTTTGCACCATGAATTTCCTGCCCAATAAAAGGTACGAGAAGGAGCATAATAATTACGGGCAAAAAGAACAGTATTTGCAGCTTCTTGAATCTGCGGAATGGAATATTCATCGTAAAGAACATAACAAACAAGCCAATGCCTGCCCATATGAACTGGCGCTTCGTAAAGTAAAGGGCGTCGTGGTTGTGGATTTCCGACACAACAGCGACGCCTGAGCTCGCGCTAAATACCATTACAAGTCCAAATCCGACCAGCATTAAAGTCATGATCAGCAGTAAAAAATCAGGTCTGCCCTTACTTGCTTTTTGCGGAGCCTTCATAATATATACCTCGTCATTAGCTCAAGGCAGCATGCAGCGATTGAATGGCTTTGTTAGCAACATCCATTACTTGTTTAGGTATTGGAGATTCATATTCCAAGCCATGCGGGAAAGTGGCACGACCGATATAAACATGTTCAATAACAAGCACAGCATGCGACTGTTCAAGCTTTCCTTCAACAGCACGTGTATTGATGCGAAGATAATAAATATTATCAGATTGTTGATCTTCAATTTTCAGATCATATGTAGCGCGGTAGTATTCCCATTGTCCACGGAAAAAGCCAGCTTTTTCAGTTACCTCGTCAAGGTAGCCTAGCTCACTTTTCAAGCCGTTCAGTCCGGAATTTTCGATAATCATTCCATTTCCCCCTAAATACAATATGATGAGTGTCTAGCTATTCTTTCATAATGATAGTATGTTTCAACCTCTTGTGCAAGCTTTACTGCTAGACAAAAAAACTAGATTGCTAGGATAATTGGTTGGCTTGAAGCTGATTAAATAAGATGAAAATGAATGCAGCTAGTAGTAAAGTTACCGTTATTCTCTATTTTCTGTTAAACTAGAATAAGATTTTTTGAGAAATTAGGAATATAGGCATATATCCATCTGCGTTTAGGAGGTAACCACATGAACATAATGACACAATTGGAACAGTACATCGAGCAGGCTTATGACAAGATGGTGTCATGGCGTCGTTATCTTCATCAGCATCCTGAGCTTTCCTTTCATGAGCAGCAAACATCGGCATGGATTCAGCAGCAGCTTGAGCAAATCGGCTGCCAGGTGAAGCGCTGCCAGCAAAATTATGGTCTGATCGTTTCAATTAAAGGCGAAGCAGCCGGACCGACAATTGCGCTGCGTGCAGATATGGACGGCTTGCCAATACAGGATGAGAAGCAGGTTGAATACGCGTCCAAGGTGCCCAATGCGATGCATGCTTGTGGTCATGACGCTCATACTGCAACGCTGCTGGCGATTGCTGAGTTTTATATGCAAAATCGTCGTTTGCTGCAGGGAGAGCGCCGCTTGTTGTTCCAGCCGGCGGAGGAATTAGCGCCTGGAGGAGCTGCACCGATGATCGCCGAAGGCGCACTCGATGGCGTCGATGTCATCTATGGCGTGCATTTATGGGCGCCGCTTGCTTATGGCAAGGTTGCTACAAAGGGCGGAAACTTTATGAGCGCGGTTGATGATTTTGCGATTGAGATTCAAGGGCTTGGCGGACATGGCGGTATGCCGCATCATACGATTGATGCCATCATCGTAGGCTCGCAAATTGTGCAAAGTCTGCAAACGATCGTAAGCCGCAGCATCAATCCGCTTTCACCCGCCGTCGTAACAGTCGGCACCTTTCAGGCAGGGCAGGCTAATAACGTGATCGCCGAACGCTGCTTGCTTAAAGGAACGATTCGCACATTTGATGAAGAAAGCCGAGAGCTGGCTCAGCAGCGAGTGGAAAAAACAGTTCGGCAAATTTGCGAGCTGCATGGCGCGTCCTGCCGCTATGAGCTCAAAAAAGGCTATCCAGCAGTAGTCAATGATGCTGCGGAAGCCGAGCGCGTCCTGCAGGTCGCTGCAAGTCTTGTAGGGGAAGAGCATGCAGAGCTGGCCTCTCCTATTATGATCGCTGAGGATTTCGCGTATTACTTGCAGAAGGTTCCAGGCTGCTTTATGTTTGTTGGCGCGGGCAATCGCGAGCTTGGCGCTTCCTACGCCCATCATCATCCACGCTTTGATATTGATGAGCGCTCGATGCAGGTTGCGCTGCGCATGCTTGTTGCAACAGCAGAGCAATATGTGGGGGAAGCGAGCAACGAACAGGCAACGCCTTGATGCGCTTCATAAAATGAATAAAAAAAGAGCTGATACCGAACGGACTTATTCCGTCCATTCGGCAATCAGCTCGTTATTGGTATTATACAGCTCGGCGCTTTCTTTCTCCGAGAGTGACCAAATAAAATCATTTCCCCAATACAGGGCGTTTTTCTCTGAGGTATGATCAATATTTTTAGAATAAATAATGGCCGTTTCTCCTGGCTCCAAAATCAAATCTTCAAATATGTAGATTTGATTGCCTGTCACACTAACAAGCTTCCAATCGCTTAGGTCCAAGTCCTGTGAAGTATAATTTGATATGATTGCTTTTTGATCCTCTTTTACGACAGAAAGCCGAATCCCTTTATAGGTCGTTTCCTTCAAAGCTACGTCCTCATTGCTTGTTTCGTGCTCATCATACCAAATGCCCGTTTTGCTGCTTTTGGCCAGCTGCTCATGCTTTTTATAAATGTTCTCCATTTTAATATTTGGTTCAACAATAAGCACCTTGGCATACCCGGCTTCCAGCAGCACTTCATTGAGCTTAGTGCCGTCCTTCAGCTGCACGATGGCTTGCAATTGGCCGCTTTCATTGCGAACCTCCTGATCGAAGCTTAATGATACCTCCTCAGAGGCCGTAAGCTGTGATGTAAGAAATTCATGAACGCGATCGCCCAGCACTTCGTGATTAATATCAACAACATCTAATGATAGAAAGGTTACTTGCTCTATATGGTCGCCTACAACGATTTCAAAGCTGTCATTGCTGATAACTTTACCAATTGGATACCAGGTATTCTCTTTAATTACATTTGATGTCGCTGTAGACAAGCTGGAGCATGCAGCCAATAAGAGGAACGCAAACAGACAAGCGACAGAGATCAAATTTTTCATGTAAAGAATATCCTCCAAAATGTCGAAAATTGCAAAAAAATAACGATATTTATAGGTATTATATCATAGTTCTGAAAGAAAAATATAGATTTCGCATAAAAGCAAGCGATTGCGAGCATAAAAGCGAGCTTAAACCTCAATACTTAACGATAGAGACAACATGAGAAAAGGGGAAAGTTATGCAGCATAAAGGAGTTATTATTATGCAGCGGGATATGACGCTGCTGCTAGACCGCCATGCACCGACAGCATCAGAAGCACGACTTGCTATCTCACCATTTACGGAGCTGCTTAAGGTGCTGGGCCAATTTGAGGTGTACGAATGTACTCCGTTAACCATTTGGAATGCGCTTGCGCTTGGAGTAAAAAGCGAGCGCATGCTGAATATATTACATATCTATTGCCGAGGTGGCCTGCCGAGCGCTTGTGAAGCTCAAATCAAGCTGTGGATGTCGCGCTACGGAAAATTAAAGCTGCAATTAATAGAAGAGGAGCTTCAACTGGTTGGCGATGCTGGGTTAATGCAAGAGATAGAAGCGAATCATATAGCAGACAGCTGGGTTTTGCAGCGCAGGAGCGCAGAAATATGGCTGATTAAACGCGAGGGGCGCGGATTTGTCAAGCAAGAGCTTGCTCGTGCCGGCTATCCTGTGCAAGACGAGGTTGGTTACCATGATGGTGAAAATTTGGCAATCGAGCTTGGCACAGCAACGCGCGGCGGCAAAAGCTTTCAGCTTCGCGATTACCAGCGCAAGGCAATTGCCGCATTTCACCGAGATCGCTTAGGCGGCAGCGGTGTCATTGTGTTGCCTTGCGGCACTGGTAAAACCGTAACCGGAATCGGCGTGCTGGCCAGTCTTCAAACAGCTGCGCTAATTGTTACCTCAAGCGTTACCTCAGCAAAGCAATGGCAGGCAGAGCTGCTCGACAAGACGACGATAAGCGCGCAAGAAATTGGCATTTATTGCGGAAAGGAGCGCGTTGTTGGAAAAGTGACCATTGCTACCTACACGATTTTGACGCATCGCCACAGCAAAACAGGGGAATATGAGCATATGAAGCTGTTTTCCGAACGGGATTGGGGCTTAATCATTTATGATGAGGTACAACTGCTGCCTGCGCCAATTTTTCGCATGACGGCTATGATTCAAGCGACAAGAAGATTAGGACTGACTGCGACATTAATCCGTGAGGACGGCTGTGCCAACGATGTGTTTTCCTTAGTCGGGCCGAAGCTTTACGATATGAACTGGAAAAAAGCGGAGGATCAGTCGTATATTGCTAAGGTGCATTGTACCGAGGTGCGTGTTGCACTGCCGCAGCATGAGCAGCAGTTGTATGCTGCGTCGGCTGCCCGGCAGCGATTGCGAATTGCTGCGGAAAACAGCAGCAAGACGAAGGTTGTCTCTGCTATTATGCAGCAGCATGCCGGGCTTCCCACTTTAATAATAGGTCAATACATCGAGCAGCTGCGACAGCTGGCAACGACGCTGAAGCTGCCGCTGCTGACGGGAAGCACAAGCTATGAGCAGCGGGAAGCGATATTTAAACAGTTTCGCAATGGAGAAATTAAAGCGCTCGTTGTGTCGCGCATAGCGAATTTGGCAGTTGATTTGCCTGATGCTTGCGTGGCGATCCAGGTATCCGGCAGCTTTGGCTCGCGCCAAGAGGAAGCACAGCGGATTGGCAGACTGCTGCGGCCGAAGCAAGGCCGAAATGAAGCGTGGTTTTATACATTAGTAACAGATCAGAGCAAGGAAACAGAATTTGCATTGAAGCGAGGCATGTTTATGCTGGAGCAAGGCTATTTGTACCGTTGTGTGAATGAACAAGAGGTGTTGGTATGATGACCTTACAAGGATGGCGCTCGATGTTTGCGAATGAGCTGAAGCAAAAATTTATGCAGAGCGGCCTGTGGGAACGATATAAAGAGGAATGGGTCTGGGAGCTCGCGGTTGTTGATATGAGCTTGATTGAGCAGGCTTATGAGCATATGACGGAATGTGAGCAGAAGGTGCTGCAGGAGCTGCTGAAAGGTCATCTGTTGAAGCCGCTAAATGAATCCGCGCTAATTGCCGAGCTGTCGCAGCGGCTTGGCCGTCCGAGGCAGCAGTGCACTGCTGTATTGCAAAGCTTTGCTGAGGCTGGCCTGATTATGCTGTTCAGACACCCTTGGCAAGGCAACCATTGGCTCATGCCGCTGCCGATCTTTCATAGCTGGCGCGCTGCATTGCTGCGTCCACTGGATAAGCATGTATTAGCTGAGCTGCCGGAAGAGCTGCTGCAGCATTGCAGTTATGCGGCTTCCGTACCGCTGCGGCTCAGGCTGCTGCTTTTTGTGCATCAGCTTTCTTCACAGCCGCCAAGCTTTACGAAGCAGGGCTCGTTAAGCAAAACGACGATCAAGCAGCTGCTGAAGGAGCAAGAAAAGCTGGGTGATGTGCGCCCGCTGGAGCAAGCCTGGAAGCATTGGTTTGCCGGCTCTTCATGCGGAGTAGAGGCATTTATGCTGGAGCTGGCTGGCGATTTGGGATTAGTCGAGATGAATAAACAAGGAATAAAGCTCAATCAGGCACAGCTGGGAAGTTGGCTAAAGCAAAGCCAGCAGGCGCAGGATGATTTAATTTGGCAGTGGCTACTGCAGCAGCTGCTCCAGCTGTGCGACCGTTCAACTCTGCTGCCGTTCAATGATATGCTGCACAGCAACGGCAGCTGGATCCAGCTTCAGCTGGAACAGCCTGAACAGCGGCAAAACACTGTTGCATTGCTGCAATTATTCAGCTTTTGCGGTCTGATGTCCTACGCTCAGGGAAATGGCGAGCAGGCGAAGCAGCTCTATGCCCGACGCGAATTTGCTGCTCCTTCCTATGACGCGCTGCATGTGGAGGCGAATGCAGAGCTGCTGTTGCTGCCTGGTACAAGGCCATTGCTTATATGGAATGCGCTGGATGCAGCGGAAGTCATATCGCTGCAGGAGGTGCTGCTGCTGCGTTTAACGCCCGTTTCCTTGCAAGGCTGTATTGCGAGAGGACATTCAATTGACGAAATTCGCAGCTGGCTACAAGGGCATGGACAGGCAGAGCTGCCTGTTCTTGTCCAGCAGCTGCTTCAAACTGCTGCCGCTGCGATAGCCTCAGAGCAAGTCGAGCCAGACAAGCGTCAGCTCCCGCTTATTCCGTTAACAGAAGCCGAGCCAGAAGGGCTGGACAGCTACTATGAGCTGCGTCCGCTGCGCGCTTGGGGCAGCTATTGCGGCAATCCTCTTGGGCTGCTGCTGCAAGCAGAGCTGCTTGACCCTCATACTGTGTGCGAGCATTTGCGCTGTGAAGATGTTGCGCTGCTGACCAGAAGCTGGCAGCAAGAGCTGCGCCGCTATCATGGCTCGACAATTTTGCAAATTGTAGAAGCTGCAATAAAATTCGGATTTGGCCTGTACGTGCGATTGGACGGGCAGTTAAGGCATATTGTGCCTCAATTTCTGGAAGAGAGAAACGGGAAATGGTATATGACAGCGGCCATTTATGCACGGCCGATGCATCATCCATTGGAAATTGAGCTGTCCAGCATCGAAGCGATACAGCTCGATGTTGATAAGGGGAAAGGTGCATAAAGCTATTGGCAGAGTTGCCGTAGTATGATAACGTATAAATGTAGCAAGTAAATAATGAGGTGGTAAAATGTACGAGTATGGACAAGCTGTTGCCACCGAACCTGGAACTGCGTCAATCGACATGGCGTCCTTGCTTCTTAAAGCCTATGAGCTTGGAGACACAATTATTGCATCGGCCCCGGTTGCCAATTATTTGTATTGGCAGGCAGAGGTTGCTAAAAATACAGAGGTTAAATCCATTCAGCGCGAGTTTCAGCGCGCGAAGGAGCTGTTTGAGGAGACGCAGCGATTTGGGCGCTTTCATCCCAACTATCACGAGGCTAAAGACCGTGTGAAAGCGATCGAAGCCAAGCTGAATGCGATTCCTTGCGTGCAGGCGTTCAAGCAGCATGAAGCTCAGCTGGACGAGCTGCTTCATGAGGTAGCGACGATGATTGCCCGCTCTGTATCGGATACAATAAAGGTTCCAAGCAATGAAAAAGGCGCTGGCGGAGGTTGCGGCAGTGGAGGCTCATGCAGTTGTGGCAGCGGAGGCTGTGGTTAATTTTTCAATGACTGGGAGGAGTAGTCATTTTTATGTTACCTGAGCGAACAGGTTATATTGTGTGGGTAAGTGATTTGAAAGCAGCACGTGGTTTAGAGCGTCTAGGTACGGTGCATTATATGTCCCGCAAGCTGCATTATGTAGTGTTGTACATGAATGCTGACAAGGTAGAAGAGAACCTGAAGCAGCTGCATCGTCTCTCCTATGTGCGGAAGGTGGAGCGTTCCTACCGCAATGAGATTAAAACGGAGTACAGCAAGGATGTAGAGGACAAGACAAGAGCATACAGCATTTAGTTTACTAACGCCTTGAAGCTGGTGAAGCCATCTTCAAGGCGTTTTTTAATGCGCTCGCTCGGTTTCGATATCGCAATGGGGGTGAAGGCTTGCTTAAACCTTTCATCATTCGTTTTGAAAATAGTGCTCCACATGATAAAATGGGTATAACGATTTAGTCTTACAGACCTATATGTGGAGGTGTAATATGAAGGAGAAGCGGACGAGACGATGGAATACATACGAAGCCTTTTATGTAGAGCTTGGCAATTATAAAGTTGCTGATATTCATATTACAAAGCATGCGCTGGAGCGCTGGAAGGAACGGGTAAGTCAGGAGCAGGCCAGCTATTCCTCCATTGCTTCCTTTCTTTGGGATCGATTAAAGCAAGAGGCCGTTCAGCTTTATTATCGAGCTGAGGATGACCTCTATATTGTTGATGAAGATTTGGTATTTGTCGCACAGTTTGAGCAGTCTCAGAAGGATAGAAATCTGCTGGGTGAACCACTTGACCGGATGACAGTCATTACTTTTCTCGGCAGGCTTTCCGAGGTAGTTGAGCTGCAGGACATAAAGCGCTATTATGCCTGGCTGCGGCATACTCGCCGCATGAATTTGAAAAAAAATGCACGCACAACGAAATAGCAGCTTCTTTTTGTTGTATAATGGCATCAGCAGAAAGGGTGAATATGCAATTATGCCGTTAAATTTTCATCAGCTACATATCTTTCACACTGTTGCCGAGCGCGGAAGCTTCTCTGCTGCGGCGCAAGCTTTATATATGACTCAGCCTGCTGTAACGATGCAGGTGCAATCGCTTGAGGAGTACTTTGGCAGCAAGCTGTTTATGCGCTCAAGCAAGAAAATAGAATTGACCGAGGCAGGCAAGGTGCTGTTGCCGTATGCCAAGCGCAGCATTGAGCTAATACGCGAAACCGATCAGGCAATGACAAGCTTTACTCAACAGCAGAAGGGAAGGCTTACCTTGGGAGCAAGCCTGACGATCGGCGAATCGATTTTGCCGCGCTGGCTAGGACCTTTCGGCAAGGAATATCCGAATATCGGGATTAGCATGAAAGTGATGAACACGTCGCATCTTATCGAGGAGCTTGAAACGCATCAGCTGCAATTTGCGATTATTGAAGCGTTGATCGAGCATCCCGATCTGCACATTGAAGCCGTTATGGAGGATGAGCTGATGCTGGTGACGCCTGCTGATCATCCGCTGACCGAAAAAACGAATTTGCAGCTGGAGGATGTATTGGAGTATCCGTTTATATTGCGTGAGCAAGGCTCGGGCACCCGCCAGGTCATGGAGGAAAAGCTGATGGAGAACGGGTATAACCCGCAGCAGCTAAAAATCGTGATGGAGCTTGGCAGCACTGGAGCGATTAAATCCGCAGTCGAGGCAGGTCTGGGCATTTCCTTCCTCTCCTTATCCTCGGTCAAGCATGAAGCGGCGCTTGGCTTGATTCGGACTTTGCCGATCGAGAACGTTACCTTTAAGCGGCAATTTTACTCTGTTTACTTAAAATCTACACTGCTGCCGATTGCGGCTGTTACCTTTTTAAATTTTTTGCGAGAGAGGGATTTGCGCCAATGGCTGTAACCAAGCTTATCGACATGCATGTACATACGACCGCTTCTGACGGTCAATTTGCCCCTGCGCAAATTGTAGCAATGGCAGCTGAGCTTGGGCTTGGCGGCGTTGCCGTTACCGATCATGATACCGTTGCGGGAATTGCTGAAGCGCAAGCTGCTGCCGAGCAAGCCGGCATCAAGCTTTTGCCAGGTATTGAAATGAGCACCGTAGCCGAAGGCAAGGATATCCATGTGCTGGGTTATTTTACAAATAATCAGAATAAGCAATGGCAGCAGCGCATTGCCAGGCTGGGAGCGACGCGCGAAGGCAGGAATGAGCTGCTTGTCCAAAGGCTTAATGAGCTGGGCATTCCGCTGACAATGGACGAGGTGCGCGAAATAAGCGGCGAGCTGGGCTCAGTCGGGCGTCCTCATTTTGCTGAAGCACTTGTACGCCGCGGCATCGTTGCGACGAAGCAGCAAGCCTTCGAGCAATATTTGGGTGAAGGAGGCAAGGCGTTTATTAAGCGGCCGCGCATTCATCCAACAGAGGCGTTTCAATGGATTAGAGAGGCAGGCGGCGTATGTGTGCTTGCGCATCCAGGCATTTATGGAGATGATTCGCTTGTTGAGCAGCTGTTGCAGTCCGGGCCTGATGGAGTGGAAGTTAAGCACAGCGATCACACGCCAGAGCAGATTGCATACTACATGGAACTGGCTGAGCGGTATGGCCTGATTGCAACGGCAGGCTCTGATTTTCATGGGTACTATGAGGAAGGACACAGCTTTCATGGCGGATTAGGCTCAGTTACGGCCAGCCTTGATGTATATGAGCAGCTGCATAGCCTGCACATGGAGCGGACAGCAAAGAGCTAGTCCGACATGAGACAAATGGAGCGGCAGCTTCAAAAAAGCCCGATTCTTCGGTGAATATTAATCGAAGAATCGGGCTTTTATTTACTTCACTACTGCCGGCAGCGACTTAATCCGCTGCTCATCAGGCGTAATAAATACGGTTTTCTGATGATCATAGATGACAAAGCCAGGCTTGGCGCCGCTTGGCTTCTTCACATGGCGAATGAGCGTATAATCGACCGGCACCAGGCTGGAGGATTTAGCCTGCGAGTAATAAGCGGCAAGCATCGCGGCTTCCTCCAGTGTTGAATCGCCAAACGTTGTACTGCGAATGACAACATGCGAGCCAGGGATATCCTTCGTATGCAGCCATGTATCGCTGCTGCTTGCCAGACGGTTCGTTACATACTCGTTTTGCAAATTGTTTTTGCCAACATAGATGTCAATTCCTTCAGAGGACGTATAGCAAAGCAGCAGCGGCTTGCTGCTTTTTTTGCGCTTTGCTCCTTTGCGTACGCGCTCGCGCAAATAGCCTCCAGCGACCAATTCCTCGCGAATTTCTTCAATATCATTCAAGGAAGCATGCTCTAGCTGCTGCAGCAGCGCGTTGAAATAAGCCAGCTCCTCGCTGCTTAGCTTCATTTGCTCCATCACGCTTACCTGAGAGTTTTTGCTCTTCGTATACCGCTTGAAATAACGCTGCGCATTTTCAGATGGAGAAAGCTGAGGGTCAAGCTGAATCGTAATCGTCGCCGCTTGCTCGTCGTAGTAGTTAACGAGCTCAACTTGCTGATCGCCGCGCTTGATTTGGTGCATATAGGCTGTAATCAGCTCACCCATTACACGGTATTGCTCCGCATCCTTCGCTTCCTCCAGCGTAGCCTGCAGCTTTTTCTGCTTTTGCTCGTTTTTGGCGATTTCATTGTTGACGAAACGGATCAAATCACTGGCTCGCTGCTTGACTGCATCCCGCTCCGCTTTATCGCCATAAAACGCCTCCAGCATTTCACTGACACTGGAATATTCCGCTACAGCTCCGTCAATATGGGTCAACGCGACGACCGAGAAAAACGGCTTGCCGCTATTTTTGTCCGTTACAATCATCGGGCGATAGTTGGACTGCTTGACGCTATCGATTAGCACGCTAAAGCTGCTCCACAGTGAATCCAGCTCATCGATCTCCAGTGAGCCGCCCAGCTGCATAGGACGCTCGGCAGTATCAAGCCACTGATCATGCTGACCGGTCAAACCCCGATAAATCGTTTCCGTTGCCAGCAGCGGACTGAAGCCGCTCAAGCCGCTCACCAGCGTTTTGCTGTTAACTGCTGCCTGCTCATCAACCTGCAGCGCTGCAAGCAATTGCGGCTTGCTTTCGATCGTTAGCGGGTCCTGCTTATGCTGCTCCGGCGGCGCAGTGTATTTGCTGCCAGGCATAACGATGCGATAGCTGCTTAGCGCTGGCGTAACATGATGAATGCCGTCATGAATGATTTCACTAACAGGGTCTACAAGAATAATATTGGAGTGACGTCCCATTATTTCGATAATAATGCGCTTGACCGTCGTATCGCCGACCTCATCGCGGTGGCGAATATCAAGATGAATAATTCGTTCGCGCCCAACCTGAGCGATTTTTTCAATAACGCCGCCCTCGCAATACTTTCTGAGCAGCATGCAGAACATCGGCGCTTCCAGCGGGTTCGTATAGTTTGCCTTCGTAAAATGGACACGCGGATAGGTCGGGTTGGCGGACAGCAGCAGCTTCCCGTTTATGCCATTGCCGCGCACGCTAAAAACAAGCTCATAGCTGGCAGGCTGGTGGATTTTATGTATGCGAGCGCCAATGCAGCTTTGCAGCTCATCGACCATTCCTTTAATTACAATTCCGTCTAAAGCCATAGTAAGATCCTCTTTTCATAAAGTTCATATTCTTATCATGCCATACTCGCAGCAAAAACTTAAGAGCTTTAGGTGATATTTTATTGTTTGTCCGAATACATTTACCGTAGATAAGGTTGTCTAGGTAACTGGACAAATACAGGAGGGAAGCAGACGATGAGTCAAATCATGTGGCATCAATTGAACAAAGAGGAGCTCTTGGAGACATTGAACAGCTCTGAGACGAGCGGACTTAGCCTAGAAACGGTAAATGAGCGGCTGGCAGAGCATGGCTGGAATGAGCTTGCCGAGACGAAGAAGCTCTCGCCGTTAACCTTGTTTCTCAATCAGTTCAAGGATTTTATGGTCATTGTATTAATGGGAGCAACGTTAATTTCCGGACTGCTGGGAGAATATTTGGACGCCATTACCATTCTCGCTATTCTTGTCATTAATGCAGTGCTTGGTTTTATTCAGGAGTTTCGAGCAGAGCGCTCCTTGCTTGCCTTGAAGGAGCTGTCTGCTCCTACAGCCAAAGTGCTGCGGGACGGCAAGCAGCATACAGTAACCGCCAAGGAGCTGGTCATTGGCGATATCGTACTTATTGAAAGCGGCGATCGCGTTCCTGCCGATATTCGCTTTCTTGAAGCAAACAATTGCTATGTCGAGGAATCTGCTTTAACCGGAGAGTCAATTCCCGTTTCCAAGCATCAATCGGTGCTGCATGAGCAGGAGCTGCCGCTTGGCGATCAGCGCAACATCGGCTTTATGGGAACGCTTGTTACACGCGGGACAGCGAAAGGCGTAGTAATCCGTACCGGCATGGCAACTGAGATGGGCAACATCGCCAATTTGATTCAAGCGACAGAGGAAATGCAAACGCCGCTGCAGCATCGACTTGAGCAGCTTGGCAAAATATTGATCGCGGTCGCGATTGCCTTGACCATTATGGTCATTGTAGCAGGCATTATGCATGGTCAGCCTGCCTATGGCATGTTCCTGGCTGGAGTCAGTCTCGCTGTTGCCGCCATTCCTGAAGGATTGCCGGCGATTGTTACCGTGGCGCTTGCACTTGGCGTGCAGCGGATGATCAAGCGTAAAGCCATTGTGCGCAAGCTGCCTTCAGTAGAGACGCTGGGCTGCGCCTCGGTCATTTGCTCCGATAAAACAGGCACCTTGACTCAGAACAAAATGACCGTTACTACCATGTGGCTGAGCGATCGGACATTGAATGTGACGGGTGAAGGCTATGAGCCGGTTGGCAAGGTACTGGAGAATAGCCGGGAAATCGACATTAGGCATGACAACTCCATCAAGCGTCTGCTGCAAATTAGCGCACTGTGCAACAATGCCAAGCTGGAAAAGCAGGAAACCGTACACCGCAAAGGCAAAGTCATGGTAGGACAGGATGAATGGGTGTTGAATGGTGATCCGACGGAGGGAGCGCTTGCTGTACTCGCCACCAAGCTGGGCTCTCCAGCGAAGCTGCTTGAAGCGCAATATCGGCGGATTAAAGAATTTCCGTTTGACTCAGAGCGCAAGCTGATGTCAGTCGTGCTGGAGCATCAAGGTGGCCAGCTGATCGGCGTGAAAGGCGCGCCGGACGTGCTGCTAGAGCAATGCAGTCATATTTTATGGCAAGGCAAGGTACTGAGCATGACGCCAGCGCTTAAAGCGAAATGCCAGTCTGCCAATGAAAAAATGGCTCAGTCGGCGTTGCGCGTGCTGGCGGTTGCCTACCGCGATCTTAGTGTAAGCGAGCGCTGCGACTTGCCTGCCGAGGCTGAGCGAAATCTGATTTTCGTCGGTCTTACAGGAATGATCGATCCGCCTCGCGCCGAGGTGAAGGACGCCATTGCCACTTGTCGGGCAGCCGGCATTAAAACCGTTATGATTACAGGTGATCATCAGCTGACTGCTGAAGCGATTGCAGCCTCGCTCGGCATTATACCGCGCGGCGGCGAAACGATGTCCGGCAAGCAGCTTGACCAGTTAAGCGATGATGAGCTTGATAATCGCGTTGAAAATGTTTACGTATACGCCCGCGTCTCGCCTGAGCACAAGCTGCGTATTGTGCGCTCGCTGCAGCGAAAAGGGCATGTCGTCGCCATGACAGGTGATGGCGTTAATGATGCGCCTGCGATAAAAGCGGCGGATATCGGGATTGCGATGGGCATTAATGGCACAGATGTATCCAAGGAAGCCTCTGCACTCATTCTAAGCGATGACAACTTCTCTACGATTGTAGCTGCGATTGAGGAAGGCAGAGGAATATATGAAAATATAAGAAAGTTTATTCGCTACCTGCTCGCCTCCAATGTTGGCGAAATACTTGTGATGTTTCTGGCGATGATGGCAGGCTTGCCGCTGCCGCTTGTACCGATTCAAATTTTGTGGGTCAATCTTGTAACGGATGGATTGCCTGCGATGGCGCTTGGCGTTGATCAGGCGGAAAACGATCTGATGAAGCATAAGCCGCGCAAAGCGAAGGAAAACATATTTGCCCGCAGGCTCGGCTGGAAAATCATTAGCCGCGGCGTCTCGATCGGCGTCTGCACGCTTGCAGCCTTTTGGTTGACGCTGCTGGAGGGGGATTTGGTCAAGGCGCAAACAGTCGCCTTTGCAACTCTCGTAATGGCGCAGCTCATTCATGTATTTGATTGCCGCAGCTCGCGCTCAATTTTTCATCGCAATATGCTGCAAAACAAATATTTGGTGCTGGCTGTCGTTTCCTCGCTTGTCCTTATGCTTGGCGTCATGTACATTGAACCGCTGCAGCCAATTTTCAACACGGTCGCGATCGGCTTGCGGGAGTGGTGCCTGGTGCTCGTGGCCGCAGCCCTCCCAACGGTATTTTTTGGCATCGGCAGCGTGATGAGCGGCGGAAAATCAAAGAGCAAAAAGAAATGGAGCTCTGCCACGAACGCTGCGTAGCTGATAATTAGTGCAAATAATCGTGCATTTGCTCAATTCTCATCCTCCTCGCCTTTTATTATGCTTATCTACACATAGATGTAACGATAGGCGAGGAGAGAGATCGAGATGGAATTTACTAAAATGCACGGACTTGGCAATGATTTTGTAGTTGTATACGGCGAGCAGGAGCTGCCCGCAAATGCGGCAGAGCTTGCGCTGCAAGTATGCAACCGCAACTTTGGCATTGGAGCAGACGGCCTTGTATATATTTTGCCTTCGGAAAAAGCAGATTTTCGCATGAGAATTATGAACTCAGATGGAACGGAAGCAGAGCAATGCGGCAATGCGATTCGCTGTGTCTCCAAATACGTATACGACAACGGCTATATTGATCGTGAGGAAATTACGATCGAAACGCTTGGAGCGGGTGTACAAAAAGTGCAACTAACTACGGATAACGGAAAAGTAGCAAAAGTGCGCGTTGATATGGGCGAGCCGATCTTGAACGGCTTGCAGGTTCCAACGACGATTGATGCGGCGCAGGTTGTGGAGCATCCCATCGAGGCGAACGGCCAGACATTCAGCTTTACTGCTGTGTCAATGGGCAATCCGCATTGTGTCATCCCGGTAGCGGATGCAGCCAGCTTCGACTATTCTGTAATCGGACCGCTGCTGGAGAAGCATGAGCTGTTTCCGAAAAAAATAAATGTAGAATTTGTTACTGTATATAATCGCAACCATGTGGAGATGCGTGTATGGGAGCGCGGCGCGGGGCCAACGCTTGCTTGCGGTACTGGGGCATGCGCTACCTTGGTCGCTTCGGTGCTTCGCGGTGCTACAGATCGCGAAGCAACCATCTCTTTGCAGGGAGGAGATCTTTACATTGAGTGGAATTCAAGCGATAATCATGTATATATGACAGGACCTGCACAAGAGGTGTTTCGCGGCAGGTTCGAGTAGAGTGATATAGGTGGCGTTGCAGGAATGGAATTGAATTTCAGAGATGCGCTGAAAGAGCGCATCTTAGTTGGTGACGGAGCGATGGGAACCTTCTTGTTTAAACAGGGGTTCCCTATTGGCGTTCCATACGAGCAATACAACATTGTAAAGCCTGAGGCTGTACTCGATGTTCATCGGCAGTACGTCGCTGCAGGAGCGCAAGTCATTCAAACGAACACATATCAAGCGAACGCAGTTAAATTTTCACGCTACGGTGCTGAGGATCAAGTGGAAGAAATCAATCGCGCCGCTGTACGCCTGGCAAGACAGGCGGCAGGCCAGCAAGCCTATGTAGTGGGCACTGTTGGCTCCGTACGCGATGGCAAGCGCGGCAACGTACGAACGCTGGCGCTAACCGATGCGCTTCATCGGCAAATTCATGCGCTGCTAAGCGAAAATGTTGACGGCCTGCTATTTGAAACATTTTACGATCTTGACGAAATGAAGCTTGCCTTGCGCATTGCCCGCGAGGAAACTAACATCCCGGTCATTTGCCAGTTTGCGGCAGAGGATTCAGGCCGAACTGTTGACGGCTTTACGCTTGAGGACGCCTTCAAGCAGCTGCTTGAGGATGGAGCAGACATCGTAGGCTTTAACTGCAGAACAGGTCCCAACGGCATTCTCAAGCTGATTGACGGACTTGCTGTAGATAAGCTGACGTATTCCGTATTTCCAAATGCGGGAGCGGCCAGCTTCGTGGATGGCAAGTATGAATATTCGGCAGGCCCCGATTATTTTGCAACGATGGCGCAAAAATTTGCGGATCGCGGCGCTCACTTGATTGGCGGATGTTGCGGAACGACGCCGCAGCATATCGAGGCAATGGCCAAGGCGCTGGCTGGCTATACGCCTGTTGAGCCTGAGCCTGCTCTAAAGCAAAACGCGGTTGCTGCCCAGCAGCCGGCTGTGGTCTATGACAAATGGGATAAAGGACGGCATAGCGGACCAAACATTTTGCAGAAGGTGAAGGATCGACACACCGTAATCGTAGAGCTCGACCCGCCGCGTGATTTGGATATATCCAAGTTTATGGCAGGCGCACAAGCACTTAAGGATTGTGGAGCCGATGCTGTGACGATGGCCGACAACTCGCTTGCTGTAACGAGAATGAGCAATTTGGCGCTGGCAGCCTTGGTGCAGGAGCATATTGGATTGACTCCGCTTATCCACGTTGCCTGCCGCGATCGCAATTTGATCGGAACGCAATCTCATTTGATGGGGCTTGATGCGCTTGGCATTAATCATGTGCTTGCTGTAACAGGAGACCCGGCACGCTTCGGCGATTTACCGGATTCCAGCTCAGTGTATGATTTGACATCCTTTGAGCTGATCCGCATGACGAAGCAGTTGAACGAAGGGATCGCATTTTCCGGAAAGCCGCTTAAGCAAAAGGCAGATTTCATTGTTGGCGGCGCCTTTAACCCGAATGTGAAGCATCTGGATAAAGCTGTGCAGCGTCTGGAGCGGAAAATTGCTGCAGGAGCGGACTATATTATGACGCAGCCGGTGTACGATCCAGCGCTTATCGAACGGATCGCGGAAGCGACGAAGCATTTGGAGGTGCCAATCTTTATTGGCATTATGCCGCTGGCAAACGGACGCAACGCAGAATATTTGCACAATGAAGTGCCTGGCATTCAGTTGTCGGATGCGGTGCGTGCGCGTATGGCAGGGCTGGAAGGCGAAGCGGGCCGAGCGGAAGGGGTAACGATCGCGAAGGAGCTAATCGATTGTGCGATCAAGCATTTCAAGGGCATTTATATTATGACGCCATTTCTTCATTACAGTATGGCGGTGCAACTTACTCAATACGTACATGAAAAAACTCTCGCTCGAGAGGATGTTTAAAAAGACAGGACTTTGATGACGATGTGTTGCTTCGTAGATTAGTCGGCGTCGAATATAGCATTCATCGGGAGCCTGCGGTGCTCACGTACCAAACCCGTACGCTACGCTCCTCATTCCCTAGCTTTATGCTATCTTCTAGGTCCTGAAAGCCCAGCTTTTTAAACTTTATCTTAAAAGTGGTGATTTAAAAAGCAGGACTTTGATGACGATGCATTGCTTCGTAGCGGATTCGACGTCGAAACTAGCATTCATCGGGAGCCTACGGTGCTCACGTACCAAAACCTGTACGCTGCGCTCCTCATTCCCTAGCTTTATGCTATCTTCTAGGTCCTGAAAGCCCAGCTTTTTAAACTTTATCTTAAAAGTGGTATTTAAAAAGCAGGACTTTGATGACGATGCGTTGCTTCGTAGCGTATTCGACGTCGAAACTAGCATTCATCGGGAGCCTGCGGTGCTCACGTACCAAAACCCGTACGCTGTGCTCCTCATTCCCTAGCTTCATGCTATCTTCTAGGTCCTGAAAGCCCAGCTTTTTAAACTTTATATTATAAAATGGTATTTCAGGCAGCCTTGGCGAGAAATTTTGCGATAAAGCTTGTTCTGCTGGAGAAAATCAATTAAAATGAAATTCATGCTATGATGCAGTTAAATATTGTATGCAAAGAAATGTTTTCGTCAACACTAGCAAAACAGGTATTATTTTTAAAGTTAAATTTTGGTTTGTTGCAATTTTATCCTAATTGGATGAAGGGATGCATGCGGAGGGGGATCTGGCGTGGCTATTAAGCTAATTAATATTGGGTTCGGTAACATTGTTTCTGCGAATCGTATTATTTCTATCGTGAGTCCTGAGTCGGCTCCAATTAAACGCATTATTCAAGAGGCACGTGATCGTCATATGCTGATCGATGCTACATATGGTCGTCGCACGCGTGCTGTCATTATTACCGATAGCGACCATGTCATTTTATCTGCTGTGCAGCCGGAAACTGTTGCACACCGCTTGTCCACGAAGGATGACGATAATGATGAATAGTACGAGGGGTTTAGAATAATGGGATTGTTAATTGTTTTGTCGGGTCCTGCTGGAGTAGGGAAAGGAACGGTGTGCACTGCCTTGCGCAAGCGCATGCCTGAGCTTGTTTACTCCGTATCTGCTACGACTAGACAGCCGCGACCAGGCGAAATTGATGGCGTAAATTATTTTTTCAAAACGAAGGAGCAATTTCTAAAGCTGATTGAAGCCGATGAAATGCTGGAGTATGCCGAATATGTTGGCAACTATTATGGGACACCGCGCAGCTTTGTCGAGGAGACGCTTGCTGCTGGCAAAAATGTCATTCTTGAAATCGAGGTACAGGGCGCTGTAAAGGTGAAAGAGAAATTCCCTGGAGCGATTATGGTGTTTTTGCTGCCACCGTCATTTGACGAGCTGAAGGCGAGAATTACAGGCCGCGGAACCGAGTCAATGGATACGATCAATACACGTATGAATGTTGCCGCCCAGGAGATGAGCTTGCTTAGTCATTACGATTACGCTGTTATGAATGATGAGATAGAAAGAGCTTGCGACAAAATCCGCAGCATCATTATAGCAGAAAATTGTCGTCGTGAGCGCTTGCCAGCCCATATACTTCATATGGCTGCAGCTGCAGAGAAAGCATAGGTAAGGAGAATGAAACGATGTTATATCCATCTATAGACGAATTGGTGCAAAAGGTAGATAGCAAATATACGCTTGTCGTAGCCGCTTCCAAACGTGCCAGAATGCTGCGTAACGGGGAGAAATCCGAGCTAAACAATGCTCGCTCTCATAAAGCGGTCGGCTTTGCACTGGAAGAAATTTATGCTGATCTCATTAAGGTTGAATATATTCCTGGCAAAGAAAAAGATGAGCAGAAGGATCAGCGTCAGCAAGAAAAGGCGTAATACGCCCTGTAGTAAAAATGTGTGCAGCATGCTGCACACATTTTTTTTACCATCGCAGAAAACTATGATTACAGAATTTATTTGCACAAAAAGAAGGGTAATTTATACTTTGTGTTGAATTACTACGCTTATAGGAAAATATGATATGATAGAAGAAAATTGAATAAAACCTGTATTCTATCAAGCTTAAAGCAATGATGACAATTCATTTTCTAGGAGGGATTATGTATGGAAAATTTAAGTTACCCAATCGGAAGATTTGTGTTTGAAGGCATGACCGCTGCACAAAAAGAGGAATGGACACAGCAATTGCAAGACTATCCTCAAAAGCTGAAGGCGCTTGTAGCCGGCTTGAATGAGGAACAGCTCAACACGCCGTATCGCGCCGGGGGCTGGATGGTTCGCCAGGTTGTTCATCATGTCGCAGATTTCTCCATAAACGTATTCATCCGTTTCAAGCTGGCGCTGACTGAAAATAATCCAACCATTAAGCCTTTCCTTGAGGATCAATGGGCATTGCTAAGCGACTCCAAAGATATGCCAATTGAGGCAAGCCTGTCGATGATAGAAGGAACGTATACAAGAATGGCGGCATTACTCAAATCGATGAGCATGGCCGATTTCGAGCGTCAGTTCTATCATCCTGAGAAAGGCAGCCAAATGTCCTTGAAGCAGCTTTTAAGCTTCGCGCGCTGGCATTCCTATCATCATTTGGCTCATATTCAACAAGCTAAGGAGCGTTTAAACTGGTAAACGCCCCTAATGGACTATACAGATTTGGTTGGGAGATGGCAACGTGCTAAAAGGAAAGACGATAATTGTTGGCGTTAGCGGCGGCATAGCGGCCTATAAGGCCGCAACAATATGCAGCAGGCTGGTCGGACTGGGTGCCGAGGTGCATGTCATCATGACAAAATCGGCTACGAAATTTATTACGCCTCTTACTTTGCAAACATTGTCCAGACATGCGGTGCATGTTGATACGTTTGAGGAGCTGGACCCACAGGTTGTTACCCATATCGATCTTGCTGATCGAGCTGATCTGATCCTGCTTGCGCCAGCGACCGCCAACATGATCGCCAAGCTTGCTCACGGCATAGCCGATGACATGCTGAGCACAACACTGCTGGCAGCAACATGCCCGATTGTCGTTGCGCCGGCGATGAATGTGCATATGTATGAGCACCCGGCCGTCGTCGATAACATCAAGCTGCTTGCTGAGCGCGGCGTGCGCTTTATCGATCCTGGCACAGGGCAGCTTGCTTGCGGCTATGTAGCTAAAGGCCGTCTTGCCGAGCCGGAGGAAATCGTGCTGGCATTGCAGCAATGGCTGAACAAGCCAAAGCTGCTGCGCGGTAAAAAGGTGCTTGTTACCGCAGGAGGAACGATGGAACGGATTGATCCCGTTCGTTATTTAACAAATGATTCATCTGGAAAAATGGGCTTTGCTATCGCTGAAGCGGCGCTTGATCTGGGCGCAGATGTCACAGTTGTTGCGGGCCGAACGAGTGCGGCAGCTCCACAAGGCGTAAAGCTGATTAAGGTCGAGTCGGCCGCTGATATGCTGCAGGCAGTGCTGGAGCAGTTTGATGACAGCGATATTGTGATCAAATCAGCCGCTGTTGCCGACTATCGACCGAAGCAAGTGCATCAGCAAAAGCTGAAAAAAGGCGATGCACAGCAGCTGGTGCTGGAGCTGGAGCGTACGACTGATATTTTGGCCACGCTTGGAGAGCGCAAAACGCATCAATTGCTCGTCGGCTTTGCGGCAGAGACAGAGCAGCTTGACGTGTATGCAATGGATAAGCTTAAACGCAAAAACTGCGACTATCTCGTTGCCAACGACGTTTCGCAGGACGGAGCAGGCTTTAACTATGACACAAATGTAATTTCTATTTATAATACCAATGGACTTGTCGAGCAGCTGCCGCTTATGTCAAAGCGCGATGCTGCGGAACGACTATTGCAAATCCTTGCACAGCATGGATGAAAGGCTAAGGATGATGAATGTGATCGCTAATATTATTGTCGATGTGCCGAGCCGTCAGACGGATCGGCCTTTTGATTATAAAGTACCAAAATCGCTTCAGCCCTGGATTGAGCTCGGCAGTCGCGTAGGCGTTCCATTTGGGCCGCGCGTGCTGCAGGGTGTGGTTGTCGGACTGGCTGAGGAGTCGGAGTATGACCATAGCAAGCTTAAACCGATTAAGGAGCTGCTTGATCCCGAGCCGCCGCTGCTGCCTGATTTGATCGAGCTATCAAAATGGCTGAGCGAAAAATATTGCTGCTCACGGATCGCTGCCCTGCAAATAATGCTGCCGTCAGCCTTGAAGGGCAAGGAAGTTAAATATATTGCGCTGTCGGGTGCAGAACAAGAGCAAGCCTATGCCAATAGCGCTTGGCTGCAGGCGCTGCGTCAGGAGGATGGCGCTATTAAGCTGGAAAAGCTGATGGCGATGTTTCCTGAGGAGCATCGCTCAATCAAGCAGGCGCTGCAGCAGGGCTTGCTGACGTTGTCGGGCAAGGTTAAGGACCGAACAGGAATTAAGCAGGTGCGCATGGTATTGCCACCAGCCGATCCCGAGGCGGCAAGAGAACAGCTTGCAGCACTGAAGAAGCAAGCGCGCAAGCAGTATGAGGTTCTGAGCTATTTGCTGGAGCATCCCGAGCCAATTGCATTGGCGCAGCTTGTTGCCAAGCTGAACACAAGCTCAAGCGTTGTGCAAGGCCTTGCTGGCAAGGAGCTGGTACGGATTGAGGATGTCGAACAGAAGCGAGATCCTTATCGCCACCGGCAATTTGAACCAAGCTCGCCGCTGCCGCTAACCGAACTGCAGCGGCATGTGTATGAGCGAATTGTTAAAGAAATGGAGCGGAAGTCTGGACAAACCATGCTGCTGCATGGGGTTACGGGAAGTGGCAAAACAGAGGTGTATTTGCAAAGCATTGCACAATGTCTCGACTCAAACAGACAAGCGATTGTGCTTGTGCCGGAAATATCGCTGACCCCGCAAATGGTTGAACGCTTCAAATCAAGATTCGGAGACGCGGTAGCTGTTATGCACAGCCGCTTGTCCGACGGAGAGCGCTATGATGAATGGCGCAAAATTCGCCATGGACAAGCGCGAGTCGTCGTAGGCGCGCGCTCAGCGATATTTGCCCCATTTTCCAGTATTGGACTTATTATTATTGATGAGGAGCATGAGTCCTCCTACAAGCAGGATGAAACGCCGAAATACCATGCACGCGATGTCGCTGTGCGTCGAGCCAAGCAGCATGGCGCAGTCGTACTGCTTGGCTCTGCTACGCCTTCGCTGGAAACCTTTGTTGCTGCAAGCCGTATTCCGAAGGGAGCGGCAGAGGCGCCCTTGCTTTCGATGCCGGAGCGCGTGGCCGGGCAGGCGATGCCGACCGTGCATATTATTGATATGCGCCAGGAGCTTACACAGGGCAATCGCTCGATGTTCAGCAGCGCCCTCTACGAGGCGCTCAAGCAGCGCCTTGAGCGCCAGGAGCAAACGGTGCTGCTGCTTAACCGGCGCGGTTATTCGACCTTTGTTATGTGCCGCTCATGCGGTTACACAGCAAGCTGTCCTCATTGCGACATTTCGCTTACATACCATCAGAAAACACGCTTGCTGCGCTGCCATTACTGCGGTCATGCAGAGCAGGAGCCAAAGCAATGCCCGCAATGCGAGTCCGAGCATATCCGCTTTTTTGGAACGGGCACGCAGAAGGTGGAGGAGGAGCTTGCCAAGCTGTTTCCGGGCATACGCGTCATCCGTATGGATGTGGACACGACAACCGAGAAAAATGCGCATGAAAAGCTGCTCAAAACATTTAGCGAGCGCAAGGCTGATGTTTTGCTCGGAACACAAATGGTTGCAAAAGGACTCGATTTCCCATATGTTACATTAGTAGGGGTAATTGCCGCAGATACAACGTTGAACCTGCCGGATTTTCGCGCTGCAGAGCGCACCTTCCAGCTGTTAACGCAAGTAGCGGGCCGAGCGGGGCGTCATCATCTGCAGGGAGAGGTTATGATTCAAACCTATAATCCCGAGCATTATGCGGTTCAGGCGGCCGCGCAGCATCATTACGAGCAGTTTATACAGCAGGAGCTGGAGCTTCGAATGGGAATGATGTATCCGCCATATTGCCGCTTGATTTGCATTACGATGTCGGCCGAACGGCTTGATCAGCTTGCCGAGGTAAGCACGCGCTTCGTTAATGAGCTGAAGGAGATCGCGCAATATGAAGGAGTTTTGGTGCCGCTGCAGAGCAGAATGGCGCGCGCCATGGAGATTCTCGGCCCGGTCGCCTCGCCGCTTGCGCGAATCAAGGATCGCTACCGTTATCAATGTGTGATAAAATATCGTGGAAGCATTGATGCGTCGACGTTGGTTGAGCGCGCGATGGAGCCGTTTGTCGCAGGTAAAACAAGCAAGCAGGTGCTGTTCAGTGTTGATGTTGATCCGCAGGTTATTGTATAGCAAATGAGTGTAAATAGTTGAATAAAAGGACTTGTTCAACTTTATAGAGGAAGTTCAAAAAGCCCAGCTTTGATGACGATGTGATTGCGTTGTAGCTTAGTCGACGTCGAATATGGGGTTCAGCCGAAATGTACGGTGCTCACGTAGTAGGTATCTACGCTGCGCTCCGTCATTTCTAAGCTTCTCCCCATCTTCTTGGTCCTGAAAGCCGAGCTTTTTGAACACTCACTAATAGAGGAAGTTCAAAAAGCCCAGCTTTGATGACGATGTGATTGCGTTGTAGCTTAGTCGACGTCGAATATGGGGTTCAGCCGAAATTTACGGTGCTCACGTAGGCATGATCTACGCTGCGCTCCGTCATTTCTAAGCTTCACCCCATCTTCTTGGTCCTGAAAGCCGAGCTTTTTGAACACTCACTTTATAGAAAATAAGCGAGGGAAAAAGATGAGTATTCGACTAATCGTTAAAGATCCAGATCCGGTGCTGCGTGAAGTAGCCAAGGAAGTAACAAAATTTAATTCTAATTTGAAAAAGCTGCTCAAGGATATGGCAGAAACGATGTATGATGCTGACGGGGTAGGGCTTGCAGCGCCGCAAATCGGTATATCCAAGCGTGTCATCGTTGTTGATGTTGGCGATGAGCATGGACTTGTAGAAATGGTCAATCCTGTTATTATTGAGCGCGAAGGCGAGCAAATCGGGCCTGAGGGCTGTCTCAGCATTCCAAATTTGAATGGCGAGGTGCTGCGTGCTGAGCGTGTAGTTGTGCAAGGCCAAAATAGCGATGGTGAATCATTTACTGTTGAAGCGACGGGCTTTTTTGCTCGCGCATTTCAGCATGAAATCGATCATCTCAACGGTGTGCTGTTTACCGATATTGCATTAAATACGTACGATATTTCCGATCGTGCGAGAAAAGGCGGCGAAAAATAAAGATGCGTATTGTTTTTATGGGGACACCGAGCTTCGCTGTCCCTTCTCTGCGTGCATTAGTTGAAGCGGGTTATGAGATCGCTGCAGTTGTATCTCAGCCCGACCGTCCAAAAGGACGGAAAAAAGTACTTACGCCTCCTCCTGTAAAAGAGGCTGCGCTTGAGCTCGGCTTGCCTGTGCTGCAGCCGGAGCGGATGAGAAATGAAGAAGCGATTGCTGAGCTTGCTACATATAAACCGGATTTAATTGTAACCGCAGCGTACGGGCAAATATTGCCCAAGGGAGTGCTTGAGCTGCCGCCGCATGGCTGCATTAATGTGCATGGCTCGCTGTTGCCGAAATATCGCGGTGGAGCGCCGATTCAGCGTTCGATTATTAATGGCGAGGCTGAAACAGGCGTGACGATCATGTACATGGCGGAAGGGCTCGATACAGGCGATATGATCAGCTCGGTGGCACTGCCGATTGAGCATGATGATACGGCTGGAACGATGTTTGAGAAGCTGAGCATTGCTGGAGCCAAGCTGTTGCTGGATACGCTGCCTCCACTTTTGCGTGGCGAGCTTAAAGCGGTCCCGCAGGATGAGTCTTTGGCGACATATGCGCCTAATCTTACGCGCGAGGACGAGCGGATCGATTGGAATAAAGCGGCGCTATCGATTTACAATCAGGTGCGCGGCTTGTCGCCAATGGCGGGCGCGTTTACGATGCTGAATGGCGAGGTTTTCAAGGTATGGGGCTGTCAGCCGTTAGACCGTGAAGGCAGCTCGCAGCCAGGCACGATTGTATCTGCATCAGCAGAAGGAATCATTGTTCAGACAGGGCAAGGGCAGCTGCTGCTTACGACGATACAGCCAGCAGGCAAGCGTATGATGCAGGTTAGCGATTGGATACAAGGCGCGCGTGAAATTGTTGGAGCTCGCTTTGACGGAGAAGAGCAAGCATGAGCAGACAGAACGAGCAGCAGAAAAATACAAGCAACTCCGCCAAATCATATAAAAAGCAACGGACAGTAGCGGGAAAGCCAGCAGAAGCTGGCCGAAGCAAGTCTGCACGCCTGGTAGCGCTGGACATACTAGTAAAGGTAGAGGAAACAGGGGCATACAGCAATTTGCAGCTGAATCGCAGCCTGCAGCAGCAGGAGCTGTCCCGTCAGGATGCAGCGCTCGTTACCGAACTGGTGTACGGGACAATCAGCCGCAAGCTGACCCTGGATTATTGGCTGTCACAGCTTGTCGCTAAAGGACTTGCCAAGCTGCAGCCCTGGGTGCATCAATTGCTGAGACTAAGCCTTTATCAAATAATATGGCTGGATCGTATTCCCGCCCATGCAGCCGTTAATGAGGCTGTTAACATAGCCAAGAAAAAAGGTCATCAAGGGATCGCAGGAATGGTCAACGGCGTGCTGCGCAATGTGCTGCGTCGGCAAAATGAGCTGCTGATTGAACGAATTGTGCTGTCTGACGAAGCAGAAACATTGAGCGTTCGTTACTCCTTCCCTCGCTGGCTCGTAGAGCGCTGGCTGAATGAATACGGCAGCGAGAAAACAGAGCAGCTGCTCGCTGCGAGCAATACAGCACCACACAGCTCCATACGTGTCAACACGATGAAAACATCGGTTGACGCCGTGATCGAGCTACTGCAGGCCGAGGGCATCTCAGCCTCGCCATCACCGCTGGCAGCAGCTGGCGTAATCGTGGACAAGGCTGGCCATCTTGCCGCCCATGCCGGCTTTGCTGCGGGCAAATGGTCGATGCAAGACGAAAGCTCGATGCTCGTGGCCGAGGTGCTGCAGCCTCAGCCCGGCATGAGCATATTAGATGCTTGCGCGGCGCCAGGCGGCAAAAGCATGCATATCGGCGAGCTTATGAAGGGTAAAGGCAGACTGCTTTCCAACGACTTGCATGAGCATAAGCGCAAGTTGATTGCCGAGCAGGCGCAGCGGCTCGGGCTAAGTCATATCGAGACGACGAGCGGCGATGCCATTGAGCTGGCCCGAACGCTTGCTCCCGGCAGCTTTGATGCCGTACTGCTCGACGCGCCATGCAGCGGTTTCGGCGTCATTCGCCGCAAGCCCGAAATCAAATGGACGAAAAGCAGCGAGGATGTAACGGCAATTGCCGAGCTGCAGGGCAAATTGCTTGAAGCGATGAGCGGACTCGTTAAGCCGGGCGGAGTGCTGCTGTACAGCACCTGCACAATTGCCCGCGAAGAGAATGAGCAGCAGATTGCATCATTCCTTGCCAAGCATCCCGAGTATACGCTTGACCGCAACTGGCCGCCAGCTGTACTGTCTCGCTTAAAGCAGCTAAATATAATCGACGAGCAGTTCGACGGACAGCTACAGCTGTTGCCGGATGACAATAAAAGTGATGGCTTCTACATAGCACGCCTTTTGAAGCGGTAGTTTAAAAATCCAACTTTGATGACGATGCAGTTTCGTTGTAGCTAAGTCGGCGGCGAATATGTCACGCTACCGAGTGCTTCGGTGCTCACGTAGCTTATGCCTACGCTGCGCTCCTCGCCCTCTAGTATCGTGCCATCTTCTTGGTCCTGAAAGCCGGATTTTTAAACTTTCATTGGAAGAGCGGTAGTTTAAAAGCACGACTTTGATGACGATGCGATTACGTTGGGGATTACTCGACGTCGAATCTTGAACGCTAGCGAAAATTCCGGTGCTTACGTAGCTTATGCCTACGCTGCGCTCCTCATTTTCTACTAGCGTCCAAGCTTCTTGGTCCTGAAAGCCGAGCTTTTAAACTTTCATTGGAAGAAAGGTAGTTTAAAAATCCAACTTTGATGACGATGCAGTTTCGTTGTAGTTGAGTCGGCGGCGAATATGTCACGCTACCGAGTGCTTCGGTGCTCACGTATCTTATGCCTACGCTGCGCTCCTCGCCTTCTAGTATCGTGCCATCTTCTTGGTCCTGAAAGCCGGATTTTTAAACTTTCATTGGAAGAGCGGTAGTTTAAAAGCACGACTTTGATGACGATGCGATTGCGTTGGGGATTACTCGACGGCGAATCTTGAACGCTAGCGAAAATTCCGGTGCTCACGTAGCAAGTGCCTACGCTGCGCTCCTCATTTTCTACTAGCGTCCAAGCTTCTTGGTCCCGCACTCAAAAAAACTACAGCGGAGGAGCAAAGAATCCGAAAAACGAAGAGAGCCGCCTTTAACATCGTAATGCCACCTTTAAAATTTAAAAAAGAGCATTACGATTTAAAAAGCGGCTGGAGGATGCTTAGCTCCGTAGCTCTGAAAAAGCTTAACTTCTTTGATGACGCTACGTCGCATCGTAGCATACTCAAAACGAAAAAAGCACCAGCGGAGGAGCAAAGAATCCGAAAAACGAAGAGAGCCGCCTTTAACATCGTAATGCCACCTTAAAAAATTTAAATAAGAGCATTACGATTTAAAAAGCGGCTGTAGGATGCTTAGCTCCGGAGCGCTGAACCGCTTAAGTGCCGCGCTGTTTTTCGCAATAATGGCTGTCAATCCTTGTTTGTGATAAAATAATGTCAGCGTTGCTTACAAGCACGCATGAAGCAGCATAAAATTGAATACAGGTGTGATATGATGAAACCTTTTATTTATGACTATACACATGATCAGCTTTTACAGTGGATGAAGGATAATGGTGAGCCTTCGTTTCGCGCTGATCAAGTTTATGATTGGCTATATGTGAAGCGTGTGAAAAGCTTTGAGGAGATGACGAATCTTCCCAAAGGGTTGCGCCAAAAATTAACCGATCAATTCGAGTTTGTTACGTTAACTGAAATTACGAAATTCGAGTCGCGCGATGGCACGGTGAAGTTTCTGTTCGGGCTGCATGACAATCATGCAATCGAGACGGTTATTATGCGCCATAATTACGGCAACAGCGTCTGTGTAACGACTCAGGTTGGCTGCCGCATCGGATGTACATTTTGTGCTTCTACGCTGGGCGGCTTGAAAAGAAATCTGACAGCAGGTGAAATTGTTGCTCAGGTCGTAACGGCACAGCAAATGCTTGATGCAACGAATGAGCGAGTTTCCAGCATTGTCATTATGGGCTCTGGCGAGCCATTTGAAAATTATGAGGCAACAATGGACTTTCTGCGCAATATGATTCATGAGAAGGGCTTGAATATCGGACAGCGCCATATTACTGTATCGACGAGCGGCATTGTGCCAAGCATTTATAAATTTGCCGATGAAAATACGCAAATTAACTTGGCGCTTTCGATCCATGCTCCGAACGACAAGCTGCGCTCCAAGCTTATGCCTGTCAATCGCAGATTTCCATTTGAGGATGTTATTCAGGCGATTCGCTATTATTTGGACAAAACAGGTCGCCGCATTACGTTCGAATATGCGTTGATTGGCGGTGTCAACGATCAGGTTGAGCATGCCGAAGAGCTGGCGTCAGTCATTAAAGACATGCTCTGCCACGTCAACCTGATTCCAGTTAACCATGTGCCTGAGCGCAACTATGTGCGCACTCCGCGAAACGATATTTTCGCGTTTGCCAAGGTGCTTGAAAAGCATGGAATTAATGTTACGATTCGCAGAGAACAAGGACATGATATCGCAGCAGCGTGCGGACAATTGCGTGCGAAGCATATGGAGTCTACGGCGAGGTGATAACACTTGTTAATGGTTAATCGAAGTGACATAGGAAGAATTCGCCAAGTGAATGAGGATTCAGCCTTGACGGGTTCAATTAATGATCAGCTTTCCTTTGCCATTGTTGCAGATGGCATGGGCGGGCATCAGGCTGGCGATGTGGCGAGCCAGGTGGCGGTGGAAGCATTCCAGCGCATCCTGCAGCAGCATGTTGACATTACGAACTGGAATGTCGAGGATGCGAAGCGGCTAATGCGCATTGCGATTCGCCAAGCGAATGACGAGATATACAGTTTAGCCAAGCATATGACGCAGTATCACAATATGGGTACGACAATCGTCGCGGCGTTAGTAATCGACCAGCTTGTTGTAATCGGACATGTTGGCGACAGCAGAGCCTATCGCATTAACAGCGAGACGCTTGAGCAGCTGACTGAGGATCATTCGCTCGTCAACGCGCTGGTGCAATCCGGTCAGCTGACAGCTGAAGAAGCTGAGCATCACCCGCGCAAAAATGTATTGACGCGCGCGATCGGCACTGACGATGATGTTGAAGTTGATGTGCGTGTAATGGAATGGGATGAGCAGGATTTGCTGCTGCTGTGCAGCGATGGGCTAAGCAATCGAGTAAGCGAGGAGGAGCTGCACCGAATCGCCGCTTCCGAGCTTCCTCTTGAACAGCGTGCAGATCAATTGATAGAGTTGGCGCTGCAGGCTGGCGGAGATGACAACATTACGCTTATACTGTGTGATATGGCACAAAATCCCGTTAGAAGGGAGGAAGCATGATGATCGGACATGATCTGGCAGGACGCTATGAGATTATTTCCCGCATTGGCGGGGGAGGCATGGCACTTGTATATAAAGCGCACGACGTGTTGCTGAATCGCAAGGTTGCGGTTAAGGTGCTGCGTCAGCAATTTGTCAATGATGAGGAATTTATTAGCCGCTTTCGCAGGGAAGCGCAAAATGCAGCGGCGCTGTCTCATCCAAATGTTGTAAGCATCTATGATGTCGGACAGCAGGAGGATATCCATTACATCGTAATGGAGTATGTCGAAGGCCATAATTTGAATGAAATTATTGTTGAGCGCGCACCGCTGCAAATTGAAGAGGCGATTCATATCGCGCAGCAAATTTGCGATGCGCTTGATCATGCGCATGCCAATCATATTATTCATCGCGATATTAAGCCGCATAATATTTTAATTGGCAATAACGGCCGAGTGAAGGTAACGGATTTCGGAATTGCGCGTGCTGCAACTTCATCAAAAATAACGCAAACAGGCTCAGTCGTTGGCTCCGTCCACTATTTTTCTCCTGAGCACGCCAAGGGTGTCAATACAGGAGAAAAGTCTGATTTGTACTCTTTGGGTATTGTGCTCTATCAAATGCTTACGGGCAAGCTTCCGTTTTTGGGAGAAAGTCCTATCAGCATTGCGCTTAAGCATTTGCAAGAGCATTTTGAAGAGCCGCGGGCAGTGAATCCGCATATACCGCAGTCGGTTGAAAATGTTATTTTAAAGTCGATGCGCAAAAATCCTAATGAGCGCTATGAGTCGGCAAGAGCAATGCTGACTGATCTTGAAACCTGCTTGCAGCCGCATCGCTTGAACGAGCCTAAAATTGCCTTCAACGAGGATATCGATATGCAGGAAACGAAGGTTATGCCTGCCATTCGTTCGTCCTCGCAGGCAGACATGAGCGCAACCGCGGTTCAAAGCGGGGCGACAGGACGTTATAGCGAAACAGCGGCCGTAAGCATGAACACCGGGCAATTGCCTGAGGAGGAGCTGGAAAAATCAACAGGCGGCTGGAAAAAGCCATTATATGTCGTGCTGATAACGCTTGTTTTTTTAGCTGCTTTGCTGTGGGGCTTTTTCAAGCTGCTCGATACGTTCAAAACCGAGGATGTTGACGTGCCGTATGTCGTCAGCTTGACTGAGGAGGAGGCGCGCAAGAAGATAGAGGAAGCGGGTCTTAAAGTCGAGGAGCCGGTACTGCGTGAAACGAGCAAGCTTGTTCCTAAAGGCGAAGTTATTGCCCAGTCGAAAATGAACGTGAAGGTAAAGGAAGGCGCATTTATTCAATTAACGATAAGTGAAGGTCCTGAAATGAAGCAGCTGCAAAGCTATGTTGGCCAGACGAAGCAGCAAGCGATTAACAGCTTGTTGGAGCTAGGGGTACAGGAAACCCAGCTAAAATTTTCTGAAGTCCACGATGATTCGGAAGCAGGCACGATTTTGGAGCAAACGCCTGGCGGCGGTGAAGAAATAAACCCGGACACGGTGGAGATCAGCTTTACTGTAAGCGCTGGTCCAGAGACGGTAGAAATGCCGGACTTGACAGATATGCGCTTAAAGGATGCCAAGGTGCTGCTGAAGTCGCTTAATCTTGTGCTTGAGGAGAAAGATATAAAGTATGAGCCAAGCTATCTGTTCGACAAGGACCATGTCATTAGTCAAGGCAATACGCCACATGATCAGATTGAGAAAGGCAGCAACGTAACGATTTCGGTAAGCTCAGGCTATCCGGATGACGCCAAAAGCTATCAATTCAACGTGCGCGTATCTCCAGCGCTGCAAGGCACAGCAAGCGAGATAAGAATTCATTACTCTGATGCCCGTGGAGAAAACATGGAGCTTGATCCGCGTACCATTACAAGCACGGTAGATATTCCGGTAACGCTTGTGCTTGATCCTGATACAGTAGCGCAGGTTTCAGTTTATCGCGACGGTACATTTATGGACATTCGATCAATTTACTATAAAGATGTTGCTCAAGGCGGGTCGCATGAAATGGTTATTCCAGGTCAAGAGCCTGATCCGACACCTACTCCCACGCCATCGTTTGAGGAAGGGTTTAACCATTTTGAGCAAGAACAGGATATGGAGGCAATGAATTATAATGAGCAAAGCGATCAACAGGCGAACCAAACAGAAGAATGAGCAAGTGCTGCCTGATTCTTCAGCTTCACTGCCTGGAGTGATTGTGAAAGCTTTAAGCGGATATTATTATGTACAGCCGCAAGATGATCGTTCTCCCTCTAGCACGGTGCAATGCCGTGCTAGAGGAGTCTTTAAGAAGAAAGGCCTTACGCCGCTCGTAGGCGATGAGGTGTATTATGTGCTGACGGAAAATGGAGAGGGAACAGTCGTCGAGCTGCTGCCTCGCAGTACCGAGCTTATTCGTCCGCCAGTGGCCAATGTAGACTTGGCTGTACTTGTATTTTCCGTTGTCGAGCCTTCCTTGAACCTGCAGCTGCTGGACAAGTTCCTCGTCCATATTGAGCATGCCGGGGTAAAGCCGTTGCTTTGCTTAAGCAAGCAGGACTTTGCCAATGCGAACCGTTCCGAGCAAGAGGAGCTGCAGCATGAAGCGCTGTCGAGCATGGAAACCGTAAAGCGCATTTATGGCAAGCTTGGCTATGAAATTTACAGCACAAGCTCGCTTGAGCGTCAAGGCATAGAAGCGCTGCATGAACGCTTGAAGGGGCATGTCGCAGTATTTGCCGGCCAATCTGGTGTAGGCAAGTCATCACTGCTCAATGCGCTAGTTCCTGGTCTTGAGCTAGAGACCAATGAGATCAGCAACAAGCTTGGACGCGGCAAGCATACGACGCGGCATGTTGAGCTGATCGATATAGGCGGCGGCTACGTGGCAGATACGCCAGGCTTTAGCCAGCTTGATTTTGCCGAGCTGGGCATTTCCGATCTGGCCTATGGCTTTATTGAAATGCGCGAGCTGTCCACGTCGTGCAAATTTAGAGGCTGCATGCATGTGCAGGAGCCCGGCTGTGCGGTGTTGGATGCGCTTGAAGCAGGAGAAATTGAAACGAGCAGACATGAGCATTATTTAGCGTTCCTTGCCGAGCTTAAAGATCAAAAACGGAGGTACTAACCAAGATGACAATCGTTGCACCATCGATTTTATCAGCAAATTTTGCGCAACTGGGCGCAGATATTAAATCCATTGAGGAAGCGGGGGCTGACTGGGTTCATATTGATGTAATGGACGGGCATTATGTGCCTAACCTGACTTTCGGACCGCCTGTCATTAGCGCGGTTCGTTCCATCACCAAGCTGACGTTTGATGTGCATCTCATGATTGAGCGTCCGGAGCTTTCTCTGCAAAGCTACATCGATGCAGGAGCGGACCGCATTACCGTTCATCAGGAAGCATGCACTCATCTGCATCGTACGATATACTCGATTAAAGAGCAGGGGCTGCCTGCTGGCGTCGCCATCAACCCGGCTACTCCTGTGTCGGTGCTGGAGCCAGTGCTGGGCGATGTAGATATGATTTTGATTATGACCGTGAATCCCGGCTTTGGCGGCCAGTCCTTTATACCCTACTCAACAACGAAGCTGCGCGAGCTTCGCAGCATGCTGGAAGCGCGTGGATTGTCTCATGTTGATGTTCAGGTAGATGGTGGAATCAATGCCCAGACAGCTCAGCTCGTACGTGATGCTGGCGCGAATGTGCTGGTGGCAGGCAACGCGGTATTTACAGCTCCTGACCGCGCTAAAGCGATAGCCGAGCTGCGCTAGCGATCAGGCTTCCGCTGTGCTTACTTACTGAAAGCGCACTCGCGGAGGCTACAACAGTTTGAGGAGGATGCGCATGAACGTTAATTTTAAAACCGCATTGTGGGTGCTGTTTTATGCGATTCTTGCTGGAGGCTCGCTCTCGCTTTTTTCGCTCATCCCATCGCTTATCAAATATATATTTTCGCTGCTAACGATTTATATCGGGATACGTTTTTTCCGCCGCTTTGAAACGATTGGCTTGCGAATCGTCTTTATTGTGCTGTCGATTATTATGTATTTCCTGTTCGTCATTATCGTGACCGCCATTCAATTTATAATGGACAATCCAGACCTGTTTCAAAATAGTGTCGCTTAATCAATAAAGTTTAATCTCTCTAGGCAGTAGTGGTCTATGTTTTCTCATTTCTGCATAATATGTTTTACAAGAGTGGGGATTCAGCAGGCAAGGGTCACCGCGCGTTTCGAGGAGGGATGAGCATGAAATTTTATACGATTAAGCTGCCTAAGTTTTTGGGTGGGTTTGTCAAAGCTTTACTTAACACATTTCAAAAAAATTAATATCATAACTCCCAATCAAGATTTGACTGCTTGTCTAAAACATGATGATGACAACAAAAAAGCACCTGAACTGTCAGGTGCTTTTGTCTATGGCAAACTATACGCGAGTAATTTTGCCAGATTTCAATGCGCGAGCGCTAACGTAAACACGTTTTGGTTTACCATCTACCAGGATGCGAACCTTTTGAACGTTAACTCCCCAAGTACGACGAGTTGCATTGTTCGCATGAGATACGCTATTTCCTCTTTTTGGCGCTTTGCCAGTTACGAAACATTTGCGAGACATAAAAACACCTCCTTCACCAGTTATCACCTAAGCAGCTTAACCGTTCATAATACGAATGCTACAATTGTTTTCGATTCATAACATCTACAAACATAAACACGCCTAAATATCGTAACATAAAGTCAGTCCTCATTCAACCTAATTCTAGCGTTATTTCAATGAAATTTAACAATTCTCTTCAATAACGGTGCAGTTTATAGTACAATGGAAACTAGTCCATAATAAATGGCAAGGAGTGAAACGTATGCCGATACAATTAGAAAATGGTTTAGGTCATATTCAGGTTTCAGATAGTTGTATAGCGACAATTGCTGGCTTCGCCGCATTAGAGTGTTATGGACTCGTTGGAATGGCATCTCGGAACGGATTGAAGGATGGGATTGCAGTACTTCTTGGCCGGGACAATTTGACCAAGGGTGTTGAAATAAGACAAGTACAAGGCGGAATCAATATTGATCTGCACATTGTAGTGAGCTATGGAACGAAAATTTCTGAAGTAGCTAGCAACATTCGTTCAAAAGTGAAGTATGTATTAAATGACGTAATAGGTCTGGAAGTCAACGAAGTAAATATTTTTGTCCAGGATGTAAGGGTATCTACTTAGCAGGAAGGGGAATTTTTTTGGGTAAGCGAGCAATTAACGGATCTGATTTTGCGGCTATGGCATTATTAGGCGCCGACTTACTGAAGCGTAATGCCGAAAAGGTGAACGCACTCAACGTGTTTCCAGTGCCGGATGGCGATACTGGAACGAATATGAATCTGACCATGACCTCTGGTATAACTGAATTAAAAAAGAAGCCGTCAGCTGATATTGGCAAGGCTGCTGAAGCATTGTCGAAGGGCTTGCTGATGGGCGCGCGCGGTAATTCGGGTGTTATTTTATCTCAGCTGTTTCGCGGCTTTGCCAAGTCGCTCGCTAACCATGAGCAGGCAACCGCGATTGAAATTGCTGCGGCATTGCAGCACGGTGTAGATCTTGCCTACAAGGCGGTAGTAAAGCCGGTAGAGGGTACGATCTTGACCGTAGCGAAGGAAGCTGCGCGCTATGCTGTGCAATATGCGAGACGCAATACTGAAGTGCCTGAGCTGATGGAGGAAGTGTATTTCAGAGCGAACGAGGCATTGCAAAAAACGCCTGAGCAGCTGCCAGTGCTGAAGCAGGTAGGGGTAGTCGATTCAGGTGGACAAGGGCTTGTCTACATCTATGAAGGCTTCGTTCAATATTTGTCGGGCGCTGCGCTTGATGTGGATGCTTTAGCCTCTGAAGCAGCTCCGGCGGACGTCTACGTTCCGCAGCAGCATGTAGAGCCGTCCTCTGCACAAGCCAAGCTGGAGACGCTAGATATTGAGTTCTTTTACGATATGGAATTTTTTATCAAGCGCAATGTGTCAGGTACACCCGTGGCATCTTTTGATGAATCCGCTTACAAAAAAGCGTTGTCTAAGGATGGAGATTCGATTCTCGTTATTACAGATGATGATATTATTAAAGTGCATGTGCATTCCCGCAAGCCTGGCGATGTGTTCAATTTGTCGATGCAGTATGGCGAGTTGACGGATATTCATATTTTGAATATGCGTGAGCAGCATCGTGAGCTGCTGGCTGAGGAGGGCGTAGTCAGCGAGGTCAATCTGGCAGCCGCTGAGCTGCTGGCAGGACAGGCCATAGACAACCGTCCAGCTGAGCATGGCTTCGAGCGTGCGCCATACGGAATGATCGCGGTTGCTTTGGGCGATGGTGTAGCTGAGCTATTCCGCAGCAGTGATGTAGATATTGTACTGACTGGCGGTCAGACGATGAACCCAAGCACCGAAGACTTTGTGAACGCAATTGAATCGCTGTCGGCGGAGCATATTTTCATTTTCCCTAACAACAGCAACATAATTCTTGCAGCCGAGCAGGCGATCGAGCTGACAGAGCGAGCGGTAACCGTTATACCGACCAAAACAATTCCCCAAGGAATCGCGGCTGTCCTTGCCTTCAAGGAAGACGAAACACCAGAGCGCAACAAGGAATGGATGATTTCAGCTGCTAGCATGGTTGTGTCCGGACAAGTGACCAAAGCAGTGCGAGACACGACGATTGACGGAGTCGAAATTTCCGAAGGCCATTATATCGGCTTGAAGGAAAAAGCAATCGTTACCTCTGAGCCGGATTTGCTTGCAGCATGTCAAGCTCTTTTGACCAGCATGCTTGAGGATGAAGGCGACATAGTCACGATTCTGACAGGAGAAGGCGCGACCGAGGAAACGACATCCGCCCTTTGCTCCTGGATAAGCGAGCATTATGCCGAGCTTGAAATAGACCTGCAATATGGTGGTCAACCTCTCTATCCGTATGTATTTGCCGTTGAATAATAAATAAAGTGCAATACGAAAAGGAGGAAATGTACGCTATGGGAAAGATTCGTATCGTAACTGACAGTACTGCTGATATTCCTGCCGAGCTGCGCGAAAAGCACGGCATCACGATGATTTCGCTGAAGGTGCTTTTTGGCGAGGAGGTTTATAGCGACGCTGTTGATCTGACACCAGAGGAGTTTTATGCCAGGCTCAAAACATCGCCTGTAATGCCTACAACCTCACAGCCTTCGCCGGCTGATTTTGTTGAGGTGTATGAGTCGCTGCTTCAGGAGGACCCGGAAGGGCCCATTCTGAGCTTTCACCTTGCATCTGTGCTAAGTGGTACCTATCAGGCTGCTACCATCGCCAAATCGATGCTGGAGGAGGCTGGAGAGCATATTCATGTGATTGACTCATGCTCGGCATCCTACGGTCATGGCATGCAGGTTGTGCTTGCAGCGGAAATGGCGGAGGCCGGAGCCTCAGTTGAGGACATTTTGGCCGCTGTAGCCAAACGCAAGGAAAGCTGTCAAATTTATTTCCTTGTTGATACGCTGGACTATTTGCAAAAAGGTGGAAGAATCGGCAAGGCTGCTGCAATGATTGGTTCCTTGCTTAATATTAAGCCGATCTTGTCACTTGAGCCTTCGGGAGCTGTTACATCCGTCGATAAGGCACGCGGCAGCAAGAAAGCGATGGCGAAAATCGTGGAGCTGCTGAAAAACCATTTTGGCAATCAAGCGGTCGGACTGATTGTGGCGGGTACTGATGATGAGGTTATTCGCGACGAGCTGGAAGCGCGTGTTAAAGCAGAACTGAATGTAAAGGAAGTCAGCTATACGACTGTCGGTACAGTAATCGGCACTCATACTGGTCCTGGTACTTCTGCTGTATTTTTATATAAGGTGTGAGCTAGGAATGATCAAGCTTGATCAAATTCCGGTGAAGCAGTTGAAAGGCGTGAGTGCTCTAAAGGAAAAAGAGCTCCACGCCTTTGGCTTATTTACTGTGAATGATGTGTTATTGTATTTTCCTTTTCGTTATGAAGATTATCGCGTTCGTGATTTGACAGAGGTGAAGGCTGGCGAGAAAGCAACCGTGATTGGCATTGTGCGTGGCGTGCCGATTTTGCAGCGCTATGGCAGGTCAAAATCGAGGCTGACCTGCAAGGTGCAGGTCGGGCTGCAGCTCATTACGGCTACCTGGTTCAATCGCCATTTTTTGCGCGAGCAGCTTACGCTTGAGCGCGAGGTGCTGCTTACAGGCAAATGGGAGCCTTCGCGGCTGCAGCTAACGGTTTCGGAATCGGAGTTTTTGGATCAGCAGAAGTCATCTGGCAAGATGGATACGCTGCAGCCTGTTTACTCTGTAGGCGGAAAAATTACGCAGCCATGGATTCGAAAGCTGATTGCTGCTGCATTGGATCAGTATGGTGCGATGGTAGAGGAAATTTTGCCGTATGCGCTGATCGAGAAATATCGTTTGATGAATCGTGCTGAAGCGATTCGGCTTATTCATTGCCCGGGCGATGTGAAATCGGGGCAGGAAGCACGCAGACGGATGGTATATGAGGAGCTGTTTCTGTTCCAGCTTCGCCTGCAAGCCTATCGGGCGCTGTCTCATCGCCGCCAGGCCGGCATCGCAATGCCGCTGCAAAGCGAATGGATTCGCGAGTTCGCTGCCACATTGCCCTTTGAGCTTACCGATGGGCAGAAGCGGGCGATCAATGAGATTTCTGTTGATATGCGCCGCAAATACAGCATGAACCGTCTGCTGCAAGGCGATGTTGGCTCAGGTAAAACGGTGGTAGCCGCGATTGCGATGTACAGCGCAGTGCGTGCAGGCTTTCAGGCGGCATTGATGGTGCCGACTGAAATTCTTGCAGAGCAGCATATGAAGAGCTTATCGCGCATGCTCGAGCATACGAATATGACGGTTCGCTTGCTAACAGGAAGCTTGGGCGAGCGCAAGCGGCGCGATCTGCTTGCCGAGCTGCAAATGGGGCTTGCTGATATTGTAGTTGGCACGCATGCGCTTATTCAGGAGGATGTATTTTTTAATAAGCTAGGACTCGTTGTAGTCGATGAGCAGCATCGCTTTGGCGTCAATCAGCGCAGCATTTTGCGGCGCAAAGGCATCCAGCCTGATGTACTGACGATGACCGCTACCCCGATTCCGCGCACCTTGGCGATTACGGCATTTGGCGATATGGATGTGTCAACGATTCGCGAACGGCCGCAAGGACGCAAGCCTATCGAAACGTATTGGCTTAAGCCGCAATCGCTGGAGCGCGCGCTGCAATTTATTCGCAAGCAAATCGCTGAAGGCAGACAAGCCTATGTTATTTGTCCGCTTATCGAAGAGTCGGATAAGCTGGATGTGCAAAATGCGCTTGATGTCCATATGATGATTCAGTCTGCTTTTCCCGATCTGACTGTCGGCTTGCTGCATGGCAGAATGAGCACGGCGGAAAAGGAGCAGTCGATGAGCAGCTTTGCTGCCAATGAAGCGCAGGTGCTTGTAGCGACTACGGTTGTCGAGGTCGGCGTCGATGTGCCGAACGCGACGATCATTATGATTATGGACGCAGAGCGCTTCGGCTTATCGCAATTGCATCAGCTGCGCGGTCGAGTCGGGCGCGGCGAGCATCAATCCTACTGCATACTGCTGGCTGATCCGAAGTCAGAGGTTGGTCAGGAGCGGATGAAGGTCATGACAGAAAGCAATGACGGCTTTGAAATTGCTCGCCGCGACCTTGAGCTGCGCGGCCCGGGCGAATTTTTTGGCACGAAGCAAAGTGGCTTGCCGGAATTTAAGCTGGCTGACATGGTAGCCGATTACGAGCTGCTGGAGCAGGCGCGCGAGGATGCGGCTGCACTTGTGGCAACAGAAAGCTTCTGGAAGGATGCAGCCTATGCAAGATTAGTAGATTGGCTGCGCAATGATCCTTTATTTCAAGGAGAACAGATAGATTAGGCAAGATTTTAAGCTTTTCAGCATATAGTTAACTCATTAGAGTAGCCTTTGGAGGTGTCAAGCTTAATGAGTTATCAACGCTATGGAATTAGTCCGCAGCTGGTTGAACGTGTCAAGCTGAAAATGAAAAATCCTGCTGTGAAGGAAAAAATGAAAAATCTGCTGGGCGAGGTGACCAAGTACGATTTGCAGGATCGGATCAAGGTGCGCAAATTGACACGTACAGCGGCTGTAATTTTGCAAGAGAAGCTGACTGAGGTGCAGGAGGAGCAAATTATTAACTTTGTGCTTGCACAAAAAATTGACCCGAACAATACGCTTCATCTGCTCAAGCTATGGGGGATGTTCCGTTAATTGCTCAGGTAAACGAAAAAACGAAGCGCTGCTAGCTTAAGCTGGCTGGCGCTTCGTTTTTTAATTTGCATGCTGCGTTGTGAATAGCATTGATAATTGTGATGAACAGGATCAATCTACAAATTTTTTTGTGAAAATATTGGCGATCAGGCTATTATTATGGCTGGTGACCATGCAAAGCTCCTGCATCGGAAGCGGCTGAGCCGTATTCAATTCAACGAGCTCTCCATTGGCAAGCTCATTTTGCACCATTGATTTCATAACAAACGCGATGCCATATCCTCTCTTGGCAAATTCAACCATCATATCGACGCTGCTAAGCTCAAAATCAGCTCGAACCGTCTGGCTTTCTGCTGCGAACCATCCATCGAGCATTCTTCTCGTTGTGCTGCCGGAGGACAATAAAATCAATGGCAGGCTAGCCAGCTGCTGGATCGTAAGTTGCTCATTCGCATAGCTTTTAAATTTTCCGCCTGCAACAAAGCAGTTTTCAATCCGCTTTAACGGGGTAATAACGATGTCAGAATCTTTAATCGTATGATAGACAAAGCCAACATCCAGTTTGCCCTCTTTAATATGGTCAACGATTACACTCGTTTGTGCCTGCAGAAGCTGAATGCGAATGTCCGGATATTCTACATGAAACTCATCCAGGACTGGCAAAATGATATCTTTAATGATTGCGCCATTGGAGCCGATGCGGACACAGCCCATTTTAAATTGCTTAAGCAGGTGGATGGAATTTTCTGCTGCGAGAAAATGATGGAATGCTTTCTCCACATATTCAGCCAGCATTTGTCCTTCCTGTGTTAATTGTACGCCTTTGGACAATCTCGTAAGCAGGACAACCCCGAGGTTCTGCTCCAATTGCTTGATCGCGTAGCTTACCGAAGGCTGGGTAATATGGAGCTGCTCTGCTGCCTTCGTTAAATTTTTAGTTTTAGATACACTTAGAAATATGCGATACCATTCTGTATTGATATACATATGATATTAATCCTTTCTATGACAATTTCGCTAAATAACAATTTCATTTATTTCAATTATACTGATACACTTTACTAAAAAGCAATTGAAATTGGAGGGAGCAACTATGTCGGGAAACTTTTTCGGACAAAACTTTAAAATATCTACATTTGGCGAATCTCATGGTACAGCAGTCGGTGTCATTATTGACGGCGTAACGCCGGGTGTCGCAATCGAGGAGCAATATATTCAGCAGCAGATGGACCGCAGAAAGCCAGGTCAATCGTCGGTTACTTCGCCGCGCAAGGAGTATGATAAAATCAACATTGTTTCAGGAACATTTCAGGGCAAAACTACGGGAACGCCGCTTTGCATCATCCTGTATAACACGGACATGCGGCCTGAAGCGTATGATGATATCAAAAACTCCTTCCGTCCTGGTCACGCAGATTTTACGTACCAGCAGAAGTACGGCTTGCGTGATTACAGAGGCAGCGGCAGAGCTTCTGGGCGCGAAACTGCAGCAAGAGTAGCGGCGGGCGCTGTTGCGCGCAAGCTGCTGGAGCAAAGAGGGGTGTCCGTGCTAGCTTATGCAGTGGAAATTGGCGGCATCCGATGTGAAGTATTTGATGAGGAATCGATTGAGAAAAATGCGGTTAGAGCATGCGATCCGCAAGCTGCAGCTAAAATGATTGAAAAAATTGAAGCTCTTGCACAGCAAGGAGACAGCTGCGGCGGTATTGTAGAGTGCGTTATTCGCGGAGTCAGCCCGGGCTTGGGCGAGCCTGCTTTTGACAAGCTGGATGCTGACTTGGCTAAAGCGATGCTGTCTATCGGTGCGGTAAAAGGAATTGAGTTTGGTGAAGGCTTTCAAGCAGCGCGCATGCTGGGTAGCCAGCACAACGATGCAATGAATCAGCACGGATTTGTTACCAATCATGCCGGAGGCATTATTGGCGGTATTAGCACGGGAACAGATATTGTATTTCGAATTGCCGTTAAGCCGACCTCATCTATTTCCGTGCCGCAGCAAACGGTCAATATGGCAGGCGAGGAGACGGTCATCCAAACAATAGGCAGGCATGATCCGTGCATTTGCCCAAGAATTGTGCCGGTTGTCGAGGCGATGGCTTGTCTTGTGCTGGAGGATCATTATAAGCGCCAGGCGGCTATGCTAGGGCGTGTCTGAGAATTCTGAGGACAGCCCATTTTGCCGAGTTTTCGTTCCATGCAAGGCGCGTTTGTGAAGGCGTACCGGGCGTACGCAAAGCAAACGGAACGAAGCAGGGGGCGAAAAGGCGGTGAAAGGGGCCTCTGAGCGGGTTTTCAGACACGCCCTAAGCTAACGATAGGGGATGTGAAAAGGCTGCCCTGAATTGGACAGCCTTACTTTGCTTAATTTGGTAAATATAATACGGCTAGCATGTAGGTGCTATATTTCTTGTCGAATCCCAAAGTGATCCCAAGTTTATGGTCTTCTCCATAGTATGCGCTCTGCAATTGCAAATCGCCTTGCCTTATAGCATGTGCATATCTGTCAGTAAGATCATTGCTATACGCAGCTTCATACAGGGACTTAATGGAGGATGATGTGTACGCTTCTTGATATTTCATTTCCACACCGTATACCTTTTCAATCCGTTCCATTTGACTTAAAAACTCTTCCATAGCGGATGTTGCGTCATTAAGCTCATAGTCTGCTCTATGAAGCACACTCGCTAATTTTCCATTTTTAAATTCGTAAAACTGCAAACCAATATCGCCATTAATGAATGCCTTATTATAGGTTATTAATTCTGGCTTATCCTCTACTAATGTCGTGCTTATTTTTGATTTTACCGTAGCTCTGCTGCTGCCAAAAGGTACAACAAAGTAGGAATCATTGTATGTTTTTTTGTTATCCAATTTGGAGCTGCCATTGTTTAAGTAATTGGCTAAGCGCGTTTGAGCAAGCTTTAAGTCATTGGTACTGGAATCGGTGACAAATTTTTCTGTCGCGCCGTATTCCAGCAATCTTTTTATCATGTCATCGTTTTGATGATAAGCTGCCCAAAGTAATGGTGTCCAATTAGTAGGTGACTTCACATCAGGATTAGCCTCTTGCTTCAACAATAAATTTACTGTATCCCATGCATTCCCCATTGCTGCATATAACAATGGTGTTGATCCGTTATACATCTCATCCACTGTGTATCCATTTTCCAGCCAATGCTTTAGTGCCGCAGAATCATTGTAATACGCAGCTTTGAACACTTTCAAAGCTTCATTGAAAACAATATCAATATGCTGCTTCTTGCCGTCCCAGTAGACAAGGCCTCCGCTTGCTTCCGCAACAAAGCGCAGTGGCACCATTGTTGCTCCATTTACGACAACAGGAGCTTGTGCTAATACCACTTTTTCTCCATTTACGTAAGCATTTTTAGAGTTGATCGTAAGGGTAACATTCAACGTATCTGATGTTCCGGTAACTTGCTGCTTCTCAGCATTCCAGCCAACTTTCAAATCAAGTGCTTCAAATATCGCGCGAAAAGGGACCAAGGTAGTACCTGCTTTTTGATAAGGCGGGGTGCTGAACGCTATCTTTTTGTCATCAATTGCGGCAGTGATTGCTTTATCCGCTGCATCAACATTGGAGTGACCGTACCATCCCCAAATTGACAGCATCATTGCCAAAACCAGAAAAACCTTCAGATTATAGACAAACTTGCTTTTTTTATTCATATCATCCATCCCTTCACAATTGTCATTATTTATATTAGAAGTTATTGGGCGAGATGTCTAACCAATTAATGGTAAATGGAATGCGGTGATTTTCGCAGGCAATTAAAAATTTTTGTTGTTCGCCTGTTGACAACGGAAAGTCAATTTCTTATAATAACGATTAACTTTTATATATTTCCAAATGTATCGATTAGAAATAGTAGAAGCATATCGACCTTTCAGAGAGCCGCTGGGTGGTGAGAAGCGGTAGTGGAGATTGCTTTGAACTCGTCTATGAACAGCTGCCTGAATTAGTAGGGTAAGCCGGGATTCCGCCGTTAAAAGGATAGATGGTGATGGCCATCGAAAAAGATTGTTTTACTTTACGTAAAATAAATTAGAGTGGTACCGCGGGTTAAACCTCGTCTCTATATAGAGACGAGGTTTTTTTGTTGGTCAAAGTCCGGGTTTGGCTGACCCCGCTTTATATAGATGCTTAACCTTAATCATTTTGTACACATAAGGAGGAGTTGCTAATGACTCGCAACATTATTGTTTTGGATACGACTCTGCGCGATGGAGAACAAGTGCCTGGCGCTAAAATGAATGTTTATCAAAAGCTGGAGTTTGCCCAGCAGTTAAAGCGACTCCATGTCGATATAATTGAAGCGGGCTTTCCCGCTTCATCCGCAGGCGATTTTCATTCCGTCCAGCAAATTGCCCGCACGGTAGGAGACAGCGTATCGATTACTGCGCTTGCCCGTGCTGTAAAAGCTGATATTGATGCGGTATATGAAAGCATCAAGCTGGCGCAAGACCCGTTCATTCACATTGTACTGGGCACCTCGAATGTCCATGTCGAGAAAAAGTTCAACCGTTCCAAAGATGCTGTGCTGCAAATGGGTGTTGATGCGGTCAAATATGCGAAAACGCTGCTGCCGCAGGTGCAGTATTCAACCGAGGATGCTTCGCGCTCGGATTTTGAATATTTGTGGCGTACAATTGAAGCAGTCGTAAAGGCAGGAGCGACGATTATTAATATTCCTGATACGGTAGGCTATGCAGTGCCGGAGGAATTTGGCGAGTTGATTCGCAAAATTAATGAGCGTTTGAAAAATTTAAACGACAAGGTAGTGCTAAGCGTACACTGTCACAACGATCTGGGGCTGGCCACTGCCAATACGCTCAGCGCGATTAAAAATGGTGCCGACAAAATTGAATGCACCATTAACGGGCTTGGTGAACGTGCAGGAAACACTTCTTTGGAAGAGGTCATTATGGCATTGAAGGTACGCGAAAACTTCTATCAATGCTCCACTCGCGTAGAAACAAAGGAGCTGATTCGCACTGCCAGATTGCTTACCTACTTGACAGGCCTGGACGTTCAGGTCAATAAGGCAATTACTGGCGACAATGCCTTTGCTCATTCCTCAGGCATTCATCAGGACGGCTTGCTGAAGGATAGAAATGTATATGAAATTATGGACCCGCGGGATGTCGGCGCAGAAAGCATGGAGCTAGTGCTAACCGCGCGCTCTGGCCGTCACGCCTTCAGACATGCGGTTGAAAAGCTTGGCTTTGAAACTGGGGATAGCGAGCAATTCGAAGCGCTGTTCCAGAAATTTCTCGCACTTGCAGATTTGAAAAAAGAGGTCTATGACCATGATCTGTTCTATTTGGTCAATGGAGAGCGCGAGCAAGCGGCAAGCAGCGCAGTGCTGTATGAGCTGGCAGCCTTTCATGTTGTAACTGGCAGCGTACAGCCTTCAGCTACGATCGAGCTGAAGCGGGGAGAGCAAAGCTTAAAGGGAAGCGCGACTGGCGATGGCCCGGTTGATGCAGTTTATAGCGCAATCAAGCAATTGACAGGCATTCATGCCGATCTCAAGCATTACAAAATTAATAGCATTTCACGCGGTCAGGAAGCGATTGGTCGAGTCAGCATCGGGCTAGAAGCTAATGGCAAGCATTATGTAGGACGGGCGATGGATACTGATATTGTAAAAGCAAGTGCGCTAGCCTTTTTGAATGGCATTAACGCAGCATTGCTGGATCGCGAACCGCAATAAGTAGAGACGTAGACATCCTATTAGAGTATAAAGAAAGCGTCGTGCTTCCAAGAGCACGACGCTTTCTATCTAGTCGGATTGATCCGGTGTTGCAAGATTATGTTATATCAGACCAAGACCTTTAAAATAATCGTCATTAAATTTTACGCTTGGATGATGCGGATTAATTTCTTTGGCTTTTTTATGATGCTCTGCTGCCTTTTTTTTCTCATTGGTACGATCATAGCAAAGTGTTAGCTGCACATGCGGCAGCCAAGTTGCTGTTGCAGGATTATGAAAGCCTAGCTCCGAATTGTTTTCAGACGTTAACAAAGCTTGTGAATACCAATAAATAGCTTCCGGAAAACGTTGCAATTCTACGAACAGATCGCCAAGCTGGCAGCAGAAATCTGGCCGTGGCGGAGCAAGCTCTAATGTTTGCAGCAGGCTGCGCATTGCCTCTTCTTTCCGATCTAAAGCGTTATAGCAGGCTGCTTTGCGTGAGCATGCTGAAATATTATCCTCTATCCAGCCCTGCTTGCCATCAAGAAATTTGTCGTACCATTCAATAGCTTCTTCAAAGCGACCATTCTCGCATAGCTCATTGGCAAAATAATACTGATCACGCGGAGTGAATTCTTCTCCTTTCTCCAGGCGAGATAAGTAAATTCTAAGATTTCTCCCCGTGACATAGCGAATCTTTTTGTGTGTTACTGCAATATCTGAACGATAACCATAGCCTTGTACAGCCAAATATTCATGAACAGGTCCGATCCACTGAAAGTTGTTGCTTCGCTTTACAAGCCGATTGCGACGAAAGCTGTAGGTTGGATTGCCGTTTTCGTCAAATGACAAATGATATTTCATCGAAACATAATCAAAGTTGAAGCCAGGAGTCTGCTTCAGTTCAATTAAGCGGTTTAAATCCTCTGGCATCAACACATCATCGGCATCCAGCCACAAAATATATTCGCTGCTTGCTTGCTTGAAGCTATAATTTCGCGCCTCGGCAAAATGGTCAATCCATTCAAAATCAAACACCTTTGCGCCCATTTTTTCAGCAATTTCCTTCGTACGGTCGGTTGAACCAGTATCCACGATGATCATTTCATCAACGGCTGGCTTCACACTGCTCAGGCAGCGTTCCAGAACGTCTTCTTCATTTTTTACAATCATACACAAGCTAATTGTTATCAACATCATCACCCTTTAACTTAGTCTCATATAGTGTATTAGCGGATTCATGCAAAAGTGCTAGACACGTTTGCCTATTCCTAAGAAATATACTCATCTGCTTCTCCGGAATATGAATACCATTAGAGAGATATTTATTTTTAGCGATAAATAGAACAACAGAAAGGGGTATTCAAAGCGAAGCTGATTTGCTATAATGACGAATAGATTGACCAATTGAATACAACACTTCGGGAGCTAAGATTTACTTGGCTGAGAGGAGAACTGGGCTGTTCTCGACCGTACCTGATCTGGATAATTCCAGCGTAGGAAATGTGCACTTGATAAACCGGCTGTCATTTTCTATGTCGGTTTTTGTTTTATCAACAACAGATAAAGCAAGACCGGCGTAAAATGATGGAAAAAGCATGAACGTAAATGAGCTTTGCTCGTTACAAGTATTGCTGAAGCTGCTGGTTGCAGGCATCCTTTCTGTACGCGAAGGATGCTTTTTTTATGCCTATGACGGTCAGTGTGTCCAATTGGACAATACTATTTAAAAACATAGGATTGGAGAGAAGAACAACATGAAGATTCAAGCTTGGAAGATGCTTGCTCTCGTACTGCTGCTTGCTATCGTTACGGCGTGCGGCAATAATGCGGGCAGCAATGGTGCAGGAAATGGCAACAGCCAGGCCACGCCAAACGGCCAACAAGAGGGGAATAGTCAGCAAGAGGGAAATGGCGAACAATCTCCAAATGAGCTGCGCAAAGTTCAGCTGATGCTCGACTATACACCAAATACAAACCATACAGGTATTTATGTAGCACGTGATCTTGGCTATTTTGCTGAGCAGGGATTAGAGGTAGAAATTATTGCTCCTGCTGATGGTGGCGCAGATGCCCATGTCGCTGCGGGAAATGTTGAATTCGGGGTAAGCTATCAGGAAAATGTGACGTTGTCGCGCATTGCAGGCTTGCCTGTCGTGTCGCTTGCAGCGGTGATTCAGCACAATACCTCAGGCTTTGCTTCTCCGAAGGATAAAGGGATTGAAACGCCGAAGCAATTTGAAGGCATGCGCTATGGCGGCTGGGGCTCGCCAATCGAGCAAGCAACCATTGAATCGCTAATGCTGGCTGCGGATGCTGATTATGACAAAATGGAAATTATTAATATGGGCAATAGTGATTTCTTCGCCGCTATAGAGCGCGATATTGATTTTGCCTGGATCTTTTACGCGTGGACAGGCATAGAGGCCGAGCTGCGCGGCGTCGATCTTAATATGATTTATATGAAGGATTACAATGAAAATCTTGATTATTACACGCCGGTGCTTGTCACGAGCGAATCGCTGATCGCCGAAGATCCTGAGCTTGTACGCAGCTTTGTTGCGGCAGTAGCCAAGGGTTATCAATACAGCATAGAACAGCCTGAGCAAGCGGCAGAGGTGCTGATTGCCGCCGAGCCGGATCTCAATCCCGAGCTTGTAAAAGCAAGTCAGCAATGGCTAAGCCCGCGCTACCAGGATGACGCGCCACGCTGGGGTGAGCAAAAGCTTTCAGTATGGGAAGGCTATGCAGACTGGATGTTCAGCAACGGCTTGCTGGAGGGGGAGTTGGAGGCGGAGAAGGCCTTCACAAATGAGTTCCTTCCGCGGTAGTTTAAAAATTGGACTTTGATGACGATGCGGTTGCGTTATAGCTTATTCGACGGCGAATCTTGAACGCTAGCGAAAACTGCGGTGCTCACGTAGCTCTGCTCTACGCTGCGCTCCTCGTTTTCTACTAGCGTCCAAGCTTCTTGGTCCTGAAAGCCCAATTTTTAAACTTTCATTGGAATAGGTGGTTTAAAAATTGGACTTTGATGACGATGCGTTGCTTCGTAGCTTATTCGTCGGCGAATCTTGAACGCTAGCGAAAACTGCGGTGCTCACGTAGCAAGTGCCTACGCTGCGCTCCTCGTTTTCTACTAGCGTCCAAGCTTCTTGGTCCTGAAAGCCCAATTTTTAAACTTTCATTGGAATAGGTGGTTTAAAAATTGGACTTTGATGACGATGCGATTGCGTTGTAGCGTAGTCGACGGCGAATATGTCACGCTACCGAGTGCTCCGGTGCTCACGTAGCAAGTGCCTACGCTGCGCTCCTCGCCCTCTAGTATCGTGCCATCTTCTTGGTCCTGAAAGCCCAATTTTTAAACTTTCATTGTAAGAGGTAGTTTAAAAAATGGACTTTGATGACGATGCGGTTGCGTTGTAGCGTAGTCGACGGCGAATCTTGAACGCTAGCGAAAACTGCGGTGCTTACGTAGCAAGTGCTACGCTGCTGCGCTCCTTGCTTTCTAGTAGCACTTAGCTTCTTTGTTCTGGCTGCAAAGAGGGCACCAGCGGAGGAGCAAAGCATCCGAAAAACGAAGAGGGTCGCCTTTAACATCGTAATGCAACCTTAAAAATTCAAATAAGAAAGCATTACGATTTAAAAAGCGACTGAAGGATGCTTAGCTCCGCAGCGCTGCTGCTGCTACTTTCGCTTCAAAGAGCACTCAACAGAAAAAAAAGCTACAGCGGAGGAGCAAAGCATCCGAAAAACGAAGTGAGTCGCCTTTAACATCGTAATGCAACCATAAAAAATTCAAATAAGAAAGCATTACGATTTAAAAAGCGACTGGAGGATGCTTTGCTCCGGAGCGCTGATTTAAAAAGCGACTGGAGGATGCTTTGTTCCGGAGCGCTGAAAAATAATATTGAATGGAGTGTCATATATGGCAAATGCATTGTTAAGTATTCAAATGATCCCGAAAACAAATCATGGTGAAAGTGTTATACCTTACGTCGATCAGGCTATTGCAATTATTAAGGATTCAGGCTTGCCATACCGTGTAGCGCCGCTCGAAACGACAATGGAAGGCGATCTTGCCGAGCTGCTGCAAATTGTGCAGCGCATGCATGAAGCTATGATTGAAGCGGGCTGTCCTGGCGCGCTTTCGCAAATTAAAATATCCTATAACCCGCAAGGGGCTTCGATGGAGAAGCTGCTGGAGAAGTATCCAGATGGAAAATAAACGAGCATTGTGGCGGAGCTTGCTGCCGCCTGTAATTATGCTCGCGGTCATATTCACGGTTTGGGAGCTGATTGTTCGCTTCGAGCTTGTGTACAGCTGGCTTATTCCTTCTCCGCTTGGCGTGCTGAAGGAAATGGCGATTGGCTGGGAGAGACTGCTGGAGCATTGGCTGGCAACGATGCAATTGACCGTGCTCGGCTTTTTGGGTGGAGCGGTTTGCGGCATTTTGCTCGGTATGGTGCTGCATTTTGTGCCGCTTGTCCGGCAAGCGATGTACCCGGTGTTGATTTTATCGCAGAACATTCCGGTCATTGTTATTGCGCCGATTTTAACGATGCTGCTTGGCTTTGGCTTGCTTCCCAAGGTGCTGCTTATTATTCTCGTATGTTTTTTTCCGATTTGTATCGCAATGCTCGGCGGCCTTGCACAGGTTGATCAAGGCTTGAGAAATTATATGGGGATGATCGGCAGCAGCAGATGGCAGCAATTTGTTCATCTTGAGCTGCCAAGCTCGCTGGGCAGCTTGTTTAGCGGCTTGAAAATCGCCGCCTCTTACAGTGTATTAAGTGCTGTTGTTGCGGAATGGCTCTCGCCAAAGGTCGGATTGGGCGGCTATATGATATTATCGTCGCGCGGCTACATGCCTGAACGCGTATTCGCTGCTGTACTGCTGATCGTGCTTACAAGCCTGCTGCTGTTCTGGCTTGTTTCCTTAGTTGAAAGGCTGCTTGTGCGCTGGCGGCCGCGAAAGGAGGCTCGCTAATGCTGGAATTGAAAGGACTTCAGAAATCCTTTAGAAGCAACGGTACGGTACGCGAGGTGCTGCGGGACATCAATCTTAACGTGATGGATGGAGAATTTGTCTCGATCATCGGACCGTCGGGAAGCGGCAAAACAACGCTGTTTCAATTAATTGGCGGCTTGCAGCAAATTGACGCTGGCGAAATATGGCTTGACGGTGTTAACATATCCGGACAAAAGGGCCATATCGCTTATATGCCGCAGCAGGCATCTCTGCTTCCGTGGTATTCGGTTAAGCAAAATATTGCTTTGGCTTTGCAAATATCACATGTGCCCAAGTCAACAGCTCTCAAGCAGGCTGAGCAATGGCTGCAGCAGGTTGGGCTGGCTGAATACGCCAATGAATACCCGCACAAGCTGTCGGGCGGAATGAGCCAACGCGTCTCTTTTTTGCGCGCTTTGCTATCGCCGCAGAAGCTGATGCTGCTGGATGAGCCGTTCGGAGCGTTGGATGCGCTGACACGGCTGCACATGCAGCGCTGGCTGCTGTCGATTTGGGAGCAGCATCGCCGCTCGGTGCTGCTCGTTACCCACAGTATAGAGGAAGCGCTGCTGCTATCTGATCGGATTATTGTTTTTGCTGCGAATCCGGCTACTGTTATTGATGAGATTAAGGTGCCGTTTGCCAGACCGCGGGAAGGCGAGCTTTGGAGCGATTCAACGTTTAACGAATTGAAGCAACGAATTTATGAGCAGCTTGACGCATAAATCGGCCTTACTTAGAGCTTAGTCGGTGTCGAATATGGGGTTCAGCCGAAGGATGATGCTTCCGACGTATGTTTCCTGCGGAAACATTTAGGTGCTCACGTAGTAGGTATCTACGCTGCGCTCCGTCATTTCTAAGCTTTTCCCCATCTACTTGGTTCTGAAAGCCGGGCTTTTTGTACACTTACCTAAAGGCTGCGCCTTGGCTGCTTTTTTCACAGCAAGCTGGAATACTTAGTGAAAGGAAGATTCGATGCTGAACTATATTGATGCGCATATTCATTTGGAGCAATACAGCGAGGAGGCGCGCAGCGAGCATTTGGCAACCGCACGTGCAGCTGGAGTTACGCATGTTGTCGCAGTTTCTATGGACTTGGCATCCTCTAAAGCGACATATGAGCTTTCCGGCCAATATGACGGGATGATTATGCCTGCCTACGGCTTCCACCCAGAACAGCCGATATTGTCGGCTCAAGAGGAGCAGGAGCTGGTGGCATGGATCAGACAGCGTGCAGCACGACATGAACGGTTTGCAATTGGTGAGGTGGGATTGCCCTACTATACCGCTGAAGAAGCGAAGGAGCGCGGCGAGCGGTTTGATAAGCAGCCATATGCTGAGCTGCTGGAGCGCTTTATTGTGCTGGCAAAGCAGCTCGATCGCCCGATTGTGCTGCATGCGGTATATGAAGATGCTGCGCTTGCCTGTGATTTGCTGCAAAAGCATCAGTATAGCCGCGCGCATTTTCATTGGTTTAAAGGAGACGAGGCGACCATCAAGCGGATGATAGAAAACGGCTACTTTATCTCGATTACGCCAGATGTCGATTATGAAGCTGATATTCAAGCGCTGGTCCAGCAGTATCCTTTAGAGCTGATGATGATTGAAACTGATGGGCCTTGGCCGTTTGAAGGGAAATTTGAGCAGCAGGAAACTCAGTCTGCGATGGTTGTCGAGGTTGCGGCTTCCATTGCCCAGCTTAAAAATATGCCGCTTGAGCAGGTGGTCCGGCAGCTTTATAACAACAGCAAAACGTTTTATGCAATATAGCGTTTAGGGTGTGTCTGGCCAGCAAATTTTCATAGTATTTGATAGAGCTGTTTAATAGTCAGTTTTTATTGACTTCTGGACAGCTCTTTTTTTGATTTGTCCGGCAAAGTTTCTTGAAGGATATTAGCCGTTGCCATTACAAGTCTTAAAACATAAAAAGTAGAGTAGATAGTTTTTAATATTTAGGGCGTGTCTGAAAACTTGCTCAGTAGCTTCGAAGCTCTCAGACACGCCCGGAAAAAAAGGAGAGGAGTGCATGGTCAATTTACCGAGATCGCAATTTTTTGCAGCGATTGCACCAATCATCATGTTTGTTCGTCAGCAGGGCTCTCCAATTCTACCATCTGTTCGATTAGCGCAAAGCTTGCTGGAAACAGGCGGAACAATTCATGCCTGGAACAACCTTGGCGGAATTAAGGTAGGCAGCGGGAGGCTTACACCGTATTGGAGAGGAGATTTCGTTACGCGGGACACCTGGGAGTTCCACAGCGGCGAGCAGGTAAGAGAACGAGCTGCATTCCGGGCTTACCGTACCTTGTACCATTACTTCAAGGATCAGGATGAGCTGTTCAAGGGCACGCGATACCGCAAGGTTAGAACGGCGAAGACCCCTCACGAGCAAGCGGAGCAAATGAGTGCGGCAGGCTATGCGACTGACCCGGCCTATGCCAGCAAAATTATTGCGATTATTAAGCAAAATAATTTAGAGGTTTACGATGCAGTCAAGCCTGTCCACATTCCGCCCAAGCAATTCGAGAACGCTTCGCTTGTCCCGGTCTATTCCGATCAGCTCTTTATTGCTGAGGCCTACTATGAGCAGTATACCAATTACGTTCCTGTGCGCAAGCTGGGAGAGCATTTTGACGCTTATGTCATTTGGAAAAATAACGAGGTTTATGTTAATGGAGAACAGCTCGAGGTACGTATGGCGGGCTCTGTTAGCTACGCTAAAGCAAGCGAGCTGGCCTCCTTGTTAAATCTTTCGCTAGAGTGGGATTCCAATGCTAAAGTTCTTTTTGTCAATTAATTATGTATATTTTCATAGCTTTGAGGAGGATGAGACTATGGAGGTTGACTACCATATTGATCATATCCCGAAGACGACAGCGAATAACCGCAGGCCGGGCATAAGACTGGATGCAACAACGATTACGATTCACAGTACGGGAAATCCATCGAGCACTGCGCGAAATGAGCGTGCGTGGCTTACGAATCCAGCTAATACAAGAACTGCTTCCTTTCACATTGTGATCGACGACAAAGAAGCGATTGAGGTAATTCCATTAAATGAAGTAGCCTGGCACGCTGGAGACGGAAGTGGAACAGCCAGCGGCAATCGCACCTCGATCGCGATCGAACTATGCGAAAGCGGCAATCAAGAGCAGACGATCAGCAATGCTGTAGAACTGGTGGCCGAACTGCTGCTTGAGCGAGGCTGGAGCACTGACCGCTTGCGCAGACACTTCGACTGGAGCGGCAAAAATTGTCCGCGTCTGATGAATACGGATGGAAGATGGTCGGGCTGGCATGCGTTTGTTGCGCAGGTAGCTGCCAAATTGAGGGAGCTGCAGGCTGATGAAGACGATGATGAGCCGTTTCCTGATGACGACGAGCAGGAGGGTGATCACTCAGATGATGAAAATGGAGGGATTACGATGACGGTTGAGGATGCAAATAAAATCATACGTTTTTTAAGTGCTGCCTATATGGCGACGAACAATAAGGCAGCTCGCAAAGAGTTTAACCGGCTGGCAAATGAGCTGAGAAAAGCAAGTGGGCAAGACCCGATAGTCGGGTAAAAAAATAGCGGGGTCCTAATTAAAGGACCCCTTATCCAAAAAAATGGGAGAGGAGAAACCGGATGAAGAGCTTATGGGGAAACGTAAGTCCTCTACACGGTTTTCTACGACATCAAAGACGCCGATGACCATATTGTGGTCGGATTTGCAAACAAATATACATCGCTTGAAAAATATTTTGCCCTGTTGAGCCGGGAGGAAATCTTTCATCGCTAAACGTAGTGTGGTACGATTAAAAAGATGAGTATCGGCTTATGCTTCTGATGTGCAGCTCTGTGCAATAGAAGCGCAGTCAACCAAGTAACATCAATTGTTTTAGGAGGCATCGTGTGAGAGTAATTGCAGGCAAAGCCAAGGGGAGAGCTTTGAAGGCTGTACCTGGACAAGGTACGCGACCGACAACCGATAAAGTTAAGGAAGCTATATTTAGCATGATCGGACCTTATTTTGACGGGGGAGCTGCGCTTGATTTATTTGCCGGGACAGGCGGACTTGGCATAGAGGCGTGGAGCCGCGGCATAGAGAAGGTTATCTGCATAGACAAGGAAAAAATCAGCATCGACGTCATTCGCAGTAATGTACATACAGTTGGAGCTGAAGATGCGTTTGAAATTTATCGAAATGATGCGGCCAGAGCATTAAAGGCGCTAGCCAAACGGGAGCTGGCGTTTAATTTGATTTTTTTGGACCCGCCTTATCGCATGCAAGACATGGATCAATGGCTTGAGCAAATGCTTGAGCTGAAGCTTTTAGCAGATGAGGCGCTTGTCGTAGTCGAGCATGACGCCAAAATCGAGTATCCGGAGTCTATCAGAGCATTGATACAGCAGCGGCATGCCCAATATGGGGAAATTGCAGTAACGATCTACAAGAACATCAATTAACAGCTGGACGCATTTGCCAGCAGCTGACGCGCAAAGGATTAGGAGAGATATTCATGAACAGTACAAACCAACAGCAGCGAGTAGCTGTATACCCTGGCAGCTTTGACCCTGTTACATACGGACATTTGGATATTATCCAGCGCGCCGCAAGACAGTATGATCGGATTATTGTAGCTGTGCTGAACAATACAAGCAAAAATCCGATGTTTTCTGTGGAGGAGCGCAAGGATATATTGCATAAAGTAACAAAGGATTTTCCGAACGTAGAGGTGGAGAGCTTTCGAGACTTGCTCGTGCGCTTTATGCGGATGAAAAATGCGAGCGTCATCATTAGAGGAATTCGCTCGGTGACCGATTTTGAATACGAGCTGCAGCTGGCGTCAACCAATCATATGCTGGACGAAGGCATAGATACCGTTTTTATGATGACGCATCCGAAATATTCTTATTTGAGCTCAAGCATTGTAAAGGAAATTGCAAATTTTCAAGGCGATGTTTCACAAATGGTGCCGCCAGAGGTGGAGAAGCGTCTGCGTGAAAAATGTGGCCCGGAGCGGCCGCTGAGGCAATAGAAGTGGAAAAAGGAATTGCCCGCATTATGCTGCATGCTATTATGCAATCGGGCAGTTCCTTTTTATATTTAGTGGCGTGATGCAGCTAGCTTTTGTGACGGCGCATATACCACAGATGGGTAAGCGCGATAAGCAATGCGGCCGACGAGCAAAGCAAGATGCTGGGCAGCCAAAGATTAAGCTGTTGATCATCTGCCAGGGCATGAGCAGTTCGTTGGACAAATGCGGTTTCCTCCGGCATTCCGAGCAGCTGGCCAAAGATCCAGGAAAGCGGCTTCCATATAATAAGCAGTACAACAAAGCTGGCCGCTGCATGAACAATTCGGTAGCGAAGAAAAGGCGCCAGGCGAATGCCGTGACTGTAGCTGTAATAACTAACCTGCAGCATGCCGCTCACCCCTGTAAAGCTTAAGCATGCAGCGATCAAAGCGAGCGCGGCAATGATATGATGCTGCTCGATTGCCCAGTTGGCAATGGCAATGCTGCCGATATGCTGCTCCAGCAGTGCTTGTTCAACAAAAGGCAAGCCGGGAAGCAGCTTGTTAATTAACGGATGGATGAAAGCTGCGATAACAGAAGCAAAAATGATAAAGCCGCCAACGATAAACAGCTTTTGCACACTGCTGTAAACACTGTCGCCGAGTACTCGCCCGAAGCTTCTTCCATCAAGCTGCTGCCCTAGTCTCATTGCTTCGATAAAATATGGTCTGTTCGTCGCTTGGAATTTCCCTGTGGCAGAGTCGTGGGAATTCAGCTGCGCATGAACGAACATAATAGCGAAGGCTGCAAGCCAAATCGCCAGCAAAATAATATAACCGTAATGCTGCAAATGAAACAAGCCGGCACCGATAATGACAATAATGAACACTGGATTCGGCAAATGGCTGTATGCGAGCAGACGCTGAGTTTGCTGCAGGCTCAGTCGACCATCCTGCAGCAGCTTGATTGCAGGCTCAACACCTGTCGGAAAGCCGCTGCTCATGCTCATTAGCAAAGGGATGCCCGCATCTGGCGGCAGCTTGAGAAAGCGGGTTATAAATGGCGCAAGCAGCGCATTGAAGCCGTGAATAAGTCCAAAGGCGAGCATAAACTCATACAGGATAAAAAATGGGAGCAGTCCAGGAAAGACAAGATCCCACCATATCGTGATGCCTGACAAGGAGGCTTGCAGCGCAACATCAGGGGAGAGCACAACAGACAGCACGAGAAATAGCATCGTAACAGCGATGAGTATTGTTTTGTGCAACTTAATCTCTCCTTTAGCGAATGAAGATGGACAACTCTCGTCGTTTAATGTTACGCAGCTAATGGAAAAAATAGAACAAGCAGGGGGGAATGGTGGATGAAACGCTCCTATATACATTACCGCGCAGTTATTATAACGTCTCTGCTTACATTCGCAATTATGCTCGTATTGCTATATGCTCCTTCTCCTTTCGTTGTTACGAAGCCGGGTATTGCTGTCCCAACGAATAGCTATATTCAGCTTGCTGCCAGCAGTCAGCCGCCAAGCGGCAGCTTCGGGCAAGGGCAGCAAGGAGCTAATGGCGAAGGGGAGCTGCTGCTGACGGCTGTTATGCTGGAAACACCTAGCATTTGGAAAAGTCTGGGGGCATTGTTTGCTCCCAGCAAGGATGTTAAGCTGAAGCGAGATGTACTAGGCGGGGCGTCGCTGGAGGAATATGTAGAGCATGTTACGACTATTATGCAGAACTCGCATCATAATGCATTGGAAGCAGCCTATCGTTATTTGCATATTCCGTATTCGATTGAACCGCAGGCTGTTATTGTACAGCAAAGCAAGTCTCGTATATTGTCAACGGCAGCACTGAAGGCAGGAGATAAAATTGTCGCGGGCGTACATGCAGATGGAGAACGCACAAGCATTAACAGCATCGAGCAGCTGGCGCAGTGGCTAAGGCTGCTGGAGGGCCAGAACCAAGCAGCATTAGTGATTGAGCGCGATCAAACCGAGCGGCAGCTGGATATATCGCTTGCCAAGCTCGATAAAGCACTGTCTGATGAGCGGCTGGCTACAGAAGTGCTTGATGTTGCAAGCTTTATTGAGCAGCGTGCTGTTATTCCAGAGGACGAGCGCTACAAGCTTGAAATTGCTACCGATAATATTGGCGGGCCGTCAGCAGGCCTGGTGCTCGCACTGACCATAATTGACAAGCTGACCGAAGGCGATCTGACAAAAGGCAAAAGGATTGCTGTTACTGGGACGATTAATGCCGAGGGCAAGGTAGGCTTGATCGGAGGAGTAGTGCAGAAGGTATATGCAACGAGCAAGCAGGGTGCCCATCTGTTCATTGTTCCGAAAGGAAATGAACAGGAGGCGAAGCGAACGGTGAAGCGAATCGGCAGCAAAATGGAAATAGCCGGAGTGTCAAGCCTGGAGGAAGCGATAGCGATCATCTCTTCCCTCCAATAGTTTGACATACAATGGCGCATACTAGCACTGACAAGAAAGCTACGGCGCTAACAACAAGCTGCTCAGCACAAGCGTGCTTTAGCGATTATACGCGAATCGGAGCTCTATGAAAATCTGCTAGCCGGAGCTTGGGCTCAGCTGGCGCTAGGGCCGACATATAGCAGCTGGTAGCTGCTATATCGAGCTGCAAGTAAGCGGAATGGCCTTGATATTGCGCCGGCGTATGGATGATCGGCAGCGTTGCCCGCTTTTTCATCGCTTTCAGCAGCTGTTGTCCTTTCGCGGAAAAGCCAAGCACACGCAAGTAGGCCACTCCATTGGCGAGCTTTTCTCTTGTAAAGTCCTGCTTGCGATGCTGCAGCATAATGGCGAGCAACGCCCGCTGCAGCTTTGTTCTCGTATAGCGCTTCGTTTTTACAGCTTCCAGCAGTTCATTGATGGAGTAATGCTCCACATTATTTGCGCAAGTGATGAGCCGATGCTCCAGCCCTTCCTCGATTTCACGATATTGCGCGAGCTGCGCCGGCGGCTGCATGCCTAGCTGGTAGTAAAGCAGCTTGGCAAATTGCTCCCAATCCATCGCTTGACGCTGCTCATGTAACAAGCAGCGCTGCAAAATCGAGTAGGTTGAGTCAGGCACATAAGACGCAATATGCTCCAGCTGATGATCGGTCTGCAGCATTTTGCGAATCGCGGTTGCGCTTGCGATAGAAGGATGGGATGGTGCAGCATCGTGATATTGTGCCTGGCGGCGTGGAATGGTGTACGGGACGATCATGCTGTTCAAGCGTTCCAGCGCAATTAAATAGTGCAGCCCAAGCGTGTGGTTGGGCTGATCCAGTGCAATCGGGTTTTGCTGCCATAATGGATCTTGCTGCAGCAAATTGGCAAGAGCTCGGCTAAAGGCGCGAGGATAGCTGTCGCCGTGCTGCAGCTGCTTGCCAAGCTCCAGCCGCAGCTCATCCGGCTGTCCGGCAACAAGCTTGGCAGCGGCTTGCAGCGGCTCCAGCATGCCGCTTTCGGTGCCGAAGCATATCGCATCGACAACGCCAGTCGCCTGCAAAGTTGCTGCAGCCCCGTACGCAAACCATTCGGCTGACGAGGTGGCATAGGCGGTCGGAAGCTCAAGCACAAGATCGCAGCCTCCAGCCAGAGCCATTTCTGTTCTTGTCCATTTATCAAGCAGAGCAGGCTCGCCGCGCTGCAAAAAATGCCCGCTCATAACGGCGACAACAGCTTCACGTCCGGTTATCACTTTCGACTGCTGCAAATGATGTAAATGCCCGTTATGAAAAGGATTATATTCAACAATAAGACCGACAGCTTTCATTATCTATCGTCCTTTCTGCATGGTTCTAGTCAACACTATAGCATATCACTGCCAGACTGGACAAAGCTGAGCTGCAGCTGTAAAACGTTCGTGATTATTCTTGACAAAACATGAGCAGGATGGATATAATAAACTTTGTCTGTTTGGGGTGATACTATGCAATTTCGTTTGCAACAATTGTTGTCAAAAGGTCAAACAGTGATCGTGAATGAGCAACTGGATGTATCGGAGCTATTTCGACGTCGTCAAGATGTAATTTCCACTACTCCTGTACATATACAGCTAAAGGTACAGCCTGAAGGTGGAATCGTAGCTGTAGAGGGTACGCTTGACGTTGATATGGAACTAGCCTGCTCTCGTTGTCTTGAGCCTACTAAAGTACACTCAAGCATTCCATTCGCTGAGCAATTCAAGCCTGTTGATTCCGTGCGTGAAGAAGAGGCTGAAGACGAAGAAGAAGATGATTTGATCGAGATTGCCGATGATCATTTGGATCTGAAACCTTTCGTGGAGGAGTATGTGCAATTATTTATGCCTTTTGCTCCGCTTTGCAAGGCAGATTGCAAAGGTCTTTGTCAGCAATGCGGCTCGAATCTCAATGAGCAAACCTGTCAGTGCAGTAATGAAAAGATTGATCCGCGCCTAGAAGCGCTGAAAGATTTTTTTAGCAAATAGGAATGTTTAACAAGGTTTCTCAAGGAATTTTATTTCTTGAATATGTGAAGGAGGTGGGAAACATGGCAGTACCTCAACGTAGAACATCCAAGACTCGCCGCGACAAACGTCGTACGCATTTCAAGCTAGCAGTTCCAGGCATGGTGAAATGTGAGCAATGTGGAGAGCTTAAACTAGGTCACCACGTATGCAAAGTTTGTGGATATTACAAAACTAAAGAGATTATTTCTCAATAATGTCGCATGTATAGCATCTTATCTAGCTGATAAGATGCTATTTTATTTTTATCCGATAATAAAAGATTGCGATAGCAGACAATATCAACTATACTGAATTAGTACCAGGTATTAATCTTAGATACTAACTATCAGTTTAAAATGGTTCTAGACTTGAACAGGAGAGTGATGCCGACATGGCGAAATTAACTAAGCGTGAGCGGCATCAGCTGCTGATCCAATATATTAAGGACAACCCATTCGTTACTGATCGCGAGCTGACTCGAGCATTAAAGGTGAGCATACAGACGATCAGGCTCGACCGCATGGAGCTTGGCATTCCCGAGCTGCGCGAGCGGATGAAGGAAATGGCTGAACGATCCTACGATTCAGTGCGCTCCTTGCAGCTGGATGAGGTGATCGGTGAAATCGTTGACTTGCAGCTTGATCATAGCGGCATTTCATTGTTTGAAATTCGCGAGGAGCATGTCTTTACTCGTACTGGAATTGCACGCGGTCATCACTTGTTCGCGCAAGCTAATTCCTTGGCGGTAGCTGTCATTGATTGTCCGATCGCGTTAACAGCCAGTGCGGACATCCGATTTATAAGACCGGTTCAGCTTGGAGAGAAATGTATAGCGAAAGCTTATGTTCGCAGCAACGATGAAGAGCGGAATAAATCTCGAGTAGAATTGAATACATATGTAGGAGATGAGCTTGTCTTCCAGGGCAATTTCGTCATCTACCGTTCTGACGCTACAAGCGCCCAGGGAGGAGAATAACGTGAGAATCGCAATTGATGCAATGGGTGGAGACTACGCACCGAAGGAAATCGTAGCAGGAGCAATTGCTGCTGCCAAAGAGCATGGAGATATTCAAATTTTACTCGTCGGACATGAAGAACAGATCAAAGCCAATTTGGCGGAGGCTTTGCCAGGCAATGTTTCGATTGTGCATGCCGCTGAAGTGATTGAGTCGGAGGATGAGCCTGTCCGTGCGGTTCGCCGCAAGAAGGATTCATCAATGGTTGTCGCTGGCCGTCTTGTTAAAGACAAGCAGGCTGATGCGATGCTGTCGGCGGGCAACACCGGCGCTCTGATGACGACAGGTCTGCTCATTGTCGGACGGATTCCGGGCATTGAGCGGCCTGCGCTTGCGCCGCTGCTGCCATCGCTAGATGGGACAGGCATGCTGGCACTTGACTTGGGCGCTAATATGGATGCAACGCCTGAGCAGCTTCTGCAATATGCAGTAATGGGCAGCATTTATCGCGAGCGGGTGCAGGGCATGAAGGCGCCAAGAATAGCCCTGCTTAATGTCGGCACAGAGGAGATGAAGGGCAACGAGGCAACCAAGGCAGCATATGAGCTGCTGAAAGGAAGCGGCTTGAACTTTATTGGCAACGTCGAGTCCAAGCATGTGCTGGAGCGTCCTTGCGACGTGCTCGTCTGCGATGGATTTTCGGGAAATATTATGCTTAAATCATATGAAGGCGCGGCATCTGTCATCTTCAATGAAGTTAAGAAGGCATTCAAGCTGAATATTTTGACGAAGCTGGCAGCGGCCATTATGCTGCCTCATTTGAAGGGCTTGAAGAAGACACTTGATCCAAATGAATTTGGCGGAGCACCATTGCTTGGAATCAATGGGCTCGTTTTGAAAATACATGGTTCATCAGATGCACGTGCTGTGCAGGCGGCAGTGAAGCAAGCGAAGACTGCCGTATCAGGCAAATTAATTGAGTCGATTACAGCAGAAATCAACAAGGAGTGATCAAACGTATGAATGCCATTCCCGTAGGTATTTTAGGTACTGGCAAATATGTACCAGAGCGAGTATTAACAAATCAGCAGCTTGAGCAAATGGTAGACACGAACGACGAGTGGATTGTAACGCGAACCGGAATTAAGGAAAGAAGGCTGGCGGCAAGTGAGGAGGCAACCTCTGATCTGGCCTATAAGGCAGCGCAGCAGGCGATTGTCAATGCAGGCTTAACAGTAGAGGATATCGAGCTTATTATTGTCGCGACGATCACGCCAGATATGCTGTTCCCTTCGACAGCCTGCATCGTTCAGGAGAAGCTGGGAGCAACCTGCCCTGCTTTTGACCTGTCCGCTGCATGCTCAGGCTTTATATACAGCTTGGCAACGGCGAATGGACTTATTCAAAGCGGACTGTATAAAAATGCGCTCGTAATCGGCGCTGAGACGCTGTCCCGCATTACAGATTATACAGATCGCAATACATGCATATTGTTTGGCGACGGCGCTGGCGCTGTCGTAATCGGCGAGGTGCCTGCTGGCCGCGGCTTCCAATCCTTTGTGCTTGGCGCAGATGGAAAAGGCGGCGAGCTGTTGAAGGTTGCAGGCGGCGGCTCGCGCAAACCGGCAACGGTTGAAACGGTAACGAATCGCGAGCATTCGATCTATATGGCCGGCAACGAAGTATTTAAATTTGCAGTGCGGATTATGGGCAGCGCTGCAGAGGAAGCAATTGAAAAGGCTGGCTTGAGCAAAAAGGATATTGATCTGCTCGTTCCGCATCAAGCCAATATTCGCATCATTCAATCGGCACTGAACCGTCTGGAGCTGACTGAGGATAAAGCGCTCATTAATATTGACCAGTACGGCAATATGTCGGCAGCTTCCATCCCGGTAGCATTGGCAGAGGCAGTTGAGCAAGGAAGAGTTAAGGAAGGCGACGCACTTTGTCTTGTCGGCTTTGGCGGCGGGCTAACCTGGGGCTCGACAGTGTTAAAGTGGTAGAAGGCTTGCAAGCTCGACAACAATATATGCTATAACGTTTGGAGGACATATTCAGTGGGTAAAATTGCATTTGTATTTCCTGGACAAGGCGCTCAGGCTGTAGGCATGGGCAAAGATATTTATAAGCATGACAGCGATGCACGCGCAATTTTTGAGCAGGCGAATGAAGCGCTCGGCTTTTCGCTGACAGAGATTATGTTTGAAGGACCTGACGATGCGCTTAAGCAAACGGTCAATACACAGCCGGCACTATTAACGGCAAGCGTTGCATTTCTGAAGCTGGTTGAAAAAGCTGGAATTAAGGCCGATTATGTAGCTGGTCACAGCCTGGGTGAATATAGCGCGCTTGTTGCTGCTAACGTGTTGAGCTTTGAGGATGCGGTTCGCACCGTGCGTGCGCGTGGCCAGTTTATGGAGCAGGCAGTGCCGAATGGACAAGGCTCAATGGCCGCTGTGCTCGGTGCGGAGCGAGAGGCGCTGCAGCAGCTTTGCGATGAAATTAGTGGTCAAGGCTCAGTGGTAGAGCTGGCTAACGTAAATTGTCCGGGACAAATTGTCGTTTCTGGCTCGGTGGCTGGCGTCAATGAGGTCGTGGCACGCGGCAAGGAGATTGGTGCCAAGCGCGTTATACCGTTAGAGGTGAGCGGTCCATTCCACTCCTCTTTAATGGGAAATGCTGCATCAGCACTTGGCGGCGAGCTGCAGCATATTGCGATGCAGGATGCTGCAATTCCGGTTATCGCCAATGTAACAGCTGAGCCAGTAACCTCCGCCAGCGAAATAAAAGAGCTGCTTGAGCGCCAAGTATGCGCTCCGGTTCTTTGGGAGGATAGCGTCAAAAAGCTGATTGAGCTTGGAGTCGATACGTTTGTCGAAATTGGTTCAGGCTCTGTGCTGACAGGCTTGATCAAAAAGATCGACAAACAGGTGACGACGATTACGATCAATAAGCTGGACGCTTTGCAATCATTATCTGAAGCTACTCAAGTCTAGTATAGCGTTATGAATATAAAAAATGGGGAGGTAAAGCATATGTTCGCAAGCCTGGAAGGCAAAAAGGCGCTTGTTACTGGTGCTTCCCGCGGCATTGGCCGTGCGATTGCTATTGCATTGGCGGAAGCGGGAGCGGATGTGGCGGTAAACTACTCTGGCAGTGAGCAGGCAGCCGCAGAAACGGCTGATGCGATTCGTGCTTTAGGGCGCGAGGCGATCATCATAAAAGCAAATGTAGGCAAGGCAGCCGAGTTTGAGGATATGGTGAAGCAGGTCGTTGAACAGCTTGGGGCGATTGATATTTTGGTCAACAATGCCGGCATCACGCGAGATAATCTGATTATGCGCATGAAGGAAGAGGAATTTGACCAGGTCATCGAAACGAATTTGAAGGGCGTGTTTAACGGAATTAAGGCAGTTACTCGTCCTATGATGAAGCAGCGCTCTGGTAAAATCATCAATATTTCCTCAGTGGTAGGTGTGCTGGGGAACCCGGGCCAAGCTAATTACGTAGCTGCCAAGGCTGGTGTGATTGGCTTGACCAAGGCTAGTGCGCGCGAGCTGGCTTCGCGCAATATTACAGTGAATTGTGTGGCGCCAGGCTTTATTCAGACGGAAATGACCGACAAGCTTCCTGACGAGCTTAAGGATTCGCTATCGGGACAAATTCCGCTCGCCAAGCTTGGAGAAGCGTCCGATATTGCCAATGCGGTGCGTTTCCTTGCTTCTGATGCTGCTGCCTATATGACGGGCCAAACGATTCATGTCGATGGCGGCATGTACATGTAAATGGACTTTCATCGTTAAACTTTTGATAGAAGTTGCAGAGGAAAGATAGCTATTTTTTTATCGTTTTCGTATAATACGTAGAGGAGGTGAATCGGATGTCCGATGTACTAGAACGCGTTACAAGTATTATTGTTGACCGCCTAGGTGTAGATGCAGAAAAGGTGACGCTTGAAGCTTCTTTCAAAGAAGATTTAAACGCTGACTCACTTGATGTTGTTGAGCTTATCATGGAACTTGAAGACGAGTTCAACCTTGAAATTTCTGATGAAGATGCAGAAAAGATCTCTACGGTAGGAGAAGTTGTAAATTACATACAATCTCATACCTAAAGATGGTCGAGTCCCGTTGCCTAGCTAACGGGACTCACTCCTTATTTTCCTTGCATTGGCTTAGGCCAAGATTGCAGCTATGCTGCCGATGATGAAGATGAGTTAAGAATTGGCGAGCAATTCTTTTGGATATAGATATAAAACAAGAAACATAGTAGGGGTGAACAGTATGAAGCGCAGAGTAGTAGTTACGGGAATGGGCGTTTTAACTTCGCTTGGCTCGGAGCTTGAGCAATTTTGGGGCAATCTGTTGGAAGGGAAATCCGGTGTTTCGCTAATTGAAGCCTTTGATGTATCTGAATTTCCAACGCGCATTGCTGCTGAAGTAAAAGATTTTGACCCTGTAGCGTATGGAATAGATAAAAAAGAATCGCGCCGCATGGATCGCTTCGTTCAATTTGCTGTAGCGGCAAGCCTGAAAGCAATTGAAGATTCCGGCTTGAAAATTGGTGAAAATGTACCCGCTGAGCGCACGGGCGTAATGGTAGGCTCAGGCATTGGCGGCCTTGGCACATGGGAGGATCAGCATCGCATTTTGCTGGAGAAAGGTCCGAAGCGCGTCAGTCCGTTTTTTATTCCGATGATGATCGCCAATATGGCCTCCGGCCAAGTGTCCATGATTGCTGGTGCAAAGGGGCCGAACACAACTGCAGTGACCGCTTGTGCGACAGGAACGCATTCGATTGGTGATTCCTTCAAAATTATTCAGCGCGGTGATGCTGAGGTCATGATCGCCGGCGGCGCAGAAGCAACAATTCGTCCTACTGGCATGGCTGGCTTCTGCTCGATGCGTGCTATGTCTACCAACAACGAGGAGCCGGAAAAAGCAAGTCGGCCGTTTGACATCGCTCGCGATGGCTTTGTGATGGGCGAAGGCTCAGGCGTGCTTATTTTGGAAGAGCTTGAGCATGCGAAAGCTCGCGGTGCGAAAATTTATGCAGAAGTAATCGGCTACGGCATGAGTGGCGATGCGCATCATATGACGGATCCTGATCCTGACGGAGCGGCTCGCTGCATGGTCAGCGCCTTGAAGGACTCCGGGCTGGAGCCGACAGCGATTGATTATATTAATGCTCACGGAACATCTACTCCTGTGGGAGATGCTTCGGAAACGACTGCCATTAAGAAAACATTCGGCGAGCATGCCTATAAGCTTGCGGTTAGCTCGACCAAATCAATGACCGGCCACCTGTTAGGTGCTGCTGGTGGTGTAGAAGCTGTAATCCTTGCGCTTACCTTGAAAAATGGAGTTATCGCTCCAACGATTAACCTTGACAATCAAGATCCTGAGCTTGATCTTGATTACGTACCAAATAAAGCGCGTCAAGCAGATGTCAAGGTTGCTCTGTCCAATTCATTTGGCTTTGGTGGGCACAACGCGTCCATCATGATGAGAAAATATGAAGCATGAGGCATTTGATGAGCTGCAGCAAAAGCTGCAGCTCAATTTTACAAGGATAAAGCTTCTACGCCAGGCGTTTACGCATACTTCCTATGTGAATGAGCATAAACGCGGCTCTGTACAGGATAATGAGCGTCTTGAATTTTTAGGAGATGCTGTATTGCAGCTTCTCGTATCGGAGTACTTGTATAAAACGTATCCGAAGCGTCCGGAAGGCGAGCTGACGCGGATGCGCGCCTCTGTTGTATGTGAGCCATCGTTAGCTCATTTTGCAGAACGCTTGGAGTTTGGTCAATATGTACTGCTCGGCCGCGGAGAAGAGCAGCTTGGCGGACGGCATCGTCAGGCACTATTGGCAGATTTGTTCGAATCCTTTGTTGGCGCGCTTTATTTGGATGCAGGCGTTGAAAAAACTCGTCAGTTTCTGGAGCAGCATATGTTCCCGTTTATCGATTCCAACAATTATGGCTTGCTAATGAAGGATGCCAAATCAAAGCTGCAGGAGCGAGCCCAGCATGCGGGACTTGGCGCAATTGAATATCGCATAATCGAGGAAAGAGGCCCTGCCCATGACCGTGAGTTTGTGATCGAGGTCGTTCTGGATCAAACCTGTTATGGTGTTGGGATTGGTCGTTCGAAGAAAGAAGCTGAGCAGCGTGCGGCTGCAGAAGCTTGGGGAAAGCTTGCAGGACATGAGCTGAGAAACATATAGTTTATTAGGATTAGCGACCTACTCTCGAACATACAAAAAGCATTTCAGTGGACAAGTTGTCCAAAGAGATGCTTTTTGTATGTGTGATAATAGGAAGTCATGCCGAGCTTGGGCAATCTATGGTACAATGTTTTGTGAGGTGAAAGCCAAACTATGTATTTAAAAAGAATTGAATTAGCAGGCTTCAAATCTTTTGCAGATAAAACTGAGCTGGAATTTGTCAACGGCATTACCGCTGTTGTTGGACCGAACGGCTCAGGCAAAAGCAATATTTCTGATGGCATTCGCTGGGTTCTTGGCGAGCAAAGTGCGAAAAGCCTGCGTGGTGGCAAAATGGAGGATGTCATTTTTGCGGGAAGTGACGCGCGTCGTGCAGTCAACTACGGCGAAGTGTCGCTGACGCTGGATAATTCCGACGGCTCCCTGCCACTGGAGTACAACGAAGTTACGGTTACACGTCGCGTGCATCGAAGTGGCGATAGTGAATATATGATTAACAAGCAGTCGTGCCGGCTAAAGGATATTACTGAGCTGTTTATGGATACGGGGATCGGGAAAGAAGCGTATTCGATTATCGGTCAGGGCCGCATCGAGGAAATATTAAGTACGCGCTCAGAGGACCGCCGCGGCATATTTGAAGAAGCGTCCGGCATTGTAAAATATAAATCTCGCAAAAAGGAAGCTAGACGAAAGCTGGATGATACCGAGCAAAATTTGCTGCGCATCCATGACCTTGTAACAGAGCTTGAGGATCAGGTTGAGCCGCTGCGCAAGCAATCCGAGGTTGCGCTGCATTACAAGGAGCTTAAAGAGCTGCTGAAATCGAAGGAAATATCCCTTTATGTGCACCAGATTGAAACGTTACATAAAGCGTGGTCGGAATCGACTGCCAAGCTTGAGTCGCTGAATCAGGAGCAGCTGAAGCTGTCTTCTGTCGTGAGCAAGCATGATGCTTTGCTGGAAAGCGATCGATTGCAGCTTCGCGAAATCGAAAAAGAGCTTGATTCCTTGCATCAATCGATGCTGCAAATAAGTGAAGAGGTTGAAAAATGCGAGGGCTATAGCGAGGTCATCAAGGAAAGAATTCGCCATAATGAGGAAACCTCGCTTGCTGTAAAGCAGACGATAGCGGCCACTGATGAGCGGATCATGAGCTTGTCCAAGGAAGAGGTCGCGATACGCAGCAAAGCGGCTGAGCTGGAAGAGCGTTTAAAAAGCTTGCGCTTGACATTAGCTGCTGAGGAGCAGCGCATGCAAGGCGTTGCAACTGGAAGCACCCAGGATGAGGAAGAGCGCTTGAAAGGCGAGCTGTTAACCGTATTAAGCTCGGCAGCCCAGCTGCGCAATGAGATTCGCTATACGCAGCAGCAGCAGGAAGCGCTGCAGCGGCGCATGGAGCGAATTGATGAGGAAGAAGCGAAATGGACGCAGCAGCAGCGGGCGCTTGAAGCGAAAAAGCATGGGCTTGAGCTGCAATTAAACGAGCTGGTCAAAGAGCATGACAAGCTGCGCACCAGAATGCTGCAGGAGGCTGACGAAGCGCGCAAGCTTAATGGAGTGATTGAGCAGACGACCAATCAGCTGCGCCGTTATGAGCAAAAGCTGGACAGCGATTTATCGAGACGCGATACGCTTAAGGAAATGCAGGATGCAATGGATGGCTTTATGCTGGGCGTTAAAGAAATTTTGAAGGCAGCGCGCCGTCCACAAGCAGGCATTGAGGGTGTTCATGGCGCTGTAGCTGAGCTGATTGTAGTGCCGCAGCGCATTGAGCTGGCCGTTGAAACAGCGCTTGGCGGAGCGCTGCAGCATATTGTGATGGAGAATGAACGCACTTCCCGTGCAGCAATTAGCTATTTAAAGCAGCGTCAGCTTGGTCGAGCGACTTTTTTGCCGCTTGATGTTATTCGCGGACGCCGTTTGAACGAGATGGACAAGCGCATTGTGTCCGAGCTTGACGGCTTTGTCGGAATTGCTGCCGAGCTGGTGCAGACTGAGGACAAATATAAAGAAATCGTTTTTAATTTGCTTGGCAACGTGCTATTGGCGGAAAATTTGGAGCAGGCCAACCGGATTGCTGCCCGCTGCCAGTACCGTTACCGGGTTGTAACGCTGGAAGGCGATATCGTTAACGCTGGCGGCTCAATGACAGGCGGAAGTCAGCAGAAAAAAGGAGCTAACCTGCTGGGACGCCATCGGCAAATTGAACAGCTTGACGAAGTAATTGCTGCTTCCAGGCAGCAAATCGAGCAGGAGCGCTTGAAGCTGGCTGATTTGCGCAAGGAAGTGTCGATCCGCACGCAAAACGCCGAGCAGGCTCGGGAAAAGCTGGAGCAAAAGCGGATTGAGGAGCAGAGCCTGAAGGGCGAGCTGCAGCAGCTGCAGCAGGAAATGAAGTTTCTCAACGAGCAGCAGGCATTGTCCAGCTCGGATAAGCAAGCTCAAGCTGCCGAGCAGCAGGCCGCAGCTAAACGCATTGCCGATGCTGAGGTTCAATTGGCGGAGCATGCCGAGAAAGAAGCAGCCTTGCAGGAAGCAATTAAGCTGGCGGAGCAGCGGCGCAAATCGAATGAAAGCGAAAAGGAAGAGCTGCAAACACAGCTGACTGATTTGAAAATCAATGCAGCCAAGCTTGACCAGGAATATAGCAATTATGAGGATCAAGCGGCCCGCCTGCGCGATGACATCAATCGTGCCAAGCAGGAGCTGAAAACTCAGCAGCAGCAGGAACAGCAGCTGCAGGAGCAAGCTGCGAGCCTTGCGCAGGAAGCTGCGGATCAGGCGACTCGTCTCGCGCAGCTGCGGGAAAGCAAGCAGGCTTGCAGCGATCGTACGGATGCGTACCGGTTGAAGCGGGTTGAAAAGCTTAGCGGCCTTGAACAGGGCGAAAGCGAGACTAAAGAGCAAAGAATCGCGCTGCGCAACATTGAAGAGCAGCTGCGGCAAACAGAAATTGTACTCAACCGTCAAGATGTTGAGCTTGATCATACGATTAAAAAGCTGTCGGAGGAATATGGCTACAGCTTTGAGCTGGCTAAGCAGCAATATCCGCCTGCGGACGATATTAATGCGATCCAGCTTGATGTGCGTGAGCTGAAGCGCAAAATCAGCTCGCTTGGGGAAATTAATCTTGGCGCGATTGAGGAATATGAGCGAGTAAAGGAACGCTATGATTTCCTTACTGAGCAGAAAAACGATTTGATGGAAGCGAAGGCAACTTTATACGAAGTCATTAGAGAGATGGACGAGGAAATGTCCAAGCGCTTTAAAACGACATTCGAAGAAATTCGCAAGCATTTTATCGTCGTATTCGGCAAGCTGTTTGGTGGTGGTCGAGCGGATCTTATTCTTGTAGAGCCATCTAATATATTGGAAACCGGCATAGACATCGTAGCGCAGCCGCCAGGCAAAAAGCTGCAAAACCTGCAGCTGCTTTCTGGTGGTGAGCGAGCCTTGACCGCAATCGCGCTGCTATTCGCGATTCTGCAGGTTAAACCGGTGCCGTTCTGCGTGCTTGATGAGGTAGAGGCCGCGCTGGATGAAGCGAATGTAACGCGCTTTGCGCAATATTTGCGCGAGTTTTCTACGCTTACGCAGTTTATCGTTGTTACTCACCGTAAAGGGACGATGGAGGAAGCAGACGTGCTGTACGGGGTGACGATGGAGGAGGGCGGGGTGTCAAAGCTGGTATCAGTAAGACTCGAAGAAGAAGAAGAGGTAGTTTAAAAATTGGACTTTGATGACGATGTATTGCGTTGTAGCGTAGTCGGCGGCGAATCTTGAACGCTAGCGAAAACTGCGGTGCTCACGTAGCAAGTGCCTACGCTGCGCTCCTCGTTTTCTACTAGCGTCCAAGCTTCTTGGTCCTGAAAGCACAATTTTTAAACTCTCATTGGAATAGGTGGTTTAAAAAGTTGGACTTTGATGACGATGCTGGGCGTTGGAGTGGATTCGGCGGCGAATCTTGAACGCTAGCGAAAACTGCGGTGCTCACGTAGCTCTGCTCTACGCTGCGCTCCTCGTTTTCTACTAGCGAGCATGCTTCTTGGGCATGGCCGCAAAGAGGACTCCAGCGGAGGAGCAAAGCATCCGAAAAACGAAGAGGGTCGCCTTTAACATCGTAATGCAACCTTAAAAATTCCAATAAGAGGGCATTACGATTTAAAAAGCGACTGGAGGATGCATTGTTCCGGAGCGCTGAAAAGTGTGTTTAAAAGTTAGCAATTTTTTATGCGGAGGGTGCGTATGAGTTTTTTTAAAAAGCTGAAGGAAAGTATTGCGGCCAAGACGGAAGCGGTCACGAATGTGTTTAAGGAAGGCTTGGCCAAAACGAGAACTGCTCTTGTGGAAAAGGTGGAGGAGCTCATTACTCGCCGTAAAAAAATCGACGAGGAGTTTTATGAGGAGCTTGAGGAAATTTTAATTGGCGCGGATGTCGGGGTTACGACGGTTATGCAGCTGATTGATGAGCTGCGTGATGAGGTGAAGAAGCGCAAAATTGAAGATGCAGCTGAGCTGCAGCCTGTTTTATCGGAGAAGCTGGTTGCGATGCTTAAGGGTGAAGATAATCCTAAGCTTGCTTATGCGCCGGAAGGTGAAATTACGGTTTATTTGTTCGTTGGCGTTAATGGCGTCGGGAAAACGACGACGATTGGCAAGCTGGCTCATAAGCTGAAAAGCGAAGGGAAAAATGTACTGCTTGCTGCTGGCGATACCTTCCGTGCCGGTGCAATTGAGCAGCTTGAAGTGTGGGGCGAACGTGTTGGCGTCGATGTTATTAAGCAGTCTTCCGGCTCTGATCCGGCCGCAGTCATTTATGATGCTGTGCAGGCGGCAAAGCAGCGCAAGGTCGATGTGTTGATATGCGATACTGCCGGCCGCTTGCAGAACAAGACCAATTTGATGGAGGAATTGAACAAAATCTTCCGCGTCATTCAACGCGAGCTCCCTTCTGCGCCGCATGAGGTGCTGCTTGTGCTAGATGCGACTACTGGTCAAAATGCGCTAAGTCAAGCGAAGCTGTTTGGCGAGAAAAGCGGTGTTACAGGACTCGTGCTCACCAAGCTAGATGGCACAGCGAAAGGCGGCATCGTCATCGCGATCCGCAATGAGCTGAATTTGCCGGTGAAGCTGGTTGGACTAGGTGAGAAAATGGGAGATTTGCAGGAGTTTGATTCCGAGCAATTCGTTCATGCGCTATTTGCCGGCCTCATTCAGAAGGAAGAGCAGGCGGAAAATAATTAACAATCCATATATAAGTAAGCCGCTCCATAAATAACTATTGGGCGGCTATTCTTTTTAAAAGCTGGGACAAGACATAGTGGACTGTTGTACCTTGAAATTTTAACTCATGTGACAAGGTGAAATACTTGACACACTGTTTGAGATCGTATATGATGATTAATGTTGCTGTTATGTAAAGGCTCAAACCTTGACAGCATAACGCTGGCTGGGAGGGATTAGTATGGATCGAATGGAGCCAGATGCCCTGACCAAGACGACTCGCATCAATATGCTGCTTGATTTTTATGAAGAGCTATTGACGGAAAAGCAGCGAACGATACTTACTTTTTATTACCGAGATGATTTTTCTCTTGGCGAAATTGCCTCTGAATTTGGCATTAGTCGTCAAGCAGTGTATGATAATATAAAACGAGCTCAGCAGGCGCTGGAAATGTATGAAGCGAAGCTGGAGCTGCTTGCGCGACATGAGCAGACTCTTGCCTTGACTGAGCAGCTTGAAGCTAGCTTGAATACGTTGAAGCTTGAAACGAATCAGCGTCAAGAGCTTCAGGAGATTGTTGAGAAATTGCGTTCAATCGATATAATGGCAGGAATGGAGGCGATAAAGGATGGCAGCATTTGAAAGCTTGACCAGCAGGCTGCAAAGTGTTTTCAGCAAGCTGAAGGGCAAAGGAAAGGTCACGGAAAATGATGTCACTGAAGCGATGCGCGAAGTTCGCTTGGCTTTGCTTGAAGCCGATGTTAACTTCAAGGTCGTGAAGGACTTTATAGCCAAGGTTAAAGAGCAAGCAATTGGCTTAGAGGTTTCAAAGAGCTTTACACCTGGTATGGTTATTATTGATATAGTCAATAAGGAATTAACCGAGCTGATGGGAGGCACGCAAGCAAAGCTTGCCAAAGCCAACAAGCCGCCAACGGTCATTATGATGGTGGGCTTGCAGGGGGCAGGTAAAACGACGTCCTCCGGTAAATTGGCGCGACTGCTGCAAAAAAGCAACCATAAACCGTTGCTGGTAGCCTGCGATATTTACCGCCCGGCAGCGATCAAGCAGCTGCAAGTGCTTGGCGAGCAAATCAAGGCGCCGGTATTTGCAATGGGAGATCAGGTTTCTCCGGTTGAAATTGCACGCAATGGCTTGCAATTCGCCAAAGACAACGGACATGACTATATTATTTTTGATACAGCGGGTCGATTACATATCGATGAAGCGTTAATGGATGAATTGAAGCAAATTCACGCAATTGTCAATCCGGACGAGGTTCTGCTCGTTGTTGACGCAATGACAGGTCAGGATGCTGTTAATGTTGCGCAAAGCTTCCATGAGCAGCTTGAGCTGACCGGGGTTGTATTGACCAAGCTTGACGGCGATACGCGCGGTGGTGCGGCGCTGTCGGTTAAAGCGGTGACAGGCAAGCCGATTAAATTTGCAGCAATGGGCGAGAAAATTGATTCGCTTGAGCCGTTTCATCCAGAGCGTATGGCTTCACGTATTCTTGGCATGGGCGATATGCTTTCGCTTATCGAGAAAGCTCAGGCTGGCATTGATGCGGAAAAAGCGGCCGAGATGGAACGTAAAATGCGCAATGCAGAGTTTACGTTCGACGATTTTCTCGAGCAAATGGAGCAAGTACGCAAGCTTGGCCCACTTGATCAAATTATGGACATGTTGCCTGGTATGGGCAAGCTTAAAGGCAATATGAAGGATATGAAGGTTGATGAGCGTCAGCTTGCACGCGTTGAGGCAATCGTCAAGTCGATGACCAAGGAAGAAAAGCAAAACCCTGATTTGTTGAATCATAGCCGGCGCAAACGCGTTGCTGCGGGGAGCGGAGTTACCGTCGTTGAAGTAAACCGCCTTATTAAGCAATTTGACGATATGCGCAAAATGATGAAGCAGTTCAGCTCGATGATGGGACCAAACGGACCGAAAGGGATGAAAGGTCTTAAGGGCGGGAAGAAGGGGTTAAAGGGGCTTATGGGCAAAAACATGAAGTTCCCATTTTAAGGATGTTTAATCTCCGAGCTTTGATCACGAAGTATTGCGTTGCAGCGTATTCGACATCGAATATGACATTCATCGGAAGCCCGCGGTGCTCACGTACCAAATAACGTACGCTGCGCGCTTCGCGTCACTAGCTTCATGCGATCTTTTCGGTGCTGAAAGTCTAAAATCTTAGAAGGATGTTTAATCTCCGAGCTGAAAGCTCTACGATTAAACTTCGATCTAAATACCGTATTATTTTGAAGGAGGTGAATGATTATGGCAGTACGTATTCGTTTGAAACGCATGGGTGCTCACAAAGCTCCATTCTACCGTGTCGTTGTATCTGATTCTCGTTCTCCACGTGATGGACGTTTTATCGAAGAAATCGGTACTTATAATCCTGTTGCGCAACCAGCTCAAGTGTCTATCAACGAAGAGAAAGCATTGAAATGGCTACAAACAGGTGCTCAAGCATCTGACACTGTGCGCGACTTGCTATCTAAAGCGGGTGTAATGAAAAAATTCCATGAGCTTAAACAACAAAAGTAATCGGCAGCTGCTGATTGCTGTTGAGAAGCGGAGGGCTTTGTCATGAAGGAGTTAATTCTTGTCATTGCGAAGGCTTTAGTGGATCATCCGGAAGATGTGCGCGTTCACGAAAGAGAAGACGAGCGCAGTACGATTTATGAGCTTTCGGTTCATCCATCTGATGTCGGTAAAATTATCGGTAAGCAAGGACGTATTGCTAAAGCGATGCGTACAGTGGTGAACTCGGCTGCTACAAAATCGAATAAGCGTGTCATTGTCGATATTCAATCGTAATGCATGCACATCAGGGGCTGGGATGAAAATCCTGCCCCTTTTTTAACATTGTTAAGCTGCAACGCTTGGGCAAAGTAAATAGAGAAGTCTCGATTTATTACAATTAAGATGCAAGCAAAGGATGATACAATGAGTGGAAACTGGTTTAATGTAGGTGTTATTGTCAATACGCATGGCATTCGTGGCGATATTAAGGTGCTGTCCAAAACAGATTTCCCTGAAGAACGTTTTGCAAAAGGCAGCAAGCTGACCATGTTTGATGATGCTACCGGACAATCACAGCCTATTGAAATCGAACAGGCTCGTGAACATAAAGGGATGTACATTGTTAAGCTGAAAGGCTTTAGCAATATTAATGAAGTGGAAAAGTATAAGGGCTGGGTTATTCGTGTTGCTGGCGAGGAGCAGGGAACGCTGGATGAAGGCGAATATTTTTACCATCAAATTATTGGCTGCAGCGTCTATACGGAAGATGGCGAGCTGCTGGGATCGATAACTGAAATATTATCGCCCGGGGCAAATGATGTGTGGGTTGTTGCACCGTCCAACAGCAAAGCAAAGCCGATTTTGCTGCCGGTGATCGATCCCGTCATACTTAACGTTGATATTGCTGAGCGCCGAATTACCGTTCATTTGCTTGAAGGGCTGATCTAAAATGAAAATTGATGTACTGACGTTGTTTCCGGAAATGTTTACTGGCGTGTTTAATAGCAGTATTTTGGGCAAAGCCCAGGAAAAAGGAATCGTCAAGCTGCAAGCGATTAACTTTCGCAGCTATGCCAACAATAAGCATCATACAGTGGATGATTACCCGTATGGCGGCGGCGGAGGCATGGTGCTTAAGCCGGAGCCAGTGTTTGCAGCTGTTGAGGCGCTCTGTGAGCAGGCTGAGGAGGCGCCGCGCGTTATTTTAATGTGTCCCCAGGGCGAGCGCTATACGCAGCGCAAAGCTGAGGAGCTGAGCGCTGCAAAGCATCTCGTTTTCATTTGCGGGCATTATGAAGGCTATGATGAGCGGATTCGCAAGCATTTGGTGACAGATGAAATATCGGTGGGCGATTATGTGCTGACGGGCGGAGAGCTGCCGGCAATGACCGTAATTGACAGCGTTGTGCGCCTGCTGCCAGGCGTGCTCGGTAATGAGACGAGCGCTGTGACGGATTCGTACAGCACTGGCTTGCTTGAATACCCGCACTATACCCGTCCAGCCGTATTTCGCGATATGAAGGTGCCCGATGAGCTGTTGTCCGGACATCACGGCAATATTGAAAAATGGAGACGTCAGCAGTCGCTTGTTCGTACGCTGGAGCGCCGCCCTGATCTGCTGGAAACGGCCGAGTTGACGGAAGCAGAACGAAAATGGCTTGCCGACTACAAAAAAATGAACAATATTGAGTAAAATTTGCTTCACGACTCATTGTATTATCTTTTGTTTTATGATATATTTGATAATGTTGTTTTTCGTATAACGGATGGTCCGCTATAAGTGATGAGCTAATCTGGAGGATTAAGGAGCTTATAAGAACATCTATGGTGAAAGGAGTTGAGTGTAATGAATATCGTACAAGCAATTACTCAAGAGCAACTTCGTCAAGACGTACCGAATTTCCGTCCTGGTGATACATTGAAAGTGTATGTAAAAGTTATCGAGGGTTCTCGTGAACGTATTCAGCTATTCGAAGGCGTTGTAATTAAACGTCGCGGTGGCGGAATTAGTGAGACTTTTACAGTTCGTAAAATCTCTTACGGTGTTGGCGTGGAAAGAACATTCCCGCTTCATTCGCCAAAGGTTGATAGAATCGAAGTAGCACGTCGCGGTAAAGTTCGTCGCGCGAAATTGTACTACCTTCGCAACTTGCGTGGTAAAGCAGCAAGAATCAAGGAAATTCGCTAAAATGAACTATCAGGAGGAGCTTGTTTTATCAAGCTCCTTTTCGTGTTTTAGGACAAGCTTGCCTCACAAAATTTTTGCTATGCAGAGAGGCGAGACAGGATGTAAGATGAAAGGTAATAGAGCATGCTTTCAAAGCAACTTTTCGCAGTGAAAGCAAGTCTAACGATATGTAGCAATACACAATGCTTCCGAATTACTTTTCATATGCAGAGAAGTAGAATAGGGAGTAATATGAAAAGTAAGATCGTGCTTCCGAGGTACTTTTCATATGCAGAGAAGTAGAACAGGAAGTAATATGAAAAGTTGTAGGAGGTATAGGAATGGAGCCTAACGATAAAATGACTAATAGTACGATTAATCCAGAGGTCAATGATGTATCAGAAGCAGATCAAGCTCAATCCAATGAACTAGCTGACTCTACTCCTATTCCGAGCCGTAAGGACGCTCGACAAAAAAAAGCCTACCGTGAAACTGTTGAGTGGATTAAAGCGATTGCCATTGCCGTGGTGCTCGTTTTTATTGTAAGAACCTTTCTTTTCTCGCCTTTTATTGTAGATGGAGCGTCAATGGAACCGAACTTTCATACGAAAGAACGCGTTATTGTCAATCTGCTCATTTATAAAATAAGCAAGCCAAGCTATGGGGATGTCGTCGTATTTGATGTTCCAGAGGAAGGCCGCCGCTTTATTAAGCGAGTGATTGGTGTTCCGGGCGATACGATCGAAGTGCATGGCGATGATGTTTATGTAAATGGCGAGCGAATTGAAGAGCCTTATTTGGAGGAAGCTATTGCAGAAAGCCATGAAAGAGGCGAAACCTATAATGGCCAAAGCGATTATTTCAGCTTTCCCAATGACTACTACCAGGATAATGTTGTGCCTGAGGGACATTACTTTGTAATGGGCGATAATCGAAGCGACAGTAAGGATAGTCGCGCAATTGGCTATGTATCAGAGGATGAGATTATTGGCCGCGCAGATATCGTCATGTGGCCATTAGCTGAGTTGAAATTAATCAAGCATTACAACTAGATGAGGTGAACAAATGGCTATTCAATGGTTTCCAGGGCATATGACCCGTGCGAAACGCCAAATTCAAGAAAAGCTGAAATTAATCGACATCGCTATCGAATTGCTGGATGCTCGAGTGCCGATTTCCAGCCGCAACCCAATGGTTGATGAAATTTTGCTTGGCAAGCCGAGATTGATTATTCTAAATAAATCCGATCTTGCCGATCCAAGAATGAACGAGCAGTGGAAGCAATATTTTGAGCATGAAGGGCATACCTGCGCAATTGTCGATTCCAATACAGGAACAGGTGTGCAAAGCATCTCCACGCTTGCCAAAGAGATTTTGAAGGAAAAAATAGATAAGCAAATTGCCAAAGGAATGCGCCCGAGAGCGATCCGAAGCTTAATTGTCGGCATTCCCAATGTAGGCAAATCGACGCTGATCAATCGTTTGGCTGGCAGAAGTGTAGCGATTACGGGCGATAAGCCGGGAGTCACGAAAGGCCAGCAATGGATTAAAGCTGGAGCTGATTTCGAACTGCTCGATACGCCAGGCATATTATGGCCCAAATTCGAGGATCAGATGGTTGGTTACCGACTGGCGATAACAGGCGCTATCCGCGAGCAAATTTTGAATTTGGATGATATCGGTTATTATGCAATGAAAATGCTTTGCCAGCGCTATTGGACGACGCTTGCTGAACGCTATGAGCTTAGCGAGCCGCCTGCTGACTGCGAGGACAATATGGAAATTGTACGCATTATGGAGGAAGTTGGACGCAAGCGCGGCTGCTTGATGAGCGGCGGCAGAGTGGATCTTGAAAAAGCGTCCAGTATTATTTTGCGTGATCTTCGTGCCGGCAAGCTTGGGCGAATTACGCTTGAGGCTCCGTACGATGATATGCCTGTAAGAGAGGTAGAATAGATGAATGAAGTAACCGATCAGCTTGCTTTTGAGAAAGAGCAGTGGCAGCAAGGCGTCGAGCTGGTTGCAGGTGTGGATGAAGTAGGTCGCGGCTGCTTGTTCGGCGACGTTGTTGCCGCCGCTGTAATTTTGCCGCGGGGCTGTGTGATTGAAGGAATTGATGATTCGAAAAAGCTGACAGAGAAAAAACGCGAGCAGCTGTTTCAATATATAACAGAAACTGCGGTGGCTTACCATATTACGGCGATCCCCGCTAAAGTAATAGATCAGATCAATATTAAGCAGGCGGCGAGGCTGGCAATGAAGCTTGCTGTCGAAGGCTTGAGCGAGCAGCCTAAACATATTCTGGTTGATGCAGAAACATTGGAGCTGCCTCAGCCGCAGCAGGCGATTATTAAAGGCGATGCAAGAAGCCAGTCAATTGGTGCTGCCTCGATATTAGCCAAGGTAACGCGAGATCGCCTATGTCAAACCGATTGGCATGAGCGCTTCCCGCAATATGAGCTGGCGAAGCATAAAGGCTATGCTACAAAGCTACATAATGAAATGATTTTACAGCATGGGCCGTCGCCGATGCATCGAAAAACATTTTTACGCAAGCTGCTGGGAGACCAGCTTGACTCCGCATGGGAAAATATGTCGTTAAAGTATAGCGATTAGTAGGCATTAGCCTATTTATCGCTATTTTTTATGCGCTCAACTTTGCCCGCTCCGCTTCAAAAATATAAATTCGCTCTTCATTTATGGTGCTGGCTCAGCCGATATTAAAATAGTAGTAATGAAAGAGAGGAGCAACGTTCATGAACATAAATAATATTAAAGGTATGTTTGGCGATGCGGTCAGCAATGAAGTAAGAACGTTAGAGCTGCGAGTCGGTCAAGTTGTCCGTGGCGTTGTTCTGCAGCAATTCCCAAACAATGAAGCTACGGTTTCGATCAATGGCGTGCAGGTACGGGCGAAGCTTGAAATCCCGCTAATGGAAGGGCAAGCGTCGCTGCTGCAGGTGCAGCCAGATTCTAAAAACGGACAAATTCATTTAAAGCAGGTCGATCCTGCAGCTCTTGGAATGCAGGACCCGATGAAGGATATATTGAAGGCACTCAATTTGCCGGATAAAAGCTGGGCGCAAGATATCATTAAAGATTTGAGACGTGAAGGGTTTGCGCTTAATAAGGAGACTGCGGCAGCGTTTCAGCGCGCCGCGCAGCTGCAGCCTCCAGGAGTTAGCCAGGAGCAGTGGATGAATGCCGCTGCCGCTGCTTTTAAAAGAGGCTTGCCGATGACGGAAGCGACGATTTCAGCGATGCATCAGCTGCAAAGCGGCACGCCGATTCACAGCCTGATTTCCCAGCTCCATAGTCAGCTTGCTCAAATGCTGCAGCAAGGGGGAAATGGGCAGAGTAAGCAGTTGCTTACACAGCTAATGGCGCAATTAGAGCAGGGGGCGGAGTTGCTGCGCTTGCTTTCTGGAACTACGACTGGCAGCAACAGTTCTATGCAGCAGCAGGCTCAAGCGAACAGCTTGCCGCAGGCGGCACCCGGTGCAGCAATTGCTAATCCGTTAGCTCAAGCTGCCGCGACACTGGCCTCACAAGCTGCCAATGCAGGCTCGAGCCAGCCAAATCAGACAGTACAGGCGACTGTCCCTGCCCCTTTGCAGCAAGGGGGAGCTCATCAGCCGGCAGCAGGTGCAGCCAGTTCTGCAGCTGCCAGTCAGGCCGCAACAGCCCAAGGCAGCCAAGGAGCGGCATCGAGCAGTCTACTGCCGCAGCTTATGAAGTGGCTGGGCGTTAGTCATGAAGCGTTGTTCGCCAAGCATATGCTAAGCGGGGCGCCTGCAGCAGGCACGTCAGCAATGCAGAGCAACGGCTCAACTGCCCTGCAGCAGTCTGCACAGCCGCTACCTAGCGACGCTGCGGCGCAAGCGCAAGCCAATTCAGCAGCCGCAGCAAGGTCAGCTGCTCAAGGCGGACAGCCGCAGCCGGCAATGCCTGCCGCCAGTCAAGCTGCTCAGCAGAGCGTACTGCCTCAATCGCAGGCAACTGCGGTCAATATTGGTGGTGGAGCGTCAACGCAATCTATAGCGAGCAACATTCAAGCGACGCCACAGCAGACTGCTTTTGCACAGCAATTAGCGGATGGTGCTGCTCAGATGGGGGCAACGACGAACAGCTCGCCAACAACTGCTGCTGCGCCAGCACAAGGTCAGGCTCAGCCTGCACAGGGCCAGACACATGGGCAAGCTCAGCCAGCGCAAGGCCAAGCAGCGCCGAGTCTGCCAGCAGCTGTTGCGACGGCGACGTCACAGTCTGCGTTGTCAGCGGCGGCAGATGGGTCGCATACTCAGCTGCAATCCCATGCTGCAAGCCAGCAGCATAGCGTTCAGGAAAGCTTGAAAGCGAGCATCATTCAGCTGTTGCAAGCTGCTGACGTTACTGGTCAGGTTAAAGAAACGGCGCAGCAGCTGCTGCATGCGATTACAGGCCAGCAGCTTATGCTGTCGCCAGAGCGCAATCATTCCGTTTTTTCGCATGTCACTCTATTTATCCCGATACATGACGGAGAAAAGGGCCAGACTGCGTCTGTTCATGTACAAACGAGACGAAACCGCAAGGGTGAGCTGGATTCCGACAACTGCCGCATCGTGTTTGATCTGCAGATGAAGACGCTTGGCCCAACCTTGGTTGATATGAATATTGTCAATAAGATTGTAAGCTTGAATCTTTGGAATGATCATCCCGCGATTGCACCGATCCTTGACACTTTAAAGCCGGAGGTGCAGGAGGCGCTGAATAGTCATGGTTATATGCTGTCCTCAGTGCGTGCCAGCGCGATTCCGCTTAAGGAAGAAGAGTCCGCCAAGCTGGAGGAAGGCAAGGCGGTCATCATCCCGCCAGATATTGAACAATTGAACTCCACCCGCTACAAAGGAGTTGACTTCAAAATATGAGCGAGAAAATGTCCAGGCTTAAAAAAGCAGTTGCAATGAAATATGATCCGCTCACCAATACCGCTCCTGTAGTAGTGGCGAAAGGACAAGGAGACCTTGCCGAAAAAATATTAGAGAAGGCCAAGGAAAGCGGCGTACCGATTCAAGAGGATCAATCATTGGTAGAGGTGCTGTCAAAGCTTGATGTTGATCAAGAAATTCCGCCAGAGCTTTTTGCAGTTGTTGCTGAAATATTGAGCTTAGTCTATCGAGCGGACAGCAGAGCTCAGAAGCTGGAGCTGCCATGAACCGCAAGCAATTGGGACAGCTGGGCGAACAGTTCGCTGCTGATTACTTGCAGAAGCAGGGCATGCGCATCGTCGCGCGCAATTGGCGCTGTGCCTCGGGTGAGCTGGATTTAATTGCGTATGATCGAAAGGTGCTTGTTTTTGTCGAGGTGCGGACAAGAACGGTTTATATGAATAATAAAGCACGTTACGGCTCGGTGCTGGAGGCGGTTACTCCTTACAAGCAGCAGCAAATTAGAAAATTGGCGGAAATCTATTTATATCAAAAAAAGCTGGCTGATCAGGCTGTTCGCTTTGATGTTGTTTTAATCGAACGCGAAGACGATTTAATGAAAGCCACCCATATTCCCCACGCGTTTTAGGCGGAGCAGCGGCTCCGCCTTATTTGCATATCTGAGCGACTTAATGGAGAATGAGCGACTTATGGATAATACGAGCGGCTCGTTACGGAGCGAAGGCCATATCAAGCTTGCGATATTGCACCGCTTCGGCTACATGCTCCAGCTGAATATGCTCGGACAGCTCCAAATCCGCTATCGTTCTGGCAATTTTAATAATCCGCTCATAGCCGCGCATGCTTAATCCAAGCTTCGTAAAGGCATGCTCCAGCAGCTGGGCAGCCTCCTTCGGAATGGCTGCATAGCGGCTTAATGCTGAAGCGGGCAGCTCGCTATTATAGCGATAGCGCTGCTCGCGATACCGTTCCTGCTGGACTGAAATAGCCTGCAGCACCTTTGCTTTAAGCTTTTCTGTGCCGTATTGCATATCGTTCGGTTCGCCAGCAAGGGTGAGCGGACGAGCCATATCGAGCTGAATATCAATGCGGTCAAGCAGCGGGCCCGAAAGCTTGGAGCGATAGCGCTGGATCATGAGCTGGCTGCAGCCGCAGCTGTTATGCTCCGTTTCAAAGCCGTAATAGCCGCACGGACAAGGGTTATAGGAAGCGGCAAGCATAAATGAAGCAGGGAACGTAATATGATTGCGCGCCCGAGAGATTGTGACGGTGCGCTCCTCAAGCGGCTGGCGCAGCAGCTCAAGCACTTGGCGGGAAAACTCCGGCAGCTCATCCAGAAACAGCACGCCATGATGGGCGAGTGTAATTTCGCCGGGCTGCGGAATGCCACCGCCGCCAATCAGCCCTGCATAAGAGATGGAATGATGCGGCGCGCGAAACGGCGGATTTTTTTGCAGCTGAGACGAAGCAGCCTGCAGCTTGCCCGCTACGCTGTAAATTTTCATTACCTCTAGCGCCTCGGCTTCCGCCAATTGCGGTAGCAGTGTGGGCAGGCGGCGCATCAGCATCGTTTTGCCTACGCCCGGCGGTCCGCACACAATGATGTTATGCCTGCCTGCGGCGGCAATGAGCAGCGCCCGCTTCGCCTCTTGCTGACCGACGATATCGGCAAGATCAAGCTCTTCCTTGTCGGCAGGCGCAGGAGCAGACAGACTTCTGAATTGTGCGGACGCTTGAAAGTTTAATTGCTGCAGCTGATTCAAATGAGCAATCGGATAAATGTGCAGATCGGATATTAATCCGGCCTCAGCGGCGTTGTCCTGGGGGATAATTACTTTGCTGCAGCCCGCCTGCTTGGCATATTGCAGCAGTGCCAGCATGCCATTAATCGGCCGCACATGACCGTCCAGTGCCAGTTCGCCCACCAGCAGCGTATGCTCGAAATCGTGCTGGAGCTGAGCTGATGCCTGCAGCAAGCCAGTTGCAATGGCCAGGTCGAGACCGCTGCCTTGCTTGCGCAGAGCAGCAGGCGCGAGATTGATCGTAATCCGTTCAAGCGGAAAGCGAAAGCCGCTGTTGCGGATCGCGGAGCGTACTCGCTCCACCGATTCGCGCACGGCTGAATCGGGTAGGCCGACAACTGAAATTTGCGGAATGCCGCTTGTAATATCGACCTCAACCGTTATGCCAGTGCCTTCAACTCCGACGACAATCGCACTATGAACTGTAGCAAACACAAAAAAGCACCTCCATTTTGCAGGAGGTGCTTCCTCACATGATTCAATATTATGAAAGATATTGATATCCATTATATTACCATAAAGCGAATATCATGGCATCATTAAATATGAATGCAATAACGTCTGGCTGTCGCGAGCAGGAAGCAGGAAGCTGCGTCAGCCATGATCTTCAATTAACATCTGGTTATTGGCTGTGAAATATGTCATACTAAGAAATGGATTGCGCATACAATCTCATTTTGAGATTAGTATGATAGCAAAGTTAGCTCACTATTTTTCGATAAAAGAGGAGATAAAGTGAGCAAAAAATGATACAATGTAAGCAGTTTCTTTGTACATATGACTGCAATAAGTCAGCGAAATGGAGGATTTCAACATGAACATCCATGAGTATCAAGGTAAGGCTGTACTAAAACAATACGGCGTCGTTGTGCCGGAGGGCAAAGTGGCATTTACAGTTGATGAAGCAGTAAAGGCCGCAGAGGAGCTTGGTTCAGGCGTTGTCGTTGTTAAAGCCCAAATTCATGCTGGTGGTCGAGGTAAAGCCGGAGGAGTTAAAGTAGCAAAAAATCTTGATGAGGTTCGCGCATATGCCTCTGAAATTTTGGGCAAAACGCTAGTTACTCATCAAACAGGTCCAGAAGGCAAGGAAGTAAAGCGCCTTCTTATCGAGCAAGGCTGCGACATTAAGAAGGAATACTACATTGGGGTCGTGCTTGACCGTGCAACTGGTCGTGTAACGATTATGGCGTCTGAAGAAGGCGGCACAGAAATTGAAGAGGTTGCTGAAGCAACACCTGAAAAAATCTTCAAGGAAGTGGTTGATCCTGCAATCGGCTTGCAGGCTTATCAAGCGCGCAAGCTTGCCTATGCGATCAACATTCCGAATGAATTGATTAATAAGGCTGCCAAATTCATCCTTAGCCTGTATGCTGCATTTGTCGAGAAGGACTGCTCTGTAGCAGAAATCAACCCGCTTGTAGTAACTGGCGATGGACAAGTTATGGCGCTTGATGCCAAATTGAATTTCGATTCAAATGCATTGTATCGCCATAAAGACATTCAGGAGCTGCGCGACCTGGACGAAGAGGATCCAAAAGAAATCGAAGCATCCAAATTCGATTTGAGCTATATTGCGCTTGACGGCAACATCGGCTGTATGGTTAATGGCGCCGGATTGGCAATGGCAACGATGGATATTATTAAATACTACGGTGGAGAGCCCGCTAACTTCCTTGATGTAGGGGGCGGCGCTACAACTGAGAAAGTAACTGAAGCGTTCAAAATTATTCTATCTGATGAAAAAGTTAAAGGGATTTTCGTGAACATCTTTGGCGGCATTATGCGTTGTGACGTAATCGCTAATGGTGTTGTTGAGGCTGCTAAGCAGGTTGGCCTGGATCGTCCGCTTGTAGTTCGCTTGGAAGGAACAAATGTTGAGCTAGGAAAGCAAATTTTGAATGAATCTGGACTTAACATTGTTGCGGCTGATTCAATGGCTGACGGTGCTCAGAAAATTGTCCAATTAGTGAAGTAGTTGCTAAAGACATGGCTCATACACGAAAACATTCAGAGGATGTGAGATAAGTGGCAATTTTGGTTAATAAAGATACAAAGGTAATTACGCAAGGAATTACAGGTGCTACTGGCTTATTCCACGCGAAAGGCGCACTAGACTACGGCACACAAATGGTTGGTGGCGTGACACCAGGCAAAGGCGGCACTAATGTCGACATTACACTTGAAAACGGTTCAGTCGTTTCATTGCCAGTTTTCAATACCGTTCAGCAGGCGGTAGATGCAACAGGTGCAACAGCTTCTGTTATTTACGTACCGCCAGCATTTGCTGCGGAAGCGATTATTGAAGCGGTTGATGCAGGCATAGAGCTTGTTATTTGTATTACAGAAGGTATTCCAGTACTGGATATGGTAAAAGTAAAACGCTATATGGAAGGTAAGGACTCTGTATTGATCGGTCCGAACTGTCCGGGCGTTATTACACCAGGAGAGTGCAAAATCGGCATTATGCCTGGCTATATCCATGCTCCAGGCCATGTAGGCGTTGTTTCCCGCTCTGGTACATTGACCTATGAAGCGGTTCATCAATTGACGACTCGCGGCATCGGTCAATCGACTGCAGTAGGAATTGGCGGAGACCCTGTAAAAGGCTCCGAATTCATTGACATTTTGCGTCGCTTTAACGATGATCCGGACACGTATGCTGTCATTATGATCGGTGAAATTGGCGGTACAGCGGAGGAAGAAGCAGCAGAATGGATTAAAGCGAACATGACAAAACCTGTCGTAGGCTTCATTGGCGGTGCTACCGCGCCTCCAGGAAAACGGATGGGTCATGCGGGCGCGATCATTTCAGGCGGCAAAGGAACTGCAGCAGAAAAAATCGCGACAATGGAAAAATGCGGCATTCGCGTAGCTCCTACTCCTGCGGAAATGGGATCTACCTTGGTAAGCTTGCTTGAAGAAAAAGGATTGCTTGAAAAAGTAAAAACAATTAAGTAATGGTTGGGCAAGAAGCCTTATCTTCCATGTGGAGGGTAAGGCTTCTTTTTTATTATAAACGATCAATTTCTCATTAAATATTTTCTAATTTAAGAGCAATACTTGCAAACAACAGCAGAAATAAGGCAAAATGAAAGAGTATGCTTGCAAGATTTGCTCTTTTTAGGGGTGAATCAATGGAAAAGCTACAATTAAAGCATTATATTATAGAAGCATCCAGCATCCTAGGCGTTGGCTGGCATAGTATTGATCGAATCATTAGCAATGAGCTGTACAGCCAAAGGCTGTGGACACTGGAGCAGCTGCAGGAGCTGGGCTTTCCCAAGAAAACAGCTCAGCAGCTTTGCCAGTTTCATAATCAATATTCATATCCAACGCTAGATGAGTTATATGAGCGAGAACATCGCAGCCGCTATACAGCGATATCCTGTTGGGATGAGCTGTATCCGGAGCCGTTGAAGCAAATTGCCCAGCCTCCGTGGTTACTATTCGCGATCGGCAGGCTTGAGCTGCTGAAGCGAGATGCGGTTGCGATTGTTGGCACAAGATATCCAACGAGCTATGGCAAGCAATGCACAAAGCAATTTGCCAAGCATTTTGCAGGCGAAGGCTTGACGATCGTGAGCGGCTTTGCCAATGGCGTAGACACGATTGCCCATCAGGAGGCTGTCGCGCTTCCGGCCAGTACGATTGCAGTATTGCCGAGCGCGATTACGCATTGTTATCCCGCCAATAATTACGCGCTGTATGAGCGGCTTGCCAGCGACGGTCTGCTGCTGTCTGAGAGCGCGCAGTGGATGCCGGTTCATCCAGGCCAGTTTCATGCCCGCAATCGCATAATCGCAGGCTTAAGCCGTGCCACTGTTATTATAGAAGGGGAGCGGAAAAGCGGATCAATGATTACGGCAAGGCATACGCTGGACATGGATCGTGAGCTGTTTGCGGTGCCAGGCTCGATCTTTTCGAAGAAAAGTGAAGGGCCGAACTTTCTTATTGAGAAAGGATATGCTAGAATGCTATTGACCTCACAACAGTTGTTTGAGGAACTCTCATGGTTGCAGCATACTGTAAATGCCGGCGAACCGTTTGCACCGCAGGCTGAAAATGCCGAATCAACAGAGCATAATCGGCTGTCGGAGGAAGAGCGTCTCATCTATGCCTATATTAAGGAGCAGCCCCGCTCCATTAACGAGATTCATGAGCATACGTCAATCCCGTTTGGACATTTGAACGTACTTCTGCTAAATTTATGTATAAAACAATTCATAGAGCTACAACCTGGATCTATATATATTGCACTGTAACTTGTTTCTAAAGAGGAGGCACCTCGTATGGCAGATTCGTTAGTCATTGTAGAATCACCCGCCAAAGCCAAAACGATTGGTAAATATTTAGGTAGTAAATATATTGTGAAGGCGTCCATGGGACATATTCGTGATTTGCCTAAAAGTCAATTTGGTGTAGAAATTGAAGATGGATTTAATCCAAAATATATTACTATACGCGGCAAAGGCTCAGTACTGAAAGAATTGAAAGATGCCCGAAAAAAAGTGAAGCGCGTCTATCTGGCGGCCGACCCCGATCGTGAGGGAGAGGCGATTGCCTGGCATCTTGCGCACTACCTGGAAATTGATGAACAAGAGCCATGCCGCGTTGTGTTTAACGAAATAACGAAGCAAGCGGTAAAGGAAGCTTTCAAGACTCCGCGCCAAATCAATATGGATTTGGTCAACGCACAGCAGGCGAGACGCATTCTGGATCGTCTGGTCGGCTACAAAATAAGCCCATTATTATGGAAGAAAGTGAAGAAGGGGCTTTCAGCAGGTCGCGTTCAGTCGGTTACGGTAAAGCTGATCATTGATCGGGAAAATGAAATCGACGCCTTTGTGCCTGAGGAGTATTGGTCCATCACTGCCAAGCTGATGCATGAAAAGCAAAGCTTTGAGGCTAAGTTTTACGGACTGAACGGCACGAAAAAGGAGCTGGGCAATAAGGAGGAAGTAGACGCTGTTCTTACAGCGATTGCCGAGCAAAGCTTTACAGTTGCCGAGGTAAAGGAGAAAGAGCGTCTGCGTCATCCTTCGCCACCATTTATTACGAGCTCCTTGCAGCAGGAAGCAGCACGCAAGCTTGGCTTTCGGGCATCGAAAACGATGTCTGTCGCCCAGCAGCTGTACGAAGGGGTAGAGCTTGGCAAGGAAGGCACAGTCGGTTTGATTACATATATGAGAACGGATTCGACGCGCATCTCTCCTGTTGCGCAAGAGGAAGCTCGCAGCTATGTAACGGAAAAGTATGGAGCGGACTACATCCCTGCAGAGCCGAGGCAGTATACGAAGAAGAACAGCAATTCGCAGGACGCCCATGAAGCGATTCGTCCAACCTCGATTTTGCGAGATCCTGAAACGATGAAGCCGTATTTGTCGCGGGATCAGTTCAGACTTTACAAATTGATCTGGGATCGCTTTGCCGCGAGCCAGATGGCGTCTGCTATCCTGGATACGATGACGGTAGACTTTACATGCGGACCTGCTACGTTCCGCGCATCCGGCTCGAAAATCAAATTTGCCGGCTTCATGAAGGTTTATGTCGAAGGCAATGATGACGGCACGGTAGAAGAGTATACGTTGCTTCCGCCTCTGCAGGTCAAGGAGCAGCTTAAGCCGCTTGAGATCGATCCGAAGCAGCATTTTACGCAGCCGCCGCCACGCTACACCGAGGCAAGACTTGTGCGAGCGCTGGAGGAGCTTGGCATCGGTCGTCCAAGTACCTATGCGCCAACGCTGGAGACGGTACAAAAACGCGGATACGTCGCGCTGGAAGAGAAAAAGTTTTTCCCGACAGAGCTTGGTGAACTCGTTATTCAACTGATGGAGGAATTTTTCCCGGAAATACTGAATGTAGAATTTACAGCAGATATGGAAGGCAATCTCGATCATATTGAAGAAGGAACCGAGGATTGGGTAAAAATTTTAGAGGATTTTTACGAAACCTTTGAAAAACGGCTGGAAGTAGCCGAAGAAGAAATGAAGGAAGTAGAAATTCAAGACGAAGTATCTGACGAGCTGTGCGACAAGTGCGGCAAGCCAATGGTATATAAGATGGGGCGGTTCGGCAGGTTTCTCGCTTGCTCGGGCTTCCCGGATTGCCGCAACACGAAGCCGATCGTTAAGGAAATAGGCGTGGTTTGCCCGAAATGCAACAAAGGGCATATTGTGGAGCGTCGCAGTAAAAAGGGTAGAATTTTCTTTGGCTGTGATACGTACCCGGAATGCGATTACGTATCGTGGGATAAGCCGACTAACAAGCGCTGTCCCAACTGTCAGCAAGTGTTGGTTGAGAAGCGTAACCGCAGCGGGGCGCGTCTTCAATGTGTAGCCTGCGACTATAGTGAAGAGGTTATCGAAGACGAGCACGAGGAAATATAATGCCTGATTTGACAAGTGATCCTCCCAAATTGCTGGGAGGATATTGTCTTTATATACAATAGCTGCAATGAGAGGATGGAATGTATTGAGTACACAAAAAGTAACAGTCATCGGTGCTGGGCTGGCGGGCAGTGAAGCAGCCTGGCAAATCGCCAAGCAAGGCGTTGAGGTCGTGCTGTATGAGATGCGGCCTGTCAGACAGACGCCAGCGCATCATACGAACCAGTTTGCAGAGCTGGTATGCAGCAACAGCTTGCGTGCCAATGGGCTGACCAATGCTGTCGGCGTATTAAAGGAAGAAATGCGCTTGCTTGATTCCATTATTATAGGCAGTGCCGATCAGCATGCCGTGCCCGCTGGCGGAGCGCTTGCGGTGGATCGCGACGGATTTTCTGGCGAAGTGACCAATCGTTTGCGCAGCCATCCTTTAATAGAAGTGAAAAATGAAGAGGTAACGGAAATTCCCAAGGACGGCATCGTCGTCATTGCGACAGGACCGCTTACTGCAGAATCATTGTCAAACGAAATCAAGCAATTGCTGGGCGAGGAATATTTCTATTTTTACGATGCGGCAGCACCGATTATAGAGAAAGACTCTATCGATATGAGCAAGGTGTATCTCGCTTCTCGTTACGACAAGGGAGAAGCGGCGTATTTGAACTGCCCGATGACAGAGGAAGAGTTTAACGCCTTCTACGAGGCGCTCATTACTGCAGAGGTAGCACAGCTTAAGGAGTTTGAGAAGGAAATTTATTTTGAGGGCTGTATGCCGATCGAGGTCATGGCTGCACGCGGCAAGCAAACGGTGCTTTTTGGGCCGATGAAGCCGGTTGGTCTCGTCAACCCTCATACAGGCAAGCTGCCGTATGCTGTCATTCAGCTAAGACAGGATAATGCGGCGGGCACACTCTACAATATGGTAGGCTTCCAGACGCATTTAAAATGGGGAGAGCAAAAACGAGTGTTTCAAATGATTCCAGGCCTTGAAAACGCCGAGTTTGTCCGTTATGGCGTGATGCATCGCAATACGTTCATCAACTCGCCGAGCCTGCTTAAAGCGACGTATCAAACGAAGAAGCGCGAAACGTTGTTTTTTGCTGGTCAAATGACGGGCGTAGAGGGCTATGTGGAGTCTGCTGCCTCAGGCTTGATTGCCGGCATCAATGCCGCCAAGCTGGCTAAAGGAGAGGCGCTTGTAGAGCTTCCAGAGCAAACAGCGCTCGGCAGCATGGCTCATTATATTACGACGGCTGATTTCAAACATTTTCAGCCTATGAATGCTAACTTCGGTCTTTTTCCACCTCTGGAGAATAAAATTCGAAATAAGAAGGAAAAAAATGAAGCAATTGCAAATCGGGCGCTGCAGGCGATCAAGCAGTTTAAAGAGCAGCATTTGGTTTAATATGCTCAAGCGGTCTCGCACAATATGTCGATAACAATTCTGGCTTCACAGTGAACTGATAAATTAGGAGGGATTGGAATGGAAATGCAGTTTCATGCGACTACGATTTGTGCGGTTCGGCACAATGGCAAAGGGGCAATTGCAGGCGATGGTCAGGTTACGTTCGGCAACTCAATGGTAATGAAAGGAACGGCGAAAAAAGTGCGCCGTCTTTATCGCGGCCAGGTTGTAGCTGGCTTTGCCGGTTCGGTTGCTGATGCGATTACGTTGTTTGAGAAGTTTGAGGCAAAGCTGGAGGAGCATCATGGCAATTTGCAGCGCGCCGCTGTTGAGCTGGCAAAGGAATGGCGTTCCGATCGCGTATTGCGAAAGCTTGAAGCGATGATGATTGTGATGGACAAAACAGGCATGCTGCTCATTTCAGGAAATGGTGAAATTATTGAGCCGGATGACGACATAATCGCGATAGGCTCTGGCGGCAGCTTTGCGCTTGCGGCGGCACGGGCTCTGAAGCGTCATGCTCAGGACATGGATGCCAAGGACATGGCCAAAGGTGCATTGAACATTGCAGCGGAAATATGCGTCTATACCAACCACAATATTATTGTGGAAGAGATTATATAATCAAGTTTACAAGCGATTTGAAAAGATACAGGAGGCGAGGAAGATGAGTAATAAAGCTCTAACACCGCGCGAAATTGTCGCGGAGCTTGATAAATATATCGTAGGACAAAAAGACGCTAAGCGTTCTGTAGCGGTAGCACTTCGCAATCGTTATCGCAGAAGCATATTGGATGAAAGCTTGCGCGATGAAATCGTTCCAAAAAACATTCTGATGATTGGACCGACTGGTGTAGGTAAAACCGAAATTGCCCGTCGTCTGGCCAAGCTTGTGAAGGCTCCTTTTGTTAAGGTGGAAGCGACCAAATTTACTGAGGTCGGCTATGTTGGGCGAGATGTCGAATCGATGGTGCGCGATCTTGTTGAAACCGCGATTCGCATGGTGAAATCGGAAAAGGTTGTATTTGTACAGGACGAAGCGGAAAAGCTTGCCAACGAACGGATCGTAGATTTGCTGGCACCTGCGCAAACGAAGCAAAAGTCCAATAAAAATCCGTTTGAAATGCTGTTTGGCAATATGCAGTCCGAACAAAACAATGAAAAGGAAACAGAAGTGGATCATGGGCTGGCTGAGCGCCGCGCCAAGGTTCGTGAGGATTTGGCAGCGGGCAAGCTGGAAAATGAAAAGGTGCAAATCGAGGTAGAGGACAATTCGCCATCGATGATGGATATGCTGGCTGGCGGACAGGGCATGGACGGCATGGGGATGAATATGCAGGATCTGCTTGGCTCGTTAATGCCGAAAAAGCCGAAGAAACGCAACCTTCCTGTAAAGGAAGCAAGAAAAGTGCTGACGCAGCAGGAGGCCAACAAGCTGATTGACATGGATGAGGTCATTGCCGAGTCCGTCGTACGGGCAGAACAAAGCGGCATCATCTTTATCGACGAAATTGATAAAATTGCTGCGCCATCGAGAGGCTCAGGCCCGGATGTATCGCGTGAAGGCGTGCAGCGCGATATTTTGCCGATTGTAGAAGGATCGACGATTATGACGAAGTATGGCCCCGTAAAAACAGACTATATTTTGTTTGTTGCAGCCGGCGCGTTCCATATTGCCAAGCCTTCCGATCTGATTCCGGAGCTGCAGGGGCGCTTCCCGATTCGCGTAGAGCTTACGTCCTTGTCTGAGGACGATTTTATCCGTATTTTAACGGAGCCGCAAAATGCGCTTACCAAGCAATATACGGCGCTGCTTGAAACGGAAGGCATTAAAATCGATTTTTCTGAGGATGCGATTAAGGAATTGGCTTCGATTGCAGCTGACGTCAATCGCAATATGGAGAACATCGGTGCCAGACGCTTGCACACGATTCTTGAAAAACTGCTGGAGGATCTGTCCTTTGAAGCTCCTGAGCTGAACCTAGAGCATATGACAATTACTCCTGAGTATGTACGAGCAAAACTCGGGGGTATTGCTAAAGACCGAGATTTAAGTCAATATATTTTATAAAGGAAGTTCAAGAAGCCCGACTTTTTGAACGCCTATAGCAGGTACAGTTTTAGGGGGCAAATTTTGAATGAGTCTATTGAATAAAACAAGAACATTAAACCGTTTGCTGCAGCGGACCGCCGGTAAAGCGGTCAGCTTCAGAGAAATGGCCGAGGTGCTGTGTACGACGATACAGGCGAATGTATTCGTCGTCAGCCGCCGCGGAAAAATATTAGGCTGCGCAGCGCTGGACGTGCATGCGCACGATTACTTGCGGTCTCTGCAAGCAGATGAGCTTCGTTTCTCCAGCGAAACGAATCAATTGATGATGAACGTGGATGAAACGAGCACCAATGTAGCATCCCGCTATTTGGAATCTGAAATTTTCGACAGATTAGGCGATGGCGGATATATGACTATTGTACCAATTATTGGTGGTGGTGATCGACATGGCACACTGCTGCTAATACGTGAATCCGGCGACTTTACAGATGAGGATTTAGTACTGGCTGAATATGGAAGCACGGTTGTAGGCATGGAGATTTTAAGAGAACGAAGCGAGGAAATTGAACAGGAAGCGCGCAGCAGAGCCGTTGTTGCGGTAGCGATTGATTCGCTGTCATACAGCGAGCTCGAAGCGGTAGAGCATATTTTCGAAGAGTTGGAGGGCAAGGAAGGGCTTCTGGTTGCCTCGAAAATTGCGGATCGTGTCGGGATTACGAGATCGGTTATCGTCAACGCATTAAGAAAGCTGGAAAGCGCAGGAGTCATAGAAACTAGATCGCTTGGCATGAAAGGGACCTATATTAGAATACTAAAACACCAGCTTTTGCAAGAGCTTGAAAAAAATAGAAGGTAAAAACACATATAGTTCCAATTCAGGACATAGTTGAAAAGCCCTACTCGATTTTGAAGTTAGGGCTTTTTTCTTATTGTCTAAATTTGCATAATTAAAGATGATATAAGTATATGTTTCGACGTATTATTATATTTTTTTAATCTTTTTGTATAAAAATAAAGGATTTTGTAGGATCGATGTTGAATAATCTTTCCTAGTAGGAAGAATACTTCCTAATCGGAAGAATGAAAGTGGTGAAAATCAGTGAAACTTGTCAACAATGCATCTTTCCAGCGAATGGAAGCAGCACTGTACGCTGCAGAAGCAAGACAGAGAGTCATCTCTAACAATATTGCTAATGCGGAAACACCAAACTTTAAGCGATCCGAGCTCGTATTTGAAGAGCTTATCGCAAAGCAGCTGGGGAATGGAGAGGATAAGCTTAAAGGCAGCCGGACCCATGAAAAGCATATTGCAATAGGAAAAGGAGACCTAGGTCTTCCGACTGCCAAGCTGGTAACCGACACCTCAACTGCCATGAATTCGACAACAAACAACAATGTCGATCATGATGCTGAAATGGCATTGCTAGCCAAGAACCAATTGAACTATAATTTTTATGTTCAGCAGCTAAACCATGATTTTACAATGATGAGAATCGCAATAACAGGAGCAAAGTAACAGGAGGTAAGCGTGCGTGAAAATTACGAATGGCTTTGATATTAGTGCTTCTGCACTAACCGCTAACAGAATGCGTATGGATGTCATTTCTTCTAATGTTGCGAATGCGGAAACAACAAGAGCCGCTTATGTCAATGGTGAATACGTTCCATATAAACGCAAAATGGTCGTTATGGAATCTAACGAGCAGTCCTTTTCCCAAATCTTCAACAATACCTTAAATGGTAATGATGCAAGCAGCAAATTTAAAGGAGTCAATGTGACAAAAATCATTGAGGACTCCTCTCCAACAAAGTTAGTATATAATCCCTCCCACCCGGATGCCAATGTAGATGGGTACGTAGAAATGCCCAATGTTGATATTGCTACCGAAATGGTAGATATGATTGCTGCCGTTCGTGCTTATGAGTCGAATGTTACAGCATTAAATGCTACGAAATCGATGTTTATGAAAGCACTAGAAATAGGGAAATAAATCGTAGAGAGGATTGAGAGGTTTCATGATTGAGCACATTTCTACAAGTGCGATTAGTGCGATTAAAAACGCAAATGTGAGCAGTTCTGAAAAAACTACTGCGGAAATTACGAGGTCGTTCGGCGAATATCTCAACGATGCATTAAGTAATGTTGCAGCCCAGGAAGCAAACGTACATAAAATGAATGATTTATATTTAGCAGGTCAAGTGGATGCTACTGAAGTATTAGTTGCAGCAAGTCAATCTCAAATTAGTTTGCAATTTACCTCAGAGATTCGCAATAAAGTAGTTGCAGCGTATCAAGAAATAATGAGAATCCAAGTTTAAGTTGCTCTGGTGCCTGCATAGAACTCGGATGAGGTGAAAACGTGAACGAAAGAGTAGCCCAATATGTAAATAAAGTCAAAACCAGATTTCAGCAAATGGGAAGAAATCAGAAAATATGGTTATTCGCATCCCTTATTGGACTGATTGTAGCGATCGTGTTAATCACAGTCATTTTCACTCGTACTGAGTATGAGGTAGCATTCACAAAGCTGGATGCCAATGATTCGGCAGCAGTCATCAATCATTTGGAATCGGCAGGAATTCCTTATAAGCTCAACGCAACGGGCAGTGAAATTTCAATTCCTGCAAAAGATGCTGCACGTGTGAAAATTGATGTAGGCTCACAAGGGCTAATCCAAAACGGTTCATTGGGATTTGCTGAAACATTTGGAATCGGTAGCAGCGCATTAGGAACTACCGAAAATGAATTTAATGTCAAATATCAAAATGCGATAAACGGCGAAGTCCAACGGCTGTTAAATGGACTAAGCGGCATCGAAAGCTCCAAGGTATTGGTAACGAAGCATGAAGAAAGCGTGTTTCTGACAACGCAGGAAATGCAAAAGCCTACGGCAGCTGTCGTGCTAAACTTCACGCCTGGCTATCGCCCGACTCAAAAGGAAATCGATGGCTACTACAATCTGATTAAAGCAGCTGTAGGTGGCATTGATATTCAGGATATTACAATTTCCAGCCAGCAGCATGGCGAATTGCTTTCGTCGGAAGCGAATGATCTATTAAGTGGCGGAACGAATTTAATAGAGACACAATTTAATATACAAAAGAAATATGAACAAGAACTGAAAAATACGATCCAGCAATACTTAAGCCAAATTTATGGCGTTGATAAAATTGTGGTCAGTATTTCAAGCAGCTTGAACTTTGATAAAAAATCAAGTCAAGAAAGCCTGGTTCTTCCGTTGGAGAATAACAATAACAACGGCATCATTATTAGCGAGCAGTTGGAATCGACCTCCAGCACTAGCACGGATGCGTCGGGCGGAGTTGTTGGAACAGGCGAAACGGATATTCCAACCTACCAAACTGGGAATGCTGGTGGAGAAAATTCTTCAGAAAGCAATTCTACCATTCGCAATTATGATGTGAACCGCATAAATAATATTATAGAATCTCAAGCTTATGTCGTAAAAGATTTGTCAATCAGCGTTGGCTTTGAAGCCTCTGAATTGGCTAGCGAGGCTGATCAGCAAGCAATTACTAATTATTTGGCTAGCTTCGTAAGAAGCCAGCTGGCTAATTCCGGCCAGGATTTGACTAATGATCAAGCAGTTCAACAAAAGGTAACGCTTATTGCGCGCGACTTTGACGCAGAAGCTGCTGCAGCGGCTGATGAAACAGGACTATCCACCGCATGGATTATTGGTCTTGCCGCACTTGCTCTACTGCTAATCGCTGCATTGATCTTTGTATTGCTGCGTCGTCGCAAAGCGAAGGCCGAAGAGGAAGAAGAGCTGGTTGTTGAAGATATTCCAGTTCGTCCTGCTTATGAAACGATTGATCTTGACAATCTTCAGAACGACAGTCAAGCTCGCAAAAATCTTGAAACGCTTGCCAAACGCAAACCTGACGAATTCGTCAACTTGCTTCGTACCTGGCTAGTAGATGAATAGAGGTGCTGTAATTTGTCTAAAATGGCTCAAGGATTATCGGGACGTCAAAAGGCAGCGATCTTATTGATCACGCTAGGGCCTGAAGTATCTGCGCAAATATTTAAACATTTACGCGACGATGAAATTGAACAATTAACGTTAGAGATTGCTAATGTCAGAAAAGTTGATAGTGTTGACCGCGATAATATATTGCAAGAGTTCCATCAAATTTGTATGGCGCAAGAGTATATTTCACAAGGCGGTATCGCCTATGCCAAAGAAATTTTGGACAAGGCGCTAGGCGAGGAAAAGGCTAAGGAGGTGCTGACGCGTCTGACTGCTACTCTGCAGGTTAGACCGTTTGATTTCGCACGAAAAGCTGATCCAGCACAAATTCTTAACTTTATCCAAAATGAAAATACTCAGACCATTGCACTAGTTCTGTCTTACTTGCAGGCTGATCAAGCAGCGACAATTCTGTCTTCCTTGCCGCAAGACAAGCAGGCGGATGTCGCGAAGCGAATCGCGCTTATGGACAGTACTTCGCCAGAGGTCATTACGCAAATCGAACATATTCTTGAGCAAAAGCTGTCCGCGACAGTTACTCAGGATTATACAAATGCTGGCGGCATCGACTCTATCGTTCAAATTTTGAATGGTGTCGACCGCGGTACAGAGCGTACAATCCTCGATGCGCTGGAAATTCAAGATCCAGAGCTTGCCGAGGATATTAAGAAGCGCATGTTCGTATTTGAAGATATCGTCAGCATTGACAATCGTTCGATTCAACGCATTATTCGTGATGTGGAAAATGCCGATTTGCAGCTTGCGCTTAAAGTTTCAAGCGAAGAAGTGCGTGAAGCAATTTTCCGTAATATGTCTAAACGTATGGCTGAAACATTCCAGGAAGAAATGGAATTTATGGGCCCTGTACGCTTACGTGATGTAGAAGAAGCTCAAACTCGCATCGTTGCAATTATTAGACGACTAGAAGAGTCTGGCGAAATTATCATCGCACGTGGCGGAGGAGATGATATCATTGTCTAACTTGATCAAGTCCTCACATGTTATGACGCTGGAAGAGCTGAAAAAGTTGCGTTTAACCAATCAATATTTACCACCAAATAATGCCATCAGCGAAATTGAAGAGACAGAGCCTGATGCCAGCGAGCCTGATGCCGCGACGATTTCCTTAACAGAGCAAATGCTTGCTGATGCGAAAGCAGCTGCCGATAGCCGGCTTAAGGAAGCGGCTGAGGAATGCGACAAAATGCTCGAGGATGCAAGGCAGCAGATCGAAGTCTGGTGGCTGGAAAAACGCAACGAAGACGAGCAGCTTCGGCTGCAGCAGCAGCAAGAAGGCTATCAGGAAGGCTTCCAGCAAGGCATTGAGCAGGCTCAAGAGCAGGTGCGCAGCGAGTGGGAGCATAACTTGGCAGAAGCGGCCTCGATCTTGAAGGAGGCTTACCGCACTCGCGAGCAAATTATTCAGGAAGCTGAACCATTTATTATCGAGCTTAGCTGCTCGATTGCCGAGAAAATTATCGACAAGCAGCTTTCGCTGGAGCCTGAGCTCGTAATCGAGATGATAACCCGAACCTTATCCAGACGACGCGAGCAAGGTGAGATTACGCTATGCGTAGCTCCAGCCTCGCTTTCATTTGTCCAGGCAGCGCGCGAAGAGCTGAACGCGGCGATCGATTCGCAGGCCGAGCTGGTCATCATACCGGATGCGACCGTTAAGGACAATGGCTGTGTTATTCGCTCCAAGTTTGGCAGCATTGATACTCGAATCGATACACAATTATCTGAAATTAAGCGTGAGCTGCTCATTATTGCACATCAGAGCATTGAAGAGAGAGGCCAAGCCAATGACCCAGCTTAAATTTGATTTGGAAAAGTATCAAGAGCATCTGAAAAATGTTGACCCTGTCCGCATTAATGGCAAAGTGACACAGGTGATCGGGTTAACCGTTGAATCGCAAGGTCCGGACGCCAGCATTGGCGATCTCTGCTATATTTATCCGGCCAAATCAGCCAAGCCGCTAAAGGCGGAGGTAGTTGGCTTTCGTGAAAATAAAGTAATATTAATGCCTTTGGGCGATCTTCATGCGATTAGTCCTGGCTGCGATGTTGTCGGCACTGGCAAGCCGCTAACCGTTCAGGTAGGCTCCGAGCTGCTCGGCAAAGTGCTGGATGGTCTTGGCAACCCGTTGGATGGCAGCTTTTTGCCGAGCAGAATGCCAAGCTACTCTACGCACCATGCGCCAAGCAACCCATTAGGGCGTCCGCGCGTGAGCAAGCCGTTAGGAACCGGCGTCAAGGCCATTGATGGCTTGCTGACGGTCGGTGAAGGTCAGCGCGTTGGTATTTTCGCTGGCTCAGGCGTTGGGAAAAGTACGCTGCTCGGCATGATTGCCCGCAATACAACTGCTGATGTCAACGTCATTGCACTAATCGGCGAGCGTGGGCGCGAGGTGCTTGAATTTATCGAAAAGGACCTCGGTCCAGAGGGGCTTGCTCGTTCAGTTGTCGTCGTGGCGACCTCTGATCAACCGGCTCTTATTCGCATGAAGGGTGCAATGATTGCCACTTCAATTGCGGAATACTTTAGAAATCGCGGCCTTAACGTGATGCTGATGATGGATTCTGTAACCCGCTATGCAATGGCGATGCGCGAGGTTGGCCTGGCGATTGGAGAGCCGCCTGCGACAAGAGGCTACACACCGTCTGTATTCGCTGCTCTGCCCAAGCTTCTGGAGCGAGCTGGAACAGGCAATAAAGGCTCGATTACCGCATTTTATACTGTGCTCGTCGATGGCGATGATATGAACGAACCGATTGCCGACGCAGTGCGCGGCATTCTGGATGGTCACATTGTCCTGAGCAGAGCGCTGGCGCATAAAGGGCATTATCCTGCGATAGATGTGCTTGCCTCGGTCAGCCGCGTTATGAACGAAATCGTCAGCGAGGAGCAGCTCGATGCGGCCAACGAATTGAAAAGATTGCTTGCGATATATCGTGATTCTGAAGATCTTATCAATATCGGTGCCTATCAGCAGGGCTCCAATCAGCAAATAGATATGGCAATTCAATACATTGATCTTATTAACTCATTTACAAGACAGCGCACCAATGAAAAGGTAACGCTGGAACAGGCACAGCAGCAGCTTATCGCTAATTTTAGTAGGAGTTGATTAGTAAATGGCATCCTTTAAGTACGGCTTTCAAAAAATTGTTGATTTGAAAGAAAGCGAAAAAACGCAAGCCGAATGGCTGCTATCTGATGCAATTGCCATTCTGAACGAGGAAAACGAGCAGCTAAGGCAAATAAAGCAGCAGCAGCAGGAATGGGAGCAGAAGCTGGAGCAGGCCGTGCTTGAAGCTTCGCCATTGGCAGATGTCATTACTATTAATGAGTATATCGAATATTTAGAGCAAAAAATTAAGAGCAAATTAAAAGATATTAAGCGGGCAGAACACAAGGTAGAGCTTCGCAGAAATGAGCTCGCACACAAAATGAAGGAAGAAAAGGTTTGGCATAAGGCTAAGGAGCATGCATTCGCGAAATTTCAATATAATATGCTGCTCAAAGAACAACAAGAGCTGGACGAGATGGCCTCCATCCGTTTTATGTCACCTGCTCCATAAGAGAATCGCGCGCAAGGGAGTGAATGGAATTGGCAGCCATTGATGAAGAGAAGCAAGAAAGCAGTTTTATAGAGAGAGCTGTATTTATCGTGACCCCTCTTTTGTTTGTCATTGTACTAATTGGACTGTTTATAACGTTTCTGGGCGTAGACATTCGCAGCAAGGCGATTGAGATTGGCCACAGCATCCCGATCATACGAGATTTATTGCCAGAGCCTACAGAGCCGCTTGCCAATTCTGATGAGAAGCTTAGATCTGACAAGCTGAATGAAAGAATTGCAGAATTGGAGGCTCAGCTTGCAGCTGCACAGGAAGAGCTTTCTGCAGCGACTGCAAAAACGGTTGAGCAGGAGCAAACGATCAATACGCTGCAAACGCAAAGCGAAACGGCCGCGGAAACGACAACTGCCGAGCAAACCGTAACCGACGAGCAATATACCGCGCGCATTCAAGAGCTGGCAGGCATGTTTTCAAGGATGACTCCGAGCAAGGCAGCTCCGATTGTTCAGAGCATGACGCTTGAGGAAATGGCCTTGCTGTTCAGCCAGATGCGCGCGGATGACCGCGTTCGAATTATGGAAAAAATGAACCCTCAGGTAGCGGCAGATGTCACGATTAAGCTGAAGGATAATGAAACGGCAAAGGATATGGAAATTGCCGCGCTGCAGTCAAGAGTTGAGCGGCTGCAGTCTGAATCCAATAACCAGGCGACTTCAAGCCAGGTGAGCGATGCGGATCTGGCAGCTACCTTTGCAGCAATGGACCCGGCTGCAGCAGCGGAAATGCTGCTGAAAATGATGGACATCAGCTCCAGCAAAGTGCTGCGCGTGCTGCAAGTGACAGATAGTACAGCAAGATCTGCGATATTGGAGGAAATGACTGCAATTGACGAGCGTACAGCGGCAGTATTAGTTACAAGACTAATGCAAAGCTAGATAGCCTCATGATTGAAAGGAGGTGAAAAAGTGGACATATTGAATTTGCTGAGCGGCGCTCCCGTTATGGGCAATGTTGCTCAATTGACCAGCAATCAATCAGCCGCCTCCGATGGAGCTGCTTTCCAGAAACAGCTATTCGGCATCGTAGGTGCACAGCAGCCTGCAGCTTCTGATAGCAGTCAAGCAGCTGTCAATCCTGCTATTCTTTTGGCGAACAGCAGCTTGCTGCTTGGGAGCAAGCAGCCGACAGAAGAAGAGCTGGACGGCATGATCGAGCAAATGCTGGATCAATTGGATCAGCTAGAGCAGGCGGGGGAGGTTGAGCTGACTGTCGAGCAGCAGGCATTGATTGAGTCACTGCTGCAGCAAATCGCTGCACTTGTCGAGATCATATCGTTCTCCAACAATCAGTCGAAGGTGATGGCGCCAGCTGTTAGCTTGAATGAGCAGCTTGCAGCCCATTCCGGCTACTCGTCCAATGAAGCGCTTGTCAAGCTGTCTGACCAATTGCTCGTGCTGCAGCAGGCGCTGCAAAATGGCACAGGCAAAGTTCTGTTTGGCAAATCCGCCGAGCAGGTCGTAGCGGAGCAATTGCAGGTCATTCAGGCTAAAATCGGCGAGCTGACCAAGGAAATTAAAGTGAAGCCGACTGAGAATGCTGCACAAGCTTTGCCTACAACAGAAGTCAGTAAGGATGCAAAGCTGCCAGTTAATGCTGCTGCTCATTTGCAGCGTTTGTCGCAGGAAGCAGCCTATACGGCGGCAGCGAATAAAGCTGCTGAAGCTTCTAGCACGACTCCTGCAGCTAACCAGGTTAATCAGCCTGCACTCGAGCAGACCATGGTGCAAACCGTACTGCCGGAATTTCAGCTGAAAGCCGATAATGTAAAGGACTTTCTTTCGCATTTGACAAGATCAGCAGCAGGCGGCTCTAGCGCATTTGTAATAGCCGACGAGTTTGCGGAAACGATGCGCAGTTTGGTCGTTCAGCGCTTTCAGGTAACGGCGCTTAACGGTGTGACGGAGGCAAGACTTTCATTAACGCCGGAGCATTTAGGCCATGTGGATGTGAAAATCTCGATGCAAAACGGCGTGCTGACTGCAATGTTCCAGACGGAAACGGCAATGGCCAAGGATGCGCTTGAAAATCAGATGATTCAGCTGCGCGCGTCGCTGGCAGCTCAAGGGATAACGGTTGAAAAAATTGAAGTTGCCCATAATGAGTTTGCTTCACAATTGAGTCAGCAGCAAAAGCAGGGCTCGCATGGCAACCAGCAAAGCGAAGCACATGCAAATTCCCGCAGCAAGGAAGAATCCTTTGAGGAAGAGTTGCTAGTGAACGTAACGAATCAGGAGCTTGGCTTCGGTCGAGCCGTCAATGCAACTATTTAATGAGCAAGCAAAAACAATATAAAAGCGTGCAGGAGGTGAACATATGGCAACTCCAGTTACATCCTCAGTTGTATGGCCGCACTACAGTACGACTAACGTTAATAAAGCAGCATCCAAATCAACTGCACTCGGCAAGGACCAGTTTCTTAACCTGTTTGTAGCTCAGCTGCAAAATCAGGACCCGTTGTCGCCAATGGACAATACGCAATTTATCGCACAGATGGCGCAATTCTCCATGGTTGAGCAGCTGATGAATATGTCGAGCGAGGTTGCGCTGCTGCGACAAAATATCGGTGCTGCATCAAGCTTGATCGGTAAGCATGTAACGTGGAATGAGTACGATTCGGAAGGCAAAGTTATTAAGCAAAGCGGTGTTGTGGAATCTATCGTTTCGCAAGACGGAAAATTGTTCGTTGAAGTAAATGGAGATCTAATCGGTATCGATTATATTGGGCAAATTTCAACCAAGCCAATTGATAACGGCAGCGAAGCTCCAGATGAAGATGGAAGTGACAATACAGAAGAACCAGAAGCTCCAGCAACTGATGAGTCTGGCGAACCAGAGTCCGCTGCCAATGATGAGGTGAGTGGATCATGAACAACAGTATAAAAATCGGACAGCTGTACCCGATGAAGGTTAATCCCGGCAGCTTTCCGAAGGCGAATCAAGCAGTGCAAAGCGGATCGACAGAGCAAAGCAAGTTCTCTGATGTGTTTGACCGCGAGCTGCTTAAGTTCAGTCATCATGCAGAGGTAAGAATGGCTCAGCGAGGCATCAGCTTGCCGCAGGAGAGCTTGAATCAAATTAGCGATGCTGTTACTTCTGCCGCGGAAAAAGGCGCCAAAGACTCTTTAATTGTTTACCGCGATATTGCGATGATCGTCAATGTGCCAACAAGAACAGTCGTTACAGCTTTGGATGGTGGACAGATGAAGAGCAATGTGTTTACGCAAATCGATAGTGCAATTATTTTAAGCTAGGCTGGACCGAACAGGAGGCCTATAGCTGCTGACCGACTGATGCAGCTTAAGCTTATACGATGAAAATTTCTGAGGAGGAGATTCAATGCTAAGATCGATGTACTCTGGAGTTTCTGGAATGAGAGGCTTTCAAACAAAGCTGGACGTAATCGGCAACAATATTGCCAATGTGAACACGATTGGATTTAAGTCCGGACGCGTAATGTTTTCGGATGTTTTGAGCCAAAGCATCAGTGGGGTTACTGCTCCTGAAGAAGGCGTAAGCGGTGGCGTAAACGCCAAGCAGGTTGGACTTGGGGTATCGATTGCTTCTATTGATACGATGCACCAGGCTGGAAGCGCGATGAATACAAATGATCCAACGAATCTGCGCATTAACGGCGATGGCTTTTTCATCCTGTCTGCCGGAGATGATGCGGAGCAAGTATTGTCCCGTGCGGGTAACTTTACGGTTGATGCCAACCGCCAGCTTGTCAACGCTGATGGTCTGTTCGTGCTTGATACTGCAGGAGCTCCAATTATATTGGACGAGGAAGTTACAGGCTTCAGCATCTCGCAGGACGGCACGATCGTTGGTGTTACCGCAGACGGTCAGGTTGAAGTAGCGCAAATCGGCGTCGTAAAAGTAGTCAATCCTGGCGGTCTTGAAAAGCTGGGCGGCAACCTGTATCGCATGACTGTCAACGCTAACCCTGATGGCGAAATTGAAATTGTTGCGCCAAACGATCCAGAGGTTGGGACTGGCGCGATTATCGCTGGACAGCTTGAAATGTCCAATGTCGATCTGACGAGCGAATTTACTGAAATGATCGTTGCTCAGCGCGGCTTCCAGGCAAACTCAAGAATCATTACTACTTCCGATGAAATTTTACAAGAGGTCGTTAATCTTAAACGATAAGTAAGCTCATTTCGTAGGGAGATCCCTTGATCTCCCTACTATTTAGGAGGCATATAATGATTACTGTAACGCGTTTAAACGGTCAACCAGTCACGATCAACGCGCTGCTTATTGAGTTGGTTGAAGAGGCTGCTGATACTGTTATTACGTTAACAACTGGCAACAAAATTGTAGTTAAAGAAAAAACTGCTGAGATTGTTGCGCTAAATCAGCAGTATCTTCAAACAATCGGCCTAGTTGCTGTGGCCCATAAGAAGAGTGAATAGACAAAGGAGCCTTTGCGATGAAAAAGATGCTGCCGTGGTTAATAACCATCCTTCTATCCATTACATTAATTGCAGTTGTAGGTGTAGTTGTATACCAAACCATGTTCGATGATAACAGCACTGCCAATAGCGAAAACAAGAAGGTAGAAGTGGAAGTGCTAAGTGCTGACGAGCGTGTTGAGGTTACATCTGTGCTGAACGATTTCCGCAGAAACCTGAAGGATCCAGAGTTTGTAGTCATCATCAATTTTGCTTTCCAGCTAGATAGCAAAAAGGCAAAAGAGAGCTTTGACAAAATTCTGGAAATTGAAGTGAAGCCGATTTTGAGCAGAACACTGGCTGATATGACTGCAGATGAGCTGAACGGCTCTCAGGGTGAGGATCTTTTGGAATCGAAGCTGTTAAATCTTATTAATCCGATTCTGCCAAAAGGAAAGCTTGTTAAAGTTGAAATTACCAACTTTTTGATTAGTAGAATTTAGCTTCTAGAAAATTCCTCCAAGGAGGTGAGAGACATGGTTGATGTATTATCTCAAAATGAGATTGATGCTCTGCTCGCGGCATTATCATCTGGTGAGATGGATGCTGAAGATTTAAAAAAGGAAGAAACAACGAGAAAAATTAGTGTGTATGATTTTAAGCGTGCAGTACGCTTTTCCAAGGATCATATTCGAAGCTTGACTAGAATTCATGAAAACTTTGCTCGCTATTTAACGACGTATTTTTCGGCACAGCTAAGAACATTTGTGCAAATAAACGTAGTTGATGTAGAACAGCTGCCTTATGATGAATTTATTCGTTCCATTCCGAAGATGACCATCTTGAATATCTTTGAAGCTGAGCCGCTAGAAGGACGTATGGTTTTAGAAGTAAACCCGAACGTTGCTTATGCCATGTTGGATCGCTTGCTTGGCGGTCCCGGAACCGCGCCTTCAAAGATGAATGCTCTGACTGAAATAGAAACCATTATTATGGAGAAGGTATTTGCTAGAGCATTTGATAGTCTTCAAGAGGCTTGGAAAACGGTCATCGACATTAAGCCGAAGCTCGAGGGCTTGGAGACGAACCCGCAATTTATGCAAATTGTTTCTCCTAACGAAACGATTGCATTGATTTCCTTCAGTACCAAAATTGGCGATACGACTGGCATGATTAACCTTTGTATCCCTCACGTGGTGCTGGAGCCAATTATGCCAAGACTGTCCGTTCATCATTGGTTTGTTTCTCAGAAAAAGGAGCGTATACCAGAGGAAGTTGAAATTCTTGAGCATCGAGTGAAAAAGACAAAACTGCCTATAATTGCCGAGCTTGGTGAAGCGACCATAACGATTCAAGAGTTTTTGGGCTTGGCTCAAGGAGATGTTTTAACTTTAAACAAACCTGTGGATGAAGGACTTAAAATAAAGGTAGGCGAAAAGTTGAAATTTATTGGAAGTCCAGGCTCAATCAGGGATCGACTAGCGATTCAAATTGATGAGATTGTAAGCGAAGGAGCGGAAGAAGACTATGACGAGTAAAGATTATTTATCTCAAGAGGAAATTGATGCGTTGCTACGTCAATCCTCGGGCGACTCGGAAGAAGCTGGTCAGTCGCCAGTTCCTGCAGGCGAAGAGGTTTTGGATGATTATCTTTCTTCTATTGAACAGGATGCCCTCGGCGAGATTGGCAATATTACGTTCGGCAGCGCTGCAACGGCTTTGTCTACGCTGCTGGGCAAAAAAGTGGATATTACAACCCCTTCCGTTTCATTAGTTAGAAAAAGCGAGCTGGGCGATGTATTTCCGAAGCCTCATGTTGCCGTAAGCGTTGAATACGTTGATGGCTTTGAAGGCATTAACTCTCTCGTCATCCGCACCAAGGATGCGCAGGTGATCGCAGATTTGATGCTTGGTGGAGAAGGCGATGTTGAAGATCAGGAGCTTAACGAAATTCATATATCTGCCGTACAGGAAGCGATGAATCAGATGATGGGCTCATCTGCAACCTCTATGTCTACGATTTTTAATCGTCTGGTCAATATTTCGCCGCCTGGAATCAACATTTTGGACATGACGAGCGGAGACGGTGTTGATCATTTGCCGCAAGATGATGTGATGATTAAAATATCATTCCATCTAACGATTGGCGATCTGATCGATTCTACTATTATGCAGCTGCTGCCAGTCTCGTTTGCCAAGCAAATGGTAGCGACGCTAATGGGAACTGACGACACTGAGCCGCAAGCGCCAGCTTCTGCACCGGCTTCTGCACCTGCTGTTGAAGCGCCGCCTGCTGCACCACCACAAGCTGCAGCTGCTCCAGTTCAACCTGAGCTGCAGCCGCAACAAGGGGCTCCAATGCCGAACGTACCGCCTGCAGCGTATGCACCACAGCAGGATATGTACGCTCAGCCAACAATGGGATTTAGCGCGCCGAATCAAGGCATGAACGCCAATCGCAACGTTAACGTTCAGCCAGTGCAGTTTGCGACATTCAATCAAGGACAATATCCGCAAACTGACGGGACAAATCTTAATTTACTACTCGACATTCCATTGAAGGTCACTGTAGAATTAGGAAGGACCCAAAAGCAAATAAAAGACATACTAGAGTTGTCGCAAGGTTCTATCATTGAGTTAGATAAACTGGCAGGTGAACCAGTAGATATTCTGGTCAATAACAAGCTCATTGCCAAAGGCGAAGTTGTCGTTATTGATGAGAATTTTGGCGTGCGTGTAACAGATATCGTAAGTCAATGGGACAGAATTCAAAAACTACAATAAAGGATTTCTAGGAGGAAGAAACATGGCTAATCGTATTCTTATTGTTGATGACGCTGCATTTATGAGAATGATGATTCGGGACATTTTGACGAAGAACGGGTATGAGGTCGTTGGAGAGGCACCGGATGGCGCGCAAGCAGTAGAAAAATTTAAAGAGCTTAAACCTGATCTTATTACGATGGATATTACAATGCCGGAAATGGACGGAATTTCTGCATTGAAGGAAATTCGCAAAATCGATGCAAATGCTAAAGTTATTATGTGCTCTGCGATGGGTCAACAGGCCATGGTAATTGATGCAATTCAAGCAGGTGCAAAAGATTTTATCGTTAAGCCATTCCAGGCTGACCGTGTTATTGAAGCGATTAAAAAAACACTTGGTTAATGAGAGTAGGCGCATAATGCGGAAACTGGCACTCAAAATTGCAAGTAGTAGCTTATTCCTTATTTCTCTTCCTATCGTCGCTGTTGCTGCTTCTAGTAACAGCGAGCAAGGAAGCGATTTGTCAAGTGAAAGCGCGCCAATGGTTCAGTCCAATCTTATATGGGATGTTATAAAAGTATTTTTAGCATTGGCAGTTGTAATCGCGCTTCTAATGCTTACAGTGAAATGGCTGTCAAAGCGCAATCGAGCTTGGGCCAACCAGCGCGGCTTGCGCTCATTAGGCGGGATCAGCTTGGGGCAAAACAGCTCACTGCAGGTGATAGAGGTCGCAGACCGAATTTACATAATTGGCGTAGGTGAACAAGTTACGCTGTTGGATAAGGAATTGGATCCGGACAAGGTTGCACAAATCGTGGCTGCATTAGAGCTAAGCGAGCAGAGCAGCATCAACATTGCTTCCCTGAAGCAGTATTTTGCAGCTCGCTTCAATAAAGGCGACAAAAGCGAAGAGTTGCAGGCTGGATCGACAGATATGTGGAATGAACGCGGCACCTTTGAGGATTTGCTGCAGGCGAAGCTGGATAAGCAAGCGGAGCGCAAGCATGAGCTTGAATCTATCCTGAAGGATAAAAAATGATGAATGGTTGATGGACAATGAAAAAAAAGTGGATGCTTATTGTACCGTTTGTATTCATGCTTTTTATCATAATGGTACCTTATGCGCACGCTGAACCGCTTCCTGATATCTCCATTAACATTGGTAGTAATGATAGTGAGGCTTCAGGCACAAGCACACTGTCGATTTTATTACTAATCACTGTGCTTAGTGTAGCACCTGCGATATTGGTGCTCATGACAAGTTTTACGCGGATTGTAATCGTGCTGGGCTTTGTCAAAACATCGATGGGAACCAATACGATCCCGCCTGCGCAAGTGCTTGTTGGCTTGGCGATGTTTTTAACGTTTTTTATTATGGCGCCAACGTTTAGTGAAATTAATCAAACTGCGCTGCAGCCATATATACAAGGCGAGATTACACAGGAGCAAGCGTTTGAGGAAGCAGCGAAGCCAATTAAAAAGTTTATGTTTAATCATACGCGCGAGAAGGACCTGCTGCTGTTCATGAACTACACAGGGGAAGAGCGACCTGCGACGTATGAGGATATACCTATAACGACACTAATTCCAGCCTACGCAATAAGTGAATTAAAAACGGCCTTTCAGATGGGATTTATGATTTTTATTCCGTTTTTAATTATCGACATGATTGTTGCCAGTACGCTGATGGCGATGGGGATGATGATGCTGCCGCCAATCATGATTTCGTTGCCGTTCAAAATTCTGTTGTTTATTCTTGTGGATGGCTGGTATCTTATCGTGAGATCATTACTGCTAAGCTTTAGTCCTTAGTGCTCATACAGGAGGGATAGACATTGAGTGCAGAGTTTATTATTGGAATTGCCGGTCAGGCTGTATTCACTGTCTTGAAGGCGGCTGCGCCGATGCTTGTTCTTGCCTTGGTGACAGGCTTAGTAGTAAGCGTATTTCAGGCGACAACCCAAATTCAAGAGCAAACGCTGGCGTTTGTTCCAAAGATCGTCGCGGTTTTGATCGCAGTCGTTATATTTGGACCGTGGATACTTAATACGGTTGTTGATTTCACGTATACGATATTCAGCAATCTGCATCAATATATCGGTTAGGCTGTGAATTCGATGACAGAAGTTTTTTTAGAAGCACTTCCTATTTTTTTGCTCATATTTTGTCGAGTAACAGCTTTTTTCGTCGTTACACCTATTTTCAATCACAGCACCGTTCCGGCGATTTTTAAGATTGGACTCGGCTTTTTTATTTCTTTGCTCGTGTTTTCAATGCATGGCAGCAACCAGGCGATGATCATTGATATGCAGTACGTGCTGCTTATTGTGCGAGAAGTGCTGATCGGCATTATGATGGGCTTTATCGTCTATATCTTTTTTGTCACGATGCAAACGGCAGGCGGAATTATCGACATGCAAATCGGCTTTTCGATGGCCAATATCGTCGATCCGGTTTCAGGGGTCACCGTACCGCTGCTCGGTAACTTTAAGTACCTGCTGATGCTGCTTATGTTTTTAATGATGAATGGTCATCATTATTTACTTATCGGCTTAATGGACAGCTATCTTTATATGCCGATTGAAAATCAATGGTTTTCACGGATGGCAGACGGCAGCTTGGCTCAATTTATGACAGATGCGATTATATCGAGCCTCGTGATCGGCGTACAGGTAGCTTTGCCGCTGTTGGCAGCAATGTTTATTACGGATGTGGGACTCGGCTTTTTAGCGAAAACTGCGCCGCAATTTAACGTATTTGTTATCGGCTTTCCTATTAAAATTATGCTTGGCGTATTTTTGCTATTTCTACTAATGCCAGGCATGGCCTATATTTTTGAAAAAATATTTTCGATTATGTTTCACACGCTTGAACAGATGTTTGGTATCGTACAAGGTCCGCCGGCGTAGATTGGAGGCAAATAAGTGCGCAATTATCGTTTCGTCGTCGATCTCCAGTTATTCAATCAAGAAAAAACCGAAAAAGCAACGCCAAAAAAGAGGCAGGAGTCGCGTAAAAAGGGACAGGTAGCCAGATCTCAAGAGCTGCCTTCAGCGCTTATTATAACATTAGTGTTTGCTTCCTTTTTAATGCTTGGCGACTATTATAAAACCCACTTTTTTGCACTGACCACCGACATTTTGGAAAACTGGCTGGTGATGGAGGTTACGATAACCAATCTTGGCGGCTTCTTCTTGCGAATTATGCTGGAATGTCTGCTGCTGATTGCTCCGATTCTGGCGATTGTCGTCATTATTGGAATTGTCGGCAATGTTGTGCAATTTGGCTTTCTGTTCACCAATGAAACGTTAAAGGTGAGCCTGAAGAAGCTAAATCCGATTGAAGGCTTCAAGCGCATTTTCTCGATGCGGAGCCTCGTCGAATTTGTAAAAAGCTTATTGAAATTTTTGATCGTTGCATTCGTGGTGTACACCATTATTAAAGGTGAATGGAACAACATCAATGGCTTGGGCATGCAGCCGGTTGAGGCTGTCGTTTCCTATCTTGCATCACTCGTAATACGGCTGGGCGTCACAACAGGCGCCATACTGCTCGTGCTCGCTTTTCTTGATTTTATGTATCAAAAGTACGAGCATGAAAAAAGCATTAAAATGTCCAAGCAGGACATTAAGGACGAGCATAAAAAATCTGAAGGCGATCCGTTAATTAAGCGCAAAATTCGTGAAAAGCAGCTGCGCATGGCAATTTCTCGCATGATGCAAGAGGTTCCCAACGCAGATGTGGTCATTACGAACCCGACGCATTTTGCTGTCGCGCTAAAATATGATGCAGCTAACATGGAAGCTCCTGTAGTTGTCGCCAAAGGAATGGATCATCTGGCTCTTAAAATTAAAGAGGTAGCGCAGGAGCATGATGTGATAACGATGGAAAATAAGCCATTAGCACGCGCGCTGTACAGCCAGACAGAAATTGGAGACGCGATCCCGCAGGATTTGTTCCAGGCTGTTGCCGAGGTGCTGGCATATGTATATAGAATTAAAGGCAGAAAGAGTACTAAAAAATAATTGAGGGAGGGAACATCATGAAAGCTAAAGAGCTAATAGTAACATGTGGCATTATCGGGATTATTCTCATGATGATCGTACCGCTCCCTATTCTTTTAATCGACTTTCTACTAATTATTAACATCACGGTAGCGATCACGATTTTACTTGTAGCGATGAACGCGAAGTCAGCGTTGGATTTCTCGATCTTTCCTGCAATCTTGCTCGTAACGACGATTTTCCGCTTAGCTCTTAGTATTTCAACAACGCGCAGTATCCTTTCTCATGCTGAAGCGGGAGAAGTTATTGAAACGTTTGGACAATGGGTAGGCGGCGGTCAAGTTGCGATTGGCTTTATCGTGTTCTTAATCCTGGTCGTCGTACAATTTATCGTCATAACCAAGGGCTCCGAGCGCGTAGCGGAAGTCGCGGCCCGCTTTACGTTGGATGCAATGCCTGGTAAGCAAATGAGCATCGACGCCGATTTGAACTCTGGCTTGATTAACGAGCAGGAGGCCAAAGAGCGCCGCGCATCCATCGAGCGCGAAGCAGATTTCTACGGAGCGATGGACGGTGCCAGCAAGTTCGTCAAAGGTGATGCGATTGCCACGATTATTATGATGATCATTAACTTGATCGGCGGCTTTATTATCGGGATGGTGTACCAAGGGTTAAGCTTTCAGGACTCACTGTCCACATTTTCCATCTTGACGATTGGTGACGGTCTTGTTGCGCAAATTCCGGCGCTGTTGATTTCAACAGCAGCAGGCTTGATCGTAACTCGCTCTGCCTCTGAAGGCAATTTGGCGGACGATATTACAGGCCAGCTATTTAAGTATCCGAAGCTACTTTATGTGTCAGCAGGTACAATTGCAGCACTGGGCTTGACGCCAATCGGAATTTTACGCACATGGCCATTCGCCATTGCGCTCGCAGTAGGCGGCTATTTGCTCAGCCGTTCACAGCTTAAGAAGGCAGAGCAGGATGAGCTGCTTGTAGAAGAGCAGCAGATCGAAGAGGTCAGAAGTCCGGAAAGCGTCATTAGCTTGCTGCAGGTTGATCCGATCGAATTTGAATTCGGCTATGGCTTGATTCCTTTGGCGGACACGCAGCAGGGCGGAGATTTGCTGGATCGGATCATTATGATCAGACGGCAGTGCGCGCTTGAGCTGGGGCTGGTTGTACCGGTCATTCGGATTCGCGACAACATTCAGCTTAAACCGAATGAATACGTTATAAAAATAAAAGGGAATACGGTTGCGCGTGGAGAATTGCTTCTTAATCATTATTTGGCAATGAGTCCAGGTGTCGACGACGATTCGATTCACGGGATCGAAACGACAGAGCCTGCCTTTGGCTTGCCAGCGATTTGGATCGATGAAATGACGAAGGAGCGGGCAGAGCTGTCCGGCTATACCGTAGTGGACCCGCCATCTGTTGTAGCTACGCATTTGACTGAAATTGTCAAACGCCATGCTCATGAGCTGATCGGACGTCAAGAGACGAAAGCGCTGGTGGAAAATGTGAAAGCGAGCTACCCGGCTCTTGTCGATGATCTCATTCCTGGCGTAATGTCGCTTGGCGATGTGCAGAAGGTGTTGACCAAGCTGCTGCAGGAAAAGGTGTCGATTCGAGATCTTGTAACAATATTTGAAACATTGGCCGATTATGGGCAGTACACGAAGGATACTGATATTTTGACAGAATATGTGCGTCAAGCACTTTCGCGTCAAATTACGCAACAGTATGCTTCAAGCGGGCAATCGCTGCGCGTTATTACACTCGGCGCACAGCTTGAAAAGAAAATTATAGAATCTGTACAGCAAAATGATCAAGGCAGCTATGTTTCTCTCGATCCTGTATCCTCTCAACAAATTTACCAGCGTTTGACCGAGCAGGTGAACCGCTTGCTGCAATCAGGCCAGCAGCCGATCGTATTGACCTCGCCTACGATTCGCATGTACTTGAGACAGATCGTAGCTCGAACGATGCAGGATTTGCCGATTTTATCCTATAGTGAGCTGGAACCTAATATCGAAGTACAAAGCGTTGGGGTGGTTAATCTATGAGAGTGAAAAGATATGTTGTAGACGCGCTGCCTGATGCAGTACCACTGATTCGTAACGAATTGGGCAAGGATGCAGTTATATTGGAATCTAAGGAAATTAAGGTTGGCGGTGTGCTGGGAATGTTCCGCAAGCGGAAAATCGAGGTGCTGGCCGCCGTTGAGCCCAATGCTGCCAAGCAAGAGCCAAAATCGAATAAAAAGCTTGATGCGGAGCAGGTTGATCTGGTCATCGAGCAAATATTAAAGGCTTCGCAGCGCTCCAAAGCTCAGGACAATAAAGAGCCAGCCGGCACGAAAACAACACAAAATGAGCAGCCAGCTGCTGCTCCGCAGGCAAAGGAGCCATTGGCTTCTGCAACAGGCGCCAGCTTTGCATCGCGCTTGTATCAAGCGTCGCCAACCAATCAAGCGATGCAGGCCAATCAAGCTTCTTCGCCGTCCCCAACCAAAGCAGCTTCCGAGCAGCAAATAAAGGCAAAGCCTGCTGAACAAGCGTTATCGGTAGATGCTGCGTTATCAACGTCAGCTGCCATGTCGCCAACGGAGCAATTTATAGTCAATGAGCTGCAAAGCTTGCGTCAGGAAATGATCAGGCTCGCAAAGAACAGGAATGCGGAATATGCGCCATCTGAATCAATTGCTGCCTTGAGAAATCGGCTTGTTGAGCAGGAGCTTGACCAGCATTGGATTGACATCGTATACGACGATTTTGTGCAACGGGAGCAGGAGACGGGCGAGAGCCTGACTGCTGCGGAGCTTTGGCAACAGGCTAGAGCCAAATTGATCGAGTGGCTAACGCCTTACAAGGGTGGGAAATTAGACTTATCTACCCAGTTTGTGCAATTCGTTGGTCCTACTGGAGTAGGTAAAACAACGACGATTGCCAAGCTGGCGGCTAACTATTCTATTAAAGAGCATAAGCAGCTGGGACTCATTACAGCGGACACCTATCGAATTGCAGCAGTAGAGCAGCTGCGCACTTATGCGAACATTTTGAATATTCCGCTAGAGGTTGTTTTTTCTCCGCTGGAAATGGAGCGGGCTTTAACTGCGCTTGAGCAGGCGGATTTGATTTTAATGGATACAGCAGGCCGCAATTATAAAAGCGATTTGCATGTATCGGAGGTAAATAGCCTGCTGCCGCATAGCGATCAAAGCGAGTCAGTGCTCGTGCTAAGCTTGACAAGCCGAACAGCAGATATGAAGGTAATCGCGGAAAAGTTTAGCAAGTATGGCGTGCGCAAGGTTGTCTTTACCAAAATAGATGAAACAAGCAGCTACGGCACGATCTTCAATATGATCATGCTGTACGGCTTAACACCGCTATTTATTACAAGTGGTCAAAATGTACCAGATGATATTGAGTCTTTTCAGCTAGAAAAGTATATTGATATGTTGCTAGGGGAGCCGCATCATGTATGATCAAGCCGAAGCTTTGCGTCAGCTAGTAAAGCAAAATACAGAACCGCAAAATCAAAAAAAGACAAAATTCATTTCGGTTACGAGTGGAAAAGGCGGCGTAGGAAAATCGAACTTCAGTCTGAACTTCAGCCTTGCCCTGCAGCGTCTCGGGATGAACGTGCTAGTTATCGATGCGGATATCGGCATGGCTAATATTGATGTGCTAATGGGGATGAGCTCACGCTACAGTCTCTATCATCTAGTGAAAAATGAGAAAACGATATGGGATATTATTAGCGTAGGTCCAGAGGGCCTGCATTATATAGCTGGCGGCTCAGGCTTGCTTGAGCTGATCAGACTGTCGGATGAAGAAATCAATCGCTTTGGTGCTGAAATCTTAAAGCTGCAGGGGCAGTACGATTTTATCATTTTCGATACAGGAGCAGGACTTTCGAAGGAAACGACCCAGTTTATTACGGCATCAGATGAAACGATAGTCGTTACGACGCCAGAGCCAACCTCGATTACCGATGCTTATGCGCTTATAAAAATGGTCAATTCGGTTGACAGCAGCGTGAAGTTCAAAATCGTAGTCAACCGTTCAGGAGATCGTGCTGAAGGGGAGCGTACAGCAACCAATATTGCAAGCGCAACGAAACGATTTTTAAATATTGAATTGCCTTCAATCGGCTACATATACGATGATTCGCATGTTTCCAAATCAGTAAAAAAGCAAGTGCCGCTACTTATGCTATTCCCGGATTGTGATGCAGCAAATTCGATCAAGCAAATTGCAAAGGAATATCTGAATCTCCCAATCGAGAGCACTTCCACTGGTATCAAAGGATTTTTACATAGACTACTAAAACGGACAAGATAATCCTGAGAAATGGAGGCAAAAGGTATGGAACAGTATCGTGTATTGGTTGTTGACGACTCGGCCTTTATGAGAAAGATTATTACCGATTTAATCGAGCGAGATCCGCAATTCACTGTAATTGGAACTGCTGTGAACGGGATCGAGGCGGTAACGAGTGTTGAGCAGACCAAACCAGATGTCATAACACTAGATTTGGAAATGCCTCAAATGAACGGGCTTGATGCGCTTCAGCATATTTTGAAAAAGCATAAGCTGCCGATCATTATGCTCTCTGGTATTAGTGAAGCCAATACGCAGGATACAATTAAAGCGCTGCAATATGGCGCATTCGACTTTATTCGCAAGCCGACAGGCGTAGGCGCTAATATGCAGGACATTCATGGCGTTGGCGAGATGCTGCGAGAAAAGCTGAAAATAGCGGTGCTTACACGCCGCAAGCCGACGCAGCCCAAGCCATTGTCGTCTACAGTCCTACTTAATAATAAAGCAGCAGCTAATTCGTCAAAAACTGCGTCAAATCTCCCAAAAAATGATAATATTATACCAAATGCTACTACGAATCTATCATCAGCTTTGACGAATAAAAAAGATAAAATAGATCTGGCCAAGTCGCATTTAAGTACGCCAAAAAGCAAGCAGCAAGCAGCGGCTGAACAAGCTAAGCATGCATCGAAAGTCGCACAGCAGCCGCCAGCGGCCACCAGCAAGCAGCAGGAAAAAGCTGGATCGGTTACATCGATTATTGCGATTGGCACGTCGACTGGTGGGCCTAGAGCACTACATGAAGTTATTAGCAACCTGCCGCGCACTTTGGCGGCGCCTGTCGTTATTGTCCAGCATATGCCGCCGCGCTTTACCAAATCGCTGGCGCAGCGATTAGACAGCTTTAGCGAGCTTGAGGTATGCGAGGCAGAGCATGGAATGAGGCTGGAAAATGGCAAGGCCTATGTAGCTCCGGGCGGGCAGCATATGCAGGTGACGCGTCAGCAGTCTCATTATGTCATTGCCTTAAGCAGCGAGCCTCCGCGCAATGGCCATCGTCCATCTGTCGATGTGCTCTTCGAATCCCTGCTTGATGCGAAGGAGCTGGAGCGGCATATCGTGCTGATGACAGGAATGGGCAGCGACGGTGCGCAAGGGATGAAGAAGCTGGCTGAACAAGGCGCAGCCTCTACGATAGCTGAAGCTGAAGAGAGCTGTGTTGTGTACGGGATGCCAAGATCAGCAATAGAGCTTGGCGCAGCAAGCAAGGTACTGCCACTGACGCAAATCGCGCCAGAGCTGATAAAGCTTTTGTCAACACACTAATAGTGAGTGTTCAAAAAGTACGGCTTTCTTGGGCTTTTTGAACAACCTCTAACATGCAATACAAACTAATAGGAGGTGTCATGTTATGGATATGAATGCTTACTTATCAATGTTTATTGACGAATCAAATGACCACCTGCAGGCGCTGAACGACAACCTGATGAGACTGGAAAGCGCACCTGACGATATTTCAATCGTACAAGATATTTTCCGTTCCGCACATACGCTGAAAGGGATGTCAGCTACTATGGGCTTCGAGGATCTGGCGTCTTTGACCCATGAAATGGAGAACGTGCTTGACCTGGTGCGCAATGACAAGCTGAAAATGGACAGCTTTATTTTTGATACGCTGTTTCAAGGGCTGGATGCCCTTGAATCGATGGTCGAGGATGTCATTCAGGGCGGCACAGGCAAAGCCGACGTTTCGGCAATTGTTGCGAACCTCGTTAGCATCGTAAAAGGCGAGCATAAAAATGGCGGCGCAGCTGCTTCCTCCGCATCCGCTGGCGAGAGCAGCTCAGTGAGCGATGCTGGCGGCGGCATGCTTGATCAATATCAGTCCTCGGTATTAAAGCAATCCATTGAAAGTGGCCATCAAGTATTTTATATCAAAGTTACATTAACTGAGTCTTGCGTGTTGAAGGCTGCCCGCTCCTATATGGTTTTTGATGTGTTGGAAAATACCGGAGAAATCGTTAAGTCAGAGCCGCCGGTAGAAGATTTGGAGCAGGAGAAATTTGATCGTTCCTTTACGGTGTTTACAATAAGCTCAATCAAGCCAGAGGAGCTTGTCGCCAAAATTAACAGTATTTCTGAAATTGAGTCGGTAGAAGTGCTGCCGCTTGATGAAGAGTCGCTTGCGACGCTGTCCAGCTCAAGCTCCTCCGGCGCAGGCAAGCAGGCAGCGGCTGAAACGGCTGCAGCTTCCGCGACAGCAGAAGCGAGCAACCCTGCAGCCGAAGCTAAAAAAGCAGCACCTGCCAAGACGAACGGCGCTCCTGTAGCGAACCGCACCATTCGCGTCGATATCGATCGCTTGGATTCCTTGATGAATCTGTTTAGCGAAATGCTGATCGACCGCGTACGCCTTGAGCAGCTGGCAAGCGAGATTAAAAGGCAGGATTTGATTGAAACTGTGGAGCATATGGCGCGCGTCAGCTCCGACCTGCAAAATATTGTTTTGAAGCTGCGCATGGTGCCAGTAGATACGGTATTCAATCGTTTCCCGCGCATGGTTCGCGATTTGGCGAAATCGCTTGACAAAAAAATTGATCTTATCATTACTGGTGCTGAAACCGAGCTTGACCGCACAGTGATTGACGAGATCGGAGATCCGCTCGTTCACTTGCTTCGCAACTCTGTGGACCACGGCATCGAAACCGTCAGCGAGCGAATTGCGGCCGGCAAGCCTGAAACAGGTACGGTGTCGCTTCGCGCCTTCCATAGCGGAAACCATGTATTTATCGAAGTGGAAGAGGACGGAAGAGGCATCAATTCCGCCAAAGTATTGGAAAAAGCGATTAGCAAAGGGATCGTTAAGCAGGAGGATGCCGGCAAGCTGACTACCGACGAAATCAATATGCTGATCTTTGCGCCGGGCTTCAGTACGGCTGAAGTCATTTCGGATATTTCAGGGCGCGGCGTAGGTCTGGATGTTGTGCGAACAAAAATTACATCGCTGGGCGGCAACGTTACGGTAACATCGGTTGAAGGCAAAGGAACGAAGTTTTCCGTACAGCTGCCGCTAACGCTATCAATCATTTCAGCAATGCTTATTAAGCTGGGGGACGAGAAGTTTGCGATTCCGCTTTCCTCAATTGTGGAGACGGCAATTATCCAGCATTCCAGCATTCTGCATGTGCATGGCAATTCGATGATCAAATTTAGAGATGCTGTCATCCCGCTTATTTCGCTCTCCAAGCTGTTCGATTCACCGAATTACAGCGAGGATTTGGAAGATGAGCATGAGGTGATTGTCATTCAGAAGGGCGACAAATGGGCGGCAATCGTGATCGACGAGTTCATTGGCCAAAGTGAAATCGTATTAAAATCGCTCGGCAAATATTTAACCAATATATCCGGCATTTCTGGTGCTACGATTTTGGGTGACGGTCAAGTCGCACTCATTATCGATCCAAATGCTTTAATTAAATAAGGAGGGATTAGCATGGGTGAAGAGTTAAAAGTAATCGTTTTTGGTATTGGGAAAGAGGAGTATGGAATCGAAGTAGACAAGGTTCGCACAATTGAGCGCATGATGCCAATTACACGCGTTCCTAAAACACCTCCCTTTATAAAGGGCGTCATAAACTTGCGTGGCGTTGTCGTTCCGGTTCTTAATCTGAGCGGACGCTTTAACTTGCCTGAATCTGAGGTTACCGAGCATACTCGCATCATTGTCGTAGCAGTCAATGAAATGGAAGTCGGCTTTATCGTTGACACGGCCAATGATGTCATTGATATTAATTCTGACACAATCGATACGCCGCCTGAAATTGTTGGCGGAATCCAAGCGAAATATCTTGACGGTATTGCCAAGATCGGCGAAGATCGCTTGCTCATCATGCTTAATCTATCAGAGGTGCTGAACAAAGCAGAAATCGTTCAACTTGAGCAATTAGAGGTGTAAACATTGACGAACTTCAACCGCTTTGAAGCCTTTGAGTTGGATGTGCTGAAGGAAGTCGGCAATATAGGAGCTGGCAATGCGGCTACAGCGTTGTCCACGCTTTTGAACAAGCCTGTCGATATGTCAGTGCCGAGTGTAAGGCTGCTGCCGTTTGAGCAGGTTGCCGAACGCGTTGGCGGCTCTGAGCAAACTGTTATCGCAGTTTTTCTGCGCGTTGAAGGCGATGTGCCGGGCAATATGTTCTTCATCATGCAGAAGCATTACGCGTTGCAGCTCATGTCGCAGCTATTGCCGGGAGAACATGTCATGGATGGAACGTATACTGAGTTGGAGATGTCAATGCTGTGCGAGATCGGTAACATTCTTGCTGGCTCCTATTTATCATCGCTTGCTGATTTTACCAAGCTTCAATTACATCCTTCTGTTCCTGTTGTGGCGCATGACATGGCAGGAGCAATCCTGAGCTACGGTATTATGCAATATGGTGAAATGGGCGATTCTGCACTCCTCATTGAAACAAGCTTTCTTGAGGACTGCAAGTCACTGGAAGGGCATTTTTTCCTTATTCCAGATCCAAACTCATTTGAAAAGATATTCCGTGCTCTGGGAGTAGGATTGGAATGATAAGTGAAAAGCTGATCAAGGTAGCTATGGCAGACCTTAATATTGCCTCTAATGGCGAAGTGCTTAAAACAACTGGACTTGGCTCATGTGTCGGGCTTACGCTATTCGATCCAGCTAAGCGAATCGCGGGCATGGCCCATGTTATGCTTCCGTCCTCCAGCATAGCGAGGGAAACCCCGCTCAATGTTGCCAAATATGCCGATACAGCGATTCCTGAGCTGATCGAGCGAATGGTTGCTCTGGGGGCAAGCATCAGGGCGATGCAGGCGAAAATGGCAGGCGGAGCTCAAATGTTTACATTGCCGGGACAAACGGATTCGTTAAGAATAGGCCCGCGCAATGTAGAGTCTTGTTTAATGAAGCTGGAACAGTACAATATCCCGCTATTGTCTCAAGACACAGGGGGCAATTTTGGAAGAACGATTGAATTTAGCTCTAATGATGGAATACTTACGATTCGTAGTGTGCAACACGGAATAAAGGAGATTTAAAATGTATGGTAGCTGGCGCTGGAATTTAAGTTTCGGAATATTTGGCTTAATTATCGTATTTTTAATCGGGATGATCAATAATCCGTGGACAACTTCGTTATTGCGTGGAGGCTACGCATTTGTGCTGTTTTTTCTGTTGGCGTTTGTTGTGCGGTATATAATGGCCAGCTTGCTTGCACCCAGTCCTGAACGAGCTGCTGCAGAGCAGGAAATGGTTGAAGAGGAGCTGGCTGGTTCCAATATCGACTACGTGACGCCTGATGGAGAAGAGGACTTGAATGCGGTTTTGCGCGAGCAGATGGCTCAAGGCAAGGTGGAGAAAGCTGAACCAGCACCGGTGCAGGATGAAAAAGCTGCACAGTTTCAGCCACTAAAGCCAAAGAAGCTTGTATCGACTGAAAACATGCAAGCTGAAGACCTGACAAGAGCAGTACGTCACCTAACAGGAGAGTGAGACAATGAAAGAACAAAAAGTGCCTCACCTGACTTCTTTGGAATTATGGCGAGCATGGCGTGAACATGGTGATATCAATGCCAAGAAGGATCTTATTGAGAATTATTTGCCGTTAGTCGAATATGTTACGAATCGAATGTCTATCGGTTTGCCGAAAAATGTATCGAAAGAGGATTTAGGTAGTCATGGCGTCATGGGCTTGATTGACGCCATCGAAAAATTCGATTATTTACGAGGATTGCAGTTTGAAACCTATGCATCGTGGCGAATTCGCGGAGCCATTATTGACGGACTGCGTCAAGGAGATTGGGTTCCGCGATCTGTTCGCGAGAAGGCTAAAAAGATTGAAGAGGCTTATCAAGTGCTGGAGCAGCGTCATATGCGCTCGATCACAGATGCTGAGATTTGTGAATATCTTGATATAAGCGAGAAGGATTTCGCGAATATTGTACAGGACATATCATTTTCAACTATTTTTTCATTAGAAGAACCGTTACGTGAGGAAGAGTCAGAGACACGCATGTCTCTTTTAATAGATCAGTCAGCGAAAAAACCAGAGTCTACAGTAGATGATGTGTTTCTAAAAGCAAGCTTGGAAAAAGGCATTGAGCGGTTAACGGAAAAAGAGCGCACAGTCATTTCTTTATTTTACTATGAGGATCTTAGCTTGAGTGAAATTGCCGAGGTTATGTCGCTTTCACCCTCAAGGATTTCACAGCTTCATTCCAAAGCGATTCAACGATTAAGAGGGGTGCTTGAGCAGCATAGAGCGGAACTATTTCATTCATAAGAGAGGGGTGTAATGATGGACAATCAACGATATGATTCCAGTGTGAATTTGGAGATTTCGTCAGATAAGTTAACGGCTTGGCTAACCTTCAAGACGATTTATGATGAAGAGGCGTATATTCCTGAGGAGCTGGAACATTTTCTCCGAACAAAAGGAATTGTCCATGGTCTGTTGCATGATAATCTTCGCTTGATTTGTAAAAATCCGATTCTATATATGGCTCAAAAAATAGAGGTAGCAAAAGGCAGTCCCCCAAGCAAAGGCTTAGATGGAGTAGTTGAGTTTGTAGATGTTGCACGGAAGCAGGATGGCGATCAGGAGCAAAGCGAGCTGGCGGTAGTCGATTTTAAGCAAGTAAAGAAGCTCGATAATGTTGTAAGAGGCCAGCTTATTGCGCGGCTTGTGCCGCCGCAGACAGGAAGCTCGGGAACGAACATTTATGGAGAAAGTATAGCGGGAGCTGTAGGAAAGCCGGCCAGATTTAAAGTCGGAAAAAACGTTGTGGTCAATGGCGAGGGCAATTTGATGTATGCTGCGATCGACGGCTTGATCTCTTTGACGGACAGAGATAAAATCAATGTTTTCCCTGTCTTTGAAGTGAAGGGCGATGTGGATTACCGGGTCGGCAATATTGATTTTGTTGGTACCGTTGTCATACGCGGCAATGTATTGACAGGCTTTAAAGTGAATGCTGCCGGCGATATTCGGGTAGTTGGCGGCGTTGAAGGTGCCGAGCTGATCTCGGGAGGCTCGATTGAAATTACTGGCGGCGTCATGGCTTCAGGCAAAGGAAAGGTTAACGCAGCCAATAACATTAAATGCTCCTTTATTCAGGATGCATTTATTACAGCGGGTGGAGATATTACTGTTAACCAAAGCATTTTGCATTCAACGGTAAAAGCGGGCAGGAAGGTCATCTGCGAGGGCTCCAAAGGCTTGATTGTTGGCGGCAATATTCAGGCAGGAGACGGCGTTGCGGCCAAAACAATCGGCAATGCGATGTCTACCGGCACGATTATTGAAGTCGGCGTCAACCCCGCTTTGCGTGAGGAACAGGTTAAGCTGCGCACTACGATTAAAGAGCAGACAGAAAATTTCGAGCGGACGGACAAGGCTTTGGTTATCCTGGATCAAATGGCGGCAAGCGGACGTTTAACGCCTGATCGTCTAGCTATGAGACAAAAGCTGATGTACACGAAGCAGCAGACGATGGAACTGCTCAACCAGTCCAAGGAGCGGATGATGGAAATCGAAAAGCAGCTGGAGAATAGCGAGACTGCAACGGTGGCGGTTCGAAATCAAGTGTTTGGCGGAGTTAAAGTTGTCATAGGCCGGTATACACGATATATTAAAGACAACACTGGCAGTGTCGTGTTCAAATATGAAAATGGTGAAGTCGTTATGGTGCCATATTTTTAAGCGATAAAAATAGAGGTGAGCAAAATGGGACTAAATCCATTAAATCTCCAACTATCCGTGCCGCGTGCTCCGGAGCTGAGCTCCTTGCAGCAGCAGGCGATGAATCGCCCAATGACTGAGCAAACGATGCTGGAAACGAGCGTAGTAAAGGATGCTGAGCAGAAGCGCACTCAGACAGCGGCGGTTGATGAAACCGATAAAGCAGCTATTCGTGACCAGGAAAAGGAGCAGAGCGGTGGTCATTCATCGGCTCAAAGAGATGAGAAAGAGCGCCAGCAGAAGCAGCAAACTGAGGGGGGGAGGCATCCCTATAAAGGACACAACCTAGACATCCGACTTTAAGAGGATGTTTAAAAGCTGGACTTTGATGACGATGTGATTGCGTTGTAGTGGATTCGACGGCGAATATGTCACGCTACCGAAGGCTCCGGTGCTCACGTAGCTTTTTGCCTACGCTGCGCTCCTCGTTTTCTACTAGCGTTCAAGCTTCTTGGTCCTGAAAGCCCAGCTTTTAAACTCTCATTGGAAGAGGATGTTTAAGAGCTGGACTTTGATGACGATGGAACTTCTCTGTAGCGTATTCGGCGGCGAATCTTGAACGCTAGCGAAAACTGCGGTGCTCACGTAACTTTTTGCCTACGCTGCGCTCCTCGTTTTCTACTAGCGTTCAAGCTTTTTGGTCCTGAAAGCCCAGCTTTTAAACTCTCATTGGAAGAGGATGTTTAAAAGCTGGACTTTGATGACGATGTGATTGCGTTGTAGCGTAGTCGACGGCGAATATGTCACGCTACCGAAGGCTCCGGTGCTCACGTAGCTTTTTGCCTACGCTGCGCTCCTCGTTTTCTACTAGCGTTCAAGCTTCTTGGTCCTGAAAGCCCAGCTTTTAAACCTTGATTGAAAGTGGAAGTTTAAAGCTGGACTTTGATGACGACGCATTGCTTTATAGCTTAGTCGGCGGTGAAGGGATTATGCTTCAGAAGCATGCAGGTGCTCATGTACACATTTTATTAATTACTCGAGGCGGGATTTCTATGCAATCATGGCAATATATCGCACTACTGGGAGCGGTTATCGTAATCGCAGCATTGCTGCTTCCGAAAAGTAAAGACAAGCAACATAACGCTAGTTCAGGTGCGCAGATGGAGCAGCTTGAGCTAGCGTTTGAGCAGTTTATGGAGAATATGGAGAAGGAGCAGCAGGAGCTTGTTAAAATGCTGACGGATTCCTTGCAGCAGCTGCGCGAGGAAGATCGGGTGAAAAGTGAGACGATTGCACGTCTCGAGCAGCGTCATGCCAATATGGAGGAGCAGCTCGCCAAGCTTGCTCAGCAGCATGCAGCGCTTGAGGCCAAGCTGCAAATGCTGCAGCCCTATGCGGAGCCGAAGCCTCGAAATGACGCATCGTCTTCGACAATTTTGCAGGAGGAACAGATGCTCGAGACTGTTGAAGCCGAGCATTTTGACGAAAATAGTATACATAGACGTTATGCTGAGCTATTTGATATGTACCATGCCGGCAAATCAATTGAGGCGATAGCGAAAAAGCTTGGGAAAAACAAAGGAGAAGTTCAGCTCATTTTACAACTTGCCATGCAGGAGGAGAAAGCTCGCCATGCATAAACGTTCATTGCTAGTTGGTATCGGCATCGGGATCATTATTGGCGTTCTATTGCTCGAGCTTTTCAATTTAGGGGCGAAAAGTCAGCAGCAGCTCAGCAAGATGGAGCAACAAATGAATGATGCAGCAAGCCCGTCGCCAGTCCCTACTTTAGACCCATCGACCGTGCCGGAGACAACGCCTGCTCCTGAACCAAGCCCGCAGCAATCCTCTGATCTTGCTCCTGATTCGCCAGATGCACCAAATGAGCCTGAAATAGATGAGCTTGAGGAGCAGTCAGTCGCTTCACCAGAGGCAGTAGATGAGCCTAAAGTCTCATATATTTTGCGCGTTCATCCAGGCGATCCAATTACAAAAACGGTAAAGCAGCTAAAAGAGCAAAGTGTGATTGACGATGCTGACTCGTTTATTAGCTACTTAAAGGAGCATGACGCACAAATACGCGCCGGCTTTTTTCTCGTCGAGCAGCAAAGCAGTATGGAGGAGCTGCGCAAGCTGTTTGCAGGCCAGCCTTTGACAGAAGCCGAAGCGAATGACCATATCGCAACAAAAGGTATTACGCTTATCCAATAAGCGACAATTTGTTTTGGCTAATTGCTTGCTTCTAATGGTGCAATGTGGTATATTAATTTTCGGTGTTAAAAACACACGCTTTTCAATTGTGTGGCAGGTGCTTGCACTCGGTGCAAGTTGTTATGCAAGATGCGAGAAGCGGAGGACACAAAAAAACCAATACTAGGAGGTGTAGCATATGGCGGTTATCTCTATGAAACAGCTATTGGAAGCTGGGGTTCACTTCGGTCATCAGACTCGTCGTTGGAATCCAAAGATGGATCGTTATATCTTCACAGAAAGAAACGGCATTTACATTATTGACTTGCAAAAAACAGTTAAAAAGGTTGATGAGGCGTATAACTTCATTAAATCTGTTGCTGCTGAAGGCGGTACTGTTCTATTTGTAGGTACAAAAAAACAAGCTCAAGATTCAGTTAAAGAAGAAGCTGAGCGTTGTGGAAACTTCTACATCAACCAACGTTGGTTGGGTGGTACGCTTACAAACTTCCAAACGATTCAAAAACGTATCGAGCGTTTGAAGCAGCTTGAGCAATGGGAGCAAGATGGAACATTCGACGTGCTTCCTAAAAAAGAAGTTATCCTTCTTAAAAAAGAGCAAGAGCGTCTTGAAAAATTCTTGGGCGGCATCAAGCACATGAAAGAACTTCCAAGCGCATTGTTCGTCATTGATCCACGCAAAGAGCGCATCGCGGTAGCAGAAGCTCGCAAATTGGGTATCCCAATTGTAGGTATCGTTGATACAAACTGCGACCCAGACGAAATTGACTACGTTATTCCTGGTAATGACGATGCAATTCGTGCGGTTAAATTGCTTACTGCAAAAATGGCAGATGCGATTGTTGAAGCTAATCAAGGTGAGCAAACAACTGCTTAATTGAGAGCTTTGCATGTGAATTGATAAACAACAAAGGGTGGTCAGATGGTGAAAACCTCTCACTACCCTTTTTTTGAACAAAAATAGATATACAACCATAGGAGGTTTTTTACATGGCAGTAAATGCGAGCGCAGTAAAGGAACTACGTGAAAGAACTGGAGCAGGTATGCTTGATTGCAAAAAAGCTCTTGAAGAAACTGGTGGCGACATCGATAAAGCAATTGCCCACCTACGTGAAAAAGGCTTGGCTGCTGCAGCTAACAAAGCTGGTCGTATCGCGACTGAAGGTGTTGTAGAAGCTTACATCCACAGCAATGGACGCATTGGTGTTCTAGTTGAAGTTAACTGTGAAACAGACTTCGTTGCTAAAACAGACCAATTCAAAGATTTCGTTAAAGACGTTGCAATGCATATTGCAGCTTCAAATCCTAAATATGTTCGTCGTGAGGAAGTTCCAGCTGAAGAGCTAGAAAAAGAAAAAGAAATCCTTAAGGCACAAGCGCTTAACGAAGGCAAGCCAGCTCATATCGTTGAGAAAATGGTTGAAGGCCGCATGTCTAAATACTATGAAGAATATTGCTTGCTTGAGCAATCTTTCATTAAAGATCCAGACAAAACAATTGCTACACTAGTAAATGAAAAAATTAGCACAATCGGTGAAAACATTTCCATCCGTCGCTTCGCTCGCTTTGAGCTTGGTGAAGGTCTAGAGAAAAAAGTTGAAAACTTCGCTGAAGAAGTTATGGCTCAAGTAAAACGTTAATCCGAACTCACCACGAGGGGCGGGGCTTCTGCCCCGCCTTCCGTTTACCATGATAGAATCCAAGAAACATTATTGAATGCCTCTGAGCAAGAGGTGTAAGATGGAGGTAAAAAAGTTGGAACATCCAGTATATAAACGCATCGTATTGAAAGTTAGTGGCGAATCGCTAGCTGGTCAAGAAGGCTATGGTATTGAAGCATCGGTTATTTCTTCAATTGCTAGCCAAGTAAAAGAAGTTGTTGCGCTTGGAGTTGAAGTGGCGATTGTTGTTGGCGGTGGAAATATTTGGCGCGGAATCGCGGGCACTGCTAAAGGAATCGATCGTGCAACAGCCGATTACATGGGCATGCTTGCTACAGTGATGAACTCATTGGCGCTGCAGGATGCATTGGAGCAAATTGATGTGCCAACTCGTGTACAAACCTCTATTGCAATGCAACAAATTGCTGAGCCTTATATTCGCCGCCGCGCTATTCGTCACCTTGAAAAAGGTCGTGTCGTAATTTTTGCTGCTGGTACTGGTAATCCATTTTTCTCTACTGATACGACTGCGGCATTGCGTGCTGCGGAAATTGAAGCGGAAGTCATTCTTATGGCGAAAAACAAAGTGGATGGCGTATACTCTGCTGATCCATTTAAAGATGCCAATGCAGAGAAGTTTGAAGAGCTAACCTATCTGGATGTGCTTAACCGTAATTTGGGTGTTATGGACTCTACAGCTTCCTCTCTATGTATGGATAATAACATTCCGCTTATCGTCTTCTCGATTACGGAAAATGGCAATATTAAACGTGTAGTTCTAGGTGAAAAAATTGGTACAATCGTGAAAGGAAGTGGAAAGTAATGCCACAAGCGATTAAAAAGTCTGCTGAAGAAAGAATGGAAAAAGCAATTACGGCATTGAAGAGAGATTTCGCTTCACTGCGTGCCGGTAAAGCAAGCCCTTCTTTACTAGATCGTGTTCAGGTAGAATATTACGGCGCTATGACACCGTTGAATCAATTGGCTAACATTACAACTCCTGACTCTCGTACTTTGCTCATTCAGCCATGGGATAAATCTTCGTTAGCTGATATTGAGCGCGCCATTCTTAAATCTGATTTGGGTCTGACTCCATCTAACGACGGTGCGATTATTCGTCTTTCTGTTCCTATGCTGACGGAAGAGCGCCGCGTAGAGCTGGTTAAAACGGCTAAAAAGATTGCTGAAGAAGCTAAGGTTGCGATTCGCAACATTCGCCGCGATGCAAATGACAGCATCAAAAAGCTGGAGAAAACAGAAATTTCTGAAGACGAGTCCAAACGTTATCAGGATGATATCCAGAAGCTGACTGACAAATATATTGCGGAAAGCGATAAAGTGTTGGCTGCAAAGGAAAAAGAAATATTAGAAGTATAATGATGACAAGCCCCTCCATCAGGTGGGGTTCTTTCACTAAATAGCACATTTTTGGATTTTCGCTTGGGGGAGGGAGCCAATTGTTAAAGCGACTTTGGTCTAAAAAAGGGGATACAGGCGCTCAAGCTCTATTGCCGGATCAGCTGGAGAATATACCAGAGCATATAGCAATTATTATGGATGGTAATGGAAGATGGGCAAAGCAAAAAGGTTTGCCTCGAATTGCAGGGCATCACTCAGGGATGAAGACCGTAAAACGCATTACAATTGCGGCGAATGACCTGGGGGTAAAGTATTTAACGCTTTATGCGTTTTCAACGGAAAACTGGAAGCGTCCAAAGGAAGAAGTAGAATTTTTAATGAAGCTGCCTCAGCAATTTCTTGAGCTGGAAATTGGCGAGCTTATGGAAAACAATGTACAGGTGCGCATGATGGGAGAGGTCGAGCAGCTTCCTTCTTATACGCGCAAAGCTGTAGAAGAAGCGATGAGCAAAACAGCTAATAATACTGGGCTGGTACTTAATTTTGCACTAAATTATGGCGGTAGACTAGAATTGATTAAAGCAGTTAAAGCTGTAGCTGAGCAAGTAGAAAATGGGCAGCTGCAGGTTGATCATATTAATGAGGAACTTTTCTCTAATTATATGCAATCCAGGGATTTACCTGATCCAGACCTGCTAATCAGAACGAGCGGTGAAATTCGCTTAAGCAACTTTATGCTTTGGCAGCTTGCGTACAGCGAGTTTTATTTTACAGATGTGTTTTGGCCGGAGTTTTCTGAGGAGCATTTTATGGCAGCAATCCAGGAATATCAGCGGCGTGCACGACGCTTTGGTGGAGTGTAGCCTTATCACATTAGAGGTGAAGTAGTGCAATGAAGCAAAGAGTGGTTACTGGTGTCTTGGCGGGTGCTGTCTTCTTAGGGTTGATGATTGCAGGAGGGCATTTCTATGTGGCACTGATCGTTGCGATGGCTAGTATAGCGTTAATTGAATTTTTAAAAATGAATCGTATTAGCTGGAATAATCCTTTAGCTCTCGCAGCAATAGTCGGCTTGCTAGCTATAGTTGTGCCATTTCATTCGTATGGCATTGACTGGCTTTCCGACATGACGATCCTATGGCTGCTTATGTTTGCATTGCTGGCATTAACTGTTTTTTCGAAAAATCGATACACGATTGATGAAGTAGCATTCACCTTTTTAGGTACAGCCTACCTGGGAATCGGCTTTGCATCGATGGTAGACGTCAGATTAATGGAGTCGAACGCCTTATGGTGGAGCTTCCTTGCTTTTTGTGCAATTTGGGCTAGTGATATTGGCGCGTATTTTTTTGGACGCGCATTCGGCAAGCATAAGCTAACCCCATTGATCAGCCCCAATAAAACAGTAGAGGGAGCAATTGGGGGCGTTGTCAGCTCGATATTGATAGCGCTTGTGTTTGCACTGCTGTCACCAGATCTCATTGAGCTTTGGCGTGCCGTTGTACTTGGAGTCGTTGCAGCGGTTGCAGGTCAGCTGGGAGATTTGATGCAGTCGGCCTATAAACGAGTACGCGGAATTAAAGATATGGGAAATATTTTGCCGGGTCATGGCGGTATTCTTGACCGCACGGACAGCTGGATTATCGTTTTCCCTATTCTTGTGCTGACTCAGCTCATTCCAGTGTAAGCGGAGGTAGTCAATTGAAAAACATATCATTACTGGGATCAACAGGTTCAATCGGTACACAAACGTTGGATATTGTTGATCAGCATCCGGATAAATTTCAAATTATCGCCTTGTCAGCTGGCAGCAACATTGAATTGCTGAAGCAGCAAATCGATAAATATTCACCAAGGCTGGTGAGCGTAGCGACAAAGGAGCATGCAGAACAGCTGTCAGCTTACGTTTCCTCATCTGTACAAGTGATGTATGGGGAGCAGGGCCTGATTGAAGTTGCGGCCGTCTCCGAGGCGGATATTGTCGTTACGGCGATCATGGGCAGCAGAGGGCTTCCTGCTACACTTGCGGCTATCGATGCAGGCAAGCAGATTGGTTTGGCCAATAAGGAAACGCTTGTAACAGCAGGCCATATCGTGATGGAGCGCGCCAAGCAGCGCGGTGTGCAAATTTTGCCTATCGACAGTGAGCACTCGGCCATTTTCCAATGCTTGAATGGTGAAACGCGCAAGCAAATCGAGCGTATAACATTAACAGCCTCTGGCGGCTCGTTTCGCGACTATACGAGAGAGCAGCTTACGAATGTTTCAGTCGAGCAGGCGTTAAAGCATCCCAATTGGTCAATGGGCGCTAAAATTACAATTGATTCCGCAACAATGGCCAACAAAGGCTTGGAGGTCATTGAAGCGCATTGGCTGTTTGACGTCAGCTATGAGCAAATCGATGTAGTTATTCATCCGGAAAGCATTATCCATTCGTATGTTGAGTTTGTAGACCGCAGTGTTGTTGCGCAGCTCGGCATGCCTGATATGCGAGTGCCTATTCAATATGCGTTAACCTACCCTGATCGGATTGCCAACAAGACGGAAAGACTAAGTCTGGCGCAAATCGGTCAGCTTAATTTCCGACCGATGGATACTGAACGTTATCCGATGCTTCGGCTTGCCTTTGAATGCGGCAAAGCTGGCTTATCAGCGCCAATCGTTTACAATGCAGCCAATGAGGTTGCCGTTGATCGGTTTTTGAAAAAGGAAATTTCATTTTTAGATATTGAGCGTGTTGTTGAAACAGCTCTTTCCAAGCATGCTGGATGCGAAGTGGATACGATTGAAGCTATCGTTGCAGTAGACCAAGAGGCTAGAGCTATAGCGGCTGCGATATAACCATATAACAATTCTTAAGTATCATTGCTTATATAGTTCTCTTGTGTCGCATAGTGGAATAATGATAATCTATGTACAGGCCGTAACGATAGGAGGCTATTAAAACATATGCAAATGATTCAAACGGTGTTATTGACCGTCCTGGTGTTCTTTGTGATCATCACAGTTCACGAGTGGGGACATTATTTTTTCGCAAAGCGTGCTGGTATTCTTGTTAGAGAGTTCGCAATCGGCTTTGGACCTAAGCTGTTTTCCTTCAAGCGTGGAGAAACAAAGTATACGCTCCGTCTCATTCCGGCCGGCGGCTTTGTCAGAATGGCCGGCGAGGATCCTGAAATCGTAGAGGTTCAGCCAGGGCAAACGGTTGCTATTCGATTGAAGGACGGCGTCGTGCATCGCATTTACTTGGACCGTCTCGATGAGCGCAAGGACGCCATTCGCGGTGAAGTTGTATCGCTAGATATGGAGCGCAATCTACATATTGATCTGGAGCTTGATGGCGAGGTTGAGCATTACAGCTTGCATCCGCAGGCTTTAATTATTGCGCGCGGCAACGAAACGCAAATCGCGCCGCTTGATCGTCAATTTAACGGCAAAACGGTTGGTCAGCGTGCGATGGCTATTTTTGCTGGACCGCTTATGAATTTTGTGCTTGCATTTGTACTGTTCCTCGTATATGTGCAAATGGCGGGCGTAAAAGAAAATCTGCAAATCGGCGAGCTGACGCCTGATATGCCGGCTATTGAAGCGAAGCTTCAAGTAGGCGATATTATTACGGCAGTTGACGGCGAAGCGATTGGTACAGATTTTTACCGGATGATTGATATTATTGCCGAGCATCCAAATGAGCCAATTGTCATTGATTATGTGCGCAATGGCGAAGCGCATTCGACAACGGTAATTCCTCAGCCCAATGAAGCTGGCGAAGGGAAGATCGGCGTCACAGCCGCTTATGGCACTCGTACGCCAACCTTTGGCGAAACGATAACAGGCGGCGCTACCTTAATGAAGGATATGACTATCCTTATAATGGACGGCATTAAAATGCTCGTGACTCTGCAAGTTGATCTTGATGATTTAGGTGGACCGGTGCGAACTGCGGAAATTACAAGCCAGATTGCACAACAAGGCATTGTGCAGCTGACAAGCTGGACAGCAACGCTAAGCTTGTATTTAGGCATATTCAATTTGCTTCCTGTGCCTGCGCTAGACGGCAGCCGACTGATTTTTATCGGGCTGGAAGCGGTGCGACGCAAGCCGATTAGCCCAAACAAGGAAGGCTTGGTTCATTTTATCGGGTTTGCGTTGTTAATGATGCTGATGCTCGTTGTTACGTATAATGACATAGTGAGATTAATTCGAGGGGAGTAAGGTTAGCTGATGGCTAAGGATAAACAATTTGTGACGGAGATTACGCCTCAATCCGAGGACTTCTCCCGATGGTATATTGATGTAATAAAAAAAGCTGAATTGATGGATTACTCTCCAGTTCGCGGCTGTATTGTGTTTCGCCCGGAAGGGTATGAGCTGTGGGAAAATATCCAGCGTGATCTGGATGCCCGCTTCAAGGAAACCGGTCACCGCAACGCTTACTTTCCTCTGTTTATCCCGGAAAGCTTTTTTCAAAAGGAAAAGGATCATGTTGAGGGCTTTAACCCGGAGCTGCCTTGGGTAACAGAGGCTGCGGGCGAGGTATTGGAGGAGCGCTTGGCGATTCGTCCTACCTCTGAAACGATGATTGGACATATGTATGCCAAATGGATTCAATCCTATCGTGATTTGCCTGTTCTTATTAATCAATGGGCCAATGTTGTGCGTTGGGAAAAAAGAACGCTGCCGTTCCTTCGTACGAGCGAGTTTTTATGGCAGGAGGGGCATACCGCACACGAGACGGAGGAAGAAGCTCGTCAGGAAACGCTGCAAATGCTTGATGTTTACACTCAATTCGTTGAAGAATTTTTGGCGATTCCCGTTATTAAAGGGGAAAAAACACCGTCTGAGCGTTTTGCAGGTGCTGTAAATACGTACTCGATTGAGGCAATGATGAAGGATGGCAAAGCCGTTCAAGCAGGTACATCCCATTTTCTAGGCAATAAATTTGCCGTTGCCTTCGATATTAAATATTTGGATCGCAACAACGAACTGCAATATTGCTTTACGACCTCTTGGGGAGTAAGCACGCGCTTGATTGGCGCGTTAATTATGGTGCATGGCGATGATCGCGGCTTGGCGCTTCCGCCAAAAGTTGCACCGACGCAAGTGATCATGATTCCGATCGGCCCGGCTAAAACACGAGATGCGGTTGTAGCGCGTGTCGATGAGCTGTACGCCGAGCTGAAGGCTGCAGGCGTACGCGTTCGTGTAGACGATCGCTCTGATGTAAGCCCAGGCTGGAAATTCAATGAATACGAAATGCGCGGCATTCCATTGCGTCTTGAGCTGGGTCCGCGCGATATGGACAATGGACAAGTTGTCCTCGTATCTCGTATTACAGGCGAGAAGCGTGTCGTGTCGCAAGCAAATCTTGTGCAAGAGGTGCAAGCGATGCTGAGCGAGACGCAGCAGGAAATGTTCGAGCGCGCTAAAGCGTTCCGCGCTGACAACTCTTATTCCGTAGATACGCTTGATGAAATGAAGGCGGCTATGGAGAGAAAGCGCGGCTTCGTGGAGGCGGGCTGGTGCGGCTCTGACGCCTGTGAAAAGCAAGTTAAAGAGGAAACTGGGGCAACAAGCCGCAACATTCCGTTTGAGCCGGAAACGCATAAAACGACTTGTCTTGTTTGCGGCAGCGAGGCGAAGCATACCGTAATTTTCGCCAGAGCGTACTAGAGGAAGCTCAAAAAGCCGTGCTTTTTGCACTCACTACTAAGACAAGGCTGCTATTGAAATAAAAGTACCGAAATGATGAACGTCAGGAGTGGATAATGATGAACCAAACCGACGGAAAGCGTCAGCGCTTTGAAATGCTTGTGCAGCAATCAGGGCTGCCGCAGGAACTCATTCAGGCTTACTTTGAAGATGGATATATTGATCAGGTCATCGTAAATAAGCATAACAATGATTGGACGTTTTGCATTCGCAAGACGTCCTTAGTTCCTTTACAAGCCTATAATGGATTTACCCACCAAATACGCAAAAAATTTGCTCATATCGCCAATACATCATTTATTTTCATCTATGATGATGTTGTCGAAACCGAAAACATTGTAGCGCAGTATTGGCCGCTGTTTCTGGAGTGGGCGCAAAAAAATATTCCTTCCGTTAACGGATGGCTGCAAAAAGCGACGACGCAGGTAGCGGGCAACGTGCTGTCGATTGGCTTGCTGGACGCGACAGGACTAGAGCTGGCGCGCAAGAAGAAAATCGATGAGGAAGTTAAGGCTTATTTCAACCATGCCTTTAAACGCGAAATTATCGTCAAGCTGCAGCTTGCTGAAAGCAATCAGGAAGTTTACGAGCAATTTATGGAGCAAATCGAGCAGGAGAACAATGAAGCGATTCAGCAGCTGATGGCTGCTGTTCCTTCCGAGCCAGAAGAGGAGCCGGCTGCCGATGGTGAGGAGCCTGTGCGTCTGGCGATCGGCTATGACATTCGCGATGAAATTGTACCGCTCATGAATGTCGTGGACGAAGAAAAGAAAATCGCCGTGCAAGGGATGGTTTTCAACCTCGATGTGAAGGAGCTGCGCAACGGCAGCACGCTGTTCACCTTTAACTTGACAGATTTTACCGATTCGCTGGCGATGAAGGTATTCGCCAAGACGAAGGAAGACGTTAAAATATTGAGCAAGCTGAGTAATAAAAAATGGATTAAGGCGAGAGGCAAGGTCGAGTACGACCGCTTTATGCAAGAGCCTGAGCTTGTAATGATTCCGAATGATTTGCATGAGGTTAGCGCTCCGCCAAGCCGTATGGACCATGCCAAGGAGAAACGGGTTGAGTTTCACCTGCATACGACGATGAGCACGATGGATGCGGTCACGCATGTTGGCGACTATATCGCAATGGCGGCCAAATGGGGGCATCAGGCGATTGCAATAACTGATCACAGCAATGTGCAGTGCTACCCCGATGCGGTAAAGGCAGCGAAAAAGCATGATATGAAGGTGCTGTACGGCGTGGAAGCGAACCTGGTCAATGATTCTGTACCGATCGTCATTAATCCACAGGAAATTATGCTGGCAGATGCCACCTACATTGTTTTCGATATTGAAACAACCGGTTTATCGGTTATTAATAATAAAATTATTGAAATTGCCGGAGTGCGGATGCGCAACGGACAAGAAGTTGATCGCTTCAGCTCCTTTATTAATCCGCATGAGCGAATTCCGTACAATATTCAGCAGCTTACGAATATTACGGATGAAATGGTCGCAGATGCTCCCGAGCTGGAGCCGACGCTGCGCAGCTTTGTAGAATTTATCGGCGATGATATTTTAGTAGCGCATAATGCTCGCTTCGATATTGGCTTTATTCAAGCCAACTGCAAGTCGCTTGGTATGCCAGAGCTTACCAACCCTGTGCTGGATACATTGGAGCTGGCCAGACTGCTGCATCCAACGATGAAAAATCACCGACTGAATACGCTGGCAGATAAGTATAAAGTACAGCTCGATAATCATCACCGTGCGATTGATGATACGATTGCGCTCGGCGGTATATTGAACGGATTAATTAAGGATGCGTTGGAGCGGAATATTGTGAAGCTATCGCAGCTAAACGATTATGTCGGCCTCGATTTGTCGAACGCGAGACCTTTTCATGCCTGCGTTTACGCACTTAATGCTGTAGGCAAAAAGAACTTATTCAAACTTATTAGCTTATCGCATACAGAATATTATAAAAAAATGGCAACCATTCCGAAAAGCAAGCTTATGGAATTGCGCGAGGGCTTGCTTGTAACCTCCGGCTGTGAAAAAGGCGAGTTTTTTGAAACAGTGCTTAATAAGTCGCTGGAAGAAGCCGAGGAGGTTGCGCAATTTTATGATGTGCTGGAAATTCAGCCGCTAGATTTTTATATTCATTTAGTAGAAAAAGGGCTTGTCGGCAGCCGCGCCGAGCTGGAGGATGCGCTGAGACGTATTTACCAGATTGGCATTAAGCTGAATAAGCCGGTCATCGCCACAGGCAATGTTCATTATTTGAATCCGCAGGACAAAATTTATCGCGATATTACCATTCACGGCATAACAGGCTTCAGCCCGCTTAAAAATATGCGCAAGCCTGACGCTCACTTCCGAACAACGGATGAAATGTTGCAGGAGTTCAAGTTTTTAGGCGAGGAAACCGCCTACGAGGTTGTCATCAAAAATACAAATGAGCTTGCGGAGCGCTTTGAAAAATATGCGATGTTCCCAAGCGAGCTGTTTACTCCGAATATCGAGGGCGCGGATGAGGAAATTCGCAATACATGCTACGCGACTGCGCGAGATATGTATGGCGAGGATTTGCCGCAGGTAGTTATCGACCGTTTGGAGAAGGAGCTTGTGCCGATTATTAAATACCGCTTCTCCGCCAACTATTTGATTTCGGAAAAGCTGGTGAAAAAATCGAATGCCGACGGTTATCTTGTCGGCTCGCGGGGCTCTGTCGGTTCTTCAGTTGTCGCAACCTTTCTCGGTATATCCGAGGTAAATCCGCTGCCTGCGCACTATTTATGCAAAAACAAAGCATGCAAGCATAGCGAATGGTTTTTGGACGGCAGCGTGCCGAGCGGCTTCGACTTGCCGAACAAGGACTGTCCGAAATGCGGTCAGCCGATGAAAGGCGAAGGTCAGGATATTCCCTTCGAAACGTTCCTTGGCTTTAAAGGGGACAAGGTTCCCGATATCGATCTTAACTTCTCCGGCGAATATCAACCGATCGCCCATAACTTTACTAAAGAGATGTTCGGTGAGAAATGCGTGTATCGCGCCGGCACAATCGGCACGGTCGCGGAGAAGACAGCATACGGCTTTGCCAAAAAGTATGAGGAAGAGCATGGCAAAAAATGGCGCAACGCGGAGCTGTCACGACTGGCAAGCGGCTGTACTGGCGTTAAGCGCAGCACGGGACAGCACCCGGGCGGGATTGTTGTCGTTCCCGACTATATTGAGGTAGAGGACGTTACACCAGTACAATATCCAGCCGATGATGTGACGGCAGAATGGAAAACAACGCATTTCGATTATCACGCCTTTGATGAGAATCTGCTGAAGCTCGATATACTCGGACACGATGATCCGACGATGATGAGAATGCTGCAGGACTTGACCGGCGTAGATCCGACGACGATTCCGATGAACGATCCTAAAGTAATGAGCCTGTTTAATTCTACGGAAGCTTTAGGCGTGTCGCCTGAGCAAATTCGCTCTGCCGTTGCTACTTATGGCGTACCGGAAATGGGGACGAAGTTCGTTCGGCAAATGCTTCAGGAAACTCAACCGTCCAGCTTCGCCGATTTGCTGCAAATTTCAGGCTTGTCGCATGGAACGGGCGTATGGCTTGGCAATGCCCAGGAATTAATTAAAAACGGCACCTGTACCATTAAAACGGTAATTGGCTGTCGTGACGATATTATGCTTTACCTGATCTACAAGGCTGGAATGGACGCCTCGCTGGCGTTCAAAATTACCGAAAGCGTTCGTAAAGGTAAAGGGCTGACGCCTGAATGGATCGAGGAAATGAAGCGCTGCAAAGTGCCGCAATGGTATATCGATTCCTGCTTGCGCATCGAGTACATGTTCCCGAAAGCCCATGCTGCTGCTTACGTTATTTCAGCGGTTCGTACGGCATTCTTCAAGCTGTATTATCCGATTGAGTTTTACGCTACTTACTTTACAGTGCGAGCAGATGATTTTGAGCTCGATTTGCTATGTCAGGGCTATGATGCAATTTACAAGCGAATCGAGGAAATCGAGAATAAAGGCTTTAGCGCAACGCCAAAGGAAAAAGCAATGCTGTCGCAACTGGAAATGAGTCTGGAAATGACGGCGCGCGGCTTTACGTTCAAGCCAATTGACCTTTATCGCTCGGATGCAACCAAGTTCCAGGTTGATGGAACAGCGCTTATTCCGCCGTTTTCAGCTGTAGCGGGGATTGGCACGAACGCTGCGCGCAACATTGCTGCAGCGAAAGAGGCTGGAGAATATTTGTCGATTGAAGACTTCCAGATGAGAACGAAGGCGTCCAAGACTATAGTTGAGCTGCTCACATCAATGGGCTGCTTCCGCGGACTGCCGGAATCCAATCAGCTATCATTGTTTTAGACGTTTTGCAACTAGAAATCATTTCTTGTCACCCTATTACGATTATGTTATAATTTTTGTGGCAATGATGTTGATAAGACTTTCGCGATTAAAGAGTGGGGAAACCCACTCTTTATGTGTTGTTTAACCGAAATTCGCTTATGAAACGTTTTAGGAGGAGCACATTTGAGTACATCAGCAATCAAAACTGCAGTTGAGGCTATAATTGCACCGTATCTTGAGGAAAATGGCTTTGAATTGGTCGATATCGAATACGTGAAAGAAGGCAGCAACTGGTTTCTGCGTATTTTCTGTGACAAAGAAGGCGGCATTGACATCGATGAATGCGTCCGCATTAGTGAATATGCAAGCGAGCAGCTTGATATTCATGAGCCTATCTCGGGTGCTTATTTTCTTGAGGTTTCCTCGCCTGGCGCGGAACGACCGCTCAAGAAGGCTGAAGATGTACAAAAAGCGATTGGAAAGAACGTATTTGTTACTACGTACGAGCCGATCAACAAAATGAAGGAATTTGAAGGCCAGCTTCTTGCATTTGACGGTGAAACATTAACCGTCCGTGTAGGAAATCATGAGCATACATTACCTTACGAAAAAGTTGCAAGTGCAAGACTTGCAATTATTTTCTAGCTTTTTATTAGATGAAAGGGGGAACATGGTTCCAATGAGTATGGAGTTTATTGAAGCACTGCAAGAGATTGCAAAAGAGAAAGGCATCTCTCAGGAAGTGCTTTTAGATGCAATTGAAGCAGCACTTATCTCCAGCTATAAGCGCAATTTCAACACTGCGCAAAATGTTAGAGTAGAAATAAATCGTCACAATGGTGTGATCAAGGTATATGCTCGCAAAACGGTCGTCGAGGATGTATTGGATTCGAGATTGGAAATTTCATTAGATTCAGCACGCGAAGTCAACCCGCATTATCAAGTAGATGACGTTGCTGAAATTGAGGTAACCCCTCGCGATTTCGGGCGAATTGCTGCTCAAACGGCAAAGCAGGTCGTTATGCAGCGTATTCGTGAAGCGGAACGCGGTCTAATTTATAACGCTTTTATCGATAAAGAGGAAGATATCGTTACAGGCCTTGTACAGAGACAGGATACTCGCAATTTGTTTGTAGATCTTGGCAAAGTCGAAGCTGTATTGCCTTTGACAGAGCTGATGCCTACAGATAAATTCAAGCATCTTGATCGTGTGAAGGCTTTTATTACGAAGGTGGAAAATACGACTAAGGGCCCTCAAATTATTTTATCTCGTACGCATCCTGGACTGCTAAAACGTCTTTTTGAGCTTGAAGTGCCAGAAATTTATGATGGTGTTGTAGAAATTCGCTCGGTTGCTCGTGAAGCGGGCTTCCGTTCAAAAATTGCGGTTCACTCCCGCAATAGCGAGGTAGATCCGGTTGGTTCCTGTGTAGGACCTAAAGGAATGCGCGTACAAACGATCGTAAATGAGCTAAAAGGCGAAAAAATCGATATTGTTCGCTGGTCTGACAATATTGAGGAATATGTAGCGAATGCGCTCAGCCCGTCCAAGGTGCTTGAAGTAATCGTATTCGAACAGGAAAAAATGGCACGTGTTATCGTTCCGGATTATCAGCTTTCGCTTGCGATTGGCATTAAAGGGCAAAATGCTCGACTTGCTGCCAAGCTGACTGGCTGGAAAATTGATATTAAGTCTGAAACTCAAGCTGAGCAAGAGTTTGGACGTCCAAAAACGTCTCAGGAAGTGATGCATCAGGATTCCGTATCGATTGATTAGTGGAATCAGAATGGAGGGTGTGCGATGAGGCCAAGAAAAGTACCGCTTCGCAAATGCGTGGCTTGTCAGGAAATGATGCCGAAGAAGGAACTGATTCGCGTCGTGCGGACACCGGATGAAGAAGTTCTGATAGATCTGACTGGCAAAAAGTCAGGTCGCGGCGCTTATTTGTGCGGCAAGCTATCCTGCTTCAAGCTTGCGAAAAAAAGCAAAGCGCTGGATCGGGCATTAAAGCAGCCTGTTGGTGATGACATTTACGATCAGCTGGAAGCGGATTTTATTAAAATTGAAGATGAATTTCTCGCTAGCAAGGAGTTGGCTGATGAATAATCATAAGGCTCTCTCGGCTTTAGGCATGGCTATGCGTGCCGGAAAGCTTGCAACTGGCGATGAAATTGTACTGAAGGCGATTCGTGCCGGCAAAGCAAAGCTGGTCGTTCTTGCAGGCGACGCTTCGGACAATACGAAGAAGAAGTTTAACGACAAATGCAGCAGTTATCAGGTTTCTCTAGTGGAAGCTTTTGATAGAGCGGCTTTAGGCGGAGCGATTGGCAAAGCAGAAAGAGTCGTAATCGCAGTAACTGACGTGCAATTTGCCAGATTGATTGCAGGTCATTTAAGCCAAAATATGGAGGTGGATCTTACTTGAATATTAAACAGGACGGTAAGGAAAACAAAGACAAGCTGCGCGTATACGAATATGCAAAATCGATGAATATGAGCAGCAAAGAAATTATCACCATTCTTAAAAGGCTGGGTTTACCTGTAAACAACCATATGAGCGTCATGGAGAACGAAATGGTATCGAAGGTCGAAGGATTTTTTCGTGAAATAAAAGAAAATGCAGCAGTAAAAAAATCAAATGCAGAAGCTCCGGCAGCGAAGCCTAAAGCACAGGCTGATCAAGCAGCGCCGCAGGGCAGAAAGCAAAATATAGATGAAAAAAGACAGGGGACAATGAATTCTATCAATATGAGTGAAAATCAAAAACGAGAGCAACAGTCGCAGCAAAACCAGGCGGTCCGTGCATCAGGAAGCAATGAGCAGCGCGAGCAAAGACCGAGATCCCAGCAGCAAGGTCAAGGCAATAGAGATAGAACGCAAGGCAATAATCGTCCGCAAGGCAACCAGCGTCCGAATAGCAGCGGCGCTGCAGGCGGCCAATCCGGCAATCGCAACCAGGGCGGCGGCCAATTCGGTAATCGCAATCAGCAAGGTGGCCAGTCCGGCAACCGCAACCAGCAAGGTGGCGGCCAATCCGGCAACCGCAATCAGGGAGGCGCTCAAGGAGCAGCAGGCAACCGACCTCAAAGCGGCGGCAGCACTCAACGTACTGGTACTGCCGGTACAGCGCCGAAAGCGTTCGAATCCCGCTTTGAAAATACACGTCCGGCCAATGATGATCGCAGCTTCAACAACAAGGGCAAGCATAGCAACAAGCGCTTTGAGGATGGACGAAACAATGCAAACTTTAAAAACAACCGCAATAAAGGGCGCAATAGAAATCAGCAGTCTCAGCCGCCACGCGAAAAAATTGATAATACACCTAAAAAAATTATCGTTCGCGGTACATTAACAGTTGGCGACTTGGCGAAGCTGCTTCATAAGGATGCTTCTGAAGTTATCAAGAAGCTGTTGTTCCTTGGCGTAATGGCTACGATCAACCAAGAGGTTGATATGGATGCCATCCTGCTTATCGCAGGCGAATACGGAGTAGAGGTTGAAGTGAAAATTCCTGTAGAGGAAGACAACTTTGAAACGGTAGAAGAAGTTGATGAAGAGGCTGATTTGGTTACTCGTCCACCAGTTGTAACGATTATGGGTCACGTCGATCACGGTAAAACAACGTTGCTTGACGCGATTCGCAAAACGAATGTTACGACAGGCGAGGCTGGCGGCATTACGCAGCATATCGGTGCCTATCAGGTAGAGATCAACAGCAAGAAGATTACGTTCCTCGATACTCCGGGTCACGAGGCGTTTACGCTAATGCGTGCGCGCGGTGCGCAGGTAACGGATATTACGATTATCGTCGTAGCGGCAGATGACGGTATCATGCCGCAGACAATAGAGGCGATCAATCATGCGAAAGCGGCAAATGTGCCAATTATCGTTGCAGTTAACAAAATTGATAAGCCTACTGCCAACGTAGATAAAATCAAGCAAGAGATGACCGAGTATGAGCTTGTTCCTGAAGAATGGGGCGGCGATACGATTTTCGTGGAAGTGTCTGCGAAGCAGCGCATCGGGCTTGAAAACCTGCTGGAAATGATTTTGCTAGTTGCAGAAGTTAATGAGTATAAAGCGAACCCGAACAAGCGTGCACGCGGTACAGTCATTGAAGCCGAGCTTGATAAAGGTAAAGGTCCAGTAGCGCGCGTGCTTGTACAGCATGGTTCGCTTAAGGTTGGAGACGCTTTTGTAGCGGGCAACTGCTTCGGTCGCGTCAGAGCGATGGTCAACGACCGCGGTCGCCGCTTGAAGGAAGCAGGTCCGTCTACGCCAGTAGAAATTACGGGCTTGACTGAGGTGCCATTGGCGGGTGATCCGTTCATGGTATTTGAGGATGAGCGCAAAGCTCGCGCGATCGCGGAACGCCGCGCGATCAAGCATCGTCAATCGGAAATCGGAGCCAACACGCGCGTGACGCTCGATGATTTGTACAACCACATTAAGGAAGGCGAAATGAAGGAGCTGAACGTGATTATTAAAGCGGACGTTCAAGGCTCTGCCGAAGCTCTTAAAGGCTCACTAGCCAAAATTGATGTAGAAGGCGTTCGCGTAAAAATTATTCATAGCGGTGCTGGTGCGATTACGGAATCCGATATTATTCTTGCTTCAGCTTCCAATGCGATTGTAATCGGCTTTAACGTTCGCCCAGAACCACAAGCAGAATATACGATCGAGCAAGAAAAGGTTGATGTGCGCTTGCACAGCATCATTTACAAGGTTATTGATGAAATTGAGTATGCGATGAAAGGCTTGCTAGAGCCAATCTATAAAGAGGTTGTAATCGGTCATGCCGAGGTCCGCAACATCTTCAAGCTTTCAAAGGTCGGCTCAATTGCAGGCTGTATGGTAATCGACGGCAAAATCGTTCGCAATGCAGAAGCGCGTGTCGTTCGCGACGGTATTGTTGTGTATACAGGCAAAATCGATTCCTTGAAGCGCTATAAGGATGACGCCAAAGAAGTTGCACAAGGCTTTGAGTGTGGTATAACACTTGATCGTTTTAACGATATTAAGGAAAGCGACATTATCGAAGCATTTGTTATGGAGTCGGTTGAGAGGTGAGTAAGCAATGGCTAAAATTCGAGTTGGCCGGGTAAGCGAGCAGATCAAAAAGGAGCTTAGCCAGATTATCCAATCTGAGTTAAAAGACCCGCGCATCGGCTTTATTACCGTTACAGGTGTGGAAACAACAAATGATTTGTCACAGGCGCGCGTATATCTTAGTGTGCTTGGCAACGACGAGCAAAAGGAAGAAACGCTGCGTGCCTTGTCCAAGGCGACAGGCTATCTTCGCTCGGAGCTGGGCAAGCGCATTAAGCTGCGCCATACGCCTGAATTGCAGTTTAAGTTTGACAGCAGTATTGAATACGGCAGCCGTATTGAATCGTTATTATCTGAACTCAATCAGGATGCCGAGCAAAAATGAGTATTGCTGCCAGCTATGAAGCGCAACTGAAGGAAGCAATAGCCTTTATCCAAGGCTATTCTTCTTATCTGGTTGTCGCTCATGAAAATCCTGACGGCGATGCGATTAGCTCATGTGCTGCGATGAGCTGGTTGCTCGAGCAATACGGAAAACAAGTTACTATTATTAATCAAAGCGACTTGCCAAAGCGATTGGACTATTTGTACCGTTATGATGATATTATTCAATATAAGGACGAGCTTGACTTGAATTTTGAGGCGGTTATCGCGCTCGATTGCGCTGATGCCTCTCGTATGGGAGAGGTGCTTGCTCGTATTCAGGATCGTAAAGCTCCGTTATTGAATATTGATCATCATCCTACAAACAATGGCTTTGGAACTTTAAATATTATTCGTGCTGAAGCTGCTGCGACAGTCGAAATCATTTATGATTTAATTAAGCTGACTCCGTTTACGCCAAATCTGGCATGTGCCAAGGCGCTATATTCCGGGCTGTTGACCGATACGGGCGGCTTTCGCTACTCCAACACATCGCCAGCCGTCATGTCTATGGCATCCGAACTGCTGGCTTTAGGCGTATCTGCCTATGAACTGGCGGATCATTTGCTGGAAAAGATGACGATGGGCAGACTTAAGCTGCTGCAAACCGCTTTGGCGCGCATCACATTTAATGAAGCACAAACGATTGGCTGGGTCACCATTTTAGAGGAAGATCTGGCGAATTGCGGAGCGGTAAGCGAGGATATTGAAGGGATCGTCAACTACATTTTGAATGTGGAAGGTGTAGAGGTCGGCATTTTATTCAAGCAATCCGAAAACGGCGTTATTAAAGCAAGCATTCGCTCGGCTGGCAAGGTCAATGTTTCGCAAATTGCGCAAAGCTTTGGCGGCGGCGGACATGTGCGAGCAGCAGGCTGTCGACTCTCTTCAGATTTGGACGAAAGTGTAAAAAGCTTGGTCGAAGCTGTAGGAAAGGCGTTGGCATAAATGGATGGGGTATTGGCGATTTGGAAGCCTGCAGGCTGGACCTCGCATGATGTTGTTGCGAAAACGAGGCGATTGTTAAAGCTGAAGCGAATCGGACATGCGGGTACACTTGATCCAATGGTGACAGGTGTACTTCCGCTTTGTTTGGGGAGAAGCACACGAATTGTTGAATATATTCAAGAGCGTCCCAAAGCCTATGAGGCAACGATCGTGCTTGGCGTGGCAACTGATACAGAGGATATGTCAGGCAATATTGTAGAGCAAGCTGACAATGTAACGGTGTCAGAGCAGCAAATCATTGAGGTGCTGCAGCGCTTTGCAGGAGCAATCGAGCAGGTGCCGCCGATGTATTCTGCCGTTAAGGTAGATGGCAAGCGTTTGTACGAGCTTGCTCGTGAAGGAAAGAGCGTGGAGCGTAAAGCAAGGACGGTTACCATTTATCATATTGAGCTTTTATCCAAGCAGCTTGATGGGCAGCAGCCGCAATTTACGTTCTCTGTTACTTGCTCCAAAGGTACATATATTCGCACGCTATGCGTCGATATAGGCAAAGCTTTGGGCGTACCGGCAGCGATGGGCTCGCTGGTGCGGACGATGTCGGGCGGCATGACAAGGGAGCATTGTGTTACACTGGAGCAGGTAGAGCAGCATATGCAGGAAGGAACGCTGGAGCAGGTGCTAATTGAGCCGGAGCTGGCGATTGATCATATTCCTGCTGCAGTTGTGAAGGAAGCAAAGCGCAAATACGCGCTGCAGGGGCAAAAGCTTTACTGGACAGACCTGACAGGCCATCAGGAGCTTGAAGACGGGTCCCTTGTTCGTGTTTTTGACGAGGCAGCAATTTTTTTAGGAATTTTTCAACTTGATAAAAAACAGCATCAAATCGTGCCAGTCAAAGTATTTTCTTGAAGTAAAATGTTAAAGATGAAATGTAGGTGTGTCAACTTTGAAAATCATAACATTGACTTACCCTATATCTCTTAATGAGATAGAGCTTGACGATCAGCGATTCTCGATTGCGCTTGGCCACTTCGATGGCGTGCATCGCGGACATCAGCAGGTGATCAGTAAGGCGGTTCAGACAGCACAGAAGCTAGGTATTGCCTCGGCAGTCATGACCTTTGATCCCCATCCTAAAGCGATTTTGGGACAAGGCGAGCAGTATAGCATGTGCTTGACGCCGCTGGAAACGAAGTTAAAGCTGTTTCAGGAGCTTGGCGTCGATTATGCATTTGTCGTCACCTTTGACAAGCCGTTTTCTCAAATTACGCCAGAAGCGTTTGTAGAGGATATACTGCGCCGGCTTAATGTGATGAATGTTGTGGCAGGCTTTGATTTCCGTTTCGGAGCAAAGGGAGCTGGAAATACGGATGTATTAAAGCAGCTTTGCGAGCCCGCAATCAGTGTTGAGGTTGTTGAAGCGTTCGTAATTGATGGGGTCAAAGTAAGCAGCACAGCCATTCGCGAATATTTGGAGCAGGGCGAGATGGAGCAAGCGAATCACTTGCTGGGCAGAAAGTTTTCAGTAGAAGGGATCGTCGTGCAGGGCGATCAGCGCGGACGCACCATCGGCTTTCCAACCGCCAATTTGCGGCTGATTGCGCCTTACTTGACGATTCGTCTTGGTGTATATGCAGTGATCGCGCATTTGGGTGATCGAACCTTTTACGGTGTTTTGAATCATGGGATGAAGCCTACATTTTATGCCGAGGACATTGTTCCAGTTATGGAGGCGCATCTATTCGATTTTTCAGAGGACATCTACGGAGAGCATGTTGCGATTGAGTTTGTCAAGTTTATCCGGCCTGAGCAGCGCTTTGCAGGCATCCAGCAGCTAATTGAGCAAATTAGCAAGGATGCCGAACAAGTGAAGAGCCTGTTCCTGCAAACATAATCTCGACAAACCATTTTCATCTATGCTATACTATGAACTGTTGTCAGGCTTTTACAGCTTGTACAACTGAACCTTAGCTTGGATATCGAGCTCACCGCCGATTGCTAGGCTAATGGCGATTATGATAAGGAGGTGAATCAGGATGGCAATTACTCAAGAACGCAAGCAAGAACTTATCGAGACACATAAAACTCATGCAAGTGATACTGGGTCTCCAGAGGTTCAAATCGCTATCCTAACGGAAAACATCGTTAATTTGACAGATCATTTGCGTACACACAAGAAAGATCATCATTCACGTCGCGGTTTGTTGAAAATGGTAGGTCAGCGCCGTAAGCTGCTTGCTTACCTTAAGAAGAAAGATGTTAAACGTTACAGCGCATTGATTGAAAAACTTGGCCTACGCCGTTAAGATCAGTGTAATGAAAAGCAACCTGGCAGTCCTTAAGGTGGTCCATTCCTGGATCTAAGGCTTTCGGGTTGCTTTTTGTAATAGAAGAGGAGGGTTTGAATGCAACATCGTGTAGAAACGACGCTAGGCGGAAGACCGCTTGTTTTTGAAACAGGTCGATTGGCGAAACAAGCCAACGCAGCTGTGATGATTCGTTATGGTGAAACTGCCGTTCTTTGTACCGTTACGGCTTCATCTGAGCCGAAGGATTTGGATTTCTTTCCACTAACGGTAAACTATGAGGAGCGCCTGTATGCAGTAGGGAAAATTCCTGGCGGATTTATTAAACGTGAAGGTAGACCGAGCGAGAAAGCGATTCTTTCCAGCCGTCTGACCGACCGTCCAATTCGTCCATTGTTCCCTGAAGGCTTCCGTAATGACGTGCAAATTGCCAACATTGTTATGTCCGTTGATCAGGACTGCTCTCCGGAAATTGCAGCGATGATTGGAACTTCTGCGGCACTGACCATTTCTGACGTGCCATTTAATGGACCAGTAGGCGGCGTCATTGTCGGTAGAATTAATGGCGAGTTTATTATTAACCCAACGGTTGCCCAGGAGCAGCAGTCGGATATTTACGTTGTCGTGTCTGGAACAAAGGATGCGATTATGATGGTAGAGGCTGAAGCGAATGAAGTGCCTGAGGAAGTAATGCTTGAAGCGATTATGTTCGGTCATGATGCGATCAAGCAACTGATCACTTCGATTGAAGAGCTTCAACAGCTTGCCGGCAAGCCGAAAATGGAAGTTGTCTTACATACAGTTGAGCAGACTGTCGATCAAGCTGTACGCGCCTATGCGTCTGCACGCCTGGTAGAAGCTGTTAAAATTGCTGAAAAGCATGCTCGTCAGGATGCAATCGATGCGATTAATGAAGAAACTGTTGCTCATTTTGAACAAGTATATGCCGAGACTCCTGAGCTTATTGCCGATGTGAAGGAAGTGCTGTACGATATCGTCAAAGAGGAAGTACGTCGTCTGATTACGCATGACAAGGTGCGTCCGGATGGTCGTGCATTGAACGAAATTCGTCCAATCGAATGCGATGTGGCGCTTCTGCCTCGTACGCATGGCTCTGGCTTATTTACGCGTGGACAAACCCAGGCACTTAGCATTTGTACGCTGGGAGCGCTTGGCGATGTGCAAATTTTGGATGGCATTTCTGCCGAAGAGACAAAACGCTTCATGCATCATTACAACTTCCCGCCGTTCTCTGTTGGTGAAGCTAGACCGCTTCGTCCGCCAGGACGTCGCGAAATCGGTCATGGTGCGTTGGGAGAGCGCGCGCTTTCCAAAGTTATTCCTTCGGAAGAGGAATTCCCATACACAATCAGACTTGTATCTGAAGTGCTTGAGTCCAACGGTTCTACCTCTCAGGCAAGTATTTGTGCAAGTACGCTGGCAATGATGGACGCAGGCGTGCCGATCAAAGCACCTGTAGCTGGTATTGCGATGGGTCTCATTAAGGATGGAGAGCAGTTCTCAATTCTGTCGGATATTCAAGGCATGGAAGACCATCTTGGTGATATGGACTTCAAGGTTGCAGGTACAGCAGAAGGTGTTACGGCGATTCAAATGGATATTAAAATTGCGGGCATTGATCGCGCTATTCTTGCTCAAGCATTAGATCAAGCAAGAGAAGGCCGCATGCACATTTTAGGCAAAATGGCTGAGGTTATGACTGAATCGCGTTCAAGCCTGTCCAAATACGCCCCTAAAATTGTCAGCATGAAAATCAATCCGGATAAAATTCGTGATGTTATCGGCTCTGGCGGTAAAATCATTAACAAAATTATTGAAGAAACCGGCGTAAAAATCGATATTGAGCAGGATGGTTCCGTATTTATCGCTTCTTCCAATGAGGAAATGAATCAGAAGGCGAAGCAAATTATTGAAGGAATCGTGAAGGAAGTCGTTGTCGGAGAAATTTACTTGGGTACCGTCAAGCGAATTGAAAAATTCGGCGTATTTGTGGAAATTCTTCCGAATAAGGACGGACTTGTCCATATTTCACAGCTGTCCACTGAGCGTGTTGCCAAATGCGAGGATGTTGTGAAAATCGGTGATCAAATTACAGTGAAAGTGACAGAGATCGATCAGCAAGGTCGCGTTAACCTGTCCCGCAAAGCTGTGCTGCAAGCTGAGGAAGCACCTAAAGCTTAGTTTCAGTGACATGCAGTAAATAAATATTAGTGCGAGGAAGAGTCAGATCTATCTGTCTCTTTTTTTGCGTTCCATTCATAATGCCGCACAGCTCCACATAACATGTACTACAGCCAAGCTTGTACTGCGTCTGTACGAAAGAGCTTGTTCAAAGGGTCGGAGATTTTTTGAAGGCGTATTATATGATGATGTGGAGTGAGGATTGTGAACCGATTATGGTGGAAAAGAGCGTCCTTCATAGCAGCAAGCGCGCTAATGGTTGTTGTTATGATTAAATTAAATGGCAATGTTTCAAGCTTTATTGAGCATGTCAAGGAAGACGATGCGGTATATACATTTGTTCAGGTGAACCGCAGCGAGCAGGAAAAGCGAGAGCTGATGGAGCAAATTAAAGCCGAGGCTGAAAAGCTCAAGATCGCTCCAATCAATGCATCGATTGATCGCGTTTACAAGGCAATTCCAGGCTACAATGGGCTGGAGGTTGATCTTGAGGCGACCTATGAGCTGAATGTGAACGCCGTACGCGGCGCCAAGCTGCGCTTCGTTTATCGTGAGGTTGAGCCTGCCGTACAGCTGGAGGACCTTGGCAGCCAGCCGATTTATAAAGGCAATTCTGCGAAAAAAGCGGTTGGCTTAATGATCAACGTGGCTTGGGGCAATGAATATTTGGATTCGATTCTTAACACGCTGCGAAATGAGGATGTGAAGGCTACATTTTTCCTTGATGGCTCGTGGCTGAAAAAAAATAAGGAGCTGGCGCTGCGCATCCAGGAGGAAGGGCATGAGCTTTCCAATCATGCATACTCGCATCCGGATATGGCTCAGCTGTCGCGCCACCAGCAGCTTGAGCAGATTACAAAAACAGAGACATTGCTTAAGGAAATCGGTGTTCACAACAAATGGTTCGCGCCACCATCAGGCTCCTTCAACGCATCAACCGTACAAGTTGCGCGTGATCAGGGGCTATTAACGGTACTGTGGACCATTGATACAATAGATTGGCGCAATCCGAGCGCACAGCAGATAATGGAGCGGATTAAAGCTAAATTGGAGCCTGGTGCGCTAATTTTAATGCATCCGACCACTGCTACGGAAAAGACGCTGCCGCAAATGATTCAATACTTCAAGGAGCAGGGCTATATGCCCGGCACAGTCTCTCATACACTATCCTCTGAGCGCCTGCACGACGGAGTTGAGGGTGTGGACATATTTTGATATAGTGTTATCATTGTAATTGTCTTGAAATTAGGAGGATTGCAATGGAAACGACTCAAACATATAAGCAAACAGAAGCGAAGGGCCTCGATCTTGCTTGGGAGCAGGTTCGAGCTTTTCAACTCGCATTCAACCATCCGGCAAGTGACGAGCCGACTCTGCTAGAAGCAGAACGAGCTGTTAAGCGGATGAATTGGATTCAGGAAGAAGTGCAGGAATTTCTTGAAGCAAAAACAATTGTCGATCAAGCAGATGCGATGATTGATGTTATCTACTTCGCAATCGGCACCTTGGTAGAAATGGGCGTACGGCCGCAAGCGTTGATGGATATTGTACAGCATGCCAATATGAGCAAGCTGTGGCCTGATGGCAAGCCGCATTATAAGCCGGACGGAAAAGTAATGAAGCCTGAAGGATGGGAAGATCCATATCCTAAGCTTAAAGAAGCAATTGCACAACAAATGAAATAGAGTACGCTAGGGTGTGTATGCATACTCGCCCTGACATGATAGGAGGCTGCTTGGTGGAAAAATACAAGCTTAGCAATGGCATGCGTGTCGTTGTCGAACAGATTCCGACGGTTCGCTCCGTATCCTTCGGCATTTGGGTGAAGAATGGCTCCCGCAATGAGACAGAGCAGAACAACGGAATTTCACATTTTATCGAGCATATGCTGTTCAAGGGCACTGAGAAGCGAACCGCACGCGATATTGCCGATTTGTTCGACGGAATTGGCGGCAATGTCAATGCGTTTACAGCAAAGGAATATACTTGTTATTTTGCGAAGGTGCTCGATTCGCATTTGCCGATTGCGGTAGATGCGTTGGCAGATATGTTCTTCCGCTCGCAAATGGACGAGGAGGAGCTTGCCAAGGAGCGCAACGTTATTCTTGAAGAAATTTCGATGTATGAGGATACGCCGGATGATCGTGTTCACGACGAGGCGGCTAAGGCGGCTTACGGCAATCATCCGCTTGCTTATCCGATCCTAGGCACGCAGCAAACGCTGGAGGCAATGAGCTCGAACTCGCTTCATCAGTTTATGAAGCAGCGCTACACGATTGAAAATATTGTGCTAAGCGTAGCGGGCAACATTGAACCAGCCAAGCTGCTTGAGCTATTGGAAACTTATTTTGGCCATTATAAAAATTATGCCGAACATACGAGTCAATTGATCAAGCCCAGCTTTGTCAGCGACTCCGTTTTCTTTCAGAAAAAAACAGAGCAGAATCATATCTGCATTTCTTTCCCTGGCTGTGCGATGGGAACACCGCTGCAAAACGCCATGATTCTGCTTAATAACGCGCTCGGCGGCGGCATGAGCTCACGCTTGTTCCAGGTTATTCGTGAGGAAAGAGGACTTGCTTATTCCGTTTATTCCTATCATAGCGCGGCAGCAGATTCGGGATTGTTTACAATCTATGCGGGGACGGCGCCTAAGCAAACGAAGGAAGTAATCGATCTGACGATGGAAATGCTGCATGAGGTCGGGCAAAACGGGCTAACGGAGGCCGAGCTTACTCGCGGCAAGGAGCAGCTGAAAGGCTCGCTTATTCTTAATTTGGAAAGCACTAGCAGCCGCATGAATCGCAACGGCAAGCACGAGCTTATGCTCGGCAAGCATAATTCTATAGACGCGCTGCTGTCTCGCATTGATGCGATTACGATTGAAGAGATAAAGGAAGTAACGAACATGATGCTTGCTACACCGTTTGCAGTGTCGATGGTCGGTTCAAGCGACAAAGCAATTGCTAATCTTAGGAGGGATCAGCTTGTATCAAGTGTTATTTAAGCGTATGCCAGGCAACGAGGATCTGGCCATTCCGAAACGGATGACAGAAGGCTCAGCAGGCTTTGATTTGCAGGCTGCAGTGGACGAGCCCGTCACGCTTGAGCCGGGAGAGCGCAAGCTTATTCCAACAGGCTTTGCAATGGCGATGCCGAATGAATTGGAAGCGCAAATTCGCCCGCGCAGCGGACTAGCGTACAAGCATGGCATAACTTGTTTAAACTCGCCAGGCACCATTGATGCCGACTATCGCGGAGAGGTAAAGGTGCTGTTGGTTAATCTTGGGGACAAGCCATTTACGATTGAGCGCGGTGAACGAATTGCGCAAATGCTGTTTGGCCTCGTGCCAAAAGTAACGATTGAAGAGACAGATACGCTGCCGGAAACCGTTCGCGGTGCAGGCGGCTTTGGTCATACAGGCGTTTAGCAGCTAAGCTTATGTATATATAACTATGCAAAAAACAGAGAAGCACAAGCCTGGATCAGTGATCCTGCGCTTGTGCTTTAGTCTTTTAAAATTGCTTGTTATGATTTAAAACTGAGCTCTTATGATGAAAACAATCATAGTACGTCCGTTTAATCTGAAATGTAAATGAATGGTATTAAATGATAAAGATTCCATTCATTTAAGTAGTGAAGGAAGGGGGAGAGAAGTACATTTCGAGTTAATTACTTAATAAAAAGAAAAGGAGTCAAAGGATGAATAAGAAGATTTTTAAATTATTTACAACGTTTTTATGTGTCATTATTTCGTTAACTTTTATTTCAGGCTCAATTTTAGCGGATAATTCTGAACATAGTCAAAGTCCACAACTAGATATTGTATTAATGTCTGATGAAGAATTAAATCGCCAACTTGAATACAGCGAAGAGGTGATTGAACAACATCAAAAGTATCGCCAAGCTAACAATCTTGATTTTTCAGAAGAAGCAATTCAAGCCGCTTTAAAATCCGATAATGCAAAGGATACCATTGTTAAGTATAGCGTTGCTCTTACTGAAGAAGAGGAACAGTATGTTCAAGAAAGAGATCAAATTATGAAGAAATATGGGGGACAAATTTCGGCACTTCTTAAAGAAGGCGGTTTGGAAGTTGCAATTGGCCCTGATAAGGATATCATTGAGACATATAGTAATATTGGAACTTTTCATCAAGAAACAGCCAATGGATTGAAGTTTATCGTAGGTTTTTCGGTAGATAATGAAAAAGTAAAACAAGTTCGTAAGGCAATTGAAGAACTTGTTCCTCAAGAGTATTTAGAGATAAGGAAGGTTAATTATTCTGAAGCTGAACTGTTGACTGCATATGAAGCTATAATAAAAGAGAGTAGGAAACAAGGTATCCCTTTTGAGACAGTAGTAGTCAGAGTTCAAGAAAATGTTGTAGAAGTTAAGGTTGCAAAAAATGAGCAAGCTCTGCAATTGCTCAAAGGAGAGACATTGGTTCCATTTAAGGATAAAACATCTGAAATTTATAAAGTAGTGGTTGAGAAATCTAACGAGCAATTAGTAGCAAGAACATCTACTCTGAATACGATGGCAGGCGGACTTCTAATCGCTGATAATGCTAGCAATTCTCAAACAGCTTCAGGAATATACTGTACAATTGGGACGTTAGCGAAAAAGAATAATAATCGATTTATTGTAACTGCTGCTCACTGTACAGAGCAATGGACATCTTCCATATATCAAGGTGGAGAAGAAGTTGGGACTAAGCACTTTGAATACCAAGGAGATTATGCTGATGTTGGCGTTATTGCAGTAGCATCAAATAAAAAAATCTCTAATTATGTGTATAAATACTCATGGACTGACAGCAGAGTGACTTCTTATCAATCAAGTTCAAGCTCACTTAATGTAGGAGATAAGATATGCATGTCAGGTGCAACCTCTGGTTTCAAATGTGGTGAGGTTACAGCACTCAATGTCACTTCACTCGGTTCATTAGGGTATATGGAAACGGATATTCCTGCTTTAGGGGGAGATAGCGGGGGGACACTCTGGTACGATGGTAATTTGCTCGGAATTATGAGATCATCTGATTATGTAAGTTATTCAAGATTTACTCATATAGCAAGAGCAATGGCTTATGGTGGTGCTTTAACACCATTTACCTCTAATACAGCTGAATAAAGTGATTAAATTTAGAAAGCGACCCAAAAGGTCGCTTTCTAAATTTAATTAATGAAGGATAGTTCTTTAGCTATTAAAGTAGGGGGATGAGTCATTAAAAATTCATTTTCACTAGAGTATCTAATTTTTGCTCCCGCCTGTAATGCCCCATTATCAATAATTTCTTCCGATAATTCACGAAGATCGATCAGCTTTAAGTCATTTGAATATTTACGCATGATTTCATCCAACGGCTGAGAAATAATTTCTTGCAGCTCCGCTAAAATTAGATCATTATTTACGTCTTCTGTAACTAAAAGCTTTTTCTGCCCTTCAACATTGGATATTCCCAAAACAATGCCTTGAGCTATACGGAGGTCACTATCATTTTGCTCCGAATCAATATGAATGCCACTACAACCAGTAATTAAAATCAGAATCATTATTGCTAAATACTTCATAGAATTTCCCCTTTCTTTCTTGTATAGTTGTAGACGATTTTCAAATCCAGTAAGTTACATATTTAAGAAAATTGTTTGCAGATTTTGATATTTAAATAAACCATGTTTCACCGTCTAGTTATACACCTATTGCTGCCGCGGTGCATAGTATAGCATATATTTTTGAGCCAGAAAGGAGTGTGCCCCATGTTGACGGGCGTCAATGTACTTCTGCTTGGCGGAGATGCAAGGCAACTCGAAATCATCAATAAGCTTTGCGAAAGTAATGCAACGGTTAGCATTTGCGGCTTTGACCAAAAAAAGGAACTTCATGAGAAGGCAATTCCAATCGAACTGACTAAAGAATCTTTTGCCAAACTTGATGCATTGCTTTTGCCAGCAGTTGGTTGTGATGACGATGGGTATGTTCATACCGTTTTCAGCAGTGAGTCGTTCCAGCTTACCGATGAGCTGTTGGCAGCGTTGCCTAAAACTTGCGTCATATATGCAGGCATGGCAAAGCCATACTTGAAGGAGCTATGCGCACGCCATGCGTTACCGTTAGTTGAATTATTCGAGCGCGACGATATCGCGATTTATAACTCTATTCCAACGATGGAAGGCGCCCTTATGATGGCCATCCAGCATACTGATTTTACAATACATCGCTCCCATTCGATGGTGCTGGGCTTTGGCAGAACGGGGATCTCGATGGCTAGAGGCTTGCAAGCGCTGGGCTCAACGGTGTGGATGGGTGTAAGGCGATCCGAGCAATTTGCACGTGCATATGAAATGGGCTTCCAGCCCTTTTACACCAAGGATCTTGAGCACGTTGCGGCGAATATTGACTTGCTTTTTAATACAATTCCGACTATGATAATCACAGCACAAATAATCAACAAACTGCAAAAACACGCAGTTATCATTGATCTGGCAACGAAGCCTGGAGGCACAGATTTTGCGTATGCAGAATCGAAAGGGATTAAAGCACTGCTTGCCCCTGGCCTTCCTGGAATTGTAGCTCCGAAAACCGCAGGTCTAATTCTCGCCGATTGCTTAAGCCAATTATTGTTGGAACAAAAGAATCGGAGGGAAAAATGATGGATTGGAACGGAAAAACAGTTGGTTATGCGCTGTCAGGCTCACATTGCACATTTGAAGAGGTAATGCCGCAAATTCAACGGTTTGTTGATGCGGGCGCAAATGTAATTCCTATTGTTTCAAATTCGCTGGTTACAACAGATACCCGTTTTGGCACAGCTGAAAAATGGCGCAATGAGCTGACGAGAATTACAGGCAACGAAATCATTTCATCCATTGTGCAGGCAGAGCCGTTGGGGCCGTCGAAAAAAATCGATGTGCTGACCATCGCTCCTTGTACAGGTAATACAACAAGCAGATTGGCTAATGCGATTACGGACAGCGCTGTGCTGATGGCTGCTAAAGCGCAAATGCGCAACAGCAGACCGATCGTGCTGGCGATTTCCACTAATGACGGCCTGGGCTTGAATGCCGCCAATATCGCCAAACTGCTCGTTACCAAAAATATTTATTTTGTGCCGTTCGGTCAAGACGATCCTATCAATAAGCCAAACTCATTGGTTGCTAGAATGGACTTGATAATGGAAGCATGTGAAGCAGCTCTGCAAGGCAAGCAATTGCAGCCTATGCTAATCGAGCGGCATTAATATATAAACAGAGGGGAGAAGACATCGAATGTCAAATCAAAAAGTGTACAATGTCGCCGTAGTCGGTGCAACTGGAGCAGTAGGGGAACAAATTATTAAACTATTGGAAACGAGAAACTTCCCTATTCAACAAATCAAGTTTCTTTCGTCAGCACGCTCTGCTGGCAAGAAGCTTACGTTTAAAGGTCAAGAGTATGTCATTGAGGAAGCAACACCAGACAGCTTTAATGATGTGCATATTGCACTGTTTAGTGCCGGCGGTGACGTGAGCAAGGCGCTTGCTCCTGAAGCGGCTAAGCGTGGTGCAGTATGTATTGATAATACGAGCGCTTTCCGTATGGATCCAAATACACCACTTGTGGTGCCTGAGGTCAACCCTGAAAAAATTAAAGAGCATAATGGCATTATTGCTAATCCTAACTGCTCAACGATCCAAATGGTTGCTGCTTTAAAGCCGCTCCATGATCGTTATAGCATTAAACGCGTCATCGTCTCCACTTATCAAGCTGTTTCTGGTGCAGGCGCTCGCGCGATTCAAGAAACGCTGCGCCAAACTCGCGCAGTGCTTGACGAGCAAGAGGTGCAGCCGGATGTGCTTCCAGTGGGCGGTTTGCCGGTGAAGCATCAAATCGCGTTTAACGCTATTCCGCAAATTGACAAGTTTACAGACAATGGCTATACATTTGAAGAAATGAAAATGACGAATGAAACGAAAAAAATTATGGGTGATGAATCGATCGAGGTATCCGCAACCTGTGTGCGTATTCCAGTCATTTATGGTCACTCCGAGTCTGTATATGTTGAGTTTAATGAGCAATTCGATATTGATGAGGTTAAAGCGCTGCTGGCTGAAGCACCTGGCGTAACGCTGGTAGATGATCCAGCCAATCAGCAATATCCACTAGCTACGGATGCGGCGGGCAAGCCGGACGTATTTGTTGGCCGTATTCGCCGTGATATTACGAGCGAAAAAGGGTTGAATATGTGGATTGTTTCAGACAATCTATTAAAAGGTGCGGCATGGAACGCAGTACAAATCGCTGAATACATCGTTAAAGGATAAGCAGATTCCGACTTAGCATCTAAGGTTAGACAGCTTGGAGGCGAAGTTATGCGAATTATTGTGCAGAAATTCGGCGGTACTTCATTATCGACAAGTCAAGCTAAAGAACATGTTATTCATCATATAAAACGCGAACGAGACAACGGCTATGCCGTTGTCGTCGTTGTATCTGCGATCGGTCGGCGCGGTGATCCATATGCGACAGATACGCTGTTGGAGCAATTGGCGCCTTTTGCTGCCTATGTGGATCTTAAAGAGCAGGATATGCTGCTTAGCTGCGGCGAGATGATTAGTGCAACGCTAATCGGAACGCAAATTCGCGCTGCGGGCATGCCTGCAGTCGTGCTGTCAGGGGCTGAAGCCGGCATAGAGACGGATGACGATTATGGCTCGGCTAAAATCATTGCGATCCATCCCGAGCGCATTGTAAAGGCGCTGGAAGCGGGACAGGTCGTTGTAGTAACGGGCTTTCAAGGTCGAACCAAACAAGGTGCGATTACGACATTAGGCAGAGGCGGCAGCGATACATCAGCAACTGCTTTGGGTGCGGCGCTTCAAGCCGAGATTGTGGACATATATACGGATGTTAATGGCGTGCTGACAGCAGATCCCAAGCTGGTTAGTGATGCGCGGCCAATCGCCAAGGTAAGCTATGCGGAAATTTGCCATATGGCGAGAGAAGGGGCGAAGGTCGTTCATCCGCGAGCAGTTGAAATTGCCCAGCAGGCTCGCATCCCTGTTCGTGTACGCTCTACCTTCTCGGAGGAAGAAGGAACACTGGTGCAGGATGAAGCCTGGCAGCATAATGAGCATGCTGTGCTCGATCGCCATGTAACAGGTATTGCCTATGCTTTAGGCATAACGCAGCTGCATGTTTCCGGAACCGAGCAGCAGCCGCATGATCCGCGGCTTATTTTTGAAAGCTTGGCGGCACATGGCATCAGCGTTGATTTCATTAATGTTACAGCCAGCCACTCTTTATTTACGGTGCAAGGGGAGCAGGCGCAGCTGGCCGAGAAACTGATAGCCGAGCAGGGGCTGCAGGTCAGGCTTGAAGCCGCCTGTGCCAAGGTTTCCGTAATTGGCGGTGGCATGAACGGTCAGCCCGGCGTAATGGCGCGCATCGTGTCCGCGCTTAGCCAAGAGCAAATACCGATCTTGCAATCTGCCGACTCCAATGCGGCAATTTGGGTGCTGGTGAAGGAGAAGCATATGGCGATGGCGTTAAAATGTTTACATTCAACGTTTGACCTGAATCGGTAAACAATTTACAATTAAGAGATAGACGATAGCGATTGCTATAATAGGATGTTTAATAAGGCATATCATTGTAGGAGGAGTTCGGATGGAATTCGGAAGACTGATTACCGCGATGGTAACTCCTTTCGATAACGAAGGTAATATTGATTGGACGACGACTGAGCGGCTATTGGAACGATTGATCGTAGAGGAAAAAAGCGAAAGCATTGTAGTGGCAGGTACGACTGGAGAGTCGCCTACGCTTACACATAATGAAAAGCTGGAGTTGTTTTCATTCGTAGTAAACAAGGTGGCTGGCAGAGCGAAGGTTATTGCTGGTACGGGAAGCAATAACACACGAGCTTCCATCGAATTGTCCAAAGAGGCGGAGCAATGCGGGGTGGATGGCTTGCTGCTTGTAACCCCATATTACAACAAGCCGTCGCAGGAAGGGCTTTATCTGCACTTCAAAAGCATCGCCGAAAGTGTAAAGCTGCCGGTTATTTTGTATAACGTTGAAAGCAGAACAGCTGTAAATTTGTCAGCGCAAACTACGCTGCGCCTTGCCGAGCTGCCAAATGTGGTTGCGACAAAGGATTGCGCGAGCCTGGAGCAGCTGGCGACGATCGCCGCTAATGCGCCAGAAGGCTTCCGCGTTTATTCTGGTGACGATAGTGCAGCCCTGCCAGCATTGGCAGTAGGCGCATACGGAATTATTAGCGTTGCTTCTCATGTTGTCGGCAAGGAAATGAAGCAAATGATCGACAGCTACTTGGCAGGGGATGTTGCCCAAGCAGCCAAGCTGCACCAAGAGCTGCTGACTGTTTTCAAAGGCTTGTTTTATTGCCCACACCCTACGCCTAATCCAGTACCGGTCAAGCACGCATTGTCCTTAACAGGCTTGCCTGTAGGCTCTGCACGACTTCCATTAGCTCCAATTACGAGTGAGGAAGCGGCATTTGTAGCAAGCTTGCCTCCTCTGCAAAAGCGTATGCAATCTTAAATAAATGATAAGCGATTGGACTGTATGTCGACTGACATGCAGTCTTTTTTATTGGGCTGCGCGATGTTTAAGGGGCAACATTTAAATTTTTACATGCTTCACAAGAATTTCGTGCTTCAAGTAGGGAATACTAATTGACATGAATAGGCTAAGCTCGTTGGTTAAATGCTGCGGCAGCGGTTAGTTCGGGCTGAAGGAATGGTTTCATAGCCATATTTTGACTCGTGACTTGTGTAATCGCTTTTTAATCATGTATAATGGAATTAAGTGAATGGGTGCGGCAAATTAAAGAATTAAGTTTTGTAAATTCCGTCAGAGCGGCATCTGGCGTTTTTTAGTAATATAAATCAAATCAATTACTTAAGTAATGGACTATAGGAGGTATAGATTCACTTGTCAAAAAAGAATAACCAAGATAAACTACTGGTCTTCGCCTTGGGCGGTGTTGGTGAGATTGGTAAGAACATGTATGTCGTGCAATACAATGACGACATCGTGGTCGTTGATGCTGGTCTTAAGTTTCCCGAGGAGGATATGCTAGGGATTGATATTGTCATTCCTGATGTTTCCTATCTCGTGGAAAATCAAGACAAGGTTCGCGGCATTCTTATCACTCACGGTCATGAGGATCACATTGGCGGACTGCCATATGTGCTGAAAAGCTTGAATGTGCCCGTATATGCAACGAAGCTTACGTTAGGTCTGATTGAAGTTAAGCTCAAGGAAGCAGGAATGCTGGGCGATACGAAGCGGATTTTAATTACAGCAGAAAGCGAGCTGCAGCTCGGTTCGATCAAGGCAAGCTTTTTCAAAACAAACCACAGTATACCGGATTCGGTCGGTGTCTGCCTGGATACGCCAGAAGGCATTATTGTCCATACCGGCGACTTCAAATTCGATCATTCTCCAGTTAATGAGCAATATGCTGACCTGCAGCGCATTGCAGAAATTGGGAAAAAAGGTGTACTGGCGCTGCTTTCTGATTCTACTAATGCAGAGCGTCCAGGCTACACGCCTTCCGAAAAAAATGTAGGAAACCGATTAGAGGACATTTTCCGTACAGCTACACAGCGTGTCGTTGTTGCTACGTTTGCTTCTAATGTGCATCGTATTCAACAGGTCATTAACGCTGCGATTGCAACTCGCCGCAAAATTGCAGTCGTGGGACGCAGTATGGTCAATGTGGTGACAATTGCAAACGAGTTAGGCTATTTGAATATTCCTGAAGGAATGCTGATCGAGCCAGAGGAAGTTAATCGTCTGGCGGCTGACCGCGTAGTCATTTTGTGTACGGGAAGCCAGGGCGAGCCGATGTCTGCCTTGACACGAATGGCTAGATCTACGCATCGCAAAGTTGATATTTTGCCTGGAGATACGGTGATCATTGCCGCGACACCTATCCCTGGTAATGAACGTTATGTAGGACGAACTGTTGATGAACTCTATCGTTTAGGCGCTAATGTTATCTACGGTTCCGGCTCTGTATCCGGTGTCCATGTTTCGGGACACGGCAGTCAGGAAGAGCTTAAGCTAATGCTTAATTTGGTTAAACCAAAGTATTTCATTCCGATTCATGGTGAGTATCGTATGCTTCGCATCCATGCAGATCTTGCTGAAGAAGTAGGAATTGATCCAGAAAATGTATTTGTCCTTGATAATGGGGACACGGTTGAGTTTCAAAATGGTCAAGCAGCCAGAGGTGTAAAGGTACAGGCTGGTCGCGTGCTAATTGATGGCTTGGGCGTAGGCGATGTAGGAAATATCGTCCTTCGCGATCGCAAGCTTTTGTCTCAGGATGGAATTTTAGTTGTCGTTGTTACGCTTAGCAAGGAAGACGGTACAATACTATCTGGACCAGATATTATTTCCCGTGGCTTTGTCTACGTGCGCGAGTCTGAAGGCTTGCTTGACGAAGCAAATCGCATCGTAACCTCGACGTTAAATAAGCTTATGAACGATAAAGTCAACGAATGGGCATCTTTAAAAACAAATGTAAAGGATTCTCTTGGAAGATTCCTTTATGAACAAACACGTCGCCGTCCAATGATTTTGCCAATTATTATGGAAGTCTAGCTAAAGCTTTCCATTCACCTAAATTAACTAGCTAATTCTGTGTCGTAAGAAGCAGAATTAGCTAGTTTTTTTATACTTTTTGGCCTATTTTTCTAAAAAACAATTGATTCTATTAAAGTTTAGCATATAATGGAAGAACAATAGTTTCATAGCTAAAATATTCATGCAGCTAAGGTTCGTTAACAGGTCAATAATCAAAGCAAGTAAAATGCAAGGTTTATTAATGAAATGCATACGAGGTGATTACTGTGAAAGTTAATAAACGGTTATTGGTAATGTTAGCATGTTGTTTTGTCATCTTATGTGGCAGCTATGGCATGAAAGTAGACGCATCAGGGTCGTTACCGTTCAAGGATGTGAGCAGCAAGCATTGGGCAAGATCAGCAATTGCTTGGGGCTATGAGCAAGGCATTGTTCAAGGCAATCAGAACAACAATTTTTTACCTGAGGCGAAAGTAACAGAAGCTGAATTTTTAGCAATGGTTGTGCGAGCATATTCTGATGAGCTATCGGTCAGAAATGCAGCAAAAGGAGAGAAATGGTATCGTCCTTATTTTGACTTGGCAACAGATAAGCAATGGTATATTTATGGCTATAACGTAACGTCCCAACGTTACCATGTAGCGAATCTTATCTATACGATGCTAAAGGGCGCTTATCGCAGCGATGAGACATCTATCCAATATTTACTGGATACTGGATTGTCCAGCGGTAAAAACAGCGCAACTGTTGCTGGATACTTGCCTTACGACCAATTGACGCGTGCAGAAGCTATTGTGTTTGTTCAACGTATGAAAAGCAAGCTCCCATCTCTGTCCGGGGAGCCAAGTGACCGAGTCAATACCGGCTTGCGCAACATCAAGCTAGGAGATACGGAAGCGGTATTGCTCAAGCAGCTAGGACAGCCAGACCGCAAGGATTCATCTCAGTACAGCTACACCTGGTATGTGTACAACAAAAAACCTAATCAATTCGCGATGTATGGTGTCGCAGCCGATAAAACGGTAGTGGCGATGTATTCCAACGCTCGCGATGTGTGGGGACTGGATCAGCCTATAAAAGTCGGGTCAAGTTACTCTGCCCTGACTCAGAAAATAGGCAAGCCAGCTGATGCCGGAGCTAATGGTTATGTAGAGCATAAGGCTAACGGTGTTGTAACAAACTATTATTTGGACGCAAATGCGGATCAATCTGTTGATGGCATACTCGTTTATGCTGCTGACAAACTTGGTTCAGCGAACTCCAATCAAGCTGCTGTCGATTCCGGCTTTGATCGTCAAATTTTTGACTTAACCAACGTGTTTCGTCATAAAAATGCTGTTCGATCACAGCTGACATGGAACGACAAAGCTGCTAGTGCAGCTTACTCACACAGCAAGGATATGTATACGAATAAGTATATGGATCATACAAACTTGCGTGGACAATCGCCTCAAGATCGTATGGAGGCAGCAGGACTAAGAAACTTTGGCGGTGGCGAAAACATAGCCTATGGCTATGAAAACAGCTTTGGAGTATATGCTGGCTGGGTCAACTCAGCAGGGCATCGTGAAAATATGCTGTATGAGCATTATCGTATGCTTGGCGTAGGTTCTTACCGCACTTATTATACTCAAAACTTTGTCCTCCCTTATTAATAAGTAATAGGCTTCAAAAAAAGCAGGATGGATGTCAGCGAAAGCTGTCGTTCATCCTGCTTTTTTTGTCGGATAAAAATAGGATAGCAAACCATACTAATGACATACATTTAAGAAAAGGGGAGCAAAACGGGCATGACAATGATGTCAGAGGAACCAAATAAAGAGCCAGACCAGAAGCCGCTTATGGATCAGGCGGTTCAAGCTATTCAGCAGCTGGGCACAGCCAATATTCCGCAGGTTCAGGAAAGCAATATTCATTGCATCACCATAATTGGGCAAATTGAAGGTCATCTTATATTGCCGCCACAAAATAAAACGACCAAATACGAGCACATTATTCCGCAGCTTGTTGCCGCCGAGCAAAACAATAAAATTGAAGGAATATTAATTATATTGAATACGGTAGGTGGCGATGTGGAGGCCGGGCTGGCAATTGCCGAGATGATTGCTTCGATGTCAAAGCCGGCTGTTACGCTCGTGTTGGGCGGCGGGCATTCGATTGGTGTGCCGATTGCCGTTTCAGGCAATACTTCATTTATTGCAGAAACTGCAACGATGACGATTCATCCAATTCGAATGACCGGGCTTGTTATTGGTGTGCCGCAATCCTTTGAATATTTGGAGAAAATGCAGGAGCGGGTTACCCGCTTCGTCGTAGCTCATTCCAATGTAACCGAGGAAATTTTCAAATCGCTTATGCTAAAGACCGGCGAGCTGACAAGAGATATTGGAACAACCATTATAGGCCCTGAGGCCGTTTCATATGGTCTAATTAATCGTGTAGGCGGAGTTGGAGATGCGCTTAAGGAATTGAAAACTCTTATTGCACTAGCGAAAGGAGAGATTAATTAATGCTGTATTCGGTAATGCCGCTTGAATTTGTATATCGGGAGCAGACACCGCCGGAGCATATCGTTGATTATGTGTATCAAGGCTTGCTGATGGAAGTAAAGCCTTTGACGACAGGCAAGGCCATGATCGTCAGACTCATCAATCCGCCACTGGACTGCTATCTTGACGAAAAGCTCGCACCTGGCGCACTTATTCCATTTCAGCAATAGCATAATAGCATGGCGGTGCCTTCCACTGCTCTTGACAAGGCGATCTGCTGCATAGCGGGTCGCCTTTAGCTTTGCCATCTACTCAACTCCTTTCATGACTCATATGTAATGCATGTGCTATAATGAAAAACAGGGGGGAGAATATTGGCAAAAAAACGAAAGAAGAAGCGTTCGATTGGCGCACAATTAAAATATGAAGTGTACGGAATTCTCATTATTACGATTTCCATGATCGCCCTCTCTGGTGAAGCAGCAGTTGGCCGTGCACTATCCCGTTTATTTGGCGTAATACTTGGCAAATTTTATTTCGTGCTGGCGATTGTAGGCATTGTCGTCGGCTTAGCGGTTATGATTAAGCGGACTTGGCCGACAGGCTGGTCGCAGCGAAAAACAGGAGTAGTTATTGCCGTGCTTGCTTTAGCGCTCAGCAGCTCGATTTCGCATATCAATTCTCGCTATATGGGACTTGACGATGCTGCGGTTACAGGCCGAATGATATTTACGACCTTGGATCAGGAGCTTCGTGCACAGCTGTTTGCTACGGAGCTGCAAAATAATCAATCGATTCGCGACTTGTCGATTAGCGGCGGCTATGTTGGCGCATTGCAATATTCATTGCTTTTTATGCTGTTTGGCTATTATGGCGCTTTAATTTTGAATATTGTGCAGTATATGATCGCATTTATGCTCATAACCGGTAAATCGTATGTGGAGATGCTGCGATTTGTTCGAGTGAAGTCAAAACGGTTAATTCAGCTGCTTGTGGCCAAAATCGGTTTGCTGCGTGCAAGAAAAAAAGCGATAGCCAAGGTGCAGCAGCATGAGCAGTATGATGATGCGATTATCGACGATGATGATGAGCATTACGTTGCCGTTGAACAGCAGCCTAAGCCGAAGAAGAAGTCATGGTTTTTTACTTTCAGCTCGCAGGAAAAGGAGCAGCAGGATGAGTGGGAGCTGAACGATAAAGAAGCTCATTATGATGATGAGCAAGCTCAAGTACTCGAAGGATATACATATGTGCCAAAGGAAGAAGAAGCTCGGGAGCAGACAGAGCAATCGAGCTCGCCGATCATTCATGTTCATGCCAAGGATCATCTGGAGCAGGATGAGGATGATTTTGAGCATGACAAGCTGGATCGGGATGATTTATATGAGGGGCCGGGCGATGGCAATGACAGCTCGCTGCACAGCAGTCAGCCTGCCGGGCATGAGCGAATTGCAGCGCTTGCTGATCAATTGATCGCTGAGCAAAATGGGCAGCATCATGAGCATGCTCATTTGAATGAAGTGGATGCTGATGATGAAGGGGAGTTTGATTATCCGGAGGGACAAGCGGTTACTTCCGATGCGCTAATTACGGAGGCGGACTTGAAGAACGAAGCAAGGATGGTGCACGCTCCGCTTCATCCAGAGCCGATTCCGTACGAGATGCCGCCGTTTTCGCTGCTGCATATGCCGAAGCAGGCCAGCAAGTCGACGGATGGGCATGAGATGTATGATGCGCGCCGCAAGCTGGAGGCAACGCTTGAAAGCTTTGGCGTTAGAGCGAAAGTGCTTGACGTTGTGCGCGGCCCGGCGGTAACGCGCTATGAGGTGCAGCCTGCAACGGGCGTGAAGGTAAGCCGGATCGTAAGCTTGACTGACGATATCGCTCTTGCCTTGGCCGCTAAGGATGTACGGATGGAAGCGCCAATTCCAGGCAAATCCGCAATCGGGATTGAAGTACCTAACGGAGAGGTTTCTGTCGTAACGATGCGCGAGGTAATGGAGACGCCAGTATTTATGAATGCTCAGTCCAAGCTGTCGATTGCCTTTGGACGCGACATTTCCGGACAGACGATTGTAGGCAATCTGGCAAAAATGCCGCATTTGCTCGTTGCCGGGGCGACGGGCTCAGGGAAATCGGTATGCATTAACGGGATCATTGCCAGCATATTGTATAAAGCGAAGCCTGATGAGGTTAAATTTTTGATGATTGACCCTAAAATGGTTGAGCTTAATGTGTACAACGGGATTCCGCATTTGCTTGCACCTGTTGTGACCAATCCGAAGCGGGCCTCGCTCGCCTTGAAAAAAATTGTAGTTGAAATGGAAAAGCGCTACGAGCTGTTTTCAAAATCCGGCACGCGCAATATTGAAGGCTACAATCAACTGATGAAGGACGATCCTAATCTGGTGCTTCCTTATATCGTCGTTATTGTAGATGAGCTTGCCGACTTGATGATGGTTGCATCCAATGAAGTGGAGGATGCGATCGCCAGACTTGCGCAAATGGCTCGTGCAGCCGGCATCCATCTCATTATTGCGACGCAGCGGCCATCGGTTGATGTCATTACAGGTGTTATCAAGGCGAATATTCCTTCACGAATCGCCTTTGGCGTTTCCTCTCAGGTGGACTCTCGCACCATTTTGGATTCTGCTGGTGCAGAGAAGCTGCTTGGGCGCGGCGATATGCTGTTTTTGCCGATGGGCATGAACAAGCCAATTCGCGTGCAGGGGGCATTCTTGTCTGATGAAGAGGTAGAAGCGCTTGTTACATTTGTTCGTGCGCAAGGTGAAGTGAAGTATAACGAGGAGCTTGTGCCGGAGCTTGAGGAAGAATCAGAGGATGCAGCAGATGATGATAATGACGAGCTGTTTGATGAAGCAGCACGCATCGTTATTGAAGGCAATCAGGCGTCTGTTTCGCTGCTGCAGCGGCGTCTGCGGATCGGCTATACACGTGCGGCTCGTTTGATTGACCAGTTGGAGGCCAAGGGCATCGTTGGCCCGTATGAAGGCAGCAAGCCGCGTACCGTGCTCGTTTCGCTAGAGCAGTGGAATGCGAAGTGATTACGAAATAAATGCGAAGTAAAGGTTAAATTGTAAGAAACAAGTATATTATTCAATCCCTTATCTCATACTATTTGCATGTCAGCTACTGACTATGAAACTGCATCGAGAGAAAGGCGTATTGAATATGAAATTTCGTAAACTTATGGTGATCGGCATCGTAACCCTGCTATTTACAAGTCTAGTCCTATATACACGGGCATGGGAGCCGCAAGCTGAACCGACCTTTAGTGGAGCGACATTAAGAGTAGGTTCAACAGGTTCGGATGTCTCAGAGCTGCAAGGAAGACTTAAGTTTCTGGGATATTACAACGGTGATATAGATGGGGTGTTTGGCTCCAGAACTAAAAATGCTGTAACATGGTTTCAATGGGAATTCGGCTTAACCTCTGATGGAGTAGTCGGTTCAGCTACAAAAAACAAGCTGGTGAACGCAACGAAAAACTGGAATCCATCGATGCACGTGGACTCTGGCTCGGGCGGCTCTGGCAGCTCCGGCAACACTGGTGGCTCTGGTGGCGGTTCCGGCGGCTCGGCTTCGCAATCGAATTTGCGCGGTTTCACTGAAAACGACATTCAGCTAATGGCCAATGCGGTATATGGCGAAGCGCGCGGCGAGCCATATGAAGGGCAGGTTGCGGTAGCAGCTGTCATTTTGAACCGTGTGAAGCATCCAGATTTTCCAGATACGGTTTATGGAGTTATTTTTCAGCCTAGAGCATTTACAGCGGTAGATGATGGTCAAATTTATTTATCGCCCAATGAAACGGCAAAGCGTGCTGTGCGCGATGCGATTAACGGCTGGGATCCAACCTATGGCTGTATTTACTACTTTAATCCAAATACGGCAACTAGCGCCTGGATTTGGACCAGACAGCAAATATTAACGATTGGCAAGCATATATTTTGTAAGTAAGGCGAAAGCAAAGAAGCAATCATTCGGAGAATGTCTGATGGTTGCTTCTTCCATTTACGATACGTTAGAATATAGGAACAGGCAAGTAGGAAAGGAGCCATGAGCGAATGGAATTTCAGGTAGGAACGGTAAAAAATTTAACGATTCATGTTCTACCCACGAATCGCTTTAAAACATATGCGATGACGTTATTTGCCGGGACCCCGCTTTCGGAGGAAACGGTAACTTCTACAGCACTTATTCCATATGTATTGCGACGTGGCACCTCTCAATTTCCAGAAACGATTCAACTGAGAGAGCAGCTTGACATTATGTACGGAGCTGGCTTTGGCTTCAACATTGTCAAGCGTGGCAATACGCAATTTATCCAGCTGAGAATGGATGTAATTAATGATCGATTTGTGGACAGCGAGCATTCCTTGCTGGAGGGGGCGCTGCGCTATATGGGCGACGTGCTTACGAATCCGCTGCTTGAGCAAGGCAGCTTCCGCACAGCCTATGTTGAGGCGGAGAAGGGAACGCTTAAAAAGCAGCTGGAGTCGATCATTAACGATAAAATTCAGTATGCGGCAGAACGCTGCGTTCAGGAAATGTGCGAGCAAGAGCCGTATCGACTGAATGCTTCCGGGCGCCTGGAGGATATTCCGCAAATAACAGCAGAAGCGCTCTATAAGCGTTATACGCAATGGATGAGTGAAGCGCAATTTGATCTCTATGTCGTTGGCGATACGACGCTGGAGCAAGTAACAGAGCTTGTCAGCCAGCATTTCAAGCTTCCCGATCAGGCGGAGCCAATCGCATATTCGCAAGCTGATGCGCATCATCCTGTAAGCTCGGTAAAGACGGTCGTCGATCGTCTTGATGTCAATCAGGGCAAGCTTAATCTTGGCTTGCGCATGAATGTAAGCTATGCCGATGATGATTATGTGGCGGCATTGGTGTATAACGGCATTTTAGGCTCGTATCCGCATTCCAAGCTTTTCGTCAATGTGCGGGAAAAGGAAAGCCTCGCTTATTATTGCTCTTCGAGGTATGATGCTCATAAAGGCATTCTGACGATTCAGTCAGGGATTGAATTTTCGAACTACGAAAAAGCGCTGCAAATTATTGAGCAGCAGCTTGAAGAAATGAAAAAAGGAACGATCAGCGATACCGAGCTTGAGCAAACGAAGGCGATGCTGACCAATGCGATGCGGGAAATGCTCGATAGTGCCAACGATATTGCAGGCTTTGACTTTAACAAGCAATTTTCCAAAGTCGATCGCTCTATTCCAGCTATGATCGAGCAAATTAGTCAAATTACGAAGCAGGATGTGCAGCGCATCGCCGCTGCTGTTGAGCTCGACACGATTTATTTCTTGCGTGATCGCCAGGAGGTGTAGGCTATGGACGTATTGAATTATCCGCAGGTTGAAGAAACATTGTATCGCGAAGTGCTGGACAATGGATTAGAAATTATTGTGCTTCCCAAGCCTGGCTTTCAAAAAACCTATGCGACATTTGCCACAAAATATGGCTCAATCGACAATCACTTTGCAGTTGGCGATGAATCGCCAATTAAAGTTCCAGACGGCATAGCGCATTTTTTGGAGCATAAAATGTTTGAAGAGCCCGATGGCCATGATATTTTTGCAACCTTTTCCAAGCAAGGTGCTGCGGCCAATGCATATACTTCTTTTGACCGTACCGTTTATTTATTTTCAGCGACTGAAAAAATCGACGAAAACTTAATGACGTTAATTAATTTCGTGCAGCGTCCGCATTTTACCGAGCAAAATGTTGAAAAGGAAAAAGGGATTATCGCGCAGGAAATTAATATGTACAATGATAATGCGGATTGGCGCGTCTATTACGGCTTATTTGAAGCGCTGTTTCAAAAGCATCCGATAGCTGTTGATATTGCAGGCACAGTGGAATCGATTTATCAAATCGATAAAGATCTGCTTTATCGCTGCTACAATACATTTTACCATCCATCCAACATGCTGCTGTTTGTTGTAGGTGGCGTCGACGCGGAGCATATTATTGAGCTTGTGAAGCAAAACCAGGCGCAAAAAAGCTTTGCTCCACTAGGAGAAATCAAGCGCTTTTTTGAGGAAGAGCCGCGACAAATCCGCGAGCAGCGCAAGGTGAAGCAGCTGTCTGTATCGCTGCCTAAATGCATGCTCGGCTTCAAGGAGCCTGAAGTAACGAAGCAGGGTGAAGAGCTGTTGAGGCAGGAGGTAACGAGCAAGCTAATGCTTGATATTATGTTTGGCAGCAGCTCGTCGTTCTACCAGTCCCTGTATGACCAGCAGTTGATTTTTGATTCATTCGGCCATGAATATAATTGCTCTGAGCAGTACGCATTTTCAGTAATTGGCGGAGATACGCCAGATCCGGATGCGCTTATTGCAGAGGTGCGCAACTATGTAGAGAATACGCTGCAGGCCGGCATTGACCCTGAGCGCTTTGAACGAGTAAAGCGCAAAAAAATAGGAAACTATTTGCGTATGCTGAATTCCCCTGAAGCGATTGCGACTGAATTTACACGCTACCGTTTCCGCAATTGCGATATGTTTAATGTGCTTAAATATTATCAGGAATGTACATTGGAGGATGTCAACGCACGATTAAAGGAGCATTTCGACTTCGATCAGCTTGCAGTCTCCATTGTCGTAAGTCCGGAAAAGTAATGGCCAAACCATTGGATGAAATGACAGTGCTGATAACGGGGGGAAGCCGTGGCATAGGCGCTGCAATCGCAAGACGCTTTGCCAAGGAAGGGTATCGGATTGTCATTCATTATTTGCAAGGACATGAGCAGGCGAATGAAACTGCCCGCGAATGCATTGCGCTTGGCGCTGAAGTATTGACGGTGTCAGCTGATCTTGGCTCAAAGGATCAGCTGACGCGGATGAAGGAGAAGCTTGATACGCTTGGACTCAAGCCTGACATAGTCGTCAATAACGCTGGAATTTCTCATTATGGAATGCTGATTGATGTTGCCGAAGAGCAGTGGGATCATGTGATGAATGTAAATCTGAAGGGGATGTTTTTATGCACCCAGCTGTTTATGCCGCATATGATTTCGCAAAAATACGGCCGCTTTATTAACGTATCTTCCGTGTGGGGGATGACCGGTGCAGCTTGTGAGGTGCTTTATTCGACTACCAAGGGCGGGATTAACGCCTTTACTAAAGCATTGGCCAAGGAGCTGGCGCCTTCCGGCGTTACCGTTAATGCAGTTGCGCCCGGAGTCGTTGAAACCGATATGATGAGCACGTTCGATCAAGCTGAAAAGGAAGCTTTGGCACAGGAAATTCCTGTTGGCCGTTTTGGCTCGACAGAAGAAATTGCTTCGCTTGTGTACTTTTTGGCGCTGCCTGAATCTTCTTATATTACAGGCCAGATTATTAGTCCTAACGGCGGCTGGCTGACGTAAAAATTTTCTATGGCATGCAATTATTTTTAGCATAGCATTGAGCCGATTGCGTAAACTAAGTTCTGTTGAGATCATTCAACAAATGAGTTTATGGAGGCGAGTTCAATGTCTAGCGTACTTGATCAGTTTGAGACATGGAAAAACTTTTTGAAGGAACGTGTGTCTCAAGGTAAAAATCTCGGTTTGTCTGAAGACACGATCTCTAATTTGGCATACGAAATTGGTTCCTTCTTAGATGAGCGTGTTGATCCAAAAAACGATGAGCAGGCTGTCATTAAGCAGCTTTGGGATGTCGGTGATGAGAGCGATCGTCACACTATAGCTAAATTGATGGTAAAACTGGCTGAAAAGTCATAATCTAACTGTTTATAGACGATACACTGCAGATTTTGGCGAAAAGCCTCCTTTTTGGGGGCTTTTTGCCAATGCATTTAACAGCATTAATTATTGTGAAGCACTCATTTATCCTAATCTGTCTGAGGTTAAGGTTTTCTCGCTGTCATTGCAGGAAAGTGTTGAATTTTGTAGAATACATATGTTAGCTAGATTTACATAGACATTTAGGATGGTGACTGGATTGGAACAAAAGCAATGGTACATGGAGTACAGAATACATAAAAACAGACCTGGCTTGTTGGGAGATATTGCTTCTTTATTAGGTATGCTGGAAGTCAATATTGTTACGATCAACGGTGTAGACCATCATACGCGGGGCTTGCTGCTGCAAACCAACGATGATGAAAAAATAGAACTTTTGGGCAAGCTATTGAAAAAGGTTGACGATATTACCGTCAACAAGCTTAGAACTCCAACCATTGTTGATATATTAGCCGTTAGGCACGGCAGGTACATAGAGCGTGATTCGGATGACCGCAAAACGTTCAGATTTACACGCAATGAGCTTGGTATTTTGGTCGATTTCCTTGGCGAAGTATTCAAGCGTGATGGTAATTATGTGATCGGTCTCCGCGGTATGCCTCGTGTTGGCAAGACAGAATCCATTATTGCAGGTAGTGTATGCTCGAATAAGCGATGGACCTTTGTATCCTCGACCTTGCTTAGACAGACCGTTCGCTCGCAGCTTTCCGAGCAGGAAATGGACCCCAACAATATTTTTATTATTGACGGCATTGTCAGCACGATTCGCTCTAATGAACGCCACTATGCTTTAATTCAAGAAATTATGGAGATGCCATCGACGAAAGTGATTGAGCATCCTGACATTTTTGTACGTGAATCCAATTACGATTACAGTCATTTTGATATTATCGTGGAGCTGCGCAATACTCCGGATGAAGAAATTACGTACGAAACATTTACGAACTACACAGAAGATTTTTAGAAAAAGGAGGTAATCCTGTGTCAGAGCTAGGTGCTTTGCTAAAAAAAGCTCGAGAAGAAAAAGGATTTTCACTGGATGAGGTGCAAGAACAAACCAAAATAAGAAAACGGTACTTGGAAGCTCTGGAAGAAGGCGATTTTGATGTTTTGCCAGGCAAGTTTTATATAAGGGCTTTTATAAAAAACTACGCAGAATTTGTTGGACTCGATGCTGATGAAGTACTGAAGCACTACCAGGTTGAGGTGCCTGAGCCGGATATGCCTGTCACTGAAACATTGCCCGCGCGCAAGCCGCGCAGGATGCGCTCGGCCAGATCGGAACGCTTTGGAAAAATTGGTTTTACGGTTTTGCTATGGGGCTTTTTGCTGCTCGTCATTCTTGTCATCTATTATTATAATGTGAATACCGAGAGCAAGCCTCCCAAGGAAACGGATTCTACGGCGATTACAGACAATAGTGAAAGTGTCGCAACCCCAACGCCATCACCTGATCAAGCAACGCCAACACCGACGCCATCTCCTACTCCGCCACCGCCTGTCACATTGACTTTTGTTGAAAAAAGCGGCAAGGACGATCTGTTTTCTGTTTCACCAGTCAAGGAAAGCTATGAGTTGAAGGTTACAAATAGCGGTGATGCAAGCTGGCTTGAAATATATGATAACGGGAAGAATGGTACGAGATTGTATTACGCCAACATTAAAGACGGTGAGGAAGAAACGTTTAATGTAAAGGGCGATGTCTATTTGGTGCTTGGTCGACCGGCTAATTTGGAAGTAAGGCTGGATAACGTTGTTATTGAGGATGGCGATAACAATAAAGGCAGCAAACGAATTTTACTTCAGATGCAAGGGACAGACACGACAGCAGAATAGCTGTCGTTTTGTTTGAAAGGAGAATGAACGATGAGCGAATATTCATTTGATATTGTTTCCAAGGTGGATTTGCAGGAGCTGAGCAATGCTGTTACGCAAGCGGAGCGTGAAATCGCGACGCGCTTTGATTTTAAAGGCAGCAAAACGCAAATCTCGCTTGATAAGGATGAGCTGACGATTGCAAGCGATGACGATTACAAGCTGAAGGCGGTTATTGATGTGCTGCTTGGCAAAATGGTCAAGCGCAATGTCCCGACGAAAAATTTGGATTATGGCAAAATAGAGGCTGCTTCTGGCGGTACGGTAAGACAAAAAATAAAAATTCGCCAGGGCATTGAGCAGGATATTGCGAAAAAAATCAATACGGCGATCAAGGATTCGAAGCTTAAAGTGAAAAGCCAAATTCAAGGCGATCAGCTGCGCGTATCCGGCAAAAACAAGGATGATTTGCAGTCGGTAATCCAGCTGCTGCGCAATGCGAAGATTGACATAGATTTGCAATTCATCAATTTTAGATAGATAATAATAGCATACTGAGCGATAGGGTTCTGAGCAGGCGGTTTGAATGCGGATGAACATTAATGGAGGGAAAACGTTGAATTTAGCTAACAAAATTACGATAGCTAGAATTTTTTTAGTGCCTGTCATTTTATTTTTCTTACTCGTTCGATTTGATTTAGGCTCACTTGCCATTTCTGATATGAACATATCATACGCGCAAATTATTGCTGTCCTGATCTTTATTATTGCAGCAAGCACGGATGGGCTGGATGGCTACATAGCCCGGAAAAATCAGCTGGTAACGAATTTAGGCAAGCTGCTTGATCCATTAGCTGATAAGCTGCTTGTTGCTTCGGTGCTAATTGCCTTGGTGGAGATGGATAAGCTGAGCGCGCTTGTCGCGATAGTCATTATCTCTCGGGAATTTGCGGTAACGGGCTTGCGTCAAATTGCGCTGCTTGAAGGCAAGGTAGTAGCTGCAAGCCAATGGGGCAAGTGGAAAACAGCAACGCAGATTACAATGATTATTGTAATTTTGCTCAACAATTTTCCGTTCGAGCTCATTCATCTGCCATTCGATCTTATCATTTCCTGGGTAGCGGCAATTATTACGCTATATTCGGGCATTGATTACTTTGTTAAAAATAAATCTTTAATACCTGTAGAATAATAGGATGCACGCTCTCTGCTGCCAGGGAGCGTGCATCCTTGACTTTTCATCTATCATTTTAAGGGGTGCATTTATGAAGGCTGAAATTATAGCGGTAGGGACCGAAATGCTGCTTGGTCAAATTGTAAATTCCAATGCGCGAGATATTTCATTGAAGCTGGCTGAGCTTGGCATAGACGTTTATTTTCAAACGGTGGTAGGCGATAACGCTGCTCGTATCGAGCAAGCAATCAATATAGCCCGCTCACGCGCCAACCTGCTCATTTTTACAGGCGGTCTAGGCCCGACGCAGGATGATATTACGAAGGATGTTCTCGCCGCTTATTTAGGCCGTCAGCTCGTTATAGACGAGCCTTCCATGATAAAAATAAAAGCGTTGTTTGAAGGCCGCGGCGTCGAGATGGTGCAGAGCAACATCCGTCAGGCTCATTCCATTGAAGAAGCAGCGCCGCTAGTTAATGAAGCGGGGCTTGCGGTCGGCAACGCGCTGTTCGAAAATGGAACCTACTATATACTGCTGCCGGGGCCGCCAAAGGAAATGAATACTATGCTCAATGGGCCGGTTGTTGCCTGGCTGCGCGATGCGCTGGGGCAGGAAAAGCCTCTATATTCCAGACTGCTGAAATTCGCAGGCATAGGCGAGTCGAACCTTGAGGCGAAGCTGCTGCCGCTTATTGATGGACAAAGCGACCCGACGATTGCTCCTTATGCCAAGGAAGGCGAGGTGTCGTTGCGTGTTTCCACCAAAGCGGGCAGCGAGGAGGAAGCGGCAATCAAGCTGAATGCGACGATCGCGCAAATCAAGGGCATTGTAGGCGAGCATTTGTATGCTGAAGAGGATATTCCGATTGAGCGGCAAATTATTCGCATGCTGCAAAGCAAAAACTTTACGCTTGCTTCTGCCGAGAGCTGCAGCGGCGGACTGTTTGCGCAATTGATTACGCAGGTTCCGACAGGCTCCTCCTGCTTTGTAGGCGGAGTTGTCACCTATACGAACCAGATGAAGCACAAGCTGCTTGGCATCCCGATGTCTCAGCTTGAAGGAGAAGGCGCACCGGGAGCGATTAGCAGCTCAACGGCCAAGCTAATGGCGGAAAATGTGCGCGAGCTGCTTGATTCTACCTTTGGCGTGTCGATCACAGGCGTAGCTGGCCCGGGAACAAGCGAGGGCAAGCCGGTAGGCCAAGTATTTATTGGCCTGGCAGAGAGGGGCAAGCCGACCGAGGTGTTTGAGCTGAAGCTGACCGGGGATCGCGCCTCCATTCAGCTTAGAGCAGTAAAAAGCTTGCAGTTCCGCCTATGGCAGGCGATTAAAGCCCATGGTGTCGAGCTCAGCTGAGCAAGTATTCGGGAAACGGTGCGGACAGCAACAGGGAATTGTACATTGCAGCAATTTACGCTATAATATGGCTACATGGAAGAACCGTGGCGAGACTTAGTCTATGCCACGGTTTTTTTGTTTAAAATAGATCTTCTAAAGTGACGGAGGGTGATCGTTCGAAAAAATACGAATGTGTGTTCGAAAAAAGTGTTGGCAAGAACTGAGAAGTAAGGTATGATACTAATATAATCATTGAAGGATGTGAATTTCGTGAGTGATCGTCGTGCAGCATTAGACAATGCGCTTCGTCAAATTGAAAAGCAATTTGGTAAAGGCTCTATTATGAAATTGGGTGAATCAACACATATGCAAGTTGAAACCATTTCCAGTGGTTCGCTTGCTCTTGATATTGCGCTAGGAATAGGCGGCTATCCGCGCGGCCGTATTATTGAAGTTTATGGTCCTGAATCGTCAGGTAAAACGACCGTTGCCCTGCATGCGATTGCCGAGGTGCAAAAAGCAGGCGGACAAGCTGCTTTCATCGATGCGGAGCATGCGCTTGATCCGCTTTACGCGAGCAAGCTGGGCGTCAATATTGATGAGCTCCTGTTATCACAGCCGGATACTGGTGAACAGGCGCTGGAGATCGCTGAGGCGCTTGTACGCAGCGGTGCAGTAGACATCGTCGTTATCGACTCGGTTGCGGCGCTTGTGCCTAAGGCTGAGATCGAAGGCGATATGGGAGACTCTCACGTTGGCTTGCAGGCTCGTTTGATGTCTCAAGCATTGCGCAAGCTTTCAGGCGCAATTTCCAAATCAAAAACGATTGCGATTTTTATTAACCAGCTTCGTGAAAAGGTTGGCGTTATGTTCGGCAACCCGGAAACGACGCCTGGTGGACGAGCGCTCAAGTTCTACTCCAGCGTGCGTCTGGATGTTCGCCGCGTTGAAACATTGAAGCAAGGCAATGATATGGTTGGTAACCGTACGCGCATTAAAGTTGTAAAAAACAAAATGGCGCCTCCATTCAAGCAGGCTGAGATTGATATTATGTACGGAGAAGGCATCTCCAGAGAAGGCAGCATTATTGATATCGGTGTCGAAATGGACATCGTGCAAAAAAGCGGCGCCTGGTTCTCGTTCGGCGGTGAGCGCTTGGGACAAGGACGCGAGAATGCCAAGCAATTTTTGAAGGATCATACGGAAATAGCGTTAACGATTGAAAATCAAATTCGTTCTTCCTATGATATGAGTGCTGCGCTTCAGACGAAGTTTACGGATGATGACAGTGAAGAAGAGGATTTGGAAGAATTATTTTAAGCTTCCTTAAACGAACCATATGAATCGCCGTTCTTTAACAGGAACGGCGATTATTTGTATAGATGAGAACATAATGGGCTTATTACGAGGAGTGAGGTTGCTGGATAATGGATGAGAATGCAGAAAAGGTTATTTCTTCAATTAAGGTTGATCGCAGGCAAGGAAAAATGTACAGCGTATATGTTGAAGCGCTTCCCGAGCCGCTTGTCGTACATGAAGATATATTTATTTCCTATCAATTAACGAAAGGGCGAGGTTTAACTTCTTCATTAATTGACGAAATTAGAGAAGAGAATGCAAAATATATGGCATATATAAAAGGCATTCGCTATCTTGGCACACGAGCCCGCAGCAGCTACCAGCTTGCACTGCATTTGAGACGGCAGCAGTTCAGCGAGCCGCATATCGCTGAGGCGATTGCTCGCTTAAAGGAAGAAGGGTACGTCGATGATCGCGAATATGCCAGCAGCTACGTGCGCTCGCGGATTGGCAAACAAGGCAAGGGAAGGTTGCGAATCGCTCAGGAGCTGAAAGGACAGGGCATTTCCAGTCGCATCATTGAACAAACGCTCGCCCAGCTCGATGAGGATGAAGAAGTGGAGGCTGCTTACGAGGCAGCAAGCAAAAAAATGCGAAGCTTGCACGGAGAGCCCGCTGAAAATAGTCGAAAATTGCTGCAATTTCTTATGAGACGAGGATATTCGGGAGCTATATGCCGAAAAGTTATGCAAATGCTAGAAAAAGAGGATATAAATAGGTTAGAAGTGGATATAAATAGGGAATTGCTTGACAATTGATTTTGCGAACAGATAAAATGAAGGAGTATTCCTAAAAATTTTGTTTCAATTTTACTTCCAAGAATTGATGCAAAATGTTTTATTTTTCGTCAAATGGCGTAATTGAGACGGTATGGAAACCGGTTAAAAACCAAATAACATCCCAAGCAATGCCTTGGTGTATGCAACAAGGAGGTGAACGAGATGAATGAGGGAATCTGGGTCCTCATCTGTATCCTTGTTGGCGCAATTTTCTTTGGGATTGGTTACATGATACGAAAGTCGATTGCCGAGGCGAAAATTTCTAGTGCAGAGCAGGCAGCTCTTCAAATCGTTGAAAACGCGAAGAAGGAAGCAGATGCTTTGAAGAAAGAAACCGTACTTGAGGCGAAAGACGAAGTCCACAGACTGCGTACCGAAGCTGAAAAGGACATTCGTGAGCGTCGTAACGAAACACAACGTTTAGAAAGACGATTGCTTCAAAAAGAAGAATCGCTTGATAAAAAGTTAGAAACACTAGAACGCAAAGAAGAGTCTGTAGCCAGCAAGGAGAAACGAATTGAGGAAACACAGCAACAAATCGATTCGCTCTACAAGCAACAGCTCAGTGAATTAGAACGTATTTCCAACTTGACAATGGAAGATGCAAGATCGATTATTTTGTCGAATGTGGAACAAGAGGTGCGTCATGAGACTGCTCAAATGATTAAAGATATTGAGCAGCAAGCGAAGGAAGAAGCTGATAAAAAGGCTCGTAACATTATTTCACTTGCGATTCAGCGCTGTGCGGCTGATCATGTAGCGGAAACAACGGTATCGGTTGTAACGCTTCCAAATGAAGAAATGAAGGGACGTATTATCGGACGTGAAGGTCGGAATATCCGTGCACTGGAAACATTGACCGGTATCGATCTAATTATCGACGATACACCGGAAGCGGTCATATTGTCTGGCTTTGATCCAATCCGACGTGAAATTGCACGTACTTCACTAGAGAAGCTTGTTGCGGATGGACGTATTCATCCTGCGAGAATTGAAGAGATGGTTGAAAAGTCACGCAAGGAAATTGATGATCGTGTACGTGAATATGGAGAGCAGGCCACTTTTGAAGTAGGTGTACATGGTTTACATCCAGATTTAATCAAAATTCTTGGTCGCTTGAAATATCGTACAAGCTATGGTCAGAATGTGCTTAAGCATTCAATGGAGGTTGCTTACTTGACGGGCCTAATGGCTGCTGAGCTAGGCGAGGATGTAGTGCTGGCAAGACGTTCAGGTCTGCTTCACGATATTGGTAAGGCACTTGATCACGAGGTGGAAGGCTCACACGTGGAAATTGGTGTTGAGCTAGCTAAGAAATATAAAGAGCATCCAGTAGTCATTAATAGTATCGCATCACATCATGGTGATACAGAAGCAACATCCGTTATTGCAATGCTTGTTGGCGCTGCCGATGCATTGTCGGCTGCCAGACCTGGTGCGCGTCGCGAAACATTGGAGACGTACATTAAGCGTTTGGAAAAGCTTGAAGCGATTACAGAATCATTTGATGGTGTTGAGAAATCTTATGCGATCCAGGCTGGTCGCGAGGTTCGTGTAATGGTTCAACCTGACAAAATTGATGACACAGAAGCATTCCGTCTTGCTCGTGACATTACGAAGAAAATTGAAAGCGAGCTAGATTATCCAGGACATATTAAAGTAACGGTCATTCGTGAAACGCGTGCCGTGGAATATGCTAAGTAAGAATGCTCATAGGGGAGTGGCTGATATTAAACAGCCACTTCTCTATTTTTAGCCTTATAGAGGTAGTTCGAAATTCCGACTTTGATGACGATGCGTTGCTTCGTAGCTTAGTCGACGGCGAAGCTTGAACGCTAGCGAAAACTGCGGTGCTCACGTAGCTAGTGCCTACGCTGCGCTCCTCGTTTTCTACTAGCGTCCAATCTTCTTGGTCCTGAAAGACGAAATTTCGAACTTTTATTTAAAGTGATAGTTCAAAATTCCGACTTTGATGACGATGCGTTGCTTTGTAGCTTAGTCGACGGCGAAGCTTGAATTCAGCCGAAATTTACGGTGCTCACGTAGCAGGAATCTACGCTGCGCTCCGTAATTTCTAGCTTCATCCAATCTTCTTGGTCCTGAAAGCCGAAATTTTGAACTTTTATTTAAAGTGGTAGTTCAAAATTCCGACTTTGATGACGATGCGTCGCTTCGTAGCTTGGTTGATGGCGAAGATTGGATATAATATAAAGGATGGTTGCAATGAAGGTATTGTTTATAGGCGATATTGTGGGGAGTGTGGGCAGGGATGCGGTTAAGCAGGTGTTGCCTGCGTTAAAGGCGAAGTATAATCCCGATATTATTATCGCTAATGGTGAAAATGCGGCAGCTGGGCGAGGCATTACGCGCACGATTGCTAACGATTTTTATGATTGGGGCATTCACGGCATTACGATGGGCAATCATACCTGGGACAATAAAAATATTTTTGAGTGGATGGATGATGAGCCTCGTATTGTGCGTCCAGCTAATTTTCATCATTCCGCGCCAGGCAAGGGCTTGGCGATTATTTCGGCTAATGGCAAGAAGCTGGCGATTATCAATATACAAGGCAGAACTTATCTTCCACCGATCGACTGCCCGTTTACGACGGCTGATCGTCTAATTGAAGAGGCACGCAAAGCAACGCCTCATATTTTAGTCGATTTTCATGCCGAGGTTACCTCTGAAAAAATTGCCATGGGCTGGCACTTGGATGGCAAGGCGTCGGTTGTTGTAGGCACACATACGCATGTACAGACGAATGATGATACGATTTTGCCTGGAGGGACAGCATTTATTACAGATGTCGGGATGGTTGGCTCCAAGGAAGGCGTGCTTGGCATGCAAAAGGACGCAGTGCTGCACCGTTTTCTAACAGGAATGCCGTCAAGATTTGTAGTAGATGAAGGAAAATGGCATTTTCACGCCGTTGTTGCCGACTTGGACAGCAAAAGCGGGCGTGCCAATAAGCTGGAGAAAATAAGATTAACGGAAGAATCATGGCTGCTTATGCAATAAGCAGCCATTTGTTATATGATCCCCGTAAGTCATAGCTCTAGCTTGCGGAAGCTCAAGCAGGAAGTTGTGTCTATGCAAAATTCAGAATAATTGCAATTATTAAAATTCGCTGTGCAGGAATCTTTCTCGATTTCACGAATAGTTATATTAAAGTAAAGTCCATCAAACATTCCAGGGGAGGTTCTTAACATGGATGTATTAAAAGTTTCAGCCAAATCTAATCCGAATTCAGTAGCAGGGGCATTAGCAGGCGTACTAAGAGAACGTGGCGCAGCTGAACTGCAAGCTATTGGCGCAGGGGCTTTGAATCAGGCGATCAAAGCAGTTGCAATAGCCCGTGGATTTGTTGCACCGAGCGGAGTAGATTTGATTTGTATTCCTGCATTCACTGATATTGTTATTGATGGAGAAGATCGTACGGCGATTAAGCTTATCGTTGAACCTAGATAATGAAGCTCGTCAAGGTGAATTGGCATAGACGATTTCTATAATAACATTGGCCTGTTTACTTCAGGGTAAACAGGTTATTTTGCTTGAAATAAAGGAGGGAGACGCATTGCGAAAAATCGATTTTCATTGTGATGTCATTAGCAAGCTGCTCGTTGAGCATGATTTGGATTTTCATAAGGAGGATTTTTCCTCAAGGCTGGATGTCACATTGCAGTCGTTGCTTGATGCCGACTATATGATTCAAGTGTTTGCAGTGTATATCCCGTCGGATCACCCAAAGGATCTGATTACCATTATGAAAAGCATAGAAATTTTTTATGAGCGGATTGCCAATCACCCCAATATGATCGTAGTCGACTCTGCGATTGATGTTGAGCGCTGCAAGGCGACGAACAAGGTCGGCGCTATTTTGTCGCTGGAAGGCGTTGATGGGCTGCAGGGACATCTGTTTTTAACCTCCTTGCTCTACCGGCTAGGCGTACGCTTTGCCGGACTAACCTGGAATGCTATGAATTGGGCAGCGGACGGAGTATTGGAAGCTAGCGGTGCAGGGTTGTCGAGTCTCGGCAAAGATTTTGTGCGTCAGTGCAATAAGCTGGGAATTACAATTGATGTTTCTCATTTGTCAGAAAAAAGCTTCTGGGATGTCGTAAAAATTAGCAGCAAGCCTGTCATTGCTTCGCATTCCAATGCAAAAGCGATATGCAATCACCCCCGCAATTTAACTGATGAGCAAATTATAGCGCTTGTGCAGAAGCAGGGGCTAATCGGCATAACCTATGTGCCGTGGTTTGTCGTAGAAGGTAAGCAGGCAAATGTGACAGATTTGTTAAAGCATATCGAGCATATGCTGTCATTGGGTGCGGAAAATCACATTATGCTTGGCTCCGACTTTGACGGAATCGACCAACATATTGAAGGATTAAGCTCTCCACGAGATGTGAACGGGCTCGAGCAATTGCTGCTGCAATACTATAGCCGGGAGCTTGTTGAGAAAATTATGTGGCGCAATGCCTACCAATTTTTGCTGCGGAATTTGAATCCGCGGCGTTAGGGCGTGTCTGAAAACACGCCCCAGCTCATTTTTGAAAATTTTATGCTTATTTTCATGATTGCTTGTTCTCAACTTTCAAACAGTGGTATGATTAAGGCGTATGAAATAGATCATATGCCTTTCGTGCATCGGTGCGAAAGAGAGAACCTAATATTGGAGTGTAAAGAGAAATGGAGAAAAAAATACCTGTAGGCGTATCAGCAAGACATATTCATCTATCCCAGGAGCATGTAGAAGTGTTGTTTGGTAAAGGCTACCAACTAACAGAATTCAAACCATTATCTCAACCTGGTCAATATGCAGCCAATGAAACTGTAGCCGTTGTAGGTCCGAAGGGATCTTTTCCAAAAGTTAGAATTTTAGGCCCTGCACGCAAGGCGACTCAGCTTGAAGTATCTCGTACAGATTCATTTGCGCTTGGCGTTAAAGCGCCTGTGCGTGAATCAGGAGATATTGCGGGATCAGCTGGCATTACAATACAAGGCCCAGCTGGCGAGGTAACGATTGAAGAAGGCGTTATTATAGCAGCCCGCCACATTCATTTTCATACCTCCGATGCGGAAAAATGGGGAATTGCCGATAAACAAAAGCTGCGTGTACGTGTAGGCGGCGAGCGCGGCGTTATATTCGAAAATGTAATCGCTCGTGTTTCGCCAGATTTTGCGCTCGATATGCATATCGATACCGATGAAGCGAACGCAGCAGGTGTGAACAACGGAGATACGGCTGAAATTATAGATTAGGCATGTCCTAAGACACAATTGAACTTATGCTGGAATAAAATCCTCTTATGTGATGAATGCTATGGACATTTATCGCAAAGAGGATTTTTGCTCGTTCAGTTTTTTGTTAGTCCCAATTAGTATCATTACATACAGATGATAGTGTTAAACGAGCAACTATATGGGAGGAAGAAGCAACGATGAAGCGAAAAGGACTAGCCACTTTGCTTGTGCTGATCCTGTTGGCAGGCTGCAGTTCGACAAATTCTGCGCCGCCGATCACTGATCGCTACAAGGAAAGCACAGCAAATGAACAGCATGGCAATTTGACACAATATGAAGGTGAACCTAGCCGCGTCGTCAAACATGTATATACGACAGCTCGCAAAATGGCATTAAGCTTTGAGGGGCTGCCAGATAAAGACAAGCTTAAGCAGGTGCTTGATGAGCTGGATCGCTATCAGGCAAAGGCTACATTTTTTGTTACTGGAATGCGAGCAGCTGAGGAGCCGGAGCTGCTGAAGGAAATTGAAAAGCGCGGTCACGAGGTGCAAAGCTTGGGCTTGAAGCGCCATAACTATAATGACAGCACGTATCAGGAAATGGCTCAAACGATGCAGCTTGGCAAGCAAACGATTGAGCAAGCTTTGGAGCATGAGCTGCAATATGTGCGTGCGGTTACGTCTGAGCCGAATGAAATGCTTGGCCTCGCTGCAGCATATTCAGGCTATGATGCGGTCATCGGCTACAGTCTGTTTTTAAAGGATAGCGATTTGGACGAGCAGTTCACTTCCGCCAAGGATCTTCGCATCTTTATTACCCGCGGCGGCATTGTATGCATCGATTTGGAGCGCAATTCACGCATTGATGAGCTGCTTGCCCTGGTGCATGAGGCGGTTAGCGAGGTCGGCTATGAGCTTGCTACGGTGTCTGCTGTCATGCAGGATGAGCTGGAATATAAACCGTTTGATGAAATTGAAGGCGGAGATTTTGCGAAAATCAACCCTGCCACTGCGGATACGACCTATACCGTCGTGGAAAATGGTGATCGCTCTATCAACGAGGTTTCGTTGACAATCGACGACTGGGGAACCGACTATACCGTTACCCAAATCATTGACATCCTTACGGAATATGACGTTCCAGCTACCTTCTTTGTTCGTGTTAACGGTGCGGAGCGCAATCCTAGCTTGGCTCGCTCGATTTTGGAAGCGGGCTTTGAGGTAGCTAACCATACGTATTCGCATCCGGTCATTACGACGATTAGCGATGAAGAGCTGCAGGAGGAGGTTGTAAAAGCGCATCAAATTTTAACCGAAGCGCTGCAGCAGCCGCCGCTCAAGCTGTTCCGTCCGCCGACTGGAGCTTTTGATGAGCGCTCGGCTCGTACCGTCGCGGCAACCGGCTATACGACGATTGCCGATTATGATTTGACAACGAAGGACTGGGATAATACGAATGACGCCCACGATATTTTGCAAACGGTGCTTGACAATGTGCAAAATGGCAGCATTATTTTGATTCATATGCTGGATGATATTCATACAGTTGAAGCATTGCCGCAAATTATCGAGGAAGTGCGCGCACGCGGCTATACCTTCGTGCCAATGAGCAAAATGGTTGAGGATGCACAGAAGCAATAGGCTGCTGGCCGATTGCTCGGGAGGACTGCTCGGCAGCTCCTGAAGCGGCTGGAGGGCATTTCTTTCCGAAGCGAGCGATAGGGTGATTCAGAACTGTCAGGTTCACTGACTTCTGGATCACCCTTTTGTTCATTTTAGGGTCTATACTGTATGCAGCTACTAATGTATGATATAATGGTACATTGAGACTATCAGTATGGAAAAAGTGCATAAATAGAAACGATAATTAAAGGGAAGTGGATATATATGTCAAAGGAAACGAAAGATTACTCCAAATACTTTGACTTCTCCGATGCAAAGTTGATTAGTGAGGAAGACGGCAAAAAGACATATCGCATTAAAGGACGCAATATCCAGATCAATGCTGCGCCAGACCATCGTGAAGAGAAAAAGCGGGGCAAGCAGGACGTGCAGGTGCATTACGACTTTTCAATTCCGGAAGAGATGAAGCAATTCGGTCGCGGCAGACATTATCTGATCTATACGTATGGCTGTCAAATGAATGAGCATGACACCGAGGTTATGAAGGGCATGTTCGAGGAGATGGGCTATACTGCAACGACAGATCGCAAGGAAGCGGACGTTATTCTGCTAAATACATGCGCGATTCGTGAAAACGCAGAGGAGAAGGTATTTGGCGAGCTTGGCCATCTTAAAGGCTTAAAGCTTGAAAAGCCCGATCTCATTCTCGGGGTTTGCGGCTGCATGTCTCAGGAGGAGACAGTCGTCAACCGCTTGCTGCAGCGCCACGGCTTCGTCGATCTTATATTCGGCACGCACAATATACACCGCTTGCCGCAGCTGCTGCACGATGCGTACTACAGCAAGGAGCTCGTCGTTGAGGTTTGGTCCAAGGAAGGCGACATCATTGAAAACATGCCGAAAAAACGCGACGGCATGCGGGCATGGGTTAACATCATGTACGGCTGCGACAAGTTTTGCACATACTGCATCGTGCCTTATACGCGCGGCAAGGAGCGCAGCCGCCGTCCTGAGGATGTCATTGCCGAGGTGCGCCAGTTGGCAAGAGAAGGCTATCAGGAAGTGACACTGCTTGGGCAAAACGTAAATGCTTACGGCAAAGATTTTGAGGATATTGATTATCGCTTCGGCCATTTGATGGACGATATTTCCAAAATAGATATTCCGCGCATTCGCTTTACGACGAGCCATCCTCGTGATTTTGACGATCATTTGATCGAGGTGCTTGCCAAAGGCGGAAATCTGGTCGAGCATATCCATTTGCCAGTGCAGTCCGGCAGCTCGACGATTTTGAAGCGAATGAGCCGCAAATACAATCGCGAGCAGTATTTGGAGCTGGTCAGAAAAATTAAAGCAGCGATTCCGAATGCAGTGCTGACGACTGACATTATTGTTGGCTTCCCTGGCGAGACGGAGGAGCAATTTGAAGAAACATACAGCCTCGTGAAGGAGGTTGGCTTCGATTTTGCCTTTAGCTTCATCTATTCTCCGCGTGCTGGTACACCAGCAGCAGTTATGGAGGATGATGTTCCTGCGGAAGTGAAGAAGCAGCGCTTGTACCGCTTGAATGAGCTGCTTGCCAACATTTCCAGACAAAAGAACGAAGCTCTGCTCGGCCAAGAGATTGAGGTTTTAATTGAAGGTGTAAGTAAAAACAATGACAAAGTATTGTCTGGTCGTACACGTTCCAATAAGCTTGTTCATATTGAAGGGCCAGCGGAGTGGATCGGCAAGCTGATCCACGCGAAAGTAACGGTAGCCCAAAGCTTTTATATTAAAGCCGAGCCGATTGAAAGTACGTTAATGACAAACTAATAATAGGAGCGAATACGGATGAACATGCCGCAACAATCGATAGATGCCAAGCTATTTCAGCATGGAGGCGAGGCTGCTGGTGCTGCTTGCAGCCATAGCGGAATTCATGCACAGGTAAAATCACATACTATTGTAGATTTACGCGTGAAGGAAGACATTCAAGCGAAGGCTAGGGAGCTGGCGGATATGCTAGCTCAGTCGGAGGAGGTTGCACATTATCGCCGTGCTGAAGAAAAAATTAATAAGCATGAGCGAGTGCAGCAGCTAATTGCAGCGATTAAGAAGAAGCAAAAAGAAGCGGTTGCTTTCGAGAAAACGTTCAACAACCCGGAAATGGTGAAAAAGATTGAAGCAGAAATGAATGAGCTGCAGGACGAGCTGGACAGCATTCCAGTCGTTACAGAGTTTCAGCAAAGCCAGGCCGATATCAACTATTTGCTGCAGCTCGTTATTACGATCGTGCGCGATACATTAACCGATAAAATTAATTTGGAAGACGCGCTTAAGGAAGAAACGGACGACTGCCTCGACTAACGGCACAATGAAATAAAAGCATCAACTCATTCGCTGGCGGTATAATCAGCTTCCGCCACGCTTGAGTTGATGCTTTTTAGTTATTGCGATTTGTGTGGGCAGCCTTACATGTGGAGCTCTGATGCCGGCTTGCGTCTGCTCGCTTGCTGACCGCGAAGCTGCATAATCGGCTTATGTAGTGCAAAGAAGATGAGCAAGGCCAGCACTGATTTCAATACATCTCCGGTTACATATGGGTAGCAGGCAAGCGCGAGCGCTTTAGCAAGCGAAACATTGCCAAGCGAGGCCATAAACCACGGTACACCAACAACATACGCCAGCCAGGAGCTTAATGCCAGAAATACGAGCAAATACATCGCGTGCTTTTTCAATGAACGCTGAGGCAGCTTTGCTTCAAGCGCTTGAATGCAAAGGCTGATCAACATTGCACCAAACGGGAAGTATAAAATAAACCCTCCAGTTGGCCCCATAATATGAGCGATCCCGCTCTTACCGCCAAACACAGGCAGTCCAAGCAGTCCGAGCACAACTACGATGGCAATGCTGAGAAAGGCCGCTCTAGGCTTGAGCAGCATGCCAGCAATAATAACAGCCATCGTTTGCAGCGTAATCGGCACCGGCGAGAAGGCAAACTTCAATTGAATAGCAGAAAATACGATAAATATTGCGCTGCACAGTGCCGTATACACTAATGTACGTATTGGAATTGCTTTCATTCCATCCATCCTTCCATATTGCTATTTCATTGTTAACCATTTATAATTTAATTCGAGTTAACAATACGGAGTTTAGCATATTATCATTAGCTTGTGAAGAGGGCGATTTATATTTTTATTCCAACAACGACAAAAATTTATGCTGCTGAGCAGTTAGTGGCGATCCGCAGCTACGACCAGCATCAGCTATTGCAGCCTTTTACTTGCGCGGTTCACGAGGGTGAATGGATTACGCTCGTTGGTCGCAACGGCTCGGGTAAAAGCACATTAGGACGTATAATTAGCGGGCTGCAGCGCTCCGGACTGGAGATAACAGGGCAGGAGATGCGCCAGTCCGCAGACATATTTCCAATTGTAACGCAAATGACCTCCGATTACTTGCTTGGAGCAAGCGCATATGAGGATTTAGTGATCAGCTATGAGCAATATGGCAGGCGGGTTGAGCCTGAACAGCTCGAAGCTCGCATTGATGAGCTGCTTGCCGCGCTGCAGCTGCGGGAGCTCAAGCATGTGCCGATCGATCAGCTGTCTGGCGGCGAGCGTCAGCTCGTTGCTTTTACCGGAGCGCTGTTAATGGAAACGCGATGCATTATTTTGGATGAAATTACTTCGATGCTTTCAGAGACAAACAAATGGCGAGTATGTGAGATGATTCGCAAGCTTGCCGCGGAGCAGGGCATTGCCGTGATCTGGATTACACAGCAGCTCGATGAGCTGGAGGCCAGCGACACTGTATGGGTCATGAGCGAGCTCGAGATGGTCTATCAAGGGTCGGCAGCAGAGCTTTACCGTTACTGCGGAGAAGAAGCAGGCTCCAAAGCCGCTCAGCTTGGCTTGCCAACTCCGTGGAGTGTGCATAAGAGCTATGAGCTTGGGCTAGCAGCGGAACAGCTGCAGTTTAACCCTTACAGCCTGGCGAAGGTGGTGAAGCAGCATGCAGTCGCAGCGTATTAAAGCCGCAGCAGACGGCGAAGCAGGGCGGCTTGAGCTCGTTGATGCTTTGCTGCTGCCCGAGAGCAATACGAGGCTGAGCTATCATTTTCTTGCAGGGCACAGCTATCTCATTCAAGGGCATAACGGAGCAGGCAAATCAACGCTGCTGCAAAGGCTGGCGGGCATCGAGCCGGTTGCTCAAGGCATCGTTCGCATTGGCGAATTGCCGCTTGCCAGCAAAAATTGGCGCGGCAAGCTGAAGTGGAATAAAGCAGCGCTTATGCAAATCCAGTATGTGCCGCAGCATATTGAGGATATGTGGTTTGGCGGAACGATTGTACAAGAGCTTAAGCTGACGCTGCAGCAATACAGTGCTGCAGACGGCAGTCTGCAGATGCGGCTGGAGCAGGCGCTTGAGCGCTATGGCATTACGCCGAGCCTGCATGAGCGGGAGCTGCAAAGCTTGAGTGTAGGGCAGCAGAAGCGTCTCGCTCTGGCAATCAGCTTTAGCTTGCAGGCGGAATGGCTGCTGCTGGACGAGCCGTTTGCCGGGCTGGATCAAGCGGGTAAGCAGCTTGTGCTGGAAAGTTTGGCGCAAAGAAAGCAGGCAGGTCAAGGTACAATTATAGTCAGCCATCAGCTGGAGGAGCTAATGCCGTTAATCGACGAAAATGTGCTGCTCGATGAGGGCGGCCTGCATGCAGCAGAAGCAGGGGCAATCAGCTCCGATGAAGCGAGGTTTGCACTGCTGCTGCAGCAAGCAGATGAGCAGCTGCTGCAGCCGTGGGAGCTTCATCGTACCGCCAGCGCGAAGCAGCAGCACACTGATCCGCATCGCCGGCATGAACGGATTAGCCGCCTGCCCAGCTTGTTCGATCCGCGCTCGCTTATGCTTAGCATGTTGCTTTGCTCGGCAAGCTTGCTGCTGTGGAATAGCTGGTATGCACTTGCGCTGTATGGCGTGTTGGCGCTCTCGACAGCGGTCTTGCTGCGCAGAAGCTCCGCCAATTGGCTTGGCATCGTGCTCGGCTTTGTCTTTATTTCCGCTATTTTTGCTGTAGTCGGGGGCTTGTCATTGGCTCCGCTTGCTTTTCATGCGGAGCCAGCATTGCAAATTGCCCAGCGCATGCTGTCGCTGCTCGTCATTATCGTATTAGGCTTGCCGCTGCTGTCGCTTATGACACCATTTCGCCTGCAGCGCGCCTTGCAGCAAAGCTTTGCGCCGCTGCGCAAGCTGAAGCTGTCCCTAGACAGCTATGCGCTGCTCGTATCGTTAATTTTTCGCATTGTGCCGATGTTATCGAAGCGCTGGCAGCAGCTGCAATCGCTGTGTCGAACAAGGTACAAGCAGACAGGTCTGCTTTCATGGCAAATGCTTTATGCCCTAATGCTTGCTTACGTCAGAAGCATGCTCAAGCTGTCAGATCAGCTTGCGACCAGCCTTGAGCTTAGAGGATACGACTGGATAAAAGAAAAGCCGCTGCTTCATGCACGAGTGCACTGGCAGCGGCAGGATTCCTTGCTGTTGTTGTTTATGCTCGGCTTGGCGTTAATCAATTTAGCCATTCATCGATCATTTTAATCCATAGTCCTTGCTCATCTGCAAGCAGCGTGCGCCAGCCATAGCGTTCAGCTGCTTGTAAATTTTTACGGCTGTCATCGACAAACACAATATCTGCAGGCCGCTCAAGCGTGTTGTCGATTTGCTCAAACCAAAGCGGATCAGGCTTGCGCAGACCTGCCTGATCTGAAATATGCACCGCATGCAGGCTGGAAAGCAGCGGCTCAAGCAGTGGCAGCAGCCATTCCGAACGATGATTGCTCATAATGACAAGCTTGCAGCCTGCTGACCAAGCTTTCAGCTTGTTTAAGGCTGGCAGCGGGCGAAGCTGCCCAGCGATCAGGGTTGCTCTTTGCTCGTCGCTTAATCGGATGCCGCGCGCCGATAGCCACTCCCACCACTGCTGCTCCGTACATGCGCCGCGCCACAGGTCATCACTAATTTCCTGCTTATATGCGGCATAGAGTGCCTGCTGCTCGCATTGGCCTATGTCACTTAGCTGCTGCCATAGACCGGGTGACAGATTTGTAGCCAGCACCCCACCTGCATCAAGCACCAGCGTTTTGTTCATGCTTGCTTCTTCCTTTCTCCAATGAAGCTGATTTTTCCCGGTACATCCAATACAGAACGAAGCCAGCGGCAATTATCGCAAGCACGCCGCCCAAGGCAAAGCCGTAGTCGATGCTGTACGCTTTGTTCAGGTAGCCGGCAATAAATGGACCGCTGAACATTCCAATTGCATAGATAGCCTGGTATAAGCCCATTGCTGTAGCTTTCATTTGCGGCTTGACATCCATAATCGCAAGGCTGAGGAAGAGCGGCAAATGCAGCCCTTGCGCAAAGCCGTTCAGCGCTTGCGTTGCATACATCCATGGCAAGCTTGGCACAACAATCAGGCCGAGCGTACAGAGGCTGCTTACAACAAATGCAAGCAGAATTGTCCGTTGGGCGCCAAGCGTTGGAATAAACCATTTGTTGACGACGATCGCCGCCAGCGCATGCGGCAGCATAAAGCAGAATACGAGCAGCGTCAGCTCTGTTCCGGAAGCGCCAAGCTCAGTTGCTTTCAATGGCGTAAAGCCAAACATCGTAATAAACAGCACGCCATGCGCGAGAATCGACAGCCAGCTTGCCCGCAGCAAAGGTCCAGTGCGAATAACTTCCCCGATTAGCTGCGGAGACATGCCGTGCTCGCGCTTAATGCCGGAGCGCGGTTCATGTAAAAACAGCGCCAGCAGCAAGCCGATCAAGCCGATGACCGCTCCCCCGATAAATGGCGCTGCGGAGCCTGCCAAATCAGTCAGCCAGCCGGACAGCAGCATCCCGATCATTTGCCCGACTACAGTAAGCAGGCTGATTTGCCCCATCGCCTTCGGAATTTCACGGTCGGAAAATTGACTTGCGTACATGACTGTAAAAGCTACCCAGGTCGAAGCGCAGATGCCTGCGACAGCACGTCCGAGCAAAGGCCACACCCATAAATTGGGTATAAGAAACAGCAAGCAGCTTAACGTAGTGCTGATCATGCCGACAATAATAAACGGCTTGCGCTTGCCTAATGTATCGGATAAGATGCCGATCGGAAAGCGAAACAGCAGCTGAATAAAGCCGTAGCTGGCAAGCACAATGCCGACAAATTTCAAAGAATAGTTTAAGCTGGATAAATAAGGTGATAGAATAGGAACATAGATGTACATGGAAATCCAGTACATAATCGTTACAACTACGAACAAGCCGCGCTGCGCAGCTTGAGATTGTGCCAGTTTCATTTGATCATCTCCTCAATTTAATGTACTAAATGTTTGGAGCGATGTCACGCGCTTTCTGCAATGTGAAAAAGCTGCAACTTTTGTCAGATTTTAAACGTTATAATGGAATAAACAGAATAGAGAGTGGAAGGGGTCATAATGTGCGCTATGATAAGAAAAGGAAGCTGCTAAGCGGGATCATTACAAGCTGTTTGGCATTATTGTTGATTTTACCAGGCCCGTCAGCTTATGCGACAGCTGAAGGAGAGAAAGCGGCCGACAAGCTTCATGTGCAGACGGAGGTAGGCTATAACGGCACTTATTTGCCTGGGAAAAGCGTACCTGTTACGTTTACGCTAAGCAATAATCTGAATCGCGACTTGAAGGGCGAGCTTGTGCTGAATATTAGGGATTCCAGCGGAGTGGCGGCTGCTCATATTATGCCGCTTGAAATTACAATGGGCAGCACAGTTGAAGCGGTTATGACGGTCGATGGCAGCTTTTCCAAATTAGGCTCCTGGATTCAATTTTACGAAGGCGGAGTTGATCGGGGCGAGCAGGTGGAAATCGATGGGACACGCTATCTAGAGGGGAAAAGCATTTCTACTCCAAATGTTATCGGCATTGCCGCAAGTGATCCCGACACGCTCAATTTCACAGCCTTTTTTAATAATAACGGAATAAGTACAACGCCAATTGTGTTGGGCGACGATTTTTATGCGGGTTCGATCCATGATCTATCGATGTTTTCGATTATTGCCTTGAATGACGTTGCCGCTGGGCAGTGGTCGGAGCAAAAGGTAAAGGCGATTAAGGATTGGGTAGCAAGCGGCGGGACATTACTGGTCGGAGGCGGAGCTGGCTATAGTCAAACGGCAGCAGCTTTTGCCGAGCTAGTGCCAGTGGAAGGACAAGCGACCGTAACCTGGAGTAGAGCTGACTTGCTTTCCAGTTATATTGGCAGTCCAGAGCCGCTCGCGCCTTTGCAAATTATCGATGGCAAGCTTGTGCGCGGCCGCATAGTGCTAGAGGATCAGGGAACACCGATCGTTGCGGTCAATGATTACGGGCATGGCAAGGTGTATTATACTGCCTTTGACCTTGGGTTGAAGCCATTTTCCAATTGGGATGGCCGTACTGAATTTTTGCAAAGCATCCTTGGCGAGCAGCTTATGCTGCAGGGCGCAGCTTATCAAGCCAACTACAACTGGCCACTTGAAAACAGTGCCAGCTATTTTCCACGCTTGAAATCGCCAGAGGTTGGCGGTCTGCTCGTTATTTTTGCCATATACACGCTGATCGTAGCGCCGATTCTTTATATCGTGCTGCGCCGTTTGGATCGTCGTGAATGGTCCTGGTGGCTCATTCCGACGATGGCGGTAGTATCGACAGTAATTATCGTAATCGTCGGCACAAGAGATAAAGCTGAGCTTTATATGAACGGTGTAAAGGTCGCGATGATTGATGATCAGGTTGTTAAGGAAGTCGGGGCACGCAAGGTGTTTATCCCGAACAGCAAGGATGTCCATATTGCGCTGCCGGAGCATTCTTACCCGCGGCTAAGCGAATCAAGCATTTCCAACAGCGCTGAGGTTAATACGAACAAGCAGCAGCGCATTTATTATAACGGGGCAAGCAGAGAGGCTGTCTATACGAACAATAAATATTGGACGACCAAATCCGTCGTGCTGCAGGAGCAAATTTACAATGCGGAGCAATACGGCACATTAAGCGCAACATTGCAAGATGGTTCGGCTAGTTTGCTTATTCGCAATGATACGGGCGTCGATGTCGAGCACTTGTCGCTCGCAGCAAATAACCAACTCTATTATATTGGCGCTCTGGCGGCAGGTGAGGAGGTTTCCTATTCATTGCCAGCATTGACGATTATAACGAATCAACCAAAATACTATGGCGGCAGCTACAGCTCGGATTTGGTAACAGGCTCGGGCATGGAATGGGAGCAGCTTGCTCGGGAAACCGCTTTGCTTGACAGCGGCAGCTATATTAACGATACCGCTATGCTAGTCGCGTTCAGCTATGATGACACAGCTAAATATGTAGTGAACGACAAGGCAGTCAAAAGCGATGAACTAACCGCATGGGTTGTCAATATTACTGACCAGTTGACAGATGGCCTGCTGCAGCAGGATCTTGTAAGTCCGTCGAATGTAATCGTCGAGCAAGGCGAATATTCACAAATGGATCAAGCATACTTCTCGCTCAATCAAGGCGAAATTCTGTTTAAGTATACGATCGCAGCGAGCCAAAGCGGCACGGCGTTGTCAGGTCAGGTGCAGTTGGACAATTATCAGAATTTCACCCCTTCGCTGCGCATTTTCAATGAAGAGCTGGGACAATGGGAAGACGTTCCTTCCGGAAGCTTTGAGCTGGAGCCGTATATGAATGAATTTAATATGCTGCAGGTGAAGCTTGACAGCGGACAAAATTATTTTGAAGGCAGCTTCCCGGTACTGCTGCTTGATCGTGAGGTGCAATAATGTCGGAATATATGATTGAAATAAACGGTCTGAAAAAAAACTTCGGCACCTTTCACGCCTTGAAGGGCATCGATTTTTCGATAAAAAAAGGAACGGTATTCGGTTTTGTCGGCCCAAACGGAGCAGGCAAGTCGACGACGATGTCGATTCTCGCTACGCTCATGCTGCCGTCAGAAGGAACAGCCAAGGTAGATGGCATGGATGTTACAGAGCAGCCGCATGAGGTACGCAAAAAAATTGGCTACATGCCTGATTTCTTCGGTGTATACGATCAGCTGAAAACAGATGAGTATTTGCATTTTTACGGCGGCAGCTACGGCATTCCGCGCAAGGAGCGGGAGCAGCTTATTCCACAGCTGCTGGAGCTGGTCAACTTGTCGGATAAGCGCGATGCCTATGTAGATTCCTTGTCGCGAGGTATGAAGCAGCGCTTGTGCCTGGCACGCTGCCTTGTGCATGATCCCGAGCTGCTTATTCTTGACGAGCCTGCTTCAGGGCTGGATCCGCGAGCACGGATCGAAATGCGGGAAATTTTGAAGGAATTGAAAAGCATGGGCAAAACGATCATTATTTCCTCGCATATTTTGCCTGAGCTGGCTGAGATGGTCGATGAAATTGGTGTAATCGAGCATGGGGAAATGGTTGCTGTCGGCAATATTAACCATATTCAGCAGCAGCTGATGGCCAAGCGCCAGCTCAGCATTAAAACAAGCAGCAGACAGGATGAGCTGAAGCTATTTCTTAACGATCAGCCGCATGTGCAGGGCGTATTTATTGATGGACAGACACTGGAGGTTCAGTTCTCCGGGCAGGACGTCGAGCAGGCAGCGCTGCTTAAGGCGATATTGCTGGCTGGCTTTGAGGTTATTTCGTATCAGGAAGCGCAAACGGATCTCGAGGATATCTTCCTTGCGATTACGAGGGGAGGAGGAGCCGAGCAATGAGCAAATCCATTCAAGCATTAAAGCAGTTTTTTCTCAATCCGGTTATTGATAAGGAATACCGGCTGCGCATGCGGACCTCAAGATCTATGTGGACGCTGCTTGCTTATTTGATCGCAATGGGCTTGTTTGCAGGCGTGATTTTCTCGATTGTCGGGATTAGTTCAGGGCGCAACGCCTACGATAACGAATTTTCAGGGATAGCCTTTATCGTGCTTTCCTTTGCTCAGCTGGGGCTTATCGCTTTTATGTCTCCGGGCTTGACGGCTGGAGTCGTCAGCAGCGAGCGTGAAAAGCAGACATTGAATTTGCTGCTTACTACGCAGCAATCCTCGTTTACGATTATTGTCAGCAAGCTGTTGAGCAGCATCGGTTTTATATTGCTCATTGTGTTTGCATCGCTGCCGCTTTACGGGATTGTGTTCTTGTATGGCGGAATATCGCCTGATCAGCTATTGTCCGTTTTTGCCTTTTTTATTTTTAACATGTTTGTGTTTGGATCATTTGGTATTTTGTTCTCGACGCTATTCAAGCGGACGATGATGGCGGTCATTGTAACCTATGGTGTGGTGCTGTTTATGTTTGCGGGGACAGGGATTATTTACTTGCTGTTCTTCAGTGGATATACGAACTATATCCATTCAGGAAATGCCAGTCAGAATCTTGATTTTTCGTGGATTTTGCATTTTCTGGCTATTAATCCGGCCTTCGCGATGTTTAGTTTATTTGACACTGGCGACTGGCATTTATCGCTTGCCAATGTTAACAATAGCTCTGGTGCGAAGGGATATTTCGATTATGTGCCGTTTTGGCTGGAATATGTTCTGTTTTACACGATTATGCTTGTGCTGGCGCTTGTAGCAGCAATTCGCAAGCTAAGACCTGTTAAAAGAAGGAAAGGCTAATTGCCTTTTGAAAAAGAGCTGATCCGCTCCGGTTCATCCGGCATAGACAGTGCAGAGGACAGGCAGCAAGCGTTATAAAGGATAGAGGAGTCTAGTTAAGGCGTGTCTGAGAACTCCGAGGCCACGCCCTGGTATAGACTCCTTTCTGCTATGTGAGGAGGTGCAACGATGACCGCTATGATGTCATCGCTAAAGGCGATTGCAAGACGCTGGAATAAAGTCAAGCTGCTGGCAGCATTCGTTCAAGGTATCGTGTACGGTGCGGTGCTGCCGTTCATACTATTGATCGTTTCCAGGCTTGTTCCCATTATGTACAGCAAGTGGATTGCGGCCGCGATCTGGCTGCTTGCAATAGCAGCAATCGAGCTGGCGAGCTGGCTGAAGCGAATGAAGGAGCTTGATGCAGCCAAGCTGGTTGATGTTGAGCTTGGCGAGGATTCGGTGCTGACTGCGCTAACTTTGGAGGAAAAGCAGGCAAACTCGCCATTGGGCCAGCTTGTACTGGCGCAGGCATTGCAATCTGCCAAGCAATATGAGCAAGAGCTGCCAGCGCGCATTCCTTGGAAGCGAGGCTGGCAAGCAAAGCGCTGGATTTATTTAATGTCGTTAACTATTTTTGTGGTTGGGGTTTTATTTGCTGTACCTAATGAGCAGGATGCGGTCGCGAAGCAAATAAAAATAAAGGAAGAAATGAAAGAGGAAATCGCGACGCAGCTTGAAGAGATGAAGGAGCAAATTGAGCAGTCGCAGCTTGAGGAGGAAAGCAAGCAGGAGCTGCTTGCTTCACTCGACGAGCTGCTGCAAAAGCTGGATGAGCAAAAGCAGCTTGAACTGCAAAATCGCGAGGAGCTGCAGCAGGCATTGGAGCAGCTGAAGGAGAAGACGGAGGAAAAACAGCAGCAGATGGAGCAGTTGAAGCAATTGAACGAAGGGATTGCCGCTCAGCCATCGCTGCAGCAGCTGCAGCAGGCGATGAATAAAGCGCTGGAACAGCAAGGCGCAGAGCAGCAAGCCGAGCTGCGCGAGGCATTAAAGCAGTTGTCGAAGGAGCAGTCTGAAGCGCTGCAGCAATTGGCCGAGCAGCTTGCGGAACAGCAGCCCGAGCTATCCTCGCTCATGCAGGAAGCGTCAGAGCAGCTTGCTTCTGGCGCTATGAATGAGCAGACAAGCGAGCAGCTTGTTGACGCTTTATCCGAGCTGCTGTCTGCGGAGGCGTTAAGCGAAATGCTAAGTGAAGCTGGCAGCGGCTTGGCGCAGCAGCTTAGTGATTTAAGCAGCTCGCTGGCACAGACCGATCCTTCCTTAAGTCAAAGCCTTGCGGAAGCAGTTGAACAGGTTGAAGGGTCGGGTCAAGGAGCTGGACAGAGCCAAGGAAATAGTCAGGGAGAAGGCAATGGTGAAGGCCAAGGCGAAGGTCAGGGAGAAGGCAATGGTGAAGGCCAAGGCGAAGGTCAGGGAGAAGGCAATGGTGAAGGTCAAGGAGCTGGCAACGGCTCCGGGCAGGGCCAAGGAAACGGTCAAGGAGCTGGCAACGGCTCCGGGCAGGGTCAAGGAAGCGGTCAAGGAAGCGGCTCGGGAGCAGGAGCAGGTCAGGGAGGCGGCGCTGGCAGTGCGCCAGGCAACCATGCGACAATTACAACGCCGCGCATTGAAGGATCAAGCGAGGTTAGTGTGGATGGCGGCCCAAGCTCCGGCGGGCAAACGATCTCTGGCGGCATCTCGCCAATGCTGGAGGGACAGCAGGGCGATTACAGTGAGGTGTTCCGCGAGTATGAAGCTGCAGCGAAGGATTCCTTGAACCGTTCAACGCTGCCATCGCATGTTCAGTCCAAGGTTCAGCAATATTTTGATTCCATTCAGCCCGAATAGATTTGACGAATAGAAACGGAGGAGCATATGGTGGAAAGCAATCTGCAAATCGAGCAAGCGAAGCAATGGATTGTTTCATTAAAAGAGGAGATAAAGAGCGTAATCGTCGGACAGGAGCAGGTGGTTGAACAGCTGCTCTGGTGTGTCGTTGCAGGTGGTCATGCACTGCTCGAGGGAATCCCGGGCCTCGGCAAAACGATGCTCATTCGCACGTTGTCAGAGGCGATGGAGCTGCAGTTTTCCCGCATTCAATTTACACCGGATCTGATGCCTGCGGACATTACCGGCACTACCTTGCTGGATTTGGCCTCGCATACTCAAAAATTTAGCCGCGGTCCAATATTCGGCAACCTTGTTCTGGCTGATGAAATTAACCGCGCGACTCCGAAAACACAAAGCGCGCTGCTCGAGGCGATGCAGGAAGGCACCGTTACAGCAGCAGGAGAAAGCTATGCGCTGCCAAAGCCATTTTTCGTACTGGCAACGCAAAACCCGATTGAGCAGGAAGGAACGTATCCGCTGCCGGAGGCGCAGCTGGACCGCTTTCTCGTTAAAATCGGCATTGAATATCCAACGCGAGACGAATTGAAGGAAATCGTAAAGCGCACAACCGGCACGCAAATTAACCGGGCCAGTGTCGTGCTTGGCGCGGCAGAGCTTAAGCAGCTGCAGCATTTGGCCAAGCAAATCATATGCTCCGAGGAAATGCTGGAGCTGGCTGTCAGCTTTACAATGCGCACCCATCCGCATGAAGCCGATGCGCCTGCGCTCGTAAAGCAATATGTGCGTTATGGAGCGGGGCCGCGCGCCCTGCAAGGCTTAATCTCGATCGCTCGCGTACGGGCACTGATGCAAGGTCGCGCCCATGTTTCGTGGGGGGATTTGTCGGCCGTTGCCAAGCCTGTGTTTCGGCATCGCATCGGCTTGAGCTACGAGGCGCAGGCTCAAGGCATTTCCAGTGATCATATTATCGAGCAAATCGAGCAATCAATCGAGCAAGAACGTACGAGGCAGTAAGGAGGGCTAGCATGGCTGAGCATCAATCTTCGAACCGCCTGCACGATATGAAGCTGCTGTTTCCATATGACGGCTGGCTTGCCAAGCTGGATGGCATCGTGCTGAATGCCAGCTCAAGAGTAAAAGGCATGCTGGCAGGCAAGCGGAAATCGAGCAGTCTTGGCAGCTCGCTTGAATTTGCCGACTATCGCGCTTATATTGCTGGCGACGATATTCGCCGTATTGACTGGAATCTGTATGGCCGCACCTCAAAGGCATATATACGGCAATACTGGGACGAGCAGGAGCGCAGCTTTCAGCTTTATGTGGATAGCAGCCAGTCGATGCGAGGCTTTGGCGAGGACGAGCAAAATAAATGGCTGTTTGCGATGAGGGCTGCAGCCAGCATTGGTTATTTGGCGCTGCAAAGCGAGGATCGCATGGGACTTTCCTTATTCAACGAGCGTGAGGTTTTTGGGCAGCTGCCCAATCTTTATGGCAAGCAAGCGAAATTTACGCTGCTTATGAGGCTTGCCGAGCTGATTCGCACCGTACAGCAGCAGAGCCATACAGCAAATGAGCAGCAAGCGCCGCTCACCGATGTAACCGATGCGCTCATGCCGTTCTCTGATGGCAGCAAGCTGCCGAGACGGGCAGGCGTGACATGGATATTCTCCGATGGGCTGTATGAGCAGGGCTTTGAGCAGCTATTGGCCAATTTGCAGGCTCGACAGCAGCAGGTGGTGTTTGTTCACATTCTGCATCGCGAGGAGCTGGAGCCGCAGCTCGAGGGGGAGCTGAGGTTGGTTGATATCGAAACGACTCAGGCCAAGGAGGTCGCGATGTCGCAAAGCATTATGGAGCGCTATAAGCAGGGCGTTGCGATGTTTATCGATCAGCTGCGAACAGCTTGTGAACGCAGAGGGATAACGTATTACCGGATGAATTGCAGCGAGCCACTGCCAGACGGCTTTATGAAGCTGCTGGAGCAGGGAGAACAGCTTCGCTACCGTTAAATAGAAGAGATGACGAATAAAAGGTTTAGGAGGTGGCAGCTTGCATTGGCTTTCTACAGCATCAGCGTGGTTTGGGCTCGCTTGCTTGTTGATCATTGCGATGTATATTTTGAAAAAACGCTATGAGCCCAAAGCGATTTCCAGCCATTTGCTATGGCGCAAGGCGCTGCAGGAGCAGGAAGCCAACAAGCCCTGGCAGCGCTTGAAGCAGCGGCTGCTGCTTTGGCTTCAGCTTATCGCCGCTATTATTATCGTGCTTTCCTTAATGGAGCCTGCTATCGAAAAGCAGCTGACGAAGGATGCGCATGCAATTATTTTGATTGATCGCTCAGCCAGCATGGCGACCTCGGAGCTTGAGGGCGGAGACAGCTATTTGACGCAGGCGAAGCAGGATGCGCTGCAATGGATTGATCAGCAATATGATGGCGGCGCAGTAACCTTGATTACGAACGGCGATTATCCATCTATTTTGCTCAATCGCTCGCAGCAAAAAACGGAAATTGTGCAGGCTATTCAGCATATTGAGCCTTACTATGGCATATCGGATGATGAAACCGCGCTAAGCTTGGCAAGAGCGCTAGTGGATCAAAATGAGGCAGCGGTCATTCATTACTTTATTGATGAGCGCTTTAAAACGGCGCCGCAGTCGCTGCAGCAAGCTGCGGCGTGGCAGGAGCAATGGCATATGTACGCCGCAACCGCAGCGCAGCATGACGATCGAATTCGCAGCTTTACGCTGACAGCGACTGATCAGACAGCGCGCGCCTTCGTTACAGTACTGCATGCTGCCCAGGAGGAGGAACTGGAAATCAACCTTGTCGCCTATAATGAAAAGGGGCAGGAGCAGCATCGGGAAACAGCTAAAAGACGCGCCCAGCCCGAAGGAATAACGACTTTTCAGATAGAGGGCTTGCCAAAGGCTCACTATTATATGGTAGAGCTCAAGCAGCGGCAAGGAGATCCGAACAGCTACAACAATAAGCAATACGGGCTGCTTTCTGAGCAAGCCTCCTATCAGGCACTGCTAATCACTGAAGGCAATTTGTTTTTGGAAAAAGCGCTGCAGCTGCTTAATGTCGCTGTGACCAAGCTTGACAATACGTCTGCGTCTGGAGTGCCGAGCCGCGAAGCGCTTGAAGCGATTCAGTTCATCATCGTAGATGGAAACTATGAACGTCTTGCTGAGCAGGAGGAGTGGAAGGCGGTGCTGGACAGCTATCCGCTGTGGATTATCGATCACCCGACTGAACAGGAAGCAGTCAAGCTTGTACAGAAGGAAGCAGTGGTGCATGAGCATCCGGTTACGCAATATTTTTCAATGGAGGATACGTATATAGCCGCTATCAAGCAGCTGGATATGAGCGAGCTGTCAGACTATGATGTTCTTGTGGAATATGGAGGAGCACCTGCAATTATTGCGGGAGTGAAACAGCAAAAGCCATTCCTGCGTTATGGATTTGCACTGCAGGACAGCGACTTGCCGCTGCGGGCTCCTTTCCCGATATTAATGATGCAGAGCATTGAATATATGGCAGCAGGCTCAAGTCAGCAGCTTGGCTATATGCTGGTGCAATCGGAGCCGACCTTGTCGCTGCTTGCAGGCACAAGCAGCAGCTATTGGCAGCTGCTAGATGGACAGCAACCTAAGCAGCAGTCGGAGCCGATTGCAATTCCGCATGCTGATCGCATTATTGCGCCGTCTCTGCCGGGCGTATATGAGCTGGTAGAGCAGGATGAGCAAGGCAAAGCGATTCAGCAGCGCACGGCCATCGTCACTGCGGATACGACTGAATTTACAGCAGGCAGAATTGCAACGGCGCTTGAGCAAGCCCAGAGCGCGCCAGCTGGAGAGCAGGCGCAGCCGGCGACGAGCGGGCTTAGCCTGCTGACACCATGGCTAGCAGCCCTATTGCTGCTGCTGTTGCTTGGTGAATGGGAGGTGTATCGTCGTGGGCTTTAATGCTGCTTTACCTTGGGCATTGCTGTTGCTGCTGCTTATACCTTGCTATATTTGGTATCAATATCGCTTCACGTCACGTATAACCGGCACGCGCAAGCATATCGCGATTGCGCTGCGCTCCGTTATTTTGCTGCTCATTATATGCTTAATTGCAGGGCTTCAGCCTTACACGAGCAGCGAGCAGCGCAATGTCGTTGCAGTTGTGGACCGCTCGGCATCTGCTGGCGGATTGCAGCAGGCGCTGTCTTTTATTGAGGCATTTGACGAGCAGGATGAGAAAAATCAATTGGCAATTATGTCTTTTGCCAAGAACATTATGATTGATCGCGCACTGCAGCCGCTAAAGGATTGGCAGCCGCTTCAAGCGTTCCATACGGTGGTCAATGAGGAGGCTACCAATATTGCTGCTGCATTGCGGCAAGCAGGCGGTTTGCTCAATCAGTCCGGCGGCGGCAAAATTGTGCTGCTGACAGACGGGCATGAAACAGCGGGCAGCCTTGTAAAGGAAGCGCAGCTGCTTGAAGCAATGAACGTTATCGTTGATGTGGTGCAGCTTCCAGGCAAGGTGAGCAAGGATGCCGCGATTTCAAGATTTAAAGTGCCGGCACAGCTGAAGGAAGGGGAAAAATATCAGCTTAGCGTTACCGTAGAAAGCACCAATCAAGCGACAGCGGAGCTGCTTGTTTATGAGGATGATGCGTTAATTGCCAAGCAAGCGGTAGAGCTGATCGAAGGCTCCAATACGTATTTGCTTGATGCGGTGGCGACAAGTCCGGGCATGAGACAGTATCGTGCCGTCATTCAGATGGCAGACGATTCCGAGACGAAAAACAATACGGGCTATGCCTTCAGCCGCGTTGATGGTCCTGCCGGCGTGCTTATCGTAGAGGGTGAAAAGGGCAGCTCGCAAAATATTGAGGCTGCGCTCGCTTCCTCTTATATCGCTTATCGCACCATCTCTCCAGTCGAGCTGAGCTATGAACTGGCGCAATATGTTCAGTATGACGCGATCATATTCAACAATGTCAGCGCGGTCGATTTGCCGCAAATTAAAATGGAGCATATTGAATCGGCTGTGCGCAACTACGGTGTTGGCTTTGTTATGCTGGGGGGCAGTGACAGCTATGGTGTTGGCGGATATTTTGATACGCCGGTTGAACGGATTTTGCCAGTAAATATGCAGCTGTCAGGCAAAAAGAAAATTCCAGACCTGCAGCTTATGCTTGTAATAGATCATTCAGGCAGTATGATGGGCAATAAAATGGAGCTTGCCAAGGAAGCGGCGGCTCGAACTGTCGAGCTGATGCGTCCAGTCGATACCGTAGGCGTCATTGCTTTCGATACAATGGCGAAATGGATCGTCTCGCCAGTCAAGCTGACGGACAAGGAGTCCGTGATTAGCAGCATTATGTCGATCCAGCCTGACGGCGGAACTGATATTTATCCAGCACTTGCCAGGGCTTATGATGGCTTTGAGCTTGATGCTCCGGCAAGAAAGCATGTTATATTGCTGACGGACGGCATATCGCCCTATACGCCAGCCTACGAAACCTTGCTGGCTGATATGAAAAGCAACAATATTACGCTTTCCACTGTCGCTGTAGGGCAGGATTCGGATATTAACTTTTTAAGCTCGCTAGCCGAGAACGGCGGAGGAAGGTCCTACTATACCGAGGATGAGTCGACGCTGCCAGCAATCTTTTCACGCGAAGCGACTCTAATGTCACGCGCTTATATCGTTGAGGAACGAATTGTGCCGCAGGAGGGCTATGCCGGCTCCTGGTCCCAGCTGTGGCGGGACGGACTGCCCCATTTAGATGCTTATGTAGCGACAAGTCCAAAATCGACGGCTGAAATCGCACTCTGGTCGCCGCAAGAAGACCCGCTGCTGGCGCGCTGGAATGTTGGTGCAGGAAAAAGCGTCGCCTTTACGTCGGATGTAAACGGCAAATGGAGCTCGGACTGGATCGCGTGGGCCAAATTCCCGGAGGTGTTTACGGAGTGGGTAAGATGGACCTATCCGCAGTTTGTGCAGACGCCTTACAGCATCGAGCAGAATAGTGAAGGCAAGCTAATCGTTTCCAGCAATGATTCGGCAACCTATTCTAATTTAGCGATGACGGTTGAAGCTGGCGGACAGACTGAAGTGCTTCCGCTTGTACCGACTGGCAATGGGCAGTATGAAGCGGATGCCAGTCAGCTTGAAAGCGGTGTTTACTTTACGCAAATTGGCGAGCAGAGCTCAGCGGAAGCGGGTGGCAATGCAGGCGCTAGTGCAGGCAATGACGAAGGAAACGGTGCTGCAGGCGCCGGTACAGGCGTGCAGAACGGCATCACAACAGGCTTTATTGTGCCTTACTCGGCCGAATATCAGCTTAATGCTGATCAGCAGCAGGCAATTCAAAAGCTTGCAGCGCTTGCTGAGCTGACTGGAGGAAGCGTGCTGACTACGGAGGCTGTTGATTCAGTCTATCAATTTGCTCCTGCTATGCAGAAGAAAAGCTATGATTGGTCAAGATGGCTGCTGATGCTGCTATTGGCGCTATGGCTGCTCGATATTGCCAATCGACGCTTATCGCTGCCTTGGCGCAGCTGGCTTGCCAAGCTGTCGCCAGCAAGCAAGGCGCAGCAGACGGTCGCTTCGCCTGCGGCAACAAGCGGCGAAGCTTTGCAGCGGTTAAAGCAGCGCAAGCAGCATATGGCAGAGCGCGTACAGCGCCTGCGGCAGGAAGAAAGCTGGTCGCAGCCTTTGAAAGCAGAAGAACATGCGCGATCCGGTGCAGATGCACGAACTGCCAATGATCGTGCCACTGAGGCCTCGAGAGCGGCAGGCAGAGCTTCTACGAGCCAGCAGTACAGCGGCAGTGAGCAGAAGCACAAAGGCAGCGAGCGGCAGCACAGCGGTAGCGAACAGCAGCACAGCGGTAGCGAACAGCAGCACAACAGCAGCGAGCAGCAGCAAGCGCATTTGCAAAAGCCATTAAGTGGAGCTAACAAGCAGGAAGCGGGCGGCAAAGACCAGGCTGCGAATGATACGATGAATCGTCTGCTGGCTGCCAAAAACCGCAGAAAGCAGTGACGCTCTAAATGGGCATTCAAAAAGCTCAACTAGACATTCTCCAATAGTTTTTGTAAAATTTGAACGAGGATGCTTGAGAAGAGAGGATGTTAAGCGATGTATAAAGAAATTACTGCCGACGAGCTGCAGCAGCGTCTTGAGGCGGGCGAAGCGATTAACCTGATTGATGTGCGCGAGCCGGATGAATGGGAGCAAGGGCATATCGCTCAAGCAAGATTGATCCCGCTTTCTGAATTTGACGCACGCCAGCACGAGGTGCATGATGTTGACGGAGACGTTGTTTTTATTTGCCGCAGCGGCGCACGCAGTGGGCGAGTATGCGAATATTTGGCAAGACAAGGCTTTGAAGTAACCAATGTCAGCGATGGCAATCTTGGCTGGCACGGGCCAGTTGTATCCGGTAAATAAGTTGCAGTAATCGACCATCTGTTGGAAACAGGCTAAGGCTTATCGATCATAAGCCGCAGCCTTCTCTTTCAGATGGTTTTTTCGTTCATATAAATGCTTTGCTGACACATATACATTTGCTGTAGGTTCATTTTATAAAGCGAGGTGAACGTATGGACGAGTCAACTTATAATGGAACAGTCCCGCCGCAGCATATCCCGCAGCCGATTCGCAGCGATGGAGCCGGCAATGTGGATAGAGGTCCGAGAAATATAATGCGCGACCTTGAAAATCCAGACCTGCTAGTTCCTCCTGTTACAGATGCAGGGCTAATCCCTAATTGCCGGTTTTCCTTTTCAGATACACATATGGTTTTGAAGAAGGGGGGATGGTCAAGAGAGGTTACTGTGCGCGAGCTGCCGATCGCAACCACTTTAGCAGGCGTGAATATGAGCTTGACGCCCGGAGGCGTGCGCGAGCTGCATTGGCATCAGCAAGCTGAATGGTCATATATGCTGCTCGGGCAAGCGAGAATTACGGCTGTCGATCAGCTTGGAAGAAATTTTATTGCTGATGTTGGCCCAGGTGATTTATGGTACTTCCCTCCAGGCATCCCTCATTCCATTCAAGGGCTGGAGGATGGCTGTGAATTTTTGCTCGTTTTTGACGATGGACATTTTTCTGACCTCAATACATTGTCTATATCAGACTGGTTTGCCCATACGCCTAAAGATGTGCTTTCAGCGAACTTTGGTGTACCGATGGAGGCGTTTCAACAGATCCCGAGCGAGCAAGTTTATATTTATCAAGATGATGTGCCAGGGCCGATTGATACGCAAAAGGTTCATTCCCCTTACGGGACTGTGCCGCAAATTTTCAAGCATAGCCTGCTGGCTCAGCCTCCAATTAAAACAGCTGGCGGCAGTGTTCGGATTGTTGATTCAACAAATTTCCCGATTTCCAAAACGATCGCTGCAGCACTTGTTGAGATTGAGCCGGGGGCGATGCGCGAGCTGCACTGGCATCCCAACCAGGACGAATGGCAGTATTACTTGACGGGGCAAGGGCGTATGACCGTTTTCGCCGGGAACGGCACGGCAAGAACCTTTGATTATCAGGCTGGCGATGTTGGATATGTTCCATTTGCGTACGGGCATTATATTCAGAACACAGGTACAAATTCGTTATGGTACCTTGAAATATTTAAAAGCGACCGCTTCCAGGATGTGTCGCTTAATCAATGGATGGCTTTAACGCCAGCAGAGCTGCTTCAAGGCAATTTACATATTGGCGAAGAGCTGCTCCATGCGTTAAGGAAGGAAAAATCACCAGTTGTCAAATTTCCCGTATTTTCCTATTACCCGAAATAAAGGTGACGCAGACTGCTTGAGATAAGCAGTCTTTTTTTGTATGTCGCTGGCGTTCTTTTTAATTTCATGTTATATTAGCTAACAAAATCTGTGGTTGACGGAATAAAAGTGAAAAAATTAGGGCGACACGCCCTGGAAAGCGAGTGATCGTTAATGGCATTAACAATCGAACAAATATCGGCTTTGCCTAAAATAGAATTGCATGTTCATTTGGATGGAAGTGTTTTGCCGCAAACGCTAATCGAGCTGGCGCAGCAGCAAGGCGGAGAGCTGCCTGTTGCTGATCCAGACGAGCTGTCGGCTTATATGAGCGCGCCAGAATCGTGCCAGAGCTTGAATGAGTATTTGCGCACCTTTGATTTTGTGCTGCCTTATTTGCAAAGCTATGAGGCGCTGGAACGAGTAGCCTATGAGCTTGTTCAGCAATGCGCGGATGATCAGGTGCAATACGTAGAGGTGCGCTTCGCTCCTCAGCTCCATCGTCAGCAGGGGCTTACCGTGGCGGAGACCTATGAGGCGGTCATTAGCGGCTTGCGCCGCGCCGAGCAGCAGTTCGGCGTCATGGCGCGCTGCATCGGCATATGTTTGCGCGGTCATCAGGATGAGCAAAATATGGAGGTTGTCGAAGCAGCAGCGCCGTTTCTTCAGCGCGGACTAGTTGCAGTTGATTTGGCGGGCGCGGAGGCGCTTTATCCGCCAGAGCTGTATGCAGCGATGTTCAAGCGTGCCCAGCAGCTTGGCATTCCCGTTACAATTCATGCGGGAGAAGCGGGAGGCGCGGAGAACATTGCGATTGCTGTTAGCCAATTAGGCGCTCAGCGTATTGGACATGGGGTGAGGCTGCAGGAGAATCCGCAAATTTTGCAGGAAATTGCAGACAAGCACATCCCGCTGGAGTTTTGCCCGATCAGCAATTTACAAACAAAGGCTGTAGCCGAATGGTCGCTCTATCCGATCGTTTCCTATATGGAGCAGGGCATTCATATAACGGTGAATACCGATAATTTGACAGTATCGCAAACCTCGTTGACGAAGGAGCTGATGACGCTGCAGGAGCGATGCGGCTTGTCAGATCAAGCGATTGTTCAGCTGCAACGGAATGCAGCGAGCGCTATTTTTCTGGAGCAGCCCGCCAAGGCTCAATTTATGAGCGATTATGAGGCCAAGCTGCTGCAGTGGGTGCAGCACAACATGCTATAGGCAGCAAGCAGCAAGGTAGAGAGGAGTAAGCATGATGAAGAGCATTCGAAAATACCGACTTAATGATATTGATCATATAAAATCGAGCGAGGATCGCGAGGAATATGAGAAGGACTATGCGCGGCTAATTCAATCGCCAGCGTTTCGCAGGCTGCAAGGAAAGTCGCAGGTGTTTGGCGCTGGCTCCGGCGACTATTACCGCACACGATTGACGCATTCGATTGAAGTGTCGCAAATCGCCAGAGAAATGGCGCGCAAGCTTGGCAAGCAGTATGCTTTTCTCAATCAGGACGTACACCCTGGGCTCAAGCTTGTTCCTGAGGTAGTGGAAATCGCGGCGCTGGCCCATGATCTTGGTCATCCGCCTTACGGGCATCGCGGCGAAGAGGTGCTCAATCAAATTTTGCAGACCAAGTATGGCGCGCATTATGAAGGAAATGCGCAAAACTATCGCATTTTAATGTTTCTAGAGAAGCGCGCCGGCAGTGATCGCGGCTTGGACCTGACTGCTGCTTCGCTATTGGCAGTAAATAAATATCCTTTTCTGCTAGGCAAGGACGGACAGCAGAAAGGGGTATATGAGACGGAATGGGAAGCGATCGCATTTTTAAGAGATTTGTGGAATATGCCTGCAGGCTGCCGCACGCTGGAGGCGCAATTGATGGATTTATGTGATGATATCGCCTATTCCACGCATGATATCGAGGATGGCATTCGTGCCGGGAAAATTCAGCTGACCGAAGACTTTTTGCTGGAATCACGACTGATTGATAATGTTGTTAAAGAAATTACAGAGGACCCGGCCAGCATGAGCGCCTTGCATTGGGCGAACCTCAATATTAAGCAGCTGGTGACAGAGGTGCTGGAAAACTACTATAAGCAGTGGAAAACAATATTCGATACGTTTGGCCGCGATATTTCCCGCTCGCGCCGTGAAATGAAGGCGCAATGGGTCAATCATTTTGCTACTCGGATCGGGATAATCGACGATCCGCATCTGCCATCCTGGAAAAAAATCACCTTTGTCAAGGATGGCGTAGAGGATGATGATACGCTCAGAACGATGGAAATTTTGAAGAAGCTGGCATGGGTAACGATGATCAAGGACTTTCGCGTGCAGCGGCTGCAGACGCGCAGTGAAAATATGCTGCGCAAGCTGTGGGAAAGCATGGAGGATGAAGCGGCTGGCCGGCTAATTTTGCCGTCGGACTGGATTGAGGCCTATGATCAGCATAAGCAGCACTATCCGTGGTACCGCTTGATTGCCGACTACATAGCAGGGATGACCGACCATTATGCGGAAAAGGTATATACAGAGCTGTTTGCCAGCCGCAGCGGCTCCATATATGAACGGGATTAGTTCTATACAAACAGCAAAAATCGACCAGCTTAGCGGGTCGATTTTTTTATGCGCCTTCGCACGATATGAACCAAGCCAATAGTTGTGAACACAACGGAAAGGCCAAGCACAAAGGAGTAAAAGTTTACAAATACCGTGTTCGTATATTGATTTAACACCCCGAAGCCTTCTAATCGACCTGCAAACTCCTCATATTGGGAAACGACATATTTTATTAATAAAATTGAAAACAATATTGTACCGGCACCTCCAAAACCAGCAAATGCATATGCGTAGCGACGGCCAGACGCCTTTAGAAATTTCATATAAATGGACATGATAAGAGCTGCATAGAGCAGGATGAACAGAACGAAAAAAATTACGCCAGGATTTCCATTGCCTGAGATGCCCTTATCTGGCTTTAATTCAAACGTAAAAAGATCGACTAGTATTACAAGCAATAGACATAGCAATGACAGAATAACAATGACGATGTTCATTGCATTTTTCATTTCATTCTCCTCTTCCTGTTCCGTTCTTAGCCTACTCTCAGTATACGTTTAGAGCATCTCTGGACAACCGTTTTTCTTAACTGACCAGAAATTTATCACAGCTGTATAGAAATTTATTATAGCTGCAGCCGTAGAGCATCTCTGCCAACTCATGAAAATCATCCGAGGAAGCGATCTTTTCACAGTCCGCCAAACGTGCAAGCATGGAAGTGATGGACAAAGCATATAGGTAAAGAGATAAGGTAGGTTATCAATCGGTTGAGAGGGGGAGCGATGATGCAGAAGCAGAAGCAAGATGCTGAGAATGATGATGAGCTCGTGCTGTCCGTGCTGGGCATGAGCTGTTCCGCATGCGCGACAAGAATTGAACGGAGCCTGTCGAAGCTGGAGCAGGTCGAGCATGTGGCGGTCAGCTATCCGATGCGCACTGCCTGGATTAAGGGAGAAGCAAGCAAGCTGGACATTGCCAGCATCATTGCCAAAATTAATGCGCTAGGGTTTAAAGCCCATCCTTACTCTTCAACGCTGGAGGATATGAAGCAGGAGAAGCGTCAGCTTCGCAAACGGCTGCTGTGGGCTATTGCATTTACAGTGCCGCTGCTATGCTCGATGGCTGAGCATATTCCGCTGCTCCATCCGCTGCTGTCACTTTTGCCGCAATGGATATTTGCGCCGTGGCTGCAGTTGATTTTGGCGACATGCGTGCAATTTTTTGTCGGCATCCCGTTCTATATTAGCGCCTATCATGCGGTTCGCGAGAAGCTGGCCAATATGGACGTACTCGTTGTGATCGGGACGACGGCCGCTTACTTATATAGCCATTATGAGGTGTTTGCCAATGGGCTCGACGGTTTGCTGCGCTATGGGAGCTTTGATCAGCCGCGCTTATATTTTGAGACATCGGCGGTTGTCATTACGGTAGTGCTGCTAGGCAAATATATTGAGCTGACCGCATCGCTGCGCTTGCAGGAGCAGCATGAGCCGTTTGCCGAGCTCAATATTCAGGAGGTGCTGGTTGAGCGAGACGGTATTCGCTTTCCGCTGCGCGTTGAATTTGTCAAGGCTGGCGACCTTGTCCATCAGCATGAAGGGGAGCTGATCGGCGTCGATGGTGTAGTCAAGCAAGGCGGAGCTTATGTCGATGAAGCGCTGCTAACGGGCGAGCAGCAGTTTATTTACAAGACGAAAGGCGATCGTGTATGGGCTGGCACTCATTTGACGCAAGGCACGCTGTTAATCGAGACAACAGCAGCGGGCAAGGAAACGATGCTTAATCGGATTCGCGAGCTGGTCAAGCAGGGGCAGCGCTCCAAGACGAGCATCCAGCGTCAAGTGGATGCAGTCGTTCGCTGGTTTGTGCCGCTCATTGTCCTATTGGCACTTGCTACCGGAGCAGCCTGGCTGCTGCTGGGTGGAGAACGCTCGCATGCCGTGCTTAGCGCTTTGGCGGTTATGCTCGTTGCATGTCCATGTGCGCTTGGCCTTGCTGCGCCAATCTCGCTTGCGATTACAAGCAGCCGCTTGGTCAAGCATGGCGTAATCGTCAAGGATGCCGCGGTGATCGAGCGCTTGCATCATGTGGATGAAATTATGTTTGACAAAACAGGCACGTTGACGGAAGGAAAGCTAAGCGTCAGCTTCGTGCACAGCTTCTTCGTCGCCAAGCAGAAAATGATCGCCTATGCAGCCGCGCTGGAGCAATATGCGCAGCATCCGATTGCCCAAGCGATTCGCAGCTATAGCGAGGAGCTGGCCGTAGAAGCGCATGCGGTAGAGCATGCCGAGCATAGATTGGGCTATGGCGTAATCGGCACCATTGGCAGGCATCGCTTTATTGTTGGCAATGACCGAATGCTGATGGCCGAGCACAAGCTGCTGCCGCCATATGTGCAGCTGCTCGCTGAGCAGCGCAAGCAGCAAGGTGAAACGCTCGTTTACATATATATGGATGATCGCTGCATCGGTCTGGTCAGCCTGCATGATCGCATTAAAAGCTCTAGTGCTCCTGCCATATCGGCTTTGCAGCGCATGAACATTGCAGTCAGTATGGCTACAGGCGATCATGTTGGTACTGCTAATCGGGTTGGACGGCAGGTTGGAATTGCCAGCATGCATGCGGATTTGCTGCCGCAGCAAAAGCTGGAGCTAGTCAAGCAGAAGCTTGCAGGCAAGAAGGTGGTGGCGATGGTTGGCGATGGCTGGAATGATGCGCCTGCTTTGGCAAGCGCACCTGTCGGGATTGCGATGAGCAACAGCACCGAGGCCGCGCTGCATGCCGGGCATATGACGTTGCTTTACTCGCAGCTGACAAGCATTCCGCTGTCTATTGCGATGAGCAAGCTGACGGTAGCAAATATTAAGCAAAATCTTGGCTTCGCGCTCGTGTACAATTGCCTGATGCTGCCGTTTGCCGCATTAGGCATGCTGAAGCCGTGGATGGCTGGCATTGCGATGTCGCTAAGCTCGCTTTGCGTCGTTATGAATGCATTGCTGCTGCATGTTCGCTTGAACAAGGTGGAGGTGAGCATGAACGATGCTCAGTAGCCTTTTGCTCGTGTTTACGACCGGCTTGATGAGTGCGGCGCATTGCATGGGCATGTGCGGCGGAATTATAACTGCTGTAACGCTGCAGTCGAAGCGCTCGGCCTTGCTCAGCAATTTGCTGTATCATATCGGCCGCGGCTGCTCCTATACGGTGTTTGGCATTGCGCTTGGTCTCGTTGGCAGCTTTGTCGATGTCGCCGCGGCGTGGAGCGGGATGAAGGGCACCGCCTCGATTGTCGGCGGCTGCCTGCTGCTGCTATGGGTGTGGAGAAAAATTCAAATTCCGCATATGGAGCATGTATCGGCTCATTTACATGCGCGATTAATTAAGGTCGTTAAATATTTTCGTGGCGGAGACCGCTTTTATTTGCTTATGACGGGCATCGCCTTCGGCTTTATTCCGTGCGGCTTAACCTATGCGATGGGCATGCAGGCGGCTGCTACCGGCTCCTGGTATGCGGGCGGTCTTACAATGCTTGTCTTCTCGCTCGGCACACTGCCGGCGCTGGCACTGACGGCAAGCATCTCCGCGATTGCCTCCAAGCGCTGGCGAAGACTCATGTATAAGCTGGGCAATGCTGCAGCGATCTTGATTGGACTGCTGTCGATTATGAGAGGGCTGGCTGCCAATGGGCTTATTCCTTCACTTCATCATTGGTTATGGTAACATCAAGTGTCTGATGCCCATACGCCGCTTGATAATGGGATGGCGTCATCCCGACATGGCGCTTGAACAATTTGGAGAAATATAAGGCGTCATGAAAGCCGACTGCTTGCGCCGCTTGATGTACAGGAATGTGCTGGGCCAGCAGCAGCTGCGCTTGCTCCAGTCTTACTTTAATCAGGTAGGCAAGCGGCGACATGCCATGCATCTGCTTAAAAAGCTTCGTAAGATGGCTGCGATGATAACCTGCCCGATCCGCCAGCTCAGCAATCGTAATAGGCAGCGGATAATTAAAGTCAATATAGGCGATCACCTCGTCAATTGCCAGCTGTGCGGGAGTTTTGTACGTTCTGCGAGGCTGCTGCAGCTCTCGCTCCGCGCTGTAGCGGGCCAGAATGAGCTGAAAATAGCCAACAGCCAGCATTGAAGCTGGAAGGCTGCCCTTTGCCAGCTGATCCCGCACCGCTTGATAGTGATCGATGACATCCTCCTGTGGAATGCTGCGTACAATCGGCTGCTCGGGTGTAATGCGACTGGCCTGCAACAAATGCTTAAAGCGATTGCCCTTAAAGCCGATCCAGCAGTAGCGCCAAGGCTCATGCTGATTCGCCTCATAGCGAACAGATTCCTCAGGAAAAATAAAAAAGCTGTCTCCTGCGGCGAGCTGATAGGTTGCGCCTCGCATTGTCACACTGCCCTTGCCGGAAATGACATAATGCACAATGTAATGAGCATGAATGAGCGGTCCCATATAATGCAGCGGATCCGTTTGCGATTGTCCTGCAAATAACAGCTCATCCACCTGCGGGTCAAAGGAAGGGTGAAAGGCGAACTGCTCTAATTTTTCAGTCATGATGACTCTCCTTCAAATTGCAACATTTGTCCATGAACTTGGATGGAAAAATCTATAGGCGAACGAATAGGCAGCAGGTATATTATAAGTGTTCGGTCTTAATGAATTCAAGCATTTCAAGGATTGAAGAAGGAGAGATGACGAATGTCCAAAATCACTTTTCTAGGTGCAGGCAGCACAATATTTGCAAAAAATGTACTGGGTGACTGCATGCTTGTTCCATCGCTGCAACACTTCGAGCTCGCATTATATGATATTGATCCGATACGGTTAAAGGAGTCTGAGCTTATTCTTAATAGTGTCAAGCAAACGGTTGGAAGCAGCTGCCAAATTGTTGCTTATTCCGATCGCAAGCAGGCGCTGCGAGGGGCAAAATATATTGTTAATGCAATTCAGGTTGGCGGCTACGATCCTTGTACGATAACCGATTTTGAAGTGCCGAAAAAATACGGCCTGCGTCAAACGATTGCGGATACGGTAGGAATTGGCGGTATTTTTCGCAATTTGCGAACGATTCCTGTTATGCTCGAGTTCGCTAAAGATATTCAAGAGGTTTGCCCGGATGCGCTGTTCCTCAACTATACCAATCCGATGGCTGTGCTTACGAATGTTATGAATACGTATGGCGGCGTCAATACGGTAGGGCTTTGCCATAGCGTTCAAGTATGCGTAAAAGATTTGCTAAACCATCTGGGCATTGAAAATAAAGGCGTTAAATCCAAAATTGCTGGGATCAATCATATGGCATGGCTGCTGGAAATTACGAAGGATGGCGAGGATTTATATCCAACGATCAAACGGCTGGCGAAGGAGAAGCAGCAGGAAAAGCATTATGATATGGTGCGCTTCGAGCTGATGGACAAGTTTGGCTACTATGTGACGGAATCGAGCGAGCATAATGCGGAATACCATCCATACTTTATTAAATCCGCCTATCCGGAGCTGATCGATCGCTTTAACATTCCGCTTGATGAGTACCCTCGCCGCTGCGTCGCGCAAATTGAGGATTGGCAGCGCAAGCGCGATGAAATAATGGCATCCGCCAGCCTGGAGCATGCGCGTACTCATGAATACGCTTCCTATATTTTTGATGCAATCGAAAATGATGCGCCATTTAAAATTGGCGGCAACGTGATGAACAGTGGATTAATTACAAATTTGCCGAAGGAAGCCTGTGTCGAGGTGCCATGTCTCGTTGATGCGAACGGCATTCACCCAACCTATGTAGGCGACTTGCCACCGCAGCTGGCAGCGTTGAACCGTACGAACATTAATACGCAGCTGCTAACTATTGAAGCGGCAATGACGCTGAAAAAGGAGCATATTTATCACGCAGCGCTGCTCGATCCGCATACCGCAGCGGAGCTGTCGATGGATGATATTGTGGCGCTGTGCGACGATTTAATTGAAGCGCACGGAAGCTGGCTGCCGAAGTATCAATAACTAACTGCAAAATGACGAATAAAAACGCAAGCTTTAGCAGCCTGGTTAATCCAGAGCGTTGCTGAAGCTTGCGTTTTTTTGATCATGATGTTGAGGCTGGAGCTGCTATTGCAACTAGCAGCCTGCCCAATCGCGCGCCTGCTTTTAACAGCTTGTCCCGCTAGGCGAGTCCATGCTGCTCACGAATGTTGTATAGCCCATTCACTAGCGGCTCTGCCGGATCGCGATTTAATAAATAAAGCGTCAGTAAATACGGAATCGGCATTGCGCATACATTATTGCCTTCTTTAATCGCAGGAAAGCCTGCTTCCAGCACGGGTCCCGCTTTTTCATGCATGGCAAGATTAACATAAACCTTCTCCAAAGCGAATTCTGCACGAACCGATTGGATGCAGTGAGGGATAACGTGCTCGTCGATCAGCTTTTTGCTTTCATCCTGGGATTGAGGCGGCTTCGGCAGCGGCTTGCTTACTTGCTCATCGAGCATATCGATAAAGAAGGAAGCGAGCCATTGCTGTGCCCTCGCAGCATCCTTATGCTTTTCAAGCAGCTCATTAATAAAAAAGCCGCATGCATATTTGTTTTCACTGTTATTTTCCTGCAGTTGATAGGCGAACAAAGGACCAAAGCTGGAATGATTAATAATTTGTCCCTTGATCTCGTAATGGTCAAATTCCGCCTGCAGCATTTGTAAAGAACGGGAATAAAGCGCTGCAATCAGCTTTTTCGTTTCCTCTTCCCGTTTTTTATCCTTGTTTTCATTCACGTCTGTCGTCATAATTGCCCCCTTCCCTCCTATCATTTTACCATTTCCGCAAGAAAAGGGAAGGGTGGGGGAGGGGAAAGCACGATGGTCGGTGGTAGCAGGCAGCTATCGTGATTGCGTACTGAGACAGCTTTGACTTTATGAACACGGCTATGTATTTTAAATAAATGGATGGAGAGAGGAGTAGCACATATGCATATAGATTTGGAAGAGCTGTATAGAGAATATTCTGCTTATCTAATCTCGATTGCCTATCAAATGCTTGGAGCTATTGTTGATGCGGAGGATATTGTGCAGCAGCTATTTCTGGAATTGCAGCAGCATGACATCAAGCATATAGAAAATATAAAGGCATATTTGGCGCGAGCGGTAACGAATCGCTGCATTAACCTGCTGAAGGCCGCTCATAAAAGAAGAGAGGTTTATGTCGGACCTTGGCTGCCGGAGCCTCAGATCACTTCTTCCGAAGACAATCCGCTGGAGCTGATTGTAAAGCAGGAGACGCTGTCTTATGCGATTCTCGTGCTGCTAGAGCGGTTAAGCGCAGTAGAAAGAGCCGTATATGTCCTGCGCGAAGTGCTGGGCTACAGCTATGAAGAAATTGCTGAAACGGTGCATAAATCAGTAGCAAATTGCCGTAAAATTTATAGTCGCGCGCAAAAAAAGCTGCAGTCTGAGTTGCCCAGTGCTTCAATCGATCGTGCTCAAGAGAATGAGCTGGCTCAAATTTTTGTACAAGCCTCGCAAACAGGCAGCTTCGACCGCTTTATTCAAATGCTGGCGGAGGATGCCGTACTCGTTATGGATGGCGGTGGAATTGTTCGCGCTGCGCTGCGTCCTATTATCGGTCAGCAGCGAATCGAGGCGCTGCTGCAAGGAATTGCGCCAAAAGGATATTTTGCAGGTCATTTGCGTGCCATTCAAGCCAATGGCCGTATCGGCATGCTGCTTGTTCGGGAAAATAAGCCGGTGCTCGTTGTTTGCTTTGGCTGGGATCAGCAGCAGCGCATTAACCGTGTTTTTATGCTGTCTAATCCAGAAAAGCTCGCGCATATCCAACTATAAATGATTAATTCAAGGTAGAGCTGTCACAAAAGCGGAATGTATCTTGTTATATCCATGTAAGCTGAAAAATCATTGAGGAGGCAATACTATGAAAACAAGATTTTTAATGGAGAAGGTAAATCCGCAAGGCTATGCCGCGATGGCTGGTTTGGAGAAGAGCGTGGCTAACTCTAGCCTCGATCCAAGGCTGAAGGAATTAATTAAAATTCGCGCTTCGCAAGTAAATGGCTGTGCATTCTGCATTGACATGCATACAAAGGACGCCCGCAAGTATGGGGAGACCGAGCAGCGCATTTATGCTTTAAACGCATGGCGAGAAACGCCGTTCTTTACGCCAAGCGAACGAGCTGTACTGGCATTGACTGAGGCGGTAACACTCGTTACAGAAGGGCATGTGCCGGATGAGGTGTATGAGGAAGTGCGCAGCCATTTTGACGAGGCTGCAACCGCAGAAATTATAATGGCGATCGTAACAATTAATGCGTGGAATCGGATCGCGATTGCAACAAGAAAAATGCCTGTCTTGCAGCATCCGTCTGCTTAATGTTAGGCAATGCAAAGCCTTGGCTGAACAGCTCAGCCAAGGCTTTGCTATGTAATCGAAGTCGATGCTTGCTTGATTTAACAAGGCGAAATTGCTGGTGCAGCGCTGCAAAAGCGTACAGGATTTGCCAGACAGTCGCAAAAAATATACACTATTACTATTAGTGAAGAAACGGGGTAATTTGCAATGAGTGTCGCCACAATATTGATGGTGGATGATGAATACGAAATTATTAAGCTTATGGAAATTTATTTTAAGAATGAAAACTATACGATGCTTAAGGCTGGCAATGGCATCGAGGCGCTGGAGCTGCTGGAAAAGCATCAGGTGGATCTGATTGTGCTCGATGTGATGATGCCTTCGATGGACGGGATTGAGGCTTGTATGAAAATTAGAGAAAAAAATCATATCCCGATCATTATGCTGTCGGCGAAGAGCCAGGACATGGACAAAATTTCTGGATTGAGCGTTGGAGCAGATGATTATGTAACCAAGCCGTTCAGCCCGTTGGAGCTGATCGCCAGAATTAAGGCGCAGCTGCGGCGCGTCAACCAATTTCATTCGGTCAGAAAAGCGAATGACCATGAAATTCGGATTGATAATCTGGTGATCAACAGCGCATCCCATGTTGTGACGCTTGATGATAAGATCGTCAAGCTGACTCCGCGCGAATTTGCGATTTTGCTGCTGCTTGCCAATCATGCCGGAAAGGTGCTTAGTATGGATCAAATTTATGAGCATGTGTGGCAGGAGCCATTTATGGAGTCGAAAAATACGGTGATGGTTCACATTCGCAAGCTGAGGGAAAAGCTGGAGGATGATCCGCAAAAGCCATATTTTATTAAAACAGTGTGGGGAATTGGCTACAAGCTGGAAAACCACGGACAGGTGAACGCCAATGAATAGGCTCTGGGTAGTGTCGATCCGCTGGAAGCTGCTGCTTGCTATGCTGCTGAGCGCAGCCATTACCGCTATTATATTGTTCGTCATGCATTCTCTGGCAACATTTCTCATCGAAACGGAGCCATTCAGCGTTTTGATCAAATGGGGAATTAACAATCTTGGATCTATCCGTATTCTCATTTTGGTTGGCGTTCCTTTATTTATAATTAGCTATATTTTGCTAAGCCGCCCGGTTATTCGCAATTTGCTGCGCGTGCAGGAAGCGTTAAAACAGATCGGAGAAGGCAACTTTCAGCCCGATGTGCTCGTCCAATCTTATGATGAGATTGAAGCCACCTCGCGCTATGTGCATGATTTGGCGGCAGATTTGAATCGATATCTGGACGAAATGATTCAAGGCTTAAAGCTGATTGCCGAAGGACAGCTGCAGCATTCCATCCCGGTCAAAGAAAATCATAAGCTGGGCGAGGTAGCCGACAGCATTAACCAAATGGCCCGCCAACTGAATCACTTGATGCAGGAGGAAAGGAAGGCAGAGCAAAGTAAAAATGACCTCATAACAGGTGTTTCTCATGATTTGCGAACGCCATTAACATCGATACTCGGGTTTTTGGGGGTTATCAAGCAAGATCGCTATCGCGATGAGGTAGAGTTGAGGCATTATGTCGACATTGCTTATAGCAAAGCCGAGCGTCTTAAATTGCTCATTGATGATTTGTTTGAATATACGCGCATGAACAACGGTATGCCGCTCGACAGCAAGCTGATGGCGCTAGATGACTTTTTGCAGCAGCTGATGGATGAATATGTGCCGATTATGCATGAAGCGGGCATTACGGGACGTTTGACGCTGGAGCAGCATCGGGTGTTCATTTCTGCAGACGGAGAGCTGCTGGTGCGGGCCTTCGCCAACATTATTCAAAATGCGATGCAATATGGCAAGGAAGGGAAATATATCGATGTAACGCTGCAGCAGGAAAAAGAGCATGCCGTTGTATCGATTGCCAATTACGGAAATCCGATTCCGGCGAGCGACCTGCCGTTTATCTTTGATCGGTTTTATCGGATCGATAAGTCGCGTTCATTGGAAACGGGCGGCACAGGGCTTGGTCTGGCAATTTCCCGAAGCATTATTGAGAAGCATCGAGGCACGATCCGAGCGGAAAGCGACACGCAGCGAACCGCTTTTATACTGAGCCTGCCACTGCTGCATGAACATAAGCAGAAAACGACGCAATAGGTGATTTTGCAAGAGCTGCGAAGGATGGCTTCTGTACGAATCGAAGCCATCTTTTTAGCGTGCAGATGCAAAGGCTATGAAGCTAGCTTTTTTGGCATGACCGTTGCTGAAATTTGCTAGCTCGCTGCAAAATTTGCTAGCTTAATAGATTGCAGGCTGACTTCTATTACCAGTCGCAATCTGCCTGCCCTCTAGTATAATGATGAGAGATTAGAAAGAAAGTCTATTAAAATTTTTAAGAGTTTGTTAAGAATTAGAATACTCTATTATTAAGCTTTTGCCGATATAATGAACGGGTAAACAACACAAGTATGGAGGCGTTATATTTGAAATCACAACATTATGTACTGAAATTATTGACACTAATTACTATGCTTTCTCTAATTATGGCTTGTTCGACCGATTTAGGTTCTAAATCGGCTGCACCTTCCATTACGCTCAATGGCGAGAAGATTGAGAATTCGGGACTCGTACAAAAGGACGATGCGATGTACATCCCGGCATCATTTATTACCGATACGCTTGGCGCGACCTTTGAAACTCCTGAAGAAGGCGATGTAGAAGCTGGCAGCGAGGAGCTAGCAGAGGGCGTTTATTATACGAATAAAGTCGGGGTGCTGATGTACCACGCTGTTATGGAGGACCCTACCGATGGAAGCATTATTGCTCCTGAGCAATTCAGAGATCATTTGCAGTGGCTAAAGGATGAAGGCTTTAATCCGATCAGCATGGAGCAGTATGTTGCGTTTATTCATGAAGGCGGCGAAGTACCGGATAACGCGGTGCTAATTACATTTGATGATGGCTATGAAAACTTCTATACCTATGCTTATCCTGCACTGAAGGAATTCAACTATCCAGCGGTCAACTTTGTTATCGTATCGGGCGTTGACGATCCATCTATCCCTGGCATCAAAAAGCTTTCCTGGGATCAGATGCGCGAAATGAAGGAGCATAATATAGCTTTCCATAATCATACGTTCGATATGCATGTTTATGGTGCTGTGAATGCTGAAGGAATCGAGCAGCCAGCTGCGATCAGCAATCTTTATTTGCCTGACGAGAAAAGAGTTGAGACAGACGAGGAGTATATTGCGCGTGTAACAGAAGATTTGAGCAAGGCAGAGCAGCGCCTGGAGGAGGAGCTGGGCAATACGATTCGTGCAATTGCCTTCCCGTATGGCGCCTATAATGAACGTCTGCTTGGTATTCTTGACGAACTGGATATTAAAACATCCTTTACCGTAAAGCCGGGAATTAATACGTCTGAGGATGCGCTTGGTTTCCGCATCAATGGCGGACGCTCCGACAAAACAGCCGAAGAGCTGCTTGCAGGACTTAAGCCTGAGCCTGTTGAATTGAATGACAATGCAATGCTGTTGAATGGCAAGCTTGTATCATTCAGCAAAATTATTGAAGCAAAAGGAGATCAGCCTGCGCTTTATCCGCTGCGTGAGGTAAGCAATGCGCTTGGTCTGTTTATAGGCTGGGATTCAGCTACCAAAACCGTTACCTTAGCGCAATAGCATAAGCATTACGATCATCATTAAAACCTAAAGAATCTTACCAGGGCTGTCCAGAAAGTCAGTGAAAACAGACAATCTGACAGCTCTTTTTTTGTGTAATCGTTGTTCTTCACTTTTAATATGTAATGGTATAGGAACGAACAAGCATGGTGGGAAGGGAGTTTTGCTATGTCACCATTACCGAATGAGCAAGCGGGTGCAGCAGCACCGGAGCGTGTTGCCCTCGTAACAGGCACGTCGAGCGGCTTTGGCATGCTGACAGTGCTGGAGCTTGCGCGAAAGCGGTTTCGTGTAATCGCTACAATGCGCAATTTGGAGGCTGCGATTGAGCTGCAGCAGCGTGCCGAGCGCGAAGGATTAATGAGTCGGATTGAGCTTCACCAGCTGGATGTTACGGATCATGCAGCAATTAAACAGGTTGTGGCTGAAATTGTTCGCGTGCACCGGCAAATTGATGTACTAGTTAACAATGCGGGCTTTGCAATGGGCGGCTTCGTGGAGGAAGTGCCGATGGAAGAGTGGCGGCAGCAGATGGAAACGAATTTTTTCGGGCTAATCGCGGTGAGCAAAAGCGTCATTCCGATTATGAGAACCCAGCGCAGCGGCATGATCATAAACATTAGCAGCGTTAGCGGCAGAGTCGGTTTTCCTGGCTATGCACCGTATGCCTCCTCCAAATTTGCCGTTGAAGGCTTCAGTGAAAGTTTGCGGCATGAGCTGGCTCCGTTCGGTGTGAAGGTGGTGCTGGTGGAGCCAGGGGCGTATCGCACGCCGATTTGGGACAAGGGGCTGGCGCAATTAACGAGCTCGGCTCATTCGCCCTATGCGGAACGGCTTAATGCGATTGTACGCTATTCGCGTAAAACGGCAGAGGCTGCACCTGATCCGCAGCAGGTTGCAGATACGATCGGCATGCTGGTCGAATCACGCGCTCCCAAGCTACGCTATCTGCTCGGCCGCGGCGCACGCATTGCTATATTGGGCAAGGCGCTGCTGCCCTGGAAATGGTTCGAGTGGATGATTGATCGCGGAACGCGTTAGCTGAATGCCGGGTTGTTAACAGAAGTGCAAGCTGCTAAAATTCAATCTCGCTAAGCGATTATATTACTTCAAACTGATAATGCAATGTAATCGTATCGCTGTCGGTATTGGCAAGCTGAAAGGTAGCTGTTGCAACCCAGACGCCTTTCATTAATGGAGCAGCTTGTGCGCTGTAGCGCGTAGTGGAGCTGGACAATAGCTCGGCAGACACTGTGCCGCAGTCCATATGCAGCATTTCCAGCGTAATGACGGGCTTGAGCAGCTCAATCTGCTGTTCGTCGCTGCCGGTTATGTTCAGCTCGAATTCACTGTATGCCAGCGCTTGATGCGTTTTGCTTGGAGAGCTTAGTTCTATTGTATAATGCTCTGTTTCAATACTGCTCGGCAGCTCCAGGCTTTGCAGGGAGGAGCGGGAAGTCAGCATTACGATCAGGCAGGCAGCTGCCAGCAGCAAAGCGAGCAGGATGAGCAGCAGGGACGAGCGTCGTCTGTCCATAGGGTGTGCATGCCTCCTCTTTCACAAGTTCTCTTCTTACTGGTATATGAGCAGCAGCATGTTCGATATTCTTCCGTACTACAATACGTATTTCATAATCAATATAGCTGAGGAGACATCATGGAGAAACCCGCGAAAATGGATGAGCTTGATTTAGTTCGCGGCCTGGCCATTATGGGGGTCATGCTGGTGCATGCCACCTCTTTTGCCACGGTTTATTTGCGAGAAGACCGTTTTTTTGCTCTGTATAACTTTATAAACATTTTTTCAAAGTTTGGCACTACTACGTTTATTTTTCTCAGCAGTTTTGTGCTGTTTTATAACTATTTCCGTCGTCCGCTTGGCAAAGAGCTTTTTATCCGGTTTTATCGGAATAGATTAACGTACATTTTACTGCCGTATTTGTTGTTTTCAGTGTTGTTCTTCACTTTATCGTGGGCGGACAAGGGGCGGGAATGGGAGCTTGCCGTTATGTTTCAGGAGTTTTGGCCTAAACTGCTGATTGGCAAAGCATATACCCATTTGTATTTCATTTTCATCAATTGTCAGTTCTATCTGCTCTTTCCGCTCGTGCTCGTCTTGCTAAGGCGCTATCGGTGGGCTGCGGCATGGAGCCCGCTGATCGGCATAACGCTGCAGTGGCTGTTCTACACAGGCAATGATGCGTGGTGGGATGTAACGTATCGCAACAGCTGGTCGCTATCATTTCTGTCATACTATTTCCTCGGCGCATGGCTGGGAATTTACTTTGACAGCGTTAAACAGTGGCTTATGCGTGCACGGCATGCGTCCCGTCCCTGGCTGCAAAGGCTCGGCTGGGGTGCGCTTTGGATCGTATGGATTGGAGCCGGAGCAACACATGCAGCGTTCCGTTATCAGGAACGTCTGCATGGAGTAGATTATCATCCGCTGCTGCTTGATGCGTTCTGGAATGTCCACACTTTGGCTACCGCGCTAGTGATCGTACAGTCAGCCCTGTGGCTTAGCGGCGTCCATAACCCGCTGCTAAAAGGGCTTCGCTGGCTTGGTGCTTATTCGTTTGGGATTTATCTCGTGCATCCGCTTGTGCTGTTTGTATATCGGAAGTTTCCTGCTATGTCAGATCACTCATGGATTCAGCTCGCTTGGTATGCGGGAGGGTTAGTGTGTGCTATCGGAATCTCAAGCTTGCTCGTCTATGGCATCAGCCGTACGGGAGGGTGGACATCGGTTCTGTTTGGCCGGCTTCCGAGCAATATGCGTTCTGCTGAGCGGGGAACGGCGTCTGCCGCATCAGAGCCTGCAGGATCTCGGGCAGAGAGTGCAGCGACGATAGGTCATAAGGTGAGAGAAGAAGAGAGTGCATGACATGGAGCAAGGAACAGGACTTATATAGACAGCCAATCTTGAAATGTGTATAGTATTACTGTACAACTGCATATTGTGGAGCTTAGGTTCTATGCGTGGACAAGCTGGCAAGCGTCAGCATGCATGGCATAGATGAAAAGGGAAGCTGGTGCAATTCCAGCACGGACCCGCCACTGTAACGATGGATGCGAAAGCATCAAGGTGCTGCCAAGCGTCACTGGTAAAAGCAATTTACCGGGAAGACGGCAGCGCTGATCATCGAAGTCAGGAGACCTGCCTGGGCTTATGCAAACATATCCTACGTGGATTTAGGAGGTGTTGGAAGCAGGATCATGAACGGCATGATTCTTTGTCGCGTCTCCAACATTGGCAGGCGCTTTTTTTGTCTGTTTGTTTGCTCGACGCTCAAGCAAACTGGCAAGCATGGTTATAAGATAAAAGGATAAGGGGAAGAGAAAAGAAAATGAAACTTTCAAGCAAGCAATGGATGAAACAACTTGTAGTTGTGATGCTGGCTGCGATGATGCTGACATTGGCAGCATGCGGCAATGCAACTGGCAACACCAATAACAGCAGCAGCGGTGGGAACAATGCTGCCCAGCAAGGCGAAACGAATGGACAGGCTACTAATCAAGGCAACGAGCAAGCAGAGGGAGATGCTGATTCAAGTGCAGCTGCTACGACCTATCCACTAACGGTAACTGATGCTACAGGCACGGAGGTTATGCTTGAGCAGCAGCCGGAAGCGATTGTTACGCTAGTGCCAAGTGAAACGGAAATTGCCTTTGCAGTTGGCGGCGGCGAGCGCGTAGTTGGAGTTGATGACTACAGCAACTATCCTGAGCAAGTGGCTTCGATTGCAAAGGTTGGCGATATGACGACGAATATTGAGGCAGTCACTGCTTTGGAGCCGGATTTGGTACTGGCAAGCTCCTCGATGAACGGAGAAGCGATCACGAAGCTGCGCGAGCTTGGACTTACTGTTTATGCTTCCGATCCGCTTACTTACGATGATACAGTTGCTCATATTGAGCAAGTCGCAGTATTATTAAATACGAAGGCTGAAGCGCAAGACGTGATCGATAACATGAAGCAGGTGAAGCAGGATATTGTTACTAAGCTGGAAGGTGTCGAAAAGCGCAAAGCATATCTAGAGTTTTCTCCAGGCTATACAGTTGGCAGCGGTACCTTCCTGGATGATCTTGTAACAACTGCCGGCGGTATTAATATTGCAGCTGGTCAGCCGGGCTGGTATGAGGTGGACAGCGAAGCGGTTGTCGAGCAAAATCCAGAAGTAATTATTTATCCTGATTTTGGAGAGGAGCAAAGCTCAATTTTGGCCGGGATTATGAGTCGTCCTGGCTGGGATGCGATTGATGCAGTGAAAAATGACAGACTGGTCATGGTAGCCAATGATCCGCTTGTTCGCGTAGGCCCAAGATTGGTAGAGGGCTTGCAGGATATCGCTGCAGCAATTCACCCTGAGCTGTTTCAGTAAGAGATGAACAGATTGATGCTAATGTATGGAGGAGCAGCGATGCTCCTTCTTTTATTAACGATTGTAACGGCGCTTTCTCTCGGCTCGTCTGGCTTGTCGTTTGGCGATGTATGGCATATTTTATGGCTAAGCCTGCCGTTTAATGAAGGAGCGGCCTCTCAATACAGTACGGGGCAGGTGGCGATTGTATTGCAAATTCGCTTGTCGCGCGTGCTGCTTGGCGCACTGGTAGGCGCCTGCCTTGCGCTGGCTGGCGTTGGCTTTCAAGGCGTGCTGCGCAACCCGCTCGCAGACCCGTATACACTTGGCGTAGCGTCCGGCAGCTCTGTGGGCGCTGCTTTTATTATTTTGATGGGCTATCAGCTGCTGCTAGGCCTGTGGACGATTCCGATTGTTGCATTCGCAACAGGGATCATTACGCTGCTTGGTGTTATTGGGCTGGCGCATTATAAGGGCTCGATGCAAATTCAGACATTAGTGCTCGCTGGTGTCATTATTCAATCCTTCCTTGGCTCGTTTGTCTCATTAATGGTTTCTATGTCTGAAGGCGTTGTAAATGAAATTTTGTTTTGGATTATGGGCTCGATTGCGATGAAAAGCTGGGAGCATGTTTATTTGCTGGTGCCGTTCGTTCTTGTCGCGCTGCCGATTTTAATCTTTTATGGCCGCGTGCTTAACCTGTTGGCGCTGGGCGAGCGGGAAGCGGCTTATCTCGGCGTAGAGGTAGAGCGCAGCAAGCTGATCGTATTAATTGTCTGCACGCTGCTGACTGCGGCAGCCGTTTCGGTTTCCGGAGTCATCGGCTTTGTCGGGCTCGTTGTGCCGCATCTGCTGCGCTTAATTGTAGGGCCGGATTATCGTCTGCTCGTGCCGCTGTCAGCGTTTGGCGGAGCAATCTATATGATTGCGGCTGATACCGTTGCCAGACTTGCGCTTAGTCCGAAGGAGCTGCCGCTTGGCGTAGTAACCGCTCTTATTGGCGCGCCGATCTTTACTTATTTGCTGGTGAAGCGCAATCGGCAGGAAGGCGGGGTAGGATCGTTATGATTCAATTACAGCAGCTAACCTTTCAATATGGAGCGCGCAGCATAGTCGATCGATTAGACTACACCTTTGCCGGTAATGCGATTTATGGCATTATCGGGCCGAATGGCGCGGGCAAGTCAACGCTGCTGCAGTTAATTGCCGGCGTTCGCAAGCCAAGCTCTGGTCAAGTGCTGCTCGAGCAGAGACCAATTGGCGAGCTTCCGCGCAGACAGCTTGCGCAGCGTATAGCGGTGCTGCAGCAGGGGGGCTTGCCGACGCTGGGCTTTACGGTCAAGGAAGTTGTGGCAATGGGACGGTTTCCTTATCAAAATTGGCTCGGCTCGGAAAGAGCTGATGCAACGGCGCTCATTGATGAGGCTATTGAAGCGACGGGGCTGACACATTTGGCGAACCGTACGCTTGAGCAACTGAGCGGCGGCGAGCGGCAGCGCGCAGCGCTGGCCAAAGTATTTGTCCAGCAGCCCGATATCCTGTTGCTGGATGAGCCGACTACCTATCTCGACATCGGCTATCAGCAAATGATTATGGAGCTGGTCAAGCAGTGGCAGCGCAAGCAGCAGCTGCTCGTCATTGCCGTCATGCACGACCTTAACATTGCAGCGCTGTATTGCGATCAGCTTCTTGCCTTGCGGGGCGGCTCTATTATAGCTGCCGGTACTGCGGAGCAAGTGTTAATACCAGAGCATATCGCCAGTCTGTACGAGGTTGAAGCATTAATGGTCAACCATCCGCAGCAAAATGTGCCGCAGCTTTTATTGCGGCTTGATCTGGATAAGGAGAATTGATGATGAATGAACAATGGACGGAAACTCGATTGCTCGAATATATTGGCCAAATCGAGCTGCCAGACGCGAAGCTGGCGCAGGTGGCGCAAGCTCACAGCGATCAATTGACCAAGCCTCCGGGCAGTCTTGGCAAGCTGGAGGCAGTAGCAGCCCAGCTTGCCGGTATAACGGGAAGGCTGTGGCCTGATCTATCGCAGCGCACGGTGGTCATTATGGCTGGCGATCATGGCGTATGCGAGGAAGGGATAAGTGCGTTTCCCCAGTCGGTAACGCCGCAAATGGTGTACAATTTCCTGCAGGGCGGCGCTGCGGTCAATGTACTTGCCAGAGCCGCAGGCGCCAATGTTGCCTGTGTTGACGTCGGTGTTGCTGCCGAGCTGGAGCATGAACGGCTTATTAGCCGCAAAATTATGCATGGCACGCATAATATGGCCAAAGGCGCAGCAATGTCGCGCATGCAGGCGGTACAAGCGATTGCTGTTGGCATCGAGGTCGTTGAATCGCTTTTTGCTCAAGGCAGCCGCATGTTTGCTACGGGAGAAATGGGGATCGGCAATACGACAGCCAGTGCAGCTATTGTATCAGTTATGACAGGCATTTCAGCGCAGCAGGCTGCCGGGCGCGGTACAGGGATTAGCGATACGATGCTGGAGCATAAGGCAGCCGTCATTAAGCGGGCTATTGCGGTCAATGCACCGCGAGTGGATGATCCGCTTGATGTGCTGGGCAAGCTGGGCGGTCTGGAAATCGCCGGGCTTGTCGGGGTTATTATTGCAGCTGCCAAGCTGCACTGCCCGGTCGTGATCGATGGCTATATTTCCACCGCTGCTGCTTTGATCGCAGCAGCGCTTGCGCCAAGCTGCAAGCCTTATATCATTGCCTCTCATCAATCGCAAGAGCAAGGTCACGTACATGCGCTCGCTGCTCTGGGGCTGGCCCCATGCATTCAGCTTGATTTGCGAGTTGGAGAAGGAACTGGCGCGGTACTATGCTTTCACTTTATCGATGCGGCTTTAAAGCTGATGCAGGAGATGGCTACCTTCGCCAGTGCCGGCGTCGATGGCAAGCATGCCGATCAATAGCAGCCTATCGTTTAAAGCTGCTGCTTGCAACATTTACAAGTACAGAAAGGGATGGACGTCGTGGCAGTTTTAATTACGGGTGGAGCACGCAGCGGCAAGAGCCGCTTTGCCGAGCAGCTTGCAGCGCATCGCTATAAACGCGGCATTTATATCGCAACCTCGGAAGCGCTTGATCAAGAGATGGCTGATCGAATAGCGAAGCATCAAGCGGAACGAGCACAATCCGGGTTTAGCTGGCAAACGCTTGAGGAGCCGTTGCATTTGTCTGAAGCGCTGCACAAGCTCGCCACCGGACAGCAGACTGACATGGAGCAGACGGTGGTGCTCGTAGATTGCCTGACGCTTTGGCTGAGCAATTGGTTTTTCATGCTGGATGTTGAGCATCAAGGCAGCAGCAAGCTGCATGCGGTCGTACTAGCGCTTGCCGAGCAGGTTCGGAACTATCCATATCCGCTCATTATCGTCAGCAATGAGCTTGGTGACGGAATCGTGCCGGCAGATGCTTTAAGCCGCAGCTATCGCGACGAAGCAGGTCGCTTGAACCAAGCGATTGCCGAGCATTGCGAGCAGGTGTTTTTAGTGACGGCGGGCATTCCTGTCGATCTAAAACGAATCGCTTATCGCTGGGAGGAGCAATGATTCTCTACAGCTTGCAGGAAATATGTTTAATGATCGCGGCAGCTATCGTAATCGATTGGATAATTGGCGATCCGAAATACCCGACCCATCCCGTTATCTATATCGGGCGTCTTACTAAAGCGCTTGAAGCTCGACTTTATAATAAGAGCCGTACATACAGCGAGCGCAGTTTGCTGGCAAGAGGCGCGCTGCTTACGGCAGCCGTATTGCTGCTGAGCGGAGCGCTTATGCTGGCAATCGTCTGCTTTAGCGACTGGCTGCATCCATGGCTCGGCTATGCGGTCAGCACATGGTTTATTTCTACGACAATTGCTGTAAAAGGGCTAAAGGATGCGGCAATGCTTGTTTACTATCCGCTGCTTGAAGGAGACCTTGCTCAAGCTCGAACCTATATCGGCTATATTGTCAGTCGCGATCAGGAGGTTATGGGAGAGCCGGAAATTACGAGAGCAGCGGTAGAGACGGTTTCGGAAAATATAGTGGACGCCTTTATTTCCCCGTTGTTTTGGGCTTTAATCGGCGGAGCGCCTATGGCGATGGGTTATCGCGCGGCTAATACGCTCGACTCTATGGTTGGCTACCGCAATGAGCGCTATGAGTATTTCGGCAAATGCGCGGCGCGACTGGATGATGTGTTGAATTATATCCCAGCTCGTGTGACAGGCTGGCTTATTGTTGCAGTTGCCTTTGTTTTGCCGTTTTGCAGCGCCAGGCAAGCGGCAGCAGCAATCGCCAGATTTGCCTCCAAGCATCCGAGTCCCAACAGCGGCATACCGGAAGCGGCCGTCGCCGGCACGCTAGGTGTGCAATTGGGTGGTCGCAATCGTTATTTCGGAAAATGGGAAACTAGGGCAGTGATGGGCTGGGAGCGTGAAAAGCTGACTGCCAAGCATATTAAAAAAAGTGTTATAATACTTTATAGTGTTTCTATTTTGATATGGTTGGGAGTGATGCTGGCATGGCTGACATCGAGCGTGATCAAGTAAAGCAATACGTATACGCATGTGTTGCGGCCTTTCAATTTCTAACCCGTATTCCGATACCGATGGAGGTACCATTTGACAAGAAAACCTTGCATCGCAGTGTTATTTTTTTCCCGATTGTTGGCGTCATACTCGGATTGCTCATAAGCGGCGCGGCAGCTTTGTTAAGCTTGATCGCCCCTCCGGTTATCTCTGCGGTGCTTGTGCTTGGCTTATGGATTGCAGCAACAGGTGGCTTGCATCTGGACGGCTTAATGGATACCGCAGACGGCGTATTCAGTGGACGAAGCAGAGAGCAAATGCTCGACATTATGAAGGATAGCCGGGTTGGCTCATTTGGTGTGCTGGCGGCAGTTTTCATCATGCTGCTTAAATTTGCCGGATTGTACTTTTTGTTCGAGCAGCAAGCAGCAAATGGCTTGAGCATATCCTGGCTGCTGCTGGCGATTACAGCGGCGATGATGTGGAGCCGTTGGTGGATGGTGATCAGCATTTCCAGCTGGAAGCCTGCGCGAGCTGGCGGTTTGGCGGAATTATTTAATGGCATTAAGCTTCAATATGTGAGTAGCATGACCGCAATTGCTTTATTCATTTACTTGATTGCACTTATGCTGTATGTAATTACGACGGGCGGCAATTTGTACTATGTATGGCTTTCTTTGCTTATTCCGATCTGTACCGCAATAGTTGGCTGGTTGATCGCCAAATGGCTGAAGCGAAAGCTGGGCGGCTTGACCGGCGATACATATGGCGCTATGAATGAAGTTGTAGAGGCACTGAATATTATGCTGGTCGTTATTTTTATTTATCGAGTCTTGCATGGCTAGAAACTAGTTAAATGTGCGGGGGGAAGCCCGGCACATTTTTTGTGCACAAAATTAGCAGTAAGGCGATAAAGGAGTGAGTTGAAGATGCTTGAGCGCTATGGGCATGGCGGTGATTTGCGTTCGGCTGCTGAGCTTTACGGCAGAAAGGAAGAGGAGCTGCTCGATTACAGCTCAAACATGAATCCGCTTGGACCACCGCCTGCATTTCAGGCGATTATTGAACAATATTGGCAGTTTATTGCCGCGTATCCTGACCCGGCGCAACGAGATTTGCTGGAAGCGATTGCACACAGGCATCAGGTTGAGCCTGCCTCGATTATTGCCGGTAATGGCGCTGCAGAGCTGATTGACCTCGTTGTACGCTATATCAATCCCGTGAAAGCAGCAGTATTTTTGCCTTCGTTCGTTGAATATGAGCAGGCAATTGCCAAGGCAAAATGTGAATGTGTCTACATTGCAACAGAGGAGCAGCAGCAGTTTAATCCGACAATGGTTCAGCTTCAGCATTTAATCGAAAAGGAGCGGCCGCAGCTTGTGATGCTGGGCTATCCCAACAACCCGACTGGAGCGCTTATGCCAAGTGAGCAGCTCGACTATTTGCTGGACTCTGGCATCTATGTTGTTGTGGATGAAGCATTTCTAGATTTTCATCTCGAGGAGGAGCGGCTTACGGCAATTAGCAAGCTGCCGCGTTATGAAAAGCTGTTTGTCATTCGCTCGATGACGAAGTTTTACTCGATGCCTGGCATCCGGCTTGGCTATATGCTTGCAGCAGCAAAGCATATTACCGCCTTAAAGCAGCTGCAGGTGCCCTGGAGCGTCAATTCCTTGGCGCAGCAGCTTGGAGTGGCTGCGCTGCAGCAGGATAGCTTTGCCGAGCAAACAAAGCGGTGGCTGGCAGAGGAAAATGCCTGGTTGTCGGCTCAGCTGCGGCAGCTTAAACTGCAAGTATATCCGTCAGTAACGAACTATATGCTGGCAAGGCTGCCGATGGAATGCAAGCTGACTAGCGGGCAGTTGCAGCAGCTAATGGGGCAGCGCGGCATCCTGATTCGCGATGCAGGCAAATTTCGCGGCCTGGATGCTTCATATATTCGTCTGGCAATCAAGGAGCGCGCCAGCAATGAAAGGCTGCTGCAGGAGCTGAAGCATGTATTGGCGCAGCAGCAAGTGGAGGCAGCCAACGAAATTTAATACGAATAAATATTTTTATATGGGTGGTGGGAGAATGAGTCAGGCAGTATTAGTCAACACTATTTTAAACCATGGTTAAAATTGGAGGTTAGCAAGGAGATCATGTCATATGAAGCAATGGATGAAAATCTTTGCAGTTAGTGCTGGCGGCATCATTACAGCACTGATCTTGCTGCTGCCCTTGCAGCCGCAAGCAAAAGCGGAAGCAGCTGCGCCTATAACAGATGAGCTCGTCTATCATTTAACTGAAGCAGAAGCCTATCGCAATGGCGAACGTATTGATCTCGACCCGCCTGCAGCAGTTATTGACGACAACGTGTATTTGCCGGTCAAATTTCTTGGAAATTTCTTTGAGCTGAGCGTCAGCTACGATGCAGCGTCGAAAACAGCGCGACTTGCAGATCAGCAACGCTCTTTCCAGTTTGATCCCGGCAAAGGTCTTGTTACGGTCAATGGCAGCCAGCTGGAGAGTCAGCATATCGCCATTGTACAAAATGATCGCATTATGGTGCAGCTTGCCTGGCTTAGCGAGCAGCTTGGAGCAGATTATCTGTATGTGCCGCAGGAGAGTAAGATCGTCGTTCGCTACGAGCATTCAAGCCTGGCGCAAAAACCAGCCAACGCCAAGCCTGTTGCCAAATTCGCCGTAGACAAGCAGGCTTATGCGATTGGAGAAACGATTACATATACCAATTTGAGTTATGATCCCGATGCGGATGCTGTGTCACTGTCATGGACTGGCAGGGAAGATGCCTTCTTTACCGCCGGTGAGCATGAGGTGACGCTGGTAGCGATTGATCAAAACGGCAATCGCAGCGAGCCTTATACGAAAAAGATCACCGTGACCGAGCAATTTATGTTTTCAGCGTTTGAGTATGGCGTATATAGCGGCAAGCCGGGCAGCTACATTGAAGCAAACGATCAGCGATTTAACGATCAGCTGCTGACGCTGCCGGAAGCAAGCAAAAAGGTACGCTCTGTTGAAGCGCGCAAGCTGCTTGTCAGCGACAGTCCTGAAAATATAAAAGAGGCTGGTATTCTGTACCAGGACCATATTGAAGGAAAAGCGAGACTGTATGCCAACCATGTTAATGAGATGGACCGCGGAGTTACATTGGCGATTCTCGCGACGAACGATACGGAACATCCTGTGACGCTCAAAACGACGCGGCAGGGTGCGTCACAACCATCGCAGTTCGCAATGATCGTTGGCAGCGAAGCGGCAATTGACTTTTTAAGCGATGAATCTAGCGATGTGGAGAGTGATCGAGCGAGTGGCAATTCTGGCGACGAACTGCTGACGATCGCGCCTGGCGAGACCGCCGTTTATCGGCACTTTCCAGCTTTAGCGCCAAAGTATGGCGTGAATGCCATTTATGATGTAGAGGCATCTGGCGAGCTGCTTATCTCCTTTGTCGCGATTGAGGATCGTATGGATGAGGATGAAAAATCGAGCTCAGATCGCTCGGTTATGGGGCAAATGGGCGCTGATCCAGCAGGGCAAACAGAAGCAGAAACAGAAACAGTAAATCAAGCGGATCACGCCTACCTGCATGACAATGCTCCGTTAGACGCAATCGCTACCGGGCCTGTCAGCGAGCTGCTTGATTTGCCCAAGCTTTCTTACAATGGGCATGTGCGAGGCAGCTTTAATCGCTCCGAAATTGTATGGGATGTGTATCCGAGCAAGCAAGGCAGGAAGCGGGTTCAACGGCTGATGATCGCGGATGGCAGCAGCGATCCGTTTATTCAAGGCTTTGATCCGCAGCGGGACAGCGTTGCACCATTGTACGGCAACTACGGAGCTGTCTACAATATTACGATTCATAAGCCCGGCAGAATGGCGATTCTGCTTATGGCGCGAGGCGGCTCATTCAAAGGCGCATTCAAGGTGAACGAACAATTCGTACGCGTGCCCTCCTCAGGCATGCTGAATGCATTTGAAGGCTTTGTCACGCTTGCCACTACCAAGCCGGATGATAAGCAGCTCACCCTTCAGTTTATGCCGCCTGCCGGCTCCTCACTGCCGATTATGCTTGTACTGTACCCATTGGATAAACGAGCAGCTTGGCTGGACTAGTCGTAAACAAACAAAATAAAAGAACCGATAGAAATATTGCAGAAAGCTGGCGCCTGCCGGCTTTTTTGCATGTCAGGCCTGCTGTCAACCTGCACAACTGGACTACTCTTTGACCGAAGCTTGTAGTAAAATATATTTACCTTATAGTGAGAGTTCAAAAAGCACGGTTTTCAGGACGCCGAAAAAGCGACTTGTGACTACATCGTCATCAAAGTTGGGCTTTTTGAACATCCTCTTATATTAAATAGGTGACAGGCGCGATTTAGATTGATAGTGTCGTAAACGGATTAGGAGGAAATTGAGTTGGAAACGTTAATGTGGGTCGCTGGTTATGTGCTATTTCTTAATGTGTACTTATACTGGCTAATGGGCAAGGATAAGGCTGCAGCCAAAAAGAATCAGCCGCGTATTCCAGAGCGGCATTTTTTTCTGTTCAGCGCGCTGGGCGGAGCGACAGGCGCATATCTTGGCATGCAGGCGCACCGTCACAAAACACAGCATCGCAGCTTTAAAATCGGCTTGCCGATTATGATTGCTGTACATATTGCAATCGTTATTTTAATCGTAGGAGTGCTAATGTAATGGATTTGCGCATGCAATTTTTATCCTTTTTCGTCATTCAATCGGAATCTGAAAAAGGCACTTCAGGCAGCTTTAAAGCTTTTAAGCATTATCAGACGATGGACGGCGATGAATATGAGGATAGTGCGCTCAAGCAATTTTTAGACGAGGAATTTATTAAAATTGTGAAGCGCAAAGCGGAGCGCCATCCGAACGCGCCCAATCCGCCAACCAAAGTTGGCATGTTTATCGTTGAGCCTGGCTATGAGCTTGGCAGCAATCCCAATTATAATTTGTTTCAGCGCATCCGCGAGGCTGACTCGAAGGAACGCTTTCATAGCTTGAGCGATGAGCTGATCCGCATTTATATGGACACCTCCGCAGTGCGCGGCGGTGCTTTTATTGTCGCACTGTCTACACTTAATACATTTTTTGACGAGCCGTTTTTGTTTATATTAAAATGTGATTTTGAGCCTAAAATCGCGCGCATTGCCGACGAGCGCCAGTTGATTTCCGAAGTGGAAATGGCGATTAGCGCGCGCAGCATTAAAAGCATTCAGTATCCGCATATGGAGCAGGATGGATTGTTGGAGCGCTGGGAGCTGAAAATTCATCAAGCCTCGCATGCTCGTTATTTTGAGGATTTTCTCAAATATGTCAGCTACGAGAAGCCGATTCCTGAAGTGATGAGCGAGCAGGTAGTGGAAATGGTGCATCAATTTATTGATACGAAATGGCAGGATACGGAAAGCGTCGAACGGGCGCAGGAGGAGCAGGCTGTCGAGCTTTGGGCTGCCAGCGAAAAGCGCGAGCTGCAGGAGTGGTGGAGTCCGGAGCAGGTGATCGAAGCAAATGCCAGCCTGATTCAGCAAAAGGAAGATTTGACAATGAGCTTTAAGCTCGGAAATGTCACCGTAAAAGGGCTGCTGTCTGATTTCGGCGGCACCGTCCATCTCGCCAAGCATAACGGAAAGTATGTAGTCGTTATTGAGGGAGACGGCATTCAATTCGAAAAAGGGATGTCCCCGATCGAGCTGCTTGCACCGCCGGAGCTGGAGGATATTATACCGATTATCGGGACTGCTGCTGAAGCAGCTGCTGCAGCGGAGCATGACCATGATCGTATATACGAAAGCGGTTCTGCTGCTGCAGGCCATGATCGCAGCGCTTATACGCAAAATGCAGCTGAGCAGGGTGGAGATGATGATGCTCCGCCATGGTAGCATCTCTTTTGGACGTGCATAACGAATGAATAATTCACCAGCGATGAGGAACGCTAAGTCGGTATATTGACAAAAGAGGTGGTCTTCATATGTACGTGAATATTCTGCTCTTTATACTGCTGCTCATCATGACGGCATTTTTTGTTGCGACCGAGTTTTCGATCATTCGCGTGCGGCCAAGCCGCGTGCAGCAATTGCAGGATGAAGGCGTCAAGAACGCCAAGGCGCTAAAAATTGTAACGACCAATCTCGACGGCTATCTGTCGGCTTGCCAGCTTGGAATTACAATCACCGCGCTTGGTCTCGGCTGGCTAGGCGAGCCAACGGTGGCCAAGCTGCTTCAGCCAGTCATTGAGCTGCTACCTTTAACGAATGAAATTAGTCATCTTGTATCGTTTTTGATTGCCTTTATATTTGTCACTTATTTGCATGTCGTGCTTGGCGAGCTCGCCCCTAAAACAGTTGCGATTGTTAAGGCTGAAGCTGTGGCGCTCAAGCTTTCACCGCCGATTATATGGTTTCATAAAATCGCATTCCCGTTTATTTGGCTGCTTAACGGCTCGGCCAATGCGCTTGTGCGGGCAATGGGCTATCGCAATGTCAGCGAATCTGAGTCGCACAGCGAGGAGGAAATCAAGCTTATCCTTAACGACAGCTACGAAAGCGGCAAAATCAACGAAAGTGAATTTGACTTTATGAGCCGCATTTTCGAGTTTGATACAAGGCTGGCACGCGATATTATGGTGCCGCGCACCGATATGATATGCATTTATGTGGAAAATACGAAGGATGAAAACATTGCAACGATTATGAATGAGCGCTACACCCGTTTCCCGGTCGCACAGGGCGATAAGGACAATATTATCGGGATTCTGAATACAAAGGTCTTTTTGTTCCATGCGATGAGCAATGAGCTGGAGGAAAGAGATGTGCGCAGCATGATGCAGACTGCCATGTCAGTGCCGGATACAATCCCGATTCGCAAGCTGCTTACGATTATGCAAAGAGAGCGAATCCATATGGTTATCTTGCTTGACGAATATGGCGGCACTTCGGGTCTTATTACGATCGAGGATATTTTAGAGGAAATTGTCGGTGAAATTCGCGATGAATTCGATACGGATGAAAAGATGGAAATCGATCGCATTAATGAGTGGCGCTTTCTGGTGGAGGGCCGTGCTTTAATCGAGGATGTCAATGATATGACCGGGCTCGAGCTTGAAGGAGGAGAAACTCATACGATTGGCGGCTGGCTGTATCAGCTGCAGCCGGATTTGCAGGAGGATAAGGAATGGCAATACGATTCAGCAACCTTTATTATTCGCGAACGGGATGAAAATCGGATTCGCAGTATTGAAATTATCGTTGAATCGAATGAAGAGGATATGTCTGGCCTGGGTCATGCATAGAATAGAAAGGGTACAAGCGGTATCTGCTGCTTGTCGCTTTCACTTTGGAAAAGGTTGGGGGAGACCGTTGTGTTTGATATTATTTCTGCGATTATTATGGGGGTCGTTGAAGGATTAACGGAGTTTTTGCCGGTTTCATCAACAGGACATCTTATTCTTACGGCACATTTATTAGGCTTTGAAGGGGAACGAGCCAAAACCTTTGAGGTTGTCATTCAATTCGGCGCCGTGCTTGCTGTGCTGGTGCTTTACTTTAAGACGTTTACGAAAATACTTACCTTCAAGCTTGGCAATGGCGTCAATTTCCTGCATATATTGCTGGCGATGATGCCGGCAAGTGTAGTTGGATTGCTTGCTCATTCCTTTATTAAGCAGTATTTGTTTGGTCCGCAGACGGTGCTGATTGGACTTGTGCTTGGCGCGATTTTAATGATCGTTGCTGATCGCAGCAAGCGAACGGTTACGGCGGAGACGATTGACGACATATCGTACAAGCAGGCCTTTTATATCGGCTGCTTTCAAATTTTAGCGCTCTGGCCTGGCTTCTCGCGCTCCGGCTCGACGATTTCAGGCGGCATGCTGACAGGAACTAGCCAAAAGGCCGCTGCGGAATTCACCTTTATCGTATCGGTGCCGATTATGGGAGCTGCCAGCCTGCTGGATCTTATCGAAAATCGAGCTGGGCTGACAGGCTCGGATTTGCCGCTATTCCTTATCGGCTTGTGCGCTTCCTTTGTCGTCGGCATGCTCGCAGTCGTTACCTTCGTTAACCTGATGAAAAAACTGAAGCTTTCCTGGTTCGCTTATTATCGCTTTGCGCTTGCGGCAGTCTTTTTCTTTATTTTATTTTAATAATGTCGATTAAAATGAAGGCAGCAGCTTGATTAATTCAAGCTGCTGTTTTTTTAATCTTTAGCGGCTGAATGCCTGGCACCCTGCCAAAATAGCTCGATCGCCTGCTCGACGATTTCCTCAAGCGGCATAGTTTGCAAATTCAGATGGTTTTTCATCGTCAATAATGAGATAAAAAGATGTGCCAAAATTAGCGGACGATGAGCTGCAGATACTTCGCCGCGCTCGATCGCTTGCTGAAAGGCATCAGTCAGCACCTCCTGCAGCCTTGCTTCGGCATCGCGGATTTGCTTGCTTTGCTGCTCACTCAGCTCCTTGGAGGCGTCACGCATTAACGACTCAAAATCGAGATGAGCGTTGCTCATTTGCTTAAATGCGATTTTTTTGAGCTGAGCCTTTAATGGCAGCGGCTCCTGCAAAATCGTTTTTGTCGATTGATAGGCGATATCGAGCACATAGCTCAGGCATTCCGTAAACAATGTCGCTTTATTGCTATAGTAATAATAGACGCTGGCCTTCGTCACACCGCAGCGCTTGGCTGCCAGCTCAAGCGATACGCTATCATAGCCGATTTCCATAAATAGAAAAGCGGCTGTGCGCAATATATTCTCCTTCGTCTCAGAATGCTGCAGCTTTGGTCTGCCTGGTTTTCGCTTCGCGGGCTGTTGACTGTTCATAACGAGCTGTCCTTTCACATAAATTTCATCTATTTGCTTGATTTAAAGATTGATTATTCCAACACTGCATACATATAATTAATTAACTGAATGGTATATAAAAATATTATTGCAAATGGAGGAGTATTCATGCTTCAAAAAATAGCTGCCTGCTTTACTGGCAAAATAAGCAGGTGGGTCACGCTTGCTGTCTGGATCGCTGCTGCTGTTCTATTAACCTTAACATTACCAGCTGCAAGCGACAAGGTACAAAATAACGCCGACAATCTTGCTGATTCCGCACAGTCGATCGCTGCCGCTGCTGTGCTTGAGCAGTATTTCCCGAACTCCTCGGGCGTTCCCGCGCTGCTTGTCTGGCAGCGAGAGGGCGGACTTGAGGAGGACGATTTCCGAGTGATGCAAAGCTTGGCTGAGCAGTTGACCAATGAGCCGCTGCCAGCGCTGGAAGCAATCCTTCCTTTGCATATGCTGCCACCAGCTGCCTTGCAGGCAATGACCTCAGAGGATGGCAGCACGCTCATTCTGCCGATCAGCTTTACCCAGGAAACAGAGACGGAAATATTGAAGGAAAATCTGCTCGCCATCAAGCAAAATGTAAATGAGCTGGCGCAGACAGATGTTTTTGCCGCTCAAGTCGATCAAGGGCTCATTGCTCGCTTTACAGGGCCGGTTGGCATCTCGGTGGACGCAGCGGATTTGTTTTTGGATGCGGACATCGCGCTGCTTATTGCGACTGTGCTGCTTGTGCTCGTACTGCTGCTTTTCATTTATCGCTCACCGCTGTTAGCTATTATACCATTAATCGGTGTGGGCTTCGCTTATTTGGTCACGAGCCCGATTCTTGGCTGGATGGCCAGCCAGGGCATGATTGCGATTGATTCCCAGTCGATCAGTATTATGACCGTGCTGCTATTCGGAGCGGGAACCGATTATTGCCTGTTCCTTATTACTCGCTATCGCGATGAGCTGATGCACGAGCGGAGCACAACAGCCGCGCTTATGCAAGCCTTTAAAGGCGCATCCGGAGCAATTGCGATGAGCGGCTTCACTGTTGTAATTGCACTGCTGGTGTTGCTGCTTGCGCAATATGGCTCAAGTCATCGCTTTGCGATACCATTTTCATTGTCTATTCTCATTATGGGCTTGGCCAGCCTGACGCTTGTGCCAGCTATCCTTGCTATTTTCGGGCGCGCTTCCTTCTATCCATTTGTGCCGCGCACTGACGAGATGGAGCAGGAGCGTGCTGCCAAGCGCAGCAAGCCTGTGCAGCCGCGCAAGGAGCAGCATCGCCGCTGGAAAAGAATTGGCGCATTTGTAACGGAGAAGCCATGGACCGTTATCGTAAGCAGCATCGTTATTTTATTCGCTTTAGGCTTGGCGGCGCTGCAGACCGAGTACAAGTACGATTTGCTGTCATCGTTCCCGGATGACCTGGAATCGCGTCAAGGCTTTGCGATCATTGGCGAGAAATTCAGCGAGGGCGAGCTGGCGCCTATTACGGTGGCAACTACAGCCGATGCAGCTACTATAAGAGAGATGCTAAGCGAGCATGAGCTGATTCATCATGCCTCGGATATTACTGCAAGCGAGGTGGATGCTCGTTACAGCAGCTTTGAGCTAATATTGAACATTGATCCTTACTCGAATGAAGCGATGGACGTTATCGCTGTGCTGGATAAGCAATTAGAGCAGGAGGCTGGAGCGGGCAATTACTGGATCGCAGGCCAAACTGCTCAGCAATACGATGCGCAGCAGGTGCAGACGCGAGACAACATGGTCATTATGCCGGTCGTCATAGCGCTTATCGTATTGCTGCTGCTCGCTTATTTGCGCTCGATTATTGCAACGTTCTACCTCGTTGTCACGGTGCTTCTATCCTTTGCTGCTTCACTGGGGCTGGGCTGGATCATTCTGCATAACTTGTTGGGCTATGACGCGATTCAGGCTGCGATTCCTCTGTATGCCTTCGTATTCCTGATTGCGCTTGGCGAGGACTATAATATTTTTATGATCTCAAGCATTTGGAAAAAAGCGAAAACGATGCCGTTGAAGCAGGCGATCAAGGAAGGAGTAGGGCAAACCGGCGAGGTCATTAGCAGTGCAGGACTTATTCTTGCAGGAACCTTCTTTGTTCTCTGCCAAATGCCGCTTACCATCCTCGTGCAGTTTGGGGTCATTACCGGAATTGGCGTGCTGCTCGACACATTTATTGTGCGACCATTCCTCGTGCCTGCGATTACACAGGTTTGCGGCAAATGGGCGTTCTGGCCAAGCAAGCAACAGACGCAGGCAGAGCGAAAGCAGGAGTCGTTTAAGCAGATGTAGCAGGTGTCTGGAACCTTTCGTCCCCTTTTCGCGTTGTAATGGTAGAGACTAGAAAGGGGGATTGCCGTTTGAGAAATAATAAAAGCATGCCGCTTGTGCTAATCGCTGCGCTTCTGACAGTAATCGGGCTTGGCGCGCTTGGTGCATTTGGCTCTGAAAAAGCGTATGCCTGCTCATGCGCGATGTTTGAAGGCTATGCAGATGCGCTTGAAACGAGCAGCCATGTACTGGATGCAACGGTTGTCGCGGTTAAGGAGAAAAATCAGCAGGAGCTTGATGTTACCTTATCCGTTGCGGCCGTATGGAAGGGGGAGGCAGAGCATGAGATGCAAGTCGTCACCGCCTCGAATTCGGCATCCTGCGGCTATCATTTTGAAGCGGGCAAGCGATACGCGGTATTTGCCAATGCGTACGATGGTGAGCTGCATGTATCGCTCTGCAGTGCGACAAGCGAGCTGTTCGATGACTCGCCTATTTTCGAGGAGCTGGGCCAGCCCAAGGAGCTTGCTGTTGACCGTGATCATATGAATGGCGAGCTGCTGTCTTCGCCGCCAGAGGAGAGCGACCCGCTCAGTCCGGAGCAAATCAAGCTGAATGTATCCGAAGAGGAGCTGCAGCAGCAGCTGGATACTCGCAAATCACAGCTGCTGCTTGTGTTCGCCGCTGTTGGTGGCTTGCTGCTCGTTGCTGCTGTCGTCATGCTGTTGATGCGCAGAAGACGTTAAGCGTTTAAAAGACCATAATGATAATAATAGCGACAATGGTCGTTACTGCTAAGCCAAGCAGCACGGGCTTAATGTTGCGGCGGGCCAGCTCGAAGGGGCTGACGCCGCAAATCGCAGCGGCAGGGATGAGCGCCCACGGTATAATCGTGCCGCCACCCACCCATATGCCGGCAATTTGTCCCAAGGCGGTTAAGGTGGCTATGCCTGAGCCCAGCGCATTGCCAAACAGCAGCGCAATTGAGCCGACCAGCGATATGCCGGAAAAGCCCGAGCCGTCCAGCCCCGTAATGGCGCCAACTACGGCAAGGGTAATGCCTGACACCGTCTCATTAACGGGGACATAGTGTGCGAGCGCCAAGCCCAAGTCATTGACAATGCCCATTGATGCTTCGGGCAGCTTCTCGCCAAACATCGCAAAAAATCCACTATCTCCCAAATAGAAGAAGGCCGCTATCGGAATGACGGGTCCAAACACTTTAAAGCCGAATAGAAAGCCGTCAATTAAATAGGCCGTTGCTTTATCCAAGCCTTCTCCCCGGTGCGAGAGCATTGTAATGATAACCATGAGCAAAATCGCCGTTCCGCCAACGAGCGCGGTTGCATCTCCGCCCTGCAAATCAAGCATAAACATGGCTGCAACATCAAGCGCAAAGCAGACGGGTACGATTATAGCTAGCCAGCGCTTCGCTGTCTGGCTTAAATGATCCTTGGAATCATCAAGCTCTGAGCTCAGCCTGGAGGTCGATTCTACGATTCCGTCACGCCAAGTCCCTCTGCGCATATCCCGTTTCATCATCCAATAGGCGCTAATCGTCGTAACCAATCCCATTGTAATGACAAGCGGGATGCTGGCCTGCATTACCTCATGGACTGGAATGCCTGCCGCATCAGCAGTCAGCTTGGGTGCGCCCTGAATAATATAATCGCTGGATAGCGCTATACCATGCCCGAACAAATTCATGGCGACAGCAGCCCCGAGCGCTGGCAGACCAACTCGTGTTGCAACCGGAAGCAGGACGGCGCCAATAAGCGCGACAGCAGGAGAAGGCCAGAAAAACCAGGAAACGACCATCATTATAATGCCGATTCCCCAGAAGGCTAGCGCAGGAGTTTTCATAAGCGGGGTAAATGGCTTGATCATGAGTTCATTAATGCCTGTTTTCATTAAAATCCGGCTAAGTGCCACAATGATCGAAATAATGAGAATCGTGCCAAGCAGCTCCTTGATCGCATAAATGAAGCTGTTGAATACACCGCTGATCGAGCCCTGCATCGTAAGCGTTGCCAGCGCTCCAAGCGCGACGATAGCGGCAATACAGATCAAGGTAGTATCTTTGCGGAATATCATAAATGCAATAATAGCAATCACGAAAAACAAATAAACAAAATGAATTGCGGTTAATTCGAAGACCATAGATTTCGACCTTCTTTCGCATAGTTTGCACCGGAAGCTAGGTGTATGCATAGTGTATGCAGACGCTCGGCTATGCGTTAATACGATTGCAGCTTGCATTCATAAAGTAGACATGCTATGTTACATATGATGTCTGATATGGGATAACGGGAGGAAGGAACATGAACGTAACGATCATACATGCTCAAATGACATACACCAAGCAGGATGGCTATGTCGGCAGCGTGCACTTTGAAGTAGAAGGACATCAGCAGGCCTACGAAATGGCATTGCAAAGCAAAAAGGGCGCGGATTGGGGCTACGGCTTGTTTTTCCTGGCGGGCTCTGGCAACGAGGAGCAATTGCTTCAGGTTGAGGATGAAATCGAGGAGAATGACGAGCTTTTTGAGTCATTGATTGAGGCAGGAATGGCTGCACTGGACAAATAGCCTGGGGGCAGCTCATATGTTAGCAAGGCTGGTGGCTGGTAAGAGGCAGGCTGCTTGCTTGCCGCTCGCAAGCTTATTTATATGCATAAAAATAGCCGTATCAAAGCTGGCATTGATACGGCTGCTTATTTTCCGTCCTGTTCAAGAGCGGATGAATTTGAGCGCTTGCTGCGCAGCTTGCGCCAAACGATGAAGGCCAGAATGAGCACCGCAGCTACAAGAATAATATAAAATATGGATTCATAGCGACTGATCGCTGCTATAATTTCCGGAATGTTGTCGCCTACATAATGTCCGATTAAATAGTAGATTGCCGACCAAGCCATCGCTGCAGGGAAGCCAATCATCGCAAAGCGGAAAAAACGCAAGCGATTTACGCCCATAATATAAGGGGTGGCATGGCGCAAAAATGGAAAGAATACGCTAATCGGGATTGCATAGATGCCATGCTTCTCGACAAGCCGCTGCGACTTATCGTAAATTGCCCCCAGCTTTTGCTTGTCTGTAAACCACTTTCCAAGCTTGCTGCTTGTAAATCTGCCTAAGCTGTAGTTAAAGGACATCGCCGAGCACATGCCCAAGGAGAGCATAATGTACGCGAATGATCCGTGCAGAATGTCGTTTTCAGCCAGTGCACCGCCAGTAAGTGCAACAGCTTCATTAGGAATCGGCAGACCAATCAGTCCAAGGCACAGCACTAAAAATAAAGCAAATGGACCGATATATTCAATAATTTCCAAAAGCAAATCGTAGCCCACGTACATTCTCCTAATTTTAAAATATGTATCCTGTTTTTGGCAGACTCTAGCTATTATACGAAAAAACGATAGAAAAGGTTTCAATCGTGAAGAAAGGGTGTCGTCATTGTTTAAAGATCCAAAAAGAAATGTTGTCATTGCCTTATATTTGGCGACGTTTCTCGCAGCCATAGAAGGAACGATCGTTTCCACGGCGATGCCGATTATTACATCAGAGCTGAAGGGCGCGCATTTATACAGCTGGGTAAATACGATTTATTTGCTCGCGATGGTCGTAGCCACACCGCTATTTGGCAAGCTGTCTGATATATATGGCAGAAAGCGGCTAATCATGCTGGGCACGATTATCTTTTTGCTAGGTTCGGCGCTGTCCGGCATAGCATGGAGCATGTATTCGCTCATTTTCTTCCGCGCCATTCAAGGCTTGGGCGCAGCCTCGCTGATGACCTTGCCGATGATTATTATAACGGATTTATACGAGCTTGAGCAGCGCTCGAAAATTCAAGGCTGGCTGTCGAGCATTTGGGGAGTAGCGGGTATTCTCGGTCCGTTGGTCGGCGGGATGCTTGTAGACTATGTGTCCTGGCGCTCGGTTTTTTATTTGAATGTTCCGTTTGCCTTTGTCGCCTTGGCGCTATTGTACAAATTTTTGCCTGGTCAGGCGGAGCGCAAGCAAACGACGATCGATTACGCGGGCATATTTACGTTTTCCAGCGGTATTTTGCTGCTGCTGTTCGGGCTTAATCAATTTGCCGAAAGTGAAGCGAGCATGCCGATTCGAATTCTTTATTTAGTGGTGATGGTGGTGGGAGCGGGACTGCTCGTTCTGTTCCGCAATGTGGAGAATAGAAAGCAGGAAGCGTTTATGCCGATGGAAATTTTCCGCAGCCGCCAGTTTCTATTTATTTTAATAAGCGGTCTTGTCGTCAGTATTATTAATGTAGCCATTATTTTTTATATTCCATTGTGGATGCAGCATGTTAACCATGCCTCAGCGACGATGTCGGGCAGTATTATGATTCCGCTGTCGATTTTATGGCCGATCGGCTCTATTGTAGCGGGAAATGTGACGGTTAAGCTGGGCATTAAGCGAATGATTGTGCTCGGCTGTATCTTTTTGTGCGCAGGCAGTATCGGAATGGCGAGCATTTCAATGAGCACCTCCTATGTGCTTGTGATGCTGTATATTGCTTGCTCCGGCTTTTCATTTGGAATATTGTTAACGGCATTAATGATCCTGTCGACTATGGTTGCCTCGCAAAAAATTCGCGGTGCCAGCATGTCGGCAGTGCAGCTATTCCGTACATTGGGACAAGCGGTCGGGCTCGTTATTTTCGGCTTATTCCTTTACAGCGATACGGAAAATACGCAGTATTCATTGCATCTGCATGAAAGCTTGCACACCATATTTATGATGATTGGGGTGCTTTCGATACTTTTAAGCATTTATATGGTGTGGATTGCCTGGACCGAGAAGGGCGAGTACAGCTCAGTCTTTGACGGCAAGGCAGCGATTGCGGCCAAGCAAAAATAATCGAGCATAGTCGGTTGAACGATCGACTTGCCGCAGGTATGATGTGAGATAGAGGCTGGAGTAAATTGCAAGAAGTGAATAAATGTTGATGGATAGGAGAATGTTCGGTGGAGTTCAGACCTTGTATTGATTTGCATGATGGAAAAGTGAAGCAAATTGTTGGGGAAACGTTAAACACAGAGCTGGTTGAAAATTTTGTCTCGCAGCATGATTCAACCTATTATGCCGAGCTGTTCAAGCGTGACGGGCTGCGCGGCGGTCATGTCATCATGCTGGGACCGAACAACGAGGAGGCAGCCAAGCGAGCGCTAAGCGCTTATCCAGGCGGTCTGCAGGTTGGCGGAGGCATTCATGCGCAAAACGCCCAGCAGTATCTTGATGAAGGCGCCTCGCATGTGATCGTCACCTCCTATATATTTAAGGATGGCAAATTGAACTGGGACAATTTGCATGCGATCGTCGAGCAGGTTGGCAAGCAGCGGCTGGTCATTGATTTAAGCTGCAAATCGCGTGACGGCCGCTGGTACGTCGTAACGAACCAATGGAAGCAGTTCAGCGATTTTGAAGTGAATGCTGCGAACATTGCGGAGCTGGAGCAGTATTGCGATGAGCTGCTGGTGCACGCAGTTGATGTAGAAGGGAAGCAGTCCGGCATTCAGCAGGATTTGGTACGGGATTTGGCGGAGTGGACGTCGATCCCGACAACCTATGCAGGCGGCGCTCGCTCCCTGGACGACATAGAACTGTTCCGCCAGCTAAGCGGCGGCAAGCTCGGCCTGACAATCGGCAGTGCGCTTTCAATATTTGGCGGCGCGCTTGACTATGAAATGGTGCTGGAAGCATTTCGCAAGGCGTAAGCTAGTTCCAATAGATAAGGCTGCAGGCAGGAAAGGGCGACTTTTCTTGCTTGCGGCTTTTTATATTTAAAAAGCTTGACGATATTAATCGTAACAATTACAATTATTAAAAAGTAATAATTACGATTAAGGAGAGAGCTATGAACAAACGCATTCCCGTTACGGTATTGAGTGGATATTTAGGAGCAGGCAAAACGACGATTTTAAACCATGTGCTGCATAATCGCGAAGGGTTAAAGGTTGCTGTTATTGTTAATGATTTGAGTGAGGTTAATATTGACGGTGGAATTATTAAGCAGGGAGGCGGATTGTCGCGCACTGAAGAGAAGCTGGTCGAAATGTCTAATGGCTGCATATGCTGCACGCTGCGTGAGGATTTGCTGCAGGAGGTGCAGCGGCTGGCGAGTGATTATGAGCTCGATTACATATTGATCGAGTCAACTGGCATAGGCGAGCCTATTCCTGTGGCGCAAACCTTTACTTATGTGGATGAGGATTTAGGCATTGATCTGTCTCAGCTTTGCCGTCTTGATACGATGGTTACTGTAGTTGATGCTTATTCTTTCTGGCATAATTTCTCCTCGGGCGAATCGCTGCTGGATCGCAAGCAGGCGATCGATGAACAGGACGAGCGTGAGGTTGTGGATCTGCTTATTGATCAAATTGAATTTTGTGATGTACTCATATTGAATAAATGCGACCTGGTTTCAGAGGAAGAGCTGAATAAGCTTGAAGGCATTATCGCCAAGCTGCAGCCAAGAGCGAAAATCATTAGGTCTTCGCACGGCAAGGTGGCTCCGCAGGAGATATTGAATACCGGGCGCTTTAATTTTGAGGAGGCAAGCCAATCGGCGGGCTGGCTGTACGAATTGAACAATGAGCATACGCCAGAAACTGAGGAGTATGGCATCTCTTCCTTTGTCTTTGAGCGCAAGCGGCCATTCCATCCAGAGCGCTTAATGAACTGGATGGGCGAATGGCATGAGCAAATCGTACGAGCCAAAGGCATTGTCTGGCTCGCTTCCCGTAATGATATGGCGCAGAGCTTAAGCCAGGCGGGGCCGTCAATTTCATTTGGTCCAGCAGGGCAATGGGTCGCAGCATTGCCGCAAGCTATCCAGAAAAGGATACTCGACGATGAGCCAGAGCTGGCGCAAGGCTGGCATCCGCAATTTGGAGACAGGCTGAACAAGCTCGTTCTGATTGGCATTGAAATGGATAAGCAGGCGATTACAGCCGAGTTAGATGAATGCTTGTTGACTGATGAAGAGATGTCGCTGGACTGGAGTCAGTTTAATGATACATTTCCGAATCCGACACAGCTGGCATAGACTGGACTAGGAAACCTAGCAGCGATCACATTAACCGAATACCATAAAAATAATTATGTAAACTATATTCAAAAAAACTCAAGCTCTTGTAGAAGGGTGATCGCTGCCAGTCAGCATTCATTTCCTTTGCAGCGCTTGAGTTTTTATTTGGTAACACGAAATAGGCAATCTTCATACGATATTTATGTTCGGCAATTGTGCATGTAAGCTAAAATTAAGTCTTGGTCATTGGTAGGAACCATAGTAAAATGAATAAGGGTGTGCGAAACTGGAAAAGCTTGCAAAACCGATATATTCGTCTGCCACACAGCACATATTGGCTATGGCATTGGGCATAGTTATGAAAGCAGGTACTTGCGCAGCTTAATCTCTGCTATATGCAAGTATAGAAACATCAGGGAAAACCAGAACGAAGGAGCTAACATATGGTAAGTGCAATGATCGGAAGTTTTATATCTGCTATGGCAACGGTTCTCGGAGCTTTGCCGCTGCTGTTTGTTAAGAAGCTTTCTGAGAAATGGAAGGACGTGCTCGTCGCATTTACGGCGGGGATTATGGTTAGTGCGACTACCTTTGGCTTGATTCCGCAGGCATTGGAGGAGTCGAAGCTTTGGATTTTAACGGTTGGCTTGCTTATCGGCATTCTTGTATTGGATTTGATTGAGAAAAATGTGCCGCATATTGATGTTGAGCGCTATAAAGGAATCAAACAGTTCGATACAAAGTCGCTACTTGTCATTATTGCCTTGTTTATTCATAACATTCCTGAAGGTCTTAGCACCGGCTTCAGCTATGCCAGTGCCAATGAAGGTCTGGGCCCGATGATCGCGATTGCGATCGGGGCGCAAAATATTCCTGAAGGCTTAATACTGGCTGTTTTTCTTATCCAGTCCCAGGTAAGCAAGCTGCGTTCGCTGTTGATTGTTGCTGTAACTGGTTTGGTTGAGGTTGTGTCGGCGGTTATCGGCTTTTTTGCAGCTTCTTATATTTCGATGCTGATTGGCTTTGGCTTGGCCTTTGCCGCCGGCGCTATGCTGTTTATCGTATATAAGGAATTGATTCCTGAGACGCATGGGCACGGCTTTGAGCGTCCAGCCACCTATTCCTTTATTATTGGACTGCTTGTGATGATCTACATTAGCTATTTCTTCGGCTAGAGCTGAGCTGCGTTACAATAATATGAGGATGATTGTACTGGATCGTTTGAACTAGCTTTTTTAGACGATTAAGATCATCAAATATGAAGGTATTGCTAGAGAATGAAAATGAAATTTCTTTTTGCGGCAAACAAAAGATAAGGTAGTATATGGTGTGTACCCCGACCTTTTTCTCATAAAACCTGATGCTGTTAATGTGGCTGCAGTTTATTTTACTTATCTTAAATTTTTTGTATAAGAGAAAGCCATTCCCATAGCACAGGCAGTTTTTAAATAGAGTTTGATTCATTTCGTTAATCGTCTGTTCATTAAAAATTAAAGGTTCCTTTGCGTGAGGATAAAGTAACAACATTAATAAAATAATCGGGATCGACAGAATGCCTGTGAGATAGAGCAACGCTTGATAATACAGAGCTGCGTTGCTATTGTCCAGCATATAAGCAAACAATATAATAATACTTATGCTTAGGGCCAATAGAAAGCCGATGCCATATCGGCTCATTGTTTTTTTCTTTTCTAGCATTTTTAAAGCTGGGGCTTCATTTTTCATACAGCATACCTCTTATAAATTGTTTTCAGCTTGATTTGTATACGCATTTTACGGAAATAAGTTTCCAGCTTTTCGCTAAAATGTTGGCGGTAATCCAATCAATGAGGATGATATAGATCAGCTGGTTGAGCGAGTCTCAACCAGCTGTTTTTTATATGCGCTTGAAGCGTGGTAAAATAATGGTTAGAAATGGTGGAGGTGAAGGAGTGTGAAAAAAGCTTTACTCGTATGCGGATTGGTGAGCGTGTTGTTAGTCGCAGGCTGCTCCGAAAATCAACAAACAGACCCGGTTATAGAGCAGCCAGAAACGACTAATGTGCAGGAAAACACGCTGCGAGAGGTAATTGCAGAAAATCTTGCGTCTCCCTGGTCTATTGCAAAGGCGGAACAAACCTTTTACGTGACTGAAAGGGGAGGCAGCATTGTGAAAATCGAAGACGGAGAGATGGAACGACAGCAGGTACAGCTGGAAAAGGAGCTGGCGACAGCTTCAGAGGCTGGCTTGCTTGGTTTTGTACTGGCTCCCGATTTTGCGGAAACAGGCATCGCGTATGCTTACTATACGTACGAAGACGGATCAGGACAATATAATCGCATCGTAACAATGCGATTGGAGGATGGCCTTTGGCGAGAGGAGCAATTGCTGCTCGATCAAATTCCAAGTGGTTCATTTCACCATGGCGGTAGAATAAAAATCGGACCCGATGGGAAGCTGTATGCAACAGCAGGCGATGCTTCTGCTGCGGATATAGCGCAGGAGCCCGGCTCATTGGGCGGCAAAATTTTGCGCCTTAATCTTGATGGTTCTATACCTGACGATAATCCCGTGCCTGACTCCTACGTTTACAGCGCTGGGCATCGCAACCCGCAAGGCTTGGCCTGGACATCTGATGGCAAGCTCTATGCAAGTGAGCATGGCAATCGCGCAAATGATGAAATCAATCTCATTGAGGCTGGGCAAAACTATGGCTGGCCGATTATTGAAGGCAAGGAGCGGCAGGAGGGCTTGATTTCGCCAATATTCACCTCTGGTGACGGGACGACCTGGGCGCCGTCAGGCATGGATGTGTATGAGAATAAATTATATGTCGCGGCGTTACGAGGCACTGCAGTGCTGGAGTTTGATCTTGCTGCCAACAGCTACCATGAAGTCATTACAGATGTGGGCAGAGTGCGCGATATATGGATTGACGGCGATGATATGTATATGATTACGAATAATACCGATGGCCGTGGTACGCCACAGCAGGGCGATGACAAGCTGTACAAAATATCGCTTTCACAATTAAATTCAGAGGAAAAATAAAATTTGAAGGTTGGGTGAAGGATTTCACGCCCAATCATACATAAAAATAATTATGTAAACAAATTTTGGTGAAAAGCTTATTATGGTAAAAAGCGGAGGCTGACACAGACTGATTAAGAACTGTTAATGATAATTGCGCAGCTATTCATGAAACTGGATAACGCTATTTACAGTTAATAAATAATCATCAGAGCGCCATAAGGATCGAGTCTGATCATTTAACGTTATCCAGTTTCATTCAACCACTCCAGCAAGCAAGCTACTGCTCGCTTGCTTCAAGCTCTAATGCATTGAGGTAGGCCACCAGCTGCGCGGCAGCCTGATACTGTTCGTTTAATTTTTTATGCATATTTTGAAATGCGGACTGAAAGGACTTTTCAACGCTTTCGATCTGCTGGTTGTCGAGATCATTTAGGAGCTGCTTCATCTGACCAATAAAATAAATGGTTTTCCTCAAGCTGCTAATGATCAAAATTTTCCGTATTTCATACGGCGAGAATACGCGATATCCATTGTCTGGATTTCGTTCAGACTGAATTAACCCTTCCTTTTCCCAGTGCCTGATCGCAGAAGCATTAACTCCGGCTGCGGCAGCCGCCTCGCCGATGCTCATCTGTTCCTTTAGCTGTCGCCCTTTTAATGAAGAGAAGTCGGACGCTTGCAGCATGCTGACAATGCTTTCTACTCTCATTTTCTCCAGCTGTATGTTGTACTGCTGCTTATTGATTAGCCAGAGCGCTTCATCCTTATGCCCTTGCTTCACCTTTCTCATAATGTCATAGGCAACGTTAACGCTATATGCCTGCAATAATGCGCGAATCGTAGTGAAGGCCTGCAAATGGATGGAGGTATAGCTTCTGCGATTGCTTTTCGTTCTTGGTACATCAGGGATCAAATCCAGCTCTTCGTACTTTCGCAATGTTGTTGTACTAACGAGAAGCATGCTGGCGATTTGCTTCGGTGTATAGAGTGAGCTCATCAATCCTACATCTCCAATCCTTAAAGTTTAACCTTAAACTGCTACGTTAACATTTGAAGGGGAAGTTTATTGTAATTCATAGCGATTATTTTTGCAATCCGAAAGATTGCATCAATGTTATATGATAGTTGCGTAATCACTTTCTACAAACTTTGAATCGAATGGAGGCAATGCGTATGTCTAGTATTAAGGTTAGAGGAGCGAAGGAAGGGAATTTGAAAAACATTAGTTTGGATATTCCGCGCGATCAGCTAGTTGTATTAACCGGGTTATCTGGTTCGGGCAAGTCTACGTTGGCTGTCGATGTTATTTTTCAGGAGTGTCAGCGGCAATATTTGGAGGCGATCGGGCTGCAGGGGATACAAAAACCGCAAATTGACTCGATTACGAATGTGTCCCCCGCTATTATGATCTCCCAGCACCAAACGAATAAAAATCCACGTTCCACTGTTGGCACGCTCACCAATATTTACACAGATTTGCGCATGGTTTATGAAAAGCTGGCCGTTAGAGCTTGTCCAAGCTGCCACACCCTTATTTCAGCCGCTGCCTGCAAGGAGGAAACCGAGAAGGTAGAAGGCGATTTTAAAGTATATATGGCTTGCAGCGCCTGCGGCTATAAAATGGACAAGCTGACGCGATCGCATTTTTCCTATAATACGATGGAAGGTGCATGCTCAAAATGTGAAGGGCTCGGTAAAGTTATGACCTTGAACAAGCCGGCCATCATTCAGGAGCAATTGTCGCTGGAGGATGGAGCCGTTCACTACTGGGATCATGGCGCCTACAAGGATTACCAGATTGCTGTACTGTACAGCGCATTCGAGCATTACGGCGTTCCCGTTGCTCCAGGAACTCCAGTAGCGGCCTATAGCGAAGCGCAAAAAGAACTGCTGTATTATGGTGTAGACGCTGACGAGGTTAAAAAGCGTTTCCCAGACATTGCGCCGCCGAAAACGGTGAGCGGAGGCAAATTTGAAGGCATTTATACAACGCTTTGGAGGCGGCTGTCTGAAAAAGGCGGAGAGGACAATCGGCTAAGCGTATTTTTTGAATCGGCGGTTTGCCCGGACTGCAACGGCGAACGACTGGCACATTTAAGCCGCCATGCAACGGTTGCAGATGTGCGACTGCCTGAACTTACGGTCAAATCGCTGGAGCAGCTGCTGGAATGGATTGTAGCGCTTGAGCAAAGCTTGAGCGCCGACAGCGATGAGCTGGTGCAGGTGTATTTACTCGATATTAAAACGAAGGTGCAGCGCTTGCTCAATGTCGGCTTGGGCTATCTTTCGCTCGATCGTGCAACGATTACGCTATCTGGCGGCGAGCTGCAGCGCATTAAGCTGGCGGCAGCGCTCGACTCGGATTTGACAGGGCTCATTTATATTTTGGATGAACCGACGATTGGGCTGCATGCCAAGGATACGCAGGGCATTATCGAGGAGCTAAAAAGGCTGAGAGACAAAGGCAACTCTGTGCTCGTCATTGAGCATGATCCGGATGTAATGCAGCAGGCGGACTATATTATCGATATTGGGCCGGGCTCAGGCAAGCATGGCGGTCAAATTATTGGCGAGGGCACGCTGCAGCAGCTTATGGAGCAGGAAGGCTCGGTAACAGGAGCGTATTTGCAGCGAAATGACTCTCCTAAGAGCAGCAACCGCAAAGGCTCAGGCGAATATCTCGAAATCAAGCATGCAACGGCTCATAATTTGCAAAATGTCCATGTGCGCTTTCCGCTTGACAGCCTTATTGCGGTTACGGGCGTGTCGGGATCAGGAAAATCAACACTTGTGTTCGATGTCCTGGCAGAGGCTGCCGCACAATCAAGCTCCAGGCAGCAAGAGAACGTTGTACTGGGCAAAGAGCTATTCGACCAGCAGATTACAATCGAGCAAGCGGCGATTAGCAAAATGAAGCGCTCCAATGTTGCGACCTATTCTGAGGTGTACACCGAAATAAGAAAGCTGTTTGCAGGGGTGGGGGAAGCTAAGGAAAAGGGGCTCACGGCTAAGCATTTTTCCTTCAACACACCAGGCGGACGCTGTGAAAACTGTCAGGGGCTCGGCTTTGTTACGAGCAATATGCTGTTCTTTAAGGACATTGAGGTGAAATGTCCGGTTTGCCAAGGGCATCAATTCAATGAAGAGGTGCTTTCGGTCAAATATGAAGACTTGTCGATTAGAGATGTGCTGCAATTATCGGTCGAGGATGCGCTGCAGGTGTTTTGCAAGCACAGTAAAATCCAACGCATTTTACAGCTGCTGCACGAGGTTGGGCTGGATTATGTTCAGCTTGGTCAAACGTTAACGACCTTGTCTGGCGGGGAAGGACAGCGCTTGAAGCTGGCCAAGGAGCTGATCAGCAACAAGGGCAAACGCAGCCTGTACTTGATGGATGAGCCAACGACTGGCCTGCATCCTGTTGATGTCGACAACTTTATCGTCTTGCTCAACCGCATTGTCGATGAAGGCAACACCGTGATCATCGTCGAGCACAACCAACAGGTGATCGCAGCAGCGGACTGGATTATTGATCTTGGTCCTGAAGGAGGCAACCAAGGCGGCCAAATCGTGTTTGAAGGAACGCCGGCTGAGATGATGGCGGGCAGCCAAACCTCGACTGCGCAATATTTACGGCAAAGCTATAGTGTCTAAATGTGGAAAAGTGATTCAAGTAATGTGCTGCTTTTATAGATTGTCATGAGGTGCTGCTGCCTCTAAGCAGCAGTCTATCTTATATCTTTGTGCTGCCTCCTGTCTGTTAACTCGGAAGGAGGCTTTTTGTATGGATAAAATATTATCGCTGGTGATTATTCGTATTACGATGCGCTGAATGGCGAGTCGTTTGAGGATCAAGTGCTTTATCATTATGATTGGAACAAAGCTGATCATCGGCAACATACTGATAAAAGGAGCGATAGAAAACCGTTTGGTGGTCAATTACCCCAAAGTTCATTATAATGAGAAAGTGGCTTGAAGCTAGCTATAAGAAATTTGACACAAGGAGGCCACAGTTGAAATGTATAACACGCTTATTCCGTTCCCGGCTGGTTTTTGGACTAGTTTAGGTCATTTGGGGATAGATGCTCAAGATATCATTCGAAAAGGTCGGCTTCCTAACACGCTTATGACACAACAAGCAGTTACGGTTGCCCAATATTTTGCAATTTGGCAGGCATATTCTGATCTGGTTGGCGACATAGCTAAAGGCATCGTGAGCCTTGCGTCGGCCTTTGAAACCGCGAAATTCCCGCCGCCTGTCCTGGCGACCTACCATGCAGGCAGCTACCGGGAAGCGCTAAGCTTCATGGCTCGTTATAAGCAAATGTGTCCTCCCGCTTCGATGCGAATAGCAGAAGAAGGCGAGCTGTGCACCATTGATTTGGGGTGGGGTCAGCCAGAGCAAGTTGGTCCGGCGATTTTGACCGGCATCACGCTGGCATTTCTTCTTGAGCTTGGACGTCGAGGAACAGGGAGACCATTGTCGGCTCGTTCCATTGAGTTTACTCAATCCATGGGAGATGTACAGGTGCTGGAAGAATATTTCGGTTGCCGTGTTCGGACGAGTAGTTCCACGAATCGGATGGTGCTGCATCGAAGAGATTTGGATCGCATCTTTGTTTCAAATAACGAAGAATTGATGGAAATTCTGACTCCTGTTCTGGATAAGACTTTGGAGGAACAACTAAGCAGCAGCTCCTTCGCCGAAACGGTTAAACAGCTAGTAAAACAGAGCCTCGCCGAAGGGAAGGCAAGCATTCATGTTATTGCGAAGGAGCTTGGAATGAGTGAGCGTTCCTTGCAGCGGCGCCTTGCCGACGAAAATACAAGCTTTAAGCAGCTGATGACTGAAGGGAAGCAGGAGCAGGCTCGAGCATATTTGACAAATCCTTCACTTCCTATAAAAGAAGTAGCCTATTTATTAGGCTATAGGGACCAGAACTCGTTCTATCGCGCCTTTCGCCAATGGGAAGGCGAGACTCCGTTAACATGGCGTGCTGAACATATGATATAACATGAGATCATTAAACATATGGCGCGTGAAGCATGAAGGTTGGCGTTATGTGCTAGTTTATGAACTCGCTCAATCCTGTACTATAACCATAACCCGTTACGAAAATTACAATGTTAAGGAGATATGGATAATGGATATGGGATTACGCAATAAAACAGCACTAGTTACAGGATCGACGAAAGGGATTGGCAAAGCCATCGCACTTGAATTGGCGAGAGAAGGGGTTCATGTACTCGTTAATGGGCGAAGCAAAGAGGAAGTAGAACGAACGGTTGAGGAAATCAAGTCCAAATTTCCTGAAACTAATCCGCAAAATGCTGCGGCAGATCTTGTAAATCTTCAACAAAGGGAAGCTTTGTTTGAAAAATTTCCTAGTATAGATATTTTAATAAACAATATAGGAATTTATGAAATTATGCAATACGAAGATATCGACGATGAGATATGGGAAACCTATTTCCGCACCAATGTGCTTGCCGCCAATGGATTGTGTAAATTTTATATGCCTAAGATGCTGGAAAGCGGCTTTGGCCGCATTCTTTTTATAGCGAGCGAAGAAGCATTGATGCCATCAGGACAGATGCCGCAGTATTGCATGACTAAAACGATGCTATTGTCTTTAGCAAAGAGCTTATCGAAGTTAACTGCTGGTACAGAAATAACCGTAAATACGATCATGCCAGGACCTACACTTTCCGAGAATGTGCATCAAATTATTGACAGTGTATACCAGGATGAGACATTAACATTTGCGCAAAAAGAGAAGCTCTTTATGGATACAAATTTGCCTCAATCCGAAATTCAGCGATTTATTAGGCCTGCTGAGATCGGAAGACTGGCTGCATTTGTAAGTAGTCCATATGCCGCTGCGTTTAGAGGCTCGCCGATTCGTATGGACGGAGGGATGATTCCCACAATATTTTAGTGTAACGCCGATTTATGAATCTAATCCGCCTCAAGCTACAGACCCTATAGCGAGACGGATAAAGAGCTAATTGTGGACGAGATCGGTTATCACGGAACAGATATGTACCATAGGGGCGAGCAGGGGGACGCATTAAACAGAATTTAATTAAAGGAAATCCATTTTAGCCGCTAATAGCGGCTTTTTTTGTTGGACAGAGCAATCAATTAAATGGAGTTTTCCTTTCTATACGCTCCAGGTGTTATTCCGACTTTTTTTCTAAACATTCTAATAAAGTAGCTGGGAGAATTAAAACCACACTCCGAACAGATTTCCTGGATAGAACGGGTAGTGCTGTGTAAAAGACGTTTCGCAGCTTCAATCCGGTATTGCAATAAATATTCTCCAGGCGAACATTTCATATAGGAATGAAAGCACCGTGACGCCTCACTTTTACTAATATTTGCAGCGTTCGAAATATTCTGGAGAGTCACAGCGCTCATGTAATTTTTTTGAATATATGAAAGCATGTTCTGAAGCCTCACCTGATATTGCAGTTCTCGTTTATCAGTAGTAACGGGAGGAAGCTGATCCCGGTGTTCAACAAATGATAACCATATCTGATTGAGCAGGCATTGTACCTGCATTTCGAAGCCAACTTCTGAGATCGAATCAACACTAAAATCGAGAAAAGGAAATGAACCATAGCTGCTCTCAGCGCCGTATTGCTGAAGCAAAGCAAAAATCTTTTCCAGCTTTTTTAGAATTTCGTTATGCCAAGCTTCTTGGGCATGTAAAACGACATAAGGCAAATTTTTATCGCCAAGAATTGGCATTATATATTTTTTATATAGGATACTGGTATGCGGAGCGATCAACTCGGCAGAAAATACGATGTTAGGGCATTCACAAACATCATATTCGCTTTTTTGTTCAAAGCAGTGCAAGGTATTACTACTGATGAAGATGCCATCATTAGCTTCTAATTCAATACGGTGATGACCCACTTGAACCAATACTGTCCCTCCGCGGGCAACAAAGAACTCCGGCTCAAAGTGCCAATGGAGAGGCACTCTACGATTAAGGAATTTATGCAATTCATCCACATAAAACTGAATGGGGAAGTCGAGCTGACCATGCTGAGTATTTTCAAAAAACGTTTTATCTAGCGGCATGGCATCGATCCTCATCGAAATCATCCTTTCTGGGAAAATAGTTATACTTTATGAGAATAAAGTGGCTTGAACGGTGTTTGTTCGATGATATAATACTACCTGTACTGTAAAGCTATTGCAAGATGACTGTAAATTATAGGGTGAATTGATTTAGGAGGCATTCAGAATTAATGCAGCGAACTAACAAATTTAACAAGGTATATGCCTGGCAGCTTGCTACTATCTTTTTAGGTTTTATTGTTTTCGGCATCTCAGAGAATATTAAAGGCCCTGCGATTCCAAGGATTCAGTTTGATTTTAATTTAAATGAAGAACAATTGGGCAGTTTGTTATCCTTGAATGCCTTAGGATATTTAATTGCTTGCTCGTTTACTGCTGTTCTAGTACGAAAATGGGGGATTAAAGCAGCGAGTATTTTAGCTTTTGCCTCCATGTTGATTTCTGGTGTGTTTATATTTGTATCGCATACTTATTCGCTCTTTGCTGCTTCTTATTTTTTGATGTATATCGGAAATGGGATGCTGGAGATTGCACTGGCGATATTGGGAGCCAGAATCTTTGTCAAAAATACGGGAACAATGATGAATTTATCCCATGCTTTTTACGGCTTAAGTTCAACGGTCGCACCTCTAGTTGCAACGGGAGTCATGTCTGTTCAGCTGTTTGGACTAACGCTTGATTGGCGCGGCATGTACCTAGTCATGCTTGCTTTAGCCTTGTTACCGATTTTGACTGCCTTGCGCAGTTCATTTCCTGGGGATGATCTTCCGAGTGAAAGCAGGCTTCCTTTTAAAGAATTGGTGCGAGACCCTGCTTTATGGTGGATGGTGCTGATTCTCTCATTCGGAGTTGTATCTGAATTGGCTGTAGGAGGCTGGCTAGTAAATTTTCTGGAAAAAGCTTACCACTGGAGCACAGTTAAAGCTTCCGGCATGTTGTCTATATTTTTTCTTCTATTTGCGATTGCTAGACTACTGTTGGGTCCTGTGACAGATCGAATTGGATTTACTTTTTCTCTCATTATTTTTTCGGGCTTTTCAGCAATATGTACGTTTGTTGCTATTGTTGGAGGGGAGCAGTGGTCTTTTCTTTTTGCAGCAGCAGGTATTGGGATTGCAATGATTTATCCAACTGTTATGGCCTTTATTGCCAAACGGTATCCGCGTGGAAGCGATACGGCGATCACCTTTACTGTTACACTAATGGGACTTGGCAGCGTTATCGGCAACTATGTGATCGGTTTTATTATAGAAATGGTTAAAAAGCTTTACGGTGAAGGAGACTCCGTTGGCTTGCTGCGCGGACTACAGGCAGGCTATGGCTTTATTGGGTTATGCGCTCTTCTATGTGCCGTTTGCGGCTGCATTTTGTATTGGTATTTAAAAAAGCGTGGGGAATTGATCTAAGCATTGCCAGCGTGTTGTGTTGTTATTAAACGTCGTGTCCTTAAATCATATGGGACACGGCGAGTGTTGAAAATAAAAACCATCTTGAAACTGACGTAATGTACGCAGTTCAAGATGGGATATTTATAATATATGCGCGCTATCATTAATTAGGTCATTTTCTGCTAGTGTTTGTTGTTTCTAATGCCGATGTCCTTAATCAAAATGTTACCTTTCGCGGTTTGGTCAAAAACAAAGCTGATTTTTCTGATGTCCTGCGGCATCAAGTTGGAGTTGGCTTCGATCAAGTCAGATACATCAAAGGAAAAGTTTTGAAAGATCGGCTCCTTGATTGTCTGAAGGAATCCAAGCGGCCGTTTTGCGAGAACTCCTTCAAACATGGGAAGTAGGGGAGACACGTGGCTTAACAGCAAGCGGCTGACGTTGCCATTTTTATCTTCCACAGATACCGTCAAATCGACTAACGCGTCCGGTTCACCGGTCTTACGATCTGCATCATTGTTTGCTATCGAAAATACAATGGTGCTTTCATCAGACATTTCGATACCAGAATCGGGCAGAATGACTGTATAGGCAGGAGTGGATCGTGCAGCCTTGTTATCCCACTCCAAGGAAACCGCGCTGTATTGGTCATCCGTAAGTTCCATTTTCACTTTGTCTTCCTTCCAGGCTTTAAGTGACTCTCCCTCCAAGCGTCCACCGGGCAACGTCGTTGTCCCAGGATCATAATCCTCTTCAAAGCTGCTGATCATAGTGGTGTTCCCATCCCAATAATTGCTAATATACATCGTTTCGGGGAGCCATTCCCTGGCGTATCCCAGATCTTTAAACACCGTTCGGTATTGCTCATTTTCCTTGAGTGTGGCCTCTAAAAAGGATGAGATCAGCACTTCCGCCGCGCGAAACTGTTGTTCGCCAGGGAGAAGTTCGGCGTTGTTAAACAGCATGTTTCCAACGCCTACAGCATCGTGTCTTCCCCATGCAGTGTTGAACTGTCCATGATTCGCGCCATAAATGTAAACATAAGCTTTGAAGAATTCGTTGTTATCTGAGAATTGAGTACGGTAATATTGATTCGCTCCAACAAAAGAGTTAACGTCCATATCGTTGGAGCCGTGCAGGGCTAAATAGTTAACGTCCTGGAGTTCAATGGGTTGACCGCTCGGTTTGTATTGCATGTCGGTACCAGCAATTGAAATAAGGGAACGAATGTTGAAATGGTAGTCGAACTTGATGCTTGCGTCCTCGGGATATGTCGTCAAGTCATTATAAGCTGCAGCTATTGCGATGGCTTCGCCTCCCCGAGAATGTCCCATCAGCGCGATATGTTGCATGTCGACTTTGCCATAGAACGGATTACCTTCAACGGAGTTCCACTCATCCCATGTCTTCAAATGCTCCAGTAACAACCAACCTCTAGCGCGATTTTCGTCCTTCAGTCCATCAAGAATAAACAGATCGTCGTACGGGGAAATATTCAGAAAGTTCTCATCAATCGAAGCCAAAATATATCCACGACTTGCTAGCAAATTGCCCAAATAGGCATAGCCCGGATCGGAAAAGTCGGTCGCTAGATGGTTCCCGTGAACAATTAACACTAGTGGGAAGGGGCCATCGCCATCAGGATACCAGACCGTTCCGTTTAACGGCATGGCTTCCGGACCAAAGCCAAAAGTGTTGGTGCGCCGGGAACTCCAGTTGCCCACAAAGGCCGAACCGTCGACGGATTCAGTCGTCAGTCGCCCTTCGACGTCAAGATCCTTGCGGTACGTTGGATCACTAGTATAGGTTATGGATTTTACGCGAAATGCTCCGGGTTCCGCCGGATCAGCCATTGTTGTCTGGTATTGCTCTGATGTTTTGACGGTTTGCAGTGGGTAGGGAACTTGAAGCTTAGCGTAGCCATCGCTCGTGAGCCAGTATCCCAGCACGCAGATCAAAACAAAGACCGCAGCTGCGCCCCCGCCTGCCGTTACTTTCACCCATCTTGCGGCATCGCGATATGCTCCCTTCATTAAGCGATAAAGCAAGGCGCCAAGCAGGGAAGAGGAAAGGATGATGGAAAAAAGAACAAGCAACGTTAGAGGCATGGGCCCTAAAAAGCTGATCAGCAGCAAACAAAACGAAGCAGTCATAAACCATATATAACGGGAAGGTATTTTTTTCGCCCAATGTAACAGCCCGGCAATGATGCCCGCAACAAGCAGGATTGCAGCCAGGGATAGTAATGTACCTAAGAAGTAGTCCGTAATGCCCCGAGATCCAAGATAATAGTACGCTTGCACGAATACAATGGATAACGTGACGAGAGATAAAGTGATTACAGCTCCCTTCCAACTTGAGTCAAGGGGAGGGACTCTTGGAAGAGAAAGCTTAGGTAATAACCTTCTTTTAACTCCCTTTTGAGTATTTGAACGGTTTAATTTCATGGATGTTCCGCCTTTCGAATTCTGTTCAGTTCGCTTACACGATTTAACGCTGGATAAAATCAGTGGTAAACGAAGCTTTTTTCATTGGAAATGGCTATCTTTATTATGATCAATATGAAAGCAAGTGACAAAAGCACAATACCGCTCCACATAAGCTGATGCGCGCCCAACCGGGAAATAAACAAGCCGCCGATCCATGTCCCTACAGTGATGCCAACATTAGAAAAGGAAACAAATAAGCTGTTGCCGAATTCGGGTGCTTCCTTGGCATCAGTCATCAACAAGACTTGACTTAGAATAAGCCCCCCTGAATGCACAGCACCCCACACAAATACGATGACCGCCATTGGCCAAAAATGAGAGCCCCAATAATAAGTAAATAAGTAAATAACCGCATATACGAGAGGAAACAGGATAACCGTTTTTGTCATGCTTTTGTTCAGAAAGAACCCGAACAAGAAGTTCCCTGCAATCATGGTGACGCCAAAGATCATCAACATCACGCTGATCCAGGTACCGTTCATATGGGTGATTTCTCCGAGATATTCTGCAAAGTAGCTATAAACTGAACTCATTCCTGAAAAGATCATCACCACGATCAAGATCGTTAACCACAATTGAGGTTTGCGCAATATGCCAAGCTGCTTGCCGAAAGACATTCTTCCCTTGACAGGCGTTGAAGGCAACCAGACCAGTATGCCTATAAATGCAATGACGCTCACAATAGCTCCAAACAGAAAAGCAGCTTCCAACGAAATTTTTGTAGAGAGATAGGATGTAATAGGTACGCCAAAAGCGAATCCAACGGTTACTCCGGCCATAACCTGGGTGACCGCTTTGCCGCTCTTTTCCGGAGGAACAAGACTGACAGCGGTCGCAAGCGCAATCGAAAAAAAGACAGGATGAAAAAATGCAGGAACAATCCGGAATGCCAGCATAACTTCGAAACTGGTAGTATAAGCATACACCCAATTAGAGATGGCGAACATCAGGATAGCGGATAGTAAGATCGCTTTTCGATTCATGCCCGAAGCGAGTAATGTTAGGAATGGGCCTGAAATGGCAACGATTAAAGCAAATGCACTCACCAGATACCCGGCCTCCGAGGGCGCTATGTGAAACTTTTGAGTGACTAGGGGAAGAACTCCGATCATCCCCATTTCAGTCGTTATAATGCCAAATATACCTAAAGCCAGAAAAAAGATAAGAGTAGAATAGCTATTTTTCATAAAGCGAGCCTCCATCGTTATATTAAAAAGTGGCCTTCAGTTGGAAGACCACTTTTCAGAATGAGTTACTGTTTGTTGGATATTGCGTTATCAAGTAACTGATCTGTATGTAGTATAATTTATAAGAGGTGACAGATGTATGTCACTGTTTCATGCTGAAGAAAAAAAGAGGGGGAACTTATGGATCTGATGGATAGGATTGAGAGATTAATATCTATCATCATGATATTACTGAAAAAAGATATCGCTTCAACGATGGCATAGTGCAAGTGCTACTGAGGAAAAGGCATACGACATTCCGGTTGTTTTTACTAATGTTTGCACTAAGTATGGATTGGCAAGCGGAGATGAGACTGAAGCTTTTAGCAGCAAAAGAGTTTAGTCAAAGAAGACTTCCTAAAAGTCTTACCTACAAGAAAATCAATTAATGCAACGGGTGAACGGACAGAAAAAAATGAAGTCGCAAAGCCCTTTATAAATCTTCCTATTACTACTTCATAAAACTCGTATTTTGTACATATGTATGTAAATCGATTAAATGCCTTGTTTTATATAGATCCTTATTTAGTGTCATACATTATATTCCCCGTTTTTTCAGATGCAAAATAATAAGTTGTGTTTTAACACAAAACTGTACAACTAAAACAAGTTTTAACACAAAACTGTACAACTAAAACACGAGACAAAACTTGAAGATTTGTCTCGTGTTTTTACAAATTTACTACTGTTCAAGTCCTTCAAAATTGCATCGCCAATCAGACACCCACGCGGGAAAATACCCTAATCGGTGAGCTACTCTTTGTGAAGCAATGTTACTTGCGATTACGTCATAACTCGGTATCTCTCCACGTTCCAATATTTCAAAAGTTAACCTGCTTACAAGATAACTAGCCAATCCCAAATTACGATATTTGGGTAATACTTCTATGCCAATTTGCCACAGTTTTGTACAGGTTTTGCTTGCTCCTGCCACACCAACAATTTCCCCATCTTGCTTTGCAAGCACAGCTAGATCAGTCTGCCAGGGAAGATTCGTATCATATATAATAGCTTCATTGAATTTTGTAACATCAAATAAACTGACCACTTCTTCTCGCTGAATCAGATCAAATGAAAAAAATTTCGGCGGTGACATTGGCTTAATTCTTTTTACATCAGGCAGAAAATGCAAGTAAAGACCTCTGATAAATGGTAAGGAGAATACGGTATCCCTGTTTTTACCCTGCATCTGTGTTTTGGCAATTAACAACCGTTCGGGTGTAGCCGATACTACAATTGATTTTCCCATAGACAAGATTTCGAAATAACGTGCCTTCCTCGGAAATGGTCTGCATCCAGGATTTTCTTTAGCTTCAACAAAAATAATGCTATCCTTTTCGCCGTTCAGGTCATCGACAGAGCAATTCAGGTCAATAGCAAGTTGTGATTGCACAATGAACAGCATTTCTTTTTGTGTCATTATCATAGTTACCCTTCCTTTCGCTTCTGGGACGCAACGAAGCGCCGTTGTTCTTTTGGTTCTTCCAAGTTAAATATAGAGCGTCGGTTTTCCAATGTAATTTTTCTGAGCGTAATTATGCGGGACTTCTCCCTTCATCCCTTATCGTTTTGCGCCGCGGTCGCATAAATAACATACAATTTACACCAAAAAAATAATAGACTTATGTTGAATTTTTTTATATACTATTATGTATCCATGACTTTTTTAGGCTACCCTTTTTGCATATTGGCTAATGGTTAATCGGCATATAATTGTGCCGGTTTTATTTTTTTGTTGACGTAATCTGCCCTATAGCCTAACGCCCCACCCAGCCTATGACCTTTATTCAAGCATAGTTGTTTCGGCGTGGTCATTAATTAAGCAGACATGTGTCTCACAAAAACGACATAAGTCTGCTTAATTACATTTAAAGATATACTGTTTTCGATCATTTTATTTAAGCTGTTTTGTGGCGCCGCACAACAAGGCTGCCGATTGATTGCCGGGCAGTACCGTTCGATTTAACAAACCAAAGTTAGGTTTACTCATTTATATACTTTTCAAATTCACTTTTCAGCCAATACTGATTCTGATACGCAATATACTGTTCCATCCGTATCAGTAATTCGACCAACTCCGGCTTAGTGAGCTGCATATAGCGCTGTCGAACTCGATCTATGTCACGATCCTGTTTAATGTGCTTGAATGCATCTAAATCATTGTCTAAGGTCTTGTGTGACCTTTTGCGAGGCCTATAAGCCTTAGTAGTACTGTGCTGAAGAAAATGATTATGAAGCTCTTGATTCTTTCGGATTGTATTTTGATGTATTCCTAATCCGTCTGGATCTATTTCTTTAGATTTGTCCGATACAGTTCTGTATGAAACCGTTTTACCCTCTTTGATAAGTGTATCGATCGCTTTTACACCAAGTTCAAGTGAACGGTTCTTCCTCTTGTCGTAAGATGCTTGAAGCCATTCCAGTTCATTTGTTTGAGGAGATACGAATTTCCGGTGCATATGTCTCATCCTTTTGAGATTTCTCTATCAGTTGGATCTCCTTAAGTTCATTTTTAGCTCTATTTTTAGCTATTTTCATCTTCTTTGCTTCAAGGAGTAACCCCAACTGTTCAAATCGTTTTTCACTCTCGTCCGCCCAATTATAAAAGGCAGCTATTTCTTCTTTAAACTCCGGTCGTGGAACTTTCGCTCCACATCCGACACAAGCCATTTTAGTCGGGCATACCGAGTCAATGGTACAGATGCCTCCAACTACCTTTGACATGGTTCCTACCTTTTCTCGATAATCTTCATAAAGCTCTTTAAGCTCTTCCGGTCCCCTAAGAATACCCTTTTGGATATCGACATATGAAATCCAGTTTTCGTGAAGCGAGTTTATTGATTCGGAAACCTGTTGAGCTGTAGGTGCAGAATAGTATGAAGTCACCTCAATATCCTTTTGATGGAGCAACGTTTTCACAATGTCGACCGGTATTTTTTCCGTTTGAACCGCATGTGTCGCAAATGCATGTCTCAACAGATGAGCTTTCAAAACAACTTGATTGCCTTCTGCTGATTGAATCACAATACCGTGTAAAAGAAAACGAAGGATCGCATTAAGTGTTATAACGTTAACGTGTCTCGACTGGTACTGAAAAATATATCTTTTCGGCGGCAATAGATGTTTCCTGCTATCAACATCATACTCGACCTCTGGAATGGAATCGGACTTATAGGATTCCTTAAGCATTTTCAGAATTTCTGACATAAACTTAAAGACTTCTTCTGGCAAATAATAATTCTCTGGCTCTTCCCTTCCTTTAGGGATCAACCGGAAAATGTAGTTTTTTCTTGGCGGACTAACACTTTTATCTACCGTCACCACACAGCAGTCTTTATCATAACTAATTTGCAGCAGTTCATTAATTCTGGCACCAGATGATGTTATAATATCGAGTGCAAATCTTGCGAACGTACATGCCACATAGATTGGCTCGATGTTAATTAGGAGTTTATTCGTAATCTTGGCAGTTCGTGTTACGTCAAATCCTTGAACCAGCAGGCCTGGGTTCCTGGTAGAAAATGGGGAGGGTATTTTCCCACCATCTTCTATCTCGTACCCCCAATGATTAAGATAATCAACTATTTTTTCTCTTCGTTCATCCGAGACTTGCTCAGGGGCCCAGTTACCCAACAGCCTTAGCCTTAGAAGCTCTAAAAACCACAGCCCCTCACCTTCAGACCCGTCCTCTAACTTTTCCGCTTTAACAAATTCAAGAATACAGTCCTCGTCTTTAAAATCTCTGTAACGCTTATTCTCACCTTGGGACTGGCCAAAGCCTTTAAGATCTCTAAGAATAAAATGCCATCGTTCACCTACATATTCTGATTCATCGTAATGAAATTCTATTGGAAGTGCCAATCGCTGCTCTCTAACGTTCATAATGGCCTTACGGTAGGCTTCACGCAGCCGGCTCACTTGATTCCATCTAAGATGCCCCTCTGCCCTTATTTCAGGCAATAAAGGTGTTACAGCCGAAGTGTCTTCTTTTCGCTTGGTTTTTGCATTAGTAATGGCCTTTGTACGAACGCTAAAATCTCTATTATCATAAGGAAGATTAGGAAGCAGATACGCGGAAAGAGCAGTCTGCTTTTCATCGTTAAACTTCGTACCCAACCATTTTTTCAGATTAAACATAAAGGTGTTGTAGCCTGTCAAAATCGATTGCCGCTGTCGATCAGAATGACCAGGCAGAATTTGACCTGTTACGTACTGCTCTATGTGTGTTGGCAAAAACTCCTCCATGGCCGACAGCTTAAAATGATTGAACAAATCCCGAAATCGAGCATTCAGAGAACTCGTGATATTCATAATCGATTGTGGTGTTAAATTTCGATCGGACAAACATATAAGCGCTAATGCAAAATGGTTTGCCCACGGATGAGCTGCACATTGCCGAACAAAATATTTGATATTTTTCTCCTCAACTTTATCCCAGTAGTAATCTCCGTTTGGATCAGACAAAAGTAACAGTTCCTCCGATATTTTACCGCTAAGAAGGGCTCCCCAGGTTTTGTCTTGGATTTCCTCTTGTAATTGCACTGCTGTAGACACTACGGTTCCATCCCTTCAAAAAATTCATTTAACCAGTCTTGTTTCTCATCGGAGCTCTTAAGCTCAAAAGCCATAAGTATTTCAGGTGATTTGACCACTGAGCGCTTCTTAGCTGATTTGAAGTACTCTTTCTCGCGTTGCATGTAGCTCTCCTGAAGCTTCTCATGTAAATCTCGGAATTTCTGTTCATCGTAATAATGCTCATACACGCTTAATGTCTCTGGGTCTCGCCATTTCATATATTCAATAAGCTGCTTCTTCTTGTCTTCGATTTGGGCAGCTGTTTCAGATTGCTCATAAATGCCGCGCAACATGGAAGTCACAAACCAATGCCTTGCTTTATGTGGATTTAGTTTGATCCCGGCATTTTTGGTGATGGTAGACCAATTTGAATAAAAAGCTGAGTATGTGTATGGAGTACCCCTGGTTGATAAAAATAATGGTTCGCCATCAGGCAAGTCGTTGAATTTTACTTGTGTGCTTGCGAAATGACGTCGCTCTGAGTTCACGTATTTTATTAATAACTTTAATGTTTCAGGGGATATCCGAATGAACTTGATTCGTCGCTTAAAGCTGCCTTTATTCGTAGCAGCTAGTTCATGGATATCCGAACGTTTTCTGTAATCCCCAACAGTAAGCTCTAATATCTCAGATATTCTCGCCCCTGTTTCAAACATAAATCTGGTTATTACTTCATCCCTTAGTCGCCAACCCTGAGTATCCCCAGCCTGGTAAATGCGGTATGGCAGATCCCAATCTCCAATGATCTCAGGTACCCATTCTTCATTGATGATCTTAAAATAAGAATCTGTTTGTTTTCTGAAAGATAGCGGTTCCTCGGTACCTGCCGCTTTGGGCATCCTTGGTCTGTTCCCCCTTTCCCCTGGTTGTTCAGAAACACTATCTTTATATTCTAAATCGATAAGTGGATTGGCCTGTGTATACTTCTTTAAGCGAATCATGGTCTTATAAAAACCTTTAATAGCGGACAGATACAGTTGAACAGTTTTGGAGCTTTTACTCGTTAAGTACACGCCTTCATGTCCGTCTCTGCCACGAATCTTACAATTCATCTGTTCTATTAAATATTGCCTTACAGCTTCCTTAACAGCCTCTGGATCATCATCCCAAGAAACCTTTCTGGCTTTGTAGTAGCTTTTGTACTTTAACCAATAAAAGAATGGCTCTAAGGTGTTTAAATATGCGATTACGGAACTCTCACTGATCCTGTTGAACTGATCATGATAAAACTCTGTAAGAGGAATGAACGCCTCCTTCTTATCGTCAAAAACAATGAGACGGTATTTGCTGTTCACTCCTTCAGGACAATATGCATGAAAAAATGAAGCCATTACCTCCATTACCTCCACCTATCTTTTACACAAAAAAGGACATTTCCGTTCCTATGAAATGGATGTCCACATATGATGTGTAACACTATATGAAAATACAGCAGTATCAAAGCCTCGTCAACAAAACTTATATATTAATATTACGTAGTATTTTGTACATATGTATAAATATCGTTAGATCCCTTGATACTGATATTTTCTATGGTTCACTGAACTATATACTTCTATTTTTATTTGTTAGATTATCTAGTAAAAACCCTCCACTTTGTGTATGTGAAGGGTTTTGTTTTTAACGATCATTTATCTTCGCACTGTAATGAATGAGAAAATAAAGTTATAGGCTACCGCTGTGTTGTTGAACTAACGTTTCCGTTAGCGCAACAACGACTTTTCGGCTGCGTCCACAGTGTGCTTCAACAAGGTGGCAATTGTCACTGGTCCGACTCCAGCAGGAACTGGAGTAATTGCATAGGCATTTTCCAGACATTCATTAAAGTCTACATCTCCGACATTTCCTTCGTTGTAACCAGCGTCCAGGACAATGGCCCCCGGCTTTATCCAATCCCCTCGAACAAAATTCGGTTTTCCTACAGCCGCAACTACTACATCCCCGAGTCGAACAATATCTTCTAAATTTATTGTTCTGGAGTGGCATGTTGTAACGGTCGCGTTTTTATTTAAAAGCATTGCAGATACTGGCTTTCCGAGGATTGGGCTTCTGCCGATAACTACTGCGTGTTTGCCCTCAACTTGTAAGTTGTAATATTCAAGAATAGCCATGATAGCAGCTGGGGTGCAAGATGGAAATGTAGCAGCACCAAAAGCATTGAGTGCATATCCAAGAGTAGTTACTCCGTCGACATCCTTCTCGATGCTAATAGCATCAAACGCTGCCCGCTCGTCTATATGATGTGGCACTGGATGTTGCAACAATATCCCATGCACATCTGGATCATGGTTTAGCTTATTAATTTGCGATATTAATTCGTCCGTAGTAATGTCCGCAGGGAGATCTATTCGGATCGATTGCATCCCTAGCCTTTTGCATGCATTCCCCTTCATACGTACATATGTCTTCGATGAAGGATTATCACCAACTAATATCGTTGCTAGGCAAGGTACTATTCCCTTCTTAGAAAGCTCCGTTATTCGATCAATCAAATTTCCCTTGATGCTGTCTGCCACTCGATTCCCGTCTAGAATTAATTTTTCCATATTCTTTTTAACCAGCCCTTTCTAAACATAAAGAGGTAAGGGATTAGAACCCCTTACCTCTGCCCAGGCGTACGGCTATACAAATATGTGCTCCCTCGTGGTACTCCACGTTTACGCCAAGGAAGAGCAAGTTTATTGTTTATAACCGTGTTTAAGGCTTCCTCGATAGCTTCTTTTATCCTAGAGACTTGGATTATACCTTAGTGTAAGGTTTGCTTGTGGTTGGCGATCATGCTTCAAACGTTAGTTGAAAAACGGCAGCCGTTGGCCAACTGCCGTCATGTCATAGAGCTACTATCCCCGATGGATTTCTATGTGGGCCATCGTAGTACACTATTTATTGCTCCAACTATCCTTTAGCGGAACTATTCGGTTAAATATCAGCTGATCATGGGTTCTATACTTACTATCAACGCAAAAGTAGCCATGTCGGATGAATTGGAATTTCTCTTCCAGAGGGAAATCTTTAATAGAAGGCTCAATAAGTACGTCCTGTATGGTAACCAATGAGTTAGGATTTATCTTTTCAGTCCACTCCTTGCCACCTTCCATCGAAGTTTCTTCATCAAGCAGCATTTTTTCATAGAGATTAACATCAATCTTAACAGCCTGGTCCGCTGGAACCCAATGAATTGTCCCCTTCACCTTTCGTCCTGTAAACCCAGTGCCACTCTTCGTAAGCGGGTCATAGGTGCAGTGAAGTTCTGTGATTTCTCCTGTTTCACGGTCCTTGATCACTTCTTCACACCTGATGAAATAAGCTCCTTTCAGCCTGACTTCTGCATTTGGACTTAGCCTGTGAAAACCCTTTGGCGGCTGCTCCAAAAAATCATTACGCTCGATATAAATCGTTTTGGAAAAAGGAACTTCTCTCTTCCCCATCGCCTCGTTTTCACTATTGTTTTCAATCATTAGCATCTCTACGTCATCTTCAGGATAGTTTGTAAGGACGACTTTCAAAGGGTGCAATACCGCCATTACGTTAATCGATTTTCCTTTTAACTCCTGTCTGAGGCAATGATCTAAGAGCGATATGTCCACCATACTTTCCGTTCGAATTCCGCCAATTGTCTCGATGAAGCTACGGATGCTTTCCGGCGTGAAACCTCTTCTTCTAAGCCCTTGAATCGTTGGAAGTCTTGGATCATCCCACCCGTCAACGTAACCGCCTTCTACCATTTGCCTTAAAAAACGTTTGCTTGTGACAACGCCTGTTAAATTTAGCCGCCCAAACTCCCTTTGCCGCGGAGGATCAGAGATATCAAGCTCTTTTAATACCCATTCGTACAAGGGACGGTGATCTTTAAATTCAACTGAGCATAAGGAGTAAGTGATTCCTTCAATTGCGTCCTGGATCGGATGAGCAAAATCGTACATAGGATAGATGCACCATTCACTTCCTGTTCTGTAATGCTCAGAAAAAATAATTCGATAAATAATAGGATCTCGCATATTTATATTGGGCGAAGCCATATCAATTTTGGCGCGAACAACCTTAGAAGCAGCCGAGAATTTTCCATCTTTCATTTTTTCAAACAGCTCCAGATTTTCCTCAACTGAACGATATCTATAAGGGCTGTTTTTACCTGGCTCAGTCAAAGTTCCTCGATACTCTGTCACTTCGTTCGGTGACAAATCACAGACGTATGCCTTCCCCTTCTTGATCAATTTAACCGCGGCATGATAGATTTCGTGTGAGTAGTCCGATCCAAAGTAGATATGTTTACCCGGATCGTATCCTAACCACTTTATGTCCTCAACGATCGCGTTAACGTACTCGATATCCTCTTTAAGGGGGTTGGTATCATCAAAACGCAAATGAAATGTCCCATTAAATGTTTGAGCTACCGAATAGTTCGTGTGTATGGCATAGGCGCTTCCAATGTGAAGGTAACCATTAGGCTCGGGTGGAAAGCGCGTGCACATATTTCTGCCAAAAGGATTCTGGTCAAGCTCTTCCTTAATCCATCTAAACATAAAATTTTCAGTATGGTGTTCCTTATCGTTAACCATGTCGACTCCTCCTAATGAACTGGATATGGAAAAATAAAAAAAATTTCACCTCCAAGACCTTATGTCTTGGGGACGAAATTTTCGTGGTGCCACCCCAGCTTCATTAATATGTCGCCATATTAACCTCTTCAAGTACGGCATTGCATCCAATGCTTATACTCTAGCTCTGTAACGGGAGCTCCCGTCATGCCATCCCCAGATACGGTTCCGACATGCTGCTCAGAGGCTTGCTTCTTGGAAAAGTTCTTGACTCCTTTTCAGCTACCGGAGCTCTCTGTGCAAGGACATTTTCCCTTACTCTTCTCGTCATCGCGTTTGATTATGGCTTAATAATATCAAATCATTCCCTTTTTTGTAAACTAAAATTCTAACTTTAAACTTTTTACCAATCTCTTTATCGTTGCATTGATGCGTTGATGAATTGATACATTAGTTGCTGCTTGAATGTTTCCGTTAATCCCACTCAAAGGCACCTGTGTACAATTGATAATAGTTTCCTTTAGCCGCCAGCAGCTGCTCGTGATCCCCGCGTTCCTTGATTTGGCCTTTTTCAAGAACCATAATGGCATCGGAATTTCGTACGGTAGATAACCGGTGGGCGATCACAAACACGGTTCGACCCTTCATCAGATTATCCATACCCTTCTGGATCAGCGCTTCTGTTCGAGTATCGATGGATGATGTTGCTTCATCCAGAATCATGACGGGCGGATTAGCAATCGCCGCTCTGGCAATCGCCAGCAGTTGACACTGTCCCTGTGACAGTCCATTGCCGCTGCCATCAAGCCGTGTCTCATACCCGTCAGGCAAACGTTCAATAAAACTCGCCGCATACGACAGCTTCGCAGCATGGATCACCTCATCGTCACTGGCCTCCAGTCTTCCGTATCGAATGTTCTCAGCTATCGTACCGGAGAACAGATGGGTATCCTGCAGTACAATTCCCAGAGAATGCCGCAAATCTGCTTTTCGAATACGCTGAATATTAATGCCATCGTAGATGATCTCGCCTTCTGTTATATCGTAAAAACGATTCAACAGATTGGCTACGGTAGTCTTGCCCGCACCCGTTGCACCTACGAACGCGAGTTTCTGTCCAGGCATGGCATATAACGTAATATTCTGAAGCACTTGTTTCTTTCCATCATACGTAAAGCTGACGTCTTTAAACTCCACTTTGCCTTTCAGAACAACGCTTGTTCCATCCTCCAGTTTCCAGACCCATCCGGTCTGATCCTGATTTTTCTCCAAGGTTACACGGCCTTCATCTGCTTCAGGCTGTTCATCCATCAAGTTAAAGATCCGCTGTGCCCCTGCAAGAGCCACGACAAACATGTTGACCTGCGAGGAGATTTCGGCAATCGGCATCGTAAAATTACGGGACAAGCTCAGAAAAGCTGCGATACTTCCAAGAGTCAGCCCGGCATTCCAGCCCGATATCGCCATAGCTCCGCCCGCAATAGCCACAAGCACGTAGATTAATGTGGCAAGATTTGCATTGATTGGCATGAGGATATTCGAATATTTGTTAGCTGTTACCGAGTTGTCAAATAATTCGTCATTCAGGCGGGCAAATTGTTCCATCGCTTTTTGTTCGCGACCGAACACCTGCACCACTTTTTGCCCATGAATGATCTCCTCAATATATCCATCCACCACACCGATCGATTCCTGCTGCCGGAAAAAGTGCTGGGTTGCCTTAGTACCCACGGTTTTGGTAATCCAGAGCATGGCAAGTGCACCTAGCACAACCACGATCGTTAACGGCACATCCAGATATAACATCGTACCGAGAACGACCAACACTGTCACCGCAGTGGACAACAGCTGGGGCAATCCATCCGTCAGCATCATGTTCAGCGTGTCCACATCGTTCGTGTAATGACTCATAATATCCCCGTGGGCTTTACGGTCAAAATATTTAATAGGCAGCTTCTGCATGTGTTCGAATAAGCGGTCACGAATCCTTTTCATAATCTGCTGTGAGACGGTAATCATCAGCCGTTTCGAGACAAACGTACTAATGACTCCAGCAGCGTAGATTACAGCCAGGATGATTAAAGCCTGTAATAAGGCGTCAAACACTGGATTGTGATTTCCGAGCAACGGCGTAATAAAGTCGTCGATCAGCAATCGCAGAAAGGCCGCTGAAGCGACAGAGACGGCGGAACTAACCAGAACCAGAATCAGCGCCAATGCCGTTCTGAATTTGTAATATTTAAAATAGGATAGCAAACGTTTTATCGTCTGACCGTAATTCATGTTATCCATCCAGTGCTTCCCCGCCTTTCTTCTGTGTATAATAAGCCTCTTGATATATTGTGTTTCTGCCCAGCAGTTCCTCATGGGTTCCGATATCCACCATCTTGCCTTCATCCATTACGACAATCTGATCAGCATCTTCAACAGATGCAATACGCTGGGCAATAATAATTTTGGTTGTATCCGGTATGCTTTCCTTGAAAACGTTGCGGATTAACGCGTCTGTCCGTGTATCTACAGCGCTGGTGGAATCATCCAGAATCAGAATCTTCGGTTTTTTGAGCAAAGCTCTGGCAATACACAGTCTCTGCTTCTGACCTCCCGAAACGTTAGTACCGCCTTGTGCCAAGTGAGTGTCATATCCATCCGGGAACATGGAAATAAACTCATGTGCCTGCGCCGCTTTGCATGCTTCAATCAGCTCTTCATCGGTCGCATTTTCATTGCCCCAACGCAGGTTCTCCTTAATCGTGCCTTCAAACAGGACATTTTTTTGCAATACCATCGCGACCTGGCTGCGAAGCACACTTAGATCATATTCCTTCACATTGACTCCACTAACAAGGACTTCACCCTCGCTGGCATCATATAGACGCGGAATCAGTTGCACCAAGGTGGACTTTGCACTGCCCGCAGCTCCAATAATACCGATCGTCTGTCCCGAAGCAATTCGCAGATTAATACCAGACAGGGCATAATTCTCGGCTTTGTCGGAGTAACGGAAGGACACCTTACGGAATTCAATCTCTCCACTGTGCAGCTCTGTAACTGGCGAATCGGGACTGGTAATGTCGGACTGTTCACTTAACAGGTCATTAATCCGTCCCGCCGAAGCGCGAGCAATAGCAACCATAATAACTACGATGCCCAGGGTCATCAAGCTCATTAGAATTTGCATGGAATACGCGAATACACTCGTAAGCTCGCCGGTAGTCATGCTTCCACCCACAACCAGTTTGGCTCCAATCCATGAGATGATCAGCATCACGGCATACAGCACAATTTGCATCAGTGGAAGTTCGTACGACAGAATGCGTTCTGCCTTAACCATCTGTGCCAATATCCGCTGGGATACGGCCTGAAACTTGGATATCTCACGCTCTTCTCGCACATAAGATTTTACGACTCGAATGCCGCGTACATTTTCCTGGACAACTTTATTCAGATCATCATAACTGCCAAAAGCACGCTCAAAAATCGGGAAAGAATACTTCATGATGATGATCATGCCAATGGCCAGCACAGGGATAACAATCATGAACCAAGAAGCAATAGACGGACTGATGCGATACGTCATAATCGTCGCAAAGATCATCATTACCGGACTGCGAAAGGCAATCCGGATAATCATCAGAAATGCATTTTGCACATGCGTAATATCCGTAGTCAGTCTGGTGACGATACCTGAGGTCGAGAATTTATCCATATTGGAATACGACAACTGCTGCACATGACGGAACAGGTCGTAACGCAAATTTTTACCAAACCCAGACATGGCAATCGCAGAATGCTTGCCCGCCAGCGCCCCAAATACCAGGGACACAAGAGCAAACAACACCAGAATCAAGCCGTACTTCACCACCTGATTCATCTGCCCCCCCGTGATCCCCTGATCAATTAATTCTGCCATAAACAGCGGGATTATGACTTCCATGGCCACTTCACCAAGTAAAAACAAAGGCGTCAGCCACGTATCTTTCTTATATTCCCGTACACTTTGCAGTATTTTCCTTACCATAAGCATTCTCCTCATCAAGAAATAAACACACTGATCTGCGATCTAAAAGTAGACTGGCTATCAGAACAGATGTATTATAAACTGTATAGTAACTATACAGTCAATCTACTTTTTTTGATTTGGGGGTACTTATGCATCCAAATGAAATGTTATCCATTAGTGCTTTTTCCAAGCTGTCCGAGGTTTCGCGTAAAACCCTCATTTACTACGACCGCATCGGTCTGTTCAAACCTGCCTTTGTGGCGGATAATGGTTATCGCTATTATAGCCACAGCCAGTTTGAAACGATCAGCGTTATTCATATTTTCAAAGAGCTGGGCATGTCCCTGGAGGAAATTCAGCAGCATCTCGGTGAGCGTTCTCCGGAAACTACCCTTAATTTGCTGCGTAAACAGGAGGAAAATCTGCAGCTGCAGATCACTAAACTGACTCGGGCGAAACAAATGATTATACAGCGTGCGGAAAATATAGAGCAATCCATGCATCTGGACACCAACCAAATGCATGTCATCTGGCAGCCTAAAACCCCCTTGCTTCTGAGCCGCCGCATCTACTCATCCAAAAAGGAGTTCTCAGAGGAGCTCTGGGAGGATTTTCGGGCGCGGCTGAACAAGGAGCATGCGCCACTTGGATACCCTAGTGGGGTCATCATTCCCAAGGATGATCTGCTGAAGGCGGATGGCGACATGATCTCCCATATGTACAGCTTTATGACGACAACGCATCACAAACAGGCCTATATGCCGGAGGGTTTCTATCTTGTGTCTTATGCCAGAGCAGATTACGGGGATACCGAGAAGATCTATACACAAATCTTTGAATATATCAAGAAGAAACAGTACGTCATTAAGGGCGATGCTTACGAGGATTACATGCAGGATGAGATCGTATTGCAACATGCAGAGGATTATCTTGTTCGGGTTATGGTGCACATTGAGGAACCAGTAGATGGTTATCATTTTCCTTAGTAGATCGTGCTCGTGCATATTGATAGGGGCTGACCACAAAGCCGGCCCCTATGAGCCGGCTTTGTGGTTAGCCCCTACCCTACTTTAGTGAATTATAAATGCTTTCATGACATCATCAGGTCGCAGGTATTTTCTCCGCATTACATATTACTCGATTCATTATAAGATTTCTTGATCTTCTAATTGTATTTAAGTAATTCTGAAATGGACAGAAATTCATTAATCTGCCCTTTTCTTTCTCGATAACTCTGTCGCATAATACGCCATGGCGATAGCCGGTAAAGCGATTCCGATCAGAAGTGCCGCCTCCCAGCCGCCTATTGCGTAAGCCCAGCCCCCTGCCGCAGAGCCGATAGCGCCTCCTAAAAAGAAAATCGCCATATATAAACCGTTAAGCCTGCTGCGAAATTCCGCTCCTAAAGAGAAAATCACTCGCTGCCCGAGAACCATGTTGGCGGAAACTCCCATGTCAAGTAAAATCGCCGCAGCTACGAGGATGGGGACTGCGAGTACAGAACTTGATGGAACCAGTAAAGGAAGCAGCATGGAAAAGATGACGATGGCCAATGCCCATCCCGTAGCCGGACGAACCCATCCACGGTCTGCCATACGGCCAGCAGCTGGCGCCACTATTGCTCCCATTACCCCGACTAATGCGAACAGAGCGACCTCCTTCTGAGTGAAATGGAACGGCGTACTTGTCAATACCAACGGAACTGTAGTCCAAAACAAACTGAACGTTCCGAATACACAAGCATGATAAATTGCCCTCCGGCGCAATGCCGCTGTCGTCTTCAGTAGATGCAGCATGGAGTGCAGCAGCGCCGGGTAAGCTGTAGCGATCGAAGGCTTCCTTGAAGGTAGTGCCTTTGCCAATACTAGAGCCAGCACGAACATCAATGCTGCAGAGATAAAATATATGGCGCGCCAGCCCATATACTCCGCCACCAAGCTTGAAATAGGACGGGCAAGCATAATCCCGAGAAGCAGCCCGCTCATGACGTTGCCTACATTGCGACCGCGCACGGCTTCAGGTGAAAGATGAGCCGCATACGGTACAAGGATTTGTGCTGCTACGGAACCTACTCCGATTACGAGCGAAGCAGTGAGGAACAGGATTGCGCTTTTGATTACAGCAGCAATTGTCAAAACAACAGCTGTAATGAGCAATAATGAAAGGATCAGCTTACGATTTTCCAGGATGTCTCCGAGCGGTACGATAAATAATAAGCCAATCCCATAGCCGATTTGAGTCAACGTCACGATAAGTGCGGTAGCCCCGGAGGAGAGCCCGATGGTCGAACCGATCGAGCCTATCAATGGTTGAGCATAATAAAGATTTGCCGCTATAATACCACAAGCGGCTGCCAGGATAAAAATCAGCGCTGGCGAAACCGATTTTTCTGTTGGAACGGAAGCTGCATGCATAGAAAGTCTCCTTTGCTTACAAGTTTTTTTGGAACAATCGTTCCGGAATGTGTAAAAAAAATATGTTATAGCATTTCCATCACTGTGTCTATCATCTGCTGCATCTTGCTGCGGTCACCCTGCACCTTCGCAACGATATTTATACCATGGTTCAGGTTTAAGAGCAGATGAGATAAAGTCTTGATATCTTTCTCGGGCATGATTTCTCCCGTCTCCTGACCTTTGCACAGCAGCTCGTAGAAGGATTTCTCTAACTCCTCAAACCGCTCTCTGATCAACGCATTCAGTTGCTCATCTGGCGAATCCATTCCGACTGCTGCATTAGTAATGAGACAGCCCTTCGGTGACTCGCTGTCCAGGGCGGAATCGATGTGTACCTCGAAGTACTTCCGGATTCCTGCTTTTGCAGATGTCGCATTGACGAGGATGTCCCTTTTGGCTTGCTTCCATTTCTTGTACCAGTTGATCGCCTCGATATAAAGCGTTTGTTTATCCCCGAACGTTTCATACAGACTTGATCTGCTTAGATCCATAGCTTCCAGCAAATCGGGAATGCTTGCCGCTTCATAGCCCTTCTTCCAAAAAACGAGCATCGCTTTATGAAGCACCGCTTCTTTATCAAATTCTTTGTTGCGCCCCATGTTTCTCCCTCCGTTTCTGTAGGTACAGTATATACTTTTCCGGAACGATAAGTCCAGTATTTTTTGCAGATGTGTACTAATGTTAATAACCCGAACCCACCATTTATTTATCATATACGCTTAAATTGTCAAAATAATATATGTTGATTCTTTTGAAGCGTTAGGCAATGTACCTGTTAATTCTAATTTATATTTATATACGTTTCCGTCGGGTGCTGTATAGCTACTATTTTGGGTATTACATGCTGTAAGTGTAACTAATAGATCCCCCAAACGGACTAGACCGTGTAGAAACTAATTCTACACGGTTCTGGAAAAATCCTATTTTAATGGATTGATATAATGGGCATATAATTGCTCGAAGGTTTTAAAATGTTCGACTTCTCTGCCGACCTTATTATATTCGTCTACATATTCCTCCATCATTTCAAGGAACTTCTCTTTCACTACTGGTAAATCACTTGCATCAAAGTACTGCATGAGATCAAATTTTCTGGTTCCTTTCTGCGCAGTCATTTCATCAAGATATCCTTGCGCTCCAAAGGCCGAAAGAAAGGCATAGGAGGCATCGTTCGTTGTAACACTGTTTAAGATTTTATTGCGGTAGTTGCACCACAATTCTTCGTAAGTTCCCCTCAGATTATTAAAGGTCGGAGCAGGTTTAACAATGAAGTTATCACACATCTTGCTATGCAGCCTCGTAACGCTGTTCAACATATTAAAAGAAGCGCTGCGAATATCTTCAATGGTATGAGCTTCGATAATTGACATGTATAAGGATTCGAGATCGTCTGGAACATAGCGATACGAGCATATTTCTTCTAAATATCGCTTGATTCCTCGTTTGATGTACGTGTTATTCATGCTGACCAAGGCATTGACCAGATGGTACAGAACATCGGCAGATGCATATCTCACTGAACCGATATTATCGCCTAGCATCGTATCACAGTATGCTTGCTTAGCTAGGTCGATCCATTTTTTTGCTCGATTAAGACATGCTTCTCCTATCGGCTCCGCAAGCGCATCAAGAGCTTTTTGCCTAAAGTCGTTTAATTTCTCCAAATCCTCAGGCTTTGCATAATAGAGAACTTTGAGGTCGATTAGGCACGCTACGTCGGGTCTTTCTAAGATGGATTGTTCGTATATTCTTGTATCCCATGGTGTGCAATAGATGTCATAGCCAACATCATCTAAGATGAAGCAATCGGATATACCCCAGCCCCTTTCTGTATTATTTATAATAATTAAATCAAGATCGCTCTTATCGTGAAAGTCTCCGGTGCTAAACGAACCAGTAAGCCCAATAATTGCGATATCGTCTAGAAAGTCTCTTCTTGCACGTTCGATCACCATGTTAATCAGCAGTTCATTTTTGTCCAGCAGCTTCTTCTTTATGATTTCATTCATTCGGTACACCCCTTCATATGAGTTGGCCGTTCTTCCTCCAACAGCCTCAACTAGAGTCTATCGATTTAGAGGTGCGGTTGCTATGTATAAGTTGATTTAATTCATCTTTGCACAAAATCCGCTAAACCATCGACATGACGATTTAGCGGATTTCACTAGTTCTTTTTATAAACAATTTTCTTTATGCTTTCGCAGGACAAGAAATATCGATCCGCCAACTCCCCAATGCTGACTCCATTGCGGAATAGGGATTGGATCTCGGCGTTTCGAGCAGAGACCATACTTTTGCTGCGTGTTTTCTCGCCCCACTTTAAGTGTGCCTCTTTAGGTTTAGGGATATATACCAGTTCGCCTTGAACGTATTCTTGAATGATGCGAAGCAGTTCTTCCGGAAAAATAAACTCAGCATTTGAATATTTCACGAGCCTCACTCCTTATTTAATAAATCAATAAGGTGCAAAGCCAGTTTGAAGAATATTACGATTCGTTGCTGGCAACGTGATTGTTCCTAATCTCTATGCAAAGCATTGCCTTATCCTTCACCGGCTTTGCATAGAGCCATGCATGTAAGAATCCTACCCCTATTGTTTTCAATAGTCTCACCTCCATAAAAATAGATGGCTGCTATCTGCAATTATAACAGAGTACGCTTATAAGTTTAATATTTAGCCGAATTCCAAGCATTCACAAAATCATTAACAGTTTCAAATCGATCTTCACGCTGCTCGCTAACTGCCCGTAAAGCGACTTCGTAAAGCGATTTGCTTGCTTCCCACTTTGAAAACGAATGATCCATTTCACCGCCAAGCAATCCAAAAGCGATAGCTCCCATCGTGAAAACATTCGTTCTTGCATCAATAGGCGCACCTAATATAAACTCTTCCGGAGATTTCGAACGCGTTGCTCCCCAGAAGCTCTCTCCCATGTCATTGATGGAAGGAGCCAACCTGTAAAAGTCGATGTCACAGATCATCGTTATATCCTTTGAAAAATCATACAGGATGCTGCCATCATAAAAATCAACCGCAACGTACCCTCTGGACTCCACATATTTATGGAATTCATATATGGCATTAAGGGACTGCAATCTCTTCTCTATGGATAACTGTTTGAATCTGTAAAAAGGCGAGTCTGGATGGCTATGCTTTGGTTGAACGGCAAACAACCAATGGGAATGCAGACATTCGCCATTAAACCATTCAAATATAGCAGCATACCCCTCTTTCGTTGCAAAATGATCAATAAGACGAATGAGATTGGGATGCTCTAACATCTTGTACAGCGGTACGGCAGCCTTTAATCTGGAAATGGCATCTCTAGCGTTGCCGGAAAACTCCATCGGTCTGCAGCCCGCATATTTAACAAAAAGCTTTTTTCCGTTCTTTTCGATTCCGAAGCTGATGTTGCCAGAATCTTGCTGATCAAACACGCAAAAAACGGTACCTATAGATTGCAGCCATGTGAAATCGTGCTGCTCCTGAAGCTCAAAAGATACATGGTCAAGCTGGAGCTTAACCGGCTGTTGATTCATATAATCATCCTCTCAATTTCAAATATCAATAATATTTTTTATCTCAGTCATTAAATGATCTCGTCCAGGCTCCATAGACTCACTAAACTGCTCTAGCAGCTGTTTGAGAAGTAAATGATAGGCCTTTTCAAAGGATTCACTACTATTACACTCAATATCGGGTAAAACCCCTGTCTCATTCCAACTAACTTTTGTTACTGGGTTAATCGGATAAGCATTCGGAATAAAAGCTTGAAAATGATCATTTATGCGATGAACACTGCCAGCATTAGCTTTGCCAGCCGTCTTTTCGCCGACAATTTTTACTCTTTGAATGGCCTGTAAGCTATATGAGAACTCTTCAGCACAGGATCCGGTATTTTGACTCGTTAGAATATAAACAGGCTTATTTGCACCAAATCGTTCTCCAGGCACAAAAGGCAAACTCCAAATTGACTGAATCATGTTGTATTGCCGCCAATAAATATCATTTAAAAGTACTGGCGGGGAGCCATTTAACAAGTAACTTGCTATAAATGCACTCATTAATGAGGAACCACCGTAGTTTTTTCTGAGATCAATGATTAACCCGTCAGTTTCCGCAATAAAACTCAACGCATGAGCTGCTGTTTTGCCTGCATGTTCTGGATAGGCGAACTCGTTAATGATAAGGTATCCTATATTGCCCGGCAGTCTCTCTACTCGTTCAAAGCCATAATTATTTAGCTTTAGGCGTGCTAATGCATTTTCATCGTTGATCGGATCGTATTGTTGAAGCGGTACAATGGATTCACTATAAAAAACGGCTAGATGTTTATCGCTGCTTATTTTTTGTAGCTCCTTCGTAATCTTCTCTGCTAAAGAAAAGCCGGTTTCATTTTTGTAATAATCGCCTGCAGATACCCTTTCAAGCAGCGAGGAGTTTATGATTTCAGCAGTTTCTGGGAAGGTGTAATGATCGAGCAGCAGCTCGCCAAGAGATACAATTGTTTTTTCAATAAAAACATTATCCAGTTTTAATAAGGTCAGTTTACATCACCCTTTCCGCAACGGCAGGTTTATCAATCCCTTTTGATTTCAATTCTCTCCTTAACTATATGATATGATACAGATAATAATATGTATATAACAGAATGGTAATTACAACTGATATTCTTTGCTTTTACAGGAAAACTGTCGCAAAACAGGGTTTTAATTTGTATATAACAATAGTGATACAGAGCGAAATGTATTGCTGTCCCGCTGCCGTAACTGCATCAAACGAGTTTATATTCATCAAACGTAAGCCTATAGTTAAATAAAAAGGCCATGCTACGCATGCTTCTTAATTAATCTAACCACTGTCTAGGTCCTATGTAATGGAATAATTGATTGTTATTATAGTCTAAAGCTTCCTGTATTCTCTTGATCGTAAAATCACTAATTGGTCGAGGCAAGTTTTCTACACTGAAATATTTACACTCAGTTACTTCTTTAGAGTCTGGCTGTGGCTGTTGGGTTTCATTAATAGTACATATGAAGGCGAAGTGATGCATATCATGTTCAAGTTCATAGTAAACACCAGTTAGTCGTCCCACCGTAACCTCAAGTCCTGTTTCCTCGAATACTTCTCTCTTCGCAGTCTCCTCTGCGGATTCTTTTTGCTCTGAAAGCCCGCCTGGAAGCTCCCAATTGTACTTTCCGTAGTTATGTTTCACTAAAAGAATTTTTCCTTCAGAATCTAATATTACTGCGGCTGCTCCTACTAACTTATTGGACATTATTATCCCTCCAAATTTTGTAGCCTTCAATGTTTTCCTCAGAATGGTCACTGGCGTCGAATGTTTTGAAATACCTTGCATAGTACGAATGTTCAATTGTTTTTTTATCGCTGTCGGTATTAATATGAAGATAAATAGCTGATATTTCTAATCCCCATTTAACACTGCGAGCAATTTCATTGATGTTATCAATTGTTGCAAAATTCTCAATTTCCGTAAGAATCGACTCCAATTCTTCTTTATCCGGCTCCTTGTTCATCTCTATTCTGCATAAAAGATTGGGCCGAGTAAACGTAAAGTGGACGCTTTCAATCGACGGAGAAAGGTCCTCCAAGTCTTGAGTTAATTGTTTCGTAGAATCGGTCGCTACACGGTGCGTAGTGCTGCAACCTGTTGAAAATAGCAGAAGGAAGCCTATTAATATAGCGATCCATTTTTTCATTTTGCACTCCATTAGTGGTGTTTAGTTAGTCGACGCAATCCTATTATAACAAATTAACGCCAATCTGGTTAGGATATGAGCTTTCAGTAGACAAGCTGATTTGCACGGATCTACTTTATGGAAAACAAAAATGAAACGTTTGTTTACTCATTACGTAAACAACAGCAACTAGTATTTTCAATGAACGGAGGAGTTGTAGTTGCGTTTAGTTGTAGAAGATATCGTCAAACAATTTGACGAAAAAAAGGTTCTCCAGGGGGCCAGCTTTACATTTGAAAAAGGGAAAATTTACGGACTGCTTGGGCGTAATGGTGTTGGTAAAACGACACTGTTTAACTGCCTGAGCGGGGAAATGTCTTTGGATGGAGGACGGGCGCTGCTTGATGAGAATGGTGTGGTGAGAGAATTAAAGCACGAGGATATCGGTTATGTATACTCCCTTCCGATTTTGCCTGAGTTTTTGACGGGCTATGAGTTTATTAAGTTTTTTATCGATATTAATAAAGATAAAGTGCAGATGGATCGAAATATTGATGATTACTTTGACCTGATGACGATAACAGGTGAGGATAGACATCGGCTCATAAAAGGGTATTCGCATGGCATGAAGAATAAAATTCAAATGCTGCTGTTTTTAATAACAAAGCCGCCGATCATTTTACTGGATGAGCCGCTTACTTCCTTTGATGTGATCGTTGCTCTCGAAATGAAAAATATGCTGAGAGAGATGAAAAGCGAGCATATTTTAATTTTCTCTACTCACATTTTGCAGCTTGCCTCAGATTTATGTGACGAGTTAGTCGTATTGAACAATGGCAAATTATCCTCTGTTCCGATTGATTTGCTGCATAGTGCTGAGTTCGAGCAAAGCATCATTAATTTGTTGAAGGATGAGAATCATGTTGACCACTCTTAAAACGCTGTTTGCCATTCGTACTTCAACCTTGGCTAATCTGTTTATATATTACATACAGAAGCTGCCACTCGTAGGTAAACATGTATCGGATCGGGTTTACTCGAATTTAGATATGAAGAAGATTGTTGCGGTAATCGCATTTATTGTAAGTGTGCTGTGGAGCTTTTTACTTAGATTTGCCTATGTAGGATTAATCCTCTTCCTGCCTGTCATTATATTAGGCAAGACACTCTCGGCGGCAGATCAGCTTCAACATTTTATTCATATTTTTTTCTTGCTTAGCTTTATTATCGCGGGTGTTGGCAATGCCACCATATTGGAGCCGAAGCGTGAGAAATATGTAGCAATAAAGCTGATGAGATTATCCTCCAAAACATATATGCTGGCTACATTAGGGTACCGTTATATTACGTTTTTCATTTTCTTATTGCCAGCAATGATCGTATTCACGTCAATGTTAGAGGTTTCTATTATAGAGGCCTTCATTCTGACCTTGGCTCTAACGCTTTGGCGGATTGTAACAGAGTATCTCCATCTAAAGCTTTTTGTTAGGACGGGTGCAATTTTAATCAAAAAAACGGTGATCGTATGGATGACCATCGGAATTGGCTTTGCAGCAGCTTATTTACCGCTCCTGCTTGATTGGCAGCCTTTTACCGCTTCTTTCATTCTAAGCGTGCCTGCCTACATCCTTTTTATCGCAGTCGGTATTTTCGCTGCTGTTAAGCTTGTACGCTATTCTGATTACAGAGCGATAGTTGATGCAGCAACCAAGAAGGATGATCCTTTATTAGATATTGGCCGCATGATGTCTGAAGCGCAAAAAACAAGCGTTGAGTCAAAGGCAAGTGATTATGAAATAAATGAAAAGCAGCAAATGTTCAGCTCCAGGCAAGGCTACAATTATTTGAACAGTCTTTTCTTCTCGCGGCATAGCAGCTTAATACGAAAACCAATATTTACAAGAATTGCGATCATTGGTGCACTCACTGCAGTAGGGTTAGCTATAGCTTTGATCGTTCCTGAGCAGAGAAATTTAATGACAACCGCGCTCGGCACGATTTATCCGATTTTATTTGCAGTCATGTACTTCTTGTCCGTAGGAGAAAAAATAAGTAGAGCTATGTTTTATAATTGTGATTTGAGTCTGCTGCGGTACAGTTTTTATCGCGCTTCGGCCTTCGAGCATTTTCGCAACCGATTAATTAAAATAATCGGGCTCAATCTAATCATCGCAATTGCATTAGCCGCAGGATTAACGGCTATACTGCTCGTTGCTGGACACAGTTGGTGGACTATAGAACTGCTAATGCTATGGGGATCGATTCTCTTGCTGTCAGTCTTTTTTTCCGTTCATCATTTATTTATGTATTATATTTTCCAGCCTTATTCGACGGAATTTAATATGAAAAACCCGATGTATCATGTGATAAACATGATCATTTCGGCGATTAGCGGAGTATGTCTTATTGTAAGAGCGCCTGCAGATATTTTTACTTCTATCGTACTTGTTGCTGTACCGATTTATTTATTGCTTGCTCTTGCTCTCGTTAGAAAGCATGGTACACGTACCTTCCGTATCAAATAACTCCCTGAAATGAACAAGCTATCGTTCTAGTGATGGAATTTCCCCCTTTGGCAGAGGGGTTGGCCTTATGCTGCATGAGTAGTTAGCCCCTCTGCCAAAGGGGCATTTTTTATCCCTTATTTGCCAATGCTGTCAACGACAAACCTGGCGTCCTCTCCAACGCCATAAATGAGTGCCGAGCCTCGTTTATATTGCCAGCTTAGCCCAACGAAGAATAGCCCCTGAGCGTTCGTTATCCCCCTTTGGTGAATAGGCTGACCATTGCGGTCGAGTACTCCATTGATGGTGATCCAACTATAATGATTGCGATATCCGGTCGCCCATATAATAGACTGTACTTCTGCTTCAGTCCCATTCTCAAACTGGGCAGTCCTTTGATTGACGGATTTAAGCCTTCCCCTGATTGACGCTTTTTTCCTTACTTTTTGAATGTCTCCCCCAATAATTGGATCACGTTGTTTGATCCATTGCCCTAGCTTAGATGTAATTTTTACATCCAATACACCAAACCGATCGAGCCACCAAAACAAATCATTTCCTAAAATGGTTTGAGGTAGAGCCTTAATTTTTTTGCCGCTAGACAGTATTACGTGGTGTGTTTCGATCAATTCGGAAGCAATTTGAACCCCGGTATTGCCGGCTCCAACTACTAATACTTTTCCGGACGGAATTTGTGACGGTCTTCGATAATCCACTGCATGTATTTGAAATACGTCATTGCTGATCGCATCGGTAATTGGCGGCGTATAAGGGTTATGAAATCCTCCAGTGGCGACTATTACTTGATTGGCTCGGTACGTTTCGCCTATTTGCGTTTGAATAATAAAGCCTTTATCTTCTTTATCTTTAGATAACTGCTTTACTTTCAGGTTGTGCAAGATTGGAAGTGCAAAATGTACGGCATAATTATGAAGATATTGGGCAATTTCATTTTTTGTTGGGTATTCCTGCAGATTCCCGGTTAAATCAAGTCCAGGCAGTGAACTGTATGACTTGGGTGTAAACAACACTAGTGAATCGTAGCGGTGGTACCATGAATCCCCTGTTTTTTGCCTTTCATCCAGAATCAAAAAATTTTTCTTCTTTTGCTTTAGATAGTAACCAGCGGCCAATCCTGCTTGGCCGCCCCCTATCACAATTACATCGTATATCATAAGCTCACCTTCACTTTAACATGATTTACTTATGCCTTACTTTTTGCTCCTTCCCACGCTCCAAAGCAAGCAAAATGAGCTGCTTCACATGAGTGTCGTCAATTGAATAAAAAACCAGTTTCCCTTCCTTGCGACTCCTTGCAAGTCCCATATTACGGAGGAGACGAAGATGGTGCGATACCGTTGCAATCGTCGATCCAACGATATTCGCCACATCACATACACATAATTCGTCTTCTTGGCATAGTGCAAATGCCACTTTTACCCGGGTGTCATCAGCCAAAGCCTTGAAAATGCTTGCTGCTGGCTCAGTAGAGGCTGCAGCTAGCTGTTCCTTGACCCGCTTCACCTTTTCTTCGTTATTACAGTAAACCTCGCAAGTATCCTGCGCCATCCTTATCACCTCATTCAAATACGCATTTTGATTATTGTAATATAACATTATGAATATTCAAATATATATTTGAATGATGCTGTGCAAATAGGCGCGAAAACTTATTTAGTCATTGACATTATGTAAAGATTGCTCATATACTGTTAATGGAATTGAATCACTTACCTAAAACCTGTTTGGGAAAGCTGTGGACTTTTCTAGAGAGTAATCTCTATTTTCGCCACACAAAGGCCGTTTGGTCATTTGTGTGGTTTTTTGCGTTTAATAAAGGAGGAAATGACTAGATGAAATTATGGCATTATGCACTGATCGTTTTTCTAGGCGGCTGCAGCTACGGGGTGTTGTCTACTTTTGTTAAATTAGCTTATGCAGCAGGCTTCACCGTGTCAGCGGTAACCGGAGGGCAGTATCTCTTTGGCGTTGTGCTTGCCTGGCTTGCAGTATTATTTACGCAAAAGAAAAGGCTGACTCGAATTCAAGGCGTGAAGCTTGTGCTGTCTGGCATTCCTTTCTTCGGGTTAACGGGAATATTTTATTATCAAGCGCTGCAAACGTTAAACGCATCTCTTGCGATCGTATTTTTGTTCCAATTTGTATGGATCGGGGCTTTGCTGGAGTGGGCATTCCATAAGAAAAAACCGTCCGGAAAGAAGCTCGTTTCCATTGCGTTGCTTTTGCTTGGTTCCGTGCTAGCAGCAGATATTTTGTACCAACAATCGATTACGTTATCGTGGCAGGGAAGTCTGTGGGGCATGCTTGCTGCAACCTCCTTCTCCACCTTCATTTTTTTGAGCAGCTCGGTTGGAAAGGAAATCCCTTCAATATTAAAAAGCGCACTACTTTCCACAGGAGGCGCCTTGACTGTATTTATCGTATTTCCGCCAACGTTTTTATTCGACCTGGACGTATTAACAGGGATTCTTCCTTATGGATTAGCTTTGGGCATATTCGGCAGTCTGCTTCCCCCACTTCTGTATTCCATTGGCATGCCGCATGTCGGTTCGGGCTTGGGCACGATTCTTACATCATCCGAACTGCCGGTTGTTGTGATTATGTCTGCTTTCGTGCTGGGAGAAGCGATAGGCTGGCCTCAGTGGTTAGGGGTGATTATTATATTAAGCGGAATTGCGTACAGCAACATCCGATTCACCTCCCCTTCTTCTAGTTAAGATTCTGCAGCGCCTGGAGCAAAGCGTATAAGAACGTACGTTCTGTTCGTTAACTTTGCTCCACGTGTTGCATCTGAGTGATATTAATCAAGAGCTAGTGATTAATATCAATTTCAAAACGCTCTTCATAGAGATATGTCTTTTCCTTTGATCTTTCCGCAGCGCTTCCTCCCTCTTTTCCTGAGAGTAGATAAGGGATTATGGTCAGTGTGCGAGTTCCTTCATCCAATTTAGGGAAGCGAATATGACTGTTCTCGGAGGCAGTGGTTGCCGATACAGGCTTTAATATTGTACCGTCAGAGTCATGCACTTCAAAATGAACGTCAAACTCCGTTCCATTAATCATTTTGTAATTTAACCTTGTAGAAATAGGGCTTAGCTCCAAATTTTCAATTTGTATTTCCTGTCCATTGTCTAAAATTAACGATCTATTAATTGAAATGGTTCGCATGTCGCCCAACAGCTGTTCTGCAGAGGTTTCGAAGGAGAAGCCCCAGTTGCCCTTATAAATCTCATCATCCTGAAGATCGCGCAAATTGTCATATATGATTTTTATTTGCAGCTCGCCTTCAATTGAGGTATCTCTTAAATCAACCGCGGAAATAAAGGAATACGTCTGCTCGTCAATTTTGTTGACGCTTGTACTTCCGCCACCACCATGTTCGAACACATCCCTGTCATTGATGAAGACTGAAGGAAACGGTCGTGAGATATTGCCCAGATCTACTGTATTCGAATGAAAGGTGCTGCTAATAATTAATCGACCAGTGTCGATAAGCACCTCATCGAGACGAACATCAACTCCGTTGCTCGTCGTCGTTTGTCCGATCGCGGTTTTATACTCGGCTATTTGCTGATCCGGCTGACCGACAAATAAGTCGAGCAAGCCGCGGACGATCGGGATGTTGGAAGCAAAATCATTAAAGGCAGCTTTAATATTTGTCTGTGTTCCTGTGTAAAGCAGAACAGAAGCAGTTACAGCAACGACCACTGCACTTTTTACCGGAAACGATTTTTTGTTGCCCAGCTTCGATTTTATCCTTTTCTTAATGCGAGCTCGTTCAAAATAATTCAACTGCTCGCTGTTCTCATAGTCGGATAGATCAATGACTACATCATTTAATCGTTCAAATTCACTTTGCATTTCATCACCTCACCTCGTATCAGTCGAGCTTGAACTCATTCAAAATCGCTCTTAGCTTTCGTCGTGCCCTTGACAAGCGGTTATATATTCTGGAAGGCTTTACACCCATGTCATGGGCGATTTCATGAACAGTGCATTCCTTGACATAATGCTTGACGAGCAGCTGCTGATCGTTTTGACTTAAATGTGCCAGCAATTGTTCCATCTCGTAGCTGATGTCTTGATCGTTGCCGCTCGGTGTCTCTATAAGCTCCAGGGTGCTGCTACCCTCAAATGCATATCGCTTGAGCGCACGGTAATGCTTTCGCTGATAATCAATGGCTTTGTACTTGGCAGTAGCCGCCACCCAATTTTTGAAGGAATTTTTCTCACCATTGAATTGGTCGATATTATTCCAAATAGAGAGCAATATGTCATCCATGCATTCGTCATAGGCGTCAGGCGGCTGAGCATGCTTTCGAATGATGCTTTTTATAAGCCCTCCATATAGATCAATCAGCTGGTACAGTGCCTTTTCGTTGCGTTTTCGCAATTCAGTGGCCAGATCTAATTCTTCCAAGCTTCTCTCACCCCCTCATGACTAAGTCGTACTACTCTTTAATTCGTTTGACTGAGCCAATTTCTATCAGGCGCTATGCAAAATTTTCGCCAGGCTTCTAAATGATCGTCTATGTGCCCCTTGGCCATATAAAAAAGAGGCAAAGGGTGTCCCTTTACCTCTTGTCCAGACATACGGCGCTATTATAGGTAGCTTTCTGGCACATAAATACCACTGCCTCTACCAAGCCTGCCTCCCGCTTGCAAGTGCGCTTTAGCAGCACGTCGCAAGCTTGTTTCCTCTCCATATTCGGATGGATCTGCTGCAACTCGATTGAAAATCCGCTGTTCAGCTTCCTTAGATGCTTCATCAATTTCGTAAATATGGAACAGCTGCTGAAAATGCAAAATGTTTGAATCAGGCTTTAAAATTTGTTTAAGACCAGGGTACAGCAGCCAGGAGTGACAAACAAAAATCGGCGGGATGCCTCTGAAAAATGCGCGCGCTAGCGAAAAAGAATAAGCTGCCGCTTGCGGAGTGAGCGCTTCCCCTTCTGGAATATGAACATTCAGCACAAGCTGATGCTTCATCACTGTCCAATCTCCTGCCTTTAGCTCGTCTTCAACAGCGATCGGCTGAAATTGCAGCCTTCCAAGCCGAAACAAACGGAGCTGGACATGCTCCTGCAGCCAGTTGTATTCCTCAATACCATACTCGCCATAATCCCGGTAACAAACCTCGCTCCAAATTCGAATATCCGAAAATGTATCAAAATAAACATGATCGGGGATGTTCCTGACCTGGTACTCCTCATAAGCGTCAATGGCAAATCTCGTGAAAAGGTAGAGCAGCTTTTGTCTGTATCGCTCAGCACCCGTAATAAGCTGAAAAAATGCTTGGCGATCCGCTTTAAACTGCCGTTTTAACGCTATGTATTCGCTCTCTTTCATTTGGTAATCAATAACGATCCGGCTAGCTTCGTCTGCTAGCTGGATTCCGCTGCAAAACTCCCTTATTTGCATAAAAGTCACCACTCCTCTAAGATGATTTTATTCTACCAGTTTTTCGCAGAAAGAAAACACCTACTTTAGTCGAGGCTCGTTACCTGCCGAGGTCTGTATGAAAACGTGGAGATATTCATTATAATTAAAGCTAAGTCTTTATAAGGAGCGATTGAACATGATATATGAGCAGAAGATTCAAGCGGAGCTTTTCAATTGGGAGCAAAAAATGTTCAAGCAGCCTGGATTTCTGGAAAAAACCTCGAAAACAATTGGCAGCCGAATTAATCAGTTGATTCCCCCGAAGGTGCATAATATCATTACGACTACCATTCGTTCGATTGTACGGACGGCGCTGTTCGGCGCGGAATATACGCCTAGCCGCCCGGTACAGCATACGTTGAAGCTGGAATCAGCCGATCAGGAAGCGCAGGAGTTGTTTGCCCTGTACCAAAAGATCGCGGTTGCTGAAGGCGCTGGTACGGGAGCTGGCGGCATTATGCTTAGCATGGTAGACTTTCCGGCGTTAATTGGCATTAAGATGAAATTTTTGTTTGAGCTGGCGCATGTTTACGGCTATGACACGAAGCATTTTTCCGAGCGGGTTTTCATCCTAAAAGTATTCCAGATGACATTTGCCGGGTCAGAAAGCCGCGCCATGCTGCTGGATTCCATCAAGAATTGGCATATTGAAAAGGAGCGTTGGCACTCCGATGCTGATTACTCGCGCAATATGAACTGGGAGAAATTTCAAATCGAATATCGCGACGCCATTGACTTCCGGAAAATGCTGCAAATGGTGCCCGGGATCGGCGCTGTAGCAGGAGCATGGGCGAACTACACCATTCTTGAGGACTTGCGCGAATTTGCGATGAATGCTTATCGCCTGCGCAGATTGCGCGAGCTTTGACTTCCCGCTCCGACTTCTGCTTTCGCTACTTGCTACTTCCTGCTCTTGCTTCATCTTGCGCCTTGCCTGGTGCCTATTGAGCAGCGACTTTCTCCTTGCGCAAGCGCGGCAGCTCAATCGTAAAGCGAATTTGATTGTCGGAGCTGACAGCCGTTATGCGGCCATGATGCAATTCTACGATTTGCTTGGCGATCGCAAGGCCCAGCCCTGCTCCTCCATATTGCGTTGAGCGCGAAGAGTCCAGACGATAAAACTGCTCGAATATACGTTCCAGCTTTTCAGGGGGGATCGTAAACCCGCTATTTTGAAAATGAAGCTTCAGCGTTGAATCTGAGGCTTCCGCAGTAATCGTAATTTCACTAGCTTCAAAGCTGTAATAGACCGCATTGCGCAGCAGGTTATCGAATACGCGCTGCATCTTATCAACGTCGCATGTCAATTCCAGCTCATCCGGCAGCTCCAGGCGATAGCTGAGCTGCTTGTCGGCAAGCAGCGGATGCAGCTCAAACAGCATTTGCTCCAGCATTCGATTCAACGGAACCGTGCTATATTGCAGCGAGACATGCGCCAAATTAAAGCGCGTAATTTCGAAAAATTCGTTGATCAAATCATCAAGACGCTCAGCATTATTTAGCGCCACCTGTACATAACGATCATGCAGCTCCTGCGAAATTTGCTTTTCATCGCGCAGCAGCGTCAAATAGCCTATAATCGAGGAAATCGGTGTTTTCAGGTCATGGGCCAGATAAACGACCAAATCATTTTTTCGCTGCTCGGCTTGTTTAGCTAGCAGCTCTTTTTCCTTCAGCCTCGATTTCATCAGGTCAATATGAACTTCCGTATCCTTTAAAATGGCGGGCAGCGCGACCTTTTCGTTGCTCGAAAGCTCGATGGTTTCTACTCTGGCGGCAAGCGCAGACAAATAAGAGATCAGCTGTCTCCATTGCACGATCAGAATTAGAACAGGAAACGCGACGATCGCGAAGACAGCTACAGACTCGATTCGGTTGCTCAGCCAAGCTACGCCTCTGTAAAGAATATAAAATCGATCGAGCGGCAAGTAGCTGTTGATCAGCAGCAAGGCGAAAGTACCGCCTACAATGAGCGCAACCCCGATCGATATCATTATTAAAAATCGGAGCAGCATTTGCTTCAGAATATGTTGTTTAATCCGTCTCTCATTCAATTTTGTACCCGACTCCCCATACCGTTTTGACGAATTTCGGCTTTCTTACGGGTTCCTTCAGCTTTTCCCGCAATCTTGCGATATGCGCCATAACCGTATTGTTATTATCTAAAAATTTCTCGCCCCACACTTCCTCAAACAGCTGCTCCGACGATACGACCTTGCCCTGATTTTCACATAAATACCATAGAATCGAAAATTCGATAGGTGTGAGCGTCAGTTCTTCACCGTATAAGGTGCAGGTATGCGTCTCCTTATTAATGACAAGCCCGCGAATATCGTGCTCGGTGCGTTCTTTGGCGGTCGTCTGACTTTTCTCGTTATAATTTTTATACCTGCGCAGCTGCGTTTTTACTCTCGCCATTACCTCCATAGGGTTGAACGGCTTCGTAATATAATCGTCGGCCCCGATCGTTAGTCCAGTTATTTTATCCATATCCTCGATTTTTGCGGTTAGCATAATAATCGGGTAAAAATATCGCTCGCGAATTTTACCGCATAGCTTGAAGCCGTCGATATCGGGAAGCATCACATCAAGAATCGCCAAGTCGAATTCCATTTGCTCGATTTTCTTCAATGCCTCAGTTCCATTATCGAATTTATGCACGGTATATCCGTCATTTTTCAAATAGACCTCTAATAGATCCGCTATATTTTGCTCATCCTCGACCACTAAAATGTTAACATTCACTTGCGCTGTCACAATCCTTCATCCTCTATTTGCACAGTATTTCTAATGATCTACCGTTGATGCGATCATTATACACCAAGGGAATGGCTCATGCCATCTTCTTTAAGCAGAAGTTCAAAAAGCACGACTTTGATGACGATGTGTTGGCGCTGTAGTGGATTCGACGGCGAATATGTCACGCTACCGAAGGCTCCGGTGCTCACGTAGGTGTATCTACGCTGTGCTCCTCGCCTTCTGGTATCGAGCCATCTTCTTGGTCCTGAAAGCCCTGCTTTTTGAACCTACATTGAAAGCGGAAGTTCAAAAAGCACGGCTTTGATGACGATGTGTGGCGTTGTAGTGGGTTCGACGGCGAATATGTCACGCTATCGAAGGCTGCGGTGCTCACGTAGGTCTATCTACGCTGTGCTCCTCGCCTTCTGGTATCGAGCCTGACTATGATGACCGAGGCAATAGTGGACAGCAGCAGAACGGATATAAAGTGACCGATGCTGTTCGTTTGCAGCAGCCAGCTAAGATCAGTAGCCTTGCCGATGCCGCGCACAAGCACGATCATGAGCGGATGAATGATATAAAGCCATGTGCTGATTTGTCGTAAATGCCGATTGCTCTTGCCCTGCAGTGCCAGCAGCCATTGGAACAGGCAATAAACAGCTGGAACTAGGAAGATATACATGCTGTCATGTCTCGGCCAACCTAAATGCTCAAGCAGCATGCCTTCGGTAAGCATCAAGCCCAGACAGACGGCAAAGCCGATCGCGCTTTGGCTCTGCTGCGAGAGTTTCACTTTCTTTGCTTCCAGTGCCTTCGATCGCAGCGCAAGACTCGCGCCTAGTGCGAGAAAGATCGGCGCAAAAAACAGCCCATTTCTCGTATAGTCGAACAGCAAAAACATTTGCTCATAGAGCGCATGCAGCGGAGAGCTCATCTGAGCTAATCCGAAGTAGCTGTCGCCAAGCAGCCCAATCATGTACAGCAAGCTGCTGATCATTAGCAGCAGCGAAAAGGAAAGCTTCTTGTACAAAAATACCGTAATATAAATGCCCAAAATCAACGCCGGAAAATACCATAGATGATACAACGTGCCGTCGAACACAATATCTTGCAGCAGCCCGAGCAAGCCAAGCTCTTTAAAATCACCGGCGTACACGTTGATCGGCACATATAAAATGATCGACAGCAGATAAAGAAGTGCAATTCGGGACACATACCGATTGACCACGGACCAGCTCAAACGACCAGCTTCATCCGACTTGCAAAACAGAAAGAAGCCAGCGGCCATGAAAAAGAACGGTACAGCCAGCCGCGCAATGATGCCGGTAAGCAGAAAGTCTCCATATTCGGTATAGGTTGCCAAGGGACGCGTATGGATCATAATAACGAGGACCGCCGCAATGATTCTGAAGTAATCAACCGCCCCGTAGCTTGTTTTCGATGTCATTCAGGCAGCCGCCCTTCCCCTTCGCAAATATGCATAATGGTCATGCGCCAGCCCACTCCTCGGCGGCGAGCTCAATCAGCCTGTCGAGAATTTGTCCATAGGCAAGCCCGCTTGCCCGCAGCATGTTAGGATAGCGGGAGCTTGCGGTGAAGCCCGGTATCGTATTTACTTCGTTGAATACAATACGTCCATCAGCAGTGATAAACATATCGACACGTGCAAAGCCTTTGCAGCCCAATACTTCATAAATCGCTCGCGCCGTCTCTTTTACTTTGCTTGCTGTATGGTCGTCAATGCGAGCTGGCAGGTGGATCGTGGAATGGGCCAACGTATACTTTTCAGCGTAATCGAAAAAATCTGCCTGCAGCTCGATTTCGTCAATTACGCCGATCATCGGATCGGAATTGCCGAGCACTGCGCACCCTACCTCAAATCCTTCGATATTTTGCTCAACAACGACCTTGCTGTCATGAGCAAAGGCGTTTTCGATGCCGGCAGCGAGCTGCTCCATGCTGTACACCTTGGCAATGCCGAGCGATGAACCGGATCTTGCCGGCTTGACGAACAGCGGAAAGCCCAGCTGCTGTGCGACTGACAGGCTCTCCTCCATGCTCTCGCCCTTATAAAGGGTAAGTGAGCGCGGCGTTTCAATGCCCGCTGTCTGCACCAGCTTATGCGCCAGCTCCTTGTCCATGCACAGCGCAGAGCACAGCATGCCGCAGCCTACGAACGGGATTCCTGCAAGCTCAAGCAGCCCCTGCAAGGTTCCATCCTCACCATATTTGCCATGCAGCACCGGGAATACAACATCGACCGGCGTAATGCGAAACTCTGTTCCTGCAAGCTCCACCAAGCCCTTAACGTCCCTGCTTGGCGAGAAAAAGGACGGTGTACAGCTCGGATGCTCATGCCAGCGATCAAGACGAATGTCCTCGATGCTTCCGCCATAGCGCAGCCAATTTCCTTCCCGGGTAATTCCAATTAAAACAAGCTCATACTTAGCTGTGTCCAAATGCTCGATTACCGCAGCAGCAGAGTTTAAAGATACGTCGTACTCACCAGAGCGGCCGCCGAACAAAATGGCAATGGTTTGTTTATTCATCACATATTCCCCCTTACGCCTGGCAGTTTTTCCTGATGCTTGGTCATCACAGTTACGATAAAGCCGTCACGATTGTTTCCGGAGACGCGGTAAACGTCGCTTTGCAGGATAGGAATCTCGGTATGACTCCCTTCCTCTGCCGGCACATAATAAATGCTCGTTGTAGCATGCTTTTCTTGCACCACAAGCTGCTCTCCGTCATAGCGATAATGTTGCACAAAGTCGATATACTCCTCCAGACAAAGATCATGCTGCTCCATCAATTTTGCATGAGGATAGCCTACGTAACGAAAATGCCATGGTTCATAGGCAATACGAGTAATCGACTGTTTTTCCCGCTTATAGCGGAGAATAAAGCCGTAATCTGCGGCATGCTGCCTGAAGGACTTGTATATTCCCGTATCCGGAAATGCTGGTGCGATAAAATCGAGCGTTGCTTTCAATCTGCCAACGTCGATCGCAAGACCCGTTTGATGCTCACTGTGACCGGGCCACGCGACATATTTGGACGTATAGGCTGCCCCTCGTTCAATAAGCGAATCATTATAAATTTGCGTTTGCTCCTTCTTGGTGCGATAGCCGCTGACGGCAACAATGTCGTCGATCCCTCCGCAAGCCTGCAGCAGCAAATGCAATTGCTCAAGACATGTTTTTTCCAGCTTCATGCCTTTATCGATTTGCTTTATGGAAGGAAAGGTGTCAACAGCGATAAGCTGCTTCGCTTTTTTTCTAACAGGATGCTGTTGGTTGACCAACACTAAATGCCCGTTGAATTGTTCATCATTGCTTACTTGAATGCTATAATGCGCTTGCTTTACTTGGGATGCGTTCATTTGTTTTTCCTCCACTTCTTTTATATGTTCTTGTAACGCGGTTAGTAATGGAGCTCGAGATTTCCTGCGGCACGCTGCCGATATGTTCGGCCAATTCTTGTATGGAGATGCTTTCCTCTCCCGCACCGCCAATTAGCGTAACCTTCTCCCCTGGCGGCACATATGCCGGCAGCTGCACCATTAACTGATCCATCGAAATTTTCCCGATCACCTTGGCGCGGCAGCCCCCAACGAGCACGTCGGTAAGCTGCATTCTTTGTGTCCAGCCATCGGCGTAACCGATCGGCACCGTACCAATCCATTGCTCTGTTTGCGCCTGATAGGCGTTGTCGTAGCCAATATAGTCCCCTTTGTTTACCCTTTTCGTCTGGAGCAACCGACTATGCAGACTCATTGCCGGCTTTAGCTCGAGACTTTGTATATGCTGCTTCGGATAAAAGCCATGCATCGCAGCTCCGATGCGCACCATGTCCATAGACAGCTCAGGGAAACGAAGTGCTGCTACGCTTCCCGCACAATGATAATGGTTGATCGGCATAGGGAGCTCGCTGCTCCATCGTTTCATGTCCTGAAAACGTTGAATTTGCTGCTCTAGATAGCTGGTATCTGCATGACCGGCCGTGGCAAAATGTGTATAAAATCCGTCCACAACGATATCTGGCGCAAGCAGCCACGGAACGAGCTCTTGCCAATCCTGTCTGGTGCGAATTCCGATGCGCCCAAGGCCCGTATCCATTTTGAGATGAACCTGCAGTTTATGCTTGGTGTGAACGGGCTTGTAGGCTCGCATTTCCTGAAACCAGGAGGCTTGTGTGACGGTAAGCATTAAATCGTACTCCAGTGCCAGTGGAGTGAGCTCCGGGCGAATCGGCGTTAATATAAGAATGGGCAGCGTCAAGCCGGCATGTCTTAACCGGATCGCTTCCTCGATAAAGGCAACCGCCAAATAATCTGCTCCAGCCAGAGCTGCCTCCTTTGCCGTTTGCACATCGCCATGACCGTACGCATTTGCTTTTACAACCGCCATCAGCTTGGTCGAAGCGGGCAAATAATTGCGGATAGCCAGAAGGTTCTCGCGAATTTGCATCAAATCAATTTCGGCCCAGGTGTCAGGTTCTATCGCTGTATGGCTGTATATTTTGAAGCGCGACTGGCTCATCGTAATTCCTCCCGTGCATGTCCATGTAAGTTGTTCTGGATTCATTTCAGCTTGTTCGCTAATACCATCTTACCGAGACCAACGCTACGATTTATTCGCTGCTTATCACAGTAATCTAATTTTTCTATGCGGATTTTCTTACGAAATTCTTACAGCCCGGCTTTTTTGACACAACAAAAAAGCAGCCGGCTCATATGCTGGCTGCTTTGCCTTTCCCTCACCATATTTTAATTTCTAAGGATGGATGCTGCTCAGCAAGCTCCTTGTTCATGGCTATCATCTGCTTATTATCCACCATATCTATCGTTCTTATATACCCTCCATTCTCTTTATGATAAATAAAATCAATCTTGTTTTGAATTAACATGGACGAGACAGCAGAAAGCCCTTCTTTTTCTCCGCTGTAGCGGATGACAGACTTTTTGGAGTGAAACATGCTGCCGTTCCTCCTTTCCATTTTGCAGGCTTATATGTATCATATGGAGCTCGTGTAATAATTGCTTGGTCGTTTTATTCATTTCCGATCCGTCCGCAGCTACTTCTTATGACAAAAAAAGGGCGACCGAATCGATCGCCCTTTCTCATTATCGTTTACTGCAAGATTTCGATATACCCTTCTGTTCCGTGCACACGAATTCGCTGCCCATCTTTAATTAAGGTGGTGGCATTTTCTACACAGACAACGGCCGGCAAGCCATACTCACGCGCAATTACGGCTCCATGGGTCATGAGTCCGCCCGCTTCGGTGACCAGCCCTTTTATCGATACGAACAGCGGCGTCCAGCTTGGATCAGTAAAGGCGGTAACTAATATATCGCCTTCCTCCAGCTCGGCATCCTCCATGTTCAAAATGACACGCGCTCTCCCTTCTATTACGCCCGAAGAAACCGGCAAGCCTGCAATTGCTCCGGCAGGAAGGTTTTCTCGCTTGTGCGCCCCTGTAATGATTTCTCCGTCGGATGTAATAACACGCGGCGGGGTTAATTTGTCGTACCATCTATAGTCGTCCTTGCGTTTGCTGATGAGCTGCTCATCCAGTTTATTGGTACGCACGACCTCATGAAGCTCTGCAAAGGTAAGATAATAGATGTCTTCCTTATTAGCGATGACGCCGGCTTGCACGAGCTGCTCGGCTTCTTTTAGCAGGGCTTGCTTGTAGATGAAGTAGCGGCTAATCATGCTGTATTTGGGATATTCTCGATATCCACTTAAGTTGCGAATGATGTCGATCATTCGTTTCGTTTCAGTTGCTTTTTGTTCGCCATCCGGCAGCTGCTGCAATCGTTGCAATAGCTCTTGTTCCTTAAGCAATGCTTCCAATCGGCCTTGCTCAAACATTCGCTTGCTGGCGTTATGCTCAAAGCTTTTGATGTTCCCTAGCAGCAGTGGGATTAGAGTAGCTGGTTTTTCGCTCCATCGCGGCCTTGTAATATCGATTTCGCCAGTGCAGCGCATGCCGTATTTGTTCAAATAAGCATTGATCGCGTCACGGGCTTGCTTTCCACCCTCCAGCTTGACCAGTCCATCGCCAAAATTGTCATCGGCAACATGCTGCAAATATTCGATCACCTGCGGATATGGACGGATTATATCTGCGACCTCGAGCAGCTCCCGCCCCATTTCTGACGTAATATTGTTTGGTACAGACTGAGAAAGCGTATCTGCGGCGCTTTTCTCGCCTAACCAGTTGTACATGTTTTCATTAATCCAAGCAGAAGCATCCATCGCTGCTTTAATTGCTGCGGAGCTTTGCGGGTCGAATAAAATGCTCTTTAATTGCTGCATATCCTCCAATATGAAGTCCAGCAAAGCCGAGCCTGACTTGGTCTGAATCCGCTGCTTCAGCTCTTCTATCGATGCTTCACTGCGCTTTATCAAAGCGGAAACGATGCTCGGATCATGCTCGAATGGAGCTTCAATGCCAGCAGGCGCCTTAGCTTTATTGCTCTTGGCGCTAGCTTGCTCATTCGCTTGCTCGTTCGCTTGCTCGTTATTGTTCATCGGCAGCGGCTTAATAAAATCGTCCCGCTTTATTATAGTCATAAGCGCGTCTTTCACGAGCGGCTCGGATTGCCCTATCGTATTTAACAAAGCAGCTCTGCCTGCAGGAGAAGCGAGCATGGCCGTAACATCAACATATAATCTTCCCCCAGCTCTGCGCATAGGTGCGGGAGTCGTTAACAAATAAAAAGACAGTCCGAGCGGCTTTATCGGGGCAGTCATCATTTGCTGGTGACCGACGGAGATATAAACGCGATTTTCCTGATCATTAGCTTCAGGGATTGGATATAATGTTGTAATTGGCCTGCTTTGTACAACATAAAAGGTATCGCTCTCCAAGCACCATTCGATATCTTGGGGCTGGCCGAAATGAGCCTCGAGTCGTCTGCCGAGGCGTGCCAGCTGCAAAATTTGCTGGTCCGTCAAGGTTTGGGCCGTTTGCTGTTCAGGATCAAGCTGCCTGGTCTCAGTACCGCCTTCTGTTCGCCCGAAGATCGCCAATTTTTTTGTGCCGATCCGCTTGTCAACGATTTTTTCCTCCAGCACTTTATAGCAATCCGCTGAGACTAAACCGGAAACGAGCGCTTCTCCAAGTCCATAGCTGGCATCGATGGATAGCAGCTTTCGGTTGGACGTCACTGGATCAGCAGTAAATAAAATTCCTGACGCTTGTGGAAACACCATCCTTTGAACGATTACAGATAAATAAACCTGGCGATGGTCAAACCCGTTTTGCATGCGATAAATGACCGCGCGATCTGTAAATAGAGAAGCCCAGCATTTGCTTATATGCTGCAAGATGGCTTCGATACCGATAATATTTAAATAGGTGTCCTGCTGCCCGGCAAAGGAGGCATAAGGCAAATCCTCAGCCGTTGCGCTGGAACGTACGGCATATGCGTGCTCATTGCCTAATTGAGAGAGATAATGAGTTACAGCGTTCACAACATCGGCGGGGATTTCTGCTTCGACAATAATTTGTCTGATTCTGCTACTAACTTCACTAATTTGAGCTAGATCTTCTGCTTTTAGCTCGGCTAGCTGATCCAGCAGCGCATTGAAGATCGTGTTTTGCCCGATCACAGTTTGATAGGCCTCGGTTGTAACACAGAAGCCTTCAGGTACTTGGATTCCTTCGAGCTTTGCTAATACCCCTAAATTCAATCCTTTCCCGCCAACTAGCGAAAGCTGTCTGCTTTCCATTTCATGCAAACCTAATACGAAAGAACTCATTCAAATCTCCCCTAACCAGTAAATTGAAAAAACAGTTGACAAGAGCTTTAGCTGCATGCTACAATTAAATTGTAAGATGAACTAACTATGTCCAAATATGATGGGATCAGTAGTGATTCGATTGTATCACTCTGTCTGTTTCTATGCAATATAAAATTTTTCCAAGAAAAAACGAGCTCTGCATAAAAGCAGCAGCTCGTTTTTTTCTTGGATTATTTAATTTACACAGCCTCATCAATAAGCTCCATTATAATGGCGAGTATGAATACTACAAGCACAGCGCTGGCTAGCACCGCTATTCTTATGCCAATACGAACAAACCATTTTTTAGGCGCAATCCGCTCATTTATGCGCTCCATATAAAACGCCCCGCCTGCAATTAGAAAAACGAGCCCGTTAAAAATATAGTCCCCTGCTGACTGTGGCTTAGGAGTGTAAGCCTGCAGTCCGATCGTGTTCCTCATGCTCTCATCTCTAGGGAAAACCGCCATAATAGCTGCCATGACAAGGTGCAAAATTAAAAAACCAACGACAATCCAACCTACCATTACCTTAGTATTCCCCTTTGATGACAAAGAAAGAGCCGCGAATCGTTCCAGCCAGTTTGGATTTCTGTCTGGCAAACTTGAATTTACCCTCCAGCTCCTTTGGCACTTCCATTCCTTCAGCAAGCTTAAAGCCTACAGCCCGCTTCTTAGGATCATCAAGCGTATATAAGACGTTAACCGCGAGACCATCCTCATAAAAAACGTGGGTCCATTTAATATTTTCCACTTGCAAGCTCGATGTTTCTAACGGCTTGGCTGCAAATTCAATATTGCGCTCTTGCTTCAAAATCCGTTTCACATAATCAATCGTCTCCTGGCTTTCGCTAGCTGGCACAACCGTAAATGGATGCTTATATTTGGTCATAAAGTAACGAGCCTCGTTTGCTCGCAAGCCGGCAAGTGCTTCTGCTACCGGCGATGATTCCAAGCCAAGTGTAGACACGTTTTTAAAGTCAACGATATAGGACATGTTCAATCCACCTCTTATTTTCTAATAACCGGAATCCACACCTCGCCAAATACTAAGCCGTTGCGCTGCCCCATTTCGACTGTTGTATTTGGCCCGCCGACATAAGCGAAATCTTTCGCTTCCGGCAAAACTTGACCGAAGGCAATGCCTGTCAGCATATTGCCAAGCTGCTCAGCAGTTTCCGCTTCCCCTTGAACAACTAAGTATTCCCCTTTCGGAAATTGGATCATTCTCGTTGCTTCAGGCAGCGTGTCCTCTGTCAACACACCAGCGTAGTACATCATCTTGTTGTTGACGGCTTCATTAACTGCAAAAATATATTCGTTAGCGGCAATCTTCTTTAAAGTGTCAAGCGTTCCATCTTGTTGAATAGTCGTCCAGAAATCAGCCTTCTCTTTGTTAATGCCCGCATAATCTGTATAGTCGCTCTTAAGCTCAATGCCAATCCCCAATACAGTAAAGCTGTCTTTTTCCGCAAGCGTATAATTTGCCATGTTCAAATCCATCCTTTGTTTAATTTTTTTTCAAATGATTTGTCTTTTCACTTGATAGGTATATAATAGCGTTAAATCATGTCAAAAAATGATACTGTTTAGGAGGGCCCGATGAAAAAAGTAGAACGGATTAATATCATCATGCGGTATATAAACAACCGTGCCCACTTTACCATTTCAGAAATTATGCAGGAATTTAACATTTCACGCTCGACTGCAATTCGAGATATAAGAGAAATTGAAGCGATGGGAATGCCGCTGGTCGCAGAAACCGGGCGCGACGGCGGCTATTTTGTCATGAACAATTCTGTTCTGCCCACAGTTCGCTTCACTGACAACGAAATTAAAGCGCTGTTTATTGCCTTTATGGCTACAAGAAACCTGCAGCTTCCTTATTTGCAGAGCCGCCAATCTTTAGCTGAAAAATTACTGGGCCTAATCTCGGAAAACCAGCAGGATGACCTTGTGCTGTTGAACCAAATTTTGCTCTTCGAAGGGACCAATCCTAACAATCCCGACTTGCTGGATCTATCAGACCTGCCCCATCCGATGCTGGAAAAGCTGATTCAAATTCTTTTGCAGGACAGTTATTTAATGTTGTCCATAGCGGAAGAAAAGCAAATAAAGTCGTATCCTATTTATCTTCTCCATATCTATCGCGAAAAAAGCGTCTGGCTTATTGAAGGCTTTGAGTTGGAGCAGCAAAGAAGACGGATTTTTCCTGTCGACAATCTTACTGATGTTCAACCATATCCGGTGAAAAAAAGAGTAAGCAGGAAAAAGATTATCGAAATGGCCAACAAGCAGGAGGAAGCCTACAACCTCGTTCTGGAGCTTGGTCCAAAGGCGGTTGCCCAGTTTAAAAAATATCATCCTGTGAAGTTTTCCGTCTCCTATACGAATCCGTTTCAAACGACCGCCATCCTGAGAGCCTTTATTCATGTTCATCTACCTGAGGAATTAAGCGAAATGGCAAACTGGCTGCTATTCCTGGGTGAAGATGTGAAGGTCAGAGAAATGCCTGAGCAGCTGCTGGATCATTTACAGCAGCGATTAAATTTATATTGCCCATAATTAGGCTGTTCTCCTCAGCGTATCAGACACATTTCTAGCTTGTAAGCTCGTACAGGTCTGGATGGATGCCTTGCAGCAACGGCGACCATTCTCCAGTTGAGTAAAGCAGCAGCTGGTGCATTGCCCGCGTACAGGCCGTGTAGAGAAGCTTGCGCTCATTTTCATGGTTGTAGGCTTGAGCCGATGCTTCATAGATAAGAACGGCATCAAACTCCACTCCTTTGGCGAGATAAACAGGAATAACCATGACGCCTTTCTGGAAGGTGGCCGTTTCCTTCGTAATAAGCTGCACAGCCTCGCTTCCCTGCTGCTGCAATGCTTCATAGGCAGCGCGACTTTCGGCAGCCGTTTTCGTAATGATCGCAATAGATTCGAAGCCATCTGCTTGAAGAGCTGCGATATCGCTTAGCATCCGCTGCTCCCGCTGCTCTTCCCCTGCCAACTTGACAAGCAGCGGCTTTGCTCCGCTTCTGTCGAAGGGTACGATATCTGACGCATCCGTAAGCAGCATTTTCGTAAATTCCACAATTTCTCGCGTGGAGCGGTAGCTGCGCGTTAGCCGGATCAAGCTTGTTTCCGCTTCGCCATAAAGCCGCAGCAGCGGCGAATTGGCGTGCTGCAAGTTGGTAGACTGCATATAAATCGCCTGGCCAAAATCACCAAGCACGGTCATGCGGGCACGAGGAAACAGCTTTTTGAGGTACTCATATTGAAACGGCGAGTAATCCTGCCCTTCATCAACAAAGACATGGCGAATTTCCTTATTCGTTCGCACCCCCTCAATCAGTTCCTTTAAATATAAATACGGTGTCGCATCCTCATAATAAAGCTCGTGCCGATCCAGCTTTTGCTTCGTCTGCTGGCAAATTTCCGGCCATAGCTCCGGGAGCTCGCTCTCGCCCGTCTTCTCACGATAGGCTGCTGTATCGTCAAACAATTGCGTGTACAGAGCATGGATATCGATAAATGCTAATTTCTTCACGCCTTGCCTTAACGGCTTAAAGCTGCTTTTGACGATCATTTGCTTGAGCAATTCTTCCTCGCGCTCGGCGAAGTTAAAGTCGCCTTCATCCTCCCGGCGCTTATTGAATATGATCTCGCTGCCAATCGCGTAATGCTCAGCCAGATCAAGAACTTCCCTTTCTTTATGCAGCTTGCTGAACACCTCTGCATACTGCTCGTTGTCGAGATAATTGATCTCCTCTTCCACCCAAGACGCGTTGCATTCCTTGCGTTCCAGCTGCTTCAGCTCCTGCATCAGCCAACGCTGCAGCAGCTCAATCCGATTGGACACGCGCAATGAGGAGTCGTAGCTGTAAAATTGCGTTCTTATTTGCTCGCCGCTAATCAGCTCGCGATCGCGAAACGTAATGCCCTTGAAAAGCATGCCTTCTCGTTCCAGCCACTGTGCATAGTTTTGCAGAGCTTGCAAAAAAGCTTCGGACGCCTTGTACTTGATCCCTTGCAGCCGCGCCTCATAATTGGCAGTCGATTGCGCCGTCAACACATATTCGATTTGATCAAATGGGTCCTCCAGAGACAGCGACGAGCCAAGCCAGTATTCGAGAAATTCCTGCAGCGTAGTCTGCTGCATGTTTTCCTCGCCCAGCTCGGGAAGGACGGTAGATACATAGCTGTTGAAAATCGGATTGGGCGAGAACAGCACGATTTGGTCAGCCTTGAGCGTATCACGGTTTTTGTACAGCAAATACGCTACGCGCTGCAGAGCTGCCGATGTCTTTCCGCTGCCAGCCGCCCCTTGCACAATAAGCAGCCGGCTATGATCATCTCGGATAATCGCGTTTTGCTCCTTCTGGATCGTCGAAACAATACTTTTCATTTGCGAATCTGCACCTTTAGCCAGCGCTTGCTGAAGCAATTCATCGCCGATTGTGACGCTTGCATCGAACATATTGCGCAGCTGTCCATTGTGAATTTGATATTGCCGCTTCAGCTCCATTGTGCCTGTAATGCGACCAATCGGCGTGTCGTAATAGGCAGCTCCGAGGGAATGGTCATAGTACAGACTTGCTATCGGCGTACGCCAATCATAAATGAGGAAGCTTAATTCATCCTCGTCGACGAAGGAGGAAACCCCAATATAAATTTGCTCGATTGCGGTTTGTCCATCTTCAACAAAATCAATTCGTCCGAAATAAGGAGAAGGCAGCAGCCGATTCAGGCTCTTCCATTGCTGCTTAAGCAGCTTGTGGCCGCGCTCACGCTCGGATAGCAACGCCGCTTGCTGCTTGATCGCATAAAAGGTTTCTTCAAATTCTTCCTCTGAGCTCGTATTAACAGTAACGTCCTCCCAAAATCTTCTGCGAATGTCAGACGCCTGATTGTGCAGCTCGGAAACGAGCGGTTCCAATTCGGCAATTCTCGCCTTCAGTTTTTCACTAACGTAGTCCAGCCGCTCTTGTTCCTTGCGCCATTCCTTCTCTTCCATAATAGTGAACACTCCTTCGCCATTTAAAATTTGGATAAAAGAGCATTGACAAATCAAAGGTCACTGGTGTACAATTAATTTAGGAAAAGAAATTAAAATGTATCATCCAGTTAAATATTGATTTTTCGCAATGCGCTACCCATTATATCATAGCGTTCTTTTTGTGTTCAATGTTTTTTTATACATCTTGGCTGATCCAGCCAAGTTTTTTTATTTTATCATTGTCGCATTTAAGGTGGGACTTATGAAAAAAGCAAGTGCTAATTTAATGAAGGAAATTAATTTAAATAATGTACGTCAAGTTATGAAGCGTGTAGAAACAGCTACCAAGCCTCAGCTCGCCTCTTTAACCAAGTTAAGCGTAGTTACGGTAAATTCCTTGATCAAGGAGCTGTATATGCTTGGTGAACTGTTTGAAGACGAAACGGTGCCTTCCAACGGAGGAAGGCCTGCATTAACCTACAAATACAATTATAATTTCAGCCTCGGGCTTATCCTCTATTTAAAGGAAAACGACGGTCAGGAGCTGATTTCAGCAGCCATCATCAACTTGAAAAATGATTTGTTGGCAAATGAACAATTCGTGATGCCTACTTTCGATCGGCAGCGACTCTTTGCAATAATTGAACACTTTATAACGCTATATCCCTCAATCAAGGTGATCGGCATTGGTATTCCCGGTCAGGCTGTTAATGGTGAAATTACAGTAAGCAGCCATCATGAGCTGACCGGTTTTCGTATGATTGAAGAGATCGAATCACGTTTTGGGTTGCCTGTTATGATCGAAAACGATGTAAATGCTGCCATCTTCGGCTATGCAATGAAACACGAACTGGAAGCAGAGCAATGTATCCTTGGCATTTACTTCCCGATGAAATACCCACCTGGCATGGGCATTTATCTTAATGGAGAGATTATTAAGGGGAAAAATGGCATGTCTGGAGAAATTAAATTTCTCCCTCTCAGCCTCGATTGGACGCTAGAAATGACGAAGGAAAGGTTCGTGCAAGCTGTCTGTCAAATTATCCATACCGTGAATGTCGTGCTCGCTCCAGACAAAATCGTCATCTATCAGTATCGGCTTGATGCTGACAGCTTGATGGCGGCGTGGGAAGCTTATCGCCGTCATCATCCAATGCCATCCGATCCGGAGGTTGTACTAAAGCAAACCTTTCAACAGGACTTTGAAGCGGGCATGCGCTCGCTAACCTTAAAGGAGCTAGAGCCTGCCCTACTTTTTTCACATTAAGCAGTCTTATCATTTATTTGGCGTTTATTAGCTTGGGACTTCCCGACTCCTTGCTAGGATCAGCATGGCCAGTCATGTGGCCTGAAATTGGAGCATCGATCGGCTCTGCGGGACTGATTTCAATGATTATTGCGGGAGGCACGATCGTTTCAAGCTTGGTCAGCGGCTCTTTGATCCAACGCTTGGGCACAGGTAAAATTACGCTGCTTAGCTGCCTTCTTACTGCAGGAGCTTTGCTCGGTTTCTCGATCGCACCTTCGATGGTCTGGCTTGTCATGCTGGCGATCCCGCTTGGGCTGGGTGCAGGTGCAGTTGATGCGGCTTTGAATCATTATGTTGCGGAAAATTATAAAGCGCATCATATGAACTGGTTGCACTGCTTTTGGGGCGTGGGCGCAACAATGGGGCCGATTATTATGTCCTATTATGTTGCCGATCAGCACTCCTGGAGAAGCGGCTATACAACAGTTGCGATCATTCAGTTTGCGCTTGTCCTTATTTTATTGGTTACACTTCCTATGTGGAAGCGTGTCTCTGCTTTACGCGTACCGGAGCAGCCACCACAACTTGAAGAAGAAAATGATACTGCCGACAAGCTGCAGCATCAGCCAGCAGCTAAGTCCGGTATTTTAAGGATAAAAGGGGTAAAACCGACGCTAATAGCCTTTTTGTTCTACTGTGGAGTTGAGTCGACAGTAGGGCTGTGGGGAGCCAGCTATTTGGTTGGAGCGAAGAACATTGCAGCGGGTACAGCGGCGATGTGGGTCTCCTTTTATTATGGCGGAATTACAGTCGGACGGATGATTACTGGATTTATTACGATGAAGATTTCCAATCGCCTGTTAATTCGCTTCGGCCAGCTCATTGCAATTGTCGGCGGAATTGTACTGCTGCTTCCGCTGCCGGCATCGTTGTCGCTCGTTGGTTTTGTATTGGTTGGCCTTGGTCTTGCGCCTATTTATCCAGGATTGCTGCATGAAACTCCAGCCAGATTCGGCAAAGCACATTCCGCGAAGCTTATGGGCTACCAAATGGCGGTTGCCTATACAGGAACAACGCTGCTTCCTCCTTTGTTCGGGTTTGCGGCCGCACAGATCAGCGTGCAATTATTCCCTTATGTTGTGCTCGTATGTTTGCTCTTTATGTGGTTAAGCACAGAGAAAGTGAACCGCCAGTTAATGACACCTGCATGAAGAAGGCTTGTTCGGATTGTCAGCGTCACTGACTTTCCGAACAAGCCTTTTTTACTGCGAGAAGTCTGTATATGCGGTTAGAATTTTACTGGCAGCGCCGATTAGCCTTGTGAAAATAATGAAAAATGCCAGTTTACTTCTTCCTCAGGGATGGCCAGCTTAAGCTCAAGCAATCGATTTAACAGTGTCGTAAACGCAACATCGCCTTCAACGCGGGCCATTCGTCTTCTTCGATAGGCGTTATTCCGCGATTTCCATCCTAGAAAGTCCCTTTCGATACGCCTGACTGATCGAGAATCATTTGAATCGATGTGTTTTCATAGCCAAGCTCGATAAATAATGTAAGCGCTGTATCCAGCAAGCTTTGTTAACGACTTCTCATATATCGTCCTCGCCTCAAATTATTGTTTTCCAGCATTCAATAAAAAGGGGCGGCTAGTGTCAGTTTCCACTGACTTTTCTAGACACCCCTGCTAATTCATTAAACTTCAGCACACCAAAGCTCAATTTCAATTTTCAATTCTGGCCAGCCTAATGCAGAAATATACGCAACAGTCATAGACGGGTATGCGGTTCTAAACAACTCATCCCATAGCGCGTAGAAATGCTCCCAATCTATCTCCTCTGTTGCCCATATATTTACCTTAATAACATTATCCTCATTCAGCCCTTCTGATTCTAGGACCCTTTTCATGTTTGCGAAAGTATTTGTGATTTGCTCATTTAAGCTTGAAGGAATATGACCATTCATATCGGTTCCAACTTGGCCGGATGTAACAATCAAGCCCGCACCCTTTGGCACTCTAGTGATATGGCTGTAGTTGCCTACTGGCTTTGGCATAAACTCAGGATTTTTTCTAATAATGTTTTGCATAATATTACCTCACTCACTATAATAGTTTCTGCTTATTTTCTCGGCAAATAGACAGACTTCACCAATTTCTGAATATTTTAGAAGAAAACAGCAGTAGAGTATCCATAGCCGACAGGTAAAAATTGAAGTTTGTTCTTCTTCATGCTCTGAATACTCCCCTTCCTTATAGTGTGAAATAATATATTCAATCAAAAATAGATATTGTTTTTCAAATCCAAGGATAATAATACCATAAGCTCTATCCTATGTTCAACGCTTAAGCCAAGATGCGGATAGCGATTTGCTAATAGCCGAAGAAGACATCCTTTTTAATATTTCGCTTTGGAATATTACGGCTTTGCACATGGGCAGCAACAGAGTCGACCATTGACTTCGATCCTGCAACAAAGTAGTTGCCATTGTCCTTATGCAAGGCGATAAACTTATCAATCTCTTGTTGTACGTCCTCTCTTCGATTCAAATAAGTGACCTCAACTAATGTATGAGCAGCAATTCGATCAAGCTCATCCTTAAATAGATAGGATTGATTGCTATCCATATAGAGCAGATGGATTGGGCGCTCGTCTCCTCTTTTTTCTGCTTCCAATTGCTTCAGGATTGATCGAATTGGTGTGATGCCAATACCGCCTGCGACTAGCAGAGACGGACTGTTGTCATCCAAAGCAAACGCTCCTACAGGCCCCCCCATTTTGATGCTCATGCCCTGCTTCAATTCCAGCAGCGCCTTTTTAAAATCGCTCGGATTGCTGCTGATGCGCGTCGTAATTCGAACAACATTTTCTGCAGGAGCAGAAGCGATGCTGAAAGGGCGCGTATTATTTTTTATCGTCTTATGCGCAATGCTGAACAAGCCGTATTGTCCGGCGTTCCATGTCAAATGCTGCGGTTTTTCAAATAGAAAGCTGTACACATCGTCTGATTCTTTGAAGCTTTCCAGAAATAATAGCTCCTTCTTTTTGAATACCGCGATCATATCTTGAAAGAAACCCATTTTATCAGCTCCCTTACCGTCATTTACCCCTGCAAATATTTTCCCGTAATCGATTGCGCCGCCTTGACAATCTGCGCAGGCGTTCCCTCGAATACGACCTGGCCGCCTCTGCTGCCTCCGTCCGGCCCCATGTCGATGATCCAGTCTGCCTGGCTGATGACGTCGATATTATGCTCGATTACGATTACGGTATTGCCGGCATCGACCAGACGATTCATAATCGCCAGCAGGTGGCCAATATCTGACATGTGCAAGCCAGTCGTTGGTTCATCCATTACATAAATGCTGCCTTGCTTATGCAGCTCGCTTGCCAGCTTGATGCGCTGGCATTCCCCGCCCGACAGCGTGCTGAGCGGCTGACCGAGCGTAATATAGTTCAAGCCGACATCACTCATTGCCTGCAGCTTGCGTACAACCTCCTTCAGCTGGAAGAACTCCAAAGCTTGTTCTACCGTCATTTCCAGCACATCCGCAATCGATTTGCCGTTCAGCTTGTAGTCGAGCACTTCTTGTTTAAACCGTTTGCCGCCGCATACTTCGCAAGGCAGCTTAACGCTTTCGAAGAAGGATAGATCAACATATACAACGCCCAAACCCTGGCAGTTCTCGCATGCACCCTTCGAGTTGAAGCTGAACAAGCCTTGGTTAACCTTGTTCGCAGTGGCAAATGCTTTGCGCACATCATCCATAATGCCGGTATAGGTGGCAGGGTTCGAGCGCGTTGAGACGCCAATCGCCGATTGGTCAATGACGATCGCATCGGGATGCTGGCTTAGAAATACTTCGTTAATTAAGGTGCTTTTGCCAGAGCCGGCGACACCAGTAACGACTGTCAGTACGCCAGCAGGGATATCGACGCTTACGTTTTGCAAATTATGCAGGGTGGCATCCTTGATCGACAGCTTGCCGGACGGCTGTCTGCATGCTTGCTTTAGCTGGAGCGGCCGCTTCATATGAGTGCCAGTTAATGTATTAGACTCAAGCAGCCCCTGGTAGCTGCCCTCATAAACAATTGTACCGCCGCGGCTGCCAGCGTGTGGGCCAACATCGACGATATGATCGGCTACCTTGATAACATCCGGATCATGCTCGACAACGATAACGGTATTGCCCTTGTCGCGCAGCTTTTGCAGCAGTTCATTCAAGCGGTGTACATCGCGTGGATGCAAGCCAACGCTTGGCTCGTCGAATATATAGGTAACGTCCACCAGGCTGCCGCTTAAATGCTTGACCATTTTGACGCGCTGCGACTCGCCGCCTGACAGCGTGTCCGTCTCGCGATCCAGTGTCAAGTAATCCAGCCCAATATCGACCAAATGCTGCAGCCGCTCGATTAGTGATTTAACGACAGGTGCAGCCATCGCATCGTCAATTTCGCGGATTACACGAATCAACTGGCCAACCTCCATCGCTGACATCTCCGCTATGTTCAGTCCATTGATTTTGCAGCCTAGCGCCGCTTGATTTAGTCGTGCACCGTGGCAGCCAGGGCATGGTCCTTCGGAGATGAACGGCGCGACCGCTTTCTGCGTACGCTCGGATTTCGTCTTAACATCCTGCTTAATATATTTGTTCGTAAACTTCTCAATGACGCCTTCCACTGTAATATTTGTTGCCTTTCCAGCGAAATCCATCTTTACCTTGCGTGCCTTGCCATATAGCAGCAGCTCCAGCTCCTCAGCCGAATAATCGCTCAGCTTTTTATCGGGATCAAAGCTGCCAGACTGCATAATCATGTTCCATTCCCAGCCGTCCACCGCATAATCCGGCAGCATAATGGCCCCTTCGTTCAACGACTTGGACATATCGATCGCCTTGCTCATCATAACGCCAAGCTTGCGGCCAATTCCATTGCATTCGGGACACATGCCATGCGGATCGTTAAATGAGAACATATGCGCTTCGCCTACATAGGGCTGGCCTATGCGAGAAAAGAGCAAGCGGAGAATCGGAGAAATATCGGTAATCGTCCCCATCGTAGAATGGGAGCCCCCGCCCAGCCGCTTCTGATCAACAATTACGGCCATGCTCAAATTTTCAATCGCGTCGGCATCCGGCTGCGGATAGCGCGGCAAAAAGGTGCGTACAAACATGCTGAAGTTTTCATTCAGCAAGCGCGACGATTCCGCAGCAATCGTATCGAATACGATGGATGACTTGCCTGATCCGGATACTCCGGTAAAAATGGTGATCTTCCGTTTCGGGATACGCAGCGATACGTTTTTTAGATTGTTTTCTCTTGCGGCTGAGATGACGATATATTCCTGATTCGCTTCGTTCATGACTAACATCCTTCCGATCGAGTTGATTAGCCCAGCACCTTATCCAATTCGCTGCACCATGCGCTCCAGCCATGCTTGGCTCCGTTTAGTCCGTGAATATTGGAGAAGCCCGTTTGTTCCAGATGAAGATTCACCTTTCCGTCTCCTAAATCCTGCAGCGTCCAAACGACAGTATGCGTTTCATCGCCAGTGCCCCAGGAATAGGACAAACGAGTAGGCTCTTCTATGACTAGTACTTCTCCTTCAATAATGCCGTCCCACCATTCGTTTGGTTCAGAACGAAACTGAAAACGATGTCCTACGATTGGCTTAAAATCATTTGGCAGAACCCATTGGGCCAGCTTGTCAGCATCCGTTAGCGCCTTCCAAAGCTTCTCGATTGTGGTCGTGTACTGAAAATCCAATTCCAGCTTTAAACTCATTCATTTTCCTCCTCTAATAGCTGGTTTAAGCGCAGCATATTTGTTCTCCAAAATTTGCTATAGAAAGCCACCCAATCCTGTATTTCTTTTAGGGGAGAGGCATTTAGCCTGAATCGTGTCTCTCTGCCAACTTTTCGGTCTAATACCAGCCCGGCTTCTTTAAGAATTGTTAAATGCTTGGAAACAGCTGTTCGCCCCATATCAAAATGCACGGTTAGCTCGTGAAGGGGCAGCTCGTCGGCCTCCGCCAACAGCTGAATCAGCCGGCGCCTTGTTGGATCTGCAATCGCAGCAAAAACATCCCGCGATTGATTATTCTCACTCACAGCACCATCTCCTTACTATTATTGCCAAGGGACAGCCGCTCTTCTCTCCACCTTTTACTATACAGTCTGGACGTTGCGTCCACAAGAAAGGCTTGCTAAAGGACACCATTTGGTGACATATAAATAATAGGACACCAAATGGTGTCCTGTCAATGATTGATATGAATTTTTAATGGCAGGGCTAGTCCATAGCCCTCCGCTTCCTTGAACCAGCCGCCAGGCTTTAAGCTTAGCAGGATTTGCTCCAGCAGCGCGGTGCGAACTGATTGAGCAAAGTTGAAAAAAGGCAGGCCGCTCCAAATGCAATCCAACTGACTAATTCCCGATTGATCGAGCACCTCTCGCAATTGCAGTGCATTATGATGACATTGAAATGCCGGATAAGCTTGTTCAAGCCGCTGTCGCATGCGCGAATTCTGCTCGAACAATAATACCTGCTTCGCATCGACTTGAGCGATGTACCGCGTAATCGCGCCTGTACCCGAGCCAAGCTCGGCAACAGCAACCATCTCCTGCTGCGGGATGCTCCTGATCATGCTTAGCGCCAAATGCTTTGAGCTTGGAATAATGCTCCCAGTGAAAAGAAGATGGCTGGATACTAGAAAGCGAGAAGCACACAGCGTAAGCACAAGCTGCGTGAGCACCACAGCTTCCGGTAGCCTGTCATATTCGATGCTGAATTAGCTGCAACGCTGTGCTTCGTAATCAACTTCGGACTTTTTAAACATCCTCTAAAGTTTGCTTTTCTTTTACTAGCTTTAAAGATGCCACAATCAAAAAACTAACAATCACTAGCAGGAGCCATGAGCTCACTTTACTTAGGTGAACGAGGTTCCATGCTTCTGTCTGGTTAGGATATTGCCATGCGCCGAAGAAGGTGGCGATATTTTCAGCAACCCAGATGAAAAATCCGATAAGCACAAAGGATAGCGCAAGCGGCATGCGGTAGCGTGTTCCATTCACCTCATAGATGACCCATGTGCGCCAAAAAACAATAATGACAAGGCCGGATAACCACCAGCGAACGTCAATCCAGTAATGATGGGTGAAAAAGTTTAAATAGATCGCGGCAGCCAAGCATACGACGAGCCAAAACGATGGCCATCTAATGAGCTCGACCTTCAGTCTGCGCCACGCCTGGCAAAGATAGCTGGCTACACTTGCATACATAAAGCCGCTGTACAACGGTACTCCGAATAATTTGGAATACCCTTCTCCCGGGTACGACCATGAGCCCATATGTACCTTGAACAGCTCCAAAGCAAGCCCGATCAGATGGAACACGGTAATAACTTTTAGCTCATCGCGTGTTTCAAGCCCTGATCGCACCATCCACCACTGCATCAGCAGACAGATGATAAGCAGCCAGTCATAGCGCGGCAGCAAAGGAAGCGGAATAATTTGCGTTAATGCCAACGAGGCAAAAATAACGACAGGAAACAGGCAGGACAGCGCTTGCTCCCAGCCAAAACGAACGAGCTGCAGCCATGCGTGCAACGCCTTTGCCTGCCATGTTTTCTTCTCGGAACGGTTTTCAATTGTTAGATTCATAGGCTGCTCCTCCCCACCCCTTCGCTAGTCTGAAGTCTCTTCATCGCTTCGGTACTCCAAAATATCGCCCGGCTGACAATCCAATGCCTTGCAAATCGCTTCCAGCGTGGAAATGCGTATCGCTTTAGCCTTTCCATTTTTCAGTATGGAGAGGTTGGCCATTGTAATTCCAACCTTCTCCGACAGCTCTGTGACGCTCATTTTACGTTTAGCCAGCATGACATCAATATTGATTATAATCGCCATCTCATTCACCTCAGACCGTCAAGTCATTTTCTGATTTTATATCGATCGCCTCTTTTAACAGCCTTTGAAGTACAGCGGCAAACACGGCAATGACAAGAGAAGCAAAGATGATAACCAGGCCGATTAAAATAAGTCCTGGAGCGTCATCCGCCTCTGCGATAAGGTATAAAAGCGGCAAGCCAACCGCATACAGCGCACTAATTGAGATCGCGCACAGTTTAATCTTTTTCAAAGCAGCAACAGACAGCTCGGAAAAGGCTTGATTTTTGTCAATGTAGCCTAAAAGCTTAAACGCTTGATAAAGTGCAGCGTAGAAAGGAATTGCCGCTGCATACAAATCGAGTAGGACGAGATATTTTAGATAGGCCATATCAGGGTACAGCTTTACGGCATAGTTCGCGATCCATGGTACGAAAAAGATGCATAGCGCAAGAACTGGAAGTCCAATCAGAATTAACGCCGACTTTAGAAAAAGGGTTGTTCCTCGTGTCATACATACACCTCACTGAATTATTGTAACTAGAATGTATCATAGAATTTATCGTTTTACAATAAATAATTATCAATTAAGATTAAATTGTTATTGTATTCACTCTTTCTATCCTCTATGAAAACTGCTTCAGGCGAAGCTGTCTATGTTTGCTGTTGAGTCCATCTATTTAACATGATTGCGCTGCTATCTCAATATATATGTAAAAAACGGCAAACAGGAGGTCGCAGTCATTCATGGAAACGCGAGTAGATCAGCTTCAAGTTCAAGCTGCAATAAATCAGCTAAGCGAATTTCTTATTGAACAGCAGCAATCGGACGGAACGTGGCGCTTTTGCTTTGAAAATGGGACAATTATTGATGCCTATATGATTATTCTTCTGCGGGCCGTCCGCTATCCAGATGAATCGATTATTCGGCAGCTGCACCAACGAATCGTAAATGAACAGCATCAGGACGGGTACTGGGCATTATATCAAGATGAGGAAAATGGCAATCTTGCAGCGACGATTGACAATGTGCTTGCTCTGCTCTTCTCCGGCTATAGTCAAGCAGAGGATGAGCATATCCAAAGGTCCAAGCAGTATATCCTCACACATGGCGGAATTACAAATACGAAAGGGCTGTTAAGTAAAACCATACTGGCAATTACTGGACAAATTCCATGGCCTGACTCGATCTCTTCCATTCCGCTACAATTTATGCTGCTCCCTTCCTTCTCCCCTATCAATCTCTTTGACTTTTCCGGCTACTCCAGAGTTCATCTTATTCCGATGCTGATTATGGCTAAACACAGCTTTCATATTCAATCGCCAGTCCAACTGCATGATCTGATCGTAGAAAGCGCCAATCGTCATATTGACGACCATTGGACTGCTGAATTTCACCAGATGCTGGACAGCATTGAAGCGGGACGCAGCCGATTGATTGGGTCCGCACTGCACGAAATAGCTCAAGAAAAGGCAGAGCAGTTTATGCTGGATAGAATTGAGGAGGACGGAACGCTTTACAGTTATGCCAGCTGTACGATCTTGATGGTCTTCTCGCTGCTCGCTTTAGGCTACGATGCACAGCATCCGCGAATTGTCAAGGCGGTTGAAGGTCTGCTTGCAATGCGCGGCCGCAGCTCGAACGGCGACATTACGATACAAAACTCGCCTTCTACGATTTGGGACACAGCACTGATCAGCTATGCCCTGCAGCAAGCAAATGTGCCAATGGATCACCCTGCCATTCGGCGAGCGAATGCATACCTGCTAACACAACAGCAGCATAAAAAAGGAGACTGGAGCATCCATAACGCACATGCAGCTCCTGGCGGCTGGGGATTTTCCGAGACGAATACAATTAACCCTGATCTCGATGATACGACAGCAGCGCTTCGCGCCATCTATCCAGCCTCTCAGCTGGATAATGCCTATCGGGTGTCAACAAATTTGGGGCTTGATTGGGTACTGTCGATGCAAAATAAGGATGGCGGCTGGCCAGCCTTCGAGAAAAGTGTAGATAATAAAATGCTTACCTGGCTTGCACTTGATGGCGCCAAAGCGGCCGCGATTGACCCATCTACTGCGGACTTAACGGGTAGGACATTGGAATATTTGGGGAACTACACCACGCTTGATCGGCAAAGTCCACATATTCGGCGCGGCGTAAAATGGCTGTTGAACAATCAGGAGGCGGATGGTTCATGGTATGGCAAGTGGGGAATTTGCTATCTATATGGCACATGGGCCGCGTTGACAGGCTTAATGGCTGTGGGCCTGCCTGCAAATGATAAGGCGGTGCAAAAAGCAGCGCATTGGCTGCTGTCAATCCAGAATGAAGATGGCGGCTGGGGCGAGTCCTGCGACAGCGACCGACTAATGCGGTATACTCCGCTGCATAGCAGCACACCGTCGCAAACCGCTTGGGCTTTGGATGCGTTAATCGCCGTAAATGATAAACCGACTAGTGCGATTAACAAAGGAATAGAACGTTTAATCGCGTTTCATGCTGAACAAAGCTGGCAGACCGTATATCCTACTGGAGCAGGCCTGCCAGGCAATTTTTATGTTCATTATCATAGTTATCGGTATATTTATTCGCTACTAGCCTTAAGCCACTATGAGAGGAAGTTCAAATAGCCCGACTTTGATGACGATGCAGTTTCTTTTTAGCGTATTCGACGTCGAATATGTCACGCTACCGAAAGCTCCGGTGCTCACGTAGCTATTGGCCTACGCTGCGCTCCTCGCTTTCTAGTATCGAGCCATCTTCTTGGTCCTGAAAGCCGAGCTATTTGAACCTTTATTGGAAGGGAAGTTCAACTAGCCCGACTTTGATGACGATGTGATTGCGTTGTAGCGTAGTCGACGGCGAATATGTCACGCTACCGAAAGCTGCGGTGCTCACGTAGCTTTTTGCCTACGCTGCGCTCCTCGCTTTCTAGTATCGAGCCATCTTCTTGGTCCTGAAAGCCGAGCTATTTGAAACACGTACTATAAGGGGAAGTTCAACTAGCCCGACTTTGATGGCGAGGTGTTGCTTCGTAGTGGATTCGACGTCGAATAGGTCACGAGCCGATATATAGCTTATTGTCTGAGAAAACTGCCGAATATCCAAGCGCAAACAGCTCGAAATAAGGTGCAAACGGATCGCCCTTTAGCTTGTAGCGATGCCACTGCAAATAATAGGAAAGCCAATAATCACAGGCAATTGAATAATACGCTTCATTTAAAACTTCAATCGGCTCGTCGTAATTTTTATGCTCGCTTACAACATCAAAAATTGTCTCATACAGCGCTGAATCATGGGATTGGCGGATGCTGTCCAGTTGCCCATGCGGAACAATAAGGATCTCTTCGATTCCCGACAAATATGCGACCGCCTCATTTACGCTATCCCGTTCGTCTGTAACGTACTCAACCAACAATTGCTTTAATGCCAGAATAAACTGCTCGCCATGCTGCTTCAGCACCGTCGGAGGAACATCTTTAGCTTTACTATTGAAATAACCCGGCACGGTTTCACCAGCAAAATCCGAATGATCGAGTATTTCATAGATTCTATTAATGCGCTGCAAATAGGCATCGCCATCCTCCAGCGGTTTAAAGGTAGCCTCCACCCCTTTGCCGCTAGGCATATACATCTGAAAATACCCATACAGCATTTCTTCTATGAGCTCATCATCTTCAACTTCCTCACCCATAAGCTGAAACAAATACTTGGCATAAGATTGCTTATCCATACAGGTTCTCCTGTTCTTCAATTTAGCGCTGTGATGGTTACCCTATAGTGGATACAATATTTCCGTCCTGATCCTTAATATTGGTTTTCACGACCCGAATGATCAGATCATCAAAAGCAGACAGCCGTATCTCCGCTTCCTTCGGTCCCAGAACTTGTGAAAGTTCGGTAATTGTCGCTGTGTCCAAAATCAAGAGAACGTTGTTTTCCGTTATTTCATACTCGGATTTATCGCCGAGGAGCAGCACGACCTGCAAATTTTGACCTGATAATATCAAATCTCTTTGCTTCAGGAGTCGCCCGCGCAGCAGTGTACTAACCGCAGCGGCTTGCTTGGCTCCCAAGGTAAGCACGGCAGAATTTTTTCCAGATTGGCTGCTTTGGCCAGACTCCCATAATAACTGATCGACAAACAGGAAGCCGGTACTCGAGCCGTCTCGCTCGATGCCTTTCTGTACAGCATCGTAAACTGCGGGATCCTGCAGCACAGATTCTCTCGACAAGCTGGTAATATAGCCTGGCATTTGCTTTTGGCACGCTTCCAGCATGTTGAGTGTACTCCATGTTTTCATTGCCTCCAGCTCATCCTCGGTAATGCCAACCATTTGGATAAATTCGACTCGCCCATTCTCTGTGTCCACAGCAGGCAGCTCCGCATCCTCGATAAAGGCAAGCGCGGTTATTTTCGTATCTGCTCCAAGACAGATCGGACCGTTGGCATCCAAATGATCGCCTGAAACAAAGACGTTGCCGCTGTTGAACACGTAGCGCGCCATATTTTGCAGCAGATTCAGCGCCCACATAGGCGGCTCCTCTTCATGCTCCTCACGCGCAAGCCGAAAGGTAAGCTCGAAACCGAAGCCACTGTAATCGGCGTTTTTAGATTCCTTTTCATACAGCTCAGAAAAACCGAAGGTTACGATATGCCAGTGCGGCAGCGGTTTATCTGCCTTGTAGGCACTAAGGCCATCCAACGGATCATTACCGCCCAGCATATAAGGAATCATCGTTCCGTAATGCTTCGGCTCCTGTGTACCATAAAGCCTGACCATTTGCGCCTCGATAGCGTCCCAGCCAGTTGTAATATTGTCTTCGTTCATATGATCCCTCCATCATGTTCATGATTATGATTTGCCCGCAAGTCGTGCTACCAGCGCAGCGGCTCTTGCTTTTGCCACAGAATCCAGCGGTCAATTTCCAAAATGTCGGCTGTGCCGATGCTATATTCGCTCTTTTCGCCGCTATCCAGCTTCAGCAGATGAAGCATGCCTCCATATGTTCCGACAGCCAGCATCGAGCCGTCTGCTGCAGCCTTCATCCCGGAAATGGTGCTGCCTACAAAGTAACGCCAAATTTCTCGACCTTCCTTGTCAATCAGCTTCAAATAGCCGTATGCATCACCTAAAATATGCCCGTTCTCTAGTGCAGCAGCTGCATAAACGCGCATCTCTTCATTCATCGTTGGACCATCCTCGGAACTGCTGTCAAGCTTTCCTTGCTCCGCTTGCTCAAGCAGCACCTTGAACGTTCCCCCATTATAAAAATGACAGGAGTTGTACCACACCTCTTCCCCGTCCTTGGAAAAGCGCGCGAAATGCGGATAGCTGGAAATCGGCTCAAATTCATAAACCTTCCCGCACTGCATATCCCGCAGCATATGTGTACTGCTCTGCGCACCATATGCCAGCCATCTTCCATCCGGAGATACATCGCCATGAGCCATATCGATGTATGTGTCTTCTGCCTCATATTCCTGCAGGTCTGACAGCTCGGGATGGAGCAGCTCTGCTTCACCTTCATCGCTGAGCAAATAAATGCCGTAGCTGCTGACGAGCAGAACTCTTTTACCGCCTTCAAAAGGGATAACTTCCTCGATAATACGATCAGGATGCTCCTCATCGGCTAGCGATGCCACGTCCGTAAGGGCTGCTTTAAGCGTCATTTGCACATCCTTCCATCGGTAAGCAGCGGTCTGTTCACCTGCTGCAGTAGCGGTCTTTCCTTTAACAACGCGTATTCCCTGCTCATCTACAAGAGCGACATAGCTGCCGTCAGCTGAGCCGCCTGCGTATGATGCATCGGAAACAACAGTCAATGTGTCGTCATGCAGTATGTATACGGTGCTTTTGCCATGCAAACCGCCTGCCTGCACGAGCAGGCTGCCATCTGTCAAATAAGCTAGCGGCTTAACACCTTGAAGCTGCTCCTTAAACTCAGACGTAATCGGCCATGATGCAGGCGGCAGCTGTTCCCTCAGCTTTGCATACTCGCCTGCCGAGTTGGCTGCGCGAATCATGGCAACAACCTGAGAGGCAATAGTTCGGCGCTGGTCCTCCTCGGGTTCGTGAATGTCCTCTGACCAGTCTGTTTCTGTGCCAATACGAACATATTCATTAATTTCAGAGGCGTAACGCTTACCTTCAGCCCGCCACTGCTCTGCAATTTCTTTATCCAACCAGTCCATCGTTCACCTTCTCCTTCTAAAGTAAAACATAGAGTCTACATCATAAGCTGCTATCACTTTAGAATATAACGGAACAGACCGTGGGCGAAAGGTACAAAGCTCACAAAAATTGGGTGAAGCTATTGATCGTTCCCTTAAATAGCTGTGAAAGGTTATGGGCTGTTGTTAGATTTTTAGGCTAATAGTTGGATAGCCCAGTCAATCCGCCCTATGATCTCATACGCTAATTAGGAAATAAGGAGGCTGATGCGGATGCCAAATTACAGAATTATTGTCGATCTTTCTGATAAAATGCTCTATCTATTGGATTCAGAGGTTGTTGTACGAGGCTATCCAGTAGGTATTGGCAAAATGGTTACTCAAACACCGGTTGGTGAATATACGATTATAAACAAGCAGCGCAATCCAGGCGGACCCTTTGGTGCATTCTGGATGGGATTATCGAAGCCGCACTATGGTATTCATGGTACAAACAATCCTGCCTCGATTGGCCATGAAGTATCTCATGGATGTATCCGAATGTATAATGAGGATGTTTTACAGCTCTCTTCAATCGTTTCAGTCGGTACAAGAGTAACAATACGCCCGTGATCAGCTCATGGGCGTATTGTTTTCTGGGCAAATAGCAGAATTTCAAAATATAGTACAAAATATTATTTTACCCAGCGACTTTCTTGTTTTTCATTTAAGTAATCATAAATGTAGGTCAATTCTTTTCCATCATGATTTAGTATAAGTTTACTTGAAAAATCTACTTTTGGGTTCTCTTCATCGTATTCAATATCCTCTCGCAACCCTTGAATAATTATATACTGTTCATCCTTATTCACTTCAGTTACTGAAAATTCAGAGCTTGATAATAGTTGGCCATCTTCAACACCAAGCAGCTCTGAACCCTCTTCAAGAGTAAGCAAAATGTCTCGTTCATCCTTATTTCTCCACTCGCCAAAAAACTGACTAATGAATTCTTTATCCATAGTTTTGTCTTGCAACGCTTCACTAGTTTCCTCATTCTGAACTTCTTCGTTCGCAGGCAAGTCTACTTCTTCATTTTCAGACAAGCCTACTTCTTCTTTCTCTACTTCTTCATGGCTTGAATTTACTGATTCGCTTACATTTGGAGCTTCATTACGTTGTCCGTTACTGCAACCAGCTAGCAACAAAAAAGTAATAGATAGCCCAATAATAAATATTCTCACAATAATCCCCCTATTTATTAAATGGAAGTGACCCATTTATTATAATATTTAAGAATTTAATAAATAACAAGAATAAACCAATACTCACCCAACCAAACTATTGCCTTCTTCAAAACCAAGCATCAGGTTCATATTTTGAATCGCGGCGCCTGACGCGCCTTTGCCTAAATTATCGTACCTTGCAATAATATTGATTTGATCGTCATTACCGAATACGAAAATCTCCAGCCTATTTGTGTGATTGCAGGCGGTAATTAGAAATTCCCCTTCATCGAGATAGGCTTCTGAATCATACGGCATAACATGAACAAATCGTTCGCCTTCATAATATGCAGCTAATGCTACATGCACATCCTTAGCCGAGGCGCGCTTAGGCAGCATTCTGTTAACTAAAGGCACTGACATGGCGATGCCTTGTGCGAAGCTGGCTTTAATCGGTGTAAATAGTGGCGCGTATTGCAGGCCCGCGAACATCATCATTTCAGGCAAATGCTTATGATTGAGCTGCAGCGCATAATGCCTTGGCGCGTTCAGATTTTTCGCCGCGAATATCGCTGGATTTTCATATTCCGCTATCCCACTTTTTCCGGCCCCGGAGTAGCCTGTTATAGAGTAGCACGTAACAGGGTAATCCTGTTGCACAATGCCTGCCTCGATCAGCGGCCGTATTGCAAGGATCAATCCCGTCGCATGACAGCCAGGAACGGAAACTTTTGCAGCAGAACGGATCTGCTCCCTCTGCTGCTTCAGCTCCGGCAAGCCGTATACCCAATCTGGATCTGTTCTAAATGCAGTGCTGGCGTTAATGATTCGCGTCTTTTCATTTTTAATTAGTGCAACCGCTTCTGTAGCAGCCGCATCAGGCAGGCAAAGAAAGACAAGATCAGCTTCATTAAGAAATTTGCTGCGTTCTTCAGTATGCTTTCGTTTATCGGAGTCGATCTGCAGAAGGTTAATGTCCGCGTGCTTTGACAAGTCCTCATAAATTCTTAAGCCGGTTGTGCCTTCCTGTCCGTCGATAAATACGCTGTACGTCATTCTCTTACTCCTCACATTGTATATTCATTCACATATATGAATAATTATACATTTTCATTCATACTTATTCAATCGCTAGTTTCAAACTGCGACGAAACAAATGGAGTGAGGCTATATGTAGCTAAATCGTTTGTATTTACAGCAAGCAATGCGGAGACGCAAAAATGCACCCGTTAGAATTTGACTGGTTAACGTCTTTTCTAATGGGTGCATTTCTTCTTTTACAACTCTGATTAACTTGATTTAATCGCTACACCAGGCCGCCTGCCTGCTCGCAAATTTGCAAGGCTTGCTGATGCACACTTTCATCGACGACTACGGTTAATAAAATATCGCGTCCTGTTGGGCCGCCTTGGCCTCCATCGCTATAGCCGCTCGCATCTGTGCCAGCAGCCAGCAAAATGCCATCGTCCCTGCCAGAAATATCAGCGTTGAGCGACAGGCTTGCCAGGCTCGAAATCTCTCCGGTCACAGGATTGCCTATGCTATTCAGACTGCCGCCTGGATATTTGGAGAAACGATCAATGCTCATATCAATTGTGCCAAGAGCTTCCAATTGATCCGCTGCTTTTTGCGCTTCCTCCGGACTTTTGAAAAATGCCAATATATTTTTCTCCAAGTTGCTCAGCCTTCCTTCTTCTTATGATTCCTGCCTTTGGTCAGCTTGCTCAGCTCGTGCAAGAGCCTCCAAGTCCTCCTGATCCGCATTTTCCATAGCAAACTCTACATCTTCCACTTTATTTACAGGCAATTGCTGCTCTGTTTGATTTTGCTTGTTGTTTTCCATATCTGTTCACCTCACAGAAGTAATTTAAACCTAGCTTGCCCGATTGCTTCCATTTTTATCACATGGTACATATTTGAGACAGATATTTCAAAGAATAAAGCTGAAATGACTTATTTGCCAAGGAGGTAAAGCATATGACGCATCAAGATCAGCATAACGAAAACGAGCAGAAGGGCCAATTGGCGCCGCTTCATAAAGAAGGCAAGGAAGAGTTCAACATTAGCGATAACGATACGAACTTTATTTTTAACGGCGGCGAGGAAATTGCCGAATTTGAACAGCAAAGAAAAATATTTAGTGAAAACAGTCCTAAGGAATAGCCGGTCAGTAATGTAGACCGCAAAAGGAGGCACAAAAATAGGCAAAAGCATAAGGATATTTCCTGGCTTTTGCCTGTTTTTGTTGCATGATATAAGCAATGAGTAACTGTCTTAATCGGCTTTGCTTAAATCTTCCTCTACAAATTGCTCGATTCGTTTGCCGATTAAATCTCTAACCTCTTGAAACACCTTCCATTTTTCTTGCTCCGTCCCTTCAGCTTTGGCAGGGTCATCGAAGCCCCAATGCTCGCGCCGCACATGTGGAGGCGTAACAGGACATTTATCTGCAGCATCGCCGCATAGCGTAACGACAAGCGTTGCACGATTTAATAGCTGCTCATTTATAATATCCGAGGTTTGTTTCGATATATCGATCCCTATCTCGTGCATTGCTTTAACAGCGTTAGGATTTAAGCCATGCACTTCTATGCCTGCACTGTACACCTTCCAATTGCCGGGCAGCAGGCGCTTGGCCCAGCCTTCTGCCATTTGTGAACGACATGAGTTTCCAGTGCATAAAAAATAGATGATTTTCTCCATATCCAAGCTCCTTAAGCAGATGGTTTAAAGTATTTTTTCTTCCAGAACAACGCAACTCCTACAAGGGAAATTAACACGGGAACCTCAACTAAGGGACCAATAATTGCGGCAAACGCTGCTCCGGAATGCAGTCCGAACACACTTATCGCCACAGCAATAGCCAGTTCAAAATTGTTGCTGGCGGCGGTAAAGGATAAAGCTGTAGTAACCGGGTAACTCGCTCCTGCTTTTTTGGCGCTAAAGAACGACAGCACGAACATAATGACAAAATAAATAAACAATGGAACGGCGATCCGCAAAGCATCAAGCGGCAGCTCGACGATTTTATCTCCTTTGAGTGAAAACATCATAATAATTGTAAACAATAAAGCGATTAACGTTAAAGGAGATAACTTGGGCAGCAGTTTTTCAGTATATGCCTCCTCCCCCATAAGCTTAACGCCTATTAAGCGAGTTAAAATGCCGAGGATAAAAGGAATTCCAAGATAAATGAACACGCTCGCTGCAACCTCGTTGATCGAAATCGTCACATTGAAGGTTTCCTGGCCGAACCAGCCTGGCATAACGTGGAGAAATAGCCAAGCAAACAACGGATACGCGAAAACTTGGAATAGCGAATTAAAGGCTACCAGCCCGGCAGCATATTCACGATCTCCTTTGGCTAGATCATTCCAGACGATAACCATCGCTATGCATCTAGCTAGTCCGATCATAATCAAGCCTGCCATGTACTCTGGGTAGTCGCGCAAAAACAACAACGCGAGGACGAACATAAGCAGCGGTCCAAGCACCCAATTTTGTATGAGCGACAGCATTAATAGCTTGACATTCTTGAACACATGCCCCATTTTCTCGTACTTTACTTTAGCTAATGGCGGGTACATCATCACAATTAAGCCAATTGCGATTGGAATGCTCGTTGAGCCGACACTAGCAGCATCCAACAGCTCCTTAAAGTTTGGAAAAAGAAGGCTGATGCCAACGCCTGCTCCCATTGCGGCAAAAATCCAAAGAGTCAAGTATCGATCCAATAATGAAAGCTGCTTCGTTAGCTTTTTCATATTACCCCCTGCAATCCGTTGAGCAATTGCACGAATTGCTTTGTGGAATTTGAGTCAATAGCGTCTGTACAATTGGCGTCTGCTCGTCACACAGCCTGTAGTGCTTCCAGGTACCAACCTTCCGGGATGTAACGATGCCTGCATCCTCCAGCTTTTTCAGCTGCTGGCTTACAGCTGGCTGAGAAATGCCCAGCGCATCTACAAGGTCACAGACGCATACCTCGCCAGATTTAAGACAGCTTAACAACGACAAACGGTTAACGTCAGCTACCGCTTTTAGCTGCTTCTCTATAAATTTTATATCCATTGCCCCTCCTATATCACTATATAAGAATATGCTTATATATTAAAGCGAATTCGCTCATTTTTCAAGCAATTAGTAAAGCAGCTCTGAAAAAAGATGGTCGCATTTAAATTCTGATCCAGCTCCTAATAAGTAGAAGCATCAGAATTTTAAAAGCGACCCGGAGAAATGCTCTGCTTCAAGCACTGAAGCGCTTTATAAGCCAAACCCACCCATCAAGGAACGAGAAGCATTTTATTTTTGCGTTGCAGCCACGTCCTTATAGCCTTTCTCCTTCATTTCAGAGATTGTCTGTTGAATGCTCTCCATTTTCTGCTTGTCGAGCTTGTAAAACTTCATGAACGTGATGGACAGCAGCAGGCAAAGTGCCGGCAAGCCAAAGGCCAACACTAAGGTTACGATAAATAGTGGTGTTGTTAATGCTTCTCCAATCTCTGGAAAAGTTGAGGTATAGCCGATTATGCCGACCACCGCCCCAACGATCGTAGGTGCTAATGATGAAAACAGCTGGTCGATAAAGGAAAAGATAGTGCCCATCATCCCGGGAACGAAACGGCCGGATTTATGGGTTTCATAGTCGGAAACATCTGCGATCATAGGTACAACAAGCGTTGTCGGTATTCTTGAGAAACCGTTGGCTATAGCAAGCAGCAACAGGAATAGAATAGTCGGCAGCCCGATGCTTTGAAGCGAAACCGCTGATGGTTCAACGATTAAAAATAGTGCAATCAACGCTAGGAAGGACAGCATGCCAACCCATGCTGAAACGACATACGCTTTTTTCAAGCCTGTTTTTCTGGCAATACCGACAGCTAGAACTGTAATAGCTAGTGATGGAATTAGCGTAATGAGCCCGATTTGCCCGCTCAGCGCATAATTTCCTAGCAAAATACCGTACAGCATAACAGTAACGACCGAGTAGCTGGCTATGCTTGTTGCCAGCTTATCGAAGGATGCGGACAAGGAAAGCATTTGCAGCGGCCTGTTGCTTTTAACGACGCCCCAATATTCGCGCAAGCTCGTTGATACAGTCTCCTCTGCCAATCCATAGTACTCTTTTTTATCTTTTGAGCGAATGCCTATAATGGCCATAATTGCAAACAATGCAGAAACCATTAGTCCGTAAATATTGAGCTCGTTAAAAAAGGAAAGTGTGAAGCCGCCGTGCTTTGGAACCAGGAAGTTAGAAATGACGAAGCCGCCGCCGGTTAAGAAAAAAGCGTTAAACACACCATCGAATATGGCATATAGCGGACGCTGCTTTGGATTATTTGTTAAAACGGTTTGAGCCGCTTTCGTTACACTTGTTTGAAAGGAGTAGCCGATCTTGTTAATGATCAGCATGGCTACAAAAAATATAAACTGCATCGATTGCGGCAGCAAATGCGTCATGCTAAAAATGCAAGCAATGGATATGCCTGAAATAAGATTGCCTAATAAAATAAGCGGCGAAAATTTGCCAAACCTTGACTCTGTCTTATCAATGACGTATCCAATCGCGGGATCGATCACCCCATCAAATATTCTCGCAGCCATTAAGATGGTGCTGATGACCATTACGGCCAATCCGGCAATTCCAGTCGCATAATATGTGACGAGGCCTAAAATTAACATATGAAGATTGGTAGATGTATTATTTAAAGTGAATAAAGCAATTTCCCACATTTTTGCTGAATGGTAGTGTTGTCCGTTTAGCGTTGCTGTGTTTGACATTTTCGTTCCTCCTTGTCGTTAAAACGCTTTCATATCTGGTAAAGGAAAGATGACGCGTGGCAAAGAGGCTGTCCGGAAGGCCATGTCTGTATGCGTAGCATCTGTTCGTTGTGTGACTGATCCGGACAGCCTTTTCCTTCCCTTCAAATGAATTCGCGCGTATTAGCTGTGCTTATAACCAAAATCCGGAATAGCACTCCACCGTTTGCGCAATTCGTGCGCAATCGCTTTAGGTTTTCGCTCGCGTGTAAAGATCCCTTTTTTATTGCCTTGAATACGCATCAGGCTTTGACTTGTAGCAAAATCTGCAAAGTTCCAAACCTGCTCGCCAATAAATTCCTCATATTCATCAAATACTTCATGGTTTGCACGGTAAAATTCCACTTGATATTCCTCCGTAAACATGACCGGATCAATATCGTGCAGGCCGGCAATCGTGTCTGCTCCATATTCCGTGAACATAATTGGTTTGCCTGGGCAGCGCTCTCTCCAGCTGTCAAGCTCCTTGCGAATATTGCGGCGAGCGGCTTCCCAATCTCCCCCATTTATATACCAGCCGTAATAGCGGTTTAACGCCAGCACGTCAATGATCTCTGCGATCTTGTCGTTTTCAGGCAAGGAACGCATATGCGTAACAATGGTGACAGGACGTTTTTGCGGATCTAGCTCTCTTGTCAGGTTGACGAGTGGCGCAAAATATTCAAGTGCCCCTTCCTCTTCTGATGCTGGCTCGTTGGCAACAGACCACATTACTACAGATGGGTGGTTTTTATCGCGGGCAATCAGCTCGCGAAGCACCTGCTCATGCGCTTGCTTCGTATCCGTATTTTCCCAAGTATTGCGTACGCCGCCACCCAGGCCGGAAAGAGTTGCGCCGAAGTTTAAGTGCAGGCCTACAGCCGGTGTCTCATCAATAACGACAATGCCTTCACGATCAGCAAGGCGCATCATTTCCTCCGAATACGGGTAATGTGCGGTGCGGAAGGAATTGGCGCCAATCCATTTCATCAGATTGAAATCCAGTACATTGGCAGCTTCATTAAAGCCGCGGCCATGAATATACGTATCCTCATGCTTGCCAAAGCCTTTGAAATAAAACGGCTTATTGTTAATGAGGAACTTGCCGTCCTTTACTTCTACTGTACGTACGCCGAACGGCTGGTCATATCTATCTATTGCTTCGCCTTCAGCTGACAGCTCTACGCGCAGCGTATATAAGTAAGCATGCAGCGGCTCCCATAACGAAACATTTGGTATGACGACCGTTCCTTGTACGCCTGTTGATTGAGCGACTATAGCGCCGGCTTCATCGATAACGGAGACAGCTACATCTGCTGCTGCTGTCTCTACTTGATATTGAACGGAGCCATCAAGCGCAGTTACGACCGTAATATCGCGAATAAACGTTTTCGGTGTCGTATATAGCTTAACAGGCCGATGCAGTCCTGCATAATTGAAGAAATCAAAATTGGCGCCGTTTTTGGCGACTTTTCCAATGCCTTCCACCTCGGTTTCCAGATAGGTTCCTACTGGAAGCGTCGTTCCATCAACGATGTTGTTAACAGCAACCGTCAAGCGGTTGCTTCCCTTTCGCAGCAAGTGATTAATTTCCGCTTCAAATGGAGTAAAGCCACCTTTATGCTCGACTGCCAGCTCGCCGTTTACATAAACCTTTGCTGCATGTGTTGCCGAGCCAAAGCGCAGAACAACCCGTTCGGAAGCCAAAGCCGCCGGCATGGAAAATTCACGCTCATACCATACCCAGCCCACGTGGTTGCGAATTTCCGCGGTAATGCCAATATCATTATAAGAAGCTGGAACAGACATGCTGACCGTATCGCTCAGCCCTAGCTGCCAGTTGTTCGCAAACCCTTCCCCTTGATCAAGCTTGAATTTCCATATTCCGTTCAAATCAATAACTGCGCGTGTATCGGTTACAATTGGATAAAGCATTGATTAGCACCTCTTTTACGATGTAAGTGTTTACATTCGCAATTATAATCCGTATACTACGAATTAAAAATAAAACTATTAGCATTTCTATAAGTCATTTAACATGGAGAGGGGAAAATTATGAGCGGCTCGTTCGAGTTGTCCAATGCCGTTATGAACTTTTATCAGTTAACTCGGCTAAATGTATTTGCTTTGAATTTATCTGGAGCAATCCTGACGATGCATGCTCCTTTGCAGATCCCCGATGGCTTGAATGAAGGGGCTTTTTCCGCAATCATATCGGCAGCAGCGAATGAGCCTAAGAAATGCGTTTTTTGGCATGACGGTGCTCTCTCCTATATGGGTGGAATGTTTGATCAATCGACGATTATTATCGCAGGTCCATTTATCAATCAATCCTCATTTTCCCAGAAGCATGCTCCCTCCCTTGACGTGCATATTTTGCAAAATATCCCGATCTTCAGCAAATCGGTCCAGCTAAGCGCAGCAAATTTATTAATCCATTTATCCAATATAGCTCAGGTTGAAACTGTCTCTCTCCATGCATCAGGGCCTGCAGCAGCTGCTAAAATCTATCGTGATGAGGAAACGGATGCCTCCATTATTAATTTGCGCTACCGATTAAGTAATGAGATGATGCATGCGGTGGAAACTGGCAATATGGCCGCTCTGAAAAAAAACCGGCAGCAAGCAGGCGGAGTGTTTGATTCTGCCAGCCGGTTTCCCAATAAACCGCTGCGGGCATTAAAAAACAACTTAATCATTCTCAACACAATACTTCGACTGGCGGCTGAGCGCGGCGGCGTGCCTCCTGTTTTGCTGCACCGGATTTCAGAAAAATTTGCGCTTGCGATTGAGCAGCTTACTACGCTTCAAGCGCTTGAAAAATTAAATGAATCGATGGGAGTTGAATACTGCCAAGCTGTGCTTGATAATCAGCTTAAACCTTACTCGATGCTCATTAAAAAGGCTATTCGATTTTTGCATGTGCATTTTACAGAATCGTTTGAGCTTGCTGAACTGGCAAACGAATTGGACGTTCATCCTGTTCATCTTTCGCGTCAGTTCAAAAAAGAAACGGGCAAAACATTAAGCCAATTTTTGCAGGAGCTGCGTTTGAAGGAAGCAAAGCGGCTTTTGAAGGAAAGCTCAGATCCTATCGAGCATATTGCAGGGCAGTGCGGCTTCGAGGATACTTCTTATTTTTCGCATCTGTTTAAGAAGGAGACCGGTATGACGCCTCGCCAATGGAGATCAAGCTGAGATAGTGGTAAGAGTTCAAAAAAATGGCTTCGATCAGAGCCCGCAAGCAGGCCTTTGATCGAAGCCAATTATAATGGAGATATGCTACAGCTTTTCCCACTTTTCCTTCATAAAGAGCTGATACACTTTAATCGCAATCACCTTAAGAATCAGGTACGCCGGAATCACGATGATCATCGCGATAATCCCGCCCATTTTTCCTGCGCCAAGTACAAGGATAATCGTTGTCAGCGGATGAATATTAAGCTGTTTGCCGAAAATGTACGGTGCAATTAAATTATCCTGAATTTGCTGCGCTGCTAATATAATAACGAGCGACCATATCGCTTTGGATGGTGAATCGACTAGTGCGACGATTACAATCGGCACCGAGGATAATATCGCCCCGACAAACGGAATAAAATTCGCAAATACCGCGATCGTTGTCAGCAATAACGCATATGGCAAGTCAATGATGACAAAGCCAATATACATCAGCACGCCTAATGCCAGATTGACCAGCACTCTGCCGACAATGAAATTGCTAAGCACCTTGTCAAAATCGCCCAGCATCTCTTTTACATCATCTTTGAAGCGGTTGGGCGTACCATTTACGATCCGTGCTGGCAGCTTTTCCCCTTCTTTAAGCAGGAAGAACAGGATAATCGGGGTAATGAACAGCACAATCGTGAAATTGGAGACGAAGCTTACCAGACTTCCGATGTATGCATTTACACTGGAAAGTCCTTTATTTATGTAGTTCGAGACTGTGGACCAGTCAAAATCGGCTGCAGGGAAGATTGATTTAATCGTTTCATTTTCCAGCAGCTCGTTAATTTGCTTGCCAATCGTGTCAAAAAAGTGCGGCGCATTTTCAATTAAGCTAATAAACTGTCTTTGCAGCATAGGCAGCATCGCTAGCACGAACCATACGACAATCGCGGAAAACACTAAAAATACAAGCAAAATGGAAACGATTCGCTTTATTCTATACTTCATCATAAAGCCGATTACTGGCCGCAGCAAATAGAAGAAAAATGCCGCTAGCAAAATTGGCACAAAAATAATTTGAATTAAAGAGAAAAATGAAGTGAATAAATGACTCACTTTAGAGTAAAGAAATACAATAACAAACAGCAATGTTACCAGTAAAGCGATTTGAATAGCGCGATTTAATTTAATCAAGTGCCTTAGACTCCTTTATCCGTTTCATATGATCAGCATGTACACGCATTACGAATTTGAATCCTCCCCTCCTGATTCTTATTATAGGCTTCTTTATTAGCGTAGCCAATTTTTATCCGCAATAGAATCTTCCTCTGGAAAATCTCTATACTACATACGATTGAGGCGTCATTTGGTTTTATAAATGTTCGATTAAATAAACAACAGGCCACCGAACGAGGCGGCAGCCTGTTAACTCGATGGTTATTTTTATTAACGAGAAGCAAAGAGCGGCTTAATGCTCCTCTCCTCTAGTCTTACAGTGCTCCAACTACTTTATGCGGAACGTACAGCTCCTCCAGCGAAGCGATCTCTTCCTCGCTCAGCTTAATGGCAACAGAGCCTGCCGCTTCCTCCAACTGCTTGATGTTGGTTGCGCCGATAATTGGAGCTGTTACAGCCTCCTTCTGCAGCAGCCAGGCAAGGGAGATTTGCGCACGAGGCACGCCACGGCTTTCCGCTATTGCTGTAACACGGTCTGCGATTAATCGGTCCGCTTCTGCTGTGGCATCGTATTTCATTTTTTGCGCCTGATCGGTTTGTGAGCGATAGGTTGTTTCCGACCAAGCTCGCGCCAATCTGCCTGAGGCAAGCGGGCTATATGGAATGACACCGATTTTTTCCTCCTTGCAAAGCGGCATCATTTCCCGTTCTTCCTCACGATAGATTAGATTCAAATGGTTTTGCATTGATACGAATCGCGTCCAGCCATGCTTGTCCGCTGTATGCAGCGCTTTAAGAAACTGCCAGGCATACATCGCAGAGGCGCCGATATATCTTGCCTTCCCGGCCTTCACTACATCATGCAAGGCTTCCATAGTCTCTTCTATCGGTGTATGGTAATCCCAGCGGTGAATTTGATACAGATCGACGTAGTCCGTGCCAAGCCGCAGCAGACTATTATCGATTTCACTCATAATCGCCTTGCGGGAAAGGCCGGCTCCATTCGGTCCCTCATGCATGCGGAAAAATACTTTGGTTGCGATGACTACTTCATCGCGCTTGGCATAATCCTTTAAGGCACGTCCAACAAACTCCTCGCTTGTTCCATGCGAATATATGTTGGCGGTGTCGAAAAAGTTAATTCCCAGCTCCAGCGCTTTTTTAATGATCGGCCGACTGTCCTGTTCATTGAGTACCCAAGGGTGTGTCCATTTTCCAGCTTCACCAAAGCTCATGCAGCCAAGACAAATGCGGGATACATCGAGGCCGGTATTTCCGAGTTTTACATATTCCATTTCCATTATTTTTCCTCCCTCTCAATCAGCGTCATACTTGCGAGAATGCCTCCTTGTATATTATCTTATCAGCAATATACACGCCCTAGGCTACGGGGATCATAATTTTCGTTACAAATTGCTCGATTCCTTGCACAGCCATTCCATCCAAAATATATTCCTCGAAGCTGAAATCAATTATGCTGAGTCCATGCTGCTGTATAAAGCCGAGCAGCTTATTATAGGTTTCTCCAGCCTGCTCATAATGCCCAATATGATAGCCGACTACCTGCTTTCCCTTCGCTATTTTGTACAGCGGCACTTTGTCCGTATAAGGAACCTTGACGAACAAATAGGAGAGATTCGTCGCATCCCCTTGCAATAGCTGCTCCTTATGGATCATAACGCCAATCGGATCGCCTTCATTAAGTTTATGGTCCACGCATGTACTATACAGCTTGCTGACAGCCTGTGTATATTGCTGATTACTGCAATTTAATACAAGATCGCTTAAGTATAAATAGTGCTCCTCTACTTGTTCGAGATAAATGCTGGAGAAATCCTCCTGGATGGCTTGCTCCGTAATCGCAATTTTTTTCGCAATCGCCTTCTGCACGCGCTGCAGGCTTTCAATTTTTTCTGCCAGCCTGTTAGACTTCTCCTTAAACGTTTCTACCATAATTTCGGGTGTAGTGATGCTCATAAATTGCTTGATTTCTGCAAGCGACATGCCAATTTCCTTTAATGACTCAATCATATACATGATGTCAAATTGTTGATAGGAATAATAACGGTAGCCATTCTCCGCTTTATGGTGCGGCTCCAGCAAGCCGATCTGGTCATAGTGGAACAGTGTTTGCTTCGTCACATTGCATATTTTGGCGAAATCTCCTGTTGACAAAAACTTATCATTTTCCATCTTTCACACCTCTTGACTATATGGTTACCATATACCCTATAGTAATACTAAATTCATTCGATGTACATCTTCAGGAGGAAATTATGGCACAAACATTTACAGAAAAAACAATGACTAATAAGCAGCGGTGGACGGCACTGATCGTTCTGTCTGTCAGCTTGTTTGTCATTATGATGGACATGACGATTCTCATCATGGCTCTGCCGGAGCTTGTAAAGGATCTGGGAGCCACTTCAACGCAGCAGCTTTGGATCGTCGATATTTACTCGCTTATTTTGGCGGGGCTAATTATTACAATGAGCGCTGTTGCTGATCGCTGGGGGCGCAAGCGAACGTTGCTAACAGGCTTTGCGATCTTCGGCATTATTTCACTGCTCGTTGTTTTTGCCGAGAGTGCCAACTATGTCATCCTTCTGCGCGCGATTTTAGGAGCGGCGGGCGCAATGATTATGCCAACCACGCTGTCGATGATTCGCACGATCTTTGTTGATGCGAAGCAGCGTGCAACCGCGCTTGCGGTATGGTCGGCTGTATCTGCCGTCGGAGCGATTATTGGGCCGATTGTCGGGGGTGCGTTGCTGGAGTATTTCCCTTGGCAATCGACATTTTTAGTAAATGTGCCGTTTGCGGCACTGTCTATTGCAGCAGGGATTTTCTTATTGCCTGAGTCGCGCGACAAAAATCCGGCGCGCTGGGATAATGTTGCCGCTATACTGTCAGTGCCGGGCATGGTTGCACTAGTATGGAGCATAAAAAGCTTCGCCAAGCACGGTTTGGGCGATGTGCAAGCATGGCTTATTCTTGCAGCCGCAATTATATTGCTTGCCGCATTTATTATGCGCTGCCTAAAGAGCGAGCAGCCGTTGCTGGATTTAAGGCTGTTCAAAAACAGATCGTTTACAGGTGGAACCATTGCGGCGCTTATTTCCATGTTTGCTATGGCCGCTTTAATTTTGTTAATTACGCAGTGGCTGCAGGTTGTGCAAAAGCTGTCGCCGCTGCAGGCAGGCATCTATATGCTGCCGATGGCCTTTGGCTCCTTGATCATTTCGTTAATGGCTCCATCTATCGCCCATCGCTTAGGCGCACGAATTGTAGTGGCAGGCGGGCTTGCTGTTGCAGGGCTAGGCTTTCTCAGCATGTATATGCTAGGAGACCCGTTAACGTACAGCCGCATTGTGCTGGCCTTAGTGATGATCGGCGCCGGGACAGGCTCTCTGGCAATCGCTTCTGCAATCATTATGTCCAGCACGTCAAGCGACAAAGCTGGCAATGCCGCTGCGATTGAAGAATCGATGTACGATCTTGGCAATGTGCTCGGCATTTCAATTTTAGGAAGCATCTCGGCTCTGTTCTACCGTCATTACTTGAACATTGGCTCATTTTCAGGGGAAGGTGTCACCGATGCGTTAGCGGAATTCGCCAATGAGTCGGTCGTTGGCGCACTAGAGGTGTCCGCTCAAACTGGAATTGCAGGCCTGGCAGAGCGAGCTACTGCTGCCTTTAGCAATTCGCTCGTATCAACTGGACTTATCGGCGGCGTCATACTGGTTGCTGTCTCAATCGTTGTATTTCTGTTAATACCAAAATCATTTGACTTGTCAAAGCAAGCCCATCACTAGGTTTCGACTAGTTTAACGTCCAGGTTAATGATAAGGTTCACGTCCAGCTTACCCTGTTATATGTTAATCAAGACGGCTTTTGAATGAACAAAGCGTGTCCTCTGGCAGTTTGATTGCTGCCCTTTGGACACGCTTTTCTGTTCGCTCTGTTCGCTCTGTTCGCTCTATTCGCTCTGTTTGCTCTGTTCGCTGCTTAATGGTGCTCACGATCTTTTTGCGGCGATTTCTTCGTTATATTTTTCCCCCCAGTCTCTCATCAGCATAATGATGGGTTGTAACGTAAAACCGAACTCGGTTAGCGAATACTCCACTTTGGGGGGAACCTCTCTGTAAATTTCTCTATGCACGACTCCATCCTTTTCTAATTCGCGCAGCTGAAGAGTCAGCATCCTTTGGGTAATGTCAGGCATTAGCCTGCGAAATTCATTAAAGCGCTTTGTTCCGTTCAATAGGTGATATAAAATAACGCCCTTCCACTTTCCGCCGATAACCTCCAGCGTTGCTTCCACAGGGCATCCGTAAGGATTCGGACAAGCCGAGTATCGATTGTGATCGTTGTTCATTCCTATGCCTCCACCTGCAATAGTATAAAAATTGATACTACACAACAAAATTGTGCGTACTTACGAAAATATATTGTTTGGATTATTATATCAAATGTAACGGCATAAACAACGAGCACGTTCAATCAAATTTGTAATTTAAGCACTTTGCGAGAGGATGGAAAAATATGTCAACAATGAAAGCAGTAGGCTTGTATCGTTATTTACCGATTGACCATCCTGAAAGCCTGTTGGATCTACAGCTGGAAAAGCCGCGTGTGACGGGTCGGGACTTGCTAGTTCGCGTAAAGGCTGTCGGCGTCAATCCAGTCGATTATAAGGTTCGGTCGCCTAAGGAAAAGGTTGAGCATGCACCAAAAATTTTAGGCTGGGATGTGGCAGGCGTTGTTGAACAAGTTGGAGCGGATTGCACGCTGTTCCAACCGGGAGATGAGGTCTATTACGCTGGCGACATTACGCGTTCAGGCGGCAATAGCGAATTTCACCTTGTAGACGAAAGAATCGTTGGCAAAAAGCCTGCAAGCCTGAATTTCGCTCAAGCTGCTGCACTGCCCTTAACGACGATCACAGCCTATGAAGCGCTATTTGATCGTATGGGTATTAGCCGTGAGCATGAGGTTAATGAAAATAGAACGCTATTGATCATTGGAGCGGCTGGCGGGGTTGGCTCGATTGCGATTCAATTAGCAAAAAAAGTCGGCTTAACCGTTATCGGCACCGCCTCCAGACCTGAATCGATCGAGTGGGCCAAAGAGCTGGGAGCAGATCATACGCTTAATCATTATGAGGAATTCGTTCCACAATTACAGCAGCTAGGCTTCGAAAGCGTGGATTACATTCTATGCCTTAATGCAACGGAAAAGCATTGGGAAAATATGGCGCAAGCGATTGCTCCTCAAGGTAAAATTTGCTCCATAGTTGAAACGGAGGTACCGCTCCCATTAACACGATTGAAAAATAAAAGCGCCACCTTTGTTTGGGAGTTTATGTTTACACGTTCTATGTTTCAGACCGAGGATATGATCGAACAGCATAAGCTTCTAAACGAGGTAGCGGAGTGGTTGGATGATGGAAGCATTAAAACGACCTTGAATCAACGTCTGGCCCCTATCAATGCCGAGACGTTGCGCAAGGCGCATTCACTGCTTGAGACCGGCAAAGCAATTGGAAAAATTGTTGTAGAAGGGTTTTAAGAGCGGCTGCCAGCAAGCACAAAAATGGCTGCCGAAGGAACTGGGCAGCCATTTTGACTAATGAGGCTGTCAATAATTTTGTGTAGAGCGGCCAGGCAAGGTCACTCTACACAGTTTATTTTACAGACTCTTATAATTAAAGTTTACTTACTTTTTCGAACGTACACTGTCGTATTTCTTGGCATGTTTACTGCTCAACGTATCTCATCGTTTCAACGAATTTTAGAAATAGAGGAAGCGCATTGGCTTGCTCCTCTTCCCAGTAAAGGAAGCGAATTAAGTAGTTTGTACCTTTATGCTGAAATACAAAATAGTCCATGATCGTCTGATCTCGTTGTTCTGAACCTGCATACTCCTTATAAATCGCAAGCTGCTCGTTGATTAGCTCCGCATCTTCGACAACAGTGTCATACAAGCCAATCGTGACATGATGGCGGCTTAAATCATAGCCCCACTCATTGCCATCTTCTAATGATCGCTCCTCCATATTGGCAGGCAGATAGAAGCCAAATGGCTCAAATTTGGCCTTATGAAATGCTGTTTCATAGCTTTGATTGTTCAATGAAAGCGTAACTACATCAGCTTCATTATAGGCAGCTATTGGAGTAGTGCCAAATATACTGATTTTTCCTGTTTCATCCGGTTCATTTTGCTCTGGCACCTGCTCTACTGCTCGGCCTTCAAATGCGGTTGTGTAATCGTCGACGACGAGCTCATCATGTTCCAGCTTGAAGCTGACCGTTTCCTGTGAATTGTAAGTGGCTGGTTGGCTCGTTTGCGTCAAGTAGGTGATCGTGACCGTCATCCCGTCAAGCACAATATCATAATCGACTACCCACGGGCTTGAAGAACCGATGTTGAAATTCCAGTCCTCACCGCTTCTGGCAATTTGCTCTGCTTCAAATTTTTGCTTCGCCTGCTCTGACATCATCTCATAGCGAGGCTTGCCGTCACGTGTTTTTAACGCCTCGGCCCATACGGTTGCGAGCTGCTTGATTTGTTCAGCAAGCTCCTGCTCCGCTTCCTCCTGCCCTACTTGTTCATGCTGTTCCTGATTGTCATCCTGTTCATTCTGGTTGGCTTCAACAGGCTCTGGCGATTCGAGCACATTTACCTTCGAGCTTGTCAGCGCGCAGCCGCTTAGCACGAGGATGACTGCAAGGCCGAGCAGTGTTGATTTATAGGTTTGCCTTTTAAAGGCTTTTATCATAACGATTCGCTTATAAATCGCCTTTTTACTGCCTGTCATATTTACTGTACTTGATAGAGCAGCTCTTCTGGGTGCGATTTCCAGCAGCTTGATCAGCGTGTAGCCATAGGCTTCCGTTTTTTCCGCAGGAATGCGCGTTAAGGCCATCGCATCACATGCCAATTCCTGATCCTCCCGCATGCTGTGATAGGCGTACCAAAGCAATGGATTGAACCAATGTACGGCAAGCAGCACATTCATTAGGCCGTTGAGAGCAATGTCGCCGCGTTTAATATGGGACAATTCATGCAGAAACAAATGCTCCAGTTCATCGTCCGTAAGCTTGTCGACAAGCGCAGGAGGCAGCAATAGCTTTGGCGAGATGATGCCGCTTAAGGTGGCAATGGTTACTCGATTGGTGCAAACTAAAGCAACAGGCCGCTTAATTTCGAGCTTTTCCTTGCATGTCTGGAGCAATAGCTGCAGACGCTGGTCTGTTGAGGCGTGCTCCTTTCTTATGCTGAAGGAAAAACGAAGATTGACATAGGCGACAATCGCCAGCACAGCTGCCATTCCAGCCAACCAGATGTAAGGTAGAACGTCCATTAGTGATATGCTGCTAATGCCGCCCTGCTGGCTGCCTGTATAGTCGGCTGATGTGAGCCTGCTTGCTTCAGTTGGCTGCGGTGCCACCTGTAAGGTCGGCTCGTTGCTTGGAGCAGCCGGCATAGTGAGTACTGGAGATGCACTCGAGCTTGCTTGCTTCGCTTCCTGCTGCTGCTCCGCTTCAAAGGCTGGAAGACGATCAACCGAAATCAGATTGAACACACTAACCGAGCTTTCCGGTGTCCACGGCAAAAGCAGGCGGAGAACTAGCAGCATCCACAGCAGATATGTCCACTTCGGACTTAGCCTATTCTGCAGCACCTTTTTTGTCGCGAATATGATTAGTACAAGCACACTTCCCATAATAGAAGCCGTGAACACCCACTCGAATAAACTTGCAAGCATGAAGTTCATGGGCTATTCCTCTCTTTGCTCCAGAATGCTTTTTAATTCCTCGATCTCTTTCTTGGAGAGCTGTTCAGTTTTTAGAAAATGGACCAGCATCGGCTGCAGCGCACCGCCGTAGATGCGCTTCATAAAGCTTTGCGTTTCCGATTTCACACATTCCTCCTCATTAACGAGTGCAAAATAGGTGTACAGCTTTCCATCCTGTTCATAGTCAAGCGCCTGCTTCTCAACTAATCTTTTAATAAGGGTACGTATCGTTTTCGGACTCCATTGCTTATGCTCCAAGGCTTCAATGATCTCGTTCGCAGTTAGCTTGGAGCTTCCCCAAACAATCTTCATAACCTCCCATTCAGCCTCAGAAATTTTCGGGATGCTTTGTGACATTGTTCTGTCCTCCTAAATGTTCGTGTCCTCGCGTAAAGCCAGCCTGCGCCACTGCGATTTACTGTACAGTGATACTACAATGATATGCTTCCACCGCGATATGCTGCGGCAATGCTTCAGGTTGACTACAGATGTAATCTATAAATTGATATTACACTTGTAGTCTGAAAAAAGCAATCGCTAATTTTGTAAAACATAAAAACCGAGCTAACGACTGGTATGTCGGCTCGGTTTAAGTGGCCCACCTATGCTTTACGGGCAATAGATGCGCTTAAGCTGTTCCAGCACCGCCTCTGTAGCGAGCACTTCCTTGCTGTTAGTTGTACGGTCAAACCATTCTACCTTGCCGTCAGCCGCATCCTTGCCAACGATCAGGCGGTAAGGGATCCCTATCAGATCAGCATCCTTGAATTTGACGCCTGCTCTTTCAGCGCGATCATCAATAAGCACTTCAATGTCCAACTGCAGCAGCCGCTGATGAAGTCCTTGCACAAGCTGTTTTTGCAGCTCATCATCATAAGAAATGACAATAATGTGGACCTGATACGGCGTAATTTCTTTCGGCCATACAACACCCTGCTCACTATGGCGCTGCTCGACAATCGCGGCCAGTATACGGGAAATCCCGATGCCATAGCAGCCCATAATGATGCTTTTTGCTTTACCTGATTGGTCGAGAAATGCTGCAGACAGGCTTTCGCTATATTTCGTGCCGAGCTTAAAAATATGCCCCAGCTCTATTCCGCGATGAAACGTTAATTTGCCAGTCTGGCAGCGCGGACAAAGATCATCTTCTATCACATTGCGGAAATCTGCGACATGCGTTAAATCGAGGTCGCGCATAGCATGTATATGCTTGAAGTGATGATTTTGCTCGTTTGCCCCGGCAACGCCGTCAGTAACGGCTAGCACGCTGTAATCGACAAGCAGCGGGATCGTTAAGCCGATTGGCCCGATATATCCGGCTGCAGAAGCGTTAGCTGCAATAGCTGAACCATCTGCCAATTCAATATTTAATGCTGTTAAATAATTTTTAATCTTCAGTTCATTGAGCTCATAATCCCCGCGAACCGCCACCGCAACAGGGCGACCATCAACCATAAACAGCATTGTTTTAATGATTTGCTTGGCTTCAATATGGAGAAATTGCTGCAATTGCGCAATTGTGCATACATCCGGTGTATAAATCCTTTCGATGGCTGGGCTTGGCGGTACTTGCTCGCTGTCGACGCCAGCTTGCTCGGTAACAGCTTCAGCCTTCTCCAAATTAGCAGCATATTGACAGTGGTTGCACGCTGCAATCGTATCCTCGCCAATTTCTGCCAAAGCCATAAATTCATGCGTACCGCCTTCTCCACCTATAGCTCCTCCATCAGCTTCTACTGCACGGTAATCGAGCTCGAGACGTGTAAAAATCGCATGATAGGCATCATACATTGCACGGTAGGCTACATCCAGCCCTTCCCAATCCTGGTCGAAGGAATAAGCATCCTTCATTAAAAACTCTCTTGTACGCAATAAGCCAAAGCGAGGCCTTCGCTCATCGCGAAACTTTGTTTGAATTTGGTAGAGGATAACTGGCAGCTTGCGATAGGAGTTAATTTCATGGCGTGCAATGGAGGTAATCACCTCTTCATGCGTTGGTCCTAGTGCAAACTCCCGCTGATGCCGATCAGTAAAGCGGATCAATTCTGGCCCATATACATCGTAACGCCCCGATTCCTTCCACAGCTCCGCAGGCTGTATAACTGGCATCAGCATTTCCTGCGCGCCCGCCCTATCCATCTCCTCGCGTACAATATGCTCGATTTTGCGCAGCACGCGCAAGCCAAGCGGCATATAGCTATAGACCCCAGAGGCGAGCTGCCTTATGAAACCGGCTTTGAGCATCAATTGATGACTGGCAATCTCAGCATCCGCAGGAGACTCACGCAACGTCGACAAAAACAACCTGCTTTGATACATAATAAAACCTCCCAATACAATTAAGTGAAAATTCAAAAAAATTAGCATTCAAGATACGCCGTCGAATACGCGACAACGCAACCACATCGTCATCAAAGTCCTGTTTTTTGAACTACCACTTCAATCGAAGTACAAAAGTTCGGCTTTCAGGACCAAGAAGATGGCTCGCTACTAGAAAGTGAGGAGCGCAGCGTAGGCAAAAGCTACGTGAGCACCGGAACTTTCGCTAGCGTGCCATATTCGCCGTCAACTAAGCTACAACGCCCCACATCGTCATCAAGGTCTTGTTTTTGAACTACCTCTCTTCAATCGAAGTACAAAAGTTCGGCTTTCAGGACCAAGAAGCTTGGACGCTAGTAGAAAATGAGGAGCGCAGCGTAGGCAAAAGCTACGTGAGCACCGCAGTTTTCGCTAGCGTTCAAGATTCGCCGTCGAATATGCTCCAACGAAACTACATCGTCATCAAAGTCGGACTTTTGAACTACCTTTACCTATAAAAAAAACGGTATATTCGCTAGGGACGAATATACCGTGCAACCACCCTAATTCGATTGAAGCTGCGCTTCAATCCTTCATTACGATAACGGAATGCATTCCGATAGCGACAGCCAAAGCGGTCGCTACTGCTCACAAGGTAGGAATTTGCTTCGATCCTTTCGAGAAGTCTTTCAGCCTGTGGACTTCTTCTCTGTACTAAGAATGCTTGAAGCAACGGCCTTGCTCAGCGCATTTGAATATTCATTTTCAATTACTTTATCCGATCAACAATCATTCGTCAAGAGCTGGTTATTGATAAACAGCTTGACGATATTGCCTTAGTATTGTTTTATAAATTAATTTGTAGCCAGCTTCGTTCGGATGAATGCCATCCTCGCAAATAAGCTGCTGGTAGCGAGGCTTGGAGAGAAAGGCTGAGCGAATATCGATTAGCGGGACAGAAAGCTTGGCGGCCAGCGACGTTACCTTCGCATTATACAGCTCCTGCCAGCGATAAATCGCATTCACATCTCCGTCCAGCCATGCAAGAATATGGTCTTTGTTGAGGTTGCGTGAAACCCAGTCAAAGTATTTGTCGGGCACTAGAGGAGGCAGTGTGAGCATGATAGGATTGCCTTGGCGCGCGCGTATTTTCTCTATCATTTCGCTGTACTTTTTCAGAAACAGAGGGATCGGCGTGTTGTATTCATGTGCCGCGTCTGGTCGTTCCGAGATTTGCTGCCAGTTATAGTCGCAATCATTGCCGCCAAATTCCAAAAGCACGCTTTGATATTGCTTCACTTTGTCCATATGGCGCTCCAAAATCGACAGCCCTTTCGTAATTGTGCTTCCCATCATACAAAAGTTTTCAATGCGCAGCCGCTGCTGACTGGCGCCGATCAGCTTATGTAGATCGATTTTTAGTGTGCTGTAGCGATTGGACTCGGGCTTGAGCAGGATGCCCTTGCCAATTGAATCTCCAAATACACCAATATTCAAGCTAGTGTTCAGCATGTCTTTCCCTCCAGTCTGCTGCAATACGTGCTGTCATCATTTACTACTATTATAACAAGCCGCCTACTCAAACCATAGCTGATGAATGTCATAAGTTTGATGTGAGGGGTGTCATGCCTTTTCTTAGATTCTTTAAATAGAAAACCCGAACGACGCGTCATTAAAACGCATCATTCAGGCTTATTCAACATCATATAAATAATCTAGCTTGTCCCGGCCAGCTTTTCGACTAGCTAAAGCAAGGTTTCTGCTCCGTCTATAAAGATCTCAGTCCCTGAAATATGGCTGGAGCTTGAGGAAGCTAAAAACATGACGAGATCAGCAACCTGCTCCGGCTTTCCTGGCCCATGCTCCAGCGGCTGGCTCCCTTCTGGATAGACGACAGGGATTTGGATTTTTTCGACTTCAGGCTGGCGAAATGTATTTTCACCAATATTAGTTTCAATTGCACCCGGGCAAATGACATTTACCCGAATTTTATACTGCGCCAGCTCCAGCGCAGCCATTTTGGCAAATGCGACCTGACCTGCCTTGGAGGAGCTATACGCTGACATGCCGAATCCGGAAAATTTTCTGCTGCCGTTAATCGAGCTTGTAATAATAATGCTGCCGCCGTTTTGCTTCATGTGCGGAATCGCATATTTCACAGTGAGAAAGGTGCTCTTCAGATTGGTTGTCAGTGTTTCATCCCATTGTTCAGGTGTTAAGTCCTCAATAGGCGCTACCGTTCCATTAATGCCAGCATTGGCAAATACAATATCAATTGTGTTGAAGGCTTCGACAGCCTTTTGCACAGCTTGCTCAACACGCTGCGGATCGGCCACATCGGTATCCACAAAGATGCATTCTCCGCCCAATTGCTTAATCTGCTCCTCAGTCGTCTCAGCACGACGATCGTTCAGATCGACCAGTACAATTTTAGCTCCAGCCTTTGCCAATTGGATCGCTGTTGCCTGACCAATGCCTGAAGCCGCCCCTGTAATTAGCGCTACCTTATTCTTTAAGCTTGATTCTGTCATCGCTATACCTACCTCCTGCTCATCCTCTAATCGGAACATTCCATCATAAGATTGCCTATTTGAAAGCATCTCATTCACCATTAGCGGGAGTTTACGGCAGGTATGTTCAGCAGCATGTTTTTGCGAAAGCCCCGTCTAGTTTCGAGCGGCTGCCTCCCATTCCTCTTCAACCAAGTCGGCGAGAATCGAAGCTGCTGCCTTGCTGCCAGAGGAAGCGGCATGAATGAGCTGAGCAGGCATAAAGTAAGCGGAATCGCCAGCTGCGAACACGCCTTCTACTGTTGTTTTACCAAATGGACTCGTTTCGATGCCGCCGGCTTCAGTCGTTTCTAAGCCAAGCGACTGTGCAAAGCTGCTTGAATTGTTAATTAATTCAGGCCCAATCAAACCACCGCGACAGCTGATCTGCGTCCCATCGGCAAAATGCACCTGCTCCAGCTGCCCATCCTGACCTGTAAGCTTGGTAACGGCTGCTTCAAATACTTGTATTCCTCTTGCTTTAAACTCCTCGATTTGCTCGGAATCGAGACTTTGTTTGCCATTGGTGCATACATACAGCTCCTTGCTCCAGTTATACAGCAGCTTTACCGTGTGAAAAATGTGCGGACTGCTGGATATAACCGCCAGCGGGCGATCGCGATTTTCCCAGCCATCGCAAAACGGGCAGTTGAACACTGTTTTTCCGTAAAATTTCTCCAGCCCCTCAATTTCCGGCAGCTCCTCGCGCAAGCCTGTCGCTAGCAGTAGCTTGCGCGCCTGCACACTTTCCCCAGAAGCAAGCTGAATGCTAAAGCCATCCTCCGTTCTGGCAATATCGACGACCTCATCCTGCCAGTGCTGCACAGATGGGTAGTACAATACCTCCTCATATGCAATTTTTCTGAATTCGCCAGGCTTAATTCTGTCTCGCGTTAAATAGCCGTGTGATTCATGGGCAATCCGGTTTCTTGGCTTGCCGCTGTCCAGCAGAGCGACCGTTCTTTTGGCTCTGCCAAGCACGAGCGCTGCATTCAGCCCTGCCGGACCTCCACCAACAATTGCACAATCGTATTTCATCACATTTTTCTCCATATATTCCACGCCTCCTACTTCAAAAGATATTACAGATATATTATATCCGTAATCATTTATATTAATGAGCTGCTAATGATCGGCTGCCTTGCAGGTGCCAAGATCACTAATAGCTCGATAATATCGTGTATGCAATTTATAATGGCTTGTTTGCAGCCTCTTTACTCCTCGCATTCCTCTATGCCAGTTATTGCACCGGCGCAGCGCAGCGTTATGCATCGACCAAATGGCCTCTAACCTGCAGCGCTAGCTCGGTCAGCTTCTTTGCACGCAAATGCTGCTCCATTTGCTCTTCTGCTTCAAGCATAACTCCGTGAATTAAGCATCCTGAATTGCCATTGCCGCAGCATTCAAACAGAGAAGCCGTTCCTTCCACAGCATGAATGACATCGAGAAAGCTAATGTCCTCCTTGTTGCGCTTGAGCCGATAGCCGCCTCCCGCACCTGAAGCAGACTCAATTAAATTAGCCTTGACAAGCTTGGTCAATATTTTGGAAAGATAAGTTGGCGATACATGTTGCTTATCAGCAAGCAATTGCACGCCAACTGGAGACTCAGATGCATAAGCAATCAAATACATCATAGTGTGCAGTGCGTAGCTGGTTGCTTTTGAATATTTCATCTTATCCCTCCAATCAAAGACTTTATGTATCTATAATATCTGTGAACAAACAGTATGTCAATTACCTTTTTGAAATTAGCTGTATTTCAGCGCTCCGGAGCAAAGCATCCTCCAGTCACTTTTTAAATCGTAATGCTATTTTATTAAATTTTTTAAGGAGGCATTACGATGTTAAAGGCGACCCACTCTCGTTTTTCGGATGCTTTGCTCCTCCGCTGGTGCTTTTTTTTGGGTGCAGAACCAAGAAGCTTGGACGCTAGTAGAAAACGAGGAGCGCTAGCTGCGGCAAAAAGCTACGTGAGCACCGGAGCCTTCGGTAGCGTGCCATATTCGCCATCGACTAAGCTACAACGAAACTACATCGTCATCAAAGTCATGCGTTTTGAATTACCCCTTCCAATGAAAGTTCAAAATGTTCGGCTTTCAGGACCAAGAAGATGGCACGATACTAGAAGGCGAGGAGCGCAGCGTAGGCAAAAGCTACGTGAGCACCGCAGCCTTCGGTAGCGTGCCATATTCGCCGTCGACTAAGCTACAACGCAATCACATCGTCATCAAAGTCATGCGTTTTGAACTACCCCTTCCAATGAAAGTTCAAAATGTTCGGCTTTCAAATGTTCGGCTTTCAGGACCAAGAAGATGGCACGATACTAGAAGGCGAGGAGCGCAGCGTAGGCACAAGCTACGTGAGCACCGGAGCCTTCGGTAGCGTGCCATATTCGCCGTCGACTAAGCTACAACGAAACTACATCGTCATCAAAGTCGGATATTTTGAACTACCTCTCAGTTTGTGGTGTTAAGTTGGGTGATCAGAGAGTCTAACATCTCCTCAGAAAATTTGCCTTGACTGAAGGCAGTCAAATTGCGCAGCGGCATAAATTTCATCATTGCGGCAAACATATCGCCCATACCATCCTCCGAGCTAGCTGCTTCGGCAGACATGCCGAGTCCTTGCTCGAACTGTTTAAGCAGTGTTTGAGCGATTTCTGCCTTACGCGGATCGTTCAGCAGATCGCCGATCGTAGTGTTGCGATGAACGATGAGCGGTACGACTGTTGTCGAAGTGACATGAACCGTTTCAGTCAGTACAATATCGGCAGATGAACGGCCGATTAATAGCTCGAAATCGCCAGTTTCTACATGCCAATCTCCAAGCTGAACGTTGTAGTAGGCAAAGGCGCGCTTGTCGAGCTTGATCGTTACAGTTTCAGACTGTCCCGGCTCCAATGCCACCTTGGCAAATCCCTTCAGTTCCTTGCTTGGACGATTGACGCTGCTTTCCACATCGCGCACATACAGCTGTACGGTTTCCTTGCCGGCACGCTCTCCTGTATTGGTAACGGTAACCTGCACCTCCAGCTCTTCGTTATCACGAATTTGCTTGCTGCTCAGCTTCACATCAGAATAGTCAAAGCTTGTGTAGCTAAGACCATGCCCAAACGGGAACAGCGGTTCAACCTGCTTCGTATCGTAGTAGCGGTAGCCGACAAAAATGCCTTCACGGTACTCAACACGATCCCCTTCCCCTGGGAAATTAAGGAACGAAGGATTGTCGCTCAGCTTCTGCGGGAAGGTTTCCGCCAGCTTGCCGCTCGGATTCGACTTGCCAAACAGCAGGTCAGCAATGGCTCCGCCAACTGCTTGTCCGCCGAGATACGCTTCAAGCACTGCTTGCGCTCGTTCTATCCATGGCATTTCAATCGGAGAGCCGTTCATAAGCACGACGATCACATTGCTTTGCACTTCAGCAATTGCTTCAATTAGCTGCTCCTGATTAGCTGGCATACGCAAATGTGTGCGGTCATACCCTTCGGACTCGTAACGGTCCGGCAATCCGGCAAATATAATAACCGCTTCTGCCGCGCCGGCAGCTTGCTTCGCTTCATCCAGCAACGCTGGATCATTTTCATCGCTGTCGATCGCATAGCCTTGTGCATATACAATTTCTGTGCTGTCGCCAGCCAGCTTGCGCAGCTCAGCGAGCGGCTGATCAATTTGAGTTGGACGAATATGCGAGCTGCCGCCGCCTTGATATCTAGGCTTCTCGGCAAAGGCGCCAATGACCGCCAGCTTGCGCTGCTTGCCAAGCGGCAATAGCCCGGCTTCGTTTTTCAGCAGCACCATGCTTTCAGCAGCAACCTTGCGAGCAAGCTGATGATGCTCAGCCTGATTATAGCTGGCATTCGGCTTTTTGGAATCGACGCTCATAAAAATAATGCGCAGCAAGCGCTCAACAGCGCGATCCAGCGCTTCCTCGGAAAGCTTGCCGCTCTGTACAGCCTCGATAATTTGCTTGTCGCCAACTCCACCGTTGCCTGGCATTTCCAGCTCATTTCCGGCAGTTAGTCCTGCGACACGCTCATTGTTCGCGCCCCAATCGGTGACGACGATCCCTTCATGCCCCCATTCTTCCTTCAAAATATTAGTAAGCAGCCATTCGTTTTCAGAGGCGTAGGCTCCATTAATTTTGTTGTAAGAGCTCATAACCGTCCATGGCTGCGCCTTTTTCACAGCGCCTTCAAAGCTTGCCAGATAGATTTCTCGCAGCGTGCGCTCATCAACAATCGCATCGACGGTCATGCGGCGATGCTCCTGGTTATTTACAGCGAAATGCTTTAAGCTAGTGCCGACACCTTCGCTCTGCACCCCTTGAATATGGCTTGCTGCCATTTCAGAGGACAGGTAAGGATCCTCCGAAAAGTATTCAAAGTTTCGTCCGCATAGCGGTGATCGCTTAATATTCGCCCCAGGACCTAGCAATACAGCTACATCTTCAGCCTGGCATTCCTCGCCGAGCGCCTTGCCTACCTGCTGCAGCAGCTCGCGATCCCAGGAGCTGGCCATGCCGGCTGCTGACGGAAAGCACGTTGCGGGAACGCTTTCAAACAATCCTAAATGATCGCTATTTCCTTGCTGCTTGCGCAAGCCATGCGGTCCGTCTGTTACCATGATCGAAGGAATGCCGAGCCGCTCCACTCCCTTTAACCGCCAAAAATCCAGACCGGAGCACATGCCTGCTTTTTCTTCCAGTGTCATTTGCGCCACTAATGCTTTCAGATCTCGTTTCATGAATACCCTCCTACACTGCATTTGTTATGATGGTGCTTGTTCCATTTGTAATCATTTGAGCTTTTCCATTTCATTATGGCATGATTCCTTGCTTGAAAATGGTATAATCCATATATAAATAGTATAATTCGAAGGTGATTTTTATGGATACCGTAAATGAGCATAGCGAGCTGCTGGCGCTGTGCAGACTGCTGCAGGAAAGCTTGCAGCTCCCTCTCTATTATCTCGCAGCGGACGCCAAGCAAAGTGAAGCGTTTGGCGGTCAGCAGCAGGAACAAACGGTTAACCCGCTGTTTTCAACAACGCTTGAGCAGCTGCACAGCTTGCTTGAGCAAGAAATGGACATTGCCCTTCCTACACTGCTTGCCTCGCCATTTCTCGAGCAGTTTATGGTCGTGCCTGTCAAGGAGGCTGTTGGCGGGCGCTCCGCAGTTGTGATCGGCCCTTGCAGCTCGGAAAAGCCTTCAGCAGAAATTATCTCGAATCTAATGAATGATCATCGCATTCCTCATAGCAGACGCGCTCAGTGGAGCAGCTATTTGCAGCAGCTGCCTCATGCGCATACGACGCGTATGTTATATGCTGGCGTCCTTGCTTACAGGCTAATGAACGGCGTCCAATTGGACATTACCGATGTGCTGCAAAGCTATATGCAATACAGTGTCAAACAACCGCTTCAGGAAAATGTGGAGGTAATTGTGGCGAACCAGCGCGAATCGGCAATGTTTCATATGGAGCTCGAGGCTGAAAAGCGCTTCTTCGAGCTGATCGCCAGCGGGAACAAGGATGAGCTGATGAAAGGGATGATCGATCTGCCCTATGAGGAGGTTGGCGTATTGTCCAAGCGGAGCCAGCTTCGCAATCGCAAAAACTTTGCGATTATTAGCATCGCATTTGCCACTCGCGCTGCAATGTCTGGCGGACTATATGAGGAGCTGGCGTTTACGCTTAGCGATTTGCATATTCAGCATATTGAAGAGCTAAACGATGTTAAGGCGGTCGAATCCGCAACAATTGCCGCTCTGCTCGATTTTACCGAGCGCGTTGGCACCATTAAGAAGCAGGGCATTTCCAAGCCAGTGCGGCTGTGTCAGGAATATATCTACAATCATTTGTACGAGCCGCTTGCGCCGGATAAACTGGCCGAGCTGGTACAGCTAAATGCCGCATACTTGTCGCAGCTGTTCAAAAAGGAAACCGGGCTACCGCTTGCCAGCTATATTCAGCGCGAAAAAATTGAAGAATCGAAGCGCCTGCTGCGTCATACCAACGATAAGATAGCGGTGATAAGCACAAAGCTGAACTTTTACGATGAAACGTACTTTGTCAAGGTGTTCAAAAAGCATACTGGCATGACGCCTCGCGCCTATCGAGCAAGCAGCAAGCATCCTATTATGCGCACTTAGGATTATTTTCGACATTAAAAATTGTGTATGAACTGCCGCTTGACCTTCACGTTACGTTATCCCCCATACTAGGCACATATCAACCTAAGGGGTGAAAACATGAATATTCAAACATTACGTTCAGACAACATTTATCGAAAGGTGATGCAGGCACTGCAAGAGGAAAAGCTTGAACTATTCAGACAAGAAATGATGGCTCCATTTATGAAAAAATGGGAAATTCAGCATATTCCATTTAAAGCTGAGCAGCCAGGCGGCTTCGACGTCATCGCGATGAGTAATATGATGAGCTACCCGCCAGAGCAGATTACGAATGAGCTGGCAGCCGAGCTTGACTTGATTTCTACCGACTCCTTTTGGAACGAGTGTGAAGACGCTGTGAAAAAAAGTCTCCAGCTATTTGACGAGCATGGCATAAAGCTGCGCCAAGCTGATTATTTGTTTACAATTTGGCTAGGGAATCCTGATAGCCCAGCGTTAAAGCTGAATGAAGGCTATAGTGGCGATGGCGGAATTCCTGGCTATATCATTTGTATTTTGGCGCCGAATGCATTTACGCTGCCTCGTCTAAAGTCTGCGTTAGCGCATGAGTGCAATCATAATGTGCGCTACCAATTTATTCAGTGGGATCATACTGTTACGTTAGGAGAACTGATTGTTAGTGAAGGGTTGGCAGAAAGCTTCGCCACTTCTCTTTATGGCGAGGAGTTGCTTGGACCTTGGGTTGCAAAGACGGATGCGCAGACGCTGAACTCGTTCATTAAACCCGCGCTTAAGCAGCAGCTGCAGCTTACAGGCTTTCATAACATCGCGCCGTATCTGTATGGTGACGAAATAGCCAAGCTACATCGCTTCAACCCGGTCGGCATGCCGTATGCTGCTGGCTACGCCTGCGGCTATTATTTAATTCAAACTTACTTGAAGAAAACAGGCAAATCGATCGCTGAGGCAACGATTACACCTGCCACTCAAATATTGGATGAGATTCAACAATTTTGGGATGAAGAAACAATTATTGGCGCTTAGAGACGCTGTATTACCTTCAGGCCATCCCATTGCAAGGCTTGAAAAATAAGCACCGCTTGAGCTTTTACAGTTTAATTCCTTGAAGGCTAGCTTCTACTCGCTTTGCAGAAAAGCGAAGCAGAAGCTAGCCTTCGGTTATTTTATTGCTAACTTATCGAGTGAGATATGAACTCAACATGTGCGGTTTTAATAGGGTCTCCGCCTTGAGACCGAGTAAAACTTTATACCTGAGGCGGTGTGAACCTGCGCCGTTCTCTATTAAGATGTGAGTAACGAGGTTTTTCCTGACTATTTAATGATAGTAATTTTCATCAAAACCAATGCAGCAGATTAGCGGTGCTTATAAAAGCTAGTCTTGAGCTCAGCTAGATTGACGCATTGATCGGTATTACGCTGCTTATAGTAAACGGGATGCTGTTGGGAACGGGAAAATATGAAGAAATGGAGAGCACATATATGGAAGAATGGTATAAACTTGACCACGCAGGGAAGCTGTTTCCTGCGGTCGCGGGGAAGGAGAATTCATCCACCTATCGGTTGTCGATGATGCTGACAAGCCAGGTGAAACCATCGGTTTTGCAGGATGCGCTCGATAGCGTAATGAAGAGATTCCCTCTATTGAATGTAGAGCTAAGAAATGGGCTGTTCTGGAAATTTCTCCGTGAGAAGGAGACACGCTTGATAGTGGAGCCGGAAGCCGCCTATCCCTGCTCCCCCGTCAACTTCTCACACGAGAGCGGAAGCTTGGTAAGGGTGCTGTATTACGGCAACAAAATCAGCGTGGAAATTTTCCATGCCTTAACGGACGGTGGCGGGGCATTGGAGTTCCTCAAAACTCTGGTGTTCCAATATTTATCTCTACTCGGCGAGGACGTGGAGGATAAGGAAGGCCTGATTCTGCCGCCTGCTTCATTTGCCCGTTATGCTGAAGCTCAGGACAGCTTTCAAGCCCATTATACTTCTACCACTCCCGAGGCCAGGATGCCGGATGCGCTTCAAATTCCGGGCACCCGGTTCTCGCCTTATGGACACAACGTCATACACGGGATGGTTCACGCATCGCGGCTGAATGCTGTAGCCAAACAAAAGGGAGTAACCCTTACCGCTTACTTGACGGCAATTATGATTATGGCGGTTTACGAAACTACCCTGCCCTTCAATAATGAGAACCGGCCGATCGTGATCAGTATGCCGGTGAACCTGCGAAAAATTTTTCCTTCCAGCAGCCTCCGCAATTTTTTTGCGGTCATCAACATTGGCGTGCAGCTAAAGGAAGGCATGACATTCGAGCAGGTGCTTGAAATCGTTCATGCGCAGATGAAAGAGAAAACGACCAAGTCTTATTTAAGTCAAACGATGGCCGGCAGCATGAAGTATGAAAAAAATTTGTTTTCTCGCTTCACGCCGCTGAAATTAAAGGATCTGGCAATCCGTTTCGGCTTTGACCATTACGGGGAAGATGCCAAAACGCTAACGCTTACCAACCTGGGACGCGTCGACATTCCAGCGAGTATGGCATCACATATCAAGGCTATGGAAACCACGATGTATCCCACAGCCAAAAGTCCCATTAACTGTGCTGTCAGCTCGATCAACGATCAGCTCACGATCACGTTTGCGCGGAATATCGTCGAAAGCGATGTGATTATGCGCTTTTTTCGCCAGCTTGCCAACCTAAGCGAATTGGACATTATGATTGTTAGCAATGATTGGGGGATGGGCGCATGAGATGCGAAAGCTGTGGCGTTTCTGTAGATCCGGCGCATAAAGCGTGTCCCTTATGCCGAAGAAATGTGCAGGGTAAAGATGGCGAGCACCTCACAAGTCATTCATGGTACCCCGTCTATGAAGCTGCGGAGGAGCAGCCTGCGAGCAGCAGTCTTATATCCAAGTGGCTTACCTTTCTTGCGGTATCCGTCATGGGGATAGCCGTCCTGATTAACCTGCTTGGGAATCGCGAAGCATGGTGGAGTTTAACGCTCATTCCCTGCGTGCTGTACGCGTGGTTGTCCGTCAGGCATACGCTGATGTCAAGGGCGCATCTCGGCAGCAAAATTATCGTTCAGTTGCTCGGTCTGTCCGCTATGCTGCTGTGGATCAACGTGGCGAACGGAACGACTTACTGGTCAACCGGCTATGTCATTCCGTTCCTGATGATGGCGGCAACCTTGCTCATTACCGTTATATGCTGTTCGCGAAAAATGGGCTGGCGGGAGTTCTCAGGCTACTTATTAACACTGAACCTTCTTGGTATCGTCCCTTTATTGTTGTATGCCGTTGGCATGTCGAACGTATTGTGGACAGCCGTTGCAGCGGCGGTGTACGCCTTGCTGACGTTCGGCGGGATGTGCCTCATTGCAGACAAGGGATTCCGCCAAGAAATGAAGCGCAGATTTCATTTTTGATAGTAGCTATATTCGCTGTGCTCGCTTACGGTTAGAAGTATGATGAACAGCAGCCGCGCTACAATTCTATCAGGTCAATGACTAATAGATGGCTGCTGGGTACTTCACCCTTTTGCGATGCCCCGAGCTCATGATGAATCTTGCCAATCAACAATTCGACAAGAGGCTACTATTTCAATAAAGGCTACCATAGCTCGGTAGCCTTTATTGAAGCTCGACTGCCGCATGAGCTCGGTTTTTATTCCTCTCCTGTTGCAATCGGATTGTTTCCGTACGTTATCCATTCACTCCACGAGCCAGCGTACAGACGTACATGCTTAAAACCAGCCTCCTGCAAGGCAAATACATTTGGCGTGGCTGATACGCCTGAGCCGCAATACACAATAATCGTGGCGTTTTTGTCGATGTCGGCAAAGCGTTCTGCTTGCTGCTGCGGCGATTTCCATGTGCCGTCGGCTCCTCTTCCCTCCTGCCAAAAATGATTGATAGCAGTCGGGATATGGCCTGCGATCGGATCGATGGTTTCGTGCTCGCCGCGATAGCGGGCTCCATCGCGCGAGTCAATAATAACGGTATCGGCTTGACCGATCGCTTGCTTTACCTGCTCATAGCTGGCGACCATTTCGGGCTTCAGCTTCACGGGAATCGTTGCCCCCGTTATTTTCGCCGGGATGTCAGCCGATACAGGCAGCTGCTCCTTTACCCAGCCCTTGTAGCCTCCGTCAAGCACGTACGCCTCGCCGTCAAAACCGATCCATTGCAGCAGCCAGCGCAGCCTTGAAGCCATCACGCCGCCTTGATCATCATAAGCGACAACGGTTGAGCTTGAACGAATGCCAAGTGAGGCCAAAAAAGCAGCAACCGCTTCCGGCTCAGGCAGCGGATGTCGCCCACCCGCGCCATCGGGTCGCTTGGGACTGGATAAATCACGGCTAAGATTGGCATAATGCGCGCCAGGTATATGCCCCTCGCGATAGGCGAGCTCTCCTGCTTCCGTATCCATCAAGTCATAGCGGGTGTCGACGATGACTAGCTCTCCCTGCTGCTCACTCCCCTTCTCTATTTGCTGCAGCAGCCATTGATTCGAAACAAAATATGACATCCTTATCCTCTCCTATTTCGGTCGTGACCTCGGAATTCTCAGACACGCCCTAATTAACGACATTAAATACTTTCTGTGCAGCTAATCGTGTTTAATGGCAACGATGCGCAGCCGCTTGTAGTCGATATGCCAAGCACCATCGTAAAACAAGTCAGGCTTAACCTTTTGCGCGATCCACTCGCAGGCATTATCCGCCTCTTGTTTGGAAAGTCCGCTTAGAAATGGTTGAGCGAAGCTGTCGAGCCATAGACGCAAGCCTCGTTCTTCATCCTCCATGCGCGTCGGGCGATCAAAATGTGCAGCGTATACGACTCTGAAGCCCCGTTCCTCGAGCAGACTGCTATATTGCCCAATGCTAGGAAAATACCACGGATTCAGCTCGTCCGCATTCCATCCATAAAGCTCCTGCAATACTTCGCGAATGGCTTGAACAACACGCTCTACATTTCCTTTGCCGCCAAACTCTGCCACAAAGCGTCCCTGCGACTTTAGATGTCGCCAAACTGTATCGATAACCGGGATAGGCTGCTTCATCCAGTGCAGTGCAGCATTGGAAAATACAGCGTCAAATTGCTCCCCCAGTTGAAAATGCTCTCCGTTGCCAACAATAAGGTTTAGCGCGGGGTATTTCGCTTTGGCCTGCTCAATCATTTCAGCAGACAGGTCAAGTCCGGTTACATGCGCACCGCTTTGCTGGATCAAATAAGTGAGATCCCCCGTACCACAGCCCAAATCCAAAATGCGTTCGCCGCTCGCTGGCTGCAGCAGCTGCAAAACATCCTTCCCATACTCCGACACAAAGCCAAGCTTAAGGTCATAGCGTTCACTGTTCCATACTTGCTGCTGTTTATCCATTCTCATTGCTCCTTTCCTCTTTATGGCATTCATTGTGCCACAGAATCATTTATATTAGAAATATATAAAACCTATTTACTTGATAGTTTTAAACTATAACCAAACGATTGTCCATCTATTGCTGCTATAATGCTATATAGTGAGGCGAATGCTCATTCGCATAAAGAAGGAGGCTCCTATGTTACTTACAATATTAATATTTATCGCTGCTGGCTTGGCAGAAATCGGCGGTGGCTATTTAATGTGGCTTTGGCTAAGAGAATCGAAGCCGCTTTGGTATGGTATAACAGGCGGCGCAATTCTAGTGCTGTATGGCATACTGCCAACGCTGCAAAGCTTTCCTAACTTTGGAAGAGTCTACGCAGCCTATGGCGGCATTTTTATTTTTCTTGCCGTACTGTGGGGTTGGCTGGTCGATAAGAAAACGCCAGATTTATACGACTGGCTTGGCGCCGCTGTCTGTATGGCTGGTGTAGCCATTATGCTCTGGGCGCCACGCAGCTAGCACTTTGCTTGCATAGGCAATGGAAAGAGCAATCATGTGTCAATTTTAACAGAATTCTTAAACAAAAAGCCCTTTGCTCTCTCGACAGTGAAATGCCGCGGAACAAAGGGCTTTTGAAATTATACTGAACACTACTAGAAGGCGAGGAGCGCTAGTAGAAAACGAGGAGCGCAGCGTAGAGCAGAGCTACGTGAGCACCGCAGTTTTCGCTAGGGCTCAAGATTCGCCGTCGACTACGCTACAACGCAATCACATCGTCATCAAAGTCGTGCTTTTTGACCTACCTATTCCAATAAAGGTTCAAAAACTCGGCTTTCAGGACCAAGAAGATGGCACGATACTAGAAGGCGAGGAGCGCAGCGTAGGCACAAGCTACGTGAGCACCGGAGCCTTTGGTAGCGTGCCATATTCGCCGTCGACTACGCTACAACACAATCGCCTCGTCATCAAAGTTGAGTTTTTGAACTACCTCTTTTAGGGAAGCTCTAGGATGCGATGACATATTCGTCTTAGCAACTCCCCATCATGACTAACAACGAGCATGCCCATTTGCCGCTGCTCCATTACCTTAAGCATTGTTCGCCAAATTTGCGCCTGGGTAATCGCATCAAGCATCGTGGTCATTTCATCGGCGAGCAAAAATTTCGTTTGCGGGCTTAGCGCACGTGCAATGCAAATTCGCTGCAGCTGACCGCCGGACAGCTCGGACGGATAGCGCTCCAGCCATGCTGCGTCAATTTGCAGATCATCGAGCAGCGCTTGATCGGGCTCCCAGCCCTCCTGCAATATGCGCTTCGCCTTCCAGCGCGGATTAACCGCCTTCTCTGGATGCTGAAATACAAGCTGCACAGGCTTATAGCCTTTAGCAGCATAGCGCTTCCCATCCAGCAGCACTTCGCCTTCCTCCGCTCGCTCCATCCCGGCCAAAATTCGGCACAGCGTGGATTTGCCGCAGCCGCTCGCACCCTGCAAACCGACGATTTCTCCGCTTTCCAGCGTCAAATCGATTCCGCGAAACAGCCACTCCTGCTTATTTTGCCGCCTGCCGATTTGCTTCGCTTCAAGCCTCATCGTTCCACCCCACCGCTTCGATAAATTGGTGCTGAGGCAGCGCTTGCCACAGTGCACGTGTATAAGGATGGCTCAGCGCTTCGCCCATGCCTGCGAAGCTTGAGGCTGGAGAAATATCTACCAGCCTTCCTTCGCGCAGCACAGCTACCCGATCGGCAATTTGCGCTGCCGCAGCGAGGTCATGCGTAATAAAGAGGATAGCTGCTCCAGATGCAGACAAGTCCTGAAAGATGCGCAGTGTTTCCTGTATAACTGCTTCATCCAGCCCCGGCGTCGGCTCGTCGGCAATGATCAGCCTTGCGCCACTTACGGCCGCAGTAGAGACAAGCACGCGTCTTGCCATCCCGCCCGATAGCTGGAAGGGGTACAGCTTGGCTGCCCCTTCCGGCAGGCGAAAGCTGCGGAAGATGCTCTGCCGTAGCGCTTTCGGCTGACCGATGCGAGCTGCCTGCTCGACCTGCTTGCCTACCGTCATTAATGGATCCAAATATTGCACCGACTGCGGAATGAGGGCGATTTTGCTGCCCCGCAGCTTGCTCAGCGCAGCAGCAGTCAACGGCTTCCCTTCAAACATTATTTCGCCAGCAACACTCGCATTTTGCGGCAGCAAGCCGAGTATCGCATGGGCTAGCAGGCTTTTGCCAGAGCCGCTTGCTCCCACAACAGCAACGATTTCACCAGCCTCAAGTGAGAGCGACAGGCTTTGGATCACCGGCTGAGTCGTTTGGCGCAGCCAGCGATCGTACATTGCAAATGAGATGGACAAATCGCGAATGTCCAATAATGTCATGCTTCACGCACCTCCTTTAACGCTGGAAGCGAGCTGGATCAACAAATTGATACAGGCTTCTGGCCAGCATGTCGAACGCCCGGACAACGACAAACAAGCAAAGTCCGGGGAAAAAAGCGAGCCACCACATGCCGGTCGATAAATATTTCATCGACTCCGACAAAATGATGCCTATTGCCGGCTGATGCGGCGACAAGCCCATCCCGAGAAAAGTTATTGCGGCCTCATGCAAAATCGCATGCGGGAACAGCAGCAGCGTGCCGACGATAAACTGCGGCAGCAAATGAGGCAGCATATGCCGTGTCGCAATCCACCACGCGGAGCGTCCCATTTGCTTGGCAACAAGCACATATTCGCTTGCCTTCAACGCCAAAATTTCTGCGCGCATTAATCTCGCCAGGCTTGGCCAATGGGATAGCGCCACCGCGACGACTACCCCTTTAACGCCGCCGCCCAGTACAAATGAAATAAGCAGCAGCAATACAAGATGCGGCACGCTAAGGCATAGATCAATTAGCCATGTAATGATGCGATCGACGGTTTTGCCTAGCGTAGCAGCCATTAGCCCGAGGCTGCCGGCAATAAGCCCGCTCGCAACAGCAGCCAGAAAACCGACGCCGATGCTAAGCGCAAGACCTTTCATTGTACGGGTAAACATATCTCGGCCGAGCCAATCGGTGCCAAACAGATGCTCAAGGCCAGGTGCGAGATTGCGCTGATCAAGCTGAGTTGCCAGCCTGTCGCTGCTCAGCAAAGCGGCAAGCAGCAGTGGCAGAAGCAGCAGCACAGCTGCAACGCATATGCGAATATAGACGCTACGTCTCATGTCGGTATCCCTCCTTAATCCGCGGATCAACGAGGCGATAGATCCATTCTGCGATGGCATTGCCGACAAAAACAAACAGCGTGCTGAACAAGACGATCCCCATCAATAGCGGAACATCGCCTCTTGTGCTTGCTTCAACGGTAGCCTGTCCCAGTCCAGGATAGGAAAAGACCTGCTCGATCAGTACTGCCCCGCCGAACAGCTCGCTGAACGAGGCGAACTGCAGCGTAATTGCTGGCAGCATAATGTTGCGCGCGCCGTGACGGCGCCACAGCAAAAAGCCTTGCTCCCCTCGCGCTCTGGCAAACCGTACATAATCGCTGCCAAGCACCTCAAGCAGCTTCTCTCTTGTATGCAGCGCAATATTGGAGATGCCAACGAGGCTTAAAGTAATCGCGGGCAGCACCATATGGTACAGCCGATCGAGCCATGTTACCTGCTCGGCGCTTACGCCTGCCGGAACAGCCAGGCCAACCGGGAAAATCGGCAGCCATACCGTAAAGACAATGAGCAGCAGCAGTCCAGCCCAAAAGGCAGGCGTCGAGGACAACGCATAGCAGTACCATTGGATGACGCGGTCGATCCATGTCCCCTGCTTCATGGCTGCCAACGATCCAGCGGCGAAGCCGATCACGCCAGACAACAGCCACGCGGCAAGCAGCAGAACGAAGGAATGTGCGAAGCGGTCCTTAATGACCTCAAGCACTGGCTCGCGATAGATCATTGAGGTGCCCATGTCGCCCTGCACAATCGCTTTAAGCCAGTGCAAAAACCTTTCGATCGGCGGTTGATCCAATCCCCAATAGGCGGCTATCGCCGCTCGCTGCTCCTCCCCAACCCGGAGCATGTCCGCTCCAATATAAGCTTGAACGGGATCAATTGGTGAAACGCTTATTAAGGCAAAGGTAATGATGCTGACAGCAGCAAGCAGCAGCACAAGCCGTATAAGCTGAAACATTAGCATTCGGGTTGCACGCATCTGCTACTCCATCCACTTCCACTGCTCAATATTGCTCGTAATGGGCCAGCCATGTCCATGCGGATGAATGAGCTGCTGCCCGATATCAAGCTTTTCATTGACAAGATACAAATGATCGATGTTGACCAGCCATGCCCAAGGCGCATCGCCCTTGGCGCTTAGTCCCGTGCTGCCGTCCCATTGTGCTTTTTGCCATAGCTCCATAGCCTGCTCTTCGTCTGTAGCTGCCAAAGCCTGCTTCATATATTGATCGACTGTCTCATTCGTATAATGGCCTGGATTGTAATACCCGACCCCGGCAAATTGGCTGCCGTAGACATGGTACATTTCCAGCGGATCAAGGCTGCCCCAGCCCAGCATGACTGCATTGGCGTGCATAAGCGGCTCGATCTCGCTCCAGCTTTTGCCGAGTACTGCGATATCGATGCCGATTGGCTTGATCATATCTGCAACAGCGATTGCCAGTGACTGGCGCAGTGCGTCTCCTGCCGGATATAGCAGATTGAACTGTGCTGCCAGCCCATTTTTATCAAGGATGCCGTCGCCATCACTATCGCTCCAGCCGGCCTCTGCCAGCAGCTGCTTGGCTGCCTCGGAATTGCCATCCTCAACCACTGTAGCTTCATTCCACCACGGCAGCTGATCACTGATTGAATACGCCGGAGTGCCATGGCCTTCAAGAATACCGTCCACTAGCAGCTGGCGATCGATGGCAATGTTAATAGCTTTACGAATCGCCGGATCACTTGTCACATCGTTGCCGATTGGATATCCCTGCTCCGTCGTTGAGCCAGCTGGCACATACGGGAACATAATGCCGCGATTGTCAACGGTTTGCAGCGCCTCAAGCCGCATTCCGCTTACCTGCTGTGTGCTGAACGAGGACGGAATAGCAGCGACATCCACCGTCCCAGCCTTGGCAGCGGCAAATGCAGCGTCCTCAGCGAGAAACAGAAACGTTAGCTGCGTAAAGGGTGATTTATCGCCGTAATAGAGTTCATTTTGTTCAACCAGCAGCTGCTGTCCCTTGTCCCACTGCACGAGCTTATATGGACCAGAGCCAATAGGCTGCTTGGCATAATTTGCTGAATACGCATGCTGCGGTACAATCCCGAGCGTCGTTAAAACATCAACAAAGGTAGATTGTGCAGCTTGCAGCTCGAACATCACGGTATAATCTCCTTGCGCTGTTACAGCAAGCAGATTCGTCAAGTCAATAACCGATTGACTTCCTTTAGCTGTTTCAAATGTAAACACTACATCATTGGCTGTCAGCGGCTCGCCATCACTGAACTTGACATCCTCGCGCAGCGTCACGGTCCAGATCAAGCCGTCCTTGCTAACACTATAGCTTGTCGCCAGATCCTCCTCGATTTCCAGCTCACTATTTCGCGTCAGCAATGTGCTTTGAAATAGCGGAGAGCCGTAGCGTCCCCAGCCTGTTGTCGGATCAAAGCCTTCATCGGGCTCCCCGCCAATTGCCAGAATCAAATGCTGTTTTTGCTCTGCGGTTTCAGTCGTGCTGCGCGCAGCATTGTCCAGACTGCCCCTGGATTCGGAGCAGCCTGCGAGGATAATCAATGCGGCGAGACTGCCAACCAACGCTTTGCTTAGCTTCTTTCTCATCTAATGCCTCTCCCTTTCCTTTACCTGCATATCCAAAACGATATTCTTTCATTGACTTGCATACATGTATACATGTATACTCAAAAACAGATTTAGCATATCATATTGAGGTGGAACAATCCATGATTTTTTTACAGCCGCAAGCAAGCTCAAGAAGCTTAGGCTTTCAAGCCTATGAGGCAATACGCGATGCCATCATCACCCTGCAGCTTAAGCCTGGCCAATCCGTTATGGAAGTCGAGCTTGCCGAGCTGCTGCAAATTAGCCGTACGCCCGTGCGTGAAGCGATGCAAATGCTAATCGCCGAGCAGCTTGTCCAGGTGCTGCCGCAGCGAACGAAAATCGTTTCCCGCATTTCCGAGATAAAGGTTAAGGAAAGCGCCTTTGTTCGCTTAAGCCTTGAGCAAAGCGCGTTTCAGCTCGTCGCCCGGCAATGGAGCAGCGGCGACGCTCGCTTCCAGAAGGCAGACAAGGAGCTGTCGGCGCTGCTTCAGCAGCAAATGGAAGCGGCCGAGCAGCATCATGTACAGCAGTTTCTTACGCTGGATGAACTGTTTCATCGCAATATTTTGCAGCTTGCCGGCAATGACACATTGCTGGAGGTCGTCTATCATATGCGCGGTTACTTGAACCGCTTTCGTTATTTGGCGATGAATGACTTCGCTTCGACGAAGGCAGCAGTTCAGGAGCATATTGAGCTGCTGCAGGCCTTAAAGGCTGGCGATGAAGCGGCAATTGCCACTATGCTGAAGCAGCATTTGGGCAAGCTTGAGAGTGAAATTCCGATTCTGAAGCAAAAGTATCCTGATTACTTTCACAATTAGACAGCATCGTTCAGATTATATCAGCTTTTTTTGGTCGGTTCATCTAGTCCGCGACGATTTATAAGCCGCTCACAAAATTGCTGCATCGGGCCAGCGCGATTTTAGGCATAGCATACAAACAAGCCGCTTATCAGAAATGCGCACTGCCTTGTCCTTGTGACAAAGGGCGCGTTATCCGATAAGCGGCTTTGTTTAGACGGCTGCTGTTGTTGCACTCGCCTTAAATGGAGCGGCAAGTTATAACTCTGGCTTGCTAAATGTTACAGGCTGACCATTTTGGTGGCGATTTTTTCAGCGAACATGCGATCATGCTCGACAAAGATGATTGTCGGCTCATATTCAAGCAGCAGCTCTTCTATCTGCATGCGCGAGATTACATCAATAAAGTTAAGCGGCTCATCCCATATATAGAGATGGGCAGGCTCGCAAATGCTCTTGGCAATGAGCACCTTTTTCTTCTGCCCGCCGCTAAAGGCGGAAATGTCCTTCTCAAATTGCTCACGCGAAAAGTCGAGCTTGCGCAGCAGCGACTTGAACAACGCTTCGTCGATTCCCTGCTCTCTCGCGTAGTCCTTCAAATTTCCGCTTAAATGCGAGGTTAGCTGCGATACATACGAAATTTCCAGCTGACTGCCCAGCAGAAATGTGCCAGTATAGCTGAACTGCTCGCCGCATAAAAGCCGCAGCAGTGTCGATTTACCCGAACCGTTTTTCCCGGTTATTGCGATCCGATCCCCCTGCTCAATTGTGAAGCTGACGTCGCTGCAAATTTGCCGATCATCGATGTAGATCGACAGCCCGCGCAGCTCCGCAAGCTGGGCCTTATAGTAATCAAGCGGCGTCATTTTGATCGGCACATTCGACTCAATGTTTTTAAGCAGCTTGGATTTTTCCTCAATCGCGCTATGCTGGCGCTGCTCCAGCACCTTGGAGCGCTTCATCATTTTTGCTGCCTTATGGCCGACATAGCCTTTGTCGGGCTTCAAGCCGGAAGCTTGCTTGCCGGCGTTCTTCGTTTTCTCCACCTCATGCGACCATTGGCTCGTACGCTTGGACGCTTCATCCAGTCGCTTAATGTCTTTTTTCAGCTTTTCATTTTCCGCCAGCTCGAACTGGTCCTGTCGCTGCTTGTCTTCCCACCAACTCGAGAAATTGCCGCGTCTCACCTCAATATTCGTCTTATTGATCGACAGAATATGATCGACGCATTCATCGAGAAAGGCACGGTCATGCGATACAAGAATGAATCCCTTTTTTCGCTTCAAATATTGGCTGACGATCTCCCTTCCTTCCACATCAAGATGGTTGGTCGGTTCATCGATCAACAAAAACTGATGCTCCTTCAGAAATAACGTTGCCAGCATTATTTTGCATTGCTCGCCGCCGGAAAGAGAGGCAAAGGGCCGGTAAAGCAGCTCCTCGCCTACCTGGAGCAGTGAAAGCTCTCTGGAAAGCTGCCAGTATTCATAATCCGGAAACAACTCGTCAACGATATCAATCGTCTGCTTGCTGGCATCCTTAATCGGATAAGGGAAATATTCAAATTCAACGTTGCTGGAAATTGTGCCGCTGTATTCATATTTTCCGAGCAGCAGCTGCAGAAATGTCGTTTTGCCGCGTCCATTTCTGCCGGTAAAGCCAAGCTTCCAGTTGGAATCGATTTGGAAGCTGACATTTTCAAAAATATTGTCGTAGCTGCCTTCATAGGCAAAGGTTAAATTCGACACTTGAATTAAAGACATGCTAACATCCTCCTTGCCAGATCATTTCGATCAATAAAAAAGAGCCGCAAGAAAGTTACATTTCTCACAGCCCAAATAGAACTAGCAATCCAGTTCCATGCTGAACATAGAACTGGATAAGGATATGGGAATGGAGTCTGTAATGTAACTTTCTTGCACAGGAAAATAAAACTGTCAACGAAACAGCACGGAATCGTTTTAAAGTTTTATCTTTACCATTAGCAAGAAATATCCATTACACCGATCAACTCCATTCAATTAGTTACGTGCATTGTATCATATTATGTTTTGCCTGACAACTTTGGACTTAAAATAAAATTTCCAAACTAATCACGTCTTCATTTTTATCTACTGCCAATACAAGATCATTACATCTGTGACTGATATAGGCTATAGCTATTGAATTAGACAATTCACGAGAAAGCGTCCAGCCAATTGGACTTAAACTAAAGCCGCCGTTTAATTTATAACTCGATGAAATAAACATCCATGCCAAATCGAATCCTGGTACAGACACATCAGAAATAGCATTTTTATCTATTTTATAGTACACTGTTCCATACTCTCTTTGCTTATCTGTTGGTTTTCGCAAAAATAAATCCTTAACAACAGGGTCAATTGTGTTCAAAGTATTCATTTCTAAAAGCTTTTGGATTGAAGTCGTTTTTGCTTTATGCATCGTTATTTCGACTCCATTTGGGGATTGTAGTTTCTGATTTACTTCATAATGAACGCAAACATCATTCTTTAATACTTGAAGAGAACTTTCATCTGCTAACGGAATCGTACTGTATATATGATCAGGGCCTAATAAGGCCGCTCCAAGAAAGAACTGGCTTAAGGGCGATAGTTCTTGAGGTAATTGCACGTCCTCGATATTTAGTTTAGTAATCTCACTAACAGCATGGTCATTTGATCGAAACCTGTTGATAACAAAGTCTCTAGACACTTCTTCTAACCAATTCATAGCATCACCTCAAAAAAGTTCCCGGCTATAATTCATGAAAAGACAATCCCAAATACCCTCCTGTCCAAAATACTCGGAGAACATTTGGGATTCCGTTAAGTATCTTGTTCGCGTCAAACCGGCTTCATTTGACTTAAATTTGCCAGGTTATAAGCAGGCCGGCATGGGTAAGTCCTCCGCCAAAGCCGTACAGCAGCAGCTGATCGCCCTTTTGCACTCGTCCATCGCGAACCGCCAAGTCAAGCGCCAAGGGGATTGAAGCAGATGAAGTGTTGCCGTAATATTCAAGGCTGTAGAGTGTCTTATCCAAGCTGAGCGACATCCGCTCGCACATCGACTCGATCATGCGCAAATTGGCGCTGTGCGGCACGAACCAATCGATTTCCTCAAGTGAACGCCCAGCTTTATCGAGCAGTGTACGCACGCCTTCAGGAACAGTCGTGACGGCCCAGCGATATACCTCTCGCCCATTTTGCACAATTTTTCTCGTATCTGCGATCGGCTCGTTAAACAACTGCGAGGAAATGCCGCTGCAGTACAAATGCTTGCTCTTTTCCCCTTCTGTTCCCATATGATAGGCATGAAAGCTCGGGTTATCTTCATCATACTCAACGAGCACGGCCCCTGCACCATCGCCGAATAAAATGCAGGTAGTCCGGTCTGTAAAATCAGTAAGCTTGCTCAATGTTTCGGAGCCAATCACTAATATTTTTTTATGAAGTCCAGTCGTAACCAAGCTGTTGGCAATATGCAGCCCATAAGTAAAGCCGGCACATGCCGCGTTAAGATCAATTGCACCTGCATGCTCTAATCCCAGCTTTGCCTGAATAATAGCAGCTGAGCTAGGCGTAGCCGCATCGGGACTGAAGGTACAGCAAATGATGAGATCAACATCGTCAATGCTTTTGCCGTAGCGCTCTACGAGATCCTGCACGGCCTTGCAGCCGAGATCACTTGTATATTCATGCTCGGCAGCGTAGCGCCTTTCTTTAATGCCTGTACGCGATACAATCCATTCATCACTAGTATCAACTATTTTCGTAAACTGCTCATTCGTCATGATAGTGTCTGGTACATAGGAGCCAATAGCCGAAATTTTTGCCCTTGATTGAATCATTAAGCACCCCTCCTAAAGCTTTTCGTAAGATCATTGAATTGGCTTCCCAGCAGCGAAAAGCAGCATCGAAAGCATAATCCAAGCTTTTCGTAAGATCATTGAATTACTTTCCTTGCACGAAAAGCTGCATCGGAAGCATAAACTTAGCTTTTCGTAAGATCATTGAATTGGCTTCCCTGCAGCGAAAAGTAGCATCGAAAGCATCCCCTCATATAAGACCATACTCATCATATCACAAATTAGTACCAGATACTAATACTTGATGCTATTACTAGCAAAAAAAATGAAGTGCCCATAAGTCAGTGAAACCTGACGGTTTGAACACTCCTTCTTCTTATGCAAGACAGTCCTAATCTTCAGTCTCTTTTATGCTACAGGTATCGCTTGTAATCGATCTCCATAAACTGCTCGACCTCTACTTCCCAGCGCTGCTGCACAAATGCAGTATGTACAGGATGCTCGTTGTAGGCATCGTAATCAGCTTGCGAGTCAAACTCCATCGAAAAGCCGTATTGATAGTTGTTTTTCGGGCTGACCTCGTAAAACACTTGGAAGTTTTTCACGCTTGGGATGGAACTGAGCAGAGCTTGGCCATCCTGTAAAAATTGTTTTGCTTGCTCCGAGTCCTTTTCATGCTTTAAGGTGAAGACGACGGAATGGATAATGGTAGAATTCATCGCTTTAGACTCCTTTTGTTTGAAATAAATTGCTTTGCGGATAATTGCATACTGGACATTGTCGATTCATTGAAGGAATTTCAGAAGAGCATGAAGGGCAATACGCTACGCCTCGAGGTTCGCTTTCGCTTGCATCAATATAGACAGGATTATGTTTGTCATTAAGCAGTTGCTGCATCATTTGCTTCATCTCTTGCACTTCTCTGGCAAGCTTGGAGGATTCAATTGCGCTTGATGTCATCCAATAGATTATGATCGCACATACCGAAATCCCAATAAGCCACATACTTAATAAAAATATAAACTCCTGCACGCTCCACTCTCCTTATCCACAAAATCATAATCATTAAGTCCATTACCAGCATTTCTTTTCCTATAGCTGGAATAAATGATAATTAACTATCATTTTAATAGATTTTGTTCGAGATTGTAAGAGCTTCGCAGCCTAAAAATGCGCCAAGCCGTGGCAATTTGTTGCCAGGCTTGGCGCATTTGAATGGAAAGCTGTCATATTTACAACGTTTTATCTGGCTTTAAGCCAAGCTCATATTGCCCAATTAAAGCAGCATGTCGATCAACAGGGTCATGCAGCGTCAACGTTCTTGCATTCCGATAATAGCGGTCAAAGTTGCAGGCTTGTGTGGCAGCGCTTGCCCCCATCACTTGAAACAAGGAGCTTGTTGCTTCCAAAACGGCTTTAGTTGCAATCACTTTTGCCTGAGACGCTGCCAGCTTTACAACATCGTTAAGTTCTTTGTGAATAGTAAATTGCTGCAACAGAAACGCTGCGTGCATAACTAGCGACTTGGCTGAGGCTAGCTGGGCCGACCATTCTCCAAGTCTCAGCTGTATGATGCTGTCAAAAGCTTGCCCCTCGCCGCTTGCTGACCAGGAGCGCGCCTTTTCTCGAATATATTGCGTCGCTTCCCGCAGCGCCCCAAGACCAATACCAACAAATTGCGCAGCAAAATGGATATTGAATTGTGCAGAGAAAAAGTCATCAAACCGCGCATAATGCCCAGCATCGCCTAATACATGACCTTGTGGGACAAATACCTGATTAGCAAGCACTTGTCCGCTACCCGTACCACGTTGACCGATCCCGTTCCAATCATCGATTACAGTAATGCCTTCACTCGCTAAATGCACAAGCGGCATCAGCAGCTTCTGCTCGCCAGTTTCCTCGGCAGCAACGGCCCGCCAAATTGCCCACTTTGCGCGTGGAGAGCCGGTAGCAAATATTTTTCTGCCATTGAGTACAAAACCATTTTCAACCTGCTGCAATGTGCTGGTTAGCTTAAAGCGGTCACGGCCTGGCTCGCTGCCAAAGCTGGCGAACATCTCTCCTTTAATTGCCTCCTGAAAGAAAAATTGCTGCTGCTGGGCAGAGCCTAGCGCATGAACCAGCTGGACGCCAGTATTATGGAGAGCCAGCACCTGCGATGTAGAGGAGCACCATGAGGCGAGCTCCATCAAAATTAGAGGCAGGATCACAACATCTCCATTCCACCCGCCTCCAAAGCCGTTAAACGACTTGGGAACGGCGATGGTCGTTAATCCGGCATGGGCGAGTGCCTCAATCGCTTCAGCAGGGTAGTGTCCTTCGATATCAACCTCGCTTGCATGAGCCACCACGACTGACTGGCCAATATCCCTTGTGCGCTGCAGGAGCTCCAGTTGCTCCGCACTATACTGGTAATGTTCTGCCGCGTACAGCAAATGATCACACTCTGCCATTGTTTAGTCCCCTTTCGTTGATGATGTTATTAATATGAAGCCAGGGTTGGACGAAAGGCTGCCCCGGGATGGTGGCTCGGAAGCTGGGCTTGTCCGTTGCCAAACAGCTTCTCTCTAAAGCTGCCTTGCTCGTAGTCCTGCTTGAAGATTCCCCGTTTTTGCAGGACTGGTACGACTAGCTCAATAAAATCGACATACGATTGCGGAAGGACATACGGCTCTAAGTTAAAGCCATCCAGCCCGGTTTCCTCTACCCAATGCTGGATGCTGTCTGCCACTTCGTCTGGGGTGCCAATAACGGTAAGCCCGCGAAAGCCTTTTTGCAAGAAGTCATCGATAACCTCCTGCACTGTTTTTTTCGTTTTACTATATTTTGTAAAACGATCTCGATGCGTTTGTCCCATTTCTGTCTCAATATTTTCAAAGTATGCAGCAGGATCGAGCGCAGTCAAATCAATACCGGTAACTGAGGTGTAGCTGGCCAAGGTAGCTTCTTTGCTTTGAAAACGCAAGTAAGCTTCGTGCTTGCGCAGCGCTTCCTCTTTAGTTGGTGCAACGACGACGCTTAATCCTGTAAAAATTTTAACACTTTGCGGATCGCGACCATATGCTTCAGCTCGCTGCCTAATGTCCTTAATTTGCTCGCGCAGCACCTCCAGCGTTGGTGCCTTCAAGAAGATGCCTTCCGCATGCTTTGCAGCGAATGCTCTTCCTCTGTCGGAGCTGCCGGCCTGAAAAATAACAGGTGTGCGCTGCGGTGACGGCGATGAAGACAAATAGCCTTTCGATTTGAAATAGACGCCCTCATGCTCTACCATGTGAACCTTGGCCGGGTCCGCATAAACGCGATTAGCGCGATCAAGCTTGATGGCATCCTGCTCCCAGCAGCCCTCTAAATATTTATAGCTTACCTCCATATATTCATCCGCCCGATCGTACCGCTCATCATGCGGAATAAAATCCTCCTTTCCAAACAAATCGCCCGCTGTTGCGTTGCTTGTCGTTACTACATTCCAGCCAATTCGACCAGCTGTCAGATGATCAAGCGTCGCGAAGCGTCTGGCGTTGGCATATGGCGCTTCAAAAGTTGTCGAAGTCGTCATCGTAAAAGACAAATGCTCTGTTGCTGCCGCCAATGCGGGAATAAGCAGCATCGGATCATTGCCGGGAATGCTGGTAGCTTCTTTTAACGCAAGCTCTTTGTTTCCTTTAGGGTAGCCGTACGTATCGGCAAAAAACATAAAATCGAATTTGCCTCGCTCCAAGAGCTGTGCAATCTGTATCCAATACTGCAAGCTGTTGTAATTGACCCGGTTTTGCTCGGGATGTGCCCATATGCCCTGCGTTAAATGATTAATCGAATTAACCTCAAATACGCCAAGATGGATTTTTTTCATAATTACTGCTCCTCACTTCGATTTAAAATTCGTTATGCATAATGGCAGGCTGCCCAGTGCTCTTCGTTAACTCTCTTAGGCTCTGGTTCCTCCAGGCGGCAACGTTCTGTAGCATACGGGCAGCGTGTATGAAAGCTGCAGCCTGCAATTTTCTCTAGAGGTGAAGGAAGCTCGCCCTCTTGCTGCCATTCCTTTTTCACTGCGAAAGGATCAGGAACAGGCACGGCTGAGAGGAGCAGCTTCGTGTAAGGATGAGTAGGCTGCTGAAACAGACTTTCTGTATCCCCCTCCTCCACAAGCCTCCCCAAATACATGACACCGATCCGGTCTGAAATATGTCTGACGACGCTAATATCATGCGAAATAAACAGATAGGTCAAATTCATGTCGTGCTGCAGCCGCTTAAGTAATTGAATAATTTGAGCTTGTATGATGACATCCAGAGCGGATACAGGCTCATCACAAACGACAAGCTTGGGATGAACGATCAGCGCTCTTGCTAGTCCGATTCGTTGACGCTGCCCGCCCGACAATTGATGCGGCAGGCTGTAATAATGCTCTCTTTTCAGCCCAACTGCAGCGAGCATGTCCATCGCTCGTTCCGTTCTTTCTTGTGGCGTACCAATGCGATGGACATGCAAAGGCTCTTCAAGCGCTTCTCCAACTACAATTCTCGGATTCAATGAAGAATAGGGATCCTGAAACACCATTTGCAGTTCCTTACGATAGTGCCTGAGCTGCTTGCTGCTCAGCTTTGCCAGATCGTTGCCTTCGTACAAAATTGAACCGCTGTCTTGCTCTGTAAGCCGCAGCAGTGTTTTACCAAGCGTGCTTTTGCCGCAGCCTGATTCCCCTACAAGTCCATAGGTCTCTCCTGCAAAAATGGTAAAGCTGACATCGCGAATCGCTCTTACTCTCGCTTTTTTAAAGCTGTTTTTTGCTTTGCTCCAGTAGCTTTTGTGCAAATTTTCTACCTGCAGCAGCGGTTTTCTACGATTGGACGGATTGAATAACATGGTCCTCACCTCCTGACCTCGCTTGCTGGCCCTGGCTCCGGCTCTCGATCTTGATCAAATCGGCATTCCAGCAGCGTACAAGCGCCTGCACCCCTTCAACCGGCTTCAAAATAGGAGATGCGCTATGACATTTTTCGGTTGCGTAGCTGCAACGGGAAACAAAGCGGCAGCCTTGCGGCAGCTGATTTAACGTGGGCAAAGATCCCTCGATGACAGTTAAAGGTTTGCCACGCTCGGAATCGATGCGCGGCATAGCTTGCAGCAGCGCTTGCGTATACGGATGACGAGGTGATTGGAACAACTCCTGCACCGATGCTGTTTCCACAACCTGTCCCAAATACATAACAACGACCTTATGGCAAGTTTCAGCAACAATGCCAAGATCATGCGTAATCAGCAAAATGCTCATATTGAGCTGCTTATTAAGCCGGGCAAGCAGACTCATAATTTGTGCTTGTATCGTTACATCAAGCGCTGTCGTTGGCTCATCGGCAATTAGCAGTTTAGGGCGGCAAGCGAGCGCGATAGCAATCATCACTCGCTGGCGCATCCCGCCTGAAAGCTGATGCGGGTATTGGTGATACCGCTCCTGCGGTGAAGGTATCCCGGTTAATTGAAGCAGCTCAATCGCGCGCTGCATTGCTTGCTTCTTGCTGATGCGCTGGTGGGCAAGCATCGCTTCGACAATTTGTTCGCCAATTGGATATACCGGGTTCAATGAAGTAAGCGGATCCTGGAAGATCATTGAAATATCGTTGCCGCGAATACTGCTCATTTGCTTGGCTTTTAATGAGAGTAAATTCACTCCGCCATACGATATTTCTCCTTCGTACTTCACCTCTTTCCTTTCATCAAACAGCCGCAATATTGATTGGGCTGTAACGCTTTTGCCGCAGCCGGATTCTCCCACCACTCCAACGATTTCTCCTTCGTTAACTGTGAGCGACACGCCGTCAACAGCAGGCAGCAGGCCATTGTAGGCTTTAAAGCTCGTTTTTAGCTCTTTAATTTCCAATATCGGTTTTGTCATGACGCCGTTCCCTCCTTTCCAGCCTGATTAAGACCTGAAAGCCGCTTGTACAAAGCCTTTGCATGTCCCTTTTTGGCTGTATGCGGATCGAGCAGATCGCGAAAGCCGTCACCTAGCAAATAAACAGCTAGTACGGCAACAATGAGCGCAATGCCTGGGAATAGCGTCATCCACCAGGACTGAAAGATGAACATCTTGCCTTCCGAAAGCTGATTCCCCAGACTTGGCGTTGGCGCAGGAATGCCTGCCCCTAAAAAGCTGAGTGCCGCCTCGACAATGATAGACTCGGCAAATACGAAGCTGCCTTGTACAATAAGCGCTGGCAGCGTGTTAGGCATAATATGCTGCCATATCATTCTTGTATCGCTTGAGCCGATTGCTCGTTGTGCTTCAATGTAGGCTTGCTGCTTGGCAACAACCGCTGAAGAACGAACAATTCTCGCGACAGAGGGAATAAACACAATTGCAAGACACATCATTAAATTAAGCATGCTTGCTCCCAGAGCGGCCATTATAGCGATAGCCAGCAAAATCGCAGGAAAGGCAAACAGCGCATCCATAATTCTCATTAGCAGCTGATCCAGCCATCTATACATAGCAGCGTACAGGCCTACGACCAGCCCGATGGCCGAGGCGAGCAATGAGGCAATAAATCCAACCTGTACAGAGTTTCTAAGCCCATGCAGCACTCTTGAAAATACATCGCGCCCAAAATTATCTGTCCCGAACAGATGCTGCGTGCTTGGCCCTGCCAAACGGTTGACAATATCTACTTCAAGCGGCTTGTACGTCGATAGCCAGGGTGCGAACAGAGCAACGACCAGCAGGAGAATGGCAAGAAGGCTGCCCCATAGCAGTCTCGTATTGGTGAATGCCTGCTGGAGCAATTGCTCCCTGCGTGCAAGCTTGTATAAATTGATCGCTTCTGCTTGTTGTCGTTTCACCATGAATTCATCTCCTTTTATTCCAGTCTCACTCTTGGATCGGCGACTACGTACAGCAGATCGACGATTAAATTGACAGCCACGTATAGAAATGCAATAAACAGTACAATGCCTTGAATAACAGCGTAATCTCTGCGCGCAACAGAATGGACGAGCAGTTGGCCTAGTCCTGGAATGTTGAACACTGTTTCGATTACCGCTGCCCCTGCCAGCAACGTCCCAAATGCGCCGCCTGTTACGGTAATGATCGGAATTAACGCATTGCGCAAAACATGCTTGTAAATGACGCGATGCTCGCTGACGCCCTTTGCGCGTGCTGTTTTTACATAAGACTGATTCATGACCTCCAGCATGGAGGAGCGCACCATGCGTGCAATGATGGCGCCCATAAGCGGGCTTAAAGAGACGGCGGGCAAAATGAGATGCTTAAGATAACTCCATACTCCATCCTGCAGACTTGCATAGCCTGATACAGGCAGCCACTTTAGTTTGACGGCAAACAGCAAAACAAGAAATAAGCTGAGTAAAAAGCCAGGGATTGCCATGCCAAGCAAGGAAAAGGCTGTCAGAAGCTTGTCCGCCAGCCCCCCTTGGTGCTTTGCCGCAGCAATGCCTAGCGGAATTGCTGTGCACAGGCTGAGCAGCAGCGCTAAAACAGCCAGAGAAAAGGTTGGCCCTGCATGCTCGCCGATTGCGGCCATCACACTTTTTCCAAGGAAATAGGACTCGCCAAAATTCCCTTGCAAAGCGCCTGATATCCAGTTGATGTATTGTGGTAAGACTGGCTGATTCAGTCCCATTTGCTCGCGAACCTGCTGAATTGTCGCTTCATCTGCGCCGTCTCCCAGCATGACCCGCGCAGGATCGCCAGGAATAAGATAGATAATGATAAAGACAATGACTGACATAATGAACAGGGTAGGCACTAATGCCAGCAACCGCTTCAACACATAGATGGCCATCGATTCCTCTCCTTCCTATGACGCTTGGCTCGTCAATTGTTTATCTTTATATCAAATAAGACTATTAAGGCTATGATCAGCTTTTCTTATATACCTTTGTGTTGGACAGGTTCGGAATGCCATATAACGTGGTGACGCCTTGCAAATTGCTGCGGATTGCTTTGTATCTATAGGTATCTCCGATCTTCACATTGCCTAAATACTCCCAAACATATGCTTGCAGCTCATCGTTGGCTTCTTTAATCTCCTCATCTGTTAGAGCAGCGGTTGCTTTTTTCAGCAGCTCAGCCAGCTTAGCGTCCTCCGCAAAGCCATAGGAAGGGTTCAAGTAAAGCAGCTGTGAAGGTGTTGAAGGGACGATGAACGGACCAAGATAGATATCCCAAGCTGTTGCATCGGCACGCTTGGTCAGCATTGTCGCATAATCATAAATATCCAGCTGCGTTTTTACGCCGATCGCTTCCAACTGTGCTTGCAGCATCAGGCTAGCGTTATAAAAGCTCCCCGTGTCCTTCGTTGTCAGCAGTCTCACAACCTCACCGTTATAGCCTGCTTCCGCCAGCAAACGCTTTGCTTCCTCCGGATTGCTTTGGTTGTAAGCTTCACTGCCTGCCTCACTGTACCATTTTGCATTTTCTTCATACATATAGCTCGGGTTCAAGCGATACAAGTCAGGCGTTGAAGTAATACCAAGCAGGATTTCCTCTGCATTAACTAGCGCGGCCACCGCCTGGCGATAGGCTATATCTGAGAACAGCGGCGATTTTTTATTGAAAATCAAATTGAAATCAGTAGAAAGATCCTTAACCAGCTCAATGCTGTCGTCATTTTCTACAAGCGGCAAGTTGTCAATGCTAACATCTACATAGTCAAAGTCTCCCGCGAGGAAAGAAGAGAAACGCGTTGCATTATCGAGTGCCAGCGTGAAGTAAATATCGTTCACTAGCGCTTCGCGCTTGCCTGCAAAGCCGTCAGACTCACCATCAGGAGATTGATAGTTTTCAAATTTGGAGACATGAATATATTGATCTGCTTTCCATTCGACAAGCTTGAACGGGCCTGTGCCGATATATTCCTTCACACCGTCCGGGCCTGCCGACTCAACAACTTCTTTGGGCATAATCGCCGCAAAATTCAACACATGGCTAAGCTGTGCCAGCGTATCATTTTTTGGCTCGTTCAGATTCAGGACAACGGTGTAATCATCTTGCGCCTCGAATTCTGATTCGCCAAAGGAGCTTTTGGCGCGCGGGGCAAGCTCCTTCCATCGGTTCAAGGAAGCAGCAGCATCCTCTGCCTTCAGCTCCTTGCCATTATGGAAAGTTATGCCTTGACGCAAATGAAAAACATAATTTTTGCCGTCCTCGCTTACTTCGTAGCTTTCCGCCAGACTTGGCACTGGCTCGTAGCTGGAATTGAATGAAAACAAGCCTTCAAACACATTTAGTACCACTGTCGAATTGCTTCCTCCCAGCGATAGATGAGGATCGAGTGTCGGAATGGATTGATCCAACGGGAATTTCAATTCGGTTGCAAGCTCCTTCCCTTCATTGGCATCGACCACATTAGCATCGGCTGATGCTGCATCTGTCGGACCAGGGCTTGAGATGTTGCTGTTATTTGTGCCGTTGGCTGCATTGCTCGAGCAGCCTGTCAGCAGCAGAACGAATATTAAAAATGCAATAGTCCATTTGCTGGAATGATGGTTCATGTTAGTACCCTCCTGTAATCATACTATTCCAATGAAAATAATAAGAATTAAAGTTAATATATCCTAATTGTTGTCGTTTGTATATCTTGACTTTTGCATAAGGCTTCGCATCAGTGCTCTTGCTTGTGCAGTAGCTTGCGTCCTAGCTCAATAAACAGCAGCGTGCCGATTTCTAAAGCTTGTTCATCTATGTTGAATTTGGAGTGATGATGCGGATAGTGAATGCCTGACTGCAGGTTGCCAGCGCCAACATTGAAAAAAGCGCCAGGCACGATCTGCTGGTAAGCTGAAAAATCCTCGCCGCTCATGCCAGGAGGACTGTGTTGGATCGCTTCCTCCCCAAGCAGCTCGCCGGCGGTGCTTTCGACTAGCGCTGTTACCTGATCATCATTTACGACAGGATGATAGCCGTACACATAATGCAACTCGGCTTTAGCGCCATGTGCGCTGGCGATCCCGTCAATCAAGGCTTGGATTTGCTTTGGAGCCTGTTCGCGCACCGCGCTGCTGAAGCTGCGCACGGTCCCTTTAATGGTCGCTTTATCCGGGATTACGTTGTGAGATGCTCCAGCCGTAAATTGTGTAATCGACACGACAAGTTTCTCCAGTGGATTTGTCATGCGCGATACGATATGCTGCAAGCCTGTTACAATTTGCGCCCCGGTCGTAATCGGGTCAATCGCAGTATGAGGAAAGCCAGCATGCCCGCCAGCGCCATGCACGGTTATTGTAAAGTTGTCGGGTGAAGCCGCCATTTCTCCATATACGATGCCGATCTTCCCAACTGGCAGTTGGCTCGCCAGATGCAGCCCGATTATAAGCTCTACCCCATCAAGCACGTTTGCTGCAACTAGCTGTTCCGCCCCGCCTGGAGGCAGCTCTTCTGCATGCTGGAATATGAACACAATTTCTCCATGCAGCAGATGCTTGCTTTCGCTCAATGCTTTTGCGGCCGCGAGCAGTATTGCAGTATGACCATCGTGGCCGCAAGCGTGCATTACGCCTTCATGCTGCGAGGCATATGGCAGCTCCGTTTCCTCCTTGATTGGCAACGCATCAATATCGGCGCGGAAGGCGATTTTCCGGCCGGGATGCGCTCCTTTAAGCTTCGCCACCACACTAGTAGCGGTTGGCGAGCTGATTTCAAAGCCGTTGAAGCTTGCTAATGTTTCCCTTATAAACTGGGCTGTACGGTGCTCCTCGAAGCTTAATTCAGGGTATTGGTGCAGCTGTCTTCTCCATGCCACTACCTCGCTTTTCACCCATGTCGGCAATTGTGTCAGTGCTGCTGACAGCTTGTTCATACAAGCCACTTCCTTTCTTTCTTGCAATCTGGTTTCCGTTCAGGATCGTTCATATGCCTCCAAGGCGTTCACGCGATGGGCCAATGCCGATCCTGCTTTTAGTGCAGTCGCAACTAAAATCGTTTCCGTTATTTCTTGAAGAGTAATGCCTTCCTCTTTCGCCTTCTGTGTAAAAAGCTCAAGGCTGTATGGATTGCCTGTAATATGAGCTGAGCCTACAGCAATCAGCAGCTTTTCCTTGGCAGAAACGAGCTTGGGCTTCAGTGCAGTATTGACATACGCTGCAAACAAAGTGTATTGCTCCTCATTCGTCTCCTCCAGCTTTTCAATGAGCTGCAGATTGCTGCGTGGATAAAGCTCGTCCCCTGCGCTTCCAGCGTAAGCATTCCAAGCATTGCTTGCATTATAGAAGGTAGAATGGGCGCTGACAGCTGTTGCAACAATAATCGCTTCAAGCAGCTCCTGGAATTCCGCATTTTCTCCTTTCGCTTTGCCAACATGCGCTTCTATGCAATAAGGGCAGCCTGTGATATGTGCGGCAGCAACTGCGATCAGCTCCTTCGTTTTAACTGATAGTGCTCCTGCGCCCAAGGCATGCTTGTTAAACTCGCCAAAAGCTTGGAATGATTCTGGTGCCAGCTCAACAAGCTTTGCGGAAAAGCTGGGTGATTTTCTCGTATAAAGACTGTTTGACATGTAATAACCCTCCAATATGAATGATAGACTTTTGAATCTTGTGTATTCCTAGTGTTTTAATAGGATATATTTGATATAATAATGAAAAATCTTTGAGTTGTATAATTGAAAAATTTAAATTCTGAATTTAATAATCTTTAAGAGAGGAAGCAACAGCATGGAAATCCGCTTAATTAAAACGTTTGATGCCATCGTAAAATATGGGAATTTTCAACGAGCTGCAGAAGTGCTGCAGTATTCCCAGCCTACGGTTACCTTTCAAATAAAAAAGCTTGAGGATGAACTGGGCTTCAAGCTATTTGAACGCGGCAAAACCATTTCATTAACGAATGCTGGTCGCTTGTTCCATGAGCGCACACGCAAGCTGCTAAAGGAATATGATGAGCTTAATGTTGTACTACATGACTATATAAATGGAGATGCCGGCTTTGTAAGAATTGGCGCCTCGGAGCCGACTGCCAGCAGCAGACTGCCTGCCATATTACGGTCCTTCACCGAAAAAAAGCCGAATGTGCAGGTTCAGGTCAGAATTCAGACGACGAAGGAATTGATCCGCATGCTGCTAGAGGACGAAATCGATATCGCAGTTTGCAATCATAATGATAGTCATATAGATTTGACTTACATTCCTCTATTGAAGGAGACGTTTGTACTGCTGCTGCCTGAAGATCATTTGCTTAGCAAGCAAGAGAATGTCAGCTTGAAGGAGCTCAGCGGCGAGACCTTTTTGCTGACGCCTGGAACATGCTACTTTCGAATGAAGATTGAAGAAATAATTAGCAATAAAATTGGCGAGCTGCAGCGCAGTCCGATTGTCGTGGACGGAATTACAGTGCTCAAGCATTTTGTTCAAGCTGGCATGGGAATTTCGCTTGCTCCCAAGGTCATGGTGACAGACGGCTTGCGAGGCGTAGTGGCAAAACCGATCAACGGTCTGATAGAAGGTCCGCAGCTTAGCATCATGACCCGCAAAGCTCCTAAAAATAAAATTACTGAGGAATTGATAGAGGAAATCAAACGGTATGCAGCAACGTATGAGGCTTGAACAGCCAGCAGCATTTAATATTTTTAAATTCGTCCTTTATATTTTTCAATTGTACAGCCTGCGCATGATTCGCTATGCTATTAAAAACGTCTATTCCGATAGGAAAAATATATTTTGGAAGGATTGAACGTAATCATGCCAGACAAAAAACAATTGCATTTGGGTTTATTCGATATTCATACGCCTAACCAAATGACGCAAGGACTATGGGCACATCCGGATAATCAAAGCTATCGCTATAAGGAGCTGCAGTATTGGATTGAACTCGTGCAGCTTCTGGAGAAAGGAAAGTTCGATTTTATCTTTTTTGCCGATTCATATGGATACCCGGACTTGCAACGAGAGCTTGCTTATCGTGAGGCGGTTTATACGCCCTCCAACGATCCTATGCTGGCGATTAGCGCCCTGGCTGCTGCAACGAAGCATCTAGCATTTGTATCTACAGCTTCGCCAACCTACGAGCAGCCATTTGCCCATGCACGCCGCTTTACGACGCTGGATCATTTGACAAACGGAAGAATTGGCTGGAATGTTGTGGCGACAGGCGCTGCGAGCGGAGCCAAGGCATTTGGCAGAGAAGAAGCTCTATCCCATGAAGATCGTTATGAGCAGGCTGAAGAGTTTCTAGATGTGAGCTACAGGCTGTTTGAAGCAAGCTGGGAGAATGAAGCGGTAACTGTCAATAAAGCGAAGCGCTTTTATGCCGATGCAGCCAAAATTCATGAGATTCAGCATCATGGCAAGTACTTTAAAATGACGGCTGCTCATGCTTGTGAGCCCTCTGTTCAGCGCACGCCGGTCATTTTCCAAGCTGGCAGCTCCGAACGAGGCCGCGATTTTGCAGCAAAGCATGCGGAAGGAATTTTTTTGAAGGCTCCTACAAAGGTAGCTTTAAAGAAGCAGGTCGATGATATTCGAGCGAGAGCTATTAAGCATGGGCGCCAGCCGGAGGATATTAAAATTTTTTCTGGTCTTTCCGCTATTGTGGCCGATACTGAACAGGCAGCCAAAGAAAAGCTGGCGCACTATCAAGCCTACAGCAGCAGAGATGCCGCCCTGCTCACCTACTACTCTTCGACTGGCATAGACCTGAAGGAGCTTGATCCGAATGCGCCTTTCCAGGCTGTCAACTCAGAAAAAGGAAAGTCTCATACCGAACGCTATACGAGACATGCCGAGCATGTGCTTACTGTGCAGCAGGTAATCGACGATTTTGCAGCTAAGGAATTTCGCGGAATTCGAATTGCAGGAACAGCACAGCAGATTGCCGATGAAATGGAAAGCTGGATGTTGGAAACTGGCATTGACGGCTTTAATCTTGAGCGCTACATTATGCCCGGTACGGTAGCTGATTTCGTTGAATTGGTCGTGCCTGAGCTGCAGGCGAGAGGGCTTTATCGTACTGAATATGCAGAGCAAACGTTACGCGAGCGCTTATTCGGCAAAGGAAAAACAAGGCTGCCAGAGCAGCACCCTGCTGCACGATATCGAAACTAGGAAGCTTAACATTCTCTATTTGTATATTCTCCCTCCTTTTCCACCATACTAAAAATAAAACAGCTTAGTTGGAGGTACAGGATGTCAGATTTAAAAATAGGGATTATTTTAGGCAGTACCCGTGAAGGACGAGTAAGCCCGCAGGTTGGCGACTGGGTGAAATCAATTGCAGATCAACGCGGCGACGCGCAATATGAAATTGTCGACATTAAGGATTATCGCCTGCCTCTGCTGGGCGAGGCTGATGCATCCGACCAGGCTGGACGCTGGAATGCGAAGCTGTCTGAGCTGGATGGCTTTGTATTTATCGTATCCGAGTACAACCATAGCATTAGCGGCGCTTTGAAAAATGCGCTTGATTATGCGCGTGAAGCTTGGCATAACAAGGCTGCAGGCATTGTCAGCTACGGCTCAGTTGGCGGAGCGCGCGCTGCCGAGCATTTGCGCGGCATTTTAGGCGAGCTGCAAATAGCTGACGTACGCGTTCATCCGGCCCTTTCTTTGTTTACAGATTTCGTAAATGGTACAGAGTTCAAGCCGCAGGAGCTGCATTTGACAAATCTCAATGGCATGCTCGATCAATTGCTAAGCTGGAGCAAGGCGCTTAAAACGATCCGTTAAGGCTTGTTCAGGTGGCGTAGAATGCTCCCCCTTGCATAGTTAGTAAATCAAAACGGTCCATTATGCCCTGTAATGAAAATAAGACGGAAAGCAATTTTCCGTCTTATTTCTATTAGGAAGCCCCTATATGCGATAATTGTTTCTTCGACTATTCCTGATCGCCATACGGCTTAATTGTCACGATCGTTCCGTCTTCGTTGTATTTAAGCTCAGTAAATTTAATACAGCGCTTATGGTTAACGCCTTCTGATAATGAGCTGTCATGATAGAATAAGTACCATTTATCCTTGAACTCCACGATCGAATGATGCGTTGTCCAGCCGATGACCGGCTCAAGAATTCTGCCTTTGTAAACGAATGGGCCTGTAGGCGAATCACTTATAGCGTATACAAGGTAATGTGTTGAGCCTGTAGAATAGCTTAAATAGTATTTGCCGTTATACTTATGCATCCAAGGCCCTTCAAAGTAGCGTCTTTCCTCGTCACCAGCAAGCAGCGGATTTCCGTCCTCGTCTACAATGCTGATTTCTTGCGGCGCTGACTTGAAGCCAAGCATATCATCGTTCAATTCCGCCACCATTGGTCCAAGCGCAGGTCCGTTTACATCTGGGTCTGGAGCATCGGCTACAAATTCTCCTGTTTGCCATTTTTCCAGCTGGCCGCCCCATAGGCCGCCAAAATACATGTACGCGCGATCATCCTCGTCAACAAAAACAGCCGGATCGATCGAGAAGCTGCCTTCAATATAGTTGTCCTCAGGTGTAAACGGGCCTTCAGGGTTTTTGCTTGTTGCTACGCCAATGCGGAAAATTCCGTCATGATCGCGTGCAGGGAAATACAAGTAATACGTATCATTTTTTAAAGCGGCATCCGGCGCCCACATCTGCTTGCTTGCCCACTTCACATCGCGAACATGCAGCACCTCGCCATGGTCGACTACTGGCCCATCGACATCATCCATGGAGAACACATGATAATCCTCCATCTTATATTGATCGCCATTGTCATTGTCTGGTCCGTCATGATCGAGATCATGAGATGGGTAAATGTATATCTTGCCATTAAACACGTGTGCAGAAGGATCTGCTGTATAAATATGAGTAACTAATGGTTGGTTAGGCTTTGCTTGATTGGACATGACACTCTCTCCTCTATTCATTTTCATTCGACCGTGCACTAATGATGTACACGCGTTCATTATTGCCTAAAATGGTAGCGTTGTCAATAGATAATCGCAAATCAGTGGCAAATAAGTTTGACAATATAATTTGAAGAAGTGGTTGACTATTCAGTTGAACTGAATTATCTTATTATTAAGTTGAACTATATAGTTGGACTGAATAGAGGTGAGTTTTATGAAGCATAAATTATTACCGTTGTCTGAAACCATGCATTATATTTTATTAGCTCTGCGCGAGCCGCTCCATGGCTATGCCGCTATGCAAAAAATCGAACAGATTAGCAACGGCACGGTTATTTTAGCAGCGGGCACATTATACGGCGCGCTTGAAAACCTGGATAAGCATGGCTGGATTGAGCCTGTTGGAGAGTCAGGTCGAAGAAAGGTTTATATGATCACTGCGGAAGGAAAAGCGATTTTGAAAATGGAGCAAAGCAGGTTAATGCATATTTTATCCCTGTACGAAGGAAGTGAAACGGATGAAGAAATTTAAGATGTTTTTTGATATTGAAAAAGAGGAGCAATGGCTCAATGAGCAATTACAAAAAGGCTATCGCTGTACGAATATAAGCAAATTAGGTATATACACTTTCGAAAAAACAGACAAAAAATATGTGATGCGGCTGGATTATCAGGATTATTTATCAGCGAAAAAGTTTAACGATTACAAAGGGTTATACGAAGATTTCGGCTGGAACTATATAAACGGCTCCTCGCTTGGTGGCATACAATACTGGCAAAAAGAAGCTGATGATCAAATTGAAATTTTCTCGGATCGTCAATCAAAGCGAAATTACTATAAAAGGTGGATGGGTTATTCTTCTGGCTTTACTATCATATTTTTAACTTTTTCTTTTATGATTTACAAGGATTCAGCTTTATATTTAACTGAAGGTCTCTGGAGCATGGAAGGGTCATTATTTTGGAAAGCATTTATATTTGAAACCCCATTTGCCCTTCTGAGGTTGCTTCCTATCATTATGGGCGTATTCTTTGCTAACAGTTTCTATAAAGCCTACCGAAAATATACAATGCTAAAAGAGTTATAATGTGAGAGCTGCACAGGCAGATAGCCGGGAAATGCCCTCGTTTTGATCAAGCTTCTTTTCAAAACGAGGGCATTTTGATTAGCTTTAATTCAAAGCAACCATATGAACGATTACACGTGCGCTAGCAGCCGCCACTATGCCAAGCACAACCGTAGCAAGCAAATACAGGCTGGCTGCGATGATCCGCTTTTTTTGCAGCAGCGAGAAGAGCTCATAGCTGAACGTAGAAAACGTCGTATAGGCGCCCAATAAGCCGGTCCCCAGCAGCTGCCATAGCAGCTCGCCAATAGCATTGAGCTCGTACATGCTCCACAACATGCCAAGCAGCGCCGAGCCTGTCACATTAATAACAAGCGTGGCAAACGGAAAATCCTTGGCTGCGTTCCAACGAATCCGCTGGCCGAAATAAAATCTTAAGCATGCGCCGATCGCGCCCATTGCAGCTATTCCCAACAAAAGCAAGCTCCTCTCCCCCTTTAACATGTTCAAGCTTCGTTGTCGATCAAGCTTCAAGAAGTTAGTCAGCGCTCTGGAGCAAAGCATCTCTCCAGTCGCTTTTTAAATCGTAATGCTCCTTATGTATTTTTTTATGGTAGCATTACGATGTTAAAGGCGACCCACTTTCGTTTTTCGGATGCTTTGCTCCTCCGCTGTAGCTTATTTCTTGTTGAGTATGCTACGAAGTGATCGCATCGTCATCAAAGTCGAACTTTTTGAACTACCACTTCCAATGAAAGTTCAAAAATTCGGCTTTCAGGACCAAGAAGATGGCACGATACTAGAAGGCGAGGAGCGCAGCGTAGGCAAAAGCTACGTGAGCACCGAAGCCTTCGGTAGCGTGACATATTCGCCGTCGAATACGCTACAGAGAAGTTACATCGTCATCAAAGTCGAATTCTTGAACTACCTCTTTAAGAGTGTTGTTAGCAGAATCCCTATTACAGCTGCTACCCCTCCCCCAACTACGCTTCCAAGCACATATAGCCCAGCGATTGCATAGTGGCCAGCCTCGAGCAGCTTGACGACATCTAGCGAAAAGGTGGACATTGTCGTGAAGCCGCCCATCATCCCTGTGCCGAGCAGCCATTTCATTCGCATATGCGCTTCACTGTCAGTCGAAAAGCTGGTAAAAATAACGGCAAGCAGCAGGCTGCCTAAAATATTGATCCATACTATATGAAAGTTATGCTGCAGCGGATAGGCTTGACTAATTATGGCGCGCAAAACGGTGCCTGCCGCTCCCCCTAGAGCTACCCAAACATAAGATTGCAATCCCTTCACCTCTATTATGTAGCATAGTTGTATCTTATCATAAGCTGCAAGGCTTAATGCAGTGAATTTCCTTGAACGGCGGCTGCATGCATAGATTTGGTACGGATTGGCATCATAAGAACGACATCATTTGACAGGAGTGACATGTTTATGAAAGAGCATAATGAGCAGCAAAATCAGCAAAAAATTAAGCGGCAGGAGCGGCGTCTAATTATGACCTGCTTCGTAGTTGGCGGCGTTATGCTGACTGCTCTGCTGCGACATTATTTATAAGGAGCGCTAAGAATGAGCCTGCTCTACACCTATGATCCTGTTATATTCAGTAGATTGTTAACGTCATTAACTTTAGCTTTTCATATTATTTTTGCCACCATTGGCGTAGGCGTTCCGTTGTATATTGGCCTAGCGGAATGGATCGGCATTCGCAAGAAGGACTTCCACTACATCTTGCTGGCCAGGCGTTGGGCGCGCGGCTATGTCATCACCGTCGCGGTCGGCGTTGTTACCGGTACCGCCATCGGGCTTCAGCTTAGCCTGCTCTGGCCGAGCTTTATGCAGGTAGCTGGACATTCGATAGCACTGCCGCTGTTTATGGAGACATTTGCGTTCTTTTTTGAGGCGATATTCCTTGGCATTTACATCTATACATGGGATCGTTTCAAAAATGCAAAGGTTCATCTATTGCTGCTAATCCCGGTCGTTATTGGCTCAGGCGCCTCTGCCCTGTTCATCACGATCGTAAATGCGTTTATGAACTACCCGGTTGGCTTCACTTATGAAAATGGGCTCATTACCGATGTCAATCCGATTCATGCGATGCTAAGTCCGGCGATGCCGAGCAAGGTTGCTCATGTGCTGGACTCCGCCTATTTAACTTGCGGTCTCGTGCTGGCGGCAATTGCAGCCTTTGCCTTGCTGAAAGGACAACATAACACCTATCATCGCAAAGCGTTAAAATTTACGATGGTATGCTCCTTCGTTTTTATGATTGCGACGGCAATTATTGGCGATTTGTCGGGCAAATATTTGGCGCTTTACCAGCCGGAAAAGCTGGCGGCAACGGAATGGCATTTTGAGACGTCCACACATGCACCGCTTATTTTAGGCGGAGTGCTGCAGGAGGATCATACCGTCAAATATGCGCTGGAAATTCCGTACGGCTTAAGCATTCTCGCCTTCAGCAATCCTGCGGCTGAGGTTGTAGGACTTGATCAATTTCCCGAGGAGCACTGGGCTCCGCTATGGGTGCATTACATATTTGATATGAAAATGGGACTGGTCGCAATGCTTGTGCTCATTACCTTCACGTTTATTGTTGAGCTGGCAAGAAAACGAGGCAATATTTATCGCCGCTGGCTGCTCGCGCTTGTAGTCGCCGCCGCGCCGATCGCAATGCTGACAATTGAGCATGGCTGGATTTTTTCCGAGGTTGGCCGCCAGCCGTGGATATTGCGCGGCATTATGAAAACGGCGGAAGGAGCAACGCGCTCCGATCATGTCGATCTCATGCTGGTGCTGTTCTTCCTGCTCTATCTCATATTGGGCGTTTCTGCGGCACGGGTTCTCATGCGCATGTTCAAGAGGAACAAGGTTGAGGATGAGCTGGCGCTATATAAACAGTAGAGGTGTACGCTATGAATTATGAATTGCTGGGCATTACCGTACTTTGGACCTTTCTCTTTGGCTATTTGATTGTTGCTTCGATTGATTTCGGAGCTGGATTTTTTATGTACTACAGCACCATTAGCGGCACTAGGCATTTGATCCATCAAATGATTGAGCGCTATTTGTCGCCAGTATGGGAAGTGACGAATGTGTTTCTCGTCTTCTTCTTCGTCGGGATTATCGGCTTTTTTCCGGATATCGGCTTTTATTTAGGCACTGCGCTGCTTATCCCGGGCAGTATCGCGATTGTTTTGCTAGCGATTCGCGGCTCCTATTACGCCTTTACGTTTTACGGAAAAGCCTCCAGTCCACTATACAATTTGCTTTATGGCGCAAGCGGCTTGTTCATTCCTGCGGCATTGTCCACGGTGTTAACGATTTCCGAAGGCGGCTATATTACTGTAACAGATACGGGACAGGTGCTGTTTCTTGCCAAAAAGCTGTTTACGAGCAGCTATTCCTGGAGTGTGGTGCTGCTCGCGCTGGTGAGCGTGCTTTATATATCCGCGATGTTTCTCAGCTATTATGCGCATAAAGCGTCCGATGCCGGAGCTTATCGTGTGGTGCGCAATTACGCGCTTATTTGGAGTTTGCCTACCTTGCTGAGCAGCCTGCTCGTCTTTATGGCGATCTATTTTCATAATCGCGAGCATTTCAACAATATGCTGGAGCTGTGGTGGATGTTTGCCTTGTCGCTCGTCTGCTTTACAGTTGCAGTTTATTGCGTCTATACGAGCAAGCATTTGGGCTGGTCCTTCGTGTTCGTCATGGCACAGTTCGGCTTCGCCTTCTATGGCTATGGCGCAGCTCATTTGCCGTACATTTTATATCCGTATGTGACCATTTATAACAATTTTACGAATCCAAATATGGCGCTGGCGCTCGTCATTGCCTTTATTCTAGGCTTGGCGCTGTTGCTTCCGTCACTTTATTTGCTGCTTCGATTATTTTTATTCAATACGGATTATGTGAAAGGAAGGCATGGCTATGAACCTCGATAAGTTTTTAGTGCTGGTCTGTCCCTTGCTTGTCATTGTTATTTCAATTGGCCTGCTTATTTTTTGGGGGGCTTTCGGCAATACCGATGAAAAGCCTGAGCGGAAATGAACGAAGCAGCGGCAGGCCATGACTTGATAAATCAAGTGTTAGACTGCCGCTGCTATTATTCAACTAACACTGCCAGTTTCGTTGACAATTGAACAATCAGTTGGACAACCCAGGTTCTCGAAAACTGTGCGGGCGGCAGAATCTACCGGCAGAAAAACTACAATTTGCGGATATAAGCGACTGCCTTCGGAAATCGTAATCTGCCTGTAGCGAACAGGAACAAGCTCGCCAGAGCTTTCCGTTCTGGCCAGTATGGTTTGTATATGATCGCCCACTGCTCCCGTATCCGATACATTCAAATATTCATCCACGTTATACTTATGAGCTCTATCAAACAATTTTTGATACCACGCATCGTGACGTGAGAGCATATGCGCTCTCTTAAAGGCGAGAATCCCGTTTTTCGCGTGCTGCTCCCACTGTTCAAACGAAGATTTGTCGAAAGTAGAGCGGGACCGGATTGGTAAATCAGGATTAAAATGTAGATCGACCCTATTCATTAAACCTTCATATGAACGTTCGTAAGGGAAATCGAACAACCTTCGAAACGGCTCGTTAATCCCCTTGATGTCCTGTGTATGAGTGACGATCATGGCGGGAAAAGCAATGTCCCTCATTGTTTGCTGAGCCCAATCCAATGCAAGCTCCAACGATCTTCCCTCCAATTCTGTTAAAATCGGAAGATAACCGGCTGCAATAAGCAAATCATTACGCTCATCGGATGTACACTCAAGATATTCTGCAATATTTATAATCGTCTGACGATCCGGTATGCGGCGGGTTCGTCCAACCAGCAAATTTTTATACGAAGGAAAAGCCTCGTCGTTTAGCTCTTGTTGGGTAAATCGCTTCAAGGACGGATGTGGTCGGTTAGCAAGCTCTTGCTGGCGTTTCACCCGAAGCGCTTCAATTTCTCCCATTACGATTCTTAGACTGGATTCTGCTATATCTATATCCATCTACTCTCCCCTTCTCTTATTGAAGTGTAATTCTGCACTTGGGCCAAACCATTATTTTAAGTATACTCCTAATTGAAATTGGAAGTCATCAATCGACACACAATTATATAAGGAGGAGAAATCATATGATTCGTACCATTGTAACTGATCCGCTTTCCCCGTCACATTTGGCATTCAAGGAAGTTGATGTCCCGCAGGCCATGCCTTGGGAAGCGCTTGTACAGGTTAAAACCGTCTCCCTCAATCGCGGTGAAGTGAAAGATGCTATGGATCAGGAAGCATCCAGCCGCCCCGGATGGGATTTTGCAGGAATCGTTATCGAGCCTGCCCAAAGCGGTCAAGGTCCGCAAAAAGGGGCCAGAGTTGTTGGTTTGCTGCCGATGGGAGCCTGGAGCGAGCAAGTTGCCGCCCCCGTATCGATGCTGGTCGAAATTCCAGACAAGCTCACTTTTACGGAAGCGGCTACCCTGCCCGTAGCAGGGCTCACGGCTCTTTATGCACTCCGCAAAGGCGGCATGCTGCTAGGCAAACGTGTTTTCATTACAGGTTCTAGCGGTGGGGTTGGGTTGTTCGCCCATCAGCTTGCAGCCCAATCCGGCGCATTCGTTGTAGGTATGGCAAGCACGGAAGAAAAGTCCAAGCTTGTTAAGGAAGCTGGAGCCGACGAAGTGATCATTGGATATTCCGCTGTTTCATCAGCCAGCCAATTTGGACCGTATGATCTGATCATCGATTCAGTTGGCGGCAATACACTTGCGGCGTTGCTGCCACAGTTAGCACCCCAAGGAGTTTGTGTTGCAGTAGGATTTTCTTCTTCCAATACGGCAACGATCGATATGATGAATTTGGTGACCAGCGGAGGAAGAACATTGTACAGCTTCTTTCTTGGTGAGGAACTCACTCGTCATTCAGCTGCAGACGATCTGAGGCTGCTGGCCCAACTGGCCACAGAAAAGCGGTTAATCCCGAGAATTGAAGTAGAGGCGCCTTGGACCCAAATTGGCACCATAGCTCGTAATTTGCTGGAACGGAAATACTCAGGCAAAGTCGTGCTTCATATAGATTGATTGAGTTTGGTTTGCAGCTGTAGAACCAGAATCATGCAAATTGTCTTTGGATATACTTTCAGTTCTAATTCAGTCGCTTTGTACAATACACCGTATTCGCTTTGATGTCTAAAAAACGCGAGCCAGACTAAAAAGTCCAGCTCGCGTTTTTAGGCTTCTCTGCTAGTTGCGCTGCATCCAGAGCAGCGACGCGACCATCGGGATGACGACGATCAACAATACAGCCGCCAAAGCAGCGATAAACAGCCATTTTTTCTTCGTCTTGCTCAGCGACTGAGGATTCGTAATGCCGCATTGCGGACATTGGCTTGCGCCGGCAGTGAGAGGGGTATGGCATGACTTACAATGCATAAAAAAGCTCACCCTTTAGATGTGGTTTAAAAAGCTGGACTTTGATGACGATGTGATTCCGTTGGAGTTTATTCGACGTCGAATATGTCACGCTACCGAAGGCTCCGGTGCTCACGTAGCATTTTACCTACGCTGCGCTCCTCGCCTTCTAGTATCGTGCCATCTTCTTGGTCCTGAAAGCCCAGCTTTTTAAACTTCGATGTTTATTTAATGCCATTAATTACTGGGTCAATCCTATAATAGCGTACCAAGCAGCAGGTTAAGTGTCAATCGCCAGCTTGTTCGCTAATCTGGTGCGAATTTGTCGGGATATTCTACAATTTTAAGCAATGCTTGGTTTGGGAGAATGCTGAAACCGAATTGGTTAATGCCGTTAATTATTGAAATCGATATGAATTTGCACGATTTCGGATTGTGTGCCAATGCGAATTGGCGGTCCCCAGAAGCCGTAGCCGGAGGAGACTATTGTATGCAGTGAGCCTTTTTGCAGATAGCCCCAATCATTTTCAAATAATCGCTGTGTAATCAAGTTTCCCGGCATGATTTGTCCTCTATGTGTATGACCGGCTACTAGCAAGTCAACTCCCGCCTGCTCCGCCTCTGCAAACTCGTAAGGCTGGTGGTCGAGCAAAATAATCGGCATTTGCTGGTCAAGCTCGGCTGCTAACTGAGCCGTTGTTGCACGCTCGCCCTCGGAATAATCCTTGCGGCCAATAATGGCAATTCCATCGTCAATGATGATCGTCTCATCATATAAAATATTAATATTTGACGTTTCAATCGCGGTGATCAGCTCATCCATCTTCCCACGGAACTTATCGTGATTGCCTAGCGAGCCATATACGCCAAGCGGTGCCTCGAGCTGCGACAGAATTGAGAAAATTTGCTTTTTCTCAACGATTTCAAGATCATCGTCAATAATATCTCCTGGAATAATGATTAAATCAGGCTGGAGCGCATTAACTTCCTTTACGAGACGTTTGGCATGGTTAGCACCAGACAAATAGCCAAAATGCGTATCGGAAAACATGACGACGTTCAGGTCCTGCTTATAGCTTTTGTCAATTTTAATCGAGTAGCTATTCACTTTAGGCGTATAGGCCATGTAGCTGCCATACAAAAGCGTTCCAAGCAACAGAACTAGTGTCAATGTCGTGGCAGCTACCCTTATTTTGTTGCGGTCCAGCCTTGTAAAGCGTAAAATGAGCATAATAAGGTGAATCACAGGCAAGATCATGAGCGATAGGCTGAACAAGGCCAGCCAATAGTTGCCGATAATCGTTAGTACAGCCGATCCTCCACCAAATCGTCCTAATATGAACGATACGGACAGCAGCAATAGAATTGCGCTATAGGCAATAAGAAAAATACGATTCCCTTTTATTCCTAAACCACGATAGCCACTCCAGCCTACGTAAAAAACTAATAGTGCGTATACGATTAGCATCATAATAACGGCGAATATCACGAGTTGTAAAACATCCTTTCCTGCCGATTTTGTTTGTGCACAGCCTTGTGCAAGCATTTTATTGAAATGAGGGATTTGCATGAATACAGCCCAGCATGCCAATAAAACGATTCTGCTTTATGACGGGGAATGCTCATTTTGCAACGGTGCTGTGCAATGGATTATTCCACGGGACCCGCATCATCATATCTATTTTGCCGCTCAGCAAGGCGAGCTTGGCCAAGCATTAAGAAAACAATATGGCATTTCCGACGAAATCGATTCACTTGTGTTGGTCGATCGCGGCAAAGCTTATGTCTATTCTGCGGCCGCAATTAAAGCAGCAAAATATTTGCGTCGAGCATGGCCGCTAGTTCAGTTGCTGCTACTCATTCCAGCCTTTATCCGCGATCCAATTTATCGCTATGTAGCCAAGCATCGCTATCAATGGTTCGGCAAGCAGCAAGCGTGCCTGCTGCCAACGCCCGAGATTAGAGCCCGTTATTTGGATTAAGCACCGGCGGCAGATTAATAGAAGCGACAGCCTGCTTTTTCTCTTCATCATGCACATGCGTATAGAGCATCGTCGTTTCGATTGAGGTATGTCCCATCAATTCTTTTACGATTCGAATATCGATCTGGTTTCGCAGCATTAATGTGGCAAAGGAATGACGCAGCTTGTGGCAGCTTAGCTTTAGCCCTTGTAATTCAGCTTGCTCAGCTTTCATCTGCTTAAACATTTCACCAATTATTTTTTGAATTTGCCGTATCGACAGCCTTCTCCCCTTTTGCGAAATGAAAAAAGCATCGTCCTGCTTGCGATATGGCTGCAGCCGCTCTACCTTTACCCGTTTCATATAGGCATTGACCTCTGGTGCGAGCGGAATGTCATTCCATTTGCGTCCTTTGCCCAGCACGGTTATGAGCCCTTTCTCCTCATCGTAGTGTGAGAGATTCAAGCGATGCACCTCGCCGACTCGCAAGCCCGAATAAGCCATCAGCAGCAAAATCGCAATATTGCGGTCACGATATTTGCCGTGAACATAGTTCAGAGTTTGCGATAGCTGGTCTTGCTCCAAATAAATTGGCTTGCGGTTGCGTTCGGTTTTCGACTTTTTAACCTCTTGAGCGGGATTGCTGCTCATCAGCTCAAAATCGAGCATTGCCTTGAAAAAGCTACGCAGTGCTGCCAGGCTTCGATTGCGCGCATGATCGGAAACATGCTGCTTCTCCTGCACGAGGTAGCTGACAATCGTCAGCTTCTTGATTCGATCCAGCTCTATGCCATCCAAATAAGCAAGAAAATTTTGTGCCTCTCGCAAATACTCCTTTTTCGTTGTATCAGAATAGCCAGCCTGCTTCATCCACAGTTGAAAGGCTGTAACAGAATCCTTGTATTGCTCATTCAGCATATTGATGCAGCTCCTTGTTATGATTCAGCTAAAAAATGGTGTATACTGGTAAATCAGCAAACGAAAAATTGACGCATAAGTGTCCATCCTTCAGAAAAAAATCGCTTAAAATCAAAAGTGCGCAAAATATAGATTTTGCGTACTTATTATAGCATGTTGTTGGACCGATATTCCAGCTCATTAAAAACGTTCATTTGCACAAAAATAGCTCCCCCACACCAAAAGGCGTAGAGGGAGCCTTCATAAAGCCACCTTAATGAAGCTCGCTAAATGTCTCATTGAGCCAATCTAAAAATGCATCCTTTTCCTCAAACTGTGGATAATGTGCGGAATGCTCAAATAAAACAAATTCCTTCACTGGCGCCTGCAATTCATCAAAGAACTGCTGTGCAGCTTTTGCAGAGGTCATATAGTCATACTGCCCCATTACAAAATATGTCGGCAGCTCCAGCTGATCTACAAGTGCTGGCAGATGGTGTTCAGCCTCCTCGCGCAGCAAAAGCTCCTGTGTTGCGCCTACACCCAGCAAATATCGAATCACATCAAGCCCGTTATATTCGGGACTCGTTAAAAAACCTACATAGTAGTCCTTATTATCATCGATCAGCCTTGCTGCTCCGCCATATTTGCGAACCAAATCACGCGGCGTATAGCTTTCTCCATTCTCAATGCTTTCACGAAGCTGCTCCAGCCTTTGCACATCCTTCTCATTGCCTGCTGCCGCAGCCTGGGAAAGCGTATAGCTCAAACCATCCATTTCACTAGCTACCGAATCCGCAACTTGACCAATTCCTACATAGGCATGAAATTTGTCAGGGGCTTTTGCCGCAGCCTTGGTCCCAATATACGTGCCAAACGAATGTCCGATCAGCAGCACCTTGGATTGCTGCAGCTCACCCCGCACATAGTCAGTCAGTGCCAGCAGATCCTCCACTAGCACATCCGTTGTTAGCTGGGAATAGTCTTCATTAAACTTATAAGACTTTCCACTTCCGCGCTGATCGTAGTGCACGATGGTATAATGCTTTTCCCATTCCTTCTGGTACTTCCGAACATAAGGGATTTCAGAGCAGCCTGGTCCGCCATGCACAAAAATAATGACAGGATTGCGCTTGTCTTCCCCTCTAATCATAATTTGATGATCAGCTCCGTTGATCATCACCTGCTTATAGAGGCTGATGCTGTTTTCTCCTTTTATCGCAGGAGTCCACGTGGGAAAGAACATAAATAGTACAAGTATGAGGGCCAACGTTAATAACGTCCATTTCGTAATTCTGGCTAGTTTTTTTCGCAATTCGCTTCTCCTTGCAAAGCTTGGCTTTTGCCGCGCTTCTCATTTGTAATGTTCTCTATGTTGGCGCTGCTGGAGCATGCCACTACTTCATCTTTGGCTCAGTACCATAAATGAGCTTACCTTGACTATAAACGGTCATTCGCTTCCACTCCCGATATTCCTTGAAATCCTTCGCGTACGAATAGTCATTGCTCAGCGTAAATGCCGACCAGTCCGCTTTATTCCAGCGCAGCTTAATCTCGCCAGTCGACTGATTAGGCAGCAACTGGCCAGCAAGCTCGTTGAAGCTTAGTTCTATATAATAGTCAGCCTGCTGACGTGCTTTCTCTAAAGCGACTATTTTTGCTTGCACAGCTTCATTGCCCAGTGCGGCATAATCTACATATGCCTGCTGCTCCACTTGCTGCTCAGTATCGGAGGTATACCAGTATCTGATCGTAATATGTTCAAGCGCTAAAGCTTCAGCGCCAGTATTTTTCAGCTGCACGCCGATACGAATGCTGCTGTCCTGCTCTTTGCTCTCGTCGCTGTTTAGCTGAGCCTGCACCTGCAGCGTTTGCAGCTCAGTCGGAGGAGCTGCAGACGAGCCGGATTTTTCTGTACTAAGCTTTTCTTGCAAATCCAATGGCGCTCGCTCCAGCAAACAGCTTACCTGGCCCATTTTACTTGCTGCTCCAGTTACACTCGAGCGATCATTAGCATTTGAACTGTTCCCGGAAGAAGCTGAGGATGACGATCCGTTGCCTGGTGGCTTCTCTCCACTCTTGCCCGGTGAGCTTTCCGCAAGCTGCTTCATTATTGGCTTCAGCATCGCCTGTTTGTCTTTATGCCAGGTGTTCCAATCATCAAGCAGCAAGCCGCCGGTATCACCGCTATTCGGGTTGAGACTCCAATAGGTCCAATATAATTGATTCTCTTGAATATACTGGACAAGCGCATGCTGCCACTTGCCCTCTAGCGAGCTTTTATCTACGGAACGTCCGCCAAATTCGCCTACCAGCACAGGCGCCAGCTTCTGCTTGCTGATGTAGCCCCAATATTTGTCCCATAAAGCCGGCAAATTATTAGGGAAGCTGCGCTCATTGAACCAGGATTGATGGTGCACGCCTGGGCCATAATCATGCGTGGAATAAACGAGGCGGTTGTCAACCTGAAGCTTGACCGGGTACTTTTCCACTCCCATCAAATTACCGCCCCACCAATAGCTGCCTTGCTTGCCTTTTACATTAGATTCCACACCTTCGACAATGATGAGCCAGTCGCTATTCTGCTTCAGGATCGCATTGCCTGCCTTCTGCGCTGCCAGCCGCCAATCGGTTTTGGGATCATTCGTACCCCAGCTTGCCGCACCATGCGGCTCATTATGCAAATCAGCGCCAATCACAATTTGATTGCCTTTATAACGCTTTGCCAGCATCACCCAGTCGTCTATCCAGCGCTGCTCGGAGTATTGATCCGTGTACCAAAGCTCGGACTGCCCGCTTGCACTTGGACGATGCCGATCCAATATAATATGAAAGCCGCGCTCGCCAGCCTGCTCAATAAAATAATCCATAATTTCAATTGGCGTCAGGTTTTTTAAGCTTGGATTTTTATAATAGTCGATACCATTTGCTTGTGAGCCTTTATCAAACATCTGATTACTGTAGGGAAGCCGAATAAGGTTATAGCCCTGCTGCTTCGCCTGATCGAGCATATCCTCCAACTTACGAGTCCATAAGCCATGCGGCGCAAAATTGCTCGTTTCAAATCCAAACCAATTCAAGCCATTCCACACTGCTTCGTTCCCTTCGCTATCTAAAATGCGATTGCCAGATGTGTAATAGTAGCCCTCCTTTGCCGCTTTGGCGTGGGATGGAAAAACAAACAGAGCATTTGCCAGAAGCAGTAATACGATGCAAATGCCGCTTACTTTATAGCTTAGCTTCATAACATTTAAAACCCTCCTATGCTATCCTGGAACAAAAGTTGATTACACGTACTTCTATACTATTGTATATCGGCATGAAGCTGGAAAAAATTCAAATTATATAAGAATTTATTGAGGAGATGATCAATATGGGGCATGTAGTAAAATCGGAAAGTGAAATTCGCACAAGATATCAAATTACTATACCCGAAGAAATACGAACGAAAGCAAAACTTAATATCGGTGACTCATTGCTTTGGCAGTATGATGAAGTCCGGCAAGAAATCATAGTAATGCAGAAACCAAAATCTTTCTCCGACAAATTATGGGGACTTGGAAAAGAAATCTGGGAACAAGAACCGGCAGATGATTATGTTCGCAAGGAGCGAAACGAATGGTAATATCAAATTTTCTCCAAGGTGGTAAGAAAATTGCACTAGACACAAATCTATTCATTTATGTTTTTGAGCAACATTCGGAATTTGGCGAGAAGGCAAAAGCAATATTAGAACAGGTATAAAATGGTTTTGTCTCCGCAGTCGCCTCTTCTGTTTCTTTAACGGAAATCCTGGTTAAACCTATTCGTGAAGGGAATTTATCCTTGGAAAAACAGTACAAATTAATATTATCTCACTTTCCTCACCTTACTATCCTACCGATCGATAACTTGGTTGCAGAACGAGCAGCTTATCTTAGAGGAAAGTATAGTATCAAAACGCCAGATGCACTAATTGTCGCCACTGCTCTAGTAGCTAATGCGGATTTGTTTATAACAAATGATCAACGACTTGAATGTATTAAAGAGATTAACTGTGTATCATTGTCCCATCTCGAACAGCCATAAAAAAGGCCAACTTCAGCTTAGCCTAACTGCATCATAATCATTTGCCGCTATTGGCAGCTGTGCAGCTTGGAAAACCGAGTTGACCTTTCTTATAGTGTAAAAAGATATTATGCTTGTGGCTTGAAGCGCAGCTGCAACCATTGGTGTGCAAGCTCGACCCATTTGGCAGCGGCTGGCTGCAAATGGTCAGCATGTGTGGCCGTTGTTGCATCAGCTAGCGATAAGCCATGCCCGCCTTTTTCAAAAATATGCATCTCATGCGGAATGCGATGCTTGCAAAGCTCCATTGCGAAGCTTAGCGAATGTGCAGTCAGGACAAGATCATCCTCTGAGGTATGCCACAAGAATGAAGGTGGCGTATGCGGTCCTACTTCATGAACAGGGCTCAATTTCTTCAACTCCTCTTCATCCGCTTCCGCATCCCCAAACATCGCTTTGTTGATCATAGCGAATAAATCTTTAAACTTCTCACGTTCCTGCTCTGTCATCATCTGGATTGCCAGCACATTGTCTATTAACGCATAACCAAGCACAAGCGCATTAGGCTTAAACTGCTCATTGGATTCGCCAAGGTGTTCAGCCAAATAAGCTTTATTCCAGTGTACACCGATGCTTGCAGCAAGATGCCCTCCTGCCGAAAAACCTGCAACCGCAATTTGATCTGGATCAATATTCCATTCAGCTGCACGTTTACGAATCGTTGAAATAGCTTTCGCCGCGTCATAAAGCGGCTGAGGGAATTTGACATGCGGATTCGGATTCTCTTCCATCTCTTTCGTAACAGGCGCTTTGCCATGATATGTATTGTAATGCAATACAAAGGTCCGATATCCAAGCGAAGCGAATCGCAATGCTACAGGCTCTGCCTCTCGATCAGAGGTGTAAATATAGCCGCCGCCAGGGAAAATCAATAAAGCAGGTTTGGCATAAGGCTGATATTGATTAGCAACTTCATATGGAATATAAGCTGTCAAAGTAACCTGCGGAAACTCTTCCCATAGCTGAATCGTTTCGATATGCATGACAATCCTCCATCATTTTCATTAGTAATTTACCTCGTCATCAAAGTCCAGCTTTTTAGACTTCCTCATTCCAATCAGGTTTAAAAAGCTGGGCTTTCAGGACCAAGAAGATAGCACGATACTAGAAAGCGAGGAGCGCAGCGTAGACAAACCTACGTGAGCACCTCAAATGTTTTCGCAGAAAACATACTTCGAAAGTATAAGCCTTTCGGTAGCGTGACATATTCGCCGTCGAATCCATTTCGAAGCACCACATCGTCATCAAAGTCCAGCTTTTTAAACGTCCCCATTCCAATCAGGTTTAAAAAGCTGGGCTTTCAGGACCAAGAAGATGGCACGATACTAGAAAGCGAGGAGCGCAGCGTAGACAGACCTACGTGAGCACCGGAGCTTTCGGTAGCGTGACATATTCGCCGTCGAATTCACTTCGAAGCACCACATCGTCATCAAAGTCCAGCTTTTTAAACGTCCTCTCAGTCTTGGAGATTAACGTTGTGGTACACCTGCTGCACATCCTCCAAATCCTCAAGCGCATCAATCAGCTTCTCGAATTGCGCTTGCGCATCTGCCGGCAAGTCCACCTCATTATTTGGAAGCATTGTAATTTCAGCTACATTGAACTCCGTAATGCCAGCGGCTTTAAATGCGTCCTGCAAAGCTTGAAACTGGTCAGGCTCCGCGTAAACAATAACATCTTCATCCTCGACAATGATATCACGCACATCTACATCCGCTTCGATTAGCAGCTCCATTACTTCATCTTCCGTTTTACCGGATATGCCAATAACGGCTGTTTGCGTGAACATGTACGATACAGAGCCGCTTACGCCCATGCTGCCGCCATTTTTATTAAATGCGGAACGAACCTCTGGCGCAGTGCGGTTAACATTATTCGTCAGCGCATCGACAATAACCATTGAGCCGTTCGGGCCAAATCCTTCGTAGCGAAGCTCTGAATAAATTTCATCCGAGCTTCCCTTTGCTTTTTCCAAGGCGCGATCAATAATCGCTCTAGGCACATTGTACGTTTTAGCACGTTCCAGTACAACCTTCAATGCACGATTAGATTCCGGATCTGGCTCACCTTTTTTCGCTGCAACATAAATCTCAATGCCGAATTTGGCATATACACGACTCGTATTTGCATCTTTGGATGCTTTCTTTTCTTTAATATTATTCCATTTGCGACCCATCTTGCTCCCACTTTCTGCTTAAAATATACAATTATATTATAACACTGATTGCAGAAAGAAAAAAACATAGTACTGTATAAAATATCGTGAAAACAAATGTTAAATTTGCATTTTTCGACGATATTTGCAGACGATCACAACTTATGCAATAATGGGCGACAACGACCTACCGTTTTACTATTTAATATTTAAGATCATTAAGTTTACATAATAATTATTACGTATTTCTTTGTTGAAAAATAATTGTTTATTTCTGTGTTATAAGTAAATTTTTTATAAATAGCTAATGACTTGAAATTAAAAGTGGTTGCCAGAAAGTCAGTAAATCTGACAATCTGAACAACCACTCTTTTTTTTGTGCTATGCAATACTTCTTATTTAAAGCTGTCGCAGCCGCTCCAATGTCAGATCACTGATGTTGCCTAAACGCCATAGCGCAAGCTGATGAAAGCCGCGCTGCTGGATCGCTTCTGCCCAAAACTGCAGCGTCTCGCCATCAGCATACCATACCTCGAAGCTTTGACCGTCCTGCTTATAGGTAAAGTGCTTCGCTCCACTTTCCTCATCATGTGCAACCTTTACGCCATGCGTAATAATGAGCTCGTCGATTTCCTGCTCTGTCAAGCTCTTAACCTTATTAGCTTGATCCCATTGAAAGCCGCCCGTTGCAATCGCTACAGCAGGCTCGCCAGGGATATGCTCCATTCTGGCTGTCAGCTTGCCGATAAAGCTCAGATTCGCTTTCGGACCTGGTCCGCTGTGAGGGCCAAACAAATTGTATGCCATCACAACATATTGCGGCCCTTCCGGCAGCTCGAAGCTTTCAAATTTAGCCTTTGGCTCAAGCAAGATGCGAAGCTCAAGCTGCTCCTCGTGAATCCGGCGATATAGCTTGCGATAAAATTCAAGCAGCTCAGGCCACAATTGTTCATCTATATTTTCGAAGTCCATTTCCAGCCCGTCCAGCTCATGCTCTTTAACAAGCGCAATAAATTGCTCGATATAGTCGGATTGAACCTGCTGAGAAGTGAGCATTTGCCCAACGAGCTCGCTGCTTTTTTGAACTGAGCTACCATCTGCAAGCCTCATATCGTTTACCAGTGTCAAATATAGCTTTGGCTCAAGCGCGCTTTGCTTTTTGCTTGCCCGTTGCTCATTCAGCTGAGCAATTTTCTGCTTGATGCTTGCTACCGCCTGCTGCTGCTGATCACCCCATATGACTTGGCCCTGCTCATCAAAGTAGCCTACGAACAGCTGCAGGCTGCCCATGCCCTCAATTTGCTGCAAAGCATGCTCCTCGCCAGTTTGCCAATCCCAATCGGCGATCCAGGCTGACCAATTAAGCTCAGGGTGCTCCCCTACCGGCTTTTCATTGCTAATTCTTTTTTCGTACCAATCCTTGCCGAACATTAGCCACCAGGCTGCCGTTAGTACGAGCAGCAGCGCAACGATATTAGCGATAATTATGAACCATCTCTTTCTCATCATTGCCTCCTTATGCAACAGTTAGGCCGCAAGCCTAGAACGTAACAATCGCCCAATCAATCAAGCTGTTGTAAGTCGATTTGATTGTAAATACAAGCTTGTCCCAAGCCTCCAACTTATTGCTGTATACCTGCTCAGTCACCTGGCCATTGCTGTCGAGATTAGACAATGTTATCGCCTTGAACACTCCATCATAAATATGGTCGCCTTCGTCCTCCCAGCGATTTTCCTCCTGAAGCGAATATGCCTCCAGTTCCATATTCCAGTTCGTTATAGCAGGATCGATCTGCTCCTGCTCCATAACCAGTTCATTATCAATAGCAACTGTCATTTGACCATTGACCATTTGCAGCTCGACCGGAATGTCGCCCAATGCCGCATCCTTACCACGCACACCGAGCAGACGCTCCACTTCACCATTCGCATACAACTGCTCAACATAGACATGCTCGTTCTCTACTCGAAGCTGCAGTTTGACGCTGCCGTCAGCAGCCGCTCCAAGCTTCACCAGCTGCACTCCGCTGGAATGCCCGCCAATCGTCAGCTTGAGTGAAAAATTGTCAGCATGCTTCAAATCTTTAAGCTTCATCGTCGCAGCCTCGCCAGGGCGAGTTGTTAAAGCAATTTCCTCTGGCTGAAACTCGGCCACGCCGCCGTCAATGTCCCAAGCCTCAGCTTCCTGCTCGTCGCCCAATACAAAGCTCACATCCTCACCTATATCGAGCGAAAGCTTCATCAACAAATGATTGGTCCGCCAATATGGAGCTGGCTGCACACGAGTCAAATCGTAACGGTCTGCGCCTGCAGTGTTCAGCAGCTTTCCTTCGCGGTTGAAATGCAAATTGAACAGCTCGCGGATATTGCGATCATTTACTTCTTCAACTGCCGATTCCATTCCATTGTAAAGTGTGTCTGCATGCATAATCATATAGGTGCCCGGTACATAGCCAAGCTTGCTCGTATAGATGCGCTCCATTTCGTCATAGTCGAATTGGATACGCTCTTGCATCTCTGTTTTCGTTTCAAGTGGAATATCGTACACATCCCGAATATAATCCATCAAATAATGCGTGTAATAGAAGGCATCCTGCTTATTGTAAAACTCCTCCTGCGTTAGCAATGGAAAATATCGCTCATCCTTGTCCAATATATTAATGTAAGCGAGACGGTAGCCATTGCTGCCCAGCTCCCAGAAGCCCTTCTTTGTCATCGACAGCAGCTCCTTAGGCTGCAAAAACTTGCCTTGCTTGCTGCCCATTTTGCTTGCATAGCTCAGCATTGTCGCCTTGTAATTGTACTTTTCCAGCAGCTTTGTAGAGAATAACGCTGAATCATTGCGCCCATCCTCAAAGGCCAAATAAAGAGCTTTATCAGGCAATGGCGAGCCCTTTTCATAAAAATCAATAATGTCCTGCTGAGAAATCGTTTCATAACCGTGATCCTTCAACGCCTTAAGCTGCGCCCCCAGCTCTGCCTTGGCCATATGATCCGAAGTAGCAGAACGGGCTACGCCAAAGTAGGACACTGCAATAAATTGCTTCGTATTGCTCCAGGAAGCACGATCGCCTTCCTCATATTCATTAATTGTCGTCAGTGCGTTGACAATCCAGTAGCCTACCGCTATGAGAACGATAAATTGCAAAATTGTACGAATCAATTTACGCCGATTTTTGCGCTTCACGAACTTGTTAACCTTTGCTGTTCTTCTAGACATTCAACTCATCACCAGCCTGTTTATTTCTAGAAAAACGATTGCGCCAGCTTGCTTTTCTTTTGGACTTTTTCTCTCTCGCTTCAATATCCTGCGGCGTTTCCCGCGTTCCCCAGGTTGATTTCCAGAAGGTTACCCAAGCGACTGGCATTTGCCATAGCAGCACTAGCTCGTAGAATAAGCAGAACACGAAGCCAAAGAACCAAAGCGAGCTTCTTTTGTAAAATAGATGTGCAAAGCTCATCAACAGCGCCATCAGCATTAAGCCCATTAAAAATGTGCCCGGGAAAATGCCATGCATGAGCGGCACATAAACAAGGTTGTATAACACGATAATAGGTGCTGCAATCGGCACGATTAGTCCTACATAGAAGAATAGTGCCATAAACGGCTCCTTGCGCCATATAAACGAACCAGCAATAAGCGATTCGCGCAGCCATGAACGCTTCCAGCGCATTTGCTGCTTTAAGAAAACATTCATTTTCGACGGCACGATCGTTGAACAAACCGCGCTGTCCTGATAGCCTGTACGATGCGTGCGCAAAATAAGGTTGGTCATTGCGCGGTCATCGCCAAAGGTTGCCGGCTGACCAAGAAAGCTCTGATTAAGCCATGCATCCGCATGCTTTAGCACAAGCTCCTTGCGATAGCAGGCCAATGGTCCAGACAAACAGGTTACACTATCGAAGAACGATTCAGCTGCCTTCATAATACGGAACGCGATATAGTAGCGCACATTTTGCAGCTTCGTTAAGCTGTTCGTATATTTATTTTCCACATCGGTACGTCCTGCAACTCCGCCCATTTTCGGATCGACAAACGGCTGCACCAGATGGCGAATCGCACGATGATCAAGAAAGCTGTCGGAATCAACGAATACAACCAAATCATGCTTGGCCATTTTCACACCAGCGACAAGCGCCTCACGCTTCCCGCCGTTTTGCGGCATTACATGCAGGCGCAATCTGCTGCGCGTATCAAAGCGATCCGCCTCGCGATAAATTCGATCGATTATTTCTTCCATTCGCTCAACCGAGCGGTCTGTTGAGCGGTCATCGACAACGATAACCTGAAGCTTGTCTACTGGGTAATCCTGATTGATACAGCTTAGTATTGTTCGATGAATCCACTCTTCCTCATTAAAGCAAGGAATAATAATTGATACGCCAGGAGTAAAGTTGGGATCAACCTTCACATCCCGATGCAGTGCTCCGAAAAAGTAACGCGTTAGCAAAAAAGTAGCGGCGATCAGGCTGTACAGGTACAGCAGCCAGTTGTATTTGAAATAAATAATACTCTCAGCACGCATTAGCATGACAATTAACGATGCAGCAAGCAGCATCGCACTAGCCATATATACAGAATATCCCCATCTGCGACGCTTAAAATACTCAGGCAGACGCTTTTCAAAATTAAAGGCAACCTGTACCTCCTGCTCCTCAGGCAAGCGGTATTTGTGCGTAACAACACGAGCTACCTTCGCTTTCAGCTTTACAAAGCTTTCATATCCCTCTGGCATCGAGCCAGGCGGAATCTGGAATTGCAGCTCAAACTCGTCTCCAGCATTAAAGGCTATATGCTCGACCTTGCTAAGTGGAAAGGATACTAAAATACCCGTTGCTGATATATCAACTGACTTTGCCTGAAGCTTGAGCTTCGGCTTATTCGGCTGCTTTTTCTGCTTGACCAGTACATCAAAATCAGCAATATAGCGCACACTAAATTCGTTATCTCCGCGACGATCCTGTTGGTTGCGAATTCCTTCCGGGTCAGGAACATAAGAAAGCGTTCTGCGATCCTGGCGCCGCAATGTCAGCCTTTCCTGCGTTGAATTTGATTTTTTTCTAAATAATTTCATCATTACAAGCTCCAATACACTAAGCCATTTTCTTCGACTTGAGTGCGATTAAACATGCCCTTTAAGTCAAAGAACAGCTTTTGCTGTACGTTTTTATCATACATGGCAGCATACTGCTGCAGGGAAAGACCAAGCAGATGCTTGTGAGGAACGACAATCGCAACCAGGCTGACATCCTTGATATCTTCAAGCTGACAAACTTCAACCCCGTACTCTTCGCGCACTTCTTCAGCATTGGCAACCGGATCATAGATCATCGGCTGTATGCCATAATCAACCAGCTCGCGGAACAAGTCGATAACTTTAGAATTGCGAACATCATTGCTGTTTTCCTTATAGGTTAAGCCGAGCAGCGCAACCTTTGACGGCCCGCCTGACTGCTTTGCCCGCATAAGCTGCTTGACCATTTGATTGGCAACGAAGCTTGCCATTCCTTCATTAACATGTCTGCTATTCAAAATAATTTTGGAATGATAACCTTCATCCTCTGCCTTAAACGTTAAATAGTACGGATCAATGCCGATGCAATGCCCTCCGACTAAGCCAGGTGTAAACGGCAGGAAGTTCCATTTTGTAGCGGCAGCCTTTAATACTTCATTTGTTTCCAGCTTCATTTGCGAGAAAATCATGGCTAACTCATTCATAAATGCGATGTTCACATCACGTTGAGCATTTTCGATTACTTTGGCCGCTTCAGCTACCCGTATGCTTGGCGCGTGGTATACGCCAGCCTTTACAACCTTGCTATACACATGAGAAATTTGCTCCAGAGCCTCATTATCAATGCCTGAAACAATTTTGACGATGTTCTCCAGCGTGTGCTCACGATCACCAGGATTAATACGTTCAGGTGAATAGCCGATCTTGAAATCAACACCAGCGCGAAGGCCTGAGTTCTGCTCCAAAATCGGCTGGCAAATTTCTTCTGTTACGCCCGGGTATACGGTGGATTCATAGACAACGTAGTCGTCTTTCTTCAAATAGCTTCCTATTGTTGTTGAAGCTGATTTGACAAACTTCAAATCAGGCACTTTACCGTCACGAATCGGTGTCGGCACTGAAACAATGTAAAAGCTTGCTTCAGCCAGCAGCTTTTCATCAGCCGTAAACTGGACAGATGCTTGCAGTAGTCGCTCGCTACCGATATCACCCGTTAAATCATGCCCGTTTATATATTCAGCAATTTTCTTTTCATTGCGGTCATAGCCAATTACATTAAAATGCTCAGACAGTCCAACAGCTAATGGAAGCCCAACATAACCAAGACCAACAACAGCTAGCTTTGTTTCTTTATCAGTAAGTTTCTTGGATATTGTCATATGGTTTTCTCCTTCCGTATAGCAGATAAGTTTGTGTTCAAATATTCACTATCGAAATTATAACTCTTTATTTTGAAAAATAAATGAAAAATAATCGATATTATCATTTAATTATTAGGAAATGATTTATAATTTAGGAATATTTATGGATAATTATTTATATAATTTACATAAATGTTAATATCTATTTGATTTTAAAACAAAAAAGAGACGAACAATAAGTTCGTCTCTTAATATGGATAGGAAAAGCAAATTAGAAAACCTTCGTTGTCCATGATTCGCAATTCCAAGTCTCTGTTACGATATCACGATAAAATTCCGGCTCATGGGAAATAAGCAATATAGAGCCTTTATAAGCTTTCAAGGCACGTTTAAGCTCATCCTTCGCGTCTACATCAAGATGGTTAGTCGGCTCATCGAGCACTAGCACATTCGATTCGTGATTAATAATTTTGCACAAGCGCACCTTCGCTTTTTCGCCACCGCTCAGCACTTGAATTTTGCTTTCAATATGCTTGGTCGTCAAGCCGCATTTGGCAAGCGCTGCGCGCACCTCAAACTGCGTATAGGAAGGGAACTCCTGCCAAATTTCTTCAATACATGTATTGTAGTTTTCCTCTTTCGCTTCCTGTTCGAAGTAGCCTATTTGCAAATTTTCGCCGCGCTCTACCTCGCCGCTTACTGGCGGTATCAAGCCGAGAATCGACTTCAGAAGCGTAGATTTACCGATCCCGTTAGCACCCACCAGCGCAATTTTTTGACCGCGCTCCATCTTCAGATCAAGCGGACGGGAAAGCGGCTCCTGATAGCCGATTACTAGCTGCTTCGTTTCAAATATAAAGCGTCCGGCTGTCCGGCCTTCCTTGAAATTGAACTGCGGCTTTGGCTTTTCCTTAGCCAGCTCGATAATTTCCATCTTATCAAGCTTCTTCTGCCGCGACATTGCCATATTGCGCGTTGCCACGCTTGCTTTGTTGCGCGCGACAAAATCCTTCAGCTCGGCAATTTCCTGCTGCTGACGCTTATAGGCCGCCTCAAGCTGCTGCTTTTTCATTTCATGCACCTGCAGGAAATGATCGTAATCGCCAACGTAGCGCTCCAGCTTCTGATTTTCCATATGGTAGATCAAGTTTACAACGCTGTTCAAAAACGGGATATCATGCGAAATCAAAATAAAGGCGTTCTCGTACTCCTGCAAATAGCGCTTCAGCCACTCGATATGCTGCTCGTCCAAATAGTTGGTCGGCTCGTCTAGCAGCAAAATATCCGGCTTCTCCAGCAACAGCTTGGCCAGCAGCACCTTCGTGCGCTGTCCGCCGCTCAAGTCATTGACGTCCTTTTCCAAGCCTATATCCGTCAAGCCCAAGCCGCGCGCCGTTTCTTCGACTTTCGCATCGATCAAATAAAAATCCTGATTAGTGAGCGTATCCTGAATGTTGCCAACCTCTTCAAGCAGTCTTTCCAGCTCCTCTGGAGAAACCTCACCCATTTTCAGGTACATATCATTCATTTCCTGCTCTAAATCAAACAAATATTGAAATGCACCCTTCAGCACATCGCGAATCGACATTCCTTTTTGCAAAACTGCATGCTGGTCGAGATAGCCGACGCGCATACGGCGAGACCACTCAATTTTTCCTTCATCCGGCTGCAGCTTGCCCGTAATAATATTCATAAAGGTAGATTTACCTTCACCATTCGCGCCTATTAGCCCGATATGCTCGCCCTTAAGCAAACGGAATGACACATCACTAAAAATCGCGCGATCACCAAAGCCATGACTTAAACGTTCTACATTCAATATACTCATGTAAACACCCTATCCTTTGTTCATATCTCGCTATATTATACGCGGAAGATGGCACCATACTCAACTGTTTCAAGCAAATTCATACAAAAATCGTTCGTCTATGAAACTATGAAAGCGGCATTTGTCGATAAGTATATGCTTTACATCATACAGAAAGCGACAAACTTTGTTTATAACCTTTGCTACGATAGAAGTAATCTGAAAATATGACTTGAGGTGACCATTGGATGGAATTAAGCTTGATTATGAATGAGCATTTCGAAAATGAAACGATCTGCTTCGACGGATTTGCCTTTCAAAACTGCGTGTTTACAAACTGCGTCATTTTGATTACTTGTATGGATTTCGAATTTGTTAATTGCTCTTTCTTTGGCTCGACACTGCATATCGAGCCATCGTTACCTATATTTGAAATCTCGCATCAGCTTTCGCAATCGATTTATGACGAGTCTACTCATTGCTACCGCAATGAATTTGAATATCCGAATCCACAATTGCCGCTTATGAAAGCTTAAGCATGAAAGCGCATAATCGCTAAAAAAGCCTGCCAAATGAAGGTTCCCGAATGGTGATGGGAGTCGCTCAGTTCTGGCAGGCTTTCTTTTATAGGAAGTTCAAACGCTCGACTGTGATGACGAGGCTGTGCTTCGAAGCTTAGTCGACGACGAAGCTACTCGACTTGATGAATTTTAATCAAATTCGTAGCACCAGCTCGTCCGCTTGGAATCCCTGCGGAAATGACCACATAGTCCCCAGCTTCAACATGGTTAGTGCGCACGCTGTTGCGAATAGCTGAGCTGAACATTTCGTCAGTTGTGGTAACATATTCGCCTTTGACAGGAATAACGCTGCGTACAAGTGTCAGGCGACGCAATGTTTTCTCATTTGGCGTAATCGCAATGATCGGAGCTTTTGGACGATATTTCGATACCATGCGTGCTGTAAAGCCGCTTTCCGTAGGTGTTAAAATCGCTTTTGCGCCAATTTGCAGCGAGCTGTTTACAACCGCTTGCGAGATTACTTCAGTTACGGAGGTCGATTCAGTGTTCATCAGCTTTTTATAAATTTCGCTGTAATCCATTGTAGATTCAGTGCGCTCAGCAATCATCGCCATCATTTTAACCGATTCAAGCGGATATTTCCCTGCAGCAGATTCGCCTGAAAGCATAATCGCATCTGCGCCCTGCAATACCGCATTGGCAACGTCACTAACTTCAGCGCGCGTTGGACGCGGGTTAACCTGCATCGAATCAAGCATTTGCGTTGCTACAATAACCGGCTTGCCTGCTTTATTACATTTCTCGATCATGACCTTTTGAATCATTGGCACATCCTCGGCAGGAATTTCTACCCCCAAATCGCCGCGGGCAACCATGATGCCATCGGAAGCCTCGATAATCGCATCCAGATTATCGACACCTTCCTGGTTTTCAATTTTTGAAATGATTTGAATATGCGCTGCATCGTTGTCCTCCAAAATTTGGCGAACCTCTAGTACATCTTCAGCCTTGCGTACGAACGACATCGCGATCATATCAATGCCTTCCTGGATTCCGAACTGAATATGCATAATATCGCGCTCCGTTACACCAGGCAGGGTTGTGCTGATCCCTGGCAGGTTTACCCCTTTGCGCGGCTTTAATGTACCACCGTTCATTACCTCGCAGTGCATGTTCGAGCCTTCAACATCCTTCACATGCAATTCAATAAGACCATCATCAATCAGAATTACATCCCCTGCTTTAATAACACTTGTCATATCAGCGTAGTTAACACTTACACGCTTGCCGTTGCCAGTAATCTGCTCGGTTGTAAGCGTGAACTCCTCGCCAGCCTTTAGCTCATAGCTTGCTTCTTCAAGTGTGCCGATTCGAATTTCAGGACCTTTAATGTCCATCATCGTTGCAACGATTTTGCCAGCAGCATCTGCCGCCTCGCGAACTAGCTTGATGCGTGCGCTATGGTCTGCAAGCTCGCCATGCGCCATATTAAGACGGGCAACATTCATGCCTGCCAGCATCATTTCTTTCAGGATGGAAATAGAATTGCTTGATGGACCCATTGTACATACGATTTTTGTGTGGCTCATTTTTAATCTCCTTCTGACTTTTAACTATTGAACTTCTATTTTGTAAGTAAACGAAACATTGATGTCTCCATTGTAGACCTTTTCTCGCAGCACGTACATGAATTATAGTATAATGGATGAAATATAGTGTACTGAGGTGGAGAAATGCTTGAAAATTTGACACTGGACTACCACCAGGGAGCACGCTGGCAGCAGCAGGTTACACATGGCGAGCAGCAATTTCATTTTTACATTGTGACATACGGGAGCTGCAGCTTTCAGCATGAACATGGGACCGTGACCGCTGGCAAGGGCGATTTTGTATTAGCGCCGCAGAGCTGCAGCTATATAGAGCGCTCTGCTGAAGCTAATCTGCATCAGAAATACAGCTTACGCTTTACTGCCACATCTGCGCTGCTGGATATGCTGCCGCCGCTGCGGCAGGGGCAATGGCTGCAAAGCAGCGCGGGCATTTACGAGCGCAGCATTGAGCTGCTGCGTCCGCTGTGGAAGGAGGTTCAGGAGCAGCAGCACTATCAGGAGCTTCGCATTGCCTCCTTTCTGCTGGATACCCTTGCGCTTTGGCTGCGCGAGCTGGAAAGAGGAGAGCTTGCACCAGCCTCACTCATTCATATTGAGCGAATGAAGGAGTACATCCAAACGCATTATCGGCAAAAAATTACGAAGGACGTGCTTGCTGATTACATTCGCAGAAGTCCAAGCTACGCCGCTGCTCTATTCAAGAAAGGGACGGGCCAGACGATCAGCGAATACGTGCACGCTGTGCGGATGAAAACGGCCATGTATATGCTCTCCGCTTCCCTGCTCTCGATAACAGAAATTGCCGAATATTTGGGCTATGCCGATGTCAGTTACTTTCAGCGCCTATTCAAGCGCACCTTCGGCCAGCCGCCCAGCTATTATATGCAGGATCGGCGCGATTCCAACTCATAGCAAAAAGGCACTCTCTGCTGACCGCGATTGTAGCTGAACGCGATGCACAGAAGTGCCTTCCCTTTTAAGAAGTTGGTTAAAAAACTGGACTTTGATGACGATGATCTGCTCTGGAGCTTAGTCGGCAGCGAATCTTGAACGCTAACGAAAGATTATGCTTCCGAAGTATGTTTCCTGCGGAAACATTGGAGGTGCTCACGTAGCTTTTGCCTACGCTGCGCTCCTCGTTTTCTACTAGCGTCCAACCTTCTTGGTCCTGAAAGTCCAGCGTGTAAACCTCAATTGGAAGAGGTTGGTTAATAACTCGTACTTTTCTCTTCTCTTGCTAAGCATTTGCCGAGCTGACTGCTAGCTCGCGCTTGGATTGCTTGCCAAAGCGCTGGCGATAGCCGCATTTGCGGCATAGCTCCTCAACCGCCTGCCTGCGTGAAAAGCCTTCATATATTGCCGTAGCCCTTTCACCGTGAATGATGTCTTCAAAGCTTTGCTCATGAATATTGCCCAGCTTAAGAATGCCTTCGCCATCCAGACAGCATGGGATAACGGTACCGTCGATTAGCACGCCTGCCTGATTGCGCAGCGCATGACAGAAACCAACTCCGTCATCTTCCTCCTCATCGAGTGCAGGCCAACGAAATTGCGGATCCTGATTGAGGTATACCCGTTCCGCTATTTTCAAGCCTGAGCCAGTGCCTGGCTGGTACACTTCCTGAATTTCATACTCAAGTCCGAACGCTTCCTCTATCATCGCCAGCAGCTCACGATTGCGGCGAGCCTTTACATTTTCCTCATTATTTTCAGACAAATTCCACAAACGGAACGATGTAATCATATCTGTTGTCACTCTTGCTTCATTAACAAAGGCAAGAATGTCGGCCAAATACAGCTTCAAATCACGATTGCCCGGATCGCCGTCAAAGCTGTGCAGCGAAAAATTCATTTGTCTTAGCGCTGGCTTGCCGAGCAGCTTTTCACGATTTTTGCGAATCAAGGTGCCATTGGTCGTAATATTGACTTTAAACCCTTTTTCATGCGCAATATCAAGCAGCTGATCGAGCTTCGGATGAAGCAGCGGCTCACCCTTTACATGAAAATAAATATAGCTTGTATACGGCTTGATCTGCTCAAGCGTACGGGTAAATTGATCAATTGAAATAAACCCTTTTGCCCGTTCTGTCGGTGGACAGAAATAGCAGCTCAGGTTGCAAATGCTCGTTGTTTCGATATAAAATTTTTTAAATGTTCGCATAGGAGCTGACGCCTCTTTATCTCGTAGTTACTTTCATCATACCATAGATTAGCCAGAACGGACATCGGCAGCATTAAAGGGAGGAAGTTCAAAATTCTGGACTTTGATGACGATGTGATGGCGTTGGAGGTTATTCGACGGTGAATATGTCACGCTACCGATGGCTCCGGTGCTCACGTAGCTTTTGTCGCAGCTAGCGCTCCTCGCCTTCTAGTATCGTGCCATCTTCTTGGTCCTGAAAGCCCAGACACATATCTTAACGATGAAGTTCAAAAAGCAAAAAAGCAGCCAGTCCAGCTGCGAATGTACCTCTCTTCAAGGTGCAATGCTGCTTACTGACTGCTGCTTTTATGTAAACAAGCTAGAATTCCAGTTCATTTTTAGGTTTACGAGGCTGGCGCGGAACCTTGTTTTGAACGGCGGGAAGATGACGCATGCTGCGAAGCATCGGCCCCTTGCAAATTGGACAGGTTTGATCAGGCTGTGCAAACTCCTCCCGTACCCACGCCTTACATTCAGCATTTTTACATTTAAGAATTTTAGTAGGTTTTAGATCTGATGGTGTATTTGTTGTAGTCACGCTAAAATGATTCCCTCACTTACATTTGATATCGAGATATAGTAGTTAATTAAAGTAGTTATTGTACAGGAATGAGACAAACCGGCTTAGTTGAAAATGCCTCTTGACCTGTTGCCGTAAGCTTGCCGCTCGCTGCATCACGCTCCAATACGACGATGTTGTTGTTGTCACGATTGGCAACAAGCAAATGGCGATTGGATGGTGTTAATGTAAAATGTCTCGGATGACCGCCGCCAGAAGAAATATGCTGAAGCACGCTCAGCTTGCCCTGCTCATCTACGGCAAACACAACAATGCTGTCATGCCCGCGGTTAGAGCCATAGACAAAGCGTCCGTCTGCCGAAACTGTAATTTCAGCAGTTCCATTTTCACCGTTAAAGCCTTCTGGCAGCGTTGAAATATGCTGAAGCTCATCAAGCTGGCCTGTCGCTGCTTCATAACGGAATACAGATACCGTCGAGTCCAGCTCATTAATGACATACGCAATTGGCAGCGACGGATGAAAAGCCAAATGACGAGGTCCTGCACCGGCAGGCAGCTTTACCTCTCCGGCAGCAAGCAGCTTGCCTTGTTCTTGATCGAGCGTATAGACGAGAAGCTTATCCAGACCCAGATCCTGAACATACAAATAACGGCCGTCAGGGCTGAAAAAGCTGGAGTGCGGATGCGGACGATCCTGGCGCTCAGGATCTACGCTAGAACCGGAATGCTGCACAACGTCGATTGTCTCGCCAAGGCTTCCATCTTCAAGCAGCTTGATCAAGCCAATCATGCCGCCATGATAGCTCGTAACAATGAGATATTGATTCGATTGGTCACGCTGAATATGACATGTTGTGCCAGCTACAGTTGGCAGCTGATTAACAAGCTGCAGGCTTTGCTCGGTATAGCGGAAATGAGCAACTGCTCCAGACTTGCTGCCATCCTCATGGACTAGCTCAGCAATTGCATACACGCTCTTTGTATCAGGATTGACGTTCAAAAAGGTAGGGTTTTTAAGCCCTGCATATTCCGCCTGCTTCGTTAAGCTGCCTGCCGCCTCATCGAAATGAAACAGCTCGACGCCGCTTTCGCTAGCCTCTGCATAAGAACCAACAAACAATAACATTTTTCGTCACTCTCCCGTTTATACTTTACAGCCGTCAGGGCCGCAGCTGTCAGCATCAGAATCTTGCGCTTTAACAGCTTGCAGACCGCCAGAGCGCTCGGACCAAGCTTTGTTCATCGTCTCAAGAAACACCTCGACAGGCTGAGCACCGCTAATCGCATATTTTCGATCGATAACGAAGAACGGCACGCCGCGCACGCCAAGCTGCTGTGCTTCAAACTCCTCTGCCTTAACCTGCGCCTTGTACTGCTGCTCATTTGCCAATACATCCGCCACATCCAAACCGACTGTAGCCGCCAGCTCTGTCAGTACTGCACGGTCAGACAGGTTTTTATTATCGGTAAAGTGAGCATGGAACAGCACCTCAGCCAACTCCTTGGCCTTTCCTAACGAAGCTGCATACTGCATAATCCGATGCGAATCGAACGTATTCGCGTCCAGCATGTTTTCAAAATGGAAGGTCAAGCCAACCTCGGCAGCACGGCTTGCAACTCCCTTGGTCATCTCCTTCGCTTGCTCCTGGCTTATGCCGTATTTTTCTGCTAAAGAATCCACCGTTAAACGCTTATCGGCAGGGTTCACATTTGGATCAAGCTCGAAGCTCTTATATTCAGTCACAATCTGCTCCTGCTGAGAAAATTGAGCAAGCGCCTGCTCATAATTCTTTTTGCCAATGTAGCAGAAAGGACATACAAAATCGGACCAAATTTCTACTTTCATCTTTGCCTTACCCCCTTTTTTTCATCTGTTGCTTGACTATGTACACGCATAGTGTTTCAATTCGTTTAATTCTCAATTATTGTACCTTAATGAGAGTGTTGGTACAATATTGACTAAACAACCTTTTTCCTTTATAGAGGTTGTTTAAAAATCCGACTTTGATGACGATGCGGGTTCGCTGCAGTTAACTCGACGGCGAATATGTCACGCTACCGAAAGCTCCGGTGCTCACGTAGCGGTTATCTACGCTGCGCTCCTCGCTTTCTAGTATCGTGCCATCTTCTTGGTCCTGAAAGCCGAATTTTTAAACTTTTATTGGAAGCGTATGCTTAAAAATCCGACTTTGATGACGATGATTGGCGTTGTAGCTTAGTCGACGGCGAATCTTGAACGCTAGCGAAAGATTATGCTTCCGAAGTATGTTTCCCATGGAAACATTTCAGGTGCTCACGTAGCTTTTTGCCTACGCTGCGCTCCTCGTTTTCTACTAGCGTCCAAGCTACTTTGTTCTACACTCAAGAAAGCTACAGCGGAGGAGCAAAGCATCCGAAAAACGAAGTGGGTCGCCTTTAACATCGTAATGCAACCTTAAAAAATTTAATAAGAGTATTGCGATTTAAAAAGCGACTGGAGGTTGCTTTGCTCCGGAGCGCTGAAAAACGGAGTGGGTCGCCTTTAACATCGTAATACAACCTTAAAAATTAAAATAAGAGTATTACGATTTAAAAAGCGACTGGAGGATGCTTTGCTCCGGAGCGCTGAGCGCTGAAATAAGCTGTTCAAAATTGAGGGAGCTGGAAACATGAATATTATTAAAGTGAAAGACAGACAGGAGCTTGATCGCAAGCTGCCTGAGATGCCTTGGTATGTTGAGCAATTTATTCAATATAAGCTGCCTGACTTATCGCCATCCTCTCTGCTTGAATATATTCGCGATTATGAGACTTTTTTTCGTTGGCTAATGGCTGAGGGGCTTTCCCAAGCTCAGCATATTAAGGATGTCAGTCTGTTCGAGCTGGAGCAGCTGCGCATGGAAGCGATTGACGGCTTCAAGCTGTTTCTGTCTACCTACAAGGAAACGCGCAACAGCAGAACGACGATTACTCGCAAGCTGTCCTCGCTGCGCTCGCTATTTCATTATCTTAGCCAAATTGCCGAGGATGAAAACTTCTATCCGCTGCTAAAGCGAAATGTGATGGCTAAGGTCGCGATCAAACGCACGCATAAAGCAAAGGATACGGCAGCCAAGCTTGAAGGCAAGCTGCTGCAGGAGCATGAAATCGAGGAGTTTCTGCATTATGTTCGTACCGACTACGGAACGCAAATGGCCCGTAACAAGCAGGCGATCTATTCCTACCAGCTAAATGTCGTGCGCGACAGCTGCATTATTAGCTTGATCCTCCACTCTGGACTGCGCGTCTCAGAGGTCGTAAACCTGAATGTCGATGATATCGATATGAAGAAAAAGCTTTGCTATGTGTTTCGCAAAGGTAAAAATGATGAGACCTTCAAAACGCCAGTTTATTTTCGCCAAGCAGCAACAGAGGATTTACAGCGCTATTTAGAGCTGCGTGACATAAACTACAAGGCGCCAAAGCGCGAGAAAGCACTGTTTCTAGCGATTGCCAACGGTAAAAATGAAGGCTCGCGCATGACGAAGCGAGCGATTCAAGCGATGGTTATTAAGTATGCAACACATTTCGGCAAGCCGTATTTGTCGGTGCATAAGCTGCGACATTCCTTTGCCACTGACTACTATTTGCGCAATGATATATATAAAACCCAGGAGCAGCTCGGACACGCATCACCTGAAACGACGCAAATTTACGCGCATCTGACCGATAAAACGATGGCTGAAGCGATTGATCGCGAGAAGGAAAGCTGATATCGGCAACACTCAGGGCCCGGTTGCCCCATCTCCTGCAGCAGAGTACAATAGAACTAGCACGAATAGGAGGAAATTTCTAGCATGATTAAAGAGCATACCATTATTATTGGAGCTGGCCCATGCGGACTGGCAGCAGGCATATCCCTACAACGAATCGGCATTAAGCCGCTTATTATTGAAAAACGCAATATTGTGCATTCGATCTCGCAATACCCTACATATATGACCTTTTTCAGTACGGCTGAACGGTTGGAAATCGGCGATATACCATTTACAACGGCCAATGACAAGCCGACTCGCCTTGAAGCGCTCAACTATTATCGCACGGCAGCACAGCGCCATCAGCTGCGCATACAGCCATTTACTACCGTTACAGGAATCGTGAAGTCACAGAATGGTTTTATTGTTAATGCCGTTAATCAATACAATGAGGCAACTCAATATGAAGCAAAATACGTGATTGTGTCGACTGGTTATTTTGATCATCCGAATATGCTGGGCATTCCCGGAGAGGAACTGCCGAAGGTAAGCCACTTTTTCCGTGAAGCGCATCCGTACACTGGACTTGATGTAGCTATTATCGGCGGCAGCAATTCCTCGATTGATGCTGCGCTGGAGCTGGAACGAATCGGTGCGCGCGTCACGATCGTTTATCGTGGTGAGCAATATTCGCCAAGCATTAAGCCATGGGTTAGACCAATCATCGAATCTAAAGTTAACAATGGTTTGATCAACATGCTGTTCTCCTCTCGGGTACAGCGCATTAACAACCGCAGTATCGAAGTTGCGACGCCGGAGGGCAAGCTTGAGCTGGCCAATGATTTTGTACTTGCCTTAACGGGCTTCCATCCTGATCATCAATTTTTGACGGCTGCCGGCGTCACCTTTGAGCCAGCGGGACACCCTACTTACAATGAGGAAACGATGGAAAGTAATGTAGCTGGCATCTATCTAGCTGGAGTTGTTGTGTCTCGCAAAGAGGATGCTAATGAAATTTTTATCGAATCCGGACGTTTCCACGGCGACAAAATCGCTGCGCATCTCCGCTCCCTTGGTGAGGGAAGCGCCTAGTCAGGACATGACAGGCTAATTTGCAACTACGAGATAGGTTCAATCAGAAATAGTTAGCGTCGTTAAATAATAAGCAAAAGAGATCAGTCCCCAGCTGCAACCAGCTTCGGAGCCTGATCTCTATATCTTTAGGCTTGACTTGCCAGATTATGCTTTTCTAAAGTCCGACAAAGCGTCCCTGCTGCATCAGTTCAAGCTGTGCACCATCCGCTAAATGCGCCGTCACAGTCATATCCTCGGTTCCAAACATAAAATCAACATGAATGCCGGAAGCGTTCAGCCCCCGTTCGAGCATTGATCTTCCGTCCTCGCTTTGCTTCAAACAGCCCGGATAGCCCGTACCTAGCGCCACATGGCAGGTGCGATTTTCATCGCACAACGTTTCATAATGCAAAATGTTGGACTTGGCGATTCTTGATTGGGAATGGACGAGCGCCACCTCTCCTAAACGCGAAGCTCCTTCATCCTTTTCCAGCAGTGCTGCAAGTAATGAAGCACCAGTCTCAGCGCCCCATTCTAAGACCTTGCCCTTGCTGAAACGCAAATAAAACTGGTCAATAACACCGCCTTCATGAAGCAGCGGCATCGAGCTGTAGACTACGCCTTCGACTTTAGCGCGATGCGGTGCCGTAAAGATCTCCTCGGTCGGAATGCTCGGATAAAAGGTAATCCCGTCCGCGCCTGTTACCGAGCCGCCGTACCATTGCGCGCCATCAGCGAGCTCAATCGTCAAATCCGTCCCTAAGCTATTGCGGAAATGCAGGCGCGTAATCGGTAGCGCATTAAGCCGCTCCTTCGTTGCAAGCAGCTGCTTAATATGCTGGTCCCAGCCCAATAACGGGTCATTGGCCTCGTCGTCGCAATAGGTGATATGGAAAATATGCTGCCACAGCGCTTCAAAAGCCTCCTGCTCGTCTAAATGAGGAAACAGTACCCGTGCCCAGCTTGCTGTTGCAGCAGGCGAGGCATGCCTTCTGACGGGGAATGAAAACTGCTGCGTTAAAGTTCGCTCTGCCAATGAAGCTAGCAGCTCATCAACCAGTCTTTGTCGCTGCTGCGGCACTGCATACTGCCTGGAAGGATTGGGCGACAGGCAGCGCAGAAAGCAAGCTCCGCGCTGCTCATAGCTAGCCTGCTGATGCTGCTTTAGCTCGTAATACTGACGCAAATGCTCCGGCTGACTGTGCAGCAGTCTGGCATGCTCCAGCTCTTCATCCTCCAGCCGCAGCTGCACATCGCCAGCGCCAAGCTTATAGGCCTGCGCAGCAATCATTTTGGCAAAGTACAGGTTTTCGCTGTTGCAGGTAATGACAAGCAGCTGCTGCGGCTGCAAGGCGACGCCTCGCTTCAGCAGCAGCTCAATATAGCGCTCCAGCTTGAGCTGCAGTGGCTTGCTTATGCTCATTGCTGCTCACCGCACATCGAAATAATGACCTCAGTAAATATTTTAGCCGAGGTGATCAGATCGTCGATGATGACAAATTCATCAGCGCCATGCACGCGTGCGTCAACGCCTGGCATCGTGCAGCCAAATGCTACACCGCCTGGTATGCCGTGCACATAGGTGCCGCCGCCAACCGCCTGGCAATAGCCTTCGTTGCCGCTATATTTTTCGTATGCCTGCAGCAACGTTTGTACAAATGGCGAATCAGCAGGCGTATGATGCGCTTCAGAAAATCCTGCGCGCTTAAGCTCTACTCCGTACCCGGCTAGCGCATCAGCCAGTACATGCATCGTATTTTGCTCCGTTGCGCATATTGGAACGCGGCTGTCGATGAAGCCATACAGCTCTACTCCGTCAAAACGTAAAATCGCAAGATTCATCGTCAGCTTGCCTGACAGCTCATCCTCCATCGCAAGTCCGGCATGCTCGGCATAATAATCGCCATGTGGAAATACAGCTGATACGCCGTTTAATGCTCGTGTCAGCTTGCTATCAGCAAGCGGCAGTTTATTTAATGCCGTTAACAAAACAGTAATCGCATTAATGCCCATATGCGGCAGCGAGGCATGAGCGCCTTTGCCTTCTACTTGAAGTAAAAGCGTACCGTCCTCATGCTCAGTAACAGTGAGCGCTGCTCCGGTTGCGGCGCTAGCTACCTCCTGCAAAACCGGTTCAATATCGGCCTTGGCAAGCCCTTCAAGCACGCACTCAGCCTGCGGCGGCACCACATTGACGCGATATCCGCCATTTAAGCTGACGACACGCGGCAATGGAGCCTCTTCTCCTTCAAAGCGAGCGCCAAATGAGGTGCGCAGGCCGCCCTTTTCAATATTAATAACCGGAAATTCACCATCCGGCGAAAATACATATGGCGGCGGCGATTGCTTCTTAAAATAGTATTTCGTATCGTTACAGCCGCTTTCCTCGTCTGTGCCAACGATTAATCTGGCATTCGCATTCAGCTTGACGCCAATTGATTTGGCAGCAGCAAGCGCAAACAGAGCTGCGATAGTCGGCCCTTTATCGTCAGTCGCACCTCTGCCGTACATTTTACCGTTCTCGATTTCGCCGCCAAATGGATCCTTGCTCCAGTTGGAGCCAATATCAACAATGTCTACATGCGTCAAAATACCAAGCTTGGCCGGCAGCTCATTAAGCTCAATCGTACCCACATAGTTTTCATGATTAGCGGTATGCAAGCCGAGCTTTTCCGCCAGCTGCAGCGTATATTGCAGCGCATCAGCTGGCCCCTCGCCAAAAGGATGCTTCGGTGTCGCTTCGCCCTTGACACTGTTGATCGCGATCAAGCCCTGCAGACTGCTTAGCAGCAGCTCTCTATGATCTGCAAAATATTGCTCTATCTTCTCTCTCATTTCGCCTCACCCTTGTATGTGATTGTTCTTGCCTGCAAAGCCTGCTTCAACCGCTCAAGCGCCAAAACGAGCTCCTTGCGCGGCGTAGCCAGGTTCATGCGTGTAAAGCCTCTGCCCATACTGCCAAAGCTTGCGCCTTGATCAAGGTCCAGCCCGGCCTCCACCAGCAAAAAATGCTGAAGCTCCTGCTCCGACAAGTCCAGCGCGCTCCAATCCATCCACGCCAAATATGTGCCTTCCATCCTCGTCATCTGAATGCTTGGCATATGCTGCTGCAAAAACTGCTGCACATACGAAATGTTGCCCGCAACATATTGCAGCATCTCATCAAACCATGTATCGCCTTCCGTGTAAGCGGCAATGACTGCATCGCGAATAAATGGATTCAGGCTGCCATAATGATCGATCCGCTTCTGCTCATTGAATTTCGAGCGCAGCTCTTCCTTGGCAATAATCGCATTTGCGTGACTAAAGCCAGTAAAATTAAAGCTTTTGCCAATTGAGGTGAGCACAATAACATCATCCTCCAAATCAGCGTGCTGCAGCAGCGGTGTCGTTCGATGACCGTCAAACACAATTTCTGCAAAAATTTCATCGCTAATGACCATAACCTGATGCTTTCGCGCCAGACGCAGCAGCTCCTTTAAGTAGCTGTCATTCCACACCTTGGCAATCGGGTTATGGGGATTGCACAAAATGAACATCTTGTTCTGCGGATCTGCCATAAGTCGCTCCAACTCAGCAAAATCCATATCATAGCTGCCGTTGCGGTATAGCAATTCATTGCGAACGATTGTACGGCCGTTGTTGCTGATCATTCTCTCGTACAGCATATATACAGGATTATGAATAATGACGCCATCTCCAGGCTTCGTAAAGGCCCGAATTGCTGTCGCGATAGAATGCAGCGTACCGTTGGTCGGAATGATCCAATCCTGACGAATATCCCACGCTCTGCGGCGCTTCATCCAGCCCACTACAGCCGCCAAATAATGCTCATCGGCGAGCGTATAGCCATAAAGACCGTTTTGCGCACGCTTGACTAGCGCTTCAATGACAGGCGGCGCTGTCCGAAAATCCATCTCTGCGCCGCAAAAGGTAATGCCGTCCTGCATCGTGACCTCGCGCGGTGTCACCATCCATTTCATATTGCCATAGCTTTCCCGCATTGCTAGCTGGTCAAAATAGCTGCTCATTCCGCTTCCTGCTCCCTCAGCTCAAATATCCCTTCAATTTCCACTGTCACATCCATCGGAAGCTGGTTCGTACCGACAGCAGAGCGCGCATGGCGGCCATCCTCGCCAAACACATCAAACAAAAGCTGCGAGGCGGCATTGACGACAATATGCTGCTCCCAAAAGCCAACCTCGCTGTTGACGAAAGCGAGCAGCTTGACGACGCCCTTCACCTTATTCAAATCGCCTGTAAAATCTTTTAGCGCAGCGAGCATGTTGATGACGCATAAGCGTGCAGCCTCCTGTCCATACTCGATGCTGCGCTCTGAACCTACCTTGCCAGTATAAACGGGCTTGCCATCAACCATCGGCACTTGCCCTGAAACGTACAATGCCCCTCCAAGCTGCTTCACCGGCACATACAGCGCTCCTGGAGGAGAGGAAGGCGGGATATGCAATCCCAAAGCTTCAATTCGTCGGTTAATATTCATGCGTACCCTCCTAGTTGTGCGGAGCTTATTCCTCTTCGTCAAGCTCCTTTAAATAGTTATATATCGTATAGCGGGATACATTGAGCTTTTCTGACACATACGGCACAGACTTGTGCATTTCAAACAGATTTTTTTGCTTAAGCAGCTTAATCAGCTTTAAGCGATCCTGCTTGTTGAGATCCTCAATCGGCTTGCCGATCAACGCCAGGCTTTCCTCAAACAAGGAGCTCATCATGCCTTCTCCTGCCTGCCAGATTGCATTTTGCAAATCCCCGCCAACATTCATTAGATTAATGAGCATTTTATTTGCTTGTACCAGATCGGTAAAATCAAAATTAATGCCCAACGCATATTTATAATCTTCACCTGCCAGCTGGAAGGTGGAGCTTTTTATTTGTCTGCCGTCTGGGCGAATAACTAAGTAATTGATGAAATCCACCTCTGTCAGCACTTCATTCACATCTCTTGTAGAGCCGAGCACATCAACGATAGAGCCAACCTCACGCCCCGTCACCTCACCATTGTAAATCGCCACAATCGGGTGTCCTTTAACCGTCATGTCATGAATGAGCGTCTCGCATTGCTTGCCAAAGGTTTCGGCAATCCCTTTGGCCAAACGATCAAGAAAAGAAAAGGCTTGTTCTTTATTCATCATCTTCCCCCAGCTTTCAGTGTCGTTAGCTGACTGCCAGCTGAGCCAGCGCTAGCTTCCGGACACCGTAATATTTTTCACGAGCATCGAAGGCGAGCCGTAGCAGCCATAGGCCATCGGCGCGCCCGGCCTGAAGCTTGTCGGCAAGCCAAATAGCAAATCATTGCCTACCGCTTCGATATTTTGCATAAAGTCATATAAATTGCCTGCAATCGTAATGCCGTCAAATGGCTTTGTAATTTTCCCGTTTTCCACAACAAAGCCCGTTGCCGGAATTGAAAAATCTCCAGAAATCGCATTAATGCCTGCGCCGTGAAAATACGCAGTTACATCCGTCACGTACAAGCCGTCACCCATTTGTGCAATAAGCTCGTCACAGCTTTTATCGCCTGGCTGCACATAGAAATTAGAAGGATAAATTTTTGGTGCGTAGTTATAATCAAGCTGCCAGAAGCTGCCTGGCTCCCCACTCGGCTGCTCGAATTGCTGTGCCGTCTCGATATCGTGCAAATAGCTCTTCAGCACGCCTTGCTCAACGAGCACACGCTTGCTTGAAGGCACGCCTCTTGCATCAAACGGCCATACAAATACTCCCAAAGGATCATGCGGGTCATCAACAATCGTAACACAGTTTCCTGCTATTTTTTGGTTAAGCTTGCCGCCCAAATTAGAAATTTTATTCAAGACAGAAGCGGCTGAGAAAAATACCGAGAAGCCTTGCACCATAAGCGATGCCGTGTCATTTGGCAGCACGATGCTGTACTTGCCTGTCGGAACCTGCCGCGCTCCAAAATAGTTAGCCGCTTTGTCATAGGCTGACTTCACCATCTCCTTCACCTTAACATCTGCAAGCGCCGTGCCGCCGCGATAAATGAGTGAGTTGGTCAAACTGCCGTTTTGCTCAGCGACAACATAAAGGATGCAGTAAATTTGATTCGACGTATGTGTTACATCAAGGCCGCGCGTATTAATAATGCGCTGGGTAATACTGTTTGCGTGCAACACGCCTGTAGTTTTGGCAAGCTCCGGATAGAGCGCAAGCTCATCCAAAATCTCGGCATGCAGCTGCTTTACCGCCTCAACATCCTCAATCGACTTGTCAACAGACGGCAGCTGCGGATATTCCGCCTTGCCATCATAGTAGTGATAAGGCTTGCCGCCGATAGCCTCGACATTTTCCTTAACGGCATTAATTAAATAGTAAATCGCCTGCTCTGACAGCAGCTCGGAGTAAGCAGATGCTGAGCAATCGCCGATCGAGCCCGTAAACACAACACCTGTCTTAACATGATGCTGCTCGCCCTGTGGGATGCTCATCATAATGCCGCTGCCTGTAGTGAAATTAAGCTGACAGTCCGTAAACCCATTCTTCTTCGCCTCAGCGAACAATAACTGACTAAATTGTTGAATTTTCAAAACCGCTTCCCTCCCTTAAATCTGTTCAGCGCTGCGGAGCAAAACATCCTCCAGTCAGCGCTCCGGAGCAAAGCATCCTCCAGTCGCTTTTTAAATCGTAGTGCTTCCTTTGTTTAAATTTATGGTAGCATTACGATGTTAAAGGCGACCCACTACGTTTTTCGGATGCTTGCTCCTCCGCTATAGCTTTTTTGAGTGCAAGTCCAAGAAGCTTGGACGCTAGTAGAAAATGAGGAGCGCTAGCTGCGGCAAAATGCTACGTGAGCACCTGAAATGTTTCCATGGGAAACATACTTCGGAAGCATAATCTTTCGCTAGCGTTCAAGATTCGCCGTCGACTAAGCTTCAACGCAATCGCATCGTCATCAAAGTTCCGCTTTTTGATCGACAACTTCCAATAGAGGTTCAAAAAGTGGGGCTTTCAGGACCAAGAAGCTTGGACGCTAGTAGAAAATGAGGAGCGCAGCGTAGGCAAAAGCTTCGTGAGCACCGGAATTTTCGCTAGCGTTCAAGATTCGCCGTCGACTAAGCTTCAACGCAACTGCATCGTCATCAAAGTTCCACTTTTTGAACTCCCTTTCCAATGTAAGTTCTAATACTCGGCTTTCAGGACCAAGAAGATGAAACGATACTAGAAAGCGAGGAGCGCAGCGTAGACAGACCTACGTGAGCACCGGAGCTTTCGGTAGCGTTTCATATTCGATGTCGATTAAGCTACAACGCCCATCATCGTCATCAAAGTCCCGCTTTTTGATCGACAACTTCCAATAAAGGTTCAAAAAGTGGGGCTTTCAGGACCAAGAAGCTTGGACGATAGTAGAAAATGAGGAGCGCAGCGTAGGCAAAAGCTACGTGAGCACCGGAATTTTCGCTAGCGTTCAAGATTCGACGTCGAATAAGCTACAACGCAATCGCATCGTCATCAAAGTCCCGCTTTTTGAACATCCTCTACTATTGGCCGCCTACTACTAGTTTTGAGATCTTAATCATCGGCTGCCCATTGGACACCGGCAAACTGCCGCTGGCTGCACCACATAAGCCGCCATCAAAGGCAAGATGCTTGCCCACCATTTCGACATTCATTAACGCTTCTACGCCCATCCCCATAATCGTTGCGCCGCGAATCGGCTTTGTAATTTGACCATTTTCGATCAAATACGCTTCCTGCACGTTGAAGTTAAAAGAGCTTGTTTGCGGATTCGCTGTTCCTCCGCCAAACAGCTTGGCGAACACACCGTACTCAACGCTTGCAATAATATCCTTGTCCTCATCTTCGCCTGGTGCGATAAACGTGTTGGTCATGCGCGACGTTGGAGCAAAGCGATACGATTCCTTGCGCCCGCAGCCAGTCGGCTGCATGCCCATTTTGCGTGCGCCGAGGCGATCGATCATATAGCCCTTCAAAATGCCGTTTTCGATTAGTAGATTTTTCGTAGACGGAAGCCCCTCATCATCGACATTGATCGTGCCCCATTCTCCCGCAATTGTGCCATCATCCCATGCTGTTACCTTGCTGGAGGCGATTTGCTGACCGATTTTATCAGAAAATACGGAGCCGCCGCGAGCAACCGAGCTGGACTCAAGCGAATGACCGCATGCTTCATGGAAGAAGATGCCGCCCGTACCATTTGCGATGACAACAGGAAGCTCGCCAGTTGGGCTCGGCTCTGCGTAAAGCATCGTCACAGCTGTTTCGCTGGCTGCTCTGCCCATCTCCTCAGGATTATAGCGCTCGAACAGTTCAAACCCACCTTGAATTTCCGCACGGTGATTACCGGTCTGGTTCATAAGCCCATCACTTGCTACCGAGCGCACGCCAAAGCTCGTATAAATGCGGCGATCCTCTCCGCAATACCCATCGCTTGTTGCCAGAAAAATACGCTGATCCATATCCTTATATGTGATGACAGCCTGCACAATATCCTTGCTATAACTTCTGGCTGCATGATAAGCTCGCTTCATATAATCCACCTTCATTGCAGTCTGGACCGAGGATGGGACAATAAGCGTTTGACAATAGTTCACATTGTAACGCTCAACCAGCGTCACCTGCTTGCCCTTCGCCACACCTTCCATAGCATGAGCAACCTTCTTGGCAAGCTCAAGCATAGCTGCAGCAGAAACATCATTTGTATACGCATATACGCATTCCGTTCCGCGCAGCAGTCGTACAGATGCGCCGAAGTCTTGACCAGATACTGCTGCATCCATAATGCCATTTGTCATCGTCATACTATTTTTTTGCGTGTGCTCAACAAATACTTCAGCGTAGTCGCCGCCTGTTGACAGCGCCGCGCCGATAACCTCTTCCGCTAGCTTGCGAGATATCATAGCCTCACCGTCCTTAATTTAATTAATGTCATTAATAAATACGTAAGTCGAGTTAACTGCCATGCAACACTTCGTCAAATCAGCGCTCCGGAACAAAGCATCCTACAGTCGCTTTTTAAATCAGCGCTCCGGAGCAAAGCATCCTACAGTCGCTTTTTAAATCGCAATACTTTTATTAAATTTTTTAAGGTTGCATTACGATGTTAAAGGCGACCCTCTTCGTTTTTCGGATGCTTTGCTCCTCCGCTGGAGCTTTTTTGAGTGCAGGACCAAGAAGCTTGGACGCTAGTAGAAAATGAGGAGCGCAGCGTAGGCACTAGCTACGTGAGCACCGCAGCTTTCGGTAGCGTGACATATTCGCCGCCGACTAAGCTTCAACGCAATCGCATCGTCATCAAAGTCCTGAATTTTGAACCTTCCTCTTTTCAATAAAAGGTTCAAAAGCAGGGCTTTCAGGACCAAGAAGATGGCACGATACTAGAAAGCGAGGAGCGCAGCGTAGGCACTAGCTACGTGAGCACCGCAGCTTTCGGTAGCGTGACATATTCGCCGCCGACTAAGCTTCAACGCCCATCATCGTCATCAAAGTCGTGCTTTTGAACCTTCCTCTACCTCTACACGTGATGGCATGCTACAAAATGTCCTTCCCCCATCTCCCTAAGCTGCGGCTTTACATTGCATTGCTCGCTGGCAAAGCTGCAGCGGCTGCGGAATTTGCAGCCTTTCTCCTGCATCGCTGCACTCATAATGTCTCCGCGAATAATTACATGCTCCTTCTGCTTCTGATAGACCGGGTCTGGTGTCGGAATGGCAGACAGCAGTCCCTTGGTATAAGGATGCAGCGGATTGCTGAACAGCTGATCCGTGCTCGCCTTCTCTACCATATTGCCAAGGTACATTACAGCGATATTGTTCGAAATATGCTTGACCATGCTAAGATCATGGGAAATGAACAGATATGTCAATCCCAGCTTTTCCTGCAAATCCATAAGCAGATTAATAACCTGCGCCTGAATCGACACGTCCAGCGCTGAAATTGCCTCGTCGCATACAATAAATTCCGGCTCAACCGCCAAAGCGCGGGCAATTCCGATCCGTTGCCGCTGACCTCCGGAAAACTCATGCGGAAAACGACTGGCATGCTCGCGATTCAAGCCGACCAGCTCCAGCAGCTCGTGAATGCGTGCCATACGCTGCTTGCCCTTGTAAATCTTGTGAATATCGATGCCTTCTCCAATAATTTCGCCTACCGTCATTCTCGGATTAAGCGAAGCATACGGATCTTGAAAAATCATTTGCATTTGCTTGGTCAGCTGCTTATACTGCTTGCGCGAGCTGCGATGAACATCCTGGCCCTTAAACACGACATTGCCACCGTCAGCCTCATACAGTCGCAGCACGGTACGCCCTACTGTCGTTTTGCCGCAGCCGGATTCGCCGACAAGGCCTAACGTTTCACCGCGTTTTATATCAAAGCTGATGCCATCGAGCACCTTGTTCACCTTGCCGCCGCCAATCGGGAACACCTTCTCCAAATCACTGACATGAAGCAGCACTTCCTGCTCTTTACTCATTAGCGAACTCCCCCGTCCATAACGATATGCTGCAAATGAGGACGCTCAACCTTTGGCGCTGACGGATCAAGCAGCCAGCATGCCGCTTGATGCTGATCAACGATGTTAAAGCTTGGAGGTGCCTCCTCCTGGCAAATATGCATGCAGTAGCCGCAGCGCGCAGCAAATGCGCAGCCTTTTGGCGGCATCAGCATATCCGGAGGCGAGCCTGGGATTACCGACAAGCGCTTGCTTGATTTGCCCGTCAAGCTTGGCATGGACTGCAGCAGCCCCCATGTGTACGGATGCTTAGGGTCATAAAAGATTTCCTCCGCTGTGCCGCTCTCTACGATACAGCCTCCATACATAACCGCGATCCGGTCAGCCATATGGGCCACAACACCCATATCATGCGTAATCAGCACAATTGCCGTGCCAAGCGTTTGCTTCAGCTCGTTCATCAGCTGCAAAATTTGCGCCTGCATCGTAACGTCCAGCGCAGTTGTCGGCTCATCCGCCAGCAGCACCTGCGAGTTGCAGGCAAGCGCAATTGCAATCATAACGCGCTGACGCATACCGCCGCTAAACTGATGCGGATAGCGCTCCATATTGCTTTCAGGATTCGGAATGCCGACCATTGAAAGCATTTCAATCGCACGCGCACGAGCTTCCTTGCTGCTCAGCTTTTCGTGCTTTTGAATGCCCTCCATAATTTGCCGACCAATTTTCATAGTCGGATTAAGCGAGGTCATCGGGTCCTGGAAAATCATCGAAATTTCCTTGCCGCGCAGCTTTTCCATTTGCTTTTCCGAATATTGCGCGATATCAACGCCCTTGAACAGTATTTTGCCTTGCTTCAACCGTGCCGGAGGTGTAGGCAGCAGTCCCATAACCGACTGAATCGTCACACTTTTGCCGCTGCCGGATTCTCCAACAATGGCAAGCGTTTCCCCCTTGTTCAAATGGAAGGAAACACCACGAACAGCTTGAACCTCGCCTGCATACGTATCAAACGACACCGTCAATTGTTGTACATCAAGAATTTTCTCCATGGTGCTCCTCCTAATTTCTAAGCTTTGGATCGAATGCATCGCGCAGTCCATCGCCGAACAGATTGAAGCTTAGCATAATTAAGCTGATGAGTGCCGCAGGAATAAACAGCTGCGAAGGGTAAATCTGGAACACGCTAATACCGCTATTGACAAGCTGACCCCAGCTGGACATCGGAGGCTTAATGCCGATACCAATAAAGCTTAAGTACGCTTCATAAAAGATCGCTGAAGGAATCGCCATCGTCATGCTGACAATTAAAATGCTTAGCGTATTCGGAATTAAATGCTTGAAAATCAATCGCCAGGAGGATGCGCCAAGCGCTCTTGAAGCCAATACAAACTCTCGCTCCTTAAGCTGCAAGACGAGGCCGCGAATGTTGCGCGCTGCTCCCATCCAGCCTGTCAAAGCGAAAGCTAAAATGATCGGCAGCGGACCCGAACCAAAATAAATCATAATTAAAATGACGTAAATAAGCTGCGGCACACACATGCCGATGTCGGTAATGCGCATAATGATCATGTCGGTTTTGCCGCCAAAATAGCCTGAAATACCACCGATAACCATCCCTAGCAAGCTCGGAATAATCGCTCCAATAATGCCGACTGCCAGCGATACTCTGGCTCCCATCCATATGCGCGCCCATAAATCGCGTCCTAGCGTGTCGGTGCCAAACCAGTGCGTTGATGACACAGGTGCATTGATATTGCTCAAATTCGTTTGGTTATATGAATACGGCGTCAACCATGGTCCAACAATCGCCATCACGATTGTCAGCACAATAATCGACAAGCCGAGCATTGCCACCTTGTTTTTGACCAGACGGTTCATCGCATCCTTCCAGAAGGAAAGGCTGGGACGAACAATCGCTTCATGCTGAAGCTCAGCTTTATTAATAAAGTTGAACTTTTTGTTGGCAGACTTCGCTTCACTCGTAGAATTCATCATGCACCTCCTTAATCCGCTACACGAATACGGGGATCAATTACACCGTATACGAGATCGACGATAAAGTTGGCTGCCACTAGAAAGGCGCCAAAAAATACAGTCAAGCCAAGCGCCATCGTATAATCCAAGGACTGGACCGATTGCACAAAATGCATTCCCAGTCCAGGAATTGCAAAAATTTGCTCAACGACAAACGTTCCCATCAGTACATTTGCAACCAATGGCCCTAATACTGTAACAATCGGCAGCATTGCATTGCGAAGCTGGTGGCTCCATACAATTTGCCGTTCATTCAAGCCTTTGGCTCTTGCTGTTTTAATATAATCCTGGGTAGTAACCTCCAGCATGCTTGCCCGCATCAGCCTTGTAAGCGTGGCCAGCAAGCCCAAACCCATTGCAATCGAAGGCAGAACGGTATATTCCCAGCCCTTCCACTGTGCCACCGGAAACCACCCCAGCTTGACGCTGAAGCCATATTGCAGCAGCGTTCCCATAATAAAGCTTGGTACAGAAATCCCTATAACAGCAACCAGAACGGACATATAATCCGCTGCTTTGCCGCGCCTTCTGGCTGCCACAACACCTAGCGCCAGGCCAATTGGCAAAGCAAAAGCAAGCGCACGCAGGCCCAGCTCAGCGGAAACAGGGAAAGATTCCGCAATAATGCTGTTTACAGAGCGATTGACATATTTAAGAGAATAGCCCAAATCTCCTTGAACCAAATTGCCCAAATACGTAAAGTACTGCTCGTACAACGGCCTGTCCAAACCGTAGTAGCTGATCATCCTTTGTTGTACCTCTGCCGAAAGTAGTACCTCTGTTTGAAAAGGATTACCTGGAAGGGAGCGCAACAGGAAGAATGAGACGGTTGCCAGCAACCAAATTGTAATAAGAGAAATTATCAACCTCTTTAGAATATATTTAAGCAAACGATCACCTCCGCAGGTCCCTATTCATAACTGTTCAACAAGCGTGGACTTCCCGAACTTTACCTCTAAACAAAATAGCAAGAAAGAAGGGGACGCATCTCCCCTCCTTTCCTATTGTTTTACATTACTTCGTCACATCAGCATAAAGCAGCTGCGAAGCAGCGCCAAGTGGTGAACGGACAATGCCGCTTACATAATCTTTGGCGATGTAGCTCGTTCCTGGATACAGGAATGGCTCCAACGGTCCATTTTCAAACAAATATTTCTCAGCTTCAAACAATCCGGAATAACGTGCTCCTTCATCCATTTGAGCCATGGCTGTGTTGTACATATTCGTGAAGGTTTCATCATTCCAGCCTGTCCAGTTGATGCTGCCGTTAGCTAGCCAATAGCCAAGAATCGTCGATGCATCCTCAGAAGCATCAAGACTTTGCACGTAAATGTCATATTCGCGGTTCATTGTTGCTTGAATCGCCTGCGGTGTAGGCATTACTGTAATTTCGATATTCGTTAGGCCAAGGTTAGTGCTCCATGCATCCTGCAGCGCCTCTGCGTACAGCTTTTGACGTCCTTCCATGGCGACATAAGTCAGCTTAGGAAGATTGTCAAGCGTCATGCCAGTTTCCTCAAGCGCTTTGTTCAAGTAGCTTTTTGCAAGATCAACATCTGCTGTAGAGCCGATGCCTTGGAATGGGAATTGCACATGGAACGTTGCTGCCGATGCAACTGTTGTCGGCAAAATAAAGCGGTTTGCAGCTTGTGTACCTGGAGCAGCAACTGCATTCGCTACGCCAGTACGATCAATCGCATAGCTTAGCGCTTTGCGGAAGTTGCGATTGCTGATCAGCTTGCCAGCCTCAGGCGATGTGCCGTCCATGTTGAACTGAAGCATTTGGGACGAACCGCCTAGTGCTGACTTGGCATCTGGGTATTTGCTAATAAGCTGTGCCGCAATATCCGGGATATAGTCGATCTGTCCGGAATCAAACATGCTTGACATCGTGTTGGCATCTGGAATAATCAGCTGTGTAATGCCGTCAAGCTTAATGCGGTCCTTGTCCCAGTAGTTTTCATTTTTCACCAACACAAGCTCGGACTCATGCACCCAATTTTCCAGCTTGAATGGACCGTTGGTAATCATTTTGCTTGCATCTGCTGCGTATTGGTCGCCGTGCTGTTCAACCAATTCCTGCTTTACAGGGTAAAAGTAAGAGTTTGAGGCCAGTACCGTCAAGAAAAAGCTGACAGGGCGAGCAAGCTTGATTTCAAGCGTATATTCATCCAGCGCTTTAATGCCAACTTGAGCAGGATCTGTAATTTCCCCTTTATTGAACGCTTCGGCATTGGCAACATCGTACAATGTTTCTACGAAAGCTGAGCCAGTGTTCGGGTCGATAAAACGAAGCAACGAGTACTCAAAATCTTTCGCTGTTAATGGTGTGCCATCAGACCAGGTAGATTGACGCAAATGGAACGTATACGTCAAACCGTCGTCGGAAATATCCCAAGTTTCAGCGATGCCAGGCTCGATTTTATTGTCGTATGTACGAACCAAGCCCTCACTAATGTGATACAGGATTTCATTAGCCAGGTCATCCTGACTTTTGCCACTGTCCAAAGTACCTGGTTCTTTATTCACTGCATAGGTAAGTACTTTAGACCCGGCTCCCCCCGAGCTGCCCTTGTCGTTGCCAGACTCGCTGCTGTTATTAGTCGCTGTACACGCAGACAACAACATGGCACTGGCTGTTAGAGCAAGAACTAGCTTTGAAAAACCTTTCTTCATCTCTATCCCTCCACTTGTTATGTTTCTACTTTATTATAGTTGAATATGAAAAATTGACAATTAGTAAATGTAAATAAATTTTTATATTATAATACAGGGCTTTGTTGACACTTACTAAATTACAATTAAACATATTGTTGAAATTTAATGTGATTAAATAAATGATAGACAAAAAAGCCGAGAGATCATCTACTGTTTTAGCAGATGATCTCCCGGCTATAAGAGCAAATATAAGCGCGAAAAACGGTGCTCTTTTTGCATATGCTCCACAAATATATCCATGAAGTTAATTTTTTTGCTCTTCCACCTTATGCCGCAAGCCCTCAACATGCTGTGCGTCAGGTTCAACATTGCCATAGCGAATTTCGTTATAGCTGTGCAATAGCTCGTTGTAAATTTCCGTTGTTGGTTGATCCTTCATCAGCAGCTTCAAGTTTTCCTGAGCCGTTTTGCTTGCCGCAATCGGCTCGCCTTGCTTTAGGCCAAAGGATAAGGCTAGCACATAGAGCGCCTTCACCTTTTCGCGGCTGCTGAGCTTGCTCCATTGCTTCAGACTCGGCCTTGCCAAACCTCTGACTCGCTTACGTTTATGCTTGTTTTTTTGCGGAATAATGCCCTCGATTTCATCGGTATAGCCTTCACCGCTTTGCTTGAGCAGCGCCCGGCGGTTAAGCATGCGATGAATCAGCTTCAGCAGCAGCGGAATCAGCTTGGTCACGATATAATAGATAGCGACTAATACCGCGACAACAATGAAAGCAATAGCCAGCCATTTCAGGATTTGCTCCAGCACCAGCCAAAAGCGGGAAGGCTCACTTGCCTCTTCCAGCTCTCCCAAATCGAATTGCGGCTGCTGCGGCTGCTCAACAGGCTGCTGCTCGGCGGCTGGCTCACGGGAAAGCCATCCAAGCAGCCATTGATAAAGCTGCTTCAACCACTGCTCCAGCTTTTCCTGTACACTCCTTATCAGCGCAATTCCAACAACAACTAAAGCGATGATTGTAATATACAAGCGATTCATTGCAACAGAGCGTCGAATCGTCGTGGATGCGTTATCAATCATTTGCTGATCGCGCACCGTGCGCTCATTGTGAATATATAAAAATAGAATGCATGCAACAATGCCAAGCGCAAAGAAAATGCTATTGAAAAGGGCTAGCTTGGCAAGCGTAATAACCTTTAAGATTTGCAAGCCAACCGCTGCAAATAGCATGATCAGCATAATCAGCGTTGAAAAGCTGTTATACCAGTTGTGAAGCAGCGAGCGAAAGCTGCTTTCAACAAAGGCAATACCGACGAGCCCGCAAGCGATCCAGGCCCATTCGTCTATTTGCGCAGGCAAAAGCGCAGCCAGCAACGCAACAGGCAGTATGCCAAGAATGGCGACGGACAGTATCCGATAGCCGTTTTTAATCGCTTTTCCAGAACGAAACACAAATTGCGGCACACAATAGACGATGACCAGCAATGCTGCCCATAGCGGCAGCTGCGCCGATGGCAACAAATAAATACCGATTGTAAGCCAGATAGGAGCATAGAAAATCAGCTCAATGACGGCTCGCAGAAAAGGCTTAAGAAGGAATGCGATCTGGCGTGCCATTATCGAATCCCTCCCCTTCCAGCAAATTGTCGATTTCACTTGTCAGCAAAGCCAGCACGGCATTTTGTCGCTGTCGGAGCAAATAAGCCGCTTGCTCGGCAGCCTCGTTCCAGTACGTGCTAATAACTAGTATATCGTGCTGGCTCAAGCCTTCATCAGCAAAGCGGTGCAGCATATCGCTCAAAGATTCCGTTCGTTCCAGGACAAGCCCTGCCATTAGCTCAAGAATTGCCTGCCAATGACCTTCGCCAGCCGCAGGCAGCAGCAAGGCGCTGTCAGCTTGCTCAAGACTGCGCATATTGGCAGCAAAGCCTGCCTCCATGCCTTGAGCAATAACCTCTCTCGTTATGCCCGCGGCTACATTAATCGAGCGTTCGATCAGGTCCTGATTGGTAACCGTTCTCCACATTTCTTCATTATCGTCAATATTAACGACGACAAGCAGCTTGCGGTTGGCAGTAAATTCATACTGATGCACCTGCAGCTGACCAGAGCGGGCTGTCGCTTTCCAGTTCACATGCTTAAGCGAATCGCCGTATTGATAAGGCCGCGTGCCAGCCACGACAAATGGATCGGGCAATATAAATCGTTTTACGATATGATCGCCTTGCCAGGAATGGTAGGGCATCTGCTCGAGCGGCAGCTGCAGCGGCTTCGGATAGACCGTAATTTTGGAATCAAGCGGAATTTGCTTTGTAACACGACTCATGCCAAACAAGTCTCCGCTAGTCAGCGTTACCGTGCGCAGCATATAAATGCCGCGTCGGCGCGGCTTTAGCGTATGCGTTCTGCGAATACGCTGATAACCGGAAAGCGTAAAAAAGCTTCCATGATTTTGATCATATTGGCCCCTGCTTACCGAAAAATTTTCCTGCCCGGCAAATTGCAGCGAAGCATCAAGCGAAGATTCCACGTACAGCCATGGAATCGGCAGACGCTTGCTGTTCGAAAGCACTTCAACCATGCCAATCGGCTCATCTTGAAAGCAGGTTTTCTCCGTAAAATATCTTGTATACTGCACATTTTTCAACACAAAACGCTTAAACAGCAAATGCTGCAGCAGCACAGCAAGCATAGCAATTAGTATAAACCAGAATACGACCATGGCACTATACTCTTTCAGGCAGTGGCTCTGCCGGCACAGCTACCTGCTGCAGCACTTGCTCAATGACACGCTCCGCTGCTGCTGTACCGCGATTTATACCTTTCAGAGCGAGCCTGTGTGCAAGAACCGGAAGCGCCATTGCTTTAATATCGTCCGGTACAACATAGCTTCTGCCCATTAATGCGGCGTGTACCTGAGACGCTCTCAGCAGCGCCTGGCTGCCGCGCGGCGATACGCCGATCAGCACCTCTTCCTTGGCGCGCGTAGCTTCTACCAGCTCCACGATATAGCGCAGCAGTTCATCGTGTATGCTGATCTTAGCATAGTCCTTCCCTGCTTCCAGCACCTGCTGCTGCGTAATAACAGGCTGAAGCTGCTGCAGAGGGTTAGCTTCCTTAAAGCGTCTCAGCAGCTCTACACCTTCATCGCTTGACGGATAGCCCATTTTAATTTTGAACAGAAAACGGTCAAGCTGAGCTTCCGGAAGTGGAAAGGTTCCCTGCTGCTCAATCGGGTTTTGCGTTGCAATAACCATAAATGGCGAATCAAGCGCCATCGTCATGCCGTCTACGCTGACCTGCCGCTCCTCCATACATTCCAGCAAGCTCGATTGCGTGCGCGGCGTAGCGCGGTTAATCTCATCGGCAAGCAAAATATTGCTGAAAATCGGGCCAGCACGGAATTCAAACTCACCACTTTTTTGATTAAAATATTGGATGCCGCTCAAATCAGAAGGTAAAAGGTCCGGCGTAAACTGAATCCGCTTAAACTGCAGCGAAAGCGAGCTCGCCAACGATTTTGCCAGCATCGTTTTCCCTGTGCCAGGCACATCCTCCAACAGAACATGTCCACCCGTAATAAGCGCAATAACAAGAAGTCTCGTAACATCCTCCTTGCCAACAATAACTTTTCCGATATTATCATTTACTGCTTGATAAATTTGCTGTATCGCCGTATTTCCCACATTAACGCCTCCGACAAATTATTTTGCATCATTGCTCCGGAGCAAAGCATCCTCCAGTCGCTTTTTAAATCAGCGCTCCGGAGCAAAGCATCCTCCAGTCGCTTTTTTAATCGTAATGCTCTTATTTAAATTTTTTAAGGTTGTATTACGATGTTAAAGGCGACCCTCTCCGTTTTTCGGATGCTTTGCTCCTCCGCTGTAGCTTTTTTTGAGTGTAGGACAAAGTAGCTTGGACGCTAGTAGAAAATGAGGAGCGCAGCGTAGGCAAAAAGCTACGTGAGCACTGGAATTTTCGCTAGCGTTCAAGATTCGACGTCGACTAATCCACAACGCCCAGCATCGTCATCAAAGTCCAATTTTTAAACTACCTCTACCAATGAGAGTTTAAAAATTGGGCTTTCAGGACCAAGAAGCTTGGACGCTAGTAGAAAATGAGGAGCGCAGCGTAGGCAAAAGCTACGTGAGCACCGCAGCTTTCGGTAGCGTGACATATTCGCCGTCGAGTACGCTACGAAGCAGCACATCGTCATCAAAGTCCGATTTTTAAACCACCTCTACCAATGAGAGTTTAAAAATTGGGCTTTCAGGACCAAGAAGCTTGGACGCTAGTAGAAAATGAGGAGCGCAGCGTAGGCAAAAAGCTACGTGAGCACCTGAAATGTTTCCGTAGGAAACATACTTCGGAAGCATGATCCCTCTCGCTAGCGTTCAAGATTCGACGCCGAATAAGCTACAACGAAGTTACATCGTCATCAAAGTCCAATTTTTAAACCACCTCTAAAAAGGGTACGTGCGCTTTGAGTTTTGGCGTTGTACATCCTGCAACTCGCGCCACCCTATTAGCTTGATTCCTTCATCCTGCAAAAACTGCTGCAGCTCTGGACGCTGCAGCGCTTCCCATTCTATAATTCGCTTGCCTGCATGCCTATGAAAATAGGAAAGCTCTGCGGATGGCGCGCTTGGATGCACAATGAGTTCGGATACGCCCGGCTTCAGCTTTTTTAAATAATCGGTCAACTGCTGTAGAAATCCATCCGTCGTTTCACCTTCAGTCGATTCAAATGGAAGTCCGATCAAATAATCGATCAGCACAACTCCCTTCTGATCGGCAAGCTGCGCAAGCGCTCTCAATTGCGGCTCTACCGCCTGCGGCACAACCTCTTGCTGTGCTGGATTGATAAAGCGCGGCAGTCGAAACGGCAAGCCGTAATGCGCACAAACATCAAATACTTCCAGCAAAAAATGTCTGCCGGTCACCAGGCCGTACAAGCTGCCCATATGGCTGTCTGCATGCGTCGGCTTCATGCCTAGCGTCAATGCCAATTCAATCTGGTGATTAAGCTCAAGCGCTACTTGACTCGGAGAAGCTGCTTGCTCAAAGCCTTGGCAATCCGCGTAAAAGTAGCCCTCCTTCGTTACCAGACTCGACACATCCGCATTGCGCGTAACAGGCCCCCATTTATAGGTGTCCCATTCGCTTGTAAAGGTGAAGTGCACCCCAACATCATACTGAGAGTTGGCAGCACTCCAGCTCGCTGCAGCCCGAGCATAGGCGCATGGCAGCATCACAGTCGCCGAGCTGACGGTACGAGCCTGCAGCAGCTGCTGAATCCCTTCGTTAAAGGAAGCGCTCAAGCCAAAGTCATCGCAGTTAATAATAAGCAGCCGATCCTGCTCAGAGTATCCCAACTGTGTCGCCAAACTCATTCTGCATCCCTCGCCTTCTATTGCGTTACTAGCTTTAATTGATTCATACAGGTTATGACATACGCTGCATGGGCAATAATGCCGCACAAAACCTCTGGCGAATCAAGCCCTTGCTTGAAGCGCTCAATAAAATGCATCGCAACATCAACACTGCGCAGCTTGATCAGCGCCGGCAGCAGCGTCAATTCCTCCTTCTGCAAAGGCACCGTCGCGATAAATGCCTGCAGCATAGCTTCCAGCCTCGGTTCAAGCTGCTCTGTCGTTGGCTTTATCATTTCAGAAAGCAGAACAGCCAGCTCCATTGCCCTTAAATCCCATGTTACAAATTCAAAGTCAAGCACAGCCACGATGCTTTGCCTAATGGCCAATGAATTGCTGCAATTGAGATCACCGTGAATCCATTGATGCGGCAAAGCCTGCAGCTGCGGCTTTAATTGCTCCAGCTCGACACGTTCAGCTTGAATAAGCAGCAGCTCATCCTTCTGCTTGGCCAGCTGAGCATCCTCAAGCAGCACCTGCAGCGCATTATTATCAAACGGCGGGTAATTGCTCTCCAGCTCATAATATGGCGTATAGGCTGGTGCTTCCTCGATTTGCAGCTGTGCAAAGGCTTTGCTTAACTGCGCCGCCGCATCAGCCAAGCTGACCATGCTCTGCATATTTTCGGCAGACGGCCGCTCTCCGTCAATGTAGACGAAGGCAGCAGCCAGCTTGCCGTTTTGCAACTGAGTTATTATTGAATGCTGTTTATTGGCAATAGGCTGCGGTGTAGCAATAGCCAGTCTTGTCTGCTTCAGCTCGGCAAGCATCGTATGCTCGAATTGCAGCTTGCTTCGATCAGCGTGGTTGTTGTAAATTCGCACCACACGTTTGTCTTGATCATCCTCGATCATTACCGTTGTATTGTTCATACCACTCGGCCCCGGGATCACCCGTGGCTTCCCTTGCCAGACATATTGAGCCAGCACATTGTCCAACTCTTCGCTTTGATGCTTGCTCATTTGCCGATCTCCCTTACCATTACTCTAACCTTTTACTCACTTCATTTATCTAATTTTAAAGATATACCGCTTATTTTAATCGTTCTATTTTTCTATGTATGCTCTGTTTCCAGACATCCGCAAGCTCAGGGATGGAGGCCAGCTGTTCGTACTGCTCCAGTGTGCTCGCCTTGCCATACATGATGCGATTTGCTTCAAATATTGACATAGAATGCTGCGCGCGGCTTACAGGTATGAATTCCATGCCAGTGCCAACTTCTCCTTCTTCCAGCACTCGCAAATAAAAACCGGTATAGCCGCTTTCTCTGGAAAGCTGAACGAGCTCGGGCCACTGATTGCGAATGCCAAGCTTGAAGCAAGGCTGTCTTGGCTGACTAACCTGAACGACGAGACTGCCAACACGATAAATGTCCCCGATATTTACGCTATCTTCCGTCCAGCTGCTCAGCGTCATATTTTCGCCGAACGAGCCTGGCGCAAGAGCACGACCTAGCTGCTGCCAATAGCTGTAGCTCGACTGCAAATAGACGCAGATCGCTTTATCAGGGCCACCATGATTTTCAGTGTCTCCCTGCGCATCGCCTTCCACACCAGTAGCGCTTACGTGATGCACTGCTGTGGAGGCATCCTTAAATATAGCACTCAGCACCTGCTTGCTGCCGTGCGCGATTTCCCTTGGCTTGCCAACATGAAACGATACGATTGTTGCGTTGGCTGAGCCATTTTCCAGCTCATTTCCCATACAATCACCACCTAATTCCATTATAGCTTCATTATGACGAAATTGGCAAAATTGCTGGAAGATTTGTCTCGTTTCGACAAATTGAAAGCGCCAGGCAGCTTGCTGCTCCCGTCGAAAGCAGGGCGACTTTTGTAAACATCTGCGCTTGCCCGGGAAATAAACGCAATAATTTCCCTGTGCAATAATTCTTTATTGCAGCGGCATTCTTCTCTCTATCTCGAATAAATCGTTGCTTCCTTTCGTGTCATAGGACAACGGCTTGCTGACAACTCCTTTAGTCATCATTGCATAGATGCTAATTACAAGCAACGGCACAGCTATAATAAGCAAAGCTGTCAGCGGCAAGCTAGCCCCTGCCGCACTGACAAGCGCTGTTAGAAGCAGCATGCTGCCAAAGCGAATCGCCTTTTCCCAGCCTGCCACCTTCCAAAGCGAAGCTTGATCAGCCAACGGTGTGAAGAAAAAAAGAATTGCGTACAGACTGCCATAACAGATAACGGCCAGCAGCGTTGAAGTTATAAATATATCTTCTGTCGGAATGTAATAGATGGCTGCCAGCATAAGCAATGCAAGTACAGTAACAGCAAACAGCGCGCGCTGCGGAGACTGCTTCAAATAATGCATTGCCGCAAGCTGCTGTTTAAAAGGCAGCAAACCGTCTCGCGCCAATGCCATTAATGTGCGAGCGCCGCTTTGCAGCAGTGTCGAGCTTGATGCCCAGCAGCTAAGCATTGCCACTGCCACCAAAGCGTAACCAAGAACAGAGGATTGTCCTAACAGGTAAACAAGCCATGCTTCTCCCGTTTGTCCAGCTCCAGCAATGCCAAAGTTCATATATAAAATTGCCAGTACCAGTATAAGCACCAGCCCGATCATGTAGGAATAACAGGTTGACAACAGCGTCGCCCAAGAAACTTTAATTTTGGGTTCGATCGTTTCTTCAGCATGCTGGGCGCTAATATCTCCCCCAATAAAGCAGCGACACATTAATGCAAGCAGAAGTCCCCAGTTTGCCGGGTCAAGCTCGCTTACTGCAGGAAACCAGCCTGCTACCGATGCATCGGCAAGAAAAAGATGCATGCCATTGTAGCTGTCTCCTCTCCAAACCATCACGGCGCAAACGATCAGCAGCACAATTCCGCATAGCTGCAGCAACCATGCAATGATGTGAAAGGTACGATACACAGTGCTTTTCAGCCACGCCAAAATCACTTGAGTCAAGACACAGATCGCTACTGCAATCGTCATTCCTCCAGGCTGATTAAGCCAGGAAATGGACACAGGAAGCAAAAGCTTAAGAAAAAACACAAAGCCATAACTGTAACCGATCAACAGCAGCGTTTGTCCAATCAATTGCAGGCTGCCGATAATGCTTCCAAGCCATGTTCCGCCTTTTCGCAAAGCAACATGATAAAGACCGCCCGCTGTTGGCTGTGCGGATAAATACTGACCAACCAGTGCGAACAGCATAATAAAAAACAAACCTAGTCCACAATAAACAAATAAGCTGCTCCCTAGTCCCCCATTCATCATGATTGGTGCTAGCATAAGCAGTAGAATTGGTAGAATTCCGATCGCGTTCATCGCAATACTAAATATAGAGACCTCACCATACTGGCGTCTCAAATATTGACCGAAGCCAAAACGATGCAGCTCATATTTGTCTTGCAGCTGCTGCACAACCTTCCCATAGCGCAAGCCACTAATATAGTTTATACTGCGCAAGCCCTTCTGGGCCTTGATTGTAATAAGCAGCATACAAACAACTGCTGTCAGCACTAGCAGCATAAACAACATAATTCCTATCATCACTACACCTCCATAGTCGAGTATATGTAAGGGTAGTTGATAGCATGTCATGATTAAGCACTGCACAGCACTAACGACGAGACGAATACGCCAAAAAAATTTGGAAGCAAGACAAATAACCCCACTAACCGTGGGGCATCTAAAAGATTTCGCCAGCATTCAAGATTCGCCGCTGTCAACTAAGCTGCGAAGCGATCCATCGTCATCAAAGCCGGATTTTGAACTACCCTTCCAATGAAAGTTCAAAATTCGGCTTTCAGGACCAAGAAGATTGGACGCTAGTAGAAAATGAGGAGCGCAGCGTAGGCACTTGCTACGTGAGCACCGCAGTTTTCGCTAGCGTTCAAGATTCGCCGTCGACTACGCTACAGAGAAGTCACATCGTCATCAAAGTCGGATTTTGAACCACCCTTCCAATGAAAGTTCAAAATTCGGCTTTCAGGACCAAGAAGATGACCGCATACTAGAAAGCGAGGAGCGCAGCGTAGATAACCGCTACGTGAGCACCGGAGCTTTCGGTAGGCGGTCATATTCGCCGTCGACTACGCTACTGAGAAGTCACATCGTCATCAAAGCCGGATTTTGAACCACCTTAAAGCAGGTTTTTTTCTCTTTCTGTTAACCTCCGCCCATACACATCCAACACCAGCTCGCCGCCGTTCAAGCCGAGAATCCGATCAGCAAAGCGTTCCGCCCAATCTCCCTGATGTAAAACCGAGATTACGATAATCCCCTGCTCCTTGCACAATCTTTTAAGCTCGCCCAGCACGATATCTGCATTATGAGGGTCAAGTCCTGCTACCGGCTCGTCGGCTACGATAACCTTAGCGCCATGCACCAGCGCGCGAGCAATCGCAATTCTTTGCTGCTCCCCACCCGACAGATGTCTTGCCTTCATTTTTGCTTTGTCCAGCAGTCCGCGCTTTTCAATCATATCCATCGCGCCCATATAATCGTCGCTGCGCACCATGCCTGTCCAACGTCTCCATGCCGGCGTTTGCCCTACCGCTCCGATAATAACATTTTTCAAGGCAGTTTTGTCAGGAAAAAGAAACGGCTTTTCCTCCAAGTATGCAACTTCCTTTTTGACCTGCATTTTTGCGCGAATGCCGCCCTCAAACACATTTTTTCCGTTAAAAATATACTTGCCAGACGTCCAGTTTTCTTGCAAAGCTAAACATTTAAGCAAGGTCGACTTCCCACTTCCACTAGCACCCTTCACAGCTATAAAATCGCCTTCATATGCATCAAACGTAATATTTTTAAGCAGCTTCGGTCCACCAGGTATTGTTTTCGTAAGATTTTGTATCCGTAACATATCGTCATCCTTTCCGTAAATGCAAACGCTTCTATTAAATTAGTTTACGATAAATAATCCCCTCTTTCCATACGAACAAATGTTTGCTATAATAGTTTCAGAACATACGTTCTGAATAATCATTATTATCGTATAAGGAGGCTTGATCAGCATGAACCATACTTGTCAGCATTATCGATTTATTGAGAAGGTGCCGCCGAAGCGCGATTTAACCTTTACTTTTTTCAGTGATGGGAGACTTATTATTGAAAATAATGAGACAGGTGAGCTGATCACCCCTTCCCAATTGCGAAGCGACAGTAAGGAGTTTTATGTTAAGCATCGCATTTCATTTATTAAAAACAGGCTGCAGCAGGCGAAGGAACGCTTTGCGTAATATTGTTTGACTTTATGCTCTGTTTGGCTTTTTTCCTGCTACTTACAATTGACGGTTTCACTAATATAAGGTAGATTGTTCATACAAGATGAACACGCATGAATAAGGAGACTTTAAGATGTCGCAGCAAATTTTATTCGATCTTGATGATACATTAATCTACTGCAATCGTTATTTTTTTCGTGCGATTGATCGCTTTGCCGAGCAGCTTGCAACCTGGTTTGATGAAGCCAGCATTTCGCTGGAAGAGATAAAAAACAAGCAAGCGAGCATCGATGCGGATATGATTTCGCAGACCGGCTTCAAGAGCGAGCACTTTCCACATTCCTTTCTGGAAACGTATCGTTATTACTGCGAGCTGCTTGGTCGCTCGCAATGTCCCCAGGAAAAGGACTGGCTGTGGCAGGTCGGCATTGAGGTGTACGAGCACGAGACAGAGCCATATCCGCATATGGAGGAAACGCTGGAGCAGTTGAAGCATCAAGGACATGAGCTTCATCTGTACACGGGAGGCGAGCCGAAAATCCAACTGCGCAAGGTTGAAGATATGGGACTTGCCAAATATTTTGATGATCGCATTTATATACGCCAAATGAAAAATATTGCAGCGTTGGACGAGCTGCTTGACATACAAGCATTTGAGCGGCAGCGCACCTGGATGATCGGCAATTCGATCCGCAACGATATCGTCCCAGCACTTCATGCTGGAATACATGCGATCCACGTGGAGCGTCCAGATGAATGGTGCTACAACATCATTGACGTAAACGTTCAGCCAAAAGGCCAATTTCTGGCTGTAAAGTCGCTGCATCAAATTCCTCCCGCCCTGGCACGCACCATTTAAAAAACTATCCAGCCTTCACCTGCCTGCATTACATCGCATAGGCTCGAGTGAAGTGGATAGTTTTTTTGTTTCATTGCTTTTTTTATTGCCTTGCCTTTATTGGCTATCATGATTTACATTTAATACCATTCTGAAGCCGCAATGTCCAGTCGATGAATCAGGAGAATTGGAATTTCGTGCTGCTACACGGTAACGATTGCAATAATCACGATGGCATAAATAGGAGCCGCCGCGCATAGAACGATTTTTTGTCGGCTCAGACCAGATTGGATTAACATTAGAAGTAAGCTGGTGATAGCGTGGATCAAAATAATCATGACACCATTCCCATACATTTCCCGACATCTGATATAAACCATATCCATTAGGTTGGAAAGCATGTACGGGCGCAGTACCGATATATCCATCGCTGCCGTGATTTTTAAGCGGAAATTTCCCTTGCCAAATATTGCACATATGCTGCTTGTTCGGATGCAGCTCATCACCCCAAGGATAACGTCTTCTTTGCAAACCGCCTCTTGCGGCGTACTCCCATTCTGCTTCTGTCGGCAATCTTCCGCCCGCCCAGTTGCAATAGGCGACTGCATCGTTCCATGAAATATGTACGACAGGATGCTCGCTGCGATCTTCCCAGCTTGTTCCCGGTCCTTCCGGACAAGCCCAATATGCACCGTTAACCGCTGTCCACCAATGCAGCCCTCCTGGATTGCCGAGACTATGCTGTTTATTGGGCTCTGAAACAAAATCGCTAAATACATACGACCAGCCGAATTGCTCTGCTTCCGTTACATAACCTGTTGCTTCAACAAATTGCGCAAACTGAGCATTCGTTACAGGGTACTTGCTTATAGCAAAAGCACTAACCGTTACTTGTCGAGCCGGACCTTCACCATCATTGGGAAAACCGTCTTCATCATCCGTTCCCATTATGAAACTGCCTTCGGGAATCATTACAAAGTGGTCGGCGTTGACATGCGTCTCGTTGCTCTGCTGAATGCCCTCCGTATTGACAGCGATCGTTTTTTTGACAGCCACCAGTTGTTGCCGGGCTGCCCCGCAGCATGATTTAATATTTTCCATCTTGATTTGCCTCCTTCAAAAATAATTATACACCTAATCCTCACTTGACACATAGGAATTATTGGATTAAGATTTTGAGCAACAAACTGGGAAAGCGAAAGGCGTGTATAGGTATGGAGCAGCAATGCATACTGAAAATTTGTGTTGTCGACGATGAAGCAGCTACTCGTAGAAGCATTATTCGAAAGCTTGGTGAAGTCGATCACTCCTGTACGATTTTTAATTTGGGCTACGGCGAGGCAGCCTTGCAGGAACTTTACAAAATTAAACCTGATGTTGTGCTGCTCGATATTCAAATGCCCGGCATGAATGGATTAGAACTGTTAGAAAAAATAAAACAATCTCACCCATGGATTCAAGTCATTATGCTGAGCGGCTTTGAAGAATTTTCATACGCGCGCAGAGCGCTTCAACTAGGCGCATACGATTATTTGCTCAAGCCAGTTGATCGCAAGCAACTTGGAGAAACGTTATTCAAGCTGAAAATAGAGCTGCAGATGCAGTTTTTGCAGCAGCTACGACCTTATCAGCAGCAGTTGCAGCAGGAGCAAATAACGATTGATGACATCATCTGCTGCCAGTTGAGCTTATGGCATAATGAAGATATCGGCAAACGAATTGTTTGGCATGATGATGAAACCGATCATAAAGTGCATGCGCAACATACTCTGCCAAGCGAGCACGAGCAAAGTATGTCGCAACAAACACCAAGAAATCTTACGCTATTTACTTTTCGCATTAATCAAGCTATTGAAGGCTCCGTTGTTCACGATTATGAAGGAACGTTCAAGCGTGCAGAGCAATGGGTAGATGCGCTTCGCCAGGCTTGGCACAAACGCTTGCAGCAGCAATTTTTCGATATTCGCTCCAGCTCCGGTATTCGTGAACAGCAAGTACAGCCGACAGCAGCGGCATTGCACTTCCATTCTTATAGGGAGCTTGCAGCCGAAATCACTCAACTGCTCGAACAAGGGCAAATTTCTGCACTAGAAACGCTGCTGCGGCGATGGCTGGAGCAAATTCAAAGCTTTGAGCTTGCCCGCGTGCAGTATGCATGTGCGGAGCTGCTGCGGCAAGTCGACAGTTCTCTTGGCAAAGGACAAACAGCCAGCGGCAGCATACCTGAAGCATCACTGCATTATTGGCAGTGCTGGGTGAATCAGCATAATCGCTGGAGCTTGCTGCAACACGCTTTGATCAGTCTGCTGCTGGACGTATGCACAGCAATGAAGGAATTGGCAGATTATGAGGCACAAGAGCAACACTGGCTGGACAAGGCAATTGCGTATATGGTGCAATCAAGCGACATGCAGTTGACGCTTGCTACAGTAGCAAGACATGTAGGCGTGCATCCCGTTACGCTAAGCCGTATGTTCAAGCAGCAGACCGGCGACAATTTCGTCAATTACTTGACGAAGCTTCGCTTGCAGAAAGCTATGGATATGCTGCAATCTACCAAGTTATCGATTAGCGATATCGCTCAAGCAGTAGGCTATACTGACGAGCAGCACTTTCGCACACTGTTCAAAAAGAAATTCGGTCAATCTCCGAGGGAGTTCCGCAAGCTGTAGAACTCCTTTTTTTTCACAGTTTTCCTTGATCTATGCACCAACCTATGCTCGTCCCCTCCCCTTCCTCACTGGAGATTTGTACCTGAAGCGCCTTGCCGTATGCCAGAAACAATCTGCGAAACACATTATATATTCCTGTATGACGCTCAAAAAAATCATCCTTTGTCATCATGTCGGCAGAAGCCAGCAATTGCAGCTTTTGCACAAGCTGCTTACTCATCGTCTTACCTGTATTATGAACAGAGAATATCAGCTTCTGTTCCTCTCTCCGTACTGAAATCGTAATCGTAAAAACTAGAGCGGATAATTCCATATCAGGCTCCCAGCCATATTTGATCGCATTTTCCACAAATGGCTGAATGCTCAACTTCATGACGTTTTCCTGCAAACAGCGAGGATCGATCTGCCAATTTGTCTTAATCGTTGTATCATTGCGCCAACTATGCAGCCGCAAGTATTCCTGCACGTAAGCAACTTCTTCAGCGAGCGCAGCAAAGCCTCGATCGACTCGGGCACTGTATCTTGTCATTTTGGACAGACTTTGAATCATTTGTTCAACCGCTGTGCTATCCCCTCTGCTTGCGTACTCATCGATGGTCTCCAACGTATTAAACAAAAAATGCGGATTGATCTGCGCTTGCAGTTGCAACAATTCCCGCTCCTTTTCCTTCAGATGACTGGAAATTACTTCTTGCTCCAGTTCCTTCATATTGCCAAGCATGCGATTAAATACACGAATCAGATAACTGATCTCATCACGCTGACTGCTTGGCGGCACAGGAATATGAATACCGCGACTGAGTTGATCCATGCTCGTTTTCAAACGCTGCATCGGACGCCATACCAAATGCATAAGCGGATAGGCAATAATCAAAGCGGCACATAACGTAACAGCCGTTACAATCAACAAAGCACGGAGCGAGCCGCGAACCCCGCTGTTAAGCTCATCCAGTGAAGCAAGCCACACAAGCTGCCATTGTCCATAACCTAGCGGATATGCATACAGCTCGTAACGATTATTATTATGCTTCGTTTGCAGCGTCATGGCGTCCACTTGCCGCCCATTCAGCTTTGCATGCAGCAGCTCAGCCAACGCTTGCGGCAAATGCAGATCAGACGAAGAGGCAGTTACGAAACTTGCTGTTGCTTGATCATACAGTAGAAGCTGCGAGCTGACCTCGGGTGATGATGCAATTAGCTGCCGGATATAATCGGTTTTCAGCTCAATAATGATACCTGCATGATAAGCTCCTGTGCGCAAATTGCGTATCGGAAAAAAATATGAAATGACATCCTGCTGGTCATTTATCATATAGCTTGCCTGATGGGGAACTGACAGTGACGGTGTTTGCGGCCAACTCTCCATGCTGTAAAACGGGTCTTCCTGAAACCTATAGCTGTAATTCAAAAAGAACGCATTCGATTGATAATACACTTTTTCCCACTGATCGAGATAAAGCAAGCCAGTAATCTCCGGATGTGTTTGCAGCAAGTTTTGCACAAGCGTCTTAAAGCCCGCTGCCCAATATGCTTGAGCAACGTAATCATCGGCGTCAGCTTGAGTAAATTGCTGAAATTCATACGTCACATACAGTGCATTTAATGATTGATTAATTTCAGTTACATATTCATCCACATCTCTCGCTACTGATGCCAGCAAAGTAGCGGCGGCACGCGAAGACTGACTTGTTTGGGAAGACATCATAAAATGCTGCGACAACAAGTAAATTGTAACGCTGGGCACGATAGAAATAACAATTAATATAATAAATAATTTATTGCGTAACGAGAGGTTACTCCAGCTCATTATCTATCCCCCCTATTAAACTAGGGGCATTATAGCATAAATACAAGTATACTTATAGGAATTATATGAAAATTGTTAAAAGATTCTAGGTTCAGGTTAAATATCCCCTCTATTTTTTGCGAAGATATTATTACTATACTAGATACATAAATCTTATTATTCCGAGGTGATATGTAGGAATGAGTCATTCTAATATGAATTATATCTTTTTCTTTCCCGATGAGCTGCGCGCTGAAAGCCTGGGCTGCTACGGACATCCGCTCGTACAAACTCCCAATCTTGATCGCTTGGCGCAGCAAGGTGTTCGCTTCGAACAATGTCATGTACAGAATACCGTATGCAGTCCTTCCCGCTGCAGTCTAATGACAGGCTGGTATCCGCATGTAGCGGGACATCGAACACTGTGGCATCTGCTCAGACCGCATGAGCCGAGCTTATTCCGCTACCTAAAAAAATCGGGCTATCAGCTAAAATGGTACGGAAAAAATCATCTATACAACGATGAATACTTGCGTGAAATATTAGGAAACGAGGCAGAAATGGAGCCGCAAGAACAAATTGAAGCGATGATCGGTACATTTGGCAAACGCAATCCCTATGCCGAGGACGATCCGCGCTTCTACAGTTTTCTTATGGAGCCAGAGCCGGAACAAGCTCTCGATAGTACGGAAACAGCGGTTTCGATCAACAAAGCGATTACTTTTCTGCAATCGGAAGCAGCACGGCAACAACCCTTTATGCTTTACTTACCCACATTGCTGCCGCACGCACCCTATGTAGTGCCTGAGCCTTACCACAGCATGTATAAAGGAAAAACGCTGCCGCCGCTTAGACCAGCTCAGTTAGAAGGCAAGCCGTCCTATCATTCGTTCATCAGACAATATCGTCGTTTGCACCATATTGTAGATGATACGCTGGAGCAGGTACAAGCTGTTTATCTTGGCATGATCAGCTATGTCGATTATATGTTTGGACAACTAATAGAGGCACTTGAACGAAGCGGACTCGCAGAACACACAACCATTATTGTAGCGTCAGATCATGGAGATTATGCTGGCGATTACGGCTTGGTAGAAAAATGGCCAAACGGCTTTGAAGATGTACTGACCAGAGTGCCGCTTATTATTCGCACACCAGGCAATGCCAGCGGGCATGTTGTGCAAGAACAAGTTGAACTGTTTGACATTATGGCAACCGTGCTTGATCTGAGCGGCATCGAAGCCGAGCATGATCATTTTGCTCGATCTCTTGTGCCTCAACTACAAGGAGCAAACGGTGATCCTCAACGCATTGTCTATGCGGAGGGCGGCTACGATAGCCGCGAGCCTCATTGCTTTGAAGGTGATCCTGTGCGCGATGCCTGGTTTGCCAATAATCCGAGCAGCATCTATTATCCAAAGGCAAGACAGCAGCAGGAACAACCGGCCTCCGTCAGCCGCGGAATAATGGCGCGCACCAATGAATTCAAGCTGATTGAACGCACTGCCGAACAAAGCGAGCTGTATGATCTCATTCATGATCCGCAGGAGCTGCACAATGTGTATAATGATCCAGCCTATAGAGAAATAAGAGACAAGCTGCGGCTTGATGTATTGCAGTGGTATGTGCACACCTCCGATGTTGTGCCGCGTGACAACGATCCGGGCAGATTTCTCAACAAACCTACAGGCGCTGCCCTACAGGATGTACCTTACAAAATTTAACACTTGTTCATTATTCGGGAGGAATTTTTATGAAGCCTAACACACAATCGATCAAACTGCTGCTGCTGAGTTCACTAGCAATGTTACTGCTGGCAGCATGCAGCAGCAATCAGTCGACAACCAATAGCCATGCAGCTAACAATACCCAAGGGGCAACCAGTAGCCCCACAGCAGAAGTAAAGCAAGTTGAACTGGAAGTATGGGGTCGTTGGGAGGAAATGCTTGGGCAGATGGAAGAAACCATTGCAGAATTCCAACAGCAGCATCCACACATTAAGGTCAAATATACGAATGTACCAGGCTCGCAATATGTAGCGCAAATCCAGGCAGCAATTTCTGGCAATACCTTGCCTGACATTATTGGCTACCATCAAAGCATTCCGACCTCATTGCTTGTAAATCTGGACGTGCTGCATCCGTTGGATGATGTGTTGACGGCCGAACAAAAAGCGGAGTATTACGAAGGAACATGGTCGGAAGGCTATACGCTTATTGACGGTCAAACGTATGCGATTCCAGTATTCAATCCGAAACGTCCGGCGATGATGCTTTATTACAATAAGGAAGCACTGCATGCAGCAGGGCTTACAGAAGATGATATTCCTGCAACATGGGATGAACTGTACAGCTTCAGTAAACAGGTGCAACAAAATACAGATGGCAAGCTGTACGGGCTCGTAATTGGCGTGAAGGAGTTAAGCTTCTTAAGCGGGGCGATCTCTCAGATGGCAACGGCGATTACGCCGGATGTTTCGCCAACGGATCTATTCAATTACCGCACGGGCCAATACGAATATCATGCTCAAGGCATTGTACAAGGATTGGAGCTGTTCAAAAAACTGCAAGATGAAAAACTGCTGCACCCAAGCAGTCTGGTTATGAGCTTCCGGGAAGGTACGGCATTAATGGAGGAAGGACAAGCTGTGCTGACGATTGACGGTTCGTTTTACGCATCGCAGCTTAATGCAGATAAACTTGACAGCTTCGGTGTCGCTCCCCTGCCAACGAAAGACGGCAAGCCGCAATATGCAGCATTTCAAGGTGAATCTCGCGTAGCATTTTATGTATCAAAGCATACCGAGCATTACGAGGAAACAAAGCTGTTCCTGCAATTTATTAAAGAGCATCTGTATCCTAAGCTGGTAGCAGACGGGGTAGAGTATTCACCTCTGCCAGCCGTTAATGAAGCAACTACGATTAACCATCCAGTTGCTGCTGAAGCGCTGCGCATTCAGGATGAAGTATCCTTGCTTATTCCAAGACCGTTTGAACGCAATGCTGATTCACTTAAAGTAGTGCTGGAAACGAGCGGCAAGCTGCCTAAAACGACGCTGGGCAACATTGCTGAAGGGTATTTAACAGGTCAGATTAAAGATGTGGAAGCAGCATTGCTGGAGCTGTCACAGCAAGCTAATCAAGTGCTGGAAGAAGGCATTGCTAAAGTCAACGCTGCCGGTGGCAGCATTACATTGGATGACTATGCATTTGCCGATTGGGTTCCATACCAACCGTATCAATAACGATAAACTGCTAGACGCAAGAAAGCTATATCAAGGCAGTTCAACACAAGACACTTCATCACAAGGCAGTGACAGACAGGAGAGGAACAACTTATATGAATCGCAGAAATAAATCACTATACAGTTGGGCGTATCTGTTTATGCTCCCTCAGCTTCTGATGCTTGCAGTATTCACCATTTATCCAATTGTGATGAGCTATGTATACTCTTTTTACGATTGGAGCGGAATTGGCCCCCTGCAACAATTCATCGGTTGGGATAACTTTTATTCTGTTATGACAGATCGTTATTTTTGGAATGCCTATCGCAATAACTTGATTTATATCGGCTTTACGGTGCTGATTACACTTCCCGCAGCATTGCTGGCGGCTTTGCTGCTAAATCTGGCTTATTTCAAAGGAAAAGTCGTTTATCGTACGCTGCTTTTCCTTCCCGTTGTCACTACAACTGCAATTGTTGGTGTCGTATTGAAATCAATGTTCGGCACAGACAATGCGATCGTCAATCTGGTACTACAGCAATTCAACTTGATTAAAGAACCGATTGGCTGGCTGTCGGGCCCTTACACGTCGATGCTCGTATTAATCGGGGCCGGTATCTGGAAAGTATTTGGCATGATTATGATCTACTGGCTGGCTGGCTTGCAATCACTACCTAAAGAAATCTATGAAGCTGCTCGCATCGATGGTGCGGGCTGGTGGGCGGCTTTGCGCTATATTACGATTCCGCTGCTGCTGCCAGTCAGTGCAGTCATTTTACTGCTAACGGTAATGAACGGCATTCATGTATTCGATCTTGTTACAACACTAACTGGCGGAGGCCCTTTCTTTGCTACCGACATGGTCGATCTTTACATCTATCGCTATGCCTTCGGTACAGGAGGCTTCCCGCAGCAAGGCTACGCTTCAGCTGCCGGCATTATATTCGGCATGTCTATATTCGTTATTTCGCTAGTGTTGGGTGCAATTGTTCAGTTGGCGATGCGCAGGCAGCGATCAATCGCAATTGGAAAGGAATGAGTATCTTATGAAACGCAATCGTAGACTGAACAGACTGCTGCATCTGCTGCTGATTCCCTTCTGTCTCATCTGGATCTATCCATTTCTGTGGATGATTTTCTCTTCGTTGAAGACGAATACCGAGTATATCAGCTCAGGGCTGCGGCTGCTGCCGCAGCAGCTTCAATGGGACAATTATACTAGAGCGTGGGGCGTCGGGCAATTTTCTACCTATTTTCAAAACTCTGTTGTCATTACAGTTGGAGCTGTCATTATCGTAACGTTATTGAGCATACTGACAGGCTACGCACTGGGAAGAGTTAATTTCCCTGGCAAGAAAGCACTGCTGTTTCTGTTTGCCGCAGTGCTGTTCATCCCTAAAGGATATACCATTATACCTGTGTTTCAAATCATTAAGCAGCTTGGCTTGCTCAATACAATAGAAGGTGTCATTCTAGTAGAAGCTTCGGGCGTACATATTATTTTTATCCTGATGTTTATGACCTTTTACCGGACGCTGCCAGTTGAACTGACAGAAGCAGCCGAAATTGATGGCGCTGGCTTTTTGCGTACCTTTCTGCAAATTATGCTGCCGCTGTCCAAACCGATTATCGCCACAACTGCGATTATGCAATTTATTTTCACATGGAATTCATTTTTTGTACCATTAGTGTTTACGCTTAACAAACCGGAGCTGCGCACATTGGCGGTAGGGATGTATTCCTTCGTCGGCGAGTATTCGATTGATTATACAGGGATGGCTGCCGCCGCAGTCATTGCTCTGCTGCCAATTATTATCGTATTCGTAGCGTTCCAGAAATATTTTATCGAGGGAGTATCCGGTTCAGTGAAGCTGTGAGATGAAACCGTTAAAAGCCTGCCGAGTTAGAGCAGGCTTTTAACGGATAAAGTCAAGGTTTAAAGAATGTGGGTACCGGAAATGATCCGATTGGAGGCAATGGACATTCTAACGATTATGCTTAACCTTATTTGTGATCCATGGGCTAGTCTGATCTTCAATTGGAGCTTTCGAAAATCCTCCTGTGCTTGTCCACCACTGCTCTACAGTTTGCTTTAAGCGCAAGCGCACCTGCTCCACTTGCTGCTGTCCTGCAATATTGACAATTTCATCTGGATCATGCTGCAAATCGTACATTTCCTCAACTTGATCGTCTATATAATAAATATATTTCCACGCTTTAGTCTGAATGCCGATTAGTGGATGCCGTCCCCAGTAAGCTTTATAATGCTCAAAAAAGACGTGTTCATCTTCTGAAGCCTGATTACGCTCTAGTGCCGGCATTAGCGTGCCTCCTTCGCATTCCTTGGGCAGTGTTATGCCCGCAGCAGCCAGCAGCGTTCCTGGTATAGCCGCCGTCGATACAAGGTCTGCAATAACGTTTCGTTTAGGGCGCATACCAGGAACGTAAAGCAGCAGCGGCACATTGTACAGTTCTTTATAAGGTAGCACGCCTTTGAGCCGCAGCCTGTGCGCACCTTGCATATCGCCATGATCGCTCGTAAACAAAATTACCGTCTGATCGAGCAGTTGCTTAGCCTCAAGCTTGTCCAGCAATTGTCCCAAATACGAATCCAGTAAAGCAAGCATCGTGCGGTAACGCTGAGCATCACGGCGTACAATTTGTTCCGTCAACGCTGATTCGCCTGTCTCTGAACGCTCTTGTTGAAATGCCGGCTTGCCTGACAAATCATCCTGATAGAAGCTGGCTGGCACTGGCATATCTTGCAAAGGAAAATGCTCTGCATAGCGATCAATCAGCTCAAAAGGACCATCCGTCGGCGCATTAGGATGCGGCATATACCAGCATAATTTCATAAAAAAAGGCTGAGCACCATCGTAGTCCTGCAAGTAATTTAACGCTTTTGCAGTCGTTACCGCGTCTTTGTTGCTGTGAAAGCGCGGGTCTTCGTTCGCCCCAGCAAGCTGCATGCCATCTGTGCGATAATCGGTAACTGCAAACTGATGATCTGCTGGAGACAAACCGAGATGCCATTTTCCAAAGTATACTGTCTCATAGCCAGCCCGATTAAATTCCTTGGCAATGCTCCACTCTTGCGGATCAAGAATATGACCAATCTGATAGACACCGACCTGATGCGGAAACTTGCCTGTCATCCAGCTTGCGCGTGACGGCGTGCACTGCGCAGAAGTGCTAATTGCTCCGGTAAATGAAACCGACTTCTTCGCCAGCCTATTAAGATTGGGGGTATAGTAGCTGGAATCGATACAGCCCATTGCCTTAGCTTGCTGCTGATCGGTAGAAATCATCATTACATTTCTTCTCAATTGCTTCACCCCATTTATCATTGTCTCATAATCATTGCACGATCGGCAGTACTTTAGCATGCTCGGGCACAACCCATCTTTCCGTTTCAACAACATCGACATTTCTTCCCCATTTGGCTAATAAAGCATGATGTTCGCGTCTTTGCCTGCATATTTCCACAATTGCTTCAGCGTTCCAATGTTCTTTAAGATACTGTTCAAATTGCTGCACAAGCTCTGGCTGCTCGCTGTAGCGATTATGGCGCTCCTGAGGATCTTCATTCACTTGAAACAGTTGATTGTACGCCTCAAATCCGGCATATGCTATAAATTTCCATCCTGCTTGTCGCAGCATAATTCCTGCTACAGCCTGCCCGCCCACTAACTGGAGTGATTCGCTTATAATGATGCGCGATTCAGCTTGAGCAGTGTCGACAATTTGCGCTTTAAGACTGATCCCGTCCTGTCTAGGAGGAGCTTCAGCATGAATCCAATCGCATAACGTCGGGCCAATATCCAAAATGCTTGTTGGCTGTTCAAGTCGCTTGCCTTGTGGCACATGATCGCCAACCACGATAACAGGGATTTTAGCTGAACCTTCATAAAACGTAGACTTGCCAATCAGCCCATGCTCTCCCGCTTGCTCACCATGATCGGACATATAGACGAAAAGCCCTTTTCTGCCCGTTCGCTGCAAATAATGCTGCCAGGCAGTTCGAACTTCACCTAGCTGGCTGTCCATCGTTTCTACCATTCCCAAATAAGCAGCTCGCAGCTTTTCCAAAACTTCGCGTGTTAATTCCGCTTTTTTCATTGTTGCCAGTACAGGATGCTCCAACACTTCGGTAAAAGTGTCTGGAACGCTGGCAGCCTGCTTATAGTACTGGTACAAATGCGGCGGCGAAACATACGTATGATGCGGTCCATAAGTGCCTACGACAATGCATTGCGGCTTGGCATGATCAGCCTGTAAATATTCTAGCGCCGCTTGAATGACCGCTTTATCGTATTCAAGTACAGGCGATGTACCGCCGCCTACAATTTTTAAGCTGTCATTTGCCATTGTCCCGACATACGGTCCCAAATCATTGCGAGCAGGACCGTAACGTCCCCAAAACAGCGGCGTCATTTCACCCATAATCCGCTTCGTAAAGCCATGTCGCTGATCCTCGCCCATAAAGTGCATTCTGCCGCATAAAACCGTGTCATAGCCTTCGGCAGCAATGCTGTGCAAAAAAGTCGCATGGTCCGTTGCAATTGCCCCTTCATTAGTAAACACACCTGTATGGGAAGGAAGCAGCCCAGTTAACAGTGCAACTCTTGATGGAACGCATAGCGGCGATGCTGTATAGGCATTGCACAGCATCGTTCCTTCGCTTGCCAACTGATCGAGCCAAGGCGTGCGAACGAGTTCATGCCCTGCGCAGCCCATATAATGGGCATGATGCTGATCGCTAATAAAAAGCAGAATATCAGGCTTTTCTTTTGTTCCCATGCTGAGCTACACCTCCTCGCCCGCTGCTGCCGAGCCTCTCATTTTAGCGCCAAGCAAAGCTTGCAGTTGCGCATGAGCTGCCGAAGGCACGACAGGAAATTCCTGAGGATGCCGCTTTATCAGCTCAGGCACAGCATATTCGCGTCCCGTTTGTTGGAGCCTTTCAATATAAGCGGGCAAATACCCTCTGGCATGAAACGGACCACCTTCTTTGTGTACTGTCCAAAGTGGATCGCGATCATCGCTGGACGCGCGCATTTGCTCATCGTGCCACTCCTGCAAATAGTACACCGCTTCCATGCATAAATCTTTGCGCTCGGCTGCCACATTAAACTGCTCGTTAGGATCATTCTCTACATTAAATAGCATTTCGCGATCAAATAAATGAAAACCATCATGGTACGTTCGAATATACAGCCAACCACGGAAGCGAACGCTTCTTTGCAGCACATGTGCACATTGGGAAATAACTAAATAATCTCTGCCGCAGTCTGCTGCGCTCGTCAAAACAGGCGCGTAACTGCTGCCGCTCCAGTCTGGCAAAATCGGTCCATTCAGCAGCTCGGCAAGCGTCGGCAGCAAATCGAGATGATAATGCAGCCCTTCATCAACAAGCCCCTGCTGCATACCTGGCCAGCGAATAATCATCGGAATGCGGCAAGTAGCCTGATCGGCAGTGGCATGCTCCCCGTAAATGCCAAGCTGCCCCATGTTTTCACCATGATCTGCAGTAATGATAACAATCAGCTCATCCATTACCCCTTGCTCGCGCAGCGCATCGAACAGCATGCCCAGATGATGATCCATGTAAGCAATTCCACAATCATAGCCATCGATCATCGTGCGCAAATCGTGCATATTGCCAATTTCCCCCGGCTGTCGTGGAAATAAAGCGTCGCTTTCATTGGTATAGGTCTTGTTTCTAAAATCAATTTTCAACTCAGACGAGCTGTGGGAACCTACCAGCTTCTTATGCTGCTCCAAGACTACTTCATTAAGCCACGCTGGCAACGGCTCTTCTGCAAACGGATTGCCAAATGACTGCGGCGCTCGATACGGCGTGTGAGCATCCCAATAGTTGATATATAAAAACCAATCCTGCTTCTGCGCATTGCGCTCTATCCAGTCGAGCGCAATCGGCGTCACCTTTTCTGCCGATTCATTGCCATACTGCCCCGTATTTATAATTTCATTAAAACCAGCATAAAACGAAAAGGTAGAGTGCCGCTGCGCAAATGGACTGATCAGCACTGTATTCATATTTTTAACTAGCCCCAAATAGGAAGGCAGTGCTGTTCCTCTTGTTAACTTTCCCATCAACTCTCGTGAAATCCCTTCCGGCTTCATATCTCCGGCCGTTCCTCCGTGCCCGACAAGCCCATTGACAATGCCAAACTTTCCACTCATCAATGCAGTTCGCGAAGGCGCACACGGTGCATCCGATGTATAGTAGTTCGTAAACCTGACTCCTTCAGCGGCAATGTTGTCAATATTCGGCGATGTATTGCGATGATAGCCATAGCAGCCCAGATGAGCAGGGCTTAAAGCATCCAAATCCAAAAATAATATTTTCATTGACCGTTCTCCCTTCTAGCCTTTAACCGAACCTAGCAGCATGCCTTTATTAAAATACTTTTGCAAGAATGGATACACGACGAGCAGTGGCGCAGAAGAAACGAGCACAGCCGCCATTTTAACCGCAGGTGTATATTGGAACATGCCGGCGTCTGCTTCCATCGACTGATCGGATTCAATTAGCATTTGCCGCAAAAATACTTGCAATGGCCAGTCTGACGAGTTGTTCAAAAATAAAATCGCATAAAAATACGTATTCCAATTAAACACGGCATAAAAAAGGGTAAACGTAGCCAGCGCCGGCAGCGATAACGGCAACATAATTTGCACAAATATCCGGTATTCCGAGCTGCCGTCAATTTTGGCAGCTTCCTCAAGCTCGGTAGGTATCGCCTGAAAAAAGCTGCGCATCACAATTAAATTAAAAGGGGCAATTGCAGAGTTTAGAAACAACGCCCAATAGCTGTTCAACAGCCCCAGCTCACGAGTAACCAAATAAGTCGGAATAAGCCCTCCCGCAAAAATCATCGAAAACAGTACCATAAAATTGAGCAGACGACGGCCTTTCAGCCAGCTTTTCGATAAGCCGTAAGCCATTAGACTGGTCAGCACAATGTTGATTAATGTGCCAAAAAACGTAATCATTATTGAATTTTCAAAGGCTTGCAAAAAGTTTCGATTATGGAGCAAATATCCGTAGGCTTCAATAGTCCATTCACGCGGAATGAGAAAAAAGCCGCGACTTAAATATTCATGCTCCGTTGTAAAGGAGCTGGTTATCACGTAAAAAAACGGCAAACCGACGACAAGCAGAGATAACAGCAAAAAGCTGTACACACAAACAACAAACAACAGATCGCTGCCACGGTAGCGCAAAGCCTTCATGCTAGTAAACCCCCTCTTCGCCAAATTTGCGGAACAAATAGTTACTCGAGGCAATGAGAATTAAACCGACAACCGACTTGAACAAGCCCACTGCCGTTGTATAGCTGAATTCTCCTTGCAGCACGCCCGTACGATACACATAGGTATCAAATACGTCGGATACTTGCAAATTCAAGCTGTTTTGCAGCAAATAAATGTGCTCAAAGCCAATATCGAGTACATCGCCAAGCCGTAAAATAAACAATACAATAATCGTCGAGCGAATCGCAGGTAGTGTAACATGCCAGATCAGTTGCCAGCGGCTCGCTCCGTCCATCACTCCTGCTTCATACAAGGCAGGATTGACGGCAGCAAGTGCCGCTAAAAAGATAATCGCATTCCAACCTGCTTCCTTCCAAATGTTTTGCAATACATATACATAGCGGAAGTAAGCAGGATCGGTCATCACTTCGATCCGATTCAAACCTAAGCTGGCAAGCAGCTTATTGACTGTGCCGTCCTGCGTCGCAAACAGCGTAATCGTCATGCCAACTACAACTACCCAAGACAAAAAATGCGGCATATAAAGTGCGGTCTGCACTGCTTTGCGGAACCATCTCAGCCTCACTTCATTAATCGCCAATGCAAGCGCAATGGGAGCTGGAAAGAATAGAAATAAATTTAATGCGCTTAACAATAATGTGTTTTTCAGCAGCGGCCAAAAATCAACATCGCTGAACAAGCGTTCAAACTGCGCCAACCCAACCCATTCACTGCCTGAATGTCCGCTAAATGGATTGAAGTCTTGAAACGCTATAATAATGCCGCCCATCGGCAAATAACGGAATATTAAAAAATACAGCAAGCCCGGCAAAATCATCACATATAGCGGAATCCCCCGCTTCCAATGTGTCCAAGATGCTTGTTTAATCCGATTCTTCACAAATAGGACGGGATTAGAGAATCGTTGTTGCTGCATGAAATTCCTCTCCTGTTTCAGCTCTCAGCTCATTGCGTGATGGCATATGCTTCATTGATTTCTTCGGCTATTTTACTTCCGCCACTCGCCAGCCAATCGGCAGAGGCTTGCTCGATTTCATCTACCTGCTTACGTCCTACTATAATTTCAGCTACTGTACTAATAAATTTGCCGTTAATGTTGGCGCCGCTTTTGTTTAATGTGTCGGATTCAAGACCTGCTGCGGGATTTTGCCAAATATGCTGCTCATTTTCAGCAAACATCCGGGCAATCTTTTGATGCGTTTCGGCATTATCCCACTTATACATTTGAATACCTGGATCAAATGGGCGGAAAATCCAGTTATTGATTAAATTTTGCCGGTCTTTATCTGCTGCTTCCAGCTTCTCGTACTGATCTTCGGAAATTTTATTGTAATGAACGCCTTCAATTCCGTGCTTAATAAAGTCTGAGCCTTCTGGTGATAGAAAATAATCCAAAATCGCTAAAATCCGTTTTTGCTTCTTTAAATCAATATTGGCATTAATCACATTTTTATCGAGCATGTTCAGTGTACTGGTGCCAGTTAATCCAGTCTGTCCTGTTGGAGGAGTGATCGGCACGATATTGCCTTCTGGAACTAACTTCTTCAAGCTGTTGATGCTAGTTTGATACTGATTAGGATTTGCATAGGCAAAGCCGATTTTGTTCGTTTCCAGCTTCTCCAGCGGCGCTCCCAGCTTATTAACAGCAAAATCACGATCAAGCACGCCTTCGGTGTAAGCGCGATTCAAGTAGGCAAGCACTTGCTTCCATTCTGTAACTTGCGTCTGATAAGGAATCAGCTTGCCATCTTCTTCCTTCCACTGATTGGCAAGCCCAAACCCTGCCATAATATACTCAATTCCAACTAATGTACCCGAGGTATGATCGATATATAAGGAAAAGCCGCTTGTATCATGCTGTCCGTTGTTATCCGGGTCCTGCGTGGCGAAAGCTTTGGCTACTTCATAAAACTCGTCCAGTGTTTCAGGCACTTGCAAATTTAATTTTTCCAGCCAATCTTCGCGTACGGACAGAGAATCTCTCGCTTTGGTCAAGTAATAAGGAAGGCCGAGCACTTGTCCTTTCGGATTAAGATTGTGCAAATCTTCTGCTGGAATAGCGGCCAGGTGCGGATAGTCGACAAGCAATGGCTGAATATCAAGAAACAAGCCTTTATCCTTCCACTTGCTGAATTCCTCTGAAAGCACGAGATACATATCGGGGAAATCATTAGATGCCGCAAGCACATTCAATTTTTCAGCATAATTGGCAGCAGGTATCCACTGAATATGCAGGTTTACATTAAACTTTTCGTTAATCGCTTCAATCATCGGATGATCTTCTGGCCAGCCTCCTCCTTGAAAGGAGCGAACCATCCACGTAATATCCAGTTGTTCATTAAAATTATCGACCTCGTTAGCAGCAGCCTGCTCATTGCCGCTTTTACCGCCACCGCTGACATTAGCGCTGTTCTCATTAGCAACTTGGCTGGAGCATCCTGCCAACACTCCGAGCAGCATAATCGTTAGCAGCACAACACTTAAAATCTTTTTCATCTTAATCCCCTCTAATTCCATTGGTTTAATTAACTTTATATAATAGTAGCGTATTAAACCAAATTACGCCTTATCCGATTCTCTGATTTCTTATCCTGAGTTAATTACTTGGTTTTAGAGGGTGACGAATTGTAATTAAAGTGCCTTCACCTTGCACTGAAGCGATGCTGATACCGTATGGCTGACCATATCGCAGAAACAATCGTGCATGAACATTGGCAAGCCCTAGTGATTTTCGCTGTTTCATTTCCTGATAGCTGCTGTTATGCGTAATAGCTTGCAAATCCTGCGACAGCTTGGCTTGCACTTCTGGAAGCATGCCACTGCCGTTATCGGATACTTCCATTACTAGATCTCCATTATCCTCATAAGCATGCACTTTAATAAGCGAACCTCTCGTCCCCGACTCCACGGCATATTTCACAGCATTTTCCACGATCGGCTGAAGCACCAGCTTGACTACACGGCAGTTGTAAAGCACCGGCTCCACCTTAATTACTCTTTTAAATTTTTTTGGAAAGCGAATAGCCGTCATTTCCAAATATTTTTCAAGAATAGTCAACTCCTCGATCAGCAGCACTTCATCGTCACTTATATCGGCAGTATAGCGATAAACATCCGCCAAGTTGCCCGCCATGCTAACGACTAGTTGATCGTCATTAACCAGACCAATGCTTTTGATGACATCTAGTGAGTTGTACAGCAGATGAGGGTTGATTTGATTTTGCAGCGCTTGGATTTGCGCTTCCTTCTGTTGCAATCGTGCTTGCAGTTCCTGAAGCTTAAGATCGGTAATTTGCTGCAACTGATATTCCAGTTGAGCCACCATTTGGTTAAAGCTTTCACTCAGCTTTTGAAATTCGCCGTTCGCATGCTCAGGGTTGGCTCTTGCAGTATAATCGCCTTGCGCTACCTTTTTCATTTGATATTGCAGCCGTAAAATAGGAGAAACGAACAAATTGGAAAGAACGGGGATAATAAGCATGACGACAAATGCAATGACAGCAAAGGAAAAAATCGCAGCTTGACGAGCGGAGTAATAGCCGCTTGCCATTTCATCAAACGGAACCATCGCAACGACTTTCCAGCCCGTAACCTGTGATGTACTCGCCGACAGCAGCACGCTTGTACCATGCCAATCAGCAGCTTGCACACCGCCATCATCGGGCATTTTAATAGATTTGAGCGGCGTATCAGACAACTTGGCGCCTCGCCAGCTTTTTTCATCGGCGTAGACGATCGTATCTCTATGAGAAAGCAGCATAAATTGACCCGTCTCTCCTATTTTGGAGCGGGTCATCGTCGTTTCTATTTCACTAAGCGATAAATCAATGACAATATCTCCGATCAAGGCCAGATTCGTTCTGCTAAATACGGGAACCAGTATGGAGATTACATTCATGCTTTTGTTTTGCGGGTAGCTGATCGTATGAGTAGCAAGCAGTCTTCGCTCTGCCGAAACAGCAATATCATACCACGGCTCTTGATTGTAGTCTGGCTCTTTGAAGGAATAACTCGGTGCAGACAATACACGCCGATCTGTCGATTTAAGAAAAATACCGACTACTTCTGGAAACTGAAAAGCAATGCTGCGCCGCAATTGTGCTTCTATATCCTCAATCTCAAGCAGGCTCATGCTTTCGCCATGCTCAAACCAAGCTTGAACGTTGTCTGTGTTAGCCAACGTACGGGTAGAGCTTGATATATGATCCAAATAAAACTCAATATGATGATTGAGCCTTTTGGCAGCTTCATCCGTGACGGTGTGAAAATCCTCTTTTACTGCCTGACTGTAATTGATATGAGAAAACAGAGCAACCCATATCATAGACAGCAGACTAATGCCAAGGAACAGCAGACTCATGCTCCAGCGAAGATTGACTTTACGCCATATATGTGTCATAGCAAGCCCAGCCTTTTTCGATATTCATTCGGCGACAAGCCTGTTGTATTTTTAAACAGTCGCGTAAAATAGGGGGCAGAGGTGAAACCGACCAATTCAGCTACCTCGTATGCTTTCAAATCCGGTTCAAGCAGCAATTGTTTAGCTTTCTCGATTCTGATCAGGTTGACATAATTGCCGAATGTTTCCCCGGTATGCTGTTTAAATAATGCACTAAAATGCGATACGCTAAGCCCGACATGCTCAGCTACACTGTTCATCCTGATCTCATGCATATAGGAAGTTTCTGCATAGCTGCACGCCTGTTTTATAGCCAGCCGATATGATCGTTTGGTTTGTCCGCTTTGGCTTTTACCACACCAGCGATCTGCCAACTGCTGAATTTGTTGTTTGTACGCAGCAGCATCAGCATGACCTGCCGCTTCACCAGCTTCATTTGTTTCGCTAGCTATGCTTATGTCTTCAGGATAATAAACTTTCAGCAGTTCGTTCCATTTCACAGTGAAAATACGCAGCAACCCGATTTTTGAACTGGGATGGCTATGGCGACTGCTCATAATTGCTTGTACGATTTTCGACTGTTCCTGCTGTACCTGTTGTTCATCCATCAACGGTAGCCGTTCAAGAAAAGCATTAATTTTCAACATTTGCTCATGAATGGGCTTTAGCATTTCCAATCTGTCAATCGAGCGCTGCAACGATTCCTTCAGCACCTCTTCCCTGACCGGCTTCAACAAATACTCTGACACGCCATATCGAATGCCTTGCTGTGCATACTCAAATTTGTCATAGCTGCTCAAAATGATGCTAATTACCGGCAACTGATGTTCATGAATTTCTTTAAGCAGAGCCAGTCCATCCTTATGAGGCATTTCAATATCAGTAATTAATACATTGGGACTCAGCTCTTGTATCAACTGCCACGCTTCTGCTCCATCCTCTGCCTCGCCAACAACCGTAAACCCCGATGAGATACGCTCTAGCATTTTTACAATTCCACTGCGAATCCAATGCTCATCCTCCGCTACAACAACATGATACATAAGTTGCCATTCCTTCCCTTTTATGCTGTGATAGGCTGAAATTAATTTCAAGTAAACCAATCGGATTAATTGATATAGTTCAGATTTTAACAACTGATTCTCTCTTTCGTCAACATTGCCAACAAAAAAAAGCCAGCCGCCGATACACGATCGACAACTGACTGCTTCCTGTTGCTTGCACGATATTACATCTCTATATCTAATTCGCCGCTGCTGCGATTTTTCAATATAATTTTCCCTTGTACTTCTTCACCGTTGGACATAATCAGCTTAAGGCGTGCTGTTTTACCTTTTTCTGCAAGCGCCTTAATTTGACTGTCTGTCAGCTCGCGTCCAAATGAATCCTTCCATATCACGAAGCCGCAGCCGCTTTTATAGTTGGAACAGCCATAGCCCCTCTTGCCTTTAATAATAAAACCAGAACAATTAGGGCGCGGACAAGCAGCAATGCTGGTTAGCGACTTAACTGCTGCCGCTGCTGCCCTTTGCTTGCCGGATGCTGTACTCCCTTTACCAGCCTTAGCGGCTGCTGTGCGTGCGCCTTTCTTCTTGACAGGCTTCTCGGCTTGTGCAAATTGATCCTTTGCCGCGGCCGGCTGGATTTTTACCTTATCGACAATCATGCTGGCGAACTTCTTCACATTCTCCATAAATTGTTCAGCCGAAGCTTGACCTCGAGCTATATCATTCAGCCTCTTCTCCCACATGCCCGTCATCTCGGGCGAGGTTAGCAGCTCAACGCCAGCACCACGGACGAGCTCAATGGCGGCCTTGCCTTTATTGGTTATCGTAATTTTTTTGCCTTGTATATGAATATAGCCAACCTGCTTCAAGCGTTCGATCGTGGCCGCACGGGTTGCTGGCGTACCAAGACCACAATCCTTCATCGCCTCTCGCATATCATCGTCTTCGATCTGCTTGCCCGCGCTTTCCATAGCCTTGAGCAATGTGCCCTCTGTATATGACTTGGGAGGCTGTGTTTCCTTCTCCTTTGCCACGGCCTGCTGACATTGCACCGGCGCTTTGGCATCAAGCTCAAAGCTGCCGCTCAGCTCTACAATTTCGTCCTCTTCATTGCTTGTTTTCGTTTTCCGCTTGCTCGGCGTTTCCTGTTGATCGCCGTAAATGACCTTCCAGCCTAACGCAACAAGCTGCTTAATCGTCGTTTTAAAGCGATGCTCGCCCACCTTGGTCATGATGAGATGGTTAATGTATTGGGCTGGCGGGTAATATTGCGACAGAAACCGCTTGACGATCAGATCATAAAGCTTCTGTTCGTCGCTCGACAAGGAGCCCGCTTTTTTAGCGGTCGGCAAAATCGCATGATGATCCTCGACCTTTGCCGGATTGCAAATGCTTTTATTGCCAGCATGTACGAAGGAGCGATTCGCTCCTTCCACCCATTGCCCGTACGACGTTCCTTGCAGCGCCTGCAGCGCTTTATGCATCTCGGGAATATTTTGCTCATTCACATAGTTGGAATTGGTACGCGGATAGGTAATGAGCTTATGCTTTTCATACAAGCTTTGCGCAATATCCAGCGTCTTTTTGGCAGAAAAATTAAGCTTGCTGTTCGCTTCACGCTGCAGCAGCGTCAAATCATAGAGGCGATGCGGATATTCCTTTACCTCTTTCTGCTCATAATGCTCGATTTGAGCAGCTTGTCCCTTGACCGCTGTCGCGATCTGCTGGGCCTTTGCCTGATCTGTCAGGCGATCGCCCTGCCAAAGCCCCTTATAGGTCGTCTTCCCCTGCTTGAAGCTGGCTTCGACGACATAATAAGTATCGGATTGGAACTTGGCAATTTCCGCTTCACGATCATAAATAAGCGCAAGAACAGGGGTTTGCACACGGCCTACTGACAGAAGCTCATTATGCCTTGTTGTAAAAGCGCGTGAGCCATTCATGCCAATCAGCCAATCCGCTTCACTGCGCGCCGAGGCTGCTTTCGTTAAATTATCATACGCTTGGCCAGGCTTCAGCTCAGCGAAGCCTTTTCTAATCGTTTCCGCTGTCAAATCAGAAATCCATAAGCGCTGCACCGGCTGTTTCAGCTGCAAATAGCGCTGAATAAGCGAGAAAATATATTGTCCTTCCCGTCCAGCATCGCATGCATTGACTATTGAGTCGCAGCGCGCAGCCAGCTCTTTAATCACCTTTAGCTGATCTGCCGTGCGCTTATTGGCAACAAGCTTGAAGCGTGAAGGAATAATCGGCAAATGGGCAATGTTCCACTTCTTGTAGCGCTCATCATAAGCATCCGGCTCTGCAAGCGACACCAAATGACCGATTGCCCAAGTAATAATGTACTGATCCCCTTCAATATAGCTTCTCATATTTTTCGCATTGCGTTCTATTGCAGCTGCGATATTCCGCCCCATATCCGGCTTCTCCGCTATAATTAACGTTTTCATCATAACTCCTCTATCATCATTGTTCGAACACAATTATCCATCGCGTACCGTTGCCCGCCTGACGCCAGCTTAGAAACTTGCAATCAGGCATGGCAACGGAATTGTTTATGGCATTAATCATTTATATAGTTAATGATCGTTTCAAATAGGCTCGATACCCCTTTGGACCAATTCGGGTCCTCGGCATATTTGCGATTGATCCAGACAATCGCTTCGACATCTTCCGGGCGATCCTTGCTTAAATTAACTATCGTTCGGGCCGCAATTGCTGTAGAATCTGCGATTGTTGTATTATAATCCTGCCAGCTGTGAAATACATTAAACGGGTTGTTGACAATTTCCTCCGCCAGCTCATGATCACGCTGTACAAAGCCTTGCTCTTGCCCGGTAATAGCAAACAGCAGCACTGGCGATATGTTGAACTGCTTGGCTGTTTCGACTATGACATCATAATATTGCTGCTCCGCAAGCAGCGACGATCTCGTCTCCAAATAAGCCTTCAGCTTGTCATGATCGACCTCATGATACTGATATTTCTCAGGCAGCTCGTTTTCTGGCAATATTTCCGCCTGCTTCAGCGATTCAGCCAGCACAATCGGCTGCTCCTTGGCAACGTTGGTCTCCTGCTCATGCAGCAGCTGCGCTGTTAAAGCACCACCGACAATAGCCAGGCAGCCGAGTCCATAGCGGATTGCCTTATTTCGCTGATTAGCTGCGGCTGCGAGCTTGTCCAGCCATCTCTGCAGCTTGCCACGAGCTTCAGCTTTACAGCCTGTCTCAGCTGGCGAAGCATTCAAGCCATTGCCTGCTAAACCATGCTCTGCTCTCCATGCGGACAATAACTGCTGCGCCTCTGGCCGATCAAGCGTACAACGCGTGCACATTTGGTCAATATCCTGCAGATGGACAGGACGCTTTTCCGCAATGATGACATGCTTAATCAATTGCTGGCAAATGGTTTCGTTTAACTCGGCGTCGAAATGCGGAAGCTGGCGCGTTATAATTTTGACAATTGCATCCGCTACAATTTCCGCATGCTTTTCCTTGGGCAGATGCTCATATTTTCTTCTAACATAAAAACGAATTCGATCAACAGAAGCCAAAGATAAAACATCCCGTTGCTCCACCATATTCGCCTCACTTTAAAAGCTTGATTCGCGGCTATTCGCCCGAAAGCTCAGCTGCCAGTTTAATTTGACTTTGGACCGTTTCAGTCGTGATCCACGCCTTAACCTGCTCTTTCTCCGAAAAGGTGAGCTGATACTCACAATCGCAGCCAATATCCTGGGGCACCATTTGTGCAATAACACCTGAATGATTGCATATTACCAAAATAGAAAAATCAATCAAATCCGTCGGCAGCTCTGCGCTGTCCGGCGACAATTGCGGAACAAGATTAATATCGATCCATTGTTCGTTGCGCCGTTCTATCAGCGTCTTGAAGCTGGCAAATTTCAATTCCTCGATTCGATCTGAGCCATACTTAATCACAGTTATTCTCCTCAAACTTTTCATAGTATTCGCGCTAGTATTTCCAATACCTCTAGTTTACCATATTTGCTAATAGCTTAATAGAATTGCCTTTTACGAATCAATATTGCAGCGTTGAAAGCTAACAGGCAAGGTACAAAAACGTTGGATGTAGCATCTGCATCATGCAACGAAAAAGAGCATTGCCGCGTGGAAAATTCCTGCAGCAATGCTCTTGCCAAGTGTTACTATCGTTTTCTATTCGTCCAATAGCTGATGCGTCGCCAGCCAGCCGCGGTTAAGGCAGCATCGTGCTTCCCATCAAATATTTATCTACTTCACGTGCTACTTGACGCCCTTCATTAATCGCCCAAACTACAAGGCTTTGCCCTCTGCGAACATCACCAGCAGCGAACACTTTGTCAATATTCGTGCGATACTCGCCATAGCGCGCTTTAATGTTGGAGCGAGAATCTGTTGCCAGCTCCAGCTCTTCGATAATAGTCGCTTCCGGTCCTTCAAAGCCAATCGCAACCAATGCCAGATCTACAGGCCATACTTGCTCTGTGCCCTCGATCTCTTTGTAAATTTTGCGGCCTTGCTCATCGATATAGCGTTCGATTTTAACAGTGTGCAGCTCCTTCAAATTGCCGTTCTCATCGCCCACAAATTTTTTCGTAAGAATAGAGAACTGACGCGGATCCTCGCCAAAAACAGCTTTTGCTTCCTCATGCGCATAATCCAGCGTATATACATTAGGAAATTGCGGCCATGGATTGTTGTCCTGGTCACGCTTTTCAGGCGCTTTCGCTACAGTACCGAATTGTACAACCGATTTACAGCCGTGACGCAGTGCAGTCGCTACGCAGTCAGTGCCTGTATCGCCGCCGCCGATCACAACGACATTTTTATCTTTAGCGCTAATGTAAGTGCCATCCTCTAAGTTTGTATCCAAATAGCTTTTGATCGTGCTGTTCAAATAGTCCATTGCCGGATAAATCCCTTTCAGATCAGAGCCTTCAATGTTGACAGAACGAGCCTTCGTTGCTCCAAGCGCAAGCACAACTGCATCAAATTCCTTTAATAGATCAGCAGCAGCAATGTCTTTGCCGATTTCCGTATTCGTTACAAAGCTGATGCCTTCCTGTTTAAGCAAATTAACGCGGCGATCTACTACATGCTTTTCCAGCTTCATTGTAGGAATGCCGTAGGTTAGCAAGCCGCCAATGCGATCAGCGCGTTCATAGACTGTAACAGTATGTCCAGCTTTGTTCAGCTGTGCAGCTGCTGCCAAGCCTGCTGGTCCAGAACCAACGACAGCAACCTTTTTGCCAGTACGAGCTTTCGGAGGCTGCGGCACAACCCAGCCTTCAGCAAAGCCGCGCTCAATAATCGCTTCTTCAATTGTTTTAATCGTAACAGGATCACCGATCAAGCCGACTGTGCAAGAGCCTTCACATGGCGCAGGGCATACGCGACCTGTAAATTCAGGGAAGTTGTTCGTTTTGTGCAGACGCTCCAACGCATCCTTCCACTGTCCACGATAAACAAGATTGTTCCACTCAGGAATCAGATTGTTGACGGGACAGCCAGACACCGTATTTTCGAATTCCATTCCAGTGTGGCAATAAGGCGTACCACAGTCCATGCAGCGTGCACCTTGCGTTTGTAGTTGTTGATCAGACATATGCTTGTGAAATTCTCTCCAGTCGTTTACACGCTGAAGCGGATCACGATCTGCTGGCACTTCTCGTTGAAAGTCCATAAATCCAGTTGGCATAGACATGATAGCGTTCCTCCATTTACCGATTTTCTCAGCTCCGAGTGTTAAAATGAGCTGAAAACAGTCAAATTTATTCATCCTCAAAAGAGGCAGTGTATCCGTAGGTTATACACATATGCTATCATTTGAACTGGCATTTCAGTAATGGACTATCAGCACAATCATTTGCACTTTTTGTATGAATTTATAATCTATACACAAACGAGATAATTTGCACTATTTTACACGATCATATGTATGGATCGTAAAGCTGTATTTATTTTTTTCGTCTTTTTCCACTTTCTCAGAGCTAATTAACTGAAATTGATTCTCATCAAACTCAGGAAAAAACGCGTCCGCATTTGCAATATTTACATCAACCTCAGTAAGATAAAGACGATCCGCGATTGGCATAAATAGCTGATAAATTTCCCCACCGCCAGTAATCATCAGCTCGCCGTCACCATACTTTTGCAGTGCCTCCTCCACAGAGTGAACGATGTCGCAGCCCTCGATCTGCAGACCTGTCTGCCTTGTTAAAATGACATTGTGCCGATTAGGCAGCGGCTTGCCAAGCGACTCATACGTTTTACGTCCCATCAGCACCGTTTTGTTCAGCGTCGTACGCTTGAAATGAGCCAGCTCCTTTGGCAAATGCCACAGCATTTTGTTATCTGCGCCAATCGCACGCTCCCTGCTCATTGCAGCAATTAAAGATACCGTCATCTTTGCTCCCCGCCTTCTTTTGCATGCTTGTCCGATTAAACCGCAACTGGAGCTTTAATCGTCGGATGAGGATCATAGCCCTCTATTTTCAGATCATCAAGATCAAAGTCAAATACAGAAGTCTTGTCACTGTTTATAATTAGCTTCGGCAGAGCGCGAGGCGTTCTCGACAGCTGTGTTTCAATTTGCTCCAAATGGTTCAAATAAATATGAGCATCGCCCAACGTATGAACAAAATCGCCAACCTCAAGCCCGCATTCATGAGCAATCAAATGAGTCAGCAGCGCATAGCTTGCAATATTAAATGGAATACCGAGGAAAATATCAGCGCTGCGCTGATAAAGCTGACAGCTTAGCTTGCCATGTGAAACGTAAAACTGGAACAACGTATGGCATGGCGGCAGCGCCATAGTCGGAATATCCTCTGGATTCCAGGCAGAAACGATCATGCGGCGCGAATCCGGATTGTTTTTGATCATTGCAATTACGTCGGCCAGTTGGTCAATTACATCATTTTGCGTTGTGCGCCAGGCCCGCCACTGCTTACCGTACACATCACCCAACTCGCCGTATTTTGCAGCAAATGCATCGTCATTAAGCACTTGAGCCTTAAATAGCTCGAGCTGCTGCTCATAAAGCTTGGCAAATGCTTGATCCTGCTGTGAGCGCAAACCGAAGTTGGTCATATCTGGACCTGTATATTCACTGGATTCCACCCAGCGTTTAAAGGCCCATTCATTCCATATATTGTTATTATGCTGCAGCAAATATCTAATATTCGTATCGCCTTTAATAAACCAAAGCAGCTCGCTAGCGACGAGCTTAAATGGAACGCGCTTGGTCGTAAGAAGAGGAAAGCCGTCAGCCAGTGGAAATCGCATTTGATAACCGAACAATGATATCGTTCCTGTTCCAGTGCGATCCTCCTTCCGCTCCCCCTTGTCCAAAACATCGCGCAGCAGCTGCAAATAGGTTTGTTCACTTGTTTGCACCGTAGTCACTCCCAGTTTCTTCATTATATATGAATAGCATGACATGCATGCTATCGCTCACTTCGTGACATTATACCATACAACGATTAAGATTAGAATGATACATACCTGCCCTTTCGGGCAAACTATGGCGAATTAACGCAAGGCTTCAATTTTATATTCGGAGGTGTCAATATGTCACAAAAACAAGATACATTGCGGTTATTTATTGCCGTTCCGTTGCCTTCATCGGTTAAAGAAGCACTTCAGCAATGGGTTTCGAGCCATAAGCATCAGCTGTCATTTCGCAAATGGACACATCCGGAGGATTATCATATAACGCTGCAGTTTCTTGGCGACACGAGCCAGGAGCAATATGAGCAGCTATGCCAAGCCTTAGCTTCAGTAAAGCTTTCTCCCTTCCAATTGCAGCTGAATGAGCTTGGCAGCTTCGGCTCCAAGCAAGCGCCGCGCATACTATGGGCGGGATTGTCTGGCGACTTGCCTGCGTTGCAGCAATTGCAGCAGCAGGTTGTCGCAAACAGCGGCTTTCAAGCAGAGGAGCGCAGCTATCGTCCGCATATTACAATTGCCCGTTACTATGAAGGCAAGCAGCCTTTCCAGGCTGCAGCGCTTGCTGATGGATTGCCCCCGCTTGCATGGCAGGTAGATCAGTTTACGATTATGAGGACTGGGTTAGGGAATATACCCATGTACACCACTCTAAAATCATTTAAAGGTAGTTAAAAAGCTGGACTTTGATGACGAGGTGATGTCAAAGTGGCGTAGTCGACGGCGAATATAGCATTCATCGGGAGCCTGCGGTGCTCACGTACCAAAAACCGTACGCTGCGCTCCTCATTCCCTAGCTTCATGCTATCTTCTTGGTCCTGAAAGCCCAGCTTTTGAACCTTCATTGGAAGAGGAGATTTAAAAAGCTGGACTTTGATGACGAGGCGACTTCTCTGTAGCTTAGTCGCCTTCGAATATGTCACGCTACCGAAGGCTACGGTGCTCTCGTAGCAAGTGCCTACGCTGCGCTCCTCGCCTTCTAGTATCGTGCCATCTTCTTGGTCCTGAAAGCCCAATTTTTAAACTTCATTGAAAGAGGTAGTTAAAAAGCCAACTTTGATGACGAGGCGACTTCTCTGTAGCTTAGTCGCCTTCGAATATGTCACGCTGCCGAAGGCTTCGGTGCTCTCGTAGTAAGTGCCTACGCTGCGCTGAACTCCTAACATGGACCATCATCCTGTTCTATGGCTTCAATGTCCTCAACCAAGAACCAATCATCACCAACCTTAAACCGTCCGTATAATCGGCTGATTGCCTCTACAACACCTACTATGTACAAATCTTCGAGTGAGTCGTACATTTTAATGCAAAGTGGCACACGATTGAGCATCGACTGTTGCAACATATGATTTAATTGTTCCATCTCATATTCTGCAAGTTGTTTAGGTGGCATGCGGTTTAAATTCTCGTTACAAACGTTTATCACCTGGACGTGCTCGGGTAACGTCATTCGAGATAATTTCCAAACTCCGTTACCTTCTAACTTACCCGCCATAAAGTAGCATCTCCTTCTCACTAAATAAGAACATATGTTCTCTTAAATATATATTATGCTACTGGTTTTAAGCAAGCACTAATTTTCGTATGAGTTGGAAGACGCTTCTTTGCAGCGGATTTAAAAAGAATTAACCAAATTAACGTTCCTTTCATCTTTTCTCATGTTTTTGTCCCATTTGCTTTAAGCTTCCATTAAACCGACGCTTGTACCTCAGCTAATTTGCTCCCTTCCTTCTAGTAACGTGCCTCCCTCTTGGTCCTGAAAGTCCTGCTTTTTTTGAGATTCATGCTTTTTAAGCGGTGATTGCATTCCACTGTTAGGTTTTAAGCATAAGACAAGTTTCTTCTTACATATTGTTAACTAAACATAATAGGAAAGGAGATTTCTATGAATAACGATCAAGTCCGTTATTATGAACCGTTTCGCGGGCCGTTTGATCCATGTCCACCAATTGGGGTAAAAAGCTATGTTGTTCCTCCGAACCAATTTGTGACGTTTCAGCCTCCTAATTGGCCGCAATTTTCACCGTATGACGCACTGAGGTTAGGTACGCTGTGGCAGCCGCTTTATAGTCCGTACGGCAGCCGCTAAGGAAGGAGTGAAAGCATGAGCATACAGCTTGATGAAGCGTATTACACCCTGTTGCACGAGCTGCAAGCGATCGACTTTGTACTCGTTGAATTAACGCTGTACCTGGACACTCATCCACATGATGATGCAGCCCTGCAGCAATTCAATCAATTTGCCGAGCTTCGTAAAAAGGTCGCTCATCACTATGAGGCAAATTATGGACCGTTATTGCAATTTGGCCGCAGCCCTTCTCCTGGAAGCTGGAAATGGAGTGAACCGCCTTGGCCATGGCAGGTTTAATTAAATGATAACTGGAGGTTGGATATGTGGATTTATGAGAAAAAGCTGCAGTACCCCGTAAGGGTAAGCAAATGCGATCCAATGATGGCGAAGCTGTTGATCGAGCAATACGGCGGAGCAGACGGCGAGCTTGCGGCTGCACTTCGCTACTTGAATCAACGCTATACGATTCCAGACAAAGTTATCGGCTTGCTTACGGACATCGGTACTGAAGAATTTGCACATCTGGAAATGATCGCAACCATGGTTTACAAGCTGACGAAGGATGCGAAGCCTGAGCAGCTGGAAGCAGCAGGCCTGGGCCCTCATTTTGTCAATCATGATAGTGCTTTATTCTACAACAATGCAGCGGGTGTTCCTTGGACTGCCGCCTACATTCAAGCTAAAGGCGATCCAATCGCAGATCTCTATGAAGATATAGCAGCCGAGGAAAAGGCGCGCGCGACTTACCAATGGCTAATCGATTTGACTGACGATGTGGATTTGCAGGATAGCCTGAAATTTTTAAGAGAACGCGAGATTGTGCATTCTTTGCGTTTCCGCGAAGCGGTGGAAATCATTAAAGAGGATCGGGAAACACGTAAATACTTCTAATGTCCAGCTTCTATCCATTTATCATTTTCACTTGCTTGATTAAAGCTCCTATTGGAGCTTTTTTACTATCCGCCGTATCCACATCTTACTGCTGCGGCTCCGGCCCCTCCGCTTCCATTAACCGTTCCTGCTTGCGCTTTTTGCGCTGTGCATAGCGTTCAGGCGCATCGGCAAACAATTTTTTCTCAAATGCTGTAGCCGGCTCGATTTCTGCGATTGGTGTCGGTCTGCCATTTTCACCGAGTGCGACAAAGGTAAAAAAGGCTTGCGCATTGTTTTTCTTTTCTCCGCTAAGCAAGTTTTCACTCGTTACACTTACATAGATCTCCATCGAGCTGCGATGCGTCCACGATACAAATGCTTTCACCTCAATAACCTCTCCTACCATAATTGGTGTTAGAAAGTCGATGCTGTCCATCGAAGCGGTAACCGCTCTTGTGCGGGCATGCCGCATCGCTGCAATAGCGGCTGCTTTATCCATATATTCAATCAGCCGTCCGCCAAACATCGTATCATAATGATTCGTATCGGACGGAAAAATTAATTGTGTCATAAGCGTTAGTGAATCTTGCGGCTTCTTCTTATCCATGCTCCACTCTCCTCTATCAAAAAAGTTTCAGGCTGCATACGCATGCATATGCAACCTGAAACTAAAGAATGTATAAATCCGTTATGAAGCGAACTGCTTATTTTTTCGCAATAGCGTGAATTGGATGGCCTAACAGCATTTCTGCTGCATCAAGCACGATTTCGCCAAGCGTTGGGTGAGCATGAATCGTAAGCGCGATGTCTTCAACTGTCGCACCCATTTCAATTGCTAGTGCAAGCTCAGCGATCATGTTGGAAGCTTCAACACCGACGATTTGCGCACCTAGCAATAGACCAGTTTCTGCATCGCCGATCAGCTTCACGAAGCCTTCAGTTGCATTCAAGCTCATTGCACGACCGTTAACACCGTAGTTGAATTTGCCAACTTTAATGTTCAGACCTTTTGCTTTCGCTTCTGTTTCGCTAATACCTACGCTGCCGATTTCCGGATCGGAGAAGCAGACAGCAGGGATCGCTTTGTAGTCAACAGCAGAAGCTTCGCCTGCAATATGCTCAGCCGCAACGCGACCTTCGTACATTGCTTTATGCGCAAGCGCAAGACCAGGAACGATATCGCCGATTGCATAAATATGAGGAATGTTCGTACGGCCGAACTCATCAACCTCGATTAGACCGCGGTCAGTTACATTCACGCCGATTAGATCAAGACCTAGCTCGCCGTCTGTATTTGGACGACGTCCAACTGTAACAAGCAAGTAGTCAGCCGTTACAGATTCTTCTTTGTCGCCAACTGTATAGGTTACAGTAACGTCTTTATCGGTTTGCGTTGCAGCTTTCGCTTGAGCGCCAGTAATAATGTTTGCGCCTTTGGCTTTGAATTTCTTCGCAACAACAGCAGATACATCCTTATCAAAGCCAGGAAGAATTGAATCGGAGCCTTCGATTACCGTTACTTGCGTACCGTAGTTCGAATACATTTGGCTAAGCTCGATACCGATATAGCCGCCGCCAATTACTACAAGGCTTTTTGGAATTTCAGGCAAGGACAACGCTTCTGTAGAAGAAACGATGCGTCCGCCGTAAGGGAATGCTTTTAGCTCAATTGGACGAGAGCCAGTTGCGATGATACAGTTTTTGAAACGGTAACGAGGAGCCTCTTGATCGTTGAATACACGAGCTTCGTTTTCGTTAATAAACATAACCTCGCCGTTGAAATAATCCACTTTGTTTGCTTTAAGAAGCGCAGCTACACCGCCTGTCAATTTGGACACGATGCCGTTTTTAAATTCCTGCACCTTGTTCCAGTCAACATTTGGCTTGCTGATTTCAATACCGAATGTTTCAGCATGCAATGCATTCTCATATTGATGAGATGCGGAGATCAACGCTTTGGAAGGAATACATCCAACGTTAAGACATACACCACCAACATTTGCTTTATCTACACAAAGCACCTTTTGACCAAGCTGAGCCGCACGAATGGCTGCTACATAACCACCAGGACCAGCACCGATGACTAGTGTATCAATATCTAATGAAGCGTCACCTACTACCATGTCTTACACCTCCATAATGAATAGCTCAGGCTGTGCCAAAAGCTTTTTAATGTGGTTCATAAAGTTCTGTGCAGTTGCACCATCAATTAGACGATGGTCAAAGCTTAAGGAAAGCGCCATGACAGGAGCAGCTACAAGCTCACCATCACGTACAACAGCTTTTTCTGAAATGCGGCCTGTACCCAGAATCGCAACTTCAGGGAAGTTGATAACTGGAGTAAAGAACATACCGCCAGCAGAACCAATGTTGGAAATTGTAATGGTGCTGCCTTTTAGCTCGTTAGGAGCAAGCTTGCCGTCACGGCCGCGAACAGCCAGATCACGGATGTTGTCAGCGATCGTAAACAGGTTTTTGCGATCCGCATCTTCGATAACTGGAACGATCAAGCCGTTCTCTGTATCTGTTGCAATCCCGATGTTGTAGTATTTGCGGTATACGATTTCTTGATTTGCCTCATCAAGCGTAGAGTTCATAATCGGGAACTCGCGGCAAGCCGATACTAGCGCTTTAACGATAAATGGCAAATACGTAAGCTTGGAGCCTTTTTTCTCTGCATAAGGCTTATATTTCGCGCGAAGCGCTACTAGCTCAGTAACATCTACTTCGTCCATAATCGTTACATGAGGTGCAGTGTACACGGATTTGGACATTGCGTTTGCAATCACTTTGCGGATGCCTTTAAATGGTACGCGCTCTTCCGGACGATATGCGCCGCCTGTAGCAACCGGAGCTGCTGCTTTTTCTTCTTGAGCAGGAGCAGCGTCTTGAGCTGCTGGTGCTGCTGCTGGAGCAGCAGCTGGTGCGCCAGTAAAGCCTGCAACATCCTCGCGTGTAATACGGCCATTTTTGCCTGTGCCAGTTACTTGCTTCAGATCAACACCTTGCTCGCGTGCAAATTTGCGAACGCTTGGCGTAGCTAGCACAACTGCTGATTCTTCAGCTGGTGCTGCTGGAGCCGCAGCCGCCGGTGCTGCCGCTGCTGGAGCAGGAGCTTCTTCTTTCGCTTCCTCAGCAGGAGCGCCAAAGCCTTCAGGAATATCGCCTTCAGCCTCGATGATCGCTACAACCTCGCCGACCTTTTTCACGTCTCCGTCCTTCATAAGCACTTCGACAACTTTACCATTTACCGGACATGGAACTTCAACGATTGCTTTATCGTTTTGCACTTCCATGATGACATCATCGTCTGTTACAGCTTGCCCAGGTGTGATGAGTACTTTAACAATTTCGCCTTCGTGAAGACCTTCACCTAGCTCTGGAAATCGGTATTCGAATTTAGCCACCGATATTTACCTCCTTGTTGCGCAGCCTGCTCATTTGCAGACCGTCGCCTTATATCTATTTCAGTATGTCGTAACGATTAGAAATTTAATACATTGTTCACTGCAGCAATAATGCGCGCTGGCGTAGGAAGCCATTGATCCTCGATTTGTGCAAATGGATATACAGTATCAGGACCAGCAACACGAAGCACTGGAGCTTCCAAGTGCAAAATAGCATGCTCGTTAATTTGAGCGATGATTTCCGCAGCAGCACCAGAAGTTTTTTGTGCTTCTTGTACAACGATGCAGCGATTTGTTTTCTTGATCGATGCCACAATTGTATCGATATCAAGCGGAAGCAATGTGCGAAGGTCGATAATTTCAACGCTAACGCCTTGCTTTTCAAGCTCTTCAGCTGCTTTTTTAGCCGTATGAACCATCATGCCGTAGGCAACAATTGTAACATCCTTGCCTTCCTTGACAACATTTGCTTTGCCGATTTCAACTGTATATTCGCCTTCAGGAACTTCATCGCGGAACGCGCGGTACAGGTTAAGATGCTCCATAAAGAATACAGGATCGTTGTCGCGAATAGCAGAGATCAAAAGACCTTTAGCATCGTACGGATTGGATGGAATTACAACCTTGATACCAGGTGTTTGGATAGCCAAGCCCTCTAAAGAGTCAGTGTGCAGCTCAGCAGCCTTTACTCCACCGCCAAATGGCGTACGGAAAACGATTGGAGAGTTGTAGCGACCGCCAGAGCGATAACGCATACGAGCTGCTTGTACGAACATTTGGTCAAGCGCTTCGAAAATAAACCCTACGAACTGGATTTCAGCGATTGGGCGGAAGCCTTGAATCCCCATACCGACAGCCATACCAGCAATAGCTGATTCCGCTAGCGGAGTATCAAATACACGATCTTCACCAAATTCTTTTTGCAAACCTTCAGTTACACGGAATACACCGCCGACATGACCTACGTCTTCACCGAAGATGACGACATTAGGATCACGATTAAGTTCAACGCGCATCGCATCGCGAATTGCTTCTAACATATTCATTTGTGCCATTGTCGATTAATCCTCCCTATTACTCGAAATCAGCTTTTTGAGCTTGCAAGTGCTGCGGTGTAGTTTCGAACATCGAATCAATTAGTCCAGATACAGTCATTTTTTCTGTTTGCTCTGCCTTTTTGATATGCTCAGCAACAGCCGCTTTAGCTTCTTCTTTTACGCGAGCTGTATCTTCTTCAGTCCATAGACCTTTTTTCTCAAGGAATTTACCGAAGCGAGTAAGTGGATCAAGCAATGCTTTTTCTGCTTCTTCATCTTTAGTACGATATTTGGTTGTATCGTCTGCAAGGGAATGTGGACGATAACGGTACGTAATAAGCTCAAGCAATGTAGCGCCTTCTCCATCGTAGCCGCGTTTTGCCGCCTCTTGCACAGCCTTAATTACGGCAAGCACGTCCATACCGTCTACTTGCGCACCTTTGATACCTGCAGCAACCGCTTTATGCGCAATAGACAGCGCAGCAGTTTGCTTGGAGAAAGGTGTTGTAATCGCATAACCGTTGTTTTGTACAACAAAGATTGCAGGAAGCTTGTAAGCTCCAGCGAAGTTCAATGCTTCATAGAAATCGCCTTCGGAAGAACCGCCATCACCAGTAAATGTAATCGCAACGCGTTTTTCATTTTTCTTTTTGAACGCCATTGCAACGCCCATCGCGTGCAGCACTTGCGCACCGATGATGATTTGCGGCATAAGTACGTTTACGCCTTCTGGAATTTGACCGCCATGCTGATGGCCGCGGGAATACAAGAAAGCTTGGTAAAGCGGCAAGCCATGCCATACGATTTGCGGCATGTCACGGTAACCAGGACAGATAAAGTCCTCTTTATTCAATGCATATTCACTACCAATCATGGATGCTTCTTGACCAGAAACTGGTGCATAGAAGCCAAGACGACCTTGACGACCAAGGTTAATCGCACGCTCATCCCAAGTGCGTGTAAACACCATGCGGTACATAATTTCTTTCAATTGCTCGTCAGTAAGATCTGGCATATACTCTGGATGTGCTACATCACCATCTAGTGTCAGCACGGATAACGGTGTAACTGGCTCTGTTTGAACCTCATATGGCAATTTGCTCATTGAGAACGCTCACCTCATCTTATAATATTTGAAAATTGTGTGTCTCTGTTATAGAATTATTATACCGCTGTTCAATGTAAATGGTCAAAGCAAAAAAGTGAAAACTCTCTAATTTTAACGAATTCACACCATTTGATCAGCAAATTGTATATATAACAGCTACATAAATTCAGTATAACAGCATAATACAAAGCTGTTTTTTTCCACATAATAGTATTTGCAAAGCTGCAACTTGAATGAAAATGCAAATTCTATTTTTATTTTCCCTATTCCCATCCATTCCATACTACAGTTTAAAGGAGATTTTCATCATGACAGACGATCGCTTCTTAAAGCGCACAATCTTGAAAGATAGCATTGACAGCAGCTATTTAATTGAAGGCAAACGAAACCTGCGTATTTATTTACCGCCCGGCTATAACGAGGTATTAAGCTATCCCGTCATTTATTGCCAGGATGGCGAGGACTTTTTCAACTTTGGACGAATTGCTACTTCAGCACAGCAGCTTATTTTGGATGAAGGGATAGAGCCGTTCATTATTGTTGGTGTAGATGTAGATAAATCTGTCCGCACAGAGGAATACTCTCCGGACGGAACCAGACATCAGGCTTATGTAGATTTTTTTGCGCTTGAGCTGCTTCCTTATATTGAAGGCAAATATCCAGTCCGTCAAAATGCGGACGAGCGGGTGCTCGCCGGCGATTCGCTTGGCGGTACAGTATCATTGCATATTGCTTTGCAGCATCCGGAGCTGTTCACTCGCGTTATGAGCATGTCTGGCGCATTTTACGAGGCTTCGCAAGCCATCGTTGCTGCTACAGGCGATTTGGACTGGCTCACTATTTTTATGATTGTCGGCTTGCAGGAGGAAGCATTTGAAACCGATCGCGGCGTCTATAATTTTGTCCAGCTGAACCGCGACATGCATCGTTTGCTTCAGGAGCGCAACGCTACAATTCATTATGAGGAAAAAGACGGCAAGCACCAGTGGGGCTTCTGGCAAAAGGAAGTGCCGCAGGCGATCCGCTACTTTATCCCTCAGTTTTAAAGAGAACAGCATGCTTGGGAGTGCAGCAGTCTGCCAGCCGCGGGACTGCCGCACTCCTTTTATTCGTTTATAAATGCTTGTCTATGATGCAAGACTGCGCTTTATTTCAGCAAGCAAGGTACGACAGCCCTGCTCCACCAGCTGGTATACCTCTTCAAAGTTGCCCGTATAGTATGGATCAGGCACTTCCGTAACATGGGCGCCTGTTACAAGGCTCATAAACGTGATTACCTTGCCTTGCTGTCCTTCCTCTGCTGCCTGCTTGAAAACACGCTGCACATCTTTAAAATTTTGATTGTCCATGCACACAATATAAGTAAAATCGTAAAGATCCTCTGCTCTGACTTGTCTTGCCTTCATGCCTGCATAGGAAATTACTTTCTCATCCAGCAGCTTGCGCGTACCTTCATGCGGCGGCTTGCCAATATGCCAGTCCCCTGTACCAGCCGAATCAACCTCAATTAAATGGGACAGTCCCTCCTGCTCCACAAAGTGGCGCATGACCGCTTCCGCCATCGGCGAACGGCAAATATTGCCCAAGCACACAAACAAAACCTTCTGCTTCAATGTACACCCTCATTTCAATTGGTATCAGTATTACTATAGCGAATCCCGCTACTCCAAACAACCTTTTAGAGAGGAAGTTTAAACCACCGGACTTTGATGACGAGGTAACTTCTTTGTAGCTTAGTCGACGGCATTTTAGGGAGTTGTTTATTGGACTGCTACTTGTTACGATAATATGAGATCATAGAGGTTACGTTAAAGAAAGGACAGTAGAGGATGATTGTTACGATTTGCAGTGGTGGCAGCGTTGGTCAATGGGCCGTTCCCTATTTTGAGCAAGCTGATTATTTGATTGGAGCCGATCAGGGGGCTCATTTTTTAGTGGAGCAAGGCTTTACACCGCATTTGGCGCTGGGGGATTTTGACTCTGTAAGCAGCGAGCAGTATGAACGCATTGAAAAAATGAGCAGCACCTTTCTCGGGTTTGATGCAATCGACAAGGATTATACCGACACGCAGCTCGCTGTTATGCACGCGCTGGAGCTTAAGCCAGAGCGCATTATCATTGTCGGGGCGCTGGGCAGCCGTTTTGATCATTCGCTCGCTAATATTCAGCTGCTGGAGCTGGCGCTGGAGAGAAAGATTGCAATGATGATCATCGACGAGCATAATGTGCTGCAGCTAATGGAGCAGCAGCTGCAGATTACACGCAACGGGTATCGCTATGTTTCATTGCTCCCCCACACTGAAAAGGTGACCGGCATTACGCTGCACGGCTTTAAATATCCGCTGACCGATGCCACCTTAACAAGAGGGCTGTCGATAGGCATTAGCAATGAGCTGCTGGAGGAGCAGGGAACAATCGTAATTGGCAGCGGCAAGCTGCTAGTGATTCAGGCGAACGACTAACGAATTTAAGATTCCAAAGCATCTTTTAGAAATGGATCATAAACATAGCAAGAAGATAAGTCAAACGCATCGAGCAGAGCTATCAGTCGTGAATCCATTGATTTGGGATCTTGTGGATTATTAGATACCGGGAAAACCAAAAATGGAACCATATATAAGATGGCAAAAACAGCCCCATGAAAAGCGCTAGTAATAAAATACTTTGCGTGTTTTATGTACCCTACAAATTCCTTCGGACCAACCGTAGCTGCTCCAGCAGTTGCAAGAGAGATTATTTCGTGTCCGTACTTTTGCGACAGGGCTTCAGCATATTTCTGAAGCCCTGTATCTCCTAAATCATAAGTAAGTATATACGCTTTTTCTGGTGGAGCAGCAGCAATATCATCCCATTCGGATGTATCAAGAAACATTACAGAATCCAATACATGAGTAACCTCTCCATTTTTCATCGTTGACACAAAAGAGATTGCACTTTTTTCACGAACAGAAACAAAGTCTAAGGCATTAACATGTGAAGCAAGGATATTTTTTCGAGCGAGCTCTATCAGCAATAACCCACGGCAAAGCGTAATAATTCCAACCTTTTTCATTATAATCTCCATTCCTTGTTCGCCAAAATTATCTTATGTTAGCTCATTCAAGCGCTTCGCTTTCTACTATGATTTCAGCCGCTCCGCAAGCGCCGATAAAAATGCAAGAGCCAAGCCTTGGCCCCAGCCTTGCGCCCACTTTTTAGGAATGTCGAGGTATCCTTGTATATCATTCATAACCGCTGTCCCTGCCGACACATTGAGCACTCTTCCATTGTCTGCAAAGTTGCTGCGTATGCCTTCATACGCTTTTTGCACATATTTGCCATGCAATGGATTGCCTTGCATCACCATAGCAGCTGCAATGCCTGAAGAAGCTGAAACCTCTCCATAAGATTCAGCATAATCCAGCACCGTCCCCCATAAGCCATCTTCCCGCTGCAACCTTTTTAATGAAGCGAGCTGATCGCGCAGCGAGCAATCTATATGCATAAATGGCGGGTATAGATACGGCTGCGGCAGCACCCAGCCAACTCTGGACATCGTATAAGCAGCCCATGCATTGGCGCGCGCCCAGTAAATGCCTGACATATGATCCCGATTGATATGATTGTAACCATGATACCATAAGCCTGTGTTCTCATCCTGCAAATAATTAATATGCCAGTAGTATTGATGCAAAGCATCTTCAATTAACGCTTTATCGTCCAGCATTACGCCTACGCGAAGCTGGAAATAAGCCGCCATAAACAACGTATCTGCCCAGCACTGCTCAGGAAAGTCATTATTAGCCGAAACAGTATGCTGAAGCACTCGATCGCCGAAGCGCAACGCTTCATTTTTCAAGTAAGCGATTTTGCTCATGATGAGATCGAGATATTTCTGTTCATTCGTTTGCTTGTAAAGCGTCACTAGCATGTGCCCCATCGCGCATGTATTGACCGTCCAGATCGGCAGCCCCGCTTCCATGTATTCATCACACCAGGCAGCCATTCTGTCCAAATAATTTTGTTCGCCCGTTACCTCAAAGGCGCGACTGACTCCGTAATAAGCTACGCCGCATGGCCAATCCCATGTTAAATCCATGTTCAAGGTATAGTCCACAACACAATCAATGACATTGTTCAATTCAGCCTTGTCGATTTTCAAATTCAGCATGCTTGACCTCCATGAACCAAAGCCCTGGCATAAGCAAGGGCTTTGGCAAGTGTAGTATTCACAGCTTCGTTATCTATATTATCTGTAATTTCCTTTGTCAATGATCTCTTGCTTCTCATCAAGAATGTCCTGATAGCCTGCATCGAGATAGGTTTGCTTAGCTTGCTCATACACCGCATCGAATTGATCTTCAGGCGCTGTCGCTACTTTAATGTATAGCTCCTGGAACAGCTCATTCAAATCAGCTTTGTACTCGCTTACTGTTTCTACTACTTCCGTGAACAATGCATCTGGTGTACGGTAAGGAGCTGCTTCTTCATAGTACTTCAGATGCTGCTCAACAAGATGCTCATAGCCTGGAGGTGCCCAGTTGCGAATTTGCGCCTTTTTGTTTACTTCCGGATCATCGTAGACTACGCTTTCAATAACGAGCGCCCAGTAATCTTTATTGTTGTTGGCCGAAAGTACCGATTCGCCTTGGAAATCCGGATTGCGTACTGGAATGCCGTCCTCATCAATCGTATAGTTTTCGCCTTCCACACCATTTTGCAGGAAGAACAGGTTCTCTGGCTGACTCATCCACTCAAGGAACATCCATACTGCGATGCGCTCCAGCTCAGGTGTTTCATAGTTAATGCCCATAATAAAGCCAAATGGCCAGTAAGCGCGCTGCTGCGGCACAAGTCCTTCAGGAATACCAGCAGTTGGCGGCAAAATTGCAAAATCTGCATCTGGATTGTTCGTAAGTGTAGCGGAAATGACATCCGAATTGCTTGTCAAATAACTGCCGTAAGTGCCTGTTCTGCCAGCAACAAATTCAGATTTGATTTTGTTGTCATCATCTCTCAAGTAGAATTCTTTATCAATAAGTCCATTGTTGTATTGATAGTTAAGATTGCGCAGCCAGCGCTCAGTTGCTACAGTTGTAAAGTCTGCGATTGACAGATCGGAATATAGCGCGCGCTCCTTCTCGTCAATTGGCCAGTCGCGGAAGCCATAGCTGTACGTAAAGTTGTTGCGCGTCAGGCTGCCTCCTGCTACACCAAGGCCCGCTTCCTTCCATTTCACTAGCATTTCATTATATTTCTCTAGCGATGTTAGATCCTCAACCTTCATGCCAACCTGCTCCACCCAGTCTTTGCGGATCAGCGTTGTAAAGTTGTCAGCATCTGGTCTTGCTGCAAAGAAGAAGATTTTTTCATCGTTAATTGTGCCATATTGCTCAATTGTAGAGCTCATATTCGCCCAATAGGTTGGCGCGTATTTGGCAATTTCATCCCAGTCGATCGGCTGCAATACGCCTTCACCGTAATAGGCGATTTGCTGCGGCATATCATAGTGGAAAATAATATCTGGTGCTTTATGCGCTGCCAGCAGCTGCTGGAAGTCCTGTACTTCATTGCTGCGGGAAATCGGCACATATTTAACCGTTACATTGTATTTATCGCCAAACTCCTTTTGAATCCAGCGCGTATAGTAGTTGTCCGATACATTCCAGCCTTCAAATGCGCGCTCGTAAACTGGAATTTCAATCGTTACATTTTCCGGGAAGCCTTGTGAGTAATCTACCTCGCTATTTCCTTCTTCATTATTTGTTGCGGTAGGCTGAGAAGTTGGATTATTGTTCGTTGCGCCACCATTGTTATTCTTGCTGCAGGCTGCGAGCAAGCTTAAAACCATGACCAAAGCTAACAAAACCATTGCGCTTTTTTTCATTCTCATTATAAATTGCCTCCTTTTTAATGGTTAGCTGTTACATATTTATCCTTTACTCCTTGACAGCACCGAGCATAACACCGTTTACAAAATACTTTTGAATAAACGGATATACGATAATGATAGGTACGGTAGCAAAAATAACGCATGCTGCCTTCAATACATCCGGGTTGGTGACTTGCACCTGAGTAGCCTCCAGCTGGAAGCTCTCGCTTGCTTGAACGACCATGTAATACAGCTTCAATTGCAACGGTCGCAAATCAACGTTTTGCTTGATATAAAATAGTGCGTCCTGATAAGCAATCCAGCGACCAACCGCATAAAACAGAGAAAGCGTTGCGATAATAGGTTTGGAAAGCGGCAGTACAATGTTTAATAGCACTCTGAAATGACCCGCGCCATCTATTCGCGCAGATTCCTCCAGGCTTACAGGAATATTGCTGTAGATTGCACTTCTCATAATGAGAAAGTTGAACGCACTAAAGGCCTGAGGCAGGATGAGCGCCCACCACGTATCCAGCATGCCCAGCTCATTGATCAGCATATATTCTGGAATGATGCCGCCGCTAAAATAAAGCGTCATCAGAAATACAAACGTAAGAACTTTACGCCCTTTAAGCTGCTTGCGAGACAACGGATAAGCTGCGCATATCGTTATGATCATGCCTAGTATTGTAAAAGCTATAGTGACGACTACAGATACATATAGCGAGCGAAGAATCGATGAATCTGCAAAGACTTTACTATAGGCTTCCAAGGTAAATCCCATCGGCCAAAGCGTGACCTTGTTCGCAATCACGTAAGCATCCGAGCTTAGCGACTTGGCCAGCACGTGAACTAATGGCAGCAAGCATGCTAATGATGCCATAATGACGGCAATATTGATCAGAACATCCCAAGTATCGAATCGCTTTTTTGGCTTTGCCGTAATCAGGTTGTAAGATGCTTTCATCTGGTTTCTTCCTTTCTACAGTAATCCGTCTTCACCAAGTTTTTTAGCAATACGGTCAGCGATAATGACCAGCATCAATCCAATTAATGCTTGAAACAGCCCTAACGCGGTAGCACGACTAAAGTTGCCGCCTTCAATCCCCCAGCGATAGACAAGCACCTCAATTGTCGTGGTGTACTCTGTTGTTGCCTTATTGGCAAGCGCGTAAATCCGCTCAAACGAACCGCCCATTACTCTGCCAAGGTTCATAATCAATAGCGTTACGATCGTAACCCGAATGCCTGGTAACGTAACGTTCCACATTTTCCGCAAGCGCCCTGCACCGTCCACAGTTGCTGCTTCATACAGCTCCGGATTAATAGAGCTAATAGAAGCCAAGTAAATAATCGTGCCCCAGCCCATGCTCTGCCATACTCCAATAAGCAAATAGCTGATCAGCCAATGATTATCCTCTTGCAGGAACGGTATTCGCGAGCCCCCTAATGATTCGATAATGTTATTAATCACGCCATTGCCCAGGCTGAGCAGCTGGTAAGCAATTGCGGCAATGATGACCCACGATAAGAAATGCGGCAAGTACAATAAGGTTTGATTAATTCTTTTCAATTTTACGCTTTTAATTTCATTAAGCAGCAACGATAAAATAATCGGTGCCGTAAAGCTTAACAGCAGGTCTAACGTATTAAGTAATAATGAATTTCGCAGAGCTCTCAGAAAATCTCGCTTTTCAAAGATATCGAGAAATACTTGAAAGCCTACCCAGTCACTGTCCCAGAAGCCTTTTGCTATTTTGTAGTCCTTAAAGGCTACTATCGTACCGAACATAGGTGTAATCTTGAATAGTAGTACAAAGAAGATTGGTATTAACAGCATGAGGTACAATTGTTTGTCTCTGTTTAGATAGTAAAAAAATCCGTGCTTGTTTAACGTTTCTGTGTCCGTGCGATTCTTTAAAGCGTTTGCAATTTTCACATTTACACCTTCCCTCCTTCGACTTACATCCCCTCTTCAATTTTCAAAGCATCCTGATGATTGAACGGAGAAGCTGATTCACATATTACCGACAGTTCGTTCATCCGTAAATTGTCGATTTTGATAGCATATATCATTTTTGATAATGCCCTGAAACCCTTGATATTACTGGGTTTTCCCGTATCTTTCGGCTCTGCGTCAGCATTGCGCCGGCAAATGCATCGACTATGTGAATCAGCTCCCTCAACCTTGCGGATATAGGTCGAAATAAGGAAAAGCTGTAGATCAAAAATTAAAGCTTCTATCAAAATTAACCATTTAATTTTGAGTATTTATAGCTGCTTGGCGTGACACCCTCGTACTTGCGGAAGAAACGATTGAAGCTTTGAATGTTGTTATAGCCAACCTCTGTTGCTATTTGCGCTACATTTAGCGTGGAACGAATGAGCAGCTGCTTCGCTGCCTGGATCCGCTTATGATTGATATAATCAATCAAGCTTTTGCCTGTTCCTTCGTACACTAGCTTGCGCATATAGGAATAGCTGATGCCGATTTCCTTGGCCATATCCTCAAACACGATGTCGTCGCTATAATGCTCATCCAAATAAGCGATAATTTTCTCCAAATAGTTAACCTCAGAGCAGCTTGTTTTCACGTATTTGCTTATTTCATAGTAAAAATGCTTCAAATACACAGTCAGCTCTTCCAGCGTGTCCATCGAGGCAATGACCGAATATATATTGCCCTTGTCGGCAAAGATGGCAGACGTGTTAATATTTTTCTCATTCAAATGCTTGATCGTAACGCCAATTAATTGATTGTAAATAAATAATATATTGTCATAGGAAATCGAGGTGGAAGCTTCGAGCTGCTGCCTTACCGTATCCAGCTCGGCAGTAATGCTGTCTACATCGCCTGTATCTATAAAGTTCACAATACGACGCTCGCTATTGATCGGATAAATGTACTTTTGGCTGCTTTGCGCCTCGTCCTGCCCATAAATGATGCGGCCATTGCCTTCAAGCATGCGATGCTTGATTAGCTCCATCGCCTCAAGCAGCTTGTCAGGTATTGTATTCGTTGATTCAGTTGCGCTGCTGACGCCAATCGTCACAGTATGGCCAAACAGCTCCATCGCCTGTTCCTGTATATAGGCAAGCTGCTCCGCCAGTCTCGCATGAATATCCTTCTCGTTATCATTGAAATTAAGCACTAATGCAATTCTGCCTTCGCCGTAGTAGACGCTTTTAATACGAAGCTGCTGAGCAAGCTTATCCTCGTAGCTTGATATAAACGCATAACGGTGATAGGAACGAGCCTCCGGACTAGTTTTGCCTACATATCTGCTATAATGGTCAATCGAAATCATCGCGACGACAAAAAATTGTTCAGGGAACATCTCCTGCAGCAATTCCTTTTTATTGCGATTGATGGCATCGCCGCGCAGCAAATGATGGACAACGAGGCTGCATGCATCCTGCTCATGCTCCATAATCAGCTTGTTCAGCTTATCCTCCTCATCCTGCATTCTGCGGAATGCCGTCCCGAGAAAATCAAGCTCATTTTTGCCGGAAACCGCCAAATTGCTGCGTGCTCGTATGCTGCCTACCAATTCTCTGAGTGGTTTCGATACCCAGGTCGCAATCCATACGGTAAGCAGCGTGCCTACCAAGATGATCGCAACCGTAACAACAATCATGCCCTGCTGCACTGAGCTTGTTTGCGACATAAGCGTATCCATCGAGTATTGGTTGACGTAAAGCCAGTTGAAGCCCTCTGATTTGTTCCATGTATAAAGCAATCGCTCTCCATCCGATTCATAAAAGCTGTAGCCCTGCCGCTTACCTTGCTGCAGCAGCTCCGCTATAAAGGGCAGCTCTGCCGCATTCGTCGACAGCAGCGCTTTATTCTCATGCGAAATGAGCCGCTCATTTTCCAGATCGATCAGCATATAGCTTGACTCGTGATTGCCCGAGACATTCATATAATTTGCGATTTGTGCTTCCTTCAAATTTACCACGAGAATGCCTTTTGTTGAGGTGGATAAGCGGTTTAACGGCAGCACATAAGAAAGCACCATTTCGCCAGATTCCATTTTGCGCGGCTGCCAAACACCAGCAATGCCATCCTTTTTGGCAAGCGCCTGCTCGATCCAAGCGATTGATTCATAGCGATCAAGCGGCGTAATCCCTTCATCAGAAGCGATAATATAATCAGCCTCACTTAAATAAAAATAAGCCGAATATACGCCATCATTGCTTCGAGTCAGGCGCTGCAGCTCTTTAAACAATGTTAATGCATGCTCTACGCGGCTATAATCCGAATTAAGCTGCTCATATGATTTATAATGCCTGATCCCATCGAACAAGTTGGAGGAAGCAAAGCGAACCGAATCCTGCATAATGTAATTTAAAGCGTTTTCATTTAAACGCTGATTGGCCTCCAGACCAGCAAGCGACGACTCGGCAATCGCCTTTTCGGAATAGCCTAATATTTGAGTGCCGCTATACATCGTCATGACAATCGTTGGAATAAACATGACGCAAAACAAAATTAACGCGAGCTGCAGCATCATCGGAAGCCGTTTCATCGCACATCACCTTTCCTTTGATCAACATTATGAACGTATGTCGCAACTCAGATGTCAAAGTGGCCAATCAGTCAAACTATAGCTCGAGCACCTTGCCTGTATACGCATAGTGAATATGCTCAGGCAATGCCTCATGCTTTCTTGTATCGATATCGTGTGACATATGCGTAATCCACAGCTGCTTTGGCTGCCATTTGCTATGCAGCTCAATCAGCTCTGTCACATCGTATAATGAGCGAGTTTCAAATGCGTACGGCTCTTTGAAAAAGCTGGCGCCCATAATCAGCAAATCAGTATTGTACAGCAAACGCTGCTCCTCCTCTGACAGCGCGATGCTGTCGGGACAATACACGAAGCTTGTCGCGCGCTGCTTATGCTCGAAGCGAAATGCATAGGAATAGCCATTGCGGCCATGATTAACTCGCCAAATTCGCAGCCTCCAGTCCTCAAATTCGATCCCGTCATCAATCGCTATAAATAGAATGCGGCCAGACAGCCATGGGAATCTGATCTTGATTTCCTCGATGACTTCCGCTGCTGCATACAGCCTAGGCTCTGCGTTAATATAGCGGCATTGATCATACCATTGCGGCAAGCCGCCGATATGATCAAAATGGGCATGCGTGATCAGCATATGCGATACAATGCGCTGATCGGCCATTTCCATTTGCGGGTACCAATCCGGGCCACAATCTACCCAAATCGTTGTATGCTGCTTGAAAAACAGCTGAATGGAAGGGCGATAGCGACGGTTCACTCCTGTCGCTCGCGCCTCCTGGCAAACCTCACATTCACAATATAGTCGCGGCACACCATGTGCATCGCTTGTTCCTCGAAAAACAATGTTCATATTCAATGCTCCTTAAGTTTTACGCTTCTGCATAAATCTATATTTAATAGCCCTATCATGCTTGCTTGTTTTTCTCCAATATTTTGCTCGCTTCAGCCCGGAAAAGCTGCGCTGCCTCTTCAACCGTAATCTGCTTGTATTCCATCTTCTCCCACAGCTGTCTCAAGCTTTCGATTATTTCCAAAGATCCGACCGGGTCGACAGGATCTCCAGGCGAGCTGTTTTGTTCGGTCCAGGACACATAATCGAACACCTGCTGCTGGGCCTCGGACAGAAACGGCTTAATTGCCTCTTGAACCTCTGATGAAACCGGTACGCCGCGTTCTCCAAGAATTAGCTTGTTGGCTTCAATATCATTGATCCAGAAATTAATAAACTTGGCGGCTTCCGACTTCACCTTGGAGGTCTCTGCTATCGAAAAAAACATACTGGATTTCAAATAAAGCCCTTGCTCCATATTAGGTCCCAGCATTGGCGCAATAGCCATTGGACGGTCGATAGCTTGCTGCACGGCCAAATATTGATTGGACCACTGCCAGATGCCGATTTGCTTTGATTTGGACAAATAATTGTCGCCAAAGCCTTTAATTTGTGTCTTGGCGTCAGCAGTCGGTGCCGCTTTGCTATGCACCAATCGAATTAAGCGCCCGAAAAAATCAACAAACAAGGCATCGTCACTATAGCCAAGTCCAGTGCCGTCAGCATTATACAGTGTTTCACCCTTCGTTCGCAAATAGTAGGCAAAAAAGATTTCGTTGCGCATCCCGTCGTCGATATAGATGCCAGCTGCTTGCGCCTTGGCTGCCAGCTGCTCGTAATCATCCCATGTCCAATGCTCAGGAATGCGCTCAATGCCTGCCTTTATCAGCATCTCGGGATCGTACTGAAAGCCTAGCGAGTTAATGCCTAGCGTCATTCCATAATTTCCATCCTTATATATTCCTGCACGAATTACGTTTTCGCTAATATTGGAAATATCGATTTCATTGCCCAAAAAAGGAGTCAAGTCCGCAAACAGCTGCTTGCCGGCATATTGCGCATAATAGCTTGTATCGATTTGAATAATATCCGGCAGCTCGGCGGCGGCGGCTTGCGGCGCCATTCTTTTCCAATAGTCATCATAGTTCGCGTTATATTCCATTTCAATCGTCACATGATCATTTTGCTGCTCATACAGCTCAACAACCTTTTTCGTATAATCGTGGCGTGCGTCTCCTCCCCACCAGGCAACGCGAATCGTTACGGGCTTCTTGCTGGCTTCACGAGAGCCGGAATTGTTGCTCAGCATGGATTGAAACATATTTCCTTGGCAAGCGGAGAGCAATATTAACATAACTAGAAAAGCTAAAGCGAGCTTTAATTGCGGGAACTTCATCGTATATTCTCCCTTCGATTCTCGTCAATAAGAGACAGCTATTCCAGCGTATACATTTATTATAGTAAAGCGACGAGGCGGCTGGAATTTAAAAAAACGGGTTCTTTGTTAAAAAAACAGAGGAAGCCAAGCTGTTTTTGCTTGAATCCCTCTGTTTTCGCTTGAATCCCTCTGTTTTTTCTAGCCGGGCGTTTTGCGGTATTCAGTAGGTGTTTGACCGGTATATTTTTTGAAGACCTGGCTAAAGTATTGCGGATTATCGCCGAAGCCAAGCTGCTCGGCAAGCTCAAACACCTTTACATCGCTTGATGCTTCAATAAGCACCAGCGCCTTCTCAATCCGCAGCCGCATTACATAGTTGGAAAACTTCTCACCCGTCTCCTTTTTGAATAGCTTTCCTAAATAATCAGCATTCATATATAAAATTTCGCTAGCTACCCAATTTAACGATAATGCAGACTGGCTCAAATTGGCCTGCACAACATTGATCACCCGCTGAATAATCGAGGAATGCTTCGTTTTTTGCAGCTGCAAATTAGTTTCGGTAATTTGCTCGGCGACAGACATAATGTATTGCTCCATCGAGCGCAGCGAACTCAGCTCGTCCAGCTTGGCGATGCACTGCATATAATGGCTCATCTGCTCGCGACTGCATAGTCTCGTAATCGCAACAAGCAGCGATAGTGCATACGACTTGGACATGGCCGAATCCAGTCTGCGCTCGGCAAGCTCTGTAAAAAATCGGCTTAGCTCCTGCTGTGCCGAGCTCCAATCACCGGATTTAATAAAGATCGACAGCTGCTCATCGTCAAAGTAAAAGGTTGGGCGCTCCGACATGACATCGGCGATATCCTTTTTCGAGATAATCGTGCCCTCCCCCAAGTAAAAGCGATAATTCAAGCATTCCAGCGTATCATGATACATGCTGCGAACCGCATCGATTGGCGCAGCATCACTGGCGGCAATCGTCAAGTCCAGCTTATAAAAGCCGGTAAATGTTGATTTGATCAGCTCAAGCCGCGAAAACAGCCAGCCAGGCTCGTAGCACACCTGAAGCATTAACAGCACCTGACTGCCGATTGTTGTTCCCAGCAGCACGATAGACTGGCCCAGCACATCCTCAGCTATATTTTTAATCGCAAACAAATGCTCATAATCATAGCTGCCCTCCAGCTGAAATAATATAAGCTGCACCTGCTCCGGCTGCTCCGTAATATGAAACAGTCTGCGGTAATCGTCCCAATCCCGCTGTCCGAATGTTTTATTCGTTACGAGCTCCTTTAGAAACTGCTCCTTGGCATAGGGCAATGCTTTGGCAAGCTTGGCTTGAATCGAATGCATGAACTGATCTTTTTTGCGCCTGCTTTGCAAATCGCTAATGACCTCTGTCAGTGCATTGATAATCGTATTTTCATTGCAGGGCTTGAGCAAATAGTGCTTTACTCCGTGCTGCATCGCCGTGCGAGCATACCCAAAATCATCGAAGCCTGACAGCAAAATAAAAGCAAGATTAGGGTTTAGCTCGCTTGCTTTCTTGACAAGCTGCAGCCCATCCATGCCCGGCATCTTAATGTCGGAAATGACGATATCGGGATTATGCTTGTTAATAAAATCAAGCGCTTCTATTCCGTTGCGAGACGTTCCAACCAGCTCTGCCTCACAGGAGCGCCAATCGATCATCGTCGAAATCCCTTCGAGAATGATTCGTTCATCATCTACCAGCAGCACTTTATACATCTTCATCCCTCACGATATACGGTAGAATAAGTGTAACCTTCGTTCCCTGTTCACTTGCGCTTTCGATTTCGACCCCATATTGCTCGCCGTACAGCATCTTGATTCGCTCCTTAATATTTTGCAGCCCTAATCCCGTTCCTTTCGGCTTAATTTCGCCGCGATTTAATTTATCAAGAAACGACTCGCTCATGCCCGGCCCATTGTCTTCAACGGCAATATGCAAGCAGTCGTCTGAAACATGGGCGGACAGAACAATTTTGCAAGGCTCGATATTCGGTTCAAGCGCGTAATGAATGGCGTTTTCAATAATTGGCTGCACGGACAGCTTCGGTACGCTGCATGAGGTCAGATGCTCTGGCACCTGCAGGGAAAAATCTAGCCGCTCATCAAAGCGCAGCTTTTGAATAACCAGGTAGTGGTTCACAATGTCCAGCTCTCGCTGAAAGGAGATGACGGATTCCTTCTCACTAATCGACAAGCGCAGCAAAGCGCCGAGCGACTCTACCATTTGCGAAATTTGCTCCTGCTTGCTCATTTTCGCCATCCAGTTAATCGATTCCAGCGTGTTATATAGAAAATGCGGATTAATTTGTGCTTGCAGCGCTTTAAACTGCGTATCCTTAATCGTCAGCTGCTTCACGTAGTTTTCCTGAATCAGTTCATTGATTCTTTGCAGCATAATGCGAAAGTGGCGCTGGATTTGCCCGACCTCATCCATCGCTATTACTTCATTGCCATCCTCTATATAATCAAAGTTGCCAAGCTGCACCCTGCGCATTTTCAAGGTCAGCTTTTCCAGCGGATCTGTAATGCGCTTGGAAAGCTGAAGCACCACGACAACAGCAATTAAAAACAGCGCCAAGTAAACAACCAGCACGATCGTTTTCGCGCGATCCGTCGTATAAAAAATCGTATCATACGGCATGGCGGTAAAGTACGTCCAATCGGTAAAGGCTGAGGAACGATACGTCAAAAAATACGCCTTGCCATCCTCTCGTACAATTTTGTAACGATGCTCCTGATCCCTTAGATCAGTAAGCGTTTGCAAATCCAGTTGAGCTTGTTCAGGATAAACAATCTCATCGTCACCCTTCAATATAATAAACGTAGCGTCCTCATGATCAATACCGTTTACATAGTCGGAAAACAGCCGATTAACGTCAATTCGGATTGCCAGTGTGCCCAAGCTTTCCAGCGATAAATCCTGATAGCGCCGTATATTGCGAACCGCTGTCAGCACATTATCATTTTCGTCCGGCGCCGTCCAGGAGATGCCTCCTTTAAATGCATGCGCCTCATCGTTCAGTCGCTGCAGCCTATCCTCATTCAGCGTAATCGGCCTGGCGCCTACCGTATATTCCTTATTGTTAACATCATATAGCTGAAGCGACAGCACATACTTGTCCAGCGCTCCCAGGTCAACAAGACGCTGGCGAATTTTTGTATAAGAGACATAGCTGACATAATCCGTTTCGGCATTACGAATATCCCATAAATACTCCTGAATCGCGGAATCGGTCACAACGTTGTAGGAAAGGGCTGAAATTTTCCGAAGCTCACTCTCCATGCCAAGCGATGAGATGCCAAGCGCCTTTGACGATTGCTGATAGACAAGCTCATCATAGGCCTTGAAGGCAAAGGTGTGGGCAACATTGGTCAACAGAATGACGCTCACCATTAAAGCAGCAATGAGCACAAATATTTTGTATTTGATTTTCATATTGGATAATAACGAAATGATGCTGCCCAATGCAAACGACTCCTCAGCTTGTAATCTGTACAACTAATATCATTCAGCAAAAAACGTAATCTCCTTCCGCATGCGAAGGAGATTACAAGGGTGATTCCCGCAACTCGGCACAGCTTTCGCCATGCCGAGAAATATTCGATTGTTGCCTGAATACGAGGCGTGTGCTTGTTAGTGCTTACAGAGGCAGCAATTCAACAGCTTGCTTGCTCTTCAATGTCTCAACCATATCCAGCCATTGCTGCGGCTTGTTCGGTAAAGCCGCATAATACGTTTCGAGGAACGTTGCAATCAAGCTTGCAGCCAGCTCGCTCTGCTCTTCATCCGCAGGCAAAAAGCAAAGATCAAGCTCGGATACTGCATTTCCTTCATGATCCCATGACGGGTGCACATAAGGGAAATTCAGTTTTTTATAGCCAATATGGGAAAGCACCTCACGGCGCACAATTGGATTCATTGGTGAAACGCCGCCAAATTCGTGAATTTGCGCGCGGAACGGATCATAAACCTCTGCAAACATGCCAATCGACTCCGTACCGGAAGCTTTAGCAAGCTGCTGTAAATCCTTCTCGCGCTGACGCAGCAAAAAGCGCCCAATCCCGAGACCAGCTTGACCAATAATCGTAAAGTCAGTCATCGCAACGCGCAACTGAGGGTAGTAGCGATATTCAGTAGCGCCAACGACTTGGCCCTGATGCAAGGCTACATAAACATGGATGCTCGGATCAAGCAAAGGCTCCTTCCATAGCTCGTAAGCCAATACCTCTTCAGGCGGAAATATCGTACCTAGCAGCTGATGCAGCGCCGGGAAATGTGGATCCTCTATAGATTGAATACGATGATAGGTTAACATAATTGATTTCCTCCTATGCGTTGTGCCTCTTTATTTAATTGTTGCTCAACCTATAACATTCAACAAAAATGAGTCATTTCCTTCTAAGCAGTGTCTGAGAACACCAGGTACTGCAAATTTTACCGAATCTTCGTTCCATGCAAGCTTCAAAAAGTGAGTGATTACTCACTTTACAATTTAGCAATCCATCGTTAAAATAATGGTGAGTGATTACTCACTTCAAAGAAAGGGTGATTGATAGTGACCAGCATTATATCGGCTCGAGGCGTCAGCAAGCACTTTGCCAGCCAGCAAGTGTTGCACGATATAGATTTGGAGGTGCGCAGCGGCGAAATTTTAGGGCTGCTGGGACCGTCTGGTGCTGGCAAATCGACTTTAGTCAAACAATTTGCCGGGCTTGAAGTCCCTTCTTCCGGACAAAATGTAGTAATGGGACATAAGATGCCTTCCCTGCACGTCATGCAACAGATCGGCTATATGGCGCAAGCGGATGCTTTGTATAGCGAGCTAACCGCCAAAGAAAATTTGGATTTTTTTGCAGCGCTATATAAATTGAGTAAGAAACAAAGACGCAGACGAATTGCTGAAGTTCTGGCGATCGTCAATTTGCAAGAGCATGCCAATAAATTAGTCAGCAGCTATTCCGGCGGTATGAAAAGGAGGCTCTCGCTCGCTGCTGCTTTGCTGCATGAGCCTGAGCTGCTTATATTGGATGAGCCGACAGTTGGCATTGATCCAGTGCTGCGCAAGCAAATTTGGCAAACCTTTCACGATCTAAAGCAAGCCGGCAAAACGATTATTGTCACAACTCATGTAATGGATGAAGCGGAAAAATGCGACCGTCTCGGCATGATTCGCGACGGAAAGCTGATCGCGCTTGGAACGCCAAACGCTTTGCTGCAGCAAACAGAAACTGCCAGTATCGAAGAGGCATTTCTCGCTTATGGAGGTGCTTAACATGCGGGTAACTGCATTAGTAACTAGAATCATTAAGCAGCTTATTCGGGATAAACGGACGCTGGGCCTGCTAATACTTGCACCTATTTTAGTGTTGACAATGCTTCATCTCGTATTTAACGGCGGAGATTATAAGCCGAAAATCGGGCTCGTCAACATTCCAGAACCACTGGCGCAGCAGTTCGCCTCAGAGGGCGCACAGCTATTTTACTATGACGATGCTGATGAAGCACAGCAGGATATGGAAAAGTTGCAGTTGGACGGTTATATTGCCCTGCAAGAAGCCAAGCCACACTTGACGCTTGAAGGCAGTGATCCTGTTAAAAATGGAGCTGTATTGAAGTGGCTGCAGCAGAGTCTCGCTCCACTCACTCAAGCAACGTCCAGCTTGCCTAACCTGCAAGCCGACATCACCTATCAGCATGGCAGTGCCGACATGAGCCAATTTGATTACTTCGGTCCCGTATTGCTCGGATTTTTCGTATTTTTCTTCGTTTTTCTGATTGCAGGGGTATCCTTTCTGCGCGAAAGGACGACTGGAACGTTGGAAAGACTGCTTAGCAGCCCGCTAAGAAGATGGGAAATCGTCGTCGGCTACGTGCTCGGTTTCGGCATATTTGCAACGCTGCAAGCTACCGTCATTTCTGCATACGCCATTTATGTGCTTGGCATGCTGATGGAAGGACAATTCATTTATTTGCTGTTCACGATATTAGCGCTTGCTTTTACTGCACTATCAGTGGGCATTTTGCTATCAACCTTCGCCAGCAATGAGCTGCAAATGATGCAGTTTATTCCAGTCGTTGTTGTGCCACAAGTTTTCTTTTCCGGGCTGTTCAACCTTGAAACAATTTCGCAATGGCTGAGCTGGATTGCCCCTTTCACACCGCTTTACTATGCAGCAAACGCCTTGCGCAGCATTATGGTTCGAGGAAGCGGCTGGGAAGCTATTTATCTCGATTTGCTCATATTGCTTGGATTTTCTCTAATTATGATTGTACTCAATATATGGGCACTTCGAAAATATAGAAAAATATAAGCCGCTGCCTTCGCTCACCTCTATGAGCAATATTTTTATATTCGCAGAAAACAAGCTATAATGGTGAAATAATGCTACGAATGTAAAGGAGTAAAAAATGGAAGAGGCTAATCGTACGATGGATGATCTCTTTGTGAACGGAGAGCTGACGGAAAAGCAAAGGAAAATTATTATTGCGGCAATTGAAACATTTTCCGAAAAAGGATTTGCAGCAACCTCAACCAGCGAAATCGCCAAAAAAGCCGGGGTTGCGGAAGGCACTATCTTCAAACACTTCAAGACAAAAAAGGATTTGTTAATTAGCATCATTACACCGATCGTTTCCAAAATGCTTGCTCCCTTTGTCATTAAAGACTTGTATAAGGTGCTCGATCACCAGTACGAGCACTATGAAGATTTTTTAAGAGCGATGATAGAAAACCGCATCGCATTCGTAAAAAACAATACATCTCTTATCAAAATTCTTATTCAGGAAATCCCGTTTCACCCAGAGCTGAAGGAGCTGTTTGTAGAAAATATCGGCAAGAAAACGTTTGAACGATTCTGCCATTTGGCGGAATACTACCAGAAAAAAGGGCAAATTATTACGATCCCACCTGCAGCCGTTGTTCGTCATACTATTTCTGTCATTTTGGGATACGTTGCTGCCAGATACCTTATCTTCCCGGATAAGGAGTGGAATGATGAGCAGGATATTGAATTAACGATGCAAATGCTTATGCGAGGACTGTCTGCCGATTAATAGAAAAGGAGCTTTCTGAAAAGTAAAGGGCTGAAAGACTGGCAAAGGGAGCGCTGGTCGCTAAGGAAGCTGGATAACGTTATGTGTGACCAATGAAGTCTTGTTCATTCTAAGGAATATCCATCGTCTCCAAACGGATCATGTAACGTTACCCAGATTCTTTAAACCTTAAATGGATTTTTCCACTGCATAATAGCAGCGTAATTACACGACTGCTCATCCTCCAAATACTGCTCTGCTACGCCAATCGGCACACGCCCGCAGCGCAGCAAAAAGCTGATCACCGGGTCCTTAAGCTCGCCTGCAACAACCTTGTCTACATATTGCTGCGCCGAAAGCTGATGGACATGCTGAGCGAAGCCTGGCATTCTGCCGCCTCCAAGCAGCGAGGTTAAGCCTAGCTGGACGACTGTTTCATACATCGACTGCATCAACCATTTGCCAATCCCAGCCTTGCGATAGGCAGGAACGACACAAATATCGACGACGTATAGCGTGTCCCCTTCAGGATTATGGTTGCGGATATAGCCTTCATCTGTAATTTCGCTCCAGCTGTGCTGATGACCGTAATCATCAAGCGCCACAATCAGGCCAGTCATGGAGCCGACAATTTTGCCATTTACTTCAGCACAAAGCGCTCCTTGCGGAAATCTGGCAACATGCTCGCGCAGCTGCTCCTCATTCCACCACAGCTCCTCGGGAAAAGGAGGCGGAAAGCTTTGCCGCTGCACATCGATCAATTGCTCGAAGTCAGCGGTGTTATAGCTGCGTATGGTTGCCAGCTCTGGCTTGCCTTCCTGAATGACGTATAGCTGTTTATACACGTTATCGCCTCCATCCCTTTTTATTGCAGCGTACTACATCGTCAGTAAAGCCGGGCTTGTTGAACATCCTAGTATAGATCAGTGCGGCGATCTCGCCATGTCATAACTGAGCCCTTCTCGCGCACCTCATACAGCAGCTCAAGATCAAGATCGCCTACAATAAGCATATCATCATTGATGACACCTTCAGCGATAATGCCTCCTGGCGGGAACGGAATATCGTTAGGCGCAATAATTGCTGCCTGCCCGTAGTTGGCACGCATAAAATCAACGCTGCGCAGCGCTCCGACAGTCCCTGTCGTTACAACGTAAATTTGGTTTTCAATCGTCCGCGCATGGGCGCAATAGCGTACGCGATGAAAGCCGTGACGATCATCGGTGCAGGAAGGACAATAAACAACATCTGCGCCTTGTGCGCGCGCGATCCGCACAATTTCAGGAAATTCAATATCATAGCAGGTAAGCATCGCAATTTTGCCAAATGGCGTATCAAATACAGCCACCCCATCGCCTGCACTCATATCCCATTCTTCTACCTCAGTCGGTGTCAAATGAATTTTGTGCTGAACCTGGATCTCGCCCTCTGGTGAAAAATAATGCGCAGCATTGCGGCGAGAGCCATCCTCCATGGCTACTACATGCGTGCCGCCAATAATATGCATTTCATATTTGGCAGCCAATGTTTGAAATAATTGAATATACGCTTCCGTATAGCCTGGCAGCTTCTCAATCGGCTGTGCCAATCCGTTTTGATCCGGAATAGATAATAGCTGCGTCGTCATAAATTCAGGAAACAGCAATAGCTGTACACCATATTCTGTAGCGTTGCGGACATAATGCTCGACTTGCTGAGCAAATTGCTCAAAGGACGCAATATCCGCCAGTTTATATTGAACGGCTCCTACACGGTACTTCACGATCATCCTCCTCAAAATTATTTACGCTGCTTGAATTGAAGCGTAATCGTTGTGCCCAAATTCAGCAGACTAAACACTTCAACCTTGCCCTCGTGCAGATCAATAATCCGCTTGGCAATCGCCAAGCCAAGCCCGACCCCACCGGTTGTACGAGCACGGGCACCATCGACACGATAAAAGCGCTCGAACAGATGTGGAATTTCATTTTCCGGAATGCCAATTCCTTTATCCTTTACCTCGATCCTTACAATTCCTTTGGATAAAGCAACGGAAATATCTATCGGCTCCTTGGAATATTTAATGGCATTATCGATTAAAATGACGAGCAGCTGCTGGATTTTATCCTTATCGCCAACCATCCGCACATTGTGCGAAAAAGCCTTTACGCGAATCGAGCGCTGAAAGGTCGTTTCCATCATCGTTGCAATTTCTTCGATCACAGGCACAACATCAAAGCTCTCCAGCGTCAGCCAATCCTCCTGCTCTGCTTCAGCTAGCGTCAGCATTGACTTCGTCAAGCTTTGCAGTCTCGTCGTTTCTCTCGCAATGGAATCTATCGCTTCCTTGCGAACATTCTCATCATCCGCACCCCAGCGCTTCAGCATATTCGCATAGCTGGAAATGACGGTCAACGGCGTTTTCAGCTCATGCGAGGCGTCGGCAATGAAAAACTTCTGCCGCTCGAAGGTGCGGTCCAGGCGATCAATCATCTGGTTAAATGCGCGAATAAGCTGCTGCAGCTCGGCAGACTCCTCACGCTCGCCCAGTTCAATTTTTCTCAGCTTTCCGCTGCGATCGATCTCGCGCATCGTCGTTACCATTTGCGAGATCGGCTCTGTCAATCTGGAAGTAAACCAATAAGTCCCGAAAATCGCAAATAAAATAGCCCCACCGCTCGTTACACTTAACGCAGCAATCAGGATTTGCAAATAATCATCCAGCTCATCCAGTATCCGTGTTACTTCCAGCATCGCAATAACTTGTCCATCCTCGAACAACGGGACACGTGAATATATAATCCGCTCTCCGCTCTTCGTATACATGCCGGAGTTTTGATACGTGCTGTATTCCGCAGGCAGCTCGAGCAAAATTTCATTAGAGCCCGTTATGTTGACAACGCGGTTGTTCGGGCTAATAATCCGAATCATTTCATTAGCGTTATAGTATTCATTGAGCAAATCCGCACTGTTCAAGCCGCGACCGCTTTGTATCCTCGGGTTTTCCAGCAGCAGCTTCACTTTATTGGCGATAATTTCCTCTTCGCTTTCGGTTGTGATCTTGATGACATAAAAATATACGAAGATATTAAAGAATATTAAAATCAGAATCAACCAAAATATTGTAAATAACGTAAACCTTTTTCGAAGTGTCATCAATCAGGCTCCTTGATCATATAACCGACGCCACGCACTGTATGAATTAGCTTGTAGCGATACCCCTTATCGAGCTTTTGGCGAAGATAACGAATGTACACATCGACCAGATTCGTTTCCCCAATAAAATCGTAGCCCCATACTTCCGACAAAATTTCCTCGCGCGATTTCTCTTCATTGACATGCTCGATCAGAAAAACAAGCAATTCAAATTCACGCGGCGTTAACTCTATAATATTATCCTTGCGCGTTACTTTGCGCGTTCTTAGCTCAATTGTTAAATCCCCAAGCGTAATAATATCGGAGCCTTCCGCTTCCTTCGGCTTCTGTTGGAAAATACGCAATATATTGCGCACTCTTGCGAGCAGCTCCTCGACCGCGAACGGCTTCGTAATGTAATCATTCGCTCCATGCTCAAAGCCGCTTACCTTATCCGGCACAGTGTCACGAGCCGTTAGCAAAATAATCGGAATCAGATTTCCGGCTTGCCGCACTTGACGCAGCACTTCGATGCCGCTCATTTTAGGCAGCATCACATCAAGCAGCACAAGCTGATATTCTCCGCTATTGATCATTTCATAACCTTGTTTACCGTCGGATGCAAGTCCAACCTCGTAGCCCTCATGCTCTAGTTCTAGCTGTAATATTCGCGCTATTCCCGATTCATCTTCAACGACTAAAATTTTATCGCTCATAATGTTGCACCCACCTTTATAGTTCGTGTTCACAAAGCTCGGCTTCAGGTCCAAGAAGCTTGGACGATCGACAGACTTGTTGAACATCCTCTTATATAATCGGTACTTTCATCATAATGTAAGGTAGCCTATTATTGCAAGCGAATCAATTTTTTCATTAATGGCATTAAATATTTACCAATTTCCACCGTTAGACTTGCATAAGGCGGGAAGCTATTGTCTGTCCATAACGCATTTAATACCTTTTTACTGGACAGCTCAGGAATTTTCAGATGAGCCAATTGTCCACTTAGCTTATGCCACGCATGGCGCGCATGAAAGGGCTGATCTCGATTGCTGATCCAAATTATGGGCAGCTGTCTGCCGCTTGCCTGCTGCAGCAGCAGCTTCAGCAACTGCTTGGCTTGCGGCTCTTGCTTCATTAGCCAGGGACTGTTTACAAGCAGGATCAAGTCGGCATGCTCGACCATCTGCTCGATTTGCTGCGCCTTCCAGTGCGAGGAGTAATCGACCAGCACATCCTGCTGCAGAGCCAGCAGCGAAGCCAGCTCGCATGTCTGCTTCATTCGTTCCTGCTCGCTTAGCTCGGACAGTGGATTGGCTAAATAATAACACCCGGCTCCAGCTTGCTTAAGCAGGCGATCCTCCTCCAGCGCTTGCGACGCATTCTCAAAATCGCTCATGGAAGCAGGCTGAAGATGAAAGCCTCCAAGCTCACCGCCGCTGCTGCGATGCTCAATATAGGCAAAGCTTGCTGCCTCGCCATGATACAACTGCGCTAGTGCCAGAGCCAGCAGCGTAGCACCTGCTCCAGCATGCGCTCCTATTACCGCAATTCTGCGCCCGACAAATTTTGCTTCTCGTACGTTGGCTTTGACCGCTGATAGCCCGCTATTTTCGTGAGCGAGCGCAAGCCCGCCCAGCTTCTCCAGCAGCTCGGCAGCCCGCTGTGGCCGATGCTGCGGCAATGGCTGCAGGCAATCGAAAATAAGCTGAGCGAGGCCCTTCGGAACAGCGGCAAGCCTGCGCCGTAGCTCGCGCTGCGGATTGCTGCTGTCCAGCAGCTGAGCAGAATTTACGCCAAGCATAGTCAGCAATGTGGCTCCGAAGCTGTAAATATCGCTGCGCTCATCCGTTGCTTGACCCAACAGCTGCTCTGGAGCAGAATAGCCCCTTGTGCCAAAGCGAAAGGTAGCCGCATTCCCTTGTCCGAGCTGCTTGCTAATGCCAAAGTCGATCAGCTTCACACTGCCGTCTTTTCCTAGCATAATGTTGGAAGGCTTAATATCGCGATGCACGATAACAGGGTGCTGCGCATGCAAGTAGCACAATGCCTCCAGCACCTCCTGCGCAATATAATAAATATAGCTTAAGGCGAGCGGCTTGGTGCCCTGCTGCAGCAATTGCGCAAGGCTGATGCCGTCGATCCAGTCCATCACTAAAAATGGATGGCTGCTCCCATCATCACTTGCCGAAAAGTCATAAATGCTCGGCAGGCAGCGATGCTGCAGCCGCGTTAACAGATAAGCCTCCTGCGCAATCCACTGCTCCTGCGCGCCTTCTATATGCTTCAGCATCTTCAGCGCCCGTGCTATCCCATTTAATTTCAAATCGCGCGCATAGTACAGCTCGCCCATTCCGCCGTCAGCAGCCTTGTGTACCAGCTCGTATCTGCCATTAATAATATGAGTCGATCCCTCTGCCATCAGACTCCCCTCCATAAACGAATTCATGACAATAAAAAAAGCATTCTGGAGTAGACGTTGATCGTCTAATCTCAGAATGCTTTTCCGAATGCTGCACGCTTGGCAGCTTTGCTTGCTCTAAGTATAGCCGAAGCTGCTGCTTGGCGCTATCCTTTCTTTTGCAAAAACAGGGTAATTTCCTCACGATTATGAAAAAGCTGCTTGGCGCCAAGCACCGTAAATGCAGAGCTTAACCGCTGCTTTACTTCACGAATGCTTTGTAGCCCTTTCTTATGCATCAGCTTGACTGTAACAATCGCATAGGCGTTGGCCTTAAGTGCTGATTTCAGCTGCAAAATAAGCTTGCACATTTCGAGCGGGCTCCAGCTCATATCGCATACAAGCAGATCATGGCTTGCCTTCGGCAGCTTAACAGCCGAAGCGTTCATTCTTAAATGCGTTAGCGCAGGATGATGGGCAATCCGCTCATCCATAGCAGCAGGATCGATTGCAGTCACCTTTAGCCCGCGCTCAAGCAGCAGGCTTGTCCAGCCTCCAGGGGCAGCGCCGACGTCAATTGCCGATTTATATTGGCTGTAATCAAGACCAAACACCTTTTCCGCTTCCAGCAGCTTAAACTTGGCGCGGGATACTTGTCCTTCCTCGCGCTGAAAGCGAATCGCCCCGCCCGGCCAATCCGAGCCCATTTCCTCGGGCGTTGCAAAGCCGACCAGCAGTTGATCCTCATGTACAAATACCGCTATGATCAGCTCAGGCTCCTTCAAAACAGGCGTTGCACCAGCTTCAATCAATGCCTGATCCATCGCTTGCTTTAGCTGCTGCTTCGTTGCAGCCAAGCTATGCTGACGACTCATGCGGACATGCACCGCAACCTGTTTTCCTGCGACAGAGCTGTCAATGTATGCGATCATTGCCGCTGCCGCTTGCAGCTGATCGTCGGCATCACCATTTAGAAGCAGCTCGCGGTCTATCGGCTGCACATGTCTGACGAAAATTAATTCAGCATGCGCCAGCTGCTGCAATACTTCGTCACTTTCCTCCGAGACCTCGAATTGATAAACTTCTCCAGGCAGCAGCTGTTTAAACTGGATTTGCGGAAACAGCCTGCGAAGCTCCTCCATTCCGTACGGAGAGAAGCCATGATTTGATGTACCAATCCACTTGCTCATTCTGTGCCTCTTTCATCATGTATTTGCCTCGCAGCAGCATCCAGCTCTTGCCTGTTCATCGGACGAGCATACAGCTCGAAATCAGCTGGCAGCGCTTGGCGAAGCGCATCATACATTTGCTGCTTGCCGTACATGCTGGAGGTGTGCAGATATATGCGTCTAGGGTACTTCCTGGAATGAATCAGATGAATAACGACCTCGTAGCCTGTAGGCTCATTCCAGCCTAAATCATAGTCGAGCGATAAAATATCGATCTGCTCAAAATCGATTAGCAGCTTGCATTCTGCCGCATTTTTGGCGAGCACAAACCCATCAGGACAATGTCGAAAATCATCTAAATACACGTGGATCATATCCTAGAGCTCCTTTAATTCGACTTATTTGGGCTTTTTGAACTTCCTCTTATATTAGCTTAATTGCTGGCGTGTTGGACAGATGTAGCATTTTTGCTTGGCAACGGTAATCAGCTCAACTGGCTCAGTCGTATCCAATGCATAGTCGCCTTCGCGTCCGTAAACCGCAAGCTGATCGGAATAGCTGCCCGTCAAGCTATCCTGCGCATAAAGCGGCTGTATGCGTATTCCCCCGTCCGAAATCGCAGCCTTTAAAATGTTGCGAATTGCCTCATACAGCTGCTCTCCTTCTTCCGTACTCAAGCTGTTCGCTTTGCGCGCTGGATGAAGATTGGCCGCATACAAAATCTCATCACTGTATACCGCACCAATTCCCGAAACGACCGTGGCGTCAAGCAAAAAGGTTTTTAGCGAGCTGCGCTTTTTGCCTAGCTGGCCCAGCAAATAGCTCTGGGTAAAACGCTTGTCAAGCGGATCTGGCGCACACCCTCTAAGCAGCTCTTCCACCTCGCGTACGGTCAACAATTGTACGGCCTGCTCAGGCAGCTTGCCAAACGCCATATAGCGATCTCCAAGCTCTAGAACTAGAGCAGAGCCTGATTTCAAGCGTTCCCCTGCTTCTCCGCCGTAGAAGGTGGAGTCATGATCAAAATAAATAAGAAGCCGCTTGCCAGTGTCAAGATGCAGCACAAGATGCCCTGCGCGCCGCTCGACAAACCAGATGGTTGCTCCTTGAAGCTCTTCGCACAGCTTCGCTTTTTTGCCTGTTATTGCTTTCGTATTGCATATTACTTTTGTTATTGTAGCTCCTGCATATTTTTCAGCCATTATCGCTTTTATCACTTCAAGTTCCGGTAATTCGTACATTACTTGTGCCTCCTATATGTCTTGACTCCAGGTTGGTTCGTAAAGGGGATTAAATGAATTAGCATCCTTTATCCATTTGATAGATAAGTTCAATTTTACTGTTGCTTGTTCAATGCTTTTCTTAGCTCATGCAGATCGGCATAAACATAGGTTGGTTCGCATTCAGCTTGCTCTCTATAGTATGAATAATTATCAGGCGTTGTAATACCAGTATAAAGCAGCGCAGTATGACAGCCAGCTTCTTGACCGGAGCGGATATCAGTCAGCATGTTGTCCCCGATAATTAGCGCATCCTCCGCGTCGCAGTCCAGCTGGTCAAGCGCATATTGAATTAAGATGCGCGACGGCTTTCCGATTATGACCGGCTGCTTGCCGCTTGCTGCCTGCAGCATGGCTCCGATTGAGCCGGCGCCAGGGATTAGTCCATCGCTTGTAGGCAGCAGCAAATCGGGATTGGTCATAATAAATTGCGCACCAGCACGAATAGCCTGCACAGCACGCTTCCCTTTTTCATAAGTGTATTCACGATCTATCCCTTGCACAACCACTGTTGGCTGTTCTTCAACAATTTCCAGCGCTTGGCCTGTTAAAGCCTGGCGCAGTCCATGCTCGCCAATCACCATCGCTTTTGCCTCAGGATCATTATTCGCAATGTAGTAGGCCGTTGCCTGTGCCGAGGTGCAAATATCGGCAGCATCCGCAGCAATCCCCATACGAGTCAGGCGCTCTGCAACCTGCTCTGGAGTAGCCGAAGAATTGTTCGTCACGAAGCGGTAGCTCCACTGCTGCTCACGCAAGCTTTGAATAAGCAAATTTGCGCCATCAATCGGAATTTCTCCATGGTACATTGTGCCATCAAGATCAATTAATAATGCTTTATAGCGTTCATGCAAAGCGATCATTGTTGTTCAGTCTCCCATTATATGAATCAAAGCGCAAAACTGCGATTCATTCTGTTCATTTTAATGTGCTGTATCGTTTTTATAATTTTGTTATACAGATAGTCTACCAGAAACGAGTTCTTATTCAATAGTTTAATTTTGTTTCCCTGTTCCACATTATATATGTCTATGCAGTGCCGCGGCACTTCTTTTTTAAACGATTTAGCCGCTTCTCCAGCTGTTCCAGCTCTTTTTGCTGCTGTTGAGCTGAGCGGCGGCCGCCGGGCCTTATTTCCCGCAAACGCTCGTATGCAGTTTCTGCATAAGCGAGTGCTTGCTCAAGCTGCTTTGCTTTATGCTCGTAGTACATCGACAGCTCGATCGCCGCTTCCACCTGATCATGTGTTGTCCAAATGCTTTCCGTATCGACAACTCTTTGCCAAAGCTGCAGCGCACGCTCCATATTTTGCATGCGTTTATCTCGCATCGCGAGCAGCATTAGCGTTTGCGTGCGCTGCTGCGGCACATGGACAGCCAGTTGAAACAGCTGCTCTGAGTATAGCTGGCAGCCCATCCGCTCCAGCCATAGACCGGTACGCACCATTTCTTCAGGCTCATTGGGCTGCTGCACGATGCTTTTCACATCACGATTGCTCAATAAATGTCCAAAGCGAATCGCCAGCGTGACAAGCGAGAGCATATCAATTTCATTATGCCGATATACATCCTCCAGCAAGCCGGGATCACCACTATTCAAATATTGAAAGTAACGCGCCGGCGCTTCTGCGCCAGGCAAATCGTCGATCCTTACAATGCCAAGCCTCATTTTTTCAATATGGCTTAATTTACATGACTCGAGGGTATTGCGCCAAATTGCGCGAGAAGGATGCAGCAAATCAATATGGAGCGGCTCCCAGATCGTCTGACGCATGCCGTTCAATACATAACGGCTGTGCATAAGCGGCCAATCGAAGCTCTTTCCATTGTATGTAACAAGATGGGTAAAGCGAGCAGTCAGGCGATGCACATAGGCCAGCATCGCCCGCTCCTCTGCCGGGTGACGGATAAGTGCCTGCTGTACCGTAAATCCGTCGTTTTCCCAGAAGGCAAGTCCAACCATAAAGGGCACATTGCCAGTACCACTGCCGAGTCCTGTCGTTTCCAAATCAAGAAATAAAAACTGCGTTGGATCTGCTGAGGATTGCGGATGAAAGGCGTTCAAAAAGCTGCTGGCCTGCTGCCACTCGCCAAACGCATGCATGCCGATAGCTTCCGTTCCGCAAGCGCGCAGAGAACGCAGCAAAAAGCTGCCAAATTCATTTTGTGCCAGCTGAACGGAGAGCTCCGCCCATTTCTCGGCAAAAGGCTCATCGGCTGGTAAAGCGCTCAGCTGCAGTTGCAGCAGCGATGCAGTGGATGAGCCGGCAGCTACAGCCTGCTCAGCAGGCGCAGTCTCGCTGGAGTGAGCCGTTGAATTTGCAGAGCACTCGAGTGTATCATTGTCTAGTCCAGTACCGCTGTGACCGATCGTCGGCTCGCATTCTGCCTGGTTAACAGACTGAGCTTCGACAGGCTTGTCTGCTTGCTGACTATCAGACTGCGAACTAGCAGCTCTATCTTCAGCATGGTTTGCGGGCTGAGCATCAACAGACTTACCTTGCAGGCGCCGCAGCCGATTCCGCAGCATATTCATCAGCGATTCCTCCTTCGTTATAAAATCTTAGTCTAGCTTCATCGTAAGCAGCTGCAGCGCCGTTTGCTTGCCCCATATGCCGACTTCCTCCAACGGCCCGACACAAGCGGGGCAGCCGCTGACACAGCCGCACTGCCTAATGAGCTGCTCGGCATTTTGCAGTAACGTATTATGAATCTCATATAAACGCTTGCTTAAGCCTATTCCGCCTGGATAGCGATCATAGAAAAAGATCGTCGGCTTGCCGGAATGAACAGCTTTAACCTGCGGTACAACCCGGATGTCGAACGGGTCGCACATAAGATAAAGCGGGGCAATATTGCTGAGCACATTGGCAAGTCCCATCAATGCCGACTGCATCTGCTCCTTCGTTAACGATGCTGCAAGCTGATCGGAAAAGGTGAACCAATAGCTCGCCGTGTGCAGCTCCTCTTCGGGCAAGTGAATCGGCCCTGAGCCGATATTTTCATGGGTGCGCAAGCGGATTTTTTTGAAAATAGTGGGCTGCGCATTTACGGTAACCTCGCCATAGCACTGCTCCAAATGTCCGAAGCTCTTTTGCTTGTCGACATGCAGCACCTTCAATTCAACTGCCAGATTGGCATCGGTATAGTAATCGACGTCCACCTCGCGCACATAGGCCTTCTTCTCTTCATAGTCGAGCTTTTCCACCTGATACTGCACGCCTTCATGTATGTAAATCGCTTCTTCATGAATTAACGTCGGGGCGCTAAAGCGATCCACCTCGCCAATCACCTTGTTGCGATTGCTAATATCAATGATGACGAAATTTTCACTCGCTGCACTGCGCAAGGAAATGTTATGCGCCGGAAAGGACTGCTCCATCCAATACCATGTATCGCCGACATGATGCACAACCTTTTCCTCCGTTAAAAACTCCATCATATCCTCAAGACGCTCCGCGCCAAACTGCTCGCCGCGCTTAAAAGGCAGCTCGTAGGCCGCGCATTTGACATGGTCGATCAAAATCAATAAATTATCCGGATCGATCAGCGCTTGCTCGGGCGGGCGATTGAAAAAGTAATCAGGGTTCTGGATCATATACTGATCGAGCGGGCTGCTGCTGGCCACGAGAAAGGTGACAGAAATTTCGTTGCGTCTCCCCGCCCGGCCTGACTGCTGCCAAGTGCTTGCAATTGTGCCAGGATAACCGTTGAGGACACAAGCCTGCAGCTGGCCAATATCTATGCCAAGCTCAAGCGCGTTCGTGCTGACAACCGCTTTAATCTCGCCCGATCTTAAGCCGCGCTCGATCTCTCTTCTCAGCTTCGGCAAATAACCACCGCGATAGCCGCGAATCGTGCCATCATTAACCTTATGCTCAGTCAGCTCCTGCAAATAGGTAAGCAGCAGCTCAACACGCACCCGGCTGCGCGCGAACACAATCGTTTGCAGCCCTTGCTTGATCAGTGCGCTGGCAAGCTTTTTCGTTTCGATGACGCTGCTTCTTCTAATGCCCAGCTGCTGATTAACGACTGGCGGATTGTAAAATATAAAATGCTTCTCGCCCGCTGGAGCGCCGTTATTGTCGATAACATGCACCGGCTTGCCAATCAAACGCGATGCATGCTCGCCAGGATTTTCAATTGTTGCAGAAGCGCACAAAAACTGTGGATTGGAGCCATAAAACTGGCAAATCCGCAGCAGTCGGCGCAGCACGTTGGCTACATGCGAGCCAAATACGCCACGATAGGCATGCACTTCATCTATTACAATAAATTTAATATTTTCAAATAAGCGCACCCATTTCGTATGATGCGGCAAAATAGCTGAATGCAGCATATCCGGATTCGTGACCACGATATGTCCTGCATTGCGAATCGCCGTGCGAATGCTTGGCGCCGTATCGCCATCGTAGGTATGCGTCTTTAAATCACAGTCCATCAGGTCGGCAAATTGCTGCAGCTCAGCAACCTGATCCTGCGCCAGCGCCTTCGTCGGAAATAAATAAAGTGCGCGCGCTTCCGGATTGTTGGTGATCTCCTGCAGCACCGGCAAATTGTAGCAGAGGGTTTTGCCGGAAGCAGTTGGCGTAACGGTTACAACATGCGCACCTTGCGCAGCAGCAGCAAAAGCTTCTGCCTGATGACTGTACAGCTTGTCAATCCCTTTTGCCTGCAAGGCTCCCTTAAGCTCAGGGTGCAGCTGCTGCGGAAGCGGCGCATAAACAGCTTCGCGCGGCGGAATTGTTCGCCACTCCGTTACATTCTCCATAATCTCCTTTTGCTGCTTCAGGCTTTCCAGCCATTCGCTCATATTTCTCGCTTTTCCCGTCCATTCGTTCATCATTAAGCTCTCCTCTTTCACCATTCCGTAGCGATCTCCCTAACCTATAGTGTATCGAATGCATGTTCGCAATTCAATACTCTATTCTATTTCAGGTATGCACAGGACCGGTAAATCGTAAAAAAAGCGTAAAGGCCGCCAGCGCCGCATCGTGTTGATCGGAGCTGACAGCCTTTATTCCAGCAGCATTTAAGCAGCTTATAAGCAGCATTTAACTTGAATATGCCGCCGCTTTATTACGCTTTATCTACATTAAAGTATTGCGCCTCAGGATGGGCAAACACCATCGCGGATACCGAAGCCTCTGGCTCCATCATAAAGCCTTCTGTAAGCTCTACGCCGATATCCTCCGGCTTCATCAATTCGAACAATGGCCCTTGATCCTCCAAATTCGGACAGGCCGGATAGCCGAACGATACGCGTATCCCTTGATAGCGCGCGCCAAAGCGCTGCTTCATCGTCATCTCAGGCGGATCTGGATAGCCGCATTGCTCGCGCATCATCTGATGGACTTTTTCAGCCAAGCCTTCTGCTGTTTCCAGAGCACAAGCCTGCAGCGCATGCGAGCGCAAATAATCGCCCTGATCCTTCCACACAGTGGACAGCTCGCGAATGCCGCGACCAGCCGTTACGACGAGGAAGCCAACATAGTCCATTACGCCGCTTTCAACAGATTTAAGATAGTCAGACAAGCACAGATACGGCTCGACCTGCTGGCGCGGGAAGGAGAACCGTTTTATTTCCTTCGTATGATCAGCAGGATCATAAATGATGACGTCATTGCCAGATGACTGTGCCGGGAAGAAACGATACATCGCATTTGCCTCAAGGAAGCCCTCAACCATTCCTTCGCGGTAGATTTGATCAATCATTTCCTTCAGCTGCACCGTTTTCTCATCGCCTGCTGCGAGTAATTTGTCGACCTGTCCCTTCACGCCAAGATGGTGGCCAAGCAGCATTTGCATATTGACGTATGGTAGCACTTGCCCTAGCGGAATGTTGCGCAAAATATGACGCTCTGTATCTGGCGGAGCAAAGACTGGCGCATCAGGTGAAATATTCGATCGGACTGCTCGCGTCATGGCAGGCAGCTGCTTGCCGCCTTGATCCTCTGTGGCGAGCGCGATTCGCTGCTCGGCAATTTCCTTTTCCAGCTCCAGGCGCTGCTGCTCATTGGTTAATTTGTTAGCCAAATCAAGACCGTCCATCGCATCCTTGGCATAAACAACGAGCCCGTCGTATTCCGGCAAAATTCGTGTCCGCGTAAATTTGCGAGTCAGCGCTGCGCCGCCTACCATAATAGGCGCGTCAATGCCGGCATTGCGCAAATCCTGGGCCGTAATAACCATTTGCTGCGCCGATTTTACGAGCAAGCCGGATAAGCCAATCGCATCCACCTTTTCCTCGCGGTATGCTTCGATAATGCGCTCAGGCGGTACTTTAATGCCCAAATTAATAATTTTGTAGCCATTGTTGGACAGTATAATTTCGACCAAATTTTTGCCGATATCATGCACATCGCCTTTAACGGTAGCGAGTATAATTTTACCCTTGGTCGAGGTTTCGGTTTTTTCCATAAACTGCTCGAGATGGCTGACGGAGGCCTTCATGACCTCAGCGCTTTGCAGCACCTCGGCTACAATCAGCTCGTTGTTGTTGAACAGTCTTCCGACCTCTTCCATCCCTTTCATTAGAGGGCCGTTAATGATGTCCAGCGGCGCATATTTCTCTCTTGCCAGCTCGAGATCGGCAATAAGTCCTTCCTTTGTTCCCTCCACAATATAGGAAGCCAAGCGCTCCTCCAGCGAAAGATTGGACAGCTTTTCTTTCTTTTCAACCTTTTTGTTGCGGAAGGCGGCAACGAAGGCTGCCAACGTATCATCATTCGTATTATAAATGAGCTGCTCAGCCAGCTCTCTTTCCTCAGCAGGAATAGAGGCATAACGCTCCAGCTTTTCCGTATTTACAATCGCATAATCAAGCCCTGCTTTTGTCGCATGATATAGATAAACAGAATTGAGCACCTCACGTCCGGCATCAGGCAAGCCAAATGAGATGTTGCTCAAGCCCAAAATCGTTTTGGTGCGTGGATATTTCTCTTTAATCATCCGGATTCCTTCAAGCGTCTCCACGGCTGAGCCAATATATTGCGGATCACCGGAGCCGACCGGGAACATGTTCGGATCGAATATAATATCCTCTTCATTCACTCCATATTTGTTGACAAGCAAATCATAGGCGCGATCCGCCACTTCTAGCTTCGCCTGACGGGAAACCGCTTGACCGCGTTCATCAATCAAAATCATAACAACTGCTGCTCCGTACTTATGAATGAGCGGCACAATTTTTTCGAATTTGCTTTCTCCGTCTTCAAGGTTAATGGAGTTAATTAACGCTTTGCCCTGTGAATATTTCAAGCCCAGCTCGATAATATGATCGTACGTCGAATCGATCATGATCGGCGCTTTAATTTTTTTCATGACCTGCGGCAAAAAGTGATTAACGGCGTAAGCCTCGTCAATATCGGTGTCCTGCAGGTTAATATCGATAATATGCGCGCCATTTTTAACCTGCGCGCGCGCAATTTCAGACGCCTCGTCGAACTTTTCCTCTTTAATTAGCCGCTTAAACTTGCGCGAGCCAGAAATATTGGTCCGCTCGCCAATCATAAGCGGACGATTGTCAGACTCAATAAATACAGTATCAATGCCCGATACAGCATCCGGATGATCGCCATTCGCCTCGCGCGGCGCATACTTGGCCATAGTTTCCGCCATTGCTTTAATGTGCGCCGGCGTTGTGCCGCAGCAGCCGCCTGCAATATTTAGCCAGCCATTTTGCGCAAAATCTTCAAGCTTGCGTGCTAGCGACTCCGGACTTTCATGGTACTGTCCGTTTTCATCCGGCAGTCCCGCATTCGGATAGCAGGAAATTTTTGTTCTGGCAATGCCGCTTAGCGTACGGATATGATCACGCATAAACTCCGGACCTGTCGCACAGTTTAAGCCGATGGAAATCGGCTGCAGATGCTCAAGCGAAATATAGAATGACTCAATTGTTTGCCCTGCAAGCGTAGTACCCATCGGTTCAATCGTACCTGAAATCATAATCGGCAGTGTTTTGCCTGTCGCTTCAAACGCATTGCGAACGCCGATGCTGCCCGCTTTTACATTGAGCGTATCCTGTGACGTTTCCAGCAGAATCGCATCGACCCCGCCTTCAATTAAAGCTACAGTCTGCTCAAAGTAGCTTTCTACCAGCTCATCAAAGGTAACGCCGCCAGTAACTGACAGCGTCTTGGTCGTTGGACCAAGCGCTCCTGCGACGAAGCGCGGTTTGTCAGGCGTGCTATATTTATCTGCCGCATCGCGCGCCAGCTTGGCTGCAGCAAGATTGATTTCTCTTGCTTTTTCCGGAATATCATATTCAGCCAATACGACGCTTGTTGCGCCAAAGGTATTCGTTTCAATAATGTCCGCTCCAGCTTCAAGATATTGCTCATGAATTTGCTGAATAATGTCAGGACGTGTTAACACTAGCATCTCATTGCAGCCGTCTAGCTCAGCTCCGCCAAAGTCTTCCTCGGTCAAATCGGCTTGCTGAATCATCGTGCCCATCGCACCGTCTAAAATGAGAATGCGTTTTTCTAGCTGTTCTTGCAGCTTACTGGTTGCCACATTCATTCCCCTTCCCCAAATCACTAGTTCAAATTTTAGCAGATCTTCACATAAGTTGAAAGGATTATAATCGACAAGTACTTTATAATGATTTATAATGATTACTATAACAGTTTAATTCCTATTGGAAAAGGTGGAATATAGATGGCAGAGATTAGAATTCGCAATACAGACGAACGTATTCAAGGAGAAGAAAATGTACGCGCATTTTTGGAAAGCCAGGAAGTGCTTTATGAGCACTGGAACCCTTCCAAGCTGCGTGAGGAATTGCAAGAGAAATTCGTGCTAAGCGACGAAGAAAAACAGGAAGTGCTAAACACCTTCGATGAAGAGATTCGCGACCTGGCAGCGCGCCGCGGCTACCGTACCTGGGATGTCATTACGCTTTCTGAAGCGACTCCTAATCTGGAAGAGCTGCTTGCCAAGTTTGAAAACGTGCATACACATACAGAAGATGAAGTACGCGCCATTACAGCAGGCAAAGGCATCTTCATTATTAAAGGCTCGGATGATGTAGGCTACTTTGATGTTGAACTTACTGCAGGCGACGTTATTTCAGTCCCTGAGAACAAGCCACACTTCTTTACGCTAATGGAAAATAAGCAAATTGTTGCTGTGCGCTTGTTTATTGAGCCAGAAGGCTGGATTGCTCATCCGCACAACGATCCTAACTTCCAAAAGTAATAGGTATGTTACATTAAGGGCTTATCCGGATTGTCAGTTTGCACTGACTTTCTGGATAAGCCCATTTTATTAATATAAGCAAATGATACACTAAGCTGAATTAAGCGTTAAGAATAGAAAATAATTGCTGCAAGCTAGTAATTGTATGAGTTGGAATAATGTCGTCATTGAGATCAACACCATGGCGATTAATCCATACGGAATCTATGCCAGCACGGTTCGCGCCTAAAATATCTGTCGTCAGCTTGTCGCCAACCATGACGCAGTCCTCTGCATTCAGCTCCAGCTTGCTCAATGCATGCTCGAAAATCGTTACATCAGGCTTGCCTTTGCCAAACTCGCCGGAAATAATAATATGGTCAAAATACGGTGCAAGCTGAGGCACACCCGCCAGCTTTTCTCTCTGTAGATCAGGAGAGCCGTTAGTAAGCAGCAGCAGCTTGTATTTGCCTTTTAGCTGGTCCAACACTGCAAAGGTTTCCTCGTACACGAGCGGACGCTTGCGACGTTCAGCCGGAAACATTTCGCCTAGCTCAGCTCCAAGCTGCTCATCTTCAATCCCTAGCGCTGCTAATCCTTTCGTCCAGGCTGCTTTGCGATATGTAGGAACAAATTGCTCCAGCTGACGGAATTGTTGCTGCTCCCCTTCGGCAAATCTTGCCCACAAGCCTTCGAACGGATTAATACCGATCATTTTCGTAAATGAAAATGCTTCGAATGCTTCGTAAATTTGACGAGCTTCTCGGCGCACAGCTTCCTCCAATGCATCAGGGTCAACGCCCGTCTTGGCTGCAGCATACTCACAGGTCGTCTGGAACGCTTCCTTTACGCTGCGCTCATCCCATAGCAGCGTATCATCGAGGTCAAATAAAACCGCTTTTTTCACGCTTGTTTCTCTCCCTTTTCCAATTATTCAGTCCAAGCAATATGATGCTTGTCTGCAAACTTTTTCAGCTCATCCTTCATATCGTCAATCGGATAGCGATTGAAGGTTTTATTAAATGCCCAGCTGCTGCCATTATTCGGTACAATAATAATATAGCCGCCTTGTACTTTAATTTCTTTTATGGCAACAGCGAAAAGCTGCTTGTCCCCCATCATTCGGCGAGTCTGCACATATTCCTTGCTGACTGTCAAATATGGCTTGCGGAAAAAAAATAATGCAGCCAGCAGTATATAAGCAATATTCGTTGCCCAATACATACCGTCTATCTTATACGTTGGGTCCATCAGTAAAATGATATTGTACATGCCAATAAACAATATCAAAACAATTGGGAGCACAATGTTTCGGCCTTTGAACGTAACCTCATGCTTCTTCTCGGAATTAAGCACCAGGTTGCCCGCTCCGGATTTTTTGCGCTGCTTATTAATTTGCTCCATATTTTTTTTCACTTTTCTTTCCCAAGAACGCGACAAGCAAACTCCTCCTCTGTCTTCATCAACATAGAATTTTGTACTAGCTATTTAATGCAGCGGCTTGCTGTCGGGATCTTCATCTTCGACATATTTAATGCTGTCAAGCTGCTGCTTAAAGTTAGACTTGAATACAGCAAGATATTTAGTTCTTAGCTCAGCACGCTCTGCTTGCTCCGCTGTCGTTAAACCAACCGTCTTATTTTTACGTGCCAGCTCATTGATACGAGCAATGATTTTATCCATATCCATTCCATCCACTCCCCTCATCACCTATACGGCTCACCATCATGCTGCAATAGGCAGTTTCACTGAACACCGAAAAATCCATAACAAATCTATTATAGCAAAAAAGCCTATAAAGTTACATCTTTTCGATGAACCATATAGGCGGTGCTCTATTGTATGTGCTTATTCCTCCGGCAATATAAGCTTGTCTCCGGGAAGAATGATATTTGACGATAATCCGTTGCGGTCTTTAATTAAATATACGGCGTAATTTTTATCCTGAATATGGCTGTAGTGCTGCGCAGCAATTTCCCACAACGTATCACCGGAGCTTACCGTAATCACCTTCTCTTCTCCAATCGCAATGTGATCATCTGAAGTTGTGGACGCAGCGGCCCGAACAAGGTAAAAGCTCGTAACAAATAATAGGATGACAAACAAGCAAAGAAACCATTTGGATAACTGCTGCTTATGTAAAAACTCTTTTAGTTTCGATACAGCAGCATGCGACTTATTGTCTGCGTAACGTTTATTTGAAACTGAAGCTTTCACTTCATAGCTTTGAAATGCGTATGGATTATAGGTTGACATGATTACCACTCCCAAACATTTGTTCTGTTTTTATAATATGCGAACATATGTTTCTTGTCAATGGTTTTGCGCAAAAAATAAGAACATATATTCTTAAGAACTTATGTTTGTGCGAACTCGAGTTCTATGTTATAATTTCCCTAATAATAGATGGAGTTGATCTCATGAATAAACTTTCTAAGCGTCAGTTGGAAATATTGAACTTTATAAAGCAAGAGGTTAAGGAAAAGGGCTATCCTCCTTCCGTAAGGGAAATAGCCGAGGCAGTTGGGCTATTATCCAGCTCTACCGTACACGGCCATTTGGATCGTCTGGAAAAGAAAGGCTTCATTCGCCGCGACCCTACCAAGCCGCGGGCAATTGAAATATTGGACCAGGACGATGTATTTCCAGATCCGTCCGATAATGTCATTCCATTTCCTGTCAAGCATATTCCGATTATCGGTAAAGTAACTGCCGGCATCCCGATTACGGCTACGGAAAATATCGAGGATTACTTCCCGCTATCCTCCCATTTTATTGGGGAGCATAACGTATTTGTATTAAATGTAGTCGGCGATAGCATGATAGAAGCTGGTATACATAATGGCGACCTGGTAATCGTTCGCCAGCAGCAAACCGCACATAACGGCGATATTGTCGTTGCAATGACTGAGGATGACGAAGCTACTGTCAAAACCTTTTATCGTGAGAAGGACCATATTCGCCTGCAGCCGGAAAACGCATCTATGGAGCCAATAATTTTAAAGAATGTAACGATTCTTGGCAAAGTAATCGGCTTGTTCCGCGACATGCACTAACGCAAGACAACCTGGATATTTCGGGACCATTATCGTACAGTCCAGCTGTACATAGTGGTCTTTGTTTTTACAGCTTAGAATTGGAGGAATTAATTTGAGAAAAATAATAAGCTTGCTGCTCCTGCTCTGCATTCTGCTATCGGCTTGCGGCCAGCAAACAACGATTGATCTGCAGCCTTCCACCGCAACAGAAGCAAGCGAAAATAATGACCACACAACCGGTATTGGACAGAAACAAGTTCAGAAATCGCTAGACGGGCAGGCTGATGATCAAGCTGCCTCTCCCGTGCAAACTGAACCAGACGAGTACGACTATGTGCTTGAATTTCCGAGCGACAGCTATCCCGAGACAGCACTTCATATATACTCTGCTATTGAAAACGGACATTCGGATGTTTGCACAATTGACCGGGATGGCGCAGATGAACGGCGCAAGCAGTCTTTAAAGGGCATTAGTACAAGAGAAGGCTATGACCGTGACGAATGGCCAATGGCGATGTGCGCTGAAGGTGGTGAAGGAGCCAGTGTAGCGTATGTCAACTCAAGTGATAATCGCGGTGCTGGCAGCTGGGTCGGCCATCAACTATCTGCTTATGAGGATGGCGAAAAAGTATTATTTATTGTAACAAAGCCTAAAAACTTGTTTGGCGGATCCGATGATTCTGAATTAAAGCTTGATGAGGATTTGCTGACGAGCGAAAAAGATAAGCAAGCAGCTGACATTGTGTACAAAAATTGCTCAGAGGCACATGCAGCAGGCGTCACTCCATTATATGAAGGTGACCCTGGATACAGCAAAAAGCTGGATCGAGACGGAGACGGCGTCGCCTGTGAGCTATAGAAGGAAAGGAATATGCTTATGGTTACAATTGAGGATTTTTCTAAAATCGACCTGAGAATCGGCACAGTCATAGCCGCTGAGCCATTCCCGAAGCAAGAGTTCCAGCAATTAAGATGAAAATTGATTTTGGCGAGCTCGGAATTAAAAACTCTAGCGCACAAATTACAAAGCGATATACACCTGAAGCAATGATAGGTCGTCAGGTTGTCGCCGTCGTCAACTTCCCGCCGAGACGAATCGCAGGATTTAAATCAGAGGTGCTTGTTATCGGAGGCACACCAGAGGCTGGCGACGTAATTCTGCTTCGGCCTGATGAGGCTGTGCCGAACGGAACGCCTATCGCATAAAGCAGCTTCATTTCCAGCTAAGTAAACACTTTACTATACATCGTACGATATGATATGATTATCGTACGATGTATTTTTTTCAAGCGCACGATGCTCTGAAATAGTCGTACGGTTCGTTCAATTATTATGTTGTGAGGTGATCGAAATGAAGGATACAACAAAGGTCATTACAGCGACTGAGCTTAAAGCAAATTTGGGCAAATATCTTGACTATACTGCCGCCAATAACGAAGTTGTCATCACAAAAAACGGAACGAAGTTTGCACGATTGACGCCATACATTTCTGAAATCGAACGATATTTTACAGTGAAGGAACGCGCACAGGATTATCAATATGGCGGTAAAAAGGTGTCCTATGCAGAGTTTATGGAAATTTACGAAAATAGTGAGCTGCGCATGGAGTATATTAATGGAGAAATTGTTTTGCTCGCTTCTCCAAGTACATTTCACCAAGATATTTCCGGGAATTTGCACGTTCAGCTGCGAGCCTATTTCAAAGGAAAAAAGTGCAAAGTTTTTTACGCTCCTTTTGATGTACATTTCTATAAAAAGGATCTAGACACACCTGATGTTATGCAGCCGGACTTGCTCATTGCTTGTGATTTTGATGAGGCTGTGAATGAAAAGGATAGATATATGGGCACTCCCTCGCTTTGTATCGAAATTTTATCAAAAAGCACCCGCTCTAAGGATATGATTGATAAACTAAATACATTTATGCTATCAGGGGTTAAGGAATTTTGGGTCGTTGATCCTGACAAGCTTTCCGTTTTAATATATAGCTTCGATAATTATAATATTAGCGAATATGCCACTTATCGCTCAAATGAAGTGTTGCGCTCTTATATTTTCGAAGGGCTTGAAATTAATATCAACGATATATTCGAAACATAACTCGCACAATGAACAAGCGCCTGCATTAGAAAGTAACGCTGGCGCTTTTTTGTACTTAATTAATATCGCTTCCAACAATGCATCGGTATTGCCAAATGCTCCTAACAACAATTCGATCTGAATGATGATCTTGAGAACCACGATATCGTGTCGCTGTGATGTGAATTAGTACTTGTATCAATCAATATTAATTGCGATTTTTTAGTGAGTGCATTCGCTATTAGATATCATTTGTTAAACAGTAGTTTTTGTTTCTTGACACTTCATGCTATTTTGAAGTATATCTTCTACAACTTTTTTTTCTTTTTCACTAAGATTTATGAGTTCCGATACGAGTTTATTTTTGTTGGTGGTAACAGGTTTTATTGTAGTCTCATCTATACCTAAAAAATATTGTATGATTAAAAAGTCTATCTTTTTAATATTTTCATTTGGGATGTAAATCTTTTTAGAAAATGAGTCTTTAGAATCTGAGACAAGAATACCATTTCTGACGTTAGGATTAATTATATGTTTATTTTCCAATATTGTGTTATCCTTAAATGTTATACAGATTACGACTTCAGAATCAGCTAAGTATTTTGATATAAATGGTAATAATGAAAGAAATAAAATACATAGTAATGTAAAGAATAGCAGTTGAAAAACTATTTTCGGGGAATATAATGCACTAGATAATAAAAAATCAAATTCTTCTGGTGCACTCCCTAGTAGGTCTATTGAACGCGCCTTTAAATAGTTAATGACAATAATTGCATATAAAAACAAGACACATAGCGAGTATGTTAACATCATGCATATTGTAATTAATACAAAAGATGAATGCTTCCTTCTTGACTTTCGATTAACCATTATTAATTCAGCAACTTTTTTCTGTATAAATGGGATTAACAATATGATCAGGTATATTAACGTAAATAGGAATATGCTTATATATATTGTGAAATTAAACTGAGAAACTAGAGTATATAAATTAATAACATCAAAATCTAATGTGAACAGAAATACGGTATATATACAGAGGAATAAAGATAAACTCACATTTAATAATAATTTACGAAACACTTTAATATTCCTACTCATAAAACTTAATTCTTCAATAGATGTATGAGCAAATATCTTAAATTGCAAAGCTTTTATATTTCCTAATAAAGTTAATACATATCCGCTAAATGCTACTGATGGATCTAATAATGAATCTTTAATTTTATCTAACACGTTTAATCCCCTCCTTTAAGATTGTCAAGTAAAGAGTGTGAATTACCAGAGCCTAGTAATTGCATTGACCTAGAGCCTCTGGTAGTCCCGTGCACGCGTGAAAATCGAAGTAGCTAGAATGTCTTACCCACGCAGGGTGGGCAGTCTATTGGTGCTCCTACTCCAACTCAAGCCTCCTTATCGAACGTGAGCGAAAACAAGTTTTTATTTACTGTCTTCGGGTAAAAAGCCGAAATCGCTTAGCTGAATCCCGTCAAGTTATCCTAGCTGACAAGTAAATATCCCGGACCCTTTCAAAATGGCTAGACTTACATAATCGTACTGCCATGCACGACGCCGAACATTCCGGTCATGCCATCATGCTTATTAAATCCATATTTATTATAGAACGGTTCCTTCCCTTTAGCGGCGAACAAGCCAACGAATGATTTCTCAGGCGCATGTTCTTTTAAGTATGCCGTTATCGCATCCATAATAAAGTTACCGATGCCGCTTCCTTGATGTTGCGGCATGACTGCGATATCTTGAATGTAAAAATAGATATGTCCATCCCCAACGACTCTTCCCATCCCGACGATTTCATCATAATATTGAACAACCACCCCAAAAAGTGACTGCTTCAAAGATTGTCCTATTACTTCGTAATTCATAAAGTCGGTCCAACCTACAGCATCGCTAATTTTTTTATACTCATTGACAGTTGGCAGTCTATGAATAGTTACATATTTTTCTTTCATAATAATCCTCTCTCTTTCCTCCGATTAGACGACAGCGCTCTTACTAAATCTATAGTTTGCCTTCTTCTACCATTTTACATAAATACGTATTTTTAACCAATGCTTTAATGCAATCTATTTGCACTTTTCAAGCTTTTAAAGGCTCTCTTTACAAGCAAGGATAATTTTGCTAAAGTCTAATTGTTAACCTAATTCATTTTATAATTGGTTAACAATAAAACTAAACTTATTTATGAGCTGGCTGAGGGGGAATTTATGATGAAGCAATATGCGAAGCAGATGTGCGTAACGAATTGGAATCAGCTCGCAAATCAGGTTCTGCAGGGACAAGCAATAACGCAAAGTGAGGCGCTGGCATTACTAGAGGTAAACGATGAGGAGGTGCTGCCGATTCTTTATGCAGCTTATCAAATTCGCAAGCACTATTATGGCAAGCAGGTTAAGCTGAATATGATCATAAATGCCAAGAGCGGGCTTTGTCCCGAGGATTGCGGCTATTGTTCACAATCCATCGTTTCCTCAGCTCCTGTAAGCAAATATTCTATGCTCGACAAGGATACACTGCTGGCAGGGGCGCAGGAGGCATTAAAGCGCAAGGCGGGAACCTACTGCATTGTAGCCTCCGGCAGAGGGCCTAGCAATCGCGAGCTCGAGCAAGTAATTGAGGCGGTACGTGAAATTCGAGCAACCATGCCCTTGAAAATATGCGCCTGCCTAGGCTTATTGAAGCCTGGTCAAGCTGAGCGTTTGGCAGAAGCTGGTGTCGCTCGCTACAATCATAATTTGAATACGAGCCGCGACCATTATACCGCTATTACAACCACTCATTCCTATGAGCAGCGCGAAGAGACCGTGCAAACCGTGAAGCAGGCCGGCATGTCCCCTTGCTCTGGTGTCATTATTGGCATGGGTGAACGACTAACTGATATTGTAGAGATGGCATTTGCATTGCGAGAGCTTGGCGCTGACTCCATTCCAATCAATTTCCTGCATGCGATTGAAGGAACGCCTCTAGCTGGAACGGGGCGCACGCCTGCTCTGTTTGCCTTGAAGGTGCTGGCGCTTTTTCGTTTCGTCTGCACTGACAAGGAAATTCGGGTAGCTGGAGGACGGGAGATAAGCCTGCGATCACTCCAGCCACTTGCACTCTATGCCGTCAATTCAATTTTCGTTGGCGACTATCTTACAACATCTGGTCAGGAAACAGCGCTCGATCATCAAATGATTGAAGATCTTGGCTTCGAAATCGAGCTTTGCGCGCTGTAAGTGTTAGTTATTCTTGAGCCACTCTCGAGTGGCTCGGTTCTATCGTTTAATAGATTCATATAGAGTACGTAAAAAAGTAAAATGATTATAGCTTGTCTTTGTTGTCTAAAATCCAGTTGGCTGCATCCAATATATCGTTAGCGATGTAATCAGGCTCTGCTTCGAGCCACTTGTGTCTATATGTTGTTAAGGAAGCTTCTCCCCAACCTGTTCGCACGATTATCTTTCTGGCTCCTACTGCTTGAGCTGCAAGCATGTCGGTATCGCCTACATCGCCAATAACAATGCATTTGCTTAAATCCAAATGATGCTGTGCTGCAGCCTGCAGCAGCATTCCAGGTTTAGGTTTCCTGCAAGTACATTCCTCTTCATGCGGACATATATATGCTTGATCAAATCCAAATTGCTTGAATTGTTGTTCGAACTCCTGAATAGTCGCCTCGCCACGTGAAATTCTGTACTGATTCGTAAATGCAAACAGCTTAAGCCCGGTCTGTTTTAATAGATGTATCGCTTCTTGAGCGCCATCGTACAGCTTAAATGCGTTTGGATGAATAAAATGTCCGGTTCCACCAATCGTTCCATCGCGATCTATAAATACAGCTTGGATATTGGCCGAAGGCTCTGCCATTGCTTATTCCCCTTTCTTTAGCGTTGCGCCGCCATCCGATCAGTCATCTTAGGCGGGCATAATTTAAAGCTGCAACGCTTGATCCAGTAATTTATTCAACTCTCTTTTATGAACAGGATGATAGGTTAACAATTTCCCGTTAAACGTAACATTAAATACGCCGTATGCAGATACGGCTTGTTTGGCATTCTGCGCGCTTTCAAGATGAATAACGTTTGCTTGCAGATTTCGTTCCTCTGCTACCTCCAAAATTGTCGCAATTGCATCGTAAATGTACGGACATTGATCCGATGCAAATACAGTTATCCCTTCACTATATGCTGCAGCTCTATCCTCCCAGCCATGAATGAAAACTGGATGCGGTTTATCATCAAACCGATGTACAAGCAGCTCAAAGCTTGGTGGAGCATGATCTACTAATTCAAACCCGTTTTTAATAAAATATTGTTGATCTGCCAGCCATGTTTGGCTGCTCGTCATAATCGCGACTCCTGATTTATGGCTTCGTCTTGCATCGTCCAAGCATTCATTCAGCAATAGTTTACCGTAGCCCTTGCCTTTGCTTCTGCCTACAATCCAGAGGCAATGAATAAACAAATAATTTTCGCCTTCAACCGTTCGCCAAGCATGCTCAATCGGCAAGTACTCGATGAAGCCCTTTGGCTGACCATCCTCCTCTATTACTTTCAGTTTCAAACCCTCTTCGAACCGTTTCAACAGCCAGGAGAGCTTTCTTTTGTACCCTTCAGATTTCGGCTTGCTGCGCATGCAAAAAAAGCCTTTTTCGTGTACATTGTCCGCTGTTACATCTACTATTTCTAGCAACTCAATCATCTCCCTGTTTATAGTTAATTAGAGTCGGAGCGCTACTTCAGTCAAGATGTCTGGAAAACGTATAGATAGTCCCATTGCTCGGTCTATTTATAACCCTTCCGGTATACCCTCTTTTTCTAAGCTCTCGACTTAATACCGTCATTAAAGCGCCATGAGTCACGATTAAAACATTCGTGCTATTATCTGTCAGGCTCTCAATTTCATCTATTATTGCTGCTGTTCTGAACAATGTGTCCATTTTTCGCTCTTGGCTGGACAGGTTCATCAGCCAGCCTATTCTTCCGGCAATGAGCCACAGCGACAACGGTAATTTTAATCGTGCTTCAACTATCGGAGCGATGTGGATTTCATTGAGCTGATCCCGAATATAAATCTCATTCGTATAAATATGCTGTGCCGTTTTAATCGCTCTTGGCAACGCACTTGAGTAGCATAAGTTCCACTCAATATCATCGTTTGCATTCCATTGTGTACACTCCACTTCCGCGTTGTTATATCGTTCAACCCATTCTTTAAACTCGGGAGCAGACATAAACGTTTTCGCTTGCGGAGCAACGACTTTAAAATGTCGCATCAACCCAATCTGCATTTCTTTTCCCTCTCAACTGACAGTTTCGCTCTCTCATAATACTTAGCGATGCTAGTTTGCAATTACAGCCTCATCCAATCTTTGCAATATTTCAGTCACCGTTTCCTCAGTAGTCATATACGAGGAGTCGAGCCATAGCCCAATTCTCGGTGTTTCATGCTGCAGAACATCATTCAATGCTTCAACCGTCCATATGCCATAGCCTTTCTTTGCTCGGTTTGCTTCCCGCAACGCCACAACATCCGGGTTTGGCGACAGGACGATGACATGCAAGGGACGAGTACGCACGTATGAAATAAAATCTGCAAGCATTGGTCCAACGACAACATCTTGTGCAATAACTGAAAATCCTGCTTCAATGTAAGAATCCGCTGCTTGCGCAGTAAGCCTGTACCGCAATCGCAATTGTTCCAGCTGAGATTCATTAGCGTCTGGGTGTACTTCTCTTCGGTCGTTTACAATCATTTTACGAAAAATATCTCCGCGCAAATGAACAGAATTGTTCAACTGCTCCGCAAGTCTTTGCGCAACCGTTGATTTTCCGCTCGCCATTATTCCTGTAATTAATATCATTTTAGGATGAGTCATAGGATTATGCCCCTTTTACTAGTTCATTGTCTGTTTTATTCAACTGCTTCCTAACAAGCTAAAGCTTTGATCTGATCTATAATATCTGCAGCTTCATTCGGGCTCTTCATCACAAACAAATGGTCGGCTTCATTTTCGGCTGGTTCGTCTAACCCCATTCTTTCTTGGCGCTCAAGCACTTCCAGAAAGCTTGAGGCAGAGCGAAAAATTTCTTTCGTTCGTTGTGAATGCTCGACTCGTTCTTTAAGCAGCTCAATTGGCAAATCAAAATAGACAATAATACGAACAAATCCATGATCATGAAAGTAACGAAGCATATTCGAGCGCCCATGCTTTGATAGATTCGAGTTGCTTAAAATAATGTGCACATGGCTCTGCTGCACAGCATACTCGACAATTGCATTCGTGACAGCAAACTTCAATGTATTGGCTCCTGCAGTGGGACGCAGCTTCACATAGTGCTTATTTATAAATTCCGCATGATTATCCTGATCTATCACTACAGCATGCCTAAGCTCTGCTTCCAATTGATTCGCAAACGTTGTTTTTCCACTATGAGTTTTGCCGACCGTCATGATCATAAAGCGATTCACAAGCTTTCCTCCTTAGAAGCACAATTGATACTTTATTATACCAGTTTTGTAAACTTGAAGCATATGTGCGATCCAATTTCTTGTTATAGTGCGTAAGAACACCAACGTCCGTCAATTATGCACTCGGATAAAAGTTTTGCCTATAGGAAACATTAAGTGCATCAATGCTTAAAGGAGGATTATATGGTATACATTATAAGCTTTGCACTTATGTTCATTGGACTAACTTGCATTAACATTATTTTTTCTTATCAAAGCAAGCATATTGACCCGCAATTTTGGTCCACATTGAAGTTCCAGCTTCTAATGCTGCCTCTGTTTCTTATTGCTAATCTATGCATTGGATACGGAGTCAAGTTTGGCGTAAAAGCCGTTCAGCAATTAGGCTATATTCTGATCATCGCAAAATGTATGGAGGTGCTCATTTCTGTATGGATGGGCTATTGGTTTATGAAGGAAATGCCGACATGGAAAATCTGGATTGGTCTTGCTGTTATAGCCATTGGCATTATGCTCGTCAAGCAAAAATGAACGGCCCATCGCTTATTGGAATCAAAAGGTATAATTTCGCATTAAAGGGAAACGATAAGGGAAACGTTGAAGATAACAGATATTGAGGCAGGGCTGCAGCTATGAAAAAATCTCCTGACGTGAATCATTCAACATATGCCAATAGTATTGAGCCAAACGATATTAGTAGTAGCGAGCAAGAAGATACTGTACCACCTACACTTGGGCATACGCTGGATAATTTTAAGGATTGCGTCGATCTCGTTTACCGCACCTTTCCTGAACTTCATGTTAGCATTGTGTACTTTGAGCATTTAATCGGAAATGATGAATTTACTCGCGACGTTATTGAGCCTTTGACGCATATTCAACAATATCAAGCTCAGGAGCTATTTAAACGAAGCCAATTCCGGCCAATTACAGACTCAAAGGAGCTTATTAAAGGAATTCTAAACGGCGAGGTCGCTATATTCCACTATGCAAATGTTTATTTAGTCAACGTCAGCAAGCCCAAATCACGCTCTATTCAGCAATCTGAAACAGAAACCATTATAACCGGCCCGCATGATTCTTTCATCGAGACAGCAACCACCAATATATCGCTCATAAGAAAAAGAGTAAAAAGCTCGCATCTAAAGGTACTAAAGCTGCAGGTTGGCGAGATCACTAAAAATGATGTGTATATTCTATATATCGACGGCTTGGTTAACATGGATTACGTTAAGGAGTTAGTTAAACGTATCGAATTAATCGAGGTGGATGCTGTACATGATGGCAATATGCTCATTCAGTACATTGATGATTATCCAAACTCCCTTTTTCCTTTATTCTCAACAACCGAACGAACTGATGCAGCAGTCTCCAAGCTGGTTGCAGGAAGAATTGTCGGGATTCTGGATGGCAGTCCTTCAGTATTTACCGCCCCTTCATCGTTCTTTGAATTTTTTGCTTCGCCTGACGACTATTATCAACGTTGGCTGCTTGGCTCATCCCTTCGCATATTACGGTTTCTCGCTTTGGTCATAACATTGTCATTTACAGCCTTATACGTATCGATTACTACATTTCATTACGAAATGATCCCTGAATCACTGCTGTTAATCATAACTGAATCACGCAGCAGAGTTCCCTTCCCTCCCTTGTATGAGGCATTATTGATGGAGCTAACGATTGAGTTGTTAAGAGAAGCAGGAGCCAGACTGCCGACGAAGATCGGTCAGACCATCGGTATCGTTGGCGGTATCGTCATTGGCCAGGCTGCTGTACAGGCAGGGTTTACGAGCAACATTCTAATTATTGCTGTAGCCTCTTCTGCTATTGCATCCTTTGTTATTCCGAGCTACGTTATGAGCGCATCCATTCGTTTAATCCGCTTTGGATTAATTATTATGGCAGGGATATTAGGCGACTTGGGAATTGCGATCGGGATTGCATATATTGTTATTCATTTATCTGGGCTGACAAGCTTAACCTCATCCTATATGACGCCCGTTTCACCGTTTAATTTCAAGGATTGGCGAGATATGTTTATTCGCGCTCCTTTTTGGGCAATGCGTGGCAGACCTTCACAGTCGAAATCTCCAAACAAGTTGAAAACTGGAATGAAGAAATAACTGGGGGATCATGATGAAAGAGAAGTTGTATCCATTTCATGTAAGCTTGCTCGTGTATATGATTCAAACGGGGGTCATTATCTTCTCCCTCCCACGGCTACTAGCACAGCATATGGGATATAACGGCTGGATAACACTGTTCGCATACACAGGTGTAGTGATGCTGAATATTTATCTTATTTCCTTGGTTTATCGGTTAAGCAACGGGAAATCGATTTTTCAAATTATTGAGCAGGCATTGCCAAAGGTGATCGTACTCCCCCTTTATTTCATCCTGGTATCTGTATGGACCATGCTTGGATGCTTGGTAGCAAAGCAGTATGTATTTATTTTCCAGGCATTTGTTTTTCCGACAACGCACCCGATGTTTATGAAATTTCTCGTAGATGTCCTTGCTTACTTATTAATCATTAAAGGGATTTACAATATTTCTAAAGCAGCGACAAGCTTTTTCTGGTTAGTCATATGGACATTGCTGCTGCTGCTTTTTTTCGTTAAAAACTTTCAGTGGGTGAACCTGACCCCTTTCTTTTTTCAGGAATCCACAGATTTTTTTCTCGGAGGTTTAAGTATATTTTCATCCTTTTTAGGATATGAGCTTGCTTTGCTGCTATTCCCTTATGTAGAGAAAAACAAAAGCTTTATAAAGGCTGTTCATATCGGAAATTTGTTAACGGCTATAACGTATATAACGGTAAGCTTGACATGCTTCGGTTTCTACAGCTTCAATCAGCTACAAGGAATGAAGTATCCGGTTATTGACTTACTAGCACAAATCAAGTTTCCTTTTGTTGAACGAGTCGACAATATTATCTTTTCATTATTTTTGTTTACAACGTTAATAACGATAGTCGCATACATATGGGCAGCAAAAGAAACGGTACATAGAGTTATCCCGCGAGCAAATTCCAAATGGCTTGCAGGAACAATTGTAGGTATTGCCTTTGCAGTTGCCTGGATTCCTGATGTATTGAACGAGGTTGAGCTATGGATAAAATATTTAGGATATATGGAAATTGGAATTGCTTTCGGCTTGCCGCTGTTTCTTTTAATCATTTTGCTCCTTAGCAAAGGTGGAAAAAAACATGTCTAATCGATTAAGAATAAGTATTATCTTCATAATCGCTCTGCTCTTGGCTGGTTGCGGCGATCAGCGGGTTCTGGAGCGGCTTGGATTTACCCATACCGTAAGCTATGACCTGATTGAAACGGATGAAGATGAATCGGATCGCAAATTAATGATTAGTATTTCCATACCAAGGCCCGAGTCTGGCACTGGGAGTGGGGATGGCAGAAGACAAGTACTAACGGCTGTATCCTCTACCGCTAAGGAAGGAAGATATGATCTTTCAAGACAAACCGAATTAATGCTCGTAAGCGGCCAATTGCGGAATTCACTTTTTGGGTTAAGCCTGGCAAAACAAGGAATTTGGGAACAGATCGATACTTTTAGTGCGTGACCCGTCCATCTCTCCAAGAACGAAAATTACGGTAGTTAACGGGAACGCACATGAGCTGTTAGTTAAAGAGTATCCCCAGCACCCTCGAACCGCGCAATTTATTGATAGGATGTTGGAAAAAGAGGAACAGGCAACTACCATTCCAAAAAGCAGCATTCATGAATTTACTAAGGATTACTTGGATGATGGCATCGATCCTGTTGCACCAATGATTAGAATAAATGGCGATGACATCATAGTTGATGGAATTGCCCTCTTTAAGGATGATCATTATGTGATGAAAATCGAGCCGAGCCAAGCTTTAATCTTCGCTTTTTTACGCGGCAATTTTACACACGGAGAAATTAGCATCAATCTGTCCGAGGTAGGGAGAGAGAATGAAAAGGTAATGTTCAGCTCCTTAGTCAGCAAACGAAAAGTAAAGGCAGCACCCAGCAAGGTTGGGGCCCCGTTTAAAGTCGATGTATATATTGATGTAACCGGTTCGGTGTTGGAATATATCGGTAATCTTGATATTAATAGTAGTTCCGACCGCAACAAAGTCGAACAGCTTATATCCGACTATGCCAAAATAAAGGCCGAAGAAATGATTAAAACCGTGCAGGAGCAGAAAGTGGACAGTTTTGGACTTGGAAAATATGTTAGAAACGTGCTGAGCTATGAGCAGTGGAGCGACTTAAATTGGGATGAAGTATACCCTGACATTGAAGTCAACTGTCATGCAAAGGTTCGTATTAAGGATGCCGGAAAATTTATGAAGTAATTAATGCTTATTAGCTTTTCCTGTAGTATAGCGGAGCGTTGCCCGTTACCTCCTTAAATACCCGGCCAAAATGCGTGACACTGCCAAAGCCCACCTTTTTGGCAATCAAATTCACCTTCATCGTAGAGCTCTCCAGAAGCTTCTTTGCTTCCATAATGCGGACACTGTTAACGTACTCCACAAATGCGAAGCCGGTCGCTTCCTTAAAGAATCGGCTCAAATAAAACGGGCTAATATAAAACTTTTCCGCCAGCATATGGAGCGACAGCTTTTCCATATAATGCTCGTTAATATAACGAACAATCTCCGAAATTCTTTCATGCATCGGGCTTGGCGCGGCCATAGGCTCCATAGCATGCTGCATAACATGCCTGCAGCAAATAATTAGCAGCTGTACAGCCAGTGTCTGCGCAAACAATTCAAAGCCGACTCCCTGCTCCTTCGTTTCCTGTATAATTGCTCGAGCCAAAGACTCAATCAACAGCCGGTCGCGCAACGCCGCTTTCACAATGATATAATCATGCTCCAGCAAAGGCTGAAGCACTGCTCGATGTGAACCATCCTGCGAAAAATAGTGCTCATGTATATTTATAATAAGCCGCTCATGCTTCGGCGATTCTGCATTCGTCGTCCGATGCAAAATATTAGGCGCAATAATGACGATATCCCCTTCATTAATCGCAATCGTACGATCCTGAATGAAAAATTCCCGCTGGCCAGACATTAGATAGTAAAACTCGTATGTGCTGTGAAAATGACTGGCCGGCATATGGTGGCTTAGCGCTTTTCGATGGGAAACGATGAAAGTACCGGCTTGATTTTCATAATAAAGCTGCTCCACGCTTTACCGCCCTCCTTCCTTATCCAGTTTATTATACAGCAAGAAATAAGAAGAAAGCAGGTAAATTCGCAAAAAATGTACATCCTCCGATGCTAGAATAGCATTACAGCAAAAAAGGAGGAGATTATTGATGCAAGCTTTCACATCCGTTATGACCCCTATTCAATGGGCGCAAAAAGCGTGCGAGGCGTTAATGGCCAAATTCGAGCCAGAAAATTTACCACCCGACCGCTTCCACTACCATCAGGGCGTGTTTCTATCCGGGATGGAAAAATGCTGGCGCCAAACTGGAGAACAAAAGCTGCTCGATTACATTAAACGATGGGTCGACAGTCAAGTGCTTGAAGACGGCAGCATAAAAAAGTTCAAATCCGATGAGCTTGATGATATTCAGCCAGGCGTGCTTCTGTTTAATCTTTACGAACTGACAGGAGATGAACGCTACAAAAAAGCGCTGCACACCTTGGTTCACTTGCTGAAATCTTGGCCGACAAATGCTTCAGGCGGTTTCTGGCATAAAGGACACTATCCGAATCAAATGTGGCTTGACGGCTTATATATGGCAGGCCCGATCGCCGTTCAATTTGCCAAAACCTTCAGCCAATACGAATATTTCGATATGATGACCTTCCAGGCTCTTCTTATGGAGCAGCATACTAAGGACGCTGCTACCGGCTTGCTGTATCATGGCTGGGATGAAACGAAGCAAGCCGCATGGGCAGATCCGGAAACCGGACTCGCACCAGAATTTTGGGGGCGTGCAATTGGCTGGTATCCCGTCGCCTTATTGGAAATGTTCGAGCACTTGCCAGAAGATCATCCTGATAAAGCAAAGCTGGTGGCGATCGTTCAGGATCTGCTAATTGCATTGACGAAGTTTCAGGATTCCGCTACCGGCTTATGGTATCAAGTCATCGACAAAGGCGACCGCCCGGATAATTGGCTGGAAAACTCCTGCACATCACTATTTGTACATGCCATTGCCAAAGCTGTTCGCTGCGGCTATCTGGACGCGAAATATATGGAATATGCCTGGAAAGGCTATCATGGCGTAATCGATACCTTAAAGCTTGACGAGAACGGTCACGTTGTCATTGGCAACATTTGCATCGGAACAGGAATTGGCGACTACGCTCATTACATCGCACGTCCAACCAGCGAAAACGACCTGCACGGAGCCGGCGCTTTTATTTTAATGTGTGTCGAAATGAATTTGGCGGCCAAATAAAAGTTCTCGGAATTCAGCGCTCCGGAACAAAGCATCCTCCAGTCGTTTTTCGGAATGCTTTGTTCCGGAGCTGATGCTTTTAATTTGTGGTTAACTGGAAGGATCTTTTCAAATCTCCCTCACTTATTCTTCGATTTCCTATAATATAGAGCTCAAAAGTGTCATCCCATCCACTTGGATAATCATTAGCTCAGAAATTTTGCGAAGCGATTACCAAGCGCTCGTAACCGTCGCAGGATTAGCGCGATATGAGCAAATGATTATTTCCGTATTGTTTTCCAGACTGCTATGCTTAGATTGCTTGAGCGCTCTTGCAATATTCATGCTGAAAAGAGGTGATGAAAAACAACTTCGAGGCTTTTTGCAAACGGTTTCAAAATGGCCTTAGACAATATTATGGGAGGGATTTATTTGAATAAGAGATTGGTAAATCTAACAAGTATCGCTCTATTGTTCTCTCTTGCGTTTTCTTTAATTTCTAGCGCAATGTCTAATTCTTCAGTACAGGCTGCAGGTCTTTCAATTACTAACAGCGGTGGCTGGAATGAAACCGCCTATGTGGAATGGGCGCCTTTCAGTAATGCAGAAGGATATAATGTCTATGTCAAACCAGCAAATGCTTCGGACTCCCACTATCAGCAGCTCGACAATGAGCTAATTCGACGCTACCCTTCCAAGTGGAGAGCTGACGCTGTAGGTCTGGCAGCCGGACAGTATGTTATGAAGGTTGAAGCACGCCTGTCAGGCGGCTCCAAATTAAGCGCGGTAACCGGTACGCTCTCTGTTTCCTCCTATGACAGATCGGGCTTTGCTTTTTCATCAAACTCACCATACGGTACAGGGTCAGGTGCTTATCAAGATAATGGTACGCTCAAAAATGGCACACAAGTGCTGTATATTACATCTGAAACTGCACAAACCGTCACGCTTGATGTAAAAGTCAACAGCTCGGGCCAGCTGCAAACCGGTGTTGGTTTAGGCGAAATATTGCAGCTTAGACAGAAGGGCTATGATACAACGCCGCTTGCTATTCGCATAATCGGAAAAGTAACAGATGATGATTTGAGCGGACAGCTTAACAGCAGCGGATATCTGCAAGTGAAGGGTAAAAACAATTATGCCGAGATGAATATAACGATTGAGGGTATCGGGGACGATGCTTATGCTTACGGCTGGGGACTGCTTCTCAGATATGTTGGCAACGTGGAAGTCCGCAACCTCGGCTTTATGCTGTTCCCGGACGATGGTATTTCAATGGATACCGGCAATGTGAATGTGTGGGTCCACAATAATGATATTTTTTACGGAACAGCTGGCGGTGACGCTGACCAAGCGAAAGGCGACGGTTCTACTGACCTTAAAAAAGGCTCCACCTACATTACGATATCCTATAATCACTACTGGGATTCCGGCAAAGCCTCTCTTGTTGGCTTAAGCGAATCTGCGGAGTTTTTTGTTACCTTCCATCATAACTGGTTTGATCATTCAGACTCTCGTCATCCACGCATCAGAGTAGCGTCCGTTCATATTTACAATAACTACTTCGATGGCATTTCCAAGTACGGCGTAGGCATTACGACCGGGGGCTCGGCATTCGTAGAGTCCAACTACTTTAGAAACGCCAAATATCCGATGATGAGCTCGCTGCAAGGTACAGACTCACTGGGAGAAGGAACGTTCTCAGGCGAAAACGGCGGCATGATTAAAGCGTACAACAACTTGATTGTTGATGCTGACAGCTTGATCTACGCTAATTCCAATACGGGAACAGCTCCAGCTCATGCTACCTCCTTCGATGCTTACTTGGCTTCGTCGCGAACAGAAACTGTTCCTGGCACATATAAAGCCTTGAAAGGCGGAACAGCCTATAACAACTTCGATACAACCGTCGATCTCGGAGTACATGCATCCGATATCGATCATGTAAATAATGTTGAACAAATCGTTACATCGCAAGCGGGACGCTTGAATCATGGAGACTTCTCCTGGACGTTCAACAATTCCATTGATGATGATTCATACGCGCTTAATGCCCCATTGATGGCTAAAATAAGAAGCTACACTTCACAGCTAGTATCTGTAGGAGGCAATTCTACTCCATCAGTGCCTTCTCCAACTCCTGCGCCGACAGCAACGCCTACTGCTACGCCTGCACCGACGGCAACACCTGTGCCAACTTCGACTCCTGCACCATCGGCAACACCTGTACCAACAGCAACTCCTGCACCATCGGCAACACCAACTCCAGCAACAGGCTATACCCATAACTTTACAACAGATGGAACAGCAAGCAACTTTTTTAATATTCAAGGTAATCTTTCTACAACGAAAGGAACTGTTGTCTACAATGGCTTGACACTTACACAATGCTTGAAAATTGAAAGCTCGACCAATATTACGTTTACTGCTGCGAAAGCTTCAACGCTGACGTTAGTATTCAACTCTGCAGATGGCAGCAAAATCAAAATTGACGGAACAAGCTATTCTATGACAAACGGTATTGTAAGCGTTCCCGTATCTGCTGGCACGCATACGATTACGAAGGATAGTGTAACCAATCTATATTACATGCAGCTAGATTAAACATCCGGTACCAACTCAATCATAAAAGTGGCGTGTTAGATTGTCAGCTTTCCCTGACATTCCAGACACGCCTTTTCTTATTATGCTCTATGCAAATCGCTCCCTACTCCAAGTTTATATTCCATTTATGTAGCTTATGTATAATCGCAGATGAATATAGACAAGGAGGAGAATGCGTGAGTAAACTACTGCAGGAAGTAACGGATTGGGTATCTACGAAAAAGGGAATGCGAATCACGATCATCGTTTGGCTAGTCGTCCTGATCGCTCTTAGTGCGGGACCGAAATTGAGCGACCATAAAGCAGCCACCTTTCAATCTTTGCCTGCTTCCGCTCAATCGATCATAGCCGAAAAGAAGCTTGCAGAAAGCTTTCCCAATGACCAAGGCATGCCGGGAATATTAGTATTTCATAATGAGCATGGGGAGATTCAATTATCGGAAGTACAGCAAATTGTAGATGGCATTGCTGCAGCCGAGATCGAAGGCATAGAGAGCATCGTAAATCCTTCACAAATGCCTGAAGCGGTCATTCAAAATTTTATATCAGAGGATCGAACAACGATCATCCTTCCGATGAATTTGCATCCGGGCCTTGGAAACAGCAAATACTCTGAAATCAACGACAGCGCATCAGCAATTGGCACGGAAATTGCCGGCGAGCTTTCCAGCACAGCATTTTATATTACAGGTCCCGCAGGCATAGCTGGTGATACAGTCAAGCTATTTGAACAGGCGGATCTCGTATTATTGCTAGCTACCATTGTCATTATACTTATTTTACTAATTGCCATCTATCGCTCGCCATTGCTTGCCTTTATTCCGTTGCTAGCAACCATTATTGTCTACCAGGTTGTCAACCAGGCAGTTGCGCTGATGGGCGCTGCAGGGCTTGAAATTAATAGCTCAACGACCTCGATTATGAGTATTTTGCTGTTTGCAGCCGTCATCGATTATTCTTTATTCGTTTTCTCACGATACCGTGAAGAACTGAACCATTACGAGAGCAAATATGAGGCGATGAAGTTTGCGATGCGGGCAACTGGTGAGCCGGTTTTATTTGCAGGAGGAACCGTGCTGGCGGCAATGCTCGTCTTGTTCCTGGCTAATTTTAGAGATTATCAAAATTTTGCGCCTGTATTCGGAACAGCCATGCTTGTCATTATGCTGGCTTCCATTACGCTGGTTCCCGCGCTGTTCACCTTGTTCGGACGCAAGGCGTTCTGGCCCAAGGTTCCACAGTTCGGCACAGAAAAGGAAATCAAGCATAAATTTTGGGGACCAATCGCCAAATTCATCGTAAATAAACCAGCACGATCTGGCGGAATCGTAGCTATCTTTTTAGCCATCACAGCACTCAATGTATTTAATCTTGATTATGAGTTTGATTCAGTTAAGAAGTTCCCGCAGGACTTGCCATCGCGAGTTGGCTATGAAATCGTAGAATCGAAGTATAACAAAGGCGATCTCGCCCCAACTACTGTTTTGCTGACAAGCAAGCAGGAGCTGTCAGAGGAACAAGTAGACGCTGTAACTGAGCGGCTTGCAAGCTTTACCGAAGTACAAAGCGTGCGTGTTTCTGGGTATACTGAGGATAAGCTGGCAGTTCAACTGTCCATGTCGCTATCAATGAATCCTTATTCCAGTGAAGCAATTGCTTTTATTGAGGAACTGCGCAGCTCATCAGATCAACTGTTAGCAGAGCTTGCTCCCCAATCTGACATTCATTTTAGCGGAGTAACGGCCAAGCTTGTTGATGAGAAAGCAGTGAATAATGCGGACATTGTAACAATCGCTGTACTAGAAACGATGCTCATTTTAATACTATTATTCTTCTTGACTCGTTCCTGGAAAATGCCGCTTTATATGATGGCTACAATTATTATTTCATATGCCTCTGCTTTAGGGCTTGGAATTTTCCTCGTCGACATCTTGTTCGGCTATGAGGCGATCAGCACAAGAGTTCCTGTGTATGCCTTTATATTCCTCGTAGCGCTAGGGATTGATTATAATATCATCCTTATCTCCCGCTTCCTGGAAGAATGCAAGCAGCATAACATGAAAACCGCTCTTGAAATCGCGATTCGAAATACGGGCGGCGTCATCTCTTCGGCTGGCGTCATTCTCGCAGCAACCTTCGCTGCATTAACAACGATGCCTATTGCGGACTTATTTATATTTGGCTTTATCGTTGCAATCGGCATTCTCATGGATACGTTTTTAGTGCGCGGTGTACTGCTGCCGGCTTTAATTCTTCTATTTGCGAGGAAAACCAAATGAAAATACTTGTTGTCGATGATGATCCGAATATTCAACAGCTCGTCAGCATCCATTTGTCGCGCGAGGGTTACCAGGTCATTTGTGCGGAAAGCGCCGAGCATGCTCTCCAATTTCTGGAAAATGAGCAGGTTGACCTGGCTGTGGTGGATGTTATGATGCCAGGAATGAATGGCTATGAATTAACAAGCATACTGACGCAGGATCTTCAAATCCCCGTCATTTTGCTGACGGCTAAAGGGCAATTGGCGGACAAGGAACAGGGCTTTACAGCCGGATCGGATGACTATATTGTCAAGCCCTTCGAGCCTAAAGAGCTTTTGTTCCGGGTAGCAGTCGTATTAAGGCGGATTGATCGCATGGTAGAGGCATTCATTCAGCTTGGAAATATGACGATCGACAGGCAAAATTACGAAATCACGATTCAAAATGAGACGCTGCTGTTTCCGATGAAGGAATTCGAATTGTTAAGCCTGCTTGCCAGCCGCGCCAATAAAGTGGTGACCCGTTCAGAATTAATTGAACGTACATGGGGAGACGATCTCGCAGATTACGAGCTGACCTTGAATACGCATATCAATCGCATCCGCGACCGTTTGAAAAAACACGGAGCCAACGTAGAAATTCAAACGATTCGCGGCATCGGCTATCGATTAGAGGGATAGGATGAATACATTATATCGGCAGTTTATTGTAGCTACGATTACGATTTTATCAGTCAGCATCATCGTCGGACTTACCTTGGCCAACATCGTATATGTCGTGTATACGCAGCAAAAGGTAACCAGCAACAATATTAAGACGGCCCAGTCTATCGTCGATAATATGGAGCATTTGCACGACTATGAAACGCTCAAGCCGTATCTGCAATCAGTCAGCAAGCTGGGCTATCAACTATTTATCGTAGACAGCCAAGGCAACCAGGAGCATTTCGGAAATCCATTCGACAGCTATCATATCGAGCCTGCTATTGTGCAAGCTGTCTTGAACGGGGAGCTTTATGAAGGAAAGCAAAGCTTCTGGATGATGAACCATTTCTCGAATGCTCTTGAAAATACGGTTGGCGTCCCTCTTGCATTAGAGCACAATTCATACGCACTATTTATGAAGCCTAGCAGCCAGCTGCTGTTTTCGGATTTTCATACGATATTGCTGGGCTTTATTCTGGCGGTTATGGTTTTAAGCATTATTGGCGTCGTATGGATGACGAAGCATTTGATCCGCCCAATCACTTTGCTCACGGAAGCAACAAAAGCATTGTCCAATGAAAATTTTAACTATGAGCTAAATATTAAGAGAAATGACGAAATCGGTCAGCTAATAGAAGCCTTTCACGACATGCGCGTACAGCTGAAGCATAATGAAGAAGCAAGAAAAGCTTTTATAAGCAATGTATCGCATGACTTTCAATCTCCTCTGCTCAATATTCAAGGCTATGCCGAGCTGCTTCTCGATTCAAACGTAACGGCACAGCAACGGAAAATGTATGTAGAAATTATAAATGAAGAAGCAAAGCGCCTCGCTAATCTAACAAAACAGCTGCTGCTGCTTACCTCACTCGATCAGGATCGTTATCCGCTTAAGCTGGAAAAAGTAAGAGTTGACGAGCAGCTTAAGCAGCTGGTGCGTCGATATCAGTGGCGTCTCGCTGAGCAAAACATCGAGCTTTCCTATAAGCTTGAGCAAGCCGAGCTTGTTACAGACAAGGAGCTGCTTATGAATGTATGGGACAATTTGCTGACTAATGCGATCAAATATAATCGGGAAAATGGGAGCATCCATGTTGCATGCAGTGCGCATAACGATGTCGTTGAAGTTTCGTTTACTGATGAGGGGCTGGGGATTGCTGAGCAGGATCTGGCGCTTATTTTCGAGCGCTTCTACCAGGTCGATCATGCCAGAAAATCAGATGGCAGCGGACTCGGTCTGTCGATTGTCGATCAAATCGCGAAGCTGCTTGGCGCACAAGTAAGCGTTGTTAGTGAAGTAAATAAAGGCAGCAGCTTTACCGTTCAATTTAAAAATAAAGAATAGAGGGATAACTATGGAACAAAAATGGAGCTTGTGGTTAATCAGGTATGCAGCTATTTTCGGGTTAATAGGAACGTATCTTGGGTCACATATGGCTGGCAGCATGGACTATGAATTTCGCCCCATCCATGCGCATATTTTGCTGGTAGGCTGGCTTTCGGTATTCGCTTGGGGAGTGTTTTACAAGCTGTACACGATTAAATTCAAAAAGCTGGTTACGCTGCACGGCTGGAGTGCGATTATAGGCTCCTTCGGCCTGACCGCGGGCATGTGGCTTTACTTCATCAATCCTTTTTCCTGGAATGAAACGTTTGTGCTGGTCTTTTTCATCGTGGGCGGCAGCGTGCTGCTGCTAGCCTTTCTCTTATTTGTCATATTGACCTTCCTAACGGAGAAAAGCAAATAACTGCACTCATCTATCATTCAAAAGAGGTAGTTCAGAAAGTCAGTGAAAACAGACAATCTGAACTACCTCTATTTATAATCCTTTACCGTTGGAGCTAATCACTCCTCCAGTCGCGCGTTAGCTCAAAAGCAATGCCTTGCCATAGCTGAGCGCCAAAGCAAGCAGCGTGCCCAGCACAAGCCCTCCGACAATTTCTATCGGTTTATGCCCCATGCTTTCTCTCAGCCTCTCATCATCAGTTATCATGCGGTTGATTACTCTCGCATGTCGACCGACATGTCGCCTTAAGCCAGCAGCATCAATGATGACGATGAAGGTTATCGCAACGCCCAGACCAAACATTGCGCTTGAGAAGCCCTCCTCCATGCCGATCAGCATAACAGTGGTCGTCATAATCGTCGTATGATTGCTTGGAAAGCCCCCGTTGCCGATCCGCTCCCGCGCATTGCCGTAGCGGACATGATTGATTATATATTTCAAGCCGCCTGCGATAACCCAGGCAAGGAAGGGCGCGATTATATACACGACTTTTCCCCCTTTGCTCAGTTAGCTGCCAAGAGTAGCTCATGCGCTCTCTCGAGCCTTGAACAGGCTCTTAAACCTTTAGAATGAGGATAACGGCAATGCCAAACACAAGCGTTGAAGCAAGAATTCCTTTATCCTCATACAACAGCTCCTCTGGCTTCCCTCCTTTGCCCAGCACATGTATCAAATAAAGATAGCGAAACATCCCGTAAATCACACAAGGAATCGTCCACATCAAATAAATCGAGTGCTCAGATATAAAGGTATACAGAGAATAAGACATGATGGTCATCGCAGTAACGATGCCCGACAGCTGATTAAGCAGCGTCTCGGAATAGCTGACCAGCACCTTGCGATGCGAGGCTTTGTTATGCTCCAGCAGCAGCAGCTCATGCCTCCGCTTTCCTATTGCCAAAAACAATGAAATGCAGAATACGCACATCAAAAACCAAGACGTAAAGCCGGCATCGATGACCAGCGCCCCTCCCAGTGCCCGCAAGCCGAAGCCGCTTGCAATCATCATAATATCGAGAATAACGATATGCTTCAGCTTTAAGGAATAGGATACGTTCATAATAAAATAAGCCGCGAGCAAAAAGCCGAACGGTACATGCTGCAAAAATGCCGCTGTCAGCGAAAGGGTGAGCAGCACTGCGCCAAACAGCAGCGCGGTCATCGGATTAAGTCTTCCTGAGGCCATCGGACGCTTGGCCTTCTCAGGATGCTGGCGATCCGCTTCCCGATCAACATAATCGTTCAAAATATATACGCATCCGGAAACGAAGCAAAACAGTAGAAATGCTACAAAGCTGGCCATCAGGCCCTCCATGTTCATGCTGTCGGCTGAAAATAAAAATGCGCCAAATACGAGAAGATTTTTGCTCCATTGTCGTGGCCTCATTTGCTTGACCAATAACAGAGCGACTTCCATTAAAGCGGGTCTGCCTTCCAACGGAATCGTATTTTTGCCTAGCTCCATCGTTATTTCGCCTCCCTCCTTAAAGTAAAGCGCAAGGAAAAGCAGCCTATTTCCTGGCTGACTGTAAGGTAAGCCTGCGCGAAAAACGTCGTGTTAGCCTGCTGCTTAGTAGCCTTATGCACCTAAAGCTCAAAACGAGTAGCTTTTTCCATGTAAATACATTGCCTAAAAACTGCTTGATTTCTTTTCGTTCAAACAGGAACGACTTCGGGTAATAGCGCACTTCACTTCTTGTATAGCCGAGCAGCTGAATCCATAGATGAAACGCTGCAGATTCAAGCTCGTCCCATACAATAACAAGATTTCCTGGCCTGGAGGAAAGCTCCTCAATCTTTTCCTTCAAGAGAGGCAGCTCCTCTTCGCTTTTAACGGTGAAATGATAGGTTTTCATATATCTTGCCGGCCGCATCAGTATTTGCGGGACACGACGCGTAAAATAAGCAAGATTGATGCGCCAGCGCGGCAGCTCCTTATGCAGAGATGGGAATTTTCGATACATGCGCGCAATATTTTGATCCCATTCAATCATTTTCTCTTGATTTTTCACATCGCCGAATGCTTCGCCATGATATTGATGCAGCGCCTCTATGCCAAGATGGGAGACGATGCGCATTCCTAGCAGGTAACAGCGATAGCCGATATCTGTATCCTCCATCCCCCAGCCCTTGTAATTCTCGTCAAATCCGTCTAGCTGCTCTAATACAGCTCTCGGCAGCGCCATATTGCAGGAAAATACACAGTGCCAGGGATGCTTCAGTGTCGCAATATTAAACGAATGAACGAGACTGTCAAAGTGACGCGCTTCAAAATAATCAAGCGTGCGGTAGTTTTTTTCGAAGATTTGCCCTGAGCGAACATCCTCAAGCGCAATGGGCTCCTTTAACATAAAGCGATAGGAAATAACGAGTAATTCCTTGTTCACCTCAAAATAGAGCTGCAGCTCTCGCAAATAATTTCGCTTGACAATCATATCAGCGTCTAAAAATACTACAAATTGTCCCTGCGCCCTTTTCCAGCCTGTATTGCGTACTCTTGCTCTGCAGGAATCCGGCGTTCGCTCCAAATAAATATAATGGAAGATATACGTTCTCGGTGTTTCTTGAATATACTGCAGCGTATCGTCGCTGGAGCCATCATCTACAACAATGACTTCATACGTGTTAGACTCAAAATCAAGCTGGTCATTCAACGCTTCCAGCGTATTATTAAGCAGCACCTTATTATTATAGGTAGGTATAACTACACTGAATTTGATCATGCTGAACCCTCTCTTTCCAAGGGAACGGATTGAAAGTGGTAAAAGTATCGTATCGTTATCCGCAGCGCGATAAGCAAACAGATGTTAATGACAATGACAGAGCTCATCCCGCCAATCATTCCCCAATGTTTTACAAGCACATATTGAAGATACTGAAGAGCTGGTATTGGAATAACCAATGCAGCAAACACACATCTGGCTGCCTTGACCCCATCCATAGCAATAACCGTTGTCATAAGCAGGTACATCATATTCATCGCTATTCCTGCTGAGGTCAAGCCTACATAAGTCCAAGTAAGCGGAACGCCGTACAGCAACACGAGTACGGTCGTTAACATGGCTGCGCCGAGCCAAATAAGCATAAATATAGGTGCACTGTACTTCATCACCATTGCATCTACATCTCGCCGATTTAAAGCAGCAATCAAAGGCATAAACACGACAGCAAATACATCATGAAACAACACTGAGCACAAATTGCGAATCGTATTTTGGTAGATCGAATAAACACCCAGCTCGTACTGCTCGCCAAAATGCGCTACATAAAATAAGTCGCTTGTAAACAGCAGTGCAGAAACGAGCCAGGAAAACATCGTAAATAAGCTATAGGAAAATAGCTTTTTTAATAGCTTGAAAGAGTATCGCCAAGGAGAGATTCCGCTTTTGAGGAGCGCGTGAACAAAGAAATATACATTTTGGACAATCAACGGAATCATATAGCTGGTTATTGATCTTTCTCCCAGCATATAAAGTCCAATCGCTGTCCCGACTAAAAAAACAATAGATGCAATCAGCTTGTAGAGGCCAAGGCGAAAAAACAGCTGCTGACCGCGGAGAAACGATTCCGTCAAAATATAAAGGTTTATGCTCATAGCGAGCGCTACCGCGGCAATCCAGTTCATAAGCGGAAAGCCAAACCAGCTTTCTACAACTGGCGCTGCTGCTATTAGCAAAATCGAAGTCATGCATGATGGTATGAGATTCGCAATAAGCGCAGTTCCCATCAGTTCCTTGCTTTCTTCCTTCGTGGAGACGGGAACATACTTGATGACGCCATTATGCAGGCCAAAAGTCAATGGAATCAGCATAATATTGGCAACACTGGCGATCAACGCGATTTGCCCCCATGTAATGACGCCAAGCTCACGAACAGCAAGCACATAGACGATTAGCGTTAACAGAAGCGACAACGCCTTGAATATAAAGGTGATGCCAAAGTTTTTAAGAAAGGCAGCGCTGCTCGGGCTTCGAGTCCACGACCTCATTTTGGCTAGGACAGTCGCGGCTTGCCGCCATTTTCCAGCCACTAGTATACGCTTGTGCTCCATAGCTTACGAGGTAATGACTGGCGCTGCTTCCTTCTTCCCTCTGCTCTGAACTCGTTTGGAAATTCGCTCGAACCATTTGTCCAACGGTGCAAACACGACGAGCAGAAACAACGGAATATGGCATAGCGCAAATATAATCGTTTCGTTAAAGGACGGAGCATGTCCCAAAAATACAATGATGTGATGCGCATAAATGAGTCCGCCTTCTGGAATTTCAACAGGGTTAATCGTGTAAAACGCCAAATCCAGAAATCCTGAGAAGAGCGTGATCGTGGCCAGCAGTGAAATTTTGATCGTTTTGCCAGGTGTTCCGCCCCCCATGCGATACGCGAAAGCGACGGAGAAATTAATCATTTGCACGACGAGCAAATAAAGCAGCGTGTACCATTCGCCAACCGTTTCGAAATTGGTTACGATGACGTTTCCTGTTACACCGAAGAAGCTGACTCTCGGGATTAAGTAGCCGAGAAAAACAATAAACGGTGCATAAACAAGCAAGTAACCATATTTCAGCTTGTTCGGGAAAAAGGCGATAAAGCCAAGAATGCAGCCATAGCTGGCCAGCTTGAGATACAGATGCCACAGCTTTTCAATCTCCGGCTCGCGCGGAATAGCGAACCATACCACCAGGAAGCCAATCATGCCGAGTAAAAGAAAAACAAGCCATAAATATCTGCGAATTAACTCCATTTCCATCCCTCCATTTTTAATGATGTACAGCTTTTTATGTGCTGGTGCAGCTTATGTATGCCAATTATTGTATTGGATTCGTTCGAGCAGCACTAATGCCCATATGACTCGATTAACGCTAAAATGACTTTTTCTTACAAATTGTGCGTATTTTTCTACAAAATAGAAAAAGAGAGCCTCGCGAATTTATCACGAGACTCCCTTTTATTTAAAGTCATTAAAGCGTTGTTCCCCAAACTAAAACACCATTTTGATGAAGCGTCACCTTGCTCCAATCTGCAAATGCGGTTTTGCTTGCATCGAATGAATAATCATTTGCTTGATTAAAATCGGACCAATCTGCTTTGGCAATGCGCAGCTGAATATCCCCGCTTTGCCCGCCTGGCTGAATGGAGCCCGCTGCTGCAGTAAAGCTGAGCTCAATATACGTATCCGCATTCGTTCCAGTTGTGCTGCCGAACGTTTTTTGCACGTTGGCCGAGCCAATCGCAGCCCAATCGACCCAAGCATCCAGAGCCTGATTGCCGTCCTTGGTGAAGTAATAACGAAGCGTCAAGTCGCTTAGCTGAACCGCTGCCGTGCCATTGTTTTTAATATTGAATTGCGGAGCAATTGTATTTGACGTTGCGCCAGAGCTGCTGTTGCGGTACTGAACGACCAAATCGCTTTGCGGAGCTGGAATGCTTTGCGGCTGAACGCTGACTTGAGTAGAATTTGCACTCTCTCCGTTTGCATTCACCGCACTGACAACGTAGTAATACGTCGTTCCATTTGTCAAATTCGTATCTGTATAGCTCGTTGCGATTAGACCTGTCGCAACCGTCGTATAAGGACCACCGCTATTCAATGCCCGCTTCACATTATAGGAAGAAGCGCCTGTCGCTGCATTCCAGCTTAAAGCTGCCTGTCCATTTCCCGCCGCTGCGCCCAAGCCTGTCGGAGTAGCTGGTGTGGTGCTGGAGCCGCCATCGGGAATCGGAACATATCCTGGCGTTGTGTATATACCGTTAGGCACCGAGGTTGTAGACAATCCATTAGGTCCGTTTACGATCGTATTTCCCCATGCCGTCAAGCTGCCAGCCGGACCAGTCGCCAGGTCCAAATAATCAACTCCGCCGCTATTGCCATACCATGACCAGGCAAGCCAGCCAACTCCCAGCTGCTGCGTGTAGCTCAAAATCGTCGCTTCATCAACATCGCCAGCGGAATGATAATGGCCAAATTCTCCAATTATGACAGGCACGCCAATCGCTAGCGCATTGTCAATATTGCTTTTAACGGTTGTTGCATTGCCGCCAGCATACTCATACATATGAATTGAGAAAATTGTGTTGCCTAGCGGATCGGAATTAAACACAGCGTTGCCGTTGGTAAAGATCGAGGTTGGGTACTGTCCCCAGCCTGCCGCATCCACAACAAGCAAATTTTTAATGCCTGCATTGCGCAGTGCCGGAATAGCCGCTTGATAGCCTGCCGCCCAGCCAGCTGCGCTCCATGAGCCAAACCATTCATTGGCAATATTGACAATGACGCGATCTTCCTTGCCAATTAACGCATCCTTAATACTGATCCAGTAATCTACCGCAGCATTTAATGCCGATACATTGTCCGAGCCTGTCGCATCATGCACCTCCAGCATAGCAATCAGCTCATATTGATCGCATAATGCCAATACAGCTTCTACTGAGGCAAGATCATCTTTTGTCCATTGCTGGCCATTTGACAGTACAATTCGAACTGTATTGGCCCCGGTTGCTGCAATCGCCGGAATTGCAGTGCTTAAATCATTTTTATACCAGGTATGGGCGTGATTGACTCCTCTCATCACAAAGGGCTGACCCGTTGCATCGTAGATTTGCGTCCCTACCACGGAAAATCCTTTGACAGAAGTTGCCGCCGAAGCCTTTGGCAACGGAGCTGTAAAAGACAGCACCAGCATAAACGACAGCGCAAGCATCAGCATCTTGCGTATAACATTCACTCGCATTATACAATCATCCTCTCTTGGGCGTACCCTATATTCAGCTTCAAATTTTTTTGAGACTGACAGGATGTTATGATGTTGATTATCAATGGTAAGCGCTTACTTTTCTTGCGGTGGCAAACCTCCTTTCTCCTAAATTAGCGGTTTTTAATGGCGCATGCATGAGTACTGCTTGATCACTCAAGCTATCAACATTTTAGTATAGCTGTAAATAACAGTAAATGGTCTGTATTGTCATCATGCTCTTTTCTTAAAACAATTTTCAACCGTAGACAGTCTACAAGCATACTTACCTTAACCTTCATGATCGGCATACAAGCAAAAAGCTCCTCTGCAAGCAGCGGTTGGCTTCAGCCTGACTGCTTACAGAGGAGCTTTGTCGTCGTAATTGCAAGGCCCTTTCTCGTGTTTAAACTGCTTTATGGGGTAACTTCAGCAAACGTCGCATCAGCATTAAACGTTGAGCCCGATCCACTCTGAGCGTACATCAAGTAGTCGTAATGACGCAAATATCGACTGGAATCCGTCCACATCTGATAGGACGATTTCGAGGAGTTTGCCAGCCCCGCTACACGACGGAAGGTCGCGTCATTGGCAAAGCTTGAGCTGTTATCGTTCTGATCCAGCCAAACCTCACCGTTTGCTCGTACGCGCAAATAATGTCCTGGATAGTTGACGGACTCGAACGAGATGCCGCTTGATCCTGCCAATCCTGACACAATCCGAAATTGCGCATCTTGAGCAGGAGAAACATTGGCATCGATTTGTACGCGAAACTCGATATGCCTAATATAACGGTCAGTGAAATTATGCGATTGCAGGCGAACCGTGTTGCTGCTTGACGGTGGCGCGACCACGTAAATATTCGGCTGAGGCGGCGGGGCCATGCCGTCACCCAGGAAAAAACCAGTATGCGGCGGCTGATTATATGCGACATTTTGCCACGCGACGCTTAGCCGATAGATCGGATCATGCATTAGCGTGTAAATTCGATGATTCGTCAACGCCGTAGTCGTGTAAATTCTGAGCGCTGTACTATCCGCTGTAGGCCAGATCACTTCCTCTCGCCAGTCGCCTAAAATATCTGCCTGAAGGCTCGGATTACCTTTCGTGCCGTTGATAGACACTGCTCCGGTGGCGGTCAGCAGTCGCGTCATGCTGGAATTGTTATAGTTCCACTTGTCAATCTTGCCAGTGCCGCCTGTATGATCAAGCAGCTCGCGCAGCAAATCGCCGTCCCAATATATCGCGAAATTAATGGACGGCGTGCTTGAAGTAATCAGTTGGCCGGTCGCAGACCTTACCCCTACGCCATTGGATGCCCACATCTCCGCTCCGGGATATCTCGGATCGATATCCGCAGCCAAACCACGACCGGTGTCTGCACCAGTGTGCACGCCCCATAAAATTTGTCCGGTGCGCGCGTCATGCAGCTCGGCACCGTACGCAGATGATGTGCTTTCATGCACGCCAAATACTTCCAAGCCGGCACGATTTGGATTGAAATCGCCTAAATGCAGCGCATCGCCATGGCCAAGACCTGTCGAGTACAGTCCTCTACCGTTGTCATCAAGCACCATCGCGCCATAAACAATTTCATCGCGGGAATCGCCATCCACATCACCAATACTTAAACTATGATTGCCTTGTCCCGCGTAGGCTCCATTCCCCGAACTCGTTGAATCAAACGTCCAAAGCTTGGTTAACTGGTTGTTCCGCCAGTTGTACGCGACAACCATCGTCTTCGCATAATAGCCGCGCGCCATAATAATGCTAGGCCGTTGTCCGTCGAGATAAGCTACACCAGCCAGAAAGCGGTCAGAGCGATTGCCGTAGTTGTCTCCCCAACTGGAAACAGTCCCTCGCGCTGGCTCATAATTGATTGTCGATAACGCTCGTCCACTAAGACCGTCAAACACGGTTAAAAATTCCGGGCCGCTCAGGATCCGTCCCTGACTGTTGCGATAATCTGCATTGGCATTGCCGATTACAACTCCGGTTCCGTCTACTGTGCCGTCTGCTGTTTTCATAACAACCTCGGCCTTGCCGTCACCATCAAAATCATAGACGAGGAACTGCGTATAATGCGCCCCTGCCCGGATATTTCGTCCAAGATTGATCCGCCACAATCTTGTTCCGTCCAGCCTGTAAGCATCAATAATGACCGGCCCAGTATACCCGTCATGCGCGTTATCCTTGGCGTTGGACGGATCCCACTTAAGCACAATCTCGTACTTTCCATCACCGTCCAAATCGCCGACGCTCGCATCATTAGGACTGTACGTGTAGCTTTCTCCAGAAGGTGTTGTTCCTCCAGCAGGTCGCTGCAGCGGCACAGTCAAGTAATTCTGTCCCCATACAGTCACTTGAGGTGAAGCAGCTCCTTCCACTCCGTTGACGATCGGTCTGACCGTGTATACAGAGCTTGATAAGCCGCCACTGTCTACATAGTTCGTGCTAGTCGCAATCGGGCTGCTGTTCACCTTTGTTCCGTTGCGGTACACATTAAATGCAATGCTGCTCGGATCTGTGCCAAGCAATCTCCAGCTTACAAATATACCATTATTGACTTGTACCGCTACAACCCCGCGATCAAGTGCTTCCATCTGTCTAGGTGTGTTGGCATAGGCGCTTTGTTGAACAGGAATAAGCGCCAGCACCATAATAACAGCCAAGCATATCAAAAACAATCTGCTGACGTTCGGCAAGCGTTTTGTGTTCATAAATATACCTCCATTCATGAATAAACCATCATATTAAGCAGGAGCTATCTGGATGATGGTGAGCAGATGGAAATATGTTGTGAAAGTAAGAATCAATGAGAGGTAGTTTTATCGAAAACTGAGTGGGGCCGTTGACGTACTTTGGCGGTAAGAAACCGAGGAGTTAGCAGTGACGCTGACAACGTTTTGCTAGAAAGGAGGTGAAAACATAAGCTGCCCCCACTATCTGGAGAGTTTTGTTACGAGTAGCTCACAATAATTTACAATTACAATAACGAAAATTAATTAATATTTATATTAATCCTTATAACATACCCCTCCCTTCCTCGAGCAAATTAACACTGCTCACCTATCTGTATTGTATACGCTTTCACATAAAATGAAAAGAGCTAGAATAGATTAGCAACTTGATTAATTAGGGAAATGGAAGGAAACACTAAATGACATAATACACAATAAAGGAGAATACTATGGCTGCAAGCAGTAATCAACATATCGGGCAAGCTGTTTTTGCAAATCGTAATATGTGGTCTGGCATTCTGTTTGGCATTGGTTTGGCTGCCTTTATAGACGAGGCAGTGTTCCATCTGCTGCTAAGATGGCATCATTTTTATGACAAATCCACGACCGATATCGGCCTGATTTCTGACGGGCTTTTTCATGCTTTTAGCTGGTTTGCGACCATTGGAAGCTTGTTTATGTTCGCGGATCTTCGCAGACGAAACGAACTACAGCTCAAAATATGGTGGGCAGGAAAGTTGATCGGTGCGGGCGCGTTCCAGCTCTATGATGGTACCATTCAGCACAAACTAATGCGTATCCATCAAATTCGATATGTGGAGAACGTCATTATTTACGATGTAATCTGGAACGTAATAGCTATCGTCATGATTATAGCAGGCCTCGCTCTCGTTATGTCTAAAAGAAGCAAACGAAAATCAGAACAGGAAGTCTCATATAAACATGGATAACATTCACATTCATCAGCCCGCAGGCTCCCTGATTCATGCTATAGTCAGGCTACTGCCTCAGCTTGGCTTGGTGTTGTTGTTTTTGTTGGCACTTGTTATGTACATCCTTGCAGTAGTGCTTTCCAATATGCGACATAAACGATGGCCAATCTATCGCAGCGTTTGCTGGGCCTGCGGGATTTTATTAGCTGCACTTTCAGTTGCAGGCCCTTTAGCTGACCACGCCCATCTGAATTTCACAGCACATATGCTTTGCCATTTGTTTTTAGGGATGCTTTCACCATTGCTATTAGCTTTAGCTGCGCCAATTACACTTTTTCTGCGGACGCTCACGGTTCCCTCAGCTAGAAAGCTATCCCAAATGCTAAAAAGCTGGCCATCACAACTGCTTACCAACCCCGTAGTTGCAACCTTCCTTAATATAGGCGGTCTTTGGCTCCTGTACACAACGAGCCTTTATTCGCTAATGCATCAGAGCAGCCTTTTGCTGCTAATCGTGCATCTACATATATTTTTGGCTGGCTATTTGTTTACCGTGTCCATAATCTATGTCGATCCAGTGTCTCACAGAGCCCCTTTTATGTACCGTGCAGTCGCACTCATTATTGCCTTAGCCGGGCATGGTGTTCTGTCTAAATACATCTACGCCTATCCCCCATCTGGAGTTCCTGCAGTTCAAGCAAAACAAGGAGCCCTGCTCATGTATTATGGCGGAGATCTTGTCGCTGTTGTTATCATTTTCATCCTCTGCTTGCATTGGTATAAAGCCACCCGACCTCGAAAAAGGCTTGCCACAACCCACACACATTGATGCCTATAAGGCATAGACTATGTAAACGCCTTGGCGAATGCCGAGAGTGATTTGACATAAAAGGAGCTTAGAATAGATGACAATAGATGATGGGCAATTGCAAGCCCAGCAGGAGGTCGGTCCAACGGGACCTACCGGTCCGACAGGACCAAGAGCCCTAAATGGACAAAATGGGTTTAACGGAGCGACTGGTCCGACGGGGCCAACCGGAACCGGGCCGACTGGACCAACTGGAGTGCCAGGCCCGATGGGACCATCAGGAACTGGACCGACGGGCTCGCAAGGACCTACTGGAGCATCAGGGCTGACGGGACCATCAGGAACTGGACCGACTGGAGTGCCAGGGCCTACAGGACCTGCCGGATCGCAAGGGCCACAAGGTAATGAGGGTCCGACTGGTCCAAGCGGCTCGCAAGGGCCTACGGGATCCGCAGGACCTACGGGGCCGGCGGGATTGTCACCAGGGTTTGCTCAATTTATGAATATGCAGACTCTTACACCTGTAGATACTCAAATCTATGTATCAGGATTTAACACAACCTCCAATCCCGTATATGGTAATTTGATCAGTATCGATAGCTCTGGAACCATATTCCATTTGGCGCCAAATCATATGTATTTAGTTAATTACCAAGTTACTTTAAGACTTATAGAGCAAGATTATATAGTGTTTTACCTATTACTTTCAACCGACCAACAAAATTGGGAGTGGCATCCTGAGGGAACATCTGCAGCAGTTTTTACTCCTAACGGAAATTTTATTGAGCTCAACATGAGTGGTTCTGCCATTATCTCCGGCGGACAATATATGCAGCTCTATGGGACCTTAAACACGGATTCTACATCACTATTACCTACTAGTACTGGTCCCTCAGCGCTTATAAACATTGTTGCTCTTACTTGAGAATAAGTAGAATATAGTCTGCAGGTATTTCCAAGACAATCTAGTGAATTATTGAAGGATATCCTCTCTAACAAGAAGATCAGCACTGCAATCGTGCGCTTCTGTTACACTGACGATATCCTTTTACTTTATCATGAAAAATCCAAAAACAGAATTAGGAAAAGGTTAATTATTGAGCCCTGTTTCTTTTAGGTTAATAGGAATAGCACACACTACTTTTCTATATGTCAGACATAGACTGAAACAGGTCAGGTCCTTGATGATTATCGAGTGTATTTTAAGAAAAAGGAGTTTAATAGCAATGAGTATAGAAGATGTAGATTTCCAAAACCAGCTAGATGTCGGCCCTATAGGGCCGACGGGGCCAAGAGGATTTACTGGTCTAGCGGGGCAAAATGGATTTAATGGATCGACTGGACCGACCGATCCAGCGGGGTTGTCACCAGGAACTGCTCAATTTGTAAACGAGCAAACGATCACATTACCCGGGGAGCTCTCCCTATTTCAGGATTCGTGCAGACCGGCTACCCAGCATATGGAGATTTAATTAGCTTACTACACAGGAACCATATTCCAGTTAGCATCAAATCATTTATACCTGGTTAATTTTCAAGTTAATGCAGTTAACGGAGGGTCAATACCACTTACACTAACTGCATTATTGGAGGTTTCCTCGGACGGACAAAATTGGAGTATGTACGCTCCGGGATCTTTTTCAGCTTTATTACAAGCACCTAACACCAATCAAATTTACTTCGCTGTTTGAATCTGCTGCTGATCGGTAGCATCGTACTATGCAGTACAGTAATTATTTGATAGAATATTAATGAATTGAGTAATTTGAAAAGGAAGTGAATTCATCATGTTAGCCTTTAAATTAAAACCCGTTTTTAAAACAATTGCTTTTGTTCTTACCGTCTTCGGCTGTTACACGATTATTAGATTGTTTTTCTAAATTCTCTTTCCTTCGCTAAATGGATCGATTGTAGTAATTGTCTTCCTTGTTCTTTTCATCCATTCTCCGATTTACCTCTACTACCAAACCGTCATGGATTATAATTCATATACAGCATCCTTATCTCTATAAACCCTAGAAAATATAAATGAATCCGTTACAGCTTTTTCAAGCACTCTCATTGAAAAAGCAACAACACTTGGAATCATCATATACAAGGACGTCACAATGAGCCCTGCCCATATCATAACTCGAAAAATTGGAGCAACTTTTGTTTGCCGTTTCATAGCAAATGACTCCTTTCAATAGCTTAATTTACTTATGGAGTGCTACGATAAAAATGCAGTCGCAAAACCCCCTCATATGAAATAAAATGAAAGCTGACGAGGGAGTGGAACGCGAATGAAAAGATATGACAAAGCATTTAAGGAAGAAGCCGTAAGATTAAGTCATGAGGTTGGTCCAAAGAAAGCTGCTGAGCAGTTAGACATATCCTACTACACCCTAAGCGAAAAACCCTGCATGGCGAAGGCGCGCATAGTGGGAGCGGACACGCTTATGCCGCTGCCCATAAAACCACACGCGAAATGGAATTAGAAAAAGAAATCGGCGAGTTGCGCCGCGCGAATGAAATTCTCAAGGATGCACTCGGTTTTTTCGCAAAAGACCGGAAGCGGTAAAGACCTGCCAGTTCTATGCTTACATCCGTGAACGACGGGATCAGTGGACCGTCAAGACGATGTGCCACGTACTTGCTGTCAGTGAATCGGGCTATTACCGTAGCCTGAAGCCCTCACTCAAACCGGAGCGGTAGCATCTTCTTCTGGTCAAAATCAACGATATCATGGGAGAGCATGAAGACAACCGAAATTACGGTGTTCAGCGTATTCTGCAGGCGCTGTCACACGCGAGATCACGACCAGCTACAGCACCGTCTACCGCATCATGAAGAAGCATGGCCTGCTGAAAAAAGCGAAGCGTCATCCAAATAGCCTTACACGCGAGGATGCCGCAGCTCAAAAGAGCGAGAACCTGATCCAGAGAGACTTCAGATCCTCAGCACCCAACCAAAAGTGGCTATCGGATATCACCGAGGTCCCTTGTTCAGATGGCAAGCTATATCTGTCCGCCGTACTGGATTGTTTTAACGGAGAGATCGTAGGCTTTGCCATGGACGACAACATGCGCAAAGAGCTCTGCATCCAAGCTTTCGAGAACGCCTGTAAAGCAAGAAATGCTCGTGGCATGATTTTTCATAGCGATCGAGGCAGCCAATTCACGAGCCATGCATTCCGAGAGTGTCTAGCTAAACGAGATGCCATTCAGAGCATGAGCGGTACAGGGCGTTGCTATGACAACGCAAGGATGGAAAGCTTTTTTGCCACGCTAAAGAAAGAGAAGCTGTACAAGCTCAACACAGAGCGCTATCTGATGGTCGAGATGAAATCGATCATTTTCAGATACATCATGGTCTACTACAACAGACAGCGGATCTACACCTCTAATCCAGGAGGCTGGCCGCCAGTTATTTATCGCGAAAGAATGCTGTCAAAGGCAGCTCAAGCAATGGGGTTTCTGCATGAGTGTGTTTTCGAACTGGACTTTTCTTGACAACTCCATTAAACTCCTTTATTTTTTCCATTGTCTACTTAACGGAGAGCAGTTCACTTTTAGTTTTATAAGTATGATTAAGAAAAACAGTAGATTGACCAATAAATATCACACACTACTGAATTGGTTAAGCCATCCGTCTCATAGTTCATACTAAGTTTATCTCCATTTAATAGTTCAAAAACACCTACCATCGATAAATTTGCACCAGTACTCAATGAGTCATACCCTCCCTCTACAGTGAAGGTTATCCTCGGAAATAAGCTTATTAGCAGTAATTCACTATTACGATAAATTGTAAATTTTGGTTTAATTGACCCAAGTGGATTTGGGGGATAACCTAATTGAAAACCATAAGTTAGAGTGGCATATATAGCATATTTCCCATTGATTGGAACTGAGTAAATTCCATTATTTTGATCAAAATGAAGGGAAGCAAAATTCGTTGACCACCCTTTAATTGGCTTAACATCTGTCGAAACGGTAAAATTGGTGTATGCTGAGAAGCCTTCACTACTTATAGGCCCCATGACACCAGTAACACCTATGGGGCCCGTTCCTCCGGTCAATCCAAAGCCTGTAACACCCGTTGGTCCAGTTACGCCAGTTACGCCAACTCCAATAGGACCTGTAGGGCCTGTTGCTCCAGTTAAACCTACACCAGTACTCCCTGTTGGGCCCGTTGCTCCAGTCATCCCCCCCCCCTGTAGCACCTGCTGGGCCTGTTGTTCCGGTAATAGCTATACCTGCAGGACCTGTTGGACCAGTCGGCCCTGCCTGCCTCCCCCCCGTGGCGCCAGTAGGTCCAATGGGGCCAATTAGTCCGGGGCCTGTAGCACCTGTTGGACCCGTTCCTCCAATTAACCCTGCACCGGTTGCCCCTGTTGCTCCCATAGGCCCTGTAATTCCTTCCGCCGTCCTGCCGGTAGCACCGGTAGGACCAACGGGACCTGTTAGACCAGACGGTCCTGTTGGTCCAGTAGGACCCGTAGCGCCAGTCGGACCCGTGGGACCTGAAAGCCCAATTGCCCCTGTTGGTCCTAATGGTCCAGTAGGACCTGTTCGTCCGATGATGCCAGTAGGACCTAAACCAGTCGGACCCGTAGCGCCAGTAGGGCCTATAACACCTGTTGGTCCGGTAGGGCCTGTTAAACCAGTTGGACCCGTAGCACCTACATGTCCCTTTGGTCCTGTAACTCCAGTCGCTCCAATATTTCCCACAGTCCCCGAAGCTCCTGGTGGCCCAGTTGGACCCGTAACACCCGTCGCTCCATAACCTATATATTGGATACCATTGGTTACCACCTCTTTTTTTGTTTGATTAACTATCCGATCAGATTTTCCCAAAATAATACATCTCCTTAACTTTGAATATTATTTATTTGAATATTATTTAGATGAATATCGAACTTAATATCCGGTTATGAAAGACGGTTGACTGACCAAATAATACCGTCGCTAAAGTCTAATGCAGTAGTTAACCCGTTTGATTCATAATTCAGACTAAGATTGTCTCCAGTTGAAAGCTCGAAGACTCCTATCATTGTAAACGTTGCAACAGTAGCAATTGTATCGAGCCCGGTATCTATATTTAGCGTAATTCTTGGGAATAGAGCAATCAACAACAGTTCACTACCGCGATAAAACGTAAATGCAGGTCTAACGGTAGGTCCAAGCATATCTGGGGGATTATTATTTACAGCATAGCTAATCGTAGCACAAAAAGCATACATTCCATTTGTTGGAACATTATAAATCCCAGTAGCTGCACTGAAATTAGGTGAAGTATAATACGGTGAATTTGTTGTCCAACCGGTAATTGGCTTTAAATCTGTTGTGACGCTATTCTGAATAAAAGATGCAGAGAAACCATCACTACTTACTGTACCTGTAGCACCGGTCACTCCGGTAGCTCCCGTAGCTCCAGTCAAGCCCACTCCGGTAGCTCCTGTTGGACCTGTTGGCCCGGTAGGCCCCACGCTCGTAATGCCTGTCGGGCCTGTTGCTCCCATCGGACCTGTACCTGTACCCATAGCTCCTGTCGGGCCTGTTGCTCCAGACAAGCCCACTCCGGTAGCTCCTGTTGGACCTGTTGGCCCGGTAGGCCCCACGCTCGTAATGCCTGTCGGGCCTGTTGCTCCCATCGGACCTGTACCCATAGCTCCTGTCGGGCCTATTGCTCCTGTCGGACCTGCACCCGTCGGCCCCGTAAGGCCCGTAGCTCCGGTTAATCCAATGCCGGTAGAGCCAGTTGGACCGGTCGGACCGGTCGGACTTACGCCAGTAGCTCCAGTCGGGCCAACCGGTCCAGTTTGGCCGTTCGCACCAGCAGCACCGGTCGGACCAATAGCTCCCGTCGGGCCCGTCGGGCCAGTTTGGCCATTCGCACCAGTAGTACCAGTGGGGCCAATAGCTCCCGTAACACCAATTGGACCTGTATCACCAGTCGGGCCCGTAGCTCCCCTAACACCAGTTGGACCCACGATGCCTGTTAGTCCTTTTAAACCGGTTGGTCCGTCAGTGCCTTTTGATCCTGTCGGACCTGTAGCGCCTGTTGGACCACTCGCCCCCATAACACCAGTTGGACCCGTAGCTCCTAGGGAGCCAGTAGGTCCAGTAGCGCCAGTTGGTCCACAGGGTTCGTTATTCTTTAAGTGGTCGTCTCTTTCCAATATAATACAGCTCCTCATAAGGTTTTAAAAATCATTAAAGGCAATTAAAGGTTCAGACTAAAACATATGATTAGTCATTCGAGTGACTGACCAAGTAATACCTCCTCTACTAAAATCTAATGGAATGGTTAAGCCTGCTGCTTGGAAGATCATTTGAATCGTGTCTCCAGCTGAAAACTCAAAGACTCCTGCCATTGTAATAGGCTGAGCACTAAGGAGTGAGTAAATATTTTTACTGAAATCGGCAAAAAATGGGATTGTGCATTCCAACAGGTAATTATCGTCATACCCTATAGAAAATTGCGGAGCACCCGAAAGAATTAAATTTGTTGGGATATTAGCACTTATAAAATAGTTTATCGTAGCGTAGATAGCATATCTGTCTGTCGTCGGAATCGTGTAAATTCCACTATCCTTGTTGAAGTTAGGCGATGAATTATATGGGGAAGTTATTATCCAGTTCTGTATTGTTCCCGAAGCTACGGTACCGTTAAAGAAAGCAGTGAAGCTTTCATTTATAGTACCGGTAGCGCCGGTGGGACCAGTCGGGCCGGTACTGCCAATTAATCCGCCGGTTGCACCAGTCGGGCCGGTTGGGCCAGTCGACCCTCTCCCCGTAGCTCCAGTCGGCCCGGTTGGGCCGGTTGGCGCTATACCTGTTGCGCCAGTCGGTCCCACTGGGCCGGTTGGGCCAATACCAGTAGCTCCAGTCGGCCCGGTTGGGCCGGTTGGCCCTATACCTGTTGCGCCGGTCGGTCCCACTGGGCCGGTTGGGCCAATACCAGTAGCTCCAGTCGGCCCGGTTGGGCCGGTTGGCCCTATACCTGTTGCGCCGGTTGGGCCCACTGGACCGGTCAAGCCTACTCCATTAGCGCCCGTCGGCCCGGTTGGCCCTGTTAGCCCAGCCATACCAGTTGTACCAATCGGGCCGGTAGAACCCGCTTGCCCGGTTAGCCCGATAGCACCTGTCGATCCAGAAACGCCCGTCGGCCCTTTTAAGCCAACTGCACCAGAAATACCTGTCGGGCCAGTTGCACCAGTTATCCCAGTTGGCCCAGTTGGCCCAGTCTCACCTGTCGATCCCTTCAGGCCAGTTGCACCAACGTGACCAGCAGGCCCCATAGGGCCGATTGGTCCCGTAACACCAACAGGTCCCGCCGCTCCTGTCTGCCCTGTCGGTCCGGTCGGACCGATTGGGCCGGTCGGACCGGTTGGACCGGCCACCCCCGTCGGCCCCGTCGGTCCCGTCGGGCCAGTCGGTCCAGTTGCTCCACAATGTATAGAACGGATACCGCTAGTTGTTGCCTCTTTTTTCGTTGGTTTAGCCAAGGGTGGCTCATTACTATTGTTTAAATGCTCATGCCTATCCAAAATTACACATCTCCTTATAGCTTCTTCAGCCTCTTCCTCATTTACATTTTATGTATTATATGTTAGTCGCTTTAAATTGCGCCTAGCCACAATAAAAACTTCCATATTAATTCCGATCCATTCCCCTCCTTGTCCCCTCTATTGCCCGTACCTATTTTTACCGTACAGGCACATCTGGGCGACTATCCTCATACATTAGAAAACAGACTGCCGTAGTCTACACATAGGATGTGATCAGCATTCGAACTTACATCAGGAGGTGGAGCTATGCCTGGTTTTTTTGCATCGATCGCTCTTTTTATCAAGCAATTAACCTTGCTAGTATCTTACGTTAAGAACAATGCTTTTCCACAGCCACTTAAGGAAGAGGAGGAGCAGTATCATTTAACTCAGATGGCTGAGGGGAATGTCGATTCACGCAATGTTTTGATCGAACATAATTTAAGACTTGTCGCACATATTGTGAAGAAATTCGATAACACTGGCGAGGATCAAGAGGATCTGATCTCGATCGGCACGATCGGACTGATTAAGGCCATTGAAGGCTTTCAAACTGGCAAGGGCACCAAGCTCGCTACCTTTGCCGCTCGCTGCATCGAAAATGAAATTCTGATGCATCTTCGTTCTTTGAAAAAGACACGTAAAGACGTGTCGCTGCATGACCCTATTGGCACGGATAAAGAGGGGAATGAAATAACTTTGATTGATATTCTAGGTAACGAAGTCGACGATATCGCGGATCAGGTGCAGCTTGAAATGGAAAAAAGTAAAATATTTAAAAATCTTAGCATTCTAGATGATCGGGAAAAAGAAGTGCTCATTACCCGCTTCGGCTTGCTTAACGGCGGCGATGAACGAACACAGCGCGAAATTGCCAAAGACTTAGGTATAAGCCGCAGCTATGTATCCCGCATCGAAAAGCGCGCACTAATGAAGCTTTATCATGAATTTTATAAAGAAACGGATAAAACCAAACGCAAATCATAATAGAAATGATGGTAATAAAATTGGTGAGCGGAACATGTCCGCTCACCAATTTATCTTATCAACTCAAATTCATAGAGTATAGCATGTCCATTACTTTTTTGACCATAATGGACTGTATACATATGATCAGTGTTAATTAAATCCCATGTACTTTTTCCATCAATGAAGATCTTCACTATATTTTCAGAGCGTTCCCCTATAATCCAGTAACCTGTATTGTCATCCCCTCCTTTTTCTGTTATTAGCATATTGGAAACAACTCCAGCAATTTCATTATTAGTATGATCAGTTGAACAAGAACTAAGTAACCCGATAATAATAAACATGAATAGTAATTTTCTAGTCACACATATTCTCCTCCTCCTTCTCAAGAAGAATGTCCCGACAGCGAATGATCATTTCAGGCATTCTTTGCCCTGCAAATAGCACATGCACCTCATAACCATCATCTATGCGATACAGCTCATCATAAATCCAGTGACAGCCTGCAATCCCTTCGTCCTGCTTCATCATCTCCGCTGATATAAACGTAACCTTGTTGGTATTGGTAAAGCCTCCGCGTGTATCGAGTCTTACAACTATATGCTCCCCTACATCGAGAGCTGTTACAGTGCAATCATGAAAATTGAACTTGCTACGAATCGACTCGGGAATATGCTGAGCTTGCTGTGCCTTCGCATATTGCTCCATTGTGGACTTTACCTTCTGTTCGTTTTCTATGCTTTGTTTTTTCAACTGGAGCAATACTTCCTTTGTGCAGTAGCCAAGGGCGAAAACCCGAATATCGGCAATTTGAGTCAACAATTCGTGGGGCAGCTTAGCAGCAGCAGCCTTGCTGCCCCACTCCACGCTTTCATGAAATTGCTGCTTGCAATCTGTTTCGTCAAAGGGTGGTCTGCGATCATATTCCGCAATCAATGCTTCGATTCTATCTCTTTCCTCTGCAGACATATGATGAATAATTGTATCTTCCTCTGCTATCTCTCCCCCATCCAACACTTTACTTAACGGCACAAGCGTCATCCCATCGCTCTTCAGCATAAAACGAGGGTCCGTATTATATAGTTCTCGCTGAAAATTTACATATTCTTTTTCTTTTCTTTTGTAAAGCCGCTGATACAAAGCCTCGTCATGCACATGCGCTCCTTTATGTACTCTTTTGCCGAAGTGAAGCCCTGTCTGCTGTGAAAGATCGTACCATTCCTTCGTTAAATATTTCATATCTCTCTCGCTCCTACTACTAAAATTTCTATGCAGTGATAATTGCTAGATTTCCGATTATTTACATTGTATCGTATTTCCGACAGTTTACAAACGACAAGCTATCCTTCTTTTTACTTCGACCATCTCGAGCAACGCTTGTTTTTTAGATCGCTATATCGTAATATTGTGATATAACGATTTTATTGAGTGAGGATAGTTCAGATGGACAACAATTTTGACCAAAATTTTGAGCAATTTAATGAAGTTTCGGAGCTTTTAAAAGCACTGGCTCATCCGGTGCGTTTGTGCATTGTGAAGGGACTTCTTAAGAAAGGTCATTGCAATGTCGGGTATATGCAGGAATGCTTGCAGCTGCCGCAATCTACTGTCTCGCAGCATTTGCAAAAGCTGCGCAGCTGCGGCATTGTCAAAACAGAACGCAATGGACTTGAAGTAAACTACACCATTGCTGACGAAAGAGTGAAGCAACTCGTTCAAATATTCTTCGGGGAGGAACTATCATGAGTAAAAAAGTGCTAATTGTCGGAGGAGTTGCCGGGGGCGCCTCGGCCGCTGCCCGACTTAGACGCTTGGATGAAAAAGCGCACATCGTCATGTTTGAGCGAGATGAATATATTTCGTTTGCAAATTGCGGTTTACCGTATTATATCGGAGGCGCAATTAAAGACCGCTCCAAGCTTTTGGTGCAAACACCAGAGGCTATGCATCAACGCTTTAAGCTTGATATTCGCACAAAAAGCGAAGTAATGAGTATTGATCCCGAATCCAAAACCGTACGTGTCAATAGTGAGGCGCGTGGCGAATATGACGAGAGCTATGATTACCTCATATTGTCTCCTGGCGCAAAACCGATTCGGCCCAACCTACCTGGTATGAACAGCTCCAAAATTTACACATTGCGCAACATAGCGGACACCGACCGGATCAAGAAACGAGTAGCCGAAACCAATACGAGGTCAGCGATTGTAGTAGGCGGTGGCTTCATAGGCGTAGAAATGGCTGAAAACCTGAAAGATGCCGGGCTCGATGTCAGCTTGATTCAATCCAGCTCCCAGCTGCTTGCGCCATTCGATCGCGAAATGTCCCATGCCCTGGCTCAAGAATTGGAGCAGCATGGCGTTAATCTGCTGTTCTCAGAAAGCGTGCAATCATTTAAGGAAATTGGCCAGCAAATTCAGGTTGAGCTGGCGAGCGGTGCAGCTCTAGTTGGTGATATTGTGATTTGGGCTGTTGGCGTTGCACCAGATACCGCCTTTTTAGCTGGAAGCGGTTTGCAGATTACAGCAAGCGGCCACATTATAGTGAATGAGAAACTAGAGACTAATCTGGAGGGTGTATTTGCCGTCGGTGACGCAATTGAGGTTGTCGATTACATTAACGGGAGCAAAACAGCTATCCCTTTAGCCGGTCCAGCCAACAAACAAGGCCGGATTGCTGCCGATAATGTTTGCGGTCTGGGGTCATCCTATAAAGGGTCGCAAGGAACATCGATTATTAAAGTCTTTGGTTTGACGGGCGCTGTCACTGGTCATAATGAAAAAAGCCTTACGCGCTTGGGAATTTCTTATCATGTAACCTATGTGCACCCAAGTTCTCACGCTTCCTACTATCCAGGGGCTATTCCGTTAACGATCAAGCTGCTTTTCAATGACGAGGGCGCGATATTGGGCGCGCAGGCAGTTGGTGCAGATGGCGTCGACAAACGTATCGATACGATTGCAACTGTCATGCGATTGCGTGGAACAGTCTACGATCTGACCGAGCTGGAGCTTGCCTATGCCCCGCCTTATTCCTCCGCTAAGGATCCCGTCAATATGGCCGGATACACAGCGGAAAATATTTTGACAGGAAAAACTAAAGTATTCGTACCGGAAGACTTGAAAAGCTTTGAGCCTGAAAAAGCAACGCTCGTTGATGTTCGTTCAGAGCTCGAGCATAGCAATGGTCATATTGCTGGCTCCAAACTGATTCCTGTAGATGAGCTGCGTGACCGCTTAGATGAATTGGATTCGAATAAAGAAATTTGGGTCTACTGCCAGGTTGGTTTAAGAGGCTATACTGCATCACGAATTTTACAGCAGCACGGGTTTAAAGTTCGAAATTTAGCAGGCGGCTACAAGACATACAAAATGGCCACTTACACACCTTCTAACAATCGTCAGGCTTCATCCCGTGACTTATCGCCTGGAAACAGTCTCTGCAACTGAACAGCAGGAACCAACGATTTTACGTGCTGATGTGGGGCTGGATGCTTGCGGTCTCTGGAGGAGTTAATCGAAACCTCCGTTCAGCAAGGTGTAGAATGAAAAGCCAAGACCATCTCCTTCTTAATAAGAAATGATGCGTCTTGGCTCTGTTTTTTAATTAGTTATGATTGAACTGCAAGCGGCTCCAAGCGATACTGTTTGCGAGAAGCTGCTACTATTTCGGCCAGCGAAAGGCTGGTACATGCTTAAGCATCGCGTTAAACAGTGTCCCGTATTGCTCCAATTCGATCTCTTGCACTGTTTGCTCACGATGCAGGCCCGCATCCAGCAGCACCTTTTTAAGCTGTGGCGCTGTGAAAATCCCTTTTAACGCTAATGCTACTGAAAGCTGGGGCACGCTTAATACATAAGTGGCAAATGCGACAAACCTTCTTGCCTCCTGCGCAGGAATATAGGCAGAGTCTCTGCGCTTTATCGATAATATTGCTGAATCCACGGACGGCGGCGGTGCAAAATGCGTTCGCGGAATTACGCTTTCTAGCTTAAAAATAAAGAACATTTTCCACATCAACAAGCGCGTATCCATCGTAGCTGCCTGAGTAAAGCGCTTCGCCGCTCCCTTCTCTACCATAAGCACAGCTCTATGCATGGATCTGCCCTCTGCGCCAAGCAGCTTTTCCAAAATAGGGGTTGTAATAGAATACGGTATGTTAGCTACGACTGTAAAAGGCGTTGCTGGCAGGCGAAATGTCCGTATATCTGCTTGCTTGATCGAAATGTTTGAGCAAGCCTTGTCTGCCACCTTGCTTCTCAGCAGCTTGGAAAATGACTCATCCACTTCTACAGCAATTACCTTGCCCGCCTGCTCTGCAAGTGGAAACGTAAGCACTCCTTTACCTGCTCCAATTTCAAGCACCGTATCGCTCTTCTTCAGCCTCGCAAGCTCAAGCATTCGCTTTACCGTCTTGGGATTGTGAAGCAAATGCTGACCTGTAAAATTCGGCTTTACTTTTGCCGAATTTACCTTGGTCGTTTTTACCGTCTTTTTCATTCGTTCATGTTTATTGCGCTTGTACATATTTATCAGTTCCTTTCCGAATTTGATTTTGTTGGCACAAAAAAGCCGCAGGCATATGCCTGCGGCGGATCAAACGAAAATGGAAAACTATTAAATATGCACATTTAAATAGACCTCTGCCTATATGCTTATAGGCAAAAGCTGATTAAGATTGAAAATCAAGCGCTAGGAAGGTATTTTTAGACACAAAAAAAGAGACAGCAGCACTGTCCCTTGTTGATTCCTAAATGCTATCAGATATCCTAAAATGGGCAGACCGATTCCGTTTGCTCCGCACGCAGGCCGAGCCTTTGTTCACTATTTAATTAGCTGTACAAAGTGAAAAAACGCAATCTTCCTGAAATTATAATACCCATTATTAGGACAACCCTCCATTCCTGTAGATGTGTACATAGTAGCATAGATTGGGCCAATTTCCAAGCCCAAATATCCTTAAACTGCTGCATTCACTGATTTCGCTTGCATAGACAGTGGTTGTGCACGGTATACTTTAAGTACATGTTCAAAGAATTTCCTAACCCCTCCCTTGAATAAAAAATGTTACATAGAATGGAGTGAAACAATGAAACGAGTAGCGGTTTATTGCGGAGCTAGTCCCGGAGCTTCCAGCGAATACGCTGCAGCGGCTGCCGAGCTTGGCGCAGAATTGGCACAGCGTGGCATCGGACTTGTATACGGCGGCTCGCGTACCGGGCTTATGGGAGTTGTAGCGGATGCCGCTTTGCAGCATGGAGGAGAAGTTATCGGCGTACTGCCTACTCATCTTGCGAAGCGCGAAATAGCGCATCAGCAGCTTACCAAGCTTATTTCGGTCGATTCCATGCATGAACGCAAGCATCAAATGATGGAGCTTGCCGATGGCTTTATTGCGGCGCCTGGCGGTGCTGGAACGATGGAAGAGTACTTTGAAGTCATTACCTGGAGCCAAATCGGGCTGCATCGCAAGCCGTGCGGCCTGCTTAACGTTAAGGGCTACTACGATCCATTGATTCACTTTTTCGAGCATATGGTAAATGAGCGATTCGTTCCTGCGCGATATGCTAAGCTGAATTTAGTATCAGATTCTCCTGAAGAGCTATTACGGCTGATGCAGCATTTTCAGCATCCTGACAACAGCAATTAACCTCCCTTGCTGCATATTCCTACATAAAAATAAAAATACGCTGAGAAGCATTGTTTGCTGATCAGCGTATTTGTTATGGAGTTTTTATTTCCATTTCTTCGTTGCAGCAGACGATGCTGCCAGTTATGGCCTTGCAAATTTTTTTGACTCGAGTCGCTTCATGTACAAGATGGTCGATATTATCGTATTTTTTAATGCGGTTTGTTACAACCGCAATCGACACGGACACGAGTGGAATTCGGTGACTCATGCCGGACCTGCCTTCGCCCAACACATATTGATTGTCCCAATCCTCCTCATTGTAGAACTGGCGTTTAATCCTTTCAAAATCGACCAGCACCTCCGCGCACACTTTTTCAAAATGATGATGGTGCAAAATGACAATAAAATCATCGCCGCCAATATGTCCGAGAAATGCTTCCGGCATAACAAAATATTTGCGCAGCACATTAGCCGTTGCCTGGATCAATTCATCACCCATTTTAAAGCCGTAGCTGTCATTGTAGGATTTGAAATGATCGAGATCGAGATAAAGCACACTAAAATCATCGAGCTGAAGCGCTTGATTCAGTCGATCATCAATAATGCGATTGCCGGGAAGACCGGTAAGAGGATTCATGAAGATCGCCATTTCAGCACGAACATCCGCGACTGCGAGCAGCAGTCGGCGTATGCTTACCGCGCCAACCAAGTTTCCTTTTGAGGTTACGAGTACCAAGTCATACAGTTCTTCCTCCGCTCGATTCATAGCTTGAATGCTTACCTCAGTAATCAGCTCACTATAATCGACTACTAACGGACCAGCATTCATTACCAGTTCAATTGCTCGACCCATATATAGCGTATAGCCATATTGTGTACCAATTTTTTGAAAAAACCGGGCCCGCATCATGAGCGACAGTGCTCCGTCCTTGCCTACGATTGCCAGGCCCTCCAGATGAGGGTTCGATATAAATAGCTGGTACACGGTATCACATTTAGTATCAGACGCTACTGCAGGAATCGTCTCTGCTATATCACCTATTTGCTTAAGTATAGCATTCACCTTCTCTTTCATAGCCCTTCCTGAGCTATCCAAGATGGTGCGCTTGGATAGTGGATTTCCATTATGTATGACTAAAGCTTATTTGGAGCCTTCAATATCATATCAGGCTTGCCAATCGCATAGCCTTGACCGTATTCTATACCTTCACTGCGTAAAAACTGAATTTCCTCCATCCGCTCTATTCCTTCTGCAATCAGCTTCGTATTAGAGCTGCTGGCAAATTGCTTTAGAATTTTAACAATTTGCTGCTGATCGTGATGAACATCAACATAGTGAATCAATGCCTTGTCCAGCTTAATAAAATCAGGCTTCAAGCTAACGATTGCCTTAAGGCTGTTATAGCCAGAGCCTGCATCATCGATCGCAATCCGGAAGCCTTGCGCGCGATAATTGGATAATATTCGTTCAAAGGCCACGTAATCGTGAACCGCTTGTTTTTCAGTAAGCTCAAACACAATTTGCTGGGGCGACAAGCCATAGCGCTGCAACAGGCTGATCGTTTCTCCGCTTCTGTAGCTCGAGTCAGATAATACTTGAGGGTGCACATTTAGAAAAATGACTTGCTGCTCTGCATTTCTCTTGACGTTCAAAGCCGCGCTGAACCGCTCAATCGAAAGCTCGCGGCAAAACTGCTCGAAGGCAAAAACTTGATCCGTATGACCAATAAATTCATAAAAGGCCTCCGTATTCGGAAACAGTCGCGACTGCGGCGGTCGATTCAATATTTCATAGCCTAGACAATTTCCCTCCTGCAAATTAAGGATTGGTTGAAAATAAGTTGTCAGCATTCTATCGCGCATAATTTTTTGCAGTTGAGAGAATTGCCTGGAAGAGTGAACTGATTTTTGAACAGCGTGATGCAAATGTCTAATAAATCGTAACAGCTCGGTTTTGTAAGAATGGAGAGATACTTCTCTCTTCATGGATGTTCACCCTTTGTGCCTATGATGAAGTTTTTTTCTAGTTCTACTTTACCATCATTATGTAAACAAACGGTTAATCCAATGTTAAAGTTTGTTAAGTGCTTTATGCAACTTCATTCTGAAACTTGCGTCTAATCGCCTGCTTATACCGCTTCGCTATGTTTCCAATCAGCTCGATGCCAAGGTAACCTGGCATAATGAGAGCAAATCAATTACGGTTTCCAAAGACGAAAAGGTGATCGAGCTGACCATTGACTTACAGCAGGTGTTAGTCAATGGTGCAGATGTTTCGCTTGAGGTTCCAGCTAAAGTTTATTATGGCGGCTCGACCTATGTACCGCTGCGCTTTGTCAGCGAAGCTCTGGGTGCAAGCATCTCGTGGAATCAAAAGGCCCAGCAAGCGACGATCACAACAGCAGATAAACAAATCGTAGTTGGCGTTGCTCCTGCCAAGCCCGTTCCCAAGCAAAAGGCTACCAAGGCTCGCTTGCAGCAGTTGAATGACAAGCTGAATGAGGCCAGAGACATTTCCAGCATTGCACAGGTTCGCACTTATTTCCAGCCTTATTTTACAGATCGCTTTATTAATTCTATTATTCAAAGCAATGGCTTGGCTTACAGCTACGAGTACACTGGTTTTCCCGATTATATGCCTTTCTACACCAGCTCAACAACTGCTAATGCAACTCAATCCATCGAAATTGGGACAAATGTTTACGTAACGATGGAGCGCGCCAGCAAGCTTGTTTATGAGAATGGCGTATGGAAGATCGACTCAGTACAGTTCAACAAAATTGAAACGCCCATCTCACCATAATTGCGGTGTAATTACGGCTCCGCTTCATGACAAAAAGCCATCGACTGCTCTGCTTCATGCAGCCGACGGCTTTTTGAGATTGTGAATGGTGCCAGGTGCGGTTCCAACTGACTAATCTACTTTAATTTCTATTGTTTCATCATAGCTTTTCAACAGGTGCATCCCCTTTATAAGCAAATATTGTGGTGTCTCTGTTGTATGAAAGACAATTGTTCGCTGCTTCAGCTGCCGACCATCCGCTAATTCCTCTGTTCGCTCATTAACCGTTGTTTCAAGCTCGACCGTGCCCGCAGCAGTTTGAACCGAAACACCATCAAGCATAATGTTCTCCTCTGTTGCGATTGTAATTTCAAGCCGCTCAGATGTTGTCCTTATCTCGTTGATCCATAGCTGCTTGCCATTGCTCAAAGCAATTGGGTCTTCCTGCCTCTCCGTTAAAGGCAGCTTGGCGTCCAGCTCATCATAGCCAACAAATTTCGAAACAAGCAGTTCAAGAGACTCCAGCGGCTGCGGCAATGCATCATAGCTCAGCTCAAAGCTCACGCGACCGAGCGAGGAGTTATAGCCGCTGCTTGACATGGCGACTGGATGACCGTTGGCGATTAACTGAATTTCATGAAGTGCCGATTCCACTCTATTTAAGTTTTTCACATTTAATTTGCCTTCAATTTTCGTCATCGTTGGTGTCGCCTTAATCGTATTAAAGGTGATCGAGCCTTGATCTACCTTTACCGATTTTTTGATTGATTGCTTGAACTCAGACTGCATCGCCTTATTCGGGTTATATGAAAATGTCAGCTGATCTTCAACCATTTGACCATTCGCATCCATTTGCCAGAAATTCAGCTTTAAAGTTTTGGCGAAGGGGCTGACCTGCTCAAAGGTATACATCCCTTTCTGCTCGATTTGATTCTCCTCAATCATCGCAGAACCGCTTATAACACGAGCATTCGTAAACAAGCCTGTTATGTCGGATGGCCGAAAATGCTCGCTTATATCCTCCTGCAAGCCTTTTTCATTTTTTAATGTATAGTACAGTATAAATTGATTAGAGTCGGACATAATGCCATCAATCGTAAGCTCCGTGCCGTCCAGCAGCGTTATCGTTTGATCAATTACTTGCCCCATTCCTTGCTCATTTAATTGCTGCAGTGTGCCGTTGAACAGCTCATCAAAGCCAAGCAGCTTCTTGCTGTAGTAGGCAAATGCATTATAGTTGCTGCCGAAAACAATTGCACTTATTACGACCGCCGCCGCTGTATACTTCCAATATGACGCTCGTTGCTTCGAGCTTTTGGCAGGTATTCTTGCCAGCGCCTGCCTTAGTCTTGCTTCCATCTCCTCTGGTGCCTTTACTGCTTGTAAATGCAGCTTTTCTCCACTTAATTGCTGTTCGATTTTATCCAAGCTGTTCACCTCCATATCGTTCTCTTAGCTTTTTAAGCCCTTGAAATACCCTTGATTTAACAGTGCCAATAGAAGTATCTGTTATAGCTGCAATCGTTTCATAGTCGAGGTCATGCCAATATTTCAGCATAACAGCCTCCTTTTGCTGTTCATTGAGCACTTGCAGCATTTGCTGCATGTCCATTTGCTGATCGCTGCTTCGATACGGGTCATTGATCGCCGCTGTTTGCCTCGCTTCCTTGCCGTCCAGCATCATATCCTCCTGCAGCACCAGCCTGCTTTGCTGCTTCAGCATGCTTTTACAGGTATTGACCAGTACGGTCTTGCTCCAGCTGTAAAAAGCTTTCTCTGATTTGAGCTGGTCTATCTTCTCGTACAAAATAACGATCATTTCCTCAAGCGCATCCATTGCGTCATGCGGATTCCCCATGTAGGTATAAGCAAGTCGGTAATAAGTATCCTTTTCTGTCATGATGAGCTGCAGTAAGGACTCTTTATTGCCTCTCTTGGCTTGTTTGACTAGTTTTACTATATTCATGTCTTCACCTCTCTTTCTTAGAGGATGTTCAAAAAGCTCGGCTTTGATGACGAGGTGGTGCGTTGTAGCATAGCCGACGGCGAATATGTCACGCTACCGAGGGCTCCGGTGCTCACGTAGCTTTTGCCTACGCTGCGCTCCTCATTTTCTACTAGCGTCCAAGCTTCTTGGTCCTGAAAGCCAAGCTTTTTGAACTTCTATTTGATGGGATGTTCAATAAGCTCGACTTTGATGACGAGGTGGTGCGTTGTAGCTTAGTCGGCGGCGAATATGTCACGCTACCGAGGGCTCCGGTGCTCACGTAGCTTCTGCCTACGCTGCGCTCCTCGCCCTCTAAGTATCGTGCCATCTTGCATACACATTATAAGAGTGTTGAGCAAGCTAAAAAGTTCATTCTATCTTAAATTTTTTTATGCGCTCTAAAAATAAGCTAAAAACACTATATATGGGCCATTAAGGTGTATGATATACTATATTTTGTTTGGATACAAAAAAGGAATAGAGGGAATTCAATGAAAGCAATCGCGGTTTATTGTGGTTCGAGCGTTGGCGCCAGCCCGATTTATCGGGAGATGGCCATTCAGCTTGGCAAGGAGCTTGTAAAGCGTGGACTTACACTTGTATATGGCGGAGCAAAGGTTGGCATTATGGGGATTGTAGCAGATACGGTGCTGGAAGGCGGCGGTGAAGTAATCGGCGTCATCCCTTCCTTGCTTGAGCAGCGCGAAATTTCTCATCAAGGACTAACGAAGCTTTATAAGGTGGAAACGATGCATGAGCGCAAGCAGCTAATGATCGAGCTGGCAGATGGCTTTATCGCCTTGCCGGGCGGCCCAGGCACAATGGAAGAATTTTTCGAGGTGTTCACCTGGAGTCAGATCGGTTTACACCAAAAACCGTGCGGCTTGCTCAATGTAAATGGCTACTATGATCATTTAATTTCATTTTTTGAGCATATGCAGCAGGAGCAGTTTTTGGCTGAAAAATACTTCAAGATGAAGCTTGTCGCTGCAGAGCCTGCCGAGCTGCTGGATTTGTTTGACAAGTTTGTCCATCCAGGACTAAAAGAGTATCAATCGCTATCGAGCTCATAATTTTATGAAAATAGTATTGTAAAATTTGCAAATCTATTGTAAATTTAATCACAGTTGCATATGAAACCGTCGGGGGCTTGTGGAATCAGGCTGAGATTGTAGCTATTTACCGCTACTGACCGTTGATCTGAACTGGATAATACCAGCGTAGAGAATGGGGAGAATAGAGGGATTTTTCTGACCGTCTGCGTGTTTCCAGGCGGTTTTTTTGTGCTTCAAAACAGCAATTACATAATAAAGGAGTCGATTTGCATGAAAAAGTTACAGCTTGTCGATATCGTCGTTATTATTGTCGTCGGCATCGTTTTTGGTATAATTATGAAGTTTTGGGATGATTTGTATGGAGTCATTAAACCATTGCTGCCAACGCTGCGGCAGCTCGTTTACGGCATGTGGTTTATGGTAGGCCCGTTTGCTGCGCTGCTTATTCGCAAGCCGGGAGCAGCGCTGCTGGCCAGTTTAGCTGGAGCGAGTCTGTCGGCATTTATGGGCAATGGCATCTCCGTGCTCATGTATGGGCTGGTTCAAGGCTTGTTTGCAGAGCTTATTTTCCTCGCCTTCCGCTATCGTAAATTTTCTATTCTCGTCGCTGGGCTGGCAGGAGTGGCATCCTGTATCGGCAGCTTCCTGCTTGATCTTGTATACGGCTATGCCGATCTTGAGGCTTGGGCGCTATTTGTCAAATACGGCCTGCGTGTGATTAGCTCATTTATCTTTACTGGCGTATTTGCTTACTATATCGTGCTCGCGCTGGAAAAAACGAAGGTAACCAATCTGATTCGCCCAGTCGATGATCATGAGCTGGATAAGCTGAAGCTTTAATGAAGGAGACTTCTATGATGACAACTGCAGCAATAGGCGTAACGGGCCTGCGTGCAAAATATAGCGGTGAAGAGCAGCTTATCTTCAAGGATCTATCCCTGCAAATTCCCCAGGGTCAAAAGCTGCTGCTGCTTGGACCTAGCGGCTGCGGCAAATCGACGCTGCTGCATATTATGAGCGGAATTATTCCCGGCACGATCCGCATGCCGATGGTCGCCGAGCATATCGAGAAGCCTGCAAGCTGGGGCTTTGTGTTCCAGGACCCCGATACCCAATTTTGCATGAGCTATGTCGATGAGGAGCTCGCCTTTGTGCTAGAAAATCAACGCCTGCCTCAGGCTCAAATGGAGCAGCGAATCGTAGAAGCACTCGCTACAGTCCAGCTTCGTCTGCCGCGCCTGCATACGCCAATTGCCGAGCTGTCGCAAGGGATGAAGCAGAGGCTGGCGTTGGCTGCTGCCCTGTTGCTGCAGCCAGAGGTCGTATTTCTTGATGAGCCTTCTGCTCTGCTCGATCCAGAAGGAAAGCAAATGATCTGGCAGTCGATCCGCGCAGCCTTGCAGCAGCAAACGGTCATTGTTGTAGAGCATCATATCGACGGCATCCTCGACTGGTTTGACCGCGTCGTTGTGCTGGATGATGCAGGCAGCATCATTGCCGATGAGAAGCCGCAAACGATGTTCGAGCAGCATAAAGCACTGCTGCTGCAATATGGCATCTGGCATCCTCATATTTGGGAGCAGGCATGGCAAGCAAAGCCTGTACGCCGCTTCCGTTCTGTTGATCCGCTTAAGATAAAGCAGAACGATCATAAAGGCTCCACGGCTAAGTATCCCATGCAGTCACAAGCGGCTCCGCCTTTGCTGGAGCTGGAAGGCTTCTCGGTAACCCGCGGCGCATGCACGGTTGAGGTTCCATACGCCGCTGCCGGGCAAGGAGAATGGATCGCCATTACTGGAGTCAATGGCGCTGGCAAAAGCACGCTGCTGCTCGCTCTTGCTCGCTTGCTGCCAAGCAGCGGCAGCTATCATTTAAGCGGAAAGCCCGCGCCAGCAGAAATTCCCGAGCAGATTAGCTACGTCTTTCAAAATCCGGAGCTGCAATTTATTACCGATACGATTATCGATGAAGTGCTCCATTCCCTGCTCCTCCGAAATGAGCAGGCTGACGCTAACGAAAACGAGCAGCCATTAAAGCGTGGTAGCTTGCTGAAGCTGTTTACACCCCGCTCCAAACGCGGCAAATCGGCTAAAGCAAAGCAGCGAAGGCAGGCATTAACCGAGCAGGCAATGGCTGCGCTCGATCAGTTGAAGCTGCATGTGCCGTATGAGCGTCATCCCTATGAGCTCAGCATTGGGCAGAAACGGCGGTTAAGTGTATTGACTGCGCTCGTAGAGGGCAGATCGGTTCTGCTGCTCGATGAGCCTACCTTTGGTCAGGATGCGCGCAGCACCTTTGTTATGCTGGAGTGGCTGCTGCAATTGCAGGCTGCAGGCAACACGATTGTAATGGTGACGCATGATGAGCAAATCGCGACACGCTTCGCAACGCAAATTTGGCAGGTGCAGGCTAGTCAATTAAACGTAAAGCTGCCTCAGGATGCAGCTCCAGATAAGGAGGCTGACGATGAACAACGTGCTGAACTGGTTTACACCTAGCAAGCAAACCTGGCTGCATCGCTGCAATCCTTCCGTCAAATTCGTGCTGCTGTTCCTTATGATGCTCTATGTCTTTTTCAGCCGCACAATTGAAATCTATCTGATGTTTATCGTATGTCTCAGCGCTTTGCTGTGGAGCTGCAGCGGCTTTCCGCCGCGCAAAATTGCGCTGCTGCATATTCCTGTTGTTATTTCTGGCCTTTCCTCTGCGATTAGCCTGACGCTGTTTGGCAGAGGCAGCTCGGTCATCTGGCAATGGTGGATCGTTAAAATATCGCATGAGAGCATTCATTCCGGCCTGATGATTGGTACAAAATCGATCCTGATCGGCGTAATCGGTTTGCTTCTGCTGCTTACCTCACCGCCAGTCCAGCTTATTTATTCCTTAATGCAGCAGCTGCGTTTGCCGGCCAAGTATGCTTATTCCTTTTTAGCTGGCCTGCGCTTGATCCCGTTTATGATCGAGGAATATCAGCTGCGCAGCAATGCGCTGCGCATCCGCAGAGTCAAGCGCGAAAAAGGATTGCGCGGCGTTTACTTGACGATCAAGCTGTACAGCATCCCGCTAATGGCTCAAGCGATACGGCGAGCTCATCGCATCGGCATCGCGATGGTAGCCAAGCAATTCAGACAGCAGCGCACCTATTACTATGTAACCGGCTTTTCAAAAAACGATGGCTTTTTTATTGGCATCGTCGTTCTGTGTATGTTAGCTGCCGTACTGGGATCGAAGCTTATTTCTCATTGACGAAAAAAGGATGCTTGCGGCTGGGCGCATTGCATCCTTTTGTTTGTGCTATTCTGTAAAGGACACGAGCCAGATGTCTCGCTTAAAATGAGTTTTCGCAACCTGGCCGACATCGATAATATGAGCGCCCAGCTGGCGCAGCTCCTCACCGATTGGCTCTACGGAAACGATTACCGCTCGCTTGCATAGCGCTTTTAGAGCAGAAAGCATTTGCCAGCGTTCTTCAGCAGGCAGCACAGAGCAATGATTGTACGGCAAATCAAGCACAGCCGCCTCGTAGCTGCCTTGCAGCGTGCGCATGTCGGCTATCGAAATTTCGCAATTGTAGTTAAACGCCGCCATATTTTCTCTTGCGCCGACAACTGCGAGTGGATTCATATCGTATCCGCGAGCAGCGATGCCTTGGCTGACCGCTTCCATCAGCACTGTGCCGATGCCGCAGCAAGGATCGAGCAGCGTGATCGAAGCATCCGGGCGCGGAACAGCTATGTTTACAATCGCTCTGGCAACTCGAGTGCCAAGTGCAGTTGAGTAATGGCGAGGCTTGCGATCATGGCGCTGCCAATCAGCCTCATTCTGCTCATAGCGACCAAGCCGCCACTCCCCCTCCCATTGCATCACGCCCAGCAGCAGCTCTGGCGCTGCTAAATCGACCTTGCCTCCTATTGCAATGCCAAGCGCCTGCTCGATGCGACGCCGCTCAGCATAAGCAAGCTTGCCTGGCTTGCCGCCAGCAACGACTTCAGTCGCTACTACCTTGTAGCTTTGATCAAGCTGCAAGTCCGCCGCTTGCTGGAGAAACTGTTCAAAGCTGGCGGCACGCAGCCAAATTTGCAGGCGATACTTCAAGTACGGGCTGCGCTCCACAGCTATATCAAGCATGCTTTCCACGACAGCCGACGCTTGCTGCCAGCCTGGCTCCTGCTGCAGCAGCTGGCGAATCTCCATGCTGCATAGCGCACGCTCCTGCTCATGACAGGTAAAGCGATACATATAAGCTGGATTAGCGCGTACTCCGTCTTTATTTATCATCACTGCCGCGCTCATCCTTCGGCTTGCTTGACAGATCAATATAGGTTGGCTCTATAATTTGCGGCTCTTCAATTAGAAAGCTGGTATTGCAGCTCGGACAAGCCTTCGCATCAATCGGCAAGCTGCGATTGCAGCTTGGACATTGCTTTTCATCCGATAAATTGGCGATTTTTAATTGATTTTGCTCGATTTCTGTTTTTAGCATCGCAATTTTCTCAAGCTGCTCGCTAAAATAGACAAGCTGAAGCTCTTGACCCAGCTCCGCGGCAAGCGTTACCTTCTCGCCGATTTCTTTATACAAGCCGTTAATTTCGTTTTGTTTGCCTACATTTATCAGCTTAAGCTTATTGATTTCAACGAGCACTTTAGCCTTCGAGCCCGCCTCAGAAACTCCGCTTTTCAATTTATCAAAAAAGCTCAAAGCGATCACTCCTTCTTCTCGACGTCAAATTTGTTCAAAGCTATTTCTATCATAATGGCAGCAACACGAAATGAAAACAAAAAAAATGATACCCGCATCAAAAAAAGCAGCCTCAGCTATATCGACTGAAACTGCTTCTCTAAAGCCATTACGATACGATCCTCAAGAAACGGCTTAACGATAAAATCTCTTGCTCCTGCTTCAATCATGCGCATAATCATATTTCTTTGCCCGATCGCAGAGCAGACAATAATTTTCGCTCCAGGGTTATTAGCCAGAATTGCTTCTGTTGCCTCCAGCCCATCCATGACAGGCATCGTAATATCCATAATGACCAGGTCGGGCTTATATAGCTCGTATTGGTAGACAGCTTCCTCTCCATTAACCGCTTCGGCTACTACCTGATACTCGTGCTTTGTCACGATGCTCCTTAAGAGCTTCCTCATAAATGATGTATCATCCACAATTAAAACCTTTTTCATTTCTAGCACATCCTCTATTTCCTTTCTGCTTGCTATCGTAACAAAACGATCTTAACAAAAGCTGAAATTTCATTTCGGATTGCTCGTTTTGGGCATCATTTGGGCGTTAATTTAAGTTTAGTTTTCGCTGCAGCATATCCTCATTCGCTTCCTTCATTAGCTGCAGGCCGCCTTGGTTCAGCCATTCCTCAACAAATTTGTCAAAGCTGGCTAGCGGCAGCTCGCCTGAAATAATTTGCAAAAAATAATCTATCTCGAGCGCCAGCAGCTCCTCCCAATATTGCGAATAGGCATCCAGATGCTCCATATTGTAGCTTTCGACTTGAATCATCGGCTGCTTGGCGACAGCCCCGCCCTGCATATAAGCATGATTGTTGCTCCATGCCTCCATATCCTTCTTCGGCTGCTCCTGATCCTGCACCACATACTGATATAGCTTTGACAGCTCTGGTGAAAGCTCCTCCTCGCTGCGTTTGCCAGCGAGCAGCTCCTGTAAAATATCGTAGCGCTTCGTCACGCCATCCGGATCATCCAGCAGCAAATCGAAAGGAAAATAATTGCGCAGCTGAACGCCCATTTGCGCGGCGACACTGCGAATATACTCGCTTTGCTCATCCTTTTCCTCCTCATAGCGCTCCAAGGCGGTAAGTAGATTGAGCAGCTTGACGGCTGCCTCGGGATGCGAATATCCTTTGCGAACGACAAGATAACGATCGGTAATCGGCGACGTTTTCGTAACAAAGCTGCCGCTGCTGTCGCGCGGAGCCATATAGACGCGCCATTCCGCCTTCGTATCTGCGGAAACCGAGGCATTCAACGGCCAAAAAGGCGCCCACCAAGGCGAGAAAATAATTCCTGCTTTGTTTTCCGTAACGAACAGGCTCGGTTCCTTGCGCAGCATAAAGTCCTGATCAATGACGCCCTTTTCATACCATTTGGCAAGCTCGGCCAGTGCTGTTCTTGTCTCCTCCTGAATGGAGCCGTATACCAAATTCCCCTCCTCGTTAATAAACCAGCTTTGCGGAAAGGAATGAAAGCTGGAAAAGACGGAGTCCAGGCCAAAAATCCCCGTTTTCTGCTGGTAAACTAGCGATTTATCTACAGGAATTCCGATTGTATCTTGCTCGTTATTGCCATCAGGATCGTGATGGACAAAGGCAAGCGCAATTTGCTCAATATCGGCCAAGGTTTGCGGCTCAGGCAAATTCAATTTTTCCAGCCAATCCTGCCTTACCCACAAATAGCTCGGCGCATCTGCCTCTATGCCGACATTGGGCAGGCCATAAAGCTCGCCATTCACGGTAGCCTCCTCAAGCGCTTTGCCGCTTGTCGCATCATAGATCGATTTGACCAGCGGAGAGCTATACTGCTCGTAATGCTCTCCAAGCTGCTCAATCAAGCCTTGCTCGGCAAGCTGATACAGCTGCTGGCGATTTACGATAAAGACATCGGGCAAATCATTGCTGCGGATAGCCAACTCCAGCTTCGTAATGTAATTCTCCTCGCCGCTCGCTTCCCAGCTATACTGAATTTCAATCCCGGTCTTCTGCAGAATATAGCGAGACATGAAATTGTCCGCCCCTACATCGCCTTCGGGCAGCTCGATATCAGAATACGAATAAGGCACACGCAGCACGATGCTTTCCTGATAGGGCTCCATGCTGTTCATTGGCTCACTGGAGCTTCCCTTCGAGCAGCCTGCAACAAGCTGAACAAGGATAAGAGCTGCCAGAGCCATCGTCTTCCTGTTCATCGCTTTCACCTCAACTCATAGTGCAATGATCGATATTCCGTCGGATAAACGCCAAACTGCGCTTTAAACGTTCGGCTAAAATATTTATGATCGACAAATCCGACACGGTTGGCAATCTCCGAGATCGAAAGCTGTGTGCGAACCAGCATTTGCTTGGCCGCATCAATTCGCAGCTCGCGCAATACGATACCGAAGGAAACGCCAAAAAATCGTTTAAAGCATTGGCTGAAATAGCTGCGGCTCATCCCAACCTGGTAAGCAATATCATTTTGATTCAGCTCGAGCGCAATTTGCTGATGCATATAACGAATCGCTTTAATCATACAGAGCATCACCTCATGCGAGAACGATAAATCTCCCATTCGACTTCGCAGCAGCACCGAAAACTGCTGCAGCCAATGCTCGACTGTTTTCCAGCAACTCGTATCCGGCTGCTCTGGTACGTCTATATAAGGCTCAGCAATATTGATTGAAAGCACGACCTGACGATAAAACTGATTGCATAGCTGCTGCAAATAGGACGGCTGCGGCTGCAGCTGCTTAACACGCTTCGTCCATGCGTTCCATTCCTGCGGATACAACAGCCAGCGATATTGCTCCAATTCATTGAAAAACTTCTGCTGCTCGCGCTGATCGACCGCAGTCAGCTGCTTCATTAAGCCAAGCAGCTCTTCTTCGCTCAGATGAAAGCACCTGCTGCCCCCGGCATCGCTGTAATAAAACAGCAGCCGTTCACCATGCTCAATTAGCCATGGCTCAATTTCCTCTGCTTTTTTGCCGCACTGCGGCATCACGACGAATTGGCCAAGCTCCTGCAGCTCAAAAAGCAAGCTCTCCTGCGGAATCGATACCGCCGAGGTCTCCAGTCGAAACCAGCTGCGGCCAAGCTCCTTGACGACTAGCGAATTGCTGGCGATCAGCTGATTTTCAAACGATGTGAACGGAGCCGCCAGCGGCCTGTACATGTACAAGCCGCCATTATAGAGCGGCACAGTCTCATGCTTGCGCTCTGTCTCCCGCTTCAAGCGCGATACAATGCGTTTGGCCGTTTCATCTACGTTATCGCGATTAAGCAGTGTCTTCACGATGTAGTCAATCGCTCCGAGCTGCAGTGCTTCCTGAGCGTAATCAAACTCATGATGACAGGTCAAGATGACAAATTTCACTTGAGGATGCAGCTCCTGCACGCGCTTCATTAGCTCAAATCCATTCATATTTGGCATCGTAATGTCTACGAACATGACGTCGACGGCCTGCTTTGACAAAAAACGCAACGCTTGAATGCCATCCTTCGCTTCTCCAACAAAGGATATTTCATAAGCATCCCAATTGGTCAGCGACTGCAAGCCTTGGCGAACCATTCGCTCATCATCTACAACAAGTGCACTAATCATATCGCTCCTCCTCCAGCTTTAATGGAATGATAACGGTTAAACAAGTTCCAGCCCCTGCTTTGCTTTCAATATGAAGCTTTCCTGCATCTCCGTAAAATCTATCCAACAGCCGACGAACATAGCTCAGTCCAATGCCCATTCCCATTGTCGTCTGCTTGCCTGCTGTGCTAAGCTGCATCAGCGTTTGATGGTCTACTCCTTGACCGTTGTCCTCAACACGGAGCTGTAAAGCGTTGTCCGAATAAGGCTCTATCGTTAGCTCAATGATACTTTGCTCATCACTGCGTCCATGATAAATCGCATTTTCAACGAGCGGCTGCAGCAGAAAGCGCGGAACTGCAACATGCAGCAGCTCTGGATCTACATGCAGTTCAAATTGCAGCTCGTCCTCATAGCGAATCATATGCAAATCAATATAATGCTGAAGCGCTTCCAGTTCCTGCTTGATCGTCACAATAAGACTGCTTTTCCCCATGTTGTAATGCAGTAGCTTGACGAGCAAGGTTACAATACGATCAATATCATCCTGTCCTTTAGCTCTCGCCATCCATTGCACAGTATTCAACGTATTATGCAAAAAATGCGGGTTGATTTGACTTAGCAGCTTCTCGATTTCCAGCTGCGATTTATTTCTTTCATTCCACGATACTTCTTCAATCAGCTCATTGACCGTATGCTTCATCACCTGAAAGTTTTGCAGCAGCGTATCAAATTCCTCAATGCCCACTTGCTTCACTGGTGAGTCCCGTTCGCCTGTCAGCTTCACGATTTCCAGATTCACTCGCCGCAAGGAGCCGTATACTTTGCGCCAGATCATCATCGCAATCGCAAAGGCTAGTATAAGCGAGCCAAGCACAAGCGCCACCATGCGAACCAGCCATTGATTAATTTCGTGATTGTACTCATCCTTGTTTACTGCAATAACAAGCTTCCAGCCCTGGATGCTCTCATATCCGAATACATAATGATCCTCTACCTGCTTTACGCCGTTATCGACCATTTCCCAGGTCAGCTCCTCCGCCCTAAAGGGAGGATCACCGGCGTCCGCATACAGCACCTCTTTCTGCTCGGAAATTAAATAATGATAGACAGGCATACCGTACCAATTGCTGTTCATCATTTTGCGGAACATATTATAGTTGGATTCCAGGTAAATATAGAGAGAATAATTGCTGTCTGATTTAACCTCGCGAATTGATGAAAATACGATATTTTCACTGTTCTTGTACTGCGTCTGGTGCGGCCCATAGTAAGCGGTTCCATTATAGCGGATAAATAATGGAAGCTTCTCGATCGTAAAATCATCACGCACTGATAGATTGTTAAATAGAATCGGCTGCTCATCGCTAGCATTGTCATGATAGTAAACCATCAAGCCAACATTCGGATTCGTAAAGTTAACGATGTTGAAGGTGCCTTCAATTTGCTCAATTAGCGCTACCTTTTCCGCCAAGCTGGCACTAAGCATGTATTCATTCACTCTGGCAGCCGTTTGTCCATCCAAAGCAAATTGCTTCGACACAAAATCGAGATTGCTCAGCAGGTTTTCAATCCCCATCGCCTCCTGCTTCAAGCTAGCCTCTATCCCGGCAGATATTTTATGCTGCAAAATCGAATGCATCGAGGAATAGGTATAGCCTGCCAGCAGCGCAGGCGGGAACAGGCACGCGATCAGCAAATAAAAAATTAGCGTTCTTCTAAGTGTGCCGCGCTTGAAAAATTGCTTTGTACGCTTCATTAGCTTCATTGAGAGCAACCACTCCATTGTTAATCTTTACTATATTATTGTAAACAATCTCTTTCTTGAAAGGAATAGTAAGAAATGCCCGCCCGAGGATTTTTTTGGTATGAGCAGCCAAATTGATAGATTTGATAGAGTCAATGAGCAATGCGTTCCACGCTCGTGAGGTAAAAGGCTAAAAAGAAAGCATGGAAACAGGGGGAGTTTCCATACTTTCTATCATCATTTAAGAGTTTTTCCGTAATTCAAATACTACCTTATGCTGCTCTTTGTTAAATTCTACAATCTCATCATAGCCCAGGCCTTTTGCTTTGCTAATCATTTCTTCCTTCAACTGATTGAAATGTGCTTCGTCATTCGCGTAAATCAGCTTCCATGAGTATTCCTTAATGACGGATGCAACCTGACCTTGCTTCTGCTTCATATCGTCGCTCATCTCGACATATGGCTGACCGGTGTAGATCGCTTTTTGTACAGCGATTTTATTGTTTTTCGTAAACCATTCTACCGGCGTGTTGGCATCCATCGCTGCTCTCCAGTTTTCTTCCAGCTTTGTAGGAGCCTTTGCCAGCGTTGATGTCCATAGCGTGTAATCGTATGGATCACCATTATCCGGGTTGATCATCGTGTTTTTGAAGGTTGTATTGTTGATCTGATTGCGACCGTCATCCCATACCCCGCCGCCAAACTCTGCTGGAATTGGCGTTTTATTGGACGGGAATGCTTCCTCGCCAAGTGCTGTTAGTACTGGCTTGCCATCCTTCAGCTCCCACATCATGCCTTCTGGTCCGTAGTTCGCAACCATATTGCCTTCTGGTGAATACAGCCAATCGATAACTTCCATTACCCGTTCAGGGTGCTCGGCTTTGGAGCCAATTGCCCACACACGTCCGCCGCCATATGGATTAAAGCCGTTGGAGAACGATCTTGCTTCATTGAACGGTACAAGATGGAAGCCTTTGCCTTCCGCCATGCGCTCAGGTGTGTTGTAAGCATCGTCGAACCATGAGAACCATGAGAACAGCAGCTGGCCGTCTCTCATTTTATTGACTGCTTCATCGAAGTTTTGCGTAATTGAATCCGGATCAACGAGCCCCATTTGATTGGCATCAAAGTATAGACGAAGTCCGCGCATATAATAGCTGTCCTCGTCCAGAATGCCTTGCACATCCTCTGTATCCGCAGATACGAGCGTAAAGCCGCCCGGGTTAAAGCCGTCGCCTTCCTCATAGCCATGCATGCCCGCCCAAGCCTTTGTATTCATCATCAAATTGCCATCCCAGTCAGCCCACATGGAAAATGCGTAAGTAGGCTTGCCGCTGTCGCTTTCAGGCTGCAGCTCCTGCATTTGCTTCAGAACCGGCAAATAATCCTCCATCGTATTGATTTCCGGTCTGCCTAGCTGTTCATATAAATCCCAGCGCAAATTCGGATGATAGTTTAACTCCTTCGCTTCTGACGGCCCTTCAGTTTCAGGACCTACATCGTTGCCGATTCCGTAAATGCTTGTGCCGCCGCCAAATTGTGCTTTATTTTTTTCTAGTGCTTTTGGAGCGTTTTGCAGCATGTTTTTACCGTAATTGTCCAGCAAGCCATCCTTTGTCCAATCCAGCAGCATGCCTGCAGCGATAGCATCCAAATATTTGCTGTCTGTATCGCCAAATACGACCAGATCACCCAAATCTCCGCCTGCCATCATCGATTGGAATTTAATATCTCCGCCACCTTCAAGGTTGGAGGAAATAATATTAAGCTTGACATTAAATTTTTCCTTCAACGCATGAGCAAACCAGCCTGTTTGCTCGCCAGAAAAGTTGGAAAGCATGGAAAATACATCAATCGTAATTTCCTCGCGTGCTGGTTCTTCCGTTCCAGTCTCAGGATCGCTAGTAGTAGAATTAGGCGATGCGCTCGGCTTCGGATCATTGTTGCCCGAGCTGCACGCTGCCAGCATAGAGCCTATTAAAGCGAATATAAGCAGCGCCAGCAAAGATTTTTTTACTTTTTTCATCGACTTTTTAACTCCCTTCTAATGAGTGTTCAAAAAGCTCGGCTTTCAGGACCAAGAAAGTGGGCTTTTTGAACTTCCTTTTCTAGTTTTAAGAAAAGCTATCGCTTCGTTCTTGCTACATTCACCTCCCCTAACTAATTCACGACCATTAGCCTTTAACCGCGCCAATCATAATACCCTTTACAAAATAGCGCTGGAAGAACGGATATACGAGCAAAATTGGCGTTACGACAATCATCGCGACCGTGGTGCGAATCGAGGTTGACGTTTGCACTCTTGAAAGATCGATATTTTCCATCCCCTGTCCTGAGCGAATGATCGCTGCGAGCGAATTGGATTCATTCAAATATTTGTACAGCACGAATTGCAGTGTATACAGCTTGTCGTTGGTCATAAGAAATACCGTATCCATAAACGAGTTCCATTGCGAGACTGCTGAAAAAATAGCTATCGTCGCGACAATCGGCACAATAAGCGGGAACACGATGCGCGAGAACAATACGATCGTTCCTGCTCCGTCCATCTCCGCTGATTCCTCAAGCGCCTCAGGCAATGATTCAACAAAGGTTTTAACCAAAATAACGTTGAACGGTGAAACGATTGCCGGCAAAATATACGCCCAGAAATTGTTCGTCAAATTCAAATTCATCATAATAATGAACCAAGGGATAATCCCTGCGTTAAAATACATCGTAATAATTACGAAACGATACCAAAACACGCGTCCTGCCATCTTGCGCTTCGTAAACAGATAGCCTAGAAAGGCTGAGCCAATCACAGTACCGATTGTGCCGATGACCGTTCTGGCTACCGAAACAAGGGCGGCATTAGAAAGCCCTTTTACCTTCAACACCTCGACATAGTTTGAGAAATGAATGCCTTTAGGGTACCAGGTTACTTGGCCGCTGGCGCTTAATGAGTTGTCGCTGATTGTTTGAATAAACAAGTAGTAGAACGGAAAAACGCACAGCAGCGTAAATATTCCGAACATTGTATAGTTGCAGATGGAAAAGATGCGATCTCCCATACTGTAATGCTGCTTCATATCTGGTGCTCCTTTCATGCGGTTTTCGCCTAAATAATTGATTCTCCGCGTACCCATTTGGACAACTGGTTGGCAACGAACAGTAAAAATACACTGACTAGCGATTTAAGCATGCTTACTGCAGTTGCGAACGAGAAGTTATAGCCGACAAGCCCTGTATTGTATACATAGAGGTCCAGCACCTCGATGCTGTCCTTGTTCAGGCTGTTTTGGAAGACAAAGTATTGCTCCAGGCCGTTGTTAATAAAATTGGCGATGGAAAGCAGCAGCAGCACGAAAAACGTAGACATGACGCCTGGCAGCGTAATATGCCACATAAGGCGGAAGCGACCGGCTCCGTCTACTTTGGCTGCATCATACAGCTCCTGATCGATTGAGGTGATCGCGGCGATGTAAAGAATCGCACTCCACCCTAGCGTTTTCCAGATCGACCACAGCGTCATCTTAATCCAGATATGATCCGGGGACGCCAAATAGTTAACCGGCCCCGATTGCAGGCCCAGCGAAATCATCAGCTTGTTAATGATGCCGCTGTCTACCGAGAACAGCATAAAGGCAATCGCATAAACGAGCACCCAGCTAATAAAGTTCGGCAGCGTCGTTAACGTTTGCACGACACGCTTATACCAGTTGGTGCGAATTTCAACGAGTAAAATAGCGAAAATAACCGGAAAAATAGACGTAATCAGTCCGAGTGTGCTAATGCCAAAGGTGTTTTTCATGACACGCACGATTTCACGTACTTGAAACTCGTTGGAAATGATAGACGTAAACCATTTGAAGCCAACAAATTCCGTGTCGAATAACGGAAAACCGACCCGATAATTAAAAAAGGCGTAGGTCCAGCCATACAGTGGAAAATAACTAAATACAAGTACTAATATTAAAAACGGTGCAGCATACAATAGTAAGCGATAGCGTGTACTTATCGTAAAGCTGACCCGTTTTCGCTTCGGTTCAACTACCGGATTCATAGTTAGCCTCCTTTAAATTTGAAGCAAGATTAGTAAGCGCTTACCTTTACTGCTGTTAATGCTATTGTAGGCTGTTTCAGTTTTATGAGGGAGGGAAAGCTGTTAACAGTCTGATGTTTTCTGTCAGCTATCAAAAAACATTTTTCAACGGTGATTAAACCATTTTCTCCCCTCGTACACTCTAGTGACTGCTTCTGTTCGTATAACCAACAAAAAAGCTCCTGGTTCCAACTTAATGGAAATCAGGAGCTTGCTAGATTTATATCGTTAATAGCATAGGCGTCATACGCTGTTCGAATAGCTTGACAGGGCGCTGCCATGTAGCGGCTTTGAGCTAACCAGCTCGATGTCCACTACTCCGCTTCGATTAAACGTCCGCACAGCCTTTGCCTCGTAGCAGTATGCAAGAAAGCGTTGATCCCCCGTTACTAACACACGTACATTTCGTATCGAAACATTGCCTTTGCGATCAACATAAATAAGCTGTACGTCCTTGCCAATATATTTCTGCATAACCTCACCACCTATTCAGTATGCTCCTATTATAACCGAACATATGTTCTGTTTCAAGTTAAAATAAAAAATAGATTGTACAAGATATGGAAATGTAATAGAATAAGCAGGTATGTAATATTTTAGGAGGCCTAACATGAAAAACTTGAAGCAGATGATTGGATTAACACTTATTGTATTGCTGCTCGCAGGCTGCTCCGCTAATAGCGGCAACAGCAACAATACTGGCAATACTAGCAATCCAGCATCTAACGAAGAAGCAGTTAACGGTTCAGCTGCCACTAATTCCGGCAGTGAAACAGAAAGTGGAAATGAAGGCAATGAAGGATCAGCTGTAGAAGTAGACAAAGGCTTGCTTAATGTAGACGTGACTATCCCCGCTTCCTTCTATGAGGATACAGATGCGGAGACCGTGCTGAGCGATGCCAAGGAGCAAGGTGCAACCAAAGCGGTACAAAATGATGATGGCTCTTATACCTTTACTTACCCTAAATCCGTTCATAGTGATATGATGAAGGAATTGAAGCAAACCATAGAATCCGGCATTACGGAAACGCTCGATAGCGGCACCTTCAGCTCGTTGAAGGACGTAACCTACAATGATGACTTTAGCGAGTTTACAATCGTTGTTGATAAAGAGCAGTATGAAGGCAGTATGGATGCTTTTGTACTACTGGGCTTAAGCGTTCAAGGCATTATGTACAACACCTTCAACGGCGCAGATACAACGGATATGAAAGTCCCCTTTCATTTAAAGGACGCGGCAACAGATGAAGTATACGACACAGTTTACTTCCCTAATGACAATAGCAGCAACTAGCTGACAGGCATTAGGTTCAGCATGTCGCTGATAAGCAATCGCTTATTAGTCGGCATGCTTTTTATTTGCATAAAAAAGATGAGTCTATGTAAACTCATCCTCAGCAATATCATTTGCTATTTTAATTAGCCTTAATTTTGGAAGCTCATCGGAAATTGCCGTATGATCCCTGTTGTCATCACATCCGCCATTTCAAGCGCTTGCGGTTCAATTTGATCGTTTAATGCAACATTTTTGGCGTAATCGCCAGCTATGCGAGCGGCAACCTCTTCAGCCAACAGATTCAAATGCTCAAAAAGCATATGCTGCCAGTCGTCTTTAGACCAGTATGGATTAATGCTGCCCAGAAATTGTGCCAGTTCTTCTGCATTGGCATACCATCGTCTTTGAGCATCCTTAGCTGCTTCCATGTTGTTGTCTCTCAAATCCGTAACAAGCTCGGCTGCAATGGTAAGATGCCCTGTGAGCAAATTAGCAAACTGCTGAGCAATAGGCTGGCCGTATAACGGAGCAAGAGAATTGGCGAAATCTATCGGATTTCTTAGCAAGCGTGCAGTCGTTTCCTTCTGATCAGGAAGCTTGCCAACAATGCTGTTTACCGTTAATCTGGTCCAGTAGACATGCTGCTCCCATAAAGCTCGCAGCGTTCTGTTCAGCTCTACTCTTGAAGGCGTCCATTCGCAGCTAAAGGCTGCCTGTCTGTAATCATACCAGGGATAATACGAAGTGTAACCATACATATAGTAAACTCCTCCTTTTTATCACCAGTATATGAATGGGCGTTTGGTCGGTACTTTGTCTCTTTAAAGCATTTTGCTTGAATGTACGATCAGGTGTACGTTTGTTTAAATGTTTTTGCCGTCGGCAATTCGCTGCAATGCCTCGAGTGTGACACGGTCTACGAATTTGCTGAATTTCTCTTTCCCTTTAGCATTATCTTTGTAGTAATGAATGATAGCCTGTATGACCGTTATGAGCCTCGCTTCGGCTACGCCGGACAGAAGACGCTTGGCAAGCGATGCTTTAAGTCCCTTTGGTTCTCCACCAACATAAATATCAAAGGAATCTTTTATTTTCACAATCCCGATATCCTTCAAAAGTGGTTCACTAGTACCAAGTCCGCAGCCCGCAAAGCCTACCTTAAGAGGCGTTGGCGTATCTTCACCAGCAATTGCCTGATTTAGCCTGCGTGCCGTCTCCAGACCACCTTCCTCCGCGCCTTTGCAAAAATTGCACACGATTAGGCTTTTTACAACGAAGCCCGATGGCGTTACTTCCAACCCAATCTTGCTTAGTTCATTTGCAACGTAGTCTCGTCGTTCAAGCGGCAATTCAATATAAAGCTGTTTAAACGGCGTCATTTCTATGTTCATCCCTTCTTCAGCCAAAGCGCCGATTTTTGCTAGCTGACCAGGGGTAAACAGGCTTCCTCCGACCTGGATAGGCGGATTGACCGCGATTATTACTTTCTCTCCCATAAATATCCCTCTTTTTGCTTTATACTATCTGCATCATCAACATACCATACCCCCCGAAGGTATGTCAATAAAGCGACAGGTTTTCTTCCAATAATTTCTTTTTTTTAGCTTTATAGGCGAATACCGTGTTCAGCAAAGATATCAGTCCATAGACTATAGTGTAAATTTCAGATTGGAGGTTATGTATGGATAGAAACGGTTACCAAAATATATGCTTGACCTGTATGAACAAATATGTTGGAATCCAGACGAATGACGGAATGGCGCATGACGGATTTATAGCTCATGTCGACAATGATTATGTCACGCTTGCCATTCCAAGCAATGAAATGATGAATGGAGCGCCGGTACAGCAGCAAGGCTACAGACAGTTTGGCTATCACCCCGGATTTTTCCCCAGAAGAAGATTTTTTCATCGTCGCATTCCGTTAGGGAGCATCGCCGCCTTGTTTTTACTTCCGTTCTTCATTTAGCTGCCAGAGGAAGCAGGACATTTCTCCTCTTCTCTGCTTCCTCTGCAGCTCCCTCCTTCTCCCCTATTTCGCATCTAAAGGCTTCCTTATTCGCCTCCATTAGCAAATGTTTTACGATGAATTTGGACATATTAAGCAAAAAAGGAGGTTATAGCAATGCATACCGTATGGAAAGGGGCTATCAGCTTCGGTCTGGTGCATGTGCCAGTCAAGATGCACTCGGCAACAGAGGATCGCGACATTCATTTTAGACAGCTGCATAAAGATTGCAAAATGCCAATATCCTACGAGAAAAAATGTCCGCACTGCGACAAAGAAGTTAAAGCTGAAGATATCGTAAAGGGCTTTGAGTATGAAAAAGGAAAGTTCGTCGTTGTCAATGAGGACGAGCTTGAGGCAATCAAGCCTGAATCTGCAAGGACGATCAAAATATTGGACTTTGTAGATCTTAGTGAAATCGATCCGATCTATTTTGAAAAGCCTTACTATCTTTCGCCTGATCAGACAGGTCTGGGCGCGTACAGCCTGCTTGCGGAAGCGATCAAGCAAACGAACAAAATCGGAGTTGCCAAAATTACGATTCGCAGCAAAAGCAGCCTGGCTGCAATTCGTGTAGTAGAGAATTGCCTTTGTCTGGAGACGATGCATTTTCCTGATGAAATTCGCTCCATTAATCAGGTTCCGAATTTGCCAGATATTAACCAGGTGGATCAGAAGGAGCTTGAAATGGCCAAAATGCTTATCGAGCAGCTTAGTGAAAGCTTTGATCCTGCCAAATATGTAGACGACTATCGTCAGCGTCTATCCGAGCTGATTGAACACAAAATTACTGGCGAAGGCGTCGATATTGTACAAGCACCTCCAAGCGGCAAAGCGAATGTCATTGACCTGATGGCTGCTTTGCAGGCCAGCCTCGAGGCAACCAAGCCGAAGCCCCCTGCGCCTAAGCGTAAAAGGAAAACGAAAACGACTGAGGAAGTATCGTGATCGAGCTGCCTAATGTATCAGCAGCACCGGCAAATTCACCGAATTTGCCAAACGAGCAACAAGCAAAACAAGATTTCACCAGGCAATCAGCAAGTCCATTTGTAGAAGGAACGCAGCATGACTACATGTACGAGCAGCGTAAGCAGCCTGAGCTTAAACTTATTGCTGATGTCGTTGGCGTGGCAATGAAGGACGGCGGCGTGCATAGTCTCGTACTCCGCTACAAAAATCGCTACGTCGGACATGTTTCGGGGCTAGACGGGGTGACGAAAAAGCTGATCTTGGAATTTGCCCAGCAGCATCCGGGCGAATGCCCTTTCAGTAAAAAACCAAGCCATGACGTGATGTGGCTGAGCGTGCCGTTTGCCTGCAAGGTTTCTGCACTTGAATTTACAGACAGCGGGCAATTGAAGCAGCCAAAGCTCATCGGATTCGGGGTGTAGCTGCCGCAACGTAGTTGTGCGGCAACATATTTCACCAGCTGGCTGGGCATATTACTGGAAAATAGCTTCAGGAGGTTGACAATGTCTAAAGAAGAAGGCTTTCTTAAAGAAGATCGGCAAAAGTATACCGATCTGGCTACAGTAGAATCACAGCGCAACGACTTAACAGCTGAAGAATTTACAGACGGCCCGTACGGCTCGCCAACAAATGCAGAAATGCTTGGTAAAAGCACGCCCTGGCGAATTGATCAACGCCCTCCCAATCGCTTCGATTATGAAAATCGCGAGTATCATTCTGGTAAAGAACGGGATTATCCCGATGACCAGGGACAAGGCAATGCAGCAATAGATACGTTCAACGAGCCCGAAAGTGAGTAGTGTAAATTCCCTCCAAGTTAATGTAAATATGCTAGTACACGCCCAGCGTAATTCCCCTCTTCGCTGGGTGATTTTATTAAGCTAAATCATAAAGCAAAACAGGGTAGAGGTTTTCCCTCTACCCTGATCATATCCATCTCATTTGTTTACTACTTTGCTCCGCGGAATACATCAATCCTTTTCAGATCCTCACGATGCAGCAAAATCGTATCATCAGTATCCAGCTTATATCTGACACCGTCGCTTTCATAAACAGTGCCTACCTTTAAGCTGCTCGGAACATTTTCAATAACATAAATGGTTGTATCATCAAGCTTATCGTATATTACAATACTGTCAGGAAGTCTACGCAGTGCCATCATCATACTTTCCATTTCCGGCTCGCTAACATATTCCTCCTCTACATAAATAGATTCATAATAGTCATAATCAGTGCCGTTGTTAACCTGATCTCGGTAGGATTCCCCAAAGCCATCGCTAATCGGAGCTGTTGGAGCGTCAAATTGAGCAAAGTACTGTTGAACTAATCTAGGTGCGTCATTGTCCATAGCGAAGCCATACAACCACTCATCATAAACATCTCCAAATGTATTCTGGTACCATTCTGTCGTAAAGGTATAATTAGAAGCTCCTAAATAGTTTTTAAGCTGTGATGTATCCAAAAAGAAGCCATAAAGCTGTTGCTTTGTAGACTTATAGGTTTTCCCGCCGTATTTCCACGTTACCTTTTCATTCATATTAATATTTCGTTTGTCCACCGTTTTCGTGTGGAAATAGTCTCTGTCACCTTGGAAATAGATCAAATATTTGTCGTCTCCAGGATAACCCATCAATCGCTTATATCCGGCATATTGTCCAGATGCATTTACTGCATACAGCTCATCTTGTTCATCTACTGCAAAATCCTTGGCGTATACATAGCTACCTGTCGAAATAAGGACGCTGTTAATCGACGAGCGCCATTCCACCTTACTTCCCAAAGCTTCCGTCACAAATCTTAGCGGAACCATCGTGTTGCCTTTTACCACTTTAGCTGGAACAGCAAGCGTTACCTTCTTACCATTCACATAAGCAGTCGTTTTGCCAATCGTCAACTTGATCTCTTTATCGCCTTGCTTCGCTGATACAGTTTGAGTCTTTTTATCCCAATTCAGCGGCACACCAAGCGCTTCAAAAATGCTGCGCATTGGCACAAGCGTAGTACCTTTCTCCACGATAGGCGCAACAGACACCTTCAAGGCAGTGCCGTCAATATAAATCTTGATCTTTCCTTGAGCAAATACTGAGGCAGAGCTAAAAAGCAGTATTACTGTAAGCAAGCTAACTAAACCTTTTTTCAACATTTACTTACCTCCCATTTTTTACTAGACTCAACCATAGATTACGAATCCTGGTTATTTTCGTTTCATTTCTTTTCTATATATCGCCATGAACAACTTATCGGCTATAATAGATATTACAGTGGATTACTAATTTGGATGAAATTTGTTGAATGTCCGTTTTGAATTGGAAGGAGAAAGGAAGGTGCTAAAGTGCCAGAATATGAAAACTATGAAAAAACAGTCAAGCCTACGTCTAAATTAGATGCAATACCTTCTACAAACTGGGTTTCAGTGTTAATGAGCATTGCTGGTTGGGTTATTTTAATTGTCGGTTGCATTAGCGGAATTTATCAATCCAACGAGCTGGATGGTAAGGTGCAATTTCTTACCTTTCTTTCATCTGCTTTCCGTGAGCTAACAACAGGATTGATCCTGATCGGTATTGGCGAAATCATTCGTTTGCTCCATCGTATCGTTCTAAATCGTTAAAATAGTCGGCAAACTTGTACCATCATGCCATTTGCAAAAACACCCTCATATTGTAAGAGTGTTTTGCCTTTGTCATTATAGCTGTATTCTTGTAACCTGACTTTTTTCCGGCAGCATTGGCTTTAGTTTTGATACTAATTGCTTCGTAAAATATGGGATAACATTATCTTGAAACAGCATAAATGCAACTTCACCAGAAGAACTGATATAGTTAATGACCAAGTAATAGTGCAGTTTCCTCTTCACCCTCGTAGTTGCGCGTGAACCAACAACAAGGCCTATAGGACCGAATAATAGCCCGCCGACTCTTCCTTTCATTGCACTACTATGAATGATACGTGCAATTTCAACATCTGTTTTAACTTCCGCTGCAACAATTTGGTTGATAGACAAAGTAAAATTAATACCACCACCGACTATCTCAAGTCGATCATAAAATAAAGTAATCTCACAGTTTGTTTTTTCTGCAATTGGCAAGCCTTCAAGATGATGCGTTTTAGTGGATTCAAGTATTCCTCGCAGCTCTCGCTCGGTTTCAAAATTGATTCGCCGTTTAGTTTTTGTACTAAGCATAAACCCTGCAACAGTACAAAATACCGTTAATCCGATTGCTAATCCGAGTCCTTCGAATTCTACCAAGAAAGCCATTGCTGCTATCAAGAAGAACATAAATGCCAATAAAAAAGAAATTGCAGCTAATATATTTCGAACTAAACGCACTTTGTCAGCCCCTATATGTAATATATTCCATGTTACCATATATTAAGAAGTTTGAGTAACTGTAATATTGCGATTTGCAGTAAGTTCTTTAGCTTTTGTTTCGCTTGATCCTTGAAACTCCCCAGTCGATCACGAGTCCGATAAGCAGCCATGTAACTAAATGAGTCACATACCAAATCAAATAAAACAATTGCTCACTTTCCAGTGAGTAGTGTAGTCTCGTAAATTGAGAGCTGAACCACAATAACAAAGGACTCGTGTAGCCAAGCAGGAGATTCTTGTCGTCATAGCCCAACAGATTGTGTGCGCATACAAATACTGAAAGCAGAGCCAACCAGAAAGTAAACGTTTTAGGCAATCTCCACATATAAAGCCCCCTTAATTATATTATTATGCGATTGAATACTTTAGAGCAAGTTTCATTGTTTCTCAAGTTACACTTCGTTTTTGACACTACATATTACAACCTCCATAGCCGATAAATAATTAATTGAGATTACTTTTAAGAAAGGAGTTACACTAATTGATTTATGCGGTTATCGGAATAATCATCTTATTCGGTCTAATCATGATATTTGAGCTAATAGCTTATTTAAGACTAGTAAAGAAAATAACTGGTTGTTTGAGAAGGAACATTTCTTCAAAAACTAAAAAACGAATTATGTCAAACATTGAGATTCTATATGATGAAGTCAAAATTCTTTCACCCGAAATCTTTAGAAAACTTAAGTTTACAATACGTTCCATAAGGGAGGATACTTTCACAACTAAGATGGTTTCTACTGAGTTTACAACTATTGCAACAATAATAGCAGTTGCTGCAATGGTTATTACTTGTATTGTTGCTGTGGACCCAAAACTTATAATGCCAGTACTAACTGATATGATGAGTTATTCGATTGTTCTTGTTATAAGTATTGCTTTAATGTCAACTGCCCTAGTTGTACATTTTAAAATTGAAGATAATAAGAAAACACTTCTTAGAAAATTCATGATTGTGATAGATGAAATCGAAAAGGAACACCCTCTCACAGTTCATCTTTCCGACGATCAATATCAAATTTTGTCAGCCACTTTAAGCAATCGTCGGATCATATATCGATTTGGTCGTCCTCAAAATCACGAACCCAATACTTAGTAGCAAACTTCATCTATGCTGTCATGTGCTGTGGTAATTCATCTCAACGCATCTTACTATACTGAAATGGTGCACCTGAACAAACATATTAGCAAATCCCTGAACCGATCAGGAACACATAGGAGTAAATAAACATGAAGCGCTTATTGATTACAGCCTTGGTGATTTTAATGCTGAGTGCTTGCGGCAATATTGAAACCCCTGCAGAAGCCGAAAAAAACTTGACTAAAAATAAAACAACAGCAACACCTACACCAGTAATGGAAGATCCAGACTTGTTGCTTTTTCAAGCTAGAAAACACTATGAAGAAAACGATTTAACAAAAGTTAATGAAGTTTTGGCAAAACTAAAAAGCAATACACCAGAAGCTAAAGAACAAATTGCATTTGTTAAAGAAATGAGCGATGAGTTGACTGCAATTAAAAAGAAGGAAGATGCTGAGAAGGAAAAACAACGCATCGCTGAAGTAAGCGCAAAATTAACAAATATGAGGATTAAAAAAGATGAAGTAACCGAAACAGCATATTATTTCGATAAAACTTCAGTAAAATATGTAAACGAAAATGGTTTTTATATATACGCTGGAATAATGAAAGAGTACCCTCCGTTCCTAAGGCTAAGAATCCAATATGAAGGTGACAATTGGCTTTTCATTGATAAATACATTATAAAAACGGATGATGATACCTTCACGATCTACACTGAGTTTGGAGATGTAAATCAAGACAATGGCGGAGCCAAAGTATGGGAATGGTTAGACATACCAATTACTTCGGAAAATTATGAAATAATTGAATCGATCCTGGCCTCAGAAAAAACAATAATTCGGCACCAAGGCCAGTATTATTATGATCGTACCCTCACAAACAAAGAAAAAACTGCTATTAAAAATGTAATGGAGGCTTACGAAGCTCTTGGAGGAGCGGACTTAAGTAATTAAAATAAGCCCGTTTCGGGCTTTTCTTTTAACAGAAAAAATCAAACATACGTTCTTTATGTTCCTCGTTGATTATTTTTCGTAATTTCAATTGCAATATAGAGAAGTAGTCCAAAAACTGCCCCGCCTAGCAGGATCAAGCCAAATTCACCCAAAAATAATAATAGATATGCAATAGCCATCCCCATAACAATAAAACCTAAAATTCTCATGGATTTCCCCTTCTCTATTTTTACGTTTTATTTAGTCTGCCGCTACAATTGTTCTGCTGGATCATCTTGTAATTTCAACCCTTCATAATACCGTATACTCCGATATGTTTACTCTCCTTCTTGTTAGGAAATAAATATTTCAAAGGAGGGATGTTATGAAAATCTTAATAATTGTAGGCATTATCGTGTTTCCACTATTTATGCTTTATCTAAAACGTAAACGTAAAAAATCCCAATTATTTTTTAATATTATAGCCGTTATCTCAGCCGTTATTTTCGGGAGCATTGCATCTATTTCCATTTACCAAATCATTATTGACGATGCTGTTTTTATGACAACAATTCATAGTGTATTTCTCAATCCATTGTTTTTAATAACTGGAGCTTACCTTGGGCTATACATTGTCTATAGACTGCTCATTGTAACATTTCAAGAAAGCTAGATCTTCACCACAATTACTGGATGCAATAAGACATTCTTTAGGAGCTTATAATCAAATTGGCATTGGCTAAAGGAGCTACCGAGTCCAAATAGTAGTCTTCCGCTTTCCAATACCTCGACTTGAATTTTTCAATATTCTCCTTTGCAGATGCAGATTCACGTTCGAATCGTTTTTCTCTTGGGCAATCCAAATACACGATGAAATCAAAAAAAGTCCCGCCACTCTGGTCGTTGAAGAAACACACCTTCAACAATCAGAATGCAGTCACTAGGTATAGTAACGGTCTTTATTTCTAACTGATCCAAGACGGAGTTGTAGAAAGGAAGACTTATGTCTTCTGCATGGTTTAACTTTGAAAATAACTGTTTACGCAGAAGTCCAACATCCCATTGAAGATTGTAATACTCATAGCATTGCTCATATTCAGTGTCGTATCTTTTCTTGCGTTCCACAATGTGATCATCAATGTGGAAGATGCATATAGGCTTCTGATATTGACTCATCCTACTCATCAATTCCGCTACGAATGTGGTCTTTCCCGAACGACTTAGCCCGTCAATCCCGAGTACGAGTCGTTTGTTAATATAGCGGCTCAAAATGATATCCATTACCATTAATATAGAAAATCCGTAGAATGCCTGACTAAATCCATTGGATCGAACGTATAAACCTGTTGTGTTTACCTAGATTGTACCATATAATTTGGAGAAATGAGGAAGGATTTGTTTGATTTTGAAATGAATCTCTCTTATACCTAGTGTACATATTAGCAGGAGGCAATAATATATGAGTAAATATACATGGATTGAAAAGGATAGATGCATCGCATGTGGAGGCTGTTATGCGGCTGCGCCTGATATATACGGTCACGATGATGATGGCTATGCTGAAGTCATCTTCAATGGGGATGCAAACCGTGGAGTTATGGAAATTCCGAGTTATCTTTATGATGATTTGCAAGATGCCTATGAAGGCTGTCCTACCCTTGCAGTTAAGGTTGCAGATCACCCTTTTAATATTTAGCCCTCCTACTAAATCAGGGACACCTAACCACTATCTGTGTGGTTAGGTGTCCCCAACTATAAATCCCCCTAGCCCGTAGTGCTACAGACCTTTACAATTTTAATAATGCGTCAAATACTGATCCAATTCCCATTGGTGAACCTGTGTGCGATACATATCCCACTCGATTTCCTTCAGCTCGTAGAAATGAGCAAGTGCGTGATCGCCAAGTGCATCGCAAATTACATCGGAGCGCAGCAATTCATTCAACGCCTCGCGAAGATCGTTAGGCAGGCTGCGGATATTTTCGTCCAGGCGCTCCTCTTCTGTCATGATGTAGATGTTGCGATCGGTTGGAGCAACCAGCGACATTTTGTTGCGAATGCCATCCAGGCCCGCTTTCAAGATGACAGCCAGCGTCAAGTAAGGATTAGCTGCCGGGTCCGGGTTGCGGATTTCTACACGTGTTGAAATGCCGCGAGATGCCGGTATGCGAATCATCGGCGAACGATTGCTTGCAGACCATGCAACGTAGCAAGGCGCTTCGTAGCCAGGAACCAACCGCTTGTAAGAGTTGACGGTTGGATTCGTGATCGCTGCCATCGCACGCGCGTGATACATAACTCCTGCCATGAAATGACGAGCTGTATCGCTTAGTCCTAGCGGATCGCTTTCGTCGTAAAATGCGTTTTCATTGTCCTTAAATAAGGAAACGTGGCAGTGCATGCCTGAACCGTTGGAGCCGTATAGCGGCTTCGGCATGAAGGATGCATGCAAGCCATGCACGCGTGCTACTGTTTTCACAACTAGCTTGAAGGTTTGAATTTGATCGGCTGCACGGATCGCATCTGCATATTTGAAATCAATCTCATGCTGGCCAGGTGCTACCTCATGGTGAGATGCTTCAATTTCAAAGCCCATTTCCTCAAGCGTCAATACAATATCTCTACGGCAGTTTTCGCCTAAATCCATCGGCGCCAAATCGAAATATCCGCCATGATCGTTCAGTTCAGTTGTCGGGTTACCCTTCTCATCTGTTTTGAACAAGAAGAATTCTGGCTCAGGCCCTACATTCATGCTGGAAAAGCCCATTTCCTCCGCTTCCTTGAGCACGCGCTTCAAAATACCGCGCGGGTCGCCGGCAAATGGCGTGCCGTCTGGCATATATATATCGCAGATCAAGCGAGCGATGCGATCCTCCGTTACCCAAGGGAAGACAACCCATGTATCCAGATCCGGAACCAGGTACATGTCGGACTCTTCTATGCGGACATAGCCTTCAATAGAGGAACCATCAAACATCATTTTGTTATCTAGTGCCTTTTCCAATTGACTTACCGGAATCTCCACATTTTTTACTGAGCCAAGCAAGTCAGTAAATTGCAAGCGAATAAATCGTACATTTTCCTCTGCTGCGATACGTCTAATGTCCTCTTTCGTGTAACCCATTATATCATCTCCTTAAATTTTTCATGCTGCGTGCTAATTATACTTCCGTGTACATGAAAAACGCTGCGAAAGCTTGAGCTTATTACACCATGGCGTGTATGCAAACTTAGAAGGGAGCAGATTATGCCGAATTTTCGTTCCATGCAAGGCGCTTTTTCGAATGCGTACCGGGTGTACGTCAAGGAAAGGCAACGAAGCAGGGGGCGAAAAGGCGGTGTAAGATGCCCCTAAGCGTGGTTGTATACACGCCCTAGTCCAGGCAAGCTCCGAAATCGGGCTTGTCGAACATTCTCTGAATTAGTATTAACGCTTATGCAAAAATCTTGTAAGCTGCCCTTGAATGATTGACGTTTGACCTGGGCGTTTTTCAAGCAGCTGCTGCTTCAGCATACGATGAAGCTGAGTATCGGACATTTCTCTGCGCTTTACTTCCGACTGCTCGCTTACTTTGGTCGCTTCCTCTGATTCCTTGGAAACAGGATTCATCACTTGCTTTATTCCAGCAATGTTGACGCCTTTTTCAATAAGTGATTTTATTTCAAGTAATCGTTCTACATCATTAAATGAAAACAAACGTTGGTTACCGCCAGTTCTTGCAGGAACAATCAGCTCATGCTGCTCATAATAACGAATTTGTCTTGCTGTGAGATCTGTAAGCTTCATCACAATACCTATTGGGAATAAAGCCATATTTCTACGAATTTCGTCAGCCATATCGCACCATCCTTCCTGTTGCTATATTGCTTTTATTGTACCGACACGTGACAAATATGTCAACCAGTGTAAGGTTTAATTACAATAAACCGCTAAATTAGCCCATTATTTTTCATTTTCGCAAGCGACGTTAAAATGCCATATTTGACATGAGCATAGGTCAAGCCGCCCTGCATGTAGGCGATGTACGGCTCGCGAATCGGGGCATCAGCTGAGAGCTCCAGACTGCCGCCTTGAATAAAGGTGCCCGCCGCCATAATAACTGCATGCTCGTAGCCAGGCATGTCCCACGGCTCCGGTGTAACATGCGCATCAACTGCTGCGGCCTGCTGAATGCCCTGCACAAAGCTGATCAAATGATCGGCTTGTCCAAATCTGACAGCTTGAATCAGATCTGTTCGCTTCTCATGCCATTTTGGCTTCGTTTCAAAGCCAAGCCGCTCAAATACTGCTGCGGCAAGGATGCTTCCTTTCACAGCTTGTGAGACAAGATGCGGCGCTAAAAACAAGCCTTGATACATCGCGCGTAACGTTCCCAGCATAGCTCCTACCTCGGCTCCGATCCCGGGTGCTGTAAGGCGATATGCCGCAGCATCAACCAAATCGGCTCTGCCAGCTATATAGCCGCCAGTCTCTGCCAAGCCGCCGCCAGGGTTTTTAATAAGCGAGCCTGCCATTAAATCGACGCCGACCTCGGTTGGCTCAAGCAGCTCGGTAAACTCACCATAGCAATTGTCCACAAAAACTACACAATTCGGCGCCAGCTCCTTAACTCGCTCAACCATGAGCTTAATCTGCTCAATTGTAAATGAAGCGCGCCAGTCATAGCCGCGCGAGCGCTGAATGCCGATCACCTTCGTATTCGGCTTCAAAGCATCGGCTACCCCTTGCCAATCAACCTGTCCATCGTCGAGCAATGCTACGCTTTCGTAGCTAATGCCCCAATCGACAAGCGAGCCGCTTCCATCCTTCTCCTTGCCGATCACCTTATGCAGTGTGTCATACGGCTTGCCTGTTATGTACAGCAGCTCATCGCCGGGACGCAGCACGCCAAATAAAGCTGTGCTGATCGTGTGCGTGCCAGAAGCAAAATGAGGCCGTACAAGCGCCTTTTCCGCGCCAAACGTCTCAGCAAATACAAGATCAAGCACCTCGCGCCCACGATCATTGTAGCCGTAGCCTGTTGAGCCTGCAAAATGATAATCGCTTACCTTATATTTCTTGAACGCTTCAATAACCTTCCATTGATTGCGCTCACTAATTGTGTCAACCGCATATAAAGCTTCTCTAATTTCAGCCTCAGTTTCCTGCAGTAGCTGCTCCAACTGCTGCCAGGCTTCATTGTTCCCCTGCTGCATCGTCTATGTCACCTCAAGCCATGAATTAGGCACCTCTACTCGGGTAGAGATGCCCTTATATGTCTACTTTTACTTTATATCCTCAGAACGAATATTCATCAGCTCTGTCTTGCTCGGCGTCCCTCGTGGATATTGATTCATTAAGCGAACGGCATGCTGCCTTACCGCTTTTTCCAGCAAATTACGCACATAGCGCGCATTGCTGAATGAAAAATGCTCATTTTGCTTTGCCTGCAAAATAAGCTGCCTTAGCTTAAAGGCGGCATGCTGCGACAGCACATAATCTCTTTCCTTCACCATCAGCTCACCAATTTCCATCAGCTGGTCGATTGTATAATCTGGAAAGTCAATAATAAGCGGAAAGCGCGAAGGAAGTCCAGGATTCGTCAGCAAAAACTGCTCAATTTCAAACGGGTAGCCCGCAAGAATTAAAATAAATTGATTTTTCGAGTCCTCCATATGCTTGACAAGCGTATCAATCGCTTCCTTGCCAAAATCCTTTTCCCCACCTCTAGCTAGACTGTACGCCTCATCGATAAATAATACACCGCCCATCGCTTTTTTTACAAGCTCTCGCGTCTTTTGAGCGGTGTGCCCAATGTATTCTCCAACAAGATCAGCCCGCTCCACTTCAATTAAATGCCCCTTGGACAGCACTCCCATCTTTTGAAACAGCTTCGCAACGATACGGGCAATCGTTGTTTTCCCTGTTCCAGGATTGCCCTTGAAAATCATATGGTACACCTGTGACGATTGGCTTAAGCCAATCTCCTGCCGCATACGGCTAACCTGCAGCAGCGCATAAATTTCGTAGACAATCGCCTTGACCTGCTCCATGCCAATCATTTTGTTAAGCTGCTCTTCAAATTCCGCAAACAGATGATGCGTTCCCGTTTTCTCTTCAGGCAGCGCTCTTTCTTCCTGAAAAGGGGGATCATGTATAATCGGTGTAGGCTCATAATTGCGAAGCACTACATTAATTTGCCGCGATGGTCTTGTATGTAATTGAGATTCACTAGCGACTACTTTACTACTCATGCTATGCATCACCTTTCCTTTCCCAAGCTGAGCAAACGAATCGTAGTAAAAGTGTATTCTAGCTAGTACAGACATATTAGAAGATTTCGTACTATAAATCACTTTAAATGGATGAGCCAGCAATAAGCAATTAAATCATCAGTCCAAGCGGCATCAACAGCTTGTTGAGCTGCCACTTCGTATAAGCAAGCATTTCTCTTGTATAATGGTAGCTTTCATTCAGCACCTTCGTATCGGTCCCTGCTGTTTGTACATGCTTGAGGCCAACATAAGCAGCTATATCCTCCGCTCGTTTCGTATGATATTGATGGGAAATAATCATTAACGAGCTTAAGCCATGCTTCTCAGCTACTCGCTTGCTGAACTCAACATTTTCATACGTATCGCGAGATTGTGTTTCCAACAGCAGCTTGTCTTGCGGTATACCCGCATCGGCAAGATATCGTTGCATCCCTTCTGCCTCGCTTAATCCGCGGGAATAGTTAGGCTTGCCGCCGCTAAGGATTAAGTAATCTACAAGTCCTTCTTCATACAGCTCAATAGCGTAATCAAGCCGTTCCTTCAAAGCAGGGCTCGGCTGCTCATTCCAAAGCGCCGCCCCAAGAATGATGCCTGCATCTGCCTTTTGCAATGGCTGCTGTTCATGAAAAATAATGACATAATAAGCATACAAGCACCAAATCAACACAGCGCAAGCAGCGAGCAGCGCCGCTCGAAACAGCAGCTTAAGCGGCTTAAGCCGACCATCCTGCTTTTTACGTTTTTTCCGTTTAGCAGCAGCTGGCTTTGACTTTGGCTTTGACTTTGGCTTTGCTGCTTGCTTTCCGCTCTTCTCGCTTTTTGCAGTCGGTGTGCCAGCAGCTTTGGCCGTAGCCGTCGAAGCAGGAGCCGAGCCTGCTGCAGTTTCCTTGAAGAAATCATCAAACTCTTTGTTGCGTTCTGTTTTTTTACTACTTGCCGAAGGCTGCGATTTGCTCCGCCCAGCTTTAGCCGTCGATTGTGCCTTTCCAGCCGGCGCTTGCTTCGGCTTTCCCTGTGTTGGGGAAGCCGAAGCTGAACGTTTGCTCATGACTCGCTCAACTCCCACGCCTTATCGTATAAACGCTTATGCTTCATGCTGAGTGTAAAAAATCTGAACTTGCCGTTGCGAATCATGGACAGCAGACGCGAGGCTGTCTTTTGCGCCAGCTGCACATCCTTGTAGCTTATTTCACCAGCTTGATAAGCTTCCTCAAGCTCATCCTCATCCATCAGAAAAACTTCGCCGCTTGGCAGTACGACAACATCCAAATATAAATCATCAAACCAAGGCACCTTCTGCTCGGTCAAGCCTTGGTTTTTGCATACATCAATATACCACTGTACTACCTTGCCATCGCGATCAAACATCGTTGTCACTACAAAATGCTCTCCCTTGGGGAAATGCTGCATCCATACATATCCCTCATCAGCCAGACACAGCTCCTTACCACCATATACCTTGTATAAAGGATCTCTCAGCTCATGGATACGATAAAAGGTAAGAATGCCGTGGAATTCTTTCTGATCTATCTGCATACAGGAGTAGCTCTTGCGAATAATTCTTCTCCAATTCGCGCGATCCGAAAATTTTCTTTTCATAATCTGCTTACCTTTCTTGTTCTCAGTCAACACCATATTTAAAGCTTATCATAGTCGGAAGCAATATCCAAGATTTTCGACAAGAAGAGCGCCAGAATTCCTTCAGGCGCTCACTTGATTGATTATTCGGCTTTTTTCGTTACTTACATGCCGTTTCCTGCATGATTGCTGCCATTGTTGCCTGCATGATTGCCACCGTTGTTGCCAGCGCGATTGCCACCGTTATTGCCTGCATGATTGCCTGCCGAGTTTAGCAGCTCATCAATTAAGCCGCCGTCTCCTTCATTGTTGGAGCCTTGCTCGCCATCAGGCGTTGTAATCGGCTCATTCGTCGACCCAGGATCGGTCGAAGCTGGTGGAGTTGGCTCCATTGTTTCCGGAGGTGCTTCTGTAGATGGCGGCGGGGTTGGGGTCACCTCATTATCTGGAGGATACGGGTTTCCTTCGACCCAATCATCATCCGTGCCTCCATCGTCCATCGGCGTTTCAGGAACATTCAGCTCCATATCCGGTATATCGATCGAAACGGTATTGGATGGCTCACTGGAAATATTATTTTCCAGGTCATGCGCAACAACGTAATACTGATAGTTTTGCCCAGGGAACACGCTCATATCCTCAAGCGTCAATTTTCCTTCTGTTTCCCCGAAATGGACAAAGTTTCCACTATTCTGCTCAGCACGGAATATTTCAAACACAACGTCTCCTTCATAGGCGACGCTCCAGTTCAAAGTAACCTTAATATTCTCCTCGTCAAATGTGTAGGACAGTGCTCCCATCACAGGCTTTTCAGGCTCGACCGGCTTCTCCTCAATCGGCTCAAAGCTTTGCTTCGGAATGGAAGCCAGTGCCGGCTTCATAACCTTGGCGAACATCGATGCAGCCTGAGAGCTGCCTTTCTTAAGAAGATGCTTCGCATCCGTGTTGTCATAGCCCATCCATACTGCTGCTGTCCATTCCGCGGTATAGCCTACAAACCAAACATCGCGGTTTTCATTGCCTTTATGGTTAGGTATGCCGTGCTGTGTCGTTCCTGTTTTACCCGCTACAGGACGGTCGATTTTCGCAGATTTACCCGTACCAGATTCAACAACCTTCTGCATCATTTGGGTCAAATACGCGGCTGTCGTCGGTTTGATCAGCTGCTCAGTCTTTGGTGCTTTATACGAGTAAATCTCAACCTCAGATTTTTTTCCTTTAATGCTGCGAATAGTGTGCGGATCAACCGTTTTACCGTCATTGGCGATAATGCTGTAAGCTGTTGCCATCTCCAGCGGCGAAAAGCCTTGCTCCAGACCACCAAGCGCACTTGCCAAATTATATTCGCTATCTTTAAGTCCTACACCCAGCTTTGTGGCAAATTCGTCTGCTTTTTTAAGACCAATTTCATTAAGCAGCCATACAGCCGCCAAGTTTCGTGAATCCTGCAGCGCCTGCTGCATCGAAACTGCGGTTGCGCCCCACTTGTCAGATGGGCAATAGTTGCCGAAGCAGGTGCGATCGATATTCAAAGTTGTCGAAGGCGTAAAGTTTCCGCTTTCCAGCGCAGGGCCATAAGCGATTAGCGGCTTATAGGATGAACCTGGCTGTCTTTTCTTCGTTACCCGGTTCCAGCCCTTTTTCACATAGTCGCGACCACCTGATAAAGCTTTAATTTCGCCATTTTGATGATCAATAATAATCATTGAGCCCTGTGCCAGCTCATCATCAACACTTTCCTCAAAATTTTCCGGATTAGCAAACTGCTCATCCATCGCATCCTGAGCTGCTGCGTTCAAGGTCGTATAAATAGAGTATCCGCCAACGCGAAGCTCTTCTTCGGTTAAGCCTGTTTTCTCAACGGCTTCTTCAACGACATAATCTACGAAGGCTGTATATTTCGCATTATTGTATTTTTCTCCATGCTCGGGCTGCACATATTGGACAGCCTTCGCTTTCTCCATTTCCTCTTTCGTAATGTACTCCTGCTCATACATGAGCTGCAGCACAACTGCTCTGCGCTCATAGGAAGCTTCAGGGTTGCTGATCGGATTGTAGCGGTTTGGCGCTTTCGGCATTGCCGCCAGCGTAGCAGCCTGCCATAGCTGCAAATCCTCCAGCTCTGTATCAAAGTAGTATTCTGCCGCTGCTTTAATGCCATGAATGCCTCGGCCATAATAAATGCGGTTCAAATACATCGTTAAAATTTGCTCTTTAGACATTTGATTTTCCAGCGCAACTGCAATCGATGCTTCAGTCGCTTTACGGAACAGCGTCTTATCTGCGCTCAAAAATACGTTTTTCGCCAGCTGCTGGGTAATGGTACTTCCGCCCTCCACAGCACTGCGAGCGATAATATCCTTCACCACTGCGCGCCCGATCGAAATAAAATCAAGCCCGGAATGCTCATAGAAGCGTCTGTCCTCTGTCGCGACAAATGCATCAAGCACGACCTGCGGTATTTCTGAAAACTCGGCTACCTCGCGATTCTCATTGACATCGTAAAGGCGGGCAATCTCCACTCCTTCAGCATCATAAATGATTGAGGCTTCGCCAAAGTTCAGCTTGTCTCCGTGCTGAGCGAGGAGGCGTTCACCGTTAATAATAATCGCAGAATAGCCTACAATCGCTGCTACAATTCCAAATACAATCGCAAAGAAAATACTATAAAACCAAACCTTACCGCTTTTTTTCTTTTTCTTTCGTGGCTTCTTGCTCTGATTGTGCTGACTTCGGTCTTGAGCTTTACTACTGCTGCCTCGGCTCGTATGTTCACTCATCATGACCCCTCCTAATCACTTCAATCTCTCTGTAGACATCTTTGGTGCCCGTCAATAAATGCGGCGGCTTTCATTCATAAGCAAGCAATACATAAGCATCCAACAAACAAGCAATCAACAAACAACTAAACAACAAAAGCAACCGAGCCTAAGCAAGGTTGCTCCTGCATGCCGCTATTTACATAGACGAACTTAAATGAAAAAAGTTTCAGTCAGGGCGATCGTCTGTTTTACTGACCAAGCTCCTGCTGCATCAATGTCACGTTACGCTGTGGCACAAAAGTAGAAATCGCATGCTTGTAGACCATCTGTTGACGACCTTCCACTTCGATAATGATCGTAAAATTGTCAAATGCCTTGATCAGGCCGCGAATTTGAAAGCCGTTCATCAGAAATACGGTAACTTGAATTTGATCCTTGCGCAACTGATTCAAAAATGTATCTTGAATATTGATAGATTTATTCATTTGGACGTTACCCCCGTCTACTTAAAGATTGATTAGTACTATATTCAAGATGACCTTGAAACTTTCCTGCTATTATAGCATGAATTGAATGTAAAATCTCCTCAAAATTTTCATCCATGTCAATCCAGTGAAGGTTCTGCATATGTCTGAACCAGGAAAGCTGGCGTTTGGCAAAGCGTCGTGTATCTCTTTTTAGCAGCTCTACCGCCCGCTCGTAGCTGTATTCGCCTTGCAAATACGCGATCATTTCTTTATAGCCAAGCGCTTGCCGCGGTACGGCATGCATCGGCAAATCCCTTGCTAACAAGGCCTTGACCTCTTCAACAAGGCCCTCCTCCAGCATTTGATCAATCCGCTGCTCTATTCGCTCGTATAGCTTGGCGCGATCGCGTGTCAGACCTAATATAATTAAATTATATGGGCTTTGCTTCTCCTGCTTGCGCTCCTGACCCTGCTGATGCTCGCTAAAGGTTTGACCGGTTACATGGAAAACCTCCAGCGCCCGAATAACGCGGCGAACATCATTGGCATGCAGCCGCATCGCCGCCTGCGGATCAATCGCTGCCAGTTTGGCATGCAGCGCTTCATTGCCATGCTGCTCGGCAAACTGCTCCATCTCGCGGCGAAACACCTCATCAGAGCCTTGCTCAACAAACTGATACTGATAGCAAAGCGATTCAATATATAAACCTGTGCCGCCTACGACAAAGGGAAGCTTTCCTCTTGAATGTATATCCTCAATCAGCGCTTTGGCACGCGCCTGAAAATCTGCGGCGGAAAACGCCTCTTCCGGATCGCAAATATCGATCAAATGATGAACAATGCCTTCTCGTTCCTCTTCCTTAATTTTTGCCGTTCCTATATCCATGCCGCGATAGACCTGCATGGAATCTCCCGAAATGATTTCCGCATGATAACGCTTGGCTAGCTCGATGCTTAGCGCAGTCTTGCCAACTGCAGTAGGTCCAACAAGCACTAGCAGCGGCGTTTTCGCTTGCTCGCCAGACAATGATTGATGTTGATTCGTAATTGGACTCACTTCCTTTCGCATCTCGTTATCATTTCGCTTGCAGTTCCCCTGCCGCTTGCTTGCTTTGGGCGAGCATGAACAGGGCGCCGCTGAGCAAGTTCCGTACATGCCCAAGGGCGTTTATCGTCCTAGCTCAATTCAATTTTTCCATACGCCACGCGCAGGCCTTGTCCGCTTTCACAGCGCGTAAAGCCCAGCCGTTCAAATTCATTACTCATGCTGTGCTCCTTAAGCAGCACGCATTTGCGAGCAACTCGCTTCGCCTGCTCGATCACTTCCTCAGTCAAAGGCTCGTTGTTGGTCATGCTGCGAATTGCGCCGATCGCGCTCGATTCGTGCAGCGGCTGGCGAAACATAGGATCAAAGTATACAATATCAACGCTTTTATCATCAAGCGCAGCCAAAAATTGCTTATGGCTGGCAAGCTTCAGCTCAATGCGCCGCATCGCCTGCTCAATGATCGGTATTTCCACGCTATAGTGCTTAAGCCCTTCGCGCACCACGATATAGAGCGGCAGCTCGCTTTCCAGCGCAATTACTTTGCCGGTTTCACCGACCGCCATTGAGAAAACAAGGCTGTCGCTGCACAAGCCTGCTGTGCAGTCCAGCACAACATCTCCTGCGCGGCAGCCGCTATATTCAATCAGCTTCTCCCTGGCACCTTGCAGCATTCCCTTCAGCTTGACGAAGGCCATGCTTGGATGATACACAAGCGGCTTGTCCAGTTGCTCGCGCTCGTAAAGACGCAGCTCATGCTCGGTGGCAACGAGCATATACGGACTATTAGAGCGCTGCATCAGCTTGCGAACGCTCATTTGCCTGCGCGGCACAAGCTGCGCCTGCAGCTCTGCTGCCAGCTTTTTGGCATAGCCGAGCAGCCTGTCATCCGGTGCTTGTGAAGTTGTTATGATCAAGACATCACCCGCTTAAACATTTTTTCAAGCTGATAGGTGGACAAGTGAACAATAATGGGGCGGCCATGCGGGCATGTGTACGGCTGTTTGCAAGCCGCAAGCCGCTTCAACAGCCCTTCTCCTTCTTCCCGCGTCATGCGGTCATTGGCCTTGATCGACGCCTTACAGGAGCACATAATGGCCGCCTCCTCACGAAACTTCGACAGGTCTATCCGCTTGCGGTGCTGCAGCACGTACTCCACCATTTCCTCTACAATACCGGCTTCCTCACCTTGAGGCAGCCATTGCGGATATGCGCGAACAAGATACGTTTGCTGGCCGAATGGTTCCATATAAACCCCGGCCTGCTCCAAAAACGGCAGCAAATCCTTTAAGCTGGCAGCATCGCCAGGCGTTAGCTCCATCGTAATCGGAACGAGCAGCTCCTGACTTGCTTGCTGCGGCTGGCCGAATTTGACGAGATAGTACTCATAATTAATCCGCTCATGCGCGGCATGCTGATCGATCAAATATAGGCCGTCCTCAGCCTGTGCAATAATATAGGTGCCATGATGCTGACCAATCCAGTGCAGCTCGGGAAATGCTGCAGTCGCACTGTCCGCTGCAGCTTCAATGGAATTGAAGCCGCCGGAAGCTTCCTCCGAATCCAGCTTGCCGTATTGCGTTATTCTGGCTGTCACACCATCCTGATTATCCAGCTCTGTCGCATATTGCTCTTGGGCATTGGTCAGCTCTGATGCATGTTGCGCTTGTGCATTGGTCAGCTCTGACGCATACTGCGCTTGTGCATTGGTCAGCTCTGACGCATACTGCGCTTGTGCATTGGTCAGCTCTGATGCATATTGTCCTCGGGCATGTTGCTCTGGATCAGCAAAGCTATTCCCATTTGTTAATGACGTTAAATATTTCTCGTTCGCAGCAGCTTCAGCTTGCAAGTCCCCTTGTTCACCAGATTTCGCTTTGGCATAGAGCCGCTCGGCGGCATCCTTTGGTATGCTCTCTTGAGGCTTTTCTTGATATGGGCTAGAGCCAGCTCGCCACGAGGCGTCTCCTGCTTGCGCAAACGGTCGAGCCGAAGACGAGGCGCTACTGCTGCCTGCGGAAAACAAACCTGCTCCTTGCTTGCTGCCTTCCCTGCCTGCCCCGCTTGAATAGGCAGACGCCCCGTCAGCTACATGGAATGATATTGCGCCCTGAACCAGCTCAGGTCCTGAGCGCTCCCGCTTCTTCAGCGCATCCAGGCCAGGCGTGTAGCGAACATTGCCAAGCTTGTCGCGCACTGCCGACTGGATCAGCGCTTTTAGCTCCTGTTCCTTGCTGAAGCGCACCTCCAGCTTGGACGGGTGAACATTGACATCGAGCAGTGCAGGATGCATTTGAATTTCCAATACAGCTAACGGAAAGCGATGAATCGGCAGCAGCGTATGATAACCTTCCAGCAGCGCATTGTTGCAGGAAATGCTTTTAATATAGCGGCCATTGACAATGATTGTAATGCCATTGCGATTGGCTCTTGTCAGCTCAGGCTTGGAAATGTAGCCGATCAATTCATAATCGGGATCGGAGCCATCAATTGGCAGCATCATCTTGGCAGCGCTTGTTCCATAAATAGCGGCAATGACCTGCAAACGATCCCCGCTGCCAAGGGTGCGCAGCAGCACATTGCCGTTATGCTTCAGCGTAATCGCGATGCCAGGGTGAGCGAGCGCAATCCGGTTCATATAATCGGAAATATGGCCCAGCTCAGTCTGCACCGTTTTCATATATTTCAGGCGCGCAGGCGTATTGAAGAACAGATCGCGAACTGTAATGCTCGTTCCTTTTGGAGCGTTGCAAGGCTCATTGGCAAGCAGCTTGCCGCCTTCAATGACGATTCGCTGCGCAAGACCGGATTGTTCAACAGAGGAGATGCATTCGACCCTCGACACCGCCGCAATACTAGGCAGCGCCTCACCGCGAAAGCCCAAGCTGGCAATGCGGAACAAGTCGCTGCTCGCAGCAATTTTGCTGGTGGCATGGCGTTCAAATGCGGTTAGCATATCCTCCTGCTCGATCCCATCACCATTATCGACTACGCGAATGAAAGTTAATCCTCCCTCTTCAATCGTCACATCAATCGTTGTACTGCCTGCATCAATCGCATTTTCCACAAGCTCTTTTACAACGGACGATGGGCGCTCTACTACCTCGCCTGCGGCAATCTGGTTCGCTAGTTGCTCATCAAGCAGCTTGATTCTTGCCATCGGTTAGCCTCCTCTCACCATCACTTATATCGTAATTGCGATCTTATTTGAATTAACGCAGCTTTTGCTTCAACTCATTAAGCAGATTCATCGCCTGCATCGGCGTCAAATTAAACAAATCGACGCTTTTCAATTGCTTAAGCACCTGCTCTTCAGAAGCTTGCAGCTTTGGCTTGGCAGGCACGACAGGCGATGGAGCCTCCTCGAAAATCGAAAGCTGAACCACTTCCCCTGGTTGCACGGTCTGCACGGCCACTCCCTGAGCGCTGGCTTGTACAGCTTCTGACGGAGCGGCTTCCTGTGCTGTTGCTCGCAAAGCTTCTTGCCTAGCTTCTTGCGACGCAGTTTCTTGTATCGCTTCTCGCTCAGCTTCTTGCGAAGCAGTTTCTTGTGCCGCTGCTTGCAGCTCCTGGCGCTGCAGCGCTGCATGCGCAGCCTGCTCCACCTTCGGCAGCAGCCCTCCGCTTACGGTGACTGATTTTTCACCGAGATCAAACGGCAAATCAAACTCCTCTGCGTCCTGTTCGGCAGCCGAGAATGAAGCAGCAGCCTGTTGCGGCGCTTCCTTGCCAAGCTCAAGTGGCTGTGTCGCTTCCTTAACCTGCTGCGGCATTGCTTGCGAGCTGCCAGTTAAGGATACACCCGACGTCTGTGCTGCCTGTTGGCTGCCTGTCCGAGTCAAGCTAATTCCCGCTGCATGCTGCTGCTTGATTTCTGAATCAAGCAAGGAATAAGCACGTGTAATAATTTCATTCGGCAAGCCAGCCAGCTGCGCGCAATAAATTCCGTAGCTTGTATCCGCCGCACCCGGAACGAGCTTGCGCAAAAAGGTAACGTGATCGCCGCTTTCCTCTACAGCCATGCGTGCATTCGTCAAGGCTTGCAGCGACTCCGACAAATGCGCCAGCTCATGAAAATGCGTAGAAACAAGCGCCTTGCAGCCGATGCTGCCATGCACGTACTCAATGACAGCCTGCGCAATCGCCATCCCTTCTGCAGTTGAAGTGCCGCGCCCAAGCTCGTCAATAATGACCAGACTGCTTGCAGTCGCTTGCTCGGTCATAATTTGAATGTCCTTCATTTCCACCATAAATGTGCTCTGCCCGCCGATCAGATCATCGGCTGCGCCAATTCGCGTGAAAATGCGATCTGTTAGCGGGATTGTTGCAGACTGCGCTGGCACGAAGCAGCCAATTTGCGCCATTATCGTAATAAGCGCTACCTGACGCATATATGTACTTTTGCCGGCCATATTCGGCCCCGTAATAAGCAGGATGGAATGCTCCGCGCGGCTTAGCGCCGTGCCGTTGGCGATAAACGGCGTTCCTTCCATCATCGCCTCAACAACGGGATGTCTGCCTTCCTCAATTTTCAAATCATAGCCTTCGCTCATTCGCGGCTTCACAAAGCGCTGCTCTGCGCTAACAACAGCCAAGCTTTGATAGACATCAAGCTCGGCAACGGTCGCAGCTACCTTCTGCAGGCGCGCCAAATGCGTTAGCAAATGCTCGCGTAGCTCAAGAAAACGGCTGTACTCCAAATCTACCATTTTCTCCTCCGCCTCGAGAATCAGCCGCTCCTTCTCCTTCAGCTCGGGCGTCACATAGCGCTCTGCATTCGCCAGCGTTTGCTTGCGCTCATAACGGCCCTCCGGCAGACTGCCAATATTGGCCTTGGACACCTCCAAATAATAGCCAAACACTTTATTAAAGCCGATTTTCAACGTTTTAATGCCTGTTGCCTGGCGCTCTCTATTTTCCAGGTCCGCAAGCCAGCGCTTGCCGTTGCTGCTCGCCTCGCGCAGCTGGTCGAGATATTCATCATAGCCAGCTCGAATAAGGCCGCCTTCGCGCAGCGACAATGGCGGATCATCCACCAGTACAGTATCAATTAAATCAGCAATATCCTCACAGGCATCAAGCGACGAAACAAGCTTTGCCAGCACCGGGTTCGACGCATGACGGCACAGCTCAACGAGCTGCGGCACACGGCGCAATGACAGCTTGAGCGCATGCAAATCCTTGGCATTGGCATTCCCATAGGAAATTCGTCCGACCAAACGCTCCAGATCATAGATCGGCTTCAGCTCATTGCGCAAATCCTCGCGCAAAATCATATTTTGATAGAGCGCCTCAACCGCGCTATGGCGAGCCTCAATCTCCTTAAGACTTAGCAGCGGCTTGTCTATCCAACGGCGCAGCAGCCGCGCGCCCATCGCCGTTTGCGTGCGATCCAGCAGCCAAAGCAATGAGCCTTTTTTGCTGCGGTCGCGCACCGTCTCAGTCAGCTCCAAATTGCGGCGCGTATAGTAATCCAATATCATAAACTGCTGCGGCTCATAACTATTTAATATCGTTAAATGCTTGAGGCTGCGCTTTTGCGTATGCGCCAAATAGCCAAGCAGCACCTTAACCGCACGTCGGCGCACACCGTGCAAGGACGCAAGCTGCTCCGCAGAAAACTGCTCCTGCAGCGCCTGCTCCTCGCACATCGGCCAGCTCGTAAGCGGCACATTGCGTGACCAATTGCTCGCTTCCTTTAGCTGCTCCAGCAGCTCGGCATCACCGACCAGCTCCGACGGATTGTAAATATTAATTTCATCCAGCAGCGTACTAAGTGCACCTGGCAATGAGGTTACATATAGCTCGCCCGTTGACAAATCACTGCAGGCTATGCCGAACACGCCATGCTCAACGACAACCGCTCCGATAAAGTTGTTGCCCTTGCCGCTTAGCGTTTTCTCCTCCATGACAGTACCAGGCGTAATCGTTCGTACAATTTCACGACGAACAACACCCTTTGCTTGCGACGGGTCCTCAACCTGCTCACAAATTGCAACCTTGTAGCCCTTCTCAATTAAACGCGCAACATAATTATCAGCTGCATGATACGGCACGCCACACATCGGAATACGCTCAGCGCCGCCGCCATCACGGCCAGTCAAAGTAATTTCCAGCTCTCGCGACGCCAAAACCGCGTCATCGAAAAACATCTCATAAAAATCGCCTAATCGAAAAAAAAGAAAGGCATCAGGAACCCCTCTCTTAATCTCCAAATATTGCTGTATCATCGGTGTATAGGTCGCCACTCGACTCCCTCCCATTTCATATTAATCAGCACTACGGAGCAAAAGCATCCTCAGCGCTCCGGAGCAAAGCATCCTCCAGCCGCTTTTTAAATCGTAATGCTCTTTATTTAAATTTATAAGGTTGCATTACGATGTTAAAGGCGGCACACTGCGTTTTTCGGATGCTTTGCTCCTCCGCTGTAGCTTTTTTGTTGTTGAGTACACTACGAAGTAACCGCAGCGTCATCAACTTCGGACTTTTTGAACCATCTCTTCCAATGAAAGTTTAAAAAGTCGGCTTTCAGGACCAAGAAGCTTGGACGATAGTAGAAAGCGAGGAGCGCAGCGTAGGCAAAATGCTACGTGAGCACCGTAGCTTTCGCTAGCGTTCAAGATTCGCTGTCGAATACGCTACACGCAATCACATCGTCATCAAAGTCGGCTTTTTAAACAACCTCGCTTCCAATGAAAGTTTAAAAAGTTCGGAGTTCAGGACCAAGAAGATGGCACGATACTAGAAAGCGAGGAGCGCAGCGTAGGCAATAAGCTACGTGAGCACCTCAAATGTTTCCGCAGGAAACATACTTCGGAAGCATAATCTTTTCGCTAGCGTGACATATTCGCCGTCGACTCCACTACAACGCCCATCATCGTCATCAACTTCGGACTTTTTAAACATCCCCTTCCAATGAAAGTTTAAAAAGTCGGCTTTCAGGACCAAGAAGCTTGGACGATAGTAGAAAGCGAGGAGCGCAGCGTAGGCTAAATGCTACGTGAGCACCGCAGCTTTCGCTAGCGTTCAAGATTCGCCGTCGAGATCACCCCAACGCATTACATCGTCATCAAAGTCGACTTTTTAAACTACCTCTTAGAGAGGGAGATCGTTGCCTTCTATGACTAATTTCTCCATCCTCTTCAAAATCATATATTCAGTAAGCTCATTCGTCAGCGCACGGCCGTACCAGGATTCCAACTCAGCCCGGCTAAGGCATATTCGTTTTTCATTGAATTGAAAGGCTACGGTTTGCAGGTTGCTGGCCGCTGACAGCAGGCAGCTTGCATTAAACAGCATATTTACCCTCAGCTCCAACTCGCTTCCTTCCAAATAATCATAATAGGAAAGCGTTACTTGTGAAGGTTCTTTTCCTTGAGTCAGTATATGTATGGACACAATAAAGCCCTCCATCGACAATAAATGATCAGATTCTACTATTTTAACATGAGTAGTTCGACGATACGAGTTTTTTTGCAAATTTAAAAGGATGACCGCCTGCCCTTTACAGGCACGATCACCCTTCTGTTTTTTTGTATATGATACCACTTGCCATCTCTGGCTGTGGACTGCTCTTTCTATTTTTCGCTAAAGTAAGCAATTAACTCATCATTAATAGCATCGGCTATTTCATGATTAATCCCATGACCCGCATTAGGGAAGTAGCGCGCGCTCATACCGTATTGCCGCAGCAGCGCCTGCCCTCCCATTATTGCAAACGGGTCTTGCTCGCCAAGCAAATATAACAGCTTTGGCCTAATTATATCAATTTGTTCATCAGAAAATTTAACTATTTTATGATGGCGCATGCACATATTATTGTAGCCTCGCAGCAAATAAGTAAAATGCTCCACTATAAGCGGATTGCCAGTAAAGGCTGCACTGTTTTCTCCGGTCAGCTTTAGTAACAACTTTTGAATGTTGCGCTTTGTTGGAATTAGCGCCTCGGGCATAAAAATTTTCAGCATCATGCTCATCGTATTGCCAGATTGCTCAGCAGGCACACTGGAGGCCAGCGCCACTGCCTTTATTACGCGCTCATTTCTCATAAGCGTATAATATTGCACCAAATACCCGCCATGGGAAACGCCAGCCATATATACCTGATTAAGCCCCAGACCGTCAAGCAGCTCATCTATCCATACTGCGATATCAAAGCTTTTATTGTAGCCTTCTCCAGGCAGACTTTTACCCGGGCCGCCAAGCGTATCTACCGCATAAATCCGAAAATGCGGAGCAAGGCCTGCTGCGTTATAAAGCCACATCAGTGCAGAGTCGTCGGCAACACCGTGAAACAGGAGAACAGGAGGCGCTTCAGAGCTACCAAATACATTAATATGCGTGCTGCCATATTGAGTCGGCACATTGAGCTGAGCAACTTCGACGCCCCATTCATCAAGCAAGCGATCATAACTGGATAAAATATTGCGCTCAGCTTGTTTCGTTCGATATCTTTTCATTGCGCTGTGCCTCCTTTAGGCATACCGAATATAAAATCTGTCTAGCAACTCAGTCAGCTCCTGCCGAGCTGCAGCTTTGCTTGCTTCTGTCACCTCACCGCTGCCAGCAAAATAGCGTTGAAATACGAAGAGGATAAGCGCTTGATACTCCGCAGCCAGCGCCTTAGCATCGTCCTGTCTGATCAGCCCCTTGTCCATCATGTAGCGAAAAACTTGCTCCTGATGCTGAAGCGGCCAGGTGAACATCAGCTTATGGAAAAGTGCTGCAGCCAGCTCATTTCTTTGCTTTTCAATCGTAAGCATGCGAATAAGCTTGTACATCCTCTCTTCCAGCAAATAATGCTCCACATACACAATCCCTGCATACGCAAAGCTTTCGCGCTCGACCTTCGCGCCAGCCTGCAGCGCATCGACAAAGCTTGCTTTGCGAGCCTCAGTCTGCTGCTCTGCCTCATGCAGAATCGTCTGCAAAATATGCTCCTTGTTGCTATAGTGATAGTAAATCGAGCTTTCCTTTATTCCTACTGCTCTGCCTATGTCTCGAACAGATACCGTTGTAAAGCCGTTGAGACTAAACAAATCTAAGGCGGCTGTAACAATTTTTTGTTTTGTGCTTTGTTCAGTGGCGGTCATTCCGTTCTCCTCCCCAGAATAGACTAACAACTGTTAGATAAGCTCATCTTATCTAACAGTTGTTAGGTTGTCAAGCTATTCCATGGAAACAAACGGCAAAAGCGCTGCTCAAAGCAACTCCTTAAGCTTTCGGCTGCTCCTCACGCTCCAGACTTCTCTCTGCCAGCTTCCAGCGCTGCCTAATATCTGATTGCTCATTCCAGGTGCTGCGCTGCTGCAGCGCCCGCTGTAGCGGCTGCACCCCTTCCACAAGCCGCCTATCGGTGGTGAGCGAGATCAGCAGCTCAATATACTTCTGCGCCAGTGCACACAGCTGCTCGCGCGCTCCTTGCGCATAGGCCTCTGCAACTGCCCGCAGATCGTCACTGTGCAGGCGCTCTGCTAAAGCAAAGCGCTGCTCAACCGTAAGCCAGCAGACGTATATGGCAGCCTTGGTCAGCGCGGGTGACACAAGCCAGCTCGGCAGCGTTCGGTACTCAAAGCCGCCGTGAAACTGCTTGCGATAATCGCCCAGACCGCCAAATTTATCATTGCGTGCTTTGCCCGACTCATCGGCCAGAGCAGCAAATGGCAATGCCAGCATGACGTCTAGCAGCCGCAGCAGCCTCGGCGTAAGCGGAATGCCGCTTACGTGAAGATGGCCGCCAAGCGCCACTCCCTTGATGGGCATAGCGCCTGCCTGCCAGCGCAGATTCTGCTCAGCTGCGAGCTCATTGAGCTCCTTCAAAAGTCTATGCAAGGTTGCAAACAGTCTCGCAGGATGGCTTGCAGGGCGGGGACGCAGCTCAACAATCGGATAGATCAGCTTATTTTTGTAAAGCAGCGCGTCAATGCCGATTTCCTCGCTTGTGTAATCCAAAAGTATGCTGGAGGCTGATACAAGCTTGTTCGACTCATCTACGAAAATGAGCTCGGGATCTGCCCCCAGCCTGAACGGCTGCTCGCGATCCAATTCCCAGCTTTCCAGCCAGCGGTTTAGCGATTCGTTCAGAATTGCCCGATCTAGCGGCTGCTGCTGCTCGATCGACCATGCATCGCGAATCGCCAGGCTGCCTGTTCCGCTTATCGCAACAAGCACTGATCCGACATCAAGCCACAGCGCATAAAGCGCCCGCGCTGCTGCCGTCTCTAGCGCCCTCAACGTCACCTCAGGCAGCTCCTGCTCATCATGCTCAATCATCCCTTGCGCATCCCGCAGCACAGCGTGCGGCTCTCCTAGCGGCCCTAGATCAGCATCTACTCGGCGCCAGCAAAGCAGGCAATGATCGATGCAGTGCACCAGATAAAGCCGTTCGTCGCGGAGCTGCTCATCAATTCGCAGCCTTGCAGCCTGCCAGCGCTGACGTTTCTGCTGCTGCGTCATATCCCTCAAACGCTTTAAGCCAGCATTAATGCTCGCCCGTTCCAGACAGTAGCCTGCGCCTGCATCATTCTGGAGCAGAACGAGCGGCTCGCTGCCAGGCGCTGAGGAGGCAGGAGCTACTGAAGTTGTTGGAGCTGTCTGAGCTTCTGGTTCTGCCTGAGCTTCTGGTTCTGCCTGAGCTGTTGAAGCTGAAGAGTCCATCAGCCCCTGCTTCTCCGCCTTGCTCAGCAAAGCCATCAGCGCCTTGCCTTCAAACAAATCAGCCAGCTCCTGCAAGCGAAGCCGGGCTTCTCCTTGCTGCTTTTGCAGCCATAAATGTTTGCTCATAGACCAGGCATCCTTCACATAGGTTTTCGTCCATAAAAAAACGAAGAGGGCTTCCGCCCTCAAGTTTGTCGTGTATCGACATATGATATAACAGATTTGTTACTAAGATACTAAATTTCTTCGTCCAGCAATTCATCCAAGTCGTCAAACTCTTCTGTCTCGCCTTCATAGTCGAAGTCTTTGCCATCCGGGTCCGGGCAGCCACCAGGCACAACCGCAACAGATACCTTTGTCTCCGCAATAATTTCAACAGCAAATTCACGCTCCACACGGACAACTACCGAGTTTCCGTTGGCAGAAATATTCGCTTCAATACAGTTTGGCTCTGTAATGGACTCTGCGAATACTTCTGTCGTGGAAGCGCGATGCTTCGGATCGAGATAATATAAAGGTACATTTTCCACAAACTGAACGCTTTCCTTCGCGACATCCGTTTGTGAATTGTTGTTGTACGAGTACCAAATATTAATGTCATAAGTACCGATTACTTCAACACCATTACTTGATTTGACCGCCTCATACTTTGTGTTTATCACCCATGCACCGAGAATACTCGTAGGACGATGCGGTGGGGTGATAGTATGAGTGGATGTACTAAACTTACGACCTTTCCCGCAAACAGCCTTCGTAATAATTTCTCTGCAACGTAGCTGTTTATTTCCTCTGGTCATCGACTTAACCTCCTCCATACAATCATTCACTTAAGTGTATGCAAGTGCTAGGCGTTTGTTGATTACTGTAGTCCTACAAATCCAAACTATTTTTCTTCAAAAGGTATTTTATCGCTCCGAACCTCTTGAACTTGCACGTCAAGTATGTATGACGGAGTCGCAGCCTACATCAACGCCCATCCGAATTCGACCCGAATCTCCTTCTACATGCTAGTTCCATCATATGAAAAAAGAGCTTATCCTATGACACATCGCAAAAAATGTGAATAGAATAAGCTCTTTTAAATCAGCGCTTCGGAGCAAACATCCTCCAGTCGCTTTTTAAATCAGCGCTTCGGAGCAAACATCCTCCAGTCGCTTTTTAAATCGTAATGCTCTTATTGTAATTTTTAAGGTTGCATTACGATGTTAAAGGCGACTCACTTCGTTTTTCGGATGCTTGCTCCTTCGCTGTAGCTTTTTGAGGGCAGGACCAAGAAGATGGCACGATACTAGAACGCGAGGAGCGCAGCGTAGGCCAACTGCTACGTGAGCACCGGAGCGTTCGGTAGCGTGACATCTTCGCCGTCGAGTTCGCCCCAACGCATCACATCGTCATCAAAGTCGGCTTTTTAAACTTCCCCTTCCAATGAGAGTTTAAAAAGTCGGCTTTCAGGACCAAGAAGCTTGGACGCTAGTAGAAAACGAGGAGCGCAGCGTAGGCCAAAAGCTACGTGAGCACCGCAGTTTTCGCTAGCGTTCAAGATTCGCCGTCGATTCAACTACGAAGCTCAGCATCGTCATCAAAGTCGGCTTTTTAAACTTCCCCCTCTACCTTTTTGCGCTTGAATTTTTGTGCTATGTCCAAGTACCTCCCCACCTCATGCATCAGCATAAGCAGGGTGGCGCGAATTTCAAATTCATCGCGCGTTTTGGGCAGCTCCATCGCGCGAAACTGCTCGCTAAGCTGCTGCAGCTTCACCTTGACCGTGCCAACGTATACCTCTGAGCGCGTATCCTCGGCCAGCTGCTCCAGCAGCTCGGCAATCCGCTCGCTGTGCTCGAGCTTGCCGTGTATGTATGCGACCATTTCCATCATATCGTCAATGGCCTCCAGCTGCTGATTTCTCATCGAGAAGTAAGTCGACCAATACGAATCGTAATCCCAGAAGCGATTTTCCTTGTTGCGCACTGAGATCTCCGCTCCTCTTTTTATCGCCGCCTCTGCCTCCAGCAGCTCTGCACCGCTCCACACATAGCTTGGATCGCGCAGCGTCTTCGCCAGCTTGTTAAAAATGTGGTAGTAGTTCTGCTCGATCGTTTCGCGCAGCTGCTGTATTTCGCGGTCATCCTTAGGCATGTACACCATATTAATGAGCGTTGCCGAGCCTAATCCGACCAGCAGCAGGCAAATTTCATTCCAGATCAAGCCAGGCGTCACCTCGCCAGCACCATATAAATGAAATACGATAACACAGCTCGTCACAATGCCTTCCTTTAGCTGAAAGCGGGACATGATCGGAAATGAGACTAAAATAAAAATCGCCACTGTCCAGTAATAAAAGCCCAGCAGCACAAAAATAATCGAAGCAAAGGCCAAGCCGAGCACCGAGGCAACAAAGCGGGCAACGGTTTTCGTAATGCCCTTCATCCTTGTTACCTCGACGCCGAGAATAGCCAGTATGCCCGCCGAGAGCACATATTCCAGCTGAAAATAATTTGCGACATAAATGGCCAATATTGCGGCTATCGCTGTTTTAATGACACGTATCCCCATAGTTGCAGCTCCTACGTTAGTATATGTCACTAGTATAACGATTCCTTAGCGATCTTTCCAGCCAGATGTGACCTTCCCTTCCAACATACTGACAGCCTGATACATAAATGTCGCGACAAAAGCAATCACGACAAGCGTCGACAGCACCAACGTGAAATTGAATACCTGGAAGCCGTAAATGATCAAGTAGCCCAGTCCAATACGCGCAACAAGAAACTCGCCAACTATGACCCCAATCCAGGCAAGGCCGACATTCACCTTTAGCGTAGAAATAATAACGGGAAATGCTGCCGGCAATATGACATAATAGAAGCTTTGGAAGCGAGTAGCGCCAAACAGGGCCGCCACCTTGAGCAAGCCCTCTTCCGTTTCGCGAAAGCGATTATAAATGTTTATCGTTGTAATGATTACTGTAACAAGCAGCGTAATCGCCACAATCGAGCCGAAGCCTGGCCCGAGCCCAACGATAAGCAGCGGACCGAGCGCAACCTTGGGCATGCTGTTCAGCACAACGAGTATAGGGTCAGCGACGCGGGCTGCAAACGGAAACCACCACAGCAGCGCAGCAATGAGCGTGCCGAGCAATGTTCCCAAGAGAAAGCCGGCAATTGTTTCAGCAACTGTGATGCCAATATGCGGCAGCATGCTGCCGTCCAGCAACGATGTGTACAGATGATTGGCGATTTTGCTGGGCGAGCTGAATATGAGCGGATCGATTAGCCGCGCGTTGCTGCTGTATTCCCATAATCCAATAAAGCCGATTAGCAGCAGAATCTGCGTGAGCAGCACGAGCAAGCTTTTACGGCGCATCTTTTCTTTATATTGCTTATGAAGTGCTTGTATTGGCACGTTCATGCTACCCCTCCTCCCTTTCCATCTCTTCGTCCAGCTCATGCCATATTTCATCAAAGCAAGCCTGGTAAAGCGGATGCTTTCTCGCTTCAATCGGTCCAGCTTCTTTTAGCTCGCGCGGGATCGTGATGATTTTGCGTATATGGCCAGGGTTTCTGCCAAGCACGACAACACGATTACTGATTGCTACCGCCTCAGACAAATCATGTGTGACTAAAATAGCCGTTTTGCCTAAACGACCCAGCGTCGTTTGCACCAGCTCCTCGAGCTGCATTTTAATATGGAGATCAAGCGCTGAAAACGGCTCATCCAGCAGCAGCAAGTCAGGATCGGTAATTAACGTCCGTGCCAAAGCGACTCGCTGCCTCATGCCGCCCGACAGCTGATGCGGATACTTATGAGCAGATTGCTCCAAGCCAAGCTCATCCAGCAGCGACACAATTTTCTGCTTTGACTTTGCATCGGCTTTTCCGCTAATTTCCAAGCCCAGCATCACATTTTGCATAATGGTGCGCCAAGGGAACAAATAATCCTGCTGCTGCATATAGCCAAGGCGGGGCGAAGGCGAGGAAATCGTTTCGCCCATGACCTTCAATTCGCCGTAGGTAGGGGCCAGCAAGCCGGCGATCATATTTAGAATGGTCGTTTTGCCGCAGCCGCTCGGACCGACGAGGCTAATAAATTCTCCTTTGTAGACAACAAGATTAATATGCTGGACAGCAAGATGGGCACCAGACGCATTAACGTAAATATGTGACAGTTCTTTAAGTTCCAGTACCTTTTCTTTGTTCATGAGCAGGTCTCCTTATCGCAGGCTGCTACTTGATTGCTTCTTCTGCAAATGAAGTATTGACGATTTCGCTATGCTCGGTTCGTTCGGTCAGCTCGCCTGCACTCGTCATAATGTCCAGTAAATTGTCCCACTCCGCTTGATCGACGATCGGGTCTGTCGCATAGGAGCCTTGCTCCTTGTAGCGGGCGATTGAGCTTTCCATAATATCGAGGTCCACGTTGTCAAAGTACGGGGCAACGACCTCGGCAATTTCCGCCGCAGAGTGCTCCTCTACCCACTGCTGCGCCTTATATACAGCATTGGTGAAGCCTTGAACAACATCGCTGTTTTTGTCAATATAGCTTTGCTTCGTCATGAATACGGTATATGGCAGCAATCCGCTTTCCACACCGAAAGAAGCGACGACATAACCGATCCCTTCCTTTTCAAAAATAGAAGCTGTCGGCTCAAACAGCTGGACAAATTCACCGGTGCCCGAGGAAAAGGCAGGCGCAATGTTGGCAAAGTCAACATTTTGAATGAGCTCAAGATCGCCATGCGGATCGATCCCATGCTTTTTCAGCGTAAACTCTCCCGCCATTTGCGGCATGCCTCCTTTGCGTTGACCAAGGAATGTTTTATTTCTCAAGCTCTCCCAATCAAAGCTGTCGCTTGGCTCGCGGGCAACGAGAAAGGTGCCGTCAGTTTGCGTTAGCTGGGCAAAATTAATCACCGGATCATCGCTGCCCTGCTGCGTTACATAAATCGAGGTTTCCGAGCCAACCAAGGCAACATCAATTACGTTGGACAGCAGCGAGGTCATCGTTTTGTCGCCGCCTGGTGTAGTGGTCAGCTCAACGTCAATTCCTTCCTCGGCAAAAAAGCCTTTCTCGATCGCCACATATTGCGGCGCATAAAATAAAGAACGTGTTACCTCGCCGATCCGCACGACTGTATGTTCATTGCTGCTTTTGCCACAGCTGCTTAACACCAGTGTGCCAGCGAGAATCAGGACCAGCACGACAAGAAGTGTCTTGCCAGTTTTCATAGTAATCCCTCCTCCATCTTTGTTTTTGTTTTTGCTGTAGCTGCTGTGATGGACAACTTCACAAGCATGTGTCAGCTCGACATGTAACTAGTTGACCTTGTCCCTGCGCAAATGGACTAATGCTGCGAAGAGATAGGACTTTTGTGGTGGTATAGCCTATTCATTTACAAATAAGGTGGTGCGTATTTAAAGGAAAAAAGCCTCTGAGCAAGGCCCCGATTCTTGGGAGCCAGTGCGTGCAGAGACTTTTTGCCTGTACTTGATATGCAATTGATTACAGCTTGTAAATATCCGTATATTTTTCTTTCAAATATTGCGCCAAATACGCAGGATTAAGCGGCTCATTCGTAATTTGCTCGACCAGCTCGGATGGCGACTTCAAGCGTCCATACTGATAAATACGTTCAGCCAGCCAATCCTTGATCGGATGAAGCTCACCCGCTTCAACCTTCTGCCAAATATCCGGCATTTGCTGCTGCAGCGTATTCATAAATTGCGCCGCATACATATTGCCCAGCGAATAGGATGGGAAATAGCCAAATGCTCCGCCCGACCAATGGACATCCTGCAGCACGCCTTCTGCATCGCTTGGCGGCTCGATGCCCAAATACTGCTTATATTTTTCATTCCAGACACGCGGCAAATCCTTCGCCTGCAGCCCTTCATTAAAGATCATTTTCTCGATTTCATAGCGAATAATAATATGTAGGTTGTACGTAAGCTCATCAGCTTCTATTCGAATTAGCGACGGCTTAACAATATTGTTGCCGCGGTAGAAGGTGTCGACATCGATTTCCGCCAATTGCGGGAAACGCTGCTGCAAATCACGATAGTATCGGTTCCAGAATGGGCGGCTGCGCCCGATTACATTTTCCCAAAAACGCGACTGCGACTCGTGAATCCCCATCGATGTGCCTGTGCAAAGCGTTGTGCCAACAAGCTGCTCGCTAATATTTTGCTCATAAAGCGCATGACCGCCTTCGTGAATCGTGCCGAACAAGGCGCTCGTCACATCGTCTGCCAAATAACGAGTCGTAATCCGCACGTCATGAGGGTTCAAGCCAGTCGCAAACGGATGTACGCTTTCGTCAAGCCGTCCGGCATCAAAGTCGAAGCCCATTTGCTTCAAAATAAACAAGCTGTATTCCTTCTGCGCAGCAATATCGAACTGGCCTTCAAGAAAATCGGTGCGCGGCTGATGCGGGCTGCTGGCAATTTGCTCAGCAAGCGGAACCAGCTCATCTCTCAGCTCGCCAAAAATTTGGTCCAGCTGCTGCACGGTCATACCTGGCTCATACTGATCGAGCAATGTATCGTAGCGCGTTTCCTTTACTCCCCACAGGTCGATCATTTGATTGGTCAGCTCGATAATTTGCTCGAGATATGGCTGGAAGCTGGCATAATCATTGTTTTGCTTGCATAGCTCCCAATTGTTTTCTGCCTGTGCAGTCAGCACGACATACCTTTGATACAGCTCAGGCGGGATTTTTACGCTGCGATCATACTCCTTGCGCGTTTCCTGAACGAGTCTGCGATTCAGCTCATCCAGCTGCTCCCAGTTGTGCTCGCTTTCCAGCTCAGTCAGCAGCTGTCCCAGCTCCTGCGAGGTGGATAAGCGAAACATTTCGGACGACAGCGTTCCGATCACCTCAGAGCGAATATCCATCCCTTTGCGCGGCGCGCCAGTTCGCAAATCCCAGTAAATGACGGCAAGCGCTTCTTCATATTGCTTGATTTTCTGATTAATATCGCGAAATTGCTGCAAAACGGTCATGCTCGATCTCCCTTTCCCTATTGAATTTCATGCGGTGTCAAGCCGCTCAACATAAGGTTGCCTAACTCTACATCTATATCTATAATCAACTATAACCGATTAAGCACAAAAATAACAAAGGTGATGAACAGATGCGTATTTCCTTTACTGCCGCTGCAGTAGACTACTTGACACCCATTCTGCAACAAACGAACAAGCAATTAAAATTTCTTCACGATACCGAGGGCTGCGGCTGTGTAGTCAGCGGCGTACCGACCTTGACGCTAATTGACGAGCCAACGGTCGATGACCGTGCCGGCGAAGCCGATCCGCTAAGCTTTTATTTCGAGCCGAGACATAAGGTCTATTACGAGGAGCATATGAACATCGACTATGCTCCGCATAAAAACAGCTTCAGCTTAAAAAGCGACTCGCAAATTTACACCTTGCATTTGCGATTTGTGCAATAGCTCCTCAACTGCTTGCGTGCATGCTCTGCTTGGCTCATTTGCAGAAATGGATTTGAGGCACATGCATCGTTAGCCAGTCTATCCCTTCCCATTTTCAGCAGCCTGCTGTCTTTGCGCCAGCGCAGCAGCTCGTGCGGCAATTACGTCACTGCGATCGCGCCTTGCATGACGATGGATAACATCCTCCGCAAGCGCGCTGCTTGCTTGCAGCCATACGAGGCCGCGAGCTTCTGCCAGCTGCTGACAAAAGGCGAGCAGCTGTTGGTCGGCGATCGGCAGACTGAGATCAACATATTCCGCTTCCGCTTTGCAGGCAGCCGTTCTAGCTTCCAGCAGCGCTGCAAGCCGCTCATGCTCGAGGCCGATTTGTCCGCTGTCATGCACAGCCAGCTTTTTCAGTGCAGACTGATACATGAGCTGAGCACCGCGGTAATTACGCCTGCGCTCATGATACTGTGCTACCGCAATTTGAATGCAGGCTACCCATAACTCGCTCAGCGGATCCTGCGGCTGCTCCTTCCAATATTCCTCCAACAGCTCATGGCATTCAAAATAGTCGCGCGTTGCGTGAAACTGTATTAAATATTCGATATAGGCATTCGGGTATTTCAAAACATCACCTTCATCATGTTCTTTTATTAAAATAATTTTAAAGAAAATTAGGAAAAAGTGAAACCAAACTTTATAATAGACGTAATGCTTAACTATAGCAACCTTAAGCAAATTTTCAGGAGGGACAAGATCAATGAAAAAAGGGTTTATACTCACGCTGGTTATGACAGTGTTCCTTGCGCTCAGCATCGGATTCAGCAGCGATACTGCTGATGCGAAGCGTGGCGGAGGCTTCAAGTCAAACAAGCAAAGCTTTACTCAGAAAAAAGATTCTACCACTCAGCAGTCCAATACTGGCGCTACTTCAGGAACAGCAGCTAAAACCGGTACTGGCGCAGCTGCCACAACTAAAGGTGGCGGTCTTTTTGGCGGCAACTCCTTCTTGAAAGGGATGGCGCTTGGTGGACTAGCAGGTCTATTGTTTGGCGGCATGTTTGCCAATATGGGAGCTTTCGGTGAAATCTTCGGCTTGCTCATTAACATTATTGCGATTGTCGCCATCATTATGGTGATCAGAGCGGCATGGACCTACATTCGCAACAACAAAAAGCCTGCTGCAGCTGGCCCTAACTTTAATCGCAATGATCGCTTCGACCATCGTGATCGCGATGAAGAAGATCGTAATGGAAGAGGTCAGTTCTAACGATGCGTATCTACACGGATGAAATTATTAATGCGATTTGCTTGAACATGGCTGATCGCCGCGGCGTTAAGCCTACAGATGTAGAGGTTCAGCTTTCTTGGGAAGAGGAATACGGCTATACTGCTGAGGTTTGGGTAAATGGTCGCTCGCAATATTTGCTTCAAGCTAACATTATGGAAGCGTTAGAGCAATATTTTTACTCCGAGTATAGATTGCGCGTATTCCGCTCCGACATTATGCTTGGCATAGATGAAGAAGCAGAACAATTTTGGGCAGAGGCGAGAGCATAGCTCTCAACCGGATGAAGATAACCTTTATAATCGCATGAACGAAGCGCTTTCGGCATATTGCCGAGGGCGCTTTTTTTCTACGAAGCTAACGACATTCCATAAACTACCACTTACTCTCCGAATTCCCAAATATACTACTATTCTCACAATCTACCACGTTACTTCTTACCATTTTTCGCGTTATACTAGATAATAGCCTGCATGCACGAGAAGGCTAAAAACTATTATAGGAGTGTGATGGGATACTTGAAACGATTATCGACCATGTTGCTGGCAATCATTCTACTTTGCTTATCGTTTATTTCGCCACAGCAGCACGCTGACGCAGCCAATATGACACAATACCGCGTCTATCAAAACGACAAGCCATTAAAGGAGTTTGTCACACAAAACCAAGCAATTGCCTACGCTAAATATTACAGCTACAGTCATGTTGAAAAAATAAACAATCGCGAATGGGTTTGGCACAATTTTCCTGGCTACAAGGTATACATAGAGGGTGCATCATCTGCCAAGCTTGAGTTTGAAACTTTGGCAGAAGCAAAAAAGGTAGCTTCCGCGAATATTAACTCCTATGTCCGAGAACTGCAAAATGTTGGCTGGGCCTATGAAAACTTTGCAAATTACATCGTTTATCAAGGCGATAAAACGATGGATGGCTGGCAATTTTACAGCTTGGAGGATGCCAAAAAAGAAGCCAGGAAATGGTCAAATTCTCATATTATCGACGTAAACTCGAAGCAATGGGTATGGGACAACTTGACTGACGAAATGGTGAAGCAGCAGCGTGCTCAAAAAAGCAAATACATCATTCATATTGACGGGCAGCCTGCCGTGAACGGAAAAGCGTACTCCTTTCTCAAGGATGCGATCGAAGCTGCCAACAAATTGAGCAACAGTGAGGTCATCAATTCTGAAACAGGCAAATCTGTGCATCAAAATCTATTAATCTATGAAGTTTACAGCCAAGGCAAGCTAGCTAAAAAGCATTCGACACTGGATGCCGCAGTAAAAACAGCAAAGTCGCTGCACGCTGCCGAGGTCAAGCTGCAGGACCAGCTGCTCTGGAGCAGCGTACACTATTTGTCCGTCTATCAAGGAGATAAGCTCGTAAAGCAATTCCACTCGTTAAGCAGCGCGTTAAGCTACGCGAAGAATCTCTCCAACTCAACGGTGCAAAACGCCGATGGACGCAAGCTTTGGTCAGAAGCGAAAAGCTTTATTTACATGGGCTGGAACGGCTCCAGCTCCACGTCTACTATTCAAAGCCATGTAAGCAATACGCAAGGGCTTGATATTACTTCGCCGACCTGGTATACCCTGCTCGACGCTTCGGGCGGGCTGAATGACAGCTCCAATCCTGCGCTTGTTGCAGAGCTGGCTGCCAAAGGCGTTGATGTTATTCCGCTTGTACACAATGAATTTGATAAAGCGGTGACGACCAAATTTTTAGCGGATGAAGAGGCTCAGAAGCGATTTATTGATGCTTTAATGAACAGCCTCGTTAAAAACAAGGTAAAAGGCGTCAATCTTGACTTTGAAAGCATTGCCGCTTCCGACCGCAATGCCTATACCAGCTTTGTGGAGAAGCTCACTAAGGCTGCTCATGCCAAAAAGCTGACTGTCTCGATTGATCTGCTGCGCGGCGATGTCCGCTGGAACCATCTGACTGCCTATGATTATGAGGCAATTGGCAAAATCGTCGACTATTTAGTCGTGATGGCATACGATGAACACTGGACTGGCTCGGAGGAAGCCGGCTCGGTGAGCAGTCTAAGCTGGGCCGAGGAAGGAATTAAGCAGCAGCTGGAATATGGCATTCCTCGCAGCAAGCTTATTTTGGGCATTCCGTTCTATTCCCGTGAATGGCGTATTGACAGCAATGGCAAGCTGGTCGACAACAAAACACTGATCATGAAGGATCTACCAGCTCATATTGCCAAAAATAAGGCTGTGGGCACCTATGATGAAAAGGCTGGCCAATACCGCTATACGTACACTTTAAATGGCTACACCCATGTATTCTGGGCGGAGACAGCAGAAACTGTGCTTGCTCGCGTCAAGCTTGCCAAGAAATATGATCTGGCTGGCGTTGCAGCATGGCGTCTTGGCTATGAGGATGCCTCGCTGTGGGAAGCAATGCTGAAAATAAAGGAGCAATAAAGCAGCCAGACTGACCGCTGCCTCATGCTTTGAACAACTGCAACATAAAGCGCTAATTCAAGCTGATTACAGTCAGCCGCGAATTAGCGCTTTCTGTTGTAAAGAGCATTATGAACACAAAAAATCCTCCGCGGGCCATCGCTAAGCTGGCTGCGGAGGATTCGATTGCAGGTGTTATTCAATATCGCCGATCAGAATTTCGCATTGTAGCCATAGTCACAGCTTAGCCCAGAATTGCAAAAAAGGCATCTGACGTTGTGCGTACAATGCTAATATCCTCCATCGTTTCCGCCAATGCCAGCCCGCCCTCCAACGATGACACAAACAGCGTAGCCGCTTGCTCAGCCGGAATATGCGGGCGAAACTCGCCCGATTCCATCCCTTGGGCGATCAACTCGGCAATTAGCCGGTGCAGGCAAGTAAAAAACTGCTGAATGCGTTGGTGCACATCCTTCGCTTCCGTCGGGCTTTGCTGGTACATTGCGATGAATGGGCAGTGCCCTTTATTGCCGCGCGCTTCAATTTCCTGCAGCAGCAACTGGATGAAGCTCTCAATCCGCTGCTGTGCGCCAAGCTCGCGTTGACCTAGCGAGATCTCCAGCGCAGACTCATAGCGATTGCCCCAAAAGTCTACTACTGCATACAGCAGCTCCTCCTTGCTGCTGAAGTGGTAGTACAGGTTAGAGCGTGACACCTTGCTCTTTTCTACGACATCCTCAATGCTTGTATATTTGAAGCCCTTGCTCAAAAAAAGCCGTGCAGCAATATGGATCAGCTGCTCTCGATTTCTCGCACTCATCGTTTCACCTCCCGCTTTTCAAAACTAGGACTGATCAGTCCTAGTTTTTTTCAAATTCGCATATGCTCATGCGCTCAGGCTATACCCGTATGTATGTGCAAGCTTATTTGAACTCCACAAAGCTTGGCAGCAAATAGCGATGTCCGCAAAATTTGCACTTGAACATGACGCTTGCCTCGCCAATTTCATAGCTGACACAATCGTCATCCTCAAGATCAAGCACCTCTCTGCCATGCTCATCGTAATCACTTGTCGCAAAAAAAGCGGTTTTATTGCCGCACTCACATTCAAAACGAAGCATTCTTAATCACCCTTCTCATTTAAATATAATCCATTACATTGATTCACTCGCGCAGCTTCGTTATAATAAGCGATGATATCATAACAAGAAGCGATTAGGAAGGAATTAACTGAATGTATATAGCCGATCAATGGAAAGACTTTGAAGTCATCGATACTGGAGCAGGAGATAAGCTGGAGCGCTGGGGAAATTATATCCTTCGCCGTCCTGATCCACAAATTATTTGGCCGATCGAGCATGAGGATGCGCAGTGGCGCAATGCAGACGCGCATTACCATAGAAGCTCTTCAGGCGGCGGGCAATGGCAAATTCGCAATCAGCAAATGCCTGAGCGCTGGACCATTAGCTACAACGAGCTGCGCTTCCATATTAAGCCTACCAATTTCAAGCATACTGGTCTTTTCCCGGAGCAAGCCGTCAACTGGAGCTGGATGATGAACAAAATTCGCAGCGCTAAGCGGCCAATCCGCGTCTTGAATCTGTTTGCTTACTCTGGCGGAGCTACGGTTGCCTGTGCCGCAGCGGGCGCAGAGGTGTGCCATGTCGATGCTGCCAAGGGCATGGTGCAATGGGCTAAAGAAAATGCTGTGCTGTCGGGCCTGGAGGAAGCGCCAATTCGCTACATAACCGATGATGTGTTCAAATTCGTGCAGCGCGAGCAGCGCCGCGGCCGTCAATATGACGCCATCATTATGGACCCTCCATCCTATGGACGCGGACCAAAAGGCGAAACGTGGAAGCTGGAGGAAAATCTGTTCCCGTTTCTGCAAACCTGTATGACGATATTGAGCGACAAGCCGCTCTTTATGCTGATCAATTCCTATACGACTGGCTTGTCCCCTACTGTGCTGCAGCATTTGCTGACGATGAGCATGGGAAGCAAATTTGGCGGGCAAATTCATTGCGGAGAAATCGGGCTGCCGATCACTCGCTCTGGACTGGCACTGCCATGCGGCATATTAGGCCGCTGGGAGTCCAATGAATGATGCTGCCGATTTTATTCGAGGATAATCATATTATTGTGGTCGTAAAGCCTCCTGGCGTTCCCTCGCAGGAGGATGAGACCGGAGATGCCGATATGCTGACTTTGCTCAAGGAAGATATTAAGCAGCGCTACAATAAGCCTGGCAACGTCTTTCTTGGACTAGTCCATCGTCTTGACCGCCCTGTCGGCGGCGTTATGATTTTTGCCAAAACATCAAAGGCCGCCTCGCGCTTGTCCGATGCAGTGCGGACGCGTAAATTCGGCAAAACGTACATCTGCGTCGTACAAGGGACGCCGCAAGCAGCAGAAGCCGAGCTTTTGCACTATATCCGCAAGGATGCCAAAAAAAATCAAGTCGCGGTATTCGAGCAGCCAGCTGCCGAAGCCAAAGACGCCAAGCTAAGCTATCGCGTCATTGCTTCCAGCCAAGGGCACAGTCTCGTTGCAATCCTGCTGCATACAGGCCGACCACATCAAATTCGCGCGCAAATGGCGTTTATCGGCCATCCGCTTGTCGGCGATGTCAAATACGGCCGCAGCTCCGGCAAGCCGCAAACGCATGCTTCAATCGCTTTATGGTCAACCAGCATTACAGTTCCTCATCCGATTTCCAAGCAGGACATGCTGTTTACATCGATGCCAGACGATAAGATGGCGCCTTGGTCGCATTTTACGGAGCAGCAGCTGCAGCAGGCTGCTCGCTGGTATGCTTGACGATGCAGCTGATGAAACAGATAGAATAAAGCTTCCGCTGCCGCTTAATGAGTCGCTTGCGCCTTAAGCGGCAGCTTATGTTATGGCATACATAGATGTCGGCCATTTAAACTGTTCAACTGCATGATTTGCCTCAAAGCATCGCTCGACATTTATTAAAGGACGTGATTGGTTTGAAACGAAAAAAATCTTCCAGGCGCAAAGCGCTTTGGCTGCTGAACGGCATTTTGCTTGCATTAACTGTGGCGGGTGCCATTGGCATATTTGTGCTGCTCAATGATCAGCAGCCCCAATCGAACAATCAGCTTAGCGCCACTCAGCCACCGGCAACGCAGGAGCCGGATGACAGCTCCCTTACACCAGTCGCATCACTTGAACCATCCGCGACGCCTACTCCCATTACACCGCAGTTTACAGACGCAGTCTGGATTGGTGTCGGTGATATTATGAGTCATACGCCGCAGCTGCCAGGCGCATACGATAAAGCAACGGACAGCTATAACTTTAACGCTGTATTTGCGCCAATCGCAGATATTGTAGCAGAAGGCGACTGGAAAATGGCTAATCTGGAAACACCAATGGCAGGCAAGGATTATGGCTATACAGGTTATCCTGCCTTTAACGCGCCTGTTGAGCTGGCAGAAGCGCTTTGGCATAGCGGCTTCAATATTTTGTCGACAGCCAACAATCATACGCTGGACAAAGGCGTAAAAGGTGCTATTCGCACGCTTGATCATGTGCAGGAAATCGGATTTGCAACAGTTGGCTCGGCACGCGATATGGAGGAAGCCGAGCAAAGCGTTATTATTGAGCATAATGATATTGCAATGGGCTTTCTCTCTTACACATATGGAACCAATGGCATACCGATTCCTGAGGGCAAGGAATTTATCGTCAATTTAATCGATAAGGAAAAAATATTGAATGATATTAAAAGGCTGCGCAGAGATGGCGCCGAAGTGGTGACGATTGCGCTGCATTTTGGCAATGAATATCAGACTGAGCCATCAGAGGAGCAAAAAACATTAGCTCGCGAGCTGATCGCTGCAGGCGCTGACATTATTGCCGGCTCACATCCCCATGTGCTGCAGCCATATGAGATGGTCAGCTACACCGATGATCAGGGGCTGGAGCGCCAAGGCTTGATTATTTATTCCATGGGCAATTTTATATCCAATCAACGAGGCGACTCCAAAGACTACGGAGCAATTTTCCGTGTAGACCTGAGAAAGCATTACGACACAGGCCTCATCGAGTTTAAAGAGGTTACCGTCACGCCTACCTGGGTGCATCGCTACAAGCCGGATGAGAACTTCCGCTACCGCGTACTCCCTGTAGAGGCTACCTTGGCAGCCAAGGATGATGCGTTGCTGAAGGAAGAGGACTACGAAACGCTAGAGGCAGACTTTGCCATGCTCACAAAGCGACTGACCTCAATGCTCAAGCAATAATGGTTAAGCTGTAACCAGCCTAACCGATGAAGGTCAGAGACCGAACCCGCAGCCAAGCCAGGCAGCTTGCTCTGATCAACCATATGCCAACGACAAACAAGGGCTGCTCACAAAGCGATTACGATGCTTTGCGAGCAGCCCTTGCACTTTATATTATCTATTATTACCTCACAATCGCGCGCCTCACAGCCGTCAGCCAGCCTAGATGAGCTCACTTCGGCGCTTCAAGTGGAGATAGAGGACGATCGAGAGCACGCCGCAGAGCAGCGCACAGAAGCCAATAAACAAGTAGCCTGCCTGGTAGCCGCGCATTATCGCAAGCTGCGTCTCCCCGCCAAACATTTGTTTAACGACATTAACAATTACTCCGATTATATAATTCCCCGCTACTGTGCCAACTCCCATAACGGTAACAATAAAGCTGATGACAACATCGCTGTCCTGCGGGTAGCGCTTGGAAATAAACGCCATTACCGTAGGATAAATTGGCGCAACACCTGCTCCCGCCAAGGCGAAGAAAATCGCTAAGCTCTCGCCGCCCAGCACTGCGATAAAGGTGCATACAGCTGCGAAGAGCGAGACGATTATGACTGACAGCGTGTAGCCGATGCGGTCGATAATCGGCCCCAGCAGCAAGCGCGCCAACGAAAATCCGATAAAAAACGAGGAAAGCATGCCAGAAGCAGATACTGTGCTCCATTGATAGCTCTTTTCAAGGAAATTAACGAGCCAGCCGCCAACAGACAGCTCTGAAATGACGCCAAACGTTAAAATCCCGACCAAAAGCCACAAGCTGCGGTCGCTCATGAGCGTGCGAAACGATTTTCGCTCATGCGGCTGCACTTCATCGCCCGGAAATTTGCCCAACAGAGCAGGTATGATTGGAATAAGTGAAAAAGCAAGTACGATAAAGTACATGAAGCGCCAGTCGATCGTATGTCCGGCTATCGAAAGACTCATTAACCCGGTTGCTAGCAATGGCGCAATGATTGAGCTTAAGCCATAGAAAAAATGAGCAAGGTTCATCATCGTGCCTGTATTGCGCGTAAAGATGCGAGCCGCCAATATGGCAAGACCGATTTCCAGCATCCCGTTGCCAATATACAACAGGAAGGTAGAGCCAACAAGCCAGCCGTAGCTGTAGGAAAGCCAGATCAATACACCGGCGAGCATCATTGAAGCGAAGGAAATGATCGAGGTCGCCTTGATCCCGATTTTGCGCACCATCAGCCCAGTGAACATGCATGCGATAAGATAGCCAAGCGAATTGAGCGACAGCAGCGTTCCAATTTGCGCTTCATCAAGCTGGAAGGATATCTGCATCCGCGGTATAGCTGGGCCTTTTATATTTTCTGACAAGCCAAATACGATAAAGCCCAAATATACCGTCAGTAGCTGCCAAATATAATTGCGTTTATGATTGAGTTTGCCGGTTGTCATCTTCTACCCCTTTATGATGTCTTTCTCTGCTGAAAACTACGAGGAGCTGGCCACCTTGCCCAGCAAATAAACGAGCAGCTGCTGGTTATGGGAGGATATGCGATCGAGCGATTGCTCAATAATCGATTTGCGAATAGCCGAGCCTCTGACCGCCTCGGCGAAGCCTTTTTCAGTGACATGAATCCATACCACACGGCGATCCCGCTCATCTCGTTCCCGAGTAATCAATTCATTCCGTTCCATACGATCCAATATCGTTGTAATGGCAGCAGGCGTCGTCGATAAATGCTGGATTAGATCGGACGGCTTCATCGCTTCAGCCTCCAGCAATAGCTCCAAAATATGTAGCTGTCCTTCGGTCAATGGGGCTAATTCTTGCTCCAGCGTAAGCTTCCAATCTCGAGAAAGCTTGTTCCACAGTTTAGAAAAATCTTCAGCGATCAATGCTCCACCAACTTTCTGACAAGTTTATCTATGTTTAATTATACTGATCCTATTTGTCGAAAGAAAGATTAATGCAATTAATAGTTTACGATAAAATATGATAGATTGCGAACGCGTTTTCTACAAAGCTACATAAAATAGCGAAAGCTGCTGCGATATTTGACCAAATTTGCCATCTGCTGCTTGTCTGCTTAAAATTTTTATACAAAAAAGCATTCTGCGTTTGAAACGACCGTTAAAGCTTTCCCTTATCCGGTCATTCCATAGCACAGAATGCTAGTAAATCGTCAAGCCTCGGTATTCGGCTGGTGGATGCGCTCCGTCACTGAAAACAGCTGCAGCAGCTGCTCGTCCTTATCGAGCGCGAACAAGCTTTTGCCAGTCGCTTTCCGATCTTCAATAATCGTTTTCTCGGAGTTAATCAGATGCTTGACACCTTTAGTCGTAAATGCGGCAAGTTCAATTGGCTCGCGACAGTAGAACGCTGCAAACAGCCGCTCTCCATTGCTGCGAACACGCTTGCCTTGCTTGAATTCAAAGGTTTGAACGCCTTTGCCGCCCCGTCCCTGTATCGGATAATCGAGCAGCAGCGTTCGCTTGCCGTAGCCGATATCCGACACAACGAGCACTTCACCCTCGTCATTGTCTACCCACAGCGCGGCAATAATTTCATCATCATCCTTAAGCTGAATCCCTTTTACGCCGCCTGCAGCCCGTCCCATGCTGCTGACTTCATTTTCATAAAAACGAATTGACATGCCCTGCGCCGTAACGAGCATAAGCTGCTGTGACTGGTCGCTCAAGGACACGGTGATCACTTCATCCCCGTTAGCCACCTTGCAGGCGACAATTGCCGTTGAGCGGCTCGTAGCGTATTCCTTAAGCTCGGTGCGCTTAACCTGGCCCCGCTTCGTGACAAACACCACCGATTGCTCCGCATTCAAGTCCTTGACCGGAATAATCGAGACGATGCTGTCATCCTTCGGCAGCGGAATGATGTTGACAATCGCTGTACCGTTTTCCTTCCATTTGAACTCCGGCACCTGATGCACCGGCAGCAGGAAATATTGCCCGTTTTTGGTGAACAGCAGCAAATTGTCGAGTGTGTTGACAGACAGGCAGTGCGTAATAACGTCGCCTTCCTTCACGCCGGCGCTGTCTAGCTCTCCACCAGAGCGAGTATAGGACAGCATGCTTGTCCGCTTCACATAGCCCTCATGGCTAAATGTAACGAGCACATCCTCGGCGTTGACCAACACCTCAAGATTTACTTTGAGCTCCTCAATCTCGCGTTGAATTTCTGAACGGCGGTCGATGCTGTAGGTTGTTTTAATTTCCGTCAGCTCTTTCTCAATAACGGACAACAGCTTTTTCTCGCTTTCGAGAATGGAACGCAAATATTTAATTTTCTTCAGCGTCTCGCCATGCTCTTTTTCCAGGCTCGTAATTTCCAAGTTCGTCAAGCGATACAGCTGCAACGTTAAGATCGCATCAGCCTGGCGCTCAGTAAACTGGAATTTGGCGATCAGGTTATCGCTTGCATCCGCACGGTTTTTTGACGCTTTAATCGTCTCAATTACTTCATCGAGCAGGTTTAGCGCTTTGACGAGACCTTCCAGCACATGAGCGCGATCCTCTGCCTTCTCCAGCTCGTATTTCGTACGCTCGCTTACAACCTCTTTCTGATGCTCCACATAAGCGGATATTATGCCGATCAGACCAAGCTGCTGCGGCGCTTTATTAACAATTGCCACCATATTGAAATTGTATGTAACCTGCAGATCGGTTTTCTTCAGCAAATAAGCGAGAATTCCGTTCGCATCGGCATCCTTTTTCAGCTCGACCACGATTCGCAAGCCATTGCGTCCGCTCTCGTCCCGCACCTCGGCAATGCCCTCAACCTTTTTCTCGAGACGAATGTTTTCCATAGCGGTTACGAGCCGCGACTTGACGACCTGATACGGAATTTCAGTGATGACAATTTGCTGCTTGCCGCCGCGCAGCGTTTCAATGCTCGTTTTGGAGCGAATATAGATTCGGCCTCTGCCCTTCTCATAGGCTTCTCGAATCCCTTCTCCGCCCATTATAATTCCCCCCGTTGGGAAGTCCGGGCCTTGCACAATCGTCATCATTTCATCAAGCGTAATATTCGGATTGCGCATGTAAGCGATGCTGGCGTCAATCACCTCGCCCAAATGATGCGGCGGAATTTCTGTAGCAAAGCCTGCTGAAATCCCGCTTACGCCATTAACGAGCAAATTGGGATAGCGGGCAGGCAGCACGACAGGCTCCTTGACGGTGTTGTCAAAATTGTCCTTGAACAACACGGTGCGCTTCTCAATATCGCGCAGCAGCTCCATCGCAATTTTGGACAGTCTCGCCTCGGTATAACGCATTGCCGCTGCCGGGTCGTCATCCTGCGAGCCCCAGTTTCCATGACCATCAATAAGCGGATGACCCATTTTCCAGGGCTGCGCCATCCTTACCATGCCCTCATAGATTGAGGAGTCACCGTGCGGATGATAGTTACCCATCACATCGCCGACGGTTTTCGCCGACTTGCGATACGGCTTGTCCGGTGTATTGCCTGCATCATACATCGCGTACAGAATGCGGCGCTGCACTGGCTTCAAGCCGTCGCGCACATCGGGAATCGCGCGGTCCTGAATAATATATTTGGAATAGCGCCCGAAGCGGTCTCCTACGACCTCTTCGAGAAACGCCGGTAAAAACTGCTCTAATGTATCCATCTATCTCGCTCCTAATACTTGGTATCGTATAGCTTCCACGCCGTCATTGGCTGCTCTTGCGGAAGCACTCGCTTACTCATCATATTCTGTAAAGTCAACATTTTCGATGATCCAGCGCTTGCGAGGGTCAACCTTGTCGCCCATTAGCGTGGACACGCGGCGCTCTGCCTTAGCCGCATCCTCAATTTGCACCTGCAGCAAGGTTCGTGTATCTGGATTCATCGTTGTTTCCCACAGCTGGTCAGGGTTCATCTCACCAAGACCTTTGTAGCGTTGGAGCTCGTAGCCTTTCATTTCCTTCACATAATTTTGCAGCTGCTCATCAGTCCACGCATAGCGAACCGTACTCAGCTTGCCGGATTTCTTCGTAATTTTATAAAGCGGCGGCTGAGCGATGTAGACACGTCCATTGTCAATGAGCGGACGCATATAGCGATAAAAGAACGTCAGCAGCAGCACTTGAATATGCGCGCCGTCGGTATCGGCATCCGTCATAATAATAATTTTGCTGTAGTTGCTCTCCTCTACGGCAAACTCCGAGCCAACTCCAGCGCCGATCGCCGAAATGATCGCGCGATACTCATCATTTTTCATAATATCGGCAAGCTTTGCCTTCTCCGGATTCATCGGCTTGCCCTTTAGCGGCAAAATCGCCTGATGCTTGGAGTCACGCCCTTGCTTGGCTGAGCCGCCGGCGGAGTCGCCCTCAACGATAAACAGCTCATTGCGGCTATAATCCTTCGATTGTGCAGGCGTCAGCTTTCCGCCAAGGTTGGAGCTCTCGCTGCGCTTCTTGCCAGAGCGAATTTCCTCGCGCGCCTTGCGGGCAGCCTCTCTAGCCTTCGCTGCCTGCACCGCTTTTTTCAGCAGCGATTGTGCAACCTGCGGATTTTCTTCAAGGAACACATTCATCCGCTCGGTTACTACCGTATCCACTGCACCGCGCGCAGACGAGCTGCCGAGCTGATCCTTCGTCTGTCCGACAAACTCGACCTCGGCCATTTTAGTATTGATTACGACGATCATGCCTTCACGCAAATCGTTGCCATCAAGATTTTTATCCTTTTCCTTCAATATGCCGACCTTGCGCGCATAGTCGTTCATTACGCGCGTATAGGCTGCCTTGAAGCCCGTTTCATGCGTACCGCCGCCGCGAGTCGGGATCGAGTTTACGAAGGATGCAATCGTTTCGGTATAGCCATCATTGTATTGAAAGGCGATTTCAACCTCAATATCATCCTTTTCTCCTGCAAAATGGATAACCTCATGCAGCACCGTTTTGCCTTCGTTCAAAAACTCAACAAATTGGCTTGCGCCGCCCTCATAATGAAATACATCCTGCGAGCCCGTACGCTCATCCTTAATCGTCACCTTCAGGCCGGAATTAAGAAAAGCGATTTCCTGCAGCCGTTCTGCCAGCGTATCATAATTGAAGGAAATGCCGTTTTGGAACACCCGAATATCGGGCTTGAACGTAACCTTTGTACCTGTGCGATTGCTGTTGCCGATCACTTCCAGTCCCGTTACCGGCTCGCCAACATGCTCTTTTCCTTTCTTGTCTACCCAATATTCAAAGCGCTGCTTATAAACTTTTCCTTCGCGAAATATTTCTACTTCCAGGTACTCCGAGAGCGCATTGGTCACGGAAGCGCCTACACCGTGCAAGCCGCCTGATTTTTTATAGCCGCCGCCGCCAAATTTGCCGCCAGCATGCAAAATCGTAAATACAACTTGCGGTGTAGGAATGCCAGACTTATGCATCGCAGTCGGAATGCCGCGTCCATTGTCCAAAATCGTAATTGAACCATTTTTATGTATTGTAACATCAATAGCCGTGCAAAATTTAGCCAAATGCTCATCAACCGCATTGTCGACGATTTCCCATACAAGATGATGCAGCCCGGAATTTCCTGTGCTGCCAATATACATCCCCGGACGTTTTCGTACTGCCGTTAATCCTTCTAATATTTGTATATCATCTGCACCGTATTGATTTTCTTTTTCTGCTTCCTTAAAAAGATCGATTTGCTCTGCCATGATCTTCCCCCAATCAATAACCAGTCATTGTCATATCTTTAAGTATTTTAGAGTAAATACTTGTCCACGTAAAGCGAGCATACCTACAATATAGTACGAAATTGGCGAATATAGCAAACATTAAGATTTGCTTATGCACAAAAATAGTGCTTTCGACCAATTTCTTAGCGTATCTTGATACGAACAAACATTCTATATGATTTTTAAATTTTTAGCAAGCAAGCAGGCTGTATCAGCTTCGCTCCATAGCCTGTTTGCTTGCTATTCTGTCCTTTAGGTCCTCAGAGTTCCCAGTCACGCCCTAGCTATAGGCACTTTTCATTGCTTCAAGCAATATTGCAGTTGTCGCTTGCGATATACTCGGGAATTGGGATAGCGGCAGCGGGTTCTGCCCGGAGCCCAGCTCAATTGTAAAGCCAGGTCTGCGCCAATCCTGGATAAACCAATCCTTGTAGCCTGCTGTGCTGTTTACATTGCGTACAGCCTGATAACCGCTGGCAGCCGCCATACGCTGTGCGTAAAGCTCTGATTCAGGCGGCTCGAGCCCCTGAAAGCCCCAATAAATCTCTTCTCCTTGGGTATGCAGCGCCAAAACGCGATTGAAGCTGCGCTCCCTTGTCAAGTCCGCAATCGCCTGCACCTCTGGCTCTGTGAGCGGCGCTTCGCCCGAATAATCCCGCGGAGCTGGCTGCTGCGGACCCTTGACAGCATCGACCTCCCACAACGCAGGGAACTGCTTGTTAAGGTCTACGCCGCGAATATTAGCCTTCCAGCCTGAAAAATCCGTTGAACCGCCATTGATCTGCAGCACCTGTGAGCGATAAGGCTCCTCTGCAGGCGCTCCGTTAATAACCAGATTGACGCCGTCCGGATTAACCATAGGCACAAACGAAATCGTGTTCATGCTGTACAACGGATACACATATTGTCCATTTAACGGCTGACTATTCGTAACAGCCAGCATAAAATCGTTAATAAATTGCATAAGCGCGCCAGCAGTAATCCATTCATTCGCATGCATTGCTGCGTTAAAATGAATCTCGCTTGGACCGCTGCCCGCTCTCAGCTCAATAATATCTTTACCCATCACACTGCTGCCAATGCTTTGTGTAGTCAAATTTGGATAAACTTGACGAAGCCGCTCAATATCCTGAAGCAGCTGATCATATGTGTAGTTTTTATTTCCGTTTATAACGCGCCCCGTCACACGATGCGGCAGCATTATTTTCGTGCCGATCTGCAGTTGCTCCGTTTCCAGTGTAGGGTTGGACTGCAGCAGCAAATTCAGCGGAATATTGTTTTGCCGTGCAATCTTCCAAAGCGTATCCCCTGCTACAACTGTATACTCATGCCATATATAGCCAGGAATTTGAACCAGGTCTCCTACCTGCAAAGTCGTTCCGAGTGAAGGATTGCTATCTAAAATGAGCTGCAGCGGCACATCGAACATCACACTATAGCCCCATAGCGAATCGCCTGGACGTACAGCAATTTGCATCCTGATCATCCTCCCTTTCTGTTCTTAAGTAGGGTATGACAGTAGCCCAGAAAACGTTCCTCTTTTTCGAGCGGATGTTCAAAAAGCACGACTTTGATGACGATGTAATGCTTTGCAGTGAATTCGACGGCGAATATGGCGCGCTAGCGAAAACTGCGGTGCTCACGTAGCTGGTGCCTACGCTGCGCTCCTCGTTTTCTACTAGCACGCCATCTTCTTGGTCCTGAAAGCCGAGCTTTTTGAACTTTCATTGGAGCGGTAGTTCAAAATGCTCGACTTTGATGACGATGATCTGCGCTGGAGCGTAGTCGGCGGCGAATCTTGGACGCTAGCGAAAATTCCGGTGCTCACGTAGCAGGTATCTACGCTGCGCTCCTCATTTTCTACTAGCGTCCAAGCTTCTTGATCTTGCCCTCAAAAAAGCACCAGCGGAGGAGCAAAGCATCTGAAAAACGAAGTGGGTCGCCTTTAACATCGTAATGCTACCTTAAAAATTTAAAATAAAAGCATTACGATTTAAAAAGCGACTGGAGGTTGCTTTGCTCCGGAGCGCTGTAGTGCTAAACCTCAAGCATAAAGATGGGCTGCCTAGAATGCCAGTTTTCACTGACTTTCTGAGCAACCCATCATCATTCTAGTTATTATTTATATTTGCTCCAGTTAGGGTCTGAATGCTCCAGCAGATAGTTAAAATCGTTTTCCAGTCGCTTGCGCTCAGCCCGCTCCTGCTCTGCCTTGCGAGCAGCTTCTTCTTCACGTTTGGCCTGCTCCGCTTGCTTGGCTTGCTCGGCCTGTGCCTTCAGCTTGGCCAGCGTATCGGCATTGAGCAGCTCCTTTAAGCTTGCTCCGCCAGCATTTGCTTCATTGCCCTTGGGCTCCCGCGATTCATAGATGCGCTGCGCCGTATTTTTCTTTTGCTTTTTACCCATTTTATATCACCTGCTTGCTTATAGTACACAAGGCTTTTCAGAAAGCCCTGCAAGGTTAGGTTATCGTTACAGATTTAATGAATCTGGACAACGTTAAACTTTCATATTTTGAGTATATGAAATTTAATGAATATTGATAGCGTTAAGGGCAGCAAAATGCTTCCAACTCAGTAAAAATCGCTCGATAAGACGCTCTATATTCATTAGAATTGAGAAAAGCTCCATCTGCTACAAATAACGTTATCCAGCTTCCTTAGGCACAGAAAGACTAACCAGACACACCCTGACTAGTCAGACATAGCTAGACTAGCCAGACAAAATCAAACTTAGCCAAACTTGGCTAGACATAGCCAGACTAGACCACTTAACCAGACGCAGCCGCTCATTGTTCTAGCTGCTTACTCTGATCTTTTTATCATTAAGCATCCTGCCGCTTTAGCCGCCATGCCCCGCGCCTCCTCGACTGAGTCAGCACTGGATAGTGCGACAGCCATACGGCGCCCAAGCTTCGTTTCCGGCTTGCCGAATATGCGCACGGATGTATTGGGGATTGCCAATGCTTCCTCCAAGCCGCCAATCGTAAAGCTTTGCAGCTCTTCCGTTGCTTTTAGTGTATGCGTTGCTGCTGGCGTGAGCTGTCTAATCGTCGGAATTGGCAAGCCCAAAATGGCACGCACATGCAGTGCAAATTGCGATAAATCCTGCGAGGCCATTGTCACCATCCCTGTATCATGCGGGCGCGGCGACACTTCGCTAAACAGCACGCCGTCCTTTGTAAGAAACAGCTCGACGCCATAAATGCCGTAACCGCCCAACTCGTCTGTTATCGTTCGCGCAATATGCTGCGCCTGAATAAGCTGAGCTTCACTCATCGCATGCGGCTGCCATGATTCTATATAATCGCCATCGCGCTGCACATGTCCGATTGGATTGCAGAAGCTTGTCCCTGATACTGAACGAACGGTAAGCAGCGTAATTTCGGATTCAAATGCAATAAAGCCCTCGACGATGATCCGCCCCTTTTGCGTCCGTCCGCCTTCCATCGCATATGTCCAGCACTGCTCAATCTCCGCTTCACTGCGGCAAATGCTCTGGCCTTTGCCAGACGAGCTCATTAATGGCTTGATCACACATGGAAAGCCAAGCTCATTTGCAGCCTCACGCAATTCGTCAAGCGAATCGGCAAAGCGGTAAGGCGCCGTCGGCAGCCCTAATTCATCAGCAGCAAGCCTGCGAATGCCTTCACGATCCATTGTCAGCTTTGCTGCGCGTGCAGTCGGTACAACATGGTAGCCTTCCGCCTCTAATTCAACAAGTGTATCGGTTGCAATCGCTTCGATTTCAGGCACAATGTAATCTGGCTTTTCCTGTTCAATAATTGCCCGAATCGCTGCTCCATCCTGCATATTCGCCACATGGTAGCGGTGCGCAACCTGCATCGCCGGCGCATGCTCATAACGGTCCACGGCAATCGTTTCTATCCCGAGACGCTGCGCTTCCAAAATTACCTCTTTGCCCAGCTCACCAGAGCCAAGCAGCAGCATTTTCTTTGCCTGACTTGAATAAGGCGCACCATACATAACTTTATTCCTCCTAAAACGTTTCGATCATTATTCTTTCATTATTGAGGTTTCGACAGTAAAAATCAACTAACTTTTAAATTTAGCCGCGCGTTTTCAGTCGCTAGTTTGCATGAGACTCGCGCGTAAGGTAAGGTTAAAGAAGCGGATAATTCCATAAATGGGAGGGAACCGAATTGAATGTACAGCATCCCTTTTTACGACAAATTCAGCTCAAAAAGCAGCAAATTCCCGATTACAATCGTTATCCTTTTGATTTGGCAGTCATTCGCAGCCTCACTACGCTGAGTTTTCATCCTAAGGTAACCTATATCGTAGGCGAAAATGGCATGGGCAAGTCTACACTAATGGAGTCCATTGCCGTCGCATGGGGGTTTAATCCTGAAGGCGGGACGATGAACTTTTCATTTTCGACTCGTGCTACCCATTCGAGCTTATTTGACTACATCCAATTGATCAAAGGTCCGCGACGTCCGAAGGATGGCTTCTTCTTCCGGGCAGAAAGCTACTACAATCTCGCCACGACGATTGATGAGCTGGACAGCCAGCCTTCTTTCGGACCTCCTATTAAAGATTCGTATGGCGGCAAGTCCTTGCACGAGCAGTCTCACGGAGAATCGTTCTTCGCCACTTTCGTTCATAGGTTCGGAGGGGAAGGACTATACATCCTCGACGAGCCGGAGGCCGCCTTGTCGCCGCTTCGACAGATGGCGATGCTGACACGAATCCATGAGCTTGTTTTGCAAAACTCCCAATTTATTATTGCAACTCATTCCCCGATCCTCATGGCGTATCCGGATTCGATTATATACAATCTAACGCCGGATGGCATCGAAGTTCAGATGCTTGAAGAAACCGATCATTTTCTGATTATGAAGGAGTTTTTGAATCATAAGGATAAGATGCTCAAGGAATTATTTGCTGAGGCAAGTGAACCGTAAGGAGCAGCGAATAAGCGAATAGTTGAATCAATTCAAGGGGCTGCTTCGATTGGTGCGATAAAGGATCACCAAGTCGAATTTCAAGCATTTGCATGTCCAACAAAAAGAACCTTCAGGCAACGCCGAACGAATTAATACACTCGTCGCGACTTGCTCTGAAGGCTCTTGCTATAGCTTGCTTGCTATTGCATGAAATATTGTAAATTAACGCGATTATACGAAGCGATATTGCGCTTGAATAAGTCCGTGATAAACCCCTTTTTGCGCCATAAGCTGTTCATGATTGCCCTGCTCTACGATGCGTCCATGATCGAGCACAATTATGTCATCCGCATTGCGAATGGTTGACAAGCGATGGGCGATCATAAAGGAAGTCCGGCCCTTAAGCAGCACTTTAAGCGCTTCTTGAATTTTCAGCTCCGTATCGGTGTCGATGCTTGCTGTCGCTTCATCCAATATAAGAATTTTAGGATTGGACAGCAGCGCGCGTGCAAAGGACAGAAGCTGACGCTGCCCCATTGACAGCATATTGCCTCGCTCCTCGACCTGCGTGTCGTAGCCGTCCGGCAAGCTCATAATAAAGTCATGGGCATTAACGGCCTTGGCCACTCGCACAATTTCATCATGCGTAGCATCCAGCTTGCCGTAGCGGATATTGTCGCGAATCGTGCCCGAGAAAATAAATGTATCCTGCATAACCAGACCAACCTGCTTGCGCAAGCTTTCCAGCGTAATATCGCGGATGTCGATGCCGTCAATCAATACGCGACCTTCTACCGGATCGTAGAAACGGCACAGCAGATTAATAATCGTACTTTTACCTGAGCCGGTATGACCGACAAGCGCGATCGATTGCCCCTCTTTGACGTCTATCGAAATATTTTTCAAAGCTGGACGATCCTTCTCGTATTCAAATACGATATTTTCAAAGCGAACGCTACCTTGAATTTGCGGCAGCGGCTTTGCATCCTCTTTCTCCGATACCGTTGGCTGCTCATCAATAAATTCAAAAATTCGCTCCGACGACGCCATCGCAATGAGCAGCTGCGAATAAAGCTGGCCGAGGCGGTTGATCGGATCCCAGAAATGAGCCATATAGGTCGAATATGCAACTAGCAAGCCGACTGTAAAAGCATCATTTTTAATGAGATGCGTACCGTACCAGTACAAAATACATGTTCCGATCGCTGCCGTTACCTCAATAATCGGCCCAAAGCTTTGGTTCAGCGCTGAAGCGCGATTCCAGGACTTCAGATTTGACTCATTCATTTGTCTGAAAAACTCAATGTTGTTTTTCTCTTGCACATAGGCTTGCGTTACCTTCATCCCTTGAATGCTCTCATTCAAGTGAGAGTTGATGCGCGAGTTTTTCATCCGCACTTCCTGCCACGCGAAGCGAATTTTTTTGCGCAGCGAGGTCGATACGAAGAACATAATCGGAACTGTCACCATTACGGCAAGACCAAGCTTGAAGTTCATAACAAGCAAAATAACGATAATGCCGATTAGCTGAATAATATCCATCAACAGGTTCACTACGCCGTTCGTAAACAAATCCTGCAGCGCATTTACGTCATTCGTTACGCGTACTAGTACAGAACCAGCCGGGCGCTTGTCGAAAAAACGGAAGCTCAGCTTTTGAATATGGGTGAAAATATGACTTCTGATGCTGAGCAATACCTTTTGCCCGATAATATTTGTTTGCTTAATACGAAAGTGAGTAGCAATCATTTGCACGACGTACATGCCCAGCATCAGCGCAGCTAGCAGCCACAGATGAGTCGTATTGCCTGAGCCGGTATCCGGCAAAATAATATGGTCGATTGCATAATAGATTAATAGCGGCACTCCCAACCGTGTCAGCGTGCCAATCACCATCACGATAAGTACAGGAATCAGCTCGCGATTATGCGGCTTCATATACGTGTACAGCCTTCGCATCTGTTCCCAGTTAAAGCTCTTTTCGATTACATCATCATCGGTATAGACAAAGCGATCTCGTTTGACCGCTCTGTCAGCAGTTGCTTTATTAGCCAAGCTGCCTCCACCTCCTAAAAACTTATTTGTTCAAAGCTGCGTCCCAGTGGCTAAGCTAATTGTAACTCGTTCCAATGGCTCGTTCCTTTAATTTGTTCCGCACTTGAGCAAAAGCTGGGCTATTCCTTTTGTCCAGCCGCAACCTCAAGCTCGCCTGGAAAATCGGCAAATTGAATTTTATACGTCTCGCGATAAGGCCCAGGCTGATGCACTAGCTGATCATGTGTGCCGCGCTGTACGATATGTCCTTGATCGAGCACAATAATTTCATCGGCAAAGCGCAAAGATGATATGCGATGGGCAATGATGAAGGTCGTTCTGCCTGCCATCAGCTGCTTGAAGCCAGCTTGAATTTCATGCTCCGTTTCCATATCTACCGCGCTTGTCGCATCATCGAGAATGAGTATTTTCGGATTTTTTATAAAGGCGCGTGCAATCGCAATCCGCTGCTTTTGTCCGCCTGACAAGCCCATGCCTCGCTCGCCGACTACGGTATCATAGCCCAGCGGCATCTCCATAATGAAGTCATGCGCCTTGGCAAGCTTGGCTGCCTCAACAATTTGCTCATCCGTTACATTAGCAATGCCGTAAGCAATATTGTCGCGAATCGTAGCCGAGAACAGGAAGGTTTCCTGAAATACCGGTGAAATAATCGATCTTAGCGATTGAACATCAAGATCCTTCACATTCACGCCATCAACGGTAATCGAGCCATGCTTCACGTCATAGGCGCGCATAAGCAGCTGAATAATCGTTGATTTACCTGCGCCGGTTGGGCCAAGCAAGCCGATTACCGTACCTGCTGGAGCGTTAATCGAAATATTTTGAATAGCAGGCTTTTTGTCCGGATAGTTGAAGGTTACATCATTAAAGCTGACATCGCCTTTTGTGCTGCTGGCATCCAGCTTAAGCGCTTTGCCTTCATTTTTAATGTGAATCGGTTCGTTCAGCAGCGTTAACACGCGTTCACCGGATGCTTTGAACTGAGTGTAGTTGTTGATGTGGAAGCCTAGTCCCCACATCGGTCCGATAATGTACCAGATCAAGCTGAAAAACGCGACGAAGTTTCCTGGTGAGAAGCCACCGTTTATAACCATGATACCGCCTACAACGAACAGCACAATAACACACAAATTCGCCGCAGTTTCCATCATCGGGAAAAATGTCGCCCACTTGGTCGAGGCTTCGATTTGGTTGCTGCGGAACTGCTCGCTGCGCTCGGAAAATTTATTCACTTCAAAGTCTTCCTGCGCATATGATTTAACGGTACGAACGCCTGTAATATTTTCTTGCACCGCTGTCGTCAGGTTGCTCATCGCTTTGCGCGTTTCGCGAAAGATCGGATGAATTTGTCCTTCAAAGCGAAAGGCCAGAAACAAGAGCAACGGCACCGGAAGCAATGTAATCAAGGTCAGCTTCCAGTTGAGCACCAGCATCATTGTTCCGCCCAGTACGACCATAAAAAATACATTCAGCAATTGGGCTAAGCCAAAGCCGATAAAGTTGCGAATCGCTTCCAAATCAGCGGTCAGGCGAGACATAAGATCTCCTGTCTTCGCTTTGTCATAGTACTGAAAGGAGAGCGTATTCAATTTTTCATAAAGCGTGTTTCTCATTTTTGTTGCAACACGGTTTCCAAGTCTGCCTCCGCAAAAACCATGCAAAAACTGATTTAATGCCTTCAAGCAGACGACACCTACTACGGAAAGCGCAACAGGTGCTACCAATTCATAATTTTCTGGAATAATTACGGAGTCAATCAGATAACTTACGAGGTAAGGCTGAACCAGACCAATTCCAGTTGCAAGTACAAGAAAAAGTATTGTTCCGACAATAAACTTCTTCTCTGATGCATAGAATCGTTTGAGCTGCCTCAGAATTTCCAAGATGGTCACTCCTCACTTATTTTAGATATGAAAGAATATTAACAACTCCCTTGTTGATGAGCAAACAGCATTCTGATGGATTAGATTGCATGTAGACTCCTTTTGTGGCAAATGAATGAACAATATGATGCTTTACTCTCAAATGATGGCATTCATTCGCTTTTATGCTCAAATTCCTTCATTTTTGCACAATCTCACACAAATCAGGCAAAAAAAAGCTTCGACTTTTCTGTATGAAAAATCGAAGCTTCATCACAAATTGAGATTGATTATTTTTTCGGTTAATGTATTGACTGCAATTGCTGCATCCCGGCATGAACAGCCTCAAGCTTGGATACATACGATTCATCCTCTAGCAATCTGATCTGCTGAGTACCATACTGCTCAATGCTTTGCGCCAGGCGCTGAAGCTGCGCACTCAAGGCAAGCTGCCATTGCTGCTCATAGTGCTGCTGCCAGCTAGCTTGCACCTGCTTCATCCACTGCTCCATATTCGGGAAAATATAGGCCTCAAGCTCTGCTCTGAGCTTTGTTTTGCCATCGCCTTCAAAAAACTGCTTCGGCGATTTAATCCGCCCTGACAACCACTTCTGCGTTACGTCCTCCTGCTTCCAGTCCGCAGGCTGATCTGGCTGCTGCAGCTCCGACTTCTGTGCATTCGGCGCCTGATAGCCGGCTAGCTGACTGGCAGCCTCCGCAGCTATTGCCTGCACCTGCTTCTGGATCTCCTGATCAAGCGTCCGCTCTACACGCAGCGTCGTAGCCAGCAGCTCCTGCTGCAGCTCCAGCGCCAAGGACCGCTCCAGCTCGCGCCATGACGTCCAAGCGGCTTGCGACAATGCTCTGCCGTCTTCCTTAAGCACGGCAGGGTTAAAAGCATAATGATAGAAATCGCCAAATCTGAAGCCGATTCGCTGCACAATATAGTATATCAGCTCCTCGATTTCCTGCTTCATTAAACCAGGCAGCGGCTGAGCGCTTTCCTTGCTAACCTGAGCAGCCAGCTGAGCCAAATTCGCTTCAATCCTTGCCTTCTGCCCGGCAGCATCCTGCTTCGCCGTCCGCGCCCCTTCCAGCAGGCGTACGACGACGTTAGCAGCTCTGCTCAGCTCCTGCTGCGCAGACTGCATGGCTAGAGCACCAAGCTCATCGTGTATAAAGGATTGGAACACCCGCTCGAAGCTGACGATGCCCGATGCTTCCTGCAGCTGCTCATCACCGCCAAGCTTCCCTTCAAGCGCATTGAGGCTGGATATAGGGAACATGCGCGGCTTAATGATGCCGTGACGATTCAAATTAAGCTCGACATGCTCAAGCACGCCCAGCAGCTCCTGCTGGTTGCTTGCCAAGTCAGCCGCATTGACGATGAAAAACATTTTATCCAGCTCAAATTGATCCTTCACGCGGCCAAGCTGATCGAGAAACTGGCTGTCCGCATGGGAAAATGCATGGTTATAGTACGTCACAAACAAAATGGCGTCCGTGCTTTTAATATAGTTGAAGGCAACGCCTGTATGGCGAGCATTTACGGAATCGGCTCCCGGTGTATCAACGAGCACGATGCCCGCTCTTGTTAGGATGCAATCGTAATAATATTTAATTTCACTTACGAAGCAGGAGCGCTGCTCCTCGGCAACATACGCCTGATAGAGCTGACGATCTACTGTGCGCTGCTTGCCCAGCCATGCCTGCTGCTCCTCCCAGCCTTGGCGAGCCGCCTTGACGAAGCTGTAGTGCGCTCTGCCGCTGCTGTGGATCGACTCCGGCTTGATCGCATCAATCAGCTTAAACAGATAGGCCTGATCCTGACTTTGCTGCTCTGACAGCTCATAGCCAAGCAGCTTCAAGGAATAAGAAATATCGTCCAGCATCAGCTCATGCGGCTTCATGTAAATCGTCGCTGTATCATGAGCATGCTCGGCGTCTGGCGGCAGCAAGCTATTAATCGCCGCCGTCGTAGGATTCGGACTGACTGGCAGCAGCCGTTCGCCAATTAATGCATTGGCCAGAGATGATTTGCCTGCGCTGAAGGCGCCAAATAATGAAATCGTAAAGCTGCGGTTTTCAAGACGGCGCGCCTTCTCCTGCAGCTCCTCCACCATCTGCTCCATGCCCTCTATCCCGGCTAGCAGCAGCGAGCTTTGCTCCAAAGCATTGACCAGCTGCTCGCGGTTAAGCTGCTCTCCAGCAGGCTTGCCAGCGGCTTGCCGCGCTTCCGCTTCTGACAATGCGCTCAAATTAATTTGCTGCTTCTGCTCGACAAAGCTGATGCCATCGCTAACGCCTTCCTGCAGCTTGGCAGGCTCAGGCAGCTCAGGCATCGGCTGCTTTGGCAGCAGCCACTGCTGCAGCTGAGCTGCATAGCGTTCATGCTCCTGCTCCAATTGCCGATATTGCTGGGTGAATGTCAGTTTTTCAGCGTTTTGCGCATGCTCGGCCTGCAACTGAGCAAGCTGCTGCTCTTGTGCGATGCGCGCATGCTGCCACAGGTCATCAATGATGGATAGCGCTGCTCGGCGGTAACGCCCTTTAATAGCAGCCGCCAAATCCTTGCTGTAGGTCATCGTATATTCATTGCCGAACACTGCTCCCGGGTTGATGCTATCAAGCAGCAGCTGCTCGGTTGGCGCCGCCTGCACCAGCTGCTGCAGCAAGCTCTCCAGCTGCTCGCGATCAAAGCCAATTTCCTCGGCAGCACGCCGCAGCAAACCATTCAAATGCCATTGAATCGCCGCTTCGCAAAGCTTGGCGAGCTCCACGAAAAATGCTTGCATGCGCTCTGCTTGAACCGCCGCTGTTTTTTGCTTGGAGGCAAGCAGTCCTGCACGATAGCCCGGCTTGCGCGTCTCCAAAAAGAGCTGCGCCAAATCCCGTAAAGCAGCAGGTGTAATATTGGCATTGTCAAGCAGCCCTTCTACTTCCTTACGCAGCACAACTGGATATTGCTCAATCTGCTCGGTTAATTGCTTGATCGACTGCTGTGTTTGCTGCTGCTCCTGCTCCAGGCTGTGCAGCGCCTCCAAGCCCCCTATTTGCTGCAGCAATCGTTCCTTCTGCGGCTCAATTGCAGCAAGCTGCTCTGCCAAAAAGCTTTGCGTCATATGCTCAAGCGAGCTCCATACGCTGTACTTCGTCAGCTTCTCCTGCTGCTTTTGCAGGTCCGTGATAAGCTTAAGCAAGCTTTCCCACTGATGATGGGGATGGTTGGGCTGGCGCAAAGACAAATAAATAATGCCTGCCGGCTCCAAATGCCATGCTAAAAAAGCATCATACACGCTTTGCTCGTACTGCTCAAAGCTAAGCTCTTCCTCACGATGCTTATCAATTTGATTGACAATAAAATATAATGGCTTTCCCCATTCGCGCAACTCCTTGGCGAACGAGAAATTAATTTCTGACTGAACATGGTTGTAATCCATCACATAAAAGACGACGTCCGCCATATGAAGCGCAGATTCTGTTGCCAGCTTATGCGCTGCATCGGTCGAATCGATGCCTGGCGTATCAAGCAGCACGACGCCGCTTTTCAGCAGCGGGCTCGGGTATTGCAGCTGAACCGAGACATACATTTCTCCATCCTTGCAGTATGCATCCAATTGGTCAATCGCGACTTCATCATAGCGCAGCTCACCGTTACTGGATACCTCCACAACCGCCTTGCTTTCCTCTCCATACGCAATCGTTACCACATTTGCGCTTGTTGGAATCGGGCTTGACGGCAGCAGCCGCGCGCCGCAAAGCGTATTTAACAGCGTCGATTTTCCTGCAGAAAAATGTCCACATAAAGCAATAGTAAGCCGACCTGCTGTCAGCTTACTATTTAGCTCATTTAGCTTTTGAGCATGAATCTGATCATTATGTGAGGACATTTCACTTGAGATTTTATCTAGCTTCTCTAGCAAATTGTCAGTCACCATTATGCCTATCTCCTCATTTTCGCAACTATTCGTTCACTTCATCTTCTTCAGACGGCAAGCAAATTTCAAACACATTTCCATGCTGCAAAATCATAATATCACGAGCTTTTTCCTTCATGACCACAACCTCTGGCTTCTGCCGCATACGGTCAATGTATTGCACGGGAACATGCCCGGAGCCGCAAACTGTAATCCCTTCAATAACAATATCCTCGTTTTCTTGCGGAGCTGCTTCCAGCACTTGCTCGTAAATATCAGAAAACTGTTCAAAATTGTTCGTGTACACGGAAATGCATTTCATTTCAATCATCCTCTTATTTTTTTGTAGTTTTTCGTTTTACCTTGCTGGCTTCAGCAGCTTTCATGCGCTTTTGACCTTCTTTGCAAAGATCAATTAATGGACAAATGTGGCATTGTGGACTTTGCGCCTTGCAGTGATAGCGTCCAAAAAAGATTAGCCTGTGATGAGTAATCGTCCACTCCTCACGCGGCACAAGCTTCATCAGCTTTTGCTCTACTACAAGCACTGTATCATCCGGCTTGGCAAAGGAAAGCCGTTTTGAAACGCGCTCAACATGCGTATCTACTGCGATTGCAGGTACACCAAATGCGTTGGACATTACAACATTGGCAGTTTTGCGTCCCACGCCCGGCAGCTCCACTAGCCCTTCATGTGTATTCGGAACCTCGCCATCATATTTATCAATTACAATTCGACACAGCTTTTGAATGTTTGCCGCTTTGCTGCGAAACAAGCCAATTCGTCGAATATCGTTTTCCAGCTCCTCTAACGGCACAGATAAATAATCGGCGGGAGTTTTATACTTCTGAAATAGGTTCACTGTAACTTTATTCACCGTTTCGTCCGTGCACTGTGCTGATAAAAGCACAGCAATCGTCAGCTCAAACGGATTGCTATGGTTGAGCTCACAATGGGCATCAGGAAACATCTGTGCAAGTACGTCCAGGACATGTCTCATTTTTTGCTTTGCATTCATCCATAAGCCTCCACTTCATCACCATCGTTCAAAGTTTAGCGAAAAACAAGCCCTTAGGCAAGTAACAATTGTCTATAACGATAAAAAAACTGCCCAAAACGGGCAGTTTTCACAAAATATTGCGTTAAATGGTGGAAAATTATTGCATAATGGCGCGTACAATGCGATTTCCGGAGAAGCCAACGATCATCGTTTTATTCGTTTTAAGCTCAGTGAAGGCAATCGTTTTGCCCGAAGCATCTACGAATTGAGCCTCATCATAAAGCACTGAATACGTTTTGTTGTCCAGCTTGAACGTTACTTGCTTCGTTGCTGTTGAGATCGCCGAAATCGTTGCTTGATGCGTCTCATAGAAACGGAAGTTTACGACCGATCCATCCTTGGAAGACAAATCTGCCGTTACATTTACGCCCTTCTTCAAATCAAGCGGCGTCAAATTCGATTTGGTCAAGCTTTCGAAGGTCGCGCCTTTATAATTCAATTGAGTCAATGTTCCGTCTGCAAGCTGCAGCTCGACAATTTCATCGAAATAGTTTACATCCGTAACGAGTCCATCCACCTCAGACATCATATCAAAGTAAACGATATTCTTTTTGCCGTCAGCTTCAACATAACGCAAGGTCAAGCCTTTCCATTCCAGCGGATTCATGCTCAAATGATTGCGATTAACCAGCACGCCATTGATCATATAGCGTGTAGCATCTGTAAGGAATAGCGCTTCAGCCTTCAAGCCTGACGCATCCAGTACAGTAACGAGCTGTTTGGCTGGATCATAGCTGACGATAGAAGGCAAATACAGCGTTTTAAGGTCAACAGACGGCACAGAAATGTCGATAACCTCATCCTTGCCATTCATCGTTAAAACAACCTTGTCTGCATTGGCGATTAGCTGATCAAGCGTTGCATGCTTCACATATGGAATGGTGACCGTTGGTGCTTTTGACAAGTACTTGCTTACAAGCCCGCTGTCCGTCTTGATCGTAATCATATTGTTGGACGTAATGTAGGATACATATGTGCCAGTAACAGTACTTGTTGCTTGTTCGCCTTCCGTAATTAGCTCAATCGAGATAACCTTAGGCGTAGCGCGGAACGTATCGCGAATAATTTTTATTCTGCTGTCTTCCCTAAGATTCGTAATAGCTAGCTGGTTGCCAGCGGAATCTCGCACGATGGTACTGTCATCATATGGAACTGCAACCGGGTTGTCATTAACCCAAATATAGATGATTTTTTCATTGGTATTGATTCTGCCTACCGGAGCTGTCGTTTCTTCGATATATCGTGTTGAGCCTTGCGTTTCTATAAATTTTGCCTGATCGTTCAGTTCGATCACTGCAACCTCTGTATAAAGCTCAATACGGCTTTTTTCGACAGCAAAATCAGAATCGCTGCTGTAAAATCCTGTGGATGCATCAATACTGTACGTTTTTTCCACGCCATCCTCATAAACGGTAATGGAGTTGGCAGTCAACGCAGTAACGATGCCATAATGCTGACCAGCGGCCTCAATCGGAAAATCCTTTTGCGCGCGGCTCAGTATCGTGGCAAAGCTTGCGCGGTTAATTGGGGATTTGGGAGCAAACTTTGTTTCTGTATAGCCTTTAATCAAGCCAAGCTCTACTGCAGCATTAACATAGCCCAAATAGCTGCTGTCAATCTCTGCCTTGTCCTCAAACGCCGATTGAGCAGTAGCTAGCTGCTGTGCCTTATCTTCCTCACCAATCGTATTAATGATCAGCTTTGTTACCCATTCACGAGAAGCTGGTTTAGCCCCCCATTTTTCCTCAGGCTTTGCTGCAGCTGCCGCATATTCCTCTTCGCGGTTCAGCAAGCCTTTTTCAAATGCAAGCTCTATGTATGGCTTATAATCTTCTTTAACATAGAAGCCATCCTGGAAGACGATTAATTGATTTTTATTGACTTCGCTTTCAAGACCTGCAAAACGAATCGCCATAATAACTGCTTCTTCCTGGCTGATCGTATTGTTGTACTTGAACGTAAATTCTCCCGTTGCCTTGTTTTCATAGCCTTTAACAATTTGCTGCAAGGATAGGCGATATATATGCTTCTCAGCATACAGTCCAGCAGGAACATCTTTAAATGGCGTAATGCCTGTCGCTTCGGCTGCCTGGACAATTGGCGCCTGCTTGGTCAACACTGGCAGTGCTACTCCGCTTACTAGCGTAAATGCAAGTGCCCCAGTCATAATTTTTTTCCATGTCGTATTATTAAGCATCGAATGCCTCCTACATCATTTATAATTATAGACGCGGGCCAACACGTTGTGTGACCCGCGAAACTATATCCATTATAGCATTGTTCAACGATGATGTCGTTTTAAATCTACAAATCTAGCAAAATATTAAACGTTCAGATATTGAAACAAGCTTGCCGCCAAATCCTTGGCCAGCTTATTTTGCTTTTCTTCATCAAATAAAACTTTAGCATCCGAAGTATTGCTGAGGAAGCCGACCTCAAGCAATACAGCAGGCATCGTCGTTTCTTTAATAACCTTAAAGCCGGCTGTCTTCACCTTGCGATCCGCCAAGCCTAATGAGCTGATCATCGCGCTATGCACGGTTTGCGCAAGCTGCTTGCTGTTTTCCTTGTAGTAATAGGTCTCAGTGCCGTTTACTGCTGGATTGGTCTTAAAGCTGTTGGCATGAATGGAAATAAAGACATCAGCCTTCTTGCCCACTCCCGGAATGTTCTGGGCAAAGGCAACACGCTCCGACAATTCTGGATAAGTATCATCCGATCTTGTCAAATGCACCTTTACTTTGCTATTTTGCTCCAGCTGCTGCTTCAGCTTTAATGTCAGGCTGAGTGTAAACGTCTTCTCCATCAGCCCCAAGCTTTCATTCGATGCTCCCGGGTCCTTGCCGCCATGTCCGGCATCCAGCACGATATGATAGACGGAATCGCCCGTTGCTGGTGGCGTTGGAGTCGGCGTAGGTGTTGGGGATGTACCTGAAGGATCACTCGGTTGTTCATGTACTTCGCCGTTAAAGCTGATCAGCACTTCACTGCTCGATCTGCTTACTTGATAGTTGACGCCATCATTCAACAGCACAACGATTCGTGCAACAAGCGGATTGCTGGAAAACTGCGAGAAGCGATAGCCCGTCATCGACGCGTAGCCGTTTAACGTTACTTCGGTCTGACCTTTAATGAAGCTGTTGGCAAGCTCGTATGTATAGCCCGTATTGTTCAAATCAACGACCAATCTCGCCGGATTGTTGGCATCCGCTGGCAATAGCATAACCTTCGGATCACCCAACGTGCCAGTGTACCCAATGTGAAGATTTCCTTCCTCACTAAGCACAACGCCAGTAACGGTAGCCTCCTGAACAGCTGGAGTTGGCGTTGGGGTCGGTGGTAGGGTCGGCGTAGGCGTTGGTGTTGGCTTTACAGGACTTGTCAGCAGCACCTCAAACGTTTTCTGCTTCCACTCTACTTTAAGGCCGAGCACCTCCGAAACAAAGCGAATCGGAACCATCGTTCTGTTTTTCACCAAGCTGGGCGCTTGACTAAGCTCATAGCTTTTATCGTTGACATAGCCAACCTTTTGACCAATCGTTAGCTTGATTGACGTCTCCTTGTCAAGCACGGTCGCTTGCTGTGCCTTGTTGTCCCACTTGACCTCATACCCAAGATCTCTCGAAATTACCGCTAGCGGCACCAGGGTTGTCCCTTGCTTAATAATTGGATCAACGTCAGTTACAAGCTGCTTTCCATCCATAAAAAGCTTGGGTGTGGTTGAAGCACTTACAACTCCAGCATAACCTAACAATACGAATAAACCTGCGACAATAAACAAACTGCTAATAATCTTCTTCATTTCCCACCCCGACTGATTTAATCTGTGCTATAAAGCTTCAAATGATTAGACGCTATAATCCAACAAAAGTTGCGCTTGCTCAACAAATAATTTACCAATTGAAACGCTACCAATATTCTAGCAAATTCCATATTAAAAAAGTTGAAAAAGCTAAAAAAGCTAATAGGCGAGCAGCAGCGCTCGCTTATTAGCTTTTTCAAATTGCTGATTAGTTGTTAACAACTAGGGCAGCACGTTTTTCTTCATATGCCGAAATCAATGCTTCATGCTGAAGCGTCAAGCCGATATCATCAAGTCCTTGCAGCAGGAATTGGCGACGATGCTCGTCAAGATCGAATTCGATCTTCAAGCCATGCTCGTCTGTCAGCACCTTGTTTTCCAAATCTACATTCAAGGAGTAGCCTTCGTGCTTGGCTGTACGTTGGAAAAGCTCCTCTACTTGCTCTTCGCTAAGCTTGATCGGCAAAATGCCATTTTTAAAGCAGTTGTTGTAGAAAATATCTGCAAATGATGGCGCAATAACGACTTTAAATCCGTAGTCAAGAATTGCCCAAGGCGCATGCTCACGAGAAGATCCGCAGCCAAAGTTAGCACGAGAAATCAAGACTGATGCACCATTATAACGAGGCTTGTTAGGCTCAAAGTTAGGATTGATATTGCCTTCCTCATCAAAACGCCACTCATAGAACAAAAACTGTCCGAATCCGCTGCGTTCAATACGTTTCAAAAACTGCTTTGGAATAATCGCATCCGTATCAACGTTGACGCGGTCAACTGGCGCTACGATACCTGTATGTTTAATAAATGCTTCCATTTCACTTTACCCCTCTCTATTATGAGCGATTAGTTCGCTACTGGCGCTTTAATATCCCATTTACGAACATCGTAGAAATGTCCTTTAATTGCAGCAGCTGCAGCCATAGCTGGAGATACTAGGTGCGTACGACCGCCACGTCCTTGACGACCCTCGAAGTTACGGTTGGATGTTGATGCACAACGTTGACCTGGCTTAAGCACGTCCGGGTTCATCGCTAGGCACATGGAGCATCCTGCATCACGCCATTCAAAGCCTGCTTCCTTGAAAATGACATCAAGACCTTCTTTTTCAGCCTGAACCTTAACGCGTCCAGAGCCTGGAACGACGATTGCAGTTACATTGTCAGCAACCTTGTAGCCGCGTGCGATTTCTGCTGCAGCGCGCAGGTCTTCAATACGACCATTGGTACAAGAGCCGATGAATACGTAGTCGATCGCGATGTCTGTCATCGGTGTGCCTGGTTTAAGATCCATATATTCAAGCGCTTTTTCAGCAGCTTTGCGTTCGTTTTCTGTTGCCATATCAGCCGGGTTAGGAACAGCAGACTCAATGTCAGTACCCATACCCGGGCTAGTACCCCAAGTTACTTGCGGCACAAGCGAATCAACATCGAATTCTACAACTGTATCGTAGGTTGCGCCTTCGTCTGTTTTAAGCTCTGCCCATACTTTAACAGCCTCTTCATAGTTTTTCGGTGCATACTCGCGACCACGCAAGTAGTTGAACGTTGTTTCGTCAGGTGCAATCAAACCAGCGCGAGCGCCAGCTTCAATTGACATGTTGCATACCGTCATGCGCTCTTCCATAGAAAGCTCGCGAATTGCTTCACCTGTATATTCGATAACATAGCCTGTTGCAAAATCTGTACCGTATTTCGCAATAACGCCAAGAATCAAGTCCTTAGCTGTTACGCCTGGCTTACGTTTGCCGACGAAGCGAACTTCCATCGTTTTCGGTTTGGATTGCTGCAAGCATTGCGTAGCAAGCACATGCTCAACCTCGGAAGTTCCGATACCGAATGCCAAAGCACCGAAAGCGCCGTGAGTAGATGTATGAGAGTCGCCACATACAATTGTTTTGCCTGGTGCAGTCAGACCAAGCTCAGGTCCCATAACGTGCACGACCCCTTGATCCAATGTGTTAAGATCGTACAATTTCACACCGAAATCTTGACAGTTTTTTGTTAGCGTATCAATTTGCTGCTTGGAAATCGGGTCCTTAATATTAAAACGATCAAATGTAGGAACGTTGTGGTCCATTGTTGCAAATGTTAGATCCGGACGACGAACCTTGCGTCCTGACAGGCGAAGCCCCTCAAATGCTTGTGGGGATGTAACCTCATGAACAAGATGCAAGTCAATATACAAAATGCTTGGCTTACCCTCTTCTGAATGAATGACGTGATTATCCCAAATTTTTTCGAACATCGTTCTTTTCGCCATTAAACTCACCTCTATCGATTCTAGCATTGCTGCGCAACGCGTACTTTGTATTAATGTAATCATAACATGTCTTTTTTCATAATTCTAAGATATAATAACTATAGACGCTATAGGCAAATCCTATTAAAGCTTGACGCTTTATTGAATTTGATAATCTTTCTCAATTAGTTTTGCTAATCTAGTATAAAAGGAGATTGCTATGGAATTACGCCAACTAAACTATGTCATTCAAATCGCCAAGGAAAAAAACTTTTCGCGCGCAGCCGAGAAGCTGCATATTGCCCAGCCATCATTAAGCCAGCAGCTGTCAAAGCTTGAGCAGGAGCTGAATGTCATGCTGTTTCGCCGCACGACGAACAGCGTGGAGCCAACCGAGGCGGGCGAGGTTTTTGTCGGCAAGGCGCAGGAAATATTGGATGCAGTCGAGCAATTGCGTCAGGAAATGGACGATATGGCGCAAATGCGCAAAGGCAAGCTTGTAGTCGGTACGCTGCCCATTACAGGCGCACATATTTTGCCGCTGGTGCTGCCGCGCTTTGGTGCGCAGTATCCGCAAATCGAGGTCGTGCTAGTAGAGGAAACAACAGCAAAGCTGGAGCAGCTGACAGCGAGCGGCGGAACTGATGTCAGTCTCTTGACGCTGCCGCTAATAGATGCCAACTTAAGCTGCGAGCCTTATATGGAAGAGGAAATTTGTCTCGCTGTACCGCAAAATCATCGACTTGCCGCTGTTCGCGAGCCGATTGATCTGCTCGAGCTGAAGGATGAGCCATTTATTGCGCTTAAGCGCGGTCAGGGCTTCCGGCAAATTACAGTAGAGCTCTGTGAAAATGCCGGCTTCACGCCAAACATCGTCTTTGAGAGCACAAATATTGAAACCGTTCAGGCTCTGGTCGCAGGCGAAATGGGAATTGCCTTCGTCCCTAACATGCTGACGCGGACGACGATTACCAACTATACGCCGGTTTATCTCCGAATCAAGTCGCGTCCAACGCGTACGCTAGTCATCGCCTCGCGCAAAGGACGCTATTTATCGAAGGCTGCGCAAGCGTTCATCACTACTTTAAAGGAAACGATTAATGAAAATGAACTGCTAAAAGAGCTTGAATCGAAGATGGATGACGCGTAGCGCACTATTTCGATATTGCTTCGCTCCTTCGCAGTTGCATTTATTTTAGGGGCTTGTTTTTGCTTAAAGCCCCCCTTCTATCCCTGATTTTGACTTGCTTCTATTTAATAACCGTCTCGTAGAAGCTTGGCCGGCGATCCTCAAAAATCGGGATCGTTGAACGCACCTTTTCAACGAGCGCAAGATCGATCTCACCGTACAGGATCGTTTCTTCCTCTCCTGCCTCCACGATAATTTCGCCCCACGGATCAATGACCATTGAATGACCGAAAAACTCACTCTCACCGCTTACGCCCATCCGATTGCAAGCAACCACATACATTTGATTTTCGATGGCGCGGGCGGTTAGCAGCGTACGCCAATGCTGCAAGCGCGGCTTCGGCCATTGCGCTGGAACGAACAGTACGCGCGCTCCCTGCAAGGCAAGCGAACGAGCCAGCTCTGGAAAACGAATATCATAGCAAATCAACATGCCCGCCTGTACGCCATCGATTTCAAGCAAACCAAGCTTGTCTCCTGCCTGCAAATACTTTTCTTCGTCCATTAGCCGAAACAGATGGAGCTTGGAGTAATCATTAATCAGTTGTCCCTCACGATCAAAGGCAAAAATCGTATTATATACGCCGCCTTCTTTTTTTTGCGCAACCGAGCCTGCCACAATATTTATTTGATGCTGCTTGGCGAAGCGCGAAAGAAGCTCAATCGTCTGCTGCCCGTTTTCATCAGCTAGCTGGTCGATTTCAGTCAAAGCATAGCCTGTATTCCACATCTCAGGGAAAATAACAACATCTGGCTTAACCTCGCCTGAAACAGCCTCCATTAATTTTGTTTGCAATGTATTTGTATTGTGTGCAACATCGCCCACCTTTATATTCATTTGAATAATGGCAAATTTCAAGATTTGACTCATGCGGAAGTGCCTCCTATAGATTGGTACATTTCCCTTATCATACATCGTCATGACGACATGTCAAGATGGGTAAGCTAAGCAAAGTCAAGTTCAATGAGCTGTCAGAGCTGTCTCATACAAAACAAGACAAAACGATTTTAGAGGAGTGATTCACTGTGAAATGGCTTATGTCAACTGTGCTTATGCTCGCCCTTTTCGCCACTTATATTCCTGCTTCCAATGCGGCGGTACCGGAGCAAAATCAGCTTCCTGCTCAGCTGGACTGGGAAAGCATACCCGTACAATTTATGACCGAGCAAACTGCGAACCAAAACAATCAGGTACAGGTGTTTGATGTCGCCAAGTCTCGCGTTGTGCTTTCGGTAGCGAATAGTCCGCAATTCCAGGCGGAAGCTAAAAAATGGCTGGCGGATATTACAAGCCTGGCGCCTGAGGTTCAACCGAATATGAAAGCCACCTACATCGTCCGAGTTCCAATTGAGCCAGTGCAGGAGCTTAATGTCGGGCATATTAAGCTAAAAGTAAAGGAAATTTTTCTGTTTTATTACCGCGACACGAACGAAGAGCCGCTGCTGCTCGTCTTTGATGAAGAAAAACGCCCTTTCTTTTTCCATATCCATGAAGACGTTGCCCCGTTCATCAAACAGCTTTCAATTCCCGATTAAATGGCTTGGAATGGTGTGAACCTACTTCATTTCTCGCTCCATTCATGCTACATTAGTTCTATTGGTTATTTCATGAATATTGATGCGTGGATGGTGGAGAAATATGGCAACTGAGCAACAAATCAAAATTGAGCCCGCAGCCCGTATGACGGATTTGCCCACTCAATTTTTTTCAACGCTTGTCGCAAAAGCGAATAAGCAAATTGCAATGGGTAAGGATATTATTAATCTTGGACAAGGCAATCCCGATCAGCCTACTCCTGCTCATATTGTAGAAGCGCTGCAACAGGCTGCAGTGAATCCTTTATATCATAAATACCCTCCTTTTAGCGGCTATCCTTTCTTGAAGGAAGCGGTAGCGCAGCGCTATAAGGAGGATTACGGTGTTGAGCTCGATCCAGCACATGAGGTTGCCATTTTATTTGGCGGCAAGACCGGACTTGTAGAAATAAGCCAATGCTTCCTCAATCCTGGCGATATTTGCCTAGTGCCCGACCCTGGCTATCCCGATTACTGGTCAGGCGTTGCCCTTGCAGGTGGAATAATGCACTTCATGCCGCTTACGGCTCAGCATCAATACTTACCTGACCTTTCTGCAATTGATCCGGAAGTGGCAGATCAGGCCAAGCTGATGTTTTTGAACTATCCGAACAATCCAACAGGCGCAACAGCAAGCCTGACATTTTATGATGAAGCGATTGCCTTTGCTCGCAAGCATAACATTATCATTACAAGCGATTTTGCTTACGGCACAATCGGCTATGACGGCAAGCGCCCTGTCAGCTTCCTGCAAGCAAAGGGCGCCAAGGATGTCGGAATTGAAGTCTATACGCTGTCCAAAAGCTATAATATGGCCGGCTGGCGTGTTGGCTTTGCGCTTGGCAATGCTCAAATCATCGAGCAGATCAATTTGATTCAGGATCATTATTACTGCTCGCTGTTCGGCGGCATTCAAGAAGCAGCAGCGTTAGCGCTAACGGGCCCGCAGCAATGCGTCAAGGAGCTGACGGCGACCTATGAGCGACGGCGCAATGCACTATTCCAGGCACTGCACGAAATTGGCTGGAAGGCTGATATGCCAAGCGGCTCCTTCTTCTGCTGGCTGCCTGTGCCTGAGGGCTATACATCAGCTCAGTTTGCAGATTTGCTGCTTGAGCAGGCTGGTGTCGTGGTCGCACCTGGCAATGGCTTTGGCAGCACAGGCGAAGGCTATGTGCGTCTAGGGCTGCTCACAAGCGAGGAACGCCTGCAGGAAGCGATTCATCGCATCGGCAAGCTGTCGCTGTTCAAAGGCAATTAGGCTTGTGATTTCTTTACAGACCAAGCCATTTCATGCTATTCTAGTAACAATCACATATGAAACGTGTTGAAGAGACCAGTAGGAAGAATCGCTTTGCACAGAGAGTAAATTCCACAGGCTGTAAGAATTTACCGTAAGCCTCTTGCCGAAACCTATCTCCTAGCGGCCGAGTTTTCGGACAGCGCCTCTGTTACCAGGCAAATGAGCTGGGCATTGCTATGCCAAAAAAGGTGGTACCGCGGGAGTTAACGACTTTCGTCCTTTATTATAAAGGACGAAGGTCTTTTTTATTATCGTTTGACGAAAATGATATTATAGATTAGGTGGGGACGATGGAACGTATTGTAGTTAAGATTGGCAGCAGCTCGCTTACCTCATCCGAAGGCGGCCTGCATAAGCCTAATATTCATTTTTTTGCTTCCGAGCTGGCACAGCTTTACAAGCAGAATAAACAAGTGATGCTCGTTACATCAGGTGCGGTTGCCGCTGGCTTCCGCGAAATCGGCTATGAAAGCAGGCCGAAGCTTGTCTATCAAAAGCAGGCTGCGGCTGCAGTAGGCCAAGCGCTGCTTATGCAGGCTTATCAAGAGGCGTTCGCCCAATATGGCATCGTTACAGCACAAATTTTGCTGACGCGCAATGACTTCTCCAATCGCAAACGGATTAATCATGCGCTCATGACGATAGAAGAGCTGCTTTCACAGCGTATTATTCCTATTATTAATGAAAATGATACGGTATCAACAGCCGAAATCATTTTGAAATTTGGCGATAACGACCATCTTTCCTCGCTCGTTGCGACGATGACGAAGGCCAGCAAGCTTGTCATCATTACCGATATGGATGGGTTGTATACCGCTGACCCTCGCAAAAATCCGGATGCAACGAAAATCGAACGCGTTGATCAAATATCCGAGGAGCTCGTTCAGCTTGCTGGCGGAGCCGGCAGCGCTGTTGGCACAGGCGGCATGCGCTCCAAAATAGAAGCAGCGCGCATCGCCATGCGCGGTGGAGTTACAACGTTTATTGGCCGAGTGCAATATGATGGTGAGCTGCTGCAGGCTGTAGACGGAAATGGACGCGGCACTTATTTTGATACGTCGCAGCATTCGCTATCAATGAAGAAGCAATGGCTCGGCTTCCACTCTACTCCGGTCGGCACGATTATGGTGGATCAAGGCGCAGTAACGGCGCTGCGGGAGCGGCATTCAAGCTTGCTGCCAGCAGGTGTCGTCAGCTGTGAGGGAGAATTTTATCCCGGAGATGTCGTGCAGGTGGTTGCGCAGGATGGCAAGCTGATCGGCCGCGGTGTAGTCAACTACGCGAGCTGGCAGCTGAAAGCAACTGCTGGACTTTCCTCCGAGGAAGTCGAGCGGCGTGTGGATGTACCGCGAATCGAGGTTATTCACCGCGATGAATGGATTACGCTAAGCTAGAATTATATATTTCTATCATGAAAAGTTTTAGCTTATGCTTCCGATGCAACTTTTCATTTTACTGAGAAGTGTATATCCGGAAGCTATCATGAAAAGTTTTAGGAGGAATGATGATGAGCACGATATCTGAAGTGAAGCAAAAAGCGCTGCTTGCCAAGCAAGCGGCGGCTCTTACTAGCCAAGTGACAACTGAACAGAAAAATGAAGCGCTAATCGCGATGGCAGATGCGCTGATCGCCAACGCCGATGACATTATTGCAGCAAATGCAATCGATCTTGAAACCGGGCGCAACAACGGTACGAGCGAATCGCTGCTGGATCGCCTTGCGCTGAATCATGCGCGAATTGAAGGCATCGCTGAAGGCTTGCGGCAAATTGTCGCGCTTGAGGACCCTGTAGGTGAGCAGCTTGCTCAGTTTACGCGTCCAAACGGCTTGAGCATTACGCAAATTCGTGTTCCACTCGGCGTCATTGGCATGATTTATGAGGCTCGTCCTAATGTAACGGTTGATGCAACAGGCTTATGCTTGAAAACAGGCAATACAGTTGTACTAAGAGGCGGCTCGGCAGCTATCGCTTCCAATCGCAAAATCGTCGAAATTATGCGCAGCGCCCTCTCCTCAACCGCGCTGCCAGCCGATGCGATTCAGCTTATTGAGGATTCCGACAGAGCCTCTGTTAACGAAATGCTGAAGGCCAACGGCTTGCTTGATGTTGTTATTCCACGCGGCGGTGCGTCATTGATTCGCACAGTCGTTGAAAATGCAACGGTGCCTGTTATTGAAACAGGAGCAGGCATTTGCCATACGTTCGTTGATGAAAGCGCACAGCTGCAAATGGCCAAAGATATTGCCCTGAACGCCAAGGCGCAACGCCCTTCTGTATGCAACTCAATGGAAACGCTGCTTGTCCATCAAGCCTTTGCTGACAAGCATTTGACTGAGCTGCTGGCGCCAATGCAAGAGGCAAACGTGGAAATTCGCGGCTGCGAACGGACTCAAGCGCTTATTGCAACTGCCAAGCAAGCAACAGAAGCGGATTATGCAACTGAATATAATGACTATATATTAAATGTACGAATTGTTGATGATCTTGAGCAAGCTCTACAGCATATCGCCAAGTACGGCACCATGCATTCCGAGTGCATCGTAACGGAGAATGAGCAAAATGCTGCGAAATTTTTGCAAAGCATCGATGCTGCAGCTGTCTATCATAATGCTTCTACTCGCTTTACAGATGGCTTTGAATTCGGCTTTGGCGCCGAAATCGGCATCAGCACGCAAAAGCTGCACGCCCGTGGCCCAATGGGATTGCCGGCGTTGACGAGTACCAAATACATGATAACAGGCAACGGCCAAATCAGAGGATAGTTTAAAAAGCTGGACTTTGATGACGATGTTGGGCGTTGGGGCGTATTCGGCGGCGAAGCTTGAACGCTAGCGAAAACTGCGGTGCTCACGTAGCTTGTGCCTACGCTGCGCTCCTCGTTTTCTACTAGCGTCCAAGCTTCTTGGTCCTGAAAGCCCTGCTTTTTAAACCTCGATTGGAAGGGGTAGTTCAAAAAGCCCGACTTTGATGACGATGTTGGGCGTTGGGGCGTATTCGGCGGCGAAGCTTGAACGCTAGCGAAGGGATTATGCTTCCGAAGTATGTTTCCTGCGGAAACATGTAGGTGCTCACGTAGCTTTGGCCTACGCAGCGCTCCTCGTTTTCTACTAGCGTCCAAGCTTCTTGGTCCTAAAAGCCCTGCTTTTTAAATCTTTATTTTAAGGGTAGTTTAAAACCATCTATGTAAATATTTTTAGCGTGCGTATTATAAGGAGGATTGAGCCATGTCTGGGGAGTTTTCGGGTATGTTATCGGAGCAGTTTATTTGCTTTTATGGCGCAGGCTCGATGGCGGAAGCGATTGCGAGAGGTATTTTGGATAAAGAGCTTGTTTCCAGCAAGCACATTTCTATGCTGAATCGCTCCAATAAGGAGCGGCAGCAGCAGCTTCATTTGCAATACGGTGTGCAAACGGCTATGCAAGGCAAAAGCAATGAGCAGTATTTGCAGCAGGCGGATATTATCTTTTTGGCGATGAAGCCGAAGGATGCTGCAGCTGCGCTGCGCGGTTTAAAGCCGCTGCTTAAGCCAAATCAGCTGATCATTTCCGTGATTGCCGGCCTTAGCATTTCAGCGATTCAAAAGCTGCTTGGCAGTGAAATGGCGATTGTACGAACAATGCCTAACACTTCGAGCACCATCGGCTTAGGGGTAACAGGCATTAGCTATTCTGCTGCTGTAACTGAGCAGCAGCGCTTTATTGCGGAAACGATGTTTGATTCAATCGGCGTCAGCCTTGTAATTGATGAGTCGATGCAGGATGCGGTTACGAGTATTTCTGGCAGCGGACCTGCTTATTTTTATTATGTAATGGAAAGCATGATTGCAGGTGCCGAGCAGGCTGGCTTTACACGCGAGCAGGCTGAATTGCTTGTCACGCAAACGGCGCTTGGCGCGGCAACGATGGTGCAGCAAACGCAAGAAGCGCCTGCCGAGCTGCGCCGCAAGGTTACTTCGCCTAACGGCACAACGCAGGCTGCGCTTGAAGCGATGCAGGCAGGAGGCTTGCAGAAAGCGATTCTTGCAGGCATTAAGCGCTGTGCCGAGCGTGCAGCAGAAATTGGCCGTACGATAGAGGAGGATATCTAGCATGAGCATGTGTGTTGCAACATATCGTGCCTACGATGATAAGGCAGATTTCAATAAAAAAGCATTGTCGATCGCGGTCGGCTTAACGGTTGGAAGCTGGACCGAGCTTCCGGAAGCACAGAAGGCTTCGATGGAGAAGCATTTAGGCAAGGTGCTTTCAATAGATGTTCATGAACCGGAGCAGGCAGCAGCTGGCGAGCGTTATGCCGATATTAAAATCGGATATCCGGATATTAATTTCAGTCGTGATATTCCTGCCCTGCTCGTTACTATTTTCGGCAAGCTTTCCATGGACGGACGGATTAAGCTGCTCGATTTGGACGTTTCTGAAGATTTTGCATCGGCATTTCCTGGCCCGGCATTTGGCTTGCAGGGGGTGCGCGATCTTGTGGGCGTACACGACCGTCCGCTCTTAATGAGTATTTTCAAATCGGTTGTAGGCTACGATCTGGCTGCTTTGCGCGAGCAGTTTTATCAGCAAGCGCTTGGCGGAGTTGATCTGATTAAGGACGATGAAATATTGTTCGAAAACCCGCTGACGCCGATTGAGAAACGGGTTGAGGTTTGCATGGAGGCCGCCAGACAAGCGCAGGAAGTAACCGGACAGAAGCTGCTTTATGCGGTCAATCTGACTGGCCCGACGAGCAAGCTAGCTCAGCAAGCGAAAAAAGCAATCGCAGCTGGCGCTAATGCGCTGCTTTTCAATACATTATCCTACGGCTTTGATGTGCTGCATGAGCTAAGCAGCGATCCTGAGATCAATGTGCCAATCGCTTCCCATCCTGCGCTGGCGGGCGCGATCTATCCTTCGGCACACTACGGGATGAGCCCTTCTGTATTGCTGGGCAAGCTTAATCGTTTGGCTGGTGCAGATCTTGTGCTATTCCCTTCGCCATACGGATCGGTCGTAATGCCTAAGGAGCAAAATCTGGCGATTGATGCTGCTCTGAAGCAGCCTTTCCATCATTTAAAACAAAGTATGCCAGTTCCTTCTGCCGGCATTCACCCGGGAATTGTACCGCTTATTATGAAAGATTTTGGTCAAGATGTAGTCGTAAATGCAGGTGGCGGCATTCACGGTCATCCAATGGGAACTGCTGCTGGAGGACGAGCCTTCCATCAAGCGATTTCCGCTTGCTTGCAAGGGACTCCACTTGAAGAAGCTGCCAAGCAAGCTGACCATCAGGAACTGGCAAGCGCAATTCAAGCTTGGGGGATTAAAAAATGACAACAGCTAAGAAAAAAATCGTGTTTTGCGATTTTGACGGAACGATTACAGTAAACGATAATATAGTGGCAATCATTAAGCATTTTAAGCCTGCGGGCTGGGAAGAGCTTGTGCAAAAAACGATTTCAACAGAGATTTCGATTAAGGAAGGCGTTGGCTCGTTATTTCGCCTCCTTCCTGCTTCAATGGAAAAGGAAGTCGTTGAATTCGGCATTCAGAATGCGAAAATCCGTGATGGCTTCGCCCAGTTTGTAAGCTATTGCAAGCAGGAGCAGATTGAATTTTATGTAACAAGCGGCGGCATTGATTTTTTTGTATATCCAATTTTGGCGGCATTTGATATCGACGAGCATCATATTTATTGCAATAAAAGTGATTTTTCCCGGGAGCGAATTGAAATTTTATGGCCGTATCCATGCGATGAGCAATGCGACAACGATTGCGGCATGTGCAAGCCAACTGTAATGAGACAATTCCCTGCTGACGAATATGAACGAATTATTATTGGCGACAGTGTAACGGACTTTGAAGGAGCAAAGCTGGCGGACCGTGTATTCTCCCGCTCTCATTTGACCGAAAAATGCCGTGAGCTTGGCATAGCGCATACGGAATTCGACACCTTCTACGACATCATTGAAGCTATGAAACAGAAAGGATAGTTGACGATGAGTTTTGACCAAATTTCCTTGCAGGACAAGCAAGAGGTTCTTATTAAGCTGCGCGAGATCAAGGATGCTTTTGCCGCGCGCAACTGGTTTCCGGGCACAGCAGGCAATCTGTCGATCCGTGTTGGTGATTATTCACCCGAGCAATTTTACTTTGGCATTACGGCCAGCGGCAAAGACAAATATATAAATACACCTGAGGATTTCTTATTTGTAGACCAAAATGCGCAGCCTGTGGAAGCGACTAATCAGCGCCCTTCTGCAGAAACACTCGTGCACTGTGAAATTTACCGCCTGACAGGCGCCGGGGCAATCTTTCACATTCACTCCGTATTCAGCAACGTTATCTCGGAATACTTCTGGCATCGCCGCTCTGTACCTGTAGACGGTGTAGAGCTGATCAAGGGCTTAAACATTTGGGAAGAGGAATACCAGCTGGAAATTCCGATTGTGAACAATTTCGCGCATATTCCTTCGATCATTCCTGAAATTACCGAATCGCTCAACCCGATTGTGCCAGGCATCATTTTGCGCAAGCATGGCGTATACGCTTGGGGCGCAAACGCGTTTGAAGCGAAACGACATCTGGAATCGTTTGAGTTTATTTTCGAGTACGTCTATCGCCTGGAAATGCTGAAGAAGGGGCTGCCAACTGAGTAGAACTTTTCACATATATAAAAAAGCCAGCCGTTGTTTTGTCCATTCAGAACAAAACGAACGGCCGGCTTTTTCATAAAACTATAGTTAGTTGCTCGAATAGAAAACTTCTACGCGATGCCATTTGCTTTTCCAGTTTTTCTGAACCACTCTCTGCTTGTAAACACTCATTCTTTGCGTATTTGCTGCAAAATATGGGGTTGGCTTAACCTGCAGACTCAGCAAGTCCTCAACGCCGCAAGGTGCTGCCAGAATGACCTGTTCATTTTGGTCTAATGACAATCCTAAAGCTGTAGCGGTTTCGGGAAATTTTGAGATCGCATCAACTGCTGATTCATACGGCGCGATACCATTAACAAGATGCATCCTTGCTTCATTTTTCACTGACCAAGGAACTGTCGGATCAAGCGCTTTTAGCTTTTGCTCCAGCAGCTTCTCCTCCTGCTCGTCCGCAGTAACCGGATCAAAGAAAATGACATCCACATCGGCTAATGCTGTCCGCTCGGTAAAGCCGTGCAAGGTATCCCAAACTTTGGAGCGGACAAAGCCTGCACAAACCCACCAATCAGGGAGCTGCAGCGACTTGGCATGACGCAATATTTGCAGCATCCACTCATCCTTTTCAACAAGGCGTATAATATCCTGCTCGTTCGTTAAATTAACCAAAGCCCGACCTCCCAGTAATCTGTGGTTTTTGTCCTGGTTTTAAAGAATCTGGATAACGTTAAATGATCAGCTTGAGCCGATTGGAATTCTAACGAATATTGATGATCTTAAAGACGGGAAACTGCTTTAATTACGGTGAAAACCGCCTAATAAGACGCTGTATATTCCTTAGAATAGAGATTGGCTCCATTTGTGACAAATAGCGTTACTCAGTTTCCTTAGCTGCTAACTTGCTCGTATACGCAACATAACGACTACCAACCGACTCTTAACCAGCTCCTTAGCGACTAACCGGCTCGTATCCAACACCTTAGCGACTAAAAACAACTACGGCACAGCAAGATCTGCAAAAGACCCCTCTGTGCCGCAGCGCATCTCATTCGCCAAATGTGTGACGCCTAATGATTGTAAATCCAGACTATAAGTCTGGAGCTATAAGTCCAGAGCTATAAAGTCCAGAGCCATGAGTCTATGGCTCTGAATCCAGCCTATGCTCTTTCAATCTTGAATTCGAAGCTAAGCGGCTGGTCGCTTGGGATATGATACTCAGGATGAACTGGCGCACCCCAGCTGTCGTCTCCCCCTACTCCCATCTGTTTGCCTGCAACCGTTACGACGGTGTAATGCACGTCAGGCAGCTCATATTGATGCAGCGCATTTTCCAGCTCGAACGCAGTATAAGGCGAAATGCGGCATTCGACCGGCGCTTCTGCTGGCGAAGTAATGACAATACCTTGCTGCAGCGGATTCGTAATTGCTACTCTTCTTACACCAGTGCGATTGCCAGATTCCTGTGGCACCAAGTACGGCGTTACATCTCCGGCACGAGTCTGGAACGCTTGCAGACGAGCGCCAAACGCGCGGTCAATATAGTTCTCTTCAGGCCCCATTGCATACCAGTCAAGCTGATCATAGTCAGCGGACAGCTTGAAGGAAAGCGCGAAGATTGGCAGTGTAGGCAAGTCCTTCGCTCCGGAATAGTCTGCTTTTACGGCAATTTCTCCACCCTCGGTTACCGTATAGGCGACCTTCACCACAAGCTCCTTGCTAATGCTGAATTGGTACGTAAAGCTGACAGTCGCGCTATGCTCATTTTCTTCAAGCTCAACCCCGACACATTTGCGAGACAGACTTGCTGCAAACCATTGTGCCCGTTCATAGCCCTGGTTGTAGCCCTTGTCATTATCTGTTGTTGCACGCCAGAACAGCACATGTGGCGGCTGCGCAATCATTTCCCGTCCATCGTACTGCACTGAAATCAATGTGCCTGCCTGCTTGGAGAAAATAATGCTGAAATCCTTCCCATGCATGCCGATATTAACATCGCCTACCGCTACACGGAACGTTTTAGCCGCTAGCTCAACAGATTGCTGCGCAGCAACAAAAATATGCTGGCCAAATGCGATCTCATGCCCTTTATCCGCCCAAAGTGTCGCTTCGCGCAGCACAAGCGACGCCGTGATTGCATATTCACCATATGCCGGTTCGGTCGTCCATTGAACAGACAGCTGGCGCTGCTCGCCTGCTGGAACATCGAGCTGCATGCGCTGCTGCTCAAGCAGCTTCCCTTCATGCTCCAAACTTATGACTAGCTCATACTGCTCCGTGCCAATAAACAAATTGTCGTTGCGGACGATAACAGAATCCTTCGCGACAGTCAGCTTCATATTTTGATAGAGGAATTTAACCTCCTGCATTTTAGGCGTTACAGTGCGATCGGCAAACACAATACCGTTGCCGCAGAAGCTGTTGTCGTTAGGGCGGTCGTCAAAATCTCCGCCATAAGCGAGAAACTCCTTGCCGTAGCGATCCTTCTTCACCAGCATCTGATCGATATAATCCCAAATGAAGCCGCCTTGGTACATCGGATACTTGTCCTCTAGCTCGGTATATTTATGCATACCGCCAACCGAGTTGCCCATTGCATGCATATATTCGCAGCTAATATACGGCTTGCTCGGATTATCGCTCAAATAAGCTTCAATATCGGCAGGCCGCGCATACATGCGAGATTCCATATCTGTGCAATCGGCAAAATTGCGATCATAGACGACACCTTCATAGTGAACAAGACGCGAGCTGTCTGCAGAACGGAAGTAGTTGGCAACATTGAGCAGCACTTCGCCAACATACGACTCATTGCCCAGCGACCAAATTAAAATTGCAGGATGGTTTTTATCGCGCTCGAGCATCGAGATAGCGCGATCCATGACAATATCGTTCCATTCCTTATGATGCAGCGGAATGTTCCAAGAAGGCTCGACTGCGCCCATCTTCTGCCACGAACCATGCGTTTCCAGATTCATTTCATCGATTAAATATACGCCGTATTCGTCGCATAGCTCATACCATAGCGATTGATTCGGATAATGGGATGTACGAACGGCGTTCAAATTGTTTTGCTTAATCGTTTTAATATCCCACAGCATATCCTCTTTTGTAATAGCGCGTCCGCGACGAGCATTGAATTCATGGCGATTTACGCCTTTGAAAATGATGCGTTTGCCGTTAAGATGCATAATTTTGTCAATCATTTCAAAGCGACGGAAGCCAATCCGCTCATGCAGCACCTCAACCAGCTCGCCTGCTTGATTGCGAACTAAAATGTAAAGGCTGTACAAATTCGGAGCCTCTGCGCTCCATGGCTGCACCTCTCCTGGCTCCAGCGCTACCGTTGACTGCCCGCTAATTGACTGTACGAGGCGAGCAAGCTGCTCTCCCGAATTTGATTTCAAAATAAACTCAAGCTCGGCCTGCGCATCATTCAGCAATGATACATCCACGGAAAGTACGCCTTGCGTATAGGAATCATCTAAGCTGGCATGGACGAACAAATCGCGAATATGAACCTTTGGAACGGTATATAAGTAAACATCACGGAAAATGCCTGAAAATCTCCAAAAGTCCTGATCCTCCAGCCAGCTTCCTGTGCTGCGTTGATAAACCTCTACTGCCAGCTTGTTTTCACCAGCTTGAAGATATGGCGTCAGCTCAAATTCAGATGGCGTAAAGCTGTCCTCGCTATAGCCGATAAACTGGCCATTCAACCATACGTAAAATGCCGATTCAACACCCTGAAATGATATAAATAATGGCTTGCCCTGCATATGCTGCGGCACTGTAAACGTTTTTACATAGCTGCCTACAGGGTTATCCTCCATATTAACCTGTGGCGGTCTTAGCTCATGAATGCCATCCCATGGATACATCGTATTGACGTATTGCGGCTTGCCATGGCCTTGAAGCTGAATATGTCCAGGCACTTGAATAAAATCCCAGCTTGCTACATCATATTGGGGCTCAAAAAATTGTGCGGGACGATCCGCAGGCTTGCTGCTGTAGCAAAACTTCCAAGAGCCGTTCAGGCTGTGGCGCAGCTTCATCTCTCCTCTGGCTTCAGCTTCCTCCACGGTTTCATAATATTTGTGATCTGAGTGTGCTTTAATGCGATTGACCGCGAATACCGAAGGATCTGCCAGCCAATTTAGAGATGGTTGTGTAGTCGTCATGTTTCTACCTCCAAAATGGATTTATTATAATGTTAACTACTAAATACTCTGCTTTATGCATTACTTTATACATACTATAAAAGCCAGGCATTGTCTACTGCTAAGCAGCAATGCATGGCTTTTATCGCCGATTATTTTACAGAACCTGTCATACCTGCTACGAAATGCTTCTGCATAAAGAAGAATACTAACGCAGTCGGGATCGTAGAGATTACGATTGCTGTCATAATAACGCCATAATCAGGTGAATATGCTGAGCCTAGTGTAGAAATTAAAAGTGGTACAGTTTGATTTTCTGGTGATTGCAGCACAATCAAAGGCCACAAATAGTTGTTCCAGCTGGACATAAAGGTAATAATCCCAGCTGCTGCATAAGTCGTTTTCATCGTTGGCACAAATACTCTGAAAAACAATCCCAGCTCGCTCAAGCCGTCAATACGGCCCGCTTCCAGCAAATCCTTAGGAAACATTTTCGCATTTTGCCGGAAGAAAAAGATAAGAAACGCTGTAACAACAGTCGGCAGCACAACGCCTGACAGCGTATCGATCCCAATTGCCGGAGCTGTATTGGAAATCTTGGCGAACATTTGGAACAGCGGAATCATAATCGCTGCAAATGGAATCATCATCGACAGCAGCAAAATAGAAAATACAGCATCTCTTGCCTTGCTGCGATAAATTTCAAAGCCAAAGCCAGCCAGCGACGCAATAACTAGCGAAATAATCGTAGTGGACACCGAAACCTTAGCTGAGTTCAGCAATGCCGTTGAAATATCAACCGACTCGAACAAATTTCTAATATTATCAAACAAATGCGTACCTGGAATGATTCTCCCTTTTGTCACATCAGCCGAAATATTCGTTGCGCTTGTAATCATCCATAGAAACGGGAAGATTGAAATAATCGCCGAAACCGACAAAAACAAATACATTCCCAATTTTTTAAGCTTACTCATTTATCGTCACCTGCCAATTTGAACTGCAAAAATGCAAGAATGATAATGATGACTACAATTGAGTACGACACTGTAGCTGCGTATCCAAAGTCAGATGAATATTTAAACGATAGGTTGTAGATGTATTGAGAAATCGACGTTGTCGCGTTTCCTGGTCCGCCCTTCGTAATGTTCATAACTTCATCAAATAGCTGAAGCGTACCGATTGTCGATGTAATGGACGTAAATAAAATGATCGGCTTCAACAATGGAATCGTAATGCCAAAAAATTGCCGCGTTGCCGAAGCGCCGTCAATGCGAGCCGCTTCATAAATCGAATTGTCAATGTTTTGCAGCGACGACAAGTAAAAAATCATATTGTAGCCAGTCCAGCGCCAAGTGATGGCGATAATGATCGTAATTTTCGCCCAGAACGGATCAGTAATCCAGGCGATCGGTGTTTGGATCAGATGCAAATTCATCAGAAACTTGTTCACCAAGCCATCTGTTGCGAATAGATATTTAAAAATTACGGAATAGGCAACAAGAGAAGTTACCGCTGGTAAAAAGATTGCAGTACGGAAAAAGCCTTTAAATCGTAGCTGGCTGTTGTTCAATAATACAGAAAGGAACAGCGCCAAAATAATCATAATCGGAACTTGCACAATTAAGTATATAAATGTATTCGTTAAAGCTGTTCTGAACGTTGTGTCGGTAAAGAGGCGCTTGTAATTATCCAACCCGACAAATTCGAGGTTCATCCCCGTACCTGATTTGAATGACAGCAGCAACGCCTGCAGCATCGGATAAAAATAAAAAACGACAATCATAATGACAGCCAAGCTTACAAACAGCCAACCAGTCAAATTGGATTTGCGCTGAATACTCATGCCCTTCTTCGCTGTACTCACTGTTTTTGCTCCTTTCTTCGGCTGCAAAACAGCCGGGCTCGGTCTCCAGCTTTTGGCTGAAGACCGTATGGAAGCCCTGATCTGTTACTGCTTGACAACCGACTGCAATTAACGAATTTGTGATTCGGCTTGAGTTTGTGCATTGCCTAGAACGGTTTGCAAATCAGCGCCGTTCATGTAGTTCTGAACCTCAACAACCATAATATCCTCAATTGCATACGTATGCATGCCGTAGTTTACGTTAGGAATTTGCTCAGTCCAGGAAGCAAAGTCAGAGATCGTTGTTTGGCCTCCGAAAAACTCGTCAGGCGCAGAATATGCTTCGCCCTCAGCAGCAGCCTTCAGCGTACCAATCGCACCGATTTCCGTTACAAGTGTTTGGTAGAAATCAGCGTTGGAGCCGAATGTTTCCTTCAAGAACTCAGCCGCAGCTTCTTTGCCGTCAACATTCAATACATACCAGGAGCTTCCGCCCAGATTGGAAGCATGTACAGAAGATTCAGTGTTAGCAAGAGTCGGCAATGGTACGATTGCCCATTTGCCAGATTGCTCAGCTTCAGCTTTTACAGAAGCTGTAATCCAGTTACCTGTTGGAATAGATGCAACATCGCCGCTATTGAACGCGCCAACAAATTGGCTCCAGTCAGAAATAACTTTGACAATGCCTGCATCCATCAGTTTTTTGTATGTTTCAAGCGCATCTGCTAGCGCTGCGTTATCTTTCAAATATGGAGTTTTGCCGTCTTCCTTCAAATACCAGGAACCAGCGGATTGAATCATCATACGAATTAAGCCAAGATCGTTAGGATCCTGAGTCAGCATATCGTGTCCTGTTTTTTCTTTAACAGCTTTACCGATTTCGATGTATTGATCCCAAGTGATATCTTGAAGATCATCAACGGAATAGCCAGCCTCTTGCAAATAGTCAGTACGAACATATAGGCCCGCTACGCCAGAATCGAATGGCACACCATACTGCTTGCCGTTAAAGCTTGTTGGTCCGATTTTATAATCTGCGAAATCAGACGGGTTAATGAACTCGTCTAGCGCAAAAAATGCATCAGGGTAAGCTTGCAGGAAGCTTTGCGCACGGTAATCCTCAATCAAAACAATGTTAGGCAAGCTTTTTGTAGTACCGGAGTTAAGACCTGCATTCAAGCGTTGAATAATATCATTTTGTGCATTCTCAACAAGATTTACAGTTAGATCAGCATTTTTCTCAGCATACACCTTTTTTGCGAATTCCATAGCACCGATATTGAACACTTTATCCCATGCCCATACCGTTATCTCTTGTTTTGAGCCATTTGAGCCAGAAGGAGTATTCCCCTCTCCTTGATTCGCATTATTCGTATTGCTTGAGCACGCTGTAAGCAGCATAAAGCTCGCTAGCAATACCGTTAGTAATTTTTTCATAACATTCAGCCCCTTTTTGATATTCACAGTACGATTGAAAAAAACTGAAAGCGTTTGCCGGCTAACGATTTCATTATAGCAACTCAAAATTGGTGCTCGTTAGCAATATCTTTATCCCGATTAGTCTTTTCTATACTTGATTGAAGGGGCTGAACGAAGCGTGATGCTTCTGTTATTACTTTTTTTATGTTTTGGTAATTTCTTTAGATACAGATACTGGAATTAACAATTTAATGCGCGTTCCTTCTCCCTTCGAGCTATGAATTTGCACGCCATAGCCTTCGCCATACAGCAGCTCAAGTCGATCATTTACGTTGCGGATTCCGATGCCAGAAAAGAAATGAGAAGAATTTTTGCTTGCCGGCATGCTTTCGTTCCAGTCCATATCAAAGCCTACGCCATCGTCGACAATCTCACATACGAGATTGCTGCCTTCTCGTGAAATCATTACGTAAATGTAACCGTCTGCCTGTCCACGAAATGCATGAAAGAAGGCATTCTCGATAAACGGTTGAATAATGAGCTTCGGAATGGCAAAGTCGTAGCACTGCTCATCAATAAAGTAGTTCACCTTAATTTGCTCTCCGTAGCGTACATGATTAATAAACACATAGTTTTTTAAATTGACAAGCTCCTGCTTTACGGTAATCATTTCGCTGGCATTGCCGATAGTGTTTTGCAGCAGCTCAATTAGTGCGTTAATTGTCGCAGTAGCCTTATCCTTATTGCCCTGCTGTACAAGAATTTTTACCGAGGCAAGCGTATTGTACAGAAAGTGCGGATTAATTTGCATTTGCAGCGCCGACAGCTCGGCATTGCGCTGCTCCTTTTGCGACTTTAGCAGCTCGGCAATATATTCATTTAGCTCGTCCAGCATTAAATTGTAAGCTTTGCCAACCTCTTTAATTTCATTGCTGCCGGAAACGACGATGTAATTTCCAAAATTCCGCTTCGTTACACGAGACATTTGCCGCGCCAGCAACGTTAGCGAGCGGGTAATGCGCCGTGATACAATAAACACAATGATTAGCGAAATGAACACAATCGCTGCAATAATTAACGTCAGCGTTTTCACATCTAACATTTGCGATAAAGCAACGCGCTTGTCGATCGTATTAACCAAATAAAGATCATAGGTAGGCAAGTAGGTCGACAGTATTAAATACTGCTTTCCTTGCCAATCAACGTTAATATATTTCTCTCCCTGCTGCTCGATTTGCTTCGCATAGTCCAGCAGCTCCTGTTCAGTCGTGCCCAGCTTGCTTGTCACGTTGGACGACACAACGATACCGCTACGATTCAGCAGCAGCACATCATTACCTTCACTTGTAAAGCCCGAATAATTCTTTTTGAACTCTGCTTCCTTGATTGCAAAATATAGAACGCCATAGATTTCGCCGCTTAGCTGCTCATACATCGCCTTGGAAGCAACGATGACCGCTTGCTCATTTTGCTGTCCGTCCAAAGTGCTCATATCGATATGATAATGCAGCTTGCGCGGCGATTGAATCGTTTGCTCGGTAATGAAATGCTCGTTCAACCCCTTGTAGGTTGGCGGCCAGAACGTCGTATCGGTTGCATGGCGATTGCCGTTATTGCCGATCACGACCATTGCGATCGGATAAGAAGCAAGCGTGGACTGGAGACGCTTCATCTCCTGCGTCACCTTATAGTGACTGCTGAGCGCTTCTATCGTCGTAAATTGTCCTCTCGTCAGAAAGCGTTTGATTTCACCGCTTATATTGGCGTTGCTGGCAGTCATGGAGACGGCATAATTCATCGCTTCGGCGCTTGTTTGAATTTGCGTCATAATTTTCCCATTCGTAATGCTGAACGTATCCATAAACACCTGCTCGGAGATGCGGATCATAACAAACCACGTCAGCACTGCAACGGTTATAATGCTGACCAGCGTAATCGAAAACATTTTAATAAACAGATTATGATATTTGAGCTTCTCGGCTATTCGCTTCAGTCTCATGTTTCTGGCTCCTCTACTGCATCATATAGCTTTTGCGAAATTGACTGGGCGACATTCCCTTCAGCTTCTTGAAAACCTTCGTAAAATAGCTATGGTCGGAATAGCCAACCTGAACGCTAATATCCGAGATTGCCATATCAGTCGTTTGCAGCAGCTCTGCCGCCTTGTCGACGCGCACCCGATTCAAATACTCGCTAAAGCCCTCGCCATGATGCGAGGAAAACAATGTCGATAGGTACGACGGATTAAAGTGAAAATGGTTGGCGACATCACTTAAGCTGATCGGCTCCATATAATGCTGCTGAATATAGCTGATGATCATCGCCAGATTAGGATTGGCTGCAGCGAAGCGGCTAGAGCTGACGGCCTCTCTCATTTGCTCCATAAAAGCTTGTACCTGCAGGATTGCCTCCGTCACATGGGTAGACTCATTAATGCTGCGGAAATAGCTGTATTTGCTCGCCTCCAATTGCTTCGTATTGATTTCAAGCTTGCCCAGCATAATGATCATATTAAATATAATATTGCCAAGCAGAGATTTGAAGGCAAACACATCAAGCGTATAATAGCTTGCCGCAGCAGCCATATAGTGATGCAATATTTCGATTGCTTCCTCCAGTCTGCGCTGCTGCAGCTGCTCCATAAACAAGCTCATATTAAACTCTGGCTCTTGCTCAATCAGCTTCGGCAGCTCATGCCGAATAATCAGTGTTTTGTCACGCGGCAAAAAGTAGCGATAGGCAGCGAGCTTTACAAACTGCTCATAATACTGCTCATACAGCTGGGCAATTGAGCGAAAGCTGTCGCCCAGCACCCAGGCGACATGCTGCTCCTGCAGCCGCACAGAATTGGACAGTGCGCGAATCGCCGGCATCATGCTCTCCCACTGCGCTTCACTGCTGTTGAGCAGTACAACGACTGCACTTTCTTCTGTAGGCAGCAAATGATGCTGCAGCTGATGCATAAATGGCGCGAACATTTCATTCAATCTTTGCAGCAGCTGCTCCTTAATGGCAGCGTGGGTGCGACCGTATTTTAAGTCTGCTCCGAACAAGCGGAAGCTTGGGTAGGCGAAAAGCTGTTGTATATCCGTCTGTGAATCTGCTGCGTCGTAGCCTGACATTAAGCGATCCAGCAGCGTGCTGACATTAGGCTGGCCAGAGCGTTCGCCCTCTGCAAGCCTCAAGGAAGGAATCCGCTGCGCAGTCCGCTTCAGAATCGTCAGCAGCTGCTCAGCTTCTAGCTTCGGCTTTAATATATAATCTGCAACACCCTTTTGAAACGTATCGCGTACATAATGGAATTCGCTAAAGCTGCTTAGCACGATCACTTCTATATCAGGATAGCGTTCCTTAATTAGGCTGGTCAGCTCTACGCCATCAATTTGCGGCATAACAATATCGGTAATAACGATGTGAGGCTGCAGCTGCTCAATCAGCTTTAATGCTTCCTGTCCATTCGAGGCTTCTCCGACAATGAGAAAGCCTTCCTGCTCCCACTGCAGCAAATGCTTGATGCCCTGGCGTACCAGCACCTCATCATCAACAATAACTACGTGACAAGTTGCTTCCATGTTAATCCTCCTGTAATGTGTATCGCTTTCAAAGCAAACTAGTTGTTCCATTGTACATCATTTGCTCGCAATTTGTTAAGCAGCCTTTTTTGCCAACAAAAAAACCTTCGAGTGCGTTGTACAAGGCTAAGCCAGCCTTGCCAACATGGCGCTCAAAGGTTTTTATTATAATATTGATTGCGGTAAGCCTTCAGCTCCTCCGCATTCGTGACACGATGGCGTGACCAGTCAATTAAAATGCGATCAATATAGCGGAAGCTCAGCTTGCCAGCAAATACCGCTTCCTTCAACGCAAGTGTGATCAGCTCCTCAGAGTATTGATCCTGATCAAACCAGGCGCTAATCGTCTCATATTCCATTGGCGAAAGCGGTCTGCCAAATTCCTGTTCAAACATATGGAACAGCTTGGCTACATCGTCCTGCTGCTGAATGACCTGCAGCTTGCGCCGATCAGCCTGCTTATTGGCTCTTAGCTGCTGGGCATGCCATGTGCTTGCCTTCAGCACCCAGCCTGACCAGTTATAGCGCTCCACGATCAGGTCATTGACCGTTTCATGATCAATGCTCAGGAAACCTTCATTGATTAAACGCTGCAGCCATCCTGTTACCTCTTCGACCTCAGCTCCCATTGCAGAGGCAAGCTGCTCAGGAGTCGGGAAAGGATGCTGCTCAACCATGGAGGCTTGCATAATTTGCAGCATAAGCATCGCTTCAGCATGGGACATGCCTAAAGCACGATAGCTTTTTAGCAGCAAGGAGTGAACATAGATTCCGCCTTCGCTCAGCACCACATTCATACCGTGCGCGTAGGCCTTCCATACATGGTCGGTCAAGCCCTTCCCCCTCCTTTATTTCTACTTAACGAGATTATACGTATCGCGCGCTATTAAGAGCTCCTCATTGGTAGGAACAACCATCACGGTTACTTTAGAGTTGGCAGAGGAAATAACGCGCGGCTCCTTGCTGCGAATTTTATTAAGCTCCTCGTCGATTTCGATGCCAAGGAAAGTCAGCCCTTCGCATACTGACTGGCGCAGCACGACCGAGTTTTCACCAACGCCTGCAGTAAATACGACCACATCGAGGCCGTTCATAGCAGCAGCGTACGAGCCGATATATTTTTTCACACGATAAACGTACATATCGAAAGCAAGCTTGGCGTCTTCATTGTCCGCCATCGCATCGGTAATTTCGCGCATATCAGAGCTTAACCCGGAAACGGCAAGCAAACCGCTATGCTTGTTCAGCATCGAGTTGACTTCGTTGAGTGTAAGCTCCTCCTTGTTCATGACAAACGGCACAATCGCCGGGTCCAGGTCGCCTGAACGCGTCCCCATCATTAAGCCTTCCAGCGGTGTCATACCCATGCTCGTATCAAATGATTCGCCATTCAATATCGCAGTCAAGCTGCCGCCGTTTCCGATATGGCATGTAATCATTTTTAGTGCAGCAAGGTCCTTGCCAAGCGTTTTCGCTGCTACATCGCTAACATAAGCGTGCGAAGTACCGTGGAAGCCGTAGCGGCGAACCTTATGCTTTTTGTATAGCGTTTTTGGTATTGCATACAGGTATGAGCTTTTAGGCATCGTTTGGTGAAAGGCTGTATCGAAAACAACGGCCTGCGGAACATTTGGAAGGTTCGCTTCAACCGCCAAAATCCCCATCATATGTGCAGGGTTATGAAGCGGTGCAAGCTCGAATAGACGTTTAATTTCACTTTTTACTTCATCGGTTACGATAACTGAATTTTTAAATGTTTCGCCGCCATGCACGATGCGGTGACCGACAGCGTCAATTTCGCTCATCGATTTTACAACACCGTATTCCTCATGCGTCAGCATCTCAATAACGCGCTTAACGCCTGCAACATGGTCCAAAATTTCTTTTACTTCTACGACTTCTTCTTTGTCTGCCGGCTCATGCGTCACGATCGAGGAATCCATGCCGATTCGTTCAACGCGACCGCTGGCTAGCACACTTTCATGAATCATATCAAAAAGCTGGTATTTAATTGACGAACTGCCTGCATTAATTACGAGTACTTTCATTAAATTCGATCTCCATCCGTGTCATATTTGAAGAAGCCCATGCCTGTTTTTACACCGAGCTGTCCAGCGCGCACCATTTTCTTAAGCACGAAGGACGGACGATATTTCAACTCGCCGTATTCACGAAACATATTTTCAAGAGCCGCTTGTACAGAGTCCAATCCAAAATGATCGGCCATTTGGAATGGGCCGTATTTGAATGAATAACCGTTGCGCATCGCTTGGTCGATATCCTCTGCCGTAGCAACCCCTTCTTCAAGCACATGCAGCGCCTCATTAATAAACAGACAGATCAGACGTGTTGTTACAAATCCAGGCGATTCGAACACCATTACTGCTTTCTTTTGAATGACATCGGCAAATTCCTTCATCGCCTCAACGGTTTGCTCAGAGGTTTTCAAGCCGCGTACTACTTCAACTACATTTACGGTGGCGACAGGATGAACAAAGTGCATGCCAATAACACGTTCAGGCGAACGTGTTACGCTTGCGATCTCCGTTAAGCTCAGCGAGGAGGTGTTGCTTGCCAAAATCGTGGAAGGCGAGGTGATTTGATCCAATTGCTTGAAAACTTCCTTCTTATCCTCAAGCTCCTCATTTATTGATTCAATAATAAGCTCGCAGCCTGACAGCTTTTCCATATCTGTAACAGGATTAATGCGAGAAATAATCAATTTTTTTTCTGATGAAGTAATCGCCCATTTTTCTATTTGTTTGTCCAGGCTGACTTCAATCATGTGCATTGCATGCTCAAGACGATCTTGGGATTTCTCCAGAATATAAACATCCAGGCTGTTTTTAGCCAGCATTTCAGCCAAGCCTTGCCCCATCGTCCCTACTCCAACAACTCCAACTTTCTTAATCATAGGTATTAGTTTCTCCCTTATTTGTATTCACTCTTATTATACCTGTTTTTAAGATATTTTGTAGATGAGGTAAGCGCTATTATGCGAATTGTTACAAATTTATCGCATTTTAAAGCTAGTTGTTTAAAATATTGCGAAAATTGTCACCACTTAAAAATTCCTCTTCTAGCAATACAGGCAAAGCTTGTTCAAAAATGTCAATGCGCTCGCTCAAATGCTGCTTCGTTTGGGCCAGGCAATCATTCAAAACCTCGTTGCTGATTATGCTCCAACGATCTGCAGTCATCATGCTCGAGTTAATAATTCCTTGGCTTGTTAAGCCAGACTCCACCATCGTCTTGACAATGCTAAGCGCTTGATCGAAGTCGCCGCGTGAGCCAGTGCTTCGTTCTCCATAAAAGATTTCCTCAGCTACAGCCCCGCCAAGCGTTACCATTATTTTGTGCTCAAGCTCTGTTTTCGTATACAAGTATTTATCAGCCAGTGGTGTATGCCGCACAAAACCTAGCGCCCCGCCGCGAGGTGACAGCACCACCTGTGCTACGGAGCCGGGTGTCGTAACCTCTGCCATTATGGCATGGCCAAGCTCATGGCGCGCAATACGGATTTTATCCTCTTTGCTCGCTTCACGGTTGTTTTTCTCTCCTAGCAATACTTTGTCGATCGCAGCTTGAATATGCTGCTGCTGAATAACTTCAAATTGCTCGCGCATCGCATAGATGGCAGCCTCGTTCATTACAGCCTCAAGCTGTGCTCCGGAAAATTGATACGTATCCTTGGCCAACTCGTCAAAGTTAATGTCGTCTGCGAGCCTCTTGTTAGCGGCGTGCAGCTGCAAAATATGCTTTCTTGAGCGCTTGTCCGGCAATGCCACTTCAATATGGCGGTCAAAACGTCCAGGTCTTAGCAGCGCATCGTCAAGCATATCCTTGCGGTTCGTTGCTGCTATAAGCAAAATATGAACGTCGGCGTCATGGTAAATTCCGTCCAGCTCCGTCAGCAGCTGGTTCAGCGTTTGATCGTATTCCCGCTGCTGCCCGCCATCGCGCTTGCCGCCAATGACATCGATTTCGTCAATAAAAATGATCGCGCTTTTTTTGTTTTTTGCCTTTGCTTCATTGCGTGCCTTCTGGAACAGCTCGCGTATGCGATTCGCGCCTGTACCGACGTACATTTCGACGAATTCACTACCAGAGGCTCCAATAAATACACTATCCGTGTAATTGGCTGCAGCCTTTGCAAGCAGTGTCTTCCCCGTTCCCGGCGGTCCAGTCAGCAAAATCCCTTTCATAATGCGAATACCGCGTTCGGCAATTTGCTCGCGGTTGACGAGAAAATCAAGCGCCTCCTGCAGCTCCTGCTTGACATGATCCTGTCCGCCAACCTCATCAAAGGTAATGCGTTGTATTCGATTGCTCTTTTTATTTTTCAAGCTTGCCAATCCGGCAACCGCTTTTGAGCTGCGATTAATAAAAAAGATAACAGCAAACAGCAGCAGTGCCAGAGCAGCAGCACCAATATGAACCGTATAGCCTAATACAAAAACAATCATGGCGGCGATTGAGCCCAATGCGATTTCCTTTATACTATTGCGCATCCTGCCACACCTCCATTTTGCCGCCATCAAGCGGCAGCAGCTTATCAAAGCGCTGACCGTCCTTCAACAGCGTAATATATACATATTTCTCGTCCATACTTGCATCTGCCTGCACATCAGGATGCTCCTTCTCAATCGTTTGCATCAGCTCCGGAAGCTCGGAATATTGCTGATTAGCCATAATTTCAGCTATAGCAAACAGCTGTCCTTGCCAAACGTCCTGCAGCTCGCTGGATTTGTTAAGCAGCTGTACATCATAGTTTTCCTCTGTTAAATCGTACTCCTGTACCGCTTGCTTCAGCTCCTCCATCGCTTCTTGCAGCTTGCAATCTTTAACGACTTCCATTGTTAAATGATATGAGCCATCCTGCTTCTCAACAGGCAGCAAAATATTGGAATAGACAAGCTTGTCCAGCTTTTCTTGCATCGGCTTTTCCTGTGCAACATATTGATACGTAAAGCTCCCGCCTACAAGCAACACAAGAACGACAACAAATGCAATTATGAACGGTTTGAGCTTCATTTCTCTCATGTTAACACCTCTATCTGTTTAGATTGATATATCCATCATATATCAAATAGTATATCATTTTTGCTATCATTATGAATTATATAAAAAAAGGAAACGAGCCATTAAGGTCTCGCTTCCTTAGGTATTGTATATTCATCGATAAAGCTGCCGCTTGCCAAACTGTAAAAGGCTATTTTAGAGTGGGTAGTTTCGCTGTCCTTATATTTAACTTCCCATACAAGCTGTCCGAATGCATATCCGACCTGAAGCCTTATGCTTTCAGCATTCGCTTTAGAGGACTGCACAATGGCCTGCATATCTTCCTGTGACACGGCATCGGCGTAGGCAAGCTTGGCAATTTGCTGATCGCCTGACCAGACCGAATACGTTTTAGTCGCTGTATCTGTTGTGTCAGCCAATAAAATCCAGTATGGATTTTCCCATACATACTTGTTAAGTGACTCCAACGTTTCCAAATTATAAGCTTCACTTTGCTCAATGATTTGCTCGGCTTCGCTTTTTTCCTGCCAAAGCTCACGATGAATGGATCGATAAAATAAGGTTATGCCGACGATTAACAAGATGATCAGCACAATAATTAATGTAATCCACCGTCTTCGATTCATTAATGGCGGACGTTTTTTTTCAATCGCTCTCATGCTAAACCAATAAACGCTCGTAAGCCGCCTGTGCTTCGAAACGTATTTTCTCCTCATCCATAGTCAACAGCTCTCTATTTTTCACCAGCTGCTTGCCTGCCACCCATACATGCTGAACATCTCGGCCATTTGCTGCATATACGAGATGCGACACTAGATCCGTACGAGGGAAGAAATGAGGCTGATCGATATTGATTGCAATAAAGTCAGCTGCTTTGCCTGCTTCCAGCGAGCCAATATGATCATGCCAGATCGCCTGCGCTCCCAAGGAGGTAGCTAGCTGAAGAGCTGTATAGGCCGGAACAGCAGTTGGATCGCCATTAACACCTTTATGTAACAGTGCAGCAGCACGAATTTCCTGAAACAAATCAAGATTATTGTTGCTGGCGACGCTGTCCGTACCAAGTGATAGCTTGATACCCGCGCGCAGCAGTTCAGGCACGCGCGCCACACCGCTGCCTAGCTTCAAATTGCTAATCGGATTGTGAGAAATTGACGCGCCTCTGCGTGCCAGCAATTCGATTTCCTCATCCGTCAAATGAACAGCATGAGCGAGCAAAGCAGGTCTTGTAAAAAAGCCTAGCTCGTCAAGATGTGCAGCTGGACGCTTGCCATATTGATCAATATTTTGCTGCACTTCTGCTTTCGTTTCCGACATATGCGTATGAAGTGGCAAATCAAGATCATGGGCTGCCTGAATAATGCGCTGAATGTAATCTGGCGGACATGTGTAAGGGCCGTGCGGAGACAGCATCGTGCGAATTCGTCCGTCGCCTGCACCGTTCCATTGCTTGGCGAAGCTAATCGCTTCCTCCAGCTTGGCGGTTTGCTCCTCTGGAGAGCATAAGCCGATGACGCCTCGCGTCAAAAAGGCACGAATTCCTGCATCCACAGCTGCTTGCGCAACCTGGTCCATTCGATCATACATATCGACAAAGGTTGTCGTACCGCTAAGCAGCATTTCAGCGATTGCCAAATCGCTGCCTGCTCTTGTATCGGCGTTTTCGTATTTGGCTTCCATTGGCCACATTTTCTCCTGCAGCCAAACCTGTAAATTCAAATCATCAGAAAAACCGCGCAGCAGCGACATTGCCGCATGTCCATGCGTATTGACCAGACCCGGCATAAATAATAAGCCTTTGCCGTCTATAATGTCAGCTTGCTCGCTCACTTGCGGCGCTTGCTCACCAATATAGGAGATGACGCCTTGATCCACAACCATATGTCCGGTTAAAAGCTGCGGCTCTCCAGCAGCCATCGTAATGAATGCGCCGTTTTTAATCCATATCTGACTCATCGTAGCCCTCCTCTTTATGATTCAAATAATAGGCCAGACTAAGCAGCTCCTTCGTAAAATCTGCATGCTGCACGCGAACCTCGTCTGGCGCTCGCAATATTGTTGGAGCAAAATTCAGGATGCCTTCAATGCCGCCTGCAATAAGCTGATTCGCTACGTTTTGCGCTTCCTGTGCAGGCACAGTTATAATTCCGATTCTAATTTTTTGCTGCTTGATCGTGTCAGCCAGCTCTTCCATAGGCTGCACGACCAAATTGTTAATTTTAGTCCCAACCTTGGCTTCATGCGCATCAAAAACGGCAACGATCTGCATATTGTCCTTGCTGTATTTATTGTAATTGCATAACGCATGTCCCAAATTGCCCGCTCCGATCAAGGCAACTGAAATCGTCTGATTAATTTTAAGAATATGGCGTATTTTTTCAATCAAATAATCGACCTCATAGCCGATCCCTTTGCGGCCAAAGTCGCCAAAATAAGCAAGATCCTTGCGAATTTGTGCAGGATTAAAATCCAATAAATGACCTAGCTCCTGCGAGGAGACTGTTTTTACTTCACGAGCTTTAAGCTCATTCAGCACCTGCAAATATAATGGCAATCGTTTGACGACCGCATCCGAAATTTTCGTTTGCTTCATATCATGCTCCTCCTAAAAACAGTCTTTTAGTGCGTGTGAACATCCTCATATAGCGCTAGAGGCTTACTCCGCCAGCCACTGCTCCATTCGTTGCATCATCTGATCTGCATGCATCGTTTCAATCTTTGGTCCAGGCAAGGAGTATAGAAAATGCTTGCCGTAATAGGCTTCGATGACACGAGTATCATAAATAATTACAATTCCTTTATCGCTCGCTGTGCGAACCAGGCGGCCAAAGCCTTGCTTGAAGCGAATGACGGCTTGTGGTATCGACAGCTTCATAAACGGATTTTTGTTTTGGCGAATAAGCAGCTCGGATTTTGCTTCAATTAATGGATGATTTGGCGGCTGAAATGGCAATCTAACAATAGCAAGACATTGCAACGCTTCACCGGGAATATCCACGCCTTCCCAGAAGCTGCTTGTACCTAACAAAATTGAATTTTTTTGCTGTAAAAATCTTCTTGTCAGCTTTGTTCGATTATTGCTGTCTATGCCTTGCCCAAGTACAGTAATGTGCTGGGGCTCCAAAATGTCCTTCAACGGATCATATACCTGCTTCAGCATGCGATAGGAGGTAAACAGCACAAGCATTTTACCGCCGAGCTGCAAGGCGTTGTCGCTAAGTGAATGAACAAGCTTGTCAAGATAGGAGGCTGGAATATTAGCCCCTTTAAGCACCGGGAAATCACGCGGGATAATAACGAGCGCCTGCTCCCGATAATTAAACGGCGACTCCAAAATAACCTCATTTAATCTGCCGCTCTCATTGTATCCCTCCAAGCCAAGCTGCTCCTTCACATATGTGAAGTTTTTCTGAATCGACAATGTAGCGGAGGTCATAACAACGCTATCCTTGACATCAAACAAATATTTTTTCAGCAGATTGGAAACATCAACCGGCGAGGAAAGCAGCTGTAATGAACGATGCTTATATGCTTGCGCACCTTCAATCCAGTATACATAATCTTCCATTTTGAATTCGATAAATTGTCTAAGCTCATCCTTGATCGTGCTCAGCTCACGTACAACACCGCCCAGATCCGTTAGCAGCCCATTCAACACCAAATCATCATCAAGTCGTTCCTTAATGTCAGAAGCAAGCTTCTCAAGCGTCTTGGCGAAGCGATTCAGCTGAACATAAACCTCATTTTCGCTTTCAACAATACTGCTCCACTGCTGCGGCAGCTTATTGCGATTAAGACGCAGCACAAGCGCTCCTGCCTGATCAGCCGCTTGTTCATTGGACTGCTCAGCTTCATTGCAAACGACCTCATACATATATTCAAACAGCTTATCCCAATATTCCTTAATCGTTTGCAGGGTCGGATAAGCGCTGTCTATTGTCTCGTTCCAGGCCGCCAGATGGTCATCGCCATCCTCTGCAATCCGTACGCGCAATGAAGGCAGCAGCCCGCTTCTCATATCCTTATACAGCGCAGTCATTGCATGAATATACGAAAAATAATTCAATTGGTTGCCAAGATGCTTGCTCGCCACTTCTTCCAAATGATGCGCCTCGTCCAGCACTAAATAATTGTAGCTTGGCAATAGACGATGATCAGCTTGAATGTCCGTAAAAATCATCGAATGATTTGTTATGCAAACATCAGCAATATTTGCTTCATGCTTGGCGCGATGATAGTAGCAGCGCTTAAACCATGGACAGGCGCGATTGAGACAGGAATCTGCGTCGCTAGCTACTGTTCCCCAAAAATCTTGACCGCGCAGTCCCAAATTAAGCTCCTCTTGGTCGCCATTTTCCGTTTCAGTCAGCCAAACGACCATTTGCGCTGCTGTAATCGGATCATCAACAGGCGCAACAAAGTCAAGCAAATTAAGCTTGTGCTCGAATTTTCGCATACATAAATAGTTGCTGCGTCCCTTCAGCAGTGAAGCGCGAATGGGAAAGGGCAGCACTTCGTTAAGCAGCGGAACATCGCGATGTCTGAGCTGCTCCTGCAAATTAATCGTATGCGTGCTGACAACAATTTTTTCTTCCGCCTGAATGCCGTAATACAACGCCGGAATTAAGTAGCCAAGCGATTTACCGGTACCGGTACCAGCTTCTATCAATAAATGCTTCTGATTGCTTAACGCATCAAATACATCAGAGAACATCTGCATTTGCGGCTTTCGCTGCTCATAATTGGCATAAAGCTCTTGAAAGCGAGCTTGTACATCCTCAATGTATTGGGAAAAGCTTTTAGATTGCTCAAAATAGTTGTTTGCATTCTCAGCTTCACGTACTGAAGCCTCTTCTTGCCAAGGCTTGGCCTTTAGTGCAAACTGCCGATAATAATCATATTCAGCAGAATCAAACAGCACTGCTTGCTCGGCGAGTCCCACATTGTATTTCATAAACCAGCCTAAATCGCGGCTCTCATCAAAAAATGAAGATAGCCGCTGCAAAGTAAGCAGCGGCAGGGAACGAAGCTTTTGAACACATTGGATGAAAATTTGGGCTGTTGCCATAGCATCAGCATCTGCTTGATGGTGCTGCTCATGGACGATGCCAAGCTGCTCGGCTGCCGTTCCTAATTGATAAGAAGTAATGGAAGGGAATAAAATACGCAATAATTCCATAGTATCAAGTCTCCTTCCGGCAAACGGAAGGTAACCGCATTGATCAAGGGCATGATTTAGAAAATTGGCGTCAAAGCCAACGTTATGAGCAACGAGAACGGCGTCATCAATCCGTGGAATCACTTCAAGCAGCGCGTCATTCAAATCAGGAGCATCTTGAACATCAGCTTCGGTAATTCCAGTCAAATTAGTGATAAAGGCTGGAATTTCAACTGTTGGCTTTACAAATGTGCTGAACGTATCGACGACTTCAAGCTCATCCGATACAACGACCAGCCCAATTTGTATAATTTGGTCCAACACGCTATGTCCTGTTGTCTCCAAATCCAAAATGGCATATTTCATTCCTAGACCGTTCCTCTCACATACAGCACAATTCCGTGCTTCCAAAATATAATGACAGATGCTGAGGCGACTCCACACAGCTTTGCAAATTTTTAAGTGGATCCTCAAACTGCGGATAAAGCTGATAAGCCTTTTTGAACAGCAGCTCTGCCTGATTTAAATTAAGCTTGATTGCTTGTATACAGCCGAGTGCATTGTAGCTGAGTGCAAGCCATTTGGGAAAATCACTTAATACCGTTAATAATTGAAACTGCCTTTGCGCTTCACTCCAGTTGCGCAAATGCATCAAGCTCATTCCGTAATAAATGCGAGCGATATTGCATTCAGGCTGTTCCGCTATAATGGTTTGCAAAATCCGTGCAGCTTCTGCAAACATAAACAGCTTATAATAGCCCTGTGCCTGATCCAAAGCCAGCTCATGCTCGGGAGAAATGAACAAATCACATTCATTGCAGCTTGCCGCTTCAGACTCGTGATATAAGGCAGTAATGCCAGCAGGATATTGCGGCTGCGGCTGCTTCGGTATGTCGTGCTGAGCTGATGACTGACGCTTGGGCAATGAATCTGCTGCAGTCACATTCGTCGATGCAGCCTCTGCTTCAGCAGCCTGCTGCACAGCTTCCTCCTGCAAGCAGCGATACAGCTCAAAAAACAGCACGAGCTTTTCTTCAACCGATACATAATGATCCATCAATAAATCATTGGTCTCCTTCAGCTGCTGCACACGATAGCAAAATTCAGCTTTAAGCTCATCGTCTGCGTTACTGTAATGCTCAATAATGTAGTCAAGAAGTTCATGCATGGATGAAAACAGTTCATTGATCATTCCACATCCCGCCTTCTTAAAGTTGTTGGAGTGTACGGTCATTTTTTGTTGAAAGCTCTGTTTTCATTCAGCATGGCAGCTGTTACATAATGAAGGGATTAACTTGATTATAGTATGGTTGAGTGAATTTCACCATTCATATATTGAACGGGCTTATTATTTGCATCCAACACGACAATTGTCGGTTTATACGAATGAGCTTGCTCCTCGGTCATTAAGCTGTATGAAATTATAATAACATGATCTCCCGGCTGTACCAAGCGCGCAGCTGCTCCATTCAAGCAAATCACTCCGCTGCCGCGTTCTCCCTTGATAACATAGGTTTCAAGACGAGCGCCATTGTTGTTGTTGACAACTTGCACTTTTTCATTTTCCAGCAAATCGGCAGCCTCCATTAGCTCCTCGTCTATTGTAATGCTGCCCACATAATTTAAATTCGCTTCTGTCACTGTCGCACGGTGTAGCTTCGATTTCATCATCGTTCTATACACGTTCGATCACCTCTTCTACATGGAATAACGCATTATCAATCAATCTTGTACTGCCAAAACGCACTGCTAGTGCCACAATAAATTTGCGATCTGCCAAAGCATCAAGCAAGCCCTCGTGTGCAGGTACTGGCATCAATGCAGGATATTCCAGCAGCTCAACATAATCAATGTCGCCAGAGGTTTTCTCCTTTATGTTGTCAGTTACGAGCTCAATGCATTGCGCTGGTGTCATTGCGCCGTTCAGCTTTAGTGCATTGGCAAGCTCGCTTAGCGACTCGCTCAGCACAGTAGCTTCACTCCGCTGTATCGCCGATAAATACACATTGCGCGAGCTTAGTGCAAGGCCGTCAGGCTCGCGCACGATCGGACACGGAACAATTTCGACATTCATATCCAAATCAGCAACCATTTGCTCGATAACAGCAACCTGCTGGGCATCCTTCAAGCCAAAATATGCCCGTGTCGGCTCAACTAGATGAAACAGCTTGCTTACGACCAAACCAACGCCGTCGAAATGTCCGGGGCGCGAGGCGCCGCATAATCGTTCGCTAACCTCTGCGACTTTAATGGAGGTCAACGGTTTGCTCGGGTACATTTCCTGAACGGATGGTATAAAAACAATATCTGTACCACATTGTGCCGCAAGCGCTACATCACGCTGCTCATCTCTTGGATAGCGGTCCAAATCTTCATTAGGTCCGAATTGCATTGGATTGACAAAAATACTAAGAACTACGATATCATTTTCTTCTCTTGCAGCTCTCAGCAAGCTTGCATGCCCTTCGTGCAAATATCCCATTGTTGGAACAAAGCCGATCGTTTTTCCTTGTCCCTTTGCCTCTTTAACAGCCAGCTTCAGCTGCTGCTTCGTACGACAAATGTTCATGAGTTGTTGGCTCCTTTTGATTGTGCAGAAGCTGAGCCATGTCCATATAATGAATCCAGTGTGCCTGCCTCGCCTTGAAAGGCATGCTCCTCAGCTGGGAATTGGCGGCTTTTCACGTCCTGCACATATTGACTAATTGCATCACGAATTGTCGTCCCGACATCTGCATAGCTTTTCACAAATCGTTTTGAAACATGCGGTGATGCGTATTGCAATATATCATGATACACAAGTACTTGACCATCACAGCCGCGTCCGGCACCGATGCCAATCGTTGGAATTTCCAGTCGCTCGCTAATATAGCTTGCAAGCTGCTCGGTTACAAGCTCCAGCACAATGGCAAATGCCCCCGCTTCCTGCAAGGCAAGCGCATCGTCAAGCAGCTTTTTTGCATCTTTTTCCAGCTTGCCCTGTACCTTGTAGCCGCTAAGCTGGTGAACGGCTTGCGGTGTTAAGCCAATATGGCCCATTACGGGTATACCAGCATCGACCAGCGCCTTCACATGAGCGGTAATTTCTGCACCACCCTCCAGCTTGACAGCCTGCACCTGAGCCTGCTGCATAATGCGTGCTGCATTCGTTAATGTATGCTCTATCGTTACACCGTACGTCATAAATGGCATATCGGTTACAATAAAGGTATGCTGTGCTCCACGTGCCACAGCTCGCGCATGATGGATCATATCCTCAAGCGTAACGGGAATTGTAGTGTCGTAGCCAAGCACGACATTTCCTAATGAATCGCCAACAAGGATTACATCTACCTCTGCTTCCTCAGCGAGCTTGGCGGCAGGATAATCATAAGCGGTCAACACCGAAATCGGCATACCTTCTGCTTTCATCTTCGCCATTGCAGAAATCGTCAGTCTTTTTTTCAATTCATTCAGCTCCTTTAGTTGTTGGTCAGCACAAAAAAACCTTTTAGCCATCGCTAAAAAGGTCCTCGAACGTAAAGGAAACGATTGCTAGTAATGCTTCCTTCTGTCTCGGTCCCTTCGGCTCTGAGCAGAGTGTGCATTCTAAATATTCATTTTAGATATATACACAAATCAGTGCAGTTTCTTACGAATACTGCCTGGTAGACCTAGTGTAGCAGAAAATAGCCAGCTCGTAAATTACTGCTTTATTTCACCCATCTCTGCAGAATAAATTTCCCGTTCGCTGCCATCATCCATTCTGACTACAATTGAGCCAGCCGCGGTTAAACGAAGCGGAACGGCTTCAAACTGCTCCTGTGGCGTCGTTAGGCTAATCCGCTTGCCAAGTGACAGGGCATAGCTCTCCCACAGCTCAGCAATAGGCTGGAAGCCTTTCTGATCGTAAAGATTGAATAACGCCTCGAGCTCAAGCATAATCGCTTCCACCAGCTTTTCCCGCTGCTGCGGCTTGCCGCTTTCAATTCGCAGCGAGGTCGCTTTTTGCAGCAGCTCTTGATCATAATCTTTCTCTCCAAGATTCACATCTATGCCGAGCCCGGCAATAACATATCGAAGCTGCTGTTCCTCCGCCGCCGATTCAAGCAAAATGCCGCTAAGCTTTTTGCCCTGGTGCAAAATATCATTGGGCCATTTAATGCCGACCTCAAGCGCAGTGACAGTGCGAATCGCTCTCGTTAGAGCAACTGCCGCTAGCAATGTAAGCTGCGGCGCCAGCTGAATAGGCGTTGCTGGCCGTAAAATAATGCTCATCCATACACCCTTTGCATAGGGCGAATGCCAGTTGCGTCCCATTCTGCCTTTTCCTTGCAGCTGCTGCTCCGCCAGCACAACGATGCCTTCCTTTCCGCCCTGCTCAGCAAGCTCGCGAGCAATCGTTTGGGTAGAGGAAACGGCGTCATAGTAATGAATCGTATGCCCAAAGCGATGACCGGCAAGTACCTGCTCTACCTTGTCAGCCTGGAATGGACTTGGCGCATAGAGCAGACGATAGCCCTGCTTCGTAATCGCTTCGATTTCATAGCCTTGCGCTTCTAGCTTTTTTATTTGCTTCCAAACTGCTGTTCTGCTAATCCCCAATTCCTCACTAATTTTTTCCCCCGAAATAAATTGGTCGGAGGCCGTTAGCAATTGAATAAGCCGCTCATTATTATTCATTGATTGCATCATCCTCATTCTGTGCTTTTACAAATCTCTCGATCTCCTGCTTATTGTTGCCAAGCTTGCCGCTGGCAACTGCTATGAACAACTGCTCCAGCAGCGCTTTCAGCCATGGTCCTGCCGGTTTATTACTCCAATCAAGCAATTGCTTACCTTGCACAGCAAGCTGCTTGACGCTCTTTACTGGCAATGATTCATGAAGCTGCTGCAGCAGCTTTACCTGAGTAGAAAACGGTTGAAATTGCTCCAGCCATAGCTCAAGCAGCTCAAGCGGATATTGCAGCAGCAGCTGCAGCCATTGCTGCTTCAGCTCGTCAGCCAGTCCAGGCCTGTTATTAGTCTGAGCAGCTGCATCCGTTTCTTCAACGGCTTGCTGCAGCCACTCGCAAAGCTTCAGCAGCGTGCCTGCATCGCCTTGCAGCCGCTTGCTAAGCCGCAGCCTCCTCATATCATGGGCAGCCTGTCCGCTGCTCAAACCAAAATGAAGAAATAACAGCGCCCAGCATGTGCTCTCCGCCCGCGAAGCGATAGATGGCAGCTGTCGCAAGCTGCCATTCGCCAACAGCAGCTTTTCCTTCGTAAAATGCAGCAGCCTGCTTTCCTTCAGCATGTGCAAATTAGGATGCAGTTCATCGGCTTGCAGCAGCCTTCCCAGCTCATATGCAACCCGCTCCATCGCAATATGCTGCAGCAGCTCGCCGTGCTGCCAAATCGCCTGTTGACACTGCTCGTCTATACGCAGGCGATAAGCAGCGGCAAAACGGAGTGCGCGCAGCATGCGCAGCGCATCCTCCTGAAAGCGTTGGCTGCTTGAGCCTACTGTAGCCAAAATGCGGTTATGTAAATCACTTTGCCCGCCATACGGATCATAAAGCTTCCAATGCCGGTCAATTGCCATCGCATTTATTGTAAAATCTCTTCGCTGCAAATCCTGCTCAAGCTCGTCAACGAAAGCAATTTGCCCGGGATGTCTGTAGTCACTATAGCTTGACTCTGTGCGAAAGGTCGTCACTTCATAGCTATTATGCTTATGAACAACCGTTACCGTTCCATGCTGCAACCCGGTTGGTATGCTGCGGGGAAACAGCTCCAGCACCTGCTCCGGTCTGGCGCTTGTCGCAATATCTATATCATGAATAGGCTTGCCGAGCAATGTATCTCGTACTGCACCGCCTACAAAAAAGGCGGAAAAGCCTGCATGCAGGAGGATGTCCAGCACCGAACATGCCTCCCTCATAGCAGGCTGAATAAGTCGTGGGTTAATTTGCTGTGTCATGCGCTTCACCTACTAAGAGCGACATAAATCATAAGAGAACGGCTTGATTTCCGATTCAAGGCCCAGCACCTTATAGTAAATGCTCTCGTATTCATGCGTAATTCGATCATTGCAAAATTCTGTGTGAGCACGTTCAATGCAAGCAGCGACAAATGTCTGATAAAGCTTGTCATCGCTAAGCAGCTTGACTGCATGCTCCGCCATCGCGTCTATATCGCCAACTGGTGATAAAAATCCTGTCTCGCCATGTGTGACAAGCTCAGGGATGCCTCCTGCCATGGAGCCAATTGTCGGCACACCGCAAGCCATCGCTTCCAGTGCTACCAAGCCAAAGCTTTCCTTCTCGGAAGGCAATAGCAAAACATCAGCAAGCGATATAATTTGCGCCACATCCTCCTGCTTTCCTAAAAACAGAACCTTATGCTCTAGTCCCATCGCTTTAATTTTGCATTGAATTTTTGTCAGCTCCGGTCCTTCACCAACTAGCAACAGCTTGGCTGGCAGCTTGCGCTGTACCTTTTCAAATATATCAACGACATCCGATACGCGCTTTACTGGTCGGAAATTCGATATATGCATCAAAATTTTCTCATTTGGCGCAGCATAATCTTGACGAAGTCCAGTAATATCGCGTGGATAGTATACACGCTTGTCAACAAAGTTATAAGTTAGCTCAATCGGCGTAGCAATATCTAGCAATTGTCGCGTTTCCCGAATTAGATCCTGCGACACCGCTGTAACCGCATCACTTTGGTGGATCGCCAGACGAATCAAGTCCTTGAGCGACTCATCCTGCGCCAGCACCGTTATATCGGTGCCATGCAGCGTTGTAACCGTTTTTAAGCCATTATTCAGCATCTGCTTCGCCAAATACGCACAAACCGCATGAGGAATTGCATAATGAACATGAATCAAGTCGAGATTTTGCATTTGCGCAACTTGGGCCATTTTGCTTGCCAGGCTAAGATCATAAGGAGGGTAGCGGAACACATAATAATCGTTTACCTCGACCTCATGAAAATAAATGTTCTTGTGAAACTTGCCCAAGCGGAATGGTACGCTATGCGTAATAAAATGAATTTCATGACCTCGTTCGGCAAGCAGCTTGCCAAGCTCAGTCGCAACAACTCCAGAGCCCCCGAGTGTCGGGTAGCAGGTTATCCCTATTTTAAGTTTACGCGTCAGGGTGACGCACCTCCTGATTACACAAAGTTCTATAGCATCGCAATTGGATAAGGTCCTTTTACTGCAAAGCCTTCAGCATACTGCCAGCCCTTCGGCTGCGCAAGCAGCGAGTCTCTTGCCGCTACGCGCTCAACATAGCCATTTGTAAGCGGAGTTGCCACTCCATCTTGTGTAGCTGCAGTATTGAATTGTGAAGCATATGCGCGCAAAGCCTGTTCCTTCAGATGCTGAACTTCGCTAATATCTGTCATTAATGCTACGTTATGTACATCATTAATATAGTAGAACAGCGTCTGCTCAACCTGCCATGCTGGCAGCTCGGGCATATACCTTCTTAATTTGGCATTGAAAATCGCTTCCTCAACCAGCCTGCTGCACATGATATGATCCGGATGGCGATCCTCCCAATACGGCGCAAATACAATGCGCGGACGATGCTTGCGAATCGTTGCTACAATTGGATCGATATGCGCCTTTTCCATCCGCAAGCCGCGGTCAGGCAGCTTTAAGCAGCTTCTAAATGATAAACCAAGCACCGCAGAGGCAAGGGCAGCTTCCTGCTGCCTCAGCTCTACGGTGCCATTGGATGACATTTCAGCTTGTGTTAAATCACAAATTGCTATTTTATAGCCTGCCGCTGCATGCTTGGCAATGGTTCCTCCCATTCCGATCTCGGCATCATCCGGATGAGCTCCGAACACTAAAATGTCAAGCTGCTCCATTATCCTTCTACTCCCGGCTTATATTTGTGAACAAGCTCTCGCCATGAAAAATCTCCGCGCTCAACCGCTTTAACGAGCAGCTCAGCAGTCGCAATATTAGTCGCTACAGGAATACCTTGAACATCGCATAAACGCAGCAATGCTGTAATATCCGGCTCATGCGGCTGTGCCATTAACGGGTCGCGCAGGAAAATGATCAGATCCATTTCATTTTCAGCAACAAGCGCGCCAATTTGCTGATCGCCACCGAGCGGTCCAGAGCAGAAGCGATGAATGTGCAATTCCGTTTGCTCCATAATTCTCGTGCCCGTTGTCCCCGTTGAATATAGCTTGTGAGGTACAAACACATGCTCATATGCAATTACAAAATTGACCATTTCTTCTTTTTTTCTATCATGTGCGATAAATGCAATATTCAACATAACCATTCTCCTCTTTAGCTGCGATATAAAGTTAGATTAATCCATAATATGCTCAAAGCCGTAAACAAGCCCTGTATAGCCCATCACCTTTTTAACTGCGTGATTGACACCAGGCATATAGCCAGCGCGATCGTATGAATCATGGCGAATTTTCAAGGTTTGCCCATTTCCGCCGAAAATAACTTCCTGCTGCGCAAAAACGCCTGGCAAGCGTACACTATGAATACGGAAGCCTTCATAATAGCCGCCGCGTGCTCCTTCGATTGTCTCTTTCTCGGCCGGATTGCCTTGACGCAGCTCCTGGCGGGTTTGCGCAATCAATTCAGCTGTTTTGATTGAGGTGCCTGAAGGCGCATCCAGCTTTTGATCGCCATGGTATTCGATAATTTCAACATGAGGCATATATTTAGCCGCTTCCTGAGCGAATTTCATCATTAGTATAGCGCCGATTGAAAAGTTAGGCGCAATCAAGCCGCCAATTCGATGCTCTTGACAAAGCTGATCGAGCTCGGCAATTTGCTCAGGCGTATAGCCTGTTGTTCCCATAATTGGGCGAATGCCAGCCTCTATTGCCCGCTTTGCGTGCTCATATGCGAGATCCGGCACTGTAAAGTCAACCATAACATCAGCTTGGGCACGATTGATCGCTTCTTCCAATGAAGCTACGACTGTAACTTCGGTTGCTTTCATGCCTACCAGCTCGCCTGCATCAACCCCTGCTTGCGAAGGGGAAACAGCTGCTACCAGCTGCAGCGCTTCATCATTCAAAACCATTTTAACAACTTCCTTGCCCATTCTGCCGCTTGCACCGATTACTGCTACCTTTATTGTCATATTCTCACCTATTCACTTTCTATTTTTGTCCAACGGTTGGCATCACGTGTGTTGAATTTGTTCATAACCTGGTCATGAGCCTTGGTCAAATCAATATTTAATGAGTTGGCAAAGCAATTTAAAATAAATAGTATATCGCCCAGTTCCATCTCGATCGAGTTGTCTGCTTCATCTGGCTTCTTCGGCTTCTCGCCGTACGAATGATTCACTTCTCTCGCCAGCTCGCCTACCTCTTCAGCTAAGCGGGCTACTAAAGCAAGCGGGCTGAAGTAGCCCTCCTTGAACTGTGATATGTATTGGTCAACTTCACGCTGGATTTGCGCAAGTGATTTTTCAGTCATATTTAACTTCCTTTCCAGAACTAACGTTTCAATTATATGTTACCGTATCACTATTAAGAAAACAATGTTTTTTGCGATGAAAAGTAACGTATACTACCTATAGCTTTGCCAGTAAAGGAATGATGATGATGAATAAAAAATGGCTGCAAATTATGAAGCAAGTAATCCCGATTACAATTGGAGCGGCGCTTTACGCATTCGGCCTGCAATGCTTTGTTATCCCCAATCAGCTTATGGAAGGGGGCGTGACAGGCATCGCTGTACTGTTCAACTATATTTTTCAGCTTCCGATGTCGATTACAACACTTGTCATCAATATTCCATTATTTTTAGTCGGATGGAAAATACTCGGCAGCAAAAAAATGGTGTTCACGATATACGGCTCCTTGGCGCTATCTGCTTTTTTAGCTTTATTCGAAAGCTACGATCGCCTGTCGAGCATTATTTCATTTGAGCAGGGCTATGACTCCATGCTAATTGTACTTTATGCTGGCGTCACGCTTGGCACAGGCCTTGGCATTGTGTTCCGCTTTGGCGGCACAACGGGCGGAATTGATATCGTCGCGAGAATTTTGTCGCGCTGGAAAGGCTATAGCATGGGACAAATCATTTTAATCGCGGATACGATCATTATTGGGATTTCCGTTTTTTATATTTCACTGGACAAAATTTTGTATACGCTTGTTATGGTTTTTATTGCCTCCAAAATGATTGATTTCATGCAAAATGGCGGCTATATCGCCAAGGCGTTTTCCATTATTACCGATCAAGGCGAGCAAATTGCAGAAAAAATAACCGCAGAGATGGATCGCGGCGTTACAATTATGCCCGCTAAAGGTGCATATTCCGGCACAACAAAAAAGGTCGTATACTGTGTCGTACAGCGCTCAGAGACTCATCGTCTGAAGCAGCTTGTACGCAGTATCGACCCTGGCGCTTTTATCGTTATTCATGAAGTGCAAGAGGTGCTTGGTGAAGGCTTTAAGGAGGATGAGGACTAGCGTCAAATTCTCCAATCCTTCACCCCATAAGGCTCTTGCTTGTATTTGCGGTAGCCGGCAAAAGTTAGAAAGCCCGAAATAATTGCGCCGATAAAAAGCGCAAAGCTCGTTGGATTAATGCCCGTCGGCATTGAAACAGCCGGAACGGTAATGGTCTCCTCCGCTTGTGCAAATAAAGCGTGCACAGACAGCTCGAGATGATCGACAATAGCCATTAAGCGGCTTTGCTGCTCCTGAGTCCAGCCGTCCGGATGCAGAATCATAAAGTTTTTTAGCAGCTCAGAGCGCTTCAGCAGCTGATTCATTTGCTCCTCATCGCCAACCATATAAGCAGCGACCTCCATTCTGCCAATCCGCTCAAACAGTTTCTCTATATAGATCGCTGTCATCTCCGGAGCATGTGTCTGGCTGGAACGGCTTGCTCTGCGAATCGACTGCAAATCATCAAGCATTAATGACTCATATTGCAGCCACGGCCCATGCTCAGCCTGCAGCAAGGCGTCCACTGCAAGTCGCAAACGGTTAACCGGCTCGCGCCAAACAATGCCTGCCTTTCCGGCAACCAGCGCCTTTTCCGCAGCAAGCACATCGGACTTCATCATTATCCATGCATTAGCCGTACCGAATTGCAGCAGCTCAGGCTCGTCCAGCTGATGCTTCAAGCTTTGCAGCAAACGGAATACCTCTTGCTTATGGTAATCATTGCTTTGCTTATACAGCTCGGCAATGGTGTTTTCAAGCTTTACCAGTCTTTTCTCGGCGGCGCTGTGCTCATTAGGCAAAATGCTCAAGTCTTTGCCGAACACTGTAGCCGCAGTTCCAATAATGCAGCATACACAAAGACACGCCATAATCCAAGTGCGAAATCTCATAACCATCCCCCCTATTCTCATCATATGGGGATGGCGGACAAGTTATGCTTGTTTCCTTGCTGCTTTCCAGCTAATGTAGCCAATAACAAGGCTGGTCAGCGACAATAAATAAGTAAACAGCTTTACAGCGTCAACATTATCCTGCAGCGTTGAAGGCAGCCAAGGGTAGATGCCAAAGGTGTAATCCATCGTATCATTCAGCAGCAGCCACGCTGTCGCCAGTAAAAAGCTGATTGTGCCAAGCTTCATAAATCTCGCGTACAGGGTAACCTCAACCGCCATAGCCAAGTGTGAAGCCATCAGCATGTAGCTTTGCCAATTTAGCGGTTCCCCCTGCAACGCTCCAGCAATAATGATTGCAGTCGCCCAGACGCCGTACTTGATTGAACAGACGACAGCAAGCGCATTGATAATCATTTGTGCCCAACGAACAAACGGGCTTTTGCCTTGTGGTGCGAATAACAAATAAAGAATGGAAAGCGAGAAGAACAAGCTGGCCGTTGGCGAGTCGGGAACAAACGGCAGCATCCAGCTTTCCTTCTGCTCTATCGTCCAAAGCAACTGATTTTCATACCACATATAACCGTATATCGTCCCGGCGAAATTAACGATAAACAGTAGCCACAAAAAATGTCGATTAAGTAAAAATGCCGAGCTGAAAAAAAAAGAAAGCTTCATCGCAAATTCCTTTCTTCAAAAAAGACCCGGTCGCAATGCGACAGGGTCTTATTGAGCAAATGTGTTATTAAGATTGCGTTTGCTTCGCCAGCCACTCTGAAATCTGAGTAATCTCTTCATCAGAAATCATACCTTCAAATGCAGGCATACCGCCCTCTGTACCATGTGTAATAATTTCTGCGATTTCCTCAGAGCTTAAGCGATTACCAATCCCGATCAAGGATGGACCAGCTCCACCGCCTAGATCAGCAGCATGACAGCTAATACATTGTGCTTCGACAATCGAAAATGCAGGATCATCAGCTTCAATAAGAGCTGGTGTCGCATCTGTTTTCAAGAAGCTTGGACGCTCTTCACCACGCTCAAGCGCTTCACGCACCTTTTCAGCACGCTCATGATGCTCTGGTACAATCCCTTTTTCTTCAAGCTGATCCTGATAATGAGACCAGGATACAACGGTAAGGTACGTAACAGCAGCAAGCGAAAGCAGCATTAAGGAAGAAGCGATCGGACGACGATAGAAACGACGCTCTTTGCCTGTATCAAGGAAAGGAGCTAGCAATAGCGCGCCAAACATAATCGCTGGAACACCGATTGTACCAAGCAAGACATAATCCTGCGAAACGTAAGGGTATTTCAAAAATTGATACAAGAACAAGAAATACCAGTCTGGCATCGGAATAAAGGAAGCGTTAGTCGGATCCGCCGGATAACCTAGCGGAGCAGCCTCAGCCATTACCCATACCAGGAAACCAACCAACACGACGCAGCCTACCATCCACTCTTTAAGAAGGAAATTTGGAATGAAGGCTTCCGATTTGCCCGGAAAAGCAGTGTAGTCTGGTGGCGTTCCATCTATGCGACCTGATTTCTTTACGCGAGAATCGCCAACGTAGACAACTTTTTCATCTGATTTATGACCGTGTGCCATCTTTACAGCCTCCCTTCTATTATAGTGGACCGGAAATACCTTGTCTTCTGATCATAATAAAGTGCGCTGCAAGCATTGCAATCAAAGCGCCTGGCAAGAAGAATACGTGAATTGCGAAAAATCTTGTCAGCGTTTGCGCACCTACAATGTCTCCACCGTATAAGAAGGAAGCGATGTAATCGCCTATATAAGGTACAGACGCGGCGATTTCAACACCTACTTTAGTTGCGAAGTAAGCTTTGTTGTCCCAAGGAAGCAAATATCCTGTAAAGCCTAGACCCAACATAATAAAGAAGATAAGCATCCCAACTACCCAGTTCATTTCACGAGGCGCTTTGTAGGAGCCAGTGAAGAAAACGCGCAGTGTATGTAAAAACATCATTACGATTACTAAGCTTGCTCCGAAGTGGTGCATACCGCGAACAATTTTACCAAAAGGAATTTGATGCTGCAGGTAGTCAACACTTGCGTAAGCATGAATTACGTCTGGAACGTAATACATCGTCAGGAACATTCCCGACAAAATTTGGATTACTGTAATAAAGAACGTCAAGCCACCAAAGCAATATACGAAAGCTGAGAAGTGATGTGCTGGGTTAACGTGCTCTGGCACCTCATGATCGGCAACATCTCTCCAAAGCGGCGTAATATCAAGACGTTCATCTATCCAGTTGTAAATACTTTTAAACATCTAATTTACGCCCTCCTATGCTCTAGTGTTTGGTATAATACCGCCCAGATATACAACGCCATCCTGAATGTCTACCTCATATTCGTCAAGAGGTGAGTTCGCAACGGTAATATTTTTACCGTCTTTGGAATAGCGTGCATCGTGACACGGGCAATCATACTCATTTCTTCCATGTGTGTTCCAAAATACTGTACATCCCAAATGTTTACAAACCGGGGAAAGCGCAAACACCTTTCCACTCGCGTCTTTGGAAATCCAGGCCACTTTCTCAGTTTCACTCTTGTACCAGCCATCAACCTGACTGACCTTGAATTTCACTTCTTGAGGTTCTTCGGTAACTTTACTTTCTTCAATTACCTTTACTAGCGTAGCGCCGCCACCTTTAGCCAGTAATGGATCTACTGCAAAGCGAACCATCGGCAACACCGCACCGCCTACCATAAACGCTGTTGTGCCGCCAAGTGTATAAGATAAAAACTGACGACGGGACATCTCGTTACGTTGGGCTGGTTGATGCTTCGAATCTTGATGTTCATGGTTACTCATTTTCTGTTCTAACCCCCTTTGCCAACCAATTCTTCCGTCTTGCCGTATGCAAAACCATATGACGAACTAGGACATAAATATAATAGCCTAGCTACCAAATACCGTCAAGAATTTGGCAGGACATTTGCGACAATAAGGAAATGTCGTTCAATAATTTGTTATGATTTTGTCACAATTGACACAGTATTGCAATTGTTTTGCCCTCATATAAACCAAATTATACATGAAACGATAATTTATGTAAGGTTATGAATGCCACAGCTCGCGAATTTTTGAATTTATATCAGCGTCAGATGGCAAATTTCCATCCTCATCAGGTGTTATCCACAAATCTGCTTCACTAATTTGAAACCTTACATTAGTTTTTGCCGTAATCAAGATAATATACTTGAAGCCTTGCTGCTTAAGTCTGCTGCAATAGCTGCTTAGTGCCTGCTGAAAATGCTCTGGCTCGCTCATATAATGCAATGCAGGGTAGGTTACAACTCTGCCGCGGTACGGCACTTCAATCAAATCCATAATATCTCGCAAATCCTCAAGGCACTGGGTTGCTTCCAGCGGCGATTCAGCCCCAGTCATCCCTGTTACCGGCAGCAGGCATGTGTCCAGATAAGGCCTCAGCTCCTCCCACTGCTCTGCTTCGATCTCGCTAAACTTCAACTTGCTCTCCTCCTAAACCATTCATGCGCTTTCATGATCATCGTTCTCAGGTTATGGACGGCAGCTTTCGAGAGCATGCCTTCATTCCTATTCCATCATACATAATAAAGCCGCCAAATACTATATAAGGATTGCAAAAAGCCAAGCTTTTTGCAATCACACTATATGTTTTCTTTGGCGGCCTGCTATTTTTGCTTATAGAGGATGTTCAAAAAGCCGGCTTTTTGAACACTTTCTTATGGCTCTAGCTCCTGAAGCTTTTTTGTAAGCTCATAAAACTGCTCTTCATCTCCTGAAGCCAATGCTTCGTCAATTGCCCGTTGCAGCTTATCGCGCTGGTAATTGCGAATCGCTTCATCCAGTATCAATTCTGCTGTCAGACCAAGCATCGCTTCATATTGTATATTCATTTTATCGATACGAAACACCTCCACTTGGGGTGCTATTGATTCCTATACTCGTATCCTTTGAATACATAGCTTTCCATTGTTCTTTTCATTCGTTCGAGGTCGGCATCATTAAGTTCACGAACAACCCTAGCTGGCGTTCCGAGTGATAAAGTATAGGACGGAATTTTGCTATTTTCCGTAACGACAGCACCCGCTCCTATTAAAGCATATTCACCTATTTCTGCTCCATTAAGGACAATGCCGCCCATTCCGATCAAGCTGCCCTTGCCAATCGTACAGCCGTGGATAATGGCGCTATGACCTACAGAAACCTCTTCCTCGACAATGAGCGGTTGATTAGTATTAACATGTGCCACAACTGCATCCTGAAGGTTGCAGCGCTTTCCAACAATAATGGGGGCCAAATCTCCGCGCAGCACTGCATTGAACCAAATTGTGCTTTCTGCAGCAATCTGCACATCACCAACAATTTTAACGCCTTCAGCAACATAAACATCAGCAGCAAGCTGAGGATATTTCGCTTGGTATGGAATAAGCATGAGATCAGCTCCTTGTAAAATGTAGTGAAATTTTACCAGTGAGCCTCCCGATTGTCAACGCTACGTATAAAGCTCTGACAGCAGTCTTCTTCCATAATGGGTTGCCTGCAGCACCATACCGTCATGCTCGCTATAACCAACCTGTAAAATCCCAAAATGCTTCAGCGGCTTGACGAGACGCTTATGCAAAACATGTACGGCTGAATCAAAATAGTATGGCTTGATCAATGGCAGCAGCAACCGCTCAAGCGATTGCAAGCTGCACCAGCTGCTGGAAAGGATGATGAGCCAGTAGACTAAGGCGCGAACATTTGGGATCGGCGTGCGATAGCGCTTCAGCCAATGGAGCACGATATTGTTCAGCTCGCCTATTGGCATTATATGCTCCTTGGGTGCAATTGTCTCGTTGATGACAATGCGGTCCTGCTCCAGCAAAATCCACTTCTTGCTCCACATGTAATCATACATTAGCGTCATCCGCTCTGGCAGCTCTCCGAAGCCTTTGCCGTAGCCGAATTTCCATGCCCCTTTGCCTGGCAGCTCATCCTTAATGCTGCATGCCTCATTAAGCTGCTGCACAGCACGGCGATGCAGAACACCATCCGCTGCCGCACCTGGCTGATGCTTGGCGATATAGTCCAGCATCATGCCCATATCCTCAAGCAGCCTGCCGCTTTCATCCTCGATATGAGGCGGCGCTTCACAATATGCAGCCTGCTTTTGCAGCTTGCTTAGCAGCGATTGCCGATAGCTTTCCTTGAAATCGACAGGAACATGGAACAAATAACGATCATGCGCGCGATGGCCATTAAATAGCCAGCCTTGACTTTTGAAGCGAGCGATCATTTCGCGCGGGCTAGGCGGCTCTGGCGGAGCTGCTGCCTTGCCCTTTTTCCGTTTGCCGGACTGGGCGGTCACTGCCTTCTTTGCTGCCTGATTTTGTACCTGCAGCTCTGTCTTCTTCACAGCTTGAGCTTGCATCTGCAGTTCTGTCTTCTTCACAGCTTGAGCTTGCGTCTGCAGCTCGGTGTCAAAGCGGCATTGCTGGACGCGAGCCAGCAAGTCCTCAAGGCTGAACGCCTCGATATTCTCGAACAATAAATAGTTCAAAAACCTTAGCTCTTCCAGCTGCAGCTGCTCAAGCGAATGATAGATCACTTCTTTTCGATGCACATTGGACAGAATAGATTGAATTAATTCATGCTTGGAATGACCACTGCACTCACATCCATACTGTCTCGCAATCGATGAAAGCTGTGTAATGTCGGCATAGCTAAGCATTTCAGATAAATTCATATCGTCTCCTCTCCTGTCAATAGTAATCTCGTTGTTCAATCAATCTTGTAGTCATAGTATTGGTAATTTTCAAGCTTTCATACTATTGGTCAAAATTATTCCTGCAGCTGAAACTGAAGAAGGGCTTAATTGTGCATAAAAAAATCGCCCGTTTCTGTAAATGAAAGCTAGCTTGCTATCATTTCAGAAAGGACGATACGTAAGTTTAATAATGCTTGTTCATACAGCATTTTTTATATTTTTTGCCGCTGCCGCAGTAACAAACGTCATTGCGACCTAACTGGACTGGTGGTTTAGCTGGTTCTTCGGACTTAACTGCTTGAGCATCCTTCGACAGCTGTGCCGAGCAATAGCCCTTTAAGCACCATTGCGGTGTGTTATTGAACATAATAATAAGTCGCGGCAAAAGCTGCTGCAGATGATCATCGTTTAGCTGCAGTTCACGGCGCACGTATTCCATCAGCTCTTGCAGCTGCAAGCCTGCACGAATGCCAAATTCGGATTGGTCGGCTACGACAGTCGCTTCAAACTGAGGCAGCTTGAACTGCTGCATTAATGCTTCTACAAGCAAGCGATGCGCCTCCGTACGGTCAGTAAAATGCGGCTTGCCTGCCTGCTGCAGCTGATGCACCGTAAAGCTGGCAAAGCTTAAATCCTCGCGTTTGCTTTGCTCGCGCACGATTAATGATGGATCAGGAATGGCATAATGATGCACCATGCTCTCATTTAAGCCAAGATCAGCACGATAATGGCGGTAGTTAATAATAATATGCATATATGGAGCCTGCAGCTGCTCAAACATCGGATAGCGCGCCGTCATATCTCCTACTTGCTCATGCGTTAATGCTCCGTAGTAATAAATCATGCCTTTAACAACAGCTAGATAGGTTGTGTTAAGCGCAATATGCTTGCGGTCAAGCTTAGACAACTGCTGCTTCACAACCGGGATAAGCTCCACTGGCATAGCCATTACTTCACGCTGATCAGACGTACGTTTGAATAGAAGCCCCAGCTCCTGCCAATATTGCGTCATCAGCTCCGTCCAGCCCTCGCCAAGCGCAACCAAGCCGTTTTTAGCGGCTGCATGCTCAAGCAGTGTTACCCGCTCCTCATCCATCATAGCGAGAAGTGTTGGCAGCTCATCTGATAAGCTTTGCGGCAATTGTTCGACTAACGCATCAACGAGTTGCTCACGATTTAATTTACTTACATTTTTTACAGATGCATTTTTTCGTATAGTCGTAAGTGCATCCTTAGAAAGCTCGCCAAGCGCATCGCGCAACGAAAGCGCGCCCTGCTGCTGTATGGTGCGAGCCTGCTCCAATCTAACAGACATGCTAAAATCCTCATTTCCTGTAATAATTCTCATCAAAAAGACATGACCATAATGATAACGTAATTTTTAAAAGCGGGCAACATTTGTTGCCCAATTCAAACAGGCGGTTGCATAAAGCAACCACCTGTTTTGCCGCTTCGCCCCGATTATTGCAAATCGGCAGCATTCAAATGCTTCGTGCAATTATGCTGCAGTAATTCCCAACCATCCGCGTTGCGTCGCAGAATCGAATAGGATAGATTGTCAATTCGCTGATCCTCAATTTCCGGAAAAATCGCCAGTAGAAGCTGAGCGATGAAGCTGCCATGCGAAACGCATAAAATGTTCGCCTTCGGATATCGTCCATAGAGCTCTTCAAGCAATTCCAGGCCTCTTGCACGCATCAGCTCATCAGACTCCGCGCCAAGCTCCAGCTCCTTCCACTGCTCGCCCCAGCGCTCAACTCGCTCTTCTAACGTCGTTCCTTCCACCTCGCCAAAATACCGCTCACGCAGGCGTTGATCAGGCGGCAATACAGGTATGTCAAGCGCATCAGCAATAAATTGCCCAGTGGCCGCCGCCCGCTGCAAATCGCTTGTAATAACATAATCCCAAATACGATCATCCGCCTGCAGCCTCGCTGCCAGCAGCTTAGCCTGCCTGATTCCATTTTCATTAAGTGGAATGTCTGTTTGCCCTTGAATACGCTTAACAGCATTCCAGCTTGTTTCTCCATGACGCACCAATCCGATTAGCATGATCTATATCCACCTTAATCATTTAGTAAGTTCATAAGCAAATCCGGCTTTTCAGCGCTGCGGAGCTAAGCATCCTTCAGTCGCTTTTTAAATCAGCGCTCCGGAGCTAAGCATCCTTCAGTCGCTTTTTAAATCGTAATGCTCTTATTATATTTTTTATTGTTGCATTTCGATGTTAAAGGCGACTCACTTCGTTTTTCGGATGCTTTGCTCCTCCGCTGGGGCCCTCTTTGCTGTTGCGTACGCTGCGAAGCGATTGTAGCTTCTTCATTGCAGAGTTTTTTGATTGCCATCTTTCAGCGCTCCGGAGCTAAGCATCCTTCAGTCGCTTTTTAAATCGTTATGCTTTTATTTGAATTTTTAATGGTTGCATTACGATGTTAAAGGCGACTCACTTCGTTTTCCGGTTGCTTTGCTCCTCCGGTGGGGCCCTCTTTGCTGTTGCGTACGCTACGAAGCGATTGTAGCTTCCTCTAGCAGGGCTTTTTGATTGCCATCTTTCAGCGCTCCGGAGCTAAGCATCCTTCAGTCGCTTTTTAAATCGTAATGCTCTTATTTTAATTTTTAATGGTTGCATTACGATGTTAAAGGCGACTCACTTCGTTTTCCGGTTGCTTTGCTCCTCCGCTGGGGCCCTCTTTGCTGTTGCGTATGCTACGAAGCGATTGTAGCTTCTTCATTGCAGTTTTTTTGAATGAAAGTCCAGGAAGCTTGGACGCTAGTAGAAAACGAGGAGCGCTAGCCGCGGCAAATGCTACGTGAGCACCGCAGTTTTCACTAGCGTTCAAGATTCGCCGCCGACTACGCTACAACGCGACTACATCGTCATCAAAGTCCAGTCTTTTTAAACAACCCTTCCAATCAAAGTTTAAAAAACTGGGCTTTCAGGACCAAGAAGATTGCACGACTACTAGAAGGCAAGGAGCGCAGCGTAGGCACTTGCTACGTGAGCACCGCAGCCTTCGGTAGCGTGACATCTTCGCCGTCGACTAAGCTACAACGCAATTACATCGTCATCAAAGTCCAGTGTTTTAAACCACATCTTCCAATGAAGTTTAAAAAGCTGGGCTTTCAGGACCAAGAAGATTGGACGCTAGTAGAAAACGAGGAGCGCAGCGTAGGCACTTGCTACGTGAGCACCGCAGTTTTCGCTAGCGTTCAAGATTCGACGTCGACTAAGCTACAACGCCAATCATCGTCATCAAAGTCCAGTCTTTTTAAACAACCCTTCCAATCGAAGTTTAAAAAACTGGGCTTTCAGGACCAAGAAGATGGCACGATACTAGAAGGCGAGGAGCGCAGCGTAGGCAATTGCTACGTGAGCACCGGAGCCTTCGGTGGCGTGACATATTCGCCGCCGACTACGCTACAACGCAACCACATCGTCATCAAAGTCCAGTCTTTTTAAACATCCTCTCATTGTCTGGTTCTTGTAAACCAGCTCATTACTAACAACGTCAACACAATCCCTACAAAGGATAGCGCAACATAATACTGGGGAAAAGTAGGAACAACCTGCATCACAATCGGCTCACTTATGCTCGCAACCGGAATTGAGCTGCTGTAAATAGAAGTATGTATATGAGTTGTTGCGGCGGCATTGGCCACATCTACCAAGCCTGATATTGTCGTTTTCTGCACGGAGGAAGCCGAGTCGTAATAATCATAAACAAATACAAACAGCGCTAAGGAAAACATCGCCAAGCAGCTTGCAATAATAATCGAAACATTGCGGCGAAAGCTTTTCGTAAACTGATAACGTTTGGTGGAAATCGGCATGAACCACGACTCTTCCTCATAAATGCGGTTCATCACCGTACTGCTGATGGACTGGCTTTGCTCAGACGAAAAAGGGGCGGTCGACTCCTCGCATTCAAGAACTGGAAATGCAATTGTTTCCAAATCTAATTTGGCAGCGCATTGCTCGCAGTCAAACAAATGCGCTTCAATTTCAATTCGGAGTGGATTCTCTTCATCTAGCTGCCAATACTTATGAAGAAGTTCATCTACTTGTTTACAATTCATTTCCGATTCATCCTTTCTAAGTCATGACCACCAGTGTCTTGAACGATATAAGGCTCCAGCTGAACTTTTATACTCGCTCTTGCTCTAAACAGCAATGACTTGACTGAGCTGACTGACTGTCCTAGTATGTTTGCGATTTCTTGATAGTCCAATTGTTCGTATTCACGTAAAATAATAGCGGCCCGCTGCTTTTCAGGCAATTGATCGATCGCTCTGCGCACAAGATGCATTCGCTCATTTAACAAAAGCTGCTGCTCAGGCGTCGCCTCTCCTGAAACCATCGGTTCAATATTAACTTCCTCTATGGAAACGGTAGCTGCCTTGCGCTTGCGAAGCTCACTCAACACCGTATTTCTTGCTATCGTATACAGCCACGTCGAAAAGGTCGCATCGATTTCGCGAAACGTATGCAAGCTTTTATAAGCTTTATAAAACGTTTCAGATGTCAAATCCTCTGCGATTGCCTCTAGCTTGGCGCTTTTCAGCATATGATAAATAAAGGATAAAATTCTTCGTTGATAGCGATTCATCAGCTCCGAGTAGAGCTCGACATTGCCATCCTTAATCTCTCGTATAAGCTGGGAATCAGTCATAACAGGCGAACCTCCTCCACCTGCAATTTATCCCAAGGAGGTACATATACATATACTTCACTTGGAGCTAAAAGTTGCGTTTTCGGTACTGCTATCGTTATGAATCTATATTTATTCATCGTCATCCGCTCATATATTCATAAATAATTGTTGTTGCCTTTGAAAATAGTTTTCATAGAAAGAAAAGATAGAAAAAAAGCACACTTATTTATAGGATAACACATGATCGAAAAAAGAGGCAAAAAAAGACCACTCAATGAGTGGTTTCAGATTGTTGACAATGCCCTACTATTTTATCTCTATCACGGTAGCAATAACACGATAGTGAGAGCAGAATAATTACAATTTTCTATCGACTGTACATATTCTCAAGTCCTAATTATAAAATTGAGTTTAATCTTCTTTCCTCAATAGCTTTATAGGAAGAAAAGTTGATACCGGACCAGTTCCCCATCTCGAAACGCTAATAACAAGACAATATTCTGAATTCTTATAAACATTTGTTAGTACAATAGGTATTGAAATCATGATAGTACAGTTATCCAATAAAATCCATGAGCAACCTACGGGCTTCTCCTCATCTGTTATTACGTCATCTTCAAGTATGAAACAACATCTTTCCCCTGCAATAAAAATCTCAAAAACTTCATACCGTTGGTCAATAGTAGAATCCATCAGTTTTATTACAAAAATGAGTGCACTATTATCAAGCTTAACAGTAACCGCTTTTATATTTTGCAAACCATGTGAATTGTATCTTTGAATATTAGAAATATCATTTTCTCGGTGATGCAAATCAAGATGAACTTCTTCAATCACCAAATTTTCTATCATTTCGTGTAAACTATAATAAATAAATTCTTCCGTCTTCAACGGAATGTACATCGCGCCTGACCATTGCAAAATTTTGGGGAATAATGTAATTTTGTCAGTATTGTTCGAAAAATGCTCCTTAAACCTTGGCTCTCCAAATAATCTTTCTAACAAGTAACCTACAAATTGAATGGAATGACTGCTACTTGTTTCTTTTACAACAGTTTCAAAACGTTCCATTCTAAATGAACTATGATTTAGAAGATCAATAATATCAAGCAATTCAGCAATGATAATATTAGATGCAAAATTGAATTGTGAACTTACAAAGTTTCTAAAAATATGAGCACTAAGAATTATTAATTGATAATGTACATTTAGAATTAGTTCCTCATCAAATAAATGACATGATTGCCTTGCATGAATAATGTCATCATAATAAATTTTCTCAGTTTCTATACTAGACAATTCAAAAAAAATGTTAGTATTACGCGAATATGCATTTTTGGCCTTTTTCTTGCTCGCCTCTGAATAATTCATTATCGGAATATAATTATGTATCTCAATAATCATTTCCTCATTATACATTTCACAATATTCATGATCACTAAATTTTTCCTTTTTTTTATACCCAAGCTCTAATAATACAGATTCTAATAACGCTGTATCAGAATAGATTAGATCAATATCACCACTTCTTCTTATACTATCAGTAACATTGGTTAGTCCAAAAACAGAAACTCCCTTAATTACTATTGGAAATTCGTTGATGCCTCTTAATTTAAACTGTTGGATAATTTCTTGAATTGCACATAAATGCTTCTCAAAAGTTGTCTCTATAGTACGTTTTTCAATTAGTAATTCAAGAAAAAATTCTAAACCTAAGGTGTCGCCATTTTCTAGCTTCTGTATGTTGGCGGTATCTATTCTCCCTATCAGTTTATGTTTCATTAATGCTTTTAATAACATTCCATCAAGCTCACTATTATCTTTAGCTGGTTCACCATGCTTAAGTAAATAAAAGTCCAATATTTTTTGTAGTAGATCATTTATTTTCTGTTTAGTCATTACTACCCTCATTTCAATTTTTTCAAGTAATTAAATTGGAATTCATTATTAACCATATATCTATGGCCAATACTCTTAATATCCCTACAGGATCTTGAAGCGATCCGTAAGTAAAATAACCCAATAATTCTTTATATTTTGTTGGATCTACAACGTTTAACTTAATAAGCATTGATTTCTTAAGTATCTCTTCTAACAAATTAGACCTTATCAACGTTTCATTTATAGATCCGTAGTGCGGAGATTTTCCTATACGATGGTATATAGCTGGGGGCATAATATCTTTCAAAGCTTCCTTTAATATTATTTTATTGTTTCTTAGAGTTTGCTTGTAGTTGTAGGGCAAAGATAAACATAGCTCAATTAATCTCATATCTAAAAATGGATGTCGCTCGTTGCAAACATGAAAGCCATCTAAACCAACCCATTGCTCATTCCAAATGATACGCTCTACATCATATTGGGTATCGGTTGGTAGGGATGTGGAAACATCAAACCTAAAAGATGAATTTTTCAATTTCTGCATAAAAGAAGGAGTAAACAATTGATAATTCATTCCAAACATCAACTCATGACCGTACGAAGGTTTATTAAGTAGTGGTTTCAAAACCGTTGTAAACATTACATATAATAGATTCTGTTGATATTCCTTGGAAACTTCACGCATTACTTTAAAACTTTTAGAATATTGTTTTCTTTGTATGAGTCCAAGAATATAATGAGGATTACCTGATAAAATCTGGTCTCCTCCCATTCCTGTCATATTAATAATCGCTTTCTCATTTGATGTTCTTTTTACATTTAATGAACCAAAAATTGCATCGCTAGGTTCTAATAACAGAGTGCCCTGGTTCAAATCTATATCTTCAAACATCCCCGTTGATTCTACTAGTGTAACATTCAATTCTAAACCCAATTTATTTGCAACCTCTTGTGCATAAGGTAGCTCATTCCCCTCCCCCGGATGTAAAATATGATTCAACGTCAATTTGATATCCTTACCTTTATCTTCAATAATTCGCTGTGCTGCACAGGCAATAGCCGATGAATCAATGCCTCCACTTAGAGCGATACTAATCTCGCCATTTGAGTTGTTTAATCTACTCTCAACACATTTAAAAAATGTATCTCTAAAATGCTCAAGAATCGAATTATTATCTCTGCCTGATAATGAAATTAACTCTGGTTTTTTTATAAATTCTGAAATCACATTACTTACATCGATTTTGACACACTCACCTGGAATAACATGAAATATATTATTGTAAGGCGTGTTTTTCAGATTAGTTCTTGTAGGAGTAGTAAAGTAATCTATAATATAATCATAATTGAAAGTAGGTACGACTACAGGATGTTTTACTAACTGATTCAAGGAAGAAGACCATATCACTTCACTTCCTCTCTCCCAAAAGTAAACTGCTGGTCTAACTCCTAATGGTGATCTATACAGATATAGAACTTGTTCCTTCCGCTTAATTACAGTTATAACAAAATCACCATTTACCCTTTTTAGTGTTTCTATACCGCCGTTTTCAATTAGTTTAAGAATTATACTCGCTATATTGGTTGCTGCTCCTGTTAACTCAGTGCCATCAATTTCATAGATTAATCCATCTACTGCAATTATGTATTGTTCACTGTAAGCAATTGCAGACTTGCTAATGTGAAAATCAGGTTGCTTAACTGTTAGTAATATATGACTATCTCGATAATTAAACATTTTTGAACCGATGTTAAAATTTTGTCCGAGCAGCAAGTCCCCTTCTTCTACCATAGATTCAAAAAAACGAGTTCTATCAATTGATTGCTGTGAGCTAAATTGGAGACAACCACAAAAAAAATACATCTGCTATCCTCTCCCCGCTTCAAGTGTTGTAATTATTGTTTCTTTGATTCTAGATAAATTTCTATATGATTTTTCATAGCGAATGATATAGATAGGAACTGTGGATATGAGATTAAAGTAGCTTTGATATAAAGAATTATGGTAAGAAGCAGGGAGAGTCCATAGACCATGTGTATTCTCAATTAACATCGAGATACCCTGAAATGGACTAACTTTATGTATTTCAACATTATCACCACATAAATCCACTAAAGGATGCAATAAAAATACAACCGATAAGTTGGTTTCATTCATTATTTTTTGGTTAGGTTGAACATCAACCCAAAACTTATCAATATTATCTATAATGTTATTTTTGTTTTGCCATTCTATATCAAAATATTCCAAAGTTTCTTTCCAAAGCTTTATTGGGATAGATTTAGAAGGGTAAACCTTAGTCCCGTTAGTAGACGTTGAAAGCGGCAATACATCATCACTGATGAAATTAAATCCATTTTTTAGTAGAGACATTAGTGTTGTCGATTTTCCAGAACCTGATAACGCCATTAAACCAAAACTTTTTTCGTTATAGGCTAATCCAGCAGCATGTAAGGGAATAATATTTTGGAAAATTAAGCATATTGAAAAAACAATTCCTATGATAAATAACTTACATTCATTTAGCTTGTCTGCCGGAGCATCAACAGTTATGGTCGTCCCTTGCTGATTGATGTGTATCTTTATAGATGCAGAAGCACAGATTAAAATACCATCATTAACCGCATAGCTTCTTATATAGCCAGCATGCTTCTCTGCTACTAAGCCTATACTATCAAATTCACACAGACTATCTCGCTTATAGTAAATAACAATAGTTTTATCGTTATTACAGCCTAAAGTGTAAGAAGACTGATTGCAAGGGAGCTCAATTTCGCTTTCAACTACCTTATTATAAATAATATAATTAAACATTTTTATACCTCACTAATTAAGAAGTAACGCTCTAGCTTTCGAATAGTGGCCTAATGATTCCTATGTCAGCTAAATAATTTAAATATTCCTCTACATCTGATCTAATGTTGTTACAAGCAATGTCAAACATCTGACTTAAAGAAAACAATATCTCTTCATTATTTTTCCCCTGTTCGATAAAGTTAAAAATAATTTTTCCAATATCATTTAATCCATAAAATTCTCCAGATGTAATATCAAGAATAATTAATTCGTTATCAGTTTCTGTTTTCTTAATTGTTTCAGATATTGCATATCGCATTTTATCACATCGTTTCTATCGTTTTTATGATGTACATATTCTACAGCTACTTTTTGAGGTCACCCCTAGTAATTCTGGAGCTATTCCCGAATCAAGCAAGCTATAGAGATACGGAATTATTTTTTCATAATATCCGCAAAGTACACTTTCTCGGCTCCAAGCAGCTTCGCCGTAAAAAGAAATTCCTTGTGCAGGACAACCACCAAAGCAACTTGTGTTGATTGAACACTTTGAACATTTTTCTACTCTCTCAGTATGAGGAGTTTGAAAACGTTCAAATATATGTTTTTTTTCTACCCATATTTGATATAAGGATTTTTCGTTAATATTACCTAAATTGTAATTGCCTTCTCCGTAAAGCAAGTCACAAATATATACATCTCCATTAGCTCCCAAGCCTATATGCTCTACTCCAGCTCCGCATGGAGAAGAAGTACACATTGAGCCTCTTTCGTTTTTATTTACACAATTATGAAGAATCCCCTGTAAATTGGACTCAGTGATAGAGAGATCAGGGTTATTTTTATTATGCTCAACTAACCATGCTATCATCTGCTTATTAACTTCAAGATATTCATCCAACTCTGGTGCAAGATCATGAGTTTTCCCATAACCAAAAGGCAAAAATAAATCGAATCTTACATTTCTGATCTTATATTCCTTACATAATTCTAAAATTGAAATGACATTATCTATATTTTTCCTGGTTAGTACTGTTGAAAGCCCAAATGGAATTTCGTTCTCTTTAAGATGGTTCATTCCTCCTATTACATGATTAAAAGAGCCTTTTCCATGTATATCATATCTTAATGAATCATTCACTTCTTGAATGCCGTCTAAGCTTACTCCTGTCAATATTCGCATTTTTTTAATATAATCTGCCCATTCCTTGTCAATCAGAGTAGCGTTCGTTTGGATTATAAATCTGATTCTATATGCATAAGGACGAGCTAATACAGCTGAGACAATACTCTTTAGTGCCTTTTTTGCAAGCAGAGGTTCTCCTCCGTGGAAGGCGACACTAATTGGTCCTTTATTGGCATATGCGACTTGATCAATTAATTTTAGTGCTGTTTCCACTTTCATCAAATCATTATTTTCTCCACCGCATGAGTAGCAATATACACATCTTAAGTTACATGCCTTTGTAAGTTTAAGAACGATGGCATTACCGATCGGCAGAATCTGCTTTAAGTAGTTTTGGCTTTGTTCTTCTAGTTTTTCTAGCATTTTGAATTGCTCGATAACCTTTACTGTTTCAGAGTTCAACAAATTATTTATACCGCCCCTTCATTTATGATTTGATATGACTGTGCCTGCTTCGTAAACATGTCGTAATACTTCCCTTTTTTGTTCATGAGTTCAGAATGTGTACCTACCTCCTGTATTTCTCCATTGTTCATAACAATGATTACATCAGATATTGTTGCCGCTGATAAACGATGCGAAACTAAAATAATGGTGTGTCCTTTCATTTCATTTATTATTTTTGAATAAAGCTGTTGTTCTGTTAATGGATCGATCGCTGAGGTGGGTTCATCAAACACTACTAAGTTATGCTCACTATACATTGCTCGAGCTAAAGCAAGCTTTTGCCATTCACCCCCAGATAACTCAATACCTCCAAATTGATGGCCAAGTTGAATATCTACCCCCTTCATATAAATAAATTCTGCGCTTGCTTTTTTAATCGCTCTTTCCAATCGTTGATTATTGTCCCTATCTGATACATCTCCGGAAACAATATTATCTCTCGGGGTTGTCTTTAGCTTTAAAAAATGTTGAAACATACTTGATGCTAATGGCAGTTCGACTCTCCCCTCATCATAGTGAATATTACCAGTTTGAGCCGGATATAAACCAAGCATTACATTAACGAGCGTAGTTTTCCCAGATCCATTCTCACCTACAACGCATACGATATTTCCTGCCTTTATAGACAAAGATATATTCTTCAATGCATCATTTTCTGTATTTGGATATCTGAAGGACACAGAACTCATTTCGATGCTGGAAGTTTTCTTAGTTGCAAGGAAGCATCTTTGATCTTTTTCATATTCAGCTTCTAAAAACTTATCAGTTTCTGTAAATTGAATAATTGCTTCTCTGGATGCACGCAAGTCGTTCGTAAAACCAAAGAAATAACCTACAATTACTTCAAGACTTTTAAATAGTACAATGACTTGCACTGTGCTTTGCTGATTTAAAAAGTGTGTCAATAATAGGGCTACAATAAGTGGGATTAATGATAGCGTAAAATTCAAAGATGATAGCGTCGTTTGACTTTTTACATACCCAAGCCATTTTTCACGAAGCAAATCTTTATACGTTGCCTTCCATTTTTCCTTTAGCCAACCAAAATGACCAAGTATTCTTAATTCTTTATTCCCGTTGTCAGATAAAAATGAAGACTCAATGCTCTGAGTCATTCGATGTTTTAGCGATTGCCCAAAGATTAATGACCAGTAATTAGCATTAGATTTATATAAAAAGCGATCTGTTACAAAAAACAACACTACTATTACAATTGCAATTGACCAATGGATGACAAAAAGATTTATTAAAACAACCAAGCATGTTATCAATCCAACCATTGCTTCTGACGTGAATTTTATAAGGTTCATAATCTGTCCTGGAACTAAAGAATATTCTGACCTAGTTAATGAATTAGAGAAATCAATACTGTTACGGGTAGGAATCGAAGTAGATAATACTTTATGTAGTAATGATTTTTCCATCTTGACGGTTAGTAAGCTTCTAAGACCAACCAGATACTTTTCTCTAGCATAAGCAATCCCATGAGGCAGCATCGTCAAAATAAAATAGTATAAGATATGAATATAGACTTGAGGACTTATCTGTGGACTTACTAACATCGTTACAATTTTACTAATAAGCAAAATTGATATTAAGGGAAGTGTCGCTTCAATAATAATACTGCTTAAAATCACAACAATTACTTGATATTTATTACGATCCAAACGATCTACTGCTCGCTTAAATGTCTTCAAGAAGGCAATCATGCTTTCATCCCTCCCAAATCTTTATACAAATCTGCTTGAGCATGATACATTTGGCTAAACAATCCATTTTTCTGCAGCAGCTCTGTTGGAGTGCCAAATTCTACAACTGTACCTTTATCCAATACAGCAACTTTGTCTGCCAGCATACTAATTCCCATTCTGTGTGTAGTAATAATACTCGTTTTTTCTCTAAAATAACCTAACAGCTGATTAAATAAATCATATTCGATAATTGGATCTAAAGATGCTGTTGGCTCATCCATCAAAACAATTTCGCTATTGGATGAAAGCGCTCTGGCTATTGCTATTTTTTGCCACTGCCCTCCCGATAAGTCAACACCGCCTAATGAATTTCCTACAATTGTGTTTTTTAGTTCAGTATCATAAAATGTAAAGTCTATTTTTTCATTTAAAGATACCTCGCGACCCAATTTAATATTTTCATCTATCGTTAATCCATAATATCTAGTAAAGTCCTGAAATACAGCTGTGAACATCTGTGAACGATCATTGGTAGTATATTCATAGGGGTTTTCACCATTAACGCTTACTTTACCATTACTGTTTTTATACAATCCAAGCAAAATGTGAAACAGAGTTGTTTTACCAGATCCATTGGCACCAACAATCGCTACAAATTCCCCTTTGTTAATCTTTAATGATAAATTCGACAAGGCATCAAATTTTGCGTGAGGGAATCTAAAATATACACGGTCCAATTGAATAATAGGATCTAGTGCGATACTTTGATCAGTCACTACTTTCTTTTCTCTTGTTTCTACATATACAGATAAATTAATTGATTCGTATAATTCAATTCCATCAATTAAAGAGATCATTACATCTACGATACGTTGAACAGCATTAAAAATCTGTTGGCTGGCACCTATTAGAAAAAATACACTCCCTATAGAGAGGATGCTATGTTTGCTTAAAGGTATCATAACTATAAATAAACAAATGCAAGTAAGTAGTATAAGTTGGCTGGCAAGATTAAGATTATTTAATCGATGAAAGTGTGTGTTTTCATTTTCCAACGATAATGCTCTATAGGTTTTCCATTGGGCTGTTAAGGAATCTTTCAACTTATATAAATACAGCTCATTTGCTAATTGAGTATTCAAAAGTACTCCCTTATAATAATTACTTTTCTCTAGATTAGACGAATTAGCCCAATCTAAATCTCTTCCCTTTCGTGCAACTTTTATCTTAATAATTATAATTGGAATAAATGCAATAATTAATAAAGCTGCAATAGCAAATCCCAATAAATGATTAATGATAGCTACCAATGAAATTATTCGTATTGATAAAGTAATTCCGTCAATTAAACCATTTGAAATCATTGGCAGTGAATTAGTTAATCTGCCGTTAATGACCGATAATTTTCTTTTTACAACTTCACTTTCAAACGTTAAGAAACTCATTTTATGTGTGGTTTCAATAATATGCTCTTTTATATTCTGCATCATTTTCTCTCTTGAAAAATCTAATGAAAGACGCAAAATCCATTCTGTTACAAACAAAGAGCATATAACGATAAGCAGCATAATTAATTTACTATTTAGTAAATGTTTTTGTTCAAATTCTGCTACCAAAACATCGATGAACTCTGAGGTAAGCACTAAAACTCTTACTTGCAATAACGGTAAAATAATACCCATAATTAAAGCTAAAATTATTGATGGGTGTGATACCTTTATAAGTAACACCAAAAAATTAATAATCTTTGTATGTGCTTTCATTATGCATATATTCCTTTCAGGAAAAATTGGGGTTAGGATAAAATCAAATTATTGCCTTAAGACGAAAGAAAACAAAGTGATTAGCTGTAATAGCTATAAGTTGTTTTACACCAACTCACACCACCAAAGCCAATTGAACATGCACTACTAGACTCTGTTTTGCTCCTGCCACTTCCCTGAGTTAATTCAGAAAAATTTCCAATACGCGTTAAAGTAGGTTTACGAAATTTCATTAGTCCTCAAATCCTTTACAATATATTTCCTAACCCCAAAAACTGTGAACTTAGTTTAGTGTTAAATAACGATCTGAATCTTCTCCAAAAATAGTTGTTTTATCATCATGCTCTAACCATGCATGTGAAGCAAAAGGAGGGAATTTTATTCCAACTTTAATGTTAACCTTGTAGTTTCGACGGTTAAGCATTAAATAACCAATAAGACTCTTATAAAGGCATATATTTGATTTTTCATAAGCATCAATATTCGAATTTATAACCGAAATAATAGCTTCGGCTTTTTTGTCAAGACTTTTATAAGACTTGCTATTGCTGCTAACCAAATATTTGCGTACTTCGTTGTATCCATTACGACGAATTTTAAACTTGAAAAATAGATATAAACATAAGACTTCAAGTTTTATAAGCAATGCTTACACCTCCCACATTTAAACAATCGCATATTCAATCAAAATGAGGGTAGATTGTCTATCATTTTTGCCAAAGAACTTGGAAAATCAATTTCTCCTTTTGCTATGACAATCCCATTAGCATTAACAATTACGGCATATGGCAGCATATTAACGCCAAATAATTCTACGTACTTGAAATCATAGGCAGTGACTGGTTGCCTGATTTTTAAATTCTCTACTAACGCTTTGGCATCTGATTCCTCGCCAAAACTAATCATAATTAAATTGTCTTGGTCAATACCCGAGATTCCTTCAAGTTCCGTTATTATTTTTTTGCAGCCATCGCACTCTGGTGTAACAAAAAAAAGCACCGTATATTCTCTGCTCGTTGTACTGACAAATCTTTGATCGACTGTTTTAAATATTTGTATTGGAAATATAGAGCCAATCAAATTTTTTTCTGCTAGTGCTTGGGGATCTGGATTAGTCGAACGACTACTTTTCCCCTTCATATACATAATCCAAAGTAAAACAACAATACACCAATTCAGCCCGTAAGAAATCCAAAATAAATACATAGAAATACCCCTTTTCTCATATCTCACTGTATGTTGTACTCTTGGGAGTTCTTGGTTATGCAAAATGCGTATATTTAATTCATCCGGGACGCATCCTTGAACTCTAAAATCAAACTATACATAACAACGATGCCAACCGAAATAAGCATACTTGAAATAGTTTCCTTTAAACTAAATTCAATCGTTTTCGGATAAATAAGCACATAACATGCTGCCAGACTTAAAACAATAATGTGGAGTACAGTTCCTAATCCAAATTTGCTATTCATTAATTTTCCAAAGCAGTTGCAGGAGGAATCAATTTTTCTTTTCAGTGCAATAAAAGTGATCATTGAAAATGCTAGCATTAAAACCAAAGCAAGAACTGCTCCTAACGTAGCAATTGCATGTTTCCCTAGAAACATAAACGAAATTAAGATCTCCAACATAGGAACTGCCCATGATATGAGTCGAGTTGAACGTCTCAACATGCCAAATTGATTGATGGTTACTTGAAATGACCGTATAGATAGTAGCTTTGATACACCGGAAATGAAGAAAACGATAAATAGAAAATTAGATAAGAATTGAGTAAGCAATACTCGATCTCCCTCCTTTTCTGTACTTTTCCACTTAATGAATTTTGATCCTTAAAGTTTAACAAAAACCACCAAAATGAATTATTTACTAATATTGTAATTCAACCCATATCTAAAAAACACCTTACAAACTTCAGTCTTTAACCCTTCACATTATACTTTTGTACAGAAACGCTCTAAGCGAAAGCACGCACAGCTTTAAAAGGCTAAATGCTCATAAATATATTTCGCAAAAAAATGAAAGCGCTTATTGACAAAGTGGAAGCGTATACATATAATAAAAGTACAGTATGGTTTCTCTCCACTCCTATCCAATAACAATTGTGTTCCGAATTGAACACAGACCACTCATATGAGTGGTCTTTTTTTTTCTAAAAAATCGTTTGTTGTCGAGACTTCACTATTCTCTATATTAGAAAAATTAGCCAAAAGAAAACGAGCAGGCTGTCTCACAATAGCTCGTGAAACAACCTGCTCGTTTATGTCGCATTTATACAGCGCTGTTATACCGCGGCTCTGAGGTTACAATTCTACGTGGTAGCCATTTTTGCCCAGCAGCTCTATCGCCTCATCAAGCTGCTCCTGCGTACGGAAGCTCAGCTTAAGCACGCCTGGAATTTGCTCGCGGCTTTCAATAATTTGAATATTGCTTATGTTAATATTAGCTTTTCCGAGCTCTGAAGCAATTGAGCCAACAATCCCTGGATGGTCAGGCACATCGACATAGCAATCGTAGACAGCATGCAAAATGCCTTTGCGACGCTCCGGCATTTTCCCTCTAAACGCCCCTGCTTCCTGAAAAGCACGCATAATAGCTTCGCCGTCATTATTTTCAAGCATGACGCGGAATTGATCAATGCTTATTTGCCAGTCAGTAATCAGCTTGAGCAGCACTTCCTTATTGTCCAGCAAAATATCGCGCCAGAGCGGCGGATCGCCAGAAGCAATTCTCGTCAAATCACGAAAACCGCCAGCAGCCAGCAGCTCGTACAAGCCGTTGCTTTCATTGTACTGCCGTACTTGATTGACAAGCGCAACCGCAATAATATGCGGCAAATGGCTGATCGCACCGACAATCGTGTCATGCTGACGAGCATCCACCTTTACAATGTGTGCGCGTGTATAGGAGAGCAGCTGCTCCAGATCAGCAATTGCCTGTGCAGGTGTGTCTGCATCTGCCGTCAGTACGTAGAACGCATTCTCCAGCAGCCTTCCTGACGCTGCCTCGACGCCTGAACGCTCTGAGCCTGCCATCGGGTGGCCGCCAATAAAGACGGCAGACGTGCCGGCAAAGGCTTTGGCAGAGGCCATGACGGACGCCTTCGTGCTTCCAACATCGGTTACAATGCAGCCTTGCTTGAGCGGCAGCCTGCAAAGCTGACTAATATAATCATCCATAAGGCCGACTGGCACGCATAAAAAGATAAAATCAGCATCCAATGCAGCTTCCTCGACTGAGGTCGTTGCATAATCGACTACCCCGCGCTGTACATACTTTTTCGCTGATGACTCGCGATTGGAATAGCCAACTACAGTTACATCAGGCTGTCCCTTCAAGCAAAGTGCAATTGAACCACCAATAAGCCCAACACCAAATATCGCAACTTTTTTCATTTCCTACTGTAGCACCGCCAATTCTGTCAGCACTTCCTCAAGAGCTTGAATAAACTTGGCATTTTGCTCTTCGTTTCCAACCGATACACGGATTGAATTCGGGTAGTGCTTCCAGCCAGCGCGAATAATAATGCCTTTGCGCAGCAAACGATCAAATATTTGCATCGACGGTGTTCGTACATCGACCATAATAAAGTTGCCATGACCTTCAAAATATTGCAGGCCCATACGGTCAAACTGCGCGTGCAAATAATCCCGTCCAGCCGAATTTGCAGCGCGACTGCGAGTCAGAAATTCGTCATCGAGCAAAGAGGCCTTTGCAGCTACTTGCGCCAAGCGGCCAGTGTTGAACGGCTCGCGCACTTGATTGATTGCTCTAATAACAGGCGCAGCCCCAATTCCGTAGCCTATACGGTTCGCAGCCAAGCCGTATACCTTAGAAAATGTGCGCAATACGACCAGGTTAGGAAATTGCTCAAGCAGCTTCGTGCCGTCTGTATACTGCTCATCCGTTACATACTCGCAATATGCTTCATCCAGCACGACAAGCACATGGCCCGGCACCTTGGTTAAAAATTGAACGAGCTCCTCATGCTCAACAATTGTGCCAGTCGGGTTGTTTGGATTGCAAATCCACAGCACCTTCGTGCGCTCATTAACCGCCTCAAGCATCGCATCCAAATCATGCTTGCCTTCCTTTAACGGAACCTCAACAATTTTTGCATTTTCAACCTCGCAGTTATGCTTGTACTGCGAGAACGTTTCATCTGCCATTACCGTCTCGTCTGCAGATGTCAAATAAGCACGGCAAATCATTAAAATAATATCGCTTGATCCTGTGCCGAAAATAAGCTGATTTTCCGCAACGCCCAGCTTTTTCGCAAGAACAGCTGTCAGCTCAACGCTTGCTCCGTCTGGATAAATGTTTAATCGATCTATTTCATCAAGCATTGCTGCTTTTGCTTTAGGAGAATAGCCGATCGGATTTTCATTGGAAGCGAGCTTAATCACATCGTCCAAACCCAATTCACGCTTTACATCTTCAATTGGCTTACCTGGCTGATAAACAGGTAAGTGCATAATGTTTTGTTTTGGCTGCATGAGCCGTTCACCTCTTATCATAGTTACTTTAAAGCGTTAATTAACGACTGCTTTTTATTATTTTCTCACAACTGCGGCTGCATTTAAAGCAAATCTTTACATATCAGATGGTTCTGCATTTAAAAAGCGCAAGCTGGCGGGGCTAACCCGCAGCAGCTTGCGCTTCACTTTATCCTTATAATGGCCGTATACTGGGAATAAACAGATCATTGCCGGTTCTGCACACTTGGTTTATAGCTATAGGCTTTGCTTTATTTAGCCTCTAAGCTCTGCAACAAAGCGGTGGATGTTGGCCAGTCCTTCTGCCTTCGTAGCCGGGTCGCGCAGCAGCGGCACATTGCTTTCGATCGTGCGTACAATCGCACTGCCGACAATGACACCATCGCATTTTTGCTCAAAGCGAGCCACCTGCTCGCGCGAGGAAATGCCAAAGCCGATTGCAATCGGCACATCGCTTGCGCTTCTAACCAGATTTAGAAATTGGTCAATTTCCGCATGGAAGTCGGAGCGCTCACCGGTAACGCCCAATGAAGAAACACAATAGACAAAGCCTTTCGCTTGCTTTGTAATGCGTGTAACGCGCTCATTCGATGTTGGCGCGACAAGCGGGATGAGGTGAATATTGTTGTGTTCAGCAAGCTGACGCAGCTCCTGATCCTCCTCAATTGGCAAATCCGGCACAATCAATCCGCTAATGTCATGCTGCTTAAGCAGCTCGAAAAATGCATGCAAGCCAAATTGATAAATAGGATTGTAGTACGTAAATAAAATAAGCGGCAGCTTGACGCCTTGCTGGCGCAGTCTGCTGCCCAGCTCAATACAATCCTTAAGTGTTACAGCATGCTGCAGCGCCCGCTCGGAAGCGCGCTGAATAACAGGCCCGTCGGCAAGCGGATCAGAGTACGGCACGCCGAGCTCAACCATATCGGCTCCCGCTTCCTCCAGCGTCTTAATAATGTCAATCGTATCGTCAAGCGTAGGATCTCCGCAGGAAATAAACGGAATCAACGCTGTTTTTTGCTGTTGCTTCAGCTCTGCAAACCTTTGATCAATTAAGTTCATTCTAGTTCCCTCCAAGGTATCCCATAATCGATTCAACATCTTTATCGCCTCGTCCCGACAGGCTGACAACAACGACTTGATCCTTATTGAGGGTCGGAGCTAATTTAATCGTTTGCGCAATCGCGTGAGCCGACTCAAGCGCAGGGATAATGCCTTCGGTGCGAGAAAGCTCCTGCAGAGCGTCCAACGCCTCCTGGTCTGTAATCGGCACATAATCCGCACGGCCAGAATCCTTCAAATAGGAATGCTCAGGACCAATCCCCGGATAATCAAGCCCCGCCGAAATAGAATGCGCTGGCTGCACCTGTCCGTGCTCGTCCTGCAGCACGTAGCTCATCGAGCCTTGGAATACGCCATGACGCCCTTTGGTCATCGTTGCAGCATGCTCCGCTGTGTCAACGCCGCGACCGGCAGCCTCAACACCCAGCAGCTTAACGCCTTCATCCTCAATAAATGGATAGAACATGCCGATTGCATTGCTGCCGCCGCCAACCGCAGCTACAACATAATCAGGCAGCTTGCCCTCGTATTTCAAAATTTGCTCGCGCGATTCGTCGCCAATAATGCGCTGGAAGTCGCGCACCATCATCGGATAAGGATGCGGTCCCGTAGCCGAGCCTAAAATATAATACGTATCATTGACGTTGCTAACCCAATAGCGCAACGTTTCATTGCAGGCATCCTTTAACGTGCGGGTGCCGCTTGTAACCGGCACAACTTCCGAGCCCAGCAAATTCATGCGGAATACATTAAGCTGCTGGCGCTTCATATCCTCCTCGCCCATAAACACCTTGCATTCCAGACCAAGCAGCGCCGCGATCGTTGCAGAGGCAACACCATGCTGTCCTGCACCTGTCTCCGCAATAACTTTTGTTTTGCCCATTCGCTTGGCAAGCACACCTTGTCCGATTGTATTGTTGATTTTATGCGCACCCGTATGGTTCAAATCCTCGCGCTTCAAATAAATTTTAGCGCCGCCAAGCTTCTCGCTTAAATTTTTCGCATAATATAAGGAGGTTGGTCTGCCCGAATAGCGGAACAGCAAATCCAGCACCTCGTCTTTAAAATCCTGCTGCTTGCTATAATGCAAATAAGCTTCTTCAAGCTCAAGCAGGGCGTTCATCAATGTTTCCGGTACATATCTGCCCCCAAATGGGCCAAAGCGTCCATTGGAATCTGGTAATTGTGTCATGCCTCTATCACCTTTCTAACAAACTCGGTTATTTTGTCGCTATCCTTTACGCCGTCCGTTTCAACACCGCTGGAGACGTCTACCCCATCTACGCTGTAGCGCCCCAGCAGCTCGCCTACATTGCCAGCATGCAGACCGCCCGCCACAACGAGTGCCTTACCCAGCTGCTGCGCTGCTTCCTTATAGATCGAGATCGCTTGCCAATTGAACGGCTTGCCTGTGCCCCCGCCCGGCGCATCAAGCAATAGCCGCTCGATATAAGGAACAAAGGGCGCAAGCTCATTTATAATTTGCTGTTTGTCCGGCTGAGCCGTCTCCGCTTTAATGGATACAACCTTCCAAAGCGCCAGCTGTGGATAAGCTTCCCTAAGGGAACGATAATAGTCCACCGCTTCTTGTCCATGCAGCTGTACAATATCAAGCTGTACCTGCTCCAGCAGCTCAATCATATCCTGCAGCGGCAAATTGACAAACACACCTGCTGCGCGGGGCGCCAAGCCGTCGCGGCAAGCAAGCTTTTTAATGGCTTCAGCCAGTCTGCCCCCTTGCTCCACTGTCACCTGACGCTTGCTTGGGGCAAAGACGAGCCCGACCTCCGTAATCGGCAAGCCGTTCATCGTCGCAATCGTTGACTCGTCGCGCAAGCCGCAAATTTTAATGCTCGGAGCTTGATTCGGCTTTTTCGTCTGGCTCATCGCAGCACCTTGCCCATAAGCTGCTCGATCGCAGCCGCTACATCGCCTTGGCGCATAAAATGCTCGCCAATGAGCAGCCCTTCCGCTTCAGCAGCTCGCACATATTGATAATCCTCACGGCTTAATATGCCGCTTTCGCTAATTTTAAGTACATGAGGCGGCATTCGCTTAATGAGCTTCGCTGTCGTTTCCAGACTCGTTTCAAACGTATGCAAGTTGCGGTTGTTAATGCCAATCAGCGTCGCTTTATTAAGCTTGAGCACCCGCTCCAGCTCAGCTTCATCATGCACCTCAACCAATACATCCATGCCCAGCTTTTTCGCCAGATCATAATAATCGCTCAGCTGCTGATCAGATAAAATCGCAACAATGAGCAGAATGCAATCTGCGCCAATCAGTCGCGCCTCGTAAATTTGCAGCTCGTCGATAATAAAATCTTTGCGCAGCAGCGGCAGCTTAACCGCTTGCGCAATATCAGTCAAATATTGATTGCTGCCTTGGAAATATTGCACGTCTGTCAGCACCGAGATGCAGTCCGCACCCGCTGATTCATATGCGCGTGCGAGCTCTACTGGATGGAAATCATCGCGGATAAGCCCTTTGGACGGTGAAGCCTTCTTCACCTCGGCAATTAAAGCGAGCTCGCGGTTGCGGCTTCCTTCGCGTAGCGACTGCTCAAAGCCGCGACATGGCGGCAATTGCGCAATAGCTTGCTCCGCTTCAGCTTTATTCAACGTTTTTGCCAGCTCGGCAACCTCTTGTTTTTTCGTTTCAACGATTCGATTAAGAAACATTGCTTACTTCACCCGTCTTCTCGATAAGTTGCGTTAATTTTTGCGCTGCTTTGCCAGAATCAATAATCTCAGCAGCAATTTGCACTCCTTCACGATGGCTGTCCGCAAGGCCTCCCAAATAAATGCAGGCTCCAGCGTTAGCCAGTACGATTTCACGATACCCGTCTTTGCGCTTGCCGTCAAATATATCGCGGATAATTTGCGCGTTGACCACCGGCTCGCCACCATATACCTCCGTCAGCGGGTAACGAGTGAGACCAAGCTCCTCTGGCGTAATCGAATAGGTCGTAACCTTGCCGTCCTTCAGCTCGGAAACCTTCGTTGGCGCGGAAATGCTAATCTCGTCCAGTCCGTCGTCGCTGCTTACAACGAGCGCCCGCACGATGCCCAGCTCATGCAGCACCTCGGCAATAACCTCTGTTTTGCTTGCATCGTACAAGCCCAGCAATTGGCGATCGGCATTCGCCGGATTGGTAAGCGGCCCGAGCATATTGAAGATCGTGCGCGTGCCGATTTCTTTGCGCGGCGCAGCGGCATATTTCAGTGACGGGTGATAGAGCTGCGCGAACATAAAGCAAATACCGACATCCTCAAGACATTCCTTCGCTTGCTGCGGCGTAATGTTGATATTGACGCCTAATGCCTCCAGCACATCCGCACTGCCGCTCTTTCCAGACATTGCGCGATTGCCATGCTTGGCGACCGAAATGCCTGCTGCCGAGGCAATAAGCGAAGAAGCAGTGGAAATGTTGAATTTGCTAATTCCTGATCCGCCCGTACCGCATGTATCCAGCAGACCGTTATGGCTATTCTCGACATGCGCCGAGAAATTGCGCATTACCTCGGCCAACCCTGCAATTTCATCCTTCGTTTCACCCTTCATCCGCAATGCGATTGCAGCCGCGCTAATTTGTGCAGAAGTCGCCTCTCCGCTCATGATTTGCCGCATCATATCTTGCGCTTCTTGCCTGGTCAAGCTTATGCCATTTACCAGCTTGTTGATTGCTCCCTGCATGCTTAATTGCTCACTCATCCTCTTACCTCCTCAACCTTTTATCGACTATTCAACCAGCTCATAATCCGAATTTAATGCTGATGCAGACTGTGCTTGCCCTGCCGGAGAAAACATAAGCTCAGCGGCGCGAATTGCCTTTAGCATCGCTTTTGCCTTGTTGACGGTTTCCATGTACTCACTCTCCGGATTGGAATCCCACACAATCCCCGCTCCGCTCTGTACATAAGCGCGATTGTTTTTGAAAATAATGGTGCGGATCGTAATGCACGCATCCATCGAGCCTGCGAAGCCAAGATAGCCAATTGCTCCCGCATATGCGCCGCGCGCCTCATTTTCCAGCTCTGCGATAATCTCCATCGCTCTCAGCTTTGGAGCTCCCGATACGGTGCCGGCAGGCAAGCAGGAAATAAAGGCATCGAAGAAATCTTTATCCTCGCGCAGCTCGCCCGACACATTGGAAACGATGTGCATCACATGCGAATAGCGTTCAATTTCCATAAAGGAATCACAGCGTACCGTGCCGTATTTGGCAACGCGGCCAATGTCGTTGCGGCCAAGATCGACTAGCATCAAATGCTCTGCTTTTTCCTTCTCATCAGCTAGCAAATCCTGCTCAAGCTGCTTATCCTCTTCCACCGTTTTGCCGCGCGGGCGGGTGCCAGCAATCGGACGAGTCTCCACCTTGCCATTGTTAACCTTTACTAATGCCTCTGGTGATGTTCCGACGATAACTTGCTCGCCCATCTTCAAATAGTACATATAAGGCGATGGATTCATGACGCGCAGCACGCGATACACATGCAGCGGATCAACTGTTGTTTCAATATTAAAGCGCTGTGACAGCACGACTTGAAAAATATCGCCAGCGCGAATATATTCCTTTGCTTGGTTAACGTTGCGAATAAATTGCTCCTTCGTTACATTTGACTGAATGTCGCCCAGCTCCGGGTCCATGTCGAGCGTGCCGTTTGGAATGTCTGTGGCGACATTGACCTGACGAATTTCTTTAATGAGCCCATCGATTCTCGCCAAGGTGGCATCGTATGAAGCCTCGATTTGGCGATCCGTTGCTCCCTCTGCTATATGAACATTACTCACGAGCAAAAGCTGTTGCTTCAAATGATCGAATACGATAACCTGATCACAGAACATGAACTGAATGTCGTTCATATCCATGTCATCAATGCGATGGGCTGGAAGCTTCTCGTAATACTGCAGCAAATCATAGCCGAAAAATCCAATCGCTCCGCCTGTGAATGGCGGAAGCTCAGCGATAGCCGGCGTACGGAATGCTCGCAGCCTTGCTTTCAGCAGCTCGAGCGGCTTCTCCTGAACAATCTGCTTGTGCCCCTGCTGCTCCAGCACCATATTGCCGTTTTTGCCGTACAGCATTAAAAATGGATCACTGCCGATAAAGGAATAGCGTGCCCATTTTGCTCCGCCCTCGACGCTCTCCAGCAAAAACGCATGCTCTTTTTTCGCAAAATGCTTAAACAAGCGAATTGGTGTTTCTGTATCAGCCATCACTCGTCGTACAATTGGAATAAGATTGTACTTGCTTGCCATTGCAATCACTTGCTTTAATTCCGTATTCATCGGCAACACTCTCACTTTCCAGGCTCTCTGCCTTGTCTATAATCGTCGCGAGCAGGTTTATGTAACAAAAAAGGCCCCCGCTATGAGCGGGAGCCGTTGACATTATAAGATCAAATAGAAAATAAGTACAAAAACAACAGCACATGCCCTACTGCAAACAAACTGCTGCAATAGTGATGCGCATATACTTATCCTTCTAAAACTCATCTCATAAACCTATCTCATCTAACTCAACTCTACTCATCTGACACTTACTATACTCTATCGCGCCAGGCACTGTCAATGCCAACCTTACTTCGCCAAATCCGGGCGCAGCGCCTTTGCTCCACCCAAATAGATGTGCTTGATTTCTTGCTGAGCTTTTTCCGTATTGACCAGCACCATAAGCCGTACGCATTTTGGCAGGCTGCCTTTCACAGGCACCTCCAGCGCACACATAAGCGGCACCAGCTCCCAACCTGGTAGCTGGCGAATGGCTTGCGCAGGAAACGCTTCGTCGAGATCATTCGTTACCGTAATCAATACGCTGGCAATGTCTTCTGGGTTTACATCATTTTCCTGAACGAGCTTCGTTACCATTTCAAGCGTGACCGCCTTAATCTCATTCGCTTCATTCGCTTCAACAGTAGCTGCCGCTCTAATTCCCCGAACTGTCATTTTCAATCCTCCTGCTTAAGCTCTTCGATAATTTCACGCACCCATTGAATCGGCACATCCGGCTTAATTTCAACCTTGCCGATTTCAACCGGCACTACAAATACTACCGTTCCTTCAGAAAACTTTTTATCGTGCATCATCGCTGCCAATATTGCATCTGTATCATAATGAGCCGGAATGCGTGTTGGCAGACCACAGCTTTCAAGCGCTAAAGCCGTAACGCGCAAAAGGTCCTCAGATGCGCCATAGCGCACGCCTAGCTTGGCGGAGCCAATCATCCCTATGGAGATCGCTTCACCGTGCAGCAGCTCATTGTAGCCCGCGACAGCCTCCAATGCATGACCAATCGTGTGACCGAGATTCAAAATCGCGCGCAAGCTTGATTCCTTTTCATCCTCAGAGACGACCTGCGCCTTAACGCCGCAGCCTTTATACAGCGCATAGCCGAGCGCCTCAGGCTGCTTGCTGACCATTGCACCAGCGTTGGCAATGCACCAATCTACAAATTCCTTGTCCCAGATCAAGCCGTGCTTGACGACCTCCGACAGTCCTGCCTTTACTTCGCGGTCAGGCAAGCTTTGCAGCGTTTTAAGATCATACAGCACGAATTCAGGCTGATGAAAAGCGCCAATAATATTTTTAGCCAATGGATGATTGACCGCAACCTTGCCGCCTACACTGCTGTCATGCGCCAGTATCGTCGTCGGAATTTGAACAAACTTCACGCCGCGCATATAAGAGGCTGCCACAAATCCGGCAAGATCCCCTACTACACCGCCGCCGAGCGCAACAATCGCCGACTTGCGATCCAGACCGCCCTCCAGCGCCTTAGTTACGAGCAGCTCCAAATTCGCCAGCGATTTGGACTGTTCGCCTGATGCTACGATCGCACTGACCACCTTAAAGCCGCCTGCGCTCAGGCGCTCCGTTAAATGTTCGAGATAAAACGGGGCGACCTTCTCATCCGTAATTATCATCAGTGGAGATTTTTGGCTGATGCCATGCTTTACGAAATAAGAAGAGACCTCATCCAGGAGGCCCTCCCCGATATAGATTGGATAGGAGCGTTCGCCAAGCTCTACGTTAAGCTGACGCATATTAGTATCTCTCCAATTGCTCTTGATAGTTTTTAAGGTTAGCATGAATTTCCTCGATTGAATCTCCACCGAATTTTTCAAGGAACGCACGCGCAACCTCCCATGCCACTACATGCTCCATTACAACGCTTGCAGCCGGCACGGCACAGCTGTCGGAACGCTCAACCTGAGCAGTAAACTCCTCTTTCGTATCAATATCAACGCTGCGCAACGGCTTGTAAAGCGTTGGAATCGGCTTCATTACCCCGCGCACTACAATTTGCTCTCCGTTTGTCATGCCGCCCTCAAAACCGCCAAGACGGTTGGTTGCGCGATGATAGCCTTTTTCCGGCGTATACAAAATTTCGTCGTGCACCTGTGAGCCGCGAATTTTCGCTGCTTCAAAGCCGATGCCGATTTCAACACCTTTGAATGCGTTGATCGACATAACCGCTTGCGCAATTCTTCCATCCAGCTTGCGATCCCACTGCACATGGCTGCCTAGACCGATTGGCACGCCTTCGATAATGCATTCAACAATGCCGCCGATTGAATCGCCTTCTTGTTTAATTTGGTCGATATAGGCGGTCATTTTCTCTTCCGTTTCCTTGTCAACGACGCGTACAGACGATTCTTCAGTACGCGCAATCAATTCGTCAATCGGCAAATTATGCTGCGGCGCTTCGATTTCACCGATGCGAATAACTTGACCGGCAACCTTAATGCCGAACTCGGCAAGCAGCTGTCTGGCAACCGCGCCTACAGCAACACGCGCTGCTGTTTCACGCGCAGAGGAACGCTCCAGCACGTTGCGCAAATCCTTCAAATTGTATTTCAATCCGCCGTTCAAATCAGCATGACCTGGACGTGGACGATGTACGCGACGCTTCGTCTCGTCCGTGCCTTCAATCGGCTCGATATTCATCACCTTGGTCCAATGCTTCCAGTCATTGTTAACGACGACCAGCGCTACCGGAGCGCCTGTTGTTTTACCGTGACGCACGCCACCGACAATGTCCGCCGTATCCTTTTCGATTTGCATGCGGCGGCCGCGGCCATGACCCTTTTGACGGCGCTGCAGCTGAAAGTTCAATTCTTCAAAATCAAGCGTCAAATTGCTAGGCAATCCTTCTATAATGGCGGTCAATTGAGGACCGTGGGTTTCACCCGCTGTCAAATAACGTAAACTCAAAACTAGCTCCTCCTTAAACATGCAGAACAATTTTCCTGCGATCATTGTAAAGCCGTAAATATCTTTGCTCATTATAGTACAGCCCTGCTAGTTTGACAAGAAAATACAGGGTGCAACAAATAAGGCGAGCAGACCTGTTTCTTGCCTCGGCGCTCGCCATAATAACGATGTTATGATTGCTCTTATAATTTGCGATAAAAAAATGTATCTGCCGTTTCAAAGCCGTATTGCGACGGTGTAAAAATTTGCTCGGTGCTGCCAACGAACAAAATACCGCCCGGCTTTAATGCCTTGGCGAATTTATGATACAGCTCATTCTTTGCTTCCTCTGTAAAATAGATCATCACATTGCGGCATACGATCAGATCAAAGCCGGAATCGAATGGATCGTACAGCATATTGTGCTGCTTGAATTTGACTGCCCGCTTAAGCGAATCGACTACGGAGTATACGCCTTCTTCCTCATGAAAATATTTGTTGAGAAAGACAGGCGGCACATCCCGCACCGAGCGGTCGAGATAGAAGCCTTGATGTGCTTTTGCCAGTACGCCTTGATCAAGATCAGTAGCGAGCAGCTCTGTTTTGTGCAGCATACTCAACTGATCGAGAATCATCGCCAGCGTATAGGGCTCCTCGCCTGTCGAGCAAGCCGCGCTCCATATTTTCAGCTTATCGTACTGACTGATCATTTCGGGTAAAAATTTGCTGCGCAGCACTTCCCAGCGCTGGGGATTGCGCCAAAATTCCGAGACATTGATCGTCATGCGATCAAGAAACTCATCCATCATTGCAGGCTGGGCGACAAGCGCCTGAAAATACGATTCAAACGTCGTATGCCCATGCTTTAGCCGAAGCGTCGTCAAGCGCCGCTTCATCTGAGCTTCCTTGTACAACGATAAATCAATCGCTGTTTTTTTCTTAATATTTTCTATAAATCGAATAAAGTCCAAATCGTCCGACATCATCATGCCCCCGTGTTCAGCCTAAATCCAGCGCTGAATGCTATGTTCATAGTCAATCAGCTCATGCTCGCTGAAAAATATTTGAATCTCTCTAGCAGCATTTTCAGGTGAGTCCGAGCCATGAATAAGATTAAAATTCGTATGTACTGCGTAATCCGAGCGAATCGTGCCCGGCGCTGCCTCAACGGCATTCGTTTTGCCAATCATGGCACGCGTCAAGGCGATTGCGTTATCGCCTTCCCACACCATAGCAAAAACAGGCCCTGATGTAATAAAGTCTACTAATGGCTCATAGAATGGCTTGCCTTTATGCTCGCCGTAATGCTGCTCGGCCAGCTCAGGCGTTATTTTCATAAATTTTGCTGCAACAAGCTTCAAGCCTTTTTTCTCAAAGCGAGCTACAAGCTCGCCTATCAAGCCGCGCTGAACACCATCAGGCTTAATCATTAAAAATGTTCTATCCATATGTCGTGTCCCTTCCTTTAGAGCGTCTAGTATATAAAGGATGTTCTACTCATTAATAGAGGAAGTTCAAAAAGCGCAACTTTGATGACGATGTCCTGAAAGCCGTGCTTTTTGAACGCTCATTAATAATTCCGCTTGCCGACAAACTGAGCAATCTCTACGAGATTTTTGCGTGCTGAATTGGCAGGCAGCTCCTCCAAAATGGTTAGCGCCTTGGCGATATATCGATTAGCCAGCTCATCTGCCAGCTGGCTTCCGGCACTGCTGCGCACGTATTCGATTGCAGCTCTTGTGTCTGCTCCACTGCCCTCGTGATGAATTCGTTTAATTTCAGCAAGCAGCGGCTCGCGCACCGTAATATCCTGCAATGCCAAAATGACCGGAAGTGTAATGTTTCCTTGGCGAATATCTGAGCCCGGCGGCTTGCCAATCTGTTTTTCAGTACCGTACAAATCAAGCAAATCGTCACGAATCTGGAATGCCATGCCAACATTGTAGCCGTAACGATACAGCGCATTGTAATGCTGCGGGCTGCAGCCCGCTACAATCCCGCCGAGCTGTGTGCTAATTGCCAGCAGCAGCGCGGTTTTGCGACGAATGCGCAGCAAGTAATGACGTACGGATTGCTCAGTGTTGAAAAAGTCGCGAATTTGCTCCATCTCCCCGATGCACATTTCAACCAGCGCTTTGGAAAGCATCTGATGCACCTTAGGGTTGGAAATTTGCGCAATTTGCGACAACGCTTGTCCATGGATGTAATCGCCTGTATACATCGCGACTCGATTATCCCATTTGGACTTTACGGTTAGCTGACCTCGTCTCGTCTCTGCATCGTCAATTACATCATCATGCACCAGTGAAGCCATATGTATCAGCTCCAGCGTGACGGCAACCTTTTTCAGATCATCCAGCCTGTACTCGCCGAATTTACCGCCAAGCAGCACAAAAACGGGGCGAATTCGCTTCCCTCCCGCTTTGAGCAAATGCAGTGCTGCTTCTGAAAGCAGTGGCTGCTCGTCCATCACGACACGCTCGAGCTCTGTTTCAATCTTGTTGATATCGCCTTTCATTTTTGCGTAGATTTCCAATAACTTCATGTCCTCACCCTTACTGTTGCGACTGATCATTGCTCAGCATAAGCTGCTTACTTTTTCCCAATATGCAGCGCTGCAACGCCCAGGAAGAAGTTTTTCACATATACCTCCTTGGCTCCTACCTGCTCAAACAAAGCCTTAAGCTCCTTGGCATCAAGAAACAGCTGCAGCGAATCAGGCAGCCATTTATAGGCGGCAAAACGCTTGGCAAATGCTTTGCCCAGCAACGGAACAATCTTCTCAAAGTAAAAGTAATAAATGCTTTTGAAGGGCTGAGCTTGCGGCTTGGACATATCCAGACATACAATTTTTCCGCCTGGCTTAACGACGCGCAGCATTTCGGAAACAACCTGCTTGTAATCCGGAACGTTGCGCAGGCCAAACCCTATTGTTACATAATCAAATGAATTATCAGCAAACGGCAGCTCCATTGCATTGCCTTGAACAAGCTCAACCTGCGCATCCAGGCCTGCTTCCACTACTTTACGCTTGCCAATAGCAAGCATTTGCTCACTGAAATCAAGACCGATAATTTTCCCTGTTTTGCTTGCTCTCGCCAAATCAATCGTCCAATCGCAAGTTCCGCAGCACAGATCCAGCGCAGTTTGCCCAGGCTGAACATTCATAAGCTGCATCGTTTTTTTACGCCACACCTTATGCTGTCTGAAGCTCATAATGTCGTTCATTTTATCGTATTTCGGTGCAATATTTTCAAACAGGTCATGTACATGACTTTTGGAATTTTGCATAGAATTCGAACTCATTGTGCCTCCACTCGTTTCATAGAATATTTAGCCACTTTCAACGCCATTTCCTCCATCAAATGATGAAGCTCTTTTTTTAGCTCTGTGAAATGCTCGCTCTCCAGCAGCTTATGCACGGCATCGTATACGGTATGCAGCGTATCCATCAAATAGCGGCGTATATTGTGCTTCTCAAGCAAATGCTCATAATTGTCCTGCTTCAGCAAGCTTTTCTCCTCAGCGGGACTGATTGCACCGAGCAACGACCAATATGCAAAGCTGCGTGCAAAGCCGCCGGCAGTGACGCTGTCCTTCAGCTCCTCATAAATTACTTCAAAGCGAGAAACATAATGCAGCAGCTCCTGCCATATTTCCGCCAGCGGCTCCTCAAAATAACGATAAAAAGGCAAGAACATCTCACTTTTAAGATTTATTCTGCTACTTAGATATTCCTCCGCGGTTAGCGTGGCCGCTTGCACCTTTTCATAAAGCGTAATCTTCAAGCGATTAACATCTGCAACCGCTTTACTTAACAAGCCGATCAGCTCTACTTCGCCTGCGGCAGCCAATAGCTGGTAAAATCTTGCGCTAAAATAATCGCCTGCTAAAATCTTAAGTTGCCTGGAGCGCATTTGCTTCTCCGTCCGTTGTCCTGTTTCCGTATCGATAAGATCATGTGTATCCATTCCAAGCTGAACCAAAGCTGTCACTAGATTGAACAGCTCTGAACGCTCTCTGCTTTGCTTCGAGCTTCTAAGGGCACCGAATAGCAACTGCAATCTGGGCTCCGCATATGCAGGAAGCTCAGTATGTAGGTGAATCATATCATATTGGACATAAGGTGCGGCAGCATCAGCTACACGGTATTTTTTCATTGATGAAGCCTCCGAACAAAAATAGGTAACATTCCTCTTTACAATAAAAATTATTATAGCATAGATTCGTCTCTATTCCTAGAAAGGTTGTGACAGCCGTATGACTGGATTTACACTTCATAATGCTGCTGCCACAATATCGACTTATGAATGCGCAATCGCTCAATCCACAGCGGCTGCTCTAGCCAGGCAACCCCTTCAAGCGCCTGCACGCCCTGCTCCAGCCAAGCATCGTCGCCGCGTACCGTCAGCTGCATTAGCTGCAGCGTTTCTCCATGTTTTCGGCCTTCACGCAGCACCGTAATCGACAGCTGCTCAATGTTGCTGCCATAATGAAACGCTAAAGCAACGTAGAGCGGAACCGTATCATAAATTTGCTCGTGAACTGGCTGATCGCTATGCAGCAGCAGATCCACGTCGATCCTCTCATGCTGCAGCCTGATCGCCTTTAACGTGCTCGTATTAATATGCTCGGACAGCACATCGACCAAATTTTCATTAGTAAGCGGCTCGCGCTTATGATAGGTCATCGCTGCCAAATGCTCATCACGCGAGGCAGGAAGATCAAGATAGCGGCTAAGAGACAAAACAAGCAGCATCACAATCAGCGCCGCCAACATCCCCTTAACTAAAGCAAATCCTTGCTTCATAATCGATCGCTCACTCTCATCAACTTAAATAAAAACATCACATCGCTCCGGAGCAAAGCATCCTCCGCTGTAGCTTTTTGAGTGCAGGACCAAGAAGATGGCACTCGGTAGCGTGACATATTCGACGTCGACTCCACTATAACGCAACCGCATCGTCATCAAAGTCCTGCTTTTGAACTTCCTCTTTTCAATAAAAGGTTCAAAAAGCTGGGCTTTCAGGACCAAGAAGCTTGGACGCTAGTAGAAAATGAGGAGCGCAGCGTAGGCAAAAAGCTACGTGAGCACCGGAATTTTCGCTAGCGTTCAAGATTCGCCGCCGAATCCTCTACAGAGAAGTTACATCGTCATCAAAGTCCAGCTTTTTGAACTTCCTCTTCCAATCGAGGTTCAAAAAGCTGGGCTTTCAGGACCAAGAAGCTTGGACGCTAGTAGAAAATGAGGAGCGCAGCGTAGGCAAAAGCTACGTGAGCACCGGAATTTTCGCTAGCGTTCAAGATTCGCCGCCGACTAAACCACGAAGCGATGCATCGTCATCAAAGTCCAGCTTTTTGAACTTCCTCTAATACAGTTTACGGCTAACTTGTACACAATATTCGCTAATCCAACAGTTTATACAGAAAAATCCCAGCAATGGCACTGGGATTACGATTCTACAATCGTTTATTCATCTGTATGTACGACTCCGTACCGTGTCATTACTTGTGCTTTGCCACGAATTTTTATGGCAGAAGTGTGATCGGTAAATTGACAAATGAGCACTTCGTTTTTATCCAATTTTTCAGTATGATGGAATCGAGTGTCTTGACCTCGTGTTAAACCCATAACGGTAACACCAGCGTCCTTCGCTTTAATGACAATGTAATCGCCTGTCTGTTGCTCCATCTCATTCCCTCGCTTTCTCTATACAAGCATTCTCAAAGCATTATATTGGATTATTCTGCATTGTGCAATTATATCATATAAAAAAGCTACAGGTCGCATAATGGATCTGTAGCTTTTCAAATTATTTATTGGGCAACCATGTCTTTAAGCTGCTTGCCAGGCTTGAAGGCAGGAATTTTGCTAGCTGCAATATCGATTTCTTCTCCAGTTTGTGGATTGCGACCTTTGCGAGCTTGGCGTTCACGAACCTCAAAATTTCCAAAGCCTACTAGTTGAACTTTATCTCCGCTTTGCAATGCCTCGCTGATTGCGCCGAACACAGCATCAACCGCTTTGCCTGCATCCTTCTTAGAAAGTCCAGAAAGCTCTGAAACCTGATTGATTAGATCTGTTTTATTCATTTCTTCACCTCCTTAACGTACCCTATTATCACTCATAATGACCGTTTTCTAGAAATATATACCTTTTTACAATAAAACCATAGTAATACATGGCAAGTACAAAAACAAGTATTGTAATTAAACATTTGTACGAAACAAGTTGAATGGTTTGTACATATGCTGTAAGATGTAAAGTTTTCAGGGAGGCAATCCAATGAACTACAGTTACATTCATGTCAAATCTATGCTGCAGCTTCGCCAATTTATTAAGCTAAAAGGACAGATTTGGGATGAATTAGGATATAAAATGGAATATCCGAGTCCTGAAGCAAAAATGATCATATTTATTGAGCATAGTACGGATGAGGAGAAAGTGCTAGGAACTTTAGAACTAATTCCTTTTAATCATGTGGACAAATTGAAGAAGATGCTCTTTTTATCCTATCCAGAGCTTAATCAGAGGACTACCATTTTTGTAGACGGTTTCGGTGTGCTGGCATCACATCGTGGAAAGCTGGAGACCTATATGATAAGCCATATTGTCAACCACGCTGAAAAATTCGGGCTCACCCATGCGGCTACTTTAGCAACCGAGCAAATGCTAAGCTGTTTATGCAAGCGTTACAGAATTCCATTCAAGCAAGTCGCGGCACCGCTTGAAATGAACGGGCGCCTGCTATTTCCTGTGCTGCTTAATTTGGAATTTGCTTATTTGAACAAGCATCACTCTCGCTTTAACTGGCTGAACGGATAAAGTCAGCGCTCCTCCGCTATAGCGTCTTGCAGCTTATTTGAAAGTTGCGGGTATGGGCTTCGCTGCTTTCTTTATTAAATTGAACAACAAAAAGTTGGACGGAATGTTCCGCCCAACTTTTCGTTGTGGATGCTTATTGACTATAGAATGATCGCGATTAGTCCGCCCGAGCCTTCATTAATGATGCGTCCTAATGTTTCTTGCAGCTTGTAGCGTGCGTTGTCCGGCATCATGGCGATTTTGCCCTGAATGCCTTCTCGTACGATGTTGTGCAGCGAGCGTCCGAAAATGTCAGACTCCCAAATTTTGATTGGGTCGTTTTCAAAGTCCTGCATCAAGTAGCGAACAAGCTCCTCGCTTTGCTTTTCTGTGCCGATAATTGGTGCAAACTCAGATTCTACGTCAACGCGAATCATATGAATAGATGGCGCGGTAGCCTTCAATCTTACACCAAAGCGCGAGCCTTGACGGATCAGCTCTGGCTCATCCAACGCCATTTCAGCAAGCGAAGGTGCAGCAATACCGTAGCCAGTCGTTTTTACCATTTCCAGCGCTTCTGCAAAGCGGTCGTATTCCTTTTTCGCATGCGCGAATTCTTGCATAAGTGCAAGCAGGTGATCCTTGCCGCGAATTTCTACGCCTACGACTTCCATCAAAATTTGATCATAGAGCTCGTCAGGCGCGTATAAGTCAATTTCGGCAACTCCTTGCCCCATATCCATGCCGCTAAGTCCAGCGCGGCTAATAAAATCATATTCCATGAATTGACCGACCACGCGGTCAACATCGCGCAATCTGCGAATATCCTTGACAGTATCGCGCACGCAATTTTCAAAGTTGGAACGCAGCCAGTGCTGCTCATTCAGCACCATTACCCAGCTTGGCAAATTAACATTGACCTCATGAACCGGGAACTCATAGAGCACCTCGCGCAGTACAGCCAATCCTTCTTCCTCATTCATCGTTGCAACGCTTAAGGCAATAACCGGAATATCATACTTCTCCTGAAGCTCCTGACGCAACGCCAGCGTTTCTTCACTGCGAGGCTTAGTAGAGTTGACAATTAGCACGAATGGCTTACCAACCTCTTTCAGTTCCTCTACAACGCGTTCCTCAGCCTCCACATATGAGCTGCGAGGGATCTCAGCAATCGTGCCATCTGTCGTAACGACTACACCTAATGTAGAATGCTCCTGAATTACTTTGCGTGTGCCGATTTCTGCTGCTTCCTGAAATGGAATCGCTTCATCGAACCAAGGAGTTGTAATCATGCGCGGGCCGTTTTCATCCTCATAGCCCTTAGCTCCATCGACTGCATAGCCTACGCAATCCACGAGCCTTACATTAACCTCCAAGCCCTCGGACACTCGCAATTGCACCGCCTGATTCGGCACAAATTTGGGCTCAGTCGTCATAATTGTTTTACCTGCGGCGCTCTGCGGAAGCTCATCAACGGCGCGGACTCTCTCTGACTCTACTGGAATGTTGGGAAGTACCACGGTCTCCATAAATTTTTTAATGAAGGTTGATTTGCCTGTACGGACTGCACCGACGACTCCGAGGTAAATATCCCCGCCAGTTCTTTCGGCAATGTCCTTGAAAATATCTACTTTATTCACTGAATATCCCCTCCCAATTGATTTTCCGGTTCGCCGCCATCCACCGGACAAAAGGGCAGGCCAGCGACGCAACTCGTACATACTTATTGGACTTGTAATATCTTATGTCTGCTTTGTCCAAATATTCCGATAGCTTGGGATTTTTTTAATTTTCCGGCTATCTCTCTTCCAAGACTGAAATATATGTATCACTCTATCGTTATATTCTTAGCCTTGACAGATTATGATTGGGCAGCAAAATAAAACGCGCCGCCACCCAAAGGGCAGCAGCGCGTATAAAGCAATGCTAAAAAACTAAGAAACATAGCGTTCAATCTTCAATGTCAAATCCACTAGGAAGCAACGCATCTTCATCAAGGCAGCGCTGCGGAGCAAAGCATCCTTCAGTCGCTTTTTAAATCGTAATGCTCTTTTATTATATTTATTAAGGTTGCATTACGATGTTAAAGGCGACACACTTCGTTTTTCGGATTGCTTTGCTCCTCCGCTGTAGCTTTTGAGTGCAGGACCAAGAAGCTTGCACGCTAGTAGAAAGCGAGGAGCGCAGCGTAGAGCAATAGCTACGTGAGCACCGCAGTTTTCGCTAGCGTTCAAGATTCGCCGTCGACTACGCTACAACGCAACACATCGTCATCAAAGTCCTGCTTTTAAACTACCCCTTCCAATGAGGTTTAAAAAGTTCGGAGTTCAGTACCGAGAAGATGGCTGGATACTAGAAAGCGAGGAGCGCAGCGTAGGCACTTGCTACGTGAGCACCGGAGTTTTCGGTAGCCTGCCATATTCGATGCCGACTATGCTACAACGCCATGCTTCGTAATCAACTTCGGACTTTTTAAACTACCGCTCTATTGGGACTGGTTCATTGTTTAGTAGCCTGTACACAGCCCCCTTAACCGGCACATAGTCGCTTTTTTCGATAAGCAGCGCTCGCAAATCCTGTTCCTCGCTTATTTCCAGTTCAGGATTAGCAAGCATCGCTTGGTAAATATCACTTGCATAATCGATATAGACTGTTCCGCTTTCGCTTAGCATAAGCTGAGCGATGCTCCCTGAGTATGGACTATGCACCTCTGGCGTTTTCATGTTCAGTGCTTTGTAATCAATGCCGTAGAAGCCATCATATAGCTTGTCCGTCATAGGCAAATTACCGTGCTGACTCTTGTAGTCATCAACCTTGCGCTGCAAATCGATGACCTTTTGCGTTAAATAGATGTTTTGCGCTTTAACGACCGGATCGGTTTCCTCGTTTAAGATTAAGTAATAAAAATTGCCGCCGCCTTCAAAGGATGAACTTGGCAAATGCTCTACATAGCTCTCTTTTTTCAGCAAATCAAAATTAACGCGAAACTTTTCGTAGCGATCTACCGTGGAATCGCTATTATGAATAGGCAGAACCGACTTTTCGGCCAAATATTGATCAACAGCTGCTTGTACATTGCGGATTGCTTCCTTCGACACGACGTCAGTCGGAGACGAGTCGGTTTGCGGGTAGAGACAGCCGGAAAGCAGCAGCGTAAGCAGCGTAGCTGTAATCGACAGCTTGAGCAGGTTTATTGTTCCCTGGTTATTTCTCATATTCATTTACCCCTACCATAAAGTATCTTCTTCCTGCTGGCGTTGAAGCTGCCTGGCAATCGCTGCGCGAAACGGATCCGGCGGTAGCTGCACAACCGTATGCCCCTGCTTCAGTACTGCCTGACAGGCCAATCTTGTGTTAGACTGCTCGAGGCCAGCAAGCTTGCGGCGCTCATTGTCTTTCATCGGAGCCAGATTGCTCCAATCTTCAATTTGCACCTTGCACATAAAGCAGGAGGCGTTGCCGCCGCAGCGAGTTGCAATCGCCACTCCAGCCTTGCGAGCTGCCTGCAAAACAGTTGTGCCTGAGCGAACCTTGGCAGAACGAGCGAGCGGCAGAAACGTTACTTCAGCTTCCATCAGGAACACCTCCAAAATCAATTCTTTAGAGGAAGTTCAAAAAGCGCAACTTTGATGACGATGTAGTCACAAATAGCTTAGTCGGCGTCGAATATGGGGTTCAGCCGAAATGTACGGTGCTCACGTAGTAGGTATCTACGCTGCGCTCCGTCATTTCTAAGCTTCTCCCCATCTTCTTGGTCCTGAAAGCCGCGCTTTTTGAACTCTCAATTTTAAAAATATGTTTTGTTGCGAGCAACGATAACGGCATCCTTGCTCGCTACAACTGCCTGACAGCCCAAGCGGTAGCCCTCATCAAACTCCTCAGGCTCCAAACGATCCCATTCCTCATCAGTTATATCTTCCAGGTATTCTGCGCCTTCCACGATTAAACAGCGGCATCTGGCGCAGGTGCCTCGCGTACAAGAAAAGCTCCAATCCACCTTATGCTTTATGGCATGGTCGAGTATGGTTAACCCTTCCTCGGCTTCAACCTTTTTTGTAATGCTGCGTCCAGTCAATTCAATCATAGTGTACAACTCCTGCTCTGCGTTCTATATTAAATAATTGAAATTACTCCTAGAAAAAATCCGATTATCAAGCTGAAAAATGCGATTAATGACAGCACAAATTTAATAACACCCTTCGTCTTGTAGCGTGCAAACGTAATCAAAAATGCTGCAATTGCCATCAAGCCGATGCCTATTAATGAAACCCACATTTTCGTCATTGGATCCATGAATCTAATTTCCCCTATTCCATTATGTAGTAGCTATTCCTGTCTATTATAGCATCACTGCTAGAATGTGACAAAGCTCACAGGCAGCATACATGACTGGAGCGCTTCCTCCTTGTGGAGAAAACGCTCCTATGCGGCAACATTCAGCCTTATTTCATCATCATTTTCATTAGGGCCTCGAGATTAGACGACTTCATACCGCTCGACTGAATCGTTTTGGCAACATCATTGAGCTTGGCGTCAGACAGCTTAATGTTGGCCATATCAGCCACTCGTCTAATTAGCTTTTTCAGCTCTGCTTCATTTTCCAAGGTGTTTGGTTGAACAGTGCTCGCTACCTTACCTACAGAATTTGCTGAAATGTTTTTGCCGGTTTTACGTTTGATGGCGCCCAGAACCTCTTTGGATAAATCCTTCGACATGCTCTTACCTCCTCATCTACACATTTCAGTACATCATATGTGGAGATAAGCTATCTGGTTACCCAAGCAAAGGCCTAGCTATCCTAGTTGTTCATTTCATTCGTTTTCGTGCGCCCCATCAATACCTCAATTGCCCGATCAAGCGGCTGATCATTGAACAGTACCTCATAGAGCTGCTCTGTTATCGGCATTTCGATGCCATACTGCGCTGCCAGCTGGAAGGCCGCACGCGTCGTTTTCACGCCTTCTACAACCATACCCATTCGTTCCAGCACCACATTGAGCGGCGTGCCGTCAGCGAGCATGTAGCCGGCTCGCCAGTTGCGGCTATGCTGGCTTGTCGCCGTGACGACAAGATCGCCAACACCTGCCAGGCCAATAAATGTGAGCGGGCTGGCACCCATTGCCACACCCAGCCGCGAAATTTCTGCCAGGCCTCTGGTCAGCAGAGCAGCCTTGGCATTGTCGCCGAGCTGCAGCCCGTTAATCAAGCCAGCCGCAAGCGCGATTATGTTTTTCAGCGCACCGGCAACCTCAATCCCTACCACATCATTATTCGTATAGACGCGGAACGAGGAATTCATAAACGCTTCTTGAGCCTTCTCCGCTACTTCCTCCTGCTCCGCCGCAACAACAACGGTTGTCGGCAGCTTCAGAATAACCTCCTCGGCATGAGAAGGTCCTGAAATTACTGCAATCTCTGACTGCGCCCGGCCAAGCTCCTCGGACAATACAACGGACATGCGCTTTAGCGTTTCAGGCTCAAAGCCCTTTGTCGCATGCACGACAATGCTTCCCGCTTCTACATGGGACGCAGCCTGCTTCGCCACCTGACGCATAGCGCTTGATGGCGCGGCAAACAGCGTCAGCTCGGCCCCGCTTAACGCTTGCTGCATATTAGTCGTTGCCGTAATGTTGGGAGGCAGTACGCGATTCGGCAAATATTTTTCATTATGATGCTGTGTACTAATTTCTTTTGCTTGCGCCTCGGTGCGCGTCCACATTGTAACCTCGTAATGATTGCAGGCAAGCACGTATGCAAGCGCGGTTCCCCAGCTTCCTGCAACAAGCACCGCCGCTTTTCCTTTCATCTGTGGATTCGGCATAGCACTAAGCTCCTTTCTTGCTTCCTAGCTTATTCTCAGTTCCATTCCAAAGCTTCACGATATTCGAGCGATGACGAATGAATGCAAAAATGCAAATAATAACGGTTCCGATCAAATTCGCCCAATTGAATTGCAGGAATAGAACAAAGATTGGCGTCAAAAACGTAAAAATCAAAGAGCCAAGCGATACATATCGGGTAAAAACAATGCTTAAAATCGCAATAATTCCCGCGATCAGGGCAGGGATGAATACGAGCACCGACAAAACGCCAATTGCGGTGGCGATTCCTTTGCCGCCTTTGAATTTGAACCAAATCGGCCAGTTATGACCGATAATCGCTGCAAGTCCGCATACGACCGGCAGCCAATCCTGCTCCGATACGATGCGTGCAAGCGCAACGCTGCCCATCCCCTTCAGCAAATCAAGTGCAAGCACGAGAATTGCCGGGCCAATGCCGAGCACGCGAAGCGTATTCGTTGCGCCTGCATTGCCGCTTCCATGATTGCGAATATCAATGCCTTTAACTAGCTTGGCAATAACGATGCTAAAAGAAATCGAACCTGCTAGATAACTAATCACAATCGCTAATAATGATAACAATGCTCTCTCCCCTAGTCCTGATCAGATTTTTTGCGAGAATAGATGCGCACTGGTGTGCCTTCGAAATCAAACGCTGCTCGAATTTTGTTTTCGAGATAGCGCTCATAGGAGAAATGCATCAATTCCGGATCATTGACAAAGCAAACAATCGTTGGAGGCTTCGTCGCAACCTGAGTCACGTAGTTGATCCGCAGGCGCTTGCCTTTATCTGTAGGCGCAGGGTTCATTGCCACCGCGTCAGAAACGATATCATTTAGCAAATGCGTTGGGATGCGCATCGCGTGCTGCTCCGATACATGATTGATTACAGGCAGCAGCTTATGTAATCTGAGCTTCGTTTTTGCAGACAGAAATACAACTGGCGCATAGGTCATAAACAGAAACTGGTCGCGAATGCTCGTTGTAAAATGCTGCATCGTTTTATCGTCCTTTTCTACTGCATCCCATTTGTTCACAACAAAGATCGATGCTTTGCCCGCTTCATGCGCATAACCGGCTATATGCTTATCCTGCTCGATAATGCCTTCCTCGCCGTTAATAACAATGAGCGCAACATCCGCACGCTCAATAGCCTTCATCGCACGCATAACGCTGTATTTTTCCGTAGATTCGTATACCTTGCCGCGCTTGCGCATGCCTGCGGTATCAATCAGTACATACTTTTGACCGTCAACCTCAAACGGCGTATCAATTGCATCGCGCGTAGTTCCGGCGATATTGCTGACAATCACTCGCTCTTCGCCAAGCAGCGCGTTGACAAGTGATGACTTTCCGACGTTAGGACGGCCGATTAAAGCCACTTTAATGACATCGTCCTCGTATTCATCCTCCTCAGGCTCTGGCATGAGCGTGGTCGCTGCTTCAAGCAAGTCGCCAATGCCCAGTCCATGCGCTCCGGAAATCGCAATCGGTTCGCCAAAGCCGAGTGAGTAAAATTCATAGATGTCCTCCTGGCGGTTATCGTTGTCTACTTTATTGACGGCCAGTACGACGGGCTTGTTGGAGCGATAAAGCATTTGCGCAACCTCTTCATCTGCATGCGTAATGCCAGCCTTCGCGTCCACCATAAAAATTATGACATCGGCTTCAGCGATTGCCAGCTCAGCCTGTGCTTTCACTGAGCGCATAATTTCGTCCTCGCCGTCGATTTCAATACCACCAGTATCAATAATGCTGAACGGCTTGCCGTTCCATTCAGCCGTGCCATACAGCCGATCACGCGTAACACCTGGTTTATCTTCAACAATTGCAAGTCGATCGCCAATAATGCGGTTAAAAATCGTTGATTTGCCCACATTTGGTCTCCCGACAATTGCGATTACGGGTTTTGCCATACGGTAAATTCCACTCCTTAGTTTTTCATAAAACAGATATTAATCATGCTTTCGTTACCCATCATAGCAAAAAAGCATGAAAATGGCTAACTTTTCATCCTTTTTCCAAGCATTTGTGCAAAAAGCAACGTTATTTTATGCAGCATTGCCGCAATTAATTTTACGACGATGATGCTTAGCAAGGATAAAGCGATCATATCCCACCACTGCAGATTGGCGATCGCTCCTTTATATTCACCGCGCTGCTGCCATATAAGCAATATTTCGGCCAAAGCCGTCCCCCCATATGTAATGAACGCCAGCTCGGCAACGCTAAGCTTAAGCAAGCCTAGCAAAATGCCGCCAAGCAGCGGCACATACCAGTAAGGAATATGGGCTCCGGCCCAGGGAGAAAACATAATGAAGGCACGCACCATCGTCAAGCCAAGCCCCAGCACTGCGGTATAGAGCGCGATGAGCTGAATATCCAGCTTGGGCGATTGAAGCAAAACGTATATGAGCAGCAGAAGGCTAACCGCGGCAAAGGACAGGTTGATCAACAATACTTTATTGCCAAGCTCCAATTGAACATGCCATTGGTTAAAGCCTGCAAGCCATATAAATGCGATAGATGGAAGCAGCAGCACAAGCTTGAGCCGCTTGTTGATCCAGCCTCCCCAGCCTGTCAGTAACAAGATGAACAGCATAATTGTCGAAAGCGCTGTCCAATAACCGTCAATCATTGCGATCACCCCTACATAATATGTGCGGTTTAAAGCGCAATTATTGCTCGGCAAGCAAAAAGCCTCAACCCGGTTCCATCATCCACCAGGTTGAGGCTTCAACACATCAAGCTTCTGCTTACTTAAGCTGGCTAAGCTTATCGCCAAAGCGTTCTGCCAAGGAATAGCTCATATTGTTGCCGTTTAAGCTTACATCAGGGTTATTGATTTCCTTCATATCTGGGACTTCAGCTTCCGCGTCCTCTTGAACAGGAGCCTCTTGCGTAGCTTTAATGCTAAGACTCACACGCTTGTCAGCAGGATTGAACTCAAGAATTTTCACTTGAACCTCTTGACCCTCTTTAACAACCTCGTATGGAGAATTAACATGACGATAAGCTAGCTGAGAAATGTGTACAAGCCCTTCGACGCCAGGAGCAATCTCAACAAACGCTCCAAAAGTCGCGATCCGCTTCACTTTTCCTTCAACTACATCATCGACATTAAATTGCCCAGCTGCTTTTTCCCAAGGTCCTGGTTGAGCCGCTTTAATAGACAGGCTGATTTTGCCTTTCTCAGCTTCAACTTTAAGCACCTTCACCTTAACCTCTTGCCCAACACTTACAACGTCAGCTGGATTGTTCACATGCTCCCAAGCCATTTCGGATACATGCACAAGTCCGTCAACGCCGCCGATATCAACAAACGCACCGAACGGAGTTATGCGTTGCACAGTTGCTGTCAGCTCCTCGCCAACCTGCAAGGATGCCAGCTTGGCAGCTTTTTCTTGCTCATATTCTGCTTCTAGCACATCTTTTTGCGACAAAATGACCTTGTTGTTTTCGCGATCAAGCTCTTTGACGATAACGCGCAGCGTACGACCTTTGTAATCGCTGAAATCCTCAACGAAATGACGCTCAACCATAGATGCAGGAATAAATGCTCGCACCCCTACATCCACGACCAGGCCGCCTTTTACGACGTCTGCAACAATAACCTCGAACACATCGCCTTGCTCAAAATGCTTCTCGATGTCATCCCAGCCCTTTTCATTGTCTACCAAACGCTTGGACAGCGTCATCGTTTCCTTGCTGTCATTGATGGATAGAACCTTCAACTCTACCTCTTGACCTACCTTGACAACGTCAGTAGCTTGCTCAACGGGTACAGATGACAGTTCACGAAGAGTAATGATTCCATCATATTTATATCCAACGCTTACGTATGCTACGTTGTCTTCAATTTTTACAATTGTGCCTTTAACAGTGTCACCTTTCTTCAATGAGACCATTTGATCAAGCGCAGCCTGATTGGATTCTTCCACTGCAGAATCCTGAACTTTAGTTTCTTCTGACATGAAAATAACCTCCTCAATTCATTACCCACTATATTTTTAAAGCTCAATACATCAACCCATTGGAAGGTATTCAGCATTAAAACTACACTGAAGCTTTTAGCTTGTTTATATGCCGCATAATTTCTTCCGTTACAGCCTCGTAAATATCTTTGCCTTCCTCGGCTGTTACTGCCTTAATATCAACAGGCTTGCCGTAAACAATCGTTGTACGGCGGAACAGCTTGTAGTTGCCAACAATCGCGACTGGTACAACCGTTGCGTTGCTGCGCAAAGCGATCATCGCAGTTCCTTTTTTCGCGCCTGCAGCGGCATCTGGATCATTTGCCTTTTGACGCGTGCCTTCCGGGAAAATCCCTACCATCATGCCTGATTTAAGCAAATTGATCGATGATTTGATCGCGTCGATGCTTACTCCGCCGCGTTTGACCGGATAAGCGCCAAATGATCTGATCAACGGCCCGAACACCGGGACCTTGAACAATTCTTCTTTGGCCATAAAATGCACTTTTCGTTTGATTAATACGCCTACTGCCGGCGGGTCCAGCAAGCTGATATGATTGGATGCAATAATAACGGCTCCCTCAGCTGGGATATGCTCTGTTCCGACTGCCTTAAGCCGAAACAGCAGACGATAAATAACGCGTAATAAAAATCTGAAAATCGTATATGACATCTACTGACTTACCTCCATGAGCTTGGATTGACTGAGCTTCACAATGTAAGCGACCACCTCTTCAATATTCATATGGCTGCTATCCAGCAGGATTGCATCGCCAGCCTGAATTAGCGGCGCTATTTCTCTTGTCTCATCAAGCTTGTCTCTGGCAGCGATTTCTTCCTCCAGCTGCTTAAGAGGCACATAATTGCTTTCTGTCAATTCCCGATGTCTTCGTCTTGCCCGCTCCTCGACCGAGGCTGTTAAAAAAACTTTAAGCTCGGCGTTAGGTAATACATGGGTACCGATGTCGCGGCCATCCATCACAATGCCTTTTTGCTCAGCAAGCTGGCGTTGCATTTCTCCCAATTTTGTACGAACATGCTCATTAGAAGCGTAGTGTGAAACTTGAGCGGTTACTTCTCTCGAACGCAGCTGCTCTGTCACATCTTCATTATGTAGCATTATCATTTGTCCTGCTGCTGTTGGTATGAGCTGCAAATCAATGTCACGAACAAGCGCTCGCAGCGCTTCCGATTGAGACGGCTCGATCCCTTTCCGCTGCGCCAGCAGTGTTACCGCACGATACATCGCTCCTGTATCGACATACACGTAGCCAAGCTGTGCAGCGACTTGACGGGCTACTGTGCTCTTGCCAGCTCCTGCAGGACCATCGATCGCAATGTTGATGCGATCAACTTTCGTCAACGTCATAGCAATGGGCAACTCCTCTCAAGATGAAGCCAAACAAAAAGCAGGCAGAGCCTGCAATTATCGTTAAATATTATACCACAGTTCCAATATTGATGCAAAACTATGGCTCTAGCAGCGGTCTACCTTCCCAATGCTCTGTCGGTACAAGCAGCAGCCGTACCGCGTCAAATTGCATCAGACCTTGAATCAGAAACAAAACAAGCAAGCTGATTCCTACTATCTTTAATGCAAGCAAGCTGTATTGATCAATCCATTTTCTATATTTTCGCCAAGGATCCATCATACCCTCCTGTTACTTAACCTGGATGATAATATTATCCTTTCCGCCAAATTAGCAATTATTCATAGCCCAACGTTTAGCGGTCGCGAAATTGAATTTGCTTCTCAAATAAAAATCGAATAATGCGCTGACGCTCTTGCTCTGCAATTTCATCAAACTTTACCATGACCATCTTGCGTCCCGTCTCGAGTTCTTTTTGGCGCAGCACCTCCGCCTGAAAGCAGCTATGTTCAATATTTCCGTTGCGATGTGGCAGCACGATCCAGCAGCCAAGCTTTTCTCCTGGCTCGAAGGACTCGTGGCGATCAATAATAAATGAGACGCCGCCCCCGCCTATGTCGGACGTTCTATATACGTAGCGCTGTCCCTTTTCAGTTTGCACAGCGAGATCCACTTCGATGTCGATGCGAAAAAAATTACGGCGCTGAATCGAGGTCATCGATTCCTCTGTAGGTCTGGCAATAACAAAAAACGGCAGCTCGCCTTCTTTAACATTAGTCACATATGTTTCAAAAAAATGCTTTACCCCGGTATTGGTAATAAAGGAAGCGTGCAGCGCATCGCCTATATGTAGTCGTTTCAAGCGTCCATTTTTTGTGTTGATAGGCAGCTCAATGATGAGCGAGCTTTCGTCTTCATCAGCCACTCTTGTTTTATATTCCACAGGCTCATCCGATGCATCATCTTTAAGCTGAAAATAGACAACCTGGCTTACCTTTGGCACAAGCATAAAAACTCCTCCTCCGCAATGGCTATTATACCACTTACGTACAGGAGGAGCTATATGAACTTCTAGCTAACTGGACACTTTTTGATCAGCGCGGCTCATTTTTTCGATCGTTTCCTCTAAACCAGTCTCAGCGTTAATATAAATGCGATAAATTTGCTCATTAATTTCTCCGGTAAACTCATAGCACAGCACTTCCTCGCCAAGATCGCCGTCTATAATCGCCATTCTCTGCTCTTGTACCTGCAATTCAGGATTCAAGGCGCCGCGCGCTTGCTGCAAGCTTACCGAGGGCTCGCCAATTTGCCGCTCTCGATGGTTAGTAACATACTCTGTTGCCTGAAAGCCGACAATTTCTCCATCATCCAGCGCAACCTTAACCGTTATTTTATCCGGATAAACTAGCGTATCATTGTCAAGCTCATGGACAAAGGTGAAGGTACCGGTATGATCATATTCATCATAGCTGACAGCCTCCATATTATGATAGCCGTGCTGTTCAGCAAATTCGCCCGCCTTTTCCTCCGCTTGCTGCAGCGACAGCTTCGTGCCTTGCACATCGCGATAATGCGAGAAGGTTACCAGCTTACCGCCCTTTGCTGTAATCGTAAGCTTTTTGTCTCCATCAGCATCATCCTTGACGGTTGCTGTAAAGGTAGGATAGCTCGATTCCTGGCCATTTTCCGTAATGTCGATATTTGACACTTCCGTACCAACAAATTTGGCCGCCAACTCAGCCGCTTCCTCTGCGGTAATTGGACTGCCGCTCAGCATTTCTATCGTTTCATCTGTATACATGCTGTTCACCGCAGGCCCCCAATCGAGCTCCGCGTATTTGGTAGCGTCCTCATTTACCGTTCTTAAGCTGCTTACTACTGGATTTGTCGTTTCCTCTTCATTTGCAGCAAGTGCAAGCTCTACGTCCATCCAGCGCAGGCTGCTGCTCATAATATTGTTTTGCAAATCGCCCAGCTGCGTGGAAATTTTCGTTGAGCTGTCATACAGTGATCGCAATGTTTTAAATTCCTCGTCGCTTAGCGGCTGCTTATTTAAATCGCGTACTGCTGTTTTATAAGCAAAATTAGAGACGCGCGACAAAAAATTATCAGCATTGGCGAATGGGACGTAGCTCAACGGCAACTGGCTGACAGCGTGCTGCGCCTCGCTCGTAATGCGCCATACATTAACCAGGCCTTTGCGGTGGAAATCCAATGAAGTCGAATTAACAGCAAGCGTATTGCCTAGCTGATCATTTAGCTTATGAACATAATAGGTCAAATCACCGAATGCTCGCTGATAGCTATTTTCCGCCTTAAGCAGCACAGAATTTTTCTCCTGATGCTCCTGATATCCCCAATACAGCGCTCCTATAAACAAAACCGTCATAAGCGGAAACATTATCATACTTAGCCGTCTGTACATACAAAAAGCTCCCTTCAATTCCAATCTATGCTTAGTTTGGATTGATGAAGGAAGCTTTATACATGAATTGCTCACATTGGATGCTCTTCGATTTCCAGATCTTCTGCATTATCGCAAACGCACATTTTAAAGCCTGTCTCATAGCTGTCTTTTTCTTTGCGGCCTCGAAGAATATATTTTTCTCCGCACACTCGGCAGCGAATGAGCACCTTTACTCTTTCCATGCTATATCCTCCTCAAACATCTCAAAACATATTCAGATATAGTATGGACGAATAAACTATAAATTAATCTCATCCTTAGGCCGAACATAACGGAAAGGAGATTTGATATGCGCCGATTTCATTTTGGATAGACCAAATACCCACAGCAGTAGCATAAATGGCACAATGGCAAAGATCCAATCATGCTCGCGCGTGACGATAATCCAGTCATACAAGCCATGCAAAATAAGCGGCACGGTTAACGATAACAGCAAAAACATTTTCTTTTTGCTGCGGCTGGCGGAAAACTTCGCCCTGCCCAGGTAATAGCCCATAATGACGCCAAACAGCATATGCCCCGATACAGGAAGCAGCGCACGCAGCAGCATCGCGCCAAAATCTGCCGGCATAAAAATGGAGTAAAGCAAATTTTCAGTTGTCGCAAAGCCAAGCGATAGTGCTCCAGCATATAAAATTCCATCATACGGCTCATCAAATTCTGTATGATTGTACAGCAGATGGAACAAAACAAACCATTTAATAAATTCTTCTACGCCCGATGATTGAATAAAGGCCATTACGAAGTTGCCTTCGCCAAGCCATATTTCCACGCCGCGCTGCAATACCATAATCGGTACAACGAGGAATATACCGATTAGAAATACCTTCAACACCATATGAATCGGTTCAGCCTCATACTTATCCCTTAAATACAAATAAGTAAGCAAAGATAAACCTGGCGCTAATGCTGCTGTCAAAATGGAGAAAATTACCATTCACTTTCCTGCTTTCATTGCGCACCAAGAAGCGGTACATAAATTTAGAGTTCCCTATAGCTACATTATAACGAAAAATAAAAAAAAGAACATTGACTTTTTTGTAGTCAATGTTCTTTAATTTTTCCTGTCGTACGTATATTACTGAAAGTGAGTGCAAATTTGGCTCACAGCTTCTTCAGCCATTATGACTTTTCCGTATTCTTCAAGCATAGCATAGGTTACTGAGGTGGCATCACCGTATTCAGCAAGCACTGCCACTACAGAGTTAAAGCTTGATGCTTCTATATCTGATGGTTCAATAGACAATATCCATTTATTGTTATAGGAATATAATGTTCCGCCCTCAGTCAGCTGAGAAGCCTTCAAACTTTTACATACCGAGATGACATGCTCAAAATCGTTAAAAGAATACATAATGATATCGCTATGCTCCATCGTAACATCGAGGTCATAAATATCATCGTCCAAATCGTCTTCCTCACCAAAGCCGTCAACAGAATCACTGCCACGCTTGCCTCGTGTCACAACAACAAACATGCCTTGTGCCGGCATTGCGTACACTTCAACAGCCAATGGTCTGCCACTAGCCTCGAAACCAAGCTCATTGTAAGCTTGCTCCATAAGTTCCATAAAAAGATCATGTAGCTTCGGAGGCTCTCGTAACATGTCTTCCTTTTGGATACCCCGCTCCAACAAATCGTCGTAAGTCAGGAAAATCCTTATCTTGTCCTGACCCAGTCTTTCGATCTTCATGACAGGATCCTCCTTTGCAGCATCTGACTATAGCTTATGTATTTCAAATTAGTTTGTGACCAATTCTACATACAATAGCCATATGTTTACTTTAACATGTCTTGCTTGCTATTGCACTACTTTCACAAAAAATATGTATACAGGCTACAAGCTAATACGCCCAAATTATTAATTCGTTTCAAATATTAAAGATTGAACGAGCTGACTCTGGTGAGTCAGCTCAATACAGTTGCTTCTATTGGTTAATGCTGTACTGATTTTGAATCGCTTTTTATTTCCTCCACAACCGATTGCAGCTGAGGATCGCTATCAATTATGCCTTCAATCATGGAGACACTCATTTGATGATTGGTTGGATGATGTTGATGATTGCTTGCAGACTGCGCTTGGCCGTTTGCTTTAGCTTTTTGCTGCTGGCCCATTTGCGATTGGCTTTGATTACTTTTGGTAAATTTAGAGACGGCCTTCGAGACCATATTGCCCTTCATATCCGTCATCGCGCTTTGAACAGCCTTTGCCATATTCGGCTTGCGCTGCATAAGCACCATAGCGCCCGCCATACCGAGCACGCTGCCTACAATAAAGCTGGTCATTCTCACCTTGAACACCTCTCTTTTATTAAGACTTCACATGTAGGTTGACCGCCCTGGCAGCAATTCATACAAGTTAGGTTTAGGCAAAAATGACTTAGTTTTCTCCATTTGTAGACGAGTAATAGCTATTCCCATACCACAGCAAAAAAATAACAAGCGCGACAAACAATACAAACACGACATTATAATAAAGCTTTGTAAGCTTCGCTTTACTGGAGGGATGTTTCTTCGCTCGAGGCGGAAGCTTGCTTTCTTGCTCCTCTAGCTCATTATGAATAGGATTGCCAGTCTCGTGATGTTTTCTCCTCCGCGCGCTTCGACTGAACTTTTCTTTTCTACTCATCGTTGCTTATGTTTCCCTCCTATATTTGATCATTAATCCCATTATAAAATCAAACAGGAAATGTGCAAACATCGGCGCCCAAATTGTACCCGTTTTTATATAAATGTATCCTAACGCATAGCTAATGCAGAATACGAGACCTGTTGGAATCCAGTGCTTTAAATAGCGTACATGTATTACGGCAAAAATAATGCTCGTCCAGTATGGACCGAACGCATGCTGCACAGCTCCACGAAACAACAATTCCTCGCAAAATCCGACAACCAGGCAAATGAGCGCAATATGCCAGACTGGACGATTGGCAAATATTTTTTCATTAACGCCGCCATCGTCAGACAGCTCCTCCGGCACAAAGCGCGATAAAAGCAAATCCACTGCTACAGCTGCCAGCGCTAATCCTCCACCCCATAAAAAAACATTTGCTATCGAATCTGGAATCGATAATAATGAAAACAGATTTTGCTGTTGAAAAAATACCCATATTAAACCGATAATAAGAGTAAGCGCTTGGGTAAGGTATAAGTTCAGCAATAATACGCGATCATCCAGCTCATTTATCGACACTTGGCGAAATTGTATTTTTCTAAATTTTATTTTAAATTTCTTCACCGTTCCACTTCCGATCTACGTATAATCAACTATTGACATAAAAGGAGCAATCAAATGGACAAAAGATTTTCTCGCAATGCCATGCTGTTTAGCACTTTATTTCTAGTTATGCTTGTATTTGCTGTTGCTGCATTTTTTTTCGGTTTAAATCTAGGCAGCAAAAAAATGGAACAAAAATATGCTCATTTAATGGAGCCGGAAACTCCCGCTTCGGAATATGTTTACCAGCAGCAGGATCTCGTCACCTTCTACTTGACTGTCTATTCTCCGTACCGGGAATTTCAGCTTAGCTGGACTGAAGCGCTAGGCAAAATCGCCAATGATGAAATAAGCAATGTAGCTTCACTTTACAGGGAAATCGAAGGTCAAGCAAGTAAAAAAGCAGAGGAAGCTGCAAGCTTTAACTTACAGCATGCAGGTTTGCTAGGTCAAGCTCAGCAAAGCTATATCCGCAGCTTGAACCAGTTTGAAAAGGTAGCCTCTGCCCTGCAAAGAAAGAAAGCTGAAAGCTACGAGGATATTATAAATACATTGCAAAACAATGAATCATACATAGCTGCTGTCTCTCAAGCTTTAACGGGACAAGAGCATTTCTACAATTCAATGCTGCAATGGGGAGCATCAATAGATCCGAACATTCCAAGCGAAATCGACAAAAATGTTAACATTAGCTTCGAGGCATGGAGCGACTATCCGCTGCTGGTTAAAAATGAAATTATCGCTAGCTACGTACTGGACAAAAAAATATTTGCCGACTATTTGCCGCATGATTTAACGGGCAGCATCGATCATTTTATCGCCTCTGGACAAGCGGAATCCATGGAGATCTCAAGCGTTGCAGATGTCATTACGCTGCTGCTGAATACAAGCGCAGTACGTCCTGGCGATTATAATTTGCATCGCAGCAAATTGTACACAGAGGAATTTTTACCACAAATTCCATTTTTCTATCCAAAAGTCGACTAGCCAAAGCAATGTGACAATTGTGAGCAATTCACAACAAAATTCGTGTTTTGATATCGAAATTTCGTTTTTTGTTCTGCTCAGAGCATTGATTTTATGAGTGCTCTTGCTATAGAATAAGAATGACCGTTATGTTCGTTGATGAAACTCTCGCCCACATCCTTCATCGATGCGGCACGAGAGTTTTTCTGTTTATAGTGAGTGTTCAAAAAGCACGGCTTTCAGGACCAAGAAGATGGGGTGAAGCTTAGAAATGACGGAGCGCAGCGTAGATACCTACTACGTGAGCACCGTACATTTCGGCTGAACCCCATATTCGACGCCGACTAAGCAACTTGTGACTACATCGTCATCAAAGTTGGGCTTTTTGAACATCTTCTTATACTAATCGCGATCATTTATCGCACATCCAGGAGGTAGTTATTGTCATGTTTAAAGTTCTAGTATCTGATCCGATAAGCGACCAAGGTATTCAACAGCTAGTTGATGCGCCAGATATCATTGTTGAAAAGAAACCTGGTCTATCTGAGGATGAATTAGTATCGATTATAGGCGAGTACGACGCTTTGCTTGTACGTAGTCAAACAACCGTAACTGAAAAAATATTGGAAGCTGGCAAAAAGCTTAAAGTTGTCGGTCGTGCTGGAGTCGGCGTGGACAATATTAACCTTGAAGCAGCAACAAAGCTTGGCGTTATTGTCATTAATGCGCCTGACGGAAACACAATTACAACCTGTGAGCATACATTTGCTATGATGATGGCATTGGCTCGCCACATTCCGCAAGCCTACAAAAAAACAACTGAAGGCACATGGGATCGCAAATCGTTCCTTGGCGTTGAGCTGCGCAATAAAACACTTGGTGTTTTAGGTATGGGTCGTATCGGCAGCGAGGTTGCAAAGCGCGCTAAAGCATTTGGCATGAACATTATGGGCTATGATCCGTTCCTGACTGAGGAGCGTGCCCAACAGCAAGGCATTACACTGGCAACGGTTGATGAAATTGTGCGCAATGCGGATTTCATGACGGTTCATACACCATTAACTCCTGAGACTAAGCATATGATCAGCAAAGCACAATTTGAAGTGATGAAACGCGGCATGCGCATTATTAACTGCGCGCGCGGTGGTATTATTGACGAAGGCGCGCTTGTGGAAGCAATTGATACTGGCATTGTTGCCGGCGCAGCATTTGACGTATTTGAAGCAGAACCGCCTGCTGCTGATCATCCGTTCCTGAATCATCCAAAAATTATCGTTACGCCTCATCTTGGCGCTTCCACTATTGAAGCTCAAGAAAATGTAGCGATCGACGTTTCTGAGCAAGTGCTGCACATTTTGCGTGACGAGCCATTTATGAATGCTGTAAATATGCCTCCGATCCCTGCAGAGGTGCGCAAAGTGCTTGAGCCATATTTTGAGCTTGGCGAAAAGCTTGGCACCTTCATTGCACAAAGCACAGAAGGAGCTGTAGAAGACATTACAGTCAGCTACTCTGGCGAGCTGTCCGAGGTTGATACACAGCCGCTAACTCGCTATATTGTTCGCGGTGTGCTATCTCACTACCTAGGCAAGGATACAGTTAATGTAGTCAACTCCATGCATATTGCGAAGCAGCGCTCTGTCAATATTGTCGTAAACAAATCCCGCGCTGCACATACCTTTACTAATCTGGTAACTGTAACGTTGCGTACGAACAAGGAAACTCGCTCCGCAGCGGGAACATTGCTTGCTGGCTATGGCGCGCGCATCGTACAAATTGACAACTACAACATCGACTTGACGCCAGTTGGTCATTTTATTCTTATTTCTCATAACGACAAGCCAGGCATTATCGGCCGCGTAGGCACACTGCTTGGCAGCAACGATGTCAACATCGCAACAATGCAGGTTGGACGTCAAGACGAAGGCGGCTCTGCAATTATGGTGCTGCGCGTTGACAAAGGCACACCAAAAGAAGTTCTTAAGCAATTAACAGACCTTCCAGAGCTTCTTACTGCAAAGGAAGTCATTCTATAATCCAACAACTTAAAAAGCACCAGAGCGGCTTACAGCGCCTCTGGTGCTTTGTTTTGTTCCACGTTAAACAATATCTTTCCACTTTTTCCTGTCTATCTCGACGCAATTCAATTTATCCTGCTGGAACTAACCCTCGATAAACAACAAAAACTGTCCAATCTGGTCGATTACAGCGCTCCGGAGCAAAGCATCCTCCAGTCGCTTTTTAAATCGTAATGCTTTTATTATATTTTTTAAGGTAGCATTAAGATGTTAAAGGCGACCCACGTTCGTTTTTCAGCGTTCCGGAGCAAAGCATCCTCCAGTCGCTTTTTAAATCGTAATGCTTTTATTATATTTTTTAAGGTTGCATTACGATGTTAAAGGCGACCCACGTTCGTTTTTCGGATGCTTTGCTCCTCCGCTGTAGCTTTTTTGAAGGCAAGACCAAGAAGCTTGGATGCCAGTAGAAAGCGAGGAGCGCAGCGTAGGCAAAAGCTACGTGAGCACCGCAGTTTTCGCTAGCGTGCCATATTCGACGTCGAATCCGCTACAGAGAAGTTGCATCGTCATCAAAGTCCAATTTTTAAACATCTTCTTTCAATCGAAGTTTAAAAATTGGGCTTTCAGGACCAAGAAGCTTGGACGCTAGTAGAAAACGAGGAGCGCAGCGTAGGCAAAAGCTACGTGAGCACCGCAGTTTTCGCTAGCGTTCAAGATTCGACGTCGAATACTCAACAAAGCGTTACATCGTCATCAAAGTCCAATTTTTAAACATCTTCTAAATGGTTTCGTGGATTGTTACTGGAAGCAGGAGAGTAAAACTAGTCCCCTGCCCGACCATGCTGTCGACAGCAATGTTGCCTTGGTGCTGATCGATAATATTTTTTACGATCGCGAGTCCAAGCCCTGTACCCGAGCTCGAGCCGCGCTTGCGCGCTTTATCCGCTTTGTAGAAGCGCTCGAAGATATAAGGGATGTCCTCTGCCGGGATGCCATGCCCCTCATCTCTAATTTTCAGCTGCACAAATGCTTGCTGATTGAGAGTTACCGCTGAAGATTCAATGAAAACTCGTTTGCCGGCATCTGTATGGCGAAAAGCATTGTCGATCAGGTTGGTTACGACCTGCTCCAAGCGATCCTCATCGGCATGCTGCAGCACAAGCTGCTCGCTAGATGGTGAGAATACGAGCTCAATGTCGCGTTCCTTGGCGTACACCGAAAACTTTCTGGCAACGCGCACAAGCAATTGACTAACATCAACAAGCTGATGCTTCATATTCATATGACCTGCTTCCATGCGAGCCACATCAAGAAAATCATTAACGAGACGGCCCATTCGCACTGACTCGTCATGGATGACTTGAACAAGCTCCTGCCGTTCTTCCGGCGAGGCGACAATATCATCCAGCAGCGCTTCGCTGTAGCCTTGCAGCATTTGCAATGGTGTGCGAATTTCATGCGAAATGTTCGCAACAAAGTCACGACGAATTTTATCAACCTTGTGCTCTTCAGTGACATCGCGTATAACTGCGACAACCCCTCGCATTTTCTCCCCCGACATAAGCGGAGTAAATACGACCGACCATACATAGCTTTGCACATGAAGCTTATCCGTGCAATCCTTGCCATGATGAAGCACTTTAATATAATTTTCCCGCAAAGGCGCAGGCACTTTAGGATAGTTCAAGCCTTCCTCAACAATCCATTCATCCTCAATCGACTGCCATTGCTGCAGCAGCATATGTCCCTGCGGATTTGTAAGAATGACCTCGCCGTTAGCATCAAAGGTTATAACCGCGTCACCGATGCTGCGCAGCACATTAGATAAATGATTGCTTTGATGATTCAAATCATGAATCAGCTTCTCGAGCTTTTCAGTCATTTCATTAAAGGTTACAGCAAGCTGGCCAATTTCATCCGAGGACATAATATGAACTCTAGTCGAGTAATTTCCTTTTGAAATCGACACGGCTGCATCTTTTAGCTGCAGCAATGGCTGCTGCAGCTTCGCTGATAGAAAGAACGCAAAAAACGTGGACAGCAAAAAGCCGATAATCGCTGTTATAATAAACAGCATCTTGATGTCGCTGGCGTTTTCATCGAAGGAAACATCGATATATTGCAGCAAAAATACGCCAAGAATAACGAGCACGACTGCAACGAGCACCATAATCGTAACCCACAGCTTGCCGACCACGCTATGCCAGAGCATGTTAAAAAGCTTTCGCAGCCATTTCATTTACTTCGGCACCTCAAGCTTGTAGCCAACACCCCAAACGGTTGTAATCATGCTTGCCGCTTCGGTTGAAACTTTATTCAATTTTTCACGCAGCCGTTTAACATGTGTATCTACGGTTCGCAAATCACCGAAAAACTCATAATTCCAAACATCCTTCAACAGCTCTTCACGCGAGAACACCTTATCAGGAGAGATAGCCAAATAATGAAGCAGCTCATATTCCTTCGGAGTCAGGCTCACCTCTTGTCCACCTGCTGTTACGCGATGAGCATCATGCTCAATAATGAGATGCGGAAATACAATGCTGTTCGATGTATTCATTTCCTTCGTCAAAAAGGCTGTAGCCGATGAGCGGCGCAAAATCGCCTTGACACGGTAGATCACTTCTCGTGGAGAGAAAGGCTTAACGACATAATCGTCTGCTCCAACCTCGAAGCCTTGTACGCGATTCATCTCCTCTCCTTTTGCCGTAAGCATAACAATTGGAGTAGCCTTAACCTGACGCAATCTCGTACAAACCTCGATGCCGTCTATTCCCGGAAGCATAACATCGAGCAATATAAGAGCATAATCGCGATTCATCGCCAGGCTTAGCGCTGTCTCGCCATCCTCTGCTTCCTCAATCTCATAACCTTCCTTCTCAAGGTACATTTTTAACAAGCGGCGTATCCGTTCCTCATCATCAACGACTAGAATCCTGTTAAAATAATCTGACATTGACCTGCACCCCTCTCAATCCATTCGCTTTATTATTCAACACCTGCATAAGAATGCATGCCGGCTATTAATAGATTGACACCGACAAGCGTAAACAATACGATGACAAATCCGATAACAGCAAGCCATGCAGACGGCTTGCCCTGCCAGCCGCGTGATAATCTAAAGTGCAAATAAGCACTATAGTATAACCACGTAATTAATGCCCAAACCTCTTTCGGATCCCATCCCCAAAAGCGCCCCCAAGCTTCTTCTGCCCATATCATCGCAAAGATCAGGCCGCCCAGTGTAAAGATCGGGAATCCAATTACGATCGCCCGGTAGCTGATTTCATCAAGATCATCCGGGTCAATCCCTTCAAGCGCCGGATGAATCGCAGCACCAAGCGGTTTTCTAATAATAACTCGAATTATACCATAAAGCAGCAGCCCAACAATAATCGACCACACTACCGTATTCAGCTTGCGGCCAGAATTGACACCGTTGAACCAGGATGGTGTTTCAAACAAGCCGTCCGTCATGCCTAAAAACGGGGTTACTTCGATTGCTTCGCTATTGTACGGCTTGAAAATAGGAGGCATTGTATACTCTACTGTTTCAGTAGTTGTAGAAATCTCTCCTAATTGGGATACCGAAGCATTTTCCTGTTGAAAGCTTGCCGTATAGCCGGCTCCTTTAAAGCCAAATGCAGCGATAATAAAGCCGATAACGACAAGAATAGAAATTAGCGTAAATTCAAGCCAGCGCTGTGCGCGCTTGCCGTTTTTCGTTTTATCCTTAAAGTCAATTGTTCTTAGCAAATACATTAAAGCCGCGGCAAAGCCTACAGCGAAAAATGCTTCGCCAAGCGCAGCCGTTGTGACGTGAATTTTTAACCAATGTGACTGCAGCGCCGGAACTAAAGGCTGTACGTCAGACGGAAATACAGATGCATAAGCGATTACAATAATCGCAAGTGGCAAAGCAAACATGCCTAGCAGCAGCTTTTTGTAAATAAAGTAAATGATCGTGTAGGCAATCATGATCGTCATGCCAAGCAGCGTAATAAACTCATACATATTGCTCGTAGGAATTTGTCCACTGCCAATCCAGCGTGTAAAGAAGAACAGCAAATGTGCCACAAGACCAAGCGTCGAAGTAATAAACGCTATTTTCCCCCAGCGTGCTTCATGCAGCTTCGGATCTTTTTTGCCCCATTTCTTTCCTGCGATTGCAACCATATAAAAGATCGTTGCAAATACATACAGAAAAAATGCAACACCTAGGCTTGAACTACTAAATTCTAACCAATTCATCCTTTATGTCCCCCATTGTCAAGACTTTTCGGATCCAGCTCAATGCCACAATGCTTTAATGCATAAGCAATATCCGCTCTTAAGCCATACCAGTTTTTATTTGTGTGAGCTCCCAAGGTCAGCTGCTGATCATCGATGCGCAGCCATATTCTGCGATGCTGCCAATACGTCCCCATCACAAGGCCAATCATACTAATTACGGCACCAATCCATAAATATTTAATTGCTTTGTCAATTCGCACATTCAAGTGGGTGGTCGCCGCTGAGAAATCTACGTTTTCCATCCCTTCCACCTTGATCGCTACTTTATTGGCCAGCTCGCGATTAATCGTATCCTGAGAGAAGCGAACCTTGTCTTTTTCCAGCGGGAAGTACATAAATACTTCTCCAGCCTCGGCAAGCCCCGGGCCTTTAATGTTAAATATAAAGGCCGGTGCATTCGGACTGCTGCTCAATGTAATCGGCTCGCCTTCGCTATTAATAGCAAAATCCATATATTTATCAATCAGCTCTAACGTATATGGACCAACCTCATAGTGAAGCTCTGGCTCCACCATCTTCAGATGAAATGGGCCGTAGCTCTCCCCTGTCTGCACATTGACAACCATCGGAGAAACCGCATTAATGCGCGGCGTCAAATTAAAATCGAATTGATGCAGCTTCAGCTCCTTATAGCGAAGCGGATCATTGACGAGAATGGTATGCTGATGCACCTCTGTCAGCGTCGGTTGTTCAAAGTCATCATTGCAGTTCGCCGAGCACTCATAAAGCACAACCTCTGTCTTGAACGATTTGATGCGACCGCTATCCTTCAGTTCTTCAGGAAGCTCTTCATTTTCATATAGCTCGATTTTAAATCCTTCACTTTTCACATAATAATTGGTGCCTACAATCGGAACAGTGTCGCCATCCGCAATACTTACATATTGGTCAACATTCCAGCCGGGAATACTGCGCGCCAGCACAGCCAGCAAAAACAGAATGAGCCCGATATGGTTAATATACGGCCCCCAGCGGCTGAAACGATTTTTCTCCGCCAGCAATGCTGTACCCGATTCGTCGACAAACACCTTATAGCCTTTTTTGCGCAATGCTTGTCCATACTGCTTCGTCCACTCTGCCTCATCTTCCGCAAGCGTCGTGCTGTAGGTCGCTTTTTGCCGTTTTAGAAAGGCGTGATGCTTGCGAATTTGCTGCTTGCTAAGCGCCCGATACAACGGCAGCACACGGTCGATACTGCAAATAACAAGCGATGTAGCAATCATGACAAGCAGTGTAATAAACCACCAGCTCGTGTAGGTTCGATGCAGACCTAGAAAATAATAAATCTTTCCGGGCAAGCCGTACTGCTCTGCATAATAAACGCTTGGATCAAACGTACTGGAAATAAAGGTTGAGGCCTGAGGAAAAATTGTTCCCAGCATCGCCCCTACAAACGTAATAATGATGAGATAGATGGCAATTTTAACGGATGAAAAGAAGTTCCATATCTTATCAAGATAATCCGGGTTAGCTTTTTGCGATCGTCTCGCCACACCATCATAGCGCATCTCCAGCGGCTCGTTGGACTCCAGCAGCTCCTTCTCAAGCGGCTTGCCGCATGACTCACACAGCACAGTTCCGACCGCATTCTGATGACCGCATTCGCATTTGGTGTTTACTGGTAATAGCACGGAACAACCTCCTAAAACTTTTCATGACCCTTCGTTGGTACGGCTTCTATATACATGAAAAGTACTTCGAAAGATCAGACTAAACTTTTCATGAACCTTCTTTGATGCTGCTTCTACGTACATGAAAAGTACTTCGAAAGCATATACTATTGCTGTACGATCTTTGAAATTCGCTCCTCGATCTGAGACTCTTTCATTTCTCCGACAAATACAGAGGATAATGTTCCATCGCGATTGACAAAAAAGGTGGTCGGATATGAACGAATCCCATAACGCTTCTCCGTTTTTCGGTTCACATCCCGCAGTATCGTATAGGTTACGCCAAGCTTCTTCACGTAATTTGATACTGTAAGCGTGTCCTCGCTTAGATTAATCGCCAAAATTTCGACACCTTGGTCCTTCCACTGCTCGTGTTGGCGTTCAAAAGATGGCATTTCTCTTATGCACGGTTCACAAAATGTACCCCAAAAATTAATAACTACGGGCTTCCCTACATAATCCTCCAATGCAACAGGCTCTCCTTGCAGGTTTGCAAGGCGAAATTCCGGCACCTGTTGTCCTTCTTTCACTAAACCGCTGTCATTTGACGTAAAGCTTTGAACAATCGCATAGCCGCCAAGCAGCAGTGCCAGCAGCAGGACAACAACCTGTACTTTTTTACGATTTTTACCCACTATGTATCACACCTTGCTACTAAGTTAGTGCACACGCAGCCCATTATCATTATAACGAAAATTCGACGGCACGATATGCCGTCGTCTCTTCTTATTTTTGAACTTTATGTGACTTACGTGCCTCATTCAGCAGCATTTTTACTTCCTGCTCTGAAAGATGACGAAATTTTCCGCGCGGCAGCCCTTCCAGACCAAGCTCGCCAAAGCGGATACGCTTTAGCCTGGTCACCTTATGTCCGATTGCCTCAAACATTCGTCGCACCTGACGATTTCTGCCTTCATGAATCGTAATGCGGATTGTAGCTTCATTCTTGTCCATATTGACGTCATGATATTCCACATCTGCAGGATAAGTCATCCCATCCTCCAGCATGACCCCTTTTTGCAGCTGTTCGAGACCTGTTCCATGCGGAACGCCTTTAACAGTTGCAAGGTACGTTTTAGGCACATGATGCTTGGGATGAGTAAGCAAATTGGCAAACTCTCCATCATTCGTCAATAACAGCAAGCCTTCTGTATCATAATCCAATCGACCAACGGGGTACACTCTTTCCTTAATGCCCGGCAAAAAGTCCGATACCACTTTGCGGCCTTGCGGGTCCTTGGCGCTTGTTATAACACCCTTTGGCTTATTCAGCATGACATATATTTTTTTCTCACTGCGAATTGGCCGACCATTAACCGTAATGACATCCACTGCTGGATCTGCTTTTGTTCCTAGAGTTGTGACAGGCTCTCCATTGACTTCAACGGCTCCTGACAAAATCAGCTCCTCGCATTTTCGCCGAGAAGCAACGCCCGCTTGGGCTAATATTTTTTGCAATCGTTCCAACTATGTTCACCTCATCTACCATCATAACGATTACTGGATAAAAGCACAAGACAGGCTATCCAAATACAAGCATGCAGATCACAATTGCGGCGACAAAACCGACTAAATCTGAAAACAAGCCTACCTTCAAAGCATATTTTGAATTGCGAATCGCCACCGCTCCAAAATATACGGTCAACACATAAAGTGTAGTATCTGTGCTGCCCTGTATGGTAGAAGCTATTCTGCCGATCATTGAATCCGGGCCATGTGTCGCAATCAGGTCAGCGGTAAAGGCGAGTGAGCCTGCGCCTGTAATCGGCCGCAATATGCCAAGCGGCAACACTTCGCTAGGGATGCCAAACCAGTCAAACAGCGGCTTTACTGCCATCAGCATCGCATCCATCGCGCCTGAAGCGCGAAACATGCTGATTGCAACCATCATGCCCACCAGATGAGGGATTATGCCTATGGCAGTGTCGAAGCCATCCTTGGCCCCATCGACAAACAGCTCATATACCGGCTTCTTTTTGCGTACCATCGCATACAACGGAATAAAAACAATTATTGCTGGAATCATATAGGCCGAAATTTGCGAGAACAAATTAACCATGCGCCTCACCCCCGATATTAGGGGAGCTGCTGGTTGCAGATGGATATGTAACTGGCGGTCCCTTGTCTCGAGCTCGATACCAGCGATCCGCCAAAATTGCAGCTCCAGTAGCAATAAAGGTAGCTGCCAGCGTCGTCCCGATAATTTCAGCCGGATTTGCCGAATTATAATTCATGCGAATCGCGATTAGTGTTGTCGGCACAATAGTAATGCTTGATGTATTTAAAGCGAGCAGCGTACACATTGCCGGTGTCGCAGTATGCTTGTCTGGATTGATGCTTTGCAGCTCCTGCATTGCCTTGATCCCCATAGGTGTTGCCGCATTGCCCAAGCCGAACAAATTTGCACTCAAATTACTCATAATATAGCCCAGTGCAGGATGATTTTTTGGCACATCCGGAAACAGCCAGCGCACAAACGGATAGAGCAAGCGAGACAGCTTGTTCAGCAATCCCGCTTCCTCCGCTATTTTCATCATGCCAAGCCAAAACACCATAATGCTGATCAAGCCAAAGCTGATGGTTACACCGGATTTCGCTCCATCAAATGCAGCTTGCGTGATCGCATCCATATCCCCGTTAATCAAGCCAAAAACAACACTAATTACGATTAAAAACAGCCATATCCAATTGACCATCGTCATGCCTCCCCCTACATGATCGTACAGTGGTTATATAAAATTATTTGAACCAGCTTTTCAGCTTATTTAACCAGCCTTCCTGCTGTTGATTCAGCTTTTGGAACTGTGTAAAGCTTTCCTCCGCAGCGCGACTGTCGAGCATTTTAATGCGCGCGCTTCCTTTCTCATACAATGGCACTGTGCCAATCGGCTCGCCATCGAGGTAAAAATTCATGCGGCCTCTTTCCCCAAGGCTGTAATGGACGCTGCGTTGGTCAAGTAAAGCTACCGTTGCCTTCACCTTATCAAGCTCGGATTCCTCAAGCGGGTAGCTAAAGCCTGTGCCATAAACCAGGTTGCTGCCAGGAACAAGCTGCTTTGCCTCTGCCAAATGCGACAGCGGATAATGCTTGAAGCCCCAATCCAGCAGCTTCTGGTGATCGCGCCAATCATCCCCGTCATTAAGCGTCACAACGGCCAACTGCTGTCCATTTCGAGTGGCGGAGCTTACAAGACAGCGAAACGCTTTTTTGGTGTAGCCCGTTTTTACGCCATCTGCGCCTTCATACATATTGAGCATTTTATTTTTGTTGCGCCATGTATAATTCCATTTCTCGTACGGGTTTGGCGCTTGCTTGTACTTGGTTTTCACAATTTCCGCAAAAATTTTATTTTTCAACGCGTAGGCGGTTAATTTGGCCAAATCATTAGCTGACGAGTAATGTCCATCAGCATCCAAGCCATGCGGGTTGCGAAATTGTGTATGCGTCAAGCCAAGCTCCTCCGCCTTTTGATTCATCAGGAACACAAACCCTGCCTCCGAGCCGCCGATATGCTCTGCGATGGCAGTAGCAGCATCATTGCCTGAGCGAAGCATCAAGCCATACAGCAAATTTGACAGCGTCATCTCCTCGCCCAGCTTTAAATAAATCGATGAGCCTTCCTTGCCTGCTGCCCGTCGCGATACCGTTACCTTATCCGCCAAATTTCCATGCTCGATCGCTACAATAGCCGTCATAATTTTTGTCAAGCTTGCAATTCTTGTTTCAACATCACCATTGCTGCTATATAAAATCCTTCCGGATTGTACATCAATAATGGCTGAAGCATATGCGTTAGTTCCAATAGAAGGCGGTGAAGCATATACCGCTGTCTGTCCGGCCAGGCTGCTTGATATACATAAGCTTATTACTATAAAGGCAATCATCGTCTTTAGCTGCTTGTTCATAGTTGTCCTCCTAAAACTTTTCATGATGCTCTTTGATTATGCTTCCCATGTACATGAAAAGTACTTCGGAAGCATCGTCTAAACTTTTCATGATCTCTTTGATTATGCTCCCATAGGTCTTGTCTTAGTATATGCAAGGTCTTGCCATTGTAGACGAGCATTCACTGCTTTCCTTAATCTGCTTTCTTATGAATAAGCTGCCGTTAGCTGCAGCCCATAATAAAAACCAAATAAAAAACGCACAGTGAATCAGGCTCACTATGCGCTAAAGTTTTTTCACTTATTTTATTCGTAATTTTATTCGTGATCTCATTCGAGCAGCAAAGATTATTGCAGGCTTGGGTCCGAGCTGCCGCTTTGCATGCTGCTGTTTTGCATATTTTGCATGCTGGTGCTGCTGGAGCCAGACGTAGCTGAGCCCGAGGAAGCATTGGAAGCTGAGCTTGAGCCGAACATGCTAGACATTTTGTCAATAATCGCTGGCGCTGTATCGATTACTTTATCAATCAAATGCGTTTGATTGTCAAGCGGCACAACCTTAACTCCTTGTGCCCCAACAACGAGGAATGCAATTGGTGTAATCGAAACCCCGCCGCCGCTACCACCGCCAAACGGCATGGAAGAGCTGTTCAACGCATGCTCACGATCTGCTTCCTGATCCATTCGCAGCTCGCTGCCGCCCGCAACAAAGCCGACACCTACGCGTGAAATAGGCAGAATCGTGTCGCCTGAAGGGGTATGAATCGGATCGCCAACAATTGTATTAATACCAAGCATCTCTTTAATTTGACCTAAGGAAACGCCAACCAAGCCCTCTATATTATTTGCAGTCACAGTCATTCACTCCTTGATGAAAAAAGTATTTGCGCATATAGTGTGCTCGTTATTAGCGGTCTTCATTAGGGGAAAGTTCTGGCTATGCTTTCGAAATAAGTGTTTTCCACAAATGCCTCGTTTTACGAAAGGCTGTCGCATGCAGCAGCAAATAACTTGAGGCAATAATGAGCGCACCTACCTTCAGCTTCAAAGAGCAGGACCATTCACTTTCGAATATCTTTTGGTGAAACCGAGGCTCAATCTCCACCTCTGGCGTGTCCATCACTTTTACATAGCGCGACAAATTGCCAAACAATAAGCCTTTGGCTGACCATAGCATGCCGCAGCTTATCGCCGCAGACATCGCTTCTCCTGTCCCGACTGCGCTGCGCCATTTCCAGTTAGACAGCTCGATTTTGCTCAACAGCTTTATGAACCATTGTCTAAACTCGCGCACAATCGAAATGGCCTCGTTCCAAATTTGATATTGCGTAATCGCCTCCCGCAGCTCAAGCTCTACCTTGTCATCCGAACCATTTGGCTTATTGACCTTTATTCCAATCCCGCGACGATTCAAGCGAAATTGCGGCATTTTAAATGTAAAGGAAACCAAACCAAACAGCGCAGTAAGCTTTGCCTTCGCTTCATCATCCTCTTTCCTGCGGCGAGCAGAAAGCTCAATATTCACATCCGTAAACCATAATATGGCAACTATAGCTATAAAAAAAAGACCGATCCATAACAGCCAGTCGTTTACAATAAAAGAAAGCATACAGAACCTCCCAGTGCGTGTTCAAAAAGTTCGGCTTTTTGAACGACTTCTAAAGCTTTATGCATTATAAGCATCAGCTTTCAAAGGCAATTGCTTGTAAACATCGACCATAGTATGAACCAGTCTTATGTAGAATATGAATGATTATGAATAAATTAGTCCTTAACTTCATCCAGCGTCATCTGACGTCCTTCAAAGCGCTCGAACAATAGCTGTGTTTGCTCCTCCAAATCCTCATCCTCAAGCGAAACCTCCTTCGGTTCCGGCAGCTCTTTAATAGAGGCGAGGCCAAAGCTGTCAAGAAACGCTTTAGTCGTGCCGTACAAGATCGGCCGCCCGATCGCATCAGCTCGGCCAACCTCCTCGATCAAATCCTTGGCAACGAGCGTATGAATCGCCCGTTCGCATTTGACACCGCGAATCTCTTCAATTTCAACACGGGTAATCGGCTGCTTGTATGCAACGATCGACAACGTTTCCAGCGCTGCTTGCGACAGCTGCGCTCTGGTAGGCGTGTACGCCATCCGCTCGAAATACTCGGCATGATCAGGATTCGTCGTCAGCCGATACGTTCCGGCAATAATGCCAATTTGCACGCCGCGCTCCTCTCGCTCAAGATCGCGCTGCAAATCAAGCACCAGCTCCTCAGCATAATCCGCATCGATGGACATAATATCGGCAAGCTGGCGCTTGGTCAGCCCTTCATCACCTGCCATAAATAAAAGTCCCTCAATAATCGATTTCAATTTCTGAAATTCCATCTACAGCCCCTTCTCCTCTCCACTGGATCACAATATCGTCGAAGAGTCCGTGCTGATAGCAACGGATATGCTTCATCTTCATTAATTCAAGAATAGATAAAAACGTCACGACAATTTCATGCTTGGCCATATGATCGCGAATCAGCTTCGAGAAGCGTACCGTTTCAAATTGCTTCAGCACCTCTACAATATCGCGAATGCGATCCTTGACCGATATTTCATCACGCTGCACAGTAGCTATCATATCTCGACGGCTTGCCCGTCTCAACGCCTTCTGAAAGGCATTAACGATATCAGACAGCTCTATCCCTTGCAGCGGATCTACGATTTGCTCCTTCATATATACGGTCATATCCTCAGGCTCTTTCGAATAAACAAGCGAACGCTGGAACTCTTTCTCCTTCAGCTCCTCAGCGATTTGCTTAAACTTGCGATATTCAATCAGCTTTTGGATAAGCTCTTCCCGCAAATCAGGTCCTTCATCATACCACTCTTCATATTCATGCTCAAATACAGGAGGCTTTGGCAATAGCTGCTGGCTTTTAATGCTAAGCAGCGTAGCGGCCATCACCAAAAATTCGCTTGTTATGTCCAGCTCCAATTCCTTCATGGCATGCAAATAATCCATATACTGCGTCGTTATTTCACTTATGGATATTTCATGGATATCGATCTCTGCCCGATCAATCAAATGCAGCAATAAATCGAGCGGACCCTCGAAAGAATCCAGCTTATAAAGTACCGACACGCTTCAACCTCCTGTTACTTCACTCAACTAGGCTTGCAGCACCTTCGTCAAGTTTGCCATTTCAATTGCTGTAACGGCAGCTTCATAGCCTTTATTTCCTGCTTTCGTTCCCGCACGCTCAATCGCCTGCTCGATGGAATCAACCGTCAACACGCCGAAAATAGTCGGCACGCCTGTTTTCAGGCCAACCGCTGCAACGCCTTTTGCCGCCTCGTTGCACACATAATCGAAGTGAGGCGTTGCGCCGCGAATAACAGCACCAAGCGTAATTACTGCATCATACTTTCCGCTTTCAGCCATCTTTTGCGCAATAAGCGGAATTTCAAATGCTCCCGGTACCCACGCAACTTCAACGTCCGCATCCTCTGCGCCATGACGCTTGAATGCATCAAGCGCGCCTGACAACAGCTTGCTGGAAATAAACTCATTGAAACGTCCAACTACAACTCCATATTTTAATCCTTGCGAAATTAAATTGCCCTCGTATACAAATGCCATTTTAATTTCTCCTTTCTTATTTTAATAATTATTTGCGATAAAAGCATTACTTTTATAAGAAATCTTAAAAATTTAGCATATGGCCAAGCTTTTCCTGCTTCGTATGCAGATACTTCTCATTGTCCTTATTATGCTGCAGCTGAATCGGAACGCGCTCGACAACCTCAAGGCCATAGCCCTCCAGCCCTTTAATTTTGCGCGGATTGTTCGTAAGCAAGCGAATTTGCTTAACGCCCAAATCTCGTAAAATTTGTGCGCCGATGCCGTACTCCCGCAAATCAGCCGGGAAGCCCAGCTTTATGTTCGCCTCTACCGTATCAAGACCTTCCTCCTGCAGCACATACGCCTTCAGCTTATTAATTAAGCCAATGCCGCGTCCTTCCTGGCGCATATACAGCACAATGCCGCTGCCTTCCTGCTCAATCCGCTGCAAAGCAGCTTCAAGCTGCGGTCCGCAGTCGCAGCGATGCGAATGAAATACATCGCCCGTCAAGCATTCGGAATGAACACGCAGCAGCACCGGCTTGCTGGAATCAATTTCTCCTTTAACAAGCGCCACATGCTCCTTGCCGTCCAGCACATTCGTATAGGCAACTATGCGGAACTCGCCAAAGTCAGTCGGCAGCTTGCAGGAAACCTCGCGATTGACCAGCTTCTCTGTATGGCTGCGATATGAGATAAGATCCTTAATTGTAATCAGCTTTAATTGATGCTCTTGCTTGAACTTGATCAAGTCATCAAGCCGCGCCATCGTTCCATCCTCTTTAATAATTTCGCAGATGACAGCAGCGGGCTTGGAGCCAGCCAATCGCGCAAGATCAATTCCCGCTTCCGTATGGCCTGCACGCTGCAGCACCCCGCCTTTTTTGGCGATGAGCGGAAAGATATGGCCCGGTCTGCGAAAATGCTGCGGCTTCGTATGCTCATCAATCAGCGCCTGCACCGTCATCGCCCGCTCATGGGCAGAAATTCCTGTTGTAGTCGAGCTATGGTCGACCGAAACGGTAAAGGCCGTTCCGTGGTAATCGGTATTATGATTGACCATTGGCGGCAAATCCAGCTCTGCAGCCCGCTCCTCGGTAATTGGCGCGCAGACAAGGCCTCTTGCTTCCTTGATCATGAAGTTGATCGCGTCCGCTGTTGCGAATTCCGCCAGCACTACCAAATCACCTTCATTTTCCCGATCCTCATCATCAACGACGATTACAAGCTTCCCTTGCTTTAAATCCTCAAGCGCCTGCTCGATACTGTCAAACACAATTTGCTCTTGTTCCATGCTGTTTCACTCCTCCTCGCAGTTTACATAAAGCCGTGCTCTTGCAAAAATGCTGCCGATAGCTTCGATTGCTTGCCTGCCTCTCTAGCTTGAAAGCCTAGCAAATGCTCAACGTATTTGCCGATAATATCGCATTCGATATTAACAATTTCTCCTGGCTTGCGGTATTGCAGCGCGGTTTGCGCCAATGTATGCGGGATAATCGATACAGTGACCGCTTCTTCTGCAACATCGACAACGGTTAAGCTGATGCCGTCTATCGTAATGGAGCCCTTCGGGATAATATAGCGCAGCTGCTCACGATCATGCAGCTGCAGCGTATAAACGACAGCGTTGCTATCCTCGTAGCTCGACTTGATCGTTGCCAAGCCATCCACATGCCCCTGCACAATATGTCCGCCGAAGCGGGAGCCGATCTGCATCGCTCGTTCAAGATTAACGGCTCCGCCCTTTTTTAACGAGGACAGCGAGCTGCGACGGTAGGTTTCCGGCATAACATCAGCAGTGAAGCTGGAGCTGTTGAAGCTAGTAACAGTCAAGCAAACTCCATTAACCGAGATACTGTCGCCAAGCTTCACCTCCTCAAGCACCTTGCTCGCCTGGACAGTGAGCAGCATCGCTTCCCCTTTGCTCGTTACATGGCTAATATGGCCAATCTCTTCTATTAAACCTGTAAACATATCACTTCCCCCTTGCTTGCGCTATTGCTGGCTGCTTGAATAGCGCGGGTAGCCGATAATACGAATATCTTCACCAACTTGCGCCACTTCTACCTCTTCCAGCGTATAAGCGTCCTGCATCAGCTCAACACCCGCCATATCGAAGAGCGCAGGCGAATCGGCGCCGCCGACAATTTTCATTCCATAGTAAAGCACCAGCTTGTTTACGAAGCCTGCTTGCAGCATCGCTCCATTAAGCTTGCCGCCGCCCTCCAGCAAAATCGAGCTGATTTCATGCTCGCCAAGCCATTGCATAGCTGCGTGAAGATCGACTTGCTCGCCAGCACCACAGCGAACGACCGTAACGCCATATTGCTGCAGCTGTTGTTCGTGATCGCGACTTGCAGCTTCGGTTGTGAGCACAATTGCCCGCTGTCCGCTATGCTGAATTACTTTGGCGCTCGCAGGCGTCCGCAGCTTGGCATCGACAATTATCGGGATTGGCTGCTTTGCTTCCACCTCGAGTCTCGTTGTCAAGGATGGATCGTCCTGCAGCAGAGTATTGACGCCAATCATAATCGCTTGATGCTGATGGCGCAGCGTGTGTACCTCAGCGCGTGCTGTAGCGCCGCTAATCCATTGCGAGCTCCCCGTTTTCGTAGCTAGCCGCCCGTCCAGAGTGGAGGCTGATTTCAAGGTTACGAAAGGCCGCTTCGTCGTAATGTAGTGATTGAATATTTCATTCAGCTTTTTGGCGCGAGCCTCAAGCACACCTACCTTCACTTCTATGCCCGCCTGCTGTAATACCTTGATGCCACTTCCCGCCACGAGCGGATTCGGGTCCAGTGCGGCTACAACGACACGGCTAATGCCGCGTTCAATAAGCAAATTTGCACAAGGAGGCGTTTTTCCGAAGTGGCTGCATGGCTCCAGCGTGACGTAAGCAGTTGCGCCTATCGTTCGTTCTCCTGCCATTTTTACAGCCTGGACCTCGGCATGCGCTTCTCCCCGCTGCAAATGCGCGCCCATTCCGACAATACTGCCATCCATCGTAATGACGCAGCCAACAACCGGATTAATTCCCGTTTGACCGATCGCTTTACTTGCCATTGAGATGGCCAAATCCATGTAGTATTCGTCATTGATCACTTCGATCACAACAAAAAACCCCCAAACGGCAAACTGCCATTCGGGGGGAGAACGTAAAAGTTTCGACAACAAACAAACATAGATCCACCTGTATTTTAAAATAAAGGCGCTATGTCACTTGTGAAATTGTGCACATATCATACACAAAATAAGCCTGCTTTATCCGTATGCGAAAAAAAGCCTACGAAGCAGCTTTGTCAAAAAATTCTCCTTCTCCCATCCAGACTTTACTGTCGGTTCTAGACTTGCACTAGATCAGCCAATTCATCGTTATCAATAAATTGGGTCACGGACTTACGTGAGAGAAGCGTTGCTGCTTCTCTCACAGATCACCGCCGGTTGGGACTTTCACCCGACCCCGAAGGAGCTTGCTTATTATTCGATTGTTATTACTTTAACATTAAACCTCGTAAACTTCAACTGTTTCCATTTGCGAGCCATTAGACAGCGCATCAACAAACTCCATGCCTTTGGCAACCTTGCCAAAAACAGTATGCTGTCCGTCCAGATGCGGCTGCGGCTGATAACAAATGTAAAACTGGCTGCCGCCAGTGTTGCGGCCAGCATGCGCCATTGCCAGCGTACCGCGCTCATGCTTGTTCGGATTGATTTCACAGTTGATTGTATAGCCTGGACCGCCAGTGCCGCGTCCTTCAGGACAACCACCCTGCGCGACAAAGCCAGGGATGACACGGTGGAAAATCAGACCATTATAAAAACCGCTGTTAGCAAGCTTTTCGAAATTGGCAACCGTGTTCGGTGCATCCTTCTCAAATAGGTCAAGTACAACCTCGCCGCCTGCAGCTAATTTAATTTTCGCTTGTTTTGCCATTCATCACATCTACCTTTCTTCTTCTGATAACATAACGTTACCAATTTCCAGCCTATTTCGCAAGTGAAGATTTTTGCAGACGCTCAGGAATTACATCATTGCATACGATATTGTCAAGCGACTCGCGTTGAACAACGAGATCTGCTTGACCATCCTTGACAAACACAACCGCTGGACGACGAATACGGTTATAGTTGCTCGCCATCGCATAGTTGTATGCGCCTGTACAGAATACAGCCAGCAAATCGCCAGTTTTAGCTTCTGGCAGCTTCAAATCCCAAATCAGCATATCGCCGCTTTCACAGCATTTGCCCGCGATTGATACGAGTTCTGTCGCTTCCTCATTAGCACGGTTAGCCAAAACCGCTTCATACTGCGATTGGTAAAGTGCAGGACGCGGATTATCTGTCATACCGCCATCAACCGCCAAATATTTGCGCACGCCAGGAATGTTTTTGCTTGTGCCTACCGTGTAAAGCGTCGTACCTGCATCGCCAACCATGCTGCGGCCTGGCTCAACCCAAATTTCAGGCCATGCATAATCTGCTGCCGTAAAGTTGGATTTGATCGCATCGGCAATCGCATTTACATATTCAGCAATCGGCAATGGAGAATCGCCTTCAACATAGCGAATGCCGAAACCGCCGCCAACATTGATGACCGAGAATAGAATGCCCAGCTCGTCGCGAATTGCAACAGCAAACTGTGTAACCTTCTCAACAGCCATGCGGAAGCCTTCTACCTCGAAAATTTGCGAGCCGATATGAGAATGAACGCCAAGCAGCTTCAAATTGGCCAGCTGGCTAGCCTGCACCACTGCCTCGCGCGCAGAGCCATTGCCAAGGTCAAAGCCGAACTTGGAGTCCTGCTGTCCAGTAGAAATATAGTCATGTGTATGCGCCTCTACGCCCGGTGTAATGCGCAGCAATACGTTCACAACATTATTTTTCTTAGCTGCAAGCTCATCCAGCATATGAAGCTCGATGAAGTTGTCCACTACGAAGCAGCCAATCCCCACTTCAAGCGCCATATTAATTTCTTCCTCGGTTTTATTGTTGCCGTGGAAGTGAATGCGCTCTGCCGGGAAGCCTGCTTGAATAGCTGTATACAGCTCGCCGTCGGAAACGACGTCAAGCGACAGGTTCTCCTGCTCGGCCAACACGCACATTGCTTTTACAGAAAAAGCTTTGCTGGCATAAGCAACCTGAAACTTCAAGCCTGTTTTAGTAAATGCATCTACATATTCGCGCGCGCGCTGACGCACAAGCGCCTCATCTACAATGTATAGTGGCGTGCCGAATTTCGCTGCCAAATCTGCAACATCTACGCCACCGATTTCCAAGTGACCGTTATCATTAATTTTACTTGTTCCGTGTAAATACATTTTCCCCTCATCTTTCCTCTATCGATATAGATAGACCCATTTTTATCATTACTAACAGTATACCTTAAATCGAAATGATGACGAAATGGATATTTTCGCAACTAGTTTGTATTTTTTAGTTTGTGCCATCATTATCCTGTTTCTGTTCATCATCGATTGGCATCCGCTCCGACTGCTGCGGCTTCATAATATTTGGTCGAGTACGATTATACAACACTGGCTTGCGAATGAGAATATTTATAGCAGATTTTAGATCAAAAGGAATGAGCGGCCACAGGTATGGGCGGTTGACAGAGCGCTCCATCGCCAGGGCGACCGTAATCACTGTCGCTGGAATGATCAAGCCTGCAAGCCCAAACGCTGTTACAGTTATAATGAGCAGCAGCCTTACGAGACGATTGGCGAGTCCGAGCTCATAGCTCGGTGTGGCGAACATGCCGACTGCCGCAACGGCCATATAAAGGATGACCTCATTGACAAATACCCCTGTCTGCACAGCGATATCGCCAATGAGAATTGCGGCGACAAGCGACATGGCCGTTGCCAGCGAGGTTGGCGTATGAACGGATGCCATCCGCATCAGGTCAACCCCGATTTCTGCTATTAAAAATTGCAGCACCAGTGGAATTGCTCCTGTTTCCTTAGGTCCGAGAAAGTTCAAAAACTCTGGCCGGTATTCCGGAAACTGCACAAACAGCAGCCAAAGCGGCAGCAGCAGCAAGGAGCTAATTATACCAAGGAACCTTACCCATCGCAAATAAGAACCAACGAGCGGCGTTTGCCTGTTTTCTTCCACATGCTGCATCAAATCGGCATAGGTTGCAGGCAGCGTCATGACACTTGGCGATGTATCGACAAAAATAGCAATTGCACCTTCCAGCAAATGAGAAGAGACGGTATCCGGACGCTCGGAATAACGGACGAGCGGGAACGGATTCCAGCCGCGCTTAATCGTTGCTTCTTCAAGCTGCTTGTCGGCAAGCGGCAAGCCGTCAATTTTGATCATTTCAATCTTGCGCTTAACCTCCTGCAGCAGCTGCTTGTCGACAATGTCGTCGATATAAGCGATACAGACATCGGTTTTCGTCCGCGCCCCTACGCGTAGCAGCTCATAGCGCAGCTTCGGGTCCTTCAATCTGCGCCGCACGAGCGACACATTTACCATCAAAGTCTCATTAAAGCCGTCTCTGGAGCCGCGAACGACCTTTTCCAGTGAAGGCTCCTCCAGACCGCGAGCCGGGAAGTTGCGCACCTCTATCGCCAGCGCAACAGGCTCCCCGTCTACGAACAAGGCGCATTCTCCGCCCATAACCGATGCCAGAATCAAGTGCCAATCATCTTCCTTACGCACCTGCGCAGATGGAATATAATATGTAAAGAAGCTTTCCAACGCATCTGCTGCAATCTGATGCGCCTGCAAAAACGACAGCCGCTTCAGCACCTCCAGCATAATGGACGAATTAACAAGCCCGCTCATAGACAGCATCGCAATCCGCGTATGGCCAATCTTCATTTCTCTGACCGCAATATCAAAGCTTGTTTTATAGCCGATATCTGCCTCAAGCCGCTGCAAAATTTCATCGAGCGAGGTAGGAATCGGCTCCTTGGGCGCAGTTTGCATCTGATCCTTCTGCTGCCCTTGCTTTTGCTGGCTCCCTTGCTGCTTTTCCTGATCCCCCTGCTCTCCTGCCTGCCCCTTCTCTGGAGAAAGCCAAACGCCCTTCTCGACAATATTGCGGTAGCCAGAGCGGCTAGGGTCAAGCTCCTGCTCTTCAATAGACTGTGAAGACAGCTGCGATGGATGAAATGATGAATGCCCCTCCGTTGGTTGCTGTTGATCCTGATCCTTCATCATGAACACCTCTCCTCTTTTATAAACATTTCTGGCCTACCATTGGAACAATAGCCAGTCAACAAGCGAGCCCGTTAACTTTCCCAGCACCATGGCCATCATCAAAGCGACCATCGCTGCCGAAAGCCGCAAGCGCTTGGCCAATATCGGCAGCACATTCATAACCTCGGTCAGCGCCGCTGCCAGCATGCCGACAAACATACCGTTGAATAAGCCTGACAGCGTACTGGTTGCAACATAAGGCAGCTTGATGCCGAGGTCGAAAAAATCAGCAACCGTAAAATATAGCGCCCCGCTAATGACAGCAGCCTCGAATACAAAGGACAGGTGGTAGGCATTTGAAAGCTGGGCAAGTCTGGGAATCAAGTCAAATATGACGAGCAAGGCGACAAAGCTCGTACCGACGACGATCCCGCCAGCTAGCGCTAAGAACACGGTAGTCGCGACTAAAGCTGCATTAATCATAGCCCTCCTCCCCTACAGATTGCCGCTCCCGCTTGCCTCGATTGCGAATTTCCTCTGCAATAACGTAGGTATTTACATTTTCCTGGTACATAAACATTTCCACTTCCAACGGATTGGGCTCTTCATTGAATTTCTTTTTGAAAATATGATTGAAAAAGAGCACCATGCCAGCCCCAACACCTATCGAATACGGAATTTGGAACCAAAGCGGATGATCGACATGCTCCCCTGTAATAAGCTCTACGATACGGATATGAGTATCCTTCATATTGACATCGGCGTGGAAATTCATAAGCGTCAAGCCAGAGCCGCAAAACAGCAGCAGCCAGCAAATAACGAGCAGCAAATAGCGCGGCTTGCCAACCCGTTCAGAAATCATCACCAGTATTTGCGGATCGCCGTATACTTCAATCTGGGCATGCTGCCAGCGCCGCTTGATTAAATCGATAATTTGCAGCAAATCAATGACACAGCGGTTGCCATCCTGCTGTCGATGCTTGTATACCACCATATTTTTCAATTGCCGCTCAATCGTTTTATCCTCTACTAAAACATGGGCGGCATCGCTAAGCTTCACTTCCTGAAACTTGCCTATACTGATTCGCTTCTTAAGGCGAAGGTAGATAGAGGTCGATGGAACAGCCATAGGCACTCCTCCTCTAAAATGTGGATAACCTCATCTTAGTATGAGCAAAGCCTGGATTTTTATCCTCTCGCTGGCAGGACGAAAACAAAAAGGAAAGAAAAAAACACCCCAATTGCCAGATCAACTCTAACAATTGGGGGACGGTACAGCCAGCAATCGAGCTCTCTAAGCCAACACAATAAAGCACACCAATGCTGTCTGCCATTTCGAATTGGATCATTGCGATACAGGAGTTATCGCTAAACGAACTTGTCTTACAGCTACACTATCAAGATTCTCAGAATGAACCCCGGTAGAAACCGTAAAACTCAGCTTAGTGCTTTGACTTTGAGTAAAGGTTCCCCAAGCAGTGAATACTAAAAAGCCCCCATTCCAAGTAGAATCTATATAAAATGTTTGGTAGTATAGATTAAGACCATCCAAACCGTAAAATTGAATCTGAGTAGTCCATGGACCACTATAGCTGTTTTTAGGAGACGGGTCGAAATAACAAAATAGCTCTGCTTTATACTTTTGCCCTTCCACCAGATCACTTGCAAAGGACTGATCAAACACAGTCTGCGGAGTATCATAGCCCTGCGTTAAATCTATTGTGTAATCAGGAAACGTGTAGGTTTTGCCGAACCCGGCCGTTCCGGTTGGACCCTGCGGGCCCGTTGGCCCAGTCTCTCCCTGCGAACCTTGCGGACCCGTATCTCCCTGCGAACCTTGTGGACCCGTATCTCCCTGCGGACCTTGTGGACCCGTATCTCCCTGCGGACCTTGTGGACCCGTATCTCCCTGCGAACCTTGTGGACCCGTATCTCCCTGCGGACCTTGTGGACCTGTATCTCCCTGTGGACCTTGTGGACCTGTATCTCCCTGCGGACCCGTTGGGCCGGTGTTACCTGGTGCTCCTGTCGGACCGATTGGACCTGGCGCTCCTGCGCCTGTCGGACCCGTTGGGCCGGTGTTACCTGGTACTCCTGTCGGACCGGTTGGCCCTGGCGCTCCTGCGCCTGTCGGACCCGTTGGGCCGGTCGCTCCGTTATAACCATTCTGTCCATTTAAGCCACTTTGTCCAGTAGGACCCGTTGGACCGGTAGGGCCTGTTGGACCAGCTTCCTGCAAGTTCAGTACATGTTGTTCTTCGCTTGACATACAAACCATTCTCCTTTACTTCTATTGAGCTCTCAGCATTAGCCGAGGCGAATAACCTGACGTACCAATTCCATGCTCGGTTCGCTGCATGCGCAGGGCATGTCCGTAATACATGCCTACACGCAACATTCATTGGAATGGTAATTATTATCAATATGAGCGATGATAAAATTAAGTGTGGGACAAACACCCTTCAACGCTAAAATGTACGTATTTGCCGTCTTACCGTAAGTTATTTCTACATGGTTATTCACAATTCTTACACTGCAAAATTTCCTGAACAACAACAAAAAGGCAAGTCGATTATGGCCGTGTTGGACCATAATCGACTTGCTCCTTTTAAAGGGTATATTGTTTCTTCAATACTTATTTTTACTGCTCTGTTTGTCGTACGGTTAGTAAATTTCCATTTACATCATATTCATAATAAACGATGCGTAAAAATAAATAGTTTTTTTCATGACTTGTCGTTTTTATATCATAACTGTAAAATTTAATGCGATAAAAACTACACTTAAGATAATATTAATCAGCTTCGTTATTAATCGCGAGGATTTATTGTGATTCATGGTAAATTGTAGGTGTGGGGTTAAAAAATTCCAAAACAGTCATCGGGACAACCTCTTTAAGTCATAATTTATCATTTGAAAAAGAAAGGAGAATTGTGTGAATCATTCAAAAAACCTTAATTTATTTAATGGAGGAGTGTGCATTAATGAAAGCGATTAAGTTTCCAAGATTACTATTTTTATTTTCAATTTCAATTATTTCATTTGTTATAGCAACGACAGCAATAGCAGATACTTTCAATCTTAACTGGTCTCATGTTACGAATAAAACGGTACAATTGAAAACAAGTAATACTTATCTTACTGGTGACTGGGGCAATCGTTATTCTGTTGGAATTTCAAATTGGAATTCAAGTACTGCTCGTGTAAATATAACAACTACAGCATTTTCATCTTCAACAGTTGACATGTACTCAGTTGACAAAGACACTTGGAAGAGGAATGGCTGGGGAAGTTGGTATGGTTGGGCACAATTATTTAGTGGTGGAAGTGCATGTAATACAAACGCAGGCGATCCAGACCTTTTATGTACTAGTGCTGATTATGCAGGTGTGTACTTTAGTGAGGAGTATTACCCTACTGGAAATAACGCACAAGCTTCAGGAACTATTACTCACGAGCTTGGTCACGTTGCAGGATTAAAACATACAACGTCAAGTTCTACTTCAGTTATGCATCTGCAGGGTAATGCAAAAAGAACTAATACGGTAACTACTTATGATGCAGGTCAAATAAATGGTAAGTATTAGATAAAAGGATGTGATGAGCTAATGAGTCTATATATCAAAAAAATTTATCCTATCTTGTTAAGTATACTTGTTGGTGTTAGCGCTGCGTTTATTGTATATTCTTTTCAATCAAAGCAAGAGGATCAAGCGCACCATTTCGGTTCAGAGATCCCAACAACTGATTTAGAAGAATATATGTATTTTGTAGATGCAGTTGTAGTCGGTAAGGTAATTGAACAAAAGGAAACATATATCCAAGATTCTGGATTGCCTACTAAAGTACCTTTTGAATTTCCAGTCACACCAGCAATAATTCAAGTTTCGGAGGTCATTGATGGTGAGATTGTTGAAAAAGAGATAAAATTATTACAACATGGAAATGAGAAGGACTCTTCATTAGTGTCAATAGGCGAAGAGTATGTCTTTTTACTTCAAAAGCATCCGGAAGAAGGATATTGGCCACTTAATGGAAATGCAGGTAAGTTTCAAGTAGTGAACGACCAAATAGTGACCTCTAAGTCAGATAAATTATCAACTTTAATGAAATCAGATAATCATTTAGGTGTAAACGACTTTAAAGAACAAATTTCAGAAGCTGCAAAGAATAGAAAAAAACCAGAAGCCTTAAGATAATATATGTATCAATAATCTTAAAAGACCTTAATTCAATCAAAATGTTGATTTAAGGTCTTTTATTTATATACCCAAAATGGCTAGATATTTGTTGAAAGCCCTATAGTACTCGCTGTTGTCAAGCATTAGCCGAGAAAAAGAAAACATGGCATAAAAAGTTTTGCTGTTAAGTCGAAACAGATATGACTACAGACTTATTGAAAAGTTGAACAAGTGAATGACGATCCCTTCATTGAAACGGAAGAAAGTAGCAATTGCTATTTAAATTCTAGAAAAGGTTAAAAAATTGTGCTGTAGGAATTTTTCATAACCAGCATATGTACACTAGTTTAGTGAACACCAACTGCCTTGTTGCATGTAGCGTAGAATGATCAATTGAACGCTAATACATTTATCTGTGTACTATAGATTAAACATATCTAGAAACGACGACGTTGCTTTACATACTTTTCACAATGTATTCTTATACTGAAATTTAAGGAACGTTGAAACATAATACATCTATTTAACGTTTTTTATAATATAAGGGGGCGAGATGATGAGGATTAAATATATTCTAATAGGGCTTTTGAGTTTGATTTTTACAATAATGATGGTAGGTTGTGGAAATGAAAACAAACGAAGTGATACATCAAAAAATTTAACCTTGAATGAGGTCAAAGAAGCTGTTAAAAAGAGTAATTTAGAGTTACTCCCCAATGATCTCTTAGATTATGCGCGCTTAATTTTAAATGGGGAAGAGCCTACATCATTTAGGATCGGAAGACCAATGGCGGATTCAATTTTTAAGGAATTACTAACTGTATATATATATAACTCTAAAGAAGACCAAGAAGCTGGACGATTAGAGTTAGAGAAAATGAACTTAAATGAACACGAGGTAATTGTTTATAGTTACAATAATGTTCTCATGTTGTATTGGGTCGATATTAATGCAAATCAGAAAGAATTATTTGACAGTGATTTAAAAAATTCAGTAAAATTATTAATGGAACTTTAGATTGCAATAATAAAGATCTGTATTTATTACAGATCTTTATTATTTTTATAAAGATCGTTTATCGCATAATAAAAATGCCAGAATTTGTTCTGAGCAAGCTTCTTTAATAGCTTTTTGCATGCACGCCCCTTTACTTTCCACCTGAGACTTCCCAATTGATCCGTATCGAACCTTTTAAATGATCACCAGTTACGACAATTCGATATGTTCCACCTTCCTCTGAACGAAACGACAACTGATCAGCACCTGCTTCTCTCATTGCAACCCTGGGATGACCATCTGTTCGGATATGGTAGCCGTGACCACCACCATTTTTATTTAATACTGAAACGCTAAAGGTAAGAGTTTCTCCTCTTTCAACCTCAATAGGAATTTCATGCTTACCATTAAAGTATCCGAAGCTGGCTTCGTAAGTTGAATCTGTTCTTGTCTCTTGCCAACCCTTCTTTTCTGTAAAATCAATGGTTGAAATAATCATAATAGCAAGCGGAATCACAAAAGCAAATCCATATTTAAAAAGGCGATTTTGATGTGACAAGATGGTTCCACCGTAAAATAACAAAGCACACAACGCACCGACGATACCCGCTACGACAGTGTAAACGTTAATTCCCTGAATAAAAAAGAAGGAAAAACCCGCCAAAACGTACAAGACAACTTTCAACCTTCCAATTATTCTAGGAAAGCGAAATGCTAGCAAGTCTATAACAAAGGAACAAATGACACCGTAAACATAAAGTATGATCCAAAGAAGAGGATAGGATAAATACTCTGAAAATTCATACATGTCATAGCTTGAAGAATGCAAAATATATAGCGCGCACAAAGAAAAGGCAAATCCAGCACCGGACAACTTTCCAATTACGAAGCCAGACCATCTCCAGATTCGATCGGACTTTTTCATGTCTTCCCTCCCCGTTAATTACCAAATTCTATCTCCATAGATTATATTATCATTTATGCTGAGCAAATTTGTAATTTTATACAGAAAAAAGAGGACTTGTCCAGAAAGTCAGCAAACTGACGATCTGAATAAGCCCTCTTCTTGTATAAGCGACATACGTTCTTTTCACGAACTTGCGTTGACCACTGCTGTCTTTCCTACAAAGCAATCTGGTCCTTGATCAGCTTCAATATTTTTTTCTCAAGACGCGACACCTGTACCTGGGAAATCCCCAGGCGACTGGCCACCTCGGACTGCGTCTTGTCTCTAAAATAGCGCAAATAGACAATTGTGCGCTCTCGCTCGCTCAAGCCTTCAATCGCTTCAGCAAGCGCCATTTTGTCAAACCAATTTTCCTGCGATTCATCGGCAATTTGATCCATTAGCGTGATTGGATCTCCGTCATTCTCAAACACAGTCTCATGAATGGAAGTTGGAGGCTTGTTGGCCTCTTGCGCGAAGATGACATCCTCTGGTGTAATTCCTAATCGCTCAGCTACCTCAGAAATCGTTGGCAAACGTCCCATCGTTTTCGATAGCTCATCCTTCATTTTGCGAACCTTGTTAGCCATCTCCTTAAGTGAACGGCTAACCTTAATCGTCCCATCATCACGAAGAAAGCGTTGAATTTCGCCGATAATCATCGGTACCGCATAAGTAGAAAATTTCACGTCATAGCTTAAATCGAATTTATCTACCGACTTCAATAGCCCAATGCAGCCAATCTGAAATAAATCCTCAGGCTCGTAGCCGCGATTCATAAAGCGCTGTACGACTGACCAAACGAGCCGAATATTAGAATTGACGAGCCGATCTCTTGCGCTCATATCGCCTGCCTGCGACAGTGCAATCAAGCGTTTAACCTCAGCGTCGTCCAGATAAGGCTGGGCTGATTGCTTCATATCCACATTCATGAGGTTCAACCCCTATGCCCTAGTTAAAGAGCGCTTTTTTTGATGCAATGCGCTTCATCATCGTAATTCTTGTACCGCCGCCAAGCGTGCTGCTGACTTCGAAATGATCCATGAAATTTTCCATAATGGTAAAGCCCATCCCTGATCGTTCCTCATCAGGCTTCGTTGTAAACAACGGTGTGCGAGCCAGCTCTGTATCCTCAATGCCAGCGCCATGATCGATTATTTCGATCGTAATCTTTCCGTCCTCGGCTATCCCGTTCATTAGAATTTCCTTGGTCGGATCACTGTCATAGGCATGAATGATACAGTTCGTAACCGCTTCTGAAACAACGGTTTTCAAATCCTCCAGCTCCTCTAGCGTCGGATCAAGATATGCAACAAAGCTGGCCACAACCATTCTGGCAAAACTTTCATTGCAGGATTGCGCACTAAAGGTTAAAGAAAACTTATTAATGACGCTCATGATACCACCTCCAGGCTTGAAAGCGCACTGTTTTCATCGTCATGCCGTTCGATAATTTTGAACAAGCCTGACAGCTCGAGCAAGCGATTGACTGAACGATTTGCATTGCAAATGATCAGCTTCCCGCCTTTTGCCTTTACCTGCTTGTACCGCCCTAATATGACGCCGATACCGGAGCTGTCCATGAAGGTCAGCTCCTGCATGTCCATAACGAGATGCTTTACATTATCCTTCATCATCGCTTCTTCAATCAGGGTTCGTACTCGATCAGCACTGTGATGGTCCAGTTCGCCGCTTAAACGGACAATTATAGCATTTTGATTGCGCTCAATATTCGCTATCACACTCACGACTCGCTCAGCTCCTCTTTGTTTGGTTGGTGTCAAAGCAATAGCTGCATAAGATGATAGAGTAAGGATTCAACAGCGAAATTGATATTTCCTGCCCGTTGACAAAACTAGAAGAAAAGCGTCAAAACTATATAAAAATTTTAGTGAAACAAGCTTTTTGTCGAGCGCTTCAGCAATCTCCACCAGTTGCTGCGATCAATCGTAGCCGGAGACAGCAGCTCATATTCCTTAACGAGCGAGTCGCCTTGATAAATCATAAGCTTGCCGATTGGCTGCCCTTCAATAACCGGCGCCTTGATCGATTCATCCATATCAAGCACATAGTGAATCTGATCGGTGTTGCTGCCACGCTTAACAAGCACGCTATACGGCTGCGGCGCAACGATGTCAAGCTTGCGCTCCATCCCTTTTTCAATCTCGAGCGAACCGATTACCTCGCCTTTATTAATAAGCGGGTAATTCATATATTGGGCAAATGAGTAATCGAGCATTTGCGTAACTTCCGCATTGCGGATCTTGGTGGACGGCGCCCCCATCACAACCGCAATTACACGCATGCCATCCCGCATAGCGGAAGCTGACAAGCAATATTTTGCTTCGCTTGTATAGCCTGTTTTAATACCGTCGGCACCATCATAAAAACGAACCAGCTTGTTCGTATTGACAAGCCAAAACGGCTTTTCTGTATCCTTGCGCAAATAATCCTGGTATTTTCCAGTGAAGGAACGAATTAAATCATATTTCATCAGCTCTCGCGACATAACCGCAATATCATAAGCGCTGGAATAATGATTTTCTACAGGAAGCCCGTTGGAATTCATAAAATGAGTATTTTTCAAGCCCAGTTGCTTGGCGCGTTCGTTCATCATCGCAACGAACTGCTCCTCCGTGCCGGCAAGCTTTTCTGCCAGCGCTACAGAAGCATCATTGCCCGACGCCATCGCCACTCCCTTTAGCATTTCCTCGACGGTCATCTGCTCGCCTACTTCAAGGAAAATTTGAGACCCGCCCATCGAGGCAGCTCTTTCGCTAGTCGATACCATATCGGACAGCTTAAGCTTGCCCTGGTCAACTGCTTCCATAACGAGCAGCATCGTCATAATTTTCGTAATCGAAGCCGGCGGCAATTTTTGATGGCTATTCTTTTCGAAGATAACCGTACCGCTATCGGCATCCATCACAATCGCTGAAACTGCGCTATTTGCTAGTGCCGGCCCAGCATTGCCCTTATTTTCTGCGGCATTAGGCGTATTGGATTCCTCGGCCATAACCGTTTGCGCGCTAGCAAACTGAATGAGCAACATACTGATGACTAACATTGTAACTGTAAATTTCTTCAACTAATGTCCCTCCTAAACTTCTCAAGCTGGTTCATTATGAATAGTCTCTCTTATTCTTACTTATTTATTATTGACGTGCTCATCGTTTTTTATTCCATAGTTTGGTCGTATTAGGGTTAAACAGGAAATTGCTTAAGCTGCACAGTAACTAGTCATTGCAGCAGGTTTCGTCTTCTCCCATATGGCCAGAGCGATTCCTTTTTGTCGATATATATTTTTCATTGTACTTGGACACATCGCCCCATAGGGCGGTACGTCCTGCCAACGGCATGCCCGCTTCTTTTAGCGCTTCCAGCTTTCGCGGGTTATTTGTAAGCAAGGTTACCGGCTTTGTGCGCAACGCCTTCAATACTTGAATGGCATCAGAATAGTTTCTCGAGTCATCGACAAAGCCAAGCGCTTCGTTCGCTTCTACCGTATCATAGCCATTCTCCTGGAGGACATAAGCCATCGCTTTGCTGAACAAGCCGATTCCGCGTCCTTCATGATTGGCTAAGTAAAACAGCGCACCATCGCCGTGGTCGACAATTTTCTGCATCGATTGCTTAAGCTGAAAGCCGCAATCACAGCGCTTGCTGCCGAAAATATCTCCAGTATGGCATATCGAATGAAAGCGCACGAGAGCGTCATCAGCATGTGCAAAATCCCCGTAAGCGAGCACGCTCGACTGTTGAAATTCAGCCAGCGTCAACGACGACAGCTTTTCAATAATTCGTTCATAATCCTCCGTTACCTCATCGCAATTCAGCCAGCAGTACCATTGAAAGATAACGATGTTATCATATAAATTGACCGGCAGCTGAATAGGCCCTACTAAATAAATCGCTCCTTTTGCAGTGCGTATCAGTTCTATTTTCTTTTCGAGCAGCGCAACCGCCTTTGCTTCGAGTTTAAGTTGTGTCATTAGCAAATCCTCCTTTGTATCAGTGTGCGATTTGCCAATTGGTTTTATGTGCATAGCAAAAAGGCGTCCAGAAAGTCAGTTAAACCTGACCATCCGGACGCCCTGCTTCTTGCCTATGCAGCACTTCGTTTTCGAATGCTTACTCCTTCGCTGTTGCCGTCTACTCCAACAATCGCTGCACGCCAGCCTTCGTTACAATGGCTTGCAGCAGCGGTCGCACAGCTGGAGCTTGCTCTGCTATGGCAAATGCGGATAGCGTCATCTGCACAGCTTCATGCTGTGGATCAAGCTCAGCATTGGCATGCATAATAGCAAGCACATCACCTTGCGACACCTTTTCTCCAACCTTTTTGCCAAGAACAATGCCAACCGAATGATCGATTGCATCCTCCTTGGTCGCGCGGCCAGCGCCCAGCTTCATCGCCGCCAAGCCTAGCGTTTGGGCGGCAATTGCTGAAACATAGCCATCACGTTCACATTTCACCTCATAAGTGAATGCAGCTTGCGGCAGCCGTTCAGGCTCGTCCACAACCGCTGCATCGCCACCTTGAGCTGCAATGAGCTGACGAAGCTTCTCAAGCGCCTCGCCGCTTTGCAATGCGCGCTCAACGAGCAGTCTTGCCTCGTCTGGATCTGCAGCCTTTTTACCCAGCACGACCAAATGCGCAGCCAGCGTCAAGCATAGCTCTGTCAAATCAACAGGTCCATTACCCTTTAACGTCGCAATGACCTCATTAATCTCCAGCGCATTGCCGATTGCATAGCCTAGCGGTTGATCCATGTCGCTAATGATAGCGGCTGTTTCCCGGCCTGTCTCAGTACCGATTGAGACCATCGCCTGGGCCAGCTCGATGCTGTCCTCTAGCGTCTTCATAAATGCACCATTTCCCGTCTTCACATCAAGCACAATTGCATCTGCACCAGCTGCAATTTTCTTGCTCATAATAGAGCTTGAAATGAGAGGAATCGATTCTACTGTCGCTGTTACATCGCGTAATGCATACAGCTTTTTGTCTGCAGGAGCCAAATCCCCGCTCTGACCAATTAAGGAGACACCAATTGAATTCACTTGCTCGACAAATTGCTTCTGAGTCAGCTCAGTATGAAATCCTTCGATCGATTCAAGCTTATCAATCGTACCTCCAGTATGTCCAAGTCCGCGACCCGACATTTTTGCCACTGGTACTCCGACTGCTGCAACAATCGGAGCGATAATAAGACTTGTTTTATCGCCGACACCACCTGTCGAATGCTTGTCCACTTTAATGCCCTGGATCGCAGATAAATCGACCTGATCTCCTGACTTGGCCATCGCCAGCGTCAGCGCAGCTACTTCCTTGTCCGTCATGCCATTAAAATAGACGGCCATGGTCCATGCCGACATCTGATAGTCAGGTATTTCACCCTTGCAATATCGTTCAATCCACTCGTGAATTTCTTGAGCGGAATGCTCTTTCCCATCGCGCTTCTGTTGAATGAAATCTACGGCTCTCATCGTTTCCTCCAGTTTGTGCTTATGAGTGATTAGGTGAAGGCTTACAGCGCATATTCGTACAGCGGCATCTTTTTCTTCATGTACTGTGCTCGTAGTACATGCTCGTCCAATAGCTGACTAATCGCAATGACGTCCTTGTGCAAAAGACTGCCTTTTTGCGCTGCTGTCATCTCCATTTGCTTGCGTAACATCTCGATTTTCATATTCAGTTGACTGTCCATTTCCTTCAATAACCATCCTCACCTATCAAATTACAAAACACCCTAGATTAAGGACATTATACGACGACTAACGGTACGAAGGTTGTCACATTAGGGCAGCTAATCTGTGAACATTCTGTGACAAAAACATTATATTTTGGCGATTAATGACGTTACAAGCTCTAAAAATTGATTTTTTACCCGATCTGTCGTTTCCATAACCTCTTCATGCGACAAAGGCTGATCCAAAATGCCCGCCGCCATATTGCTAATGCAGGAAATCCCTATAACCTCAATGCCGCTGTGGCGAGCTGCAATAACTTCTGCAACGGTGCTCATCCCTACTGCATCTGCACCTAAAATTCGCAGCATGCGAATTTCCGCAGGCGTTTCATAGGAAGGTCCCAGCAGTCCTGCATATACGCCTTCTACCAGCTCGATGCCTTTTTCAGCAGCAACCGTTTTGGCTACCGCTCTCAAGCGTTTGCTGTATGCCTCCGACATATCCGGGAAACGTGCGCCAAGCGCAGCATCATTAGCCCCGATCAGCGGATTTTTCCCTGTCAAATTCAAATGGTCGGAAATAAGCATCAAGTTGCCTGCAGCAAACTTTTCATTGATGCCGCCTGCAGCATTCGTTACAACTAAAGCCTGTACGCCCAACGCCTTCATGACACGAACTGGAAAGGCAGTCGTTTCAGGTCCATATCCTTCATACATATGAAAGCGACCTCGCATTAGCACTACTTGTCGGCCAGACAGCGTGCCAATCATTAGCTCGCCGGCATGTCCTTCAACCGTTGATACAGGAAAATGAGGAATTTGCTCATACGGAATAATAATCGGATTCTCAATATGGTCGCCGAGAACTCCCAGACCTGAGCCGAGAATCAATCCAATCTCCGGCTTGATGCTCAGCTTCTGCTCGATATATTGCGCTGCTTCTTTAATTTGCTTGCTTTGACTCATAGTTCTCCTCCTAAGTATGTAATGAAACGGCTTCAGCCCTACTGCAATAGATGTAAAAAGCTTGTCCCCGTTGGCGGAGCCGCAACTTCAAAATTTTGTGCAATCGTCGCACCCAGATCAGCAAATGTTGCTCGAGTTTCCAAATGTGCTGGCGCCTGGAATGCCGGGCTATAAACGAGCAGCGGAACATATTCTCTCGTATGATCTGTCCCTGGATGCGTTGGATCATTGCCGTGGTCGGCAGTAATAATGAGCAGATCCTGCTCGCCAATTCGCTCCAGCAGCGCTGGAACTGCTTGATCGAACTGCTCAAGCGCCTGGCCGTAGCCAATCGGGTCGCGGCGATGGCCATACAACGAATCGAAATCTACAAGATTCGTAAACAACAAGCCCTTGAAATTCGTATCGAGCAGCGCAATCGTTTTTTCAATACCGTCAGCATTGCTTTTCGTCGGATTAGATTGATTAATGCCTTCGCCATCAAAAATATCGTATATTTTCCCGACAGAAATCGTATCGAGCCCTGCGTCCTGCAGCGCATTCAACACCGTTGGCTGAGGCGGCTTCACGGCATAATCATGGCGATTCGGCGTCCGCGTAAAGCTGCCTGGCTGCCCAACGTAAGGACGAGCAATTACTCGTCCAACCGAGAAGCGTTCCTCCATCGTAAGCTCTCTGGCAATTTGACAAGCCTTGTACAGCTCTTCAAGCGGAATGATCTCCTCATGCGCAGCGATTTGGAAGACGCTGTCAGCACTCGTATAAACAATCCATGCACCCGTTTCCATTTGCTGCTCGCCTAATTCCTCAATAATAGCTGTACCACTCGCCGCTTTATTGCCAATTACCTTCCGACCCGTGCGCTGCTCAAACGCCTCAAGCAGCTCCTGTGGAAATCCATCTGGAAAAGTTTGAAACGGCTTCTCAATTTTCAGCCCCATCAGCTCCCAATGGCCCGTCATCGTATCCTTGCCAACAGACACCTCTGCCATTTTTCCATAATACGCTTTGGCTGGCGCAGCCTCATCCGGCTGCCAGTTATGGATTGGCGCGATGCGATCCAGACCAAGCGCCCGCAAATGAGGGAGCTGCATGCTGTATTCCCTGGCAATATGCCCCAGCGTATGACTGCCTGCATCGCCAAACTCCGCTGCATCCGGCAGCTCGCCAATCCCGACACTATCCAACACGATTACTGCTACACGATTAAACTTCATAACAGGCTGCTCCTTTATTATCAAAATTAAATTCATCCTCAGCGCTACGGAGTAAAGCATCCTCCAGTCGCTTTTTAAATCGCAATGCTCTTATTTGAATATTTATAGGTTGTATTACGATGTTAAAGGCGACACACTCCGTTTTTCAGCGCTCCGGAGCAATGCATCCTCAAGTCGCTTTTTAAATCGCAATGCTCTTATTTGAATATTTATAGGTTGTATTACGATGTTAAAGGCGACACACTCCGTTTTTCGGTATGCATTGCTCCTTCGCTGTAGCTTTTTTTATGGCAGGACCAAGAAGCTTGGACGCTAGTATAAAGCGAGGAGCGCAGCGTAGCACAAGCTACGTGAGCACCTAAATGTTTCCGCAGGAAACATACCTCGGAAGCATAATCTTTCGCTAGCGTTCAAGATTCGCTGTAGACTAAGCTACAGCGCAATCGCATCGTCATCAAAGTCCAGCTTTTAAACAACATCTTCCAATCGTGGTTTAAAAAGTTCGGAGTTCAGTACCGAGAAGATGGCCGGATACTAGAAAGCGAGGAGCGCAGCGAAGGCATAAGCTACGTGAGCACCGCAGCTTTCGGTAGCCTGCCATATTCGATGCCGACTATGCTGCAACGCTAAGCTTCGTAATCAACTTCGGACTTTTTAAACTACCTCTTCCTTTTATTTAAGCGCGGGGGTGTGCGTTTTTATACGCGTCCTTCATCGCTTTTCTCGGTAAATTCGCATACTTCATCGTTGTTAAAATATCTACATGGCCAAGCAGCTCCTGTACTGCGTGCACGTCTGCTCCATTTTGCAGCAAATGGGCAGCTACGGAATGGCGCAGTGTATGGGGTGTCAGTTCTTCCTCGATCCCCGCTTCGCTACCGTATTTTTTCAGCAGCTTCCAGAAGCCTTGACGAGTCATGCGCGTGCCTAAATGGTTTAAAAACAGCACCTCTGGCGTGGTTCGTTCTGTAGCAAGCTGCTCTCTGCCCTTGCTCAAGTACGCTTCCACAGCTTGCTTGGCGTAGCTGCCGAATGGAACGATGCGCTCCTTGCCGCTTGGACTGATGCATTGCAAAAAGCCAAGCGATAAGTGAACCTGCTCGATATTGAGCGCAACTAGCTCAGAAACGCGAATGCCTGTTGCGTAAAGCAGCTCTAGCATCGCCTTATCACGCAAACCACTTGCGCTTGAGGTGTCTGGCGCATTCAGCAAATTTTCTGTCGTTTCTTGCGTAATCGTACGAGGCGGCTGCTTTTTTTGCTTGGGGGACTCAAGATAAATGGTAGGGTCATACGAGATATGATCCTGCAGCATTAAATAATGAAACAATGCGCGAATCGACACAATATGGCGAGCAATGGTGGAAGGCTTGAGCTCCGCTTCCTTTAAAGTATTTACATATTTCAGCAAATGATGCTTATGTACGCCGCTCCATCTCGTAACCGCCTGATCCTCGAGATACCCGAAAAACTTCAACAAATCACGCTCATAGGACTGATAGGAATTGACGGAAAGCTTTCGCTCATGCTTCAAAACATTTAAATATTCGTAAAACTGCTCGTGCATCCTGCCACTCCTTACTGCTTACTGCTTATTGCTGCCATGCTCCCAAATTTTATTCACCATAACGAAAAAACCAAATCAGTCGATCCGGTATGCTGTACTGTTCAAGAGTGCTGCCGCTATGAAACACTTTGACAGCATCTCCGCTTGGCATATCATATGGCGAACCAAAGCTGAAAAGGCTATGCAGCCACTGATAGGCTGCTGTCACTACAACTAATAATACAACAAAAAGCAAAAAAAACAGAAAGCGCCCTACCAATTCCTTCATCGCTGGCATTTGAAAGCCTCCTTCTTTGCACATGTTACTAGACCATATGTTGTCCACATGCAAATTATGATGCTTGGCACGCCCAGGCGCTAAGAAAAAAGGCCTGCAATCCCATTAGGTGGAAAAGCAGGGCCTGTTATGATTTCTGATCGTTCTTTTCACGGCAGTTTTTGCATATGCCATGAAAATCGAGCCGATGATCCAGTGTTTCAAATCCAAATTGCGCTTGCAAGCGTTCTTCAAGCGGAAGCAGCCAATCATCCTTAATTTCGCTTACGACGCCGCATTGCACACAGATTAAATGATGATGATGGTGATGATTCGTATCGCCACGCAGATCATATCTTGCTACACCATCGCCAAAATTCAGCTTTTCAACAATATGTAGATCTGTTAGCAATTCCAAGGTGCGATACACAGTTGCCAGTCCAATTTCTGGGGCAATCTCCTTCACCATCAGGAAAACATCTTCTGCGCTAAGGTGATCTTCCTCGTTCTCAAGCAAGATCCGTAGTGTCGCCTCACGCTGCGGAGTTAACTTGTAGCCCTGAGCTTGAAGCTGCTGTTTAATTTTATCAATTTGGGCTTCCATTAATGTCCTCCTACCTACATCTCCTACTAGGGATATGTTCAAAAATCTCGCTTTTTGAACATCTTCTAAAATATGTTTTCATTATATTAGCTTTTTCAGGTAGAAGTCAAACGTTATTGCAAGATTTAACCGACCATTGCTGGTCTGGCAGCGATCATAATGACGAGCCGCCTGCGGCGTACCAATTTAACAGCAGCGGCGACACATAGACCTCTACTAACGCCGCACAAGCGAGCAGCAGCAGCATCGCCATCGCGATGGTTGAGAAGCTGATAAGCTGCTCCGACATAACGCCACCCTGCTTGCGTATGCGCTGATTGAACAAAAAACCGGCAAACGACAATGCAGCTCCGCTTAACACAATAATAGCGGGCAGCGTAATCATATTATGCGGCGCAATCGTAAACAGACTGAGCCATATCCCTTCGCTGCCGAATGCTTGTACGAGCATATAAATGGAGCTGCCCAGCAGAAAGCCCTTCATAAAAACAAGCACGACGATGAAAGGTATGCCGATCATCGAAATGCCGAGCACAATCAACGCTGCAGCCCACTTTACATGCTTGAAAAAGGTGTCCCAGAAAAGCATCGATTGATCGACCGCGGCGGGCTGGTTCATCCAAGCCACGTAGCTGACCAGCCCCTGATTCAGCTCCTCCTGCTGCGCAGCTGGCAAAGCCTGCAGAAAAATGCTGCCGCATATTGCCCCCGCAAGCATGACGATCGCCAAGTAAATCCACTTACTCCACTGATTTTGCATTGCACTCGCTCCTTGTAATCTAGCTTCTTCTTTACTACTATGCTAGATTGATAGAGCTTATGCATGGCGAAGTAATATTTGCAGCAGCCGCAGGCAGGCACGCAATTCGTACTTGTCATTCAAAACGATTCATGCACAAATGATTATTGCAGCTTGCCTGTAGCCTGCAGCAGCTTCCAGGCGTATACAGCAAGCAGCGTTTTTGCATCGCTGATCTGGCCTGAGGCAATATAGCGGTCTGCTTCCTCCAGCGTAATCAGCCTTACGATGACATCCTCGTCCTCATCCAAATGCTGTTCGCCTGCTGTAACTTGATCGGTAAAGTAGACGTACAGCAGCTCGTCCGCAAAGCCTGGTGAAGTATAAAACTTTTGCAGCAGCTGGACAAAATGGGCCACATAGCCCGTCTCCTCCGCCAGCTCGCGAACAGCAGCAAGCTGCGGCTCTTCATTCGGGTCAAGCTTGCCGGCAGGAATTTCAATTTGTGTTTTGCCGAGCGGCTTGCGATATTGCTCAACGACAATAAGCTTGCCTTCATGCAAAGCAATGACCGCAGCGGCACCAGGATGACGTACTATTTCGCGCGTTGCTGTTCTGCCGTCAGGCAGCTCAATTGTATCGACTTGGAGCTCGATTATTTTCCCTTTAAAGATATGCTCTGTTGCTAACGTAGGCTCATGCCAAATTTTCTCACTGCGCTTTTCCATATAAAATTCTCCTCCAATTCGTTACTGCATTAAAATAACTGCTTTTTCGGACAAGCTGACATAATGCCGCTCCTCCAATCATAAGCTGGAACAAATGAAAGGAGCGAGCCTATATGATCAAGCAACATATCCATCAAAATCGAATGACACTGTCTGGAAAAGCAGGCGAAATAAAAAAAACACTTCATGCGCTGCTGCAGGATGACGGCGGCAAGGCGACCGTTACACAATATCTATCGGGTCGCACAAGCCGTAAAAAAAGCTAGCCGTCTGGCTGCAGCCAGCCATAAAGTGCCTGTTTGTTTTTGACGAAGCTCAATCGTTAAGCTTTAAATTGAGCCGATTGCTTCATAAGCTCAACGACAAGCTCTGCCGTTTTCACCAAATTTTCCACCTTAATCTGCTCGTTGGTTGTATGGATATGCTCATAGCCAACCGCGAGATTGACCGTTGGTACGCCCAAGCCGTTAAAGATATTCGCGTCGCTGCCGCCTCCAGAATGGAAGGTGCGTGGTGTAGCGCCAATTGCAGTGATGGCGCGGCTGGCCAGCTTGACAACGTCGCTGTCATCGGTATGGCAGTACGCCGGATACACAATATTGCTTTTAAAATTTGAGGTTGCGCCAAATTTAGCTGTCGTTTCCTCCACTGCTTGCCTCATATGGGCAACTTGAGCGTCCAGCTTTTCCTGCTTAATGCTGCGCGCTTCTGCAACAAGCTTGACATAGTCGCACACGATATTCGTTGGGCCGCCACCTTCAAAGCGCCCAATATTCGCTGTCGTTTCCTCATCAATTCGCCCCAGCTTCATTGCACTGATCGCTTTGGCGGCAACCTGAATCGCACTGATGCCTTTTTCCGGGCTGACGCCGGCATGAGCTGATTTCCCGAAAACTTCAATGACGATATGCGCTTGTGTTGGAGCCGCTACAGCAATATCTCCGATGTCTCCATTAGAATCCAGCGCATAGCCGTATGTAGCCTCCAGCATGGCGGGATCGATGGCGCGTGCGCCAAGCAAGCCTGACTCCTCGCCGACCGTAATGACTACCTGCACGCGAGCATGCGGGCTGGCGCTTTCCTTAACGACCTGAATCGCTTCAAGCAGCGCTGCGATTCCCGCCTTGTCGTCGCTTCCCAAAATCGTAGTCCCATCTGATCGAATGTAGCCGTCCTCGTCCAGCTGCGGCTTTATGCCGTTGCCAGGCGTAACAGTATCCATATGACATGTAAATAAAATCGTCGGCTGCTCCACAGCATCCGCACTCGCTTCCAGCACCGCAAATAAGTTGTTCGCGCCATGGCCGGTAATTTCCTTCGCATTATCCTCGGTAACCGTTAACCCCAGCTCCTGCAAACGCTGCTTCAGCAGCTTGCTAATTTCCGCTTCATTGCCTGACTCGCTGTCGACCTGAACAAGTTCGAAAAATTGTTGAACTAATCGTTTTTCTTGTACCATTTTGTTTCCTCCATTCCACAATTTCGTATACAATAGAAATTGTAATGTTCAATTCCATCCAATTTGAAAGGAGAATGTACAACTATGCGTCAGCAAAAACTAATAAAAATCGTTGCTATTATCGTCGCAGCAGCACTTCTCATCACTACATTATTTGCAGGTATCGGCTCCATCTTCATGTAAGACGGGGCCTGCCTAGGCAAAATTAAAGCGTTGTTTGAATAGCGGCGCAATCTGTGCCGCAGCTTCCTCCACAGTCATATTCATTTTCGTTATATCGTTAAATGAAGTGACGCCATACTCTTGTATCCCGCATGGGACAATTCCGCTAAAGCCTTCAGCGGCAATACCCGACTTAATGTTGAGCGCAAAGCCATGGCTCGTAATAAATCCGCGTCTTTGCTTCGCTTTATTGAATTTCACACCGATCGCCGCGATCTTTTCATCACCCACCCATACGCCAGTATATGCCGGTTTTCTGCCGCCTTCTATCCCGTATTGCGCCAGCCAGTCGATAATGACCGCTTCAAGCTTGCGCAAATAGCCATGCAAATCGAGGCCTGCTGCATCAAGATAAATAAGCGGGTAGCCAACTAACTGCCCTGGACCATGATAAGTAATGTCACCGCCGCGATCAATATTATACACGGATATGCCTCGCTTTTTGAGCGTCTCTTCATCCAGCAGCAAATGCTCGGGATGGCGATCCGAGCCGAGCGTATAGGTCGGTGAATGCTGAAGAAGGAGCAGCGTTTCCGCACGCTCCCCCTTGTCGATTTCCTGCACATATGCTTTTTGCAAATCCCATGCTTCTTTATAGTCAAGCATACCGATATAACGAGCGTCCAACATGTTGCGTGTAGTGCTTGCTTTCGCTTCTGTCATGATTGTATACTCCTTTGTTTCAACAATACCTTTATTATATCAGTATATGGAGCTTTCCAGATTAAAGCTTTCCAAATTTTCCTTCACGCGCTGCAAAAACCGTCCGCAAATGACGCCGTCAAGAATGCGATGATCAAGCGATAAACAAATATTAGCCATCGAACGCACAGCAATCATATCATTGATAACAACCGGCTTCTTCACAATCGACTCAAATGTCAAAATCGCAGCCTGCGGGTAGTTAATAATCGGGTAAGATAAAATCGAGCCAAATGAGCCCGTATTGTTTACCGTAAAGGTTCCGCCCTGCATGTCAGACAGCGTCAGCTTGCCTTCGCGCGTTTTGCGCGCCAGCTCCTCGATTTCCTTGGCGATGCCCGCAACATTTTTATGGTCAGCGTTTTTAATAACTGGCGTCATCACCGAATCCTCTGTGCCGACTGCCAGCGAAATGTTAATGTCGCGCTTCACAATAATTTTGTCAACTGCCCAAACTGAGTTCATAATCGGGAAATCGCGAATCGCATTGACGACCGATTTAATCAGGAAAGCCAAATAGGTTAAGTTAACGCCCTCGCGATTTTTAAATTCGTCCTTGTATTTGTTGCGCAGCAGTACGAGATTGGTGACATCGACCTCGATCATCGTCCATGCGTGCGGAATTTCGCTAACGCTTTGCCGCATATTGCGTGCAATCGTATTGCGTACCGGCGTTACATCAATATAGGTTTCGCCGCGTCCCTGCACGTAGGCATCATCGATTTCAATCTTCGGTATGCGCGGCATTTCCGACAAATGGATGCCGCTAGAGCGTACCTGCATCGAAGCATTGTCCTGCATATCCTCAGGCTTGCGAACCTCCTGTGCTCCAGATGCAACAAATGCAAGCACATCCTTGCGCGTAATTCTGCCGCCCATGCCTGTTCCTTGAACCTGATCCAGCGAGATGCCATGCTGCGCAGCCAGCGTCTGCACTGCTGGCGAATAACGGTTGCGCATGGAAGCAGCTTCCGAGGCTTGCGGCTGCACAGCTCGCGGCGCAGCCTGAGAATCGCCTGCACCTGCTGCATATGTAGATCTTACTTCAGCAGCACTCGCAGCATTGACAGAAGCTGAGCTGGCAGAAGCAGCACTGGCAGAAGCAGCATTGGCAGATTCAGCACCTGCACCTGCCGGCGCGTCAGTTTTCACTTCCTCTTCGCCGCCTTCAGCTTCAATAATGCAGATCGCCGTCCCTACAGGCACATCCTCGCCCGCTCCAACCAATATTTTCGTCAGCTTGCCTGCCACTGTAGACGGAATTTCTGCGTTAACTTTGTCTGTATTGACCTCACAGATAGGCTCGTAGACATCAACCCATTCTCCGGGCTGCTTCAGCCAGCGGTCAATCGTCGCAGACACCTGAGATTCAGCCAGCTGCGGCAATTTAATTTCAGTTATAACACTCATTTTCGTTCAACTCCTTACAGGATAGGCAGGATTAAAACTCAGCTAGCTGCTTCATGGCTGCCTTAACCTTTTCTGTATTCAGCAAGAAAAACTTCTCGCCTGGAGGATTGATTGGCATCGCCGGCACATCAGGACCGCACAGGCGCATAATCGGCGCATCCAGCTCAAACAGCAGCTCTTCGGCAATAATCGCCGCTACCTCAGCGCCAACGCCGCCCGTCTTATTGTCTTCATGGACAATAAGCACCTTGCCTGTACGTCTGACCGCCTCTATAATTGCTGGCTTGTCGAGCGGCTGGATCGTACGCAGATCGAGAATATGCGTGCTAATTCCTTCCTCCGCCAGCTCCTCAGCTGCTTGCTCGACAAAGCGCAGCGGCAGACTGTAGCCAATAACAGTAATATCGTCGCCTTCGCGCAGCACATTAGCCTTGCCGATTTCTACAATGTAATCATCTTCAGGCACTTCGCCGCTTACGAGACGATAGCTTTTTTTGTTTTCAAAATAAAGGACAGGATCCTCGTCGCGAATTGCCGCCTTCAACAAGCCCTTGGCATCGTATGGACGATACGGCGCCACAATTTTCAAGCCAGGCGTACCAAAAAATACAGACTCTGGACATTGCGAATGATACAAGCCGCCAAACACGCCGCCGCCAATCGGGGCACGAATTACGACAGGGCAATTCCAGTCATTATTGGAGCGGTAACGAATTTTCGCCGCTTCGCTTATAATCTGGTTCGTCGCCGGGAACATAAAATCAGAATACTGCATTTCCGCTATCGGACGCATGCCGTACATTGCCGCACCAATCGCAACGCCTGCAATTGCCGATTCAGACAATGGCGTATCCATCGCCCTTAATTCGCCGAACTGCTCATACAGGCCTTTCGTTGTTGTAAACACGCCGCCCTTGACGCCAACATCCTCTCCAAGCACAAACACATTATCGTCGCGTTCCATTTCTTCCCTCATCGCTGAAGTAATGGCATCTATATAGTTCATCGTTGGCATTATCGGTTCGCCTCCTTGCGATCATCAGCATACACATGGTCAAGCACTGATTCAGGCGTAGGGAATGGCGCTTTTTCAGCGTAGCTGCTGGCATCATCGAGCTGGCGCTTGATTTCCTCGCGCAGCTGCTGCTCCAGTTCCTCGTTCCATAGACCAAGCTCCTGCAAATACAGCTTGAATCTTGGCAGCCCATCCATCGCTTTGTAATGATCAACCTCTTCCTTCGTACGGTACGCCAAATCGTTATCGGATGTGGAATGAGGTGAAATTCGGTACATCATCGCCTCAATCAAGGTCGGGCCATCGCCGCGAATCGCACGCTCGCGCGCCTCCTTAATGACGCGATACACCTCCAGTGCATCGTTGCCATCGACACGCTCGCCATGAAAGCCATAGCCAAGCGCGCGATCTGCTATTTTACCCGCTACCTGCTTATGTACAGGAACCGAGATTGCGTATTGATTGTTCTCGCACATCAAAATGACAGGAAGCTTATGCACGCCAGCAAAGTTGCAGCCCTCATGAAAATCTCCCTGATTGCTTGAGCCCTCGCCAAATGTAACGAAGCTGACAAAGCTTTTTTGCTTCATTTTTGCCGCGAGTGCAAAGCCTACTGCATGAGGAACCTGAGTTGTAACCGGACTGGAGCCCGTTACAATTCTAAGCCGCTTGCTGCCGAAATGTCCTGGCATTTGTCTGCCGCCGCTGTTCGGGTCCTCCGCTTTGGCAAAAGCAGATAAAAACAGTTCGCGCAAGGTCATGCCAACCGAAAGCACAAAGCCATAGTCACGATAGTAAGGAAGAAAATAATCATTGTTTCGATCAAGCGCGAAGGCAGCAGCAACCTGTGCAACCTCTTGGCCGATTCCAGACACGTGAAAGTTGATTTTACCTGCTCGCTGCATTAACATCATTCGCTCATCATACATTCTTGCTGTGAGCATTTGCGTATACATCGCAACCAAGGTTTCATCGTTCAAACCCAATCGCTGATGTTTTTCCTGCTGACCTGTCGAAGACAATAGAGACATATTATCTTCCTCCTCTTCTAACAAATTAAAACCTGGTACTAATACCACGTCATAGTTCTATTATACTCCTATGATCCACAAATTAATATGTGACATTTATAATGAAATTGAACGGCCATCCACGCCAAGCATCGCCTCAGCAATTGCTTCCGATAGCGCCGGATGCGGATGAACCATTGCTCCGACCTCCCAAGGCGCGGCATTAAGCCAGCCTGACAGCGCCGCTTCGGAAATGAGCTCCGTGGCATGCTCGCCGATAATATGTACGCCCAATATATCATCCGTTGCTTTATCGGCAATTACTTTCACAAATCCTTCTGTATGCCCTGAAACGACCGCCTTGCCAACTGCGGCAAACGGCACCTTTGCTTTTTTCAATTCATAGCCTGCCGCGATCGCTGCCGCCTCCGTGTAGCCGTATGAGGCAATTTCCGGAAAAGAATAGATGCAGCGCGGAATTTGATGATGTGCGACTGGAATGACGGACTTGCCGCAAATATGATCAGCAGCAATAATGCCTTCATGCGCCGCCGCATGAGCAAGCTGAACGCCGCCGATGACATCGCCAATCGCATAAATATGCGGCTCGGAGGTTTGACCAAAATCATTAACTGCTATCACGCCATTCTTTATGCGAACATCGGTGTTTTCCAGCCCGATATCGTCGCAATTGGCAATCCGTCCGATCGAAACCAGCATCTGGCTGCTTTCCAGCACAACCTTGCCTTCAGCGGTTTGCGCCGAAATGGTAAAGCCTTGATCTGTTGCAACGAAGCTGTCCACCTCAAGCTGCACGCTCGTCAAGACGCGAATGCCGCGCTTCGTAAGCTGGCGCGTCATTTCCAATGATATTTCCGCATCCTCGCCTGGCAGCAGTCTTGCTCCAAGCTCGACGATTGTCACCTTGACGCCAAAATCATGCAGCAGCGAAGCCCATTCCACACCGATTACGCCGCCGCCAACAATCAACATGCTGTCAGGCAGCTTGTCCAGCTCCAACGCATGATCACTGCTTAAAATACGAATGCCATCAGGCTCCAAGCCAGCAATATTGCGCGGTCTTGAGCCTGTAGCGATAATAAGCTGCTGGCCAACAACCGATTCCATATCTCCATTTTCCAGCTCTACAGCGAGCGCTCCGCTGCGCGGTGAAAAAATAGAAGGACCGATAACCCGCGCCTTTCCTTTAATCATCTGAATGCCATTGCGCTTCATTAACCCTTGCAGCCCTTTGTATAGCTGCGTTACCTTATCCTGCTTGACACGCTGCACCGAGCTGAATTGAAAGCCGCTTACATCCGCTTGCAGCTCCACCCCGTAGTCGGCAGCGGTTAAAATGGTGCGATAAACCTCTGCGCTCCTTAGCAGCGCCTTGCTCGGAATACAGCCGCGGTGCAGACATGTCCCGCCTACCTTGTCCATTTCCACAATCGCTACTGATTTGCCTTGCTGCGCAGCTCGGATTGCCGCTGTATATCCGCCAGGGCCCCCGCCCAAAATTGCAACATCAACCTGAATCGCCATCCTAAAACCCTCCATCATATAAGAGATCATACAAATTCAAATACAATAAAGATCATGAACCATTTCCTTATTGTACCTCTTTTTGCTCCATCACGCACATTTCTAGTATAGTATTAAAAAGGCTAGCTTTTTATGGTACGATAGTGTCAATTGATGGAGAATTGAATTAATGATAAGAAGGAGCTCGTCCATGAAATTAATTACTCAACGACTAATTGCCATTTTGCTGCTCGTCATTCCTGGCATTGTCGCCTGCTTCGGCTTCCTTAAAATGAAGGATTCGTTATTTCTATATTGGAGCTCATTTGGAGATGATGCTGTAAGGTCCAGCTTTGAATGGGGCAAATTTTTACTAGGTCTGATTATGTTTGCTGCTGGCGCAGGCTTTATCGCCGGCTGGACCTTTTACCGGGACCGCAAGCGCAACTACGTTGCTCCGCGATTTAAGGAGAAGCGCAATAAACCGCCTAAACCAACAAGAGCAAAGCAGCAATAATTTACATCCTTTTGACGTCAATTTAATGTCCTTTTAACAATCCGCCTCTATACTGAGCATAAGCTTAAAGGAGGAGGGAATAAAATGATCGTTTATGATGTCATTGTAAATGGACAAAAGATTGATACATTGCGACCGATGACTTCGCGCTTGAAGGAATTGCGACAGTTTATCGAGCAGCAATTTTCATTGCTGGAAGAAAAATACGGTTCCGATGTTCATCTGTCGAGACGCTTCGAATATTAATCTCGAAGCGTCTTTTATTTTGCAATAAAAAATAACCCCACAAAGTGGGGCTTGAAGTTCCAATGCAATGCAATGCAATGCAATTGAGCCGGTATTCAGGCTTGTCCATAGTTTTCATCGCAAAACTGCGCAACCATTGCAAGCTCGTCGTCTTCCATTTCAATGTCTATATATTTGCCTGTGTCGGCTGTTAAAAATTCATATTTTACGATGCGGCCCGCTCCGTTCTCCACTGCATAAATAACGCGCAGCTTAACGCCTGCCTCATGATGCAGCTCATCATCTTCCTCTACCTCAAGATCAATTAAAAATTCAAAACGCTCACCGCTTAAAATTTTGAATGGATCAGCAACCGTCTCAACCGTATATTCCTTAATTGTAAACATTCAGTCTCTCCTTCTTAAACTAAAATGACAGTATTCGTATTATAGCACTGCCAACGCCACATTGCTATGAGCGTGTACGAAATATATACCGCTGCTGCACCCAATAGCTAAAAAGAAATAGTAGGGCCTCCACAGCGAGCTTGGCAGGTACGAACGGCACAAGTTGCCAAGCAGTCAGCACATAAAGCAGAGCGTAGTTGCACAATACGTTAAGAATGACCAGACTAAAGTATTTCCATACAGAGGAATATAGCGAGCTTTTCTTGCCCTGCAAAAAAACAAGCTGACGATTTAAGGTGAAATTGCATAACGAGCTGATCGCACGCGCAATCATTACCGAAATCAATAGCTGATCCGTGTGCGTATACAGCACCAGCAGCACGACAAAGTCGAGTAAAAAGCTGATTAGCGAAGCAGCCGCAAATTTCAAAATAGGCCAATAGACAAGCAATGAATCCTTTATTGGACGAAAATGTGAGGATTTATTATGCTCCAGATAGATCGTTTCAATCGTGACCTCCACCATTTCGACGCCCTGCTCGGCAGCCTGCATAAGCATGCGCATTTCATATTCAAAACGATCGCCTTTAATGCTGCACAGCCATGGCAGCAGCGAGGCTGAGCAAGCGCGCAGTCCGGTTTGCGTATCGTTGATCGCAATACCCGTAACATAACGATAAATGGCAGCCGTAAACAGGTTGCCAAAGCGGCTGCGAAACGGCACAGCCCCGACAAACACTCTTGTGCCAAGCACAATTTGTTTTGGCGCGCTAACCGCCGCTGCCACTGCCATAATATCATGCAGCGCATGTTGGCCATCGCAATCGGCGCATACAATGACACCATCATATTGGCGCTGCAGCAGCTCTTGAAATGCGGTTTTAAGTGCAGCGCCTTTTCCCTGATTGAGCGTATGCGTTAAAATGGTACAGCCCTGTGCGGCCAAAGCAGCGAATATATGCCGATAGTCTTCTCCGCTGCCATCGTCGACGATCAACAGCTCCTCATGCGGAAGCTGTTTCAGCCGCGTACACAGCTCGATTAGCCGGTCATCCGGTTCATATGCCGGGATAATTACAATCATCGCCTACTCCCCCTCTGCTGCAGATTGACCGATAAAAATAATATCGCTAACCTCGCGCTCCTTTTGCTTACCGAGCGGGTTATTGACTACACTGTCCATAAATACCAGCGTAGACGAGCCGCCTCCGTCCAAATTATAGGCAAGCTGCGCACCCAGCTGTTCAAACAGCTGAGCAAATTCATTCAGCGTCATGCCGCGACTATAGCCCTCTTTGCGCCCATCCACGACAACCCATACATAATGGTTTGGCGCAATATATCCGAAGCCTGTGCGCGGGTTCGCATTCTGAATAGAACGGTTGCCAAAATTCGTATCAATCATGACATGATCGAAATCCGTATTAGCAACTCCGTTCTCGACTAGCACAGGGCCAAATGAAAAGGTATGCACAGCGCCGTCAGCGATCAGCTGCTCGCCGCTTACCTTTGTTTCATCGTAGCTTTGAACAGTGCCATCCTTATAAATAGCCATGCCTGTGCGAGCACCTTTATCGCGCAGCAAAAGTCCGTTGCGAATGACGATGCCGTCGCTGCGAAAGCCATAGTAATCGCCGTTAATTGCCAGTATCGCAGCGTGATCAGCAGCAATCGCCGAGGTGTAATCAACAATGTTGCGGCCAAATTGGTTATGGGCAAGCGCCGTCTGCAAATAAGCGGCGTCACTGAGCTCCACATCAGCAACATAATAGGTAATGCGATCGTCCCCGCTCCCTTGCTCATGCTGGCTAATTTGAATCTGGATATGCTCATCCTGATAGCTCCAGTCATCGTATTCGGCCTGCTCCTGCTGCGATTGATTGATCGGATTCTCTTCGTTCGACTGGTCTGAATCATTTTGCTGTGCCTGCTGTTGCTGATCAAGATCCAGCTCGACCTGCGGAATAAGATAGCGCTTGGCTAATCCGTACAAAATAATGCCGATCAGCAGCACCAGCAAGCAGGCGATATAGATCCACTTGCGCTTCATATAACCTCGTCCTCCCTTGCTAAGCTGCAGCGGCAGGTCATTTCTACTGCTGCAAGCTCCCTTTTCTGTCATTTGCGATATGCTTAGCTTAGGGCATGTTGCTGAAGAGCAGCTTATGACAAGCTGAAAGTTTGTTGAAAGTAGTGCATAACGAAAACGATTGCTGCGGCAATACAAAAAAAGACTTGCTCAAAAAGTCAGTAAAACTGACAATCTGAACAAGCCCTCATATTAAGCTCGATTATTTAGCCGAGCCTGCAGCCTGCACAAATTGCGCAAACAGCTTTTGACTCGCCTCGTCATGCTCGTATGAAAATTCGGGATGCCATTGAACAGCCAATAAATAGCGATACCCCGGGTGCTCAATCGCTTCAATAATCCCATCGCTTGCCCGCGCCATCACCTGACAGCCGGGAGCAAGACTGCGAATCGCCTGATGATGATAGCTGTTCACCTTCAGCTTATCTATGCCTAGCAGGCGATACAAGCTGCTGCGGCGCTCCAGCTTAACCTCATGCGCCGGGATATGGTACGGCGGCTTTTGCGCATGGACAAGCTCGGAAGGAAATTCGCTTGGCAAATCCTGATATAATGTCCCGCCCAGCAATGCATTGAACAATTGAATGCCGCGACAAATGCCGAGCATTGGCAAATCAAGCGCATGTCCCAGCTGAAACAGCCGCTTTTCCATCTCATCCCGCTCTGAAATAATTGTGCCGCAGGCCGGGGTCGCCTCCTGCCCATACAGCTCCGGGTTAATATCATGTCCTCCTGTAAACAGCAGGCCGTCGAGCCCTGTCGCCAGCTGCTCCAATATTGCTGAATTGCTCGTTAATGGAAGCATAATCGGAATCCCGCCCGCTTCCTCTATCGCCTTCATATAGCCAGGCAGCATCCAGTAGCTGAACTTAAATTCATCCACAAGCGGCAGAACCCCTATAATCGGTTTCCTCATTCGCTTTGCCTCCAATCTCCTACCATCAAATCTATTTTCTTTTCATTGTAGTAAATGAACGGCTCAGGCTGAATACACTTCATTCATGAAGATTTACACTACTTGCACAATTTCAGTACAACTATATTTGTTTTAATAGTAAAATAGTTAAGAACAAACGAACGGTAGCATTGAACTTTAGAGAAAGGAATTGAACATGAAGCATATTTTTCAATATTTGCGACCGCATTGGGTGGCCGCCTTGCTTGCTCCACTGCTTATGGTCATTGAGGTTGCGATGGACCTGCTGCAGCCGATGCTGATGGCCAGCATTATTGATGAAGGAATTGTTGCCGGAGATCAGTCGCACATTATCAGCTCTGGCTTAATGATGATAGGAGCTGCACTGATTGGCTTGATCGGCGGAGTAGGCTGCACAATTTTCGCTTCGATCGCATCCATGCGCTTCGGTGCCGATTTGCGCAGTGACCTTTTTGGCAAGGTGCAGGCATTTTCCTTCCGCAATATGGACACGCTGGAGTCCGGCTCGATTATTACACGATTGACGAACGATGTTGTACAGCTGCAAAACATGGTGCAAATGCTGCTGCGCGTGCTTGTACGCTCTCCGCTTCTGTTAGTGGGCAGCTTAATTATGGCGGTATATATCAGCTTGAAGTTGTCGGTTATTATCGCCATTGCCGTTCCGCTGCTATTTATCGTAATGGCGCTCATTATTAAAGCAACGATGCCGCTGTTTTCCAAGGTCCAGGGCAGGCTCGACCGCATGAATACGGTGTTGCAGGAAAATTTGACTGGAATTCGCGCAGCCAAAGCATTTGTCCGTCAGCAGTATGAAGAGGAGCGCTTTGGGCAAGCAAACGAAAGCTTTACCGATTACAGCATTAAGGCGCAGACGCTGATTGCGCTTAACGGTCCGCTGCTGTCCATCATTTTAAACGTCAGCATCGTCGCTGTGCTGCTGCTGGGCGGCCGCGACGTTATTAACGGCTCATTTGAGATCGGCTTGCTCGTCGCATATATCAACTATGTGACACAGCTTTTGTTTGCAATTTCGGCGGTAGCCAATCATTTGGTGCGATTAAGCGCTGCTAAGGTGAGCAGCGACCGCATTGTCGAGGTGCTGCGCACAAGCTCCGAGATCGAGGATGCGGGAAGCGTCGAGGAGGCTATTGCAGGGCATCTTGAATTCCGCAATGTGTCGTTTCGCTATGAGGAGCAATCAACCGCCTATCAGCTGCAGCATATTAGCTTTTCGATCAACGCCGGGCAAAAGCTGGCGATTATCGGCGCCACAGGCTCAGGAAAATCAACCTTGATTTCCTTAATTCCAAGACTCTATGAAGCCACTGAGGGCGAGCTTTATATCGATCATCGGCCAGTGACAAGCTACTCTTTGGCAGCTTTGCGCTCGCAAATTGGCTATGTGCTGCAGGAAAGCATTCTGTTTACGGGCACGATAGCGGAAAATATCGCGCTGGCCAAGCCTGATGCGACAGAGGAGGAAATTATCGCTGCAGCCCGCGCCGCTCAGGCAGATGAATTTATTGCACGCTTTCCGCAAGGCTATCATACAACGCTCGGACAGCGCGGCGTCAATCTGTCAGGCGGTCAGAAGCAGCGGATTGCAATCGCTCGCGCGCTGCTAGCCAAGCCTAAGCTGCTTATCCTCGATGACAGCACCAGTGCAATTGATATGCGAACCGAAGCCTGCATTCAACAAGGCATTGCCAAGCTGATGAAGCATAGCACCGTTATTATCGTAGCGCAAAAAATAAGCTCGGTGCTTGACGCCGATCACATCCTGCTGCTTGATCAAGGAAAAATTGCAGCGCAAGGCACCCATCAAGAGCTGCTTGCTCAATCGGCGGAATATCGGGAAATTTATCAGTCTCAGCTTGGCAGCGAGGAGGCTAGCTATGTCTAATAAAACTTCTGCTCCCCCGGATTTCAGCATGCGCGGCAATACGGCGCAGGCTAATCGAATGGAAAAAGCGAAGCCTGTCAATAGCTGGAGCACGATCAAAAGACTGTGGCATTATTTAAGCTATTACAAGCGCGGCATCGTTGCCGTGATCAGCTTTACCATTATTGCAACACTGCTTAATCTTGTTACACCTTATTTGCTAGGACTGTCGATTGATATGTTTATTATGAAGGGCGACTGGCATGGTCTGATGAAGCTCGCTGCATTGCTGCTCCTACTGTATGGCGGGGCGTCATGGTTTACGTGGCTGCAGCAAAAGGTAATGGTCAAGGTAGCGCAGCTGGCGGTTCAGCGCATGCGTACAACGCTGTTTGCAGCGATGCAGCGCCTGCCGGTTTCATTTTTTGACCGCCGGACGCATGGCGAGCTGATGAGCCGCACGACCAATGATATTGAAAATGTATCCGCCAGCCTTAATCAAAGCACAACGGGCATCATTTCCAGCATTATATCGTTAGTTGGATCGGTCGCATTCATGCTTTATATGAATGTGTGGCTGACGCTTCTATGTATGGTAACGATACCTCTGGTCATGCTGTTCACGAAATACGTTGCTTCCTTTACGAGAAAGCATTTCTCGGAGCAGCAGAAGCAGCTTGGCGAGCTGAACGGCTTTATTGAAGAAACAATTGCCGGTCAGAAGGCCATTCAGCTGGCGCAGCGCGAGCAGTACGCTGCCAGACAGTTCGCCGATAAAAATAAACGCCTTACCTCAGCCAGTATTAAAGCTCAAATCTATGCCGGGCTTGTTGGCCCTGTAATGAATGTGCTCAATCATACGAGCTTCACCATTATCGCAGCAGTTGGCGGCTGGATGGCGTTCCAGGAATGGACCTCAGTCGGCGTCATCGTCGCCTTCATTAATTATTCCAAGCAGTTTCAGCGGCCAATCAATGAGCTGGCCAATCAGTTCAACATGATTCAATCGGGTATTGCAGGAGCGGAGCGTGTCTTCGAAGTAATCGACACAGAGGATGAATATGGAACAGAAGCGGAAGCGAACACGCAGCGGATAACTGGCGATGTAACCTTCGAGCATGTCTCGTTTGGCTATAACGAGCATACGACGATTTTGAAGGACATTAATTTGCACGCCAAGGCTGGACAGACAATCGCGCTTGTCGGACCGACAGGCGCTGGAAAAACGACGATCATTAATATGCTGACTCGCTTCTATGACATTCAGTCCGGCTGTATATTGATTGACGGCATGCCGCTGCAGCAATTCAATAAGGACCAGCTGCGCTCACAGCTTGGCATTGTGCTGCAGGATGCGCATCTGTTTTCCAGCACAATCTATGAAAACATTCGCTACGGCAGGCTGAACGCAACGAAGCAAGAAATTATTGAAGCGGCTCAAGCAGCCAATGCGCATCGCTTTATTGTCGAGCTGCCTCAGCAGTATGAGACGGTACTTGCAGCGGAAGGCAGCAATCTTAGCCAAGGGCAGCGCCAGCTTATTACAATTGCGCGCGCCTTGCTGGCTGATCCTGCTATTCTTATTCTCGATGAAGCGACGAGCAATATCGACACAAGAACGGAAATGCATATTCAGCAAGCGATGGCCAAGCTGCTGCAGGGCAGAACGAGCTTTGTCATTGCCCATCGGCTTAGCACGATCCGCGAGGCTGATCAGATTCTATTTATAGATCAAGGACAAATTATTGAGCGCGGTACGCATGAGCAGCTGCTTGCTGCTAAAGGACGCTACTACGAGCTGTACAGCAGCCAGTTTAAGCGGGCTTCCGCGCAATAAGCTAAGTTTGGCTTGCCATAAGAGCGGTGTCAGCCATATAAACATGCAAAAACGGGATAGCGCCAATCTACGACGCCGATCCCGTTTTTTTATGCCCGAACATTATTTTTCCTGCTCCACCTGCTGCTTGAGCGCTTCAATATATGCCTCTGCCAAAATAGACAGCGTCACATTGCGATGGGCGATCCAGCCAATTTCCAAATGATCGTCGATCTCCAGCGGTACAGGAATAATTTCATTGCCGTTTAGATCCTTGCTGAGCACGCCTGACGAAATGGTGTAGCCGTTGACGCCGATCAACAGATTAAACAGTGTAGCCCGATCGTTAACCTTGATGCTTTTCGGCCGGGATACGGTGCTTTGAATTTCCTCTGAAAAGTAAAAGGAATTGTATTCCCCCTGCTCAAACGACAAATACGGATATTCCTCCAAATCCTGCATCGTGACGGAGGTGCGCTTGGCAAGCGGGTTGTATATGCTAATAAAGACATGCGGCGTGGCGACAAACAGCGTATGAAATTCAAGATTCGCATCGCGCAGCAGCTTGGATATGACCTTGCGGTTGAAATCATTTAGAAACAAGATGCCGATCTCGCTTCGCATCGTTCTAACATCCTCGATAATTTCATACGTTTTCGTTTCTCTTAGCGCAAGCTCGTATTTTTGCTGACCATGCTCTTTCACAAGCTGTACAAAGGCATTTACTGCAAATGCATAATGCTGGGTCGAGACGGAAAAATGCTGCGGCGACGGTGCGGCATTCAAATATTTCATCTCCAGCAGCTCCGCCTGCTCGACAACCTGGCGCGCATAGCTTAAAAATTCCACACCTTCCTGCGTCAACGTAATCCCTTTGTTGGTCCGCTCAAAGATCGTAATGGATAGCTCCTTCTCCAGCTCCTTGATTGCGTTGGACAGGCTCGGCTGAGAAATAAACAGGTGCCGTGCCGCTTCATTCATCGATCCATGCTTGTTCACCTCGAGCACGTATTTCAATTGCTGTAAAGTCATGCTCCGCCCTCCACTCTCCCAATTTTATAAATATCTTGTATGCCTTATTTTATCGCTTATTTAAGCTTATGACCAGCAGAACTAAAGCTTATTTCCATACCGCTAGCTAATGTCTAAAGCTGAAGCTAACGCTTGGATTGCTAGCGCTTACAGTATAGCTTCTGTTTGAGCCCGATTCCCACATGACATGATTGCTCGAATCCTTCTTTATCGCTTTAAACTGGATTGTCTCTCCTACCGGAAGGCTGACCGTAAAGCTCCACGTCGGATAATTCGTCGTAGTGCCCGGACCAACAGCTTGCTGCGGATTCCAGCTGCCCAGCTCAGCGATGTCGCCAACCAGATATATGTTTTGTCCGAGCATAGTCGTCGCATTTTGCACATGGAAGGTGACATTGGCCTCTTCCTCTTGCTCCTCTGGCGCCGTGTAGCTGACGGTTCCATCCTTAATCCATGCGTTGTTAGCGAGCAAATAGCCTGGTTGCTGAGCGGCTGGCGTTTGCTGTCCGTTACTGTTGAAAATTACTCGTGCCCGATCCCAGCCCTTGATCGTATACGAATACCAGCCATTGCCTTGATTCGTCATCGCCGTGCCCGGCCAAGCAGCTCCTTCTTTTACAGGAGCTGTAGAATCATCATAGTAATAAATGTTTGGAGTGCCCCACGCTGCCGGTTTATAATAATGCACCACGATCGCCGCATTCGGGTCAGGTGTTTCCGGTTGCTGCTGCTCGTATAGAACAGCTATTTTTCCGCCGCCAATATTTCCAGTAATTCGGCCGCCTGCTACTGTAAAGCTGCCGCCGCCAGTCGCTTTGTTCGAATAGGTGCCGCTCGCGAGATTGGTTGGCTGGTCAATATAAGCATCGCCGCCAAGATTAATGATCGTTATGCCTTTCGTGCCGCGTTCAACCAGCAGAATTTCATTGCCTTGATTTCTTACATATTCTCCCTCGCCCGCCATTGCATTATGAAATTGGTTTACTGCAACTACATCCGGGTCCTTCCACAAATCATTACCCGCATTTCCCAAACTCGCGGCAAATTTCCCATTGCCCGCAGGACGGTTGAAAAACAGCGAAACCGTTTGCGCTCTTGAAGCGACCATTGCCCAGCCCATTTTAAGCTGCCATTCGTTCATATAGGTAGACTCATTGCTGTCATTGGCATACGTATCATGCGACTCTACCCAGGTCACCAGTCGGGAGGGCGCTACGCCAGCAGCATTAAAATCTTTGGCGAGGTTGACGTTTTTGCTGCTGTTGAAGCCGACTGCATGGCGAATATTGTTGCCATAGTAGGAAGCCGTAACATCCATGTAGTTCGCATACTGCGCAAAAGCGTCGGCTCCACCCTGCAGCACTTCACCATAGATGTACAGATTGGAGCGATTGTTGAGCGAGCCAAGCACATTCGTCCAAAAGTTCGATGCGCCATATGGATCTGATGGCAGCTCAATATGCTTGGCAGCATCAAAGCGAAAGCCGTCTGCACCAAGCGCTATCGCATCGTTCAAAAAGGCGATGATGCTGGTCTGCAGCTGTTGATTCGCTGTATTCAAGTCCGGTAGCCCGATGCCCCACTGCGTCACCTGCCAGCGGTCATTCCAATTGTCGACGCCTCTTGCCTCATGCCAAAAATTAGAATTATTGCGCAGCCACGGATCTACGTTATAGGCAGGCGTGTACTGCAGTGAACCACCTCCTGCATTAGCCGTATGATTGGCTACAACGTCAACTATTATGTTGATGCCGTAACGTTCTGCTTCCTCGCACAGCAGTCTGAACTGCTCTCTTGAGCCTAGCTGCGCATTGCCGATGCTGAAATTAATAGGCTGATACAGCACCCACCAGCTGCTGCCGTTCATTGTATTTTCTTTAGTCCCTTGAATCGGTGAGGTTTGAATCGACTTGTAGCCTGCTGCGGCAATTTCCGGCAAACGGCTTCTGATTGCATCGAACGACCAATTCCACGCATGCAGAATAACGCCTTCATCCGTTTTCGCCGGCAAGCCATAATCGCTGACTGCCGCGGCCTGGGCGTAATTCAACTGTCCGCCATTTACATCAAGCCCGGAATACGCAAACGTTTGCACAAGTAGCACAAAAAATAATAACACCTTACATAACTGCTTTGCCATTTTCTTCATTATCAACTCTCCCTATCATTTGTTATAGCATCGACGACGAGAAAAATATGAAATGTATGCGCATACAAAAATGAGTTGATGTTAATGGCTCTAGCTGCAGCTCATCGTCAACGTTATTATGTCATCACCAATAAACGCTGTCAATCTGAAATTTGCAAAGCATGTTTGCATGCCTAGGGCGTGTCTGAGCGGGCTTTCAGACACGCCCTAAGCAAATAAAAGCCGCTGCCAGCTTCTTGATCCGAATCAAGACCTGACAACGGCGGCATTAATGCTATATTGCCTCCAGCAGCTTTAATATGTTTCTTGCCATCGCATTGGCTTGAGCAAGCAGTGAAGTAGATACCTGCATCATCATTTGTGAACGAATCATAGTGGTCATCTCTTCCGCCATATCTGCATCTCTTATCCGAGATTCTGCTGCGGTTAAATTTTCGATATTGTTCATTACATAATTGTAGCGATGCTCCAGGCGGTTTTGATAAGCACCAAGCTTGGCGCGATCCATCGACACATTGTTTACGGCATCCTTCAACGACTGCAGCGCACCTCGCGCCCCTTCTGCCGTGGAAATATCCAAATCGGCGATGCCGCTCAATGACGCTAGTACATTCGGCATATCCATCACCATAGTATCGCCTGCACCGCTGCCGACCTGCAAGGTTAAGCCATGCTTATTGTTGTCTGGATCAAGTGATTTATCTCCATTCAACAGGGGTATCCCGTTAAAATTAGCTCCGCCAGTAATACTAAAAATTTCTTCGCGCAGCTGATTGAATTCCAGCTGCAGCATCGCCCGCTGCGTATCGTCATACGTACCATTGGCCGCTTGATTGGCCAGCACGTTCATCCGCTGCAGCATCGCGTGAACTTCATTCATTGTCCCTTCCGCCGTTTGCACCAAGGAAATGCCGTCCTGAATATTTCTCGATGCTTGCTTCATTCCGTTGATTTGAAATCTCATTTTTTCCGATATGGCCAGGCCAGCTGGATCATCAGCTGCTCTATTAATGCGATAGCCTGTGGAAAGCCGTTCCATCGATCTGGCAAATGAGGCTTGGTGCATCTGATAGTTTCTCAGTATGTTGCTAGCCATTATATTGGTTTGAATGTACATGGAACTGTTCCCTCCTTCGCTATCTTCAGCTTGAGCTCTGATGGCAGACTTGTCCTGCCCCGCTTAGTGAATTAGTACTATTATACAACAGTTATCATTATTTTTACAGGTTTTAGGTAAATTTTATGACTGCCGATACGGCAAAAAAAAGTGCTCGGATTGAGCACCGAAGCCTAGCTGCTTCAGCTCATGCACCAGCTGCTCAGTCGCCTTTGCATTCGCATGCACAAGCAGCACTTGCTGCGGCTTCAGCTCGCCAAGCATTCGCTGAACATCCGGCAAGCCTTGATGAACCTTATACAGATAGCTGGCAGCCTCGCATTTCATCGCTGCCGGCATAGCCACATCCGCACTGACATGACCAGTGAACAAAATAGCATGTTGAGCGTCGTCCATCAGCAGCTTTCCATAGCTGCTGGCTGGCTCAGCGAGCATCATCGCGTCAGGCGCCAATATAATATGCGGCGGTTCATCTGTGACAAGCTTTTGCCGCTCCTCCGCCGCTGCAACAGTACGCACCTTGCTCAGCGCATGGCGAAGCCTGGCCTGGCTGCCAGTCCGCAGCCATAAAGAAGCATCCTCTGCCTGCAATAACCGCTCCCATTCCTTCACTAGCGAGGCTTCAGCAGCAAGTGGAATATGCGCAAGCTGCTCATTTAGCACGAGCAGCAGGTCAAGACCTCTTCCGTATAGCGGCACAGGCAGCAAAATATGACCGCCGCGCTGATATACCTGATCTATTTTAAGCAGCAGCTCCTGCACTAGCGACTGCTGGCTGGACTGCGCAGCACCGTATGCGGCGTCAACAATCGCAGCCGCAAGCTTTCGGCCTGCGAGCAGTGCTTGGTCAGGCAAAGCAGCCTGCAGCACTGCCGACTCGCTGCTGTAGTCACCAGAATAATAAATGAGCTGGCCCTCCAGCTCCAGCAGCAGCCAAACCGCGCCAGGCAAATGACCGCTCGGCCCCCAGCACATTTTAAGTCCAGGCTTAATGGTCAGCCACTCTCCCTGCTCAGCCTCTTCATCAAGGAAGCGGCAGCTCAGCCGGTCCCAGTCGGAATAAGCATAGGGCAGTGTTTTCCCGTGCTTTTCAACGTAGTTTCGCCAGGCATTGGCGTATTTGAACAGCTGACGATGCGTCTCTCTTGTCAGCCAAATGTCTCCGGCATAGCCATGCTTGAGCAGCAGCGGCAGCGCAGCCATATGATCCTCATGCGCATGCGAGAGAAACACAGCCTGCAGCGCTTGAGCCTGCTCCGGAACGATGCTCGGGTAGAGACCGCCCTGCTCCTTTTTGCCACCGCAATCGAGTAGAACAGAGTGCTCGCCTGCCTGTACGCGATAGCAGGCTCTGCCATGCTCTCCCGCTCCTCCCCAAACGTCTATCTTAACTTGCTCTTGCATAAGCTTCCTCACTTTCTGTCAGCCCCCAGATGATTCATAATAACGAGCACAAGCGTTGTAAAGCCGACAGAGACAACAGCCATGGCCATGCCTAGCGAAACCTCTCCCTGCTCGAATTGGCTAAAGATATACGTAGCCGTTACCTGCATCGAAGGCGGCAGCACCATCAGCGAAGCGACCAGCTCTCTGGCTGATATCGTGAACGTCATCATCCAGCCTGCCAGCACGCCAGGCACTAGTAGAGGGAGCGCAATTCTGCGAAAAATATAAAGCGGCTTGCCGCCAAACACTTTGCCCGCCTGAAGCAAACTGCCGTCTATTTGGCTGGCGGAAGCTTTAATATACTGCACCGAATAAGGCAAATAAAAGACAACATAGGTTAGAACGACCATCGAATACGTGTTATAAATCGGCAGCGGCATCCATGGCGCATTCCAGAACAGAATCAGCCCGACTACGATTACAATGCCTGGTACCGTGTTCGGCAGCAGACTGAGCATATCAAGCCCGCGCTCGGTCCAGCGCTTCATGCTGCCCATTTGCAGCACGAGAAATAAGCCGATAAGCACCGCTACGGTTGCCGCGATGCCAGCAAGACCGAGGCTGTTCATTAACGCCTGCCAGCCCTTGGAGCCTGGCCGCAGCAGCTCGCCGTAATGGGCCAACGTCACATTATGCCAGGCCAGCCCATCTCCTCTAAGCTTTTGCAGCGAGGTCGCAATAATTGAAAAATAAGGGATCGCTATTGATAAAAGCAGCAAGCCGATTGTATAGCCCCAGCCTAAAACAGCCCGCCAGCCGCGCAGCGGCAGGATGCGGGTGCGCATGCCTTTTCCGCCAAGCGTATTGTACTGATAGCGGCGGCTGATTATATTTTGAATATACCAAAACACAAGGCAGGCTCCGAGCAGCACCGAGGCAAGCGAGGTAGCCGTACCAAAATCGATCGGCCAGTTGGACGTATAGCGATGAATTTCACTAGTCAACACATAAAAGCCAATTTGCCGGCCAAAGGTCGCAGGTGTTCCAAATTCTGCGATTGTTTTTACAAAGATCAACAACGCACCCATCGCATAGCTGCCTAGCAGCAATGGAAATACGACTCGACGCAGCATATAAAATACGCCGCCGCCATGTACGCTGCCCGCTTCCTCCAGTGAACCGCCAATCCGCTGCAGCGCATTGCGCAAAATTAAGTAGAGAAACGGAAACAAATGCAGACTCATGATGGCAACCATGCCGAATAAGCTGAAAAAGTGAGGCGTCAGCTTCGCTGCTGCAGGAAATAGCTGCTCTGCAAAGCCGCGGCGCTGCATAAAAAGAATCCAGCCCATCGAGCCAATATACGGCGGTGTCATAAAAGGTATGATCAGCACAACATCGAGCCAGGCATGTCGGCCGATTGTCGTTCTGGCAGATAAAAAGGCCATCGGCAGCGCGAGCAAGGTTGAGCCAAGTACAACCCAAGCTCCGAGCACAATGGAATTCCAAAAGTAAGAGAATAAGCCTGGATTGGACAGTACCTTGAATGGAGCGAGCATATCAAATACACTGTCTGGAAAAAGGCTGTGCAGCAGCACCATAACTAAAGGCACCCCTACTAGCAATATAAGCAGTAGAAATGCCAGCAGCATAAGCCAAGAGGTTGCGGGGAACCGAAGTTCCCCACGATATGATTTGCTCATCGTTTACTTGAACAGCTCCAAAAACTTTGCACTAATTGCTTCGCCTTGCTCGCTCATCCAGTTCCAGTCATAGTCCAGCAGCTTAATATCCTCAGTGTTGGTGCGGTTGTCTGCTTTAATGTCCGCTCTGCCAGGCAGCAGGTAGGCGCCTGTAACAAGCGCTTGTGCTTCATCAGACAGCAAATAATCGATAAACAGACGCGCATTGTCAAGATTCGGAGAAGTTTTCATAATCATCGCCGCACGCGGATTAATAACCGTTCCGCTTGCCGGATACACAATGTCTACAGGCTCGCCTTTCGCCTTGGCGCTATAAGCCATATAGTCGACACCTGCCATTACAATGCTTTTCGCACCAGTAATAACCGGGTCCAATGCTTCTTTGTTTGCACCGGACATCGCTACGCCATTTTCCTTAAGCTGACTGAAGAAGCTCCACTCTTCCTCGCCTTTATCATTCAAGTAGCCTGAAATGAAGTCCAAAGCAGAGCCTGACAAAGAAGGATCTGGAATATTTACCGCACCAGCCCATTTCGGATCAGTAAGATCAGACCAATCAGTCGGCGGCTCGGAAACGAGCTTCGTATTATACGTAATACCTAGAGCAGAAGCGCTATAGCCAAACAAATGATAATCGCTGTCAACCCAGTCCGGCTGAAGCTTGTCCACATTGGCTGCTTCAGGATAACCTTGTGTCCAGCCCTCCTGCTTCATCGCCATCGCAGACGGCCAGGACGCTAAAATAACGATATCTGCTACCGGATTGCTTTTTTCAGCTTCCAGGCGTCCGAGCACCTTGCCTGTCGTTCCATCAAATTGTTCAACAGTAATTCCGTACTTTGCCTCAAAGCCTTCTTTAATTTTGGCAGCCAATCCTTCTGGTCCAGCTGTGTAGACAACAACCTTTCCGGAAGGTGCTGTCGGCGTTTGCTCTTGCGAAGAGTTTCCATTGTTCGCTGCCGGAGTTGCTTCTCCTGCTGCGGCATTGCTTCCGTTTTGATTCCCAATGTTGCTGTTTGAATTGTTTGCTCCGCCACAAGCAGTCAGCAGGCTGCTAAGCAGCAGCAGTACTGCTAACGTCCATTGCCAGGATACAAATTTCATTGGTGTATGATTTACAGTTTTCATCGGTTAATAACCTCCTTGAGTTGGTATTGCTCTTCTTGCTTGACTGATGGGGCTTCGAGATCGCTCGCTGATTCCAACGAGTGAATATGCTGCTTGGCTACCGCTACTTGAACCTGATCGCCAATTGCGATTCGCTCATGATGATAAGCGGTCCAAATGCTGTCGTTGGCAAGCTTGATCGTCACCTCGTAGCGATCTCCCAAATATGAAACACGCGTGACAACTCCAGTGAAAGTACGAGCTTCAGGCTGCGCAGTCCATTGAACATGCTCTGGCCTTACCAGCTGTCTGTCCGCTTCTATCCAATTGGAGCGGCCGACAAAGCGGGCAACAAATGGATGAACAGGCGTATGATAAATGTCCTCTGGCTTGCCGCGCTGAAGCATTTCGCCTTGCCGCATCACAATGATCGTGTCGGACATCGACATCGCTTCCGTCTGGTCATGCGTCACATAGACGGCTGTTACGCCGAGCTCGCGCACCATTTGCACAAGCTCTTCCCTCATCTCATCCCGCAGCAATGCGTCAAGCGCACTTAGCGGCTCATCGAATAAAATTAACCCCGCCTGGGAAGCGATCGACCGTGCGAACGCCACACGCTGCTGCTGTCCGCCAGAAAGCTGATGCGGATACCTTTTTTCAAAGCCTTGCAGACGAACCGCTTCAATCGCTCTGGCTACTTGAGCTGAAGCCTCCTTGCCTCGTCCGCGAGCCTTCAAGCCAAAAGCGACATTCTCATAAACTGTCATATGCGGCCACAAGGCAAAATCTTGAAACACCATGCCCAATTCTCTTTGCTGCGGCGGCATATAAATCCCGCGCTCGGCATCGAAAACGAGCTTATCGCCAATTCGAATCGATCCACGATCAGGCCGTTCCAGACCGGCTATTAATCGCAGCAAAGTCGTTTTGCCGCAGCCGGAAGGTCCCAGCAAGGTTGTAAAGGACCCTGAGCTAATCGTCAGATCGATTGGCTGCAGTGCAGTTGTCCCGTCAAAGGCTTTGCTAACGCCGCGCAATTCCACCTCCATGCGCTTCACTCCTATCTCATATCGTCTTGCTAGGGCGTGTCTGAGAACTCCGAGGACAGCCCATTTTGCCGAATTTTCGTTCCATGCAAGGCGCGTTTGGGAAGGCGTACCGGGCGTACGGCAAGCAAACGGAACGAAGCAGGGGCGAAAAGGCGGTGAAAGGGGCCACTGAGCGGATTTTCAGACACGCCTTAGTACTAGCTTAGACGCCAATCATCAGCGAGATATTTTCATAGTGTTAAATGTATATTAAATAAACTATTAATATCTTTACATCTTCATAGATTTTTTCTATAATCCAAGCATATGGATCGGAGGGTGTGTCCAATGAATTTTATAAAGCTCGATATTATCGTTTTGTTGGATCAGCATAAAAAAATTACGGCAGTAGCAGAAGCACTTGGCGTCAAGCAGCCTACGGTCACCTTTCATATGAAAAGCCTGGAGGAGCAATACGGTGTGCCGCTATTCGAGGTATATGGCGGGAAGTACAAGCTAACACGCGCGGGTAAAGCGCTGCTGCACTATGCGCAAAAAATTCGTTCGCTTGGCCTTGAGGCAGGAAGGGTTATGGCCGAGCAGCGCTCTCCGGAGCGAGGAACCTTTCATATCGGAGCGAGCTACGTGGCAGGAACATATTTGATGCCGAGATGGATTCATCGTTTTCGCGAGACGTACCCGGAGGTCGAAATTAAGCTGACGATTCGCACAGCTCCTGTCATCCGGCAAATGCTGTCCGAGCGGCAAATCGATCTCGGCTTTATTGCCGCGCAGCAAACCGATCATACTGACGGCTTGAAATGCGAGGCGATTTGCGAGGATCGGCTGGTTGTCGCCTTTGCCGCCAATCACCCACTAGCCCAAGCTGTCGCCGCTGAACATAGCATTTCACCTGAGCAAATTGCCGCTTATCCGTTTCTGTTTCATGGCATTGAATCCACTACACGCAAAATGACCGAGCAATGGCTGCAAACCCAGCAAATTCAGCTGCCAAACGGGATGGAGCTGGATTCTCTGGAGACGATTAAACGCACGCTTTTGCTAGGAAACAGCGTCAGCTTTATATCGCATATGGCGATTGAGGAAGAAATCGCTTCGGGCAAATTAGCCTACGCCGCTTTGTCCGGCATAGATGAGCCGCGCATGATCTATGCATGCTACCATCCCGAGCGCTGGATTTCACCACAAATGAGTGCTTTTCTGGAAATTGTAAAGAAGAGCTCACAGCCATAGATAAGTTAATACAGATAGAAGCACCGATGTAAGCAGCATCGCCAGCACAGGCTTCAAAGCCTTGGTGCGCAGCTGCTTTAAGTTTACATTCAGACCAAGTCCCACCATTGCCATTGACAGCAAGAGCGTTGTAACAATTGATATGCCATTCATAATCGTCGGCGGAATAGCGATATCGTCAACAAAGATATAGCTGCCCGCCAGGCTGGCTGCAACAAAGCCTAGCAAAAACGAGGGAAACTCCAGCTTTACATCCTTCCTTTCCGCTCCATCTCGTCGATTTTTTTGCCAAGCCAATAGTAAGAAACAAAACGGGATAAGCAATAATACCCGACTTAATTTGGCGAGCAATGCCGCGGCAAGCGCTTCCTGCCCTGCCGGAGCTGCGGCAAGCGCGACATGAGCAATTTCATGCAAACTGATGCCTGACCATGCCCCATACTCAAGATCGTCCAGCGGAAGCAGCGGTCTCAGCAACGTATAGCCAACTGCAAATATAGTGCCAATTAAAGCAATCATCCCTGCCCCAATAGCTGTCTCTTCATCCTTCGTTCGCAAAATGGGCGAAACAGCAGCAATCGCTGCGGCCCCACAAATGCCAGTACCAATGCCAAGCAGCAACGTAATAGCAGGATCTGTGTTAAACAGCTTGCCTAACAATGTTGTAAGCAAGACTGCAAACACTATGACCAGTGCTGCTTTAAGCAGCAAGCCTGGCCCCTCATTCAGTACAAGATGAATATCCAGCTTCAAGCCGAACAAGATAATGGCTAGTCGAAGTAATGTTTTTGAGCTGAACTGAATGCCTTGACGCAGTGCTTCTGGATACGCGCAAAAATACCGGTATAAGAGAGCTAAAACAATTGAGCAAGCCAATGGCCCAAGCCGATCAAAGCCAGGAAGCAGCGAAGCGGCCCAGCCGATTACTGAAACTGCAAGTGTAAAGCCGATCCCAAGCAATAATGAGTGCTTCTCGGCAAAGCTGCGCTGCTTTTTTGCAGCGTCCCCCCTTGCAGATAATGCCAGAGATGAATCGGTTAAAGCTGAGCTTTTTGTAGATTCTGTTTGAACAGTCATCTTGTACACCCCCATCACGTATGTACCACTAGCATACGGCTCAGCTTGAAATAAGTAAAATATATCGTTATGATTGTAATAATAAGTAATTACTTATAGATTACTAGTGAATATCCTTGGACGGAGGGTATTTCAGTAGCAATTGCTTACGACCGTTTAACGGATAGAGGAGCCGAAATATGACATTAAGACATTTTCAAATTTTTATCGCGGTATGCGATCATTTAAATATGACAGCAGCAGCTAATGCGCTTTTTATGTCTCAGCCTGCTGTTAGCCAAGCAATAGCAGAGCTGGAGCAGCATTACAATGTTCGACTGTTTGAGCGTTTGGCGAGAAAGCTATACCTGACCCATGCTGGAGAAAAGCTGCTCGGATATGCTCGCCATATTTTACGGATGCACAGTGACGCTGAAGCTGAAATGCGTTCTCTTAACCACAACAGTAGGCTTAGAATTGGCGTCAGCGTCACAATCGGCGCATATGTGCTGCCGAAGCTTGTCTCCTCCTTTAAACAATTGCTGCCGAATGTTTCGGTTGAAGTGGTTGAGGATAACACTACATCTATCGAAAAGCTAATAATGGGAGATAAATTAGATCTGGGGCTCGTTGAAGGCGATCTTACATTAGCCGACCTTATAAGCAAGCCCTTTGCCGAGGATACACTGGTGCTCATTTGTGGAAAAACTCATCCGTTCTCAAAACGATTAACGGTTGCTCCGAAAGAGCTTGAGCATGAGGAATTTATTTTGCGGGAACTGGGCAGTGGAACGAGAAATACATTTGAAAGCACAATGGCCGTTCACGACATCACATGGCGGGCTACATGGACCTGCCACAATACTGAAACGATCAAAATGGCAGTAGCCGAAGGACTTGGCGTATCCGTTATTTCTCGCAGTGCTGTAAATAAAGAGCTCGAAGCAGGCATGCTTCATATCGTCGATGTAGAGGGAATAACGTTCAAGCGCCTGTTCAAGCTGGTCCACCACAAAAATAAATTTATATCTAATACAATGGAGCAATTTATTACGTTTTGTATTAAACAGTTTGAAGCTTGATTGCTGCTATGTTGTTGAAAAATAAGTAAGCTTGCACTACAATTTACTGTTTAAAAACAAGTAGACCGCCCCCGGCAAAGGTAACGGTCACTTGTTAGATCAATTCCTTTTATGTTGCAGCCTATCAGTTATTCCTTATCCTTTCACGACACCTTATGCTCAATTCTTAGCTTATCTGCCACCATAGCGATGAATTCGCTATTGGTTGGCTTGGATTTGCTTATGTTGACAGTATAGCCGAATAAGTGGCTGATGCTGTCGATGTTGCCGCGTGTCCAGGCAACCTCGATGGCATGACGAATCGCGCGTTCGACACGGGAAGGTGTCGTTTTGAATTTTTCTGCGATTGCAGGGTATAACGTTTTTGTAATTGCGCCTAAAATTTCAATATTGTTATAGACCATCGTAATGGCTTCGCGTAAGTACTGGTAACCTTTAATATGTGCGGGTACTCCAATTTCATGAATGATGCTTGTTATATTGGCATCAAGATTTTTATGCTTGCCGATCGGAACAACATTCGCTCTGCTCGTAGCCAGACTTGCACTGAATGAAGATGAAGTCGCTGCTGTAGCAGGCACTCCAACCAGCTGTCTGATTCGGTTAGAAAGCATATCCATATCGAATGGCTTCAGCATATAATACGAAGCGCCTAATTGGACAGCACGCTGAGTGATATTCTCTTGGCCAAATGCTGTAAGCATAATTACTTTCGGCATTGGGTTGAGATCCATCTCACGAATTTTTTCCAGTACTCCAAGACCATCAAGATGAGGCATGATGATATCTAGGACAAGTACGTCTGGTAGCTTTCTAGCGTTCTCCAGATGTCTCAGCACTTCTTCACCGTTGTAAGCTACTCCACATACATTCATATCACTTTGACTGGCGAAATACTCCGATAATAAATTAGTAAATTCTCGGTTGTCATCTGCTAACAATACATCGATCTTCTGCAAGATGCTTGCCTCCCTTTAATTAAATATGAATGTCGAGTTGTTCTCTGCTCTTTACAATTTCGACACCAGTACATGATTTCCTTCTGTCGAAAATCTTTTTTCTTTATTTTTTTTCACTTTTTCGCTATAATTAAGATTTTGCTACATAATCCAATTGCTTTCGACAAAGCTTGCCACTCTTCGCTATCCATTGTTGAAATCATTATATGCTTGAGTTTACCTGATCATGCTTAAAAAGTACATAAAGCCGAAAAATTTGATTAACTTCTGCACAAATCATTGCTGCTTTGTAGCGAAATTCATTGCGACAAACAAGAAAATGCTGTCCGAATCCCACTGATACGGATAGCATTTTCTTGTTTATGAGGCTTGTTCAGCCTGCTCTTTATTAGAGTGCAGCAATACTCCAGCATCTTGCAGCATCCATTCGATAAAGCAACCGTACCCTGAAGTTGGATCATTGACGAATACATGAGTAACAGCGCCGATCAATTTGCCGTCTTGAATAATCGGGCTTCCCGACATCCCTTGCACAATGCCGCCGGTTTTGCTGATCAATCGCTCATCCGTTACTTTAATGACCATGCCTTTAGTTGCTGGTGACGACTGTTTAACGACATGAGAAACTTCAATGTCAAAGCTTTCGACTTTCTGTCCATTTACAACCGTTAAAATTTGCGCCGGACCTTCCTTGACATCCTCTGCAAAGGCAACTGGAATAGCTTGCTCAGCATAGCTGTGTGTAGGCATCTCACTCATTTTTCCGAAAATCCCGAACGGTGTATTTCTTTCGATATTGCCTAAAATTTGCTTTTCTTTAACAAAATGAGCCCGCTTCTCGCCAGGATCTCCGTTTTGGCTTTTGTTAATCGACGTAACGCTCGCCTGCAAAATTTCGCCACGACCTACAACTATCGGAGTTCCAGTATCCATATCCGTAATGACATGACCTAACGCACCGTAGACGCCTTGATCTGGAGCATAGAAGGTCAACGTTCCAACACCTGCGGCAGAATCACGAATGTATAAGCCGATTCTCCATTCCTTTTCTTGATTATCAAAGATCGGCTTCAGCTTTGTTGTCATTGTTTTACCATTGCGTACAAATGAGACGGTAAGCGGCTTTTTGTTTGAGCTCAGTTTATCGCACAGCTCGCCGAGCTTCCTGACATTGCTGACCTCCACCTTGTTAATTGCTACAATTAAATCTCCAAGCCTGAGACCAGCTTCTTCGCCAGGCGAAAGCTTAGTTCCATCTTCATTTACTACTTGATGATGTCCAACGACTAAAACGCCTGCTGAATTGACTTTTACTCCAATCGTTTGTCCTCCCGGGACTACTCTTAAATCAGGAACAACATCAACCTTAACCGTTTTGAATGGAATTTTGCCAAACAGCTTTACTTTCATGTGCGTTTGACCAATTTGATAAGAATGTAATGATAACGGTTCTTTCAAACTTACGGATAATGATGACTGTGTTGAACCATTCACTTGCAAACTTTTCGGATCATACGACAGCTCGGCATGCACGGGTACACTAAGCTGTACGTTTTTTGACTGACCAGTAAATAGTCGCAGCTCATTGGGAAAGGCAGCAATTTGCTGCATCGGTGTTGAAACCCCGATTAGACCGACTATTATGACAAGAATTAATCCAAAAATACGTTTAGGTTGCTTTGGGTTCAATCTTTTCACGCTCCTGTCATTGATCGCTTAACGTCTTCGCCAATGGCGTAACATTAAGTTACCCCGAGCAAAAAGATTTATGACCACAAAAACATCCCAAATTTCCTTTATTCAAGCACCTTTCAAGCCAATCGCCAAATCAAGCATCTCTTGAGCATGATGCTTTGTTTTTTCCGTAATTTCCACTCCGCCAAGCATGCGCGCAAGCTCATTTATTCGCTGCTCGCCATATAATTCGGTTACTGATGTATAGGTACGCTCCGCTACAAACTGCTTGCGTATTTCATAATGATGATCGGCCATACACGCCACCTGCGGCAAATGTGTAATCGAGAACACTTGACAACCCTTTGCCAGCTTGGACAGCTTCTCCGCAATAGCTTGAGCAGCCCGGCCGCTTACACCTGTATCAACCTCATCGAACACAAGCACTGGAATTTGGTCAATCGCAGCAAAGATCGTTTTCAAGGCAAGCATAATTCTCGACATTTCCCCGCCCGAAGCAACCTTATGCAACGGCTTTAATGGCTCGCCGGGATTCGTGCTCATCATAAATACCGCTTGATCAATGCCCGTAGCGCTCAATCTGACTGGCGAGCTTTCGCCATGAGGCATTGAAACTAAATCCACTTCAAAATTAGCCGCACCCATTTGCAGCTCCATTAAATGAACCTTGATTTCTTTAGCCAGCCGTTCTGCAACCTCGCGACGCCGACTTGAAAGCTGTTGGGCCAGCTCATAAGCCGCGGCATAGATGTCTGCCTCTCGCTCCTTCAACTCCGCCAGCAACTCATCGCGATTTTCAAGCTTGTCGCGCTCTTCCGTTATTTTAGCCAAATAAGCGTTAATTTCCTCAATGCTTTCTCCATATTTGCGTTTTAAGCCGCGAATCAGATCAAGACGGTCCTCTACATATTGCAGCTGCTCAGGATCGGATTCAATACCGTCGCGATAGCCTCTTAGCTGATACATCACATCCTCAGCCGCATAATACGCTGTTTGCAGCTGCTCCAGCATCGGCGCCAATGCGCTTTCATCATAGCTCACAATATCCGTCAAGCGGCTAATTGCGCGGCTGATTGCATCCAGGCCTTGTCCATCGTTAAGCAAGCCATACGCCTCATTAACCGAGGCGGAGCGCTTCTCTGCATACATCAACATTTTGCGCTGCTCCAACAGTTCCTCATCCTCGCCTGGCTTAAGCTTGGCAGCACTAATCTCTTCAATTTGAAAATGATACAGATCCTGCATCTGCATATTGTGACGCGAAGAGTTCTCCAGCTCATGGAGCTGCGAGCGAACAAGCAGCAGCTGCTCGTACTGCTCATTGTACTGGCGCTTAATATCAAGCAGCTCGGCACCGCCGTACATATCGAGCCACTCCAAATGCTGCTCGCTCTTCAATAGCGACTGATGCTCATGCTGACCATGAATATTTACAAGGCTTTCACCAATTTCACGCAGCATCGTAATCGTCACCAGCTGTCCATTAACTCGGCTGCTGCTCTTTCCAGTAGCAGTCAACTCCCGGCGCACAATCAGCATTTCCGAGCTGTCATGCTGAATGCCGAGGCTTTGCAGGCGCTGCCATACAGGATGATCCCCGGACAAATCAAATAACGCCTCTACCTCAGCCTTATCGCAGCCGTAGCGCACCATATCGGCAGAGCCTCGCCCGCCAACTACAAGGCTTAAAGCATCGATTAATATAGATTTCCCCGCCCCTGTCTCACCAGTTAATACATGAAATCCTTGATGGAAATGAATGTTTGCTTCCTCAATCACTGCCATATTGCGGATAGACAGTTCATGCAGCATTTTCGTTCGCCTCCTTGATCAAACCTTTACATAAATTCAGCTTTATTTCAGCATATCGAGAAAACGCTCTACAACGTTTTTGCTCTGTTCCTTGGAGCGGCAAATAATTAAAATCGTGTCATCACCTGAAATCGTGCCCATAATATCGCTTGTTTCCATGCTGTCAATTAACGCAGCGATTGTATTGGCCGTTCCCGGCAAGCATTTCATAACGACGAGGTTGTCCGTATAGTCTATGCTAGTAAAATGATCCTGCAAAGCGCGCTTTAGCTTGAAGATCGGATTCGTTTTTTGCGTTTCGCCAGGCATGGCGTATTTGTATCCGCCTGAAGCGGAAGGTATTTTGATCAGCATCAATTCCTTAATATCTCGTGAAATCGTTGCCTGTGTAACTTTCATTCCGCTTTGCCTTAGCGCGTCAACCAGCTCATCCTGAGTTTCAATATCGCGCTCTGCAATAATTTCCTTTATCCTGAATTGCCTGATTCCTTTCATATACAAGGCTCCTTATCATCATTTTTCTGCAAGATGGAAGGCAATACGATGAATTTTGCCCTCCTTGTGATTTATGTATAAAATGCCACTCATATCCGGCAGCAGTAAAGCGTACATTAATAAATGCTTCTTCAAATCTGCAGTCGTTAAATCAATTGGCTGGCGTTCTCTTTCTGTTTTCACAATGTATGAACAGCCCTTTTTTTCTGCAACATAATCGATAATGATCGTGGCAGAGCGCTCCAGCACCTCTCCATCCAGCTCAACTACGACCGGTATTTGATGCCGTCCTGAAATGACAGCATAGCCATGCCGTTCAAGCAGATTGACATTGGGATCATTATCTTTAAGCTTCCCACCTCGACCAAGCTTAATTCTTGACATGGTCGATGGCGTATGCAGCCAGCGGTATATAAACCGGTACAGCAAGGCTAGCAAGAAGCAGCCAGCGATAAGCATAATGACTATTTCAACAAGGTTATCCATAAGAGAGTCTCCCCTTTTTTCATAATAGAGAACACTTGTTTGCATCTATAGTGTATCAAATGAGCTGATTAGCTGTAAAGAGAAAAGATGCCTCACGATCTGATCGATTGGCATCTTTGCTGTTCATTATTGTATTACAATCGTTATTTTTGCAGCTTGAAGGTGGCGTTGGCTTCCTGCACAACCTGTTCAATTTGCTCCACTGGAAGCACTTCTGGAGCAGCTTGATTTTCCCAGCTCCAATGCGCCAAAAACTCAATATTTCCTTCTCCGCCCGTTATCGGTGAAAACGTAAGTCCCAGCAGCTTGTAGCCTGTTTCAGCGGCGAAGCCCAGCACCTGCTGCAGCACCTCTTTGTGCACTGCCGGCTCGCGCACGACACCTAGCTTGCCAACCTTTTCCCGTCCAGCTTCAAACTGCGGCTTGATTAGCGCCACAACATGTGCGCCAAGCGGGAGCAAGGTCGATAAATTCGGCAAAATATGCTTTAACGATATAAATGACACATCAATACTTGCGAAGTTAGGGGCAGGACCAGCCAGCTCCTCGAGCTTTAAATAACGAAAATTAGTCCGCTCCATTACATTAACCCGTTCATGCTGGCGCAGCGACCAGTCAAGCTGATTATATCCGACATCAATGGCATACACGTATTTCGCTCCGTGCTGCAAGGCACAATCGGTAAAACCGCCTGTGGAAGCGCCTATGTCAAGCATGACCACATCCTGCATCGCGATGTCAAAGCATTTAATGGCTTTCTCCAGCTTTAATCCCCCGCGACTTACATAAGGATGCAAGGCTCCCTTTACTTTGATCGCAGAAGATCTTGGAACCTTCATGCCTGGCTTGTCGATCGGAACCTCATCGACAAGCACAAGTCCAGCCATTAGCGCTTTCTTCGCTTTTTCGCGGCTGTCAAAATACCCACCCTCAACGAGCAATACATCTATTCGCTCCTTCGGTACTGTTGTCATCATATCCCTACCTATCAATTATGCTAATTCGCATTTTTCTTGCGCTTTGCTTTCATCCCATGGACCAAATTTGCAATGTTAACAGCATTCAAGCCAACCTCATCACGCTGCTGGGCAATCGTGCCATGCTCGATAAACAAATCCGGAATCCCTTTAATGCGGACAACAACATCGTCCAGCTGCTGCTTGGCGTAAAATTCAAGTATAGCGCTGCCCAAGCCTCCGAGCTCAGCGCTCTCCTCAATAACGACAAGCTTTTTATGCTGTGCTGCAAGACGAAGCAGCATCGCTTCATCCAGCGGCTTTATAAAGCGTGCGTTAATAATTTCAACATCAATGCCGTCGCGAATAAGCAGCTCTGAAGCTTCCTTGGCGATCTTGATCATCGGACCAACAGCCAGCAGCGCATACTCAGACTCGCCTTCCTTCAAAACTTCCCATGTTCCAATTGGAATCGTTTTAAGCAGCGGATCGATCTCCACACCTTCTGCATTAATCCGCGGATAACGTACAGCAATCGGTCCGTCATTGTACTCAATCGCCGTCTTCATCATGTGCCGCAGCTCATTTTCATCCTTCGGCATCATCAGCACCATATTCGGCACATGGCGCAAATACGGAATATCATATACGCCTTGATGTGTTTCGCCATCAGGTCCAACAAATCCGGCACGGTCAATTGCAAACACAACATTCAGGTTTTGCCGACAAATATCGTGCACAACCTGATCGTAAGCACGCTGCAGGAAGGTTGAATATACGGCAAAGACTGGCTTCATCCCTTCAATAGCAAGCGCTGCCGACATCGTTGCTGCATGCTGCTCGGCAATCCCGACATCAATCATTCTTGTCGGGAATTTGCTTGCAAAGTCAAGCAAGCCGGAACCGCTAGGCATCGCTGGCGTTACAGCAACAATTCGCTCATCCTGCTCCGCAAGCTCGATCAGCACGTCGCCAAATACTTTCGTATACATTGGCGGTCCAACTGCCTTAACCATTTTGCCTGACTCAATTTTATAAGGAGAGGCGCCATGCCAAGTATGCGAATCGTTCTCCGCTGGCTTATAGCCCTTACCCTTTGTCGTAATAACATGGACAAGCACCGGGCCGTTAATATTGTCTGCCTGCTTCAAAACCTCCAGCAGCGCTTCTGTATCATGGCCGTCAATCGGTCCGAGATACGACAAGCCAAACTGCTCAAACAAAATACCGCTCATTAATAAATACTTGATGCTGTCTTTAAAGCGGCTGACGGTATCAGCAAGCTTGCCGCCAATTGCTGGAATTCTGTTCAGCAATTGATGGACGTCTTCCTTCACCTTTTGATACTGGCGACCTGTTCTGATTTTGCCCAAATAATGGTGCAAGGCTCCGACATTAGGCGCAATCGACATTTCGTTGTCGTTAAGCACAACAATCAGCTTGCGCTTCTCATGCCCGATATGGTTGAGCGCTTCCAACGCCATGCCGCCCGTCAGCGCACCATCGCCAATAACCGCAACGACGCGGTTGGAATCACCCTTGAAATCGCGCGCCATCGCCATGCCGATTGCAGCAGACAACGACGTGCTGCTATGTCCGGCTTCCCACACATCATGCTGGCTTTCACTGCGCTTCACAAAGCCGCACAGCCCTTTATATTTGCGCAAAGTATCAAATTGATCCTTGCGCCCTGTAATAATTTTATGAACATAAGATTGATGACCAACATCAAAAATAAACTTGTCGCTTGGACTATCAAACAAATAATGCATCGCCAAGGTAAGCTCGACAACTCCAAGATTAGGAGCAAGATGACCACCAGTAAGAGACAATTTCTCAATTAGAAATTGACGAATTTCTTCTGCTAATTGATCCAGTTGCTCAACTGTTAATGTTTTTAATTGTTCCGGGCCATCTATTTTATCTAAAAGCACATCGCTTTCCTCGCTTTCAAAAAGTTGTAAACCGTAAAGTAACAGACACTTATTCGTATTATATCACAATCTTTGACATCCAACATAATTACAGCCAACTTGCTACTTAATACTCAGGGCGCTGCTACTTAATACTCACGATGCACCAGGTAGTCCGCAAGTTCTAGCAGCTGGTCCGTATAGGCTAGATCCGCATCCATAACAGCTGCTTTGGCTTCCTCTGTCAGCTTGGCTACGAGCTCTTTACTCTCTTCAAGACCAATCAAAAACGGATACGTGACCTTTTGCTCATTGATATCGCTATGCACAGGCTTCCCCAGCTTCTGCTCATCGCCAATAATATCCAATATATCATCCTGAATTTGAAAGGCCATACCTATATTACGCCCATACTGCTCCAGTTGTTGCAGTTGATATTCGCTGGCGCCTGCAATTCTTGCACCAGCCTTTACAGAAAATACAACCAAATCACTCGTTTTATGCTGATGAATGTACTCCAGCTGCTCAATGGATGTAATTCCCTGCTCGCCCTGCATATCTGCTACCTGTCCTCCGACCATGCCAAGCGCACCAGCATAGCGCGAAAGCTCATCAATAATTTCAATGCCGACTGCAGCATCTACTTGCCCCTGCTTCACCAGCGCGGTAATGAAGCCAAAGGCAGCTGTAAGCAATGCATCGCCCGCCAATATAGCCATCGCATCTCCGAACACCTTATGATTGGTAGGCTTGCCGCGACGCAAATCATCATTGTCCATTGCCGGCAAATCATCATGAATCAGCGAATAGGTATGAATAAATTCTACTGCGCAGGCGGGAGCAATCGCTTTTCGCACCATTGCCTCATCGGCATTAACTGCATAGGCAGCAGCCAGCACGAGATAAGGACGCAGCCGTTTCCCGCCAGCGGTCAAGGAATATTCCATCGCTTCAATCAGCTTGCTTGGCGCGCCATCAAATTGAGCAAGCGAACGCTTCAGCTCCTCGGTAATTTCTCCTGCTACTAGCTGAATATGATTATGTATCGACACAGAATGCTCCACAGTCTATTACTCCCCTTTTTCCAAGCTTGAGGAGGCAAACGGCTTTGTCGCCAAGCCTTGCTCTGTCTCGATCAGCATTTCGATTTTACTTTCAACCTGCTTTAGCTTCCCGCTGCAGAGGCTGGACAAGCTCATCCCTTCCTGATAAAGCTCTATCGCCTGCTCTAACGGCACATCTCCGTTCTCTAGCTGGTTCACGATCGCTTCCAATCGCTCCAGCGCTTGCTCAAAGCTCATAGTCTCATTTGCTGACATGATAATACCTCCTAAACCATTTCATAGAAAGCCTGCTATTATACTATTAGTTCAACTTCTAATCAATCTGTTCAAGCCTGGTCTTTAATCTCTTCTACTTTGCATACTAAGCTTCCATCGCTTACTTTCACTTCTACCGTATCGCCGATTTCCGCTTGGTCAACCTTTTTAAGCAATTGTCCATCGCCCGTATAAGTCAAGCTATAGCCGCGCGCCATAACCTTTAACGGACTTAGTGCATCCAATTGCTTAATCAGAGCGCCTGTTTGCATTTTTTTGTGCTTCAAGCCAGAAAGCATTTGCTCATTCAGCTTTTGCTGCAAATGCTGCAAGCGATTATCCAATAGCTTTATACGCTGCTCGGGGTGCAAACGTGCCAATTTACTTTCAACCTGCGACAGCTTCCGTTGATTTTGCTGCAGCTTGGCCTGCAAGCTGTTGCGCAATGCCAGCTGCAAATAGTCAACCCGCTCCGCCTGCTGTAAAAAGTAGCGCTTAGGCTGTGCAAATATCGGATTGTGCTGCACGCGACGCAACCGTTCTGCGCGCCCGTCAATATATCTGCGCAGCGCATGTGTAAGCTTTTCCTGCTGTCTGAATACAATTCCGCTTAGCTCCTGGATATGCGGCACCGCAAGCTCTGCTGCAGCAGTCGGCGTTGCAGCACGCACATCAGCAGCAAAATCTGATAGCGTAAAATCTGTTTCGTGGCCAACAGCGCTAATGACAGGAATTGCCGAGGACGCGATTGCCCGGACAACGGCCTCCTCATTAAACGCCCATAGCTCCTCCAGTGAACCGCCGCCGCGCCCAACTATTAAAACATCGCAGCCGCAATGCTCATTCATCGCCGTAATTGCCTTGACAATTGAAGGGGCTGCCAGCTCACCCTGCACCTGCACAGGCGCCAGCAAAATATGTGCGGAGGGCATTCTCCGCTTGATCGTCGTAATAATGTCTCGCACTGCTGCTCCTGTAGGCGATGTGACAACACCAACCGTAACAGGAAAAAGAGGAAGTGTACGTTTGCGAGATGCTGCAAACAACCCCTCCTCTTCAAGCTTCGCTTTCAATTGTTCATATGCAAGATACAAGCTGCCTAGACCATCCGGCTGCATCATATTCGCATAAAACTGGTAGGCACCATCGCGTTCGAAAACAGAGACTGTTCCTCTGGCGATCACCTTGGTGCCCTCCCTTGGAACAAATTTTAGACGAGCATTATGGGAGGAAAACATCACACATTTGATACGACTATCCTTATCCTTCAATGTGAAGTACATATGTCCGCTGGAATGATGTGTAAAATTCGAGATTTCACCACGAAGCCATACATCAGACAATACGGCGTCACTGTCCATCTTCATTCGAATATATTTGTTTATATCCTTGATCGTATAAATATGTGGCTGCATCGCCATTGGCTAATCACATCCCGTTCGCTTTCTTAGCCGCAGTAATCGTATTTTTCATCAGCATCGTAATCGTCATTGGACCTACGCCGCCAGGTACAGGAGTAATATAGCCCGCTTCGCTCAAGCAGCTTTCATAGTCCACGTCGCCTGCCAGCTTGCCGTTGTCAAGGCGATTAATCCCAACATCAATGACAATAGCGCCTGGCTTAATATAAGATGCGTCGATTGCATTAGCTCGTCCAATCGCAACAACTACAATATCAGCCTGCTTCACGACCTCTTGCAGGTTCGCTGTGCGAGAATGGCAAATCGTAACTGTAGCGTTTTCTCTTAAAAGCAGCATAGCTACAGGCTTCCCGACAATATTGCTGCGCCCGATTACAGCAGCATGCTTGCCCGCTATGTCGATGCCGCTGCGTTTAATGAGCTCGATCACCCCTGCTGGCGTACAAGGCAGTAGGCTCTCGTCGCCGATTACGAGATTTCCTACGCTTTGCGGATGAAAGCCGTCTACATCCTTCTGCACGCTAATCGCATCGATAACCGCTTTTTCGTTAATATGCTTCGGCAGTGGCAGCTGCACCAAAATTCCATTGATTGACGCTTGATTGTTCAGCTTGTCGATAAGCGCCAGCAGCTCCTGCTCCGTTGTTTGCTCAGGCAGACGATGAACCTCGGAATACATGCCAAGCTGAATGCACGCCTTTTCCTTAGAGCCTACATATACTTTGCTCGCCGGGTCTTCTCCGACTAATACGACAGCCAAGCCTGGAGTAATCCCTTTTTCTTTCAGAGCTGCAACCTCAGCAATCATTTCATTGCGCATTTCAGCAGAAATTTGTTTCCCATCAATAATTTTAGTAGTCATTGTACATCTCTCCTCTTATTGATCCATTCTTTATATGTAAATGCAAGCCTGTCGCAAGGCAATGAAAGAAGCTTATCGCAGCCAAGGCGACAAGCTTACGCTTTTGTCGAATCTAAATTTTGCAGCAGCTTTGCCAGCACGCCGTTAACAAATTTCCCGGATTCTTCGGTTCCAAAATGCTTGGCCAGCTCAATTGCTTCATTCACTGCAACCTTTGGCGGCGCATCGTTGGCAAATACCATCTCAAAGCAAGCAAGACGCAAAATTTGACGGTCAACACGGGACAGACGATCCACCTGCCAGCCTGTTAAAAACTTGGTCAATAGATCATCAATTGCCGCTCGATGCTCAACAACTCCCAGCAGCAGCTTGCGTGCAAACTCATTCGTAGTCTCGTCGCTCGTTTTATCGCTAACTTCATTGTCAGCCATTACTTCTTCTATTACGCTTTGCAGCGCCTCATAAGCCTGCACTTCATTCAATTCCATGCTGTACAAGCTTGATATTACCATCTCTCTTGCTAATCTCCGTTTCATGTATCCTCCACGTCATTATGCCTTAATGCTGTCATATCCGTATGATCTCGTCCCTGCTGCGAATCTGGTTGATGATCCGAGGCACGGAGGAGACCACAGCCTAACGATATGGTTTAAACAGCTTTCCTATCGTCTGCCATATGCGATCCCACGGAATGATTGGACCCGATGCAAACTCTCTCTGCTTGCCCAGCCAATAGCCAGCTCCAACGAGAAGCGCTACAACAATCATATCCCAAAATCCGAAAAACAAATAAATGATGCCAAAAAACAAACCGATTCCTGCGCCAATGATCCGTTTCCAATACTGATTCCATAGCTCGTTCCACATAGATAGATTCACCTCTACTCTACGCGACTTTTAATTGTATTGTTCTGAATAATATTCGCCACATATACGGAAACGTTCGTTACGGGAATCCCTGTAATTTCCTCAACATAGCTTTTTACAGCTTTTTGAATGTCTTCAGTCAATTGCGGAATGGATGCTTCTCCATCCACAACGGTTCGAAGCACGATATCCATGCCTGCATCGGTTGCATGAACGCGTGCGCGCAAATCCTTTACACCGCGCTGCTTCATTGCTGCTTTTAACGCCAAATTTTCCATCGTTTCGATTGAAATCCGAATATCGCCGTATTCTGTGCGCTGATCTACAGATTGAGAAGTGACTGTGCCACGAGAAAGTGAGACAATAAAGAAACGAAGACTAATCAAGAACATTACGATCCCGACAATTGCAACCGTTAACAGCAACTGATTGCTGCCATACAATCTGTCTATTGCATCGATTGCTAGAGAGCCCGTGATCCATTTAAAGCCGACACTTACAGCAACAGCCGAAATAATCGCAATAATGATGCTGTATAAAAATAATAGTAGCTTGTCCACAACTCTGATCAAGTTCTTCATCCTCTCATCTAACGTAATCAACCCCCTGCGCCGAGCGAAAGCTCAGGCTTCAAGGGGGTCAATATCATGTATTACTTCACGCGTGCCGCCTGATCCTCTGACTCCGCTTTTTCTTCAGCCTTCAAATGAACATCATGCACATGCACGTTCACTTCAACAACATTCAAGCCTGTCATCGTTTCGATGGAACGCTTAATGTTTTCCTGCACGCTGTTCGCAACCTCTGGAATTTTGTAGCCGTATTGAATAATTACAGAAACATCAACTGCCGCTTCTTTTTGCCCAACTTCGACCTTCACGCCCTTGGAAACATTCTTTTTTCCAAGCAGTTCCGCGATACCTCCCGCAAGACCACCGCTCATGCCTGCAATGCCATCCACTTCAATTGTAGCGAGCCCTGCGATCACTTCAATAACCTCTGGAGCAATTTGAATCGTACCCATGTCTGTTTTCTCGTATTCAGCGATTATACTCATGTTAGTTACACCTCCAAATTATCAATACATGCATATGGTCATGCTTACCAATGTTACTTATTTCTATACTATAACATTGCGTAAGAATTATGACAAACGATATTGCTTTTTGGAATGCATGTTCAAATTATCGTTTATAATGTACTGATTTTTTTAGGAAGCACCGTTAATATCATGCTCCTCCAGGAATTTGATATCAAAATCGCCGCTAATAAACTTCTCATGATCCAACACTTTCAAATGGAACGGGATCGTCGTTTTAATCCCATCAATCGCAAATTCATGCAGCGCGCGCTTCATTCGTTGAATCGCTTCCTCGCGCGTTGCTCCCCAGACGATCAGCTTGGCAATCATCGAATCGTAATGCGGGGAAATGGTATAGCCCGGGTAAACCGCGCTGTCCACACGCACACCGATGCCGCCTGGAGCAAGGTAGAATGGAATATGACCAGCCGACGGCATAAAGTTCCGCTCCGAATCCTCTGCGTTGATACGGCATTCAATCGACCAGCCATGGATGCTAAGATCCTCTTGGCTGAATGATAGCGGATTCCCTTCAGCGACTGAAATCATTTCCTTGATCAAGTCAACATGCGTAATCATTTCGGTTACTGGATGCTCAACCTGAATGCGCGTGTTCATTTCCATGAAGTAGAACTTGCCGTCAGGTCCAAGCAAAAACTCTAGCGTGCCGGCACCTGAATATTGAACGGCAAGCGCAGCACGAACCGCAGCCTGCCCCATTGCTTCACGCAGCTCAGGCGACAGAGTCGAGCAAGGCGCCTCTTCAATCAGCTTTTGCCGACGGCGCTGCACAGAGCAATCACGCTCAAACAAATGAACGGCATTGCCATGCTTGTCAGCCATTACTTGCACCTCGACATGCTTCATGCCTGTCAAATATTTTTCCAAATAGACGCCGCCATTGCCGAAATTATTTAACGCCTCCTGCTGCGCAGTCGTAATTTGCGAAATAAGACTCGCTTCATCCTCGGCAATACGAATGCCCTTTCCGCCGCCACCTGCAGTTGCTTTTATAATAACCGGATAGCCGATATCGCGCGCGACCATAATCGCTTCGTCAATATCCTCAATTAGTCCGTCAGAGCCAGGAATGACAGGCACATTGGCATCCTTCATCGTTTGCTTCGCAACAGCCTTGTCTCCCATTTTGCTAATCGCTTCCGGGGACGGACCGATAAATGTAATATTGCAAGACTCGCAAATTTCCGCAAAGTCAGCGTTTTCAGCTAAAAAGCCGTAGCCTGGATGAATGGCATCACATTCAGTCAGCGTAGCCACGCTCATAATATTCGTCAAATTCAAGTAGCTGTCCTTGGATGCTACAGGTCCGATGCAATATGCCTCATCTGCCAGCTTCACATGCAGCGAGTCGCGATCAGCCTCGGAATAAACCGCTACAGATTGAATGCCAAGCTCACGGCATGCTCGAATGATTCGAACCGCGATTTCACCACGATTGGCAATAAGAATTTTTTGGAATTTCACTTTAATGAGAACCCCTTTCAACCATCTATTTCAGACAGTGGCAAACAGCTAGTCCGCTTTAACAAGGAATAATGGCTGTCCGAATTCAACCAGTTGTCCATTGGATACTAGAACTTCTACAATTTCACCATTTACTTCTGCTTCTAATTCATTCATTAGCTTCATTGCTTCAAGAATACATACAACAGTTTTCGTATTGACGCGATCGCCAGCTTTAACAAATGGTGGCGCATCAGGCGAAGGAGCGCTATAGAAGGTACCTACCATTGGAGACGTAATTTTGTGATAGTTCTCCGAAGCTGCTGTCGGTTGTACAGGAGCGGGTGCTTCAGCTTGAGCAGCTGCAGGCTGTGGAGCAGTCGGCTGTGCAGCAATCGCAGCAGCTGGCTGTGTATATGTATGCATAACTGGAGCCGTTTGCACCGTAACCACTTCAGAATTTTTTGGCTTGCGAATATGGAGTCGAGCACCCTCGTTCTCAATTTCGAGCTCTTCAACGGATGTTTGATCAACTAATTTGATTAACTCTTTAATTTCGCTCAACTTAAACATGAACGTTATCACTCCTTTTTTTACATAACGTCTAACATTATATCACATTCTTATCATAACACGAATTATTTTTTACTACAGCCTGTGAAAATAAAACATAACTCCATTAATTTGCGAACAATCGCATTAATGGAGTTATGCACTTTTATTATGGATTAGCAACAAATTCTACAGATACCTGATCAGGACGAACATCCAGCTCGGTAATGACGCGGTCTAAAATTTCCGCAGCCTGCTTTTTCTCTGGTGTATCGCTCGTCACCACTACTTTGTATTTGTCATTCACTTCTTCTGAAATAACTGCCACCTCATAGGTTTCCATCAAGCTGTTTTCAAGCTGGCTGAACTTCTCCATTTTTTCTTCAAGCTGTGCCATTTCCTCAATCGCTTCAAGCGATGTATCGGAGTCGTTCGTTACATCTGCCAGCACTGACATGATGCGATTTTCTTCATCTCCAATGCGGTTTTCACGCTTGGTCAAAATTTCGCTAAGGCCGCTGCTTTCAAAGTATCCTTCTTTTTCCAGCTGGCTCAATACTTGCTGATCGGCGTCATTAATCGTATATTCGCTGCCATCCTCTGCCGTATTGCTGGCGACTGTCCCGCTGTTTTCCCCCATTGAGCTTACCTCTGCGCTGTTTTCCAGATGTGTTGCATCGCTTACCTCATCCTTGCCGGTAATATCTTGGGTGAAGAGGTAGTAAGCGGACAGAATAACCATTAAGCTGAGCATTGAAACAAGCCAAATTGTTTGTCTTCTAGTGTTCATAATAAACCCTCCAACATGATTTATGATTTTTTGCTCGGAACAACTGAGATCCGAGTTGGAACGACATTCATCCCTTTTTCAACTGCTTGTATAATCAATTTTCGTACAGCTGCGTCTTCAGCTCCCTCGGCAACGATAAGCACACCGCGAATGCGAGGGTTGATAACCTTGGTTATGAGCGGCTGCTGTCCATCTGTAGCCTGATAAAGCACGACCTGTCCGTCAGAGGTGACTGTGGTCATATGGCGCTTTCCGCCATTGCGATCGGTTTCGTCCGTCGTACTTTCACTGCTGTTCACGTTGCGCTCCACAACCTTCTCCTCGGTAGATTCCACCGTAATCATCACGTCCACCTTGCCGACGCCGACCATTTTCTCCAGCATTTCCTTTAATCGGTCCTCCAGTGTCGCTTCAATGCTGGCAAATGGACTGTCGGACGAGGCGCCGCCCTTGAATACTTCTTCGCTGCCAAGCTCTGGCTGAGGAAGCTGCTCGATCGTTTCAATTCGCTTGAATGGAAGGTAGGATTGAATGAGCATGAAAAAAATGCCGACGGCTCCGACTATAATAAGCATTCTGACGACAGTTAAACGCTTCTTGCCGCCTGGACCTCCACCGATTAATTTTTCAAAACTGGCATACCAATTTCCCACATCAAATCCTCCTAATTGCTCGCTTGTACGAAAATGTGATCCGCTTTAACATTCCAGCCTGATGATAGTATCGTAACAATTTCTTTAGCGTGCTTGTGAAACTGCTCCATCGCTTGTTCATTCGCTTCAACATGCTGCTTGGGTACTGGCGGCTCACTGTCTTCATCTGCCTGCTGCGCGATTCCCGTGCTTATCGCCGGGATGGATATATCCTCGATTGCTACTTCGGCGACTGACTCTATCTCATTCGAATGCTCAGCCTCCTGCTGCTGCTCGGCAATCGTAACTGTTACAGAAGCGATATAAGGTAGCGTCTGCTTGCCTGCAGCTTCGTCCCAGCCTATCTCTAGCGATACATCAACGATATTGGCATCGACGGCCGCCTGAAGCTCCTGCTGCATCGACTGCTCAATACTGGCGCGCGTAACATCGAGTGCTGCCCCTTCTCTTTGTTGTTTAAGCAGCTCTGCTTCCTTTGTAATTTGCTCGAGGGAAAGCACCTCGCTCTGCTTTGCGTTCAGCTCCTTTTCCCATTGTGAAAAGCTTGCATGAAGCTTGTCTTGAAAATCGACCTGAAACACCTGCAAAACAGGGTTGAGAATCGTAAGCAATAGAATAAGTCCGACTACAAGTCTCGAATATCTGAGCATTTTGCTGTTTGGCAGCACCAGCTCCACGACAATGGCCAATAGCACGACAACGACAATGCTTTGCAGCCATTCCCCCAACCAACCTAACACATTTCCCTCACCTCCTTAAAAAGTTCTGCATCATGCTAGCGCACCATCACGGTCGTATTTCCAGCTGTAATAATGATTGTAATCGCCAAGAAGAACATTAGACTTACGGCCGCCAACGCTGCAAATACGTACAGCATCGTTTTGCCGATCGTTTGCAGGCACACGGCAATTGGAGAATCTCCAAGCGGCTGCATAATCGCGCCTGCTATATGATAAATGAATGCTAGTGCAACAATTTTTATCGCAGGAAATGCGCAGATGACTAGCAACACGATAACCCCCACGATGCCAACTGCATTTTTGGCGACAAGCGATGCCGACAAGATCGTATCGGCTGCATCCGAAAACATTTTGCCGACAACGGGAACAAAATTTCCTGTAATAAACTTGGCTGTCCGCAGCGCCACGCCGTCGGTTACGGAGCTGGTCGCTCCCTGTACAGAAATTACGCCCAGAAACACAGTCAACAGTATACCGAGTACTGTGATCGCTACACCGCGCAGCATATTGGCCAGCTGGGTCAGCTTGAAGCGATCTGTAATCGCGCTGACGATATGAAGCACGGCAGAGAAAAACAGGAGCGGAAATACGACAAGATAGATCAGTGAGCCGACAATATGAATCATGAAAATGATAAGCGGGTGCATGACCGAAACGGTAACAACTCCGCCCATTGAAGCGAGCAGCGTTAACAGCAGCGGCACCATCGCCAGCATAAAGGAAATCATTTTCTCAATCGCTTCTCTCGCATAATCGATTGCGACCATAAAGCTGTTAATCGCAATTGTTACCAGCACCATATAAATAATCGAGTAAGCAATTTTGCTGATTGCATTTTTCTCAAATGCGGTTTGCAGCGTTTCCAGCATCATGCTGAAAATAGCCAGCATCACGATAATGAGCAGCAGCTTGCCGTTGTAAATGACCTCTTGCAGAAAGAAGCTTGCAATGCCTTTAAGAAAGGCCCATACGCTAAAGCCCTGCTCTTGATCTGTAAACATCAGCTCCGTTATTGATGGCAGCTCCTGCCCCGGAAAATATTGCGCATAGTCTCTGCTAAGCTCATTCCAGTATTGCTCGATTGTATCTGTATCCAGCGCATTAACCTGTTCCTCAATCCATTTGTTGCTCAGATCCAGTGATTCCTCCTGCTGTGGTGGAGATGCATGTGCGTAATGAGCGCTCGCAATGAACAGCATGAAACTGACTATGATTACGCTCCAACAGGATCGCTTCATCCGACACCTCCTGAAACCTTTCATGCAGACGGGATATGTCGCAGCCAGATGCATGAAAAGCAATTTGAAAGCTAGCTGCTTCCAAGCGGTAATAAGGAAAGCAAGGTTTCAATAATAACGTTGATGATCGGGATTGCCATCACAAGTATAAATATTTTTCCGGCGAACTCGATCTTTGAAGCGATGCTTTCCTGACCAGCATCTCTCACCATTTGTGCGCCAAACTCCGCAACATAAGCGATTCCGATAATTTTCAAAATAGTTTTTAAGTACACGTCTGGAATGCCAGAGCGAGTAGCCAGCTCATTGATTACGTTAATAACTGCGCCGATTTGACCAATTACGAGCAGAAACAGAAATACACCTGTAAACACGGTTATTAAAAATGCAAACTGCGGCTTCTGCTCTCGCACCAATATGACTAGCAGCGCAGCAATTAAGCCAATACCAACGACTTGGATGATTTCCACGGCATTCACCTACTGGAATAAAAAGATCGACTTAATCTCTTGAAAGAGCTGAGCGATTACATCTATCACCATAAATATTCCGATCACAAATCCAAGCACCGTAATCCAATGCGCAATATCTTCCTTGCCCATTTGCTTCAGCACGGTGTGCATGATCGCAATAATAATTCCAACGCCCGCAATTTGAAAAATTGCTGTTATTTCCATAGTCATCCTCCAACCCTCTATACCATCAATATGACGATCAATATTGCACCAAGTGTACCAAGACTGCGCCACATATTGGCATAGCGCTGCTGCTCTTCACGAGCTAGCGCCTCTTCGCTTTTCAATTGGATTTGGGCCAGCTGCAAATGCTTCAGTTGATCCTCCGCATTACTCATGCCCAGTACACTGCCCATCCGCAGCAGCACCTCTTTTTCACGTGCGCGAAGTGAAGTTACATCCCATACCTGATGAATCGCCTGCTGCCAGGCTTCGTTCATGGAAAGCTCTTGCTCCGCTGTTAACAGCTCAGCTGTAAGAGTGAACAATCTGCTGACAGGCTGTTCTATTCCTTCGCTGCTTTTAATTAGCGCCGTTGGCAATTCGGTTTGGCCATAGTCGATTTCGGTTTCCAGCCGCTGCAGTGCATGAATGAGCTGGCGAAGCTGCTTGCTGCGATTGACGTAAAAGGAAGCCTGTACAAAACCGATTGCAGTTCCGGCAAATAAGATAAGCACTGCGCCAAGCAGCTTAATCATCATCAGTGCTTGTACGATCATAGTGTCCGATGTACATGCGATTCACCTCGTTTCAGGCTGCGATTTCAAGAACCGGCTTTTCTGCTTAAAGAGAAAAAGCCGCTATTTTGCCTGCTATGCTCCAGCAAACGATCAACAGCGATAATGCGATGCATAAAGCCATGCTGACTGCGCTTCAGCTCAACGATGCTGCCAAACGCCTTTTCCTGAATCAGCCCTCTAATTTCGCTGCGTCCCAATACCTCCTGAACATCATAGGCATGCGCTGTTGCGATCACCTTCACACCGCAATGCGCGGCTTCGCGAATCGCCAGCGCGTCCTCTACCCGGCCAATTTCGTCGACGATAATAACGTCCGGAGACATGGAGCGGAGCAGCATCATCATTCCTTCAGCCTTGGGACAAGCATCCATTACATCTGTTCTTGGTCCAACGTCAAAGGATGGTATTCCCCGCACACTTGCGGCTATCTCGGAGCGCTCATCAACGATTGCCACCTTCATCGGCAGCTGCTTGCCATGTGATCCGTAGCTTAACGAACGGGCCACATCACGCAGCATCGTTGTTTTCCCTTGCTGCGGCGGTGAAATCATTAGCGTCGATTGCAAAGAGCCTCCTGGTCCTGCAAAAAGCTTCGGCAGCAGCTGCTTGGCTGCGCCTACCACTTCGCGTGCAATACGAATATTGAAGCCGCCAATATCGCGAATGCCTCTTACTGAGCCGCCATCGAGAATCGTTCTGCCGGCAATGCCAATGCGGTGTCCGCCAGCAATCGTAATATAACCTCGGCGCAGCTCCTCCTCCATTGCATACAAGGAGTAATTGGTAATGCGCTCCAGCAGCTTGCGGCACTGCTCGTGCGAGGGTTGATAAGCTTGTCTTGGATCAAGCACTAGCTTCCCTTGCTCGGTTGCATAATGGAAGCTGCCGCGATGTGAAATCTCAAGCGGCCGATTCTCCCGGATTCGTATTTCCTCCAAGCTATGTTTTACTTCCATTGGCAAATGATAAATGATAGCTTTCAGCTCTTGCGGCAAAATATGAACGATGTCTTCTAGCATAGCTTGAGGTCACTCCTTGCAAATTGCTCTTGACGATACAAGTCTATGCTTGTCTTTACGAAAATATCCCAAATTTTTATCGCAATTGATAGCTTACTAGGGCGTATTGCACCTGCCTAGCTTTAGCTGCATAAAGTATCATACCGATTGCAGCTAAGAAAGAAGGGCTATTCATGAAGGTGCAGGTCATTTCGAATGCTAGTGATACTCACCATGCGCAGTTTATTGGCAAAGTCGCCATCGTAATTGATGTGATTCGCACGTCAACTACGATTATTTCTGCCTTGGAAGCTGGTGCAAGCAGCATCGTTCCCGTGGAGACCATTATGGAGGCAAACACGATTAAGCAGGAGCATGACTTGCTGGGCGGCGAACGATTTTGCAAGCGCATTTCTGGCTTTCACTTAGGAAATTCTCCGTTTGAATACCGCAGCGATATTGTGAAGGGTAGACGAATCATTCTTACAACGACTAATGGCACAAGTGCTATTCTTCGCTCTACCAGAGCTGCCGAGCTTTATGTAGCAGGCTTGGTCAATGCAGCTGCTTGCATCGATTTGGCCAGGCAATCAGGAAAGGATATAGTCATACTATGTGCTGGCAGTCATGATCAGTTTGCGATTGAGGACGGGTTTTGCGCAGGCTATATGATTGCTAGATTGAAGGAAAAATTGCCTGCGGAGCAGCTGAAGCTCGATGATCTTGGCTATGCGATGCTTGCATTATACAAGCATAACAAGAGCAGCATGAAAGAGCTGGCGCTAAAATGCTTGTCGGGGAAAAGACTGGCGGAGCTTGGCATGCAGGAGGACCTGGCTGTTTGCATGGAAATCGACACGTTGCCAGTCGTGCCGCGCTACAGCAAAGGAGAGCTTGTGATCGCTCACAGAACATTGACAGAGAACAATTGATCGGTCAGACATATCTATGCGGCACAAGAAAAAATGCCCGTCATGCCGAGGAGCATTCCCCTCGCATAACGGGCATTTTCATATAGATGATCAATCTGTAATTGCAGTACTAGCGTCTTTCAGCTGGTCCGCCTACAAAGGCCTGCTCATTGGCATCAAGGCCGTATGCTGTATGAAGCGCCACAACTACTTCATTAAGCTTATCCGCTGCAATGACGCAGGAACATTTAATTTCAGATGTGCTAACCATATTAATGCTGACTCCAAGTGAAGAAATGGTAGAGAACATTTTAGCAGCTACTCCAGGATTGCTTACCATGCCTGCGCCAACGATCGAAACCTTAACAAGATCTCCTTCAGACACAGCTTCGCGATAAGGCACTACCTCTTTCATCCCTTCAATTACAGCAAGAGCTTTATCCTTATCGTTGCTTGATACGGTAAAAGCAAAATCAGCCTTGCCGTTTTGCGTTCCGCTTTGCACGATAATATCCACATCAATGCTGTTTTCAGCCAATGCCCCAAATACATTTGCAAGAACGCCTGGAACATCCTCAACGCCCATGATTTTAATTCTTGCAACATTTTTTTCAAAGGCAATGCCGCGTACTGCTACGCCCTGCTCCATAATTGCTTCCTCCTTCACGCTTGTACCCTCATTCTTCGTAAAGCTAGAACGAACGACTAATTGAACATTATTGTGCTTTGCATACTCAACCGCGCGCGGATGTAATACCGCGGCTCCCAAATGCGCAAGCTCCAGCATTTCATCATAAGAAATTTCATTAAGCTTCCGTGCATGCTTTACAACACGAGGATCCGTTGTATATACACCGTCAACATCCGTATAAATTTCGCATAAATCCGCCTTGACTGCCGCCGCAAGCGCTACAGCCGTCGTATCAGAGCCGCCACGACCTAATGTCGTAATTTCTCCTGCTTCGCTTGTACCCTGGAAGCCTGCTACAACTGCAATATGACCTGACTTCAGCGCATCCAATACTCGCTGAGGCTGAATATCTGCAATTTTCGCCTTTCCATGTACAGCATCCGTTCTCATGCCAGCTTGCCAGCCTGTAAAGGACATAGCTTTGCCGCCAGCAGCTTCTATCGTCATCGCTAGCAATGCAATAGAAATTTGCTCTCCTACTGTAAGTAGCATATCCATTTCACGCGCCGATGGATTTGGATTCAACAATTTTGATTGGTCAATCAAGTCATCTGTTGTATCTCCCATAGCGGATACGACTACCACGATCTCATTACCTTCTTGCTGTCTTTCTATGATCCGTTGTGCAACAAGTTGCATTCTCTCTGGCGTTCCTACGGAACTGCCGCCGAACTTCATCACGATCAAAGACAAAGCTGCTCACTCCCAACCTTGACATATGCATACGGTTATATATTATATCATCCATTAGGCTAAATGAATACAGCTGCAGTAAAAAAAGCTGCTTGATTAGTATCAAGCAGCTTTTGCCAAGCCTCTATGCGCGAGAAATATATTTGCCTTCGCGTGTATCGATCAGCAATACATCGTCTTCGTTAATGAACAATGGAACTTGAACGTTAAGGCCGGTTTCAACCTTCGCGTTTTTCGTAGCCCCTTGAGCCGTGTTGCCTTTTACGCCAGGCTCAGTTTCAATAACTTTAAGCTCAACGTTGTTAGGAAGCTGAATGCCAAGAATTTCACCTTGGTAGCTAGTAATGTTAACATTCATATTTTCTTTCAGGAAGTTAAGCTCCCACTCCAGCTGCTCGCGTGTTAACGTAAACTGATCATACGTTTCGTTGTCCATAAATGTGTATTCGTCGCCAGCACTGTACAGATATTGAACCTCACGGTTTTCAATCATGGCGCGGCTTAATGTTTCGCCTGCACGGAACGTTTTTTCAACGGTGTTGCCGTTGCGAAGATTTTTAAGCTTGGAGCGAACGAATGCCGCACCTTTACCAGGCTTAACGTGCTGGAATTCCAAAACTGTGAAAATGTCGCCTTCAAATTCAATCGTCAAACCTGTTTTAAAATCGTTTACTGAAATCATTAATGATTCCCTCCTGAATTTTGATCCAAATCACAAAAGAATTAATTCTTTCGGCGATGAGGTTAATATTTGATTTCCGGATTCCGTAATTACGATGTCATCCTCGATTCTTACTCCGCCAAAACCAGGGATATAGATACCAGGCTCTACAGTAACCGTCATTCCGGGAGTTAACAATGTATCACTTAAGCGAGAAAGTCGCGGCGCCTCGTGAATTTCCATGCCGATTCCATGCCCAGTGCTGTGGCCAAACTGCTCGCCATAGCCGTAGCCGGCAATAATATCTCGGCACAGCGCATCCGCTTCAAGTCCGGACATTCCAGCTTTAATATGCTTTAGACCATGAAGCTGCGCCTCAAGCACAATGTTGTAAATTTCAAGATGCTTCTCTGTCGGCTGGCCAACAAAAACAGTTCGCGTAATATCAGAGCAATAGCCTTTATAATATGCGCCAAAATCGAGCTTGACAAACTCATTTTGCCCGATAGTACGCTCGCTTGCCACGCCATGCGGCAGCGCCGAGCGCTCGCCCGAGGCGACAATCGTTTCAAATGAAGTGCCAGTCGCGCCATGCTTGCGCATAAACATTTCCATCTCTAGCGCAATATCAAGCTCGCGCACGCCTGGCTTGATATAGTTTAGAATATGGGCAAAGGTACGATCCGCAAGCTCTGCTGCCTCTTGAATAATAGCCAGCTCCTGCGCATCCTTTACTTCGCGAATTTTCTCAACCAGACCAGAGGTTGGCACTAAGGTTGCACCGCTTAAAGCATGCTCATAGCGTTTATACTGGGCAAAGGAAATGATATCCTGCTCAAAGCCAAGCTGAGTAATGCCATGCTTGTTAAGCAGCGATTTTATATCATCTAATGGATGCGCCTTATAAATGATAATCTCGAAGCCAGGTGCCTGCTGGGCAGCTTGGATCTGATATCGAAAATCAGTTAGCAGATAGCTTGACTCCGCTGTAATAAGCAGCGTGCCTGCAGAACCGTTGAACCCGCTTAAATAGCAGCGATTAACCCCGCTGTCGATGATTATCGCTTGCAGCTGCTGTTCTGACATCGCTTGTCGCAGCTTGGCAACTCGTTCATTTGTCATCCATATTCCCTCTCTTTCGTCAGGCTGCTGTGGTTATTGCTTAAGATGATCAAGCAAAGCCTGCAGGCCTAAAATGTAGCCAAAAGCTCCAAAGCCGGCAATTTGACCCAGAGCGACTGGCGCAACAACCGAATGATGTCTAAACGCTTCTCTCTTATGTATATTCGATAGATGCACTTCAACGACAGGCAGTGAAACAGCGCCTAGTGCGTCACGAATCGCATAGCTGTAATGCGTCCAAGCTCCAGGATTAATGATAATTCCATCCGCTTGACCATAGCATGCGTGAATCCGATCAATCATTTCACCTTCATGATTCGTTTGAAAAAAGCGCAGCTCGACGCCAAGCTGAGCAGCCTTGCTGGACAGTTCAGCTTCAATTGCCGCCAAGGATTGATTGCCGTACACGCCTGGCTCGCGAATGCCAAGCATATTCAAATTAGGTCCATTCAACACTTCAATACGATGCATGCTCAGCACCTCCCAATCTGCGCAATTGAGCCCATACAATGAGCCTTTGACATTTTACCACAAAAATATGCAGTTTGAGAAGTCAAACTTGCGGGCGCGTCTGAGAACTCCGAGGACAGCTTTTCAGACGCACCCTAAGTCGAGGCTGCCGGTTCTCTCGAAGCTTCATCTGTAAACTCAAAGGCAATCGAGTAGCCGATAAATAGTCCCCAGACAACGAAAAAGCAAAAGTCCGTTGCTGCAAGCGTGAACGGCACATTTAGAGTCATTTTCGTAATGCCTAGCAGCGGACATACTCCAAATAGAATCCCCCACCAGCCGATGCCGTACCACACACCAGGCCATGGTCCTTCCAGCTTGCGAAAAAACCAAAGATATAAAAATGCTGCCAGCATAGAAAATATAATAAAGCTGAACGTGCCCGTAATATGACCAAAGGGACCAATTGCCGCTTGCTCGGTAAGCCACGTACGGATTAAAAAAGATGCAGGCTCCTTCGTAAAGTGAAGATAGTAAGCGATCAGTCTTAGCCCGCCCCATATTACGCCTGCAAAAAAGCCGATGTTCAAAGCGTAGCGGATCGGTCTCGTTACACCTGTCTGCTGCAAATTGCGAAATATTGCGCTCATGCCGTCAAACCCCTTTCTTGCTTCTAAGCTGTCAATTCGCTATTGCACTAGTATAAACGTTTACCAGATTGCTTATCCGCTATTCGTTGGCAATATTGATTAAAATCAAGTACAATAGAACTATAATGATGCTTTAAGAAATCGTATTTGTAGCAAAGGAAGGGGACTTATTCTTGTCAGACAAATCACGCAATTTGTATGGCGGACAAGCTGTCATTGAAGGCGTCATGTTTGCAGGCAAATATGTAAACGTCACTGCAGTTCGTCGCAAAAATAAAGAAATCGAATATTTGGAAGTGCCCAAAACGACGATCTCTTGGGTACAAAAGCTGAAAAAGATCCCACTTATCCGCGGAGTAGTCGGTATTGTGGAATCTAGTGCTAAAGGGTCGGTTCACTTGAATTTCTCTGCGGACAAATATGCTGAGGATGAAATGGATGACATGACGGAGGAAGAGCGCGCCAAGGAGCTTGCCAAAGCGAAGAAAAAAGAGGGCAAGTTCGATCTGACGATGATTTTAAGCGTTGCTGCAATCGGCGTGCTTTCCTTTGTTTTTGGCAAGCTTATCTTTACCGCAGCTCCTGCTGTTGTCGAAGAGCTGCTATTCAAAAATATGTTTGAAAGCAAGCTCGGCCATAATTTGCTTGAAGGACTTATTAAAATTATTTTTCTACTCGTTTATTTATACTTGATGACGCTAACCCCTATAATTAAACGGCTCTTCCAGTATCATGGCGCTGAGCATAAAGTCATTTCCGCCTATGAGGCTGGCGTCGAACTGACCGTTGAAAATGTACAGCGCTTCAGCCGCTTGCATTATCGCTGTGGCTCAAGCTTTATTGTGTTCACCGTCATTGTCGGCGTTATTATTTATTCGATGCCGTTTTTTGAATGGGACTCAATCTGGGAAAGAATCTGGATTCGCATCCTGCTGCTGCCAGTCGTTTTAGGCTTTTCCTATGAAGTGCTGCGTGCAACCAACGCTGTGCGCGACATTCCTGGGCTGCACTTCCTTGGGTATCCAGGCCTGTGGCTGCAGCTGCTAACAACGAAAGAACCGAAAAATGATCAGGTAGAAGTATCAATCGCTTCCTTCAAACGTATGCTAGAACTAGAAAAGCAATATGCTAACGGTACTACTCACAACTCGTAATTTGGAAAGGAGCAATGCAGCATGAAATCGAGAAACATCATCAGCTATATCGTGCTTCTGCTGATTGTGCTTGGCGTAGTGGTGACTCTAATCGAGCATCCGCTGCTCATTATCATCCCGCTCGTGCTGTTTGGGCTGATCGTGTACTGGATCAAAAAACCGCCTGCCTTTCTTAATAAAGGGCGGCAAGCAGATAACGGCTATTACCGTGCTGCAAGCAAGCAAAGTAAAGCCAAGAAAGAACGTCCACGCTCCAAAACTGTACCGTTCAAAGTAATTGAAGGCGGCCGTGACGATAATGATACGCCGCGTTATCATTAAACTTTTGACGAAGATGGCTGCGGCACATAGGGCTTAAAGCCAAGGAATAAAAAATGCTGAACAAGGAAGCAACCCTTCCCGTTCAGCATTTTTTATTTGCTTGCTTTTGCTTATTCCTCAGATTCCATTTCCTTGCGAACCTGCTGCAAATCTTCCAATCTCGAACCATCTCTACGGAAATACTCAACCAGCGTTTCAATACAAGTGATAGAATCCCAGCTTAAATGATGCTCGATACCTTCCACGTCACGATATATATTTTCAGCTTGTACACCAATTGTCGTTAAAAAAGCTTCCAGAAGCTGATGTCTCTCCATCAAGCGCTTGCCCATCTTTTTTCCTTTTGGCGTAAGTATAAGTCCACGATACTTTTCATAGATCAGATAGTTGTCCTTATCAAGCTTTTGAATCATTTTCGTTACTGAAGATGGATGGACAGACAAGCCTTCCGCGATATCTGATACGCGCGCGTACCCCTTTTCTTCCATTAATTTGTAAATTCGTTCCAAGTAGTCTTCCATGCTCGGAGTCGGCATTGAAGAACCCCCTATCATTGCTTCTTCACCGTTACATTGGTGTCACTTGATCTATCATACACTTTTTTGGCATAATTCTGCAACTTTTGCAGGAAGAAAAGACTACGGAAATGGTATGTTAAAACTTCAACCAATCAGGCGTAATCATATTTAGCCAAACCGTAATTTTCGTCATCTGATCGGTAAACAGCAATATTCCCATCAAAATCATAACTGCTCCACCAAGCTTCATAATGCGATTCGAATACTTCAGTATCCAGCGAGATGAGCCAAGGAAAAAAGCCATTACAAAAAACGGAATTGCGAAGCCAAGCGCATAGGCTGTTGTCAAGGAAAACCATGTGCCAGGCTGAGCTGCTGCCATTCCCATTATTGCAGTAAGCGCTGGCCCCATGCACGGTGTCCAGCCTGCCGAAAAGCCAAGCCCGAAAATGTACGAGCCAACATAGCTCGTCTTTTTCGGAATAAGGTTGAAGCGCGCTTCCTTCATAAGCAGCCGCGGCTGAAAAATGCCTAACAGGAACAAGCCCATCAGGATGATCAATATCGCAGACAAACGTCTGACCAGACCGCTATATTCCTGAAACAGCTCGCTAAAAGCGTTCGCTCCATAAGCTAAAGCATAGTAAACCGTGCTAAAGCCCAAAATAAAAAAGAGCGTATGGCTTAGCATTAGCCAGCGGTTCTTTCCTTGCACCTCAGAGGAAGTTAGTTCAGAAACGGATATCCCCGTAATATAGGAAAGATAGGATGGATATAAAGGCAGGCAGCAAGGCGATATAAACGATGCTATCCCTGCTGCAAAAGCGATCCACAGCGTAACCTCATTCAATTGATTCACCTCTTCATAAGTTTACGTCACACGCGAGATGATATTGCGTCCCAGCAAAATAAGCAGCAGTACAGCGATCAGAACTAGAACAATCGTTCCTCCTGCCGCCAAATTCCATACCCCTGCGATCAGCAAGCCCGCAATCACTGCAAGCTCTCCGACAAGTACAACGATAACAATGCTTTGCTTGAAGCTTTTTGCCAGCAGCAAACTGCATGCAGCCGGAATCGTCAGCAGCGCCGATACGAGCAGACCACCGACAATTTTAATGGAAATGCTAATGACAAGTGCAGTTAACACGCTGATCATAACATTATAATAGCTGACAGGCAAGCCGCTTACCGAAGCCGCTTCCTCATCAAAGGTAATTAAAAACAAGCCATGCAAATGTCTGCCGACAATAAGTAGAACAACAACTGTAACTGCCAGCATCGCCCACAAATCAGTTGGTGTTAACGTATAGATAAAGCCGAATAGAAAGCTGTTCGGATCCATGCTCAAATCCCGTCCAAGTGTAAAAAATATCGAGGCGAGCGCAATTCCGCCCGACATAATAATCGCTAGCGACAGCTCTGCATAGCTTTTATATGATTTGCGCAGCTTTTCAATTGCAAATGATGCAAGCAGCGAAAAGATAAGTCCAAACACAATCGGAAAATCACCGATGACAAAGCCTAATGCTACCCCAGCTATCGCAGCGTGGCTCAATGTGTCGCCGATCATCGACAGTCGGCGCAGCACTAAAAATATACCGATCAACGGGGCGGTAATGCCGATTAGCAGGCCGCCAATCAAAGCCCGCTGAAAAAATCCACTCATTATGATATCCAAGCTAATTTCCTTCTTTCTGGCTTTCCATCTGGGCACGCAAATGCTTCAGACTATGCGCTAGATTTTGCTCAACGCAATCCTGTGTTTCATGAGAATGGCGAATATAAAAATTAAGCTTTCCTGCACTTGAGACTGGCTCTTCCCCCAAGTACCCCTTAATCATTTCCATATCATGCGATACCATTAAAAACGTCATATTATGATGCTGATGCATATGCTTGATCATATGAAAAAAGCTTTCCTGTGTTTCATAGTCGATCCCAACAGTCGGTTCATCCAAAATTAATAAGGAAGGATTATTAATAAGCGCTCGTGCAAGAAAAACACGCTGCTGCTGCCCGCCCGAAAGCTCGCCGATCCGCTTGCCTGCAAGATCCTCAACGCCCATAGCCATTAATGCATCGCTGCACTTTATTTCATCCTCGCGTGAATGACGGCCAAACCATTTGCGTTTTCCTACCAGACCGGAAAGCACAACCTCCTTGACTGTCGCTGGAAAAAGAGGATTCAAGTTATTTTTCTGTGGAACGTAGCCGATTTTATTCCATGCTTTAAACTGTGAAATCGGCTCGCCAAACAGCCTTACCTCTCCTGTGGTCGGTTTAAGCAAGCCAACAATTATTCGAAGCATCGTCGTTTTGCCAGCGCCATTCGTGCCGATCAAGCCGATAAAGTCGCGTTCCTTAACACTAAAGCTAATATTGCTGATCACATTTCTCTGCTGATAGGAGAACGATACCGAATCTACTGTAATGATGTCCCGGTGACAATCTGCTGTTCCTATGCTCATTTTTTCCTCCTTCACAGCAAAACGGAGCTTTTCGCAAGCTCCGCAGCCAATTCCATTATATCTATTGTAATGCTTCAACTAAATTTTGCAAGTTCCGTTCCATAAGTGTCAAATAATCTTGACCGTCCTGCTCCTCTTTAGTAGTCAAGCCCTCTAGAGAATGGATGACATTCGTATCCACCTTCGCTTCGCTCGCCAGCATTTTAGCTAATTTATCAGATACCAGCTCTTCGAAGAAAATGACTCTGACTCCCTCTTCTTTTACAAGATCAGCAATATTTTTAATATCCTGTGCTCTTGGTTCAGCGCTTGGCGACAGCCCCATAATCGAAATCTGCTTCAAATTATAATCACGCGCCACATAACCGAATGATTGATGCGATACAACGATGGTGCGCAGCGACACATTAGCAAGCTCCTGCTCGTATCGCTCATCCAACGCTGCCAGCTTCTCTCTTAGCGTCTCATAGTTTTGCTCGTAAACAGCGGAATTTTCCGGGTCAACTTCAACCAAGCTGTCCTTAATGTTGCTTGCAAGTATAAGTGCTGATTTTGGAGATACCCATGTATGCGGATCTAATCCATGACTGTGGTCATGAGAGTGCCCATGGTCATGCTCTTCAGTTGCAGCTTCCTCTTCATGGGCATGGTCATGCTCTTCAGTTGCAGCCTCGCCTTCATGCGCGTGGTCATGCTCTTCAGTTGCAGCCTCGCCTTCATGTGCATGGTCATGCTCCTCGGTTGCAGCTTCCTCTTCATGGGCATGGTCATGCTCTTCAGTTGCAGCTTCCTCTTCGTGTGCATGGTCATGCTCTTCAGTTGCAGCCTCGCCTTCATGTGCATGGTCATGCTCCTCGGTTGCAGCTTCGCCTTCATGCGCGTGGTCATGCTCTTCTTCAGCGGCAGTCGTATCAATAATATCAATGCCGCCGCTCACTTCCTTGATCACAACCTTGCTATCCTTCTCCAGGCCATTGACAAAGCTGTCAATCCATGTTTCCAGGCCAACTCCATGGTATAGCAGCAAATCAGCTGCAGAAGCCGTTAGCAAATCCTTGCTTTTTGGCGACCAATCATGCGGTTCAACACCAGTAGCAATCAGGTTCGTCACCTTAACCTGGTCTCCGCCAATTTGCTGTGTCAAATAATAAATAGGATAAAAGCTGGTCACAACATTTAGTCGTGCGTCGCTGCTATTTTCAGCCGAATTTTTTTCATTATTGCCGCATGCAGCCACAAACAGCAAGCAAGCAATCAACAGTACAGAAAAGATCTTTTTGTTCATCATTTTTCTCTGACTCCTATTTTCATAGATTAATAGTAATCGTTACAATTACGAAAACTATTATATGATCTGTTAATCGTAATGTCAACTATTTACTTGCAATTCGATTCCATAAAAAATGAGATTGTCAGAAAGTCAGTGAAAACTGACCATCTGAGCAATCCCAATTTCCCCACATATATTATTTTACTTTACAATCGCGCCATTCGGCATTGCGTCTGGAACGGTGGCAAGTGTCAATTGATCATCCTTGGATGCTGCAAGAATCATTCCTTGTGACAGCTCTCCACGCAATTTGACCGGCTTCAGGTTTACGACGCATATAACCTTCTTGCCAACAAGCTCTTCCGGCTTGTAATACTTGGCGATGCCAGAAACAACCTGGCGATGCTCATAGCCAAGATCAAGCTGCAGCTTAAGCAGCTTATCTGCTTTAGGAATCGGCTCTGCAGCGACAACTTGTGCTACGCGCAGCTCTACTTTGGCAAATTCATCAATCGTAATTTCATCTTTGGCGTCTGCCGGTTTTTCCTCCAGCGCTGCAGGCTTTGTCCCGCCGCTCATTGAATCGGCAATATAAGCTGTCTCCTGCTCCAGATCAAGGCGCGGGAAGATCGGATCCGCCTTTGCTACCTTCGTATTTGCAGGAATGATCGCATAGCTGCCAACAGTGTCCCAAGCGGTATGCTCTCCCTGTTGCAAGCCGAGCTGCTGCCAAATTTGTTGTGGAGCATGGGTAAGAAATGGCTGCAGCATAATGCTGATAGAGCGCAGCGACTCTGCCAAATGGCTCATCACTGAAGCCAACTGCTCGCGATTTTCCTCGCTTTTGGCAAGCGTCCACGGCTGTGTTTCATCAATATATTTGTTGGTGCGGCTAACAAATTGCCATATAGCCGTCAACGCTACGGAAAACTCCATGTTTTCCATTGCATCTTCTACCTGCTGTAGCGTTTGAGCTGCAAATCGCTCCAGCTCGCCGTCGAATGCTGTAGTTTGCTTGGCCTGCGTCGGAATGACGCCATCAAAGTATTTATCGATCATCGCAACAGTACGATTGAGCAAGTTCCCGAGGTCATTTGCCAAATCAAAGTTGATCCGCTCAACAAAATTTTCAGGCGTAAAAGCGCCATCCGCGCCAAAAGGGACCTCGCGCAGCAAATAGTAGCGCAAAGCATCAAGACCATATCGATCGATCAGCACAACCGGATCGACAACCGTACCCTTGGACTTGGACATTTTCCCTTCCTTCGTAAGCAGCCAGCCATGCGCAAATACCTTTTTCGGCAACGGCAAGCCGAGCGCCATTAGCATTATCGGCCAGTAGATTGTATGGAAGCGAACAATCTCCTTGCCGACCAAATGAACATCTGCAGCCCAATATTTTTCAAACATCGCTTGCTTTTGCTCATCGCCATAGCCAATTGCTGTGATGTAATTTGTCAGTGCGTCGATCCATACATAGATGACATGCTTCGGATCACCAGGCACTTTAATACCCCAATCGAACGTTGTACGTGAAACTGCCAAGTCTTCTAGCCCAGGCTTAATAAAGTTGTTGATCATCTCGTTGCGTCTTGACTCCGGCTGAATAAAGCCCGGATTTTCATCATAATATTTAAGCAGGCGATCGGCGTATTTGCTCATTCTGAAGAAATAGCTTTCCTCTTTAACTAGCTCGACTGGACGTCCGCAGTCCGGACAGTTTCCGTCCTGCAGCTGGCGCTCAAGGAAAAATGATTCGCACGGAGTACAATACCAGCCTTCATACGTTCCCTTATAAATATCATCCTGATCAAGCAGCTGTTGAAAAATTTTCGCAGCAACCGTTTTGTGGCGCTCTTCCGTCGTGCGAATAAAATCATCGTTGGAAATTTCAAGCTTCTTCCACAGCTCTTGAATGCCCTTCACAATTTCATCTACAAATTGCTTTGGCGTTTGTCCTTTTTCCTGAGCCTTGCGCTCAATTTTTTGCCCATGCTCATCTGTTCCTGTCAAATACCATACATCATAGCCGCGCAGTCGTTTATAGCGAGCCATCGCATCGCCAGCAACGGTTGTATACGCATGCCCGATATGCAGTTTGTCGCTCGGATAGTAAATTGGTGTTGTAATGTAAAACGTTTTATTACTCATCTCAAGACCTCCCAAAATCATTTTTAAATGCAAAAAAGCCCCCGTCCAACATGGGACGAGAGCTCTGCTCACGTGGTACCACCCAAATTCCAAGCCGCAGGTTAAACTAAGCGGGCTTGCTTCATTATGCCAACAGGCAATGTCTTTATCGCAGACCTACGCTTCTCCCTTACATCCTGCTCGAGAATGCTCGAAAAAAGTGCCTCCCAGACCATCTTCCAATAGCTTTGTCCGCCGACTTCCACCCTTCGTCGTGCTCTCTATATGACTCGACTAAAGTACTCATCTGTTCCTTGGCTTACTATATTACCTATAATATAAAAAAACTGACTGGCAAAGTCAAGTCGAGAAGGCATTCCCCTAGCAACATGAAGCACTGCTGCCGTTCCAGTTGTTCACCGGCGCTCATCGCTTCTTCGGCTTTGGCTCAGGCACAAAATCTACGCCGCCTGGATGAAACGGATGGCATTTGCAAATTCGCTTCACAGTCAACCAGCCGCCTTTCAACGCTCCATGCTTGTCTATCGCTTCCAGCCCATACGCGGAGCAGGTCGGATAAAAACGACAGGACGGCGGCGTGTGCGGCGATATGATATGGCGATAAGCAAGAATCGGCGCCTTAGCTATTTTTTTGGGCCATGATTGTTTTGTGGATGCGCTAGCCATAGCCAATTATTGCGCTCCTTCTTCTGCTGCACAGCTTTGGCAATGTCCGAACACTTCAAATTTATGCCGAAGCACCTTGAAATCGGAAGGCACGTCCGTCTGCTCCATCGGGCAAAATTTGATCGGATACGTTTTGCCGCAGCCGAGGCAAATCATATGATGATGATGATCATGCTCACGGCAATGAAGCTTGAACTTGACTCCTTCCTCAAACATTACCTGTTCAAGCACACCAAGCTCCTCCATGACGCGCAAATTTCGGTACACGGTATCGAAGCTGAGGCCAGAATACGTTCTGCCCATATATTCATAAACATCCTTAGGCGATAAGTAGCCATCTGTCTCAAAAAACAGCTTCGCCAACGTTCTGCGCTGATCGGTTACTCTTAAGCCATTGGAAGACATGAGCGAGACGATTTCGTCGATCGTTTGCATAAACGCTCCTCCAAACTATACAAATTCTATTTCTTCTTGCGGTATCAAAAAGCTCTCTATTTTCAAGAGAGCCTAGCCATTAATACGCATATTGCTTAAAAATGCCACGCTCATTGCAATAAACAGAACTGCGGTTACGGCAATAAACATGTTGCGAATCCTTTTGAACTTGCCAACTTTTTGCGGGTTAGATTGCTCCAGAGCCGCCATTGTGACAGCACGCTGCATAAATAGCGTTACGATGAAGGATGCCACAAAAAAGATGTTGATTACAAACCAAACTGCCGTCAAATTCATGCTGTCACCTCCAACTAGATATACCATATGTTAAGCATAATGACAAATAGTATGGAGCTTGCAACTGCACCACCAAAGCTCATCCAGCCAGCACGATAGCGCTGCTGAAACATTTTTAAAATCCCGAAGCTTAGCAGACCAAAAACAAGCAGAATAAATACGACAGCAAATATAAAGAAATCCGCTGAAACATTACTGACATCTACTACAGACAATGTTTACACTCCCTCACGTTACATATCGCAATCTCTTGTCATTATACTAAATCGCAGCTCTATTAGCTAGTTTGAATATAATGCTCGAAAAATTTTCTCGGACGCGGGCGCTTTGCCAGCCGCACCTGAAGCTCGTGCTCTACTATTTTGGCGCGGCAATATTTGGGCTTTACCAGCTTGGGCAGCTTGATCATTTCAATCGTTTCATCAGGCAGTCCTTCGATTCGAATATAGTCCTCTCTAACGAAAAGCTTCAGCTCCTCAGGCTCGTAATGGAGCGGCAACGCATATAGTACATCAATATGCTCCTTTCCTTCTTTAAACCGGTAGTTTTGCGTCGCTGTTCGTTCCTTGCTATCCCTTGAGGCATTTTTTAAGCTGCTGAAAAACTGCTCAACAACAGGAATGTCCTTAAACGCCTCCATTCCTTTTTCAAAATTGGTTGCATTCAACCATTTTTCAATATCAGACCATCTATTCATACGCTCACCTTCGCATTCATATTTTAACTGATACAGCATATGCAATGATCTGCCCATGGGCTACGATGCTTTGCATTGTCACGTCTGGGCGAATGCTGCATAGACTACTATAAAACGTTGAAAGCAGGTGAGGCTATGCCGGCCTTTGTAGGATTTGTTAATATCGTCAGCAATGGTTCAGGGGCAGTTGTACAATTCGGTGATGCGGTAGGAGTCACACCAACCAGCTCCTCAAAAACATTTGCAGGTGCTGGATCCTTTTTAACTGGCAGCCTGGCCAATTCCAATACTGGCGCGAGTGCTACAAATTCCTTGGATAACGAGGTTGTTGGTAATCTAGGGGGAGCTACATCATAATGACAATCAATGTTCAACAGCATATTTACATTGGAAGCTTGCGAATTGAGGCGATCAGCAACAGCTCTATGCTGCAGATCGGAACTTCCGGAGGGGTGAATGCGACTTCCTATACAACTGACCAGGCGGCAGCGGGTACTCCTGCTGATGGAACCTATCCTACTGAATTTTTCAGTCCTTCAATCGTGCCTCTGCCTAATCCAACTTAAATTCAAATCCATAATGAAGGGCTCTGATCACTATGTATAATTCTGATCCTCCTTCTAATACGCACTTGAATGCTTGGCAGCAATGGGCTTTTCGTATCGAGCAGCGCATGCAGGAGCAGCAAGATACAATTGAGCAGCTGCAGCGAGAGCTGGAGCTGCTCAAACAGCAGCTTAGCAGGCAAGAGCCTGCGCCAACCTTGCATGTTGAAAAAATTGAATATCATTTTGATCAGTTAAAGGTAGATACATTAGAAGGCTCGCTGCAAATCGGCCTTTCCACCAGCAATCCCGAGCAGCTGCCAATGATGATCGAGGATATTATGATGCAGCAGGGCGGCAAGCCTTCACCCTATGATCAAATGAACGGGCCGCATTACTCAACATCCAACTCTCCCTTTGCCAATGCCAACGCCCAAGCAAATGCAGCGCCATATGTAGCCAAGCCCAATTCCAATTCTAATTACAATGGCTTGAATAGCTTTCAACGACCAAGGAAGGATGCTGAGCACAATAAGCTGGCAGCTCCGCAGCCTCATTATGATGTAGCAACAAATCGCTGGTCAGAGCATAGCGAGCTAGCCGACTCTTGTTTGAGCATGCTGCGCAGCGAGCTGTACCAGCAATTTGTCAGCTATATTAGCAGACAGGGCTCGCTGATGCAGGTTGCACTTGATGATGAGCATATCAAGCTTATTGTTGACGATATTGAACGTCAGCTGCCCGCCCGCATCCATTATTACATCGAGAGCCAGCGAGCAAAGCGTGAATTTTCCAGCATTGAACAGCTGCGCGAGCAAGTGCTGCGCTTGACGAAGGATGATATAGAAAGTGCAGTTGATCAATATATTTATCAGCTAAGCTTAAGCAATCAGCATGAGGAGGAGCAAAAAGGATGAACATTCATATCCATCAGCAGCTGCTTCAAGTCGGACAGGTAGAAGTCATTGCGGTTTCTTCGGGCTCCAATTTTCAGGTTGGAGACAATGATCAGGTGCTGCTTTACTCAACACTTGAGGTCCCGCCGAATGGCATTCAAATCGGACCATTTCCCCGTCTGCCTAACCATAATTCGGGCGGATTAACAAAAGTCGGCGGGAACAACGCGCCATTTACAATGGGATTGGATGCTCTTCAGCGGAAAAAAGCTTCGTCAGCATCAAGAAAGGCGGGATCGCGTGAGTAGAGATACGCTCGTTTCGGTGTGTCGACTCAATGTCGTCGATAACTCCACCGCTTCGATTGTGCAAATCGGCGACCGTGAACATACTTGCCTATACAACCAGGCGATCACGATAAAACGCGACAAAACCATTTACGGCACAGATGAGCCATATTTCGAAAGCTACCCGTTGTTTTATTCCGCTGTGCCAGCGCTCGATTGGATGCTCCCTGCGGGAAAGGTTGACCATTGCATGCTTGGAAAGCTCGTACCACTGCCGCAGCAAACGCATACGATCGAAATCGACAGCATCAATATTATATCGAACTCCGATGCTTCCAACATCCAAATCGGCAACGGCGGCAAACTGGCGATTATTAACAGGGAAAAAAGCTTCAAACAATATTTGTCTGGGGAAGAGGAAGTTCAAAAAGCTCAACTTTGATGACGAAGTGGTTTCGTTGTAGCGTAGTCGACGGCGAATATGGCACGCTACCGAAGGCTCCGGTGCTCACGTAGCTTGTTGCCTACGCTGCGCTCCTCGCCTTCTAGTATCGTGCCATCTTCTTGGTCCTGAAAGCCAAGCTTTTTGAACCTTATTGGAATGGAAGTTCAATAAGCTCGACTTTGATGACGAGGTTGTTGCTATCGTAGCGTGGTCGACGGCGAATATGCCACGCTACCGAAGGGATTATGCTTCCGAAGTATGTTTCCTACGGAAACATTGTAGGTGCTCACGTAGCTTGTTGCCTACGCTGTGCTCCTCGCCTTCTAGTATCGTGCCATCTTCTTGGTCCTGAAAGCCAAGCTTTTTGAACCTTATTGGAATGGAAGCTCAAAAAGCTCAACTTTGATGACGAAGTGGTTTCGTTGTAGCGTAGTCGACGGCGAATATGGCACGCTACCGAAGAGATTATGCTTCCGAAGTATGTTTCCTACGGAAACATTGTAGGTGCTCACGTAGCAATCGCCTACGCTGTGCTCCTTGCCTTCTAGTATCGTGCCATCTTCTTGGTCCTGCACTCAAAAGCACCAGCGAAGGAGCAAAGCATCCGAAAAACGAAGTGGCCGCCTTTAACATCGTAATGCAACCTTAAAAAATTCAAATAAGAAAGCATTACGATTTAAAAAGCGGTTGGAGGTGCTTTGCTCCGCAGCGCTGATAAAGCTCAACTTCTTTGATGACGCTGCAGAGCAGCGTAGCATACTCAAAACAAAAAAAGCACCAGCGGAGGAGCAAAGCATCCGAAAAACGAAGTGGGCCGCCTTTAACATCGTAATGCAACCTTAAAAATTCAAATAAGATAGCATTACGATTTAAAAAGCGGCTGGAGGGTGGTTTGATCCGCAGCGCTGCACTTACGAGCGAAAAACTACGCTCTCGCTCATTAATTGCTCATTAACTGCTTATATTTCGCTGCATATTTACATACGGTTTGCACAACTGTTGCATGCGACCACGTTAGCGGTGCTACCGATAACGGACTGCCGTCGAATGGGTTTAGTTGCTCTGGCAATAATCCGCTGGATAAGGCATGTCTTGTTACCCACTCCAATGTTTTCTTCGGACTTTCCAGCTCACTAAGCGACTTGGCCGATTCGATTTCAAAATTTGCTACCCACAGCGTGCATATGATCCAGGGGTTTCCCGGAATCCGTTCTATATCGCCGGTTTGCTGGAAATAGTAATCATTTTTATAACGGGCAATCCCGCCGATTTCGGTCTTGACCTGCAAGCCATGCTTAATTGACAGCATTGTCTTCTGCACCCGCTCATCCTCGACGGGCAGAACGCCAAAGTCCAGTACGCCAAACATGCTGCTTTCCAGCGTCATATCCTTGACCCAGACATTGTCCTTTTGAATAAGGCCCCGTGCAAAGCGTCCCGCTTCCTCATCCCACAAATGCTCAAGCATCCCGTTTTTAATGCGCTCTGCTGTGCTGCGGTAATGATCGCTGCGCTCATAGTCGCCGAACAAATCGGTAAAATAAGCCGCTGCCATTAGACCGCCATAAACGCTTGCTGCGGTATACGTCCAAATCCCGTAACGCTCTTCCCATAAGTCATAGCTTGGCTTTGGCAAATTCAGCTCTGGCTCGATAAAGCTGCTAAGGAAGTTTGCAGCTTTGCGAATGAGCTTGGAGTATAAGCCCTGCGGCAGCTCGATTACTTGATGGCGTGAATAGTCCTGCCATAGCGCAAACAGAACGAGCGCTGTCTCATCCTCTTGAATCGGCAATCGGCGGCTGCCCTGTACAATATACGGATGCCAGCTTGAGCCAACCGTCCCGTCAGGGTTGTATTTATGAAACAAATAGCCTTCACTGGAAATTGCATTGGCGCAGAACTGAAAAAATGGAGCGATCATGCTCTGATACCCCGCCAGCGACATCGCGTCCGCGACAAGCGCGCCATCACGCGGCCACATATAGCTGTAGTGATCGCGATTATATTGTAAAATATCCGTATCATTGGCTGCAAGAATGGCGCCGCGCTCATCCGTTTGCGTTCGAACAAGCAGCAGGCTTAGCTTAAACAGCTTGCGAACCTCGGGTGTTAAGTCGCCTAGATCGGATTCGGCGCGCTGCAGCCAGTGGTTCCAGTAAATTACAACTCTGCTGAGCAAGCGCTCGGGATGATGCTCGCGCACATATTGATCAAGCCGCTTCACTTCCTCAAGATTTTCTCCGATTGACATCCAGTAGTAAATTGTCTTGCTATTTTGCCCTGCAACGGTTGTGCCAAAGCTTAACGTACTGTCTACCGAGCCTTGTGCGATGCTGTTGCCCATCAATGTACCGTCCTCAGCATCACGCCACGTGCCTTCCGCGGTATTGAACCGCTTGACCCCGGTTGAATATTGCTTGATCCCGCCTTCATCGGAAAAGCCGTTAAACATAAAGTAATTGGAGCGCTTGTAGTGGAAAATCGTATGATTGTCCGGATAATAGACCGCTGTGTCGCCAACCTCGGTTCCTTCAATCATTAAATCCTGATGAAAGAAAAGCCTTACTTCACGTGCGTCGTCACGGAGATTACGAATTGTAACCTGCTTTAAGAAAATGCATTCGCGCTGATGAATACCATCATTAATCTGGAGCTGGATGCCTAGGCGCTCGTGACTGGCAAATACGTTCGTAACAAGCGAGTCCTCCAAATAATCGAGCTTGAACTTCCATTCAGGATGATCCAGCCAGGAAAATTCGCCCTGCACCCATATCCCGACACGACAATAGTGTCCACCTACATGATTCAATTGACCAACATACGGATAATAAATATCGCGAATAAAGCCATGTTGATCAAGGTTGATGAGCAGCTTACCGTTTCCTACAACTAAATGACGAGCCATGAAGATTCCCCTCTCCTATTTCCTTAAGGCGTGTCTGATACCCGTTCAGATACGCCCTAGTTTTTGATATAGTGCCTTATACTGCTTGGCTGAGCTGCGCCAGCTATAGTCATCACGCGAGCCATTATCTACAATGCGCTGCCAAGTCTCCTGCGCTTGATAGAAATGCAGGGCGCGTTTTACAGTAAACAAATAGTCATGGGCATTATAATTTGCAAAAGTAAAGCCATTTCCTTCATATGCAGCTTCGTTGTATGGCGTGACAGTATCTTTAAGTCCGCCTGTTTCGCGAACAATCGGCACAGTGCGATAGCGCAATGAAATTAGCTGACTCAAGCCGCATGGCTCAAACCGCGATGGCATCGCAAACATATCAGCACCGGCATAAATACGGCTGGCCATGCGATCACTGTACCCCAGCCAAAAGCGAAATTTGTCCGGATGGCGAAGCGAAGCCTCATAAAAATAACGCTCGTATTTTTCATCGCCAGAACCGAGCACAATCATCTGCACCTGCTCCTGCAGCAGCTCATCGAGCGTTGCAATAACGAGATCAAGCCCTTTTTGCTCGACCAGCCTCGACACCAGCCCAATCAAAGGAATGCGCTCATCAAGCGGCAGCGACATTTCCTCCTGCAGATCCAGCTTGTTTTTACGCTTGCGAGGCAAGGAATTACGATAAGGCATCTTAATATGCGGGTCCTTCATCGGATCATAGTGCTCGGTATCAATGCCATTAATAATGCCGAACAAATCCTCGCGCCGATAGCTCAGCAAGGAGTCCATTCGCTCGCCGTAGTAGGGTGTCTGAATTTCCAGCGCATAGGTTGGACTAACCGTTGTAAGCTTGTCCGCAAATTGTACGCCGGCTTTCATACAGCTCGCATCGCCGTAAAACTCCAGCCCTTCAGCGGTAAAGCATTCATCGCCTGCGCCGAGCAACTCCTTCATTTGCTCAATTCCATAAATCCCCTGGTACATTAAATTATGAATCGTAAAGATGCTGCCGGTGCCGCGCCAATAATCGTGATCCGCAAAGCGCTGCTTCAACAGAAAAGGAATGAGCCCCGTCTGCCAATCATTGCAGTGCACAAGCTCAAACCCTTCCTCCTCATAGAAATATGCCGCGGCAAGAACGGCTACGCTGAAAAATACAAAACGCTCAGCATCGTCGCCATAGCCGTAGAGCCCGCCGCGCTTGAAGTAATACTCGTTGTCAATGAGGTAATAGGTTACGCCATTCAGCGTTCCCTTCCATAAGCCAACGTATTGACTTCGCCAGCCAAAGGCTACCTCAAACTCTGCAATACGGGTGAAATCTTGCAGCATTTCCTGCTTGATCAGACCATACTTGGGCATAACAACAGCCGTATGGACGCCAAGCTCCTCCAGCGCTTTCGGAAGTGCCCCCGCCACATCGGCGAGGCCGCCAGTTTTGGCAACAGGTACAGCCTCAGAAGTAGCAAACAGAACATTCATCCTCTCTACCTCCTATCATTTTTCTATATATTTGAGCTGGCGGCTCGCCTGAGCAAGCTCGCCAGTCAGCAACTGCGATCAAATCACCTTGCGCTTGCCTGCCAAATAAGGGCCAGAGCTGACGCCTTTTACTTCGCGATTTTCCTCGATTACAACATCCTTGTCGAAAATGCTGCATTTCACGATGCTGTTTGGCAGTATGACGCCATTTTGCATAATGATGCTATCCTCGACGACAGCTCCCTTGTGGACATGCACGCCGCGGAACAGAATGCTGTTGCGTACCGTTCCTTCAATCAAGCAGCCATTGGCTATAATCGAACGAGAAACGATTGCATCAGGCGAATAACGGGCAGGGGGACCATCCTTTACCTTTGTAAAAATAGGGCCTGGCTCATAAAACAGCTTGCGCCAAACGTCTGAATCGAGCAGCTTCATGCTGTTGCCGTAGTAGCTGTTGATCGTATTGACCACAGCCAGAAAGCCATCATGCACATAGCCGTACACGTTTAGCTGCTCGAGCTTGGAAAAAATCGCATGGCGCACAAGATGATCCTGCCCTTTTGCCAAGGACGTTTCCACCAAATCCATTAGTAAATCCTTTTTCATCAAATACATTTCCATATTGGAGTAATCGCTCAGCATTCGTCCATATGAATCCTGGATTTCCACAATACGCCCGCTGCCATCCATTCGCACCTTGCGAGCTTTGCCGAGCACAGGCTCTGTGCTTTGGTGGCAGACGACCGTAATGTCGGCTTCCTTCTCCAGGTGGAAGTCGAGCACCTTGCGGAAATCAATGTTGCATACCATATGGCTGCGCGTAATGAGCACATACTCGGGCTTGGAGCGCAAAAAGTAATCGCGATTTTGATAGAAATGGAACAGATCGCCGCGGCTTAGCTCCTGCACATCGTCAGTGATGGGCGGCAATATAAATAATCCGCTTTGGCGATGCTGCAAATCCCAGCTTTTCCCGCTTCCTATATGGTCCATCAGGGAACGGTATTTTTTATGGACAAATATGCCAACCTCTTGAATACCCGAGTTGACCATATTGGACAGCGTAAAATCAATAATCCGGTAGCGTGAGCCGAATGGAACGGTAGCGGTACAGCGTCCATGCGTTAATTTGTCCAGCTCATCTGTTTCATGAATAAGATTAATGACGCCCATAATTTTCTGTTTATTCATTACTCCACCCCCATTAATTGATCCTGCGCATAAACATGCTTGCCAACCGGGATTACCGTTATTTCCGTGCTGTCTGGCTTGCCAATTGTTGCTCCGTCCTCAATGATTGCGCCGTCTCCGATAATTGCCCGATAAATGCTCACATTGCTGCCGATTTTAACCTTCGGCATAATAACTGACTCGTGCACAATCGAGCCTGCTCCCGTTTCCACGCCATAAAACAAAACGGAGCGCTTAACCTCGCCTTCAATAAAGCAGCCTTCGGAAATTAAGCTGGACGCAACCTTGGCATGCTCTGCTACAAATTGAGCTGGCTGATTCGGATTGACGGAATAAATTCTCCACTCCGGATCGCCAAGATCAAGTGAAGGGCTAAGCTCCAGCAAATCCATATTCGCTTCCCACAGGCTGTCAATCGTCCCGACATCCTTCCAGTAGCCGTTGAAAATATAGCAGCTTAGCAGCAAATTATCGTTCATCATCGCCGGAATGAGATCCTTGCCAAAATCGTTGCTCGACGCCGGATTAGCTTCATCAGCAATCAAATACTGCTTGAGCAGCTGCCAGTTGAAAATATATACGCCCATTGATGCCAAATTGCTGCTTGGAATGACCGGCTTCTCCTCAAAGCCGGTAATCCGCTGCTGCTCATCAATATGCATAAGGCCGAAGCGGCTCGCATCCTTCCAGTCAACCTCGAAGCCGGCAATCGTCACAGCTGCGCCAGTTTCCTTGTGATGCTGCAGCATCAATTCATAGTCCATCTTGTAAATGTGGTCGCCAGAAATGACAAGCACATACTCCGGTTCATAGCGTTCGATGTAAGGGATATTTTGATAGATCGCATTCGCAGTGCCTTTATACCATACGCCGCCTTCCTTCTGCATATAGGGCGGCAAAATCGTCATTCCCCCATCTCGGCGATCAAGCCCCCAAGGCGTACCGATTCCTAGATAGCGATTCAGCTCAAGCGGCTGGTATTGCGTCAAGACGCCTACCGTGTCAATGCCTGAGTGAACACAATTGCTTAGCGTAAAATCTATAATTCTATACTTTCCTCCAAAATAGACAGCCGGCTTCGCCAAATCCTTGGTCAGCACACCGAGCCGCTTGCCCTCTCCACCTGCGAGCAGCATTGCAATCATCTCTTTACGAGCCATCAACATCATCCCCTCTTGGTTCAATGTCCTTCGCTGTGAAGGAAAAAAGCATAAAGGTAAAGGGAGGAAGCTCAAGCGAGATACTGAAAGCCTGTCCATGCATCGGTATCTCTTCACTATGAATCTCCCTGGTTACAGCCGTTGCTGTCCCGCCATGCTCAACTTCATTACTATGCATTAGCAAGGAATAAATACCATATTCTGGAGCTCCAATCCGATAATGGGAGTAATCATTTCCTGAAAAATTAACAATTGCAAGCAGCAGTCCTGATTTGCTTCTGCGGATAAAGGAAATTTGTGATTGCTCGCTATTGTTGACGTCAATCCATTGAAAGCAAGCAGGATCAAAGTCGTTTTCCCACAAAATCGGCTGATTGCGATACATATGATTTAATTTTTTGACGTACTGATGCATGCTTTGATGGGAATCGTACTGCAGCACATCCCAGTCCAGCATATCCTGGTCCTTCCATTCGTCGAACTGGCCCCATTCACCGCCCATAAAGAGCAGCTTTTTGCCAGGATGTGCAATCCAGTAGCCATAAAACATGCGAAGCTGGGCAAATTTCTGCTCGTAGCTGCCCCACATTTTATTAAGCAAGGAGCGCTTGCCATGCACGACCTCATCATGCGATAAAGGGAGAACAAAATTTTCTGAAAATGCATACCAAATTGAAAATGTAAGTAAGTGATGTTGTTGTGTGCGGTCTGCTGGAGACAATGCCATATAGCGCAGCATATCGTTCATCCAGCCCATATTCCATTTGTAGTTAAAGCCTAGGCCACCCATATAAGTCGGCTTCGTAACCGATGCGTAGGAGGAGGAATCCTCAGCCAGCATCAAGAGGTTGGGGTAATAATGAAAAACTGTTTCATTTAAAGCTTTGAGGAAGGCAATTGCGTGCAAATTGATATGCCCGCCATCTGCATTTAAAGTGTGCAGCTCTGGCGGCTTATCCATGTGAAGATCGATTATCGTTGCGACTGCATCAACGCGCAATCCATCAAAGTGAAACTGCTCAAGCCAGTAAATCGCATTGGAAATTAGAAAGCTGCGCACCTCGCTTCGCGCATAGTCGAAGCTTAGCGTGCCCCACAATGGCAGCTCGGCTCGCTTCCAATCCGCGCCTTCATACAGCGGACTGCCGTCAAAGCGCCTCAAGCCGTGTTCATCCTTGCAGAAATGTCCGGGCACCCAGTCGAGAATGACGCCAATTCCTTGCATATGGCATTCATTGATCAGCTGCTTAAGCTGCTCTGGCGAGCCGTAGCGGCTTGTCGGGCTATAAAAGCCTGTTACCTGATAGCCCCATGACTGATCAAGCGGATGCTCCATAAGCGGTAAAAATTCAATATGAGTATAGCCCCATTCCACAACATAAGGAACGAGCATATTTGCCAGCTCGGCATACGTATAGTAGTCTTCCTTGCCTTTTATTTTCCAGGAACCTGCGTGAGCTTCATAAATGAGCAGCGGTCGCTCATAGGAGGGAATTTTTTGCCGGGACGAGTACCATGCTGCATCGCTCCACTCGAATTCGGGCAAGCCGTACACGATGGAGGCGGTATTCGGTCGTCGTTCACTATAGAATGCGTAAGGATCGCTTTTCAGGAGGACCTCATCCTCACTGGATACAATACGGTACTTATAAAGTGCTCCTTGCTCAAGCCCTTCAATGAACCCGACGAAAATACCGGTTTCGCCCGCTCGCTCCAGCGAAGCCCCAGCGCTGTTCCAGCCGTTAAAGTCGCCCACTACCGAAACTGCTTGTGCAGTCGGAGCCCATACTGCAAAGCGAACGCCTTGCTTGCCTCTCCATTTCAACGGATGAGCGCCCATAAATCGGTAGCTGTGATGTGATGAACCACAATTAAAGAGGAAAAGGTCTTGCAGCTTAATGCCCCAATACGATTTTTTCATCACTTCACCTCCAGGATGCGGATCTGATACATGAAGTATACTATGTACGTTTGCGTGGATACATGAAGGTATGTACATTAATTTTGCATTCTACTTCTTATTTAAGAGGAAATTAGTGCAAGCAGCAAGCCTTTGCAGAGACAAGCCTGTAAAAGCAAATCTGCTTCCCAGCACCTGTCTCTGTATCGTCACAGGCTATTACGGCAAAAATGGACTTGGCTTGCCTACCAGCAGCAAATGCAGCTCATGCATCGCTCTTGTGCAAGCCGTATAAAACAGCTTTCTTTCGCTTTCCAAATGGTAATTGTCGTCACTCGCATCGTAAATGATAACTGCGTCAAATTCTACCCCTTTGGCCAAATAAGCCGGAATGACCATAATGCCTTGCTCAAAGGTAACCGTCTCCTGCGTAATAAGGCGCAGCGTTTTCCAGCGTTCAATAAAGCGAGCGTATACCGCCTTGCTTTCCTTCGCTGTCTTGCAAATAATCGCGATTGACGTATACCCTTCGCGCAGCCAGCTGTGCAAAATTTCATCCACATGCTGATCATACTCTGCCTCAGAGGCTAAAGCTGTTACAACCGGCTGTTTGCCGTGACGGTTGAACGGAATAATTTGATCGCCGCCTTCAATCATTTTCGCGGTGAATTCGACAATCTCCTTTGTGGAACGATAGCTGCGCAGCAATGTAATGCGCTCAGTCTCATTCTTATCATATACATTCTCGAAAGGATTGAAATTTTCCTGCAAGCTGGCATGAACAAAAATCGATTGATTAATATCGCCCACAATCGTCATGCGGCTGCGTGGAAAAATTCGTTTTAAGTAATGAAGCTGGAATGGAGAATAATCCTGCCCCTCGTCAATAAATACATATTTGACTGTCGTATTCGTATGGAAGCCCTCTAGCCGTTCCTTCAAATATAAATACGGAGTAGCGTCCTCATACGGCATAACCTTATTCATAATAGCCTGAAGCGTTAATTCTGAAATTTGCTGCCAGTGCTCACTGCTTTCCGGCGCTTGCTCCTGCTGGAACATCGCGATATAAATCGCTGTCGTATCGACATATTTCAGCAGCTTCACCTGACGACGCAGCTTTTTAAATTGATCCTGCACGATGCGGGCAGCCAAATAATTGCGCTCAGCTTCGTAATCATTAAAGGAATTGTCATGGAACTGATTTTTTTGCTTCAATTGCTGAAACGCCTCAACAAATTGCTCTGTGCCAAGCAGCTCCAGCTCCTCATCAACCCAGCTTTCCTTTTGCTCCTCCTTGCTTAAGACTGTCAGCTCTTTAAGCAGCTTGCCTGTAAGCTCCTGCAGGCGCAGCGGAATATTAAGAGAAGGGTCCAGCTCATAAAACATCTCAGCAATCCGCTTTTTCGAAATGAGTACCTTGCCGCGGAATACAATATTTTTAAATTGCATGCCCTCATGCGCCAGTTTTTCCACATAGCGGTCGATCACATCCATGAACTGCGCTGTGCCCTTCAGCTTAATGCTCGCTAATTTGGCGGCATATTGTGGATCATCATAGGAGGTCAGGCAATATTCCATCTGCTGAAATTGATCCTCAAGCTGGAAGGCCTTTCCTAAGCGATGCTCCAAATATTCGCCGTAGGTTGTTTGCTGCATATTTTGCTCGCCAAGCTCTGGCAGTACGGTCGATACATAGCTGTTGAACATCGGGTTAGGTGAAAACAGCACGATTTGCTCAGCGGTAAGCGACTCTCTGAAGCGATAGAGCAAATAGGCTACTCGCTGCAGCGCGGCTGATGTTTTCCCGCTGCCTGCCGCCCCCTGCACAACGAGCAGCTTCGCCTGCTCATTGCGAATAATCGCATTTTGCTCCTGCTGAATTGTCGCGACGATGCTTTTCATCTGCGCATCCGAGTGCTTGCCGAGCACCTCCTGCAATATTTCATCGCCAATTGTTACACCTGTATCGAACATGCTCAGCAGCTTGCCATAGCGAATAATATATTGGCGTTTTAACGTCATTTCGCCTGTTATTGTGCCATTGGGCGTTTTATAGGCGATTGGGCCAGGGCCGTAATCATAATAGACGCTGGAAATCGGTGCACGCCAGTCATAGACCAGGTAGTTTTCATTAGTATCATCGAGCAGTGATCCGACGCCGAGATAAATCGTCTCGGCCTGTCCCCCTTCCTCTGCCACATCAATTCTGCCGAAGTAAGGCGACATCTCCAGCTTCTGCAGCAGCTTGACCTCGTTATGCAGCACACGGTGGCTGCGCTCACGCTCCGACAGCAGCTCTGCTTGCTGCTTCATGCTCGCATACGTTTCAGCCGTTTCTGCGGCATCCTCAAAATTGACCGTCACATCATCCCAAAAGTTACGCTTGATATCGACAATCTCCGATTTTATATCTCCCGTTTCATCCGTAAGCCGTCCCAAGCGCTCGCGAATCAGCTCGGTTACGGCCTGCACGCGCCGTTCCTCTTGTGCATAATCATCTTCGATATTCGACATAAGTACCTCCTTCTGTGATATACCCTAGCGCATCTATTATCATGCTTCCCTGTTCCTGCTTGAATATGAACGAAATCGACTCTACATCTGACGCAAACAAAGCGCCCTCTCGCGGATGGTTTTGCTCAATTAAGGAAATCGGTATAACATATGTTTGCAGTAAAGGCTCAACCGACACATCATATTTGCCCTTTTTAATGTTTTGCTCCAGCCATTCCAGCTTCGTAAAATCATGAGCAGCTGGCTGCAAAATATGAAAATAAGGCTCCAGATCTATCGTCTCAGTTCCCCACTGCGTCGCTTTCAGCTGCAGCATAAGCTGCAGACCTGTATACGGCTCTTCCTCCGCTTGCTCAGCTTCCTGATCAGACGACTGCCCAGCTTCCTGATCGAGCTCGCGCTCGGCTGGCTCAGACTCGCGTTCAGCTTGTGCTCCCAGCTCTTGCGTCTGCTCATTAGTCGCTGCATCTTCCTGTTGCGCCTGATCTTGATCCGCTTCTTCCTCCTCCAACACTAACCGCTCAGCTCGCGCTAGCGACACGACGAGCGCTCCAATTTGCCGATCTTGACTACGCTGCTGCGGCTTAACAGGAAACTGCAGCGTGCTGTTCGCCTGCTCCCAGGAAGCATACAATACGCGATTTTGCTTGTCCCCGCCACTGCGGCCTTTCAGGTCAATGCTCTTCACGATCATTCCATCAGCTGCTGTAACCTGTTCCTCCGCCTGCTGCGGCTTTTCAAAATCGAACCACATTTTAGTGCTTGAGCTCGAGTAACGGCTTACATAGCCGGTCAGCGGCAAATATTCGCCGATTGTTCTAAAATCCTGAAACACCGCTTCGTAGCGCGCTTCTCCTGTAAAGCTTGCTTGCAGAAAGCTGTGAATAAACAGCTTGGCAGCGAGCCGCTGATCGTCACCGCTCATTAAATCAGCCGTATTTAAAGCAAGCGCACCGGGAAACTGCTCATCATATTTGCCCCATACCGTATTAAACTGACCATGGTTCGCATGATAAAGCTCGACCGTCGCTTTAAAATGACCGCTTCGTGTAAAATTAGTCCGCTCATACTGCCGCTCGCCAAACGATTCCGTCAAATCCGAATCCATCGTGCCGTGCAGCGTTAAATAATTGACATTGCTCAAATAAGCCTGCTTGCTGTCTACTCGGTAGTCAGTCGGAGCTATCGCGATAACCGCCTTGATGTCGATTTCATCGAGAATCGTTGTGACCGGCTCGTTGGCAATCCACTTTCGCGCATCGACAGCCATCGCCGCTGCCTGCCCGCCGCGCGAATGCCCGATTAGCGCTACATTGTCCCAATCTGCATGCAGCAGCTCCTGCTGCTCCTCGTACAGCTTGGCGATATGGGCCAGCATTAGCCACGAACGCAGCAGCTGATCATCATCAACAATGCCTGACCATACGGAATAATTTAAAAAGTTGGCATCGATTGAGCTGACGATCATCCCATGCGACGCTAGCAGCTCTCCCAAGTAATGATAGCCATCCGAAGAATCCGCTTCACTTAAGTGATTGCCATGCATAATGAATACAATTGGAAACGGGCCTTCGCCCTGCGGCACCCATAGCTGGCCTTTAATCGCAATCTCCTGCTCGGTAAAACCCCAGAACTGCTCCTTCGTCCATGACCAATCCTTCAGCAGCGTCGACCCGTCGGTGGGCGTCGTATAAATCGTTGAGTCATCGCCATCCTCGAGCCATTTTTCATCCGAGCTGTACATGTAATGCTGGAATGAATAGCTTCCCTGCTCCGACAAATTAGAGGCTAACGTTTGCAGCTTTAGCCCATTTTCACTCGCAGGAGCTGCATCTTCTGACGCATGGTCTGCCGTATCAGCGTCTGCATCATATGCGCTGTCTGCCCGATCCTCCGCTTGGTCCGTTCCATCAGCTGTATCCTGCAGCAATAACGCCGAGTACTGCGCCAAATACGATTGCTGCTGCACATTGTTCCAATAGGCTTTGCCGATTAAGCCGCATGCTACAAGCAGCAATAATGAGGCTAGCGTCAATACAATCGAACGCGGAGACTTTCTTTTGAAAGCATGCAAATATGCGACGAATAAGGCAAGGATAATTAGTATAGCCAAAATGATTGCAGTCATCAAGCCCGTTGCCTTCCAGCCCCAATTGCTTTTTTGCAAAATAATGCAGCTTTGTATCGTTACAGCAGCAATTCCTGTCAGCCAGCCCGCAACATGGCGCATATAAAAAAATGAAAGTAAAATGACGAAAACCGCATATACAACAGCAATTGCCAGCATATAGCCAAAGCCAAAAATAATATAGTCAAACCATAAGCCGATTCCCGTTGGCATCCCTGGAATCGTCAATGCCATCTCTACACAAAGGCCAGCAAAGAAAATCGCTATTGCAGCTTGATTTACTTTGCCCGGCAGTGAAATGGCAATATTAAAGCGTTGCTTCACCCATTCAAACAGCCTTTGCTTGCGCGTCAAACCTGGCGCTATGGATTGATCAAGTTCATTTAGCGCTGCTTGATCGTTAGCCAATACCTGTCATTCTCCCTATCCAATTGGATCGGAACCTCAAAAAATGAGCTCATCTGCGGCGCAGTCAGCACCTCTTCGGTTCGACCCTGCGCAAATACCTCTCCATTTTTAAGCAATAAGCTATGGGTAAAGCAAGGCAAAATTTCTTCCACATGATGCGTCACATAAATGAGTGCCGGACAGTCCTCCTGCTCCGACAATGCAGTGATTCGCTCCAGCAAATGCTCTCTTGCAATAAGATCAAGCCCTGTGCATGGCTCGTCCAGAATAAGCAGCTTCGGCTTGTTCATTAATGCTCTGCCGATTAAAACACGCTGTTTTTCACCCTGCGACAGCGTTTGGTAAATGCGATCGGCCAGTCTTTCACAGCCTAGCGTTTCTAATATCGCATAAGCCTGCTCGCGCTCCTGCTCACTTGGAGTATCATAAATTCCAATCGAAGATTCGCGCCCGCTAAGCACAATATTTAACGCTGAATCTGTGCCGTACAGCTTTTGCTGCAGTGAAGTGCTGACCCAGCCGATTTCTTTGCGCAGCTCACGCAAATCATAAGTGCCGAACTGATGACCGAGCACGGAAATACTGCCTCTTGTTGGCCATTGATAGCCATTAACCATATTTAAAAGCGAGGTTTTGCCTGAACCATTCAGGCCTAGCAAGCACCAATGCTGCCCTTTCTCCACCTGCCAGCTTATATCATTTAATATTGTACGGTCGTCTCTTTCCCAAATAATATGCTGTAAGTCAATGATCATGATTCATCCTCCGTTTATAGCCATGTCTAACTTCTTCATTTTAACACGATCGTGCTGCTCGCCACTACTTTTGTGCAATGATTAAATAAATGAAGGGCTATGCAAGCCCTGATCATCAATCTGACTGTTCTGCATAGCCCTGACTATTCGTTTAAGTTGCTTCTTATTAAGCTTGCTGCATTTATTTTGTAATGGTTATGCTGCCTGCGGAAGCATCATAGCTCACTTGCCCGCCAAGCTTGTCATTAACGAAACGCAGCGGTACAAAGGTGTTGCCCTGCACCGTAACGGGCGCTACGTCCAACTCGCTTTTGACGCCATTTACTGTAACCGTCCGGCTGCCTTCTGTTAATACGATCTTCGATGCACCTGTAATCGTAATCGATTTGTTGGCGCTATTCCATTTTACATCGGCTCCCAGCTCATTGCTTATAAAGCGAAGCGGCACCAAGGTGCGTCCTTGCTTCGTAAACGGAGCAACAGCCAGCTCGATTTTACCGTTCGCTGTATAAACGTATTTTTCGTTGATGTGCATCATAAGCTGCCCTTTTTCCAGCGGCTTAATATCGGCGCCAATTTTTAAGGTTGACTGCTTGCTTGATGCAACGCGTCCTTTGGAGTCATAAACGGTGACTGTAAGCTTATGATTGCCGATTGCATAGTTGCCGGCATCTACGGTGAACTGATACGGGTACTGTGTTTTTTCAGCTACCTGCTTGCCATCAATAGCGAATACTACCTTGCTAATGTAGGGATCATATGTTTTCACCCAGGCAATGATTTTCGATTGCTTGCCGCGCACAGCTTGATCAGCGAGCGCTACAACACTTTGCTTGGCAGCCGCCCTGCCCGCAGAAAGCTGCGGTACGCTGCTCAAGTAATAAGGGTCTTTAATCATCGCCTTGTAGGCATTCAGCACGGAGCTGTTTTCTGTTAAGCTGAAGTTGTTCAAGCTCCGTTCTGCGCTGTGCGAATCCGTTAACGTATTAAGACTGAACCAGTTAATTCCTTTTAACCTTGGATACTTTAATTTGGCCCCATGATACATCATATTCATTTTCGTAATCGCAAAGTTGACCGTTGATGTATTGCCTGCCTTGCTGAAATGCGTTGCCCCGTACTCGCTGACCATGATCGGCTTTTTGTCGGCATATGCCTCATAAACATAATCCAGCGAGTCCAGCGGATTGACCTGATCTGCCGGGCTTTTTACATCGCCATTAAAATATTTGACGCTGTAGATGCTAAGCCCTACCCAATCGACGTATTCATCTCCCGGATAATAATCATGTATATTTCGCTTCGGATTTGCCGCCGGCGACCACACCATCGCGACATTAGGCGCTTCTTCCTTCATTACCTTTGCCACCAGACGGAATTTTTCAATATAAAGCTTCGGATCGCCATGCCAGGTTACCCAGCTTCCGTTCATCTCGGACGCGAAGCGAAGAAAGATCGGCACTCCTGCAGCTTGAGCATCGCGGGCAAATTTGCGAAGCGTTGCATCATCCTTTACCTCAGACAAGCCGCCTTCCGGCTGAACTGCAAGATGGATCGCGCCGCCTGCAGCTTTAACCTGAGAAGCCCAAACATTGGGGAAGCTTGCTCCATAGCGATGATAGTTAAAATATACCGCGTGCTGCTTGCCGGTCAACTCATTGAATGCGGCAAATTTTTCTCCTTTTTTGTTCTCGACGCCACTGTCCTTTTCTACAAATGCGCCGATATACATCCCGTTAGCAGGCTCGAACTTGCCAAGTGTGCTTGTATTTTGCTGAATTGGCGTTTGATCCTCGATATAAAGCTCAATTTCAGTGTTGAGCGCATCGGCCATCGCCAGTACAGCAAAATAAGTATTCATGTCCCCACTCTTCAAGCCAAGCTCATAATGGATTTTGGCCTCTGCATAGTAGGTGTCTGCAGCGCGTTGAAATTGTCCATCCTTCTCATAGGCTTCGGCCAGCTTGCGCAAATAGCTGGCGTTGCTTGTTTGCTTGACTGCTTCCTGCAGCTGAACAATCGCTTGCTTATACTTTCCTTGCTTCATAAGCTCGACCCCATTGGTGTAATGCTTCCAATGATGAGTAGTCGCAGCCTGTACGGTCAGGCCAGGCATTAATGCGATGACCAGAAACATAATGAGTGCCACCTTGAATGTTTTTGACTGTAAGCTATTCATCGTATCATCCTTTCATGGAGACATTATAGTATAAATTTGCCATGCTGAATAGACAAAATAAAATCCCGTCCTCCATTGCTGAAAGACGGGATTTTATCGCTATAATCTGTAAAAATATTCAATAATGGACATTACAATCGCCACCACCGATAGTGTGGCTGAAACCCATGCAATGGCACGCGTTCCCTGGTTGTATGCATAGCCCGACAAAATTAATCCTGACAAGCCAGTCCAAAATGGCCAAACAAACAAGGCGAAAATCGAGACGACAAGTGCCAGCATGCCGGCATACCAGCTTACTGCTGCCCGCCTTCCCTCTTGATTTTCAGCGAAATCGGTCAAGCGATTGCTTTGATTGGCATGCAGCTCTTCATAGGTAAGATCTGCACCCATTTCCGTATTAACGCCGCCATGCTCTAGTGGAGGCAGCGGCTCATGCTGCAGCACTGCTGCATCATCACGAGGAAGCTGCTTGTGTCTCATGACAGGCGTTTGCCTGTACTTCTTATTGCCTCGCGAAAAACGGTTGCCTTTGCCCATTGTCTATTCCTCCTTGGGAATAAAGGTTAGGCAGCAGGTTTCTGCAGATTTTTTAGCAACATCTTTGTGCTGTTGATCAAGGTCAGACGAAAATTCCGAATTATAATGCTTATTGGCATGCGCATCAATTTCAATTAAAATTTTTGCTGCTGCGCATTGGTTGTTTTCTGCCCAGTATTGACAGTTCGACACAGTACAAGCTACGCCTTCTGGCATAAAAAATCACCTCCATCAACAGTTTCCCCTGATGACGAGGTGATCTATTCCGTTATTTTTTTCCCATCATGCGACGCTGCGTCATATAGTCGCTTTCATAATATGACAGCTCATCACGAAGCTCTTCATAGTACTTCGTTATGTTCATAATGATGTTTCTCGCCTCGCGCTTCGGCTTGTAACGGAAGCGGATCGCATCTTGTCCAGTATAAGCGTAACGTCCATCTTCAGAGTAGCATTCATTCTTCGGATAGAAAAATGCATTGACACAATTATGATAAACTTCATAAAGTGCGCGTTCAGCAAAATCAATATCAAAATTAGGTCGTCTTAATAATACGCCGAGCTTTTCATAAGAAACCTCAGAGAAAACAAGCAAATGACGAAGGTCAGACAAAAAGCCTTTGTAAAATTGCTCCTCTTCTTCCTTTTTCTCCTCACTAACAAGCTGTTCCAAAGATTGCGCGTTCAAAAATTGCTCCAAAATGTCAATCGCTTCTTTTAGCTTTTCACGTGTAGATTCACTTAGCGACTTCACATTAGTCGATGGCATGTTGGTAGATCCCCTTTCATTTTCCAAACCAAAAACTATTCATTTCTATCGTAACATAAATAATTGCAAAACGGTACTGTTTCGCCCTGCAAACTGTATATTTTGGATGGTTTTACGAAACAGTAATTGTAGCTAATGCTAACGAAATTGTTTAGGAGAAAACAACAGCTTTTAGGAGTGATGATGGAATATGAGAAAAAAATGGCTCATCCCAATTGTAGCTGCAGCAGCTATCTTTTTAGTGCTGCAATTGTATCAATCCAACAACAAACAGGATCAAACTCCTGAAATCGCCAAGCTTCCTCAAACCTCCATTCATGATCAGCTAAGCGCAAATTTGGAGGAAGAGCAAAAGCTAAGCATTTTGCAAAAGGATATGAGCAATAGCGAGCTGCTCGTGCTTGGTGAAATTGAAACAGATTTAGAAAAACTGGCTTCCTACAATGATGCCAAGCAAGCAAATGATTTTATTAAACAGCTTCAAGCGGAGCATCCCCATTATGTGTATATGAAATGGGAGCATGACAAAGCGAAAATTCAGCGCGGTTCGTTCCCCAGCTCCAAAACAGAGGATTCAAAGCTCTATATGAAGGAAGCAGAAAAGCATTATGTGCCGGGTGACCGCTACAGCTCAGAGCTGTATTATGGCGATGATAATCACAGATATCGCATTCTGAGTCATGTTTTCGATGATGTCAAGGTGACAGCTGTCGTAAAGGCTTCAATTATTTCGCAAGTCGAGCAGCATCAGCGTAAAAATTTGCGATTAATACCTTATCCAAGCGAAGGAACAATGAATATTGAATCGGTCAAGCCAAATTCAACCGTCGATACGACTGTCCAAACGGGTGAAGACAACGGCAATGCCAGCCATTACTATGAAAATGAAGTCGTTGTCCAATTCAGCGAGAAGCTGAACGATAGTCAAATGAAGCAGCTTAAAAAGCAAATTGACTGCACTAGTGTAAAGAAAATGGACAGCACGTATATTTTTATTTCCGGCTCGCTTTCTACAGAGGAATTGATCGCTTATTTCCGCAAAAACTGGCCAATCTCCTTTATTGAGCCCCATTACATCTATTTAACTAATGAGGAAGCAGCAGCAGAGATCATTCCTAATGATTCTTTATATTTGCGATATCAATGGAATATGAAAAATATTCAAGCTGAAACAGGCTGGAATATAAGCAAGGGCAGTGAGGATGTTATTATTGCCATTCTCGATTCAGGCGTGCAATTAAATCATCCAGACTTGCAAAATCGTCTCATGACAGGCTTTAACGTCAATGACAGCTCTAACAATGCCAGTGATGATCTTGGCCACGGCACGCATGTAGCCGGCATTATCGGCGCTTCTGTCAATAACTATGAGGGTGTCGCTGGACTTTCCTGGTTTAACTCCTTGCTGCCGGTTAAAGTTTTGAACAGCTCTGGCGCAGGTTCAACCTACAGTGTAGCGCAAGGCATTATTTGGGCGACTGATAATGGCGCTAAAGTTATTAATATGAGTCTGGGCAACTATGCTTCTGCTGACTTTTTGCATGAAGCGATTAAATACGCCTATGATCGAGATGTTGTGCTGATCGCAGCTACTGGCAATGACAATACCAATCGCCCTGGCTACCCGGCTGCGTACCCGGAAGTATTTGCAGTTGGAGCAACGACCAGCAGCCAGCAACGCGCTTCGTTCTCTAATTACGGCGACTACGTTGACGTAGTAGCGCCTGGCGACTCGATAGCAAGCACCTATATCGGCGGGCAGTATGCGGCATTGTCAGGCACCTCTATGGCCTCTCCGCATGTCGCTGCTTTGGCAGGCTTGATCCGCTCGGTTAATCCAACATTGACGAATGAGCAGGTAATGGACATTATGCGTCAAACGGCAACAGATCTTGGCGACCCTGGCTACGATCAATATTTTGGCTATGGGGAAATCAATGTACAGAAAGCATTGGCTACAGCAGCAAGCTATGCAGGCACGCTGCAAACCTACCCGCAAACTGTAAAAAACAAGCTGGACCAGTTAGTAAAGCAGCAGCAGTAAAGCAAAGCGATATATAGCTTTTGCGGCATTAAAAAGGGCTTATTCAGATTATTAGTGACAACTGACGATCTGAATAAGCCCTCTTCTTCTTTGTACGGTTGCTCCTTAGTGAATATCGTGCTTCTTAAAGTTACCGCCTTTTACCTCTGCCGCTTCGTATACCGCAATAAATGCATCAGGATCAATTTCACGTATAATCTCTTTCATTTTCCGTTCTTCCAAACGGTTGATGACGCAAGTAATTTCTTTGAAAAACTCGTTCGTATAGCCGCCTTGCACGGTGTTGTACGTCGCACCGCGGCCAAGTCGGTCACGAATCGCTTCCACCATCACTTCAGGATGCTTCGTAATAATTTTGAACGTTTTAGCTCCGCTCAAGCCTTCCTCAACGATATGTATCACTTTTGAAGCGATAAAGTAGGCGATCCCTGATAGAATAGCGCCTTTCAAGCCGAATACGCTTGAAACGACGATAAAGACAAAAATGTTCAGGAATAAGATCAGGTCGCTTGTACCGAACGGCAGCTTGCGTGAAAGCAGCACGGCCAACATATCAATTCCGTCCAGCGCGCCTCCGTTGCGCAGAGCAAGACCCATTCCAAACCCGATTATAATACCTCCAACTACTGTAACCAGCAGCGTATCGCCTTCAACAATCGGCTTCATATGATGCATGAAAAATGTGCTGATCGCCAGGGAAGCAATGCCCAGCACGGAATAAATGGCAAAGCTTTTTCCGATTTGCTTATATCCTAAATATACGAACGGTATATTGAGAATCGGGATTAATAGCCCTAATGGCAGTCCAAATAGCTGTGAGCCTACGATGCTTAGCCCCGTCACGCCACCGTCAGAAACGTTGTTTGGAATTAATACAGCTTCAAGTCCATAGGCCGTAATAAATGCGCCTGCAATAACGAGAAGTCCTTGTAAAATTATCGACCATACTTCCGGTTTCTTATGCTCTGTCTTCATATAAAACCTCATTTCATAAATTTGTTTTGCCTAAAATCATACATGATTTAACATAAAAAAAATTTTAGACATCTGTTTGTCAAAAGTCAATTCCAATTTTCAGGAATAAAAAAAGAGCCCACGTTAGCGCATCTAGTAGAAGCGCTAACGTGGGCTCTCATTGTATTGCCATTGCTCGTGCGGAAAGCTTGCCATAAGCCGGGTTCTGTACTCTTAGTGGTTATAACGGGAACGACCCTCCCACGATGAGCGACAATCATCTATCTAGGCTATATATTGCTACATAGCTCAAGCAACTCACCCGAACACACCTCAGGCTAAGGTTGCAGCATAAGCTGCCGTGTTCTCTCGGTTTTGCTCCAGATGGGGTTTACCAGGAACGTAGTCACCTACGCTCCTCGTGGTCTCTTACACCACGGTTCCACCCTTGCCTGTGCTGATCAATCAGCCATCGGCGGTCCATTTCTGTGGCACTATCCTTCAGCTCGCGCCGACTGGACGTTATCCAGCATCCTGCCTTGTGGAGCCCGGACTTTCCTCTCGCAGCATCATGGCTGCCAGCGATTGTCTGTCAAACTTTCCAATGCAAATTACAGTATACCGAGTTTTTTACAAGAACTCAATACCTCTTTTCTGGAAAATGCGTAAATTGCCGCTCATTCCTTACAAAAAGGTAAACGGCTCAGTATGCACCTGAGAGGCGATAATCTCAACCTCGACGCGCTCAGCCTTGCATTTTTCCGTCAGCCAAGCCTGAACACCTTGAATCATAACCTTTTCGATATGATGGCCAGGGTCGATAATCGATATGCCGTCTGCCAGCGCATCCTGTGCCGTATGGAAATCTATGTCGCCCGTGATAATGACGTCCGCTCCGGCAAATTTGGCTGAACGCACATATTTCGCGCCCATGCCGCCCAATACTGCAATTTTGCTAATCTTTTGCTCCAGCTTGCCGACAACGCGCAGCGCTGGCACGCTGTAAGTCCGCTTGAGCCTTTCTGCCAGCTCGCCCAGCGTAGTTGGCTCAAGCAGCCTGCCCACTCTTCCAAGGCCGTACGCTTGACCCTGCTGCTGCAAAGGCAGCAAATCATAGGCAACCTCCTCATAAGGATGAGCCTTTATAACGCTGCTTACTACCTTGCGCTGCAAGCTGGCAGGAACAATGCATTCAAAGCGGATCTCAGGCTCGCGATGCAGCTTGTGTTGCTCGCCTACATACGGATTCGTTCCATCCTCGGCCATAAAGGTGCCTGTGCCGCTGCTCTGAAAGCTGCAATGACTGTAATTGCCAATATGTCCGGCTCCTGCGCGCCACGCGGCCTGCTCGACAGCTGCTATAGCCGATTGCGGGACATAGACGACCAGCTTGCTTAGTTGATCAACATAGACCGTTTCCAGCAGCTTGCGTCCCTCCTTCTCCATGCCTGCCAAATCAGCCAGCAAATCATTTACGCCGCCAACTGCAACATCAAGATTAGTGTGGGAAATATAAACTGCGATATCATGCTTGATCAGCTGCTCATAAAGTCTGCCGGCTGGTGTTGACGTGTCAATGCTGCCAAGCGGACGAAAGATGATTGCATGATGGGCAATAATAAGATCGATCTGCTGCTCGATTGCCTCCTGCACAACCTCATCCGTAACATCGAGCGTCACGAGCACTCGCTTCACTTGCTTGTTCAGCGTTCCTAGCTGCAGGCCGATGCGATCATGCTCAACCGCGAAATATTTTGGCGCGAGCTGCTCCATATATTGAATTAAAGTTTGACCGTGTATAGCCATTCCAGTACCTCCTTGATCAGCTTTTGATCCTGCTTGACGGATGCGAGCTTGAACCTGGCGCTCTCCTGCTCGGATTGCGTTAAAGAAGCTGCAATATAGTCCAGCTTCTCCAGCTCAGCCAGCCATTTGCGCTTAAGCTCAGGATCTTTCTTCTGTAATAAATAAGGGCCCATTCGCAGCAAAATCGCGCGATTAATCGGCTCTGCAAAAGGCAGCCCCTCTCCCTTGTATAGCTTATCGTTTTGCTGCTTTGCTTGCTTGCTGCTTACAGCATGCAGCACCTCGTATATTTTTCCATCCTCTTCAACGATTGACTCATCCTGGAGCAGCCAGTCATGCTCCAGCAGCCAAATCCTAACGGCATCCTCGCCAATATTAGGCTGCAGGATAAGTTCCTTTACTCCTTCTAGCTTGCCCTGCTGATGGCCAGCCTCTAATATCGCACAGATTAAAGCGCCACCCATTCCACAAATCGTTATCGTATCTGCTTCTAAAGCTTCGATGACTTCAAGCCCATTGCCGCGGCGAACGTCGATGCTTGCTGACAGCCCGGCATTAGTGACCTGCTGACAGGCTGCCTGCCAGGGCCCTTTGTTCAGCTCTCCCGCAACCGCGAGCGGCACCTTGCCGCTTTGTACAGCGTATACGGGCAGCAGCGCGTGATCCGAGCCAATATCGGCCAGTCGATGTCCAGTTGTTATGTAGTCTGCTACGGTTTGAAGCCGTTTTGAAAGCTGAATCATTATATTACCCACACCATCCATTGTTTTCTCAATACAAATAATAATAAGCTGCCTATGATAACTTTGCTAATAAGCTGGAGCTGCAAGTAGCCCATTTCGCCAATAAATACGAGCTGGAAAATTTCCGGCATAAACCATGTCGCGATGCCAATTACAAACAGTACGGCAGATGACGGCTTGAACCAGCGATGAATAAACCAGCTAATCCAAAAGAACAGGATCGACAGCGGAATCCAGTACAGCTGAATCTCATACCATTGCTGGCCGCTCGTCAGCTCATGCAGCAGCATCGCGTAAGCGAGCAAAAAAGCAAGCCAGCCGCAAATATGCAGCATGCTCAAATGGCTCTTCATGCCATAAACGATCCAGAACAAGGAACAGACTGCTATTAATGCAAAGGTCCAATACCAATCGCTGAGCTGATGCTGGGAAATCAAATATAATCCGCCGCACAGCAGCAATAAGTGCCCGAGGAAAATTGCTAAAAAACCAAATGGAGCATGCTGCTTGCGAATTTTTTCTCCAAACCAGAGCAAGGCAAATGTGCCAAGCAATATGATGGAAATTTGCAATGCGGGATGAAAAACGCTAAAATAAAGCACAATAAATGAAATTAACGTAAAAAGACCAATCGTATAAAACCATTGTTTGCCTGTTGCTTTGGAAACAGCCATAATTGCTTTGCCAACAAGATGCTTGGGCTGCTCCTCTTCGGACTTAGGTGCTAGAACTGGATCGGCATATAAATTTAGCAGAAAATCGCAATAATGATCAGGCAGCAGCTTGGATCTTCTCCAGTGCTCAATTTCGCGAACGATGATCGTTCTACGCTCTGCTTTCATAGACCTATTCCTTTCTATTAAGAATGTTCATGCAAGTAAGAATGATCACGCAAGCTTATTGAAAAAATGACCTTACTGCAATGCAGAAAGGTCATCGATTCGTACTAACTATTCAAGGAAATCTTTAAGTCGTTTGCTTCTGCTCGGATGACGAAGCTTTCTTAATGCCTTCGCTTCGATTTGACGAATACGCTCGCGAGTAACACCGAACACCTTGCCAACTTCCTCAAGGGTACGCGTACGGCCATCATCTAAGCCAAAACGCAAGCGCAGCACGTTTTCTTCACGCTCTGTCAGTGTATCCAGCACATCCTCCAATTGCTCCTTCAACAGCTCGTATGCCGCAGCGTCTGCAGGCGCAAGCGCTTCTTGATCCTCGATAAAATCACCAAGATGCGAATCATCCTCTTCACCGATTGGCGTTTCCAAGGATACCGGCTCTTGTGCAATTTTCATAATCTCGCGAACCTTTTCTGTGCTTAGCTCCATCTCTGCAGCAATTTCCTCTGGCGTCGGTTCACGTCCAAGCTCTTGAAGCAGCTGACGAGATACACGAATCAGCTTGTTGATCGTTTCAACCATATGAACCGGGATACGAATCGTACGCGCTTGATCGGCAATTGCGCGCGTAATCGCTTGACGAATCCACCAAGTCGCATACGTACTAAACTTGAAGCCTTTTTGATAATCGAACTTCTCAACAGCCTTCAGCAAACCCATATTGCCTTCTTGAATAAGATCGAGAAACAGCATGCCGCGCCCCACATAACGCTTGGCGATGCTTACAACGAGACGCAGGTTCGCCTCGGCAAGCCGTTTTTTCGCTTCCTCGTCGCCATTTTCTATACGAATAGCCAGTTCAATTTCATCCTCAGAGGATAACAAAGGAACACGCCCGATTTCTTTCAAATACATACGAACAGGATCATTAATTTTGATGCCTGGAGGTAATGCCAAATCGTCATCAAAATTAAAATCATCCCCATCCCGCTCCTGATCATCTCCTGTAGGCGAAAGTGGATGGTCATCGTCGCTTTCGTTCAGTACCTCAATGCCCAGGTCATCAAGCTGCTCGAAAAACTCATCGATTTGTTCAGGATCTTGATCAAATGGAGACAGCTTCTCCATAATTTCCTTATAAGTAAGAGAAGCTCTCTTCTTCCCTTGCTCAATCAATTGATCCTTCGCAAGATCCAACTTTTGCTCAGTATCTAATTCAGTATGCTGATCATTCGCCATTTTGCGACTCCCTCCTCCCTAGACTTTACCGAAGAGAATTTTTCAGTTCACGTTCTAGGGAAATAATCTCAATACCTAATTGCGCTGCCAAGATTGCGTCCCCAGCACGTTCGGCACGCATCATCTGCTCTTTCTTTTTCTCGATTTCACGCAGCCTAGGAACCTTTTGAATGTCTTGAATCCAAGCATTCATTATATCCTCGTCAAAAGGAAACCCTCCGTCCATCATAAGCAGCTCTGTTGCCGTCCGCTCCAAAGCTTCATCCTCCAAGGTGGAAATGAAACGCGCAGCATCAGCATCATAGCCCGAAGCGTAGTATGCATACAAATATGCAGCAATCGCTTCATGATTCGGAATATTAAAGGCATCACCTAATTGTTCGTGAACTGCCAATGCGACATCTCTATTTCTCATCATCACATTGAGCAAACGGCGTTCTGCATTAACATATGCAGGAAGCACGGTCGAGCTTCTCTCGGTTTTCCGTTTTTCATTCCTACCATTATTCCACGAAAATTGGTTATTATCCCTTTGGTCCTTTAAATTTTGTTGCTGCAGTCGAAATTCATGGCAGTCCTGCTTTAAAGCATCTAAAGAAATATCGAATTCCTTTGCCAATTCCTTTAGATGAATTTCTCTTTCTGTCGATGAATCAAGCTCTGCCACAATTTTTACCGCTTCGACGATATATTGATTCCGATCTTCTTCTCTTGACAGTATATGGTTTTTTCGTGAATATATAAGCTTGAATTTTGTTATAGATACGGCTTGTTCGATCACTTCATACCGAAACGCATCCGTGCCATGGCTCTTAATATATTCATCAGGGTCCATTCCTTTAGGAAGAAGAGCTACAAGCACCTTTAATCCTACCCGCTCCAGCATAGGAATTGCTTTGTAAGCTGCGGCTTGGCCTGCGCTGTCTCCGTCATAGCAAATAATAATTTCATCGCCATGACGCTTAAGCAGCATGCAATGCTCCTCCGTCAATGCTGTCCCTAAAGTTGCAACTCCATTTTGAACATCTGCTGACCATGCCTTTATGACATCCATATAGCCTTCGAAGAGTACAATTTGCTTCGCTTTTTTAATTGCCGGTCTAGCAAAATTCAAATTATAGAGCATTTTGCTTTTTGTAAACAGCATCGTCTCTGGAGAATTTAAATATTTCGGCTGTCCCTCGCCGATTATTCTGCCACCAAATGCGATAGCCTTGCCATTTTTGTCCCAAATCGGAAACATAATTCGATTTCGGAAACGGTCAAAATAGCCCTCAGCTTCATTTTTGGCAGAAATTAAGCCACCCTTCTCTAACAGCTTCGGGTCAAATTCTCGATTCATTAGAAATCGAGTCAACACATCCCAATCACCGGGCGCATAACCGATCATAAACTGATCAATCAGCTTATCCGTCAATCCTCGCTCAATCAAATAGCGCTTTGCTTCATCACCTTGTCGTGTATTGTTCAATATATAATGATAGAACTTTACAGCGAGCTCATGTGCCTCTATGATTTTATTGCGAACATTGTCTTGATCATGAGAGTGACCACCTACGTTAGAAGACCAGGTGACTGGAATTCCAGCATCCTCCGCAAGCGTTCGAACAGCTTCCGGAAATGTATATCCCTCCATTTCTTCGACGAATCGAATAACGTTACCACCTTTACCACAGCCATAGCAATAAAAAATCTGAAGTTCGGGAGTAACCGTGAATGAAGGAGTCTTTTCAGAATGAAAAGGGCATAACCCCTTCATGTATTTCCCTTGCTTAGTCAGGTGTACATATTTACCGACTACTTCTACGATGTCATGGTGATTCCGGACTGCATCAATTACTTCATCTGGTATTAACTCTCCAGCCATTTTACATCACCTTCAAAATTGTAGCACAATAATATTATTCGCTAAACTTCACGTTTCTCCTGCTTTTCTTGCAAAAGTTTTGTCAAGTTTTGTTGAAATCTTTTGCGGTCATCGTCAGTTAACGGCCGCGGCCCTTTAGTTCGGGCGCCTTGCCGCCGCCTTTTGGCAAATTCGGCACGCCGCTCCAGCAAGTAATCAATATTGTCGTCGGTATAGGTTTCGCCGCGAAAAGAAAGCGTATAGGCATGCTTGGCAATAGCGAGACAAGCAAGCCCAAAATCCTGAGTAATGACCAGATCGCCAGCCTTCACCTTGTTGGCGATAAACATATCCGCCGATTGGCTGCTGCGATCCACCTGAACCGTTTCAACGCCTTCCACCTGAGGCAAGCGATGATCAAATGAAGCGACCATGCAAACTGGAGTCGAAAAGATGCGGGCCGTCGCGATAATTTCGCTTTTAACCGGACATGCATCACCATCCACAATAATTTTCAACTCAAACACCTCTCTTTGGCAGCTTGTAGGCTGGCTTGTCATTTGGATACTAAATATTATATACGCTACGCTGGCGAAAAATCCTTTATTTATTATGCTTGCTTCACTTTTTCCATAATGAGGCTTGCCGTTTCCTCAACTGCACGATGGGACACATCAATTACTGTACACTGCAATTTCTTCATAATCGTTTCAGCATAGTCCAGCTCGAGTTCAATACGATCCGTTGTCGCATAGGAAGCCGTATCCGGCAAGCCAAGCGCCTTTAAGCGCTCCTTGCGAATAATATTTAAATAATTGACGTTAATCGTCAAGCCGATAATTTTGGAGCGCGGCACCTGAAACAGCTCCTCCGGCGGCTTGATTTCAGGCACGAGCGGCACATTGGCCACTTTAAACTTTTGGTGAGCCAAGTACATGGAAAGCGGAGTTTTCGATGTTCGCGATACGCCGACGAGCACAATGTCGGCCTTTTTAACACCGGATGGGTCACGCGCATCATCATAGCGCACGGCAAACTCGACCGCCTCCACCTTTTTGAAATAATCAGCGTCAAGCACGTGATTCAAGCCAGGCTCTTGACGCGATTTTCTGCCCGTGCGAAGCTCCAGCATTTCAATCAGAGAGCCCAGTAGATCAATCGCCTGAATGTCATACTGCTCTGCGAGCAGACGCATATGCTCACGCAGCTCGGGAATAACAAGCGTATACATCACGATCGCATCAAGCTGCTTCACCTTCATCGCAATTCCTTCAAGCACAGTTTTGCTAGTGACGAAAGGCGCCCTGCGAATATCCGTATGAATAGGGTGAAACTGAGCCAACGCCGCCCGAACCACATATTCCCCTGTATCCCCTGCTGCGTCCGACACAACATACACAATAACATCCGACTCTCTACTCATCATTAAAGCTCCCATCTATTAAAAAATTTTTAACGCTGACTCAACGCTCCGGAGCAATGCATCCTACAGTCGCTTTTTAAATCAGCGCTCCGGAGCAAAGCATTCCTCCAGTCGCTTTTTAAATCGTAATGCTCTTATTTAAATTTTTTAAGGTTGCATTACGATGTTAAAGGCGACCCTCTTCGTTTTCCGGATGCATTGCTCCTCTTTGCAGCCAGGACCAAGAAGCTTGGGCGATAGTAGAAAGCGAGGAGCGCTAGCTGCGGCACAAGCTACGTGAGCACCGCAGCTTTCGGTAGCGTGACATATTCGACGTCGACTATGCTACAATGCTAAGCATCGCCATCAAAGTCCAGCTTTTTAAACCACCCCTTCCAATCGAGTTTAAAAAGCTGGGCTTTCAGGACCAACAAGCTTGGACGCTAGTAGAAAATGAGGAGCGCAGCGTAGATAGACCTACGTGAGCACCGGAATTTTCGCTAGCGTTCAAGATTCGCCGTCGACTAAGCTACATAGAAGCAACATCGTCATCAAAGTCCAGCTTTTTAAACAACCCCTTCCAATCGAGTTTAAAAAGCTGGGCTTTCAGGACCAAGAAGCTTGGACGCTAGTAGAAAACGAGGAGCGCAGCGTAGAGCAGAGCTACGTGAGCACCGCAGTTTTCGCTAGCGTTCAAGATTCGCCGTCGACTAAGCTACATAGAAGCAACATCGTCATCAAAGTCCAGCTTTTTAAACTACCTCTAAGCCCAGACTAATTTTGATAGATCTGCTATTGCTGATACATCATCAGCAATTACCGCAAGTGTAGCGAGACGGTTTTGCTTCACTGCCTCGTCCTCTGCCATAACCATTACAGAATCGAAGTAAGCGACAATTGGTTCGCGCAGGCTTGCCAATTTCTCATATGCGCTCTCTACATCGCGTGCTGCCATCGCTTCGACAAAGCTGCTATGAATAGCGGCCCAAGTGTTATACAGATTACGCTCTGTTTCCTCTTGGAACAGTTCAGGATTTACTTGCTTGCTTTCTGCTTTCGCTGCTAGATTGCAGACGCGGTTGAACGCTTCTACATTGCTCTTGAAGCTAGCTTTATTGACATCCTGCAATTGCGCTGCCAGCAGTTCCGCACGCTTCTTGGTCAATTGCAAATCAGTAAAGCCTGCTTCCATAACAGCATCGATAACATCATATTTGGCTCCGTGCTCGCCTAGCCAGTTTTTAACGCGAAGCGCAAAGAAATCTTGCAAATCTTTGCTGATTTCCTGCGAGCTGCGTTTCGTACCGCGCTCTGCATGGACCGTCAAGCATAGCTCAAACAGCTCGGTCAAGGACATTGGCAAATTATGCGCCAGCAATATTTGTACTATGCCTGCCGCTTGACGGCGAAGTGCATACGGATCCTGCGAGCCAGTTGGCACGATGCCAATTGAGAAACAGCCTACAATTGTATCGATTTTGTCCGCAAGACTGACGATTGCACCGACCAACTGCGAAGGCACTGCATCACCGGCAAAGCGCGGCTGATAATGCTCGTTAATCGCTTTTGCCACTTCGGCATCCTCACCAAGACGCGAAGCATAATCCTCACCCATAATGCCTTGTAGCTCCGGGAACTCGTAAACCATTTGTGATACGAGGTCGAATTTGCAAATGGCTGCTGCACGCTCCACCTTATCCTGAACGCTTTGCCCAACTGCAAGCTTCGAGGAAATAAGCGATGCTGTGCGAGTAACGCGACGCACCTTGTCGCCAACAGAGCCCAGCTCCTCGTGATAAACGATGTTCTCCAGCTTGGCAAGCGCATCCTCAATCGTAAGCTTGTGATCTTCTTCATAGAAAAACTTCGCATCCGACAAGCGCGCACGAAGCACCTTCTCATTACCCTTTGCTACGATATCCAGCGAGCGCTGATCCCCGTTGCGCACGGTTACGAAATATGGCAGCAGCTTTCCTTCCTGATCAAGCACCGGGAAGTAGCGCTGATGCTCGCGCATTGAAGTAATCAAAACCTCCTGCGGAATGTTCAGGAACGATTCCTCGAAGGTGCCGAACAACGTGCTTGGATATTCGACAAGGAATAGAACTTCCTCAAGCAAATCCTCTTTAACTGCAATTTTCCAGTCTTTTTGTGCAGCCAGCTCCTCGATCTGCTTCACAATTAAGGCTTCCCGCTCCGCGACATCGACAATAACAAACTGCTCACGCAGCTTTTCTGCATAGTCGCTTGCTGCAGCCAAGCTTGTCTCTGAGCCAAGGAAACGATGTCCGCGCGAAATGCGACCGCTTGCTACCCCTGCCAGCTCAAATGGCACGACATCATGACCATATAAAGCAACAAGCCAGCGAATTGGACGAACAAAACGCATTTCATAGCTGCCCCAGCGCATATTTTTCGGGAAAGACATAGATTGAATCACATCAACAAAGCCTTGTGCAAGCAAACTGGATGTTTCGACACCGATGCTGCTTTTTTTCGCATACACATATTCAACGCCAGCCAGCTCCTTGAAGTACAATGCCTCCGGCTCCACGCCTTGGCTGCGGGCAAAGCCTAGTGCAGCCTTGCTCCAATTGCCGTTTTCATCCTGGGCAATTTTGCGAGAAGGCCCCTTTGCTTCCTCTTCAATATCTGCTTGTTTTTCCGCAACACCAGTCACTAATATTGCTAAACGGCGAGGTGTAGCATAGGACTGAATCCGTTCAAAGGAAATGCGCTGCTCTTCCAGCCATTTTTCATATTTTTGCTGCAATTGCTCCATCGCATCGCGCACAAAACGAGCCGGCACTTCTTCCAAACCAATTTCCAGCAGTAGATCTTTTGCCATCTTATTTCTCTCCTTTCTTCAGCAGCGGGAAACCTAGTCTTTCACGCTCTTCCAGGTAGGTTGTCGCAATGGAACGAGCCAGATTGCGGACACGGGCAATATAGCCTGTACGCTCAGTTACGCTGATTGCGCCGCGCGCGTCAAGCAGGTTGAACGTATGCGAGCATTTCAACACGTAGTCATAGGCAGGAAATACTAGATGCTGCTCCATCGTTTTCTTTGCTTCTTCCTCGTACATGTTGAATAGCGAGAAAAGCATAGCTGAATCAGAAGTTTCAAATGTATATTTGGAATGCTCGAACTCCGGCTGATGGAATACATCTCCGTACGTTACGCCATCTACCCATTCCAGCTCGTATACATTTTCCTTTTGCTGAATATAGGAAGCCAAACGCTCCATGCCATACGTAATTTCTACTGCGACCGGATGCATATCAATACCGCCTACTTGCTGGAAGTAAGTAAACTGGGTAATTTCCATGCCATCCAGCCATACCTCCCAGCCTAATCCCCAAGCACCCAATGTTGGAGATTCCCAGTTGTCCTCAACAAAGCGAATATCATGATCCTTGGCATCAATGCCCAGGCGCTTCAAGCTTTCCAGATAAAGCTCCTGAATGTTGTCTGGCGACGGCTTGAGAATAACCTGAAACTGATGATGCTGATATAGACGATTCGGGTTATCGCCATAGCGTCCATCGGCTGGACGACGGGACGGCTCTACATAAGCGACGTTCCACGGCTCCGGCCCAATTGAACGTAGAAATGTCATCGGATTCATCGTGCCCGCGCCTTTTTCCACATCATACGGCTGCACGAGAATACAATTTTGCTCAGCCCAAAACTGCTGCAGCGTTAAAATCATGCCTTGAAAATTCATTCCTCTACAACTCCTTTGTAAGTTCGCTTCTAAAAAGCTTGGCTTTTTGAGCATCCTCTTATATTTGAACAGGCTTATCAGGCAAAATAAAAAACTCCCGCCCTACGCCTGTTCCCAGACGTAGGGACGAGAGTATATTCCCGCGGTTCCACCCTACTTGATTATTCAGATACGAATAATCCACTTTCACTCGATAGGCTCCAGAGCGCCATGCAGCATGCTCAGACCCCGCCAGGCTTTCACCATCCCCGGCTCGCTTTTGGGCGAATTCATGTACAATTCTCTTTCACAGCCACTTATTGAACTTCTCATATTTTATTCAACTCTGACAAGAATGTCAAACTAATTTGCCTAAATTATCTAAGAAGCTGCGCGTTTTAAATTTTATGCCTAGCTGCATGTCAATTAATTGGCGGATTAAACCGCTCACCTCCTGCTTTGTCTCAGGAGATAAATTAATATTGCCGACTTGACGCAAATCAAGACGTTTGAATAAGCGCAGCAGCTTCAATGCCGTCTCACTTACTGTAAGTAAGGAAGCATCCTGTGCTGCGCATCTGGAGCATACAATTCCGCCTGCGTAGCTTGAAAGCTTAAAGGGCCCAACATGATTGCCGCAATGTATGCATTCCTCTACAATGGGGCTGTAGCCGCTCATCATCAGCATTTTCATTTCAAAAATGGCGGTGAGCACAACTACGTCCTTGCCTTCCATCAGCGCTGCAAAGCAAGCCTTTAGCTGCTCGAAATGAACCAGCCCTATCTCTTCATCGGCTATGCAGCGATCAATAAGCTCGGCGATATAAGAGGCATGTGCGGCAAGATCAAGGTCGGAACGCAGCAAATGATTAGAAGCAATTAATTCACCATGCTGCAGCGTACCTAAACCAGTCTGTCGTGTATAGCTGTACTCTCCATATGTAAAAGGCTGCGCAAGCGAGGCGTGCTTGCTGCGAACCTTTCTCGCACCCCGTACGAGAACACCAGCCTTGCCGCTATTATTCGTTATAAGTGTCACGATTTTATGATTTTCACCATAATCAACTGTTCGAACAACGATACCTTCCACGCGATAAAGCATGTCATTTCCCCCAACTTGACTTGCGACGATTAGCAGCAGTTAGAGGTTATTCTACTCCCTCCAGGGGCAGCTCTTCTTCATCATCACCCAGACCTACTGCCACGGTATCGATCGAATCTCTAAATCGCTCCACTTCCTTGTAGAGTAAATAAGATTCGACATCCCCGGTTAACGCAAAATATTTCCACGAAAAATCCTTCATTCGTATCCATCCTTTCCGCCTCGGAAATGCAACTCCAGATGGTAATAGGATGAACACTCTTAAGAATTATATCCGTAGCAAAAATTACTGCTTTCTCAAGCTTGACTTTTGTGTTTACTCATGCTTAAAGCCCAAATCATTGAGCACGCGATCCTGATTTCTCCAATCCTTCTTTACCTTGACCCATATCTCTAAAAATACCTTTGAGCCAAGCAGATTTTCAATGTCGATGCGCGCATTTTTGCCAACTTCCTTTAACAAGGCGCCGCGCTTGCCGATAATAATTCCTTTTTGCGAATCACGCTCAACGAATACGACCGCTCCGATATAGACGACGCCGTTATCCTGCACACGCATATCCTCGATTTGCACTGCGATCGAGTGCGGGATTTCCTCGCGCGTAAGATGCAATATTTTTTCGCGAATCAGCTCGGCGCATACAAATTGCTCAGGATGATCCGTTACTTGATCGGCTGGATAATATTGCGGCCCCTCTGGCAAATAGTTGCCGATTTGCTGCAGCAGCGTCGAAATATTGTTGCCGTTCATTGCCGAAATCGGAACAATTTCCGCAAAATTATATAAATCCTTATACTGTACAATTTTGTTCATTAACGCTTCAGGATCAATTTTATCGATTTTATTAATAACTAAAAACACTGGCGTGCTTACTTTGCCAAGCTGCTCGATAATATAACGATCACCGCCGCCCAATTCCTCAGAAGCATCGATTAAAAACAGAATAGCCTCTACTTCCTTCAAGGCGCTTTCTGCCGACTTCATCATATAGTTGCCCAGCTTAGAATTCGGCTTATGAATGCCCGGTGTGTCGAGAAAAACAATTTGCATATTTTCCTCGGTATATACGCCATGAATTTTATTTCTCGTCGTTTGCGGCTTGTCCGACATGATCGCAATTTTTTGTCCAATTAAATGATTCATTAAGGTCGACTTGCCAACGTTCGGTCTTCCAATTATCGCAACAAAGCCTGAACGGAATTTGCTGCGCTCTTCCTGTTGATTCATGAATGCTCCTCCTTAGCCAGTGACGAGGGCGTAAATGCCCCTGGCAGCAGCTCAGCTACTGTCATCACTGTACGATCCCCTTTCAAATTGCTCATAATCACTTTCATATCTGGCGAGCAAAGCTCAACCAGCACCTGGCGGCAAACACCGCATGGTGTAATCGGCTCCGTTGTTTCACCGATGACAGCGATTGCCGTAAAGCTGCCCGGCTTTGCTCCATCAGCAATTGCGCTAAACAACGCTGTCCGCTCAGCACAATTGGTCGGACCATAGGCTGCATTTTCAATATTGCAGCCGCGATAAATGTGGCCAGACTCATGCAGCAAGGCCGCACCTACGCGAAATTGTGAATAAGGCACGTACGCAAGGTCCATCGCGGCCTTTGCTTCATCCAGCAATTGCTCAAGCTGCTGACTCATATGCTCATTCCTCCTACACTCATCGTAACCATTCAATCAGCTTTGGTGCAAAGATTATAATACCTATTATAGCCGCTCCAATCGACATGACCAGCACAGCTCCTGCAGCCGTATCTTTAGCGACCTTCGCTAACGGATGCGGCTCGGTGCTAAAGCGGTCAATTGTCGATTCTATCGCTGTGTTAACCAGTTCCAGGCCTGTAACAGCGCATATTAGCAGTATGACCAAACACCATTCCAGCCAAGTAAGTGAAACGATGGCACCTAGTAGTATTACTAATAGTGCCACCGTTACATGTATCTTCATATTTCGTTGTGTACGCACAGCATACCAGATGCCGGAAAAAGCATGCTTAAAACTATTTAATAGCTTATGCATTATCGCGTTAAACCTACCTGCTGAAGCACAGCCTCCTGCTTTGCTGTCATTTCAGCCTCAGACTGCTCATCCTGATGATCATAGCCTAGCAGATGAAGGAAGCCATGCACGAACAAAAATCCGATTTCCCGCTCAAGACTGTGACCATATTCCAGCCGTTGCTCCTCTGCACGCTCCACGGAAATAATAATATCACCAAGCATGCCTGATATTGGATCAAGCTCGTCCTCGCTATCCACCTCGAAAATAATATCAAGCTCATCTACGCCATCATCATTCATCGCAAAAGACAGCACATCAGTCGGACGATCAATACCGCGATACGTTTTGTTCAGCTCATGAATTTCTTCATTATCCGTAAAGGTTAGCGTAACCTCGCCTGAGGTAAGCCCTTCATTCGCCGCGGCAAGCTGCAAAATTTCATTGAGCATCGTAATCCATGTCTCAGGAATTTCAAATTTGCTTTGATTGTTGTTCCAATCCAATACCAGACTCATATTATGACTCCTTCTGCTTATCTTTTGCTTTTGCGTCTTCAGGGTATTCAATGCGCGAATGGAAAATCCCCATCAGGCTTTCCTTTAACGATTGAGCTATTTTATCCAATTCCTTCATCGTTAAGTCGCACTCATTATATTGATTGTCATCGACACGGCTTTTAATAATTTTGTGAATCATATCCTCAACCTGGTCAATCGTCGGGTTACGCAAGCTCCGTACAGCAGCCTCTATACAATCTGCAATACCAACAACTGCCGCTTCCTTCGACTGCGCCTTAGGACCAGGATAGCGGAAATCATCCTCGGTAAAGTCAGGCTCGATGCCCGCTTCCTCTGCTTGCTTTTTCGCCTTGTAATAGAAAAACTTCAAGGACGTTGTGCCATGATGCTGCTCGGCAATATCGCGCAGCTGCTTCGGCATTTTGTACGCCTTCAGCATTTCCGCGCCATCCTTGGCATGAGCAACAATAATCGATTTGCTCAGCATCGGATCGATCGTGTCATGCGGATTTTCCATATTGTTTTGGTTTTCGATAAAATAGCTTGGCCGCTTCGTCTTGCCAATATCATGGTAAAACGCGCCCACACGACATAGCAGCCCGTTTGCGCCAATCGCTTCTGCCGCCGCTTCTGCCAAATTGCCCACCATAACGCTATGATGGTAGGTGCCAGGCGTTTCAGTCAACAGCTTGCGCAATAGCGGATGATTCGGACTCGACAGCTCAACCAGCTTAAGCGCCGATAAAATTCCGAACGAAATTTCAAAGAACGGCATAAGGCCGATTACTAGAATCGAAGTAAGCAAGCCGCCGCCAAATGCGAAGCCGATCGAATAGATAAGCGGCATGCGATCCAGCTGCTCTGCCATCAAATATATCGTCAGCACACTGACCGAGCCAAACAAGCTGACCATAATGCCCGCTTTCAAAATGACCGAGCGCTGGCTGGCATGCTTAATCGAATAAATCGCCGCTAGCGAAATGACCATCGTATAAAAACCGAAGCGATAATCAAACAATCCACTGTTGGTGCTGTTTAATATGATCGCCCCTCCGACGCTCGTTATGAACGTGGAAGCAAGCGCCAAATGCTCGTCAATAAGCAATGTAATCAGCATTGCTCCAAGCGCTGCCGGCACCATAAAGCCCGCAATGCTTGACGTTTCACCTTGTATCAACGCCACAATTTGCATAATTCCCAAATTAAGCAGCGTAATTAAAAACAGCATGAGCAGCTGTGAATTGTTGTACCTCGTCTGTTGCAAATGCGAGCCTGCTGACTGCGTAAAGTAAATATACAAAAACGCAGCAAGCAGCACTGCTGTCATCACAACTCCCAGCTTGGCCCAATTATGCTTAGTATCCTGCAGCAAATTGGCCTCGACAAGCATTTCATATGTATCTGGCGTAATGACCTCGCCTTTTTTTACGATAATTTCATTTTCCTTGTAAACAACTGGCTGCGTGTTAAGCCGAGCATTTTCACGCGCTTCATCGGTTGCGGTCCGATCAAAAAACTTGTTGGGTGTAATCGAGAATCGGGCAATTTCCGATACGACTTCTCGTGCAGTACGATTCGAAATCGAGCTGGAATTGACCATCTCGGCTACCTGAGTGCGAGCCGTTTCAGCATCCCGCAGCTGTTCATTCATCAGCTTGCGCACAATATCCCTGGCAACAAGCCGCATCTCGGATAATTCATCTTGTGTCAGCTTCGGCAGCTTGTAAAAGGTTTCTTCTGGAATCGTATACTTTTGCTCAGCTGTAACGCGAGCCATTTCTTCAAGCAGCAGCTCATTGTGCGTTTCGTTCGCCAAGCCCGATTTCACAAGATTTTCAACATGCTCGTCATACTTTTTCGGAATTTCAGTCCGGTAAATATCGATTTTGTTTTGCTCGGTGACCTGATCATCAGCGTTAAGCCCTTCAATCCGCAGAAAAATCGTTTCCACAAGCTGCTCATTACGCATGCCGACAGTCAAGTAAATATCTTCTATCGCATTTGCCGCCTGCTCCTCAGCTGCTCTTGTAGCTTTCTCGTCGCGAATTTGCGTTGGCGCCTTTATATCCTTGTCACTCATTGAGTTTTCCGTAATGTTATACGTCTCAGGAATAATATGCGGCGCGAGATTGAAGTAGAAAAGAATGACGAACAACGCCATGAATGTCCATTTCATAGCTGTGCTTTGCCTCCAGCCAGCAGTCGCCTTCAAACTGCGCTTTTTGATCTGACCAAGGTCATTCTTTGTAGTCATTCGCTCTCAGTCCTTTCTTCAATACTAGGACACACATCTATTTCCGTGAATCCACAGCTCTTGATTCTGCATCGCGGTCATAAGCCATAATAATTTTTTGCACTAATGTATGGCGAACGACATCCTGCTCGGAAAATATCATCATTCCGATCTCTTCAATCTCGCTCAGAACGCGCTTTGCTTCAATTAAGCCGGAGCTTTTTCCGCGTGGCAAATCAATTTGCGTTACATCGCCGGTAATGACCATTTTCGAGCCAAAGCCGAGACGAGTCAAAAACATTTTCATTTGCTCCGGTGTCGTATTTTGGGCCTCGTCCAAAATAATAAATGCATCGTCCAGCGTACGACCACGCATATAGGCTAGCGGCGCAATCTCGATCATGCCCCGCTCAATCGCCTTAACCGTTTGCTCAGCGCCAAGCACATCATGCAAGGCGTCATATAGCGGCCTTAAATAAGGATCGACCTTTTCCTGCAAATCACCTGGCAAAAAGCCTAAATTCTCTCCCGCTTCAACGGCAGGCCTTGTCAAAATGATTCGCTTCACAATGTTTTCTTTAAGAGCGGTGACGGCCAGTACAACAGCCAAATACGTTTTGCCTGTACCTGCTGGTCCAATGCCAAACACAATATCATGCTTTTTAATCAGCTTCGTGTAATGACGCTGACCTATCGTTTTAACTAATATTTTTTTGCCACGGTATGTTGTAGCAATTGGCTTTTTGAACAAATCGAGCAATTCCTCTGCCTGCATGTTCAAAGCAAGGTCTAGCGCATAGGTAACATCACGCTCTGAAGGCGTATAGCCTTCCCTCACAAGCTGCAGCAGCACTTGATAAAGCTGCTCCAAAGAGTCCACTTGCGTTGCTGGACCAGTAATTGAAATTTCTGCATCTCTTGATGAAATTCGTGCCTCAACGCGTTCTTCAACAATACGTAAGAACTTATCTTGTGGTCCTAGAACGGCTAATGCCTCAGCCGCATTTTCGACTGGAATCTTAACTGTTTTCATTTCATTTTGCAATAAAACTCAATCTCCCTGCATCTGGACTATTGGTAGTTCTTTTGTAATAGACTGATTCACTTCGTAAAGTACTTTCATTACCACTTTACCATTGTCCGTCGCTTCATGCAAAACAATTTCGCTAACAATTTCCGCATCTTTGCCAGCATGCGCTAAAATTCGCAATCTTGCCTGCTCCAAGCTTTCCTTTTTTGCTTCTTCCATGGTCAGTTCTCGTTGCTCAAAGCCAACTTCCTGCTCCATTTCCTTCATTCGGCCAATTGGCAATGTGAAATTTCCAATCGAAAGCATCTCAGTCGTTTTGATGATCTCCGACTTTTCATACGGCTCTTGCTTGTAGCCGCTAATTTGCAGGGCACGGTTGCCGAGCACAATGTATGAGCGAGCTTGACGCTCTCCGGTAAATACACGGTATTTTTGCACGAGCGGAGCCTTAACCTCATACTCATACCACACCAGCCCTTTTACTTCGCCTTGCGCGACAACGATTTGTGAATGCGCCTCATTGCCAATTACGCCTGAAATCAAAATGTTGCCAGCCTTGACTCGTTGATTTTTCCGTACAAGCGGCTTTCCCTGCTCAGCTATTATGTACGTAATAACTGCATCATTCGTTGCAACAAGATGCCGCGGGCTATGCGGCTCCTGCTCTTCGGGAATCGTTGCCTCTACGATTTGTATTTTTACTTTCGTACCCGTTTTTTCAACGCCAATCCACGTTGTGCCCGGAATTGCCGAAACGAGCTTTTTGGACAAAATATCAGTATCCTGCAATCTAAAGGACCATTGATAGAGATGGAGACCCTGCTCCTTGGCAGCAGCCATTATTACATCATTCGGAATCCGTTTGTTGCCGGTAATTTCAATCCTCCAAACCAGCGAGGACAGGCAAAAAATGATCGCAAAAAATAAAGCGATGCCGATCGTAAACCATAGCCGCTTCTCCAGCAAGGAAAGCAAAAATGGAAAGCCTTTTTTTCGCTTCAGCTTTAGCTTTCCGCCGGAGGCTCGTACATATTTACGCAATAAAAAAAATTGCTCGACGCTTACTTCAAAGCTTACCCGCTCGCTTCCTTTCCAGTGGATATTGGACAGCTCTAGCTTGTCTTGCGTAGCTTGATTAAGAAATTGAGCTACATGACTTCCTTGTAGCTCAACCTCTACAGAACCTTTCAACCATTCAATGAGCGATTGTCGCATTGTCTTTCCTCCTTTTACTTTAATTATGGAAACAGTTCTATGCCTGTAATAATGCCCTCCACAAACACTTCGTCAGTCCAGATCGTACGAATGATCAGCTCTCGTCCGCGTACTTCCAGTTCTCCCTTGCTAAGCGATAAGCGAAGCACTTCATCCGTAAAATTTATAACGCCGCGATGATTTTCAATATATAGCTGACGGTCGCCTATTAATGTTAATCTAGGTAGTTCGAATACAACATCCTGCGGCATATCAAGCCAGGATGCCGTCAGCTTGTGCAGCTTACGCTTCATACGACCCATTGTTGGAACTCCCCTTTCCTCATACCAGTAACATCCACAACGCAACATAGTTCGGTACTTTATCAAAATATGCGAGTTTTATGACATTTATGAGAACTATCAGTATCGGCCTGCCTCACCAAGCCGCATAAAAGAAAAAGCGCAAGCTCGGGGACAATAAAGTCCCAAAGCTTACGCTTTTTGTCTAAGACCTGCGGAATGGCCGCTTTGCTCTTGGCTGACCTAATATTTCGCTCCAAACAACGGCCTTGCGCAAATCATCCGCCTCCAGCTGAATCGCTTGCGGAGAGCGACTGCTTCCTTGCTTATGTGCCTTTTGTCTTGCTAGCGCTTGCTTGCGCTGATGCTCGCGCCTTAGCTGCTCATAGGAAGGCCCTGCAGGCACGCTTTGCACGCTTTGCACGCTTTGCTCAAGAGCGACTGTCTCTCTTCTAGGCTGCTCATAAGCCGCTACATCCGGCTGACGGTGGGCAGCTGTTGCTTGTGGCCTTGATTGCTGCTCAGGAGCATACGGAGAGCTGTAGGGCTCATCTGCTTCCTCCTGCTCATCTCTCCATTTACCCTGCTGCGGATGATCGCCGCCGAAGGTTGGCATGCTGGTTGGTTTGTTCTTGTTCGAGAAGCTGCCCAGCAATTTAAATATAACAAACAGCACTACCACGACGACGTAGATATTATCGAATATGAGATCAAAGATCCCCACTTGCGCTCACCTCCTATAGCTATCCTAGTTCTGGCACAGGAGGCTATTTCTTATTCGGATCAATATCGTTAGGGTCACCAATGGATTTGCGCATATCCGTATCGGCCTCGATATTTTTCATATTCAAATAATCCATCACACCAAGCTTGCCGCTGCGCAGTGCTTCTGCCATCGCCAGAGGAACTTGAGATTCGGATTCAACAACGCGCGCTTCCATTTCCACAACCTTCGCTTTGTTTTCCTGCTCTTTCGCAACTGCCATCGCACGGCGCTCCTCAGCTTTAGCTTGCGCAATGTTTTTATCTGCTTCAGCCTGCTCGGTTTGCAGATGTGCACCAATGTTTTTACCAACATCCACATCAGCGATATCGATTGACAAGATTTCGAAAGCTGTCCCTGCATCAAGTCCTTTTTCAAGTACGGTACGAGAAATTTTATCCGGATTTTCAAGTACATCTTTATGAGAACCCGAGCTACCTACTGTGGAGACAATTCCTTCACCGATACGAGCGATAATAGTATCCTCACCCGCACCACCGACTAGACGATCAAGGTTGGCACGAACTGTTACGCGGGCACGAACCTTTACCTCGATCCCGTCCTTTGCAACAGCAGATACAGAGGTTGTTTCAATAACACGCGGGTTAACGCTCATTTGCACCGCTTGCAATACGTCACGGCCCGCAAGATCGATCGCTGCCGCACGTTCAAACAACAGTGGAATGTTGGCGCGCTGAGCTGCGATAAGCGCATTGACAACGCGGTCTACGTTACCACCGGCTAAATAGTGGGTTTCCAATTGGTTGGTCGATACCCCAAGTCCCGCTTTCGTCGCTTTAATGAGCGGGTTAACGATACGGCTTGGCGTAACTCGACGCAGCTTCATCGCAAATAGTGTAATGATACCGATTTTAACACCTGATGCCAGCGCTGAAATCCACAGCATGACAGGGAAAAAGCTCAGTAGCACAAAAAACACAATTACCCCTAAAATAATAAAAATAATTGTTAGCAACATCGGATCAATTCCAGGCATTGCATTACCTCCCAAAGTTTATCATTTTCTTTTAGTTGGATCACTTCTCATTGCTTGTAATCTCTCTTACTACGACCCATGTTCCCTCTGCCTTGACAACGACAACAGGGCGATTATTTTCAACAAATCCACCCTCAGTCACGACATCGACACGTTGATCATTAATCAAGGCTGTGCCGGCAGGTCGAAGTGGTGTTACCGTTACACCTTTTTCTCCTACAAGCGACGCTTTGGATTCAGCAGAGACAAAGCCTTCCTCGGTAGTCAGCTTTTCACGCAGCACAAATTTATTCCAAACGGCTCTGCCTTTTTTCGTTCTGGAGAATATAATAACGATAATCGTTGCAATCACCAGCGCTATAACAATGGCTGTAACGCCTGACTGCCAATCAGGGGCTGCTAACAGGATGCCAGTTATGATGGCACCTCCTCCCAATAATCCAAGTATGCCAAATGCGGGTACAATTAATTCCAGAATGATTAATACAATCCCGACAATAAACAACAATGCAGATTCCATTCCTGCAAGCCCTCCTAAGTAGGAACCGAAAAAATACAGTCCCATGGCCAATACTCCTAAAATGCCTGGCAAACCAAAGCCTGGTACAAACAGTTCAATTGCAATGCCAGCAAAGCCAATGACGAGGAGAATAACCGAGACGGCAGGATGAAGCACAAAGCGTGACAGCTGTTCCGCAAAGCTCATCTCAACCTCTATCAGATCTCGATCACTATAGTCCAGCCAGGAAATAACATCCCCTAAAGTTGCAGCTGTATGCTCGGAATAACCGATTCGCAGCGCGTCCGAAGCTGAAATTGCCAGTACATCGCCTACCGCAACAACCTTGCCCAATGTATCGGTCAGATCAACCTCTATTCGTGGATCGACCATTGCAACAGCCACTTGCGGATCACGTCCATTCAGCTTGGCAGCCTCGCTCATTTGATCGACCCAATAGCTGATTGTTTTAGGATTGTCAATCAGCTTGCCTGAGCCGTCGACTACTGCTGCGCTGCCCATCGTACTGCCTTCCTGCATTACAATTGTATCCGCATTTAAGGCGATATATGTCCCGGCTGAAACAGCCTTTCCTTCAATAAAAGCAGTGGTAGGAATCGATACCGCACGCAGTGCTTCACCTATTTCCGCCGCAGAATCCGTTCTTCCACCATATGTATTTAGTGTGATGATAATATGATCGGCGCGTGCCTCCTCGGCTTCATTAAGCGCCCTTTTTAAAAACTGAGCCATGGCAGGATCAACATCGCCTTTTAAAGCAACGTGATAGATTGCAGGTCCGTATTGCTCGACGGCGCGACTCTCGGCATGTAGTGTAAATGGCAGGAAAATCATTAGCAGCATCATAATAGAGATACATCCAATTAATTTCCTTGCAAGATTCGCTTTTTGAGGTATAACTGTCGTACTCATCTCATTACCTCCTTTCTGCTTTACTATTATACGTATGTGGTATCTGCTTGTTTCAATTATTATAACACAAAAAAACACCCCGAAGGGTGTTTTGTGTCCGCACGTATTCTATTGCAGAAATTGTTGAACAATTTGGTTTACTAGTTTACCGTCTGCGCGACCTTTTGTTTTAGGCATAAGGGCGCCCATCACTTTCCCCATGTCGGCTTTCGAAGAAGCACCGAGTTCTTGGATGGTCTGCCTTACTATCTCTTGAATCTCTTCTTCAGTGAGCTGTTCGGGAAGGTATTTACTAATAATATCAATTTCTGCTGCAAGATTCTCGACAAGGTCATCTCGACCCGCCTTTTTAAATTCTTGGAGGGAATCTTTACGCTGCTTGATTTCTCGACTAAGTATTTGAAGAACCTCTTCATCATTCAGCGCACGCTTAAGATCAATTTCTTGATTTTTAACAGCTGCACGCATCATTCGAATCGTGGCAAGTTTAAACTTGTCTTGATCCTTCATAGCTTGCTTCATATCGTCGGTCAATCTATCGCTCAGGTTCATTATGGAATTATCCTCCTAAAACTTTCTCTTACGCGCAGCCTCGGACTTTTTCTTGCGCTTTACACTAGGCTTTTCGTAGTGCTTGCGTTTCTTAACCTCTGCCAGTATACCATCTTTTGCAGTGGAACGCTTAAAGCGACGAAGCGCAGCATCAATAGATTCATTTTTACGAACTTTAATTTCAGACACCAGTTTTCCCTCCCTCCGAAACAGACCGTCCAGAGTCATTACACGGTTCATCAACCTTAATTATACGTCAACGTATAAGTAGATGTCAACTTGCACAAACAGTAAACTATTCAGCCAGCAAAGCGCCCAGCTTTTTGCCTGCAAGCAAGTGGAAATGAAGGTGATATACGACTTGACCGCCATCTGAGTTGCAGTTGTTAATTAAGCGATAGCCCGCTTCATCAAAGCCTTGCTCCTTGGCAATATGTCTTGCGGCAGCAAAGATTTCAGCAATCGCCAAATCATCCTCGCGCGTTACATCATTCATCGTTGCAATATGCTTCTTTGGAATAATCAAAATATGCGTAGGCGCTGCTGGCGCAATATCCTGAAATGCCAGCACATGCTCGTTTTCGTATACTTTCGTAGACGGTATGCTGCCTTCAATTATTTTGCAAAATAAACAATCCACTTGTTCAGCCTCCTTAAGCTTTTGTCCAGCTTTACAGTTATATTACAGCATATTAGCGGCTTGCAGCAACTTTTACAGCCTCTTCCATTTGTTTGACAAGCTCCAGCCAATCAAAGCCTGCTGCAAGGCGAATCATCGCATTACGATTGCCTTCCATTTTAAAATTGAAATTGCTTACGGCGCTTTTCATTTCTGCAGCCTGCTGACTGAGCTGCTGCAATTGCTCCTGATCAGAAGCGGAGGCCTGCGCTACTGCTGCCAGCTGGAGAAGCAGCTGCTGCTGCTGTTCATGCCAGGCAGCCAGCTTGTCTGCTTCAGCGTCGCCAAGCTTGTCCGGCTCGATGTCTTTGCCAAGCTCCAGCAGCGCTGCCAAATGATCGTACACATCCTGCAGCATAACTTGAGAATGAGCGCTTAGCAGCTGTGCCGCTTCATCCCAACCGCCAGCACGCTCAACAAGCTGTGACGTATTGGTTTGCAGGTGAGCCAGCTTGCCGTCAAGCTGCTTGAAGTGCTCAACGATTTTTTCGCCGGTTGCCACCTGAAGCTCCTGCTTGTAGCCAATAGATTTGGCGGAAAACATCACAACTAAAATTAAGCTGATTACGAGCAGTACTAATGTAACTGCCAGAGCAATTGGCTTCTTTTTTTGTTCAGACCCTTGCATCGAGTTGAGTTGCTCTGTCACAATATCCCCCCACTAAAAAATATAAACTATATTAGTGCATGTCCCTCTATTATAAGCGAACCGAAACCCCGCCATCAAAAAAGAATACGAAGATTTCGTCAACTTTTCGATGAAGAATCATTTCAAGACCTTTCGCGTACATTTCCAGCTGAAAGCGATGCTGTTCCGCCTTTTCCTGCCAGTTGCGATTAAAAATGCGATCTGTTTTATAATCGACGAGCACCAAGCCCTGCGAGTCCTCGAACAAGCAGTCGATAACCCCCTGAATAAATACATTTTCATCAGCGCTATAGCCTGCTGCATCACGATATACTTGCTGCGCTGGAAGCAAGAAAGCGAAGGGAAGCTCGCGCTTCAGCCATAATGCAAGCTGCATCCGCTGTCCCAGCTCTGATTGGAAAAGCTGCTCGATACCTTTGCGATTGATTGCACCTGTCTGAAAAGGGGTAATCAGCTTGCGCGCAACCATATGCTCAATCGTAGCATCGATTACCTCTTGGTCAATATGATCGTGAAGCGGCATATGCTGCATGACCAAGTGATTGACGGAGCCGCGCTCAGTAGGTGTCAGCTGCTTTTGCTCCATAAAGGATGGTCGCTGCAAATGCAGGCTGTACGTTAGCTGCGCCTCGTCCTTGCCGGTCAGCTCGCTTTCCGCCTGCTGCTGTTCTTCGCCAGCAGGCTGTTCAAATATAAAATCCTGCTCCTCCTGCTCGAAGGCAGCCTGAATTCGCTTCATTTCGGTAATGGACGCTTTAGCCCCAAGCTTTACAGCATCAGCATACGGATAAACAAAGGATAATTGCTCATGCAGCTGCTCATCGCTCTCAATGCCTTCCAATTGAGCTAACGCGCCAATTGCCATCAACTGGTTGGAGCGCTCCTGCTGCTCATCCGCAGCAGCAGCCGCTTGTTGAGCCGCTGCTGCCAGCTCCTGCGCCGGAATTACTTCAACAAGCCAGTCAAAGTCCGTATGACAGCTTCGCTTGTCGGCAGCCTCTGCTGCCAAAGACTGCTGCAGGCTTTCGCTTACAAGAGGTGCGATCCAGTCCAGATAACAGCTTGCGCCTGCAATGCTTGCAAGCGACAAGGTGCTGTCTCCTTCCATCGCCGAGCTCCATTTTATTAGCTTTTTGCCCAGCTTTGCCGTTGTGCCGAGTAGATAGAGCTTCTCTTTTGGCCTTGTCAGCGCCACATAAAGAATCCGCATCTCTTCGGCTAGCAGCTCCATTTTTATCGCTCTGCGAATGGCGATATAAGGCAGAGACGGATAGCTGGTCCTCATCGCAAGGTTGATTACTTTAGGGCCGAAGCCCAGCTCCTTATGATATAAGAAGCTCGCTTTCAAATCTTGTTCATTGAACTTTTTGCCAAGTCCAGCTACGAACACAATCGGAAACTCCAGTCCCTTGCTTGAATGAATTGTCATAATTCGCACGACATCCTCGCCTTCGCCAATCGCCAGCGCTGTGCCAAGGTCATTGCCGTTATCACGCATTCGCTCAATAAATTTCAGGAAACGAAACAAGCCGCGAAATGAAGTCGCTTCATATTGCCGCGCCCGATCATGCAAAGCTCGCAAATTAGCTTGCCGCTGCAAGCCGGCCGGCAAGCCGCCAACAAAATCGTAATAGCCTGTCTCTTCATAAATGAGCCACAGCAAATCAGCTAGCGCCCCTTCACGCGCATAGTTGCGCCAGCTGTCGAGCTTGTCCAGAAAGTAAGCAAGCTTAACTCTGCCCTCATAGGCAAATTGCTCGTTGCCTGCTGCCTGCACAACCGCATCATAATAGCTGCTGTCCATAGAAAGAATCCGAATATGGGACAGCTCCTCTGCGGTCAGCTTAAACAGTGGTGAACGAAGCGTAGCAGCAAGCGGAATATCCTGATAAGGGTTATCAATAATTTGCAGCACGCTCAGCATCGTTTGCACTTCCACTGCTTCAAAATAGCCGCTGCCAATGCTGGAGTAGGCAGGAATACCGGCAAGCTGCAGCTCCTCCAAAAATACTGGTGCCCATGCCGAGGTCGAACGAAGCAAAATTACATTGTCGCGCCATTGCATCGGCCGATAGCGCTCTTGCTTAACATCATAAACGAGTGCTTCCGAATGCTTTAGCCGCAATAACTCCTGCACAATATAACGAGCCTCCAGCTGTGCTGTAGTCAGCTCTTCCCGCAGCGCCTCAAGCGACTGCTCCTCGCTCTGCTCTTCTGTCTCCGCCTGCTCGCTCTCATGCTCTCGTTCCTCGCGGTCAATGACAACGCACTGCACGCGGCATTGCTCCAGCGACTCCGGGGCTGGGAAATACGCAGCCCCATGCACCAGCTCAGCAGCCGCATCATATTGCAGCTCGGCTACCTTCTCCTTCATAATGGCATGAAACACAAGATTTACAGCATCAACCACCTCAAGCCGGCTGCGATAATTGCGGGCCAGGTCAATCCGCTTGCCTGATGCAGCATCGACCTCGGCTGCCTTGCCGTAGCGCTTGTATTTATCTAGAAACAAGCGCGGCTCGGCCAATCTAAAGCGATAAATGCTTTGCTTCACATCGCCGACCATAAAGCGATTGCCTCTGTCCGGGTTGCTAATTAAAGCGACGATCGTTTCCTGCACAAGATTCGTATCCTGATATTCATCCAGCAAAATTTCATCAAATTGCCGCTGATAGTCTTGCGCAGCTTCTGAAGGAATGGGCTGCTCTATTGTAGATCGCGCATCGAGCAAAATCGCAAGACAATAATGCTCCAGGTCGCCAAAATCGAGCAGTCCTCTGCTGCGCTTGAAAGCTTCGAAGCGATCCGAGAAGTCGATAATCAAGTCGATTAACGCCTGCATCAATGGTGCGAGCTCCTTCAGCTCCTCAACATATTGCTCTGCGCTTCTGCCGAAATAGTCGCTGGCTATCGCAAGCACCGTCGCCTTGCCCTGCTCCCGATAATCCTTGGCAAGCTGCTGCAGCTCCTTATCATGCTCCTTCCCTCTAAGCGTCGCAAGCTTGGAGAAGGCTGCTTCTGCTAAGCAGCCGCCCCATGAACGCCAGGGCAGCTGCTGCAGCTCATGACGCAGTTTCTGCACAAGCTCGATATCCGCTTCAAACGTAGCTGCGTAAGCGTAAGGACCGGCTGGAAGCTTAGTCAGCTCAAGCGCCTGTTCAAAGCTGGCAATCGCCCCGTCCAGCTTCAGCTCTACATCCGCCATTACTTGCTTGACCCACGGCGACTGCTCCAGCTCATCTACGCTGGCCACCTTGAAGGCAGCAGCCATTTGCTCCAGCCAAGCCTTTGGCCAAGGGTGCGAGCGCGAAAATAAGTACAGCCGCTCAACCAGTTTGAATACAGGATCATCGCCCTGTTCCCCGCCAAATGCGTTAACCAGCTTAATAAAATCGCCGTGCTGCTCCAGATCTGCATATCTTGACTCAAAAAGCTCCATTAAAACATCATTACGGATCAATTCGATTTCTGTTTCATTAGCAATGCGAAATCCGGGATCAAGGCCGATCACAGAGTAGTATTTGCGGATCACATCCATACAGAAGGAATGCAGCGTTGTAATCGAAGCCTTGCCCATAAGTGCCAGCTGCTTGCGCAAATGCTCGGAATCGGGCTGCTCCTCCAGCTTGCGCTCCAAGGCGACCTTGATTCTATCCTTCATTTCCGCAGCTGCGGCATTGGTAAAGGTTGCGACAAGCAAACGGTCAACATCCGTGTCACTGGCGATTTTCCTTATAATTCGCTCAACAAGAACTGCCGTTTTGCCAGAGCCCGCGGCAGCAGCGACCAGTACATTAGAGCCGCCTGATACAATCGCATCCAGCTGCTCCTCGCTCCACTTGGGAGCCGCTACTTGTTGCCCACTCATCCTCTCACTCTCCTAACCGCTGCCAGATTTCATCTTCTTCTGCCTTGGACAGCTTGCGATAATGGTTGCCTTCCAGCGAAGGGTCGAATTGGCATACTGCTTTGTAATCGCAATATTGACACGGGGTGCGATCGCCAAGCTGGTACGGCTCTATCGAAACGACGCCCTCCTGAATTTGCTCGCCGATATGCTTGATTTTACTCCTTACATAGCTGCGAAGCTGCTCCCACTGCTGCTGGCTGACTACGGAAGCATTGGAGTAAAAGCTGTCATCCTTTTTAACTGCAACAGGAACGATTTGCGAATAGCCGCTTTCCAGCTCCGTATCCATCATTCGCACCACCGTCGTATCAGCAGTAAGCAGCCCCTTCATTTTGTATCGCTTAAGCATCAATTGGCCCGCTTCCTCTGCACTAATCCCGTTGTTCACTTGCAGCAGCGGGTTATGCACATGAAAATAAAGCACACCTGCGGGAAGCACCTTTTGTCCCAGCCAGCTCTCGCCATGCGTCAGCAGCACATCGAGATAGGTAAGCATTTGCAGCGAAAGGCCCTCGATTACCTCTGACAGCCTTAACGCCTTGCTGCTTGACTTGTAGTCGAGGACGCGCAGCAGCAGCCCTTCGTCCGTCGCTGCTGAATCGACGCGGTCAATTCGTCCGACAATCTCGATCATATGACCGTTATCAAGCTTCAGCTTCAAGCCAGGCATCTGTCCTTGCGGACCAAAGTCAATTTCCGTCGCCACCGGATTAAACTCGGCTCGCGCCGCATGCTCGCCTAAAATAACCGCAGCCTGCATGACGATTTCCTTCAGCTTGCGCGCAATATATTTAAAGCGTTCGCTGCTGAGCAATATTTCCGATTGCAGCCTTGGAATTAGCTCCTCGACGATTGCGTCTGCCTCGGCCTTTACTTTATCCTGCGCCAAACGTCCCCAGCTGGCCCCCAGCTGACTCGCAAGCTTACCGAGCGCAGCATGAAACAGCTGGCCCATATCTGGCGCTGCAAGCCTGTACTGCTTGCGTTCCTTGAGGCGCAAGCCATATATCGAGAAATGCTGAAAAGGACATGATACGAAGCGTTCCACACGAGAAACACTCATTCGCATATTGCTGCCATAAAGCCCCATAGCCGTCTCCAGCTTGAGCGGCTGCTCAATATTGTCGTAATCAAGTGAAGCGAGCAGCGCTTGCAGCTTCGGATGATACTGCGTGCGCGCTGCATACCAGTTATATAAATCCCACCATAAGGGTGGCAGCTCAGCTCCTGTCTGCCATTCGCGCAGCTTGGCAATCAAGTAGGTCATCGCTGTATTCGGATGGGCAAGGAAGCTGCGCTGCTCGTTCAGCTCCATTTCCAGCTTAGGCTCAACAGCCGTTGTACGCAGCTTGAGCTGCGGCAGCTGATAGCGCAGCTGTCTAATAATTTCCGATGGCAAAATGCCCTTTCCTTCCTCATCTGCAAGCGGATAGCTAAGCCACAGCCGTTCCGACGGCTTGGTCAGCACTTGATAGATGACAAAGCGCTCATCCAGCAGCTTGCGTCTGGCACTTGGCGCCAGCTGCACCCCCTGCTGCTGCAACTGCTCCCGCTCCTCTTCCGACAGAATACCGTCTTCGTTCATCCGCATCGGCAGCACGCCGTCAGAGGTGCCCAGCACGAACAACGCCTTTACATTAGCTAATCTTGAGCGCTCCATCGTACCGACGACGACACCATCGAGGCTTGGCGGAATTGATGCCAGCTGCAGTGAATCAAGTCCCGCCTCGAGCATGCCCATAAACAGCTCGGGCGAAGCCGCTTCATCGCCAGCAAGCTCCACCAGCTCGTCCAGCAGACTCATCACATTAGCCCATAGCTGGCGATGCGTGCGCGCCATGAGCAGATTGCCGCGCGCCTGCTCCTTTACACTCCACTGCTCAAGCCGATAGGCAGATCCTGTTTCTTCCAGCAGCTCATACAAAGCGATACACATATCCTTAATGCTTGCAGCAGCATCAAGCTTCTCGCCAAATGCAGCCAGCGGCGGCACAATCATGCCGCGGGCAGCAAGCGCAATCGCCAGCTGCTCCTTGGCCTGATCGGAAATGTAATAGGCTGTATCCTCTTCCTCATCAAGCGAAACCGTCGCCAGCGGACGCCACGCGCGCTCATCCTTCCATTTCCAGCCATTAATTCCCGCAGCAAGCACGTAATTTTCCAGCAAATCAAACCATTCCCGCGGCATTGAGCCGTCGTGCGGAAACAGCATTTCGGTTTTCACCAGCCTGAACACAGCATCATATTGCCAGCCATGCACCGTCGTTTCAAGCGCAGCGCGAATAAATTCTACGAATGGATGATATAATGTCTTTTGCTTTTGATCCATAAATACCGGAATCTCGTACTGCTTGAAAATGAGCTCGATATAATCGCTGTAGCTGGCTATATTGCGCACCATAATCGCCATATCGCGCCAGCGGTAGCCGTATTGCCGCACATGCTGCAGCAGCTCTCTAGCCAGCGCCTCGACCTCCACGCGGCGATTGGCAGCAGCATGCAATGTAACGGCGTTGTTCTCGCCTTCCTGCGGCAAATACTGCTTGCGCTTTCCAAAATTGCGCTCAATAAAGGCAAGCTGAGGCGAAGCTGCAAAGCGGCCAAGCTGTCCGTCAAGCACAACTGGCGGCTCGACAGCGATATTCTGCTGCTCAGCAAGCCGTAAAATGTGCTGGTAGGTTTCCGCCGTTTGGTAAAACAAATTCAGCTCATCCAGCGGTTCATCGGCAGCATAATGTCGATCCAGCGTCAAAGCGATCGTCACCTCGTCACAGTATCCGATAAGCGCGGCGAGCGCCTCGTATTCCGTAGGCGTCATACCGTGAAAGCCGTCCACCCACAGCTTGCAGCCCTTCATGGAAGCCGCCTCTGGCAAGCCTTGCACAAGCAATGACAAATAATCCTCATCATCAACATATTTATCGGCCAGCTCCTGCTCCATCATGCGATAAAGCAGACATAGATCATGCAGCTTTTTCGCGAGCAGATCAGACTTGCCCGCGCTGCTTCCAAGCTCATCTATCAGCTCTGCAATCTGGGCCGCGGTTACGCCGTAACGCTTCCATTCCGTCAGCATGCTGTTCAAGCGCTCAATAAAGCCTGACTGCAGCTCGCTTCCACGAAACAGCTCCAGCTCATCGGCCATTCGATGCACCAGCTTATACAGCAGCATCTGCTTGCCTGTATCGGTGATCGGGACTAGCGCCGTGCCCCCTGTTTCCTGCATAACGCGAAAGGCAAGACGTCTAAAGCTGAGCGCTTGCGCGCGCAGCATTCCTTTTAGCTCGCTCTGCTGCAGCAGCTCATACTCCATTTGAAAGGATGCCTGCTCAGGTGTTAGCAATATGAGGGGAGCGCCAATCGGCGCCTGACGCAGCTCATTTCTAATTTGTTCAAGACATGCGTGCGTTTTGCCGCTGCCTGCCCGCCCCAATATAAATTTGATCGTCATGCAAATTCCCCTTTCATACGCGAATTGAAGCTGCAGCAGCAGCTATGCCTTCAGCTTGGAGGTTACTTCAAAAATAGCAAATTTCAAATAGTGGCTTTCATTTACGCCTAAAATTTGCGGGTGATCCTTGCCCGCAGCGCGCCATTCAATTAGCCGCAGCAGCTTGCCTGCATCCTTGGCTGCCTCGGCAATCGCCTCCAAAAACAGCTCTGGACGCATATGATACGAGCAGCTCGCCGTAACGAGGTAGCCGCCCTCATTGACCAGCTTCAAGCCTTGCAAATTAATATCCTTATAGCCGCGCTTCGCGCCATCAACAGCCGATCTCGTCTTGGCAAAGGCAGGCGGGTCAAGAATGACAACATCCCATGTTCGCCCTTCCTGCTCCAGCTTTTTCGAGGTGTCAGCATTGCCCGTTGCCCGCAGCTTTCGCTCCTCCAGCCCCTTCACCTGATCACGCAAATATTGAAATGCATCCGCTACAACAAATTCAACTCGCTCTGAGAAGCCATTGCGCGCCACATTGCGCTTTGCCGTTTCAATCGCATGGGCAGAAACGTCCAGGCAGGTCACTTTTTTAGCTCCATATTGACAGGCATGGAGCGTAAAGCTTCCAGTATGAGCGAAGCACTCTAACACAGTTGCACCATCCCAATACGGAAAGGTTACCTCCTTGCCATTGCGATTAACAGGAGCAATTCGCCCGTCTTCAAGCGGCGCCAGCTTAATGCCGCTGCGCTCGCCCCAGCCTGTCATAAGCGGCTTGATCGCTGCGCGGTTTTCCCGTTGATCGAAGAAATAGCCTGTCTTCTGCCCCTGGACGATGTCAACCTCCATATGCAGCCCGTTTTCACAAATTTCTACAAGCGGCGGACATTCGCCATATAGCACGCCTGTACGCTGCTCCAGCCCTTCCAGCTGACGTACCGCGACGTCGCTGCGCTCGTAAATGCCAGCAGGCTGAAATACATCAATCAGCGCCGCGATTAGCGCCTCCTTATGCTTTTCCATGCCAAGGGTCAGCAGCTGAACGACCAGCACATTGGCAAAGCGATCCACGATCAGCCCCGGCAGAAAATCAGCCTCGCCGTATACAAGGCGGCAATCCTGATCAGCAACAAAGCGCTCGCGATGCTGCTTGCAGCGCAGCAGTCGTTCTGTAAAAAAAGCTTGATCCATTTGCTCAATTGGCTCATAGCTAACAATTCTAATCGTTATTTGCGAGGCCGGATTCCAATAGCCCGTTGCTAAATATTTGCCGCTATGCGTAACGACATCAACAAGCGAGCCCGGCTCCACATCATCACGGTCAATCGCACCAATTTCGCTGGCATACACCCACGGATGTGCTTCCTCCACACGCTTTTTGCGCGACTTTATTAATGTTACTTTTGCATTTGCCATAGCTTCGTTCCTCTTTCTATCGTGAAATGTTCGATTTATGAATAAATGTGAACCCAGTATCATGCTCGTCCACACTGTTGCATACGTATAAGGTTAAGAGCTTTCTAGAGAGGAGAGAAGCCTCATGTTCACAACCATAATAATGCCCAGCCTGCTTGGATTTGCCATTTTCATGTGCGGCATGAAGCTGATGGAGCTGGCGCTGTTTCGGCTGGGCGGTACAAGCCTGCTTAATTTGCTGCAGCGATCAACAAGAACGCCGCTGCATGGTCTGCTGCTCGGCACTGCAAGCACCGCCTTTTTGCAAAGCAGCACCGCAGTTACTGCATTATCGATTAGTTTGGTCAATAGCCGGATGCTTCCATTTTCCCGCACGCTCGGCATTATTTTGGGCACGAATATCGGAAGCTGTCTGACGACCGAGCTTATCGGATTGAACATTTTTCATTTGGCCAAGCCCATTCTAATTTTCTCTCTCGCTTTATGGGGAATATCAAGCCTGCTGATTGAATCCCGACTATTCCCTTCATTCAGCAGTTGGAGCGGCAATGTTATGCTTCGCTCAATTGCGATCGTACTATTTGGCTTCGGACTGCTGCTGCTTGGCATTTCTACCATGCAAAGCATTGGCCCCAGCCTCAAGCAAACCGAAATGTACAGCTGGTTTCTTGCACAATCACAAACAACGCTGCTATGGGGCGTGCTGACAGGCGCGATACTAACAGCATGCTTTCACAGCAGCTCGGCTGTCATCGCCATGATCATGGGGATTGCAGCAATAGATTCGCTGCCTCTGGAGCTATGTATCGCAATTGTGCTCGGCAGCAATATCGGAACATGCGCTACCGCCATTCTCGCTTCCATAGGCGGCACGAGAGGAGGGCAGCTCGTTGCCTTATCCCATTTACTGCTAAATGTGTTTGGCGCACTGCTGTTCTACCCATTTATCGACTTGCTGGCAACCGCAGTCCTATGGACAACAGATTCATTGCCATCAGCCATCGCCCATTCGCAAACATTATTTAACATCATTTGCTGCTTCATCGCCCTGCCAATCTGCTATGCCAAATGGATCACGCGACTAGATCAAGTTTAGCATATTCGCGCAAAAAACAGGAGAGGATTCAACTGCTGCTTCCACATGAAGCGCAATCGAATCCTCTGTTGCTGCTTTTTTTGACTGTGCCTGGCGATAGCCACTCCAAAGCGTCTCAGCGCTACGGAGCAAAGCATCCTCCAGTCGCTTTTTAAATCGTAATGTTCCTTTTATTATATTTTTTAAGGTTACATTACGATGTTAAAGGCGACATACTCTCGTTTTTCAGCGCTACGGAGCAAAGCATCCTCCAGTCGCTTTTTAAATCGTAATGTTCTCTTATTATATTTTTTTAAGGTTACATTACGATGTTAAAGGCGACACACTCCCGTTTTTCGGATGCTTTGCTCCTCCGCTGTAGTTTTTTTGTGCAGAACCAAGAAGATGGCACGCTAGTAGAAAGCGAGGAGCGCAGCGTAGGTAGGCACCCGATGCTTTCGGTAGCCGGCCTTATTCGCCGTCGAATCCACTACGAAGCAACGCATCGTCATCAAAGTCCAATTTTTAAACCACCTCTTTCCAATCAGAGTTTAAAAATTGGGCTTTCAGGACCAAGAAGATGGCACGATACTAGAAGGCGAGGAGCGCAGCGTAGATAAGACCTACGTGAGCACCGCAGCCTTCGGTAGCGTGACATATTCGCCGTCGAATACGCTACAACGAAGTCGCATCGTCATCAAAGTCCAATTTTTAAACATCCTCTTTCCAATGAGAGTTTAAAAATTGGGCTTTCAGGACCAAGAAGATGGCACGCTAGTAGAAAACGAGGAGCGCAGCGTAGGCACAAGCTACGTGAGCACCGCAGTTTTCGCTAGCGTGGCATATTCGCCGTCGAATCCACTACAACGCAATTACATCGTCATCAAAGTCCAATTTTTAAACATCCTCTATTATTTGGCTAAGGGTAGTTGTTGCTTGTGGGGAACCACACCCCCACCCTCCAGTACGCGAACAAGCTGGCCGCGGCACTCATTGACGCCTGCTTCCGTTACTTTGACGCGACAAATTTGCCCGATCAAGTCAGGCGAGCCTTCAAAGACGATGTTCAAATAGTTGTCGGAGTATCCCATAATGTAGCCGCTGCCTTCATTGCCTTTTTGCTCGCGCTCAGGAATAACATCAAGCACCTCGCCGACAAAGCGCTGCGCGTAATCTAGCTGCATGCTTTCTGAAAGCTCAATCAGCTTGTGAACACGCTCATGCTTCACTTCCTCATCAACCTGATCCGTCATGCGCGCAGCAGGAGTGCCTGTACGACGCGAATATGGGAACACATGCATTTCTGCAAAGCCCAGCTCCTGCATAAAGCGATAGCCTTCCTCGAACATTTCATCAGTTTCACCAGGGAAGCCGACGATAACATCCGTCGTAATCGCTACGCCAGGCATCGCTTCCTTGATTCGTCTTACTTTTTCCGCGAATTGCTCAGTTGTATATTTGCGGCGCATCCGCTTCAGCACCGAATTTTCGCCGGCTTGCAGCGGAATATGAAGATGACGGCACATTTTCGGAGACTTGTTAAGCACCTCGATCATCGCATCATCAATTTGACTGGCTTCAATCGAGCTGATGCGAATCCGCTCCAAGCCCTCTACCTTGTCCAAATCCCATAGCAAGCGAGTCAAATCGTAGTCTTCCATATCATCACCATAACCGCCAGTATGAATGCCGGTCAGTACAATTTCCTTATAGCCGGAAGCAACAAGCTGCTGCGCTTGCTCGACAACGACTTTCGGATCACGGCTGCGCGACAGTCCGCGAGACCATGGAATAATGCAAAATGTACAGAAATTGTTGCAGCCCTCCTGAATTTTCAAAAATGCGCGCGTACGCTCAGTAAAGCTTGGCACATTCAATTCTTCAAAGCTGCGTGTTTTCATAATGTTGCGCACTGCATTAACAGGCTTGCGCTCCGCTTGAATCTGCTCCACATACGTCATAATTTTGTCGCGATCCTGTGTGCCTATAACAAGGTCCACCCCTTCGATCGCCATAATTTCTGCTGGTGAAGTTTGCGCGTAGCAGCCGGTAACTGCGACAATTGCATCTGGATTGCGGCGAATCGCACGACGAATAATTTGCCGGCTTTTTTTATCTCCTGTATTCGTAACGGTACATGTATTAATGAGATAAACATCTGCTGCCGTAGACTCAAAATCAACCTGCTCATAGCCGGCTTCCTTAAATACTTGCCATATAGCTTCTGTATCATAAAAATTAACCTTGCAACCTACTGTATAAAATGCGACCGTTGACATTGGTCACACGCCTCCCATCTCGCCTGATTCATATAGTATGCAGGACAGTCCAACCATTCCTGCCGTTTCAGCTCGCAAAATTCGTTTCCCTAGCCCAACCAGCCTGGCTCCCGCCTCCTCGGCCTGCTGTGCCTCGCGCTCGGAAAAACCGCCCTCTGGACCTGCAATAAGCAGCAGCTTGGGCTTATCCGTGCCATCCTCAGCCCATTTGCGCTTATACTCAGTCAGCACATCCTTCAAGCCTGCACCGTGCCCTTGATCGCCAGCTCGCTCATAGCAAAACAGCGCCAGGTTATAGGAAGATAACTGCACCAACAGCTGCTTCCAGGATAGCGGCTCATGGATGGCAGGCAGTGCATTGCGGTGACTTTGCTCTGCTGCTTCCTTGGCAATTTTATGCCAGCGCTCCAAGCGCTTTGCTTCCTTCTTGCGATCATATTGGACAATGACCCGCTCCGATTCAAATGGGATAAAGGCAGCTGCGCCAATCTCCGTGCATTTCTGCACAATCAGCTCCATCTTGTCGCCCTTCGGCAGCGCCTGTGCAATGGTAACCTGCCAGCTCGCTTCCGACTGCTGATCCAGTTCTTCAACTGCTACGAGCCTGACTTCCTTGCTCCCGAGCTCAACGATGCGTGCGCGTACGGAGCGAGAATGACCATCTGTAGCAATGACCTCATCTCCCTCGCTCATCCTCATCACACGCACAATATGATGAGCATCGTCTCCGGTAATGAGCAGCTCATTACCTTGAAACTGATGCCGTTCAACAAAATATCTTTGCATATGCTTCATTCCCTATACATTATAGCCAATCGTTCTGTAGCAAATTGCTGCGTCTAAAAACCTGTAGCAGCAGACCAACCTATTCTAGCATGTTTTACGGGATAATGTTTAATAAAATAATGTCAGTACCCAGTTAAATATAAGATGTGACAAATCCGAGCCGAAGGTTAAGACAGGTCCGATCGTATATCTGCGCAGCGGCTCAATAAATACGAGCAACAAGAATATAATTGTTCCCCAATGCGCATTTTGCTCCAGCTTGTATCTTGTTTGCAGCGGTAAAAATTCAGCAACAATCCGATAGCCGTCAAGCGGCGGAAGCGGAATTAAATTGAATACAAACAACAAGAAGCTGAAATGAATCATATAGTTGAAAAACACTTCGATCGCACTTGTAACGCCAGCGGAGCCGGCAAAAATTAATTCGGTTTTAATAAGCAGCGCATAAATAAAAATCGATATAATTCCGAGCAGCAAGTTACTCAATGGTCCAACTAGTGAAACGATCACGCTCATCGCACGCGGATTTTTAAATCGACTCGCGCGAACCGGCACTGGCTTTGCCCAGCCAAACCCTGCAAGCAAAATAAGAATAAAGCCAAATATATCAAGATGCACCATAGGATTGAGACTAACGCGCCCTTCGCGGTACGCCGTATCGTCTCCAAACTTATAGGCCGCATAGGCATGGGCAAATTCATGCACCGTAAATTGTATAAGCAAAACCAGGACTATAAACGGCAGAACTTCTAACGGAAATGCTAAAAAAGAATCAAATCCCATCTAATCCACCTTTGGCTTGCGGGCAACAAACGCCAGCCAATCCTCATCCCAATATTTTTCTTGAATCTCAAAGCCTGCTGCGAGCAAGCCCTGTTCTACTGCTTCCTCTTTGTTTTTCCATATGCCAGACGCGATATACAAGCCTCCTGGCTTTAATGCCTCGTACACATCATCAACGAATAGCAAAATAATTTCTGCCAAAATATTTGCTACTACGAGGTCTACAGGTGGCTTAACCTTAAGGCTATCAAGCTCCTCGCTGCTCTGACGGAGTACGCCGAGCAGGTCGCTTAAACGGGTTTCTACCTGCTCAGACAGGCCATTCAAGCTGACATTTTCCGTAGCACTGGATACCGCCACAGGATCAAGATCAAGCGCCAATACCGATTCAGCACCCAGCTTAACAGCGCCTATTGCCAGTACGCCTGAGCCTGTGCCAACGTCGATAACCTGCTCGCCGCCCTGAATGACCTTCTCCAATGTTTTTAGACAAAGCGAGGTGGTCGGATGCGTGCCTGTGCCAAATGCCATGCCTGGGTCCAGCTCAATAATGAGCTCATCTGCTGCAGGCTCATAGTGCTCCCACGTCGGTTTAATCGTAATTTTGTCCGTAATGCGAATCGGGTGGAAATACGCCTTCCATGCCGTTGCCCAATCCTCATCATCTACCTCAATATAGGAATACTGTACTTGCCCAGGATCAATATCAAACTGGCGCAAGCCTTCTATACGCGGCTTCAAATCAGCAATAAGCTGCTCCATATTGGTTTGATCAGGGAAATAGCCTTTAATAACCGCTTCCCCTTCAGGAATATCGTTGAGCGGTGTATCGTACCACTGTCCGAAGGAAGTGTCTCTCGGCTTATTCAAGTTCCCTGATTCTTCTATAGATACGCCACCAGCACCATGCTCATGCAAGAAATTCGATATCATTTCAGTTGCAATTTCCGTCGTTGCAATCGTTAATTCGTACCATTTCATTTATGTATTACCTCCATCTATTGCTGCAGACCTAACCTCTATTGTACAACAGCTTGCTTTTAATGACAAAGAAAAGGAGAAAATTCATAGACAAAAAGCGCAAGCCTGGAGTCCGCTCAATGGTCTGCCCAATGATGCGGTAAGGAATCTCCATGCTTGCGCTCGTATGCTTGGTGCACTATTCTTCCGTAATATGCTTAGATTTATTGAGCTTGCGGTTGCCTTTTTTCATTTTTTCCTTATAGAAATCTACTTGCTGTTCATCATAGATTTCATCTGCGAATTCCTCATCCTCCCAGTCAATTGGCAGGTCTCCGAAATTCACTTTTTCCACTTCATTTTTATCGCTGTACATACGTTCACCTCCTGGCCAGCCTTTTTAGGTAGTATAAGGTAAAGCCATCTCATTTATACCCGTAAACTGGCAAGCTCGTACGCAGGACGCGGCGCAGAACAGCTTATCAGTACTAAAAAAAGAGCCTGCCCGGCAGGATACTGTCCTGACCGAGCAAACTCTGTTTGCAGCATGAAATTATTCGCCACGGAATGCTTTTTTCATGCGCTCAAAAATCGATTCGTGATGCTCTTCATTATTAGCTGGTGTGGAGCTGCTTAGCCCACCGAATTGACGGAGCAGCTCTTTTTGCTCCTCAGTCAAATTAGTTGGCGTCACAACGGTTACCTTAACATGCTGGTCGCCATTGCCGATGCCGCGCAGCTTAGGCACACCTTTGCCTTTCAGACGGAAGTATTTCCCGGTTTGAGTACCGGCCGGAATTTTCATTTTCACACGCTCGGTTAGTGTAGGGACCTCGATTTCATCGCCTAACGCTGCTTGTGCAAATGTGATCGGCACCTCCAGGTAAATGTCATCGCCTTCGCGATCGAAGTATTCATGGGATTTTACGCGCAGCACAATATAAAGATCGCCTGCAGGACCGCCGTTTCTTCCGCCTTCACCTTCGCCGCTAATGCGAATTTGCTGACCATCATCAACACCAGCCGGAATATTTACTTTAATGCGACGTTGCTTTCTTACGCGACCGTCGCCATGGCAGGTGCCGCATTTGTCGACGATGATTTTACCTGTTCCGCGACAGGTTTGACATACACGACGGTTGGCAATACGTCCAAATGGCGTGTTTTGCACAACCTCCTGCTGCCCTGTTCCATGACAGGTTGAACAAACCTTAGGCGACGTCCCAGGCTTTGCTCCAGTACCATGACAGGTATCGCAGCTTTCCTCGCGTGGAATGGTAACCTCGGTCTCCTTGCCGAATACCGCTTCCTTAAACTCGATCGTCATCGTATATTGCAGATCCTTGCCTCGCTGCGGCGCATTCGGATCACGCTGACGGCCACCGCCGCCAAAGAACATATCAAAAATATCACCAAATCCACCAAAGTCAGCGCCACCTGCGCCTCCCATTCCTTGATTCGGATCAACATGGCCGTAACGATCGTAGGTAGCACGCTTGCCATCATCGCTTAAGACATCGTATGCTTCCTTTACTTCTTTAAATTTATCCTCGGCATCAGCCGCTTTGTTTACGTCAGGATGGTATTGACGCGCAAGCTTGCGGTATGCCTTTTTAATATCTTCGCCAGAGGCATCCTTGCCTACCCCAAGCACTTCATAATAATCACGCTTTTCAGCCAATTGATCTCACCTCCCCTGCTGGAATGAATGATCTGTACCTACACATGAGAAAGGTCAAAGTTGGGGACGAGCCCGCTTTGACCCTTCTTAGCTAACTATTACTTGTTGTTATCATCTACAACTTCGTAATCAGCGTCAACTACATCATCATTTCCCTTTGCGTTCGCAGAACCGCCTGCATTCTCAGCAGCTCCAGACTGATCTCGCTGAGCTTGCTCATACAGCTTGGTAGAAAGCTGCTGCACAATCGCCATCAGCTCATCTGTAGCTGCTTTGATTTGTTCAACATCTTCAGTTGCAAGTGCAGACTTCACTTTTTCCTTCGCTTCATTCGCTTTTGCTACTTCTGCCTCGTCAACCTTGCCTTCCAGATCCTTCAATGTTTTTTCAGTTTGGTATACAAGCTGGTCGGCGTTGTTTTTCGCTTCAACCAGTTCTTTACGTTTTGCATCCTGCTCAGCATAAAGCTCAGCTTCCTTCATCATTTTATCGATTTCTTCATCGCTTAGACCGCTGGAAGAAGTGATCGTGATGTTTTGGCTTTTGCCTGTTCCTTTATCCATTGCGGATACGTTAACGATACCGTTCGCGTCAATATCGAATTTAACTTCGATTTGCGGAACGCCGCGCGGTGCTGGCGGAATATCGTTTAGCTGGAAGCGGCCGAGTGTTTTATTGTCTGCCGCCATTGGACGCTCACCTTGCAAAACATGAATTTCTACGCCTGGCTGGTTGTCTGCATAGGTAGAGAAAATTTGTGATTTGCTTGTCGGGATAGTCGTATTGCGTTCAATCATTTTCGTAAATACGCCGCCCGCAGTTTCAATACCAAGGGATAGCGGAGTTACGTCAAGCAAAACGACATCCTTAACATCGCCAGTTAGAACCCCTGCTTGAACAGCAGCACCAAGCGCTACAACCTCATCCGGGTTAACGCCTTTGTGCGGCTCTTTGCCAGTAAGCTTTTTAACAGCTTCCTGTACGGCAGGAATACGAGTTGAACCACCAACTAGCACGATTTTATCAATTTCACTTGTAGATAGGCCTGCATCCTTCAACGCCTGGCGTGTAGGAACCATAGTGCGCTCTACAAGCTCTGCTGAAAGCTCTTCAAACTTCGCACGAGTCAGGTTCATTTCCAAGTGAGCAGGAACGCTGTCCACCATCGTAATGAACGGCAAGGAAATAGTCGTTGTCAAAACGCCAGAAAGCTCTTTTTTCGCTTTCTCGGCAGCATCCTTCAAGCGCTGAACAGCAGCTTTATCCTTGGAAAGATCCACGCCGTTTTCTTTCTTGAATTCAGCAACCAAATAGTCGATGATGACCTGGTCAAAGTCGTCGCCGCCAAGCTTGTTGTCGCCGCTTGTTGCTTTGACTTCAAAGAAGCCGTCGCCAAGCTCAAGAATCGATACGTCAAATGTACCGCCGCCAAGGTCATAAACGAGAATCGTTTGATCTTCTGCTTTTTCCAAGCCGTATGCAAGTGCTGCTGCTGTTGGCTCGTTGACAATGCGAAGCACGTCAAGGCCTGCAATTTTACCTGCATCCTTCGTTGCTTGACGCTGGCTGTCATTAAAATAAGCTGGTACAGTAATAACTGCTTGAGTAACCGGTTGGCCAAGATAAGCCTCCGCATCTGATTTCAGCTTTTGCAAAATGATCGCAGAAATTTCTTGCGGCGAATATTCTTTGCCGTCGATTACCTCTTTATGATTAGTACCCATATGACGCTTAATCGAAATAATCGTTCTATCAGGGTTTGTAATCGCTTGGCGCTTAGCTGTTTCACCAACGATACGCTCCCCGTCCTTTTTAAATCCGACAACAGATGGAGTTGTACGGGCTCCCTCCGGGTTAGGAATAACTACAGCCTCGCCGCCTTCCATAACGGCTACGCAGGAGTTAGTAGTACCTAAGTCAATTCCAATAACTTTGCTCATCTAAATATCCTCCTAGAACTTTTTATATGTGAATTAACGATTTAGCCGCTTACTTTAACCATTGCCGGGCGGATAACTTTATCCTTCAGCATATAGCCTTTTTGCAGCTCCTCGACGATAATCCCTTCTTCATACTCATCGGTTTCAACTGTCATTACCGCTTGATGATATTCAGGATTAAACGGCTCGCCTACAGTAGTCATAGCTTTCAGGCCTTCTGCCTCTACCGTAGCCATTAGCTGGCGGAAAATCATATCCAGGCCTTTGGCAAGCGATTCATAATCACCTGTAGAAGCGGAAGCAGCTAGTGCGCGATCAAAGTTGTCAATAGAAGGCAGCAAGTTTTCAACCAGCTTGGCAGAAGCGTACTTTGCCAGCTCTTCTTTTTCTTTCAATGTTCTTCTTCTGAAATTATCATAATCAGCCTGTACGCGCAGCAGTCGATTGTTAGCTTCCTCCAACTGCTTTCTTAGCTGCTCTACCTCTTCATTGCCTTCTGGCTCAGCTGCATGCTCTTGTTCATCCTCTTGATCATGTTGGGCGGTATCCTGCATTTCCTCATGAGCGTTTTCCTCAAGATTTTGCTCCTCTTGATCCACGAACTCATTGTTTTGCTCGTTTTTACTCACCCTGTCACCTCCTAGTATTAGTGCAACTTATTTGTAAAACCATCGACCCATTATGGTGCTCATATCTTTGGATACCAGGTCGAGATAGCGGATCACCTTTCCATATTCCATCCTTGTTGGCCCCAAAATGCCAATCGTACCTAAAACTTTGCCGTCAAGCGCATAGGTCGCAGTAATTAAACTGCAGTCTGCAATCGCTTGGTGATCGTTTTCTGCACCGATTCGAACTTGAATGCCATGCGGCAAGGAAGAAAAAAGCTTCATAACCGTCGGAGTTTCCTCTAGCATATCCAATATCGTCTTAACCTTGTCTACATCTTTAAACTCTGGCTGAATTAGCATATTAGTCGTACCGCTTAAATATACGCGATGCTCGTCTCCAGCCTTAAGCGCATCATCAAGCACTTGAACCAAGCCTTCAAAATGTCCAACATAGCGCTCCAGCTCCTGGCTAACCTCTGAATAAAGCTTAGACTTCAGCTTAATTAGCGGTACACCGGCCAGCTTCGCATTTAATATATTCGATACCTTTTGAAGTTGATCCATAGATAAACCCGCTGGCAATGTAATTGTGCGATTTTCAACATGACCAGTGTTCGTTACGATGATAGCAACCGCAGCATGATCATTTAATGGTACGATGCCAAAATGCTGCAACGAATTGCTGAATAGCTCAGGACCAAGTAAAATAGAAGTATAATTGGTTAAGTTGGATAGCACAAGCGCTGCGTGCTGAATTACCTGCTCGATTCGATTAAGCTCCTCGAACAAAAACGAGTGAATCGTCGCCTTGTCGATCTCTATGTCGGCATCCTGCTGTTTTATAAGATGATCGACGTAGTAGCGATAGCCTAATGTAGAAGGGATGCGTCCAGCAGATGTATGCGGCTGCTCCAAATAACCCAGTTCCTCCAGATCTGCCATTTCATTGCGAATCGTTGCTGGGCTGAAGCCGATATCATCGCGCTTGGAAATGCTCCGAGATCCGACCGGTTCTGCAGATCGAATATAGTCATCTACAATCGCTTTTAATATTAACCTTTGTCTCTCTGTCAGCATTTCATCATCCTCCGTTTCAAAAGGTTACAAGCTTCTCCAACTTCGTTAGCACTCAATTAAGTCGAGTGCTAATCATTAATACAAAAATACCAAATCGGCTTGATTATTGTCAAGTCGATTTGGTAAGCATCCGTCTATTTTTCCGTCTAATTTATAGTATTTTTTTCATAACAGCAATTTCATCGCAGGCGTGGCGCTTCGGACAAGACATGCAGTCGGTCCAAACCTTTTCAGGAAAGATCTCTTTTTCCACAACTTCGAATCCGTTTCTTACGAAAAATGAAACCGCGTAGGTCAGCGCCATAATTTTGCTGATGCCTTGCTTTTGCGCATTTTCAATTAGTCGCTCAACTAGCAATCCGCCAATCCCGTAGCCCTTATAGCCTTCCGACATGCCGAGCGAGCGAATTTCAACCAAATCATCGCCGAGCCGAGTCAAAGCGCCACAGCCGACAAACTTGCCGTCTATTTCCGCAATGACGAACGTATCTATATTTTTCAGGAGCGCTTCTCGCGAGCGCGGCAGCATAATTCCTTTTTCGGCATAGCCATTTATTAAATTATACAACGATTCCACATCATCTGCCTTAGCGTTTCTACATAAAACATGCAGAGTTTGCATAGCTGCCTTCACCTCCGAGTGAGCGATCCATTCATAATTATTCAATCAATATGAATGAATATACATCAATCCGGCTTAATTTGCAATCCTATTTTTGCGGTTTTTTGAGTGGAATTTATGATTCAGCCAAAAATGAAGCAAATACTTCATTTCCGAGCAGCAGCCCTTGTGCTGTCAGGCGATAACAAACATCGCCCTGCTGCTTCACACGCTCCATAAGCCCCAGTTGAACCTGCTTGTCTATAATATGCCCAAAATCCTGCTCCAATTCAGCATTAGGGAATTGTTCCTTATAGCGCGAGGCGGTGACACCGTCCAGCAAACGGAGGCCTACCATCATATAATCCTCTTTCGCTTCCTGCTCGCTGATTTCATATTGCTCAAGCCGTGGCAGCTTTGTTTTGCAGGCTTCAATATAAGGCTGTACACCTTTAATGTTCATATGGCGCAGCCGATTAACGTAGCCGTGCGCTCCAGTACCAAGCCCATAGTACGGCTCATTGCGCCAATACGTGGAATTATGGCGGCTTTCGAAGCCAGGCTTGGCAAAATTGCTTATTTCGTAATGCTTGTAGCCTGCAGCCGCGATTCGCTGCATTAAATGAATATACATGCTGTATTCTTCTTCTTCAGTGGGCAAAATCAGCTGATTGCTTTCATACAGCTTATGGAACAGCGTATTTTCCTCAATTTTCAGGCTGTACAGTGAATAGTGCGGCAAATCAAGCTCAAGCGCTTTGCTTACACTTTGCTCAAGCAGCTCAGTCGTTTGCCCCGGCAGACCAAACATTAAATCAATGGACAAATTGCTAAAGCCGACAGTGCGTGCATAGTCCAGGCTGCGATACACATCCTCGACCTCATGAATACGGCCGATTCGTTTGAGCAGCTCATTGTCAAAGGACTGCACGCCAAAGCTGATGCGATTAACTCCACCCTGCTTCATCGCTCGCAGCTTGTCAAGATCAGTCGTGCCAGGGTTAGCCTCCATTGAAAACTCCACATCGGACGCTAGCGGAAACCAGCGCTGCACAGAAGCGAGAAATCGCTCCATCTGCTGCGGTGTCAATACCGTAGGCGTTCCACCGCCGACAAACACCGTCTTAATGGTTGCAGGCGGGCATTGCTCAACCGTACGCTGCATTTCCAGCTCGAGCGCATCCAAATAAGCGTCAACGGGCTGTCCCTTCAATATATATGAAGTAAAATCACAATAGTGACACTTGTTCGTGCAAAACGGGATATGAATATATAATGCCTCAGGTGCTTGCTGCATTCATATCCTCCTTTCATTATAGAAGGTTACGATGGCTATATGCATCGTGTAAAAAAAGCTTGCTCCGTCTTCGATATGCAATCGACGACGAAGCAAGCCTCAACTTATTGACTTCCTCGATAAAGCGTAGGGAGCGCAATTAATCCTCGTCGATTTTCAGCACCGCCATAAATGCTTCCTGCGGCACCTCAACGCTTCCTACCTGCTTCATCCGCTTCTTGCCTTCTTTTTGCTTTTCAAGCAGCTTGCGCTTACGGCTAATATCACCGCCGTAGCATTTGGCAAGTACGTTTTTACGCATCGCTTTAACCGTTTCACGCGCAATAATTTTTGTACCGATTGAAGCTTGAACCGGCACCTCGAACATTTGGCGTGGAATTAGTCCTTTCAGCTTTTCGCAGATGATGCGTCCGCGCGTGTAGGCGCGATCCTTATGCACGATAACAGACAACGCATCAACCTGCTCGCCGTTCAGCATAATATCCATCTTCACCAAATTTGAGCGGCGATAGCCAATTAGCTCGTAATCAAAGGAAGCATACCCCTTCGTGCTTGATTTAAGCTGGTCGAAGAAATCATAAACAATTTCCGCAAGCGGCAAATTGTACGTAATCGTAACACGATTTTCATCCAAATACTCCATGTTGACGAATTCGCCACGCTTGTTTTGGCATAGCTCCATAATTGCACCAACGTAATCGTTCGGCACAATTATGCTTGCCTTCACATACGGCTCCTCAACATAATCTAGCTTGCTGGATTCCGGATAATTGGACGGGTTGTCGATTTCAATAACAGTGCCGTTCGTCATTGTAACGCGATAAATAACACTCGGTGCCGTCGTAATTAACGGAATGTTGAACTCCCGTTCAATCCGTTCCTGGATAACCTCCATATGCAGCAACCCTAAAAATCCGCAGCGGAAGCCAAATCCGAGCGCAGTGGAGCTCTCAGGCTCATAGCGCAGCGAGGCATCGTTTAGCTCCAGCTTCTCCAATGCTTCACGCAAATCGTTGTAATCCTGTGATTCGATCGGATACAAGCCGCAGTATACCATCGGGTTAATTCTGCGATAGCCAGGCAAAGCCTCGCTGGCAGGACGTTTTGCATCTGTAATCGTATCCCCGACACGTGTATCCTTCACGTTTTTAATGCCTGCCACGACAAAGCCAACATCGCCTACGCGCAGCTCGTCAATAATAGTCGTTTTCGGCGTAAAGCAGCCGACCTCTATTACTTCAAATTCAGCATCGGTTGCCATAAAGCGAATATTTTGCCCTGCCTTGATCGATCCGTTAACGACGCGCACATAAACAATAACGCCCTTGTAAGCATCATAATGCGAATCGAAAATTAACGCTTGCAGCGGAGCGTCCGGATCTCCCTCAGGAGCAGGCACCTTCGCCACAACCTGCTCAAGAATTTCTTCGATGCCGATGCCGGCTTTCGCCGAAGCATGTACCGCGTCACTTGCATCGAGCCCGATTACATCCTCGATTTCCTGCTTTACCCGTTCTGGTTCAGCGCTCGGCAAATCGATTTTATTAATAACAGGCAAAATTTCCAAATTGTTATCAAGCGCCAAATAGACGTTAGCCAATGTTTGGGCTTCGATCCCTTGTGCAGCATCTACAACGAGCAGCGCCCCCTCGCAGGCTGCCAGGCTTCGAGAAACCTCGTATGTAAAATCGACATGTCCTGGAGTATCAATCAAGTTAAGGAAATATTCCTCTCCATCCTTTGCCCGGTAAGACAAGCGAACGGATTGCAATTTAATCGTAATGCCGCGCTCTCGTTCCAAATCCATTTTGTCCAGAACCTGAGACTGCATTTCACGCGAGCTAAGTGCTCCTGTCAGCTCAATAATTCGATCTGCCAACGTAGACTTTCCATGGTCGATATGAGCAATAATCGAAAAATTTCTTATTTTCTTCTGTCTTTCGCGAACGTCGGTCATGCCAAACCCCCACACATTCCATGAATAAAATCAATCAACCTATTATAACAGTAAGCGCAATTCACATCAATGGAGAAATGAAAAGCGGCACGCCGCTTGAGGAAGCGCATGCCACTTATGCTGCTAATTGATTACATTGTTAAACAGCTTGGCTATAAATTGAATGCCGCTTGAGGAAGCGCTTTGCAGCACCTCCGAGGTAGAATCTGCGATCCGATTCACTGCAGGCTTGCCAGTATGCTCCTCATTCAATAGAAGCTTTTGCTGCAGCTCTTCCTTTTCCTTCAACAGTGCAAGACGCTTCAGCTCAGCAATTTCCGCTTCAAGCGCAGCGATTTCCTGATCAACAGCGAAGTCTGTCGAATCCGAGCCGCTTGAAAGCTCATCTGCTTGACCAAGCTCCTCCTGCTCCTCCTCTTGCCCATTGATTGGGATTAAGCCTGGCGGTTCAACATTGTCAAGCGATTGACGCTGAGCAGTCTCCCCACCTTGCTCCAGCGGCCCATATACCCGCTCAATGCCCGCTGTTGTCAGCTCCATCATATAGAGCACAATAATCGTAATGGCACTGCCGAGCACAAGCCATTTCCAAGCTTTGCTCCGAAACATAGCAATTACATCCCTTCTTTGAAAAAATCAACCTACAACATTCACCGTCGAATACGCTACAGCGCAACTACATCGTCATCAAAGTCCAGCTTTTTAAGCTTCCTCATTTCAATCAGGTTTAAAAAGCTGGGCTTTCAGGACCAAGAAGATGGCACGATACTAGAAAGCGAGGAGCGCAGCGTAGAGCAATAGCTACGTGAGCACCACAGCTTTCGGTAGCGTGACATATTCGCCGTCGACTAATCTTCGAAGCAATTACACCGTCATCAAAGCCCAGCTTTTTAAACTTCCTCATTCCAATCAGGTTTAAAAAGCTGGGCTTTCAGGACCAAGAAGCTTGGACGCTAGTAGAAAACGAGGAGCGCAGCGTAGAGCAATTGCTACGTGAGCACCGCAGTTTTCGCTAGCGTTCAAGATTCGACGTCGACTAAGCTACAGAGAAGTCGCATCGTCATCAAAGTCCAGCTTTTTAAGCTTCCTCTTTATGGATTTGTGCTATTACTTTGGCTAGTGCCTCCGCCGTCCGATAACATTCCTCCAGCGTATTATCAATACCGCCAACTTCAATCAATACACTTTGCGTCGATAACGATTGATTGTATTCCGCATTTCCGCTATTCGCATTTTTCCCCCAAATACCGCGCGATAAACCTGGATACTGCTCTTCCAGCTTGTCATGCAGCTTGCGGGCAAAGGCTTCGTTCTCCTTCCAATTCGGATTGCGCTGCCCGATAATAAAATATACCTGTGCATAGCTTTCTCCATTAATTTCTGCGGTTGTATATTTACGAGCCTGTGAGTCACGATGCAAATCAAATATGTACTGTAGTCCATCATTGCTCGCGATCGCTTCCTTCACCGTTTTGCGCGAATATTTGTAGCTGTATTCCCACTCATAATCCGGTACCGCAGTCGGGTAGTCAGTATCAGAAACCATCGCGCCCAAACCTAGCTTTTCCAGTTCCTCTGCCAGCCGCTGACCGACCAGCGTAATGTTTTTGTTGCTCGATTGCGCATCAGAGCTCGATTCTACACTGTTCCATGATTCGCGATTATGCGTATGATATATAAATGCAACAGGCTTGTCCTGACTGGCAGCATTTGCTTGCGTATCCGTTCCTGCCGTATCTTCCCCGGAGTTCTCATCGTCTGGTACAGCAGCACTTGAGCTTTCTGGATCAAGCTTTTCCGCTTGTGCCAGTAAATCATCCACATATTCGCCATCAGTAGGCTCGTAGCCGTATCGATGGGTATCCTGCGGCCCAACTGAAGGGTCGGAGCCTGTGCCGCCGTGAATAAGTGTCGATTGCTCCTTCACTGAGCTGTACAGCATCTCGCTTGCAACAATGCTTGCAGGATCGAGCAAGGAAGCATTTGTTATTTTCTCAAGCAGCCAAATGCTGAAATTTTTCAGTGTAAAGCTGTTGATTTGCTGATTGGCTTGATAATAGGACATCTCCTCTGCCAAAATAGCCTGCAGCGTATCTTGCTTTACTTCGACTGTGGCCGCCTGCTGCAGCGGATGCTCCTCCAATATCGATTGGCGCAGCTGAGCGCCCAGTCCGATTATGACAATAAATGCTACAGACAACAGCATCAGCATTATATATTGCTTTGCCTGCGCTTTAAATTCGATCCAATCCTCTGTTTCCTTCCACTGTTCAATTGCTACATTCAGCTTTACTCTACGTTCCATTATCTCTACTCCCTCTCTGGCGTTGTAGACTATCAATCTACTTCTACTCTATGAAGCTGCCAGCAGCAATAGAACATAGATTTTGCAAAAATGATAGATTTGTCTCCAGCACAAGAGAGGACAGCGAGGATCACAATCGCCTTTAAGCCCAACCTTCTGAAGTACATCCTCAAAATAATTGGGCTTAAATAGCGAAGCAAATTTGCAAAGCGATATTTAGTGGGTATAGGCCGCTACATTATTCGTATCAATCGCTTCATGCAGAGCAGCGTTCAAGCCACTTGCAATAATATTGCCGATATCTTCAATAAACTCGTCAATTTCCTTCGGTGTGACAAGCAAATTATGCCCTACTGGCTCGAGTACCTCTTTTACAAACATTAAGCGCTCCTGCTCATTCATTTGATTAAGCAGGCCGAAAATTTTATCATTGTCGCCATTTTGCTTGGCCAAATGACTGCGCATCAGATCAATCGTATTATTGACAATCGTCGAAGCATACACGACTGTTGGCACGCCGATTGCAATAGTCGGAATACCCAAGCTTTCAAAGGTTAAGCCTTTACGCTTGTTGCCAATGCCGGAGCCTGGATGGATGCCCGTATCGGCTATTTGAATCGTCGTATTGACCCGTTCAATCGATTTGGAGGCAAGCGCATCGATAGCGATGACCAAATCAGGCTTCGATTGGTCAACAATCCCTTTTACAATTTCACTTGATTCTATGCCAGTAATGCCAAGCACTCCTGGTGAAACTGCACTTACTGGACGATAGCCTGGCGCAACATCATTTGGCATAAGCTCAAAAAAGTGGCGTGTCACCATAACGTTTTCTACAACAATTGGACCAAGCGCATCGGGGGTTACATTCCAGTTTCCAAGTCCAACAATTAATATTTTTGCATCCTTCGCTATGTTTAAACGAACTAAAAACTGTTCAAATTCTTTTGCCATATGTGTAGCAACTCGATCCTGCAAATTGGTGTCGCCATTGCGCAGCTCCGGTACCTCGATCGTAATATAGTGGCCGATCATTTTGCCGATCGCTTGCGAGCCTAGAGCATTTTGTACATGCAGGCGTGTAATCGTTATTCCTTGATCCTCGATTACATCCTTCGCTACACCTTCGATCGGCGTTGAACCAAGCTCTGTCGCCATTTCCACTGCTTCCAGGGCAAGATCTGTTCTTACCTGGTATAATGATAAATCAAGCTCACTCATCTGCTGTTCCTCCTAAAACGTTTTGTAGCATCATTGCTTTCGAACAAGCTCGAAAGCACAGGCTGTCAACCCATAGCATGCATAGTGTTCGCTCAAAACTTGCAATTCATGCACCTTGAAATTATGATATTAGCCCGCTCTGCTCTTGCATTTTGCCAAGTCGCATGATAATATATTTTAAGTTGTGTTGATAAGGTTTCTGGAAAAAGAAACGCTTTGACTAGTTTAGGAGGTGAATTTCATGCCAAACATTAAATCCGCGATTAAACGTGTGAAAACAAACGAGAAACGTCGTGCGTTGAACGCTTCTCAACGTTCCGCTCTTCGTACTGCTGTTAAAACTGCTGACCAAGCGATTGCAAACGCTGATGTTGAAGCAGCTAAAGTTGCTTTGATCACTGCTTCGAAAAAGTTGGACAAGGCTGTAACTAAGGGCCTAATTCATAAAAATGCGGCTGCCCGCAAAAAATCTCGTCTTGCTAAAAAACTTAACGCACTTAGCGCTCAAGCTTAATAGCTGATGAATTGAACCTCACCTTATGGTTGAGGTTTTTTGCTTTTAAAAAATAAAAAAGCAGCCAGTCCCATTATCATTACAGATGGGAACTGGCTGCTTCGTTGCGTCCAACTAATCCGCCCAAAGCTCGGCTATCGAACTATCCATTTGGGCTTTATATTTCTCTATAACAGTAGAAACAGAAACTCCTTCATTAATCTCTTCCACTATTTCATAATAAGGCATGTTCGGGTATCCGTCGATAATCTCAAGAAATCTAACGTTTTTGACTGTTTCTCTTGCATTGTTGACATCCTCTTCCGTTGCAAAGCGTTTTTCAAACCCTGCCTGATGCGGATATTCATATACGGACTCAATATCGAAAATCTTCTCATACAGATACAAAATTTTATCTGGATCTTCTACGGTCTTCGGAATTGTCAGATAGCTCGGCGAGGTTACGAAGCCATGATACATCGTCGCGCTCGGGCCTTTAGGAGTCGGGAGGAAACCGAGATCATAATCAGCCATGTCAATATTCAATGAATCCATGTCATAATCTGCTCCAAAGAACATAAGCGTATTTCCTTGCGTAAAGAATTGCTTAGGCTCCGTCCAATCTCCGCCTTCTGTCGGCCTCACTACTTGCTCTGTCGCAAGCCTTGACATAAATTCCAGAACTTCTAATGTTTTGGGATCCTCGAGCCCAGACTGGCCGTCAATTACAAAATTGGCACCGGTATTGGAAGCCAAAATGAAATTGAATGGAGCAGATGCAAGACCCCATGTGTCCAGCTTTCCATCATTATTGGTATCCCAATTCGCTTCTTTGGCAACCTGTAAAAAGGTTTCCCAGTTCCAGTTATCCTCGTCTACATATTCCTGCAATGGTTTCATCCCTAGCTGATTCATGAGAGTGCGGTTGTAGATAACACCCCGAGCCGAAGAATTTATCCCTGATTTGAACCCGTATCCTCTTCCCTCGTAATAGGAGTATTCAAAGGTATCTTGTTGAAGAAACACATTTGTATTAGCTACATATTCGTCAACAGGCCAAAACAAATCCAGCTTGGTCAGCGATGGGATCATCTGTCCCCGAGACAAGCGAATAATATCACCGACTGGCTGACCAGCCATAAGCGATGCCGTCACTTTTTCCTGATACTCACCAAGATCGATTGTAACAAATTCCAGTTCAAAATTGTGCTCCTCCTTCAACGCCTCCAAATTCGCCAATCTTTTGGCACCATCAGGAGTATCATCCTTGATCGTTTCGTCATAGCTGCTTACCCATGTAATTACCCTGCCGCCTAAATCAAAATCCATCTCTGGTGTCGCGTTTGGATTAGTCTGTTCGAGTTCATCCTCGCCTAAATTGGTGTTTCCTGCTTCATTACCTCCTCCTTCTACATCCGTGACGTTATCAGCTCCGGTTCCGTTGCTTCCGCTGCTGCATGCCGCCGCGAAAATGATCAACATGCTGCATAGCAATAAAAACAATACTTTTCTAACTGCCATTTCGGTTCCCCTTTCTTTTATTTTCGCAAGCGCTTTCAATCATGCTGGTATGAATTGCTGACTCGACTACCTTCATTATGAAAGATAGCGAAATTCAGCAATTCCTTTTGGATTATACTATCCACTCTTATGAGTAACCATGGCAGATATCAAGAAAATTTGTAATTATTCAATTAAAGAAATATCACTTTACGGAAACTCGCATCACTTTTCAGGAAGATGAACCAACTGTTTTATCATCAAGCGACTTAATCGATTGAATACGAGAAGTAATTAGCGCAACGACTACTACTAGCAGTCCTGCAATGATAAATAAAAATGCGATGCCTCTGCCTGGCCCTACCCCAATCAAGGAGCCAACCGAATGAGCCAGAGCTCCGCCTTCGACAAGCCATGGATTAAACACCTTATCAGCCAGTACACCAGCTGTACTGTATGCGATAATAAACCCGATCTGTGAAAGTATCCCAATGATCCCCCATACTCGACCTTGCTTCTCGTTCGGAATATTGCGCCTTACAAGAACGTCTGCGCTAGTATTGACGAATGGCAGCGAGCCTAAAAACAGAAAGCCTGCAGCAATCAGCAAATAAATATTCGTTGACGTGCCCAGCAGTGCAAAAGCAAGCCCGGCCATTACAAGACCGATAACAAGCATGGAAGAGTAACGCTTCATCAATGTAAACATGCCGATCAGCAGGGAAGAAACAAGCATGCCGATTGCGCTGATTGACTGGAACATGCCTAACGTTTTCGCATTGGCAAAGGATAGAATCATTGGGCCAATCAAGGTTTCCAGGAAGCCGAGATAGAAGGTTGCAAGCGAGACGATAATAATGAGCAGCAGTACACCGCGATTATTTTTAATCGTATTCCAGCCTTCTACAATTTCGTTGTACCACGGCTGCCTCGCTCCCTCGTCATTCGCCGCTTTCAGCTTATTGCGAATAACAAATACAGCAATGACTGCCACCACATAGGTCAGCATATTAATTATTAAAATAATATCGATCGTAGTAATCGACAGCAATATGCCAGCTATAATCGGGGAAAATAAAAACTTTGCAGATTCGGCAAGCTGGACGAGCCCGCTTCCTTTAGAAAAATCTTTCTCATCCAGCAAATCCGTTGCCGAAGCGCGATAAGCCGGCGCTTGCAGGGAGGAAAAAATCGAGCTGATCGTCACACCGACATAGATATGCCACAGCTCAATCCGATTGGACAATATCATCAGCAGTATAAACAGCAAGCCAAGCGCAGCTCCTAAATCGCCAATAATCATCATCAGGCGGCGATCATAGCGATCAGCGAGCACGCCGCCAATAGGGCGCAGCAAAATATTCGGAACAAAGGTGAATAGCGTAATAAGTGCAACGGCTGTCGCCGTATTCGTTGTTTCGAATGCGTAAACGCCTAGCGAAAATGCCGTCAAACCGATGCCGATCATTGAGATAAATTGTCCCGCCCATACGATTAAAAACTTTGCGAAAGATTTTTTTTCTGCCATACTCATCCTCACCTTTCATGCTATTTCAATTCAAAATGCTCCACTAGCCTTTCATACATGACGGTAATATAATGAAAGCTTCCTTTCTCTGCATGAAGCACCGTTTCAGTGATCGATTGAAAGGTTTGCGCACGCTTTAATAGCTGTTCAGCTGTCCAGTCAAATATCGCTGTATCCAACAGAAACTGAGAAGCGACCAGCAAAAACTCAACAACCTCCTGCGCATCGTTGTCAAGCTGGTAAATGCCTTCCTCCACTCCCTGCTCGATAACTTTGGCGATAATCGGCGCTATCCGTTTAATCGTTTCCGTCAACGATTTCATATGCAGCTCGGCATTTTCAACCCGATGAATTTGCTGGATCACTTCTTTTTTGTTGTCAGTTTCAAAGCTTTGCGCGCTTAAAATAAGCTTCAGCTTTTCATGTGCATTCAGTGACGGAATGGCTAAAATATTCTCTGCCGCTTCTACTCCTTTATTTACATACATCAGTACGATAGCTTCAAGAATGTCTGCCTTCGATTGGTAGTGATAGTACAATGTCCCTTTGGCAATACCAACCGACTGCAAAATATGCTCTACCGTTGTTTTGCCGTAGCCTTGCGTAATAAACAACTGTTCTGCTGCCTGCAAAATTTCTAGTCGTCGATCCTCGGGTGGTTTTCCTGCAAACATCCTGATTCTCCTTTCTCATTATCTTTTCAACTTCATCACTCTCGACCGACCGTCGGTCGAGAGTGATGAAAAAAAATGTATGCCGCGCTCGTAAAACTAAAGCTACAAGCTTAGAAGCCTTGCGCAGTTAGCCAGGTATGCAGCTCCTGCTCACGCTGCGACAATTGATCGCTGCCGCGCTTATATTTGCCAAGATGCTTTTCAGCTACAATGCTGCCATCAACCATAAACAGCACACGTTCAGATTTGGCGGCTACTTTGCTGTCGTGGGTAACAACCATAATCGTCGTGCCCGATTCATTGATTTCATGCAAAATATCCAAAATATCATTTGACGATTTGGAATTAAGCGCCCCAGTAGGCTCATCGCCAAACAATATATCCGGGCTATTAATTAAAGCTCGACAAATCGCCACTCGCTGCAGCTGTCCACCGGAAGCTTGAGTAATGTCATGATCAATTAACGACGAAATACCGACACGCTCCATAAGCTCTGCTGCGCGCTTTTTAACCTGCTCGCGCGGCATTTTTTTGGCCATAAAGCCGGACAGCACAATATTGTCCAAAATATTCAAGCTTTTGAGCAAATGAATATGCTGAAAAATAAAGCCCATACTGGATAAGCGCAGCTTGGAAAGCTCCTTCTCCGACAATGCGGTCAGCTTCTTGCCCTGAAATTGCACCTCTCCGCCTGTCGCTCGGTCCATTCCACTAATATTGTAGAGCAGCGTCGACTTGCCAGAACCAGACGGCCCCATAACCGTTACAAATTCACCCTGCTTAATTTGCAAATCAACATCCTTCAAAATAGGCTGCGGCTGCTGACCGTTGACTTGAACTGATTTGCTTAAAGATTTTGCCTCCAAAATAACTGACATGCAGAAACCTCCCACGACTTTTCAAGTTTAATGCCTAGCTATACTTCTCCGTACATGAAAAGTACATCGGAAGCATACGCTACAACTTTTCATGTTTACTCGGCTATCGAGCGAGAAATACTCGTTTTGCGAATCGAAGCAAGGCTGCCTAAAGCGGTCAGGCTGACAACAGCAAACAGCAGCAGCGGACTCCATACATATGCCTGCATCGGGTCAATGACAAAGCGAATATTAGATGCGCCAAAGGAAGCCATCACCATGCCGACTAGCGCCTCGCCAAACGTGTTGGAGCAAATCGTGCCAATAACAACTGCGAGCAGCAAAATCATCAGCATCAGGCTCAAATATTTGACGCGCACATTGGATAGCGAGAAGCCGATGCTGCGTAAAATGGCAATCTCTGAAGTATCCTTGGCAATGAGCATTTTCATAAATAAAGCAGTTATCAGCAGCGATAAAAAGACGGCAATGACAATGCCTACGACAACTAGCAGCTGCAAGCGCTCAACCGTATTGCCAAGCGTTTGCTCCAGATAGCCTTCCAGATTCGTCACCTTCGCCGGCGCAAACTGCTCCTCATATTGCTTCATAATAGAATCAAGCTGACTATGATCCCTTACATCAAGGCTTACGACATACCATAAAATATTGTCTTCATTCGCTGCAAAGCGCGCTTTGGCTGTTCGTCCGCCATTGGTAATATCCTGATAAATGCCGCTTATGGTAAAGCTTTGATCCTGACCCTCAACCTGCAGCACGACTGAATCGCCGATTGACTTTCCAAGCTCGCTGCTATTCGTATAGGAAAGCGCAATTTCCTGCATTGTTTGCGGAGCTCTTCCTTCCATATACTCAAGCGGAAAAACATCAAGATCTCCAGTTTCAACGCTTAAATTGTCATAGCTGCCTTCATCGTTGGCGATTTTAAATTGGCTCGTAACAAGCGCGGCGTGCGATTGCACGGCTGCATCCTGCTCTACCGTTTGCAAAAGCTGCGCATAGCGCTCTTTAATATCGCTAGTATGGCGAAGGTCAATGCGAATATCGCTGTTTCCAATCCCCATGTAAGAAATAAAGCTTGGCGAATTCATCGTATTATAGAAATTGACTGGCACGATCACAATAAATGCGCTAATCGCAAAAACAAAAAACAGCAGTCGGAACAACTTCATTCTTTGCCAGCCGTCTTGCACAGCAAGCAGCAGCGGCACAGACAATGATTTGTTTTTATGGATCGACATCTTCAGCTTCGATCTGCCCGCTTCGCCTGTGCTGCCGGAGCGTATCGCTTCAACAGCAGATATGCGATCAAATCTGCGCAGCACCATATAGCTGAACAGCACAATCATGCCAAAAATTAAAGCAATCGCGACGAGTGGTACTAGCGCATGCAGCGCAGTTTGTGGAGCAGTCCCCATATAAAGCGCAATATTTTGCGTAAACAAGCGATAGACGGCGAAGCTTGCAGCATAACCTGCAATTGCTGCTGTTAGCGCTAGCGCAACATATTTGCTCATATACAGCCGTTTAATCATGCTCGGCGTCATGCCGATTGCTTTCATTACGCCAATTTCCCGGTAATCTTCCTCCATCGTCGCCAGCATCGTAAAGCGAATGCACAGTATTGCGATTAGGTTAAGAATGATGCTGATGAGTATAATCACTGCTGCGATTATTCCGTCACCCAAGCCATTTAATAGCTGGAACAGCGAATAGTCGACAAATGGCCCTTGCTGCGGTAAAGCCGAATTTTGGAATTGCGTTGTAAATGCTTTTAGCATTGAAAAATCATGAAGCCTGAACTCAATCAGGTACTCCCGCTCCTGAATGACACGCGTCAGCTTTTCAAAGTCCTGCTCGGAAATGACAAAGCGCTTCGAATGCACCAGTGCAGGATTCATTTGAGCGTCTCTTACAAAGTCTGAAATGGTGTATGTGGCAGAGTAGCGGCCGGTATCGAATTTGACCTGATCTCCTATCTCCAGCCCGTATTGAGACTTGTAATAGACGGGTACAGCGATAGAGCCCTCACCTACTTGCACCAATTCACTTTGCAAATTCAACAAATAATCAAACTGCTCGCTTTGCGTAACAAAGCTGATGTCCATGACGCTTGCCTTTTCTGACTCCTCCTGAAGAAATAACTGTGAGCCGTCCACATTAAGCATTTCTACAATTTGAAGATGCTCCACCAGCTCATTGTCCCTTGCCCATTGTTCAATTTCTGCTTCGTTCAATGCGCCTGCGTGCATTTGTACAGCATGGGGCGCTTTCGCCTCAGTAAACAAATGCTGAATCGACTGCGTAAGCTCGACAATCATTTTGGCGCCTGATGCCATGAGCACAGAAGCTAAAAAAATGAAGATGAACAAGGTTGCGGTAATACTTTTTTTGCGCAGCATGTCTTTCTTAAGCATACTTGTCAGCATGTAAACTAAATGCCCTCCTATCCTTTCATTTAATATATGGAAACTATTTCTACTACTATCTTAACACGTCCTGTCACCCTGTAATCAGTCCAGGGACTGAATTGCTCTGTTGCTAAACAAGGTACAAAAAAATAGCCACTAACAAAATGTTAATGGCTATAGCATCATACAGGAAATATTTAATTATTTTTGGGTTCTATGACATCTTCCTGTGAAAGGACAGGGTATAGCTGCTGCCAAGCGATAAAATGAACAGCTCAAGTCCAAGTGCCTTCTCGACTCGACCGCTTTTCATACTGTAATCGAGATCAGCAAGCGAGCTTAACAGCTCTGCCAGCCGTTTCTTTGGGTAGCTCGTTGCCTTTTCTGCCGCCAGCTTGACGGCATATGGATGGGCGCCAATCATGCCAGCTATTTGCTTGGGGCTGTATTGCGACTCCTCAAGCTCCTTAATTTGCAGCATCATGCGAATTTGCCGCACGATTAAAGCGATAAGCTTAATCGGCTCTTCCTTGCGGACCAATAACTCCTTATAAATGGCTAGCGCTTCATTTAACTTAATATTTACGATCGCATCTACTAACGCGAACACATCTTCTTCAATCGTCACAGCAATGAGCTGATCGACAAGTGCAACTGTAATTTCTCCCTTGTCTCCAACGTGCAGACACAGCTTGTCCAGCTCCTGAGACAACTGCTGCATGGACATGCCAATTCTGCGTATTAACAGCTCTGCAGCATCCGGACTAATTTCGCGGCCTTGCTCGCCTGCTTTTTTACGCAGCCATTGAATAAGCTGTATATGGTCTAGCTCGGGAAAATGAACAAGCACCTTGCGATCTTTTAAGCTTTTGACCAGTTTTTTACGCTCATCCAGCTTTTCTGCGTATACAATAAACACCATAACGGTGCTTTCCAGCGGATGCTCTATGTAGCTCAATAGCGTCTCCGGGCGATGCTCAAGCTTGGCATTGTCTTTACCGACACTAGCACTGAAAATAGAGCTGTCCTTTACGATAATTAGCTTTTTTTCCACAAAAAAAGGTGCGGAATCAGCCTCGACTACAATTTCCTCCAGCGATGTCTCTTGAGTATCAAATTTAACAATCCCCATATGCTGATCCTCAGCTGTAAACATACGGTTTTTTAGCAGCTCAACAAACTGCTCAATACGGTAGCGATCCTTGCCGTATACAACATATAACGGCGAAAAGCGTCCGGCCTTTACAGCTTTGATTGCCTCTGTTGCCTCTATATCGCACACCCCCAATCGTCAAAAGTGTACCACTGTCCTGGCATTACTGCAATGTTTTAGCAGCAAAACAAAGGGATAACCTGATCGGCATCCCTTTGTTATATATTAACATTCCTAGCTAGTTCCATGGCACTAGCTATAGAATGGTCTTACGACGGCTTCAACCAGTCGCAGACTTTGATATATTGTAATATACGCAGCAGTAGTGAAATGTGTGACAGAATGTTATTAATTTAGGCGCACAGTATAGCTGGAAAATTGTCCAGCGTCATTTGTTACGCCATACTTGAATGATTTGCCTTCGGCATCCCATTCAATAAAGCTGGCCGTACCGCTTGCTTCCAGCTCCCAGGTTTGCAGCTTTTGCTCGGAACTTGTCTCATATAAAACTATTGTATGCCCCTCAAAGGCAATATAGACTTTTCCATCAGGAGAAAAATGCTTATCGTTTAAAGTGCCTTCACTCGCTATGCCGAATGATGGAGAGGACGACTCAAGCTCTTCATCAGCTGTGTCAGGTTGATAGCTTCCGCTCTGATCAATGATTGTAGTTTCTCTGTTGTCAGACGGAGACACGGGTGCTTCAGTCGCCTGAGAAGCAGTATCCTTGCCCGGACCGGTCACTTCACTTGGTAATGATTCGATAGTTAGACCACCGCCCTCGTTAGCCTGAAACGTTGGAGAAGGCGTATACGTCGATTCATAAGAGCCTGAAGAAGTGGACTGGCTATTCTTTTGCATGTTTTCGATTATGCTTTCAATAGGAGATGAAAGCGGCTCGATGTGATATCCGCTTTCAGGATCGCCAATGGAATCCTCCATACTTTTGTTAACAAAGTTTTTGTGCGCGCCTGAAGTCGACATCACATTATAATCCTTGTCAGAAATTCTCGTATCAGATAAAGCCAGCTCAGTTGAGGTATCATTGGCTTTATTGTCGCCCGCAAGGCTGGACATTGTAAATATAACGGCAGCTGCCGCTGCAATGCTTGCCGCTGCTGTCATCCAGCGCTTCCAATGGACCGATTTGGCATGATCCTGCTTGGCTCGCTGACGATCTATCGCATCCAGCTCTGGCATTATGGAATCTACAATACTTATCGAAGGGGTTACCCGAGGCAACTGCTCTAAGCTACCAGAAAGCAGCGTCAGCCGTTCGAATAAATCCTTGCAAGCTTTGCATTCGCTAAGATGTTTCATCAGTGTAGTAAGCTCTTGCTCGTTCAGATCGTAGTCTAATTGTCGCTGCATTAGTTCACCTACTTCTGTGCAAATCATCCTCTAACACCACCTTTCTGATAATCTTGCAGTAATTGCTGTAGCTGTTGTCTCGCACGAAACAGATAGGATTTCACAGTATTTAGCGGAAGATCCAGCGATGCTGCGATCTCATTATAAGAAAAGTCCTGCAAATACCGTAAAATAACTACAGTTCGATGATGCTCAGGAAGCTGCTCAATTGCTTGTTTAATATCATCCATAGCAAATGCAGCAAGCACGTCATGCTCTACATTGCTTTTTTCCTGAAAGACAAGCTCATGCTCTTCAATTGAAATTGTTGGCTTGTTGCGCCTAAACTTGTCAATGCAAATATTGGTAACGATACGCTGTACCCATGTCTTAAACTGAGCTTTTTCTTCATAAGTATCTATCTTTGTATAAATACGAATCAATGCCTCCTGCGAAGCATCTAGCGCATCCTGCTCATTGTTTAATATATAGTAAGCGGTTCGATACACATGGTTTTCAATCTCCCGCAAAAGAGTGACTAATGCTTCTCGATCACCCGATTGAGCCGCTTTAATTAGCGAAGGCTCTACCACGTGAAAGCTCCCCCTCTCATGCAACCTTACAGACGTTTTGCTCAGCGCAAAGGTTGCAGTTCATGTTTCAATGTTATCACTATTTTAAATAATTTTATGCTTTTTCAGCAAACCTTCAGAATCTACCATTAAAAGCATATCAAATAATGCAACATTCGTCACCGTTTAGTTCCACTTCACATAATAGGAACCTTTTGGATCAACAATAAATTGCACCTCGCCCTGCAAATCGGTACGCCATACAAGACTTTGGTACTGCGACAATCTACCTAAAACATCAGGGTGCGGATGACCGTAAACATTATTGCGTCCCGCGGAAATAACTGTTGTCCGAGGCTGTACGAAAGACAGCCAGCTATAATCTGTGGAATAACGACTGCCGTGATGTGCCGCCTTCATAATATCAATCGGAGGCAACGGCGTGGCTCGAGCCTCTTCCACCCTCATGCGATGCTCATTAATGATCGATTCTTCCGTACTGCTGCCTACATCACCTGTATACAGCAGCGTTGTCTTATATACGGTTAGCATAAATACGAGACTTTGTTCATTTTGCTTCTCTGCCTCGTAAATAGCGGATGGAAGCTGCTGCAGCGGCCACAGCACATCAACTGTCGTATAACGGTCAATATTAATCTGCTCACCTATAATTGGTGTGCGCAAAACAATCCCTTTTTCCATAATAAGCTGAAAAAGCTGCTCTGCCTCGCTTGATTGCTTATAGCTTCCGTTCCACCATATCTCTTTTACTGGTATCATTTTTATAATTTCAATTAAGCCGCCAATATGATCGCTATCCAGATGCGAAATAATGACTGCATCAAGCTGATGGACTCCTCGCTTCATAAGAAGCGGCAGCAACACCTTTTTGCCAACCTCAAACGGGTCCCTGCGCTGTTTCCATTCCTCCTGCTGGCCAAACTGGATCGTGCCGCCACCGTCAATCAGCAGCATTTTGCCAGTTGGCGTGCGGATTAAGCTTGCATCACCCTGACCAACATCAAGAAAGCTTATCGTTGCATTGCGATCCAGCATTTGCGGAGCATAGCCGTAAACAAGCAGCAGTCCCGCAAGCAGCAAGCAAATCCATGTCGGCTTATTAGCCTGCAGCCAGCTTTTTTGCTGCTGCGGATAAATAATGGACAGCTCGTCATAGCCATCAATCGGTTCAGTAACAGAGCGATCTGACGAATTGGACAATTCTGGCTTGCGGTCAATACGCCGCCAGCGCGTAAACAAGTAAAACCAAATGCCATACCAAAGCAATATCCAATAAATAGACGGAGTTGCCCAAATCGTGTACAGCTGATTTACTTTGCTTAACATCTCTACGATAACAAAAGTAAGCTCATTGCACCAATGGACAATGCTGGAAATTGGTTTCGCAGCAGCAAGCGATATATGGCCGATAAGCAAGGAAATACTGGAAAGCGGCATGACGATCATGCTAATGAATGGCACGAGGAAAAAATTAGCCGCCAGCGACAATAAATGAAACTGATTAAAATAGTATATGGAGAGCGGAAAGGAAATGATCTGTGCAACAACCGTTACAGAAAAAAGATCAATTAGCCATTTCCAGCGGGTGGTTTGCGGCAAAAGACGCTGTACGGCAGGCACGCCTACAATCAAGCCTAATGTTACGACGAACGATAGCTGAAAGCTTACATCATGCAGCAAGTAAGGCTTCCACAGTACAAGCAAGGCTGCAACAATCGCAATAATATGCAGACCGTCCTTTAGCCTGCCTGCTCTTGCTGCCAGCAAGCCCAGCATCGCCATCATTCCTGCTCTAAGTACAGAGGGCGACGCGCCTGTTATTGCAACATAGCATGGAATCGCAAGCATCAGCAGACTAATAATCTGCTCCTTGCTGCAGCGCATCCATTTCAATACGGTTGTCACAATATACATAAATACCGCTACATGAAGGCCTGAAATCGCTAATATATGGGTTAACCCCAAGGTTGAAAAGCTGCGAAACTGCTCAGGATCCAAATCCTCGCGAATTCCTAAAATCAATCCCTTCAAATACCCGCTCTCAACCTCATTATATAGCTGATCCAGCGGCGCTGCCATCCGCTTTCTCAGCAGGTCAATTTGGTGCAGCAGACTGCTGTAATGCCAGTTGCTATCCATAATTTGCAGGCTGCTGCTCCCCTTGCTTTTCCATAGCCAGTGAATGCCCTTGCGCTGCAAATATTGACGATAATCAAACATGCCTTTATTATTCGCTTCTGCCGGGATTGTGATCGTGCCCTGCAGCGCTATATTCAATCCACGCCGCCATGTTGAAGCCTGTTCGAGCTCTGATTGCTCCTGCAAGGTTAACTGCACAGCAAATGTCTCGCTTTCATGAATCGGCAAATCCTGCCGGGGAAAGAAAAGCTCCTTAGCTTGAAACGTGAAGCGAACCATATTGCCGTCAATCTCCACCTCGCTTGTAATGATGCCAGAAGCCTCAGCATCAGCCTGATCAAGCTGCAGCGGCAAAGCAGTTGTATTGTAATAATCCACCGTATAGCGCTGCACTGATCCGAGCATAAATAATACGAGCAGCAGACAAGCAAGCTTGCGCGAGCATGCCTGTCTGAGGCCTGCTATAATGAGAACGATGATTAGCGCGAAGGTTAATAAAAGCCATAAGGCGATATCCTGAAAAATGATGCTTATGTGACCAAGCAAAAATGCAAGGACAGCGTATAGAAGCGGTCTTTTAGCCACAGTATGCTTCCCTCCTGTTCTATCTTCTGCTCAGCGCAGCTTTGCTTGCTCAGCGCCAGGCAAAATAAAAAGAACCCAGACCAATGGTCCAGGTTCTCCCTTATTGCAATATGTTATTGTTTTATTTCCATAGCCGCATGCGCTGGAGGCTCGTACATATCCAATGAACGAAAAATTATTCCAACTTGCTCCATCAAATGCCTTACCTTCTGATCATCCTTAGAATAAGGCCGATGAAATACGATTTCACTTATCCCGCTATTAGCAAGCATATTGGCGCATGTCCAGCATGGCTGATCGGTTACATATACCACCGAGCCTTCACGGTCAATCCGATCTGTGAACAGCAGTAAATTTTGCTCTGCGTGAATCGTACGAATGCAGCGCTGCTTCTTCACAATTTGCTGCTCGCCCTGCTCATTGGTAACAAGCTCATACTCCTCGGAAATCATGCAGCCTGCCTCTTCGCAATCTTCAACTCCCATTGGAGCACCATTATAAGCTGTACCAAGCAGCTTCTTGCCTTGCACAAGCACTGCTCCGACATGTCTGCGATGACATCTCGAGCGTGTTGAAACCATATAAGCGATATCCATAAAATACGTATCCCAATCTTTGCGCGCATGCTCCCTTGCACTGCTTTGCATATGAACCTTCCCTTCCTTGCCCTAGCATATCAAACCAAGTTGTTAGCTATATTATAAGGTTGCAGAAAGAGGAATGCAAAACAAGCTGCCCCGTTTTACGAACTATTGCTGACTCGCTGCAATCGCCTGCTCCAAATCGGCAATAATATCATCAATGCCTTCTGTGCCGACTGACAAACGAACCATGCCAGGCGCTACGCCAGTTGCCGCCTGCTCCTCTTCTCCAAGCTGCTGATGCGTCGTACTCGCAGGATGAATAATGAGTGATTTGGAATCGCCAACATTGGCAAGATGCGAGAACAGCTTCACCGCATTGATCAGCTTTTTGCCCGCTTCCACGCCGCCTTTAATGCCGAATGTCATAATTGCTCCTTGACCTTTCGGCAAATATTTTTGTGCCAGCTCATAAGATGGATGGCTAGGCAGACCAGGATAATTCACCCACTCCACTGCATCATGCGCTTCGAGATATTGAGCGACCTTAAGTGCATTTTCACTATGGCGCTCCATACGCAAATGCAATGTTTCCAAGCCTTGCAGCAGCAAGAAGGAGTTGAACGGCGACAATGCAGCACCCATATCGCGCAGCAATTGCACGCGCGCTTTAATGATATAAGCAATCGGGCCTAGTGCCTGTGTATAAACTAAGCCGTGGTAGCTTGGATCCGGCTCTGTCAAGCCAGGGAACTTGTTGCTGGCAGCCCAATCGAATTTTCCGCTGTCGACAATGACGCCGCCAATAGACGTTCCGTGACCACCGATAAATTTAGTTGCTGAATGGACAACAATGTCCGCGCCATGCTCAATTGGACGGCACAAATACGGGCTAGGGAACGTATTGTCCACAATGAACGGGATACCATTTTCATGAGCAATAGCCGCTACTGCTTCCAGATCAATGACATCTCCCTTTGGATTGCCAATCGTCTCAGCGAATACTGCTTTCGTCTTTTCATTAATTTGAGCACGGAAGTTTTCAGGATCCGATGGATCAGCAAAGCGAACCGTAATGCCCAGCTTTTTCAGTGTATGAGCAAACAGGTTGTATGTACCGCCGTACAAGCTTGTAGCAGATACAATTTCATCACCTGCGCCCGCAATATTTAAGATGGAATACGTAATCGCAGCTTGTCCAGAGGAGACAGCCAATGCAGCAACCCCGCCTTCAAGCTGAGCTACGCGATTTTCAAAAACGTCGGATGTAGGATTCATGATGCGTGTATAAATGTTGCCAAATTCAGCCAGACCAAACAAATTAGCTGCATGATCTGTATCCTTGAAGCCATAGGATGTAGTTTGATAAATCGGAACAGCACGAGACATCGTTGTAGGATCGATCGTTTGACCACCATGGATCGATAAGGTTTCAAGCGAAAGCTTTCTTTCTTCTGACATAAGAATCCTCCTCAAAACTTTTTGTTCTTCCTTGTATATGATACATCGGAAAAATAGTTAGTGGTAAATAATCCAATTAATACGGATACATTACCATTATGAACGAACTATGGACTTGCTACAATACTTTCTTGTATTCCTGCATAAAGTTTTTCTCCAATTCCTTTTACCCGCTTAATATCTTCAATTCTCTTGAACCTTCCTTTTTGCTCACGATCCTCAACTATTGCTTTTGCTTTTGACGGGCCGATGCCTTTTAGCTGCTGCAGCTGCTCGATGGAAGCGCTATTGATATCAATTTTATCCGAATCTGCCGCATTGTCCTGCTCTAAGGTTGATGCTGATGTTTCCTCGCCCTGCACAATAGGGCTCGCTGGTTCCACAGTATTGACTGGTTCTACAGTATTGACTGAATGTACATTTTCACTGCCAGCAGCTTGTAGAGGCAGCTTGTCTTGTCCGCTTTCTGTTAATTGCTCCCGCTGCTGCTCTTGCCAATACTGCTGCAGCAGCTGCTCAACTGGTATTTGTTCCACCTCATTGGTTGCGGCAAGTCGTATAGCAAAGGCAATAACGATACATAACAGCCCTGCGCCTAGTACAGAAAGCAGTACAAGCTGCGGAGCATCCTTGTTCTTTTTTGCTGGGAGCATGCAATCCCTTCTTTCTTTTAATCTCTTTGACATAAGATACAAGCATTGCGGAATAGGATAGGTTTTGAATAGTGCTTTCACACTTTCATAATAGGAGGGATCATGATGAAAATTGGATTTATCGGAGCAGGAAGTATGGGGAGCCTATTAATTGAAGCATTCATAGTAGCCGAGGCAGCTGAGCCAAATCAAATATATGTTAGCAATCGAACGTTCGCCAAGGTTGAGAAGCTTGCGTTGAAATTTCCTGGTCTGCAGGCAGAAGAAACGAATGTTGCCGTTGCGCAGCATTCTGATATCATTTTTCTATGTATTAAGCCACATGAATTTGCTCAAGTCGTTGCAGAAATTAAATCATATCTGACGAAAGATAAGCTCGTTGTTTCGATTACGAGTCCCGTTTTGCTTCGCCAGTTGGAGCAAGAGCTCGACTGTCAAATTGCCAAGGTCATTCCGAGCATTACGAACAAAATGTGGAGCGGAGCTACGCTTTGCATTTATGGCAAGCAAATTACTAAAGCTCATCAGACAGAGCTGGAAAAGCTGCTGGCTTATATTAGCGAGCCGATTCGAATTGAGGAAAGCTTTACGAGAATCGTGTCCGACATATCGAGCTGTGGACCTGCTTTTTTCGCCTTTTTACTGCAGCAATTTATTGAAGCGGCAGTCGAGGAAACAGGCATTGCCCGCGATGAAGCGATGATGATTGCCGGCAATATGCTGCTCGGTACGGGGCTGCTGCTAACTGAAGGCGGCATGACAACGGAGGATGTGCAGCAAAGAGTTGCAGTGCCGGGCGGAATTACTGCACAGGCGCTTGCAATGCTGCAAAGGGATACTGTAGGCATTTTCAACAATCTGATTCGTACTACCCATAATAAATACTATGAGGATTTGGAAAAGGTGCAGGCAACCTTTAACAAGGAAGAGGTTAGCGAGCAATAGCTGATTGCCAGCTGCATTCGCTGTCCTCTCCCTTGTCCTGACTGCGCTTTGGCTGCTTGCGGCTAGTTGGCTACGATGTTAACCAGCTTGCCTTTGACAGCAATAACTTTGCGGACTGTTTTGCCAGCAATAAGCTCGGCAACTTTGGCGCTTTCCTTCGCTTTTGCTTCCATTGCCGCTTCATCCAAATCAGCAGCGATTGAAAGACGCTCAACAATTTTGCCATTGACTTGAACAACGATTTCGACTTCCTGGTCAACTGTCCAAGCCTCGTCGAATGTCGGCCATGGCTCATAAGAAATTGTACCCTGATGACCAAGCGCTTCCCATAGCTCCTCTGCAATATGCGGAGCAATTGGAGAAAGCATTTTAACGAAATCCTCCATCGCTTTGCGAGGCAGCGCTTCTGCTTTATATGCCTCATTGACAAATATCATCATTTGGCTTATTGCAGTGTTGAAGCGAAGATTTTCAAGATCATCGGTAATTTTTTTGACGGAACGGTGCCATGTGCGCATAAATGCGTCGCTCGCCTGCTCTGTATCGGTAATACGGCTGTTAAGCTCGCCGTTTTCTGAAATAAACAGACGCCATACACGGCTTAGGAAGCGGTAAGAGCCTTCTACGCCGTTCGTGCTCCATGGCTTAGTCGCTTCAAGCGGTCCCATAAACATTTCATACATACGCAGCGTATCTGCGCCAAACTCATTGACGATATCATCCGGATTAATGACATTGCCGCGAGATTTGGACATTTTCTCGTTGTTGGTGCCTAGAATCATTCCCTGATTGACAAGCTTTTGGAATGGCTCCTTCGTATGAACAACACCAAGATCATATAGCACCTTGTGCCAGAAACGTGCATAGAGCAAGTGAAGCACGGCATGCTCCGCACCGCCAATATAAAGGTCAACTGGCAGCCATTCGGCTTGCTTCTCTGGCGAGCAAATCTGCTCCGTATTTTTCGGATCGATATAACGCAAATAGTACCAGCAGCTTCCTGCCCATTGCGGCATCGTATTCGTTTCACGACGCGCCTTCATGCCTGTTTCCGGATCAATTGTGTTGACCCACTCCTCAACATTGGCAAGCGGAGACTCACCTGTGCCAGAAGGTGTAATAGCGTCGACATCTGGAAGCAGCAGCGGCAATTGATCCTCTGGAACAGTTTTCATCGTGCCGTCTTCCAAATGCAAAATCGGAATCGGCTCGCCCCAATAGCGCTGACGAGAGAACAGCCAGTCGCGCAGGCGGTACGTAACCTTTGCTTTGCCTGCTCCAGTTTCTTCAAGATGCTTGATCATCGCTGCGATCGCATCGGCATTGTTTAAGCCGTTCAGGAAATCAGAGTTAATGTGGGCACCGTCGCCAGTATAGGCTTCTTCCTCAACATTTCCGCCCGAAACAACCTCTATAATCGGCAAATCGAATTGCTTGGCAAATTCGTAGTCGCGAGTGTCGTGGCCTGGAACTGCCATAATTGCCCCTGTACCGTAGCCAGCTAGCACATAATCAGCAATCCAGATTGGCAGCTTGGCGCCATTTACCGGATTAATTGCATATGCCCCTGTAAATACGCCTGTTTTTTCTTTCGCAAGATCGGTGCGCTCAAGGTCGCTTTTGCGGGAAGCAGCTTCCTGATAAGCCTCAACCGCTGCTTTTTGCGCTTCAGTTGTAATTTGTGCAACTAGCGCATGCTCGGGAGCAAGCACGCAATACGTAGAACCGAACAGCGTGTCAGGACGAGTTGTAAATACAACGAGCGATGCATCATGCCCGTCAATATTGAAGGTAACCTCAGCGCCTGTTGATTTGCCAATCCAGTTGCGCTGCATATCCTTAATGCTTTCAGACCAGTCAAGCTCCTCCAGGTCCTCCAGCAAGCGCTCAGCGTACTCGGTAATTTTCAGCACCCATTGACGCATTGGCTTACGGATAACCGGATGGCCGCCGCGCTCGCTCAAGCCGTCGATAACCTCTTCATTGGCAAGCACCGTTCCCAAAGCCGGACACCAGTTAACAGGCACCTCGTCTACGTATGCAAGCCCTTTTTTATAAAGCTGAATAAAGATCCACTGTGTCCATTTGTAATAGTCTGGATCAGTCGTACTAATTTCTCGATCCCAATCATAAGAGAAGCCAAGCGATTTGATTTGGCGTCGGAAATTGTCAATATTGACGAATGTAATATCTCGCGGATGCTGGCCTGTGTTAAGCGCATGCTGCTCGGCAGGCAAGCCGAACGCGTCCCAGCCCATTGGATGCAAAACATTGTAGCCTTGCATTCTTTTGTAACGAGCAACAATATCAGTTGCTGTATAGCCCTCTGGATGACCGACATGCAGTCCTGCGCCAGACGGGTAAGGAAACATATCAAGCGCGTAAAACTTCGGCTTGTTTTTATCCTCGCCAGTTTTGAACGTTTTGTTTTCCTCCCAAAACTTTTGCCATTTCGGTTCAATCTTTAACGGATTATAGCCGTCTCGAGATTGCTCTTGACTCATCACGATTCCTCCTAAAAACTTTTCATGTCAGCTCAATAGATACAAAAAAACCTCTCATCCTAGCGGATTAACGCTAGGGACGAGAGGAGATTGCTCACGTGGTACCACCCTAGTTAGCAGCCATATGCTCTATGAGCTGCTCACTTTACGTCTTTATCGCAGACATACGGTGTATTTCGCAATTGCTTTACATACACTGCTCCAAGGCGAGTTCCGCTCGTTCAAGCACCGACTTTCACCGTCCGTCGGCTCTCTGCAGCTTGATTACGATCATACTATTCCTTTTCATCACATTCACTTTTTACAGTTATTATTGATTATATAAAGCATGCGTGACAGTGTCAAGTCAGGAGCTTTGTCCCGTATCATTGGGATATGAATGCTGCTTGTCCGACATATGATGATTGGACAAAAAACTGTATGCGGCAAGGCCAAGCAGAAGAAGATGCAGCAGTCCCCCCGGTAAAGCTTCTATCCCTTGCATGAACATCGCCATAAACCAAAGGCTAATAATCGGCAGCTGTAGCACAAATATGAGGGTAATAAAGATTTCAAGCTGCTTGTCGATCATTTTGACATTAATCTTTTTGCGAGCTGCAAGCGTGGCGAACATTAGCAGGCCAAGCGCAAGCAGAATATAGCCCCATACCTGCAGACTCGTTGATAATCTGCCTTTGCTTATGCCGAGTATTTCATAATCCAGCCATGTATAGTAGGTATAATTGATACCGAGCGCGCAACACATTACAGCTACCAGAACGATCTGCCACCAACGGTATAGCATCAGCTACACCTCACTTTCTTCATGTTATCCGTTCAATCGATTAAGAACGCTGCCTATGCAGTCCAAAGCGTTCAATATGATCATGAAGACCGAGCTGCTGCAAAAGCTCATATTGGTAAGGACCTAGTAAATCAAAATGTGGATAACGGTCTCTATGGTGAATATAGGCGGGATTTAAATGATGCTGCTTGCACCAGGCGCTCAGCTTGTCGACATCGCTGCAGCCAACCTTCGTAACAGTTCGGCAGTTTGGGAAGCGCTCGTCATGCCAATAATGAGTTAAAAAGGCGATATGACCTTGCTCTATAGCAGCTTTCCAAGCATTCAATTCAGCTCGCGAGATACCAAAAGCGATATCCTACACCCCCTTAATTGTAAAAAGCACAGATACTTTAGCATACCACATGAAAGCAATTGATGCACTTGTTGGTTACAACTGGTATACTAAATGAGCTGTATGATGAACGCGATGATTGGCATAATCTTAAATATAGCAATAGCTTAGAAATGAGGACTACTTTTTATGAAAAACACATTTATTGAATTGGGAATCGCAGAGCAGCTCGCAGCTGAGCTTAAAATGAATGGCATTACAGAACCGACTCCTGTGCAAAAGGCCGCTATTCCCGAGCTGCTGCGCGGAGCTGATGTTATTGCCAAAGCGCAAACGGGTACAGGCAAAACACTCGCCTTCACATTGCCTATATTAATGAAGCTGAATCCGCAAAAGGATCAGGTGCAGGCTTTAATTTTGACGCCAACTCGCGAGCTGGCGATTCAAATTACGAGTGAGGTAAAAAAGCTTGCTGGCGCTATGCAAGCGACGGTGCTTGCCTGCTACGGCGGACAAGATGTTACCGCTCAAATTAAAAAGCTGCAGAAATCGCCTCATATCGTTGTCGCAACGCCTGGCCGCTTGCTGGATCATTTGCGTCGCGAAAGCATCAACATCGGAAAAATTTCCAGCCTTGTGCTTGATGAAGCCGATCAAATGCTGCACATGGGATTTTTGCCAGAGGTGGAATCCATCATTGTGCAAACACCAAAAGCACGGCAAACGATGCTTTTTTCGGCTACGATGCCTGATGCCATTCGCCAGCTTGCAGCGCAGTATATGAACAAGCCGCAGCAAATTGACATCCAGACCGAACAGGTAACATTGAAAAATATTAAGCAGCGCGTCGTGGAAACAACTGACCGCGGCAAGCAAGCTGCATTGATCGAGCTGCTGCGAAGCCAGAATCCGTTTCTTGCTGTCATCTTCTGCCGCACAAAGCTGCGTGCCTCAAAGCTTACAGAGGCTCTGCAGGAGGCTGGCTTTAATGCGGACGAGCTGCATGGCGACTTGACGCAGGCAAAGCGTGAGCAGGTCATGCGCAAATTTCGCGAGCTGAAGCTGCAAATATTGGTGGCGACTGATGTCGCTGCACGCGGGCTTGATGTGGAAGGCGTCTCTCATGTGTACAACTATGATATTCCGCTCGACGCAGAAAGCTATATTCACCGCATCGGCCGAACGGGCAGAGCAGGACATTCCGGCTATGCGATTACACTCGTTACCGCTAAGGATATGAGCAAGCTTGATCTCATTGAGCGCGGTATTAAGATGACCATTGCGCGCCGAGCTATTGAGCAGCAGGAGCCTGCAAGCGGTCGCAAGGAGCGTGCAGGCAAGGAAAATCGCGGTTCTCGTCAGCGCTCCAGACAGGACGCAATCGGCTCGCCGCCAAGCAAGCAGCATGAAGGCCGCGCTAAAACAAAAGCTAAAAAGGATAATCCGTGGGAAATTACACAAGCAGATCTTGAATTTGCGCAAGGAAAAAAAGAAAAAGGCGCCAGAAAATCTTCCGGCAGCCAAGCAAAATCTCGTTCGGGCTCTAAACCGCGTTCCCAGGCTGGGCGCTCCGGCGGCCGCAGCTCGTCTCGCAGACGCTCACAATAATAAAAACTAAGGCAGCCGTCATTGCTATAGCAGTGACGGCTGCTCCTGTTTGAGCCGCGCTACCGAAGTTCTGTTGCGCCCCTCGCGCTTGGAGCGGTACAGCTGCTGATCAGCGGCATCCATCAACTCTATTTCACTACGGTAAAGAGACTTATGCTCCAATGCAGCGACGCCGATGCTTATCGTCGCATAGCCGAGCTCGCGCTTCGCATGCGGCAGCCTCGCAAACTCCACCGCGCTCCGCATCTGCTCTGCCAGCTGATAAGCTTCAGCAAGTGGACAAGCAGGCAGCACAACAACAAACTCCTCCCCGCCAAACCGTGCAAACAGACTGTTCTCAGGAAGCTGCTCGCCAATAAGCTTTACAACCTGCTTAAGCAGAGCATCGCCTTGAATATGTCCATAGTTATCGTTATATTTCTTAAATTCATCAAGATCAAGCATAATCAGAGACAGTGGCGTACAGTTTTCCTTTGCCTGCTGGAACGCTTTCTGCATAAAAGCATTGAAGCGATGCCGATTGTAAATGCCCGTCAGGGCGTCCTTTGAAGCTAAATGCTCCAGCTGCTCATTAGCTGATCTAAGCTCCTTTGTACGCCGGTTAACCTGATCATCCAATGTTGCATTAAGCGTCGTAAGAGACTGATTCAGCTGCTCTGTTTCCAAAACCTTGTCAGCATAGCTTTTGCTCATCATAAACACCTGGATCACGACATACAAGCCTACTGCAAGCAAGGACAATGAGACAGATTTAATCCAGCCGTGCGCCAGCATGAAATCGTTAAACAAGCCGATGCTGACCAAAGTCAATCCGACAATGTTGGCAAAGTTGCGAATATGCTGCTCCCGATAGCCGCGATAAATGACATAGACCAAGTACACGAATCCAAGAACCGCAAAACAAAATAAATATTCAGCCATTCGCTGAAAAACAATTGGCTTTGTTATAAGCGTAGTTACTATCGCGGCAGTAATGGAAAAGGTAATAAGCTTCAGCACTTGCTTGGAAAATTGCTGCTTGTACCATTCATAGACGAGAAAAACTAATAGCAATACCGTGGCATGAGTAAATAAATATTCCAGCCTCGTCCCCCAAAGATAAGAAACCTGCAGCAGCGTAAGCGAATAAAAAAACGGATCTGCAAAAAAGGCGCGAATGGCAAAGCATATGCAGAACAAGCCAAATATAAGAAACAGCTTCTCCTGGCGGCGGAACCAGGCAAACAAAATCATAAACATCCCCATAATGAAAATACAACCAACAACAAACAGCATCCAAATGATGCTCGTATTAAATTTTTGAGCCACTTCCGAAGCCTCGCCTATAAAAATCGAATGCTCAAAGCCGCCTCGTTGATGCTCAAAGTTTGAAATTTGAATAGTGAGCAGCAGCTCATCTGTGCGCGGCACGAAATAGCCAAGCTTGGGCGACAATTCTGATTCATGCTCTTCAGCACTTGACCCGACACGGCCGTTGCTGGCAATTTCAATCAGGTCGGCGTAAAGCTTGTAAGCGCTGTATTGATGCGGAATATGAATAGCAAGGGTGCGTCCGACTAAGGCTCTCGGAATTTTAACTCTAGTTGCATAGGTTCCATACGTATTGGAAATTCCACCTTGCTCCTTAAATGAGCTCGGCAGCTGTACCGTACGCGCATAATCACGCAAAATGAAGCTGTATACCTCTGTTGGCTGCAGAAGCTGCTCCTCGAAATAAAACCATTCGCCATCCAGTGAAGTGTAAAATTCAGCTGCATCACTGCCGCTGAAATCGATTAGCGCCAATGGATGATCCTCGGCTTGTGCGCTTTTCAAGGGTACAAGCACGACAAGCAGCATGCACAAAAGCAAAAAAACCAATATAATACCGATCCTCGAACGCAGCCTAACTACATTTCGCAACAATGAGCGTTCACCTCTGTCACTTTATCTAAACGCGAATAGCGCCATGAAAGTATGCTTAGCTAGAATTCTACACATTATTTACAAAATTACAATAAACAAAAAACTCCTGTCTTCAATTGCTTGAAGCTTCAGGAGTTTGCATATGGCGCAATACATTTAGCCTTGCACGAGCTTTGCTCTTATTTTACTGGAAATATACTCAATCAACAAAATCAATACAATTAAACCAATCAATATCGAGCCTGCTTCAGACCAGCGATAGGAATTCATCGCAAATATGAGCGGCGCGCCTATGCCGCCTGCCGCCACCAGACCCAAGATCGCCGCATCGCGCAAATTCATATCATAGCGATAAATCATAATCGATAGAAACATGGCCGTAAGCTGAGGAATAATGCCGAAGCGTATTTTCTCAAACGTGGTGCAGCCGATCGACTCCATCGATTCCAGAATCGACGTATCCAAGTCTTCAATAACATCTGCAAACAGCTTGGAAAGCATGCCTATGCTTGTAAGCGACATCGTCAAAACGCCTGCAAACGGTCCTTGCCCGGTAACTCGAATAAACATTAAGCCGTAGACAACTGCAGGGATCGTACGAATGACGATAAGCATAAAACGAATTACCGCCGCAATCGGCTTCGGTACAATATTAGACGCCGATAAAAAAGCAAGAGGGATGGCCAGCAATCCACCGACAATCGTTCCCAGCAGTGCAATCGCCATCGTTTCCAGCAATAAATAAGCGACCCCTTTATCCGTAAAATTAAACAGCAAATCAAGATCAGGGTTAATAATACCCTTCACGATATTACCGGCGATTTCCAGGCCATTGATCGTTAGTTTATTAAACTGAATGGCTGAGGTTGACCAGAAAAAAATGATCAGAATAACCGTTGTTGCCACAGCATGCAGAAAGCGGAGCCGGGGTTGCTTTCGCAGTTGTGCTTCTATAGCGTTCATACAGCATCTCCTATGACAGTTTTTTACGGAAATATGCACTGATTGATTCGATGATATATACCGTGATCACGAGCAGCAGCAAAATCATGCCCACATTGGCGTAATTGCGCCAGCCCAAGCTTTCATTAAGCAGCAAGCCGATCCCTCCCGCTCCTACATAGCCTAAAATCGAGGCATAGCGCACATTTCCTTCAAAGCAAAATAGTGAGGTCGACAAATAATTAGGCAGCACCTGTGGGAAAATTGCGTAGCGGAACGACTGCAATGTTGACATTCCCATCGCATGCATAGCCTCGTACGCCCCCATTTCTGCATTCTCGATTTGCTCATAAAGCAGCTTGCCAACATAGGCAACTGAAAATATGAAAATCGCAACCGTTCCCGCCATCGTGCCAAGTCCGAATATAAAGGTTGCAATTAATGCCACTACTAAAGTCGGCAGCGTGCGCAGCAAGCTGAGAAAAAATTTAACAAGTGCAGCCAGCCAGGCATGCTTGTTAATATTTCTTGCTGCCAAAATCGCTAACGGAAGCGCACATACAGCGCCAAGCAGCGAACCGAACAGCGACATTTTAATCGTTGCGATCAGCGGCTGCCAAAGCTGACTGCCGTATTCCCAGTTAGGTGGAACCATATTCTGAAGAATAACGAAAAACTCCGAAATTCTCCTGACAAGTAGCTGGAAATCGAAATCCGTCATTTTCGCCGAATAATAAATAAGTACAAGCGCAACTGCGATATACAACGGCATAAAGGAGCGGGGCTCATAGACGGTCCTGCCATTAGGCAGTGTAATGCTTTTCCGCAGCAGTCTGTTCAGCATGCTCGCCCAGGCCTCCCTCTTCCAGCTTGCCATTGTAAATATGATGCAAAATTTGCTCGTTCACCTCTTCTGCCGTGCCGTCAAATACGATTTCTCCTGCACGAATTCCAATGACACGGCTTGCATATGCGAGCGCCAAATCGACATGATGGATATTAATTAAAATCGTCATATTCAGCTGCTCGTTAATATTTTTAAAATCATTCATAACCTGATGAGCGGTAACGGGATCAAGCGAAGCGACCGGCTCGTCCGCCAATATAATGCTTGGATTTTGCGCAAGCGTCCTGGCCAGCGCTACACGCTGCTGCTGTCCGCCAGAAAGCTGATCAACCCGCACAAACGCCTTGTCCAAAATCCCTACCCGATCAAGCGCCATCAGCGCCTGCTTTTTCTCCTCCTTCGTAAATATTCCGAGCAGCTTGCGCCACCACGGCATCTCAGGCACAAAGGCAACGAGCACATTTTTAATAACTGACATACGCGTCACCAGATTGAAGGATTGAAAGATCATTCCTATATTGCGTCTTAATCTTCTAATTTGCCTGCCTCTAAGCTCGCTAATTTCTACATCATTTACTTTTAAGGAGCCGTCGGTTATGTGGTGCATCCGGTTAATACAGCGCAGCAGAGTCGACTTGCCAGCGCCGGATAAGCCGATAATTGCAACAAATTCTCCCTGCTCAATGACAGCATTAATATTTTTCAAAGCATGATAGCCGTTAGGATACTGCTTATTAACTTGTTCAAACTGAATCATTTAAAAATCCCCATTCATTGAAAAATGAGAACATGGGATGCATGTTCTCATTTTTTTCATTGATTAATGTGTTGCCATATAGGCGTTATCAACCGATCCAAGCTATTGCAGCTGTTGAACCAGCTCTTGTGCTTTACGCTCATTGTCGTAGTCGGAATCCTTCGCTACCTGGTATCCGCCATGACTGTAAATTGCAATTACTTCTTTGCCGGCATCAGAGTTGCCGATATTAATAAATGCAGTTTGCAGCGCTTGCTTAAGCTCATCGGTCATAATTGGCGAGTTTTTGCTAACGCTTATCGTATCGTTATAAATAGCTGGCATAACACCGATTAGATCTGTTTCTTCCCAAATCGATGCGCTGCGGCCGTATTCCGTAGTCCATTTTTCTTCATAGTCGCGTCTTGCGTCCGCATAAGTTACCAATAGATCGGTCTGACCTGCCGCCAAGCGTGCAAATGCGTTAGCATAAGAGTCTGCTTGTACCACTTGTGAAAGATCGGAGATCGTTTTGCCGAAATTTTCTTTAAGCCACAATGCCGGGTAAATATAGCCTGCAGGAGATGATGTGGACATGACATTCCAAGCAGCGCCATCCAAATCCTCAAAAGTTAATGCTTCGCCATTGTTCACTTTTTCAGCCAGCGCCTTACCTTTTTCTGAAGGTCCGGCAACAAGGATCGCACGATAAGAGGTTGTTTGCTGGTCGGTTCCTTCTGTCGGCTCGTTATTGTTCCAATCTGCCGGATTGTCGGAATCATTGCTTAAACCAGCGCGAGTAGCTGTCAAAATCACTTCAGCACCATCATCGTACAGTACATAGGTACCGCCTGGAATAAGCCCTACATCAGTTGTGCCTGCCGATAACGCTTCGCCAACGGCTTCATAGTTCGTACCAACGCTAATATCTACACTCCCTACCTCATAACCTAGCGCGGCCAATTCCGTTTTAAGCATGTCCTTTAAAGGCTCAGTCGCTGTAATAATTTCTTGTGGATCACGAGACGGAACAAAGCTTACTGAAAGCTTGTCTATGCTCTTAGCCTCACTTTGCGCTGCACTGTTGTCCCCATTGTTTGCTGCTTGCTCGTTCGCTGCATTCCCGGCTCCATTTGTCGGGTTGTTTCCCCCGTTATTTCCGCCGCAGGCTGCGAGTAAAGCGACCATAACGAGCAGGTTCAACCATAAGCCTAGCTTTTTCATTTGGATATTCCCTCCACATTCCCTTTTCGATTCGGACCATGATTATCTGTTGTAGTATGGTCTGTCTTATGCTTGCACCTTAAAACTTTAACAACGAATTATCAATGCAATGTCAACGAATTATTAAGCTTTGTTAAAGAATGCCATAACGACAGTCCGCATAATAAGAAATTGTAAATAAGCGCAATAAATAAAAGCTTCATACTATACTTGTTGTAGTTGAGAGAAAGAGGTGAGCGTATGACGACGCATCATATTCAATTACTGCTAACGAGCGACATTCACGGCTATATTATGCCGACCGCTTATCGCGGCGTGCAGGAGCATTTAGGGCTTGCTTTGCTGGCATCGACCATTGAGCAGCTGCGCAAGGAGCGCCCAACACTATTGATCGATAATGGAGACTTGATACAGGGCAGTCCGCTAGTTTATTACAGCAATGCTTTTCAAGCAGATAAGCCGAATCCGATTATCGCAGCAGCGAACACCATTGGCTACGATGCAGCAGTGCTCGGCAACCATGAATTCAATTACGGCTTGCAGCATTTGAATAAGGCGATTGAACAGTCGCAATTCCCTTGGCTTTGCTGCAACATCGTGCATGAAGACGGCAGTCCATGGGTACAGCCCTATCACATTTTTGAGGTAGATGGAGTTAGAATTGGCGTGCTCGGTGTTACGACTCATTTTATAACGCAATGGGAGCGGCCTGAGCATATTGCGGGGCTTACGATTAACGATGCGCTTGAAGCAGCTCGTTACTGGCTGGAGGTGATGAAGCAAGAGGAGGTTCATATTTCGGTCATTAGCTATCATGGAGGCTTTTCGCACTGTTTGGAAACTGGAGAAGCAGAGGAGGCTAGCAGCGGTGAAAATCAAGGCTATCAAATGCTGGCAGAGCTTGACTTTGATATTTTGCTGACAGGCCATCAGCATCGCGAGCTTGCCGCTTCAGCTCATGGCAAATCTATCGTGCAGCCAGGCTATCGCGGCGCTTATGTCGGAAAAATCGAAATAACGGTGGAGCTGGAGCAAGGAAAATGCATCAGCAAGCAGCATAAGGCACAACTGATCGCGGCCAAGCCGGAGCTAACGCCGATGCAGGGCGTAGTCGATGCAGTTAGCGTTATGCATGAAGCGACAGAGCAGTGGCTGGATCAAACGCTTGCGGTCGTAAACGGCAATATGTTTTATGAGGACGCATTCGATGTGAGAGTACATAAGCATGCATATGTTCAATTTTTACAGGAGCTGCAAATGTATGCTACGGGAGCGTCTATTTCCTGCGCTTCACTGTTACATGATCTGCCTGGAGGGTTCAAACCAACAATTACGATGCGCGATATCGTAACTAATTACATTTACCCGAACACATTAAAGGTGCTTGCCGTTACAGGAGAGCAAATGCTGATGGCGCTGGAGCAATCCGCCTCTTACTTCGAGCTGGTCGACGGCAAGCTTACAGTTTCTCCCGCCTTCCAGTATCCTAAAAGCCAAGGCTACAATTACGATATGTGGGAAGGCATAGACTATGTAATCGATCCAGCCAAGCCCGTAGGCCAGCGCATTGTAAAGGCAACGTATCGCGGTCAGCCGATTGAGCCGAGCCGGGTGTACGAGGTCGTGATGAACAGCTACCGAGCTACTGGTGCAGGCAATTTCCCTTATTTCGCTACATGCCCGGTGCTGCAGGATCAGCAAATCGATATGACCGAGCTGATCGCCGACTATTTGCGCAGGCGTCCGGTAATACATGCAAGCTGTAAGCCCAACTGGAAGGTAGTTTAAAAAGCTGGACTTTGATGACGATGCGTTGCTTTGTAGCGTAGTCGGCGGCGAATCTTGAACGCTAGCGAAAACTGCGGTGCTCACGTAGCTCTGCTCTACGCTGCGCTCCTCGTTTTCTACTAGCGTCCAAGCTTCTTGGTCCTGAAAGCCCAGCTTTTTAAACCTCGATTTTAAGAAAAGTTTAAAAAGCTGGACTTTGATGACGATGCGTTGCTTTGTAGCGTAGTCGGCGGCGAATCTTGAACGCTAGCGAAAGCTTATGCTTTCGAAGTATGTTTCCTGCGGAAACATTGTAGGTGCTCACGTAGCTTGTGCCTACGCTGCGCTCCTCGTTTTCTACTAGCGTCCAAGCTTCTTGGTCCATACAGTGGTGAAAGAGCTCCAGTGGAGGAGCAAAGCAGCCGAAAAACGTAGTGCGTCGCCTTTAACATCGTAATGCAACCTTAAAAATTCAAGCAAGAGCATTACGATTTAAAAAGCGACTGGAGGTTGCTTTGCTCTGCAACGATGATGATCCAACAGTTCGACTTTGATAACCTCACGACCGCTTCGTAGCTTGGTCAACCTTAAAAAAGCTCCAGCGGAGGAGCAAAGCAGCCGAAAAACGTAGTGCGTCGCCTTTAACATCGTAATGCAACCTTAAAAATTTAAATAAGAGCATTACGATTTAAAAAGCGACTGGAGGTTGCTTTGCTCCGCAGCGATGATGATCCAACAGTTCGACTTTGATAACCTCACGGCCGCTTCGTAGCTTGGTCAACCACAAAAAGCTCCAGCGGAGGAGCAAAGCAATCCGAAAAACGGAAGTGCGTCGCCTTTAACATCGTAATGCAACCTTAAAAATTTAAATAAGAGCATTACGATTTAAAAAGCGACTGGAGGTTGCTTTGCTCCGTAGCGATGATGATCCAACAGTTCGACTTTGATAACCTCACGACCGCTTCGTAGCTTGGTCAACCTCAAAAAAGCTCCAGCGGAGGAGCAAAGCAATCCGAAAAACGGAAGTGCGTCGCCTTTAACATCGTAATGCAACCTTAAAATTTAAATAAAAAAGCATTACGATTTAAAAAGCGACTGGAGGTTGCTTTGCTCCGTAGCGATGATGATCCAACAGTTCGACTTTGATACCCCCACGACCGCTTCGTAGCTTGGTCAACCTCAAAAAGCTCCAGCGGAGGAGCAAAGCAATCCGAAAAACGGAAGTGCGTCGCCTTTAACATCGTAATGCAACCTTAAAAATTTAAATAAAAAAGCATTACGATTTAAAAAGCGACTGGAGGTTGCTTTGCTCCGTAGCGATGAAAAGCAGCTTTATGTTTGCGACGATAGGCTAGCGGAGCAGTCGGGACAATTGCTGCTTCAATCCGCTCCGTTGAAGCCTTGCTGCATCGCTTGCAAACTTGAAGCTGGATACCGTCTGCCTTTTTAACCGTATAGAGCAATTTAATGCGTGTTGCCAAGCAAACCGGACATGTGCCGCGCGCTTTTGTCGGCAGCTTATATAGAGATTTTCCACGATTATTTTTAGCCATAGTGACCTCCACAATATCAAAAAGTATCCACTGTGCTCAGCATTGCGCTGGCAGAGAGAACCTTTTCTATATAATGCAGAGCTCGGCCTATTTATGCCTGGTTTACTGATGCAGATTTCTGGTATACTGGTGCAAATTTTTCTCTATGAAATGTACGAAGAAATGTACGGATGAAGCTGAGCTGTAAGCCTCTGTGCAAGGTTAAGTGAAGGTTTAAAGAATCTGGCTAACGTTAAATGATCTGTTTGGAGGCGATGGACATTCTAACGAATATACATAACCTTAATTGCAAAAATCCACCTTAAATACAGAGAAAACCACCTAATAAGACGCTGTGTATTCCTTAGAATTAGAAAGGCTTCATTGGTCACACATAACGTTATCCAGCTTCCTTAGCAGCTAGCTATCACTTTGCCAGCCATTCAGCCTTTACTTTTCAGACAGCCCCTTGGTCGTGCCGCGATGCTGCTTAAGCAGCTCAATCTCTTGATCTTTCAGCTCGCGGTATTCGCCTAGCTCCAGCTGTGGATCAAGCGCGAGCGGTCCCATAGTCAAGCGCTTTAAGGTCAGCACCTGCTTGCCGACAGCTTGAAACATCCGTTTTACTTGATGGAACTTGCCTTCTGTTATCGTTAAACGAATTAAACTGCATATACCTTGCTCCTGCTTGTCTATCCCCACAATATGCAGCTTTGCCGGCTTCGTTACATAGCCGTCGTCGAGCGTAACCCCTTGGGCAAAAGCAAGCTGATCCAGTTCTGTCACCTCACCAAGCACAAGCGCTTCATAGGTTTTATCGACATGCTTTTTCGGAGACAGCAATTCATGCGCCAGCTGACCATCATTCGTCAGCAGCAGCAGTCCTGTCGTATCCTTGTCCAGCCTGCCAACGGGAAATGGCTGCAGCAGCGTATCCTCCGGCTTAAGCAAATCGATGACGGTGCGCTCCCTTCCATCCTCTGTCGCTGAAATGACGCCTTGCGGCTTATTCAGCATCAAATAAATGACTGAACGATACACAACCCGCTCCCCATCAAATGTAACAGCTTGCGTATCCGGATCGACAATGAGTCCGCTGTCCTTAACCTTGCTGCCATCTACATACACTCTGCCTGCCTTTACTGCCTTTTTAATTTCACTGCGGGTGCCAAAGCCGGCATGCGCCAACAGCTTATCGACTCGTAGCCTCTCTGCCAATTATATCAACCTCCAGCCTGCAGGAAGCTCATTTTTTATCATGCCATCCAAGTATTTTCCAAATCCTACCGGATATTGATCCACACAGATCAATACATAACCGTTCTTTTTTACTCCGGCCTTGCGCTGAATCAAAGCATCATCCACAAATATTGTCTCACCTTTCAAATAGCGAAGCAATAGCTCGTCCGTGCTGGCAAAGGAAATCGTCCGCGCTGCCTCATCAGGCTTGAGCCCCATCGCAAGTGGGTGAAACGGTACAAATTTATGATGCTTGAGTTCACCGATAAGCCAGCCGGCGCGCACGACCTTCAAGCCCTCAAGGCTAGGCAGCTCGAATGGCTGCAAATAGACGCGACTGCCGAATAAAATGGCCCGCACCTGCTCACCGCTTGTCAGCTCAACATTCTCATCGGAAAAAGACTCCCATACGGTCTGCAAATCAAGCTCAAGCGGCTTTATCCCTTTCGCTGCCCCTATGCTGCGCTTAGCCTTCGCTGACACGCGTTCCTGCTTTATGGCGCTAGGCCATGAAATTCGCATTTTGCGTCGCTCCTCCCAGCTCTGCGGAGGCATATATGCATCTCCCGCCCTCATGAGCACAGCTACAAAATGTCCTTCACCCTTCGAACGATGCGGCCATATCCGAATCGTGCCGGCAAGCGATTGCCATTGCTGCTCGCTTAGCTGCTCCTTCGTCTCCTTGCTTATCCAGCTTGGCTGACCGCTGCCCCAGCCCCATTGCGGCTGGATCGATACTACGCTAAAATCTGGATGACGAGCGAGAAAGCGCGCAATCTGCTCTTCATTTTCTTCTGGCGAGAAGGTGCATGTTGAATAGACCAAACGGCCGCCTGGCGCCAGCATGGGGGCGATTTCCTCTAAAATCTCGCGCTGCATGCTAGAGCAGCGCTCAACGGAATAAGCTTGCCATTCCTCTACCATCGCTGGATTTTTTCGAAACATCCCTTCGCCCGAGCATGGCGCATCAATTAAAATACGGTCAAACCAGCCAGAAAAAGCTTTAGCAATATTGGCAGGATGCTCGTTAAGCACGACCGCATTGCGTACTCCTGCAAGCTCGATATTTTTAACAAGCGCCTTTGCGCGCTCGGCTGCTATATCATTGCTGACCAATACCCCGTGTCCCTGCAGCTTGGAAGCGATTTGCGTCGATTTCCCGCCAGGTGCAGCGCATAGATCCAGCACGCGATGACCTGGCTGCACATCGAGCAGCTCGACTGGCACCATCGCGCTTGGCTCCTGTATATAGTAAAGCCCTGCATGATAATGCGGATGCTTGCCGGGGCGATCCTCCTCCGTATAATAAAATGCGGTCGGACACCATGGTATTGGCTGCAAATGCTCTCTTATCTCAGTTTGCTGCTGCCACTCGGCTGCCTTTATTTTTAATTCATTGACGCGCAATCCATATACGCGCTCATCGTCGTACGAAGCTATAAAACGATCAAATTCATCGTCTAATAGCTGCTTCATTTTTTGAACAAATGGTTCAGGCAATTGAATTTTCATGCTGTGTCCTCCACGTTCGATAGAAAATTTTCATCCACTATAATTTTCGTGTATAATAAAAAAAAGTAAGAAGCCATCATTCTGAATTCTTGCATTCATTTCAATTTTCGGAGGGAATATGTCAGTGAACACTAAGAAAAAGAAGAAAAAAAATAATATGGTCATCATTTATGCTGCTGTTGTGGTTGTTTTGCTTGTAGGAATTTTTGCGCTGGACAATCTTCAGAAGGACAATCCGGTTTATGGAAAACCGACCAATGAGCTGAACCCAGCTACACGCGAGCTGCTGAAAGATGAGAATTACCAGAATATTATATTACCAGCGGCGCTCGATGAAAAGGTTCAAAATCAAGAAGATTTCCTTGTGTATATGTTTTCTTCCACTTGCAAATATTGTAAGGAAACAACACCACAAATTATGCCTATCGTAAATGAGCTGGGCGTCGAGCTTAATCAATTCAATGTTTTAGAATTTCCTGAATACCAAACGAAATACAATATCGAATATACGCCAACCCTGATTTATTTTGAGGACGGTGTAGAAAAAGAGCGTATCGTCGGCGGAGTCATGCCGGAAGGAAGCACTTCAGGTGCTACATTGGAGGATTTCCGAGCATTCTTTGAAAAATACAAAGGATAAAAAGGAGCTGCCATGAATACTTTGAACCATGAAGAAGAAAATCAAGCTTCTTCCAAGCTGTCATCATTCATGTATCTGTTTCTGCTTGGCTTCGCTTTAATTACGCTGCTTGCGGCCTGCGGCCTTAGCGACGATAAAGAAAGCCATGTGCATACAGTCGGCTCGGAAACATGGGAGACAACCGAATCGGCTGATCAGCTTCCCCAGTTTCTTGACAATCATACGGAGCTGACCGCCTCGCTATATGGCCATGCGGTGGAGCATTCTCACTTGCTAGGGGAGCTCCCTTGCTATTGCGGCTGTATGGACGGAACCGATATGGACGAGCCGCATGATTCACTAAGGCGATGCTATTTGGCTGAAATGCCTGGAGACGACGGATCGGTAACGTGGACCGATCATAGCACCACCTGCGGGATATGCAAGCAGGAAATGGAGCTCGTCATAGAGATGGCAGACAAGGGAAGCAGCCTCGATGAGATCAAGCAAGCAATTGACCAGCAATTCAAGCATTAAATGAAAAACACCGAGTTCTCCGGGCAGAAATTAATTCTGCACCAGCGAGACTCGGTTTTTTTCTTTCACTAAGCATTTATATGCGAGCTATAGCTGAGTATTTTTTTTAGCCTGGGCAATATCCGCTACCAGCTCAAGCGAAAGCTGCTCCAAAGCGGGATAATCCTCCTGCTGGAACAGTTCGTTGAACTTGCTTTGATATTGGGCGGCAAGCCGTACCTCATGAAAGGAATACAGCTTCTGAATGCCTGATAATATTGTTGCAACACAATTTGAATTTTCTTCAAAAGTCGTTTGCGCATCCAAAATTTCTTTGCGAATGCTTGTCATTTCATTATCCAGTCGATTTGCAGCCTCAGCAGCCTTTTGCAGCCGCTTCCTCACTTCTAATGGCAAATCCTTTTTATATTTGTAATTCAAAGAATGCTCGATTGTCGCCCAGAAGTTCATTGCAAGCGTTCGAATTTGAATTTCAGCTAAAATCAAGGTATGACCAAGCGCGGTTTGTACAGGGTATTCAATAATCATATGATAACTGCGATAACCGCTCTCTTTATAATTGGCTATATAATCCTTTTCGTATACAAGCTTCAAATCTTTGCGCATGCGAATTAATGAAGCTACACGATATATATCGTCAACAAATTGACACATTATGCGGATCCCTGCAATATCCTCAATGCCAATGTGCAATCGATCATGCTCAACATTCAACCTTTTTGCCTTATCCAATATGCTTGAGATCCGTTTAACTCGACCTGTTACAAATTCAATCGGCGCATAATCCTCTCGACTTTTCAACTCGGTACGCATGGTCTTGAATTTGACCTTTAGCTCCTCAACGGCTTGCTCGTATGGCTGCAAAAATAGACTCCAATCTCTTCCGTCCATTCGGCCGCCTCCTGTGTTTATTTATGATCTGCTCCGATTGCTTCAGTAATATTGGAAAAGCCATCCTTGCGCAGACATTCCTTCAATCCATCCGTAAGCTCACGAAGCACCTCTGGCCCCTTGTAAATAAGCGCTGTATATATTTCCACCAAGGTAGCACCAGCTCGAATTTTATCGTATGCATCTTGTGCTGTAAAAATTCCACCAGAGCCGATAATTGGGAGCTTGCCCTCTGTTAGACTGTACACCTGACGTATAACCTCTGTTGAGCGCTCGCGCAGCGGAACGCCACTCAAGCCGCCCGCTTCCTGACGGTTGGCATGCGTCAAGCCATCGCGCGACAGTGTCGTATTCGTTGCAATAATGCCGTTAATGCTGCTATCCATAATCGTATGGACGGTATGCTTCAGTTGATCATCCGTCATATCAGGCGCAATTTTAACAAAAATCGGCTTTACCTTGGCATTGCGGCTGCTCGCTTGGATTTCCATCTCCTCGGATACATGCACCAATAAGTTATGTAGCTCGTTGCCATGCTGCAAGTCCCGCAAGCCCTGAGTGTTGGGAGAGCTTATGTTGACTACGAAAAAGTCCCCTTCATCGTACAGCGTACGAATACAAGCGCGATAATCCTCATGTGCCAGCTCATTGGCCGTCACTTTGTTTTTGCCGATATTTACAGCAACCGGTACATCGTGCCGCTTGCGCCGCTGCAGTGTTTGACGCATCTCATCAGCGCCTTTGTTGTTAAAGCCCATTCGATTAATAAGCGCTTCATCTGGCGGCAAACGAAACAAGCGAGGCTGCTCATTGCCTGGCTGAGGCTTCGGTGTTACCGTGCCCGCTTCTACAAAGGATAAGCCGATGCTGGAAAACGTATCTGTCGCAACGCCATTTTTATCAAGTCCTGCGGCTAGTCCGACAGGATGCTGAAACTGCATGCCCAGCAGCTGCACTGCCAGCTCGGGAGCGGGTTTCACTCCATAAAGCCCATTCATAATAGCCAGTACCCCGGGCACCTTGCCCGCTACTGCAAATCCATCCACTACGATATGGTGGGCCTTCTCCGGGTCCAGCTTAAAAAAGAAGGGCTTCAGTATACTTCGATATAACATCTATTCCACTCCGTTTCAGAAAACAATCTCCAACTTTTAGTGTATCCTTTTTGCTCATAAAAAGAAAGTATTGTAACCGTTTCTACAACAATGATAACGCATTCATATTGCCAGTCCACTGTAAAAGCATTACAATACAATTATATAGAAGAAAAAGCAAATAGAAAGGTTGAGTAGCAATGGGCGCAACAAAACGCAAGCCAGCAACAATTAAACCAAAACAGCAAGAAGAAGTAAACAAAAAAGCTTTATATTGGACGATCGGCTCAGCCGTTGCTGTCGTTGTCATAATTTCGGTATTATTAATTGTTTTCTCATAAACAGATGCATGATGAAGGAAGCCTCGCTGAAGCTCTATTCAATAGAACCTCACGAGGCTTCTTTAATTTTTGTCACAAAAGCAGCCAGGAATACGCTCGTTATCCTGGCTGCCCATAACGGTCATTTATTGGTTAAACGGCTCGTCTGAAATACGAATGGAATCTGTCGGACAACCGTCACAAGCATCCTGCATATCCTCGTACAAATCCTCCGGAATTTCAGTGACCCCTCTATTATTATCGCCGTCATAAATCACTTCAGCAATGCCCTCATCGTCGTAGTCGTAAATGTCAGGCGCAGTAGCCCCACATGCGCCACAAGCGATACAGGTGTCTTTTTCAACCCATGTAAATTTAGCCAACGCTATTCCCTCCTAGTTCTATCACAAAGCACGTTACCATGTACTCTTTATCTATACCAAAAAATATTATAACATAAATCGGCTATAAATGTGTATACGTTTAAACTTATTCGAAATGATTATCCTCCAGCTTTTGCAAGGAGGTGCCGCGCAGCTTTTTATTGCGAATAAGACTGGATGGATCATCACTAAGCATCCCTGCTGTCAGCACCGCGCTTTCGCCGAACTTGTTGCGCAGCTGATCCATTACTTTCGTTAGCGCTTCTTTTTTAGGCTCTTGCTCGTAGTTGAACAAATCGAGTTGAATAGCCGCATTATGCTCAGGCTGCAAATTTTGCAGCGTAACACCCAGCAGCCGCACCGGCTCAGCCGGCTTCCAGTGCTGAACAAGCAATTGCTGCGCATGCTTGTAGATGACCTCCATGCTTTGCGTTGGTGTTGGCAGCGTATAGGAGCGAGTAAAGGTCGACATATCTGGTCTGCGTATTGTAATTTGCACGGTGGAAGCAACGAGCTTTTGGCGGCGCAATCTGCGTGAGGTTTGATCGGACAAATTTAGTAATACACGATTAATGTCTTCAATATTCGTTAAATCTGCTGGTAAAGTTGTGGTATGACCAATTGATTTATTAGCCTCGCGCTCTGCCTTTACTTCTCTAGCATCTATGCCATTGGCAGCCTGCTTGAGCCAATTGCCTAGAACGCCGAATGACTTCGTTAGCAGGTGCTCATCTGCCTGCGCCAGCTCGCCGATTGTATGAATATGGAGGCGCTTCAGCTTTTTTGCCGTTTGCCCACCGATGCCAAACAGCTGATCGCATGGCTTATTCCATAATATATTCGGCACATCCCTCCGACGCAATACTGTAATGCCGTTCGGCTTCTTCATATCGGAGGCCATTTTAGCAAGCAGCTTGTTTGGTGCAACTCCAATCGAGCAAGGCAAACCAAGCTCCTCTGCTATTCGCTTTTGAATCGCATGAGCAATTTCAAGCGGTGTGCCAAACAGCTTCGAGCCGGTAATATCCATATAGCATTCGTCGATCGATACTTGCTCAATTAGCGGTGTGTACTGAGCGGCGATTGACATAAAGCCTCTTGAATATTTGCGGTACAGATCAAAATCAGGCGAAATGAGAATAAGCTCGGGCGCGATTTGCTTCGCTTCTCTCACATGCATACCCGTACGTATTCCTTTTTTTCTTGCTTCATATGAGCAAGTAACGATAATGCCTTTTCGCTTCTCTATGCTTCCCGATACTGCGGTTGCCTTGCCCTTGTACAGCTCAGGCTGCTCGGCGCTATGCACAGAACAATAAAATGCGTTCATATCCAAATGCAATATGACTCTACCGCTTACAGGATAATACTCATTTACATCTGGCAAATGCTCCACCTTCATTTCCTACACTTGTCTCGATTACATTATTATAGCACATATGTTCGCCAAGCTAAACTTAATCATTTGTCCATTTTTTGCTCATTTAAGCTGAAATATAGGCATATTAAGCGATTTGCCGCATATTTTTACCTATCGCTATCGCAATATGACTAGATAATGATATAATAGGTCAATATGGTTTGTATTGGCTATCAATGAAGGAGGCGTCATTTGTTTTATGTCATCTAAAATCTTTATATTCGACACGACGCTGCGCGACGGCACGCAGGGAGAGGGTATCAGCCTGTCGGCAGATGATAAGTTGAAGATCGCCCAAAAGCTTGATCAATTGGGTGTTGACTATATTGAAGGCGGCAATCCTGGAAGCAATGGCAAGGACATTGAATTTTTTCAGCGCGTCAAATCGTTAAACCTTAAAGCGAAGCTGACTGCCTTCGGCAGCACTCGCCGCAAAAATAGCATTGCCGAGCATGATGCAAGCTTGTTGAGAATTATTGAATCAGGCGTACCTGCAGCAACACTTGTCGGAAAAGCATGGGATTTTCACGTGCATATTGCACTGCAGACATCTTTGGAAGAGAATTTGGCAATGATTAGAGAATCCTTTGCATTTCTTAAGCGTCACGAAATCGAAGCAATGTATGATGCCGAGCATTTCTTTGACGGCTACAAAAACAATCCGGAATATGCTTTGTCCGCATTAAAAGCCGCGAAGGAAGGCGGCGCAGACTGGCTTGTGCTTTGCGATACAAACGGCGGAACCTTGCCTAATGAAATTGCAGAAATCGTTTCTCGTGTCAAGCAAGAGCTTGATATGCCTGTCGGCATTCATACGCATAACGACTGCGAGCTTGCTGTTGCCAATACATTGGCTGCAGTCAATGCTGGCGCAACTCAGGTGCAGGGCACAATTAACGGCTATGGCGAGCGCTGCGGCAACGCGAATTTATGCTCCATCATCCCGAACCTGCAATTGAAAATGAACTATGACTGCTTGCCAGACGATAACTTGAAAATGCTGACCAATACCGCGCGCTATATTAGCGAGGTGGCCAATGTGCATATGCCTGTCGGTCAAGCATATGTAGGCAATGCGGCGTTCGCTCATAAAGGCGGCATTCACGTGTCTGCCATTATGAAGGATTCCAAAACCTACGAGCATATTCAGCCTGAGCTGGTCGGCAACAAGCAGCGTGTGCTCGTGTCCGAGCTTGCTGGACAAAGCAATATCATTTCCAAAGCGAGCGCATTGGGCTTGGATGTAAATACTAACAATGAAAAAACGAAACAAATTATGGATCATATTAAGAAGCTTGAGCATGAGGGTTATCAATTCGAAGCGGCGGATGCATCGCTGGAGCTGCTGCTGCGCAAAGCATTCGGCGATTGGCAGCCTGCGTTCTTGGTTGAATCATACAAGGTCCATACTGAATACAAGCAGGATTCGATCATTTCTGAAGCAGTCGTAAAAATCAGCATCGATGGACAGCAAATTTATACGGTTGCTGAAGGAAACGGGCCTGTCAATGCGCTTGATAATGCGTTAAGAAAAGCGTTGTCTCAATATTATCCAGATATCGAACAAGTATATCTAACAGACTATAAGGTCCGCGTCATCGACGAAACTGATGCAACAGCAGCCAAGGTTCGCGTACTCGTCGAATCAACAGGCAAGCAAAACAGCTGGAACACAGTTGGCCTGTCCGGCAATGTAATTGATGCAAGCTGGGCTGCAATTGTTGACAGCTTCCATTATGCGCTTCTCAGCATTCAAAGAGTGAGCGTAGAGCAGCCTGCAAATTCTCAGGAATATGCAGGACTAGCCAATATCTAAAGCAAAAAGGCGTGAGCTCAGCATATCAGTATGCTGCTCACGCCTAATTTTTATTACGAGACGTTCGGCAAGTAGGATTCAATGATGTTTTCCCACTGCTCCAACGTAATCACGCCATTAATTCGCTCGCGAATAACGCCCTGTTCATCAATTAAAAAGCTGGTCGGAAAAGTTCTGACACTATACAGCTTCGTCAAATCGCCATCCCGATCAAACAGCACCTCGAATGTAAAACCGAAATCCTCTACAAATTTTCGAGCTTGACGCTCATTGTCTGTATCTGTTGCGTTAACGCCGTACAAAGCGAGCTGCTCACCATACTTTTCGTGCAGCTTTTGCAAATCCGGCGCCTCCAGCTCGCAAGGTCCGCACCATGAAGCCCAGAAATTAATAAGCTGCAGCTTGGCCTGCTGACCGCCAAAGCTAACCGGCTTCTCCTCTATATTCGGCAGCTCATTAACAAAGGACAGTTCTCCAGCCTTAGGCTTAAAGTTTTGAGCCGCATGGCTGATAGCGCTGCTGGACTTCTCCTCGCCTGATTGCACAAATTCATAAACTGCAAAGCCGCAAAGCAGCATTGCTACAATGACAGCGGAATATATTTTTTTCATCGTTAGCCCTTTCCTCTATCCAGTTCTTACAATTATACTATCATGCTACGTTGCTTGCTTCAAGCATATGCCAACTAACGTTTATTTCTATAGTGTAAGCTTATTTGAGCTTTGCTATACTAAGTAAAAGAGACCAATCATGACACGGAGGAAACTATGCAAATCTCGTTAAAACAAAGCTGCTATCAGCAAATGATACAGCACAGCACGGAAGCTTTTCCCGAAGAAGCTTGCGGCATTCTGCTGGCACCCGACGGGGACAGCACGATTACAGCTTGCATGCGCATTGACAATGTTCATGAGCAAAAAACGAGCGCTTTTCGCTTTGATCCTGAGCAATGGGTAAATGCCCACTATTGGGCCAGCAGGCGGCAGCTGACCATTGCAGGCATCTACCATTCGCATCCGACAGCGGAAGCCGTACCGTCTTCAAGAGACGTGGCAGGCCTTCTTGACAGCCAATTGCTATACGCCATCGTTAGTTTAAAACAAAAAGACAGCCTACAAATTAAACTCTACCGCAGGAACGTGCAGAATCAATTTATAAACTATCCGTTAGTGCTGACTTAAATAGGCGTATAAATCTCCTAAAGTAACAATATTTTTTTTCTCACTTACTTTTTTCATATATTGCAGCCAAAGCTGTGCCGTCATTAAAGAATCTGACAGCGCATGATGACGGTTTTCAATCGGAATATGATGCCGATCCAGCAACGTATCCAGGTCGTATTGCGCCAGCCCTGGCTCCAGCCATTTTGCAAGCATCATTGTATCGATTACACGGTGGTTGAGGCTTGTTTTTGACGTTTTCCACAGTGCTTGATTAAGAAACTGCCTGTCATGGCCCGAAGCATGCGCGACCAGCACTCTACGGCCGATAAATTGCATAAATGCACTCAGTACATGTATAAGATCAGGTGCATCCTCGACCATCTCATCTGATATACCTGTCAGTTCAACGATGACAGGCGGAATTGCTCGCTTCGGGTTGACTAGAGAATAGAAGCTTTCCTCCTCAATCACCTTTCCCTCGCGAACTGCCACTGCGCCAAATGAAATAATTTCATCACCATTTGCTGGACTGAATCCTGTCGTTTCAAGATCGAATACGACAATTTCCAGCTCCGTTAATTTGCTGTCAAGTACCGACGTTTTCCTTTGCGTTCGGTTCATATTGCGAATTTGCGCCATTTGCTGCGCGTGCTGCGATCCTAGCATGGAGGCAATCGCAGGCGTAAATCCACCCATCTTGTACAGACTCCACATTCTGCCTACGCCGTTAGGCTCCTTCATACTTACACCGTCCTACTTAAGCCTTGCAAATTTCTTTAAGACGAGCCTTTGCAATTCCTTGCCCAATCTTAAGTTTTTCTTTAATCTCTTTATTTCGTCCGAATCTAACCTTTTCGGGTGCAGCTTGCTAAACCCTTCATACATGCCATTTTCAATACGGTAGCCTGCTTTTAAGCGCAGCGACAGCATTTGCAAAAAGGCATCGCGATAATCCGCATACTCCTGAAAAGTTAAAACGCCATCCTCCTGCAAGCCTTCCATTCTTTCAAGCGTTGAAGTCTGAAGGATTCCCGAGTCCAAAGCAAGCCAGCGCACTGAATTGACAATCGGAATATAAGAGCCGTATTTCACATCAATGCTCCCAACATGCTCGCCATAGCGATCGGTAATAAACTGACCAAAAACTCCAAGCAGCATTTTATGCTGAACGGTATTTTCGATCATTCTTTCTAAAATGTGCGGACGTGCAGCCAGACCTTCTCTATAATACGTTCTAACACGTGAAAACAGCGAGTCATCTCCAACAATGCATCGCGCATCGGCAACAATAAGCAAATAGCGAATGGACTCCCAGCTGGCATCCTCGTACCAATGATCGAGCTTGGCTTTCCATTCTGCTTCCGTCTGGCACCATAGGCTTTCATTACTTTGAACCTTTCCATCACAAGGCGGATACCCTAGCTCAATCAGCATCGATACAGCGTAGGACGCAAATGTTCTGTAATAATGCCTTGACGCCTCTGCATCGTCCGTATCCTCATAGATCATGGCACTGTCTTGATCGCTTGCCAGAGTTTGCTCGCTTCTGCCAGCACTGCCCAGCAGCAAATAAGAATACGAGGTAGGAGGAGGACCAAGCCCTTCTCCTACCATACGCAATTCTGCCAGTGCAATCGTCTTCGCTATAAAGGCATCATGCACCTCATTGATTTGAAAGTTCCAATTTGCGATGGAGTCCTTATGAACCATCTGCTCATTATGCTGTATTGATAGTTGAAATTGATCTCTTAAGCTGCGCAGCTGTGTTAGTTGATCCGCATCATCAATCATCTTTTTCAGCTTAACGAATGTTTCAACCTCCAACACCATCGACTCCTCAACCTAGAGTAATGCTTAAGCGTTTATTAAGCTTTTTCTGATTTGCCAAGCTGCTCTGGATAACCATACACGCCATGCTCGGAAAGATCAAGACCAACAATTTCTTGTTCTTCTGTTACACGGAAGCCCATTACTGCTTTCATAATACCAAGCACGATAAAGGAAGCAACTGCTACAAATACGCCGGCAAATACAACAGACTCGATTTGGACCCAAAGCTGCTTGAAGCTACCAGTATCTATCAAGCCGCCTTGACCAACGCCAACTTTTTCCGCAAGCTCTTGTGTTGCAAAAATACCGTTAGCCAATGTACCCCAAATACCTGCCATACCGTGTACAGACAATGCATAGATCGGATCGTCGATTTTTAGCTTTTCAAACATTTTAACGCTGTAGAATACAAGCACCCCTGCAATTAAACCGATCACAACTGCCGCCCATGGCTCAACGAAAGCACAGGATGCCGTAATCGCAACAAGACCTGCAAGCACGCCGTTCAGCATAGTTGTAATATCTGCTTTGCCGCTAACCGCCCATGAAATCAACAATGCTGCAACACCGCCGGCACCAGCAGCCAGCATAGTCGTGAAGCCAACGTAAGCGAAGAAGCCATCGCCGATTGCTACAGTTGAACCCGCGTTAAAGCCGAACCAGCCAACCCATAGCAATAGAACAGAAAGTGCTGTGTACACTTGGTTATGTCCAAGAATTTCATTAGGAGAACCGTCTTTGTTGAATTTTCCGATACGTGGTTTTAGTAAAATTGTAGCAACAAGCGCTGCAACCGCCCCTGACAGGTGAACGACCGTCGAGCCTGCAAAGTCTTGGGCACCATGGTCAGCCAACCAGCCGCCGCCCCAGATCCAATGTGCTACAATAGGATAGATAAAGGAAACATAGAATAGTGTAAATACGATATAAGAACCTAGTTTCGCACGCTCAGCAAATCCGCCCCAAGCGATTGAAAGGGAAATTGCTGCAAAAGCTAATTGGAACAGGAAAAATACAGCCGCTGGGTAGCTTTCACCTTCAAGAACTGCTGTAGCAGGGTTAAAGAAAAACTCACCCCAACCGATAAATGCGTTAATTCCACTCGTACCAAATGCAATCCCGTAGCCGACCGCCCAATAAACAAGCGCCGCTAGCGCTACGGTAAAAATTGTTTTACCAGCTACATGGCCAGCATTCTTCATGCGAGTTGAACCAGCTTCTAGTAAAATGAAGCCACCTTGCATCAAAAGCACTAGAATGAACGCCAACATAATCCATAATGAATCCAGGCCGATCGTCAGGTTGGCAATGTCAGCTTCTGATGCGTAAGCTGCCAGCGGGAAGATCATTGATATCAACCCCAAAGCTAGTAATGTTTTCTTAACCATGATTACCACTCCTCAGTGTAATGTTTTCTAACACCATTCGCAAGAATTAATGTCATTATATACCCGAGGTTTTGGCTAATGAATATATTTTCTGTATTGAAATTTGCATTTTTAAGACACTTTTGTTAATGGAGCACAATAATCCAAAATACCTAACATTATTTTTAGCTGTTCTAACGTTAAAAGTATAATTTACTTAACAACATCGCTACAAAATAGGACAAGCTATCTATATAAAGATACTTTTGTTCCTGTTTGACGTTTTGCACTATTTCCTATTAAAATTAATAAGGATACGTTAGGAAAGGACGGTGAAGTAAATTGACAGAAGCTAAGCTTTATCGGATTGGCGAATTGGCTAAGCTCGCTAACATTAATTCTCGTACTATTGATTATTACACCTCGATTGGTCTAATCATGCCTGTTAAGCGGTCAAATTATAATTATCGTCTATATAATGTTGAAACCTTACAGCGTTTAGAACGTATTGAATCATTGAAAAAAGATAAATATACGTTAGACGAGATTAAAGACATCCTTAAGCAATTGGATCATATCTCCCCTAAGCAGGAAATCAAGCAAAAGGTATCTGAGCTTGAGAAGCAGCTTACCGCGCTGCAACGGGAGGTAAAGGAGCTTGAGCCTGTTCTGGACCAGCTTAAGCCTAATCAAGCCAAGCATTTGTACACTCGCCTGCTGCCGCAAACTGCCGCATGTATGGAGGCGCTCATGCTGATTATGAATAAAGGCTCATTAATGTAATTGCTTTCGATATTAGCTGATGTCCTGCTCTCGAATGGCGTAATCAATAACTTCATATGGAGGAATGTAGAATGATCTACATATTGTTAATACTAGCTTTTGGTTTAACAATTTGGGCTCAATTCAAAGTAAAAGGAACATTCAAGAAATGGTCAGATGTTGAAGCATCCAGCGGCTTGACCGGATATCAGGCAGCTCGTCGCATGCTGGACAACAACGGTTTGCACGATGTACCGATCGAACCGGTTGCAGGAGCATTGACTGACCACTACGATCCAATTAACCGCGTAGTTCGTTTATCAGAACCAGTTTATTATGAGCGTTCCATTAGTGCGATTTCAGTTGCATGTCACGAAATTGGTCACGCGATTCAGCACAAGGAAGCTTATCCGTTCCTTGTTGCTCGTCATAGAATATTTCCAATCGTCAATTTTGCGTCAGGCATCGCTCCATTTTTATTAATTGCCGGCTTTTTGTTCGGGGCATTTGGTCTTGCTCAGCTAGGGGTTATTTTCTTTGCTGTTACGGTTATTTTCCAGCTGATTACGCTGCCTGTTGAGTTTAATGCAAGCAGCCGCGCACGTGATTTGATGGTTGCAGAAGGCTTTATCCGCACCGATGAAGAGCGTGGAGTAGCAAAGGTATTAAACTCCGCTGCACTAACGTACGTCGCTGCAGCGCTCCTCTCCTTGCTTGAGCTGGTCCGTTTCATTCTTATTCTTACGCAAAACAGAGAATAATACGTTAAAAAGGGCTTTCGCTGGTCATCATACCTGCGATAAGCCCTTTATTTTTACAATTAAAAGAAACGGTTTCTGCTTACTTCTTTAATTCATTAGCAAAATAATTCATTAAGAAATTATAAAAAACTTTTGCAACAAGCGGCAGCTTTTCATTAGTGCGATGGATAAGACCGATATTGCGCGTAACGACAGGGTCGACTACCTTAACAATCGAAATAGGCAGCGGCGCAATATATTCAACAGCAAGCTTTGGCAGCAGGCTAATCCCCATGCCTGCGGCAACCAATCCTCGAATTGTTTCCGTTTCTTCTCCTTCAAATGCAATATTCGGCGTAAAGCCGGCTGTTTCACAAGCGTTCATTACAAGCGGCCGCAGCGAGTAGCCTTCGCTGAACATTATAAACGGATCGCTTTTCAATTCCTCCAAACGAACCTGCTCACGCTTTGCCAGTCGATGCGTGCTCGGGAAGATCGCAAACAGCTCCTCAGTAATTAAAATTTTCCCCGTCACCTGCTCGACGTCATTAGGCACAGGTGAAATAAAAGCGAGGTCGATTTCTCCCTTAACCAAATCGCGAATTAATGAAGGATACATTCCTTGTTTAAAACGAAAGCGAACATCTGGGTTTAGGCATCTAAAAGCCGCAACGACCTGCGGAACTAACGAAATTCCAAGGCTATGAGGAAATCCAAGCCTAATCTCCCCTTTCTCTGGATCAAGAAACTCGTGAACCTCCTGAACTGCCCGATCAAGATCGCGCAAAATTTCATCAGCTCGACGTAAGAAAAGCTGACCTACCGGGGTCAGTTGTAAATTCCTTCCCTTTTGTACAAAAAGCTTGACTCCAAGCTCTTCTTCCAGCTGGTGAATTTGTCGGCTTACCGCCGATTGCGCAACATGAAGCTCTTCTGCAGCTTGAGTCACATGCTCCTTCTTCGCCACCTTTACAAAATAATAAAGCTGTCGCAATTCCATAAAATATGTTCTCTCCTAATTGACATGATCTCTTTTTTGTAATTTCATCCTTTGAATTTGATCAAAGAATCGGTATAGCATAAATCCAGTAATAAAGCCGCCAACATGCCCCCATAAATTAACTTTAACGATTAGCAATGAAGAAATCAGGCTTATGATTAATATCATATTAATCGTTTTGATTGAAGCCGGGTCAAGCAGCTGCTTGCGAAATAGCACTAAAAAGAAGTATGCGCCAAATACGCCAAAAATCGCTCCTGATGCACCGACTGATATTTGCCCCTGACCTTCTATTTTATAAATTAGCGCAGAAAAGGCATTGGCACCGATGCCACACAGCAAATAGAACCACACATAGCGCTTGCTCTTCATGACGTACTCCAGCGGCGGGGCAAAGATGATCAGCATCATCATGTTGTGGAATAAATGCGCAAAATCTGCATGCATAAACATTGACGTAATATAGCGCCAGGGCTGCTCCATCCCCCAGGAATCAACTCCGGGAACGGAAAGGAATGCACCGAAGCGGATTGCATCAAGCGACATGCCAGGATTGCCCATTATGCTCGTAATAAAAAAATATATGATGCATAATGCAGCAATTGCTGCTGTTACTGGGTAGCTGCGCAAATATCCCTTAAAGCTTTCATATCTTAAAAAAATCATCTCTGCCATCACATCCTTTTCTACGATTGGACAAGCTCTTGTTGTAACGTTTATAATATTTACGTAACGCATTACATAGAGGTTCAAAAATTTAATTTTGAACACGAATTAAAAGGAGGATTTAATAATGACTCAAGAACGCACAGGTGTTGCCACTTTGAAAGGCAATCCGCTTACATTAGTCGGTCCAGAGCTTAAAGTTGGTGACCAGGCACCAGATTTTACACTTTGCAAATCACTTGGAGAATATGTTTCTCTTAATGATTACGCAGGCAAAGTGAAGCTGATCAGCGTAATTCCTTCGATTGATACCGGCGTATGTGAAGCACAAACCCGCCGCTTTAACGAAGCTGCGGCAGCTCTGGGCGACAAGGTTGTCGTTCTAACTGTCAGTGCTGATTTGCCGTTCGCACAAGCACGCTGGTGCGGTGCAAGCGGCGTAGACAAAGTAGTTATGCTGTCTGATTACAAGGATAACAACTTTGGTCTGGCGTATGGTGTATTCATTAAAGAATTTGCACTTGATATGCGCTCCATCTTTATCGTAGATGAAAACAATGTTATTCAATACGTGGAATACTTGTCCGAGATGAGCAATCATCCTGATTACGATGCCGCGATTGCTGCAGTCAAACAATTAGTATAACTGAAACAAAGCGAGTGAAGGATAATCCTTCCTCGCTTTTATTTATACGTTATTCAATTTATAAGCGGCAAGCTTTTTATCTAGCACACGGTAAATCTCCATTATAACGCGATAATTGGAGCCTAAGTCCCCAAGAGAGCCTCTCGATGCCGAATAAATATCTACTGCTGAACGTAGCGGATCAACGCTAATGACTGAAACGGTAATGTCCATCGTTCTACCGAACATTGTTCTTTTCTCAAGAACAATCTCCCCTACGTTTTGCACTTCATGCAGAAGTCTGTACCCTTGCATTTTTTTAAGCGTGGAAACAACCTCTTCCCAAGCCTTCTCTTTAGATAACTTATATATATGAGACTTTAATGCAGGATCCTTTGCTCTGTCACCCGTTCCTTCATAGCTTCGTATCAATCCAACTAAGGTTCGCTTTAACAACAGTGATCTCCCCCTCTTGTCCTAACTCTTACCATAATACCATGTTTCTATGCATGAAAAAAGAGCTTTCACCAGTATTCACTAGTTAATCGCTCTCGGCCTATGTATGACAACCCGCCTATGCCGTTAAGCCCATATGTTTCTGAACCCGCTCTCGCAGGTGGGTGTCCGCAATTATACATTTGAAGTCCCTGCTGTGCAGGGCAGGTCATTTGTATAATGATGTTGAACTCCCGTGAAACAGCCATTGGTTCAAAACAACGTTGAGCCATGACGAACATCGCAGGATGTATTGTCATTATAGACCGAATTTGATAAAAAGTAAACGGAGTTTGGCTTGTTATTATTTGGTCTCCTTGTAATCTGACTTTACAAGATCCTCACGATCCATCTCCGCCGCTATTTCAACCTCTTCTTCCTCGTTCTTTTTCATATCCTCAATTTGCTGCTGCAGCTTCATATAAATGAGGTTGAAGTTCCAGTAAGCAACTGCCGCAATCATACTGCCTGTAAAAAATAGCAGCAGCCATGTAAATTGCGTGAAGCTCAGGAAAAGAATAAACGCTACCAGGACTGCTGCCGTAATCGAACGAAGCGGCTTGCCGATCGTAATGAGCAGCGAATTTTTAATCAATTGCAGCGTTTTCATATGATAATGGACCAGCATCGAGAAGAAATTGAGCAACGAAACAAGCGCCAGTACAATTAAGCCGATGAAGATACCGGACAATATTCGGCCGTTTTCGCTTCCGATAAAGAAATAATAATCGACAATCAAGACGACGATTAGTACCGTATAAATGATGCCGCCCAGCATGCTTTGCTTAAAGTTATCCTTGTAGCCTTTAAAAAACGTTTTAAATAGCGGCACATCAGCTTCTCCTGTAACCCATTTGCGAGCAACGGTAAACATTGCGGCAGTCGAGGGAAAGAATGTAAAGGGAGCTAAAACGCCGAGCGTCAAGCAAGCCGTTTGGACAAAGCCGAGCAAATCTTCTTCCTGTACACTGCCATTCAGCAATGTAAGGAAGCTTACGAATATAAAGTAGAAAAATGGTGCTCCGCAAAGTATCCATAGCAGATTAATGACTGAAAGCCTCATGATCCATTCCGTTAGTCGATAGATCCCACCCATGACGCCTCTAGGTTCCATTGAATACGCCTCCATTTTATGATAAGTAAATAGATAAAATTAGCCCAAAATTAACTGATCTGGGTATTCGTTTAAACCATCCATAAGCAACTGCATAGTATATGGTATGTTCCCCAACAAGAAAACTCAAAGGAGGTTGCTAATATGGGCAACGCATCATACAACAATTGTGGTGGTTATGGCGGTTCTTACGCTGCTTGGGTTCTAGTTCTTTTCATTCTTCTTGTAATCATTGTTGCAACATTCGGTTTTGGCTACAATTACTAATTCAAAGCTAATGTATAGGTAGAAAAAAGTCCGTGTTGCCCGCAGGCGACACGGACTTTTCCATTTTATTCCTTGCTTGACGAAAAGTTCGGACGTGGACGACGCTCAGAGCGAGAATCATAGCTGCGACCTTCGCTGCTGCGCTTGCCGTAGCTGCGCGATCCATCCTTACTTCCTTCGCCGCCTTTGTAGCTGCTGGAACGGCGATCTCTGGAGCCGCCGCTGCTGCTGCCACCACGGTAGCTGCTGCCGCCGCGATCACGAGTGAATGGACGACCGCTGGAACGAATGTCCGGTCTGCGTTTTTTAGCACGAAGCGGTTCCTCAGGCGTCAGCTCAATTGATATTTCCTTTTTGTCTCCTGTCAACAGCTTCAATGCAGCTGCCAGCATTTGCACGGAGTCATATTGCTCAAGCAGTTGAATAGCAAGCCCTTTGTACTCGGAGAACTCGCCATTTTCCACAATATCGATGACGCGCTCTGCCGTAATGCGTTGCTTGCCCTCGATTGCATCGCTCAAGCTAGGCAACGGTTTGCGCACCATGCGTTGGCGCGTAATGCGCTCAATAAAGCGCAAATGATCCATTTCACGCGGTGTGACAAAAGTCCATGCCTTACCTTCCTTGCCTGCACGACCGGTACGGCCGATGCGGTGTACATAGCTTTCCGGATCCTGTGGCAGGTCAAAGTTAATAACATGCGTTACGCCTGTTACATCCAGACCGCGCGCCGCAACATCTGTTGCAACCAGCACATCAATGCTGCCATCGCGGAACTTGCGCATAACGGTGTCGCGCTGGTTTTGCGAAAGGTCGCCGTGCAAGCCATCAGCACTGTAGCCACGCTTTTGCAGCGCTTCGCTCAGCTCATCAACACGGCGCTTGGTGCGGCCAAAAATGATGGCAAGCTCAGGAGATTCCATATCGAGCAAGCGGCTTAAAGCTTCAAATTTTTGACGCTCATGCACCTCAATATAAGCTTGTTCGATCGATGGTGCTGTTACTTGCTTCGGAATGACAGAAACATGTTCTGGTTCCTTCAAAAACTGTTGTGCCAGGCGTTGAATGTTGGCTGGCATTGTAGCCGAGAATAGCATCGTTTGACGTTCTTCAGGAACTTGCTTCAGGATGTTTTGAATATCCTCCATGAAGCCCATATCGAGCATCTCATCGGCTTCATCCAATACAACAGTTTGTACGTCTTCTAGACGAATCGTTTTACGATTAATGTGGTCAAGCAATCTTCCTGGTGTACCGATAATAATTTGCGGCTTCTTTTTCAATGCGCGAATTTGACGGCCAATTTCTTGTCCACCATAAATCGGCAGCGAGCGAAGTCCTTTGTATCTCGTAAGCTTTCCAATTTCTTCTGACACTTGAATAGCAAGCTCACGTGTTGGTGTCATAATAAGCGCTACAATGCGCTCTTCGTGCACGGGGATTTTATTAATGAGCGGAATCCCGAACGCTGCAGTCTTACCCGTCCCTGTTTGAGCTTGGCCAATCAAGTCTTTGCCAGTTAACGCAATCGGAATCGCTTTATCCTGTATTGGTGTTGACTCCTCAAATCCAAGCTCTGTAATTGCTTGCAACACTTTTGGTTCCAAGCCAAATTCAGCAAATGTTTTCAAACTTTTCTCATACTCCTTCTATTTTAAAGCCTCTAAAAAACGTCTTAATTATTATACCACAGTTTAACATATGAATACTAGCTAACGTTTCAACACCATACTATAGATAATTGTTCGATTTACATAATCAGGCAGTTAAATCTAAAAATATTAGGAGTGAGACAAGCTATGGCAAAAATAATGTACAGCAGAAAGCAATTTATTTTTCGGCTTATTATGATGACGGCAAGCTCGCTGCTGCTTGCTTTTGGCTTCAACATGCTGCTGGTTCCTTTACAATTGCTGAGCGGCGGAATTTCTGGGGTTGCGATGGTAATCGGCTATATTACAAACAGCAATATTGGCTGGCTCTATCTCGTACTGAATTTGCCTGTGCTGATTTGGGGATGGTTCGAGTTGGGCAAGCAAATTATTATGTGGAGCGTTTATTCCGTCATTACTTCAACCTTGTTTTTGCAGCTGCTTCCTGTTCATGCGCTGGCCGATGACATGCTGCTGGGCGCTGTATACGGAGGTATTGCGGTTGGCCTCGCTTCAGGCATCGCCCTGCGCGGCGGCGGTTCAACTGGCGGCTTTGACATTATCGCCTCCATCGTTACGTTAAAAAAGGATATCCCTGTCGGAATGATATTATTTGGCTTAAATGGATTCGTTATTGCAATGCACATTATATTTACGAAAGATTTTGAGCTGGCGATGTATTCGCTTGTATCGATTTTTGTTGCAGGAAAAATGATTGACGTTATTCATATCAAGCATTTGAAGGTCACTGTCTTTATTATTACGACGCAAACCGAGGCAATGCTGAAGCAGCTGCTGTCGCATCCACGCGGCATTACGATTATTAAAACGCGCGGCGCCTACACTTCAAGCGACAAGGATATGCTGATGACGGTACGAACACGCTATGAGCTTGCCGAGCTCAAAAAACAAATTCAAAGTGTCGACAAGTTTGCCTTTGTAACAATCGTAGAAACAGTAGGAGTTGTCGGCGAATTTCGCAGACTTAAAGAAGGCTGACGCCTATTTCATCTCACAACGTGTTTTTTTTCACGAGATTTGTGTTATAATATAGACGTTCCAACGCAGCTGTTGAAGAAATGTTTTCTTTGTCTTGTAACACTTTAAACTTATGGATTGGGGTGTTGTTGATGGATATGGAAACAGTAAAGCTTGCAACAATTGTAGAACGTCTGGCGCCTGAAATGTTTGATTTTTTAACCTCTCAGGAGTTGGAGACTAAAATCGTACTGCGCGATGGAATTGAACTGCTAGAGCCTGAAGATGCACTGGAAATCGTCCAATTCAGCATTTGTCGCGGACAGTCAGGTACGATTCTGCATTAAAGTTTTGGGGTTACCGCCAATAACGTTACAGTTGGCGAAAAGATTATAGATTTATCGAAAAACGGGCTGTTATCTTTATAAACAGCCCGTTTTTCATTTCTGTCTAGTTAATAAAGCCCTCCAGGGCGATCGTTGGTCTCATATTGGAATTCCAGGCTCCCTTGCTATAGCCGCCATTATAGCCTGGCGTCGCTTGAGGCTCCCAATAAAACACCCCTTGCCCTTTGCCGCCTGAAATGCTCCTCACCTTATTTTTAATGTCCGTTATAAAGCTTTTTGCAGCCGTGGCCTGGTTGTAATCCATGCCAATTTCTGTAATGATAATCGGCTTGCCGTAGCTTGCGATCATATTGTTGGCATTGCTAATTGTTTGGTTAACTTTCGCAGACCAGTCCGAGGCAGATGGATACAAGGACATTCCGATTATGTCAAAATTAGCGCCATTGCTGATCAAGCCTCCAATATTCCATTGGAATAAGCCATTATCATAGCCATTAGCCAAATGAACGATTGTTTTGGTGCTGCTGCTAACCGATTTGACTGCATTATGTCCGCTATTTACAAGCCATGCATAGTTTCTCATGCTGTTGGTAGCCTTGCCATCGTTCCACAGCATACCGTTGTTCGTTTCATTGCCGATCTGCACCCAGTCTGGCGTTACGCCTTTTGATTGCATCGTCGTCATCACATAACGCGTCCAGTTGTATACGGCATCCATCAGCTGCTGGAAGCTGTAATTTGCCCAAGCGGCCGGCTTGTTTTGCTTGCCCGGGTCAGCCCAGGAATCGCTATAATGCAAAGTCAGCATAATGCTCATTCCTTTATCCTTGGCGCGCTTGGCCAGTGCTGCAGCTCGATCCACCGTCAAGTAACCGTTTCCATAATCATTCGAGGGATTAACCCAGACGCGTATGCGGGCCGAGTTGATTTGGTAATCATTTTTCAAAATGTCCAAAATATCTCGCTGCACGCCATTCTTATCCCGCCACACATAGCCCTGCGCTTCCATGCCAGGAACCCAGCTGATGTCCGCGCCCTTCGCAAAGCTTGGCGCCGCTTGAGCCGGCTGCAAGCCGCTAAGATGAACCGTAACAAGCACAACACATAGCAGCAAAAGCAGCATAGATTTTTTCCACATGCTTCATACCTCCTGTTAATTTAATCGAAGCTGTCGCTTCACCAAGAGTATAGAGGCAGAATCTGCAGCGTTACAGGCTAATATCTCAACATAAATGATGTTTTAACAATCTCGACAGCGTTCACCTCGTTGTCGCAGTGCTAAATGGATAAAAAAAGAGAGGCTGCTCAGAAAGTCAGTGAAACTGACAGACTGAACCCTCTCTTCATTGCCATCTTAAATTATTGCGATAGACGAAGTGCAAGATCGTACATTTCCATATTGAAAGGACGCTTGGTTGACGTTACAACATCAATATCGGTTGTAACCAGTTCGCCGTCAATAACGCCACAGCCCTTGCCTGAATTGCCTTCAATCAATTGGCGCACAGCAAAATCGCCCAAACGGCTGGCAAGAATACGATCCTGCGCTGTCGGCGTACCTCCACGCTGAATATGTCCAAGTACAGTAACGCGCGCTTCAATTCCGCTCAGCTCGGTAAGCTTGTTGGCAACATCTTCACCACGACCGGCTCCTTCAGCAACTACGATAATACTATGGCGCTTGCCTTTAGCGAAATTATGCTTCATGCGCTCAGCTACTTCGTTAATATCATACGGCACTTCAGGTACAATAATCGTTTCTGCACCGCTTGCAAGCCCTGCATAAAGCGCGATATCGCCGCAATGGCGTCCCATAACCTCCACAACGCTTGTGCGCTCGTGCGAGGACATTGTATCGCGAATTTTATTGATTGCATCAACAACAATGCCTACAGCTGTATCGAAGCCGATTGTGTAATCAGTATACGGAATGTCATTATCAATCGTACCAGGAATGCCCATCGTTTTAATGCCTAGCTTGCTTAGCTTGTTCGCACCTTGATAAGAACCATCGCCACCGATTACGACCAGTCCGTCAATGCCTCTTGCTCTCAAAATATCAGCACCACGCTGCTGTCCTTCAGGCGTTGTAAACTCCTTGCAGCGCGCTGTTTGCAAAATCGTACCGCCGCGTTGAATAATATCTCCCACGCTGCGCAAATCCATCGGACGAAGATCATCGTTCAACAGGCCCTGATAACCGCGCTGAACGCCAAAAACCTCAATTCCATGATAAATCGCACTGCGTACTACAGCACGTACTGCTGCGTTCATTCCTTGGGAGTCTCCACCACTTGTAAGTACTGCGATTTTTTTCACTGCTGACATATTAGTTCCTCACTTTCAAATAGTTCAATATATTAAGCCTGCTGTTTACGTATCCAAACGCTGTTCAGCAAAAAAAATAAACGGGTCATTGGACTTTTTTTCATTAACTGCTTCGAAACCTTGCGCACGCCAGATTGCTGCTGTACTTTCGGATCAGACAAGTACAAGGCCAGCAGTCCTTCTATAATCAAACGATGGAAGCCTGACTCGGGAAGCAGCTGTACATCCTCCCTCGCCCGGCTTACAATCATGCCGATTCGATCAACAAGATGAGTCTCGTCATTGTAATAGCTGCAGAAATTCAAATCTCCGCCCGCCTTGTCCTCTTCCTGGTCAATCAAATAATCAAGCAAAATATGTAAGGCACAAACATGAGGAAAATAAATATCTTTAAACTTCTGTCCCTCTTCTGTCGTAAGCGCTGGATCCGTTGCATTTAAAAACAGCATAAACATGCCCAGCGTTGAGCCCGTTGCTGCTGCAAACTCATTCCATTCCAGCTGCGGGTAGCAATCACGATGTGTTTCCCACCATTGCAGCAATTTTTCTTCGCGCAGCTCCTTGGCAATATGCTTGTAAACCTGCAAATCGCAATAAAGCGAGACAAGCTCAATCACATAAGGCTGCACCTTCGCATAAGAAGGCAGCTTATTGATCTGCTCCTGACATTGCAGCACAAGCCCATGCAAATAGCCGCCGTCATCCTTTTCCTGGCGGTAGGCGTAATAATCCTTTACCTCAGCATCAGGCGTAACCGCATCAAGCATCGATTGATGCAGCATGCGGAAATCATCTCCGTCAAGCGACGTGCTTCTATCGCATAAATTATCTAAATAATCACTGATCGTTTGCAAGGCAACGATTAGTCGTATCAACACGGCATGATACTGCAAATTGGCGGCTGCATACACGCCTCCACCCTGGCAATGAAACTTTTTGTCGCGGATACTGTTCAACGCCTGCTGCCGCAGCTCTGGATCAGGGATGTTTCTAGCTTTAAGCTTAAGCTCGTCCAGCTCAGCATCAACACTTGGCAGCACATATTTGTAGACGCGATGCATCATTCGAATAGCACCCGTTGGAGCCTTTTTACTTCGATTAGCGATAATAATGTGAAGGCACCTCCTAAAACTTTTCATGTTGCTCATGCAGATGAAAAGTGCAAATGTCACGCTCGCATCATCTACACCCTAATGTAACATATCTTGCACTAAATAATCTAGCCATTAGCTGTTACAAATTCGTTATGAACAACAAATTATGCAATGACGGCGCTTACTTTCAGCCAGTCCTGCTATATTTTATTTTATCCACAGCAGCTTTAAATTAAAAGAGAGCTTGTCTGCCCTCCACGGGACAAGTCCCTTGGGCATGACAAGCTCTCTTCGGCTTAGCTCGATCTATTTATAGCTTCTGAACATTCGCAGCTTGTGAACCACGATTACCTTCAGTAATGTCAAATTCAACCGATTGTCCTTCATCTAAAGATTTAAAGCCGTCGCCAACAATCGCAGAAAAATGAACGAACACATCTTCACCATTCTCTGCTTGAATAAACCCATAACCTTTTTCTGCGTTAAACCATTTAACTGTACCTTTCAAATTACATAACCTCCTAAAATTGGCCACTGCTAAAGCAGTGAATACTGTCATTATAGTGCCTTTTCAAATTAATTGCAATTTTTACAAAAGTTGAATACATTTTAAACATATTGCGCATACTAATCATTTATGCCTATTCATTTTATGCAATTTGCCCCGGTTAGTTGCTTACTACTTTAATTATAGCTATGATGATACTATTAGCTTCATTACAAAAAGAGAAAGTGTGATCCGATTGTTTAAAAAGCATACCATTTACAAGCATGACAAATACAACATGCTTACAGTTGAGGAGCAAGGCAAAACGCTTGTTGTCCGCAAAATTTCCGACCAATGGGGCGAGGAAGGCTTTCAGTTTGTAAGCCGTGCCGAGCTGATGGACTGGGCTGGCAAGCATTTTCGTCCTGGGGACTTTATCGGCAAAGAAGATGAGCTAGAGCAAATTATGCAAAATTTACGCAGCATCTAGCTGCTGAATCGCTGATGGAGGTGAAGTATGGACGGCTCGATAAGCGTTATCTTTATCATATTGGCTTTTTCTTTAGGATTAATTCTTATATTGAAGAAGGATACGATACCTGCTCCGTTGAAGAAGTGGTTGGCAATCTCTTCCTTAGTCATGATTGCTTTCGCCTTTTTCATCATCATTTATTCTTTATTCAAGCTAGGAACATAATCTAAAATTGAGCAGCAGCAAGAATGATTTCACCTGCTTTTGGAAAAAGTAAGGCTGACTAATATTGGTTAGAGGTGAATCATGAAACTTGCTATAGGCAAATGTCTGGGCGTTGTGCTTGCATTAAGCTTGCTTGGCTCGACTACAGCCAATGCTGCTCCACCCTACATCACGCAGCTTGACAACAAAAAAGAAACAAGGAGGAATACGATGACAACGGTAAAAAAACGCGAGGAAATGGATCCGCAATACCAATGGAAGCTGGAAGACATCTTTGCAACTGAAAAGGCATGGGATGAAGAATTTGAAAAAGCGAAAAGCATGCTGCCGCAATTTCAAGCTTATCAAGGCAAGCTGAACAATGCCCAGGATATATTTGAATGCTTCAAGCTTGACGATCAGCTATCGATGCATCTTGAGCGCTTGTATGTTTATGCCAACATGCGCCTGCATCAAAATATGGCAAACACCAAATATCAAGCATTGGCAGAAAAAGCCCGCAAGCTGAATGTCGAGGCTAACGAGGCATTATCCTTTATTAATCCTGAAATTCTCGCTCTTTCCAACGAAAAGCTGGACCAACTAATCGCTGATCCGCAGCTTGCCGAATACAAGCATTCGCTTGAAGAAATGAAGCGCTCAAAGGCGCATATCCTTTCACAGGCAGAAGAAGCAATCATGGCACAGGTTGGCAACATCAGCTCGGCCTCCAGCAATATATTCGGCATGCTGAACAATGCCGATATGAAGTTTCCAAAGGTGAAAAATGAGCGCGGTGAAGAGGTTGAGCTGACACATGGCACCTATATTCAATTTCTTGAAAGCAAAAACCGCGACGTTCGCCGTGAAGCATTCGGTGCGATGTACCGTACATACAGCAGCTTGAAAAACACACTCGGAGCAACCTTCAGCGCCAACATTAACAAAAACCTGTTTATGACAAAAGTAAGAAAATACAATTCCGCTTTGGAAATGTATTTATATGGCGACAATGTGCCGACAAGTGTATACAACAACTTGATTGAAACGATCCATGAGCATCTGCCGTTAATGTACCGCTACATGGAGCTTCGCAAAAAGCTGCTTGGCATTGAGGAGCTGCATATGTACGATCTGTTTGCTCCGCTTGTAGAGGAATTTGATATGAATATTTCCTACGACAAGGCACAAGACATCATTGCTGAAAGCTTGAAGCCGCTTGGCAATGATTATTTAAGCGTGCTGCAGCAAGGCTTTAAAGATGGCTGGATCGACGTCTATGAAAATGAAGGAAAACGCAGCGGCGCTTATAGCTGGGGCGCTTACGGCACCCATCCTTATGTGCTGCTGAACCATAAAGACAACTTGAACAGCATGTTTACACTCACGCATGAAATGGGTCACGCATTGCACTCCTACTATTCCGATGAAGCGCAAACGTATCGCAATGCACAATACCCGATTTTCCTTGCAGAGGTCGCCTCAACCTTGAACGAAGCGCTGCTAATGGATCATTTGCTGAAAAATTCGACCGATCCTAAGGAGAAGCTGTATCTGCTTACCTATTACGCAGATCAATTCCGTACCACTGTATTCCGTCAAACGATGTTTGCAGAGTTCGAGAAGATTGTTCACGAGCGCTCCGAGCAAGGCGAGTCGTTAACGCCTGAGGAGTACAGCGCCATCTATTATGATTTGAATAAGCTATATTACGGCGACGGTGTTGTGGTTGACGAGGATATTGCGATGGAATGGGCGCGTATCCCTCATTTCTACACGAGCTTCTATGTGTACAAATACGCAACAGGCTTCTCTGCTGCTACAAGCTTCTCCAAGCAAATTCTTGAAGAAGGCGCACCAGCAGTCGAACGCTATCTTGGCTTCCTGAAAAGCGGCGGCAGCGACTATCCGATTGAAATTCTTAAACGTGCCGGCGTTGATATGTCCTCGCCAGAGCCGATTGAGCAAGCAATGAGTGTTTTCAAGGAATTGATCGAGCAAATGGAAGAGCTTGTCAAATAACCTACAATGCTAGTAGCCTGGCAACAACAAAACCTCTGTCTGACGCGGCGGCATGAACCGCAGCGTTGCCAGAGGTTTTATAGGTTTTCATAAAGCTTCTACAGCGCGGCAGACAGCAGCCAGGCCGCTCCGCCAGCAATAATGCTGGACAATAGATTGACCTTGTCATTATTAAGCCATGCCGCTCCGCGCAGCGGCAATGTACGCTGCTGGCAATGCTGCTGTCTTTCGGTTTCTTTGCCGCATATTTGGCAGCGATACATCGCCTGCCATTTTGCGCCGATCAAGGAATCCACGATCGAGCCAAGCAATCCGGCTGCAGCACCGATCCAGACGCCATGCAGCAAGCTGCCATCAAGCAAATAGGCAACCAGCCCAATCAGCAATCCTCCTGCCAGCGAGGCTGCCAAGCCTAGCGCTGTAATCCCTCCACTCGTTCCTGCTTTAACCTGCTTCAGCGTTAAAATCGAGCGCGGCATGCGCTTGCTGAGCGCGCCAATTTCCGTTGCCCATGTATCGGCAGTAACTGCTGCCATAACGCCGATGTAGCCGTAAATTAATGCCTTATGCGGGAACAATGCATATGCAACACAGAGCAGCAAGCCAATGCCGCCGTTAGCCCATACCTGTCCTGCATCGCGTCTTCCGCTTTTTTCATATTGCTGCTCAGCCTCCTGCTTGCTGTGCGAGGAGCGCTTCCATTTGGACAAAAAGCTTGAGCTTACAAAAAAGACGATCAATAAAGTAAACCAAAGCGGAGTGCCTAATACAATAAAGCCCATCCCCATTACGACAGCCGACAGCGCGCCCGAAAGCGACAGAGAGCGATGCCGATACGCCGCATAGCTAATCAGCACACTTCCTGCCAAGCCAAGCAGCAGACGAAGCCACCATTCTGCAATTATAGATACCATTTACGTTGCTCCTTTTCTCCGCTCTTTCGGCTCGCGTTCCATTTAGCTTGAAATATTGCCTCGTTCATCTATTCTCACCCCGCCCAATGAAACCTGCTCAAGAAACTGCAATATATTCACTGCATCTGCTCCTTCAACTGGAGTAGGCTGGGCATTGTTAATTTTCATCGGTGCAAATTGCAGCTCGCAATCTGCTTCATGGTTGCAGGTCGCCGTCAGTACACCTGTTTCTGCCTGTCTCCCTTTAGGATGAGAGGAGAAGACAAAGTTGCCAAGCGAGTACGCAATCCATTTGCCTTTATATTGCTCAAAGCCCTGCAGCACATGAGGATGACTGCCAATGACCAGATCTGCACCCGCATCGATATACTTTTTCGCCAAATTAAGCTGATTCTCGTCTGGCGAGTCTGCACGCTCCTTGCCCCAATGGACAAGCACAACGGTAATATGCGCGGTTTCCTCCAGCTCAGCTATGCTGTCCAAGGTTTGAGTCGGATCATAGGATTCGGCCAATCCGGCACTGTAGCGGTTCGCTTTCCATGTCGTTTCCGGAAGCACTCGGCTTGTTGCAACATAAGCAACCTTAATGCCGTTGACCTCCTGGATGTAGGGCGCATAAGCCTCCTCTGCATTGTTGCCTGCTCCAACATGGTGAATGCCGTATTCGTCCAAATACTTCATCGTATCAAGCAGTCCATTAACACCATGATCCAGCGTATGGTTATTGGCCAGCGATACAACGTCAAATCCCGCATCAACCAAGCCGTTTAACGCTTCGGGTGCGCCTTTGAAAACATACGTTTTATTTTCAGCAGGCTCATCAACCTTCGTAATCGGCATTTCCAAATTTCCTGCAGTAATATCGGCCGATGTCAAATGAAACAACGCTTGCTGATAAGGATAGCTAGCCCCTTCAGAATCAAGATAGCTTTGGATATACTCGCCGAGCAACAGATCGCCAACGAAAGCAAGCTGAACGGTCTGGCTTTCGCTCGGTTCTGCAGTAGCTGGCGGCGGCACATCTTCATCTACTTGCCCTTCTCCATCTGTTGCTGGCGGTTCGGCAGCTTGCTCAGAATCCTCCTGCGGGTCAGTATCCGCTCCCGCTCCCGTTTCCTGCTCGTCATTCGGCTGCTGTGAAGGCTCTGGCTCCGCATCATCTGCCTGCAAGCCGTTGTCCGTGCCAGTGTCTGGAACATTATGAATCACACGCTGCTCGCCTTTTAGCATGCCGCTTACCTGATCAACCCATATGTTCAAGCGATCGGCTTGAAGGATTAGACCGAGGCCAAGCAAAATCAAGGCAATTAAGCATAATTGCACAACAACGAATTTTTTGCGTCTATTTTTGCGCTTCTGCTTATTTTCCTGCTGACGTTTACGAGATTCAACCCTGGATAACGACATGAGGCAGCTCCTTTTCTTATGTATTTATTCGTTTTTAGTAGATTTCTATCATTATAGCTTGTAATTGACTGCTTGAGTATAGCTTTTTATGTTTTATAACGGTCTGCGCCAAAAAAGCACAAAAACCGTCTCTTCCTGTTTAATGAAGGTTAACTCACGATCATTTCAGAAAGGACGGTTTTTATATCCGGTTATTTTGAATGAGTAGTCTCCAAATAGTCCAGCATAATTTCTGCTGCTTCCTTGCCTTGGCGAATGCAATCAGGCAATCCAACACCATCGAAAGCAGCGCCTGTAATAAATACGCCTGGCAGCTTTTCACTCATTTCAGTCCGCAGATTGCGCACTGCCTGTACATGACCGACCGGATATTGCGGCATCGAATGATTCAAACGGGTTATTTCTGTAAATAATGGCGTCGCCTGCAAGCCGATGACCTGCTTCAAATCATTGCGAACGGCTGCAACAATCGCTTCATCGTCAAGCTTCACCGTCTCCTGATCCTCAGAATGGCCAACGTAGCAGCGCAGCAGCACTTTGTCATCCGGAGCGGAATGCAGCCATTTGTTGGAGGTCCATGTGCAGGCTGTAATGTGCAGCCCTTCCGAGCGCGGCACTAAAAAGCCTGAGCCGTCAAATTCTGCATCAAAGCTCGTCTTGTCAAAGGCCAGCACAACATTGGCAACCGACACATAATCAATTTCAGCAAGCATTGTGCTTTCGATATACGGCTGCAGCAGCTGATGAGCAGCAAATGCAGGAGTTGTAATAATAACCGCTTGCGCATTCAGCTTCTCTCCGCCTGACAAGCTTAGCTCGTAATGGCCGTTATGCTTTTCAAGCGCCTCCACCTTTGTCTCAGTGCGCACGGTTATATCTGTTAACGCCGACTGCAGCGACTCAACCATTGAGGTCAAGCCTTGGCGGAAGGTCATAAATGTTGCCGGCTGCTTGCCCTTGTTCTTTTCTGCCATAATCGCTCGGTTATGGCGCGAGCCCAATATGATGCTACCATGCTTGCGCTCATATTCCGCAAATTGCGGGAAAGTCGCCTGCAGGCTAAGCTTGTACAAATCCCCGGCATAAATGCCTGCCAGCAGCGGCTCTGCTATGCTTGTCACGATTTCATCGCCAATTCGCCGGGCAAGAAAACCGCCTAGCGACTCATCCTGCTCACGCGCCTCCGAGCCCTTCAGCAAATCAGCCAGCGCAGCAAGCTTGCCTTGTCCGCTCACCAGATCTGATGCAAGAAACGGCAAAATACTGGTCGGTATGCCAAGCACCAAGCCTTTAGGCATTTCGTGCAGCTTGCCGTTTTTCATAATATACGTTTTTGCAGCTTTAGTATTGGTAGGCACAAGCTCATGCTCAATGCCCAGCTCATGGGCCAGCTCGATAATCGGCAGCTTGCGCGACAAAAAGGAATCCGGTCCCTTTTCGATGACGAAGCCTTTCTTATGCAGCGTGTTGATTTTGCCGCCCAGCTTTGATTGGGCCTCGATCAGCTCAATGCGCAGCTCTTTTCCTTGCTCCTTCGCTTTTTTACGCAAGTAAAAAGCGGAGCTCAGTCCACTGATCCCCCCGCCAATTACGACAATCGTATCAATTGATTCTGCACTCCGCATATGCTCATTCCTTCCCTAACTGTTCACGTACGGTCATGACTGATTCAGCCAGCGTGTCCATGTACAGTGGATCTGTATTCAACATTTCAATTCGTTCAAATGCGATGCCAAGCTCTTTTGCCTTTGCCTTCGCCTCAATATCCAAATCGTACAGCACTTCCAAATGGTCGGATACAAAGCCAATTGGAGCAGATAGAATCGCTTTATAGCCCTGCTCGGCTACTTGTTCCATCGTATCCAAAATATCTGGACCTAGCCAAGGCTCGCTCGTGCGGCCTGCACTTTGCCAAGTGAACTCCCAATCCTCGATTTCAGCCGCCTCTGCAATCGCCTCGGATGTATTAAGCAGCTGCTGCTCATAAGGATCGCCAAGCTCTCTAATTTTTTCAGGCAGGCTGTGTGCGCTGAACAATACCTTGACAGGCTTGTCGCCGCTAAGCGGCAACAGCTTTTCGTGAACGCTGTTTACCCGGTCTGTAAGAGCGCTAATCAGCTTTGGATGCAGGTGATAGGAGTGAACAAAGCACATTTTAACGCCCAGCTCAGCCGCTTTTGCTTGTGCGCGCTTAATGTAGCCGCCAACGCTCATAACGGAATAATGCGGCGCCAGCACGATCCCTACCGCCTGGGCGATGCCAGCTTTGGCAATTTGCTCAACTCCGTCCTCAATAAACGGCTCTGCATGCTTTAAGCCCTGGAAGCATTGATAGCGTCCAGGCGCCAGCTCATCCAAGCGAGCCTGCAGCGCAGCTACCTGCGCATTTGTATTTTCACGCAGCGGAAATACCCCGCCAACGATCGCTTCATATCGTTCCACCAGTTCCTTGAGCTGTTCCTCGCTTGGCGGGTGACCACGGCGAATATGCGTGTAATAAGCTTCAACATTATCTAGAGATGTTGGCGTGCCGTAGGACATCACAAGAACGCCAATTTTTGCTGCTTGACCCATTCGTTCAAACCCTCCTAAAACTTTTATTAACTAAGCATATTATGCTGCTTCCCTGTTTCTCATACCTGTGCCTATCCCTTAACCGTCTACTTCAGTCTGGAAATCGCTTGCTCTGAGTAAGTATGAATAAAGTCCGTCAGCGCCTTCAGCTTTTCAAGTGAAGCTTCAGGATATAAGCCATGTCCGAGATTGAAAATATAGCCCGGCTGCTGTATGCCCTGATCTATAATTGCTGCCGCGTGCTGCTCTATAACATGCTGCGGTGCCTGCAATATCGTCGGATCAAGATTGCCTTGCACGGCTACACCGCTTTGCAGCCTGCGTCTGCCTTCGGCAATTGGCACTCGCCAATCGAGACCGATTACATTAGCCTGCACATTTTTCAATTCTGGCAGCAGCTCTCCTGAGGCAACGCCAGGAAAATAAATTTTAGGCTGCGGCAAATCGCTAAGCTCAGCAAAAATCCGTTCAATCGTAGGCAGCACAAAGCTTCTAAAATCTGCCGGCGACAAAGCGCCTACCCAGCTGTCAAACAATTGAAAGGCCTGTCCGCCTGCTGCCATATGCGCACGTAAATACGTAATGACCATATCGCCCAGCTTTTCCATCAGCTGATGCCACACTTCAGGCGCGCTGTACATCAGCTCCTTCGTCCGCAAATAATTTTTAGACGGCTTGCCTTCAATTAAATAGCTGGCAATCGTAAATGGCGCCCCTGCAAAGGTAATAAGCGGAACCTCCAGCTCCTTGACCAATATTTTGATCGTGTCGATGACATGCGACAAATCACCGTCAACATCGATTGGCTTCAGCCTCGCAACATCCTCTGCACTGCGAATCGGGTTATGTATAACAGGTCCAATATTCGCCACGATATCAAAATCAATGCCGATTGACGCTACTGGATTCATAATATCGGAATATAAAATAGCTGCATCTACTCCGAGCTTTTTCACCGGCATCATCGTAACCTCTGCCGCAAGCTCAGGCTGTCTGCATATTTCTAGCAAACTATATTTCTCTTTAATTTTGCGATATTCAGGATCGTATCTGCCTGCCTGACGCATATACCATACCGGCACACGTTCAACTTCCTGCTTCATGCAAGCTCGGATAAACAAATCATTGTACGTCATTCATGACCCTCATCTCACTTGTTATCGTTTCTATCTCATTATGCCCCATTTTACTAGAAACTAACAGCCAATAGCTCATATTCTGTTTGACAATCCAATGACAATTAAAATCTTTACTCAATAATAATGATTATTAGCTAAACGTGTTATACTAATCGTATGGAACAATGGAAAAAGAATCTAATTGTATTATGGTTCGGTCAGTTTTTGGTAATGTCGGGCATGACTATGATTATGCCTTTTCTTACGTTGTACCTGCAAACTGATCTAGGCCTGAGTGATCCGCATGAAATTGCCATTTGGGCAGGCTTTATATTTTCGAGCAATTTTATTACAGCTTTTTTGTTTCAGCCCTTATGGGGAAAGCTGTCCGACAAATATGGCCGCAAGCTGATGCTGCTGCGCTCCGGCTTTGGCATGGCCATCGTCATGTGCTTAATGGGCTTTGCTGCCGCGCCAATCCATTTGCTTTTGCTGCGGCTGCTTAATGGCGTCATCTCAGGCTTTAATCCCGCTTCAGTAGCATTAGTTTCTGCCACAACACCTAAGAACAAGCTCGGATTCGCTATGGGAACGCTGCAATCTGGAGGAATTGCCGGTACGATTCTTGGTCCGCTTATAGGTGGAATACTTGCAGATGCTATTGGCTATCGCTTCATCTTTTATATTACGGGCGCATCCATTTTTGTCGCGACGATGCTTGTCATGTTTATCGTCAAGGAGCGCTTCGATCGCAAGCAAGCCTCAGCCAAGCCGCAAATTTCAGTGCTTGCAGGCTTGAAGCAAATCGTAGTTGTGCCGCAAATTGCTGCGCTGTTCATGATTACGCTGCTCATCCAATTTGCCAATATGAGTCCGATGTCGCTCATACCGCTTTATATTCAAGAGCTTAACCCGGAGCTGACCAATCTCGCATTTTTTGCCGGGCTTGTCAGCTCGGCGACAGGCTTGTCCAATATGCTGGCTTCACCTGTCTTAGGTAAAATAGGCGACGTTATCGGAGCAGAGAAGATTTTGCTGATTTGCTTGTTCGGCTCTGCTCTCAGCTTTGTGCCGCAGGCGCTGGCAAGCGATGTGTGGCATTTGCTGCTGGCCCGCTTCTGTCTCGGTTTATTTCTTGGCGGACTGGTGCCGACGGTCAATACGCTGCTTGGCAAATATTCGCCGCGAGGCATGGAAACGCGCACGTACAGCTTCAACAGCAGCACAATCAGTCTCGGCAATGTGATTGCCCCGATTTCTGGCGGCTTTGTCTCTGGCTGGATCGGCATTAACGGGCTCTTTATTATTTCGGCGGTGCTAATGCTGCTCAACGGCGTTTGGGTATGGTTCTCTTTGCTCCATCAAGGCAGCAAGGCTGAAGGCTAGCTCTGCTGCTTGACTCTGGCTATCGCCAGCCCGTCATAGCCGGGCAATATGGTGCTTTGCAGTCTCGGATCTGCTGCAATTTGCTTATTAAAGCTGCGTACCGCCTGCACGGCTGGACCCTGCTTCTGCTCATTGACTGTCCGTCCGCGCAGTAAAATATTGTCCGCTACAATTAAAGCCCCGGGCTCTGCAAGCTGCAGCGCATAGTCCAGGTATAGCGGATAGCCTTCCTTATCTGCATCGATAAAGAAAAACTGATAGCGCTCCTTGCGTTCGACAAGCTGCTGCAGGCTTAGCTTGGCATCGCCCACGATGTATTGAATCATATCGGCAAAGCCTGCCTCAGCAACATTTCGTTCGGCAACCTCAGCATAGTGCGGCAGCAGCTCCAGGCAGGTCAGGCTGCCGCCTTGCTTCAAGCCTCGTGCAATACATACGCCGCTGTAGCCTCCTAACGCCCCGATTTCAAGCGCTTTGCTAACTCCATTCATTTCCACCAGCATCGTCAGCAGTCGTCCATAGCCGTCCGCTATTGCGATATCTGGCATGCCTGCTGCTGTTGTTGCCTGCCGAATCCGTTCCAGAACTGAATCCTGCTCATATAATCCATCGATGTACTGCTCCTCAATTGTCACTGCTTTACGTCCTTCCTTCGCATGATCTATCATTAAATTTTATTTTAATGTATATTTTACTCTAGCGTTTATTGTATGATTTTAAGGGACAGCTGGCAAGAAAGGTGAATGAACCCTTCTTATTTGCACAAGATAGTTGAAGTGCATGTTCAAAGCAGTAATGATCTATATTTATAAAGAAATGAGTGTTGCTACAATGTCGAAACTGGATTTGATTGCTACTGCTCCAATGGGTCTTGAAGCGATTGTTGCGCGTGAGCTAAAGGAGCTTGGATATACGGATACAGTTACCGAAAACGGACGGGTCAATTTCAAGGGCGAAGCCGTAGATATTGCGCGCGCCAATCTGTGGCTGCGCACAGCAGGACGCATACTGGTCAATATGGGGAGATTTAAAGCGACGACCTTTGATGAGCTGTTTGAAGGGGTGAAGGCTTTAAATTGGGATGAGTGGATTCCGGCCGATGCGGAATTTCCTGTAAACGGCAGATCGCATAAATCACAGCTTACAAGCGTTCCCGCCGTGCAAGGCGTCGTAAAAAAAGCGATTGTTGAGAAGCTGAAGGAAAAGCATGGCACAGAGTGGTTTCCAGAGGAAGGGCCGCGTTATGTCATCGAAATTACTTTGCTTAACGATGAGGCGCTGCTAACCATAGATACGTCTGGCTCCGGACTTCATAAGCGCGGCTATCGCAAGGCTGCTACCGAAGCGCCGCTGCGAGAAACGATGGCATCTGCGATTGTCCAGCTATCTCGCTGGAAGCCGGATCGTCCACTGTATGACCCATTTTGCGGCTCCGGCACGATTTTGATCGAGGCCGCAATGCTTGGCTGGAATATTGCGCCGGGGCTGCGCCGCAGCTTTGATGCCGAGCAATGGCAGCTTGTGCCTGAGGCGCTGTGGGATGAAGCGCGCGATGAAGCATACGACGCTGTCAAGGACGATGTGCCGCTGCAAATTACAGGCTCGGACATCGATCCAAATGCGATTGAAATTGCACAGGAGGCCGTGCGCCGCGCTGGCTTGGGTAAGGAAATCAAGCTGCATGTGGCGCCTGTTTCGAAAATTAAGCCGCAAGGCGATTATGGCGTTGTTATTACGAACCCGCCATACGGCGAGCGTCTAGGCGATGATAAGGAAGCTGAGCTCGCTTTGCGCCAGCTTGGCAAAGTTTCACTTTATTATCCAACATGGTCGTATTTTATTTTTAGTCCGTCCGCCAGCGTCGAGCACTATATGAGCAAGGTAGCGGATAAGAAGCGCAAGCTGTACAACGGTCGTATTCAATGTAATTTGCACAGCTTTTTTGGGCCTTTGCCCCCACGTAATATGAGCTGAGGTGCGCTGTGGCTTGGCTTAGCATCACGTAGATGCTTCTTGAATGCTAAAGCTACGCGCGGTTGACGCTGTAGCACCAGCAACGCTGCGCGGCCAGGCTCGTCTGCACAGGCTTTTGCGCTCCTTTTTGTTGAACTACCAGGACAAAAAGGAGGCGCAAGGCCTGATGTTTCTCTTTCTGACGTTCCTTTCTGCCCCGCTGGCAGCTTTTCCTCATTCAGCGGTAGCCTTCCTTGCGTCGTTCCTCTACTGAGCTTGCGGTGGTGCGTGCTGCTCCAGCCACTTTACAATATCTTCAAATGTTTCTACTGCAACAACATTAAGCTGAGGCGCCGCAGCTCGCGCCGCTGCTTCTCCCTCCAGCGGTACAAAAAACACGTCGGCATCCGTGCGGCTAACGGCATACGCTTTTTGCGGAATACCTCCGACCATGCCTACACGACCGTCAACCTCAATTGTACCAGTACCGGCAACATGCAGCCCGCCCGTAATATCTCCGGCAGTCAACTGGTTTAGCAGTGCCAAGGTCAGCATAGCGCCATGAGAAGGTCCGCCTGCATGCAGCAAATAGCTCGACAGCGCGATGCCTTGCGGCAGTTCAATGTGATAGGCATCCTGAATAATAATGCCGAGTATGGGCCGTGCCGGATCATCGTCAGCTGCGATCGTTTCCAGCTTTACAGTTACCAGCTGCTCTGCTCTGCGCAGCTCAATTTCAATCTGATCGCCTGGCTTGATCTGACTGTTCATATATTGCTGCAGCGCAAGATGATTGACGATCGTATGGTTGTCGACCGATTCAATGATATCGCCAGCATAAATGACGCCATCTGCTGGAGAATCTGCAACTACCGCAATAACGCCTACTCCGTCAAACAAAATCGCCTTTCCCTTGCCTGCATGCTCCCAGGCAGTCGCTGCCGCAAGCTGATTCGCGTCATTTTTCATCTGCACGACCTGGCTGTACGTTTCGCGAATGCCCGGCTCATCAGCCGCCTGCTTGCGCAGCTCGACCTGCGGCAGCAGCTTGGCATAAAGCCAGTCGATCGGGAAGGCTGGGCGGTCAAAGACGAGTACGCCGTCGATCCAGCCCTGCTGCTCGGAAGCGGTTGCTTCTGTAAATTGCGCATATTGGTTCATATTCATAGTCATCGCAGGATACGTTACCTGATAGCCTGTAGGGCAAAGCAAAAGCAGTAGCGCCACAGCATAGCCAGCAAACATTGCGAGCAGCTTTTTTAACGCCAGCCTGCTGCGCAGCAGCTCGAAGCCAACAAGCAGCAAAAGTACCGCCAATAGCGCCAAATCAGCCTGCAAATATTGCAGTGGATTTAACAGCAATATGATTAACACAATCGAGACTGCCACGATCAGCAGAGCCGGCAGCAAGGCCATCCAGCTGCGCTTTTCCGAAGTTCCTGCGGCGTGGAGGCTGGCGCGCTTCATGCGCAATGTCTGCCATGCTCCTATTAGCCAGCAGACAGGAATAAGCAGCAGGCCATAATACAGCCAGTCAACAACCGAAATCCATTCTAATTGCGGCTGCATCACAAGTGGAGCTGGCAGCCATATTAATTGAAATGCGAGAACGGCTATTAGAATGCCAATGAAACCGCCATAATACCAGCGTAAGCTGCTTCTATTCATACTACCCTGCACCTTCCAGTCAGCAAAAAGCCCTCCAGCTTATGGCAACCCGTAAGTGAAGGACTTGGACTTTATTATTATTTTTTTACATATGCCATCGCTTTTTCGATTGCTTCATCTTCCGTCGCGCCTTTAATGTAACGGCCATTAACGAATACAAAAGCAAATCGCTTGCACGGCCCGCAATAGGATTTACAGCCTACTTTAATTTCGGAGTCGGGAGCCAGCTTTTCCAGCTTGGCAACTGTACTCTTCATTTTCATATGTCTGCATTTATCACAAACTCTTATGTCATTTACCGCCATAATTCCTCTTCCCATTCTATTTGTCAAAGTTACAAAATTAATGATCCCCGTGATTGCCTTTCGAAGGATTGGTGATCACAAACCCTTCCTCTGGAAGGTAGAAATAGTCAACGCGCACACCATCCAAAAATTCATTGCCTTTTTCAAGGATAACATCAATTCCGCTATCCGTCGATACGACTACATCATGATCTGACGGCACATCAACCCCCATGCCATAATGTGCATGGTCACCATGCGCATGCGTAACAAATACGCGAAGCAGCTTCCCTTCGCTTTCCGGCTTCTCCAGCTCGGCTCTGATCACTTTTGCTGCACTTCTTGATATTTTGCATTTCATAGCTTGTCCGCTCCTTTTACAATGCCCTTCATTTACACTCTCGTTATATTATACTTCTTAGCCATCCTACTCGCAAACGCTTCTGCAATAATCATCGTAAACGCTATATCATCAACAGGCAAGAACGGCATAATATCCGGGCTTATCCAGTACACAGCGACGGGAACAATAAAAAGCAGCTTTTCCCACAATGCGACCTTACGAGAAGTAATCAGCCTGTAAATTAATGAAAATGTCGATCCCCAATGACGTAGAGACAGCAGTTTTCTCATTAGTCCTCACTCCTACAACTTTTTGTTATATGAATGTCCTTGTAAAACAGTCTAGAGGTTATTGTAGAAAGTATAGCATGGCAGGTCGGATGTGTAACTGGACTTGAATCCAGCTTGCCCCTGGACCTGAGTGCAACGAGCTTGCGGCCGACTCGCCTTTAAGCCGACCGCATCCCCTAAAGCTATATTCTATGCTATGGCTGCTTGCGTTCATATATAACCTTTCGCTTTTTCAGCTCCAGCCCGAGCCATTCTTCTGCAATTGCACGAAATGTTGTCAGATCGCCGCTGCAAATAAAACGATGAACAATTTCGGATCTTTGCAGCTCCTTCGTTCTTTTCTGCTGGCTGCTGATCATCGCTGTGCCTTCCAGCTTTTTTTTGTTTAGTTCGGCTATGATGCCACCGACCTCGCGCGCTGTTTCTTCTGCTGAATGAATCAGCTTTACATCACTGCCCATTACCTTTGCAATGGTGTCGGACAGAAATGGATAATGTGTACAGCCTAATATTAAGCAATCAATCGGATAGGAGCGCATATGTCCTATCGCTTCCTGTACAACGCTATATGCTTTGCTCGAGCGATATTCGCCTTTTTCAACGAGCGGTACAAATGCCGGGCATGCCTGGCTCATAATTCGCACATTACTAGCATGCGTCAGCAGTGCCTCATCGTATGCCTTGCTTTTTATTGTGCCTTCAGTCCCTATAACCGCTATATACCCGGTTTTCGTAGCCTTCAGTGCTGCCCGAGCGCCAGGCTCAATAACGCCGACTATTGGAATCGAGAGCTCTTTCTTTACTTTATCGAGCGCGACTGCTGTTGCGGTATTGCAGGCAATCACGACCAGCTTGGGATGATAGCGCTGCAAATCGTGTACAATTTCTTCTGTAAACTGAATAATTTCCTGCTTAGGGCGAGGGCCGTATGGAGCTCTCGCTGTATCTCCAAAATAAACTATAGCCTCTTGCGGCAGCTGCTTCAGCAGTTCCTTCACTACTGTAAGCCCGCCTACACCAGAATCGAATACCGCTATCGGACCTCGCACGGCTCCACCACTTTCCTCTCAACTCGCCGATTGTTCAAGCAATTGAGTCGCTGAGCTGCTTAATTTTGCAGGGTTTGCTCCCGCTCATTCAGCTGCAAGCTTTCCCCTTGCTCCTGCAGCATGTCATGCCCCTGCTGCAAGCTTTCGCCGCCCTGCTTCTCCTGTTCAGGCTGCTGGCTATCCTCCGAATTGCAGCGCTGCTTTACACTGCTCACTACGCTTTGCACGCCTTGCTTGGCACTGTGTACCACTTTGGCTGTGCCTTCCTCAAGCTTTTTGCCCACCTCATGCACTGTTTCGCTCATATGATCGAATGCCTCTGAGCCAGCCTCGATCACCTTGCCTGTGCCAGCTTTAATATCGCTGCGCAGCTCCTTGCCGCTTTTTGGAGCAAACAGCAAAGCAGTAACACTGCCGACTACACTGCCTGCTACGGCTCCAACAATAAATGCAACTCCTTTGTTTTTGAAACCCATCCTACTCTCTCCTCTCAGGTTGCTTGTTTTTTTGGCGTCCAGTTTGCCAAAGCTGCCATGCCGACATTGCCAGCTCAGCCCACTGCATCATATCCTCTAGCTGTCTTTTGTCTCGTTCCTGTTCTGCATATTGAGCAGCCCGCTGTGAAAGCAATCCGCTTATTTTCTTCATAACGCCAGCCGTCTGCTCCAGGCTTTGCCCCATTCCTTTTGCTGCCCCTACGACGTAATTGACCGTGGAAACGGCCTCGCCAATTTCCTTCACGGTATGGTCTGTTGTTTGCAGCAGCTTGCTGCAATCTTGGGTAAGCTGGTTCAAATCACGCTGCAGCTCGATTGTTTTTTCTGTCAAAACATGCAGACGCAGCATAAACAAGCGCATTGCAATAAGGACAGTAATGACAAATACGATGCAGGCTGCTGCCATAATGAGCAAGCTGATTTCAAGCGGCATAACTGCTCCTCCCTTGCTGTTTTCTCTAATGCTTCCAGCTAGACTTCTGCCTAGTTGTGTAACACAGTATAATCATTTTGGGCTTGTCTTGACACTCTATTTCATGAAAAAAACGCATGACGATTACGTCATGCGTTGATCACTATTTCTTATCACTCGAAATACGAATTCGATAATTGCATTTGGCTCCGCCTTTGGCGAGGCATTCCGTACGCTCTACCGGTGCTTCAAGCAGCTCTTGAAACAGCTCCAGCTCACATTGACAAGCATGATGATAGCGATCCGCCACTCCTTTAATCGGGCAATTATATTCCTCGATGTAGTAGTAGTGCTCATCCTGCTTAGCCTCAGCCATATAGCCGCCCGCCAGTTGAATTTGCGTCAGCTCCTGAACCTTGGCCGCCAGACTTTTCCCTTGCATGGTCGGCCGATATCGCTGCAGCAGCTTGCGTTTTCTGCCTTGAAACATCAGCTCGATGTAAGGCTTCGTTTGCGGGTCCTCTTCCAGCTCGCTCAGCAAATCCACGGTCAGCAGCTGATAATTTCGCGGAAACAGCTCCTCTGCTTTCGCTGTAAGCTCATAAGCATGCAGTGGTCTGCCCATAGCCTGCTTGATTGAAATAATTTCTACATAGCCTTGCTTGGCCAGCTCATGCATATGTCGGCGTATCGCCATTTCAGTAAGTCCTAGCTGATGGGCTATTACGCTGATCTGCATTCGTCCTTGACTACGCAGCTTATAGATGATGGCATCTCGAGTCGAACCAGTCTGCTTCATAACAGCCCACCTTTCCAGCTATACCAGCTCTTTATCTACGTACTGCTCAACCGCATCCTTGAATTGCCGCAGCAGCATAGGCAGCTGCTTCATAAGTGGATGCAGCTGCTCTGACTGCCACTGAAAATATTCCTGCACTAGCGGACGGCGCAAACGAACCAGCTCCAAGAGCACATCCGCCATTCCTTCCGGATAGACGCCTTCGCCCGCTGTAATTTCTACAATATCCTCGTAGCTGCTGGCATCGCGCATTAAAAATCCGTCAATGAGATAGCTGCCAACATCGGTTACAATTTCAATTGCCAGATGCAGCGCGCGTTCCTGAGCCAGACACTGGATGGCATCGCCTGTCCATTGCTGCTGCAGCTGTTCTATTGCTTCGCTTAAGCCAGCAATTGTATTTAAGCGCACTGCAATTTGCTCTTGATTCACATAGTACATTTACTATTCGCCACCTTCTCCAAATGCGCTATTGCTTTTCTGAATCATTTTTCTTTTTTGCTTTACGTTTTAGCCATATGCCCATTACAAAACAGCTTGCAATAATAATAAACAGGTAAGTGGCCATTTCATATACGTCGCGCATCGCATTTATCCCTCTTAACTTTCAAAGTCAACAGCTACGGAGGATTCGCGAACCTCGTTCATATGCTCAATCACCTTTTGATGAACAGGATGTACCTGGTACGCATCCAAATCTGCCATAGAATCAAATTTTGTAATTAATGCAATATCATAGGAACGAGCAGAATGAACAATATCCACTCCAACCTCAATATATTTCAGCTGCTCGATCTTCCCTTCCATATCGCGCAGCACCTGTGCTGTCACTTCAACCTTCTCTGGAGAATTATCCTTCAGCTTGAAAAAAACAATATGTGTTATCAATTAAATTGCCTCCTCAAAACGTGTCGTATGTTTGATTTGCCTGCCTCTATCGTCGGTAGACTGCTGCACATAGCCGTAGCCAAATGCCGGGCATGTACAGCTTCTGTGACAAATATTCTTGCCTTATGCTCTCATAATACTTCCTTAATGATACCCTAGTCGTTTTGTTACGACAACCGTCATTTTTCGCTCTCGAGTCAAGCCTTCCTACAGCTGCCTATACTAAGCTACAGCGCCCAGCATCGTCATCAAAGCCCGCTTTTTAAACTTCCCCTAATGAAAAAGAGCCCTAGTGGGCTCTTTCTTTAAGCTTCCGTAATAATTAGCTTTGCAGTCATTGTACCGTGTCCAGGACCGCATGGAATATTACATTCAATTAAATATTCGCCTGGCTCAGTAAACGTATATTCAGTTTCCGCATTATCCTTGTCCATGGAAATGCCTAGATCCGCAATATCAATTCCGTGAATACCGCTTTTGTTAGAGAAACGCATAATTACAGTGTCGCCAACTTTTGCAGTAAACTCCTCTTCGTTAAATGTAAAGTCGTTGGATGCAACAATTTTCATCAAACTTACACCCTCTGGCAATGAAGCAGATTCATCGACAGGCTTGTCTGGCAATCCGAAAGCAACAAGACATACTGCCATAATAGAGGCAATCGATACCAGCGTAAACATAATCCATTTCTGCATTACAATGTGCTCCCCTTCTATATCATAATGTCTACTTCCTATATTAACTAACATCGCTTAATTTTCTCAACTACTAACTAAGCAAATGTGAATATTTTTTCATCTTTATGACAAAATGATGAACATTTTTCGAATTATTGGGCCATGTAACGCTTAAGCATTTGCTCACACTCAACCTTGACGACATTCCACATCATAAACTTTTTATGATGATAGCCTCGGCATACGTATTTGGTCAGCAGTCCATCCTCCATTCTCTGCTTTTCATAAATTTTAATACCATTTTTACGGAACATCCGCCGCAAATCTGCCATATCGAGCAATACGCGATCCTGTACCCCCCGCAGGATGGACTCGTACAAACGCGGAAGCTTGAACTTGGACAAGCCGATGACCTTAACGTCATGCTCAATAACAAGCAACGCCAGCTCCAGCACCATATACTGCTTGACTGCTTCTGATTCATACTGCTCCTGCAGCGGCACATTTGAGGATTGGCGAGGCTTTTCTTCTGCGATTTCATGCTGCTTTTGCTTTATGTCCATTCCAGCACCTCCTACATAAGCGCCTGATATTAACAGCGTTCCCATCGTTCATTTCAGATATAACCAGAACACACGTTCTTATTATATGCAACAAATGAGCTTTGATGCAACCTGATTTCCATAAAGCAGATCCAATGCGCTATGCAGACAGCTCTCAGCAGCAGAAATCGAGCAAGTAATAGCGAAAAAGCCTCGAATAGGAATAATTAAGATTTTAAAGAATCTCGGTAACGTTAATATGAACAAGTAGGCAGCGATAGAAACCTAATGAATATGGACAACGTTATGCCTGGACATCCCAGCTCATTCACGGTAAAAGCAGGCGAATAAGGCATGATAGTTTCATTAAAATCGAAAAAAACTTATTTAGTCACCAATAACGTTATCCAGTTTCCTTAACAATTAGCTATTACGTTTTGGATGGTCGCCTCACTGGATCTAACGTGCGGTTAACATATTCGGCTCCTTTAATAAACTTCGCACTAGTGCAACAAACATGTAAAAGCTAGCGGTTATCGATTTTTTCAGGGTATAAATCGTGATTCAATAAGCGGTACTCTGCCATTTGCTCATACTTTGTAGCGGGACGTCCCCAGTTCGTATACGGATCAATGGAAATGCCACCGCGCGGCGTAAATTTTCCCCAAACCTCAATATATCTCGGATTCATTAGCTCAATCAAATCATTCATTATAATATTCATACAATCCTCATGAAAGTCGCCATGATTACGGAAGCTGAACAAATACAGCTTTAGCGACTTGCTTTCAACCATCTTAATGTCTGGAATATATGAAATATAGATCGTTGCAAAATCAGGCTGTCCCGTGATTGGGCAAAGACTCGTAAACTCCGGACAATTGAACTTCACAAAATAGTCTCGATTAGGATGCTTGTTCTCAAACGTCTCCAGTACCTCAGGCGCATAATCACTCGGGTACCTCGTCCCTTGATTGCCCAATAATGTTATCCCTTGCAAATCAGCTTGCTTTCTTCCTTCAGTCATATTATCCATTCCTTTCAACGCTCCGGAGTAAAGCATCCTCCAGTCGCTTTTTAAATCCTGATGCTCTTATCTAGTGGTGGTAGCATCAGGATTTAAAGGCGACACACGTTCGTTTTTCGGATTGCTTTACTCCTTCGCTGGTGCTTTTTTAAATGCATTCTGGGCATAGCTTCTAGCCTTTGGCTATTCAGCGCTTCGGAGCAAAGCATCCTTCAGTCGCTTTTTAAATCGTAATGCTCTTTATTTAAATTTTTTAAGGTTGCATTACGATGTTAAAGGCGACCCACTTCGTTTTCCGGATGCTTTGCTCCTCCGCTGTAGCTTTGAGTGTAAAACCAAGAAGCTTGGACGCTAGTAGAAAGCGAGGAGCGCTAGCTACGGCACACGCTACGTGAGCACCTTCAATGTTTCCGCCGGAAACATACATCGGAAGCATAACCTTTCGCTAGCGTTCAAGATTCGCCGTCGACTACGCTACAACGCAACCGCATCGTCATCAAAGTCCGGCTTTTTGAACTACTCTTCCAATCGAAGTTTAAAAAGTTCGGAGTTCAGGACCAAGAAGCTTGGACGCTAGTAGAAAATGAGGAGCGCAGCGTAGATAAACCTACGTGAGCACCGCAGTTTTCGCTAGCGTTCAAGATTCGATGTCGAATAAACTTCAACGCACAGCATCGTCATCAAAGTCCAATTTTTAAACATCCGCTTCCAATCGAAGTTCAAAAAGTCGGCTTTCAGGACCAAGAAGCTTGGACGCTAGTAGAAAACGAGGAGCGCAGCGTAGAGCAGAGCTACGTGAGCACCGCAGTTTTCGCTAGCGTTCAAGATTCGCCGTCGAATCGACTACAACGCCCATCATCGTCATCAAAGTCGGCTTTTTGAACTACCTCTAAAAGCCTTTTTTGTTGCCCCATACCCAGGTGTGTACCTGCGGCAAAACAAATACACTCGTCAGCTCTTTATCTGCCATGACCTGCTCAATCAGCCATTGATAGCGAGCCAGCAAATGCGGCAGCAGCCGCTCTTGCTCCTGCTCGGCAAGCTGGTCATTGCCAGGTTGAACGTAAAACAAAACCTGCGGATAACGGGCATGCACTTGCTTTGCATAGTATAAATCCTGCTCGTCGAACACAACGACCTTAAGGCAAAACTGCGATTTATTTTGCAGCAGTCTGTTGATTATCTCATCAAGCTGCTGCCAGTCCGTTTCCATGCCTGAGCTTGGCGGCTTCGGAGATAGTGTCAAATGATCTATTTGCTTAAACCAATCCTGCCATCTGCTGCCCTGCGTTTCCAGCGCAACCTTTTTGCCAGCGTCATGAAGCTGGGAGATTAGCGCCTGCAGCTGCGGCAGAAGCGCTGGATTGCCGCCTGACAGCGTGACATGATCATAACCGCTCCCGCCAAGCTGATCCAATGCCGCTATAATTTCGCCAGCTGACATCAAGCGAATATCATCCTTGGCCGATCCGTCCCATGTAAAGGCCGAATCGCACCAGGAGCAGCGATAATCGCAGCCGGCTGTGCGGACAAACATCGTCTTGCGGCCAGCCAGCATGCCCTCGCCTTGCACTGTCGGCCCAAATATTTCAAGCACCGGAATTGGCCGTACTGCCGAATTTGCTAAAACGGTATTGCCGCCAAGGTTAGCCATACTCATAATACGCTACCTCCCTGCAGCTGACGCAGCAGCTTAACTGGACGATAGATGCAGTAGCTCGTCGGTGTCTCTCGTAAAAAGACTTGCAAGCACAGCGGCTTATTTTCCGTCGTTTGCAAATATGCAGCAATCAGTTCATAAATGACCCGCGCCACTACTTCGGTCGTTGGAAACAGGGCTGAGCTTTCATCACTGAACAGCTCGCCATGCTCATTCAGCAACGTATGGTCCAGCTTGTCATGAATCAGCTGCTTTATAATAGAAAAGTTCACTAAAAATCCCGCTTCATCCAGCTGATCCCCTGCTATAGTGATATTGGCGAAATACGTATGACCGTGCACACGCTGGCATTTTCCCGCTTTTTCCGAAGGCACATAATGGGCGGCTGCAAAATGAAAATCTTTGTTCAGCTCATAGGCAAAAGGATGCGAAACCTGCGGATAAGTTTGCTGCAGCATGCTATACCACCCGCCTTGCCAAGTATTGCTGCAAACCACGATGGCGCAGCTCGCATGCAGGACAATGGCCGCATCCATCTGCTATGACGCCGTTGTAGCAGGTCAGCGTTTTATGACGCACAAACTCAAAGGCGCCAAGCTCATCAGCCAGCTGCCAGGTTTGGGCTTTATCAAGCCACATTAACGGTGTATCTATTACAAATTCATAATCCATTGATAAATTAAGGGTAACATTGAGCGACTTTACAAATATATCGCGGCAATCGGGATAACCGCTAAAATCGGTCTCGCATACTCCCGTAACGATATGCCTTGCGCCAATTCCTTTCGCTAAAATAGCGGCAAACGATAAAAATAACAGGTTGCGCCCGTCGACAAATGTAGTCGGCAACTCTCCATCCTTCGCCTCAATTTCAATGTCTGATCGCGTAAGCGCATTGGGCGCAAGCTGATTAAGCAGTCCCATATCCAGAACATGCTGCTTGACGCCAAGCTCCTTGGCAATCGCCGCTGCGCATTCCAGCTCAAGCGCATGGCGCTGACCATAATTAAAGGTGACGGTCTCCACCTCTGCAAAGCGCTGCAGCGCCCAGAACAAGCAAGTGGTGCTGTCCTGCCCGCCACTAAATACGACTACTGCTTTTTCCTGATGTCGCATCGTTCTTCCTCCTGACCTTCTTGTCAATAAGATCAATCGAAAACAAATCCGAGCAACGCACGCCCCAATTTCAGTGAAAGTTCTCTTTCATTCAAATAAAAACGGCGAGCATTGCATAAGCAATACACGCCGAACACAAAACAACGATGCTCCAAAAAGAGAATCGTTTGGTTTAGTTTTTTATAGAGGGAGTTCGCGAACCTCTCCTGAGACCATAGCAAGCTGATCTTGCTTTGATGCTGCTCAGATTTTCTTGTTCAATTGTCATTTGCTACTATAACACAGCTCATGCAGCGCATCAAGCGTCATCATGACATGCTCAATCAGCTCCTCGAGATCCTCCATCTGCTCCTCGTTAATGCGGCGATTGAATGGAAGCTCGATTACATTTTCATAATATAATGGTATCCATAGCCCGCTATCCTGAGCAGCTCGTGTATCGGCATCATAGCTTGCGGTCAACAGCTGCTTGGGCTGCAGCTCCCGCTGCCAAATTGAAGCAATAATCTGTTCAATTTGCGGACAAGCAACGGCTGGCTGTTCTATTTGGCAAGTAAATCTAAGCAGCAGCGAGCATGCTGGCGCCGCTCCCTTGCGCTGTAAAATTTCATCTGCCAAATCCTGTATCGAGCTGGACAGCACGATCTCAGCTTTAAACGACGGATCAGAAACCAGCTGTGGAAATGTAAATCCAAGCGACCATGTTCTGGACATTACAGCCATATCAAGCGTATCCTTGCGGTCAATAATCGCGATTCGATTATCCAGATTGTCAAGATCATAAAGCTGATTCTCCAGCGCCACCTTCAAGTTTTCAAATATTACAGGGTCAAACAGCAATAACATTCATTCCTTCCTTAACGAAACAGTTGGTACCACTGTCCAAATTTATGCAACCAAAAAAACGGCTAGTCGTACAATAATAGTATATGAAACATTTCGTTTTGCAACAGCAAACTGCGAAAAGCGACATCATTTCTTCAAATAATACATCCAACTGTCTGCAAAATGTCGTATACTATTTAAAATAGAATAAAAAAGCAATGTAAATCAATGTAGGGGTGACATAATGGAAGACATTAAAAAAGCCTACGAGGAGCTGGGGCTTGAACCATTTGCCAGCAAGGATCTTGTTGAGCAGCGATACGGACAGGCGCTGCGCAAGCATAAAGCCCGCGCAAAGCTGGAAGCACAAGGACAAACGCCTGAAGCAGATGATAAGTTTGATTTTGACAAAATAACAGAAGCTTATCGCGCAATACTCGATTATGAAACGAAGAAATATACGGAGGCTTTCGAGCAGGAAGAGTATGGAAAATACAAAAAAATGGCTGGTCAAGCCAAAAAAATCGACCACTTCTGGCGCTACTACAAAGTGCACACCTTTGTAGCAATCGGACTTGTAATCGCCCTTATCTATGGCGTCATCGCCTTTCTTGACAGACAAGAAGAAAAACGCTACCTGGCCAGTCTGCCTCCGGTTGACGTTGCAGTATCCTTTATCGGCAATTATTACGACACAACCGAGGACAGCTCCTATGAAACAACGAATCAAAAATTTCTTACGGATTTTCCAGAGTACCAACGCTTCAAAACTGACCTGATCTACGTCCCAGAGGATCCATCCATGCAATATGCTTACTTGCAAAAAGCGATGGTCATGCTGATGACTGAAACACCAGACATCTACATTGCAGATGAGCCAATGAAGGACTGGACATTGCAGCAAGGACTATATGTAAAGCTTGATGAAGTGAAATCGCTGTCACATCTAATGGACAGCAAATACGTCGTTAAAGGAGCCGTACTGGACAGCCAGCAGCAGCTGGGCGAAGAGCATGTCTATATGCTCGACCTAACAGAAAGCAAGCTTGCTGAAGATATGCCGATGGCACATACTAAACTGCTGGTCGGCATCCGAGCGGACGCGCCTAACTACGATAAAGCATTGCAATTCATCGAATATTACGCCGCAACACTGCCAAGCGAATAAAGTAAAGCCAGCGGCACACTTTACCGCAAAAACAGGCTTCAATAAAGTTGGGCGAGACATCTCGCCCAACTTTTGCTTTAGGAAAACGTACTTTAATAGATTTATGAACCTAGAGTAACTGGGACGACCAACAGTTCAATGTCCTTAAAAGTAAACGACCACGAAATATTGTTAACATCCACTAAATCCAGTCTCATATAAGAATTGTTCGAGGCTTGAAATGTTTTGGCAAATGAGTAAGGTAAATAGAGGGTGTTAGCACTATTCCATGTAACATTATACTTAAAAGTTGAATTGTCTTGATCTCCATCCCCCCATATGACCTTTAATACTACAGCACCAGCTCCGCTATTACTATCACTGTCCTTAACATAGCCCAATGATAAACGTAAAACCCATTGATACATTTCCCCTGACTTAAGCCCGTTAAATTGTTGACTGAATATTTCACCTTGAGCATTCACTGTTTTATCAGAAATAGTATAGACAATGAACCCTCCAGTTGCTCCTATCTCTCCTTGAGGACCTGCTGGACCGCTTGCTCCTGCCGGTCCCGTTGAGCCCGGTGTTCCTAGCGCTCCTGTCGGACCGGTCGTTCCGCTTCCTGCTGGACCAGTTATTCCTGCTGGACCCGTTGGGCCTTGTGTTCCCGGCACACCTGTTGGGCCGATCGTTCCGCTTCCTGTCGGACCTGTTACTCCTGCCGGTCCTGTTAGACCTGGTATTCCTGGCGCTCCTGTTGGACCAGTCGTTCCGCTTCCTGCCGGACCTGTTGCTCCGTTAAAGCCATTCTGGCCATTCAAGCCTCTTTGTCCTGTAGGACCGGTCGGACCCGTCGGACCCGTTGGACCAACATCCTGTTGAGCTTGCAAATTTCTATTTTCTGTTGCCATCTCCATCTAACTCCTTTCCACAATAGTGATCTTCCCTTTCTTATCTTGGTTTAATTTTGACAAAATGGGAAAATACACTTTCTGATGGGTTGCACGAAAAGATAGCTATTACTAGAAACTATATACTGCATACTTTAATGAGCTACATACCTTGACCTATCGGGATGAGCATCAGTTCGATGTTGTTAAAGTAAAAAGGATATTCTGGACCAGCAGCCACTAAATTCACAGTCACATAAGAAAAATCAAAGGCTAAAAATTCATCTGAAAAAGAGAAAGGGATAGTGTAAGTGTCACTAAGATTCCCCTCAAATACAAATCCATATGTTAGAGATGTATTGTGATTATCCCAAAATTGATCTCCCCAGTAGATTTGGAATGTTATCCAACCAGTAGTAGGACCAAATACAGCGAATAAGAATGAGAAGTGTAAAACCAATTGATACCGTTGATTCTCTGTAAGTCCGTTGAATTGTTGAGTGAACACTTCTCCAGTGAAAGCATTGAAGGTTTGATCGGGAATAGCATAGTAAATGGCCTTGCCTGCTCCTCCCGCACCTTGAGGACCAGTTGCTCCTGCTGGGCCCGTTGGGCCCGGTATTCCTGTTGGGCCTGTCGGACCTGTCGGACCGCTCACTGCTGGACCGGTTGCTCCTGCTGGACCAGTTGGGCCCGTTAGGCCAGAAGCTCCTGTCGGACCTGTCGGACCGCTTCCTGCCGGACCCGTTGCTCCTGGCGGGCCGGTTGGGCCGGGTGTTCCTGGCGCTCCTGTCGGTCCCGTCGCTCCGCTTCCTGCCGGACCCGTTGGACCGGTCGCTCCGTTAAAACCATTCTGTCCATTTAAGCCACTTTGTCCTGTAGGACCCATTGGACCGGTTGGGCCTGTCGGACCAACATCCTGCTGAGCTTGAAAATCTCCATTTTTTGTTGTCATCTCACCTAACTCCTTTCCAAAATAGTAATCTTCCTTTCTCCATTTAAAGATACGCACTTTAAGGGGCACTGATATACCTATACACTTTGAGTTACTGGAAGGATCATTAGTTCAATATCATTAAATTTTAAAGGAAGCGTGAGATTATCATAATCCGTTACCTCCAGCCTTATATAAGGATTATTTGAGACAGTAATTGTTTTGGCAAAGGAATATCGGTAACTGAAGGGGTCGGTAGTAGTCGTCGCTACTAAACCGTACGTTAAAGTTGTATTGTCATCTTCTCCATCTCCCCAGGTGAACTTGAATGTCGCAGAACCATAGGAGTTCTCACTATTGCTTATAACATAAACAAATGTGAAATTCAAAAACAATTGATACATGTTCGATTCTGTAAGTCCGCTAAGTTGTTGCGTAAATACTTCTCCTGTTCCATTCAGTGAATTATCGGAAGCATCATAGAAAATCGCCACATTCGCTCCTGGCGGACCTGTTGGACCGATTGCCCCTGTTGGGCCTGTTGGGCCCGGTGTTCCCAGTGCTCCTGTTGGACCGGTCGCTCCGCTTCCTGCCGGACCCGTTTCTCCTGGCGGGCCGGTTGGGCCTGGTGTTCCTGGCGTTCCTGTCGGGCCCGTCGCTCCGCTTCCTGCCGGACCCGTTTCTCCTAGCGGGCCGGTTGGGCCTGGTGTTCCCGGCGTTCCTGTCGGGCCCGTCGCTCCGCTTCCTGCCGGACCCGTTGGACCGGTCGCTCCATTCTGCCCATTTAAGCCTCTTTGTCCTGTAGGACCCGTTGGACCGGTCGGGCCCGTTGGACCAGCTTCCTGCAAGTTCAGTACATGTTGTTCTTCGTTTGACATAAACACCATTCTCCTTTACTTCTATTGCACTCTCAGCATTAGTCGAGGAAAGGCGGGTAATGCGATGCACCCGTTCAATTCTGATGCCGCTGCATTCGCAGGGCTTATATACAATAAACCTGTATGAATTGAATGATACCTGTTATAAATATGAATAACGAGCTATTTACGTGTGGGACAAATCACCTTTGCAGTAAATGTGTGTTCATAAATTAAAGTTGAGTTATATATGGCGACCAGGCAGACTATAAGAACATATACGGAAATAAACATGGGATTTTCCAGAAAGTGAGTAAGAACTACGTTCTGGAAAATCCCATTTTTTGTTTCATATAAAAATTAACTTTCCTATAAATTGCAGCACTTATTTGCAAACAAGTGTACAATGAATATCCTGATTATAATTGCCAAAGCCGCTGCCAAACAGCGTAACACCACCGCAGCGCTTGGCATCCGGCCTGCTGCCAATCCGCAGCACAATCTCCTCGTCCGCTGCCAGAGCCAGCTGATCAATCGTTACATTTGAAGCATGGATCCCATCAATATATGTGCCCTGCTCATTGACGCGAATATGCTTCATCACGCCGTGCCGAATATCCTTATGCCACCAGGACGGCGTATAAATGCCTTTTCCTTTGCCGATTTTGCCCGGGAAGGTCCATACCGCCACATCAATATCGTTGAAGCTGAACACAATGTCCGAGGGCTGCAAATGCGAGGACGCACACGGTGTTTCCGAGCAAATTTCCAGTGCGATTTCAAGCGAGCTGGCCTGCTCATTGTACAGCATATAATTGGGAATGCGATACTCAATATAGCCGCTGCCAAACCAAAGTATGCGAGCATCACGATGTACAGGATCAGCAAAATAACGCGGGTCATCGCACATACCGAGCATACTCTGCTCCGATGCGAGACCGCAGCTTGGCTTGACCTCAAAATCGGCATACATGCCAACAGGTACAATGACCTCATATTTTTGCACAGGCTGCTTCAGTTCTTCAGGCTTGCTCCTGAAGTTTAATACCATTTGCTCCAATTGCAAATAGCAAACCTTCTGCTGGCCGCGCTTGCCGGCAATGAGCTCGCTGCGCACAATGCCTGCCTGCTCCAGCATTTGAATATGGCGGGTGACGATTGGCGGCTTTATGTCCAGCGCCTCCGAAAGCGCGCGTATATTCATCGGCTGCTCGTTGAGCAATTCTATTATTCTTATTCTAGTAGGCGAGGAAAAGCTCTCCAAAATGGCGAAATTATCCCGATTAACCGAGACTTCCATAGCGATTCTCCTTTTATCTCAAAATCTACTTAATTGTATAACTCAAAAGTTAATCTATCAAGCTACTTCATAACATTGACAGCGTATTTTTCTTGAAATAAAATAATGAGGTGTAAAATAAACACGTATTCATTAACTTTTAGATTAACCAAAGGAGGGATTACCATTTTACCTTTTACGTTTCACAATCCAACCCGCATCATTTTTGGCGAAGGAAAAGCAAGCGAAACTGGTTCAATAACGGCTACATACAGCAAAAATGTACTGCTGGTTTACGGCGGCAACAGCATTAAACGCTCCGGCTTGTACGAATCGGTTGTCAATCAGCTGCAGCAGGCCAATATCCGATATGTAGAGCTTGGCGGCGTAGAGCCAAATCCGCGTCTGACAAGCGTATATGAAGGAATAAGACTCGTGCGCGAGCATAAGCTTGATTTTATTTTGGCTGTCGGCGGCGGCAGTGTCATCGATGCAGCCAAGGCCATTGCAGCAGGTGTACCGTATGAAGGCGATGTATGGGATTTCTTCACGAATAAAGCACATATTCAAGCTGCTGTCCCGCTCGGAGCAGTGTTGACGCTTGCAGCGACAGGTACAGAAATGAACGGGTCGATGGTAATCAGCCATTGGGAGCAAAAGCTTAAGCGCGGCTCAGGCAGTCCGCTTGTTTACCCTCGCTTCTCTATTCTTGATCCAACGCTAACGTATACTGTGCCTGCCAATCAAACCGTGTACGGCTCGGTTGATATTATGTCGCATGTGTTTGAGCAATATTTCAGTTTAACGCCGGACACACCGCTGCAGGAGCGCTTCTGCGAGTCGATTTTGCAAACCGTCATTGAAAATGTCGAGCTTGCTTTGGACAATCCCGAGCATGCGGCAGCACGTGCGAATTTGATGTGGTGCGGCACAATGGCGTTAAACGGCGGACAAATTTCGCTTGGCATGCAAAATGATTGGGCATCTCACGGCATCGAGCATGAAATTAGCGCAATTTACGATATTCCGCATGGTGCTGGCTTGTCCATCGTATTTCCCAATTGGATGAAATATGTGTACAAGGAACGCCCTGATCGCTTCGCACAGTATGCGACCAGAGTATGGGGCATCTCGCCTGAGGGAAAAACAACAGATGAGCTGGCGCTTGCCGGAATCGAAGCAACGCGGCAATTTTTTACGCGGATTGGTGCTGAGGCTACTTTATCCGAGTTCAATATCGACGACAGCCAGCTTGAGCGCATGGCTGAGGAAGCAGTACGCTACGGTCCGATCGGCTCCTTTAAGCGTTTGCACAAGGAAGATGTGCTTGCTATTTTGCAAATGTGCCTCTAATAAGCTTGGAGGAAAATGATAATCTAGGAGGAATTGAAATGACGCAATTCGTAACATTGAATAACGGTGTGTCCATGCCTATGCTTGGTCTGGGCGTGTGGAAGGTTTCTGATGATGAGGCTGAACGCATTGTAAGAGAAGCAATTGAAAAAGGCTATCGCGCAATTGATACCGCTGCCGCATACGGCAACGAAGAAGGTGTTGGACGCGGCATTGCCCAAAGCGGCGTAAAGCGCGAGGACATTTTCGTTACAACAAAAATTTGGAACAGCAACCAAGGCTATGAGCAGACGCTGGCTGCCTTCGATGAAAGCCGCCGCAAGCTTGATATGGACGTTGTAGATTTGCTGCTCATCCACTGGCCGGTTAAAGGCAAATATGTGGATACATGGAGAGCGCTTGAGGAAATTTACAGCAAAGGCCAGGTGCGCGCCATTGGCGTCAGCAACTTCCAAACCCACCATCTCGATGATATCGCAGCAAGCAGCAGCCTTACGCCTGCTGTCAATCAGGTAGAATACCATCCGCTGCTTACGCAGGAGCCGCTTCGCGCTTACTGCGAGCAAAAAGGCATTCGCATGACAGCCTGGAGCCCGTTAATGCAGGGCAACCTTGATCTGCTGGTGCTTAAGGAAATCGCCGAGAAGCATGGAAAATCACCAGCACAGGTTGTTTTGCGCTGGGATATTCAAAACGGCGTCATTACGATTCCAAAAACAACGACCTCCTCTCGCCTTATTGAAAACAGCCAAATTTTCGATTTTGAGCTGAGTGCAGAGGAAATGAAGCAAATTTCCGCGTTAAACCGTAATCAACGTTTCGGCTCAGACCCAGACAACTTTAACTTTTAGAAGAAGTTCAAAAAGCACAACTTTGATGACGATGCTACTTCTCTGTAGCGTAGTCGACGGCGAAGCTTGAACGCTAGCGAAAATTCCGGTGCTCACGTAGCTTTTGCCTACGCTGCGCTCCTCATTTTCTACTAGCGTCCAAGCTTCTTGGTCCTGAAAGCCGAGCTTTTTGAACACTCATTTATAGAGGATCTTCAAAAAGTCCTGCAAGAGCATCCCGCAAGCCTCAGCCAAGGCATCCCGCATTCCCACGGATGCCTTGGCTTTCCACTAACTCTACTGCCAAAACTTCGCTTGAGGCAGTAGTCTCCTTCTTCCTGTTCACCTATATTTTCGAGCAGTTATGCGCAAGCTCGACAGATTCACCGTCAATCTTACAAGGGCATGCTTGTGATTTTAAGGCTATTTACCTACAGGAATCAATTACCTTAACGTCGAATAAATTTTATGTACAATAATAAATAATTCCGCTCATTTAAGGGGTGATACTTTGAAGTTAAAATCGATTGCAGGAGCGGGCTTCGAAAAACCGATGACAGACAATCATCGCACTAATTACCGCGAAAGCCTGGAGCTCCATGTGCATCAAGCCTTTCCGCTCAACCATTTTTTACAGTATGTTAAAACGCTTTCCAATTATGATAAATTAATGCTCGCAATAACATTAAAATTACCATTTACAAGAAAAGATTTGAAGCAGTGGCCGGATCTGCTGTTTTATAAAAAGCTTAATCTGATGCTAAAAAAAATAGCTACTGACCGCAAGCTTAAAAAGCAACTGCTGTTTTTTTTAATAGACCGCACCATAGTAGAAGCACCTTCATTAACAATGATTAACAAACAATTGCCACAGCTTGTAGAGGAATTTGGCTATTGGAGCGTATACTGGACGCTATATTTCCATCCCGATCGTCAAGAGCAAGAGGACATGTATCAAACGATACGCTCGAAATTGGAAGCGCAGCTAGCCGATCAGGCTAGCCAGCAGGAACAGACGATAAGCCAGCGTGAAACGGCTGCAGCAAGCGAACTCCTTGTTGACAGCAGGCAGAACGACAGCAAGCAAGAGCAGCTCAGGATAGAGAAGAAAATTGCAATTTTAGAAGATAAGATTAGCAAAGAAACAGCAACTCGGCAGCAATTAGAGCTGGCAAGCGTGCAAAAGGATAAAATGATTCGTCAGCTTCAGCAGGAACAGGAGAAGCTTCAGCAGCAAGCTAGTCTGTTAAAGGAGCAGATTGCGATGTATGAATTGAAGATTGTCAATCTCAATCGAACGCAGCAAGAAGCGAACCAGCGGCGCAAGGAAGACGAGGAGCGCTGGCTCAATGAACGTACTGGCCTGCTGGGACAAAACAGAGCCAATTTAGACGAGATGCGCAAGCTGTCCAATCAGCTGGAGCAAATTCAGCGCGAGCTGGAGGATAGCAAACGGCAAACGAACAACTGGCAGCAAATCGCCCAGCAGCGGCAGGAAGAGCTAAACAGCCTGTTGAACAGCAAGCAGCCGCTTGACAAGCAGCTTGTTGAGCTGTCGGAGCACATGCATCTTGAACTGGAACAGTACAATCGTGAGCTGCTGCGACTGATGAAGGAAACTGCCTCCAGCTATGAGCAGCGTCAGCACTATCGCCAACAAATGGTTAATGCACTGAAAGTTATTGATGCGATTGATAAATTCCAGCTCGAGCAGCATATGGATAGCAAAGAGCAGGAAAAGCTGGAGCAAGACAAGCCGATCGCCGCTGAGCAGCTGTTTACACCGGAAGAGCTTAAAGCAGCTTCAAGCAAGCATGAGAAAACACAAGACAATCAACGCTATGGCACATTTTACAGACGAGATCATGGAGGATACATAGAGCTGGACAGTGGAGAAATATTCAATATTACCGAATCGCTTGTCCAGCAGCTGGAGCTGCAGCATGAAGCCGAGGTGCTTTGTACGCCTACCGCACATCCAGGGCGCGCCAATCACTATACGATAGAGCTGCTGTTCCAAGGTGATGACAGCTATTCACCAATCAACACCTATGACGGCTTTGTTCATTTTGACGAGGACCAAAAATGGTATTGCATAGATTTGAATGATGATTCAAACCGCTTCCCTATCCACTACAAGGATATCGAAATTCAAAAGCCGGGACATGGCGATCCGTGCACCTTCAACGTGGCGGAGGATGGGCATATTGCCAGACTAACGAAGCTGTACCGTCTGCATGGCGAGATGATTGAATCGCATCCTGCGCGCAAAAAGAACGAGCAGCAGCGCAGCAAGCTCGTGCAGCGCCGTAAAGCTGAACCCTATTTGCAGGACTGCAAAATTACAATTATTGGCGGACAGCGTAAATGGTTTGAATCCGTCGTTAAGGAAACTGGCGCCGAGCTGGTACATGACGGAGGCGAGCATCCAGAGCGTATTGCAGCAGAACTGGGCCGCTCGCAAGCGCTGTTTATGATTTTAACCTCCACCTCGCATCGCGCGACATGGGAAGGCATTGAAATTGCCAAGAGCAATCAAATTCCTCATTTTATTATTCAAGGTTCAAAATCCAATTTGCGCAAGCTGCTTTGGGAAAATCAGCAAATTATTCGATCATCCAATCGGCCAGTTGAAGCCTAGCATTTACTGTGCTTAAGCCAAGCTATATTTTGTAACAAAAAGGACTGATAAGCCACGCAGCTCAGCTTATGCTGCCCGTGTGCTCATCAGTCCTTCTTACGCTTTTACTGGCTGTTTTTCTCAGCCTATGATTCATCCACCCATATTAAATTCGTACCATCATAGATTGCTTGCAAAAATGCATTGTTTATGAGCTGATCTGCCTGCAATGGCTGCTCAATTACTTTGGCGTCGAACAGCATCTTGCTTTCTCTCTCCCACTGCTCCGATGTTTGCCAGCCAATGCCCGTGCTTGGATCACGCGATTCTGTGATCAGCTCCAGCTCAACCTGCCAGCGATTAAGCTCTGCTTCCACATCATAGACAGTTTCGGAGCGCGCTGCCAGCAGCTCAATTGCTTCTTCCGGCTTGGCTGCTGCAAACTCATGCGCCTTCAGCAGCGCCCGCAAAAAGTCCTCTACCGTTGCAGGATGCTGCTCGGCCCATTTCTGATTAACCGCCAGCACGCCAAATGACGTTTCCGCGCCAAAATGACCAGGATCGATCAGGCGAACCTTGGCCCCCAGCTTCTCCAGCTGATAAGGCTCGTTGGACTTATATACCGTTAACGCATCCACCTTGCCAGAGGACAGCACCGTTACATCATAGCCAATCGTTACTCCCTTTATATCGGCAAGCGACATGCCATTGTATTGCAGCATCGCGATCAAATTGGCGGGCAGCGCTCCGTGATAGCCAACCCTTTTGCCCTTCAAATCCTCAGGGGCGTAAATGGTTGAATCCTCCATCACAAGCAGCGCGCTCGTTCCAACTGAGCCAAATGTGGCAATGCCACGAATATCCGCTCCCTGTGCAACAGACTGGATTACTTGACTAGGTGTGCCGGAGCTGGCGAACTGCGCTTGATTGGCTGCAAGAAACTTCATGCCCTCCGCATCAAGCCCTGGCACAATCTTCACATTAAGCCCAAGCTTCTCAAAATAGCCCAGCTCATCGGCTAATACGGCTTGAATATCTGGCGGCGAAGCCGCATAGTAAAAGCCCGTCATATATGTAATTTCTCCTGCAGCGGCGTTGAGCGCCTTGCGCTCCTCGCTGCCCAGCTCTGGGGCCGGTTCAGCCTCCACAGGCATATTGTTGTTAGAGGTGGCTGATTGATTGCTGCATGCGCACAGCACCAGCAGCAAGCTAAGCCATAACCATTTCTTCATCCTGCTCTTCCTTTCCTTCGTACAGCTTCAAAGTACAGCTTTCAGATCAACTGCTTTCTTGCAAGCTGTGTTGTTAGTTCCAGCTGTTAGCTGATACATGCCAATCCAATACTTTACGTTCAATATAGCGCACGACATTGGTTAGCACAATCCCCATAAATGCCAGCATAAATATAGCGGCAAACATGCGGGTAGTCTGCATGTAATTGCCGGACATCATAATGACATTGCCCAAGCCCTCGCTCGAGCCGCTCCATTCGCCAACGACCGCCCCCATGACGCTAAGGCTGACGCATGTTTTCGCTGCGCTGAACAGATACGGCAGGCTGTTGGGCAACCTCAGCTTCATAAAAATTTCTGCCTTGCTGGCGTGCAGCGAGCGCATATATTCGTAATGATTTTCATCAATCGAGCGAAAGCCCATAATGGAATTAATGAGCATCGGAAAAAATGTAATAATCGCCGCAATTAGCACTTTGGGCAGAGTACCGAAGCCAAACCATAAAATAAACAGCGGTGCAACTGCCATAATTGGCGTTACATTCGCAAGCACAGCAAGCGGCAGCAGCGTACGCTCCAGCACAGAGGAATGAGCCATTACAATTCCCATTACGAAAGCAACGCTCAAGCCTAACAAAAAGCCGAGCACAGCTTCATAAAACGTAACCCAGGCATGCGATAAATAAAACGTAAATGATTGAAAAAACTCGATCGCGATCGCCGACGCAGATGGCAGCGTAATCGGATTAATGGCAAATAGTTTCGTTGCCAGCTCCCAAACAATGAATAATCCGGCAAATGCGGCAAGCGGCGGCCAAAACGAGGATTTGACATACAAGCGCTTCAATCGTTTGCTCAGCTTAGCTTTCGCTGGCTGATGCCGCTTTGATTCATGGTCATCGTTGTGCACCTTTCCCTCTCTCCTGTTCCAATTCCGTCTTTTTTATGTCTATACTTGCCAATCCTGACGCAAATAAGCGCGAATATCCGCCATATACTGCTGGAACTGCTCGCTTTCCTCCAGCTCCGCACTGCGCGGTCTAGGCAACTCAATGCCTATTCGAGCCTTTATACGCCCGGGACGCGGACTCATTATGATAACCTCATCCGATAGCAGCACCGCTTCGCGGATGTTGTGGGTCACAAAAACAACCGTTTTCTGATACGATTCCCATATATTTAGCAGCAAATAGCTCATTTTTTCGCGCGTGATTTCATCCAGGGCAGAAAAAGGCTCATCCATCAGCAAAATAGGCGCGCCTGATCCGAAGGCGCGAGCAATGCCTACTCGCTGCTGCATCCCTCCAGACAGCTCCTTGGCATAAGCGTCTGTAAATTCTCCCAGCCCGACCATTTCCAGCAGCTTGACCAGCTCTTCACGCTGTGGAGGCTGCTCAGCAGCCTGACGGTTGACCTCAAAGGGCAGCTGCATGTTTTGCAGCACGGTACGCCATGGAAATAGCGCGGGCGACTGCGGTACAAAGCCAAACTGCTTCTGCTTTTGCGCTTCAAGCGGCGAGCGACCATTAATGAGCACCTCGCCGCAATCCTGCTTCACTAAACCACCGATAATGCGCAGCAGCGAAGACTTGCCGCAGCCGCTAGGGCCGATTATGCTGACAAATTTTCCTTTTTCTATATTCAAATCAATTAAATGCAGCGCCTCCGTAGCTTGCCCGCGCCGCCGATACTGCTTGCTTACTTGCGTCAACTCAATATAGGACAATTTCTCCACCTATCCATCTTCTCGATACTGGAAAGCTATTCAACACGATGAGCATGTATGTACATGACAGCAGAAACAAAAAGCCGCCAGCCTCATCATCTGATGAAGCTAGCAGCTATTATTTTATCACTAATTATGAACTTTGTATAAGGTTAGTTTGCATAGCTTTCCCAGCCGCGCAGCTTGACGTTGGGACAGCTTTTGCTGCGATATTTTGCTGAAACCCGGACGTAGCAGCCGCATAGCTGGCAGGTTTGCTCCTGCAGCAAATGCTCGCAGCCGTGACAGGCAGCCAGTCGCTGCTCATAAATATGATCCGGCACAACAATAGTCTCATCCTGAAACATCGGAGCCTGCAATATGCGATCTATCTGCGCCTCGGTAACCTCATACTGCGGTCCACAGCCACGACAGGTGCGATTTCGGCTCTCTTCGTTCATCCTGCTGTCCCCTGACCTTTCGCTTTAGGCAATGCTAATTGACGTTACAGAAGCTGGTGAAAGCGTAAGCTTCAAGCTGTGACCATTGACCTCGAAGGCAGTAAAGCTTTGCGGCTTCACAGTCTCTGGTGCTTCAAACGTATTATGCGCGTCCATTTTATTAGCTGTCAGCTCGGTTGCTTGCACGCTGAATTTCTCATTGGCAAGTCCACGCAAATCAATTTCCAGCTCTGTTGTTTGGCTTGGGTTCATATGTGCAAGGCTAATATGAATCGTGCCATTAGCATCCTTGGAGGCTGTTGCGCTAACCGCTTTAATCGATTTGCCATTGCTTGTGAAGTCCTCGGATTGCAAATCAAGCTGCAGCAGCTGCGCATCCTGATGCACCTTGTACATATTGAAAACATGGTACGTAGGCGTCAAAATCATTTTATCGCCTTCTGTCAAAATAACCGATTGCAGCACGTTAATAACCTGTGCAATATTGGCCATACGAACACGATCGCTATGAGCATGGAAAATATTAAAGGTCAACGCTGCAACAAGCGCATCGCGAATCGAGTTTTGCTGGTACAGGAAGCCAGGGTTTGTGCCAGGCTCTACATCGTACCATGTTCCCCACTCATCCACGACCAATGCAACGCGCTTATCCGGGTCATACTGATCCATAATGGCAGAATGTCGCGTAATCAGCTCATCCATATGCTGGGCTTTCACAAGCGTATCAATCCATTCATGCTCAGGGAAGCCTGTAGCAGAGCCCTTGCGGTGCCATTGATCCGGTACGGTATAGTAGTGCAAGGACAGCCCGTCCATAAAGCGTCCCGCTTCGCGCATCAGCACCTCTGTCCAACGGTAGTCATCGTTATTAGGTCCGCAAGCGATTTTAAACACTTTATTGTCGCCATAATTGCGCACATATGTAGCGTAACGGCGATACAAATCGGCATAATATTCCGGGCGCATATTACCGCCACAGCCCCAGTTTTCATTACCAACGCCGAAATATTTCAGCTTCCACGGCTTCTCCTGTCCATTATCAGCACGAAGCTGTGCCATAGGCGATACGCCGTCAAAGGTCATATACTCTACCCATTCAGACATCTCCTGCACCGTACCGCTGCCTACGTTGCCGCAAATAATCGGCTCGCATTCCAAAAGCTCACACAGCAGCATAAATTCATGCGTACCAAAATGATTATTTTCAACGACGCCGCCCCAATGCGTGTTGATCATCCGTTTACGCTGCTCTTTTGGACCAATTCCGTCCTTCCAGTGGTATTCATCGGCAAAGCAGCCGCCAGGCCAGCGCAAGCCAGGAATTTTCAGCTCTTTAAGCGCTTTAATGACATCATTGCGAATCCCTTTCGTATTTTCAATCGGAGAGTCCTCGCCCACCCAAATTCCTTCATAGATACAGCGACCAAGATGCTCAGAAAAATGGCCATAAATTTGGCGGTCAATAACGGATAGTGTTTGATCTGCATTAATGCTTAGTTTATTAGTAGACATCATACCCAACCTTTCATTGAATTAATTTTTACATTAATCCATACTTTAAATTATTAATCCTAAAGCTATCATAATGTTTATTTGCAATTTTGACAACACCTTTAAGCAGGTTTGCTATAATTAAATTGGAAAACCAAAAAAAGGGAGTGATTTGATGAAGGCTTTACCTTTACAGAGCCACGGCATAGCGGCCAGCCGCCTTGCTATTGGCTGTATGGGCTTTGGCGGCTCATGGGATGCATCCGAGCCCTATACTGCTGCTCATATGAAGCAGCTTGAAGAGGCTGTCGATGCGGCTTTGTCCATCGGCATCAATTTTTTTGATCATGCGGATATTTATACGCGCGGCAAAGCTGAAGCGATGTTCGGCGAGCTGCTTGCAGCCCGTCCTTCACTGCGCGAGCAGCTTATTATCCAGTCCAAATGCGGCATTCAATTAGCGGACGGGGAGCTGCCTGGTCGCTACAATTTTTCCAAGCAGCATATTGTTGCCTCGGTAGACGGCATTCTACAACGGCTTGGCATCGACTATCTTGATATTTTGCTGCTGCATCGCCCTGATCCATTAATGGAGCCGGAAGAAGTTGCGGAAGCGATTCATACGCTGAAAGCAAGCGGCAAGGTTCGGCATTTTGGCGTTTCCAATATGCATAGCGCTCATTTGCAATTGCTGCAAGCGGCAGTAAGCGAGCCCTTCATCGTCAATCAGCTCCATATGAGTCTTGCTCATCGTCATTTTATCGATCAAGGCCTGCTTATTAACCGCAATGAAGGAAGCGCTGTCAGCTTTGACCCTGGATTAATGGCCTATATGCAAATGAACAATATACAAGCTCAAGCCTGGGGGCCGCTCGCACAAGGCCGCTACACGGGAGCTGCGGCAAGCGATACAACTGAGGCAGAGCAGCTTGCCGCGCAATATATAGCCTATTTGGCACGGCTTAAGGAAACTAGCAAGGAAGCGATCCTGCTAGGCTGGCTAATGAAGCATCCTGCACGCATCCAGCCAGTGCTGGGCACGACCAATGCTGCACGCATACTGGCCTGTCAGGACGCCGAGCGGCAAGCCGAGCTGATGACGCGCGATGAATGGTGGACGCTTTACGCTACCGCCAGCGGCACCCATAATCCAGGCATTAAAAGCGTATAAATGTAGTGAACAAAAGGAAAATGATGCATAATGCTCCAGCATTGAACTCATACTAGCTTTGAAAGGAGATGATAGCTATGAGTTCAAGAAATAGACTTGTCGTGCCTGATGCTAAAGCCGCCCTTGAGATTATGAAATTTGAAATTGCACAGGAGCTCGGCATACAGCTTCCGCAGGACGGTTACTATGGACATATGACAACTCGCGAGATTGGATCAATCGGCGGATACATAACGAAGCGCCTTGTTGCCCTAGGACAACAGCAGCTTATGAATCGTTTCTAGGATTGATGCTTCCGCAGGAAACCCTATTTATTGTTATAACAAGCAATGCAAGCAGGCTATCTTGGACAACTCACCGTCACGCAGGATAGCCTGTTTTAGTTTGTGTCTTCACAGACCAATCATTTATCGTTAAAATAGAGTAGAGGAATAGGATGTTCAAAAATCCGACTTTGATGACGATGATGGGCGTTGTAGTCGATTCGACGGCGAATATGTCACGCTACCGAAGGCTCCGGTGCTCACGTAGCTATTGCCTACGCTGCGCTCCTCGCCTTCTAGTATCGTGCCATCTTCTTGGTCCTGAAAGCCGACTTTTTGAACTTTTATTGAAAGTGGATGTTCAAGAAGCTCGACTTTGATGACGATGCATTGCGTTGTAGCAGATTCGACGGCGAATCTTGAACGCTAGCGAAAGATTATGCTTCCGAAGTATGTTTCCGGCGGAAACATTTTAGGTGCTCACGTAGCAACGCTCTACGCTGCGCTCCTCCCCTTCTACTAGCGTCTAATCTTCTTGGTCCTGAAAGCCGACTTTTTGAACTTTTATTGAAAGTGGTAGTTCAACAAGCACGACTTGGGAATACATAGAGAAACTAATGATAGAAAGGAATTTTTCTAATATGATTATTCAACCAAAATCAAGAGGTTTTATTTGTACAACAGCTCATCCTGTAGGCTGTGAGAAGCAGGTGCAATCGCAAATTAATTATGTTAAACAGCAGCCGGCAGTAAATGGCCCTAAAAATGTGCTTGTCGTTGGTGCTTCTACTGGCTATGGCCTTGCTTCTCGCATTGTTGCTGCCTTCGGTGCTCGCGCCAATACGGTTGGCGTCTATTTTGACAAAGCTGCAGAAGGAGCACGCACTGCGACAGCAGGCTGGTACAATTCCGCTGCATTCGAGGCTGCTGCTGCTAAAGAAGGCTTGAAGTCGTTCAGCATCGTGGGCGACGCCTTCTCCGATGAAATTAAAAACAAAACGATTGATCTCATTAAAACAGAGCTGGGCAAGGTTGATTTGATTGTGTACAGCGTTGCTTCTCCGCGTCGTGTACATCCGAAAACAGGTGAAGTGTTTTCGTCCGTCATAAAGCCGCTTCACAGTGTATATACGAACAAAACGGTTAATTTTCATAACGGAGAGGTTACAGAAGCTACGATTGAGCCGGCTACTGAAGATGAGCTGCGCCAAACGATTGCGGTTATGGGCGGCGAGGATTGGAAAATGTGGATCGATGCGCTGCAAGCCGCTGATGCTATTACCGCAGATGCGACAACCGTTGCTTACTCCTATATCGGCCCGGAAATTACACATGCCGTTTATCACGATGGAACGATTGGCGCTGCGAAAAACGATTTGCAGCAAACGGCTGATCTGCTTCATCAACAATTAAAAGGAACTGGCGGACGAGCTTTTATTTCCGTTAACAAAGCGTTGGTGACACAGTCAAGCTCCGCTATCCCGGTTGTTCCGCTTTACATTTCCGCGCTATATAAGGTGATGAAGGAAGCTGGCACTCACGAGGGCTGTATCGAGCAAATGTACCGCCTATTCTCCGAGCGCCTCTACATCGAGGGAGAAATTCCTGTTGATGAGAAGCGTCAAATTCGTATTGACGATCTGGAAATGCGTCCTGAAATTCAAGCAGCAGTTGCACAGGCTTGGGAAAATATCTCGACGGAAAATGTGTACGAGCTAACAGATCTCGAAAGCTATCGCAAAGAATTCTTCGGCTTGTTCGGCTTCTATGTCGATGGCATCGACTACGAGGCAGACGTTGATCCTAACGTTGACATTGCAAACTTGAAATAATCAATGAACAGCTATGACGGCAACAGTCATAGCTGTTTTTTTATAGGCAGCATTTGTGAAGATGACCTGAATTTGATATGATAGAGGTGCTTACATACTTGGATTACGATAAGCTTTAAAATTTGGAGGATGTTATGGCTCAATTAAAAGTGTTTTCAGGCTCATCAAACAGACCGCTGGCGCAAGCGATTTGCGATCAATTGAACGTGCCGCTAGGAAATGCGATTATTTCTCGCCAGGAGAGTGGAGAAATTCATATTTCCTACGAGGAATCATTGCGCAATCACGATATATTTATCGTACAGGCGATGTCTCACCCTGTAAATGAGCATCTGGTCGAGCTGCTTGTTATGATCGACGCTGCCAAGCGAGCTTCGGCTAAAACGATCAACATCGTCATCCCGTACTATGGCTATGCGCGTCAGGAACGGAAAAGCAAGCCGCGCGAGCCGATCTCGGCTAAAATGGTTGCTGATATATTGACAACCGTTGGTGCGAGCCGCATTATAACGATTGACCTGCATGCCGATGCCATTCAAGGCTTTTTCGATATTACGGTTGACCATTTAACAGCGCTGGATATTATTATCAACTATTTGCGCGAGAAAAATATAACGAATCCTGTAGTTGTATCGCCAGACGCAGGACGGGCAACCGTCGCTGAGAAGCTGGCGGGACTAATCAATTGTCCCTTCGCGATTATGATTAAAAATCGCCCTGCTCATAACAAGTCGGAAATTACTCATATTATCGGGGAAGTTAATGGCATGACGCCGATTATTATTGAGGATTTAATAGATACTGGCAGTACGATTGTTAATGTAGTAGAGGCGCTTCATAAAAAAGGCGCCAATGATGCCTTTATTTGCGCTACACATGGCCTGTTTTCCGACAATGCTGTGAAAAAGCTGGATCATCCTTATATTAAAGAGGTTATTATTACTGATTCCATTCTGCTTGATGAAGAGCATTCCGACAAATTTGTCGTACTAAGCGTGGCGCCGCTCATATCGCAAGCCATTGATATTATTACGCGCGGCGGCTCGATTGCCACACTATTCAAATCATAAAGAGGATGTTCAAAAAGCCGGCTTTTTGATCACTCACATAAATGCACTCAGGTTGCTGCGCCGCAGCAGCCTTTTTTGTTGCGCGGCGGCTAGAAGGAAGGCAGCGCTCTAAACATGGTTAGCTGACAGAGCTTTCTGCAACACGACTAAAGCCGTATGCTCCCCGCCAAACAGACATACGTCTGAGCATCCTTGCCCTCCCCTCTTCGCTTCTACAGATTTGTTCTGTTACAGGCTATGCGCCTTCCTCACCGTTTTCCAGCCAAGCCACCTGCTCCTCGCTAAGCTCCAGCTTCATAGCCGTTATACAGGATTGCAGCTCTTGCAGCGAGCGCGCGCCTGCAATGATCGCTGTAGGATAGGCTTGATTGGCCACGTAAGCAAGCGCGATTTCTGATGTTGACACACCCAACTGCTGAGCAAGTTGCTGGGCGCGGTCATATCTTTGCCAGTTTTGCTCACTGTAAAATACGCGCTCCATATCTTTATCCGTAACGACATCAGGCACAAAACGGCCTGAGAAAAAGCCTCTGGCTAGCGGTGACCATGATAGGCATGGCAGCTTTGTCAGCTTATGCATTGCAGCCATTTCATCGTCAACATGCAGCACGCCTTTCCAGAACGGCTCCTTAGGAATAGCGAGACTTAAATTCGGACTGTTGAAAGTGAAGCCGACCAAGCCGTGCTCTGCTGCATAGCGATTCGCTTCCAAAATGCGGGCAGGCGTCCAGTTAGAAGCCCCTATCGCATGAATCGTGCCCGAATCAATATATCGATTCAAATTTTCAATAATTTGACCAACTGTTAACGAGGCATCATCGCGATGAAGCGCATATAGGTCAATGTAATCCGTACGCAGCCGTTCAAGGCTGGTCTTGATTTCGCGATCCAAAATGTCAGGCTGCAAGGTAGAGATGCCGCCTTTTGTCAGCAGGACAAGCTGATCGCGCTGCTTTTGCTGCTCGACATAGCGGCCAATAACCTGCTCGCTTTCGCCTCCTGCATAAATATGTGCCGTATCGATCGTATTGCCGCCAATACTGACATATTGATCAAGCTCCTGAAGATGATGCTCATAGCTGTCAACCTGCAAGTAGTCGGAACCTTTAATCACATTAGAAACCGGCTTGGAACAGCCCGCTATCGACATATATTGCATAATACGCTCACTCCTCATATTATAACGATAAGAATAGCATTGCGGAGACTTGATCTTTAGCAGTTTATTGGATTGTTATACGTGCTTTTTGCTCTGCTGAGGTTAAGCATGCCTCCAGCACCTTCATATTGGCCGCAGCATCCTCAAGCGGGAACGGCAAAGGCTGCTCGCCATAAATCGCTTGAGCAATCGCATCCGCCTGCAAGGCGTAGCTGTCCAGATGCTCAGCCTGAATTTCCTCCACGCCCGCATCGGTATATAGAAAATAATTGGCTTCCTGCTCATTTTTGCCGAGGAAAGCATGCGGCAGCTCAATTCTTCCTTTCGTCCCGACAATCTCAAGTGAATTGCGGAAGGTTGCCCACATGCCACAATCAAATACTAGTGTCAGGTCGTCCGGAAACTCAACGAGGCCAGACGCCATCATGTCTACGCCGCCATGCTTTTCCGAAAACAGCGCGTGCATCGTTGCCGCGATCGGCTCCTGGCCAATTAGGTAGCGAGCAGCACTGATTGGATAGCAGCCTACATCATAGAGCGAACCGCCTCCCCATTCCTTTACAAAACGAACATTTTCTGTGCTGTCTCCGTTGTTGAAGGTAAAGCAGCCGCGAATTAAGCGAAGCTCGCCGATTGCTCCATCAGCAATTAATTGCTTAATTTGCGCATAACGCGGGTGATAGCGATACATAAATGCCTCGGCGACAATAACCCCTGCTTGCTTTGCCACAGCCGCCATTTCTAATGCTTCTTCATAATTGAGCGCAATCGGCTTCTCGCACAGTACATGCTTGCCTGCTTTTGCAGCAGCAATTGTCCACTCCTTATGCAAATGATTAGGCAGCGGGATATAAATCGCATCCAGCTCAGGATCAGCAAGCAGCTCCTCATAACTGCCGTAGGCTTGCGGAATATTAAGCTGCTCGGCAGTTTCCTTTGCCGTTTCCAAGGAGCGGCTTGCAATAGCTTTAACCTCATTAAAGCGGGACTTTTGAATGCCGGGAATGACGGAGCGCTTGGCTATGGAAGCGCAGCCAAGTATCCCCCAGCGAATGGTTTGGTTTGACATGATACAGCTCCTTTTCCAATATAGAATAGTTGTCTCTGCCTGTGAGAATAGGGTATGATTTATTATACCATTAAGTTGAGAGGGGTGAATGGCTGATGAAAAAATGGCTCATTATTTTTCCAATTATATTATTGCTTGGCAGCATCCTTTACTTTTTTCCACTCGATAAGACGAACAAAACAAATATAGATGTGCAGCCTCACAACAATCAGCCAGAGGAATCTTCCCTTCCGACTCAGTCTCCTGCACCTTCAGAGGAGCAAGAGGAGCAAGACGAACAAGAGCTGCAAATTCAGCAGCAGCTTGATGAGCTGACGCTAGAGCAAAAGATCGGGCAGCTGTTAATCGTCGGTATAGATGACAACAGCTCCAGCATAAGCAAGCAAACGCAGCAGCTCGTCCATGATCAGGGCATAGGCAACATTATTTTATTTAAACGCAATATTAAAAACGATAAGCAATTGGCCTCTTTGATCGAGGCATTAAAGGAACTGCCTGCCGATCATGCTCCTCCACTCTGGATAACAATTGACCAGGAGGGCGGTAAAGTAAATCGGCTGCCAGAGCAATTTCCTTCAGCCGAGGAGCTGGTTGAACTGGATGATACGGCTGTTACCGAGCAAACCGGAGAGCATATGGGAGAAGCGCTTGCGGATCTTTCCATTGATGTAAATTTCGCGCCTGTGCTTGACATTAATAACAATCCTGACAATCCGGTAATCGGCAGCAGAGCATTTGGCTCGACGGCTCAGGAAGTTGTAACGCACAGCATTGCGATGCTGGACGGACTGGATGACTATGTGCTTACCGTTGGCAAGCATTTCCCGGGACATGGGGATACGAATGTAGATTCACATGCTTCCCTGCCGACGATCAATAAAAGCTGGGAAGAGCTGGAGCAGCTTGAGCTGATCCCTTTTCGCGCCGCTATAAAGCGACATATCGACGCGATTATGGTTGGACATCTTTATTTGCCGCAAGTTGATGAGCAATTTCCCGCTTCACTCTCGCCTACTATTATTAAGCATTATTTGCGAGACGAGCTGGGATTTGAAGGACTTGTCATTACCGATGATCTGGTGATGGGAGGTATTACAGAAAATTATGAGGTAGGCGAAGCCGCGGTATTAGCGCTCCAGGCTGGCAACACCATGCTCATTGTAGGTCATCATCCGAAGCAGCAGCAGGAGGTCATTCAATCTTTAGTAGAAGCAGTCAAGCAGCATAAGCTGGATGAGCGTTTAATAGATGAGCAGGTTAAGCTGGTCCTGCGCATGAAGCTGAACAAGCTTAACTATTTGCACTCGTCCGATTGGCCTGAAGAGCAGCAGTAAACAGACGGCAAACAAACATTAAAACCCCTTGGCTCAGCTATTACTCAGCTGCACCAAGGGGTTCTGTTTAGTGGTTTAGTGCGACTATTTGAAGCGTCCGCCTCCACCGCGCGAGCCGCCTCCACGGAAGCTGCCTCCGCCGCCACGAGAACCGCCGCCACGGAAGCTGCCTCCGCCGCCGCGAGAGCCGCCGCCAAAGCCGCCTCCGCCGCCGAAGCCACCTCCGCCAAAGCCGCCACCACCAAAACCGCCTCCATTATTACGGCGATTTTGGTTAGTCATCCGCCTCATCATTTCTATTTGTGCAAGCTGGCGAAGCCGTTCCTGCTCAGCCCGCTCTCTAGCTTGCTTATCTGCAATAGCCTTTGCAGCCATCTGATGGAACTGCGTATAATATTGCTGAACATACTTAAGCTGCTCGGTCATACCATCCAGCATGATTGGCCTGCTTGCCAGCTGCTGCTCGATTCCATTAAGAAGCTGCAGCCCTCTCATATGCGCATCCGCCATCCCCCCATGCATTTGAAGATTATGACTGTTTAAATTGCTGCGCACATGGTCGAAGCCGCTTTTTTCCTGTGCTACACGATGGATAAGCTGCTGCAGCGATGACTCCAGCTCATGATGAAGCTGCTCCAACTCCAGACAGAAGGCTTCAAGCTCGTTCACTTTATTTTGTGCCTCCTGCAATATGCTTTCCGCTTCCAAATATCGCTGCGTTTTAGCATCATTGTACTGACAGGAAAGCTTGATTTGCTGTTCAATTTGTGCAATTTGCTGAGGAAGCTGCTCAAGCTCCTGCTCTGCTTCCTGCCAATGCGCAGCATCAAACTGCTGCTTTGTTAATGAGAGCGACTGCTGAGCCTTTGCCATTCGTTGCGATTTCAGCTCTTGCAGCGCCTGCTCCAAAGCTCTAATATGCTCAATATTGGCATCACGGGCGCTTATAGAACGCGTAACGTCAGACAGCGCGGTGCTCAGCCAGTGTTCAATCCGGTTGGCACACTCTCTTGCCGTTGGCACATCTCCGATTTTTAATGAGCGTTCAATCGTCAATAGCTGTCCATTCATCGAATCAAACCATTGATATGGCGAAATTTCCTGCAGAGTCAAGCCCTCATTGCTGACAAGCGTATCAAGCTTTTGCTTCGTTTGCTCAATATGCTGCGGAAGCTTGCGCAGTGCTTCGATCAAATGCTCATACATATTGACATCTTCAACCCAGCTCGTAATTTTTGCTTCTTCAGCATTCAAGCGCGTGCTTGCTTCGATTGGATTAAAGGCTAGCGCAGCTTCAATGTCCTTAAGCAAAGCTTCGATTTCGGTTTGACGGTCAAACAACGCCCTTAACGTCGTTTCTGCATCGGTAGAAATCGCCAGCAAAGCCTTCTTCCCTTGAGCAAAGCTTTCTTGTCGCTGCCGCAGCAATTCGGTAGCCGCTGCCTCGATATTTTTGTACTTGTCTACCGCAGATTGCAGCTCTGCAATCGAATGCTCGATATCATTTAACGCGCGAGACATATCATGCAAACTTGCTTCCGTTTTTTGCAGCTGGGAAGGTGCAAGCTGCTGCCATGCTCGAAGCTGCTCGGGATAGCGTGACATTTGCTGCAGCAGCTCGTACAAATCATCCTCAACATCGCCAATAATATCGCGCGACTTGCCCATTGAAAACTTTTTAATTTCTTCCATTTCGTAGTTAAGCTTATGCAGCTCTGCTGATCGTTTCTCGTAGCGATCCTCCAGCTGCAGCAGCAAGCTTTTCACGCGCTTGCGCTTCGCACGCTGTGCAAAAATAATTATAGCTGCGCCAACGATAATGAGAACCGCAATCATAATAAGCATCGTAAGACCTGAGCCTTCACTGCGAGGAACAGAAGCTGCTCCATTCGTTCCCTTTGTCGGTTGAGACTTATAGCTGTCTAAGTAGAACGCCAGTCCATTTATCGTCTCTTCGATAGCAGCGTAATAATTACCTTCTCCTGCTTTCGGGAAAAACCTCTGCTCTAAAAAAGAAGCTACGGGATCATTGCGCCGCAGATCGTCTGCAGCGTACAGCGCTGACTCCAGCGTCGAGCCGATCGGCAACTGCAGCCATACTTCTCCAATGCCATCGTCAACGACCAGCAAGCCTTCATCGCTCGCTAAGCCCCAGTCCGAAAACAGCTGCTCGCTATAGCTTGCAATATCTTGCGAGCCAATCGATGCAACAAGCAAAACATTGAGCTTGATCCCCTGCTTGCTCATATTTGCTTCCAATGCTGAAATCTCTTGTCCTGACAAGGCGCCTGTCTCATCATGAATGTAAGATCCATTAGGTCCAACCGCCTGCACTGGAGGCGCGAACAGCATATGCAGCATAAGCAGCAGTATAGCAGCCAGTGTGAAGCTAGTTCGTCTATTCATTCAGCTACCTCCATGAGAAAGGGGTTATTCAGAAAGTCAGTGACTACTGACGATTGAACACCCCTTCTTGTTTATTATTTATTTCCGTTCAGCTCTGCTTTTAATGCAGCCAATTCATCTTCGATTGCATTATCTTTAGTTGCTTTCAGCTGCTCTTCGAATTTCTGGTCTAACGATTTATCCTCATTGGCCAATTCGAATGCGGCATCCGCTTCATCATGCATTTTTTGGATTTTTTCTTCCATGCGGCTGAAGGTAGCACCAACATCGTTGCGGCCTACACCCTTCATCGTGCTATTAATTTTTTGCTGAGCTTTAGCTGCTTCCGCCTGTGCAATTAACGTGCTGCGTTGATCCTTCATTTCCGTAACGCGATTTTTCAAATCACGCAGCTGGTCGCGCAGCTTGTCTGCTGTCGCTTTGGCGCGATCATAGCTTTCCTGCAGCTTATCCCGCTTCTCAACCTGCTTGGCTTTGTCAGCCAGCGCTTCACGCGCCAAATCGTCATTGCCAGCAGCCAATGCTTGACGAGCCTGCGATTCACGCTTCGCCACAAGCTCTTCTGCTTCCTTAAGCTCGCGCTCAAAACGCTTTTCCACAGCCATTTGCGAGGTTACAGCAGCCGTTACCTTCTCTACGTCCTCATCCAGCTCACGCAAAACCTGGTCAATTATTTTAACGGGATCCTCCAGTTTATCTACAGCTGCATTTACATTCGCCTTACCAATTCTAAACAAACGTTGAAAAATGCTCATTCAAACATACCTCCTCGTTCTGTCATAATAATGGTAATACGTTAAAAATGAGGCCGGGTTTCATAAAATCCGCCAATACCATCTAAAGTTGACTTTAACGGCCAGCTTTATACTCCTGCAAGCCGAGAGCCAGCGCCCCGCACAAGCCTGCATCGTCGCCTAAGGCTGGCGGTATAATGTACTGATCGATTTGCTCTAAAATCATTTGATGCTGAACGTAGCCATTCAAGGTGCTTCTAACCTGTTCGCGAATTAACGGAAACAGCTGCTCCTGATGCATAACGCCGCCGCCCAAAATAATGCGCTCGGGCGAAAGCAGCAAGATAGTGGACACAAGCGCCTGTCCCAAATAATAGGCCTCAAGCTGCCAAGCCTCGTGCTCCTTCCCCAGCTCATGTCCCTTAACGCCGAATCTTTTTTCAATTGCAGGTCCTGCCGCAACGCCCTCGAGGCAGTCCTTATGGTATGGGCAGAAGCCTTCAAAGGAATCGGCAGGATGTCGCTTGACTGGAATATGCCCCGCTTCCGGGTGAAGCAGTCCATGCACCAGGCTGCCTTCGACAAATACGCCTACCCCTACTCCTGTGCCGACCGTATAGTATACGCAGCTATTCAAGCCTTGTGCGCTACCCCATGTTGCCTCTGCCAACGCAGCGCCATTAACATCTGTATCGAAGCCAATCGGCATATTAAACTGCTTTTTCAGCTCGCCGAGCACATCAATGTTTTTCCAGCCTGGCTTAGGGGTTGATGTAATATATCCATAGGTTGCACTTTTTCGATTCACATCAATCGGACCAAAAGTGCCCACGCCTAGCGCATCGAGCTGCTCACCTGCAAAAAATTGATTTATTTTTTCAAATACGATTTCAGGAGACTCTGTAGGAAAGCTAATTTTTTTCTCAATTTGCCCTTTTTCATTGCCGATGCCACAAATGATTTTAGTACCGCCTGCTTCGATTCCGCCAATTCTCAATGGATAAACCTCCCAAATGGTTTCTTCTATAGAACAGCCAAATTTACTGTGTTTGAATGTCTGCTGGAGCATCTTCTTGCATTGGGCGCCTGTCGTCTGCGGCATCAGGAGCTATGTCATCGCGCTCACCGCGTCCACCGCCGCCACGACCTCCGCCGCCAAAGCCACCGCCTTGACCGAAGCCTCCTTGCATCGTTGTTATCCCGCTCTCATCAACATAAGTAACACCTTCGCTAATTGTAAAGCTGACCAGCTCGGTACCAGGCTGAGCTGGCGTCATTATTCCCAAGCCCAGTTGTTCATCAAGCTCCGCTTGACCGCCGCTTGATAGCGTATAGGTTTCACCAGCCTGCAGTTCTGCTGAGCTTATCAAGATCGACTGATACGATTTGGTTGGCTTAAAGGCAACAAGCACCTCGCCCGCCTCGTTGCTAAGCTGCACCAATGTGCCTGCCGCTTGATTCGTTGGATAGTACATCAATATGGAAGGCTGCGTCGATTGCTCAGCTGACGGCGCCATAGCCATGCCGCTGCTTCCTGCAGCAATTAGCGTACCGCCCATCAGAGTAAAGCTGTCATCGTAATCCAGCGCTCCATTGCCGTTATTTTCTGGCCCGTTCACGATTACGGTGCCGCCGCTCATCTCTATGCTGCCGTTGGAATCCAGCCCGTCTCCGTCTGCATCAACAAGCAATTGTCCGCCTGTAATAGACAAGTAAGCATCTGTAGTTGAGCTGAAGCTTGCTGCTCCTCTGCCTGCAAATGCAGATTGATCATTGCCCCCTGCAACATTTACTCCATCATCCGATGAGTGAAGCTCAATACGACCGCCTTGAATTGAAATTTGCATGCCTTCCAAGCCCTCATATGAAGCTGCAACCGTAAGCTCACCATCGTAAATCGACAGTGCTTGATCGGCATGTACACCATCATCGCCTGATGCTAGCGTCAATTGACCTCCGCGTATATCTACATTGCCATTGCTGTGCAATGCATCCTCATAGGCGTCAATCTTAAAGCTGCCGCCTTGTATCGTGAGGAGAGTAGCTGCTTTAATTCCTTTGGCGCTTGATACGCTGGAAGCAGCATGTGCTCCGCCGCCGCTTATCATGCTGAAGCTGCCATTGTCAATCAGCAGCTCGCCGATGGAATCTATAGCGTCCGCCCCTGCATCTATCGTAAACTCACCGTCAGCGATATAAATGCTGCCGAGCTTGTCTGCATTGTCATTCGTTGACTTTAAGCCATCTCCTGCCACATTAAGCTTATAGGAGCCCTGTCGCACCGCCAGCAGATCGCGGCCGACAATTCCATCATCGACCGAATTTATTTCATATTGACCGTCTGCAAGCAGCAGGCGATCCTTGCCAACAATCGCATTATTGTAATTGGCATCAATTATTAGCTTGCCCGTGCCATTAATCGTCAAGTCAGCTTTGCTGTAGAGCGTGCCGATCGGCTCATCGACGCCGTCCGCCAGCTTGTACTGCTCTCCATCGGACAGTGTATTTGCTGTGCCATCAGCTAGTGTAACGACAACTTTGCCGGCATCTTCAACAAAAATAGCCGCTCCATCCTCATTGTGAATAGAAGCATTGTTCAAAATTATTTTTACATCACCGTCATATTCCAGCTTAACATGGATGCTTCCATCAGACAGTTCTCCATTCAGTACATATGTACCGGGCAAAGCAATGGTCACATCAGAGTGCTCGATAAATACACCACGCTTAGCGCTGGTAGCAATGCTGCTGCCATTAAAGCTGATCGTTTCCGCATCTGAATCGCTCCAGCTGGCATCCAGGTCAGCTTCTTCAAACTCAACAAGCGCCTGCTTGCGTTGATTCTCACCAGACTTCTGTGCATTGTCTGAGACAGACGTTTGCAATATATTGCTTTTATCATTTATAGACGAGCTGCAACCTCCCGCGATTAAGCCAAGTGTTAGCAGTGTTAAGCCAAGCCACTGTTGATAACCTGATTTCATATCCACCACTCCTATACCTTCGATAGGACTAAGTATAGCAGCAGCAAATTAAATAAAACTTAAAGATTACTGAATCCGATCTGAAAGTTATAAATGCCAGCTAAATTTCGTTATGCTGCAAATATTGCAGCGCTTTTTTCATCTTTTCATTGTAGCTATCATCCTGAGCTGTATTGTAGAAGGTAACGCGACCAGAGCCTTTGCCGCGAGCCAGGCCGTAGCGATGGAGCTGCGCAGCCAAGCGCCGCACTGTGCCAACACTGCCATCTACAATTCCTACATGAGGCGGCAAAATCCGCTGCAGGATCGGCTTGAAATATGGATAATGGGTACAGCCCAGTACAACCATCCCATATTGCTGCAAATCGTAATCCGCCAGCTTATCAAGAAAATACTGCTCAACCTCATGCTCGTTAAACTTCATTTGCTCACAAAATGGAACCAGCCGCTCCATTGGCAAGGAATCCACGATATGATTGTCATCCACTCTGGACACCAGCGCATAATATTTAGGCAGTGATAACGTAAGCGGCGTTGCAAATACGAGCACTCTTCGACCAGTTGAAGCATTCATCTCCACTGCCGGCTTGACAGCAGGCTCCATTCCGATAATAGGAATGGCAGGATACTGCTCGCGCAAAAGCTCAACAGCAATACTTGTCGCTGTGTTGCAAGCGATAACTAGCGCGTCAATGTCCAGCTCCATCATTCCGCTGACCGCTTCCATAACGTAGCTTTCAACTTCCTGCTTGCTTTTGATTCCATATGGAGCATGCAATGTATCCGCTACAAAATAATAATCCTCTGTCGGGATTCTGCGAATCGCTTCACTTAAGACAGTCAATCCGCCTATTCCCGAATCAAAGATGCCTATTGTCATATTAATCGTTCCCTCTTGCTTCTTCATAAATATATTTCGTTAATGATGTCATTGTCTCAATTCGGGCACAATATGTACATCTTCTGAGCCTTGCAGCGCATTGACCAAATTGCGGGCAGCGAGCATCGCCATTTGCTGTCGTGTCGCGTCCGTTGCCGAACCGATATGAGGAGTCATTACAACCTGATCAAGCTTCATGAAAGGATGATCGAGCGGCAAAGGCTCCTGCATAAAAACATCCAAGCCTGCGCCTGCAATTTTTCCTGTCTGCAATGCTTCAATAAGCGCTTGCTCGTCCACAGTTGCTCCTCTTGATGCATTTATAAATATAGCATGTTGCTGCATCCTTGAAAACTGCTCTGCTCCGATTAGTCCTTTCGTAGCAGGCGTCAACGGTGTAAGCAGTACAATAAAATCAGAGCTGGCAAGCAGCTGATCAAGCGATTCATAGGATACATCCATTCTTTGCTCCAGCTCAGGCTTGCGTGAGCGCGCATAGTAGGACACCTTCATATCAAAGCCATACAGCGCACGCTTGGCAACAGCCTCGCCAATTCTCCCCATGCCAATAATGCCCAGCTTGCGATGATGCACATCGAGACCAAACAGCTTTCGGCCTTCATTGCCTTGCCATTGTCCATTGCGAATATATCGATCAAGCTCGGCAATGCGGCGAGAACAGCTCAGCATTAGTCCAAATACAAGATCCGCAACAGTATCATCCAAAATATACGGCGTGTGTGTTCCGATAATATGACGCGCCTTCATCGCCGCAAGATCAAAATGGTTATAACCAACGCTCATCGAGCTAACTACCTTCAGCTTAGGCGCCGCATCCAGCAGAGCGTCATTGATTTTCATTGAGCCGCTCGTAAAATAGCCTTCTGCCTCTGACAAATAATGCAGCAAAGCTTGCTCCGATCTTGCTTCATCAGGCTTCCACGTTATAATGGTACAGTGCTGCTCCAAATAGTGCTTTACATCTTCAGGCAATCGTCGATCTACAAATACAAGAGGCTTCATAAAACCATCCCTTTCGCAGGTGTTAATTTAATAATAACGGTTGCCTATTATTATGACAACGAAAAGAGCCTTTTTTGCCGCCTCCCAACAGCAAAAAAAGCTCTTCCCCGTAAGTACCTTATTTTTCAGCTTAATGGATTGATAAACGACTCTAGAATCGTTATCATTAATTAAAGATGTTCCAACCTCCTTTATACTTGATCTATTCCCTTCTCCCACCATTAGATTAGCAAAACTGCACATTGCAATCAGTAACAAAGATTACAAAAATTTAAATTTGGAGTGAGGAATTAGCCTTGAATAGTATCGATACGAGCAAATTAAGAGCGGCCATTCCCTTCTTTAAAGATCTTGATCAAGGTTTACTCGAGCAGCTTGTTCCGTATATGCGCGAGGAATCCTATCGGAAGGGCTCAATTATTTTTCATGAAGGTGACGAGGGGAACCAAATTTTCTTTATTAGATCAGGCATGGTCAGCATTTATACCTCTAATAAAGCAAAGCGAATTACATTGGCGTATTTGACCAAAGGAGAATATTTCGGTGAAATGGCATTAATGCAGCCTGGGCTGACGCGGTCTGCTACTGCTGAAACATTGACTGCTGTTAAAGCTTACACCTTGCACCGTGCTGATTTTCAGCGGCTCGTTGAGAAGGAGCGTAATGTCCCGTTTTTGCTGCTCAATTATACAATGGAAAGATTGCGCAAAGCTAACAATCAAATTTACGATCTCACCTTTCTCAATGTGCAAAATCGAATTATTCGCCGTCTGCTTGAGCTCGGCAAAGAGGTTGGAACAATGCGCGAGGACGGCAGCTATGTCATTCCCGTAAAAATTACACATCAGCAGCTTGCTGACACAGTAGGAGCTGCTCGCGAAACCGTATCCAAAATTATTATCGACTTGCAGGATAAAGAGCTTGTCGATTTGAGCAATAAGAAATTAACGCTGCTCAAGCCGGAAATATTAACGGAAATGCTCAATATTTAGCGATTAGACATAAAGGAGAAGCACGAATGGCATTAATTATGAACGAAAAAATAAAAGCGAGCGAGGTAGAGCTGCTCGATTTGGAAGGCAACCTGATTGGAGAGCTTCCAACACAGAAGGCATTGCAGCTTGCAAAGGAACAGCAAGCCGATCTTGTATGTGTAAATATGATGAAAAGCCCGCCTCAGTGTCAGCTTATAGCACGAGGGAAAGCGAAAGCTCAAATCAAAAAAGCTGATGACAATACGCCTAAAAAAGAAAAGGAAATTCGTCTAACGCCAGCCATTGAACAGCATGATTACGATACGAAGCTGAAGCAATGCGAAAAGCTGCTGGCAAGCGGTCATCCTGTCTCATTGGTCATAAAGCTAAGCGGCAAGCAAGGGCAAATCGCCAAGGAGCTGCTGCAGCAACTTATTCAGGATTTAAAGCCTTATGGAACACCCGCTTCAGGCATTCAGCTTAGTGGCAAGCAAGCCGCTGTCACAATCATGCCTAAATAATGTTTCAGCGCTGCGGAGCAAAGCAATCATCCATTCGCTTTCTCAGATTGCTTTGCTCCTCCGCTGGAGCTTTTTTTGTTTTAAAGGCTGGCAGCCTTGACATTCTTCCTCTTTACTTCTCTTCAGTGCCGCGAACGTTGGAGTTCGATAGCAGCATATTGAGCTCTTTCATGAACATATCAATATCTTTGAATTGGCGGTATACGGACGCAAATCGAACATATGCCACTTCATCTACCGGATATAGCTGATTCATGACGATTGCACCTATATCACTGCTTTCAACCTCAGCAAGCGCAGTTGTACGCAGCTCCTTTTCAACCTCGGATACGATAACCTCCAGACGCTCAACAGGTACTGGACGCTTCTCACATGCTCGAATCAAGCCGCGAAGAATTTTGTCTCGACTAAATTCCTCACGACTGCCATCCTTTTTAATTACGATGAGCGGAGTCTCTTCAATCATCTCAAATGTAGTAAAGCGTCGATTGCAGCTTTCGCATTCGCGGCGGCGGCGAATCGACTTGTTTTCATTGGCTGGACGCGAATCAAGCACCTTTGTACCGGAGTAATCGCAGTAAGGACACTTCATCGTATTCCTCCTTTCTTTTACCAATCGTTTCCTGTAATAAAACATTGAAGATCGCACATAATACATTTACCAACCGTAAGGAGGTGAAACAACATGTCACAAAACAACAGCAATAGCAATAACTTGCTTATCCCTCAAGCAGCAGCAGCTCTAGATCGTATGAAATTTGAAGTTGCTCAAGAGCTTGGTATTGCGATCCCACAAGACGGCTACTATGGTAATGTTACTACTAAGGAAACTGGCTATATCGGTGGATTCATTACTCGTCGCCTAGTTCAAATCGCAGAACAATCACTAGCAGGTCAACGTTAATGTATAGCTTTAATAAATTAAGCAATGGGCCTGCTCTTCCTAGTGGAAGAGCAGTCTCATTGTTTCCTGTTCCGATAAAGTTTACTTATATTATAATATTTTTGCTGTTGTGCAGTCCAGACAAAGTTGACAAGCTAATAGATCGACTTGGACAGCCTCGCTCAAGATAGCGTAGGATAAATCTCCTTGTACTTGTTGTAATAGTATATAACCTTGTGGACATAATTTCGCGTCTCTCCAAATGGAATCTGATCAGCCGTGTCATATTGCCCATCCCATGTTTTTTCACTCAGCCATTTGTTTACATTGCCAGGCCCAGCATTGTAGGCTGCTATGGAAATGATCATATCCCCTTCAAACTGCTCCATCAAATGCTTTAAATACCAAGTACCAAGCTCAATATTCAGCTCTGGATTAAACTTCAGCTCTTCTGACGAAATCGCCCTCATCTCGGTACGTTCCACAATCCATTCAGCCGTCGTTGGCATTAGCTGCATTAAGCCAATCGCACCTTTAGGAGATTCTCTTCCCGTCGTAAAATTCGACTCCACTCTAATAACGGCTGCGATCAGATGGGGATCTACCTCGTACTTATTGGACTTTTCTGCAATTATTTCCTGATATTTAACAGGATATAAGCGTTCACTAAGCCATGTCGATTGAATAAATAAAACTGTCACAATGCCAATAATAATAAGCAGCAGCAATCTTCTTCGCATTCGTTTCTTTTTCATCGCGTACGAAGCCTCTTTACAAGCTCAATCACCTGCTGCTCAGTATGCTCAAGTGTTGAAGAATTATCTATAATCCAATCAGCCAGCTTTTTCTTTTCTTCTATATCCATTTGCAGCGCAATGCGGTCGGCAGCCTCTTTCTCGCTTAAATGATTACGCTTCATTAAACGTTCAATTTGCATGGAGCGAGGTATGTAAACGACAACAATACCTTCATACAGGTGTGTTTGCTTCGTCTCATACAATAACGGAATGTCCGCAATGATGAGTGCATCAGGCTGCTGATGCTTGTACAGCTTGAATTTTTCCTGCATTCTGGCACGAATCGCAGGATGGGTAATTTGCTCAAGCTGTTTAAGCTTGTCCACATCAGAAAAAACAAGCGCACCTAATGCCTGACGATTCAAGCTGCCATCAGCATTCAGCACCTGCTCTCCGAATTGCTCAATAATTTGTAGTAGAGCAGGCTCGCCTGGCTCTACTACTTCTCGCGCAACCTGATCCGCATCAACAAGCAATGCGCCATGCTTAACAAATAAAGCGCTGACTGTACTTTTCCCACTAGCGATTCCGCCTGTTAATCCGATCAGCATTGCATTCACCTCTTAAAAAAATTTAATGATTCCAAGCAAAATCAATAACAGTCCTGGCAGACCGCTAATATAATTGACAATTGGCAGATGAGACAGCTTACGTCCAAGCATCGTTCCGCCAATTAAGAAGATAGCACCGCACAATGCGATTACGATCGGAGTATATAGCGCATGCAGCCCAAGCAAGGCAGCCGCGATCCCCGCTCCAAAAGCATCCAACGAGAGCGCGATGCCCAGCATTAGCGCTTCTGAGGCTGATATCGTGCCCGAAGCATCAAAATCAGCTGTCTGCGGCTTGCGCAAAATTTGAATAACGAGACCGAGCCGTTTCAGCTCTATTGTAAATACGCTCGCTTCCTTTACCCGCTCGTCAGTGTCCGTACTCGGCTCGGCTGCCGCTTTCACATCCGCAGCTTCCTCAGCCTCGCTTTTTCCATCCCTTTGTTCATTCATGCTCCGATAATACTGATATAAAGCCCAAATTCCGATCATTACGAGAATACCCGCTCCAATTCGACTGGCAGCTATGGGCGATAAATGATTGGACAGCCATGCGCCTGCTTGCATCGAAATGCCGATTACGCCGCCTGAGCAGCAAGCAATAATTAAAATCGAGATAAACGGGATTTTAATTTTTCTTAAGCCATAGGTGATCCCTACTCCAAAGCTGTCCAGACTTACGGCAATGGCTAATGCTGCCATAGAAGCGAAATGAGCAAACAACATAATCGTTCTCCTTCCTGCACCTCTACGATAAGCTGTAGACAAATGCCTACAAACGTAACGTATCATATGCGCCAGGAAGAAGAATCGTGCTTAAAAAATGCTTCTAGTACACGCCCGGCTTTCAGGACCGAATTAGCTTCAACGCATTGCATCGTCATCAAAGTCGGGCTACTTGACTTTCTGGCAGCGCGGGCAAATATGCGTCCCCCGCCCTCCTACGACAAATTTGGTGATCATCGTACCGCAGCTGGAGCAGGGCTGGTTTTCACGCCCGTAAGCAAGCAGCTGCTGCTGGAACATCCCCATTTCGCCTTGCCCATTTACGTATGACTTAATAGATGAGCCGCCCGCTTCAACTGCTGAAGTCAGCGTATCGACAATCGCTTGGTGCAGCTTGCTCCACTCCTGCTTGCTCAATGAATCAGGCGTGCGCTCAGGGTGGATTTTAGCGACATGCAGCGCTTCATCTACATAAATATTCCCAAGTCCTACAATTAATTCTTGATTCAGCAGCAGCGGCTTTATTTTAGAGCTTCGCTTTTGCAGCTTGCTGCGCAGCAGCTCGGCTGTAAATTGCTCGGACAGCGGCTCGACGCCAAGCTTTTTCAAAGGCAGCTCATTCAGCTCTTCGCCTTCCTTGAACAAATGCATCGTGCCGAACTGGCGAACATCCTTATAGCGAAGCTGTGTGCCGTCTGTAAATGAAAAGATGACATGGGTATGCTTTTCAACTGGCTCATCCTGACGAAAAACGCCATAGCGTCCTTCCATCCGCAAATGAGATACGAGCACCAGCCCGTCCAGCACAATGCGGATAAATTTGCCTCTACGCAGTACATCTATAATCGTATGTCCAGCGAGCGCGGCGCAAAATTGCTCGATCTCTGCTGGACGCTGAATAATTCTAGGAAGATGAACCTGAACCTCGTGAATTGTTTTTCCTTTGACAAGCTCTCTTAGCGTTCTAGTTACGGTTTCTACCTCTGGTAATTCTGGCAATGTTTTGTCACCTCAACCTGCTTACTTAGCCGGCTACTTCGCTTCATACCAGCTATCGCCATAGCTTACATCAGCGACAAGCGGCACGTCAAGCTTGATCGCCTCAGCCATCACCTGTGGCACAAGCTGCTTCATCGTCTCCAGCTCATGCGGCGGAACCTCGAATACGAGCTCGTCATGAACCTGCAGCAGCATGCGGCTTGACAGCTCACGCTTTTGCAGCTCATCATTCATGCGAACCATCGCCAGCTTGATAATATCTGCTGCCGAGCCTTGAATTGGCGTGTTCATGGCGATTCGTTCAGCAAACGAGCGTATATTATAGTTCGAGGAATGAATATCCGGAACATAGCGGCGACGGTCAAGCAGCGTTACAATATAGCCTTTTTCCTTCGCTTCAGCAATGATATCATCCATATATTTGCGAACACCTTGAAACACGCTGAAGTACTGCTCAATAAACTGCGCAGCTTCCTTGCGCGTAATGCCCAGGTTTTGCGACAAGCCAAAATCGCTTATACCATATACAATGCCGAAGTTTACAGCCTTTGCAGATCGGCGCATATTGCTGTCTACCTGATCGGCTGTTACGCCAAATACGTCCATTGCTGTTTTCGTATGGATGTCATGGTTATGAATAAACGCATCCTTCAAGCGCTCATCACCCGAAATATGGGCAAGCACACGCAGCTCAATTTGCGAGTAGTCGGCAGACAAAATGCTCCAGCCCGGCTCAGAAGGAATAAATGCTTTGCGGATTTTGCGGCCTTCCTCCAAGCGAATCGGAATGTTTTGCAGATTAGGAAACTGTGAGCTTAAGCGCCCTGTTGCCGCGATCGTTTGCCGATAATAGGTATGAATATGCCCTGTTTCCTCACGAACCTCCTTCAGCAAGCCTTCAATATACGTAGATTGCAGCTTGGCAAGCTGGCGGAAATTTAAAATATGAGGCACGATCGGATGATAAGGAGCAAGCTCCTCCAGCACCTCCGCATCAGTCGAATATCCTGTTTTCGTCTTTTTCTTGGCTGGCAGCCCCAGCTTTTCAAACAGCACCTCGCCAAGCTGCTTGGGAGAGCTTATTTTGAACTCTGTGCCTGCAAGCTCATAAATTTCCGAAGTAATGTGCTTAAGCGCTGCTTCAAGCTCAACACCTTGCTGCTCAAGCTCAGCGCGCTCAACCTTAATGCCCTGCTGCTCCATACGAGCCAGGATGCGAGACAGAGGTCCTTCCAAATCGTAATAAAGCGAACGCATTGACGTTTTTTCCAGCTCTTCATCCAGCTTTGGCGCAAGCTGACGCACGATATTTGCTTTAACAGCAAGATGCTCAAACAGCTTGCTTTGCTCAGGCAGCTTCAGCTTTGCACCTTTGCCATACACCTCATCATCCGAGGGCAAGCCATACAAGCTGTGTCGTTCAGCAATTGTATGAAGCAGTTGGTTGCCGTCGGTAGGGTCCAGCAAATAAGCAGCCAGCTGCACATCGAAGTAGCTGCCGCCCAGCTTAATGCCGTGCCAATGCAGCACAAGCTCAGCTTTATGCAGATCATAGCCGTATTTTGGTATAGATTCATCAGCCAGCCATTGCTTGAATGGTGCAAGCTCTTCTGTGTCGAGTAGGTGGTGCTGCATCACATACACTTGATCGCCAACTGCAATCGCAATTCCTTCCAATGAAGCATGGTGAGGATTTTCTCCAATTGCTTCGATATATAGCCCGTGCTTCGCATCTTCCTCAGCCAAAGCGCTCATTAGCTTGGATATATCAAGCGATTGCTCAGACAGATGATGAATGGTCAGCTCAGAAAGCGCCTGCTTGGCGTCAGCTTCACTTGAGCCACTGGACGCAGTAACGTCAAGGCGCTCGAGCAGCGATTTAAATTCAAGCTTGGCGAGCTGCTCAGCTAGCTTGGCAGGCTCATACCCGTTGTAGACGATATCCTCCTCTGTAAGCTCCAGCGGCACCTCGCGGAAAATCGTAGCAAGCTGCTTGCTCATTAAGGCAGACTGCTGATGATTGGTCAAATTCTCCTTCAGCTTGCCTTTTTGTGCGTCGAGGTTGGCAATAACCTCTTCAACTGAAGGAAACTGATGAAGCAGCTTAAGCGCTGTTTTCTCTCCAACACCAGGCACGCCCGGAATATTATCAGAGGTATCTCCCATTAAACCTTTCAAATCTATAATTTGCTGCGGCGTTAGTCCGTATTTTTCTTCAATCGTTGCAGGCGAATACAGCTCTACCTCGCTAACGCCTTTGCGCGTTACGGCAATCGTTACGTTGGAAGAGGCAAGCTGCAGCATATCCTTATCACCTGAAATAACGAGCGTCTCAATTTCCTGTTGATCGGCCTTGGCAGTCAAGGTTCCGATAATGTCATCTGCTTCATAGCCGGCGATTTCATATTGGGCAATGCCGAAAGCCGAGATCAAATCCTTCAGCAACGGAAATTGCTGAGACAGCTCTGGCGGCGTCTTCTGGCGGCCAGCCTTATATTCTTCAAATTGCTCATGTCTAAAATTCGTTTTTCCTGCATCAAAGGCAACCATAATATGCGTCGGCTTATGCTCTTCAAGCAGCTTCAACAGCATCGTCGTAAATCCATAGATCGCATTCGTCTGCATACCTGAAGAATTCGTCAGAGGCGGCATAGCAAAAAACGCACGATATGTAATACTATTCCCGTCAATCAACATCCATTTTTTCATATGAAGCTGCACCTCATTCTATTAACTTGTTACTCTCTTCTATGATACCACAAAAAGGACCTTCCCTAATCATACTGGAGCAGGGAAAGTCCTTTATGAGAAATTTTTTTTGAACATCCGCTTTAAGCGTTTAGGTCAGGTCGTTTGCCTGTCACCAGATAAACAACACTCTCCCCAATATTAGTTGCATGATCGCCAAAGCGCTCAATGTAGCGACCTACAAAGCTTAATATTTGAGCTTGAGCTATGTTGCGCGGATTTTCCATCATAAGCAGCACCAGCTCGCGCGTAATTTGACCATACAAGGCATCGACCTGATCATCGTCCTTTGCCATTTTGTAGGCAAGATCAACATTTTCGTTGACGTAAGCTTGGATCGCCTCATAGGTCATATTGCGGATAATTTCACCCATGCGCGGAATGTCGATAATAGGCTTAATCAACGGCTCGCCCTGCAATCTGTGTACGGCCTTCGCAATATCCAGCGCCAGATCACCCATGCGCTCCAAATCATTGGCAATGCGGAACGCAGCAATAATTCTGCGCAAGTCTTTGGCAACTGGCTGCTGTGTAGCAATCAGCTTCAAGCCTAGCTCCAAAATTTTCTCTTCCATATCATTAACATGAACATCATCAGCAATTACTTCATCAGCAAGCTCTGGATTATTTTCCTTAAGTGAGTTGATCGCTTTTTCAACTGCGACCTCCACCATCTCGCCCATTTCCACCAGCCATTTGTTCAGTTGCTCAAGACCTTGATCAAAATCTTTACGAAGCGTCATCGTTTAGCCATCCTCCTCAAACTTTTCATGTTACAGCCATTACCTATTGATGCTGCGTGCAAACTACTAATTTCTTAGCCGAAACGACCGCTTATATAATCTTCGGTACGCTTGTCGCTCGGGTTGGAAAACAGCTTTTCGGTATCATCATATTCCACCACTTCGCCATTTAGGAAAAAAACTGTTTGATTGGATACGCGTGCTGCTTGATGCATATTGTGCGTAACCATAACAATCGTATATCTGTCACGCAAATCCTGCACCAGCTCTTCAATTTTCAAGGTAGAAATTGGATCGAGCGCAGACGTAGCCTCGTCCATCAGCAAAATATCAGGGTTTACGGCAAGCGCACGCGCAATGCATAGACGCTGCTGCTGACCGCCGGAAATCGACAGTGCTGAACGCTTCAGATGATCCTTTACCTCATCCCAAAGCGCTGCTGATTTAAGGCTTGTTTCTACAATCTCATCAAGCTTTTGCTTATTTTTAATGCCATGAAGGCGCGGCCCGTAAGCAACATTATCATAAATTGATTTAGGGAACGGATTCGGCTGTTGGAATACCATGCCTACCTTTTTGCGCAATGTTTCCACATCGACTTCCTGTGAATAAATATCTGTATCATTAATTATTAGCTTGCCCTCAATGCGAGTTCCTACAATCATGTCATTCATTCGATTCAAGGTGCGCAGCAGCGTTGATTTGCCGCAGCCGGACGGTCCAATAAAAGCTGTAACAGCCTTTTCCGGGATCGTAAGATTAACGCCCTTCAAGGCATGAAATTCCGAATAAAAAAGGTTCAAATCCTTTGCTTCAATTATAGTAGTCATGCGAATTCCTCCAAATCCAATGATCAGTATGCTAGATCCCATTGATTCGCGGATTAAAACTGCCGGTATGCAATCAATTAATCTGTTTAATCATAGCATGCTCATTTTTAGGCAATGCCATTTGTCAATTTATTTGAAATCATGAAGCGAACGTTTATAACTTAATGATGATCTCGTACAATAGCTATGGATTGACTTACTAGATAATAGTAATCATAGTTTGTTAATTTTGTATGTTTGAAATGTTAACACTATGTAAAAAATTAAATGATTTTGCTTATCGATCGGCTGGTTATATAATGATTAAGAAGCTTTAAAATTTAACGAGGTTTATATCGTTACAGGAGGGAAGCTTATGGAGGCGACTCATGAAATCGTTCCGTATGACAATCCTTTGCTCAGCATACGCATTTTCCAATCTCACCGCGGGCCGAATACGCGAACGGAGTGGCATTATCATAAGCAATTAGAGCTGCTGCTCGTACTAAACGGACAGCTTGATTTATATATGGAAGCTGACATGATTTCGCTTGTAAAAAATGATGTTGCAATTTTGGGCGCATACGAGCTGCACCGCGACTATTGCTCAACTGCTTTGGAATATATCGTTGTTCAGTTTGATCTGGAGCATTTCTTCGATCAAAGCTCGATTTCATATATGCGTTACTTTTCAGAAACGCATGAGCCGCTAAGCCGGACAAACTATATTTTTAAGGATCGTCCGCATATTCAGGACGAGGTGTCAGGCTGCATCCGTACAATGCTGCGAGAAGCGGACAAAAAGGAGCCCGGCTACGAAATTGCCGTCAGCATTTTGATCAAGCAGATTTTGCTGCTGCTGCTGCGCAACGACAGTCGCAAGGTGCTGTCTGAGCAGGACCCATTTGACAAAATCAGGCTTAAGCCTGTGCTCGACTATGTGGAGCAGCATCTGACCGATCGAATTGCGGTGGAAGAGGTTTGTCAAATTGCTAATATGAGCTACTATTATTTTGTTAAGTTTTTTAAGAAATCAATCGGCTTATCTTTCACAGAATATGTAAATTATCGCAAAGTAAAGCGCGCGGAGCGATTGCTGCTGACTAAGGATTTAAGCATTACGGAAATTGGCGAAAAAATCGGTATGCCGAACATGGCGCATTTTTATAAAATGTTCAAAAAATACAATGATTGCTCGCCCAAGCAATATCAGAAAAAAATGCTGCAATGGAAATCGCATGAGCACTAAAAATACGTATTCAAAAAGCTCGGCATTTCAGGACCAGATAGTATATGAGGAGAACCGTATTATGGCTTTGGAAAAAGTAGTTCGTTATTTTGAGCAGTTTGACCTTGCGCATCGCGTAATAGAACTGGAGCAATCGAGCGCAACAGTGGAGCAGGCAGCGATGGCTATTGGCTGTGCACCGGAGGTCATTGCAAAAACGATGTCATTTTTGCTGAAGGAACAGCCTATTCTGATCGTAACAGCTGGAGATGTAAAGATTGACAATAAGAAATTTAAAGAGCATTTTCATGAAAAGGCAAAAATGATTCCCTATGATCAAGTGGAAGCTTATATCGGCCACGCTCCAGGTGGCGTGTGCCCCTTTGGCACGAACGAAAACGTGACGGTCTATCTTGATCTATCGCTTCAACGCTTTGATACCGTTTATCCGGCCGGAGGAAGCGCCAATAGTGCGGTTAAACTATCCTTAAATGAATTAGAGACCTATTCAGCATCGGCAGGCTGGGTTGACGTATGCAAGAGCATCGTTAATGAATAAATCGGCAAACAAAAAACTCGCAAGTCCTATCCGTTAGGGCTTACGAGTTTTTTCGGCATGACGAGCTTGTAGCCAACACCGCGGATCGATTCAATTCGTACCGATTGCTGCTCTAGCTCCAGCTTCTTGCGAAGCGAGCTTACGTGAACATCAACCGTACGCTGACCGCCAATATAATCAAATCCCCATACCACATTCATCAAATCGTCGCGGCTAATAACCATGCCAGGACGCTGAACGAGATAGAGCAGCACCTCAAACTCCTTCGGACGCAAGGAAATCGGTTGCCCCTTAACACTTACCTCGTATTTTTCAGGGTATATCGACAGTTCTCCTGCTTGTATAACCTTTTCACTGGAAAGGTTTGGCTTTGGAGCTTCATTTTGTGTTCTCCTAAGTACAGCAGAAACTCGAGCTAGCAGCTCTGCGACACCAAATGGCTTCGTAATATAATCATCAGCGCCATGCTTCAAGCCCTGTACAACTTCCTCTTCTGCATTACGAGCTGTCAAAATAATAACGGGCGTACGAACACCATTTTGATGCAGCCGGTTCAAGATTTCAAAGCCGTTCATTCCAGGAAGCATAATATCGAGAATGATCAGATCGAATTTGTCCTGCAATGCGGTTTGAAGCCCTTCACTGCCATGCTCTACAACGGTTGTGTCATATCCCTCTTGTGTCAAATTGTACGACAGCAGCCTGGAAAGCGTAGGCTCGTCCTCAATGACCAAAATTCTATTTGACATTGCTTGACCTCCATACTTTAAATACATAAGTAATGCTTTTAACGTTAGTGTAACACTTTTGTCAATTCCATGTAAAACAAAATTAATATTTCAGCGCTCCGGAGCTAAGCATCCTTCAGTCGCTTTTTAAATCGTAATGCTTTCTTTATTGGAATTTTTTATGGTTGCATTACGATGTTAAAGGCGACACTCTTCGTTTTTCAGTGCTCCGGAGCTAAGCATCCTCCAGTCGCTTTTTAAATCGTAATGCTTTCTTATTGGAATTTTTTATGGTTGCATTACGATGTTAAAGGCGACCCTCTCCGTTTTTCGGATGCTTTGCTCCTCCGCTGTAGCTTTTTTGTTGTTGAATACGCTACGAAGCGAGTGTAGCGTCATCAACGCTGCGGAGCTAAGCATCCTCCAGTCGCTTTTTAAATCGTAATGCTTTCTTATTGGAATTTTTTATGGTTGCATTACGATGTTAAAGGCGACCCTCTCCGTTTTTCAGCGCTCCGGAGCAAAGCATCCTCCAGTCGCTTTTTAAATCGTAATGCTTTCTTATTGGAATTTTTTATGGTTGCATTACGATGTTAAAGGCGACCCTCTTCGTTTTTCGGATGCTTTGCTCCTTCGCTGTAGACTTATCTAGGGTTGTAGGACCAAGAAAGCCGTGGACGAAGCTAGAAATTACGGAGCGCAGAGTAGAGCGTTGCTACGTGAGCACCGCAGTTCTCGCTAGCGTTCAAGATTCGCCGCCGAATACGCTGCAACGCATCACATCGTCATCAAAGTCCAGTTTTTGAACCCACCTCTTCCAATAAGAGCTCAAAAAGTTCGGAGTTCAGGGCCGAGAAGATGGCACGATACTAGAAAATGAGGAGCGCAGCGTAGAGCACTGCTACGTGAGCACCGCAGTTTTCGGTAGCGTGACATATTCGATGCCGAATAAGCACCTTGACATGCTTCGCCATCAACTTCGGACTTTTTGAATCATCCACTTCCAATCGAGGTTCAAAAATTGGGCTTTCAGGACCAAGAAGATGGCACGATACTAGAAAACGAGGAGCGCAGCGTAGAACACTGCTACGTGAGCACCGTAAATTTCGGCTGAGTTCAAGATTCGCCGCCGAGTAATCCCCAATGAAACAGCATCGTCATCAAAGTCCAGTTTTTGAACCATCCTCTTCCAATCGAGGTTCAAAAATTGGGCTTTCAGGACCAAGAAGATGGCACGATACTAGAAAACGAGGAGCGCAGCGTAGAGCACTGCTACGTGAGCACCGCAGTTTTCGGTAGCGTGACATATTCGCCGTCGAATCCACTACAACGCAAACTCATCGTCATCAAAGTCCAGTTTTTGAACCTACCTCTCAGTGCATTATTGGAAGCTCTAGGATAAACGTTGTCCCCTTCCCCACCACACTTTGCACTGTAATCGTGCCTTTATGCAGCTCGACCAAATGCTTGACGATCGATAGCCCTAGTCCTGTTCCGCCAGAGCTTCTTGAACGAGCCTTGTCCACTCTATAGAAGCGCTCGAAAATTCGCGGCAAATCCTTTTCAGGGATACCTATGCCTGTATCAGAGATTTCAATCCGTACCTGCTCCTGCTCTGTTAGCGAAATACGCACCTCAACTTTTCCACCTTCAGGCGTATAGGAAATCGCGTTGCTGAGCAAATTTACGAAAATTTGGCGCAAACGATCCTCGTCCGCTTCCATATACAGCTCCTCTGGTGCGCTCAAATTGACATTGATATGCTTGCGATGAGCACTAACCTCTAAAATCGCAATCGTATTAACCATAAATTGGGCGATGTTGACCGGCGACAATATAAGCGGTACACGACGCGATTCAATTTTCGAAAGCTCTAAAATATCGCCAATCAAGCGATTAAGCCGTTCGCTTTCATCATATATAATTTCCAAAAATGCCTTTGCCGTTTCTTCATCCTTCACCGCTCCACCAAGCAGCGTTTCTGCAAAGCCTTTAACGGCAGCAATTGGCGTTTTCAGCTCATGCGACACATTAGCTACAAATTCGCTACGCATCCGCTCCAAACGACGAATCGCCGAAACGTCCTGCAGTACAAGCAAAATCCCGCTAAATTCTGTGCCATGCGTTTGATAAATCGGCACGAGATTCAGCTCAAGCAAGCGCTCCTCCGGGTAGTAGAACGTAATCTCCTCATGAATATGCTTCCTTGTTTCGAAGCCCTCCATAATAAGCTGCGACAGCTCGTACTGCTGCTTAATTTCGCGGTAGTGTCTGCCAATCAGCTTGGATGCGGAAATGCCCAATATTTGCTCCGCACGATCGTTCATAATTAGAATCGAGCCTTGGCTGTCCATCATCACAACGCCGTTAATCATATTGCTCAATACGCTTTGCAAATGGTTTTCATTTTCTCGAATGCGCGTCATTTGAATTTGTAGACTGTCTGCCATTGCATTGATAGCATTGCCCAATTCGCCAATCTCATCATTCTTTTTAACCTCGACCCGCGCACGGTAATCCATGTTTTTAATCCGCTTGGCAACCTGGGTAATTTTCTCAAGCGGTTTTGTAAGCCCTAACGCAATCCGATAGCTGATTAATGCTGCCACAACGAACAATATGAGCAGGCCAACCACAAGCACTACGGTTAGGCTGCTAATTGACTGCTCCACCTCTGCAAGACTGATCGCAAGACGCAAAACATAGGTTTCGTCGCTTGCAGTATTCGTGACCGGAATTGCCACATACAGCATATTTTGATGCAGCGTATCGCTGGAACGCGTTGATTTGCCGAGCCCTTGTTCGAGGGCGCCAATAATTTCCTCACGATGACCATGGTTGTCCATTTCGCGCGGGTTGTAATTGGAATCTGCAAGCACCGTGCCGTCCGATTTAATAATCGTAACGCGGGTATCGGTCAGCTCCTGCAGCTTGATTGCACGCTCCGTGTAGTAGTCGATCAGCTCCTCGTTGCTGCCTGCTACCCAATCCATTTGCGCGGCAATCAATCGCATTTCACGCTCAAGCGTATCCTCCAAAACATTAATATGGTTCTCTTCAAATGTTTTCAGCATCAGCAATCCGGATGCGATAACCGAGAGCGCAACCATCGAAATAATTATCGTTGTCAATCTAGCGCGAAAGCTCAACAACATGCGTCACTCCCAATTTTTATCATAGTATAAGCTTTAATAGCTTCCCAGGCATAATGCTGCAAAGGTATACGGCAGCCTGCCTTTCATTTAAATTACTTTCATCGTACCCTTGTCTGCTCGCTTTGGCTAGCTGTCGCTTTATTAATTTTTTGTAAATCAATATCGTTGCGCTTAGTGCGGCTATGCTGAATTGCTGAGCACGATGTCACAAGTCATTGCTCTAGTTCATTCCATTTATTATTTGTATAATAGCATAAGAGAACAAAACGGACGCCACTATAACCGAATGAGGTGTAGCTATGAACAATAGCCATTATTTCAAATCCATTATCCAAATGCAATATGTACGCCGCTGGCAGGAAATTTCCCCGCGATATATTGACAACGCTGCCAGCCACAGCTTTCGCTGCGCCGCAATCGCAGTGTTGATCAGCATTATTGAGCAGCGTCTGCTGAGTAACCCGATTTCTCCCTCCGAGCTAATTGGCAAAGCGCTGCTGCATGATTTGAATGAAACGGTAACCGGCTCTATTAAATATGTAACAAAAAAAGAAAAAACGCTCGCTTCTCATATCCAGCGTCTTGAGGATGAGGTGAATCGGCAGCTTGTCGGCAAGCTCTCCAAATCGCTGCAGTTTTCCTTCTCTGAATATATTGTCCGCGCAGAGGATAATAGCTATAGCGGCGGTTTAGTGCGCGACATCGACTCCTTTGACGCGATGCTGTTCTGCAAACGCGAAAGTGAGCTCCAGGAGGGCGGCTACTTTACTGCTCGCTATACTGAGCTTCGCACCCAGCTGCTGGCAAGCCGCTACGACTCCATTCGCTGGCTGCTGCATGCATTGGAGCAGGATCAAGGAGTCGCACAGTTTTTGCATTATATTTTAAACCTCGACCTGATTGAGCGCTGGGGCGGCAGCTTTAACCTTATTCCCGACAATGATGCGACACACAGCTTCCGCGTCGCGGCGATCGCCTTATTTCATGCGCATTTGGAAAAAGAAAAATACCATATGGAGCATATCAACTTATACAGCCTGCTGGGCAAAGCCATTATGCATGATGTCGTAGAAGGGGTGAGCGGCGATGTCGCTTCTCCAATCAAGCATTCATCGTCTGAAATCAAGGAGGCATTCGCACAATTTGAGGCGCAAGTGGCGCGCGACATGGTCAATGAGCTGCCGAGCTTTATGGTTGAGGATATGATGGACTTTTTAGTGTACGCCAAGGATGACAGCTATGAAGGCCAGCTAGTCGATATCGCCGATAAAATTGACGCGTTAATAAAAAGCAATCTTGAAATCCGCAATAACCCGCATTACGCCTCAAAATATGAGCAGCAGCTGACCAATATCCAGCATCGCTATGAAAATCCATCGGTCATCTTCTTCCTCGCATATATTTTGCATGATTTGACCTTTGATCATGTAATGCGGTAGCTCAGCGCTCCGGAGCAATGCATCCTTCAGTCGCTTTTTAAATCGTAATGCTCTTATTTGATTTTTTATGGTTGCATTACGATGTTAAAGGCGACCCTCTTCGTTTTTCAGCGCTCCGGAGCTAAGCATCCTTCAGTCGCTTTTTAAATCGTAATGCTCTTATTTGAATTTTTATGGTTGCATTACGATGTTAAAGGCGACCCTCTTCGTTTTCCGGATGCTTTGCTCCTCCGCTGTAGCTTTTTTATTGTTTGTTGAGCTTCGATGTCGAATAAACCCCAAGGTTCTTTCAGCGCTCCGGTGCAATGCATCCTACAGTCGCTTTTTAAATCGCAATGCTCTTATTTGATTTTTTTAAGGTTGCATTACGATGTTAAAGGCGACCCTCTGCGTTTTCCGGGTGCTTTGCTCCTCCGCTGTAGCTTTTTTATTGTTTGTTGAGCTTCGATGTCGAATAAAACCCAAGGTTCTTTCAGCGCTCCGGTGCAAAGCATCCTACAGTCGCTTTTTAAATCGCAATGCTCTTATTTGAATTTTTTTAAGGTTGCATTATGATGTTAAAGGCGACCCTCTTCGTTTTCCGGATGCTTTGCTCCTCCGCTGGTGTCTTTTTTTTTGAGGGCAAGACCAAGAAGCTTTGACGCTAGTAAAAAAGAGGAGCGCAGCGTAGGCAATAAGCTACGTGAGCACCTCAAAATGTTTTCGCTAGCGTTCAAGATTCGCCGTCGACCAAGCTACAACGAAACCCATCGTCATCAAAGTCGAGCTTTTTGAATTTCCCCTTCCAATAAGAGTTCAAAAAGCTCGGCTTTCAGGACCAAGAAGCTTGGACGCTAGTAGAAAATGAGGAGCGCAGCGTAGGCAAAAAGCTACGTGAGCACCGGAATTTTCGCTAGCGTTCAAGATTCGCCGCCGAATCCGCTACAGAGAAGTCACATCGTCATCAAAGTCGAGCTTTTTGAATTTCCCCTTCCAATGAAAGTTCAAAAAGCTCGGCTTTCAGGACCAAGAAGATGGCACGATACTAGAAAGCGAGGAGCGCAGCGTAGGCATAAGCTACGTGAGCACCGCAGCCTTCGGTAGCGTGACATATTCGCCGTCGACTAAGCTACGAAGCATCGCATCGTCATCAAAGTCGAGCTTTTTGAACCTCCTTAGCATAAGTGGCGATGGCTTTGTATAACTCCTTCCACTCCCCACTCCCCGTGGCTGGCGGAGTGGGAGGCGTCTGCTCGCTTAGCGGTGACTGCTCGTCGGCATGCCCCTCCTGCTGCTCTGCTGGACCAACAGTCGAGCCTGGCTCAACAATCGAACCTGGCTCAACAATCGAGCCTGGCTCAACAATCGAACCTGGCTCAACAGTCGAGCCTGGCTTAGCAATCGAACCTGGCTCAGCAGTCACCCCTGTCTCAGCAATCGAACCTGGCTCAACAATCGAGCCTGGCTCAGCAGTCGAATGCAGCGGCTTGGTGCCAGGCTTAGCTTGTGCTGCCGCTGTTGCAGCCTGCCTATTCTCTTTGGTTGTCTCATGCTGCTCTTTTGTTTGGTCTAGCTGCTCTTGCTTGTTCAAGCTTGCTTCACTCCTTAAGCCAACTGTTTCTTAGCGTAAATAGCTCTCTAAGCTCATCCGTACTGAGCTCGGTAATCCATTGGTCGGATTGCTGTACAATTTGATCGTTCAGCATTTGCTTGCCGTCGATCATTTGATCGATTTTTTCTTCAAGCGTGCCGATGGTTATAAATTTATGCACCTGAACCTGTCTCGTTTGCCCGATCCGGAACGCCCGGTCTGTTGCTTGATTTTCCACCGCCGGGTTCCACCAGCGATCAAAATGGATTACATGATTGGCTGCAGTCAAGTTAAGCCCTGTGCCGCCCGCCTTCAAGCTAAGCACAAATGCAACATGCGGAAGCTCCTCATTTTGGAACGCCTGGATCATCTCATCGCGCTTTTGCTTGGGCACCGCACCGTGCAAATACGGTACGTCAAGCTCATAGCGTTGAGACAGCAGCTGCTGAATTTGTGTGCCCATTTCTATATATTGCGTAAAAATTAAACAGCGCTCGCCCAGCTCAGCGATATGGTCAACAATTTCTACCAAGCGCTCCAGCTTGCTTGAGCGGGTAATGGCCCAATGCTTTTTCGTTTGCTGCTGCAGCAATAGTGCTGGATGATCGCATAATTGCTTTAGCTTGGTCAGCGAGCCAAGGATTAACCCGCGCCGCTGCATTGGCGCTTCCTTATCAAGCTTTTGCAGCAAATCGCTAACAATTCCCTCATATAATGAAACCTGCTCCGCCGTTAGTGGAATAAAGCTTTTGCTCTCCTGCTTTTCAGGCAAGGAAAGCGAGATGCTAGGGTCCTTTTTCACCCTTCTCAGCATAAATGGCTTAACCCAGCGCTGCAGCGCTTCGATTTTGCCGCTGTCCTTTTCACGCTCAATCGGCACAATCATTGACCGGCGGAACTGGTACAGGCTGCCCAAATAGCCAGGATTAATAAAGTCATAGATTGACCACAGCTCCGTCAAGCGATTTTCCATCGGCGTGCCTGTCAGCGCTATGCGGTGAGTTGCGAGCAGCTTGCGGATCGCCACTGCCTGCTTCGTATACGCGTTTTTAATGTTTTGCGCTTCATCGAGACACAGTGAATCCCAGCTAATTTGCTGCAATTCCTCGCTATCGATTTGCGCCAGCGCATAAGAGGTAATGACCAGGTCTGCCCCTTCTACTGCAGCAGCAAACTTCTCTCCCTTCGCGCGCTTCGTGCCATAATGCAGCACGGCCTTCAAATGAGGCGCAAAGCGCTGCAGCTCCCGTTCCCAGTTGCCGATTACAGATGTTGGGCAAATAAGCAGCGATGGCGGCAGTTTTTGCTCCTGCGCCGCTTCCTTTACTGCTGCCAGGTACGCCATATATTGAATCGTCTTGCCCAGCCCCATATCATCTGCAAGTACAGCTCCCATGCCGAAGCGGCGCAGAAATAGCAGCCATGACAGGCCCTGCTGCTGATAAGGGCGCAGCTCGCCCAAAAACAGCGCAGGCGGTTTAGCAATCGGAATTTCTCCAATATTGTGAAGCTGAGCCAGCCATTTAGCCAAATGCTCATTGAATTCAATTTCAGTTTCCAGCTCTTCCTCAAGCTCATCTTCAAGCCAGTCGGCATGCTCACCTCGCAAATGCATTTGCAAAACATCGCTGAAGGAAAGGCCCTTCTTGCGATGAACATGCTTAAGCCATTTTTTCACGCGCGCAATATCGTCTGCGCTAAGATAGACCCAATGCTCATCCAGCTTGATCAGCCGTCGATTGCTTGCGGCAATTTCCAGAAACTGCTGCTCGCTAATTTCGCTGTCACCTAGCGCAAAACGCCAATCAAACTGCACGATCTGATTAAGGCCAAACATCGGCTCGGCTGGTGAGCCAAGCGCGCCGCGCACCTTGCCTTTAACTTTCAACCTGCGGCTCTTTACGTTTTCCCACCAGCCTGGCAGAATCACCTTGCAGCCAGCAGCCAGCAGCTGCTGACTAGTATATTCAAGAAAATGCCACGCCTCCTGCTCGCTCATCGCTTGCTGCATAATATAATGGGCATCAGTCTGCGGCTCCTGCTCAAGCACTTGAATATAGCGCTGTCTCTCGCGCAGAAGCTTCTCTGGCAGTGTTCGCGCCCAGGCCTCTGGAACGGACAGCCTGCTGCCGTCCGCATCCTCCATGTACCAGCGCTCAAACTGAGAATCGAATGCCAGACTGTACCATTGCTCATCAAGCGTATTGTAAATCGAGGTGCGCAGCATCCAGCTTGCGCCTCGGCCCGCTGGCTCATGCAAGGCGACAGCCAGCTTGTAGGGCAGCGTATCCTCCTTGAAGCCGATCGCTGTCAACCATTCCTCTTCATCGATCACCTTAGTCATCAGCAGGCTTTCGCCAGTTTTATGCAGCAGCTCCTGCCAGCAGGCGCGTACATTCGCATCCTCTTCCAGCAATTCGTTAATGACAAGCGCAGGCCATAGATGGAGCGCTTCAAAGCCGTATTGCTGCGCTTGCTGCATGCAATGCTCCCAGTGCTGCTGCCGCTCCTGATCAAGCACCATTCTCCAGCTTGCCTGCTCCGCGCTCCAAGCCGCTGCGTCAGGCTCAAACTCTCCCTGTGCAAGACAGTCAAGCAGCTGCTCAGCTATTTGCCGCAACAGATGAAGCCGTTCACTGTAGTTAAGCTGCAGCAGATGAAGCGCGGCCGGGGCAGTTAAAAACTCAAGCGCCTGACGCGGAGTGAGCGTTAAAATGGTGCGGCCGTTCAATTTGCTTTCCTCAATATCCGTTCCATACCATGAGCGAGCATCCCAGCCAAAGAGCAGGCTTCTCAGCTGGCCAAAAGGCCCTTCCTTCCAGCCGTCTACACGCAGCACGATGCTATATCCCGATTGTTCATTCTTATTCCATATGCCGTCAATAGCGATAGGCTGTATGCCACAAATCCTGTTCATTCCACCAGTTTTCCTTTCGAAAGCTCTTCTTGAAATGCGCGAAGTCGGTTGTATCTGTCCTGCATTCGCTCAAAATAGCTTTGCCATACATGCGGCTGCTCCAGCTGCTCATAAAGCGCCTGCAGCTTTTTCATATGCTTGGCTGCTGTGCGGTAGCCTTGACGATTGCGGGTATGAATCGCAAACTCAATCGCTTGATGATAGATGGGCAGCAGCGCGGCTGGCGCTTGCCGCTCTATTTTTTGCAGATCAGAGCCCTTCAGCTCCTCCGGTCTGCGTCCCATATACATTTGCAAATCTGCCCATGCCTCAAAGCGGCCATGCGCATAATAATGCTCCGTTAATGCTTGATAGGAATGCGGCAGTAGCGCCAGCATAGCCTCCAGCCAGCGGCTTTGCTCAGGCTGAAGCGCGCTCGCTTTCCGGCAAAGCGCCAAAAATGGCCCAACAGAACGAAGCTGGCTGCCGGAAGCGAACTGCTGCTGCAGCCGGTCCATCCACATTTCAACCTTATCCCAATGCTGCGACTGCATTCTGCTTTCTACCATCGGGTACATTAATCGCTGTATTTTCTCAAACTGGCAATTTTCCAAATAAGCGAGCGCCTGCTCATCCTCCCCGGCTTGAAACGCCAGCACAGCCAAAGAGCCATAAATGACATGAACAATATGCGGCTTATGCTCATGGGCAAGCCTGAATTCCAGCTCCTGCTTCATCTCGCTTTGCAGCGCGTGGTGACCTGCAACAATTGATAAAATGCGATAATAAATATAATCCCATTCCAGCAGCGGCTTTTCATACATTTCCACACGAGCGTACACGAAGCTTAGAAGCTGTCTGATCCAGCGCTGTTCAAATTGCTGCAGCGGCTTAGCCTGCAGCTGCTCAAGCCACTCGTACAGCTGGACTGTCCACGGCTCGGCAATCCGCTTGAAGCTCATTTCATGATAGTAGCGGCTAAAGCTGTCGGCGGCCTGCAGGGCACGCTCTCCAAGATACAGCACAAATACGATGGAAGCGCACCAATGCAGACGCTGCAGCTCATACTCGCTAGATTTGGCCATGCTTTTCATAGAGGTTAACGTTTGAGACAGCGGGTGGAAGGAATGCTTGCACTTCTTCCAGTCGTCCCCGTACTGCTCATTTAATTTGCGAAACAGCTCAGCTGCATCGGTCTGCTGATTGATCGCCGGCTGCTCCGACTCGCCCGGCTGCTTGGGCAGCGAAGCTTTGACAACGCCCAGCATTTGAAAATAGGCTTGCTCTGCGAGTACCTTGCCATTTTCAAGCGTCTTGCAATATTGAAGAAACAGTGCCCCGATATGCTCACAAAATTGCGGTTGCTGACAGGTGCAGCTGCTGTATCGAATATGCTCCGAATCAATGACTACTGCATGTAGCTCTATATCTTTCACAATTCCATTAATCATATGACCGGCGTATACGTTTATCTTTTGCACGGCTTCTGCCTGATACAGCTGCCATGCCCGCTTTACAATCGAAGTATACGAGCCAGCCTGGCATAGCTCAGCAAACGCAGCCAGCAGTTGATTATAGATGTGCATGCTTATTTAGTCACCTCATTTCACTTCTCTCCATTCTATCTATTATATCAAAAAAATAAGGCTTCTATCATACATTTGATGCAGACCATTATAAAAATAAATGCACGGGCAAATAAATAAAGCATGTGAAATAGATTAGCGAATCACTGATCTTTTCACATGCTTATCTCTATTCTATGCAGCAGCAGGCTATAGCGGAATGCGAACATCGAAGGAAATCGTCGTTGCATCAAGCGCCTTGACCTTCAATTCGCCTTTATACTGCTTTACAATGCTGGCAATGATCGACAAGCCAAGCCCTTGATGCTCGCCGCTTTTGGTGCTAAAGCCGCTCTGAAACAGCGGGCTTGCTGCTCGCTGCTCTGCATCCTCGCAGTAATTGCTTATCGTAATATGCAAGGCGTGCTTCTCTTCTCTGCCGTATAAGGAAACGGCACGCAAGCTTTCCTCATAATGCAGCACCTCGTCAAATGCGTTATCAATCAAATTTCCAAGAATGCGATTAATGTCAAGCGCTTGTCCTGCCAATGCCTTGAGCTTTACCGCTTTAACATCATGCGTAAAGCGGATATGATAGGCCTCCGCCTGAGACAGCTTGGAGCGAATAAGTGCGGCTACCGCTGGATGTCCGATATTAATGTAATCATTGATCATATGAATTTCGCCAGCTATTTCAGCGGTAAATTTCTCAAGCTCCTCGTATTGCTTGAGCTTTGCCAAGGAATGAATCGTCTGCACCTGATTGATGAAATCATGCCGCTGCGAGCGTATCGATTGAAACAAAGCGTTAATTTCCTCAATATATGTATCCTGAGCAACCTGAACCGCTTCCTCGCGTAAATTTTTGAAATAGTTCATAATTAATATAACGGCCGGCACCATAATCGACATGATGATTAGCGTAATAAGCGCAACCTTGATCACGCTAGTCTTCAGGTCTTGCGAAATGTAATCGTAATTGGAGGTAATGACAAGCACGTAGCCCTTCATTGGGCGGCCTTCTTCATCAACCATCACTAGCCGCTCATCCTCGACAAATACGGGAATAAACATTTTGTAGGTATGAACATCCTCTATGTGCTCTGTACGAATTACTCGCTCTCCTGTCTGAAACGCCTCGCGCACATCTGCTTCATCATGCCTGGATTTATATTGATAGCTGCCGTACAATACTGGCCGTTGCACAATATGCTTGCGCTCACTGCCGTCTTGCTCTATCGTTATTTTATCGTTAGGGAAGGTTAACGGATTGACGATGCTAATTTCCAGCAGGGATTCATCGGAGGATATAAGATCTTCAAATAATCGATCAAGCCCGGTTGCCTCGTTGTATTCATTAACAGCTGTATAATCGACATAAGGGTCGATCATATAATTTTTCGTGCCATCGTAAAAATAACCCCATTTATAAATATTGGTATAGTCTGTAGACGACACCTCATACGGACCCGACCAGAAATTCGGTAACGAAGTTCCCAACCATTCCTCGTCGATCTCCTTGCCTGCGAACAGCTCATGGAAGATGCGGTTCCATGGATCCCATGTGGATGTGCTTTTGTTCGTTTGCTTCGGATCAGACGATTGATACAGGACAATATCTCCGTCATGCAGCTTTTTTAATAGTGTTATATGAGATAAATCCAGCTCATGCGCCAATTCCTTCAGCTGGTCCGGGGTTATTTTCTCGATATCATCATCCAATGCATATTTAATCGCTATCGATGCTGCCCGCAGCTCGCGGCTAATTTGCTCTTCAAACAAATCGAGACCTATTCGTTTTTGCTCTGCTGCATGCCTGATTTGGACGCCTAGCGAAATGAGCTGCTGTTCAAGCTCGTGCTGCAGCAGGTAGCGTGTTATGTAGAAAAATACAACATTGTTAATAATGACGAGCAATACGATACTACTAATTGCGATTAACCATATGTTTCTCCGCATCGCGACTCCTTCTATATTGAAACAAATAAAAATAAACAACTAATCCATATTATCATAAAATGTTAATAGCGTCTGTGTGAATTGTCGTTGCAGGACAAAAAATGTTGACAGCTTCACCAAACATTTTTACATGACTGTTGAATTTGTTCTTTTCAACCAAATTGTACCATACAAACTTGTTCTACACATCACATTTCTCATGCATATTCAACAAATTCCGCTGCTTTTTCATATTGCTGCTTCAACAAGCAACCAAACAAAAACACATACGATGTAAAATATTTCAATATAATTAAACTTATGTTCTATTATATCTTTTTATGATATTTTTATCTGGATTTGGAGTACAAAAAAAGCCAGCCTGATGGCTGACTCGAAAAACTTCCGGTTCAAACGAGAAGGTGCTGACTGCTAGATCAATAAGCGCGGCGCAATGCCTTAAGGACGCCGTAAGGGCAAGGGCAAAGCTACGACTGCCTTCGTACCGACGTTCTGCTCGCTTGAAATATGAATGGTTCCGCCATGCAGCTGAACGATTTTTTGCGCAATGGAAAGCCCTAATCCTGTACTTCCGCTATCTTCTTTATGTTCCTGATTGTCTTTAAAGTAATAGCGGTCAAAGATATGCGGCATTAGCTCATCTGCTATGCCTTCCCCTGTATCTGATAGATGAACGATGCATGCTTCTACCGTGCAAACCGCTTCTATGGTGATGGCGCCTCCCGGCGGCGTATGCTTGATTGCATTGGATAATAAATTGCTCCATACCTGCTGCAGCAGCACTTGATCGCCATATATGGAGCTTTGATCATTTGCTATTAACGCGCTCATAATATGCTTATTTGCCAGCTGCCATTCATAAAGCTGCAGCACTTGACGCAGCTGCTGCTTGAGCAAATAATGCCGCTTCGCAATGGCTCTGCTTTCGTTCTCCAGGCGCGATAACAGCAGCAGTTGACGGGTTAAGGCCGACAGCTGTCCTGCCGCCTCACTAATCGTTTGTGCATAACGAGCACGCTGCTCCGAATCGAGCTCTTCCTCCAGCAGCAGCTGCGCATAGCTTTGAATTGAGGCGAGCGAGGCGTGCACCTCATGGGAAACGTTGGCGACGAATTCCTTGCCTACTTGTTCATTTAATTGCAGCTCACGCTGCTTCAGCTGCAATTGCGTAATCTGATGCTCCTTGTCGGCATGATGGCGGCGCATTTTGCCAAGCAGGCACAATAGTGCTGCGACAGCGAGCAGCAGCAGCACAGCCGCAGTGCGCAGCAGCTGAAGCTCAACTTCTTGCTCCAGAGCTGGATGCTGGAGCTGCATGGCGACGCTCATTGGCCAGACACCTCAAGCTTGTAGCCAATTCCTCTAATCGTACGTATGGCAAAGCTGTCCTTATAGTTCAAGAAGCGTTTGCGAAGCCGCTTAATATGTACATCAACAGTACGCTCATCACCAGCGTAGTCCGCTCCCCAGATGAGGCGGATCAGCTCTTCTCTGGCAAACAATCTGCCCGGATACTGTGCCAGCTGAGCGAGCAGCTCGAATTCCTTAAGCGGCAGCAGCAGCACAGCCTCGCCGTCTACAATTTCATGGTTTTTGCGATCAATGAGCAATTGATTCAGCCTGATTTTGTCGCTCGATGCCAGGGAATAGCGCCGGAACAGCGCTTTAACTCTATATAGAAGCTCGACAATTTCAAATGGCTTCGTTACGTAGTCATCCGTTCCGCTCAAGTAGCCCTGCTCCTTGTCCTCCAGCTGCTGGCAGGCTGTCAGCAAAATAATCGGAATGTCGTAATTGCTTCTAATATATTCACAAACATAGAGACCGTTCAGGCCCGGCATCTTCACATCAATGATTGCCAAGTCGATTTTATGCTGCTTCATCTGAAGTATCGCTTCCTCACCATTGCAAGCTTCAATTACTCTAAAGCCTTCTCTTGTCATGTAATGATTAAGCAATGCTCGATTGTTGGCATCATCATCGGCAATTAAAAGATGCTTCACAGCAATTTCCACCTCCAGGTATTTAGCTGCTAATATTTGTATATAATATGATAATGATAATCAATATCATATTAATTGTAAACCTCTACTTTTGCGCAAGTTCGGGATAGAGCATCGGCAATAGTGCATCAATTGCTTCAATTGCCAGCAGATTTCCTGTTGTACCGAACAGTCTCTCCTCCAGGTCATAGACGCGCTCATTTTGTACGGCATTAAAATGCTTCCATATATCGTTGGTCTTAAACTCTTCGTCGAACATTTTCACAACCTCATCCGGCATACCGTGCGCCGCACGCAAAATAACATCAGGATTGGATTGGAACAGGTATTCTGTATTGGATGCCAAATATTCGACCTCCTCCCCCTGCACAACGTTAATCCCGCCAGCAAGTCTGACCAAATCTCCGATATATGAATGCTCAGTCGCCACCAAATAGCTTCCCGGTATTCCCATCAGAATGAGTACCGTTGGATTTTCATAGCTTGCAGTCAGCTCCTTAATATCGCTGACCTTTTGCTCAAATTTGCCGACCAGCTCCGCAGCTTGTGCACTGCGATCATATTTTTCACCGAGGTCAAGCATCGATTGATTCATCGACGCAACACTCGTTAGATTAAGAAAGGTCGCCTCAATGCCCGCTTCCTCAAATACCGGCTTCAAATCATACTCCAGGGTTGTAACGGAAAGCACCTCACTTGGCTTAAGCGACTTGACCAGCTCCATATCCGGGCTCATCGGATTGCCAACTCGTGTTGCGTCATCATAGCGTTGTGGCAGCTCCTTGACACTGGTGGGTACGCCTATTACATCGAGCTCCAATGCGTCCAGCATTTGCGTAATCGCCACGGTAGTTGAGACAATACGAGGGCTTTCATTGGCGTTGGCGCTATTCTGCTCCGCAGTCGAGATGCTCTGTGGCAATGTTTCAGCAGAAGCCTGCTGAGCATTGGCTGCCTGTTCATTCCCTTGATTCTGTGCACAGCCTGTCAATATAAACAGCAGCAACAGAAGACTTGCCACAATATATGAATGTCTTTTCATTATATTACCTCCCCTATAATGCGCTAAATGGGGACAGCTCTCTGTCCCCATCGTAGCTTCTATTTACAAATCAGACCGATCTGACCTTCTTAATTGCGCTTAGAGCTTCGCATCAAGCAGGCGCATAATAAGCGTCAGTGCCTCTGCTCTCGTAGCTGATGCAGCAGGCTCAAATTTGTTATCGCTCGTTCCGCTAATTAGCCCCGCTTTCACTGCCGCTGCAACCTCCTGCTGCGCCCATTGCGGAATTAGCTGTTTGTCCGCAAAGCTTAATGCATCAGCTTCGTTTAGCTGCAGCCCGGCTGCACGCGCAATCACTACCGCCAGCTCAGCCCGAGAAATATTGCTGCTTGCGCGGAATGTTCCATCGCTATAGCCGCTTATTAGCTTCGCTGCTGCTGCGCGCTTAATATGCTCGCTCGCCCAATCCGGAATGGACGCTTGATCTGCAAAGCTGCTTGAAGACTGGGCTTGCGGCAGCTCTAATGCTCTGCTTATCAATACTGCAAATTCTGCTCGGCTGATGACAGCATTCGGCTTGAACGTTCCATCATGATAGCCGCTGGCTATGCCTTGCTCTACTGCACGTGAGATTGCCGACTTCGCCCAATGGCCTTCAACATCGGCAAAGCTGCCAGCTGCAGTCTGCTCTTCACCGGGCTCCTCGCCTGCTGCTTCTTCTTCAGCCGCGCCATTATCGTCATCATATCCGCTAGGGAAGCCGACATTGCCAGCCTTGGTAGGGACAGCGGCAGCAGCATCTACAGCTTCAATCGTTTCAGGAAGAAATTGAAATCGAATATCATATTCGTTAATGTACTTGAAGTTAATCGCCTCGATAACCCAATTGATGCTTATCCAGGCAGGATGGATTGCAGACAAATCATCAAGCTCGAAAGTAACAACCCGTCTGTTTTGCTCGGGCTCCTCATTGGACACAATGCCCTCGCTGCCGTTCAGCTTGAGTCCGACAATTTCCTTGCTTTGCAGCACCGTAAAGGATACTGTTTTCTTGCCATCTTTCACCTTTAACAGTGCTGGACTGACCAAATATTGTGCAGACATTGACGTTTTATCTTCCTTAGCGTACAAAATCGTATAATCGATATAGTAAGTGCCATCTGCCAGCTTGCTTGCATCGGTAGATGAGCTGGCAGAGCCCAATTCGGAGACTCCTTCAGCTGCTTGTAGCGACTGTCCGAAGCTGGCAAATGAGAAAAGCATGAAAGCTGCGACCATTCCGAACAGCAGCAGCTTATTTTTTTCAGCATGCATGAACCAATTCACGCGACACACTCCTTAGACTCTTTTAAACTCCTTTTAGGCCTCTTTTTAGCTCATTTTAGGCTGCTTTCGATTTTCGCTTGCGATATACTGCAATCACAATAATAGAAGCGACAAGCAGCACCGCCAGAAAAACGATCGTAAGAACGCCATTCTTTTTGCTTGGAGCCTGCTCCACGCTTGCTGCAACGATTGTATCGCTGTTCTCTTCCACAGCACCGTCCAGCGCCGCTGTTAGCTCAACCGCCTTCTGATCATCGGCTGCTGCATTACCTTGCTTCGTATTTGCAGAATTGGCATTACTAGAGTTATTACTTTGCTCCGCTCCCTCGTTATTGTCTTCGGTCTGCTCTAATAAAGCCTTATTTTCGTCCGTTTCCTTGTCGTTATCACCAGTGCTGGATGCATCATCGTCTTTACTGGACGTATCGTCAGCAGAAGCTGCACTTTCTGTCGTGCCTGTTTTCGACTGTGCAGACGAGCCCTCAGCAGCTTTCTCATCACCTTTTGCTGCCGCGCTTGGCTGCGTCGTACTTGTACTTTGCTGCGGTGTCGCGCTTGCCTGCGGCTTCGCACTTGCTTGTGTTGTAGCACCTGCCTGCGGCTTCACACTTGCTTGTGGTGTCGCACCTGCCTGCGGCTTCGCACTTGCTTGTGGTGTTGTGCTAACATGTAGTGTTGCGCTAGCCTGTGGTGTTGTGCTGGCCTTAGGCTCGCTAATCAGCTTCAGTGTGTCTGTATCGTATACAAAACGTATCGTATAATCATGGTCATAATCTATTTCCGGAACCGTCACATGAATTTTGGAAAGCATCGGCTTATCCAGGCTATCCAGCGAAAACTGAACAAGTCTTGTGTTTTTCTCAGCATCCTCACTGATTACTTTCGCGTCAGCATAGCTGCTGCCGCTCGGCGTTTTGAACTGCGTAACCCATTCGCTATGATTGATCGTCATTCGCACCGAAATTGCTCCACCGCTTACAATTACGGTAGCTGGCTTTTCCCAATAATCATTAGCCATGGAAACCGATTCATCGTCCGGCTTTTTAATCATGTAGTCGATTGTATATGTACCGTCGGACAATTCAGCCGCGTAAACAGACGATCCTCCCCCATTAAAAGCAATTAGCAGAGCAAACAGCAGCAAGCCGCCGCATATTACTTTTGAAAAGTATCTAACGATTGTCTTCTCCTCCCTTTCTATCTTTCGCATAATGCTGCAATTATCATTTACGACAAGAAAATGATAATCATTATCATTAATGTAAACTCGAATTATGAACGCAATATGAACAAAAGATTACAGCTCCAGCAAACGAATGATTAGCGTTAATGCTTCAGCGCGAGTAGCTGTACCATTGGGATCAAAGCGGTCTTTCTCCTTACCTAGTATTAATCCGGCTTTCACTGCTGCCGAAACTTCCTTCTGCGCCCAGCCTGGAATTTGTGCTGCATCGCTAAAATCAAGCGCTGTCGCTGTGTCCAGCTCAAGCTTGGCAGCACGGGCAATGATGACCGCTAATTGAGCACGCGTCAGCTGATCATTGGCACGGAATGTTTCATCCGAGTAGCCGCTAATGAGCCCAGCATCTGCTACTCTTGCAACATGCGGCTGTGCCCAGCCCGGAATGCTGCTATAGTCCTTGAAGGAGGAGCCGTCTGCATTGCCTTCCAGCTGCAGCGCACGGCTGATCATAACTGCAAATTCTGCACGTGTTACAGTGCCATTTGGACGGAAGCTGCCGTCGGAAAATCCATTTACAATACCAAGCTTGACTGCCTTCTCTATGCTGGTACGCGCCCAGTGGTTTGCCACATCTGAGAACGTGATCGATGGAGCCTCCACCTCTGTAGCTGCTTCTGATCCGTTCGAATTTTCTCCAGTTGGCGTACCTGTGTTTTCACCGCTAGGTTTTTCTTCTCCGTCATTTCCTGTTTCAGTGCCGCTTCCTGGATTCGGAAGATTTGGCACGCCAGGCTGCTGCGTTGTTCCTGGAACCTGTGGAGCTGTGCCTGCATATACCGCTTTCGCTTCATGGAATTTAAACTGAATCGCATAGTCATGATGATAACTTACCTCTGGCCAATCGACCTTTACCCATCCTTCCAGCGTTTGAGATAGATCACTCAGTGCAAAGCTAACGATTCGCTGGTTCAAGGCCGAGTCGGTATGAGTTACACTGCCGCTGCTGCCGTTTATCGTTAATCCAGTTATTTCCTTACTCTGCAGAACGGTAAACGATACTGTCTTTGTGCCCCCAGAAACGTTCACCAGCGCACTAGGCACGACATATCCGTTTGCTACCGACGCTTGCGTTGTTCCATGCTTGTAAATAGTAAATGGCATATAGTAGCTTCCATCGGCAGGATATACCGGATTGCTTGCTCCAGGTGTACCCGGATTTGGTCCTGTGCCTGGGTCGCCGCCACCAGCTGTGTTTTTAAATGTTTCCAGCGCACTGTTTAGACGAGCATAAGCATCATCTGTTGCAGCTTGCTGAGCAGGATTGCGCACCGCTTCTTCATTAGCAGTCGCAAGCGCCTTAGCTAATGCTGCGAGTGCTACTTCATCATATTCGCCTGACTGTTCCCGATTCTCCACTTCATCGTAAGCAGCTGCTGCCGTTTGCAGCAATTCATAAAGCTTTTGATTGTCTACATCGTTAAAATTCAAGCGAATGCTGTGCACCTGATCATAATTTTGCTCAGGTACAACGATTCGAACCTGCGCCTCCAATAATGCAGACAAGCTGCTAGCTTCAAAGGCAACGACGCGCGAATCAGCTGCCTCGTCTGTCGAAACCGTTTCAGCTTCTACGAAGTCCTCTCCTGCCTTCACTTTAAACTCCTGCACATTGCTGCTGCCAGTTAGCGTCAATGTAACATGCAGACGGCCTTCATCATCTGTAGCAACAAGCGCTGGCTTTTCAAAATAGCTGTTCATTCGTGAAAATGCGGCCTCGCTGCCATGGGCTGCAGTAAAATAGACTTGCTTCGTTTCAGCAGCTTTAAAAGCATCGATTGCACCTTGCAATGCTGCTGTTGCTTTCAATATTTCTGGTCTCGGGGAGGCTAACTGGTCCGCTCTTTCCTGCGCAGCCGTAACTGCTGCCTCCAACTGTTCGATATAATAAGCTGAATGCTGCCCAACTTCCGTTCCTTCCTCCGCATTTTTAACGAGCAATAGCGCTTCGTCAACCAATTTCTGCAATGCGTCCAAATATGCTTTATTAAAGCTTATAAATACCGTTTTACGCTCAGCCTCTGGCAGCTCCATTGGATATTCAAGCTTCCACAGCCCTTGCCATAGCTCATCCGTTTGCTTATAAGTTGCGTTCCCGCTTCTAACGTCGGCCTGGTATACTTTAATCGTTTCACTTTGCTCTCCTGATAATAAGTCACGAAAAGCAGGGGTATTGGTTAAATCATCATTTTTGACCGAACGTGCCGGATTAGCTGCCCATCTTGAGAAAAAGCCATCTGCAGCCGATGCTGAAACTGTTCGAATTGACGAATCGGTTAGTTCATTATTAGCGTCAAAAAACGCAAAATTGGCAAAAGCCTGATAATAGTCAGGACCAGCCTGCTGCAGCATAACAGCATTTGGGCTAATATCTGCTGCATATGGCGAAATTTTGGCATCCTTTTCTAAAGAATCCAGCACTAAAATTTCGATATCTTGAGCTACAAGACGCTGCTTGTCGAACAGCTCCCATGCGCCGACAGCATTGGCCTCATTGAACATACTATTTACTTCTTCTTGCGTTGCTTGCTCATTATCCAGCATAAGCTGAACTTGAGCGATTTTCTCTTTTACGTTGGTAACGGGACCTTTATAGCCAACAGCAGGACCAAAATAAGTGATAGGCAAGTATTCTCCATCAGACACAGGAGTAGTGTTAATAGCCGCTGGCTTGCCTGCTTCACGTTCACCCGCATCCGCTTTGCCCTGAACCCATGCGGCTGCTGTCTCGATCCACTGGATTAGACGTGATTTATCTACCTCTGGAGCTTGCGGCTCTTCACCACCGCTGCCCGGAGTTTCTGGAAGCACAATATCGGATACAGCAATTTCCAGCTGAACATTATACCAATGATTGTAAGGGGTAGGGAGATTAAAGTAGTTTTCTTTATCATTGATATGCATTAAAATATCTTGTTTTTTCCATATATCTTCAATTGCAAGCTGCACAATAACGTGATCGGGATTTTCAGCGTCGCGCACAGCTGCTACCTCATACCCTTCTTGTCCTATTGCAGTTTCTTCATTGTCTACCTTTGTAATCACTGCTTTAGCTGCGCCAGACTTACGCGCTGCCAAATATGCAAATGTAGCATAATTCGATTTGCTAACCTCATGCTCAAACACCGCTTTCCCGTCAGAAACAATCAGCTTGCCACTATCTTTTTTCATAAACGCGTCAGCTGCCGATGTTTCAGTCGTACCATCCTTTACATAACGGTAGGAAACCGAATATTCACCATCAGGAATAACGGCTCCGGGTTCAACATTAGCGGATACCGAATAGGGTAATGCTGCCCCAACAAGCAATGCTATAGTTAAAAGAAAAACGTTTATTTTTTGTACGAACCTTTTCAAAATAAAAACTCCCTTTTACGTAAAATGAATTTTTGCTGCTTGTTTAAAAGTTGATTAGGATTTAGCAGGTAAAAGAGCGTCCTGCCAACGCAGAGCGCTCTTTTACCTGCTTCACATTAGGTTTAGCCCCAAACAAGAGTAAGAGGATACCATGTATTATGCCAAGGCGCTACGACTACGTGTAAGGACAAGTCAATAGGCGCAGAACTGCTGCCTGGGAAAGTAAGCTTCGTTGTATTCGTTCCAGAATCATAAACGCCTGAATAGGTTACTCCACCAACCTCAACCTCAGGGAAATAATTACCGCTTAGCGTGATCGTTACATTACCGCCAGAAACAGTAGCATTAGCTGCAATGTAGCTGCTGGAGTGAGCATGATAAGCCCCATCATACTCAAAATAATAGTTATAGTCGTTATACGGATTTGCAAATGCAGGAACTGCCATTGCCAACATAAGCACCAAAGCAAGCATCAATACAGTCGTCGTTTTTTTGATAGATTTCACCATAATTCAAGCACTCCTTATAAATTGGATTTTGTATAAAGCCTGCTGTTCATCTATGTTGTCAATGAACGCATCGTTGCTCGACAAGTCGAAAATACAACTAAGCTGTTGCTGCAAGCATCCCCTCCTTAAACAGCTAAAATTGTTTACTGGCAAGCCACAGCATTATGTTGAATACAAGGATAATGATAATCATTATCAACGATGTTGCAAAAAAAATATGTGGCTGGAGCGCGAATGTACCGGTAAACATCCTTCACGTTACGTGAATCAAGCATCGCCAGCTAACTTCAATCTATACCGAAATTATGAACGCAGTATGAACAATAGATTACAAATTTCCACTCGCCATCATTTGCCCTGCGCTTGACATAACACCTGAAGGTGTTACAATAAAGGAAATAACACCTGAAGGTGTTACAATAAAGGAAATAACACCTAATTGTGTTACAAATTTGGAGGTAAACATCATGCAAAAGCCAGAAGCTTTAACAGAAATTCGAAAAACGATTATTATAAACGCGCCGCTTGAAAAAGCATGGCACGCAGTAGCAACATCAGAAGGCATCGCCTCATGGTGGATGCCGAATACATTTGAGCCTGTTGTCGGGAAAGAATTTATACTGCATGCAGGCCATTTCGGCGACTCCCCTTGTAAAGTGACAGAGCTTGAACCGTATAAAAAAGTCGGCTTTAACTGGGGCAAGGATTGGCATCTCACCTTCGAGCTGAAGGAGCTCGGAGATAATAAAACCGAGTTTACATTAATTCATGCTGGCTGGGATGTGAACAAGGTGACAGAGTTTGGACAGCCGCACTCAGTAGTTCGCAATATTATGGACGGCGGGTGGGAGAAAATTGTCAAAGAAAAATTCCCTGCAGTCGTCGAGCAGTAAGCAAGCAAACAGCGAATCGCAATATGATGTGTTTCAAGCGGTTGCCGATCCGACAAGACGCCATTTGTTGAAATTATTAACCGAGGCCGACAAGGAAATGTCGATTGCCGCAATCAAGGAGCATTTCCCGATTAGCCGTACCGCCGTCAACAAGCATTTAAATGTGCTTCAGGGGGCTGGTCTTGTCAGCAGCAGAAAGGCTGGACGTGAAACGTTATTCAAGGCTGAGCTCAGTCCACTCGCTGAGCTTAAGCAATGGCTCGCCTTTTTTGAAAACTATTGGGATGATAAGCTGGCTGCGCTTAAAAACTATCTCGAGGCAGATCAGCAGTAGCATGCTTTACAGCCAAAAGAGCAGACCGAAAAGTGAACAGCAGAAAGGCTGGATACGGGATTGTTAGTCGCTATGGAAGCTGGATAACGTTATGAGTGATAGATGCAGCCTTTCTTCGTTCTAATGAATACACAACGTTTTATTGGGCGGAACTCACTGTACATGAGGCAGCTTTCCGCCCCTTAACGTTCTACATATTCCTTAGAGTTCCCATTGACTCCACCTCATCATTTAACGTTACCCGGATTCTTTAAGCCTCACTTTAGCCAGTGACGGCCGTAAGCGCAATTGATTCTCCCTCTGCCGGATCATCCTCGCTGAACTCTATAGTATCTTTAATCAGCTTCCCATCCTTATACGTATACGTTACATTTAAATACCCGCGAATACCGGCTGATGTTCCGTCACTAACCTGAACTGAGCCGATCAGCTTGCCGTCTGCAACCGTATAGTTGAGCCAATCAGCGAATTTCGCTTCAATCGACCCGTTTGCCGCCTCGTCTGAATACAGGGACTGATCTCCTTCCAGAACGATGGTCGTTTTAGCAGCTTCCGTTACAAACGAGACATGCTCTGCAATAATATCCTCTAGCGATTCGACAGGAACTTCCTCACCAGTTTGCGAGTTCAGTACATGGCATTCAGAGACGATAATTCCAGTACCATGATCCACAATATTGACAACAATAAGCTCATCTGCTTGATCCCCTGTTATATCCGCCGTATATACATATGGGTCGCGAATGCCGCTATTTCGCCAATTAATCGAGTTTAATTGATGGCTGCTCCACTGCACAGAAACAAGCTGAAGCAGTCCGTCCTCCCCCATTGTTCCTTCAAGCGAAAGGCCAAGCTCCTCATTGGTCCAACGTTTGGTTTGTCCAGTCGTTCCGTCAAAAGCTTCAGCGGAAGCTGGATCGTTAGCTGGATCATTAGTCTGTGCAGCATCAGGCGCTGCACTGCATGCTGTTAATGTCAGCATTAAAGCTAGTGTGCTCGCAAGCAATTTAATATTCACTTAATCACTCCAACTTGTTCATATTGTATCTATTAATCTAGCAGTATATTTTCATCCCAATTTTACCACATGTTGAGCGTAAAATCGAAACAGCGCAGGACTAACTCCCTTGGACATAAAAAAGAGCTTGCTAAGCTCACACGAGTGGGCTAACAAGCTCTCCATTTACGATTATCTAATAGGAACAGGCTCGAAGTTGATCGATTCGTCCTTCATATCTCCGACAATTTCCTCAAGCAGATCCTCCATCGTCACAATTCCAATCATGCTTTCATTAGCATCATGGACGATTGCCATATGAACGCGATTCTGCTGCATTTTAACGAGCACATCACTGATTCGTGAAGCTGCGTTGAATCTTGGAATGTCATGGATGAAGTCTGCCAGCTGACATGACTGGTCAGACGCTATGGCAGTAAGAATTTCCTTCGTATTGACAATCCCCACAAAACGATTCAATTGCTCATCGAAAACGGGATATCGAGTAAAGCTGTGCTCCTCAAGCTTCTCGATAATGGCTTCGATAGACATATCCTTATGAATATGAACGACTCGATCAATTGGCAGCATAACTTCTTCCAGCAGGCGTTGATCGAACTCAAAAATATTTTTCAAGTATTCAAGCTCTGTTTTGTTGATTTCTCCACCTTCAAAGCTTTCATTCACGATCCATTTTAATTCCTCTTCAGAATGCACGGTTTCATGTCCTGCCGGTTTTACGCCAAAGAGTTTAAGGAAGGATCGCGCAGCCCCATTAAGCACTTTAATAAATGGACTCATTACTTTGCCAAACCAGTAAAGAGATGGCGCAAGCAGCAAGGTCATCTTTTCAGCATATTGAATCGCTAGTGTTTTAGGAGCCAGCTCGCCAATAACGACATGCAGAAATGTAATTATCGACAAGGCAATAACATAGGAAAGAACGGTTGCGATTGCTTCCGGAACTGCGAATTGCTCAAATACCGGATGAAGCATCTTCTCAACAGTCGGCTCCCCTAATGCGCCAAGCACGAGAGCTGTTATCGTAATTCCTAATTGACATGCCGATAAGTAGTAGTCGAGATCATTCGCAACCTTCTTGGCAATGACGGCTTTCTTGGAGCCCTCCGCAATAAGCTCATCTAATCGAGACAGTCTAACCTTCAGTATGGCAAATTCGGCGCCTACGAAAAAGGCCGTTAGCCCTATAAATACCGCGACCAAAAATAAGTTTAGAACGATTATTCCGTCCAATTCTTTTCCTCCTTGGAGGGTGCTCCTCCGAAAAAAATTATCGTTTACTGCTCATTCTCATGAATGACAAGAATGATTCGCTTGATTTGATAATGTTCTGTTTCTGCAATCGTCCATACATATTTTCCAACGCTTAGCTGATCGCCCTGCTCGACAAGCGTTCCTTTATGATGCTGAAACCAACCGCCCAGTGTGTCCATATCCGCCTTGTCCTCAAACACAAGATTTAGTTCTCTTTCTATATCATCCAATAGTACTCTGGCATTGATATGGTATTCGTTTTCCTTCACTTTTTGAATTTCTGCAACCTCATCTGTATCAAATTCGTCGCGAATTTCTCCAACGATTTCTTCCAAAATATCTTCCATTGTAATAATACCGGCTGTGCCGCCGTACTCGTCAATAACAAGCGCCATATGGACACGCTCCTGCTGCATCTTCAGCATCGCTTGCTTGATCGGGGTAATCTCCAATACCGTCGGCATCTCTGTTACAAATTGTTCAACCTTGCGCTCCCTCTTGGCAATAATATGCGGAAGCATTTTTTTTACATTGACGATCCCGATAATTTGGTCTTTATTATTGTCTATAGTAACTGGATAGCGTGTATAATTGTTTTCTTGCAAAATGCTAATAATTTCATCGTAGTTCATATTTTTGTCCAGACATACGATCGATTTGCGTGGCGTCATAACATCCTTGGCCATGCGCTCGTCAAATGTAAACACATTTTCCATATAGGTTAACTTGGATTCATCGAGTTCTCCGCCTTGATGACTTTGCGTCATAATAATTCTTAACTCATCTTCTGAATAAATATCTTTATGCGCTTTAGAGCTTACTCCAAACCATTGAAGCAGCAAGCGAGAGGTTCCATTCAATGACCAAATAAGAGGCTTCATTACTTTTCCAAACCAATATAGAGGTCCCGAAAGCATTAACGTAACTTTTTCCGAGAATTGAATCGCTAATGTTTTAGGCGCCATTTCCCCGATTACGACATGAAGAAACGTTACCAATATAAAAGCGATCGCATAAGAGGCAATAGAAGAGCTTGTATCTGACATCTTGAGCAAATCAAATACAGGGTACATCACACGTTCTACAGCAGGCTTGCCGATGGCTCCCAGGCCAAGGGCAGTAACCGTAATGCCGAGCTGGCAGGCAGAAAGGTAATAATCCAAATCACTCGCTACCTTTTTCGCAATTACTGCTTTTTTATTCCCTTCATCAATCAGTTGATCAATTCTGGACATCCTGAGCTTAACTACCGCAAACTCGGACGCCACGAAAAAAGCAGTAAGCAAAATTAAAACAACTAAAATGAATAAATTAATGATTAATATATAATCCAAATTTTTCCCTGTACTAGGGATTCACCTCCGTTTTTTATAAACCAGCACATCGACAACGAACAATAGTTTATGAAGCATGCTTAGACTCGCGCTTGTCCCCACTCCCTTCAATGTTTTGTTAGGAATATGATACGTAAACATTAGCCTCTCGGTTTCATGCTTTTTATTTCTTTTTACATATCACTATCTTTCATTTTTAGTTGATAAATTATACGACCTTGTCCTTGTTTATGCTACAATGAAATAAATTATAAGTGAGGTGAAGCCGATGAAATGGGAAGAGATTACGCAGCTGCATCCAAGCCGCTTTGTATTAGTAGAGGCGATTAAAGCTAGCTCCAGCAACCGTATTCGTCAATTAGAAGACATTGCTGTTATTCAAGAATATGAAACTCCACAAGAAGCATGGGATGGTTACAAGAGTTTACACAAACTGCACCCAACGCGAGAACTGTATGTATTTCACACAAGTCGTAAAGATGTAGAATTGGTAGAAGAATTCTTCTCGGGGGCACGGCAGCTCATATGAAGATACAACTCAAACATGGTCTGCCAATTGTCTCTTTGAGCTTAACCCACAACAATCACTCGGTTACTTTACCAAATGTTCTATTTGATACTGGATGTGCTGCAACGGTATTTGATACGGAAGCACTTGCTGAAATCGAAGTTTACATTGATTTTATAAACGGGAAAGCTAAACGTATGTACGGAGTAGGCGGTACAAGTGAAACTTGTTATGAGCAGCTAATCCCAGAGCTTCAAATTGAACACATTGCTTTAGATAAGCTCCCAATTCAGCTCGGTTCCATACAAGAGTCTTACGGCTTTGATGGAATATTAGGGATAGATTTTATGATCAAAACGAAATGCAAAGTTGACTTTAATGCATTGGAAATTACCTTTGCCCATTAAAGGGGTGTCCGACGTAAGCGAAACAGTGGCTAAGGAAACTGGATAACGCTATTTGAGACAAACGAATTCGGTCTCAGTTCTAACAAATTTCTAGCAATCAGAACATATAATGTCATCCAGATTCCTTAATCCTTCACTGTAACCCTCAAGAGCTTTTTTGGACACCCCTTTCTAATGCTATTCCATTTCGCAACCTACTCAGCCAATCGCGCGTCATGATTCAACTGAATCAATACGCCGAACGGATCTTTCACAATCCCGTAAGCCTCGCTAAAAACGAGTTTGCCTAGCGGTCTAATCACTTCTGTACGCGGGTCCTGCAGCAATGAAGCATACATCCGCTCGATTTTCTCACGATCAGCAGACTGAATGCAAAGCGAAATATTGTTGCCTACAATATAGTCCAGCTCCGGAACCATCGTTTCCTCTGCCAGCATCATTTTGTGCATGCCAACCTGAAGCACGGAATGCGTAATCCATTGCTCCTTTCCTTGCTCTACTTCAAAGGTTGGATCCATGATTTTCAAGTCCTCATACGTAACCTTCATCAAAACGCTCGCTTGCAAATGCTTCTCGTAAAACGAAATCGCTTCCGCTGTTTGTCCATTCATTGATAGAAACGTTACAACCTCGTAGCTCATTTTTGTTCCTCCTTGTAAATGATTGAATTTTGTCTCAACACTGTATACTATAAGCATTAAAGGTTTCAAAAACGGATACCATTGGTGGAGATTATGAAAAAATACGAGAATGTTTATAAGATCATGCATTATGTGTACAAAAAGGACCGCTTTACGCTGCAGGAGCTAATGAGCGAATTCAACATCTCCAAAAGCACCGCGCTGCGTTATATAAAAGCGCTTGAGGATATCGGGGTGCCGCTCTATTCGGAGTTGGGGCGGTATGGCGGCTATACGATTTTGGATACGTATAAAATACCGCCGCTCACCTTTACCCCGCAGGAAACGTACGCACTCTTTTTTTCGCTTAAAGCGATGGAGCAGATGGGCTCGATGCCATTTCAAGCGGAATATGCAGCCATCCAGCAAAAGTTTCTGGACTCTGTCGCGCCTAAAATAAAAGCGACGCTTGAGCAGCTAAAGGATCGTATTTCCTTCGGCAGCTTCAAGGCAATGAATGATTGCCCACAGCTCGAAGCGATTTTGCTGGCTGTTACCCAGCCTTCTGTGCTGCGCATTGTCTATCAGGCTCCAAAGGCTGCAGGCTCAACAACCGTACGCAACATTCAACCGATTGGCATATTTGCCGAGCATGGGAGCTGGTATTGCCCTGCCTTTGATTTGGACAAAAAGGAATACAGACTATTCCGCTGCGACCGAATCAAGGAGCTTGCGCTGCTAGAGAAGGAGCCTTTTCATTTAATCGAACAGGTTGATTTGTATAATCGCCTCCAGCTCGTGCATAAGGGCAGCGATACGATTGCTTATAGGCTTGAAATTTCGCTGGAAGGCAAAGAAATATATAATAGACATCATTATCCCAATATGGAGCTGGAGGAATCTGAAGCTGGCTTTGCCATTACTGGCTGGATCAATCCATCAGAAACAGACTTCCTGCTCCATTATCTCCATCAATTTGCGCCGTATGTGCTGAATGTCCATCCACGCTCGCTTAAACAAGCCTTTCTTGCAAGTCTGGACATGCAAAGGAGTAAGCTAATCGCACAGGCAGACGATGTCAAGGAGGAGCACAACGATGCTGGAAGAACAATATAATTTGCAAAGCATTCGCAGACTTGTTCTGGATCTGCCAACTGCCAGCCGCGGCACGTTTTTGGAGCATCATACGCTGCTCGTCATCCTGCAAGGGTTTGGCTATCTCTATTTGAATGAACGGAAATATAGGCTAAAGGCTAAAGAAGCCTATTATTGCCCGCCAGGCGCGCTAATGGATGTGCGAGTCGGTGATGCCTTTACAGAGCTTGAGCTCTACGAGCTGCAATATGAAATCTGGACAGCCGCCGAATATGACGGCGAGCGTATCCTGTACAACAAAAGCACAGCAGCACATATTGATCAGGAGCAGCAGCTTTCATTTGCTGTAAATGAAGAAGCAATGACTAAGCTTAGAGCGCTTGAAGAAATATGGCCGGACTCGCAGCATACGCTGCCCAACAACAGCAGCCAACGCCAGCGGCTTTTGTTGGACGCAACCTTTAAATTGGTGATCCATAGCTTGTTCTATGCTGGACAGAATCGCAGCAGTGATGAGGAGTGGAAGCTGCGCATCCAGCAAGCAGCCGAATATATGAACGATAATTTTGCAAGCTCCATCACTCGCAGCGAGCTGGCCAAGCGAGTAGGATTAACGCCCGAGCATTTCTCCGTTTCATTCAAAAAAGTAATGGGCATCGGCTTTTCCGAATATCTCACCAAGCTGCGCATCGACAAAGCGAAGGAAAAGCTGCTTGGAGCAGATCGAAACCTTAATAAAATCGCACGCGAGATCGGCTATCGTGACGGACTATACCTTAGCCGCAAGTTTAAGCAGCAAACTGGCATGGCGCCTCGCGATTATATCCAGAAGCCGAAAAAAATAATTGCTTTGCAGTATTTAGGCCATTTGCTTGCTTTAGGCTTAATGCCTGTCGGAACAACAACCAAGCTTCTGCATGCTTTGCCGTATCGCAATAGGCTTGATCATGTGGCAGATGTCGGTGATTTCCAATCGCTCAGAGGCATTGCTGAGCTTCAGCCCGATCTCATTATTACAGCGTGGCCTAATCCGGAGCCTTGGACGAAGCTGGCCACCACCTTGTCCATTCCGTGGGGACGCGAGGATTGCTTGGATGAATTGCTGCGTCTTGGCAAAAGCCTGAATCGGATCAATGAAGCCAAAGCCTGGATTGAAGCGTTTCAGGTGAAAGAGAAGCAGGCCGCCGAGCAGGTTCATGCCGTCGTAAAGCCTGGCGCTACCGCAGCGGTATTTGAATTTTGGTCCGATAAAATTTGGGCAGTAAATAGCGGCTACGGCAGAGGCTTAAGAAATTTGTATAGAAGTCTTTCCTTTCGCCCTCCTGAGTCGTTGATTCCATATGTGACGGGCTCTGGAATTGGCCTGGAGCTCTCCGCGAATCATTTGGCACCATACGCTCCTGATCTGTTATTCGTGTCGGTATGGAAAGAAAATGGCGGGCTTGCCCATGCGCAGCAGGTCATGTCCAGCGAGCATTGGAACTCACTGCCTGCTGTAAAAAATGGTCATGTTTATCCGATAGATTTGCAGCTTTTCAAATACAATGATCCAATCGCGCTTGAGCAGCAGCTGCAGGTGCAAATAGAGCTTCTTACAAAAGTCCATAAAAAACCCCATTTTACGAAATAGACGTGCATAAAAACGATTGCTATGATGATAATGATATTTATTATCAATTAAATGGAGGCTTTATTCATGACATTTCGTAATTGGCTTACTAGTTTGGCAGCATTAACTCTCGTTATCGTTCTTAGCGCATGCGGGGCATCACCAACGAACAATAATGGCTCAAATGCGGATTCGGCTTCACCACCAGCAGAGACCGAGCAAGAGGTGCTTACGCAAAAGTATGAAAGCGTAATGGGTGAAATCGAGATTCCCGTCGAGCCCAAGCGGATCGTAGCGACACAATATGTAGGACACTTGCTTACACTTGGCGTTAAACCAGTCGGAGCTGGAACTGCCAGCTTGAATCAGTACTTTTTGCAGGATCATATAGATGGCATTGTAGATATTGGCGATGACTCCGTTGCACTCGAGAAAATTATCGAGTTGAAGCCAGATCTCATCATTCGCCCTTCTGACAAAAACTACGATCAGTTCTCTAAAATTGCGCCAACGATCGTCATTCCGTGGGGCCAGATGGACCTATATACAGAGCTGCGCGAGTTTGGGCGTTTCTTGGGCAAAGAAAATGAAGCCGAACAAGCGATCGAGGAATATGAAAGCAAAATAGCAGAAGCAAAGGAAAAACTTAATGGGGTCGTGAAAGAAGGAGAAACAGTTGGCGTATATGAAATTTGGGCGAAAAACTTCTGGGCAGTAGGCGAAAGCTTTGGCCGCGGCACACGCAATTTGTACTCTGGCCTCGGATTTGAACCGCCAGCCAAGCTGAAAGAGCATGTTGCCAACGGAGGAGCGGGGCTGGACATGTCCTTGGAAGCTCTCCCTGAAATGGCGGCCGACTATATGTTTGTTACCGTTTATGGAGCTGACGGAGGCGACGAGCGTGCCGAAGAAATTATGAGCAGCAGTCTGTGGACATCGCTTCCTGCTTACAAAAACAATCGAATCTTTGTGCTGGACATTAATCAGTTCTCAGCAGGCGACCTCATATCCTTAAGCAAGCAGCTTGACATTCAAACAGAGCTGCTTCTAAATAGTCAAGCGAATAGCAATTAACAGCAAGCAAGTACCGAAATCGTACACAAAGCAAAAAAATGGGACTGTGACCTATTGCAGTCCCATTTTTTCATGCAGCAGTTTAGCTTCATCCTTCCGAATTTCGTATCGATTCCTCTATGCGCGCCATTAGAGGCTAGGATTAACGACTGCTCTGTTCCCCGTTTGTTGTCAAAAAAATGAGAGCCTGCATAGCTCCCAGTTAGAGATGTTCGAAAGCCCGACTTGATGTCGATGCGAGCGTAAGCTTAGTCGGCAGCGAATCCTGAAAGCCGAGCATTTGGAACATACTATTAATGAACTAGTAAACTCTCAAGCACTGCATTCACACGGCAAATGGTAATGAGTTAGCTGGAAAGCATTAAGGTAAGGCTTAGATTTTTAGCTCTCCCATTTTAATTAACTCAACAACTGCTTGCGAACGACCTTTTACATTCAATTTTTGCATGACATTGGAGATATGGTTCCGTACAGTCTTCTCGCTAATGAAAAGCTGCTGGGCAATATCTCTTGTCGTTTTATCCTGCACGAGGAGCTCGAATACTTCGCGCTCGCGATGAGTTAAAAGAAACTTGCTTTTATGGTCGTTGTCCCTCAATGTGTTTCAGCCCTCCTTGCCAGGGTTTTATGGTATACCAAGGTCAAGGGATACAGTCAAGATATCATATGTCTCAGGTAAGATGTTTGTTACCTATACTGGAAAAATAGGCGTATGGTATTTATTGGCGAAAAACCCATTTTTTCATGCCTGTGAACTGTATGACAAGAATAACTACTGTAGCAACGAGCTTACTCCACAGCTCCGACCAGTGTGCGAGCTCAATGAGCAACGCGATCAAGCCGGTTGACAGCAGCAGCGTTACGCTATTCCAGAGCAGAAAGCGCAGCAGCGTGCCCCGCTCCCGCTTTCCACTCTCCTTCTTTTCCTTGCTGCGAAACGTCAAGTACTTATTCCATACATAGCTGTTCAGCATCCCGGCAGCGTAAGACAGCACATTGGCCGCAATATAATAAACGGATAGCTGGAGCAGTGCCCAATATACGAACAAATCAACTGCTGTATTAAGCACGCCGACCAAGCCGAACAAAACGAACTGCAGCGTTGTTTTTTTAAGCGCTGCTTGCGCCTGCGCTTGCTCTCGTTCCACCATCGTCTACTCCTCTTGCCGTTGCAGGCGTGGCGCTTCCTCATCCTGCTGCTGACCAATGCACTCACGTACAATGTATAGCGGACGATTTTTCGTCTCATCATAAATGCGCCCTATATACTCACCAATGACGCCAAGCAAAATGAGGATGATGCCATTAAACAGCAAATTGATCGCCACAATACTGGCCCAGCCAGCCGTTGTCGTATTCGTAAACAAGCGCTGATAAACGACGATAACCAAATAAATAAAGCTGAAAAATGAAATCGTAAAGCCGATGTAGCTGGCAATTTTCAGCGGCTTATAGGAAAACGAGGTGATTGCGTCAAGCGCAAAGCGCAGCATCCGTTTTAGCGGGTACTTCGTTACGCCTGCAAACCGCTCCTCACGCACAAATTCGACACTCGTTTGCCTGAAGCCAATCCAGCTTACCAAGCCGCGGACAAAGCGGTTTTTCTCCTTCAAGCCCTTCAGCACATCGCAAACCTTGCGGTCAATCAAGCGAAAATCGCCTGTATCTGCCGGAATATCTACATTCGTAAGCGCCCGCAGCGTGCGGTAGAAGATTTTGGCTGTCGCTTTTTTGAACCAGGTCTCGCCCTTGCGCTTAACCCGCTTGCCATACACTACCTCATAGCCGTCGCGCCACTTGTCGATCATTTGCAGGATTACTTCAGGCGGGTCCTGCAGATCAGCATCAATAATAATAATCGCATCGCCGCGCGCATAGTCCATCCCTGCAGTAATCGCAATCTGATGACCAAAGTTGCGGGAAAAATCGATCAGCACCACCTCTTGATGCTGCTCCGCAAGCTGCTTAATGATGTCAGCCGAGCGGTCCTTGCTGCCATCATTGACGAAAATGAGCTCATAGCGCTCGCCCAAGCTGTCCATAACTTGCTTCAATCGCTCAAATGTTGTGCCAATTACTTCTTCTTCGTTGTACATTGGCACGATTACGCTAAATAATGAGCCAGACATTGTAGTCCTCCTTTATTTATAGCCACCCGTTAAAACACCCATGACGGGAACCAGCGAAGCACATTCAAAATATAGCTTTCCGATACCATCATACCTGACAACGCAGGATAAAACATAATAAACAGCAGCACGGCCAAGCTAACAAACGCATATCTGATTTTGCTGTTCCACTTATAATGCTCCTCGAGCAGCTTGAACATATACATAATGCTTACGATCATAAACGGCACCATCGCGAAATAATGATACAGGAAGGTTTCGCGCGGCACAAGCATCCACGGCACGTATTGCGAGAAATATGCGATCACCAGCATCGTCGCCATGCCATCCTTGCGGCGTATGCTGACAACTGTAGTCGCCAGCATCGTAAACAAGCCCGTCCACCAAATAAGCGGGTTGCCAAGCGCCACAATCGTCGAGCGCATGCCTTCAAGCGGCGCTGAATCAAGATAATACCATACCGGACGCTTCATAAACGGCCACTCCCACCACGTCGAGGAGAACGGATGCGAGGAAACAAGATTGCTATGATAGTTGAACATGTTCACCTGATAGTCAATCAGCGCCTGAAGCGTGTAGCCGCCTTCTGCAGGCTTGAGCACAGGAATATTTGCCAGCGCATAGATCGCCGCTGGAATCGCTACATAGAATAGAAGGCATATCGCCAATGTAGAAATCGTGTACGGCACAAACTTTTTGCGAATCTGCTCAGCCTTAACCTTTAACGACTTGGCTGGCTTGCTGCCATCGTTCCCCTGCAGCAGCAGCCCTGCATTGCGATATTCGGTGTAACGTCGCAGCAACGTAATCGCCAGCATAATCGCCAGCCCCGCTCCGCCATAAAACACAATCCATTTGGAGGCGATGCCGAGACCGAAAAACAGTCCTGCCAGCCCTAGCGGAATAAACGTATGCAGCAAACGATCACGATAAAAATTCATCCGCGCATACTGATTCATGAACAAGAACATCAGCATAATAAACAACACGCCATATACATCAATCGTAGCAATTCTCGTTTGCGTAAAATGCATAAAATCAACAGCAAATAAAATCATCGCTCCGGCGGCATAGCTCGTTCTGCGCAAAATCGCCTTCGCCATTACATAAATAATCGGCAGCATCGCTGCGCCTGCCAAAGCGCCGACGATCCGCCAGCCAAACGGCCCCAGCCCAAACAGCTGTATCCCGATTGCAATCAGCAGCTTTCCTAGCGGAGGATGTGTGCTTTCATAAGCCTTCAAGCCTTCCAAATGCTCATAAGCCGTGCGAGCATGATAGATTTCATCAAAATAGCTGCCTACCATATACGTATGGTGGTACGGCACAATGCTTTGCTCATCAATAACATTGCCCGGCTCGCCGCGAACGGCGCCTTGCGGCACGTAGCTGGAAGCGAGCTGCACAGGCAGCGGCGTCTCCGAGCCTTGCTCGAATATGCCCAGCTCATGAAGGCTGAAGCCGGTTGAGCTGGCAAGCAGCTTGACATAGCGCGCCGTAACCGCAACATTCGTTTCCTTCCAGGCAAATACGGCGACATGATCATGTGCAACAATTTGCTCGTCGCTCCAGCTCACCCCATCGTTGGAGAAGGAGTAGCGATACTCGCCACTGCCAACACCGCCAAAGCTTATAATTCGCTGCAGCGGCTTGCTCTCGCCCAGATCCAGTACGATATAATCCTCTGTCGTGGCAGGCTGCCATACCGTTTTCGGCGCATCCGTGCTGCCAAGATTAATCAGGGCAACAACGGTGTAAATAGCTGTGACAGCAGCGACAAGCCCCCAATCCTTGCGCGTCATGCCAAATTGATACCATTTGCGCGGCTGCTCCCCCGCTTCTTTCTCAGAGTCAGAGCCATTCGCTTTAGCTACCATTTGCTCTGCATGAGCAAGCTGCTCCTGCTTCTCGCGGGCTGCCAGCTGCTTTACATTTCCGCGCACATACAGATCATACCCGACATAAAGCAAGTACAAGGTTAACGCCACATTTGCCAGCGAGCATAGAAATGCCACGCCGTCATTTGGCACAAGCGTCGTTGTTTTACTGAACGCCAGCACCGAGTAAATGTTCAGCGTATTCGTAATCGTAAAGCCATAGCTCAAATGCAGCAAACGCCGATCAGCGCTTTGAATAAATGCCATCATTAATAGTAAAATTGCAGGGAACATATAGCGCTCATGCATTTTTGTCACAAACATAAAGACGATAATAATAAGCGATGCGCCAATAAAGAAAAGCGGCTTTTCGCTGCCTTTTCTGAACAGCCCGATATAGCCTGCGTAAATAACAGCAGCGATAATCGCAAGCGTGCCAAAGCCAGCCAATGATATGCCGGCAAACATCAGCTCTGTCGACGCCCAGTTCAAATCAAACAGCATATAGGTATTAAATGCGTTGAGCGTGGCATAGGCATAAGAGGATAACGTGCCGCGATAAAGCTCAATTAGTTGAGTAATGCCATCGCCTTTCAAAAATAACGGAAGCGATAATAACAGAAACGTGCCAAAGCCCCAGGCTGCGCTAATGGCAACCGTTTTCCAGCGCTTTTGATAGAGCAGCACCAGCAGCACAATCGGCATAAAAATAAATGCCTGCGGCTTCATCAAAGCGGCAAGAGCAAACACAAACGAGCCTTCGCTAATTTTGTCATTGGCAAAATAACCGATGCTGAGCACAATCAGCAGCGTAAAAATAGAATCTACCTGCCCCCATACTGCCCCATCCAGCAGTACGACCGGATTAAACAAATAAAGCAGCATTAAGCCGAAGGCCATAGGAAAGACAAGCTTTTTATTAGCCTGCTTGAATATGTAATATGCAGCAAGCAAGTCAGCTATTAGCGCTGGCAGCTTGTACAATATAAGAAAGCCCGTTCCCCCGTACGATATGCCGAGCAGCTTTTGGATTGCGGCCACTACATACAGCACATAAAGATATGCAGGTGGATAATCCAGGAAAAAATCGCCGTGGTACAAATTAAGCAAGCCTTCGTCAAGCGCATAATTTCCCCAATAATGAAAGAGTGCAAGATCATTAACATATCCTTCATTCGTCGCAGCCAAGTACAAGCGGAGTAAAAACCCGATGCTCAGCGCTGCTCCAAGCAACAAAGGTTGACGCGAACCCAGCTTATGCGCATAAAGCTGCTGATCGCGAAACCAGGCTTGATGAATATACATGACAAGCATAATAAACAAGGCAGTGGAAAAAAGCGGAATCATAATAGAAATATGAGGATCAGCCGCTCCCTCTTCTGCATATGCCGGAAATGCAGTAAACAGCAGCACAAGCAGCAGCAAGGATGCTGTCAGCGCCCTCGTCATTTTATGAGACAAGAATGATACGATTGATTCTTTCATTCAATTAACTCCTTTTACATGTACTAGAGCAACCTTTTAATAATATAACATGTATTTGAAAAAAGAATGAACAATCCTTCGTCCGTGGAAAAATTTTTCTGCACCTGCGTTTGCTCTTGAATAACAAAAGGCGTGGGGTGGGGTATAACCCCCACACTTCCACGCCTAAAAGGTCGTTCAATATGCTGGACTTTGATGACGATGTGGATGCTTCAAAGTGTATTCGACAGCGAATATGTCACGCTACCGAAAGCTGCGGTACTCACGTAGCTCTGCTCTACGCTGCGCTCCTCGCTTTCTAGTATCGTGCCATCTTCTTGGTCCTGAAAGCCCAACATATTGAACTTGATTGTATTCGGTAGTTCAATATACTGGACTTTGATGACGATGTTGTGCGTTGTAGTCTATCCGACGGCGAATATGGCACGCTACCGAAAGCTGCGGTGCTCACGTAGCTCTGCTCTACGCTGCGCTCCTCGCTTTCTAGTATCGTGCCATCTTCTTGGTCCTGAAAGCCCAGCATATTGAACTTGATTGAACTTGATTGAATGTAGGTCAATATGCCGGACTTTGATGACATATTACAATTTGATCGAGGTTGGGATGATGCCGGCCTGCTTGCAGGCGGTGTAGATGATCACGACCAGCGGTCCAATGAACACTCCGATTACACCGACAAGCTGCAGCCCGACATAAAGGCTGATCAAGACTGACAGCGCGCTGATTCCAACCGAATCGCCAAGCACCTTCGGCTCAACAATTCTGCGAAACACCGTAATGACAAGAAACAGCAGCACTAACCCGATCGCCGTAAAGAAGTCGCCGACGAATAAACAGTATGCGGCCCACGGCACAAGCACCGAGCCTGTACCCAAAATCGGCAAAATATCTACAATAATAATGAGCAGCGCAATTGCCAGCGGATATTTAACGTCGAGAATCAGCAAGCCGACAAGCGAAATGACATAGGTCATTGCACTCAATATAATTTGCGAGCGCAAAAAGCCAAAGATGGATTTTTTCAAGCTGTCCAGCACGGTGCTCACTTTGTCGCGCGAATCCTCGTGGAAAAAGCCTAGCACCGAGTTTTTCAACGTATTCAAGCTGAAGCTGAACATATAGACCGCAACGATAAAGACGATAAAGAAGATAAACATGCTGGGTACGCTGGAGATCGCACCGCCAAGCTTGCTCGACAGTCCGATTGCTTGCTTGGTTAGCCACTCGAAAAAGGTCATCGTATACTGCTCAATCGACTCTACTGTCTCCGGAGGCAAATTTTCATACGATTTGCGAAGCTGATCCAGCCAAATGTTGGCGATATTGCTCAGCTCGGTAAAATACCGCGGCAGCTTTTCCACGAAGGCAACGACCTCATTCAATACCTTCAAGCCGATTAAAACCATCAGCCCCAGCAGTCCGATCGTAAACAACGTGCAGGAGATAATAGCTGAGACAAGTCGGTTCAGGCGAAGCTTTTTCATAAAAAATACATTTAATGGCTCTAAAAAGATTGCCACGACGATGGCCAGCAGAAATGGCGCACCTGCAGTAAAGGCCAAATACAGCAGACCTAATGCGACAGCAATCGAGAGCATTGCGCGAACAGACAAACCATCACTTCCCCGCTAAATTAATCTACTATTGCTTCTCGCGTATGAAAATCTATGTCCTTGTAATACATATCCTTCACCAGCAAATTAGGTCCGCAGCACGAAACAGCAGGACAATGGCAGTTTACACTTTGCGCGAGCGGGTGCTGCAGCCACTGCTGGAAAATATGATCCAGCCTGGACTCATATATGCTTCCGAACGACGGCACATCAGAGAAATCTGTAACAAACACCTCTCCCGTAAACAAATTAACGTTGAGGCGATTGCGTCCATCAGGATCATTGCGCACCGTAACATTTTTTTCCTTGCCAAGACGAGCAAGCAGCTTGCGCTCAGCAGGGTCGCTGCTGCAATGATAAAACGGCAGCGTGCCAAACAGCATCCAAACGTTCTGATCTCTTGCATCCAGCAGTGTTTCAATCGCTTGGCGCATCTCTTCCTTGGACAGCATAGGCAAATCCTTGGCAAATGAGCTTGGATACATCGGATGAACCTCATGGCGCTGGCAGCCCATTTCGACGATCAGCTCGTGAATGCGAGCGATTTTTGAGCTTGTTCGATAGTTGATCATCGATTCAGCGGATACGAGCACCCCCGCGTCGCTTAACCGTTTCGCATTGTCGATCATGCGGTGATAGAGCTTTTCTGCCGTCTCATACGGCACAGCATGACCGGATTTGGCAAAGCCAACCTCATGAAAATCCTTCGCTTCCGTATAATTAAAGGAAATATGCATCACATCAAGATATTTGGCAATTTTCTCATAGCGCTCATAAGGAAGCGTAACGTTGGAATTGATTTGCGATCTTAGTCCTCTGCTTCTAGCATATTGCAGCAGCGGTACGATATATTCATCAACCGTTTTTTGCATAAAGGTAGGCTCGCCGCCCGTAATACTGATCGTTTGCAGCTCTTCCACCTCATCCAAACGCTGGATCATCAGCTGCAGTGGAATTTTGTCCGGCTCCCTCAGCACCAATGTGTCGCCGACCGCGCAATGCTCGCAGCGCATATTGCATAGATTGGATACCGTCATTTCCACGCTGGTCAAGCGATGGCTTCCGTACTGCTTAAGCGAATGGATCGCTTCCCAAGGATCGTTGCTTGGAGATAAAGGAATTAAAGTTTTCGTCATGATTATAATCGCACCTTATTTTCTATTGTTACATATATATTGTATAGGTCATGCGTAATAGAAGCAAACCGTACAGGAATCTCAACAAAAAACTGACAAGCAAGAAAAACCGCCTTGCTAGGCGGCTAATTTGCTAATGAGTTATTCGTATCATTAACTTTGACAATCATTATGCTTAGCTCCTGAGACATATCAATCTCATACGGCACCTGAATATTTTCACCGTGTTCATTCATTAACACGCGTACGATCGGACGATGCGGATAGCTCGGATTATAATCCTTCACGACTCCCGTCTCGCCAGTGCTCAATGTTACGGTAATGCCGATTGGATAAATAACAACCTTGTCTCGAAAATGCGCCAGCATCCACTGCTCGTACAACGTATCCGAACCAGCATATAGACGCTCCATTGCCAAATGCGGCAGCATCGGCGAGCTATATACCCGGCTCGTTGTCATCGCATCATAGGAATCGACAATGCCGATCCATTTGGCGTGCTCCATAATTTCAGGGCCCTTCAGCGCTCTCGGATAGCCGCTGCCATCCAGCCGCTCATGGTGCTGCAAGGCGCAGTGCGCAACAGTTAGAGGAAGATTCGGCTCATTTTTCAAAATTTCGAAGCCTCTAACCGTATGAAGCTTCATCTCCTCATACTCTTCCTGCGTTAACGAATCAGGCTTTTTCAAAATATCGACTGAAACCTTCGTTTTGCCAATATCATGAAGCAGCGCTCCCAGCCCCAAATTAATCGTTTCCTCACGAGAATAGCCATAGCTCATGCCAAGCAACGTAGTGTATACACAAACATTCAAGGAATGCTGATACAAATAATGGTCGACAATGCCCATATTCATCAGCATAATCATCGCATCCTTATGATTGGACAAATCATCGATAATGAGCCCCATCATATCCTTCAAAGGCTTGGCGATAAACGGTCTGGTTACCCCTTTTTGCTTCTGCACCGGCTCCATCATTACAGAAAAATTTTTGCGAATTTCCTTAACCGCGAACAGGAATGTTTCTTCGCTAATCAAGGTATCGCTATTAATATCATCCGTACGAGGATCGTAAATATACACGTATTGCACATTGCAGGCCTCAAGTCTAGCAATCAAGCGCTCTGTCAGCTCCATGTTTTCGCCAAGAAGTACGATGCCATCTTCACTGAAAATTTTTTTCGCCAGCCTCATTCCTGGCTTACATTGCTTTATTGTAAGCAGACGCATACTTCCGATCCCTTCTGTTGTTAACTGTAACTACATTTTACTCTGTGATCGAATGGTGTCACAACCCTACTAAATAACTTAAAGTAAATGTAGGTATTTAGCAACAGGTTTATGAAAACTTTTTATATATTTCCGCTTCGCTTCCAGCGGTTAATTTTGCATTGCTCGATATGCAGCCTGTTTTTCAGCTCTTCCTCAATAATATTGCGGATAAACTCAGGAAGATAGAAGCTGACCTCGCTAAATTTGGACAAGCTTTTGTAGCCAATATTAAACGTAAACATGTCAATGCTCGCGACGCGGTAGCTGCGTTGTAGGTCTAACGCCTCATCGTTAACAAGGACTGCAGTAATCCTTTGCATAGGCGGCTGCTCCAGCGAATATGTAATCTGCAGACCGTCCACTGCCAGCATGCCGAGCTGCTCTCCTCTAAATCCGAAGCCGCGCGGCTTGAACTCCTGAAATTCCTGCAGCAGCGACTGCTCCAGCGCCTCAAGCAGCTGCTCTCCCTTAAGCAGCATTAAGCAAGGGTTGATCGGGGACGGACATATTGCATGCAGCTCTCCCGCTGTTACCGGACCTACTGCAAGACCGCCTAGCAGCTGTCCTGAATTGACGATGCCAATTTCAGCCTGACACCATTCCTTTAAGCCAATCGCCAGCAAATTCGGCAGCGCAGATTCGTAATAATCGCTTGCCTCCAGCGGCTCCTGCAGCACAGTAATAACGCGCGACAGCCTTTGCATCGCCTGCTGCTTTCCTTGCTCAATAATGGAGCGGATCGCTTGATCCTCCGAATAAGCGGCTGTTGCGATGACCTCGCCAGCAACAACATACCTGCGCTGTTTCTCATCGTAGCGTATAACGACCTTGCCAACATAAGAGCCGAACTTCTCAGCAGCACATAGCAACACGCCGTTGCGAAGCTGTGGCGGATCAAATAAATGATGTGTATGCGCGCCAAGAATTACATCAATATGCTGACATTCATCTGCAATTCGCTCATCAAGCCTTATGCCAAGATGCGACAGCAGCACAATGACATCACAATGTTCACGAATATGCTCTACTTCCTTCTGAATTTCCGCAACAGGCTCTAATGTTTCCCAGCCCATCAATTTGTAAAAAGCCGCGAAATTAGCTGTCGCGGCTACGAATCCGATCCGAATGCCTGCCCGTTCAATAATCGTTGAGCGAGCAAGCCAGCTCGGCAATTGTCCATCCAGCTTCTGTATATTGCAGCAAATGACTTGAAAAGCATGGTCGCCGCTATAGACATGATCAAGCTGCTCACTTGTAAAGGTCAGCCCTTCATTGTTGCCTAGCGTAACAACATCATAGCCTGTAGCCTCCAAAAGTGCCCGATGAATGAAGCCGTCTGTTCCTTCTGTTTCCATTCGTGCCCGATCCATATGATCGCCAAGATCAACTGCAATCACCTGCTCATCGCCAAAGCTGGAACGGCCTTCCTTTATAATAGTTGCGATTTTGGCTGCCTGCTCCAGCTTGCTGTGCAGATCATTGCTGTGATATATAATCACTTCGCGCTTGCTTTGTCTGCTTTCATGTTGCTTATGCTCCATCTTTTCACCTCACAAACTCCCTGCCAAACTGCGATTTGCTACTCAATAGCATAACATTTTTCATTTAAATATGGTATGCTTATACTACTTTAACATTACGAAAGCAAGTGGGTATAACATGACATATACATGGAAGCTGCAATTATTTGCTGGGCTTGCCCAGCGCTTTAACAGTGAACAATTGAAGGTAGAGCTCGACGAGCAGCAGTTGACCTGCGGCGAGCTGAAGCAAGCGTTGCAGGAACGTTATCCCGAGCACGCTTTACTGCTTAAAAGCTGCTACGTGGCTGCCAATCAAGCCTATTGCAAGGATGATCAGCTTATTGCCGCTGCGGATGAGCTGGCGCTGCTGCCACCAGTATCCGGTGGGCAGACATCTAATGAACCTGCAGCTGCACTGACACATGAGCCGAAATTTGTAATAACCGATCAGCCGATCAACGTTGAGGCTGTAATGAATAAGGTCATTACACCTGCCTGTGGCGCAACGCTGCTGTTTGTCGGGACGACGCGCGAGTTTACCGAGGGCTTGCGTACGGTTTCTCTGCATTATGAAGCTTATGAGCCGATGGCGGTCAAAACGATGCAGCAAATCGGCGACGAAATCGCTGAGCGCTGGCAGGATGCAGAGGTTGCGATCACGCATCGCGTAGGCAAGGTTGATTTGGCTGAAATTAGTGTGGTCATTGCTGTCGCAACTGCACGTCGAGCAGACTGCTATGAAGCGAGCAGATATGCAATAGAACGACTAAAGCAAATCGTGCCCATCTGGAAAAAGGAAATTTGGGAGGACGGCTCGGAATGGAAGGGTCATCAGCTTGGCCCGTGGGACCCTACTGCTCCTGCTGAATAGGGCGAAAGCTAGCAAGCGGCTGCTATTATAAAAATTACAGCAAGAGTCGAGGTAGTACATATGGTGAACAAGAATGATGAGCGGACAAACCGCTATGCCAAGCAAATAAAAGTGCATGCCATAGGCGCGCAGGGACAGCAGCAGCTGGCTAACGCCTCCTGTGCAATCATTGGTGCCGGAGCATTGGGCTCCGCAGTAGCCGAGCAGCTTGTCCGAGCTGGCATCGGCTATTTGCGCATTATTGATCGCGATTTTGTCGAGCTGGGCAATCTGCATCGGCAGACGCTCTACACGGAGCAGGATGCCGAGCAATTTATGCCTAAAGCTATTGCCGCGACAAATGCGCTCAAACGAATCAATTCTAATGTTGCAATAGATGCCGTCATTGCAGATGTACAGGCTGCAAACATTGAACAGCTGCTTGATGGAGTCGACTTCATCGTTGATGGCAGCGATAATTTTACAATTCGCTATTTGATCAATGATTATTGCGTCGCGCATGGAAAAACATGGGTGTATGGAGCAGTAACAGGCACCAGCGGGTCAACCACCACCTTCACCCCACAGCAAACACCGTGCTTTCGCTGCCTTTTCCCTGAGCCGCCTGAGCTCGGCGCTATTGATACATGCGATACGGCAGGCGTGCTGGGCCCAATCGTTACGATGATTGCCTCGATACAGGCGACGGAGGCAATTAAGCTGGCAAGCGGGCAAAGCGAACAACTTAACCGCAAGCTGCTGCAGCTCGATTGCTGGAGCCTGCAGCTGTATAAGCTCGATATTGCCCATGCCCGCAATGAGCAATGTCCTTGCTGCGGCAAGCTGGAGCTGACCTGGCTGCAGCAGCAGGAAGCTGCCGCCACCACCAGCCTGTGCGGACGGCAAACGATTCAGCTTACACTGGCTGCTCCGCTTCCCTACTCTTTGGACGAGCTTGCAGAACGATATGCCGCTTCCTATGAAGTCAAGCGGAATCGCTATCTGTTAAAGCTGAAATATTCCGAACAGATTACCGTTGTCTTTTTCCCGGACCAACGTCTTATGATTCAAGGCACAGAGGATCTGCATTATGCGAGCATAATCGCCAATAAATTAGTGCAAATTTAGTAGAAGTTTGGCAGTTATTAGCAAGCTAGGTTGATAGAACTATACAATTTTGCTAATATTGTCTATGTCGAATGTAAGTGTTTTCTATGCCTTTCTGACCGTCATATCATTCCAAACGAGGTGGAATATGCGTATTCATATTACGGATGTTATTGAAAGCGACGTTTTAAAAAGTGATGTATTTAATAGCTATGGATTACATATTTTGTCGAAGAACACTGTTCTGCACAGCAAGGAAATCAGCAAGCTGATTCAGCATTCTATCGAATATATAGAAATATTGGATCGCAGCACCATCATTAATAACAGTGTTGAAGAATTCGATCAATTAGAACGTACACTAGAATCAACGGCCTCTCCGAAATGGGTTCCGCATATGAAACCAATCTATGATTCCGTCGTGCAAGACATTAAGGGGCTGTTCGATACTGCTCGCAAGGAAAACAAAATTGATACCGAGCAAGCAACAGCTGCCTTCGATCCTTTAATGCAAAACCTGCTGCTGGAGCGCGATGTTGTCTCTCTTCTATTGCTGCTGAACAATGCTGACAGCTATACGTACCAGCATTCCGTACAGGTAGGCATGCTATCCTACTATATTGCCAACTGGATTGGTCTTTCCAACGAGGAGTCGGTTCGCGTAGGCAATGCTGGATTTTTGCATGATATCGGCAAATGCAAAATCGAGCCGGACATTTTAAATAAGCCTGGCAAGCTGTCAGCCGAGGAGTACGCTGAAGTGAAGCGTCATACGATTTACGGCTATGAAATTATAAAGAATTCCACTCCTGATCAAAACATTGCGCTCGGAGCACTTCATCACCATGAGCGAATCAACGGATCAGGCTATCCGCATGGTCTAAGGGGTGAAGATATTTCTCTTTACGGCAGAATTATTGCGGTGGCGGATATCTATAGTGCAATGATTTCCTCGCGCGTTTATCAGAAGGAGCGCGACCTGCTTTTTGTACTGAAGGAGCTTTATCGACTAAGCTTTACAGAGCTTGACCCAATTATTACGCACTCATTTATATCGCATATGATTCCAAACTTTATTGGCAAGCGCGTTACATTGAGCGATGGTCGTACTGGTACAATTATAATGACGCATCCTACTGAATTTTTTAGTCCGCTTGTGCAAATCAATTCAGAATTCATCGATTTGACGACAGAACGGGCGTTGGAAATTACCCATGTTTATTTTTAGTAGTCTTTCATGCTGCTAGCTTTAAATTTCATTCAAGCTCTTGCTTATTCATATAAGCAGGAGCTTTTTAAATTTTTCGTTTAGAACTAAAATTTTTCTAGTTATTTTTGCGTTCATTGAGTATAGTAATGAGTGTAGAAAAAAAGAACATCTGGATAGAAAAGGAGAAGAATATGAACGCAACAACAACACATACCAATCAGGGGGAACAGCCTGATCTTCGCAACATTAAAGTCGTACCTATTGTCATTGCGCTTATAATCGGAGCATTCGTTTCTTTTCTTAACGAAACGCTTCTCGGTAACGCTATGCCTGTACTTATGCAGGATTTGAATGTTACATACGCGCAAATTCAGTGGCTGACAACCGCTTATTTGCTCGTCATTGGTGTTCTCGTGCCGATTACAGCAGTTTTGCAGCAGTGGTGGACCTCGCGTCAAATGTTTTTGATTGCCATGATTACATTTTTAGTAGGAACGATTATCGCTGCTGCCTCACCTAATTTTGCATTGCTGCTGATCGGTCGTATCGTGCAAGCATTAGGAACAGGTTTAGTAATGCCGCTAATGATGAATACCATTCTTATTATCTTCCCGCCAGAAAAACGCGGCGGTGCAATGGGACTAATGGGTCTGGTCATTATGTTTGCTCCGGCAATCGGGCCTACACTTTCTGGCGTTATTGTCGATCATATGCATTGGCGCTGGCTGTTTATTATGGTTATTCCGCTAGCAATCATTTCAATTATTTGCGGCGCGATCTATATGAGAAACGTAACCGTCGTAACAAAGCCAAAAATTGATTTCTTGTCGATTATATTGTCAACAATCGGCTTTGGTGGTATCGTATACGGCTTTAGCGTATCGGGCGAGTCAGAAGTAGGCTGGAATAATCCGATTGTTTACGGCAGCTTGATTGCCGGCTCAATTTCGCTGCTTTTATTTGTTATTCGTCAGTTAAAGGTTAAAAATCCGATTCTTAATATGCGCGCGTTCCGTTTTCCTATGTTTTCATTGATGATCGTGCTTATGTTCATTGTCATGATGTCGATGTTTTCAACGATGGTGCTGCTGCCGCTATTTTTACAAACCGTTCTGCTCGTTACTGCATTCAAATCAGGACTTATTATGCTGCCAGCCTCGATTCTCAATGGTTTTATGGCGCCAATTACCGGCAGACTGTTCGACCGCTTCGGGCCACGCATTATAATCGTGCCTGGTATTGCCATTATCGTACTTGCCATTTGGCTGTTTACAGGAATTGATGCAACGACATCAACAGGTCAAATTATTTTCTATCATGTGCTGCTTATGATCGGCGTATCCTTGGCGATGATGCCAACCCAAACACATGGCCTTAATCAGCTGACGCCAGATCTATATCCGCACGGTACTGCAATCTTCAGTACACTGTCGCAGGTTGCAGGCGCAATCGGCACATCGCTGTTTATTTCGCGCATGAGCAACAAGGTTGAAGAAAATGTAAGCAAGCTTGCAGACCCAACCGATCCACTGCAGCTGCTGCCGGCCCAAATTGACGGCTATCAGTCTGCGTTCCAGCTTGGTCTCGTGTTTGGCGCATTGGCACTTATTCTGTCGCTGTTCATTCGCCAAACCAAAAAAGCTCAAGCGCCACAGCATGAGCGTGCACCGCATGGACATTAAGCTTAGCAGCGAGCTTTATCAGTTAAAATGCTAGTTGGTTAAGAGGGATGCTCAGAAGGTCAGGACCAAACCTGACCTTTCTGGCATCCCTTCTTGCGTCGTGGAGCAAAGCGTTCCTCCGTTAGTTGCTAAAGAAACTGGGTAACGTTATTTGTTATAAATAAAACTGTTTTCCATTCTAATGAATATAGAGCGTCTAATTAGGCGGTTTTTATTGTAATAGAAGCAGTTTTCCGCCCGTAACGTTATACATATTCATTAGATTTCCTATCGACTCCATCTGATCATTTAACGTTGCCTAGATTCTTTAAAAGCCTTCACTGTAACCTCGCCGAGCGAGGAGTCTTATGGGTGCATTACGATGCTAAAGGCGACTCACTTCGTTTTTCGGATGCATTGCTCCTCCGCTGTAGCGTTTTTTCTTGATTGTTAAGCTTCGATGTCGAATAAACCTCGAAGTTCTTTCAACGCTACGGAGCAATGCATCCTACAATCGCTTTTTAAATCGCAATGCTTCTCTATTTAATTTTTAAAGGTTGCATTACGATGTTAAAGGCGACTCACTCCGTTTTTCGGATGCTTTGCTCCTCCGCTGGTGTCTTTTTTTTGAGTGCAGGGCCAAGAAGATGGCACGATACTAGAAAACGAGGAGCGCAGCGTAGGCAATAGCTACGTGAGCACCTAAAATGTTTCCGCAGGAAACATACTTCGGAAGCATAGACTCTCGCTAGCGTTCAAGATTCGCCGTCGACTACGCTACAGAGAAGTCACATCGTCATCAAAGCCCTGCATTTTGAACCTCCTCTCCCAGAGCTTAGAGTAGTAGCCCCCTAACCCTAATAACCCCTCATGCCTGCCTCGCTCCACAATTCGCCCTTGATGCAGCACAATAATTTCATCCATCTCAACTGTATCTGCAAGATGATGTGTAATCCAGAGCAGCGCGCGATCCTTCAGCGCTTGCTGCAGGTTGCTGCGAAATGCTTTCTGTGTTAATTGATCCAGTCCTGTTGCAGGCTCGTCGAATAGCAATGCAGAGCTGGGCTTGAGCAGCGCTCTGGCTAACGCCAGCCGCTGGCGCTCTCCGCCTGACAGCTTCGCTCCGTATTCGCCTATCATCGTGTCGTAGCCCTGTGGCAGCGACATAATAAAATCGTCGATTTCGGCAAGACGCGCTGCTTCACGCAGCTGCTCAATGCTCGCTTCTCGATTGCCAAGCCGGAGATTTTCCGCAATCGTCGCATTAAACAGCTGAACCTGCTGTGTAACGACTGCAAAATGGCTCCGAACCAGCTCCTCATCAAGCGCTTCATAGCTTTGACTATTGATCGTAATCGTTCCGCTTTGCTGTGGGCGCAGCTTTAACAGCAGATGCAGCAGGCTGCTTTTTCCTGCTCCGCTTTCGCCAACTATCGCGACTTGCTTGCCTGCTGCAAGCGACAAACTAATATTTTGCAGGGCTAGCGGTTCAGATGATTCATATTGAAAATCAACCTGCCGCAGCTCACAGTGCCAAGCTTGCTGCTCTTGCTCCTGCTCGTTCATGTTCGCTGTTTCTACTGAATTAGCTTGCGCTTGAGCTTGAACGTCCAAGCTAGCAGTTGCCTGCTGCTGCCCTTTGACTGCTTCATTCCCCTCTGCCAAGCGAAATAAACGATTGGCAGAAGCTGTAACAGATGAGCTCATCGCAAAGGCTTGTGGCAGTGGCGCCGCCGCCTCAAAGCTGGCAAGTGCAATTAGTAAAATAGCAGGCAGCATATACGGGGCGATGGTGCCATTTGCCACCAGCGGAATAGCGAGTAGCAGCAAAACCCACATGCCAAGCTGTGTCAGGAGCGTCATAAGCCCGCTGCTAATAGCAAGCCGTCGATGCTCCTTCAGCTGATGCTGATTAAGCTGATGCTGCACCTGCTCCAGCACGGCCTGCTGATGCTTCAATTTTCCGTATTGCTGCAGGGTAGCGAGCCCGCGCAGCATATCTAGCGTTTCTTCATACAACCTCGTTCTTGCACGAACGAGACGGTCGCCACTTTGTTTGCTTACCCGATAGCTGCCATACGGCAAGCCAAGTCCAGCGCAAAGCAATAATATAAGCAAAGCTATTCCCAATACCGGATGCTGCAGGCTCATAAAGACAACGGCAAACACAACTGTCAACGCAAATACAACAGGAGGAGCGAACAAGCGCAGGTAGAAGTTCTGCAGCTGTTCAATGTCGCTTATAATGCTGCCCAGCAGATCGCCCCCGCGCTTGCGCTGCAAAAGCATTACTCCTTTAGGCTCGATTCGCTCATACAGCCACAGCCGCAGTCGATGCAGCACCTTAAAGGTGACATTATGTGAAGCCAAGCGCTCCAAATAACGGAGCACACCGCGGGAAATTCCGAAAAACCTTACGCCAACAATCGGAATATAAAGCATAAGCACATTTTCAGGCTGTAAGGCTGCCTTGGCAATTAAATAGCCTGAGGTTCCCATCAATCCAATGTTAGCTGCAATTGTAAGAAAAGACAGCAATATCGCAAAGCCAACGAGCAGCTTATGCGCTGCTAAAAATCGCATTAAGCGGCGGCTTGCCCGCCATAGCTGAGCGAAGCTGAACGCTTCTTGCTTCGCTGAGCGTGCTTCTCCAGATAAAGCAACCCGCTCACGCACAGCTTCCGACCTCAATGATGGATTAGCAGCTCGCTGATTAAGCTGCTCCATCTTCACTTGATCAGGCAACACCCTTGCAGCCTGCTCCCCTTTAATCTGCATATCTCTCGCCTGCATACCATCAACCGGCATCTCGTCTGCCTGCATCCTGTCAGCCCGCGTATCATCAGCCTGCATGCTTCCGACCTGCATGCCGCCGGTCGGAAGCTCATCCGCTCCCATCGCTGCCAGCATCGCAGCAAATTTTCCTTGATTTGCTGCAAGCTGCTGCGGCGAGCCAGCCTCAATGATTCTCCCCTTTTCCATTACAATGATCTGATCAACCGCTGCGATCGTTTGCAGATGATGAGCTACGATAATCGCGCTTTTTCCTGCCAGCCACTGCTGCAGCTCATTCATTACATACTGCTCATTGTAAACATCCAGTCCATTTGTAGCTTCATCCAGCAGCACGATAGGCGACTCCTGACGCAGCATGGCGCGAGCCAATGCCAGTCGCTGCTTCTGCCCGCCAGACAGCATAATTTGATCGGTCAGTTTCGTCTCCAGTCCAAGCGGAAGCTCGGCTACAAATTGATCAGCAGCCGCTCTGCGCAACGCCTGCCATAGCTGTTCGTCCGTTGCCTCTTCTAACCCTATTGCAATATTCTCTCTAATCGTTCCATGAAACAAATGCACATGCTGCGAAACCGTCGTCAGCTTCTGTCTCCACTGTTCAATCGACAGCTGCTTCAGCTCTACGCCATTAATGACAATTGTGCCGCCCGATGGTTTAATAAAGCCCTGCAGCAGCTCAAGCACCGTGCTCTTCCCTGCTCCCGTAGCCCCAAAGATTGCCAGTGTCTGGCCCACTTCCAGCTTGAAGGATACCTCCTGCAAAGCTGGCGCAGCATCTTGCTCATACTGGAGCGTCACATTGCGAAACTCAATCGTATAGCCTCCGTCTGCTGCTGGCTGAACCTGCTTGACATCTGCTCGCTCCGTATAGCCTTGCGGCTCTGTGTCCAATATTTGAAAAATGCGAGTCGCTGCCGAGGCGCCGTTCATGCCCGCATGAAACTGTGTGCCCAGTGCTCGAATCGGGGCATAAAACTCTGGCGTCAGCAGCAAAATCAAGAAAGCATGATAGAAATTCAGCTGCCCTTCAATCAAGCGCAAGCCTAGAAAAACGGCAATAACGGCCGTGCTGATTGTAGCGAACAGCTCCATAACAAATGCAGATAAAAAGGCTAATTTCAACGTAGCCATCGTAGAACGCCGATGCTCCTCGCTAATGCTGCCGATAATGCGCAGCTGGTCTTCGGAACGATTGAATATTTTCAACGTTTCAATGCCGCGCAATATTTCCTGAAAATGTCCGCCAAGGCGACCAAGCAGCTTGAATTGGCGATCTGTCCGGGCCTTCGTAAATTTGCCGATTAAAATCATAAACAGCACAAGCAGCGGCAGCGTAATCGCATAAACCAGCGCAGACAAGCCATCCTGCCCGAGCACCACAATAAACACCGCAAACGGGACAAAGACCGATAAAACGATTTGCGGCACATATTTCGCCAAATAGCTTTCCAGCTGCTCGACGCCCTCATACAGTGTGGACACAAGCTCTCCGCTGCGCTCGCCCTTGCTGTATTGCGGTCCAAGCTCGGCAATTTTATCGATTAGCCGCAGGCGCAGCTCGCTTTTAATGCCTTGCGCAAGTCTCGAAGCCATATAATCGCTCACCATATGCAACAGGGCGCGTACTATGATAATGGCTAGCAGCACCATCAGCAGCAGCTTTACTTCATCCAACGCGGAGCCATGCAGAAACACCTGGTCGACAATGCCCGCAACATAATGCGCTTCAGCAATGAGCGCCACTCCGCCAATGCAGCCGAATATAACGCTAATTGCCAGCAGCTTGCGACTGTCCTTTATTTGTTGAAAAAGCCTTTTTATCATACGCATTCATCCTTAGTAATCCAAGTGGTCTTCTACCGTAACACGCTTGCGGAACACCCAGTAGTTCCACGCCTGATAAGCAATTACGAGCGGTACAAAGGTTAATGCAACAATCGTCATCACCTTAAGCGTATACGCGTTGGAGGCAGTGTTGTAAATCGTCAGATTCCAATCCGGGTTCAACGAAGAAATCATCACATTCGGATATAGGCACATAAATACTGTAATCGTCGACAGTACAATCGTCGCGCCAGTCATAATAAAGGCCCAGCCTGTTTTGCCTGCCTTAATAAAGAAGTGAACAGACAGCAGTGCAAAGCCTGCCAGAATCGGGATCGAGCCAGGGTTTATCCCTTGACGCGTGAACATATCTGTTTCGAAATAGCTCAGCACCACGAACAGCAGCAGCACGACACTCGTCCATTTGCCGATCCGCAAGGCGAAGGCCTCCGCTCTTTCCTTAATCGCGCCAGTTGTTTTCAAGCTTAAAAACAGCGCGCCATGCAGCAGGAACAGCAGCACAATCGCAACACCTGCCGATAACGAATACAGCGAGATCAAATCCCAGAATGTGCCTACATAGTTTTGATTGGCATCAATCGGCACTCCCCGCATCAAATTCGCCAGCGCTACCCCCCATAGCAGCGGCGGCAGCAGGCTGCCGAAGAAAATAATCCAATCCCATGTCTTTCTCCATTTTGTGCTTGCCAGCTTGCTGCGAAATTCAAAGGCAACGCCGCGGCCAATTAAGGCGAGCAGCATCAGGAACAGCGCCATATAAAAGCCGCTGAACAAGGATGCGTACCAATTGGGAAAAGCCGCAAACATCGCTCCGCCTGCCGTAATTAGCCATACCTCATTGCCGTCCCAAAACGGGCCAATTGTATTAATCATCACGCGACGCTCAATATCGCTTTTTCCTAAAAATCTAGCGAGCATTCCAACTCCGAAGTCAAAGCCCTCTAGGAAAAAGAAGCCAACAAATAGTACAGCTATTAAGCTAAACCATAGCGTTTCAAGCATCATTTCTCCTCCTCAACCATTATGTTGCTGCATCCAGCAATCTCACACGCCACTGCGGCTTATATAGCCGGAATATGCTCGGCATGATCCTTTGGCGCACTGTGAATTTCATGCCCGTCATCCGTTTCAATCCCTTTGCGCGTAAAATGAACGACGAGATAAACAAATACAGCAGCCAAAATGCCGTAAACAATCGTAAATCCTATCAAGCTGGTTGCCACCATGCCAGTCGTAACATTAGGCGATACGCCATCAGCAGTATGCTGCAAGCCAAATACGATCCACGGCTGGCGCCCAACCTCTGTCATGATCCATCCCGCCGAATTGGCAATGTACGGCAGGAAAATCGACGGAATGAGCAGCTTCAACAGTAATGGAACCTTCTCCAACTTATTGCGTAGCATAAACCATGTTCCAAGCGCGCCGAGCAGTATCATCAGCATTCCGGCAGCTACCATAATGCGGAAGCTCCAGTACGTTGTTTTAACTGGCGGTATATAATTGCCCTCGCCATACGTTTGCACATATTGCTCCTGCAGCTCCAGCATGCCCGGCACACTTCCATATAGGCTGTTGAAGGACAAAATACTTAATGCATAAGGAATTTCCAAATTAAACTTGTTTCGCTGATTTTCCGTATCAATGATCGCAACAACAGACCATGGCGCACTTTCGCCCGTTGTTTCCCACAGTGCTTCTGCCGCCGCCATCTTCATCGGCTGCGATTCCATCAAATGCTGAGATTGCGAGTGACCAGCCGTAGCGGTCAGTACGCTGGAAATTAAAGCAACAACAATTGAAATCTGGAACGATTTCTTGAACAAGCCTGGCTGCTGCTTGCGCAAAATTTTGTAGCCAGAGATGCCGGCGATGAAAAATGCACCCGTAGCAAATGCTCCGAAAATAACATGCGGAAATTCAACCCATAGCTGCGGATTGCCAAGCAAGGCGAAAAAGTCGGTCATCTCGGCACGGCCATTGACAATTTCATAGCCGACCGGCTCTTGCATAAAGGCGTTGGCGCTTAAAATCCATAGCGCTGACAAGGTAGCTGCAATCGCCACCAGCCAAATACAGGCCAGGTGAACCTTTTTCGGCAGCCGATCCCAGCCAAAGATCCATATTCCCAAAAACGTCGACTCCAGGAAGAAGGATACTAAAGCTTCTACCGCAAGTGGCCCGCCAAATACAGCACCGACGAATCTGGAATAATCAGCCCAGTTCATTCCGAACTGAAATTCCTGCATAATTCCCGTTACAACGCCAACAGCAAAATTGAGCAGAAACAATTTGCCCCAAAATTTTGCCAAATACTTGTAAGACTCATCGTTTTTAATGACATACATCGTCTGCATAAATGCAATCAGATAAGCCAGGCCGATTGACAGCGGCACAAATAAATAATGATATACCGTTGTAATCGCAAACTGCCATCTTGATAAATCCAATGCATCCACAAAGATCTCCCCTTTCAATGCCTTAGTATAACGTCGATTTTCGCCTTCATATGTGATTTTTTTCACACGAACGATTACTTTTCCGTTAAGATTGTGACAACTTGGCAAATTTGCAGGCAAAAAAATAGCAGATCTTTCGCATATAACGAAAGGCCCGCTATTATCCAATAATTATCTATTGCTGCACTAGCTGCGATTAAAAATGACCAGCTTGGTTTCGCACATTTCCTCTATTGCGTACTTGATGCCTTCACGGCCGATTCCGCTGTGCTTCCAGCCGCCATACGGCATATGATCGAGTCGGAACGTAGGAATGTCGTTAATGAGCACACCGCCAGCCTCCAGCTTGTCGCTTGCATCGAGCGCGGTTTCCAGCCTGTTCGTATAAATACCCGCCTGCAAGCCGAATTGCGATTGATTAACGAGGGCAATGGCTTGCTCTATGGTGCTAACTCGATTAATGCTTACAATTGGCGCAAATACCTCCTGCTGCATCACCTTTGCATGTTCAGGCACATGCAGCAATACCGTTGGTTGAAGCAAACGCTGCTTCGCATAGCCGCCTAGTGCCAGCTCTGCACCCTGCTGCATCGCTTCATGCACCCAGCTCAGCACTCGCTCGACAGCAGACGGATGAATCAGCACCGACACATCGGTTTGCATAAGCAGAGGGTCTCCAAGCACCAGCTGCTTCGCTTGTGCTATAAAGGCTTCTACAAATTTATCAAATACCTCTTCCATTACATAAATGCGCTGCAGCGATATGCATACCTGACCCTGATTGGAAAACGCACCTGTTACACAGCGCGCTGCCGCTTGCTCCACATTAACATCACCGTCTATAATGACCGCTGAATTAGAGCCAAGCTCAAGCGTGACTCGCTTTAAGCGCGCATTGCGCCTAACCTGCTCGCCAACAGCGGGACTGCCTGTAAATGTAATATAGCTGACGCGCTCATCGCTTACGATATACTCGCCAAGCTCGGGGCCTCTGCCAGTAATAACATTCAAAGCTCCTGGCGGCAAACCTGCCTCATGAAAAAGCGTGGCAATAAAATATGAAGACAGCGGTGTTTGCTCAGCCGGCTTCAACACAACACTGTTGCCAGCCGCCAAGGCCGGTCCGAGCTTATGCGCAACCAAATTCATCGGGAAATTAAACGGCGTTATAGCACCTACGACTCCAACAGGCTCCTTTTTCGTATAGGCAAAGCGCTGCTCGCCGCCAGGCACACTATCCATCGGTATTGTTTCTCCAGAGATACGCTTCGCCTCTTCAGCAGCCAGCTTGAAGGTTATTACTGTCCGATCCACCTCAATATAGGCTGCTTTAATCGGTTTAGCCGCCTCTAATGCAATAAGCTCGGCCGCTTCATCTCTCCGCTCCGCGAGCATCATGCTGACCCTTTCCAATATCCCGCTTCTTATATGAGCGCTAAGCTTGCGCATCGACGACTTTGCCTGCACAGCTGACAGCACCGCTAAATCTGCTTGCTCAAGCGATGCTCCAGCCACGTCAGCCAGCTTTTTTCCAGAATACGGCGAAAACAACGCTGTCTCATAATGTCCTTCCACCCACTCGCCGCCAATGTACAATAACTGCTTCATCTTAATCACCTTCCACTTTATTCGTAAAGCTCCTTATGAGCTGCTGATACTCATCCTCCGGCATGTAATGAATAATTCCGCTTAAAGCTGCAGCGAGCTGATCAGAGATCATGCGATTGGCGCGAAAGAAGCCTGCTGCTTCATGCTTCGTTAAAAACTCCACCACTACAGTTCCTTCCGATTCGCCCGTTTCATGTCTAAGCAGTTCAATCTGTCTGATCTCCATCAGCTTCAGCTTGCTCATATTAAATTGGCTTAAATGCCACGGGGCAATATCGATAAATTTTCGCTTTACAGGATCAAAGAAACGAAGCCCTTTAATTTCACCGTTATATACAAGAAATCCTACCACTTTAGTATTGGCATGAAGCTTTTGCAGTAAGGCGATTTCCATCAGCTTATCGTCATTGGCAACGGCTGCACGCTTTGAAGCTTCACCTGCATTTAACTCAGATGGCTTCGATTTCGTAGTCCATCGATCATTGTACATTCTGAAGCCTTGGTTCTTTTTATTAAATCTGTCGCTCATCAGCACTCCACCAGTTCATTATGATATGTAATGATTTTATCATAGTAATCGTTAGGAGATGTAAGGAAAAGACGTGATTCGACAAAAAAACCACTTCGTTAACGAAGTGGTTCTGTTACGGCTTCACCCATATCTTCAAGCAAGTCTTGAATGTCACGGGCTAAATTTCGGATAGGATGGCGTTCATTGCCGTTGTTGTTGCCAGTGCTGTACGTGTTAAGCTGTCCGTCAGTATTGCCCATTTGTCCATGAATGGTACGAATACGATCATGCATGGCACGTTCTGCTGTTACATGAACGTTGTAGCCATTGTGATCATCTTGCAATGCTTTTTTTACATTTTTGACAACCTCTTCACGTCTGCCAACGTTATCAACGTCTATGCCGACAATGATGTCTTGACCATTTACGACTACTGTAGCATCATTAACGCCTTCTACCTGGCGAACGGAGTTTACCAGTCGTTTTTGCTGATCATTCATGGATTGTCCATTCATCATCGTATCGCGGCCGTTAAGATTATTGAGGTTTCGATCACCTGTCGTTGCATTATCATGCACAGACTGCGGTCTCACACCATTTGCACGGTTGTCATTTCGATTGCGGTCATAAGTTCCGCAAGCAGTTAAGCTTAGAACAAGCGCTGTACATGCAATTGCGATTCCAAGTTTTTTCATGTTTTGCTCACCTCCTAGCTATAACATGCGCTTGGGTCTAAGCTTTTATGCTTAGCAGCATTTTAAAAATATGGTAATAAATTGATTTAGACGGCAGCTTATTAATAAAAGCATAGACATAAACTCATTCATTGTTTTCTCCTGCTCCTTATGCGTTTACACAGTCAATCCCGATCAAATTACCATATGATATACCGTAAGCTAGGAGGTGATTGGTATGAAAGCGGTAATTAGCGGAATTAGACCACGTCGCAGAAGATGCAGACGCCATCATCATAGATGGCATAATCGTCGTAACTATGATTAAAAATAAAGCATTTGAAGAAGCCTCTTCCTTAAAACGGAGAGGCTTCTTCCTGTATGTCTGCTTAGACTACATAACAAAAGCACCTTGAAGCCAGCTCGCAGCTTGCATCAAGGTGCCGTTAATTAAAATATGCGTGATTACGGTTATGCCGCTGGAGTTATCGTTAAACGAATTCGACTTACAATAGCTTGTTGAAGCTCATTCCCTCTATTTCCATAAGCTATCGAAAAAGACAGGTTTAAATCTTCTGTTTGAGTAAAGGTATCTTGAACAAATAGTGTGAAATCTGCATATGGGCTAGTTGAAAGCTGAACGAGAAATGCTGGATAGAAGTCATTAGATCCATCCAAACCGTTAATTTGAATATGAGGAATCCATGAGACATAGCTATTAGATTGAACCCGTAAATAACAATAGAGCTCTGCTTTATATTTTTGTCCTGCAATCAGATCACTGTCGAAGGTTTGACTAAAAACTTGCTGCAAAGCATCTTTATCTTGGCTTAAATCGATAGAATAGTTATCAAACGTATAGATTTTAACAGTCCCGGCTATACCAGTTGGACCAATCGGGCCAGTTTCTCCTTTTTGCCCTGTCGGACCTGTCGGACCTCGTTCTCCCGACCCGGCCGGTCCAGTTGGACCAATTATTCCTTTTTGCCCTGTCGGGCCTGTCGGACCTCGTTCTCCCACCCCGGTCGGTCCGGTTGGACCGCGTTCTCCTGCTTGCCCTGTTGGGCCTGTCGGACCTCGTTCTCCCGTTCCGGCAGGACCTGTTGGGCCTTTTTCTCCTGCTTGACCCTTTGGACCTGTCGGGCCTTTTTCCCCCGTTCCAGTCGGTCCAATTGGACCGATTTCTCCTGTCGGACCAATAAGACCTGTAGGTCCCCTTTGTCCCGATCCTGTCGGACCTGTCGGGCCCGTTTCTCCTACATGTCCTGTTGGACCGGTCGAGCCTCTTTTTCCGATTCCAGTTGGACCTGTTGGACCCGTTGGGCCTGATATGCCTGTCGGGCCTGTTGGGCCGGATGGTCCTGTTGGTCCTGTATCCCCTCTTCCTGCCGGCCCCGTTGGACCCGTTGGACCTGGTATCCCGGTTGGACCCGTCGGTCCTGCTCCATCTGGACCTGTTGGACCTGCCGGGCCATTAAAACCGTTATACCCAGCTCGACCTCTATTCCCTATTGGGCCTGTCGGGCCTGTTGGACCTGTTGGACCTGTCGGGCCTACAGCCTGTAAGTCCTGCAAATTTCGATTTATATTTGACATAATGACCAAGCTCCTTTACATAAGAATTTCTGACAATTAGGAAGCTACCGGAGTTATAACTAACCTGACATTACTTACAACCACGCTAACTGCATCGTATTCAAACACTCCAAAAGCCAACCCAAAATACAGCTTTAAACCAGAGCTCTGCGTAAAGGTGCCTTCAGCATTGAATATGCAATCAATAGTAGTTATATCGTAATCGTTATTGACAGCTATATAATAGGATGGATAATAATCACTTGAACCATCTAAGCCGCTAAATTGAATATGAGGAATCCAAACTCCCTCTGTAGAAAGTGAGGGGGCCGGCGTAGGGGACGTAAACTTTAAACTACAGGATAGCTCCGCTCTATACCTCTGTCCTACAACCAGATCATTATCGAATGACTGATTAAATACTTGCTGTTGAGCTGTCCTATCTTGAAGTAAATCTAAAGTATAGTCGTTTAATATATAAACTAAACCGAACGTAGCAGAACCGTTCGGGCCGGCTGGACCAGTATCCCCAGTTGGGCCCGTTGGGCCTGTCGGGCCCATATCTCCCGTTACTCCGCTTGGACCTGTTGGACCAGTATCTCCCGCTTCCCCTGACGGACCTGTCGGGCCTGTTTCTCCCGTTGCAGATGGTCCGGTTGGGCCAATTACGCCTGGAATACCCGGAGGGCCCACTGGACCTATTTCTCCTGTTCCACTTGGACCGGTTGGACCTATTTCTCCCGCATCCCCGCTCGGCCCAGTTGGGCCTGTTTCTCCCTTTCCACTCGGACCGGTTGCACCTGCTTTCCCCATCGGACCGGTTGCACCAGTCGGTCCTGTTTCTCCTGTTCCGACTGGTCCGATTGGGCCTGTTACTCCTGTTTGCCCTGTCGGACCTGTCGGACCTGTTTCACCCTTTCCGGACGGTCCGGTTGGACCCATTGGACCTGGTATTCCCTGAGGGCCAGTCGGGCCTGTTGAACCGGCTGGCCCTACTTCTCCTGTCCCTCCAGGACCTTCTGGCCCCCTTGGACCTGTCGCACCGCTTGGACCCGTTGCTCCGGCTCTTCCTGGACCGGTTGGACCGGTCGAGCCTACTCCCCCATCACCCCCATTTAAGCCCGTTGGACCTGTCGGCCCAATTGGACCAGTTGGGCCTGTCGGGCCTGTTGGACCTCCCTCCTGAAAGTCCTGCAAATTTCGATTTTCGATTGACATAAACACCATGCTCCTTTATATAAATTAGCCCTTAGTTGCCGAGCCGAATAAAGCAATTGTAAAATAAACGCAAACCAATTTCGGATGATCAGGTAGGTAGCGGGATAGTAACTGGGCTTACAGACAAACGAATTTGACTTACAACTGCACTGCTAAGATTATATACTTCACCGCCAGGGGATATCCCGAAATACAACTGTAACCCTGAGGACTGAGTAAAGATAAATTGAGTGTTGAACATACAATCATTATAAGAATATTCGTTATCCACATTATATTGCGGGTAGTAATTATACTCAGAATTATGACCACTAGAATCGTATAATTGAATACGAGGGACCCAATAATAAAAATTTACAGCCTTAACTCTTATATAACAAAATATCACTGCTCTATACATTTGATATTCTGTTAGATCGCCGTCAAATGACTTATTAAATATTTGCTGCGGCGTATTCCAATCTTGACTCAAATCCAGAGCATAATCATTAAACGTATAGGTTTTGACAAGCCCAGCCGAACCGGTTGGTCCTATTTGTCCAGTTAGTCCCTTGGGGCCTGTCGGACCTGTTGGACCTGTTGCGCCTGTTCCCGGTCCAGTAGGACCTGTTGCGCCTGTTTCTCCTGCTCGTCCTGTCGGGCCCGTCGGGCCCTTTACGCCAAATCCAATTGGACCGGTTAAGCCACGTGAACCTGTTGGACCGGTAGGGCCCGTTGGACCGGTTGAGCCCGGGCCTGTTGGACCGGTAGGGCCTGGTGAACCCGATCGACCCGTTGGACCGGTATCACCCGTTATCCCTGGACCGGTAGGGCCCGGTAAACCCGATCGACCTGTTGGTCCTACTGCGCCTGATGGACCTGTATGCCCCGTTCCGGTCGGACCTGTTGGACCGGTCAGACCTGTTGGACCCGTTGGACCCGTTGGACCTGCTGAACCTGTTCCACCTATTCCCGCAGGACCGATAGCACCTGTTGGACCTGACATTCCAGTCGGGCCTGTCGGGCCTGAAGAACCTGTCGGGCCAGTACCGCCTGTCCCTCCCGGGCCGCTTGGACCTGTTGGCCCTGGCATTCCTGTCGGGCCAGGATCGCCGCTTCCTGTAGGTCCTGTCGGGCCGGTCGGACCAGTGAGACCATCTCTCCCATTAGGACCAAGAGGCCCTCTTTGTCCAGTTGGTCCCATCGGGCCGGTCGGTCCGCTCTCTTGAAGGTCCTGAAAACTTTGATTATCAATCGACATCATCATCATACTCCTTTGCATGAATTTGGCTCTCGGTATTTCATCAAGTACGACAAACGAATTGAATCGTACATGTTATGAATATGAGTTGTGAACAGATTTAGTGTGGGACAAAGCACCTCTGGGGTAAAAAATGTGCGTGTTCATTGACTGACTGTAAGTCCTTTCATAAAGTGCCATCTATACAACAAAAACACCCCAATTATTAGACAGATAAAATCTAGCAATTGGGGTGCAGTTCAAGTTATTAATATGAACGATATAGAATTGCGTGTGGATAAAACATCTTTTATCTGGGATTATAAGTAAATATTTAAAGATAGTTACATTCGCACAATCAACGTTTTAGATCCTACATATACTGAAGTGAGGAGGCAAGTGAGGAGGTGAAGAATATGAAAGTGGAGATCAGCGGTATTCGTCATCATCGTCGCCATCGTCGCCATAAAAGGCACTGTCGCCATCATAGAAGACACTTTATCTAATGGTGCTAGCTCCTCTGCAATAGAGGAGCTTTTTACATAATGCATTCAAATTAAAAAAGACGCATTCGCCCCTTCACCCAGTTACAAAAACTGAGTGAATCGTAGGCAAACACGTCTTTCCATTCTCAAGGCCTCGGGGATGTCGAAGTTACCCTATACTACCTTCCATCTCAAACTTGATCAAGCGATTCATCTCAACTGCATACTCCATTGGCAGCTCCTTCGTAAACGGCTCAATAAAGCCCATTACGATCATTTGCGTTGCTTCGTCCTCGGACAAGCCGCGGCTCATTAGATAGAACAGCTGATCCTCAGATACTTTAGAAACTGTCGCTTCATGCTCCAATACAATGTTGTCATTCAAAATTTCATTGTAAGGAATCGTATCAGAAGTAGACTGATTATCTAAAATCAATGTGTCGCATTTGATGTTTGATTTTGCACCATCAGAATTGCGTCCAAAGTGAGCCAGGCCGCGATAGGATACTTTACCGCCATGCTTGGAAATCGACTTGGATACGATCGTAGAGCTTGTGTCCGGTGCAAGATGCGTCATTTTTGCACCAGCATCCTGCAATTGGCCTTTGCCGGCAACTGCGATCGAAAGCACAGTTCCTTTTGCACCGCGGCCACGAAGTACAACAGCAGGATATTTCATCGTAAGCTTGGAGCCGATGTTGCCATCAATCCATTCCATTGACGCATTTTCATCAGCAACCGCACGCTTCGTAACAAGGTTGTAAATGTTAGGCGCCCAGTTTTGGATCGTTGTATAGCGCACGCGCGAATCCTTCAAGCAAATAATTTCTACAACTGCAGAGTGCAGCGAGTTTGTACTGTAAATCGGCGCTGTACAGCCTTCAACATAGTGTACAGAAGAGCCTTCATCCGCAATAATTAGCGTACGCTCAAACTGTCCCATATTTTCCGAGTTGATGCGGAAGTAAGCCTGCAGCGGAATTTCGCATTGTACGCCTTTTGGCACGTAAATGAAGCTGCCGCCAGACCATACTGCCGAGTTCAATGCTGCAAATTTATTATCGCTTGGAGGTACGATTGTACCGAAATACTCTTTGAAAATTTCCGGATGCTCACGAAGCGCAGTATCGGTGTCTGTAAAAATAACGCCTTGCTTTTCCAGATCCTCCTGCATGCTGTGGTAAACAACCTCGGATTCATACTGTGCAGAAACCCCGGCTAGAAACTTTTGCTCGGCTTCAGGAATACCGAGCTTGTCGAACGTTTCCTTAATTTCCTGCGGTACCTCTTCCCATGTTTTCCCTTGCTTTTCTGAAGGCTTGACATAATATTGAATATCATTAAAATCAAGCTCGCTCAGATCGCCGCCCCATGTTGGAGTTGGCATTTTATTAAATTGCTCGAGCGATTTCAAGCGGAATTCAAGCATCCACTCTGGCTCGTTTTTCATTGATGAAATGGTGCGTACAATTTCTTCCGTAAGCCCTTTACCCGATTGGAAGATCGCTTTGTGCTCATCGCGGAAGCCGTATTTGTACTCGCCTAAATCTGGCATAGATTTTGCCATGATCCGTCACACTCCTTTATTAGTATACATAACCTGCCAAGCTGCAGCTTAATTCGTTTGCGGCTCAATTCCTTTTTTCAACGCATTCCAGGCTAAGGTTGCACATTTGATGCGGGCTGGAAATTTGTTGACGCCTGACAACGCCTCAATATCCTCCAGCTCTTCAAACTCTACATCCTGCCCCTGCATCAGCGACGAAAAGCGTTCAGCCAAATCCAGCGCTTCCTCATAGCTGCGGCCTTTTACTGCCTCCGTCATCATCGAAGCGGAGCTCATGCTGATCGAGCAGCCCTCCCCCGTAAAACGGGCATCGGTAATAATCCCGTCCTCCAGCTGCAGCTGCAAGGAAATACGGTCGCCGCATGTAGGATTGTTCAATGCGATCGCAACCGACTCCTGCTCCAGCTCGCCGCGATTGCGCGGATTTTTATAATGGTCCATAATGACGCGACGATAAAGATCATTCAATTCCATAGCCGAAGAACTCCTTTGTTTGAATCAGTGCATCGGCTAATCGATCGATTTCATCCGTTGTATTGTATATATAAAAGCTTGCTCTTGCCGTAGCAGAAACATTGAGCCAGCGCATTAACGGCTGACAGCAATGATGTCCTGCACGAATCGCAATCCCTTTTGTATCTAATACGGTAGCAACATCATGTGGATGCACATCATCAATATTAAATGTAACTAGGCCTACCCGATTTTGCTCAGGACCGTAAATGGTTAAGCCATCAATATTGGAGAGCACGTCATAGGCATACTTCGTTAAATGCTTCTCATGCTGATCAATGGCGTCCATTCCGATTTGCTCGAGAAAATCAATAGCAGCTCCGAGACCAACAGCGCCGGCAATAATTGGCGTTCCGCCTTCAAAACGATAAGGAATGTCCTTCCAGGTGGATTCATACAATTCCACAAAGTCAATCATTTCCCCGCCGTACTCAATCGGCTCCATATTCTCCAGCAGGCTGCGGCGGCCATACAGCGCGCCAATGCCGGTAGGTCCGCACATTTTATGTCCGGAAAAGGCGTAGAAGTCTACATCCAAATCCTGCACATCAACCTTCATATGCGGCGTGCTTTGCGCGCCATCAACGACGATTACAGCACCCTTGCGATGAGCAAGCTCGGCAAGCTGCTTGATCGGATTGACACAGCCAAGCACATTGGACACATAGGTAACGGACACAATTTTCGTTCTGTCTGTTATTGTTGCTTCAGCATCCTCTAGCGTAATCGTTCCATCCGGCTGTAGCGGAATGAATTTCAGCGTTGCGCCAGTAGCCTTGGCCACCTGCTGCCATGGAATAAGGTTGCTGTGATGCTCCATTGGCGTAATGACAATCTCATCGCCTTCCTGGCATACAGCGCGCGCATAGCTGGACGCGACCAGATTAAGCGCCGTTGTTGTGCCGCGCGTAAAAACAATTTGTTCAGCGGACGGTGCATGGATGAATCTAGCGACCTTCTCACGAGCACCTTCATAGGCATCCGTTGCACGCGAGCCCAATGAATGAACGCCACGATGCACATTGGCGTGATCAAGCTCATAATAGTTTCTCACCGCATCAATGACGGAACGCGGCTTCTGAGAAGATGCCGCGCTGTCAAGATAAACAAGCGGATGCCCATTTATCTCTTGATGCAATATCGGAAATTGTTCCCGTATCGCATGTATATTCATCCCTGTAGCTTCCTTTCAAGAAGTCGGTTCAACTGCTGGCGAACAGCCTCGACAGGAACCTCAGACACGACAGGCGCCAAAAAGCCATGGATAATTAGACGCTCTGCGTCTGACTTCGAAATTCCGCGAGACATCAAGTAATAAACCTGCTCAGGATTTACTTGACCCACACTCGCAGCATGACCTGCAGTAACATCGTCTTCATCAATCAACAGGATCGGATTGGCATCACCGCGAGCCTTCGGACTAAGCATCAATACTTTTTCAGCTTGAACGCCGTTTGCTTTCGTTGCGCCATGCTCAATCTTCGTAATACCGTTAATAATCGCAGAAGCAGCTTCACGCATAACAGCGCGTGTAATCATGTTGCTGTCCGAGCTTTTTCCGAAGTGAACCGCCTGCGTAGTCAAGCTCATTTGCTGCTTGCGCTGGCCTACGCTGATTACTTTCGTATCTGATGTCGAGCCATTGCCTACAAGCACTGACTTCGTATCGGATACGGTATTGCCATCATTAAGATCGCCAATGATCCACTCAATGCGGCCGTCGTTTTCAACTACTGCGCGACGAAGCGACAGATCAACACCGCTTTCGGCCAATGAATGAACGGAGCCAAAGCGAACAACTGCGCCTGGCTTGACGAATACTTCAACAATTGCCGGATGCGTAAATTCCGCCTGTACAGCTTCTTTAACCGATACCGTAGAATCAACATACGTTACACGGCTATTGTCCTCTGCAATAATTAAAATATGCGGAGCAAACGTTGCCTCTGCCTTATCGTTGTACAAGATCGCTTGTAGCGGCAGCTCAACCTCAACATTTTTCGGCACGTATACGAAGACGCCGCCATTCCATAGCGCTGCGTTCAGCGCTGTCAGTTTATTTTCATCAAGCTTGATCGCCTGGAACAAATATTTTTGTACAAGCTCGCCATGCTCTTTCGCTGCTGTCTCAAGATCTGTGAAAATAACGCCTTTGCTAGCAAGCTCTTGAGAAAGCTGCGCCCAAGCGACGCCTGTATTTTTTTGCACGAGCAGGTTCTCTGTGCCTTCCGCAATAAGCTCCTGCACGGATTGCGGCAGCTCTTGAATCGAGCTAACCTTATCTGTTGCTTCGTATTGACCAACCGCCGTCAGGTTCCAGCGCTCAATTTTAACTTTTTCAGGCTTTGGCCACGGCAATGTCGCAGACAGCTCAGCGCCTTGTCCGCGAAGCGCTACAAGCCAGCTTGGCTCACCCTTGCCAACAGCAATTGCCTCCGCAGTTTGACGATCGGTCGGAGTCGTTAATTGTGTACTCATTTGCTAATGCCTCCTTATCCGATTAGGCCTGGCCAACCGTTTCATCAGTAATGCCAAGTTCTTCCTTAACCCAGTCATAGCCTTCTTTTTCCAGACGCTGTGCAAGCTCTGGACCGCCAGATTTTACGATGCGGCCTTGCATCATAACGTGAACGTAATCTGGTGTAATGTAGTCAAGCAAGCGTTGATAGTGCGTAATGATCAGGAAGCCGCGATCCTCGGCACGCATCGCATTAACCCCATTTGCTACGATGCGCAAAGCGTCGATATCAAGTCCTGAGTCGATTTCATCAAGAATAACCAATTTCGGCTCAAGCAGCATCATTTGCAAAATTTCATTACGTTTCTTCTCACCGCCAGAGAAGCCTTCGTTCAAGTAACGGTGTGCAAACTCAGGATTCATTTCCAGATCCTTCATTTTGCCTTCCATTTGACGAATGAATTTGATAAGCGAAATTTCATTGCCTTCGCCGCGACGAGCGTTAATTGCAGAACGCAGGAAGTCAGAGTTCGTTACGCCAGGAATTTCTGAAGGGTATTGCATGGCCAGAAACATCCCTGCACGAGCGCGCTCGTCAACCTCCATTTCTAAAATATCCTCTCCATCAAGCGATACGCTGCCTTCTGTCACTTCATATTTTGGATGGCCCATCAAAGCCGATGCCAGCGTAGATTTACCGGTACCGTTCGGACCCATAATAGCGTGAATTTCTCCGCCTTTAATTTCAAGATTAATTCCTTTAAGAATTTCTTTTCCCTCGATCTCTGCCTTAAGACCATCGATGACAAATTTCGTCGACATAATATACGATCCCTCCACGGTTATTTACATCTTTTGTATGTTGATTCTCAATGATTCTCAATAATTATTATAATTTAATTTTAGTTATAAATCAATCTTTGTGTGGGCAGTTTTCAGTTCGACGCTGTGCGCAGGCTCGCTTTCAGCTGCTCGTATTTTTCAGCAAACTGCTCATCGCTCAGCACAGGCGTCAGCTTGCGCTCTGGAAGCGAGTTGTCGATCGTTACCCACGATTTGCAGCCGCGATATACATCCTGCATTTCGGTAACAAGCGGCTCGTCCAATTTGTAAACGCGCAGCACTAATAGATGAAGAGGCTGTGTCTTCTTCCATTTCAATCGCTCCTCGGCAAATTGGTCCGTCCAAATGTGAAGCTCACGTATCGCATGCAGCGTCTCGGCATCACAAATTAATATATCCTCTACAACATCTGCATATCCTTCCAGCTTCATATGCTGCTGCTCCGGCGACCAGTCCTTCATCATGGAAGCAATTCTTCCCTGGTACGGCTGCTTCAGCAAATGCTCCTTTTGATGCTCGTAAGCAGGCATAAGATAGAAACGGGGCGATTGCAGCGAAAAATGCTTCGTTTCCTCGACAATCCCGCCTTTTCGCATCACAAATATAAGCTCTCCTTTTAAAAGGGAATCAATCGTCACCGCCCATTCTTTAAATGCAACGGGTTCAGCCTGCGCCTTTATTTGCAGCTCCATATATGCAACTCCTCCTATCCACTTTGTTAGGGCGTGTCTGAAAACCCACTCAGAGGCCACTTTCACCGCCTTTTCGCCCCCTGCTTCGTTCCGTTTGCTTGACGTACGCCCGGTACGCCTTCACAAACGCGCCTTACATGGAACGAAAATTCGGCAAAATTGGCTGTCCTCGGAGTTCTCAGACATGCCCTAGGTTGATCTTATAGCATATCATAATTCCGATAAAATTTCATGGAATTGCGAAATTATTATTCCATGCCGTATCATTATCCATTATACTATAAGTTATGGTGTATGAACGATATTGATTATGGAGGTGGGCGATATGTCAACATATCATCCGTTAACAGAGCAAGAAGCGATCGACATTGCTCGCAGTATTGAAGCGTTTTTCCCTGCTGACGCCTCTTTAAGCTGTAAAGAAATCGGTGACGGGAATCTAAATCTCGTTTTTCATATTAAAGATTCTGTAAGCGGCAAAAGCTTAATTCTGAAACAGGCTTTGCCCTATGCCAAGGTTGTAGGCGAATCGTGGCCGCTTACGCTGGATCGCGCGCGTATTGAAAGCGAAAAGCTTATATTGGAAGGCAAGCTTGCGCCTGGCTTAGTGCCGCAGGTGTACAAATACGACCCGGAGCTGGCGCTTACCGTTATGGAGGATTTGAGCGACCATGTCATTATGCGCAGAGGGCTGATCGAAGGCAATATATATCCGCTGTTTGCAGATCATATTTCAACCTTTATCGCCAACACGCTGTTCTTTACGTCTGACCTCGGCATGAATCAGCAGCAGAAGAAGCTGCAGGTGAAAAGCTTCATTAATCCGGAGCTGTGCAAAATTACCGAGGATTTGATTTTCGATGATCCTTACACGCTTTCGGACAACAACAATTATGAAGCGGCAATTGAAGATGCAGCGGCCGCGCTGCGCAGCAACGATGAGCTTCATCTTGAGGTTGCGATTTTGCGCGAGAAGTTTTTGACGAATGCTCAAGCATTGCTGCATGGCGATCTTCATACAGGCAGCATTTTTATTACGAAGCAATCAACCAAGGTCATTGATCCGGAGTTTGCTTTCTATGGACCGATTGGCTTTGATATCGGGGCAGTATATGCCAATTTGCTAATGAACTATGTAGCGCAGGCGCATTGGAGCAAGGATGAGGCAGCTCGCGAAGCTCATCGCAGCTATTTGCTTGAGATGGTCGTTTCGATTTGGAACCAGTTCCATGACAAATTTCTGGCGCTATGGGAAGCTCACGGCGTTGATCGCTTGGCTAATGAAGCAAAGGGCTACAAGCAATATTATATGAAGCGAATTTTGCAGGATGCTGCTGGATATACTGGAGCCAAAATGATCCGCCGCATCGTTGGTCTTTCCCATGTTATCGACATCGACCGCATTGATGACGATGCAGTGCGCAACAGCTGCCAACGTCAGGTATTGAATATCGGAACGCAATTAATTATCCGCAACCGTTCGCTTCAATCAATCGAGGAGCTTGTGGATATTGTAAAAAGCAACTAGAAGTACAATCAAGAGTAGAGAGGAATTATCGATATGAGTGAAGCTTATGTAGGGTTGGAATCGGTCAAATGGAATAATGGACAAGTTGATCTGTTGGACCAGCGGCTGCTTCCGGAAGAAGTCGTTTATTTGCCGCTCACCACGCAAAAGGATGTATGGGAAGCGATTCGTCACTTAAAGGTGCGCGGCGCACCTGCTATTGGCATAGCCGCAGCGTATGGTGTTGTAATCGCCAGCCAACAGGCTGCAACAACTGAGGAATGGCTGGATGCAGTGCAGCAATCCGCACAGTATTTGGCTACCTCTCGTCCTACGGCAGTCAATTTGTTCTGGGCACTCGACCGCATGAAAGCTGCTGCAGATCAGTTTATTGCACAAGGCTTTTCACTGGCTGATTGCAAAAAAGCACTTGAGCAGGAAGCTATTGCGATTCAGCAGCAGGACGAGCAAACGAACCGTGCAATTGGCGAGTATGCCCTGTCCCTTTTCAAGGAAGATATGGGCGTGCTGACGCATTGCAATGCAGGTGGACTCGCTACAGCGAAATACGGTACGGCGCTCGCTCCTTTTTATATTGCCAAGGAGCGCGGCATCAATTTGCGTGTATATGCTGATGAAACTCGCCCGGTGCTGCAAGGTGCCCGCTTAACGGCGTTTGAGCTGCAGCAGGCTGGTGTCGATGTAACGCTAATTTGCGACAATATGGCTGGCATGGTCATGTCCAAGGGCTGGGTTGATGCTGTTATCGTTGGAACTGACCGCGTTGCGGCCAATGGCGATGTGGCCAATAAAATAGGTACGTACAGCGTGGCTGTTTTGGCAAAGGCGCATGGCATCCCATTCTATGTTGCTTGCCCGCTTTCCACAATCGACTTGAATACGCCAACTGGCGCTGAAATTCCGATTGAGGAGCGCCCCGATGAGGAAATTACAGAAGGCTTTGGCAAGCGTACAGCGCCAAAGGGCGTTAAAGTATACAACCCTGCCTTCGATGTGACCCCAAATGAATATGTAACAGGCATCATTACAGAAAAAGGCATTGTAACTGCCCCTTATGAGGAAAATCTTCGCAAGCTGTTCGAGCAATAAGAACAATTGAGATGGTTTCAACATATATATATTTTGAAATAAAAAAACTACTGTAAAAGGCTTGCTGTGTAGTCCGGCCAAAAGCCGAATTTATGCAGCAAGCCCTTTTTCTATGCATTCGTTTATCACCCAACACCATCCAACGTTTTCTGCTTCAGGCTCGCGCTTTATAGCATAAGCTCCAGCGCATCATAGCCTTTCATCCCTATAGTTATCCCTATTTTTTCTGCTTCATAGGTAATCGACTCCAATGGAGCATTCAGCAGCTCATCCAGCGTGCGAACACCTACTGCGCGTCCGGCAATAATTTGCCGATCCTTCAAGCGCTCATTAAGCAGCCCTACATCCAATGCGCCACACATAATGTATCCGCGGTCAGTGGAAATAGACAGCAATGTCGTTTTAGGCAGAAAAACCTCTGCTCCAATTACCGTCGCTCCGTTTTTAAGCCGTATAGGAACCATATTCATCATTAGTTATCACCTCAACTCGCTTGTATAGTACACGATATGCGAAGAGGAAATATTTGCCTCCATATATGCCCGTAGGCTTAAATATTCACGAAAGTTAATAAATTCTCATTTAGATAAACGCCTAATTTTAATGTGCTTTTAAGATTAACATTTTATAGTTACCAACATAACCATAGAAAATAAATTGTAGGGCACGCCCTAATTGGATTAGGAGGACATCTAATGAATAAAAAAGTGGTTGTATCGTTGTTGGCTGCTGTCATTATCGCGGCTGGCGGCATGTATTGGCTATTTGATCGACTAACCGGCAATAATGTTGAAATCGAAAGTGTGCTTTCAACGCCTTCATCCGGGCTGGAAAGCGAAACGGAGCAATCTGAAGGCAGCAGCAGCGGCGAGATTGAGTCAACTCCTAATGAAGAGACAGCTCCAACTGAAGCAGCAGCAGCGAGCCTTGATGGGCAATGGACGATCGAGGATAGCTCCAAGGTTTACTTTTCAGTGACAACCTCAAGAGAAACGGTCAATTACGAGCTAAGCGAGGTGACTGGCAGCTGGACTATTGATACATCAGAGCCATCCAACACAGCCGCACAAGCAGCTGTAGCGATGACTAGCATGAGCTCCGGAAACAGCCAGCGCGACAACCATATAGCAAGCGCCGATTATTTGGATGTTGCACAATACCCGGAAGCAACATTTGAGCTGCTGTCATTTGACGGACTATCTGAGCAATGGACAGCCGGGGAAATTGTAGACATATCGTTTACAGGCAATATGACCGTAAAAGGCATTACGAAAGAGGTTCAGTTTACCGGACAAGCCCAATACGATGGAGAAAGCTTGAAAATCGAGGCCGCAACTGTCGTAACCTTTGCAGATTTCGGCATGGAAAATCCTCATAATGTCGTAATGGATACAGAAAATAATTTGGATGTTCAACTACAGCTTATCCTGCAAAAAGCGTAATATATAAGCCTTTAGGACCAAAGCTTAAAAATGTAAACAATAGGTCTACAGAAATGGTTTCATTCATGATATAGTAGGAATATCTTAATTGGTAATCTTAATCATACGAGGGGAATTTAAGATAATGAGCAGCAGCAAAACATCTTACGTATATCATGTGGAACTATTAATTGAGGATGAGCATCACGCAGCTGCGCTAATGCAGCTAATGAACAAGCTTAATAGTGCTGAATTTGTCGATTATAAAATCATTTCAGGCATTCAGCTAGGCAATGAGATTGATTCGAGAAAAGCTAATGCTGCTTCTGCAACTTCTGTATCTGTAAAAAGAAATCAAGTGCAGGAAGAGCAGCGCGATACGATAATGTCAGCCGCACCATCTGTTGAAGCCGCTGTCAAACCTGAAGAAACCAGTCTTTCGCTTGGTCTGGAGGCCTTCCGCCAATGCAAGGCGCAAAACAAGCTGATTCGGCTTATTGTCAATCGCGGACTGGGCATTAAAGTGAGCATCCCTTGTCGTGTTATCAACATTGATGATCAGGAAATGATCATTACAGTCTATCATGTGGATGAAAAGCAAGTATATACGTTCAGACTAACTGAGATAGAAGACTTTACCGAAGCATAACGGCTTTATATGTGTAATAAAACAAAAGGCTGATCGCTGCATGCAGGATGCGGTGATCAGCCTTCTTATATGGGATTAAGCAGAGCATAATAGCTTTTGAAAAAAGGAGCTCGGTACGGGTGGACTTTTAAGGTAGCCCTGGATTTCATCACATTGAAGCGTGCGAAGAAATTCAAGCTGCTCATCTGTTTCAACGCCCTCCGCGATAACCTGTAAATTCAGCTTATGCGCCATCGCAATAATCGCTGAAACAATTTCAGCATGACTCTTTTCATGCAAGATGTCAGTTACAAATGAACGGTCAATCTTTAAGCGATTAATCGGCAGCGCCTTCAAATAATGAAAGGAGCTGTAGCCGGTGCCGAAATCGTCCACGCTTATGCCTACGCCCATCTCGCTAATTTCAATGAGCTTTTGATTCATCTCATTAATATCAATACTCATCGATTCTGTAATTTCAATATCGAGATATTGTGGAGGCAGACCCGTTTCCTCTAAAATTTTTGAAATTTGCAAAGACATATCATTGCGGATAAATTGACGAATCGATAAATTTACGGCAACGGGAACGATTGGCAAGCCTTCATCCAGCCACTCTTTATTTTGCCGGCAAGCCTCGCGAATAACCCATTCGCCTATCGGCACAATTAAGCCGCTTTCCTCGGCGATCGGAATAAAATGGATCGGTGAAAGCATGCCTTTCGTTGGATGATTCCAGCGAATGAGCGCCTCAACCCCAACAATTTGTCCTTCTAACAGATCATATTGCGGCTGATAATACAGCTCAAACTCATGCTTTTGAATCGCTCTGTGGATTTCATGCTGAAGCTTCAGCCGTTCATAGGAGGAGTTGTTCCATTCCTCGGAATAAATTAAAATGTTGTCGCCAGCTGTTTCCTTCACTTTAACCAATGCCATATCGGCTTTTTTGAACAAGGAATAGCCATCGTCCGCCGGATCAATGTTAACCGCGATCCCCATGCTGGCACTGACATGTACCGGCACGCCCTTTAAATCATACGGCTCTCCAATAACCTCTAATATATGCTGAGCCCGCTCCAGCAGCTGATCGATATGATCAATATGATTCAGCAGCAGAGCAAAGGAATCTCCTTCCATTCTCGCAACAAAATCATGCTCGGACAGCAAGCGGTTCAAGCGGTCGGCCATTTGCAGCAGCATCAGGTCCGCATATTCCCGGCCGAATGAAGCATTAATCAACTTAAAGTTATCAAGATCTATGTAGCATACGCCCAGCATAAAATGATCTTCCTTGGCCCGCAGCAGCCATTCATCGAATCGAATTTGAAATAAGGTTCGATTGGGCAAGCCCGTCATATCATCATAATAGGCCATATACCGTATTCGTTCTATGTTGCGTTTATGATCGCTTAAATCATGGCTGATGATCAATCCACCGATTACACTGCCGTTTTGAATGACCGGCTCACAGCTTATTTGCAGCTCTAACGGAAATGAGGAGCGATGCAGCACATGAATATTAAGCGATGTAATCTTGCCTTCCTTCACCTGCTCCAATGCGGTTCCTAGCGCTTCCTGGCTCGATTGCTCAATAATGTCCATAATCGGCAGACCGATTAAGTCATTGCGATGCTCATAGCCGAGCATATTGGCTGTCGTGTGATTCAGCTCGATAATTTTGCCATGATGATTAATAAGTGTAAGCGCTACTGCGTTGGATTCAAACAAAGTGTCTACGATTGATTCATGAAAATTGGTAGCTTGTGCAATTCGATTTGCGCGAAATAACAAAATGACTGCTGTTGCAAGTAGAACCGAACCAACCGTGCCCAGGATAATGCGGTATGTAAAGGTGCTGACTACAAATAACGCAATAAATATCCAGGCAAGGGATACGATAATGAGATAACCTGCAATCGTCGAAGGTTCTAACCCTTTATACTGTTTTCGCTTGAACAAACTTAATCCCTCGATTCATCTTGCCAATGATTAATATCGCAAATGTAACAAGAAAAATCTGTAATGTTACACCACAATTATAATCGAAATATGTCTTTTGTCATAGAAAAAAATACTAGTTGTCTTTAAATTTTAATAATCCTGTAACAACGAAAATCCAGCCGGCAATCATAAGCACGCCTCCAATAGGCGTAATTGCTCCCAGCATTGTAATGCCTGTCAGTGCCATCACGTAAAGACTGCCGCTAAAAATGCAGGTGCCGATCGTAATAAGCAGCGCCCCTAGCGATAGCTGCTTGCTGCCGGCAATGACCTTTGAAGCAAGTGCGATAAGCATAATGCCCAAGGCGCTGTACATATGGTAACGCACGCCCGTTTCAAAGTTTGCCAGCATCCGCTCCTCTACCATATCCTTGAGACCGTGAGCGCCAAACGCACCAAATGCGATCGCCAGCGCCGCGCCAATCGCACCAATGATAAAGTATCGTCTAAACATAGTCATCATTCCTTTATTTGTAGTATAATGAAATAAAAATTAGCTGAAGGAGTCAATATGGAACATTCAAATTCATCAAACTCAAATCCACCTAAAAATCAACATACATCACAGGAGCAGCAGAACGGCACTGCCTCAACTGCTCCACAGGCCAGCAAGTCTATAAAAGCGAAAGGACGATTCTCACCAAAAAATACTGTGCCTAATACGACTGGGCAACCGTATGAGCAGCCAGGCTATGCCCAGCCTCAGGCAGGGCCGTACGGTCCGCCGCCATTCGCCGAGCAGCAGCCGCCGTATTACGGTGCGCCTCCAGTTGGCGAGCCAAGCGGCAAGCTAAAGCATGGCGGACTTGGCATTGCCAGCTTTATTTTAGCGATCATTAGCATTTTGGCGATCGTAATCGGCTTTGTAGTCATTTTCTCCAGCATTTTGAATATGAGCCAAGAAGATATTTTGATGCTGCAGGATCCGGCATACATTGAAAGCATGATTATATCTGCTGAATCAATGCCACCGTTTATCGTATCAGTCGTAGTCGGCGGCTTGCTTATGATCGCTTCTGCTTTAATTTCCTTTATCGGTTTTTTGCTTGGCTGTATCAGCTTGTTCATCAAGCAGCGGAGAAAAGTGTTCGGCATTATCGGCACTGTTTTAAACGGGTTGCTTTGCTTTGGCGGCTTAATCTTTTTCTTGCTTTCGTTCGTCAGCACATTTACCGTTTAATTTGCCAAGGGTGCTCAGGCACGCTAGGACGTGTCTGCAAACCCGCTCTTACACGTCCTAGTGAAGACAGGTTTCTATACTGCAGCAGCAGCATAGAGCCTGTCTTTCTTTATATGCGTTTGCCGAGCTTTCACGATTTTATTTAATAACAAATGAAGTATAGGAATACCCATCTCTTGATTTGTTTACCTCCAGGCATGCCGGCAATGCCGCTTTCAGCTCCTGCACATGAGAGATGACCCCGATCATCCGCCCTGCTCGCTGCAACTCGGCGAGCGCCTGAATGGATTTTTGCAATGATTCCTCATCCAAGGAGCCGAAGCCTTCATCAATGAACATCATCTCTATGGAGACTCCCCCTTGATGGGCTTGTATAACATCAGCCATGCCTAGTGCAAGGCAAAGCGCAGCGTTGAATTTCTCGCCGCCTGACAATGTTTTAACATCGCGGTTTTGCCCCGTATAAGCATCGTATACATCAAGCCCGAGGCCGCTTTGCTTGCCATACGTTTCCAGACGATCACTTCTTCTAAGCTCGAATTGACCATTGGACAGCTTGCTCAATCTCAGGTTCGCCATCGTTAAAATTTGCTCTAAATAATCGATTAGTATATAGCGTTCGAAGCTGAGCTTTAATGGATTGTCGCCTTTCATCGTGGAAAATAGATCGGCAAGCAGCGACAGCTTCGCTTCGAGCTGCTGAAGCTGATTGCTTGTCCCTTTGATCCGCTCCATAAAACGAACGATTTCAGCCGCAAAATGCTTCTGCTGCGTCTCCTCTGCTATAAGCGCTTCAAAGCGCGATTGCCAGGACGCAAGCTCTGCCTGCAGCGGCTCCAGCTCGATATAGCTTCTATCTGCTACAGCCTGCTCGAGCAGCTCCAGCTCATTGGCCAAGCGAACAATCCTTTCTTTATGCTGCTCGATAGTCGCTCGATAGCTTTGCAATTGCTCGGCTGTAAGCTTGGCTGCAATATAATCGTTCTCTTGCTCGAAGCCAGCCTCCGCCAGCTGCTGCTGATAGCTTGTCTTGCTTTCCTCCAGCTCAAGCTGCAAGCGCGCAGTCTGCTGCTGCTGACTCTCAAGCTGCGTCTTAACAGTTGTGTGCTGATTGGCAACCTGTTGAAAATGATCTCCGGCTGCCTTCCAGCTTTCGTTAAGCTGATTAAACTCGGCTCGTGACTGCTGCAGCTTGGCGCTCAATTGCTCCTCCTGCTGCAGCGCCTGCGGTATGCGCTCAGTCAGCTGCTCGATCGTTGAGCTGATCGTTGCATGGCGGATCAGCAGCTGCTGCTGATCATTTAACTGCTGCTTATGCTGCTGCTCCAGCTGCTCAACCTGCTGCTCAAGCCGCTGCTGCTCCTCCTTATGCTGCTTTGATTGCTCAACCTCCGCCTGCAGCTGCTGTTCCTGCTCCTTAACCTGCTTCCATTGCTCGCGCAATCGCTGCTGCGCATACTCCAGCTTGGCGCGAAGCTGATCCGTCTGTTCATATGGTTCAAAAGCTATTGCAGCCCCTGAAGCATCTGTTATTTGCTCCTGCTGCTGCAGTTGAGCTGCGATCATATTCAGCTTGGCGCTTTGCTGCGCATGGATGCGCTGCTGCTCCTGCAGCTGCTTCAAGTGCTCCGCCTTGGCCTGCTCAAGCTGCTCCTTGCTAGGCATATGCTCCATGCGCACCGCCTTATGCGGGTGCTGCTGGCTGCCGCATACCGGACATGGCTGACCGTCATGCAAATGCATGGCAAGCTCTCCTGCTTGTCCCCCCAGCCAAAGCTGCTCCAGCTCTTGCAGCGCGCTGTATGCCTGCTGGCGGGACAGCTCCGCGCCTTCCTCTTGCTTGGCCAGCTCTTGCAGCTCTGCTGCTTCCTTGACCAGTTGGCTAATCGCCGTTCCTTGCTTTTGAATTTGCTTCAGCTGTGCCTGCAGCTCGGCATATTGAATCGCCTTATGCTCACTATTTTGCAAAAGCTGCTGCAGCTCCTGTCTGCGTACCCGCACGGCTTGAAGGGCTGCTTCACTCGCTTCCAGCTTTCGCTTTAATTGCTGCTGCTGTTGATCCGCTTCAGCGAGCCGCAGCAGCTGCTGCTGCAATTGCTTGACCAGCGGCGCCAAGCCCTCCAGCTCATGCAGCTCTACCTGCAATGCCGCTCGCCGCGGCTCCAGTGCCTGCTGCTGCTCCCATTGCTGCTGAGCCTGAGCAAGCTCGGCGGATAAATGCTGATGGCGCTGGCTTAATGCTTCCAATGCTTGCAGCGCTTCACGCATTTGCTGCTGCGCTCTCGTGCAGCGCTGCTCATACGGCTCCACAAAGCGCGCTTTTTCCCCTTTAACCAGCGCTTGCTGCAGCAGCTCGATTTCATCAGCACGCTCCTGCAGCTGACCATACTCCGCTTGCTTGGCCGTCAGCTCGGCCAGCTTTCGATTATGCTGCTCCGCATCCTGTACCGCCTTGCGGGCAAGCGACAGCTGCTCGGCCAGCTCGATTTTCACTTGCTCCAACTGCTGCTGTTGCTGTTCATAGTGCTCCAGCTCAGCTTCAAGCGCTTGAGACACCTGATAGCTGTTTTGCTGCTCCTGCTCGTACACCTGAGCAAGCTCGCTTCCTTCTCTTAGCGGAAGCTGCTCGGCTATTTGATGCAGCAGCAGCGTTTGCGCCTGCTGTCCACTGCGAAGCTGCTCCTGCACCTGCTTCGTTTGCTGCCCGACCAATTGCTCCAGTTGCTCGAAAATTTCCGTACGAAAAATTTTACGCAAAATTTCTTCCTTGTTGTCTGTGCTTGATGTAAGCAGCTTGCGAAATTCGCCCTGCGGCAGCATAACAATTTGACTGAACTGATCTCTCGTCAGCCCAATAATTTCTGCCAGCCGCTGATCGACATCGCGAATGACAAAGCGATCTACGGCCGGGACCTCGCCTCGCTCCGTCAGCTCGAAAAGCTCGATTTTTTCTCCGGTTTCACTTTTATTGCCGCTTTTGCGATGCTTCATTTGCCGAAATACGCGAAATTGCTTGTCGCGGACAGCGAATATAAGCTCGACTGAGGTGTGGGTCGCTTCATCAGCAAAATGACTGCGCAGCATGCGTGTCTCAGCACGATCCTCGCCGCTGGCTGCGCCATAGAGCGCGAAGCAGATCGCATCGAAAATCGTTGTTTTGCCCGCACCGGTATTGCCTGAGATGACAAACAATCGGTGATCGCCTAATTTGCGAAAATCGATCGTCTCCTGATCACGGTAAGGGCCAAATGCCGTTAATGTAAGCTGTATCGGTCTCATCTATTCTCCACTCTCCTTTAAGAGCAGCTCATAGGCTTCGGCAAACAGCTTTTCTTTGTCGCTGGAAAGCTCGGCTCCTCTAACCTCCTGATAGAAAGCGCGAAACAGCTCCAATGGCTTCAGCTCCTGCTTTATGATTGCTGCAGCTGGCTGCTCCGCTTCCTCGCCGGCGGTTTTGCTTTGTCCTGCTATTCGTTCAACATGCATCGCATTCGGGTATACCGCCCGTATTTTTTCCATTGGAAACAGCACTGGATTTTCGTCTGTCAGCGTAACATATACATAATCTTCATTTCTCGGATAACGCTCAATATCAGCGATAGTTCCGACCACGCGGCGCATATCCCGTCTCGCAGTCAAATCAGTCTTGCGGACTTCAACGCCGTCCGAGCCAACCTCAACAACGAGATAGCCCTTATGATGCTTCTCCTCAGAGATTGAATATTTCAACGGCGAGCCTGCATATCGTACATGCTCAATGCCAACATGATGCGCCTGATGCAAATGGCCAAGTGCGACATAATCAAACGCCTTCAGCAGCTCGGCGCTTACATATTCGGCGCCGCCAATCGATAATGGGCGTTCCGAATCACTCGTATTCTGCTCCGCCTCGCCATACGGTGTAACAAAGGCATGGGCAATCAGCACATGTCGCGCGCTTGCGTCCCAATTTTCTACAATATGCGCCACAATCGCCTCCATCGCATCCTGGTGAGAGCGAATATGCTCCTGACCCAGAACATGACGCACAATAGAAGGATCCGCATATGGAATCAAATAAAAATGCACCTCTCCAGCATCATCATGAAGCACGATAGGCTCAATCGGGTAGCGCAGCTGACCGCATAAATACAACCCATTGCGCTCCATCAGCTTTACTGCGAAATCAATGCGGTCCGGACTGTCGTGGTTGCCTGCAATCGCCAGCACAGGAACATGCAGCTCCAGCACCAGGCGCTCTAGTATATCATTAAGCAATTCTACTGCTTCTGTCGGCGGTATCGCACGATCGTATAAATCGCCGGCTATAATAACTGCATCAGGCTGCTCCTGCTTGACATCCTCGATAAACTGCTCAAGCACATAAGCTTGGTCCTCCGTCATATAAACGCCCTGGACAAGCTTGCCCAGATGCCAGTCTGCTGTATGAAATAGCTTCACTTCCTTCATCCTTTCATACATTTCGTTTCTTCTTATAGTTTACCATCCTCGGGCTCACTGTTCTAGCGCTCCGGAGTAAAGCATCCTTCAGTCAGCGCTGCGGAGCAATGCATCCTTCAGTCGCTTTTTAAATCGTAATGCTTTTATTTGAATTTTTTAGGGTTGCATTACGATGTTAAAGGCGACACTCTGCGTTTTTCAGCGCTCCGGAGCAAAGCTTCCTACAGTCGCTTTTTAAATCGTAATGCTTTTATTTGAATTTTTATGGTTGCATTACGATGTTAAAGGCGACCCTCTGCGTTTTTCAGCGCTCCGGAGCAAAGCTTCCTCCAGTCGCTTTTTAAATCGTAATGCTTTTATTTGAATTTTTTAGGGTTGCATTACGATGTTAAAGGCGACACTCTGCGTTTTTCGGATGCTTTGCTCCTCCGCTGTAGCTTTTTTCTGTGGAGTGCGCTATGAAGCGTGCGTAGCGGCATCAGCGCTACGGAGCTAAGCATCCTTCAGTCGCTTTTTAAATCGTAATGCATTATTTGAATTTTTTATGGTTGCATTACGATGTTAAAGGCGACTCACTGCGTTTTTCGGATGCTTTGCTCCTCCGCTGTAGCTTTCTTTGAGTGCAGAACCAAGAAGCTTGGACGTTAGTAGAAAGCAAGGAGCACAGCGTAGGCAATAAGCTACGTGAGCACCTCAAATGTTTTCGCAGAAAACATACTTCGTAAGCATTGGCCTTTCGCTATCGTTCAAGATTCGCCGTCGAATCCACTACAACGCAACACATCGTCATCAAAGCCCAGCTTTTTGAACATCCTCTTTCAATGAAAGTTCAAAAAGCTGGGCTTTCAGGACCAAGAAGCTTGGACGATAGTAGAAAATGAGGAGCGCAGCGTAGGCAAAATGCTACGTGAGCACCGGAATTTTCGCTAGCGTTCAAGATTCGACGTCGAGTAATCCCCAACGCAATCGCATCGTCATCAAAGTCCAGCTTTTTGAACATCCTCTTCCAATCGAAGTTCAAAAAGCTGGGCTTTCAGGACCAAGAAGATGGCACGATACTAGAAAGCGAGGAGCGCAGCGTAGGCCAAAAGCTACGTGAGCACCGCAACTTTCGGTAGCGTGACATATTCGCCGTCGAATCCGCTACAAAGCAACGAATCGTCATCAAAGTCCAGCTTTTTGAACATCCTCTTCCAATCGAAGTTCAAAAAGCTGTGCTTTCAGGACCAAGAAGCTTGGACGATAGTAGAAAATGAGGAGCGCAGCGTAGGCAAAATGCTACGTGAGCACCGGAATTTTCGCTAGCGTTCAAGATTCGACGTCGAGTAATCCCCAACGCAATTGCATCGTCATCAAAGTCCAGCTTTTTGAACCTCCTCTATAGATGTCATTTTAGTTCCGTGTTATGATTGCCTTGTATGTACGCGCGATCACAGTTGGTGGCGCAATAAGCGCTCTAGCGCTTGGCATACTTTAGCGAAAGGAGACTAAGTAACGATGAGTCAAAAGCAATTGTTTAACAACTATTGGTATTTTTCCAAGCAACCGCTAAATACATCTTATGAAGCCGTATTAGCAGACGAGCAGGCCTGGATGTCTGTTACACTGCCTCATGATTGGCTAATTTATGACAGTAATAATTTGTACGAAAATAGCGAGGGCTGGTATCGCAAAACGCTGCATGTCGCTGATGCGGATGCGACCAATCGCACTTCCCTGTACTTTGAAGGCGTTTATATGGACTGTACGTTATTTGTCAACGGTCAAGCAGCAGGAGAATGGAAATATGGCTATTCCAGCTTTGAAATTGATATTACTCCTTTCCTTGTGCAGGGCAATAATGAGCTTGTTATGAGAGTGGTTCATCAATCTCCCAACTCGCGCTGGTACTCAGGGGCCGGCATCTATCGTTCTGTTTGGCTAATCTCGAAGCCGCAGACGCATCTTGCGACGCATGGCGTCTATGTGGCGACCAAGCCGCAAGAACAAAGCTGGCTTGTGGATATCGATAGCGAAATTGTATTCGAGCAGCAGGCTGATCCTTCGTCATCTTACCGAATCGTTCATAAAATTAGCGACGCAAACGGCCTGATCGTAGCAGAGCAAACAACTGCAGCAAGCATTGATGCCGGCAGCACGGTTACTGTCAAAACAGAGCTTGAAGTGGAGCAGCCGCAGCTGTGGAGCTTGTCATCCCCGCAGCTATACCAGTTGGAAACCTTGCTATATCGCGATGACCAGCTGCTGGATCGTGAAACGGAGCGCTTTGGTTTCCGCACCTTGCGCTTTACAACAAATGACGGCTTTTACTTGAATGATCAATATGTGAAAATATACGGCGTCTGCCAGCATCATGATCTCGGAGCGCTCGGTGCTGCGGTTAATCGCAAGGCTCTGCGCCGCCAAATTGAATTGCTAAAGGAAATGGGCGTGAATGCAATTCGCACTGCCCACAATATGCCTGCCGTAGAGCTAATGGAGCTTGCCGATGAAATGGGTGTGCTGATTTGCTCGGAAGCATTTGACATGTGGGAGCGTTCAAAAACAACCTATGACTACGCCCGTTTCTATCCAGAGTGGTGGCAAAAGGACATTGCGAGCTGGGTTCGCCGCGACCGCAATCACCCCAGCCTGATCATGTGGAGCATCGGCAATGAAATCTATGATACGCATGCCGGTCAACGCGGTCAGCAGCTGACTCGCGAGCTGATGGAGCTTGTTCAGCAGCTTGATTATAAAACGAACGCTGTTGTAACGATCGGCTCCAATTATATGCCTTGGGAAAACGCCCAGAAATGTGCCGATATCGTCAAGGTAGCTGGCTATAACTATGGCGAAAAATATTACGACCAGCATCATCAGCAGCATCCAGACTGGATCATTTATGGCAGCGAGACAGCTTCTGTTGTGCAAAGCCGCGGCATTTACCATTTCCCGCTGGCACAGGCTGTGCTTGCTGATGACGACGAGCAATGCTCGGCGCTTGGCAACAGCTCGACTAGTTGGGGAGCAAAAAGCACGGAAGCCTGCATCATTGCTGACCGTGACGCTACCTATTCGCTGGGTCAATTTATATGGACGGGCTTTGATTACATAGGCGAGCCTACACCTTACCATACGAAAAATTCTTATTTTGGCCAGCTTGATACGGCAGGGTTCAAAAAGGACTCCTATTATATTTATCAGGCGGAGTGGACCGATTACCGCAAGCAGCCGATGATTCATATTTTCCCTTACTGGGATTTCTCTGAGGGCCAGCTAATCGATGTGCGCGTATGCTCCAACGCTCCGAAAATTGAGCTGTTCTTCAATGACGTATCTCAAGGTGTCGTTCATATCGACCATCAACACGGGCAAAAGCTGGTCGGAAACTGGCAGCTTCCATATACGAAAGGCGTATTGCGCGCTGTCGCCTACAATGAGCATGATGAAGTAATCGCAACAGATGTGCAGGCATCCTTCGGAGACGCTAAGCAAATCACGCTTACAACGCACGAAACGAAGCTTATTGCCGACGGCTCTGATCTTGCGTTTATTGAGATCGCTATGACTGATGAGCAGGGATTGCCCGTACAAAATGCCAACAACCGTGTACATGTGTCGATCACAGGTCCAGGACGTCTCGTTGGACTAGACAATGGCGACAGCACAGATTACGAATCCTATAAAGGAACAACGCGCAAATTGTTCAGCGGCAAGCTGCTCGCAATTGTCGCAAGCACATTGGAGCCGGGAGAGATTACAGTAACCGTCAGCTCTCGTGGGCTGCCGTCAAGCAAGCTGACGCTGCAAGCTGAAGCAGCTGCTAAAGAAACAGCCGCACTTGAGGAGCTGACGCTCTATGCTTACGCCTCTCGCTTTGAGCATAGCTTTGAGCAGCTTCGAGTAGATTTGGAAGCAGATGAAATTCCTGTGCGCAAAATCGAAATTATCGCTCCGCTCGGTACGAAGCTTACTGCTGAGCAGCGCTCGCTGCCTGTGGAAGCCAAGCTTCATCCTGGCAACGCAACCTATAACGAGCTTGTATGGCGCTTAACCAATGTGGCGGGAGCAGATGCCAGTATTGCCACTCTGCACGCTGAAGGCCAACAGGCCACGATTCAGGCGCTTGGCGATGGCGAGATGTATGTGCGCTGCGGCATTAACAATGGCAAGGAGAAGCTGGACCATTACGCGATGCTGGGCTTGTCTGTTCAAGGAATCGGCCAGGCATTTTTACAGCCGTATGAATTTGTGTCCGCAGGCTATTGCAGCGAGCGCAGCAGCAATTTGACAATGGGCAATGAGCGCGGCGTAGCAACCGCGCGTGATGGGCAAAGCATCATTTACTTTGAAAACATCGATTTTGGCAGCTACGGCTCTGATGAAACAACGCTGCCGATCTTTTCGTTAGATAGTGAGTATTTCACGATGGAGCTGTGGGAAGGTCATCCTGAGGACGAAAATGCCGAGCATATTGCAACGCTCGCTTACCACAAGCCTTCAAAATGGAATGTGTATCAGCCGGAAAGCTACAAGCTGAATAAACGATTGCGCGGCATCACTTCGATCAGCATTGTGCTTAGCCGTAAAATTCATTTGAAGGGCTTCCAGTTTACAAGGCTTAATAAAGCTTATGAGCAGCTTGATGCGCTGGAATACGATCATATTTATGGCGACTCATTTACGCTTGCAGATAACGCAGTCGAAAATATCGGAAACAATGTTTCCATCATCTATGAGGATATGGATTTTGCAGCAGCTGGCGCGACCAAGCTTACGATTTGCGGTCATTCTCCAATCGACAAAAACACGATTCATATCTCGTTCTCGGGTAATGCTGGAGAAAGCAAGCAAATTGTCGAGTTTATGCAATCAGACGGCTATACAGAGCGGACCTTTGAGCTGGAGCCGGTAAACGGCCCGCAAAAGGTGATGTTTATCTTTTTACCGGGCAGCCAGTTTAATTTGAAATGGTTCCGGTTTGAGTAGGCTGCACTTACGCTGATTGTAAACCGCTAGCTTACAGTTAAGCTTCCAGTTAAACTAGTCATCATACCTGCTTGATTCGAGCATACAATGAATACATGTCATGTTGGATCATTTTCGGAAGGCAGGTGTGCAAGCATGCAGCAGCAGCCCGTATTTATCGTATCGCGCGAGGATTGGTCCTTGCATCGTAAAGGCTATAACGATCAGGCCAGACATCAGCAGCGCGTGCGTGACGCAATAAAAAATAATTTGCCCGATCTCGTTTCAGATGAAAGCATTATATTGTCCGATGGCCGCAGAACGGTTAAGGTGCCTATAAAAAGCCTCGACGAAGCGCATTTTGTTTATAACTACAATAAGAAAAAGCATGTCGGGCAAGGCGATGGAGATTCACAGGTTGGAGATGTGCTTGGCGTAGACCCGCAGGCTGCCAAAAAGCCCGGCCAGGGTCAGGATGCAGGCGATCAGCCCGGAGAAGATGTATATGATACGGAAATCAGTATCGATGAGCTTGAGGATATGCTGTTCGATGAGATGGAGCTTCCTAATTTGGAGCAGAAGCAAAAGGAACAGCTGCAAACCTCGGAAATTGTATTTCACGATATTCGCAAGAAAGGCATCATGTCCAATATCGATAAAAAGCGAACGCTGCTAGAAAATCTGCGTCGCAACGCCAATGCTGGACGCCGCGGCATTGGCGGCATTTCGCCTGATGATTTGCGCTACAAGACTTGGACAGAAATCGTGAAGCCGCAATCGAACGCTGTTATTTTTGCACTTATGGATACATCAGGCAGTATGGGAGCATTTGAGAAATATTGCGCACGCAGCTTCTTTTTCTGGATGTCGCGCTTTTTGCGCAAAAAATACGAGCATGTTGAAATTATTTATATCGCTCATCATACGGAAGCAAAGGTAGTCGAGGAGGAGGATTTCTTTACACGAGGCGAAAGCGGAGGTACAATTTGCTCCTCTGCTTATCAGCGAGCGTTGGAAATTATCGAGGAACGCTATCCTACCGAGCTATGGAACATTTATCCTTTCCATTTTTCAGATGGTGATAATTTAACTTCAGACAATGAACGTTGTGTTCGCTTGATTGAAAAGCTAATTGAGCGAAGCAATATGTTTGGCTACGGAGAAATTAATCAGTACAATCGCAGCAGCACGTTAATGAGCGCCTACAAGCATATTACCAATAAGAAATTCAAGCATTTTATTATACGGGAAAAAGGTGAAGTGTATAAAGCACTCACTCATTTCTTTGCCAAACAGCAGGCGCAATAATACGTAGAAGGGATGTTCAGAAGGTCAGTAAAACCTGACATGAACATCCCTTTTGCTTCAAAATGAAAACGGCAGCAGCTTTTCCGCCATTAGCATATCCAGGCTTTCAAATTCATATCCTTTCGCTCTGGCATCGTCAATCACTCTAGGCAAAGCCGCAGCGTTATCGCTTGAAACGGAATGAATAAGCATAATGCTGCCAGGATGCAGCTGCTTCATAATTTGCTGATAGGCATAATCAGCGCCCTTCTGATTATTGACCTCCCAATCCTTATAAGCCAATGACCAGAATACGCTTGTATAGCCTTCCTCACGGCTTACAGCAAGCACTCGATCGTTGAAGATCCCTCTCGGCGGTCTCAGGTAATGCATGCTCTTCTGCGAGCTAATGGCCGCAACTCCGTCTTTTACTCGAGCCAGCTCCTGGCGGATTTGATCATTGCTCATTGTTGTCATATCAGGATGACTCCATGAATGGTTGCCAACAATATGCCCTTCATCAACCATTCGCTTAATAAGCTCAGGTTGGTCCTTGACGTAATGCCCTGTTACAAAAAATGCTGCAGGAACCTTTTTTTCACGTAAGGTATCCAAAATCGGAGCTGTAAATCCGTTTTCATATCCGTTATCGAACGTCAGATACAGCACCTTTTTTGACGTGTTGCCAATAAAAAGTGCTTCATTCTGGTCAAGAATATGAGCAAAGCCTTCCTCCTGTATCGATGGCAGTTGTCCTCCAACGCTTCGTTTAAAACCGAAGTGGAAAGCTTTATCTCCATCTGCTTCAACCATGAGAGCGTTCGCCATAAACATCAGCACAAGCATTATTACCAGCATTGTCTTCTTGTAAATTCTTCGCACCTTGCTTCCTCCATATCCTGTACGCCTTTTATAAACTAAGATGCCCAAGTACATGGAAATTGATGCATGTTGTTCAGAATTGATCAAGCTATATATATCATCAGAGCGCAAAGATTTAAAACAAAAAAACTGAAGCTCTTAATTGAACTTCAGTCCGATGTTAATCATATGGTCGGGATGACACGATTTGAACATGCGACCCCCTGGTCCCAAACCAGGTGCTCTACCAAGCTGAGCTACATCCCGAAATGGAGCGGAAGACGGGAATCGAACCCGCGACCCTCGCCTTGGCAAGGCGATGCTCTACCGCTGAGCCACTTCCGCAAGTGGTGCCGCCTAGAGGACTTGAACCCCCAACCTACTGATTACAAGTCAGTTGCTCTACCAATTGAGCTAAAGCGGCGTTTGGTGACCCGTAGGGGATTCGAACCCCTGTTACCTCCGTGAAAGGGAGGTGTCTTAACCCCTTGACCAACGGGCCGTTCTATGTATGACTCTATCATTTCCACTTTTCTATCAGCGACAAGAGATATAATACCATTTACACATAATTAATACAATAGCATTTTTATATTTTCTTTCACGATAAGAAAAGCTGTGGCGGAGAAGGTGGGATTCGAACCCACGCACCACTTACGCAGTCTAACCCCTTAGCAGAGGGTCCCCTTGAGCCACTTGGGTACTTCTCCGTACTGGCTCCCCGAACAGGACTCGAACCTGTGACA
>NZ_BOSE01000002.1 GCF_018403185.1 Paenibacillus montaniterrae
TCTGGGCCGTGTCTCAGTCCCAGTGTGGCCGATCACCCTCTCAGGTCGGCTACGCATCGTCGCCTTGGTGAGCCGTTACCTCACCAACTAGCTAATGCGCCGCAGGTCCATCCATAAGTGACAGATTGCTCCGTCTTTCCCAACTCCCTCATGCGAGAGAATCGCGTATCCGGTATTAGCATCCGTTTCCGAATGTTATCCCGGTCTTATGGGCAGGTTACCTACGTGTTACTCACCCGTCCGCCGCTAAGTCTCAAGGAAGCAAGCTCCCTATCAACTCCGCTCGACTTGCATGTATTAGGCACGCCGCCAGCGTTCGTCCTGAGCCAGGATCAAACTCTCCATGAAAGTTTGTCTTGCTCATTGTATTTCGCTTTTATCAATGTTGACCGACGGGGCGGCAACATTGATGGCAGTTCTTACTCGTTGTTCAGTTTTCAAGGATCAATTTCTTTTCCCTCGTCACCAGCAATCTCTCGCGGCGACAAGAAATAATATATCATAGGGGGCGCCCATAATGCAACCCTTTTTTCAAAAAAAGTTTTAAGTTTTTATTTATGCCTATTTGACTAGCATTATTGCTTATTCTTCTAGCTCTCGTAATCCATCATTTGCAATGCCTCTTCCTCTATTATGACGTTAATATCATCTGCTGTAATCGTATAGAGAGGATAGTCGACGTTCTCTGCTTTTTTAATTGCCTTTTCTTTTATAAATCTCGCCTTGCTCGCAGACGATTCTTCATCATAAAACAACAGCATGCCATCCGTTTTATTAAGCAGCAGCGTATCCCTCGCCTGAAACTGCCACGGCCCGCTATACGGCTGTTTGCTCACAACAGCATAATGATCAAGCTTCGCTTTTATTTTGTTCCAATATTGCTGCTTGTCTTCATTCCAGCCTTGTTCCTGATTAGCATAAGCGTGAATGATCGATACTTTTAGTTGAGGAAACATCTGCTCTCTAATTTGTATAGCCATTTCAGCAGCCCAAAGGTCAAAGCCGTATTGACCAGGAGTTATAATCCACTCCACGCCTTCTTCAATTAATGGGATCATCTTATTGATGCATGCTTTTCTAATATATTTTAATGCTTTATGCTTTTGGCTATAGATCCCCAGTTCATGAGCAGCATAGCCTGTTACTAATAAATTTTGCATAATTCCCTTCCTTGATCACCAATAATGATAAGAACACCTACCTAAAATAGGTGGATGCTCAACATATTCCAATATAATAGAAAAAACGTATAGGCTAAGCTAATCAATGACAAGAATATTTTCCCAGCCGCTAATGCTATTCTACCACTTTTGGCAAGCTTAATGCTGAAAATTATAGCATACACCGCTAAACCCGCTGCAAGCAAAGGAAGTGATGTTATTCCAAAGCTATATATTAGCGGGTAGCCATAGCTCATCTCCTTTATGCCAATTAATAATTGTAAAACAACATACACCGTAAACAGCATTGACATAAGCATAATGCTGCGAGAGATGGACCCCCTTGCTTTCTTGCTTACAATTACTCTCCAGCCTCTAACGCTATATCGAATAAGCCAGATCAGCAGAACAATGAGCCAAAATAACGCACCGCCCGCATATATAAACAGTAGTGTAAAGGATTGCTGCCACCAGGAAACTCGCTCCATCGTTACTTTATCAATGCCCGTCATGACCGTTCGCCCGTCTTCCTCATGAAACCAAATACGCTGCGTGCCATTTTGCTCCTGAAATATTTGATCGGCAATCTCACGGAACTGTACAGTTGCGTGACTAGCCAAATGCGGAAAATTTCCACTGATCTGCAAGCCGTCATTGGTCGCCTTCACCTTATATGATGTGCCAAGCGTAAAAAGCCGAATCGATCTACCCCAGCCCTGTTTTGGTGCCAGTAAATAAGCATACGTCCCTTCATATTGCTGAAGCTTATTAGCTTGTTGAATAGTTGGCACTAAATGCTGAGTACTGATTTGACCAGCTCCAGCGATTTGACTATGTTCGCTTTGCTCCAAGCTTTGCGCCGTTACTAGCTCTACAACCTGATCATGAAGCTTTGTTCCTGCATCCCCGCTGTTCGTCAAGACGAAAACTCCGAGCTGAGCAGCAGGATACAGCACTAATTTGGAGATAAAGCCTTCTACCTCCCCGGTATGCCAAACTATTTCCTGACCATCAGCCGCAAGATCAACATGAAAGCCGTAGCCAACTCCGTCCAGCATAGGATGTGAGCGGTATTGCGCTTGATGCATACGCGTGACCAGCTCAGGGGACAATATTGATTGTCCGTCATACGAGCCTTCATTAAGATGAGCAATCATATAAGCCGCCATATCATTAGGCACTAAACTGATTGCCCCCGCTGTGGGAATATTCAAATGATCAGGCGGTATTGGAGTAAAGCCTGCTGATTCATCAAATGTGTAGGAGCGGCTTTCTGCTGGTCCTAGTCTGGCGCTGTTCATCTTCAGCGGCTTAAACAGCTGCTCTTGCATATAGTCGTCTAATGCTTGACCCGTCACCTGCTCGATTAAAAGCCCCGCCAAGCCATAACCAACATTGCTATAATCATATCTTGTTCCAGGCGCACGAACAGGAGGCTGCTTCTGAAAATACTGCTGCAAAAATGCTTCCGCCGAGCTTTGCCCCGCTGCAGACCTGGCGGTTAAATGATAAATGCCTTGATCCAGGCCCGCAGTATGAGTCAGCAAATGATGCAAGCTAATTGGCTGCTCTTTATAAAATGGCACCTGAAAGGATTTCAAATAATCGTTAATATTGCGATTCAAATCCACTTGTCCGCGATCTACCAGCTGCATAACCGATGTCGCCGTAAAAGACTTCGTTAAGGAGCCAATTCTAATTAAAGTTGTTTCGGGGTCCATTGCGATTTGATTCTCTACATCGCTATACCCATACCCCTTGCTAAAAATCATTTCCTCTCCATGAACAGCTAATACGACAGCGCCAGGAATGTTAAGCTCCTCCAACTGTTTCTCCATAAGCTGATCAACACTTGCCTCCAGCTCCAATTGCGCAGACGACGCTACACTATTATACGATTTAACAGGCAATACAGCCGACAACCAGATTAGTATAGCCAAACATGCACAAGCAGCAGCTTTATTCAACATTGCAGCCTCACCTTCCTCGCCTCTTTAAGTTTAAGCATTTAACTGAACTGTATCCCATCAATGCTTCTATTTATGCTAAAGCATGATTCTTTCTCTCGCCTATCTCGAATCTTAAATTTACCTTAAATAAAAGGATGGTGAGCTTATTGCAAGAAAGTATTAAGCAACAGGCATAAACTAAGGAGGAATCAGGATGAGACGATCCGTCCTGCTGGTTGATGATGAACCAGAAATACTAGAGCTGCTCACACTATTTTTAGAGAAAGAACAATTTCACATTGTTACTGCGCAAAATGGGCTTGAAGCGTGGGATTATGTCAGAACCAGAGCATTTGATCTAGTCGTGCTCGATATTATGATGCCCAAACTGGATGGACTGCAGCTTTTGAAGCTGCTGCGCCAGGATTACAAGCTGCCCGTTATTTTGCTGTCAGCCAAAAGTGATGACAGCAATAAAATATTAGGCTTGGGTCTCGGCGCAGATGATTTTATCGCCAAGCCCTTTAACCCTTTGGAGGTCGTCGCACGCATATTAGCAATGTTGAGACGAACATATGAATTTAATGAACCGCAAGCTGCCAAGCCAATTGTTGAGCCAACTATTGAAATCGGCTCGCTAAAACTTGTCGGCTCAGATTGTGCTCTATATAAGGAAGGTCGGGCAATCCAACTGACAGCAATGGAATACCGCATACTGAAGGCTTTTATGGAAGCGCCGGGCCGCATCTTTACGAAAAAACAATTGTTCGAGCAGGTTTGGTCGGATTTTTATCAAGAAGATGCCAATACGATTATGGTTCACATTTCGCGTCTGCGGGATAAAATCGAGGATCAGCCGAAGGAACCTGTCTACATCAAAACGATTCGCGGACTAGGCTATCGCTTTGCGAAAAGGGAGGAATTTAAGTGAAGCAAAGCTCTCTTTTTCATAGGCTGACAAAGTCCTATGTCTTATTTATGCTATCTTCCGGCGCAGTCTGCCTGCTGTTTGCATTTTTCATGCTTCGCTCCTCGCTTATCAATATTGAAATTTCGTTAGGTTGGCTGCTTGTCTTTCTGCTTCTGATCGGCATGAATGTCGCGATCTACAGTCTGTGGACGGCCAAACGCATTACACGCCCGCTGGAAACCATTGCAAAGTCGCTGCAAGGCATGGCTGAGGGACAATATCATCAAAGGCTGGCAATTGATGCAGGCTATGAATTTTCAATCATTCAGCAGCACTTCAATGCACTGGTAGAAAAACTGCAGCAGGCGCAGGAGGAAAATGCTCGCCTCGAGAACAGCAAGCAGCAAATGCTGGCTGATCTTTCGCATGATCTGAGAACGCCCATTACAACGATTCAAGGCTATGCCAAAGCACTTCAGCTCGGCTATGCTCAAAATGAGGAAAAAAGAGCGGCTTACATTGAGCTCATCTATAACAAATCCATTTACGTAACCTCGCTAGTCGAACAAATCTTCAATCTGGCTACCTTGAACAGAGCCGACTATCCGTATGAGCCGAAGCATGAGGATATCGCCGAGCTGCTGAGAGAAATAGCAGCCCACTATTATGATCAGTTTCTTGAGAAGAGCTTCAGCGTGCAGCTCGACATTGCTGAAGCTGAACTACTGCATTGGTATGATCCTGTTCTGATGCGCAGAGCGATCTCCAACCTGCTGTCGAATGCGCTAGTCCACAATCCGCCAGGCACGAGCATAGCGCTGCGGCTTGCGGAAGCAGAGCAGCATATCGAAATCACGATAACCGACGACGGCGAAGAAATTCCCGATGCAGTAAAGCCAGTGCTGTTCGATTCCTTTATTAGAGGGGACGCATCAAGAAAAAGTGGTGGCGGCAGTGGGCTTGGACTTTCAATCGCCAATAAAATCGTCGGCTTGCATCAGGGAACACTTACTCTGCATACTGCAAATGGCTGCAAAACCTTTACGATCCGTCTGCCCAAGCTAATCCCTCCTGATCAAAAATGATAAGCTAGGGCGTGTATACACCCCCGCTTAGGGGTATCTTACACCGCCTGTTCGCCCCCTGCTTCGTTGCCTTTCCTTGACGTACACCCGGTACGCCTTCGAAAAAGCGCCTGGCATGGAACGAACATTCGGCATAATCTGCTCCCTTCTGAGTTTGCATACACGCCCTAGTAGACAAAAGCTCTGCTGATAAAATACTATAAAAAAAGCAAGAATATTAGCTAGGAAGCTTGAAAATCCAGAAAGGAGGAGCGGCAGTGAGCTACATAAAATTGCACGACCGACTCCCGAATATCGAGCACAATCTTCAGATGTGGGTAGAGCAGTGCAAGCAGCAATGCCATGGCGGCAAGGTCGCATCCTATATTCCAGAGCTTGCGAAAGGAAATAAACAAGCACTCGGTATCGTAATGATGGATGCGTATGGTGAACAATGCAGTGCCGGCGATATTCAAACTGTGTTCACATTACAAAGCATATCGAAGGTTTTCTCGCTCTTGCTTGCTCTAATGGACAATGGCGAAGAAATTGTATTTCATAAAGTAGGGATGGAGCCAACAGGAGACAGCTTCAACTCTATGCTCAAATTAGAGCTGGTACAGCCGGGGATACCATTCAATCCGCTAATAAATGCGGGAGCAATCGCCGTTTCTTCCTTAATTCAAGGAAGCTCGCAAAAGCATAAATTGGAGCGCGTGCTGCAATTTTTTCGGAAATGCGCCCACAATGACAGCCTGCAGTTTAATGAGCAGGTTTATCAGTCAGAGCTGCATTCTGCGGATTTGAATCGTTCGATGGCTTATTTTTTAAAGGATAACGGGGTACTCGAGCATAGTGTGGATGATGTGCTCGATATTTACTTCAGACACTGCTCCATTGACGTGAGCGTTAAAGATTTAGCGCGCATGGGCCTGCTGCTTGCCTATAATGGAACAGATCCGATTACTGGAGAACAGCTTATTCCGAAACGCTATGTGCAAATTGCCAAATCATTTATGGTAACATGCGGCATGTACAACGCGTCTGGGCAGTTTGCGATTCAGGTTGGACTGCCTGCGAAAAGCGGAGTGTCTGGCGGTATTTTAACCCTTATTCCCGGAGCAATTGGAATCGGTGTAGTTGGACCAGCGTTAAATAGTAAAGGAAACAGCATCGCAGGAGTTGAGCTGCTGGAAAAGCTGTCCAATGCATACGACCTGAGCATGTTTTAAATAATAAGCACGGAGATAGTGATCTGTAAGCCTCTTTCGCATGGTTAATCTGTACGCCTCTTTGCATGGTTAAAGTGAGGTTTAAATAATCTGGGCAACGACAGCCCATCTCCGTGCTTTAGTTTATTATCGAGGCCTTAAGCCTCGAGCATCTGCTGACCTAGCACTAATTTGCGATACAGCCCTTCCTGTCTGGAAAGCTGTTCATGCGATCCGATTTGCGAGATTTTTCCCTTCTCCAGCACAATAATTTTATTTGCCTGTGTAATTGTATTAAGACGGTGCGCGATAACGAATGATGTTCTGCCGGCCATTAAACGCTGCAGCGCCTCTTGGATTTTAATTTCAGTGACCGTATCGATGCTGCTGGTCGCCTCATCCAGAATTAAAATCGCCGGATCGGCAATCAGTGCGCGTGCGATCGCAATCAACTGCTTCTGTCCTTGACTAATGCCCGCTCCGCCAAGCTTAAGCTCAGTGTTATAGCCATCCTTCAAGCGCATGATGAAGGAATGCGCATTGGCCATTCTCGCGGCCTCATACACCTCTTCATCGCTAGCATCGAGGCGCCCGTAGCGAATATTTTCCAAAATCGTGCCTTCAAACAGATAAGGGTCCTGCAAAACAAACGCCATATGCGAGCGCAAGCTTTCTCTTGTGTACTGGGCTATATTTTTGCCATCAATTAAAATCGCACCGTTTGTCGGCTCATAGAAACGCGATAGCAATGAAATTAGCGTTGTTTTGCCAGCTCCCGTCGGCCCTACAAACGCAACCATTTCCCCAGCATTTACATCAAAGCTCGCTTGCTGAATAATAGGCTGCCCTTCATCATACTGAAAATCAACCTGCTGAAACGATACATTGCCGACAACCTTGGCAAGCGGCTTCGCTTCCCGCTCATCCTGCACCTCAAGCGGCTCATCCAAAATATGAAATACCCGCTCCGCACCGGCAATTGCAGACAGCAACGTATTCCATTGATTCGCCAAATCATTAAGCGGCCGCGTAAATTGTCTGGAATACTCCGCAAAAATAATGATCGTTCCGACCGTAACCGAATCGGTCCAAATTGATAACAAAGCCCCAACTCCAACGATTAAAGCAAAGCTTAATGAATTCAAGCCGTTCATCAGCTTTGGAATAAAGCCGGAAATAGTCTGCGCCCAGAAGCCGGACAGCATTATTTTCTCATTGCGATCCTTAAAGCCTTCGATCACTTCATTTTCCTGCGCGAATGCTTTAATAATTTTTTGCCCGGACAGCGTTTCTTCCACGAAGCCGTTTAGAGATCCCAAGCTTTTTTGCTGCATGCGAAACAGTCTGCTCGTGCGGCTCGAGATCCATTTCATGCCGAGAAACATTAGCGGAATCACGATAAAGGTAAGCAGCGTTAAAATCGGACTTAAGCTGAGCATGACAAAAACAATTCCGATTAGCGTCAACGTGCTTGAGCAAATTTGAATAAAGGAGCTATTCATAGATGAGCTAATATTTTCTATATCATTGCTGGCGCGGCTCATCAAATCCCCTTGCTGCCGCTTTGTAAAAAATGAAATCGGCAAGCGATGGAACTGGGCAAACAAGTCAGTTCTCAGCTTGTAAACGGTTTGCTGAGAAACCTGAATCATCCATATGTTTTGCAGCCACGCCGACAAGGCTTGCAGCAAATAAATCGCAGCCGTCACAACTAGCATCAAAAGCAAGCCTTCCTTAGCCTCAATAATGTAATGATCGACAATATGCCCGACCATATACGGGCCAAGCAAAGTTAATGCCGTTCCCAGCACAACCATAAGCAATACCGCGATTAACCGCATACGATAAGCGGCCAAATAGCTCCAAATTCTTTTGAGCGTGCCCCACATATTTTGCGAGCGCTTTGCTTGCTCAGGCGCCCGGCCTGGTGCTCCGCCCAAGCCCAGCCCTTTATATTTGCTTTGAGCTGCTCCACTTTCTTCTTCAGCCAACAATGAATTTGGCTTTTCATAACGAAACGGCAGCATAAAAAAGTGCTTAATGCGGCTGAAGCCTGTTAAGGTGCGGTCAGCTCGCGTGTTGTCGGGTTGGTCCATGCTGCTTCACGCTCCTTTCCCCGTTGCGACTGATAAATTTTGCGATATAACGATGAGTGAAGCATAAGCTCCTCATGCGTGCCCTGCTTCATAACCTTGCCATCATCAACAATGAGCACGGAATCGGCACGAACTGTAGTGCTCATTTTTTGAGTAACGAGCAAAACTGTGCAGGACAGCTCGCCAATCGCATCCAGCAACCGTCGTTCTGTTTCTACATCCAAGGCGCTGGTGCAATCATCAAGCAGCAGAATGGCTGGCTTTCGCACAAGCGCTCTTGCAATGCTGAGCCTTTGCTTTTGACCGCCTGATAAATTGACGCCCTTCTGTCCGATCATTGTATCGTAGCCTTGAGGCAGCTCGATAATCGTATCGTGAATTTGTGCCAGCTTGGCTGCCTCCACTACCTCATCATCTGTAGCATCCAGCTTGCCCCAACGTATATTGTCTGCTACTGTGCCAGAAAACAGCATAATTTCTTGCGGCACATAGCCAATATTCATTCTTAGCTGATGCAGAGCATAATGCTCAACAGGCTTCTGATCAATCGTTATAACACCGGCATCCGCATGATACATTCTAGGAATAAGCTGGAGAATGCTCGTCTTGCCGGATCCTGTTGCTCCCATAATCGCCAGCAGCTGACCGGACTTCACTTGGAAGCTGACGTCTGACAGCGTATTCATATTCGATTCTGGATACGTGAAGCAAACACCAGAGAAGCAAATATCGCCTTCCATATGTACGCTATCTGCACTTGCTTTCGCTTCGGTCTGTTCACTGTCTGCTACTGCGAAAACTTCATCCACCCTTTGCATTGAAGCCGATGCTCGGGCAATTCCATTAACAATCATCGAAATCATCGACAGCGCGCCCGTTATGCGCATCGCATAGTTGACGACTGCAACAATTTCCCCAACCGTAATAGAAGAACCCGCTTGAATTTGATTGCGTGCCGCCCAAAGCATAAATAATATACAGCTATTAATGAGGATTAGCACAATCGGATTAGACAGCTCGGCAAAAATCATCGTTGCTACAGTTCGCGCACGCAGCTGTTCATTTTTATGCTGAAACTGGTTATTTTCGTGGCTCATTCGGCCAAAAACGCGAATCAATCTGACACTCATCAAGCTTTGCTGCATCACCTTGTTAACTTGATCCAGCTTTTGCTGAACGATGTGGAACAGTTTATTGTTGCGAACCATCAGCCAGCCGAGAAAAATCGCAAGAATCGGAAACGCAATTAATAGATAGATTGCCAGCTTTGCATTTAATGCGAGCGCCATAATGAGACTCGTAATAACGAGCAACGGAGCCCGCAGCATAATTCTCATGCCCATAAACACAGCGTTTTGCACTTGATTGACATCATTGCTTATACGAGTAAGCAAGGAAGCCTCTTGAAATTTGCTGAACGTATTATAGCTCATACGCTGAATGCATTCATAAAGTGATTGCCTAAGATCGAAGCCGAAATTTTGACTGACATGTGCGGAATAAAAGGAGCTTAATATACCTATAGCAAATGCAAAAATCGTAGTCCCGAGCAACAGACCGCCCCAAAGCAAAATGCTGTTAACATTGCCGGCGACGATCCCCTCATCGATCACCTTGGACATCATTAATGGCTGCGCCACTTCAACTGTCAGCTCGATCAGCATCAGCATAATCGCAACAACAACATAAGCCTTGTAACGGCCTAAAAAACGAGTAAAAGTCTGCAAGCAATACTCCCTCCTTCTCTCTCTTATTATAAGTCATCATAGGCTATAAATTGAATCATTTTTTTATACCTTTAAATATCTCGTTATTAAGATATTTAACACAAGAAAACATCGAAGCACAATCCCGCAAATCAGGGATATTGACCTCGATGTCCTTCAGCGCTGCGGAGCTAAGCAATCCTACAGTCGCTTTTTAAATCGTAATGCTCTTATTTGAATTTTTTAAGGGAGCATTACGATGTTAAAGGCGACCCTCTTCGTTTTTCGGATTGCTTTGCTCCTCCGCTGTAGCTTTTTTTGAGTGCGCTACGAAGCGATTGTAGCGTCTTCATAGCAGAGCTTTTTGAATGCCCTCTTTCAGCGCTGCGGAGCTAAGCATCCTACAGTCGCTTTTTAAATCGTAATGCTCTTATTTGAATTTTTTAAGGGAGCATTACGATGTTAAAGGCGACCCTCTTCCGTTTTTCAGCGCTCCGGAGCAAAGCAATCCTACAGTCGCGTTTAAATCGTAATGCTCTTATTTGAATTTTTTTATGGGAGCATTACGATGTTAAAGGCGACCCTCTTCGTTTTTCGGATGCTTTGCTCCTCCGCTGTAGCTTTTTTTGAATGTAGGACCAAGAAGCTTGTGCGCTAGTAAAAAACGAGGAGCGCAGCGTAGGCAACAAGCTACGTGAGCACCGAAGTTTTCGCTAGCGCGCAAGATTCGACGTCGACTAAGCTACGAAGCAGCGCAGCGTCATCAAAGTCCTGCTTTTAAACCTTCCACTTCCAATGAGGGTTTAAAAGCTGGGCTTTCAGGACCAAGAAGATGGCACGATACTAGAAGGCGAGGAGCGCAGCGTAGGCCATTAGCTACGTGAGCACCGCAGCCTTCGGTAGCGTGACATATTCGCCGCCGAATACGCTCCAACGCAACCACATCGTCATCAAAGTCCTGCTTTTAAACCTTCCACTTCCAATGAGGGTTTAAAAGCTGGGCTTTCAGGACCAAGAAGATGGCACGATACTAGAAGGCGAGGAGCGCAGCGTAGGCAACAAGCTACGTGAGCACCGGAGCCTTCGGTAGCGTGACATATTCGCCGCCGACTAAACTACGAAGCAACCACATCGTCATCAAAGTCCTGCTTTTAAACCTTCCTCTACTCGTAGTACATGCGGAAGGATATGTCTCGACTGTAATTCCCAAACCCTTTGCCGAACAGCGTCAGGCCGCCTACATGCTCTGCATCCTCGTGGACTCCTAATCTGAAGCTCCATACATTGCGGTTAATGCTCAGCATATCCAGCGTAACATCAGATATTTTATGACCGTCAACCCAGCTGCCTACCTCGTCGACACGCAGCACCTTCAACAAGCCGTATTGGTTGACAGGGTCGCCCCACCAGGACGGGGAAAATCTGCCGCGTTCCGCTCCAAAGTCACCCGGACTTGTCCATGTCCCGATCTCGGTTCCGTTTACTTGAAAAAATATATCGGAGGGCCAGTTTTCGTTGTAGCCTGGCGCCTCGGAGCCTAGCTCCAATGAGATTTCAATTGCGATTATTTTTTGTGAAGGCAGTAAATAGTTCGGCACCTTATACTCCAGGTAGCCGTGTCCAAGCCAAAGAATTCCCGCATTCACTCGCTCAGGCGTATAAAAATAACGAGGATCGTCAAATTGACCGATTACCCGATCAGGCGTAGCCAGACCGCAGGTCGGATAAATTTCAAACTCTGTATAATGGCCAATTGGAATCGTGACCTCGTGGCATTTATACTGAGCGCTTGAATGAGACGGAAGCTCAATGTGTATATCATGCTCGGCAAGCGAGCACATTTTATGTGTCCCGCCATCTTTACGGACCATTTGCGTCGCCACCAAGCCAGCCTTCTCCAGCTTTTTCACGTGCATCGTTATGATTGCACTGCTCAGCTGCAGCGCAGCGGCAAGCTGCTTCACGTTCATTGATTCTTTGGAAAGCAGCTTAATAATCTCCAGCCGCACTTCACTAGCCAATGCTTCATACAAAGGTAGCCACTTTTTATCCGTATTTGCCTCAATCATTAAATTCGATCCTTCCCGTTCTACTTTACCTTATCTTATCCAATTATCCTAGGTTTCATGGTACATCTAAGCAGGCCGCTTGTAAATAGCTTGTAAAGTGAATCGGAGCTAACCGCGAGGTACATCTCAATACAATCTTTATAAATCCTTAATAATTCGTTAACAATAGGCTGACAGTGCATTGCTACAGTTAGTCCGAAAGCTATTATATTTGGGAGGGAAAGCAATGAACTTCAAAAAAGGATTAATTGCGGTAGGCTTGTCGATTTCCTTATTGGCCGTACAAGCTCCTGTCGCAACTGTCCATGCTGCCAATGGCGCTGAGCCATGGTTATCCTTTGCCGGACAAGGCAGCCTGCAAGCCGAGCTGATCGCTCGTTATACAAGTGGAGCAGAGTTTGACGAAGGCGGTACCGAAATCGTTGCCTATGATTCAGTTCATAAGCAAATGTATTCTGTCAACGGAGCAGAAAAATCACTAGATATTATATCTTTATCCACTCTATCATCCAATTCTGCTACTGTTCAGAATTTATCGCTTACAAAACGCATTTCCTTGGAGCAATTAAGCAGAGAGTCGTTGGCGCTAAGCGATATTACTAGTGTTGCGATTCATCCGTCCAATGAGTATGTTGCGATTGCCGCACCTGCTGACCCGACTACTGACGCAGGCTATGTTATCTTTATAAGTCATGATGGCACTTATCTGAATCATGTAAAGGTAGGCTCGCTACCTGATATGGTAACCTTCACGCCTAACGGCAAATTTGCGCTTGTAGCCAATGAAGGCGAACCTAGCAGCGATTACAAGATTGACCCTGTTGGCTCTGTCAGCATCATTGATGTGTCAAATGGCGCGAGCAATATTACAAGCAATAATGTTGCAACAGCTGGCTTCGATAAGCTTGATGCAGAGGGCATTCGCATTGTGAAGCCAGGTGCCAGCTTTAGCGAGGATGCCGAGCCGGAGTACATTGTCGTCTCCAACGACAGCAGCAAAGCCTATGTCGCTTTGCAGGAAAACAATGCGATCGCCGTATTGGATCTTTCCACAAAACAATTCACTTCCGTACATGATCTGGGCGAAATCGATCATTCCTTGCCAGGCTTTGCGCTCGATGCTTCCGATAAAGACGGTGCTGCCAGCTTGAAAAACTGGCCGACGCTTGGAATGTTTATGCCGGATGGTATGAGCACTTACACAGTAAACGGAAAAACATATATTTTGACAGCAAATGAAGGCGATGCCAAGGACTACGACGGCTTCTCGGAAGAAGCAAGGGTAGCTGATTTGGCTGACCGCCTGGCCTTGAACGCTTCGCATTATGGCGGCTTCTCACAAGAAGAGCTAGATGCGATGATGGAAACCTTGACGGCTGATGAGCAGCTTGGACGGTTAAAATCAACGACTAGCGTGCCGTTGAACGAGGATGGCAAGCAGGAAGCGATTTATTCCTTTGGTACTCGCTCCTTCTCTGTGTGGGATGGAGATACGCTGGAGCTCGTATTTGACAGCGGTGACCAGTTCGAACGCTTGACCAAGCTGGCAAACCCTGCTGGCTTCAATACTGACAACGCTGAAAACAAGTTTGACAGCCGCTCTGACGATAAAGGCGTGGAGCCGGAATCGGTAACGGTAGGCCAGGTTGGCGAACGCAGCTACGCTTTTGTAGGCTTGGAGCGCGCTGGCGGCATTATGGCTTATGATTTGACCAACCCTGCACAGCCTGTTTTCGATCTGTACTTCTCATCTCGCAGCTATGACAGCGAAGAGGAAATTCCATCAGGCGATGTAGCACCGGAAGGCTTGTCTTTTATTGCAGCCGAGCAAAGCCCGACAGGCAAAGCATTGCTGCTTGTTGCACACGAGCTTAGCGGCACAATCGCGGTCTATGAGCTGGCTCCTTCCGAGCAAACACGCATCCAGATTATTGCGACCAATGATATTCATTCGCGCGTATATGAGGACAGCGGCATGGGCTATGCCAAGGTTGCTGCAATCGTCGAGCAATATCGTCAAATGAATCCGAATACGATTGTGCTTGATGCTGGCGACACGCTTCATGGTCAAACCTACTCTACCTTGGTAGAAGGCAGCAGCATCGTCGAGCTAATGAACGAAATTGGCTATGCAGCGATGACAACAGGCAATCATGATTACAACTATGGATTCGAGCGTGTGCTTGATTTGGGCGAGCAAGCCAACTTTGATATTTTAGCGGCCAATGTAAAGGACGCTGACGGCTCTCATGTGTTCGAGCCTTATATCATTAAGGAAGTAGCAGGAGTGAAGCTGGGCGTATTTGGCTTGGCAACGCCGGAAACGGTGTACAAAACTCATCCGAACAATGTTGCAGGCATAGCGTTTACTGATCCTGCAACAGCGGCCAAGGAAATGGTCGAGGAGCTTCAGGGCAAGGCCGATGTCATTATCAATCTTGCGCATCTTGGCACAGATGGCTCTACAAGCAAGGAAAACCGCTCTGACACCATTGCTTCAGAGGTAAGCGGTATTGATCTCATTATCGATGGACATAGCCATGAGCTAATTAATCGCACCATTAACGATACCTTGCTCGTGCAGTTTGGCGAATACGGCAAACAAGTCGGCATTATTACACTAGTGCTGGAGGATGGCAAGCTGGTTGATAAGCAATCGTATTACATTACAGCCGAGGATGCTGTAACCTTGCCTGCAAATGCGCAAGTAGAAGCAATGATTGAAAAAACAACTGCTGAACAGAAAAAGATTTTGGATCAAGTAATCGGGAACACAAGCGTAAAGCTGGAAGGTGAGCGTGCCGTTGTCCGCACAAGTGAATCCAACCTTGGCAACCTGATTACGGATGCTATGATTGCTGCAACAGACGCAGATATCGCACTTACGAATGGCGGCGGCATTCGCGCTTCGATTGAGCAAGGTCAAATTACAAAAGGCGATGTCATTACGGTTCTGCCGTTCGGCAACTTTATCGTAACGATTGAAGTGACGGGGCAAGAACTGAAGGATGCGCTGGAGGTTGGCGCTGCTGGTTATCCGGATGCGCACGGTGCATTCGCCCATGTTGCAGGAATCAACTATAAAATTGATCCTGAAGCTGCAGCAGGCGCTCGTGTGCATAGCGTGATCGTCAACGGCAAGCCGCTTGATTTGAAGCAAACCTATACGCTGGCAACGAATGACTTCCTAGCTGCCGGTGGAGATCAGTACACGATGTTTGCCGACAATACGATTATTAACAATGCAGGCACGCTAGACGAGGAGCTTATCAAATTTATACAGAAGCAAGCTTCAATCGCGCCTGCAACGGAAAAACGAATTGTTGTTGAAGCCAAGGCAGCTTCGACTACTCCAACAGGCAACACTGGCAAAGACAAGGATAAGGACAACAATCAAGAAGCAGGCCCAACAACTGGCAGCAAGCCAGGCGATGCCAACCAAGCTGGCGGCAACAAGCAAAATGAGCAAGCAACTGATAAAAATGTTGTGTATATCGTGAAAAAAGGCGACAATTTAACAAAAATTGCCAAACAATACAATACAACATGGCAAAACATTCAACGCGCAAACAGCATTAAAAATCCGCACAGAATCTATCCGGGGCAAAAGCTGGTCATTCCAGCCTAACAATGAAGGGGGCAGCATGCCCCCTTTTTTTTGAATTATTCTACAACAAAAGAGATCGAGTTGCTAAATTGATAGGAAGGCTTTCCGTCGGCTCCATCATGTGCTGCATGCTCGACAAAGCTTGCATGCGCAGCAATCGTATATTGCCCCTCTGGAAACTGTTCATCCATTAATTCCTTCACAAAGGCAATATAATCCTCGCCATCCTGCTCAGAATAGCCTCCGGTAAAGCTGTACTCATACTTTACCGGCTCATCCTTTTTTAAGGTCGTTACAATGTACGGCTCATTCATAGACCCTGGAATGGACATATCTCTCGTATGCTCCTCGATCGAGAAGCCAACAGGATACATGGAATGGCCGATTTCAATTTGCTCATGCTCGCCTGTATAGGTCAGCTCCGCATATACTTTAATCGTCTCGTCTACTGCATAATGCGTTTTGCTCGTATACAGCGCCAGCTCAAAATCCCCTTCTGTCACCTTCGTGCTCAGCACCAGTTCCTCTTCCTTCAACGCTGATGTTGGACTAGGCTCTGGCTCTTGATTGCCCGCTCCGGCTTGATGTTGTGGTGTAGGCGTACCCTTTAATTCACCTTCTCCGCAGGCTGACAGCAGCAGCAATGACAAAAGCAATACAGCTATTTTCTTCAAGAAAATCCCCCCTTGTGTAAGCTCTATCCTAATAGACGGGGGGTTTATGCTATAGGTTGCTGATTCGAATAAACTTCGCTCGCTCATGCGGTGTTTGATTCGGACCATGCAGCGCCAGCATGCTTTGACCGTCAAATGTTTTGAAGATCATGCCGTGACCGCCGTCCTCGCGATAAATCGGCTCCGGCTGGTGAATCCATGGTCCATCCACCTTGCCTGTGGCGGAAATGGCAAGCCCTTGCGCATACCTCTGATCAATAAAGCTGGCCCATAGCAGGCAGAGCTCGCCCGCTTCATTTTTGAACATAAATGAGCCGTCTGTCACATAGTTTTGCTCGAAGGGAAACCGCTCATGTTGAAAGGAGGTCGGCCAAGGCGCTTGCGAGGCGCGGAACAGCAGCTTTGGTGGCGATACGGCCTGCTTCAAATCCTTGCTCAGCTGCACAATACAAACCTCGCCATCTCCAACCTGCTGCCACTCATGGCAAAATACCATCCACGGCGTCCCCTCTTCATCCACATAGAGCGAGCCGTCCAAGCAGCACCATTCCTCAGGTGTGACGACTCCATCGCTGTACAGCGCAAATGGTCCGTACAAGGAGTCGCTTCTTAGAACCGCGGTGCCCAGCAAATCATTTTCACGTCTGCGAAATGTGGCGAACATATAGAAGGCGCCGCCGTATTCATACACCTCAGGAGCCCAAAAGTTTTTGTCTGCGAAGAAGCCCTCGTAATTTTGAAATACGCGATAAGGCCCCTCCCACTCCTGCAAATCGTCGCTGACATACATTTCGAAGCCGTTGCCTTCCTGCCATATATTTTTGTCGGTCGAGCCGTACATATAGTATTTTCCTTCATCTGGACGCGGCACGATAAACGGATCACGAATTTGAATTTGCGAAAGCTTCATATCAACCTTCCTTTCCAGCGGATTAGCAGCTTAGCAGAATAATAGATTAGCAAATTCGCGGGTTAATAGCTTGGCGCTACTACGCCCGGCTGATGCACGCACTGCCACCTGCCCTCGATAAGCTGCCACTGCTCATTGCCATTGATGGCAAGCTGGTACATCTGCTGCCCCACCATCACCTCTCCGGCAACCGGGCCGTACTGCATGCCGATCAAGCTGACAAGCTCGCCTTGCTCATTCAGCACAGCCCGCAAGCCTGACGGGAAGGCGGCATAGAGCATATCATCCTGCCAAATCTCACAGCGCTCGCTTCCGTTGACGAATTCATAGCATTTGCCGTTTACAGTGCGACGATAGACCAGAGCTCCTGTAATTTTCTCGCCATGATCAGCATCGTACGGCAGCACTCCCGTAAACCAGATCGTCTGCTCCTTAGTCGGCAATATTCCCGACAGGCGCTCAATAAAATCCAATACGCATAAAATAGCGGGTGAGTAAGCTTCAGTGAAGCCCTCCTGTCCCGTCCACGGGCTAAGCGTTTGCGAAAACCTGCTCATTCTTGTCATTGCAGATACAATCGGCTGAATCGTCCACAGCTGCTCCACATAGCGCTGATGATGCTCAAAGGCATGGGCCGCGCGAATGATTGCCAAAAAGTTGGTTGGTCCAGCCCAGCTATTGTAGCTCGTATGCGGATCAAAGCGCGGATCATCTAGCGCAATCGAAGGAAACGGGTATTTGGCGAAAAATTTGCGCGTATTCAGCAAGTATTTGCCTAGCATTCTGGCAAACATCTCATCGTCAGCCACCTCGCAAGCCAGCACCCGCAGCAGCACATCCGACTGAACCCGTACAAATTGCCCCTGACGATCTACATCATAGAAGAAATCATCGACCGGATCATAGCAATATTGGAACAAAGCCTGTCGTGTCTGCTCTGCCTTCAGCCGCCACTTTGCTGCTTGCTCCTGCTTGCCCAGCTCTTGCGCGATCTCTGCCAAATATTTGCGCTGACAATAGACGTTAGCCGTCAAGTCAGGCGCGAGAAACGGCAAAATCGGCGAATGCGGATTGCATTGCGTGGCATCGTTCTGATGCGGCGTATCTGCCACATGCCAAAAGCGCGGCGACAAATCATGCCCGGTGTCAAAAGCGCTGAACGCTTCAATACAGCCTGTTTTCCGCGTATTGCGATAGGTCATCAGCCAATCGTCATACTTGACCATTGCGTCATACATCGTGACAAGAAAATGCTTGGGCTTGCCATTCAATTGATAATGATGCCAAACAGAGCGGGCCAGCGGCGTTACGAGCTGGATTTGACGAAAGCTGGCTCCGTCAACTGTAATTTTGTACGGCAGCATGCCATCCTCGCGCTGATTTCTCGCAAATTCAAGATACGTTTCCTCGGCAACCTCGGGCAAAAAGCGGGCCAGCAGCTCATTATTGATTGTTCCTGTACTCTCCAGCCAGCAGCCATAGTAAATGCCGCCTTCATGCAAAATCGGCTTATCCGTCAGCGTTGGCTTAATGCAATCGAGCAGCCTTGCAACCGCCTGCTCATACACCTTGCTCAGTGCATCCGTCTCGGCAGTAAAAAAAGCATTGCCTGTCTGTTTCCACTGTGCCAACAGCGGCTGGTCCTTGCTCACATTTCCTGGCGAAATACGCTTCGTTATATCGATGCGGCGTAGCTGCTCGCGCAATTGCTGCATGCTGTTTCCTCCTTGTAAAAGATAGTCGCTACTGAGCGACATTGTTGGCGATAATCTCCTGCGCATTGGCATAGAAGCTGGCCACCGCTTCTTCTACTGTTTTGCGGCCAAAGCCGATTTCCTGAATCGTTGTTTTTGCCATTTTCTCAAACTCTGCATTGCCAGGCAGGTTGTAGCTGATTGCGAACGGCTCTGTTTTCGTCGCTTCAGAAACGCGAGAGGTATAATCATAAATGATTTTCTCGACATCACTCGCTTCGGCCTGCAGCACATCACGGTTTGCTGCTGTAACAGGCACGCCGCGGTTGTTTCCTAAAATGCGCGCTGCCTCCGGATCATTAATAAAGAAGGAAATAAACAACGCTACCTCTTCAGGGTGCTCCGTTTTCGCATAGCCGGACAAGCCTTGCGACGATTCGAACACTACGCCAGTTCCTTTCGGGCCGCGCGGCAGCTGCACCATAGTCAGCTCATCTGTTGTCAGGCTTTGCAGTGACGTCAACTGATTTGATGGCAATAGCGTCATCGCAACCTGGCTCGTAATCATCAGGTTTTTGGAAATATCTTCATTCGGATTGGAAACGGCTGCTTCAGGCGTGACAACTCCGCCTTTTTCAGCCAGCTCAGCCCAGTAGCTGAACCACTGCATTGCCATATCCTGATCAAATCCGATCGTTTGCTCATCCATGTTGTAAAGCTGCTGACCATGCTGCTTGAAGTAAATATCCAGGCCATCATAGGTGAAATCATACGTACCGTACACGCCATCGCCCAGCTTGTCGCTAATTTCGGTTGCGATCGCTGCATATTCCTCCCATGTCCAGCCGTCCTGCGGAATTTCCATATTTGCTTTTTCAAACATCGTTTTGTTAATGACGATGCCGCGCGCATTTGCACCCGCTGAAATGTGCAGCAGCTGGTCATTCACTGTGCCGTATTGAATCATCGATTCATCCATATCGGAAAGATCAAGCTGATTGCCAACATATTCATCCAAAGGCAGCAGCACGCCTTTTATCGCATAATCTACTACATTGCCGCCAAGGAAGAAAATATCCGGCGCTGTGCCTGAGGCTAGCTGCGTATTGATTTTATCCCAGTAGCCAGAGGACGGAGCGAATTCGCCAATAATATCAATATGAGGGTATTTTGCTTCAAACAGCTCAACCACTTGATTCGTAATATCGGCACGCTCCTGATCGCCCCACCACATCATGCGCAGCTCTACCTCAGCAGGAGTATCTGACCCATTAGAATTTGAGTTGGCATTGCTCGTTCCTGTTCCTTGCGAGTTTGGTGCTGTATTCGCATTTCCACCGGATGAACACGCGCTCACTAGCGCAAGACTTAATACGATGCATACAAGTAAACTCCATTTTTTCATGCATAGCTCCCCTTTATTCGAATATTGTCTGTTGCCTGTATTCAGAATAACGCTTTCATTTTACAGTTTGAATTCTATAATTTCGGGTCATGTCATATTATTTTTTTGGGATTCAGCTTATTTGAAGCCGGTAGTTGCAATTCCTTCCAGGAAGTATTTCTGGAAAAACAGGAAGATCAACGAGATTGGAATAAGCGACAGTGCTGACATTGCCAGCAGCGCTCCCCAGTCTGATGAGCCCGACGGGTCAAATAAGGCGCGCACACCAAGCTGAACGGTAAATAGATCAATTTTGCTAATATAGATCATTTGGCTAAAGAAATCATCCCATGACCAAATAAATGTAAAGATCGCCGTTGAGATGAGCGCCGGCACTAATAGCGGCAGCATTATTCGCATATAAATCCCTTTCTGATTGCAGCCATCAATCGTCGCGCTTTCATCAAGCTCGCGCGGCACACCGCGAATAAACTGAACCATCAGCAAAATAAAGAAGGAGTCTGTCGCAAGCCACTTAGGCACGATAAGCGGGTAATACGTATTGAGCCAATCAAGCTCGCTGAAAATAATATATTGCGGAATGAGCGTCACATGATATGGCAGCATAATCGTAACAATCATCAAAGCAAACCACAGCTTGCTAAGCTTGAACTTCAATCTGGCGAAAGCAAAAGCCGCCAGAGAGCACGTAACAATATTGCCAAGCACGCACATGATCGAGATGAACGCGGAGTTCAAGAAAAAGCGACCAAAGGATTGCCCTTGAAATCCCGCCCAGCCCTTTATATAATTGTCAAGCGTCCACTGCTTGGGCCACAGCCCCGGCTCGCTGAAAATGAGTTGATTCGGCTTGAACGAGCTGCTTATGAGCCACAGGACGGGATACAGCATCAGGATGCCGAGCGCTATAATAAACAGATGACGAAACAGATTTGTCTTCACCATATTATTTCCCTCCTTGGTCGTCGCTGTAGAACACCCAATATTTTTGCGTTGTAAATACAATCGCAGTTAAAAAGCCGATGACGAGCAGCATAATCCAGGCAAGCGCAGAAGCATAACCCATATCAAAGAATGAGAAGCCCTTCAAATAGAGATACAGTGTATAAAACATCGTTGCATCCAGTGGACCGCCTCGGCCATCCCCGATTACAAACGCTGGCGTAAAGGCCTGGAAGGAATTGATTATGCCCATTACCAGATTGAAAAACAGCACTGGCGTTAACAAAGGAAAGGTAATAGAAAAGAACTGGCGTATTTTCCCTGCTCCATCAATCGAGGAGGCTTCATACAGCTCGGTCGGAACCTGCTTTAGCCCTGCGAGGAAAATGACCATTGCTGATCCGAATTGCCATACCGTCAGCATAATAATGGTGTGAATAATATAATCCGGATGAGAAATCCAGGACGGTCCTTTAATGCCAAACCAGCTCAGAAAATCGTTGACGACACCATTTCCATCAAAAATTTGGCGCCAAACGATCGCAATCGCGATGCTGCCTCCCAGCAGTGAAGGCAAATAGTAAACCGTACGATAGATGCCAAGCCCGCGCAGTCCTTTATTCAAAATCATTGCCACGATTAGCGCGAAAGCAAGCTTTAACGGCACCGAGAAAAATACATATTTGAATGTTAACAACAAAGAATTGCGGAATGTTTCATCCTCCGAGAAAATTTTGCTATAGTTGCCTAGTCCAATCCATGTCGGAGCATTAAGCAAATTGTACTTGGTAAACGAGAAATAAAGCGAAGCTATCATCGGACCTACCGTCAAGCAGAAGAAGCCGATCAGCCATGGTGTTAAAAACAGATATGCGGTGCGATTTTGCTCGCGTGCCAAGCTGTTGCTGCTTTTCTTTATCATCCTTGTCCCTCCTAAAATGTTCTGTACTTCCATCTTAAGAGTGAACATGACAAAGCTGAATTCTATTTTTTCGGCGATTGACTATTAATTTTTTTAGGTTCACATTGCGCTATTGCGTCTTCGATTTTTCATTGCGATATTCAGAGGGCGATATATGAAACATTTTCTTAAAACGAGAGCTGAAATAGCTCGCATTGGAAAAGCCAGTCAGCTCGGCTATATCGCTTAGCCCGAGCTCCGTCGTTTCCAGCAGATGGCAGGCATGCTTCATCCGTATTTCCGACAAGTATTGAACAAAGCTTTGCCCAACCTTGCTTTTAAATAGCTCGGAAAAATAGCTGGTATTGTAGTTGAATTTTTCGGCAAGCGAAGGCAGTGTAATTTCGTATACGTAGTTTTGTCCGATATACGCGAGTACCTCGTCAAAAATATCCTCGTTGCTTTCCTGACGCATCGACTTGTGGCTTTCCTGCAAATACCGCTCCACATAAGCGATCGCCTTGTCAACGGTCGTCAGCTTCAGCACCTGCTCCGGATTCAGCCAAATCGAATGGGTATGGACAACGCTTGCCTTTTGCTCCTGCAGCAATCGCTCAAGCGCAATCAGTACTTCAAAAATACGGCGCACCAGCTCGGTATGGGAAAGCTGCTTCGCTTCGGTAAATGTCGTGCGAATATATTGCAGCGCGGGATTCAAGTCGTCCTTTTGCAGCAGCCGAATTAGCATCTCATCGTTCAGCCTGCCAATATGTCCATGCAGCGCTGTATGCTGATGTGCCTCGCTGTTATGCAGGCTCCACTGCAGCAAAGCATCCATATAAGCGTGATGCCATTGCGCGAACCCGCATACTTCACCGCTTATTCCGAGCACCAGCTCGAAGCCCAGCACCTGCTTGAGCTGCTGCTTAAAGCTTTCAATCATTTGCAGGCGCGTCGAGCTGCCGTCGCGGCATACAAGATGAAGCAAATGCGGATAGCTGCTATCCTTGCATATGAACAGCTGCTCGGCATGCTGCTGAGCAAGCTCGCGCATAATCAGCTCAAAAGGCAGCTGAAACTGCTCCGTCTCCTGCTTCGCTTCATGTGCCTTATCCGCCTGCAGTCCGAAGGTGGCAACTTGAATCGCGGCCTCATCCCACGGCTTCATCTGAATAGGTGCAGCCTTGCTCATAATGATCGGGGACAGATCGCCCTTCAGCATATGCAGCGCAAAGTTTTCACGAATTTCCTGGAACCAGCGTTCATATTTGCGGCTGGATTCCTGATCAACCAGCCTTTCTTGCCGCTCATTCATAATCGTCTGCTTTAGCTGCAGCAGTAGCTGCTCCAGCTCATCCGGCATTACAGGCTTCAGTAAATACTCTACTGCACGATGGCGGATTGCTGCCTTCGTATACACAAAATCATCATAGCCGGTCAATACGACAGACTTAATGCCGGGATATTGCTGCTGAATTTGTGAAAGCAAGGCAATGCCGTCCATGACCGGCATATTCATATCGGTAATGACAACATCAATCGGCTGTTCCGTCAGCTTCTCCAACGCATCCTCGCCATGAACAGCTTCTGCTGCAATGTTAAAGCCAAGCTGCTGCCAATCCACCTTCAAGTGCAAGCCTTTGCGAATTTCCAATTCATCATCAACAATTAACACATTAATCATGCTGTATGTCCTCCTTTATCGGTACAAGCAAGCTAACCTCGGCCCCGCCAAAGCGGCTCGTCTCCAGCTTGAATTGAAATTGCTCTTCATATACGGCATAGCAGCGCAAAAGCACATTTTGCAGGCCGATATGCTGCTCATTGCTTTCAAACTGCTTTAGGCTTGATTGCTTCTCGACTTGATGGATAAGCTGGTATTTCTCATCGGCCGTAAAGCCCGGGCCATTATCGCTGATCACAATTTCAATTTGCTGCTCATGGCGAATCAGCTTAATTTCGATTTTAATAAAATCATGATGCTGCGAGCTGAACTTTACGGCATTTTCAATAATCGGCTGCATAATTAGCTTGAGCACCAGCAGCTCATCCAGCTCACCAATTGTTACAAGCTCAATTTGCGAGCGATTCTGATAGCGCACGCGAATAATATCCAAATAATGCTTAATAAAACGCAGCTCATCCCGCAAGTATACAAGGTGATCGCTCGTCTGCAGCGAATAGCGCATCATTTGTCCCAGCGACAAAATCATCCTTGACGTTTCCTGACCGCGGTTTTGCAGCGCCAGGCTGCTGATCATTTCTAATGTATTAAATAAGAAATGCGGATTAATTTGCATTACTAGCGCTTTGTATTCCGCTTTTTGCTTGAGCAGCGTTAATTGATATTCCTTGGCGATATATTGCTGCAGCTGGGTATTCATACTTTTGAAGCCGTCAATTACAAAGGCGATTTCCATCGTATTCGATGTTTCATGCAGCATCCGCCTTTCTGCTTGTACGAAGTCGCCGCGCCGCAAATGGCGCATTGCCGCCACAAGTGAGCTGAGCGGCTTGGAAATGCTGTGCGAGAATACGAGCGTCACAATAATCGATACGAATAACAGGATGGAAACAATAATGAGTACAGTATCGCGAAACTTGAATAGCTGGGAATATAAATCCTTTTCGCTTACAATGCCGACCAGCATCCATTTCGTTCTAGGTAGACGCTTATATACGATCATCTCCTTTTCTCCATGCTCGTTTTTTTGGAACATTCTACCTTCACTGGATGGAATCGTTTTCAATTGCTCGAAATAAGCCAGCTGATGGTCAGCAATTTGCTGTGCTTGTCCGGTCAGCAGCATCTGCCCGTTGCGATCAATTAAGTAAATTTGCCCCGTTTCTCCCAGATGCAGCCGTTCTAACGGCTCTAAAAAATAGGCCTCGCTCACATTAATTTTCAAATAAGAGCTGGCAAGCGCGGGATTGTAGGTATCAAGCGGCATCGTCATGCTGACCATCGGGTTCGGATTACCCTTGGCCATTTCCACTATATCAGGGCTGGCCGGACTCCAATACCGTTCCTTTTCCCGAATATCGACGTACCACGATTCACCCGTAAACGAGCCGCTGCGGTTAATATAACTTTCGCCACTAATCCACAGGTCCGGGTAGCGGTAAATCGTCATGTTGGCAAGCGGCGTATAGCTGTTCGTTACCTGCGTCAAATACTCGCTAAGCTCGATATTCGCCAGCATTTTCGCGCCATTGGAGGACTTTTCGTCCAAATGCACGCGGTCCCAGTTGTAGATGACATCGCTGTTATAAACTAAAGAAGCCGAATCATAAACCTGGTTTTGCAGCATCTCCACATAAGAGGCGTATTCCTGCATCTTTTCAAGAGCAGACTCCTCAATGTAACTGCTAATAATTGTTTTGGAGGAATTAAATAAAAATACAGCCATTATGCTAAATGAAACAACAATAAGGAAAATAAAGGTAACCATCAGCTTAAATTTTAATGAATTCATCTATATGAATCTCCTTACACAAAATAATGTGTTTTAATTAAGGTATCATAGAGTAAAGCGCTTGCAAACTATAAGTTGCTAAATAAGCCTGCTGCAAGGCAGTAGCGCAACAAGCTCCTCTATATGCAAATAAGCTCTACGCGTACGATCAAGGATCGTGCGTAGAGCTTATGTCTACCAGCTTATTCGCTGTGCTGAATCGTTAAGCTGACTGGCCCGAGCAAGCCTGAAGGCAATGAAAGACCATCATAGCGATTCGCCAAGCTATTCGTAACTTCTACCTTCAACTCATTATTGCTCTGCAGCAGCTCTGAATTTAGCGTGAATAGATACGGCTTCCACATCCGAACGCCAAGCTCCTGTCCGTTAACCGATAGCCGCGCAATTTCATGGACATCCCCAAGGTCCAGCTCAAGCCTTCCTTTTCTTGCGTCGTCAGACAGCTTGAATTGTTTCGTATAGGTTACATTTCCGGAATAATGCTCCATTCCTTCCCACTCTGTCCAGGAGGATAATGATTTGAGCTGCTTGCTCATTGATTCATTATCGATCCGCCAGTCATTAGACAGATCAAGCGTTTCCTTGCTCGCTGTTTGTTCGGCCTGCTCAACTATAGTGTCTCTGGCATCGCTCACTCTGTCAAATGCAATAACGATGCATTCTCTACGGGCTACGCTTAGCTTAATAGCTTGCTTATCTTCCAAGCGTTCAAAATGTGCTGCTGCAAATTCCCCTGTCCACGGATACCAAATTTCTGCTGTTCCTGGCAAGCTCACGTACAGCTTGCCTTCATAGCCAGCCTCGCCTTCATTAACGACTACAAGAAAGTCTGTTTCTTCCTTCGTAATCCGACTTATCCGTATAGCAGGTGCTGCAGGTTGGAGCTCGATGGTACTATGCAAATTCGCCGTTACGAGAGCCGACACCTCTTCCTCATCGGCCGCGAGCTCTTGACCAATAACTTCAAGCCCTTTAGCTTCACTCTTCCATTCGATCACTTTGCCGCCTTGCTTGACAAATTCCGTCAGCTTTGCCACACATGCTTGACTGAATCTGTCTCCATTCTCGACCACGATCATGCTGTACGTCTGATCAGCGATGCGTACCGTTCCATCCACGATGTGGCTACTACGGAGCAGCAGCTCTTCCTCCAAATAATTGAATTCAATTTGCTTCTCATATAACGGTTTAACGATTCTCCATGGCAAATATGAAGCCTGCGCCAGCACTGCAACCTCAGCGCCATTCACGCAATCGGTCATGAGCCAGCTCATTCGCTTGATGTATTTTGCAAACTGAGCATACTCTGACCACCAAATATTGTTGGGGCCTACATCTGGTGGACGCTCATCTCTACGTTCTCCACGAATCGAATAATAGAAAGCATGCGGGACAATGAGATTGACCCCGCGAACGAACAGCCAGTCCAGGTACCACTTCATATTATCCGCTGTCAAAGACCATCCGCCTTCACTCCCGCATACGCCAAAGCTTTCGTTCATGTTTCGACGTCTGTAGCGATGTCGCGCAGCATCAGAAGAGCATTTGCCCATCGTGCTGTGCACGCCGGTAATCGCTTTATTATGTTCAGGCGCAATATAGCGCCATACAATATCCTGGCCCGGAATATGGAAATGCTCCAACAGCCCGATATCATCACTAGCCGCAGGATGGCCTGTTAGTCCAATTCCATGCGCTTCGCACCAATCAGCCAGCGGCTTGTAATAGGTGCGCGAAAGACGTGCTTGAACAAGCGACTTATAAGTATGACGCACCCGTTCTGTCGCTTCTCCCGCTTCGAACCAAAGTGCGGGAAGCTCCTCCTCGCGACCACCGCTAGCCAGGAACTCATCCATAAAACCAGTCGTCCAAGGCTGCAAGCCCTCGCTATGTCCTCTGCCCAGCAAATCAGGCTCATCAGTAAACATCGCCAATATTGTCGATCCAAAATATTGGTGCAGCTTCTCATAATACCGTTCATGCGTCAATGCAATAAACGTGCTGGTCGCCTCCGGATTCAACAGATCTGCAGCCAGAGGAGCATCCGGCTCTCCATCGTCTTGACCAGGGTGAACTCCACGAATCGTTCCTTTCGAGCAGGTATCCACCAGCAGCAATACCGACCAGCCTCCATCCTCTGGCGGAATAAATTCGAGGCTGTCGCTGCCTTGCTCAAGCTTAAGCAAAATCGTACGCTCAATTGCAATTTCTTGCTCAGACAGCTTGCAAACGGCTTGCGCAGAAACGAGCTGCTCTCCCGGAGACAAATCAATTGGAATCGTAATCGCCTCGTTTATTTCTCCGAATCTATATTCTCGAAGCTGCAAGGCACGGCTGGCATATTGCGGGTTTTGCTTAACAACCATCCCGCATGCGGAACCAGAAGGATACATCCCTTCATCATAGAGAATTACCTTCATCCCAAGCTGATCGGCCTCAGCTACTGCTGCCTCCACCAAATCCAGATAAGGCTCCGATAAATAAGGCATCGTTCGCGGCATTCCCATTCGAGGATGAATAACAAACCCGTCTACTTCCTTTGCATGAAAATCATGAATTTGTTCAATAATTTTCGACTTGGACAGCTCATCGTTCCAAAACCAGAACGGTATTGGACTGAACTCGCTTGGCGGGTTTATAAATGACTGCTTTAAATGCTCAAGCAGCTTCATCGCCTGCACCTCGTTCCTTGTTATATACTGCTGACAACTTCCTTGTTTTGCAGCAGCGCTACCAAATAAGCCAAAGTCAATCCCTGGCCCCAGCCTTGCACTCGTTTTTTCGATATTGCTTTATAGTCATCAGCTGTATACATCACAGCTGTTCCTGCTGATACATTACGAACCGAGCCGTCCTCGTCAATGTTGGCGAGAATGCCTGTATACGCGCGCGCCATATAATTTTGATGCATTGGATGTCCGTTAATGGTCAAGGCAGCTGCAATGCCTGCTGAAGCTGATGTCTCCTCATACGAAGTCTCATCATTCAGAATCGTGCGCCATAGTCCATCCGAGGTCTGCAATCTGACAAGCGCGCTAAGCTGGTCGCCAAGTGCTCCGCCAAGCTGCATCCACATCGGCATAAACGGGTTTAACATCTTATGTGCCTGCGCCATTGTATAGGCTGCCCAAGCGTTGGCTCGTCCCCAATAAATGGCCGACAGGTGATTTCCTTGAACATTATCCCAAGCATGATAGAACAGATTCGTTTTAGTATCTTGCAAATACTCCTCATGCCAATAGAATTGGTTCAATGCGTCATCAATATATTCTTTGTTGTCCAGCTTGAAGCCGAGGCGCAGCAAGAAATAAGCCGCCATAAACAATGTATCTGCCCATGCCTGCTCCGGAAAATCGTTTTTAGAAGAAACCGTATGCTGGAAAACGCCTTCACCAAAGCGAATTGCCTCCTTCTGCAGGTATTCTGCTTTCTTTAAGGCCAAGTCCAAATATTTGGAATCTCCTGTCGCTTCATGCAAAGTCAACATCGTATGCCCCATCGCGCAATTGTTAACCATAAACTGTGGCAATCCCAATTCCAAATATTCATCGACCCAATTTACTAGAAAATCAATATATTCTTGCTTGCCTGTTGCTTCCCATGCTTTGCTTATTCCGTAAAACGCTACTCCACAGGACCAGTTCCAAGTAAAATCCATATTCATCGTTCTGCGAACGACTCGATCGATTGCTTCCTTCACTTCAGCTTCATTGCACTCAAATTTACGCATCATTCCGCCTCCTATTGAAAAGCTCATTCGATATTCATTCGCTTATAACTGTACCGAATCTATAAATTACAATCGACTATTTTTCTTGCTTATTTCATGAAAAACTATTCTTTCTTGCGCTGCAAAAAAAGAAAGACTGTCGACAGGTGCCGACAGTCAGATTCATACTATTGGATCACTTAGCAAATCCGCATACTTCGAATTTTTTGCAACAAATAGATGCAGCTTATCGCCGTAGCTAATAATTAGCTGGCGAACAAGATTTTCTGTATAATCTGCTCCTTGAAATTTATAACCCGCCTTGGCGGAGGTGGCTTCATAATCACTCCATAATAGCTCAACCCATAACATAGCCTTCTCCTCAGGCAGCTCTGGATTTTTCTCCATTAATAGCTCTGTTAATCGCTTTATGTTGTCCAGCATAATAGAATAGTCTCCTTCAATTCATGTTCAACCTATCAACTTCATATAAAATATCATCATACTAAACTTTTCATGAAATTCAAAGCCATAATACAACATCCTCTCGCACCTCATAACTTGCCTTGCCTGCTCATACATATGATAGTGGAATGATTGGATAAGGGGGCTAGGCTATGACAGCAGATGAGATGAAGCAGCTTGAACGCGCGATTGCTGAAATTACGGAGGTTGCGAAAGGCTTTGGCTTGGACTTTTACGATATGCGCTACGAAATCTGCCCTGCAGATATTATTTATACGTTCGGGGCTTACGGAATGCCGACCCGCTTCAGCCATTGGAGCTTCGGCAAAACGTTTCATAAAATGAAAATGCAGTATGATTTTGGCTTGAGCAAAATTTATGAGCTGGTCATTAACTCCAACCCATGCTATGCCTTTTTGCTTGAAGGTAACTCGCTCATCCAAAACAAGCTGATCGTCGCACACGTGCTGGCGCACTGCGACTTCTTCAAAAACAATATTCGCTTTAATCTCACTAACCGCGATATGGTAGAAAGCATGTCGGCTACGGCTGACCGCATTCACCAATATGAGCTGATTCATGGCACTGATACCGTTGAGAAGTTTATTGATTCGATTTTGGCAATTCAGGAGCATGTGGACCCAACGATTATTAAGCCTTATCAATTGGATAAAAAACGGTATATCGAGCTGGCGACGCGCGAGAAGGAAAAGCCTGCGCAGCCGCAGGAGGCAGCTTCCCCCTACGAGGAGCTATGGGGGCTGGATGAGGAAGCCAAGGAAGAGGAGCGTCTTAAGCGTGAAGCCGCTTTGCAGGAGGCGAAGCGTTTCCCGCCTCGTCCTGAAAAGGATCTGGTTTGGTTTATCGAGGAATACTCGCCTATTTTAGAGGATTGGCAGCGTGATATTTTGACTATGCTGCGCGATGAAATGCTATATTTCTGGCCGCAAATTGAGACAAAAATTATGAATGAAGGCTGGGCCTCCTATTGGCATCAGCGGATTATTCGTGAAATGAACCTAACGAGCGAGGAAACCATTGAATTCGCCAAGCTGAACAGTTCTGTTGTCATCCCTTCTCGCCACACTCTTAATCCTTATTATCTTGGCTTAAAAATATTTGAGGATATTGAAAAACGCTGGGATAATCCAACAGAAGAGGAGCAGCGCAGATTTGGCCGCAAGCCCGGGAAAGGACGCGAAAAAATTTTCGAGGTGCGGGAGCTGGATTCTGATCAATCGTTTCTCCGCAACTATTTAACGAAGGCGCTTGTTGATGAACTCGATCTGTACATTTTCGAGAAAAAGGGACCAGAGTGGAAAATTACCGATAAATCCTGGGAGCATATTCGCGACCAGCTAGTATTCTCCAAGGTCAACGGCGGTTTCCCGACTCTTAATGTTGTCGATGGAGATTACTTGGGCAATGGTGAGCTTTATATTGAGCACCAATATGAAGGCGATGAGCTTGATCTCAAATATGTGGAACGGACAATGCCGCATGTTGTTAGTCTATGGGGCAAAACCGTGCATCTGAAAACGGTAGTAGAGGGCAAAAAAATTCTGTTTACATGCAACGGTACAAAAACAACGCGGAAGTTTTTGTAACAGTAAGACACTTACAGCTGAACAGCTTACTTCATTCACTCGAAGGATTCTTACGAATAGGCACAAAAAATGGAACTGTTTTACATGGTCTATACCATGTTCACAGTTCCATTCTATTTTATATGAATAGCATTTTGCAGCTATTTTTTTCAAAGCGACGCTCCTTGCAGAAGCTCGCCAATATAAGCCTTGCACATTAGTACATTAAGCGACCATTGGCTGGCGGTGTTGGTGCTCAGCCCCTCTACCTCGACTACCTTATGCGGATACTCCAGTATTGGTGCCTGCTGAGGCGTGAGTCGACTTATTTGCCAATGGTCTGTTACGGTCGTAAGATAGCTCCATGCTTGCTTGCCCAGCTCCTTATTGCCCGTTCGTTGCGCTGCATAAGCCATTAGCAGCGTCGACAGCATCGGGATGCTCCAGCGTTTGCCGACAATGGCCCCATTGGTGCGCTTGCTTTTCTCCTCTGCTGACAAATTATAAAACTCGCCCAGCTCTGCAAGCATATCAGCCCATTCCTCATCCTCCAGCAAATCGGCCAGCTCGATCCAAACCTGCGGCCCGCCCATACAGATGATCATATGATAGTCGTAGTTTTCATGTCCAATATAGCTGAGCTCGCCGGTTTCAGGATTGTAGCCATAGGTTGGCCCGCCCAGCAATCTGTGCGGGCTGCGCTTGAGCGACTCTATACCCGCTTTGATTTTGTCCAAATAGTGCTGGCTTTCATAGCGCTCCCATTGCACTAGCCAGTTGGCGCAAAAAGCCGACCAGTCCGGACCGCTTCTCGCATGTGTAGGAAACTCATCCTTCGGAAAATAAGCGCGCATCGGGTCTAGCGCAACCGTCGCATAGTCTGCGTCCTTTATCTCGTCCATAATTTCGCCAACTCTTTCATCGGCGGTCAAATAAAAATAAAATCTGTGCAGCGTCGCCATGCCAATTCTCGCTTCCTTGCAGCCGCAGCCAAAATGCAGTACGTTGTGACGCGAGCCCAGCCCCTGATATGGACCAAAATGGTATAAATCCGTTTCGCTCGTATGGCGTGTCATCGCCTCCGCCATGTAGAACAGTTCGGACTGACCGGTGCGGAGAAAGGAATACCAAAGCCATTTGTTCGGGACAAGCTCCGTATTTTGCCAGGCACAGCCGCCGATATCATATTTCCATGTATGTCGAACAGGGTCATAGCTGTGCATCACATCGCCATAATCCCAAAAGCCGTACCATTTGCGCTGCTCCACCTCATCTCTGTAAAAGCGCCACAGCTGCTCCAGCATATCCTCCAGCTCACGATGTCCTGCTGTGCTGCAATCTGGCAGACTGTAACGTCCAAACACGCTGCTTGCAGCATAGCGCTCTGGCTGGCAGACAAGCAGCGGCGTATATTCGCAGACTCGCGCCAGCTGCTCCAGCTCAGCAAGGCTTGGCGTCTGCCCAGCCAAATGAAGGATGCAATCCGACGTATGGGCAATGCCATAAGGCGTGCTGCGCAGCTCATCATCTCCTTCATAGGATGAAAGCACATGTGTAACGGTATCATAATGGCGCAAATCCATTGGCTCGCCATCCGGGTTCCACAGCCAAAGCGTTGCTTCGGCCTGCTCGCTGCCGAGCCCACGTACTTCAAAGCCGCTCGGACACTGCTGCCAAAAATGCTTTAAGCCAAATGCAATTCCACCTGCTTCCGAGCCTGCGTACATCATGCCTCTTGCTCTTGCGCCGTATAACGCACGAATCCAGGCTGCTTGCTCTGAGGTTCGCTTGGAAATTTTATAGCTGTCCGGACTTAGCTGCACCAGCTTGAAATCATTCCATATCGCCGCATCGTCCAGCAGCTTTCTATAGCGCTGCACCTGCTCATCTGCTTGATCCCATTCCACAAATTCTCCATCCAGCTGACGCTTGTAAGAATCACGTATATAATCCGGCAGCCTTGCAGTCATAAGCCCTCTCGCCGCTTCGCTAAACCAGCCAGTATCTCCGGCAAAGCGGATATGGCGGTTGTAGAGCTCGCCTTGCATCGGCAGATCAAAGCAGATCCCGACTGCTGCAATTGCATGCTGAGCCGGATCACCATCATAAAACAGCGTATGCTTTAGACCAATTGTAGCCGAGCTGCGATAAAAGATGAGCCGTACAGTAAAGGGAATCAAGCCTGCGGAGCCGATTTGCAGCTTCTCCCCAATCGGCATATGCCTGCCCTTTATAACGATGACAGCTCGCAGTGGTCCTGCATTTTCAATACAGGCCTGCTCAATGTGGCCTGTATATTCCTGTTTGCTTGCGGTATGCCTGCTGCTGCCAGCTGCAGCACCTGACAAGTCAGCAACATGCAGCTTTAATCTGCCGCGCTGCGCAATTGGCCGAGCTGTGTTATCTGACTGAGACGCCGCTAAATTCAGGGCAAGTGATGTTACCAATATGTCGCCTTGCTTGGCAATTTTACAAGCAAGCACGTCACTATGAATGGATATATACTGATCATCCTCGCTTACAAAAGAGGCAGAGGCCGCAGCCTGCTTTGCTGCTTTGCACAGCGTGAAGCGCTCGTGCCCGTAGTTCGGCAGCTGAGCAGCATGAGCTGTCCATTTTACGCTGCCGTCAGGCCAGTAAGCAAGCGGCCATGATTGAACGGGCTGCTGCAGGCCTTGCTCATCCAACAGCTCAAGCGGCTCATCACGCGCAAGCTGTCCGCGATGCCAGGGAACTCCCCATGTTACTCCTGCTGTCAAGCCGGAGGCATGCCCTGGATCCAGCCATTTTAGCGAAACGCTTTGCCCCTCCTTTATACCGCTTGCTGCGCTTATTTCAATTTGATCGCAATTCATCAGTATTCACCCCCGGGATATAGGGTTGAGCTGTACAAGCGCTTTTCCTGCGGAATTGCTGTCGCTTGCCCACGACCTACTGCACCTGCAACAACGCTTGCAGGGCGAGCCTCCTTGCCGTACACTCTCGCTTCCTCATTATTGTAAATAACAACCTGCTCCAGTCCGCTTTGCAGCAAATCTCCGAACACGACATAGCCATCAAAAGGGAATTGAGCAATTATGTTCATTTGTCCATCATAGATCGTCGGGTTTATACCGCCGCCGCGGCGAAACGCTAGAATATAGTCCAACTCTGTATAATCCCAGCGGCGAATCGTATGAATAATCGTTAGCCAGCCGCTCGTTTGGCGATCCTCCTTCCACAGCTCCTCGCCATGCCGATTCAGCATAAAAATGCCATCCTTGCCGGATTGCGAATTCCGGCCGGACACATCACCGCGCACGATGCGATCCAGCCCGGCAACCTGCAGCCCGGGCTCATTCTTTATAAATCGCCCCAGCGCTATATGCTGCGACTCAATCGAGCCCTCATAGCGCCAAAGCTCCTGACCCGCACTGTCGTACATAACCGTTACGCTGCCTCCGATTACAATCTGCTTGTCTCCTCTCCCCAGCACATCTCCTACCCAAATGCAATCTGCATGGTCCTCAAGCGGCTGCGTCGACCATTTCAGGCGTCCTTCCGCATCCAGTACATCATAGCCGGCAATAACCTCATCGCGTCCATCTCCGTCAAGATCGTACGGATATGGGAAATGACCCGGGTTTCCTTCGTACGTCCACAGCAAATTCCAGTCGTAGTCCATTGCCCACAGTTTGCGATAGCGATCCTTGAGGATCAGATCCTGCGGCTGCCCGGTTCCTCGCAAATTGCAAATAATCATGCAGTCATGCGCTTCCTTGCCGGGCAATATCAAGCGCCGCTTTACGCTGCCATCATGCCCTGCCAGCACCAACAGCTCGCCATTCATGACACAGAGCACTTCATTGTGTCCATCAAGGTCCCAGTCATAAATTTGCGCCGGGAAGTCTGAGCCCGGCCCACCCGCATCAACGCTTGGCTCTCCAACCTGCCAAAGCAGCTCGCCGTCAAGCGTGTAGGCTGTTAAAGCAATGACCTGATGCGGCACATAGCGATCATCTATGTCGCCATCTGCTTGAACGAAGAGAAGCTCCATCTGCCCATCACTGTTTAAATCACCAAGCAACACCTTGCAGCGTGGGCCCGCCTTGCTGCAGTCCAGTCGTGACCATTCGATATATTGTTCTACACCTGCGTCGTTTTGCATCATGGATTCTCCTTTTGGCAGCGATATGAAGAGGCTGGCCAGTTGTTCTACGAACAGACTGGTCAGCCTTGGTCTCACATCATGCTTTTAATAAGCGCAAAGCATCATTTGCTTTGCTGGTACAGCTCATTAATTTCTGCGATATAGTCATCGCCGCCGTTTTTCTTCCACAGCTCAATCGCCGCATCTAGTCCAGCATCATCAATTTGTCCAACAATGTACTGGATGCGCGCATCGGAAATAATATTGTCAAGCTGCTGTCCAACCTGAGCGTATACTTCAGAAATAAGCGGCTCGGCTGGATTTCCGACGATAATGGCTTCATTGGCCTTTTGCACTTCATTTATTTTTTCATTAAGCGGTGTTTGCTCGATGGATGGCGCGTCTGGCCCAATATAGGTCAGCAGCTGATTCAAGCTTTCGATTTCTTTTAATAGTGCAGGATCATCATTAATAATTGATTTAATATGTCCATCAACCAGCTCATAATGTCTACCTTCGACACCACGCTCTAGCAGCAGCTGCATTTCAACATCGCCCAGTTGATCAATAAACTTCAAAACTCGTTTCAGCTCCTCTTCTGTCTTCACAGAGCTTTTGGAGATGGCAAGCATGCCGTTATAGCCGGATGTTGGCATATCACGATGGCCCTTAGGACCAACAGGCGCCTGGAATACATCTGTATAAGGCGTATCACGCGGCGCTTTCTCCTGCATCGCATTATCCAATCGTCTGGAGTTGTCAGCTACGTCAACGAATACGCCAGCTTGACCGTTAACAAACGGATCATTCCATGCCGCAGAATCCATTACTGCAAAATCCTCATTCACAAGCCCTTCCTCGTACAATTTGCGGAAAAACTTCAACGCCTCGCGGTATTCAGGGAACATATGAGTCGGCAGCAGCTGTCCATTTTCATCCTCGCCCCATTTATTAGGCGCACCGAACCAAACCTGCATAATATCCCATGGGCCGCTGTATTTGGAGACGACAATGCCATACGTGTCATCCTTGTTGTTTTGATCTGGATCATTTTCCTTAAACGCTTTCAAAACGTTATAAAATTCATCAATCGTTTTTGGCGCTTCCAGCCCCAGATTTTCCAGCCAGTCGCGGTTAAGAGTCACGCCCATACGTCCGAGCACACGCTCACGATATATGCCGTAAATTTTTCCGTCAATCGATGTATTGTTCAAAATTACTTCGTGCGCCATTGAAAGATTCGGATAATCCTTCAAATACGGACCAACATCCCAAAACGCGCCTGATCTCGCAGCATTAATAAAGCTGGCAGAGTTGCGGTCTACAACCATCAAATGCGGGATTTCGCCGGAAACAAGCGTAATATTTACCTTATCCGGATAGGAGCTGTTTGGTACAAATTGAATTTTCACATCTGTGTTGGTGTATTCTTCAAGTGCTTTAATAATTGGAGAATTGTCATCAGGCAAATCAGTGTTGAAGGCAGGAATCATAATGTCGAGCTTTAACGGCTCCAGCTTTTCCTCCGTTGCCTCCGCATCCGAAGTTGCAGATGGCTCGGATGACGGGCTGCCGCTAGGCGTTGCCGTGCCACTGTTGCCTGAGCAAGCAGCGAGAACAGTTGTCATAGCGATCACCATCGCCATCAACCAGAGAGAATTGCGCTTTCTTTTTCTAAGTTCCTTATACATTTCCTTGATCCTCCTTTTTTGATCTTTCAAAGTTTACTAACCTTTCTAATGAGAGTTTAAACCACCTTCCAATTGAAGTTTAAAAATTGGGCTTTCAGGACCAAGAAGATGGCACGATACTAGAAGGCGAGGAGCGCAGCGTAGGCAAATTGCTACGTGAGCACCGCAGCCTTCGGTAGCGTGACATATTCGCCGTCGAATCCGCTACGAAGCAACGCATCGTCATCAAAGTCCGATTTTTAAACCTCCCTTCAATGAGAGTTTAAAAATTGGGCTTTCATGACCAAGAAGCTTGGACGCTAGTAGAAAACGAGGAGCGCAGCGTAGGCAAAAGCTACGTGAGCACCGCAGTTTTCGCTAGCGTTCAAGATTCGCCGTCGAATCCGCTACGAAGCAACGCATCGTCATCAAAGTCCGATTTTTAAACCTCCTCTATAGAAATCGCTTTCGCGATAACTACCCTTTAATCGACCCCAACAACGCCCCCTTGGCAAAATGCTTTTGCAGAAACGGATAAACAAGCAGTATCGGAAGCGTGCCGACGATAATGACTGCCATTTTGACAGACTGATCCGGTGGTGTTACAAATTCAGGGTCAACATTGTTGAGATCGCCAATTGCAAGCTGTGAAAGCATTACGATTTCGCGGAGCATGACTTGCAGCGGCCATTTGTTGTGGTCGTTCAAGTATAGCAAAGCCGAGAAAAAGTTGTTCCAATGTCCAACTGCGTAAAACAAGCCAAAGGTGGCGATAATCGGCATGGACAGCGGAATAACGATTCGCCACAGCACTCCGATATCGTTGCAGCCGTCGATGCGCGCCGACTCCTCAAGCCCAGGCGGAAGATTTTGAAAAAAGTTGCGGATTATGATCAGATTAAAGGCGCTGATCGCTCCAGGCAAAATAACCGCCGCGTACGTATTAACCAGCCCCAGCCCTTTTACTACGAGATAGCCGGGAATCATGCCGCCGCTGAACAGCATCGAGAAAATAACCATATTCATGACAATATTTCGTCCTGCCAAGTCCTTGCGTGAGAGGGCGTACGCCATCGTCAGCGTAAAAAATAAATTCGTAATCGTCCCGATCACAGTAATATAAATCGATATCCCCATACTGCGAAACAAGGTGGAGGATGAGAAAATATATTCATAAGCCGAAAGTGAGAAATCTCTCGGGATGAGAAAGAAATCTCGTTCCGCCAGCTCTGCTTCAGTTGCAAAGGAGCCTGCCAAAATATAAACAAATGGAAGCAGTGTGGCGAGCGCGAATAATATAAGTAGCAAATAGTTGAGCATATCGAACAGCCGCTCATGCCATTTGTCGTGCTTACTGAACATGTTGCTGCCCCCCTTTAATAAATACCTTCCTGGCCAAAGCGCTTCGCCAGCCAGTTGCTGCCGTAGATGAGCACAATACCTACGAGAGATTTAAACAATCCGATTGCGGTGCTGTAGCTGAACGCCCCTTGCGTAATACCGACAAAATAGACGTAGGTGTCAAAAACATCCGCCACGGAGCGGTTCAATGAATTCGTCATCAGGAAAATTTGCTCAAAGCCCGTATCCAGGAAGTTGCCCAGTCGCAAAATCAGCAGTATGACAATCACTGAGCGGATCGCGGGAAGCGTGATATGAATCAGCCTTTGGAAGCGAGTCGCCCCATCCACAACCGCCGCCTCATACTGCTCCATATCGACGGTAGCAAGCGCCGCGAGAAAAATAATCGTGCCCCAGCCGGTTTCCTTCCACATAATTTGCAAAATAATGAGCGGCCTGAACCAATCCGGATCGGCAAGAAAATTGATTTTGCTTCCTGTCAAATTGAATATAATTTCGTTCACAATCCCGCCTTGTGTAGTCAGAAAGACATACGTCATGCTGGCGACTATAACCATCGATATAAAATGCGGAATGTAGATCAAGGTCTGTATCCAGCGCTTGAACAGCATCAGCCTCACTTCATTAAGCATCAATGCAATAATGACTGGCGCAGGGAAGAAAAAGATCAGATCATAAAGACCAAGAATCAACGTGTTGCGCAGCAGTCGAAAAAAATCAGGATGCGCAAAAAAGTTTTCAAAATGAGTGAAGCCAATCCACTCACTGTTCCAAAAGCCTAAAAAAGGCTGATAGTTTTGGAAGGAGATGAGTACGCCCCACATCGGTGCATATTTGAATACTAGAAAATATAAAAGACCCGGCAATAACAGCAAATACAGATAGCGGTTTTTTTTCAGCTTGGAAACCCACGCAGCATTCATAGCGTTCCTCCTCTCTTTTACAATGTTCACAACTCGAGTATTAAAGAAATACAACGGCAGTTCAATTACACATTTTTGCATGCAAAAAAGCCTTGATTTACAAGGCTTTTCCCGAACAGTATCACTTTTTTGAATAGGTGGAATTTTTTTGGTCGGCGCTTGCGGCACCACGATATTCGCTTGGCGTAACGCCCATCTGCTTCTTGAAAATGCGATTGAAGTATCGCTGCTGATAGCCAACCTTTTGCGCGATATCATTGATCAGCATATCAGTCGTACGCAGCAGCTCCTGCGCCTTTTTAATGCGCAGCTCGGTTAAATAATCAATAAAATTGACACCCGTTGCCTGCTTGAACCATTTGCTCAGCGTATACGAGCTGACGCCTGCGATTTCAGCGCATTGATCCAGCGATATGTCCTGGCTGTAATGCTCATGCATAAAAGCGGCTACCTGCCTCATCATACCCTGCTGCTGCACATTAACCCGACTTTCCAGCTCTGCTAAAAACGGCATGACAACCGTATCTCTGATCCAGCGCAGCATTTTGTTCGGATCACGAATTTGCGACAGCTGGCCATATAAATTTTCGCCATGAAACAGCTTGATCGGATTGATCCCGGACTGCAGCATCATATGCTGAATGCTGCCTAATAGCTGAAGCATATTTTGCTGAGCGTAGCGTTCCTTTTGCCGACCGCCCGCATCCACAAATTTTTTCAGCAGCTCCAGCGTTTGCTCCTTATCGCCGCTGCGCATAACCTGTAAAATTTCCAGTTCAGTATCAAAAGGGTAGTCGATATCGTCGAACGTAAACTCCTTCGGCAAATCATCCATATGGATCAGCTGATTTTGCGTTAAAAATTGGCGATAGCTGGCGGCGCGCTCAATTTCCATATACAAATTGCGCACCTTGCGCAGCTCATCTGTTTTGCGGCTAATCGTAATGCTGACCTGCAGACGCAATAGCTCGTTAATCGCATTCGTATAGCGCTCACAAAATTGCTGCAGCTGATTCTGAGCCGCTGGCCGTTCATTCGCTTCAATAATAAAAATGCCAAGTGAAAGATCATGGAAATTTAAAGCGTAGCCCTGCTCAAATGAGGCTGCTACCATTTCCTGCGCCATATTGTAGGCGGCAAACGTCATCAGCCGTTCATCGCTGGCCGTCATCTGCTGATCAATGCGATGCAGCCCTGTCAAATATATATGTATGAAGGTATACTGATGAGCCCCTACCTCCCAATAAAGCGAGCGCATTCTTCGCTCCAGCTCCAGCTCTGTCAAATTGCCTACGTGGCCCTGCAGCAGCTGCATAAGAAACGTATTGCGCAGCATCGGCAGCATCGAATCAAGTTTATGCTCCAGCTCGACACTTTTATTGGACAGATTGAGCCAGTGGTCGCGTATGTATTGGAACTCATTATGCTTGCGCCCTGCTTGTCTGCGTTCAGGATCGATTTGATTGAGCAGCTTTTGAATTGGCGAATACATCGTATTGGACACGACGACCGCCAGCAATAGCGCAATCGCAAGGCTTAAGCCGCTAATCCAGAGCAATGACTTGGAAAATGTAATTACTGGCGAGGTAATCAGCGTCATCGGCGAAGCTGACACATAGATCCAGTCCTCCGCCAGTCGCTTGAACATGCCGTAGGATACGGAGTAGCTTTCTTCACCATAATCAAACAAAAATTGTCCGGTGGGCTGCTCATTGTTGCGAATATGCTCAATCAGCATTTCCTGAAGCGGATGCTGCTGCTCGCTGTCAGACAGCATAATTTGATAGTCCTTGTTCATTAGAAAGGTTGTGCCTTCATTATAGGGCGTCATCGTTTTCAGCAAATTCATCAGCTTTTCCTTATCGACCCTGACGAGCAGCACGCCAAAAGGAGTCGTGCTTTCTCCAGGAATTTTATGCAGCAGCACGATGCTGTCTCGTCCGGCTCGGTTGTCCTGCTCCCAGTACATCCGCTTCTCTCGTGATAAAATTTGCTTGTAGTAGTTTATAGTCGCTTCGTCGTTCAGCTCGTAATATTCCGTTTTGAACAAAATCGGCTGCTCGCGGTCAATATATAGCTCAGCTTCATTAATGAGCGCATGCGAGCCTTCCATTACGACGAGAGACTTGGTCACTTCGTATGTATCGCGGAAATAATATACAAAATCCAGCGTTTGCAGGCGGTAGCCAAAGGTAGGATTGAACGCCCAGTTGGACAGGCCCATTTCCAAATAGCTCAATTGATCATCAATGTTTTGTACACGCTCGTTCATTTGCTCGTAGTGCAGCGCGCTAATATCATCCTTTAATTGATGTGTGGCAAAATGATAAACTAATAGGCCAATCATAAATCCTGGTATGCTTGCAGCCAGCAAAATAAATACGAGACTGTTGCGATAAAATACACCTCTCTGGTAGCTGCGAGATTTGGACCACAATTTTTTCATGCTAGAAATCATCTTAGCCAACCTCTTTCAACTTATGAATTTTGTTACAGTACTATTATATTCATTAAATGAATGCGTTTTCGTAATTAAAAATCCGTGTTTTTTCATTAAATAACAGTGAAAAAAAGCCTGGCAGCTGCTGCTCCAAAAGAAATTGCCATTCTTAATAGGATGCAGAGTACCAGGCTTGTTAGTGCAATTGCTATTCAAGCGATATTCAATTAATTGGCTGCGGCAATCATTTTATTGATTGCGCTGAACAGCGCTTTAACAGAGGAGGTCATAATATCAGGATCAATGCCGCAGCCCCAGAAAGGAACGCCATCCGGCGATTGAATGCCGATATAGGAAACCGCCTGCGACTTGGAGCCAACCTCAAGCGCATGCTCTGTATATGTTAAATTCGAGAAGCTGATTTCAAGATTGCTTTGCAGCGCGTCGATAATCGCATCCAGTCTGCCGTTGCCATTGCCGACAAAGTCCTTGATCGAATCGTTCATTTTCACCTTCACTACCGTTTGATAGTCATCATTATGTGTAAAGCTGTAGGAAACAAATTCGATCGGCGTCTTAATATTGACGTACTCTTCCATAAAAATTTGATGGATTTCCTCAGTAGAAATTTCCTTATTCAAGCGATCCGACACATTTTTAACGGCATAGCCAAAGTTCTCGCGCATTTTTTGCGGCAGATCAAGGCCATACTTTTGCTGCAGCAAATATCCGATGCCGCCTTTGCCGGATTGGCTGTTGATGCGAATAATATCGCCCTCATACTGTCTGCCGATGTCCAGCGGATCAATTGGCAAATATGGTACGGACCAGTATTGACGCGCTTCTTCCTCACGCCACTTCATGCCTTTGGCAATCGCATCCTGATGCGAGCCGGAAAACGCCGTAAATACAAGCTCGCCGGCATAAGGATGACGCTCGCCCACCTTCATTTTGGTCAGCTTTTCATAAGCTGCCACAATTTCAGGCAGGTTTTCAAAGTTTAAGCCAGGATCTACGCCATGCGAGTACATATTAAGCGCAAGCGTAATAATGTCGACATTGCCTGTGCGCTCCCCATTGCCAAACAGTGTGCCTTCCACGCGTTGTCCGCCGGCAAGCATGCCCAGCTCGGCGTCGGCTACGCCAGTTCCGCGGTCATTGTGCGGATGCAGCGATAATATAACATTGTCGCGGTAGTTCATATGATCGCTCATATATTCAATTTGGCTGGCGTACACATGCGGCATTGACATGGAAACGGTAGCCGGCAAATTAATGATGACTTTATTGTCTGCTGTCGGCTGCCACACGTCCAGCACCGCATTGCAAATATCAAGCGCAAACTCGATCTCGGTGCCCGTGAACGATTCCGGTGAATATTGGAACTGGAAATTGCCTTCTGTTTCCTCTGCGCATTGCTGCAGCAGCTTGGCGCCATTTACGGCAATATCAATAATTTCCTGCTTCGACTTTCTGAACACCTGCTCGCGCTGGGCGACTGAGGTTGAATTGTACAAGTGTACCACTGCTTTTTTCGCGCCCTTCAGCGATTCGAACGTTTTGCGAATAATATGCTCGCGCGATTGTGTCAGCACTTGAATCGTCACATCATCTGGAATAAGGTTTTGCTCAATCAACGTGCGCAAAAAAGCAAATTCCGTTTCGGACGCTGCCGGAAAACCAACCTCGATTTCCTTGAAGCCCAGCTTGACAAGCAGTTGAAAAAACTCAAGCTTTTCCTCCAAATTCATCGGTACAACCAGCGCCTGGTTGCCGTCGCGCAAATCAACACTACACCAAATTGGCGGTTCTGAAATATAATCCTTTTCTGTCCACTTCAAGCTGGTTACTGGCGGCATAAAATAACTTTTTGTATACTTCGTATAATTTTTCATGCTAATGACCTTCCTTCACTCGACAAATTTGACCTTGGCTGACGGGAAACAAAAAAAAGCCTTCCATCCCCTATTCCAGAGACGAAAGGCTAATAAGCTTTACGCGGTACCACTCCAGTTCATGCCTTGCGGCATGCACTTAACGGATCATGAGATCATCCATGATCCCCCTAAAATAACGGTTGGGCTCCGGCTCCACCTACTGCATGTTCAGCGAGCAACTCCAAGGCGAGTTCAGACGTTCTTCACAACTGCTTTGCACCAACCAGCAGCTCTCTGAATGCTTCAAACATCCTACTATTCCTTCTCAACGTATTTTAATATTAGTTAGTATCTTAATACAAACCTGTGCGCTTAGCAAGTAGGTTTATAAAAAAATTATCGATGATTATATCTTGACCTAATTTATTATACTACATTCCCAATCGGTTGGACACCAAATTTTGCAAATAAAGCTTTTTGAAGCTTAATACTGCTCAGTAATTTTTTTAATAAGGTCTTCCCCGTCCATTGCCGATAATCCGGCATTGACACGATAATATAATCCTTCTGGCAGCTTGCCGTCGCCGCCGCGCTCGTTAACGCCAGGACGAATCGTAAATGCATGCTTTATGCCTAATTCCTTCATCACCTCAAGCAGCTCGTCACTGTATGCACCGTATGGGAATGCTAAAATGTTGTCCTGCTCGCCAAGCTCCTTTACAAGCAGCTCATGTGCCTTTTGCAAATCATTGTGAACACGGGCACGGTACAGCTCGGAGGTTTCTCCTTCTTTGTAGTTCGCGAGCATTGGGTCCTTGTTGTCTGTTGTATTGATCATTTTGTGCGAATCATAGGTATGGTTGTAGAAGCTCATGCCATTTGCTTTCATCTCGCGCATTTGATCCCATGTCATATGCGGCAGCTGCTTCGGATTCGGCTCGTCCGTGGACTTGACGATGATGAAGTTGGTAGCTGGAAATTGGTACTGCTGCAAAATCGGATAAGCAATTTCATAGAAATCGGAATAGCCATCATCAAATGTAATCAGGACCGATTTTTCCGGAAGTTCAATCTTGCCCTCCATGTAATCTACATATTGTTCCATTGTAATCACATTAAAATTATTTTCAGATAGAGCTCTCATTTGATCATCAAATACTTCGGCATTAATAATTGACGGATTCCCGCTGTAGCCAAAGTCATGATACATAAGCACAACTACCCCCCGAGGCTTATGCGTACTCATGCCGAAAATAGCAATCCAACTGATCGATATTGCCGCAAGGAAACCGATTGCTATTAAAAACGACTTCTTAAACAAATACTTTCACTCCATTTCTCTATGTTCTATCTCTATTATGCCTTATTACTAGACGAATCTCCTAGCGTTAAGTTACACAATATTACTTGCTTCGCTTAAAAATTATATCCAGCTCTGCGCTATTCGTCTATTTGCCTTGCAATTTCCGCTGCTGAAATGATACATTTTTCAGTAGAAATATAGACAGCAATTTTGTCGTATAGCGACAGATTTCATTATAAAGGAAATGGGGCAGGTGCAACATGTTATATACATTGCCTAACGAAACATACGGCTTTCGCTTTCACAGCTCGAGCACGCTGCATCTGCCATTGTGCCAGCTGTTTGCAGTCGGTCATGATGTAGTCAGCAGCCAGAACTATCGCTGGCATGGCCTGGAGCGCAATGACGGACCGCTGCTGCTGTTCCAGTATACAATCAGCGGTCAAGGGCGGCTCACATTAAACAATGAAACAATTGCTCTTACGCAAGGAATGGCTTTTCTTGTGGAAATTCCAAGCGACCATTGCTACTACTATGAGCCTGAGCCTGCCAATAAAGGCTGGCAGTTTTTATTTCTGCTGGTCAGGCCGCACAGCATTATGCCGCTGTGGAATGACATTATTGAACAGCTTGGCCGCCTGCCCAGCTTGCCATTGGATAGCAAGCCGATTGCAGCATTAACGGAGCTTTTTCTCGCTGCCAAGCAGGGCGAGATTACGGATCCATATACGGCATCCAGCTACGTGTACGGATTCTTTATGAGCTTCAAGCAATTTGCAGATCATAATCCTGTACAGTCCACGATGCCAACTGCAATTGCGCAAGCGGTGGAATGGATCGATTCTCATTTTGCCAATATGATTAGCCTGGAGCAGCTGGCCGAGCAGGTTGGGCTGTCCAAGTATCATTTCCTGCGCAGCTTTGCCAAATATGTCGGCATGACGCCCAATGATTATGTCAACCGCAAGCGGATCGAGCATTCGCTTAACCTGCTGCTGTCAACCGATTATCCGCTGGAACGAATTGCACAGGAGGTTGGCTATTCGAGCGCGAGCTATTATATCCGCGTATTCCGCAGCATGCTTGGGCAGACGCCGGCAACCTTTCGCTCGAATAAGCATCAGCTTGCCTATAAGCGATTGTTTTTCAGCTAGCAATCGTTTTGCTACCAGCTTCCGCTTTGCTCAAAACAGCAATTTTGTACTATTCGCTTTCTATATTTATTATAGTCAAGCGGCCAGCTTCTCGTTAAGATGAAGGCAATATGCTATTCATTTATTTATCGGGAGGAATTCATAATGGATCATCGCTTATTTGCCCCAACACCGCCAATGGGCTGGAACAGCTGGGATTGCTACGGGGCTGCAGTTACTGAGGAAGAAATTCGCGGCAATGCCGCCTATATGGCAGAGCATCTGCTGGATTATGGCTGGGATACGATCGTTGTCGATATTCAGTGGAGCGAGCCAGGCGCGGTATCCTCGCATTACCGTCCATTCGTGCCGCTAGTGATGGACGAATATTCGCGCTTAATGCCAGCAGAGAATCGCTTTCCATCTGCGGCCAACGGACAAGGCTTCAAGCCGCTTGCTGATTATGTCCATAGCCTCGGCTTAAAATTCGGCATTCATATTATGCGCGGCATTCCGCGTCAAGCCGTTCATCAAAACACGGCGCTGTATGGTACCAATGTACGCGCGCGCGACATCGCTTCGACCAATTCCATTTGCCCGTGGAATACGGATATGTATGGCGTTGATGCAGGCAAGGAAGGCGCTCAGCAGTACTACAACTCATTGTTTGAGCTATACGCATCCTGGGGTGTGGACTTCGTCAAGGTCGATGATATCGCCGCTTCAAGACTGTATGATGCGCATTTGCCGGAAATTGAGCTGATTCATCAGGCCATTCAAAACTGCGGCAGACCTATGGTACTTAGCCTTTCACCTGGTCCCGCTCCGCTTGAGCATGCCGGATTTTTCTCAACGCATGCCAATATGTGGCGCATGACAGATGATTTCTGGGATCACTGGCATTTGCTGCTAGATATGTTTGACCGCTGCGAGAAATGGCAGGGCAAGTCTGGCAATGGCTGCTGGCCGGATTGCGATATGCTTCCGCTTGGTCATATCGGGATTCGTTCGGTAGATGGCGGCGGGGCGGACCGCTGGACGCGTTTTACGAAGGATGAGCAGATTACGATGATGACGCTATGGAGCATCTTCCGCTCACCGTTGTTTTTTGGCGGAGAGCTTAGAGACAATGACGAGTGGACGCTAGGCTTGCTGACCAACCGCGAGCTGATTCACATGCATCAAACCTCCTCCAATGCCGCCTTGCTGCGCAGAAAAGGGCATGAGGTCATCTGGACGGCGCAAGGCGAGGATGGCTCACGCTACCTGGCATTTTTCAATATTGGCGAAGCCGAGGCTTCCGCAAAGCTTGCGCTAAGCGAGTACGGCTGGAGCAAGGAAGGCTTTAAGGAGGCGCTCAACATTTGGAGCGGCGAAACATTTGCTGTAAACGATGAGCTAGCTGTCTCAGCCATAGCTCCGCATGGCGCAGTGCTGCTTAAGCTTGCTGCAAAATAGAAGTGTAAGACGACTGAGAGCTGATGAAAGGCTGGCATGGGATGCCAAGGGGATGGCTAGTCGCTAAGGAAACTGGGTAACGTTATGTGTGACCAATGAAGCCTTTGCTCATTTTAATGAATATACAGCGTCTTATTAGGCGATTTTCCCCGTATTTGGGGCAGATTTCGATACTTAAGGTTATGCATATTCGTTACAATGTCCATCGCCTGCAAACGGATGATTTAACGTTATCCAGATTCTTTAAACCTTCACTTTTACCTTGCACTACGGCTTACAGCTAGCCTCTGTGCAAGGTTAAATCAGCACTTGACAGTTGGCTGAGCATACGATGACGATTGGAGTTTGCGATTACGCCCTCCTTACGTGCTCTGTTATCCCCCTTGTTCCCCGTAATGCTGCAGAAGCTTCTTCGCCATCGCGCGCATGCGATCTCCCGTATTCTCGACAACATCCGGCTCATTGCGGCTTTGCCGGATGCCCTCGCGGGTCAATTCGACACGCAAGCGCACCGGCGACACCACCTCCCGCCAGAAATGGCTCTGCAAAGTTGAGTTATTTATCCAAATTAATCGCCTTGACGGCTTCGAGCGGCAGCTTAGGCTTGCGGTTTTCTTTAAGCAAGCCGTTCACTTCCTGCTGTACATCAGTAATTTGCGTATAGCAATAACCTGAGATATAAGGCGATTGCTTTATAGCCTGTGTCATTCGTTTGTAGCGGTCAAGGAACTCTTGCTCGGTAGCTACTTGATTGCCATAGCCCCAGCCTTTTTCGTCGGTAAAGGCGATCCCTCCGTACTCGCTAATTATAACAGGCTGGCCCTTATAGGCGTAGCCTTGTGCAAAAGCAAATTTATGACCGTTGAAGCTGATCTTATTAGACAGCAACGCTTCTTTATCACTGTAACGCTCAGCAAAACTTTCACCGTTCTCTTCATAGTCATGCAACGTAATAATATCGGAAATCGTATGCTCCCAGCCATCATTGACAATGACTAGTCTTGTATCATCAATCGCTTTGGTCAGATGATAGATGCCTTCTGTAAATTTCTGCTGCTTGCGGCTCGTCAAAATGTTGGCAATGCCCCATGATTCATTGAAAGGAACCCACGTTACAATACAAGGATGATTATAATGCTGCTCGACGATTTCGAGCCACTGCTCGGTAAATGTCGTTACCGCTCGCTCATTAAACTGATACGTGGACGCCATCTCCGACCACAGCAAAACCCCTTTGCGGTCACACCAATACATGTAACGCGGGTCTTCAACCTTTTGATGCTTGCGCACGCCGTTAAAGCCCATTGCCAGTGTTTGATCGATATCCTCGATTAGAGCCTGCTCAGAAGGTGGCGTAAGATGCGTATCCGTCCAATAGCCTTGATCGAGAATCAAGCGCTGCTCGATCGGTACATTGTTAAGCAATACATTTCCTTCATAGGTAGAAATTTTGCGCATGCCAAAATACGAATAGACATGATCAAGTACCGTATCTTCATAGCACAAAATAATTTCTACATCATATAAATTGGGATGCTGCGGATGCCATAACGCAACCTGCCATTCGCCTGCTTGCGAGCTTGACAGCTCATAAGTATGCGACAGCTCCTCTTCAACGATATGTGTACATTGACGAACGAGCTTGCCTTGAAGCCAGATCTTGGCCGTTAGCTGCAAGCTGTTCGGCTCAACATGCTCCGAACCTTGAATATAGTAATCAAAGGAAATTGTCCCTGCATCAATGTCTGGCGTCATCCGTACCTTCTCCACATAAGTTGGCTCTACAAACTCTAGCCATACCGATTGCCAAATCCCCGTTGTCTGTACATACCAGCAACCAAAGTTATCGTTAATCCAGCGCTGCTTGCCGCGCGGCTGCGTTCTCGACAAGCTATCTTCAACCTGAACAGTTACGATATTTTCACCATCAGGTGCGATAGAATTGGTAATGTCAAAGGAAAAAGCCGCGTACCCTCCCTCATGTGTACCGACCTGCACACCGTTAACCCAAACGGTCGCTTTGTAATCTACCGCTTGAAAATGAAGGATGACATGCTGCTGGCGGTTATGCTCCGGCACGGTAAAGCTGCGCTCATACCAAATGCAGGAATGATGACTTTCTTCTCCGATGCCGCTAGCCTTTGTTTCATACGTAAATGGTACAATGATGTTACGTGCATCGGGCAGCGTCTTGTACCACTCTTTTGCTACGCCTTGCTTGTTATCGTCAAATCGAAAGTTCCACGCACCGTCCAAGCTTAGCCATGCCTCTCTCACCCATTGCGGCCTCGGGTATCCTGCGATGTATTTATGTTCCAAATTGTCCACCTCATTATAAGTTTTGAATAGGTTAGTTAAGTGATTTGATCGACAAATCTGTTAGCGCTATGCTTCTGGCAAACTGTGAACGAAGCCCAACTTTTCCTACCATAAATGCATATGGATCTGTATAAGAAAGCACCTTTTCGCCTGCTACATACACCGTTATCGTCTCAGCCACTGCCTCCACTTTCAAGGAGATGTCTCCCCCTGCAGGCAACTTGATTTTTGCTGCATGCAGCATGACCGAATCATAATTAAGCTTGTAAAGCTCCAGCTTTGTTGGCGTAATCGCAACATAATAGCCGCTTAAGGCATCGGCAACCTGATGCGGGAAATCTGATTCATTCGTGACTCGCAGCAGAATCCCGGCATTGCCTGATGCATCGTCGCCCAGCCTTACTTTCGTCTCTATGCTGTAATCGCTCCAGCGTGTGCTTCCTCCGTAAAGCTTGACATCCTGCTGCTCATTCGAGCTGCTGTACCAGCCTTCATTGAATGACCAGTCGCCGTGCACATCCTCAGATGTAGAGCTTTCGAGCAAATTCTCAATATGGAAAGAGGAAGAATCAACCGCATCAAAACGCATGTTCGACCATAGCACGCTGCCCTTGATTGCTCGCACGGTTATCGTATGATAGCCCTGCTCCAGCTTGATTGTCCCAAGGCGCGACTTTTCCCAAGCCACAGCTTCATCATGCTTATTCTGGGCCGAACGCTCCAGCTTGTAGCGGCTGCTATGCTCATCATCAACGATTAACTCCAGCTCCGCTTCGCTATGTGCAAGATTGCTCATAATCGAGACTGCATATTCCCCTGACTCTGCTGCATTGATGCCATAGCGAACCCAATCCCTGCTGTCTTGAAGCAGAAGCGCATAATCTCCTTGGCCTGTCTCTTGGATCGTTATACCGTCTGCCATGCGAATCGGCGCATGCTCATTTTTATTTGACGTATAAAAGCCTCTATTTTCACCTTGCAAATAATGAACGGCTTCAATCGTGCCGGGGATTGGCTTCAGTGCATCATAGTCACTCGAACCAGCAGCTGTGTTGGAAAAAGCCGTATACTGCAAGGTTGGTGTCAGCTGCTCATAGCGATAACCAATTGCACCGCCACTACCTGATGCAGCGAGCTTCAACTGCTCTAATCCATCCCAATACAGCTGCAAAGCATGCTCATGCTGAACGAGACGCAAAGTATGCAAAGCGCTTAAATCCATTCCAGGAAGAAAATCCTGAGCGGCAAGCTCGGTTTCAGCGCCATTCATGAAGCGAATAACCTTCAGCTTGTGTTCATGCGGCAGCAACATAACAGCATCATATTGATCTGGACCTTTATAATTGAATATAAACTGGAGCCAGCCTTTTTCGCTTAAATCCTCAAGCGCAAAGTTGTATTCCGCAGTAAAAAACGGAGCTGTCTCCTTTACGCTCACGATTTTCCCGCCTTGTTCACCCCTCTCACTGCGCCACAGCTGCTCATCCACCTGCTTATTCAAGTGCGATGCCAGCTCAGGCATTCGTGGTGCAGGCTGATCAACGTTCGTTGGTCCAAGCAGATCCATTTTACTGCCGTTAAATACGAGACGGTCGATATTCATCGCACGTACAGGAGGCCCTTCGGCTGATCTTCCCAGCAAATTATGATAAACCAAATAATAGGAATCAAGATCAGGCCCAAGCACGGTTGAGCTATGACCCAGTCCGTAAAAGTCACCTTCGGTGCTAATCGCTATCGGATTATGCTGCGGCATCCTGTATGGACCTAGCGGCGATTGATCCGATACCGCATAATGAATGCGATAGCCTTTGCTGAACACATGATTGCCTGTTAAGGTCATATAATACAAACCATTGCGCTTAATAATCATTGAGCCCTCTGTCCAGTGTCCAAGAAACGTGCCTTCAATCACTTGACCCAAGCCAAATTCGGTTGGCGAGCTCATTGGTACACCCACAATGCCTGTTGTTCCGGCATGTGTAAAATACCAAGAGCCGTCATCATCAATAAACACAGAGCCATCAATGCTCATGCCCAAATTATCAGTCACTTTCTGAAACGGTCCTTCTGGAGAATGGCTCTCGTATACATAATGACCATTGCCCGCGGGAGACGTATACATATAAAACTTGCCGTTCCAATATACAACCTCCGGCGCATAGGCGCCGGTCGTTTCATGATCGTCAGCAACCAGCCCAACATAACGCCAATCCAGCAAGTTGTCAGACGTCCATGCCTTAATTCCTGTTCGATGGTCCTTCGTGCTTACATATAAGTAATATTGACCGTTATGCCTCAGCACAAAAGGATCTCCATTGCCATAGTCCACCCATTCCTCCTCTAAGGCTGGAAGGGGATTCATATATGTTGCCGTTTCGAAATTCACAGGTAGCACCTCCGGTTTTTCCAGCTTCGTACAGCCCGCCATGATCACGACTGCGCCTGCCAAAAGCCACAACAATAGCAGTTGGTATAGCCTCATTTCCTTCATCCTTTAATCCCGCTAATTGCCAGAGATTCTATAAAGTAACGCTGGCAGAAAAAGAATACGAGAATGACTGGAATCATGGCTATAATGGCGGCGGCCATAATAATCGGATAATTAGACTGACCAATATACATCGCCTGCATCGAGGCGATCAACACTTGAATGGTCTGCTTCTCCGGCGTATGCAAATAAATAAGCGGGCCAAGAAAGTCATTCCATATGCCCATAAATCCTAGCGCAGCCTGCGCAGCAAGTGCCGGCTTCATAACGGGCATCGCAATTGTCCAGAAAATACGCGGGAAGCTGCAGCCATCAATTTTCGCAGCTTCGATTAGATCATTCGGCAGCGCACTCGATATAAACTGACGAATAAAAAAGATGACGACAATATTGCCGAACAACCCGGGTATAATTAACGGCAGCAGCGTATCGACCCAATTCAACCAGGAAAACCCGATAAACTGCGGAATCATCACGACAGAATACGGAATCATCATCGTGCCGAGCAGCCCGAGGAACAGTACGCCCTTCAACGGGAACTCAAATTTGCCAAACGCATAAGCGCTCATAGCAGAAATAAGCAATCCGACTGTCAATACAACCACAACAATGATCAGGCTGTTCATAAAGCCTTTAAGCAAGGGCACCTGCTGCCAAACATCCACATAATTGCTATACGTAAGCGGATCAGGCAACCATTTGGGCGGTATTTCAAATATATTACGCTGTGATTTCAACGAGGTCGAAATCGTCCAAATAAAAGGAGCGATCATAAAGATCAATCCGGATAGAAGCAGCAGCAGTGCCCAATAATCAGCTAATTTTTTGTACTTCATCTCCACACCCCTTAGTCTTGATAAACCCAACGATTAGCAAGCTTGAATTGAATGAGCGTAACAAAGAAGATTAATAGTCCAAGCATCCAGGCAACCGCACTGGCAAAGCCCATGTTGAAATATTTGAAGGCATGCTGGAATATATAATAAACGACCGTTGCTCCGCTATATTCCGGACCGCCATCAACCGCGAGCACGTAAATTTGACTAAAGGATTGGAAAGCGCCGATGACGCCCATCACGACGACAAAAAAATGAATAGGTGTTAGCAAGGGCAGTGTAATTCTTGAAAACTTCTGCCATCCGTTGGCGCCGTCGATTTCAGCTGCTTCGTAATAAGTGGAAGAGACTGATTGCAAACCTGCCAAATACAGCACCATATTTCCGCCAATCCCACTCCATAGTCCGATCAAAATGAGTGAAGGCTTTACCCAAGCTGCATCCCCCAGCCAGTTGGGTCCTGCAATGCCAAACCAGTTCCATAGCATTTGATTGAGCAAGCCATAATCCTGATTAAGAATCCATTGCCATAGCAAGGAAACCGCGATAATAGGAGAGATAACCGGCAAATAATACATCGTTCTCAAAAAGGAAATCCCTCTAATGGAACGGTTCATTAATATTGCAAGCAGCAATGACAACATCATGCCAAGCGGAATTCCAATCATCAGGTAAACGGTATTGTACAGCGATTTGATTACTTTTTCGTCTTTCAACAGCTCTACGTAATTGTCCAGCCCGACCCATGTTGGGCTCGTAATCATATCCCATCTTTGGAAACTGATATAAACAGAAAAAAGCATAGGCGTCAGTCCAAAAATAAGAAAACCTAAAACTGGAGGAGCAACAAACAAATAAAGCCAGGCAAGCTCTTTTCTGCGATATCCCGTCAGTTTCATGCCCAAATCGACTCACCTCACTAACATTTTGTACGAAGAAAGGAGCGCAGCGAGCGAACCACTGCCACTCCTTTTTGTCGCATTACTTATTGAATTTATCGTATAGCTCCTGCATTTTAGGTTGAATTTCTGCCGTAAACTGCTGAGCAGTCACTTCACCATTCCATACGCGGCTTGCTTGCTGCCAAAACAAATCAATCCATTGTGTGTCTTTGGAGAAGGCTGGTACATCAGGACGACCATAATCCTCGATTATGTCCAGAAAGACTTGACGGTTGGCAGGTGCTTTGTCAGTTTCCAAAAACTCGCCCTTAGCCATATTAATCAAATTCGGAACTGCTTGACCCAGCTCGTAATTTTGGCGTTGACCGTATTCATCAAGTGATAAAAATGCTGCCAAATCGAACGCTTCTTGTGGATGGTTGGATTTGTTGGAGACTGCGAAGCCCATTGAACCAAGCCATGTTGCTGTTTCACCCGTTGCAGGGCTCGCTGGCCAGGCTGCTATATCCCACTCGAAAGGCAGTTCCCAGAATGCCGGCTGATCCCACGGTCCCATGGCGAACATCGCAAGCTGTCCGTTCAAAAAGCGTGTGTAGCCATTCATAGATTGCTCTGCCTCAACATTTGGGCTAACATTATGCACCAGTGTCAGATCAGCAACAAATTGCATCGCTTCGTAAAACGCAGGCTCGTTTACAAGCACCTGGCCTGTTTCATAGTCGATAAAGTTTCCGCCGTTTGCCCATACAGCCGACTCAAGCGTGTACGCTGCAACGCCGTATTGCTCTGGTCGCCCATCCCCGTTTTGATCAACGGTCAGCTGTTTAGCTGCGGCTAGCATATCATCCCATGTCCATTCACCTGCAGCCGCAGGTGGCGGCGCTATGCCTTGTTCATCGAACAGCGTCTTGTTATAAACAAAGGTCCAAGGTCCTACATCTTTAGGCAAGCCGTACAAATCACCTGTTCCTACCTTTTCACCGTTGTAACGGTAGCGATCCAGTGCTGGTTTCCAGACATTATCCTGATCAAACAATTCTGTTCCGTCCAAATAAGACTGCAAGTTCAGTATCGTTCCAGCTTCGGCAAAGCGGTAAAACTCAGAGCCGCCAACATAAAATACATCTGGTGCTTTGCCAGAGCTGATTAATGTTGTCAGCTTTTGCGAATATTCGCCCGGAGGAACAGACGTATATTTCACAGTAACATGCGGATACCTGTCTTCGAAGGAAGCAATCAGCTTTTCAAATATGCTTTTCTCACTTGGATTTCCATGCCCCATAAACTCGATCGTTACCGGCTCATTGCCAGTCCCCGTTTCGTCGGATGGTTGATTGGACGATTCGTTGCCTTTATTGCTGTTTACCGGTTGATTGCCAGAATTGCTGTTTCCTCCGCATGCCGATAAAACCAACGTCATTGCCAGCAGCAACATCGCAGACCATTTAAACTTCATCTTCAAATGAATCCCCTCTTCTCTTCTTATTTTGAAAGCGCTTTATATAAAGATTAATATATATTAATATAAATTTATATATTAAATTCAGTATAAAATTAGCTGCTCCATACGTAGGTTACCGGAATAATCATACGCTGTGCTTCATAGTTTCCTTGTATTTGCTGCATTAGCAGCTCTATCGTAATCCTGCACATCTCATCCTCATTTTGCCGAATATAAGACACACCTGGCAGGTCTGGCGGGTCAAATGTCATGATCTCAAGCTCGCATGGAACCTGTTTTCCCAAACGCTGTGCGGCTTGATACGTATAATGGCACAGCTCCGTGTTGGCAGTAAACACTGCAGTGATCTGGGGGTGGTCAATGAGAAACTGATTAATCAAATGCGCTGCCTGTCCGGACACGATTCTTTCCAGTGGCAGTAAGCACCACACATTTTTATCGATCGATTGTCCGCGCTCCAGATAGGCTTGCTCAAAGCCTTGTGCTCGCTCATCAGTAACAGAATTCGTAATTTCAGGTGAGATGAATGCGATGGAATGATGGCCCTTATTAAGCAGGAAAGAGATCGCTTCTCTTGTTCCCGCTACATTGTCGGAGCTGACGCTGTACGTTTTCACTTCCTTTAGAAAACGATCAATCAGTACAAGTGGAAAGCGATCCAGCGATAAACGCAAAATAGAATCATTGTACATTTCATTCTCTACAGGAAAAATAATGAGGCCGTCCACTCCCTGCCGCAAAAAAGACGAAATAACTGCGGATTCCTCCTCCTGCGATTCACGCGTAATCCGCACCATTAGCTCAAAGCCATGCTGCGAGGCATATTTCTCAATATAGTCCAGAAACCTTTGGTCTACCTTAGTTTTCATCGTTGGCAGCACCAGCCCGATTCGCCCACTTTTTGCGCTGAGCATATGATGCATATTCCAGCCTTCAATAGCTTTAGATGCAGCATCCTCTGTTTGATCTGCGACAAATGTTCCTTTTCCTTGGACTCTAATTAGCAGCCCTTCTTCCATTAAGCCGATTAACGCATTTTTACTTGTAATCTGACTTACGCGATACGTTTCGGACAGCTCCTTTTCAGAAGGAATACGATCTCCTTCACGCAGCTTGCCGATTGCAATCAATCGTCGTATATCACGTTGGATTTGTTTATATAGAGGCAAAGTCTTCATTGCAAGATAACCTCCTTATACTTAGTATATTAAATATATGTTTATACTATATTTATATACGAAGTAAGCAAATAAAAAAAGAGATTCTAGAATCTCTTTTACGAAATCATTATTGTTCTTGCTCAATATACAACACTTCGATATATTCACGCCTTGGCTTATAATGGCCTGCCAGCTGTTCCAGCAGCAAGCTGACTGCAGCTCGACATATCTCATCCTCCTGTTGCCTGACATACGCAAAAATGTGTTCGACATCATCAAAACTGCTGTGAAGAACAGAATGTCGCCCTTTTGCATGAAGTGCTCTTTTCACGACTTCCGCTAGATATGCATTTACAGTAAAGATGGCTGTAAAATGCGGTTGCTCCTCTATAAACTGCTTTATTTTCTCTTCAGCACTTCCCGACTCGATCTCGTGCAGGGAAAGCAAGCACCATAACGATTTGTTGATCGACAACCCGTAGTCTATAAACGCCTGCTCATAACCTTTGGCACGCTCATCCGTTGCGGTATTGGTGATTTCCGGGCTAATATAGGCGATCTGAGTATGCCCACGCTCAAGCAGCTTCGTAATGGCGGTATGTACCCCAACCATATTGTTAGAACTGACGCTATACGCCTTAATTTCTTTCAGGTAACGGTCAATCAACACCATTGGATAGCGATCAAGCGTAAGCCGCAATATGGCATCACTGTAGCTTTCCTGCTCGACTGGAAAAATAATAAAGCCTTTCACACCACTATGGCGAAAGCGCTCAATTGCCTTGCTTTCCTCAAGCGCTGACTCGCGTGATATACTGACTATTATATTCAGCTCAGACTTGCGGCAATAGTTTTCAATACCGTCCAGCAGCCTCTGATCAATCTTTGTTTTCATCGAAGGCAAGATAAGTGCTACAACATCAAGCATTGGCTTGTCCCGTTTCAAGCTGTCTGGTATAGCTGCAGGCTGTGTCTCCTTAACAAAGGTTCCTTTGCCACGCAGCCGTTCGACATACCCTTCCGCAGCAAGCAAATTCAATGCATGCTTAGACGTAATTTGGCTCACACCATAGCGCTGCGCCAAATCCTTCTCCGTTGCAATATAATCTCCCGCCTGTAATTTTCCTTCTTGTATTTGAGCAATAATATCCTGCTTAATACGCAAATACAATGCCTCGACCATTAATTAACCCTCATCTCATCCTGTTTATTGTATATTTAGTATATCTTAATTTTACAAGGTACGAAACGCTTAGCTATAATTAAGAGGGCTGCGAACGATCATAATTAAGAAGCCAGGTGCTGGGGGAGTGTGGTTGATCATGAAACGCCTAAAAATTATTATATTAGTCGTGCTGGGGATCATTTTCATATTAGCTGGAACGCTTTGGCTGCAATATAAAAAGCTGAACGCTTATCAACTATCTCCTGAGGAAGCGATGCAGGTAATGGAGCAATTTGTAGCCGAATCAGATTGGAGCAACGGGGAAAGCATTCTGCAAGAAAAGCTCTATCATCTAAACAATAAAGTGAATGCGTACCTGTTTGTTCATAAGGTGGCTGGAAATACGACGCAGTATGTCATTATTTCAGCTTCCAAAACGACCCCGCCTATACTTGAATACAGCGCTAATCTACCACCTGCAAAATCAGACCCAAGCTTGAAGGGCTTTTATATAGCACCAAATATCGTATATGAAAAGTCGGCATTCACTTTGATAAGCAAAAGAATCCATATGCTTCCTTTCTTGATTCCGCGCTTGTTTGAATGGAATATAGAAAAAAGAGCACAGAAGTACAAGCCCAACTGGGATTATTACTTAACGGTGGACAGTTGAGCTGAGCCACGACCTATAACGCAGCAACGATGTTCAAGCAAATGTCAATAATCCTTCAAGGTTTTGTGCTTTTTTTGCAGCAAATCGATATGTACAGTGCTGCGTCGTTACGTTAATCTTAAACATAATAGAATTGCCAAGGAAGGAATTGAAAGGGGAGAGAACAGTAAATATGGTAATGCCGATCATTTTAGTAGGATGCTTTATCGCTTCACTTGCCGTGCTTATGATCGCCGGAAAGCATATCATCGCTGAAGATGAAAAAGGCTAGCATGTTGCACAAGCAGCACTAAAGGCGGAGCCTGGAGAATACTCCTTGCTCCGCCTTTATGTTTATCGATTGAGTAAGCTGCCGACATAACGCAGCAGCTCATTGGCGCATACCGGGCAGTAGCTATGCTCGTCAATCAGTCTTGCTGACACTTCATTAATTCGCTTCAACTGGTTTTCATCAGGAGTTTTCGTGCTTGTCGTAATTTTAACGATATCCTTCAAATCAGCGAACAGCTTTTTCTCAACCGCTTCACGCAGCCGCTCATGGCTTGTAAAATCAAACTTTTTCCCTTTGCGCGAATACGATGAAATCCGAATCAATATTTCTTCACGAAACGCTTTTTTTGCATTTTCCGATACGCCGATCTGCTCTTCAATTGAACGCATAAGCCGTTCATCCGGCTCCATCTCTTCCCCGGTTAACGGATCTTTAATTTTCGCCCAATTGCAATACGCCTCGATATTGTCCAAGTAGTTTTCAAACAACGTTTTGGCAGATTCCTCGAACGAATATACGAACGCCTTCTGCACTTCTTTTTTCGCCAGATTATCATATTCCTTGCGGGCAATCGAAATAAAGTTCAAATAGCGCTCGCGCTCCTCCTTCGTAATCGAAGGATGCTGATCCAGCCCATCCTTAAGCGCGCGCAGCACATCGAGCGCATTGATGCAGGCCATATCTCCTTTAATAAGCGCACTGGAAATACGGTTAATGACATAGCGCGGATCGATGCCTGACATGCCTTCTTCCACATACTCATTTTGCATTTCCTTCAAATCCGCTTCCTTGAAGCCTTCGACCTCTTGCCCATCGTACATGCGCATTTTCTTTACGAGATCCATGCCTTGCTTTTTTGTTTCCTTCAAGCGCGTTAAAATCGAGAAAATCGCTGCGGCACGCAACGCATGTGGCGCAATATGCACATGCTTCATATCGCTTTGAGAAATAAGCTTGCTATATATTTTCTCTTCCTCTGTCACATTCAGATTATACGGAATCGGCATTACAATCATGCGCGACTGTAATGCTTCATTTTTTTTGTTGCTAATGAACGCCTTATATTCGGTTTCGTTCGTATGGGCTATGATCATCTCATCTGCTGAAATAAGCGCAAATCTGCCCGCTTTGAAATTACCTTCCTGTGTCAAGGATAGCAAGTTCCATAAAAATTTCTCATCACATTTCAGCATTTCCTGAAATTCCATAATGCCGCGATTGGCCTTATTCAGCTCGCCATCAAAGCGATAGGCGCGCGGGTCCGATTCGGAGCCATATTCAGTAATCGTGGAGAAATCAATGCTGCCTGTCAAATCAGCAATGTCCTGCGATTTCGGGTCAGATGGGCTGAAGGTACCGATTCCGACACGATTATCCTCGGAAATAAATACCCGCTCCACGCGCACCTCTTCAATGTTGCCATTGTACTGCTCTTTAAGGCGCATTTGGCAGCTCGGGCATAGATTGCCCTCTATGCGAACCCCCAGGCTTTCTTCAACCTCGCGCCGCAGCTCAGTTGGAATAAGGTGCAGCGGCTCCTCATGCATCGGACAGCCTTCAATCGCATACACGGCGCCTCTATTCGTCCGCGAGTAGCTTTCAAGGCCTCGCTTCAGCATCGTCACTAGCGTTGATTTGCCGCCGCTAACAGGGCCCATCAGCAGCAATATGCGCTTGCGCACATCCAGGCGTCTTGCAGCCGAATGAAAGTATTCCTCCACCAGCTTTTCAATGGCACGATCCAGTCCAAATATTTCCTGCTCGAAAAATTTGTACCGTTTCACTCCATTTTCTACTTCTACCCCGTGCGACTCGATCATCTCATAAATTCTTGCGTGTGCCGTCATGGCTGGAGAGACATCGCTTTTTAGCAGCTCCACGTACTCCTTAAAAGTACCTGACCAGGCTAATCGTTCACTCTCTGCCTGATACTCCGATATTCGTTTGAATATATCCATCCTTTGCCTCCTCCCAATCACATTAGACGCGATTCCTTCTATTATCTCCGCTTGAGAGATCGCTTTGCTGAACTTCTTAAAGAGCGCATTCTGGACTATGTTTAAAGTGTATGCTTCGTACAGGTGGATATTGCCCTTTTTTTTGAGAAATAGCGCGAGCTATCCAATACTGGGACAAGCTTTGCTATAATAGAAGGGAATGATTTAAGGTGGGAGTCGGAACATGGCCATTGATAAAGAAGCTCAACTATATGAGCCAATCAAATTATACTTTACGGCAAAAGGGTACGAGGTGAAGAGCGAGGTCAACCATTGCGATTTAGTTGGCGTTCATCAGCAAAGCGGCGAGGTTATTATCGTAGAAATGAAAAAAACGTTCAACCTGGCCCTGCTGCTGCAAGGAGTAGAACGTTTGCGTCTCGGCGCTACTGTTTATTTGGCGGTAGAGCGAAACCGAAAAAAATCGGGTGCGGTTAATCAGCGCTTCTCGGATCTGGCCGAGCTATGCCGCAGACTTGGCATCGGGCTGCTGACTGTTATTTTTTATGCGACCAAGGCTCCTGTTGTTGAGCTGCTCTGCGCCCCTGGAGATGCTCCAGTACGCGGCAACAGGCCGAGCAAGGGCAGACGGCTAATCTACGAGTTTAAGGAGCGCAGCGGCGATTATAATACCGGAGGCAGCCATGCGCAAAAGCTCGTCACCGCTTACCGCGAGCGCGCACTGCGCTGTGCCGAGGCGCTGTACCGTGTGGAGCAGGCCTCTCCATCCCAGCTCACGAGACTGACTGGAGTTCGCAGTGCGGGCAATATTTTGCGGGACAACCATTATCACTGGTTTAAGAAGCTTGAACGCGGCATTTACGGCTTGACTGATGAAGGCAAGCAGGCGTTGCAGGATTACAAAAATGTGATCGAGGGCTGGACTAGCTTCTCCCCGTAAACTCACCGATCAGCTCATCCAGCTCCTCAATAAATGTCTCGAGCTGCTGGTCAGCCAGACCGTGGACGTCCAGCTCCAGCTGCGCAGGCTGCTGCGCTGCTTCAGCCAACCGTTCAGCACTGAGCGCCTTATATGGCCGATCATTCCTTTGCAGAGCTCTTAATAATAGCGTGCTGGGCAGCGCCTCAGGCAGCTCTACCCAAAGCCGGGCATCCTGCTGTCTTAACGTCGTTATATGCTTGCTTTTGGCGCACGCTTGCTGCAGCTGACGATAGGTACGCTGATGTTGCTCATTTGCGACGCTTCGATTGGCTGCTGGCGATGAGGCCTGCGCCTGCTGCTGGTCTAATGGGACGGCTGCTTCCTTTTGAACTACAGCTTCGCCATTTTGTTTGCCGGCAGCTGCTGCTGGTTTGCTGGTCGCGGCTCGCCGTACTTGACGCTTGCGTGCAGCTGCAAGCTGCTGCTTCCTCTTTTGCTTAGCTTGATCCTTTTTTGCCAAGTTATTCACCTTCCTTTCCTTACTATACTCATATCCAAATCTATCCATAATGTTCTTACTTTTTGAAGTTTTCTTTTTGGAACACCTTGGTTATAATAAGGGTAGGTTATGGAGGTGCTAACAAAATGACGTTTTGGATTGTGATGACTGTTCTTGTTTTATTTTTGACCGCGATTCTTACGAGCTCTTATAATGATGATAAAACAAGCGGTCTGTAAGCCTTCATCGAGCAGCAGGGGGCTCCTTGCCCCCACGCTCTCACATTGGATGATGATCTCCCTCTAATATATGTATTTATGCGGCAAATAAGCATATATAAAAAAAGCAACGTCTCTTTGTTAGAAAAGAAACGTTGCTTTTTTTGTTGCCAGCCTAATTATGCCTGCTTCATCTGATCCAGTTCAGCCATGCAAACATTACATACATACTTTTCCTTGAATTCTGCAACCTCTGCCATAGAGCCGCAAAATACACATTTTGGGCGGTAGCGCTCCAAAATAATATGATCTCCTTGGACGAAAATCTCCACTGGATCTCCTTCGTTCATCAAATAGCGTTTACGAAGAGATTTAGGAAGAACGATCCGTCCTAGTTGATCTACCTTTCTAACCACTCCTGCTGGTTTCATCATGTCACCTCTCTTATGTCTCATTTTGCAAGTATTTCGAGGGAAAACCATGCTTTTTTCTTTTTCGACAAATATAAACAAAATCCTTCAAGTATATTAAAATAAGTTTTACCAAATTTTTATTTTAAATTATGAAATCCAGTTTGCCGCAGTGCCTCGTATAAAATCGCGCAGACGGAATTGGACAAATTCAAGGAGCGAACCGCATCCGTCATCGGCATTTTCATGCATGTATCGAGATTGCTGTAGATCAGCTCCTCCGGCAGCCCTTTCGTCTCCTTGCCAAACACTAAAAAATCTCCGTCCTTGTATGTGAAGTCGGAATAATATTTTTTGCCTTTCGTGCTGGCGTAATAATAGGTCGCATCTGGATATTTGCTTTGCAGCTCGGCAAATGAGTCATGGTACTCGATATGTACAGCATGCCAATAATCCAAACCAGCGCGCTTCAGCTGCTTGTCATCCGTGCTGAAGCCAAGCGGACGCACCAAGTGCAGATGGGCGCCGGTAGCCGCACAAGTCCGCGCAATGTTTCCTGTGTTAGCTGGTATTTCTGGTTCGACCAGAACAATATGAAATGCCATGTTCCATTCTCCTGTCTCTGTTCATATTCTCTTTACAATTCAAGCTTTTTTTACACTTACTTTACAGAACGTTAATTCTTAGCAGATTGTTATCCCTCATAATGACTAATAATACGTGTTTCATGTATCTTCAATAGTGTCAATGAAAGTTCATCCTCTTGGATGTAAAGGAGTGCTTCCCATGCAAAAAAAAATATTGATCGTGGATGACGAGCCTTCAATCTCCAAACTAATCGAATTTAACTTAAAGCTCGCTGGCTTTGAAGTCATGTGCGTAGAAGATGGAGAGGCTGTTTTTCGATCCTTGCGAACGTTTCGCCCTGATTTAATTATACTCGATTTAATGCTGCCAAAAATGAGCGGTATTGAAGTATGCCGCATGCTGCGCGACCAAAACAATGCTGTTCCCATTATTATGCTAACCGCTCTACACGACGTTGCCGACAAAATCAACGGATTAGATAACGGCGCTGACGATTATATGACAAAACCGTTTAGTCCGCAAGAGTTAATTTCACGAATTACGGCAATTTTCCGTCGTCTTGACACATTGCCAAGCTCAATTAAAGAAGAGCAGTATCAAATTGGCCAGCTTCTTATCCTTGCCGATCAGCGACAGGTCTATTTGAACAATGAAAGTGTTGAGCTGACGCCTAAAGAGTTTGAACTGCTGCTATTTTTATGCAAGCATGAAGGCAAGGTGCTAAGCCGTCAGCAGCTGCTGCATGGCGTATGGGACTATCATTTCTTAGGAGATACCCGAATTGTAGATGTCCATATTAGCCATTTGCGCGAAAAAATCGAGCGCAATGCACGCAACCCGGAATATATTACGACCATTCGCAACGTCGGCTACAAGCTGCAGCGGCCGCGCATCAATGCCAGCTCCATAAGCTGATTTCAAGTAAGCCAAGCACACAAAAGACCGCTTAGTCTCGATGAGATAAGCGGTCTTATTATATCATATCAACTTAGGCATTGCGTGCCTGGAATTCTTTCATAAATTTAGCTAGCGCCTCACAGCTTTCCAGCGGAACAGCATTATAGGTTGAAGCGCGCAAACCGCCAACATCTCGATGGCCTTTCAAGCCAACAAAGCCAGCAGCTTCGGATTCCTTAACAAATTTTTTCTCGAGCTCTTCGTTTTTGCCTTGAATGCGGAATGTAATATTCATAGGAGAGCGATCTTCTTTATTGGCACAGCCTTCATAGAAGCCGTTGCTTTCATCAATCACATCATAAATGAGCTTTGTTTTGTTAAGGTTGTATCGCTCAACTTCCGCCAAGCCGCCTTTAGCCTTAATCCATTTCAATACTAAGCCGACCATGTAAACCGCAAAGGAAGGCGGTGTGTTGTATAAAGAATTTGCTTTCGCGTGCGTGTCGTAACGAAGCATGGTTGGAATGCTCTTAGGACTTTCGGCGATTAGATCTTCACGTACAATAACTACAGTGACACCAGAAGGACCAAGATTTTTTTGTGCGCCTGCATAAATTAAGCCGAATTTGCTAACATCTACCGGACGGCTCAAAATATCGCTGGACATATCCGCAATTAGCGGTACATTGCCTAGCTCAGGGAATGCTTTATATTGCACGCCGCCAATCGTTTCATTGGATGTCACATGCACGTAGGCTGCATTTTCCGGAACAACAATTTCAGAAGCTTGCGGAACTCGCATGTAGCTGTCTTCTTTCGAAGAAGCCGCTATTACCGCCTCGCCGACCGTTTTAGCCTCTTTGATCGCTTTGCCAGCCCATGCGCCTGTATCGACATATGCGCCGACTTTACCCTCGGATAGAAAGTTCATTGGAATCATAGCAAATTGTGTGCTTGCTCCGCCTTGCAAAAATAAAATTTTATAATTGTCAGGAATGTTCATCAGCTCACGCAGCAGATCCTGCGCTTCTTGATTTACTTTTTCATACGTTGCACTGCGATGAGACATTTCCATCAATGCCATGCCAGCGCCATCGTAGTCGATGAATTCGGCCTGTGCCTGCTGAAGCACCTCTAGTGGTATTGCCGCAGGGCCAGCGTTAAAATTGTAAGCACGTGTCATTAACTTTCATCCTTTCTAAGTAACACCATCAATATCTTAAACTATATCAACTTTGCTTCGTTCCATCAAGTAGAAACGTCTCACTCTATCAAAAAAACTCGAACATATTTCGATAAAGTTGTGTAAATATTCGTGTTTTAACGTGAAATTATTCACATGTTTTAGTATAATACAGGAATGATGTTTTGTGAAGCGTTAATGTTGCGATATAGATCAAACGATGAAATGGCGTTATAAAAAGAAAAAGGGGCTGCCAAAAAAGCCAGTAAAGCTGACTGAGTTTCTTTATGATAGTATTCCATGACTGCATTCAATCGACTCATTGCCTTTTCCCGCTTTTCCCCTCTCGTTCCAGTCAATCTTTCTTAACAGATACTGTCACTGATGCTCTGTTTCGAGTCTCGCAGCACTTTCCAGTATCCTCTTCCGATTCATCTTTACATCAAACAAACATGAACTGCAAACGAATTTCCCGGAAAAGTATGACAGTTGATCGGTCGATTCACAAAACAAGCATTGCTGCGCTCGATATTTGCATAAGGCAATTATTTGCCGTTGTTCATCGACTAAAATTTCGACCGCATCTCCTTCCTGCACCCCTATGACACGTCGCAGTTCAATCGGCAAAACAATTCGCCCCAATTGATCAACTTTTCGGACAATGCCTGTGTTCTTCAATTCATATCCCTCCAAAATAACGAACAATTTTGACCCTATTATTAAGACGAGCCTTTTATAAGTTTCATAACGCTTTCCAAAAAATTTTTCTTTTTTTCATCTGCCACTGGATATGATTCATATTTGTCTTAATGCTCCGATTCCATTACTATGATAAGTAAGAAGGTTCCCAGCATTTTTATAAATTTACAATTTATTTCGGGTAATATTTTAGGGGGTACAAATGGAGGAACAATGGTGGCTATTATTTGAAACAGAATTCGATGCCTTAAGCTATGATCTTCAGCGTTATCTATACGATTCGTTTTTCCAATTTGCCTATAAAGAGATTATCTATTTGCTCAAAGATCATACACTTGCAGAAGACATCATCCAGGAAGCGTTTTTGAAAGCAACTGCCAAGCGCCACCAACTTAAAAATGCAGCTTCCGGCAAGCAATGGGTCCGGCGGATAATCCGTAACCAGATGCTCGATTCGATAAAAAGCAAAAAAAATCGTCATTGGACGAACCTGGAGGACGTCTATAAAGTAAATGTAAAAGATACTTCCACTTTGGAAGCAGCCGCCAGCGTCGAGAACGACGTTGAAGATGCATTGCGAAACCAAATGCTTCACGAGGCTATCATGGAGTTGAAGGAAGAGTATCGCACCCTACTTATAAAATACTATATGGAAGAAAAGCCATATAAGGAAATTGCCCTTGAATTAGGGATCAGCGAACAAGTCATTGCGCAGCGCCTATTCCGTGCCAGAAAAAAATTACTTGGCCAATTCTCAAAAAAATGGGGTGATAACGATGGAGAATGAAAAGTACGAAAAATTACTGCATGACCTGCAGCAAGACATTGAAGTTCCGGACAGTACACCATCATGGAATGCGCTCCAACCAAAACTAGAACGCCGGAAGCGTCGAAAGAGGCTTATCCGACGCATGAAAACTGTAACCGGACTTGTCTGTGCCTCTTTGATCGTCAGCGTATTGATTGGCGGCGGACCTCAACGGACATATGCCTACATTTCTGAGTTTTTTAACGATGTCATTCAGATTTTCTTGCAAAAGTCCGCTGATGATCCGGCTTCTGCCCTTACCGTGCCCCCACCAGCATTTGAAGAAAATCAGAGCGGCAGCGGCGACGCCGAATTAGCGAAGCCGGAGAAGGTTACATTGGAGGAAGCAAAGCAAAAGCTGGCCTTTCCCCTCCTGTTGCCGTCTTATGTGCCGGAACAGCTAGAGCTTTCAGACATCCGGATTTTCAAAGATACCGACGGCCAGTTCCGTGCAGCTTACCTGGAATATGCGAATGCGGCTGGAGCGTTAGTGAAAGTCAATCAACGCCTGATTACAAACAACAGCTCCATTATGATGGAGGTTCAGGAAGGGGCCGGAACGATTAAAGACGTTATGATTGGCGAGCAATACCCGGGCATTCTTGTCGAACTCTCCGATGGTTCAGTTTTTATGGAATGGATTGCATCGGACATAAAAATGCTCCTGTCCGGGCCATTAACCGAAACGGAAGCATTGCAGTGGGCCGAGGCCTTCCACTAGGGCGTGTAGGATACACGCCCTAGTAAAAAAGCCAAGCAGTTTATGACTGCTTGGCTTTCATTTATAGTGGAAGCAAGAGAGAACCAGAGTATCGCGTACCTGATTCGTACACATCACCATGAGTAATCCAGTGTGATGATTTTGTCCTGTAATAGTATCCCTTGGCCACCGAAGTGAGAATATGCGACTGGTACGTATAAGCCGAATCGCTATCGATAGCGGGCGTCCCACTAATGACATCGATCCATACCGATCCCGTCCATCGTTGCAGAGTCAATCCAACTCCGATTTCATCCACATGAACGGTAGCGGCCGTATCGCCCCAAATGTTTAACCTACCGTTGGATAGCTCCGATATGTATCCTGCCCCCCGTTCCAGATACGAAAAATTAGGATCAAATAGCGTCAATGGCTGAATTAGACCAGGCGGCGGAGCTGTTAAAGCTCCCGGCTCAATGTGTGAAGCAGCTTGGCCTTGGATCGGCAAAACGATCAGCCCTAGCAAAATAAGTGAAAGCCCTAGCATTGCAATCTTCTTCATAGGTCCATCCCCTTCTAAATTTCTTTCTATATATAGACGATGGATGAATCACGAATATGACTAAAACTAGAGAAAAAAAATGCTGAACGAGAAAATTTGGGTTTCCTCGTTCAGCATTTTTAATTACACGTTGAAGTAAAGGTTGAATTCATGCGGATGAATACGAATTGCAACTTGCTTCGCTTCATTGCGTTTGAATGCAATGTAGTTCGCGATGAAGTCTTCAGAGAATACGCCGCTTTCTGTCAAGAAGGCAGAATCGGACTCAAGCGCATCCAGTGCTTCTTCCAACGTACCAGGTACGCTGCGGATTTCTTTTTTCTCATCATCAGACAGCTCATAAATGTTTTTGTCGAATGGTCCGTAGCCAAGTGCAACTGGATCAAGACCTTTCTTAATTCCGTCAAGACCTGCTAACAGCATTGCAGCAAATGCAAGGTAAGGGTTAGCAGTAGAGTCTGGCGTACGGAACTCAATGCGGCAGCCTTTTGGCGAAACAGCAGCAATTGGAATACGTACTGCTGCAGAACGGTTGCCTTTAGAGAATACCAGGTTAACTGGAGCTTCATAGCCAGGAACCAGACGCTTGAAGGAGTTTGTACTTGGGTTAGTCAACGCAATTAGCGCTGGTGCATGGTAAAGAATACCGCCAATATAGTTCATTGCAAGCTTGCTCAGGTTGCCGTAAGCGCCTTTTTCGTAGAACAAAGGAGTGTCGCCATCGAAAATGGAGCTGTGAACGTGCATACCGCTGCCGTTGTCGCCAAATAGCGGCTTAGGCATAAATGTAGCAACCTTGCCCCATTGCTTCGCAACGTTTTGCACGATGTATTTATATTTAATAAGATTGTCAGCTGTTGTAGTCAATGTGCTGAAACGGAAGTTGATTTCAGCTTGGCCTGCAGTAGCAACCTCATGGTGATGACGCTCAACCTTAAGGCCCGTTTCTTCCATAATACGAACCATTTCAGAACGGATATCTTGCTGAGCATCAGTAGGTGCAACTGGCACATAACCGCCTTTAACAGCTACTTTGTAGCCAAGGTTTCCGCCTTCTTCTTTACGGCCAGTGTTCCAGGCAGCTTCCTCGGAATCAACAGAGTAGAAAGAAGAATTCATATTGTTTTCGAAACGAACATCATCAAAAATGAAGAACTCGGATTCTGGAGCGAAAAATGCTGCAGTACCTACGCCGGATTTTTGTAGATATTCTTCTGCTTTTTGTGCAATACTACGAGGGTCGCGGTCATAACGCTCACCAGCAGGTGTAAAAATATTACACATAATGTTAAGTGTTGGATGAAGCGTGAAAGGATCAACAAATGCAGATTCAGTATCAGGCATCATTACCATATCGGATTCTTCAATTCCACGGAATCCAGGGATCGAAGATCCGTCGAATGCTACACCGTTCTCGAACGTTTCTTCGTTAACCTCGCTAACTGGCAATGTGATGTGATGAACTCCGCCGTTAAGACCGATAAAACGGAAATCCACAAACATGATGCTGTTCTCTTCAATTGTTTTAAGAATTTGTTGAACTGACATAAATAAATCCTCCATTTCCGAACAATCAGATGTAAATTTTTAATAATGTTCAATTTCTCGTTTACTTATGTTGTCATTATAAAACTCTGAAAAAACATCGTCAATACTCATGTAAGGTATTTTTTACGCAGATGTTAGCTTTATTCACAAACCTAACATGGACAGAAAAATCCCGTAAAATCAACACTTTTCACGCTTTAACCCTCTTTGTAAGCGTTACCTTTCATTCCACTTTGCACAAAAAATATGTGTAAAAGTACAAACGAAAACGTATACATTAGACACTTAAAAATAGCAAACAAAAACGCTGTCTCCAGGAATCCCCGGAAACAGCGCTGCAAGCTCAGTCTAATTCTCTCTTAAATGGTTATTTTTGCTTTGTCTTTTCCTTGTGCGTAGTCAATCATTTCCTTATAATGACCACCAAGCTTCAGCAGCTCCTGATGCGTGCCTTGCTCGATGATTTCCCCTTTGCTCATTACAATAATTTGATCTGCGCCCATAATGGTAGATAAGCGATGGGCAATAACAATTGTCGTACGCCCTTGTGAAACAAAATCAAGCGCTCGACTAATTAATTGCTCAGTTTGCGAATCAAGATTAGCTGTAGCCTCATCCAAAATAAGAATGCGCGGCTGAAACACTAATATTCTTGCAAATGATATCAATTGCCGCTCGCCCGCTGACAAACCGCTACCCTTCTCTGACAGCCGCGTATCATAGCCCTCGCTCATACGCTCAATAATGAGATCTGCGCCAATAAAGCGGCAAGCTTCAATCACTTGCTCACGTGTTATTGATTCGTCAAAAAGCCGAACATTATCCAGCACGCTGCCTGTAAACAGATAGGGCTCCTGCTGCACCAGACCAACGATGCGATGCAGCTGCTGCTGCGGCAGCGATTTGATCGAAATTCCGTCAATTGTAATGTCCCCTTGCTGCACATCGTAGAAGCGGCAAAGCAAGCTGATTAGCGAGCTTTTGCCTGCGCCCGTCGAGCCCACGACACCAAGCATTTGTCCACCTTTAATCGTTAAGTTTAACCGCTTAATGACTGGCTCGCCTTCCTTATAGGCAAATGATACGTTGCGAAATTCAATTTCACCTTTAGCTGCCTGTTCGGATAACGGCTTAGCTGCTGCCGCATCCTTAATTTCAGGCTCAACCTCCAAAATGCTCCATATCCGCTGAATCGCGACAGTCGCGGCTTGCAGCGTATTCCATTGCTGCGTAATCGTATTAATAGGCTGAAAAAACATGCGGATATACGTAATAAAAGCATACAGCACACCAAAGGCCAGCGTCTCGCCTAAAACCGCTTGCCCGCCAAACCAGACAATGCATGCAATCGCAACATTGTTCAGCACCTCAAAGGTGCGGTTGAATAACACATTCGTGCGAATTTCCCGCAAATTGGCGCGAAAGTATGAATTATTTTTCTCGTTAAACTGCTTGCTTTGTTCACTTTGCTGATGAAATACTTGAATCAGCGGCATCCCTGCCAAATTTTCCGCTGTAAAGGCAACAAGGCGAGACAATCTCGTTCTGGCCAGCTGATACGTTTTGCGCATATAGGTCCGAAAAGCGATGGCGATTACCGCAATCACCGGCAACAGCAGCAAGCTGTACAGCGTCAGTGTCACATCCAGCTGAAACATCATCACCAAAATAAATACAAGGGTGAAGCCATCTCTAACAATGCTCTGCACGACTTGATGGAAAAACTGGTTAACCGCTTCCGTATCGCTCGACACATGTGTGATAAGGCTGCCGCTTGGCACACGGTCAAAATACGACATTGACAGCTTCGTAATATGCTTGAACAAGCGCTTGCGAATACTTGCCACAATGCTTTGACCTGCTTTTTGCAATAAATTGTTGGAAATATAAGAGAACAGCAGGCTCGTAATCGATAGCAGCAAGTAGAGACCGCCAATCAGCAGCAAGCTGCGAAATTCAGCTTGCCCTGCCATTAAATGATCGTCGATTGCCAGCTTTAGCAAATATGGCTGCAGCAGCTCGCCGCCAATTGCGATCAACGTACAGATCGTAAAAGCTAAAAAGGTATACTTGTGCTCCAGCATGTAGCTGGACAACACTCGAAAGCTGGAGCGGTATTTAGGCTTTTCCTTCGGCTCGTTCGCATCCGTCTTTTGATCCATTTGCCAATTACGAATCTCTTGTGCCATTACGCGTCCCCTCCTCCTGCAGCTCATACAGTGTACGATACAGCCCTTCCTGCTGCACAAGCTGCTCATGCTTGCCTTGCTGCACAATGGTTCCTTGATCGAGAACAATGATCTGGTCAGCCTGCTTCAACGCGCTGACCCGGTTGGCGATTATGATCGTCGTACGGCCTTTTCGCTGCTTGGCGAGATTATGCAAAATCTCGGCCTCCGTAATGGAATCCACTGCGCTGACACTATCATCAAGAATTAATAGCGGAGCCTTTTTAATCATCCCTCTCGCCAGGCTGGTGCGCTGGCGCTGCCCGCCAGACAGTGTAATGCCTCGCTCCCCTAGTGTCGTGTCAAAGCGCTTGGGAAACTCCATAATGTTATCGTAAATTTTCGCCTGCTTCGCCGCCTCGATTACCTCTTCCTGCTCGATGTCGCGCTTGGAAAAAGCGATATTTTCCCGAATGGTCGTACTAAACAAAAAGCCGTCCTGCGGCACGTAGCCGATATTTTCCCGCAAGCTGGACAGCTTGAGCTCGCGAATATCTTGCCCGCCATAAAATATCGTATTAGGCGGCGGGTCGTAGAGGCGCAGCAGCAGCTTCATCAGCGTCGTTTTCCCGCTTCCTGTCCGCCCGATAATGCCGAGCGTCGTGCCTGCTGGAATCGATAAGGCGATGTTGCGCAAAGCCATATGCCGATTGCCGGCATAGCTGCGCTCTTCATCATTCACTTCTTCCTCAGCAGCCAGCTCCTCATAGCTGAAGGACAGGCCGCGCAGCTCAATGCTCATATTGTCCAGCGGCAGCTCCTTCGCATCCTCAAGCTGTACAATTTCCTTCTTTTCAGCCAACAGCGCATTAAGCCGCTCAAGCGAGGCTCGCGCCCGCTGCACAACATTAATGACATTGCCCAGCTGCTGCAACGGCGTCATCAGCATTCGCACATAAAGCGTTAGCGCAACAAAGCTGCCGAGCGTAATCGTACCCTGCAGCGTCAAGTAACCGCCATATACCATCGCTACAATTAATGAGAGCGAGCCGAGAAAAGGAATCGTCGCTTGAAACAGCGACGACATTCTAACGAGCCGCAGCTGCCGATTGCGAATCGTATCGACCGTTTCGCCAAAGCGCTCATTCATGATCGATTCGACGGCAAAGGTCTTCGTAACCCGTATCCCGGCAAACTGCTCCTCGGCGCTTGCGGTCATCGCGCTTAGCGCTTCCTGTACCTTCATCGAACGGCGCTTGATGATCGGCCCGATCCATACAACAATAACCGGAATAAGCAGCAGCGGCACAATACAAATCATCACTAGGTAAAGCGGTACGTTGGACATCAGCAGCATCGTAATTGTTGAGATCAACAGCATCGTCGCATTCGCTGTCTGGTTGATACCTTGAGAAATCGATTCACGCACGGCAGTCACATCATTCATAAAATAGCTAAGCAGCTTGCCAACCCCGTGATTCGCATAAAAGCGCTCGCTTAAATCAAGAAAATGATGATACAGACGCCGGCGGTTCATAAACTCGAAATATCTGCCTGTGTACATGACCAAATACTGCGCAATGCCCCCGAGTACCGTAAAGCAAACTCCGATCAGCAGCAGCGCCCAGCCAGCCTGCACGATGCCCTCCCATGTCAGCTGTTTAAGCTGCAGCTGATCTGTAAACTCTCCCAGCACACGCGGAAACTGCACATGCACAAGGTTAGCCAGCCCATGCAATACAATCGAAATTACGTAGGCAAGCCATGTCTTCTTGAAAAACTGGGCAATTATGCCTTGAGAATCCAATTCTACATCACTTCCTAAGCTCGTATTGACATCCTATCTTAACTGGTTCGAGAAAGGTACGCACACTTCCTTCTCATATTTATTCATAGTTAAGTATATTTATTTCATACGAGTCTCATGATTGCAGCTCTTCCTGTACGGACACGTCAATCTCTATGCATGCTCCTTTGCATGATCTGTCGTATACAGCTGCTTCATTACGGCCTCGATTGGCAGCGCCTCGATCGCCATATCCAATATGCCGTAGCTTTCGTTAAAATGCGAAATAAACGGCTTAAGCGGCAGTACATCTGTATCAATTTCCAGCTCAAGCTCGAGCGGCCCGCTCCTTTGCAGCAGACGCAAGCCAGGCGGCAGCTCGTCTGGCACAGGCTGCTCGGTTGTAAGACGAACCGATTTTTTCGCTCCTAATCGGCTTCTCAGACCGCTCAGCGCATCATCCACGACAATTTTGCCATGATTAATAACCATGACGCGCTCGGCCAGCAATTCAACGTCCTCCAAATCATGAGTGGTCAAAATAAAGGTAATTTTCCGCTCGTTCATCCTTCGAATAAAGCTGCGAATGCTTTCCTTGGCGATCATATCCAGGCCAATCGTCGGCTCGTCCAGAAACACAAGCTCTGGCCGATGCAGCATCGCCATTATAAACTCGCATTTCATACGCTCGCCCAGCGACAGCTGCCGCGTCGGCTTTCTCATAATATCGCCAACCTGCAGCAGCTCGACCAGCTCATCCAGCGTCTCGTTATACTCCTTGTCCGGCACGCCGTAGATCGCCTTATTCATATAAAAGGCATCGGATGGCGGGATGTCCCAAATCAGCTGTGATTTCTGACCGAACACCGCGCCAACTCTGCGAACATATTGTCTGCGCTGCTTCCACGGCACCAAACCAAGGCAGGTGACCTCTCCTGCCGAAGGATGCAGTACGCCTGTCAACATTTTCAATGTTGTCGATTTGCCAGCGCCGTTGGGTCCCAAAAAAGCGACCATTTCCCCTTGCTCGATCGTAAAGGAAATATCGTCAACCGCTCGAATCTCCTTCATCGGACGATGGACGAGCGTTTTTACAACCTCGCGCAGCGTGTGACCGCGTTCAAAGGTTGTGTAGGTTTTACTCAAATGCTTTACTTCAATCATGTCAACACCCCGTGCCTTCCACAACTACGCACAAGCCGTCAGCCGCCTGCGCTCGTATAATTTTTCAGCATGCGATTCCAGTACCAGATCCCGACCAGCATAAGCAGCGCCGCTGATCCAAGCGCCCACAGCGACCCCCAGCCGCTTCTGCCAAGCAAGGCGCTGGCGGGAACAAAGGCGATCAAGCCAATTGGCAGCACATAGGTTAATATATTTTGCATCGTCTTGGAAAAAATCGTACCGGGATACATGCCAAAGCCCGTCATTGCATCAAAAATATCAAATACTCTGCTGCTGCCCACCCAGCGAAACAGCAAGCCGGATAGAAAGAGAGACATCGCGCATAAAATGGCAATTGATGCGATAAACAATAATGCAAATTGCAGCCAGGATGTCCAGTGAGGTACGACTACGCCGCTCAGCGCAAAGCCGAACAAAACGGCGCCGCTCAGCAGGCGGCCAAAGTCTTCGGGATCAAAGCCAAGCAGCATCGCCATAAGCATAGCAGGCCTTGGACGCAGCAGCAGCAAATCAAAGGTCCCTTCACGCACTTGAGAAAGCGTAGTGCCGATCATTCCGAAGAAGAAAGGAAAGGCAATCCCCTTCGCCAAAACAAAAACCGCCTGCACAAGCAGCGCTTCGTGCAATGACCAGCCCGGGAATGAAGCGCCAGAGCGATATACGAGCAGCGTTACGAGCGGCACAACCAGATCACCGATCACGAGCAGCAGTACGCTTAAGGCGAAATGGCTGCGATAAGCCATCTGCTCGGCCAGCTTGACGCGTATGACTGCAGCCCAGCAAGCCAACAATTCCTTCATACGCCAACCCCCGTAAACCGTTTTAATGCCGCATGGTACAATGCAAGCGTTAATCCGGCAGTAATTAGTACTGCGAGAGCCTGCAAGCCTACTGCCTCAGCCAGTGACAGCCGTATGCCTGCCAGCTCGTATTCGCCAATATAAACGCGCGTCGGCAAATAAGTAATAAATTGAAAAGGCAGGAAAAACAACAGCTTCTGCACCACCTCAGGAAAAAAGGAAAGCGGCAGAAAGACGCCAGCACAAACATCCTTCAGCAGCAGGAAGACGCGGCGAACGCCTTCTGCCCGTACAAGCCAGAAGGCCGTTAGCCCAACGCAGTAATTAATAAAAAAGTTCATGAAGAAGCTGAGAACAATAGATAGCAGCGCCCAGCCAGGCGAGGCTGGCATCAAATTAACCTGAAACAAAAATAGAAACAGCAGCAGCACCGGCAGCACCTCCACGCCAAGCGCCAACGAACGGTGGCCCAGCTTTTGCGCCAGTGCAAACAGCCAATGCGGCATCGGACGCAGCGCAAAGGTAACAAATTTGCCGCTGCGCACCAGCATCTGCAAGTTCCAGTCCGCAAAGTCAAAAGAAATATAATGAATGAGCGTGGAAACACCAAAGTATGTCAGCATTTGGGCAAAGGTCAGCCCGTTAATCGTTTCCTTGCCTTCAAACATCGCCTGCCATATAAACACCTGCACAAGAAACAATACAGGACCTACTAGCAAGGAAGCGAGCATATGCGAGCGGAAGGCTGCCCATTCTTTATAAGTGACAAACCCGATCGCACGAATCATCGCAAGCTGTCTTTTCAAAGCCACCCCGCCCCTATAATGTTCTGCGTGCCAATCATCGACTCCGGACACCAGTCTGTATTCGAAGGAACGAAAAACAAAATGACTGCATTGCGCCCTTGATCAAGCAGCAGAATGCAGCGGCCTGCTCCTTCGTGACCGAACGTATTCTCGGACAGCCATTCGCCTGCAGGTATGAGCAGCGGCCCAAGCCCGTACGTTTTATCCTTGATCTTGCCGCCCCAGCTAAAAGCATGAATCCCTTTGTCAAGCACGTTGCCGCTCATCTTCTCTACCGATTTGCGTGATAAAATGCGCACGCCATCCAGCTGCCCGCCGTTAAGCAGCATTTGCCCGAAGCGGAACAAGTCCCACAGCGTAGAATAAAGGCCACCGCCTGCGCGAGGTGCATCATAAGCGCCAAGCTTGCTTCGCTCCAGCCGTTTCATTTCATAGTCGTTAATGATGCAAACCTCATGCTGGAGCTCCTCCGGCACCTCGAAAAAGGTTCGCTTCATGCCAAGCGGCGCAACAATATGCTCCATCACATAATGCTCATAGCGCATGCCGCTCGCTCTTGCAATCACTTCTCCCAGCAATGTGTAGCCTGATGAGGAATAATTCCACTCCTCGCCTGGCCGTGAAAGCGGCTTGCCTGCAAGCAGCGCGCGAATCCACGACGTTTGCTTCTGCTTCTCCAGCTGCTCGGATGGAACTGCTGCGCCATCCTCACCCTCCTCCTCAGGCTCAAATGCAAAGCGAATTTGCCCCCAGCCTACTGGATAAGGCTCCAAATAATAAAAGGGGTCCGCCGCCAAGCCTGACGTATGGGTCAGCAAATGCATAATGCTGATTTGCTCAAACATAGGATGCTTGAACTCCTCGATCCAGTCCGCAACGGGCTGACGCAAAAACAGCTTGCCCTGCTCAATCAATTGAAAAATGGCTACAGCAGTAAACAGCTTTGTAATCGAGGCAATGCGGCGGATCGCATGCTGCTTAAACTGGCTGTCAGGCAGCTTGTAATGCAGCTGCCCGGCTGCTCCATCCGCAAATACTTGCCCATTGCGCGAGAGCAAGTAAGACGCACATTGAATTTTATCGCTCTCAATAAGCTTGGCGAAGTGCTGCTCCAGTCGCTGCACAACATCCTCTGAATATCCCGCTTCCTTGCAGCTGATCCTTGTCGGCTCTGCAGTTATCGTCATCGATAATCCCTCCAATAAAATGAATTAAAGTTCAAATAAGATCCACATATTGCGAGCAATGCCTTTTTTCAAGCTGCTGCTTAGAGCAGGCCTGACCAGACGATTGCGCGTGGCATCAGCACCGATTCATGCGTATAGCCTACAGGTGATGGAGCGAAAAAGACAAATACAAGCTCTTCTACTGGATCAATAAACAAACCGCAATGGCCGAAGCCTTCATGAGAGTACGTGCCCCGACTGCATAGGTCATAGTGCTCAAGTGACCAGCCTAAACCAAATGGATAATTTTTAATGCTGCTGCCCCAGCCCTGATGGGGAATATCGTGCAGATGGTTGGAGGTTTGCAGCTCAACTGCCCGTTTTGATAAAATACGCTTGCCGTTTAGTTCTCCGCCGTTCAGCATCATCTGACCAAATTTCCATAGGTCATCAAGTGTCGAGAATAAGCCGTTGCCGGCCTTTGGCGGAGCGTCACCATTAATGGGTTTGCCTAGCTGCTCAACCTCCCAGCTGTTCGTAGCGCACACTTCATCATGCAGCTCCTCAGGAACTACGAAAAAGCTTCGCTCCATGCCGAGCGGCAGCAAAATCTCATCCCGTACATAATCCTCATAGCTCTTGCCCGACAGCTTGGCGATAATCGCTCCAAGCAGTGCATAGGCACTTGTAGAGTAAATCCACTCCTTGCCGGGCATGCGCTGCAGCGGCCCAGACAATATTACTTTTATCCAGTTCATATCAGTGCCTTGCTTATCAAACTCGCGCACCATCCACTCAAACCAAGGCAGCGTATAAGGTTCATTATGAAAGCCTGGATCGCCGCGCAAGCCTGATGTGTGGGTCAGTAAATGGAAAATAGTAATCGCTCTGTGCTTATCTGTATCGAGCTCCGGCAAAATACTGGCAGCAGACTGGTGCAAAAACAGCAGCCCGCGGTCGATAAGCTGCCCTATGGCAACCGCTGTAAACGCTTTAGTAATAGAGTAGGTTTTACGAATCGAATCCGGCTTCAGCTCTTCACTGTTTTGATCCGGACGGAGCTTGCCCATCGAACAACGAGCAAATACTTGTCCTTTTCGAGAAATTAAGTAGCTGGCGCCTTGCAGCGTACCTCGATCAATCAGCTTGCTATAATGCTGATTCAGTGCTTCCAGCTTTTGTTCGTCATAGCCGACTTCCTCTGGCTTGACATCAATCCTGCCTTTTTGTATTGTAACGATGTTCGACATGCTTTGGCCTCCTTTAGACGAGCTTCGAGGTAGTTCTAAAAGCTGGACTTTGATGACGATGCGATGCTTCGCAGCGGATTCGACGGCGAATATGTCACGCTAGCGTTAAGATTATGCTTCCGAAGTATGTTTCCTGCGGAAACATTTGAGGTGCTCACGTAGCTTTTGCCTCGCTGCGCTCCTCGCTTTCTAGTATCGTGCCATCTTCTTGGTCCTGAAAGCCCTGCTTTTTGAACCTCGATTGGAAACAGTATTGGAATTACTTAGAAAGTATATGAAAATATATCCATTCTGTCCAGATTAATTTTTAAGTTAATTAATTAACATTTATATGCGAATAAAAAAGCTCCAACTCCACCTTAACGTGGAATTAGAGCTATTCTCAACCTTTTTTCACAAATTCAGACTTAAGCTTCATCGCTCCGAAGCCTTCAATTAGTTACTTCTTCCATGTTGCAAAAGCTTCCTGCGGTTGTTTCTCCGTGTTAAATTGCTTGCCTACGAGCGGAGCCAGCTTCTCCAAGTCCTTCAGCAATGCAGCGAATTGATCCGGGAACAGCGATTGAACACCATCGCCTGTCATTGAATTGTCCGGGTCAGTGTGCATTTCGATAATTAATCCATTCGCTCCGGCAGCCAGTGACGCTTTGGACATCGGCTCGACAAGCTCTCTCCGTCCGGTTCCGTGGCTAGGATCGGAAATAACCGGAAGATGGCTTAAGGATTGCAGCACAGGAATTGCAGATAAATCCAGTGTGTTGCGCGTATATGTTTCAAATGTGCGGATACCGCGCTCGCATAGCATAACATTCGGGTTGCCGCCTGCAAGAATGTATTCTGCCGCATTAAGGAACTCGTCGTATGTGGCGCTAAAGCCGCGCTTCAGCAGCACTGGTGTTTTAATTGTGCCCAGCTTGCGCAGCAAATCAAAGTTTTGCATATTGCGCGTACCAACCTGAAGAATATCTGCATATTCTGCACATACATCTACATATTCCGGTGTCATAACCTCAGTGATCGTTAACAAGCCGTGCTTTCTGCCCGCTTCCGCCATCATCACCAGGCCTTCCACCCCAACTCCTTGGAAGCTGTAAGGGCCTGTTCTTGGCTTGAAGGCGCCGCCGCGCAGCACCTGTCCGCCTGCCGCCTTAACGAGTCTGGCGATTTCATCAATTTGCTCCGGGCTTTCAACTGCGCATGGACCGCCCATTACAACGACGTTGCTGCCGCCAATTTTAACGCCTTTAATATCAATAATCGTATCATCCGGATGGAAATCACGGCTTGCCAGCTTATAGGATTTGGAGATTTTAATTACATTCTCAACTCCCTGCATCGACTTAAGCTGCTCGCCAAGCTGTGGATCAGCCTGACCGATAATGCCGATTACAGTGCGGTCGGTCCCTTTCGATATATGAGCCTGCATACCGTCACGGCGCTCGATGAACGCTACAATTTCATTCAATCTTTCTTCTGGCAAATTATTTTTAGTAATGACAATCATTTCAGTTCTCTCCTCACTTCTTCGCTTTGACGCTTATCCGCTTCGACGCTTTTATGCTTTTATTTGATAAAGTAATCATACTTCTTTTGCGCTTTAGTGTCAACCTCAATTTAATGGTTGCAACAAAAAAAAGGCTGCCAGAATCGTCAGTAAATCTGACAATCCGGCAAGCCTCTTGCAGTGCTATTGCTTTACTTTTATTTTCGGCAAAATTTTGTTCATACTGACGGAGCGCTCAATTGGCCAGGTGGACGGATCATTGTGATCGTACTGAGCCAAATAATCAATAACTTCCTTCGTCAATGCCGTAGGAGTGGAAGCTCCTGAGGTGACCGCTATACGGTCGATGCCTTGCAGCCATTCCTGCTTCAGCTCAGACAAATCAGCGATGCGATACGCTTTGACGCCAGCGATCTCCTCCGACACCTGCGCCAAGCGGTTGGAGTTGTTGCTGCGCGGATCGCCAACGACGATGCAGAGCTGCGCTTCACCCGCCTGATTGGCCACTGCTTCCTGGCGTACCTGAGTAGCCAGGCAAATTTCATTATGCACCTCAGCGTGCGGGAATTTTTCCTTCAGCTTTTCAATGATATGACGAATATCCCACTGCGACATCGTCGTTTGATTCGTAATCATGAGCGGCACATCTTCAGTGAAGCTCAAGCCTTCAATTTCATCTTCCTTCTCAATCAAATGAACCATCTCTGGCGCAACGCCGATCGCGCCCTCCGGCTCAGGATGACCCTTTTTGCCAATATAGATCGTATGATAGCCCTCGGCGCTTTTCTCGCGAATCAGATCATGCGTCTTGGTTACGTCAGGACATGTAGCATCCACCACCGTCAAGCCCTTTTCACGAGCTTTCCTGCGCACCTCTGGCGAGACGCCGTGCGCTGTAAAAATAACGGTACCAGAGTCAATTTTGTCTAATATGTCAAGTCGGTTCGGACCATCAAGTGTAATGACCCCTTCCGTCTCAAACGCCTGAGTTACATGCGCATTATGCACAATCATCCCTAAAATGTAAATAGGTCTCGGCAAATTTTCATTTTTCGCCGTTTGCAGAGCAAGCACCATAGCATCTACAACACCATAGCAATAGCCGCGCGGAGATATTTTCACGATTTCCATTCTTTGCACCTACTCTCTAATCATTGCATTGAACCCTCACTATATAAATCCAGCAACAGCATAAAACGCCCTTCCGCTTCAAGCTGTTCTATTCATTATAGACCATTGCAACGCTTAGGAAAAGTCTATCGGCAGCCAGACTATAAATGTCGAGCCTTTGCCTTCCTCTGTTGTTACCTCAACGCTGCCTTGATGCTCATCCAAAATCCACTTGGCTATCGCAAGCCCAAGGCCGGTTCCAGGCGTTACGCCACGCGATTCGTCAGCGCGGTAGAAGCGGTCAAAAATATGCGGAACCTGCTCTGGATTCATGCCAAGTCCCGTATCGCTAATTACCCATGCCATATGAGTATCAGTAGCCTGCACCGACAGTGTTACACTTCCTTGCGGCGTATACTTGAACGCATTTTCAATGAAAATGAACAACAGCTGCTGCAGGAAATCTTCATTGCCATACACATCGATGCCTTTCAATGCTGCAAGATCGCCCACCTCCCAGTCGGCTTGACGCGGCAACAGCTGCGCGCGGCGCACAACGGCTTCAGTTAGTGACAGCATGTCGACCTTGCTCTTATCCATTACATAACCAGCATCTGCGCGGGCAAGCGCCAGCAAATCATTGACCAGCGTTGACATCCGCTTCGCTTCCGCTGAAATATCCAGCATTGCTTCCTTCGATAGCTGGAAATGATCCTGAGAAAGCGGCACGATGCTCATTCCGTCCTGCTGCAAGCTTTGCTTGGTCTGCGACCACATTTTCTCCAGCAAATCGATATTGCCGCGAATCGTAGTCAGCGGCGTCCGCAGCTCATGCGAGGCATCAGAGACAAAGCGGCGCTGCGCCTTATAAGCCTCGTCCAGCTCGTTATACGCTTTTTCCAGCCGCGACAGCATCAGATTCAAGGTGTTGACCAGCGTGCCAATTTCGTCATTTACCGGAGATGTCGGGATACGTACACTAAGATCGGAGCCATGTTCAATTGTTTTGGTCGCGTCAATTACTTTTTCAATCGGGCGAAGCGCTTGTCTTGCAATGAGCATCCCAACAGAAAAGGCAATCAATACTGATAGCATCGCTGAAAGGATCAAGCTGTTAAGCAGCCCTTTTAGAAATTGCTCCTCATTGTATGGAATCGCCCCAACCTGCAGTAAGCCGACCAGCTCATTATTGCTTAAGACGATCGGACTTTGGTACATAATCATATTGTACTTTTTGGAGTCAATCGTAATCTGGGTTTCGACAAAGCCGGACTGTGGATAGGCTTCAGCCTCAGGATATGGCAAGTAAAGACCTTGATCAACAAGGTTAGTGGAGCGACGTATTTTCCCATTGCTGTAGTTGATTAATTGCACATACATATTTTTGCCTTCAATACGTGATTGACGATCCAGATTCAAGTCCAATGAATTAAACACAAGCGTCCCTGTAACACCGAGCTTTTCAGTCTGTGTACGAACCTCTTCCTTCAGCTCGGAATACGTATTCCAGCTAATAAACAAATACACGATAATACCGAATATTAATAATGCGCCAGCCAGCATTGCTGAATACCATAGCGTTAATCTTAGTCGCAGTGACAATGCTCTAACCCGCCTCTCCTTTAAAACATGTGGGCATAGCGAGAATCTTATTTAAGCACATAGCCGGTACCGCGCACTGTAACAATAATACGGCTTGCTCCGCCTTCCTCCAGCTTTTGGCGAAGCATGGCTATGTAAACCTCCAATACATTCGATTCCCCGCTAAAATCATAGCCCCAAATTTTCTCCATAATGGTATCGCGCGTCAAAACCCGCTTCGGATTTTGCATAAACAGCAGCAGCAGCTCGTATTCCTTAGAGGTCAGCTCGATTCTTCTGCCAGCCCGTATCGCTTCCCGCGCATCGAGATCGAGCACAAGATCCTCGAAGGTCAGCACGCTTTCCTGCTTGTTGCTTCGCTCTGCTTTGCGGCGGAACAAGGCGCGCGCTCTTGCTAACAGTTCCTCGAGCGCGAATGGTTTAACGACATAATCATCAGCACCGAGATCCAGGCCCTTGACACGATCATTAATTTCATCCTTTGCTGTCAGCATTAAAATCGGCACATCGCTGCCGCTTTCGCGAATGCGGCGACATACCTCCATGCCGTCTATATAAGGCATCATCACATCGAGAATAACGAGATCCGGCTCCTTGAGCATAAAGCTTTTCAAGCCATCCGCTCCATTATTGGCTATGCTGACCTCATAGCCCTCAAATGCTAGCGATCTTCTAAGCATCGACGTAATGCGATCATCATCATCTATAACTAATATAGAATGTCTCATCAAGCTCCCCCCTTAAACAAGGACGCAGAGATTACTCCCTGCGTCCTTACATTTTACATAAATTATAAGCCAAATTGGTTTTTGTCGCCAATTTCAATTGGCAGTGGAACCTTTTCACCGTCACGAATTACGGTAAGCTCGATAACATCGCCAACTGCCTTTTCTCCAATATAGCCCGTTATATCCGTTGTCTTTTTCATTTCCTTGCCGTCAATAGAGACAATCACATCATATTGCTTCATGCCGCCCTTATAAGCAGGCGAGTTGTAGTAAACATTGCGTACAATCGAGCCATCTGTGCTGTCGAGACCAAGCTGAGTTGCAAGGTTTTCAGTCAAGTCCTGCAGATCAACCCCAATAAACGGCGATGCGTCAACTGGAAGTGCTTCATTGTTTTTAAGCGATTCAAGCACCTCTGTAATCGTCGAGGTTGGAATCGCGAAACCAATGCCTTGCGCTGTAGAGCTTACTGCAGTATTAATGCCAATGACCTCGCCATTCATATTAAGCAGCGGTCCGCCAGAGTTGCCCGGGTTAATCGAAGCATCTGTTTGCAGCAGGTTTTGATAATGGCGCGTCCCTTCCGAGTCAGGAATATCAATCGGACGCTCCTTCGCACTAATGACCCCTACGGTCAGCGTATGGTCAAAACCATTAGGATTGCCGATTGCCAGTACCCAGTCGCCGATTTTAGTGTCATTAGAATTGCCAAGCGGTAATGTAGGGAATGCTTGATCGCCCTCGATTTTCAATACCGCCAAATCAAGCTCATAGCTTGAGCCTAGCTGAGTTGCAATAAATGGTTCCTCATAGCCTTCAACAATAACCCGAATTTCCTCTGCATCCGAGATAACATGCTGATTCGTCAAAATATAGCCGGATGATTCGAAGAAGAAACCGGTACCCATCCCTGTCTGCTGCAGCTCCTGCGAGTTTTCCTGCTCATTATTAGGTATGGAGTTGCCAAAAAACTGTCTGAAGAACGGATCGTTGAACAGAGAGTTTGCACTATTGCGTGCCGGCTTGGAGAAGGTTTCGATTTTTACAACCGCCGGGCTGGAAGCTGTAAACAGCTCGGATATATTGTCCGGGCGATCCATCGGCAAAGAGCTAGTTGTGCCTGTCGCAGTTCCGCCACTGGATGTTGAACCGCCGCCGCTGCTGCCACTGTTATAGGAATTGTTTTGCGAAACGACAGCTTCGTTGGAGAACCAGTTCTGCACATCAGCCGTATACATTAGCAGACCCACTACTACAACACCAGCCATAAAAGATAAAAACATTTTACCGAAGCCGCCAGAGCGGTTCTTCTCTTTTTTGGCAGATAACGGGTCTCCGCCGCCTGACGATGTGGTAAACGGACGGACCGGAGCAGCTATGGAAGCAGATTGCTGCGCTGCTGCGCTATAACCTGTACCATACTGAGCTGCTGCCCCTTGAACGTTCGCGGCGCCATTGTACGGGCTTGAGCTGTCATGTGCCGGATATGAAGGCTGCACCGTCTGCATCGGACGTGTCTGCCCATAAGAATAATAGGTTGGGCCTTGTGATTTTATAGGCTCTTGTTTTGGAACGCTGCTATTGTCAATTGGCGTATACTCGGCATCCTCAATACCAGGCTTGCTTGGCTCTGAATAGCTTGAGCTTGCTGGAGCATACGGCTTCGTATGTTCGTAGTTATCGCTAGATTGCTGCGTGCCTGACTCAGATTGACCGGCAGCATTGGTTTTACCTTGCTCATTTTCAAAAAACTTATCACGGTTATCGTTATTCATAGAATAACTCCTCCTGTCTATGTGAAACATGATCTCGTATTGGATAATTCTATCTTGCACAAACTACCTTAAAACAAACTTAAAAAATGATGAAAATCGAATAAAAAAGCGAAGGAACGCCCTGTACAGCAGCCGCAATTGATTACCCCAACAAGGTATTGCGTCACGTCTACACTAAACTAGGGCAACCATTCGCTCTGTAGAAACTATTATACCAATAAATTATCCATTTTTCTTCAAGATCCGTTTGCGAACAAAGACGAAGCCAAAGACAACCAGGCTTAATGCTAAAAGAATGTACACTACATTAGAATAAATGTCCATATAGCTTACAATTGATTCCCAGGATGCGCCAACTGCAGCGCCAATATAGACAAGCGCAATATTCCAGATTAAAGAGCCCAGCGTTGTAAGCATCAAAAAAGGGAGAAAGCTCATACGCGTACTCCCTGCCGGGATGGAAATCAGGCTGCGAATCAACGGCACCAAACGCCCAAAGAACACTGCCCTGGCACCATATTTATCAAACCAGGCATGGGCTTTCCGGATATCTTCAGGCTTCAGCCGCAAAATTTTGCCGTAGCTTGTAATAATCGTTTCCAGACGGGAGACAGACAGCATTCTTCCGACGCCATAGAGACAGATGGCACCAACAACCGAACCCGCTGTTGCAGCCAAAATGACCCCGATTATTGTCATGTTTGATGTAGTGGTCATAAATCCGCCAAACGTCAAAATAACCTCTGATGGAATTGGGGGAAACAGATTTTCCAACGCAATCAGCAAAAATATGCCTAAATACCCGTAAGTGTCCATAATCTCAGTAATCCAATGCTCCATTCGTAAACTCACCCCTTATCTTTTAAGAGAAATAGTTCTTAAGCTTTCTGTAAATAAATTTGTCCAATATTTTGTACAGAATCCGTAAAGCGATAAGACAAATGCCATAAACCGCAAAGACAGTTTCCAATATAAACAAATAGAGCGAGAATGAATTCGTAGCCTTCTCAATCAATATAAGGATTAGAACCGCTGCTAAGGACAAGGAGCCGTAGCCAAGCAAATAATGGTGACCATGGGATTCGAAAGGACTTGTATGCTTGGACATAGACAGGAACTCCTTGACTTTAAACTGATTAATCGCCTCCGTAGCGGCTTCCTCCTTGGTTTTCCCTTGCAATTCGAGATCGGCCGCAAAATCCTCCAAGTAATTCAACAGCTCTAGCTTGTCGTCCTTGCCTAATGCAAGCTGGTCAACATAGGCTTGAATATCCTTCTGCTTCCGATATAAGCTGTTGATTCGAAAATGCCCGACGTAATTCATCCCTCCCCAAATGGTTGCCAGCGCAAATGATGTGAAATAGGCAATAGATAACCAGAATTGGTCACTCGGATTAAAATGTTCGTCAACATAGAAGGTGAATATACATAGCATCGCGGAAATCAGCAATAGCCAGGCATATTTTAGCTCCTTCAAACTGAAGATTTTTCGCAGCAAATTCGTCATACTATCACCCCCATCAAATAAAACGATTTACGATCTCGGCTGTCTTTTCCCAATCCGCAATCATTTTTTTCAGCATGCTTTGACCTTCTTCTGTTACCGTATAATATTTGCGGCGTCCTCCATGGCTTTGATCTCCCCAGTAGGCCGAAATTGCCCCCTGCTTCTCCAGCCGTTTCAAGGAAAGATAAAGTGTAGCCTCCTGAATTTCGAACTCCCCTTCTGTTCGTTCCTTGATCGCTTTCGAAATTTCGTAACCGTAATTATCTCGCCGTACAAGCGCAGACAGAATGAGAAGATCGATCGTACCTTTCAGCATTTCAGCATTCAAAGACATTACCTCCAACTACTCAATTTAGTTGAGTACTTTGTTATCATAAGCTATATTACTTAATAATGCAAGGTACTAAATAAAATTACATTGTTTTCAATTAAATTTCTAGCATATAATAGCCAAAAGTTCATTTGACTCAAGGTAGGAGTGATCACCATTAGTTTGATGGATAGGATGCCAGATGAAGTAAAGAAAATGCTGCTCCGAAAAACGTTTAATGAAAACGAGACGATTCTTTTCGCAGAAAATGAAAACCATTATGTTTATTTTTTAATGGAGGGTAAAGCCGAAGCTTACGTGCCTAATCTGCATGGCACCTTTGTAAATATACATCTTTATGAACCAGGAAGTTTTTTTGGGGAGTTGGAACAATTCTATGTGGGCAGAAAGCCTGTAGAAATTTCTGCTATGACGCCTTGTGTGGCGTATGCGCTTCACAGAGAGGACTTTTTTGACTGGATGAAAAAAGATTTTGAGGTTACAAAGCTGATTATAAAGGAAATTGCATATAAGCTAATCACAAACAGTGAATACATAGAGGAGCTTTCACTTTTAACGGTCAAGGAGCGACTGTTGCGCTGTGCAGCTAACCATTATCGCCGAGGAGATATAGACAAGCTCACCAAGGAGCAATTAAAAAAGGAAATTAACGCTCCCATAAGAAGCATTAATCGGGTAATAGCAGAGTGTGACCGGCAAGGGATACTATCTTATAAAAATCAACAATTAAAAATTTTAGACATAGCAAAATTGCAAGCTTACTTGCGTTAAAGCTATATTGTTAATGCAAGCCTTCCAATAAGCCCATTGCTAGATACATGGACTCATTGGGAGGCTTGCTTTTGCAGCTGCTGTTAGTGGACTAAACTGTACATATAAGCATCAAGAAACTGCCCGTTCTTATACACAGATTTTCTCAATAATCCTTCCAATACAAAGCCGCATTTTTCTACGATTTTGCACTTAACAAAAGAAACCGATCCAGGCCGACTCCGCTTATTAAGCAACGTTCTTTTTTACTGCCGAGCATTTGGCCAATCCAATCAACAAATCCACCATCGCCAATCATCATTTTTTCATGCTCAGTCTCCATATATATTTGAAAATTGATGCCCTGATAATACTTGTTGTCTACATCGTCATAATCAAAGGAAAGCGGCGTATCAGGAAATGATGTTTGTACCACTTCAGTCATTTTGTCGAAAAAGCCATCACCGTCTGTATATCCGCCTCTTTTCCGTAAAACGATCGATAACGTTGCATTGAAGTGTTCTTTGAGCAACTCTTTGTAAAATTGCAAATGCTTCATAAGAAGCTGCTTCTCACAGCTGTAAGACCCTGTATCTTTCCCTGAAGATACCATGCAAAAAAGACCAAAATGAGCAAAAAAACCTTTGCCCGAAAACGCTTGTGCCCGAACAACTCTTCCTGTTGTAGCATAATGCACGGGGGGCGTATTACTCTCGATCCTCCGCTTTATTCTGTCAGCAATAATGATAGCCACCATATTGGAGGGGTCGGACAACGTTTCCGTTCCACGCAATGCGCTTACAACATTGTATTGGTCGACGCAGCCAAAAGCACTGCAACTGCCAAGAGGCGCAGAGGGTGAAAGCAGAACCGTTTGCATATTCATTTTCTGTGCTGCGGTCAATAGCTGTGCTTCTAACGCATGGAATTTGACAGGGTCAATATCACTGGGCTTAGAGAAACGGTTAACTTGATACGCTTTTAAGATATCCACAGGGGTCATCTTATCCGTTTGCTTTTCAAACAGTTCTAATAATAGCGAATTTAAGTCTGCCTTTGAAAGAGAAAGAAGCTTCTCTATCATTTTCTGATCGTCAATTTCCTGCAAAATTCTTTGCAAAATTTTACTCATGGGCACCACCTTCATTTCGGACTATAATTTGTATATTCAAAATTATAGTCCGTAAGGCGTGTACAGTTAAGGTCAAATGACCAAAGCATCCTTAGTGTGCCATTTTTTATTCCTTAAGCGCACCGATTAATACACCATGCACAAAGTACTTCTGAAGGAAAGGATAAATTAACAAGATCGGCAGTGTAGAGACAATGATCGTTGCATACTTAATCGTGACGCCTATATCTGCACGATCGCTAGTTGCAGCTCCAGTCATCATATTATCCGTGCTATTAGAAATTAATATTTCTCTAAGAATTAATTGAAGTGGAAACAGCTCTCGATCACGCAGGTAAATCAATGCGCTAAAATAGGAATTCCAATGTCCTACGGTATACCATAATATCATGACCGCAATAACCGGGAGAGACAACGGCAAAATAATTCTAGTCAGGATCACCCAATCATTCGCTCCATCTATCCGCGCGGACTCCTCTAAGCTAACCGGTATACCTTGAAAAGCGGTTCTCATAATAATTAAATTGAATGAATTGATCGCACCGGGCAACAGAAGTGCCCAAGCGGAATTCAAAAGTCCAAGACTATTTACAAGCAAGAAGGAGGGAATAAGACCTCCGTTAAACACCATCGTTATGACGATTAAAAACATTATAGGATTTTTAAGCAAAACGCCTTGTCGCGATAACGCATATGCACCCAGCGTAGTCATAACCAGGTTAATTGCTGTACCAATTACGACATAATAAAGTGTATTACGATAGCCTACCAGAATCATCGGGTTCTCCAATACCGCTTTGTACGCTTCTAAACTAAATCCTTTAGGAAATAATAACAAGCCGCGAAAACGAGCCATTTCCGTTGGATCGCTTAGAGAAGCGAATAGGATGTAGATGAACGGATATAATGTAACGGTACATAATAATAGCATGAAGCCGACATTAAACCATGAGAATATAGACTCGCCAACAGAACGTTTATAGGTCACTCTTCTGCTCCTTTCTTCTCCTTTACCACAGCTTATGATCACTTACAGCTTTACTAATCGTATTGGCTAACATAATTAGGATGAAGCTAACAATCGAATTGAATAATCCCACTGCAGCCGAATAACCAAAATCAGCACCTAAAATTCCTTTTCGATATACGTAAGTGGAGATGACATCAGCCGTTTCGTACGTTAACGGATTATACATTAGAATGATCTTCTCACTGCCTACAGACATCATCGAACCTATATTTAGGATAAGTAAAATAACGATCGTTGGCATTATTCCCGGGAGCGTGACGCTCAGTGTCTGCCGCCAGCGTCCTGCACCATCTATACGAGCAGCATCATAAAGAGAGGGATCGATCGTGGACATTGCTGCTAAATAAATAATCGATCCCCAACCAACACCTTGCCATACACCAGAGGATATATATAAGGAGCGAAACCATCCAGGCTCCTGCAAAAATGCAATTGGCTCCATGCCAAACATCGCTAAAATATTGTTAATGAGACCATCTCGTGCCACAAAATCTACAAGCATCCCAACAACAACGACGATGGATATGAAATGCGGTAAATAACTAATGGTCTGGACAACTCTTTTAAAGAATTTTAGGCGAAGCTCGTTAAGCAGCAACGCTAAAATAATCGGTGCAGGAAATGCAAACAGCAATTCGTACAGGTTAATTAATAGCGTATTGCGAATAAGACGCCAAAAAAAATGATTCTCAAAAAAACTTTGAAAGTGAGCAAAGCCAACCCATGGGCTGCCCCATACTCCATCTGCTAATCCATAATTTTTAAACGCAATTAGTAGTCCATACATCGGACCATAATGAAAAATAGCGTAATATACAATAACCGGCAGCAGCATAAGGTAAATGTAGCGATTGCGAATCAAATCTCTTCCCAACACGGTTAGCTTGCTGTCCTTCCGATCTCTCGCAAGTAACGATGCCCTGTTTTTGTTCAAGCTTGACATGAGGCGGCCCTCCAATTTCCCTCCAGAATAGCCAGCTTGATCACTACCTATTCTGGAATTGGTGATTCTATCTGTTGTTATAGCGTTCTAATGCTGCTTGCTGAATTTGTATAGCCTCTTCAATGCCAAGAGCCTTAATCGTCTCTACAAATTTATCGAAGTTATCCAATGATTCAGCACCCATAATGAACTTCAGGATCATCTCATCCTTGTACGTATTGATATCCGTCATTATCGAAGCAAATCTACTGCTATCCTCGATGGCAATGCTGACAGGAGGAATTCGTTTTTCATGCGTTGGACTAGACCATGCCTGCATCGCATCCTATTGCTCAGGCTTCGTCGTATATTGCATTGAATGGCGAATATCCTGAACGAATGGACCCGAAGTAGCTCCCATTATATGCTTTCTGAATGATTGAGAGATAGGTAATCCATCCGGGTTTTTCAACACCTGCTCCGTATAAACAGGCTCACCATCGACAAGTGTAAATGTTTCTCCCTCTCTGCCAAAATTCATAATAAGCTTTCCTTCGTCGCTGTATAGATAATCCAAAAACTTCACAGTTTCAACCACATTTTTATTACTTCCAGTTATCGTTGCAAAAATACCTGTCACCGGATTATCAATATGACCGAATACTGGCTGTACTCCCGCATTTAGAGTTGGATACGTTGTTCCTGCAAGCTTGAACTCTGGTTGTACGTCCGACATCAAATCCATGTATTTACCTATTCCGCCATTAAGAAATAACACTAATGAACCCATTTGATTGCCTGTAACCTTGGCATCTACCATCTTGCCGTCGTTCGTAGCAAAATCCCGATCAAGCAGCCCCTCGTTATACCATTGATTCATTGTAGCCAAATATTGCTTAAAGCCCGGCTCAATTGGGCCATATTTCACCGTATTATTTTCCTGGAAGAAATCATTTGGTGTACCAAAAGCACCCGCAAAGGCCAGCTCACCCGCTACAATATGAATCGGAATTTCATCTGCTTCACCGTTTCCGTTCGGATCCTGCTCCTTAAACGCTTTCAAAACATGGTACCACTCGTCAATCGTTGTAGGAGAAGACAGCTTAAGCTTATCTAGCCAGTCCTGGCGAATTGCAGGACCGAGAAATACTTGCTGCGTAACCTCCTCACGAATGAACGGGAAGCCGATAATATCGCCATCATCGGTGGACGACATTTTTCTCCATTCCGGATTTTCATCCAATAATCTCTTGAGATTAGGTGCGTAATCCAAGTAATCATTCAATGGAATGATCTTTTTGTCAGCAATTGCCTTCATAGCGCCACCAGGATAGGCATTCCAGCCATAGACAATAACATCCGGTAATTTATTCGAAGCGACCATCAAATTAAATTGTTCGCCAAGCTGACCTTGTGCGGGATGCTGGAACTCAATATCGACACCTGTTTTTTCTTGAATCACCTGCCATGCCGTCACTTCATCATAGCTTTTCATAATCGCAGCAGCATCTGGAAATAGCTCAATCCAAAACGATAGCTTTGTTAATGCTGGAGCATTTTCTGATGAATGCTGATCCCCTTCCTCCTGCTTATTAGTCGTGGCATTTCCCGAACTGCAACCGACAAGTGCTGTTAAAATGAGAGTCAAACAAATTGCGAAACCTGTAAACCTTTTAACGTTCATTAGTAGTGACATACAACACTTAACCTCCTATTTTTTCATGTAGGTCGTGAGGTAGCTCATTCCCCACGTCGATGAGTATATCGAGAAAGCTGATCTGCGAATATAATCTAAACTTTGACTGCATTGACTTTAGTTAAGATTAACGGCTAACCATTTTTAAATTGGGGTTACAATTTTTAAACTTGCTCCATTTACTTCGCTAATTTACGATATTCCGTTGGCGAGATGCCATTTCGTTTTTTGAACATCTTACTGAACTGATATACATCAGAATGACCGCAGTCAATTGCGATTTGCGATATCGGATCTCCTGTATGCTTAAGTCTGAGCAGTGCATGCTCATTTCTTAGATTTTCAAGATATTCCTTTGGGCTGCATCCATATCGTGCTGAAAAGCATCTCCGCAAATATACTGGTGAAAAGCCGGATTGCTGAGCTAATTTCGTTATTTTAGTATCGGAAGCAAAATGCTCATCCAACATGCTTTTAAACCAGCGTACAACTTCAGCAATTCCCTTTTCATTGCTGCGAACCTTGCGATCGTTGATAATCTCCTGTAGTTCAGCAATTAACCGGTACCACTCTGATTTTGTTTTTACCTCCTGGACGTGATCGCCTGGTACCCATTCCCGCTCTAATTGCTGAAACTTGCTGCTAATCACTCCAGCCTGATCCTGTTGAAGCGGTGTCAAAAATGGTAAATTCAATCGTTCTATCGTTTGGGGTGGCTCCCACCCATGCTCACTCTTTATAAGCGAGGCACAATCAAAAAACAGCATCGTCATGCGCAGTGGCAGAGCCTCCGATGATTTCATGTAAAGCTTCAAGCCTGGCCATAAATATACGAATGTATTACCTTCTACCTCGTATTCCTCGCCTTCGCAATAAAAAACACCCTTGCCGCTATGTATGTAATAAAACGTATGTCCAGATGTACTCTGTCGAATATCCTCCCAGCCAGGTATTGCTGGTTTGGCAATAATCCAGTCAATATGAACGGCCAAGCTTCCTAATGCGATTGTCATTCGTATCCCCCTCTACCATAGTATCATTTATGATAAATCTTTTAGATTGTTTTTGCCATTGTTCTACACTCAGGCAGGGTGATATACTCCGTGTCATAATCATTATATTATCTCAAATAACATTGAAGGAGTTGGTCAAAATGATTCGGGCATTTCAGCAGCATCTACTTCGTGATTGCCGTTTTCTGAATGAATTGTGGGATTTCGTTTTTGACAAAGATAATGTCGGATTAACTCAGGAATGGAATAAAAATTTCCCAAGCAGCTTCGATCGAATGCCAGTACCTGCATGCTGGAATAATGAGCTTGGCAAATACAACTATGAAGGAGTAGCTTGGTACCGCACTAATATTACACTAGAAAAGAGCAGTCATCTTCGTATCTTGCTTCATGCTGTGCTTGGTCATGCTGATGTATATTTGGACGGTGTTCATTTAGGATATCATTTCGGTGGCTACACTCCGTTTGACTTTGTTGTTTCTAATGTTGCTGAAGGCAGACATGAGCTGATTATTCGCACAGACAGTACGTTAGAGCACAACACAATTCCTACTCATGTTGTCGATTGGTTTCATTATGGCGGAATTATTAGACCAGTGGAGGTGCAGCTGCTACCGGATGTATCGATTGAAAGTATGAAGATGACTTACGAGATGACAGGGGAAACAAGCTCGAATGTAAAGATTAAGGTGAAGCTGCTTTCGATGGCTAAAGCTGCACTTGAAGTTCCTCTTGCCTTATACTGTGATGGACAATTGTTTTATGAAGACAAGATTATCGTTCAAGCCTCTGGACAGACAGAGGTTAGCATTGAACAAGCCTGGGACAATCTTGAACGCTGGGATGCTGAGAACCCTAAGCTTTATTATATTCGTGCAGCAACCGACCTGGATGATCGAACAGACCGTATCGGCTTCCGCACGATTGAAGTTAAGAACAAACGAATTTTGCTGAACGGTAAGGAGTTGTATCTACAGGGGGTAAATCGTCATGAGGAGCATCCGGAATGGGGCTTTGCATTTCCCAATAAGCTAATGACTAAAGACCTCGATATTATTCAACAGATGGGCTGCAACACCGTACGTGGTTCCCATTATCCGCAAAGCGAATACTGGCTCGACTTACTGGATGAAAGAGGAATTGTGTATTGGAGTGAAATTCCGATCTGGGGAGCATCGATTCCAGCTAAGGTTTTAGCAGACCCCATCTTTATTCAACGAGCAGTGACGATGATGGATGAGATGATTGAGCGCGATCTTCACCACCCTTCTATCTTGTTCTGGTCTGTCCACAATGAAATTGATACACGCTCCAAGGAAGCCTATGATCTTTCTCTTGAACTAATTAAGCTTGTGCGGAGCAAGGATCAATCACGGCTTGTTGTGTATGCAACGATGCATCCTATGTATGATATTTGTCTTGGATTATTTGACGTGAGCGGCATCAATTACTATGGCGGTTGGTATTTCGGCCATGTTGAATTTGATGAAATGCTTAACGTATTTCATGAACGCTGTAAGGAATACGGCGCAGAGAACATTCCTGTTTTGTTGACTGAATTCGGAGGAGCAGGCATATACGGGGACTCAGGCTGGGAGCCGCGTTTATTCAGTGAAGATTATCAAGCAGAGCTGCTAAGCAATGCATTAAAGCTATTTAGAGCTGACTCCAACATTAGCGGCACTTATGTATGGCAATTCGCCGATACACGAGCAGAACTGCATGGACCGCAGCCACATTTTAGAGATCGTGCACGCTCCTTTAATAATAAAGGAATCGTCAACGAGTACCGTAAGCCAAAGCTTGCTTATCGTGTAGTAAAGGATATTTATACGAACAACACTGACCCTTACTCGATGGGCTCTACGTTAAATTAATTGACAGCTGAAAAGTATGACTACTAAAGCTCAAAACCTCGAAACAACCAGTTTCTTTTATTTGTATCTGAGACTGGTTGTTTATTCCTTTTTACGAACAGTATAAGTTCCAAGAGGTGATGAATGTTGTTTTCGTTCATTCGCAGCATAAATGAAGAGCGCAGTCGTAGAAGTGTCTTCTTTAAGATGATTATTTCCAACTTCATTCTGCTTTTATTACCGCTCGCCTTATGGTTTGCGCTTTATTTAAATATCGAGAAGTACATGATTTCAGATGCGAAAAATTCAAATGCGGCGATGCTGGAGCAATTAAGGATCAATATGGATAACAATTTTGAAGAGGTAGCAAAGCTATCACAGCAAATCGTACTTAATCCAAAGCTGCATTACTTGCTGGAAAACGCAAGTAAAGAGTTATCGCAGCATTATAACCTTGTTGAATTTGCCAGGAATTACTTAAACCCTTATCCAAACGTGCTTCATAACAGCTTTATCTATGATTTTTACCTTTATTTAGATAACAGTGATTCGATTATGAAGCCTGGACTCGTAACCGATTCTCGCAGCTTCTATGAGTATTACTATCACTTTGACTATCTCACTTATGAACAATGGCGTGAGCAATTACGTACCTATCATGGTCAACACTATTATCCGACCTCCAATTTACGGATAAGTGATAATCCTAAGGACAAACCTGTAAAGGTCATCACCTTTTTGCAATCGCTTCCAATCGGAAATATAACGAACATTAAAGGCAGCCTTACGATATTGATAGATGAACAAAAAATTCATGAGATGACCAAGCACATTGAATTGGCCAATCAAAGTTCAATTTACCTCATTTCTCAAAGCCAAGATGTCATTAGCAGTACTGCTGCTGCACCACCTATACCAGCAGCACTATTTGATGAAATGAACGCAGATTCAGGCTTTTTCCGCTATAACTGGAATGACCAGAATGTAATTGTGTCCTATACGACCTCTAAACAGCTAGGCTGGTATTATCTCGCCGTTATTCCAGAAGAGCTATACTTAAAGGAAATGAAAGAAGTTAAGCGCTTCTCATTTGTGATCCTCGTCTTATTTCTTATGACAGGCAGCTTTGCTGCTTATAAAATTGCATACTACAACTACTCACCGATCAAGCGGGTGATTGAGACGATAACAGCAAGCAAAGCGAAGCCCCATCGAGTAGAGACGAATGAGCTGGACTTTATTATGGAAATGGTTAAAGTGTCATGGAATGAGGAAAAAGATATTAAAAATAAACTGAAGCAGCAATTACCCTTACTGCGTTCAAATTACTTGCACCGTTTAATTTACGGTTACATCGAGCCAATTCATCAAAAGAAGCAATCCTTTGAGTTTTTAGAGATAGATCTCCCTTATGCTAACTTTGCTGTTGTGTTGATTCAAATCGAGTCATTGAATAGATTCACCGCAAATCCAAGTGAAAAGCAGTGGGCATTGGCACGATTTATCATCTCGAATTTAGCCGTGGATGCTGCTTATGAGCAGCTAAGCATTTATGCAGTGGAGTTAGAGCGTGAGCGATTAGCGCTGATTGTGAATTTAGTGGAAGAGCCTATCGATGCTCAAACATCCCTTATTCAGAAATTCGTCTCGCAGCTGCAGCATTTACTGGAGAATCGTTTTAAATTAGATACCAGCTTTGCTGTTAGTCAGATACATTCAAGTATTGAACAGCTCTCGGAAGCTTATGTCGAGGCAACGGCTGCCATGGAATATAAGCTAGTCAATGCAAGCTTATCGATCTTCTACTTCCACTCTATACGGCATGAACAGCTGCTATATCAATATCCTGTCGAAACCGAATTTCAACTTATTAACTTCATTCGAAGTGGTGATCGTGATAAGGTTGTTCAGCTATTGACCGAATTGTTCGATAAAAATTTGCGTAATGAAACGGCTGCTCCCGAGCTGGTAAGATGCTTGTTATTCAGTCTGGCTGGAACATTACTGCGAATACTTAATGCAGACTCTGCTTCATTCAAAAAGTTTACGGAGATAGATGCGAATCCTGTTCAGCAGCTACTTTCCTGCCGCACAACAGATGATATGTACTACAAAACGAAAGAGCTGTACTTAATCGTGACGGATTCATTCAAATCAGAACGAAGTGGGCACAATGAGCAGCTGCTTAAACAAATTCAGAGCTATATCGATGATCATTATGCTAATCCCAATATGAGCTTGAATTTATTAGCCGAGCATCTGCAGATTACACCTCAATATATCTCTCAAATATTCAAGAAGATGAGTGGTTTTAATTTTAGCAGCTACTTAACAACTGTACGTTTAAACCATGCAAAAAAGCTTATGGAGGACCCACAGCTAACGAATAGTCAAATTGCAACCATGGTCGGTTATACAAGCGATGTCGTATTTATCCGCGTATTTAAGAAGGCCCAGGGCTGACTCCAGGAAAATATAGAGAGAGCATCGCTCAATGCTCCCATTGATGTGATCCAATTAATCCGATGCATAAGAAACAATGGCGTGGCAATAGCAAAAGGAGCTCATGCTGCAATCCCGAGCTCCTCAGTAATTTTATTATTTATTCGCCCAGCCTTTGCGATGAGCCAGCACCGCAAGCTGGGTGCGGTCCTCGAGCTCGCATTTCATAAGCAGATTGCTGACATGCGTCTTAACCGTTTTGATGCTAATATGCAGCTCATCGGCTATTTCCTTATTGGATAGCCCGTCTGCAACGAGCAGCAGCACTTCCCGCTCCCGTTCAGTAAAGGTTTCATCTCCCTGCTGCGTACGCTGAACGCGCAAGCCGCGTGTAAGAGATTGCGACACCTCAGTCGTCATGACCGGCATCCCCTTCAGCGCACCCTTTAAGGCAAAAATAAGCTCCTCAGCGGATACCGTTTTCAGCACATAGCTAATTGCCCCTGCTTCAATCGAATGATACACTTTTTCATCCTCAAGAAAACTTGTCAGCATAACGATTTTAACTGAAGGATGTGCGGCGCAAATCGCTTTCGTTGCCTCAATTCCGTTCATTTCCGGCATCATCAGATCCATCAATATTAAGTCTGGCAGCTTCTCACAGCCTTGCAAATACTGTATCGCCTCGCGTCCATTGCTTGCTTCTGCTACAACACGAAACGACGGCTCCAGCATAAGGTAGGTTTTAAGCCCCAGACGTACCATATCGTGATCATCAACGATCATAATCTCAATGACTTGCTCCATATTAAATCTTTGGCTCCTTTTCCAGCAATTTCGGAATCGTCACTTTTACGATCGTGCCTCTTCCTTCCTTGCTAATAATCTCGGTATCGCCACTCAGCTTCTGCGCACGCTCCTGCATCGTCGAAAGTCCATACGACTTCCGCGTCAATGCCTCCTGCTTGAATCCTACGCCATCGTCCTCAAGCGTAACGATAACGCGGTTTTCTGTCTCGTATAGTGTAAGCTGACAGCTAGTGCATTGCGCATGCTTGACAACATTGGCCATTGCTTCCTGAATAATAAGAAACAATTGATGCTCCTTTGCTTCTGACAGCGTAGACTGAATCAAGTAGTCAAGGCGACCCTGTATATTATTTTGTCGGCAATAGTCAGGATACCAGTGATGCAGCGCCTCGGACAGGCTGCGATTTTCCAGCTCCATAGGGCGCAAATGTGCAATAAATTTGCGCATCTGCTGCTGTGCGTTGCTCGACATTGTAACGAGCTGCTTCATAACCTCAAGCGCCTGCTGCGGGTTAATTTCCTGCAGCTTTTGCAAGGAAGAAGCGCTCATATGAATCGCAAACAGCTGCTGACTGACGCTGTCATGCAAATCGCGCGCCAAGCGCTTTCTTTCCTCAAATACGGCTGCCTCAACTGAAGCAGCCTCCTGCAATACCTTTGCCTCGCCCAACACCTGAATGTAGGCCAGCTTCTGCTCGGTCTGCTCAAGAAAATCATTGAACTGTCTGTACCATTCCTGGTACGGATCATTTTCATCATATTGCACACGCGCTGAATAATCACCGTTATATGCATCCTTAACTGCATATTCAAGCTTATCCAGCGCAGCCTTTTCATTGCGTATGAACAATTTTGCCAAAATCGCACTTATAATAATGCTGGTGAGCAGCAGGATAATGATGAGTGTAAGCCAATTCAAGTAAGGCTCCAGCACTACATAGAGCACAACCGAGCATGCTGCAGTCAATACTCCGAGCAATATAACGTTTATGTTATAGCTGATACCTGCAATTAACAACTTGTTTTTGCTCATCGTTACCCTACCCTTTTCACTTTTACATCACCAATAAAGGTCGACACTTGAAGAAGCACCTTGCGATCGCATTCATGGTAGTTTGGCGTGCTTAAATCGTAAGAGCCCATTAGCCCCGACTCCTTCTGATCGATCAGCTTCGTATCGCCAATGAACGCATTCATTTGAATGGAAACACCCAGCGTTACATCGTTTGGTATATACACCTTTACATCGCCTATAAAAGCTGAAATTTGAATGCGTGTCTCCCCGTACGGGATATGCGCCTTCGACAGGTCAATTTTCATATCGCCGATAAAGGCTGACAAATTCATTGGCTTAAGCTCCCAGTGCTGCTTGCCGTAATGAATGTCTCCGATAAAAACAGATCGGTCGATGCTGCCGCCTGACGAGCTGTGCTTGCCATAATTATAGTTGTTGTAATCGTATTGTTTCGATTTCGGCCCTGTCTCTTCACCAGGAGGAAAAGAGCTGCCGTATAAAGGACTTTGTGTAGAATTGGCACCCACACCGCTCTTGCCTGGATTTACAGAAGAAAACGGCTCATCCCCTGGTGGCGGTGGTGGTGGCGGCGCCATATTAGGATTGTAATGATCCCATTGCTGTTCTTCATCATTTTTATTGCCATTTTGCCGAATCATTCTTACGCCGTACATCACAATTGCGACACCAACAAGCACCAATATGATTTTGCCGAGACTGATTGATAAGCCGAACTGTCTGGCGATAAACCAGCCGCCGATTACAATGATAACAAGCGCAATGCCGTACTTATCAGAAAATGATTTTTTCATTGTAATGTTCTCCTTTGTTTCATCATTGTTATAGCTTATGTACAAAGTATAGCAAAGGAATGCAAGCTGCTCCCAGCGTCGTGCGATTGAAATTCATCTCGGTCTGCAGACTGAGAAAACCAATCGACGGACAAGAAAATAAGGTGGAAGCCTATTTCCACCTTATCCTCTATTCGTTATTATATTGCCCCATCGAAGATCTGGCAATTAGCTTCGTATAGTCAGATCAATGCCAAGCACGCCAATAATTGCGCCTGCATCGCTATAAATCGGTACAGATAGCGTTTGACATAGCTCCTTTGTAATCGCTGACACGTAGTAGCCTGATTGAAAGCTCTCTCCCGCCATTGCCTGCTTCCACCAATCTCTGCCCTTTGCGTTAAGCAGACCTGCATCTGGAATAGACACAATAAACGAGCCGTCAGCGTTGTTGGACCAGATCGCTTCAACCTCCAGCTGCTGTTTAAGCAGAGCAGTCAGTCTCTCGCGATGCAATTGCGGATCAAGCGACTTGATCGCTGCATCCTGCGCTACAGTCTTCAGCCAGCTCATAATCGATTCTGTACTGGAGTTGGACACCTTGGATACAATATCAATTTCGACAAGACTGATCGCCTGCTTCAAATCGTTGGACGATTTGCCCATATTGCTGCGTATGCGGTCCAGCTTTGTTATTTGATCTCGCTGAATTTGGTTCATTTTCAGTGTGTCCTCGACGGCAACAAGCGTGCTGTTCACATGCTCGACAGCCTTTTGCAGGCGCTCCGTCACATAGTTCGTTTGCTCGGTTTGATTGATGCTAGACTCGCGCATATCATGAACAAGCTGATCCACCTCTACGATTCTCTCCGCAATTATATCCATGCGCTCCCGATTGGCGCCCATCTCTGCAACGCCGCGATCCACCGAATCGCGCTCGCGCTCAACAGCTTCGGTTACAAGCTGCACACCCTGCTCAATTTGAGCAACCAGTTCAGTAGACTGCTTGACAGTCTCACCGCTTTGCTCCGCGAGACGGCGAATTTCATTGGCGACAACAGAAAAGCCGCGTCCAAATTCGCCAGCGTGAGCCGCTTCAATCGAAGCATTTAATGCGAGCAATGAGGTTTGAGAAACGATAGCTTGAATTAATTTGTTCATTTCATAAATTTTCGAGGTATGCTCAATTAAATCCTGTATATGCTTCGTCATGCTGTAATTGTTTTGCTTCAAGTGCTGCATCATTGCTTCCGTCTCCTGCAAGGATTGCTGCATGTCCAGCGTAACCTGCCTGGTCTCGGAGCTTTGCTCAGTCAAGTGCTTGGAAGCATGGCTGATTTGCTCGGCGGCAGCGGACACTTCCTGCAAGGAAGAAAATGCTTCAATAATTTTGCTTGTAGCCAGCTTGCTGTAGCTGGTCAAGGTTTGCTCCTGCTGCTGCGCTTGATCCGCAATTGTGCTGAGCTGAACCATCGTTTGATCCACTTCATCTACAGCCGCTACAAGCTGGTCGGAGATTACGATTGATTCATTATAAAGCCCTTTCATTTGTTCGACGTAACGCGTGTTCTCTTGCTCCGTCTCACGCTTCTTCGCCCATGAAAATACGCTTGCCATATGTAATCTTACCCCCCGCTCGTTGTGATATAAGGTCATTATATATAAATGAAGCGATTAAGAAAAGAGTTAACACTGCACTTTTTGTTATAATTATGTTATATTATCTAACTTAATTTTTGTGTTTTTTTACAATGTTACATGAATAGAACAATAATAAGCGACATCCTCGCAAGCCGATTCATTGCAAGAGATGCCGCCTATAATGGATGACAGGAAGTTAGGGAGCAAGTTCGGGAGAAACTTAAGAGAAGCTGCACCAGCCTATAGCGCATACTCACGCAATAGCTGCTCGGTTGTCAGCTCTTGCTGTTCTTGCCGTTCTAGCTGCTCGTGCAAAAGCTGATGGTCAGCCCAGCAAGCACGGCATTTTTCTTCTGTTTCACAGCCAATCGCTTGCTCGCAATGATAGCACATCGTTAATAAATATTTCGTTACTTCGGTTGTCATCGCAACCACCTCAGCTTCCTTTGTGATGAGTCCAGTATAGCGCATTATTAGCATTCGTTATGTGATTTATTTCACAATATATTCGAGGAGCTGTTGTATTTTATAATCCATCGTATGAAATACGCTTGATATGCAATGGCATCGCCCAGCTCCTCGTTGAAGGCTGGGCGATGGCTGCCTCTTCATGCCAAAGTGATATGAAGCATGTAGCATGAAACGCGCCTTTAGGTCGACTCTTTAGCTTTTGAATTATAATTCGTTTCCAGCTTGGTGTTGTCATTAGCCTTGTCCCACTTTATTACCGATTCCAATACGATCGCCAGCAGTACTCCCATCATAAAGCCATTGCTTACAAGCGGCTGCAAAAGAGATGGCAAGCTTGTAAACAGCTTCGGATCTGCCATCATAATGCTTACCCCAAACAGCACTGGCGCAGCAATCCGATGTATGGTAACAGAATCAAATACATATGGCCGTATATTTTTTAGCGCTGTACCGAACAATTGCAAATAGGCGACAAACAGCACTGCATTCCCCAATGTAATCGGCAGCCGTGACAGCATAATGGCGAGCGAAGGAAACACCCCTAAGGCTACAATCATCGCACCGCCCCAAAAAAATGGCTTTTTCTCATAAATTTGCGTGCTTTCCAAAAAGCCGATAGCCGAAGCAAAGGGAGCATATGCGACCAAACCGAACAGCGAAGCCACTATGCTGTAAGCCCCTGTAAGCATTAATGAGCTGCGATATTGGCGCTTCTCAGGCGTATGCTTGTAAATGCCTGATGCCGCTTGTATCGAAGCAAATGTATTGCAAGCAGGCACGCGATAAATGTAATAATAATAACGCCAAGCTGCAAATTAGGCTGTCCTAACGGAAACAGATGCAGCCCTCCGCTTGCCTCAGCTCCCGCCGCCAAGCCGGTATCGCGTTGAAACAGCAAGCTGTATATCGGCCAGCCTGCTGCAATGCCGATCAGCAGCGAAAAATTGCTTACAACTTTGCTTCCTTTAATTTTGAGCGTTGCAACCACTAGCACAATAACAAGCGAAAATGCTGTTACTGGCACATCCAGCGAGCCGTCCTCAGCAACTCCAAGCATCCCGTCAAAGAAAATGACCGCAAGCTGAACCGAGAGCAGCAGCAAAAATACATTCATCACCATCGGCTTGAAAATGCGCTGCACATAGGGCACCGCTCCACATAAAGCAAGCAGCAACGTAGTTGCGCCAGCTAGCAGCATTCCTGTAGCGATCCCCCCTCCGACCTCCAGCAGTGTCAAGCCAAGGCTAGGCGCTGATGTCCCCAATGTAAGCATCATTCCCCATATCATGCCTGACGGCCCTTCAAGCAGCGGATAGCGATGTCCGATCCAACCCTGCAGTATACAGGCTATTCCTGTGACAATCAGCGATGTGCGCAATATTGAAACGATTTCACTTGCTGGCAGCTCAAAGGCTGCACCTATCGAAATTGGTACAACGACTACATTGACAAAAATAAAAAACATCCACTGCAAAGCTGCAAAAAACGTAACCTTTCCACTTTGTTGCCCCATAATCACCAATCCTATGTTTTCCTGCAAAGCATAATCTGCTCCCTTCGGAGCTACATACACGCCTTGACTTTTTATCAATTCTCCTATCGTACCATAAACTAAAAATAAATCCATACGTCGCATTAAAAATGACTTCAGCAAAACATTAAAAAGGCGATCAGCCCTGTAACAGGTGATCGCCAATAAGTAACGAATTAACGTTGATTGTTATTTGTTTGCTTTTTGAAAGATTGCTTATCGTTTTGTTGCTGTTGTTGACCTAGCTCTTGAGCAAATTCCGCATCTTGAACAGTGTTGAATTGTTGATCTTGCTGTTGTTGGTTTTGCTGTTGTTGTTGCTTGTTGCGTTTAGCCATCGTAATCACCTCCCAAGCTTTAGTATGGTTTGTTTCAACCAACCTATGCGCACTGGGAGATGACCTTTATTTGGCATGTTTGTTCGGCGCTCCGGAGCAAAGCATCCTCCAGTCGCTTTTTAAAGCCTGATGCTACGTTTTTAGTCATAGGTTGCATCAGGCTTTAAAGGCGACACACTTTCGTTTTTCGGATGCTTTGCTCCTTCGCTGTAGCTTTTTTCGTTTTGAGTATGCTAAGATGCGACGCAGCGTCATCAAAGAAGTTTAGCATTTTCAGCGCTACAGAGCTAAGCATCCTCCAGTCGCTTTTTAAATCGTAATGCTCTTATTTGAATTTTTTAAGGTTGCATTACGATGTTAAAGGCGACCCTCTGCGTTTTTCGGATGCTTTGCTCCTTCGCTGTAGCTTTTTGAATGCAGACCAAGAAGATTGGCACGATACTAGAAGGCGAGGAGCGCAGCGTAGGCAATAAGCTACGTGAGCACCGGAGCCTTCGGTAGCGTGACATATTCGCCGTCGACTAAGCTACAACGCACTACATCGTCATCAAAGTCGGATTTTTAAGCTACAACTTCCAATAAGTGTTCAAAAAGCTGGGCTTTCAGGACCAAGAAGATGGCACGATACTAAAAGGCGAGGAGCGCAGCGTAGGCAATAAGCTACGTGAGCACCGGAGCCTTCGGTAGCGTGACATATTCGCCGTCGACTAAGCTACAACGCACTACATCGTCATCAAAGTCCTGCTTTTTGACTACCTCTTCCAATAAGAGTTTAAAAATTCGGCTTTCAGGACCAAGAAGATGGCACGATACTAGAAGGCGAGGAGCGCAGCGTAGGCAATAAGCTACGTGAGCACCGCAGCCTTCGGTAGCGTGACATATTCGCAGTCGAATATGCTACAGAGAAGTCACATCGTCATCAAAGTCGGATTTTTAAACCACCTCTACTGGGCTTTGGTTGCAATTTCCTTTTGCAGAAGACTAATAAACTCCCCAATTGGCATCGAGCCAATATCGCCTTCGCCGCGTTTACGCACTGATACAGTGCCGGCTTCTTTCTCGTTTTCGCCGACAACTAGCATGTACGGCGCTTTTTCGAGCTGTGCCTCACGAATTTTATAGCCAAGCTTTTCATTGCGCAGGTCGCTTTCTGCACGAATGCCTGCGTCAAGCAGCTGCTCGTTGATTTGGCTTGCATATTCCTCGTATACAGTTGAAACCGGAATGACCTTCGCTTGAACCGGTGAAAGCCATAACGGCAGCGCACCAGCAAAGTTCTCGATCAAATAAGCAGTCATCCGCTCCATTGTACTAATAATTCCGCGGTGGATTACGACCGGACGATGCTTTTTGCCGTCGTCACCGATATATTCAAGCTCAAAGCGCTCAGGAAGCAGGAAGTCAAGCTGAGCAGTAGACAGTGTTTCTTCCTTGCCTAGTGCAGTTTTAATTTGCACGTCCAGCTTTGGTCCGTAGAATGCTGCTTCACCTTCTGCCTCGAAGAATGGCAGCCCTAGCTCCTCAACAACCTCGCGCAGCATGCGTTGAGACATTTCCCACATCTCGTCGTTTTGGAAATATTTCTCTGTATCCTGCGGATCACGGTAAGAAAGACGGAAGCGATATTCCTTAATGCCGAAATCCTCGTATACCTTGCTAATCAAATTAATTACGCGGCTGAACTCTTCCTTGATTTGATCCGGGCGGCAGAAAATATGCGCGTCATTCAATGTCATCGCACGCACGCGATGCAGGCCAGTTAAAGCGCCAGACATCTCATAGCGGTGCATCGTTCCCATTTCTGCTATGCGGATTGGCAAGTCGCGGTAAGAGCGCATATCGCTCTTGTAGACCATCATATGGTGCGGACAGTTCATTGGACGAAGCACAAGCTCTTCGTTGTCCATTTGCATAAGCGGGAACATATCTTCGTTATAATGGTTCCAGTGTCCGGAAATTTTATAGAGCTCAACGTTGGCAAGCACAGGTGTATATACATGCTGGTAGCCTAGACGCTCTTCTATATCCACGATATAGCGTTCCATTGTGCGGCGAACCTTTGCTCCGTTAGGCAGCCATAGCGGCAAGCCTTGACCAACCTCACGCGAGAAAGTGAACATTTTAAGCTCTTTGCCAAGCTTGCGGTGATCGCGCTTTTTCGCTTCCTCAAGAAAATGCAAATGCTCGTCAAGCTCGGCTTTTTTCGCAAATGCAGTTCCGTAAATGCGCTGCAGCATTTTATTTTTTGAATCGCCGCGCCAGTAAGCACCCGCTACATTCAACAGCTTGAACGCTTTAATTCGGCCAGTGCTTGGCAAATGCGGTCCACGACATAGATCGAAAAACTCGCCTTGATCGTAAATTGTAATGACCGAATCCGCCGGCAAATCGTTGATCAACTCCAGCTTCAAGTTGTCATTGAACTCAGTATAAATCGCCAGCGCTTCCTCGCGCGAAACCTCGCGGCGGCGAATCGGCAGGTTTTCACCGATAATACGGTTCATTTCCTTCTCAATTTTCACAAGATCCTCTGGAGTCAGCGAATGATCCATATCAAGATCGTAATAGAAGCCATCTTCAATAACCGGACCGATGCCCAGCTTAACGTTAGCATCCTTATACAAGCGCTTGATCGCTTGCGCCATTAGATGCGCTGTACTGTGGCGATATACTTCGAGTCCGTCCTCGCTATCCACTGTAACAATTTCAACAGAAGCATCCGCTTCAATCGGTGTGTACACATCTACGACCTTGCCGTTAACTTTGCCTGCAATTGCATTTTTCTTTAATCCAGAGCTGATCGAAGCAGCGATTTCCTCAGTTGTTATCCCAACCGGATATTCGCGCACAGCGCCGTCTGGAAAAGTGATGTTAATACTGCTCATGTTCAATCTTCCTCCCTACTATTCTGCGTCAAGCAAAAGCTTTGGGAACGCAAAAAAGCACGCGTCCCAAAAAAAGGGACGAGTGCTTGTGATCTCGTGGTTCCACCCTACTTCAACTACATAATTGCAGTCCTCATAGCATCTGATAACGGAGATATCCGGTATTGCTTACTTGAATAAACCGTTCGGCAATACAGCTAGGAAGTGGTACAGCTATGTGCAATTTGGAAGGAACTTTCAGCCTGGATTCCTCTCTCTGAGCCAATGCGGCATAGATGCATGTCTTCGTCACAGCTTTTACATATCAAATAAGAGTCAAGCTCTTAGTATATTCAACATTATAGAGCGATCATTCGCGCGCGTCAAGCTCCTTTACCTGGCTTTAGGCGCGTTCTTTCTTTTAACTACATTCTGCTATTGAAAAGGAATAAGCTCATCGTGGCTTTGGCGGCACATTGGGCACGTGCTGCAAAACTGAGCACGATCGCCAAAAATGGCTTTAACGGTACGAACGACCTGATAGTCGCGATGCTTCGCATGTACGATAATTTTTTGAGGGGATGCGGAAATTAATGAACTGATTACAATATCCTCAATGTTGATTTCGGTTTCCAGCATTTCTGCAACGATTCGATCATGATCATGCTTAATCTCAAGCGGCTGCATCTTATCGTTACAGAGAATAAAGCTGCTGCCTTCCTGCTGCACCATATGAACGAGTTCTGTTTTCGTTTCCTGCAGCTGCACGAAATATTTTAGCAGCGTCATAAATTCTTCATACTGCTGATCCAGTACATATTCATCAATTGCGTATTCGATTACCTCTCGCAGCTCCTGCTTATAGCTTAGCATGCGAAATGTCATATAGCCGGATACATGTAAAACCGTATGCGTTTCAAAGTAATCCGTCAGCTCTTCAACTATTTTATTACGCCGCCGAGCACGGTCCTGCTCGGTAAACTTCTTGCCGAGCGGCTCCCATGGATCATTGTTCAAAATATTGTAGCAATAACGAACCACCTCATCCGGGATTAGTCCGGTATGGCGACAGCGCTGCTTAAGCAAGGCGTGTATAATATTGTTCTCCCATTGCTCAACAATAAATTGGCCAACTGTAAATGCTGCGGCTTCATAAACTGGCAAGCCGTGCTGCAGCAATTGAAACTGCGGCAGCGTGGGAACGATGACGATGCTGCTTGACTGGTCATGCTGCTCAACCTCAATTGGATAGGAAGCTGATTGCTGGCCAGGCTGATCCGGACGATCGTGATTATGTATATCGTCGATCAATTTTTGCTTAATTTGAGCTATATATGGCTTAAAGCAGGCATACTCTTTTTCTGAAAAATGAATCGTTAATAATTTCATCGAATCACTCCTTCCTCCCCTAAAGTATATGGTCAGTGGACACTGTATATACAATGAAGAGTTTGGCATACATGCTATAAATTATCGGGCTAGGTTTATTTGAACACGCACTTAAAACGAAAAAAGCTGTACCTTTGCTCGCCTGAGGCAAACAAACGTACAGCTTTTTGTGAATAAGATGAGCCTATTAATTTTGCAATGCAGCTACTTCCTGCATCGCAAACTTTAGAGCTTGGTCCAGATCTGCAATCAAGTCATCAACATGCTCAATGCCTACCGAGAAACGCAGCAAGCGATCGTCTACACCGATAGCCTGACGGATTTCCTCTGGAATATCAGCATGAGTTTGTACGGCTGGATAAGTCATTAGCGACTCCACACCGCCCAAGCTTTCTGCAAATGCTATTAGCTTGACGGAGCTCAAAATAGGCGCAACATAGCGCGCATCCTTCACTTTAAAGGAGAATATTCCTGTATTGCCGGAAGATTGACCTTGTTGAATGGAGTGACCTGGATGCTCAGGCAAAGCTGGATAAAATACCTCCGCAATCGCCTCATGCGTCTGCAAAAACTTGGCAATCGCTGTCGCATTGCTTTGGTGACGCTCCATGCGCAGCGCCAGCGTCTTCATACCGCGAGCGAGCAAAAAGGAATCCTGCGGCCCCAGCACCGCACCGATCGAATTATGCAAAAACGCCATTTCTGCAGAAAGCTCCTCGCCTTTAGTAATAATCAGGCCTGCAAGCACATCGTTATGTCCAGCAAGATATTTGCTTGCACTATGGATGACGATATCTGCACCTAGCTCAAGCGGACGCTGGAAATACGGCGTCAGCAGTGTATTGTCCACAATTGTCAGCAAGCCCTTGCTTTTTGCCCAGGTCGATACTTTGGCAATATCAGTAATCATCATAAGCGGGTTGGTTGGCGTCTCAATTAAAATTGCCTTCGTATTCGAGGTCAAGCTTGCACCAAGCTGATCCAAATCATTTGTATCCACATAGGTAGCTGTAACGCCAAAGCGCTTCATAATGCGCTCCAGCAGGCGGTAAGTGCCGCCATACAGGTCAAGCGATACAATCAAATGATCACCCGAGCTGAAATAAGCAAAAACCGTTTGCAGTGCAGCCATTCCCGAGCTACAGGCAAACGCTGCATCGCCGCTTTCAATTTCAGCAACCGCTTCCTCTAAAACAGCTCTTGTCGGACTTTTCGTACGAGCATAATCAAAGCCAGTGCTTTCACCAAGGCCAGGATGGCGAAATGCAGTAGCTTGATAAATGGGGAAGCTGACTGCTCCAGTTACAGTATCCTTCTGCGACCCAATTTGCGCTAAACGACTTTCAATTTTCATCACAAAGCTCTCTCCTATTCACCTATAATACATATTCACCGTCGAATCCGCTCCGAAGCAATCGCAGCGGCATCAGCGCTACGGAGCAAAGCATCCTCCAGTCGCTTTTTAAATCGTAATGCTCTTATTTGAATTTTTAAGGTTGCATTACGATGTTAAAGGCGACCCACTACGTTTTTCGGATGCTTTGCTCCTCCGCTGGTGCTTTTTTGAGTGCACGACCAAGAAGATGGCACGATACTAGAAAGCGAGGAGCGCAGCGTAGGCAAAAGCTACATGAGCACCTTCAATGTTTCCGCAAGAAACAAACTTCGGAAGCATTTGCCTTCGCGAGCGTTCAAGATTCGCCGCCGACTACGCTACAACGCAATCGCATCGTCATCAAAGTCCAGCTTTTTGAACTTCCGCTTCCAATAAAGGTTCAAAAAGCTCGGCTTTCAGGACCAAGAAGATGGCACGATACTAGAAAGTGAGGAGCGCAGCGTAGGCACAAGCTACGTGAGCACCGGAACTTTCGGTAGCGTGACATATTCGCCGTCGACTACGCTACAGAGAAGATACATCGTCATCAAAGTCGTGCTTTTTGAACTACCGCTAAATGCCGGCGCCTAGTTCGTATGGCGTTATTTGGTACACATAATAATTCAACCAGTTTGAGTAGAGCAGATTAGCATGCGCTCGCCAGGTTGACAATGGCAGCAAATTAGGATTATCGTTCGGGAAATAATTTTTCGGTACGTTGACGCGCAAGCCTTTGGCTTGATCGCGGTCGTATTCAAATTTTAACGTAGTCGGATCATATTCCGAATGGCCTGTTACAAAAATTTGCTTGCCCCCTTTGGAGGCTACAATATAAACGCCTGCTTCTTCAGACTCAGACCAAATTTCAAGATCGGCGATCTTTTCAATATCTTCCTTGCGCACCTCGGTATGACGAGATTGCGGCACATAAAACTGCTCATCAAAGCCGCGCAGCAACGGAATGTTGCGCTGGCTGAGCGTATGTGGAAATACGCCAAAAAGCTTATCCTCAAGCGGATGCTTTTCAATGCCATAGTGATGATAAAGTCCGGCTTGAGCCGCCCAGCATATGTGGAACGTGGACGTTACATGGGATTTGCTCCAGTCCATAATTTGCGTCAGCTCTTCCCAATAGTTCACCTCTTCAAACGGCAATTGCTCAACTGGTGCGCCAGTAATGATCATGCCATCGAAATATTGCGACTCGACTTCATCAAATGTTTGGTAAAAGCTCGATAGATGCTCGGCAGAAGTATTTTTCGATGTATGTGTCTTAGGATGCAATAGTACAGCCTCTACCTGCAGTGGTGTATTGCCAATTAAACGAAGCAATTGCGTTTCCGTTGTTTCTTTTGTCGGCATTAAATTAAGAATCAAAATTCTTAACGGACGAATATCCTGTTTGTAGGCGATGCTTTCATCCATTACGAAAATATTCTCGCTTGTCAATATTTCTTTGGCCGGCAAATGATCTGGAATTTTAATCGGCATAGTGCTCACTCCCTGTTCGTCGCGATTTTCAAATAAAAAAAGACCCTTCTGATGCGAGAAAAGGTCTATCTATCGTAACCTCTCTCATCTCTCAGAAACCATTGTTTCCGCAAGAATTAGCACCGTACATGGAATGCCGGTTGCCGGGCTTCATAGGGCTAGTCCCTCCGCCTGCTCTTGATAAGAAAGAAATGTATTTAGTTTTAGAGTCTTTATACCCTAACTTTATAGCATTTAGGGCTTGGCGTCAAGCGGGTTTCGCGCGTCTTTTAAGCTTTTGTATACGAGCAAATTAACTGTTGAATGATTCGGATACATCAGAGTATACTAGACAAGTGTTACCCGCAAAAGTATGCTTGAAAACGCTCAGGCCAAAATGAAGAAAAGGAGTGTGGGATCTAATGGGGGACGATCGACCGAGGACCTCAAAACAGCATATCGGGATGCTTCCAGATAGCTTGACTGATGAGCTTGACATAGCTCTCGGCCCACAGCTGCTTCATTTCTTCAAGAGCTGTAGGTCGCAAGCATAGTTACGCTAGACAGCATCCCTTCGAAATGGAAGGAGAAGCTAAGATGAAAATTAGACATGTGAATCAAGGAAATTTTACACTGATCGAGCATATTGAGCAGACGATTAATCCGCCTGCTGAGGGCTTTTACTGGATTGATGCCAATTTGGAAGATCTCGTTACACTGCAGCCTATTTTCCGCATGCATGATCTTGCTGTGGAGGACTGCTTGAATGAAGAAGAGCAGCGTCCGAAAATCGAGCTATATGAAGATCATTACTTTATCGTAGTCAACAGCATTCGCTTTGACGATGAAGAATTTTTTCTGCGCGCCTTGAACATTTTTCTCGGCAAGCATTATATTATTACCGTTACAAAGCAAAAAATTAATGAGCTGCGCCTGCTGAAGCCTATTTTATGGGAGCAGGAGGTAAGCAGACCGGATCAATTCCTATATTATTTGGTTGACCTTGTTATTGACAATTATGCTTTGGTTGGCGATCGGATCGAGCTTAAAATCGACCAGCTGGAAGAAGAAATTTTGCTGCATACCAAAAAAACGCATCTTAACGAAATTTACGGCTTGCGCTCGGAAATTTTATGGTTGAAAAAGGTGCTTGGACCACAGCGTGAGCTCGTCGCTCAACTGATGAAAAAAGAGCTGCGGCTAATTGATGACCAGCTGCAAAAGTATTTTAGCGACGTATACGAGAACGCGCTAAAAACATCGGAGTCATTTGATACGTATCGCGATTTGATGGGCAACTTGCGCGAGGCTTATCAATCGGCTGTAACAAGTCGCGCAAATGAAATTATGCGTGTATTTACTGCAATAACTACGATTTTCATGCCGCTCACCTTCATTACAGGCATTTACGGTATGAACTTCGATATTATTCCAGGCTTGCATTTTGAATATGGAGCCTACGTAGTGCTCGGGATCATGCTCGTGCTTGGCATAGGCATGTATATTATTTTCCGTAAAAAAGAGTGGCTCTAGGGCGTGTCTGAGAACTCCGAGGACAGCCCATTTTACCGAAGCTTCGTTCCGCAAGGATCGCATTTTTGCCCAGCTATAAATTAGCGTCGACTTCTCCTTGCCGGGAAGCGGCGCTTTTTTCTGCTCAACCGCATAATCGGCAAGCAATTGTTGAACTACGTGAGTTTTCTTTGCCCTGTGCGCCCAAGTTCGCTATAATTAACATTAGCTTCATCGGGCAATCCATTCGAAAAGGAGGTTTGACGAAATTGAATATTAGTCAGCTAGAAACCTTGCTAACGATTTCGAAAACGATGAGCTTTCGTAAAGCTGGCGAGCTGCTGAATTTAACGCAGCCTGCAGTATCAGCTCAAATAAAAAGCTTAGAGGAAGAATTCAATACGATTCTTATTGATCGCAATCAGCCCGTTACATTAACGGATCACGGTAAAGTATTTCTTGAGCACGCTGAGCAAATACTAGCCATTGTTGAGGAATTGAAGCAAAAAATGTCCGATCTGAATGACAACCCACAAGGTCATATCGTGCTGGGAACAACCGCTTCAATTGCTGTACAGGTGCTGCCGCGCGTCCTGTCATACTTTCAAAACCAATATCCGCTAATTAAAACAACGATTCATACGATGCCCTCCGCACAAGTCATGAGCGCCGTTGACAATGGAACTGTCGATATCGGCATCACCTATTTGAGTGAAAAATCACCAACGATCAGTTCGTCAACCCTTTATTACGATACCTTTGAGCTCATTGCGGCTCCAGAAAATCCATTGAGCCAGTTTGATTACATTACAATCGAGCAGCTGCAAAATATTCCGTTAATTATGCTTTCCCCTGATACACTTGGACGGCGTTTCGTCGAGCAAATTTTCCGTGAGCATCGTATTCAGCCGAATATCGTCATGGAGCTTTCCAGCAGTGAGGAAGTAAAGCGTATGGTCGAAATTAATTTGGGGGCGGCAATCGTTTCAAAGCTGTCGATTGAGCATGAATTGAAGCTTGGCACTCTTAAGATTATCCGTGTAGAGGATCTGCAGGCAACCCATCCTGTCGGCGTTGTTTATAAGTCGGGGCGATATTTGAATTCGGCAATGCAGCAATTTTTAAGCGATTTAAAAGGAATGCCGGAGTATCAATTTATGAGTACAGAATAATGCTATAGAGAATTATACGAAAGTTACATGAATTGTTTGAGGAGTGATCGTTATGACTACAGGGAACCACGCAATTAAATTCGACCTACATACTCACCATATCCGTTGCGGGCATGCTGATGGCGTTATTGAGGACTACATTCAAGCTGCAATTGAGAAAGGATTTCATGTCATTGGAATTTCTGATCATACTCCATATTTCGCCCATGAAGACGATCAACCATTTCCGGGCATTGCAATGGCGAGAAGCGAGTTCGCCAATTATGTGCAAGAGGTGCTGGAGCTAAAGAAAAAATATGAAGGTAAAATCGATGTGCTGCTTGGCGTTGAATCGGACTTTTTCCCTCAGCATTTCGAGGTGTATAAACAAACGCTGACGCAATATCCCTTTGACTACATAATCGGCTCGGTACATCAGGTGTCAGGCGTCAGCATTTTCAACAGAAACCGTTGGAAAGGCTTGACTGACGGCGAAAAAATTGCAACAAAAGAGCTATACTATGATCTAATTGCGCAATCTGCGCGCACGGGCTTATTTCAAGTATTAGGGCATATCGATGCGATGAAGGGCTACTATCCCGAATTTTCCGATATTCCTGCCCAGCAAAAAATAGACGAAACATTGCAAGTCATTGCCGACTGCAACGTCGCAATCGAAGTAAATACATCCGGCAGCACAAAGGACGCTGGAGGCTGGTACCCATCCCACGATATACTAGAGCGCGCCCATCATTACGGCGTCAAAATATCATTTGGCTCTGACGCGCACACACCGCGCCGCTTCGGAGAAGACTTCGACGAAGTAGCACAAACGTTGCGCGACATCGGGTTCAAGAGCTGGGTGTACTACAAAAACCTGCAAGAAGTCGTCGTGCCTCTATAACTGCATACAGAGCGAGAACAAGCCAAGCTCCCAATCTGCACTAAGCAGACAGGGAGCTTATTCATTTGCATCTATATGCTATACTGGATAAGCTGGTTTACCAAGACAATCAGAAATTACCGAGCGCAGCATAGACAGACCTACGTGAGCACCGGAATTTTCGCTAGCGTTCAAGCTTCGACGTCGACTAAGCTACAACGCAATATCATCGTCATCAAAGTCCAGTTTTTAAACTACCCTTCCAATGAGGTTTAAAAAGCTGGGCTTTCAGGACCAAGAAGCTTGGACGCTAGTAGAAAATGAGGAGCGCAGCGTAGATAATGACTACGTGAGCACCGGAATTTTCGCTAGCGTTCAAGATTCGCCGTCGAATTCACTACGAAGCAATTGCATCGTCATCAAAGTCCAGCTTTTTAAACTACCCTTCCAATGAGGTTTAAAAAGCTGGGCTTTCAGGACCAAGAAGATGACACGATACTAGAGGGCGAGGAGCGTAGCGTAGACAGACCTACGTGAGCACAGGAGCACTCGGTAGCGTGGCATATTCGCCGTCGACTATGCTACGGAGCCCAGCATCGTCATCAAAGTCCAGCTTTTTAAACTGCCTCTTCCAATGAGGTTTAAAAACTGGGCTTTCAGGACCAAGAAGCTTGGACGCTAGTAGAAAATGAGGAGCGCAGCGTAGATAATGACTACGTGAGCACCGGAATTTTCGCTAGCGTTCAAGCTTCGACGTCGACTAAGCTACAACGCAATATCATCGTCATCAAAGTCTAGTTTTTAAACTACCCTTCCAATGAGGTTTAAAAATTGGGCTTTCAGGACCAAGAAGCTTGGACGCTAGTAGAAAACGAGGAGCGCAGCGTAGGCACATGCTACGTGAGCACCGCAGTTTTCGCTAGCGTTCAAGATTCGCCGTCGAATCCGCTACAGAGAAGCTGCATCGTCATCAAAGTCCAGCTTTTTAAACAACCTCTAAGGGGGGAGAATATGTGGCTTAGCCTATCCATCACAAGCGCCCTCATCTTCGGCAGTGCGGGATGGTTCATGAAAATGTCACAAATGAAAAACGGCTCCGTTTCCGTGCTGCTTATTTGGCTCTATATTATAGGGACCATTGGCTTTGGCGTGCATGCCATTGTTGAAAAAAGCTACGCCCAGCTAGCTAACCCGTATATTTGGCTAGCCGGATTCATTATCGGAATCGGCTCTGCACTGGGCAATTATTTGTTTATGAAGGCGCTTGAGCTTGGCCCAGCCAGTCTTACCTCGCCGCTTTCTAACACGAATATTGTGCTCGTTGTGCTAATGGGCACGTGGATGTACAATGAGCCGCTAGGTATTATGCAAATAATCAGCATTGCGCTGCTGCTTATTGCAACTGTGCTAATTACTCAGAAAAAAGAAAGCAGGACGATCACCTCTAACTGGTGGTATGGCTTGCTCGCGCTTGCTGTTATTATGTTTGCTTTGCGCAATGGCGGCCTGAAGGTCACAGCGGAGCTAGGCTTTGAAGCGGCTCCTGTGCTGTTTGTCGCTTATCTGCTGTCCGTGCTGTTTTTCATCTTCCCTGCCCTGCAGGAGCAGCGCCAGACAGACGGTACATTAGCCAGTGCTTCCTTCGATCATCTGCAGCAAACAGCGCCAAGCGCAGTGAGAGCTAAAGCCGATTGGCGTGTTGGCATGCGCTACGGTATGATCAGCGGCCTATGCTCCTATGGCGGACTGCAGCTTTATGCGGTTGCTCTGCAAAACGGCCCTGCCAATTTGGTCGCTCCTATTTTCGCCACGAATGGATTGCTTGTATCGCTGCTCTCCATTCTAATTTATAAGGAGCGTTTGAATAAGCTGCAATGGCTCGCTTTTATCTTTCTACTGCTCGGCTTAGTTACGATTCGCATTACTGGGACGAATTAACCACACCAAATGACTGAACTAGCATTAATTTACAGCATAAGTACACACATACCATTGTGTTATGTACTTACCTTTATTAAGTCTATATGTTACAATAAGAGAATAAGGAAGGTGATTCGAATGGACTACTCAATTATGTGTCCAAGATTTGAATCAGCCACAGATATTCTTGGCAAAAAGTGGACAGGTAAAATTATACACGTACTTCTCGGAGGGCCTAAACGGTTCAAAGACATCAAGGAGCAAATTCCTGAAATGAGCGACAAAATGCTGACAGATCGCATGAAGGAGCTGGAAGCAGTCGGTATAGTAGTACGTAATGTGTACCCTGAAATGCCAGTACGTATTGAGTATGAGCTGACTAAGAAAGGACTTGATCTTGAGCCAGTCATCTGCTCGATTCAAGAGTGGGCTGAAAAATGGATAGATTAATGAAAAAATAGCGCGATTACCAGGAGCACGCCCCTTTCCTGATAATTGCGCTATTGCGTTATTGCAAGTTCAATAAAATAAAGCTACAACGCAATTGCATCGTCATCAAAGTCGTGCTTTTTGAACTTCCCTTTCAATAAACGTTCAAAAAGCCCGGCTTTCAGGACCAAGAAGCTTGGACGCTAGTAGAAAACGAGGAGCGCAGCGTAGAGCAATTGCTACGTGAGCACCTCCAATGTTTCCGCAGGAAACATACTTCGGAAGCATAATCTTTCGCTAGCGTTCAAGCTTCGCCGTCGGTTAAGCTACAACGCAATACATCGTCATCAAAGTCGTGCTTTTTGAACTTCCCTTTCAATAAACGTTCAAAAAGCTCGGCTTTCAGGACCAAGAAGCTTGGACGCTAGTAGAAAACGAGGAGCGCAGCGTAGAGCAATAGCTACGTGAGCACCGCAGTTTTCGCTAGCGTTCAAGATTCGCCGTCGACTAAGCTACAACGCCCATCATCGTCATCAAAGTCGTGCTTTTTGAACATCCTCTATAAAGGGAATACAATCGGTAGGGCTATAACCATCACCATTCCAAGCAGCAATTGTACAGGCATACCGACCTTAACATAGTCGATAAACTTGTATTTCCCTGCCGACATAACGAGTGCATTTGGCGGGGTTGAAAATGGTACAGCAAAGCACATGCTGGCACCAATGGAAACAGCAAACAGGTACGGAACCGGGTTGACGTCCATCGACAGCGCAGCAGCCAATGCGATTGGCGCAAACAAAACAGCACAAGCAGTATTACTTATAAATAAGGTCATAAGTGAAGTAGCGAAATAAATGCCTGCCAGCAGCGCAATCGGACCAAAGCCGCCAATGCTGTTAACAAGCCCCTCTGAAATCATTGCAGCTGCGCCAGTTTTCTCAATTGCGGTCGACATCGGTATCATCGCTCCGATAAGCACGATGCTTTCCCAGTTGACAGTCTTGTACGCTGCCTCCATATTAGGCAAGCAGCCTGTTGCTACCATAAGAATTGCGGCTACCATGACACATACGACAGCAGGAACTACATTAATGATCATCGCTGCAATCATCAAAATCATAATGATCGCTGCAAGCGGCGCCTTGTGGCTAAGCGGTATATTGGCTGCGGCTTCTGCCGGTTGCCCGACAACAACTACATCCTCATGCTCCTGTGCCAGCCTGGAAATATGCTTCCACTCGCCTTGAATTAACAGAGCATCTCCTGCCTTGATCTTTTCCTCCTTCAGCTCATGCAGCAAATATTTCCCCTTACGCTGAATGCCAAGAATATTAACATTGTAATTTTCACGAAAGCCAGAGTGCTTGACAAGTTGATTAATGTGCTTGGAGTTGGATGGAATAAGCACTTCTGCAATGCCGATTTGCGGCGTTGCCAGACTCTCCATTTTGCCATTGGCGTCTTTTTCTACAGCATTCTCTGCCAGCAGCTCAAGCATTTGATCCGCTGCAAAGCGCGCTACATCCTCAAATTCCCCAGTAACATATATGACATCATTGACATGGATCATCGTATTGGGTCCGGCAAATTCCGTATTAATCGTCTTGAAAAATGGATTTTTATTAGACTGACGTCTGCGAACCTCGTGAATATGAACGCGATATTCACTGGATATCGAAAGCTCCTTCAACGTTTTATTAATCATCGGAGAGTTGACGCTAACCTGCAGTCGATATAAATTATTTCCCAGGCTATATTGAGATGCCAGTTCATATAAGGAACGCTGCTTCTGACTTATATCGCCAGTCTGATCATTGCTTTTTAGCAACCATTTGCTAAACAGTGCAATTAGAAGCGTCCCAGCAACAAGGCAAATCAGGCCAATCGGTGTAAATGAGAAAAAGGTTAGCGGCTCGTATCCCGCCTTCTCCAGCGTTTCACTAATGACCATATTCGGTGGCGTGCCAATCAAGGTCAGCATGCCTCCCAAACTGCCGGCAAAGGCAAGCGGCATCAGCAAGCGACCAGTCTGAACGCCGGCGCTTGTAGCGAGGCTTACGACGACAGGCAGCATTACCGCAACTGTGCCTGTATTGCTGACGAAAGCACCAATAAGCGAGGCAGACAGCATCACGGTAAGCAGCAGCCGCGTTTCATTGCTTCCCGAAAGCTGCAGCAGCTTGCCGCTGGCGATTTTAGCCAGCCCTGTCTGAAATATTGCGCCTCCAACTACAAACAAGCCAATCATCATAATAACAACGGAGCTGGAAAATCCAGCAAGCGCCTCATTCGTATCGATTATGCCAAGCATAACGAGCAAGCTTAAGGCGCATACAGCAACAAGATCCGATCGCACCTTGCCGCTAACAAACAATACAGACGCCACTGCCAATATAATAAGCGTCCACAGCATATCGATGTTCATCTTATTCCTCCAATCCCGTAAAGCCTCTCTATGTATGTGCTGCAACTATCACGGTCTGCTAAAGTGCCAGACCATTGTTGATAGTGTAGCATAATTTTTCAAGCATCAGATGTGATTTTCTTTACATTGACAACCGATAAAACTTTAGGTAAACTACTATTGTGATGATGTTGATAATGATTATCAGTGATAATGATTTGATAATAACGAGTCTCAGGCACAAGATTAAGTTTGAATAAAAAAGCGCCAGAATAGAAATCTACTCTGACGCTGCTATTTCAGTCATTGTACTGACTTAACCTATTACACAGTTAGCCATTTTTTGAACAGCTGCTTTGTAGTATCGCGATTCATTGCCGCTATGGAAGTTGTTAGCGGAATGCCTTTCGGACAAGAGCGAACACAGTTTTGCGAGTTGCCGCAGCCTTCAATGCCGCCGTCTTCCATTAGCGCCTCAAGACGCTCTTCCTTGTTCATTTCACCTGTTGGATGGGCATTGAACAAGCGAACCTGAGAAATCGCCGCAGGTCCGATAAAGCTGTTGCGCTCGTTAACGTTCGGGCAGGATTCCAGACATACACCACAAGTCATGCATTTGGACAGCTCATACGCCCATTGGCGCTTCGATTCTGCCATACGCGGACCAGGCCCAAGATCATACGTACCATCGATCGGAATCCATGCTTTAACCTTTTTCAAGGCTGAAAACATGCGTTCGCGGTCAATGACAAGATCGCGCACTACCGGGAATGTACGCATTGGCTCCAAGCGAATTGGCTGCTCCAGCTGATCAATTAGTGCGCTGCATGCTTGACGCGGTTTGCCGTTAATGACCATCGAGCAAGCACCGCAAACTTCTTCCAAGCAGTTGGATTCCCAAACGACGGGCGTCGTTTTTTTGCCTTCAGCCGTTACAGGATTACGCTGAATTTCCATCAACGCGCTAATTACGTTCATATTAGGACGATATGGAACTTTAAATGTTTCCGAATACGCCTGCGATTCCGGCTTGTCCTGACGCGTAATGATAAAAGTAACCATTTTGCTTGCAACAGTTGTTTCAGCCATCGTTATTCTCCTTTCTTCTTGTCTGATGTGTAATCGCGCTTACGAGGAGGGATCAAGCTAACATCTACATCCTCATAAGAAATTTTAGGACCTTCTGGCGTCCAATCAGCGATTGTCGTTTTCAAGAACTGTTCGTCATCGCGATTAGGGAAATCTGGCTTATAGTGTGCGCCGCGAGATTCATTGCGCATTAATGCGCCCAGAGTCATAGCCTCGGACAGCTCAAGCATGTTCCATAGCTGACGTGTAAAGGCAACACCAGCGTTGTTCCATTGCGCTGTATCGTTAATATTAATTTGCTGATAGCGCTGCTTCAGCTCTTTAATTTTATCTATTGTTTGCTCCAGCTTGTCGTTAAAGCGAACGACCGTCATATTGTTCGTCATCCATTCGCCAAGCTCTTTATGCAGCACATATGCATTTTCAGTGCCGTTCATGCCGAGAATACGATCATACTTGGCTTGATGCTCTTTAGCAGCACGGTCAAATACCGATGAAGCAATATCTTCAGCTGATTTGTTCAAGCCTTTAATATACTCGACAGCCTTAGGTCCTGCTACCATGCCGCCGTAAATCGCAGACAGCAAGGAGTTTGCTCCAAGACGGTTCGCTCCGTGGTATTGGTATTCGCACTCGCCAGCTGCGAACAAACCAGGAATGTTCGTCATTTGGTTATAATCGACCCACATGCCGCCCATGGAATAGTGAACAGCAGGGAAAATTTTCATCGGAATTTTGCGCGGATCGTCACCCATGAATTTCTCATAGATTTCGATAATACCGCCAAGCTTAACGTCAAGCTCCTTTGGATCTTTGTGCGATAGATCCAGGTAAACCATGTTTTCACCGTTAATACCGAGCTTCTGATCGACACAAACGCTGAAAATTTCACGCGTTGCAATGTCGCGCGGTACAAGATTTCCGTAAGCCGGATATTTCTCCTCAAGGAAGTACCAAGGCTTACCGTCTTTATACGTCCAAATTCGTCCGCCTTCACCGCGTGCAGATTCACTCATCAGACGCAGCTTGTCATCGCCAGGAATGGCAGTCGGGTGAATTTGAATGAACTCGCCATTTGCGTACTTGACGCCTTGCTGATATACAGCGCTGGCTGCTGTTCCTGTATTAATAACGGAGTTCGTCGTTTTACCGAAAATAATGCCAGGTCCGCCGGAAGCCAAAATGACCGCATCACCGCGCATCGTTTGCACTTCCATTGAACGCAGATTTTGTGCTGCGATTCCGCGGCATACGCCATCATCGTCAATTACAGCGCCTAGAAACTCCCAATGCTCATATTTGGTAACCAAGCCGGCAGCTTCCCAGCGACGCACCTGCTCATCCAGCGCGTAAAGCAGCTGTTGACCAGTCGTCGCACCTGCGAACGCTGTACGGTGATGCTTTGTACCACCGAAGCGGCGGAAATCGAGCAAGCCCTCGGATGTACGGCTGAACATAACGCCCATACGGTCCATCAGGTGGATAATGCCTGGCGCAGCTTCACACATCGCTTTAACTGGAGGCTGATTGGCAAGAAAGTCTCCGCCATATACGGTGTCATCAAAATGCTCCCACGGAGAGTCGCCTTCACCCTTTGTATTTACAGCACCGTTGATCCCGCCTTGGGCGCAAACGGAATGAGAGCGTTTAACGGGAACGAGAGAAAACAAGTCGACATGCGTGCCAGCTTCTGCTGCTTTGACCGTTGCCATAAGCCCAGCTAGTCCGCCTCCGACTACAATAATTTTATTTTTAGCCATTATTATTCGCTCCTTGATTTATATTGCTTGTTCAAAAGCTCGGCTTTCAGCTCAGAGCTTCTTCATTAATATTAAAGCAGTGAGCGTACTGCCGTAACGGCATCAGCCACTTCTTTGAATTCGTCGCCTCTGAAAGCAACAAGCGATAAAATAAACAACGCCGAAACAAGTAAGAAAATCGCCATACAAATTTTAGAAGAAACACGCTGAGCACGTTCGCCTACTGTGATCCCCCAGCTAATCAGAAAGGCCCATAGTCCGTTCGCAAAGTGGAACGAAGCAGCGAGCACCCCGATTACATACAGTGTAAATACGAGCGGGCTGGAAGCAATATGATTCATTGTTGAACCTAGCTCTTCATGTGAGATATTGCCCATGTACACTTGAAAACGAGTCTGATAAACATGCCAGAATACAAAGACAAAGGTAATGACGCCAGTAACCCGCTGTGCTGTAAATGCCCAGTTGCGCCCGTACTTAAAGCGGCCTAGATTGGAATTGGATTGATAAGCTACATATAATCCGTAAATGCCATGGAACAGCAGCGGTATGTAGATCAAAACGAATTCCAGCACTGGCAGCAGCGGCAAGTTATTAATAAAATTTACCCCGTTTTGAAATCCTTCTGGTCCTCGCTCGAAAGCTTGGAAATTCGTCAAAGCGTGCACAATGAAAAAACCGCCCAGTGGAATAATACCGACTAGCGAGTGCAGCTTACGAGAGAAATAGCTATTTCCCTTCATTTTGTTGTTTTCTCCTTTCAAACTGTAAGTGCTTACTTATCCTTTTGAAACCAAACCAAATTTTACCCCACGCACCTAATCTCGTCAACTTCGTTCAAGGATACGTCAAGCATAAAACGACACAGTTCTGCCATAGTTTTATCCTACTCCTTTTTCGCTTATAATGGAATTGCATATTTATTATTAAAACTTATAACAATATAGCATAAGGAGATATGATGAACGAAGCTTATTCGATTTTTAAGTCTATTGTCGATCAATCAAGCATGAATAAAGCGGCACAGCTATTAAATTTGTCACAGCCGGCCTTGTCTCGAAAAATTAGCAAGCTGGAGCAGGAAATCGGCGCTCCGCTATTTCGGCGGGTCGGCAAGCGCCTTGAGCTGACGAGAATCGGCCAGCTTACTTACGATTACGCGATTTCTGCAGAAAAGCTTCATTTGCAGTTTTTACAAACCGTTGCCGAATTCAAGGAAACCGGGCGCAGCCTGCTGACGATTGGCGCTAGTCTGACGACGCTGCAATCGACACTGCCGGATCTGATTGCACTGCTGAGAGAAACCCATCCTGAAATTGATATTAAAGCGGTGACCGGCAAAACCCATGAGGTTGTCAATTTTGTAAAGGAGCATAAGGTTGATCTTGCAGTGATTGCGTCGCGTATTGATGATCCGTATGTTCACTGCACGCCATTATTCGATGACCATCTTATTCTTGCTCTGCCGCGCACACTTATACAGGATGAGCAGCGCTATTTGCAGCTGCATGATCTTAACCAAATGCCGATGATCCTGTTTACGAAAGGAACCTGGTATCGTCTGCTGACGGATGAGCTGTTCGAGGCCTATCAGCTGACACCGGACATTTGTATGGAAATCGATTCATTTGAAGCGATTTTGCGCTTGCTGCACACCTTTCGTGCCGGGGCCTTGCTGCCCAAATCCTATTTGCGGCCCGAGCTGATTGCCGACAATGAATTGATCACCTACCATATCCCTCAATTGGAGGCGACTAAAAGAACAACATCATTAATTCATGCTGACCCGAATACACTAGATGCAGCTGTGAGGGATTGTATAGTGCAAATCGCAACGCACTACCAAGCTAAAACGTAGTAGAGGGTAGTTCAAAAATTCGACTTTGATGACGATGATATTGCGTTGTAGCTTAGTCGACGGCGAATCTTGAACGCTAGCGAAAACTGCGGTGCTCACGTAGCTTTTGCTCTACGCTGCGCTCCTTGTTTTCTAACTAGCGTCCAACCTTCTTGGTCCTGAAAGCCGAATTTTTGAACCTTCATTAGAACCGGTAGTTCAAAAATCCGACTTTGATGACGATGTACGGCTTCGCAGTGGGCTCGACGGCGAATATGTCACGCTACCGAGTGCTCCGGTGCTCACGTAGCTTTTGCCGCAGCTAGCGCTCCTCGCTCTCTAGTATCGTGCCATCTTCTTGGTCCTGAAAGCCGAATTTTTGAACCTTCATTAGAATCGGTAGTTCATTGTCAGTCAGATTGTTTCCCCTACACTCGTGAGGTATACTAAAAAGACATCAGTTAAAGAGGTGAATTATGGTTAACAACATTTCACGGAAAACGTGGGTGACTACAAGTGTGCTGGCCATTGTTGCTGCGATCGTCTTTATTGTAATCCAGCTGATTTCAGGTCTGTCCTATGATACTGACACAACTCAGAGACCGATTAGCAAGGAAGCGGCGATTGAAAAGGCTACTCAATTTGTAATTGAGCAGACCGGGCTATCTGTGACTGAAGCCGAAGCCTATCATAGCTCCAACAAGGATTATACCGGCTATCTCGCCAAGTACAAGCTGAACGAGGAGCATAAGCAAAAATTCGAAAAGTATTTGCCGGTTGATCAGTACATGATCAATGTTTTATTCGATGGAAACAACCGGGGCAGCGTCTATCTGAACCTGTATACAGGTGAAATTATAGGCTGGAATTTTAAGCTGCGCGGAACTCAGGTGGAGCAAGCGACAGCTTATGAAGCACTGAACAACTTGCTTGCCGAGCGTAATTTCCCACTTGGAGACAAGACGCATATCGATACATATGAGCAGATTGAAAACTTCGATATTTTTGGCACAGAGCGCGTAACGACTACAGGCTACTACGTGTCCAATGATGATTTAACGATTAAGGATGCTGTATTCCAATTCGATTCAAGCGTTATCGTCTACGGCGACAACGTTATTGTCAGCAAGCTGATGCCTGATTTTATTTTGCCAAGTGATTATGTCGAGCTTGTTGAAAAGCAGGATATGTATGCGAATATATGGACCTACGGTGTCTATATGGCGATTACGTTCGTGCTTGGCATTTTGGCGATTATTTATGCGGTTCTGTACCGCCGTCACACATCCTTCAAATTCGGCATTTGGCTAACGGTAATTGCGACGATTATATCTGCCATTATTAATTTGGGAATGATGAAATCGCAGCTTGGCCTGCAGGGAGATATGCTGTCGGGCTCAGATCTGTTCACGAAAGCATTTTTCATAGCGATTATTATCGTAACGATCATTGCCGGCACAGTCAGCTATTACTTCTCCTTCGTAGCTGGAGACGGGCTATGGCGGGCGCAGGGCTTCCAGCTATGGCCGCGCTTTAGAGACGCCCATTATGGCAAGCATGTGTGGGATTCGATGAAAATCGGCTATTTGATGGCGATTATCGGACTTGGCGTGCAAAATGTAATCTTTCTAATTTTAACAGTAACGCTAGGCACATGGTCTGCGAATGATACATCACAGTCGCTGCTTAACTTTGAATTTTCCTGGCTGTATCCAGCAATCGCCTGGTTCGCTGCGATTACTGAGGAAGCAGTATTCCGCTTCTTCGGGGTTGGAATTTTCCGCCGCTGGTTCAAAAACACTTGGATTGCTGCGTTAATTCCGACCATTGCCTGGGCTGCAGGGCACACGCTTTACCCGCTCTACCCGGCATCAACACGCGTTATTGAGCTGCTTATCATCGGCTACTTGTTCACTTGGGTCATGATCCGTTTTGGCTTGATCGCTGCAATGTTTATGCATGCAAGCTTCAATACGATTTTGATTGGCATTTCAATGATTATAAGCGGTACGACTGGCGACGTCGTCTCGGCCTGCATCTTCCTTGTGCTGCCGTTCATTATCGCCTTCGTGATCAAATGGCTGCATGATCGCAAAAAGAATACTGGAGACGCTAATGGTCCCCAGTATCCTCCCGTAATGCCGCAACAATAGTGGCAGCAAGCTTTTCACCTATGCCAAGAGGCTTGAAGTCTTCGACTTCGGCCTCTTTTATTTTTTTCAGCGAGCCGAAGTGCTTCAGCAGCTGATTGCGGCGCTTCTCCCCTATGCCGGGTATCGCATCCAGCTTCGATTCAACCATTGATTTGGCGCGCTGCTGTCTGTGGAACGTAATCGCAAAGCGATGCACCTCGTCCTGTATCCGCTGCAGCAAGTAAAACTCCTGGCTATCGCGCGCAAGCGGCACGATTTGCGGCGGATCGCCACTCATCAGCTCAGCCGTGCGATGCTTTTCATCCTTAACGAGACCGCAGACAGGTATAAACAAATTCAACTCATCCTGCAATATTTCCTGGGCAGCAGATATTTGCCCTTTGCCGCCGTCGACCACGATCAAATCCGGAAGCTGCGACCCTTCCTTCAGCACACGCTCATAGCGGCGTCTAATCACCTCACGCATCGTGCCGTAATCATCCGGCCCTTCAACGCCCTTCACCTTATATTTGCGATACTCCTTGCGGTCCGGCTTGCCATCGGTAAACACAACCATCGCCGAAACCGGATTGCTCCCTTGAATGTTGGAGTTATCGAACGCCTCAATCCGCCGCAAATTGTCTATGCCAAGCGCTTTGCCCAAATTGCTCGCAGCAACAACGCTGCGCTCCTGATCACGCTCAATCAGCTTAAACTTTTCATCGAGCACATTTTGTGCATTTTGCACCGCCAACGCGACAATTTCGCTTTTTTGCCCGCGCTGTGGAATGACAACCTTAACCTTAAGCCATTCCTGCAGCCAAGTCGCGATCTCTTCACCCTTCATGCTGCTGCTCTCATGCGGAATCGGTAGCAAAATTTGACGCGGCAGTGCAGGGTTGTCGCTGTAATATTGCGTAATGAAGCTCATGAAATCATCATATTCATCGCCATAGTATGGAAAGGCTGTGCCGTGTCGCTCAATCAGCTTGCCCTTGCGCATATACATAATTTGCACGCTCATCCAGCCCTTGTCCACCGCATAGCCGAAAATATCGCGGTCGAGCGCATCGTTTAATGTAATTTTCTGCTTCTGCATAATGGTATCAATCGCGACAATTTGATCACGATATTCCTTCGCCTTCTCAAACTCGAGCCCTTCTGCTGCCTGCTCCATTTTGCGCTCCAGCTCCTGGCGCACAGAGTCCTCTCCGCCGTTCAAAAAGCGTGTAATTTGCGTAATCATATCGTCATATTGGCTTTGCTCCACCGGAAATTCGCAGGGCGCAATGCATTGCCCAAGATGATAATAAAGGCATACCTTATCCGGCAGCTTGCCGCATTTGCGCAGCGGATAGAGCCTGTCCAGCAGCTTTTTCGTTTGCTGAGCGGCGTAGGCGTTCGGATATGGACCAAAATATTTCGCCTTATCCTTCGTTACGCGGCGAGTAATTTCCAGCTTCGGGTGCTTTTCGTTTGTAATCTTAATATAAGGAAACGTTTTGTCGTCCTTCAGCAGCACATTATAGCGCGGATGATGCTGCTTAATTAAATTACATTCCAAAATCAACGCTTCCATATTGCTGTCCGTCGTAATAAATTCAAAATCAGCGATTTCGCTAACGAGCTTTTGCGTCTTCGCATTATGACTACCTGTAAAATAAGAACGAACCCGATTTTTCAAAATTTTCGCTTTACCGACGTATATAATAACTCCTTCGCTATTTTTCATTAAATAGCAGCCAGGCCGGTCAGGAAGAAGCGCAAGCTTGTTGCGAATATGCTCTTTTACAGCCGTATTTGTTGGGTTATGCTGGAATGACGTCACCTTACTTCCCCCTTTTTGCGACAACATCCTATGTCCAATCTATAAATCGTATCCATTTCATATTGTAGCATATTTCAAGCATGCTGATGTTGTCGCTTTTTTGTCACAATCGCTTTAACTTACTTTACAATTTGGCAAACTATTGGGTATACTATGTACAGCAATTGGTCGCCAAGGAGGACTTCAAAATGGAAAATGTTCAAGATCCACGCCAACATATTAACGAAGAACCACGCGACGATCTTAAAGACGTTGTGGTAGGCTTTGCTGTAATGCTTGGCTTTATGACCGTTGTGTTCGCTGCTGCTGTAATTGTGAAGGCATTAATGTAATTACATACCGCAGCGCCAACAGAAAAGCCCGCAATCTCACGGTTATAAACCAGGAGACTGCGGGCTTTTCGCTTTTATTTTAGATGGATTTGATCTTTTTTTGCTCAGCAGCTTCCTGCTTGCCGGCAGCATGGTTGGAGGTGAGTGGATAGCGAGTGCGTTCCATACGATCGATTTGCACAATTTGGCCATCATGAACCGTTACAATTACTTGACCATACTGCAGCCCATCTAGCTGCTTTGCAATGCGTTGCTGCCATATTGCATCTGTTTCTTTTGTCATCTTCATCATTCCTCCTACAACTTTTCATGATGTGATACCTCTTGCATACCTTTCCGGGTCATGAAAAGTTTCTTCGAAAGCGTACGCTTAACTTTTCATGATGTGATACTAACTAGCGCCTTAATGCGATGGCGAATTTCGCTTTAACTGATTCTGCTCCTTCCATTCCACGATCGCTTTCACAATCAAGGTCACGATGGCGAGCAGCATAAGCAGCGAGGCAATCGCAAAGGCTGCGGAAAACTGGTACTCATTGTATAAAATTTCTACATGCAGCGGAAGTGTATTCGTTCGCCCTCTAATATGGCCTGAGACTACCGATACGGCGCCAAATTCGCCCATCGCCCGCGCATTGCAAAGAATGAGTCCGTAGAGCAAGCCCCACTTAATATTCGGCAGCGTGACCCGCCAAAAAACTTGAAAGCCTCTTGCCCCCAGGCTGACGGCAGCCTCCTCCTCTGTAATGCCCTGCTGCTGCATAAGCGGGATAATTTCGCGCGCTACAAACGGAACTGTAATAAATAGCGTAGCAATAATGATGCCGGGAACCGCAAAAATGATTTTTATATCATGCTCTGCCAGCCACGGTCCGAAATACCCTTGTGCGCCGAACAAAAGCACAAACACAAGTCCGGCAATAACAGGCGAAACGGCAAATGGCAGATCAATCAACGTCATGAGCAGCTGCTTGCCGCGAAACTTGAATTTGGAAATCGCCCAGGCTACAAGTAGACCGAACACGGCATTAAGCGGCACTACGATAAGCGCAGTCAGCAGCGTCAGCTTCAAGGCGGCCATCGCATCCGGGTGGCTGATTGCATCAAAGTATACGCCAGCGCCCTTTTTCAAGGACTCGGCTATGACGACGGCGAGCGGCAAAATAATCATCAGTCCTATAAACAGGACGGCGATGCCGATCAGCAGCCAGCGGACAGCAGGCGCTTCGTTAATATGCCGCTCGCGCACTGCTGTATGTGAGCTGCGATGATAGCTTACGACTCCAGCCATGATGCTTCCTCCTTCAGGAATTCGCCGTCATGCGACGGTTCATTCTCCACTGTAATAGGTTGATCAGCAGCAACAGCAGGAAGGAAACGATTAGCATTACTGCCGCAATTGCTGTTGCGCCCGCATAATCATATTGCTCCAGCTTCGTCATAATGAGCAGCGGCGAAATTTCTGTTACCATCGGCATATTGCCGCTAATAAATACAACCGAACCGTATTCACCAATGCCTCGCGCAAAGGCTAGGGTAAAGCCTGTCAGCAGCGCAGGATACAAGGTTGGCAGTATGACTTGAAAGAAGGTGCGCAGACGGTATGCGCCCAGCATAACCGCCGCTTCCTCCATATCCTTCTCCAAATCCTCGATCACAGGCTGAACGGTGCGAACAACGAACGGGATGCCGATAAAGGTTAGCGCGATAATAATGCCAAGCGGCGAATAGGCCGCCTTAATCCCGAGCGGCTCCAGCAAAGAGCCGATCCAGCCATTTTTCGCATAAAGCGCTGTGAGCGCAATGCCCGCTACCGCAGTCGGCAGGGCAAATGGAATATCGACAACCGCATCCAGCAGCTTTTTGCCTGGAAATGAATATCGTACAAGCACCCAGGCTACAATCAAGCCAAACACCGTATTGATCAGCGCTGCACATAATGCCGTAATAAAGCTGACCCGATAAGAAGCAACGACACGCGGATTCGTAACGGTGCTCCAAAATTCGGCTGCGCTAAGCTCAAAGGATTTAATAAAAATAATTGCAAGCGGAATGAAAACCAGTATGCTCAAATAAAACAGCGACAGTCCCAAGGTTAGACGAAAGCCCGGAATGATCGAACGTTTAGCCATTGCAGTTCTCCTTTAACACAGCAGGCTGGCGATCAGCTTCCCGGTGTATAGATTTGGTCAAATATTCCGCCATCCGCAAAATGCTTTTCCTGTGCAGCTTGCCAGCCGCCAAAATCTTTATCGATTTGCAGCAGCTCCAGCTCAGGGAATTGATCCTTGAATTGCTCAGCAATTTCCGGAGTCGTAGGGCGGTAATAGTTTTTGCCTGCAATCGTTTGGCCTTCATCGCTGTACAAATATTGCAAATACGCTTCTGCAACCTCTCTTGTTCCACGCTTGTCAACGATTTTATCGACAATCGCCACTGGCGGCTCAGCCAATATGCTCAGCGAAGGGTATACAATATCGAATTTATCCGGTCCAAGCTCGTTAATCGATAAATACGCTTCGTTTTCCCACGCAAGCAGCACATCGCCAATTTCACGTTCAACAAATGTTGTTGTGGAGCCTCTGGCGCCTGTATCGAGTACCGGCACATGCTTGAACAGCTCAGACACAAACTGCTTGGCTGCTTCCTCGTCATTGTTGTTTTGCTTCAACGCATAGCCCCAGGCTGCCAGGTAATTCCAGCGCGCGCCGCCTGAAGTTTTAGGATTCGGCGTAATCACCTCGACTCCATCCTTAATCAGGTCATTCCAATCCAAAATATTTTTCGGGTTGCCCTTGCGAACTAAAAACACAATCGTTGACGTATAAGGTGAGCTATTATGCTCAAACTGCGACTGCCAATCATCCGTAAGTAGACCAGCTTCGACAATCGCATCGATATCATAGCCTAACGCCAATGTAACGACATCCGCCTCCAATCCGTCGACAACTGCACGCCCCTGCTTGCCCGAGCCGCCATGCGACTGCTCAATGGTAACCTCCTGGCCTTCCTTCTCCAGCCAATACTTTGCGAAAGCCTCGTTGAACTCTACATACAGTTCACGCGTTGGGTCATAGGAAACATTCAGCAATTTTACAGGATCTTTTTTATCGCCTGAATTGCTGCCAGCTCCTTCATTCGTTTGCTTGCTATTGGAATTGCTATTATTAGTTGTGGCAGGCGTCTCAGTACTTCCGTTTCCATTTGAATTTCCATTGCTGCTGCCGCAAGCCGCCAGCACACCTACAAGCAAAGCCAGCACAATTGTTAAAGAAAGTTGACGAATAGACCACTGTTTCATACATAAATCCCCCTTAAAATAATTGGGATAGGCTAACGTTCATTCCAGTGGTCTGGTCATTAATGATTATTCCTATCAATTTAGTTGGTTATGTGGTGATATTATCAACGGTTGCCATCCTTTGTCAATAGTTTTTTTTATATAAATTATCATTTCCCCTTATAACCGCCAAAATGAAGCCTCCACCAAAGCACATTTGTTAAAGCAAAGGGGCTTATCCCCACACAATAGCTTGCCACAGTACATATGGATAACATGTACCACCTTATTCATGCATATCGAGAAGCTGCATTCTTCGAATTGAGCTTCTAAGGAGGTGATGACACGCCCCTACAAAACTTTATAGGTTTCTGTCGGACAAGCAAGTAACCAGAGTCGAGGGTATAAAAACTTAAACTGAATTATTACTGCTCGATTCACCTCGGCCAATGCCGAGAGTCTATTTGTAAAGGAGTTTGGTGGATATGACAGCAAAAAAACGTAATTCGCAACACCAGCAAGAGGTCGGGCAAAGCGGTTCGACTAGCTCTCAAAGTGGTTTAATGGGATTTTCGTATGCATATTTATATTTTACATTTCCAGGGGCAAATGACCCAATCCCTCTTGCGCCTCAGGAAAGCTTTGGGGATTATATTACGTGGAGTTTAGAAATGAACCTCGACGGCACTACGTTATATGAATCTTTTTCTTTAAAAGCTGGATATTTCTACTCTATTTTTTATCGTGCCTTTGTTCAAAGTAATGATCAGATGTATGAGCCTACTCTAGGAATAGCGAATAATGAAGGTATCTTCATATCTGACAGTCTAATTGCAGCACCTGCCGTTGCGAATAAACCAGTTCTATTGCGAAATAACATCATCATTTTTTCAGAAAATAGCAATGATAATTATTATCTATATTCGTTAAGTTCTGCAACAGTAACCTCAGAAGGCCTGAACGCAGGAGAGATAGAGATGTATCCTGCATCGATAACAATAACTGTTATCGGTGAAGCATAAACCATGAACTAGACGAACGCTATAAGTCAGAATACTGCACCTAAAGTTTGAACAAAGGAAATTTGGACTTAACAGAAAACGGATGTTTGATTCGTCTATGCAATACCGAGAGTCATTTTGTAAAGGAGTTTGATGTATATGACAGCAAAAAAACGTAATTTGCAACGCCAGCAGGAAATCGAACAAGGCGGTTCGACTAGCTCTCTAAGTAATATATTGGGGGCTTCGTATGCAACCTTGATGGATCCTGTTGATTCGGAATTCACCAACAATATTACTACTATCCCATTAGCTCCTCAGGAAAGTTTTGGGGATTATGTAACGTGGCAGAGTCCGATTTCTATCAATGGCAATCACTACTATAAGTCTTTTTCTTTAAAGGCTGGATATTTCTACTCTATTTACTATCATGCCTCTGCCCAAAATTATGATCACATTAATGATCCTAATGTGGGAATTTTGCTTAACAATAACTTTATACCTGACAGTCTGATTGCAGCACCTGCCGTTACGAATAAACCAGTGCTGTTGAGCAATACCATTATCATTTCATCAAAAGATAGCAATGATGTTTATCAGCTATGCTCGTTTAGTAAAACAATAGTAACCTCTGTGGGCCTTAATACTGGTAATATAGCGCTGGATCTTGCTTCGGTAGCAATAACTGTTATAGGCGAAGCATCAACAATAAATCAGAATAGTCCCAGGGCATGACAGGGAAACATTTTGTAAAGGAGTTTGATTGATATGACAAAGGAAAAACAAAATTTGCAGGGCCCACAAGAGGACAGATCAGCTAAACTGATTATTCCCTCAGGTACTGTTGCTCCAGGGGCAGCATATGCAACTTTGAACGATCCGGTTCGAGTCTATAGCAACACGTTTATCCCACTGGCTCCTCTCATAAATTTTGGGGATTACGTAACGTGGTCTACTCCATATTTTGCAGGCCCTAATCAATACTATCGGTCCTTCCAGTTAAAAAGCGGATATTACTATTCCATTTTCTATCGTGCCTTGATTCGCAGTACTGGCACAGTGGATCCTGGCTTAGAAATATTACTGAATGGAAATCCACTTGATAACAGTTTGATTGCGGAACCTGCCGTTTCAGGTAAAGCGGTACCGTTAAGCAACAGCATGGTGGTTTATTCAGATGATGATACTGCTACGTATCAATTGGCTTCGATATCAGCTGGGATAGTAACCTCTCTAGGCTTAAGCATTGATGAACAGCTTGCGCTTGCATCGGTAACGATCTCTGTTCTTGGTGATGATTCATCGTTTTTGAACATGCCCCGCCGTTAAGAAACAGCAGCACATTTCTTAAAGCATATAAAAAAGCGATGCAGAGCTAGTTCCTGCATCGCTTTTTTATCCTCTTTGGAAGCTTAGGTCGATTTCTTTCTGCTCATCATCAGCACGAAGCCGGCAAGCACCAGCACAATCGCCAATATCGGTTGACCTAAAAACGTTTCACTCATCAGATTGCCGATTGAGAAGACAACGAAGAATAGCATCGAAAGAATCGTTAAAATATAAATCGGGATCAGCAGCCATTTGTTGCGTCCGCCGAACCAGTATAGCTCAAACAGCCCTGCCGCTGCTGCAAGCAAGAAGCCAGGCCAGATGCTACCCCAGTTGTTCATCAGCATTGCGATTTGACAGAAAATCCCTGAAACAAGCAGGATGCCGCCAGGAACGAGCAAGCCTACACCTTTGCGAGACAGCATTGAGAAGTGCATCCAATGAAAAAACAAGCCAAGCGGAATGACAAATAATGTCGGCCAGAAATGTGCGAATATGTAGCCTGGGCTCATTTCACCTGCCGGGTTCAACAAAAAGTATAGCCCGATCAGCAGCAGTACAGGGCCGATAATTGCCTTTTTCACCATAAATTTCTTCCTTTCGTTTCCAGAGCAAGCTTCCCTGTTGCATCTGGACATGTTTGATCTATTCACTATTATGAGCTTATCATAGCTTTTTCTGAAATTCATCATGCCCCAGGGATAGGTTGCACCTAGACTTAGGTCTAGAATTATTAGTGTCGCAGGCCAGAGCTACAGCTTGCCGCGCTTGTTTTTCCCGGTTACGACCAGCTCATCTACATACGGAGCAACGCGGTTCATAAGCCGTCTTCCCTTATGATGCTCCTCGCCATCCTTGTTCGTAAAGCTGAAGTGGCTTTCCAGATCGGCCAAACGATAATTAGACGTGTAGAAGGTCGGCTTGCGCTCCATCCGATAATTTAAAATCGCGCCCAGCACATGATCACGAACCCACGGGTTCAAATTTTCGGCGCCAATATCATCAAATACAAGTAAATCGGTCTCCTTCATCAAATCAACCGTTTCCTTCAGCTTGGCAGGCTCATGCATAAGCACCTTCAAATCCTCAACAAAATCAGGCATGTAAACAATGACGCCTGAATAGCCGGATTTAGCCAGCTCCTGTAATACAAAGCACATCAAATACGTTTTGCCTACGCCAAAATTTCCCGCCAAATACAAGCCTTTGGCAGTAAGTCCTTCCGTCTTGGTGCGGTCGATATATTTCAGCAGCTCGCCGACCGATTTGGCTCGCTCCAGATCATTGCCAATAATTTCATCAGCAGAATAATTGCGCTTTAACGCCTTGTCATCGACATAGAAGCTGCGAATGCGGCTGCGCAGCTGATTTTCATGCTGTCTGGCGCGCAGCTTTTTGCAGGAGACCTTTTTGTCAATAATTTGAGCTGTTCCATTCATATCTTCAACCTGCAGCATCGTATAATGCCCTGCAAAATCATTGGGACATTGATCAAGGCCAGGACATTGACTGCAATTGCGATGCTCGCTTACATACTGATGCAGACGGTTCATATTCACGTTAATCGCTGCATCCGTCAGAGCAGGATGCTTTTGCCGCAAGCTAATGATAAGCGGGTCCTTCAGCAGCTCAGTGCGCTTCTGTTCAGCAATGCGCAGTATTTGCTCGCCGCTTGGCCAAGCCTTTAATATATCACCTAACGACTCCATCCTTCATCACCTCATTCCCAGCAATTACGACTGCTGATCAAATTTGCGAGCCAGCTTGCGCAGCTCCTCAAGCTCCTCCGCTGTAATTTGCGAGGCAGCCACCTGTTCATTGTTAATAATCGGTATAACGGGCTTCTGGCGGTATCCATTGCGTGCCCGATTAGCGCTGCGGGCATTGTAGCCGCCTTGTTTGGCAGCTTGAGCTATTGGCATAGCAGTAGCTCCAGAATCTTCCTTGCGGCGTTCTATGTCGCGTTCAAGCTGCTCTTGCGCGCGAACGTAGTGAACAGCCTTCTCAAAGCTGTCCACGCCCTTCATTAGCATATTGGAAGCGATCGAGTCCAAATAAGCCTTCGTCACTCTGCCGCTTTCGTTCATGCCAATGCCATAATGGATGAGCACATTAATAACTGGCGGAGCAAGCTTATAGTGCAAATCAATACGCTCAAATACATTCAGAATCCAATCTGGCACCTGTCCAGGGAAATATCGCTTCAAAAACTGGATATGCGGCTCATTGCGCATTAAAGCGTTATATTGCTGGATATCGCAATAGCCAGCGAGAAGCTTGGGAACCGGCAAATAATATTGCTCGTCTACATCGACCTCTGCTTCCTCCTGACGCTGCTGCTGGCTATCCTCCTCTGCCTCTGAAGCAGAGTTGAATATTTCCGTACGGGATAAAATTTTCGTTCGCTGCTCATCATGCTTTTTATCCTGGCGAAACAGCTGAACGGCGATGCGCTGGATATGATCCAAATCAATTTCCCCGCTTACGTCAAACACGCCGTCCTCATCAAGCAGGCGCGAAACCTGCGTGAGCGAAAGATCATATTTGTAGGCGACATAATTAATTTGCGCCAGCTGTTCGGTACGTGTACGCAGCTGTTCAACAAAATAGCGGTTGCTGGAATGGCGCGGAAAACGCATAATAATTTCACCGTATGTATAGCCAGCCGATGCTGTCGGTACAATAGCCGTCTTACTCCTCGCCGGCGCGACCTCGCGCAGCGCCTGCTCCAGCTCATCGTCTACAATCGAGGCGTTCAGCTTGAATATTTCATAGAATGGCACAGATAAATTTTCTTTATCGTAGCTTTGCTCGACAAGCTCTGCCGGCTGCGGAGCATGCAGCTGCTCACGAATATGAATAACGGCGTATTTGCCCAGCTTGTCCCGCAGCAGCATCGTAAAATGGATGTTCTGGAAAAACTCATTGGGCGGCAGTGGACTTATCAGCTCATATTCATAAATATAATCGCCCTGCTCCTCCTGCATAAAGCGCGAGCTTTGCAGCAGGCCAATCGCCTCCAGCAGCGAAAGCTGCTCCAGCAAATAGCTGCGGCTTTGATCATTCAAGGCAAGGCCCAGACTAAGCAGCAAGCGACGATGAGGCTCGAGCTGCGAGAAGCCCGTTTTCCCCTCCGGAACCATCATACATAGCTGCTCATACAGCGATATAGCGAATGCGCCGACAAGCGGCTTATATATAAGTGCGAGCATACGATAATCTATCGCGCTTAAGGAAAAATCCCGAAAGCAGTAAAATTGATGATGCTCGGTATATTCAAACAAATGCTGGATCCGCATTGAATCGACTCCATCCTCATAATAGGTTTTCGACATCAAAGTCGAACCTTCTATCTATTTTAACATAAAACTAGCCCTCTCGCCTGAACGAAAACTTGGCAGCGCGAGAATATAAAAATGGCTGCCGAGACGTTCTCGACAGCCTGAAGAGCTTTAGCAAGGAAGCTCTTACATGTGCTAAAACATTTTGTATCCGCCTTTGCGCAGCGCTCTGATCGCGTAGCCGCTAATGATGGCGCCTGCAATCGCACCAATGACAGGAATAAAATCAATGAAGGTGTAATTGGCAATCACATCTATCAGCTTCTCGTCATTACCGCTCCAAGGAGCCCAGAACGCCAACACGATGATCAACACAATAAAAAAGTATGTCGGAAACCATGTTGTTTTAATAAGCATATTTACAATAAAGCCGATGCCGAACGTAATTACCATAAACAGCATAGTCGCAAAAATAACCTGTAGCACCGCTTCCGTCCTCCCTATTTACCGTTTCCACGTAAAAACAACGATTAGTATGTATACCAGCTTTAAATAGTTTAATGAATCAGACTTGCAAAGTCAATTGATCGCCTTGCTTTTGTCACAAGTCCGCCATTTGCTCCTTTGACCGCCATTGGGCTACAATGAAAGCATGTACAATCTATTTGGATGTCATTTTGAACACCACTTAAACTGAAAGGGGTATTAAATAATGAGTGAAGCAGCACAAACCTTGGAAGGCTGGTATGCCTTGCATGACTTCCGTATGATCGACTGGACAGCGTGGAGACTTGCCGATGAAGCCGAACGCCAAAAAGCGACCGACGAGCTGCAGCAGTTTCTTAAGGAATGGAGCGCTGTTAGCGAATCGCGCACAGGCAGCACCGTTGTCTACTCAATCGTTGGGCAAAAAGCCGATCTTGTCTTTATGCATTTGCGCGAAACATTGGAAGAGCTGAACGAGCTTGAGGTTGCATTCAACAAAACGAGCTTTGCTTCCTTTACATACAGCGTATATAGCTATGTTAGCGTCGTTGAGCTTAGCAACTATTTGGCAAGCGGCAGCGGCGATCCGATGCAAAATCCAGAGGTTGTCGCTCGCTTGAAGCCAGCGCTGCCAAATGCGAAGCATATTTGCTTCTATCCGATGAACAAGCGTCGCAGCGGCAATGACAACTGGTACATGCTTGGCATGGATGAGCGCAAAGCGATGATGCGCAGCCACGGCATGATCGGCCGCAGCTATGCAGGCAAGGTAAAGCAAATTATTACCGGCTCAGTCGGCTTCGACAATTGGGAATGGGGCGTAACGTTGTTTGCGGATGATCCGCTGCAATTCAAAAAGCTCGTCTATGAAATGCGTTTTGATGAAGTGAGTGCTCGCTACGGCGAATTTGGCGATTTCTATGTCGGCAATCAGCTGGATGAGGAAAAATGGAGCAAGCTGCTGTCTGTGTAACTACTAGCTATTTAATCGCAGCTGTTTAATCAAGGCGCAGCAGACAGACATACAAAGGGGATGCTCAGAAAGTCATGAATAAATGACAATCTGACATCCCCTTCTCTTTGCTTATGAAATGATTAATCCTCGTCTTCCTCAGCCGCAAGTGCGGCAAGCTGAGCATCCATTTCCGCTTTGCGCTTCTGCTCCAAATATTCAGCAGTTGCAGCATCGCGAGCACGGCTTTTTTCTTTAAGGCGCTCGATCGCTGGCAAAATCAGCAAATCCACTTCCTTCTGCACGACAGCAGAGAGATCATGCCGCATTTGCGATTCCAAATAACTGCCGACCTCCATCAGCGCGTTATAGCGATCCAGCTCATCACGTGTTAACAATCCTCTTACTTGAACACTGCAATGTCTCATTATAAAAATTTACCCTTTTTCAGCACGAGTGGAATTCCACCGATAATAAATAAATAACGAATATCAATCAGCTTTTTCAGCCATGCTGCTTTACGGCCTGTATATTTTTTGCCAAACGCCAGCCCAATCGCTTCTCCCTTGCCGAGTGAAGCAACTGTTCCTTTGTTGCTGAATTCAAACTTCGTCAAGCTTTGATTGCGAATTGACGCTACCAAATTATGCGCACATGCGACGCCTTGCTGCATCGCCATTTGTGCAGTTGGCGGATATGGTCTGCCTTCCTCGTTAAACACTAACGAGTTGTCGCCAAGCACGTAAATATGCTCGGTGCCAGGACAACGCAAATATTCATCAACCTTGACGCGACCACGCATCGTTTCAAAGCCAGCTTCCTCAATTAGACGATTGCCGCGAATGCCACCTGTCCAAATGACTGTTGCCGACTTGATTTCCTCTCCTTCACCGATTACGACACCCTCGGAGGTGCACTCCTTGATGGCTGTGCCAAGACGGAAGGTAACGCCTTTTTTCGTCAGCACATCCATCGCATATTCGACAAGCTCAGGGTCAAAGCCTGGCAGTGCGGTTGGCGCCGCTTCAATATTGTAAATTTTAACAAGCGCAGGATCAACATCATAGAACTTGCACAGCTCAGGAATGCGATCAGACAGCTCGCCGACAAATTCGATGCCGGTAAAGCCCGCTCCGCCAACAATAAAGGTCAAATAATCAAGACGGTGTGGCTCGCGCTTGTAGCGGGCAAATTGATACTCAATATGCTCGCGAATCAGCCTGACCGAGTTAATGCTGCGTATATTCATAGAATTTTCCGCCAAGCCCGGGATGCCGAACGTTTCCGGCTCACCGCCCAAGCTGATGACGAGATAATCATAGGATAATGTACCGTCTTCAAGAATAATCTTCTTATCCTGCGGACGAATTTGCACAACCGTTGATTTGACAAAGTCAATTTTAAACTCATCAATAAGCTTGGAAATATTGACTCGCGCATTTTCTGGTTTATCTGTACCAGCTGCCGGCATATGCAAATGTGTTGTAAAGTAGTGATAATCATGCTTGTTCACTAACGTTACATCCGCCTCGTTGTAGTTTAATTCCTTTTGCAACCTAAGTGCGGTTAAAATGCCTCCATAGCCTGCCCCGAGAATAACGATTTTCGGTATGTTGCTCATTGTAGAATCCCATCCATTCATTTATCTTTTCTGTGTAGTTGGACCCCAATATACGGTATAAAGTTTCTCTCTCTGTTTATTATTCAAAATCGAATGTATCGATATGGATACTGTTGTTATGACATTGTTGTTCGTTCTCTTATCTCCCAATATGTGAGAAAAACCTCTATCGAAGTCCTTCGAAATTGAGCGACCGCGATTAGAGGCAGCTGTTGCCCATAAAGAATTTTTAGCTTTTGCAAGGCTCGGCTTTAAAATTCTTATATGGTAAAAAAATAACACAAGCACCAACGTTGTGTTATTGATGTTCATATCGGAATTGAGCAAATCTCCAGCGCAAGCAAGCTTCTCGCCAGCAGGAACGCAAAAAGAGACAATGTTCTTCAGATTTTCATATATACATCAGACATGATACAGATTTTCAAGAACATTTTCAAGGTTATTTTATACGAAAATGTTCGGCATACTGCACAATTTATTCATCTTTTTTTGTGAAGCGCACTTTCTTTTAGCTCCTATTATTGTCTATAATGAAGAAGTACTTATCATTTGAAAGTTGGAGGTAAACCATGACGAACTCAGTAAGCTCAACAGAAGCTGTAGATATACTTATTATTGGCGGCGGCCCTGCTGGCATGTTCGCAGCATTTTATGGCGGTATGCGTCATGCTTCTGTTAAAATTGTTGAAAGTATGCCTCAGCTAGGGGGACAGCTGGCTGCCCTTTACCCTGAGAAATATATTTATGATATTGCAGGATTTCCAAAAGTAACAGCGCAGGAAATCGTTGATCGCTTGAAGCAGCAGATGGCCCTGTTCCAGCAAGAAATTTGCCTTGAAGAAAAGGTCATCAACGTGAAAAAGCTGGAAGAGCGCTTGTTCGAAGTCACAACAGACAAAGCTGTTCATTATGCCAAAGCAGTCATTATTACAGCTGGAGTCGGCGCCTTCTCTCCACGACGTCTCGAGCTTCCTGAAGCTGAGAAATTCGAGAAAGCCAACCTTCACTACTTCGTTGGCGATCTGCAAAGATTTAAAGATCAGCGCGTGCTTATTAGCGGCGGCGGCGACTCTGCGGTTGACTGGGCGCTTATGCTTGAGCCAATCGCGAAAAGCGTAACCCTTGTTCATCGCCGTGATAAATTCAGAGCACATGAGCATAGCGTAGCACAGCTAATGAGCTCTTCCGTCAACATTATCACTCCAACCGAAATTACAGCGCTGCATGGCGAAGATACTATTACTAGCGTAACGTTGACGGATGTAAAAAGCAAGGAAGAGCAAATTGTTGACGTAGACGCTGTAATCGTCAACTTCGGCTTTGTCTCCTCGCTTGGACCGATCTCCGAATGGGGCATTGAAATCCAGGGCGGCTCCATCGTCGTAGATACGCGCATGGAAACCAACATTCCTGGTATTTTCGCTGCTGGCGACATTACAACCTACCCTGGCAAATTAAAGCTGATTGCAGTAGGCTTTGGCGAAGCACCAACCGCGATTAACAATGCGAAAGTATACGTTGATCCAACCGCCAAGCTGTCTCCAGGCCATAGCAGCAATATGAAGCTGTAATATCAACGAGCATGCAAGTAAGGGGCTGTCCAAAGTCAGTGCAAACTGACCTGGGCAGCCCCTCTTTGTGTGGCACATCGCTTCGGAACGAAGCATTGCTCCAGTCGCTTTTTAAATCCAAATGCTCTTATTTGAATAGCTACTAAAGACGCATTTGGATTTAAAGGCGATCCGCGTTCGTTTTGCGGAATCGCTTTGTTCCATCGCTGCTGTTTTTCAGTAGTTGGCATGATGTAACTTTCAATCCACGCATCCGTTTAGGATGCGACGTTATGTCCTCTGTAAACGGAACATCATGGCAATTGAATTTCAATCCACGTATCCGCGTAGGATGCGACAATTGAATGGTGTCTTGATAACACGTCTCCCAATCGAAATTACAATCCACCATCCACGTAGGTTGCGACCCAATATCCGGATCCTGTGCAAAAAACCCTAGCTCCCATTTCAATCCACGCATCCGCGTAGGATGCGACTTCCATAACTTTCAGCAAGTTGAGATGTTGTTACTTTCAATCCACGCATCCGCGTAGGATGCGACACCAAAGACCACATATAACCAGTTGCCCTCTGTTTGCTTTCAATCCACGCATCCGCGTAGGATGCGACCATGGGCTAGCATCATGATCTGTCCATCCTGCTCTTTCAATCCACGCATCCGCGTAGGATGCGACATTTACATTACTCAATAACAATTGATTAACTAAGTCTTTCAATCCACGCATCCGCGTAGGATGCGACTCAGCAATGTTGGAGTCAGCTGCCAAGTACCACTCTCTTTCAATCCACGCATCCGCGTAGGATGCGACAGCCCACACTTTTCGCCCTTGCATAGCAAGGCTTTGCAAACGCTTTAGTGCGGATCGCTTTAAATGTACCATATTTTTGAGATATTTTCACCCTGAATTTGCCGCAAACCCTTATTTTACGCGTGGTGCGGATCTCCCGGGGTTTTTATGTGAGCTTCCGATCCGCACCAATATTACGATTTAATAAGTACTCTACTTCCATATTAGATTCTGCTATACTATTGCTAAAACATAGAAATTGAGGCTGTCCCCTAGTCTTACGACAAAGGAACAGCCTCATTCGATTGTTTTTTATCTATATCGACATTCTAACCTTACCAATATAAGTTGGAAATCTTTCTGCTTCTTCTAGAGTACATCTGCTTATGCCGTATATTGGCGCTCCGTTAATTCCGATTTAGGTAAGTGAGATACTAACCCTCGTCGTTGTAGCTCAAGAACAATAAGCTGGATAAAATCACTATCAATGTTTTTGGATACTGCTTCCAAATATAGCTCCTTCATTTGCTCATCATTCAATGTTCTCACTACAACCACCTCCTAAATATTGGATTACTACAATACTAGCATCTATTTGCTAATCCGACAAGAGTTGCCAATATTAACAGTAATCTGTGGATATTCTGTGCATCCATTGTGCACATTCGTCATTTTTCCACTAAATTCTAACGGTATAATGTGGATATTGTTATCCACAGGCTGTGGGTTGGCAGACCTATAAAAATAATTAATAGAAACTTTCTTTCTATTAAATTAGCCTATCAGACTATTTACTCTATAAAGAGATTTAGTGCGGGTTCGTATTTACTTCAAACAGCCATATTTTCCCGCTCTTATCTATGCCATAATCATAGCCCAAATGAGTTAATCCTGGATACGCCGAAACGAGCACCGAGGTACAAAGCTCGGTCAGCTTTCTCATTTCCGCTTTTTTCCGTGCAACGGCTCCACTGCCCATTGTAGCGGCTATAGCAGCTCCACCTTTCAGCAGACTGCCGCCTTGCGTCAAGTTTGTAACCGCCAGTCCGTGTCTCGCTTTACGGCCTACAATGGCGCGATAGCTCCAGCGGCCGTATTCCTTTACATATTTTACACGATAATCAACGGCGCAACCGTTAATTTTCAGCAAATCAATTCCTTTTTGAATCATATGCGGACGCTTCTTCATTACTTTTTTCAAGCTGTTGAACATCGCATCAAAGCTGGCGAACCGATAAATGTTGCTGCGTATATGAAAGGCATAGCCATTCGCAATCTTTTTAACCTGAATAACACCTGCGCCTCCTGATCCAACGACCGGCTTAACATAGACCATACTATGTTGATTAAGCATTTGCTGCAGGTGCTCATAGCTAAAGCTTCTAGTCGGAGGGATATGAGAAGCAATTCGAGGATGGGAAAGCAAGACCGCCTGCTTGACCGTTTTACTCGCTATTTTACGACCTGTGTGTGTAGACATAAACACCCATCTCCTTTAATCATTTTCGAGCATCGCTTACATGGTTATACTATGCTAGCTTCTCTATAATTCTTGTGTAATAGTCTACTAGATTGCAAGAAACTGTGAATCACTTAATCTACCAGCTGCTAATACCGATAGACCTACCAAATATAAGAACATATGTTCTTTACAATGGAATCTCTTTATAGTAAGATAATTCCAGAATCTCATTTTAATGTAGCGGAGGAGAGTTGTATGAGCTCGAAAGCAGTTCTTAGTTATCAGGAAACAACTAAAGAAATCGCAATGCTTAAAAATGTGGAAGAACAAAAAATGCTTGATTCTGTTAAAGAAGGAAAATGGTCAATTAGAGAAATAATTGGGCACCTGCTCTATTGGGATAAATTTATATTAGAACAACACATCCCTTTCATGACGCAAGGAGCAGCTTTAACTGCATTCCCTGATCATGATTCACACAATAAAGAAGCCATTCAGTATATTAGTAGGTTCGAAAATATCGCTTCTTTATTTGACGAGTTTATACATACTCGCAACCAATTATTTAACGCTATTGAGAGCATCGATCGTGATGTACGATTCACGATTGGTTCGGGAAAACGACCGTTTTCTATTGAAAGCTACATGACTATATTTTCAAAGCATGATATTCATCATTTAGCTCAAATCAGGAATAAACTATCTCATTAAAAAAGCAGCCAGCCCAGGCATATTCCTGAACCAACTGCTTCTGTTATACAACTGAGCTGAGCTCAATCACTTTGATTGTTTAGCTCACTCCGCCAATCTATTATTGCTCATTTTGCTGCAAGGCCGCCTTCAGCTTCTCGGCCAAACTATTGCCAAGCCCGCTGTTATCTTTGCTATATTGCTTTAACAGCTGTGCTGCTTCCTTGCGATTAACGCTTGCCTTGCCTTTATCTTCAAGCTTCTCGATAACGTTGCATGGACGGCATTGCGCATATTTGCCTGCCTTGCCTTCATGCAGCTCCATCTTTTTGTGACATTGCGGACAGCGCTTATTAATTTTAATCGGCTCAGCCATGCGCTTGTACTCGCATTCGCGGCTGGAGCATACATAGCGCTTTCCTTGCTTGCCCTTCACTTCAAGCAGCGGCTCTCCGCATTGCGGACAGCGAGAGCCTGTCAAATTATGCGGCTTGTACTCTTTGTTTTCCCGCTTCACCTGAGCAACCCATTGCTCGGCCTGCTGGCGAATTTGCCCCATAAATTGCTTGGCATCGCCGCGGCCGCGAGCGATGTCCTCAAGCTGCTGCTCCCATTTGGCGGTAAGCTGCGGGCTCTTCAGCTCATCGACGACCAGCTCGATCAACTGCTTGCCCTTGCCTGTCGGGTAGAGGCTATGTCCGCGGCGCTCAATCGTTTCGGTGGACAGCAGCTTCTCGATAATGTCTGCTCGCGTTGCCGGCGTGCCAAGACCGTGCTTTTCCATAACAGACAACAACGACGCCTCGGTATAGCGCGAAGGTGGCGTTGTGATGCCTGATTTAAGCTGACAGCCGCGCAGCGGAACCTGCTCGCCTTGGGTTAACGATGGCAGCAGGCTTAGCTCCTCTTCCGCTTCGTCCTGATCTCTTGATACGGTATAAATGTCGCGCCAGCCCTTTTCCTTCTCGACTCTGCCCTTGGCGTAGAAGCGCTCATTATTGATCGTCAGCTCAACACTCGTTTCATCATAGCGATATGGACCGCTAAATAGCGCGAGGAAGCGGCGTACGATTAGATCGTACAGCTTGCGCTCATCCTGGCTTAGCGCATTGAGTTGCACCGGCTCATCCGTCGGAATAATCGCATGGTGATCGCTTACCTTGCTGTCATCGACAATTCGTTTCGTAATGACGAGCGGCTTGCGCAATATTTGCTTCGCATGCTCGCGATACGGACCTACAGCGATTCTTTCCATGCGTCCTTTTAAGGTAGCTGCCATATCGCTTGTCAAATAGCGTGAATCTGTACGCGGATACGTAACAAGCTTATGCTGCTCATAAAGCTTTTGCAGCACGTTGGAGGTCATTTTAGCTGAGAAGCCGAGCTTTTTGTTGGCATCGCGCTGCAGCTCGGTCAAGTCATAAGCAAGCGGATGCGGCTCCTGCTTCTCGCTCGTTTTCAAGGCTGTTACCTTGGCTTGCTTCGCATCTTTTACTTTCGCCAGCTGCTGCTCCGCCTGCTCTTTATCCCAAATGCGCCCATCATGCGAGCCCTGCTGTCTCCAGCTTGCTGTAAATCCGGCGAACTGCGCCTGCAGCTGCCAGTACGGCTTGCCCTGAAATCCGTTAATTTCCTGCTCGCGCTCCATCAAGATTGCCAGCGTCGGCGTCTGTACACGGCCGGCAGCAAGCTGAGCGTTATATTTACAAGTTAGCGCCCGCGTCATATTCAAGCCAATCAGCCAATCAGCCTCAGCGCGGCATACGGCTGAGCGATACAAATTGTTGTATTGCGAGCCTGGCTTTAGCTTGCTAAAGCCGTCACGGATTGCCTGATCGGTTTGCGAGGAGATCCATAGCCGGAAAAATGGCTTTTTCCAGTGAATCAGCTCCATAATCCAGCGGGCAACAAGCTCGCCCTCCCGTCCTGCATCAGTTGCAATTACGAGATCCTTAATGTCATTGCGCTTGGCTAAAGCAGCGATTGCTTTAAATTGATGGGAGGTTTCCCGCATAACGCGAATATTCATGCGCTGAGGCAGCAGAGGCAAATCCTCTAACGCCCACGTTTTATATTTTTTGTCGTAGGCTTCCGGCTCAGCCAGCTCAACCAAATGGCCCAGCGCCCAGGTCACTACATAGTTAGGTCCTTCAATATAGCTCTTGCTTTTGTTTTTACAGCCAAGTACGCGAGCAATTTCTTTAGCTACGCTCGGCTTTTCTGCCAATACTAATGATTTCATTGCATTAACCCCAATCTATAGCATATGCTCCAACATATCATAACCCGCGCAAACTGGCAAACGAAAAGGTGCTGACCCAACAGATCCAGCAGCAAAACCATTTACCGCCCTCACTTCGTCATGCCGCAAAGCAGTGCTCAGCAAGCGAATGTCAAACACCGCTACAGTTTCCGTACAGGTAAAAAAGACAGGCTAATATAATGAAAACTAGACGCTTGCCTGAGTCAATTATGAGCATGCGCGTATATATTACTGTAGGACTTCAACTAAAAATAGAAGGTAGTGAATGCGGTGCAGCATGGATCAGCAAGACGATCATCACGACGGCTGCTGGCCATATCAGACATTCATGGGCAACGACAAGGCTTCCTCTCTCTGCTGGAAGCAGCACAGTACGACGCGAGCAAGGATCAGCTTGTCATTTTGGGGGACTTTATAGAAGCTGGGGAACCGATCACTTGGCGTCTTGTCGATACTGTGCATCAGCTAGTGGATAAAGGAGCTGTAGCCTTACCGGGCAATCATGAGCTTAAGCTGGCTACTCTGCGTCGAGGAAGTGCAGCACATCGACTGCGTTATTTACGATTTATTCGCAAGCTGCCGCTGTTTTACAAAGCAAGTGGATATCTGTTTGTTCATGCGGGAGTAAGACCCGGCTTGCCGTTAAGCTTGCATCCCGCTCGCGAGCTGACAGAAATTCGCGAATCATTTACGCGTCATCCACTTTCGACATTGCGAGCCAAGCTGGATTCCGATGCAGAAGGTACTGCAGGACAACGAATTGTATTTGGTCATACACCAACCTTCAAGCTTGGAGCCAACCCCGGCTCGCTTTATGTGGATGATTGCCGAATTGGCATCGACACTGGAGCAAAGCATGGCTACCGACTTTCGCTTGTTGATTTCACCAACAGTTTATGCTATTCCTGCTCCACCAACGCGGAGTATCGTGCAGGCGATGTGTACGTCTATCACGTTCCTGGCCTGCGGAAACGCTAGCAGCAGCTTATCGTTTACTATGTTCTGAATGGTCGCTTTCATTACATCTCCTCCTCAAATAGTGGCAAGTCCAAACAAGAACCCTTTCGCAGCGCCTACAACGTATATAGTATAAAAATGGGCTTATCCAGAATGTCAGTGAACACTGAAAATCTGAATAAGCCCTCTTCTCGTCTTTAACATCGCTTCTCTGCTGCTGAAGCGACAGCTTACATGGCAGCAGTAGCTGCTCCTTTGCGAATGCTGTGCAAATAACTGCGGCTGGCAATCAGGAAATAAATCGCCTGCATCGCTACATAAATGCCAAACACGACGAAAGCGTATATCCAGCCAGATCCATTTAGCAGTCGATTAAGCGCCAGCATCGCAAACAGAGCGTGCATAATGCCGACCAAGCATGGCAGGAAAAATATAATCGCAACCTGCGTCACAATAACCTTTCTCATTTCCTTGAAGGTAATGCCGATACGGCTTAAGCCTTTGAACATCGACACATCCTCGTCCCGCTCTGTAAACAGCTTGAAGTAAATGAGCGAGCCTGCCGCTACAAAAAATAGCAGGCAAACAAACAACCCAACAAAAATCGTTAATGAGGTTGACTGCATAATTTCTTCATAGTCGATATTGCGGTAATAATCTATCGAGCCTACGGTCTCATCCGAAACGCTGCTGCGCAGCTCTTTTAGCATAGGGACGCTGCTTTTCCAGTTGCTGAATTCGATGCCATGCAAAGTAAAGGCTGATGTCTCATCCCCTTGCGCCAAAAGCTGTTCATAGCGTTCGTCAGTGACAATGATCGGCATAGAGTTCCAATCGTAGATAATATTCATAAAGCGCTCTACGGTGACATCGACCAATTTCAGCTCAACATCCGCATTTCCAACCTTCCCTGTAACAGTACCGGTTCTTTTTTTATAATTGTCCATAAAGATTTCAACCAAAGCCGCTTCATCATTCGCAAGCTTCAATTCCTTGCCATCAATGCGATTTTCATTGTAGACAGAAAGAGGAATGATCATCGTAGACTGTTCCCCTTTGCCAAATGAGCGATTGGACTGGTCGTAGCTGATATTGTACTGCTCCAGCTTGAGTCCCGCTATTTGCTCCTCCTTGCTAATTTGCAAGCCGTGCTTTGCAATCAGCTCATCCAGCTTGGCCCGATCCAGCTGGGCGACATTTTCGTCCGCAGTCTCAATCCATGCTACCGAGTAAGGCGTTGCAAGCAGCTGCTGCTTGATCATATTTTGCAAGACATAGATCGTTCCCATTGCCGTCATGACGACAGCACTTAATATTGTAATTGTAAATAGGACGCGAGCGTTGTCTCTAATTTTATAGCCAAGCTGGCTAATGATCAGCATATTGGATTTTTTATAATACAGCTTATGGCGGCGTTTTAAGAAATTCAGGATCACAACACTTAGCTGAGTATAAAGCAAATACGTGCCTAAAACCACAAAGCCGATTATAGGCAGTGACGTAAGAAGAAAGGTCATCATCGTCATTGTGGCAGCCAATGCATAACCGATAAGTAAGCTGATCGCGCCGATAATGACTTTGAATTTGGAGAAGCGCAGCTCTCCTTTAGGCTGCTTGTGGGCTTGCAGCAGCTCAATAATTTGCCCTTTGCCGATCCGCAGCGTTATGTACAGTGTAATGACGAGGAAAATTCCGATAAAGACGATCAACGTCAAGCTAACAGCCTTTAACGGCACAACAAAGCGAATTTGCTCCTCCACCTTGAGCAATGCGCCCAAGCCCATAAGGAACAGCTTGCTGAATAATATACCGATGCCGATGCCAGCTACAGTAGAAAGCAGGCCAATCAGCATATTTTCAACAAATACGAGCTTGCGCAGCTGTCTTCTCGTCATGCCAAACAATGAAAACAGGCCAAATTCCTTCTTGCGCGATTTTAGAAACGAACCGCTTGAATATAAAATGAATATAAAGCTGAAAATTGAAATCAAATAAAGGCAATATTCCAAGCCGAGCTTAACCTTGCCTGCTGCGACAAGGTTTCCGTTAATGACGTCCGGATGCACCACAAACGCATAATAAATGTAAAAGATTGCGACGGAAAACAAGCTGCTGAAAAAGAATGCGCTGTAGGAGCGCCAATTTTCTTTAATATTTTTAAGCGCGAGGGAACGAAATGTCATCAAAATCCCCTCCTAGCATGCTTTGCACGTCCAAAATTTGCTGAAAGAAAATTTGCCGGTTGGAGCCGCGATTAATTTCAGTAAACAGCTGTCCATCCTTGATGAAGATGATGCGCTGGCAATAGCTTGCTGAAAAAGGATCATGCGTTACCATTAAAATTGTGGCGTTCATTTGTTCATTCATCTGCTTTAAGGTGTCCATGACATCCTTCGCTGCTTTGGAATCAAGGTTCCCTGTCAGCTCATCGGCCAGCAGCAAGGACGGATCATGAATAATCGCCCGGGCAATCGCGGTACGCTGCTTCTGTCCGCCTGAAATTTCATAAGTGCGCTTTGCCAGCAAATCCTCGATTTGCAGCATTTGCACGATAGGCTTTAAGCGCTGCTCGATTACTTTCGGCTTAATTCCTTCCATAACGAGCGGCAAAATAATGTTCTCCTTCACATTTAGCGCGTCGAGCAAATTGAAGTCTTGAAATACAAAGCCGAGCTCTCTGCGGCGAAATAAAGCCAGCTTATGATCGTTTAGCTTCGTAGGGTCAATGCCGTTAATTTCCAGCTTGCCGCTAGTTGGCTTGTCTATCGTCGACAGCAGGTTGAGCAGTGTCGTTTTACCGCTGCCGGAAGGCCCCATCACGCCGACAAATTCTCCCTTCTCCACTTCTATATTTACGCCCTGCAAAGCGGTGTACAAAATATTCTTTTTAGATCCGTATACTTTGCCAAGACCTGTCGTTTTTAGTACGCTCATCTCCAAAACCCCTTTAAATCGATTGTTTGCCTTTGATAGGTTTTATTATATCGAGCGCCCTTCCATTAAGTAATCGATCTAGCTTTCAACCTACCTTACAATGTTGTCACCTTTCAGAACTGCCGCCTACGCCTATTGCATATGGTGTATGCCAACATGCTTTAACGCAAGCGTGAAGGTCGCGCCCTGCTGTTCAACAGAGCTGGCACTTAGCGAATAGCCGAGCCGCTGGCATACCTCTTTAGCCAGATATAGCCCCATACCCGTCGATTCCCCCACCATGCGGCCGTTTTGCCCTGTAAAAAATGGATCAAAAATTCGTCTCAAATCTGTTTGGGCAATCCCGATTCCTTCATCCTGCACCGTAATCGTTGTTGTATCTCCCTGCTGCTTTATCGTGATGTGCAGCTCCTTGCGGCCTTGCTTTAGCTTGCTGTATTTGATCGCATTAGTAATAAGCTGGTTCATAATGAAGCCGAACCATTTCTGGTCAGTCGCTACGACCGCTTCCCCTACCAGCTTTGGATAAATCGAATATTGAATGAGCAGCTTTTTGTAACGATTGATATTATCGCGAATAATCCGATGCAGCTCTACCGGTCTAATATGCAGATCAAGCTCCAGCTTTTCCAATCGAGCGGAGCTAAGCATCATCTCCAGGCCGCCATGCAGCTTCTCCACTTCCTCATTCATGCTGCGATAAAACGCCGCTTGATCAGACAGCGACCACGTACCAGACTGCTTCAATTGCTCATCTGCCTGCTGCAATTGCATATCGAGTACCGATAGCGGTGTTTTCATCTGATGCACCCATTGCAGTGTAAAATGATGCTGGATTTCCCGCTTGCGCTCCAGCTCAGCTATCCGGTCCTGGTAAGCTTTTTGCTGGTTCATTAGCATTTGCTTGATCAGTCTGTGCTCGTTAAGCACCTCGCCCTGCACAATATAAACCGCCTCCAGCGCATCGTCGCTTTCGATAGCCTCATACAACGAGTGGTAGTACGTTTTCACACGCATATATTGCACAATATTCCAGACAACGATACAGACTAGCGCGAGCACAATGTAATAATACATGCTCGCCAAATCAATTAATTCAGCATGCCGGTAGCGCTCAAGCAAAAAGATGCCCGCTCCCAGGCAAACGAGTCCAAGCTGTACAGCAATATTATATTTTTGATCATCCAAAAACAGCAGCGGCTTGTTCATCAGCTTTCCTCCAGCTTCAGCTTGTAGCCTTGACCGCGAATCGTTTCAACCGCATGCGGCAAGCCCAGCTCTGCCAGCTTTTTGCGCAATCTGGTCATGTTGACAGTCAAGGTGTTGTCATCTACAAATTGCACATCGTCCCATAACGCCTCCAGCAGCAAATCGCGTCCAACCACCTCTCCGTGATGACGCATCAGATTTTCCAGCAGCAGCAGCTCATTGCGCGTCAAATCGACTTGCCGCTGCCCATAATGAAGCTCGTTGCGATTCAGCCACAGCACTAGGCCGCTGATCTCCAGCTTCACGGTCTCCTGCTCATTGGCCGCATGCTGTACATCCTGTTCTCCACCCGATTGAAGCGCATATTCGCCAAAAACTCGTCTTAAATGAACCTTCACCTTGGCCACAAGCAGCTCCAGCTGCACAGGCTTCGTAATATAATCATCGCCGCCGTTTTCCAGCGCCATAACCTGATCCATTTCCCCTTCTCTCGCTGATATGAATATAATCGGCGCATTGGATGCTTTGCGAATTTGTCTGCACCAATAGTAGCCGTCGAAATACGGCAAGTTTATATCAAGCAAAATTAAATGCGGCTTAGCCGCTTCGATCTCTTCATAAATGTCGCGAAAATTTTCAGCAACCAGCACATCATAGGAATATTGCTCCAGCTTCACCTTCAGCAGCTGAGCGATCTTAACATCATCTTCAATAATCGCAATTCGATACATCTTCAAGGCCCCTCTCTATATTGCAAGCAAACCGTATTCCGCATGCGGAACAATGTAAGTACATGAAAAAAAGCGCAGTCCGCTTATGGACTACGCTTTCCATTGTATCATGCCCGTTGAAATGTTTACCATCGGCCGCCTCTTAGCTGCTCAATAATCGCTTTTAGATCGCCGTCGTGCTGGGCTTTTTCTTCTCCGCCCTTGTACTCGATTTTAGTAATATCAAGCTTGTAGGTTTCCTTGCTGTTAGTTGGAGCGAAAATAAGCTCCTGCTCATCCACCAGCTTTACATGGTAGCCTAGCTGGGCAAATGCCGCAATAAAATCTTTAATGCTAGGCTGACGGTCATCAGGCAGGAAGATGAGCGCTCGCAGCATTTTCGTCTGCGGTCCATCGATGAATTTGAAGTGAAAAATGCATTCTCTAAGTGACATTGCCGTAATTAGCCCCTTTCTATTGGTTACAACCAGCATACAACGATTTTGCCTAAGAAGCGAGCCGGCCTTTTCTTGTGAGCCCGTAGCTGCTCCAGCCTAGGTACAGCTTCAAGCGGAGCTGCGCATGAGTGTTGCGTTATGCTACACCGTTTTCGTTTTTAGTTCTGCGCCTTCTTTTTTCTCGCGTTTCAGCTTCGCCCATAGATGGGTTTTAAGCCAAGGAGCTACAAAGTAGTCGCCGCCAAATTTGCCAGCATTACCTGCCGCCAGCAAAACGAGGAAGCCAAGCAATACCATTTTCGGATTCGTGCTCACTGTGCCAGCGAACATGAACATAAAGTTCATCAGCATTCCGAAGAATACGGCCGGCAAGGTTAAAATTCCTGTAATTAAGCCTATCCCTACAAGCAATTCGCCCCAAGGAATAATGAAGTTTATGACATCGACCATCGGCAACGCCACATGCTCGATAAATGCATTATACATCGGGTACAGCACCTCGTCGCCTTTAGCTACCGGATTCGTAATCGCATTCGTCAGGTAGCCGCTAGCATCAAAGCCTCCCCCTGTTAACTTGCCCCAACCGCTTGTTATCCATTGATAACCTAACACAACGCGGATAATCGTTACAATCATTGCAGCATATCGATTCTCTCTCCAAAACTTCAACATATGAATCACTCCCTGTTCTTTATGGCTTTAGTATAGCCTTGTTCTAAATTAGAGTATGTGATTTTTATCACAAATAACGTGATTTTTTTCACATTCTTTAATATTATTGTACGTAGTCAGCTGCAAGCAGTCAAATGCTAACCTAGACAAAAAGCGCTGTGGCAGCGCTTTTTGCTTCATTGTTCACAGATTTTTAATAATAGGGAGCTTTGCGTTTATTTAATATCAACCTCGATTGTGTTTGCCTTTGCATCATATGTAACCTTGCCGCCTAGCTTTTCTACAATAGAACGAATTGGCGCATAGGTTGTATTTCGATATGAAATGATGTCGTTGCTGCTCAGCTTGAAGGTTACGCTTTTGTCACTGCGTGTTAATGTAAGCTCCGTATTCGCATCATTAAAGCTCAACTCCGCAGCAATGGCTTTGGATACTTCACGCACAGGGAAAAAGGTTTGATTATTTTTTACAAGCGGTTTATTGGTTAAATCAATTACAGTACCATTTACAATTAATACAACTTCAGAGGTTTGATATGCAGGTTTAGTTGAAGCTGATTGCTTAGTGCCAGATGAGCCTTGCTGCGTAGTTGATTTTTTGGATGAGCTGCTTTTGCTTGAGCTGGAGCTTTTTGACGTACTGCTTTTACTGGAGCTGCCGCTGTTATGATAGTGGTAGCCTGTGCATAGTCCCTTTTCCTTCGACTTCTGCGAGCAATTATGGCCGCCATTAGCATCTGTGCGACCAGAATGCGCAGATGCTGCGGAGGTGAATGCTAGACATAGAATTAGCGATAGAACGATTAGCTTTAGCGATTTAGACTTAGTCATATTATCCCATCCTCATTTGCTTTTTCTCTTAATCTAGCACAGCTTCCAATATTTATCCACAAGTTATTTTTTCGCTTTTCTGCTTGTAAATCTGCGTACATTTTGATAGGAGCGCTCTAGCCTTGGCACATACACATCAAAGTATTCACTGACAAGACCGACGAACAGTACATCGACCAAATGAAGCTGCGCCATCCGCGATGCCATATCGCCACGGCGCATTCCAGCCTCTGACGATGATATGAACAAGCTGATTTCGGCTAGATCAGCGAGCGTGCTTGTCCCGTACTTCGTAACCGCAATTGTCGTTGCCCCCTGCTCCTTGGCGCTATTAAGCGCTTCGATCGTTTCGGGCGTTTCTCCGGAATATGAAAAGCCGATTGCCACATCACCCGCTTCAAGCGAAGCAGCCGATGTTTGCTGCATATGCGGGTCTGAAAAGACGGCTGCTGCTTTACCGATTCGAATCAGCTTTTGATGCAAGTCCTCAGCGACAATGCCGGAGGTCGCGATCCCGTACAAATCAATGCGCTTGGCATGATGCAGCGCTTCAATCGCTTTTCTCAGCTTGCCATAGTCAAGCAGCTTGGCTGTATCAGACACTGAACGGACATGATTTGCTGTTATAGCCTGCACAATTTGGTCGAGCGGTTGTCCCGCCACAATATCCTGATAAGTATCCGTGCTCGCTTCTCCTGTCAAATCAACCGCAAGCTTAAGCTTAAATTCGGAGAAATTGTCAGCCTGAAACAAGCGGCTAAACCTCGAGATCGTCGAGGTGCTGCAGCCTGACAGCTTGGCCAGCTCGGTGATCGACATTTGCACCGTTTCGTGTGGGTGCTGCAAAATATAGCTGCATAAATTTTTTTCTTGCGGCGTCAATCCCTCATACCGTTCCTTTAAAGCTGCGATAATACTCAAATTCGTCGCCTCCTAAGCTTTGCAGCGCTCCGGAGCAAAGCATCCTTCAGTCAGCGCTACGGAGCAATGCATCCTACAGTCGCTTTTTAAAGCGTAATGCTCTTATTTTAATTTTACAAGGTTGCATTACGATGTTAAAGGCGACTCACTTCCGTTTTTCAGTGCTCCGGAGCAAAGCATCCTACAGTCGCTTTTTAAATCGTAATGCTCTTATTTTAATTTTTATGGTTGCATTACGATGTTAAAGGCGACTCACTTCCGTTTTCCGGATGCTTTGCTCCTCCGCTGGTGTCTTTTTGTATGTAAATCCAAGAAGCTTGGACACTAGTAGAAAACAAGGAGCCCAGCGTAGGCCAAAAGCTACGTGGGCAACGCAGTTTTCGCTAACGTTCAAGATTCGCCGTCGAATCCGCCACAGCACAATCACCTCGTCATCAAAGTCCAGCTTTTAAACCATCCGCTTTCAATGAAGGTTTAAAAGCTGGGCTTTCAGGACCTAGAAGATAGCATGAAGCTAGGGAATGAGGAGCGCAGCGTACGGGTTTGGTACGTGAGCACCGCAGGCTCCCGATGAATGCTATATTCGACGTCGAGTACGCTCCAACGCGTTACATCGTCATCAAAGTCCTGCTTTTAAACTATCCGCTTGGTTTCGCCTGCAATAAACACCTGCTGCAGCTCAAACCTCTCATCCATAAGCAGCAGATCGGCACGCTTGCCGATTGCGATGCTGCCATATTGTTCAGCGATGCCGAGCACGCCAGCCGGATTCAAGCTGGCAACACGACTTGCTTCGCTTAGCGTCAGCCCCGCCTGCTCAATAAGGAAGCGGAAGCCTTCGATCATCGTCAGTGTGCTGCCTGCCAGGCTGCCATCCCGCTGCAAGCGAGCTACACCTTGTTCTACAACTACTGGCAATCCGCCTAGCTCGTAGTCGCCATCTGCCATGCCTGCCGCTGAAATCGCATCGGTAACAAGCACGGTACGATCTGCTCCTTTCGCTTTAAGCAGCAGTCTTACAGCAGCAGGATGAACATGAATGCCGTCAGCAATAATTTCAGCAGTAATTTGCTCGTTAAGCATTACCGCGCCAAGCGTGCCTGGCTCGCGATGATGCAAGCCTTTCATCGCATTGTACGTATGCACGGCATGACGTAAACCGTGCTGGACTGCTGCTTCGATTTGCGCAAAGGTAGCGTCTGTGTGCCCGCAGGCTGCTACTATGCCGTAGCGGTGCAGCAGTTCAATATAGGAATATGCTCCTTCGACTTCAGGCGCCAGCGTTTGCATTTTAATTAAGTCAGGATAGCGCTGCTGCCATTGCTCGAGCCATTCTGGCTGCGGCTCGATCATATAAGCTTCATTTTGCGCACCTCTCCACTTCGGATTGACAAACGGCCCTTCCAAATGCACGCCCAGCAATTGCGCATAAGGCATGCTGTTTTGCCGATAGCTGCTTACAGCGTCCAGCACATCTGTCAATTGCTCACGCGAGCCCGTTACAGTGGTTGCGAGCATCGCGGTTGTGCCATTAGCCATATGAAAACGGGTAATGCCGTCCAGCTCAGCTTGCTTTGCATGCATGAAATCATAGCTTGCTCCGCCATGCACATGAATATCAATAAAACCCGGCAGCAGGTAGCTTCCTTGCCCATCAAGCACGAGCCAGTCAGCCTGCTGTTGAGGCAATTGATCCTTGCCAAAGTCGGCTATCTGCCCATCCTGCATGACTAGCCAGCCGTTGTCGATTACTTCATTCGGCAATATTAGTTTTACGTTATAAATTAAAGTTTTTGTTGGCTTCATACGAGTTTGCTCCCCGCTGCTTCATCTACCAGCACAGTCAAGCTGGGGTGCGTTTGCAGCAGCGATGCCGGGCAATCGGTGCTGACTGGTCCTTGCAGCGCGCGCTGCACAATATCCGCTTTATCTGCTCCTTTCACGACGAGCAGTATCATTTTCGCTTTGAGAATGGAGCCAACGCCCATCGTAATGGCTTGCTTCGGCACCTGATCTTCAGATGCGAAGAAGCGAGCGTTGGCGAGGCGAGTTGCCTCTGCGAGTTCGACGACATGAGTACCGCTAACAAGTTCCTCTGCCGGTTCATTAAAGCCGATATGTCCATTATGTCCGAGTCCAAGCAGCTGAATATCCAGCTGGCCTGCTTCTGCAATCGCCTCATCATAGCGCGAGCATTCCGCCTGCAAATCCGCCGCCTTGCCGTTCGGTACATGCGTTCGTTCCGGCGTCACATCAACATGCTGGAACAAATGCTGCTCCATATAGTAGCGATAGCTTTGATCATGGCTCGCATCAATGCCGACATACTCATCCAAATTAAAGGTGGTTACGTCCTTGAAGCTAACAAGACCAGCCTCGAATTTTTTCACAAGCTGCTTATAAATGCCGATTGGCGTCCCGCCTGTAGCCAAACCGAGTACAGCCTGCGGCTTCGTCTGTACGATGCCGGCAATAATACCAGCGCCTGCCTCGTTAAGCTTCTCTTCTGAATTAAAGGTTAAAATGTTCATGAGCTGCCCCTCCCGTTATCCTGCAAATTGACTTACTCATTCATGAAAAACATGCCTGCCGCGCCCAACACGGCGATTTCCTTGCCAAGATTCGTACGGCGCAGCTCAACCTGCTTGCGCATATCCGGCAATGCCCGCTGTTCGACGATCTGCTTCATGAGTACAAACAACAAATTTTCACTGCTCATCACTCCGCCGCCAAAAATAATTTGCGTCGGATTAAACAAATGAATTAATGTCACAATGCCATTGCCCAAATAAAAGGCTGCCTGCTGCACTAGCTCCAGCGCGCCCAAATGTCCAGCATCTGCTTGCTCCAGCACCATTTTGCTGGTCCACGGCTCTTCCCGCTTCTCAAGCCGCTCGTTGGCAATATGCGCAAGCGCTGTGCCGGAGCTATAATTTTCAAGGCAACCGTAGTTACCGCAGCGGCAACGCTCTCCGCGAAGGTCTACGCTTATATGTCCAAATTCGCCTGCGCTGTCGGATATCCCTTGCAGAAGCTGACCATTGCTAATTATTCCGGCTCCGACCCCTGTGCTTACCGTTACATAAATAAGATGCTTGGCCTGCTTTTGCGTACCCCATACGTATTCGGCCACTGCCGCCAGGTTTGCATCATTGCCTAATATAACCGGAACTCCAAAGCGCTCCTGCAAAATCGCGCCAAGCTTGAAATTATGCCAGCCCAAATTCGCTGCATACACGATGCTTAGCTCGGCTGCATCAATCACTCCCGCAGAGCAAATTCCGATTCCTTTCAATTTTCCCGCTTCAGGCATGCCTGCAATTAACGACAGGATGCTTGCCTCAATTCGGCTAATGAAGTCCTCCACTCCCTGCTCCGGCAAGGTAGCAAACTGCTGCTGCTGGACGATTGTCCCGTTGCCCTGAACAAGCGCCAGCAGTGTTTTAGTTCCACCTATATCAACGCCAATTGCATATTCATTTTGCTGGTCAAGCATTGTCATGCATCAAGCACGCCCTTTCTCTTAAGAAAATAATTTTCATAAATAATATAACAATTTATTAAATAATTTTCAATAAATCATTTTTATTTGCGCCAAACATGGTAAAATAGAAATTGAGATAGGCATTCAATACGTCAGAGGAGGACGGCTGGCATGAGCACACCACAATCAAATATTACGGTTTCTAACCACGCCTCGCGCGAGCAGCTAGAACGCATTTTTGACATTTTAGGCAACGTATTTTCAGTAGGACGCGCATTTTTCCAGGAACGATTGGACAACGAGCCAACCTATGATCCCGCCAATACATGGTTTGCCACAGTAGATGGCGTTATTGCCTCTACGGTACAAATTTTCCCGATGCCGTTGCGCGCTGGTCAAGCCGTGCTGAAGGTAGGAGGCATGGGTAGTGTTGGTACAGACGAAAATTATCAGGGCAAAGGGCTCGCGTCTCGCATTCTTAGTGCGCAAACCGCGTGGATGGAGCAGCAGGGCTATCATTTAAGCATGCTGCTGGCGAGCAGACACAGCTTTTACTCTCGCTCCGGCTGGCAGCTGCTGCCTGAAACGATGCTTGTATTAAACAATAGCGCATATCAAGCTTCAAATGATACAGCATCAACACAAGCTTCAGCAGATACTGGTTCTGAAAAACTGGCACATATGCAGACGCAAGCTCCACTGCAAGCAAACGCTGCAGAAGGCTGCTCCATTACTCCTTTTTCCCTTGAACATATAGAGGAAATGAGCAAGCTTTATGACCGCTTTAATGCAAACCGCACGGGCAGCTATGTAAGAAACAAAACCTACTGGAACAGCCTGGTGAAATGGCCTACCTGGAAAGAAGCTGAATGCTTGCTGCTGTGGCAGCAAAACAAGCTGATCGCCTACGGCATTATTGCGCACACGAGCAATAAGCAGGCAATTTTGCGCGAATTTATATATGACCCGCAGCATGAAGCTGATGTAATGCCGCTTTTTGCAGCGCTTTGCGAGCTGCGAAAAGATGCGAAGCAAATTTTGGCGAAGCTGCCTGGCGATCATATGCTGTTTCCGCATTTTAAGGAGCAGGGCTCAGGCTCGATTGAGCTGAACGTGGCGATGTGGAAAATAATTGACGGCGCTGGCTTGTTTGATGTAATGCATGAGGAGCTGCAAAATCGCCTGCAAAGCAATCAAGCATTGTCCGAGCAAAGCTTCGAGCTGGGCTTGCAAACGGAAAAGCTTAGCATTCACTTCAGCTATGCCGACAAGCAGCTGCAAATCACGGTTAGTGCTGACGAGTCACAGACTAGCATGGAGTCCAGCAGCAGCACTGACACTGACACTGACGCTTCGCTTAATGGGATCACAGTGGATACAAGCGAAATCACGCTGATCAAATGGCTGCTTTACGGCTATCAAGCCGATGATGGTAAAGCCGTTGCTGCCAGTGACAGAGCAGGCTTTGATGCTGAATCCGATCTGGAAGAGAAAGCAGGTGCTATTCTACAGGCACTTTTCCCTGAGCAGCCATATGCTTTCTACATCACTGATTATTTTTGATCAATTATTGTTAACGACAAAAAAGCCTCCAGCTCCGCTTGCTTGGCAAGTCGGAGCCCGGAGGCTCTATTTTTGAAGGCTCACATATTTTTGAACAAGCACATTTCCGAACAATTACATTTCTGTACAATCATATTTTTAATGAAGCTACATAACGTTATTTCAGGTATTAGTCGCTTTTTGCAATGTAACGAATATGAGACACGCTATATTATCATGTCCCTGCCAAAGCCAGCAATAACATGCGAATAACGTTATACAGATTCATTACAGCTAAAATAAGCAGCTGTGGTCGAAATAACGATACACCGCTTCATTAGAATTGTACATTACACCTTCCTTACAGCTCTCCTGCTTCGCTCAGCTTGGAAGCAGCAAGCAAAACAGCGCCATAGGCTGCATCCGCTAGCGGCAGCTTTAGCTCTGCCTTAGGATAATGCGCATGCAGCTGCCGCTCCAACGCTTGCTTGACGTATGGTGATTTTTGCAGCACGCTGCCAGCAATTGCAATCGCACCGTCCTTCATGTCAAGTCGCTCCATTACTGGCACAAGCAGCTTAAACAGCTGTTCGCCGCTGCGCTTGGCAATTTCCAGTGCCTGCTGGTCGCCATGCTCGCAAGCAAAGGTCAAAATTGGAGCAAGCTTGGCGATATCCTTCTTTGTTGTTTGTTTATTGTAAACATAGCCAATCACTTCCTGAACAGTGCGCAACTGCAGCTGTTCATATACGAGACCTGGTATAATACTGCCGCTTAAGCGGCCATCCTCAGCCTGCACTAATGCAGAGAGCAAGTCGCGGCCAATACTGTAGCCGCTGCCTTCATCATCGATCAAATGACCAAAGCCGCCCGTACGATGCTGTTGGCCTTGCTTGTTAACGCCAAAGCAGATCGAGCCTGTTCCCGCGATAACAATAATGCCCTCCAGCGCTTGCTGAGCCCCGTAGAGCGCTGTCTCCTGATCGCCCGTAATAGTCAGCTTTCCAGGATAGCCGTTATCTCTCACCTGCTGCTGCAAAAAAGCGGAAACCTCAGGATTGCTAATGCCTGCTGCACCAATACAGATATGGGCAACAGCGTTAGGCGAGCCGCAAACCGTTTCGATTTCGGCAAACATTTGTCTAAAGGACTCCGCTATAGCCAGCTTGTCGCCGCCGTTCACATTGATCGCCCCGGCGGTAAAGCGATGGATAATCTCAATATGCTCATTTGCAATCGTGACTGCTGTCTTCGTACCACCGCCGTCAATGCCAACAATGTAGCCCATAATGGCTCCCTCCTGACTCGTTAATGTTGCAGTGCTCCGGAGCTAAGCATCCTACAGTCGCTTTTTAAATCGTAATGCTCCTTTATTTAATTTTTATAGGTTGCATTACGATGTTAAAGGCGACTCACTTCGTTTTCGGATGCTTTGCTCCTTCGCTGTAGTTTTTTGTTTTGAGTGTACGCTACGAAGCGAGCTTAGTGTATCAAAGTCGAGATTTTAACGTCATTTCAGCGCTCCGGAGCTAAGCATCCTACAGTCGCTTTTTAAATCGCAATGCCTTTATTTAATTTTCATAGGTTGCATTACGATGTTAAAGGCGACTCACTTCGTTTTTCGGATGCTTTGCTCCTTCGCTGTAGTTATTTTGAGCAGGACCAAGAAGCTTGGACGCTAGTAGAAAACGAGGAGCTCAGTGAGGCAAAAGCTACGTGAGCACCTCAATTGTTTCCGCAGGAAACATACTTCGGAAGCATAATCTTTTCGGTAGCGTGACATATTCGCCGTCGAATACGCTACAACGCGCTACATCGTCATCAAAGTCGTGCTTTAGAACATTCTCTTTCAAAAAAAGTTTAAAAATTCGGCTTTCAGGACCAAGAAGATAGCATGAAGCTAGGGAATGAGGAGCGCAGCGTACGGTTTTGGTACGTGAGCACCGCAGGCTCCCGATGAATGCTATATTCGACGTCGACTATGCTACAACGCAATTACATCGTCATCAAAGTCGAGCTTTAGAACATCCTCTTAATTGGGAGTTTGGCTGTTGTTTGATGCATACCTTTTAACACCGGCAACAGTGAATCAAACGCCTCTGCGGAATACTCTAACAAGGCGAGGCTGCCGTGTGCACCTTCGATTAAGGCCAGGTCATACGGTCTGCCTAGTGCGACAAGTGTTGTCTGTATGCCTTTGTCGATCAGCTGCTTGGCAAGTGCGAGCTGGCCTTTGTTTTCTCTCGCGTTGAACAAGCCAAGCACGACGTGTTCGCCGGCCGCTACGTTTGCAATGCAAGCCTCAATCTGTGCTTGATCCGGATCAATCGCAACCGCCTGATGCTTTACCCCGAGCCTTTGCCCGATATATTGCGCAAAGCTTAGCTCATCGTTGACGCTGCTGGAGGCCATGTCGGAGCGATAGGCATAGGTTCCGATAATGTGCACAGTGCTATCCTGCTCAGCAATTGGAGTCAGCTCCCCTTGCACGAGACAAATGGTCTCGCTTCTCATCAGCGCATTTGCAGCGCGATGGGCAGTCGAGCCAACAAGCTCAAAGCGTGGCGGCTCGACTTTGGCGTACTCAGCTTTATAAGCCAATATTTTGCGCACCGCCTCGTCAATGATTGCTTCCTCCAGCTCTCCAGCTGCAACGGCCGCTTCTATTTCGCGCACCGCTTCGATTACCAACGAAGGCGTATGACTAATAAAGATGAGATCGACGCCTGCTTTAATCGCGCCCACTGCACCTTTAGCTGTGCCGTAAAAGCGTTTGATCGCATCCATTTCCAAACAATCCGAAATTACTAACCCTTTATACTGCAAACGATTTTTTAACAGCTCGGTAATGATCGTCCGCGACATCGTAGCTGGTACGTTTAACATCTCTATCTGAGGAAATAAAATATGAGCGCTCATAATTGCCTGCGCCCCTTGCTCAATTGCCGCCTTGAACGGAAGCAGCTCCAGCTGCTCAAGCTCCTCCAGCGTCTTATTGATCGTAGGCAAGCCGATATGGGAATCAACGCTCGTATCGCCATGGCCAGGAAAATGCTTCAGCGAGGAAAGCACGCCGCCATCAAGCAAACCGCGCATCATCGCAATGCCGTATTCCGCCACCGTTTCAGCGGTATCGCCGTAGGAGCGAACATTGATGACCGGGTTGAGCGGATTGTTGTTAATATCCATCACAGGCGCAAGATTGAAGTTTATGCCGAGCGCCTTAAGCTCTCTTGCTGTTATTCTGCCAGCAGCATAGGCATTTTCCGCTCTTCCTGTTGAAGCAATCGCCATAGCACCAGGAATATTGGTAGCATCCTTAGGCATCCGTGTGACACGGCCGCCCTCCTGATCGATCGTTATAAAGCCGGCAACTCCGGTATGAGCAACAAACTGCTGCTGCAGCTCGGCAACGAGCGCGCCAAGCTGATGCTTATCGGCGATATTATGCGAAAACAAAATACAGTTGCCGATGCTGTAATGCTCTATCAATTCCTTCATTTCCTGCGACAGCTCCAGCGTTGGAAAGCCTGTAACGATCATCTGTCCGATTTTTTGCCGCAAGCTCATTTGTTCAACTGTTTTCACTTGTCCCATTCACCGCCTTACGTATATAAATGATACTGCTGCTTTATGCCAGCAAACTTTTCGCTTTCCTCTGCAAACTGCTCGAGTAGCTTGCCCGCTTCCACCTGCGGCTCACGGTATATACTATCCCCTGCAAGCAAATCGATAAATGGCCGCGAGCCTTCCTTAATCGGCGGCAGAAATGCAAATTGCTCATACATATCGCGAATTGCAAACAACAGCTGCACGCCGATCTCCAGCGGCTTAATCCGCTGCGCATCAAGCACATAAAGCTGAACACCGCCGCATAGCTCGCCTGCATGCTTCGAGGCGCTTGGCTTAAAATGAACAGGTCGGAAACGCACGCCGTCAAGCTGCTTGGCGTTCATCACCTGCGCGAGCTGCTCGGCATTGATGTAAGGCGCGCCGATCATTTCAAATGGAAAGGTCGTACCGCGGCCCTCCGAGCAATTGGTCCCTTCAAACAAGCAGGTGCCCGTGTACAGCAATGCTGTTTCGTAGCGCGGCATGCCAAGCGACGGATGCACCCAGATCAAGCCGGTATCAGGAAAATGCATCTTGCGCTGCCAGCCTTCTAGCCGCACCACATGGAGCTCGGCATTCCACTGCTGCTGATCATTGGCCATCGTTGCGATCTCGCCCGCGGTCAAGCCGTATCTCACCGCCAGCTCATAATTGCCGACAAAGGATTGATAGCCCGGCTTCAATATATTTCCTTCAACAGTTGTACCGTCAAGCGGATTGACGCGGTCCAATACGACAAACGGAATCCTCGCCTTGGCGCAATCCTCAAGCGCATACAGCATCGTATAAATGAATGTATAATACCGCACGCCTACATCTTGAATGTCATATACGATAATATCAACCTGCTCCAGCATTTGCGGCGTTAATCGCTTCGAATCCTTGCGATACAGGCTGTAAACCGGCACGCCTGTTTGCGGATCTGTATACGTATCAACGATCGCCCCTGCATCAAGATCTCCCCGCACGCCATGCTCAGGCGAAAACATTGCCGCCAAATGAAAATGCTCATGCAAGATTGAAATCGTCGATTGGAAGTCGCGAGCAAGACCGGTTGGCGCAGTAATTAAGCCTACTCGCTTGTTTTGCAGAATATGCTTGTATTTCAGTATCGAATCAATGCCGTTTAGCACCATTGTCCTTGCCCTCCTGGATGATGGAATGGTCCATAAGTCAATGTTTCAAGCATTTACCACAGCGACGATTGACGCAGCTTCATCGTTTCAGGAGCGACCATAAATGCTTCGGCATAGCTCTTTCTAGCCTCGCAGCCGCGCACGACGGCAAGCGCCTTGTAGTAATCCATATATTTGAACGATTTGCTGTTTGTTACGAACCAGTGCTTGCCAAGCGCTTCAATCCATAAATCAAAGGCAGCCTGATCAAAATCTACATAAACATACGGAACAAATTCAACCGCATCCTCCCAGTTTTCCGAATAGTACAATCTTGCCGCAAAATGGTTGGGCAGCTCGCGCTCAAAGGTTGGCAGCGAGGCATAGTAGCGCGCATCGTTAACGATATGATGCGTAAGCGCATGATCCTTGTGCATGCTGTTTTTCCAGTGTGTAATAATAATGTTCGGCTTAACGCGGCGGATGACATCGCAAACCTCGAAGCGAACCTGCTCATTGTCGGGAATTTCTCCGTCCTGGTAGTCGAAGACAATCGCTTCACCGCCAAGCATTTCGGCAAACACATTAGCCTCCGCAACCTTTTGCTTGCGGTACTCCGCCATATCCTGTCCGGCCGGAACACCTCGCTCGCCTGCAGTAAGCGCCAAGGTGACGATTTTATCTCCCTTCAAGCTGTGGCTGGCAAGCACGCCTCCTGAAGCGAGCTCAACATCTCCTACATGAGCTCCGACTGCTAGAATTGTTAGTTTCTCGTTAGACATTTGTCTCTAGCTCCTTTCGCAATATTGCAAATTGTTTCTCCGTTTTGAAGCCAGCCTTTTCATAAATGCGAAGTGCTGGATTGTTTTCTCCTGTAAAAAGCGTAATATAGTCGCAATTTGCTTCCTGAAACGCCTCAACCATGCGGAAAAATAATACGCTGCCCAACCCGTGCCCCTCATGGGCCGGGTGTACGCCCACGCCGCAGAAAAACGCGCGTCCGTTCTCCTGCCTAATAATCGGACCTGCAAAGCCGACACATGCCCCCTCATAAACAGCAACAGGCAAGGGAACTCCTTGCTCTGCATAGCGAGCGACATCTGTTATCCACTGCGGATTTTGCAGTCCCTCCAGCATTTCCGCAAGTCCAGCATGCTGCGCGGCATTATAGCGAACAACGCTGTAGCCTTTTTGCTTGGCCTGCTCTTCCTTGCCTAGAATCGATTCCGGAATTTCAAAGCTTCCCAGCTGCAAATGCATGCCGCACTGTGTTGCGCGATCCGCGTAGCCTCTGGCAAGCAGCCGCTCATAAAGCGGCATCGCCCGATCAATGCCCGGTGCGTTGTTATGCTCATGTCCAGGCGCGCTTGGCATCGTCCAAATTAATTTGACCGGATTGAAAAACAACACCTCAGCTTGCACTTTGCCCAGCTCGGCAAATCTCGCTTCCAGCCGCTCAATCATGGCGTCCATCTGCTCGGCTGAAGCATTCTCGTTCATGATTACGGTTGTAATGTAGCCAGCAAGCTCGCCGAGCGGCAAATCATCACCTGTGCAGCCTGCCGCAAAGCCTACCACCCGATCTTCCTCTACCGCAACAAAGGTGCAGGCAGCATCATAATAGCGCTGATCGATAAAGGTCGAGTAAAATTCCTCTTCTGTTAGCGGCTTGTAATGAAACTTGGTCGCTTGCTCATTCCATAGCGCCGCAGCTTGCTTCGTATCTGACGCTATAAATGGTCTTACTTCCATGCTCGTCGCCTCCTAATCGTGGATTTAAGCGGTCTAATAAGGGGATGGCCAGCTAATTTTCCCCATTACGACTGGTTTGCTGGCTCCTGTTACACTAGGCATATTGTTGGGAAGCCGCTGCATCGTATAATAAGCGAGCAGCGCAAATGCAACCGCTTCCTTTGCATCGCTGCTGCCGCCGATATCCTCCTGCGTCAGCGTCTCAATCCCGTGCGGTGCAAGCAGCTCGGTTATATGCTTAACCAGCGTTTCATTGTAGCTTCCTCCGCCGCCAATCAGCATGCGCTGCGCCTTATAGCGCGGCAAAACGAAGCGCTCATAGCTATCGGCAATCGACCATGCCGTCGCATAGGTCGCCGTAGCAAGTACATCATGCTTCTGCCACTTGTGCTGGTCCATCATCTCGACTATGCGAGCTGTGTACTGCTTGCCAAAGCGTTCCCGTCCGGTTGATTTAGGCAGCGGCATCGCATAGTAGTCGTCCAGCTGCATCCAACTGAGCAGTTCAGGAATAATCGCTCCCGAGGCTGCCAGCCTGCCTCCCGCATCCATCGTTAACGGTGGAAACAGCTCGGCAGCAAGCGCGTCGATAATCATATTGCCCGGCCCTGTATCAAAGGCGAATACTTCGCCAAGATTTCCGCCTGCCGGCAGCACGGTTACATTGCCAATGCCGCCGATATTTTGCAGCAACAGCGTTTCATTTTGCTCGGCAAACAGCAAATATTCTGTAAACGGAACGAGCGGCGCTCCTTGACCGCCAGCCGCCATATCAGCAACCCGAAAATCGGATACGCACGGAATGCCCGTTCGATTGGCGATGACCGCGCCTTCTCCGATCTGAACCGTATAATGCAGGTTAAAGCCATCTATCCAGTTCGGCTCTGGCGCGTGATAGATCGTTTGGCCATGTGATCCGACAGCAGCAATTTGCTCGCTGGACAAGCCAGCTTGCTTCATAATGGAATGTGTGGCTTGGCTATATAATTCGCCAAGCCACACATTCATTGCTCCTACTTTATCGATTGTTGCCTGCTGCGGATCAAACAGCTCAAATATTTGCGCCCGTACATGCTCAGGGAATGGCGTATTGGCAAATGCGAGCAGCTCAATTTGCGGCTTGGCAGCGTGCAGACCCTTTGCCTCGCCTGGATGCTGGTCTGTAATTTTAATTAGTGCAGCATCAATACCATCAACTGAAGTTCCCGACATTAGCCCTACATAATAAGCACCGTTTTTTGCTTGCTGCTTCATTAGCCCTTCACCGCTCCTACCGTTACCCCCTCAAGGAAGTATTTCTGCAGGCTGAAGAACAGAATGAACATCGGCACAGCGGAAATCGTTGCTCCCGCCATCATAGGCGCGAAGTAGGTCGTGTTGGCAAAGCGGAAGTTTTTCAAGCCGACTTGAATCGTTTGCATATCCATTGTGTTCGTGACAAGGAACGGCCAGAAAAATGTATTCCAGCTTTCCATAAAGGTTAAAATCGCCATGACCGCCATGACCGTTTTCGACAGCGGCAGAATAATGTAGCCAAATAGCTTAGGCTGAGAGCAGCCTTCGATTTTAGCCGCCTCCAAAATTTCTTTTGGAATCGAGGACATAAACTGCTTAACCAGGAAGATGTTGTACACGGTGACCAGGCTTGGTGCAATTAGAGCGGTATACGTATTTTGCAGATCGAAAATGTTAACGATCAAAATATACAATGGAACCTGTGTCACTTGATATGGAATCATCATTGATCCTAGCAAAAGCGCAAATAGCACATTTCTGCCCTTGAAATCAATTTTGGCGAAAGCGTAGCCTGCCAATGTTGCAAAAAACACGTTGGACACCATCGTGACCGTTGCGACAATTAGCGAGTTAAGCAGCCAATCATAGGAATGAGGGCTAAAATCGAAAAAGAATTTATAAGATTCAAAGGATATTTTCGTCGGGAAAATCGAATAGCTCATTGCACCAGCCTCGACCGGATCACCAAACGAAGAAATAACCATAAAGTAAATCGGGAAAATGGTAGCCAACGCGAACAGAATCAGGAACGTAATAATAAGACCGTTACGAGTGTACAGCGACCATTTGCTTCTAAAGTTGTTATTAAACAAAGCCATATTCTCCGCTCCTTTTCCTAGTATTCTACGTCGTTGCCAAAGAACTTGAATTGAATGAATGAAATGATCGCAATAATGAAGGCAAGAACAAGAGATTGTGCTGCCGCCTGACCAAATTCGAAATATGTGAACGCGTTGTTAAAGATTAACAGCCCTACCATCGTTGTCGCATGGTCTGGTCCTCCACCTGTCATCAAGTACGCATTTTGGAATACCTGGAAGGAACCGATTACCCCAGTGACAAGCAGGAACAGCGTTGTTGGCTTAAGGAATGGAATGACGATGAACCATAGTTTTTGAAAAAAGTTTGCCCCGTCAATATCAGCAGCCTCATAATAGCTTTTATCAATTCCAAGCAAAGCAGCTAAGTAAATGATGATCGCTGTACCGTGACTGGACAGCCATGACATAAGTACGAGTGAGAACATCGCCGTTGAACTGGAGCCAAGCCAGTTTTGATTACCGATGCCAAGCATGCTGATCAGTTGATTGGCAATCCCTGATTTAAGCGGATCGAAAATCCACAGCCATACAACCGCAAGCGCGACGCCTGAGGCAACAGCTGGCAAATAGTAGATGGCTTTAAATACCGTTTGCGTTCTCTTTTTGAACGGCAAAATCAAGATAGATACAATAAAAGCAAGAAAAATATTGACTGGCACAGTTAAAATTGTATAAACAGCTGTGTTTTTCACAGCCTTCCAAAACAATTCTGAAGCAAAAGAGTCTTTAAAGTTTTCTAGCCCAACGTAGGTGGAACCTAGTGGTCGATATTCCTGCAAGCTGATAATAAAGGCACTGATCACTGGATATGCAGTAAATAGACTAAACACTACTAGTGCTATTGCAATAAAGGCATATCCCCAAGCTGAATCACCTTTGATTTTTATTCTTCGTTTCGTTGCTAGTGTTTGATTCATTGGGCGGCACCTCTCTTCTTGGAACAATCCATACGTTATCCTTCATCGTTATATGCTGAACAATTTTGCGGTCATCCAGCGCTTGGGAGCAAAGACTTCCTCCAGCCGCTTTGCAAGCTTCGGAATCGCTTTGCTCCCTCGCTGTTTATTCGTTTAGTGACTGCCCTTTAGCATGGGTAGCAAAAGAGCTTAGTCTACAACGACTCCATCTTCACCGAATGATTTGACTGCTGCAGCTTTCACCGCATCATACATATCTTGAGGTGTAATTTCTCCAGCCAATAGCGCTTGAAGCTTAGGGATAATAACTTCTGTTTCGATTTTAATCGCTTCAGCAGCAAGCTCAGTTGGAATATCTGTGCGGTTTGGCAGTGCATGAGACATCATAATTTCGTCAGCCTTCACGTTGTCTTCATTGCGCTCATAAACTTCAACCAGCTCAGCAGTGCGTGCAGATTTCGTAATAGGCGCAAGGAACAGCTCGTTGTTGGCATTAGCGGCTACTTTACCAGAAGCCAGATAGTAGGTCGCAAGCGCTACGTTTTTCGTATGCTCTTCAGTCGGCTCTTTTTTGCCGCGGAACGTTACATATCCGTCAACAACTGTAGTTGGCACATAGTCTGCACCGTTAAAGGACGGTACTGGAAGCGCGATATATTCAGCTTCAATCGAATCTGCTACTGCAGAGCCGTCATTCGCTTTAATTTTTTCGTTGTTCAAGCGAGCAGAGTTTTCAAAGCTTGCAAGACCTTTACCAGTAATCATCGTTTGACCAGTCAAGAACATATTCCAGCGTTTGCCGGCATCAATCGAGCTAAGCTCTTTCGGCATGGAACCATCGTCGATCATTTGACGAATCGCTTCTAGCAGGCCAAGGAAGTTTTTGCTTGTGTACGTAAATTTCAAATCTTTGTCGAAGTAGTCTGGAAGACCAGCGGATTTCGCCATAATGCTCAAATAGTCTTTCGATGTAACACCTGCTGTTGCGAATACAAAGCCGTAACGCGTAGTGTTGCCGTTAGCATCTTTTACAACACCAGCTTTAATCGCTTCGCGGAACTCCTCGTAGGTCCAGCCGTTTTGTTGTACGTTTTTCCAGTCAATGCCTGCTTCTTCAAGGAATTGCTTGTTGCCGCCAATGGAATGGACAGCCATGTATGCCGGCAAGCCGTATTGCGCATCGCCAAGCGCCATGTATTGATATGGAACCTCATCAAAATCTGCCTTCATTTCATCAGTCAATGCGTTGCTGATATCAAGCAGCATGCCCAGGTTCGCATATTTGGAAATTGAAGCGGAACCGATATAAGCGATATCTGGTGGAGATCCTGCATTCACTTGTGTATCAAGCTTTTGTGTCATGTCCTCCCAGCTCGCCGGCTCGATTTTCAACGTCAAATGCGGATAAAGCTCATTGAATTCCTTCTCCATATCAGCAAATCTCGCTTGATAATTTGCAGATACAGGCGGCAGCAAAGCTGTAATTGTATCTTTTTCCGGCTCAGAGCCTGACGTGTTGTTGCCAGTAGAAGACGAGTTGTTAGTCCCTGTTTTATTGTTGGAAGCATTGGAGTTGCCATTGCTTCCGCCGCAAGCTGCAAGCAGTGAAACAAGCATCGTTACTGCCAAAAATAGAGATAAAACACGTAATCTTTTTTTCATAGATAGTACCCTCCTCAATTTTTGTAATTCTTTCAGCTTTCTCACTTCTGATTGATGCTCTGCTCAAGCGAGTGAATAGCTTGCTTGAGTCTGCCCTGATGCTGAGCGAGCACCTCCTCTGCTTCTTTCGCATCTAACCCCGTTTTAATCATCATAATCGCCAGTTTACAGTTCATAGATGCTTGCTCAAGCACTGCTTTAGCGGTAGTAGCATCCACATCAGTTGTTTGCATGATGATACGAATTGAGCGATCCACCAGCTTGATGTTGCTTGCCTTCAGGTCAACCATCAAATTGTTGTACGTTTTGCCAAGCTTCACCATCGTGCAGGTCGTCAGCATGTTGAGCACCAGCTTTTGCGCAGTTCCGGCTTTCAGCCTTGTCGAACCACCAATAACCTCTGCACCAACAACGGGAGCGATGCAAACATCTACAACAGGCTCCAGCTTTGAGCCTTTATTATTGCAAACCCCTATTGTAGCTGCTCCCAGCTCTTTCGCCTTCTCGAGCGCAGCAATGACAAATTGCGCGCTGCCGCTCGCCGAAATGCCCACAACCGCATCTTTCTCTGTAACGCCAGCATTAAGGATCAAGGAGATTCCATCTTCACCGTCATCCTCGCAGCCTTCAACCGCATTTCGCAGCGCATAGTCTCCACCAGCGATATAGCCTTGAACGAGCGAAGGATCCGTTCCGAAGGTTGGGGGACATTCCGAAGCATCCAGTACACCCAGACGTCCCGAAGTCCCTGCTCCTATGTAAAACATTCGTCCACCATTCGATAACCGATGATGTAGAATATCTACCGCTTTCGCAATACTTGGAATTTCTTTGGCTACTGCTGCGGGCACCAGAGCATCTTGCTGATTCATTAGCTGCACCATTTGCTCCGTTGTGCATTCATCGATCATGAACGTCTCTGGGTTAATTGCCTCTGTTGTTAATCCCGCAAGGTAGTCATTCATAGCCATCCTCCTCATGTCGATAAAATATAACGCTATAATTACGAGGAATGTTAGGTTAACTTACAATCCTTATACTTCTATAGTAAATCAACCACATGAAAACGTCAATACTTTTCGAAATAAAATTTCATAAAAAAATATTATTCTGAGGTTTTATTTCAAGATTCGATTAAATCCATCTCATTTTCTCATGGTTCCGTTTTCATTTTCTAATATATGGCATATGTTGGCGTTTACAAAAATTGTAAGCGTTTGCTTTTGGCTGCGACAAACGAAGCTGACAAATGTAACCAATCTTTTGCAAAAATAAACAAAGGCACTGGTCTTTTCTACAAGACCAATGCCTTTGTCATATTTTATTACACCGCTCCGGAGCAATGCATCCTCAAGTCGCTTTTTAAATCGTAATACTCTTATTTGAAATATTTATAGGTTGCATTACGATGTTAAAGGCGACACACTCCGTTTTTCAGCGCTCCGGAGCAATGCATCCTCAAGTCGCTTTTTAAATCGTAATGCTCTATTTGAAATATTTATAGGTTGCATTACGATGTTAAAGGCGACACACTCCGTTTTTCGGTATGCATTGCTCCTCCGCTGGAGCTTTTTTGAGTGCAGGGCCAAGAAGACTGTCAGAGTAGAATCGCTGCGGCGAATGCTACATGAGCACCGCAGCCTTCGGTAGTGTGACATATTCGTCGTCGAATACGCTACAACGCGCTACATCGTCATCAAAGTCCAGTTTTTTTAAACTTCATCTTCCAATAAAAGTTTAAAAAGTTCGGCTTTCAGGACCAAGAAGATGGCACGATACTAGAAGGCGAGGAGCGCAGCGTAGGCACTTGCTACGTGAGCACCGGAGCCTTCGGTAGCGTGACATATTCGCCGTCGAATACGCTACAACGCGCTACATCGTCATCAAAGTCGAACTTTTTAAACAACCTCTTCCAATCGAGGTTCAAAAACTGGGCTTTCAGGACCAAGAAGCTTGGACGCTAGTAGAAAATGAGGAGCGCAGCGTAGATAGACCTACGTGAGCACCGGAATTTTCGCTAGCGTTCAAGATTCGCCGTCGAATACGCTCCAACGCAAACGCATCGTCATCAAAGTCCAGTTTTTGAACTTCCTCTAATATTTGAGTTTTTTTGTTACAATATTATGCGTCATCGTCAAATACTTCTTCACGCTGTCGTATTCTGCGCTGGCTACTCCAGCAAACAAAATGTCGATTACAGTCAGCATCGCGATGCGTGAGCCCATGGCGCCGCTTCTGATCGTCAGCTCAGGGGTCGAGATGCTTAGTACAATATCAGCACGCTCGGCGAGCGCGCTTTTATGGTATTTGGTAATAGCAATGCAGGTCGCTTTATTTTTTTTCGCAATTTCAAGCGCATCCAATATTTCAATCGTAGCGCCAGAGTTGGAGATAAAGATCGCCACATCATCCTCTTCAAGCAGTGTAGCAGCAGTTAATTGACTATGGCCATCACGATAAGCATGACAAATTTTATTAATCCGCGAAAACTTTTGTTCTCCGTCCATGCAGATTAAGCCGGATGCTCCGACACCAAAAAAGGCAATGCGCTTACACTCGCGAAGGATATCGACCGCCTTGGCAATTTCCTCTCGGTCAATTACGCTTAAGGTGTCATCGATGGACTTGCGATTGTTCAAGGAAATGTTCGCTATTATAGTGGATAGCTCATCTCCTGGTCTAATGTCGGTGTACTGCACCTTCATTTCGTCATCACGCGAGCCAAGCGCAGCAGAAATGCTGACGATAAAATTGCGATATCCGCTGTAGCCTAGCGTCTTGCAGAAACGCAGAACGGAAGCGTCACTTGTCTTGCTTGCTTGTGCAAGCTCTTTAATCGACAGATGAGGAATCTCTTCTGTGTTTTCCAAAATATAGTCGCCTACCATCCGTTCAACGGGAGTGAGGCTCTCTCTCATTTCGCGAATTTTGATCAGTACATTGTCATATAAACTCATAATCTACCTACTCTAGCTTAGATTTATAATCACAATTGCTATTTTGAGAATAGCATTCGCTCGTGCAAAAAGTCAACAATATGCATCGCTTTCATTGGTTCACTTGGAAGATGCTTGTCAATTCCCAGCTTCATTTGCAGCAGGCAGCCAGGATTACTGGTCAGCATATAGCTGGCAGAGGTTTGTGCAGCATGTTCCATTTTATGCTCCAGAATAGAGCCTGCCATCTCCGGCTGCACGACATTGTACACGCCTGCAGAGCCGCAGCAGCGGTCTGCTTCCTTCATTTCGATAAATTCCGTACCTGCTACCTGCTTCATCAGCACGCGCGGTGCGCTGGAGCCCTTCATCACATTGCGCAAATGGCAGGAGTCCTGATACGTCACCTTAACAGGCTCAGCGCTTGAGCGCTCGGCAAACTGCGGCAGCCGCCCTTTCTCCACAAGCAGTGTGCTAATGTCTATAACGCGCGATGCAAACCATTTCGCAGCCTCTGCATACTGCTGATCCTCCTGCATCAAATGGTCATATTCTATCAGCAAAGCGCCACAGCCGCCCGCATTGGAAACGATATAATCAACACCGAGCGATTTGAACGTATCGATATTAATGGCAGCAAGACTGCGAGCATCCTCCATTTCGCCGCTATGCGCATGCAGGGCGCCGCAGCACACCTGCTCCTGCGGAATGTAAACATCAAAGCCCGCTTCAGTCAGTAGCTCAACCGTATTGACATTCGTATCTGCAAACATCACATCCATAATGCAGCCGCGGAACATTGCAACCCTGGCAATCGCTTCTCCTTTCGCCGGTACAAATGTGCCAAGCCGTTCAACAACTCCTTTGCCGCTTGCCGGCGGCAAAATGCCCTCCATTTCCCGCAAATGCTTCGGAAACAGCTTCATCGCTCCTGTTTTGTGAGCCAAACTTTGCATGCCCGATTTCTGGTAAAGCGCCAAGGAATGACCAAGCAGCTTTAAATTGCCCCGCTTCGGAAACAGCGCCTTGAATAATGTTTTGCGCATCAGCTTAACCGGCAGGCTATGGCTGGCATGCTGCTCAATCGCCTCCTTCGTCTGCTCGATTAATTGACCGTATTTGACATCGGCTGGGCAAGCAGGCTCGCAGGCACGGCAGCCAAGACACAGGTTCATCTGATCCTGAAATTGCTGATCCGGCTCCATCAGCCCGTCTACCGCCGCCTTCATCATCGCTATGCGGCCGCGCGGCGAAGCAGGCTCCATGCCTGTTTCCTTAAAGGTTGGACATGCAGGCAAGCAGAAGCCGCAGCGCATGCAATTCGTCAGCTGGTCATAATCAAGCTTTTCCAGCAAGGTACGGGCAAGCCGATTTTTGTGCTCAATATTTGGCTTTCCCAGTTTGCTTGCGTTATCCATTGTGCTAGCCATGCTGAATCACCACTCTTTTCTTCGTTTCCTTGGCAAACATTTTATTCGGGTTAAGGATGTTTTGCGGATCAAACGCCGCTTTAATGCCCTTCATTATCTCAATGCCAGCCGTACCAACCTTCCATTCCAGGTATGGAGCCTTTACGATGCCAACGCCATGCTCTCCCGTAATCGTGCCGCCAAGCGCAATCGCCGCCTCGAAAATTTCTGCAAATGCCTCCTCAACACGATGCACCTCCTCCTGATCGCGCGCATCGGTCGTTGCAGTTGGATGGAGATTGCCATCGCCAGCATGGCCGAAGGTGGCAATGCTCACGTTATACTTTTTCGCGATCGCATTTGTTTTCAGCACCATATCGGCGATTTTTGAGCGCGGTACCGTTGCATCCTCGAGAATCGTCGTCGGACGCAGTCTTGCCAGCGCGGTAAAGGCGCTGCGGCGTGCTGTAAGCAGCTGCTCTGCCTGCTCGCGCGTTTGCGCCATTTCAATTCGATCCGCCTGCTCCTGCTCACAAATATGATAAATGCTGGCCATGTCTCGTTCTACAACCTCCGGCTCGCCATCCTGCTCTATGATCAGAATCGCTTCCATATCGCGCGGCAAGCCGATTTTAGCAAAATCGTCGACGACCTGAATCGTCGCGTTATCCAATATTTCCAATGTCGCCGGAATAATTTGCTGCTTAATAATGCTGGATACGGTGCGCGCTGCGCCATAAATATCCTTGTACATGGCAACCATCGTTTTTTTCGTTTTCGGCTTTGGTACGAGCTTCAAAATCGCCTCTGTTACAACAGCAAGCGTGCCTTCTGAGCCAACAAGTAGCTTGGTCAGATCATAGCCAGCAACATCCTTCGTCAGCTTGCCGCCCGTTTTCAGCACCTCGCCGCTTGGCAGCACCGCGGTCAAGCCCAGCACATAGTCCTTCGTTGTGCCGTATTTCAAGCCGCGCAGGCCGCCTGAGCATTCGGCAATATTTCCGCCAATCGTTGATATTTTCATGCTGCTTGGATCAGGCGGATAGAACAAGCCCAGCTCCTCGACATGAGTAATAAATTCCCCAGTAATCACACCTGGCTGAACGGTTGCCGTCAAATTTTCCATGTCGATCTCGATAATGCGGTTCATGCGATGCATAACCATTACAATGCCGCCGCTAACCGGCGTCGTGCCGCCACACAGGTTGGAGCCGGAGCCTCTCGTTACGACAGGTATCACATATTGGCTGGCTATGCGCATAATTTCACTCACTTGCTCGGTAGTCTCGGGGTAGATGACACCGTCAGGCAGCGCTTGCAGCATCGGCGTCCCGTCATAGGAATGAGCGATAAGTGCTTCTTGATCGATGCGAAAATAAGCATCGCCTACAATCGACTTTAATTGCTGTACTACTGATTCGTTCAGCATGGTACATCCTCCATTTCGGTAAATTGAACAGGTCATCTGATGACTTTTCATTGCTTATAGTGTAAATTCGTTGTACAGTATAGTCAAGACGATGTTTTTCGGAGGAGACTGCATGCATTCGATAAAGGTTGAAACGGAAAAAGGGCATGAAATCGTGAAACGGATGATTTTAACGCAAATTCAGGAGGGCAAGCTGCAGCCAGGGGAACGGCTGCCTTCTGTCGTTGAGCTGGGCAACAGCTTCGGCGTCGGGCGCTCAACGATTCGCGAGGCTTTAAGCGCGCTGAAGGCGACTGGCTGGATTGAGGTCAAGCATGGCGGCGGCACATTTGTCAGCAAGGTTTTGCCAAGCGAGCAAGCGGAGAACAATGATCCGTTCCAGCAATCCGACAACATCCGCGAGCTTTTGGAGGTGCGTATTTGGTTGGAAAGCGGCTCTGCGGCTGCAGCAGCAAAGCGGCGCAATGAGCAGGATTTGAAGCAGCTATCCAGCATATTGGCGCAGATGGAGCAAGCAATTGCCAGCAATGACACTCAGCTGAGCGAGCGCGCTGATATTGAGTTTCATCTAGCGATCTCCTCCGCTTCACATAATGAGCTGCTGAATACGCTGATGGTCTCCCTGACCAGCAAGCTGGTCGAAACGATCGGCACTACCCGCAGGCTTAGATTTTTCGGAGACTCCTCATCAGCAACGCTGCTGCTTAAGGAGCATCAGGACATCTATAAGGCTATTGAGCAGGGCCAAAGCGAGCTGGCGAGCGAGCTTATCCAAACGCATTTGCTAAAGGTGCAGCAGGCGCTCAGCAGCAGTCTGCCGAACTGACCACATTTGAAAGGATGATTAGGATATGATATTAACCGTATTAAGCCATGTACGTACTAACAATTTTAGCGATCCGCAATTGCTGGATAAGCTGTCGCAGGCGTGGCAAAGCGCCTCTCGTTTGCTAGATGGCAGCAACACCGTACGCTCTGGCGTCTATCACCAGTATGAAAGCAACTATAAGGGCAACTATACATTAAGCATCGCAGTTGAAGCTGCCAGCCTTGCTGCTGATGCTGGCAGCCATGAATGATTAGAGCTGCCCGATTCTGCCCATTATAAAATCTTCCCTGTTGATTCCAGCGACGAGCTTGGAGTTGTAAAGGCATGGCAGAACATATGGGAGCTTGAAGAAGCAGGTGCATTGAACAGAGCGTACACCTATGATTTTGAAAAGTATAATACTGACGGAAGCGTAGAAATACATATTGCTACTAAAGCTTTTTGATTTTCATTTAAAATCAGATTCAAAAAGCTGGGCTTTCGGGACCGAAGCAAAAAAGGAGCTGCTGCCCTTCAGCATCACTGCTGAGGGCGATAGCTCCTTTCTGTTAAAACCAATACTGCTAGCTTTACTGTGTTATGCTTCAACAGGCTTTGGCTTTTTGAATTTGGCAATCAACTTGCTGCCTACCTTTTCCTTCAGCCACGGATTTACGAAATGGTCACCGCCGAATTTGCCAGCATTGCCTGCTGCCAGAATAACAATAAAGCCGAGTAAAATCATAAACGGGTTCGTGCTCACTGTGCCGGCAAACATAAACATAAAGTTCATCAACAAGCCGAAAAATGCAGCGGGCAAGGTTAGTATCCCGGTAATTAAGCCAATGCCGACAAGCAGCTCGCCCCATGGAATAATGAAGTTAATGACATCAACCATCGGCAGCGCAGCATGCTCGATAAATGCGTTGTATACTGGATAAAGCACCTCCTCGCCTTTTGCTACCGGATTGGTAATCACATTGTTCAAGTAGCCTGTTGCATCAAATGTGCCCTCTGTTATTTTGCCCCATGCGCTCGTAATCCATTTATATCCAAGAATAATTCGGATGACCGCTACAATAACAGCAGCGTATTTGTTCTCTCGCCAAAACTTTAGCATATGAATCACTCCTTGTTTTTATCGCTGATCTAATCTTCTTTATGGCTTTAGTATATAGCGGGCACAACGGGGGGTATGTGATTAAAATCACAAATTAAGTGAAATTTTTCACTTTGTTCACAGCAGAGGAGCAAAGCATTCCAAAAAACGACTGGAGAATGCTTTGCTCCGCAGCTACTACTTAGGAATGGTAAGCTGAACGACTGTGCCTTGACCTGGAGCTGATGATATTTGCAGCCTGCCTCCAACGCCATGCGCCCGCTCCTCCATACTGAACAGCCCGACACCGCTGCGCTCCAGCTTGCTGCGATCAAAGCCAACACCTTGATCAGCTATTTTAATATGAACCTGCTCATCATTTTCTTCGAACACGACTTCAGCCTGCTCAACATCCGCATACTTTGCAATGTTGGTTAGCGCTTCCTGTATCGTGCGGTAAATAACCGTTTCCTTCATCGAGCTAAGCCGCCGCTTGATTTTCCCTTCCAGCTTAACGGCAATGCCAAAATGCTCCGAGTAGTTTTCTATGTAGGTGCGAATCGCTGGCTCTACCCCCAAATCATCAAGCACGGACGGCCGCAGCTGCCACGCCATGCTGCGCACATCCTGCATCATCCCGGCAACATGGGTTCGCAAGCTTTGCAGCTCGGTAAGCTCCGGGTGGCTGGCTACAATATGATCGATCTGAATCATAAAGGAGAACAGGCTTTGTCCAATTCCGTCATGCAGCTCGCGGGAAATGCGCTTGCGCTCCTCCTCCTGCACCTCCATCACTTTGACCATCATATCCTTCAGCTCTTTTTCCGCCAGCTTCAGGCTGGTAACCTCATTGCGGATTGCCAAGTACTGATAAGGACGATCCTCTTCATCCAGAAACGGAACAATCGTTGTGTTAACCCAATAATAAGAGCCGTCCTTGGCGCGATTTTTAATTTCGCCAGTCCATACCTTCCCGGAAGAAATTGTTCGCCACAGCTCAGTAAAAAATGATTTGGGATGATAGCCGGAGTTAATGATGCGATGGTCCTGACCAAGCAGCTCTTCCTTGCTGTACTTCGATATTTCAACAAATTTATCGTTTACATATTGTATTTTTCCTTTTATATCTGTAATCGCGACGATCGAGCTGACGCCTAGCGCATATTGGACGTCGATTAGCTGGATAAGCCGCTGCTTCGTGCGCTCAAACAGCTCCTTATCCTCCATTTGCTGTTCCAAATTGGCAAGCAGCAAATCCATTTGTTCGAATTGGTTGCGTTGATTGCGATTATTATTCATCTTCAAATTGCAACAGCCCCTTTTGCAATGCATATTTGATCAGCTCTGGTCGGGTTTTCAGGCCCAGCTTCTCCATCAAATGGCTTTTGTGGGTTTCGACTGTTTTAACACTAATAAACAGCTGCTGCGCGATTTCCTTATTTGCATAGCCTTTTGCCAGCCAGCTCAGCACTTCCTTTTCGCGCTCAGACAGCTGCTGATAGGCATGATCGTCGGCCGGATCAAGATTTTGCTGATGAATGAACTGGCTCATCAGCTTTTTTGTAGCAGACGGATACAGATAAGCGTCTCCGCCGGCAACAGCGCCAATTGCCGCGACCAGCTCCTCATGCGGCGCATTTTTCAAAATATAGCCAGATGCGCCTGCTTTAATCGCTTGAAACAAATACTGCTCATCATCATGCATCGTTAGAATTAATATATTTACTTCAGGCATAAGCTTCTTAAGCTCCGCTGACGCTGTCATTCCGTCCTTGCCATGCGGCATGCTTAAATCCATTAGCACAACATCCGGCTTTAGCTGCTGCGCCAAAGCGATCGCTTCATCTCCCTCGGATGCTTCGCCGATCACCTCAATTTCATTTCTTCCGTTCAGCAGCATCGTCAGTCCCGAGCGAACGACTGCATGATCATCACAAATAAGAAGCCTAATCATCGAAACAATCCCTTCAGCTTATGTTTCTTTTATTATAGCGTTTAAGCGCCTGAAAAACAGCCATCTTTCAAAAAAGGGATTGGTAAACGATCATTAGGCTCTATTATATTCTGTCTCTATTCGTGAACATGCTCTCGGCAGTGAGTTCCTGCACCAGTCTTGTACCCGCTTCAATTTGCTCAGGCTCGTACCTTCCCGCATGACGCTTGCCGATTAAAATCGTGTATGCATACCATTCGCTTTGTGCTGCAAGCGGCCAGGCCGCAGCATGGCGCAGCTTTTCTGTTACCATAATCGCTTCGTCCAGCTCTCGCATCAGCCCGTTGTCTGTGCGAAATTGCATGAAGCTGCCTGTGCGCAGCACTTCTCCAACCAAGCCTGTATGCGCATGCTGTCGTATTTTTTCTGTACGTTCGCTTATGCTGCCGACAACTGCATGCCAGCGCAGCTTTCTTGTCTGGCGATCCACTACGCCCAGTGCTGCTAGATCACTCGCCGTTACTGCTGATAGCTGCTGCAGCTTTTGCACGATGCTAATCGTAGCTGGAGTCATGCTTGTGCTCCTTTCTGACTAATTTGTCCGAAATCATACCGAATACCCTTATTATAAACATTGATTCGAACACTGTATGTCAGGGAAACACCTTAAAACGATGTAGGGAGATTCCCGATATTCAAAAAATATGCTTCCACGTATAGTAGAGATAAGGAAACTGTTCTGGAGGAGATGACACTTCAATGAGTATTTATTATGATTCGAATGCTGTGAAAATAAAACGACCGGACAGCAAGCATCGCCCTGGCTCGCTCAGCACTGTGTTTACCGATGAGCAGCTTGATCTGCTTGCATCTGTTATGCACGTTAAAAAATACTCTGCGGGTACTCATTTATTCTGGGAGGGCGATGAGGCCATCGCCGTTTACTGGATCATTAAAGGCCGCGTTAAACTTCGTAAATCGACGTCCGAGGGCAAGGATTTGCTGCTTTCCATCCTGCAGCCTGATGATATGATTGCTGATATTGATGCTTGGGATACGACGCATCGCTATACAGCCGAGGCGATCGACCAGGTTGAGGTTGGCATTATCCCCCGTCTGCAATTGGAAATGCTAATGTGCAAATATGGGGATCTTGCATATCGCTACGCGATGTGGATGGGCTTAATTCAGCGCAAAACTGAATCGAAGCTGCGCGATCTGCTAATGGGCGGTAAAAATGGCGCATTAGCATCGACGCTTATTCGGCTGTGCAACAGCTTTGGCGAACATGAACAAGACCATATACGGATTAATATAAAATTGACTAATAATGAGTTGGCGGAGCTGGTCGGTACTACTCGCGAGGGCGTTAACCGCCTGCTGGCAAGCATGAAGCGCGATGGCATCGTCACCAATGAAGCAAATGGCTGCATCAAGGTTATTAATCTGCCAGCGCTGAAGGATATGGCGGGGTGTCCTCTATGCCCAACATGCCCAAAAGAAATCTGCCGCCTTTAGATGAAGTCAAAAAATTGGGCTTTGATGACGAGGTTACTTCTCTGTAGCTTATTCGACGGCGAATCTTGAACGCTAGCGAAAACTCCGGTGCTCACGTAGCTTTTGCCTACGCTGCGCTCCTCGTTTTCTACTAGCGTCCAAGCTTCTTGGTCCTGAAAGCCCAACTTTTTGACCTCGATTGGAATGGTTAGTCAAAAAGTTGGACTTTGATGACGAGGCGCTGCTTCGTAGCAGATTCGGCGTCGAATATGGCCGTCTACCGAAAGTTCCGGTGCTTACGTAGCTTTGCTCTACTCTGCGCCCCCGCTTTATAAGCACCAGTGGAGAAGCAACGCAATCCAAAAAACGAACGTGAATCGCCTTTAAATACTAATGCAGCCTTCAACATTTAAGTAAGAGCATTAGCATCTAAAAAGCAACTGGATGATGCTTTGCTCCGTAGTGCTGAATGATCTAATGAAACTGGGTATCGCTATTTGCACCAAACTAGGACATACAATGCTCTAAGGAATCTACAACGTCTTAATATGCAAGTTTTACTGTGATTCAAGTGATTTCCTGCTCTTAGCGTTGTAAATATTCGTTAGATTTCCATGTAGCTCATTGCTGATTAATTAACGTTACCCAGATTCTTTAGACACTTCGTTATTCCGTAAATCCTTCAATATTCCTTAGAATCCTCTCCTGCCTCTTCCTGACCTGACTCCCCTCCCCACTTTTCGCATTTCTCGTATATAACGCCTTACTCGTTCCACTCCTTATCGTAGCAGCGTCGTCCCCTCAGCTTTTTTCACATTGCTGCCATCTGGCAGGCAATTGATGTTTTACTTTGTGATTTTTAGCACATCCTTTTTCGGGGTTTGCTTTTACAATAGAACTGTAGCATTCAAAGCGAATATGTAAGGAGGGAGAACGATGGCCGTTAAGGAGTCCAAGCTGCAGCATTTCCATAAAGATACGCCGTTGCTGCGGCAATGTCTGGAGCGCGCAGAAGCCGCTGTCCAGCAATATGCCAGCTACGAGCAATCGACTATTGATACAATCGTCCAGCATATGACGCTGGCTGGCATTCAGCGCCATATGGAGCTAGCCAAGTTGGAGCTGGAGGAAACCAGGCGCGGCGTTTTTGAGGATAAAATTGTACTGAACATGCATGCGACAGAAAGTGTTTATCACGCGATCAAATATATGAAAACCGTTGGTGAAATTGAAAACAATCATTATGAGGGCTATCAAATGATAGCCGAGCCAATCGGAGCCATTATTTCGATTGTAACTGGCGCCTCTCCTGTTTCGACGATTTTGTTCCAAGCGCTTATTGCCGTAAAAACACGAAACCCGATTATCTTTATGCTGCAAAAGGATGCGGTAAAAAGCAGCATTGAGGCCGTACAGACGGTGCATGATGCAGCCATTCTTGCCGGTGCTCCGCCTTATGCACTGCAATGGCTCGACAATTACACGCAATCGGAGCTTATGACTTGCATATCCCATCCTGGTATCGCTTTAATTATATGCAGCGGAGACGAGGCTGCGGCGAAAACTGCCAAGCAGCTCGGTAAAACAACAATGAGTGTAAGCTATGGAAATATTCCTTGCTATATGGATCGTACGGCTGATTTAAAGCAAGCCGTTACAGATATTATATTATCTAAAAATTTCGACAACGGAATGATCTTTACGTCTGAGCAAGCGCTCATCATCCATCAGGATCTTTACCAGCAGGCAGTGCAGATGATGTCTGTGCTTGGCTGTCATATTCTCGATGAGATCGAATGCGAGCTGCTGACGAGCACACTATTCTCGGAAAACGGCATGATGCGCCAATCGTTCATCGGCAAATCTGCGGCAGAGCTTGCTGCGGCAGCGGGCATTGAGGTAGCGCCAGATACGAAGCTACTCATTGCACCGCTTGATGAAGTTGGCGAGCATCAGCCGCTATCGCTAATTAAGCCTTGTCCAATGCTGGCATTATATGAAGCCGAGAACGACGAGCTGGCTTTGAAGCTTGCCCAGCAGCTGCTGGAGCTGGGCCAAGCCAAGCATTCAGCAGTCATCCATAGCCATGATGAAGCCGTGAAGGCCAAATTCGCCGAACAGCTGCTTGTGAATCGCTTAATTGTCAACGCTCCTTCCATTGAAGGCGCACTCAGCTTCCGCGACAAAGAGCTTCCGTTCCATGCACTGGGCTATCAGACATCATTTCATCCGCAAGGCGTCAATGCTGAGCTATTGCATTTAAAAAAGGTATCCAATCGCAGCGTCGAAATGCAATGGTTCAAAATCCCGCCGAAGCTGTATTTCTCAGCAGGGGCAACGCAATATTTAAGCAAAATGCCCGACATTAGCCGCGTCCTGCTCGTTACCGATCATTATATGGAGCAGTTTGGCTACGTTGACAAGGTGCAGTATTATTTGCGGAAACGCGCCAAGCCTGTGCAAATAGAAGTTTTCGCTGAAGTCGAGCACGAGCCAACGATTGATCTCGTTATGCAGGGAACGGCGCGCATGCACGCATTTCAGCCGGACTGCATCGTAGCGCTTGGCGGCGGATCGGTTATCGATGCAGCTAAAGCGATGTGGCTGTTCTACGAAAGTCCCGAAACGAATTTCGATACGATTAAAATGAAGTTTATGAATATTCGCAATCGCGTCTACAAATATCCGCATCTAGGCAAGCGCGCCAAGCTTGTGGCGATCCCGACCACATCGGGCACGGGCTCGGAGGTCACCTCGTTCGCCACGATTACCGATACGAGCAAGGGACAATCGAAGTACCCGCTTGCCGACTATGAGCTGACGCCGGATGTGGCAATAATCGACGCAGAGTATACGGCAAGCCTGTCCTCCACTGTAATTGCTGATACAGGCATGGATGTGCTGACTCACGCCATTGAAGCCTATGTTTCGATTATGGCCAATGATTTCAGCGATGGGTTGGCAATTAAAGCTATTCAGCTGGTGCTGGAGAACCTGGAAAAATCATTTGCCTCTGGCGACGCTGTTTCTCGTGAAAAAATGCACAATGCTTCAACGATAGCTGGCATGGCTTTTTCCAACGCATTTCTCGGCATTTGCCACAGCTTGTCTCATAAATTCAGCGCTGAGTTTGGCTTGCCGCATGGACGTACTAACGCGATTCTGCTGCCGCATGTGATTCGCTATAACGCTTCGCGTCCGACCAAATTTCAAAACTTTGCCAACTACAAGCATTTTCAGGCGGATGTGCGCTATGCCGAAATCGCCAGACTGGCAGGACTGCCTGCCTACACAACTAATGAAGGGGTCAACAGCCTGATCCTGTCCGTTAAACAGCTGAACCGTTCGCTCGGCATTCCTGAAAGCTTTCAGGAGGCGGGCATTCCATCAGCACCGTTTGAATCCAAGGTGGAATATTTGGCTGAGCGCGCCTTCGAGGATCAGTATACCAACTACAACCCAAGGCTGCCGCTCGTTGCAGAGCTAGCCGAGCTTTACCGTCAAGCCTTTTATGGCGAATTCAAATAAATTTGAAAGCTTACAACATCAAGGAGGAATGAACGATGAAAACTGTACAAATGCTGCAATCCGATAAAGGAGCTCACCGCCAATTCAAGCAAGGCGCATGGTCAGAGCAAATTGATGTAAGAGATTTTATTATCCGCAACGCGACCCCTTATTTGGGAGATGAGCAATTTCTCGCCTCGGCCACCAATGCAACGAATGAGCTTTGGGCGCATATTAGCCGCTTGTCTCGCGAGGAGCGTGAGCGTGGCGGTGTTTGGGATGTTGATACGAGCAAGCCTTCCACCATTACTTCACATGCGCCCGGCTATATCGACAAAGAACTGGAAAAAATAGTCGGCGTGCAAACCGATGCTCCTTTCAAGCGCTCCGTTCAGCCGTTCGGCGGCATTAAAATGGTGATCGACGCCTGCAAGGCGTACGGCTATGACATTCCGCAGGAGCTGGTCGACCTGTTTACCAACATTCGCAAAACGCATAACCAGGGCGTGTTCGATGCCTATACGCCTGAAATGAGACTGGCACGCAAAACGGCGATCATTACAGGATTGCCTGATGCTTACGGCCGTGGTCGCATTATTGGCGATTACCGCCGAGTCGCGTTGTACGGCGTCGATCGTTTAATTGCCGAAAAAGAGAAGGATAAAGCGTTAACCGAGCAGCTGCCAATGTCTGAGGACGTCATTCGCGAACGCGAGGAGCATGCCGAGCAGGTTCGCGCGCTACAGGAGCTGAAGGAAATGGCCGCCTCCTATGGCTATGATATTAGCCGTCCAGCGGACAATGCGCAGGAAGCGATTCAATGGCTTTACTTCGCTTACTTGGCAGCGATTAAGGAGCAAAACGGCGCGGCGATGAGCTTGGGACGCGTCTCAACCTTCCTTGATATTTATATTGAGCGTGATTTGCAGGAAGGCAGCTTAACTGAAGCCGAGGCTCAGGAGCTTTTCGATCATTTTGTCATGAAGCTGCGCATCGTCAAATTTTTGCGCACACCTGATTACAATGAGCTGTTCTCCGGCGACCCTACATGGGTAACGGAATCCATTGGCGGTATTTCGACGGATGGCATGCCACTGGTCACCAAGTCCTCCTTCCGTATTTTGCATACGCTCTATACGCTGGGGCCGTCGCCAGAGCCGAACTTGACCGTGTTATGGTCGAATGACTTGCCGCAAGCCTTTAAAGCCTACTGTGCCAAGGTTTCGATTGAAACGAGTTCGATTCAGTATGAGAACGACGATTTAATGCGTCCGATCTATGGCGACGATTACGGTATCGCCTGCTGCGTTTCGGCCATGAGAATCGGCAAGCAAATGCAATTTTTCGGGGCGCGGGCCAATCTTGCCAAGGCGCTGCTGTATGCAATTAATGGCGGCGTAGACGAGAAGCTGAATGTGCAGGTGTTCCCTGGTCAGCTGCCGGCATTGACAGGCGAGGTGCTCGATTATGAGCAGGTGATGGGCAATTACGAGCAGGTGATGGAGTGGCTGGCGGGGCTATATATTAACACATTGAACGTCATTCACTACATGCATGATAAATATTGCTACGAGCGCCTGGAATTCGCGCTGCATGACCGTGAAATATTGCGTACGATGGCATGCGGCATTGCGGGCTTGTCAGTCGTTGCTGACAGTTTGAGCGCGATTAAATACGCAAAGGTTTACCCGGTTCGCAATGAGCATGGCATCGCCGTTGACTTCCGCATTGAAGGCGACTTCCCGCAGTACGGTAACAACGATGACCGCGTCGATTCGATTGCAGTAGAGCTTGTCGAGCGATTTATGGGCATGCTGAAAAAGCATAAAACGTACCGCAGCTCGATCGCTACGCAGTCTGTCTTAACGATTACATCTAATGTCGTATACGGCAAAAAGACTGGTACAACACCGGATGGACGTAAAGCTGGCGAGCCTTTTGCTCCTGGAGCAAACCCGATGCACGGGCGTGATCGCAAAGGCGCGCTTGCTTCCTTGACCAGTGTAGCCAAGCTGCCATACGAGCATGCTTTGGATGGCATCAGCAACACCTTTTCCATTGTCGGCAAGGCGCTCGGTAAGGACGAATCAGCACAGCGCAGCAATTTGACTGCTATGCTTGACACCTATATGGCGCAAAAAGCGCATCATCTGAACGTCAACGTATTTGATCGCGAAACATTACAGGACGCTATGGAGCATCCCGAGCTGTATCCACAGCTTACCGTGCGCGTATCCGGCTATGCTGTTAACTTCATTAAGCTGACGAAGGAGCAGCAGCTTGAAGTGATTAGCCGTACCTTCCACGGGTCGCTCTAATGATCATAGCCAACGAGCTTCAGGCTCAAATTCAGCATGATCGGCAAGCCAAAGGACGGATTCACTCCTTCGAGTCCTTTGGCACCGTAGACGGCCCAGGCATTCGCTTCGTCCTTTTTATGCAAGGCTGTGCCCTTCGCTGTCAATTTTGCCATAATCCCGATACATGGGATACAACGACCGGCAAGGTTATGACCGTTGATGAGGTGATTGCCGAAATCGAGCCATTTATACCGTATTACCAGGCATCCTGCGGAGGCGTCACCTTCTCGGGAGGCGAGCCTTCGCTGCAGGCTCCTTTTCTCGCAGCGCTGGGGCGTGAGCTGAAGCGCCGCTATCAGCTGCATCTGGCGATGGATTCATCCGGATTTTGCGAGCCCTCGCATTTGCAATCAACTGGCTTGCTTGAGGTACTGGATCTTATTCTGCTTGATCTGAAAATGATTGACGAGCACAAGCATATGAAGCTGACAACACAATCCAACCAGCGCATTTTGCGGATGGCCGAGCATGTCAGCAAGCAAGGTAGCAAGCTTTGGATCAGGCATGTCGTCATTCCCGATGTTACAACCGATCCAGCTGATGTCGATAAGCTCGCGGCGGTCATTTCCTCGCTCGAAGCTGTAGAAAGGGTTGAACTGCTGCCTTATCATGAAATGGGCAAATTCAAATGGCAGCAGCTTGGCTTAACGTATGAGCTTGAGCATATTAAGCCGCCCAGCAACGAGCAGTTGAAAGGCGTTCAACAACAGCTGCAGCAGCAGCTTGACGTTCCTGTAAACATTTAAATTTGCGATGCTGCACTGTCAGCCTGCAAAGCAAAAAAATCCTCCGATGCCTGTGAAAATGCTGGCTCGGAGGATTTTTGTACATCCTTCAACAAACGATAAGTGCTCGAATACCCAATTACTTTGCTGATACAGCGCGAAGCAGCTCCTGCTTCTTTAGCGCATCAAACGCCTGCATAACGCTTTTTTGAATTTTCACCTTGTTATCGCCTGAATTTTTGTCAAAGCTTGGTTTTGCTGGATACATGGGAACACCTCCTCTCTAACAACCTTCCTAACTTGTATTATATAGCCGCGAAGCTAAATAATCTGTAACCAAACTTACAACTTATTTCGATTTTAAACGGTTTAAAAAATGGTGCAGCTCGGTAAAATTCGCTTTATAGATGTTTTCCATGCCATGCAGGCCTTCCCTATGCCCGCAATGCCGAGCGAATTTGCGATACAGCTGATTAATATAGGCAATGTCGGCTCGCGCCGTAAATATAACCGTATGCAGCTCGGGAGCCTGCTTATGCATCTCGTTGATCCAATCGCGAAAGCCATGCATAAACACTCTGCTGCTTCGCTCCTCCGGCGCAATAAGCGCTGAACTGAGATAAACGAGTCTGCCGTCAGCATCATAGGCAAATTCATCCTCACCTGTTTCATCAGCTGTGCGCCAATAATTTAGCGCACCAATCACTTGATCCCGCTCATTGTAGGTAAGAATAATCGAGGATTGCTCCAAATAATTTAATAAATGCAGCAGTGCTTCATCCAGCAGCATATCGCGCGAGAAATGCTCGCGATAGCGCACAAAGAAAGCCGAAAATTGAGCCTTTTGCTCATCTGTTGACGCCATAACTGAATAGCTGTACATCGTTATCCTTCACCGTCCTTATCCAAGCCGTTCCTGCAGCACCTTCACTACATAGCTGTTTATGTCAGGATGCTTGCTTAGCAAATGCTGCAGCACCTTGCGCTGCAATGTAATGACGACACATGGCGTCAGCGCTTTAATCGTAGCCGTGCGCGGAACATTTTGCAGCAATGCGATTTCTCCAAAATGATCACCGTCCTCAAGCACGGCAACCTGTCGCTGCTGCTCTTCCAGCTCGCCAACGACCTGCTTCAAAACCTCAACCTTGCCGCGAATCAAAATATAAAACTTCTCGCCACGAGCGCCTTCTTCAATAATAGTGGCTCCTGACGCAAAGCGCTCCGTATTAAACAGCATCGCGATATCCTCAAGCACCTCAGGCGAAATCTGCTTGAAGAAGGCAAGCTGAGACAAGCGGGAAGCATTGATCTGCACATCGTCGCTTTCCTCTGACAGCGTAAAGCCCGTTTGCTTTTCCCATAAATAATAAAACTGCCCCTGCCGGGCCAGCAATTGCTCATGCGTCCCCTGCTCAACCAGCCTTCCTTCGTCAAATACGCATATAAGATCGGCATCCGCAACAGTTGACAGACGATGCGTAACAGAAATAACCGTTCGCTGCCGAGCCAGCCTGTTGATCGTTTGATTAATCGCCGCTTCGGTTGCCGGGTCTAGCGCTGAGGTCGCTTCATCCAAAATAAGCAATTGCGGCTCGCGCACGAGCGCTCGAGCGATTGCCAGCCGCTGACGCTGCCCTCCTGAAAAGTTGCTGCCTTCATCGTACACCTTCGTTGCATAGCCGTCTGGCAGCGACATAATAAAATCATGAATCTCTGCAAGCTGTGCCGCTCGTATGATGTCCTCATCGCTGGCAGTCTCGCTGCTCATTGCGATATTTTCCTTAATCGTGCCCTGAAACAAAAAATTGTCCTGAAATACGACAGCAAGCTGCTGCCGATAGGAAGCGAGCTGAGCGGAGCCCAGTGGAGCGCCATTTACCGTAATTGTACCTTCAGCGGGTTCGTACAGGCCAAGCAGCAGCTGCACCATCGAGCTTTTGCCAGAGCCGCTGCTGCCGACAAATGCGATATTGGCGCCTTGCGGAATCGACAATGTGATATCGTGCAAAACTTGCCGCTCCGGCTCATAGCCAAAGCTTACCCGATCAAATGCAATTTGCTGCAGCTTTGCTGGCTCAGCCTGCAATACTACAGGCTCCTCTGCTGCTTTTTTGCTTGCTTTGGAGGCAGGCTTGAAGACTTTCTCGCTTGCCGGCAGATCCGTTTTAATCTGCTCATCCCGTTCTTCCATTACTTGGGCTAGCCGTTCGATACTAACCTTGGCACTGGTTAATGAAGGAATAATAAAGGTAAGATTAAATACGGAATTGCCCATCGACATATACATCGTATAGAAAGCTACCAGCTCACCGAGCGAAATTCGATCCACGATTGCCAAGTACGAGCCGTACAGCATAATCGTCAAATTTACGAGCAGCAGGCTGATCATCGGCACTCTGCCTAATGCAGCATTAATCAAATTCAACTGATAGCTGCTTACGAACAGGCTTTTAAGCCGCTGTTCAAATCGCCGCAGCATCAATTGCTGCAGGCTGTAGCTTTTAATCAGCTTTTGCGCCTTCACATTTTCCGTAACATCACTGTTCAAGCCAGCTGCCTGCTCCCTGTACGCTTGAATGCGAGTGCTAGCCCGCTTGTTAAGCAGCAGCGGGCCGACAAAAATGACCGCGGCGCCCATAATAATAAGCAGCGCCATACTCCACTGCAAATAAAGCAAAATGCTCATACTGACCATAACAACAACCAGCGACTGAATGCCAGTCGACAGCAGAGCAGTCATCGCACTGCTTATCGCAGGAATATCGTTAGAAAACAAAATCACGCTATCCCCTGTTCGCTTTGCCTGGAAATAACTGATATGCAGCTGCTGCAGCTTCGAAAACAAAGCTCGCCGCAAATCCTGCTCAACCAGCGCATTCAGCCTGGAAAGCAGGCGATCTCCGAATACGCCGGCAATCGTACAAACGATGCCAAATCCAAGCAGCAAAGCTGCTATAAACAGAAACACATCCATATCCTTAGGCGCAACAGCATAATCGATAATGTAATTAAAGCTAAGCGGAGCTACAGATACAAATAAAAGATCAAGCCCAAACAGCAGCAAAAAGCACAAAGTAAGCAGCTTGTATGGCACCAAGTAGCGAAAAATCGTTCTAACAACCGTCCACATTAATAGCATCTCTTTTCATAAAAAATAAGCGTTTATCAGCGCTACGGAGCAAAGCATCTTCCAGTCGCTTTTTAAATCGTAATGCTCTTATTTGAATTTTAATGGTGGCATTACGATGTTAAAGGCGACCCTCTTCGTTTTTCAGCGCTACGGAGCCAAGCATCCTCCAGTCGCTTTTTAAATCGTAATGCTCTTATTTGAAATTTAATGGAAGCATTACGATGTTAAAGGCGACCCTCTTCGTTTTTCGGATGCTTGGCTCCTTCGCTGTAGCTTTTTTTGAAAGCAGGACCAAGAAGCTTGGACGCTAGTAGAAAACGAGGAGCGCAGCGTAGGCACTTGCTACGTGAGCACCGGAGTTTTCGCTAGCGTTCAAGATTCGACGTCGACTAAGCCACAACGCCCATCATCGTCATCAAAGCCCAGCTTTTTGAACATCCTCTTCCAATTGAAGTTTAAAAAGCTGGGCTTTCAGGACCAAGAAGCTTGGACGCTAGTAGAAAACGAGGAGCGCAGCGTAGGCCAATAGCTACGTGAGCACCGCAGTTTTCGCTAGCGTTCAAGATTCGCCGTCGACTAAGCCACAACGCCCATCATCGTCATCAAAGCCCAGCTTTTTAAACATCCTCTTCCAATTGAAGTTTAAAAAGCTGGGCTTTCAGGACCAAGAAGCTTGGACGCTAGTAGAAAACGAGGAGCGCAGCGTAGGCACTTGCTACGTGAGCACCGGAGTTTTCGCTAGCGTTCAAGATTCGACGTCGAATCCACTACAACGCAATCGCATCGTCATCAAAGCCCAGCTTTTTAAACATCTGCTAAAAATATTGGATGTTGGGGAATGTTGAAATGTACTCCCCCACCCCCTCGAAAGGCATGATGTAATAATGGAGCGTCCCATATACTGACTGATATGTCCGTGGCTGAAGAGAGAATCGCTTGGCGATCAGCGCTTGCAGCTGATCATCTGCTCCCGTCCAAAAATGGAGCTCCTTTACAGGCTCCTCCAAATAACGCAAGCATTGCACCAGCATGCTCAATAGCTCACGCAGCAGCGTTGAGCTGCGATAGTGCTCATCAATATACAGCAGCTGAATTTGTACAATTTCGCGGTTGCTGTAGTTCTCCTCTGCAGTGCCTCGTATAAAGCTTAAGCAGCCGATTGTCTGATGGTCATCATCAAATGCAAGAAAGATCTCTCCCTGCATCAGCACAGGACTGGCTATATAGCCTAACGAAACCGAAAACGGATACGGCAAATTGAGCTTCGCGTAGGAGTCAAGCGCAAACTCAATATATCGCTGCATGTACATAACGGTAGTCGCCCTTGTAATCTCGTACGGCAAAATAACACACCTCGCAATCGAATGCTCGTATTTTAACGCAGCACATCTATGTATGCTTCTATCATACATGAGCCCATCTATTTATAGTAGATTTTTCTTCGCAATAAGTGATGCAGATAACAGTTTTTCTGCCGCAATGTACATATCGTTGCAAGCAAACAAACAAGGCCAAGTCCTGACATACGGACTTAGCCTTGTTTGTTTGATTTAGATATAGACAGACAGCTTATCGTATTTAGTGTTTATTCTGGCCTACAAGCACATCCACATCAACGGTTAGCTCGAGCTCGTCCTGCTCTAAAAATGCTGCTATGCGCGAGGACTGGGCGTTCCAGGCTAACGGTGACATTGCGTGCAGCTTTTCCAGTTCGCCATCCCCCAGCTTGTGCGTATATGTGAGCCGATGCATGCTTTGTACCGTAAAATGCTGCTGAAATAGCTTTACGGTGCGCTCGTTGCTGTATGGCGCTCGTGTTGAATCGGGAAATAACGCTGCTCTTAGCTGTTGAAAATAGTGCTGACGCGGCACAACCTTAATGACAAGTCCATTTGGCCGCAAAGCTCTCTTAAATTCACTGTAGTTGGAAGGAGACAGCATATTAAGCACTACATCGCAGGAGTGAGCAGCAAGCGGCAAATTTGCCAAATCTCCTACAAGCCACGCCATATGTTTGTAGCTGCCTGCTGCCATTGCGATGCCTGCTTTGGCAATATCCAAGCCAACGGCTGTCAGATCAGGATGCTTACAAAGCTGCGCAATATGCTGCAAATGCGAGCCTTCGCCGCAGCCCGCATCCAACAAGCATAATGAGTCCATGGATGTTGCAGCATGCTGCATTATTAGCGCTGCGGTGAGCTGATGCAGTGGCCGATACAGACCGCTTTCAGTAATGATGCTGCGCCGTGCGGCGAATAACGACTTGCTGTATTGACTGCTCGCAGGCTTTGGCAAAAGATTGACATAGCCTTGCTTTGCAATATCGAAGCTGTGATTGGCAGTACAGACCAGGCTTTTGCCGACTGCTTGAAAAGCACTTTGACAGTGCGGACATACAGCAAGCTTAATCAGCTGCTGCGTTAGCTGTAAATTTGATTTATATTCAGACATATTCCCTCACCTTTTCCAATAAAAAATCATAGGCAAGCTGCCTATGATTTAGAGCAAAGGGAAATAGAACTGAGCTTTTAAAATATAAAAGAGAAAGGCATGCGATCTGCCTTTCTCTGCATTGATAATTTATCACCAAATGTAGACTATTAAAAAAGGACAGACTACTCCCGTTGCTCTGAATTCACAAACAGAGCCTTTGAACATATGAAATTACTTGTTCAAAGTTAGGGAACGTAGTCTGATGTAATGAATCATTTTTAATAGCCCTCCGACTGTAGTTTAAATGCAATTAATACGGATTCATTATAGAAGCTTTTCAAGCAAAAGTCAAAGCCGCTACTTAGCAAGGATCAGCAGCTGGATTGCCTGCGTCTGTTGCTGTGCGGAAGCTGGAGCCGCAGCCGCAAGTTACGGTTGCATTAGGATTATCGATCGTAAACCCGCCCGACATTGCTGTTTCCTTGAAGTCAATCACAAGACCGCGAAGGTATTTGGCGCTGTCTGCATCGACGGCTACCTTTAAGCCTTGTACTTCAAGAATTGTGTCATCCTCATTCTGCTCATCGTCAAAGCCCATGCCGTATGAGAAGCCGCTGCAGCCACCTTCCTTCACGCCTACGCGAAGGAACAATGCCGGGTTATTTTCTTCCTCAAGCATCTCGCTAATTTTTTCAGCAGCTAATTCAGTAATTGTAATCATGTTACTCCCTCCAGTCTATCGTAATCTCATGTATGAGACCTAAACTTACTTTTGTATAGTATTAGTATACTCCACTATGTGCGGAAGCTCAATAGTGACGAACTAACCAATTGCTCCAGCAAATGCTTCGGATCATCAGCAGCTGCTGCTGTTGCATAATTTGGCAAGCAGGCAATTGCAGATTTGTGCAAACAAATTGCCGCTATCGTTCATCCTATAGTAGTATACAGTATCACAAAGGATTATGATGATGAGCTTTATAAAAATGGAGATGACAGCATGAAAAAAAATCTTGTCGTTTTAGGTGGCGGGTACGGCGGCTTGGCAATTATTGAAGAGCTGCTGCAAAAGGGCTTGCCCAAGCATATTGCAATAACTCTCATTGATCGGCAGCCCTTTCAAGGCTTGAAAACGGAATATTATGCTTTGGCAGCAGGAACCTCATCCGATTGCGAGCTAAGAGTCGCTTTCCCCAAATCTCCAGATGTTCGGCTCGTTCTGGGGGAAATCCACTCCTTGGACCAGCAGAAGAAGTTGGTACATGTTGATGGCCACGACCCGATCAGCTATGACTTCCTCGTCATTGGACTAGGCAGTATAGATCATTATCATGGCGTTCTTGGCGCAGATCAATTCAGCTACGGTATTCAGACGTTTCAAGCTGCACGCAAGGCATATACTGCGCTGAATAATGTTGAGCCTTACGGCACAGTTACAATAGTCGGGGGCGGCCTCAGCGGTGTAGAAATGGCTTCAGAGCTACGCGAAAGCCGACCCGATCTTAATATTTCCTTGATGAATCGCGGCCCGCGCTTGCTAGGCGGCTTTCCCGAAGGAATTCAAACCTATGTTGCCGAATGGCTCAACGAGCACCAGGTGCAGCTGCTGCTGAACACCCAGCTGGAGCGGATCGAGCAGCAGACGCTTCATATTCTAGGCTCGCCCAAGCCGCTTCATACCGATATTACGCTTTGGACAGCCGGTATTCAGCCAGTGCCGCTTGTTCAGCAGCTGCAAGCGGAAAAGGATGCAGGCGGGCGGCTCAAGCTGAATAAGCATTACCAGCTACTCAATGATCCTGCTATATTTGTCGTTGGCGACTGCGCAGCGCTGCCTTATTCACCAAGCGCTCAAGTAGCAGGAATTCAAGGCGAGCATATTGCCCATATTTTACTTGCCATTTGGCGCGAAAAGAGCATCCCTGTTGAACCGATCAAGCTGCGCGGCACATTAGGCGCACTCGGCAAGCACTGCGGCTTCGGCGTGATGGGCTCAGTGGCGGTCAAGGGGCGGGTGCCGCGTCTGATTAAAAGCGGTATATTGTGGCGCTCCAAGCATTTTTAAGCAGCAGGTCAGTTGCAATCATTCGATAAAAAACGGCAGGCCAGGTTTTCCACCAAAGCCTGCCGCTATATTGTATGAAGACCGTTTTGGTTTTAAATTATGGCCAAAGCGCACATATTTTGCGGGCAATCTGGAATGATAAAAGCATCCCTGCAGAACCGTTCAAGCCGAGCGTGACTCTTGTGAGGGCTTATAAATCGTCAAGCAAGCGATCAAGCGCAGCTTGATTTTCTGCTTCCTCCACTAAAAATTTTTGAATTTTTTCGTCCAGCTCTTCGACCGATTCTGCTGCAACAATTGTGCCGTTTACTAAAGCAAACGGGCGCATATAGCATTCGCCGCAATTGCCAAGACAGCCATATTCCGTTGTTTCATACGTATCATCAAGCTCATATTTATCAAGCAGTACTTCTGTACCGTGATGCATATTGCTCGTACAAAATTCAATTGTTGGTTTTAGCATAACAGGCACCTTAACTTTCAAGAACTTTATTGAGAGTTGTATTCATTTGCATTTCTTTGTACTATAATAGAATAGAAAGGAGATGATTGCAATGAGTGAACAAGTACAAGATACAATGTATGATGAAGTACTGGACGTGCTTGACAAGCTTCGCCCTTTTCTACAACGCGACGGCGGTGACGTTGAGCTTGTAGACGTTGAGGACGGCATTGTTAAGCTTCGCCTGATGGGTGCATGCGGAAGCTGCCCAAGTTCCACAATCACGCTAAAAGCTGGTATTGAGCGTGCGCTTCTTGAAGAGGTAGACGGCATCGTAGAGGTTGTACAAGTATTTTAATAAATGTTCCGCTTAGATGTGGTCTAAAAAGCGATCTCGCGCTTATGCGAGATCGCTTTATTTTTGCAATATGTTCGCTTTAATCGGATCAAAGCCGCCTGTCACGTCAATAATATTGCCAGTTAAGTAGCTCGACTTGTTATCGCACAGAAATGCGATGACACGCGCCACATCCTCGCCTGTTCCCGGTCGGCCAATCGGATTTTCCTCATCATAATTGCTCATGACCTCATGAATCGACATTTCTTTGTATTCACCCTTAATATCTCCGGGACCAATCATATTAACCGTAATGCCGTAAGGCGCTTCTTCCACAGCCAGCGATTTGGTAAATGAGACCAGCGCTGTTTTCGCTGCAGCGTAAACGGCCCGCTGCGGCCAAGCTCTTGCTTCGTTCGCATGACCGAAGCCAAAATGAATAATTCGTCCCCAGCTATTGCTGCGCATATAGGGAAGCACATGATGGTCCAGCAGCATTGCCGATATTAAATTGCCTTGAATAAGCGACGTAATCAGCTCACGATCATACTGCTGAAACAGCTTCCGTTCTCTCACAAAAGGACCGGCATTGTTAATCAAAATATCTACGCCGCCTCCCCAGCGCTCAACCTCAGCAGCCAGCTGATCAACACCAATCGGGTTCGATAAATCAGCCTGGGCAAGCCGCACCTCCACGCCATGCTGCTGCAGCTGCTCCTTCAATGCCTCTGCTTCCTGCCCGCTTGCCATGTAATGAAGCATGAGGTTACAGCCTTGAGAGGCTAGCTCCATCGCTGTACGCTTTCCTAATCCTTTGGCACTTCCTGTAATAAGCGCCTTTTTCCCCGCAAGCTTCACAGCCATTCTCCTTTCCAAAGAATGTAGGACCTGTCTGAAAACCCGCTCAGAGGCCCCTTTCATCGCCTTTTCGCCCCTGCTTCGTTCCGTTTGTTTGACGTACGCCCGGTACGCCTTCACAATCGCGCCTTGCATGGAACGAAAATTCGGCAAAATGGGCTGTCCTCGGAGTTCTCAGACACGCCCTAGATCAATTACGATGAAGAAGACGCTCCGCATAACGAAACGTCAGCCTGATGGATTGGGTGGTCATATGAAGCCCCGCAGTTAAATCATCCATTTGCTGATCGAGATTTTCCAGCATAATTTCTTGACCGTACATTCTCGTTTGTTGCACCAAATCATCCTGCATTTCAGAGTTCATATAGTGAATCTCAGTATTTCGTCTGCGGCGCAAACGATGCGTCGATTCCTTGCAGCTTTCCTTAAGCTCATTGAGCGGCTTGGTCAATTCCGGATGCAAGCCGCGCTCGCGCATTTGTCTTAATACCGTAAAGTATGAAAAATGCGGCTTGATGCGCTCTGTGCGCAGCTCCAGCAGTTCATTTAGAAAGGTGCCGAGCTTATCAAGCAATGAAAACACACGTATGAAGCCATTTTTATCAAAATAAACGTAGCGCGCATAGTCCAGTCGCTGCTGCTCGTCCATATCTGTTAACGACCTGCTCGTAATATTTTGTTTGAATTTCCCGGCGGCATAGTGGCTCGAATATAGCTCGTGGATCGAAGCACGCAAGCCGTTGCTCCATATTTCAAAGCGTGACCAAATCTGGTTTACGGCGTCGCTTTCCTTACGCTTTTTAGCTGCCGCTGCCGCATAGCGCTGCAATAGCTGATCGACTTCAACAAAATTTTCATCTGGTTTATGTACATCGTCTGGAAATAAAAATTGCAGCACGTTGCTCACCTCTTTTAATCGTATGTAGCTTCAATGATACCATATTTTGTCCTGCTTACGCATCTTCTATTGGCTACTGCACGTAAAAGTACGATTACAAGTTGACTCGCTGGTACTTAAAGTCTTTACTTGCAAAAAAGCTGCCACCCTGCTTAAGGATGACAGCCTTTCAAAGCTAATTTTTTTTACGATAAATCCAGGAACGTATAACCAAGTCCACCAGCATACCGAACAGGGCGACTATAATAAGGTTGTGCAATAAGCTCGTAAACAAGAACCAGTTGTCGCTGCCAATCGTGTTGACCAGCCAAGCGCCACTCGCGATTTGTGCGAGCACCAAAATGACGATCGCTTGTGCAGTCTTGGTCAACGAGGAGTTGCCGGTCAAGCGCTTAATATAAAAGTACAGCGCAATCAGCACAATACCTAAAATCGCCGCACCAACGCGGTGAATAAATGCGATTCCAGTTGCTCCCGAGAGCTCAGGAATTACTTCTCCGTTGCATAATGGCCAGCCTAGACAGCCGCCAGCGCTTTCGGTATGGCGAATAAAGGCGCCAAGGTAGACAACTACGTAGCAATAAATCGATGCAGCCAATGCCCAGGGCATAATTTGGCGAGGAAATACGGTTGTTTCCACTATTCCTCTTTTATCGCGATAGCACCAAATGACGAGCAATAGCGTCGCTGCAAAGGCTACTAAGGAAATTCCAAAATGTATAGCCATGATCGGTGGAGATTGCGGCCACATAACGGCGGCAGCTCCCATCAACGCCTGAATAATGGTGAAAAGCAACGCATACCAAGCATATTGCATTGGCTCGCGATATACTTTGCGCTCGCGCTTGTACTGTCTGTAAATCATAAAAAATACAGTCGCTACAAGAATGCCCTCCAAGCCGCTAACTGCGCGATGCGAATACTCGATCATCGACTCAACCGTATATGCCGGTATAAACTTACCATTGCACAGCGGCCAATCGTCACCGCAGCCACGACCCGAATCCGTATTCGTAACAAGAGCTCCAGCAAGCAGAACAAGCAGCATCCCGATACAAGACAGATTTGCTAATATTCGAAACCGTTTTGTAACCTTCATGTACTCACCTAATTCTTATTGATCTGTCTCATTCATTATAGCGACTGGATTAGGTAAAAACCATGTTCAAAATGTGAATATTGTAACAATACTATAACACTTCTGCTACTTCTATTGCACGATTCACAAACTGTTCAATTTCATCACGTGTTTTGCGCAGCTTGTTGACGAAACGAACAAGCTCCTTGCTGTTTTTAAATGCTACAAAGCTCGGAATGCCTAGTATATTTAGCTCAGAGCAAAGATCGGGCAGCTCGTCACGATCAATTTCATAGAAATCAACCTTCTCTTTATATTGCTCCTCAACCTCAGGCATAAACGGATTGATGTAATGACAATCGCCGCACCAGGTTGTTTTAAATACGATAATGGTCAGCTTCTCATTCGCAATCAGCTCACGATATTGAGCCTCTGATGTAATCTTGTTCATCTCTATTCCTCCTTAATCTGCTCAATTGTTAACCTGCTCGCACGACACGCATCAGCTTTTTCATCGGCCCACGTAATTTCCCAGGCAATGATTCGACATCCTGTTGTGTAATCACCTTAAGCTTCAGCAATAATATGCCATAGATGCCGCATAATATACTGCCGGACACAAGCACGGCGAGCAAATAGGCCAGCTTGTCCGCCATGCCTTCTGTAATAGAAAGCATTACGTACTCCGCTCCCCAGCAAGCCAGCGTTGAGATAATGACAGCAGCAATATACGGCAGCCATTTTTTGCCCATCACATGCAATGTGACATCGCGTTTAATTAGTCGCAAATTCATTAAAGTAACCATCAGGAAGCAGACAGTTGAACCAATCACAAAGCCTGCTACGCCAAAATAATAGCCGCAAATCCAGCTTACGACGACTTTCCCCAGCAAGCCGCTTATCGTATTGACCATCGTTTGCCTTTGCTTGCCCATCCCGTACAAAATGGAGTTGGTCGTCATCATCGTAATTTGCAGGATCGTACCTGCACATAGCATAGCGACTGTCTCATAGCCGCCAGGACTGGAAAACAGCAGACCTGTAATCGAGAAAGCAGACGCAGTAAAAAACATCGCAACAGGAACGCCAGATACGCAGACAATTTTCATAACCATCGATGATTGCCGATTGACCTCTGCCTGGTCCTTGCGAGCAAATGCCGCTGCGACGATCGGAATAATAGACGAGCCTAGCGCAATCGCCAAAATTGGCGGGATGCCGGCAAGTGATTGCGCCTTAATCCCCAGCACAGCGGCGGCCTCGGTTGCCTGAAGCTCCGTATAAATCCGTTCGGTAATCCGTACAAAAAACGATGAGTCAAAGGTATAAACAAGATTGATAGTCATTGATGTTATAAGAGCCGGAATCGACATGCTTAAAATTTCCTTGTAAATCGTGCGAAACTTCAGTTTTTCTCCCCGTTTTGCAACAAAAGGCTTGTTGGGCATCAATGCTAAGCGAGCTTCAGCCGACATCGTTTTCGTCAGCCGATCATCCTGCTTTTTCAGCTTGCGAGCGTAAACCACCATTACGATAAAGGCCGCAATGCTTCCGAACACGCTGCCGAATGTAACCGCAGCTGCAGACGCCTCGTCGCTATAGCCAAGCGAAACGAAGATATAGCCTAGTCCGAGACCAAGAATAACGCGGGCAAATTGCTCAACAATTTGCGATAATCCACCCGCAGTCATCATTTGCCGTCCCTGAAAGTAGCCTCGCATCATTGCAATAATCGGAAATAAAATCAACGCTGGTGCAATCGCTTGTACAGCAAGGGTAACGGATTCCTTCTTGACAATGGTAGCAGCATACATTGGCGCCATAATGTAAAGCGTAAGAGCCAGCAACAAGCCCGTAACGGCTCCAAAAACGAGCGAGGCTTTATAAATGCGCTTTGCATCCTCGTAATTCCCCTCCTCCATGCGCTCCGAAACCATTTTACTGATCGCGCTTGGAAAGCCTGCCGTTGCAACAACAAGCAGCAGCAAATAGATTTGGTTGGCTGCGAAAAAGGCAAATTGCCCTTCCGCATCCAACATATATTCAAGGGGAATTTTTTGGAACATGCCTAGTACTCTGGCAACCAATGCTGCCAACGCCAGAATAATCGTCCCTTTCAATAACGAGTCTTTCTTTAAAGTTGTCATGGATCTACTCTTCTTTCCTTTGCCTATAGCTGCTCCAACGGCTGATGATTGCCGCGCACAGGCGCAGCTGTAACGGTTGGCTTAGCCCAGTGGATTCCGTTCTCAATTACTTTTAGAATGTGCTCATTGTAATAGGTCGGGAACGTTTCATGCCCCGGGCGGAAATAAAAGATTTTGCCTTGTCCGCGATAAAACGTACAGCCGCTGCGGAATACTTCTCCGCCTTGGAACCAGCTTAGAAAAACAAGCTCGTCCGGTGCTGGAATATCAAAATGCTCACCGTACATTTCCTCATGATCAAGTGTAATGTATTCTGGCAAGCCTTCCGCAATGCGATGGCCTGGATTAACAACCCAAATACGCTCCTTCTCATTAGCCTCGCGCCATTTCAGGTCACAGCCTGTCCCCATTAGCTTTTTGAAAATTTTCGAGAAGTGGGCAGAATGCAGGACAATTAAGCCCATTCCCTGCATAACGCGAGCATGAACACGATCAACGATCGCATCCTCCACACGGTCATGGCCCATATGTCCCCACCAGATCAATACATCCGTTTGATCAAGCACTTCTTGCGTCAAGCCATGCTCAGGCTCCTCCAGCGTCGCTGTGCGAATGTTGAATTGCTCATTTGCTAGCCCTTTCTGCAGCGCGATATGTATCCCTTCAGGATAAACGCGAGTTACTTCCTCATGCACTTTCTCATGCAAAAACTCATTCCAGATCGTTACATTAATCATTTAAAGCTCCTCCTTTATTACCAAACCCATACGATAAATAATATGATCATCACAAGCTGCAACACTATTTTTACGAAAACGCTGCTAAGCAGTCCGATTAGCGAGCCCCAGCCAACAAGCAGCGATTGCTTTAGCTTGGAACCAGCGAGCAATTCGCCGATCACGGCACCAAGAAACGGGCCTAGAACAAGGCCAAACGCTGGTATTACAAAAGGTCCGGCAATGATCCCTATTGTGGAGCCTACGACAGAAGCTTTAGAGCCGCCGTATTTTTTAACTCCCCATGCGCCAACAACATAATCGGCAATGATCAATACTACTAGTATAAACGTTTGAATTATCCAAAACCAGACGTTGTACTTATCGAAGCTGAAAAACCATCCATACACAAAAAATGCTGCGTAAATCGCGAATACACCTGGCAGCACAGGATATATTGCACCGAGCATGCCCACGACGAATAAAATCACGACAATGGCAATCCCTAAAATATCCATTTGATTTCCCTCACTCTACAAAACTAAAGCTCTTCCTCACCATTAAATATATAGCGCCTAATCACCTCTGCCACACCGTGCTCATTATTGGAAAATGTGACCGCATTTGCTGCGGCTTTAACCTCATCCTGGGCGTTGGCCATTGCTACTCCAAGTCCGACTGCCTGAATCGCTTTAATATCATTCAAGCTGTCGCCTACAGCTATAACTTCCTTCATGTCGATCGAAAGGTAGCTGCATAATTGCTCGAGAGCGCTAGCTTTGGACACACCTAAAGGGTTGATCTCTAAATTATATATGGAAGAATTCGATATTTCCAGTGACTGCCAAGCCTCGATTTGCTGGCGAATCTGTTCAATAATAGAAATATCCTCATCATAGTAGCCAAATTTCAGCCAGTCATGTGCTGTCAAAGGCTCGCTAACCTCATGCCAGCTATCCTTATTGTAAATGCGTTCCGTTGTATAAGCCCAAAACCATGTTTGAGGAAATTGCTTTGTAAGCTCATGCAGCTTGGCAACCCATGACGCTTGCAATGTTTTACGCTCAAGCAGGACATAAGGTTTCGACCATATTTCTCCGCCATTTACCGTAATCATCGGCGCATCTAACCCGATATTGTGAGCATAGTCGACGGCATTTATAAAGCCGCGCCCTGTTGAAAGCATCACGATTACACCATGCTCAATTGCTTTTTGAATCCAATGCAAATTTTTATCGCTAATATGTAGCTCGTCATTAAGCAGCGTTCCATCCATATCCAATGCCAACAATTTATAATTTGTCATCGTTTACCTCCTTCATACGCTATGTCCATCTTACCATATCTTGACCTAAATAACCCCACAAAAGCTTCATCCAATAAACAGATGAAGCTTCGTCAGCTTAAAATTATAGCATATGCGCTGTGCTGTTTCTCTATGCTTTTCACCCTTTTATACTTCCTCCTGCAGCAATTGCGGACAAAATAGCGAGCAGCTTAATGACGAGAAAAAATCTGCGCACCGCACCGTTATATCGGTATGCGTCTGTCTCGCTTAATTTCATAACATGCACCTCCTTTATGGATTTGCTATAGCATATGCATGTTTTTATGTTGCGTTACTACAACTTTGTTGCATCGTTGCTCGTTTAGGCCGGCAAAAAGAAAGGCTGATCTCGCAGCGAGCTGCTGCCGATCAGCCTTTTACTTGTTGCTATAGAAAAACGATAATTGCATTATTGCTGCTCTTGATCCGATGAGTCAGACTCACCATCGTCTGCAGCATCTTCTGCGTCTGTCTTATTAGTATCAGCAGTTCTGTCCTTGCCAAACAGCTCTTTATAAAGTGTATCATTCGGCTTGTCGCCCAAACCATATACGGCATCATATGCATCAAAGATTTGACGTGCAATCGGTGCAGCACCAAAGCCGCCGAAGCCGCCATCCGGTACAACAACTGCTACAGCCAGCTTAGGATTTTTAGCTGGTGCATAAGCGATAAACACCGCATTTTCTGCACGACGGGTCGCTACATCCTGCTCTGATGTACCCGTCTTACGGTTAAAGCTGTGCTGGAAGCCATCAAAGCCCTGCACTTTAACTTGTGCCATGCCGGTCTCGATTTCCTTCCAATATTCATCGGGGATATCAACCTCATTTAGCACAACCGGCTCATACGATTGCAGCAACTCGCCTGTAGAAGAACGAACCTCATTAACAAATTGCGGCTGTATCCGTTTGCCACGGTTTGCCAGCATAACCGTATATTGCGCCAATTGCAGTGTTGTATAGTAGCCCTGTTGACCAAAAGAAGCATATACTAATGCTGATTGTGAGCTTCCACGCTCAGCTTCACTAAAATAATTAATAACGCCTGAGCTTTCGCCAACAAGTCCACTGCCTGTCGAGACTCCTAACCCGAACTGCTTCATATAATCATCCCAAATTTCCAGGCCTGATTTGCCATTAACCTCGCCTCTCATATAAAGTCGATTGCCGATCATTGCTGACATAAACGTGTTTGATGACTTGGCAATCGCCATGGAAGCATCAATCGAGCCATTAGCTTTTCCGCCACCTGAGTTGCGTACATACGTTTCATGCCCTGCTTTACCAAAACCAAAGCGGCCTGTGTCATTATAATGGGTGCCTGTCGTAAATAAGCCTTCATTCAATCCGATTAAAACAGTCAAAGGCTTAATTGTCGAGCCTAGCATTACAATTGATGATGGATGCTGATTGCGCTCCTCTTGTGTTTTGTATGGACCATAGACAGGACGAATTGTTCCGTTGCTCAAATTATTTTGATACTTTTCATAATTCTCTGGACTAATACTGCCGCCTGCCCATACATTAGGATCATAATCCGGCATACTGGCCATTGCAATTACTTTGCCTGTTTCAACCTCCATCGCTACTGCATAGCCAGTAGTAGCATACTGGGCACGCTCGCTGCGATTGCTTGATGTGCGAATTTTTTCAATGTGCTCCATAATTGATTTCTCAGTATGGAGCTGCACATCCTTATCAATGGTCAAATACAGATCGGCTCCTTTTTCAGGATTTGTAATCGTAATATCGCCAGTAATGGCTCCTTGATTATTAACCGGATATGATTTTAAACCGTTCGTGCCGCGCAGCATATCCTGGTACATATATTCAATTCCGTCAAAGCCAACCTCTTCCTCCGGCAAATACTTATAAAGCGAGTTGGTTTCCTGCGCCTTTTGCGCATAAAAATCATAGGAATCACGGGCACCGCGGAATTTTTTCAAATAACCGACCAGCTGTACCGCAATCGTTTCCTCAGAATAATGACGGACACTTTCCTCAAGAATGTTGACTCCTACAAACTCCGATTGGTTTTCCATAATGTAAGCAAGCTCTTCGTTTGTTAGCTCCGTTTTAATTCTGCGAGGCGTTGAAATATAATTCCGTCTGAAGGTCAAATCCATCTGATCAATAATTTCTTCCTTCGTCATTATCTTGTCGGGATTGCCATACTGGGCAAATACTTGAGCCAGCTTTTCCGCCATTTCCTCGGCTTGCTCCGTAGAGTTTTTTCCTCCTTTTACTGTTGGCTGAATGTTGTAGTATAAGGATTGACTCGATGTAGAATAAGCGATTGGAAACCCATTCGCATCATAAATATTGCCACGAATTGGTGCAATCGGATCTTCACGCTCGGATTTTTTAGTGCCAGATGCACTAAGCTGCGGACCCTCTACAAATTGCAGAACGGCCAAACGGACAATGAGCACGCTAAAAACGACAAATAAAATAAAAAAGAAAATGTTTAAGCGAAACGAAAATTGTTTTCTACGGTCAATTTCCCTTTGCTTTGGATCATCCTGCACGCTAGTTCACCTCATTGCTAAAAAATACATTAGCTCCTGCTATTTCCCGCTGTTGCTTTTTGCCTGCTCAATAAACTCGGCAACAACATCATTTGTTTTTACTTTAAATGCCGGTGCGCCTTTTAACGAAATCGAAACTTCATCGCTCCCAGCCTTTCCTGTGACGACTATGGCATCAGACGTCACTGTAAAGCTTCCATCAGCTTCTACTTTATAGGTCGCGTTTTTTGCGCCTTGCACCATCGCATCCATTGCATCCTGCTTGACATTATCAGCTACTTTGCTGCCAATCTCCTTCAATTCTTCTATACCGGAGCTGACTAGGCCTGCGCTAATATTTTTCACATCCTCCAGACTGTAGCCGCTGTACGCAATTAGCGCCAGCACAACGAGCAGAATAATGCCCCACTTGGCAACAGTCTTCACCAAATTCACTACAATCAGCACAATAACCAATGCAATGACAATTACATACCACTTTTCCATAATAAACGTGGACCAGGTATCCCAATCATAGTCTGAAAAATCTAAAAAACTCATGTTTATCCCCCCAAACAATATTACCAGTTTCAACACTTGAATTATTATTATAGCCTACCTCGGATATGAGGTACAAATGCAAATTGCGATTATAGACATAAGTTGTCCCTTTCGCGCGTACAAGTAGTAGTACTATGCGACAAGCCTATGCTTTCCATTATAGCTTTTCGTTGCACGTAGGCCGGCATAGCCCAGTTATTACGAAAAGTGTTAGGAGGATTGTGTCTGTGAAAACAGCATTATGGCTTTATTTATTTCTATTCATCGCTTTTTTTGATTTGCATGCCCAGTATCCGATTCTGACTCCATTTGCTATCTCATTAGGTGCTGCGCCATCATTCATTGGCTTAATGATGGGCCTATATTCTGTTACACATCTGCCTGGCAACCTGATGGCGAGCGTATATGTGGATCGCTTTGGCAGTCGTCCTTTTATTATAGGAAGTCTATTGCTGGCAGGCTCGATTCTATTGATTCAAGCTATGGTTACCAGCCCATGGCAGCTGCTTTTGCTGCGCTCGATCGCAGGCTTTGTACTGGCGTTTCTATCACCAGCATGTCTATCATTATTAGCGAGATTAAGCAATGATATAAGTCAGCAGGGCAAATTAATGGCAGGAAACGGCTTAGTGCACACTTTGGCATCCGTTTTATCTCCTGCCGCAGGCGCGATACTTGTAGCTAAGCTGGGGTTTACTTCTGCATTTTTCATTCTAGGCGTCATATTAATCGTCACAGCATTATTTGCTTTATTTTTTCTTAAAGAAGCGAAAGTGGCGAGTGATCAGCCAGCAGAAAATAAAGCTGCGCCTACTGTTAAGGCACCCTATCATCATAGCACAGAACTGGTTGACAATACCTTAAAAAGCAGTCACATTTCGTGGAATATTTTTTTGATTCCAGTTGGCTTAAGCTGTGCTCAAGGTATTATTACGTTTGAACTGCCGCTTATGGTGCAAAATAATGGCTCGATTATGACAACTGGGCTGCTGTTCACTGTTATAAGCATTGGCTCGCTCATCACGTTGTGCATGCTGTTTATAAATCGATTCAACCCGGCCTATCGAACTGTATTAGGTACGATCGCGTTAGCTCTGCTCTATTTTATGCTGGCCGCAGATGCGCCTATTCCGTTCATGGCGATTTTACTGTTCATTGGAATGTGCAAAGGGTTAGTCTTTCCTGCGCTTTCACACTGGCTTATTCAGTTAAGCAACGGCGAGCGCTACGGCCGCACCTTTTCGATTTTGGCTATAGCCTCGTCTATCGGTGCATTTTTAGGACCGTTTCTCGCTGGTCATCTTCGTGACTTCATTTCGCCATATTTTATATCCTTTATCGTGCTTTCCTTGGCACTTGCCTTTAATGCTTTGCCAGCAAGAAAGTCACCAAAGATTATTGGTCCAGAAAGCCCTGCCGCTTAAGTCTCTATTGAAACGGTATCGAAAGATTCAGCGCTCTCGTAGTCAAGTCCAAACGCTAGCTGCGTTAATTCAGCCTGACTGTGCTACTATCTATATCCTAATGAAATGATGCGACATATGATAGGCAAAGAGTATAAGTATTCAATAACATTTCAAGGAGGCAGTACATCAAAATGAGTTTACTTTTTAATTGGCATCACGGATTTATTTTAGAATTAGCGCGTATAGTACAGCCCAAAGTATATGTGGAGTTAGGAATTTATACCTGTCAGCTTTTTAACTCGATGATCCCATATGCAGAGCAGCTAGTTGGTGTAGATATTGATAGCGGTGCAGGCAGCCACATGCAGGATTTACCAAAAACGCGATTTTTCCATGGAACGACGCAGCAATTTGCAGAAGAATTGCAAAAGCAGCCGCTTGCGATCGACTTGCTGTTTATCGATGCCGATCATTCCAAAGAAGCTGTGCTGGAGGATTTTCGCAGCTTTTTCCCTTATGTCGTTCCGCATGGGTTAATTTTATTGCATGATACCCATCCCGGCTCTACAGGGAGAATGGATCCGCGGCTTTGTGGTACAGCATATCAGGCTATTGAGGAATTAGCTCGAGAGACGGATGCCTTCGAAATGATGACTATCCCAGTAGACCCAGGCTTGACGCTGTGCAGAAAGCGCAAGCAGCAGCTTTCCTGGCATGAGAGTTAACAGTCTAGCCCCATCTATTGGGGCTTCTAATATATAATGGCCCCTCATTCGCATGGAATGTCGTTTTTGAAATCGTAAGCCTTGTTTCATATTGTGCGCAAAGCGTGGTACACTATTGCTTGAACACAACAGGCTGGCGGAGGTATAAAATGCGAGTGTCGATCATCGTAGAAGGAAAGCATGACCGCAGTAGGCTCAAGCATGTAATAAGCGACGATGTGCATATCGTATGCACATTTGGCACGCCTGGAACAAGGCAGCTTCAGGCGCTGTTCACAGAGCTGCGCGATGACGAGGTTTTTATTTTTACAGATAATGATGCCTCCGGGAAAAAAATTCGCGCTTTGCTTGGCGATTTATTTCCGGATGCTGTCCATATTTATACAAAACGAGGCTACAATGGCGTGGAGGGCACGCCGCTTGATTATTTAGCGCTGCAGTTGGAGAAGGCGGGGCTAGAAGAGTTTATCATATACTCCCCTGAGATGTAGTTTAAAAAGCAGGACTTTGATGACGATGCGGTTGCGTTGTAGCGTAGTCGACGGCGAATATGGCACGCTACCGAAGGCTGCGGTGCTCTCGTAGCTTTTGCCTACGCTGCGCTCCTCGCCTTCTAGTATCGTGCCATCTTCTTGGTCCTGAAAGCCCTGCTTTTTAAACCTCTATTGAAGTGAAGTTTAAACCTTAATATAGCTTTTTCACTTGCTTGTAAATGTCTTCTGGCAAAATGTCAGGATCGCCTGCTTCGAGGTTAGGCGAGCCGTTGATCCATTCGCGGATGTTGCCGTCCTGATCGACTAGTGTGATCACATTGGTATGATAGAACGTTTTCTTCTCTTCATCATATATAACAGCCACGCCAAATTCACGCGCCAGTGCGATCATATCCTCTTTGTTCTCACCGCGTAAAAATCGCCATGACTCCATTTCAGCGCCGCTGCGCTCCGCGAAGTCCTTAATAACCTCCGGTGTATCTGTCTCCGGGTCAAAGGTGATAGAGATCAGCTCCACCTTGTCGCCAAGCTCTCCCTTTTCACGCAAAATGTCCTGCACCTCTCCCAGTAAATAAGTCGTTGGCGGACACACATCCGGACAGCTGGCAAAATAAAAATAAACAATTCTTGCCTTGCCATTGGTTGACTCCAGGCTAACAGGGTTGCCATCTACATCCGTCAATTCAAAGCTAGGCGCCTCCTGCTTGATTGTGAGCGGAGCTTCTGGCTTCAATACATATGTATAGAGCAAATAGCCGCCCATAAGAAGAATTAAACATACCAATGCAATTTGAAATGCGTACTTTTTTAGAAATGCCATTTCTCTTTTCCCCTTTTCAGAGTTATAGCTTTGGAGTATTTACAATCATCATAATGAAAACAATCATTAAATAATTCACCGAAATAAGAAAGTTTGTTTTCGCCCATTTCTCGTCATTGCTGGTAAAGAGGCCTGACACAGTATGAATAATCCAAATTACGGTCAACACTCCTGCAACAATGAGATACCAAATGCCGGACAATTGGTAGGTGTACATTAAAATAACTGTAGCAAGCAAAAGTACGAGATACGGTATCATTTGAATTTTTGTACGCTTTACGCCTTTAACGACTGGAAGCAGCGGAAAGCCTGCTGTGCGATACTCCTCCACCCTGCGAATCGCCAACGACCAAAAATGAGCCGGCTGCCATAAAAACAAAAATGCAAACAATAAAAATGCACCCATATCGAATTCGGCAGTCACTGCACAATAGCCAATTACCGGCGGCATTGCTCCAGAGATTCCACCAACCGAGGTGCTCCAAGTTGAACTACGCTTTAACCACATCGTATAAATGACAATATACGCAAACCAGCCAATCAAACCGAGTATACCGCATAACACATTTACAAGCGCGAACAACACAGACAAACCAATTAAACCAAGTATAATGCCGTATAGCAGTACATGCTGGGGCTTCATGCGGCCAGAAGGCAGCGTTCGATTGCGTGTGCGCTCCATCTTCATGTCAAGCTCACGATCATAATAATTGTTAATCACTGTCGCTGAGGCCATCGTAAATGTACAACCAATAAGCATCCAGAGCAGTGTAATAAAATCAAATGACCATTTAGAAGCAATCCAATAGCCTGCAAATGCTGCAAATACGTTAAGCCGTAATAGGCCAGGCTTCGTTAAGCTTAATAAATCTTTAAACACTTATTGATCCTCCCGTTTCACGCAAAACGGTTTTTTGCGTTTATCCATCTTGATGAATCGTAACTAATCATACCGAAAAATCAAGGTTGTGACAACGTTCACTTTTTTTGTTCATCAATTCGTCATTCAAATGTGACAAAAACATTGTCACATTTAATTGGGCAGCTCCATACTATAACGTATAGTTTAATGCCCATTCACACGAAAGGAGTTGAGGGCAACTATGGCAGTAATAAAAACAAATTCCGAGCACACCAAAATGCTTGCTCGTCTCATGCGTGCAGAGGCAGAAGGCGAGGGGGATCTCGGCATGCTTATGGTAGGCAATGTCGGGGTCAATCGCATTCGTGGCAATTGCCTTGATTTTCGCAATATACGCTCTATTCCAGATATGGTGTTTCAGAACCCCGGCGGCTTTGAAGCGACGCAGAAAGGATATTTTTATCAACGGGCGCGCGATAGCGAAATTCGACTGGCAGAGCGCGTAATTCGCGGTGAGCGCCAGCATCCCGCTTCATTTGCGCTTTGGTTTTTCAGACCAGGAGGCGATTGTCCGAGCACCTGGTACAATCAGGCACATAGCGGACGCTTTAAAAGCCATTGCTTCTTCCAGCCTAGCTGGGAGGACTGTCCAACCCTGTTTTAACGCTAACAATTAGGAAAGGAAGTTGCATTTATGAGTTATTTTTATGCCAATCAGCCTTATTATTACCCTCAACCTTACGAGCCATTCTATCGCGATAGCCAAATGATGATGCCGCCACTCGTCCCAAGCGGTGCAGTAGTGACACCTGCTGGCGGCAATGTTGTGACGGCTCAGCCGCAGTTTGAGGAATCCTACATTGAAAATATTTTGCGCCTGAATCGCGGCAAAGTGGGTACATTTTACATGACATATGAGAACAACTCTCAATGGAATGCCAAAATTTTTAGAGGTCGGATTGAAGCAGCTGGACGCGACCATATCGTCATTAGCGATCCTGCAACGAACCAGCGCTTTTTGCTGCTGATGCTGAACCTGGACTACGTAACCTTTGATGAGCCTATCAGCTATGAATATCCGTTCCACGGTCAAATTGTAACTCCCGAGTCTCCGATATAAGCTGGGGTTGATGCTATGGTTTCCTGGACTCAGGGAATCATAGCTTTTTTGTGTCAGTATGCTTTCATGTTATGATTACAGTATCATCCCGTTGGTCAATACTGATAATAATATGATGATCCTACTGGAGGTAATACAATGGATTCAGCTTCACATTTTGTCATCGGAGTAGGCTTGGCTGGATTAGCGCATATTGATCCTGTTGTCAACAGCAATCCGGCTTTATCAACAGTCGTTATCATCGGAGCAATTATAGGCTCGCAGGCGCCAGACTTCGATACGATTACCAGACTTAAAAATAATGAAACGTACATTAGACAGCACCGAGGCGCATCCCATTCGCTTCCTGCAATTGTTCTTTGGACGGTTTTACTGACTACGATTTTATATTTATTCGTTCCAGAGCCGCGGCATTATTTGCATCTGCTCGGTTGGATTGCACTGGCAGTCAGCTTGCATGTGTTTATGGACTTGTTCAATACATATGGCACGCAAGCGCTGCGGCCATTGTCTAACAAATGGATATCGTGGAACATTATCCACATCTTCGATCCATTTATTTTCGGAACTCATGCTGCGGCGGCATTGCTTTGGATGTTCACACCAATTAAGCCGCAAATTATTTTTCCTGTGCTTTACGCTATTGTGCTGCTTTATTATATCGTGCGCATCGTTTATCATCGTTGGATTGACAATACGGTTTCTCGGCAATTGTCCATATCTGAGGATGATAAGCTGATTGTGATGCCTACCGTACGCTTTCGCAATTGGCACCTCATGATTAGACAGGAAGATGGCAGCTACAGGCTTGGCAGCTATAGTAAAGGTCAAGTGCAATGGCATGAAACTGTGCGCTCAGATCAGCATCCATTGATCGAAACTTCCCGCACTCATCCGTCAGTAGCAGCTTTGCTCGATTTTTCAAGACATACGATTGTACATGTAACCGAGCATCATTGGGGAACTGAAATTCGCTGGTTTGATGCTCGCTACCGCTATCGCAAGCAATATCCATTTGTCGCTATTGTCTTTTATGATCATCAGCAGCAGCCGATTGCTTCATATGTTGGCTGGCTGAACGATCAGAAGCTCTACCGCCGCTTGTATCAACAGGCTAATCTGTCTCCATCGTAACAACGCAAGCTCGCTTTAAATAATCAGTTGCGTTGCCAGGCAGCGTCACTTATAATTTTGAAATGGACATGAAATAACGTTAAATTGAGGTCGCTCAGAATTGTGAGCGGCCTTCAAGCTTGCTCGTTAAATTGCCCAGCAGGCTCAGGCTCAGTTATTTAAAATAGAAAGAGCTCAAGGAGTGTCCTTGAGCTCTCTCATTAGTAAGTGGAATTAAATCTTAACGCTGACCGCCAGAAAGTTGTTGCTCAGCGATTTGAACTAGCCTTTTAGTAATATATCCACCGATAGAACCTGCTTCACGAGTTGTAAGGTTTCCGTTGTAACCCTCTGGAGAAAGTTGAACGCCTAGCTCTTGAGCAGCTTCCATTTTAAGTTGGTTCAAAGCTTGAGTGGCTTGTGGAACGATTAATTGATTGCTTCTGTTTGCCATGATGTAAGTCTCCTTTCGACCTGTTCACATAATTTCATTTGCAAGCTTGCAAACATATTATGTGCATCAACAGAATTACTATACACGAATTCGAAATTTTTTTAAGGAGAGAATTTAATGCCTAAATATTTGTCCTTATTATTCGCTACGATCGGTATTTTGTTTCTGAGCGCAATGTCAATCTCGATCGCTCACAGCTTGAAATGGGTAATCATTTGGGGCGTGCTTTTTTTCGTTACAGTTGGACTTGGATTTGTTGTGCGCAGAAAATATTCGGCTGGAAAAACTCAGACCGAGGCTCAAGAGGAGTAATTCATGAGGCTTCTTCTTTCATGAAGAATTGCGTTGTTCCATGTAGACATATTGTAGTTGGACTCGTACAGTACACTGGCTGACCAGCCCTTGTGATTCGACTTTACCGAAAAATCATACAGAATTTCGCCATGTGTCCAATTTCGCTTCAGCTTCAGCGCTTCAATAGCGAGTCCTCGAAAGCTTTGCACCTGGTCGCGAGTAAGACCTGACTGTTCTGCATGGACTTCATTGTCCTTTAGGTATATGGGGTGATGCTTTACACCAAATTTCCCAACGACGTTGTTGCGAACCTGTAGTAATACAGTCCCAGCACATGCTCCTATCAGCTCATGCTCAAGCTGCTGAAACACAAAATCAATCTGCCTTGCCAAAGGTACATCCTTCATAAAAAAGCTCCTTCCTATATTGAAATATTGCTTTATCGTCAGTATATCAAGCAAAATCGGTTGATTCACCGCATTTTTCTCGGTATTTTCCGCAAATATCGCTGTTTTCTTCCGCAAATCAACAGTATTCCCCGCAAAATATATATGAGCTTTACAAATCATATATATGTAAAATTACCTATTTCTCTCATAGACCGAACTATAAAGTGGTGCTATAATATGGATATATTTGAAAAAGGAGCGCTTTCATATGGAGAAAATAACGCAATGGTTTAACTCATTATCCGTAAGAAAAAAGCTTATGTTCGTTACATACACGAACCTGGCCATTCTGACGATATTGGCGCTAGTGTTTTCTTTAATTGTTGGTCAATACACGGTCGTTATCCTTATATTGGCTGTAGTTGCATTTGGTATCGCTTATCCGATCATAAGCTTTACAGAAAACGCAATTACCTCATCATTTGATGAAATTCAAAGTGCTGCTAACCGAATTTCCAAGGGAGATTTTACACAAACGATTGACACCGAAGCAACAAATGCTGGGGAGCTTGGACATACATTTAATAGCATGGTTCAAAAATTAAGAGATCTTTTATCTGAAACAATGAACATTACTCGTCATGTTGCCGATACGAGCCGCAGCATTTTTGACAAAAACAACAGTATTCAGCAAACGATGGAGCAAGTGGCTGTCTCCGCGAACGAGCTGGCAACCGGGGCCAATGAAATATCCGAGGATGTAGCGGGCATGACTGAGGCAATTAACGAAATCGAGCAAAAGGTTGCGAACTATGCTCACTCCACCAAGGAAATGAATGTGCGATCTGAGCAAACGATTGAACTGGTCAATCGGGGACGAATTGCACTTGAAAATCAAAGTGCTGGCATGAGTCGCAATATTGAAGCGACAGAGCAAGTAGCGGTTACGATAAAGGATCTTGCCGAGAAAGCAAAAGGCATTAGCGCTGTTACGAAAGCAATTTCCGAGATCGCCGAGCAAACGAATCTGCTCTCATTAAATGCTTCGATTGAAGCTGCTCGAGCTGGCGAGCATGGACGAGGCTTTGCGGTAGTTGCGCAAGAGGTACGCAAGCTGGCTGAGGAATCAACAGCCTCCACCAAAGAGGTATTTAATCTTGTGAAAAGCATTGACAAAGGGATACAGGACACGCTGCAAAACATGAAAATAAATGAGGAAGTCGTCAGCATGCAGGCTGAGCATATCCGACAAACCGAAGAAATTTTTAGCCAAATCGTTGAAAGCATTCAATTTATTGGTCAGCAAATTTATCAATTTTCCAAGGAAAGTGATAATATGCTCGAAAGTGCTAAAAACATATCCTCTGCAATTCAAAATATTTCAGCAATTACAGAGCAATCTGCAGCTGGAACCGAGCAGGTTTCTGCTTCTATGAATGAGCAAATTCCATCTGTACAAGCTGTTGTAGAAGAAACCGAAAAAATGCTCAATATGGCCACTCAATTACAGCGCACGATTCAAGTGTTTAAATTAAAGTAAAACACAAGCGTAGGAACAAAGCAATTCCGAAAACCGTATGAACAGGAATGCTTTGTTCCTAAGCGATCAATTCACCGCATCCGCCCTTGTTTCCTCAAACTTATAACTCATTATAAAATTTCAAATAATTGCTTATCCGATAAATAATTGAACCCATTTGCCATTTACATAGCCTACACCGAGCTTGGAGTAGCTAGAATTTAGAATGTTAGCACGATGACCAGAGCTGTTCATCCAATCATTCATTACCTGCTCAGCAGTACGTTGTCCAGATGCAATGTTTTCCCCAGCTGTGCGGTAAGAAACTCCGTATGTTGCCAACATATCAAATGGCGAGCCATAAGTTGGGGATGTGTGGCTAAAGTAATTGTTTACATCCATATCTCTTGCTTTTTCAGTTGCAACCTCATTCAGCTTCGTATCAAGCACTAGTGCAGAAAGTCCAGCTGCTGCTCTTTCTTGATTAACAAGCGACAAGATTTGCTCCTGTACTTCAGTTGCGCCAGTTGGCTGAGAAGTAGGTTGTGCTGTCGGTTGCGCCGTTGGCTGTGCTGTCGGTTGCGCCGTTGGCTTCGCTGTCGGTTGCGCCGTTGGCTGTGCTGTCGGCTGCGCTGTTGGTTGAGCCGTTGGCTTCGCTGTCGGCTGTGCTGTTGGCTTCGCTGTCGGCTGCGCCGTTGGCTGTGCTGTCGGTTGCGCCGTTGGCTGTGCTGTCGGCTGTGCTGTCGGTTGCGCCGTTGGCTTCGCTGTCGGTTGCGCCGTTGGCTTCGCTGTCGGTTGCGCCGTTGGCTGTGCTGTTACTTGTGGAAACTCAAACGAGAATTGACCTTGTGAAAAATATATTTTCCATGGGCCAAATTGAACGCTAATATTAGAATCCTTTGCATACAATCCAAGCTTTTCAGAAATTTTCTGAATAATGATTGATTGTTGAGGCAAGCTAAAGTTAACCTCCTCTTTTGATTGAGCATTTGCAGGCGCTACAAGACCATATGTAGCTATAACCGCTGTTGCTGCAAAGACTGCTACGCTTTTTTTGAATGTTTGCTTCGGCATAATTCAACCAACCTCCTAATAACTTTTACAGGCTCCAAACTTCAGTTACATGAAGATCAGGATAACCCTGCTAAATGATTGATAACTTTCTGTACAGTAAAGTTAGTTCAAGCATCCTGATCACAAACATCAGGACTAGCTCTAAAATCATCCTAGCAAAGCATAAATAGGTTGGCATTCCATAATATTTACCAAACGAGAAATGTAAGCGCTTAACTTGTTGGTTAGTCTGCATTATTAGAATTAACTCATGTTTAATTGAAAAAACTCCGTCCAGGTTCAGACGGAGTTTAACAAACCCTTATAAAGGCTTGTTGTATGGCGTGATCCGCAATGAAATTTGCGAAAAAGTCACATCAACTACACCAACAGTTGCGATCAATTTTATAGAAGGATTACTCGAAGAAGCCTGAAAGGTTTTCGTAAAAGTAAAAGGTAAATTACAGGGCCCATAGTAATCTAGAGAAAGAGGCTGATTAATAGTTGCAGTATCATTGCTCCCTGCTCCCCAGGTTATCTGAGATGTTAGAACTTGCCTTCCCAATGAGTCAGAATACACTACGTTAGAATAGATACTGAATTCGTAATTTTCTCCCACAGTGAGTCCACTCAAGCTTTGATCAAATATTGTAGCAGAACTATTGTTTGATACTGTTTTATCAGAATAATTGTAAATCCCAGGCTTTACTGAGCCTGCATCCCCTTGTGGACCTGTTGCTCCTTGCGGACCGGTCGGACCCTGTTCCCCTCGCGGACCTGTCGCTCCTTGTGAACCTTGTTCTCCAATCGGCCCCGTCAGACCGGTCGGACCCGTCGCTCCTTGTGAACCTTGATCTCCTCTCGAACCTGTCAGACCGGTTGGACCCGTCGCTCCTACTCCGGTTGGACCCGTTAGGCCGGTCGGTCCGGTATAACCATTCTGTCCATTCAAGCCGTTTGGTCCTGTAGGGCCTGTCGGACCCGTTGGACCCGTTGGACCCGTTGGACCAGTTTCCTGCAAGTCCTGTACATATTGTTCTGCATTTGACATAAACACCTTTCTCCTTTATATCTATTGGTCTCTCGGCATTAGCCAAGGCGGTGAAACAATCCATCTGTTTCAACTCTGATCCCGACAGTGTTATGAAGTTAATGAGCTGCATGGCGTGATCTTCAATGAAATTTGGTAAAACGACACTACCAAACTATTGTCAATATCCAGTACGGCCACTTCTACAGAAGGATTACTCGAAGCCTGAAAGTTTTGAGTGAAAGTAAATGGGTAATTATAGTTATTAGAGGCCGCATATGTTAAAAACGGGTAATTAACAGTTGTAGTCTCACTGCCCCCTTCTCCCCAGGATATCTGCAGTGTTAGCGTTAAGATTTGGGGTGATCCAGAATACTCCAAGTTAGAATAAATACTGAATTCGTAATATTCCCCTGCTGTGAGCCCACTCAAGCTTTGGTTAAATATTGTATGACCACCGCCTTGCAACGATATTTTATCAGCATATTCGTAAATCATAGGCTTTACCGAGCCTGCATCCCCTTGCGGACCCGTCGCTCCTTGCGGACCGGTCGGACCCTGATCCCCTTGCGGACCCGCATCTCCGGTCGGACCATGTGGACCCTGATCCCCTTGCGAACCTGTCGGGCCTGTCGCCCCTGCCCCTGCTGGACCAGTTGCACCGGCCGGACCGGTCGGACCTGCTTCTCCTGCTCCAGTTGGACCCATTGGACCCGTTGGACCATTAGCTCCATTCTGTCCCTGGTAGCCTGACATTCCCATCGGGCCTGTCGGCCCCGTCGGTCCAGTTGGACCGACTTCCTGCAAGTCCAGAACTTTTTGTTCTTCGTTTGACATAACATCTTTCTCCTTTATATTTATTGGTCTCTCAGCGTTAGCCAAGGAGGTGAAGTTAATGAACCTCTATCAGGATTTGTTGCATGGTGTGATCTTCAATGAAATTTGGTAAAACGACACTTGCATTTCACCATCACCCTCAATAGCTAGTACGGTCAATTTTATAGAAGGATTACTCAAAGCCTGAAAGGTTTTAGTGAAAGTAAATAGGAAATGATCATAGGGGGGCACTCCAACTGTACCTAATTGGTAATTAACAGTTGTAGTTTCACTGCCCCCTTCTCCCCAGGATATCTGCAATTTTAGAACATACGGGTACTGGTATGTTCCAGAATACTCCAAGTTGGAATAGATACTGAATTCGTAATACTCCCCCGTTGTGAGCCCACTCAAGCTTTGGTCAAATATTGTATAAGGAGAACCGCCGCTTGTTGTTATATCAGAATAATCATAAATCGTGGGCTTTACCGAGTCTGCACCCGCAACCCCTTTCGGACCCGTCTCTCCTGTCGGACCGATCGGCCCCTGATCCCCTTTCGGACCCGTCTCTCCTTTCGGACCGGTCGGACCTTGATCCCCTTTAGAACCCGTCGGACCTGTCGCTCCTATCCCTGTTGGACCAGTTGCACCGGTCGGACCTGTCGGACCTGTCGTTCCTGCTCCGGTTGGACCTGTTGGTCCTATTGGACCAGTTGCTCCCTTCCTTCCCTGTTGTCCTCTTGGACCAATAGGTCCTCTTGGACCTGTTGGACCGGTCGGGCCAGCTTCTTGTTGAGGCTGAAAATTCTGATCTTCTGTCGGCATAATCCTTTCGCTCCTTTATTTTAGCTCTCAGCATTCGATGTATTAATTAATGCTGTTACTATACATTATTAATAGGTCGGTACGTTTATGTTTGCAGACGAGCATCTTCGACATAAAATATAGCTTTTTCTTTGGGTATCCCATTTAGACCAAAAAAAGACATCCTTCTGCAAACGATCAGAAAGGATGTCTTTTTTTGATGTCTATGAGGGATGACGAAGAAAATTGCATTTTTATGTTTTTAGCCATAGTCCTTGTAAATCGACGATAAGGCTGTTTACATACATTCAACCATTCCTGGATAACCGAAATCAGGCATGCCATCCTGCTTCCAAGTGAACGCTTGCGCTCTTGCATGGCGGTTTGGATCGAACAGTGGCTCTCCTTCGATTTCTTTATAGGAGCGAGCATGATAGATCAGTATATCTTGCTTGCCATCCGGGGACGTTGTAAAGCTATTATGTCCGGGACCATACTGCTTGGTTTGCTCATTTGTGCTGAAGACAGGCCCCTCTACCTTGCGCCAGGAACGGGCATCCAGCAAATCACTTGAATCTTCTGCTACTAGCATTCCCATCGCATAATTATGATCGGTTGCGCTTCCGGAATACGTAATAAATACGCTGTTATTGCGCAGCAATACGGCAGGCCCTTCAACGACGTGGTGACCAATTCTTTCCCAAGCTTGATCTGGTGCAGCGATCATCACTTGCTTGCCTTTAATCGTCCACGGATTGCTCATTTCAGCAATATACAAATTGGTTCCTCTGCCCATTGCCGGATCCTCCTGCGCCCAAACAAGATAGCGCTTTCCAGCTACGACAAACGTAGTCGCATCGAGTGTGAAGGATTCCCAATTCGTTGTAACCTGGCCCTTCTCAAGCCAGTTGCCTTGCAAAGGATTTTCAGCTTCATTTTCCAAAACGTAAATACGTTGGGCAAAATTCGCATCGGCACGTCCCGATGCAAAATAGATGTACCATTTTCCGTCGATATAATGGATTTCTGGCGCCCATATATATCCGCCCATCGGCCCGCTTTCATGCTTATGCCAAATCGTTACAGCTTCAGCTTCCTGCAATTGCTCAAGAGCCTTTGCTCTGCGCAATTCAATACAGTCGTATTGAGGGACTGATCCGGTAAAATAATAGTAGCCATCATGATGCAAATAAACCCATGGATCAGCCCGCTGCTCGACAATAATATTGCTCATTACATCATAGCCTCCTCTTTACGGTCTACTATTGATTAAAATCTGCAATTGACCAACTGTCAAGCCAAGAAATTGATACGCTTCCATTTTGATCAATGGTTAGAGGCAGCCATACATGTGGAGATTTCCCAAGCTCATCAGGAGTCCAACGGTCACCCATATAAATAAATTTGCCTTTTTCCTCGTCTATCGGCAAAACAAATGTGCTTTGTGAACGAAAGGTGGTTTGTTCCACGTCGTCCATACATGGATCGCCCTTTACGACGTATTCACCCAGCGGATGATCAGCAACTGCGTATTCAGCCTGATTCGGCTTCCAGCCCGTACAACCTGATGTGATCATATAATATTTATCGCGGAATTTAAAAGGCGTTGGCGCTTCCCGCATCTTGCGCACAAACTGACGAGACCATACTTGACCAAGATGCTCTGCCTTGCATTGCGGACGTACCCGCTTCTCGTCCGCGGGCAGATCGATCCAGGTATAATCCGCATTAAGACGCACGATATACAAGGTCCAGTTTCCTTCGGAAGCGTAAATTACATATGCATCGTTTACCCCGTCACCATTGCTGTCCTCGTCATCGACGAACAGATGCATATCACGAAAGGAATTGCCCAGCTCTCGCTCATTTGTATGCTGATCGTATCCATTCTCAGGCTCAAACAAAACAGGCCGATCAAAAAACAAAAATTCAAACGGGCCTGTCGGACTGTCGCTAACCGCTACACCAGCGCTAGAAAAGGCATAGCCTTGCCGCTCAGCATGCATCCACATCACAAATTTCTTCGTCTTTGCATTATAGATCACCTTTGGCCGTTCAATTCGTCCTTCATGACGACCTTGCAGCTCTTCAGGCATATGCTCTTGCTTAAGCACCGTACCTTCGTATTGCCAGTTGTATAAATCTGCAGACGAATAGCAGCTTACTCCGACATGATTCAAGTATCCTTTAGAATTATCCTCTCCGTACCAGTAAAAGCGACCTTCATGCTGCAATATTCCACCGCCATGCGCGCTAATATGCTGACCCCGATTATCCGGCCATAGCTGCCCCGGTAAAAACTGTGTTAGCGTTGTGTTCATTGTCCTTCCACTCCTTCATTTTTGCTCACAATCCTTATAGCTTTCGCACTTAAAATCCTGTCCTTGGAATTTCTTTAGGACAATGCTGCAGCGGTGCTGTCTTGCCCGTACGCACCTCATACATCCGCGCATGCGTTCTTGCCATGGCCTCGGTAAATGGGCGGTAAGGCTGCTGACATCCATCCACTACGCCAATCTGATAATTTTCACCATCAAAGCGGCCTAACACTGGCTGATCATTCAGTTGAAAATAATGAACGCCAATGAGCTCTGGAATAGAAGCGGCCTGCTCTACATAATATTGATAAGCCAAGCCCCGATCTGCTTGAGTTTCCACAGCGCGTATGCCATAAGCCAGCATGCCGACATCAGCCGCGCCAAAATGGAATTCTCCAATCATTAGCGGCTTGTTCAAACGCTCGCTAATGATTTTAATTTGCTCACGACTTGGCGCCATGTCGTAGCAGTTAATCGAAAATACATCAAACGCCTCACAGCCCTCAAGCACCTCTTCGCTGCTCACCCAGGCATATCTCATTCCCAAATTAAGATGATGAGGATCTGCCAGCTTGCAAGCGCGTGACGGTAATTCAACATAACGGCGGATCATTATTCGATTAAACGTAGAGAAATCATCGGGACAACTGCCGCTATCTAAATATGCTGCCGCCAGCTTGGCATCATACAAATCATCAAAAGCCATAAAGCTGCTGTCCCAAGCAGCATTCCACTGATCAACTGCTCCATATTTTTCACTCAGCCACTTTACAAAGACAGTTTTGCTTTCAAAGCGATGAGCTGAGCGCAGCAGCTGCTCAGTCAAATTAAGCCCGTCGACAAATGCCCAGTGAGGCTCATTCCGCAAAAAGTAGCCGATCAAGCGCCGATCGTCCTTCAATGGAAGCAGCTGCTCGGCAAACCTTGTTGCTTGCTCCTCATATTCTTTGCTGAACACATCGGGAAAATCTCTGAAAATTTTATATTGTGTTGACGGAAAATCGCTCAATGGATAAACATAAGGCAATGTTGATTCCCGAATAAATTCCATGTCCGACCAGTTGCCGATTGTATTGATTCCCCATACCTTCAAGCGCTGCTCGGTAAGCTCCTTCCATTTGCTTCTCCAATTGGCTCCAAAAGCAGAGATGAGATTGGCAACACCGAAGCTATACCCTTCACCGACCCAGGCATCAGCAAATTCACCTTCCCGCTCAGGAAGCGGCGGCGTCAAATGCTCCATACCATCGACACGCATCGCGCCAGCTGGATGAATGCAGTCCATTCCTGTGCTAAACAGAGCATATCCGTCGGGATCGACAAACCACCATCTGTCGCCATCAAAATGTGTGCGGAAATAGCCTGTCGCGGCAAAGCGCAGCGATTTCCAGCCACCGTATTGACTCCAATTGTCCAGCGCCTGATTTCCCTGCTGCAGCTCCTCCCATTCATCATGTAAGGCCGCAGCAAGCTCCTCTCGATCTCGCAGCTTTCCTTCCCAGCTTTTCCAGGAGAGCTGCCCAAGCTGATCAACATAGGGGGTATAAGCATAATTAAAGGATGGAATAGATTCGCTTAAAGCAAGCTTTGAAATCTCGAAGCTTCGTGCTGTTATAGAAGGAACTGTCGCTACGGCAAACTGCTTAATGGAAGCCCTGTCAACAAAGGCGTCACCACGCAGAACAGATTGCATAACGCCGGGATAGCGATCCAGAAACAGCTTTTCCCCGTTCAGTGCGGCCAATGGCAAGCATAAACGAGTCTCCACTTGCGGCAGCACGCCAAAGTGAACGGTAATCGTCCGCCCTTTATCGTCAGTAAAAGAAAACAATACAACGAGCACATCATGCGCTTCATGATAGATATCGGCGGTGACATAATGATAATCCGTCCACGCCTTCTGCTGCTCATCCGCCACCTCCATAACGGCAGTGCCGCCATGGGCAGGTGTCTGCAGGCGAAAACTATTCTCTTCCTGTAAATCCAGACGGCCATCCGCTATAGCACGGAAGGCGTGAGCAGGCAATGCATAAGTTCCCATCATCCCATCTCCTTAAAAATGCGAAGAGGCGGCCCCGAGGAGACACCTCTTGCTATCATCTCTAGCGTATTAGTTCAATCCCATGCTGGACATAACATCAACTTTACTAGCATTGCTATACCATTCGTTAACTTCTTCCGTAATTTGATCTCCGCCTTTTTCATGCCATTGTTTAACGAATTGATCAAATGCTTCAAGCGGCTCATTGCCATAAATAATTTTCGTATACGTCTCTTTCTCCATCGTAGTCAGCTGCTCCCAGTTGCTCTGCATCGTTTTGGTTGGAGGACCGTTAAAGAGCGTAGGCAGCAGTGTTTCACGGTTTTCGTAGGAAATGACAAAGCCTGCTTTTGCTGTTTCTTTCGCCGCATTCGCAGCCATTAGCGGCCCGGTATTCGGCTCTACTCCTTGCGCCAAATCATAAAAGTTTTTACCAGCATCGCCTATAGCAGGCGTATTTTTCGTAAAGGCCATCTTGCCTACCATTTGCAGCGAATCCATCGGCTTATTGAATTTTTTCGGATCAAATACGACCTCGTCATTTACGATATCGTAGTCATAGCCTTGCGCATAACCGTATTGGAAATCGCCGGTGCCGAAAGCAGCGTCATAGAGCTTGTCGTAATACAAGAAGAAGGCTTCCATGTTGTTAAAATCTTTGCTGAACATAAATACGCCATCGTTAAGCTGGGCAGATTGATACGTTCTGTCGCCAGTTACACCATCAATCGTCGGATATGCGCTAATTTTTGCGCCAGCAATATTCGTCTCAACCGCTGCAACACTGTCATACAGCCAAGGACGGCCTACAATAATGCCTGCCTTGCCTTCTGCAAAATCAGCAATCGCATCCCATGCGCCTTGCGTTGCCAGTTCCTTGTTCAAATAGCCCTTCGAATACCAATCTCGCAGCGTCGCCAGCGCTTCCTTATTGCCTTCATCTACTGAGCCATAAACCAGCTTGCCGCTTTCCTCATCCAGCTGCCAGCTGCTTGGAATATGCTTGCCGGTATATGCGCTGAAGATCATAACCGGATCGCTTACCCAGCCCGTGTTATATGAATCCTTCCCTGAGAAGGTAAAGCCATATGTGTCTTTTTTGTTGTTGCCGTCTGGATCATCATTCGTAAACGCAGCGATAACTTGCTCGAATTCTTCAATTGTTGTTGGTGCTTGCAGCCCTAAATTGTCAAGCCAGTCTTGACGGATCAGCATAACCTGCCCCTCAGTAAGAACCGGAGAAATCGCCATACCGTAAACCTTGCCTTCATGAATAACCGGATTAAATGTAGACGGATATTGCTTATAAATTTCCTTCAAGCGGTCTGGCATATAATTTTTAATATCTTCCGTAATTTCTTTTACGCGGCCAGATTGAATCAAATCATTCATCAGCATCGTGTCGTATACAGGTATTACATTTGGCAGCTGCTCAGAGCCAGTCAACGCCAAACGCAGCTTGTTGTTATATTGCGCCGCGTCGCCGCCGAGCAGCGTCGTTTCAATTTTAATGCCGAGATTTTCTACTCCCCAGCGCGTCAAGACATTGTCGTTCAAACTTTCTCCTTCAAAGTATTTTCCGGCATTTTCATCCTGCTGCTTGCCGATTGTAATCGTAACAGGCGGGTCATACTTGCCGTTAACTAATGTGCTGCTCGTTCCCTGATCGGCTTCATTGCCGCCCTTGCCTCCGCAACCTGCCAACAAACCAGCCATTAGTACGGCTGCCAACGCAATATTACTTGCTTTTTTCATAACCTTACCCCTTTTCTGTAAATATATCGTAGAAATCTTTATCGATTATAGCTGTGAGAAGCTAAAGCTTACTCCTTCACCGCTCCCAGCACAATCCCTTTGACGAAATAACGCTGCAAAAATGGATAGACAAGAATGATAGGCAGCGTACTAATAAATATTTGTGCTGCCTTTACGCTTTGCTCTGCCATTGCTGCAACCTCCGACTGGCTCATCGCCATACTTTGCGCGTTAGTCTGCACGACGACTGTTTGCAGGAAGGAAGCTAGCGGATAATCTGCCGGATCTGACATATAGAGCAACCCATCGAACCATGAATTCCAGTGGCCAACCATAATAAATAAAGAGACGGTCGCCAGGCCTGGCAGCGATAGCGGCAAGTAAATGCTTCTAAAGATGACGAAGAAGGAAGCTCCGTCGATAAATGCCGCTTCCTCAAGCGCCTTCGGAATAGTACGGAAGAAATTCATCAGCAATATGAGATTATAGGCTCCGAATGCCCCGGGCAAAATTAATGCCCACAGCGTGCCTTTCAACCCGAGACTCGTTACCAAAATATAAGATGGAATCAAACCGCCGTTAAACAGCATCGTAAACACGAAAATCCACATCAAGCCGTTGCGTCCGCGAAAATCCTTCGACAGCGCATAAGCGGCAGTCGTTAAAATTGTCATGCTTAACAAAGTACCCAGCACAGTACGCACGACCGAGATGAGCATCGAGCCGGTAAAGTTCGCGTTGTTAAAGGTTGTCGCATACGCATTCGTATTAAACCCAACCGGCCAGAACGATACAAGATTGCCTGTAATCGCGGCCTTGCTGCTGAAGGACTGTGCCAGCAAATGCAGCAGCGGCAAAAAACAGGATAACGCAGCCAAAATTAAAATGATATAGTTGAAAACCGAAAATATTTTATAGCCTTTTGTTTTATGATACATTCGACTCCGCCCTCCTAAAAGATTCTGTAATTAGCTAATTTGTAGGCAAGCCGATACGCGATCACAATCAAGATTAAGCTGACCACCGATTTAAACAAACCAACAGCTGTACCGAATCCATACTGACCATTTAACAGCGATGAACGATACACATAAGTATCAATAATATCTCCGGTGCTGTAAACGAGCGGATTGTACAAGTTGAAAATTTGATCAAAGCCCGCATCGAGAATACTGCCCAAATTAAGGGTTGCAATTACGATAATCATCGGCAGCATGCAAGGCAGCGTCACATGCCAAATCTGCTGACGGCGTGTAGCTCCATCAATTTCAGCCGCTTCATAGTAGGAGGGGTCAATGCCTGCAATAGTCGCCAAATAGACAATCATGCCGAAGCCAAAATTTTTCCACAGATCACTAATGACGATTGTTGCTCTGAACGTTGATGGATCTCCAAGGAAATAGATTGGCTCTGTGCCAAACAAACTGGTCAAAATATGGTTGATGCCGCCATCGAGACCTAAAATATCAATCATCATGCCGGCCACCGTAACCCAGGACAGAAAATGCGGCAAATAAACAAGTGTCTGTACGCTTTTTTTAATGCCGATGTTGCGTACCTCGCTAAGTAAAATCGCCATCACAATCGGTACAATGATTCCGACCACGATTTTCGATACCGCAATAATCAACGTATTAACAATCGCTTGAGTGGCTCCTTCATATTGAAAAATCCGTTCGAAGTTATCCAATCCTATCCATGTTGAACCTGTTAAACCTAGCCATGGCTTATAGTCTTGAAACGCCATAACTAAACCGACCATCGGACCATATGCAAAAATAAGGACAAATACGAGGGACGGGATACATAGCAAATACAATGGCCAATTTTTTTTAATTTCTTTGCTCCAGGGCTGCTTAGGCTGTCTCCTGTGCTTACCGGACTGCTTCTTTCTTTTTTTCTCTTTTTCTGTAGTTGCACCTACGACGTAATCGATGGTAACTCCCTCCTATCAAGTACGTATCTGAATACCTGCTCAGACACTCCCTAGTTGTTGTGCGGCTTGCTTTTACAAATTCATCTTATCAGAAAGCGCTTTCTCTTCGGAATGCCTCAAAATTAATCTCATAGCCACAATCTAAACTACTTTGTTATCGCTTACATTTTTTTGGCTGCTATTGCTTCTTCTTTTATTATTTTCGTTTTATGATAGAATGAAGCATCCAACCAGTTGATATTCCCTGAAAGCGAGGGTGTTATTGTGATAAGAAATGTTACGATGAAGCGGTTCATTTATTTTTTCAGCTTCTTCCTCCTTATTACGTTGAGCTTGTTCTATGTGATGAATAAGCTTAGCTCCAATACCGTTGAACAAAGCCTGATCAATGCTTCGAAAGGGCAAGTCCAATATACGAACAGTATCATTGAAGGCATTATTGCAGAAGCCAGCTTATACGGCACCCAATTCGCTGCCGATCATGATGTGCGCATTTATAAAAATCAAATACTGGAGCTTGACAACTACAATTATCAAATGAAAAAGAACAATATTCATGATCGCCTGGAGGATGTGCTCATTTCCAGTCAAGCCGTCAATTCAATCGGCATTTACTGGAAGGGCGACGGGACTTATATTACAACCTCGAACGATGCAGCGACTAAATCGATCTTTCAGGCCGTCAATGAGCGCGGCTGGCAGGTTATCGATCAATCGCTTTATTACTTTGCCGTTTATCCTTATATTCAGCAAGCCGGAGAAAGCAGTGTGCCGGAGTACATTGTCGGCGTTCAGTTGAAAACAGACTATATGAAAAACGTGCTGCTTAATGCGACCAATGGTGAAAACTCCAATGCATACCTTTGGGTGAACAAGGAGCAGCTATGGAGCAACCAAAAGGTTCATGAAAAAATAGCAGAGCTTGTGGAGCAAAATGTAGCGGAAAACAGCGAGACCGATATATTAAAATTTGATTATCATGCGCGATCGGGCGACTACTATATACTCGCCAAATATATTCCGCTCATCGATTCATATCTGGTTTCCTATACGCGAGCAAGCGATGTATTGCAGCCGCTTGAGCAAAATCGCCAGCTATTCGTTGTTAGCATCGCGGCAATTGTCATTTTGGGTCTGTACGTAATTTATATGTTTTACCGCAATTTTTACCGCAACGTTCATTTGCTGCAAAAAAAGTTTCATCATGTCGAAGAGGGTAACTACGGCACGCGCATTACCCATAAAACAAAAAATGAGTTTTCGAATTTATTCAATAGCTTTAACGGCATGGTCGCGAAAATTCAAGGGCTGTTCGCCTCGCTAAAAATTGAGACGGAGCTGCGCCACAATGCAGAATTGAAGCAATTGCAGGCGCAAATTAACCCGCATTTTTTATACAACAGTCTGTTCTTTATTACGACCGTAGCCAAAACCTCGCCTGATGCCGTTGTGCAAATGAGCAAGCATCTCGCGCAATATTATCGCTATATGACGAAGCTGGATAAGGACGAAGTTACGCTGCAAACCGAGCTTAAGCTGGCCGAGCATTATTTGGCGATAATGGCGCTTAGCAAGCAGCTTACATATCAGATTAAGCTGCCGCCTGAGCTGGAAAGCTTCATGATCAAGCCGCTAATGATCCAGCCAATCGTAGAAAATGCGATTCAACACGGGATTGAAGAACGGCAAGGCGCGCATCGTGTGACGATTGATGTAAAGCGCGTTGAGGCGGGTATTTTAATCACCGTTGCCGATGATGGCAAAGGGCTTGAGCCGCAGCAGCTTAGCCTGCTGGAGGGCAGAATTAATTATTCGACTGCCAGCGAGGGCTCACGAGGAATCGGCTTGTGGAACGTCAATCAGCGCCTTAAAAATATGTACAGCAAGGGCAGCTGCATCCGCTTTAGCAATAATGAATGGGGCGGCTTAACCGTAGAGGTTTTCATTGCATTGCAGTCAGAAGGAGGGCAACAGGATGAAGCTGTTAATCGTGGATGATGGACAATATGTAGTCGAATATCTTAAGCATTTGCTTGATTGGAGAAGCTTTGGAATCGAGCATGTGCTAACGAGCACCAACTCGATTGAAGCAAAGCACATTCTTGATGATAATGGCATCGATATTTTAATAACCGATATCCGGATGCCTGAGGTTTCTGGCATTGATTTGCTCGAGCATATCCATCAGTCAAAGCTGAAAACAAAGGTGATCTTTTTATCTGGTTATTCACAGTTCGACTATGCGCAAAAAGCAATTCGCCTCGGCATTTTGGATTATTTGCTTAAGCCGGTCGATAAAGAGGATATGGAAAAGGCGATTGCACAGGCGATAAAATCAATCGAGGCTATGCCGAAAGCAGCTGCTGTAAACTGGCAGCAATTCGACGGACTTGGTTTCTTGCTATCCCTGCTTTGTGAAACAATAGCCAAAGAAATGGCTTTCGAGCAATGTACCGGTTCACTGGACGCAAGCTCCTTCTGCTTCTTCAAGATCGCTGATTATAAAGAAATTGATGAAGCGACCATTCGTGACTATAACGGTGGGTTGAGCTGCTTTATTTGGCGCACTGACCAGCTGCTCGCTGGATTAGTGCGACATGAGGATTGTAAAGCGATTGCCGAGCGCATCGCAAATATCAAGCTCTCCGATGAGTTCCAGCTTTCACATACCAATCGCGTTCGGCATCAATTTTATTTATTTTTTCATAACGAGAATATGGGCTTTGCAGATTATGCCTCAATCCAGGACACAATACAGCTGCCAAGCATGCTCGAATCGGAAGGCTTGCGTAAAGCGATTATGAAAAGATATGCTCAGCTGGACAATAACAAGCTTAAGCTGCTATTCCTGATGGAGCTGATCGCCTCTCTGTACAAGAGCGACAGTGCGCTTTATGAGCTTAATAGTATAGATTGGATATTTAACGAGCTGCAACAGCCAGACGAAGTGCTGCAACAGATTTTGACTGCTATGAGCCAGCATGAAAAATGTAAAAAGCTATCCAATGAGCATACGATTCGCATGATTCACGATTATGTCGAAGCCCATCTCGGTGATGGATTAAGCTTGGAGGAGTTGGGCGAGCATGTCCATCTTCACCCCGTTTATTTATCCAAGCTGTATAAGCAGGAAACAGGAGAAAATTTGTCCGCCTATATCTCCATGAAGCGGCTGGAGAAGGCTTCACGACTTTTAATCGAGTCAAATCTGCATGTAGTAGATATTTCTCAAATGGTCGGCTACAAAAAAACACAGTATTTTATTAAGCTGTTCAAGGAAAAGTATGGTGTTACGCCGCAGCAGTATCGGAGGCAGCAGTTTAACGGCTAGGTTCTAAACTGGACTTTGATGACGTTGTGTTGCGTTGTAGCGTAGTCGGCGGCGAATATGGCGCGCTAGCGAAAACTGGGGTGCTCACGTAGCAACGTTCTACGCTGTACTCCTCGTTTTCTACTAGCGTGCCCTCTTCTTGGTCCTGCTATTTAAGCAGCTCCAAACTGATCAATTACCTTAAAAGTGCCAAACCTGACTGTTAGTATTGATTCGTCGATCCCATCTAATATTTGCTCTTTATGTTTTTCATACATTTCTTCAGATATGAGCAGTTCAATTCTGTTGTTTTCTGCAAACACCAACTGCACGCCCAAATCGCTTCTTTGCATTAATAGATCTTGAAACTCCCTAATTTCAGCCGCGCTATATTTAACATACTCAATTTTGGCTTCAGGATTCATTTCTTTGATTAGCTTCTCATCATTAGATCCTTTATGTTTCAATAAATATACATTCTCTCCTTTTTCATTTATGTAGATGCCGCCGAAATTGCTATTTGTTTCGGTCAAAATAGAGGCCAGTTTTTCAAGTTCTCCCATACCTTCGAGCTCATTTGCAATCCTTTCTTCTTCCTTAAATGGTTCTTCCACTTTCTCGGTTACTTTAGCCTCTTGATTGCTCAAGTTCTTCACATAAAGAAATCCACACATACCTGCTAGTATGACTGTTGAAGCTGCCAACAACGCCAGCTTTACGTTTAGTTTGCTTTTCATTTTCACACTCCGTTCTAAATTGTTTCGATACTTGTATAAACGCATGCAGCACTGGAAAATGTTGCATTTACATTGGTAAAACGAAAAAGAAGCAGACCATCATTTAGCTGATAGCCTGCTTCTTTTTTAGTTAAGGTGTCGCCCTAATAACTCTTCCGAACAAAGACATTCTTCATGGTTAACCTTCTATCTTCTAGTTCATCATCCGACTCGTCGGTTGCCCACTGGACAGCACGGCTTCAACCGCTTCCTGGATTTCCTCATAGCTGGTGCAGCGACAGATATTCGACTGCAGCCATTCGCGCACCGTAGCTTTGTCGGCTTTGGGGTGTAGGTGCGCAAGGGCGTGGCTGTTCATAATGAAGCCGGGCGTGCAGTAGCCGCATTGAAATGCAAATTTCTCTACAAACGCCCTCTGTACCGGTGAATCTTGCAGTCCTTCGATCGTCTCCACCGTTTTGTCCGCCGCCTCGACGGCAAGCATCAAGCACGACTTCATTGGCAAGCCGTCTACCGTGACCGTGCATGCCCCACAATCACCGTGGCGACAGCCGGGCTTGACGCCAGTGAGGCCGAGGTTTTCCCGCAGCACATCCAACAACAGCTCTGCCGGACGAACGTCTGCACTTCTTATTTCTCCGTTCACGTTCAATCGAAGCTTCATCACACTAACCTCATTTCCCCCAATGTTCCCTTCCATTAACCATTTGTGTCATTCAAGCTTGTATATGCTCAAGCTGCTCTAGCAGTTCAGGCTTCCATGTTTGCAAGTAAATCCTCAAGCGTCACCTGCCAGACAAGCCGGCGGTAGTTAGCGGACGCCAGCATATCGCTGCGGATCGGGGCAGGCAGACGGTCTTCAGCCTGACGAATCCTCTCCCCCACCGGAAGCTCGTGCTGATTTAATATTTTTTCAATTTCTTCCGAACGAAAAGGAAAGTCGCAAAGTCCGCTGAATGCGAAACGGCTGCCTGACTCAGTTGTGAGAGTGGCCACGGTTATGATAGGGTAGCCAATGGCAGACTGTTTCCGCTTCTTTACACTTGTATATGGCCGTAACCGATAGCTCGTATTCACTTTGAATTGAACGAGAAATTCGCCTTTAGCGAGCTGCATCGATCGTTGAAAAAGTTGGGCAATCGGCAATCGGCGAGCACCTGAGACGCCGGCGACAATAACATCGCTATCGGCAAGCAACAGCGGAAGGATTGCTTCCTTATAGATCAGCTCGCTGCATACGTTTCCGCCAAGTGTTATTTTGTTTCTTGATGTGCGGTCGGCAATACCGCTTCCCGTCGCCCCCAGCAAAGGAAAGATTTCCGAATCGTGAATTTCCGACAACGTAAGCGCAGAGCCCAATGTCATTTCCTGCTCCTCCACAGCGAGTGCTCTGCACTCCGGGATGCCCTTCAGATCGATAACGGCTTCGGTATAGATCTGATTCAGCCGGGCGAAGGTAGCGATCTCCGTGCCGCCCGACCAGTAGAGCGGCCACTTCCCTTTTTGGTCCAGCCTCATGTACAGGGCAACTGCTTCCTCAATCGTCGCTGGTCGGTAATAGTTGAAATCGAACGGTATCATACGCTGCCTCCATCCTTGGCTCTCCAGATTGTCTCAGGGAAGAGCGGCAGTACGTTCATCCGCACTCCTGCAGCTCGCGAAACAGCACTTGCAAGTGCTGCCGGGATCGAGATCAAACCGTACTCTCCCAGGGAACGGGCTCCGAACGGTGCATCCAGACACGGACTTTCGATAAATTCGACAATGTATTCCGGATTCTCCCCATAACGCAGCACAGAGTATGTTCGCAGCGTCGTATTGAGGAGTATGCCTTCATCGGTATAATCAAAGCCTTCATGGCTGGCGTAGCTGAGTCCCATCGCCATCGCCCCCATAACTTGCCCGAACGCTCCTTTCGGATTCAGTACCTTGCCCGCATCATTGACCGAGATTGCCTTGACAATCCGGTACGAATAGTCTCGTGTATCCATCTCGATTTCTACCGCCTGAGCACCAACATTCCATTCCGGTCCCAATTGCCCTTCGCCGGTTGCCGGGTCAAGCGGACTCATCCAGCGCTGAATGAAGTGGCCCCGTCCAATGATCTGTCCACCGATCGAGTTGCCGTTCGGATACCGGTAGCCGTAGCAAATGTCCTTGTATGGAATTTGAACTCGCGGGTCTGCCCTGACAAACACTTTCTCGTCACCGAGCTCCAGATCGTCAGGATCGGCGCGCAGCACAGTCGCAGCGATCGCAATTAATTGCTTGCTCGCATCATCTGCTGCCTTCAGTGCAGCTCGCCCTGCAAAGAACGTACTGCGGCTCGCAACCGTCTCCCAATGCTCAGGTGTGTCCAACGTGTTGACCTTGAATTTGACATGTACGCGGTCGACGCTCATGCGGAGCCGTTCCGCCACCATTTGAGCGAGCACCGTCTTTGAACCAGTACCAAGCTCGACGACACCCGTCTCCAGATTGACGCTTCCATCCTGATTAAACAATAGAATGACGCCGGATACGGCATTGGAGGCGAACGAGGAATTTTTCCAGAAGCAGGCGATGCCTTTGGCCCGTACGGTGTGGTCGTTAAGCTGCTGTACCTTCCAATCCTCCCAGCCGGACAGCTCGCGCATCCGCTCCAGACATGTTCGGAGGTCGCCCAGGTTGCTGGAATTAAGCATATTGCGCGTCGGTGTAGTATCACCCGGAACGATAGCGTTGCGCATGCGCAGCTCCCATGGGTCCATACCAAGCTCGTCGGCCAACGCATCGATCCCCCGCTCTATGGCGAACGTCATCTCGGTGTGTCCAAATCCGCGAAAAGCTGCGGGAAATACATGGTTCGTGTACACCGTCAAGCACTCGCAGTGCAGATTCTCTACGCTGTAAGGCCCCGTGCAGTCCGAAGCAGCTGAAAGCGCGATTGCACTCGACTTATCGTTGTAAGCTCCGCCATCAAAATGATAGACGATTTGCACTGCTTTAATTTTCCCGTCATGCGTGCTCCCCAGCTTGACTTTCGCCTGCAGGCCAATACGTACCGGCGATGTCGTAATGTCCTGTTCGCGCGTGTTAACGAGCTTGACCTTGCGCCCGCCAACTGCACGAGATGCTAAATAGACGATTGGTTCTAACTGAACCGATGACTTCCCTCCGTAGGCGCCGCCCACGAATAATGTGCGTACAATAACCCTGCCCGGTTCAAGGCCAAAATACCTTGCCATATACTTTTTAACAGCAAATGGAGCCTGCGACGACGTATCGATGAAGACACGCCCGTCTGGCATAATTTGTACGACTGCGCTGCGAGTCTCCATCGCCGCATGATCAGATGGTCCGAACGATACGGTGTTCTCTACAATCTTCTCGCACTCTGCCAACCCTCGTTCGATATCTCCTTTGATCACGTGAACGATGCTGGCTATATTCGTCCCAGGCACCGACACGACATCCTCGCTTTTTTCATACTCTTTCAATCTTTCATGAAGAATTGGCGCATCTGGATGCAGAGCCTCCGCAGGAGAATTGACAACAGGCAATGGCTCGTATTGGACCTGGACTAGATTGGCCGCCCACTGGGCCTGGGCCTCGGTTTCGGCGACAACAACGGCGACAGGCTCGCCGTAATAGCGTACCCGATCTCGCGCAAGGATCGGTCGGTCGCGGATTTCCTCGCCGACCAGCACTTCGCTTGCATCGCCAGTCAGAACTGCGAGAACACCCGGCGCGTTTTGGGCCGCGCTCGCATCAAGCGAGACAATCCGCGCATGCGCATATGGGCTGACCGCGAGCCTGGCATGAAGAATACTCGGTTCAATCCGGTCTGCCGTGTAAGTTGCGGCTCCCGTTACTTTGTCGAGAGATTCCTTCCTCGGCACACTTTTTCCGACTATTTCCACCTTGAACCCTCCAAACTGCTTTGTTTTTACGATTTGATTATCCAATTTGCCGCATTTTTTCTGCTTAGGTCGTGCTTCTCCAGCGCCAGGCTTTTAATCATACGACTTATTTATTCGATCATCAGGAGTCTTTACTAAATGTGCCTGCATCAGCCGCTGCAGCTTGTACAGATCGTCTGGAGTATCGACATCGCCAAATACAGCAGCTGAGTTGACATCGACCAACTTTCCGCGCCATGCCGCATCAGTCAGAAGCTTGCGTGCTCCCGCATCTCCAATCAGTGACTCTACTGCAGGGAACATCGCTGCACTAAGTAAAGCAGGCGGGTGAGGAGTACCGTTACAACTGCAGGCCACATAGTCGAGCGAACGATCCCGCGCAAATTCTTCTGCCAAGCTCCCCAACAGTTCTGACGTTATAAAAGGCTGATCGGCCAGCACAACCAACACAGCATCCGTTTTTGCTGCTCCCTTAAGCGCCTGCGCGAGTCCATAGCGCAGCGAATAAGCCATTCCCTGATCGGCGTCCGCATACGTAGCAATGCACAGCTTCGCCCGCCATTCATGTACATGCGTCTGGGAAGCCCAAGCCAGGTCATCGTCCTCCCGGACGACGGCGACGATCTCAGCAATTTCCCGACAGTGGAGCATAGCCTCCAGAGCGAACAACCCAAGCGCCTTACCTGCGGCAAGCTCCAAAGATAGCTTGTGTCTCCCCATCCTTCGGCTCTGTCCGGCAGCCAAGTAAATGCCTGTCAAGCGCATATGCACCATCCGCTCCTTTCCTGATCAAGCTGCGGCTGCGGACAGCAATGAGCTCAGCCACAATACTAACCGCGATCTCCTCAGGCCCTTCGCCCCCTATAGCCAGCCCGACCGGCGCATGCACGAACGATGGCCTGGGCAAGCCTTCGAACAGATGGGCGATTCGCTTGCGCGATCCGATCACACCAAGATAGATTGGCTCAATCGCCAGCAACAGCTCTAACATTTCCCGGTCTTTGCGAAGCTGATGGCTGCAGACGATAGCATAATCCGAAGATTGAATGCAAAGCGCAGCCACAATGTCCGCAGCCGATCCAACCGCCAGCTCAGCGTTAGGGAATCGCGCCGCATTTACAAGCTCTTCTCGCCAATCCGCTACTGCCATCCGGAAGCCGATACGACCTGCTAGTCTATACAGTGGATCAAGATCCTGCCCTGCTCCGAACAGCAGCAGACGCGGCTTGGGCAAAAACGTTTGCTCAAAGACAAGCTCTTCATCCTCGTGTCCGTTTTGAATGTTAGCCAACCCGTCAATCGACTTCAAATCGTAGCGCATGCCGTCGCCAAAACCGTAGCGGAGTAAACGAACCGTTTCACCTTTCTCAATCAAACTGTACGCAGTTCCTAACAGCTCTCGCAACAGCCCTGCAATCGGCTCAAGCAGAATACGCAGCTTGCCGCCACAGCCGATGGCATCTCCCCAGACAGCATCCTCTTCGGGAACCATATTATAGGTAATGATTTCGTAATCACCGCTCTTGAGTAAAGAAGACACTCTTAGCTGCAGATCAGTTTCGAGACAGCCTGGGCTCAAGCTGCCGATAGTCGCTCCACCTTCTGTAAGCAGCATCATTGCCCCCGTTTTGCGGTAGGCATGCCCCTCCACACCGACAATAGTCGCCAGCACTGTCGGCTCTGCCGAGGTTGAAGCCAAGCGCAGCACATCGTAAGCATCCATGTCTCGTTTTTCTCCTTATGTAAATTGTCAGATCTAATCGCATTGCTTATCAATATAGTATGAATTACCTTGGGAATCATGACTGTTAGTTACGACGGCAGGCTGCCATACTGCTTATTCAGCCCATGGAACTCTAGTTTAAAACGAAAAAGAAGCAGACCATCATTTAGCTGATAGCCTGCTTCTGCAACTTGCTTCGCTATTTCATATAGCGAAGCTATTTATTTCAATTACGACTGAACTTTAATAACTTTGCCTGTTGCTTGTGATTCAAATGCGTCAAGAATAACCTTCAGGGACGCTCTGCCTTCCTCGCCAGTTACGGCAGGCTCAGTATCATTGATGATAGAGTCTACAAATTTTTCAACGACAAAGCTTGAAAGCTGCTTCTCATTAGTGGAAATTTCGCCAGTTTGGTACTTGTTGATAGTGCCATCGCGCAGCTCGACAATAACTTGATCTACAGGATCAGTACCGATGCGCATTACGCCGTTTTCGCACCAAAGCACCGTGCTGTTATCCTCGCCCTTGTAGTACGTCCAGCTTGCTACAAGCGTACCAATTGCGCCAGATTGCATGCGAAGGATGCATGAAGCGTTGTCGTCGCTTTCTGTATCTTTCTTGTCGAGTGTGCCTACAAATGCTGCAACCTCGGAAACCTCATCGTCAAGCAGCCAGCGAATCAAATCTGATTTGTGAACGCCCAGATCGCCCATTGCGCCCATAATCGCTTCTTCCTTGCGGAAAAACCAGCTGTCAGCACCGTCAATGCTCCAAGCATCAGGGCCTGGATGTCCAAAGGAGGTGCGGAATGTCAATACTTTGCCCATTACACCCGTTTGCAAAATTTCTTTCGCTTTTTGATGCGGAGGCATAAAGCGCTGGTTGTGGCCAACCATCAGCTTTACATTGTTTGCTTTTGCTGCTTCGATCATGGCAGCTGCTTCTTCGTCAGTAACAGCCATTGGCTTTTCAACCAAAACATGCGCGCCTGCTTTTGCTGATTCAATTGTTTGTTCAGCGTGCAAGTAGTTTGGCGTACAAACGCTTACTGCATCCGGCTTTACAGCAGCCAGCATTTCCTTATAGTCGGCAAACGCTTGACCGCCGTGCTCGTTTGCATACTGCTGAGCACGCTCAATAACAGGGTCAACAAAAGCAACTAGCTCAACATTCGAATTTTCTGCATACTCTGGAATATGACGATGCTTTGCGATTGATCCGCATCCAATTACAGCAACTCTTAGCTTAGACATTAAATGATCTCTCCCTTTAATTATAAGTTCAACTTAAACATGAATTAAAATTGATTCAAGTAGTTCTGCTTCAGCCAATTCAAGCTTGTTTCAACAGCTTCAAGTGGCGGGTTGGTGCAGGAATCCTGCTCCACAATGATCCAATCGACATCTGCATCTGATGCTGCCTGAATGATGTCATTAAGCGCCAGGGAGCCTTCTCCCAATTCAACAGTGTCGATTGTTTTGCCAGGATCGCGGCTTTCCTTAAGGTAATCCTTAAGATGTACGATTGGCAGGCGTCCAGCGTATTTGGCAATATAGGCAACAGGGTCAATTCCTGAAAATTGAACCCAGCCAATATCCATCTCTACCTTCAAATTCTCAGCAGGAATGCGCTCGAACATCGCCTCAAATACCATTTGTCCGTCGATTTTAGTTGAGAATTCAAAGTCGTGGTTATGATACAGCAGTTCAATTCCTTGCTCTGTGCACGCTTTGCCGATTGCAGCCAAATCTACCAAATGCTGCTGCCAGGCCTCAGCACTGCGCAGCTCTTCCGGAAGCCATGGACAAACCGCATACTTGGAGCCAATCGTTTTCAAGTAATCAATTTCAGCCTGCAAATTGTCCTTCAAGCTGCTAAGCTGAATATGGCAGCCAATCGCTTTCAAGCCAAGCTCATCCAATAGCTCCTTCATGCGCGCTGCAGGAATATCGCCGTAATGAAAAAATTCCACACCTTCATAGCCTAATCCTGCTACATGACGCAGTGTTCCTTCAAAATCAGCCGCAAGCTGATCTCGGACCGTAAACAATTGCAGACCAATGCCCATTCTTTTCATTGCACCCGCGCTCCTTTATATCATCCTATATTTTGTTTGATTTTGCTTAACTGAATATAAGTATAGCGCATACATTGTTGAAAAAATATTATTTGAATTAGCATAATCTTATGCGATTTTGTCATCTCTGTATATTTAACTCTTCTTTTCTACTAAAAAAGCCAGCCAACCATTGCAGCAGCGGAAATACAACAAAATAAATAAACAGCAGCCTGAACATTTGAAATATCGTAACAACTGTCGCGTCAACCTTTAGTGCAGCTGCAATAAGGCTCATCTGATCCATTCCGCCCGCCGCTGTGCTTAAAAAACTGGTTACGATATCAAGTCCTAGCATGCGGCTAAGCAACATCGCACAGCAATAGCTGAAAGCTAGTAAAATGATTGAGCTTGTCAGCCCCGTAACGACAACCTTCCACGGCAGCTTGATCATATCCGGCTTAAGCATAAGGCCAATGTAAGCACCGATTGCCAGTTGGGCAGCATGCAGCAGGCTGTCTGGCACCGCAATCGGCTGAATGCCTGCGACATTGACAGCAATTCCTACTAATACTGGCGCTAAAAAATAGGCAACCGGGAATTTCAGCTTCTCCCCAATAACTGCAGCACCATAGGCCAGCAGCAAATAAACAGCAAGCAGCCACAAAGGAGTCGCTTCTATCTCAACTGGAGCAACATTAAGCTTGCCGCTAACGATAAACGGTACAATACTGACAATAGATAGCACGCGAATAATTTGAAAATAAGTAACCGAACCGAGCTCTATTCCTTTATGTTCCTCAGCAAAGGCAACCGATTGTGAAAGTCCGCCGGGAATACTGGCAGTCAAAGCGGTCATAAATGCCATGCCGGTCAGCTTCATCGTGATAAGAGCAAGTAGAATGCAAAATAATAGCAAAATAACATTGAGCAGCAGCATATAGAGCAAATAATGCCCCATGTTGGCAAATGCTGAAAGCGTAAAGGAGCTGCCGATCGCGGCGCCTAAAATGATGAGCGCAATATTTCTAAATGGTTTCGGCCAGCTCCATGACGTAGAAATAGTGAGCTGCGACAGCATGACCGAAAAAATAGGGCCTAGCAGCCAAGGCATAGGCAAATGCAGAAGGCTGAACAGTAATACGCCCAAGCTGGCTGATGCAAGCACCTTTAATGTAGAATACAATTGTGAAGTCACTTCCTTGCTATTTACGGTCTGTTTTTTTTCAGTATACCAGCTTAGCACCATTGTTTACCATCCAAGTAAAAAAAGGAGTTGCTCAAAAAGTCAGTGAAAGCTGACAATCTGAGCAAACCCCTCTCATTTGCTTGTGCTTGTTTATTGCTGCGGAGCAATGCACTCCTCCGCTAAAACCTTTAATAGCCGGTCGCGCTTACTTCACACGTTTATTTCAAACTCTTACGCAAGAGTGATGGTAAAGCTTGCATCGCCAACTGCGCCTAGTGAAATAACGCCGTCTTGAACTTGAGCGTCAATGCCCGCTACTGCTGCTGCAGATGCCTCGCCTTTAACTGCAATCGAAAGCGGCTTGCTTGCTCCTTTTAGCGTTACTGCAATGGTATTGCCAGTGCGCGCAGCTTCAACAGTAAGTGCTGCCTCGCCTTTTTCATTGCGCACTACCGTTTGTGCCGATGCGCCATCCTGCAAATTATGAAGCTGAAGCTGTACGCCATCAGCAAAGTCATAGTCAGGACGCTGATCATTGGCGCCGATTGGCAGAATGGTGTTTTCGCGAACGAACAACGGCAGACTCATAAAGTCATGCGTTTCAGTTCTCCAAGTTCCGCCTTGTACAGTTTCGCCTGTTAGCAAGCTGTTCCATTTTCCTGCTGGCAAGTAGTACGTAACCTCGCCTTCCTCGCTGAACACTGGCGCAACAAGCAAGGAGTCTCCCAGCATATATTGACGGTCCAATTGCTCTACCGCTGGATCGCCATGGAATTCAAGCACCATTGCTCGCATCGCTGGTACGCCATGCTCATGCGCTTGAACCGCAGTATTGTACAGGTATGGCATAAGCTTGCTTTTTAGCTTCGTAAATTTGCGTGTTACATCGACTGCCTCTTGATCATAATCCCAAGGCACTCGGTAAGATTTTGAACCGTGCAGACGGCTGTGGCTGGATAGCAAACCGAACTGCAGCCAGCGCTTGAACACATGGCTAGGTGCTGTATTTTCAAAGCCGCCGATATCATGGCTCCAGAAGCCGAAGCCTGACAAGCCTAGTGACAGCCCGCCGCGCAAGCTTTCTGCCATCGACTCATAATCCGCGTAGCAATCTCCGCCCCAGTGAACCGGGAACTGCTGACCGCCTGCTGTAGCAGAACGAGCGAATACCGCAGCTTCATTTTTGCCAAGCTTTTCTTCCAGGACGCCAAATACGCATTTATTGTATAGCTGGGTGTAGTAGTTATGCATTTTGTACGGATCAGAGCCATCAAAGTATACAACGTCTGTTGGAATACGCTCGCCGAAGTCCGTTTTGAAGCTGTCAACGCCCATATCAACCAGCTCGCGCAAATAAGACGCATACCATTCGCAGGCTGCTGGATTCGTAAAGTCAACCAGCGCCATGCCTGGCTGCCACAAATCCCATTGCCATACGTCGCCGTTTGGCTTTTTCACAAGATAACCGTTGGCTTTGCCTTCCTCAAACAAACGAGAGCGCTGGGCAATGTACGGATTAATCCATACGCAAATTCTTAAGCCGCGCTCCTTAAGACGAGCAAGCATGCCTTCCGGATCAGGGAATACAGATTCGTCCCATTTGAAGTCAGTCCAATGGAATTCCTTCATCCAGAAGCAATCGAAGTGGAATACATGCAGCGGCAAATCGCGCTCAACCATTCCATCTACGAAGGAGTTGACCGTTTGCTCATCATAATTTGTTGTAAAGGAGGTGCTGAGCCATAGACCAAACGTCCATGCTGGCGGCAGCGCTGGACGGCCAGTAAGCTGCGTATAGCGGTCAAGCACGCCTTTTAGATCCGGACCGTCGATGATGAAATATTCAAGAGATTCGCCAACTACGCTAAATTGAACCTTCTTCACTTTCTCAGAAGCTACCTCAAGCGAAACAAGCTCTGGCTGATTAATAAATACGCCGTAGCCTTTATTCGTCAAGTAGAACGGTATGTTTTTATAAGCTTGCTCGGAGCTTGTACCTCCGTCTTGATTCCAAATATCCACGGTTTGGCCATTTTTCACAAAAGCAGTAAAGCGCTCGCCCAAGCCGTAAACCCATTCGCCTACGCCAAGATCAAGCTCCTCGCGCACATAGGCGCGCTCTTTGCCTTCTGTAATATAAGCCATAGATTTTTGCTGGCTGCCTGTCAGACGTTTGCCATCCCGCAGGAAATCTACCTTCCATTCTGGACCTTTGGCGATGCGAACAGTCAAATTGCCGCTAGTCAAAGAGGCATATTGATCTGTTTCTTCAATAACAGCATGGCTTTCAGCAGAAGCAGCCAGCTCAAAGTGAGGGCCAACATCTTGTACGCCTGCATGGTGGATAATTTTAACGCCAATTACACCAGGAAGCGGAGAGTGAAACTGAATCGTTAAAAGCATCGTATCGAGCATATTGGCACGAGTCAAAATTGGTCGTGGTGCTGCATACGCTGTCAAAACGCCATCTTTCGCGATAAAATCATGTGCCTGAACAGCTCCTTGAACATTGAATTGCTCATGGATTAGCCAGTTTCCGTTTTGGAATTTCATCGTTTTCGCACAACCTTTCTATGTTCATTATTAATTTGGACAGTATAAAATGTGTTATACTTGCATTATAGTGAGCTTTTTTTATTTAATCTAACAAAATAATGCTTGAATATAGCACGATTTTGATGTTTGTAAAGGATGAAGCCAGTTATGGATCTAACAATTAAAACTAGTCTGAAAGAAAACCGCCAGCATGGCAGTCACTCGTTTCCACTCGCATCCTATTGGATCGATCAAAATATAGCAGGAGCGCCTGCACTTGAATGTCATTGGCATGATGAGGTTGAGTTTTTTTATGTAATCGAAGGGGAAGTGCTGTTCCAGCTGAACACCGATTACTTTCCTGTGAAGGCTGGAGAAGCCGTATTTATTGAGAGCGGTGAAATTCACGCGGGACATGCTTATCATGATGCGACATGCATGTATGGCGCGGTCGTTTTTGACAAGCAGCTGCTGTCCAGCTCCAGCTTTGACCATATTCAAGCCACTTTTATCGCACCATTTCTTGATCGTTCACGTACCTTTCCTGCTCATATTACAGGAGAGACACGCTGGGGAAAGCAATTACTGTTTCAGCTAAGAGAGCTGCTGTCGATTTGCGATCAGCAGGAATTCGGCTTTGAGCTTGCTGCCAAGCAGCAGCTGCTTGCAATGCTTCATACGATTATGACGCAAGGCAAGTCTGCTAACAGGAGTGCAAAGGCTAGTCAAAACAGTACAAAGGCGCTGCGGCTGAAGAAAGCGATCAGCTATATGCAGTCCAACTACAATCAGCCTTTGAAAATTTCGCAAATCGCCCAGCAAATCCCGATGAGTGAAGGACAATTTTGTCGTTTTTTCAAAAGCATGACTCGTCAAACACCAATCGAATATTTAAATTCATACCGTATTCGGCGCGCGGGCGAGCTTTTGCTTGATCCAAGCCATAAAATTTCTTCAGTCGCGCTTGATGTCGGCTTTGATCATATGAGCTATTTTGTTAAAGTATTTCGTCAGCAAATGAATTGCACACCTTCAGAATTTCGCAAACGAATGCTGCAAGGAAGTTCGGACTAGGGCGTGTCTGAGAACCCGCCCAGACAGCCCTTAACATTTAATGAGAAAATTTTCATGCAATTCAGCTAATTTTTATTTTATATTCGCTTAATGTTTTATATTTTTTAAGGTAATCTTAAGGTTAGGTGTTTACACTATAGCCATACTAACGTAGTGTTGGAGGGTGATTACATGACAACTACACTTGTATTCCAAAATAAAGCAATTCCTGTATATATGAGTGAACAAAATAAAAAAGCAATGCGCAAGCTGGAAGCAATCCTGAATCGCAAATGGGAAACCGGCAAGCAAGCACTTAAGCAGTGCCTGGCTACCTTGATCAGTATTGAAATTGTCGGCTCAGAAGCAACGCTTCATGCGCTGACTGAGCATCACAGCCTGACGATTTCGCTGTACTAGGCTTAAAGTGAATTGCTCTATACTTACGATTATCTCGCAATTTTTGACCCCACATATGAGGAGCTTTGTTCGCCACAGCTCAGGCGAACAAAGCTCCTTTTGGTATAGGTTGTTTAAAAATTGGACTTTGATGACGTTGCGTTGCTTCGTCGCGGATTCGACGGCGAATCTTGAACCTAGCGATGGATTATGCTTCCGAAGTATGTTTCCTGCGGAAACATTTTAGGTGCTCACGTAGGACTGTCTACGCTGCGCTCCTCGTTTTCTACTAGCGTCCATGCTTCTTGGTCCTGAAAGCCGAGTATTTTAAACTTTTATTGGAATGTTTTGTTCAAAAACTTAATGCTTTAATTGGATGACGTTGGTCTGCTCTGTGGCTCGTGCCTGTTTCCCCATATGAATATGATTGTCCCGAGACATGCAAATAGGGAGGCACAGATCAGTATTACGTCGATGTTGAGCCAGCTTGTTAAGGATGTGCCGAGGATTGGACCGATTGAGCCGCGAATGCCGAAGGCCATAAGATGTATACCAAATACAACTGCTTCACGACCCGGTGCTATCTTAAATATAAAGGCCATAATGCCAATGTCCCAAATCGCCTCGCCAACGCCTTGCATCGCGTTGCCAAGCAGTACAGCAGGATATGTTCCCCATAGGCTGTACAGCGCCGGTACGATCGCGTAAGCTCCTATTCCGGCCATTAAGGTGTACTTAATATCAAAGCGGTCAATCATTATGCCTCCCAGCCAAAAGGTGAGCAGCAGCGCTACATAGTAAGCAACGCGCGCATAGCCGATTTCGACATTGCTAAGCGCTAATATATCGACTTGAATGATCTGGTACAGCGGTACAGACACCATGTTGCCGAAGCCCGAAAGCGTTGTGCCAATAAGGAAAAAGGCGAGCAAGCGATTGTTTTTTACAAGCTGCAGCTGTTCAAGGAACTGCTGCTTGCGCCCTACCTTGGCGACTTCTCTGATCGCAGCATTGCGATTGGAGCCTTGCTTCGACACTTTAATCGAATTGAATATGCTAACCGAAATAAAACCTGCAATTGCAGCTGCAATAAGCGGACCGCGAGGCCCCATTACATCCGTCCAGCTTCCTACCAAATAAGCAAGCGGAATCATCAGCACGCCCATGCCGACACGGACGTAGCCCATTAAGCGACCGCGCAGGTTAGACGGGTATATGCGTGATACCAAAGCTGCATAAGCAGGCGCCTGAATGCCCATCAGCAGCTGAAATACGACAGCAGTAACCACATACACATTAGGGTCTGGAAATATCGCTGGCAAAAGCAGCAGCAAGCGCCCAACCATATTCGGGAAAATCGTAAATGGTTTGGGATTATCGCTTTTTTCAATCCATGACGCCCATAACGGAGAAAATACAAGTCCAATCGCTGGTGCTGCGGACAATATCCCTACCTGCAAATTGGATGCTCCTTGCTGAATCGCAAACACAATGTAAAACTGATTCATGACTACGTTAAACAAGCTGAAAAATAAAGTTGCAATAAAGTCAACTCTAACATTCCACCATACACGCGGAGGCATATGCATGCCTAAAGCATAATGATGATGTGGTTTATTACTGTGCGCCATCGTATCGTTACCTTCTTTTACTTGATGTAACATTTGCATACTGTCCGAGAAGTAACATACTATATCTACTGCTGTTTGTATAGAGGATAAATTTTTGGTAGACGAAAAACAGACCTCTGCACCGTGGTGCTGGAGGTCTGTTTGGTTAACAATCAGTATTTCATTAATTCAGCTATTCACCAAGCAAAATTTTCGCATAAGGCGATTCAATTGGAATCATAATGACAGGCTCGTTGCTCATCGTTACAACATAGCTTTCAAGCGTGCGATAGAAATTATAAAATTGCGGGTCTTTACCATACGCTTCATTGTAAATTCGCGCCGCTTCCTGCTCGCCCTCGGCTACTATTTTCTTGGCGTCTGCCTCTGCTTGCGCAATCAGCTCAAGCGCTGTACGATCGGCCTTGGAAGTAATTTTGCGCGATTCCTCATCACCCTCGGACAAGTAACGTGCTGCAATCGACTCGCGGTCTGAAATCATGCGATTATAGACGCTTTCCTTGTTGCTTTCTGGCAAGTCAGTGCGTTTGATTCGTACATCAACAATTTTAATGCCGTAATCATCCCGCTCCAGCGCTTTCGCAACATCTGCAGTTATTTCTTCGTTCAAATCGCCGCGCGCTGTATTCTCGCTAATAATTTCATCATAGTTTACTTCGGACAGCTTACGACGTACTGCGTTATATACTGCTTCATCGATCCGGCGTGTACCTGCAGTTACGGTATGATTCGTTTTAATAAACTTCTCTGGATTTTCAATGCGCCACACCGTGTAATTGTCAACAAAGATAATCTTTTTATCCTTGGTCATAATTTGAGTCGGCACATTTTCATAAGTCATCTGATATTTAGGCAATGTTGCAACGTTGTCGATAAATGGAAGCTTAACATACAAGCCAGGCTCACGCTTCGCTTCCATCGCTTCGCCAAAGCGCAAAATAATTTTATATTCGCCTTCCTTAACAACAAATAATGAACTTGAGGCGAGAATGACAAGTAATATAGCTATCGCTGCTAAACCGTACCATTTTTTTGCGTTCATAGTTTCCTCCTACGACGTTTAATGTGTTTCATGCCGCTTGCTTTGCACAGAAATGTGCTAGAGAAGCTTAAGCATTACTGTGTCGCTGCTTGACCTTCATTAGAATTTGTGGATGTGCTTGACTGTCCTGTTGTCCCTTTGCTTGAAGAAGACGATGAGCCAGAACGATTCATCAGATCATTCAGCGGCAAGTAATTGACAGTGTCGCTATTGGAATTCGTAACAAAGATCTTCGCATTAGGAAGAATCTTCTCCAACGTTTCTAATACTAATCGACTTTCAGTTATTTCCTTGTTATTGGCATATTCCTCGTAGATTGCATTGAACTTGGCAACATCACCTTGCGCATTCAAAATACGTGATGCCTTTTCAGCTTCAGCCTGCTCAATCAATGCTTGAGCCTCACCGCGCGCTTTCGGAATTCGATCATTTTCGTACTTCATTGCATTATTAATCTTTGTATTTTTTTGCTCACGCGCATTGGTAACCGCACGGAAAGCTTCCGATACTTCACCGTCTGGCGGCTCAATATCCTGGAACTTCAAGTCAATAATTTGAATTCCCGTATCATAATGATCCATTAGCTCAACTAGCTGAATGCGAGCCTGCTCTTGTATTTCGGTTTTACCATCAGTAATGACGTAATCAAGCTTTTGCGCTCCGATTACAGAGCGGATCGAAGCAATGGCAGAGTTGCGCAGAAATGTTTCCGGATTTTCAATATTCGTTAAATAATTTTTGATATTATTAATTTTCCATGTAATAACAGCATCGGCTGCGACAATGTTCTCGTCGCCTGTTATCATCATCGCTTCTTCCTCTACAACCTGATCTCCGCCGGAGCTTTCACGGTAACCGATCGTAATCGTTTGCGTTAATTCCGCCGGCACAATTTCAACCTTTTGAATTGGATGCGGAAGCTTGAAGTGCAGCCCTGAGCCCTCCTCATGCGTAATTTTCCCAAATGTGTACACTACTGCTCTTTCCCGCTCTTCCACTGTATAAAAGGATGTTGAAGCAATGTAAATCAGTGCAATTACGACAATGGCTCCGATAATAAACTTGCGAACAGACTTCATATTTATTTCTGGCTTATTCGGTTTTGGAGCACCCGGTTCTGGGGAAAATTGTTGTGTGTTCAAATTCAGCTCTCCTCTCCTTAGTTATCTGATAAGTAATACGTGATCGTCAACAAATGGTCACAAATTTTTAATCTGATTTTAAGGTAGAGGAGATAAACGGGGCAAATCTCGAGGCTGCAAATCGTGATTGAGCGGTTTTATTGCTTAGGAAACTACAGAAGAATATATATAATAGCCGTTTTTTCCGCGATGCTTGATCATATTCATCGCATGCTCAGCATGCTGCAGCAAGCCTTCGGCATTATGCTCATAAGGCGGACTTAACGCTATGCCGATTGTAACGCAAACATAGTGGAATGGGGAGCAGTGATAGATCGTATGATGGACCGCTTCAATCATCGACTGCGCCCATACATCTACGTGCTCTCTTACTGAATCACCTGCAAGCACAACGATTAATCGTTCTTTATCGAAAGGAGAGCAGTAAACAAGAGTCGCTCTGTCCAGCATTTCCAGCTCCCATTTTATTTGCTCCATGATCGACGCACCAGAAAGTCTCATATCATCAAGCAGCGTTTGCAGCCCTTCAACGGATAGTAAAAAAAGTGCCAGCTGCCCCTGTGTAGTCGCTCCTGCCTGCAGCTCATTTTGCAAGCCATGCAAATCAACCTGATAGTCTTCATCCTCTTTTTGCTTTAACGTTAAGTAATACACTACTGTTTCCTGTCCTTCACGAATGGGAAACAACTGCCACCGAACTTGCTTTGTTGTCCCATTGAACTGCTGGATTGCAGTTTCAATAACGCCTTCCCCTTGATTAAGCAAGCGGTGAAGTCGCTTAATCGACACTAAACGCGTTTGCTCAGGAAACAAAATACCGAGGCTTTCGATTGACGTTTCATAAGGCTTGAATTCCTGAAGGCCAGTCAATAAATGAAAGGAGCCATTTGCCCCTATTAGCTTCATATCTGCTGTTAGCAGCAGCACCGCATCTTCACTTTCTCCCTGTATTTTAACTGGAGGGGAAGCACTCTCAAGCGGGCTGCGCTTTGCGCGAATTGCTTTCATATGCTGTCTCATATCGCGCACAATAAAAAAGACTAAAACAGCTATTCCGCATAGAACTAATAAATACCACCAAATATCCGCAACAATTCTTTCAATTATGCCATGCAGCACGTGAACTACCCCTTATTGTTTTTTATAAGGAGTATACTGCAATTATCTGAACTTTTTTTGAAATAAAACGACAAACAGGCAGCCTACCCATATTGTTTATATGGAAAGCTGCCTATTAAAAAATGAACGACTATTCTTTTGTATTGAACAATGTTAACAGCACTACAATACCGCCTTCATCATCGCTGAAAGCTGTAATGGAAATTTCAGTGTAGCCAACCTGCCATGCCGTTGTCAATTCGGCTTTCCCAGCGGCGATGCTGTCAGCAAAGCGATTAACGTCCTCATGGTAATCTTTAGCGTCATAGAAATAAAGCTCGTCATGGAATGGTTCGCCAAACAGCTCTTCCACGGCGTTATAAAGCGTGCCAATTGCGACTAAGTAATCATAATTGCTTTCTGCCTCAACAGCCACATCATATTCGATCATGAACAGCTTATCATTATCGAAATAGTAGGTTGGAAACGTTGCATAGCCTCCAAGATCAACGGCTTCATACGCCAAGTAATCCTCAGATTTGGAATACAGCGTAGCAGTCTCAAGGGTTGAAACAGTAGCCGCTGTATCGTTCCATTTGGTTTCTCTCATCACAAGCGGCAGCTCATTTCGCTCAGGAGCAGACGTAATCGTAACCGTACGTTTTTTACCGTCCCATACCACTTTCGCTCCCGTTGCTTCACTAATAAATCTTAGCGGTACCAGCGTTCTGCCATTTAAAGTACGAGCAGGCACTGTCAGCTCAACCTTTTTGTTGTTAACAGTAGATACTCTGCTGCCAATCGTCAAATTCATTAATACATAATCATTATAGCCAGTTACTGTTTTTGATTTTTGATCCCAGGAATAGTCCATGCCGAGAGCCTTAAATACAGTAGTGTATTGCACAAGTGTAGTGTTGTTTGCCATAATAGGATCGACATCAAACTTTAATTGTTTGCCGTCGACAAATACTTTGATTGGATCATTTGCCGCTGCGGACAGTACTCCAGCTGGCATTAGCAGTGCAAAAACAAGCAAAATTGACAACCATTTTTTCATTAATAATGTGCTTCCCTTCTTTAATTGTATGATGGAGCTACTAAATTAACCCAAATCAGTATATCATGTAACTATCAATTAATAAATCGTTCCAAAAACCTATAGGCTTGTTTTTGTTTGTTTAATAAGGAGGAGATCAACATCGACTGGAACAAAAAAATGATGGAGCTTGAGCAAAGGCTGGCAAGCGTTGAGCATGAGCTCAAACAATTGAAGCATACCGCTCAGCAGCCGGAGCAAACAAGGCGACAGCATGGTCAGGCAGAGCAGCAGCGACCGCCTCAATCAAATGCTAATGCGTATGCTCCGCCTCATGGTCCAGCCAGCAATCAGCAGACCAATCGCCCTAATCAGGGCAGCTATACGGGAATGCCAGCTCAGCAGCCTGTATCTGCACCTGCTCCGCTTCCGACACAGCAGTCAGCCTACACGGCAAATCAGGCGCAGTCTCATGCTTTCCCTGCTAACCAAGCGCAGCATCAGCAGAGCCAATGGGATAATCGAAACGTCCCGCCTTTTCAGCAACCGCTGCAGCAAAATCAATGGGACAATCGAAATGTTCCGCCTTTTCAGGTGCCGCCACAGCAGCTTGCTGCAGGAGCACTTCAAGCTAAGGATGCGAGCAGCATGGAAAGCATTCTTGTCAAATATATATTGCCAATTGTCTTCATTATCATATTGCTTGTCGGTATTTTGCTGCTGTTTATTGCAGGCGTCGCCTATGGCTTAATTACTGAGCCTGTACGCTGCTTGCTGGGAGTTTTCCTTGCCGCTTGCATGTATATCGTCGGGCTGGTGCAGCAGCGGCATAAACGGCCAATTTGGGGCAAGGTATTGCTAGGTGGGGCACACGGCACCTTTATTATTACGGTATCTGTTGCGCATTTGGCATATGAATTGATTGGCGTCATTTGGGCAGCGCTGCTTTATGCAGCTGCATTTGGTCTTATTATCTTTTCAGCGGTACGCTGGCGCTCGCAATTGCTCGTTACAATCGCCGTCATCTCGGGCTATTTATGTATGTTTTTAATTGATTTTAACAGTATTCATACGATTTCATTTATTATTATACAGCTTGTCTTTTCGATCAGCATGATGCTGCTTGCAGCAAAGCTTAATTATCGCTATGCTTATGGCTTTGCCTATATGCTGCTGCATGTTTCGCTACTCATTACGAATGGCTTACAGGAATATTTCAGCTATAAATATTTACTGGCAGCACTTATCGTTCAGCATCTGGTCGTGTTCGTGCAATATATGAGACGCAAGCTTGTCTATACAGAGCATGTCGTAGCGCAGTTTATCGGCATCACCGCGATCATTAGCTGGTCAGCTTACTACTATAACAATCCTGGCGGAACCAGTATGATCTACTTGGCTGTTACGCTCATTATCGCAGTTGCCTATGCGATAGCGCTGCTCTATTTTGAACGCACCTTATCACAAGAGGAAGTTGCTCAGGATGTCAAACGCTCACTTATGCTGCGCACTGAAATTAGTGCGATTATTACATGCATAGCTTTGCTTTTCTTTTTCATAGAGCTGATTGGCGCTTCCTTTATTGGTCTTGTATTATTCCTGCTCGGCACATCACTTGTCCTTTATGGACTGCGAGACGAGCATCCTGTTTTGCGCTGGTTTGGCGCCTGCCTCGCTTTTTTAGGGGCAATCAGCATTATATTTGATGTACCGAGCAAGTTTGCCTCCTACGAGGTGCTTAGCTGGATCATTATGCTGATCAGCATTCCTGTCGTTTATCGCGAATGCCGCCATACCTTTACAGGTGAAAAGGCCCAGCCAAATCTGCTTGCAGGGATTCTGTGGACGGAAGCAGCACTCATTTTCATCTTTATGACGATCCTCGCCAATTTGTTAGGCGACGTTATCGGCAACACCGTCTCAACGGCTTATTTAGTATCCTTGTCATGGCTGCTATATGCGATTGCTGCCATTATTGTCGGTGCGGCTCGCAAGCTGAAAAAAGCAAGGCTGACAGGCATTATTTTGCTGCTCGTCATTGTGATCAAGGTTATCTTTATCGACATTACCTTCCTTAATCTTCTATCCAAATCGATTATGTTTACGGTTTTGGGCGGTGTCGGAATTCTTGTATCGTTCTTCCTGTACAACCGGACGGACGAGAAAAAAGAAGGGTAACATGCTAAAAAAGACTTCGATGCGTCGTAAGATGCGTCGAAGTCTTTTTTTGTTTGTTCCTGTTTACGAAACTATGGTAAAGTAGCAAGAAAACCTGTTACACAGAAAGGTTAAGGCTTCTAGCAGGGATATGTGGTCACACAATGTGGTCATTATGCGGTTATGTTAGAACAGGAATTATATTTAAAGATATAAAGAAGCCCTTAGTAAATAAGGACTCTGGAGATTATTATGTATGGTGCGGTAGAGAGGACTCGAACCTCCACGGGTATACACCCACCACCCCCTCAAGATGGCGCGTCTGCCATTCCGCCACTACCGCATATGAAAAAACTATCATCCAGCAACTTGCAAAGAAGAAAACTGGTGAGCCATGAAGGACTCGAACCTTCGACACCCTGATTAAAAGTCAGGTGCTCTACCAACTGAGCTAATGGCTCGCATGATTTTCGTTACTCATGTGAGCAGCTCTCATAAGAATAGTGGTGACCCGTAGGGGATTCGAACCCCTGTTACCTCCGTGAAAGGGAGGTGTCTTAACCCCTTGACCAACGGGCCGCATAGACTTGTTTCTGAGAAGCGACAAGATGTATATTAACACATCTAAAAACTCATTGCAACGATTTTTTTGAGAGAAATAAGCAAATAAAAAAGACCGATATTCGGTCCATTATCAGCATCTTTCCTGAAGAAAAACGATGGCGGAGAAGGTGGGATTCGAACCCACGCACCACTTACGCAGTCTAACCCCTTAGCAGAGGGTCCCCTTGAGCCACTTGGGTACTTCTCCGTACTGGCTCCCCGAACAGGACTCGAACCTGTGACAACTCGATTAACAGTCGAGTGCTCTACCGACTGAGCTATCAGGGAACAATAAAGATAAAGCGGACAATTAATAATCTATCATTATCGAGGTTCTTTGTCAAGGGGGACAAGCATTAATTTTCCATTGCATTTTCCACAACGATATTTTTGCACATCCATTTTGCGTTTGCGAAAATATTGATGCTTGCATGACAAGCAGTGCAATACATAACGATATGGATTTCCGCTTCGCTCGCTTCGTTCGGGAAGCGACTTGCAATAGCGTGAACCGCCAACATGCGCCAACAGCTGTTTAAAATCATGATCCCGATGTCGATAGCCACGGTTCAACAAATGCAAATGATAATGGCATAGCTCATGCTTAATAATTTTCTCCGTCTCCTCCACGCCGAAAGCTTCCAGTTGATGCGGACTAATTTCAATATCATGCGATTTCGTAAAATATCTGCCGCCTGTTGCCTTCAAACGAGCGTTAAAGCTTGCTTTATGGAGAAATGGTCTACCAAAATATTGCAGCGAAATTCGCTCTACCCATCGCTGCAGCTCTTCATTGTTCATTATAGTCACCTAATTTTACTCGCATATTTTGCGTCTCAACACATATAAGGCATAACAAAGACGCAACATAAATCTACTTGAATTGTAAGCGAACAATAGGCTAAACTGTCAAGTAGAAGTGCTTAATTTGAGGGGAGAGTTTTTATACATTATGGCTACTATGCGCTATGTCCTGCTACAGCAGGAAACTAAACTAACATTTGTGGAAATGCCCGCTTCTCACGCTTACCAGCTTAGCGCGTTAAACCTGCGTCTTCGCAAAGAAATCGATAAGCTGACCGCAGATGAAGTTCCAGTACTGCCGCTTGCTGTTGCTGAATGCGATGCAGTTGACGTTCACGCTGATTCTGTACATATTGTTTCAGGCCTGGATTACATTAATCAGCTTGAGGCTGATTTTGCAAGCATAAAAGAAAAATCCTACCCGCTAATTTCCCTTTTGACGGAAATTAGGGCGCTACAGGCGCAGCTAGAGCAATGGTACGAAGAAGAGATGTAGTCCAAAACGCACGACTTTGATGACGATGTATTGCGTTGGAGCGTAGTCGACGGCGAACATGTCACGCTACCGAAAACTGCGGTGCTCACGTAGCTCTGCTCTACGCTGCGCTCCTCGTTTTCTAGTATCGTGCCATCTTCTTGGTCCTGAAAGCCGAGCTTTTTGTACTTTTATTTGAAGATGTAGTTCAATTGGCTGGACTTTGATGACGATGTATTGCGTTGGAGCGTAGTCGACGGCGAATATGTCACGCTACCGAAGGCTCCGGTGCTCTCGTCACTTTTGCCTACGCTGCGCTCCTCATTTTCTACTAGCGTCCAACCTTCTTGGTCCTGCAATCAAAAAAGCTACAGCGGAGGAACAAAGCAATCCGTAAAACGGCAGTGGGTCGCCTTTAACATCGTAATGCAACCTTAAAAATTATAATAAGAGCATTACGATTTAAAAAGCGACTGAAGGATGTTTTGTTCCAGAGCGCTGAGGATGCTTTGCTCCGGAGCGCTGACTTGGATGATGATGTATTGCGTTGTAGGAATGCAAGACATGCACGATAGACGCCTATGGCTCATATGCTATACCACACCATTGACGGACTAAAGGGAGGTATTGCTATGCCGCATTGGCTAAAAAACCAGCTGATGAGGGCGTTCCAGCGCGGAGATGCTCGCAAGGTTCGCTTGCTTAATGATTGCTGGTATTTTTATCGTGCACAGGCTATTCATACAAGGGCAGATTTGGAGCATGATCATACGCTTCATTAATATGCAAAAAGAAGCCAGCTCCTTGCCTTAGATTGAGCATGGCTTCTTCCAGGGCGTGTCTGAGAACTGAGTTTTCAGACACGCCCTATGTTTATTGTGGTTTTTTCATGGTCAAGCCTACACGATTTCGCTTCAAATCTACATCGAGCACCCATACAGTGACTGTATCGCCAACTGAAACAACGTCCATAGGATGCTTGACGAAGCGGTCGCTCAGCTGGGAAATATGAACCAAGCCATCATTTTTCAAGCCGATATCGACAAATGCACCGAAGTCGATTACATTGCGCACCGTCCCTTTAAGCTCCATTCCCTTCGTCAAATCCTCTATATGCAGCACGCCAGTATGGAATATCGGCGGCGGCAGCTCCTCGCGCGGGTCGCGTCCAGGGCGTAGCAGGCTGTCTACGATATCCTTCAGTGTCGGTACGCCGACATCCAGCTTCTGCGCCATTTCCTCAATATTCAACGATTTTAACGCATTGTTGAGCGCTTCTGTACCAACCGCCTGCTCCGTCAACGATAGCCCCTTCAGCAGCGCCTGTACGACCTTGTATGACTCGGGATGAATAGGTGTATTGTCGAGTACCTGCTCACCATCCGCGATCCGCAAAAAGCCTACACATTGCTCGTACGACTTCGCGCCCAGGCGCGGCACCTTTTGCAGCTCGCTCCGTTTGGAGAAGCGGCCGTTTTGCTCGCGATAGGCGACGATGTTTTTGGCAATCGTGCTGTTGATGCCGGCAACATATGACAGCAGCGAGGACGAGGCAGTATTCACATCTACTCCGACATGGTTGACGGCAGATTCTACTACAGCACCCAGCGATTCCTCGAGTCGCTTCTGGGCGACATCATGCTGGTACTGTCCAACTCCTATTGCCTTGGGCTCAATCTTTACCAGCTCGGCAAGCGGGTCCTGCAGTCGCCGCGCAATCGACACAGCGCTGCGCTCGGCTACATCAAGCTCTGGAAACTCGGCAGCTGCAAGCGGAGATGCAGAATAAACGCTGGCTCCAGCTTCATTTACTATAATATATTTCACCTTGCTTGCCTGCGGTCGGCGCTGGATCATATCAGCTACAAATTGCTCTGTTTCACGCGAGGCTGTGCCATTGCCGATTACGATCAGCTCAACGCTGTACTTTTCAATAAGCTTGCAAATCAGCTTTTCAGCTTCCTCCGTTTTATGATGCGGCGCAGTAGGATAGCACACCCCAACCTCGAGCATTTTTCCGATATCATCGATTACAGCGAGCTTGCAGCCCGTACGGAATGCCGGATCGATGCCAAGCACAATTTTTCCACGAACAGGCGGCTGCAGCAGCAAATTGCGCAGATTGGCCGAGAAAATCGTAATCGCATGCGCTTCAGCCTTGTCTGTCAGCTCGCCTCGCACCTCACGTTCAATTGACGGGGCGATCAATCGCTTGTAAGCATCGGCAATCACCTCATCAAGCAGCGCTTGAATCGGAGCTGGAGCATGTGCCCGCACAAGTCCCTTCCTCATATATTGCTCTATTCGAGCCGTATCCAGCTCAAAGCCAACCTTCAAAAATTCCTCGCGCTCGCCACGATTAATGGCGAGAATACGATGCGGTGGCAGCTTGGCGATTGGCTCCTGATAATCATAGTACATTTCGTATACACTTTCAGCCTCGGCATCCTTGGCAGTTGTACGCAGCACGCCTTGACTAAAGGTAAAGCTGCGAATCCATGTGCGAATTTTCGCATCATCAGCAAGCTGCTCTGCGATAATATCCTTAGCTCCGGCAAGCGCCTCTTCTGCATTAGCTACACCTTTTTCTTCGTCCACATAACGAGCCGCTTCAGCGTACGGATCGTTCCCTTTTTGCTCAAGCAGCCATTGCGCCAGAGGCTCCAGCCCTTTTTCCTTGGCGACGCTCGCTCTTGTTTTGCGCTTTTGCCGATAAGGACGATATAAATCCTCAACCTCCTGCAGCTTCACACTTTGCTTAATAGCAGCGGCAAGCTCATCCGTCAGCTTGCCTTGCTCCTCGATCAAGCGCAGCACTTCCTCCTTGCGAGCCTGCAAATTACGCATATATTGCAATTTTTCTTCGATAGAACGCAGTTGAACCTCGTCCAGCTCACCTGTCATCTCCTTGCGGTAACGGGCGATGAACGGGATTGTATTGCCTTCATCCAGCAAATCAACTGCAGCCTGCACCTTTTTGGCTGGCAGCGCAAGCTGCTTGGCAATTTCTTCAATCATATTTAGTGCCATTGTAGCTCCCTCCTCGGCATATCGGTATAGGTACGTGTTCAAAGCATTCTCTGTAAATGATCAGCCTTTAGGCAACTGAAGCATCCCATGCCAAGCAGCAGGAATGCTTCAAATCGCGTCTATTTAACTCTAACGTAAGGGTTGTTTGCTTTTTCAAATCCAATTGTCGTTCTTGGTCCATGACCTGGGTAGACAATCGCTTCATCAGCGAGCTTGTACAGCTTGTTCTGGATTGAATCGTACAAGTCAGCCTCACGTCCGCCTGGAAGATCTGTACGCCCGATAGAAGCACGGAACAATACATCGCCAGAGAAAATATGCTGCCCGCATACATAGCTTACGCTGCCGGGTGAATGGCCAGGCGTATGCAGCACCTTAAAGCTGTGTCCGATCAGCTTAAGCTCCATTCCTTCCTCCAAGGCATACTCTGCCGGATCAGTCGCAAGCGGCTCGGTTACATCCTGCCAGCGCATCGAGCCGTTTTTGCGCGAATCGGTCAGCCAATCTGCCTCCAGATCATGCACATAAACAGGACAGTCTGCTGCCTTGCGCACTTGATCGACTCCGCCCATATGATCGAAATGGGCATGTGTCAGCAATATCGCTTCGATCTTGATTCCTCCAATGCTGTCCAGCAAAGCCTTTGGATTCATGCCCGGATCAATAATGATGCCGCTTGTTTGTTCAGCAGCTTCATCCTCAACGGTTAACAGGTAGCAGTTCGTTTGCAGCGGACCAAGCACAAAGCTTTTAATTTTAAAGCTGCTCATCTTAAACACTCTCCAATATTTCGCGCAGCTCGGCAACTACATATTGCTGATAGTCCGTACCTTCACCGTACTGGCGCAATATTTCAGCACGCACTTCTGCCATGCGCTCTGCATAATCGGGTGCTTGCGGATCCGGATTGGTCGCTTTAAATGCAGCCATCGGTGCTTGCACATGCTTCGGACGAGGTCCCCATTGACCTAGCACGGCTCCTCCTGTATCGGCGATAATTACAATCGGAATGGAGCGTCCGCCAAAGGTAAGAAATTGATCCATCGTATCCGTATGCTCTTCCATAATGAGCACATCAATCGGAATGCCGCTATTTTCCAACGCATTGAACACAACCGGAATGTTGCGTACAGCGTCGCCGCACCAGTCAGCCATTAAAATCAAGCAACGCAAATCATCGCGATTGTTCAGCGATTCAAAAAACTGCTGATCATCCTCGGATGGCCATTGAAACTGCTCCTTATAGGCAATAAACTGCTCCTTATTTTTGGTCATGCCTGCAATAAATTGCTCAGGTGTAATTCCTTTTCCAAGCTTGCTTGCTACATTTTTACTCATTTATGTAACCCTCTTTCATTTGTAATTTATTTTTTGCGAAATCTGCGTAAATATAAAATTAGTACAATAACGATAATGATGGCGATAATCGCATAGGCAATGTTGGAGTACACATCCATAAAAGCGACAATATCCTCCCAGCGGTCTCCAAGTGTGGTGCCCAGCATAACGAGAATCGTATTCCAAATAATTGTGCCCAGCGTTGTATAAATTAAAAATGGAGTAAGCTTCATGCCCGACATCCCGGCAGGAACCGAAATCAAGCTGCGAATTAAAGGAACCATGCGGCAGAAAAACACCGCTTTGTTGCCGTGCTTGTCAAACCAGGCATCGGCACGATGCAAATCCTCTTTTTTCACTCGCAAAACCTTGCCCCAACGATCTACAATCTTTTCGAGACGCTCTACATCAAGTATACGACCAATATAATACAAAATAATTGCGCCTATTACCGAGCCAAGCGTTGCAACTACAATTACACCCAATGGGGTTAAATCGGTGCGGGTCGTCATAAAACCGCCAAACGTTAAAATTACTTCGGACGGTATCGGAGGAAATAAATTTTCAATCGCAATTAATAGTAAAATCCCCAGATAACCAAACTGCTCCATCATTTCAATAATCCAATTCTCCATACATTACCCCCATCGAGTTTCAATAAAGAACTTGCTCTGCAAAAATGCTGTTCACACCATCATTTATTCTACCATATGTATAATCTCCCTTCCAATTCTACCTGCAACTTGCAGTGAAGAAAAGCTGAAGCAATCGTTGGGTTACATCGCAGTCGATAGTGACCAGCCTAGAGCGCAATGCATATACATAAAACGGAAAGGAGCTGATTGCAAATGAAGCACCAAGCGAAAAACCAACAGCCAGAGCTTCCGAAAGCCCGAAACATACGCAGAACATGCCAGTCAGAGCTATACCGTGCGATTAAACGTATGAAGGTTTGGATACCTGAGGATAAAGTGAAAGCGGCTGAAAAGCTCTATTTTCAGAAGGTAGCAGCGAATCTTGTGTGGATTCATGAAAATCGAAGCAATCGCCAAAAGCAATTGGAATGGTGGGAGGCCCATGTATGCGATGAGCTGGTCGCTATTTTGGAGGTGGACCGCCAACGCTTCGCCGACGCGTTTAAGGATGCCTATGGCGGATAAGATTATGTTTGATCAAGTCTTTATTAGCTAACGAAGCTGGATAACGTTATGTGTAACCAATGAAGCCTTTATTTTTCTAATGAATGCACAAGTCTTAATGGGCGGTATTCACTGTAAATAAAGCAGTTTTCCGCCCCTTAACGTTCTGCATATTCGTTAGATTTTCCATCGGTTTCTACGTACTCATTAACGTTACCCAGATTCTTTAAACCTCACTTTAAACTTGCTTTCTGGCTTAAACGACTGCCAGCCTTATTGCAGGCTGTCTGCAACGCCGTCCGACACGCCTGTCGTGTCTGTTGTTGTTTCTTCAATTAAGCCGTTATGCTCTGTAACTTGACCGCCACCTAGCCCCTCATTAATCATGCGATCAATATCCATCTCATATTGCTGACGCCCTTCATCATACAAATCAGGAGCCTCCGGATTCTTTTTATAGCGATCCGCCATAGCTATTCCCTCCTTTCTTTTCAAGCTCTTAGCCAGCCTTGCAAGCTGCCGATCTGGCCTCAAGCTATAGCCTTCCCTGCTGTCTGCTGCTCATGCATGATGATCATAAAACGGTAAATGACAAGCTAGTTGAACACGTATTTTTAGACAACTTTTTCATTTTTATGGCATGTTTTATAGCTTTTCAGAATACATAGTGATAGAACGTTCTATTGATAGGTAGGATTGAAGACGGAAGGAGTATGTGTGTGAAGCATAAACAGCGCTCAAATTGGTCGTTGTTGTTGATGCGTGGACCTGATCAGTCCGTGAAGCAATTTAACGTATCCAGGCGATCTGTAATTGCCGCACCAGTGGCTCTGATGACGATATTTAGCAGCGTCGTTGTCGGGCTGCAGCTTAAGGCTCATTCGGAGCTTCAACGTATTCAACTGGAACAGGAAGCCTTGCAGCTTCAATACAGCACTATGATTCATGAGCATAGTGATGAAGTTCAGGAGAAGGAGGAGACCATCACCAGTTTAGCTGCGCAGCTGACTGCCCTGCAGCAGCAGCAAAGCGCTGTCTCCGGCAAACTGCAAGAGCTTAAGGAGCTTGAAGCTCAGCTTCAGCAATTTATTCAAACCTATGGAGAAGAGATCCCTTTACATTTGGATAGAAGTATTGATCAGCCTTCAGACGATCATCCACATGCAGCAGCTGAAGCGAAAAGCGAATCGCAAAAAAGCCAGTATGAGAAAATTGCCACGATGGCCTACGTGCATGATGCTCCAATTTCTCATATGACTCAGTCGCTCGAGGATTTAAAAGCAGCAATGGAGCATACACTCGCGAGAGCGCAATATGTACGCGAGCAAATCGACAGCTATCCTAATTTCTGGCCAACTGAAGAGGTACATATTACATCCGGCTTTGGCTATCGCTCGGACCCTTTCACCGGGAGCATCACCTTTCATGCCGGGATTGACATAGCCGGCAAAGCTGGCGATGGAATATTTAGCGCGGCGGATGGTGTCGTGGTCGAAAGCGGCTTTGATGCGCAGTATGGAAATTATGTTGTCGTTGAGCATCTGCATCATTTGCGAACTATTTATATGCATCTGCAGACGATTGAAGCAGCAGCAGGCGATGAGGTCGTGCGCGGCGAAAAGCTTGGCACGATGGGCAGCAGCGGACGAAGCACAGGCCCTCATCTTCATTTTCAAATTATGCAGCATGATCAGGCCGTCTCGCCCTTGCCGTTTTTGCGCAATCAGAAAACGATAAAGGAGGATCAACAGCATGTTTAAAGAAGCAAAGCGACTTATTGCAACGGATACATTGATTGGTCAAGGAACAATGGTGGAAGGCAGTGTCGTAACAGAAGCCAATTTGCGAATCGAAGGCGAATTCCATGGCGAAATCGCCACCAAGGGAGAAATCGTCGTTGGCGAGTTCGGGATCGTCAAGGCTGAGCTGCAAGCAACGACGCTTACCATTGCCGGGCAGGTGCACGGCGACGTAACGGTAAGTGGCAGACTCATCATTACTCCATCCGGACAGCTGCATGGCAACGCGGTTGTACAAAGCATTATTGTACAGGAAGGCGGAGGCTTCAACGGACAGTGCAAAATGATGACTCCAAGCAAATCAGAGTTAAGCAAGGCTGCTAAAAATGGCGATGACAAGCAAGACAAACAGGATAAGCAGGATAAGGTGCGTGCTCGTCAAGCTGGCTAACCAACAAATGCTCCCTCCCTTTACTGAACAATAAAAAGGAAGCGAGTGTGCACGATGCACATTCGCTTCCTTTATTATTTCTGGACATCATAATTCTGGGTTTGCTTATTTCGCTGCCAGCAGCAATTCCTTTTTGCTGGATTCAAATGCTGCAAGCAGTGCGTCAGTGCCTTCATGGCCCGCTTGCTGCGCTGATTTGATATGCTGCAGCATTTTTTTGTAGTCTTTCGGAATGACTTTGACAAAATGGCTTAGCTCGCCTTCAAAGTTTTGCAAAATGCGTGCTGCTACTGTGCTTTCTGTATAGCGAACATGGTTGCTCAGCATTGTACGCAGCTCTTCAACATCCTCCTGCTCCTCCAGACGCTCAAGCAATATCATTTCCAGATTGCTGCGGCCAAGCAGCTTTTGGTTTGGATCGTATACATAAGCAATTCCGCCTGACATGCCGGCGCCGAAGTTGCGGCCAGTTTCACCAAGAATAACAACACGTCCGCCAGTCATATATTCGCAGCCATGATCGCCAACCCCTTCAACGACAACGTTGACGCCCGAGTTGCGCACTGCAAAGCGTTCGCCAGCGATCCCGCGAATATACGCTTCGCCGCTTGTTGCGCCGTACAAGACAGTGTTGCCCGTAATGACATTTTCCTCCGGCACAAAGGTGGATTTCGCAGAAGGCGCAACGATCAGCTTGCCGCCTGAAAGTCCTTTGCCGAAGTAGTCATTCGTATCGCCTTCAACGGAAAGCGTAATCCCTTTCGGAACAAATGCTCCAAATGACTGCCCAGCCGTACCGACAAAATGGTACCAAATTGTATCCTCTGGCAGTCCTTCAGCTCCATAGCGGCTAGTGACTTCATAGCCGAGCGTCGTGCCTACAACGCGATCCGTATTCAGGATCGGATACGTGCCGCGCACCTGCTGCTTCTGCTCCAGTGCCGCTTTCGCATTTGGAATTAGCTCGCGAGCGTCAAGGCTAAGCTCAAGCCCGTGGCTTTGCTGCTTGGAGTTGTAGCGCGTTGAGCCTGCTGCCGGTTGATGATCATGCAAAATCGCAGAAAGGTCAATGCCTTTAGCCTGCAAATGCTCTGCCAGCTCCTTTGTTTGCAGACGATCTACACGACCAACCATTTCTTCGATCGTGCGGAAGCCTAGCTCAGCCATAATTTCACGCAGCTCCTCTGCAATAAAGCGCAGGTAGTTTACGATATGAGCCGGGTCGCCTGTAAAGTTTTTGCGAAGCTCAGGGTTTTGCGTCGCTACGCCTACTGGACATGTATCCAGCTGGCAGACACGCATCATAACACAGCCTAGTACAATAAGCGGCGCGGTTGAGAAACCGAATTCTTCAGCGCCAAGCAAAGCTGCAATCGCGACATCGCGGCCTGTCATCATTTTACCGTCAGATTCCAGCACAACGCGATCACGCAAATTGTTCAGCATCAAGGTTTGATGCGTTTCAGCAAGACCAAGCTCCCACGGCAAGCCCGCATGTCGGATCGAGCCGATAGGCGATGCTCCCGTACCCCCGTCATAGCCGCTAATCATAATGAGGTCAGCGCGGCCTTTGGCAACGCCAGCTGCAATTGTTCCGACACCGGCGCCTGCTACAAGCTTGACGCTAATGCGTGCGCGCGGGTTGGCATTTTTCAAGTCGTGAATCAGCTCAGCCAAATCCTCGATCGAGTAAATATCATGATGCGGCGGCGGCGAAATTAGACCTACGCCTGGCGTAGAGCCGCGAACCTCGGCAACCCAAGGATATACCTTTTGTCCTGGCAGCTGTCCGCCTTCGCCCGGCTTAGCGCCCTGCGCCATTTTAATTTGAATTTCATCAGCATTGGCCAAATAGTGGCTCGTCACACCGAAGCGTCCAGATGCAACCTGCTTGATTGCGCTGCGGCGTAGGTCGCCATTGGCATCCGGCACAAAGCGCGATGGATGCTCGCCACCCTCGCCTGTATTGGATTTGCCGCCGAGGCGGTTCATCGCAATCGCCAAGCTTTCATGCGCCTCCTGGCTAATAGAGCCATAGGACATCGCACCTGTTTTGAACCGCTTCACGATTGAATCTACAGACTCAACCTCCTCAAGCGGGACCGAGCTTGCATCCTTTTTGAAATCAAGCAGCGAACGAAGCATGAGATGCTTTTTGTTTTCGCCTTGAATAAGCGCTGAAAACTTTTTGTACAGCTTGTAGTCATTTTTGCGAGCTGACTGCTGCAGCGTATGAATTGTTTGCGGCGTCAGCAGATGGTCTTCGCCATCGCGTCTCCATTGATATTCGCCGCCAGAATCCAGCTCGCGCTCTGCACCTTCCTGCTTGGAGAAAGCACGGTCATGAGCGAATTGCGCATCCTTGGCGATTTGCTCAAGCTTGATGCCGCCAATACGTGAAGGCGTCCATGTAAAGTATTGATCAATCAGGCTTTCATGCAAGCCGACAGCCTCGAAAATTTGCGCACCACGATACGATTGAATCGTTGAAATACCCATTTTGGACAAAACTTTAACGACGCCCTTCGTAGCCGCTTTAATGTAGTTTTTCACTGCTTTCTCATATGAAATGCCGCGCAGCGTGCCTTGCGCAATGCTGTGCTCAAACGTTTCGAATACGAGATAAGGATTGATAACATTAGCGCCATAGCCTAGCAATAGCGCAAAATGATGCACCTCTCTCGGCTCGCCTGATTCAAGCAAAATCGACACCTTCGTGCGGTTGCCGTTGCGAATCAAGTGATGATGCAGCGACGATACGGCAAGCAGCGCCGGAATCGCAGCATTTTCCTCATCAACGCCGCGGTCGGATAGAATGATTAGATTATGCCCTTTGGCAATTACGCGATCTGCTGCCGCGAACATTTCATCCAATGCTTTCTCCAGTCCAGAAGCTCCGCTGCCGGAAGGGAAGAAAATCGGGATCGTAATAGCTTTAAAGCCTTCACGACGAATATGGCGCAATTTGGCAAATTGTTCATTGGACAGAAACGGCCCATCCAGCTTCACATGACGGCAGCTTTCCGGCTCAGGATTTAACAGATTGCGCTCCGGACCAATCGTCGTAACGGTTGACGTAACAAGCTCCTCGCGAATCGCATCAATCGGCGGGTTGGTAACCTGCGCGAACAGCTGTTTAAAGTAGTTGTACAGCAGCTGCGGACGCTCGGACAGCACCGCCAATGGCGCATCATAGCCCATTGAGCTAAGCGGCTCTTGTCCGCCAAGCGCCATCGGCTCGATAATGCGATGAATTTCTTCATACGTATAGCCAAATGCTTGCTGTCTTTGCTGCAGGCTTTCCTGGCGAACCTCCGGCAAATGCGGAGCATCCGGCAGATCGCTCAAATCAACCAAATGCTCGTCAAGCCATTGGCGATATGGATGCTCAGCTGCGATCATCGCTTTAATTTCCTCGTCCGGCACAATGCGGCCTTTTTCTGTATCGACAAGCAGCATACGTCCTGGACGCAGACGATCCTTGTACAGAATTTGCTCAGGCTCAACAGGCACAGCACCTGCTTCAGAGCCTAAAATAATATGGTCATCCTTCGTTACATAATAGCGCGCAGGACGCAGACCGTTGCGGTCAAGCACGGCGCCAATTTGCACGCCATCGGTAAAGCCCATCGCAGCCGGGCCGTCCCACGGCTCCATCATCGTACTATGGTATTCATAGAACGCCTTGCGCTGATCGTCCATGCTTTCATGATTCGCCCAAGGCTCCGGCACCATCATCATCGCCACATGAGGCAGCGAGCGTCCAGCTAGGTACAAAAATTCGAATGTATTATCAAACATCGTAGTATCCGAGCCGTCTGGCGCAATGATCGGCTTGATTTTGTGCAAGTCGTCGCCGAACAGCTCGCTTGCAAACAATGTCTGGCGCGCATGCATCCAGTTCACATTACCGCGCAGTGTATTAATTTCGCCATTATGAATCATATAATGGAAAGGATGCGCTCTTTCCCAGCTTGGAAATGTATTGGTACTGAAGCGCGAATGAACAAGCGCCATCGCCGAAACGACCTGTGGATTGTTCAGTTCAATATAGAAAGAGCGAACCTGCTCAGTTGTCAGCATACCTTTATATACAATTTTGCGAGCGGACATGCTGGAGAAATAGAACATATCTCCTCCCTTTTGCTCGCCATAACGGATGGCAAGCTCAGCACGCTTGCGAATGACATAAAGCTTGCGTTCAAATGCCATCGTGTCAGCCAAGGCCGAGTTGCGGCGAATAAACACCTGCTCGACAAACGGCTTTACAGACAAGGCAGATTGTCCAAGCAGCTCATCATTGGTAGGAACCTCACGGAAAGCGATTAGCTCTTGTCCTTCTTCCTTTATAATAGTAGAAAGAATGCTTTCAATTTCCGCGCGCGCCTCTTGATCCTGCGGCATAAACATCATGCCTACAGCATATTGCTCCGGCTCAGGCAGCTCAATTGCTTGCTTGTTTAGCTCGGCTGCAAAAAATTGATGCGGGATTTGAATGAGAATCCCTGCGCCATCCCCTGTGTTCGGCTCGCTGCCCTGACCGCCGCGATGCTCCATATTTTCCAGCAAATGCAGCGCCTTGCTAATGACGTCATGAGATTTGACGCCTTTAATGCTGGCAATAAAGCCCATGCCGCAAGCATCCTTCTCAAATTGCGGGTCATATAGCCCTTGTTTAGGCGGTAAGCTTACTGATTGGTTTTTCATCGTATATTTCCCCTCTATCATAAAATTTCCTTGACTCTCTTCTGCTTTGAAACAACTTATAATAGAATAGGTACAAGAGATCCCTCACCCTCTCCCTTGTCCTATATTGTTCACCTTGTCTAAATTATTTCCGTTCTTTTTATGAACTTCTCACATTTGCAGCTCAGATTAATCCTGCACCCGAATCGGAATATAATGATTTTAGCACTTTTCGAACAATAAATATAGAGGGAAATTCACGAAAACCTTGATCTATAAGGAATTATCACAGAAAGGATTTGCATTATATGTACACTAATTTGGAGTATCAGAAGCGTAAAACGAGAGGGGCTATCGTGTGGATAGCGGCGATAGCTCTTATTTTTTCTGCATTTTCACCCATTTTTTCAGCGACTGACCAACCTATGAACAGTAGCGAAAAAATGCAAACAGAAAAAAATTTATTCAACATCGTTGCAATCGGTGATTCTTTGGCTGTTGGCTATGAAAAAGGCTTTACTGACCAATCCAAGCCCTTTGGAGTAGGCGAGCAGCTTCATGAGCAAGCTTTATTTCAAGGCTATCGTGCCTCCTATACAAACTTTGGCATCCTTGGACTGACATCAGACGGCTTGCTGCGCTGGCTAACCACGGCACAGCAAGGAAAAACGATATCGGCGGCTGATCTGCAGGCGGGATTGAAAGATCCTCGCGTGGATACACTACTGGCAAATACGTCCCAATTCAAGCAGCAGCTGGCCAGTGCTAATTTAATTGTACTTGCGATTGGCGGAAATGATTTTCTGCAAATTTTGACCAAGCTTGATCTCGATAAGCCATGGAGCTCATGGAGCGAGACAGAACGCGAGCAGCTGCAAGCCGACATTGCTGAAACAACGGCTCAATATGAAAGCAAGCTATCATCTATTCTTTCTATTATACATGAGTTAAATGCTAATGCCGTTGTTGTCACGCAAAACCAATACTTACCTTTACCCAAGCTTAACTTCAACGGAACAGAAGGATATATTGGGGTTGATTCCAATTTGGCCAAGCTGCTTTTAGAGGCTAGAGCGGAAATCAATCGCAAATTTGATGAAGTGGTCAGCACATATGAGGGGAAGGGTATGAGCATCCAATATATCGATGCTGCTAGTGTAATTGAAAGCAATTCGCTTGGCCTGACCGCCATAGCTTCCGGTGACATTCATCCGAATGCAGCAGGCTATAAAAAATTGTCCGAGCAGTACAGCAAGCTTATTTGGGGAGAGCATCGCCAGGTGCAGGAGCGCAGGGAAGGCATTCCGCTTTCCGTAGTTGTAAACGGCAAAGAGGTAATTAGCCAATATCCGACCAAGCTGATCAACGGCCGAACTTATTTAGTATTGAGCGATATTACGAAGGCTATCGGAGCCGGCTTGTCTTGGAGCAATAAAACAGAAACCGCGACAATAACAATTGGAGAGCGTGTTGTTGAATTGAAGATCGGCTCCAACACCTACAAGGTCAATGGTCAGACTTATAAGCTTAATGCGGAGCCGGCCTTCCTTGCCAAGGTCAATCATGAAAGCAAAACCTATGTCCCGGTTGCTGCACTGACAGAGGGTCTGGGCCTGTTCACCGAGTATTTTGCTCAAACAAAAACCGTTTTTGTAAATAAATAACTAACAAAGATATGCATATATGGTAATATTAGATTAATACGTTTCAATCAAGCCTTGTAAATTATTAATGCTTTTCGCAGCCCAGCGGTGCAGCTTATCAAGTCTAAGCAACTCTTGCTGGGCTGCTTTGACTAAAGATTGCTTGTAATCGGGAACCTCGCCGTTGTAGCGCTCTACATCCTTGAGCAGCACTGTTGTCTTTTCTGTATAGGCGAGCGCTCTACGCTCATGAAATAGCGGTACATCAGGGTCTTGAGGATGGTGAAGATCACCTTGCTCCGGATGCTTGATTACAGCCAAAATTTTAACAACGAGACGTGAACCGTATAACTCGTACACTTCACCAATATATATGCCAGTTCTTACCTTAGTGGTAACGAGCTCACCAATTTGAAAATCCATTACTTGCATCTTCCTGCCTCCTTGATTTTCGGGATCATTCAATTGAGCTTCCTGCTTAAAGTCTTGCAGAGGTAGCGTTAACTAAATTTACTGTAAATGATGAAGCTTTTATTGGCAAGTTGAATAAACTGGACTTGTGCAACGATGAAGAGCAAAGTAATATGGAAGATAAGAAGAAGGTGAATTCTATGAGCAAGAAAAGAGTATTGCTGCTATCAGAAGGCTTCGGTTCTGGGCATACACAAGCAGCGCATGCTCTTAGCGAGGGATTAAAACATATTAATCCTGACATTTCTACAAAGGTTTTGGAATTAGGCAGCTTCCTGAACCCTGTAATGGCTCCGCTTATTATTAACGCATATCGCAAAACAGTAAGCAAGCAGCCAAAAGTAGTTGGCATGATGTATCGAAGCAATTATCGCAAGCCAACAAACCGTATTACGAAAAGCGCCCTTCATCGTTTATTTTATACGCAAACGACAAAGGTGATTGAAAGATTGAACCCGCAAATTATCGTTTGCACGCATCCAGTTCCTAACATGATCATCGCCAAGCTGAAGGAGCATGGCTTGCCAATACCGCTGCTGACTGTCATTACCGATTACGATGCACACGGCTCATGGGTAAATGAAGAAATTAATCAATACTTGGTATCATCTGATGTTGTCAAGGATCGCCTTATGGATAAAGGCGTCGCTGAACATAAAATTGCTGTTACCGGCATCCCGATCAGACCGAAATTTTGGAAAATCTCGAATAAAGAAGAGGTTCGCGCCAAATTCAATTTGAAGGATATGCCTACCGTATTAATTATGGGCGGAGGCTGGGGCTTGCTGCATGAGGACAGCGCATTAACTTATATGACAACGTGGCGCGCCAATACGCAGCTTATTTATTGTGTCGGCACGAACCTGGAAATGAAGGAAAAGCTTGAAGCGGACCCACTCTTCAATCATCCTAATATACGAATAATCGGATTTACTAACCAGATCAATGAACTGATGGATGTTTGCGATCTTCTGGTCACCAAGCCGGGAGGCATGACCTGTACAGAAGGGCTAAGCAAAGCATTGCCAATGCTGTTTTACGAGCCGATCCCGGGCCAGGAGGAAGAAAACTGCGAGTACTTTATTAATATGGGCTTTGGCGATATGCTTTCCGATAATGACACCGTAGACCGCTGGTTCAAGCTCATTCATGATGAAGAGAAAATAAGCCAGCTGCGCAAGCTGCTCGTACAAAAACGTGATATGCACTACGACCCTTATAATTGCGTCAAAGCAGTGCTGCAACATTTGTAGCACTGCTTTTTTTGAAACCTTTCTCACTCGTATGCGTATTTACTTGTGGGGCTTTGGCCCTTTAAATTTGGAGTTTATGTTACACTGAGCTAAAATTTTATTTTTTTGTACTGCTGCTAGAGTACTTGAGACTATGTAAAGGGGCAAGCTATGATGGAACAATTCGTTGAATTTATGGGGAATTTCGGACCGCTCGGGTTAGCTATTCATTCTTTTCTCGACGCCATTATTTTTCCAATCCCCGCTTTCTTTACTCAGGTTTCGTTAAGCATGCTCAATCCTAATAATGCGATTTGGTTAGCTACTCTTGGATTTTTCGCTTGTCTTTTGGGAACGCCAATTGGCTACCTGATTGGCAAGGTGTTTGGCACAGGCATTCTTACACGTTTCGTTAAACCAGAGCTTACGAATAAAGCCACGAATTATTTCAAGGAAAAGGGATCTATCGCCATCTTGATTGGCGCCTTCACTCCAATTCCATTTAAAGTATTTACGATTTTATCTGGTGTTATGAAGTATCCGCTATGGCAGCTTATGGCGTATGCAGCAATCGGCAGAGCTACAAAGTTCTATGTAGTCGGCGTGTTGTTCTACTTGTTTGATCGCGCTGCTGCTACGATGGTTGATAGTGTGTCCTTGTATATTTTTATTACAGTCGTACCGGTTATCGTTATTTTTCTACTTGTACGGAAATGGCTGCGTAAGCGCAAGGAGCGCAAAGCATTAGCATTGCAGCAAGGCAATGAGCAGGAAGCTGAAATGTAAGTCTTCAGCTTCTACAGTAACAAGCATGAAATAAGAAATCCCCCTTATTATCAAGATGAGCTGTTGTTCATCTCGATAATCGAGGGGGATTTTTATCATTAAAATATCGTAGTGATGCTCGCGTTATTTAATCGCGCTGCCGCCATATAGGAAGCGGTATTCCCAATGCTTGCCTGTCACAGTATCGGTTCTTACACCACCGCTTGCATTGGAGTACGTATGAAGAATCTTTCCATCGCCCAGGTAAATACCAACATGCGTAATTCTTGCAGTTGATTTGTTCACGCCGCTGTAGCTCGATTTGCTGGAGCCTTTATAAGACATAAAGAACATAAGGTCGCCGCGCTGCAGCTGGCTGATGCTAGTTTTAGCGTTGCCAAGCTCCTTAACGTATGCACCTTGCTTTCTGGAGTCAGCCGGCAAAGTAACACCAAGCGCATCCTGGAATGCTCGTCTCACAAAAGCAGAGCAGTCAAAGGTAGCTGTTGAGTTGCGGTTAGAGCCATACTCGTAAGGCGTTCCCAAGTATTTCATTCCAGCTGCGATTACTTTCTCTACTGCTGCGCTCGAATTGGTAGTGGAACCTGAGTTGTTGTTCGATGAGCCTGAGTTATTATTGGAGTTGTTATTAGTATTATTATTGTTAGAGCTGTTATTAGAACCGCTAACAAGCTTGGTGTACTTGCTGCCATTGGAAATATAGCCTGTGTTGCCTCTTGAGTCTTTAACGCTATACCAGCCATTGGACGCTTGTCCAACAACAGTTACTCTTTCTCCTTTAGAGATCATTCTTATACTGGAGTAAGAAGTGCTTGGCCCTTGGCGCAAATTCACTCCCCAAGTAACCTCTCTCACCTGATCTACTACGCTTGCTTCAGCTGCGTATGTAGTAGGTGCCGTCGCAAATGTAGACAACCCTCCCACAACCAAGCTCACTGCTAGTGCAGCTTTTGCAACGCCGTATTTAATAGAATAGTTCATGTTTCTTTGTTCTCCTTCCTCTTGTTGCGAATTCGCTTCGTAAAGCGTTGATCACATTATAAGATTAGAAGGAAAGAACAGGCATCTGCCTACTTGCCTAAAAAAATGTGCGTGTTTTAGCGCAAAAATAGGTACTGCAAATGTGAGAGAAATCTAATAAAGGATGCCTCTTTGATGAGAGGCATCCTTTTCCAAAGTCGAAGCTCAACATTATCAAGTTTTGCAAAATGAGAAAAATGAAATCCCTCTCATCTACATTCATTTCAGCTCACTCATGAATATAGGCCCTTGGAATCATTTTACTAGGACTTTAAATTTATTTCCTGTAATTACCACAGCTAGCTTCTCAAACTATTATCCCAATTTCTAACGTTTTTTGAGATTAAATGTTATACTCCGAAGTCTTTTGCTCAGGCTCCAATGGCTCTACATGAACATTTACATTTAAAATGTTGTGCTTTTTAAATAGTCTGCGCTCAATCTCATCGCAAATTGTATGCCCTTCAATCAAGGATAGCTCAGGATCGACCTGAACGATAATTTCAACAAGCACATTATTGCCATGAACCCGCGCTTTAAGATCAGTAATGGCTCGAACACCTTTCGTATTGGCAACTGTGGTATGCAGCTTTTTCAGCACCTTTTCATCAATACCATCAGTAAGCGCATGCGTCGAGCTGTAGAAAATTTCCCAAGCTGTTTTGCATATAATAAGGCCAACTGCCAAAGCTGCAACAGGGTCGAGCCAAGTCCAGCCGAATTGTGCGCCTATAATGCCCACCGCAGCTCCGATACTAACTAGAGCGTCCGATAAATTATCCTTGGCAGCAGCATGAAGCGCAGCATTATTAATTTTTTTGGCTAGCCTGCTATTATAGCTGTACACGATCAGCATTACGATTGCTGCTCCAATTGCAACCCATGCTGTAAGTAAATTTGGCGCTTCAAAATCTCCGCCTATGAGCTTGCGCCCCGTATCGATGATAACTTGCAGGCCAACTGTCGCCATAATAAAAGACGCAATTAAGGCCGCAATTGTTTCAGCACGAAAATGACCGTAAGGATGGTCAACATCCGGCGGCTTCTGCGATATTTTCAAGCCGATTAAAACGGCTACCGAGGCTATAATATCGGTCAAATTGTTGTAGCCGTCAGCAACGAGTGCTCCTGATAAAAAGGTGTATCCGATCCATAGCTTAATCGAGGATAAAACGAGATAAGCAGCAATGCTTACCCAAGCGCCTTTCTCCCCTTTTTTAATCTCTTCATACTGTGTCAGCTTGAAAACCTCCCAACCCATCCTATGCCATTAAATCCACTTAACGTATCATACATGATAAAAGTGATGTGGGTCTACAGAAACAGTTTTTACCTAATGCGCTGTTTTGTGCGCTTGTCAACAAGTTATGACAGGCACTAAAAAATTTGAACCAGGGCAATTTTTTCTAGGGCGTGATCTGAGAACGCTGAGGACCGCTAGCTTCTCTTATTACTTATGCACCTTTATTGGCTTAGCCAAACATCGTAGAGGAAAGTTTCTCAAGTTTTGGGTCATATTATGTATGGAACGTTGCATGCTTGGAGAGAACAGCGAAATGCCGCGTACCTAGAGTAGCAATGCTGCGCTGACAAACCACTAGCGTTGGCATTTCACCTGGCGCTTTACTTTCCGACCGTCGTGCTTGTCTGCTCCGCTCGGAGCTTTTGTTGGCAAGCGCTTTGGTTGAGATAAAAAAGCCTTGAGCTTTTCCTGCTGCCAGCAAGGAATGCTCAAGGCTTTTAAGCTGCAATTATTTTAAGGCTCCATCATACATTTTTTCACGAAGCGCTTTAATTTCGGCACTTTCAAGATATTCATCATAGGTCATTAGACGATCTATTACACCATTAGGCGTAAATTCAATGATGCGGTTCGCTACTGTTTGCACAAATTGATGGTCATGCGAGGTGAACAAAACTGTGCAATCTGTTTCCATCATTCCGTTGTTGAGCGCCGTAATTGACTCAAGATCCAAGTGGTTGGTCGGCTCATCCATAATAAACACGTTGGCGCCTTCCAGCATCATTTTAGACAGCATACAGCGTACCTTTTCTCCCCCGGACAGAACACTTGCCTTCTTCAAGGCCTCATCGCCCGAGAATAGCATGCGACCTAAGAAGCCGCGCAAAAAGGTTTCGTCTGGATCTTTCGAGAATTGACGCAGCCATTCAACCAGATTGAGATCAACTCCGTCAAAATATTTGGAGTTGTCTTTCGGGAAATAAGAGCGTGTTGTCGTAATTCCCCAGGAATATGTGCCTGCGTCTGGCTCACGCTCGCCAGCAATTGTTTCAAAGAAGGCTGTTTTAGGCAGACCATTTGGTCCGACAAATGCAACCTTATCGCCTTTATTAATCGTTAGCGTCAAGTTGTTGATCAGCACTTCTCCTTCTACGGAAATCGTCAAGCCTTCCGTTAGCAGCAGCTGCTTGCCTGCCTCACGCTCGCCTTTGAACTGAATAAATGGATATTTGCGGTTCGAAGGGCGAATATCGTCAAGCGTAATTTTATCCAATAGCTTTTTACGCGAGGTTGCTTGTTTTGATTTAGATTTATTAGCACTAAAGCGCTGAATGAACGCTTGCAGCTCTTTAATTTTATCTTCTTTTTTCTTATTTTCTGAACGCATCAGCTGCAACGCAAGCTGGCTGGACTCGTACCAGAAATCATAGTTGCCGACATACATTTGGATTTTACCGAAATCGATATCCGCAATATGAGTACAAACGGTATTCAGGAAATGACGATCATGGCTGACTACAATTACAGTGCCTTCATAATCGGCAAGGAAATTTTCAAGCCAACGAATGGATTCAATGTCAAGATGGTTAGTCGGCTCATCGAGCAGCAAAATTTGCGGTGAACCAAACAACGCTTGGGCAAGCAGGACGCGAACCTTTTGATTGCCATCCAGCTCCGACATTTGCTTGTCATGCAAATCTGTGCCAATGCCCAGGCCATTCAACATCTCGGCAGCTTCTGATTCAGCTTCCCAGCCATTCATATCGGCAAACTCAGCTTCAAGCTCGCCAGCACGCATGCCATCCTCGTCTGTAAAATCAGCCTTGGCATACAGCGCATCCTTCTCTTTCATTACATCATACAGCTTTTTATGCCCCATAATGACAGTTTCCAGAACCTTGAACTCATCATATTCGTAATGGTTCTGCTTCAAAACCGCTAGCCGCTCACCAGGGGTAATATGAACCTCACCTTGCGAAGGCTCGATTTCGCCAGACAATATTTTAAGGAAAGTCGACTTCCCCGCACCGTTGGCACCAATTAAGCCATAGCAGTTGCCTGGAGTGAACTTAATATTTACATCTTCAAAGAGCGCACGCTTGCCAAAACGAAGCGTGATGCCACTTGTACTAATCATGTGTAAACCCCGTCCTTCTCTTCATACTCACTACCCCGACTATTATAGCATAGTCTTGATTATAAAACTTCCGTTTCCGTTGAAAATTTCTAATTCATGCTATAGTTTAGGCAAAATAATAAAGCTTAAGCTAAAATCATTTTGAAATTTTTTAAAATACTGATAAGCTTAAAGTATAAGTTAATCAAGATGCTGTATCCGTCGGCACCAAGAAGATGGCACGATACTAGAAGGCGAGGAGCGCAGCGTAGGCACTTGCTACGTGAGCACCGAAGCCTTCGGTAGCGTGACATATTCGCCGTCGAATCCACTACGAAGCGCCGCATCGTCATCAAAGTCGGATATTTTAAATTACACTTCAAATCAAGATTTAATTATTCGGCTTTCAGGACCAAGAAGCTTGGACGCTAGTAGAAAACGAGGAGCGCAGCGTAGAGCAAAGCTACGTGAGCACCTCCAATGTTTCCGCAGGAAACATACTTCGTAAGCACAATCTTTCGCTAGCGTTCAAGATTCGACGTCGACTAAGCTACAACGCAATTACATCGTCATCAAAGTCGAATAATTAAACTACACTTCAAATCAAGATTTAATTATTCGGCTTTCAGGACCAAGAAGATGGCACGATACTAGAAGGCGAGGAGCGCAGCGTAGGCACTTGCTACGTGAGCACCGAAGCCTTCGGTAGCGTGACATATTCGCCGCCGACTAAGCTACAATGCAACCGCATCGTCATCAAAGTCGAATAATTAAATTACACTTCAAATCAAGATTTAATTATTCGGCTTTCAGGACCAAGAAGATGGCGCGATACTAGAAGGCGAGGAGCGCAGCGTAGGCAAAATGCTACGTGAGCACCGCAGCCTTCGGTAGCGTGACATATTCGCCGTCGAATCCACTACGAAGCGCCGCATCGTCATCAAAGTCAAATAATTAAATACCCTTAAGGAGGATTGACATATGAAACTACTCTCAATAGAACCCACCCCAAGCCCCAACTCCATGAAGCTGAATTTGGACGAGACTTTGCCGCGCGGCCGCCGCTTGACCTATACCGTCAAGGAAGCAGCCGAGTCGCCAGAGCCTTACCGCAGCCTGCTTGCAATAACAGGAGTGAAAGGCTTGTTTCATACCGCAGATTTTATTGCCCTTGATCGCAAGCCTGGCTCAGACTGGGCAAGCATACTAGCAGAAGCGCGTACCGTTTTGCAGGCTGATCAAGAGCTTACAGCAGGCATTGGGCAATCGAGCACAAGCTTTGGTGAAGCCCAGGTGCTTGTTCAAATGTATCGCGGCATCCCGATTCAAGTCCGTGTACGCACGATTGATGGTGAAACGCGCGCTGCTCTGCCGCAAAAATTTATAGACGCTGTTACAAAGGCCGCTGGCTCTACGATGATCCGCGAGCGCAAGCTTGAGGAGTTTGGCGTTCGCTATGGCGCACCTGAGGATATCGCCAATGAAATCGTGCAGGAGCTTGAAGCCAGCTATACCAATGAGCGGCTTGATGAGCTGATTGCCGCTTCATTAGCATTGGGCGTCAACTCAGAAGCTGCACCGGAAATTGTCCGCCCTGCACCACTTAACGGACAGGCAGTGCTGCGCGAATTTGAAAATGAGGAATGGCAAAGCCGCTACGCCGCTCTCGATCGCTATGTGCTTGACGATGATGCAATCGCAGTGCTGCAGCGGGCGCTGCAGGACAGCAACGCTTCGATCCGACGACTCGCGGTTATATTTCTGGGAGACTTGCGGACAGCCGAAGCTATGCCGCTGCTTTATCAGGCGTTGGAGGATTCCTCTGCATCTGTGCGCCGCACAGCAGGCGATACGCTGTCCGACCTAGGAGACGCTGGGGCGATTGAACCAATGATTAAGGCGCTCGCTGATAAAAACAAGCTTGTACGCTGGAGAGCTGCCCGCTTCCTGTACGAGGTTGGCGATGAACGTGCATTGCCTGCATTAAAAATCGCTGCCGAGGATGTTGAGTTTGAAATTCAGTTGCAGGCCAAAATTGCAATTGAGCGCATCGAGCGCGGAGAAGAAGCAGCAGGTACAGTATGGCAGCAAATGACCGCTGCACGTCAAAAAGACAAACAGTAATTCACTTTGAAAGAGTCAAATAGCGGTCTTGCAGTCACGAACATGGGATTAGACTATGGACTTTAATGAAACTGAACAACGCTATTAGGTCGATGATTGCTGTATCGATTTTTAATGAAACTGTACAACGTAATTGGAGTAAACTTGCTTATTTCCAGCAAAAAGTGGATTAATAAGACACCATAGCTTCATTAGAGTTGTACATAGCCTAAATTGGCATTCATAGCGATCTCCAGATTCATTAGCTACAAACCACCTAACAAAACAAGCTCAAGCACGCGCCTATAAAGCGCCGCTTGAGCTTGTTTTGTAAAAAGCTTGTTATCATCATAATGTTAATTAATGCTCGCAATGGTTAATCGCTTGCGACAGCAGCGAGATGACATGGCTGTCATCACAGGAATAAATCATCGCTGTGCCTTCACGCCGGCTTTTTACTAGCCGCAGCATGCGTAAAAAGCTTAGTTGATGAGAAACAGCCGATTGGGACATCTCCAGTAACTCAGCAAGATGATTTACTGAACATTCCTCTTGAGACAGCATGTACAATATTTTTATTCTGGTCGGATCAGACAAAGCTTTAAATATTTGCGACACGTTCTCAACGGTTTCTGCGCTTAAAAAGGTATGATCCTTGGCATCCATTTGTCTTCCCACCTTTATTAAAGTACCAATCTTCCAAACATAGCTTCAAAAAGCTCGGCTTTCATAGAGCCCCGCCGTCGACTACGCTCCAACGCAATCACATCATCATCAAAGCCGTGCTTTTTGAACTACCTCTTCCAATATAAGTTCAAAAACTCGGCTTTCAGGACCAAGAAGCTTGGACGCTAGTAGAAAACGAGGAGCGCAGCGTAGAGCAGAGCTACGTGAGCACCGCAGTTTTCGCTAGCGTTCAAGATTCGCCGTCGACTAAGCTACAACGCAATCGCTTCGTCATCAAAGCCGTGCTTTTTGAACTACCTCTTCCAATATAAGTTCAAAACTCGGCTTTCAGGACCAAGAAGCTTGGACGCTAGTAGAAAACGAGGAGCGCAGCGTAGAGCAGAGCTACGTGAGCACCGCAGTTTTCGCTAGCGTTCAAGATTCGCCGTCGACTATGCTCCAACGCAATCGCATCGTCATCAAAGCCGTGCTTTTTGAACTACCTCTTCCAATATAAGTTCAAAAACTCGGCTTTCAGGACCAAGAAGCTTGGACGCTAGTAGAAAACGAGGAGCGCAGCGTAGGCCAATAGCTACGTGAACACCGCAGTTTTCGCTAGCGTTCAAGATTCGACGTCGAATATACTACGACGCAATACATCGTCATCAAAGCCGTGCTTTTTGAACCACCCATATCATTTGATTGTCAATCAGAATACCCTGGGTTGTCAAGCCTAAACCCCTTTAATAGCTGATGGTAAGATTAATTGCCATATCGCCGAGCTCGCTGAATTCATAGTAGCTCATTTGATAAGAAAGCGGCTTATTCAAAGAACGCAATGCCTGATCGATATCTTCCTTCACCCTGCTGCCATCACTATAAACAAACTGCACATTTGATTGACGCTCTGCGACAGCCTGCTTTAACCTGTCACGCAGCTGATCGTATGAATCGATTTGATTTTCTTCATCATACCAGTGGAAACCAAGCTCCTTGCGTAGAGCTTGCAGCTCCTCATATTCTGCTGTTCCGGGACTCATAGCGCTGGCTGCCTCCAGCAAGGTCTGCTTATAGCTGACAGGCGCGGTTGGATAATTGCCCTCCCAAGTATGATCCTTTGCCAGCTCCTCGTCGCTAACCAAATAATAGCGATAGCTGACTTGATCCTCTGCTTGGCCGATCGGGTCATCCCAGGTTAGATCGAGCTGATACCAACGATCATTTAGTAGAATCATATTCCAGGCATGCTCCTGCCCTTTGGCAACCCCTTCGACGATTCGTACATCAAAGCCTGCTTCCGTATACAGCATATAGCCAAGCATCGCATATCCTTGGCAGACTGCAAGTCCTTCCGTTATCGCTTCGTAAGCAGTGTAGCGCGTCAAGCTTTCATCATATTGAACATTCGTTACTACCCAATCATGAATCAGCTTCACCTGCTGCTCCTTCGTGTACTGCGACAAATTCATCTCAGCGACTAGCTTCTTGGCGAATGCAGCTACCTGCTCAGTCATTTCCTTGCTTTCACGGAAGGTCGTGTTCAGTTCAACCTCTGTATACAGCAGCTTATTGCTGATCGTATAGCTGTACGAGGACAGCGCATAACGAGAATATTCATTCAGTTCAAAGGCCTGCAGCAGCCAATCCTTTAGTTGGTCTGATACGGTATTATACGAGCCTGAAATGCGAAAGGTAACGCTTGGGCTTCGCTCATCCAATTGGCTGGCGATAAACTGCACGATGCCTTGCTCATCATCTGTCGTTAACTCCTTATCCGATTCGATCGCCTGGGCGGAGGTATTGTTCATAGAGAGCCCAGATTGTACGGCTTGCCGCTGCTCAATGCTGTCGAGCTCCTCCTTCAGTTTAACCCCCGTTTCCTGTACAGCATTCTGTACCGTTTGCTGAATGGTGTCGATAATGGCAGGCTTGGAATCGCTTTGCTCCAACCATTGATAGGCAAAGTAAATGGCAACGACTACGACGACCACACCAAATAATTTTCTCATAACTGCCTCCTAAAACGTATTGCCTCAGCTTAACTCGCTATATACTATGCGCCTCAAAAGCATACGCTTATCTTTGCAAGATGACATGTACAATCGAGCGCTCCATGTTCACCAGTTGTCTGTATAGTCTCTATTATCTACTATTTTTTCATAGATATACATATAGGTAGTTCAAAAACATGACTTTGATGACGATGCGTTGCTTCGTAGTGGATTCGACGGCGAATCTTGAACGCTAGCGAAAATTCCGGTGCTCACGTAGCTCTGCTCTACGCTGCGCTCCTCATTTTCTACTAGCGTCCAAGCTTCTTGGTCCTGAAAGCCCTGTTTTTGAACTTTTATTGAAATGGTAGTTCAAAAACATCGCCTTGATGACGATGTGCTGCTGCCTGGCATAATCGACGGCGAGTCCTGGATGCTTGCTGGAAGGCTGTTCAGATTGCTTAAAGCTTTGATACAGCTTGAACGTATTGGGCGATGGTTTCGCTTATTTGTTGGAATTTCCCTTCACGGGCGGCTTGCAAATCTACCAGTTTGCTGCCCATGCCTACTGCATTCGCACCCGCTTCAAAGTAGTCGTTTATATTGTCCAATCGAACGCCGCCGGTTGCGATAATCGGCAGGTCTGCAATTGGACCGCGAATTTCCCGTAAATAGTTTACGCCGAGCGTGCCCATTGGAAACAGCTTAACCGCGTCTACGCCGGCCTTCATTGCAGCAATGATTTCTGTTGGCGTCATGACTCCCGGCCAAATCGGAACGCCTTGCTGCTTGGCATAATCAATTACCTGCAAATCTAGGTTCGGCGAAATCATAAACTGGGCGCCTGCTGCAACTGCTCGCTTGGCATGCTCAAGATCAATAACTGTTCCCGCTCCAACATACGCCTGCTCGGAAAATTGCGCTCTCCACTGTGCAATCATTGCCTCCGCACCTGTCGTGTTCATCGTAATTTCCATAAATTTAACGCCGCCATCCAAAATCGCCTGCCCGACCTGCAACGCATACTCCGGCTCAACGCCTCTTAAAATCGCGATAATTTTACAGGAAAGCAGCTCCTCCAGCATCGTAGATCTCATATTAGGCTTCTCCCTTCGACTGCCAATATTTTTGCAAAATTTTTAGAAATAGATTAGGGAACGGCAGACTATCCATATCCTTCTGCGCTATGAAACGCAGCTCGTTTTTGCTTGACTGACGGTTTTCGTTCGCTGTGTAGTCCATTGGCTTCTCCGCCACCAGTGCGGCACTGCTAGGTGTGCCCTTCAAGCCATCTGCAGCCAAGCCAGCAGCTACTTCTTGCAAATTGCTTTCGTCTGCGTTTATACCTGCTAATGGCGAGCTCTCGTTGGAGCCAAATTCTAACGCTTCCAGACGGGTCAATTGCTCCGGATCGCTATCGGCAATGAAAAATCGCATATTCCAGCGAATATGGCTAAAGATGTGATCCTGGTCGCAAAACCATTGCCGCGGCCTAACTAGCAAACCATGCTGCGTATGCAGCTCCTCTGCAATCGCTCGGCCCAGCTCAGGCTGCTCCTTAAGCTCAGATTCATACAGCACAGCGGCCTGCTCATCAGCGACAAGCACATGTGGCAGCTCCCACATGCCGGCAAGCAAACCTTCAGCAGGACGCTGGCGGACAAGCACCTTGCCCGCATGCTCGCCTTGCCCTTCCACAATAGCCGCAACTCTATATTCTACTCGTGCTTTTTTGGCTTTAGACTTGATTGGCAGCTCATGCTCTCTACCCTGAAGTCTCGCCTCACAGTGCTCCATTACGGGACAAAGCAAGCAATTCGGCGACTTCGGCGTGCAAATTAAAGCGCCAAGCTCCATTAGCGCTTGATTGAAATAACGAGCCTGACCTTGCGGGATCATCGTCTCGACCAGCTTTTCCAGCTTAATACGCGTCGAAGGCTTGGCTATATCATCATCCAAAGCAAAGAAGCGGGAAATGACGCGCATCACATTGCCGTCAACGGCTGGAATTGGCTCGTTATAGGCGATGCTCATAATCGCGCCGCATGTGTAAGGACCAACCCCTTTTAATGCGGCAACCTCTTCCTTCGTCGTCGGCATTTGTCCATGATGCAGCTCCATGACCATTTTGGCACCGGCCTGCAAATTGCGTGCTCGCGAATAGTAGCCGAGCCCCTCCCAGCATTTCAGCACCTCCTCTTCTGGTGCCTCCGCCAATACCTTCACTGTAGGAAATTTGCTAATAAACGCATTGAAATACGGAATAACAGTATCAACTCTCGTTTGCTGGAGCATGATTTCCGACACCCAAATGCGATAAGGATCATGATTTTTTCTCCATGGCAAATCACGCTGGATGTGATGATACCATTCCAGCAGATTTTGACCATACATTTCTTTTTTCTGCTCCAAGCTCAATTGTGTCATATTCGTAAAACCGCCTTTAGTTTACTTGATATTGTAAATTTGTCATCTATAATGAAACTAATTGCTCTGCCTATTATATCATTTCTTGTCTATGAAGCAGGAGGTTCAGCCATGAAATCTAGCAAGCTTATGTTTGTGTTACTTTTTGCCGTTATATTGCTGTCCGCATGCGGCGATCAAAAGGAGCAAAAGCAAAGCGGCGATATCGTTACTCTAAAACAAGCTCCAGCCGATGTGGAAGCGATCTATAAAGCCAGATGCATAAGCTGTCACGCCATTGATTTGTCCGGCAAAATGGGGGAGCAAACGAATTTGCAGCAGGTGCATGTCCGGCTAAGCTACGACGAGATTGCCGCTAAAATCAGTATGGGCGGAAAGACGATGCCTGCCTTTGAGGAAAGCTTGTCTGCAGAGGAAATCAACGCTTTGGCAGCTTGGCTGTCCAAGCAATAAAAACGTGAGAGAGCAAAAAGACGACTGCACAGCCACCGCAATAGCAGCAGTGGAATGGAGTCGTCTTCAGCTTTTTCTATCTTCGGATACAGCTCTTAGGATACTCTCACCGACCTGTGAATTCAACGATGACATAAGCTGAGGCAAGCTGCTGCTCATGCGTAATCGATAAATGAATCGCGAATGGCTTGTCTGCAATACCAAGACGCTGCTGAGCGGCTTCGCTCAAGCTGCAACGCGGCTGCCCGGAGGGCTGCCTGACAATGTCAATATCTTGAAAGCCAAGCACCGCTCCTATGCCGCAGCCAAACGCCTTGCTCACCGCTTCTTTAGCTGCAAATCTGCCTGCGACATATTCAGCTCGCCGCTGCTGCCCTACATGCTGCTCCAAAAACGCTCGTTCCTGTTCAGTCAGTATTCGCTCGACAAATCTTTTACTAATCGCTCCCTGCAATATTTGCTCCATTCGAGCAATCGAGGTCAGATCATGACCGATGCCGATAATCATCTATCCGCTTCCTTCCTTTTCCTGGATGCTGTCAATATAGTGGCTGTGATTCAGCGCTACTCGATGAGGAAGAAATTTTGATACCTCATGCTCATTAATTGGCTTGCTAATATAATAGCCTTGAATAAATTGACAGCCAAGCTCATCCAGCAGCTCAAGCTGCGTGCTATCCTCTACCCCTTCTGCAACTATGCGCAGATCAAGGCTTTTGGCAATATTTATTATCGCATTTACAATTTTGTAGCCTTTCTCATCTGTTACCATTTCCCGCACAAAGCTTTTATCGATCTTTAATATTTCTATCGGAAAATTTTTCAGCACCGAAAGCGACGAGTAGCTAATGCCAAAGTCGTCAATCGCCACTGAAATTCCCAGCTTGCGAATTTCCTCAATTACGTGAAGAACGGTGTACGACTGATCAATAATCGTTGATTCTGTTATTTCGAAGGTTAAATTGGCAGGGTTCATGCCCGTTTCCTCAAGTATGTTTTTTACGCTGGACAAAAACTGAATCGATTTAAGCTGAAGACCGGAAATGTTGATCGAAATTTTAATCGGATCGTAGCCGCGCCTGATCCATTCCATGCCTTGCTCGCATGCTGCGCGTATGACCCAAGCGCCAATCGGCACGATTAGGCCAACAGACTCGGCTACAGGAATGAATTTGTCAGGGGTAAGCATTACGCCGCTTTCCGTGCGCAAGCGCAGCAGTACCTCGACGCCATAAAACCGCTTCGTGCCAGCATAAACCTGCGGCTGATAGAGCAGCACAAATTGCTCATTGACCAGTGCTTCACGCAATATTTTCTCCATTTTGCGCTTGTTTTGCTGAAAATTGACCATATGCGGCTCGAATTTGAGAAAGTTGTTTTTCCCGTTATGCTTCACCTGATACAAGGCCAGATCGGCTTTTTTCAGCAGCTCGTCGTAATCATGCCCATCGCTTGGATATAAGCTGATACCGATGCTTACCGACAAATTGATGTCATGATTAACATGATTTAAATGCTGCGTTATTGACTCGGCAAGCTGCGATGCGAATTGATCGACCTCTTCAACACGCTCATAATGAAACAGAATAACAAATTCGTCACCGCCAAAGCGCGACACATGATCCTGTTCTTTAATGCTGCGAATTAACACCTCTGATAGCTGTTCAATAATATCATCGCCAACATGATGGCCGAACAAATCATTGATGAGCTTAAAATTATCGATGTCGAGCACGCAAAGAGCAAACTCATTAGAGCCTGCCTGGATAACTGACTTAATCGCCTCGTAAAATCGCCGTCGATTGACGACACCGTGCATCGATTCGCCGGCGGCATGCTTGAGCGAGGATTTGGAAATGTCCCGCACTGTGCCAATCAGCTTATGAATATTTCCTGTATGATCACGCGTGCTTTCTGCGCTAACGTTTGCCAGATAGTACATGTCTCCGCCATCATTAATGCGCAGCTCGGTATAAAACGGTTTATTGTCCCGGTAATGCTCGTAGAAATGCTTGCGCAATAAAGGAATATCCTCCTGATGAACAAATTGTTCAAGCCCGAGCAGCGGTGAATCCTTTGCTTGAAACTTCAGCTTGCGATTGATCCAAACCCGCTTCTTATTGAAATCAAGCTCAAACAAAATATCTTCCGATAATCGGCTGTATACCTCGTGACGCTCCTTCAGCTCCTGATGCCTTTTATTAAGATGACCGACCTCATTAAGCAGAGCAATTCGATCGAAAGTGTTGGAAATAATATCGAACAGATGCACGATTCGCATATATTCCGTGCTGCGCGTGATCGTCTTCTCATAGGAGGTGCCGAATGAAAGCAGGCTCCAATTGTTTTGAGTCAAGCGATATGGGATGACGTATATAACCTCGTTGTCTTCATTACTATTCTGTGATGAAAAAATAGGAGGATTATGCTGCAGCGCTTCGTAAAGCTTGGCATTCAACTCCTTAAGCTCATTTTGACCCGTTGTGAAGTTATAATACTCGCTAATGCTGAGCTTAGGCTCTTTAGCTGAATTATAGCCTTGCTGCACCATAATCGCTCCCCAATGAAAGTAGTTCTCCAGAAGCAGCGACAGGTCGCGAACATGTTTGAATTGATAGCTTAGTATGTAGCGATTGAATTCATAGTTTACATTATTTTCAGTACGCAATGCATTAATATGATTGGCGTACTCTATTATATCCGATTGCTCTCGCGGCAGCTCGTCTTCGTTGTAGCCGCAGCCGCATGATTGGCGCATAATCATATGGCATGGCAGCACATCCATTTCGAATTTGGAATCCGTTTTCATTCTTGCTGTCAACCGCTCGACAGCCCTTCGCAGCAGCTGCTCCAGATTTTGCTCGATGCTCGTTATCGGAACTATGGAATGACGCGCTGTGCTGGAATTGTCAAAGCCAATCAACGCCAAGTGCTGCGGCACGCTGTAGCCGTTCTCCAGCAGCTTGTCAACGATGCCGAACGCGCACATATCCGTGCTGACCAGCGCGGCAGTGATCGGAAAACCATCTGCAATTAGTTGACTTGCAACCTGCTTGCCGCCAAATACAGTCATATCTCCATTATCGTAAATGAAGTTTGGCTGCACCGTCAGGTCCAGGTCCCGCATAGCAGACAGATAGCCTTTATAGCGATAATACATATCCTCCATTGTAATGCTGCCGACATAACCAATATTGCGATGCCCGTGCTGATAAAGATGCATAACTGCCTCGTAGGCAGCCCGTTCATTGTCAACGACAACCATCCCGCCATTCATGTTAAGCTTGCGAATATCTTTGGCAACGGTAACGACCGGTTTTTTGTAGCGGTCCTCAAGCTGCTTTAGAAAATGATCTTCTACGGCATGATTAATAATGAGCCAGCCATCTACTTGATTCATAGCGATTGGCACATCATAGTATTTGCCGCCTGTGCGAATAATAATGAGGTTAACTTTAAGCTGTCTGGCTACCTTGTGAATACTTTGTATTACATCTGTATAGTAATTCCCGCCTAGAAAAGGAGTTAAGACGCCGATTGTACGTTGACGATGCATACAAATTCCTCCTCTTTCCCCCCATAATATTCTAATTAATTGTAAAAATTATAGCATAATCTATTGCGGTATTATACAAAGAATGTGAAATTACTCATAAGACAACAAAAACCTATCGCAACTGTATCGCGATAGGTTTTTAGTCATAAATTTCTGCTAGTGAGGATCATTTATGCTCAAGTTTTGATTAGAGCATAGATAGCTGCAAATTATTATTTGCAATATTTATCAAACGCATTGGTCAAATCTGCGGCGATTTCAACTGCAGAACGGTTCTCAATGCTATGACGCTCGATAAAGTGAACAAGCTCTCCATCCTTCATTAACGCAATTGAAGGCGAAGATGGCGGATACGGAGCGAAATACTCACGCGCTTTCGCAGTCGCTTCTTTATCTTGACCGGCAAATACGGTAAATAGATGATCTGGCACAACCTCATGCTGCAAAGCTTGGGCAACGCCTGGACGGCACTGGCCAGCAGCACAGCCGCAAACCGAGTTAATAACAACTAGTGCTGTACCCTTTGCATTTGGAAGATTTTCCTCCACTTCCTCAGGTGTACGCAATTCTGTAATGCCAAGGCTGGTCAATTCATCGCGCATTGGCTGAATCATATCCAGCATATATCTTTCAAATGACATGGACATCCATAACACTCCCTTTATTGTTGATTGTACCTATTATAACGTTCCTATAGGAAACAGTGCAACAGAGGAGATTGGCTAAGAGCTAAGCAATTGCTGTTCAAGCGGAAAGACGATCTGGAATACTGTTCCCTTTCCGCGATTGTCCAGCACATTAATTTTCCCGTTATGGCGCTGTACAATGTTTGCGCATAAAGGCAGCCCCAAGCCTGTCCCCATGCTTTTCGAGGAATAGAACGGTTCGAAAATTTTATGCTTCAGCTCATCAGGTATGCCTGAGCCTGTATCGGATATCGATAATATAATGTGCGAATGTACATATGTAGTTGAGATCGACAGCTGTCCTCCCTGCTGCATAGCCTCCATCCCGTTGCGTGAAATGTTGAGCAGCAGCTGCTTCATTTCGCTCTCATTAATTTGGAAGGTAGGAAGGTCATTGCTCAGCTCCACCTCCAACGTTTGACCACGCAAATTGGCATCAGCCTGCAGCAGCGGCAGCAGCTTTTGAATAACTTGATTCAAGGAATACGAAAGCTGTTGCTCCTTTTTGTTTTGTGCCAACGCCAAAAAATCGGTAATAATTTTATTGGTGCGATCCAGCTCTTCGATTATAATTCTGAAATATTCAGCCTGCATCGTGTCCGAACGCTCCTGCAGCAGTTGGACATAGCCTCTTACAACAGCCATCGGATTGCGAATTTCATGGGTAATGCTGGCCGCCATTTCACCAACGATGCTTAGCCTGTCCATTCGGTCAAGCTCCCTGCGCAGTGTCTGCAGCTCCGTTACGTCCTGTACAAAAAGGGCGACTGCTTGCAAATTATGATCCAGCTCAGGCTCCGTATCAGCGTAAATCGGAATCGCGGAGTACATCAGGTCCTTATCGCCATTTTGCAAGGTTGTGTTTATCGACTGACTCGTCAAAAAGGCCTGCTCAATAAGCTTGGACACGACCGGATAGGAGGTGTCAGTCAAAATTTCCTCAAGCTTCTGCTTTTGCTTCTGCCTTTGCATCAAATGAGGCTTCAGACTTTCATATTTTAAATAAGCCTGTTGATTGGCATAAATAATTTGCTCCTTGCTGTTAATATTGAACACCGCGAATGGTGCGTAATGAATAACCTTCAGCCATGACTGCAATTCATCGCGCGACTGCTTCATGCTTTCATATTGCCGATTGATCTGCAGTGCTTGCTCATGCTTCAATAAATTCCCAAAGGACAGCAAGGAAAGCGCGAAGTATAGCATGATGTAGAAGCAGGTGCCCAGCAGTCCAATTTCCGCGAAAATAGCAGGAACGAGACTGGAAAATTGAAATGAATACAAAATAAGCAGCAGCGAGGATAGCGAAAGCATAACCATGACATAGCCGAGCCTGTAGCGAGCCTCCAGCTTATGATAGCGCTCATAGCTGATCAGAAAAACGATCACAATTAGCAGTAAATATGTAAAATACTGCACGTAGCCTTCCGATGTTGTAAATGTCAGCAGCTCTGAGCATAGCAGCACTACAGGAATGATGACGCCCCATACCCTGCCAGCATAATAAATCGCATAGGCGAACGGCAGCGTTGCGGCCATGTACTGCAAATAGGTCGCATCTGATATGTGCTGTGTCAGTATATAAATGATAAGCAGCGCTAGCATCCCCAACAGCGTTTTTCTAGCCTTAATGTTTCCGCTTACGGGCAAGTAAAAATGGAGATACACTCCCGGAAGCGCCGCAAGCAGCAAATAGAGCACGAATTTGTAATACACAGAAAGCCTCCTCGGCAAATGTAATTTGCGTGATTTCGATGTTCTGGCTGACTGTTTCATGCTGTTATATAATAGATGTGGCTGTGGCTGTGGCTGTCGTGTCATTCACTAAAAAATATGCTAATATCTAGTATACATAAATACAAGTTACTTCGGTTATATTATCGCTTTCCCTTAATTGTAAGTGCAAACTAAATTAATCGACATTTCGACAGCAATACATAAATCTATGTAAAGAGGTATGTGATGAATTACGACATTATTATTATCGGAGCTGGGTCTGCAGGACTGATGGCTGCCGTTTCCGCTGGTCAACATAGTTCTAATGTACTACTAATTGATAAAGGTGACAAGCTTGGACGCAAACTTGGCATCTCAGGTGGTGGTCGCTGCAATGTTACGAATGCTAAAGAGATCGACGAATTGATTAAAAATATACCGGGAAACGGAAAATTTCTCTATAGCTCTCTAGCAACCTTTAGCAATTACGATATTATGAATTTTTTTGAATCGCTTGGCATTGCACTAAAGGAAGAAGACAACGGCCGCATGTTCCCCGTCTCCAATAAAGCGAAATCGGTCGTTGATGCTTTGGTAGGGAAGGTCCGCGCATTAGGCGTTCATATTAAAGTAAACAGTCCGGTAGCGAAGGTGCTTTACGAAAATGGAAAAGTGGCGGGTGTGCAATTGAAAAGCGGAGAAGTATACCGCTGCCGCAAAGTAATCGTTGCCGTAGGCGGAAAATCTGTGCCGCACACAGGCTCTACTGGCGATGGTTATCCTTGGGCTGAGGAAGCGGGACATACGATTGTGGAGCTATTCCCGACGGAGGTGCCGCTTATTTCACGCGAGCATTTTATTGCTGACAAGGAATTGCAGGGCCTGTCGCTGCGGGACGTAGAGCTTAGTGTATGGAGCCTCAAGGGCAAAAAGCTGATAACACATCGCGGCGACATGCTCTTTACGCATTTCGGCATATCTGGTCCAATTGTGCTGCGCTGCAGTCAATTTGTCGTAAAGGAGCTAAAGAAAAGTACCGGTACGCCCATTACGCTAACCGCTGATTTGAAGCCGGATTTAACACAGCAGCAGGTGTATGATGAAACCTTCCTTCTATGCCAGCAGGAGCCAAAAAAGCAGGTACGCAACGTGTTAAAGGGCTATTTGCCGGAGCGTATGCTGCCGCTTCTGATGCGCAAAGCAAAGCTGCCCGAGGAGCTCACCTTCGATCATATCCCGAAGGACCTATGGCTGGAGCTGGCAAAGCTGATCAAAGCATTTCCGATACGAATTCATGCTTCGCAGTCGATTGAGGAAGCATTTGTAACAGGCGGGGGCGTTAATTTGAAGGAAATTGATCCGAAAACTATGGAATCCAAGCTGATGAGCGGGCTTTATTTCTGCGGAGAAATTTTGGATATCCATGGCTATACGGGCGGGTATAACATTACAGCAGCGTTTTCAACTGGCTATAATGCCGGAAAGGACGCTGCGGAGAGCCTGCAGTACGACTGGTAGGCTGCGCAGCTTTAGAGGATGTTCAAAAAAGCTCGACTTTGACGACGATGAGTTAGCGTCCAAGCTTCTCAGTCCTGAAGCCGAGCTTTTTTAGCTCTTACTATAATGCAATTGGTTATTGTCTATTCTCTCGCCGAAAAGGATGAAACCTCGCCGATGCCCGGCAACTCTTCCTCTTCTGCTACCCAGTCCTCATTGACAAGATGGGCGGGAATTCTTACATCATCAAGACCATAGGCTGTCGAAGCGAGCAGCTCATCCTTCATTGCCGCTTGCTCTACTAATGTTCCTCCATGCACCTGAACGATTTCCAGTGCCGAGGTCAGATCCTCACCCACCACATGTATGTGCAAACGAGTTGGCGTGTGCAATGCAGGATCATAGCCAAGCTCCTGCAATAGCGAAAAGGCTTGATTCGCGCTTTCTGCATTAACAAAATCAAATAAAATAGCCAAAGGCTCGGTCATAAAAACAGCTCCTTACTGTTCACGAAGTTGAGTTGCTGCTGTCAGCATTTCAACTTAGTATGTGAACAATAAGGAGCTTTATATACATCCGCTTAGCCGCGGAATGCCGTTAATTGATCGTTCATTGTTTTAGTTTGCGCATATACCTGCTGATAAACACGGAATAATGAAGCATACGTTTCAACAGCTTGTGGATTCGGCTCATAGCTGTCTGCATGCTTCACGAACTGATCGGCGCATGCTTCCAGGCTTTCAAACCAGCCGCAGCCGTATGCCGCCAGCATTGCTGCGCCCAGGCCCGGTCCTTGCTCATTTTCTAAGGATACAACCGTTGCGTTGAAAATATCTGCCTGCATTTGCAGCCACGCCGGGTTTTGCGCTCCGCCGCCAATCGATACAACCTTGTCTACCGTTTTGCCAGCTTGACGGAACATATCGACCGACTCGTTAAGACTGAACGTAATCCCTTCCATAACAGCGCGTGCAAAATGAATGCGCTCATGCGTGCCGTCTACCCCAATAAAGCTTGCGCGAATATTAGGATCAGCATGCGGCGTCCGCTCACCGACAAGATATGGAGTGAACAGCAAACCATTCGAGCCTGGCTTTACTTGCTCTACGCCAGCCAGCATTTCGTCGTAAGATTCATTGGGCGCGAATGTTTTCTTGAACCAGCTAAGCGAATAGCCGGCAGCAAGCGTAACGCCCATCGCATAAAACGCATTTTCCTTACCGTGGTTGAAGAAATGCACCTTGCCGCCAAAGTCCTTCTCTTTGTCATTTTCATACGATAGAATGACGCCTGAAGTTCCGATGCTGCTTAGTGTAAGTCCTTCTGACAAAATTCCGGCACCAATCGCGCCGCATGCATTATCTGCTCCGCCAGCAAATACCTTAGTGCCTGCTGACAAGCCTGTCGCCGCTGCAATTTCTGGCAATAATGTGCCAACAAGCCCATGCGACTCAACTAACGGCGGGCAGAAGCTGTCAGCCAGTTGGAATGCCTCAAGCACCTCTTTGCTCCACACCTTGCCTGCTACATCAAGCATTAATGTGCCTGCCGCATCAGAATAATCCATATGCAGCTGGCCAGTTAGACGATAGCGAACATAATCTTTAGGCAGCAGGAAAATCGCAGCCTGGTCGAAAAGCTCCTTCTCATGCTGGCGTACCCATAAAATTTTTGGCAGCGTAAAGCCTTCCAGTGCTGGATTGCGAGTTACCGAAAGCAGCTTGTCTCCCAGCACCTTTTCGATTTCGCGGCACTGCTCAGTCGTACGCGTATCATTCCAAAGAATGGCTGGACGTACAACCTCGCCTTTATCGTTCAACAGTACCAGGCCATGCATTTGGCCTGAAAAGCTTATCCCTTCAATCGCGGCTGCGTCGATGCCTGCAGCCGAAGCAACCTCCTTCATCGCCTCAAGCGTTGCAGTTACCCAATCCTCTGGACGCTGCTCGCTCCAGCTTGGACGATCATGAAACAACGGATAGCTGCGCGTCGCTTCAGCTGCAATTACACCGCTACGGTCCATCAGCAATGTTTTGACTGCGCTCGTTCCGAGGTCGACACCGATAACATAGCTCATTTAACTGATTCCTCCTCCAAATTTGCCAGCAGCTAATGATTTTGCAATCATCGTAGCCAGCATGCGATCTTGCTCTGTACGTTCAAATACAGCTCGCCACAAGGACGAGCTGTATTTGCATTGCATGTTAAGCTGTATTCAACTATTTTTTCGTTGATTAAACGCTGAAAATAACTTCGCTTAGACGTAGACGTAGGTTCTCGATACGACCGGATTTGTTGCGTGCTACCGGGTTAGTTAGCGCGTAAGCTTCAAGATCTTTCAATGTTGCTTTACCAGCAACAACGTCAGCACCAAGACCTTCTTTGAAGGTTGCATATTTTTCTTCGATCACGCTGTCGAATACTTTCTCTTCGATCAATTTCGCAGCGGCTTTAAGACCCCATGCAAAGCTGTCCATACCAGCGATATGGCCTAGAGCAAGATCGCTCATTTCGAAGGAAGTACGACGTACTTTCGCGTCAAAGTTAACGCCGCCACGGCCAAGGCCGCCAGCTTTAAGCACTTCATACATCGTAAGTGTTGTAGCGTAAAGGTCAGTTGGGAATTCATCAGTATCCCAGCCAAGCAGCATGTTGCCTTGGTTAGCATCAAGAGAACCAAGCATGCCGTTAATTGCAGCAACGCGAATTTCATGCTCGAATGTATGACCAGCAAGAGTTGCATGGTTTGCTTCAAGATTCAATTTGAAGTGATTTTCCAAGCCGTATGTTTTCAAGAAAGAAATTGTAGTTGCAGCATCAAAGTCATACTGATGGCTTGTTGGCTCTTTTGGTTTTGGCTCGATCAGGAATTGCGCATCGAAGCCGATTTCTTTCGCATAATCTACTGCCATATGATAGAAGCGAGCAAGGTTGTCTTGTTCAAGCTTCATATCTGTGTTGATTAGAGACTCGTAGCCCTCGCGGCCGCCCCAGAATACATAGTTTTCGCCGCCAAGCTCCTTACCGATTTCCAAGCCTTTTTTAACTTGAGCCGCTGCATAAGCATAAGCGTCGATGTTTGCAGCAGTCGCTGCGCCATGTACATAGCGAGGGTTAGTAAAGTTGTTCGCAGTGTTCCATAGCAGTTTTTTGCCTGTAGATTTTTGATAATCTTTTAGCATTGCCACGATAACATCAAGGTTTTTGTAGAATTCTTGCAGTGTCGCACCTTCTGGCGCAATATCAACATCATGGAAGCAATAGTATGGGATATTCATTTTTTCCATGAATTCAAAGTTAGCTTCAACGCGAGCTTTGGAGCGATCCAAGCCGTCGTATTTGTCCCAAGAACGAACCATAGTGCCAGCACCAAACGGATCCGTACCGTTAGCGTTAAATGTATGCCAGTAAGCTACTGCAAAGCGAAGATGCTCCTCCATCGTTTTGCCAAACACGACTTCAGAAGGGTTGTAATGCTTAAATGCATAAGGGTTTTTCGATGCTTTGCCTTCAAATTGAATTTTTTCAAAATCAGTAAAATACGTCATGAGAATGAATCCTCCTCAAAATTATCATTTATAATGCCCAACAGGATAATTGAATTTCATTGCAAGCTTGAAATCGCTTTATCCTTTGATCTTGATACAAGAATACCACACTTCCACTTAGTTTGTCTATTAAACAAAGTAAGATTTTTTTGAAATACAATTTACCTCTTTCGCCAAAACTTAATTTGCTTATTAAACAAAGTTGAATTTATGCTATAATGGTCTCATTATCTATGACGTGGACGGAGGAAAATCATTGAAAGCTAAATCAACAGGAGATCTTGCTTTAGTCAAAAAAATGAATTCCTATATTGTGTTGAACAGCATACGGAAGCATTCCCCTGTTTCTCGCGCACAAATTTCCGAGCTTACAGGGTTAAATAAAGCGACTGTCTCAAGCTTGGTCAATGAGCTGATCGAGAGCAATCTGGTGCTTGAAATAGGTCCTGGGGCATCAAGCGGCGGTCGCAAGCCTGTACTTCTGCTCTTTAATGAAAAAGCAGGGTATGCGGTTGGTATTGATTTGGGGGTCAATTATATACGCGGCGTGCTTGTCGACTTGAACGGCAATATTGTAAGCGAACGGTATGAAAGACTAAAGCAGCAGCGGCGTGAGCTGGCTTTCGATACGTTAACTGCCAATATTGATCAGTTAATCGCACAAGCTCCTGAAAGCACGTACGGCATCGTTGGCATAGGTGTTGGCGCACCAGGTATAGTTGACCAATCCGGTACCATTTTGTTCGCCCCCAATATGAAATGGCGTGAAGTCCCGCTGCAGCAAATGCTGCATGAACGTTATCAGCTGCCAATCATTATCGATAATGAAGCGAACGCCGGTGCCCAAGGCGAGCAAAAATACGGCGCTGGAAAAGGGATACGCAACCTTATTTATTTGAGTGTTGGCTACGGAATTGGCTCGGGTATGATTTTGGATAAGGAGCTTTACAAAGGTACCTCCGGCTTTTCAGGAGAGCTCGGGCATCTATCAATCGCATTTGATGGCAAGGAATGTACTTGCGGCAATTTGGGATGCTGGGAGCTGTATGCGTCAGAAAAAGCATTGCTGGAGGAAGCAGAAACGCTTGGCTTTGACGGGCTGGATGAGCTAATTGCCGCTGCTGAGCAAGGAAATGACGAGGTTCATAAACTGTTTCAAAAAATCGGGCATTTTCTAGGAATCGGTATTGCCAATATTATTAACACCTTGAATCCTGATTGTGTTATGATCGGCAATCGCATGAGCCGTGCAGCGAAATGGATTTTACCATCGCTTGAGCAAACCGCGCGCAAACGCGCACTTTCCTTCCATAGTGAGGATTTGCAAATTCGATTTGCCGAGCTGCAAGAGCATTCAGCTGTGCGTGGTGCCGCTTACTACGCGATCGACCGCTTCTTTGAGCAGTTCAAAGCAATCTAAAGAGCTCCGTTTCATAACGGGATTAAAGCCCGAAGAATAGGCTGCATGGGCAGTATTCTTTCGGGCTTTTGCTTTCTAAACGAAGGTTTTACTGTCCTACCGAGCGCTATTTCCAGCGCTGTACATTGGAGAAATGAGCGGCTTTGCCGATGATTTCAATTTCAACAACCTCCTGCTTGCTAACCCCGTTGGAATATGTGACCGCAAACGTAATCGTGTGCTTGCCCTTTGCAAGTTCGCTAAAGCTTTCCTGCCACATGCTGCCAGTCCAGCGCTTGTTGCGTTCATATTGTAATTTGACGCTTGTCTTTGTCGTATGAAGAGTTGCTGTCACACTTAACGCGTAGGTCTCATTGGTGCTCTCTGTTGCTGTTAATGTAGTATCGGCAGTCAAAACAAACCGTTCTCCGCTATAAAATTGATGAGCATGCCAATACTTGTCGCTGTTTGGCAGCAAGTCGGCGTTAAACGCTTGACGATAGCTTTCCCAAAGCTCAGTGTGACTAACTTGACCGGCAATTCCAAGAGGGGCAACCGTCAGTGTCTGGGCGAATTGAACAGGTGCTGCTTTTCCATCATCAACCGTTTGCTTAATAGTATATGCTCCTGGCTGTAGTGCCTGGATCGTAAACGCGGCACTGCTGTATTCGCTGCGCCCCAGCTTATAGCTGGAGCTGGCGCTTGGGTAGCTGATCTTCTGCCCATTTGGCGCAGTTACTTCATAGCGTACAGTTAAACTATCAAAGTCTGGATCATCTACTTTATGATGGACTCGAAGCGTATCGCCTTCGTACAGTGCAGCTGGCAAATAGGTGAAGCCGGGCAGCGGCGGCCGGTTGAGCTGCACATAGAAGTATTTGTCCGCAGCGTAATCACTCCAGTCATAGCCATCAAACACACGAACACTTACGCGATACTTTGGCCCTTCGGCAAGCCAGCCGCTTGGTATCGTAAAGGCTTGATTAGCACTTGTCGTAATCGCCGTTGTCCGCAGCACGCTTCCATTCTCCGCTTTCAGCTGCAGCTGAAACTGCACCTGCTGATCTCCGTCTGCATCTGTCATTCTCCAGCGAATGGTAGGTGTTAAGCTGTTATACTCGGTAGCTGTCGCTGCAGTAGTTCCGCTTGGATCAAGCACTTCTGCTTTTGGTGCACGATTTACAATATAGATTTTCTTCGTGATCGAGTCCGAAGCTCCATCATTGTCAGTTACCGTATGTTGAATATCGTACGTACCGATCGAGCTGAATGAACGCGTAAATTCTGCATCGGTGCTTAGCGTTAACGGCGTGCTTCCCTCGCGCATAAGCTCAAAACGATAGCCTTCTATCCAACCATCATAATCCGTTCCCAAGCTTTTAAATGCGATATCACTGCCACGATAGGTTGTAATCGGGGTTCGGGTAAAGTCAGCCACTGGACGTTTATTTAAAACGTTGAAGCTTACGGAGACGGATTCACTTACTGCCCCAAGCTGATCCTCAGCCCAATGCTCCATCAAGTGCGGTCCTTTCTCATCAAAGGTAATGTTGGTTAAGCTTTTCTGGTAGAACATCCGTATCTTGCCGCTTGGAGCTGTTAACCGCCAATACGATTTTAAGCTGCTCTTGTCCTCGCTATCCCGATCATCATCGTTGGACGTAAAGCTATACGTCTCATCGATGTAAGCAAATGGCGGCGAGCTCGTAATTTCGGCGGTTGGCGCATGGTTAATGACATTGAACGCTTTTGAAAGCTTGCTTGATGCTCCGAGTGAATCGCTGGCCTGCAAAGTAACATACCACTCCCCTATTGCCGCCTTGCCTAGCCCGTAATTTTTAATCGTAAACTGAGGATGTTTACTTGTACCTAAATTGTAGGTCTTATCTTTATACTGCAGTGACCATTTGTAGCTAACGGCATCGCCGTCCGGATCTGGCTCGACTGTTGTGTTCACCAGCTTATTTAAACTGTCTCGATCCGTCTCGACCAGATCATCAAAATTCGCAAGTGGCGGATAGTTTACAACCTCCAGCCATTCGGTGTGCCATTCAGATACTTCCCCATGCGCATCTGTTACCCGCAAACTAATTTCATAGCTGCCGAGCGGCTTGCTGGCCGCTGCCTGAAGCTGGGCTTTGGTCGGCTGCTGCTCCTTGCTCCAAATGACTTGTCCATCCTTTTTAGCAATCCATTCTCGCTTCACGATAGCATCCCCATCCGGATCATAGGAGAGGTCGGTTATCGTAGCATTCGCGCGATGGGACACCGTTGTCGGCTCGATTTTGAATAAAGCGACTGGAGGTTGATTCAATGGATTAGTGGTTACAAACTGGATATGTTCATTACTCCAGGCCCCATCCATATCTTTTACACGCAGGGCAATGAAATAGTCGGTATTGTTCGCTAATTGCGTGAGCTGACCTGCTGTCCAGTCAGAATCATCAAGCTTCTTCCATTTCCATTCCCATTCAACAATGCCGCGGTTAATGCGAGAGTATCGATCAAGGTCATAGGAATAGTCGGTTATTGCAACTGTTCTATTTGGTCGAACAACTGCACTAAACTTAGCGACTGGCGCTCGATGCACATATAGCTGCAATAGCGAAAGCGAGTCTTGGCTCCATTTCCAATACTCACTAAAGGCAGGATTAGAAATAGGTTCATCCTGTGCTTGCATCGTCATTTCATACAAGCCAACCTTCGTGAATCGAGTAGTAGGCGCTTCTAAATATTGGCCGATTCCATCCATCAAACCGTTATGATTTTCGTATATGGTAGGATCCTGTGTCGTTTTAAACCGCTCATTCCGCTTCCGATCGGTTTCATAATCGTCATAGTATAAGTTGACATTGATCTCTGCGCTGTATTCATTCGTTGCAGGATCATGCTGAAGCACTAGAACATCTTTCACTCGTTTCGGATTTTTCAAAGCAGTGTCAATCATGTATTGCTTTATATCAGCATAGTAGGAGCTGTAGCTGGTTCCAGAATAGAACTTTCCTCTATTTTCATTAAGCTTAATAATGGATTCCGCTATGCTGCGATTTGAGCTGCTGCCGATTTGCATGTAGTGTGCGTAATTTGAGGATAAGGTTGCAACTGCACCTTCGAGAAAGGCTTGATCTGTTAACTCATTCATCGTGGCTGTATGGAGGAATAAGACGTACTGATTCTTATTTGGATTCCAGGTAATACTGTTGTACAATTCCTGCAGCTTACTGCTCGATGTACCATAAATATAATGCGGTTTAACGATAATATTTTCTGTTCTAAGCTGCTGAATCAGGCTCGTGACAGATGCTTCGATTGCTGTCTTAGCTTGTCCGCTTTGCGCAGCTAAAACATGGAGATCTATCTCTTTGCGGTCCGTAATATACGCGCCGATTTGATTCAATGACTGACCAAGCTGCGAAATATTATAATGCATTGAATTCTGGCTTAACGCGGATTGAATTTTTGAAGTAATAGTTGTATTGTGCTGGTTGCCAATTGAGATGTAATTGACTTGTTGTCTAGACAGCACGTTTACTGTCTTGGCAAGATTTTTGCTTGATCTTAAATGAAGGATATCCGTTTCATCAAGACGTATATAATACTTTTCAGCATCGGAACGGTACGGAACTTCGTCGATAATATTTGTAATATATCTCGTTTTTGAAATATACCAGGACGGATATCGGGCTGCTGCAAATGCACTGCCGATTTGCAGCTTGTTTTTTACTTTACTGTTTAGATCTACAATATAATGAGTGATGCTTCCGCTCTCATATACACTATATACAAGATTTTCTCCTAGATGAGTTACAGGCTGATTAATTTCGACACCAATTAAATCAATTAGCGGCGCTGCTGTAGTTTTGTCTGTGTAATCTTCGTAATACATCCAGCCATTTGTTGTCGTATCTTTATACATGAATTGTTTTCCGTCCAGAAAATAACCGAAGGCATATCCTGCATAGTTATCTCTGTTATTATCGGAAAATACTCTTGTTTTTGCGGTTTTTGGATTATAAATGACGGATTCGTAATGAGCAACACTGCTATCTGAATATACTCTCGTTGATCTTGGTACAAATATTTCCCCTGTTTCTTTTGAATAGGATGCGCCGGTAAAATTCGATCCAAGATTTCCTCCTGCTCCCCCGAATGGATAGTAGGAGGGATTAGCATCTTTCATGTAGGTATCGTATGGATTTTTGAAAAGGATCATATCAACCGTGTTAAATCTTGTTTTTAAGATTGATCCGTCCAAATACACTTGCGAGAATTGATCTCTACTATATAAGGATGACCAAATATAGCTTTTTCCCCATTGAATGCTGTTTGGTTTTTGCTGCAAAATGTTAGTAATAATTTCATTGGGGTCCACATATGCCGTAACATAACTGTCATTAGCTGAGCGATAGCCTTGCAGGATAAGCTTACCATCTATATTGATTAACGGTTGGCTGACGTTATATTGATTCGTAATTTCCCAGCCATGCTGGTTTATCAAAGCGGTTGGAATTGGACTTTGATCGGTAGCATATACGCGGTTTCCTGAAATGACCAGTCCTGAGTGAGGGTCGTAAATCGTATGTAATGTGAAGTGATGGAAGGGGGTTTCATACAGCTTTTTACTGGTATTTGTTGCAAGATCGTAGGCGTACAGGGTTCGTGCATATGGATCACTATGATCATTTCCTGCAAAATAGTATAGTTGTGTTGCTCCTTCGTTCGATTTCTCGACATGCAGCTTAAAATCATAGCCCGCTTCCTGAAGCTTAGGCCGCAGTTGGGCATTCACTAAGCTGTTCACTTCAGCGATAGAAAGCTTGGTTGTACCTACATCAACGATCACATCTACCTTCTTCTTTTCCTTTAGTTCAAAATTAACAGTAGGTGCGAAATTTAATACTTCTCCTGCATAATCTGTTTTATAAGCTGTCATTGTAAGAGGATCAAGCGTTATTAAGTAAAAAATGATGAAGAGCACTAACAATGACTTTAATTTTTGCTTCATCGTAAGCTCCTTTCCTATATGACTACCATGTCCGTCCTTTCCTGCGGTCATCAGCCGTAACAAATGCTTCTATCGTCGGTTGTCCAAATTCCTCCTGCACTTCTAAATAGAATGCATATTTGCCCACTTTATTGGTCTGATACTGAACGGTCGTATTGTTGCCCGTATTGATCACAACCTTCGCTTCATTGAACACGCCATCATTGTTGGCATCATAGACGACATACCAGGTCCGTTTTACTATCGGGTCCCCATCTATCGAGTAGGAATGATCATGCAGCTCGAACGTAGCCAGATTGTTATTGTTAGGATCACGATATACTTTTTGCTGAAATGTAAAGTCTACTACAGGCGGTTCGTCAGGCTTAATCGTAATGGTACGCTGCACCGTGCTTTTATAGCCTGCCGTATTTTCTACCGATAACGTAATGAGGTAATCACCAGCCTGCTTAAACAGCACATCAAATTGTTTTTTACCTTTCAAGCTTCCGCTATATTTAATAGCGGTTGTCGGAATATTGGCACTTACTGGCTCAATCGTCCAGGTTGTTTTCTCTGCTACGACCGGATACTTCGCTGGTGAATTAGACGCTTCCTTAAACGTCACCTTGCGATTTTCTTTCAGCGTGCCACTTTGCTCGATTGCAGCCTCGATAGTCGGCTCTACTACAACCAGTGAATGGTATGTGCCATGCTGCAGCCCATCATTATCTTTTACATAGAGCAAAACTTGCTGCAGACCGAGCTTGTCATACCAGGCCGTAACCGCTGAATAAGTCGGATCAAATTTGTTTTGCTGGATGTCTGGATCTTTGGCATTTGGCAAGCTCCACTTATACTCAGCGATTGTTCCGTCTGGATCATAGGAATCGTAACCGTCAAAGGTCGTATAATCACCTAGCTTGACCTCAGATAAACCGTTAATAACTGCGACTGGCGGCTGCTTTGCTGGCCCCTGCGTTGGAGCTGGCGTTGGTATGGGGGCTTCTTTGTACACGTAGGTCGAAGCTTGCAGCAAGCCACTGTTTAACTCGCATTTGTAATAGGAGCTGGCTTTACATTCTGCTTTGATGCGGCCGGCGAACTGCTGAGTCAGGTCCTTGATGCTGGAGCTGCTTAAACGTGATTTGCTAATCGTGTATTTGTACGTTTTCTTCACCGTTGCTTTACCGTTAGCAACGATTTTATCGCCTTTCCCATCGGAAATCATCGTACCATCCTCTAATCTTAAATAAAGTAAATAATGAGAAAGTACGTTCGGATTTTCGATATTGACAACCTTACCTTCAAGAATTAGATTTACAACAATATCATTACCCTTGAATTGTACACTCGTCGGATCTGCGGTTAACGTACCAACAAGCGAAGGCTGACCGAATGGAACATAGTCATACGAAACATTACCCCAATATTTATATGCCGTTATAGGAATAGTATCTGCTGTAATGGTGTACTCATAGAAAGCTGGGTACATCCAGCAAGCTGCATGTCCTGTAAGGAACTTTGGATCATTCGGCTTAATTGGGGAATCAGTCATTCGCTTAATAAAATTACTTTGAAAGTTGTACATTACACCAATGGTCGGCTTTTTAGGATCGTATTGTTTTGGAAAAACAGCTTTACCATTTGCTGAGGTATCAACTGGTTTTACAGAGTGTTTTTCTATTCTCAATGAATTTGGTTTAATTAAGCTACGATCTATCTGTTCTTTTCCTAGAACATTTTGAGTCTCTTTATCAAGCGCAAAGAAATACGTATTGTTAAGATTTAGCGTCGGGCTAGTATAGGTCATCACACTACGAATAATATCAGTAGGCAGCTCAGTTGGGATTTTGGATCGATTTGGATTTACGTAATCGATCAAGTCTACACCGAAATCTGGAACTGTTCGCGTATTTACTTGCCACTTGATACCGTCACTGTATCTACAAACTGCATTACCTGGATTGGACTGAAATGGCTCACTATAACCATTTGAAAACCCCTCAACTGTATAAGACTTTTGTGCTTCCTTTTTACCTTCTATTTCAAGCATAAGCTGACGTTTACCGTTACGCTCAACTACTTCTTTTTTCAAAACCTTCATACCTTCTTCTACTTTCACCGATGCAAGATCAACCTCAGATGCATCTTGTGCGAGATCAATATAAAATGTCGCTTTCGGCTTAGTAATATGCTGATCAGTTACTTGTAGTGCTTTAGAGTCCTGCTTCTTTCCTGAACTTGAAATTACTGTATTAGGAAATAAACTGATTAGCAATACAATAATTAGAATATAGTGAACGGTTCTTCTCATTAATTCACCTTTTCAGCAATTAAAACTGGATTATTGATTGTCCCATGTTTTGAACTTATAACGATAAAATCTATCGGAGAATCATCTTTTTTCAAAAGAGCAACATAACCTGTAACTGATTCGCTTGGTTCTAATGACCATGTGTAAAGATAATCGTCATTATTTGAAAATCCATATGATAAGGTTTTTCCCATAGCGGTTAACGCTCCAATCTTGAGTTGTAGATCAGAATAATCTCTAGCAATAGATTTATTGGTCTTATTTGTAATCGTGACCTTCATAAAAAGAATGTGATTGGCCAAATCATACTCATCAAATTTATATTTTTGTTGCAAAGCCTTCCCCTCAACAGAATTCGCCTTATATAAAAACGCATCATGATAAGTAAATTCTAATCCACCAGCTGCGATTGAAATAGGCAGTGCTTTAACTTCTTTCAACCCATAATCTGCAAAGTTATGATTCACGACTTCTTTGTCACCTGTAATGAAATTCACTGTATTACTTGCACTATCAAAGCTAATTTTCACGCCCAGCCCCTGCCCAATAAAGCGAGCTGGAATGAACACACGCCCCTGCTTCATTTCCGCTACAGTATCCATAGTGACCGATTTTCCATTAACCGTGATTACTTTTTTGCCAACCGTAACAGATACCGTGTTGCTCCCTCTTGAAAGTGTAGCTGTTTGCTTAGCGTTATCCCACTTGATGTTTTTACTTTCTACGCCAAGTGCGTTTGCAATTAAGCGCAATGAGCCCATTGTGCGGTTGTCCTTGTTAATATAAGGCTGTGGCTCGCCTGCTGGCGTTACAAACAGCCTGCCGTCCACCTTAAACGTCGGAACCTTGCTGGCTGCCGTTACACTGCCCGCCAAACTAATAACCATCATCATACTCAGAATCATTGCTATCATTTTTTTCATTGTTATTCACTCTCCATTACTTTTTATGTATTGGTGCTTCAAATGCGTAAGCATAAACTGCTCACCCGACAACAAAAAAAGCACCTCCTCGTCGGGAAGTGCTTCTTCGTTATGTATACTATAGCATACTGACCCAATTATTTCTATATCTTTATTTTACTTCTTATTTTAATGCTCATCTGTCAAAAAAAGCTCGACTCACTCAAACTTGCCATCTAAAGCTATAGCAATCAACAGTGTAAAATGCAATAGCCCTTTATAGTCATTTGGCCTGCCATCAGACATGCTATAATGGTCATAATGCTTTCATTTGAAAGGAGTACCCAATGTCTAACGCAAGCTGTCGTATTTTAATTATAGATGATCATGAGCATGCGCGCGAAGGAATTCGCACCATTATTGGACAGGATCCTCATTTTATTATTGTAGCGGAAGGGGCTTCTGGCGAGGAGGCGATTTCGCTAACCGAACTGTATATGCCGGATCTTATTTTAATGGACATCCAAATGCCTGGAATGGGCGGACTCGAAGCAACCAAGCAGCTTAAAAACAGCTTTCCATATATTAAAATTATTATGGTGACCGTATCCGACGATATTACACATCTGTTCGAGGCGATCAAGCATGGCGCACAGGGCTATTTGCTTAAAAATTTGCAGCCGAGCGCATGGCATGATTATTTGCATGCAGTAGCACTGGATGAAGCGCCAGTTACAAAGGAGCTCGCATTTCGCATGCTCAAGGAATTTGCTGCCAATCGCGCTTCAGAAGCAAACAAGCATCCGCTTACAGCACGTGAGCAGGATATTTTGCGCCTTGTCGCCAAAGGCTATGTCAACCGTGAAATTGCAGCGCAGCTCGATATTTCAGAGCACACTGTGAAAAACCATCTAAAAAACATTTTGCAAAAGCTGCATTTAAGCAATCGTGTCCAGTTAACCCGCTACGCCTACGAACAAGGCTGGGTACATGACAAGTAGGAGGAAACGATGTCTTACAAACTAAACAAATGGCTCATTTTAATTATTCCTACCGTTACAATTGGCTTATGGGAATACATTCGTCATGAATTTTTGCTTTCCTACATTTCGATGGAGCTGGGAAATTTACTGTCGCCGATCATCGTATTTATCGTGACCATCGTTTTTCTTACCAAGCTTTTTTCCAATATGGAACGCAATCAGCAGGAGTTGACGGAAGCAAAAGCGATGCAGGACGTGCTGCTGGAACGCGAGCATATCGCAGCTGAATTGCATGATGGCATTGCTCAATCGTTATTTTTGCTAAATGTTCAGCTGGAGCAAGCGTATCGCGAGCAATCCGAAGAGCACTATACAAAACTAAAAGCACAAATTCATCATACCAATGCCTACGTCCGCGAAGCGATTACGAGCCTGCGCTCGCCAATTAAAGTGCAAAGCCTGCAGCTAAAGGAGCAGCTTGCCCAATTTCTAAATGAGCTGGAAATGAGAATGGACGTTACCATTCAGCTGAATTGGAAGCTTAACGACGAGCTGCTTACGTTAAAGGAACGAATCGACCTGCTGCTGTCAATTCGCGAAGGCTTGTACAACATCAAGAAGCATGCCAAGGCAGACCACATCTGGATTGATGCCTTTCCGACTGAAAAAGGCTGGTATTGCTGCGTTCGCGATAACGGTGTTGGTTTTCTGGAAGAAGACCTTTCACGCAGCGAGCAATTCGGCTTGTCGATGGTGCATGAACGTGCAGAGCGCTGGGATTGGAGCTTTGAAATTGAACGAAGAAACGAGCAAACGTATTTCCGCATCACGAAAAACAAGGCATAAGCGAATTAACCATCGCCTATGCCTTGCTTGTTGCTTTAACATCGTTGCTGCCGCTATGACATTCCTAGCAGCTAATTCCCTGCTCCCGGGGCAACAATTGCCGTATGCTGCAAAATTTCCTCAATCGACGTATATGCGCCGTAATGAATATGCTGGATAGTGCCTTCGCCATCTACTAGCACCGTTGCCGGGTAGCCTTTAATGCCCAGAGCCTGCTTCCAGGCAAGCTGCTCGTCGCGCAAGATGTGCATCGTCAGGTCATAGCGCTCAATCATCGGCTCAATCCGTTCAAGACCTTCCTTCATATTGATCGCAACAAAGTCGACATCCGGCGCAAAGGCTTGGGCTTCATTAAGCAGCGGCAGCTCATTAATACAAGGCTTGCACCAGCTTGCCCATAAATTAATAAGCATAGGCGAGCCGTCAGCAGGCTGTAGCACCGTGCTTTCGCCTGTCAGCTCAAGCAGCTCGATGGCCGGCATAGCATCTCCTGCTCGCACTATATCAAGCTGTTTTCCGGTTGAAGCATTCTCAACGTAAATGAATGTGGCTGCGAGTATAATTGCAGCAGCGAACAGCAGCTGCGTCCAGTGCCGCCTATTGAAAAATGATTTACGCTCGTACACGCTCCATCGCTCCCTCCTCGCCCCAAAAGATTGCCTCATAAGCTCTTTGCAGACCTTGCTCACCGTATTGCAGCCGAATTTGCTCGTAGCTGGAAGATAGCTTAACCTCCCCTTGGTCCAGCATAACGATGTAGTCGGCTGCAGCCTCGGCAACCTGAAGCTGATGCGTAGAAAACAGCACAATTGCTCCTCCCCTCGCCGCTTCATCAATAATTGCAACAAACCGTTTCATCCAGTACGGATCTAGTCCATTAGTCGGCTCATCGAGCAGCAGCAGCGACGGCTTGCTTAGCAGCGCTTGAGCCAGCAGCAGCCTTTGACGCATCCCCTTGGAAAATTGATGAACCTTTTTCTTGCCTGTTTCGTGCAAGCCGACCAGCTCTAATAGCTCTCGTACTCGATTAACAGGCTGCTGCTTAAGCTCAGCCCAAAATTTTAATGACTCATAGGCTGTAAAGCTGCCTGTAAATTGATAATCGTCAGGCATGTAGCCCAGCTCTGCCAAATATTGATCGCGCTGTTCATGCAATGCTGTGCCGTGCAAAACGATGCTGCCGCTGGACGGCCTGCTTAAGTCGGCAATCATGCGAATAATGCTGCTTTTGCCTGCACCATTACCGCCGCAAAGCGCCACAATTTGCCCGGCAGCTATGCTTAAAGATAGCGGAGCAACCAGCTGCTTGTTGCCAATCACTTTGGATATATGGTCCAGCTCCAGCGTTAAACTGCTCATTGCTAGCGCCGCATCATTGTGCATATTATCCACGCTGACTCCCCCTTTTCCATCTCCAGCCAGCCAACGACAAAAAGCCAAGCGTATAGCCTAATATCAACAGAACGAAAGCGAAATGGCCAGATGGATGCCTGATCCAGGTTATCCACTGATAGTATTCGGGTCCGACGATCGTTCCTCCGCCAAGCGTCGTAATGATATACACTCTAATCCACTCGGCCGGATTAACAAACGTCAGCACAGTCAGCAGCGGCTTGATCCATAAATAAGGAAGCTGTCCAAGCAGAGCGATCATAATTGGCGACCAGCCGATAATGAAGAAAAACCAAATGCCAATTACATAAGTAAGCGCCTGCCAGCGCGTTGCGGCCAGTGAGCCGACAAGCATCGCAATCGCTAAAAACGTCATAATCAGAAGCAGCGCGAACAGAAACAACAGGCTGTACGTTGAGGCTGCAAAACCGCCTGTGCTTAAGCTGCTAATGATCCCGGTTACCCCGTAGCCGATTGTTACAATTATACAGAGCACAATAAGCAAGCCTGCATATTTGCCGCCCAGCCAGCTCGATACGGGCAAGCGATACGTATAAAGCAAAGCCGCACTGCCATCCTCTTTTTCCCCGGTCAGTGAAAATGAACCCAGCATAAGCGTAATTAAAGGCAGCAAATAAAGCGTTAAATTCATAAGCAAGCCTGTTATGCCGGAATACCCCGAGGCATAGCCCTGCTGATTAATAAGCAGCAGACTGAGCATGAATACGATAAATAATGTCAGAAAAGAGTAGGACCAAGGATTTCGAAAGCCCAGCTTAAGCTCTCGCTTCATGATCGTCGTAAAATGATTCATTGTATTCTCCTTTAAGCGCGTGAACATCCTCTATAAATGCGTGTTCAACAAGCTCTCGCTTTCAACCACTCTTACGCAGCATGCCCTTCCGCACCTGACTCGCCTGCTCCATGCCCGTCTGCGCCGTGCTCATCTGTACCGTGTTCGTCTGTTCCATGCGCATCTGTTCCATGCTCATTATTACTATGTCCGCCCATGCCGTGCTCATCTGCACCATGCCCTTCTGTGCCGTGCTCATCTGCACCATGCCCTTCTGTGCCATGTTCATCTGCACCATGTGCTTCTTCGCCAGCAGCATCATGGCTGTGCGAGTGACCCTCGCCATGCTCATGCGAGCCCATCATTTCCATATTCACTGCCCAGCTGTGCGAAGCTAGTCCCTCGGATGTCAATATCGAGCCGACTCCATGCTCCGCAATATAGCTTTCCGCATCTTCTTCCTTCTCAAAGGAAAGTATGCCATAGGCCATAGGTGTTTGAATCGAAGCATCATACACATAGTAGGCTTTGTCGTATTTGATCCACTCCAGGCTGTTGTAGTCGCGCACATAGGTGGCAGCTATTTGCTCACTGCCATTTTCCTCGCGCCATTGATTGAGACAGCCCAAATCATCGAACTTTAACGAGCGGCCTTCCTTCGTAATAATTTGCGTCGCATAAGCATCATCTTTAATCGCCATATTGCATATTTCGCAGCGATCGACTTCTTCATTAATCGCGACCGGCGGATATTGCTCCTTTCCGCAGCCTGCGATAATCAGCATCACCGCAATCATTGCAGCGCCAATCCATTTCCATTGCTTCATTGCTCATATCTCCTCACTTTTACGATAATGTAAATCCCAGCCGCGCCAAGCACAGACCAGACCAGCAGCATTCCCCATTGAATCCCCTGCCCAGACGCACCTGCAGCGCTGGATTGCTGATGCATGCTCGGCATTCGATCAGCGATCCACTGCTCGCGATCCGCAGCATAAAGCTGCTCAATAAAGGCTATGCCCGGCGTCCCAAACAAAAGCTGAAAGCTCGGCCTGCGCTCGATAAGCGATAAAAAAAACGGAGCGCTCTCGTATACCAGCTCGCTATAGCCATCCCCGTTCGTATCAAGCCCCTGCAGCGTATCCCAATAGTTTTTTTGAATGACAGGCTCGGTGCTGCCATCATCCCAAATATTTGTAACGTTGCCGACAAAATCATTATGCTCGAGCTTAAGTCCATCCGCTCTTTGCATTTGCAGCGCTACAAAGTTGTGCAGCAGCTCATTATGATGCACGGAAACAGCTTCACTGCGCTCCACACTAATTCCGATTCGATTTTGCCAAATTTGATTGCTGTACACCTCGGCTTCGACCACATCATAAATGAGAATAGCAGCAGCATTCGCATTCGCTTGATGCTGCTCCAAAACATTGTGATGCAGCTTCACCTGATCTGATGTCATAATCATTAGCCCCGTCACATTGCCCGTACTGCGGTTTTCCGCAATTTCAACCTGCGCGGCATACATCATATGATAGGCATAGCGTGAATCGCTCACCTGATTGCCTTGCAGCGTTAGCCGCTCACTATTTTCTGCATAAACGCCATCGTACATGGCTGCGATTTCATTTTGCTCGACAACAATATCGCTGCTGTTGTACAAATAAATGCCGTTGCCTCTGCTGCTCTGCTTCAAATATGACTCGCCATTCCACGCCAACACGTTGGAGAGCAGCTTGCTTTGCTTCATATCGCGCCATTCAATCGCGGTCGCCTTTGTTTGAATATGCAGGCTTTCAAGCACCACGCCACTGCGCCCTTCACCCGTTATAACTGCAGCCGCAGGCTCCTCGCGATCATCAGCTATCGTGATGCTGCTCAGCCTGATGTCGTCGCTTTGCAGGACAATAGCTTGCTCCTCCTCGACAATATGAACAATGCTTTCTCCAGCCTTACCAGTAATCGTGATCGGCTTGTCAATCTGCAGCGGCCCGGAATATTGACCTACCTCCAGCACCAGCTCGCCATTTGGCGGCGTAGTATCTATTAACGGCTGTATAGGCGTATAGCTGACAGATTTTTTAAACAGCTTCGATTCCGGCGGTGTCGCATAGCCTCTGCTCTTTTTTGCTGCCGCCTCCACTGCTTGACTGCTGACAAACAGCAAGCAAAGAACGAGCACAAGCTGCAGCAGCCAGGGCATTGCAGCATTTTTTGTCCGCAAATTATTTCACCTCTACTGTAAAGCTGCTCATAATATGGTAGTTGTCTGCATTAAAGTGATACGTAACGAGATTTTCACCACTAGTTTCAAAAATCGCTTCGATCTCGTAGGCAAGGCTGCCATCAATCATCTTTTCCTTCGCATCATATAGCCTTGTAGCTCTGTCATTGTTGCGCAGCTCAATCCGCATCCCGTCCTTTGGCTCTATCTCATCCAGCAAAAGCACTCTCACTACCGCGCTTTCTCCCGCTACCGGCTCATTAGGAATCGTTTCTAGCTTTGCATTCACCTCAGGCGGAATATCCAGCTCAAAAGGCTGGCTGGCAGCCTCCTTGCCGCAGCCGCTGATGAGCACCAGTACAAAAAGCATTGCTGACAACATGCTAATTGCCTTTTTAACCACAGCTTCACCACTTTCTATTTGCTAGCTTTCAGTATAGTGGCGAATTTATAAGCTGCCATGACTACAACGGGCTATATTGGCGAGGAAGTTGTGGAAGAAATTTGACAAAATTAACGCCATGCAATCAAAAAAAGACCGGGCCTCGAGCCGCCCGTTTAAGGCAACTCACCCAGTCTGTATGCTTTATATGGAGCGACAAACGATCAATTTATCGCTCACGATCTTTAGGAAGGATAAAGGATAGCAATCCAATTAACGGCAGCAGGCTCGTTGCTACCATAACAAATTCCATAGACTTATAATCTGCAATGCTGCCTAGCACGACAGCGCCAACTGCTCCCATGCCAAATGCGAAGCCAGTCACCAGTCCAGAAGCTGTACCGACCTTTCCCGGCATAATTTCCTGCGCATATACAACACTGACCGAAAAGCCGGATTGCAAAATCAAGCCAAGCAAGGACATAACAGGATAAACCCAAAACAATGATAAATGCGGCAAAAGCAAGGCAAGTGGGATCGAGCCGACCAATGATAAAATCATCATCGTTCTTCTGCCAATGCGATCAGCCAGCATTCCGCCAAAAAATGTTCCTACGACGCCAAACACCATGAACAAATAAAGCGGAATTTGCGCCTGCTGAATCGTCAAGCCATAGGCTTCTCTTGCGTAAAACTGATAATAGTTTCCGATAGCCGCGCTATACCAGGAGCGTGCAAACACAATCGTCAACAAAATACCGATCCCGATATAAACCACTTTAGTTGGAATGCTCGGTGCTTTCGTGGAAATCGCCTTTTTCTTGAGAGGCACTGCTCCCTGCAGCGCTAGCTGCTTCGTATACCACGGCACAACATACAGCAAAATACCGATGGCTGCAGCTGCGAGCAGCGTTCCCCATATCGCTCCGCGCTGTCCAAGCGGTACAAAAATAAAAATCGTCATAAGCGGCGCCAATGACGAGCCAAAGTTTCCGCCTACCTGATAAATAGACTGTGCCAAGCCACGTTTATTGCCAGCCGCCAAGTAAACGACTCTCGAGCCCTCGGGATGAAATACAGCTGAACCGAGCCCAATTCCGATTACACATAGCAGAACAATCCAAAAATGAGGGGCAAATGCAAGCCCCGCAATACCGAGCATGCTGCATGTCATGCCGACAATTAGCAACCATGGCATCGGCTTGCGATCCGACCATGATCCGACAACCGGCTGCATAACGGATGAGGTCATATTTAATGTAAAGGCAATCCAGCCAATTTGCGCATAGCTTAAGCCTAATGATGACTGGAAGATTGGAAACAGAGCAGAAACAACAACCTGCATCGAATCATTCAGCATATGTACGGCACTAACTGCAAACAAAATCGAATAAACGGTTAAGCTTTTTATTGTAGAATTAGCCGTTGTTTTTACGGCTGCATGTCCTTCCTTCATTAACATCGGTCCCGCTCTCCAATATATTTTAGCACTAAAGGAAATATACGAAATGATCATATCACACTCCAAGTTGGACGTAAAATGATTTTTTTAGAACTCTTCTCAAGCAATCGCGTTTATGTTATAATGTAAACGCTAACATTTCACTTGTTCATATATCTAAAAGGGGGTATTCGAATGTTGAGTGTTGCACTAAATGAACGTACGATGTACGAGGATTTCGATCTTGAGAAGGAAATTCTATATTTCAAAGTTGGTGCAGAAGGTCTGGTTAGTCTGCATGCGCATCACTTCAGCAGAAAAGTTCAGTTATCTCCCACAGATCTCAAAGCATTAATGAAAAGAAAGGGCTACTACGCAATCAGTTCTTCTTGCTATATTAACCTTTCTCGCATTAGAGCTATTATCTCTGGCGTTGTTTACTTCGATAGTGATCGCAACAGTTCAAAAATGCTTACCGTAAGCAAGCGTACAGAGCAAAAGCTGAAGCAGTTGCTGGCGCTTTAACAGCGTATAAGATACTGAAACCGCTAGTCTTAGGGATTAGCGGTTGTTTGTTTTTTCTAATGCTGATATTCTAGAGGAAGTTCAAAATGCCGACTTTGATGACGATGTAACTTCTTTGTAGCTTAGTCGACGGCGAATCTCGAACGTTAGCGAAAATTCCGGTGCTCACGTAGTCATTACCTACGCTGCGCTCCTCATTTTCTACTAGCGTCCAAGCTTCTTGGTCCTGAAAGCCGACTTTTTGAACTCGTATTGAATGGGAAGTTCAAAATGCCGACTTTGATGACGATGTAACTTCTTTGTAACTTAGTCGGCGTCCAGCAGTAAAGATGATATGTTTGAGGAGGAAGATGAATGACAACGCAAGGCAAAGCATATGAAGCACAATTTCATGATGAAGCAGCGGTTTGGCTGCAATGGGGAAGCTATGAGGCTGCCATTCTTCCAGGAGTCGGCGCTAATCTGATCGCATTCCGCGACCTTGAGCGCAAGCTTACTATTTTAAGAGAGCCGGCAGCAGAGGATATGAACAGCTTCCGTGCTAATCCAGGGGTTCACGGCATCCCGGTATTATTCCCGCCTAACCGCTACGAGGACGGCAAATTCACCTTTAATGGCGTAAGCTATCAATTTCCTGTCAACGAAGCGAAAACTGGCAACCATTTGCACGGCTTTTTTCATACCGCTCGCTGGAATGTTGATGAATATAGCGTAACCGCTTCCGAAAGCTATGCGGTACTGAGCATTTCCATTACACCGAATCACGAAATCTATCAGTATTTGCCTCATCAATTTACAATCAGACTTCGTTATTCCTTAAGCGACCAAGGCTTGCTGCAGCATGTAACCGTACATAATAACGGCGAAACTGCTATGCCATGCATGATTGCTTTTCATACTGCAATCAACGCTCCATTTGCTGAAGGCAGTACGGCTGACGACTATACGTACACGTTAACGATTAAAGAGCGCTGGGAGCTTAACGAGCGCATGCTGCCAACAGGCAACTATCAGCCGCTTACAGAAGAAGAGCAAAAAATGAACACAACGGGCTTGAATCCGTTCTGGAGCTCGATGGATAATCATTATACAAGCAGCACGAAAAATGGCCGCAACATGATGGAGCTGACCGATCACCGTCTTGGCCTAAAGCTTGTCTATGATGTAGGCACACAGTACAAGCAGTGGATGATCTGGAACAATGGCGGACAACCAGGCTTTTTCTGTCCTGAGCCGCAATTAAACCTCGTCAATGCGCCCAACAGCAAGCTGCCAGCTGAGCAGATCGGCCTCGTTACACTTGAGCCAGGCCATATTTGGGAAGAAACAAGCCGCCTTTACCTTGTAAAGGGCTAGGACGTGGCTGAAAACCCGCTTAGATATATTTGATCAAAAAAACGAGCAGGACTTTGCCGCCACCTTCCGGTATGGAAGAGCGCGACAAGCCTGCTCGTTTTTAGCTTCGTTTGTGGTACAGCCGCAGCTGCTGCTGGCACGACCAGCTGCTATCTGCTTAACGATGCATTTCCTTATATTCCTTCGGCGTGTAGCCTGTTTCTTTCTTGAATAGCTTTTGAAAATATACTGGATCACTATAGCCCACTGAGGCAGCAATTTCATAGTTTTTCATATGCGGACAATCGCTTAAAAACTGCTTCGCTTTTTGAATCCGTATATTAATGAGATAGTCGGTAATCGTTTGTCCAGTCATTTGCTTGAACAAGCGGCTTACATAGTGGGCGCTCATGCCAACCTGCTGGGCAATTTGCTCCAGCTCCAGCTGCCGATCGTACTGCTCCTGCAGCATGGCTTTAATCGTATCGACTGCATGATGGCCGCAGCCTTCCAGTTCCGTCTCTTCCAGCTCGGTACTAGCCAGCGTATTGTGCTTAGCCTGTTTTTGTACGCGTTGCAGCACCTCGGCCAATTGCTGCTTGTCGATTGGCTTGAGCAGGTAGTCGCTCGCACCGCAACGCAATGCTTTGCGCGCATATTCAAATTCACTGAAGCCGCTAAATATAATTTTGGCAAATGCCCGTTCCTTTGCCGCCTCAATCAGCATCAAGCCATCCATAATCGGCATTTTAATATCGGTAATCACCAGATCAAGCTCGGCATCATTAAGCTTATGAATATGGTTTAGTGCATCCAAGCCGTTGCTGTAAGAGCCGATGACCTCAATATTCATGTCCATTTTGCCTAATATTTTCTCAAGCCCAGCGCGAATCATCACTTCATCGTCTGCAATGATCACCTTCATCGTTAAAGCCCCTTTAGCTTTAGGACGTTTCTGAGAACTTCTCAGCCACGCTCTAGTTTATTTAACTGCCCCGCTTGTCACTCCTGCAAAAATATAGCGCTGTAAAAAGATATACATAATGGCTGTCGGGATCATAATGATCAATATCGCAGCGGATACTAGCTGCCAATCTCCGCTGTTGTTGCCAAAGAAGCGCATCAGCGAGGTTGAGACCACGACATGCTGCGCTCGCGGCAAATACAAATACGGCACGAAGAAATCGTTGTAAATGTTGATCGTTTTCAAAATAACGATTGTAAAGGTCGCCGGTGTCAGCAGTGGGAAAATAATCGAGCGGAAAATACGAATTAATGACGCTCCCTCAATCATCGCGCTTTCATCCAGCTCGTACGGGATGTTTTTAATAAACTGCAAATAAATATAAATTTGAATAATGTCCGCCCCAATGTACAGCAGCACAGGCCCCATCAAGTTATTCGTTAAGCCAAGAGACATAATCGTCTTATAGTTAACAACCTGAGTTGTAATTTGCGGAATAATGGTGGCGAACATAAACAGGCCCACCAAAAAGCTTTGAAAACGAAACTGAAAACGAGAAATCGCATAGCAAAAGGCAGAGCCTAGCAAAATATTAAAAAACAAGGTAACTACGATTATCGTTATTGTATTACTAAATGCAAGCGGAATACTAGCTTGTTTAAATGCTTTGACGAAGTTTTCAAAGTAAAACCAGCTGTCAGGCAGCGAAATCGCTGAAGATGCATGAAATTTCTCCTTCGTTTTAAATGCGTTGACCACAATAATATAAGGCGGAAACAAGATGACTAGGCACGAAAATAAAAGAATCGCATATTTTATCCCCATCTGAAGTTTGGCAGCTGCCTTCATGCTAATCATCTCCTTTCGTCAAAATGTAGCGCTGAATCGACAATACGATGACAACAATTAATAGCAGCACAACGCTCATCGCTGAAGCGAGACCATAGTTGTTGAACTGGAAGGCTGTTTCGATAATTTTCATAACAAATGTTTCACTTGCCCCTGCAGGGCCGCCTTTCGTAAGCACAAACGGCAGATCGAATACTTCCAATGCCCCTGTAACCGTCAAAAACAGGTTGAGCTCAATAATTTTATAAATATTAGGCAGTGTAATCCGTGTAAACTGCTGCCAGCTGCTCGCTCCATCAATCGAGGCCGCTTCATATAAATCGCTAGGAATCGATTGTAGCGCTCCTAAATAAATGACCATATTAAAGCCCATAAATCGCCATAGCCCTACAGAAGCCAGTGTATAGTTGACATAATCCTTATTGCCTAGCCAGCTCGTTTGAGCAAGCTGATCAAAGCCAAGCGAGCCTAGCAAATAATTCAGTGAACCGTTCGTCGTATCATATACATATCCAAATAAGTACGCTACCGCGACGCCGTTCAAAATATATGGTAAAAACAGCAGCAGGCGAAAACCGTTTCTCCCTCTTAGCTTCGTATTAAGCAGCACTGCAAAAAACAAGGCCACAATATTTTGAACGATCCCGATTGCGAAATAAGCAAAATTATGCCTGAAGACGCCAAACAATTCAGGATTAGAAAACACTTCTGCATAATTGGCAAAGCCAACCCATTCCTTATGAGCGCTTACCCCATTCCATTTCATAAAACTTAGCCGAAACAGCTCCAATGCTGGATAATAGGCGAAGGTAAATAAAAGCAGCAAAGGTATTGCAATGAAGCTGACGAGTATAACTTTTTTTTGGGTGGGGAAGGGTAGTTTACTAAACACCTATCATCACTCCTTTAGAGAGGTAGTTTAAAAAGCACGACTTTGATGACGTTGTGACTTCTCTGTAGCTTATTCGACGGCGAATATGTCACGCTACCGAAGGCTCCGGTGCTCACGTAGCTTGTGCCTACGCTGCGCTCCTCGCCTTCTAGTATCGTGCCATCTTCTTGGTCCTGAAAGCCGAGCTTTTTAAACTTTTATTTGATGTATGGTTTAAAAAGCTTAACTTTGATGACGATGGAACTTCTCTGTAGCGTATTCGACGGCGAAGCTTGATCGCTTTTTTTAGATGTAAATGTGCTTGCGATGAACTGTTGTTCACCTGCAAGCACATGTGATGCTTCACTTAGTCTTAGGCCGTTATTGTGCTGCGCCTAGTTCTTTTCTTGCTTTAGCCCAGTCGCTGTTTACTTTATCCAGCACTGACGCTGGGTCGTCTGATAGTACAAATTGCTGGACCGTTGCGGCTTGATCTAGCCGGGCCTGATTTTGAATGTCTGTAGCTATGTCCGAAGGCTGCGCTGGCTCAAAAAACTCGACATTAAAGCTGTTGAATTCAGCAAGTTGCGCCAGCTTCGGCTCGCGATCCTTTAATGTTGGAATAAAGCCAGCGAATTCATCGTATCCCGACTCCTCGATAATCCATTTAATAAACGCTTTGGCAGCAGGAACATTGCCGTTTTTGTTAACCGCATAGAAGAAATCCGGGTTCAACGGAGCTTTTGCTTGACCGCTGTTGTCTGCCGGGAATGGGAAAAATCCGACGTTGTCTGGGTCTGCTCCATTTTCAATAACCTGGTTAATGACCCAGTTGCCTAGCAAGTACATGCCGAAATTTCCGTTAGCGATATCTTTTTTCGATTGCTCCCAGTTCGTTGAATTTACATCCGGCTCCAAGTAGCCTTTCTGGTACAGCTCGCGGATAATGCCCCATGATTTGCCGTATTCGTTGTCCATTGTGTACGGTGTATCAGTATCGGCGCGCTTGTTTTGATGGTCGCTTGCCGCGGCTATAATTGTTGGAATATCGTACACCCATACATCCAACGGCCATTTATCCTTAAAGTTTGAGGCTAACGGTACGATGCCGCTTTGCTTCAGCTTTTCGCAGGCCGCTAAAAACTCATCATACGTTTTAGGCACTTCGGTAATGCCAGCCTTGGCAAATGCTTCTTTGTTGTATACGATTCCAACTGTCGAACCGCCAGAAGAAATTCCGTAAATTTGCCCTTCATGTGCTCGCATTTCTTCAAAGTAAATATCCCCTGAAAATTCAATGTCGTTTAGCGGTGCAAAGTATTCTGGAAATTCTGCATTCGACAGTGTTGGCAAAAACACAACATCCGGGAAATCTCCTGAGCTCATGCGAACCTTGAGCGTTGCATCATAATCCTGAATCGCTTCAAATTCAATATTGACCCCAGGATATTTTTCTTCAAAGCGCTGCTTGTACTCATCATAGACGTTGCCAATCATATCTGTCCGGTTTGTTAGAAAAACAAGATCGCCCGTTACTTCCCCCGTTTCATTCGAGCTCTCATTGGAGCCTTGTGAGTTTCCACTGCAAGCTGAAAAAACTGTTAGCATAATAATCAAACTAAACAATAACAAAATATTCTTTTTCATCGAAATCCCCCATTTCATTTTTGTAATCGCTAACAATGTTAAGCTTACTGTAAAAGATCACAGCATGAAATGGTTTGAAATGCTTTTTATTGTCTTGTATTGACATGAGAAATTCCGATCACTTCCAATATAAATATACTCCTTCTCCATTTTTTCGCGAGTTGAATATGCTTTGGCAACAGCTCGCCTTGCGAATCAGGGGCATTTTGAAATATTCCCCTATTTCTTGTAGAAACCGATAATTTTTAAAGCAAATTGCGAAAAACTCTTGCCAAAACCGTGCAACTTAATGTTTACTTGTTATAGATTATATTCAATATTTTATCTAACAAAACTAACAAAATGGAGGGCGGATTATGAAGCAATCACTGCCATATATCGCAGGAATGACCTGGGGCTGGACTGGTGTACGCGGCACATGGCGCGATGAAAAAGCGAAGCAATCGATGCTGCTTATGAAGGAACGGCTAGCCGTCAACTGGACAGCTATAACCTTTGCTGCGCTGCAGGAGCATCCGCAAGCAACTGTCATTTCGTACAAGGATGAACCTACAGTAACGGATGAAGAAATTATTGACGCTGTACAGCATGCACAAAGCATGGGGCTAAACGTCATCCTGAAGCCTGTTGTGAACTGCGCAAACGGCACATGGCGTGCCCATATTAATTTTTTTGACATTGACGTTCCTTGTGAGCCTAAATGGAGCGAATGGTTTGCCAGCTATACCGAGTTTATCGTGCACTATGCAAAGCTTGCGCAAAAGCTGGAGGTCGATATGCTTTGCATTGGCTGTGAAATGGTGCAAGCCGATCGCCGCGAGCAGCAATGGCGTGCGTTAATTGAGGAAGTGCGAAAGCACTACCATGGACTCATTACATATAACTGCGATAAATACCAGGAGGGTCAAGTGAAGTGGTGGGATGCCGTAGACGTAATTTCCTCAAGCGGCTACTATCCGATTGATCAGTGGGAAGCCCAACTGGACCGCATTGAGGAGGTAGTCAAGCAGCATAGCAACAAGCCTTTCTTCTTTATGGAAGCTGGCTGTCCAAGCCGTGAAGGCTCGCCGCAGCTGCCGAATGACTGGGGGCTGCAGGGCGCGCCAAGCGAGCACAGCCAGCAGGCTTACTATGAAGCGATGTTTAACGCATGCGACAAACGCCCTTGGGTCGAAGGCTTTATGCTGTGGGATTGGCCGGCTCATTTGTATGATGAGCAAAATGCCAGCGCCAACGATGACTACTGCATGTTTGGCAAGGCGGCTGAGCGCACCGTCTTTGACTACTATAGCCGCAAAACAAAGGAGGCTGAACAATGAGCAAGCATTTGGACGCAACACAATGGATTGAAGAGCTGGAAGCCGAGCTCAGGGACAATATATTGGAGTTTTGGTTGAAGCACAGTTTGGATACACAGCAAGGCGGCTTTTATGGCGAAGTGACCCGTGATTTTGCTGTCGTTCCAGATGCAGCGAAAAGCCTCGTACTCAATACACGCTTGCTTTGGACCTTCTCTGCTGCCTATCGCACCTATCGCAAGGAAGCCTATCTTGCTGCCGCCGAGCGGGCGTATCATTATCTTAATGAACACTTTGTCGATCGCAATTACGGCGGCATGTACTGGATGCTGAACGCTGACGGCTCGCCGCTTGAGCGCAAAAAGCAAATTTACGGGCAAGCCTTTGCAATCTATGCCTACGCTGAATACTATCGTACAACAGGCCATGAGCAGGCACGGCAGAATGCTATCACCATCTTCCAGCATATTGAGCGCTATGGACATGACAAGCATTATGGCGGCTATATTGAAGCATTATCTGAGCAATGGCAGGAAACAGATGATCTCAGTCTTAGCGGCAAGGATTTGAATGAGAAAAAATCGATGAATACTCATTTGCATGTTATGGAGGCCTATACGAATCTGTATCGGATATGGAAGTCGGATGAGCTGGAAAAGCAGCTTGCAGAGCTGATTAATATAACAATCAGCCACATTATCGACCGCGATACCGGACATTTCAAGCTGTTTTTTGATGAAGCGTGGAACAGTCAATCCGATCATATTTCGTATGGTCATGATATCGAAGGAAGCTGGCTGCTCGTGGAGGCAGCTGAAGTGCTGGGCCATGAAGCGTTGCTGGCAGAAGCGAAGGCAGTTGCTATAAAAATGGCGGATGCCGTATTGGCGAACGGCTTTGATGCTGACGGCGGCTTGCTTAACGAAGCTCAAGGCTCCATCATCATAGATGATCATAAGGACTGGTGGCCGCAAGCAGAAGCAGTTGTCGGCTTTTATCATGCATACCAGCTGACGGGGCAGCAGCAATACCGAGAGGCTGCAGAGCGCTCCTGGCACTTTATCCAGCACTATATCGTTGACAAGCAATTTGGCGAATGGCATTGGAGCGTGCGTCGCGATGGCACACCTAGCGATCATGTTCAAAAGATCAGTGCTTGGAAATGCCCTTATCATAACGGTCGGGCATGTCTGGAAATGATTGAGCGTCTTAAGCATAATGAACTGAAGGGATGATTTGAATGACAATATTTGAACAGCGCAAAGCCTATCTTACCGAGCAATATGAACAGCTCATTCAGCGTCGCAACACTGTAATTGAGGGCGGAAACGGTATTTATGACCGCTATCAGCACCCGATTTTGACAGCCGACCATGCGCCGCTGCATTGGCGGTACGATTTTAATCCGCAAACCAATCCTTATTTTATGGAGCGGCTTGGCGTCCACTGTGTATTTAATCCCGGGGCAATATACTTGAACGGCAAGTACTACCTTGTCGCGCGTGTTGAAGGCAATGACCGCAAATCATTTTTCGCGATTGCCGAAAGCGACAACGGCATCGACGGCTTCCGGTTTTGGGATGCGCCTGTCGTCCTGCCTGAAACGAGCGATCCTGATACAAATGTATACGATATGCGCCTGGTACAGCATGAGGATGGCTGGATTTACGGCTTGTTTTGCACGGAACGCAAGGACCCTGACGCTGCTCCAGGCGATCTTTCCAGTGCAATTGCGCAGTGCGGCATAGCGCGGACTAAAGACATGAAAAGCTGGGAACGGCTTGCCGATTTGAAAACCCGCTCCAACCAGCAGCGCAATGTTGTGCTTCATCCTGAATTTGTCGATGGCAGGTACGCCTTCTATACGCGTCCACAGGATGGCTTTATCGACACAGGCTCAGGAGGCGGAATTGGCTGGGGCTTATCTCACTCCATCGAGCAAGCTTGCATTGAGGAAGAGATTATCATTGACGAGCGTCATTATCATACGATTAAGGAAGTTAAGAACGGTCAAGGACCTGCGCCGCTTAAAACAGACAAGGGCTGGCTCCATATCGCTCATGGCGTGCGCAACACCGCTGCCGGCTTGCGCTATGTCCTGTACGCATTCGTGACCAGTCTGGAAGATCCAAGCAAGGTCATCTATGCGCCGGGCGGACATCTGCTTGCTCCGCAAGGCGAGGAGCGTGTTGGTGATGTGTCCAATGTCGTGTTCTGCAACGGTGCAGTCGTCAATGAGCAAGGAAAGGTGTTTATCTATTATGCATCGTCCGACACTCGCTGCCATGTCGCTACCTCTACAGTCGAGCAGCTGCTAGATTACGCAATGCATACGCCGCCTGACGGCCTACGCTCCTATGCCAGTGTGCAGCAGCGCCTGACCTTGATCAATGCAAACTTAACATTTGCTGAGCGCTAAGTCGGCGCTCTGGAGCAAAGCATCCTCAAGTCGCTTTTTAAAGCCTAATGCTTCCTCTTTTTACTTTTGGGGTTGCATTAGGCTTTTAACGGCTACTCTCTTGCATTTATCGGATTGCTTTGCTCCTCCGCTGCTGCGTTTTGTTTTAGTGTGTTCTTCGTAGCTAGAACAGCCTAATGCTCTTTCAGCGCTGTTTGCTTGTGGCGGTGGCAGCCTGGAACGCTGTTGATTCGCGAAATAGTACTTCACTTTTAACGAGCAGCTTAACGATCGGCTCCTCGGGATGCTGCAAGCGGTTTAACAGCCGCTCCACAGCCTTTTTGCCCAGCATTTCTTTTGGCACATGGACGGTTGTGAGCGCCAGCTCGCCCATATAGGAGTCCTCAATGTTATCGAAGCCTGTGACCGACAGCTGCTGAGGAACGGCGATCCCCTGTTCCTTTAGCACATCCAGCAGGCTTAAGGCGATTGTGTCATTGCCGCATACCATTGCGTTCGGCAGCTGCGGCAGTCCTTGCAGCCATTTGCGGATTTGATCGTGAAAATGAAAGCGATCGTAGCCCTCCAGATTGAGCAGGCTGCGATAAAGCGATGCATTGCCAAAAGCAGCGCTCATTTCACTGCCAGCACGAAATTGATGCTCCTCCATCGCCGCACGGTAGCCAAGAAAGCGGTCATTAAAGCTGCGCGAGAAGTGAATATTACCAACAAACGCAATATCCCGCTGCCCGGAGCTAATCAACTGCTTTGTCAAGCGATAGGTTGCTTCATAATTATCGACAAATATGCTGTCAAGCGGAATTAAATCATCCTCATGGTCAACCAGTACCATTGTAATGCCAAGACGATGAATATCGAGCAGCATTGACGACGAAATTTCGCCTACACCAATCATGCCCAATATCCCCTCTGGATTGATGAACCCGGTTAAATGGTCCGCATTCTGCTCGGAAAGAATAATCATCCCGATCCCGCGTTTTTCCAGCTCAGCTGAAATTCCGTCAATAATTCTTCCCCAATACAGCGATTCCTTCGTTTGGAAGCGCACATTCGGCATAAGCACTAAAATAGACTGCTTGGCTGCTGAGCCACGCTGAAGCTTACGCGCTGCCTTTAATGGCTTATTGGCGGGGCGCTGTGTAAAATAGCCAAGCTGAGCGGCCGCTTCTATAACTCGTTCCTTCGTCGACTCGCTCACCCCTCCTTTGCCAGACAATGCCTTTGATACAACAAATTTGGATACGCCCAAATAATTGGCGATTTGCTGCATCGTTACTTTCTTTGCCATATCCTTTTCTCCACCTCAGTACTGTAATATGTTTCTCGCTTTCGCCCAACGCTCATTATATTCGTCAAATGCGTCCTGCAAATCCGGTGCCGCTATCCATTCCTGCAAATATAAGCCTGACCACAGCGTAATTTGTGCGGTATCAGCAATTTCCAGCAGCGCGTCGCTAGGAATTTGACGCTCGACCGGAATGCTGCCGTAAGAGAGGAACTGCTTATATTGCGGTAGCGTCGGCTGCTTCGTCGTATCAATCGGCAAAAAGCCCGAATCGTCCACAAAACCGGAATCATGCACAAAATAGCGAATCCATTCCAGCGCAAGCTCCTTATGCTCGCTATATTTGCTGATCGCAATAAACCAATCCGGATTAAGCGGCGAATAGATTGGCTGCTCGTTGCGATATGGAAACGGAAAAAAGCCTATCGTATCGGGATCAGCTCCCAGTGAAGTGAGCTGATTAATGATCCAGTTGCCGAGAAAGAGCATTCCCGCACGCCCTTCTACAAATTCAATTTTGGATGCTTCCCATTGGTTGGAAATAAGCGCACGCTCCACATAGCTTTGCTCAATGAGCGTTTTCACAATCGTTATCGCATGTCCCCACTCATTATCCACCTGCCAGGGATCGTCCTGCTCGACCAGGCTGTTCAAATAGCCCGGATCACCATTCATTACACTAACAAGCTCCTCTCCCCAATTCATAAGCGGCCATTGCGCGCCGTAATTCAAATAAATCGGAGTTATGCCTGCCTGCTTCAGCTTGCGGCAAGCCTCGTAAAATTCATCAAGCGTTGTCGGTATGCTTTCGATGCCCGCCTGCTCAAACGCCTTTTTATTATAAATGATCCCTGTAGCAGAAGAGCCGGTCGTAATGCCGTACCGCTTGCCATTGTAGGATTTGTAATCTGCAAAGCGGATATTTTCAAACAAGCTGTCCGGCAAAGGCTCAAAGTAATCTGCCAAATCCTCATTTTTCATATGATTGGGAATTAAAAGCACATCTCCATAATCCTGTGTTGCCAAGCGGGCAGATATGTCAGATACATAATTGGTTAAGCCTTCAAAGCTTAATTCTACTCCTGGATGCATTTGCTCAAAGGCTGAAGCGTATTTTTCAAAGCCGCCGTTTTCAATGAGATCAACACGATTGCTTAAAATATGAAGCTGGATCGGCTTTGCTGCCTCCTGCTGCTGCTCTTCATTGACTGGAGCCTGCTGCTCCTGCCGCTGCTGTATGCAAGAGCTTAAAATCGCAGCTGAGCATACTAAAATCATTAGCATCGATATGAGCCTAGCCACTTCGCATCGCTCTCCTTTCGACAGGAAGCAAAATTTCAACCTCTGTTCCTTCCTCTGGAACACTGCTTACAGACAGACCATACTGCGGACCATATTGCAGCTTAATGCGTTCATTGACGTTTTTCAGACCAATTCCACCCGATTTCGCCCCTTCACCTTCAGGACCCGGTGCAACGCCAAATCGCCGCGGATTGCCAAGTCCTTCATTAAGCTGTGCCAGTCTATCCGGCTCAATGCCAATGCCGTTGTCCGCTATACGGATAGCAACGACATGCTGAGAGACAACAGTGCGAATCGAAATGAACATGCGGCTTTTGCGCTCGTCGAGCCCGTGGTATATTGCATTTTCTACAACCGGCTGCAGCATCAGCTTAATGACAGGCCTGTTCAGCAGCTCCTGCTCCACCTCGCACTGCAGCACAAAACGATCCGGATAGCGATAATTCAACAGCTCCACATAATGCTGCACATGCTGCAGCTCGTCCCTTAACACCGTGTACCCATCCAACTCGCTAATGCTGTAGCGCAGCAGCTTGCCGAGCGTCGCAATCATATCGGCTGTTGAGCTGTCATCGTTCACCTCGGCACTCATCCGAATGCTTTCCAGCGTATTATACATAAAATGCGGATTGATCTGATTTTGCAGCGCCTGCAGCTCGGCTTTGTTCTTTTTCGTCTCCATCTCATAAATATCCTGGATCAGCTGCTCCAGGCGCACCGTCATCCGATTGAACTGACTGCCAAGCAAGCCTACCTCATCACGATACTTGACAGGAAATTTCACTTGGAAATTCCCCTCCTGCACCCGCTTCATCAAGCTTGCCATCCGCCGCAGCGGCTTCGTAATCGCATAGGACAGCACGATCGCAACCGCCACTGAAAGGATTACCGCAATGATTGTCGTAATCCAGATAACGCTGCGGACCGCAACCGTTTCACTTGTCAGCTCGCTCACGGGAATTGAAGTAATAACCTTCCAGCCTGTACGCTCGGAGGTGGAATAGATGTTCAGCCACTGCTCACCAGCCTCAGTGTGAAAAAAGCTGCCCCGCCACTGTTTGGCCTGCTTTACAGTCTCATCTGTAATCAAATTGCTGGCAACCAGCTGCTTGCGGCTGTCATAGATGACATTGCCAGCCTGGTCGACGATGAGCGATTTACCCTTAGTTACTTGATCAAGCTCGGCAATCTGATCGTCAATAACACTAATATTTGCATCTATCGCAATTAAGCCAATCGGCTGCAAGCTGCGATCCATAATTTTTCGCACAACTGTAAATGCGTATTTTTCCGATTGCAAATTGCTAATATATTTCTCAGTAGGCAGCAGCGCTGCTTCTCCCTTTGAATGCTCAAGCTTATCCAGCCAATACGCATAGCTTGCATCCAGATGGCTTCTAATGCCGCCAGATGCGATCGAGTAGTAGCTGTTGCCGTATTTATCGAATAAATATACAGCATTGGCGCCGCGCTTAATTGAATTAATAAAGCCAAGCTCGCCTTCAATGCCGCGCTGAATCGACAGCAGCTGCGGAAAATGATCAGGCATAACCGGCTCTAAGCTGTCATGCTGCCGCTCCGCATAATATTCGTTAGAGCGAATCAAATTTTGCTTCAAGTCGTCGATATAAGCAGGAATTGAGGATATGCTCATCATATCCTCAATATAATCATCGACGCGAACCATCATACTATCCTGCATTTTCATCGAATAGGCAATCGTTTTTTGCTCAATCGACTGCGTGTATTTGACAGAGGAGTAATACCCCATCAGCACTAGCGGAATCGACACAAGCATGATAAAGGACAACAGCAGCTTGCGATTCATTTTCATGTCCCCGAAGCGCCATTTGACGATCATACCTGCTCCTCCTTCTGCGGTTTTCCCGGCTGGGCATTTTCAGACGTGCCCTAGGGCGTGTATGCAAACCCGCTTAGGGGCATCTTACACCGCCTTTTCGCTCCCTGCTGCGTTGCCTTTCCTTGACGTACACCCGGTACGCCTTCGAAAAAGCGCCTTGCATGGAACGAAAATTCGGCATAATCTGCTCCCTTCTGAGTTTGCATACACGCCCTAGATAGCAGGCATAACATTGCCGCCGTTAACCGGGATATAGGCGCCAGTTATAAAGCTTGACAGATCGGAAGCAAGGAAGGCAACGACATTGGCGATTTCCTGGTCCGTTCCTCTACGCTTTAGCGGCACAGACGCGCTGTAGCCTTCATTAACCTCTGATCCCGCTTCACGATCGCGATCGCTAATCGTCCAGCCTGGCGCTACCTGGTTAACTGTAATCCCGAATTCTCCTACTTCCTTTGCCAGCACGCGATATACACCATCCATCCCGCGCTTGCCTGCAACATAGGCAGACTGGGTTGGCGCATTCTGCATAGAGCACTCCGTATTAATTCCGATAAATCTTCCTTCGCCTCGTGCTTTCATCGCAGGAATAAATGATTTTGCCAAATATACGCTCTGCATTACACATGAATCAAACTGACCCTGAAAATCAGCTGGCGCCTGCTCCAGCACCGAGGTCCATTGATATTGAATCACGGCGTTGGCAACCACAATATGTACTTCGCCAAGCTGCTGCCCAATGCGCTCTTGCATCTGTTCAATTTGCTCCTGCTTCGTAATATCAGCTTGCACCGTCATCGCCTTTACTTGATACTGCTCCTCAAGCTCTTGCTTAAGCTGAGCCGCTTTTGCTTCATTGGCATTATAATGAATGACAATATTCGCTCCGCATTGTGCCAGCGTTCTTGCCATTACTCTGCCCAAATCACCTGTCGCCCCTGTAATAAGTGCTGTTTTTCCTGTTAATTTAAGTTCCATTATTGTACCTCTTTTATTAGATTTGTTAGTAATAATGCTACCACATTCACTAACATTTAGCATGCTATTTTTTAATCCCTTTATATAAAAAGCTGTCTCATCAGCAGGCACTTATTCCTACGTGACAAGACAGCTTGATGTCGTGCTATACTTCAATATTTAACATAAAAATAACTGCAGTAACCGTTATAATGCTAATCAGTGTTGAAACAAATACAGATTGCGAGGCAAACTCCTTCTCATTGTCAAATTCGACAGCCAGCAGCACACTGCTTAATGAGGTTGGAACGGCTGATGATACGATCAGAGCCGCCGCGGTCAATCCTTCAATGCCCATTAGCTTGACAATTACCCATGCCAGCAATGGACCAGCTACCAGCCGCAGCAGGCCTGAAATGCTAACGTCTATCGCAAGCGAGCGTGAAACCTTCCATTCCATCTGGCCGAGCTGCACCCCCAACGTCAGCAGCGCCATGCCAATAAAGGCATCGGACACGTAATCGAGCGGCGTTTGGATCGGTCCGGGAATAGGCACCTCAAAGCCTCTTAACAAAAAGGCGAGCGGTATGACATAAATGACAGGCATGCCGATAATCGTCTTCCACACCTGCTTCATATTGGCTTTATGCGAATTTACGCTGTAAATTCCATATGTGTTAGGAACTAGTGATTGCATCATCATAATCAAAATTTGAATGCCTAGCGTTTCCTTATTGCCTGCAAATGCAAGCTGATTAAGCGGGATGCCGTAGTTGGCGCTGTTGTAGAACAGCACGCTGTTGCGCATCGCGCTTTTCATCGTAGGAGAATAGCCTCTCAAGCGGACTACAATTTCAACTACGATATATTGCAAAACCATAAACAAAACAAAAAACAGCAGCACCTTGCCAATCATTTCGGGGGCGATTGCCGTTTCATAAAGCAGCGCAAAAATAACAGCCGGTGAGAGCAAATAAAAATTCAGCTTGGATAATGTCTTGATATCAAGGTGAAATACTTTCTCCAATATAATGCCGATGGCAATCATAATTGACATCGGCATTACATTAGTCAGCAAAATATGCAGAAATATACTCATTTTAGCATAGCCTACTTCACTTCATAGGACATAATCAGCTGATCGAGCGGCTTGCGCGGTGTTGGCTTGTTCGTGCTATGGAACGATTCGTCAAGCTGGTCAAGACTGCCCGGCTTGCCGATTGCAATAACAATTTGCGGCTGGAACTGCTGTGGCATGCTCAGCTTTTCCTTAGCCGCTGCGCCGTCAAAGCCTCCCATTGCACGGGTTGCCAAGCCCATCAAATGAGCTTGAAGCGCCATAGCCTGCCATGCAGCGCCTGTGTCAAAGGCATGCTTGCCATGTTCCTTACCCTCCGCATTCAGCGTATCCGAAGCCAGTAGAATGTAGGCAGAAGCATTTTTGCTCCAAACTTGATTGCGCGGCACAATAAAGGAAAGAAACAGCTCCTTCTGCTCTGCTGTTGAAGCAAGATAAAAACGCCAAGGCTGAACGTTATTAGCGGATGGAGCATACTGCCCTGCCTCCAAAATGCGATACAGCTCTTCCTCGGATAATGTATACGGCTCAAAAGCTCGTGTAGACCAACGATTAACAAACATAGGATCAACGCCATACTGAGGCTTACGAGCCTCCAGCACATCAGCGTTATAATTAGCAGCTTGGTTCATACTCATAGTAGTAGTTTCCTCCCTTTTTTATCTGTAAAAAATTAGCGCTACGGAGCAAAGCATCCTCAGCGCTCCGGTGCAATGCATCCTCCAGTCGCTTTTTAAATCGTAATGCCCTTATTTAAATTTTTAAAGGTTGCATTACGATGTTAAAGGCAACACACTTCGTTTTTCGGATGCTTTGCTCCTCCGCTGTAGCTTTTTTTAGTACTTTCAAGATTCGACGTCGAATAATCTCCAACGCAATCACATCGTCATCAAAGTCGGCTTTTTGAAGCTTCCTCTTCCAATAGAGGTTCAAAAAGTCGGCTTTCAGGACCAAGAAGATGGCACGATACTAGAAGGCGAGGAGCGCAGCGTAGGCACTTGCTACGTGAGCACCGCAGCCTTCGGTAGCGTGACATATTCGACGTCGAATACGCTACAACGCACTACCTCGTCATCAAAGTCATGCTTTTGAACTTTCCTCTTCCAATAAGGGGTTCAAAAGCTTGGCTTTCAGGACCAAGAAGCTTGGACGATAGTAGAAAACGAGGAGCGCAGCGTAGAGCAATTGCTACGTGAGCACCGCAGTTTTCGCTAGCGTTCAAGATTCGCCGTCGAATCCGCTACAACGCAACTACATCGTCATCAAAGTCATGCTTTTGAACTTTCCTCTAAATATATCACTTAAATAAGTGTATCATCAATACACCCACAAACGCCAACCCCATTCCTGCAAGCTCCGTTTTCGCAAACGGAACTTTGACGACGAAGCGGGTATAAAGCAGGATGACTACGACATTCATTGCGATAATAGCGGAAACAAGACCAGTTACGCCCATGCCGAAAGCCTGTACGCTTAATATCATGCCAATCGCATTGCTTGTGCCGACGGCAAGGCCGATGCCCCAGGTGCGGCGTTTGCCAATTTTGCTCTGCGTCCCTTTGTTTCTGCGGCTGTCAATCATCCAAAGCAGTGTAAAGCAAAGCGCGCCAGTGACAAACATGGTGGTCAAGGTCGGAAACATGCTCGCGCCTTCCATCGTCGACCATTTCGTTGTTAAATCATTGCCGGCAAAAAACAGCATTGTCAGCAAGCCCCATTGCGCACCCTGCAAATTTTTCCACGATAAATCATTGGAATAACGAATCACTAAAATGCCGCATACGAGAACGATAAATGCAATAAACTGCATAAAGTGAAGCTTTTCACCCCATATCAAGTAGGCAACCAGTACGACGACAACCGGCGGCAGCGCAGTCAAAATCGCGATAATCGACGCTTTCCCTACCGCAAAGCCTTGATACATGCAGGCGCTCGCTGCAAAGGAAAACAAGCCCATTTGAATCCCTATAAGCGAGGCTGTGTTCCATTCCGCCCCGCTCCATAGCGCCGCGATCCCGTTAATGATCGCGCCAGAGGCAAATACACCACACAGCATCAGGTTGCGATTTAGACCAAGCGTGCTTGTCCAATGATAAAGACTGCCTCTAATCCCAAATGCGAGTGCAGCAAATAATGCAAAAAGTAACCACATGTCGTATTCCTTTCCAAGTCTTAACCTTTTCTAGCACATCTTGATCTATTCTAGCGCTAGCTTCACAATCTTTCAATGAAAGATTGTATTTCCTTCTAGTGACCGATACAATCAAACTATGTTATTGAGGATGTGAAACGTACTTGTGGCATGAAAGGAGCATTACAAATGAAAAAGTTTAACTTGAATGAGCAGCTGATGCTCGGGGTTTGCTACTACCCGGAGCAGTGGCCAGAGGAAATGTGGGAAGATGATATGATCCGAATGAGAGAGACGGGCATCTCGCTTATTCGTGTAGGAGAATTTGCCTGGTCGATATTCGAGCCGTCTGAAGGAAACTATCAATTTAAAGATTTTGATTATATGCTTCGACTTGCCCACAAGCATGGCCTAAAGGTTATTATCGGCACACCAACTGCAACGCCTCCAGCTTGGCTGACTGAGAAGTACCCTGAGGTGCTGAATGCAACCATTGAAGGCCACAGCCTGCATCACGGCTTGCGCCGCCATACGAACTATACGAGCACTACCTATCATCGCCTTAGCGCGGCGATTACCGAGCAATTGGTGATGCATTACAAGGACAATCCTGCTGTTGTCGGCTGGCAGCTGGATAATGAATTCAACTGCGAAATTAGCGAGTTTTACAGTGAAGCCGATCACAAAGCATTTCGCCGATGGGTACAGCAGCGCTACGGCACGCTTGAGAAGCTTAATGACGCTTGGGGAACAACATTCTGGAGCCAAACCTATTCAAGCTGGGAGCAAATTTATTTGCCGCGATTAGTGCCTGGCGGCCGGCAGCCAAATCCGCATTTGGCACTGGATGAGAAGCGGTTCATTTCCGACAGCGTTATTGCCTTTGCCAAAATTCAAGCCGATATCATTGCTGAGCATGCGCCGCATCATTTTATTACAACGAACGGGCTGTTCGGACATCTTGACAGCCATCGTCTGACGAAGGAGCTGCTGGACTTTTTCAGCTATGATTCTTATCCACAGTTTTCTACGATTTTCTCAGATCCAGCCGAGGAGCGTCCGCTTGCCGATCGTTCCTGGAGCCAAACACTTAGCACGGTGCGCTCGATTTCCCGGCAATTTTGCATTATGGAGCAGCAAGCAGGGGCTGGCGGCTGGGTGAACAAAATGGATATGCCATCACCTCGCCCGGGCCAGATGCGCTTATGGAGCTATCAATCGATTGCGCATGGCGCTAATTTGGTTGTCTATTTTCGCTGGCGTACAGCAACGTTTGGACAAGAAATTTATTGGCATGGCCTGAACGATTACAGCAATTTGCCGAATCGCAGACTTGCTGAAGCAGCCAAGGTCGGTGAAGAAATTCAGCAAATTAGCGAGGCGCTATGCTCTACCACCTATCAAGCGGAGGTCGCCATCTTGCGCGATTATCACAATGAATGGGACGGCGAATACGATGTATCACATGGGCCATTCGGCTGGAAAAGCGGCAAGGAGTGGTACAAGGCGCTGACCCGCAGCCATATTCCAAGCGATATTGTATATATCAATGAGGAGACGACGCTTGCCGAGCTGCAGCGCTATAAGCTGCTAGTTTATCCGCATCCCGCAATTATGAGCAAATCAACTGCACAGCTGCTTGAAGCCTATGTTGTTAGCGGCGGGCATATCGTATTTGGCTGCCGCTCAGGCTATAAGGATCAGCGCGGGCATTGCTATATGCTGCCTTTTCCAGGTATGCTGAGCACGCTTACCGGCGTTACGCTGGAGGAATATACCGTTATTAAGGGCACTAGAGCGGCAACAACGGCAACAACGATTGACCAGCAAACAACCTTGCAAACCGTCAGCTTTAATGAAATTATTGCGCCTTTCTCATCAACGGTTGATGTTATTGCTACCTATGATCAGGAATATTACGAAGGCAAGCATGCCTTGACGCGCAACCGCTTCGGCAAAGGCAGCGCCTGGTATTACGGCTCCGTATTTACGGAACAGGTGGCTCAATTTATTTTGCAGCAGTTTGAGGAAATTAGCTCGCCTGCACCATGGCTGGAGCTGCCTGAGGAGATAGAGCTTGCTGTGCGCGGCAATGAAGCGCAGCAGTATTATTTCATATTGAATTACAGCGATGCACCAGCAACGATCAACGTGCTGGAGCCTGCCTGCGATTTGCTGACAAGTGCCAAGCTGCACGGTCAACATCAGCTGGCAGCTTATGATGTTCTCATTTTATACAAGCAATAAAGCTGGAGGTGCGCGATCATGTTTACACTTGCAGAAAAACAGCATTTGTTAAAGCTGCTTAAGCAGAAGAAGCGCTGGGGCTGGCTGAACAAGCAAAAAGCTGAAGAGATGGACGCGATCCTGATTGAAAAACTCGAGCAAATGATTCGCAATGAGCTCGTAAATCAAAAGCATCTTTAGCAGCAAATCGAAACACTGGAGGAGTTATGAACGGTAAAACACATTTAGCAATCGGAGCGGTAATCGGCGGCGTCTATGGCCTCGTACATGCTGCAGATAGCGGGCTTGACACCTTGCTAAGCTTTGTTGCTGTCGGCAGCTTCTCAGCTTTGGCAGCGGATCTGGACGGACCGAGCCTGTTAACCCGCAAACTATCAAAGCTTAGCCGAATGCTGCATTCCGGCTGCATCATCGTCGGACTGGCCGCTTTGCTCATTATCGGCGGCCTATGGCTTACACAGGAGCAATTTCGACCACCATGGCTGCTGGCAGCTGTTGCAGGGTCACTTCTTATTACGCTGCTCGGCCTGTTAGTATCACGCGGCTCTTGGCGCAATGCGATGGTCAGTGTTACAGGAGGACTGCTGGCAGCCTACGGCTACATAGAAAGCTGGCACTGGCTAATCGGGCTTGGCGTGTTTACGATTATCGCGCCATGGCTAAGCCATCGTGGACTGACACATACAATATGGGTTGTTCCTTTATGGGGCTGGATCGGCTTCAGCCTGGAGGCACAGCTGGGAATTGCCGGCATTGGCATAGCGGCGATGCTTACTTATTTGTCTCATATTATCGCTGATATGTTCACACCTGCAGGAGTAAAGCTGCTTTATCCGCTTAGCAAAAAGAAATTTCGCTTAAAGCTGTAATCTTGACATCGTTCCGCTCTTAAATTGGTAATAAAAGAGGGTGCCTCAAAGTTATCTATTACAACTTTGAGGCACCCTCTTGCTCTATTTGAAATGATATAGCATTATGTTTTGCTTTGCTTACATTGTGCTCAATGTTTCAGTCAGCACTGGAACAATTTGAGACTTGCGGGATACTACCCCTTTAAGCAACGCTGTATTGTTGTCCAGCTTCACGTTGTAAGCTTTCTCAACAGCTTCAGCTTTGCTGCCCAATGCTAGCGCGATTGAATCATTGTTCAAAATGTCCGTTGTAACAAGCACGAACAAATCAAGACCTTTAGCTGCAATAATGTTATTTAACGCAGCTTCAAGCTCTGTTTGGCGAGAAAGCACATCATTCGTATCAACCGCGTTTACTTGGGCGATTTCAACTTTGTAATTGCCCATAGAAAATTCTTTAGAGTCAAGAGAAATCAATTGCTCAATCGTTTTGTCGCTCAGGTCTGCTCCAGCTTTTAGCATTTCAAGACCGTACACCTGTGGATCAACGCCAGCAATTGCCGCAAGCTCATTAGCTGCAGCTACATCCTGCTCAGTGCAGGTTGGCGATTTGAACAGCAAGGAATCCGAAATGATTGCAGAAAGCATCAAGCCTGCGATTTGCTTCGTAACTTCAACGCCGTTTTCCTTGTACAGCTTGTTAAGAATCGTCGCCGTACAGCCAACAGGCTCAGCACGGAAATAAAGCGGAGCGCTTGTTTCAAAGTTAGCAATGCGATGGTGGTCAATGACTTCAACAACACGCACTTGCTCAATATCATCAGCGCTTTGCTGGCGCTCATTATGGTCAACAAGAATAACTTCGCTAGCTTCATTTGCAACTGTAGTCACAAGGCGTGGAGCTTGTGCGCCGAAATATTCCAAAGCATATGCTGTTTCGCCGTTCACTTCGCCAAGTCGCACTGCTTCTACATCTGCACCAAGCTTCGTTTTTAGATCAGCATAAACGATTGCAGACGTAATCGTATCCGTATCAGGATTTTTGTGTCCGAAAATCAAAGTTTTTGCCATTGTTTCTTAACTCCTATTCATTTTAATAATGGTATGTTCTGACTTAAAAATCATTCCTCACTTATTATACTGCTTTAGCCTGATAATTCCTAGTCCTATACTATGATTAATTCCTAGAAATTTGATGCAGGCCCAGCCATCAGTCCATTAACCACGATAAAATGCTTCGATTGCACTAGCGATCGCTTGCTTGTCGCCTGCAATCCGTGTTTGACGCTGCTCCTTGTTGAACAATGCCTGAATAGGCTCCGGATATTGCTGCTCAATGCCGCACAGCTCGATCGCTTCATTAAACTTCGCTGGATGAGCGGTAGCGAGTGAAATTGTAATTTCACCTTTTTCTGCACATTGCTGAGCTGCTGCAACACCGCAAGCGCTATGAGGATCAAGCAAATAGTTCGTCTCCGTTTTCACTCTGGAAATGGTGGACAAGCACTCTGCACCAAGCACGCCATGAGCGGCAAACTCGGACTGAACAGCTGCCAATGCTTCACTGGAAATCGAGATTTCGCCTTCAACCTTGAATTGCTCCATCAGCTTGGCAATCAGCTCAGGATCCTCGCCAAGCACATAATAGAGGTAGCGTTCAAAGTTGCTCGCAACCTGAATATCCATCGAAGGAGAATAGGTCATGCGGAAATCGCCAGGCATATAGACGCCTTCCTTAATGAATCGCTCCAAAATATTGTTTTCATTTGTCGCCAAAATCAGCTTGCCAATCGGCAGCCCCATACGCTTGGCCATATAACCAGCGAAAATGTCGCCAAAATTGCCTGTCGGCACGCTAAAGTTGACCTTATCTGCTCCAATATTGCCCGCAACCTGGAAATAAGCGTAGAAGTAATAAACAATTTGCGCCATAATCCGAATAAAGTTAATCGAATTGATCGCTGCCAAATCATTGGCCGATTTAAAATCAAGATTCGCAAACAGCTCTTTAATAATGCGCTGGCAGTCATCAAAGTTTCCGTCCACCGACAAATTGAGCACATTGTCATCCTGTACCGTTGTCATTTGCAGCTCCTGCACCTTGCTGACCTTGCCATGTGGATGAAGAATGCAAATTTTAATGCCATCCTTGCCGCGCACGCCTTCAATAGCCGAAGCGCCTGTGTCGCCTGAGGTTGCGCCTAAAATGTTAATGCGCACGCCCTTTTTCTTGGCAACATAAGAATACAGCTGCCCCATAAACTGCAAAGCGACATCTTTAAAAGCAAATGTAGGCCCGTGGAACAGCTCCAGCAAATAAAGCTCATCCGACAGCTTTGTTATTGGCGTTACCTCAGGATGGCGGAATGTGCTGTAGCTGTCTGCAATGAGCTGCTTCAGATCCTCCTGCGGAATTTCATCATTCGTAAAGTAAGTAAAGATTTCATATACAAGCTCTGTATAGCCAAGCTTGCTCCATGTCTGCAATGTTTCTATTGGAATTTGTGGAATTTGTTTCGGGATCAGCAATCCACCATCATTTGCAAGTCCCATCATAAAAGCATCAATAAAGCCAATGCTGCCAACCTTGCCTCTTGTACTAATGTACTCCATTATTTTTCCTCCTGCTTTCACTGCACTTTCGTACACGTCTAATACTAGCATTTTACCATCGTTTGCTTGAAAAATGAATGTTCATTTTCATTGTTCACAAATGCTGGTCTGCAACTATATACTAACTGCTTGCGTTTGAAGCTACATAGCTATCATTATTTTAACACAACAGGTGAACCGAAATGGTATTTAGCAGCTTAATCTTTCTTATCATATTTCTGCCAGTCCTGCTGCTGCTTTATTATAGCTGCCCGACGCGCTGGCGCAACGTTGTTTTGCTTTGCGGCTCGCTTGTTTTTTACGCCTGGGGCGAGCCTGTATATATCGCACTGCTGCTGCTATCGACTACAGCTGATTATTTTTTCGGGCGAGCGCTGGGCAAGCGACAAAGCAATGAGCGGCATCGCAAATGGCTGGTAGCCGGCTCAGTGTTGATTAATTTAGCCGTACTCGGCTTTTTCAAATACGCTGATTTTATAATCGAGAACCTGAACGCCTTGCTCGGCAGTTCAATCGAAGCGTTGGAGCTGCCTCTGCCGATCGGGATCTCCTTCTATACCTTTCAGTCGATTTCTTATATCGTCGACGTATATCGCAAAAAGGTCGAGCCGCAGCAAAGCTGGCTTAGCTTTGCTGTATACATTTCGCTGTTTCCTCAGCTAGTAGCCGGGCCGATTGTCCAGTATGGAACAATTGCAGCTCAGCTTGGCAAACGGATGTTCAGCGAAGTGCAATTTGCCGAAGGAATTGCTCGCTTTATTCGCGGCTTGGCGAAAAAAGTGCTGCTCGCCAACAATATCGGCCTGCTATGGGAGCAAATCAGTAGTCAGCAAACGGATCAGCTGGCAATCGCAATGGCATGGCTGGGCATTATCGCCTTTGCGTTTCAAATTTATTTTGACTTTAGCGGCTATTCCGATATGGCCATCGGCCTCGGCCTTATGTTCGGCTTTCGCTTCAACGAAAACTTCAACCTGCCGTATCGAGCAGCCAGCATTACTGAATTTTGGCGGCGCTGGCATATTTCGCTCGGCAGCTGGTTTAAAGAATATGTCTATATCCCGCTTGGCGGAAATCGCCAGGGGCTATTGAAACAGCTGCGCAATATTTTGATCGTTTGGACGCTAACCGGAATTTGGCATGGAGCGAGCTGGAATTTTGTGCTATGGGGCTTGTACTTTGCTTTAATTTTAACGCTGGAAAAGCTGTTTATGCTCAAGCTTTTAGCGCGCTGTCCGCGCATCCTGCAGCACAGCTATGCGATTTTGCTCATTTTATTGGGCTGGGTCATTTTTGTGTTCGAGGATTTGCAGCAGATGAGCGGCTATTTCACAGCAATGCTCGGCTTGCAACACCATGCTGTCTGGCTGGATGAAGCAACACTTTATCAGCTGTCCAATTATATCGTGCTGCTGGCAATCTTGGTCGTATGTGCTGTCGCACCTCGCTTCTCCGTGCTTGAGCGGTTCAAGATCAGCATGACTGGAGCATTAGTAAGCTGGGGCGTTCATATGGCGCTGCTGCTGCTTTGCATCGCATATTTGGTTGACGCAAGCTTCAATCCGTTTCTATATTTCCGTTTCTAATGAAGGTAAGGTGAACGTACAGCATGATCAACAAAAAAACAGCCAAGCTTTATAAGTTCGGCTTTACAGGCATAATTGGGCTGCTGCTAGTGCTGCTGCTGGCCATGCCGAAAGCCAGCTTTTCTTATTTTGAAAATCGGCAGCTGCAAAGCAAGCTCGAGCTAAGCTGGCAAAGCTTGCTTGACAAAAGCTTTGCAGAGAACGCCGAGAACTATGTAGCTGACCAGTTCCCGTGGCGCGAGCATTGGTTTGGACTTAAAGCATTTGCCGAGCAGGCTCGCTTCATGACTGTGAATAACGGAATATATTTGGGGAAGGAGCATTTTCTGTTTGAAGCAATGAAGGAGCCGAGCTGGGGAGAAGTCGAGCAATATGTGGACAGCATCAATCAACTTATTGGCAAATTTCCGGCTGTGCACAGTACGCTGCTGCTGGCCCCGACCTCAGTTGAGCTCTATCCTCAGCTGCTGCCTAAATATGCCGACTCCTATTCACAGCGTGAAGCGGCTGAACGCATTGCCGCTCAGCTTGCAGCCCAGATCGCATTTGTTAACGGCATCGATGCGCTGCAGCCATACACAAGCGAGCATAAGCTGCTCTATTATCGCAATGATCATCATTGGAGCAGCTACGGCGCCTATCTCGCTTATGCAGCTTATATGGAGAAGCTCGGAATAGCGCCGCTGTCGCTTGATGAATTTGAAATAAGCGTTGTATCTTCGAGCTATCGCGGCAGCTACCATACAAAAGGTCAATTTATTGGAACAGAGGCTGATGTCATTGAGCGCTACGACAGCGGCTATGTGCAATCGCATGTATACATCGCAGATCATAATTCAACGATGGACAGCTTGTACGATGATTCGCGGTTAACGCAAAAGGATCAGTACAACTATTTTCTTGGCGGTGTCCATGCGCTAATGACAATAACGAATGAGCTTACTGACAAAGGAAAAGAGGCCGGACATCAGTTTGAAATTGATTCGATGCTCGTAGTGAAGGATTCCTATGCGCATGCATTCATTCCATTTTTAAGCCAACATGTACGGGAAATTCACGTAGTTGATCCACGTTATTATAACGGCTCGCTGGAGCAATATATGAAGGAGCATCCTGTGCAGGAGCTCCTGCTGCTGTACAATATTCCTACATTTGTTGAAGAGCGCAGCCTGCTTGGATTGAAACGATAAGCTTTGTCATGCATGAGCTAAACGCTTAAGCATTCCTGCGGAATGAGGGCGCTTTTAGCTCATGTATGAGCTCCGCTGGAGGATTTGGTAACGAAGTCGCAAGGCAAACGCACTTCAAACTGTGTTCGGATCAAATCACTCCGCACTGCTATCGAGCCTTTATGCTGCTCTACTATGTTTTTTGCTATAAACAATCCGAGACCTGAGCTTTCGCTTCGCTGAGTGCGTGCTCTATCGCCAGTAAAGAACATATCGAAGATAAGGGATTGAATTTCCTTCGGGATTGGGTCGCCGTAGTTAATAATTTCAATCACGACTTCTCCAGCCTCACGATATCCGTTTATATCAACAAATTTCCCATCGCTTCCATAACGGCAGGCATTAATTAAAATGTTAGTAAATACGCGTGCCAGCAGATCTCCATCTCCACGAATAACCAGTTGCGGAGCCATATTCATCCTTACCGCAAGATTGCTTTTTTCAAAAGCAGGATACATTTCTTCGTTCAACTGGACAAGCAGTTCGCTTACATCAATCATTTTTTCGTCTATCGTGATCTTGCCGTAGTTCATTCGAGTAATTTCGAACAGCTCATCGACCAGCTTTTCTAAATGCTGTGACTTGGTAAAGGCTATTGCCGCATAATGTTTGATCTGTTCGGTAGTTAACTGCTCATCCTGCAAAATAAAATCGAGATATCCCAGCACAGATGTTAACGGTGTGCGCAAATCATGTGCCAGATTAAGCACCAGCTGATCCTTGCTGCTTTCCGCAAAGTCTCCTCTTTCCAAAGCTTGCCGCAGTTGCTCACTAGCCAGATTGATGTTACTTGCGATGTTTCCGAACTCATCAGTGGAGGGAATATAAACCTTACTATTAAAATTACCGTTGGCCAATTGATTAATGCCATTCGAAATTTCATGAAAATATAGCGAATATCTTCTCGTAACAATAAAGAAAAATAAAATCGAGAGCGGAATAAAAATAATCAGAAAGAAGTTAATATCCCCAACCTCTCTCATAAAATAACGGATTTTCGTTGTTGGATCTTCAAACTTGGTCGTATAATAATAAAATTGCAGCATTTTAAAGATTGCGAAAGTAATAGCCCCGGCAAAAATCATGCTTACTCCGAACAACAAAACCATTTTGGAACGGAAGCTGTGAATGGCTTTAACCATTGAACGAATACCCAACACCCCAAACCGTTTTAATCAGTTTGTTTTTCGCTTTCTCTTCTCCAAGCTTTTTTCTTAAGGTGCGAATATGCACCATAACCGTATTGCTGCCATCATAATAGGCTTCGCCCCATACCTGCTGAAAAATATTTTCAGCACTGAACACCTTTTTCGGGTAGCTGGCTAACAGGTATAAAATATCAAATTCCTTCGGCGTAAGCTCGATCGTTTGCCCATACAAGCTAACCGTGCGCTGATCGGGATCAATAAGAAGCCCTCCCGCTTCAATCACCTTTTTCCCTTCTTTAGCGGAGTGATTCAGATGCTTGTAGCGCCGCAACTGTGCATTAACACGCGCAATTAATTCCATTGGATTGAATGGCTTGGTCATATAATCATCTGCTCCCATGACAAGTCCGGAAATTTTATCCAAATCAGAGGTTTTCGCACTTAAGAAGATGATTGGCATATTATGCTTTTCCCGAATCAAGCGAGTCACGTCATAGCCGTTCAGCTCAGGCATCATAATATCGAGAATCGCCAAATCAATCTGATGCATCTGGACAGCCTGAAGCGCTGCTTTTCCATCTCCTGCAATAATATAATCATAGCCTTCTTTTTGAAGATGCAAGGCAATCAGCTCAGCGATCTCCTTCTCATCCTCCGCTATTAATACCGTTATGCGCCTCATCATTTCCTCCCTCACTTATATATCTTTGTTACCCGCTCTCCCAAACGACTCAGCAATTCATTCGTTATCGTATTGCATTGACCTGCCAACTCCTCAGCTGATATGGATTCATCCTGATCCACTCCTATCAATGTTGCGATATCTCCTTGAGCTACATCATCCATGTCTGAAATATCTACAATTAGCTGGTCCATGCAAACTGATCCTATTATCGCCCTTCGTTTTCCTTTAATAAGGCAGCTTGCCTTCGCCTCGGACAATAAGCGCGGCATTCCATCTGCGTATCCAATGGCGATAATTGCGATTTTTCCGTCTTTATCCGCGGTGTACGTACCGCGATAACCAACTGAAACTCCTTTTTTCACCTGCTTCACTTGCACCACTCTTGCTTTCAGCGAAAGCACAGGACGAAGTGATATACTTGTCTTGACTTTATCTTCTTCTCGACTGAGCACTCCATATAAAGCGATGCCGATTCGGGCATAATCATAATTACATTCGTTATAGTTGAGCACGCCGTAGCTGCTTTGTACATGCAGCTTTTGCGGGTCGATACCTTTGCTCCGCAATTGTGCGATTACGTGATCAAAACGTGAAATTTGATTTTTAGTATGAGCAATATCCGGCTCCTCCAAACTGTCAGCCGCATTTAAATGCGTAAATGTGCCTTTCACATTCAAATTACTAAACCGATACATCGAAGCGATTTCTTCTATATGTTCATAAGACTCGCCCAATCTGCCCATTCCGGTATCAATTTTAATGTGGACATTGATTTTAACGCTGCAAGCACTCAGCTTTTTCGCGTAATCTACATCAACTACAGTTTGTGTCAATCTATAGGCGGCAAGCTGATGAATCGCGCTCTCGTGAGTATACCCCAAAATGAGAACTTCTCCTTTTATTCCTTTTTTGCGCAGCTCTATTCCTTCTCCTAGCGTTGCAACAGCAAAATGGTTAATCCCCAATCTGTTCAAATGCTCGGCGATTTGCCACCCACCATGACCATATGCCTGCGCTTTTACTACCGCCATCATATTACAGCCATTAGGCAACACCCGTTGAATCTCCTTAACATTATGCTGCAAATGAGCGAGATTAATTTCTGCCCATGCTCGCCCTCTGTCATCAGATTCACTGCTGCTTGTTTTTCTACTTATCCCTTTTGCTGCACTCATTACAAAAGCAGAAGCTGCAAATGACAGCATCGTCACCAACATAAAATGAATAAGGCTATTTCCGACGACAACAGAGGTTAGTCCTGTTACTTTTCCTGCTCCTCGAACGATAATAATGCACATCGGATGCAAAACGTAAACAAGTATGCCCAAATTTCTCAAATATTTATTGCTTTTAATTGTAAAGCTAAGCAAAAGTTGAAACAGAAAATACATGCACGGAATCGACAACAGATACATGCTATTATGGCGAGATAAATGAAATTCCTTTACCAGCAAGCCTTCCGTAACCATCAAGCCGAAAAAGAAAATAAATCCGCATGCGTACCATTTCGTCTTTCTCTGAGCCCGTTTTGTCTGAACACGATTTCTCTGAACAGGTTTTCCTTGAACATGTTGCCCGTATGCGGCAATCAGTCCTCCCAGCATAATAAATACAGGAGCAAAAAAGATTCCATTTCTTGTAGAATCAAACAAGAAAAAGATCGCTTGAAAAATACGTTCAAGATATAGATTGCTTTGAGCAAAAGCATAGTAGCTGTCACCTAATAATCCGATTATATACAGAAGCAGCGCGATCAAGAAAGCTGCCCTGATCGAAAGCTTCGTGCATAAAAAATAGCAAATACATACGCCCAGCATAACACCGGGAAAATACCATAGATGATACAGTGTGCCATTAAACAAAATATCCTGTACTAAAGTGTAAATGGAAAACTGTTCGGTAAAATAGCCAGCGTAAATGTTTACCGGAATATAGATAAGGATTGAAAGCATATAAAGCTTGGCTAATTTAATTAAAAACTGCTTTAGCATTTCAATATTTTTGTTTTTATCCGTACCAAGCTTTTGCAAAAAGAAATAGCCTGTGCACATAAAGAAAAAAGGAACCGTGACCCTTGAAACAATTCGAGTAAGCATGAAATCTGCAAACGCATCGTAGGACAGAAGCGGCGAGGTATGATTTGCAATAACAAGAATTGCAGCTATTACTCTAAAGCTATCCAAACCGCCATACTTCTGCTCATTACCAGCACGCATGATCATTCTCCTGAGAGCCATAATAGATATAATCGTTGAGAGATAAAGTAGAAATTGGACGATGATCAGCTTGTCCCATTATTAATTCTCCTCCATCGCCAGCAAAATAAGTGTATCCAGTAATTCCTTATAAGAAATTCCGGCCGATCGCAGCATGCTTGGGTATCTGCTTTTTGTAGTAAAGCCGGGAATCGTATTAATTTCATTAAATACAAGTTCATTTGCTGGTGTTAGAAACATATCGACGCGCGCGAAACCACGGCAGCCAAAAGCTTGGTAAAGCTGAATTGCTGTTGCTTTAATTTTTTCAGCTATCTCCTGTTCAACTCGTGCTGGAACATGAATAAGAGAGCTTTTAAGCGAGTATTTTTCACGATAATCGAAAAACGCTTCAAACAACTCGATTTCATCCACTTCACCCACGATTACATCTTTATTTCCAAGCACGGCACAGCCTACCTCAAAGCCTTCAATATTTTCCACGATAACGACCTTGTCATCGTAATTAAAAGCATTTTCCAATCCGCTTACTAATTCTGCAGCGTTGTACGCTTTTGTAATGCCAATGGACGATCCGGCTTTTGCTGGTTTGACATATAGCGGAAAGCCTATTGCTTGGGCAGCAGCTATTACTTTGTCAGCATCTGTATTTTTATATACCGTAACCGATTGTGGCGTCTTCACGCCGGAGCTGGCCGCTAAAATATTCGCAATATCCTTATCCATACAAATTGCAGAGGACAAACTATGGCAGCCAACAAACGGTATGCCAGCCAGCTCAAGCAAGCCTTGAACCGTTCCATCCTCTCCATTTTTTCCATGCAAAATCGGAAAAACGACATCCACTTTAGTTGTTTTCATCACATCATTGTAAAGTGCAACCACTCCTTGTATTTGTCTGCATGGAGCAATAAAGGCAGGCAAACATTCTTTTCTTTGATGCCAGGTATCATCCTGTATATGGTCAATGCTGCCGCTATATTGCAGCCATTGTCCTTCTCTTGTGATTCCTAGCAATAAAACGTCGTATTTTTCAAAGTTAAGGTTTTCCAATACCGCTGTTGCTGATTTTAGAGACACCTCATACTCGGAGGAACAGCCTCCAAACAAAATTGCCACTGTAATTTTCCTCATACTCTTCACTCCTCCAGCTTATCGGAGGAGCTCGTCACAATAACTCCGCCGACGTTGTCGCCTGAAATCTGATAATATTTATTGGTTGGCACCTCAATAGAAGTCTCTTCAGAAATCGGGTAATAATGGATTTCGTAGGTTTTACCCTCGATCGTAACTTCAACCTGCTGCTGCTCTCTCAGATAAGCCAAATATTCTTCCAGCGAAAAATTATTCTGCTTCATCACGGCACTATGTGGCAGTCCTACATAACGATAATGCCAAGGCTCGTACATCGTGCCTGTAATTTCTGTCTTGTCCTCTGGATAGCGTAAAATAAACCCGAACTTCCAACTATTATTTTTCAACCACTTCCCTTCAGGAGCACGCTCCATTTTCATTAAGGTAGACCCAATATCGAGAGCCAAACCGAGATTATGCTCACTAAATCCCGGCGGCATAGCAAGTCCTGGTTCCATTTCATTATGAAGCTGCTGCTGTTCTTCAAAGCTTCGAAACCCGCTATTAATAATAAAGCTTGTCACATTATCCTTTTGCGCAGCTTGAACCATCTCAACAAACTTCTGAATAATGCTTTCCGACACCTTAATCGTGTCATCCTGCAAGCGATATCCTTGCAGCAGCTCCTCATATTGAGAAAGCTGAATAATATCAGATTTGATAGCTTCCTTTCGAACAGGGTATTCCTTGTTAACAAGCAGCAAATTGCCGTAATACACCTGAGCTTTTTCGACTTTAATGCTTTCATACTCCACTTGCGGAGCCTTTTCTTGTACTGGATCCTTTTCATTATTATGATTTGGCTTCTTCGGCATCCAATGTTCTAGCTGCAGAACAGCGAAATAACCGACTAGTAAAAGGACAACAATCAAAAAAAGCCTCTTTCCCATAAATAATTTCCTCCTTTATGCGTCACACACTAAGGATAGAAAAAACTATTTAAATAAAAAGTAGGGTAAAAATAAAACTTTTCTAAAGTCACAAGTTATCTGCTTCAGAGCAATTAGCAAACAACTTACGAACAGACTGGCATCTATCTTCTTTGCAACAAAAAAACTCCGCCCACGGAACAGGGCACAAGCCCTGCAACCGCACAGCGGAGTATTTATTAATCTATATAACTCTAAATAAATCACCGTCATCAAAGGACCAAGAAGATAGCACGATACTAGAACGCGAGGAGCACAGCGTAGGCAAAATGCTACGTGAGCACCGCAGTTTTCGCTAGCGTGACATATTCGACGTCGACTATGCTACAACGCAATCGCATCGTCATCAACTTCGGACTTTTTAAACAACCTCTTCCAATAAGAGTTGTTTAAAAAGTTCGGAGTTCAGGACCAAGAAGATGGCACGATACTAGAACGCGAGGAGCGCAGCGTAGGCCAATAGCTACGTGAGCACCGCAGCGTTCGGTAGCGTGACATATTCGACGTCGACTATGCTCCAACGCAATCGCATCGTCATCAACTTCGGACTTTTTAAACTACCTCTTAAAATGAAAGTTTAAAATGCTGGGCTTTCAGGACCAAGAAGCTTGGACGCTAGTAGAAAACGAGGAGCGCAGCGTAGGCAATAAGCTACGTGAGCACCGCAGCTTTCGCTAGCGTTCAAGATTCGCCGTCGACTACGCTACAGAGCAGTTACATCGTCATCAAAGTCCAGCATTTTAAACAACCTCTCAAAAGAGTTCTAATTGTTCTGGTTGCTCTGGCATTACCCCCATCGGCTCCTTGCCTTCTGGGGTTTGTTGTCCTAGCAGCACCATCATCTGCTTGGCGTTCAAGGCGGCGTGACCACCTGAGTTATTGTTGAAAATAACATGCACATGCTCGCTTTGCTGCTGCAGCTTCTCTAGACGCGGCAGCCATTCCAGCAGCTCGTCCTCGCGATACTCGTACAAGTAGCGAACCTCGCGCCATTTCTCATCTCCTGTGTCATTCCAGCCCGCTTCATTGCGACCATGCAGCCTGACCATTGTCAGCTGTTCGCTGGTGGCTTCAACAATTGTCGGCACGCTGCCTTCTCCCGCTTGCGGCTCGTCACAGACACAATGAATCCAGCCTTCCTTGCACATAAATTGCAGCGTTTTTTCTCGCATCGCATCCGTCCACCAGCTTTGATGGCGGAACTCAAGTGCACAAGGAATATCTCCCATTTTTTGCTTTGTCGCTCGCAGCACCATAACATGCTTGGTCATGCAATCAAACCAAGGTGGATATTGAAACAGCACCGCAGCCAGGCGGTCATGTTCAATTAACGGCTCAAGCATTGCCAGAAAAGCTGCATACATTTCCTCACGCTTATTGCCGATTCCGATACTGCCGCGCTGATGTCCTGTCATCCCCTGATAAGCTTTTACTATAAATTTGAAGCCAGGAGGCGTCTCATCAATCCATTTTTGTATCCGCTCAGCTGATTGAATCGCATAAAAGGTACTGTCGATCTCAACAATATGAAAATGCTTGCTATAATGAGCAAGTCTCTCATTGCTCTTTACACTTTTGGGATAAATCGAATCATGATCCCCCCAGCCGCCAAGTCCAATTGCTATACTCATCTCGTTCCCTCACTTATGCTTCAATTCTGCGAATGCTTTGAAATGCCGCTGCTTGACCACAGTATTGCCCCGCTTCATCGATTACATTCCATACAACCGCATCCTCAATATAAAAGCGGCGCCCTGTTGCCGAAATACGAATGCCCGTATAGTTACTGACGTAGCCGTTCGCTGTTACCTCTCTTAAAAATGCTTGGCGCTGCTCACGCTCCATCGGTTCTGCAGTAAGCCGGGAAGGTGTGGAGACAAACTGCTGGTCATCCATTTCCCATAGTGCTTTGGCACGTTTATTTCCATAATTCAGTATCGGATCAAGCTCAGTTCCGTGTGATAAAATAACAAGCTCTGCTTCATCCAATTGCTTCAGCAATGGACGACTCAGATCTACATCAAGCAAATCCTGATCCGTCCAATGCCTGTAGCTATCAAGCAGCCTCTTTGCATGTACTTCATTCATCCTTCGCCCTACTCCCTTACACCGTTATAGCTTAATTTAACTTTAACAAGTGTACAGCGGATTGGCAATGCTTGCTTCTGCTATGCAGAAAGCTTTTCTCTATCTTCACTGACCTGTTTTTTGCCTGACAAAAACCAGCCGCCAACGGCAATCGCAATTAACACTGCATAGAATGTTATCTTCCAGCCAAATGATTCTGCAAAATCATGCGAAATAACTCCAAGCGATTCATGTGCCAGCGTATGAACGGCAAGCTTGACGCCAACCCATCCAACAATAACAAATGCTGCGATTTCCAATCCAGGACGGCTTTCAAGCAGCTTGACAAACATTGTTGCAGCAAAACGCATAATGACTACACCGATTAACCCTCCAAGGAAAACGACGATAAAATGTCCGCCGTCCATGCCGCCAATCGTTGGCATCGATGTTTTAGGCAAGGATACTGCCAGCGCAAGCGCAGCTAAAATAGAATCGATGGCAAAGGCGATGTCTGCCAATTCAACCTTCAGTACAGTTACCCAGAAGCTGCTGCCTTTTTTCTCTTTCTTCGCTTTATCTAGCTCTTTGCCTTTAAACCAAACCTTGCGCACAATATGATTGATTGCAATGAACAGCAGATACAATGCGCCAATCGCTTGAACTTGCCAAATATTAACGAGAAATGAAATGGCAAACAGTGAAAGAAAACGGAAAACCATGGCGCCAACCAAACCATAAAACAACGCTTTTTTACGCTCTGATTCCGGCAAATGCTTTACCATAATAGCCAGCACCAGCGCATTGTCGGCAGCTAGCAAGCCTTCAAGCGCTACAAGAATAAGCAGTACAGATCCAAACTCAAAAAACATCGTCCAATCCATAGAACATCCTCCTCAAATTTTCAAGATGCCTTTCTAGGCTTTGCCCCCTAGCATCAATCGAGTACTAGCTGCTTTTTTCACACAAAAAAAGACCTCTGCCTATCACAAATAGGCAAAGGTCTTGCTAACAACGATCGCTTCGTTGCCAATAAAGCCGGAGCTTTCACTCGTCATGACGACTTTATTGCTGGAGCTACTCCCCTTTGGAGTTTTTCGTATGAAATTGTGCAACTTACAACTACCTATACGAGCTCGCCCAAACTTAGGTTTCATTTTCTTCAAAAAAAGTTTATGCTAAATTGTATGAAAGGAAGAAGCGATTATATGAATACCAAGCAAAGCAAAATTACAGAGCTCAACGAAAAGCAGCTGCATGCTCTGGCAAATATCGATATCGGCAAAGCAGCCGTACTGTTTACCACTCCATTTTGCGGCACCTGCAAGGTCGCTTTGAAAATGCTGGAGATCGTTGCCGAGACAAACGTGCCTTATCATCTATATCAAGCTAACATAAATTTCACACCATTTTTTCGTGAGCATTGGCAAATTAAAAGCATACCAGCGCTAGTCATCATTGAAAATGGCAGCATCGCCAAAACGATCTACGCCATGCGCTCAGTCGCCGATCTATACGAGCAGCTGACGTAAAGCTGGAATGAATCGCTGCAAAAAAGATCCATGTACACCAAAAAGCTCGCACTGGGTGGGAATATGATTTCCCTGCCCTAGCGCGAGCCTCTACGTCAATTACACTTAAAGCTTAATACCGAACGACACGAAGTGCTTATTATTGTGCGATCTTTAAGACGATCCTTTTAGCAGTTTCTTTCTCTACAAAAACGGAACTACTTCCTGTCAGCTCTATTGTTCCAGAATCTTCACTCGTAAACCAAAACCTGCTTATATCAAAAATATAGTCGAAGACAAATTTGCCTTCATTCACAAAAATAATTCTTCGTTTCATATCCGTTTCCAAGCGATCCAAATTACATTTAACCCCAACAATCTTATCGATAGCTTCTCCATTAAGAAAAGGATCCTCTAGTATGTAAGCTCTATCCCAGACAAAAGGAGTAAGATCTGCAAATTGGACAGTACGATTCGTATCCTTCAATTTTACAATATTCTGCTCAATAGTTTCAGAGAAATCACCTGTCTTCCCGTTAGTTGAGAGTGAGAATACCAAATACCCTATAGCAATAAGTCCAATAACTCCAACTAATAGCAGTGCAACTCTTCTCATATGTTTCTCCAAAGTTTAAAAATTCGGCTTTCAGGACCAAGAAGATGACACGCTACTAGAAGGCGAGGAGCGCAGCGTAGATAGACCTACGTGAGCACTGGAGCCTTCGGTAGCGTGCCATATTCGACGTCGACTAAGCTACGAAGCACCGCACCGTCATCAAAGTTCGGCTTTTTGAACATCCTCTTTCAATAGAGTTCAAAAAGCCGGGCTTTCAGGACCAAGAAGCTTGGGCGCTAGTAGAAAATGAGGAGCGCAGCGTAGATACCTACTACGTGAGCACCGGAATTTTCGCTAGCGCCCAAGATTCGCCGTCGACTAAGCTACAACGCAACTCATCGTCATCAAAGTTCGGCTTTTTGAACAACCTCTTTCAATGAAAGTTTAAAAATTCGGCTTTCAGGACCAAGAAGATGGCACGCTACTAGAAGGCGAGGAGCGCAGCGTAGATAGACCTACGTGAGCACCGGAGCCTTCGGTAGCGTGCCATATTCGACGTCGACTATACTACAACGCAATCGCATCGTCATCAAAGTCGGATTTTTGAACAACCTATTTTAAAGGCGTTCTACTTTGTATCCTCTCTTCTCTAGCATCGCAACAATACTATCTTCTCCAGCAAAGTGCAACGCTCCCGCGATAACAAAGTACGTTTTATATTGAGTATCGTTCAAATACTGCTCAATTTTATCAGTCATGCCAGCATTGCGCTTGGTTAGCAAGGCATTGTAATATTCAGGTGAAGCAATTTTCATAGATTGAGCGATCTCCGTTAAGCCTTCCAAATCGCCTGTAGTCCAAATATCGATAAGCGTATCTGTTCCCGCTCCGACTTCATAGCCTTCAAATGCATACTCATATTGCATCACTGTCTCTAGCAAAAGCTGCTCTTGCAGCTCAGGAGAAAAGCCTGCCAGCATTTCGTATTGCTGCAAAAAGCTTTCCAATTCACCAATTGGCAGCTCATCCTCATCAGCCTGCAGCAAGAAATGCATGTCTACACCGTATACGGAGTCTGCATCTCCTTCATCAAAGCCGGAAGACAGCATTGTATTGATGAACCAGACTTGATAGGTTTGGAATTCTTCCAAATCCTCGCCTTCAATTTCCAGCTTTTTCGCAAGCTCCATAAGTGCTTTATAGGCTTCGGCAGACAGATGATCCTTTATAGTTGTGCCGTCCTGGTATGTGAACAGCTTCTCTAGTTCCTTCATCTCTTCTTCCGTTGGATCTTTTGTTATGTCTACCTCAGTTACGACGATATCGGAAGCTTCATAAGCCTTATTAATTTCATCACGCAGCGGATACATTTTATATGTACCTACATGAATCGAGCCTAGCATATATACGGTTTGCTCGCCCTTTGTTACTTTCCACAGGAAGCCTTCTGGCGGAGTATGCTCCTCTTCAGGCTCCAGCATGCTGTAGTCATCCTCCATATATATGGAAGAAGTAGCTGCATCCCATCTTGTTGTCGTGACGGTAACTGGCTCCAACTCTCTTATTGGCGCATAATAAGTATTATTGCGATAGATTAAGTCCAGCTTTTCTATTACAACTTCATCAAATTCTATTACTTTCAGCGTATCAACTTCGATGATAGATTCATAGCCATACCAATCTAAAATTATTTGTTTTTTGGTGCTTTTGTAACGTACCTCATATTCCAGCTCCTCGAAGAAGCTACGCAAAGGCACGTACGTTTTGCCTTTTTCCACAAAAGCAGGCTCAGTCATATCGAGCTTTTCTCCGTTATAATAGACGGAAATGCCGCTTGACTGCGCTTGAACAGGGATCGCAATGGCAAATACGAGCAAGATTGCTACTAAACTAGTTAACCATTTCTTCATTAATTGTTTCCCCTCCTGAAACATTTCATGGTGCTTTTTCGCTTCTACTTTACTGTACTTAAACTTGGTACTATCTAGCAGCAGCCAAAAAGATAATAACTCTCATAGTATAGCATCTTGCTCCATATATTACCATACAGTCATTGCTTAATTTTTCAAGTTCATCACTTCAGCTAGCATTTGGAAAGACCTTAAGCGTGCTTGATGCTCGTAAATATATGCGGTCGCCATCACCTCATCAACATCCGTTGCCTTGATCAATGCTTGCAGCTTCTCTTTTACAGTTTGCGGGCTGCCAATAATTGATGATCCAACCTGCTGCTCCACCATAATTTTTTCTTGCGGCGTCCAGACCAGATCCATGTTTTCCACCGGCGGCTTCAATGGTGTACGCTGATTGCGAATAAAGCTAAGAAACATTTGATACATTGAAGTTGCAAGCAAACGAGCTTCTTCATCGCTATCCGCCACAATGACATTGACCGCGACCATGCTGTAAGGCTCGGCATATTGCTCCGAAGGTCGGAAGCTTTGCTTATACAGCTTCAAGGCTGGCACGATATAGGTAGGCGAGAAATGGCCTGCGAAGGCAAACGGCAGTCCTTTCTCCGCTGCTAGCGCAGCACTGAAATCACTGGAGCCAAGCAGCCAGATCGGCACATCTGCACCTTCTCCAGGGATAGCGCGAATCGAATGCTGAACATGAGCCGTAGGCTTCATAAACGCTTGCAGCTCCTCCAGCTGCTCAGGAAAATTAGCACCATTCGTATGTCGCTCACCGCGCAAAGCACGAGCGGTTATAGGATCTGTACCAGGAGCGCGGCCTAAGCCAAGATCGATTCTTCCCGGAAACAATGCATCCAGAGTGCCAAATTGCTCAGCAATCGCAAGCGGCGCATGGTTAGGCAGCATCACTCCACCTGATCCGACACGGATCGTTTTCGTATGTGAAGCAATGTGACCAATGACGACCGCAGTAGCCGAACTGGCAATATTAGGCGCGTTATGATGCTCCGCCAGCCAGAAGCGCGTGTAACCGGCCTGCTCAGCCACCTGAGCCAGCTCAGCCGAGCGCTGCAAGGCATCAGCAACTCCTCCTCCTTCAACGATTGGCGCTACGTCTAAAATCGAAAACGGTATATGTTTGTCCAACTTAATCATCTCCTTTACAGTTACTATAGTAACAATTGCTGATACAATAAGCAAAATTTTATGGAACAAGGTATACTGATGAAAGGACCTCATTCCAATCATAAGGAGGACTTGCATTTGAATGAAGAAATCAAAGCGCTGCAATTACTTAGCATTTTTGAGCGCCAGCAGGCGCGCGGACAGCAGCGAATTCCAATAGAGCTCATATTCCTTTGCTTATTGCAGCCCAAGCATGACGGCTCATACGTGATGGCCTTGGAGCTGACGGCAGCATTGGAGCAAAGAAAGCAATACATCATTACCCAGCCATATCGCTGGCTGGAAGCAGTCATTCAGCGCAAGCCGTACAAGCTGTCGCGCAGTGCCAACTATGATCCTGAGCTTCATACGCTAAATGCGCCCACGCTTGAGCTTTGCAAGCTGCTTTGGCAGTCTGTGCAGGATTTGCCCGTCCATGAAGCAAGCAAGCTAAAACTGCTGCCGATTCCAGGCAGTCTATGGCATAAGCTGGAGCCCTTGCTGCTTCAAGAACGAAATGTTCAGCTGCAATATTATATGGAAGCTTTGCCGCTCGACCAGCAGCTGCAGGCTTTTGAAAAAATCAGCTTTTCCGAGCACAAGCTGCCGCTTACTATTACGATTTCCCGTCTGGAGCAGCACTATTGTCTTAATGGAGAGCAGCTGCAGTGGCTGCTCATTTTGCCTGCCCATGAGCTTGTCTGCTATGACGGAGTTTTCTATCGATTAACTTGGGAGCAAGCCAATCAAATGCTGGCGCTGACAGATCTGCTGCAGCAAAGCGATTGGCAGCTTCTGCTGGAGCAGGAAGCGCTCAGCCAGTTTCTTGATCAAGCGCTGCCGCAGCTGCAGTCCATGCTGCACTTGCAAATAGCCGATGAAATTGCTGAGAAGCTGTCCTCGACACCCTTGCTCGCCAATATTTATCTTGACCGTATACGCGAGAGATTGCTAATCGGTGTGGAGTTTCAATATGGAAGTCTGGCTATTCAGCCTTTTCAACCGCAGCAATCGTCAGCTCTTGACGACCGCATTCTGCTGCGCGAACGGGAAAAGGAAGCGCGCATTCTTGAAATTTTAATGGGGGTAAACGGGATTCAAACGGAAGGCGGCATTATCGTTGAAGGCGATGATGATGAATATGTTTTTTTCCGCACGATACTGCCAGAGCTGAAGCAGCTTGCACAAATTCATGCGACGACTGCCGTCAAGCTGCGCTATGTAACCGAGGACGTCTTCCCGCAGCTCAAGCTGGCATGGGAAGAAAAGAGCAATTGGCTGCAATACAGCTTTTCAATGGCCGGAATTAGTAATCAAGAGCTAAAGCAGCTGCTGCAAGCACTTGTAGAGAAGCGCAAATATTATCGTCTTTCGCAAGGCGCTCTATTGTCGCTGGAGCATCCGCAGTACGGAGCGCTGCTGCGCGTCATGTCACAGCTAGGCCTGCTGCATCCTACAAATTTTGATGATCGCATCCCGCTAGCCAAAGCGATTCCAACAATGCTTACGCTACAAAAGCAGGAAAGCAGCATTGTGCTGTCCCGTTCGCTGAAGCGGTTTATTGAAGGCTTAAGCCAGCCGCAGCAGCACGAAGCAGCGCTGCCGTCTACTATAACGGCTGAGCCAAGAGACTATCAGCTTGACGGCTTTCAATGGATGCACAGGCTGGCCCAGCATCATTTGGGAGGGATTTTAGCTGATGAAATGGGTCTTGGCAAAACGCTGCAGGCGATCATGCTCCTCGCCAGCTTGCATGAAGAGTATCAAGAAGCTGCAGGAAAGCAGCTAGTCATCGCACCCGCTTCGTTAATCTGGAACTGGAAGCATGAGCTGGAGCGCTTTGCTCCTGAGCTTCGTGCACAGGTATTGGAGGGAGCCCAGCTTCATAGCAAGGAGCAGCAGCTATGGCAGCAAGCTGACATATGGATTGCTTCCTACACCTTCGTGCGCTCACAGCAGCAGTTTTTTCAAAGCTGCAGCTTTCTGACCGTTATTTGCGACGAGGCCCAGGCGTTTAAAAATGATTACACAAAAACATCTCAAGCTTTACGCCAATTAACTGCGACTCATAAATTCGCTCTAACAGGCACACCAATTGAAAATCGTCTGGACGAGCTGTGGTCGATTATGAGCTTTGTCAATCCAGCGCTGTTTCCAGATAAAAATCATTGGCTGCAATTGCCGCGAGAAACGCTCAAGCAGATCATCGCTCCGTTCATGCTGAGACGAACAAAGCAGGAGGTCATGCAGGAGCTGCCGCCAAAATACGAATCGACCTTGTACGCGCCGCTGACGATGGAGCAGAAAAAGCTGTATCTATCATATTTGGCGAAGCTGCAGGAGGATACATTGAAGCATCTTGACCGCAAAAGAAAAGGAGAACGCAGAATCAGGCTGCTGGCGGGCATTACCAGACTTCGGCAAATTTGCTGCCATCCCGAGCTGTTCGTGGAAGGCTATCAAGGAGCTTCTGCCAAGCTGGAGCAGTTTTTACAGCTTGTTGAGGAGAAAATTGCGGCAGGCAATCGTATTCTCGTGTTCTCTCAGTTCACGTCGATGCTGCACATTATCGCAAGAGAGCTGCAGTGGCGCGGCTATAGCCATTTTTACCTGGATGGCAGCACTCCGCCAAAGCAAAGAATAGAATCAGTCGATGCCTTTAATCAAGGAGCGCGTCAGCTGTTTTTAATGTCTTTGAAGGCCGGCGGCACCGGCTTGAACGTAACGGGGGCCGACACAGTCATTTTATACGATTTATGGTGGAATCCTGCAGTCGAGCAGCAAGCAGCTGATCGGGTGCACCGAATTGGACAGCAGCTGCCCGTCCATATAATAAGGCTGGTTGCCGAGGGAACGCTTGAGGACAAAATGATTCAGCTGCAGCAGCGCAAGCAGCAGCTGATTAGCGACATATTGGATCATGACGAGCTGGCGGAAGCTTCGTTGTCTGAGGAGGATTTACTAATGCTGCTGCAGCATCAGTTAAACAACGAATCCGCAGAGTCAGGAGAAGCTTGAAGTCGATTGAATTGGGTGAAATTTGTTAACGACTTCAGAACAGTTGCATTTTCGCAATTATACTTGGCAGGAGGCCAGTATTGTCAATCGAGCAAGCCATCCTCATACAAGCTGACAAACGCATCGACAAGATCAGGATCAAATTGCTTGCCCTTTTGTTCAAGCAGCCATTCAATTGCAGCTTTTGGCGTCCACTTTTCTTTATAAGGCCGCTTGGTCGTGAGCGCATCATATACATCAACAACGGTTACAATTCTTGCCTCCAGCGGAATGTCCAGCTGCTTCAGCCGCAGCGGATAACCAGTGCCGTCCCAGCGCTCATGATGATGGAGAATAATATTTTTGGCAACAGAAATTTCGTGCTCGAACAGCTCGTCGTCAAGCTCTCCATTAATTTTATCGAGAATATCGACGCCTATATGCGGATGCATCTCGATGATCGTTCGCTCATAGGGAGCAAGTGAGCCCGGCTTGTAAAGAATGCCCTCAGGAATCGCGGACTTTCCGATATCATGCAGGATGCTGCCGTTTATAATTTGCAAAATATAGGCCGCGGGCAAGGCAAGACGAAATTGCTCCACATATCGATGAACGAGCAGCTCCGTCAAGCTTTGCACGCGGATCAAATGATTTTCAATCCCCGGATCGCGAATTTCGCAGGAAATGGCCAGCACCTTTAATAGAGAGCCTTGCAAATTACCTACGCGCTGCTCATCCAAATAATAGCCTCGCTGCAGCTCCTCCAAATTGCGAAAAACCCCGACATAATAGATTTGCTGCCCGATTTCATACGGGGTGATCGTTATTGAGGAATGCCAAAGCTCTCCGCTGCGCTTGCGATTGGTGAAAATACCAGACCAGGGCAAGCCGGATGATAGCGACTCATGCATCAGCTTATACGTCTCCAGCGGTGTATGCTTGGTGCGCAATATGCCTGCTTTCCTGCCAACCACTTCTTCATTCGTATAGCCTGTAATTCGTTCATAGGCGCGATTGACACAGCAAATGATATGCTGCTCATCTGTAATGATAACTGCATCTGCAAGCTGCAAAATTTGCGCAAAGTGCGGCATTAGCTTTTCATATCGTTCGTTCATCATATGTCCCTCTTCATTATGTATCATTCTTGTTGTACGTTGATAGATTGGTCATCTTAAACTGCGCGTGTTCAAAAAGCTTCCTCAGCGCTACGGAGCAAAGCATCCTTCAGTCGCTTTTTAAAGCGTAATGCTATCTTATTTGAATTTTAAGGTTGCATTACGATGTTAAAGGCGACCCTCTCCGTTTTTCAGAGCTGCGGAGCAAAGCATCCTCCAGTCGCTTTTTAAATCGTATTGCTTATAATTGAATTTTTTAAGGTTGCATTACGATGTTAAAGGCGACCCTCTCCGTTTTTCAGCGCTGCGGAGCAAAGCATCCTCCAGTCGCTTTTTAAATCGTAATGCTTTTATTTGAATTTTTATGGTTGCATTACGATGTTAAAGGCGACCCTCTCCGTTTTTCGGATGCTTTGCTCCTTCGCTGGTGCTCTCTTGCAGCCAGGACCAAGAAGCTGGGCTTTCAGGACCAAGAAGATAGCATGAAGCTAGGGAATGAGGAGCGCAGCGTACGATTTTGGTACGTGAGCACCGCAGGCTCCCGATGAATGCTATATTCGACGTCGACTACGCTACAACGCCAATCATCGTCATCAAAGTCGTGCTTTTGAACTACCCTTCCAATAAAGGTTCAAAAGCTCGGCTTTCAGGACCAAGAAGATGGCACGCTAGTAGAAAATGAGGAGCGCAGCGTAGATAGACCTACGTGAGCACCGGAATTTTCGCTAGCGTGACATATTCGACGTCGAGTGATCTCCAACGCAATCACATCGTCATCAAAGTCGTGCTTTTGAACCCTCCACTAAAAATTGATAGAGTTCTGCTAGGTTTGTTGCCTCACCAGTCAGCTCGATCGCTTCTGGGCGCTGCTGCTGGCGATGATTGAACCAAACCACGCTCCACCCTGCTCTGTGCGCTCCTACTACATCATTACGCCAGGAATCGCCGACATATGTACAATGTGCAGGATTTGTCCCTGTCTGTTTATTAATAAGCTGAAAGATTCGCGGATCAGGCTTGTCGATTCCATAAGCGCCTGATATGAAGATATGCTCGTTGGCAATCAGCTTGTCCAGTCCTAGCGCTTTGATTTTACGCCGTTGATGCGCCTCAGCCCCGTTAGTTAGCAGACCAACCAGCACTCCCCTTGCCTGAAGCTGTTGAATAAGCTCCTTCATTCCAGCAAAGCATTCAATCTCAAATTGACAGCTCAAATAGGCCTGCTGAATCTCCTCAGCCTCCTGTTCAGTCAGCGCCAGGGAAAATTCCTGAAGCGCCAGCTGAAAGCGGCGTCTGCGCATTAGCTCGGTGGACGCGCCTTGCTCCATCTGCCCTGCGCCGCCCAGCTCATGCGAGAGCAGGTCGCTATAATAACGCATTCGGTGGTAGGCTGCCTCATAAGGAAACTGTTCAATATGCGCTGCCCATGGCTGTACCGCTTTGCGGAATGGAATTAAATGATCATACACTGTATCGTCTACATCAAAAAATATCGCTTGTTTCATAACGCTCTCCTCAATGAAGTCAATGATTCTATTGTAGCAGAAAGAATGAAGGAGTGGGCACGGCAAATAAAAAAGGGTGTTCAAGGCCAGTGAATACTGACAGCTTGAACACACCTTATTGTTTGTGAACCATTCAGCACTTCAGAGCAATGCGTTGCTCCAAAGCTGTTGTCTTTAACAGCTGCTAATGTTATTCAGCAATCGTTGACGAAGCATGCACAATATGATCGTACATCGATTGTACGACAAGCTTGCCTGAGCTAGCAGGCTGGTAGGTGCTGCCTCCCGTGAACCGCTTAAAGGTTACGGTATGAGGCTTGCCTGGCATAAGGTCGAAGTAATTATCAGACCATACACCATCATGCTCGGCTACTAGCACAACCTGTTTCGCTACAACATCGCTAATCAGCGTTACTGTCGTCGCTTGCTCATGATGCTGCTCCTGAACTGAAATCTCAGGCTTCAACAGCTGCAATTGCTGGTTTTTCACGAAGTAATGCTCGTAGCTGGTTCGCTCTCCCGCTTCACTGAGCCAGGAAGCAGCCAGCACAATCTCTTCCTTCGACTGCCCGGCAAGCCAATCCGCGAGCGGCAAGCTTTCTATAAGCTGAGCGGTATTGCATGGAGAAGCAATCTCCTTGCTTGCTGAACGCAGCAGCTTGCCTGAGGTGCTAAACAGCTCCAGTGTAAGCACACCGTTTTCCGATTGCAGACGGTCAGACACTAGATAGATATTAAGTGCATCAGCTTGCTCCTGCGCTGTCAGCATCACTGGTGCAAAGCTGCGCTTCGCATAATAATGCAGCGCCTTCCAGCGTCCGTAATAGTCAATGCCCGCCCATGAAGCGACTGGCCAGCAATCATTCATTTGCCAGTATAGCGAGCCCATGCAGTATGGCATGTTGCGACGATGTGCCTCAATCGCCATTTTCATCGCATCGGCCTGCAGCACCTGGCTTAAGTAAAGGAAGCTTTTGAAATCAACAGGCTGCTGCATATAGATATCCATATATTCCTTAATTAAACGGTTGCCATCTCCGTTTTTCTGATGAGCCTTCATTACGTTGGAATCGATGGCCAGCTCATCCTCCTCAGCAAAGCTGCGAATCGTGCGATATTCCGGGAATGATTGAAAGCCGTACTCGCTCATAAATCGGCCAAGCTTAATATGATAGTTTTCAAATGGCTCGACATTATGCCATACGCCCCAATAATGAACATCGCCTTCATTCGTTCCCGGATTCGCATGCTGAGCCTTGCTTGCAGACAAGGACACGAGCGGAGAGGACGGCCAGTAATCGACTGAAGCATGCAGCTCGCTTATTACATCAGGCAGCAGCTCATGGAAAATTTTCTCATAATCGCTCCACAGCTTTTCTCGCTGCTCGGCAGTAAACTGCTTTTTCCAGCCCCAGCCTGCATCCTCATCATAATGCGCCCATGCCGAATCGATCTCATTGTTGCCGCACCATAGCACAATTGAAGGATGGTTGCGCAATCTGATTACATTATCGATCGCTTCCTGTCTAACACTTTCCAGAAACTGCTCATCACCTGGATACATGCTGCAAGCGAACATAAAGTCCTGCCACACCATGATCCCGTACTCATCGCACAAATCATAAAAAACATCAGCCTCGTACACGCCGCCGCCCCATACGCGCAGCATATTCATATTAGCCTCGGCTGCTGCAAGCACCTCTGCATGATAGCGCTCCTCTGTCACCTCGGTAATAAAGCTGTCGTTCGGTATATGATTGGCCCCTTTAGCAAATACAGGCACATCATTCAGCTCAAAGTAGAAGGAAACGCCCGAGCCCTGCTCATCGCGCTTGCGCACCAGCTTAACGCTGCGCAGTCCTGTCTTGACGGTTTGAGCTGCAGTGTAACTCCTATCCGGCTGTTCAGAGCTCACCTCGGCAGTAAATGTATAGCGATGTGGCTCTCCCAGGCCGCGGCTCCACCAAAGCTTAGGCTGAGCAATCATAATCGGCAGTGTCAGCTCCTGAACGCCCGAAGTGTGCTGGAGCTGCAGTTCCCACGCTCCAGTTCCAGTTCCAGTTCCAGCTTCAACTTCTGCTTCAGCTGCAACCTTCAGCTTAAGATTGCCGCTTTGCTTCGCTTCCACCTTGACCCGTGCCAGCAGGCTTGCCTGCTGCTCGTTAACAGATAGCTGATCAATATACAGATCTCGTATAATAACGCCTGACCAGCCAACAAGCTCAACAGGCTTCCAAATGCCGCTCGTCACAAAGCGCGGCCCCCAGTCCCAGCCATAATGGTAAGGGGCTTTGCGGGCAAATATACTAACTCTTTCCTCGCCCAGTCCTCCTAGCTCGGACTGGTCATTCGCAGCAGGCAGCTGATAGCCAAGCGCTCTTAGCTTTGGCAAATCCTCCTTGATCGGTGAGCGAAACACGATTCTCAACTCATTGCTTCCTGCAGCAAGCTTTCCTGTAACATCTACATTCCAGCGGCGAAACATATTGTCGGCCGCCAAGATCAGCTCATCATTCAAATAAACATTCGCATACGTATCCAAACCGTGGAAGTGCAGCTCCTGCACCTGCTCCTCCAGCAGCTCAGCTGATGGAACAAAGCTGGTCTTGTACTCCCAGTCCAGCTTGTCGATCCATTGCAAATCATGCTCATTTGTGCCGTAGAAAGGATCGGCAATTCGTTTCTGACGAAGCAAGTCAGTGTGGACACAGCCAGGCACCTGCGCAGGCAGCCATTCTGTATTGTCTGTTGATTTAAATATCCATGAATCGATCTTCGTTGTTTGGCTCATAATCTTCCTCCACCATTCCAATATTATGTTTGTGAACTTCCTGTCTATTCTTCTTGATTAGCTTTATTGAAGGGTAAATCCTCCAAGGTTATTACACGAGGATGATTATAAACCTTGTGTAAAAACGATGGGCTATTATGCTTGCCATCCATCGTAAAATCTCCATTCCATGTGATGAACAAGCCCCAATTGGCTCCGTACGCCTCCATAGCATCCGGATCAGGTATCGAGCCGTTTTCCATCATGGCGATATATTTAGTGCCGCCAGTCAGCTCAACGAGCGCATCGTAATAATTTACAATAGGGCTATGGTCTCCTGCAACAGGATAGCTGTCATAGCTGACAATATCGACAACATCATCGCCCGGATACCAATCAGGATCTACGGAGTTCCATACCCAAATCAAATTGTTGAGCTTATGCTCATTTACAAATCGATCATACATGATGCGATACAGCTCCTTGGCCGCTTCAGGTCCGCTCGCTCCCCACCAGAACCAGCCGCCTTCCGCTTCATGCAGTGGTCTGAACAGTACGGGCACATCATTCAGCTGCAAAATTTTAATTTGCTGGGCAATGACATCCATATCGGAAAGCAGCAGCTTATACTCTTCGCTTTCCTTGTCTGCCACCGCCTCAGCGAGATTAAATGTAACAGCATCAGTATAAAAGCCTCTCCACCATTCCTTGCCCGGCTCGTCAATCAAGCCTGTCGGCGCATTCCAATGCCAAAGAAAGGTAACGATCCCGCCTTGCTTATGCCAGGACAGAGCTGCTTCAACCTCGGATGAACGCGAGCCGTTTGCTGCTCTTGTAGGTGAATACTCAATAAAATCAAAGCCTACAATAGCCGGCCGTTTACCCGTCATATTTTCGATATCGATAATGTGCGAATAAAGCTGCTGACCGCTAATAATGTACTTGCCAGCCTGCTCATTCAAATAATTCATCAGCGCGACAGCTTCTGGCGTAGCGTTAGGATTGCTCAGCTTTGCCGTAGTTGGCGCTGCGCTCAATTGACTGTCATCATAGCGCTGCAGCTCGACATAGTCGATATCGAAATAACCCCAGCCGCGCCGCAGCTCAATGTTGCTTTGTCCTTGCTCGAGTAATACGCGGGTCGCTTTCTTTACCGTAAACGTGCTGCTTTCTTCAAAGCTCACCTTGCCAAATGGTTGATCATTCAAATACAGCTCCGATTCCTTGTAGCCACCTGCTGCGCGATAGCCAATATAGAGCGTGTACAGACCCGCTTCTTCGACGGTTACCGGTATTATCGCATAGTCGGTTTCATCGGTAAAATCGGTAATATAGCCGTTGCCTGAATAGCCTGTCGCATCTGAAGCTATTCGCGTGCCATGCAGCTCGCCAAGCTCCGCTTCGAATCTTATACGAGGAGCTTCCTTTCGCTCCCCGCTTTCTCCATCAGTTCCCTGCAATGCCTTAGTCACTGCAACTAAAGCAATCGTAACGATAATAAGGACGCACATTGCAATCATTACACGCAGCTCGCGCTGCTGATTTGTCACTGAATAACGCCCACCTTTCCAAGACGAAAGAACAGCTGCTCACCGTCAAGCTCTCGCTGCGGCTCTGCTACGACAAGCTCAAAGGTATGTCTTCCTTGCGCAAGCTCATCGCCGCAATCAAACAAGCGCAGCCAGCCGGATTCCCCGACCCAGTCCGGCAGATCGCGGTCAGAATACTGCCATTCGCCTTCGTCGATCCTATAGAAAAATTCAGCAGAGCGAGCACCATAATCGAACACAAGCATTAAGCCGCGTCCTTCAAAGACAAAGCTTAGCCCGGCGCCCAGCTGCTTCGTTTCCAGCATCAGCTCCACCCATTCGCAGCCGTGCCAGCGCAACTCAAGCCATTCTCCGGTCGTAGCAAGCTGGCTCAACGGCAGCTCGCCAACTCGCTCCCAGCACAGTGGATCAAGCGGCTCTGGCAGCTCAGCTTGCGTTGTAGCTGGTAGTGCAGCTGGCGCCTCAGTCGGTGTTGCTGCTTCAGCCTGCCGTAAAGCATGGTCGTCGGCTGCCTCGGCAGCAAGCAGAAGCTGCTCAGGCTGCAGCAGCTCCCGCTGCAAGCAAGCGATGACACACTCAGCATAAATGCGGCTTCCCTGTTCCTTTGGATGCAGGCCGTCAGGCAGCCATTGCTCCATCGACAGCCTGCCGCTTGCTACCTGCTCCAGACCGTACTTGCCGAGCCAAATCGAAGAGATTTGATAATATTGAGCGAGCCGTTCCAGCTCTGCAATTGTCGCTGGGTATTGTCCGCGCTCCATGTCCTCCTTCATCGATTCTGAAAACGTATAGACAAATATAATATCGTTAACCCCAGCCTTACGCAGCTGACGAATTAGTCCTTCTCTCGTTCGCTGCCTTCTAATGGAGCTGGCCTGTTCATCATTGACCGCATACTCAACAAATACTGCATCGCAGCGACGGCCAATAATGTCCCGCTGCACTCTCAGCACTGCCAAATCACTGCCCGTTGCGCCAATTGCCGCATTTTCCACACGAAATCGCACAGTCGGGTAATGGCCGCTCAGCCATTCCATCACGTATTCTGGCCAATTATGCCGCGGTCTGGCATCGGTTATGGATCCTCCCAAAAAACCGATCGTAGCCATCCCCCTGCGCATTGCTTGATTCCACTGCTGCAGCGGTCTACGAACGTTTATAGTAGGATGCTTCATGATAACTCTCCTTCATAAATCTCCTTCTTCTAATTAGAAGCTTCTATTTAGAGAGTGTTCAGAAAGCAAAGCTTTTGAACACGTCCTGCTAAGCTCTTAAATTTGGCAGCTGGTCTCTCGTTATTGAACGTTCATCATGATAGAAATCGATCATTGCCTGACGCTCCGTATAGGCATCACAATACGTATAGCGCTTATTGCGGTGCATAATAGCGGGCGCCTCGTTCTCGTTCCGATTGCCAGCAGGCTCGGTCTGTCCAGATCCGCTTTTTTCGGCATTTGCCCCTGTCTGCTCGCATACAAAGCCGCCGTACCAGGTGCATTGCCAAAGCCACATTGCGCCATCCTGCTGCATTTGATCAAGTGAAGGCAGAACGCCATTTTCCGATAAAGCGATCAGCTTAGGCGTTTCCGTATAGCTTGCTGCCTGCTGGAAGCGTCCAAGCTGCGAGCTGTAATCATGCTGTGGAGCGTAGATGTCCTCGCCGATGATGTCAACATATTCGTCGCCTGGATACCAATCCTTATGCTGACCGTTCCAAACCCAAATTAAATGATCCAGCTTATGAACCTCAGTCAAGCGATGGTACATGTAACGCCAAAGCTTGATGCACGGCTCGGGACCATGCGCTCCCCACCAAAACCAGCCGCCGCTCGCTTCATGCAGCGGTCGCCACAGCACGGGAACCTTCTCATCCTGCAGCCGCTTTAGTTGAGCTGCAATCGCGTCAATATCGCGTACGAGCAGCTTGAACAGCTCATTGTCCTCATCTGCCATCGCCTCGGCAATATTGAAGCTCGTCGCCTCGGTATAAAAGCCGCGGTCCCAGCTTCGTTCAGGCGGCAGGTCGAGCAGTCCCAAAGGCGCGTTCCAATGCCAGCAGAAGGTAACAATGCCACCGTCCTGCCACCACCCAATCGCTTCTTCAACATCGCGGCACGTCGAGCCTCGCTCGACGCGCGAAGGCGAATAGTTCATCATATCATAGCCGTAGACAGCCGGATACTTGCCTGTTGTAGCAACAATGACGTCCAGCTCTGGCTGGGCGACTACGCCAATTTGCTGCCCCGTCAGCACCTTCTTGCCATAGATGCTGCACAGATAGGCCATCAATTGATTTGCTTCCTTTGATGCTTGCTTATTAATGAGCGTAGGCTCTACTGAGTAAATTTGTTGCAGCAGCATATGTTTTCCCCACTTTCCCCATCGTTGTCAGATGTTGCTTGTTAATTAGCCTACAATTCCTGTGCGCTCGATGCTTTCTACGAAGTAGCGCTGCACGACCAGATACATTAGAATAAGCGGAGCAATCGCCAGCAGGATGCCTGTATCTACAACCATCGCAACATGGTTTGGATCTGCCTTAAAGCCGGAGCCATGCGCATAGCCCATTAGTGTCGGAATAAACTGATTGGCCTGCGAGGACAGTGTAGATACCTTTAACGACATCAGCTCCATCCCATTCATAAACAGCGTCGTATAAAAGGTGTCGTTATACTGCCATACAAAGCAAAACAATACGACTGTAATAATGGGCGGAATCGCGTTCGGCAGCATAATGCGAAAAAACGTCTGAATACCACCCGCTCCATCAATTAGTGATGCTTCTTCAATTTCCTTCGGCAGCCCTTTGAAAAATTGACGGAATATATAAATGAACAAGCCCGCCTTCAAGCCGATTGCTGTTGCAGAGGTAATAATCGAGGGCCAATACGTGTTAATGAGATTAACGCCCGATTTTCCTGTAAACAACGAAATAATGCCGAGAAAATCAAAATTTTTGAAGTGCAGGTAATAAGGCAGCATTAACGTTGTTGATGGCACTAAAATCGTCATAATAACGAACGTAAACAGCAGTTGATTTCCTGGGAAATTAAATCTGGCAAAGCCATAGCCTGTTAAGGCGCAGCTTGCAGCCGTCAACAACGTCGTAATTACGACAAAGAGCAGCGTTTTTCCCAGCATCGGAAAGTAATCAAGTATGCCCATCGCCAACTGCACATTTTCCCATGTAAAATGAACGGGAATCATATAAATGGTAGGGTTGTAAATATCCGTTTTATCCTTGAATGCAACTGCAATTTTTTGCAGGATCGGATAAATAATAATAAATGAAATGCCGATGACCAGCAGCGCGCGAAAGATCGAATACACGACATCAAAAAAGCGCTGCATCGCTTTTTGCTTGCGATAATAGCTGTCATCCATTAATGATTTGCTCATTGCTTCCTCACCTCTTTCATTGCTGTCCTCGGAGTTCTCAGACACTCCCTAGTTATAGTGAATTTTTCTTGAAAGCACCAGCCCTATTATAATTAGCACAAGCGCCACTACGATCGTATAAATCCATGACATCGCTGCACTTAACCCGAAGTTTTGCGTCTCAAAGGCAACAGAATAGATTAGCGTTGTCACTGGACTGCTTGTAAAGGAGTCAATAATCGTATAAATAATGTTCGTCAAAATTAACGGGCTGACCATTGGAAATGTAATTTTCCAAAAGCACTCGTAAGCGGTCGCTCCTTCCATTTTGGCAACCTCATACATCGAGCTAGGCACAGCTTGCAGCGCTGCCAGGAAAATTAAAATTTGCACGCCCGAGCTCGTAATGATGTCATAGATTCCGAGAATCGCCGACACGATATAATCGACAAACGATCTCGGCAAGCCTACATCAAGCAGCATGTAGACAATTGACGTAACATTATAGCTGGAAAGCTCTGCTTCCATCTCATTCAAATAAGCCCCGCTGCCAATCAAATTGATCAAGCCTGCTTGCTCTGCCGACGAAATTGCATTGGAGGCTAGAATAACTGGCAAGAAAAATATGGCGCGAGCGAGCGTACGACCGCGAAACTTTTGGTTGAGCAGCGTAGCCGAAAACAAGCTGAAAAATAAAATCATCGGCACACTAATTAGCATTTGCCCAACCGAATCAGTAATGACGCGATTAAAATTGGCATCCACTAAAATCGCATTGCGAAAATTTTCAAAGCCTACCGGTTCCAGCGAATAGCCGTCAGGCTGGATGACAAGATCGGTAAAGCTGAACATAAGCGATTGAATAAGCGGCGTCAAATATAAAAACAGAAAACCGACCAGCCATGGCGCAATAAAAACGAAGCCGAGCATAGAGCGCTTGCGCTGCAATGACATAGATTTTAATCTCATCGTTGATCACCGCCTATTGCATAGTTTCTTGCAGCAATGCTCATGCCGTTTACAGTGACCGCATTTTCCGTATAATTGACTACAATCGATTTGCCGTTATCGTATCGCATTTCAACAACACCAGGCTGATGCACGATCCGCTCGACAATGAGCGCACCGCTTACTTGCGACAGCACTTCATTTGCTTCACGGTACATACGAGACGCTTCCTCCAGCCAAATTTCATATTTCGTGGAAAAATATTGATCATATGCTGTAAATTTCAAGTCAGATGAATGGTTATAGCTCCATGTAAAATGCGGATACGCTCCTTGCTCGATTGCCTGCAGCAGCTGCTCCTCAATATCCTGCTCATCTGACAGGTTGACAGCCTGGCTCGCATATGGAATATAGCCGTGCAGCACCATTTGATAGAATGGCACGCTTTCATCCGTAATGCTAAAGCTGCTCGACGATGACGGTACATCAATCAGATGATCGGCATAGGCCCAGGCATAGGCATGACCGCCAACGATAAGCGTTTCCTGCTGCTCGGCCAGCTTGGCCAGCGATTGCTGGGTAATTTGCTTGGCCGTATCGCGATGAATGACTCGTTTCACTCTGTAATCAGAGCCGACCACATTGCCCAGATCGCGCAAGGCGACTCCTGTCAGATCATATTTTTGCTGATAGATGTCTGCAAATTTATTTACGTAATAAGGAAGCTTGGCTGCTGACAGTAAATAGTAGCTGCCCTTTAAGCTGTCCATTCGATTGATCGCCCGATTGTAAGGATACAGCTCTACGACCTCGCGCGTGACAAAGCGTGCCGCATCTGAAGCCGGGGTAAAGCTGAGATCATCCTTATACACGTATTGGAAGGCTACATCAGGAAACAGCATCCCTCCCTGCTGCTCCAGCTGGCTGGCAAGCTGCTGCAGCTCTTTCTTGTCGCCAAGCACAGAATCAAGGCGCAGCTTGACAGGTGTTTTATGCTGGATGCCGCGATCAAACCAGCCCAGATAGCGCATATTGACCGCCTGCACACCGCGCTCGGCCAGCTGCTCAACAATTTCGCCCGCCTGCTCAAAGGTCGTCAAAGCATGCGTCTTTTGATACGGAACGCCTAAAAATGACGTTCGCTTATCGTAGGAGCCGATAATATCGAGATAGAACGGAATTTGCTCGGCTGCTGCCAGTCTAGTCAACACGCCATCCTGCTCAAGATGCTCGCGGTACAATGCGGCCATTCCGCTATAGCTTGCCTGCTCGTTGCTGAGGAAGCTGTAGCGAAGCTGCAAATCTCCCTGATAGCGCTGCTCATTCAAAATTTGAATTTCCTGATATTTGTTGCCTGTATACAGCTCTAAATAATCCTCGCCGCGCAAGCTGAAGGAAGCGTACACGGTGTTATAGGAATTGCGCATGCCATTAATCGAGCTAGTGATGCTGCTGTTTCCTTCCCCTTGAATAATTTCCGCAAACCAGGCTGCATTGCCGTTTTTCAAGCCGTAGACTGGCATGCGCGCCTGCTCGCTTACCATTCCCCGCGCCCAGCGTGTATTGTTCGGATCATCACCGTAGACGCGCTGCACATACTGCTCTTCCTTCGTTTTGCCATTGTTCAAATAGATTAGACTGCCTGAGCCGTCAGGCACAAGCATATAGCCCTCTGCGCTCGCATTAGCCGCCCCGAAGTAAGGCAGCACATCAATGCTGCGCACAAGATAAGTGGTTGGCTCCACGATTTGCGAGGCGGGAATCGTGACAACAAGCTCATCATCAACGAGACGATACTCCATTACGACAGTAAAATTAGGCTTTTCGGCAGCATTGCCCGCGCCACTGCCATGCTCGGCTTCGTCCAAGGCAAGATCCTCCTCGGTATAGCCTGCCTCCTCAAAGGCTGCGACCATTTTATTAAGCACAAGCTTTTTTTCTACCTGGGCGTCAAGCCGTTCCATTACACCCGGATTCGTTTTTGACTCCATATATCTCGCTTTGACATAATTGGCGGTTGCTTCAGGCAAATTGGCCAAAATCAATGTCTCAAAGCGCTCCTTGCTTATAAATTTCGGCAGCGCATCTATTCCTTTGGAAGCATCGCCTAGCTGATAGGTGACTCGCAAGCCGTCAGGAATAGCCTCCGCTTGAAACTGCTCGTTCATAATGCTCTTCTCATGATTGGAATACGTATATAAGTTCCCTTCCAAATCGCGATACTGCAGCACAAGCTGCGAGGCCAATATGCTTTGCTCGTAGCCTGAAGCCAGCGTATCCGCTTCACGATCAACAGGATTGCTGTACCAGGTTACGCCACTGGCAAGATCGGTTACAGCGATCTCTGTCGTTTCCTCATTGTAATGCAGCACCAGCTTGTCGTTTTTCGCAACGGCCTTCATTCCTGCAACTTCAGGCTGGGCAACGCTTTTCAGCTCTGTGCCTGCTTCAGGCTCCGCAATCGCTGTAAATGCCGCGACATCTGCCGCAGGCACGCCGCGATTCAATATTGCAATCAAACCGGCGATCAGCCCGACAGTCAGGAGAGCACCGAGAATGATATATCGTTTCTTGTTCATTGTTATGGCTGCCTCCCCCTTCTACGTTCTGAACAGCAATTCTCGGTAAATGTTATATAAAAAGTCATAGATTTGATACAGCATGCTTAGCACCAGCGCACCGAGAAAAACGATAATGCCCATTACAATGACCGTTAATAGCATCGTAACAATCGTTTTCAGCACGGTGTACTGATGAACCGTCATAATACCGACAAACAGCAGCCAGACAAACCATAATGATGCGATAGACAGCATCAAATAATAGAAGGCAGTCTCCTCCTGCGCCATATAACGGCTAATAAACGTCAATGGTACATAGACAATTACGAGCGGCGTAAGCGAGTACGCTGTTACTTTCACAATTTCAGTAAATTTCCCCTCGCCATCCATCAAGGTTGTAATCGACCAATTGGCGACAACCCACAATAAAAATGGCACAACAACCGTAACAATATCCTGCAAGCTGTTAATGAGGCGCGGATCGGTGTAATTTACTAGAAAGCCGGCAAACTGCTTCTGCAAAATAAGCGCAATAATCGTCAGTGCGATAATAATGATAGAAGCTCTTATGCTTCCTTTATTGTCATACTTCAAATCCCAGAAGCTGCTGAATGGCTTAAACATGACGCGCAGCGGGAAATCAATTAGCTCCTGCTTCATAATGCCTGATCCCTCCCAACGGAATGACTCACTGCAGCTTTGCGCCGATTGCGGCGAAGCTTGCGCCAAATCATTAAACCAGCCGTCACGATCACCAGTATGACAATGGTCGTCATAATCGTGCTAAATTGCTCCTTCATTTCCTCACGCCGATAGCGCTTGTAAGCTACAGAATATTGATCGCGCTCCATCCCTTGCTTGAAATAAAATATCGCTTCTTCATTTTGCTTGGCTAACACGAGCGAGCGACCAATCCCGATATAGGCAATATCGTAGTTGCTGTTAAGATCAAGCACCTGCTGCCATATCGGCACCGCTTCCTCACTGTAGCCGTTGTAGTGCAAGCGAGAAGCCTGCAGCACCAGCTTGCCGAATTTGGTCGGCTTGAACACATTAATGTTGCCTTTGGCGCGGTCCAGCACTAGCTGGTTTTCACCGTCATACTCAATCGCGACCGGCGTCTTGAATGTGCCTGCCTGATTAGCGAGCATCCCGTAAATAAACAGCAAATTGCCCTCCGCGTCATACGTGAACACCTTGCCCTGATTGCTGTCCAGAGCACTGTAAAGCCCGTCTCCCAAATATTTAATATCGACAAAGATTGAAGGTCCTACGGAGGTGCGATAGCGAATATCGCCTCTTACTTCAAAATAGCCGTAGCGCTTTAACACATCCTCGCCTGACGGATTGAGCCGTTTGATTGGCGTAAGCGAGTTCAAATCAATGTTGGTCGCATATACAAAGCCTTTGTGGTCAATATCCAAATTTGAAAATTCAGTAGGTATAAACAGCACCATTTGACTGCGCTGCTCCTTGGTTGAGAACAAGCGCCAGAAAATTTCATAATAATCGCGCTTTACTTCATTCGTTCCGATATAGCCAAGAAAGCTGCCGTCCGCATCGAACTGCATAATTCCTTCAAACACGCCGTTCGCTACGACATACATCCGCTTGGCCTCGTCAACGGCAACCTTTGTCGGCGTGAATTTGAAGCCGGCCGCGATAATGTCTGACTGCGGCTTGTCAATGACAAGCCTCACCTCTCCTGTCTTGCTTAACACAATCAGCTTGCTCAGTCCGCTGTCTGCAATATACAGGTCTCCGTCCGCGTCGACGAAAATGCCGCTGATCGTGCCAAACTCGCCAATTCCCGGAGCGGAATCGATTATGCGCTCAACCTCCCATTGCGCATTAATCACGACAATACGCTTATTGCCGGTATCTGCAACATAGATGCTGCCATCATGGCCGATTACCATATCGTTAGGCTCTACGAAAGGTCCGATGCCAAGATCCTGGCCGCTTACGGCACGACTCGGCACAAAGGCGGCGGGCGAAGCGACCGCTTCCTCCCAATAATTGTAGTTGTAGGCCTCGTATGGCGTGCCAGCATGTACAGCTTCCAGCAAAGCGGTTGAAAAGAGAACGGAGGCGAGTACAATTGCGGTAACAAATTTTTTAATCCTCATGAAATCCCTCCTACTCCTTCATTCCCGAGGATGCCATCGTCTCAATTATTTTGCTTTGGGAAAATACAAAAAGCGTAATCGGCACACTCATCAATATGAGTGCAACAGCCGCTGCAGCTCCTGCACGCGCAATTCCTCCGTATATAATTTGGTTGGCGGCAAAATGCAAGCTTTTCAGCTGCTCGCTATAGATGAAGCCATTGCCGTCAGTGCCCCACAAAATTTGAAACTGCAAAATAACGAGCGTCAGCCAGGCCGGCTTGACATTAGGCATAACAATCGTCCAAAAAATGCGGTATTCGCTTGCGCCATCGATTTTAGCCGCCTCCAGCAGCGCATCCGGCATTTGCTCCATAAACTGCTTCATCAGGTAAAGCCCCAAGGAATAGGAGAATGCAGGCACGATGACAGCCCAATACGAATCAATCAAGCCGAGCCAGCTCATTACCATATAGTTCGGAATCGCTGTAACCGCTGGCGTGAACATTAGCGACAATACGACTACTTGGAACAATGCCTTTTTGCCTGGAAAGCGATGCTTCGCTAATGGGAAAGCTGCCGCCGATGCGAAAATGACATGGCCGATAACGCCAGTCAGTGTAATAAACAACGTATTGAATATATAGCGGCTAAATGGAACCCATGATTCGCCAAGCAAATTCATCAAATCGATGAAGTTGTTAAAGGTTGGATTTCTTACAAACAGGGTCGGCGGAAACAGAAATATTTCATCCAACGGCTTGAATGCATTGTTGATCGCATAGACCAAAGGCAAAATCATAAAAGCTCCAAAGAAAGCCAATACCGTAAATAAGCCAAAGCTTCCCCAGAACGAGCGATTTACCCTTTTTGAACGCAGCTTTGAGCGCAGTTTGAAGGAAAAGGGCATGCTCATTCACCTACCTTACGTAATAGTTTTTGTACAATGAGATTTGTGCCTAGCATAATAATGAACAAAATCGTTGCAATCGATGAAGCATAGCCCATTTCAAAGCGTGTCGTACCATAGTCTATCAAATGCGTTACAATCGTCTCGGCAGCATAGTTGACGCTTGGGAAGCCTGCCAGCGCAATCGACACATCGGCGACCGCCAGAGACGTAGTAATCTGGATGACCGCACCGAACATTAGCTGTGGTCGCATCGAAGGCAGCGTAATGTACCATAGCTCCTGCCAGCGGTTGCGAATGCCGTCAACAGCTCCAGCTTCATATAAGCTGCGATCCACGGTTTGCAGCCCGGCGATAAAGGCAAGAAAGCCTGTGCCAAGCGAAAGCCATAGCTGGACGAGAATAATAATCGCCAAAATATATTTTTCTTCCTTGAGCCATTGAATCGGCTCCATTAAAATACCTAGCTTTAATAGAAAGCCGTTCGCGATGCCGTAGCGGTCGCCAGAGAAAATCATCAGCCATATGAAGAACACATTGCCTGAAATTGACGGCGCGTAAAACACCAGCGTCATAAAGGCGCGCAGCTTCGGCGTCAGCTCATTAATGATCCAGGCGAACACAAAGCAGGCAATGTAGCTGACCGGCCCAGTTATAACGGCGAATAAAATCGTATTTTTGATGGCAATGAGAAAGATGTCATCCTCAAGAAACAGTCTGGAATAGTTGTGCCAGCCAATAAATTTCGGAAATTCAAGCATATTAAAATACGTAAAGCTCAAAATCATCGACATAATGACCGGCAGTACAGTAAATACAGCAAATAAAATCATATAAGGAGCGAGAAGCACGTAGGAATGCTTGTTCTTCTTCATCTCGTTCCATTTTAAGCTCCACCAGTTAGACACGCGGCCTTCTCCCTCCTTATTGCGGCAAGCCGAATTCTTGTCGCTTGTTTTCGATTTCATCCTGAATATATTCCACATAATCCATCAGTGCTTGTCGTGCTTCCACTTCGCCTATGACGGTTTTGTAGAAGGCGTTAAACAGGTGACGACCTGTAAAGTAACCGCCCGGGACCTCAGGAATGCCCACAACCTGATCAAACTGCTGCTTTAGCTGTTCGTAGTCGGCTACTGGCCAGGGCAAGCTGTCGAGCGCATTAATGTTGGCGGTCGGATAGCGGGCTGCCGCTCCCATTAGCCCTTCCATTTCGCGGCCAAATTTTGCTTGAGTCTCGTCACTCGTCCACCATTTCATAAATTGCCAGGCCGCTTCCTTATCCTCGGCGCTTTCGAGCATCATTACGGCAGAGCCGCCGCTTGGCACTTGATTATTGATCGTGCCGTCCTCCTGCACAGTGCCAGGGATAGGCGCAAAGCCCCACAGTCCGCGAATTTCCGGAGCGAAAACCGTCAATTGGTTGTAAATCGTATAGTCGGCAATTCCAATCGGCATTTCACCGGTACGGAAGCGATTGGCAAAATCATATTCCCGCTCCAGCTTGTAATCGGTGTAATACTCCGTCCATTGCTTGAACGTCTCAATTGCAACGCGCGAATCAAGATCGCTTTCCTTGCCGTCATTGCGATAAAATTGACCGCCATTCTGGAACAGCAGCGCTGCATATAGTGAATTTGGCGGAATATTTTGTCCTTGAATTGCAGCCTGCTGAACAGGCGGCAAACCAAACTGCATATGATTTTTGCTTAAAACTGCGAGCATTGCCGACACATCATCCCATGTTTTTGGCACCTCGAGCTCAAGCTCATCCAGTACATCCTTGCGGTAAAACAGCATATTGAACGTTTGCTGCTCCGGCAATGCGTACACGCCATCCGTATAACGGTACGGTACAACAGCACTGTCGCGGAAGCGCTGCTCAACCTCGCCATAATCTGCAAATTGCGTCAAGTCTGCGGCGGCATTGCGCATCGCGAAGTTAACGGGGATATCATTATCAATTTGCATCGCTACATCCGGCCCTTGACCCGCCAGCGTTGCAGGCAGCAGCGTATGCATTTGCACCAGCTTCAGATTGACGTTTATCCCGGTTTGCGAGGTGAAGGTTTCATCGATCATCGCTTTCATCGTATTCGCCTGGTCGCGTCCGCTGCCGATCCAAACGGTAATCGTGCGCTGATTTTTTTGCTCGGTAACATTGCCGATGCTGTTGTAGTCAATAAAGAAGGAATTGACAAAGGTGAGCAGCTCATGCTTAAGCTTCGAGCCGATGCCCAAGCCTTCTATATCTAATTTTTGACCGGGCGAGCTTAAAATGATTGCGTCAATTTCAAGCGGATGCTCTCTTGCCTGCTGCACCCATGTGCCCAGTCCGCCTGTGTTCGTCTTATAATCGGTTAGCTTGCGATGAATATTATCCGGCTTGGCGATCATTTCATCGAGCAGCACCGTCATTGATTTGAGCAGCGCCTCCTGATCGCTGGAGCCGCCCGCAAGCTGCTTCAAATGCGCAGCAACGTCCGTCAGGCGATAGCGCTCAGCGGTCATCCGTTCCAGCAAATTCGGAATTTTCTCCGTTAGCTGATAGTCGCGATACTCATCAGGCTTCGTGCCGGTAATCATCAAAATGTTGCGGTACAGCGAATTAAGCTCGTACAGGGAGTTCTCTACCTCTGCAATCAGCTCGGCAAATGGACCAAGCGTATTTTCCAGACGCAGCGTATGCTTGCCCGCGGTTAAATAATACAAATAAGGTTGATCGTCCTGCCCTAACGTTTCGAGGCGATAGCCGCTTTTGTATTTAAAGCCGACCGCGTTCATTTCCTGGAACGGAACAACGCCATCAATGTACAGCTTGCGCGTAGAATAAATGCCGCGCACCCAGTTTTGCTGCGCAACGAAGGAAAGCTCGTATAATCCGTCCTCCGGCACGTCGATTTCCCATTCGATCCATTGGCCGGGCAAGCGCCAGTTAAAGCCGCCTATCGTATTTATTTTGATTAGTGAAGCGCTGTACGGAGCTACTGCCGCACTGGTGCGTTCGCTAACAGGATACAAGGTTGGTGAAGATTTTCTTACTGCTGCTTCCCCTTCAATCCGCAGCTCATGACCTGATGTTGCCTTTGCGCCAGTCTGCTCGTATTGCGCGGCAAGCTCGGCATAGGTCGGGATGCTCGATTTCTGCTTCAGCCGTATTTCTTTAATGATCATAGGCTCGCGCGAAGCCTCGAAGCTCAGCGTATGCTCGCCTTCTGTTAAATAAAATTGAAATGGCTCTGTAATGTATCCATTTGAATCCTGAACCATTTTGCTCATCCATTGCGGATATTCAACCTGTCTAGGTCGCAGCTCATTGCCTTGGTTATCAACCTTGATTTCGTCCAGCTCGTTGTTCCATATTCGATCAAATTGCACAAATTGCGCTTCTTCAAACGGCACCTTTCCGTCAATTGCGATAATGCGCTCGATTGCCGAGCTTTTCCCTTCTATTGGATAGTAAAGCAGCTCTATTTGATATAAGCCGCTTTGCGGAACGTGAAAGCTCCACTCTACTTTTCCCGTTTCACCAGTGTATAAAGCCTGACCATCCATCCCTGCAAACTGCTCCAAAATTTCGAAATCATTACCGGTCAGCGCGTTATATTGTGCTGCTTCAATGACAATTTCCTGCTGCGGCGAGGCCGCATTTTCATATTGCGCAATGTAAGCAGCATAGCTATCCTCGCTATGGCGCAGCTTTCCTTCGTATGGAGTTGTTGCAGCCGCATCAATACCATTTCTGTCTGTTCGAGCATTGATGATGAACAGCACTGCACAAAGCACGATGCATACAGCTATTGCAATGGTTGTTGTTGCCTTAAATGGCTTGCGATGCTGACGGTTCACTACATTCCCTCCTAAAACGTTGATGAACGGTAATAGAAAAGGGAAGGCAAAAACTGACTCCCCTTTTCGCATTACGCATCATTCAATTATTGCCCTAGCTTGGTGAGCGATTCTGCTGCCTGACCCTTATACGTTTCTGCAGCTGCTGATGGTGATACTTGATTGACGATAACATCATTCACATAAGCCCAGGTTGGGAAATCAGGGAATGATTCATCCAACGTAATAAGACCTGTTCCAGCAATATGATCGCGCAGCATTGCTACGTCATCCTCATGCGTATAAATGCTTTCCAAATAATCCTGGCCCGGGTATTCCTCAAGCATCGGAATATCGAAGGTTTCCTCGAAAATTTGGTATACAAGCTCTGGATCCTTTACGCCTTTACCGATAAATTTGGCAGAAGCAGCCGTATTGGCGTATGTGTAATCTGTCGTTTGTTCCGGTCCTTTTGGAATTGGCACGATGCCGAATTCGAAGTTCAAGCCGCTCAAATTCCATTCAGCAACAGTGAACATCGCAACATCGCCTTCTTTAAATGTGTTGGACTCCTCCCAGTTCATTGGATCGCCCGTACTTACTTTTACGACCTTGTCGACATTGTAAAGCTGATTCAGGAATTCAGCTGTTTTGATTGAGCCAGGGCTGGTCAAGCCTTCAACAAGGTTTTCTTCATCTACGATGCGAACGCCATTCGATACCGCGAAGTGCTTGTAGGCATCGATTGACCATGCTGAAAAGCCCCATACATCGTTTTTACCATCATTGTTAGTGTCCTTCGTTGCAGCCTTGGCAAGCTCTAAAAACTTATCCCAAGTCCATTCGCCGCGCTCATAAATGTCTTTTGGATCTTCAAGATTCAGCTCTTTGAACAGGTCGCGGTTATAGTGCAGACCAGCACCGATGTAGACCGGATTATCAAAGCCGTAGTGATCTCCAGCAATCGGTGAATATTTCATCAGCAAATTACCTTCATTGTTAATATTGCTGTTTTCATTCGTAAACTCGCTAATCGGTAAAATAAGTCCTTTTTTAATTAATGGCAGCGCCGCCTTGTATTCAAGCTGAACAATATCAGCAAAAGGCTCGCCAGCCAGCACGCTATTCGTAAAATTTGGAACCATTTCTTCAAATGGAACGGTTACAAACTCAATCGTTACGTTATATTTCTTTTCAACCTCTTTAATCTTTTCCAAGCGGTTAATATCAGATTGCGTTGCCCCAGCCGGTGTTAAATCCCACCATGCCGCAATTTTAATTACCCGACCATCGAGATCATATGTTTGTTCTACTTCCTCAGTTGGTTCAGGCGTAGCTGGTTCACTGTTTGTCGCAGCAGGCGACGGCGTAGGCTCCGTATTCCCGCCATTCCCATTTCCTCCGCTGCATGCAGACAGGATGAGCATGAAGCAGATCAGCAAAAATGAAAACCCTTTCAATTTACGCATTGTTTAACCTCCCAATTTTATTGTTGTTCCAGGCAGACAATAACAAAATAGATCAAAGCTGACATTTGCTGTTGCTGATAACTCTTCATAACAAAATTAACTGTAGTTATGTTTGTTATTTTGTTAGCGCTTCCTTACATAACAAAGAATACCATGAACATAACAAATTGGTCAATATCTAATCAAAAAAATGTACAATACAAAGTTTTTTTCGTATTCTTGTCCTAATTTGAGAATAACATTGCCAAAAAATTAATAAAGTGTTATGTTGAAGATAACAAAAATAACAAATTAAAGAGATGTGGTTGCTTATGCGTAAAAAGGTTACGATTCAGGAAATTGCAGATGCAGTCGGAATGTCCAAATATGCCGTTTCTCGTGCCCTGGCAGGAAAATCAGGGGTAAGCGCGGAAACTCGTCAGCTTATTGTAGATACTGCCCAGAAGCTGGGGTACTTTGCCAAGCGGGAAGCAGCTTCACCATTCCTGCTGCAAAACCGTTTTGCTGATCAGAAATCAATAGAAACGATAGAGACAATATTAATTTTGTTTCCTAATGTACGCTATCAAAATACGGAATCACTCTATTGGGGACCGGTTTTTAACGGAATATCGTCAGCGTTGAATCAGCGGGGGATTAATATTTTGACCTTAACGGAACCAAGCGGCGATTCGATCTTTACATTGCTTAACCCGGATGGAATTCAAGGCATTATAGCTGTTGGCTCTATTTCGACGCCTATATTGCTGGAATTGCAGCAAAGCGGCATTCCTATTGTAATCGTCGATCATCATGACGAACAATTTCATGCTGACTCTATCTTTACCGACAATACAAACAGCATGGTTGAGCTGATGAAGGAGCTAATTAAAGCGGGCTTCACTAATTTTCAATTTATCGGAAATATTCGAGAAGCAGCGAGCTTTAAAGATCGCTGGCTCGGCTTCCGTCTTGCATTAGAAGAGCATAATATCCCGAACCAGCAAAACCCGAGACTGATCGGTCCGGAAGCAGACACCATTTACACAGTCCTCCCTAATATGGCGAGAGATCGCCAGCTGCCTGAGGTATTTGTCTGTGCAAATGATACGTATGCATTTTTTGCAATTGAAACATTGAAAAATGAAGGGTTGAGCGTGCCAGAAGTTTGTCAGTTCACAGGCTTCGACTACACCTATCCTGATCTTGCTTTATATGCAACGGTTGATGTGCACAAGGAGGTCATTGGCATGCGCGCGGTTGATCAGCTCCTCTGGCGCATCGCTAATCCGAAGCTGCCCTATGAGCGCAGGCTGATCGGTGCGAGTATTGTACGGCGCTCCGCTCATCCATCCGCTAAAGCTTGAACATTCAGCGCTTCGCCTCTCCATGCGCTAACGCTTGAACATTCAACGCTCAGCCTCTCCATGCGCTAACGCTTGAACATTCAGCGCTCCGCCTCTCCATGCGCTAACGCTTGAACATTCCTGCGGAATGGCGGCGCTTTTAGCGCAATGGAGAGGCTCCGCTGGAGCGATTTGTAGGCTTGTTCTAAGGAGTCTTTGTGGGAGCTTGCTTCGAACCTTGCATGTTGATTCAGCGCAGCACCGTCCTCGCCTATTGACTCGAACATTCCTGCGGAATGGGGGTCGTTATAGGCTGCGGTGGTGCTGCTGATGTTTTTGTGGGGGAGCTTCATTGAGTTTTTGTGGGCGTGTTCTTAGGAGTTTTGTGGGAGATACTTCGAGCTTGCTTGTTTAGTACAGAACTCTTCTCACCTATTAGCTTACGTATTCCTGCTTATTGGCCCAGGTTTGCACTGCTGACGGGGCTGCCGGAAAAGTGAAAGGCGGCGTGGCTGGATAAGGGCTGGTTAGTCGCTAAGGAAGCTGGATATCGTTATGTATAACAAATGAAGCATTTCTTCGTTCTAATGAATGCACAGCGTTCTATTGGGCGGTATTCTCTGGGTAAATGAGGCAGCTTTCCCCCTTAACGTGCTACATATTCCTTAGATTTCTATCGACTCCAGCCTGATCACTTAACGTTATCCAGATTCTTTAAACCTAATTTTAACCTTGCAAAAAGGTTTTCAGAACAACCCTTTTCACTAGCCCATCTCTAATTTATTTAATCACAATGCTAATCTGTATCCCCGACCTCTTTTCTTTTCGAGCTCAAACCGTCAAGTTGGTAGAAAGTAAGACTTGTCTCCGCAATAGCTTATTTCCACTTATATATGCTGTTCTTTCATCCACTTTCATGTAAAGAATCATTTACATATTGCAATTGATCATTTACATTTTGCAATAGATCAATTACAATTTTTTTATCTAATAGCTAGAAAGGACCTCTTGTATGCTTGTTAATAATGTTCGTGAATTAAGGGCGCGGTTTAGATGGTCGCAGCAGGATTTGGCGGATGCTATTGGGGCTACTCGCCAGACGGTAGGGTTGATCGAGAAAGGAGATTATTCCCCTTCGATTACGCTCGCTCTCAAAATTGCCGCAGCATTTAATGTGCCCGTTGAGGATGTTTTTTCTTTGAAGGAGGATCAATAAAATGGTATCACGGATTTTACGTTCACCTCTTACTTCCGCTACTATGTTTCTTATGGCTTTAATCAGTATTTATTTGCTTAAGAAAAACTGGGATTCAGGTCAGTTTATTAAAGCCGTGGAAACAGGTGAGCCTTTGACGGGATTAAATATTTTTGCTTTGTTCTGTGCTGCCATAATCATACTGTGGGTGTTGCTTGTTATCATTCATAATCGAAAACATCCAAAGGAGCGCATTAATATTTGGTTAGGGCTGTCTGAAATCCGGGAGGTGGATGAGGGGCAGCAATGGATTACGTTCAAGGCTTGCCGTAACGTCTATATTTACTACAGCATGGGTTTACCTACAGCTGCAATAGTTCTCATATTTCTCCCAGCCGATTATGCTTATTCTTTAATTCTTTTCGGGTTGTTAGGATTGGGGCAATATGTTGTCTATGGTTTGACCAGATGGAAGTATAGCCGTATCTGATTCTATTACAATTAGTAGAGGGGAGTTCGAATCCGATGAATATAGCTGTCAGGTTAATGCAAAAAATGAAAGACCGCGATATCCGACTTAGGCTAAAAATCTATCGGGACAAGGTGGAGCTTATTAGAAAACGGAATTTGCAAGCATGGGATGAACAGCAGCTGCATACGGAATCTCTCCGCCTGAAACAGGAAGCAAAATCGGGCACGCCTTTGGACGAGCTGCTTGTCGATGCCTATGCGCTCGTTTGCGAGGCAGCTAAGAGAACGCTTGGCCTGCAGCCGTATGATGTCCAAATTATGGCCGCCATCGCTTTGCATGAGCGATTTCTGGTCGAGCAGCAAACCGGCGAAGGAAAAACACTGTCCGCTGTTATGCCTGCTTATCTAAATGCGCTAACCGGCAAAGGCGTTCATGCGCTGACCTTTAACGATTATTTGGCAAAGCGGGATGCGGAGTGGATGGGACCGATTTATCGTTTCCTCGGAGTAACAGTAAAATCGGTTCAAGCGGGCATGAACTTGTCCGAGAAACGGGAAGCGTACGCAGCGGATATCACTTATGTTACGGCTAAAGAGGCCGGGTTCGATTATTTGCGCGACTCGATTGCTTTAGAAGAAATCGATACCGTGCATCGCCCTTTCCATTATGTCATCGTGGACGAAGCCGATTCACTGCTTCTCGATGAAGCACGGGTACCGCTAGTCATCGCGGGCGAACCAGGCACTTCTGGTGACGACGGCAGTCGATTTGCAGCAGTCGCCAGGCAGCTTGAGGAAGAAAAGCATTACGACTTTGACGAGTTCAAGCGGAACGTTTACTTAAATGAAGCTGGCTCAGCCAAAGTGGAAGAGCTGCTGGGATGCGGCAATTTGTACGAAAGCCAAAACAGTCATTTGCTGTCGACGTTGAACTGCGCACTGCATGCGGAATGGTTATTGAAAAAAGACGTTGATTACATCATCCGCGATGGCAAAATCGAGCTTGTCGACGAATATACTGGCCGCGTGGCAGAAAACAGGCATTTGCCGGACGGACTGCAGGCTGCGCTTGCGGCGAAAGAAGGGCTGCCATTTAAAAACGGCGGAAAAATTCTCGGGACAATAACGCTGCAACACTTCCTTAGCCTGTATCCGAAGATATGCGGAATGACGGCTACCGCCCTCGCTTCGGCAATAGAATTTGAAGAGATTTATGTGCTGCAGGTGATGCCAATCCCGCCAAACCGCCCTAACAGACGAATCGACCACCCGCATCGGATTTATACCCATAAAGAAGCCAAATTCAAGGCGCTTGTGCAAGAAATCTCATCCATCCATGCAACAGGACGTCCGATTCTTATAGGAACGTCAAGCGTCGGGGAGTCAGATATGCTAGCGGAGGCACTAGCGGCTGCTGGTGTACCTTGTAATGTTCTGAATGCAAAAAACGACGCAGAAGAAGCCGCAATTATTGCCAAAGCGGGCGAAATCGGTGCTGTAACGGTTTCTACAAACATGGCGGGACGCGGCGTCGACATCCGGCTCGGCGGCGGCGACCCTGAGCAGGCAGAAATTGTCGCTAAGCTGGGCGGCTTATACGTAATTGGTACACATGTGCACCAAAGCGTGCGGATTGACAACCAGCTGCGCGGTCGTTCCGGCCGTCAAGGCGACCCGGGAGCTTCCGTCTTTTTCGTAAGTCTGGAGGATGAGCTGATGCTCAGATTCGGCATCGATAAAGAGCTGCGCGATCTTAGGCAGGAAGAAGCTCTCAACGAGTCGGTGCTTCTTAGCAAAATAGAGCATATTCAGCGCGTTATTATGGGCCAAAACTTCCATATCCGTCAGGAGCTGAACAGCTATTCCGATATGGTCGAGGAACAAAGGCGTCTGCTGTACGAGGAGCGGCTAAAAATTTTAAAAGGCGAGATCCCGATGAGCCCTGCCGAGCGGCGTGTACGGCTATACTATATCGACAAATACTGGGCCGACCATCTGGCATACGCATCATACATTCGCGAAGGCATCCATTTAACAAGCCTTACCAACCGTAATCCAATCGACGAATACCATGCACAAATCATCCAGGCATTCGAGCAAATTCCAGAGCAAATAAATAAAGAAACAGAAAAAATGCTCAAAAAACTCGGAGGATCAAACGACCCAGCAAAGTGGGAAGAACTGGGACTAAAAAGCCCTCCTTCCACCTGGACCTATATAATGAGCGACCAATACACACAATACCTGCAAAATCCCGGCTCATGGGGCCCCGGGACACTCATCGCATACTGGCTCCGCAAAATGCTAAGACCGGTATTCGGATGGAAACAATTTTAACCAAACAACAAACAAACCAGCGCCCTGAATCAAGACAAAGCACAAACAAACTCCCATAAAAACTCCCTAGAACGTGCCCACAAAAAACAACAGCAGCACCACCGCAGCCTATAACGACCCCCATTCCGCAGGAATGTTCGAGTCAATAGGCGAGGACGGTGCTGCGCTGAATTACGAGCAAGGCTCGAACCAACCCCAACAAAAACTTCCTAGAACGTGCCCACGAAAAAAGCTCCAGCGGAGCCCATCCCTACGCTAAAAGCGCCGCCATTCCGCAGGAATGTTCAAGCGTTAGCGTAGGGATGGGCGGAGCGATGAATGTTCGAGTCAATAGGCGAGGACGGTGCTGCGCTGGATTACGAGCAAGGTTCGAAGCAACCCCAACAAAAACTTCCTAGAACGTGCCCACAAAAGCAACAGCAGCACCACCGCAGCCTATAACGACCCCCATTCCGCAGGAATGTTCGAGTCAATAGGCGAGGACGGTGCTGCGTTGGATTACGAGCAAGGCTCGAAGCAACCCCAACAAAAACTTCCTAGAACGTGCCCACAAAAACCGCTCCAGCGGAGCCCATCCATGCGCTATAAGCGCCGCCATTCCGCAGGAATGTTCAAGCGTTAGCGCATGGATGGGCAGAGCGCTGAATGTTCAAGCGTTAGCGCATGGATGGGCGCAGCGATGAGTCACAAGCTATTCTTATACTCCTGCGGCGTCATCCCATAATGAGCTTTAAACAACTTAATAAAATACTGCGGCTTCTGGTAGCCGACCTCAAGCGCAATCTGGCTTATTTTCAAATCCTTTCGCTGCAGCAATTGAACGGCTTTCTCCATACGCAGACGATGCACATAGTTGGAGAAGTTCTCTCCCGCCTCCTGCTTGAACAGGTTGGATACGTAAACCGGGTGCAGATTGACATAATCGGCAACGGTTTGCAGTGTTACGGTTTGTACGTTTTGCTGTATGAAATGGCGAATTCGTTCCATTAAGTCGGATCGGATATTGTCCGAACGGCTGTCGCTATACGCTTTAATTTGCACATAGCTGCTGAAGGCCCATTCTTTCAGCGGCTCTACGCTCCAGCTGGCATCCACCTTCAGCATTTTCTCGATGTCTCGTCCAAATACGTCAAAGATCCGTTTCCCTTTCTTATGCAAGTAATAGGAGAATGTCTGCAGCAAGGCAACATAGACTTCAAACCCGTATTCACGCGCTCCATTCCCCGCTTCTTCAAGCTCAGCGAATATTCGCGCCAGCTTATCCTCGAATGCCGCCCACTGCTCGATATCGATCAGTTCCATTAATGTCTGGGAGCGATAAAGCTCAGATAGCGGCTGGATCTCAGAGCTTTCTTTCTTTTGTGCGGCATGGAAAAAGCTTTCCGTCTGGTAGCCTATATAGTCGGTATATATCGATAAGGCAGAGTGGTACATCGCCAATGTATCATGCGGGAATTGTCCCCAGTTGCTCAGTACAATGGAAACCTTCGCTTTCAAATATAATTTGATTTGATGCTGGGAAAGCCGGGCCAAGTCCTCGATCGCCACTGTGCTGTTACTGTCCTGGTCCTCGATTTGTTGACTTTGAATCAAGAAAATCAAATAATCGTACGAATCCTTGCAGTGCATGACATGGTACTTGCCCGAATATATTTCTTCTACAATATTAAACATGGCGTACTCGATTAATGAGAGATTGTACAGATCTCTATCCGAATAATCCTCCTCTACTCTCATGCACAAAAGAATCGCATCCTTCTCTAGCTGAAAGGGCAGCTCATAAAGCTGAATTTTATCTCGTATAACAGCTTGCGGGTAATTTTTGCCGGAGATTAAGTCAAACAAAAACATTTCTCTTAAGTTAGGCAGGCTTTCCCGAAAACGGTATAAAAATTTTTGCTGATTAACCAGCTCATTTCCTTCTTCTATGATCTTATCCATAATATTGCGCAAAGTTTGTTCCAATTCCTCATTCGATACCGGCTTTAACAGATACGCGCTCACTTGCTGCTGAATGGCTGCCTTCGCATACTGAAATTCATCGTATCCGGTTATAATGACAGCCTTCGTATTTTTCCACTTCTCATTGATTTTGTTGATTAATTCGAGGCCGCTCATACCGTTCATCTGGATATCTGTTATGACAATATCTACAGAGCGATAATTTAGCAGCTCCAAGGCCTCCTCGCCGGAATAAGCCTTATAGACATTGCTGATCCCCATCTGCTCCCACGGAAGTGCAATCGCCAGGCTATCTACCAAATGCGTATGATCATCCACTATCAAAATCTCGTACATGCTGTCCCTCCCTAGGCCTCCTCTTCCTTGCTGCTCCAACATAATTCAGCGCAAAGTCCGCCTAATTTCGATTTGCTAAGCTGCAGGCCTGATTCATTGCCGTACATTAAACGCAGCCGTTGATGTACATTTTTCAGCCCGGATTCTATTTCTTCATTGCTCGAATGAACTTTCTTTCTAATAGATTCTATCATTGCATAATCGATTGCCGTACCATTATCCTCTACCGACACATGATTCATCCCGCCCGCGCGCCAGCAGCGGATGGTAATGATTCCATATTCAGAATGATTGTTGAACGAATGCAAAATAACATTTTCAACGAGCGGCTGCACGATTAAGCGCGGGATTTCCAATGCTTCCATCTGCGGCTCGATCTCAATTTGAAATTCAAAGTCATCTCTCAGCATGCAATGGATTTCCAGATAGAAGTGGATTAAATCCAGCTCTTCCTTCAGCTGTACCATCTTGCTTCCCGTCTTGGTCGTATAGCGATAGTACTTGCTCAAGTTCATCGTCATCGAAATCGCCGCTTTGTTTTCATTTAGCTCAATCATGCTTTTAATATAAGCGAGCGTATTGTACAGAAAATGAGGGTTGATCTGCGATTGCAGCTGTTTTAGCGTTGCATCCTTGGAACGAAGCTGTTCTTTATATACATCCTCAATCAGCTCCTCTATTTTGGAAGCCATAGAATTGAATCGCTCATACAGAAAACGATACTCGCCTTTAGGCTTGTCTGTCATCCTGATTGAATAAATTCCTTTTTCAATTAGATTCATATTTCGGATTAATTTGCGAAATGGAATCTGAATATTTCGGTACATAAGAAAGGCAAGATATGCTCCCATAAACAGCAGCAATCCGCTTATAACGTAAAACATCGTCTGGTTGCGACTAATCGGCGCCATAATTTGACTGATTGGCACGTAATCTACTAGATACCAGCCTAACGATTCCAGCTTCTTATAATGAATCTGAAAGCTCGTCTTGTCGGACCTAAGCATAATATGTCCACTTGCAAGTGTCGGATCAATCCCCTCAAGCGAGGGAAGCAATTCGTTTATTTGCTCACGATTAACGGAATAATTATAAACCGGATTTTCTCCCGGATGATATAGAAACGGATCGCCCGAACCATTTGCTTTAAATTCGGATAAAGCGCTGCGCAATGCAGCGACGCCGAGTTTCAGCACGACTCTCATATGCGCCTCGCCTGCTTGCTCCGGATTTTCAGGATAAGACAATATGTTCAGAAAATAATCCTCATCAGGTGCCGAATAATATTGCCAAAACGTATCCTGTGCGGGAAGCTTTGCTGGAAGCGCATTCAGATTGGAGTTGCTTTTAATAACGTTATTGGTGCGAGGATACACAACTGCAATGACTGCTTTCCAATCACCGTAACCGGCAAGCCGGTTAATTTCTTCAGAGACGGTTCGGTTAATTCGATATTTGTCCAAGACATCGTCCAGTAAATCTGGATAAGCCAAATTTCTTACATCTGTGCTTTCGTACAGCATCTTCTTATATGTGTCTAAGCGGAAAAACAATTCATCCAATTGGTTAGCGAATGTTTCAATCTGATATTGCTTTACCTTAATGATTTCGTCGGTTAGCACCTCTGTACTCGTTCGATTCGATAAAGCGAACAGAAGCAAAATCGGGATTAGCAATATGAACAAGGTAGCCATTAGCTTGGTGAATATGCTGAATCTGTTCATCATCAAACGCCCTCTCAAATTGGGATCAGCATGTTAATGTTGCAATTGGAATTGCTGGAACTGCCGTTGCACTTCGGCAAAAACGATGTCGAAGCCTGCCTTTTTTAGAGCCGCAAGAGCATCATCGTAATACTCCTCATAACTGGCCAGACCAAAGCTGATCGGCTCAAATTTTTCTTTATAAACCGCCATCACCTGCGCCACCTCGTGCTTGACCGATTCCTCGTTGAAATGAAAGCCAAACAGCTTGGAAATGCGCGAATTTTCGTCATTCTTCAGCATATCATCGATAATATCATCCTCTAATCCGGCGGGAGCGGTAAAATAGTCTTTGTTGCGCCACATCCATTCGTACATCAGCTGGTCATTGGTAAGCTGCTTTATTTTGCCGTCTTCCAGTTCGTAGTCCTTGCCCTCTACTCCGTATATAATCAGGTTGTAATTTTCTTTGCTGTGCAAAATCCAGTTCATAAACATCATCGCACGCTCGGGGTTTTCCGATGCCGCTGTAATCATAAAGGCTTCATTGCCCGGAGTCGTAATAAACTTGGGCTTATCCTTCGCCAAATAATATTCTCGCAGCCTCGCATTAGGATCGGCATTCCGTGCCGTTTGCAGGTTTTCCATTGCCCGCGACACCGCACCAACGCGAAACAAAAGCTTACCTGCATTCTCCTGATCGAACTTTGCCGCCGGATTGCCTACCAGATTGATGTCGATGATCCCCTGCTTCACCCAAGACTCTCGCAATTGGGCAACCTGCTTGTACAGCTCGGTCTCGACATAGCTCAACATTTCCCCGGCATCCTCATCCACAATAAATAACATCCGCTCATCCAAGGAGGAGTAGTTGCGATCTGTCAATTCCCGCCACAGCATTTCATGTCCGCGATCCGTTTCCAAATAGCCGTAGTAGCTTGGATCTATCGCTTGCATGCTTTTGAAAAACTGTTCCAAATCCGCGATCGTATTAATTTCTGACATGCCGACCTTCTCCAGCAAATCCTGACGAACCATAACAGAAGAAAATTTTCCTGCCGAGGTAAACGCCTGGGACGGAATCGCCCATAGCTTTCCGTCGATCTCGTACTGCTTGAAATTCCCTTCCGGTATATGTTTAACCAAATCCTCCCCATGCTGCTCCAAAAGCTCATCTAAAGGCTGGATATAACCTTTGGTGTAATAGTAGGAAACGAATGGTGCGCCATACCAGAACAAATCGTAATCCTCTCCAGTGGATAGCGCCAGCTCTAATTTTTGTGAGTAGTTGGACCACGGGATATAAGTCAGCTCAAGCTTCATATTTAAATCCTTTTTAAGCCGATCATTTAATTCATTCTCCAAAAAGTCGCCCATCCGAGCCGACATATCGCCTGGCATAATCATTTTTAATGTGACGAATGATTCCAGTTCATCCTTCACTTGCCCATCGACTGAATCAGCATCACCAAGCTCCTGCGTATTAGGGGCGTCAGAGTTGAAAAATTGGCCATATATGAAGTAAATCAAAGAGATGCCGAGCACTGCAACTATACTAATAACAGCGAGTTTCTTATGCACAGGCCGCCTCCTTCGCCATATCGTTTCATTAGTAGTGTCACAATAGTAGTTTACACGAAATCGTTTCTGGTGCTAATGTTTACGGATGATAAATTCATCGAACTCCTCCTTAGCAAAATTGAAAACGCTGTCATTTATAGGTTGCATTTATTCGATTCGCTTTGGTCATCGCTTATTATACAACAGACTAATCCGGACTCCTCGAAGTCCGGATATTATTTGTTCATTAGCCTTTGTGCGCGCTAAACGCAATCCCTTCAATAAATTGCTTCTGGAAAATAAAGAAGAGAATGATCATTGGAACGACTGCCATAAAAGCGCCCGCCATTAACACCGGGTAATCCGTCCCGAACATGGACACTAGCGTAGCAATGCCGGAAGATAACGTCATCTTCTCAGGCGAGCTATTAATAATGAGCGGCCATTGAAGCTCATTCCACGCCCATTGCAGTTGAATAATAACGATTGCAACCAAAGCCGATTTCACAAGAGGAAGCATAATATGCCAATAAATTTGGAACGGGTTGCAGCCGTCGAGAACTGCCGCTTCCTCCAGCTCCTTGGAGATTGTTAAGAAAAACTGCCGCAAAAGAAATGTAGCGAACGGGCTAATCAATGACGTAATCCAAAGGGCGGTAACTGTATTGATCAATCCGAGGTCACTCATCATCATATATTGCGGTGTGTAGAAAACTGGATTAGGCACCATCATAACTGACAGAATCAAGACAAATAGAATAGAGCTTCCCGGAAACCTGATCCGGGCAAAAGCATAGGCCGCCATCGAGCTGAAAATAACCGGAAACACGGTCTTCATCACGGCAGTTATAATTGTATTCAGGTAGTAATACGGAAAAGCCGATAATTTGATCGCCTCAATATATCCTCTTAAGCTGGGGGCAGCAGGAAAATATCTAATCGGAATTTGCGTGGCTTCCGTTGTTGTTTTCAGCGATGTCAGCACCATCCATACGAATGGAATGAGCATGGCAACGGAGCTGATAATAAGTATGATATGAACGATAGAGTTGACGTTCCTCGCCGATGAGAGCTGCATGTCTGCTCCCCCTTTCTTAGTCGTAGACGACCCATTTTTTCTGTAAAGCAAATTGGATTCCAGTTAATATCAAATTAATAACGAGCAGCACATTAATGATCGCTGCGCCATAATTCGGATTAAAATAGACGAAGCTGTTTTGGTAATAGGCATAAACGAGCGAGCGAACGGAAGGAAGCGCCACATTCGTTTTTCCGATAATGAGATAGATCGAGTCAAATATTTGCGTCGCTCCAATAAACAGGATAATGCTGGTGAAGAACAGCGTCGGAGTCAGCATCGGAATGGTAATATAGCGAAATTTGTGAAAGCGCTTGGCGCCATCAATGTCGGCCGCCTCATACAGCGATTTTGGTATCCCTTGCAAGCCAGCGAGAATAAGCAGCATGTTCAAGCCAATTGCTCCCCACACGCCAACGATAACGAGGACGAACATCGCATAATTGGGATTAGACAGCCAGGCTTCTCGTGTGCCAAGTATATGATTGACGAGACCAAAGTCCTGTGCGAACAAAACAACCCATACCATCGCTGCCGCTGCCGGCATCGTGACCTGCGGCAAGAAAAAAATAACCCGATAAATAGATAAGCCTTTAATTTTGGTATTCAGAAGCACCGCAAAAAAGGTAGAAAGCGCAAGCGTAATCGGCACAAACAGTACCACATAATATAAAGTGTTGCGCAGATTTTGCCAAAACTCTTCATCTCGGAACAGCTTCGCATAGTTGTCAAACCCAACCCAATGATTGACCAGCCCGAAATTTTCCGACTGTTGAAAGCTTAGCAAAATCGAATGGATAACCGGCCACCCCCAGAAAATCAATGTGCCCAGGAGAGTCGGTGCAATCATGAAATAGGCCCACACATATCTGCTTCTGGAATTCAAACTGACCACTCCCTACTCATCGCTTACGCCCCTGATCAGCAGGAGCGTACACGAATGACGTTATTTTGTTTTATTTCGTTGCGGCTATCGCTTCATTCATCATCTCGGCAACCTTGGTCGCGGCTTCCTCTACTGTGATCGCTCCGCCCCACGCTTGCGACATAATCTCAGGCTCCTTCGCGAACCATACCGGATATGCCATAGTGCCGCTTGGATATGGAACGGTATCGGCTACTTGATCGATGAATATTTGCAGGTTCAAATGCGGTTTCGATTTCACCCATGCATCCTGCGTGCCGCTGAATGCCGGAATTGCCGCTCCCATTTCTGCTGTAATTTCTGCCGCTCTTTGCGAGCCAAGGAATTTGAGGAATAACCATGCTTCCTCCTTGTTTTTTCCTGCAGCGGACATGACGTTAGCCAGTCCGTTAATGATATTGCCTCGCTTCACCTTGCCCTTAGGCAATACCGCCCAATCCCATTTACCCTTAATAATCTCGCTGCTATCAATATCGCTAATTCTCCAGGAGCCGTCGAAGATCATCGCTAATCTTCCAGATTTGAACATCTCGGTCGCTTCCGTATCGGTCATTTGCTGATGAGTCGGAGAAGCGCCGTCAAGAATCATTTGATAACGGGCCTTCAATGCTTCAATCGAGGCTGGATCATTATAGCCTGATTTACTCATATCGGCTGACAGAATGCTTCCGCCGTTCGCCAGCATGTCGTTCCAATATCCCGTCTGCGTATCCAGTTTTGCCCCGAAGCCATAGATGCCTTTATCAGGCTGGCTTAATTGCTTGGCCACCTCGGCAAGCTTCGCATAGTCCCAGGTTTCGTCCGGGTAAGGAATGCCCGCTTGATCGAACAATTCTTTGTTGTACGCCAGGCCAATCGTGTCAAAGTCCTTCGGCACGCCGTAGTTCTCACCGTTCAGCGTATAAATCGAGGCAAGATCTGCTTCGTAATTGCTCAAATCAATTTCTCCAGCCTGCACCTTGCTTGTGATTGGCTCCAGAAAATCTCCTGTTGCATATTTGATGAATTGACCTCCATGCATCCAGAACACATCAGGCAGCGTCCCTGCCGGAGCAGCAGCAGACATTTTCGTCCAATAATCTCCCCACGGGATCACTTCGACCTTGACCTTAATATGTGGATTTTGCTCCGTAAATTCCTTGGCTATCGCTTCCATCGCCGGCTGCTGAATTTTGTCCCAAATCGAATAAGTAAGCGTTACCTCTTTTTTGGAGTCAGTAGATGCGCCGCCGCTATTACTGCTTGTTCCGCTGTTCGAGCCATTGCTGCAAGCAGAAGCAAGCAATGCCATGACAAGAAATAATGTGGTCATGAACAAAAATTTGTTTCCTCTCTTCATTTTACATCCCCCTGTTAAATAGTTTAGGCAAATTTTTGCATAAAAGATATAACACTTCGCTTTGCCTCTTACATTCTCATTGTAAACGACAGCTTAACTCCTTATAAATGCCCCATATTTAAGATTAGAGGCCAAATTATTAAGGTGGAAAGCATGTCTGCATGAATATTTCTTAACTTAAAGTTAGGAAATTATTTGCGCAAATATCTTTTTTCTGATTGCTGGCAGGACCACAAAAGACCGGTTCCGCTGTCTACGGACCGGTCTTTTGTTTTAAGGGCTTATGGACAGCCCCTTTCATGCTGCATGGATGTCACCGCATTTCGATGCAGATACGCTTATTCAAAGCGCATCTCGTCTATCCAGATCGTGCCATTGCCGCCATGCCAGAACGTCATGGTCAATTGTCCAGGATTGCTGCGATCAACGCCGTTGGCTGCCAAATCAATCTCGATATTTTTGTAGTCAGTCGTTATCGTATCACCACTAAATGCTCCTAGTGTTTTGCTTACTCCACCGATAGTAAGCTGAAACTTATTTTGTTCGCCACCATTTGCCCCTTTGATGCGAATTACCATTTTCGAATACTCCTCAATGCTTTGGTCGATATTCGTGCCGAGCCAACCGTCGTTGTTATATTGCAGCTTCAAGGCGCCTGCTTCAATGACGCCTGCGTTATTTATGAATCCGTTAGCGCCCGCCCATTTGCCCAGATCGTTCGCTCCTGGCCAGCTTGGCGAGTTATCAAAGTTATCGAGTAATAAAATGTCCGTTTCGCCTCCGCCGTTATGGCTGCCAGCAGCGATTTGAATACGGTCAAGATCGGGGGCCCAGCCCGTAGGATTCGAGAAATGAATCGTATTATTGCCTGCATTCAGCTGGATCTCGGTTTGAAAGGTGCCAATTGTCGTCCAGCCTCCTGTGCTTGGCAGATTGAGCGTGTAAGGCGCTGCTCCATTTACACGCACTTGTATCGAGCGAGCCTCGCCACTTAGGTAAGAAATCGTCATCGTATATGTTCCTGCAGCAGATGCATTTATTCCGTTAAATTGCAAAGCCCCATCGTTGTTTCCGATATACCCTACCTTGGAGCCGCCCGAGCATAAGCCGCATTCGGAAATAATCGCCGCCCCGGTCCGCGTATTGTTGACAGCCTCCGCTTCATATACAGTGCCAGCATCGTTTCCTCTGCTATCCTGTGTCATTGCATTAACGACGTTGCTTGCGCTGGATACATTCCCTGCCGCATCCTTGGCTCTGACTGTATAGCTGTAATTCGTATTTGGACTTAGCCCGGTATCGGTAAAGCTGTTCGTGCTTGAAGAGCCTGCCCACGAGCTTCCACGGTAAATGTCGTAGCCAGTCACGCCCACGTTATCATTCGAAGCAGACCAGGTAAGGCTGACGCTGCTTGTCGTCGTTCCAGTCACCGTTAAATTAGCAGGCGGGCTTGGCGCCTCGCTATCCGTGCTTCCTCCATCACTATAGCCGCCATCATATGGCGTTTGGGTCAGACTGTACGAAAGGGTGTTATCCGACTTCAACGAATCAAATGGACCAATGTTTTGATTGGCAGGAGCCATGCCGATGCCCACATTGCCGAGCGGCGTTCTGCCGCCTGTATAATAATTGGTATTGGCGAATCTGGCGCTAGGCTTATATCCATAAGGATCAAGGATGGAAAGCGCCAACGTATACGTTCCTGCAGGCATATTGGCAGGAATTTCGAATGTACCGGAAACCTGATGAACGGCAGGAGCTTGATTATATTGACGGGTCGAGCTATTCCAATCATCTCCCGGCATCCAGCTTCGTATATCGACGTTATTGAATACCCCCTTCCACGCTACTGTACGGTCACTTCTCAATAAGCTGGCTTCTACAGGCCAATCGTAATAGAACGGAGCAGCTCCCTTATTAACGACCTGGAACGATACGTCCATTAACTCGCCAGGCTGCACACTGCCGGAAAATGTCGCTTGATTGATGACGAAGCGATAGCCGAATTCCTTCTGCATTAAAGCTGCCCCTTGCGAAACAGCAGAATTTCCAGCATCGTACAAGTCGATCCAGCCAAGGCTGGTTGTATGTGTTTTTTTAATCCAGTCAATAACAAAGTTGCGATGGTTCGGATCGCTCAGCGTATCATTAGGTGAATCGCCCGGTTGAATATGCTTTTGCCCCCAATCGTAGGCGACCTCGCCGCCGTTAATCTGTGTCCGCCACACATCCCTTGCAACAATGCCTTCTCCTCCCGGCAGATCGTCGATTAAAGCAAAGGAATCCCACAGGAATCCGAAATTATAATTTTGGAATGTTTCGGGATAGCGCACCTGTACTTTTTTGTTTTGAAATGCTTGCTCGGCTGCATCACCCAATGCCGTCTGAAAGCTGAGCGGAATCCGATCTGTTCCGTCAGCCAGCTTATCCGGCCATATATGATGCTCCCCCCAATTCCCCCACAGCCCCAGCTCAATGTAAGCAACTCTAGGATCGTTATCCCAGGCTTGACCAAGCTTCTGAATGAAAGCTGTCAGTCGGTTTTTCAACGTTTCAGATGTCCATTGCGTCGTTACATCCCCATGCGGTACGCCTTGCGGCCAATACTCTCCCACGTTTGGATATACAATAAACACACGCGGAATTACTTTTATATTCCGGGTTTCGATCCCCGCCCAAGCCGTATTGCTCCAATCCTTGATCTTCTGCACCGAGTCGGAAGCCGCATTCTCCAAATCTGTGTATTTGATATAATGCTTAAACACAGTGCCATACTCATGGTTGGAAAACCCGGCATCATTTACAAAACGGGTTGGCCTGAATCCTTTAAACGGGTTTTTGAACGCTTCTTGCGTCTCCGTCAAATTAACCGTAATCGATCCGGCAGCCGCTGAAGCCGAAGCCGTATCAAGCAGCGGCATAGCATGCGCACCTCCCACCAGCAAAACAAGCAAAACCGCAAACGCTTTCAAAAAGGAGTCGTTCAACCTTCGTTTCATCAATCATCCCTCCATTTGATTTTATTTGCGCAAATATTTGCGCAAATTTTCGTTTTTAGTATATGCCAACTAAGTATGCTCCGTCAATCAAAATAATTTGAGAGATTCCTAGCGCAACAAAAAATAGGAGTTGTCCAGAAAGTCAGTGAAAACTGACACTCTGAACAACTCCTATTGTGGTGCTACAGCTACAGCTCGTTGCCTCGTTATAGCTTTGCACATGATTCACGCTCGATCAACTCTGTTTTTAAACTGATATTTACCTCTGATATATTTTTGTTTGTAATTAATTCAGTCAAAACTTTTACGATGATCGAACTTATATCGTATTTAAACCTGCGCACGGTTGTTAATGGTGGAATCATATATTCAGACAGCTTCAAATCATCGAAGCCAATTAAGGAAACATCATAAGGAATACGAATGTTCATCTCCGCTAATCCTTTCATCGCCCCATAAGCGATGATATCATTAAACGTAAAAATCGCGGTAATGGACGACTCTTTGCTCATCAATTGCTTTACTGATTCATATCCATGCGATGGATCAAAAGCGCCCATCAGAACATTGCTATCCATCCAGGGCAATTTCAAATCTCGAAATGCGTCTTTGCATCCGTCCAGTCGGTTTACATTGACAAGATGATTTTTAGGACCTGCAATAATCCCGATTTTGCGATGCCCCAAGCCATGCAAATATGTAATCACCTCATAAGCGCCTTTCCGATTATCGTAATCGATATAATTATGGCCGTATTTATACGTTCTTCCGTTTGTAAGCAGGTACGGAATTTTAGCACTCTCCAGCTCATCAAACAGCTTATCATTCACAACAGGATCAAAAAAGATCGCTGCATCCACCTTTTCCTCATTCAACAGCTTATACGCCGGAGAAGACTGCAAGTCCGGATAATGCTTCACGATCTGAATCTGATGACCGTATGCTTCAAATTCTTCCTTCAAGTGATTCAAATCGGCAGAAGTAGATGGATCATTATCAAAAAAGTCATTATTGCCAGGAACAATTACGACTATATTATAGGAAATGCCTGCCAGCTTGGAGGGAGTAATACCCGGTTTTAAATATTCATGAGCAATATCCAACACCTTTCGCCGCGTTTCCTCGCTGAAATTGCCCTGATTATTTATAATCCTGGACACCGTACTTATCGAAACATTTGCCTTTTTTGCAATTTCCTTAAGCTTCACTTCCCCCACCCTCCAATCCTTGCGAAAATTTTTGCACAAAAAAAGTATATCGTTTATTAGCATAGCGAGTCAATAGACATGGAGGGCGGAGTACTGAAATGCAAGCCACAAAGCAAACTCCCATAAAAGAGATGACGCTGCGTTGAATTACGATCAAGCTACATAGAAACTCCCACTAAAACAACAGCAGCACCACCCGCAGCCTATAACGACCCCCATTCCGCAGGAATGTTCGAGTCAATAGGCGAGGATGGTGCTGCGCTGAATTACGAGCGAGCTACAGAGATACTCCCGCAAAAACTACCCAGCACATACCTACAAATATCCGCTCCAGCGGAGCCTCTCCATGCGCTATAAGCGCCGCCATTCCAAAAGAATGTTCAAGCGTTAGCGCACGGAGAGGCGGAGCGCTGAATGTTCAAGCGTTAGCGCATGGAGAGGCGGAGCGCTGAATTAAAAATTTTCTTATGCATAATGGCAAGAAGCGAAGTGACCTTTACTGACTTCAAGCAATTTCGGTTCATCAGTCTTGCATTTGTCCGTCGCTATCGGGCAACGGGTGTGAAATTGGCAGCCGCTTGGCGGATCGATCGGGCTGGGCATGTCTCCTTTCAGTACGATCCGTTCGCGCGTTGCTTCCACTTCCGGATCTGGTATCGGAATTGCGGACATCAACGCCTGCGTATACGGATGACGTGGGGTGTCATACAACTCACTGCTTTCTGCCAGCTCTACGATCTTGCCCAAGTACATCACCACAACGCGGTCGCTGATATGCTTGACCATGGACAAATCATGCGCGATAAACAGATAAGTTAGCCCCATCTTGCGCTGCAATTCTTGCATCAAATTCACAATTTGCGCTTGAATGGAAACGTCTAGCGCCGAAATTGGCTCGTCGGCGATAATAAACTTCGGATCGACCGCAAGCGCACGTGCAATTCCAATCCGCTGTCGCTGACCACCAGAGAATTCATGCGGATAACGCGTCGCATGCTCGGAATTCAGATTGACAAGGTCTAGTAACCCTTCCACCTTGCGCTTACGCTCGGCGCGACTGCTCACCAACCTGTGAATATCGAGCGCCTCGCCGATAATATCGGTCACCGTCATGCGCGGATTAAGCGATGCATATGGATCTTGGAAGATCATCTGCATATTGCGGCGCAGTTCCTTCATCCCGGAACCGCGAAGCTTGTAGATATCTTTGCCGTCGAATGTTACACTGCCGCTTGTTGGTTCGTAAAGACGCATAATGGTACGTCCTGCCGTTGACTTGCCGCAACCGGATTCTCCCACAACGCCAACCGTCTCGCCACGACCAATTGAGAAGCTGATTTCATTGACCGCTTTCAACGTTTTTCCGCCGCCTATGTTAAAAAACTTGCGCAGATCCCTCACTTCCACTAATGGAGAGCTCATACCGGCACCTCCCTGTTCGCACACGGATGCAACATCCAACAAGCAGCTCTGTGAGAGTCGCTTCCCTTGATCGCATACAGATTCGGATCGTTGTTCACGCATACTTTCATCGCTTCATCGCAGCGCGCGCAGAAGCTGCAGCCTTCTGGCGGCTTGATCAAATCCGGTGGCGTACCCAGAATAGGGATAAGAGCTTCATCCTTCTTCTGATCCAGACGCGGCAAAGAACGAAGCAGGCCACGCGTATATGGATGCTGTGGATTTTGAAATATTTCCCACTTCGTTCCTGTCTCGACAATACGCCCTGCATACATTACGATAATACGGTCGCATACATCCGCCACAACGCCCAAGTCATGAGTGATTAGAATAATCGACGTATTCATCTTCTGCTGCAGCTCTTTCATCACGCGCATAATTTGAGCTTGAATCGTTACATCCAACGCCGTTGTTGGTTCATCCGCAATTAATAATGAAGGATTGCATGCCAAAGCAATCGCAATCATCACCCGCTGGCGCATACCGCCGGAAAATTGATGCGGATATTGTTTAAGTCGTGTGCTCGAATTCGGAATACCGACCAAATCCAACATTTCGATCGCTCTGGCTTTCGCTTTATCCGAGCCCATGTTCTCATGTTTGATCAGACCTTCCATAATTTGCGAGCCCACTGTCAAAGTAGGGTTTAATGATGTCATAGGGTCCTGGAATATCATGCCGATTTTGTTGCCGCGCACCTTCTGCATTTCTTTTTCTGAAAGCGATAGCAACTCTTGTCCTTCAAACTTGATAGAGCCGCCTTTGAATCGACTGGGCGGAGACGGATTCAAGCGCATAATGGATTGGGCTGTCACACTTTTGCCGGAACCAGACTCGCCAACGATGGCAACAGCTTCTCCTTTGTTCACTTCAAAGCTGATATCACGAATGGCCTGCACTTCACCGCCATAAACGTCGAACGATACGCTTAAGTTTTTCACTTCCAGCAAAGACTCCATTGGTTATGACCTCCTTTCTGCTTGAGTACATCGTTATTTTCTGAGCTTCGGATCGAACGCGTCGCGAAGACCGTCCCCGAAAACGTTAAATGCAAATATTACTATACTCAAGAAAATCGCCGGGAAGAACAACCGCCATGGATAGTAGAAGAGACCTCCAACTCCATCGTTAATCATCGTTCCCCAAGAAGCGACGGGAGACTGCACACCAAGACCAAGGAAACTCAGGAAAGCTTCGGTAAATATCGCGTTCGGTATTGTCAACGTCAATGTAACCAAGATCGGTCCCATCGCATTTGGAATGAGATGGCGGAAAATAATACGCATCTCACCTGCGCCGAGTGCCTTGGAAGCAAGCGCATATTCCTGATTTTTGAGCTGCATAACCTGCCCCCGCACGATCCATGCCATATTGACCCAGCCCGTAATGGACATAGCAATAATAATGGTGGTCAGGCTTGGTTCCATCACTACAAGCAATAAGATAACAACAAGCAGGTAAGGAATCGAATATAAAATTTCGGCGAAACGATTCATTACTTCGTCAATCTTGCCGCCATAATATCCCATGATGCCGCCATAGATGATACCAATCACCAAGTCGATCAGTGCGGCTGCAACACCAACGAACAAGGAAATACGAGCCCCCATCCATACTCTCTCGAACATATCTCGACCCAAATCGTCCGTTCCAAACCAATGCTTGGCATCAGGTGGCTTATTGGTATTCGTCAGATTGTTGGTATAGTGGTCGAAAGGCCAAATAAATGGCATGAAGATAGCAAGCAGAACCATCACTATAATAAGAAAGAAGCCGAACATTGCCAGCTTGTTGCTTGTTAGCCTCATGCGTATATCCTGCCAGGCAGTCAAGCTGGCACGGCTAACAGTATCCACACGTACATCGTCCCGGTCAAGCTTCTCGAAAAGATCGGGCGTTAGCTCATCCGAGCGCATCTTACTAAGTTCATGTGTACTGGACATTGATTATTTCCCCACCTTTCCACCGGAGCGCATACGCGGATCCACTAGCACGTAAGCGACATCCGCCAGGAATCGGGTTAGCATCAGTATTGCGGCATAAAAAATGGTAATCCCCATGATCAATGGATAATCTCGATCTATGATACTGGTAACAAAGTGCTTCCCGATACCCGGAATCGCAAAAATGTTCTCAACAACAACAGATCCCGTAATAATGCCTGCGGTCAAATAACCCAAGTAGGTGACAACCGGCAGCATCGAGTTTCGAAAGGCGTGCTTTACCACAATTACATAACCAGAAAGTCCTTTGGATTTGGCAGTTTTAATAAAATCAGAGCCCAACACTTCGATCATTGTCGATCTTAGCAGCCTGGCGATAAAAGCGATAGGTCCGGAGGCTAGTGCAATAGTAGGCAATACATAGTCAAGCGGACCATCGAGGCCGGCAACATTGAACCAACCGAGCTTCGTGCCCAAAAAATATTGCATCGTTGGAGCGAGCACGATACTTGGTATAGCTAATCCGATTACAGCAATTGTCATTGCGAGGTTATCCAGTAATTTGCGATGATGCATGGCAGCAAGTATGCCGAGAATACATCCAACTACTACGGAAGTAATAAGTGCGGTAATTCCCAATCTTAGCGACGGTCCGAACGATTCTGCAATCATCTTGTCGACGGATCGAAACTTCATCTTCATAGAGATCCCCAAATCCCCATGCAACAAATTTTCCAAGTATTTACCATATTGCACGATTAAGGGCTTATCCAGACCGTAGTAGGCTTCAAGGTTTTTTTGAACGGCTTCGCTTGTTGCTTTCTCCCCTTGTAGCGGACTTCCAGGAATGGCATTCATAAGAAAAAACGTTGCCGTTATAAGCAGAAACATAGAAAGCAGCATGAAAAGAAATTTGCCTGAAATAAACCGAAGCACATGAACCCCCACTCTCTAACGATCTTTAGTCACATCCCAAAATTTCAGAAGGGCATATTTAGCGTAACTATATATGCCCTTCTGGAACTTGTTTCACCAAGTTGTTAGAAGCTCAGCGGTCCTGCTCTTATTGTTTGCTACCGTGCACCCAGTCCAGGTGTCCGGCATAGTCGGATACAACACCAGTGAACCCGTCTTTGAGCATCGTTACAGTTGTGTAGTAGAAAAGCGGCAATGCAGCCATGTCTTCTTCTATAGCAATTCTTTCGGCTTCCGCCATCATTTGTATACTTTTGTCAGAAGTTTCTGCAACCAGGGAGTTGTTCAGAAGCTCATCCACCTTCGGGTTATTGTATCTTCCGTCGTTATTGCCGGATTTCGAATGGATCAAGTCATACGTAAAGTTGATCGGGTGGTTGATATCCGCGCCCCAGCCGGAACGTGCGATATCGAATTGCCCCGCTTTTCTTGTCTCCAGGAACGTGCCCCACTCCTGATTAGCCAACTTCACTTCTACGCCAAGCGCCTTGCGCCACATATCGACAATCGCTTCGGCCAACTTCTTATGGTTATCGTCTGTATTGTAAAGCAGCGTAATTTCCGGCAATTCACTCAAACCTTCTTCAGCCAATCCTTCAGCAAGAAGCTTCTTGGCTTCTTCGACATTGTCCGTGAAATAATTGTCCGGATACGCTTCACGGAAATCTTGTCCTCCAGGAACAGAGATGCTTGGTGGCACCATTCCGTACGCCGGTTGTTGATTCGCTTGCGCAACATTATCTACCAGAGATTGACGATCAATAGCCATAGCGAACGCTTTACGAACCTTTACGTTATTGAATGGCGGTTTTTCATTGTTAAACAGGTAGTAATAAAGCGATGCGACCGGTGTTACTTCAGCTTTGCCGTCCTTAATCAACTGCTGTGTCAGGTCGGCAGGCAAACTTCCTGCTTGAGCACCAATCCAGTCGATTTTGTCCGTTTCGAACATTTGGTAAACCGTGTTGTTGTCTACCACAATGGAAATTGTGACTTTGTCGAAGGAGATGGCATCCTTGTTAAAGTAATTCGGATTTTTCTCCAACACCAACTTGTCCCCATGCGCCCAACTCGTCAGAATAAAAGGACCGTTGGATACGATGCTCTTCGCTTCAGACGCCCAATCAGGCGCCGCTTCCACGGTTGCCTGATGAACCGGCAAATAAGTGTAATGGGCAATAAGGCTTGTGAAGTACGGTGCAGGAGCGTATAGTTTGACTTCCAACGTGTAGTCATCTTTAGCTTTAACGCCTACTTCATCTGCAGTAGCTTCACCATTATTGTATTTCTCGCCATTCTCCAAGTAGTACAACATGTATGCATATTCAGAAGCCGTTTCAGGGTTCAAAGCACGTTTCCAAGCATATTCGAAATCATGCGCGGTTACGCTGTCGCCATTACTCCACTTTACGTCGTTACGAAGTTTGATTGTGTACGTCTTTCCGTCTTCAGAGACTGTAATATCTTGGGCAATCGCGTTTTCTGGTTCGCCTTTCGTGTTCAGACGAGTCAGACCTTCATACAGACCCGCAGCCACGATGCTGGACTGCGCGTCCGTCATTAAGGCAGGGTCCAAGCTTGGCGGGTTGCTTCCAAGCGTGAAACGGAATTCTTGCGGAGCTTTTGTTTCTTCATTGCTTGCATTTGTGTTTCCTTCGTTCGCGGTTGGCTTGTCTCCGTTGTTTGTACAAGCTGAGAGTAACATACTGATGGCGATGACAAGAATAGACAAGAACTTCGCAGACTGTTTGAACTTCCCTTTCATACACATCATCTCCTATATATATCATTTTGTTAAAACCGATACTATCGACATAAACTAAATTAGTCATGTTATGAAAACTAACATAAGGAAAATATACATCTTTAGTTTTAGTATTGTCAACATACAATCACCAAATTTTTTCCACTTCATTGCGTATAATGCACTTCATCTCCATAATAAGTTTCATTTAATGTACATCAACTCCCATGTTTGTTATAATTGATTAAAAATTTCGAAAATTCAAAATTGTAAGATAAATAATTGTGTAATAAAAATTAACATGGACAATTTCCCTTTATTGTATAAAATATACATCTTCAATTTACAAATTGTCAATATAAAATCACCAAAATCTTTCCATTTTTATCGTACATAACGTGCTTCACCAATTGAGCAGACGGGCTGTTGAAATTGACCAAAATACGCAAGCGAATCATTTTCCAGAATGTCGACATGCGTGGTGCACGCAAAAAGCCCGTTGCTCTAATCCTGTTAGCAACGGGCGTTAAACTATATTTCAACTATATGTTTATGCTTAAACTTATACCATTACTTTGCAAATATTGTTGCTCAGCTCAACCGGATCCTCGATTGATAGACCTTCAATTAGCAATGCCTGGCTGTACAGCAGCTGAGTGTACAGCTCAAACTTCTCTTTGTCCTGCTCAAACGCAGCTTTAAGCGAGTTGTAAACGTCATGATTCACATTAATCTCAAGCACTTTATCTGCCTGGATGCCGTTTGCATCTGGCATAGCCTTCAAAATTTTCTCCATTTCTATGGAAAGCTCTCCTTCAGCTGACAAGCAAACCGGATGGCTTTTCAGGCGTTTGGACGCCTTAACGGTTTTAACCTTGCCTTGCAGCAGCTCGCCCATGCGCTGGAACAGCTCTTTTGCTTCCTCTGTTTCAGCTTCAGCTTGATCTCCCGCTTCATCAACGTCAAAGCCCAAATCACCGCTGGCAACGTTGCGGAATTCATTTTCCTTGTAATTTGCGATTACTTTAATGGCAAATTCATCGATATCATCTGTCAGGTACAGCACCTCATAGCCTTTGTCGAGCACCACCTCAAGCTGAGGTGATTTTTCAATGCGAGCTACTGATTCGCCAGTCGCATAGTAAATATATTTTTGCTCCTCAGGCATGCGCTCTACATATTCTGTCAAGCTGACAAGCTTTTTCTCTTTGGAAGAGGTGAAAATAAGCAGATCCTGCAGATCGCCTTTATTCATGCCGTAATCATTATAGACGCCAAACTTCAATTGACGACCGAATGCAGCAAAGAACTTCTCATATGCTTCGCGCTCATCCTTCAGCATGGATTGGAGCATAGATTTAATTTTGTTTTTAATATTTTTCGCAATCAGCTTAAGCTGGCGGTCATGCTGCAGCAATTCGCGGGAAATATTTAGCGACAAATCCTCGGAATCGACCATCCCTTTAACAAAGCTGAAGTAATCAGGCAGCAAATCGCCGCACTTCTCCATAATGAGCACGCCATTGGAGTACAGCTCCAGCCCTTTTTCAAATTCCTTCGTATAGTAATCAAACGGCGCATTTTCCGGAATGAACAGAATCGCGTTATAAACAACCGCACCGTCAGCACTAATATGCACATGCTTTAACGGCTTGTCGAAGCCATAGCGCTTATCCATATAAAACTGCTCATAGTCCTCATCCTTCAGCTCGCTTTTGTTGCGACGCCAGATCGGCACCATGCTGTTCAGCACTTGCTCCTCGGTAACTTCCTCAAATTCGCCCTCCGCATCCTCTTTCGGCTTCTGCGTAGTCATATCCATTTTAATCGGATAGCGAATGAAGTCAGAATACTTTTTAACAATCGCTTTTAAGCGGTAAGGCTCCAAAAACTCATCGTACTGCTCTTCTTCCGAATTTTCTTTAATATGCATAACGATTTCAGTGCCGACAGTCTCTTTTTCCGCAGGCTCAATTGTATAACCGTCTGCACCTGCCGAAATCCAGCGGTAGGCTTCATCGCTGCCCAGAGCACGCGAGGTGACAACGAGCTTATCTGCAACCATAAAAGCAGAATAGAAGCCCACGCCAAACTGCCCAATAATGTTATGTCCATCTTGAGCTTCAACTTCTTTTTTAAATGCTAGTGAGCCGCTCTTGGCGATTACGCCCAGATTATTGTCAAGCTCATCCTTCGTCATACCGATACCTGTATCAGTAATAGTAAGGGTACGAGCGGATTTATCTACTGCAATTTTAATATAGTAGTCCTCTTTATTGAATACCAAGCGATCGTCGGTTAAAGCTTTATAGTAAATTTTATCAATCGCATCACTTGCGTTAGATAGAAGCTCCCGCAGAAATATTTCTTTTTGCGTATAGATGGAGTTAATCATCATTTCCAGCAGTCGCTTCGACTCAGCTTTAAATTGCTTTTTAGCCATAGTTGATTATCTTCTCCTTTCAATCACCATTACTTTTATTTTTGTTAGCACTCACTAACCAAGAGTGCTAATCTCTATAAGATATATACCATATTTTGAAATTCATTGTCAATCATGATACCCGCCGCAAGTCAATGAAATACGGCGTTTGAGCAATTCTACAAATCTATTAGACATCGAACAACACAAGCTTTACATCGTTGTGTTAAATGCATGCAGCAGCGTGTACCGCTCCGGACGTACATGGTGAGCACTGCGAAGCGCTTCTTCCGCGAGCTCCTGAGAGATTCCGAGCTCGGTTACCGTTGTAGCGCCGCCAACCTTGCCTAGCATCTCCTTTAATGCCACTGCGCTGGGCATCTCAGCTACCAGCTCTTTAATTTGCTGCCAATTTTCGCGTACTGAGTCTCGTACTCCTTGCCGCAAGCCAAAATCCTCTGCTGCAAGCCTGTGATAAAGCTCGGCGATGAGAATACAGCTTACGCCAACCTTGGCACCGTGCAGCAGCTGCTTGCGCCCTTGCTTGATGAAGGACATTTCCCAATAGTGGGATACATGATGCTCTGCACCTGACGCAGGATGAGATTTGCCGAAAATAAGCATCGCAATGCCTGACTCGATTAGTCCGCTCATTAAATAGGCAATCCCTTCCTGATCTCCTGCTTCAATGAGCGAAGCCGCATGCACACATTTATGAAGCGCTTGCTTTGTAATCGTATAAGCTTGCTCCATATAAGGCTCCGCATTCGTCAAACAGCCAAATTTCCAGTCAAACAGCGACGTGTATTTGCCAAGTATGTCTCCAAAGCCAGCCGCAATCAGCCTGCGCGGAGCTGCTTGCAATATATGCAAGTCGGCAAAAACAGCATTGGGGCCAATCGATACAATTGTCTTTTTCTCGCCTCGAACGATAATCGGAGCTCCCTTGGAATTAAAGCCATCAACTGACGGCGCTGTTGGCACAGATATAAAAGGCAGCTCAAATAGATAGCCTACCATTCTAGTAATATCGTGCAGTGTTCCGCTGCCAACTGCGACAAGCACCTCCGGTTTATGCTGCTTGGCTGCTAAAGACAGCTCTATGAGCGACTGCTCGTCGGCCACCACATCATCAACAATGTTAGGTGTAATAAAAACAGTATGCAGACTTTGGGCATCGCGCTTTAGCTCGCCTTCTAATTGCTGGCCAGCTACCTTGTATGTATGTTCATCAACGACTAGCATAATACGCTGAAAGTGCTGCAGCACGTATGGAGCCACCAGCTGCAAAGCGCCTGCTTCTATTACAATTTTATCCATGCCGATGCTCGCCTGCACTTCCGGCTCCAATCCTTTCATGATCGCGTCAATATCTGCTGTATAGCTCATCAGCTTCACTCCTAAATGAATATATTTATTTTAACTGCTTGCAAGTTGACAAAAGGAGGCCGCTGCCCAAAGCAACTTGCACATTGGACGTGACCTCCTTTTATTATAGCCCTAGTTATGACCTGCGTCATGCTAATCAGCAATTATTATGCGCCGCCAAAAACATAACCTCTAACTAAATAAACCTTCTCTTCCATTGCCTCGGAATCCCATAATGTAAGTCGATACAATACATCCCCATATGAATCGAGCAAAATCAAATGATTGCCGTCCATATCTGGCGTGATCTCGATCCATTCTCCTTCAGCATTATATTCGAGTCGTACGATTGGAGCGGAAACAGGCTGCACGTATAAATAATATGGCAGAGTCCAAGCAAAAACATCACCAAGATTCAGTTCACGGAAATACTCCCCGCTTTGGTCCTCACTGCTGGAATACGGCTGCTCCCAATATTCGCTTAGCTCCGACTCAACGTGTCCTACATAAAAACGGACAGGCATATTCGTTTGATCCGGGGTAATGTTCAATTGCAAATAGAATGTCGCATTGCCATATTCCGGATGCTCCATGTCAACGATGAGATCGAGCGTCCAATATTCTGGATACACAAACCAGGAATAACGGCCTTCTTCTCCCCAAATTGACTCGCCATTAATGGAGATATTCTTAATCGAATATTCCCCGGAGGATGACTCGAAATAAAGCTCAGAATCCGCCAAGACTTCGATTGGCTCTTCTACAACCAACGTATAGTGATCGAGATCATGACTGTAGCTAATCGGTACAGCATTCATACCATTAGTCAGCAAAATGCTGATTGGATTATAAATCGTTTCCCAGCTCGGCTCTACATACGATGCATTGCCTTGCAGTACAAATTGCGTTGTGCCATACAGCTCATGGCTCATCACGATCGTCGCTGTAAACTCCAGAGATTCCATCGGCATTAGCCAACTATAATTTCCTTGCTCCTGCGATAATGGCTCGCCATTGACCTCTACATAGGTAATCGTTAGGTCTTCTGCTGCTGGCTTGAATACGATGGACAAGCCTGCTGTTCCATCAATCGATTCGTCCAGCATAAAGCTTCTATCTGCGCTTTCCCCGCTATAGCTCAACGCTACATCTCCGTTTGACTGCTGCTGCTCCACAATAAATGGTACAGCTACATCATCCCAGCTTGGCGGCACTTCATACAATGCACTGCCCTGCAGCTCGAATAGCGCTGAGCCATACAGCTCATGACTCATCTCTAACAATACGGTAAACTCTTGCGATTGCATTGGCATTAGCCAATAGTAATTTCCTTGCTCCTGTGATAATGACTGTCCATTAACGGCCACAGACGTAATCGTAATGTCTTCTGCTGCTGGCTTGAATACGATGTACAAGCCCGCTGTTCCATCAATCGATTCATCCAGCATAAAGCTTCTATCTGCGCTTTCCCCGCTATAGCTCAACACTACATCTCCGTTTGACTGCTGCTGCTCCACAATAAATGGTACAGCTACATCATCCCAGCTCGGTATCGGCGTTGCGGTCGGTGTTGCCGTCGGCGCTAACGTCGGCGTTGGTGTTGCCGTTGGCGTTAACGTTGGCATCGGTGTTGCCGTTGGCGTTAACGTTGGCATCGGTGTTGCCGTTGGCGTTAACGTCGGCGTTGGTGTTGCCGTCGGCGTTAACGTCGGCGTTGGTGTTGCCGTCGGCGTTAACGTCGGTTTCGGTGTTGCCGTCGGCGATAATGTCGGCGTTGGTGTTGCCGTCGGCGTTAACGTCGGCGTCGGTGTTGCCGTTGGCGTTAACGTCGGTTTCGGTGTTGCCGTCGGCGCTAATGTCGGCATTGGTGTTGCCGTCGGCGTTAACGTCGGTTTCGGTGTTGCCGTCGGTTTCGGTGTTGCCGTCGGCGCTAACGTCGGCGTTGGTGTTGCCGTCGGCGCTAATGTCGGTTTCGGTGTTGCCGTCGGCGCTAACGTCGGCGTTGGTGTTGCCGTCGGCGTTAAAGTTGGCGTTGGTCTTGGTGTTGGTACAACAGTTGGTGCCGGAGTATAGGTGCCTCCTCCGATTAGACGATCACGATCCTGTATAAATTTATTTTTGTCTGCCTCGTTCAGCGAATCCAAATACTTTTCCAAAGCCTGCTGCTCACGCTTTTTCTTTTCGTCCTCTAGCGCTTGCTTTTGCTGCTCACGCAGTCTTTCCAGCTCTGCTTTTTTATCTCCCAATTTATTGGATTGCTCTATTTGCTCAAGCATTTGCTGAGTTTTTCGGTTTAACATAAAGTCATAGTTGTTGTTCGGGTCAACTCCAACAAGTTTATCAATCGGATCGACCGCAGCAGTGCTGAACAACTCTTTCATTTTGGCATCCATCTCATTTTGCGATATAAGCTGTTTGTCCAGTGCTGCTCTCAGAATGGCCGACGCTACTCTTTCAATATTGGTTTGCAAAACATCATCCTGCAGCAAGCCTGATAAATTAGGAGCTGAATCATTTCCACTATAGCCTTCACGAATTTTTTCAAGCATTTGCTCGTTTTCCTGCTGAATTGCTTTTAAGTTTTCAAGCACTGCCTGCATTGTTTGCGGCGAGGTGAGCTGAAGAATTTGCTCCAGCGACTGGTTGGACATTAATCCAATCATTTCGCCATCATCCGGACTTGTAAAAAAGATTTGTGCCGGAAAAATCTGTTGAATGCCGGAGTAGTTATCCTCCCTTGATTGAAGATCTACAACGCCAGCAAACATCCCAAGCACAGACTTTCCATTGTTTGGATCTATCCCGATGAAGAAGTTTGTACCGCGCACGCCCATTATCGCTGTCGGAGTTTCTAGTTGAAAATCATCTGAGCTGTTCGAAATCGACTTCACATCGACCCAGGCTTTGCCGCTTTTCATTTTTACTTTTGTAACAGTGCCATCTTTGTTGGAAAGCTTGCTGAAGGTTACTTCGGTGTTGCTTTCGAGAACTAATGTATCATCGGTCGAGCTTCCGTTGGAAAATTTCAGCTCGACGCTGCTTTTATCGCCAGTGGAGACAATATCGCCTTCATTAAGGCTCATATTTTTAAATCCTTTAAGCGTCTTCTTGCCGCCTGACTTTTGGACCTCAACTGTGCCTTCCAGCTTGGAAATGATCGCAACCCGTGAGGTCGAAGCTTCTGCCAAGCCTGCATTGGCGGTTAGTGCAACAAATGCGAATAACAGCGTGAAAGCCAGCACCAGATTCCTTTTCATCTCGTCTGCTCCTCCTTCTTAAATTTTATTCTGTAAATACTGCCGAGCGAACAACGACATGCTTGCTGCTGGCATCCCATTGCACATCAAAGCCAAGCTGCTCCGTAACAAAGCGTACTGGAATGAGCAGGCGATTCTGATATGTTATGCTGACAGCCTCCAGTGCCTTATCGCCATCTGCAGTCTGCTTTACAATGTTATGATCCTCCTCAGAAAACCTGTAGGAAAGCCCCTCATTAATTACGAGGCTTACCTGTCCATTCGCCTGATTGTAGCTCACAGCATAACCAAGCTTATCCGCCAATGCCCGCAAAGGCACATAGGTACGGCCATTGAACATTTGTGGGGCAACATCCGTTTGTAGCAGCTCTCCTTCAATAATGACATGAATGAGACCATCTTCTTCATGCACTGGCGCCTTATAGCGCTGGATGATGCGTATTTTATTGTTGTTTGCATCTGCAACCGCAAGCGAGCCATCGCTGAGCTCGATTACATCGCTCGGCTCGTTAAGCATTGCTGCTGACAGAATGCCATCCGCCTTGCCATGCTCTGCGCCTTGACCAGCAAGCGTGTAAACATTGCCGTCCGCCAGCATCCGAATCGCATGGTTATTGCGGTCAGCGATGAGCAGGGAGCCGTCTGCGGCAACTGTAATCCCCATCGGGCTGGAAAATCTCGCTTCTCCTGCTGCTCCGTCCTGATAAGCTCCTTCTACATATAAAGAGTCTTTCGCGTACTCGCCGCCTCCTGCAACTGTCGTTACCGTTTGCGCAGCAAAATCAATATAGCGAATGCGCTGATTGCCTGTGTCGCTCACATACAAATTGCCGTTTCGATCAACGGCCAATCCTGAAGGCTCGTTGAATAGCGCTTCGGACAGCTTGCCGTCCTTGTAGCCTCCAGAATCCGCAACCATGCCTGGGTAAAACTCGACAACACGCTCAGGGCGCATGTTCAGCGTCGTTACCTTACCAGCCTGATCTATTTTGCGAATCGTATGATTGAGCGTGTCAGCAACATAAATGTTGCCCTGCTGATCTATCGCAACGTCAGACGGATAAAAGAACCGCGCATCCTGCTTGCTGCCATCCAAATCTCCAGGCAAGCCGCTGCCAGCAATCGTTTTTACCTCTCCAGCTGCCGTAATCTGGCGAATGCTGTGGTTGTTGCTGTCAGCAACATAAATATTGCCTGCCGCGTCTTGAGCAAGACCGCCGGGCTCATTATAAAACGCTGTGTCCAGTCTGCCATCGTGATAGGCTCCGATTGGATTGCCTTGATCGTCAAAGTCAAGAATAAGTCCGCTGTAGGTCGTTAGCTGATCGTCCTCCAGCATTCTCAAGCGATGATTATCCGTATCGCTAATTAATAAACCTCCATGATCCAGCTCAATAATAGATGTAGGCTTAAAGAGACTTGCTGTTTTTACTGAACCATCATTGAAGCCAGGCTGAAACTGACCCGCCAAGGTTCGCAGCTCGTAGAGCTCTTTCTTGCCATACACTTGTTGGTTGGCTGCCGCTGAAAACGGCATTAGCATGCATGCACTGCATGTTGCAAGCGCAATAGCTAGACGTATTCCTTTCCTCACCTTGTCACCATCTCCCTATCTTGCCCGGCATTTTGCCAGCTTTGCTATGCCAGGCTAAATTTATATTAAAGTGTTTGAAACCGCTTTTCAGTAATCTAGCTCTCAGTTTCATCGTTTTTCTGTATTTGCTTCGGCGCCAGCAGCTCATAGATTTGAATGGGGTGCGATTTTCCTTTAAACAGCTTCGCTTCTCCCTTGCTATAGTCAAAATAGTGCGACGTTGCCTCGTAAATATCCTCAGATACGAGAATTTGTCCTGCGGTCGTGCCCGATTCAATGCGCGAGGCGATATTTACGCTGTCGCCAATCGCCGTATAATCCATGCGCAAATAAGAGCCGATGTTTCCGATTACGACATTGCCGGTATGGATGCCGATGCCGATAGCGACCTCAACGCCGTACTTTTCCAATAGCTGCTCACGAATCGGCTTCATATTTTGCTGAATATGGTAAGCGGTCAGCACAGCCATCCGCTCATGCTCCTCCACATCCAGCGGCGCATTGAACAAAATCATCGCCGCGTCGCCAATGAATTTGTCGATCGTTCCATTAAATTGCAGCGCTGTATTTGTAATCATCGTAAATTTCGTATTCAAAATATCAACAACCTCGGCAGGAGAAAGCTTTTCGGATAATGATGTAAAGCCGCGAATATCGAGAAATAAAATGGTAATACGCTTCGAAATGCCGCCAAGCTGTATATCAATTCCTTGATCAACGATGCTTTTAACCAGATGAGGCGAGATATAACGGCCAAATTGTCGAGTTACAAAGTTTTTTTGCTGCTGCTCTTTATACGATTTAAGAGAAACATTAAAGATATATACAATTAAAATAGCGCCGATCAAATAGACAACGCCAAGCTGATAGTTGTATTGCTTGAACAGCCAATATTGCAGCGCATAAAGCGAAACAATCGCTAGCACCGCTACAATAAATGTATATTGGTTTTTAAAGCGCCATGGCAGCCAGGCAAATATAATCGCGGCCGCGATAATGAGCAGAACCTCAAGCCAATTGGGAGCAAAGATGATGGCGGTTCCTTCAAGCAGCTGATTGGCGATGTTGGCATGCACATAAACGAGCTTGGAGTCGCGCTCAAGCGGGGTAGGTCCTGAGTCTTGACCGCTTTCGCCAGAAAGCCCCGCTGCGGTTACGCCAATAAATACAATCGCATCCTGGAAGGTTTCAGGCGGAATTTCTCCGTACAGCACGTCTACAAATGAGATCGTTAAAAAATCATCGGTGACAAGGTTGTAATCAATGGTCATCGTATTTTTGGCTAGCTCATCGCTCGTTTTTTTACGATCGGTCCAATTGTCATAGCGCGACAAATCTGCTCCTGTCATCTCGACAGCTTTATAAGCAAGAGACGGGATAACTTTTCCGTCAGGCGCTTGCAGCTTAAGCCAGGCTTGACGGATGACTCCATCGTGGCTAACTACCCGGTTAATATGGGCGTTTTCAGTATGCTGGGAAAATAAATCGTAGGCGTAGGATATTGCATAGGCTTGCAAATACTGTTCTCTGCTTACCGCAGTAGTGCGAAAAACATCACCCGTTGTGATGCCCACAGCAGGCAATATAATATTCGAATAGGAGGCTAGTGCTTCGGCGAAAATGTGATCGCTGTCCTCGTTGCTCGGATCAGCAAACACGATATCGAACGCAATCGCTTTAGGTTCAAAATCAGGCTCGTTGATAATAGCCAGCAGCGAAGCATAAATCGAGCGGTCCCACGGGAACATGCCAAGCTCACTTATAGAACGGTCATCAATGGCGATAACGACAATATGAGGGTCGGGATCATGACTCGCAGTTTGCTTCATATTATGGTCTATCATTATCGACTCTAGCTTTTGGAAGGTATGTAGGGAATAGCTGAGTAGTAAGACAAGCACAATTAATAAATTGACGATCATAAACATGGTGCGGATGGAAGCTTTCAAAATACCCCCACTCTCTAATCATTTATTTGGTAGCTTCTATACCATTATTAAACCTATCATTTTTCTCGTCAATAGAAAGCTGGTCAACTTGATTGAATTAAATGAGGATGAAACAAAAAAGAGACAATTATCGCCTAAATTCAAGCCATAATTGTCTCATATTGTCATTGCTGCTTGCTCAGATGCTAGCTTAGTTGCACGATGACTTCGATTTCTACAAGCGCATCCTTTGGCAGTCTTGCCACTTCAACGGCGCTGCGGGCCGGATACGGCTGTGCAAAAAAGCTGGCGTACACCTCGTTAACCGTTGCAAAATCGTTCATATCCTTAAGAAACACAGTTGTTTTCACAATATCATTCATCGTTGCCCCAGCAGCCTCTACAATCGCCTTCACATTTTCCAGAGATTGCTTCGCTTGCTCAGCCACTGTTGCAGGAAATTGCCCCGTTGCAGGATCAATTCCCAGCTGACCGGAAGTAAATAATAGATTGCCTGCTTGCACGGCCTGTGAGTAAGGGCCAATTGCTTGCGGCGCTTGCTCCGTATGTATCGGTTTCTTCATGCTACATTACCTGCCTATTCATTTATATTATCGTTGCTTTAAAACTATTATAGCTTATTTTTGAACGGACGAAAAATAAGCTGCAGCACTTAATTGAGATGAAGCGACATTTGAATATGAGGAATTCCATCCTCGATATAAGGCTCGGACTCAACTTGAAAGCCGACCTTCTCATAAAAGCGGGTTAACCGCTGCTGCGCAGAAATCGTAATATGCTGACCGCCCCAATGCTCGGCAATAAATGCCACCCCTCTGCGCACCAGCTGCTCGCCATAGCCTGTTCCGCGAAGCTGCAGATCGATAATCACTCTGCCGATGGAATAACTATCGTAGCTGACACCTCGGTCAAGCATTCGCAAATAACCAAGCAGCTGATTCTGCTCATCTCGAAGCTGTAAATGGTAGGCGTCTAAATCCTTATTGTCGCAATCGGAATAAATACTTTCCTGCTCAACGACAAACACTTCTGTTCGCAGCTTAATAATCTCATAAACCTCAATATTAGTTAGCTCATTAAAATGCTTAATACTCCATTTCATGCTGACTGCCTCCTTCTGCTTAAATCAGCGATACTACCGTCAGCGGCAGTGCCTGCCTGCATTGACTTCCTTCTCAATCATACAATGCCTATACCACTTGAACAATCCTCGTATTCTACTAGCGCACACTCTTCCTGGTCCTGCACTCAAAAAAGCTACAGCGGAGGATGCTTTGCTCCGTAGCGCTGAACCTCCACCATCAATCGAAGCAACGCATACAAAGAAAAAGCACCAGCGGAGGAGCAAAGCATCCGTAAAACGAAGTGAGTCGCCTTTAACATCGTAATGCGACCTTCAACATTCCAATAAGGAGGCATTACGATTTAAAAAGCGACTGAAGGATGCTTTGCTCCGCAGCGCTGAATAGAGCTTTGCTTTGCATGCAAGCATCGCTTATACTATTGACTAAAAGTGTACTCGGGAGTGGAACAATGAACTTATTATTCTCCAAATTCAAAAGATTTACTAGCGTAGCGCTAATCGCTCTGCTTGCCTTGCTTATCGGCGTTATAACGGGCTGCGGCAATTTGCTGAACGATCCTGCAGCTACTAACAACAGCACAAGCACAATCAACCACCAATCGGCCGGTCAAACAGAAAGCAAGGCTGACGATGCTCCTTTAACCTCATTTGAAGAGGTCGCGGCCTATATTCGCGAGCATGGCAAGCTGCCGGACAATTTTATTACTAAGAAGGAAGCGCAAGCATTAGGCTGGGTTGCAGCAGAAGGCAATTTGCATGAGGTTGCACCTGGGAAAAGCATCGGCGGAGATCGTTTTGGCAATCGAGAAGGGCTGCTGCCTGACAAAAAAGGGCGTATATGGTATGAGGCCGATATTAACTACAACGGCGGACGCCGCAACGCTGATCGAATTGTATTTTCCAATGATGGCTTAATCTATATGACTACGGATCACTATAAAAGCTTTACTGATATAACGGAGGCGACGAAATAATGGCTCATACCGTTACATTACTGCAATCTCAGCTTGCCCAATATCCGTCCGTGCATCACTGGCTGGCTGATCAGCTACAATTGCCTGAGCATTACGGCCATAATCTTGATGCATTATGGGACTGTTTAACCGGCTATGTCAGCTTGCCGCTGCATATTGAGTGGCAGCAAGATTGCGATGATCATACCGACTATTCCAAATTCATTCAGCTGTTCGAGGAGGCTGCCGCAGAGGTAGACGGCCTGTCCTTCCGCTACATTACAACGCAGCAATAATTGCACAGCTTCGCACTCATCAGCAATCAAATGTAAAGCATCCTTGCTCACCTGAAGGCTCAGGTCCTATTCAGGTGAAGGCAGGATGCTTTTTATTTTTACATATAGCAACGCATATTGCGCTGCTCTTATTCAGCAAGCTTGATTTGTTGCAGGAACGATGCAATGCCTTGCTCGATATTCGATTTTGCCCATGACAAATGCCGTTCATCTGTATAGCCGCGATAATGGCATTCCACATACATAATGAGATCGAGACATAGCTTGTAATATAATACCCGCTTCTGCTCATTCGGCGACAGCTGCTCATACTTTCCATAGCCTTGAACAAAGCTTGCCGCGTCAAGCGTTGTATTGCTAAAGTAATGCTCCATCAGCGGATCGGCCCATAATGCGCGTTCAAAATCGATTATGCCCGTAATTTTGCCATCCTTCACAAACAGATTGCCATCCCATAGATCCCAATGTATTAATGAAGGCGTTGTCACATCACTCATACAAACGCTGTGGCTGTACAATATATCTCTTAGCTCTTGATAAGCAATCGGCAACGACAAGCCTGCCTCCTCTCCATCATCCAGCACGCTATTCAGCAGAATGAGAAACACTTCCCGCCAGCTCATCGTTTCATCCATAGGAGCGCAGTATGGACCAAAGCCTGTGCCTTTAATATCATGCATCAATCGAGCATAACGTCCCAGTTCACTTTCAACTGAACTGCGTTCTTGCTCAGTCATGCTTTCCTTCAATTTATTATAGGGCGCGCCCTCCAGCTTCTCCATAATAAAAAATTCGCCATCGAGCAAAGTGCGAGAACGGTCGAACGCGATCACCTTCGGTACAGGAATTTGATCTACCTGACTCAGCAAGTATAATACCTCGACCTCTGTCTTCATTAATTCATACTCGTAACGCATTAATTGCGTGGATGTCGGGGGAGAAACCTTCATAATATAGCTTGCCCCATCCTCCATGCTCAACTCATAAGCGCTATTGGCCCAGCCATCAGGCAGCTCTTGAATCTTTACCGCCTTGCATCCATATACGATATGTAGAGCATGGTTAATTTGTTGTTCAGACAGCTTTTGTTTATTAAGTCCATACATGCAGCAAGCACTCCCTTCGTCTTATGATACCTATTGTATCGACAAAACCTGTAAAAATTCTGAATAATGCATCGTATGATGCTTTTTTACATAAGCCCTTGCTTCTCAATTTATACATTCAGCATGCATTATTTCGCGCACACTTGAATATTTATACAATATAATGTATCATTATACATGTTGTTGACAAGGAGGGAATCATGATGTCATTGCCGTTAAAACAATTAGAAGAGCTGAGCCTGACGCATTGGCCAGCTTTAAATACAGAATTTATGGATGGCTGGAAGCTTCGTATGGCTAACGGCTACACAAAGCGCGCCAACTGCATTAGCACACTAAAAAGCACAAGCAAGCAGCTGCATGTTAATATTGCGAGCTGCGAGCAAATATACAACTCAGTTAAGCAGCCTACTATATTCAAAGTTACGCCTTTTTCGGAGCCGCAGCTTGATGAAACATTGGAAAAGCTCGATTATACGATGCTGGACCCTTCGTTAATGCTGACGCTTGATCTAAAGCAGCTTCCGCATACGGAGCCGAAGGTAAAGCTAAATGAAACCGATAAACTTGAGCTTTCGCTTCAGGAGCATATTTCTTTACGCTGGCTCGAGCAATATTGTGAGCATAGCGGCGTTGATCCTCAGTACATTCCTACGATGATTGATATGATCGCTGCTATGCCCGGACAAGTGCTGCTTGCAAGCAGTTTGTTGAATGGTGAAACTGTTGCACTAGCTATGGCGGTTATTGATCAAGGCGTCGTTGGCATATACGATGTCATTACCGCGGCACCATATCGCAACCTCGGTCTATGCAGTCATTTGCTATGGCATGTACTGCAGCAGTGCAAGAAGCAGGTCAGCCTCAGCTATTTAGCTGTGCTGGAGTCCAATACAGCGGCTCTAAGCGTATACAGCAAGCTGGGGTATAAGGAAGCCTATCACTACTGGTACCGCATTAAACCACAGCTCGACTTTGATGACGATGTAACTTCTTTGTAGTATAGTCGACGGCGAATATGTCACGCTACCGAGTAGATTATGCTTCCGATGTATGTTTTCTGCGAAAACATTGAAGGTGCTCACGTAGCTTTTTGCCTACGCTGCGCTCCTCGCCCTCTAGTATCGTGCCATCTTCTTGGTCCTGAAAGCCGAGCTTTTCAATTAGCTTTGATGACGATGTAATTTCTCTGTAGTATAGTCGACGGCGAATATGTCACGCTACCGAGTAGATTATGCTTCCGATGTATGTTTTCTGCGAAAACATTGAAGGTGCTCACGTAGGTCTATCTACGCTGCGCTCCTCGCCCTCTAGTATCGTGCCATCTTCTTGGTCCTGAAAGTCGAGCTGTTGAATGGGCACTTAGCATTCATAAAATAAACAAAGGCTGCTTGGAAGGTCAGTTTTCACTGGCTTTCTAAGCAGCCTTTTTATTTATTGGGCTTTGTCTGTTGATTCAAGTACAACCATGTCGTACCCATAATATTTTTAGCCTCCGCATACAGCCTTGTGCCGCGGAATGAATCGAGAAACGGCGAAAGCAGCGCATTAATAATGCTGTATCTTAACTCCTCTTTTTCCAGCTCCTGCTTCAACCCTTCTGCCAGCTCAAGCTGAACCTTGGTCAGCTGCGAATGCCTAATAATTTCATCCAACAGCTCAAGCACTTCTTCACGCTTTACTTGCTCATGCTCGAAATTGGACTTGAAAAATACGATTCGTTCAGGGTCTAAAATAGCGGTCCCTTCATGAATCAAGCTATTGATAATTAGCCGCATGTAGTGGAATACTGACTTTACAATCTGCTCAGTCGTAGTGCTGCGCTGGTTCGTTAGCTTTGCTGCAAAATGCAAATGCTGCTGGATGCCAAAATAAATAACAGCCGCTTCTAGTGCATGCGGCGACAGATCGTCTCCGAATACTTCAACAAAGCGTCCTGCAAGCCATTCAATTTCTTGCAGCCGATAATTCATAACAACCTTTTTTAATTCTTTATCTCCAGAATGCATAATCTCTTCAAATAAACCACTTATGCCCTGCTGTTCATTTGCTCTTGTAAACATGCAAATTTGTTGAATTAAAATATGCAGGTCCTTCGGGTTATTTTTTAACAGCAGCTCGAGCCTGCTGACGGTAATTTCATAGTACGATTGCTCTAAAATAGCGGATATGCATTCATCTTTCGAGGAAAAGTAATTGTAGAATGTTCCTTTGGAAATGCCGGAACGCTCTATAATATCTTGAATTGAGGTTTGTTGAATCCCTTTTTCCAGGAAAAGCGCCTTTGCGTGATCAACGACAATTTTTTTTCGCTTGTTCATTGAGCGCCTCCTTACTGTTTATTAGCTATAGTATAACCATCATTTCAGATCATTTTCAAGGTATTTGGACTTTGAGTTCAAAAAACTTGATAAAATTGTACTCATGATATAAAATCATCAAGTGACATTAAAAATTGAGATAGGAGCGACTAACACAATGAGCGAGTCTTTACAGCAATTAAAGAAACCTCCCTACTTTATGTTGGGAATTTTATTTTTCGGTGCATTCGTTTCTTTCTTGAATAACTCATTAATGAACGTTGCCTTACCGACCATTATGGCCGACTTAAATGTTGCTTCCTATGCAACAGGTCAATGGCTGTCAACAGGCTATATGCTTGTTAGCGGCATTTTGATTCCAGTCTCCGCCTTTTTGCTTACCAAGTTTACGAATCGTCAGCTATTTATTACAGCTATGCTATTATTTACACTTGGTACAGCAGTCGCGGCATTAGCGCATAGCTTTGGCATGCTGCTGGCTGGACGCATGATTCAAGCGGCTGGCTCTTCCGTTATGTCGCCGTTGCTGATGAATGTTATGCTGATTAGCTTCCCGCGTGAAAAGCGTGGAGCGGCAATGGGTGTTTTCGGGCTTGTTATGATCGTTGCCCCGGCACTCGGCCCAACCCTGTCAGGCTATATCGTTCAATATTACGACTGGCGCCTGCTGTTTGAAATGGTATTGCCTTTTGCGATCCTCAGCCTGGTGCTTGCCATCTTCAAGCTGGAAAATGTAATGCCAACTCGTCCAACTTCTTTGGACTATCTTTCTGTTGTACTTTCAACGCTCGGCTTCGGCGGCTTGCTGTACGGCTTTAGTGAAGCGAGCACGACTGGCTGGGGCGATCCGGTTGTAATTACAACCATTGCAGTTGGAGCAGTAATGATCGTATTATTTACGCTGCGCCAATTTAAAATGAATGTGCCCTTACTTAACCTGTCGGTTTACAAATACCCGATGTTTGCTTTGAGCTCCTTGATTTCTGTTGTTAACTCAGCGGCACTTTTCTCCGGGATGATTTTAACGCCAGCCTATGTGCAAAGCGTACGTGGCATTACAGCGTTTGAATCTGGTCTGATGATGCTGCCAGGTGCGATTGTAATGGGAATTATGTCGCCAATTACAGGCAAGCTGTTTGACAAGTTCGGTCCGAGAACACTCGGCGTCATCGGCTTGCTCATTACGAGCATTACAACGTATATGATGACCATGTTCGATACGGAAACAACGTACACGCATATTATTGCGCTTTATTCTGTTCGCATGCTGGGGATTTCCATGCTAATGATGCCGATTATGACCAATGGTCTTAACCAGCTGCCGACCCGTCTTAATCCGCATGGTACTGCGGTCAACAATACACTGAACCAGGTGGCAGGCGCACTTGGTACGGCGATCTTCGTCTCGTTGATGAACTCCCATGCAGAAAGCAGCATTGCCGAGCAAATGAGCAAGGTCGATTTGACGACGATAACTGATGCAGAAAAAGCGCATATTGCACAGCTAGGCTTGCTCGATGGCATTCAGTTCTCATTCTTGATTGCAACCTTTACTACCCTGGTCGCGCTCGTACTAACGCTGTTTATTAAACGTGTTGATGTGAGCAAGGAAGCGATCGCCAAGCTTGAAGCAGAGGATGCAGCTGCGAATCAGGCATAAAACGTGAAATGACTGCATATATTGTTAAAGGACACGGCAGTAAATGCAAGGGGAGCGAATGGCATACTCGCTCCCCTTTGGCATTTTCCTTGCAGATACAATCTTTCGTCATACGGTCTACGTATGCTGGCGAAGCATATAGACCAGCTCTGACGCAACGAACAATACCGAGTATATAATCACGTAAGGCGTCAGCTTTTCTTTCTTTTTCTTCAAATAGCGAATTTCGGCAACCATGACGATGGCGAAAATCATAGCGATCAAAATCATGCGTTTTCCTCCATTTGCTCATTTTTCCCCTTGCCTCGTATAATATCAACGATGTAATAGAACAATGGAATACATTCAATGATATAAAAGCTGGTAATCAGCATCGGGTTGTTGAAGATAATAAACTGAAGAGGCGACTTTGCAAAATGAATCGCGCCTACTCCTACAAATATGGCTAGCGGATAAACAATCGACTCATCGTACTTCAAATTAAATATTTTAGATATAATTTGGCTTGTTATTAGCAGCATAAAGCTCATTTTAATAAATATGCTGATCAGCCATAGGCATATAATAATTGGATCCAATGTTTCCAGGTATGATCCACTGCGAATAAGCCTAATCATCTCCAACTCAGGATAATTGAGGTTTGCAGCCAGGTCTGGTCCGATCACTAAAATTATCGAAATCAGATGAACGAGAACAAGCAGCATCGTTAAAGGTATTAAAAACCATATCGTTCTGCCTGTACGCTCCTGCTTGCTCAAATACGGAAAAACATAAATAATTAGCGCAGTTTCCCCAAATATTGAGCCGATATAATATCCTTCCGATGTTGTCCTTACAAAATCAATTTGCTTAACAAAACCTTCTATCATAAACCATTCCACATTGGATTGCACAAGGAATGGAATGATAATAAACGAGAGCATGCTTATGTAAAACAACCCTTCTGCTGCTCTGAAAACGGATTTTACGCCAAAGCGCGCAGTATATGCGATACATAAACCGCACAAAATAATTACAATAAATGGTGGAGTATCCAGTAAGTAAAACTGGAGCAAGAAATCCTGTATATTCCATAGATCAAGCACAATAATAATCAGATTGACGGCAACTACAATCATAATGAGCGGATAATGGACCCAACGTGACACGATATCCGCTCCATAACACGCAAAATGCTGTTCTGGACGACGCTGTGCAAATTTAACAGTTAAAAGAGTGATAACTAAAGCGATGATGCTCCCGAAAATAACACCTGTAGGGGCGCTGAAGCCGCCAATTTGCAGCATTCGTCCTGTGAGAAATGCAACCACTGTGGCAATCAAATGCAAGGTAAAAAACTTCAATACCTGTTTTTGGGTGATCAGTATGTTATTCATTGTTCAGAGCCTTCTTTCTCATGGGCGCTTTGATGCTTATTCCGAAATGACCGGACAACAGAGCCTTTGCGACGCAAATTAATAACGTTTTTGATATCCACGACAAGCTGATCCCGATAAAACTCCCGCCAATCTGCTTGAATTTTATTAAACTCGCGAGGGTACTTAGCGCTAAAATAACGGTCAAAATGAAAAACATCAGCTCCTGTCTGCTGAATGATACTCATTGTTTCCCTGAGCATATTATCCCCGAACTCTTCTATTTTTTTCTCCATCATACGAGTTTGTTCATACTGTGAAAAATCAATATTAGAGTTGTTAGAAAGCACAAGTACTTCAGAGGTAGGATTGACAATAACATGATATTTATTCTCTTTTCTTGTAATCCGGGTCTTTACGTTGACTATTGTGCTGTAAAACCCGACAGTATTGCCATCTGTTGGTGACGCAACGCTATAATAGTACTGTCTTAATTGATTACGTATGCTCTTTGCCCCCGATGTTTGCTCAGGAGTCAATAAAGGCTCTATTAATTTGCCATTGCGAAATATGCCCGCGCCCCCAGTGCCAACGGTAGAAGCAGTGCCGACAACTGCACCTTCCGAAATCTGCGAAAACTTAAGAATCGGAATAAGCCCATCGCCACCGCTTGTATTGGAAATAATAAGATCCCTAACGGTGGTTTGCATGGATGTTTGCTGTTCGATATATTTGTTTAAAATTGTAGCCAAAAAACGTTCCGATACTACCGTAGCCTTCGTAACCTCATCCTTGGCATAGCCGTCAACCATAAACAGATTCGTGTTTAACCTTAAGAATGGATTGTTGGAGGAAAACTCCAGAATTGGAGAAATCCCACTTTCTGCATATGCTCTACCAAAAATAATGTTGCGGTTCTGTCCAAAATTTGCTTTGCGTGACAGATCTCCTTGTACTTTTTGCAGAGCATCCTCGAAGGTTGTCGCTGTACGGCTAAAAAAACCAAATTGCTGGTTTCCTAAGGATTGTCCGCCAGCATCCCCTACAGCCATGTTGTTAGTCAATGGCAGGCCAAGTGTTACCTCAACGCCTTCCTCCGTTTTATCTACAATAATGACACTGACAAACGCTTGGTCATTGAGCTCCTGTGAAGACCAGCAGCCGGTCAGCAATAGCATAAAAAGTAAAATCAACAGCAGCTTCCTCACGATTGATCCCCCTCTTTTTGTGTCCAGCCCCGATTATCGTCAGCTTGTCTTTTCTTTTGATTTGACAAAGCAAAGGTTGGTCGGCTTTTCAGCTTCCACCAAGGCGCGCGAATCAGCACATCCTTCATCGACCCGTAGCTACTCGGTGCCCAAGGCGACAAATAAGGCACGCCGAACGACTTTAGATTCAACATATGGGTATAGATGAGAATCAAGCCGCAAGCGATGCCGAAAATGCCCAGAAAGCCTGCCAAAAGCATAAGCGGAAAGCGCAGCAAGCGGAAAGACAGACTCAGGTCAAAGCCTGGAATAATGAACGATGCAATGCCTGTAACCGATACGATGATGACCATCGCAGAGGATACAATTCCAGCCTGAACAGCCGCCGTTCCGATAATAAGCGCTCCGATAATCGATACCGTCTGGCCGATATATTTCGGAATTCGCACAGATGCCTCACGCAGCGCTTCAAATGAAATTTCCATAATAAAGGCTTCAAGCAAGGCGGGAAACGGAACGATTTCTCGCGCCGACGCAACCGAAATTAACAGATTGAACGGAATCATCTCCGCATGAAAGGTAGTAACTGCAATATAAAAGGATGGCAGCATAATCGAAATAAAGGAAAACAGAAAGCGAACAATTCGAATAAAGCTGGTCGCAATAAAGTTTTGGTTGTAATCCTCCAGCGACTGCATTTTCATAAACATCGTAGCTGGAGCGATCATCGAATCTGGCGTATTTTCCATCAAAATCGCTATTCTGCCTTCCAGTATAGCCGCACTCACCACATCAGGACGTTCGGTATGCTGCATTTGTGTAAATAAGCTGTGAGGATTGTCAGCCAACATTTCCTCGATTTGTGTAGCGGCGATTACGCCAGCATCGTTAATATAGCTTAATCTATTTCTAGCTTCATGAATAAGAGACGGCTTGCATACTCCCTCCAAATAAGTGAGTATAACCTTGGAGGAGGTGTACTCGCCCAACTCGAACACCTCTGTTTTCAGGAGGTGAGTTTTTATTCGTCTTCTTATTAAGCTAAGATTCGTTTGCAGATCCTCAACAAACGCTTCACGAGGTCCGCGAATTACAGTCTCGTTAGGCGCCTCCTCAATTCCCCTCTTCTCAAATTTGCTGAACGGAAAAAGCAGTATTCGCGAATCTCCATCGAAAAAAAAAGCGCCATGACCTTGTAAAATGCTTTTTCTCGCTTCTACTCCATCCTCCACCCATTTCATCTCTGTAATAGGCAACTGATGGAGCCTGTACAGATATTGCGTTAATTCTTGTCTCGTATAAAAGGTACGCCCCAGCAAAGGCCTCAGCACGTGATGCTCAGCTTGATCGATATCAAACATCCCATTCATATAAATGAGTACAGCATTATAATCACGAGCTCCAATCCCCGCATTGATTGAAAAATTGTGGAAAACGAGCTCCGAACAGCGGTCAAACTGCTGCTCGAACCATTCCAGCCGCGGCTGGAGTTCATCTGTCATAATATACTCGATTTCCTGCTGATTTCTGGCAGCTTCAGCTTCATAATCTGATAATTGTGAGTGATTGCCTGACTGCTGGTATTGCGGATTCGATTGTAGACCTTGATATCCGACAGATTGATTCTGTTGCTCGGCCTGCTGTGAATGCTGCGCTCCATTTTCTCCTTGTTTACTTGACGCAGCTGTTTCGTTATTCATATCTTTCCCGTTCTGTTTATCGCTCATGATCATTCACCGCCTTCGTATATAACTTTCATTAGTTTGAACAATATTTGTAAAAATATGAGTCTTTCTTGCAGGATCAGCAGAAAATAATATTCCGCTTATTGCATTCTCAACTCCAGCGCAACCGTTTTTCAGCAGCAAAGCTGAAGCTGATGTACTACAATAGATATAAATAGCAAAGAAAGCTTCCGAGCAAATCTGCTCAGCTTTCAAAAAAGGAGAAGAGGATGACAAAGCACGCTATCACTTCATGGGCCAGGCAAATGCATATCGTTGATTATAGTAATCAACTTGCAAGCAATGATCCTTATTTGGCATTTGCAATGGATGAGTGGCTGTGCAGGCAAGCAGCGCAAAGCGGGATCAGCATTTGCCATATTTGGCGTCATCGCAATGCATTTATTTTAGGGCAGCGGGATGCCCGTCTGCCGCGCGCAGAACAAGCGGTGGAGTGGCTGCGTTCGAACAATTGGTTGCCGATCGTACGCAATTCGGGCGGGGCAGCTGTGCCGCTTGATGCTGGCGTAGTCAACATCTCGCTAATATTTCCGCTGCAGCAACCTGCCAGCTTTCATCAGGATTTTGAAAAAATGTTTGAGCTGATTGCGGCTGCATTAGCGCATACAGGAGCCTCGGTACAAAAAGGGGAAATTTCGGGAGCTTACTGCCCTGGAGATTATGATTTGAGTATAGACGGCTTGAAGTTTTGCGGAATTGCTCAGCGCAGACAGTTGCATGCGTACGCTGTACAGGCGTTTATCATCGCGTCCGGAAAAGGGAAGCATCGTACAAAATTAGTACGTGAATTTTATGAGAGGGCCGCAGTTGGCGCCGAGCAGTCCAGCTATCCGAATGTAACGGATCAAAGCACAGCAAGCCTGGAGGAACTAGCCGGGCTAGGCGCTCTAGCTCATCACAGCTTTGCCGAGGCGATCAAGCAAACGATACAGTCCAATCAAAGCGCAGAGCTGCGCAGGCTGCAGCAACCACTGAACCTTAGCAGCCTTATTAGCCTGCCGGAGAACGAGCAGCTTGCAGCGATTGCAGCCCAGCTAAGGCAGCGCTACTACAAGCTCCACTCCCGGTCCTGAGGCATGCGTGTTATAGCGTATATGCTGCAACATTTTTCAACTAATTTTTTTGCAAGGACTACTATACCTGTGACACATAATGTTATATAATTAACGTGTTGAGAGATACAATATAAAGGCAATGCTACCGCCACCTATGTTCTATGCTTTGCATGAACGTTTTATTTTAGGAAAAGGTACAACCTCGGACTTAAATGAGCCCAGGTTGTACCTTTTCTTATTTATTACACATTTTAAGGAGGAATTTTAATGTTGCTGGAAGCGGTATATCACAGACCGAAACAAAACTGGTCGTACGCCTACGACAAGCAAACGGTCCATTTGCGGATCAGAACGAAAAAGAATGACTGTATCAAGGTAGAAGCCATTGCAGGAGACAAATATGCGTGGGCCTTCACCATGAAAAGCATGGAAATGCGTGTATTTGCTCAGGATTCGCTTTATGACTACTGGGAAACGACTGTAGTCCCGCCTTTTCGCAGACTTCGCTACGCCTTTCGTTTAACTGACGCTAGCAATGGCGAGCAGCTCATTTTTATTGAAAGCGGCTTTATTAAGGAGCTGCCGGAGGACCCGAAAAACTTTTTCGAATACCCGTTTATTAATCCTGTAGACGTGTTTGAGCCGCCAGCATGGGTTAAGGATGCCGTATTCTATCAAATTTTCCCTGAGCGCTTTGCCAACGGCGATCCATCGCTTAATCCGGCAAATGTGGAAAAATGGGGCGGCAAACCAACTCCATCCAATTTCTTTGGCGGCGATCTGCAGGGAGTTCTTGATCATCTGGATTATATTGCCGAGCTTGGCGTTAATGCGATTTATTTTACGCCTGTTTTTGAAGCAACAACGAATCATAAATACGATACACACGACTATTTGAAGGTTGATCCTCATTTCGGTACAAATGAAAAGCTGAAGGAGCTGGTCGCAGCTTGCCATGAGCGCGGCATCCGCGTTCTGCTTGACGCTGTTTTCAACCATTCCGGACGCACCTTCCCGCCATTTGTCGATGCGCAAAAAAATGGCAAGGACTCCAAATATGCAAGCTGGTTCCATGTGCGCGAATGGCCGCTGCAGGTGGTCGATCGCGTTCCAAGCTATGAAACCTTTGCATTCGAACCTCTGATGCCAAAGCTTAACACAGAAAATCCTGAGGTTAAGGAATATTTGCTGCAGGTAGCCCGCTACTGGATTGAAGAGGTCGGCATTGACGGCTGGCGGCTTGACGTGGCGAACGAGGTTGACCACCAATTTTGGCGTGAATTCAGACAAGTCGTAAAAGGGGTAAATCCGGAAGCCTACATTCTTGGCGAGATTTGGCATGACTCCATTATGTGGCTGCAGGGCGACCAGTTTGACGCTGTAATGAACTATCCGTTCACGAATGCGGTGCTTGATTTCTTCGGTCATCAAACGCTAAGCGCACAAAGCTTTGCAGACGCTATCGGCAAGCAGCTTGCCGCATATCCGCAGCAGGTTACTGAAACAGCCTTCAACCTGCTGGACAGTCATGATACACCGCGCCTGCTTACGATTTGCGAGGACAATGAAGCCGCTATGAAGCTGGCAGCCTTGTTCCAGCTTACGTACCCGGGAACGCCTTGCATCTACTATGGAGATGAGATCGGCTTGAATGGCGCTGGCGATCCGGACTGCCGCAAATGTATGATATGGGAGTCAGAGAAGCAAAATCAAGAGCTGCTCAGCTTCTACAAGCAGGTTATTGCGCTGCGCCATAGCTATAAAGCGCTGCGCAGCAGCGACATTTCCTTCCTTCATACAGGCGCCCAAGAAACAGATGGCACACTCGTCTATGAGCGTCGTGACGGAGACGAGCGACTACTGATCGCCCTCAATGCCCGCAAGCAAGCATCGAAGCTGGAGCTTGCCAATAGCTCTGGCTCAAGCTGGACAAAGCTGCTTACCGAAGGGGGCGCCGAGCATGCGAATGATCAAGCAGCTAATGCGCTCAGCCTGTCATTGCCCGGCTTCAGCTTTATTGTCCTGAAATGCGAAAACTAGGGCGCGTCTGAAAACTAAATTTATCGTTAAATAATAAAACCCACAAGACTGCCACGTTTTAAGTGATCAGCTTGTGGGTTTTCCTGCTGCCATAATAATTGAGAACAATTAATGATGATACGGCAGTAACTATATCATGTTACAGCAAAATCAATTTTATACGTATGGGCAGTAGAGAAATCACTTACTGCCACGTGTAGACTGGAGTGTCTGCCGAGCCGGTAGAGCTTGTTGGCGAAGTAATGACCCGATTGCTGCCGCTTTCCCATACGACATTGCCGGCTCCGTCCTTCTTAATGAATTTGAACTCGATCGTTGTGCCCTTCGGTACGCTGACCGGCAGGAACCAAATCGGGTAGTCCGGATTCAGCATCGCTTCAGTTGATTTTGCCGGGTCCCAGCTGCCCAGCTCGGGAATATTTCCGACAATGTGAATGTTTTGCCCATATACGGTTGAAGCATTAACCTTGAATATCACCTGCACCTGATCGCCAGACAGCACTTCATAAATAAAGCTGTTGCTGACATTAGCGCCTTTGGTAACTGTTATCGCCTGTTTGCCTGCTGCTACATTAGGCACAATAGCCTCGATAAACGTATCGTTATTCGCGACAACCGTCGCAGCAGTCGTGCCGAATTTCACCGTTACCGAGCCTCCCAGGCCAGTTCCGTAAATGTATACAGTATTGCCTGCACGCCCGGACGTCGAGACAACGTCGCCGATTTTAGGAGACTCGCCAAGCGGTGGATTGTACGACCATACGCTAACCTCGCCACCGGAAAGCGTAAAGCTGGAAAGCTTGTTTTGACCGCCAACAGTCGTTACCGTGTTGCTTGCACCGTATAACAGGCCTCCTAGCACATCCTCATAGGTGCCGGCAGGCAGCGTTGTGTTCAATGCAGGAACTGTAAAGGAGAGGTCTGGCTGTCTGTTGATCGCGACAATCACCTGCTTATCGAAAAACTGGCGCTGGTAGACAAGCACATCATTGGTGCTGTATAAAACGGAGGTTGTTCCGTAAGCGACAGCATCATTGGATTGACGCAAATCCGACAGCTTCTTAATTAATTTGTAGGCAGTGGAATTTTCGTTGAAGGCCACTTCCTTCTCCATAAATACACGACCTGCAATATCGCTGCTATTATCGGATGTAATATACTGCTCTGTCCCATAGTAAATGTTAGGCGTGCCGCGCGAAGTCATTAGAGCAGCCAGAGCGGCATGATACGGCTTGTCATTCGGCTGAATGTAGCGGAAGCGGGTTACATCATGGTTGTCAAGGAAGGTTACCGCCTGATTCTCATACGAATAGTCTGCACTAGTCGCCAGCATCATATTGCCAAAGTCCGTCATCGTCTCTGAGAAATGACCGAACGCATTTGTAGCGGCACGGAAGTATTCAAAATCAAGATTGTTAACGCCGGTGCGATCCGGGAAGGTACGGTATTCATCGTACTTCGGATCTGGTCTGCCGATAAAGAACTCCCCGAAATGAGTAACAGGGCCACCTGCGGCTGAATCGATTGCATCCTTTAGTCCCTTGGTAAAGGCTGGGCTCATATGAAGCGTTGCATCATGTCTGAAGCCGTCTACACCTTTGCTTTTCCAGAACAAGGCCGCTTTCTCCAAATGCTCTATAACCGCCGCATTTTCATGCGAAAAATCTGCAAGCGAGCCGAGATCCTTATGTCTGTAGCCGAAGCGGGAGCCATCATTGCCGCGATCGCCGATGCCGTGGAACCAGCCGTTCACATCATTATTCGGATCGGCCAGCAAATTTTCCACCTTACCATCGCCGTTGTAGTCGTAAGGCTCGCCATTGGCATCAAATGCGTACTCGCCGCTGCTTGTTTTGTCAGGCTCATAGAGCTTGCCATCCTCTGGAGCAAAGCCTAGCGTCGGATTTTGCCAGCGGCTCGTATGATTCGTAACGAAGTCAATCACCAGCTTAATGCCTTCGGCGTGCAGCGCATCGCGCAGCTCTTCAAAATCCTGCAGCATGCCAAAATGCTTGTTCGTTGCAAAATAGTTGCGTACATGATAACCATGGAAGCTTGTCCAACGATCCATGCCGCCGCCCGCCTTATGATCCTCAATGACCGTATCGCGGTTCTCATACGGCGCTGAAATCCATACAGCGGTTACGCCCATATTTTTTAAATACGGAATTTTATCAATGATTCCCTGCCAGTCGCCGCCTTGATACAGCTTCAAGTCATTGCCGTCACCGCGGCCATCCTGATTCGCGTCATCAAATAAAGTCGGATCAAAGCCAGCAGGTATATTGTTGCTTGTGTCACCATCTACGAAGCGGTCTGTAATGATTTGATAAACTGTATCCTTCGGTGTAACCGGGCCCAATGCGCCAGATGCTGTCAGCGCATCAGCAGTGGAAGGATTTGCTGTCCATACAGGCAACAGCAAGGCAAATGATAATGCGAATACGAGTAAGCGTTTCCATTTGATTGACATAACGAACTCTCCTCATCTCTTAGTAAGATAGCATTACACCTGACCTGAACCATTATCAATATTGCTTCTTCTTCGTCTTCCCGCTCCGGCATCCCCCCTTTCAATATTGCAAATGATAGCGCGCAAACGATTGCATTATCATTAAAAAATAGCACCGCTCTTAAAGCGGATGCATTAAAATTGAATACTTGCTGAGCTTTGACGCACAACCAGCTCTACACCGAGCACAATGTGCTGCTGCTCCACTGGTTCGCCATCCATTAATTGAATGAGCTGCTTAATCGCACGCTGGCCTTTTTGTGCGATATCCTGATGAACGGTCGTTAAGGCCGGAATTGTATAGCTTGCCTGAAGGCTGTTGTCAAAGCCTACGACCGACAGCTGCTGCGGCACGCTAATGCCTAAATCATACAGCCCCTTGAGCAAGCCAATCGCTGCCACATCCGATAGGCAAAATACAGCACTTGCCTCGCTTAATTGAGCGGCGATTTTTCCAGCAACGCGATAGCCGCTTAACGCGGATACCGGCTCCTGCAGCACAAGCTCCTCACGCGGCGCGATTCCTGCTTCCGCCAACGCTCTGCAATAACCAAGCCAACGGTAATAATTGACGCCTTTTTCGCTCAGCTTGCCTGACAGCAAAACGATATTGCGATGGCCCAACGAAATAAGATGCTTCGTCCCTATATAGCCGCCCAGCTCATCGTCAAGACTTATATGCGGCAAGCGATCATTCTGCAAATAACTGTCAACAAATACAACTGGAATGCTCAGGCGTTCAATGCGACTCATAATTTCGCTTCCCTGAATCGCACCGATTACAATGAGCCCGTCAATTTGCCGCTCGCGTACAAATGAAAACGTCTCATCTGGCTCCACACCTACCAAAATAATTTGCAGTCGCTTCGAACGAGCCCCTTCCTCTATGCCGGCTACTAGCTGCCAATAAAACGGGTTGTCCATCAGCTTTCCGGTCTCCATATACGGAACAATAACCGCAATTAATGAGGAGCGCTTGTCCCGTAAATTTCTCGCTGCTGTGCTTGGTGCAAATTCCAGCTCTTCTATGATCCGATTGATTTTCTGCTTCGTTGCTTCAGCTACTCTGCCCGTCCCGTTAAGCACGTTGGACACCGTAGCAATCGATGTCCCAGCGAGCCTGGCTACATCCTTGATTGTTACTTTATTCCCTTCCACAATACTGCCTCCAAATAAAACGTTTCATCATTAATAATAAGCGAAATGAAAGATTATCTATTTAGGTTTAGATTATTTTGATGAAACGTTACATCACTATCTCTAGCTTAATAGATCCAACAAATTTTGTCAATATTATCCATGGAATTTTTCTTCTCCATTTACGAGCAGTAAGAAGGGATGCTCCAGCAGAACGATCATGACGGAGCATCCCTTCTTTAATTAAAAGCTTTTTTGCACACTTGACCCATATAAAAACCTGCAGTACCCGATCTCAGAAGCGTTTTTCATCAGCTCCAGATTAAGCCAGCCAGCTAGCTCATAAAATGGCTTGTTTGCAAAAGGCCAGCGCGTTCGCTCGGCTTGAAGCAGTTGTTCATCCGTTAACGACTCTATTGCAGTATTCCACTCATCTCGAAGGCTTGCTATTTTCGCCTTTGCTAGTGCTATGCTTCCGGGCCATTGTACAGCTTCACGAGTCAGACTCGCATTGCCGAATGAATGGTCGAGCGTCATTGACCACCAAAATATAATATGCCAGGTGAGCCATGCGATGCTGGCAGGTCCGATATCATAAGCCTCCGATTGTGGCCAATCTGCTCGTCAGCCTCCACCTTCTTGCTTGCGGACATGCAGTCCTGCCGTCGCGGGCTGCCACAGTCCTTCATCATCATCCAAGTCATGAAGATGATACTCCAGCAGCTGCCAAGCGATATCCAATTGAGACTGGAGCAGTTGTCGAATATGCTGCCCCTCATTATTGTCAGGGGCAGCTCCCTGTATAGCAGCTTCCACAGTACTTCCTCCCTTCATCACCATCATGCAACACTGCGCATCTAAGCCTTCTTAGTTCAGCTACTTCAGCCAATACGCATCGCCTTTGCTTGTTCTGTCCAAAAAGCCATAATCCACCAAACTGCGCCGAAGCGCAACATGGTCGCTATATATGTTCTTTAACAGCTCTGTAACTTCTCGCTCGCTATATTTTTTGCCAGCTTCAAATTCTTCTGCTATTCTCGCTAAAATAATAATTTGCTTCTTCGCTTTTGGAGAAAATTCTTTAAGCTTCAAAGGTGAAAGGCTTTCAAAGGAAGTATTAAGGATCCGCGTTCTTTCCTTCTCTGTCGTCACATAGCGCTCGTCAACCATTGTAGCGCTATTATGGATCGGCACGATTTCATTTTCGTCAGCATTTTTCTTCTCGAATGCTTGCTCATACAAGGCTAAATACAATTTCGCCTGCTTCGCCTTTTCCCGAAATGTAAATTTTTGATGGCGTACTGTTGAATCGGACAGGCCTAGCTCCTTTGCAATATCCCGATCCGATTTTCCACTATAAAACAATGACAACAGCCGTTTTTGCACATCGGTTAGCGTATTGTATTTTGTAGTGGAATGCAGCAAAAGCTCAAAGTTACCGCTGTGCTCGGCTTCAATATGTTTGGCAACTGCATGCTCAGCATCATAAAAATGGTCATCAATCGAAAAAATTTGCCCAATTTGAAACCTTAGATCACAATGAATACAAATGTACATATTTTCTTGCTCTGCAAAACGATAGCCTGCTTTCAGCTCTGCCAGCGATAGGCTTGAAAAATCCATACCATCACCTCTCGGTTATCAAAATCTTAAACTTATTATAATAATGTTTATTAAATTAGTCAACAAATTTGAATTTCGCTGTATTGCTATAGCTTACATTATCGCTGCATAATAATAGACCCTCAAATGTCTCTGGACGTTTTGAGAAAGCTATGCGATAATGACTTAAACGATTAAGTGATAATGCTAGCACTGAACACGAAGGAGCAATCGAATGAAAAAAGTAACGCTGAAGGAAATTGCCAAGCAAACTGGCGTGTCCACTGCAACTGTCAGCTATGTGCTTAACAATGTTGCAAATCAAACTATTGCAGAGGAGACGCGCAGCCGCATTTTGCAAACAGCAAAGGAGCTCGGCTATGTACCTAATTTGGCAGCCCGCTCATTAGTCAAGCAAAAAACAGGACTCATTGGCTTGCTTATCAATCAGTCAACCCGCAGTGAGAGCTGGCGGAAAATTCGTTACAGCTCGCTTATTGATGAAATAGAAGCTGCACTGAGCGAACGTGGCTACCATCTTATTTTGCATAGCCTGGATGCAGCTGCTCCCAAGCTGGATATTATTGCTGAGCGCAAGCTGGATGGCGTTATTGTCGTCGATGCCCGAAGTGATCGCTTTCATCACATATCCAGCCACTTCCCGCGCGGCGTACCCGTTCTAGTGATCGACAGCCTGATTAATGACCCTTTATTCAATCAGCTGATGTTTGATTATGCATCTGCGTTTGCACAGCTTCCAGAGCTGTTTCACCAGCCGCAAAACTACTATGCTGTGCTTGATGATTACAACAATGAAGAGCTGCTGCGTCATCTTGCGAGCTTGCTGCCGCTTACGTCCGAGCAAATTCATATTATGCAGTGCGAGGAGAAGCTCAAGCAGTTTATTAACAAGCAGAAAGCGCGAAAAGGCATTATTATCAACGAAGCGATTGCTTTACTTGCTGGCAAATATACCGCTAGCGAGCAGCTAACGGTCATCTGTACGGCAAATATGGCGCAGCTTTTGCCTGCAAATGCGACAGCAGTCGCATTCAAGCAGCAAAAAGGCAGGCTGGCTGCTGAGCAATTAATTCAATTGATTAACCGTTCAGAGCTGGCAGCGTCGAACAAAACTATAAAAATAGAAGCAGAGTAAGGCTCTGCTTTTATTCAGGACTACTTAATCGTTTAAGTTACATTGATATCAGACTAAATTATCTGAATACAAACTGTGTTTATCAATCTTATCCTTGAAGGAGGAGCTGGCATGTTGGAATCAAAAACGTACAGCCATAACGAGGCTGCTGCACTGGACAGCAGCCTATCGCTAAATGCTGCACATTCGCAAACATTGTGGAGGAACCGTTCCTTTTTATTTGTATTTACGAGCTACAGCTTGTCTCTGCTAGGCAACACCTTTCATAGCATTGCCTTAAACCTGTGGGTGCTGCAAACAAGCGGCAGCGCGAAGCTGATGTCGGCAGTGCTAATTACACATCTTGTCGTAAGCATGCTGTTCAGCTCAGTAGCCGGAACGATTGCTGATCGCATAAATCGCAGGCTGCTTATGTGGTCAAGCGACTTTATCCGTTTTGTACTCGTTGCAATTATCGCTTTGCTAATCTATCTCGAGAACACTTCCTATACCGCGATACTTGCGTTAACAGCGCTTGTCGCATTTGTCGGCAGCTTCCGCGCACCGGCGTTTCAGGCGGCGCTGATTGAAATCGTCGGCAAGCAGCAAATTGCCAAAGCGGTTGCCGCGATCAATATTTCAGACAATTTGGTACGTATTTTAGGCTTTGCCGCTGGTGGCGCTGCTGTCGCTTTTTTAGGCGGAGCGATCGCCATCGCAATCGATGCAGCGGCATTTCTAATTTCCGCTATACTTGTCATCCTCGCAGGCGCCTTTCGCTACGAAGCAGTCAAAGCAGCTGAGCGAAGCAAAACCTCGTTCAAGGAAGATTTAATCGAAGGATTTCGCTTTGCGCTGCAGCATAAGCTAGCCAAAGCATCGCTTATTATATTGCCTGTTGTGATGCTCTTCTTTCTTTCCACCTTCATGCTTATTCAGGTAATGGCCGTTCAGGTGTGGCGAGCTGGAGCGGTAGTATTTGGCTTAATCGAAATGTGCATTCCGCTTGGCTACGTGATCGGCTCGCTGCTCATTATGGGCTTTGACAAACGAATTGTGCACAAGGGACGAATCATCGCGCTCAGCATTATTTTAATGGGCGGATCATTTGTACTTATTTCTTTTATTGAGCAGGCATTTGCGGCACTACCTTTCATTTTGCTGGTAGGCTTTTTGTTCAGCTTTAGTACAACGATTATTTTTATCGAGCTGCGTTCACAAATTGCACCGGAGCTGCAAGGCAGAATATCCGGCTTGCTCAGCTCGGCGACTAGCGTTGCGCCTCCGCTTGGCCTGGCCATATTTTCAGCGTTATCCGATCTGTACGGTCCTGCCGTTATTATAGCTGCGAGCGGAGGCATGCTGCTGCTCACCGGATTGCTGCTGTCCAGAACAATTAGCTCGTCTTATTCCAGCGCCGACACAAGCGCATAGGGCATAGGGCAGCAAGCCGACGCCAGCGTCGCAAAAAATGGCAGTTTAAAATGAAAAACTGGAATGATAGCTTGACCCATCATTCCAGTTTATTTAAGTACTTAGCTTTCGTATTAACCTTAAGCTTGAAAATTAACGAATGACAACCGAGCTGTATGGCGGTATCGTTAATTGGCCTGCTTGCAGCTCGGCAGCATTATCAGTTGCATAGAGCAGCGTGTCAAATGAGCCGTACTGTTCAGAAGCAGCAAGCTCTGCCTGCTGAGCCTCGCCTGACAGGTTATGCACAACGAGCAGCCGATCATCGGCAGTAACGCGCAAATAAGCGCTAAGCTTATTGTTGGCAGCTGTCAGCTTGTATTCCGCAATCGCTCCGTTTTGCAGTGCCGTTTCACTGTTGCGCCAGCTAATCAGCTTGCGGTAATGATTGAGCAGCGACTGCTCATCAGCCAGCTGAGCTTCAACTGACGTCTCGCCAGCCTCTGCATTATAGCGCGAAGCCTGCCACGTTGTTTGGCCCTCGCCGCCTGCTGGATCAGCGTGCCACAGCATCGGCTCGCGAATATATTCATCAGGCTTGGCGCCAAGCATGCCAATTTCCTCGCCATAATAGACAAATGGCGTACCAGGCAGCGTCAGCAGCAGCGAAGCCGCCATTTTTGCATGGTCGACATTGCCATTCAGCTGCGTCATTACCCGGTTCTGGTCATGATTCGTCAAAAATGGCGCATCAACAAATTTTCCACCGGAGGATTGTGCATAAAAAGCATGAACACGTCCCAGCGTATGCGCAAGATCCGGGTCGCGCTCCTCGCGGACTGCGCCAAGCAGCCGTTCCGAAAGGTCAAAGTTGAAGGCCGAGTCGAGCGCTTGATCAAAATAAGGGCCAATTACCGACGTCGTATCCCATACCTCGCCAATTAGAAATGCGTCGGGATTGACTTCATCCATGCCGCGTCTGAACTCCTGCCACCACGCTTTGTTGGCGGCTTGAATTTCTTGTGAGTGCACCGTTGATTTAAAATCTCCGTAAATATGCTTGGCTGCATCAAGCCGGAAGCCGTCCAGTCCCTTTTCCAGCCAGAACTGACCGATTTTAATCAGCTCCTCGCGCACCTTGGGCTCATCGAAATTAAAATCAGGCATGCCCTCCCAGAAAATGCCCAAATATTTCGAGCCGAGCGCATTGTGCCAAGGACTGCCGCTGCCCGCAGCATTGTCGCTTGGCGTCTGCTCATCTGCAGACACAAAATGATACCAGCTGCGATATGGGCTGTCCGGATTAGCGAGCGCCTCCTGGAACCATGGATGCTCCCTGCTCGAATGGTTAACGACCAAATCCATAATCACCTTAATATCGCGCTTATGTGCTTCCTCAAGCAGGTTCGTTAAATCATCAATCGTGCCATAATCGGGATTGATCGCATAATAGTCAGTCGTATCATAGCCGTGATAGCTGGGCGAGCTGTTGATCGGCATCAGCCAAATCCCGCCTACGCCCAGCTCCTGCAAATAATCAAGCTTTGCTGTTACGCCATTCAAATCGCCAATTCCGTCACCATCGCTGTCATAGAAGGAACGAACGAAAATTTCATAGTATACAGTTCCCGGCTGCTCCGTAACCTCATAAGGGCCAACTGTCTTTGCAAGCTCTGTAGCCTGCGGCTCTCCCGTTTGCTGCGGCTCATTGGAGCTTTGCGGTTCGGCTGCTGGCTCGCCCTCACCAGTGCAAGCGCTAAGCACAAGCAGCAGCACCAATATGCTAATGATAAACGACGCCGCTTTGCGATAGCTTCTCACAGACGTCATCCTTTCATTGCCCCGGCTGTAAGTCCTTGTACCAGGAAGCGCTGCAAGAACAGGAACAGAATCGTAATCGGAATCGCGATAATGACACAGCCTGCAGCAAACAGCGTAAAGTTGCTGTTCGTTTGCGAAGCAATCAGCTCATACATGCCGACTGCAACGGTGTAATTGTCCTTCGAGCGCAGAACGAGACGCGCAAAAATAAAGTCGCCCCATACCCCTGTAAACGAGGTTAGCGCTACAAACGTTAAGATTGGCTTCGACAATGGCAGCATAATTTTCAAAAATACTTGAAGATGGGTCGCTCCATCAATTCTTGCCGATTCATCCAGGCTGCGCGGAATCGTATCGAAGTAGCCCTTAACGATAAATCCTCCCAGCGCTGCCCCTGCCGAATAGACGAGAATCATTGCAAAATGCGTGTCAAGCAAATTAAGCTGCAGCAAAATAATATAAATCGCAATCATACTCATAAAGCTCGGGAACATGCCGAGAATAAGCATAATCGTCAGCATCGTTTGCCGTCCGCGGAAACGGAAGCGAGACAGTGCATACATGCTGAGCGTCATTAGCAGTACAGAGAAAATCATCGTAAAAATCGCGATTTTAAATGTATTGGCATACCAGACGCCAAATGTATACTGCGTGCCTGTAAACAGCTTCTCATAATGATCAAGCGTCCACGTTTCAGGCCAAAAGTTTTTGCTATATAAGGAGCCGCCAGGACGAAAAGAAGATACGACAACCCATATAGACGGATATAGCGCGCATACCGCCAAAATGATAAGCGTTAAATAGCTGAACGACAATCGTATAACGCTATTTCTTTTCCTCATGACAGCATATCCTCCTCTTTAAACGATTTCGTTCTGCGGAAGCTGAATATCGAAATAGAAGCAATAATAATAAAGATTAATATACCGATCGCAGCAGACATATTGTATTTGTTGTTAACGAGCGTCAGGTTGAACAGCCAGGTTACAAGCAAGTCGGTTGATCCGGCAAACTGGTATTCCCCTTTTGGCGGTCCGCCGCCCGTCATCAAATAAATGACGTTAAAGTTGTTAATGTTGCCTGCAAATTGCGTAATGAGAATCGGAGCCGTTGCAAACAGCAGGTACGGCATCGTAATGATTTTGAACTTTTGGAAGCTGGTTGCGCCATCCACCTCTGCAGCCTCATACAAATCGCGCGGAATGGCAGTCAGTACGCCCATCGCCAGCAGCATGCTGACAGGGATGCCGATCCACATATTTACAACGATTAGTGTAACCTTGGCCCAAAACGGATCTGTCAGCCACGGCAGTCCATCGAGACCAAAATATGCGAAGTATTGGTTGATCGGACCGAACTTGGCGTTGAACAAATTGCGCATTACGAGCAAGGAAATGAGCTGCGGAATCGCATATGGGATAATAAAAATGGTGCGCCAAAGCTTTTTAAAGCGAATGCCCTTCGACTCAACCAGCAAGGCAACGAGAATTCCGCCAAAGTAACAAGTGACGGTTGCAAGCACTGCCCATATAATCGTCCAGAACAGCAAGCCATAAAACGTCTTGCTCCAAGACTTCATTTGCAGCAAATCTATAAATGACTGGAATCCGACCCAATCGACCAAATTGGCAGGCGGTATATTGTTAGGCGCTGAATAGTTCGTAAACGCCAGCATAATCGAGAATAAAATCGGCATAATTGTAAAAAACAATACGCCTATTACTGGTATAAACAGCATAAAATAAGGAAAATGCTTAACCGTTGCATGATTCCATGAATCTGCAAATTTCGGAACACCCTTGCCTTCGTCCCGCTTCTTGCCATTTTGATACGCATCGTACACATTTAATGCATAGATTAATAAAAATACTAGCAATACAAGAATCGTAATGATCCCTTCCAGCATTAAAAAGATGGAATGATCGCCTTTAATCAATTGTGTGCCTTTGCCAACTCTTACAAACTTTTGTGTCGTTTCCCCTAATGTGACCAATCCCCAAATTGCATTGCCCAGTCGGGGAACCAGATAATAAAGCCCAAATGCATGTACACAAAGGAATATAATCCCCTTTAGCCACTGCCGATTGTACAATTGACCAAGTCCTTGCAGCGCTACCGATAGCAAAGCTGCTATATTGCGATGTCGCTTCATCATCCTTCGGCTCCTCTCTTAATTGCACAGAATGAAAGGTTTCCCCACTTTAGGTGAGGAAACCATCGCGTTTCATTCCTGCATGGCTAATATTAGTTCGTGCCAATGCTGTCCTTAATTTGATTTACAGCATTATCAAGTGCAGTTTTCGGATCCTTGCCGTCGTTCCAGATTTCAGAGAAAGCGGAAGTGATCGGATTCCATACACTGTCCATTTCCGGAATGGATGGCATTGGAGTGGAATTTTCAAATTGAGTCAGGAAGCCTTTAATGACTTCATCATTAGCAACTACAGGATCGCTATTCGCTTCTAGGTTGGATGGCATTAGGCTGTTCATTTCATAGTTTTTCATTTGCGCTTCTTTCGTAGACAGGAAGCGTGCAAGCAATTGCGCTGCTTGCGGGTATTTGGAATAAGCATTGACATAGTAAGCTTGAACGCCAGAGAATGAAGTCATCGGCTGTCCGTCAATTTTAGGAAGCGGCGCAATGCCAAAATTAATACCTTCTGCTTTATAATCTGCAATTGCCCAAGGACCGTTCAGCTCCATAGCTAGCGAGCCTTCAAGGAACAAGCCTTTCTTAATGTCAAAATCAATATCGCCTGTATTGATTGGAAGAAGCTTATCTTTAATTTCTTTCAACAGATTAGCACCTTTTACAGCGCCTTCATTGTTAAGCCCGATATCTTCAGGGTTTGTATTGTCGTCGCCGAACATGTAGCCGCCTTGAGATGCAAGGAAAGCAAAGTTGTAATAGAACTGTTGAAGCTCCCAAGCAAAAGCAAACTTGTTTTTCGCCGGATCAGCGAATGTTTCAGCAAAGGTAAAGATGTCTTCCATATTTTCTGGCGCCTCTGCAACCAGATCTTTATTGTAAATAAGCGCATAAGTTTCTACTGAACGAGGATAACCGTACAGAATTCCGTCATATGTTACCGCTTTAACTGTTTTTTCAGCGTTTTCGCTCAACACTTCTTCTTCATAAGCTGTGTTTGGCAGAAGCAAGCCTGCTTCAGCTGCCTTCCCTACATGGTCATGCGGGAAAAGCAAGACGTCAGCTGCAAGACCTGCAGGGCCATCTGTCATTAGCTTGTTAACTTGATCTGTGTTGCCAACTTCTTCAAATTTAACGCTTACACCATATTGCTGTTCGAATTCTTTTGCCATTTCCTCAAGGAATGCAGCCTGATTGTTGGCATCCCAGATTACAAGGCTTGCACCTGGCTCCGGCACTATCTCGCCTTCTTCTTCTGTGCCGCTGTTTACAGGTTCCTGAGTGTTGTTGTTGCCGCTGTTGTTCGTAGGTGCTACGTTGTTGCCTCCTTGATTTCCTCCGTTGTTACTGCTGCAAGCCGCTACAAAAAACAGAGCAACAATCATCGTTAATGCAAGCATTTTTTTCATTCTAAGTATTCCCCTTTCAAAATGTATACTTCAAACGAATTACTCATAGCCCGCTTCTACAATCCTTAATTGTGCAGTCAAGCGCAAACGTTTGTTCACAATTTAGCACAAAGGCCAAATTTTCGCTATTTTCCCCGTTTTGCAACTAATATCAAGTCGAAGGATTAACATGTAAGCGTTCTATTCGTGTCCTCATCATACAACAGACTGCACAATTTGTTAAAACGTTTGCATAGGTCGATTTTGGCGAATTTTTCTATAAATGCTTTGATTATCTCCTTATTTCTTCTGTTTTAATAGTTTCTCATCATTTGTGAACCGCTTTCATTTGATATATATTAACTTCCAGACAATATATGCATGAAGCTTTACACGAATTGAACAATCGATTGCACATAAAAGGGGCATTCCTTATGGTTACAATCAAAGATATTGCAAGAGCTGCCGGCGTATCGCCGTCTACGGTGTCCAGAGTGATTTCCAACCACTCGCGAATTAGCGCCAAAACGAGCAGCAAAGTAAAAAAGATTATGGAGGAAATGGGCTATCATCCAAATATGATGGCCAAAAGCCTCGTATCGAAAACGACGAAAACGTTAGCGATTATGCTGCCGCGACCTGCTGAGGAGCTGTTTCAGGACTTCTTCTTTGGCGAGCTGCTGCGCGGCATTTTAACGCAATCTACGCCTGCCGGCTACGATATGCTGCTAACGGCCGCCACCTCGCCGTTCGACGAGAAGGAAACCGTGTCACGGCTCGTGTTCGGCAGACGAGTGGACGGCGTCATTTTGCTGTCGGCAAGAGTGGATGATCCGCTCATTACGATGCTGAGCGAGCAGCAGTTTCCAACGGTACTAATCGGTCGCACGGATGGCTCTGCCCGCATTCTTTCCGTCGACAATGATAATGAGCAGGCCGCATATGATGCGACGCGCCATCTTATTTTGCAGGGACATGAACGGATCGGCTTTGTGAGCGGGCCGCCGAATTTGACAGTGGCATTGGATCGGATGGCTGGCTATCGCCGCGCTATGCAGGAGGCGAATTTAACGGTACGGGCTGATTGGATCGTGGAGGGGGAATATTTGCAAAACGGCGGCTACCGGGCTATGACGTTTTTGATGAGCCTGCATGAGCGGCCAAGCGCGCTAGTCGTTATTGATGATGCAGTCGCATTTGGCGTGCTGCATGGCTTGACCGAGCTTGGCTACAAGGTACCGGACGACTTGTGCATCGTCAGCTTTAACAATATTGCACTGTCCGAGCTCGCCTCCCCACCAATCAGCTCGATTGATGTCGGCACCTACCAGCTCGGCTATACAGCGTCGCAAATGCTTATTCGGCTTATTCAAGATCCTGACTCGATCTATCAACAGCGCATTATTATTCCGCATCGTCTAATTGTCCGGGAATCATCGCTGTTCTCATTGAGGATTTAAGCTCAAAAAAGGATGTTTGTAGTTCTGCGCTTCGGAGCAAAGCATTCCTCCAGTCGTTTTTCGGATTTCTTTGCTCCTTCGCTGTAGCTTCCCACTCTAAGGACTTCCATTCCAGGGACATGTTCAGCAGCCTTTTGTATGCATTATCGCCTGTTATTCAAACAGCTGCTGATGCTTTTGGAAAAACTGCTGAAAGAAGCGAACATTGTCCAGCTCATACCATTGTGCGGTGCGCAGCGGCTTGGCATCGAGATTATAAATTTTGGCATGCAGCGTTCCGAGCATGAATGGGGAATGCGTAGCGATTATAAATTGACAGTCAAAATAGCGAGCCAGCTCGTTCATTTGCTCGGCCAGCTTGATTTGATTGGCTGGAGATAATGACGTTTCAGGCTCATCCAGCAGATAGAAGCTGCCAGGCAGTAGATGGTCCTCAAAAAGCTGCATCGAGGTTTCGCCATTCGAATATTTTTCCTGCGCATAGCTCACAATGTCCAGCTTCTTATACAGCTCAAATGAGCCTTCATACTGGGCAAGCTCTGCCCGATTGGCTCCTTGCTTTGCCTGCTCGAACAGCAGCCCTTCGCGCAGCACTGCCTGCTGCTGGATCTTTTTAATTTCGTACAAAATATCTTCAGACTTTAAGTACAAGCTTTTATCCGGCAAGCCAGCGAGCTTGTGCTCACGCTCGTCTTCACCCAGCTCAAAGCTGCAATATTCCATAAAGCGCTCCGCATATTTGTTTTCTCCGTAGCTCGCCATTCGCTCATTGCCTTTAATCCCCAGCTTATTGGCGATTATATTAAGCAGGCTTGATTTGCCTGAGCCGTTATTGCCGTAGAAAACAGTGATGCGCTCAAACAGCAGCACCTCGCCCGCCATATGCTTGAATACACGATCAGGATAAGCGTTAGGGTTGCGGTCGATAAACGGAGAAAGCTTGAAGCTGCTTACATAAATCACAGTTGCTCACCTCTTTCGTTCAAATGCAGAATGCTTTTTATAGTGTAGCATGAGAGAAAAAAAGCTGACAGTCCAATGCAGATGCTACTGTTCTGCAATAGGCCAGCAGCTAACCGAGTCATTATCCTGCACAAAAAAATCAGCCCTCCTGATCCGAGCGATCAAGGAAAGCTGATTCGATTTAATAAATGATGGATGCTTCATTCAACTCAAGAAGCTGGTTCAAGCTCTTGAGCAGTCTCCTCTTCCTGTTTCGAGGATGACAGCAGCAAATTAAGCACGATTGCCGTAATCGAGCCAGATACAATTCCGTTTTCAAGCAGCATGCCAGCAAAGTCTGGCAGCTTGTCAAACATTTGCGGCAGAACAGCAGAGCCAAGGCCAACTGCCAGACTGCATGCGACAATAATTAAATTATTTCCTTTTTGCAAATCGACCTGTGCTAAAATCGACATGCCTGAGACAGCAACCGAGCCGAACATCACGAGCATCGCGCCGCCTAGCACCGCGCTAGGGATCACGGTAGTAATCGCAGCCAGCTTGGGAAGCAGCCCCAGCACAACCATAATTCCGCCCGCTGCAAAAATAACATCACGCGTTTTTACCCGCGAAATCGTTAGTAGACCAACGTTTTGTGAAAATGCGGTATAAGGAAAAGCATTGAAAATACCGCCCAACGTAATCGCCACTCCCTCGGAGCGCAAGCCATTAACAATTTGCTTCTGTTCCACGCGCTTGCCGATCGTTTTGCCTACCGCCAAATAAACGCCGGTCGACTCCACCATGCTGACAAGATTAACAATAATCATTGTCAAAATCGCAGTAATACTGATTTGCGGTGTTCCGAAGTAAAACGGCTGCACAACATTGACCCATTTTGCCTCTGCAACCGATGAAAAATCAACAATACCGATAAAGTAGCCAACTACCGTACCAAAAACAAGGCCGATCAACACCGAAACCGAGCGAATAAAGCCTTTTGCAAAGCGGTTTACAAGCAAAATAATGATTAGCGTCATTAAGGCAAGCAGCAAATTTCTCGGCTCGCCAAAGTCAGGGCTGTCGCTGCCGCCGGCAACATTTTGCATTGCTACCGGAATAAGCGATAACCCGATAATAGTAACGACTGTTCCCGTTACAATCGTTGGGAAAAACTTTAGCAGCTTGCCATACAGCGGCGCTGCCAGCACCACGAAAATTCCAGATATAATAATAGCGCCATAGGCGGTCGGCAAATTGGAAGCAGAGGCTATCGCGATGATCGGACCTACTGCGGTAAAGGTACAGCCGAGTATAACAGGAAGCCTGCTGCCGAAATATTTCGTCCCCATCACCTGCAAAATTGTCGCGATCCCGCATGTAAACAGATCGGCCGCAATCAAATACGCCATTTGAGTTTGCGTCAAATTAAGCGCTCCGCCGACAATTAGCGGTACAATGACCGCCCCCGCATACATCGCTAGCACATGCTGAAAGCCTAACGCGGCAACCTTCTGTTTACTTAACATAGTTCGACTCCTTGTCCAGTTGAAGATTGGCTTCATCATCGCCAGGCATAAACTGAACCTCTCCAGGCGACATCGCTGTTATTTTCGCCAGCGAGTGAACGGTTACGCCTTTTTGCTCCAGCAAGCTGCGGCCTTCCTGGAAGCATTTCTCAATGACACAGCCAACGCCGACAAGCTCAGCGCCCGCTTCTTTCACAATATCAACGAGTCCAATCAAGGCTGCTCCTGTTGCCAAGAAATCATCCACGATCAAAATGCGATCATTCGCTCCGATATAAGCCTGCGACACGCAAACCTGATACGTTTCCTGCTTCGTAAACGAATGGACAGGCGCCGTATACACTTTTTCCTGCAAGGTAACAGCTTTTTTCTTCTTCGCATAAATAAACGGCACCTCAAATGCCATTGCCGTCGCCATCGCAAACTGAATGCCGCTCGCCTCAATCGTCAGCACCTTCGTAATCCTTTGCTCAGCAAAAATGCGATGAAACTGCTTGCCAATTTCCAGCGCAAGCGCAGTATCCACCTGATGGTTAAGGAAGGAATCCACCTTTAACACCGTATCAGATAAAATCTTTCCTTCCTGCCTTATTTTTTCTTCAAGTCTTTTCATGCTGCTTTTCCCCTTTGCATAATAAATATGGTTCGTGCTTTTTGAACTGCCTCTAAAAACATGAAAAAACAGACCTCGTTTAGAGCAATTATGCTCAAAAGTGAAGTCTGTTCTCATAGTAGCCGCTTTATCACAGATGCATAGCTGCATGCATAAATCTATGCATGATCGCATCTCATGCTCGCGTTTAAACCTATAGATCGTCATTCACTCATAGTTGGCTGATTACAGTGGTCGCCAGTAGAAACTTATGGGCCATATTCCCAAAATTATACGAGTAGTGTATGTCTGATTTTGTTATCCTACAACAAATCATGTCAGGATTCAATACTAATTTTTTCTAACTGCATTTCTCTGCATCCTTTGGAAAAAAGAAGCTGCACATCAGGACGGTGATCGCCATCCCGATGTGCAGCTTCTGTTCTATATATCAATTACCAAGGGGGGGTAATTAACACAATTACTATGATAGCTTAAGTTCCTTCATTATTTACAATAAAACTTTGAACAATATGTGTAGCTATTGATCAATCCCCATATTTTTTCTGGAACTGCTATGATTTAGGAGGGTATTCGCCATTCGTACAAATAATGAAGTTTAACCCCACATAAGGCTGCATGTTATTGTGAGGTGCTCCAGCACCATTGCTTGTTAAAGCTAAAGGGCTCATTGGCGTCAACGAAGTGCCTTGGTTGTATGGCTGAGGGGCAGGTCTCCCTGTTGTGCTTGTCCAAACGGCACCATTGCTTGGCGCCGAGCTGCCTGAGCCTAAAGCTGCCTGAGCAAGATGAGTATGTGCTGGCATCTCGTTCAAGCTAAGTGTTACGTTGGCGCTGCCTACCTTTACGCCAAGGGGGCGAGGAGTTAAGCCGCTTCCTGCCCCTGCATGCATCGGTGCACAGCCGCGCAGGTCTGGCAATGCAAAATTCGTTTTTCCATCCCCGCCATAAGTCGTGCCAAGAATAGAATATAACACTGAATATGCGGGAATCGACAGCAATCTTCCATCACAAAAAAACCAGTTTACCGGCTCAAAGCTTCCTGCAAAAATACGAATTTCTCCAACATACGAATCTGCCATGCTAACCCCTCCTATGGTCTTGATGGAAATATTCCATTATAGGCAATGCAATATTGCAGCGTTAAATATGGCTGCATGTTATTATGCGGCTGACTTCCACCGCTTGCCGAGATTGCTTGCGGCGACAGGGTTGTGTCCGCTGCACTATTCGAGTACATCGTATAGTTGGCGGAGTTAGCCCATGCTGAATCCACAGGCGAATTCGTATTTGGAGCATCGGAAGAGCCATACGCAATATGTGTATGAGTAGGCATTTCCGTTGCGATCAGCGTATGAGCTGCATCTCCTGCTTTCTGGCCTCTCGTAATCGAAGCATCGGGATGAACAGGCACACTGCCGCGCAAATCAGGAATAGCGAACGTTGTTGAACCGTTGCCTCCGTAAGCAACCCCTAGTAATGCGTACAAAGCCTGGAATTGAACAATCTGCAAAACTCTTCCGTCACAGGGGAACCATCCCTGTGGTGTCCGATCAAAGGCAAATAAACGTATTTCACCAACAAAAGGCTCCATCGCATTCAGCTCGCTTTCTTTATATGAAGTTGTAAATTGGGAGTATGGGAATAGACAGGTTAACCATTTGGTACAATTAATTAAAGGAAGGATATAATCCATCAAGAGCAATAATAAAGTTGAGCGCTACCGAGGGCATCATATTGTTATGCGGCTGATTTCCGCCAGATGCTGAGATAATGTTGGAATTCATCGCGCTGTTGGGAGCTACAGCGGCAAACTGGTTTATTGTTGACGCAGCCCAGACGCTATTAGCAGGCGAATTGCTGTTGCCTGACTGTGAGGAGGCATGTGCTGCATGCGTATGGGAAGGCAGCTGCATCATCGTTAGCGTGACAGTCTCTGTGCCTCCGCCTTGCGAAAGCGTATAGCCATTACCTATTCCTATCGGCACTCTGCCTTGCAAATTCGGCAGTGCAAACGTCGATTTCCCGTCTCCGCCATAGGTCGTGCCAAGTAAAGAAAATAAAATTTCATATTCTGAAATGCTGAGCAGCTGCCCATTGCATAGTGCCCAACCTTCCGGAGCGAAATTGCCAGCAAACATGCGAATTTCTCCAATCGTACGTTCCGACATCGTTATGCCTCCTTATAGAGCATTGTCATATATACCTCGTCTTCATCCTGCTTAACAAAACCAAGCCTTGCATACAAGCGTGAAGCAGAATTCGTTTGCAGCACAGACAGCCTGATCGATTTGCCTAGCTGTACGGCCTCTGCTTGAAGCTCGCGAATTAGCATACTGCCTATACCTTGATTCTGGTATAGAGGTAGTAAGGAAATATCGACGATCCGCCATACTTCACTGCTGCGATCAACGATGAATCTGCCTATCCGCTGCGAATCCTGCCAAACAATATAGTAGTCGCTCTCACTAAAATGGCTCGAATATTGCCTGGCCTGCATCGCATACTGCATCTGCAGAAAAGCTGCCTTCTGCTCATCTGTCATTGCCCAATTGCTAACCTCAACTGCACGAATCGCACAATACAGACCAAGTAAAAACGGCTCGTCCTGCTCGCATTTTTGTACTAAATGGATGTCCACCCCTCCTTTTGTCAGTTGTTTTTCAGTACTTAATATAAAACTATTAAAAGGGAATTTAACTGTAATTCCCAATGCTTTTATATCATTTTATGAATCTAATTGTCAACGAAATAAAGACATATCAACGAAAAGCGCCGCAATTGATCCGCTGCTATGCCTCATTGACTGCTGCCAAGCCGTTCGCGGTTAAACGAGGCAGCGAGATTAAATAAAAGAAGCTGACGCCAGCTGTACAAATCGCGAGAGCAAAATGAAGCCATGTAACCGTTATTAAGCCTGGGAAAGTAAACGAAATAACGCCAAGTGCCAAGGAATGGCCGAGCATCATAACCGGCTCAATCAAAGCGTTCACTCGGCCAATACGTTGTGAAGGAACAAGCTCAGGCAGCCAGCTGCCAAGCACGATGTTGATCGGCGCAACTGTAATACCTGCCAACAAAATAAGCACCAAATAAACATCAATTCTATCAGCAAAGCCTAAGCCGCCAATTAGTATGCTGGCTAAAAACAGCGCAGCAATTAACGTAGTTGTTCTTGTATAACGGCGAATCAGGAACGGTCCAAGAAAGCTGCCAAGCAGAAAACCAATACCAAGAAATACTGTTATAAGTGAAGAATGAACAAGATATTGATCAGGACTAAGCTTGTATTTCATCGTAAAAACAGGCAGCAAGGAGAACACTCCATTCACGATTCCGAAAAACAGAAAACCGCTAATTAATACTAAAAGCAGCTTATTGCTCATCATATAGCGAATGCCTGACCAGAAATCTTTAAGCAAAACGATGAGCCGCAGCTCGCGAAAATGGCTTTTTCCATTCGGAAGTCGGGCATGCTCCGGAAACTTGCCCCAAGCGAGCAACAAGCCTGATATAACAAAGCTGATCCCATCTATCATGATTGCTCCTTTAATCCCGACAAAATGGTAGGCGGCCGCCCCCAAACTCATCCCCAAAAGCATAAACATGCCTGAAATCAACTGATTGAGACCCGATGCTTGAACATACTGCTCTCTATTTATGCTCCCTTGCAGCAAGCCCATTTCGGCCGGACCAAAAAATTTGGAAATCGCGCTGCGCATAAACAATACCGCAAAGCAAAGGACTAGCAAATCCAAATGAACAAATAGAAGCAGCAGCACGGTTAGTCCCGCTCTTATCCAGTCGCTGTATACCGCTATCCGCTTGCGATCAAAGCGATCTGCAATTACGCCAACGAGCCAAAATATCGCCAAAGTGGGGAGCGAGTACATTAGCTCCGCTGTAGATGCCAGTGAAGGCTGCTCGCTATATGTATCGACGATATAGTAGACCATTGCCATATTTCCAACAACGGTCCCCAGCTGCGATGTAAATGCTGCGAGAAACAGCTTGCGAAATACAGCATTGCGAAAAAGTTCCTTCATTCATCTTTTTCCTCCATTAGCTTGTTATTGGTCTAAGCAATGACTTTACGTAGTCGATAAAGCTCTCTAGCTGTATTTTCGTGTTCGCTGTTTCAATACCGACCGTAATCGCATGGGTTATAATCCCCTCTTGAAAGGAGGCGACTATTCTGGAAATATCGATCACACTCATAATTGGCGAGAACTGTCCGCGATCAACGCCAGCTTGAAGAATCGCAGCAAATCTGGCTATCCCTTTCTCATAGCGCTGCCGGAGCAGCTCTTGACGCTCCTCATTCCGATATCCAAGCAGGAAATACTCATAAAATGCTGGCATTAAGTCGCCTTTATGCGAAACAAGCAGCTCCTGCAGCTGCTGAAATTGCAGCTCATACACCAGCTCCCATACAGAAGCGCATTGCTCTAAACGTTCAGCTAGCTCGCGTTCATACTGCTCATCCTGATAATTGAGCAAGTCTTCGAAAATTTCATCCTTGCTTTGGTAGTATAAATAAATCCACCCTCTGCTCATGCCGGTTTCCTCGATAATGTCCTTGAGCGACACTGCTCCATAGCCTTTGTCCGCAAATACTCGCTTGGCCGCTTCAAGAATTTGAAGCACTCTTTGTTCCTTTGTTTGATCTGATAGTTTAGGAGACAACTGTTCCTCCACCTTTCCCAACAACATAATGACACTCGTGTCATTTTTATTATAGTGACACGATTGTCATTATGCAACCATTATTTCCTAATCACCTCTGACAACTAAAAAGATCGCTTTGCCGCGAGCATTAGCTCGGGCAAAACGATCTCCTATTAGCTTTCTATAGTTGAAATACCTGCTGACCATTGATATACGTTTGCTGCACGCGCAGCTCGCCAGACTCCTCTAGCTGCAGCAGCACGATATCGGCAGGCGCGCCAATCGCCAGTCCTGCTTCATTGTTCAGCCCCATTAAGCGCGCCGGATGAAGCGAAGCCATATGCCAGGCTTGCTCGAAGCTGGCTATGCCCGCTTGCTGCATATAGCGAATCCCGTCTGTCAGCCTGGAGACAGAGCCTGCCAGCAGCTGCTCATCATGTGCCAAATGCAGCTTGCCTGCCTCCGTTAGCACCACCTTGCCGCCGACAAAGGTAGTGTACTGGCCCGCAGGCGAGCCTGCCAGCGCAACGGCATCGCTTACGAGAATCATTTGCTCTCCCTTTACCTTGTGCACCACCTTAAGCACCTGCCGCGGCAAATGATAGGAATCCGCAATGACGCACGCGTACAGCTGCTCCTGTGCCAGCTGCTCCCACAAATAATTCGGATGACGCGGTAGCTGCAGCTGCACACCGTTGCCAAAATGAGTCACCATCGCTGCGCCAGCTGCAGCTGCACCGGCAATTTGCTCTGAGCTGGCTGCTGTATGGCCGATCGATGCGACAATACCCTGCTGCTTGCAATATTGAATAAAGGCTATGCTTTCCTCCCATTCAGGAGAAAGCGTTACGATCTTTATCCGGCCTCCTGCTGCTGCTTGCCACGCCTTAAGCCAGTCAATGTTGGGCGGACATACAAATTGGCGGTCATGCGCCCCTCTTGCACCATCAAGCGGCGAAATAAACGGTCCCTCAAGATGTATTCCCGTGATAGTCGCATTGACCAGCGGATAGCGCTCGCAGGCTTGTCTGATGACGGTTAACGCTTGCTGCAAAGCGTCAAAAGCATTCGTAATTAGCGTTGGATAGCATTTGACAACGCCCAGCCGCCACATATGCCGGCAAAAGGCAAGCACCGTTTGCTCTGTAAGCGGAAGCTGATTGAAATCCTCACCCAAATAGCCATTGATTTGCAAATCAATCAAGCCCGGCGCAATAAGAAGCTGTCCAGTCTGAAAGCTGCTTTCCTGCTCGCCTTGCTGCTCACATATCGGCTCGCAGCGCACAATGATGCCATTGTCCACTGCAAGCTCCACCATTTTGCCGCTGCTGTAATGCTTGCCTCGAATCATAAAAGCTCACCGTAGGACGCTTGATCAAGATAAAGCGTACAATGCTTTTGCTTTCTTAAAATAGTCGAAGGACAAGCTGTAGCTATATCGTCCAGCAGCGTACGTCGTACCGCTTCAGCCTTGCTCGCGCCAGGCACGATGCAGAACAGCCGCTCTGCTGACAGCAGCGTTGGTATCGTTAAAGTTATCGCATGAGTCGGCACCTCTGCAAGTGATGCAAAACAGCCATCATTCACCTGCTGCTGACGACAGGCCTCATCAAGCTCTACTGTTTTCACTGCTGCGGGATCAGCAAAATCAGCTACCGGCGGATCATTAAAGGCTAGATGACCGTTTTCGCCAATGCCCAGGCAAACCAGGTCAATCGGCGCCCGCTGCAGCAGTTCGGCATAGCTCGCGCATGCGATTTCGCTCTCCTGCTCGCTTTGAATATAATGAACCGCGTAAAACGGCACTAACGCGAATAAACGCTGCTGTAAAAATTGACCAAAGCGCTGCTGCGCTGCTTGCGGCAGACCGATATATTCATCCATATGAAAGGCTTCGACGCGCTGCCATGGGATGGATCTGTCGGCAGCGAGACATGCCAGCACCTCATTTTGCGAAGGAGCCGCGGCAAATATAATCCGCACACGCTCCTGCTGTGCCAGCTTCTCCTTTATAAATGTGCTGATGTCGGCCGCTGCGGCAGCTCCCATCTCGCTGCGGCTGGCATATACGAAAGCCGTTAGCTGGTCGACAGCATGCTGCTTAATCGGCAGTGGCTTCATATTACGCTGCCCCCTTTCCCTAGAGGAAGCTGAACAGCCTGCCCCGTGCGCGAGGATTGGTAGGTTGCCAATATTATTTCCAGCGCATGCACGCCATCCTCGCCAGTAATGGACGGCTCGCGCTGCTCCAGCACGGAACTAACCATATCCTGTATTTGCAGGCGATGCCCGTCTGGCAGCACCTTGAAAGGTGCAAATTGAGGCAATTCAACGTCCTTGCCGTCAATATGAAGCAGGCTGATCGTATCCTCCGTCAGCACCGCCGTCCCCTTGTCGCCATGAATTTCAATGCGCTGCTCCTGCTCGGGCAGAGCTGTTGTTGTCATTTCCAGCATGCCAATCCCGCCGCTGTTCAGCCTTAACAGGGAAACTGCCGTATCCTCAACCTCAATGCTGCGCTGCAGCGCCCCTGCATGTCCGTAGACGCTGGCCACGCCGCCAACAAGCCACTGCATTAGATCGATCAAATGAATCCCCTGATTCATCATCGCGCCCCCGCCATCCATTTCCCATGTACCGCGCCAGCCCGCACTGTCATAATAATGCTGGCTGCGATGAATTTTCATAACGGCATCGGCAAGCGTAATATTGCCCAGCCCGCCCGACTGGATAATTTGCTTCAAATATTGCGCCGCAGGGGCTACTCGTCTCGGAAATACAGTAGACAGCTTGACGCCCTGCTCGCGGCATACGGCAATCATTTGCTGCACACTGTCCATGTCGATGCCGATCGGCTTTTCACACAGCACATGCTTGCCTGCTTGTGCAGCTGCAATCGTTTGCTGAGGATGCAGGCCGCTTGGCGTACAAATATTGACCACCTGAATATCGCGATTATCGAGCATTTCCTCGTAGCTTTCATAAAAGCGTGCGCCGTAGCGCTCAGCAAATTGCTGGCCTCGCTCTACTTGATGATCGCATACTGCGAGCAGGCTCGCCTCCTTCGTATTGGCAATGCCTTGAGCATGAATGTCGGCTATAACCCCACAGCCTACTATCGCAAATTTAACGATTTCTCCCACTATGTTCACCCCTTGTACGGCGTTACTGCATATTCAACCTGCTCATCCGCCATCATAACGGCTTGATGGGCCTGCAAAATATGCTGATGCGTAATCTGACTTGAAGCCGCTCCGTTCACGCGCTGCAAAAAGTCGGCCGTTATCGTTACAGGCGGCTGTCTTAACGCCGCTTCATGCCATGGCAGCTGATCGTTGACTAACAGCAGCATAGGCGCTGAACCGGATTGCGGCTCGCCGTTCAAGCGCAGCTCGGCAAAGCCCCTTGTGCCTGTTACAAATATTCTTCCGTCTCCCCATGTCCAGCTTTGCTCGGCAGTATGCCAATCTGCATAAAGCTGCATAACAACGCCATCGCCCATCGTTACCTGCACATTAACGGTATTGTAGAAGGTGGGATGCTCCGGCAAAACATTTTTGCCGACTGTGCCTGTACTGGATACGACCTCGTTGCCAGTAAGCCAGGCGAGCAAATCATAATCATGTATAAGCAAATCGATCAAAATGCCGCCGCATTGCGCCTTGTCGAAAAACCAGCCCGGGCGTGAGGCTGCGTTAAGCCGGTGCGGCTTGCGCATGCTGATCGCTACGATCTCCCCCAACTGCTGTTCGTCAATTAGCTGCTTCAGCGTATAAATCGCTGGGTGAAACCGCTCGGTCAACAGCATGCCGACCTCGATGCGGCCGCGCTTGATGACTGCTTCCAGCCGTTGCAAATCGCGGCGATTGACTACTGCAGGCTTGTCGAGCATAATCGATTTGCCGTACTGTTCGCACAGCTCGACAATATCAATTTTTTCACTATTAATCGCCGAGCTGCCAATCAGCGCGATCTCCGGGCCAAGCAGGCTTTCTGCATCCGCTGCGATTGGCAGCTTGAATTTAGCTGCAATGCTTTCAGCCAGCAGCTTGTTGTCGCGCTCGTAAATGCCTGCGCAGCGATGTCCCAGCTGCTCCATTTGCTCGATAAAAATTTCAATATGGGCATGCTGACAGCCAATGATTCCATATGCAATACTCATGTTCATGTCCCTCATTCATTGTTGTTTTTAGCAAATATTTTATTGCCTTCAGTACGAAACTCAGCGATTACCTCATCAATTGTCGCAACGCCAAATTGATGCTTTTGCACAACCTGCTCAAATAATGAAGTCACCTCGCCGGCTCCTTTCGGTCCAGCATCGTACATGGAAGGCTTAATCGACGATACATGCTCCAGCATCGCAATCATCCTTTTATCGCGCTCTGTATATTTCGGCTCCAAATAGCTGCGAATGCTTTTATTTTCCGGAAGACCTCGCTCTGTTTCCAGCACATCAGCCGCTTCCTCGCTGTTAACAAGGAAATCAATAAGCAGCGCTGCCTCTTCCGGATGCTTCGATTGCGCCGCAGTTGAGAAAAACATCGCCGTCTGCAGCACACTGCCTGTTTGCTCGGCGTAAGGGTACGCAATCATATCTACATTTTCCGTCATAAGACTTTCGTAGGCCGGGAACACAGCCACCCAGGTAGGACCGTATACTGCGACCTGTCCCTTCAGCAGCGCATCCTTGTTAGGGTCTGCATTGCTAAGCGGCAGCGCAGCCGCCGTCACATTAGCCGGAGTCGCCAAGCCTTCATTGCGAGCCTGCTCCCACATTTCCAGCCATGCTCTAAAATTGTCATCCGAATAGCCCAGCTCATTGCCGGTATATAACGAGTCTCCTTTGGAGAATAAATAGTACATAAACGCCTCCAGCGAGGAAGAAGCATCGAACACGCCATAAACACCGTCACCCAGCGCTGCTTTCAGCTCGCTTGATTTGGCGAACAGCTCCTCCCAGGTAGAATCAATCGCTGGCGGCTCAATGCCTGCCTGCTTGAATATTTCTTTATTAATAAGCATGACGGAAGCATTATCCGCTGCCGGAATGCCTGTCAGCTTGCCATCCACTGTGCCTTGATTGGCAACGACGTCAGCGTTCAACTGCTCAATGCCAAGCTGATTGCCGACATAGGGATTCATATCACCTAGCACATTTCGCTCAGAATATTCCTTAATGTATAAAATGCTCATTTGCATCACATCAGGCGCATTTTTAGCTGCCACCTGTGTGGACAGCCTTTCCCAATAACCATCCCAGGAGGAATACTCAGGCACTACCTTAATATGCGGATACTTTTTCTCAAACAGCTCGATCGCCTTTAAGGTGCGGTCATGTCTGCCCTGGCTGCCCCACCAGGCGAATCTTAGCTGTATCTGGTCGCTGCTGCTGTCAACAGTGCCGCTGCCATTAGCCCCTCCATTGTTGGACTCCCCTTTTGCATTGCCTCCACAGCCCGCCAGCATAGCGATTACCAGCATGACAGTAACAATCGTTAACAGATGCTTGATGCTTGACGATTTACGCTTGCTCATCCTAATCACTCCTTATGTTGTTAATCTTGCTAGCTCTAATGTAAATAAATCATTAAGGCATTGATATAAGATAAATCTATAAAAAATATTGAGATTTTACAGAGAATAAACAATAGACTAGCAAAATTCCGAGGGTGATTTTCCCGTATATTTTTTAAATTGCTGGCTAAAGTAGGCATTATTTTTGTAGCCGACCATTTGCGATATTTCATAAAGCTTGTATTTGCCTGACAGCATCATTTCCTTCGCCTTTTCCATGCGAATTCGCGTAATATAGCTGTTGTAATTTTCTCCAGTCACCTGCTTGAACAATTGCGACAAGTAATTGCGCGTCAAGAATACCTTGTCTGCTATATCGTCCAAAGTAAAATCTTCGCTGTAATGCTCCTGCACATAGCGCTTCATGAAGTCCACCGTTCTTTGATGCTTATGGCTGCCGCGATTGGCCAGCACCTGGCAAGCCTGAAGCATCAGCTCGCTCATATAATCGATATAATCATTCAGATGGTGAATGCGGTCAATTTCCTTATGCCACTGCTGGCGCAGCTGCAAATCCTCGAACAATATTCCTTCATCATACAGCGCAACTGTCAGCATGCCGATCAGCTCGACAATTGCATTTTTCAGCATGTGGACCGTTAGCCCTTCGTATTGCTGCAGGCTGGCGCTAATGCTGCCTATTCCGTGCTCCACCATCTCCTGCTGACCATCAAGCAGATGGCGAATCAGCTGCTGGTAGCTTTCCGTCAAGCGCGGAAGCTCCTGAGCATGCTGGCTTGCCTCAGCCTGATCCTCCATCAGCCATTGCTGATGAACGTATTCCCGCTTGGACAGCAAATCGAGCGCAGCCGAAAACGCAGCTGCCAGCTCATGCACGCTGTATACGGTTTTGCCTATCGCCGCCCATACCTCCAGCTTTAGATACATTTTAATTTTTTCGGTATACTGCCCGGCAACGTATTTGACGCGCTGCTTTATCGTTTCCTCCCGCAAATGCTTCGGCATTCGAACAATTAAAGCAATCGTATGCTGCTCGATATTGGCAAGCAGCACCTCCCTGCTGTCCTGCGACAGCTCTTCAATCAAATTGCTGAGCGCATACGTATAAATATACAGATCGCTGCGTTTCACATCATGCCGGCTGCGCGGAATGCCGTATTCCAGCAGCACAATCGTAAATGCCTGATTGTCAAAGGAAAGCTGAAGCTGCTTGCAGGCTTTCTCGAAAAAGGGCGTGCGCGTAAAATTAGCCTCCAGCAAGCCCTGCTGCAGCAGCTTGCGCGTGACCGGTCGATGCAGCTCCAACAGCTCGCGCAGCTCCTCCCCCTCTTGTGCGCCTTGACGGCTTGCAGCTATTCGCTCTGTAACTGCGCGCAGCACCTCTTCAATTTCCATAATCGTTGCTGGCTTGGACAAATAATCAGCTACGCGCAGCTTGACGGCAGATTGCGCGTATTTAAAATCCTCATAGCCGCTCAAAATAATAACCTCTGCATCATTGCCAGCAGCGCGAACCCGCTTCAGCATCTCAATCCCGTCCATAACCGGCATATAAATATCTGTCAGAATAAGCTGCGGGTGATGCTGCTCGATTAAAGCCAGTCCCTCCTGACCGTTGCTCGCTGTGGCGCATAGCTCAATATTGTAGCGCTGCCACGGAACGGCGTTGCTTAAGCCATCGATCGTTGTCATATCGTCATCAATAATAATCGCCTTAATCATTGTGCAAGGCACCACCTTTCCTGTCATGCTGCTCATTGATTTCCTCCGCTGCAAGCGGCAATGTTATCGTAACCGTTGTACCTGCATCGGGCTCACTCTCGATATGGAGTCCATACTGCATGCCATAATACAGCTGGATGCGCTCCTGCACATTGCGCAAGCCATGATGCTCGGAAGCAAATATATCGCTGTCAGTGGAAAAGCCGTGTCCATTATCCTTTACCCTCAGCTTCATCTGCTCGCCTTCGATCCAGCCTGAAATGTCAATTCTGCCTTTGCGCCGCGAATGAAAGCCATGAATGATCGCATTTTCGACAAGTGGCTGCAGTGTAATTTTCGGTATATAGCAGGCATGCAGCTGCTTGGCGATTTGCACGTCGAACTCTATATAATGCTTGTACCTTATTTTTTGCAGCTCGACGTAGCAGGACAGATGCTCCACCTCCTTGGCAACGGGTATGATCGCCTTGCCGCTCGATAAGCCGATGCGCATCATTTTGCCAAGCAACGACAGCATATGGCTAATATCGTTGGCGCCAATCGAGATCGCATGCCAATTCATAGAGTCGAGCGTATTGTATAGAAAATGAGGATTCATCTGCTCCTGCAGCACCTTTAGCTCAGCCTCTCGTTTTTTCTGGTTCTGCACATTGAGCTGGTTGATCAAATCCTCGATTTCAGCTGCCATGCTGTTGAAATGCCCATTCAAGTAACCAAATTCATTTTCGTAGTCGTTCTGAACACGGCTGTTCATCTTTCCGCTTTTCAGCTTGGCCATAACTTTAACCAGGCTTCGAATTGGCGTAATAAATTGTCTGCCCAGCAGCAGGGCAAAGTAGATCGCTAGCTGGATGCAGATCAGCACCGCCAATAAAATCGTTTGCTGAATTTGCCTGCTGCCCTCAGTAATGCTTTGCCATGGGATCATATCCATCGCAATCCACTGCGTCCTTGCCTGTTCGTTCCAAATTAAAAGCTGCTTCGCGCCAAAGCTTTCGATTACATCGTGATTGGATGCATCCTTCTGCTCCATTAGCGCAACAAGCTCGCTTTGCACCTGCTCGAACGGCACACCGCTTGTTTCCTCGCCATGCGCTTCCACAATCAAGCGCATGCTCCCGTCGAACACATAGCGGCTGCCGTCAGCCGAGCCTGCCGATATAAGCTCGTTCATATAGGAAAGCTTCATATTGAATACAAGAATGCCCAGCTCCTTGCCTGAAGCGGACAGCACCTTGCGATAAAACGAGATGACCTCGTCATTGATCGACAGATAGTCGCCGACTTCAATGCGATGCGCCCCGAGCCACGCCGAATCGGCATGCTGAATATCCGCATAGGCTGGAGACTGCTCTATAATCGAGTAGGCAAACACGCCGCTTGCTCCGCGATAAGCGCTGCTCGTGCTGTTGCTGGCATAGAGCTGCACAGAATGAATCGCGTGCTTTATATAGCTGAAGCGGCTGAGCAGATCAATGATTTCATCATTTTTCTGAATTCTTTCATAGGAATGCTCTTGCTCCTCCAAATAATGCTGAATGGTCGGGTTGCTGGCGACTACTAACGCGTCATATTCAATCGCCTGCAGCTGGTAATCGATTTGCTTGTTAATTTCATTAAGCAAAAGAATGCGCGAAGAGATCGTCTCATTGACGACCTCTCGATTCGTAATATAATAGCTTGTTATGCCCAGCAAAGCGATTAGTACAGCAGAAATGGCAATAAATGAAGTAAAGAAGGTAACTTGCAGTGAAAATTTCTTGAATGGATTTTTCATCAGTTCACCCTCGGCATGAAGTTTTTCTTACATCATAATGAGGAATCATATCCTTAGCAACTAGGACCTGTCTGTAAGCCTTAAAAAATTTACTTAATGCCTGTCGTGGCGATCCCCTCAACAAAATACTTTTGCGCGAACGCGAACAGCAGGAAGCTGGGTACAATCGCCAATACGGCCATTGCATACATCGGCCCCCAGGTGACCGCAGACGAGTTGTCGAGGAATAAGCGCAAAGCAAGCGGAACGGTATATTTCGCCGTGTCTGTCAAATACAGCATTTGAGCCAAAAAGTCATCCCAGGTCCATATGAAGCAAAACAATGCAGCTGTAACCAGCGCAGGCACACAAAGCGGTAAAATGACGCGGAAGGCGATGCCAGGCATGGAGCAGCCGTCTATTTTGGCGGATTCGTCAAGATCCCGCGGAATGCCGCGAATAAACTGGACAATAAGAAATACGAAGAACGGACTTACCGCTAAAAAATGCGGTACTATAATGGGCAGCGCTGTGCCAACCCAATCAAAACTTTTAAACAAAATGTATTGCGGGACAAGCGTTACCTGCGTTGGCAGCATAAGCGTAAGCATCAGAATAGCAAACCATAAATTTTTAAGCGGAAACTGAATTCTCGCAAAGCCGAAGGCGACGATTGCGCTGGACAGCACAGTGCCGACTACAGAAAGACCGGCAACTAAAAATGAGTTGGAAAAAAATTGGCCAAAGGTAAAGCCGGGTATCGCCGACCAGCCCTCGACGAAGTTTTCCCAGCGCAGCTCGCTGGAAAACAGCTGCGAGCTTGTCATCTGCTCATTTGGCTTTAACGAGCTTCCTAACAGCCACAATATCGGATAAATCATCAGCAAGCTGCCTGCCGCAAGCACGATATACCGTGCCGCTAATTTCAATATAGTATTCATCGAATGATGCTCCTCTCTGTTCGCATTTGCTTATCAGTTTTCATAATGGACCCAGCGCTTCGACGTCGCAAACAGCACTGCAGTAAATACCGCGATTATAATGAGCAGAATCCAGGCAAGCGCGCTGGCATAGCCCATATCAAAAAAGACAAATGCTTTTTCATATAAATAGAGTGCATAGACGAATGTCGAATGAATTGGGCCGCCCTTGGTAACAACAAAGGCTTGCGTAAACATTTGAAAGCTGTTGATCGTCTGCATAATTAGGTTGAACAAGATCATTGGCGTAAGCAGCGGAAGCGTAATTTTGAAAAATATGCGCAGCTTGCCCGCTCCATCGACGGAAGCAGCCTCATACAAATCCTTCGGAATTTGCTTAAGGCCGGCGAGAAAGATAACCATGGCCGAGCCGAATTGCCAAACAGACAGTGCAATTAAAGTAGAGAGCGAGGTGCTCGGCATATTGATCCAGTCAACCGGCGTAAAGCCAATCAAGGATAGCGTCTTGTTGATCATGCCGTCCAGACCGAACAAATTGCGCCAAATTGCAGCAATTGCCACACTGCCGCCTATGAGCGACGGCAAATAAAAGATCGCGCGAAACAGCGACATGCCGCGAATCGACTGATACAGCAGCATCGCCACCAATAATGCGAATGCAAGCTTAAGCGGCACAGAAAACAGCACATAAATAAAGGTCACCCGCAGCGACTGAGCGAATGTTTTGTCGCTGTTAAAGATTTCTTCGTAATTGCCGAGTCCTATAAAGCTCGGAGATTCCAATAAATGAAACTGTGTCAAGGACAAATATAGCGATTGCAGCATCGGCCACAGCGTTAGTACAAGCAAGCCGATCAGCCACGGGGAGATGAATATATAGCCCCAATAGCCTTCCTTGATTGAGCTTAGCTTGAAGCCGCTGCTGCTTTGGTTTCCTTTCGTTGATCTTGCCTTCATCATCATTCCTCCAGTACATGCCTATTAGTAGATAGGTTCATTGTAGAAGGATTGACGCAGCCGCAAAATAAGATAAATCTATAATTTATTACGCATATATACAAAAAACCGACAATGGCGCTGCTGCGCCGCTTGTCGGTTATGCTGCAACCTGCTTTATTTAATTTTGCTTTCGCGATACTGCTTTGGTGTAACGCCCTCGCTTTTCTTAAACATTTTAATGAAATAGCTGGTCGATTGGATGCCGATGCGCTCACATATTTGTTCAAGGCTGAGCTGCGAGTCTCTTAGCAGCGCCTTTGCTTTCTCAGTACGCATCTGGATCACATAATCGGTGAAGGGAACACCAACCTCGTCTTTAAACAGCACGCTGAAGTAGCTTGGATTAAGATGAACATAGCTGGAAATATCCTTGATCGTAAATGACTGTGCCATATAGGTTTCCATATATTGCATCGCTTCTATAATGTAAGGGTTTCTGCTTGTCAGCTCGATTTCCGTTTCTGACGAGCTGCTCTTGCTGTCCGCAGGCAATTGCTCTAGCACGCGCTGTACCGTCGCGATCAGCTGCTCCTGATGGACCGGCTTCAATAAATAATCGGCTGCGCCCAGCTTAATGCCTTGCTGCGCATATTCAAACTCGGCAAAGCCAGTCAGCAAAATGGTAGGCAGCCCGTTTTTTCGCTTGCGCAGCGCTTCAAGCAGCTCCAGGCCTGACATTTGTGGCATGCGAATGTCGGTAATGAGCAAATCATAGCGCTGCTGCTGGATCAGCTCCAAGGCTTCGCTGCCATTAACCGCCGTATCGACCTGCATGTCATCCTTGAACCATGTTTGTAAAGTTGAGGAAACGCCTAATCTAGAATGCTTTTCATCATCGGTCACCAATACGCGATAGGTCATTTCACATTCTCCTTTCTGCATCGTTCAATGGCAGCTCCAAGGTCATCGTTGTCCCTGCCTGTCGTGTACTGCTAATGCTTAAGCCAAAGCCTTCGCCATAATGCAGCTTCAGCAAGCGGTGAATATTGTAGAGGCCGATGCCCCGCTTGGACTGCTGCACCATCAGCTCATTGCTTTGCTGGAGCCTTTGCCGAAGCTGCTCCACCTGCTGTGCGGTCATGCCTATGCCATTGTCGGCTACCTGGATATAGAAGCGCTCGCTGCGGGCGTAAATGCTAACGCTCACCTTGCCGCCTTCGGGCAGCGGCTCGATGCCGTGCACAATGGCATTTTCAACAAGCGGCTGAATAATTAGCTTGGGCACCTTTTGCTGCAGCAGCGCTTGCTCGCATGCAACGCTTATTTGCAGCCGCTCCTGCCATCTCAGCTTCATTAGGTTGCAGTAGCGCTTCACCTGCTCCAGCTCCTCCTTAATCGTAACGAAGCCGTCCGGATGACTGGACTGGATGCTGTAGCGAAACAGATCGGCAAGCTGCACAACGATTCCTGCCAGCTCTTTTTCTCCCTTTTCGATATGATCCCAATAAATGGCATCAAGCGTATTGAACAGAAAATGCGGGTTAATTTGCGAGTGCAGCGCTCGAATTTCACTTCTGCTCTTCAGCAGCTCCTTCTCATAAACCGACTTAATCAAGTAGTCGATCTGATTGACCATTTGATTGTATGTCATATTAAGCTGATTGACTTCCTTGTTGTAGTACGTGATCGGATTATGCTTCGGCGCGCCATGCTTGCTTCCTTGCATAATGCGAATCAAGCTTTTCATCGGTGAGGAGATGAGCTTGGCCAAATAATAGGAGATTAACGCAAAAATCGCGACACTGACAGCAAAAAACAGCAGCAGCAAATTTCGAAGCCAGTAAATGTCCGACAGCACCAGCTTTTTCTGGAGCATCATTTGCAGCTTCCAATTCGTTCCTTTAATTGCACGCTCGAACATAAAGTACTGCTCAAGATTGCCAGCGATTTCGCCTGTCTCCAGCAGCACGCTGTCCTGCTGAACGACTCGCATAATTGCTCCATTCGTTTGCTCGCGGTTGGAGGTCGCCAGTTGAATCAAGCTCGGCTTTACCTTTACCAGCAAATAGCCGCCGTTAGCATAATCGAGCTTTTCCAGCTTGATCTGCCGCAAGCCGAGCAAATAGCGATCATTGGCCGGGTCCTTGCCCGCCCATATTAAGCTTCCTTTCAAGTGAAGCTGGTCGGCTTGCTCAATAATGCCTTGATCCAGCCTTGCTTCAATCGTTGCATCCACCAGCGGATAGATGCTGCGCTCACCGCTGTACAGCTCTACTTCCTCTATCGTATCTGAGTACGCTGTCATATCCAGCATCAGCTTTCTCAGCTTCATTCGTTGTTCATAGCTTGCCAATTGACCCTCGTATTCATCTGCGAGAATCGTCTGCATTCGCTCATCCATCGCCATCTGAAGCGTTAATACATTAATTTCATTCAATAAAGATTCCAGTCTGCCGCCTGCTTGCTCGGCAATTTCCTCAATATACAGCATCGCATCTTCTTTCTTTTCCTGCGATAAAAAGGTATAGATAAAATAAAACATAACGCACATTACAATTAACATCGTCAAGACGAAGCCTGTGAAAATTTGTCCTCTTGTCGTTTCCAGCCTTAAAAGCTTGCCCAGTTGCTTCATTGCCTGCCGCTCACCTCCTTGCCAGCCGCTACTATAAGAAGGGGTAGCTCACAATTACCAGTGATTACTGGCCATTTGAACCCCCCTCTTGCTTCTTCGCTGTAAATTTTTTATGGCCGGTGGAATTAAAGGCCTGGATAGATCATAACCTTAATGCTTGTATCCTTTTGCGTGCGCGCCATTTCAACAGCCTGCACGGTATCATTTAACGAAAATTTATGGGTAATGACCTTTTCGATGTCAAGCTCGCTGTTCGACAAAGCCGCTATAGCTGCAGGGTACGTATTGGCATAGCGGAATAGGCCGTAAACATCCAGCTCGGCATCAATAATGGCATTAACATCAACCGGGATTTCGTCGACAGCAGGCATGCCAACCAGCACGACGCGGCCGCCGCGCTTGACAGCTCGAAGCGCATCGCCAATCGCCCGGCCGTTGCCCGAGGATTCCACGACAACCGTAACGCCCTGACCATCAGTCAGCTCCAGCAGCCGCTCCTTGACAGGATGCTGCGTCGGATCGATTACAGCCGTTACGCCCATTTCAAGCGCAAGCTGCTGACGGAACGGCACCACATCTGTCGCATAAATTTCCTTAACACCGAACAGCTTGGCAGCTTGAATCGCAAGCAAGCCGATCGGGCCGAGACCTGTTACGAGCAGACGGTCTGCAGGCGTCACGTTTGCCCGGTTCATCGCATGAATGCCAACAGACAGCGGCTCAAGCAGCGCCCCCTGCTCATAGCTCATCGAATCAGGCAGCTTGAACAAAAAGTCCGCGCGTACCGCCACATATTCAGCCCATGCTCCATCCACTGGCGGCGTTGCCATAAATACAACATCCGGACATAGATTGTAGCGGCCCGCCTTGCAATATTCGCAGCGGCCGCAGGTTACGCCCGGCTCTACCGCGACGCGGTCGCCAACCTGAACATGCTTCACAGCCTCGCCAATCGCTACCACCTCGCCTGCCAGCTCATGGCCTAAAATAATCGGCTTCTCTACAACATAGCGGCCAATTTTGCCATGCTCATAATAATGAACATCGGAGCCGCAAACGCCGATGCAATACACCTTGATCAGCGCTTCATCCTTGCCTGGAACAGGAATTGGAACCTGCTTCATTTCCATATCGAGCGGTTTATTCAGTACCGCTGCCAGCATCGTTTTACTCACCCTTAATCCCTCTCTTCATACTTAAAGTAGTCAAAATCAGCTTGCTTTCTCGTACCGCCCAAATCTTGAGCGCACAGACCGATAAATGCGCCTGTAAAGCCTTGATCAAGCATAATGCCATCCTTAACCAGCTCGGCATGCTCATCGGATATAATGCTTGCATCAAGCGCATTCCCCACCTGCTGCCATTGCTCGCCATCCAGTGAATAATAAAATTGCAGCTTGTCCCGCAGCACAACGGCCTTCAGATAGGTTTCGCCTTCAGGCAAAGCGATTGTTTCACTTAACGGCTCATCATAAACGCCGCGGTCACTTGAAATTATACCAAGACATTTCCCTTTTTGCTCATCCCAGCTAACAAAAAGATAATAGTAGTTTTTCGTATTGTAATAATAAATGAGCCCTGCCATTTGCTGATAGGAGTCAGGCGCATAATCAAGCTTTGTCTCCGCTTCGATATGGAAAGCCTGCTGTCTGCGCGCAATTAAGCTTTGCCGATGCTGGGAGTATAGCGATTCTCTGCCATACAAGCGCAGCCAGCCTGGTCTCGCTGATTTGCTTGCCCATGCTTCCGTTATTGGCTCGCGCAACGAGCTCCAATGCACGCTCCAGTCCTGCTCAGTAAAATGATCAAGAAAATGCTTGCTGTCAGCTGTTTGCCAGCCCGGTAGCTCAGGAGCCTCTACCTCCAAGGCCGGTGTCTGCTCGCCGTGGCTCAGGCGCAGCCAGCCCTCCTCCGTCCATTCAACGCACTGGATTGCAGTTTCGCGGCCTAATATGCAATGGCCCTCTGCCGTTACCGGGCGACCGCATAGATGAGCAATATACCAGCTGCCATTCTGTGTCTGAACGAGCGATGCATGCCCTGCCCGCTGCAGCGGATGATCAGGCGCATAGCGCGACGTCAGCAACGGACCGTTCGGATCCGTTTCATACTTGCCCAGCAGCGTTCTGCTGCGCGCTACTGTTTCAGCGTGCCCATAGCGGGTGCCGCCTTCGGCAACTAGCAAATAATAGTAGCCCTCATGCTTGTAAATATGCGGCCCCTCGGTCAAGCCAAGCTCTGTACCATCGTAAATAAGATGAATGTCTCCGACCAGATTTTGCTGCTGCTCATCGTACTGCTGAATAATGATGCCACCAAACGGATTTTTCCCTTTGCGGTGATCCCATTTCAAATTAACCAGCCATTTGCTGCCGTCCTCATCATGGTAAAGTGAAGGATCAAAGCCGCTGCTATTCAAGTAAACAGGCTCAGACCAAGGACCTTCTATGCTTGTCGCGGTTACTACATAATTATGCGTATCCTTGTATTGGCCCATATGACTTTTCACATCAGTATATACTAAATAAAAGATTCCATTGCTGTAGCTAAGGCAAGGAGCCCAGACTCCTCCAGAGTCTGGGTTTCCGATCATATTAAGCTGGCTTGCTCTCGTCAGCGGATGCCCGATAAGCTGCCAATGAATCAAATCCTTGGAGTGATGGATTTGCACGCCTGGAAACCATTCGAAGGTAGATGTTGCAATATAGTAATCATCTCCAACGCGAATGATCGAAGGATCGGGATTAAAGCCTCGCAATATTGGATTTTGAATCAATGCCATTGCTCATCCCTCGCTTATTTTTTTACTTTTGCCAATTCCTCGACAATATTGGAGTTCGCTTCGCTCAAAATGGCGCCAATCGAGTTCAAAAACTGGTCGGCACGCTTCGCGTCAAGCGCTTGGTCGTAGTAGCTGAAGAAGCCTTCCAGATTTGTACTAATCGAGCTGTCATACTCATAAGCAAGTGGGTGCATATTCGCTTCTTCAAGACCCGGCGTCTTCATCGGGCTAATGTTTGCCCCTTCGTTAATCGCCTTGCGCTGTGCCGGATCAGTCAGGAAACGAATCGCCTTGTAGGCTGCTTCCTGATTAGTTTTGGAGGAAATCGCCATGCCCGCGCCAAAGCCGCCGTGATAAACATTTACACTGCCTTTGCCGCCTTCAACAGTCGGAAACGGAACAAAGCCGATTTGCTCGGAAATTTCATCATTCAAAAATCCATCCATCGCCCACTCGCCCTGCAAATACATGGCTGCACGGCCTGTCGTAAACAGCGATTCAGCCGCTGCATAATCAAGTCCAAGGAAGCCGTTAACAAAGCCTTTATGGTCAACTGCCAATGTTCTCAACAGCTCGGCAGCCTTAACAAAGCTTTCCTCTGTAAAGTCGGTCTCGCCATTTTTAGCTTTTTCAAATGGCTCCGTGCCGCCAATTCGCTCTGCCAAGTAAGAATACCAGTGAAGCATCGGCCAACGCTCCTTGCCGGCTACAGCAATCGGAATAATGTTGTTCGCATTTAGCTGATCGACTACTTGCAGCAGCTCATCATAGGTAGCAGGCGGAGTCAAGCCCTGCTCCTCAAAGATTTGCTTATTATACCATAGCGATACGCCGCTAAATAAAACAGGAATTCCGTAATTGCGCTCATCATAAGTGAACGTTTCCAGGCCGCCTGCCAAAAAATCATCGCGGAAAGCAGCATCCTCATTCAGAAAATCTGTAATGTCGCCAATCATGTTTTGCTCGACAAGCGTATCGAACGTCTCACCGCTCCAATACGTAATAATGTCCGGCACTTGGTTGCCTGCAATCGCGACCTTCATTTTTGTTTTTAGCGCTTCGTCTTCAAAAAATTCTGCTTTAATTTGAATATCCGGATTTTGCGCATTGAACTCGGCAATGGAAGCTTCGATAATTTCCTTGTTTCTTGTTTCCATGCTCCACATTGTCAGCTGCGTTGCACCTGAATTCGATGCTCCTCCGCCGCTGCCTCCGCTATTTGCAGGTTGATTGCTGCCGTTTGAGCAGGCTGCAACCAGCATCATCATTAGTGCCAATAAAGCAATAAAGCCTTTCTTCATGTGAACCTCTCCCTTTTTTGTAAGTTGACTTTATGTTGCTGCCAATCATCAAACTAACCTTTTACAGAGCCTGCAACCACTCCTTTTTGTATATATTTTTGCAGGAATGTATATAAAATTATGATTGGAGCCGTAGTTATAACGAGCGCAGCACTTATAAGCGAATAATTTGCGCTGAAATTGCCCTTGAACATCATCAGTCCGAGCGGCAAGGTTTTCAAAGATTCCTTGGATACCATAACGAGCGGGAATACGAAGTCATTCATAATGTTAAAGAAGGACAGTATTGTTACGGTAGCCAATATCGGCTTTGCCAGAGGAAAATATACTTTGAAGAAGGTTTGATAGATGCCGCAGCCGTCCACCACTGCCGCTTCCTCCAAATCCTTCGGAATCGACTGAAAAAAAGTATAGGACAGAAATACCGCAATCGGCAGGTTGAACGCAATATACGGCAAAAACAATGACCAGAATGTATCATATGTGCCTGTAGCATTCGCCATCGTAAACAGCGGTATGAGCGTGCTATGAACAGGAATTAGCATCCCCAGGAAAAATGCGCCAAGCAGCACCTTTGAGCCACGAAACGGTCGAACCGACAAGTAGTAGCCAATCAAGGTCGCTACGAGCAGCAAGCCCGCAACTGAAAATACTGTAATGTAAAGGCTGTTGAACAAATAGCCGCTTATCCCTTGATTCCAGGCATCGACAAAATTGCTGAACTTCCATTCTGAAGGCAAGCCCCACGGATTGGCGAAATATTCCTTGTTGTCCTTAAACGCCGAGATCGTCATCCAAACAAACGGGTAGCCTGTTATGACCAAATGCAGCAGCAGCAGCGCATATAAAATGATGCGGCCGATCTTATTCATATACAATGTCCTCCCAAGCTATTGAAATTTTTTGTTGCCTTGGCCAAGCCCTTTGGAAATGATGAATGCCAAAGCAAGACCAAACAGCAGCAAAAAGGTTGAAATCGTACTGCCGTAGCCATAGTCCATTAAACGGAAGGCATTTCTCATCATATAGCTTGCCAGCACCTCACTGGCATTGTTAGGTCCGCCGCCAGTCATAATGTAGATCAAATCAAAATATTTCAGCGAGTTAATGACACAATTCAGTACCGTAAAGGTAATCGTCGGCCATATGAGCGGAATTTGAATGCTGAATATGATGCGCCATTCGCTTGCACCTTCGACTCTTGCCGCCTCCAGCACCTCATCGGATATGCCCTGCAGCGCGCCAACGTACACAATAATATAGAAGCCGATATATTGCCATGCAACGACTGCGATAACCGACAGCAAGGCAGTCGATTCCTCACCAAGCCACGCATGCGTCCATTGCTCCAGACCAAGCGAGATCAACACATTGTTCAGCAGTCCAAAGTTCGGATCGTAAATTTGCCCCCACAATATGCCGAGCACCGCAGTAGACAGCATAACGGGTGTAAAGTAGATCGATTTGAAAAAATTCGAGCCCTTCAGCTTATAGCCAAGAATAATCGCAAACATTAATCCGACTGGAAGCTGAATAAGCAGCGCCCCTAATGTTAGCCATATTGAATTTTTCAATGAAATCCACAGCACGGGATCATGCATCAATCTTGAATAGTTGTCAAAGGCGATAAAAATCTTTTCTGATATGCCATCCCATTGAAATAAGCTGTAGTACATGCTCATTAGAATAGGGAGGATAATAATGCCCGTAAAGATGAGCAGCGCTGGTCCCATAAAAAATGAGCCGCTAACTAATCGTTTAATTCCTTTCTCATGCATGCTTGCATCTCTCCTGCCTGTCTAATCTGTAAACGCTTTTGTAATCCGCTTTCATCATGATAACAGCGTTTTCATATCATTTGATGGAACATTGATTAGGTAAAATTGCTCTTTGATTGGGAAATAAACCGTTTACAATAGGTAAGCCCTGCTGACTTCAACAAAATTAAACGTTAGAACTATGACAAATGTCCTAAGTTTGCCTCAATTCGATAGATAATGGCTCAATTCGCAGGAACTTTGCATCATTTTATAAAATCTTGAAATTTTTAACAAAATTCTACCCCATTCATCGTTTTGTTTTTGGTATATTATGGTTGTGGATACAATTTGAAGAACCCTCCCCAGTCTCCACTATTAAGCAGTCGATGTGTTTTGCAGCCGTTCTGGAGAATGCAGCACGTCCTTTATGAATTGCTTCTCAGTTCCCCTTCTCTTCATCCGATCTCTAGTAAGTATGCAAAATGCTAGACGAAGCGAGGTGATTTCATTCAATCTTCTTAAGAGCAGCACAACCGTATTAGCCTGCTACGAACGTTCTGCACAGTGATTCCAGTCCTCAGAAACTATTAATTTCAATGAAGGAGGATTACAACTGTTATGAGTACATGGTTAAGACGTAGTGTTTTTTTAGTTTCCGGCCTATTGCTAGCGCTTTCAAGCTTGACTGTCTGGAAGCCCTCTGCTGCCAATGCCAGCCCTGCTGACTATAACTACGCAGAAGCGCTGCAAAAAGCGATTTACTTTTACGAAGCTCAACAATCTGGAGTTTTGCCGGACTTTAACCGCGTTGAGTGGCGCGGCGATTCCGGCTTGCTCGATGGAGCCGATGTGGGCCATGATTTGACGGGGGGCTGGTATGATGCTGGCGATCATGTTAAATTCGGATTCCCGATGGCTTCTACCGCGACAATGCTGGCCTGGTCGGTATATGAGTATAAGGAGGGCTATGAGAAGACGGGACAGCTTGAAGCAATCCTGGACAATTTGCGCTTTGTTAATGATTACTTTATAAAGGCTCATACAGCACCTAATGAGCTGTATGGTCAGGTCGGAAACGGAAATGCCGACCATAATTGGTGGGGGCCTGCCGAGGTAATGCCAATGGCGCGGCCTGCCTACAAAATTGATGCCAGCAAGCCAGGCTCTGATCTTGCAGCTGAGACGGCTGCCGCGCTTGCTTCAGCTTCAATCGTATTTAAGGACAGCGATCCCGCATATTCCAGCGAGCTGCTGCAGCATGCGGAACAGCTTTATGCATTTGCCGATCAATATCGCGGCAAATATTCCGACAGTATTACAGATGCCCAGCAATTTTACAACTCATGGAGCGGCTATGCCGATGAGTTAAGCTGGGGGGCAGTGTGGTTGTATTTGGCTACTGAGGAGCAGGACTATCTCGATAAAGCAATTGCCGCCAGCAACCTGTGGAACAAGGACCAGCAAGGAAGCTGGGGCTACAAGTGGACGCATAACTGGGATGACAAGCAATATGGCGCACAGCTGCTGCTGGCGCGCATCACCAATGACCCGAAATTTGTAGAGTCTACGAAGAAGAGTATGGAATTTTGGACAACCGGTGTCACCGGCACAGGCGAACGCGTTAGCTACACGCCAGGCGGGCTGGCTCATCTCGATCAATGGGGGGCCCTGCGCTATGCAGCCAATCAGGCATTTCTTGCCTTTGTCTATTCCGATTGGGTAAGTGATCCTGTTATGAAGCAAACTACACGCCAATTTGCCGAAAGCCAAATTCTTTATATGCTTGGCGACAATCCGAGAAACAGCAGCTATGTCGTGGGCTTTGGCGATAATCCGCCAGAGCGGCCGCATCATCGTACCTCGCACGGCTCTTGGGCTGACAGTCAAAGCGTGCCTGCCAACCATCGCCACATTTTATACGGCGCTCTGGTCGGTGGTCCTGACAAAAACGATAACTACACCGATTCGATTAGCGACTATGTTTCCAACGAGGTTGCAACCGATTACAATGCAGGCTTTACCGGAGCTTTAGCGAAAATGGCGATCTTGTATGGAGATGGACAAGAGCCGTTGGCTAACTTCCCTGCTCCTGAAGCTCGCGAGGATGAAATGTTTGTTGAGGCATCGGTTAATGCAAGCGGCAGCAATTTCGTTGAAATCCGCGCTCTGCTCAACAACCGCTCAGGCTGGCCTGCACGAGCAAGTGAAGAAATGTCGTTCCGCTATTTTGTTGATTTGACTGAGCTTGTCCAAGCTGGCTATGGTCCGCAGGATGTTACTGTAACAGCAGGCGGCTACAATCAAGGCGCTGCAGTGTCGCAGCTTATTCCGCACGATGCAAGCCAGAACATTTATTATGTTGATGTTGATTTTAGCGGCACGCGCATTTATCCTGGCGGTCAATCCGCATACCGCAAGGAAGTGCAATTCCGCATAGCTGCGCCGCTTAATACTAATGTATGGGACAACGCCAACGACTTCTCTTATCAAGGCTTGGCGACACAAGGCTCAAGCCCGATCAAAACCGCCTATATTCCTGTATATGACGGCGGCGTCCATGTATTTGGCCAGCTTCCGGCAGGCGGTGGAAATCCCGGGCAGCCTGTACCTCCTGGCAAGCCGCAGCAGGTTTCGGTAGCAACAGGCAACGCTCAGCTAACGCTGACTTGGAGCAATGTATTCGGAGCAGATGAGTATATCATCAAGCGCTCCACCTCCAGCAGCGGACCGTTTGCAGTCATCGCCACGACCACAGGCACAAGCTACGTGGATACTGGCTTAGTCAACGATACTACGTACTATTACACCGTTACGGCCAGCAATGCAGCCGGAGAAGGAACAGCTTCCAATGTTGTCAGCGGCAAGCCGCGGGATGCCGAGACGCCAGTTGATCAAGGCATAACCGTGCATTACAAAACAAATGACACTAATCCGCTCGACAATCAAATCCGTGCGCTGTTCAAGGTTTACAACAACTCTGATCAAGCGATTGATCTGAGCAAGCTTAAAATTCGCTACTACTACACAGTAGACGGCGACAAGGCACAGCAGTTCCATTGCGATTATGCGGTACTCGGCAGCAGCAACATTCAAGGCAGCTTTGTCAGCCTGAACCCGGCTGCTGTAGGCGCTGATTACTATTTCGAAGTCGGCTTTAGCAGCAGTGCAGGCATGCTTGCGCCTAACTCCGATACAGGAGAAATCCAAACGCGCATCAATAAAATAGACTGGTCCAACTACAATGAAAACGATGACTACTCCTACAGCTCAACACAGCAAAACTACGGAGAGTGGGATAGGGTGACGCTTTACTACGATGGACAATTAATTTTCGGAACCACACCTTAGAGGTCGGAACAAAACTCCGACTTTGATGACGATGCAGTTGCGTTGGAGATTAGTCGGCGGCGAATCTTGAACGCTAGCGAAAACTGCGGTGCTCACGTAGCTTGTGCTCTACGCTGCGCTCCTCGTTTTCTACTAGCGTCCAAGCTTCTTGGTCCTGAAAGCCGAAGTTTTGTTCCACTATTTGAATGGAAAGAACAAATCTCCAACTTTGATGACGATGCGCCGCTTCGTAGTGGATTCGACGGCGAATCTTGAACGCTAGCGAAAATTCCGGTGCTCACGTAGCTTTTGCTCTACGCTGCGCTCCTCGTTTTCTACTAGCGTCCAAGCTTCTTGGTCCTGCATTCAAAAAAGCTACAGCGAAGGAGCAAAGCATCCGTAAAACGAAGTGGGTCGCCTTTAACATCGTAATGCAACCCTAAAAAATTCAAATAAGAGCATTACGATTTAAAAAGCGACTGGAGGATGCTTTGCTCCGCAGCGCTGAAAGAACTTTGAGGTTTATTCGACATCGAAGTTTAACAATCAAGAAAAAAAGCTACAGCGGAGGAGCAAAGCATCCGTAAAACGAAGTGGGTCGCCTTTAACATCGTAATGCTACCTTAAAAATTCAAATAAGAGCATTACGATTTAAAAAGCGACTGGAGGATGCTTTGCTCCGCAGCGCTGAGGATGCTTTGCTCCGTAGCGCTGACTAATTATTATCTAATAAAAGGATGGTGTTCGGTAATGACGTTCAATTATTTGCGAAAGCCGCTTTCACTTATTGTTACCTTTACGTTGATGCTCACCATTGCAACTGGCTTGGCGCCTGGCAAGGACGCTGTTGTTGAAGCGGCTTCTGCTGAGGAAACGCGCTTTCTTACGATGTACAGCCAACTGAAGAACCCTGCAAATGGCTATTTCTCGCCTGAGGGCATTCCTTACCACTCCATTGAAACGTTGATTAGCGAAGCGCCAGACTATGGACATATGACAACATCAGAGGCGTACAGCTATTGGATCTGGCTCGAGGCGCTGTATGGCTACTATACTCAGGATTGGAGCAAGCTCGAGGAAGCATGGGATAATATGGAGACCTATATTATTCCAATCAATGAAGGCGACGGCAACGAGGAGCAGCCAACGATGAGCTATTACAATCCGAACAGTCCTGCTACCTATGCAGCAGAGTACGATCAACCCGACAAGTATCCTAGTGAGCTGAGCGGACAATACGCTGCAGGCCGTGATCCGCTGGACGCCGAATTGAAAGCTACCTATGGCAACAACCAAACCTATTTGATGCACTGGCTGCTTGATGTAGACAACTGGTACGGCTACGGCAACCTGCTCAACGACAGCCATACAGCGACTTATGTCAACACCTTCCAGCGCGGCGAGCAGGAATCTGTATGGGAAGCGATCCCTCACCCTTCGCAGGATGATAAATCATTCGGCAAACCAGGCGAAGGCTTTATGAGCTTATTCACCAAGGAAACTCAAGCTCCTGCCGCTCAATGGCGCTATACCAATGCGACGGATGCCGAGGCACGCGCGATCCAGGCGATGTTCTGGGCTAAGGAGCATGGCTACGATAATGAGGAATATTTGGATAAAGCGAGAAAAATGGGCGACTATTTGCGTTATGGCATGTATGACAAATACTTCCAGCAAATCGGCAGTGCTGCTGATGGCTCGCCTACAGCAGGTACAGGCAAGGATGCCAGCCACTACTTGATGGCTTGGTATACAGCTTGGGGCGGAGGTCTTGGTCAAAGCGGTAACTGGGCATGGCGCATCGGAGCTAGCCATATGCACCAGGGCTACCAAAACGTAGTGGCAGCCTATGCATTGTCACAGCAGGATGGCGGCTTGATCCCTGATTCACCTACAGCGCAAGTTGACTGGAATACGTCCTTGACTCGCCAGCTGGAGTTTTACACTTGGCTGCAATCGGCTGAAGGCGCGATTGCCGGCGGCGCAACAAATAGCTTCAACGGTGCATATGAAGCTTATCCTGCTGGAACTAGCACCTTCTACGGCATGGCCTATGATGATGCGCCAGTCTACCATGATCCTCCTTCCAACAACTGGTTCGGCATGCAGGCTTGGGGCGTAGAGCGCATTGCGGAGCTTTACTACATTTTGGCTTCCAATGGTGATACTTCCTCACAAAACTTCCAAATGGCCAAGCAAGTTGTAGAAAACTGGATCGATTGGTCTACAGATTATGTATTTGTTAATGAGCGTCCGGTAACGGATAGCGAAGGTTACTACCTTGATGCACAAAACAATCGTATTCTTGGCGGCAACAATGTACAGGTAGCCACTACAGCGGCACCTGGCGAGTTCTGGATTCCAAGCAATTTGGAATGGCAGGGTCAGCCTAATACGTGGAACGGCTTCAGCAACCATACGACAAATAGCAATTTGCGTGCGATTACGAAAAATCCTGGTCAAGATGCTGGCGTGCTCGGCAGCTATATTAAAGCACTATCATTCTTTGCTGCAGGTACGAAGGCCGAAAATGGAAGCTTTACAGCGCTAGGCAGCGAGGCTTCGCAATTGGCGAAGGATTTGCTTGATACAGCATGGGATTACAATGATGGCAAAGGCATCGTAACGGTTGAGCCGCGCGGCGATTACTTCCGCTACTTTACGAAGGAAGTATACATCCCTAACGGCTGGTCCGGCACATTAGGCCAAGGCAATGTTCTTCCTGGCAGCAACGCTGTACCGTCTGATCCTGCAAAAGGCGGCAATGGCGTATATGTTGGCTACACCGATATTCGCCCTAACATTACGAATGATCCAAGCTGGGCTTATCTTGTTGACAAGTACAACACGTCCTGGAATCCGGCTACACAGGAGTGGGAGAATGGCGCGCCTGAATTCGTCTACCATCGCTTCTGGTCGCAAGTCGATATGGCAACTGCTTATGCAGAATACGATCGTTTGATTAATGAAAGAGGCACGACACCAACTGAGCCTACTGTTCCGCTTGCGCCTACTAATGTAGCGGCAGAAGCAGCAGACAGCGAAGTGATGTTGACCTGGAAAGCTGTCTCCAAAGCGGACAGCTACAACGTATATCGTTCTACTACTAATGGCGGACCTTACAGCCTGGTAGATACGGTAACGACGAATAGCTATACGGATACGTCGGTCACAAATGATACTACCTACTATTATGTCATTGCAGCCGTTAACTCGGTTGGAGAAAGCCCGCAATCATTGCAGGTTAGCGCCACGCCAACCGATGCGCCTACACCGGTAGAGGGTGATCTCATTGTCAAGTACCGCAACGCCGATTCCAATGCCGCGGATAATCAAATTCGTCCTCATTTGCAGCTGGAAAATACCGGATCGCAAGCGATTGACCTGCAAAACATTAAGCTTCGCTACTACTTTACAGTAGACGGCGATGTGCCGCAGCAATTCCATTGCGACTACGCAGTTATCAGCTGCAGCAATATTCAAGGCCAGTTCGTGAAGCTAACGACACCAGTCAATGGCGCAGACTATTATCTGGAAATTTCCTTCACGGGTGGTTCGCTGGCGGCGGGCGCAAACAGCGGCGAAATGCAAATTCGTTTCAATAAGACCAACTGGACCAATTACAACGAAAGCGATGATTTCTCCTATGACAGCACAAAAACAAGCTTTACACAGTGGGATCATATCCCGGCCTACCAAAACGGTACGTTGATTTTCGGGCTAGAGCCGTAAGGGGCACGTTAGGAAGTTAAAAGCTTGTAAATAATTATGCAGGCTTAAATTTTAACACTGCTGCAAGCTTGAATACAGCAAAATGCCAGACACCCCCATTTAGCGAATTTGCCGAATGGGGGTGTCTTTTTTACGTAAAAGGCTTGCGGTCATTCCTCCACTTTAACCTCGATAACTGCTTACGCAAAAGTTTTAGTAGATATCCGGTTAAAAATCCAATTAAACCAAGAATGTATGCGATTAGAGCACTTAGTAGCGCCAGATAAATATCAGAGCTGCCACCAATAATGGATCTCAAACCATACAGCGGTCCAGCAAAAAGAAATAAAATGCAGGGCTTTCAGGACCAAGAAGCTTGGACGCTAGTAGAAAACGAGGAGCGCTAGCCGCGGCACTTGCTACGTGAGCACCTACAATGTTTCCGCAGGAAACATACTTCGGAAGCATACTCTTTCGCTAGCGTTCAAGATTCGACGTCGACTACGCTACAACGAAACCACATCGTCATCAAAGCCCTGCATTTTGAACATCCCTTCCAATGAGAGTTCAAAATGCAGGGCTTTCAGGACCAAGAATATGGCTGGCTACTAGAAAGTGAGGAGCGGAGCGTAGGCACTTGCTACGTGAGCACCGGAACTTTCGGTAGACAGCCATATTCGCCGTCGAATCCGCTACAGAAAAGCCACATCGTCATCAAAGTCCTGCATTTTGAACATCCTCTTCCAATGAGAGTTCAAAAACGGGGCTTTCAGGACCAAGAAGCTTGAACGCTAGTAGAAAACGAGGAGCGCAGCGTAGGCCAAAAGCTACGTGAGCACCTACAATGTTTCCGCAGGAAACATACTTCGGAAGCATACTCTTTCGCTAGCGTTCAAGATTCGCCGTCGAATCCGCTACAAAGAAGCCACATCGTCATCAAAGTCCTGCATTTTGAACATCCCCTTCCAATGAGAGTTCAAAATGCAGGGCTTTCAGGACCAAGAAGCTTGGACGCTAGTAGAAAACGAGGAGCGCAGCGTAGGCCAAAAGCTACGTGAGCACCGCAGTTTTCGCTAGCGTTCAAGATTCGACGTCGACTACGCTACAACGAAACCACATCGTCATCAAAGCCATGCATTTTGAACATCCTTTACGTTAGTTCATAATATGCATTAACTGCTCGGCCTCATCCCACTTCACAGAATAGCCCGCTCCCTTGGCGCAAAAGATCGATGCTGAAGTATATTCAGGATCAGCGTCTTTATTATAGCCAATCCGCTCAATCACCTCGGCTGCATTATGGCAGGGAGCGTAGCCGCCAAAGCTGAGCTGAAGTCTGCCTTTCCCTTGCGTAAACGAAGCTAGCTCGCTGGCATAATCGAGGAAAGTAGCTACCGGTGCCCTGCCTGTTATGATCGCTTTCTCCCCTTCTGTCTTAAGCGGCTCCAGTTCGCCGTGTGCACGCTGAATATCGGAAATGACTCTGCCCATTTGCTCGGATTGCACGACGATTTTAAAGGCATAGTAAGGCTCCAGCAATACATTTTCTGCCTTTTCCAGAGCTTGGCGCAAGGCGCGCAGCGTCGCTTCGCGAAAGTCGCCGCCATGGGTATGCTTGTTATGCTCTCTGCCGCGCAGCAGCGTCACATGCACATCGGTCAACGGCGAGCCTGTCAATAATGCACGATGCTCGCGCTCCAGCACATGCTGGCCAATCAAGCGCTGCGAGGCTGCCGCCAGCTCGTCGACATGGCATTGCGAGGCAAAGCTCACTCCTGCTCCACGCGGTGCTGGCTCCAGCTTAAGATGCACCTCAGCGTAATGGCGAAGCGGCTCAAAATGCCCATAGCCAATTACTGGCGCAGCAATCGTTTCCTTATATAAAATTTCCGGCGCAGCAAAGGAAGCCTTCAGCGCAAAGCGATCGCGCACAACCTGCTCCAGCACCTCAAGCTGTATTTTGCCCATTACATGAAGCTGAATTTGTCCATGCAGCTCCTCCCAAACCACATTGAGCGAAGGGTCCTCTGCTTCAAGCATGCGGAAATAAGGAAGCGCCTCCTTCGGGTTAAAGTCATGCGGCAGCACAACACTGGAGCGCAGCGCTGGCGTCATTTCATAAGCAAAGCTTTCACGCAGCATACCGAGGCCATCACCGATTCGCGCCTCCGTCAAGCCTGTTACAGCAATCAGTTCTCCTGCTGCTGCAGTCTGCACCGCCTCGTATTGCGCTCCGTTATAACGGCGAATTTGCGTCACCTTCTGCTGCAATCCTGCATGCTCATTGCCATAGGCAAGCTCGTCTCGTACGGACAAGGTCCCGCTCAGCAGCTTAATAAAGGTAATACGCGTGCCTGCTTGGTCGTAGCGAATTTTATAGACGCGTCCAGACAGCGGCTGATGCTGATCGTAGCTTGTCGTAGTCAAGCGGTGAAATGCGTAAAGAAACTGCTCCACGCCTATATTTTGCAAAGCGGAGCCCGTAAAGCAAGGAAAAATAGTGCTGCTTGCCACCATTTGCTGCAAGGCTGAGATCCAGCGCTGCTCCTCAAAGCCATGCTCAATGTAGTAGTCCAGCAAAGCCTCGTCCCGCTCGGCTATCGCTTCAATTTGCTCCATCGTCAGCTCCATTTGTCCGGTGGTTGCGTCAAGCAGCATAATATTCTGGGAAAATTCCCGCTTCAGCTGCTCCAGCACCTGATCGGCAGCAGCGCCTGTCCGATCGATTTTGTTAATAAAGAAAAAGGTCGGGATGCTCAGCTTGCGCAGCAGCTGCCATACCGTTTCTGTATGCGCTTCGATACCTTCCACAGCACTTACAATAACAATTGCTGCATCCAGCACAGCAATTGACCGTTCCATTTCGGCTGAAAAATCAACATGACCCGGAGTATCGATTAGATAGTAGGTGCTATCGTCGTATTGAAAAATAGCCTGCTCGGCAAAAACAGTAATTCCGCGCTGCCTTTCTATTTCATGATGATCCAAAAAGGCGCTTTGGTGATCGACTCGCCCTCGCTGCTTTATGCTCTGCGTATAATATAGCAGCTGCTCGGAAAATGTCGTCTTGCCGGCATCGACATGCGCTAATATTCCGATCGTTTTATTCAAATTTATGTACATCCTTCCGCTTAAGCCTCGACTTATCATGAATAATTGAACGTTTCTATCCTCATTATAATATACAGCCGCTCAATGGCTATGGCATAAAGCAATAAATTGAGCTGCAGCAGCCATCTTTTATTCACATCAAATGGAATTGTATCCAAATACAACCTCAAATGTGGCAAAAGAGAGTAAAATTTTTACTTTTTACGACGTCCAAATCATCCGTTTACTCGATTCCGACAAAAATCTTTTAAAAATTTTAAAAATCCACTATTCAATTTTATAGGTTTTGTGCTAGCATAGGAAAGTAGGTAATGGAGAAAGGTAATATTCAATATATCTGGATCATTGGAGCAGATAATTTTTTGACCACATTCCTCAACGGAATGTTAAGGCCATACGGACAGCCGGGTCAAATGCCGATTGGCAACTTTAGTTGCCCTATTGATTGAGTTAAAAGCTCAAATTTTATAAGTTGGTTACTTTACAACCAGTGCATTCGCACATCAACTTGTGAAACGGTCAATAAGAGTGGTAAAAGTAATTATTTGCTATATAGACTCTGATCCTTTTTATGATATGTTCCGAATATTAAAAAGCCTTGTTACGAAAAGTATGCCATTACTTTTGTAGCATGTCTGAATGTGCTTTTTAATGATGTGATTATATCAAAAGCAAGTGTGATGCGCGGCTAAGCGTCTTACACTTGCTTTTTTTGCTTATAGGCAGTTTTTAGTGGATGATTGCGAATCGTGAAGCGCGAAGTGATCTGGGATTGTAAACATTTCTTTATTACTTATGAAAAATTATTAGGTTAGGAGCTAAAAACAATGAGCAAAGCACTAATTATCGGCTGCGGTGGCGTAGCATCAGTAACTATCCATAAATGCGTTCAAAACAGTGATGTATTCTCAGAAATTTGTATTGCAAGCCGTACGAAATCAAAATGCGACGAGCTGAAAGCAAAGCTTGATGGTGGTAAAACAAAAATTACAACAGCACAAGTGGATGCCAACAATGTAGACGAGCTTATTGCACTAATTGAAGAAGTGAAACCGGACATTGTTATGAATTTGGCATTGCCGTATCAGGATCTTACGATTATGGACGCTTGCTTGGCTACGAAAACTCATTACTTGGATACAGCGAACTATGAGCCAGAAGACACAGCAAAATTTGAATATAAATGGCAATGGGAATATCGCGAGCGCTTCGAAAAAGCTGGAATTACAGCTTTGCTCGGCAGCGGCTTCGATCCGGGCGTAACAGGCGTATTCTCTGCCTATGCGCTTAAGCATTATTTTGATGAAATTGAATATATCGATATTTTAGACTGCAACGGCGGCGATCATGGCTATCCGTTTGCAACCAACTTCAACCCGGAAATCAACATTCGTGAGGTTTCAGCGAACGGAAGATACTGGGAAAACGGCGAGTGGATTGAAACGAAGCCTATGGAAATCAAGCGCGTATATAACTTCCCTGAAGTTGGCGAAAAGGATATGTATTTGCTATACCACGAGGAGCTTGAATCTCTTGCGTTGAATATGCCGGGCTTGAAACGCATTCGTTTCTTCATGACGTTTGGCCAAAGCTATCTTACACATTTGAAGGTGCTTGAGAATGTTGGCATGACTTCTATCGAGCCAATCGAATTTGAGGGCAAGAAAATTGTTCCGCTTCAATTTTTGAAGGCGGTATTGCCAGATCCGGCATCACTTGGACCTCGTACAGTTGGTAAAACAAATATTGGATGTATTTTCCAGGGTAAAAAAGACGGGCAGCCTAAAACATACTATGTGTACAACGTATGCGATCACCAGGAATGCTACAAAGAAGTTGGCTCTCAAGCGATTTCTTATACAACAGGTGTTCCAGCTATGATCGGAGCTGCAATGATTTTGACTGGAAAATGGAACAAGCCAGGCGTGTACAATATTGAAGAATTTGATCCAGATCCATTCATGGAAGAGTTGAACAAATGGGGACTTCCATGGGTAGAGGACTTTAATCCAGTGCTAGTTGACAGTGAGCAGCCAGCCGCGAAACAGCCGGAGTTGGTTCGTTAATATGCGCTTTGAAGAATTGCCAAGTCCTTGCTATGTAGTCGATTATGAGCTAATTGAGAACAATCTGAAAATCCTTAACGGCGTTATGCAGCGTACAGGAGCCAAGATTGTACTGGCGCAAAAGGCTTTTTCCATGACAACCATGTATCCCCTAATTGGAAAATATCTTAGCGGCACGACTGCCAGCGGCTTGTTCGAAGCTCGTCTAGGCTACGAGGAAATGGGCAAAGAAAATCATGTCTTTGCCCCTGCCTATCGTGATGATGAAATCGACGAAATTATTTCAATTTGTGATCACATCATCTTTAATTCATTTTCTCAGCTGGAGAAATTTAAGGATAAGGCTCTTCAAGCAGGAAGAAAAGTAGGCCTTCGCATCAATCCGGAATGCTCTACTCAAGTCGGACATGAAATTTATGATCCGTGCTCGCCAGGCTCTCGCTTTGGCACAAAGCGCGACCAAATGCGCCCCGACCTGCTTGAAGGCGTATCTGGACTGCATTTCCACACACTTTGTCAGCAAAATTCCGATGATTTGCTAACTACACTAAATGCTGTGGAAGAAAAATTTGGCGAGTGGCTGCCGCAGATGGAATGGATTAATTTCGGCGGTGGACATCATATTACAAGAGAAGATTATGATATTGCCACACTTGAAGCTTGCATCAAAAGAATGCAGGACAAGTACAATCTGGAAGTTTATTTGGAGCCAGGCGAGGCGATTGCGCTTAATGCAGGATATTTGATCACCTCCGTCCTTGATCTTCATGAAAATGGGCTGGATATTGCGATTCTTGATACATCAGCTACTTGTCATATGCCAGATGTATTGGAAATGCCTTATCGTCCGCCGCTTTTCGGTTCAGGCGAGCCAGGCGAAAAGCCTTATACCTATCGTCTTGGCGGACAAACTTGCTTGACAGGCGATGTAATCGGCGATTACTCGTTCGATCAGCCTTTAAAAAGCGGCGACAGACTGGTGTTTGGCGATATGGCGATTTATTCCATGGTCAAAACGAACACCTTCAACGGCATGCCGCTGCCAGCGATTGCTGTGAAATATCCAGACGGCAATTATGAGGTTGTGCGCCAGTTTGGCTATGATGATTTCAAAGTAAGACTTGCATAAATGTGCATCGAGCATGCTTCCGACATGCTTATGGCATGAATGAATCATGTGGAAACACACTCAGGTTTCATATATAATGGAAAAGACGCAATGGGAGCGGACAACTGCACCATTGCGTCTTTTTGTGCTGCGAGGCTTTATCGTTGCTTTATAGGAGGCTATATGTGAGGATTTATGATCGTATTTACTTGCGCAAATTGCATGGCGACAGCTGCCATAGCCTGCTTCTCGACAGGTTCCATAAGCGCTGCGTTAGCTGCTGCAGTTCCCACACCGTGCTGCCAAGCATCCTCACGACAATGCCGCCGCGGCTTGCCAAGCTGGCGGCAGCAAGCAGCTTTGTTTGATCGCATGCCTCCAGCTCAAGGCGAATAATTTGCAGCAGCTCATCCTTTGCCTGTGGAGAAAAAATCCACATCATCGCTTGATGCGTGTAATGCTCCAATACACCGATTAAAGCATGCGGATGACGCTGCGGAATGAGACAAAAAGAATCACAGGCAACCAGTTGACCTTCCATATAAATTTCCGTTGTCGTCGCACACTTCGTAAATTGGAATTTTTCATCACGATGCGTTCTGCCTGGCGTCGTAATTTCCACAAATATAAGCGAGGCATCCTCAGACAAATAAAACTGATTGCGCCCTTGAAAAATACTGTCCTTGTACGGTATCGTCGGCTCAGGCATATATTCCAATCTTGCACCTTTTCCGAGCTCAAACTTTGCGTTAACAGAAGCTCCGTTCATTAAAGCTGGATGAATTTTCGTAAAGGACTGGTTCGTCAAGACGAGATGAGTTTGCTCCTCCTGCTTAATACGCAGCTCATACTGATCTCCTTCCATTAGCCCGGGCGACACATCCATCATATAAAGCATCAGTGCATCACTTTCTGGCTCACGAAATGTTTTCGTAATTTTGAGCGGCGTTTGATGATAACGCTCAGTCAGCACCGATTTTTGATCAACAAGCTTGCAGCTCGCATGCAATACAGAGCGATTAATGGTTATCGGCAGGCTCATAAGCCCATTCCTCAATGATGGGAATGGTGATGAATGCGATGCTGCTTGCCTGGCAATTGATGCTCCAGCCAATGCACAATTTGCTTGACACCGATTTCTTCACGCAAATTCGTCATAATGTACGGACGATTGCCGCGCATCATTTCCGTATCCTCTTTCATTACATCCAGGCTCGCTCCAACGTATGGCGCCAAATCGATTTTGTTAATGATCAGCAAATCCGAACGCATAATGCCCGGCCCGCCCTTGCGCGGTATTTTCTCACCTTGCGCAACGTCGATAATGTAAATAAAGCGATCAACAAGCTCTGGACTGAATGCCGCAGCCAAATTATCGCCGCCGCTTTCGATAAAAATAATTTCCAGCTCAGGGAAGCGTCCTTCAAGCTCCTCCACTGCTTCAAAGTTCATTGAAGCATCCTCGCGAATCGCTGTATGCGGACAGCCGCCAGTTTCTACGCCGATAATGCGCTCCTCAGGCAAAGCATCCTCGCGAATTAAAATTCGCGCATCCTCAGCTGTATAAATATCGTTTGTAATAACGCCCAGGCTGTAATGCTCGCGCATAGCTTTCGACAGCTTCTCCACCAATGCAGTTTTGCCTGAGCCTACAGGCCCTCCGATCCCGATCCGAATTGGACGATCCAACGCAATAACTGGTGTTTCCCATTGTTCATGTGAATGATTAGCTCCTTGACACATACTAATTCCTCCTCAAATTTTTCATAATCCTTAATGATAACACTGTCTTCGTACATTTAAGACATAAATAAGCGAGAATATAGCGTTTCATGCTGCATCGCATAAATCTCTTGCACAATTCCATAGCTGAACGGCTCAGTATAATCGTATTGCTTTATTTCTTCCCATAAATCAAGTGCATACGGCACAGTTTTGCGGATAAGCAGCTGCCCATCGGTTTGCCCAAGCGACATAAGCCGCAAGGCGCTATTGACCATCATTTGAATGCTGGTATGCAAATAGCCCGAGATGGCAAGCTCTATATCCAAGCGCAAATGCCAGGCGATCCAGGCAAACACAGTAGGATAAGTACCGTAGCCGTTATGCTGCTGCAACAGCTTTTCAAGCTGCGGCAGCCTTGCTTCAGGATAGAGCGATTTGCCAAGTCTGATCAGCCGCTTGCCCATCTTATGCAGTCCCTCCCGGCTTTCCCGAGCCGCCCGCTGTGTATGGCAAATCGCATCCAGTCGAATCAACCGCTCTGCAAATGGACTTGCAAACCACGCATCCTCTAAATCGCCATCAGCTTGCTGAGCTTGCGCAGGCTCTGACTGCTGCCGCTTCATACTACCTAGCACTTGCTCTGACTGCGGCGGCATCATACCCTCCAACGCCTCATATATCCCCTTCAGGCATAGCGCCTCCAACGGAACAATCGACGCCTGAAGCTGCGCCTTCATATATTGCTCCAGCTGCTGTAAATTGTTAATTCTCCTTTGCTGAACAAAGGTTTCCAAGCCAAAGGAATGCGAGAAGCTGCCAATCGGAAATGCCGAATCCAGCATTTGCACATAAGCAAGCAACCGCGATGTATTGGTCAAGCTCCATCCCTCCCTCAGCGCTCCGGAGCAATGCATCCTCAAGTCGCTTTTTAAATCGTAATGCTCTTATTTGATTTTTATGGTTGCATTACGATGTTAAAGGCGACCCACTTCGTTTTTCGGTATGCATTGCTCCTCCGCTGTAGCTTTTTTGAGTGCAGGACCAAGAAGATTGGGCACTAGTAGAAAATGAGGAGCGCAGCGTAGGCACTTGCTACGTGAGCACCGGAATTTTCGCTAGCGTTTAATCTTCGCCATCGACTACGCTACAACGCATCACATCGTCATCAAAGTCGGATTTTAAACCACCTCTTCCAATGAGAGTTTAAAAAGCTGGGCTTTCAGGACCAAGAAGATGGCACGATACTAGAAGGCGAGGAGCGCAGCGTAGGCCAAAAGCTACGTGAGCACCGCAGCCTTCGGTAGCGTGACATATTCGCCGTCGACTATGCTACAACGAAGTTACATCGTCATCAAAGTCCAGCTTTTTAAACTTCCTCTCTTAAAAGAGGTAGTAGCGTTGTGCCATTGGTAGCTCTACAGCCGCCTCACAGGTGATCGGCTCACCATCTACTGTTACCTCATACGTTTCCGGGTTGACTTCAATTCGTGGCGTTTCACCGTTATGAACCATGTCTTTTTTGCCGATGGAGCGTGTATTGCGCACCGCGGTAATTTGCTTTTGCAGGCCGAGCTGCTTGTGAACGCCTCGCTCGTAGGCGGCTGCTGACAGAAAGGTGAAGGAGCCCTTCGTTACTGCTTTGCCGAATGACCCGAACATCGCTCGACCATATACTGGCTGCGGCGTAGGGATTGAAGCGTTTGGATCGCCCATTTGCGCATAGGCGATAAAGCCGCCCTTCAAGATCATTTCAGGCTTTACTCCGAAAAATGCAGGCTGCCAGATGACAAGATCAGCCCATTTGCCTGGCTCAAGCGAGCCTACCTCATGCGAGATGCCGTGGGCTATGGCCGGGTTAATTGTATATTTGGCAACATAGCGCTTTATACGCTCATTATCGCTCGGACTATCGCCTTCATTTTGAGCAGCCGAATATGGGCCGCGCTGAGCTTTCATCTTATCAGCAGTTTGCCAGGTGCGTGTAATGACCTCTCCTACCCGTCCCATCGCCTGCGAATCGGAGCTAATAATGCTGAACACGCCCATATCATGCAAAATATCTTCGGCCGCAATTGTCTCTGGCCGAATGCGAGAGTCGGCAAATGCAACGTCCTCAGGAATAGAAGAATCCAAATGATGACAAACCATCAGCATATCAAGATGCTCTTCAATCGTATTAACCGTAAAGGGGCGTGTTGGATTCGTTGAGGACGGAATAATATTGGGATGGCTCGCAGCTGTAATAATGTCAGGCGCATGACCGCCGCCCGCTCCTTCTGTATGATACGTATGAATCGTCCTGCCTTTAATCGCTGCCAGCGTATCCTCAACAAAGCCTGCTTCATTCAGTGTGTCAGTATGGATCGCCACCTGCACGTCATAGCGGTCAGCTACGGTCAAGCAGGTATCGATTGTGGCTGGCGTCGTGCCCCAATCCTCATGCAGCTTTAGGCCGATCGCACCTGCTTCAATTTGCTCAATCAACGGCGCCTCTGTCGCACAGTTGCCTTTGCCGAGAAAGCCAATATTCATCGGAAATGCCTCGACTGCTTCCAGCATGCGGTGAATATGCCACTCTCCTGGTGTGCATGTTGTCGCATTCGTGCCGGTCGCTGGCCCGGTTCCACCTCCAATCATCGTAGTAATGCCGGAGGCGAGCGCCGTTTCGATTTGCTGCGGACAGATGAAGTGAATATGCGTATCAATTCCGCCTGCTGTTACAATTTTCCCTTCTCCGGCAATGACCTCGGTTGAAGCGCCGACAATGAGCTGGGGATGCACCCCATCCATCGTATCGGGATTGCCTCCCTTGCCAATCGCCACAATGCGGCCATCGCGGATGCCGATATCTCCCTTCACGATGCCCCAATGATCGATAATGATCGCATTCGTAATTAGCACATCAAGCGCCCCTTCGCCTCGTGTAATGCGAGACGACTGGCCCATGCCATCGCGAATGACCTTGCCACCGCCGAATTTGCATTCATCGCCATAAACCGTGTAGTCATGCTCAATTTTCGCCCATAAATCGGTATCCGCCAGCCTTACCTCATCTCCGGTTGTCGGACCAAAAATAGAAGCGTATTGTGCTTTGGTCATGCTTGGCATGGATCATCCTCCTCCCACTTCTTCAATACTTGCTGCAGCTTCGCAGAGTCGGACCAGCTTGCTGCCGCGCTTCCCTCGGTCAGCCGATTGAGGCCTAATACGTGTCGCTGTCCGCCCAGCTCTACCAGCTCAACCGGCTTTTCCTCGCCAGGCTCAAAGCGCACCGCCGTACCAGCGGCAATATTCAAGCGCATGCCGAACGCAAGCCTGCGTTCAAAGCGCAACGCACGATTCACCTCATAAAAATGAAAATGCGAGCCAACCTGAATTGGCCGATCGCCTTTATTAATGACGAGCAGTGAAGCAGTTCTGCGCTGACTGTTAATTTCAATTGAGCCTTCCTGCAGGCGGTACTCTCCTGGAATCATTGTCTCATCTCCCCTATATAAAATAAGAGCCTTTTATCCGGGAATCCGAATATTCTGCTCAGAATAGCTGCTGGCTACTGCCGAATTGGCTCATGAATGGTTACCAGCTTTGTACCGTCAGGAAAGGTCGCTTCAACCTGCACTTCTGCTATCATCTCAGGAACCCCTTCCATGCACTGCTCCTTGCGCAAAATCGTCCCGCCATATTCCATAAGCTGTGCGACTGTTTTTCCATCGCGCGCTCCTTCCATTACCTCTGAAATTAGAATCGACATTGCTTCAGGATAGTTCAGCTTTACGCCTCTTTCCATTCTTTTACGAGCCAATTCTGCCGCATAGCTGATCATCAGCTTTTCTTTTTCTCGCTCTGTCAAATGCATCGCTTGGTGTCACCTCCAAAAATTACCTGGTCATTTTTCAGTTTATGTTAATATATATAACATATGATTGGCGATTCAGAAAGAGTTTTTTTGTATATTGGTACAATTAACCCAATAATTTGTATTAATCGAACTTTTTGTGTAAATATAATTGACGCAAAGGGAAAATATTCTTATAATTGGGAACACGAACATTTGGTGAAAAATACGAGAGAATGTTCATGTTTCAACTAATGTCAATCAAAAAAAGGGAGTGGAGAAATGAAGAAAAATGTATGGAGCAGTGTAGTGATGGTCGTGCTTGTATTTAGCTTAATTTTGGCAGGCTGTGGCGGTAACAGCGCCAATAATGGCAATACCGGCAATACAACGCCGACGCCTGATGCTACAAATGAGGGTACAGGTGCTGAAGGCTCAACGGATGATGGAGACACCATTAAAGTTGGGATTTTGCACTCGTTAAGCGGAACGATGGCTATTAGCGAGGTTTCAGTTAAGGATGCCGAGCTTATGGCGATCAATGAGATCAATGCGGCAGGCGGCGTGCTTGGCAAGCAAATTGAAGTCGTAATTGAAGACGGCGCATCCGATTGGCCAACCTTTGCAGAAAAAGCTAGAAAGCTGCTGCAGCAGGATCAAGTAGCAACCGTATTTGGCGGCTGGACCTCTGCTAGCCGCAAAGCGATGCTGCCAGTATTTGAAGAGCTGAATGGCTTGCTTTGGTACCCGGTTCAGTATGAAGGACTTGAATCATCCCCTAACATTTTCTACACGGGCGCAACGACTAATCAGCAAATCGTTCCTGCAGTAGAATGGCTGCTGGAAAATCGCGGCAAAAAATTCTTCCTGCTCGGTTCTGACTATGTCTTCCCGCGCACAGCCAACAAAATTATTAAAGCACAGCTTGAAGCTTCTGGCGGAGAAACGGTTGCCGAGGAGTACACCCCGCTTGGACATACCGATTACAGCACAGTTATTAGCAAAATTAAAGAAGCAAAGCCTGATGTTGTATTCAATACATTGAACGGCGACAGCAACGTAGCCTTCTTCAAGCAATTAAAGGATGCGGGCATTAGCGCTGATGATTTGACAACCTTATCCGTTAGTGTAGCCGAGGAGGAGATTCGCGGTATCGGCACAGATGTGCTGGAAGGGCATCTTGCAGCGTGGAACTACTACCAAACAACGGATACACCTGAGAACGAAAAGTTTGTAGCTGCCTATAAAGCAGCATATGGTGAGGATCGTGTAACAGCCGATCCGATCGAAGCTGGCTACATTGCGGTTTACCTGTGGGCGGCTGCCGTTGAAAAGGCTGGAACAACCGATGTAGATAAGGTGCGTGAGGCTGCCGACGGCATCGAGTTCAACGCTCCAGAAGGCAAAGTAACAATTGATGGAGAAACTCAGCACATTTATAAGAAGGTGCTGATCGGCGAAGTGCAGGCTGACGGCATGTTCAAGACGTTGCACAGCACGGAAGAGCCGGTTAAGCCAGACCCTTACCTGAAGGGCTATGAGTGGGCATCCGGTCTTGCCGAACAATAAATCATTCTGATTGCTGATGGGCATTGCAGCCTGCGCAGCTGTCACAGTCTGCGCAGGCTCTCCTCATAAGCAGCTTAGACTCGAGCATTTGAAAGGAGTTCATTAGTATGGAAGTTCAGCTCCTGCAGCTTTTTAACGGAATAAGCGTCAGCTCAATTTTGCTCCTGATCGCGCTTGGTCTGGCGATTACCTTTGGTCTGATGAACGTCATTAATATGGCGCATGGCGAGTTTATTATGATTGGCGCCTATTCGACTTATGTTACCCAGCTGTTTTTTACCTCCAACATACCAGCTGACTATTTCGGCTATTACTTCGTGCTGGCGATCCTGGTTTCATTCGCAGTCGCCTTCATCTTCGGCTTCGTACTGGAAATCAGTCTGATTCGCTTCTTGTACGGTCGTCCGCTTGACAGCCTGCTTGCTACCTGGGGAGTTGGCTTAGTGCTGCAGCAGCTGGCGCGCTCGATTTTTGGCGCTCCAAATGTGGCGGTGCAAGCGCCGGCCTGGCTCAATGGCGGCCTGGAAGTTATGGATGGTATCATTTTGCCTTATAAGCGCTTATTCATCATTGCGCTCGTTGCCGTTGTGCTGCTCGCGATGTACTTGTTCATTTACCGCAGCAACGCTGGACGAAGAATGCGGGCTGTTATGCAAAATCGCGAAATGGCTGCCTGTCTCGGCATTTCAACACGACGGGTAGATTCAATGACCTTTGCGATCGGCTCCGGTATTGCCGGTATAGCCGGCTGTGCGATTACGCTGCTTGGTTCGATTGGTCCGTCGCTTGGCACCTACTATATCGTTGATGCGTTTATGGTTGTTGTGCTTGGCGGTGTAGGCAAGCTGATCGGCTCAGTGTTCGGTGCGCTTGGCATTGGCGTTACGGGAACGTTTTTTGAATACTGGACCAACGCATCAATTGGAAAAGTGCTCGTATTTATTGTCATTATCGCCTTTTTACAGTGGAAGCCGAAAGGTCTTGTGACGATGAGAACGAGATCTTTAGATTAAAGGGGGAGTTCGATAATGGAATTAACAGCGAAGGCTTCCTTGCAGAAGAAAATACTATTAACTTCCGTTTATTCAATAGTCGTACTATTTTTGTTATTAGCACCAACCTTTCTATCCGATTTTCGGTTAAGCCTGCTGGCTAAATTTCTTGCTTTTGCTATTGTAGCGATTGGACTCGATCTCATATGGGGCTATTCGGGCATTTTAAGTCTTGGGCACGGTGTATTTTTCGGACTTGGCGCTTACTGCATGGGCATGTTTTTGAAGCTGGAGGCAACAGGCGGCAAGCTTCCCGATTTTATGAGCTGGAGCGGATTAAGTGAAATTCCTTGGTTTTGGAAGCCCTTTGCACACGCATGGTTCGCATTGCCTGCTGGCATCCTGATTCCGGCAGCATTAGCCTTCATTCTCGGCTTCTTTACGTTTCGCAATCGAATTCGCGGTGTGTATTTTACAATATTAACGCAAGCACTGGTCATTATTGTGACTACGCTATTCATTGGTCAGCAGCAATACACTGGCGGTACAAACGGCATAACCGGCTACCAAACGATTTTCGGCTTTTCATTAAGTAATCAATCAACGAAAACTGTGCTTTATCTTGTAACGGTTGTACTGCTTGTTGCAGTATTCATTTTGTGCCAGCGCCTGGTACGAAGCCGTTCAGGACGCGTGCTGCGCGCTGTCCGCGACGCGGAAAATCGAGCTCGCTTTATCGGCTACAATCCATCGAGCTATCAGCTGTTTGTATTTTGCGTATCAGCAGGAATTGCAGGCTTGGCGGGCATGCTGTTCGTCCTGCATGTCGGAATTATTTCGCCAACGACGATGGGGATCGTGCCTTCAATTGAAATCGTGCTTTGGGTAGCGCTTGGCGGACGCGGCACGCTGATAGGTGCCGTAATTGGCGCGGTGCTCGTCAATGCTGCGAAAAGCGGGCTTAGTGAAACCTATCCCGACTCATGGCTATTCTTCCTTGGTGCGTTATTCGTCATCGTCGTCGTCTTTATGCCGAGAGGCCTGGTCGGCTTGTTCAACGATATTGTCGGCAAATTAAAGCCGCGTATGCAAACCATCATGCAGGCAAAAGGCAGCAAGATGAAAAAGGCAGGCTCAAATGGTTGAGCATGCTCTTGAAAAGTTAGCCCTTGCTTTCGATGCAACTTTTTTTCCCATCGAAGCATGCAAGAAAGGTATGAAAAAAAGTTTTGCTTATGCTTCCGTAGTACTTTTTATGTACGAGGAAGCATAGCCAGACAGTCCATAAAAAGTTTTAGGAGGTTTGATGATTATGTCTACAGCACCTATTTTGTCTTGTGAGAAAGTGACGGTTGCGTTTGACGGGTTCAAGGCAGTGAATGGCATGGATTTGCAGCTGATGCCGGGCGAGCTTCGCTTTTTGATCGGCCCCAATGGGGCTGGCAAAACGACGATGCTGGATGTAATTTGCGGCAAGGTTAAAGCAGCTTCCGGTACGCTGCGCTTTATGAACGAGTTTGATATTAGCCGCAAAAAGGAGTATGAAATTGCCGAGCTTGGCATTGGTCGCAAGTTTCAGGCGCCGTCCATTTTTGTAGGCTTGACGGTTTACGAAAACCTTGAGCTGGCAATGAGCCAAAACCGCAGCGTCTGGGCTACCTTGCGCGCCACGATGTCGCGTGACGAGCATACGCGCATTATGCGTCAGCTCGACATGATCGGCTTGACGCATCGCGCCAATACGGTCGCTGGCGGACTGTCGCACGGCGAAAAGCAATGGCTTGAAATCGGCATGATGTTAATGCAGGAGCCTTCTTTGCTGCTGCTTGATGAGCCTGTTGCCGGGATGACCGATACAGAAACAGAGAAAACAGGCGAGCTGCTGCAGGAAATTATTAAAGAGCGCACCGTTGTCGTCGTTGAGCATGATATGGATTTCGTACGCAGCTTCGCGACAAAAGTAACCGTCATGCATGAAGGCAAACTGCTTAAGGAAGGGACGATGCAGGAGGTTCAGGAGGACGAGGTCGTGTCGGAGGTGTATTTGGGACACGGGAGGGATTCACGTGCTGTCGGTTAAACATATTGAAGCTGGCTATGGAGAAAGCATTATACTGCGCGATATTTCGCTTGAGGTAAAGCCTGGTCAGGTTGTATGCTTGATGGGCCGCAACGGGGTAGGCAAAACAACCTTAACCAAAACGATTATGGGCACAATTAAAGCGAAAAGCGGCAGCATCATCTACGACGAGCAAAATATTACGAAGCTGGCTCCGTATGAGCGAGCGAAGCTAGGCATTGGCTACGTACCGCAAGGCAGAGAAATTTTTGCCCAGCTGTCGGTGCAAGAAAATTTGCTGCTTGGACTGGAAGCAAGCCGCGATCGCAAAAACGGCGTGCCCGCTTCCGCTATTGATAAATTCCCTGTGCTCCCTTCCATGTACCAACGCAAGGGCGGAGATTTAAGCGGCGGTCAGCAGCAGCAGCTTGCCTTCGCCAGAGCGCTTGCCTCGAAGCCGAAGCTTTTGCTGCTTGACGAACCAACTGAAGGCATTCAGCCTTCCATCGTTTACGACATCCAGGAGGTTATTCGCAGCATTAAGCAGCAAGGCGATACCGCCATCCTGCTTGTCGAGCAAAGCATTGAGTTTGTAAAAAGCGTTGCGGATTACTACTATATTCTTGAAAAAGGCGCCATTGTCGCAGAAGGCAGCATCGACACCTTCGATGATTCCGTCGTTCGTCAGCATCTTGTTGTGTAGGACGATGCTTAAAAGCTTAATAGCTAGTAGTAATATGAAAACAGCTTAAGCATACGTGTATAAACACTCGCTTAAGCTGCTTTTCATTGTTGCCTCATTATACGTAATGAAATGGCTCCTTAGCATCTACAAATGAAACTGGAACGCCCTCAACTAATGGAGCCAGCCATTCGGCCATATGCTTCATGCCCCATTCTTCAGAACGCTCGTGACCAATCACGATCATCGCTTTTTTCAAGCCTAGCATTGCAGCATCATTCACATAGGCACAAAGAGTCCATTCTGTAATTTCCCCACATAACATAACATCGAGATTTTTTTCGTTCATTAGTTCCATTGGCATCTGCTCTCTACCTAATCCTAAGCTTCCACCACCTACTAAAATACCAACTCTTGAGCAACTCATTTCAGGATTTCCGACAACTCGAATCGTCTTCATTCCTAATTTATTTTTCAGGTATTGTGCAAGCTCCTTGACAGTAGTTGATTCTAGCTCGTATATCCAAGGCGAGTTAGTGTCTGCTTTGAACGCATCCCATTCCAGTTCCTTGATCAGTCCATCATAGATACGATCTGTATCTGCCATATGCATGTGATCGTGGAATCTCCAAATCGTAATCTGGTGTTCATCGATTAGCTTTTTCTTTTCTGCATATACTGCATCCTCAGTAAGCCAATCTGTATGATCTTTCCCAGTAAAGTAAGTCGGCTCATGTGTAATGATTAGATTAGCGCCTAATGCAATCGCTTCTTTTATAACATCTGCCGTCGCCATAAATGTTGTGACAATTCCCTTTACTTCCATCTCCATATGCCCACTAGCCAAAACATCACAAGTCTCCTCTAGCTTTTTTCCACCACAGCAATCCAGCAAGATTCGGTCAATAACCTCTTGTACCTTCATATTCCCAGCTCCTTATCAATTTTTTATCCTTTAACTGCTCCAATAACAACGCCCCGGGTCAAATATTTCTGTGTTAACGGCAGTACGAATAGAACAGGAACAATCCCTAATACAGCCATCGCCATACGTACTGATGTGCTAGGCATATCAACTGCTTCTGCACCAAGCACGACATTCGCTTGTCCGGAATTCAAGTATTGGATATTATTCATTAATTGAACGAGAAGATTTTGAATGCCGTAATATTGCGGCTTAGAAATATAATAAAGTGCATTAATCCAATCATTCCAATACGCAAGTCCCATAAATAACCCTACAGTTACCATAACAGGTACTGACAGCGGCAGCATGATTTTGAAAAATGTGCGCAGCTCGGACGCTCCGTCAATCTGTGCCGATTCAATAATTTCTAACGGCACATTGTTTTTGAAATAATTGCGAACTAACAGCACGTTAAATCCGTTAGCTAATAAATTCGGTACAATTAATGCCCAGATTGTATCTTTTACATTAAAAAATTGCGTCCACATAATATAGGAAGGAACTACGCCGCCATTAAACAGCATTGTAAAAAACACGACAAATGCGAGTACATTGTGATATTTAAAGTCTCTTCTAGACATGGGGTAAGCTAGCATGCTTGTAATTAATAAGCCAACCGCTGTACCAAGCACCGTAACAAGAAACGATACCCCGTATGCACGAATAAACGTATGAAGGGATGCCTCCAAGTACAAATAAGAATCAAAACTAATTTGAGTTGGAATAAAACTATAACCGTTTCTTATAAGTGACGATTCTTCCGTAATAGAAGCAACTACAATAAGAACAAATGGTAAAAATGCTAATAACGTAAACAGCACCATCATTATTGCAGAGAAAATGACAAATGCTCGTTCTCCTCTTGTTTGAATCATATCATTCTCCTCCTAGAAAAGTGCGTTCTCCGGACTAACCTTTCTAACGATTGCATTTACAATTACAACTAATGCAAAGCCTACAATCGACTGATACAGTCCAGCTGCAGCGGACATTCCAATATCATTCAACTGCATGAGTGCACGATAAACGTACGTATCAATCGTTTGTGTTGTACTGTACAGCGCTCCTGAGTTCATAGGGACTTGATAGAACAAACCAAAATCAGAATTGAATATTCGACCAAGCGACATAAGTACCAGGATGATGACAGTTGGTTTTAAGAGTGGAAGGGTTATCGTACGAATTTGTCTGATCTTCCCAGCTCCATCAATTTTCGCAGCTTCATAGATGCTTTTATCGATCCCTGCTATCGAAGCAAAATAAACGATAGATCCATATCCTGCTGTCTTCCAAATCTGAATAAAAACGAGGATATAAGGCCAATATTTAGATTCCGTATACCAGCTTATTTCAGGTAAGCCTAAGGGCGCTAAAATAGATTTGTTTACGAAACCACTATCAGCATTTAAAAATGCGAATACCAGCATGGAAAGCACAACCATTGAAATCAAGTTAGGTAATATTAAACCTGACATAAATAGCTTGGCATATACTTTTTTCAGCAGCTCAGCCATAAAAATTGCAATCATGATTGAGAAAACGGTACCCAACGCAATAAATACTAAATTATACAACAAAGTGTTTCGTGTCATGATCCATGCATCTTTTGTCTGAAACAAAAAGGTAAAATTATCAAAGCCTATCCAGTCACTACCAAAAATTCCTTTAGCGTAGTTCACATCTTTGAAGGCGATAAATACCCCGAACATCGGTAAGTAACTGTTGATTAAAAAATACAACAGCCCCGGAATCGCTAGCATAAATAGTGGAAGCGTTTTTTTCAACGCTCTAGCTTTCGTCATTGTCTCCTACCTCCACTTACGGAAAATGGAGCCTAGCATCGACTCCATTTTCCTTCCGACTTTTATTGTGTATTATTGTTGTTCTGCAATCCATGCATTCAATTGATCTTGCTTGCTCTGGATAATAGCTTCTGCCCCTGCATCCTTCAATGCTTGTACAAATTTAGGGATGATTGTCTCAGGATCTAGCGCACCTGTAACAAGTCCAGGAAGGTACTGATTCACAACGTTTGTTACGGCACTAATTTGAGTTTTCACTGGGCTTGGATCAAAGATAAATCCAAAGTAAGGGGATCTCTCTGTTTCTTTGTTTTCTTTCAGCTTCAACTCGACATCAGACCAATTAATACCTTCAAATTGATATTGAATAGATTCTGAGCCTACAATGCCTGTGCTTAGCATAGCTGTATAAGAAACTGTGTTTGCATTTTTACCATCTGGAAATTTCACATGGTGCTCATCAACCTTGATAAAGTCTTCGCCTTCAATACCGTACAAAATCGTGTTAATGAGTTGTTGATCTGTATAAAGCAGGTTCAAGAATTTTACCGCAGCTTCAGGCACTTTCGTTGTACTTGATACCAACCAGCTTACAGAGTTAACAGCATTCGTATCAAAGTAAAACGGAGCAATACGCTTCATTTCAATATTTTTACCTGTTTGGGCACTAATTGAGCTTGCTGCTTCCATACCACCGTATCCTCCCATATAAGAGAACAATCGATCAGAAGCCATGAGCTCAGTTGAGGTGATCGTCGTCGTTGCTGCATCCTTTTGCAAATAACCATTGTTAAACCAAGCATTCATCATCTTTACACCATCAATAAATGCATCAGTTTCATACAGATTTACAACTTGTCCATCGCCATCTACGACAACACCAATACCAGAAGTGTCTGTCAAAAAGTCAATTTTTGATGTGCCTTTAATGTAGTTAATAAGGCCGGTATCACTTGGATTGACGTTAATTGGACCAAATGGGACGACATCAGGGAACTTCTGCTTAATTGCTTCAAAGATAGCTGGCAAATCCTCAATAGATGTTATATCATCAGAAGTCTTGCCAATTTCTTTCAACATATCTGCGTTATAGACGAAGCTAATTGGCAGTGACATTCCTTTGTTTACAGGCACACCATACGTATGTCCACCAATCGTTGTAGCTTTTAGGAAGTCAGGTCCAAAGTCCTTCTCAACGATTTCAATTAGCTCCTTTCCATGTTCAGCTAGTAAATCCTCAATCGGATACAGCTGATTTTTAGATACATAGTTTGTAAACTGACCTAGTGTGGTGAATACATCCATCTTATCCCCACTTTGAAGCGCTAGATTTACTTTTTGTGCATAGTCAGCAGGTCCATAAAGCTTAAAATCAACCTTTACGCCAATTTTATCGACCGTAATGGCATTAATCGCTTCTGTTACTTTACTTAGGTCTTCTGGAATGGCATTGAAGGTCGGCATAGCAAAAACTATTTCATCTACTGCCTTTTCGTCAACTTTATTGGACGAGGAAGAATTATTGTTGCTTCCACACGCCGATAAAATCAAACTGAACACTACCATTACCAAGATGCCTAAAGTTAACCCCTTTTTTGTTTTCATCATTACTCCTCCTGTTCTGTAAGTTCGCTTTCAGTATACTGTAAACGGATTCAGGATGACTTTAATAAAAACGGCCTGTTTTTTTAAAAAACAGGCATATATAACTTCACTATTACGTTGTAATATAGAGGCTTACTTATGCCTTGCTCTATAATTGTTAGGAGTTTCACCTGTCAGTTTCTTAAATACTGTTGAGAAATAAGACATACTGTCAAAGCCCGTTTCCATCGCGATTACACTAATACTTTTCGAGCTCTCTACGAGCAGTTGCTTCGCTTGATTGATGCGCCATTCATTGAGATATTCTCTAATCGTAAGACCCGTTTCATTTTTAAATACTTTGGAGAAGTAATCAGAGGTTAAAAATACACTCGCAGCAACATCCTCCCTCGTAAGGTCTTTCATATAATTTTCTTGAATAAAACGCTTCGCTTTGTCTACAACGCCCTCTGACTGCTGAGCAGCGTTGACGGAGATAATCGTTTGCTCTGTGAGCATATGGGCCCACTTAATAAAATCAAATATGCTGCGCTCAGCATGATGACTTAGCTGCTGGGCAGTTTCACTTACAAACAAACGATGGGCTTGTATATGGTTTCTTGTTAAGTATGAATATACAACCTGCATAAAATCCTCTTTAATCGAATGAAGCGTTAATGAATCGAGCCGATTTTGCTCAGACAGTGCTTCAAGTTCTTTTCTTAACTTATTAATAATTTGAAGCTTCTCACGTTGAATAAACAATAAAGAAAACTGCTCAACGTCAAGCATATAGCTGCCTGTTTCAGCATAATTAAATGGATCATTCTGATAGTGTACGATTCCCCTAAAAATGATGTTGGAGGCATCCATGCCTTCAAGAGCTTGTTTTGTTTGAGCTAGCTTTGCAATAGATAACGGTTCACCAATATAGCAGGTGGCCGTGCATTTGAAATATTGCTTGCAATGCATAATAATCAGCTCGCTTTTTTGTTTCAGATGTTCAACCTGACCTTCTTCTACGACAATAGCGGTATAGAAGTCATGATCAACTTGGTAGGAGATCACTCTGTGATGATTAACTCGATCGAACATAATTTCAGAGCAAATATTAGAAAGCGCAGTCAGGAGCAAGCTTGGTTGCCAATTCATTTCAATACCCGAGCTAGGGATACTAATAAGTAGCAATGTATAGGCTCGCTCGGCATTAATCGTTAGTTCACGTTTAACAATTTCTCCTTGGATGATATCAGCTCTGGATGGAATTGATGATGATAGTACGTCCTTCCAAAAGCTATTTTCAATGACATCCTTATTTTTCAGCCATGATTGACCTAGCTTACTGTATTCGCCCATTTCTCTCTTCTGCTTAAGCTTGTCGATTGACTTTTCTAATGCTTCTTCAAGCTTATTTTTATCCAGAGGTTTTACAAGATAATTATCAGCATGATATGAAATTGCTGTAGCAGCGAATTCAAAGCTTTGATGGCAGGTAAAGAAGATAAAGCCACCTTCATAGCCCCGCTCATCTCTTACCCATTTAATCATATCGATGCCTGAACCACGCGGCATTTCAATATCACAAATAATTAAGTCAGGAACAGCTTCCTCATAAAGCTTTATCGCATGCTGCATGTTGTATGCAGTCACAACTTTCGCTATTCCATAGCGATGCCAATCTATAATTTCTACTAATGCCTCAATCGTTGGAATATCGTCATCGATTATTAAACAACGCATGACTCTCTCCCCTTCTTCGCTCTTCTGTACATGGTATCCACAACTCGACTTTTGCTCCAGAATTTTCAATATTCGATAGTTGCAATAAATCATCACGCTTGTACAATAATTGCAATGTTTTTCTTATATTCGCAATCCCCACTTTATGTTGCATTTCCTGATTCTGCTGCTCTGACTGCCCCAGTAAAACCTCTTGGGGAAAACCGCAGCCATTGTCTTCAATCGTTATTTTCACAAATGAAGCTGCATCCTCATGCGTTTCCATATCAACACGGATAAATATCGACATCATTTCCCCATATACAATCGCATGTTTAAATATATTTTCTACAAAGGTTTGAATCATATATTGCGGAATATATTCCTTGCGTGCCATCTCATTAATCTCTGTCATGAAGAAAACTTGATTAGGAAAACGGATATCCTGCATCGCAATATAGTTTTCGACGTGCTTAATTTCTTCTCCAATTTGGATTTCTGTCAATACCCCATTAAACATATAGCGCAAATGATCAGACAAATGACTTATCATTTTTCTGATTTCTTTGTTTTTATGCTGATAGGTTAAACTCGTTATTGTAGAGATCGCATTGAGATAAAAATGAGGGCGAATTTGCATCTGCAAATATTTAAGCTCTAGCCTGTTGCGCTCCAGCTGCTCTTCATACGAGGAAATTTTCAATTCCTTTATTTCACGAATCATGGATCGAAATGATTGGAACAGCTTCATAAATTCAATGGAATAGTTTCTAGTGGGATCACGAAATTCGAGCTGTCCCTTTTCTATTTCTTTAGAAGCTTTTACCAGCTCAAGTACAGGCTTTACAATATCTCTTGCTAGGTTACGAAGCACAACTGGTACAACAACGCATGAAATTACTGCCAAAGAGATAATCATCCATTGAATTGATTTTAATTTCCAAAAGACATTTTTCTTTTCCACCATGTTAGTGAGCTTACCAACTTGATCAACGGCCTCCGAAACAATAAAATACTGATCGCTTTTCATGGATACGAGCTCATCGAGCGCGATACCTACGTCACTTTTTTGCTGTTCGCTAGCGGCAATCACAACACCCTGCTCATTGCTAATAGCATATTGATTTGAATCTGTATCACTTTTATGGATTAACGCTAACAATGTATCTGCTTTTACAATTGTACCGAATCTAATTCCTGAAAAAGAAATGATTTTAACTAAATAATACTCTCCCTTTATATTAAGGCTTGTCCACTCATTACTATCGTAATCCTCCGTCATGAATGAAGCCGATCTGATCGAATCACTTAATATTAATTTGTTTTCTGAATAGATTCGACTGTTGTATTGTTCCAGTACGATATCGTTTTCACCTATTTTAATAAACATGCCATCGCTTGACTCGTTTCTTGACATTTTTAACTGTAAAGCATTTCTTAATTGAACTTGTCTAAAGTAGCTCGTGTTTGAATCAAGATCAATTAATGATGAAGCCAAGTCGATATTATTTTCAAATACATCAATCAAATCTCGTTCATAGCTATTAAATGCATGTTGTACATTTGATTTATGAATAGCGAGCGTACCTTGGGAATGCGCTAAAGAGTTGTTTCTCACAACCTCCAAAGAGTACACATTGCTCATTACAAGTACCGTAATTAAAATGACAAGAATAAGAGTTACTTGCAGAGAAAACTTAAAGACGATGCTATTCGTTTTAATCATACTTGCTGCTCACGTCCCACGTATAAAGTAAAACCCTGTTGCCAGTAAACGTTTTTGTGACGTTTACTGGCAACAGGGATAGGAACCATAGAAGGCTTATTCCTTAGTAGAGGGTAATGCGGATATCCAATTTAGTGCGTCTTCAATACCTTCATCCCAAAACTCCCACGTATGGTCGCCTGGCTTCTCTTTATAAGTATGCTCAATCGCTTCACTTAATAAAAACTGATGATAGCGTAAATTAACATCATATAAAAAATCCTCTGTTCCGCAAGACAGATACATGTTCGGCAGCTGTTTGTCTGCTGCTGCTAATTGCTTAATTAACGCCTCAGGATCCTTATCGCTCCCTAGCAGCTTCGTTAAATCTCCAAATACGCTTTGAAAATAGGGCTGTCTCATCGAATTATGCGTAAAATCCGGTGAAGCGTTCGCAATTTTGTATGGGATTAATGCCGCTGATAACGCAATAATTCCAGCGAATCGCGTATTATACTTTAATCCGTTTCGAATAGCGCCATATCCACCCATAGACAAGCCGCCTATAAATGTATGCTCTCTGCTCGTCGATATAGGAAAGCATTCTTATGCGAGTGTAGCATATCCAATCGTTATGACTGCCAGTAAAACCATTAAGAAGGTATAAAGATTTTAATGGTTGCTGAGATGGCAAAGTCCAATTTATTGGACCCGTCTATTGGCAGCAACGCGTTAAAAGTCACTTTTCTTCTTAAGCTATGCGAAAAAAAAGCTAACGGTTAGGTACGCCATGTCAAACTCCCTTATTCATAGTTATACGATATAATCGACAAGTTTTCCATCCTCATTTTGATACGTAATCACTGTTTTATAAGTTGTTAAATCGACAGACAGCTGACAATAACGATCTGAAGTTTTCCAACACATATGCAGCTTATGATCATCCGTATCAGCTACTTCAAATTCACCATCGAATGCCTCATAGGTATTACGGAATTGGATAAGCTCTAATTGACGTTTCACAACAGACGTTTGTAACGCAGATTCAATTTCCTCTATGGTGTAATTATGGCGATTGATTTCTCTTCCTTCACCTGTTGCTTTTACCCGTTCCATATCATTTTCACCAGCTAACAACCCGACGTAATAAACCTGAGGAATACCAGGAGTAAAGAGTTGAATAGCACGAGCAGCGATATACGCATCATCGTTCTCTTCCAGCACACTATAATAGGTGCAGCGAATTTGGTGGACATCGAATCCATCGGCCGCTTTATGCTCCTCAGACATAATTAGACTTAAATTTGCGCCTCGCTCCACACACACCTTAACAAGCTCTCGGGCATCCTCTGTGTGAATGAGATCATCCATATCTGGCTTCACAGGAATTCCATCGTGGCAATCCAGCATTGTAAATTGATTGTGAGGCCTTGTTTTAAGATAATGACGAAGCGCTTTACTGTTGCGATTTACTAATGTATCCAATACGCGATATGGCAAAATAAAGTCGTATATCCAGTAGCCTTTTTCAGCTAACCTGTATTGAATGCTGTAATGCGCATGAACCTCTGGTAAAAGCTCAATATCGAGTGAATCCGCCAGTTCTTTTATTTCATCTAAAAAATTATAAATGTCCGGCTCAACAAAGAAACAGCTCGTTCCTAGCTTTTTAATCACATAGCCAACTGCATCAAGCCTAACAATTTTAATGTTATTGCGCTTGAAATTTTCGAAAAATGCGCGTAGTAACGCTTTTGTTTGAGCCGATTTAATGTCTAAATCAATTTGCTCTGAGGGGTCTGTTTTGCCAAAGGTTGTCCATACCTTTTCTTCTTTATTATCCTTTTTCGTTATAAATGTGGAATAGGGCAAGGGACGTCTTAAAAACATCTTGTCTATATCACGCTGAATCGGTTCTCCATCTGGCCATATTTTATCCAACGTAATAAATAGGTCTGCATATTCAGAATCCCTGCCATGTTCCAGGAAATGTTGAAAAAATGGCGATTGCTGCGAGATATGATTAACCATCAAATCTACTAAAACATCAAATCGCTCTCCAATTTTCCTTATATCCTCCCACGAACCAAACTCAGGCTCAATTTCAAGATACGTTAGCGGTGCAAAGCCGCGATCTCCTGATGACGGAAAAGGTGGAAGGATATGCACACCTCCAGTAAATGCATCAGAAAAATATTGATTTAGAACGTGGTCCAAACTTTTCAAGTTACCGCCTAATGAATCCGGATATGTTATGAGCTGAACTTTATTTTTGATTGCCATGTTGCTGCCTCCTCCTAGCTGAAATATTGCTGTTCAATCTGTTCTAGTACTGGAAAATCTATAACGGCTCCCGCGTGCTTTAATTTATAGGCACTTACTGCAAAACCTAATTGAAGCGCCTTGTTAAGTGGATATCCCTTTACAATAGCTGCATAGAAGCCTGACCAAAAAGAGTCGCCCGCTCCTGTTGTATCTATAATTTCAGTTGCCAAGCTTGGAAAGGTGAGCGTCTCACGACCATTAGACACGAGTGCACCATCTTTGCCAAGCGTCAAGATGACCAGCTTAGCACCTAAATCCAAAAACTTATCCAGTTGATTGTTTGGTGTATCTGCTCCAAACAAGCGCTCGGCATCGTCTTCAGAGGGCTTTATGACATCAACCTTCGGAATAATTGATTTCACATATTGAACGCCATCTTCGCCACTTGGCCAGAGCATTGGATGATAATTAGGATCAAAGCCAATAAGTAGCTGATGTTGCCGCGCAGTCTCAATCATTTGCTCTACGGTTTCACGAGCAGGATTTCTTGAGAGTGGCCAGCATGAAAAATGAAGCACCTTTGATCCCTTCAGGCTTGTTTCCAATTGTGCCGAATACGATAAGTGATAATCAGCTCCACGGTAAAATATAGGAATTGGTGTAGCCGTACTTCGTGTTACGACAACTAGACTAGTTGCAGCATCCTTATACTGTATCGTTTGTAACGGTAGGCCTTCTTTTTGCAATTGATCGATAAGGAATCTCCCAAATCCATCATGGCCGACAGCGGAGCATACTTGTGCGTTTATTCCTAATTTCTTAGCATTTATTGCGATATTAGACGGAGATCCTCCAAAAAATTTGCTAAAAGAATTGCCTTGAAATGGATCATCATACTCGTCCGCAATTAAATCAATTAGCAACTCGCCGACTGTCAACACATCATTACTTCTGTCTTGCAATGGAATAATGCTGTTATACTCTAACATTTAAGCCCCCCTAGCATTGCCTTATTCTATCTAATATCTACACTGTAAAATAATGAACCTAGGGGTACATCAAATAATACGGTTTATTTTTTAAAAATCTAGGCTTTTATAAATATGAAGCAACGCGTGTTAGATGGGTCGTTTTCGTTAATACTATACAATTGTCAAATAACTTTGCTATGGCAACTAAGAATAGGAGCATTAGGATGAGAAGCGAGGATCAAGTTAAAAGCAAGCTGTATGAGCTGCGCCAATTAATGCAAAACAGTCAGGATGAAATGAGACTTGCGACGGTGCAGGCTCAAATCGAAATGCTGGAGTGGACGCTGCATAATCCAACCGAAATATATCACATTGAGGATTTGGAGCAGCTGGACAGCTAACTGAAACAAAGAAGCGTGAGCTGTATGTGAACAACTTACGCTTCTTATGTTAACAGCTACTTTATGGACTTCCACAATGGCTTAGCTACCAGATGTACAGCACTGTATCGGCATGTCTCATTGCGACCTGCTTATAGCAAATGCCATCATCCACTTCACCCGTGGGATTCATAGCAGAGCGATCGTCATGAATGCCATCAATCATCGTTGTATATGGAATTTTAAATCGGGAACGTACACTTACCTTGTCAATCTTGTCGGTCACTTTCTTAATCGTTCGATCCAGCCACTCTTTTTCCGATTCCTTCAGCATATCCGTTCACAGTCCTTCCGTCTCTTAACTGCTCGAACTATCTTGAAACGTAACATTTTGCTGAAAGTCACTGCATTGAAAATTGCCTTCCTCTAGGCTGCGAATGATCTTTCCGTTTATTCGCAAATTCCGAAAGTGAATGCCACTGACTATGCGCTCCTCATCGTAACCAGCGATTACTGAAGGATTCTGACACTCGCCATCGAACGAGATATCCTCAAAATAAACGTGCTCTACAAGGCGCCCAGGAGTCGGATTGTATTTCGGGTTTTGGAATACTCTAATATCAAAAAGTCGTCCAAGCTCGAATTGTTCAATGCGGATACGGCGAAACACCGCATGTCGTACCGTATTGCTATCACCTGCATTAATTGCAATGCAACCCCAATATCCATCCTGAGGCTCATGATGCTCTAATATATCAATATTGTCGAATACTAGGTTTTCAATTACATTTCCGTTATCGTCATAATCACCATGACAACCTATCATAATGGGATGCGCAACATCTGCCCATAAAATGGCGTTAGTAACATGAATATTGCTCGTATCGCCTTTATACTCACCTCTACTGCCGTATACTGCGATACAGTCATCCGATGTTCTTAAGAATACATCGTCTATTCGCACATTGCTGCACGACATCATGTCAATGCCATCACACCAACCTCTAGTACTAAATGCTTTGAAATTGTGAATTCGAATATTTTCGGATTGACCTAAATGGATGCTGTAATGTGGCGGATCAATTGAAACAAGATCTCGAACTGTCACATTGCTAGAGTAGCGAATATCTATGCTTCGCCAATACGTTGTTTTTTCAATCTCGCGAAGATAAATAAACCCCCGTCCACCTATCGTAACATTCTCGGCATGACTGCAAAGCAAAGAACCAACGATCACTGCGCCTCCAGCAATATAAACGGTTGTGTTTGAAGGGATATTAAACAATCCATCCTCGAAGTAATGCAAGCCTTCTGCAAAATAGATCAAACGAGGATTCTCTATGTTAACCCGTTCATTCACACAATAGCTACCAGCATGAAGACAAATTGTATCTTCACCTTGCGGGTCAGGCACATGCTGTTCGAGTTCATTCGCAAATAAATGAAGATTATGAAACCGTTCTCCATTTATTTCAACGGTAAGCTTCGCCGGCTCATTTAACGTAAAGCGAATGGTTTTACCTGCGATCTCAGCGTGAATAGTTTGCGATAATGGACGGATTACTGCTTCCTCAATCTCATTTACACTCGTCACCTCCACTTGGACAGTTCCATTAAAGTCAAACGATGCCATCGTAGCTTCTCTTACATTATGCATATCTACCCGAACAAGGTACGTACTAAGTTCTACCCATTCTCCTACAGGCGTCTTCACACGCACTGAATAATCATTGCTTCTTGGCAGCTCAGTCGGTGCGTTGTAGGTGACTAAGATCGATTCTTTCATGCTCATATTGCGTTCCCCTTTACTAGTTTAATTGTCTTTCATTGTAGGGTTCGCAGATAACGAGAATCTATTGTAATTTTTCTGGAAAACGTATAATTTTTTCATTTCTTTTATTAATTCGGTTGTTTTGAACGCTCTATGACGATTTTATTCGCTTCATCCAGCAGCTCTTGACCGCCCGATTTCAGCCATTGCGATACAAAATCATCAAAATCTTTATCAGTGTCAGCCTCACCGCTAATCGCTTTAATAAAATATTGATCCTGCATCGTGCGCAGCAGCTCGTCATATTGCGGCTTCGATTGCAGCACGACCGTTCCCAGCACATCGGTAATCAGCTCATAGCCCTTGGAATGCTGTTCTCTGAATTCAACTTTCTCCGGCGTCAAATAAAATTTCTCCATCGCAATGACCCGGCCATTTAATGGATTGTAAAATCCGCCTATGCCGAGCTGCGCTCTCGCTTCTCCAGTACTATATTCCTCGGTGAACACAACGACATCTCCGTCAAAGGTATAGGAAACATCCTCAATGCCAAATACTGTCGTCAAAAAGCCCTCCTCTTCCATCCCGACGAACTCCAGCATTTGCAAAATTCGCGCCCGCTTTTCCGCATCCTGTTCCAGCTGAATACCGAACATTAACGGCGCTTGAATCGAGCCATTAGACAGCGAATAAGACTTGCCCTGGGGCCCGATTAAAGGCTTACCGATCACCATGTTAACGCCCGCCTCAATCGCTGCTTCGCCAAAATAGCCATCCTCATACAAATGCTGCCACATCCCCGTATCAAACATGCCGATTTGGCCTTCGATAAATTTGCTGCGAATTTCGCCATTGCTGTCGGTAATAAATTCGGGATCGATCAACCCTTTTTCAAACCATTTATTTAACAGCTTCAACCCTTGCCGTGTTTCCTCCGCCAAGCCGGAATACACAATTTTGCCGTCTTCTCCTACGGCGTAATAGTACGGATTAATGCCGAATGCCGAGAACACCGCATTGAACATTTGGTTGGTCGCATCCCGAGCGCGGCCAGTCATGCCATACGTATCATGCTCACTGTTGCCATCAGGATCGTTTAATGTAAATTTGGCAAGTACATCCTCCAGCTCCTCCAATGTTCGCGGCGGCTCCGAATAGCCAATAGCCTGCAGCCAGTCTTCGTTGTAGGCCGGCAAAAAGCCCAGCGTGCCATTGCCCCAAACCCGCGGCACACCCCAATTTTCTCCTTGATACTGGCCAACATCCCACGCTTCCTTCGCTACCGACTCAAAATCCGCTACATATTTGGGCATATACTGGCGAATTTCCTCTTCCGTAATGCTGGCGATAATGCCCTGCTCCGCCCATTCCACCATGTCTGAATCAATGGCAATCCCCGGCATAATATCAGGAATTTCCCCAGAAGCAAGCAGCATATTCAATTGCTCGCGCCAGCGTATCGTATCCAGTCTTATATTTTTGATCTTCACATTAAATTTTTGCTCCAAATAACGCTGAACAAAGTTGTAGTCATTTTGCGGCAAGTCGTAAATGCTGGCAATGCTAATTTCCAAAGTAGTCTGAAACGGCGAAGTCTCTCTATTGTCTATCTCCGCAGCCATTCCTTTCTGATCTGCGCGCTCAAGCTTCAACTGTTCCTTGCCGTTGCAGCCAGCTGCCAGCATCGACAAGAGCATTAGCAGCAGCACACTGACCGCAATGAATGCTTTTCGCTTAACCATGCCTGGTTCCCCCTTACTGCACCCCTGAAGCTTTTTTGGACACATTGCGATATTGGACTGGCGTTATGCCAAATCTCGCTTTAAATTTGTTATGGAAATATTGCGGATTGCGGTAGCCTACAAGCGCCGAAATTTCCGCCACCGATATGCGCGGCTCGCTTTGCAGCAGCTGCGCCGCTTTGTCGAGTCTCGAGCGTGTTACATATTCGGTGAACGACTCCTTCATCACCTCGCCAAACAAGGTGGAAATATAGGCAGGAGCCAGCGAAGCCCGCTCCGACAGTACATTCAGTGACAAATCCTCATGCAAATGCTCATCGATATACTGCTTAAGCTCCATAATGATGTCGGTGTGAGCATGACTGCTCGTTTCCTTAACATGTGCAACAATTCGTTCAGAATGGCTGCGCACGGACTGAATCGTTTCCTCCAGGCTTTCCTTCTTCATTTCATCAAACAGATTCGACGGCGGTACAATTTTTTGCAGCTGCATATCAATAACCGCTTGATATAATGAGGAAACGAGCTGCAGCACGCTTAATTCAATCGCCTCCAGCTGGCGATTGCCGCTTTGCAGCCTGCAGCTGAACTCGTCAAGAAATTTGTTGACATGCTCCAGCTCACCGGCTTTAAGAGCATTCACATATTGATCGAAAGCGATCAAATACGGCGTCGCCTCCAGCTTCGTGATGTCAGAGTATGCAATAATCGCTTCCTTACCGTATATGAAGCGATAGCGATAGGCATGCTGCGCATACTGATATGAAATCGGAATTTCGTCGCTTGTCGCTACAATGGTTCCAATTGACGCGCTAAAGCTGATACTGCCCGCATGCGTTGTTCGAAATTGCGCCAGCTCATTTGCCAGCTGCTGCTCTGCATGCATATCCTCGTCGGAAGCTACATAATAGATGAGCGCAGCCTCCTGTGCATTCAGGCATACGACCTCCTGCATATGCCCGCTAGGCTTCAGCTCATATTGCTGTTGAAACTGAGTCGTTTGCCCGTCGTGCATATAAATATAAGCCGCAATAAATCGGGTATGCTCGGGAAAGCTGCCCGTATGCTCAAGATTAAGATTGGCGCCCAGCACCAAATTTTTCATCTCTATTTTTTTCGCACTCGTCTGCAAATGATTGATTTTTTCGCCCATTACATTAAATGCATTGCCGATAAAGGCATACTCGTTGCCAGACATTTGCTGTTGATTAGGCATGTAGTAGGTTCTAACCATCTGGATCAGCTTCTTCATCGGCATATAAAATTGCTTGGAAAACAGATACGATATTACGAAGCCAAGCACGAGCACAATGCCGCAAATGACAAAAATATTGCTTTTGAAGCGTTCGGAGGAAAGCGAGAACGTATTGATCGGCCGCATGACCGCATAGCTCCAGTCCAGCCCCGAATACTGAGCATTCAAATGAGAAAACACCGCATTGCCTTGCGTCATCGTATGCACGCCGTCTGACGCTGCCGAGGATGCCAGCGCCTTGCGCACCTGCTCCTCATCGCCTTGCTCCACCTCACCCGTTGTAAGAATAATCTCCTCCTGTTTGCTGAAAATGTACAGCTTTTCATGTGGCGAGGTAACAATTTGCGAAATCGACTCGCGCAAATGATCCACCGTAACATCGATATAAATATAGCCCTTTGGCTTGGCGCTCGGCTGATTGTACGGAAGCTTCAGCACATAGGTTAAAACCTGCTGTCCGTCAGACAGCTGTCTAGTAATCCATCTATCATGATAATCCGGATTAAGCTGCTCGATAAACGCATAATCCGTAGAGTTTTCCGGTTCCATATAAAACGATGTTTTGTCTATTGCATAATTTCCGTTAATTAAATAAACCGTCGTATTGTGCACGCCCTCGCTTGTGAGCGCATAAAGCTCCATGCCTTTGCTGAATAGTGCAATTCTGCTTAAATTGTTCTGCCATGAGTTGTCCAGCAAATAGTTCAAATTAACAGAATTGCTGGCAAAGCCCGTTGACATTGAAATATTTTGCACATGATTCTCAAATCGGCTCAGCATCGTATTTTCCATATAATCCTTGACGGCCTGCAATCGCTGCTGGCTATCCTTCGATATTTCTTCAATCATCAGCTCATTCGCCCGCGAATATAAGTAGCCGCCTGCAAGACTAATGAGTATAACAGTCATTAAGGTATAGGATAAAATTAAACGATAAAATACGCTGTTTTTATATTTTGACATCGCTTTCAAATTTGTGCCCCCTTGCCTAAACGAATAACAAGTGAAAATATGCTATTTTTATCGTAACTTTATCACAGAACAAAGCTTCTCACCTATTGCAAATTTATTCACTTTACTTATATTTCTTTAAAAATAAGCAGCCTGTTCTTCCATTTGCTTGAAAGAACAGGCTGCCGCTCAGGAAATTATTATTTAAGAGAATACTAGTTTATTGACGTGCTGCCTGGCGCTCCTGATAGACTTTGGTAGCCTCATCAAGAATGTCTTGACCGCCGGCTTTCAGCCATTGCGTTTTGAACTCCTCCAAAAGCTTATCTACTTCATTATTGGAAATAATCGCTTTCGTGAAATATTCATCCTGCAGTGCACTCAGGTTGGCAAAGTATTTAGCTTTGCTATCAAAAACAGTTGGGCCCAGTACATCGGCAATCACCTCTGCTCCATCTGTAAGCTGCTGTTTAAAGTCCAATTTATCCTGCGGCATATGGAACTTCCATGTAGATACCGCTCTTTCAATAAATGGATTGTAGAAGCCGCCAAGGCCCATTGCCAGTCGCTGATCGCCATCTGTGTCGTACGGCGGCAGGAACGTAGGCACGCCATCCTTCATTTCATAGGTAACGCCCTCTTGACCAAACACAGTCGTCAAGTAAATTTCGTCGTTAGTAGCCAGTTCATTCAGAATTTGCAAAATTTTAATACGTTTCGCTTCATCCTTCTCTACCTGTGCGCCAAGCAATAGTGGAACCTGCAGCGCACCGTTGGACATTTGCAGCGGCTTGCCTGCTGGTCCGAGCAAGCCCTTTCCATATACTGGCGTTATGCCGTTCTCCTCAAAAGCTTGCTGCTGGCCATACAGATGATGGTACATATTCGTTTCGATAAATCCAACCTTTTTACTGTTGAACTTCTGGCCGATCAAGCTGTTGTCATCTGTCATAAACTCAGGATCGATCAAGCCTTCCATATACCATTTGTTGATCAGCTTCGTCGCTTCCTTCGCTTCCTCCGTAATACCGCCCCATGTAATTGTGCCGTCCTCAGCTGCTTTAAACTGGTACGGGTTGACACCATATGCTGCATAAACCGTATTGAACAATTGCGCTCTTGCATCCTTGCCGCGGCCGGTCATGCCGTACGTATCCTGCTCGTTGTTGCCGTCTGGATCTTCGTTGCGGAATTTGATCAGCATTTGCTCAAACTCCTCAAGCGTAGCAGGCGCGCCACTCAAGCCAACCGCTTCCAGCCATTCGCCGTTGTAGGTTGGAATAAAGCCGGTTGAACCGTTCAGCCAAACTCTCGGTATGCCGAAGTTTTTCCCATCAATTAAGCCGATGTCCCATGCATTCGGATCAATCGATTCAACATCTGCTACATAGTCAGGCATATATTGCTTGATTTCATCGGCTGAGATGCTGGCAATGACGCCTTGGCGAGCCCAGTTAACCATATCGCCCTCTGAAATATTGTGAGGGAAAATATCCGGAATTTCTCCACCGGACACTTTTATTTTAAAGTTTTCATCTGTTGCGCGCAGATTTACAAATTTAACATTGAACTTCTCTTCCAGGTACTGCTGCACATACGTATTGTCTTCCTCTGGAACCTCCCAGGTCGAAGCGGAAATTATAATTTCGATAGGCTCTTCTGCATCTGTAGAATTGCCGGACTGATTCCCGTTATTTTTCGAATTTCCGTTAGCGGCAGGCGTGTTGCTGTTGGACGAGCAGCCTGCAATCATGATCGACAGCGCTAGAAGAAGTGCAAGCGCCAATTTGAAGCTGTGTTTCATTTTGTCATCCCCTTTTAATAGTTGTTTATTTATTTAATCGAAACGGTTGAGCGCTTCGAGTAAACCTTGGCCCGGCCTATCCTTTAAGTGAGCCGATCATCGTGCCTTTTACGAAATACTTTTGCAGGAACGGATATACGATCAATATTGGCAATATCGCAAATATGACCGTAGCCGCCTTAATTCCCGGCTCGTACTTGATGTTGCCGACAACCGATCTGCCGAACGTTTCAGCATCGGCATTGGTAATGACAATTTCCCTTAAGAAAAATTGCAGCACCTGCTTGTCTTGATCTGAAATATAGAGCACCGCATCAAACCATGAATTCCAATGCCCGACGGCCGTCCACAACGCAAGCGTCGCCAGAACCGGCTTGGATAACGGCAGCACAATCTGGAATAAAATGCGAATATCGTTGGCTCCGTCAATTTTTGAGCATTCCTCCAGCTCGACTGGTATCGACATAAAGAAATTTCGCAGCACAAGCATCGAGAATGTCGGGATCAATCCGGGTACGATATATACCCACAAGGAATTCATCAGATAAAGATCCTTAATTAGCAAATAGGTCGGAATAATACCGCCGCCGAAAAACATCGTAAACAGAATGATCATCGTGTAAAAGCTGCGATGAGGCAAATATTTGCGTGACAGCGGATAGGCGCAAAGCGCCATGACAAACAGAGTAAGCCCTGTTCCAACCACAGTGCGAAATGCCGAGTTGCCAAAGCCGATCCATATTTTTTTCTGGCTCAGCACCTGCTTCCATGCTGTCAGGTCAATCTCTTTCGGATACAAATGAAAGCCGAAGCGCATCGCTTCGCTTGGCGAGCTTAGCGATACAGATGCGATATGAATAAATGGATATATCGTAACGATACATAGCAGCGAAATAATAATGACTAGAAAGACTTGAAAGATGTTTTCCCCTACGGTTGGCTTCACAGTAGTTGTCCCCTTTCATGCACCATCTCTACAGCACTCCTTCTTGACCGAGCTTCTTGACGATATAGTTGGTCGTCAGCACCAGCGTAATGCCGATAATGTTCTTAAACAGGCCGACAGCGGTCGTCAAGCCGAATTGCGCCCCCAATATGCCCGCGCGATATACATAGGTATCAATAATGTCTGCCACCTCATAGACGGCAGGATTGTACAGGTTGAAAATTTGGTCGAAGCCGGCATTCAAGATGCCGCCAAGTGACAGAATGAACATAATCGTTATGACCGGCAGGATCGACGGCAGCGTAATGTACCACGTCTGCTTCGGCCGGCTCGCTCCGTCTATTTTCGCCGCTTCATACAGCGTCGGATCTACACCTGACAGCGCTGCCAAATAAATGATCGTTCCCCACCCGATTTCCTTCCAAATGCCCGTCGCTACCAGCGTCGAGCGGAAATACTGCGTATCTGCGAGAAAATAAATCGGCTCCATGCCGAGCATCTTCAAGATGTAATTGACCGGTCCCTCCGAGGGTGACAGCATGACCGTAATAATGCCGGCAAGCACGACCCAAGAGAAGAAATGCGGGATGTACGAAATCGACTGAGCAATCCGCTTAAAAAACTTAAAGCGCAGCTCGTTGAGCAGCAGCGCCAATATAATAGGAGCTGGAAACCCGAATACAATATTGTACAAGCTGATTAACACCGTATTGCGAAAAATTCTTAGAAAATCAGGCGACTGAAAAAATAAAAACTTAAAATGCTCCAAGCCTACCCAAGGGCTGCCCCATATGCCCTTCATCGGGCTAAACTCCTTAAATGCAAGCTGCACGCCGTATAAAGGGCCATAATGAAAAATGACATACCATACAAGTGTAGGAACAAGCATGAGAAACAAGTATTTGCTCTTTTTATACTCGTTCCATGTCGCTCGCAGATTGAGCTTTAATCGTTTTGCACGTTTCGTTTTTGGTTGTACTGCATTTTGCACACGTTCACTCCCCATTCCAATAACATGTAAGCACTTACATCAAGCTAACTGCAAAAGCTCGTTCGCCGTCGAATCCGCTACAACGCAATTACATCGTCATCAAAGCCGAGCGCCTTATTTGAGATTAGCACCAGGAGCACCATCAACCAATTGCAACTTTGTCAGAAACGTTGTAATATGCCCATTTTCGCGATTGTAATTTTTAAATAGCGTTTATGTTTTTATTAGAATGGGCTTAACACTGGCTTTGATGTAAATAGAGAAAACGCCTGGCCCTCGGTGGTTGCCGATTGCCAGGCGTTTTCGTAGTTGAGCCTTATTTAAATTTTGATCGAAACTTCGGGTCCAGCCCTGCCCAGTAAATAAGAATCGCAAGCAGTAATAAGTAGCAGGGTGTGAAAGTCTGCTATAAATTGTTATATAAATCTTAGCAGTTCGCTCATGAACGGGTAAATCATAGATACATGGCCTTCGCCCTCGTATGTGCATAGCTTGAGCCTTAGCCGCTCGCCTGCAAATGGCTTTAAGCGACGGTACAGCTCCTCGGCATCCGATAGCATCTGCTTGCTGTTGTCCTGCTCTACGCCAAGCAGCAGGGAAGTCTTGATTTCCCCTTTCATCACTTGCTCTGTAAAGGCTGGCAGCCAATCATACAGAATATGATTTTTCCACCAGATCGAAGGGCTTCCTGCAATATAGCTTTGAAAGGATGCCGGATGCAGCAGCATGGTGCGGATAGCAAAGTATCCGCCCAAGGAATGCCCGAATAAGGATTGACGGTTTCTATCAATCGGCAGCAATCCTTCAATGCACGGCTTCAGCTCCTGCTCAATAAATGCTGTGAACGCCTCCGCCCCGCCGTTAGCCGGCCAAGGCGAGCCGTCAGGGCGTGTACGAAGCTCATCAGGCGAAGCTGGATCGGTGTAATCCATAAAACGATGCTCAGTTGCGATCGGCCCTTCGTTATTATAGCCTATGCCAACAACAACTTGCGGCTCAATGCCGCGCGGCTTGCGACCTTGCAGCCGCATCGCTTCGGCAAACGAGCCGAAGGTTGCGTTAGCATCGAGCACGTATAGCACCGGATATCCGTTCTCTGGCGGTGGCACTGGCGGTACAGAAATAAAGATGCGGTATTCTTTGTCGCTTTGCTCTGAAATCAGGATGCGGTGCTCCGTACGCGGCACTTCATAGCCAGTAGTCCATCGGCCATATGTAGTAAGTCTTCCCTCCAGGCTGCTCTTGGATAAACGGTTGGCGGGTAAGAAGTTTGTTGCCTTGGCACTTATTAGCTGTGCCTTTGTTGACCGTGCATTCATTGGCTGTGCATCCGTTGGCTGTGCATCCGTTGGCTGTGCGTCCGTTGGCTGTGCGTCCGTTGATCGTGATGGAACATCAGGTACGACTGGAAACAGCCATTGCATCGCCTTTGCAAAGTTAAGCGCCATATAATGGGCATCATGCGTTCCACCTTGGTCAAGCGAAAAGCATAGCTGCTTATCATCGACTCTGTGTTCCCGCCACAGCTTATGTACAGCCAGTGTCGCCGCTACCATTTCGCGTTGTCTCGTATGCTTGTAAATGCCTTCACAATCGCCAACCGACATATAAATGCGCTGTCTGGCTGCCGGAAGCTTATGCTGCTGCAAATAGTGCAGCACGCCTTCATACCAGAACGATGCCGAAAGCAATCCAAGCCTGCCGAATACCTCGGGCCGCCAAAGCCCTGCAAACAGCGAAACCAAACCGCCAAATGATCCGCCAATGATCGCTGTATGCTCTGGCTCCGGCTTGGTACTAAAGCTGGCATCAATGTATGCTTTGCATTTATCTGCAAGCTCGTCAATATAGCTACGCGCTCCGCCACCAAACGGCGATTTGCCCTCTAGCAGCGCTGAGGCTGGCCAAGGCGTATATTCATCATTGCGGTTATGCGGCTCAACACCGACGTAAATCGTCTCCTGCAGTCTGCCGCTGGCCTCCAAATGCTTCAGCTCATTAAAGGTGTGCTCTACTAATTCGCCGCCATCCTGCACATAAGCGACCGGATAGCTGCGTTCCAGTTCTGATGCATAGCTTTCAGGAAGACAAATCGAAAGCTGTCGGCCTGCTACCATTACTCGTTCTATGCGAATCATATATAAAGTCTCCTATCTGGTCTAGTTCGAATACGGAACCGTTGTTCAAACGTGCTGCTTTAACGTTTGGCGCGCAGCAGCAAATAAACAAAATACGGCACCCCGATAATGGAAATGACAACTCCGACAGCCAGCTCCGCCGGCGCAAAAATCGTTTTGCCAATATAATCGGCCAATACCACCATTGCTGCGCCAATTAATCCGCTAATCGGCAATATGTAACGATGACTATGGCCAACCAGGCGGCGCGCCATATGCGGTGCAATTAAGCCGACAAAGCCAACACTACCGGAAACAGCAACGCTTGCGCTGACCAAGCCAATTGTGCAGGCAAGCAATATTTTTTTCTCGCGCTCCGTGGCAACGCCGACTCCGCCAGCCATTTCCTCACCAAGCTGAAGCACATCCAGCGATCTCGCTTTCAGCCATAAAATCGGCGGAATCATGATTAGCCACGGCAGCATGGCAACAACAAACTTCCAATTCGCGCTATAAATACTGCCCGCCAGCCAAACAGTCGCCATCTCAAAATCGTTTGGATTCATTTTTAAAGAAAGGTACAACGTAATCGAGCCAAAGCCTGAGGCGATCGCTATACCGACCAAAATTAGCCGTTGTGGATCAAGCTTGCCACGCTCGCGCGCAAACAAATAAATGAGTATGGTCGCCAGCAGTCCGCCTATTAGTCCGAACATTGGTCGCAGCATGACGCCAGCCCAGCCAGTCAGCTTGATGCTGCCCTGCACAAGCAGCATGAACAGCACCACCGACATCCCTGCACCTGCGTTAATGCCAAGAATGCCTGGATCAGCAAGACCGTTGCGCGTCACGCCTTGTATTACGACGCCCGCGATGCCTAGCGCTGCACCGACCAGCACAGCCAATACGATTCGCGGCAGTCTGAAGCGGAATACAACCATATCATGCTCATGCACTTGGCCCGGGTTGAACAAGGTGCGGAACACATCAAGCACCGAAATATCGAACATTCCACTCGTCAAGCTGAGATATACGCCAATCAACATAACCGCGATCGTAACGGCTGCAACTATCCAAGCTCTCGCAATCGAGCTTGCAACACGCTTATCCATGCTTGCCGCCCCCTTTCTTCTTAATTAAGTAAAGGAAGAAAGGAACACCGAACAGCGCCGTTACAACCCCGATTGGCGTTTCAAACGGATAATTGAGAAAGCGCGACAAAATATCGCATAGCGCCAGAAACAGCGCCCCAAGCGCGCCCGACACCGGAATACTCCAGCGATAATCTACACCGCTTAGAAATCTGGCAATATGCGGAATGATCAAGCCAATAAACGCAATTTTTCCGGCCAGCGCAACTGAAACGCCTGTTAAAATGACGACTGCCAAAATCGCTAATGCTTTGACCAGTCCTGTTTTGGCGCCGAGACCAGCCGACACCTCATCGCCAAGCGAAAGCACCGTAATCGACTTGGACAAAATAATTGCCAAAGCAAGGCCAACGACCGCAAATGGAATTGACAGCTTGATCAGCTCTGGATTAATCGTGTGCAGCCTCGCATTGTACCAGAAGGCAAGCCCCTGTGAAATTTGAAAGTAGCTGGAAACTGCTGCAGACACGCCGCTCAGGAAGGTGCCGATAATGGTACCCAAAATCGCAAGTCGAACAGGCGACAGCCCATTTGGTATAAGCGAGGCAAGGCCAAATACAAGGCCAGCCCCCAGCGCAGAGCCGATCATCGACACGGCGATCAGACTTATAGAGCCGTTTGACGGTGCAAATACCATAAACATCGTGACCAGAAATACAGAACCGTCAGATACCCCCATAATCGATGGAGATGCCAAATAGTTGCGCGTCATTCCCTGCATCAGCGCGCCTGACACTGCTAAAAATGCACCGATTAGCAGCGCCCCGACCGCCCTTGGCAGACGGGAGGCTACAATGATTTGATGATCGACATTTTCGGGATTGAAAGAAAAAACCGCCTCCCAAACCGTGCCAGCCGGGATGCTTTTGGCCCCGATAGAGACGGAGAGCAGAACGGTCAATACAGCCGCTATCGGTGCCACCCACAGGATGACAGCCGGAACAGTTCGTTGAAATCGCATAATAACACGCCTTATTTTAAGAGTTTTGCGCTTCTTTTCAGCGCTACGGAGCAAAACATCCTCCAGTCGCTTTTTAAATCAGCGCTACGGGGCAAAGCATCCTCCAGTCGCTTTTTAAATCGTAATGCTCTTATTTAAATTTTAAAGGTAGCATTACGATGTTAAAGGCGACCCACTGCGTTTTTCGGATGCTTTGCTCCTCCGCTGTAGCTTTTTTTTTGAATGCAGGACCAAGAAGATGGCACGATACTAGAAGGCGAGGAGCGCAGCGTAGGCATTAGCTACGTGAGCACCGGAGCCTTCGGTAGCGTGACATATTTGCCGTCGACTATGCTTCGAAGCAGTACATCGTCATCAAAGTCGACTTTTTAAACGACCCTTCCCATGAAAGTTTAAAAAATCGGCTTTCAGGACCAAGAAGATGGCACGATACTAGAAAATGAGGAGCGCAGCGTAGAGCAAAAGCTACGTGAGCACCTACAATGTTTTCGCAGAAAACATACTTCGGAAGCATAAGCTATCGCTAGCGTTCAAGATTCGCCGCCGACTATGCTACAACGGAATCACATCGTCATCAATGTCGACTTTTTAAACGACCCTTCCCATGAAAGTTTAAAAAGTCGGCTTTCAGGACCAAGAAGATGGCACGATACTAGAAGGCGAGGAGCGCAGCGTAGAGCAAAAGCTACGTGAGCACCGCAGCCTTCGGTAGCGTGACATATTCGCCGCCGAATACGCTCCAGGCGCAAAACCGCGTCATCAAAGTCGGCTTTTTAAACCACCTTCTACTTAGAGAGTTGTGAAACTACTGCTTCTAAGAACGCAATCTTACTATACGCCGTCCCGCCTTGTGCTAGCGGATCAACGACATTGAGGAATGTGCGCCCTTCTTTAACCGCAGCGACGCTGTTAATAATCGGATTGCTTTGCAGCTCCTGCAATGCATTAGGCGTTTCCTTGTTCTCATCCTCAGAGAATTGCAGGAATACGTAATCAGGATTCATTTCTGCAAATTTCTCGACAGACAGCTCCTCTTGCGCTTGGGCAGCAACTATTTCTTCCGGTGCTTTAAAGCCTAAGTCCTCATATAAAACCGGGTTGAAGTAAACATCTTGCGGATAGACGTACAGCTTGCCGCCTCTTAGACGAATGACAACAACCTCTTTGTCCTGCATCTTGTCGCCAAGCTCAGCCTGTGCCGTCTGCAAATCCTCTTTATACTTCGCAATCGCCGCTTCCCCTTCATCTGCCTTGCCGCTAAGTTCGCCAAGCAAACGCAAATTATCTTCCCAGTTCGTTGAAATATGAGAGTATAAAATAGTCGGCGCAATCGCGCTAAGCTGCTCCGTTACCTCCTCAGGAAACTTTGTCGAGCCAAGAATAACATCTGGCTTAAGTGATAAAATCGCCTCGAAGTTCGGTTCTGTTTTCTCACCGATCGAAACAGCGTTTTTCGTTATAGACTCAAACAATGGCGGAAATTTGCCGGAAAAGCTAATTGCGCCCACAGGATTGACGTCAAGCACAATAGAGTCCTCCATTGCTTCAACCGCTCCTGTAATGACAATCTTCTCTACATGCTCCGGCAGCTCATAGCTCTCGCCAAGATAAGTAATTGTACGCGTGCCATTCTCCGTCGGCTGAGCTGCTTCGGTTGGCGCAGGAGATGCTGTCTCCTGATTTGTATTGGAATTTCCCGCATTGTTGGCGTTCGCTGGCTCGCTGCCATTTCCTCCGCATGCAGTCAAAAATACCGCCAATATTAATACAATGCTGAAACCTTGTAATGCCCTATGAAACATTTTACTTCTTGCCCCTCTCGTATTTATATAATTGATAATGATTATCAAAATCAATAATACAACAGCAAGGCAAGCTTCACCATGGACAAAATCCAGATTTGTCATGGACGATATCCAGAAAATAATCCCGCAGCTTCATCAAGCATGCGCTCCAGGGCAATCGGCGAATATTCACGCCATGGCTCGGAAGGAACGAGCCGCAGCCTGTTCTCGCGAATGATGCGTAGCGACATCCAAGGCACCGATTGCTGCAGCCTTTTCCAATGCTCCAGCGTTTCTGTTTCCTTGCATATAAGCAGCAGCACACAGTCGGCTTCAATGCGATCCAGTTCCTCCAGACCAAGCGGGACATTGTAGCAGCCCTCTTCACGAGGATAAGCCCGCAGCAGCTCCAGCTCCTCATACAGCAGGCTGTTAAAGCTGTAGTAATTATGAGCGTACAGCTGATCCTTCAACAGCTTAAGCACCAGCACGCGCCGCTTGCCAAACTGACGCAGCTGATTGCGCGTCTTCCTGGCCTTATGATCAAAACTCGCCAGCCACAGCTCTGCTGCTTCGCGCTGCTCCAGGCGCCCTGCAAGCTCCAACAGCTTGTCCCGCCAGCCCAAGCAATCATCGGGCAGCTCGAATGTTGGAGCAATAACTTTCAGTTTTTCCTTTTCCCACGGCTCCAGCTCTGGATTCGAAATAATCAAGTCGGGACTGGCCCCTGCCAGCTTGTCCAAATTTGCCTGCTTATGCAGATTGTGACGATAAGCATCAAGATGAACAGCGATATCGACGCCATGGTGCTCGCAATAATAGCTGGTCCATTTGGGGTGAAGCGGAGCTGCGTACGGCACTATGCCAAGCGGCAGCAAATAACCCGTTAAAGCGCTTGAGCCATACGCCGCAATTTTTAGGCTGCGCTTCTTGATATAAGCGGATGGCGGCATACCGAACTCTTTCTTGAACTTGCGGCTAAAGTAAAATTCATCATGGTAGCCGACTTGAAAGGCGATATCGCGCAGCTTGAGCTCATTGCGCAGCATGAGCTGCTTGGCCTGCTTCATTCTTACCTGCGTCAAATAATCAAAGGCACTAACGCCAAATGTTTTCTTAAACAGGTCAACAAAATATTTAGAACTTAATCCGGCTATCGTCGCTAATCGCTCGATCGTAATTTCCTCATAGTAATGCTTGTCGATATATGCCTTGGAAAGCTGCAGCGCATCTGCTGTTTCAGCATCTGTTCCCTCTCTTTCGGTCGACAGCAGCATATAGACAAGCTCAGCTCCTTGAAGCTGCGCCCGCAGCCTTTCAAGCTCATCGCTGCTCCCCAACTGCCTTGCCATCTCACGGCATAAAGCAGCTGCGCGGCCTGCTGGCTGCACATGAATATCGCCTTTGCGCACAAACAGGCTTGCTGGCTGTTCCATATTAGCTGTGGCGTAATCGCCATGCTCATCCTCCTGCAGCTCCAGCAGCTTAAAGCTCGCGATATAGACGGACAGCTCACTGCCCTGCTCGGTTTGAATGCCGAAGGTTCCTCCTGGCGGACAAATATGTAAATGGTCCTGGCGCAAGCTGTATGTTCCTGTGTCACTTGTCAGTTCACCGCTCCCACTGACAGGCACAATAATCGTTGCAAGCGTGGCCAATTGCTGCTCCAGCTTCTGCCCATCAACTCCCGAGAACAAGTCGACACCTTTAACACGAACAACCAGGCTGCCGAGATCATTTTCAGCAAATTGAGATCGTGACGTCATAGAAGCACCTCGCCTTTAATTGATAATGATTATCAATATTATAACAAATGCAGCTTCTATTGAACATGCAGCATTTTCTATTAAAAAGCAGCATGTATAGCAAGATAGTGCACAAAAAATACACCTGCAAAACCGCATGTCGCGTGTTTTACAGGTGTATCGTAGAAGTAAGTTGAATCTATATCGTTATATTAAAACTATTTCAGCAATTGCTCTGCAGTCGCAACGACGTTGCCCACTGAGAAGCCGAAGTATTCCAGTACCTCAGTACCCGGACCGGAAGCGCCAAACGTTTCAATCGAAATGATCTTGCCGTTTGCACCCGCAATAGCATCCCAGCCCAGTGAAATGCCAGCTTCAATAACAACACGATTTTGTACCGCAGCAGGAAGCACAGCTTCTTTATATGCTTCAGTTTGCGCCTTGAACAGCTCACGTGAAGGCATTGCTACAACGCGTACCGAGTGGCCCGCTTCCTCCAGCTTAGCCTTTGCTTGCACAGCTAGCGAAACCTCGGAGCCTGTCGCAACGAGAATCAGATCAGGCGATGCGTTCGTTTCCGTTAAAATATAGCCGCCTTTTGCTACGTTGGCGATATTCGCTTTCGTTTCTTCGAAGATCGGCAGATTTTGACGGCTTAGCACCAGCGCCACCGGACCGTCTGTTTTTTGCAATGCATACGCCCATGCGCTCGCTGTTTCATTAGCATCACTCGGACGAATCACCGTTAAGCCTGGAATCGTACGCAGCGCAGCCAATTGCTCGATTGGCTCATGCGTCGGACCATCCTCGCCTACCGCGATGGAGTCATGCGTGAACACAAATGTTACTGGAAGCTTTTGCAATGCTGCTAGACGGATTGAAGGACGCAAATAATCGCTAAATACGAAAAATGTACTTACAAATGGCTTCACTCCGCCATGCAGCGCCATTCCATTGCCTGCAGCGCCCATCGCATGCTCGCGTACGCCGAAGTATACATTGCGTCCCGCATAGGATTCAATTGCAAAAATTGGCTCGCCGCTAATATCTGTCATTGTGGAATGAGACAGGTCCGCGCTGCCGCCGAAAATGGCCGGAACCTCTTTAATAAAATGATTGATCGCTTGACCGCTCGCTACGCGAGTGGAAATCGACTTCGACGAATCAAACGTTAAAATGCTGGAAGCGCTCAGCTCTACCTTGCCTTCGATTGCACCCTTCAATTGCGCCGCAAGCTCCGGATATTGCACTGCATAAGCTGCAACAAGCTCGTTCCATGCCTGCTCCTTGGCAATCCCCTGCTGCTTCAATTGCTCAAAATGCGCCTTCACTTCCGCAGGCACTGTAAATTCATCATGCTCCCAGCCGTACTCAGCCTTTGTTGCAATCGCTTCTTCCTTGCCTAGCGGATTGCCGTGCGCTTTGTTCGTACCCTGCACCTTTTTGCTGCCGTAGCCGATAATGGTGCGAACCTCGATCAAGGTAGGCTGCTCAGTGTTCGCTTTAGCCTGCTCAATCGCTGCCGTAATTGCAGCTACATCATTGCCATCCTCGACTCTCAAATATTGCCAAGCGACAGATTCGACGCGCTTTTTAATATCCTCGCTAAAGGACAAATTCAACTCGCCATCCAACGAAATATCGTTGGAATCGTAAAGCACAACCAGCTTGCCAAGCTTCATATGGCCTGCCATCGACATCGCCTCATAAGCAACGCCTTCCATCAAACAGCCGTCGCCAGCAAGCGCATAAGTATAGTGATCGACAACCGGGAACTGCTCCTTGTTAAAGGTTGCCGCCAAATGAGCTTCCGCCATCGCCATGCCGACTGCCATCGCAATCCCTTGACCAAGCGGACCGGTTGTGGCGTCAACGCCATCTGTATGACCGAACTCTGGATGGCCTGGTGTTTTGCTGTTCAGCTTGCGGAACTGCTTCAGGTCATCAATCGTTACATTATAGCCGGATACATGCAGCAAGCTGTATAGCAGCGCCGAACCATGGCCCGCAGACAAAACAAAACGGTCGCGGTTAAACCATTTGGAATTTGCCGGATTATGATTCAGTTGCTTTGCCCAAAGCGCATACGCCATTGGCGCAGCTCCCATCGGCAAGCCTGGATGACCGGAATTTGCTGCATTAATCGCATCTATGGACAAGGTGCGCAGCGTCGTAATCGATAGTTGATCAATGGTTTGTGTAGACATACTGTTGTTCTCCTTTTAACTGTTGTTTATGTTGATCTGGCTCGGAGTCCAGCCACCAATGGTGGCCGTTCTTGGCAAGCAGCTCATCTGCCGCTGCAGGACCATTCGACCCAGCCGGGTAATAATGAAGCGGAATGGAATTATCGGCGAATGCATTCAATATAGGCTGCACCCATTTCCAGCTCAGCTCTACCTCATCCCAATGCGCGAAAAAGGTCGGATCGCCATTAAGCGCATCATGAATCAAGCTTTCATAGGCTTCAGGCGCTTCCGCACCGTTGGAATGAAAATCGATATAAATCGGCTTGAATTGATCCTTGTTTTGCGGATCTCGCGAATTAAGCTGGAATGTAATTCCTTCGTTCGGACTAATTTCGAAAATAAGCAGGTTGGCGATTTGATTGCTGTCTGTCGCCTTTGTCGTTTGCTTAAATGCTTCCTTGAACTCTACAATGATGCGGGTATATTTCTCCTTCATCCGCTTTCCTGTGCGAATGTAGAATGGCACGCCGCGCCAGAATGGATCATCAATTTCCAGCTTCGCTGCCACATACGTATCATTCATCGAGTCGCTGGAGATGCCAGGCTCATTGGTGTAGCTTGCGACCTCTTTGCCGGCAATCGAACCAGCCGTATATTGACCGCGCACAACATGCGCTGCAATATTGTCTCTATGCAAAGGCTCAAGCGCTTCAAGAATCGTTTTCTTCTTAAAGCGAACGACCTCAGGCGTGCTGTTTTCCGGCAAATGCAGCGTCAGCATCATGAGCATTTGCAGCATATGGTTCTGGAACATATCGCGAATCGCGCCAACATGATCGTAATAGCCCGCACGCTCCTCCACGCCAACGGTTTCACTTGCAGAAATTTGCACATTGGAAATGTAGCGGTTTGACCAAAGCGCCTGCAGCACAGGATTGCTTTGCTGCAAAATTTCCAGCTTTTGAATCATCGGCTTGCCTAAGTAATGGTCAATGCGATAAATTTCGTCCTCTGAGAACGATTTGCTCAGCTTGGCATTAAGCTGCTGGGCAGAAGGCAAATCATGGCCAAACGGCTTTTCAATAACAAGGCGCTTCCAACCCTTTGTATCGCCCAGTCCGCTTGCTTTAATATTGTCGGCGATCGTCGCAAAAAACTCAGGGCCGACTGAAAGATAGAACATACGATTAGGCGTGCCGCTCATGCCTGCCTCATACTGTTGGACAAGCTGCAGCAGCTTTTTATAGTCGTCGCTATTGTCAATATTTAGCGGGCAATAAGAAAAGGACTGCACAAATTGCTTAAACTCGGCTGTTTCCTCCGCTTTTCTTCTTGAGAAAGTATGCACCGCATGCTCAACACTCGCTTGGAAGGTTTCATCTGAAAAAGGTCTTCTTCCCAAACCGATAACACGGAACTCCTGTGGCAGCTTGCCATCCAGGAACAAATTATATAGAGCAGGGTAAATTTTGCGTTTAGCCAAATCTCCAGTAGCTCCAAACAATACAAAGGTTGTTGCCTCCATTTTTATCTTCCCTTCTTGCAGCTATATATTAACGTACTTTGCAATAAATAAAGTTCAAAAAACGGGCTTTCAGGACCAAGAAGATGGCACGATACTAGAAAGCGAGGAGCGCAGCGTAGGCAATAAGCTACGTGAGCACCGCAGCTTTCGGTAGCGTGACATATTCGACGTCGAATACGCTACAACGCAATCACATCGTCATCAAAGTCGGACTTTTTGAACTACCTCTAAAATACGTGCTGGCTTTATGCTACATACATCTACTATAATACTAATAACTTCTATACAAGTAATTAATACATTTGACAGGAGATATAGACCATGTCTATGACCAATTATGAATTATACAAAGTGTTCTACTGGGCAGCCAAAACAGGCAGCTTGACGAAAGCGGCCAAAACCCTATATTTAACGCAGCCGAGCGTCAGCTACGCGATAAAGCAGCTTGAGGATCGCTTCCAAATGAAGCTGTTTTTCCGCACGCCTAAAGGCGTTGCTTTGACGGAGGAAGGCCATGTTTTATTTTCATATATTGAACAATCGCAGGTATTAATTACAATCGCCGAAGAAAAAATGGCGGCGCTTAAAAACTTAACGAGCGGCGAGCTGCGGATTGGCGGCAGTGACTCATTGTTCAAGCACTATTTGCTTTCTCATTTGGAGGAGTTTCATTATGATTATCCGGCGATCAAGCTGCAGCTCATCCATGGGACAACCCCTGAAATTATTAACTACTTGAAGGAAGGAAAAATCGATCTTGGCGTTGTGCGTTTGCCGATTTCTGATTCGCAGCTCGAGTTCCGCCAAGGCATTCAGCTGCAGGACTGCTTTGTTGCTGGCGCCCGTTATGCCGAGCTGAACGGAGTCGAGCTTTCGTTAGAGCAGCTGACCGAATACCCGATTATTTTATTTTCCCGCAATAGCCGTGCTCGGATGGCCATCAATGAGCTGGCCCATGACTACAACATTGAATTAAAGCCAGCGATCGAGGTCGGCAGCGTTGATTTGCTGATTGAGCTGGCTAGAAGAGGCTTGGGCATTTCCTATGTAACGCGAGAATTTGTGTCCAAGGAGCTGGAATCTGGCGCACTGTTTGAAATCAGGCTGAATGTGCCGCTGCCGCCTTCACAGGTAGGCATTATGAATATGCGCAACGTGCCGCTGTCGACAGTTGCCCGCAAATTTGTCGAGCGCTTTGATTAAGCAAAAAGGAGAGAACTATGATCATTAGAAAATTGCGTGCAGAGGAGCAATATCCTATGGAGCTGCTGCTGCTCGCTGATCCTTCTCAGGAGCTGGTTGAACAGTATGTAAGTAAGGGAGAATGCTATGTATTGGAGGTGGAGCAGAATATCGTTGGCGTCTATGTTCTGGTAGTTAAAGATTCTAATGCTGCAGAGCTGATGAATATTGCAGTTGCGGAGCATATGCAGGGCAGAGGGTTAGGCAAGCGGCTCGTGCTTCATGCCATTGAAGCCAGCAGGCAGAAAGGCTGTCCTGTGATTGAGGTCGGAACTGGAAATTCGAGTATCGATCAATTGGCGCTCTACCAAAAATGCGGCTTCAGAATAGTAGGCGTAGATACCGACTTTTTCGTGAGAAACTACACGGAGGAAATTTATGAGAACGGCATCCAATGCCGCGATATGATTCGCTTAGCGATGAAGCTTGGTTAAGTGCTGGCATGAGCGGTTAAGGTTACAGGCTTATAAAGCGGAGCGAAGCTGCGTTACAAAGGAGCTATTTCGATTGGATAGTCTCCCTGTGCCGCAGCTTCTTATATGCCAACGAAACGAATTTCCGATAAGCATGCAGCTTTAGCCTTTGTCTTTTAACGAGCTGTATATGTTATTCGTATAGGCCGTAATCGCAGCGTCATAATCGGGATAGGTATATCCGAAATGCGCAGCTACCGCTTTTGAATATTTTCTAAACAGCTCATAGCAGGCAAGCAAGGACTGCCATGCTTGCTCATAACCACTCGTTGCATAGGTGGAGAGCAGCTGCTCCCAATCCTCCCGCGGCAAGTGTTGATCGATAAATTTGTAGTTTTTCCCTACACTAAACGTATAGCCCTGCTGCGCTCCGATATGCCAGGCCATCATTCTTAGCAGGTTGGGGCGAGCGATTTCATGCAAATGATCAAGTGCAAACAAAATTTCCTTTCTTGCCAAGCCCTTTACAACATAAGTGGAAACCATCCAAAACTCATTGCAGCAATCGTCAAACTGTCTTGCCGACGGCTGCTTTATCCAATACTGCTGATCGCTCGCGGTCACATTCTCCTTAATTAGAGCATCCTTGTCCAGCAGCACCTCCACCAAGCCATCGCTGCCTGCAAAGTAATCGTCAAGCTCATGCAGCGGAATAAGCGTCAGGTCTAATTTATTGCCATCCTCAAACAGCATCAAATATGAAAACCAGTTGCCTAGCTCTGGCGGGAACAGCTCCATATCCTCAGGCTTTTGCAGCATAATGCGCTTGCCAAAATGGTCAAGCCACTGATCGCTTTCCTTGAAGGATTCCATATCAGTAACAAAATATGAAATATCATAGTCCTGGAAGGCGTCTGGCGGAATATTTTTATTCGTGCGCGAGCCCTCCAGCGTAACAAGTCGGATTCGTTCATCGTTCTTGGCAAATTCGAGCAGCATGCTCATCATCTCTTGCTCATTTCTCAAAACGTTTACCTCCGTTTCAGCTTAACATCCATCGTTTTGGTGCCGTCTGCGGCTGCTTGCCGCTATCGTTTCAGTCGTAATAGGAATACGATTCTGCCCGCTTGTTCGTTGCAAAACGTTGTTAGTTGCCCAGTAAAAATTATGCAAGTCGTGTGAATTGTTCAGCTTCGTTATATGCAAAAAAACAAGGGAGTCCATTGTCATGCTCATGACTGGGAACTCCCTTGCTGCTTATAGATGTGTCAGCACGTTTACACCTTTTTTTCAAATAAGGGCCTTTTGCGCAAGCTTGATCAGCCAGCCTTGCTCCGTCCGTTCTACCTTCCATTGGCGGCCAATCAACGCCTGCAGCTGTACCGCCTGCTCCTCGCTCAATGGCACATTCAGCAAATTATATTCCTGCTGCGTGTAGTGTACATTTTCTCGCAAACCATAGCGGAAAAGCAGCAGCCGTTTAAATGCGTTGGCGTGCAGGAAGCTAAAGCAGTAGCCGTATTGAAATACATCCTGCCAGTTAATGTTCATTTCTTCCGCAAGCTCAACCCGCTCCACAAATGGCATATCAGGCTCTTTAACCAGATGAGCAATCGCGCTAAAGTCCTTGCTGGCTATACAAGCTGCAATAACCTCGTCGCTTGCGCCGCTGGAACGGCAATTTTCCAATAGCATCGCAAAAGGAATGCCAAGCGTAACCGGCTTCCGCAAGTGTGTGTAAAACCAGGCATTAACCTGCTGCAGCACGTCGACGCGCAGCGAAGGCTTGCCTGCCTTCTGAAACGCATGATTGCTGCCAGCATATCGCACCAGCTTCGCTTCCTTGCCCCAACGCTTCAGATTGGCGTACCACTGATCGCTTTGCTCAATCGGACAGCGCATATCCTGCTCGCCATGCATAATGAGTACAGGCGTCTCAACCTTATTCGCATAGGCTACAGGCGATCTTTGCCATAGCAGCTCGTAATTGTCCCAAGGATTGCCGCCCAGCATAGCCTCTGTGTAACGCGCCCCTATGTCGCTATTGCCATAGAACGACAGCCAGTTGCTAATGCTGCGCTGCGATACCGCGGCCTGAAAGCGATTGGTTTGTCCGATAATCCAGTTCGTCATTAGCCCGCCGTAGCTGCCTCCCATCACGCCCAGCCTTTGCTTGTTCAGCACTGCAAAGCGCTCCAGCGTCTCATCTACAGCCAGCATTAAATCATCGTAGTCGCCCTTGCCAACATCCTTCAGACAGCCAGCAGCAAACTGCTGACCGTAGCCAAAGCTGCCGCGCGGATTGCAAAGCAACAATGCATAGCCCTGCGAAGCTAGCGCTTGAAATTCATGTGCAAATGCTGGCGTATACATCGCATGCGGTCCGCCATGTATTGCTAAAATAAGCGGAATCGACTGAGAAGCGGATTGCAGCAGGCTTTGCGCTGGAGGCAGCAGCAGCCAGCCCTGCATATGCGCGCCTGCGCTGATTGTAAATGATAGCGGCTGCGGCTCGGCAATGGCATGCTGCTGGCAGAAGCTATCATTCCAGCGTGTTAGCTTCCTGATCTCCCCGCTATCCGGCTCAATCGCATACAGCTCGCCTGGCCCCTTGCTGTCTATCGCATTTACAACAAATGCTTCTGCTGCTTTAGATGCAGCCAGCTGGTGGATCACCCAAGGTTTGCTTGTTAGCTGCTGCCCAGGCTGGCCCTGCTTCCATTTCCAAATTTGAACCTCGCCATGCTTGCTGACCAGCGCATAGACCGCTTCCGCGTCTCCGTTCCCCTTAATGAACGGGCCTGGCACGCTTGCGCCTGCTGTCATATCGTTCAGTACATAGACGCCAAGCTGCACATCCTCGCTGCTGATCGGCTGCGGCTCGCCGCCTTCCAACAGGCCAACGCGATACAGTCTGTTATGCGTCGCACTTCCATAGGCTCGATCATGCCCAATGAACACAATCGCATCGCCGTCATCCGACCAGTCATATTGCGCAATTTCGTAGGCTCCATAAACAAGCTGACGCGGCTTGTTTCCCTCCTCCAGCACATAGAGTCCTTGCGTTACTTCGCTTTCCGCTCTGTCTCCTTTTTCCTGCCTCGCGATAAATGCAATCCTCCCGCTATCCAGCACGCGCGGCTGTGAAGCGTGAAAAGCGCCAGCCGTCAGCTGCTTGACCGTGCCGCTAGCCAAGTCATAGTGAAAAAGTTGGCTGTATAAACCGTCCCACCAGCCTCGTCCTTCAGCCTTCGGCATATCTGTCGTATAGCTGGCTCCCTGCCGACTCACCCTTTGCGACCAAGCCGCAGCAGATAGCGACTCCAGCCCTTTATTCAAATGAACGCGCGTCACATAGACGAGCCCCGAGCCGTCAGGCAGCCATTGCCATTCGCTTATGCTGCGCTTGGGCTGAACAATCGCACGCTCATCTGTTCCGTCAGCCGCGACAAGCCATAGCTGATTGACACCAGCGATAGCACGAAGAAATCCCAGCTGCTTGCCATCAGGAGACCAAAGCGGCTGCGTGTCGGCCGAGCCGCTGCTTAGCGGCGCATCCTGAATGCCGTCTATGCTGACTGTGCGGATATGGGTATGATAAGCATTTTGCTCCATGTCCATTTGCTTGCGCACATACGCCACCTTGTCACCTGCAGGATGGAAATGCGGATCACTGCTCCAATAATAAAGCTCGAGGCTTTCCGGACTAATCAGTGGTTTTTTCATCAATGACCTTCCTCCTTACGCTTATCCAGCGGATAATGACATGCCGCATAGTGTCCTGCTTCAACCTCTATCAGCTGAGGCTGCTCCTGCTGGCAGCGCTCGGTTGCATATGGACAGCGCGTATGGAAGGCGCAGCCCTTGGGCGGATTCGCCGGATTCGGCAGCTCCCCGCGCAATATAATCCGTTCCTTTTTGCGCAGCGACGGATCTGGAATCGGTACCGCCTGCAGCAACGCTTCCGTATATGGATGCTTGACGGAGCTGAATATTTGCTGCTTCGTTGCTATTTCGACGATCCGTCCCAAATACATAACCGCGATCCGATCGCTAATAAAGCGAATCGACGGCAATCCATGCGAAATAAACATATACGTCAGCTTGTACTCCGCCTGCAAATCCTTCAATAAATTTAAAATTTGCGCCTGGATTGAAACATCCAGCGCAGAAATCGGCTCATCGCAAATAATAAGCTTCGGATTGAGCGACAAGGCGCGAGCAATGCCGATCCGCTGCCGCTGACCGCCGCTGAACTCATGCGGATAGCGATCTCCCTGCTGCTGGCTCAAACCAACCGCCTGCAGCAGGCGCGAAACCTCTTTCGTAAGCTCGACTCCCTTGTACAGCCCATGAATTTGCATAGGCTCGGCAATAATTTCACTTACCTTCATGCGAGGATTGAGTGAAGAATATGGGTCCTGAAACACGAACTGCAGGTCTCGTCGCGCCTTGCGCAGCTCATCTCCCTCGACCTTCAGCAAATCCTTGCCTTCAAATAAAACTTGCCCGGCCGTCGGCTCAAGCAAGCGGGCAATCATCAGTCCAAGCGTCGACTTGCCGCAGCCCGACTCGCCTACAATGCCAAGCGTCTCGCCCGGCATTACCGCCAAATCAACTCCACTAACCGCTTGCACCGCACCGCTTTCCTTGCGAAATCCTTTCCGCGGCAGAGGATATTGCTTGGTCAAAGCTTTTACTTCCAATAAAGGCTTCATCCTCTTACCTCCTCTGCTTTCAAACAGCTAACCCAATGCTGCTCTCCCTGCAACGCCAGCCGCGGCTTGCTTTGCAGGCATGCTTCGCTTGCAAATTTGCAGCGCGGCGCAAACGTGCAGCCTTCGCTGCTTTCCAGTAAATTAGGAACAGTGCCCGGAAGCGAATAGAGGCGCTGCTCATCCTCATGAATTTTCGGCAGTGAAGCAAGCAAGCCTTGCGTATAGGGATGGCTTGGCCTGTGAAAAATTTGCTCAACGGAAGCATGCTCGACAATTTCACCACCATACATGACGGCGACCTTGTCGGCCATCTCGGCCACAACGCCCAAATCATGCGTAATTAATATAACGCCCGTATTTTGCTCTTTAGCCAGCTTCTGGATAAGCTCCAAAATTTGCGCCTGGATCGTAACATCAAGCGCAGTTGTTGGCTCATCGGCGATCAGCAGCTTAGGCTGGCAGACCAGAGCGATTGCAATCATGACTCTTTGGCGCATACCGCCTGATAATTGATGCGGATACCGGGCATACACCTTCTCTGCATTGGCAATGCCTACCGTGTCCAGCATTTCGATCGCTCGCTGCTTTGCCGCCTTGCGATTTAATTTATAATGCGTTCTAAGCACCTCACTAATTTGAAAGCCGACCGTAAAAATCGGGTTGAGCGAGGTCATCGGCTCTTGAAAGATGACAGAAATCGCCTTACCCCGCATATTGCGGTATTCCTTTTTCGTCAAGCGCAACAGGTTTTTGCCCTCAAACAGTATTTCGCCGCCAACTACTTTGCCAGGATCGCTTACCAGGCCAAGTATGGACATGCTCGTTACGCTTTTTCCGCTGCCTGACTCTCCGACAATCGCAAGTGTTTCACCTGCATCGACGGTAAAGCTCACTCCATTTACAGCGCGCAAAATGCCATCCGGCGTTTTAAAATGCGTTTGCAAATGGTTGACCTCCAGTAAATGAGACATTGGCACTTCACCTCCTGCAATGGCAGACTAGTCGTTTGCTTTCATTCTCGGGTCCAGCACATCGCGCAGCCAATCGCCCAAGAAAATAACGCCCAGCACTGTAATCGTTATCGCCAGACCAGGAAAGGTAGAAACCCACCAGCTGGTCGCTATATATTGCTTGCCGTCGCTCAGCATCGTGCCCCAAGAAACATCCGGCGGCTTAATGCCCAGCCCTAAAAAGCTTAGCGAGGATTCCATCAAAATAGTAGTCGCGACATTCATCCCGGAAAGCACGATAAAGGTGGACATAATATTAGGCAAAATATGCTTGAACAGCATTCTCGCATTGCTGGCGCCTGCCGCTCTGGCAGCCCGTACAAAATCCCGCTCCTTGATGCTCAGCACCTCGCCTCGCACTACGCGAGCATAGGACACCCAATTGGTAAGCCCAATGACAAAGATTAATGTAGTCAAGCCGGGGCCAACCACCGCGAGCATCACGAGCATAAGCAGCAGCGACGGGATCGCATGGAAAGCATCCGCCGTGCGCATAATCAAGATGTTGCTCCACTTGCCATAGTAGCCAGCCAGCAACCCCAGCAGCGTGCCGACCAAGCCGGATACAAGCACTGCTCCAACCCCGACAATGAGTGAAACTCTCGAGCCGTAAATTAATCGGCTCAATATGTCGCGCCCTAGATTATCTGTTCCAAGGAGGTGTTCAGGCAGGCTTCCTTCCATCCAAAATGGCGGCTTCAACCGTTTGATCGGATCGAGAGCCGCTGGATCGTAAGGTGCTATCCATGGCGCAAAAATCGCAACCAGCACAACAAACAGCACAATAATTGCGCCAAGGCTGCCTAGCTTGCTGTTCCAAAGCAGGGACCATAGAGTCGTTTTTCTTTTTTTGATTTGCTGTTCCATAGCATCTCCTCTTTGCAACTAGTTGTACTTGATGCGCGGATCAAGATAGCGATATACAACGTCGGTGAGCATATTGCAGACAATGACAACGAGAGCGATAATAAATACGGCTGCCTGCACAACCGCCATATCGCGCATATTGACCGATGTGACCAGCAATTGTCCAAGCCCTGGCCAAGCAAACACCGTCTCTGTCACCAGCGTACCGCCTATTAAACTAGTAAATTGCAGACTCATAATCGTCACTACAGGGATTAAGCCATTGCGAAATGCATGTCTCCCCACAACGAGCACTTCCCTCAAGCCCTTGCTGCGCGCCGTACGAATATAATCCTGGCTTAAAATCTCCAGCATATTGGAGCGAATTAGTCTTGTCATCTGTGCAGCCAAGCCGATGCCAATCGTAAATGCGGGCAGAACAATATGCTCAACGCCGCCGCGCCCGGAGACCGGAAACAGCCCGAGGCTTACAGAAAATAATAGAATCAGCATAATGCCCATCCAGAAATTCGGCATCGCCTTGCCGATCACAGAAAGAAATGAAATGATGACATCGAGCACGGTATTGCGCTTTACCGCAGAAATCATGCCACAGGGCACGGCGATTACAATGCCGATCAGCATTGCGACTGCTGCCAATTCAAAGGTTGCGGGCAAGCGCTCAAGCACAAGCGGCAGCGCAGGCTCTCCATAATGGAAGGAGTTGCCGAAGTCTCCCTGCAATACGTTTTTGATATATACAAAATATTGCTGATAAAGCGGCTGGTCCAGGCCAAGCGCAGCGCGCAATATTTCTCTGTCCTCTTCAGTAGCGGTTTCTGGAAGCATCAAGTTTACTGGATCGCCCGTTACGTGTACGAGCACAAATACGATAATTGATATAAGAAACATGACCGGTACAACCTGCAAAAGCATGCGCACCAGATATTGCCCCATCCACTCCACCTCCTTTTCAAGTCAAGCCCAGCTCTTCAAGTCTACTGTCGCCAATCATCTCGTGCATGCGTTTTCCGGCAGCTTAAAAGAAGCAGGAAAGAACCCCACAATGTGGGGCCTTGCTCCTAGCAGATTCAAGTATGCCGCTAGCTTAATTCGCCAGCTTAATGTCATCGAGAATAAACATTTCGTCCAGTCGCGGAGCAAAATTAATACGCTTATTGACACCGTACACGCCTTGCATCTGGTACAAATAAATCGTAGGGCGATCATTTGCGATATGCTGTTGCACCTGTTGATACTGTTTTGCACGCTCTTCAGGATTCATATTGGACAATGCCGCCTGCAATAGCTCCTCAACCTCCGGGTTGTTGTAATCCGTTTCACCCGCTGCATTTTCTAACAGGAAGCGATTGTAGTTATTGGACGCATCGAACAAGGAGTTGCCGACACCCAATATAAACAGCTCCTTAAAGCCTTTGGAGTTGTACGTTTCTGTAAATTTGCTTGGCTCCAGAATATCCAGATTGACCTGGAAGCCAACACCTGTCAGCATCGCTGCTACAACCTCTGCAATTTCCTTGTACACTGTGCTTGCGGAAAGCGTAACCTCAGGACCGCCATTGGTATAGCCGGCATCCTGCAGCAGCTGCTTCGCCTTATCGGCATCAAATAGCGATGTTTCATACAGGCCAGGATCAGCACCGAAATTGCCTGGTGTTACAGAGGTGCGCGTGACGGTTCCCATGCCGCCAGCAATACTGTCAATGATCGCCTGCTTGTCGATCGCCAGCTCAATCGCTTCGCGTACAAGCGGATCTGCTGTAACAGTGCCTTCAGTCATGCGCATAAGCAGATGCAGAACTCGCTGGATCGTTGCTGCTTCAATCTTGGTTGCTTCACCACCGTTAATGCGTTCGATATCTGTTACAGGCACGCCTGTAATAATGTCAACGCCGCCTGTCAGCAATTCAGAAACGCGAGTTGCCGCTTCCGGAATCATGCGGAAGGTAACCTCTTCCCACTGCGGCGCGTCACCGTAGTAGCTTTCGTTTTTCACAAGCACAACGCGATCATCCTTGGTCCAGCTGCTGAATTTGTAAGGGCCTGTACCAATCGGATTTTTCAAGAAGCTTTCAATGCCATTCTCTTCAATGTATTTAGCTGGAAGAATGCCGGCGCCCATTTTGGAAAGGCGATTCAACAAAATAGGGTCGGGATATTCGGTAATAAATTCAACCTCATAGTCGTTTACAATTTTAACCTCAGTAATATGCTTGAAGTATGAGTTCTGCTTTAAGGAAGAATCCTTGGCTACACGCTCAAATGAGAACTTGACATCCGCTGCTGTGAACGGATCTCCATTGTGGAAGGTAACTCCTTCGCGCAGCTTGAAGCGCCAAGTCGTGTCATCTACCATTTCCCACTCTGTTGCCAGCCCAGGAACTTTTTCTTGGTTCTCACCGTTTTTCACCAGGTATTCAAACACATTGATAATGACTGACTCGCTGTACGTATTATTGTTGTTATGTGGATCGAAGCTTTCAATATCTGCGCTGTTGGCAATGACCAGCTTCGCCTGGTCGCCAGTCCGTCCGCTGTCTGAGCCGCCATTGCCGGCTTCGGAATTTGTACTGCTGTTTCCTCCATTATTGGCACTGCTATTGCCGTTGTTGCCTGAGCATGCCGACAGCACCAGCACAACGAGCAGCAATACAGTAATCAGCCTACTGTTCTTCATCTAACTTAACCTCCATCATGTAGTTTTTTGCTGTTGTAAATACAGCAATGCTATAGCAGAGAGCATTGCGACACCGATAGGCAGTGCATGCTCATCCATGTCAAACCTTGGATGATGCAGCGGATACATCGTTTCACTTTGCCCATTACTAACACCTAAACGAAACATGGCAGCAGGAACCTTTTCACAATAAAAGGCAAAATCCTCTCCGCCTGTTGATGGCTTTCCTTCCTCCCATTGACGGTCGCCGAACAGCTGGTCACTGGCCTCGGCAATCATTTCAACCATGTAGGGATGATTGACTACAGGCGGATAGCCGCGATGCACGATAAGCTCATAGCTAGCGCCAAAGGCCGAGGTTACGCCGCCGATCACCTGATGCAGCAGCTGCGGAATCTTATCGCGAACGTTGGCGTTCAGCGTACGAATCGTGCCTCTCATCGTCACCTCTGGAGCTATCACATTTTCCATAAATCCGCCCTCGATTTTGCCGATCGTTACGACTGCCGTTTCCAGCGGATCGACGAGTCGGCTCGGAATTTGCTGCAGCGCGGTAATGACCTGAGCTGCGACGGCAATGGCATCCACCGATTCATGCGGGCGAGCAGCATGTCCGCCTTGCCCGATAATTTTAAGCTCAATCGTATCGGTTGAAGCGCCGGTAACCCCTTTAGTAATCGAAATATTTCCTGTCGGTCTGGACGGGTTGACATGCAGCGCGGCCATCGCGCTAATTCCCGTCTTTTCCAGCAGGCCATCCTTAAGCATGGCATCCGCTCCTGCCAGCCCTTCCTCGGCAGGCTGAAATACGAAGGCAATGCTGCCGCGCTCTGGCGGACCGAGCTCAGTTAATAGCTGAGCCGCTCCCATCAGCATACTGGTATGACCGTCATGGCCGCATAAATGTGCGACTCCGTTAATTTTCGAGCGATAGGCATGATTGTTCTCCTCTTGAATCGGTAGAGCGTCCATATCTGCTCGCAGTCCAATCACTGGCCCAGGCTGCTTTCCGCGAAGAATCGCAACGACTCCTGTCCCGCCAATATTGGTCATCACTTCCAGGCCGAGCTTGCGCACATGCTGTTCAACTATGCTTGAAGTCACATGCTCTTGAAATCCGAGCTCAGGATGCATGTGAAACTCCCGACGCCAGCTGACAAGCTGCTGCTGTAATTTTTGTGCTTCTGCTAATAAATGCGAAAAGGACATTTGGACCTCCTCAAATTGACTGTTCATCTCTTGTTAATTGAGCGTAAATAGAATCGGAAGATTTGGCGATATGCTGAGTCATCAAAGCTTTGGCAAGCTGCTGGTCGCGGTTTTTCATCGCTTCTAGCAATTGCTCATGCTTTGATAGATTCGTTTGCCGAACCTCCTCGTTATATGGCATCAAGTCCAGCGCAGGATTAATTTGCGTACGAATCATGCGAACCGCCCGCTCCAAGTAGAAATTTCCCGATGCTTTGGCGATTTCCAGATGAAACTTCACATCCAATGCGCGAAACAGCTCACGCGTGCACTCCTCGCTGCTGCTTAACACTATGTAGCTTTCCATCATGCTCAATTGCTCTGCGGTTACACGTCCCGCAGCCAAAAATGCCGCTTCCGGCTCAATAAAGCTGCGAAATTCAAATAATTCCGATAGTCTGTCCCATTTCTCGCGAATTTCCTGTGGCGAACGCAAATGGGAATGCAGCGTAACAGGCTGGACAAAGGTTCCGCCTTTGGCCCCGACTTTTTTATAAATTAGCCCGCTTTCCTCCAAGCGGCTTAGCGCCTCACGTACAACCATCCTACTGGCATTAAAGGTTTGCGCGAGCTCGCGCTCAGTAGGCAGCTGCTGATTGGGCATAAGCTCCTTTAGAATAATCGCTTCCTCAAGCTGCTCATATACAAAATCACTAATTTTTTTCGCACTAACCTGCTTTAGCTCAACAGGGAAATTAATGTTCATATTATCACTCTCCTCACTCTTATATAACACTGCAAAACTAGCTAGTAAAGCATGAGGAAGTTGATTCATAGATTTGCGATCTCCTTCATGCTGAAAACCAGTTGCTTTGACGCTGTTTTTGGAAAGGAGAAATTTAAGGATTATGGTTTGAACCTTATACCTTAAAAGGTATGATAATTAGACATTAACGATAGTTGTATCTTATATTACAATATCCATAATGTCAATCTGTTTAGTTGGAATTAACTCGAAAAAATTTTTGCTGCTTCGCTAACCGCAGGCAGCATTGTGTGGGCAGCACTGTGCAGCTACTTAGCTCAGCAGCGTGAAGGCACAGAGTGCTCTGGAAAACGGCAGTGGGTCGCCTTTAAGGCAGTGGGTCGCCTTTAGAGCCTGATTCTTTCTTTGGGTCTTATTCCAAGAATCAGGCTTTAAAAAGCGACTGTAAGAGCACTCTGTGCCGCAGCGCCACCTTCGCCAAATGAAAACAGGAGCACTAAAAAGCCAGCTAATGCTGATTCTTTAGTGCTCCATGAAATGTAAATGAAAGCTTGTTATTGATGCAGCTCTTCCTTCAGCTTGAAGCTGCGTGCCCAATATAGTACAGGCGTTGAAAGGACAGAAATAATAAATTTGAAAATATATGTTGTGAACACGATTTGCAGCCATTCATTTAGCGTGTATATGCCGGCGAAGGCTACTGTACAAAAGACGAGCGAATCTACAAGCTGGCTGACTCCTGTGCTCACATTGGTCCGAATCCAGAATTGATTTTTCGCACCAAATCTGCGTCTCAAATAGCCGTACACCTGTACATCAAGAAATTGGCTTATGAGATATGCCAGCAGACTGCCTGCCGCAAGTCGTGGCATTAAGCCAAATATGGTTTGCAGCGACTCTTGTGCAAAATCAGTTTCCTGCGGCTGAAAGACAAGCGCCATCTGCATCATGATCGTCGAGGCAATCAAAGTAAAAAATCCAAACCATACTGCCTTTCGCGCTGCCTGTGGACCGTATTTTTCGTTAAGCATATCAGTGCTCATTGAAATGGTCGTATAAATCGTATTGCCGAGCGTCATAATGATGCCGAATGAAAACAATGACAGCTCAATTGTTTTCGTCACTTGAATATTGGCGACTACTGTTGCAAAGCCAATCCACGCATACAGTCCAGCTCTCCCAAATAAACGGTAGCATGCGAGAAACAAGGCGAAGTTGACGACAATAAACAGCATTCCCCACCATAAATTAAACATGTTCTTCCTCCTTAGTTTTGGTTACGCGGGATGGTTACGAACCGCGAGCCATCGAAACGACCATGGACTAGAATATCAAATATTAATTCGAAAAGATATAGAAAATTTAAACAGCTGGTCTGAACAGGAAGCGCAGATTTCATTTTAAAGTATCACCAATTTACACCTCCACTTACACAGCGAACATCCCTCGACTACGTAAATCCAATAATTTAACCGCTATTATGTTTACAAAATTCAATTATCGAACTATAATGAACGTGTAAACGAACCAAAACGAACATTTTGTGAGGTGTGAATTATGGAAATTAGACATGCAACAAACCCGGTTGATGTACAACGCTTAAATACTACTGAGCTTCGTGAACGCTTTCTAATCGAAAATTTATTCCAGGCAGACAAATTACAAATGGTTTACAGCCATCATGATCGTATGATTGTAGGCGGTGCTCACCCGATCCATGAAAGCCTTGAGCTGGCTGATGCTGAAACTTTGAAGACCGAATATTTCCTCGAGCGCAGAGAGGTTGGCTTCATTAATATTGGCGGCCCCGCAATCATTGAAGCTGATGGCGAAAGCTATGAATTGTCCAAGCTAGATGCGCTTTATGTTGGCAAAGGAACTAAAAAAGTATTATTATCAAGCAAGGATCAATCCAATCCTGCTAAAATCTATTTTTGTTCAAGTCTTGCTCATGCTGTTTTCCCAACGACAAAAATCGATTTGGCTAAAGCTACGCCAAACCATCTTGGCTCTAAAGAAACATGCAATGAGCGCACGATTTACCAATACATTCATGCTGGCGCTGTACAAAGCTGTCAGTTAATGCTTGGTGTGACGATTTTGAAGGAAGGCAGCATCTGGAACACAATGCCTGCTCATATCCATGATCGCCGCATGGAAGCTTATCTATATTTTGATCTTAACGCTGACGCTCGTGTATTCCACTTCATGGGCGAGCCAAATGAAACCCGCCATCTCGTTGTCTCCAATGAGCAAGCGGTAATTTCGCCAAACTGGTCGATTCATTCCGGCGCAGGTACAAGCAATTATTCGTTTATTTGGGCAATGGCTGGGGAGAATTATACTTTTGCGGATATGGATGTTGTTAAAATGGAACAGCTTCGTTAGAGGAAGTTTAAAAGTACGACTTTGATGACGATGATTCGCTTTGCAGCATATTCGACGGCGAATCTTGAACGCTAGCGAAAACTGCGGTGCTCACGTAGCTTGTGCCTACGCTGCGCTCCTCGTTTTCTACTAGCGTCCAAGCTTCTTGGTCCTGAAAGCCCAGCAGTTTGAACTTTTATCTAAAGAGGAAGTTTAAAAGTACGACTTTGATGACAATGCAACGCATTGAAGCATAGTCGGCGGCGAATCTGGCACGTCTTTTTATTTGAAATGTTTTAGGGGGTTCAAGTGTGTTAGCAGCAACAAGGCATAAATTAATTTTGGAACAACTGCAAAGCGAGGGCTTTGTCAAGGTTTCAGAGCTGAGTCAACAATTCAATGTGACCGAAAAAACGATTCGTGAGGATCTCATCAAGCTTGAGAAGAAGCAGTGGCTGAAACGAATTCATGGAGGTGCCGTGTTTGTTGAGTCGTCTGAACAGCCTGATTTTGCATTGAAGCTGCCTAATACAGTGAACCAAAGCGAAAAACAGCAGATCGCGGACTATGTCGTTTCGCATATGATTGAGGCGCATGATATTATTGCGCTGGACAGCGGAAGCACGACCCTGGAAATCGTCAAGCGCCTGGACAATATGCCGCTTACGATTATATCTAACGATCTGCTCATTATTCGCGAGGTGATGGCAAAGGATCAGATGAAGCTGATCGTACCTGGCGGCTACAGCCGTCATAATTTGCTCATCCCCTCCAACCCGATTGAATGGATTAAGGAAATTAACATTTATAAGCTGTTTTTGTCTACCTCGGGCATTCATCCCAGCTATGGCTTGTCGATATTTTCGCACGAGCAGCTGGCAGTGAAGAAAAGCTTCATTCAAGCTTCCAAAGAGGTTATCTGCGTAGCCGATCATAGTAAATTCGGCCGTGGTGCGCTGCATACATTTGCTGAGCTCGAGCAGATCAACTGCTTTGTAACTGACAGCGGGCTCGCTCCAGAAATGGCGGAGCAAATGAAGCAGGCAGGAGCAGCGCTTGTTATTTCCAATTAAAATATTGAACGTAAGGATGGTACGATTATGAATCTGTTTAATCTTGCAGGTAAAACCGCGATTGTAACAGGTGCGGCACGAGGGCTTGGTCAAGCGATAGCGATCGGTCTTGCGGAAGCAGGAGCTAATCTTGTGCTGGTGACGAACCAGTCTCCTGCTGAGGAAACGAAGCAGCAAATCGAGCAGCTTGGCCAGCAGGCAGTTATCGTCAAGGCAGATGTCAGTGATCAGGCTCAGCTTGCCGGTATTATCGAACAGGCAAAGCAGGCGTTTGGCCGAATTGACATTTTGGTGAACAATGCGGGCATCATTCGCCGTACACCAGCAGCCGAATATTCCTTTGCCGATTGGCAGGCCGTGCTTTCTACCAATCTTGATTCTGTCTTTACCTTGAGCCAGCTTGCCGGCAAGGAAATGCTTGCGCAGGGCAGCGGCAAAATTATTAATATCGCCTCCATGCTGTCGTTCCAAGGCGGCATCAATGTGCCAGCCTATACAGCAAGTAAGCATGCCGTTGCCGGTTTGACAAAAGCACTTGCAAATGAATGGGCGGCTAAAGGCGTGCAGGTTAACGCAATTGCTCCGGGCTATATGGCTACAGATAATACAGCCGCGTTGCGTGCTGACGAGGTGCGCAGCAAACAAATTCTTGAGCGTATTCCAGCAGCTCGCTGGGGCACGAATGAGGATTTGAAGGGAGCAGCGATCTTCCTTGCATCGGGTGCTTCAGACTACGTAAGCGGACATGTATTATGTGTAGATGGCGGCTGGATGGTCAGATAGCATCATAATTAAGGCGCAGGAGCATTAAAGAGCGTCCCTTCTTTATAAAAACTGGTTAAAAAACACAACAAGCTTCCAAGGCCGCATCATAAATGATTCGGCTTGGAAGCTTGTTTGCCGCTTGGCATCATACTAATTTTGAAAGCAGCAATCGAGGATTACTCCTCCTCTGCAATTTTAATAAAGTCATCAAAATACGGATATACATATGGGTCATCAGGCGCAGCAATTCTATTAATTTCCGTTGCCTTCAATTGAACGATTTCGATATCCTGGTATTGCGTCAGCCCGAATGTCCCGACTACCTCAATCCATGCGTCCTTTTCCAACGTATTTGCCTCATCCCATTGAACGAGGAAGCCATAAGGCGAGGCATCAGCCGAGCAGCACTGCATTGCCATCCGTGATACAACGAAGGTGTCCGAGCTCATGTCCGGCTCACGGTAGACAAATCCACTAATAACTATCGTTTTCCCTATAAAATTATCTCGATATAAATCCAGCGTCGTCAATGTTTCTAAAAAGCCTTCTTCTTTTACAGTAATACTCTCTTTCGGATAGAGCAGCTTGCCAAGCTCGGCCAGCTCAACACTATACTGATCAGAAGGAAATAAAGCCTCAAAGCTTTGATCCTCGCTGCTCGTTCCCTCAGTCGACTCATCATCGCCTAGCTCTGGTACAATCGAATCTGCACCCTCTTGCTCTAATATAGTCGACTCCGTATCCTCTACAATTGGTGGAGAATCCGTTTCTTCTTGATCTGCTGGAGCATGATCTGCATTTATTAGAGTTCCATCGACATCCTGCTCATAACCTTGAGCGGTATCAAGCGATTCCAGCACGCTTTCTGCCGTTCCATTTGTGCGATCAGCAGTCTCTGCTTGGACCGGGCTAACGCTGCTGGACGCGCTTAAATTCATTCCTTTAACAGCAACAACATCACTGCCCATTAGCTGATCCGGAAGCAAAAATCCTAACAGCAACGGGAAAATAAACAGGCTGTATATCAATGTGCTCTTCGTCTTTGAGCGCGGGGGTTCATGCTGACAGCTGCAGTCATGTCCATGTGTATGTTCATGCCCTTGGTCATGGTCATGCTCATGGTGCTGGTGCTTGCTGCTTTTTTCCTGCCACGCCAAGTAAATCGTATATAGAGCCAGCACGTATAAAGCAATTGTCGTCAAATGCACATAAGGAATCATACGAGGAACGATATAATAGTGGAGCTTGCCTATTTGAGCCAAATAGGTCATATACAATGTGAAGCCTAACAGAATTCCACCTCTAGCATAATAATGCCGCTTCAAGCTGCGATGTTTTCCCATACCTCTCCCTCCCATCATATGAATGATCAAAACTAGAAGCTTTTTCAGCGCTCCGGAGCAAAGCATCCTCCAGTCGCTTTTTAAATCAGCGCTCCGGAGCAAAGCATCCTCCAGTCGCTTTTTAAATCGTTATGCTCTCTTATTTAAATTTTTTAAGGTAGCATTACGATGTTAAAGGCGACACACTCCGTTTTTCAGCGCTCCGGAGCAAAGCATCCTCCAGTCGCTTTTTAAATCGTTATGCTCTCTTATTTAAATTTTTTAAGGTGGCATTACGATGTTAAAGGCGACACACTCCGTTTTTCGGATACTTTGCTCCTCCGCTGTAGCTTTGAGTGCAAGACCAAGAAGATGGCACGATACTAGAAGGCGAGGAGCGCAGCGTAGGCCAATTGCTACGTGAGCACCGCAGCCTTCGGTAGCGTGACATATTCGCCGCCGACAACGCTACAACGCAATCACATCGTCATCAAAGTCGGATTTTTGAACGACCTCTAAGAGGTAAATAACATTGCTCCTGCCACCACCACACCCGCAACCACCCCAATAAGCAGCAGCACAAATTTTGCGCGAAATACGGAGAGCAGCATCAAGGTCCCTTTGAAGTCGACCATTGGACCAAATACAAGAAAGGTAAGCAAGGAGCCCGTTGAAAAGGTGCTCATAAATGAAGATGCAACAAACGCATCTGAGGTCGAGCATAGCGACAAAATATAAGCAAAGCCTAGCATAAATAAGTGAGAGGTGTACTCCCCTTGACCAATTGCGATCAGCTCAGCTCTTGGTATGTAGGTTTGAATTAATGCCGTAATAAGCGCACCCAATATTAAATATTTGCCCATATCAAAAAACTCATCGATGCTATGACTCATTATTTGATGAATCTTGCTCCCCCTATGACTGTGTCCTGCATGGGAGGAGGTTTGCGCAGCTTCAATTTGCTTGCGCGGGTCTTTTTTGACCATATAGTATACGAGCAGCCCTACGATACAACTAACTAAAATAGCAAGTCCCACACGACTGTATACGATATCTGTACGGCCGCGAAAAGCTGTTATTGTCGCTGAAATGACAACCAGATTCACAATCGGGCCAGCCAATATAAAGGTAATACCGGCATAAACCGGCATGCCCTTAGCCATCAATCTGCGTACAACGGGAATAAGTCCGCATTCGCAAACCGGGAAAATGAAGCCGAGAAGACTGGCAACAAGCACGCCGAGCACAGGTTGCTTCGGAATCAGCCTCTGAATCCATGCTTCTGGAATGAACACCTGCATAATCGAGGAGACGAGTATGCCAAGCAGTAAAAATGGAAGAGCCTCTAGTAAAATGCTTATGAACATAGATTTGAAAACATTCATTTTACTGAGCAGCTCTGAGCTGTCAGCCGCAAGCAGCTTAGGCAATATGCCGCCTAAAAACAGCAGGCAAAGCAAGCCGGCAAATAAAAAGCTAATATTGCGTTTGTAAAGCTCTATCCCGCTTTTCAATAGGCTGAATTCACCGCCTTCCTATCAATCTACTACTATTTATAATAAGAGTAATGATTACGATTATAATTGTCAAGCAATGGAAACAAAATAACTACAAGCACGAAAAAGGGTGTACAGATGGTCAGTTTTCACTGGCTATCTGTACACCCCTTGATTCTCTTTATCCTATTTTGCACTTAAAGTATAGCAGGGTCTGTATGCAGGTCCTGATCAGGTGCTGTCAGCTCCCATCGGCTAAATTCTACTTTAAAGCCTGCACGCTTTGGCGAGCAAACATATAACCCTGCCTGCATCCCGTCTTGGTGAGCAAACCGCGCCACTCGAATCGTACGCCAGCCATGGATGTCAGTTCTTGCTCGAATGATGACAGCTTCATTTTGATAGGAAGCGCGAATGGTGACGATTCTTCCTTCCCAATCCGGCACAGGAGCAAGCGACCAATCAGAAAATTGATCGGTTGCGACCACAGCAGCATGCGGAACCCCGTCATTTATTTCTATTCCGGCTTTAATCCAATGACTCTCGTTATGCCACAGCATCAAGCCAGCCTGATCATACAATTCGGTAAAGGATTTCAGATCAAACGATATTTCAATTGCTTGACTGCCATCCCACTCCGCAAGCAATGCATGACCGTTGCGATGGTGAAAGCCATAATAGGTAGACTCCCAAAAATCACTGCCTTCCTTCGCTTCTACAACAAAGCGGTCTTTCACCAGTTGAAACGAAGCTGGCTCCGTTGTCCATTTGCTATTATGAGGCAAGACAAATTTATTTTCCGGCATGTATGAATTCAACCTCCTGCGTATTCGCTACAATCATCGTCAGCAAATTTGCGCTTTTTGAATATGATCTTTACGCGAATGCGATATTTTCATTCATTATACCATTGAAAATAATGCTTCCCTCAACCTTTTACCGCTCCGGCGGTCATGCCGTCGATAAAATATTTCTGGAAGGCAAGAAACAGGATTAGAATCGGTACAATCGAGAAAAACGAGCCAACGATCAGCAAATCATAGTTGTTACCGTATGGCGTAAGCAGCGTTTTCAAGCCAATTGGCAGCGTATATTTGCTCGTATCGCTTAACACCATAAACGGCCAAATAAAGTTGTTCCAGCTATTCATCCCGTTCAAAATCGCCATTGCCGCAAAGGAAGGCTTCATAACCGGAATAATCAATCGAGCATAAATGCCGTATTCTGAAGCACCATCGACCCGGCCTGCAGCAATTATTTCCTTTGGAATGCCGCTAATATATTGGCGGAAGAAAAAGATTGTCGCAGCATTGGCGATGCCCGGCAGCACAATTGCAGAGTAGCTGTTCATTAAGCCGAAATCATTGGTCAGCTTATAGAGCGGCAACAGCAAAATTTCAAACGGCACCATCATAATCATCAGCACGCACAAAAACAAAAAGTTTTTGCCTCTAAAATTGTACGCCGCAAATCCGTAAGCGACTGTGGCGCTAATGAGCAACGTAAGCACTACCTGTGCAATTGTCAAAAATACCGAGTTGAAAAACCAATTAAAGTAGCTGTGCGAGCCTGTAAACAGAAAGACGAAGTTGTTGAAGCTCATAACAGACAAGTCAAAGCTGAGATTGAGTCCATAACGAACAAGATCCCCACCTGGCTTGAACGAAGCAAGTGCAATCGCATAGAACGGAATCAAAATTATGAGGCAAATGACTGTAAACAAGACGAAGAGGCCAACCTTGGCAAACGATTCATTTCTCATGATGATTGATCCTCCTTCTTGAACATGCCCGACAAGCTCAGCTGAGTTACGTTAATGATCATCGTAATAGCGAGCAGAACAATTCCTACGGCGGCAGCATAGCCTAAATTGTTTTTCTCAATGCCTTGACGATACAAATAACCAACGATCGTCAAACCAATATTTTTCGGCGAATTGTTGCCATTCCACAGCATCATGCTTTCAATAAACATCGCTAGCCCCGCATAAATGCTGATCGTCACGACATAGATCGAGGTCGGCTTTAGCAAAGGCACTGTAATTTTGAAAAATTGCTGCAGCTTGGACGCTCCGTCAATCGCTGCTGCCTCGTAGTAGTCATCCGGGATGTTTTTCAGACCCGAGAGGAAATATAGCATGTTGACCCCGGTCCATCTCCAGGTAGCGAGCGCCAGCAAAGCGATGAAGCCCGTCACCTGCCCCTTGAGAAATTTGACCGGATCAATGCCAAACAGCCCTAAAAAGCTATTAATTAGCGAGCCTTCCATCTCGCCAAACATTAAGCGAAAAATTGTCCCCGCTACAACGACTGAGGTTAACGCGGGAAAGAAGAACGATGCCTTGAAAAACTCTTTGCCCCACATCAGCTTGCTGTTAATGAGCACAGCAAACAGCAATGGGAATGGAATAAGAATGACCAGCGTCAGAAGCATATAGGCGAAGCTATTTAAAAGCGCCTTCAGAAATACTTTGTCGCTCAGCAGCTTCTCATAGTTGGAAAAGCCAACCCAGCTTGATTCCTGACCTAGCGCAACCTTTTGAAAGCTCATTTGAAATGAATCGAGCAATGGATACGCCCAAAATATGGCAAACACTAGAACAAACGGCAAAATGAACACATACGGTGCGACCTTTTGTGAATAAATGAAGCGTTTGATCACCGTCATTTCCCCCTTTAAAACTTCCTCTTTCAAAAAGTCGGACTTTTTGAACTTCCTTTAAAAAAGCCGTGAACAGCTTATTCTACTAGAGGAAAGCGCTGACTCACGGCTTCTATATCACTAAGAGGTTAGGTTATTATTGCAGCTCCTGCTCAATTTGCGCTTGAGCATCATTCAAGGCTTCGGTTACATCGCGACCATCCTCAAAAATTTCATTCAACGTAATCGTACCGAGCACATTGTTGATCGTCGGCGAAGCGGACGTTGATTTGATCATTTGAATTTCATCGCGAATTTCATGGAGCACATCAAACGGGTTATTCACAAAATATTTCACAAATGCGTTGTCTGGATTATGCGTTACATCCTTCATATCCCAAACGCCCATGTTAACTGGGTCGAAGCCAAGTGTGTTCCAAATTTCGATATTAGCATCCTCAGTAAGCTTGGCATAGGCCAAAAAGTCCTTCGCCAGCTGAACATCCTTCGCTGTTTTCGTTACGACGGTGCCCGTGCCGCCGCCGCCAACGGAAGCCGGCATGCCTTCTTCCAGCACTGGAATAGGAGCGATCGCAATTTTGCCGGACAGATCGCCCATATAGTTCACGTAACGCGACATAAACCATAGCGGCATAAAGGCCGAGACGAAATTGCCGGAATTGTATTCGCCATACGCTTCCTCTGTATCAGGCTGACCGCCTGCAATTGTTGAAATTACGTTGTTTTCCTGCAAATCCTTCAGCATCTCCAAAGCGCGAATAGCTTCAGGAGTATTCACTTGCGGGGTTCCATTCTCATCGGTTAAGTCTGTGCCTTGCTGCGCAAGCAGCTGCGATACTTGCCAAAGCGCGCTTGTATCGGCGGTGCCCATGTTTTTGCCAGTAGCTTCGTATACTTTAATCCCTGCGGCCTTGAAATCCTCCCAGGTTACGATGTCCTGATAGTCGACGCCAGCTTCTTTAAGCACTTCCACATTGTAGAAGGCCACCGAAGCGCCAACATGAGTCGGGGCGCCATAGTTTTGACCATCCTTGCTGTAAATGTTAATACGAGATTCTACTAAAGTATCGCGGTATGGATCAATGACATCATTTAACGGTTCAAGCTGCGGCGTTCCTTCGAGAAAATCAGGAAATTTGCCAAGCTCGATATCGGAAATGTCAGGAGCTCCTACTCCTGTTTGCAGCGCGATGCTCAGCTTGTTGTGCATATCATCATATGGCATAACGGAAACATTGAGCTTAATTTGACGATCCGGAAATTCAGCGTTCCATTTCGTCAGCATCTTCTCAAAGTGCTGTCCATGCAGCTCAACAAAGGTCCAATACGATAATTCCGTTGCATTTTCACCAGCACCGCCGTCAATTACTGACTCCGTTCCGCCACTGCTGCCGCTATTTCCGCCTGAGCAAGCTACCAGCAGCATAACTAACGATAATACCAAGCCTAGACTTAACCATTTTTTCATCATGAATGCCCCCCCAAAAATTAATGATTAATTTTTTTCAAACGAATCACATTCCACGATGCTTTTGACAGGTTTGCCGTTACATAGCCGTCTTTCAACTCAGAAGCACCATTGGAGTGAGGTTTGACCTTCTCATCATGCGCGGAATTGCCCGCTTTCAAGTCATCATGCTCAAGAACGATATGTTCGATAATGGTGTAATGTTCAAAGCCTCGTACGTCGCAAGTCAGCTGCAAGCCTTCTGTCAAATGACGATTGACTGCAAAAATCGTCACTTCATCCTTCTGCTCATTATAGACAGCAGCACTATCCAAATAAGGAACATCGGTGTAGTCCTGCGCGTCATATTTAGGTGAATCGACAATTGGCAGCAGCGAGGTTCCTCTGCCGTAAATCGATGCGTGCAGGTATGGATAGAAAATCGTTTGCTTCCAAGCCTTACCGCCTTCCTCTGTCATAATTGGCGCGATCACGTTGACCAGCTGAGCAAGGCACGCCATTTTCACGCGATCCGCATGACGCAGCAGTGTAATCAGCATACTGCCGACAAGCAGGGCATCCTCAAAGTTGTAAATATCTTCAAGCTGTGCTGGTGCAATGGTCCACGGATCGATTTTTTTGTCCTGATCATTGGAATGGTACCAGACATTCCATTCGTCAAAGCTGAGGAACATCTTTTTCTTGCTGCGTTTTTTCGCCTTAATATAGTCGCAGGTCGAAATAACGGTATGAATGAAATGGTCCATATCCATCGTTCTTGCCAAATAATTCGCAGAATCGCCATCGCGATTGCCGTAATATTGATGAAGCGATACAAAATCGCTGACCTCATAGGTATGCTCAAGCGTTGTCGCTTCCCATTCCGGGAAGGTCGGCATACCGGTGCTGGAGCTGCCGCAAGATACAAGCTGAATGTCCGGATCGACGAGGCGCATCGCTTTGGCTGTTTCGTAAGCGAGACGACCATATTCCTCGGCGGTCTTTTGCCCGATTTGCCATGGTCCGTCCATTTCGTTGCCAAGACACCATGTTTTAATGTTGTGCGGCTCCTTATAGCCGTGCTTGATGCGCAGATCGCTCCAGTAGGTTCCGCCTGGATGGTTGCAATATTCCAGTAGATTGCGCGCAGCATCTACTCCTCTAGTTCCAAGGTTTACTGCCATCATCACTTCTGTGCCGAGCTCCTTCGCCCATTTGGCAAATTCATTCGTACCGACGTAGTTGGGCTCTACGACACGCCAGGCAAGCTCCAGCCGCTTTGGCCGTTCCTCGACTGGCCCTACGCCGTCCTCCCAATTGTAGCCTGAAACGAAATTCCCCCCTGGATAACGGATAATCGGAACCTGCAGCTCCTTAATTAAATCCTTAACGTCCTGGCGAAAGCCGTTGGCATCAGCCGTAGAATGCGTCGGCTCATAAATGCCGCCGTAAACGGCGCGACCTAAGTGCTCGATAAATGAACCATAAATTCTTGGATCAACCTCATCAATTCTAAATGCTTTATCGACGATCATTTTTGCTTTAAGCTCTGATGCTGCCACTGATGGATCCCCTCTCTCGTTTGGAAGTTTTAGCTGTTGAATGCGTTTTCAGATTTAAAATAGCATATGAGGTATTATTTGTAAACACATAAATATAAAATAGTTTATATAAAGTTAAAACAGTGTCGATTCATAGCTGTTTTCGACATCGGATTCAGTACAAAAACCCTTTTGATTTACATTTATTTAAAATAAAATCAGAAATCTACCACTTTTCCCCTTCCTTTTGGCTTTTGATTCGTATATGATTAAAGCAAATGTTGACTAAGGGGTAGTACCGATGATCTATATTAAGGATTTGATGAGTGGATTGCCGATTTTCAAGGCGTTAAGCTCGGAGGTTCGCATCCAAATTATTGAGCTGCTCATTCGCAACTCTTCGATGAATCTCAATGAGCTCGCCAATGAATTGAAGCTTTCGAATGGCGCAATTACGATGCATATTAAGAAGCTGGAGGAAAGCGGTATTATTCAAATCAACACAACCGTTGGCAAGCACGGCATACAGAAAATATGCTATTTAAACGAGGATAAGCTGTTCATTGATATGAAAAGCAATGAGAAGGAAAATTTGTACGAGGTAGAGCTGCAGGTCGGCCATTTCAGCAATTACGCTGCTGCGCCTACCTGCGGGCTAGCAACGAAGGACAGCATTATTGGGGACTTTGACGATCCAAGATATTTTGCCGATCCGCAGCGGATTTATGCCGAAATCATCTGGCTGGCTGAAGGCTTTCTCGAATATCGCATCCCAAACTATCTCAAGCCCAATCAGCAATTCAAGGAAATTCAATTTTCCATGGAGCTCAGCTCTGAAGCGCCTGGCTACAATAACCATTATCCATCGGACATTTATTTTTATTTGAATAATGTTGAAATAGGCAGCTGGACGAGTCCAGGCGACTTTGGCGATGTGCGCGGCAATTTTAATCCCGACTGGTGGCCGCCTCATCTTAATCAGTACGGCATGCTGAAGCTGATTCGCATCAATCAGCAGGGCAGCTTTATCGACGGCTGCAGAATTTCCGATGTATCGCTTAACGAGATCGAGCTGGACTATAAAAGCGATCTGGTGCTACGCCTCGCCGTTCCGCCTCATTCAGCCAATAAGCGCGGCTTGACGATATACGGCAAAAGCTTCGGCAACTACAGCCAGGATTTGCTGGTGCGCGTCTTGTACGATGTTGTAGAGCAGCCATAAAGCTTGATTGGCTGAGTTAACTCTTGGTGGTCGCCTCTAAAAGGAAGTTCAAAAGGCTGGACCTTCCGGGCGTTGAGCATGACTCAACACCTAGAAAGCCCAGCCTGCGAACATTTATTCAGCTAGGGCGCTTGACCAGCATCAGGCTTTAAGCTTTTCACCCTGATCTTTACATACGCTCCCCCTGCTTCATGATTTGCAGCGCTAATTTCTCCACCGTGCTTTTTAACGATCGTTTGTGCAATAAACAGCCCTAATCCCGAATGACCCGAATCGCCTGAGCGTGCAGCATCCTCACGATAAAACTTTTCGAATACTTTGGACGGATTTTTCGAAGCAAAGCCCGGACCGCTATCAAGCAGCTCCAATGTCAAATATTGCTCATCCACCTTCGTCAGCCATTTAATGTCTCCGTTATCCGGCGTAAAGCGCAAGCTATTCATAAAAATATTGTCGATTACCTGCTCCATGCGCTCCACATCGAGCCAGACTGGAGATTGCTCAGATCTGTTGTCGATCACCTGAGCATGAAAGGAGATATGCTTCTCCTCGCATAACAGCTCATACTGCGACGCCTTCTCCCGCAGCCAATTGACAGCATTTACTTCAGCCGCCTGAAGCGTAAACTCCGCTTGCTCCAGCTTGGACAGCTCGTTTAATTCCTTTATTAATTGAATGGAGCGCAGACAGCTTTTATAAATGGTATCTAAATACCGTTGCTGGCGCTCTGGGTTTTGATTTTTCGCCTCGATTAACCCTTCAACATGGCCTTGAATGATCGTGAGCGGTGTTTTCAGATCATGAGCAATCGCTGCCACCATCTCTTTCCGTTCACGCTCCAGCTTCCATTGCTGCTCAAGCGATTCCTTCAGCGCCTCCTTCATCTCCTCGAAGGCAAGCATTAGTTGATTAAGCTCCTCGGTGCTGTCCATATAGGACAGCGAAAAATCGAGCTCATGATTGCGAATTCTGTTCGCACTTTCTATTATTTTATTAAACGGTTTTTCAATACGGCTGCTCAATCGCTTGCCGATCACATAAGAAAATAAGAAAATATAAAAAAATGGAGTAAGAAATGTAAGGATCGCTAAAGGATAAAGCACAGCCTTGCCTTCCTGGTTAGCAGCAAGCACAGATAGCTGGTAGCGGAAGCCGACAGCGCCCTGCAGCAAGCCTTGTTCATCGAGTAAAGGATAATACTTAACAAAAAAATTCCGGTCATATAAATTCGTATTTAATTTAGTAAGCAAATCGCTGCCTGAATCGATATACGATTTTGCTATCGTCCCATACACAATCTCGCCAGCCAAGTTCACGACCTGATAGTCGAGCCCCTCCAGAGGAATCCTTTTCTCAACAATTTCTTTCGCTGCGCTATCCAAAATATGCTCCTGCTCATTCATATACTCTACTAAAGCGGGGATTTGTCCTTCGTAATAATTAGCCGGATTGACCCTTTCATTTTGCAGCAGCAAGGCGAAAATGACGAAAAGGATGGCCCATGTCAGGAAAGCTGCAACTACACTTAAGCCAAGCATCAAATAAAACGATGAAGTAATGCTGCTCCGCAAGCTTTTTCTTTTGTCCCGCTTCAGCTTTCCCACTTGTAACCTACTCCCCATATCGTTGTAATGTAGCTCGTATCAGGGTCACAGCTTTGCAGCTTGGCGCGAATCTTTTTAATATGCTCGGTAACGGTAGTCGAATCGCCGCTTGCCTCGAGGCCCCACACATATTCATAAATTTGCTCCCTCGATGCCACCTGATTAGGATGGAGCACGAAATAACGGATGATGTCCAGCTCCCGATAGGTAAAGGCGATTTTTTGCTCGAAGCAATATACCTCGCAAGCCTCCAGATCAATAATCAAATTTTTATGGTGAAGCTTCTTGTAGCTTTTCGTTTGGATGCGCTTCTCCCGTCTAAGATGAGCAAATATCCTTATTTTCAGCTCCTTCATGCTGAAGGGCTTTTCAATATAGTCATCTCCGCCGGCCATTAGCCCGCGAATTCGATCCTGCTCGGTTTTTCTTGCGCTAACAAATAGTATCGGACACGATATACTGGCGCGAATTTTTTCACACAGCTCAAATCCATCCATGCCGGGCATCATCACATCAAGCACAATTAAATCCGGATTTTTCTGCAACGCATGCAGCGCTTCCGCGCTGTTATATGCCGCAAAAACCGTATAGCCTTCATCCTCCAGCGAGTCCTTTATAAAGGAGACTATATCCTTTTCATCATCCACAATTAATATTTTCTCTTCCACTTAACATCATCCTAACCAGTCTCTCTTTTTCCACACTAGTGCATTTATTATATAGCTAATTGCGATAAGAGACACGATAAGCAGCAAAGATGTAAGCTGCTGCTGGCTTAAAATTTCGAAAATGGTATCGGACACTTGAAAGAAAATGAAAAAATAATCCGACAAATACGTGCAGCCTATTAAAAAGCCAACCGTGCCAACATACGATAAAATCGAGTTGGGCATAATCGAGCTAATCGCACTTCCGACACAAATGACAGCAAACAGCACGAGAAAGGCGACAACATAGAACGCCAGCACATAGATCGTGGCCTGCAAAGGCTGCAGCGGTATTGTATTATAAAATGAAACCTCCTGTACAGAGGGGAATACGACAATGCCAAAGGCTGTTGCAATTAGCCAGGTGGCAGCAAGCAAACAGACGACAATGGACGCCTGGACGCCAAGCTTTGCAATAAACAGCATGAAGCGCCCCTGCGGCCGCAGCAGTACAAGCCGATATGCACCCGAAGTATACTCGCCGTTAAAGCTGTCCGATACAAACATAGGTATTAAAATAAATACGAGAAACATACCCAGCTCCCTTAAAAAGAACGGTGCCGTATTCAAATTATTCAGCAGCACATCCTGATCCTTGTTATAGAAGCTGACTCCGCCGACAGCGTATAGAAACAGCGCCTCCAGCCCAACCAGCAGCAAATAGATGATGATGCCTACTATCGTCTTTTTGCGCTTAAACACTCGCTGCCATTCACTTAGCCATACCCTTTTGAACACATTCAAGCACCTCGCTATTATTGAAAGTAATCCTTTTTATTTGCCGCAAGTACAATCAAGCCCGCAAACAAAAGCCAATAAATCGCAATTACCCCGCAGTTCCACTGTGCCATAAAAGGCTGATCTGCCAACAGATAGGTAATGCCTTGCCACTGAATCATCGGGATTGAAGTGAAAAAGATTTTGATCACCAGCTCTTCTCCAATCAGCGGCGTAAAATACGTTACAACGTTCGGATAAAGAAATGAAAATAAAAGAAAGCCAATTCCTGTTCCAATTGCTGCTGTTGTAGTATGAGCAATACTCGAAATAAAGAACAGCACCGTTAACATTGCGATCGAAGACAGCAAAGCAATCCCGTAAAACTGTAAATTGTAAACCAAGCTTTCAAATGGAGTCGCCATTCCTTGCTGGTAAAACAACGCGAGCTCTGCCGGCCTGTCGAAATAAATAAAGCCTACCGCATAGCTTATCGCCAAATACGCTGCAAAAAATGCAGCCAAGGCAAGGATCGAGACGAGATACTTGCTTATTATAATTTCCAAATTAGAGTATGATCTGATCAGAATCATGCGAATCGTTTTATCCTGGTATTCATCCGTTACAATAAAGGCAACAAGAACAAGAATAACGCCCTGAAACACGGTAAACAGCATCTCTGAAAGTCCCATAATCGGAAAGTTCCAGGCAGAAGTATAGTGTGCAACATCAGCAGTTAAAGTATCATTTTGCTTAACAACATAGCTTGCAGCGGCTAGTAAAATAATCGGGATGCTCAAGAAAAGCAGCCATGTCGTTTTTCGCTTCCATACGCGCTCCCATTCACTCCACATTAATGCCTTCATCGCGACACCAACTCAATAAAGGCATCCTCCAGGCTCTCCTCATTGCTCGCCAACGCCTTTGTTTCACCAGTCCAGATCAGCTTTCCTTCTTGCATAACCACGATATGCTGACAAACCTTTTGCAGCTCATCCAGCAAATGACTTGAGATTAAAATGGTCATGCCATACTGCTCGTTCAATTGCAAAAGCAGCTTGCGTATATCTCTAATTCCCATAGGATCAAGTCCATTGACCGGCTCGTCGAGAATGAGAACGGAAGGTCTTCCCAGCAATGCTTGGGCGATCCCTAACCGCTGCTTCATGCCAAGGGAATAAGTTTTCACTTTATCATTGCCTCGATCCTGCAGGCTAACAATTTCCAGCACTGACTCCACACGCTCGCGCTGCTCTTTTTTCGAAAGCTGCGGATGAAGACGCGCCAGATTTCTTAAATTCTCTCTGCCTGTCATATATGGGAAGAAAATCGGTGATTCTACGATTGCCCCCAGCTCCTGTACAGCCTGCTTCCGCTGCGTAACAATACTGGAGCCGTTAATAACAATTTCCCCTGCCGTTGGCTTCACCAAACCTGTGACGATGCGAATAAGCGTGGTCTTTCCCGCTCCATTGGGACCTAATAGACCACATATGCTTCCCTTCTCTACCTCAAAGGATATATTTTGCAATAACTGACGTCCTCTTACACGCTTGCTTACTTGCTTAAATGACAAACTAATCTCTTTAGACATCGTTTCAATCCCTCCTCGCTAGTCAGTATAGGAGGTAAAAATAAAGATTTTATAAAGCAAAAAAAATTGTCCAGAAAGTCAGTATAAACTGACAATCTGGACAATCGGTTTATTCGTATTTGCCTGTATACTTAGGCGATACAAGCTCAACGCCTGTTGCTTTCTTAAATTCCTGCACACGTACGTTTTTCGCTGCTTCGATATCTGGCAAACCTAAATTATCCATAGTGGACATTGTGTCTGTGTACAGCTTTTCGAACTCATCATCCGACTTGGCAAAAATCATTTTTGGCACCATTTGCGACCAGTATACTGAAATTTTCGACTCTGCGTTCGCTTCCTTTGAGCCCGGCTCATAAGCGTCGAACAAATTACCGGAGTCAAGCTGGTCGTTGCTGAACATATAGTTGGAGTTGCCATAGAATAGCGAATCAATATATTTGGACAATTCCGTTTCGTTCACTTCGCGAACGCTATTCAACCATACATCATTAACCATCCACCAAATGGATTCCATTCCCCATTGCTTGGAGGCCGCATTCCAGTCTTCGGCAAAAGCTGTCTCGATCTCCTCGTTCAGCTTATACTTGCCATCGGCTGTAACGCTGAATGTTTCCCCTTCTTTACCGAAGTAGCTCACCGTTTGTCCGTGTTCACTGTACAAATATTCAATGAACTGAATTGCGCGATCGGCATTTTTCGAGTTTTTATTGACGAAGGTAAGCGTCCAGCCTTTATTAAGCGCTCGTCCATATTGCGGCAAGGAGCCGTCATTGGAATGAATCGCATCGACATTGACATAAACAGCGTTGGAATCAGCCTGGTACAATTGTGTTACAGGGCCTTTGTAATCGGCAATGCTGCCCACCATCATAAATACTGCGCCTTGCGTCAGCTTCTCCTCAACCTGATTTCTTGCACTTGTAAAATTCTCTAGCGAAAGCAGGTTCTCACGCGCCAAAGCGTTTACAAACTGCAGCATGTTTTTATATTCAGGCGTTGTGCGCTGATCGATATAAGAGCCATCCTCTGCTTCACTTACAGCACCGAAGGAACCGGCAAGCACACCTAGCGAGTCGGCAATATATTTGTCCTTGTCGCCAAAGTAGATCGGAGCCACTGTTACGCCGTTATATTGAATATTGGCAGCCTGCACCTTTTTCAACGCTTCAATTAGCGTATCCTCTTGACGCAAGTCTTCAACGGTAATGCCTAGCTGATCCATAATGTCCTTGCGCACAAAAATTTGTCCGTTGGAGCGCTCGTAGAAATCAGATTTGACCTCTGGATATTGATCAAGCATTTCTGGCGATACATAGTAGTTAGGAATCGCATAAAAATTGCCGTCTGCCTGTGTATACCAATCGATCATGCTTTGCGGCAAAATCGATGAGAAGTATGGAGCATGCTGCTCAATCAATTCGTTCAATGGCGCTACCTTGCCGCTTTCCATCAAGGTTTGGATGAGCGAGGTGCTGTTCCAGCGGTCCAGTGTAATAATATCCGGCAAATTATTCGTTGCCATCATTACGTTGAACTCAGCATTAACATCGTTGCCTGCATGCAGGAAGTCAACTGTAACCCCTGTTTCCTCTGTAATGATTTTATCGATGTACGTGTTCGTCGCATCCCATTTTTTCGAGTAGCCCGCTACCCCGGTGTACCAGGATAAGGTAACCGGATCATTGACTGTTTTCCAGGCAGGCTCTTCAGCGCTTAGCGCGCTATTGCTTGATCCTTCAGAGCCTGTCCCATTAGCTGCATTGCCGTTTTTGCCTGAGCCAGCATTATCTGAGCAGCCAGCCAAAATGACTGCAAAAACGAGAAACATTGCTGCAAGGCTTTTTGTCACTTTACTCATGTTGAATCCCCCTATAATGTATAATGTTTGTTCATTTATCTTATTAGCCTTTTACAGACCCAATAAGCATACCCTTAATAAAAAATTTTTGCACGAATGGATAGATGACAATGATCGGCAAGGAAGCGGCGACCATTGCAGCCAGCTGAAGCGTCGTTGTCGTTACTGCGCCTTGTCCTGCAGCTGTTGAAGTAGACATATTCGCCAGCAGCAGCGCTGCTTCTGTGCTCTGAATCAGCTTCAAAATATATAGCTGCACCGTTTGCAGCTCACTGCCCAGCGTGTAAACCATGGAATCATAATACGCATTCCAGTGACCGACAGCTGTGAATAGTGCAATCGCAGCCATAACAGGCTTCGACAATGGCAGGATCATCGTGAAAAAGATTCGATATTCGCCCGCTCCGTCGATTTTAGCTGATTCGATTAGCGCATCCGGCAGCTCCGCAAAGTAAGAACGGAACAGGATCACATTCCAGAAGCTGAACAGCGCCGGAATAATATAAACGAGGAAGCTGTTGTACAGCCCTAGTGAATTTAGCAAAATAAAGTAAGGAATGAGTCCCCCGCTTAAGTACATGCTCATTAAGCCAATTGTCGCGTACGCATTTTTCAGCTTCAGATTAGGTCTGGAAAAGGCGTAAGCAAACATTGAGGTGAACAGCACATGGGTGACCGTCCCGATAATCGTTCGGGAAATCGTAACGCCAAACGCTTTAATGAGCGCGTTATCGCTGAACAGCGCCTTGTAATTGGATAGCGTAAAATCCCGCGTCCACAAGTACACGCCGCCGCGCGCATAGTCAGTCCCTGTATTAAAGGAACCGATGATCGAATACCAAAACGGATACAGCGTTAATACAATTAAAATGAGCATAAAGGTAATATTGCATATATTGAATATGCGATCGGACAATGAGTTGTCTTTAACCATCTGCCAGCCTCCCTAAAAAATGCCTTTGCCCGTAATTTTTTTAGCGATAAAATTAGCCAAATAAAGCAGGAACAATGCAATGACTGTTTTCATCAAGCCAACCGCAGTGGCGTATTCCATTCTGAACTCCTGCAAGCCCACCTTGTACACATAGGTGTCGATTACTTCACTTGCATCGATATTAAGCGGATTTTGCAGCACAAAGAACTGGTCGAAGCCGCTGTTCAAAATGTTACTGATCTGGAAAACGAGCAAAATCACAATCGTCCCCGTAATAGAAGGCAGTGTAATATGCCAAATACGCTGGAAGCGCGTCGCGCCGTCCATATAAGCCGCCTCATACATCTCCTGATCAATGCCGGCAATTGCAGCCAGATAAAGGATTGCTCCCCAGCCCAATTCCTTAATCAGATTCGTCAATACTGCCAGCAGCCAGAAATAATCAGGATTGCCCAAAAAGTGAATCGCTTGATCGATAATGCCGAGCTTTTGCAGCAAGTAGTTGACGACGCCTGTACTTGGCGAAAGAATGCTAATGACAAGTCCGCCAAATATGCTCCATGAAATAAAGTGCGGCAAATACGTAACCGTTTGCGTCAGCTTTTTGAATTTGGCGCTCGTGACCTCATTCAGCAAAATCGCGAACAAAATCGTAAATGGGAATGTAATGAGCAATGAAAGCAAATTAATGCCCAATGTATTTTTCAGCATGTTCCAAAAATTTATATCATTAACAAATTCCTTGAAATTAGCTAATCCGACCCATTCTGCTTCAAATATTCCCTTAATCCCCGTCACAATGTTGTATTCCTTGAACGCAATCAAGACGCCATACAACGGAATAAAGGTGAATACGAAAACGAATAAAATACCCGGAATAATCATCGACTGCAAGGAAAGCTGATCCTTATCCCGCAGCAGCCTCCCCATCCGGCCTTGCTTTGTTTGTTGTGCTTGCTCCGTGCCCGTCATCGTGTTGACTCCTTTCTCATATGCCTACGCTTATTGTATACGCTTGCTGAGCGCGCTTACAGGATGCGCATTTGCGAAAGGGTATCATCTTTTACAAAGTTGACGCGCCGGATCACCGCAGACAAAAAGAGGCTCATCCAGATTGTCAGCTTTCACTAACTTTCCGGACAAGCCCTCTCTTAAACTTATTTGATTGCTAGCGAATCCTGATACTCCTTCGGACTCATGCCGTAATAGTTTTTGAATACTCGCGTAAAATTTTTCGGATTGCTATAGCCAAGCCGACTGGCGACTTCATTAACCTTGACGTTCAAGCCCTGCAGCGCCTGCTTCGCATAAGCCATGCGGCATTGTGTCACATAATCCTGGAAATTAACACCGACAGCTTCCTTAAACAGCTTGCTGAAATGATGATAGCTTACATTGCAATAATTTGCGACGACGGCCATATTAATTTCATCCAGCAGATGCTCCTGCACATAGCGCTTGGCGACCTCTACAATGTTGCTGCCGCTAAGCAGCTCTCTGCGCGCATCAATCGTCTGGAAGATGCAAGTTTTCAAATAAATGCGCAGCTGCTCAGGCTGCTCGAAGGAATAAATGCTCCGCTTCTTGCTCGGCAGCCACTGAATCACCTGCATAATCGTATCGTACATGCCGCTAATCGCTTCAAACGTATATTTGCCCAGCGCTTGGTCATTGAAATGGTCAGCAATAAAGCTTTGCACCTCATCCTTGCGCGCCCCTTCCACAATATCGACAAGCCGCTTTAGCTCGGCTGTTTCGATTGATGCCATGCAACGCTTGTAGTAGACGCTGTCATCAAGAATCGTATAGGCTTTGGATACGAGCTTGTATCTTGAAACCTGATGCGCGCTCTGGTAGGCCTGCCACAAATGTCCCTGCGCGGGAAATGCACGCCCGCAGGCAATAATAAACATCGAAGAGGAATAATGCTGCCGCATGCTGCTCATAAAGTGGCGCATATCCGGCTGAGCTTGAAAATTGATCCACAGCACGAGGTCGTGATGCTTGTTGAACAGCGGGTAGATGACAAGCGGTGTATCCGCCGTATGCTCATTCAGCAAATCAACGGCAAGCTTCATCTGCCACGACACCGACTCAGACTGGCGCTCCAGCACGGAAATGATCGCCACCATCAAATGTGCATGAGGTCTTGCCATTCCTTGCCGCGCGAACAGCTGCTCCAGCCGCTCCTCACCGTCATCCCCCTCCTCGGCCTGCTGCAATGCAAAACCTAAATCCTTGCTGCCCTTCTCAATCCACGACTGGCTCTGCTCGGCCTTTCCTTGATCCTGCAAAATTTGCTCCTGCTGCAGCGTTTCGATGCTGCTGATCAGCGCCTCGCGCAGCTCCTCGGTATGAACCGGCTTAAGCAAGTAGTCGGTTATGCCCAGCTTAAAGCTTTCCTTCACAAGATGAAATTCGTCGTAGCCGCTAATGACGATTATTTTCATTTTATAAGACTTGGCAACAAGCTGTGCGATTAGCGTCAAGCCGTCTACCTTCGGCATATTCAGGTCAGTGATGACGATGTCCGGCTGACAGGCAGCTATTTTGTTAAGCGCATCCTCACCGTCGGCTGCAGTTTCAAGTGCAGAGATGCCTTCAATATTTAGATATTGGATAATGTCACACAGTCCGTCTCGTACCATTTCCTCGTCATCGACTATTAGGATGCGAACCATGCGTCTCCACCTCCCATTGGTATGGAATTCGAATTGTTACACATGTATATTGACCCGGCTCACTATCAATTAGCAGATGATACTGCTCGCCGTAATAGAGCCGCAGGCGGCTATTAATGTTCTGCAGACCAATCGAGCTCCCCTGCCGGGAGGCCTGCTCGCGGTAATGCAGCAGCGGCATGCGGAAAGCCTCGTTCAGCTGCTTCAGCTTCTGCCGGGCGATGCCGTTGCCATTGTCTTTAATTAAAATGAAAATGTCCTGCTGCCTGATCTCGCTGCTAATTTCAATTTTCAGCTGCTTGCTGTCGCGATTTTTTCCGTGCTTCAAGCAGTTTTCGACGACGGGCTGTAGCAAAAATTTAATGACGGGATACTTCTTCAGCTTTTCATCAATCGAAAGCTCCAGCTCGATATAGTGCGTGGTGCTTATTTTTTGCAAATTCATATATTTGCGAATAAGCTCCAGCTCTTCGCCAAGCGTTGTTTCATGCGTCTGCTCACTGAGGTTATAGCGCAATATTTTCCCGAAATCCGCAAGCAAATCTGCAATCCAAAACATTTTCTCCTTAATCAGCCGCATCCGAAACACGTCGAGCGTGTTGTAAATAAAATGCGGATTAATTTGATATTGCAGCGCTTGAATTTGTGCTTCCTTGCGCAGCCGCTCCTTCATCAGCATATTGCCGATCAGCTCGTTGTTCATCTCGATTAATCCGTTCATATCCTGCGCCAGCTGGCCAAGCTCATCTGAACGCTTGTCCGGGATGCGCATTTTCAGATCGCCTTGAATGACCTTTCTCATAATGGCGATCATGCGATTAAGCCGCATAAATATAAGCTTGAACATAAGCATGCAGGTAATAATAAAAATAACGAAGCAGCCGACGATCATCAATACATTATAGCTCGTGCTCTTGCTCATCGATGCATTCAGTTCATTAAGCGCCACCTTGTACACCAGCGTCTCATCGATATCGGGAAACCAGTGATAAAAGTAAATAAACTCGTTTTGCATAAAGTAGCCTTGCGGCACTTCAGCCGTTTGCAGCAGCTGCTGAAGCTGCTCGCCAGCCGCTTCATCCTCCAGCACCGCTCCCGCATCCTGCTGTTGCTTGATCAGCAGCAGCGTGCGATCCTGTCCATGCTCTCCGCCGGAGGGCAGCATATATTGCTCGGCAACCATAATCGTAACGAGCCCAAGCAGCTGACGTGTAGAAGAATAAAGCTTGCTGACCAAGGTGTATTGCTTGCGGTCAGCTTGCTGTGATTTGGGCAGCAGCGGCGCATTGTCCACCCCGAGCCACATCAGTGTAGCGGCTTCATCAGCAATAAACGATTGGATGCTTTCATGCTGCTGCTGATGACGCATATGAAAAAAATACGGCCATGATTCAGGAATCTGCTCATTCATCAAAAACACTTTAATTTCATAATCGCTATTTTCGGAAAAAGCGGTTGCATATTTAATGATTGGAATGACATTGTCCAAATAATAGCCGAGAAATTCCGACTCGCTGCTCATATTAGGGCTGTCGATAAACTCGAGCAGGTTGATGTTCTTCGTCACAACGTCCTTCAAATCGCTCGCCAACCCGATTTTTTGCTCCAGCTCATCTACAAATTGTGTAAATGCATGCTGATTGGTCAGTATAAACTCGTCCTTAACCCGCTGCTGGGCATTGTGGTTGAGCACCATTACTATAATAAGAAAGACAATTAACGGAATGCTGTACATGACAATCATTCGTGTCACAATGCTGTTTTTATTCCATGCTAGCTTCATTCTGTTTCCCATCTCCGTTTTCCAACTCTTCTCTTTCTTTGCTTTGCAAACCGGCTGCCGCACGATATTTGGCTGGGGTAAGCCCATATTCCCGCTTAAACAAGCGGACGAAGTAATTGTTCTCCATGCCAACCATCGCAGCTACCTCGCTAATCGGCAGCTGCTGCGGCTGCTCCAGCAGCTCGGCTCCCTTTTGCAAGCGCAGTCGCTGCAAATATTGATGAGGATTGATGCCATAAATATCCTTGAACTTGCGTTGAAAATGCTGCTTGGAATAGCCGACAGCGCTTGCAATATTGGAGATCGTCAGCTGCTCGCTGTAATGCTGCCTCATATAGTGAACAGCGCTCAGCAGCGCCTCGCTCGTCAAAGCGCTGCTGGAATAGCTTCTTCGCTGCTGCTGGGCTGGAGCAATAAGCGAAGCGATGTAGGTCAGCAAATCATAAATATGAAGCGAGGCGGCTCTATAGCTGTCCTGCGGCTCGCTGTCAGGCGTATGCCACAGCAGCGAAAGCTTGTGCTCCAGCACGCTCAGCTTTTCCTTCTCAATCGGGATCGCCTTCAGGATCGGAATTTTCAAGGAATGAACAAGCGACTCGGCATAATCTCCTTCAATCCCCATATAGCCAAGCAGCCATTTTTCCTCACCCGAAGGGCCGTAATCGTGGGCAAGCTTGCTTGGCACGACAAAAATATCGCCCGCTTTTATTTTAATATAAGGCATGCTTTCAAATTGAAAAGTGCCTGAGCCAGCAAAGCAAATAAAGCATTGCAGTGTAGGATAGCCAATCGGCCGATACTGCGTATGCTGCGGATGAAGTCCGCAGCTATACAGCGTAACAGGCAATGGGATGGTGTTGTGGTATAGGCGAAACGGAAGCACACAAGCCCCCCTTTTTATAGGTAGTTTAAAAAGCTCGACTTTGATGACGCGGTTGTGCGTTGTAGCATAGTCGGCGGCGAATATGTCACGCTACCGAAGGCTTCGGTGCTCACGTAGCTTTTTGCCTACGCTGCGCTCCTCGCCTTCTAGTATCGTGCCATCTTCTTGGTCCTGAAAGCCGAGCTTTTTAAACCTCCATTGGATAGGTAGTTTAATAAGCCCGACTTTGATGACGTTGTTGCTTCTCTGTAGCTTATTCGACGGCGAATCTTGAACGCTAGCGATAGCTTATGCTTCCGAAGTATGTTTCCTGCGGAAACATTATAGGTGCTCTCGTAGCTTTTGCCGCAGCTAGCGCTCCTCGTTTTCTACTAGCGTCCAAGCTTCTTGGTCCTGCTTTCAAAAAAGCTACAGCGGAGGAGCAAAGCATCCGTAAAACGAAGTGGGTCGCCTTTAACATCGTAATGCAACCATAGAAATTCAAATAAGAGCATTACGATTTAAAAAGCGACTGGAGGATGCTTTACTCCGCAGCGCTGATTTAAAAAGCGATTGGAGGATGCTTTGCTCCGCAGCGCTGTACTATTAGGTGCAATTCTATTTAAGCATATGTGCGTAAAAATAGCAGTGGTAATTATTATTTACATGGTTACTTTCATAAAAATGTTCATTTTGTACTATTTTTTAATGGCAATTATGCTACCTGCTGCCAGTCTCCTTTCATTACAATGAGAAGCATATTATGTGGAGGGAATGATTTGAATGCGTGAGCGTTTAAGTATGAATAAGGATTGGCTGTTTCATTTGGGAGAGGTTGGGGGCAAGCTTAGCTCCACTCATGATGTTATTTATGGTCAGGCGAAGGCGGGCGGCTTGAAGGGGCCGGGCGGGCTTGAATGGAATGATAATGAATGGGATATGGTTCAGCTGCCGCATGACTGGTCGTTTCGCTTGCCTTTTGATCGCGAGCATGGCGTTGCCGACTTTGGCTATAAAAATCGCGGCATCGGCTGGTATCGCAAAAAGTTTGTGCTCGACGAGCAGGATCAAGGCAAGCAGCTAAGCATTCAGTTTGATGGCATTGCGACACATGCGACGATTTATTTTAACGGCAGTGTTATTCATCGTAATTTCTGTGGCTATACGAGCTTTTCATTTGATATAAGCGATCGTGCCTTTTTCGGCAATCGTCCAAATGTGCTGGCTGTAAGGGTGAACGCAGAGGAATCTGAAGGCTGGTGGTATGAAGGAGCAGGCATTTATCGCAACTGTTGGCTTACCAAAACAGATAAGCTGCATATCGCAGAGCGCGGCATATGGGTGAATCCGCAAAAGCAAGCTGACAAGCTTTGGCAGACCAATATCGAAGCAACGGTTCGCAGCGAGTATGAGCAGCCAGTTCATTTTACGGTTAAATCGACAATTCTTGACCCGCAGCAAAACATCGTCGGAGAAGGAGTTAGCGAATCGGTAGTCGAGCCGTACGATCAGGTCAAGCTGCAGCAAATGATCGAGCTGAACGACCCGCAGCTGTGGGATATTGAGCATCCTCATCTATATACGCTGAAATGCAGCGTGCTTAAAGATGGGTTGGTCGTTGACGAGCTTGATACTGCCTTTGGCTATCGCACCATTCGCATTTGTCCGGATACCGGGTTTTATTTGAATGAACGGCCAATTAAAATCAAAGGCACATGCAATCACCAGGATCATGCGGGCGTCGGTGTGGCGCTGCCAGATGAACTTCATGCCTATCGCATTAAACGGCTTAAGGAAATGGGCAGCAACGCTTATCGTGCTGCTCACCACAATCCTGCGCCTGAGCTGCTCGATGCCTGTGATCGTCTTGGCATGCTGGTCATGGATGAAAACCGCAATTTCGACAGCTCGGAGGAAGGCTTGAAGCAGGTTGAAAATATGGTGACGCGCGATCGCAATCATCCGTCAGTTGTGATGTACAGTCTGTTCAATGAGGAGCCGCTGCAAGGCACGCCGATCGGCAGAAAAATGTTCAAGTGGATGAAAAACGTCATTCGTCGTCTTGATCCTACCCGTCCTGTGCTTGGCGCTATGAATGGCGGCGTAATGGAGGATGAAGGCACAGCCGACATTATGGACATTACCGGCTTTAACTATATGAACGGAGCATATGAGGCATTCCGCGCCAAGCATCCGCAGCAGCCGCTAATCGGTTCGGAAACTGTCAGCGCCTTCTCTACGCGAGGCAATTATGTGTATGACAAGCAGCAGCAGGTGTTTGACAGCTTTGACGAGCAGCGTGCAAGCTGGGGCAATACCGTTCGCGAGTCTTGGAAGACGATTAACACTCACGACTATATTATGGGGACATTTGTATGGACCGGCTTCGATTACCGAGGCGAGCCAACGCCGTATCAATGGCCGAGCGTAAGCACGCACTTTGGCATTATGGATACTTGCGGCTTTCCGAAGGATTCCTACTATTTGTACCAGGCATTTTGGCTGGAGGAGCCGGTGCTTCATATTGTATCGCATTGGAACTGGCTGGGATTGGAAGGCCAGCCGATCAAGGTGATGACCCATACTAATTGCGATGAGGTGGCGGTTTATGTGAACGGCCGCTTGTTTGACCGCCAGTCAGTCGATATTTATGAGCAGCAAACATGGCAGATTCCGTATGAGCCGGGGACGTTGACGATGGAGGGCTATCGCGCTGGAAAGCTGGTCGCAACCGCTCATCAGCATACGACAGGAAGCGCCGCACGATTGAAAATCGAACCGCACAAATCTGTTCTGCTGGGAGACGGCAGAGATGCAATCGTTGTAAATGTGCATGCTGTTGATGAGCAGGGCCGATATGTAACGACGGCTAACAATCTCGTGCAGTTCAGCTGTGAAGGCTCAGGCTTTATCGCGGGCTGCGGCAACGGAAATCCAAACAGCCACGAAGCCGATATCGCCAGCTCACGCAAGCTGTTTAACGGCAGCCTGCAAATCATTGTGCAGAGCGTGCATGGCAGCGAAAATATTACGCTTACCTTTAGCGGAGAGAATTTGCCTGAACAGCAGCTGGTCATACCAGTACAAGCGGCTGTTGAGCCTCCATACGTGCCGTCGGCTCGTGATCTGTACATCAATGACTGGTTCGTTACGCAGGAGCCGCAAGCTGACAAGCCTGATCCTCATGCTGAGGTAGACCTGACCAATATGAATACATGGGAAAAGGTGGATGTAAGCTTCGGCTTTAGAGAAAGCTTGAAAAACAAAGGCGGCTATATTATGTACCGCGCACAGCTTGCTGCTGAGCTCATACAGTTTTCACGCTTGCCACAGCTTATGTTCCAAGCGATTAGCGGCAATGTTGAAATCTATATGAATGGCAAGCTGCAGTTTGCGCAGATGATAGAATGGAATACAGAAATTGCTCTGTCGCTCGAGCCATTTGCAAGCGATGAGCAACTTGCGATTGTCGTTATCATTGGGCTGCATCCGGATATGCACACGCCGGGCATTAACGGTACAGTTTCCGTACGCAACGAAAAGCAGTCTGACTAAAGAGTTTGCTCCAAGAGTCCCCATTAGATGAACGAGCCCATTGGCAGAAGCAGCGCTTCCTGCCAATGGGCTGCTTTGCTTTGCAATAGATTCGGTGGGTTTGTCGAGCAGACAACTACAGCGACTTATTTCATAATTTTCTACTGCAGCAAACTAGCGATTTTTCGACTCAGTCGCTGCTGTTAGGCATGCTTTTTAGCCAACCCCTTTTTCAGCAAATAATAGTGGATGAAATAATCAACGACCGCTATTATCGCACTCGTAGCTAATGCGCCCCAAATCGTTACATAGGCGCCCTTGAACAATAAGCTGGAAACCATGTAGATCAACACCCAGCCGACAATTAGATCTGAAAATGTACTAATCCACAGTGTTCCTCTGCGCAAAATCACATACTCCAGCATCACGCCGACTGCTGCGGCAATAATGCCAACCAGCAGCGGCTGGTAAAACGCAGCATAATCCACATTTGGAAATAGCCACGATGCCAGCAAAACGCCTAGCGGAAACGTAATTAATTTAAAAAGCAAGCTCGTCATTGCATTCTCTCCTCGCATTTGTGTTCACATATTTATGTTATTAATGTGAATAAATGCAGGAAATTATGTATTAAATCGCCGCCTGTACAGAGAAAAACCGATTGATTCCGGTTTGGATGCAATCGGCGTTTCATTTATACCTGTTCTATTTTTACTTTTAGCTTTACCTCTTTACTGGCAATGTTGATAAAGAAGGACAGAAGCAAGCTAGCGACACCGACAAGAATAATAACGAAATAGGCCACATTTATACCGTGAATGGAAGCGGTCAGCTTAATTGCTTGCTCACTTAGCCCGCTCACTTCTCCGCCCGTGATCAAATCCTGCACATGTTTATCGGAGCTAGTAGCCATAACCGTTACTAGCAATGGAGTACCTGCCGCTCCGGCCACTTGTCGGATCGTATTCCAGATTGCTGAGCCATGAGCGCTCAAGCTGGTCGGAATTTGATTCAGATCAAGAAATGGATCGGCAGAAATGAGCTGTCGCCAAGTAAATAAGCCAAGGCCGATTACACCAAGCAGAAGTGTAACGATAACTTCATACTGTTTATGAGCTAGCCTTCGTCGTTTTGCTCGCCTGACGTGAGTGCAACGCTTTCATCGCAAATCTTGCAAGAGGCTGGGCAACCAGCAGTTCGATCCAAAAAGCTACTCCAAAATTTCTGGGCCACATTTGGAAAAAGCGCCCCAGTGTTTCCAGACTTATTTGCTTCATGCCAACCCATGGACCTATAATGGTAAGCAGAATGGAAAGCACGGTCACATTTAATAAAATATTGAGCAGAACTTTTGCATTAAACCCGTCCCCTTGACCTGCGAATTTAGGCATCACCTTACCCACCAGCGGACCTGCAACCAGCTTTACGAATATTACAACGATCACCCACATAATCGGCATCATTTTCAACGTCTCCAGATAGACCTCCTTACTGAAGCCGCGCTCCAATCCCGTGATGATAGGTGCAATCGTATTTACCGAAATGATTGAAATAATGAGCAGAAACAGTATCCCTTCTTTCGCGTTTCTCGGGAGTCTTGTCTCCATTTGTGCTTGGCTTTGCAATCTTCACACTCTCCTTTTCCTGTAACACCTTGTAATTATAGCGACTGAAAATGCTGTTCATAAGTGAACATTTTGTGACTAGGAGCGAAAAGGCGGTGCAAAGTGCCACTGAGCGGGTTTTCAGACACGCCCTAAATCTAATCTTGCAGAAGATGGCAGTTTAGGTGTATCATATAGGCAAGTAGACAAACACAAATAGCCCTTTTCTATTCCGTTTAGAAAAGGACGAGTGCTTCACTCAAGCTGCAACTTGAATGAGGTCGATATGCTATTTGCTGTCTACAAGCGCATAAAGGAGGTGACCACTATGGCTAAAGACGTGCTATGTGAAGTCAATTCTTGCCGTCATTGGAGCAATGGCAACAAGTGCTCTGCTGAAACGATTTATATCGTATCTAAAAAGCAAGCATCAACTTCTGATGAAACAGATTGCAAAACATTCGAAACTAAATAATTGCTAAGGTTGAAGGAATACCCCACGTATTCCTTCTTCTTTTTTTATTGTAGCAATAACGATAATTATTATCAAGTGTTATTTTACACTGTACGACATAAATTTATACATTACCAAGCGTAAGCTTTTGGCGCTGCCCCACCAGGGCCAGGGAAAATTTCATCCAGTCGTTTTAAAGCTGCTTCATCCAGCTTTAGCTCTAATGCTTTTAAGCTTTGTTCAAACTGCTCCAGCGTGCGACAGCCGATAATTGGGCTCGTTACCGCAGGCTGATGCAGCAGCCATGCAAGAGCGACAACATCCTCTGTCGAATTTAGCTCTGCAGCTAGCTCTGCGAAAGCTTCAAGCTGTGGACGCAGCTTCTCGATTCGTTCTTGATTAGCTTTGCTTCTGCGGCCAGAAGCTTTTAGCGCATTGCCTCCAAGCAGTCCTCCATCAAGCGGACTCCACGGTATTACGCCCACTCCCAGTGCTTGTGATGCAGGAAGCACTTCAAGCTCCGGCAAGCGGCAAAGCAAATTGTATTTATGCTGCTCGGACACAAGACCTAGCTGGCCTCGCGCTTTGGCTTCTCCTTGTGCTACAGCGATATCCCAGCCTGCAAAGTTGCTTGAGCCGACATAGCCAATCTTGCCTTGCTGCTGCGCAATTTCAAATGCGCTCCATAGCTCCTCCCAGGAAACGGAGCGATCGACATGATGCATTTGGTACAGCTCAATATGATCGGTTTGCAGCCTGCGCAAAGATCCCTCCAAATGGCGGCGCAGCTTGTATGCAGATAAGCCAGCCTCGCGATTCGGACCATCATGCACGTCGTGAATATCGCCATAAAATTTCGTCGCCAGCACTGTTTTCTCGCGGCGTCCACCGCCAAGCGCAAACCATTTGCCGATAATTTCTTCGGTTCTGCCAGAGTTTTCTCCCCAGCCATATACATTTGCCGTATCAAAAAAATTAATTCCGGCATCAAGCGCGGCGTCCATAATTTTAAACGCTTCCTGCTCCTCAGTATCTACACCAAAATTCATTGTGCCCAGACATAACCGGCTGATCCTTAAACCAGATCGACCTAATTTTGCATATTCCATCCAACATTCTCCCTTCGCATTGAGATATTTAATCTATTCGCGATTGAAGGGCGGTTTCTCCTGCACGACGCAGCAATAAATTTGTGTAAAGCTTTAGAGCATGTCTAAAATCCGATCATTTTCGTTCATTGACGGCTTTCATTTGCACGATGTTGGCAAGCTGCTGGCTCATATAATCAGGACTAGCTGCAAAGCCTTGCCCGCTCCAGCCGATGAGCAGCCCCATTATCGCGTTGGCCTGGTAGGATAGCATGAAATCGAAATCGTTGTAATCCGCGGAATTGGAGGCGGATGCAACGCTTTCCTGCAATAACGCTTTAATTTTATTAAAAAGTGAATAATAGTAGGACAACGATGATTTTTTATCAAACACAATTTCATAGAACGGCTGATACTTTTTTACATGGTGAAAGATGCGAATCGTTGAAGGATCAAGCTCGCTTGCACTTAGCCTTGGCGTTTGGCGAATTGGCTCGTAAAACGATTGCTCCAAATCATTTAGCAGCTGGCGAAGATGCTCGTCAAACAGAGCACTAACCTCCTTATAATGCAAATAAAACGTACCTCTGTTAACACCAGCCTCGCGACAAAGAGCTGAGACTGAGATTTCCTCCAATGCATTGTTTTTGAGCAGCACCAGTAATGCTTTGTGCAAAGCAGATTTCGTCTTTATTACTCTTAAATCGTTTTCATTCATCTTCATGTTCTCCTCAGAAACCTGTCACAGTAATAAGCCACATATTCAACACTATATTAATATGTTGTGCAATAAATGTGTTAGCATTCACTATTGCGAGAATTATATAACGGATTATTTGCTGTGTACACCCTGATTTAACTGAGCTGCCGTGGTTCAGTGAAAAAGGAATGCAAAACGAGCCTCGCCTGCACATTAGACGGGCTCATTTTGCTGTGTTGAAAAACTGTGAAAATGAAGCTAATTTAACGCATAGGTTGTGCCATTAATCGTTATAGTTGCGTTGGCAGGACCGCTAATCGGCAAGTAATAAACGAGATCGAACAGCTCTGTTGCGCCTGGTGCAATGGACTTCCAGCCTGGAACTGTGATGGAGACTCGATGGAAATCTCCTGTCAAGCCGCCGATATTATTGCCTGTATGTCCAGCAGAAACAATGTTCACTTGATCACCGTTCCAGCTGCGGAACAAAGCATTCGTCGAGGTTGGTACATCAAACTCCAGTACAGATCCTCCTGTAATGGTGATGCTGCTATTGTTCGTCAGCTTCACCTTTGTATTGATTGGGAAGTTTTGATCTCCGAGCTTAAAGCCTGTAAATTCAATCGTTGCATTCAGTTTTTCAGTTGGCATTTCAATCGTACGATTCGTATTGCCATAAGGGGTTGTATTCGAAAACTTGCTGTGCATAGCGCTTGTCAGCGTATAGCCTACTCCGTATTCCTGTTTGCTTGCATCCCAGCCGTAGTCTCCAGCAAGCTCCCAAATCATCAAGCCGCCAATGCCATTTTCAATAACCCAATCTGCTTTCGTATTGATCGATTGCTCATCCTCAGTGGAAATAAATACTCGTTTCGTGCTGTTCCACAGCCATGGCGCTACTAACGTATTATCGTAATACCGCGTGTAGGTGCCAGTCAGTGCCGTATCCGTCAAGCCGTAATCGCTCAAATAGGAGCCTACAATGCCCTCCTCCAGGTTTTTCGCATGCCACATTGGATTGGAGCCTGCGCCTACCTCATTGCCATTATCATCTTTGTCATGCCACAGGTTATCAATGCCAAGCGCACCATCGCCACATCTGCCAGCTAGCTCAGGCGGGCAAACTGTACCTTTCGCTGTGCCCCACAGCCCATTGGTGCCGCCTACTACATTTTGAAAGCCGCGCGTGTAGTACGGCACGCCAATGTTGATGCGACCTGCTTGCATCATGCCGCGCATGTAGTGGTAGGCCCAATCCGCGTTCAAATAGCCGATGCCGCCATATTCAGCAGTGGAATACACGCCCGCTGCCTTCAGCTCGGCATCCTTGCCATCATCATACAAGGCCGCTTGTGGCCCGACAAATTCATTCCAGGCACCATGCAAATCGTATGTCATCACATTAACATAATCCAAATATTGCAGGGCGTTGAATGTTTCCATACCGCGAAGCAGATAGCCTGAGGATGGAGAAGCTATCGTCAGCAAGTAGTATTTACCGTCCTCTGCCGCAGCCTGATCCAGTTTTATACGCAGCGTCTTCATCAGCTCATTATAGCTTTGATTTAGTCCTGCAAGACGCGGAGTAGAAAATGCCCAGTCATGCGGATTGCCCGCATCCTTCATCGAAGTCGGATATTCGTAGTCGATGTCTACGCCGTCGAACCCGTATTCACGGATAAATTCTACCGCAGAGTTGGCAAACGTCTCAATGCCGGCATAATTTATCGAGCCATCTGCATTGGTTGTCATCGTATAAAAGCCGCCGTTAGCTACACGCTCGCCATTTTCATTGAAATAGCCGCCGGTTTCCGCCCAGCCGCCAATCGAAATTAATGTTTTCACACCCGGGTGCTGCTTTTTGAATTTGTTAAGCAAATTGAAATGACCTTGATACGGATAGGCAGGGTCCATCTCCGCTCCGGCTACGCCTGGCCATGTTTTGTCAGTTGAAGCATTGCCTGGATACTGACTACCGACCGATACCTCGTAATTATTATCAATATGAGCAAATGCGTAATTAATATGGGATAGTTTGTCCCATGGAATATCGGATGCCAAATATTGAAGCTGGCCATTGTCGCCAGTACGCCAGCTTGTAAAGTAGCCAATAATGCGACGGTCCAGCCCATTTGGAAGAAGCTCACGCCCATCGGTATCATAGACTGTACAATATGGCACACCTACTACGCCTGAATCATACAAGCCTTCAGGACGGCATGCTTCCTGATCAGCCGTTGCCGCCTGAGTCGTAACGGTTACAGCGTTGCTAGCCGCCGATACATTGCCAGCTGCATCCTTGGCTGCAACTGTAAAGGTGTAGGCGGTCTCTGGTGTTAAACCCGTCACGGTTGTGCTCGTTCCTGTAACAAAAAGAGTTGCAGAGCCATAAGACAAGGTGTAGCCTGCTACGCCAACATTATCTGTAGAAGCTGACCAGGTTAAGCTGACAGAGCTGGCTGTTACTGCTGTTGCCGTTAAATTCGCTGGTGTCGAAGGAGCTGTTGTATCCTCAATCGGTGCAGCAAGTGTCATAACCGCAAGCGGATCGCTTGCTGGCGACACATTACCCGCACTGTCTTTTGCCTTGATGGTGTAGGTGTAGGATGTAGCTGGGGAAAGTCCTGTTACGGTGTGGGAGGTACTCGTTACTGTTGCTGTCAGCACACCGTCCTGATAAACCTCATAGCCTGCTACGCCAACATTGTCTGTTGCAGCATTCCAGAATAAGCTAACAGAATTTTCTGTAATATCGGAAGCCGTTAAGCCTGCAGGCACAGAAGGAGCCTCTGTATCACTTCCGTTTGGATTGACTACGGTGTAGGAAAGCGTTCCCGAAGAGCTTGTACCATAAGTATTGCTTAATTCCACTTTGTATACATAAGTGCCAGAGGGCTTGTTCGTGAAAGCAAAAGTTGCAGCTTGCGCATTTGGTGATTGATCCGTTAACGCCTCGGAGTGAACGAGTACATCATTTTCATATAGCCTCCAGCTCGTGCCATTGTTGCCCCACCACATGTTGAAGCCAATGGAATAGTTAGGACTGTTGTCCCAGTTGCTTTGGTACAGGCTTGGCGTACCTGGCGCGCCGGTTGCTGCGGCTTGCGCTACATGGGGCAGCAATGGTAGGAAAAGCACTGCTAGCAGCAGCAACGAAACTGCTTTTTTCATCCTTTTCATAAAGCGTCCTTCCTCCTCTATTTGGAATCGTTATTTTTATTGTGGCAGCAATCACCTCCCTTACCCTTCATTTTTGTAAGCGCATTCATTTGCAATTTGATTTTATCCATCTTTTGCTCGTTTATATAGGGGCACATTTCTCTGGTTAGGGGGGAAGTATATAGGTTTCAATAAAAAACGACCACAAGCAGGACAACTGCAAGTGGTCGTTTAAACAACAACATCTTATTGATATGTGATCGTATATATCTGAGCAGACGATTCCGTTTGAGTGCCCCCATTTATCGTTTTTTAGAAGCCTGCTGTCCAGCCCGCATCAGCCGCAATAACCGCGCCGTTAATAAAGCTGGATTCATCAGATGCTAAAAATAATGCGACCTGCGCAATTTCATCTGCTTGTCCAACACGAGGAATTACACCTTGCGTAACCTTTGTGCGCGATACACCAAATTCATTGACATTGTTCATCGATGCTGTAATATTCGTCATTGTCGCGCCCGGCGCGATTGCGTTGCAGCGAATGCCTTTTTGCGCGTACATAAAGCCAGTATTTTTCGTAATACCAACAACTGCATGCTTGGATGCAGTATATGCGACACCTGCATGTGCGCCGCTAAAGCCGCCAGTCGATGCAGTATTAATAATTACACCATTGCCTTTCTCCAGAAATATTGGAAGCGCTTTGCGAATGGCACGCATAACACCTTTCGTATTGATGTCAAAAATTAAATCCCATTTTGCATCATCAACATCTCCAGCGGGAGCCATATTATCCATAATGCCTGCATTGTTTACTAAAATATCGAGTGTTCCAAATTCGTTTACTGCAGTATCGATCATTGTATTCACATCATTCAAATCGGCAACATTCGTTTTTACTGCTACTGCTTTGCCACCACTGGCATTAATGCCAGCTGCAACTGCCTCAGCGCCCTCAATATTCAGATCAGAAACGACCACGCTTGCTCCTTCTTTTGCATATAGCTCCGCAATCGCTTTCCCCATGCCGGATGCTGCCCCTGTAACGACTGCTACTTTACCTTCCAAACGCATAACCGATTCCTCCTCAGGCTTAGTTCACATTTTTATTGAACAATTGTTCAATTACCATTATAAAGATCTCTTATAAACCGTGTCAAATAAATCACTTTTTTCTCTAAGAATGACAGCTTATATACATTTTCTGATTTGTTGATATATAATGAAATTAGTTTATTTGAAGGGAGGTGTAACGAACTTGGAAGAATTGCTTAAACAAATATTGCGGGAAATGCAGGAGTTTCGTCATGAAGTAAACCAACGTTTTGAAGTAATTGACCAACGCTTCGAGGAGATTGACCAACGCTTCGAGCGCATTGACCAACGCTTCGAGGAGATTGACCGACGCTTCGAGCGTATTGATCAACGCTTCGAGGAGATTGACCGACGCTTTGAGGATCTTGAATCTCGCTTTGACCAACGGTTCGAGGAGATTGATCAACGTTTTGAGCGTATTGACCAACGCTTTGAGGATCTCGAATCTCGTTTTGACCGACGCTTTGAGGATCTCGAATCTCGTTTTGACCAACGGTTCGAGGATCTCGAATCTCGCTTTGACCAACGCTTTGATAATCTCGAAACGCGAATGGAAAGCTCAGAGGTTATTCTTAATCGAATTGAGCGTAAGCAGGACGCGGCTTACGAGCAAATCGTTCGTAATTCTGAAATGTTAACGATTATAAAATCGTCGGTACGCCAAGCCAACGAATACTTGGCTGATTCACCGTATAGAGCATCTCAAGACTAGGGCGTGTCTAAAAACCCGCTCAAGGGCCCCTTTCACCGCCTTTTCGCCCCATGCTTCGTTCCGTTTGCTTGACGTACGCCCGGTACGCCTTCCCAAACGCGCCTTGCATGGAACAAAAATTCGGCAAAATGGGCTGGCCTCGGAGTTCTCAGACACGCCCTAATAAAAAATCCCCTCAATTGAATTTTCATCTGGCCTTTAACGCTCATTAGACCTGACTCAACTCCAATTTCGGGGTTTATCGTTACAGCAAATATTTCGTTTATTTTTAGCTCCATACATGCTAACCATCTATGTTAACGTTCGCCGGCCGAACCGAATCACCCGTAATAAGCGAAACATAAATTCTCTCGTGCTCGGCAGTGCCCTTGCCGCCAATTAGCTTGATCAACTGCTCCGCCGCTACAGCGCCCCATCTGCGTTCTGAATAATCGACGGTAGCCAGGCGCGGCTGGACATAATCAGCGATGTCGATATGGTCAAATCCGACCACATGTACATGCTCGCCAATACGATAAGGAGTTTCCTTCAACGCATCATACATGCCGATTGCCATTTCATCGTTCAAGCAAAAGACACCTGCTGGACCATCATATTCTGCTATAATTTGGGCAGCCGCCGCAAAACCGCTCTTTTTGTCAAAGTTACCTGGAATCTCCTTGTACGTTATATTCAAACCGCTTCGCTCCACGGTTTGGCGTGCTGCCGCAAGCCGTTGCTCTGAGTCAAAAGTTCCCTCGGGTCCTGTTACCGCATACAGCTTCTTATGTCCCTGACTAATCAAATACTCCATGGCAAACGTTGCGCCAGCTTTATTGTCGAGCAATACCTGTACAACATTTTCATGGCTGAGCTCCCGATCGAGCACCACAAGTTTGTGCCCGCGGTTCGCATGCTGAATGAGCTCGTCATCAGAGAACTCGCGATCAAGAATAATCGCCCCGTCCAGCATACCTTCAGACAGCATTCGATGCGACTGCGTTCCGCTGCAAATAACGAGATCATAGCCGAGCTTGTTCATTATTTCCTTCATCCCTTGAAGCAGCCCTCCATAGAAAGAGCCTTCAAAGGTTGTCAGGAACGTTCCGATAATGCGCGTTTCCCTTTTCTTTAACGTGCGGGCAGCGGCGTTCGGCACATAATTCAGTTCATTGGCCACAGCGAGAATCCGTTTTCTAGTCTCTTCTGTAACTTTAGGATTTCCGTTGAGCGCATAGGATACAGTCGAGATGGAAACCCCCGCATGCTTGGCAATGTCTTTAATGCTTACCACAGATATATCTCTCCTATCGCTTGCTAACCGCAATTGATTTCTATCCAATTATAGCAGAAAGCGAGGAAATAGGGATACAGTCCTACAGGAATACTACGATATGTTATGTTTCCTAAGAACTTGCTCCCTAATCACTATGCTAGTGCTCCTCGTTTTCTGCTAGCGTACAAGCTTCTTCGTCCTGAAAACCCTGTTTGTGAGCCTTCACTTTATTTACTAAGCCATCGTAATCATAATTTCATTGGTCTCGTTCGCGATAAGAAGTGCCTCCAGCGCTTCTTTTCCGATCCGCAGACCTCCCTGGCGATAGCGGTTAGGTTGTTCGATTGCCTCAACTGGCGTACCATTTATCGTTACGCTGCTGGCTGACTTGCCTGCTATAGAATAATGAAATACTACATCTTTGTCTCTCCACCGGAAACGGAAGCGCAATCCGTCCAGATCGGCAGGCAGTACTGGATCGAGCACAAGCTCACCGTCCTCCTGACGAATGCCGAGCACATTTGACACAAGCTGGTTCATATAAATTCCTGGGCCGCTTGAGTAAATACGCCAACCGCCCTTAACCTGAACCTCGCCTGTACGCAGCTTATCGAAGCCGCTGCGCGCTTCATAGCGGTCGGCGAATTTGCCGTCGGAGCTGCTGAAATAAGCATTGCTTTGCCGCAGCTCGGCGTTCTCCACGACATTTCTTATCCCTACCGGATTAATCGCCAACAGCGCCTGCCATGACTCCTCCGGCTTGCCCAGCTTAGCCATCGCCTCAATGAAGCGAATATGCGCATGAACGTACTGCAAGCCGATCTCCCGGCCGAAGTTGGCTGCCTGCTCAGCACGCTTAAATCTTTTGCTGACACCGCCCGCATAGTCTGCAGGTCGGTTCATAAGTCGAACGCCGTCAGGGAAGAACAGCTCTTGCTTGATCAACTGGTAATGATGCTCCGCTTGCTCCCTGTCAAACAATTCTCCGATCATACTGCGCGTCATTGGCAGCAAACGGTAAGCAATGCCCGTTTTTTGATCGCCAGGATGCAGCATTAAATCGATGCTTTCCGGCTCCTCCATATAGGCAAAGCCTGCCGTTACGCCATCCTTCACCAGATAGCGATTAAAGTCGCCCTTGATGCCCTCCGCCAGATTCGCAAGCTCAGCCGAAAGAGCCTTAAGCTCTCCATCTTGTGAGGCAAGCGCGCGAGACAATTGTGTGAATGTCTGGAACGTTAAGGATACCGTCCAGCTGCTTATCATATATTGCTTCAGCTTGGCATTAGCAGGCTGCAATGTATCGTCCCAGTCTCCGTCGCCATAAGATGACAGCAGTGTTCCATGTAGAAAATGATCCTTAATAAATTGAATTTCCTTGCGTGCATGCTCCAGAATGCTATGTGACTCTGCTGTCAATTCTCCAGCATGCGTTGTGTAAGGCACGCGCTCATCCAGAAGCGCAAAATCTCCTGTTATACGCAAGTAATCGCCGAGCAGCTTCAGCGGCCATACGATTATATCTCCATGACTCTCTTCCTGCTGGATTCTGTAATACCGATCGAACATAAACCATTGCGGCCAATTGCCGCTTTCCATGTACTGATGCGTATAAACCGTTTTTAGAATTTCCTTAACCTGTTCATGCTTGCCCATAGCCTGGAAATATTCTGCCGGCCCTTGGCACACGTCGCGCGTGCCCCACGCCGCTCCACTGTATTGCTCCAGTCCATGCGGTACAGAGTAATGAACGAGCATATTATGGGTGTACCACCAGGCTAGCGCGTTAAATTTCTCCAGCTCCCTTGACTTCTCCTCGTTAGCATGCGACAGCTCGAAGTCGTTCATGACTGATGCAAGGAAGGCGCGGTAGGCTTCGACCTCAGCCTCCACAGGCAGCTCCTTTTGCTCCGTTGTAGCGGCATCTGCGTTGTACAGTCTGCCTTGAATCGTGATCCGCCACTTTGCAGACGGTTCAAGCTCCAGCACAACGATTGATGCAGAGCCTGGAGTAACTTCGGTTGCTAGCGCCGTTTCGTCTTTGACACTCATCCTTGCACCTGAAATGTGAAGGCCGAAGCTCAGTTCCGGATAAACACTTGAGCTTAGCGATTGCGGATGTGCTCGGAAAATAAGCTCGTCTGATGCTTGCTCCATTCTGAACGGAAGCTCATATTCCTTGTCATTCATCGTAATTTGATTCGTTACAAGGAACCTGTAATTTTTGCCCTTGCGAGAGATGACTTCAAGCGCCAGGTCTGGAGCATCCGCTTTCGTCCAGGCGGTGACGGTCAGGAAGTCCTCCTTCAGCTTATAATGCCAGCGCGCATAGTTGAAGCCAAGCTCATACATAGACGGCAATGTCAGCAAACGGTACCGACCATCCAGCTCCACATAAATCCGCTGGCCTGACGTCTTCAGCACGTTCAGCGCATTGCGCGCGTTCGTCATCAGCTTGTTAAATGACGTGTTGCCAACCGTAATCTGCGAATGGAAAATGCCATACATATAGTTCGTCGATGAAAGAACATGCTCGTTCATCCTTGCGTTGTCCCCACTCATCAGAATATGACCGTGTGGACGTTCTACCCGCAGTTCTTTTGCTTTAAGCACGACATGCTCATATTGATCCGTGAAAAAGGACAGCAACTCGCCGCTGTCGCGCTCTTCCTGCAGGCGAACAGGAAACATCTCTTCAATTTCCTGTTCCGTCATTTCTTCGGCACGCAGCGTCTCGCCAAAGCCTTCATGCCAAGCCACTCGTTGACCGATCGGACGAAGCTCGTTCGTCTTCAGCGCCTTGGCGCTTTCCCATGTGGCATGAATCTCTTCCTCATATTCCAATTCGTCTATTGCTTCAGCATGGTTTGGCTTCAATAGGCCATAGAAAACAAAAGTCGTCTCCGCCTCACCCAAAGTTACCAGCTCAGACTGCAGTGCGGTATAGGCAAATTCATACTGATATACGCTGCTTGCCAATCGCTCGCTGCTAAGTGCTTCTGGAATATTGGTCTCCTTGTAGGAGAGACCAAAAAACTGGAAACCATCGGTCGCATACGCCATCGCTCCTGTTAGAGAGCCTTGCTGCATATATGGGAAGCCGGTCGACATTGGCTGATTCTGGCGCGAGCAAACCGCATACCCTTTCTTTTCCGTCCAAAATGCAGTATGTCCAATATATTGCGACATGTACGCCTCATTGCTGCGTACAGCGCCTTGGTCTGCCAGCCCCAAGTCTTGTCCATAAATGAGATCTGCCTTGACGCCTTCTCCGCTAAGCGCAACCTCCCAGAACCATATGAAGCCAGGCATTAGCGTAAAGGTAACGCGGTAAGCAACGCCCAGCACATGACCGGTCCATTCAACGCGTTGATCGGAAGCACTAACCTTGCTCACTGAACGAACACCGAGCAGAGGCACCGCTACTATCTTCCCTTCCTTACGCACTCGCAAATATATATTGTTCATTGAACCATCCAGCGAATTTGACATCACCTGATTAATCATCAAATCCTTGTAGGCGATCTTCCGCAGGTCTCCGCTGTTCAGGAACGTAAACGACAGCTCATCCACTTGCACGGAAATCGTTGTGTTATCCATTTGTTCTATCTTCATCACCGTGCTCCTTTCCCTATTTCTCTATCTTTTCCGTTTACACGAGCTCGAACGACAGAGCTTGAACCTCTTTGCTATTGGGGCCAACCATTGCCTCGAATTTCCCCGGATCACTTTTATATGACAAATCTGCATGGTGGTATCGCAGCATCGGTTCATTAATCTCAAATTCAATTTCCTTTGTTTCGCCCGCTTCAAGCATAATTTTCCGAAATGCCTTCAGCTCCCGCATTGGACGTACTGTCTCACCAGCGATATCGCGCACATACAGTTGAACCGTCTCGCTGCCTGCCCGTTCGCCAACATTGGTTACAGTCACGGTTAGCAGCAGCTTCTCTTCTGCACGAATCAAGGGAGACGAAAGTGCTGCCTCTCCGTAGCGAAATGAGCTATAGCTTAAGCCGTAACCGAATGGCAGCATCGGTTCATTGGGAATGTCCAGGTACTGCGAGACATAACGAACCTGAGCGTTTGGATCATCCTTCGGCCGCCCCGTATTAAATGCATTGTAGTAAACCGAAACCTGGCCTACTGAATGCGGAAAGCTCATCGTCAAACGCCCGGATGGGTTGGCCTCGCCGTAGAGCAGCTCCGCTATGGCAGCGCCGCCTCTCGTTCCGGGATACCAGGCTTCCAATACTGCGTCCGCCTCATCCAGCACACCGTGAAGATCAAGCGGCCGACCGTTGAACAGCACCGCAACCAGCGGCTTGCCAAGCGCGCGAACCCGTTTGACCAGCTCCAATTGCCGGTCTGGCAGTTGAATATTTGCACGGCAGCCCGCTTCACCGCTCATTTCCGAGTCTTCTCCCAATGCAAGGACAACGACTTCCGCTGAGTTCGCTGCCTCAACCATTGCGGCAAGCTCCTCATCTGGTATATGCTCCACGCCGCAGCCGATTGCCGTTACTGTATTGGGATCTGCAACACCAAGCATTCCAGCCGCCAGTGTAACAGCTTCCTCACGCTTGCCCATACATGACCACGGACCGAGCAGATCATCGCTTGTAGCAAAAGGCCCAATCAGCGCTACCTTTGCGTCCTTGGCAAGCGGCAGCACATTTCTTTCGTTCTTCAGCAGGACAGATGACTTGAGCGCAGCCTCATGCGCTGCAGCAAGATGCTGCTCGTTAAGCAAAATCTCCCGTTCAGCCACAGAATCTGCGTAACGGTGCGGGTTCTCGAACAATCCAAGCTTATGCTTAAGCTGCAAAATGCGCATAACCGCTTCATTTACTAGCTGAACGTCTACCGCTCCGCTTGCGATTAGCTCCTGCAAATGATGCGGGTAGCAAGACGACATCATCTCGATATCAACGCCTGCCTCGATCGCTTTAAGCGCGCATTCCTTCTCATCCTCAGCTACGCCATGAGCAATCATCTCTTTGACTGCGCCCCAATCAGAGATCAGGACACCGTCAAAGCCCCACTCCTTGCGCAGCAGCTCGCGCATCAGTCTGCGATTGCCTGTGGCAGGTATACCGTCAACCGTATTGAATGATGTCATCACCATCTCGCAGCCTTCCTCAAGCGCGGCGCGGTACGACGGCATGTAAAATTCACGCCGCATCCATTCCGACATATCGACGGTATTGTAATCCCGTCCGCCTTCAGCAGCGCCATAAGCTGCAAAATGCTTGATGCATGCTGCAATCTTGTAGGGTTCATTGGCTATGCCCTCGCCTTGATAGCCGCGCACAAATGCTCGTGCGAATTGCCCGTTAAGCCACGGGTCCTCGCCTGTCGATTCCATAACGCGTCCCCAGCGAGGATCTCGCGTCAGATCAGCCATCGGAGAAAACGTAACATGAATGCCAGCCACGGCTGCTTCTTTCGCAGCAATCGCTGCCGCCTGCCGCACAAGCTCTACATCCCATGAACTGCCCATTGCAAGCGGCACAGGAAAGATCGTCCGATAGCCGTGCACGACATCGGCCATCATCAAAAGCGGAATATTAAGCCGATTGTGGCGCAGATAGGCCTCCTGGATATGAATGGCTTCTTCAGCACCACCGACTCCGAGCACAGAGCCCGTCCGCCGAACGTTTTCCACTGCAAGATCAAGACCTTCAAGCGGTCCAGTAATTTGCCCAGCGCTATTGGCCCCTTCAAAAAAAGCTGGAGCAAGCTGCAGCAGTTGGTCAATCTTCTCCTCCAGCGTCATTTCATCCAGCAGCTTTTGCAAATCTAAGTTGTTCAATTTATTAAATCCTCCCTATTTCATGCCGGAGATGCTAAAGTTTTCAATGATATGCTTCTGAAAGTACGTAAACAGCAAAATAACCGGCACCACCATAAATGTCGCACCCGCCATCTGCAGGCCGAAGTTTGCAGCATATTGTCCCTTAAGCAGAGACAATCCGACCGATAGCGTATATAGACTCTCATCATTTGCAATAATGAGCGGCCACAAGAAGCTGTTCCAGCCGCCTATAAACGTCAATATAGCTTGCACGGCCAAAATCGGCTTCGTAATAGGCAGCACGATTTGCGCGAAAATCCGATATTCGCTTGCTCCGTCCAATCGCGTCGCTTCCAACAGCTCCGTCGGGATTGTCGACATAAACTGGCGAAATAGAAAAATCGCAAATGCTCCTACAAGTCCAGGCAAGACGATGCCTGTCATCGTATTCGTGAGACCGAGCGAATTCAGGATCAGGTAGACCGGAATCATCGTAACCTGGCTCGGAATCATCATCGTGGCAAGCACGAGTACAAACAAGGCATTGCGTCCCTTGAAATCGTATTTCGCAAAGCCAAAGCCGGCAAGAGCGTTAAGCAGCAAGCCGATATAAGAGAACAAAACAATGATCAACGTATTTTTGAAATAAACGTCGAATTTCATATTGTTAAACAAGTAGGTAAAATTGTGCATCGTGAACGATTCCGGCCAAAAGGTCGGCGGAATTTGCACGATTTCTCCTTCAGGCTTGAAAGATGACGTAATCATCCAGAAAAACGGAAGCAGGAAGAACAAGCCGCCTATCGTAAGCACGATGCCGGAGAGCCACTGGAACGCCGCACCGCTCGACTGCTTTCGTGAATCTTTCTTTTTCCCTTCCATTGCAGTACTCAAATTGGTATCCCCCTTTCCTTACGTCATGTCCGATTCGTTCTTCTGAAGCTTAAGCTGAACGAGCGTAATGGCAATAATGCATACGAACAGCACGAATGAGCCTGCAGCTGCGTAACCAAAATTATTGAATTTAAAGCCGTTTTGGTAAATGAACAGCGCCACGGACAATGTTCCGTCAAGCGGTCCGCCTTGGGTCATGACAAATGGCTCCTCGAAGAACTGCAGCCAGCCGATCATCGTCGTAATCGACACGAAGAAAATGGCAAAGCGAAGCATAGGAATCGTAATGCGCGTTACTTGCTGCCACGTGTTCGCTCCGTCAAGCTGTGCAGCCTCGTAATACGATTTGGGAATGCCCTGCAGCGCAGCAATGAAAATAATCATGTTCAAACCGACCGCCTTCCACAATGCGAGCAAAATCAAGGACAGCTTGGCGATAGTCGGCTCCGTCAGCCAAGGTACATCAGGCAGCCCGACCAAATTCAGCAAATAATTGAAAAGGCCGAGTGTAGGATTATAAAGGTAATTCCAAACAACCGCGACAGCTACGATGTTCGTCACGGAAGGGAGATAATAGACAACGCGAAAGGCTTTGAATATCCGGGAGGTCCCAAGGTTGATAAGCAAAGCGATGGCAAGCGAGAATAAAATGACGAGCGGTACGCCAATCACGACATAGAAGATCGTGTTGTAGATCGCCTTCATGAAAACGGGATCCTTTAATACCTCGACATAATTCTCGAAGCCGATAAACGAGATCGAATTAAAGTTTGCTAGCCCTCCCAGGTCCATATCTGTAAAGCTGATTACAAGTGCAACCAGAATCGGAACAATGGAGAACAAGGTAAGTAAAATCAAAGTAGGCGCGATGAAAATATACGGCGCTTGTTTATTCAGGAAACCCTTCATGGAAATCTCACTTCCTTCTTTCATGCCAAGGGCATATATGAGAGCGAGCCGGCCTGTTCAGCCAGCTCACTATAATCGGATTCGGCTTCGAACAACAGCCTTATTTCAAAATTTTGGCTGCTTCCTCGTTAAAGGCTTCAAGCTCCTTCTTAACGTCTGCATTACTGCGATAAATAACCTCGAAGTGCTTCAAATAGCTTTGATTGATTTTTGTCCACTCTGCGATTACCGGCATAGGCTGTGCCGCGTTCAATTGCTCTCCAATTACTTTGTAGAATGGATCATTTTTAAGGGTATCATTTTCCCAGGCCGCTGTTGCAGCTGGCAGAGAGCTAGTATGCTCCATCCATTTCATTTGGGTTTCAGGCTTACTCATAAATGCGATAAATTTCGCTGCTGCATCCTTATTAGTGGAATATTCAAAGATAGACAGATTGGAACCGCCAAGCAGCGATATGTTGTTTTCTTTCTTCGGAAGCACCGCTATCGCCCATTTATCATTAATTTCCGGCGCTTGATCCTGAATAAGCTTGATCATCCATGGACCGCTGATGAAAATAGGCAGGATGCCTTCCTTAAAGGCCGGAACAATATCAAGTCCAAGATCCTTTGGCGCTGAACCATTTTGATAGAAGCTGTTGATGTATTCTACTGCTTCAACAAACTTGTCATCGCTGAAGTTTGGCTGTCCGTCCGCCGTAAACCATTCGGCGCCATTTTGGCGAGAGAACATAAAGCCTAGCGACTCCTCCTTCGGATCGATGCTGATGCCGTATTTTCCTTCACCGCGTGCGGCAAGCTTCTGAGCTGCATCGGACAGCTCTTCCCATGTTTGCGGAGCTGCGTCATAGCCCACTTCTTTTAGCAAATCAGTACGGTAGTAGAGCACCCGGGTCTCGACATACCATGGCGAGCCGACGTATTTGTCGCCGGATTTACCTGCTTCTACCGCTCCTGAGTAGAAATTCTCCGGGTTCAACTCTTCGTATTGCTCAATATAAGGCGTCAAATCCGCCAAAGCTCCAGCTTCCGCAAATTCAGGAATCCAGGACGTACCCATTTGAATAACATCCGGGCCTTTCTTGGAGGCGATCGCCGTCAAAAGCTTTTCGTGACCTTGCGCCCAAGGCAACGCTTGAACGTTGATCGTAATGTTCGGATTTTCTTTGGTGAATTCCTCTGCAAGCTTAGGAAGCGTTTTGGCTTCTTCTCCCATCCCCCAAACATTAAGCGTAACTTTCTCGTTTGCGGACCCGCCATTTCCCGTGTTGGTGCTGCCTTCATTTTTGTTGTCAGCACCGCAGCCAGCCAGCAAGCCTGCAGTTAAAGCGACCGTTGTAATCATTGCAAATGTCTTTTTCATTAAACAAACCCCTCTCTGATCATTTGTGGATGTTGCTCGGGAAACATCGTTAGCAAAACTAAACGTCTCGGTTCACCCACCCATTAACTTGGATTCCCTACCTCCAATGCTTCATGCAAAATTTCGACTGGTAATGTTTGAGCATTCGAGGTGAAACGTTTTTATTTCACTTAAAACGTCCCCAAAAAGCATGTTTTTTCAAAGATAATAACAATCGAAACGTTTCGAAAATGATTATATATGAAATTGAAATCGTATTCAAGTAGTAATTTTTAATATTTCGAAACGTTTATATTGATGCTTCTAAAATGCCTTGAACAGCAATACCGAAAAGGCTTATTCCTTTAGGGAGTGGAATAAGCCTTAATTAAAAATGCTCTGAACCTTTCGGCAGCAGGCGATAAGTAGCCGTCCTTTTTCCAGGCGAGGCCAATATGTCGTCGGCATTCCGGATCTGTAACGCGGATGCGCGCCAGCTTGTCCTCATGCAGCTCTGGCAAGCGGGGCAGCAAGGTAACACCAAGTCCGGCGGCGACGAATCCTGCCACACTAACAACCTCTTCTGCCTCAAAGGAGATGGTCGGGGTGACTCCCGCAGCGTTGAAAAGACGGTCTGTAATGGTTCGCAAGCCATAGCCCGGCTTGACAGCTATAAAGCGTTCCTCCGACAATGCAACAATATCGATCGCGTCTTGACAAGCGAGCGAATGATCGACAGGCACGTAGGCGAAGAGCTCCTCCTCCCACAGAAACCGCCATTCTATTCCGTTGCGCGACTCTGTCATAGAGGATAAAGCAAAGTCGATTTCACTACGTTCCAGCTTATCAAGCATCTCGCGCGTCGATTGCTGATAAAGCTGAAACTGTGCACGAGGCGCTTCCTTGAGAAAGCTGCTCATCAGCCGCGGGAAAACGGACAGCCCAAGCGACTTCAGAAAAGAAACGACGATCGTACCACTCTCCGGGTCTGTCAAATCGCGCAGCTCCTCCTTGCCTAGCCGAACTGCTTCCAATGCCTGCTCTACTCTGGCTGCAAACCGTTCGCCGTATCGGTTTAGTCGGATATTTCGCCCCTCCCGCTCAAAAAGCGGCACGCCAAGCTCTTGCTCCAGCTTGGCGATTGATCGACTAAGCGCAGGCTGCGAGATTGACAATCGCTTGGCAGCTTCAGTCATATGCTGCAGGCGCGCGACAGCTAAAAAGTATTCAAGCTGCTGCCATTCCATTGGCATCCCCCTATTCTTATGCTTTAATATGAAATTCATGCGCAGAGCGCATAGATATAATGAATTTAATGCATTAGACATTATGGATTCCATTATACTACAATTAGACTCGAAAAGAGGGACGATACATGACCATACTATGGATTATTTTGTCCATGTTTGCGATGGGCTTGCTGCTCGGCTTTGTTGGCGCTGGCGGCTCGGGCTTTATGATCGCCATTCTGACGGTCATCTTCAAGGTTGATATTCATCTGGCGATGGGAACAGCGCTTGCGGCCATGATGTTCACCTCTCTGTCAGGCGCAGTGAGCCACTTTCGCGAGCAAAATGTAGATCTTGCAAGCGGCGTCATTGTAGGACTGACAGGCGCTGTAGGGGCTTGGTTCGGGTCAACGGTTGCATTCACGATTCCTGCCGAAATCATGACCTGGTGTACGGCGGGGATGCTTACACTTTCCAGCCTCGTGCTATGGCTGCGGCTTACAGTACTTCGTAAGCTTGTACTTGACGTGCCAACTACGCGTGGCGTACGCTTCATCCTGACTTCTTCTGCGATTGGTGCTGCCACTGGCTTTCTGTCCGGAACGTTCGGAATCGGCTCAACTCCTTTCATTCAAGTTGGCCTCATGCTGTTGCTTGGGCTGCCTATTCGACTTGCTGCAGGAACGACAATGCTAGTCATTCTGCCAATTGCCGCTTCAGCAGGCGTCGGATATTATTATGAGGGGAGCCTCGACACTAAGCTGCTGCTTGCCGTACTTGCTGGCTCGATGACCGGTTCTTATGCAGGAGCGAAGCTTACGAAGCGTGCCCCTGCTTCGGTGTTGAAATTTGGCATGGTTGCAACGCCAATTGCTGCAGCCTGTCTGCTGCTTATTTAATATTATTTGCTATTTAAACAAGGAGGCGTTTCACAATGGACAATACGACTTCCGACCATCTATACACATCTACAAGCGACAAGCTTGCTCCGATCGTACATACCGCCCTGGGAAAAGTGCGCGGCATATTCGAGAATGAACGGCTCGCTTTTTATGGTGTGCCGTATGCTGAGCCGCCCATTGGTCGCGAACGGCGTTTTCTGCCGCCGCAGCCGAAGCTGCCATGGGAGGGCACACTTGAAGCAAACCGCTTTGGAGCTGCTGCTTGTCAGCCTGGTGTTCTGGAATTTAACAAGAGCCAATCTGAAAACTGCTTGACGCTCAACATCTGGACACAAGCCATAAACAGCCCGCTTCGTCCCGTGCTTTTGTTCATTCACGGCGGAGGCTTCACAGGAGGGGCTGGCTCAGATCCCGCTTTTCACGGCGGAACCTTTGCTGATCAAGGCCTTGTAGTCGTAACGGTTAACTATCGTTTGGGGGCATTGGGTTTTCTCGATCTGTCCAGCTTTCTTGGCGAAGATTATCGTTCCTCAGGCAATTGCGGCATACTCGATCTGATAGAAGCTTTGCGATGGACGAGGGCGCATATCGTTGCTTTCGGTGGAGATCCGAATCGAATTACAATTATGGGGCAATCGGCAGGAGCAAAATGCGTGGGCGGCTTGCTTGCTTCACCGCTGGCAGACGGCTTATTCCATGGCGCCATCGCTCAGAGTGGAGCGGTTCAGGCGATACGCGACCAGCATACGTCCAAAGCAGTTGCAGCCAATTATTTGAAGCTGCTGGAGCTGCAGCAAAACGAAGCAGGCAAGCTGCTGGACCTGCCAATTGAAGTCTTAATGGAGGCACAGGCAGCACTATGCCGAGATTTCAGCGGCGTACATTTATTCGGTCCAGTCGTTGATGGTGTAGTGATTGAATCGCCGCCAATGCAGTCTATTTTGCGAAAGCGCCCTTCGATGCCACCGCTATTAATCGGGACAAATCGCCACGAAGCAGCCAACCTGGAGATTGGCACGCCTGGAGGTAACAGCTTTGGGCCTGACGGTTTCCTTAGCCGCATGTTCGGCGATAACGCACCTTTAATCAAAGCAGCCTACTTGCGGCGAAGCGGCAGCAGCATGTTGCAAGAGCCATCCAATGTTGAGGCTTGGCAGGCTGTAATTACAGATTATATGTATCGCATTTCCGCCGCGCGGACAGCCGCTGCTTACAGCAATGCTGGAGCGAATGTCTGGATGTACAGCTTTGAGCGTAAAGAAGCATTGAAATCAGCGCACGGCGACGAGATGCCCTTCGTATTTGGTCGTACGGTAGGAGAGAATGAGCATAGGCTTGCCGCGGCCATGCATGGCGCATGGACAGCATTCGCACTTACCGGCAAGCCGGAAACTGTCGACACTGGAGGCTGGCCACGCCATCAAGCTCAGCAGCCTGCCGTTATGCGCTTCACTGATAGTGGCAGTGAGCTCGGTCAGCTAGACATCGAGGATGACCCAAGCTTTCCAGATCAAGTTTACCGTATTGACGAGAGCTGGACAGAAAGCTAGCTCTCCTTGGCTGCAGCGATAAGCTGATTCGTGCTCTCACAGATAAAAAAGCTTCCGCACCTGCCTAATACAGTGATGCGGAAGCTTTTTCAAGCCTAGCTATATCATTTCAACCCATTCAAGCTTTAACGGCTGAACCTCCGCTTGGATAATCAGTTTCACTTGTCCCGGAGCCAAGTTGTGAAGCACAAGCTCAGCAGTCTGCCACTTGCCGACATCCGAGGCCATTATATTGCCAATATGCTTTCCGTTGGCCGTAATCGCAGCAGTTACACTCTCCTCTACAGGAAATAGCTTGATCCGCAACCTATGTTCCCCGGAACGGACTACTGTAAATTGATAGGCAAGCCAATCTCCCGGCTCTAATTGAACGAATACCCGCTGCTCAGATTGTCCTCGCCCATGCCAATAATTGTGACGCGGCTCTCCCCCTTCCTCGAATCCGATGCCTGTTCCATCCTGTACGCGGAAGCCTAGTTGATTTTCCGTTTTTGCAGTTCTGCCAAAGCTGACGCCTTCTCCTTGATTGCCGTAGAAAATCGCTGGAATCCGCAGCGGCGCCCGACGGAATAAAGCACGGACGACATGTGCTTGGTACGTGCAGCGCTCAAACTGAATATTGTCCAGAAACTCCCATAAAATTTGCTCAGCAACAGCCGTATCTGGCTGCTCTCCCCCTTCCAGGTAGCGCACCAGCTTGCTCCAGTCTGCAGGCATTGTTATCGAGCAAGGGGAATTGCCAGTGTCCATTTTCTTCCACGGCCAGAAGTTCCATGAAATACAGTGGTCCTCCAGCAATTGAAAGGCTCCGACGTACCAGTCATCGTTGTTTTCTCCGCCTTCCCCCATAAAGATCGGTACCTTCCACTCTTCCCGCTTATGCAAATATGCTTGCAAGCTTTCCGTGTCAGGGTTGCTCCAATATTTATGGAACTGCAGCATCAGGTTATCATCCGTTTTTTCGGTAAATATAGACCAATCGGTTGCCCAATGCGCCCCTTCCAAAATAATCATATGGCGACTATCCACTTCCCTGATCGCAGCAATCAGCTCCTTATACAGAGGCATAAGCTGATCGTTGTATGCTGAGAACCAGTCAGGCAGCGGTTCGTTCAATAGATCGTAGCCGGCAACAATCCATTCGTCCTTGTAGCGTTCTGCAAGCAGCCGCCATAATTCGATCGTAAGGCGCCTGTTTTTCTCCTCGGTAAACAGCTCGGGAAGATTCCGTGCCGAATCGTCAATAATTGCCCCCGTCTGCCCGCCGGGAGCACCGTGCAAATCGAGAATGATATACAAGCGGTGCTTTTTGCACCATTCGATCAACCGATCTATATAGGCTAAACGATCGTTTTGAATGCGAAGCGGCTCCTCCTCATCCTCCAGCAGAAAGCGAGCATTAATCGGCAGCCGTATCGAATTGAAGCCTTCTGCTGCTATTTGCTTAATGTCAGCTTCCGTTGTATAACGCTCCCAGTACAGCGCCCAGAAGTCAGCCGCTTTATCAGGCCCTATTAAATGTTCAACCATCCTCTCAATTTTTCGTGGACGGTCACCTTCCTCGGGAAATTTCCACATATACCCTTCCGGCAGCAGCCAGTTTCCAAGTCCAACGCCTCTCAGCAATATTTCCTGTCCTGCTCCATTCACCAGTCGGGTTCCATCAGCTCGAACAAATCCCGTTACAGTATGGTCAGATGCAGTTTCCATTCGCTCCATCATCTTCTCGTCCTCCCCCAATGCCAACAGCTTCAGCATACGGCTCTTTCAATCACTTTAACGTAAATAGGCCTCTATTGCCTTCAATAAGCAACTGTTTTTGTTGAAAATCCTCTGCTTGTTAAAGGCTTTCTTGCGCAGCACTATGCTGCTCTCCTGCCTGCTCGCCATACACTTCAATTTCAAACAATCTTGCCCGATTATCAAATACTGCATTCCCCTTCGTAATATGCAAGCGAATGCGATCCGTCACAACAGGAGCAAATTTCAAATCATTATACTTGCCGTCATAATGGTCTTCTTCGTTGTCAACGACGGAAGCTAGTGTCTGCCATGTGTGACCGTCCCAAGCCTGAATGCTGAAATCAGAAATCTGCATCCCTCTTCCGTCAATCTGTCCGCTCCACAGCCTGACCTGATCCACCTCGTACAATTCGTCCCATAATAGCTCAAGTGTATGCGGCCCTTCCGGACCGCTAATCCATCGATCAGGTCCTGAATAGCGGATGCCGTTTACCGCAAGCTCTGGAGGGAAGCTTCCATTTTCATGAGATGAGCTCGCCGTTAACGATGCTAGCGGTGCAATATTAGCATGAGCAGGCGCAGTAGTAATTTCAATTATAGCCTCGCCCTTTACCATTGAGCCGTCCTTAGCCTCAGCAATCACTTTGACGACTCCGGCAGCATTCGCTGTCATTACGCCGTTTTCGTCGATAGCTGCCAATGCTGTCGGCTGGCCGTCGCTACTTTCGACGCGCCAATTCACAGCGCGATTATTGGCATTGGCCGGCAATACTGAAGCATGAAAGGCTAGCGCTTCTCCAGCATCAATTCTCGTAATCCGATTGTCAGGCCTTACCTCGATCCCGTTTACATAGATCGGCGTAACTTCTGGTTCAGACTGGTCAGGATCATGCTCCCATACCTCAATCTCGAACAGCCTTGCCTGGTTGTCGCTTGTTTGCGCGCTTTCGGTTCCTTTCGTAATGTAGATGCGAATTTTATCTGTTTGAACAGGCGCGAACGTCAAGTCATTAAATTGTCCGATGCGTCCATCCTTATCATTACCCACAACCTCGGCTGCCGTTATCCATTGACCATCCTTCCAGTATTGGATTTGATAATCTCGTATTTGCCAATTTATAGCTCCCGTTCCGGCTCCGCTCCATACGCGGACACGATCAATTTCATACGGCTGATCCCAGCTCATTTCAAGCCAGTGTGGCGGCGTGCTGCTGCCGCTAGTAATCCATCTGCTCGGCGAATCCTTAAGTCCGTCTACTGCGAGCGCAGGAGGATAGGCTGCTTGGCTGGAGCTTGCTGTCACATTCGCCAGCGGAGCCAGGTTTTGCTTGCCCGGCAGCTCTGTATCAAGCTCTGGCGGCTCGGCAGGCGGCTCAATTTCGCCGTATTCAAACAACAGCAGATCGTCGAAGGTGACTGTTCCCGTGCCTCCATGCTTATACATATAGACAACAGCCGATGTGCTTTGCGAGCCTGTAATAAACATCAGCTCGCGGCCCGTATAAACCGCACCGCCGATTGCTACATCCTTCGCCGGATTGCCATAGTTTTTGACGCCAAGTACCGCCGTCCCGCCATTCGTGCTTACGGCATAACCAGACAGCTTGTAAATCGTATTAGGCTTAAGCGTGACCGTTTGCTCGATTCCGGATACAGCGTTCACAAGCTTCGCCGCATAATTGCCGGTGCGCGCTCCTTCCGCGACAATTGACGCACCGTTGTACGCATTCGTCCATCCGCCGAATGCCCCGTCCTCAAAGCCCGGGTTCTCCAGCAAATTCACCAGCTCAGCACCCGGTGGAATTTCCCCGGCTGCAAGGCCGCTCCCTTCATAAGCCCCAATGTTCGGCGCTTGATCAGAAGGTACCGGATTTCCAAAGAAATCAAGACCGCCATTGCCTGGAATCATTTTGCCGCTGCCGATTGCTGGCGAGCCTGCAAGCAATTGATAGCCTCCCAGCGTATCTCGACCGATTCTGCCCGTGCCCGGTGCAGCCAGCATCGGATCAGCAACAATTTTATTGTTGTCCAGGTTAAGCACGCTTGTCGGGTGATTGCCGTAAAACAGGTTGTTATCAAATACATTGCCTGTGCTGGAGCCGAAGTTGTATCCGCCAGTTCCGAGATTGACGATAATATTGTTCGTATAAATCGTATCCTTGGCCCAGCCTCCCCAGTTAAGCGTATCGACTACCTTGGTGGTCGAATTCGGCGGGATATAGACGGTGTTGTTATATATATGAGTGTTCTCTGGCGTGCCGCTGAAATTAAAGACCGCTCCCAAATCATTTTGGCTAATATTGTAGCGTATTACCGTATTTCGATTGTAATTGGCCGGGTTCGTTCCATCATTGACAGCCAGCGTCATGCCGCCCGCATTATTGTGACTATAGTTGTATTGGATAATAGTTCCTTCGCTTTTGTAGTCCGCGTCATAGGCCATCGCGTCGCCGCCCGGGTGCGTATTAAACACCTCATTGTATTGGATAACGGAATCCTTTGACTCAAAAAACCATAGCGGCACATGATAGCTGCTTGATCTTTTATGCGTATCATAGACAACATTGCGCTCGATAACTCCATTTGTCGTATTGAGTACAATTGCGCCGTCACCGCCAATGTCATACATAACGTTATCCGCCACTCGGTTGTTGAAGGAAAAACCTTTGCTGCCGCCGTTTAAATAAACTCCGACGCTGTCCAGCGAGTAAATTTTGTTATTTTTAATCGTCACATCGGTCACAATATAGTTCCAGCTTGGATCCCAAATAATAATGCCGCCATTATGCGCGTAATCCATGCTTAGACTGCCTTTGACGCTATGAATATCCAAATGCTCAAATACAAAATGCCGATAGACCTTCGGATTATTCCAGCCGCCGCTGCTTCCTGCAACATGGATGCCGCGCCGTTCTCCTTGCGTGTCTGCGTAGTTCGTAATTTCTAAATTGCGAACCTCCCAGTACTCCTGACTATAAAAATATACAGCAGCACTTGCCCCGTTGCCTGCGATCAGCGGCTTTGGCCCGCTGCCGTACTTGTCGATTTTGATCGGGCTGCCGTCAGCTCCCGAGCCCTTTGGATATAGCGTTCCTTTCCAGACGCCGCCTGCTTTGAACAATATCGTATCGCCAGGCAAAAACGTCGTCGCGTTCACCTTGTTCAGCGTTCTCCAAGCCGAGCTCTCAGTTGTGCCGGTATTGGAATCATCACCATCTACAGCATCAACATAGTATACCGTTCCTGCTGTCGCTGCGACGGTCTTCCATTCATCAACGCCCACGCTAATGCCTGCGCCGCTAATGAGAACGATCGCAAGCAGTACGCACCAAGCTCTATAAGCCAATTTTTTCATGCATTTTACCTCCCATGATTATAGTAAAACGCTTTCATTAAAATCAGTTAAGCTTCAACAAGCTGCTCATAATCTAAATCTATTAACCAGTGAATATTTGCCGCTTGAACATGCGAATCGACATATCGTTCATAGGCCATCTCAATATATTTCATCGCAACAATATCCTTTACTTCTGCAAAGCTCGGCGCTTCTGCCGTTTCACGCTCGACAATTCTGACCACCTCATAGCGCCCTTCAGCCGTATTGTCGATAATGAGCGGCACTGGATTGAGAACATCGCTATTTCGCAGCGCTGCATAAAGCTGCTGCTGCGATTTGTACATTTGCGAAGCATTGCTTTCATCAAGCACAAGTGTTCCTTCGAAAACGGCTGCTGTGGAAGCAATGTCCGCTTCCAGAGCCTTTATGGAGGCTTCTGCGCTGTCGCCGGCAACCAAACGTTGTGTTAACGCTTCTGCGGCGCGCAACGTCTGCTCCTTCAACGGTTCCGAATGCTCGCCATTTTGCTTGTAGGATATCGCAAATTTTTCAAACAGAATGTGATCCTCTACCGGGTAGAGCTCGGTTTTAACCGATTCGTAGTAGTCCTTGAGCTGTTGTTCGGAAGGAAGGAGCTGCGAATCGGCAATCTTTTTTTTAAGCAATGCGGCCGTTTTGCTTTTATAAAAATCGATGAAGCTGCTCTCATCAAACCGAGACGGTCCGTATACTGCTTCTCCGCGAGCAATAGCTGCCTCTCTTCGTTCATTTTCCTTTTCCATTTCCTGCAGCAGCGCGCGATATGAAATTTCGCTCACAACTCCATGCTGCCGTGCAAGCTGCAGCTCGACCTTCATTCGAACCGCTTCTTCAATAGCAGCAGCCAGCAGCCTCTCGCCTGGAACCTCCCCTTGGAACTGTTCGTGCCAAAATCCAGTATGCACGTCTGCACCGTGCTCACGTATAAAATAGTCAATGACAGAAGCTCTATGCACATGTATAAAGTGTTTCAGCTCCGCTAATGTCAGCTCATCCTCGTTGATTTTGGCAAGCGGCGTGTCTGTTTGTAAGCGGATTGAATCCTGTGCCTGAAGCTGAAAAAAGAGGAGAACCGCTGCAGTCGCCAAGCCAATAGCTGCAACGATTATTTTGCTTGCCTGATAGCGCAGCATCGCTTAACCTCCTCCTCCGAAATATTGTGTTGGAGCTGTCTGAACAGTAAAGGACTAAAAGGCTGGCAAAGGGATGACTTATCGCTAAGGAAACTGGATAACGTTATTGGTGACCAATGAAGCCTTTCTCATTCTAAGGAATATACAGCATCTTATTAGCCGGATTCCCCCGTATTTGAGGTGGTTTTCCGCTCTTAAGGTTATAGATATTCGTTAGATTGTCCATTGCCTCCAAACGGAACATTTAACGTTATCCAGATTCTTAAAACCTTCACTTCAACCTTGCTAAGAGGCTTACAGGTCAGCCCCACCTTCCATTACTGAACGGTTTTATACCATTCGTTTACTTCTCTCGTAATATCCTCTCCGCCGATTTTCATCCATTCCTGGACAAAGCTATCGAAATCGTCGATCGGCTTATTGCCGTAGATCATACTCATAAACGTTTCGCCCTCGAGCTTGACCAGGATACCGCTCTTCGACTGCATGGCAGGAGTCGGTGCTCCGGTGAACTGCTGCGCGATTGCTGAGCCGTTCTTCCAGCCGTCGTCAACGATTTCCGCGGCCTTCATCGTAAGCGGATTAGTAAGTGCCGCACGTTTTTCGGTAGAGGTTTCTGGCTCTTTGCCTCGGCTTAATTCTGCCAAAGTTCGCAAATTGGTAAATGGATTTTTGGGCTCTATGAGCAAATACTTCGCTACGCCAACCTTGCCGCCCGGAATATCTTCATCTGCCAGAGAGATGCTGCCATCCTCCAGAACGGTGTAATCATAATCCAGCGCCCAGCCGTTTTCAAATTCGTTGCCCGGCTCGCCTGTCACGCGACCAAATATGCGGTTCAAGTAAAGAAATAAGGCGTCAACATGCTCAAAATCTTGCTTCACCAGCAGTCCTCCGCGCAAGAAGGTTGTGTCGCGCGCACCTGATTTGCCGTTGAAGGTCGGCAATGGATACGGCAGCATTTCCGCCCCTTCGACGTTCTTTTTCAAATCCGGTATCGGCCAGTTAGGCAGCCAATATGGCGCAACGACCATGCCAACTCGGCCTTGCCCAATCAGCTCTGCCAGCTTGTTCTCGTCATGCAGTCCCGCTTCCTGAGAAATATAACCTTTTTTATACCAATCGTTCAGCCGCTTCAAGCCTTCCTTCATTTCCGGCAGCGTCGAGCCGTGCACAAGCTGTCCGTCCCGCTCTAGCCATTGATAAGGAATTGTGCCATAAGGTCCGAACACCCATGTGCTTTCTCCCAGCCAGCCCGCGAACGGATTCGGCTGATTTCCTCCTGCTCCAAGGCTTAATCCAAGAGGAATGACTGAGCCAGCTTTACTTAAATTCGCATCCAGAAAAGCCTGCATCACCGCTTCCAGCTCCTCAAATGTAGTCGGAGCCTCCAAATCAAGCTGATCGAGCCAATCCTGTCTAATCCACAGCACGCCGTTATCGTTGCCTGCATAGGCAAAGTTCGGTATCGCCATGCGCTTTCCTTCATGAGTTACCTGGCTCCACATAAGCGGATGCGAGTTATAAACTTCTTTAACTGCCGGAGAAGCATACATCTCGAAATCCTGCGTAATATCTCGATAGTGACCGGATTGGATCAATTCGTTAATGAGACTCATATCCTCCGTCATCAAAACATCAGGCAGCGATTCCTTGGAAGTCAGCATCAAACGAACCTTAGTCGCAAATTGATCGCCAGGTGACTCCCATAAATTTTCAAGCTCAATGCCCAGCTCCTCAAGCGCCCATCTCGTATGAACATTATTGTCCAAATTTTCGCCGTTTTTGAACTTAAAGGTGCCATCTGTTGCTTTAACCGTTGTAATCGTGACTGGCGGATCAAATTTGTAGGTGCCATTCTGTATCGCCTCTGCGTTCGGATCAACAACAACCTCCGGCGGCTGCGATGCCTCCGTGCCTCCATTGTTGCTCGAATTGCTGGCATTTCCTTGATTGCCATTGCTGCCATTCGATGAGCATGCTGCGAGCATAACGATCATCGTTGCAGCAGCAATAAAAAACATTAATTTTTTAACCATTTTCTTATGCCGACCTCCCTTAAGTCTGCTGTAATAAGCTGCATCATCATTTTATTACAGCGCTTACAACCGGGTTAAGAGGAAAAGTTTTAAGATGTTATATAAAATTATTAAGATTCAGCTTGATTTCGATTCCGATATTCCTGCGGGGTAACACCGAAATAATACTTAAACAGCTTGCTGAAATATGGCGGGTTTTGAAAGCCCAGTTGTGCGGAAAGCTCATAAATTTTAATATCGGTTGTACGCAGCAAGGAGCTGGCTTTCTCCATCCGATAACGCATAATATAGTCGCTAATGTTTTCTTTCGTTTCATGTTTGTACAACGAGGAAAGATAGGCAGGATGCAGGCTTACATGATCCGCTATCGCTTGCAGCGACACATCCTTGGCAATATGGCTTTCAATAAAGCGATGAATTTTAAGAATCAACTGATTTTTGTTGTCCTTGCTATCCCGCACGCTCGAAGTTTCCATGCTTTGCAGCGTCAGCTCCGCCCATTGCGTCACTTGATCAAGGCGGCTGAACAGTCCTGGCTCTGTGACAATATCTGCTTCAAAGCCGGTCATTTCCATCAACGACTTCCCCAGCAGATGCGCCTTGAACAGAAACGCGTTCATTAGCGCATAGACGATCTCCATCATATTCTCTTCCGTATCTTGCTTTCTGTCTTTCATCTCCGCAAACATAGTCGCCAGTTTTTTGCGAGCATCCGACCAGCGCTCCGCCTCCAGCAGCTGCTGAAAGCTTGGAGGTGCATACAAGGACTCAAGCGGCCGAAATTGAGAATAGGCCTCACTTAAGCTAGTAATAATGGCGTGGTCGCTGTGGGAAATTTTGCGAAATGCGTTCAAGCATTTGCGGTATTGATTGACGAGCTCCGCAGGGAAAGACGCGATCGGCCCGATCATAATGGAAATCGTCCCCTTCAAGTAGGCTTGAACCTTGATCGTTAGCTCGCGGGCGACTTCTTTAAGCCGCTCCTCGCTTGTCGCGCCGCTTAATTCGCCACTTAGCTCGTCGCTCCTTGCCTTAAGCAAATAACACATATAGCCGTAAGTATCGCGAGTAAACCACAGCTCATAGCCAGGCTCCAGCACTTCATTCACGATGTTATGCACAGCAAATTCATACAACGATGCATCTCCGTCGCCAAGCGCAGAGCCGGACTGGTCAAGCCGTATCATGAAGAGCGGATAGTCGCGCTCCAGCTCAAACGACAGGCCATACTCCTCCATTCGTTCCTGTAAAACACGATGCGGCAAGCGCATGCCGCTCAGCAAATCGCCAAGCAAACTGGACTGCAGCAGCGGAAGATGGGAACGAATCGCTTGAACCATTTGCATGCCGTGTTTATGATGCTCCCGCTCCTGTTCGATCAGCTGCTTCGCCCGTGAAATCTCGTCCATCAGCTCCTCGTCCTTAATCGGCTTGAGCAAATAATTGACGACACCGGATTGAATCGCTTTTTGCGCATACTCAAATTCTCCGTATCCGGAAAGCAAAATGCATTTAATGCCCGGATAATGCTCACGAATATGCTCACACAGCTGAAGCCCGTTCATGCCGGGCATCCTGATATCCGTCACAACAATATCGATTGCCGTGGAATCAAGTATAGCAAGCGCCTCCAGACCGGACGAAGCCGCAAAAACATCGGCTATGCCGATAGCCGCCCAATCATTGGCTAGCATGCTCTTTAATAAAACGGGTTCATCCTCAACGAATAAAAGCTGGCACATAGTTGTTCTCCTCCGTTTTTTCGCTTATTTCAGACTTCCAGCGCAACGTGACACAAAGCCCGGGCAGCACATGAGAGCGGCTGATTGTAACGCCAGCTCCCGGTCCAAAGTGATGCTTAAGCCGCTGATGCACATTCCATATGCCAAAGCCGCCCTGATCATGTACGGGAAGCTCCAGCCGCTGCATATAGTGCTTGATTTCTTCATCCGTCATGCCTACTCCGCTGTCGTCCACCTGAATAATAGTCCAGCCCGCTTCCTGACGGCCGGAAACAAGCACGATGCCCCTTCCCGGCTTTGGCTCAACTCCGTGCAATATCGCATTCTCCACTACTGGCTGCACGATGAGCCGCATAATGGGCAGCGACAACATTGGCTCAGGGATCTCGATGTTGAAATCGATTCTTTCGAGCCTGTAGCTGTAAATTTGCAAATAGTGACGAACAAGACGAACCTCTTCCTCCACTGTCGCCTTTTGATTTTCCACGCGAGTCGTGTAGCGATAATAGCCTCCAAGATGGTAGCACATTTCCTTGATCGTATCCGTCTGCCCTGCCTTCGCACAAGCAGCAATAAAGGACAGGCAATTGTACAGAAAATGCGGATTAATTTGCGATTGAAGCTGTTTGAGCGTTGCTAATCTGGCTCGATCCTTCTCTTCGTACACATTTTGAATCAAATTTTGAATTTCGTGTGCCATATCGTTAAATCGATGCATCATGTAATCAAACTCGTTGTGAAATTTTTGCTTAATCCTGAAATTGTAGTCGCCGATTTCGAATTGCTTCAAGCCTCTAATTAAGGCTGACAACGGCCTTTGCACATTAAGATACAGCAGGTACGAAGCGGCCAGTCCCATTACGATTAACACGAGCATGCTGAGGTAGAATAAATTGCGGCTTTGAATGACCGGCGCATGGAATACATCCAGCGGCACGTAATCAATGAGCCATGCGTCCAAATTCGGCAGGTACGCGTAGCTCAAGTAGGACTGCTTGCCATTAATCTCCATAACCCGATTGCCGACCTCGCCCAGCTCCTCATGGAGCAGCTGCTCTCCCAGCAGCTGAAAGCTGGCGTCCATATTGCTCGTGTCGGAAAATGCATAGCCGCTGCTGGTCAGCAGGAAGCTGTCGCCCGGATTATCGAGATTATAATGGCGCAGCATTTCACGCACATTTTCAAGGCTGAACTGAACCTCAAATACCGCATTGACCAAATTCGGATCATCCTTCGACATGTACGGATCCCATATAAACAATTGATAATAAGGGGAGCCTGCAGCGTCGCCAGGTTGAAACTTCCATACCCCGTTCTCCGTCCGCTCCAGCACGTCCGGATCATAGACACTGCTCAAATTGGTCGAGATTCTGCTTTTCGTTTCCGGCAAATAAACAGACAGCTCGTTGGACCAATGGCTGGACAAGCTTTGCAAATGCAGCTTTTCCTTCACCATATTTTGGTACTCTATCATTTGGTAATAATCTTCCCGCAATATGCTAATATGCAGGTCCAGAATAGAAGAATCCCTTGCTAGCACGTTTGAGGATAATGATAGCCGCTCGACGTTGGATTCAATCTGGCTTTTTAGGAAGAGCAGCTGACTTTCCTTATACGCTCTCGTTTGCTTATCGATAACATTCAAGCTGGTCGTGCTGAAATACGAGTACAACATAACGACTGGAATGAACACAATTAAAATAATCCCCGTCATCTTGACGAAGATCGGTTTTCTTCGCTTCAATCTCCATCCCCCCTTAATAAATTAACAGATACCTTAAAGATGTGTTCTATACAACTATAAAAGCGTTGCCATAAGATATTGGCATAACGACTTTCAGGAGGCAAACCCAATGAAGAACACCCACATTATAACATCAACCGCTCAATCGTCAACCGCGCGAATAAGACGGATACCGTTCCAAAAAACGTGGAGATTGCATGTGCTGCTGCTGCCTGCTGTAGTGCTTGCGCTCGTATTTAAATACGCGCCGATGCCTGGTATTATTATGGCTTTTCAGGATTTCAAGCCATGGCTCGGCATCGAAGGCTCTCCCTGGGTCGGATGGGATAATTTCAAGCTGATGTTTACGTTGAATGGCACGATGCAGGTCATCTGGAACACGCTGCTTATATCCGTGCTGAAGATAATATTCGGCTTGGTCGTGCCCGTGCTGTTCGCCTTGCTGCTCAACGAGGTGCGCAATATGGGGCTTAAGCGCTCGATTCAAACGATGGTCTATCTCCCCCATTTCATGTCCTGGGTCATCCTCGGCGGAATTCTGCTTGATCTGCTATCTATCGATGGCATCGTCAACCGTTTCTTGTCGTTTCTGAATATAGACCCTGTCATGTTCCTTGGCGATGGCACTTGGTTCCGCGTAACGGTTATTGTCAGCGACTTGTGGAAGGAGTTTGGATTTTCTGCGATCGTGTTTCTTGCTGCTTTATCCGGCATTAATCCAGACCTGTATGAAGCTGCTGAAATCGATGGAGCAGGCAGACTTCAGCAAACGATCCATATTACGCTGCCATCGCTAATGCCGATTATGGTGGTCGTGTTTACGCTATCTCTTGGCAGCATGCTGAACGCGAACTTCGATCAAATCTATAACCTTATTAACCCGCTGGTGCTGAAGGAAGGCGATATTATCGATACATTTGTGTTCCGTTCGTTCCAGGACGGCCAATACAGCCTGGCTACTACAGTTGGATTATTCAAATCGCTAGTCGGATTTATTCTTATAAGCGGCGGCTACTATATCGCTTACAAATGGGCCAACTATCGCATTTTCTAATGATGAATGAACGGAGGTAGACCGCGATGTACTACAAAAATAAATCGTATAGAACGTTTTATTATTTCAATATCGCTCTGTTAATTATCGTATCTATTCTTTGCATTATGCCGATGCTTCATATTTTAGCCGTTTCCTTTAGCGGGAAATCGGCGGCGGAATCTAATCTCGTCACCTTTTTCCCGATTGATTTCAACATGGAAAGCTATGCGCGAACCTTCGAAAACCCTAACTTTCTGAATGCCATTCAAACCTCGGTTTTCAGAGCTATAATCGGCACCTTGTTCGGGATGGCAGTTACGATTATGGCGGCATTTTCCTTGTCGAGAAGCCGAGTCGATTTCAAGGCTCGCACATTTTATATTTGGTTTTTCTTGTTCATTATGATCTTTGATGCAGGGCTTGTGCCCAATTACTTGCTTATTGAGAAGGTTGGACTGATCAATTCCTTTTGGGCGCTTATCCTGCCCGGGCTTGTCAATGTATGGAATATGATTCTTATGATGAACTTCTTCCGCGCGCTCCCTAAGGAATTAGACGAGGCGGCTATCGTGGACGGCGCATCCACCTTCCGCATTCTCTTCTCTGTCTATTTGCCGGTGTCGCTGCCTGCAATTGCGACGATTTCGTTATTTACGATGATCGGGCATTGGAACAGCTGGTTTGACGGGATGCTTTACATGAGATCTCAGGAGCAATGGCCGCTTGCTACGCTGCTGCAGACGATTGTAGTTGTACAAGATTTCAGCAAAACCGGAATTACGCCAGAGGATTTGGAGCTATTGTCCAACAGAAGCGTCAAGGCTGCGCAAATCTTTATCGCAATGCTGCCAATTCTCGTCGTATATCCTTTCTTGCAGCGCTTTTTTGTCAAAGGCATTGTACTGGGAGCAGTTAAGGAATAATTTTTAGGAAGGAAGGTTGCTGCGTATGAATAGCAAAAACATTATGATGCATCAAACGGTACCCGTATACGATGTGGCTGATGTGATCATTGTTGGCGGAGGGCCTGCCGGAACGGCGGCGGCGATTAGCGCAGCCCGCTGTGGGCGAAAAACGATCTTGCTGGAGCATTCCGGGCAATTAGGCGGGATGGGCACGCTTGGCAATGTCAGTATTTTTATGGGCGTAGGCAATGTAACGGGCATTTACCGGGAAATCATTGCCGAGTTTTTGCCTGCCGCACTGCCGAGCACGCATCATGAATCGATCTGGCCGCAATATTCGCCATTCGAGCTGCGCCTTTATTTGAACGAAAAGCTTGAGAAGGAAGGCGTCAAGGTGTACTACCATACGAGCTTCGTCTCAGTCATAAAAGAAAGCAAGCGCGTCACGGGGGTTATCGCCAATACGCGTGAAGGATTGCGGGCATTTGAAAGCGATGTCGTCATCGACTGCACGGGTGATGCGCGCGCAGCCTCAGACGCCGGCGTGCCAGTTCGCTCTGGTCGCGAGGAGGATGGCTTGACGCAGCCGATGACGCTTATGTTTATGATGCAGGACACTGGAAAGCCGGTGCGCCCTTATTTGCCGGAGGGCTGCTATCGCTACGAAAGCATTGAGCAGCTACCTCAGGGCCGTCTCCTGCACTGGAGCACGATGGGAGATGGAACATTGCTCGTCAATATGACTCGCGTTAAAGGAAACGGAGCAAAAATCGAGGACATTAATTACGCTGAGAAGGAGCTGCTGCGGCAAGTGTTCTCTGTAGCATACTTTTTACAGCGTACGAGTCATCCGAATCATATCTTATCCCATATAGCGGGCCAAGCAGGTGTACGTGAAACGAACCAGATCGAAGGGCGCTATACGTTGACGGAGGACGATCTAACGAGCGGCCGTCGCTTTGACGATGTTGTTGCCCAGACCAATTATGAGATCGACATCCATAATCCGACGGGTGATGCTCATACGGATGAACGCAAGCTGGACGGCTATGACATCCCTTATCGCTGCATGCTGCCAAAAGAAATCGATGGACTGCTAGTTGCAGGCAGAAGCATATCGGCCACTCATGTCGCGATGTCGTCCATGCGCGTGCAAGCAACCTGCTATGCCTTGGGGCAGGCAGCAGGCATTGCTGCGGCTTTAGCTGTTGAAGCTGGTGTTTCCGTAGCGGATATTTCAATAGCCAGGCTGCATGAGCGCCTCGCTGAGCAAGGCGTCGTATTTGTGACTTGATAAATTCATGGGGCTGTGTATAATGTGAAAGTAGAGATGCAAGCTAAATGTTATCTAGGGTTCCGCGATTGCAAAATCGGGCAGGTCCGAGAGATAACTCGCAACCAATAGGTTGTGTCACGGAGGGATAAAAGCCTGGGAGATAAAACTGTTGCAAACAGTTTATTTCCCGGGCTTTTTATGTTTTTGGCTGCACTTGTAAATACTAATTTTTAAAAGGAGTGGAAAAAATTGAACAAGACATGGTTATCCGTTATTGTTGCCGCAATATTTGAGGTGGGCTGGGTTATTGGACTGAAGCATGCCAACAGCGCATTGGAATGGGTGCTTACTGCAATTGCAATTATTGTCAGCTTCTATTTAATGATTGCCGCTTCCCGTTCGCTTCCTGTCGGTACCGTTTATGCTGTTTTTGTAGGTTTAGGCACGGCTGGTACAGTTATAGCCGACATCCTGTTGTTTGGCGCCCCTGTTCAAGCCGGCAAGCTTATACTAATCGGGGTTCTGCTGCTTGGAGTTATTGGCTTGAAGCTAATGAGCAAAGAGAAAGAACAGGAGGCGGCGTAACAGATGGATTGGGTATTTCTTATTTTAGCTGGGGTATTTGAAATGTTTGGCGTGCTAATGATCAACAAGGTAAATAAAGACCGCAACGTATCATCATTCCTTCTATTATTTGCTGGATTCGGCTTAAGCTTTCTATTTTTGTCGTTAGCGATGAAAACACTGCCGATGGGAACAGCCTATGCAGTCTGGACAGGAATTGGCGCTTCTGGCGGCGCGATATTAGGCATGATTTTTTATGGAGAACCGAAAAATATTTTAAGGATTTTATTTATAACGATGATACTGGGATCTGCTGTAGGCTTAAAACTAATAAGCTAACAAGAGCTGCTTATGGAGGTAAAATGTAATGGCTGTCCACATCAGAAAATGTTCCATCGAGGATTTGGCATTGCTTCAGGAAATTAGTGCCGAGACATTTAAAGAGACGTTTCAAAATCAAAATTCACCGGAAAGCATGAGCGCATATTTGGAGAAAGCTTTTAACCTGGATCAATTAAGAAAAGAGCTTTCGAATCCTTGCTCGCAGTTTTACATTATATATTCAAATGATGAAGCTGCAGGCTACCTTAAGCTAAATATCGATGAGGCTCAAACGGAAGGCATGGGCAATGATTCGCTTGAAATTGAACGAATTTATATAAGAAAAAGTCATCTTAAACAAGGGCTCGGAAAGCTGCTAGTTTATAAAGCGATCGAAATTGCAAAGCAGCTTAAAAAAGAAAAGCTTTGGCTGGGGGTTTGGGAGCAAAACGAAAACGCCATTGCCTTTTACAAAAAGCTAGGCTTTATGCAAACAGGCTCCCACATCTTTAAGCTAGGTGATGAAGAGCAGCTCGATTTTATTATGACGAAATCGATTATATAGATTCCATTAGGATACAGTTCAATTAAATAGACAAGAGGCTGTCTTAGCGGACAGCCTCTGTTGTTGATCATGCTAGCTATTCAAGAATTTCCGGATGTGACCATTGAACAGGAGTTACCTTTCCTGCATGAGATCCCGCATCTACTAGTATAGTAGAACCGCTCATATAACGAGCCAGATCAGAAGCTAAAAACAAGGCGACGTGAGCGATTTCTTTAGGATCGCCGAGTCTTCCGTTAGGCGAAAGCAGCTTGGCATATTGATCAATAACCTCTTCCGGCGCATCGCCCCAAATGGATGTGCGAATTGTACCGGGACAAATTGCGTTGACCGTAATGTTATGTGGCGCATAATCAAGTGCAGCGCTTTTCGTCAATCCTACAACGCCATGCTTGGCAGAAACATATATCCCCATCGCGCTGTTCCCCAGCACCCCTGCTTGCGAAGCAACATTGACAACAAAACCGCCCGGAGCTTTAGATTTTAAGATCGCTTCAACGCCAAACTTCATGCCCAGAAATACTCCACGAAGATTGATCGCTGTCAATCTATCAAATTCTTCAATAGAATATTCATGGGTTGGCCGGTTCTCGGCACTAATACCGGCATTGTTAACGATGCCATCGACCTTTCCATAGCTTGCAAGGGCAAAATCAATTAATCCTTTAACATCATCTTCTTTGCTTACATCTGTTTGGTAGAAAACCGCTTCCCCGCCAATAGCTGCAATTTCGTCAACAACGGCGGCTCCTTTTTGAGCATTAATGTCAGAAACAACGACTTTCATACCATTTTCAGCGTAACAAAGAGCTATCGCTTTTCCAAGACCATCCGCAGCTCCAGTTACAACTGCGACCTTACCTTTAACACTTGAGAAATCTGTCATTTGCAATCCTCCTGTTTCAGCGCTCAGGAGCAATGCATCCTCCAGTCGCTTTTTAAATCGTAATGCTTCCTTTGTTTATTTTTAAGGTTGCATTACGATGTTAAAGGCAACACACTTGCGTTTTTCGGATGCTTTGCTCCTTCGCTGGTGCATTTTTATTTGCTTTTTCGAAGAAGCTTGGACGTTAAGTATGCTATGAAGCTCCGCAGCGTCATCAAAGTCGTGCTTTTTGAACGTCCTATTCAGCGCTTCGGAGCAATGCATCCTCCAGTCGCTTTTTAAATCGTAATGCTCCTATTTAATTTTTTAAGGTTGCATTACGATGTTAAAGGCGACACACTGCGTTTTTCGGATGCTTTGCTCCTTCGCTGTAGTTTTTTTATCTGCTTTTTCGAAGAAGCTTGGACGATAGTAGAAAATGAAGAGCGCAGCGTAGGCACTTGCTACGTGAGCACCGGAGCCTTCGGTAGCGTGACATATTCGACGTCGACTATGCTCCAACGCAATCGCATCGTCATCAAAGTCGTGCTTTTTGAACGACCTATTCCAATAAAGGTTTAAAAATTGGGCTTTCAGGACCAAGAAGATGGCACGATACTAGAAGGTGAGGAGCGCAGCGTAGGCACTTACTACGTGAGCACCGGAGCCTTCGGTAGCGTGACATATTCGACGTCGACTATGCTCCAACGCAATCGCATCGTCATCAAAGTCCAATTTTTAAACTACCTTTCAATAGAGTTTAAAAAGCAGGGCTTTCAGGACCAAGAAGCTTGGACGCTAGTAGAAAATGAGGAGCGCAGCGTAGGCACTTGCTACGTGAGCACCGGAATTTTCGCTAGCGTTCAAGATTCGCCGCCGACTATGCTACAACGCATCACGTCGTCATCAAAGTCGTGCTTTTTAAACTTCCACTTCAGTAGGCTGTCCAGCCTGCATCTGCAGTGATTGTCGTACCATTCACAAAGCTGGAATCTTCAGAAGCAAGGAAAAGAGCTACTTTTGCAATTTCTTCTGGTTCTCCCAATCGTGGATTAAGCCCCATGCCGGCCATTGCTTTCTCAGCACCAAATGGATTAGGAGCTGTCATCGAAGCAGAAATGTTCGTGTTTACTCCCCCAGGAGCAATTGCGTTACAACGAATTCCAAGCGATGCGTACTGATAACCAACATTTTTAGTAAGTCCGATTACTGCATGCTTGGAGGCGGTATACGCAGCACCTGAGCGTGAGCCGAACAAGCCGCCTGCTGATGCAATATTAACGATAACGCCTGATTGTTTAGGTACAAATATTGATAACGCTTTGCGTGTTGTTCGCATTGGACCTGTTGTATTGACCGCAAATACTTTTTCCCAAAGCTCATCGGTCAAATCTGCTGCCGGTACGAAATTATCCATAATGCCTGCATTGTTAATTAAAATGTCCACTGTTCCATAAGCGCTTACCGCTGACTCAAACAGCTGCTGAACATCCTCCTCTGAGGCTACGTTAGCTTGTACAGCGAGGGCTGTACCGCCTTGCTGCTCGATTGTTTCTACTACCTGGCTGGCTTGCTCCTGTCGCAGATCGGATACGATAACTTTAGCTCCCTCGACCGCAAACAGCTCTGCAATAGCTTTTCCCATGCCGGAAGCAGCTCCTGTAACAATTGCTACTTTACCTGAAAGCTTCATAGTAAATTCCCTCTTTCTTAATTTAAGTTGAAAAGCTTCGATAACATACAGGATAACGGTTACATTTCAATTGAAGCAGTTATCCTCAGAATGTGCTGCTAGCATAAAACATACATATGTATGTTTTATGCTAGCTTATCCTTATTTTCAATTCATGTCAAGAGATTGCCCTTAGTCCTGATTTATATTTCTTTCTATGTTGTTGTTTAAAAGAGGCAATTGTATATAAACCGAATATATATTTTGATTGTCTGTAACAGAAATCTGTCCATTATGATCTTCAATAATTCTTTTGCATGTTTTCATACCAATTCCCGTGCTATTTCTGCTTTGCATTTCCGTGTTTATATGGTTTTCAATTTGTATAAACAGCGACTCCTTATTTACTTGGTAACGAATGATAACAGGTTTGGCTGGATTCGCATATTTGATAATATTAGAAAATAAATTGTCAAATACTCTGCGAATTGATATTAAGTGAATCTTGATCTCAAAGGGAGTGCTGCATGAAACTAACTCAAAATGAAAACCGTTATGTTGCAAAATTAACAATTGTTCATCAATCAGTTGCTCGATCAATTGATTCCCGTCAAAGTGTTCAAGTTCTAATTCCTCATCATCAAAATTGAACACAGAAAAATATTCAAACAGTTTATCAGACAGTTGTTTGATCTGATAGGCTTTTTCTCTACTGTTATGGATATATTTGGTTAACTCATCAGCGGTATGGTACTTCTTAAACTCTATAATGTCTAAATAGCCAATCAACGCTGTCAATGGAGTTCTAAGATCATGAGATATCGCAGTTAACAGTTCACTATTTGCAGCTCGCGCTTTTTCTTCATTTTTGAGCCTCTCCTTAAATGCTTTCCTCATTTCATCAAGACTTTGAGCCAATGAAGAAAGCTCATCTTTCCCTTTGCCTTTTACTGTTATCGGATAATCAAGGTTTCCTCCCTCTAAAATTTTTATTTCGCTTTCAATCATTTCGATATACGATGTTTTTTTGTTAATGAATAAAAGCATGATAAATATAAAAAACAACAATGAGATGGCCACACATACAATGAGTACTGTATTGTAATACTTGTATTCATAAAAATACTCCATGTAGACTTGAGCGCTAGTATTGGAAAACTCAATAGTGACAAAGTCACCTCTCTTTAGAATGATACTTAATAAAGATTTATCGTGGTCCGTAATAGAGGTGTAGCCATCTGTTGCGTAGACCAACTGATTGTCTTTATAAATGTATAGATTAATATACCTCTCCTCACGAACCCAGTTTTTGATCGCTTGTTGATCATCTAATGAAATGTTTTTATCCGCGACGTATTTTTTGAAATCCATAATTCCCGTCGTCTCTTGATTGTTAACTATAAATGCTCGGTTTAAATAGTCTTCACTTGCTGTTTGTAGCAGCCAAAACAAGACTACTGAGAGCATAAATGAAAGTAATAAATATAAGGTCATCTGCAATTTCAGCTTTCCCCAAGTAAATCTCTTATTCAATTCGATACCCCTTTCCCCAAACCGTCTTAATATATTTCGGGGTCTGTGGATTCTTTTCTAACTTCATTCGAAGATTTCGAATGTGTACCATGACGGTATTATTGCAACTGTAAGAGTAAGGTTCCCCCCAAACACTCTCATAAATGTTTTCAGCGGAAAATATCTTCTTTCGGTGTGTCGCCATTAACAGCAGTATCTTTAGTTCAATTTCTGTTAGTGCAATTTCTTTTCCATTAAGCAACACCTCATTGTTGTGCAGGTTAATGCTTAACTCATGAATATAAATGATCTTGGAAGAAATGGCTTCCTCTTTTCCTTTATAGACATAGTATCTTCTTAACAATGCTTTTACTCTTGAAACCAGTTCAGTATATGAAAAGGGCTTGGACAAGTAGTCATCACTACCTGCTGAAAACGCCATGTATTTATCAGAGTCTTGTGTTTTCGCTGTAAGAAACAGAATAGGAGCGCTTGTTTTTTCGCGAATTTCCATACATGCCTTAAATCCTGATTTTCCAGGCATCATAATGTCCAGAATAATTAAATCAATGTTTTCATTTACCTTATGCACAGCATCGTCGCCATCTACTGCTTCAAACACGTTATATTGTTCACTCTCCAGTAACACACGGACAATTTCTCTAATTTCTTCGTTATCATCAGCAATTAGTATATTTCTTGCATTGTCCATTTTCGATCTCTCCATTCGTTAATATTCGTCATGCCCAGTATATAATGCTCATCCAATATAAACTACAGCTTTCAAACGACTTAAGAATTCTTAAGAATTTATATATCCGGATCTTAAGATATGCCCCTTAAACTTTAGTGATTAAAAGACATAGAAAAGGTGACTGTTATGAGCTCTTTTATAAAAATACTCACACATAAAATAACTCTCGCAATGCTCTGCTTATTAATTATTGTTCCATTTATTTACTATTCCCCTGAAATTCTAAGGTTGACGATGTCAGTCGAAACATTTAGAAACTATATCCTTTCATTAGGCAGTTTAGGACCAATCATATTCATCCTTTTTCAAATACTTCAAATCATCATTGCTCCCATACCGGGCGAAGTTATACAACTTGCCGGAGGATACATTTATGGTATATGGTTTGGCACAATTTACACTGTAGTAGGATTATTGATTGGAGCAGTAATCATTTTCTATTTCACACGATTTATTGGCGGGTCATTTATCGAGAAGCTGGTGAGCAAGAATAAGCATAAATGGATCGCACATTTGATGGACAACAAAAAAATCTCGATCTTTTTATTCATTATTTTTATTATTCCCGGAACGCCAAAAGATATATTTATTTATGTTGCGGGATTAACAAAAATAAAGCCAGCAACTTTTTTCACTATATTACTTGTGGCTAGATTTCCGTGGATTTTAGCATCAGTGAGTATCGGCTCAAACCTTTATGAGCAAAATTATTTACCCACCATCATTATATCTGCGGTGTCGCTCCTTGCTTTTGTTCTAGGATTGATTTACAAAGATAAACTTATATATTTGTTGTCTGCTTACAGAAAAAACAATTCTTAATAACAACTACATCGGATAAGGTGAACAAATGATTAAAAACTATATCCCCAATCTTCTGACATTTGCAAACTTGTCATTCGGAGTTCTTTCTATACTTGAAACGATCAATCATAACTTTGCTTTAAGTGCAATTTATATTCTGCTTGCCGCACTTATAGATCGATATGACGGTAAAATCGCCCGATATTTAGGAGTTAATGCAGAAATAGGCACTCAATTGGATTCATTGGCTGACTTGGTTTCGTTTGGCGTGGCATCAGCTTTATTGCTGTATTACAAGTTCAGCTTCCATGAACTCTATTTCGCGAATTTGGTAGGACTCTGGCTGCTGTTGTTGTACATTATAAGCGGATGTTATCGTTTAGCGCGCTATAATACTATGAAAAGTGAAGGAGCATTTTGTGGAGTACCTATAACTTTAGCTGGTTCATTTCTTTCAATGTACGCATTAGCTTTTCCAAGCAATCGAATATCGGCTCTGTTGGCGCTCGCTTTACTGCTGATCTTGTCCTTACTAATGATTTCAACCATTCGCATTAGAAAAATGTAGTCCACATAAAAAAGCCATTTCCGCAAAATGGGAAACGGCTTTAGGGAATACACAGGAAAACGGCTGCATTTCAAGTGAAGCCGTTTTCCTCATATCAAGCTGTACGCCAATCGGAAGTAGACGAGCAAATCCGTACCATCAATACGGATTGATACGACCAAAGCGGATCTGCCCAGGCCGCGGAGCTCCCATCTCGATCCGATCTCCCCAACCGCCCCAGACCGGACTTCTGCTCCATCACGCAGAAGTTCGGCGAAATCGAACGCACATTGGACAAGTTCATGCTCCAAGCCCGATCCTTAAGCGGATTTTCGTCTTCTCCCGGGAATATTCACCCGGCAGCTATTCCCTGCTCTTCAAATTGATAAAGCTGGTGCGTCCTTCCATCAGTTGGTCCATCGCCTTCTGGATGAGTATTTCCGTTCTTGTGTCTACTGAGCTTGTTGCCTCGTCGAGAATGAGCACTTTAGGATCAGCCAAAATTGCCCGTGCAATCGTAAGCAGCTGTTTTTGGCCTTGCGAAATATTGCTCGTCTCTTCATTAAGCTCCATTTCCTGCTCTTCATTCTCGCTCAAAAACTCAAAAACTCGCTCCGAGGCTGCGGCCATTCGCTGCAATTGGCTAGACAAGCCGGCGAGCTGCATAATTGGTTGCGTAAAATTTCGAACATATTGAAGAAATGCTTGAATGCCGCCGATCGTGACCTTGCCGTTGACCGCTAAAGCCGCCCCAACAATACAGACTGCGACATAGCTTAAATTACCAACAAACATCATGAGCGGCATCATTAACCCCGAATAAAATTCTGCTTTTCGAGCGCTTTTTGCCAAATGTTCATTTTCCTTATCGAATGCAGCCAGCGCTTTCCGTTCGCCATTAAATACTTTCATAACCATATGGCCGGTAAAGGTTTACTCTACATGGCCATTGACACTGCCGAGATAAGTCTGCTGATTTCTGAAGCACATACAGCAAGAAATGCGTTCAACAAAAATTGGCCACGGCAGCATTCGCCGTGGCCAATTTTTGTTGAATATTAAAAACCATTTCGCAAGCAATTAAAGGTTAGCTCCAAATACTGGTCGAACGTCATGGCTTCATCAGTTTCGTCCGTCACTTGTCCTGGAAATCGTACATTAAGACTACCGTCGAGCAATGGCAGCATTGCACCATAGACCGCGCCAACAAGCAGATGTGTGTACTGCTCGGGATATCGCCCTTGAACGATGTTAACCAATATTTCCTTACCCTCTGCTTGAAACTGATGGATTATGCTAAGCAGAAATGGCTCAAGAGTCGGATACCGTTTCGAAATGGATACAAGCACGCGCATTTTCCTAAAAAGCTCTTCTGTTAGCTGCATCCTCATCAACCGATACAAAATTTCGAGCGGAGTTATGCTTTCATCCATATTCGCAAGGAGATTTTCGAATTCATCATTGTTACTGTACGAAATTGCTGCTGCTGCCACCGCTTCCTCCTTACAGGAGAAGTAATTCGCGAATGTTCTTCGAGAAAAGCCGGCACGATGAACAACATCCTCGATGACAACCCCATCCAATCCCCGTTCAAGAGCAAGCTCAAACGCAGCATTGGCCAGAGCTTGTCTAGTCGCTTCCTTTTTCATATCTCGTAAACTTTGCTTCTCCATACTCAAACACCACTTTAATATCGGGATATGTACTCACGAAATTCATACTAACAAATTAGTGTTAGTTAGTCCAATGAGAAATACAATGCGAATTAACATTTCCCATTGAGCAAAATTGCCCAATGAGCACAAATTGTGTTAACATGTTATTGTAAGGAATTAACTAATCTTTATTTGGGAGGACTGGAGATATGTACAAAGAGATCATTTCTTTGGCGGACATTCCGCAGTTTCAAACAAGAGCCGAAGAGTTTTTCCCGCTGGAATGGTATCGCAAGATGCTTAATGAGAGCCCCGTCTATTATCATGAGGGAACAAATACGTGGAACGTATTTAAGTATGATGATGTGAATGAAGTAATTAGCAATTACGAAATTTTTTCGAGCGAGGGTTCAAGAACTGCCATTGATGTTGGTACAAGTACACAGGAAGGCGCGCCTCCCGACAAAATTGCAATTGCTTTAATTGATCCTCCGAGACATAGAAAATATCGCGCCTTACTGTCAACAGCATTTACTCCACGCAGTTTAAAAAGCTGGGAACCGAAAATTGAACAGATCGTTAACAGACTGGTAGACGAGATGGAGCCAGGGGAAGTTGATATTGTGAATGCGCTGGCAGGACCTTTGCCAACAATCGTCATGGCCGATTTATTCGGTGTTCCCTCGCAAGACCATCATTTATTTAAGGAATGGGTCGATGTATTATTTCAGCCAAATAACGGCGGGGACCGGCAAGCATTGGAACAAAAGAAACTGGCGGCTGCTCAAGCGTATTACCAGCATATTTACCCCATTGTATTAGAAAAACGCTCTAATCCCACAGATGACATTATGTCTGATTTATTAAAAGCAGAAGTCGATGGTGAGGCTTTCACCGATGACGAAGTCGTCAGAACAACTATGCTTTTCCTGGGAGCCGGAATTGAAACAACAAGTCATATGCTCTCCAGCATCTTTTATTCATTCCTCTATGATGATCCAGCCTTATACCAGCAACTACAAAATCAACCTGCATGGATTCCGAATACTGTGGAAGAGATGCTTCGTTACCGTTTCCATATTAGTAAGCGAGAGCGCACAGTGAAGCAGGATAACAATATACTTGGTGTGAATCTGAAAAAAGGAGATGTAGTGGTCGCGTGGATGAGCGCTGCCAATATGGATGATAGCGTGTTTGAGGATCCATTTACCTTGAATATCCATCGTGAAAACAGCAAAAAGCATCTTACTTTCGGAAAAGGACCGCATTTTTGCCTTGGTGCTCCTTTAGCCAGATTAGAGCTGAACATTGCATTGAATACTTTTACGCAGAAGGTTTCAAGAATTGAACCAATACCATTCAACTTGGAGTCTAGCTTGGCACAGTCTGCTGCAGGTCAGTCGCTTGTTCAATTGCCAATGAAAATTTATAAGTAATTTTTGTAATGGTGGTCATAGTTAATTTCTTGGTCATGAAGTTGTTCTCACTTAGCAGCACTCGCGCTGCTAAGTGAGATGGTGCGCAATCCCATCAGTCCTGCATACGGTAAAAAATGAACAAGCTGCTACGAGAACCTTTGTTACTTTTGCGCATATTAATGAACCTAATCAACCTAACGGGAAACGTTCAGTTAAACATAATCCGCTTTATTTTTAACTTTTTTGATTGTATGCTTCCTGAAAGGCGTATACCCACCTGAATATAGTGATCCCGCCTGAAATCCCAGGGATTTCGCAAAGAACAGCGGATCACTTTCCTTTTGCTGCTCCATTAAATTTAACATAATTTGAGCACATGCCCGGGCATCCTCAAGCGCGTTATGGTGATCTAAACGAATTCCGAAATAGCTAGAAATGATGTTTAATTTATGGGAAGATAGCTCTTGCAGCAGCTTTTTTCCAATTCTGTACGTACATAAATATTGTATCTCTGGATAGCTTTTTTGAGCGGCATCTAAACAACCCCTTAGCACGCTTATATCAAAAACAGCGTTATGTGCAATAATAGTTTCCCCGGATACTAGTGGTTCAATGGTTGTCCATAATTCTTCAAATATTGGTTGCTTGTCAACCATGGAAGGTGTAATACCATGGATAGCAATATTCATTCGATTAAAAGGCTGTTGTGGATCAATTAGCCATTCATATTCACCCGTTACAATCCCATCTCTAACTTGAACTAAACCTAGAGAGCACGCACTCGATCGGTTAAAGTTTGCGGTTTCAAAATCAATTGCTGTAAAATTCAACGGTTCATTCTCCTTTACCTTTCTATACCCCTTAATAGGCAACGCCTATTCAAGTACTTTTCCTTTTAAAGGATAAACCTTATCGGAAGAAATGAATATCCTTTATTTCGAAAATCTTTTTATCCTCTACACGCTCTCAGTTTTGTTTTGTCTCAGCATTATGATATGATCATTTTAGGTTATTCATTAGATACAATGAAGGCAAAAACGGGAAATATAATGATACTTTACGGACATTTCAATTCAATAAATACTCTTAAAGGAGGTTCATGCAATCGTTCATTCATTCAAGCAGGAAAATAATATAAGACCCCTTAAATATAAACCGGTGTTGTCTTACCCATACGATCTGGAGATTTTTAGTGTATCATCTCTCAAAAAGCGATCACCAGATAATAGTATGAAAATGGCTTATCGTTATCAATTTTATATGCTCATTTGTGTAACGGAAGGCATGTGTAAGCAATGGATCGATTTTGAACCGATCTCTTGCAGGGAAGGAACAGTGATAGTAGTAACACCAGGACAAGTCCATAATTTTGGACACGATGAAAACTGGGACGGATGGGTTATTCTATTCCGTGAAGAATTTCTCTTTCCTGCTCCACTTACGTTGAGTGAACTGAATTTAACATTTGATATGGGGAGAACGCCGAATAGTTTAACTTTAAATAATACAGAGCTGCATCGAGTAAACACTTTGATCGAGCAAATGGTTCAGGACTCTGTAATTCAAGCAGCCAAAGAGGATGTCCATACGTTGTTGCGCTTTCAGCTTCATGCATTCATAACATGGCTCAACATTATTCATAAACAAAATAAAATCCCTTCTACTTCACAGGTCTCACCAAAGTTTTTAAAATTTCAACAATTAGTAGAGGAAAATTATACTAAATTGAATCATGTTCGTGACTATGCTGCCCTTTTAAATTGCACTGAAAAAACGTTAACACGGGTTACGGTCGCAGCTGTTGGAATAAGTGCCAAAGCTTTCATATCAGGTCGAATTAGTCTCGAAGCTAAGCGTTTATTAATGCATACGGATTATTTGATTAGCGACATTGCAGAAATGCTTAACTTTCAAGAAACCACCCACTTCAGTAAATTTTTCAAACGGGAAACTGGCTATACGCCTGTCGAATTCCGAAAGCAGAACCTTTAATGATTTGTTCTACAAAAAGGAGTGATACTGTGATACAAGGAACATTATTTGAAAATGAACATGATCGACCGTTGGCTAATCGTGTGCGGCCTCAATCGTTGGAAGAATTTATCGGCCAAAAACATTTACTAGGCCATGGAAAAGTTTTGCAGGATATGATCAAAAATGATCAAGTGTCTTCCATGATATTTTGGGGTCCTCCGGGTGTTGGCAAGACAACATTAGCTAAAATCATTGCCAATCAAACCAAGTCCAAGTTTATTGATTTCAGTGCGGTAACCAGCGGTATTAAAGAAATCCGAAATATAATGAAAGAAGCTGAGGAAAACAGGCAATTAGGGGAGAAAACCCTCTTATTCATTGATGAAATTCATAGATTTAATAAGGCTCAACAGGATGCCTTTCTTCCGTATGTGGAGAAAGGCAGCATTATTCTCATCGGCGCAACAACCGAAAATCCATCTTTCGAAGTTAACTCAGCCTTATTATCTCGCAGCAAAGTTTTTGTACTTCAACAACTAAGCAGTGAAGATATTGTTGAATTATTAAAAAAAGCGATTTTGAATCCTAAAGGATACGGAGATCAAAAGATACGTTTAGAGGATGGCGTACTTTCTGCTATCGCAGAATACTCAAATGGAGATGCCAGGGTGGCATTAAACACCTTAGAAATGGCTGTGCTTAACGGAGAGAAACAAGGTGAATATATTGAAATTAGCAAACAAGGGCTGCTGCAAATTATTCATCGAAAATCACTTTTGTATGATAAAGATGGAGAAGAACACTATAATATCATTTCCGCATTGCATAAATCGATGCGAAATAGTGATGTAAATGCAGCTATTTACTGGTTGTCTCGAATGTTGGAATCAGGTGAAGATCCTTTATTTATTGCTCGCAGGCTGGTCAGGTTTGCAAGTGAGGACGTAGGTTTGGCAGACAATAGAGCTTTGGAAATCGCAGTTTCGGTGTTTCAAGCATGTCAATTCATAGGGATGCCAGAGTGCGATGTACATCTAACACAAGCCGTTATCTATCTGACTCTGGCTCCCAAATCGAATTCTGCTTACTTGGCTTACCGCCATGCGAAAAAAGATGCTCTACATTCCATGAGTGAACCCGTTCCTTTGCAGCTTCGGAACGCTCCAACGAAGCTTATGAAGGAGCTGAACTACGGCAAAGGCTATCAGTACGCCCATGATACAGAAGAAAAGCTAACAACGATGCAGACTATGCCCGATTCCTTGATCGGACGCGAATACTACCATCCGACAACACAGGGGTCAGAATTCAAAATTAAACAGAGGATGGAAGAAATTAAAGCATGGCACAAGAAAAACACAACGGGTGGTTTATAGCCACAGTATCCGCTTGTCATTGCATAAAAAATCCCCTTCACTGGCTCTGCCCCGGCTTGCTGCGTTAAGTAGCAAGCCGGAAGCAATCCAATATCGGGGATAAAATCGCTGCAAGTGTTATGTTTTTTTAATCACATTCAATTCCTTATTTATGAGCGACAACAGCTCCTTCGGGATATTGAAGGCTGAAATTTTCGACATTTTCTCAATCGACATGACGCCCATCATCGCAGAAAATCTCGCATCTTCTGCAGCCTGGCCAAAAAACTTCTCAAATACAGCCCTTGCATCCTGATTGCGGAAGAGCTCCTCGATCGTATCGAACGTGGAATAATAGCCTTCCTGAAGACTGATTTCTTGAATATTGGACAAATCAAATTTTTCAAACCAATTTACAACATGCTTTTTATTTTCATTGGCAACATGAACATAACGCTTGTCTTGTTCAGCTACAAGATGAACAATCATGTCATCGGTATAGACAGTGCCATACTCATCAAATCCTTCTACTCTGAAGTGGTTCTCCCCTGAAGCAAGGGAAACCGCATTGAGTGTAGTCACTCGTTCAGCAGACTTTGTTTGATGGATAAGAGCATTGTTCAAATATACATTCAATCGAGAAAGATTGGACAAGATGGTGATGTCGTTTAGTGCTTGATGGCGATTCTTAAATCGGCGGCCCGCCAAGTAGACAAAAGGCTTGTTGGACCAATACGCTTTATAAAGAAAGTACGCATCCTTTTTAAGCTTCCGATCAATCGTTACGAGCCCCTTCAGATTTTTCCCTTTTTCTCCACCTTCATTTCTTACTGCACTTCCGAAATCGAACATATTCCACACATATCCGCCTGTGACAAACTCTCGCTCCTGAATCGTTTTAATTACGTTATGATGATAGATTAGCTGATATTCTTCCGAGTAATCTTTTACGCGTGGTGAATAGCTATGGAACATTGGATTGGTATCGACCCCATATTCAGAAACGAGCACAGGCACATTAGGCTGGGCTCGATGAAACTCGTCGAGACGTTTTCCCAAATCCTCCATATTGCCGTAATACCAGCCATAATATAAATTGTACCCTGTTAAATCTGTAAAGTTGTGAATTAAGCTATCGTTGTCGACGGAATAAATATTGGCCTGTGCGGTCAATCGAACGGGATCCAGCTGCTTCGCTGTTGCCGCCAGCTTTTGGATCGCTGCATAGGTATGCTCATTCTCGACGGCGATTGTAATTTCATTTTGCACACCCCAGCAATAGATGGAACAGTGGTTATAGGCTTGCTTGATCAGCTTTTCCAACTGCTCCATTGCATTGCGGTTTTCTGAATCATCAGAGGAAGGGATGCTAATAAACGGGATTTCAGCCCATACCAGCATGCCGTGTCGATCACATAAAGTGTAGAAATAATCATCATGCTGATAGTGAGCGAGACGGATGCTGTTAGCGCCCATTTCCGAAATGAAGGACATATCCTCCTCCATATGAGCTCTTGTAATCGCATTGCCGACACCACCGTAATCCTGATGGCGGCTGACCCCTTTTAATTTAATCGCTTTTTCATTCAATAGCATGCCTTTATCCGGCGTCAGTTCAATCGTCCGAAAGCCAATTTCAATCGTTCGAGCATCATAGATGGTATTACCAATACTAAGAGAGACGATTGCCGTATAAAGATAAGGATTGTCTACTCCGTCCCATAGAACAGGATTGTCTACCTTGCTTTTAATGCTGAATTGCTCGCTGGCAGCGACCATTAGTTCCAAGCTATGCTCCAGTTTTACTTTTCCTTCAGCATCCTGCAGCATAATATCAATTTTTCCAGCAGCAGGCTTGACGGATTCATTTACAACAGTCCCGCGAATGCCAAGCTCAAACGAAGCTTTATCGATTCTCTTTTGCGACAAATAAATCCCGTCTCTGCTGCCATCGATTACATCAAAATGAATATCCTCCATGACAAGAAGCATAACGTCCCTGTACAGTCCGCCGTAAAATGTGAAATCTGCCATTAACGGAAAAACATCGCTGTAGGAGCCATTGTCCACTGCAATTGCGATCAGATTTTCTCCTGACTTCAGATACGGGTTCAAAGCAACCCTAAACATAGCGTAACCACAGCGGCTCTCTCCGGCTAACATGCCATTCACGTATACTTTTGCAATATTTCCTGCTGCGCCAATTTCCAAATAAAGCCTTTTGTCGAGCTGCTCCGCTGTCATGTCCAACGTTTTTTGATACCAGCATTGACCGCGAAAATAATGTTCGCTGCCACCTTGCCCGTCTATAGCGTTCCAGGTATGGGGGAGGCTTACTTCCTCCCCGCCTTGAATGCGCTCAGCTGCATAAGCCTGATTGCTGCTTCTGATGAAGCTCCAATTCCCGTTCAGGTTAATGGTTTGCATTACGCTCTCTCCTTCTCCTTTTATATCTCCCCTTATCCTTTTACTGCCCCGAACATAATCCCTTTAATGAAAAATTTCTGGAAGAACGGATAGGCGATCAGGATCGGAAGAGATCCGCATACTGCTATAGCCATTTTAACGGTATCTGTCGGCATCTGGGCCATCGCGCCCCCGGCGTTGGCGCCCAGATTGGATTGAATAAACTGAACGTCGTCCATAATCCGCTTTAATAGATTTTGGATGCTGTAAAGATCAGGCTTCGTAATATAGATCATCCCTGTCTGCCAATCATTCCAGTAATAGATCGCTGTGAACAAGCCGATGACGGCCAATATTGGCGTCGATGTCGGAATAATGATGCTCCACAGGATTCGGTACTCATTAGCACCGTCCAATTGCGCGGATTCGATCAAATCCTTAGAGATCGATCCCTGCATGAACACGCGCATCATCATAATATAGTAGCCATTCGTCAGCACTCCAGCGACAATGAGCACCCAAATCGTATTTTTCAAACCTAATATGCTTGCATAAACAAGATAAGACGGGATCATGCCTCCGCTGAACAGCATTGAGAAAAATACAAGGAATAAAACTAATCCGCGATACGGCGTTTCGGATCTGGATAAAGGATAAGCCATTAACAACGTAACCGATAAACCAACGACAGTTCCTACAACTGTCACGAATAGCGTTACACCGTAAGCACGTATAATGTCTGAGCCTCGCGTAAACAAGTATTCGTAGGCTGCTGTGCTAAACTCGCGCGGAAACAATGAATAGCCGTTGGCGATAACCGAGTTTTGATCAGTTAATGATGCCGAAATAAGCAATATAAACGGGATAATACATGCTGCACTAAATAAAATTAAAACGATATGACTAAACCATGTTAAGACTGGACTCTCGTTTCTCAAGTGAATTCCCTCCTAGAACAATGCGCTTTCTTTACTTTTGCGACGGACCAAATAGTTCACGGTAATGACGAGCACAAATCCGACAACTGACTGATAGAACCCTGCTGCGGCGGACATTCCCATATTTCCGCTTCCTGTCAAACCATTAAATACATAGGTATCGATTGTAGCCGTTGTCTCGAACAGCGCCCCGGAATTCAACGTCACCTGATAGAATAAGCCGAAGTCTGAATAAAAAATTCGACCTAGCTGCAGCAGCGCCATCATAATAATGACGGGTACAACAATCGGGAGCGTAATGCGAAGAATTTGCTGGATGCGGCTGGCGCCGTCGATTCTGGCAGCCTCATAATATTCTTCGTTAATGCCGAGCAATGCCGCAAAGTAAACGATACTGCCATAACCGATGCCCTTCCATTGATCGACCAAAGTAAGAATGACAGGCCAATATTTCGCTTCGGTATACCATGAAATCCCTTCATCCATTCCCAGCATCGGCAAAATCGTTCGATTCATCAGACCGTTTTCTGGATTCAAGAACGCATACACCAGGTAGCTAATAATTACCCAGGAAATTAAGTGAGGCATGGAAATGATCGCTTGATACGTTCTCAGCAAAAACTTCCGTCTAATCTCATTCAGCAAAATAGCGAAGCTTAACGATAACACGGTTCCAAGAAAGAGGAACAACACATTGTACAAAATGGTATTGCGCGTAATAATGAATGCGTCCGACGTTTTGAACAAATACTCAAAGTTTTTTAAGCCGACCCAATCGCTTGCCAGAATGCCCTTGGTGAAATTGATGTCCTTAAAGGCGATGACAATCCCAAACATCGGCAAATAGTTATTGACCAAAAGATACAGCAGCCCTGGAATCATCATAATTAAAAGCGGCGAATATCTTTTCAAATTGTACTTCCTTTTCTTTTTCGCTTGGAGCGAAGCAGCCGATTTCGCAGACGATATCTGGCTCATGTAAAATCACATCCTTGTCTTCTAGTAAGTATATTGTTATCATAAGAAATTCGACTAAGCTCAACTAACGTTAAGCCGACTTTTTGGATGACATTATACCGACCACTGGCTAACGCAAATGTGCATAAATAAAGCCGGATCCAGCGGATCCGGCTCACTTGCGCCCAGGCTTACTTTTTTTCAAATTGATTTCTATATTCCGTTGGGCCCAGCCCAGTATGCTTCTTGAAAATTTTAGCGAAATGCGAAAAATTGGTATGCCCTACCGATGCTGCGATGGAGCTTATCGGGATGTTGGTTTGCGCCAACAGCTCCTTGGCCAAATTAATTCTTTCATTTTGCACATAGTCGGATACCGTATAGCCTGTCTTTCTTTTTAATATTCTTGACAAATAATCCGGATTGAGAAACACATGATTGGCAATCATGTCTCGGGACAGATCCTGGTCTATATTTTTAATAATAAAGCGGCGGACTGTCTCAATAACCGTCTCAGATTCTTCGATTGCTTTAGTTTGGTTCACCGCTTTGTCCAAGGCATGATGCACCCAAGCCAATAAATCATCGACAGAGCGGCCAGCCCGCTCGGAAAGCGCTCTTGACGCTTCATCGCCATATAATTGACGCGCTTGAATGCCGCTCATATTTAGATAAGAATATAACGCTTGCATCAAATCCTGATGGAATTGGTGCAAAATATTGGCATCGATCGCTTGCTTCTCGACAAGCTGCTGAATGAAAGCTTCTACTTCTTCAACGATTCCGTCCTTCGATCCTGTTTTTAGCAAAGACAGCCATACATTTAGATCCGGCAGCTCAATTGAGCGGCTTGCATCGAGTCTATCGACGAACGGAAACACTTCATTATAAAAAGCTACATTATTTCGATCGCGCTCCCTTATAAGCGAAACCATTTCCGCCATATGCTGCGGTGCAACCAGCTTTCCAAAATAGCAGGATACATCACAATAAAAATATTGGTTGCACATTGCAATATAGTGGCTGCATGCCTCGATGAGCCGCTCTTGATCCTCTGCTTCCATCTGCTCGATCGTAAAAATACCGAGCATGTTTCCACGGTCAAGGAAAAAGAATAGTCCGTTCAAATCCGTACCGAGAATAATTTCCTCTGCTGAATTTCTAAGCGCATATTCCATTATATTTTCATCGCGCCGGCTTAGCGGCCTATTCCATTTTTGTACCGATATGAGGATAGGAAAGTAGCTTGCACTGTCGATAATCGGCAATTGCAGCTGCTCGGCCTGCTTTTGTATTGACGCCGGATGGCTGGGAAGCTTCTGATTAATAATATCGAGCCAAAATCGTTCTACTACTATTTCTCTATGCTTCATCCATAATTGATGGGACTGCTTATTTCTACTCAGTTCACTATTATGCTCGATCATTTCCTTCGCTTTCGCTATAACATGCTCCAGCTCGCTGGCCTCTACAGGCTTTAGCAAATAATCGAGGCTTCCCAGCTGCATCGCCTCCTTCGCATATTTAAAATCGGCGTGACTCGTCAAAAAAATAGTAATGACACCCGGCTGATGGCGTCTTACCCAGGACAGCAGCTCCAGACCGCTTCCCTGCGGCATTTCAATATCGCAAAGCATAATATCTATCTTTTCCCGCTCCAGCACTGCCTTCGCTTGCTTCATATTGTAGGCTGTATACAACTGGCTAATGCCAAGCTTTTCCGTATCAAGATCGCTTTTCACCCCTTCAATCGCATGCACTTCATCATCCACAAGTAATAATTGATAAGTCATCGCTATTCCTCTCTTTCCGGGTGGATTGGAAGTATAATTGCAACTACTGCCCCGCCGCCTGTTTGTTCATTGTTATCATATTGAATTGCTATATTTTCGTTATATAACAGTTTTAGACGTCTTTGTACATTCCATATCCCTGTACGCTCCCCTCGTTCCGTTTCTACGCTTCTGCCCGCCTGAAGCTCGCGCAACACCATATCGTCGAAGCCTGGTCCGCTATCGCTTATTGTTATTTTCATTCGCGAACCATCTGAATGCTCCTCAAAGCCGACCTGTACCGCTATATCAAGCGGCTCCTCCATCGTAATCGCATGTTTAATCGAATTTTCTACAAACGACTGAATAATGAGCGGCGGAACTGGAACATACTCCAAATACGCCGGAGCATCTACCCGCCATACGAGCTGCCCGGGAAAACGCAACGCTTGAATGCCCAAATAGTTGCTCGTATGCTCCAGCTCATCCTTTAGCTTCACAAACGAAGTATTGCTGCGAAATAAAAAGCGAAAATAGTTGATTAAAGCACTGCTCATTTCCTTAATCAGCTCATATTTTTTAACCTTTGCCAAGTTATAGACAATATTTAAAGCGTTCAAGAAGAAATGAGGATTAACCTGCAGCTGCAGCCGCTGCAGCTCCTCGCGCTGCTTATTCAGCTGCTCCTCGAACACATTGATTCGCAGTGTTTGAATTTCAGTCATCATCGTATTAAAGGAGTGGCCTAATATTCTAAATTCCTCCGCATCCTTTTCCAAATTAACACGGACTCCCCAATCTCCTACTCGAACCCTGCTCATCGCCAGAAGAAGCCGTTTTATAGGGTCCAGAAACGTTTGTCTCATAAAATAAAGCCCTACTGGAATAAACAATAGCGCGCCAATCGTAATTACCCATATAAGCTGCTGAAGATAGGGCAAATTGGCTAAAATATTGCGGTCTGGTATAAGCGCAATCAGCTTGAAATTACCTCTATACGATTCTGTTCCTACAACAACATATTTTCGCTCAGTTCCTGAAATATAATGGTCGTCAAGGTTTTCCTGAATACTGATGCCATGATCATATACGAAGCTGCTGCTGGTTATCGGCTTCCCTTGCGTATCGGACAGCAAAGCAACTCCGCCTTCTCCCATTTTTAAAGCCTTGAGCGGCTTTAATAATTCCTCCGCTTTAATCCACCCGCCAAAGTAGACCTCGCCTGTCTGGATAATATTAAAAAGATAATGCTCGCCTCCTACTTGAGCATGCTGCCACCTTTGGGTACGAATCCCCTTTGGTATCGTTTGTTCATCAATCATCGCTACAAAATACGCTTTCATGCTGTCTCCTTCCGGGTAGGAAATTTGACTGGAATAAATGTCCATATAGTCATTCCTGTCCTTCACATAGACAAAAAAAGCACCCAACGAGTCGTACAACGCAATATCCTGCGATAATTTAGTGAATAGATATGATTTCGACAAGTAGTACTGGTCCTCAGATTCAGCAAGCTTAATTGCTATTAAATCATAGCCATTGCTAACTAATGAGTTCATATATGAATCAATATCATTCAAGTTGGAATCAATTTGATTCATGTGCAGCGTTAATGTATTTTTATACGAATCGGCCACCTGTTCACGGACAACATGAATCGCGTAAAAGTTGTTGTACAGCAGCATTATGACGAGCGGCAGCGTCATAATAAACACGCTTAACGTCAATTTAATTCTTAATGAGCTTTTAGGTCGCATAAAATTAAGCTTTTTCATATCGTTTCGACTCCTGTAGCTTGGATTCTACTTCAAGATAGCGCTTTCAAATACAGTCTGAACCCTTTTTCATAACAATCACTGCTTAGAGTCATCATATCGTGTTATCATCAAAAAGCAAAGCCGGATCTAATAGGACCCGACTTTGCTCTATTTATTTTAGCACATACTTATATTATTAAAAATTGCTTACTCTTGCTTCGAGGCGGCCCATTCGTCTAATTGCTTTTGCTTCTCTTCAATAACTTTATCGATACCGGCTGCCTTCAGTTGATCTCTAAACTCCTGAAGCTTGGATTCAGGATCAATCGAGCCTGTCTCAAGTACAGCTTCATATCGCTTGATAACATTGCTAATAGCAGTCATCTCATTCTGAACATTACTCGGATTAAAGGTAAAGCCAAGCGCTTTAGATTTTTTCGCGGATTCATTCCACTCCTTAATGCTTTGTGCAAGATCTGGATCCTCACCCTCTAGCGTATAGGCGATCAAAGGATTGCTTACTGTCAGTGCGTTCATTGTGTAGCCAACATTTGAACGGTCAACACCATCTGGGTAATTGATTGTATTTTCCGAGACCTTCACATAGTGCTTGCCTTCAATTCCCCATGTGAGCAAATTAACTAGCTCTTTATCAGTATACATTAGATCCAGAAACTTCATAACACGTTCCGGATTTTCGGATTGTTGAGCAATGCCCCATAACCCGGTTATAACATCTGTTGTAACGGCATAGGCATCGATGTCAAGATTAACAACAACCAATTCCTTGCCGATCAACCGTTCTTCCTGTGCTCTAATCTCCGGCTTATTCATCGTAATGTAAGAAAATGCTTTATCTGCCTTTAATAGATCCGCTTGCGTTGATTGTGTAGTCGCGGCATCCTTGTTGACATAGCCAGCTTCAAACCAGCGACGCATCACCTGCAATAGCTCTGCATACTCTTCCGTCTCATATAAATTGACTAATTGCATATCGTTGTCGAAGCCAGGCAGCACGCCATATCCATCGCCCATTCTATCATAGCTTCTATAAAACTGCATCGCTCTTGATAAGCCTGATGCTAGCGGCGCGACGCCAGGCTCACTGTCTTTGATAACCTGAAAAATGCTGTCCAGATCTTCGAGTGAGTGAATGGATGTAACATCAATGTTATGCTTGTCAATTAAATCTTTGCGCATAAAAATAGCTGGTTGTGAAGCATATGAGTGCAAAGTAGGTACGCCATGAATTTTCCCTGCTACTTTGGCAGATTCCATGTAGTCAGCGCCAACAGCCTCAACGATGCCTTGACCATGCTGCTCCAGCATATCATCAATCGGCAGCAGCTTTCCATTCAATGCATTAGTTGCGTATTGGCTACCGATGCCGAAGGTAAACATTAAATCCAGCTTCTCGCCACTTGACGTCATTAGATTCATCTGCTGATCATAGCTGCCAAGACTGATTGGCAGAATGGATACCGTTGCATTTAATTTTTCTTGTGTAAGCTTGCTAATTTCGTCTTCAACCAGTTCTATATCTGCTGGAACTGCTCCGAATATTGGCAATGCAATCGTGATCTCATATGGCGCATCGTCAGCGCTTTCAGAAACTGCCGGATTATTTCCATTGCTGCCTTCCGTTTTCGTGCCGTTGCTTCCATTATTGTTGGTTGATGAGCATGCAGAAATAAGCGCTGTCATCAGGACTGCCGCAAGCAGCACGCTAAAAATTTTGACTCTCTTTTTCACTTTGTATTCCCCCCGTGTGATTGAATGCTTACACTTCGAGTATAGCCTCATCTTTTTAGCAAGGGCTAACAGTTTGCCGACCATCTGGCTACCATTTTCCCGACCTTTCCTTGTTAACCTAGCTTAAACTTATAATGACCGCTTCCTGCTGTAAATACAATACGTCCAGCTTCATATCGAGCATCCGGGAACTCGCCAGCTACCACTAGCAAATCATCTTCTGTGCCTGACAGCATGATTGTCGCCGTTGTGTTTGCAGGAATTTCAAAGCGATAGGCTACAGCTTGCTCTGACTTCTCCCAACTGGAGCGAATGGTTCCATAAAGAGACTCATATTCTGCGGCTGCATGAGTGAGCGTTCCCCCAACCAATGGCTTCAACATAAAATGCTTGTAGCCCGGCTTCTCCCAAACAGGACGAATTCCGGCTACGCCAGCGAATAAAAAGTCGCATACTGCCCCATACGCATAATGGTTTAACGATCCTGACAGCTCTCCTTCAGGCGAAATCGCTCGCCAGCTTTCCCAAATCGTGGTTGCCCCTTTGCTGACCGCATACAGCCAGGACGGGCAAGTATCCTGCTCCAGCAAACGGAAGGCGAGCTCCGCATAGCCGTTATCTGCCAATACTTGCAAAATAAACGGAGTGGAAAGGAAGCCTGTATTCAGATGGTAATCCTGCTCGATCACAAGCTGCGCCAGTCTGTCGGCAACCGCTTGCTTTCTGTTGTCATCCGCCAGCCCGAAAGCGAGTGCTCGCACATTTGGAGCTTGTCTGTCGCCAACGATATATCCGTCTTCGCGAATAAAGTACCGATTATAAACTCGTTTAATTTTGTGATAACGGGAAAGATACTTCTCGCCCTCCTCAGCCTTGCCCAGCTCAAAAGCCATTTCTGAGAGCAGGCGAGTGGAATAGGCATAGTAAGCCGTTGCAACATATGGAAGCGAGTCCTTCGATTGGGTCATCGCCGTTACAATATCGTTAAAAATCGTGTCGGCTTCCAGCCACTCCCCCCAATGAAACCTCGTATCCCAAATGTAATCAGCATCAAGCTCGCCGTCGGTATAGCTGTGATAAGCCGGAGCGTCCTTGTATTCTTCATTGGCGGTTTTCGCACAAGCAGCCATATAATCGACCCATGCCTTTGCCGAATCGAACTGCTGCTCCAGAATCGTCTTATCCCCATAGCATAAATACATCGTCCATGGGATGATAACAGCCGCGTCACCCCAGCCAACAGATCCATCCAGCATGCTGGCTGTACCCGGCTTTGGTCGGCGCATTGCCATCATCGGGTCGGTATTGCCCTTGGAAAACCGTTCCCATTCCTCGAAATTATGATACCCGATAACCGTTGGTACTGTACTGCCCACGGAACCGTCGGCGAACTGCTCCGCTGCCAAGTCGGCCATCCATTTCTCGAAAAACGGGTATACGTTCATAAAGTCAGATGCCGTCCTGCAGTACAGCTGTGCGTCTCCCGTCCAGCCCGCTCTTTCTCTGGTAGGGCAATCCGTTGGCACCTCCATAAAATTGCTTTTCTGACTCCAGCGCGAATTCGATACCAGCTTGTTGATCAATGGATTGGAGCAGGTAAACTCCCCTGTCTCTTCTAAGTCGGAATAAATCGCTACCGCTGTAAACTGCTCTGGCTTCACTTCTCCAGGATAGCTTTTTACCAAAACGTACTGGAATCCAAAAATAGCAAACTGCGGTCGATAGCTTTCAACTCCGTTTCCGCCCAGAACGTAATGCACCTCCTGGAAATCCTCCAGCGTCCCGTGCGATGCAAGATTTTGCAGCGTAAAGTTGCCGTCCCGATCCAAAGCTTCACCATGCACTAAAACGACTTTTTCTCCTTTGTCTCCCTGCACTTGAAACTCTACCCAGCCTGCAATATTTTGCCCGAAATCGAGCACAGTCTCGCCACGCGGTGTTCGCAGCAGCTTCGGCACGAACCGTTCCTTCTGTTTGACAGGCACGCTTCGCGTAGCGATTAAATGCTCATAGCCATCGTCCACAACCGTTACCTGCTCCCAGGAAGAATCATCATAGCCGGGCTCGTTCCAGCCCGCTATATCAATGGTTGCATCATACAGCTCCCCCGCCTTCATATCCGACTTTAGCAGCGGTCCATAAGCGGTTTTAAACGATTCATCGCTGACGACAAGCTCACGACTTCCATCCTCGTATTCCAATACAAGCTGCCCTAAAAAGGCCAATTTATATCCGAAATTATTTTTCAGGCTTGCGCCTCCGGTAGTTCCTCTCCACCAGCCATCTCCAAGCATAACGCCTAACGCATTCGTGCCTTCCTGTAAAAGTGCGGTTACGTCATAGACTTGATACTGCAGCCGCTTATAGTATGAAGTAAAGCCCGGCGTAAACAGATGGTCCGTCCCTTCTGCGCCGTTCAAATAAAAGCGGTATAAGCCTTTGGCAGTAAAGCAGGCTCGTGCAGCAACAAGTCCTTTCTTGACGATAAACTCCTTCCGGATATATGGCGCTGGTTTATAGGCGTCAATGTCCACTTCCTTTTCTGGCTCAATCCACCTTGCTTTCCAATCCGAGGCATGAAGCAAGCCCGTTTCAAAAAAGGCAGGCTCGCTAAATGCCGATTCTTCCCCATTACTGCTCCATACCTTGACCCGCCAATAGATCCGTTCAAGCGACTTCAGCTCCGGTCCTTCATAGCGAACGCTCTGCGATTCGCTGCCTGCAACCTTGCCGCTATCCCAAATCAGATTGACAAAGCTTTCCGTTTTGGCTGCCTGCACCTGATAAGCGCTTTGCACAATATTTGTACCGTCGCTGCGAAGCTTCCAGCCTAAACGCGGCTTGCTCGCATCTATTCCTACAGGATTATTTAAATATTCCGTTCGTAATGAAATGGCTTCAAGCATTCCAACAACCTCCCCTTGTCTCTATAGTAATGCGTTGTTTTTCGCTATGCTGCCGTAGTGGTAGGCGCTTGGCTTTGGTGTTCTTGTTTGGGTGGAGCGGTCGACTGCGATTAGCCCGAAGGTTTTGGAAAAGCCAAGCTGCCATTCGAAGTTGTCCATCAGCGACCAGTGCATATACCCCTGGACTGGAATCCCATCCGCGGCACAAGCCTGAACGCCCTGCAACGCTTGGTCGATATACGCAATTCTGCGCTCATCGTTCGCTGTAGCAATACCATTTTCCGTGACGATAATCGGCTTTTTCACATGCTCGTAAGCATAGCGGATTACCGACTCCAGTCCTTGCGGATAGAACTCATTGCCCATTTGCGTTTTCTCTGCATCAGCAGCTGGAGGAATGTAGCCATCCGGCCCATAAACATAACGCGTATAATTTTGTACGCCAAAGAAATCATCACCCTCTAAGTAGGGAAGGAATTGAAGAAACTCCTCCTGCAAGGCTTGAGCTGCAAGCGCCTCCCCGCCAGGCAGCGATTGGATGTCGTACAGTGATAACGTAATGCCCACTTTAGTTTGAGGGCTGACGCGACGAATCGTCTCTCTTGCAGCCTCGTGCGCCTTGAAGATTATGCTTAAGCCTTTCTCGCTTCTGGCGCCCAGGAAGGAATGAATCTCCTGTGGAGGCAAGCCAAATGCTTTGCCTAAAGCTGCGTAGTATTGCTGCATGCGCTCCATCGAGCCTGTATTAACTCCAACCTGCGCCGTCTCCTGCGCCTGATGGCGCTTAATGATTTTGGCGATCCCGATTGAAATATTCGCCTCGTTAATCGTACAAACATACGGAATCGCATCGCCCAATTGCTGCATAACATGTTCACAGTAACGAGCAAAGCGCTGCGGAGTTTCCTCGGACTCCCAGCCTCCAGCACGAATGAGCCACTGCGGTGACGTAAAATGATGCAGCGTTACAATCGGCATAATGTTAAACTCCTGGCATGCCTTTAGTACATCTCGGTAATGGTCAATCGCTTCCTGATTGAACTGCCCTTCTTCGGGCTCAATGCGAGACCATTCGAAAGAAAAACGGTATGAATTCAAGCCCAGCTTGGCCATTAGCGCAATATCCTCACGATAGAGACGGTAGTGGTCCACTGCATCTCCAGACGGCTCCTGAAAAATAGAACCCTCCAAATGCTCCATTAACCAAAAATCTGAATGTATATTATTGCCCTCCACCTGATGTGCGGCAGTAGATGCTCCCCAGTAGAAGCCTTCAGGAAAACGCTTTGTCATCTCAATCTCTCTCCTTCATCATTAGCTGAAAATTATTTTTCCATTTTGCGCGATTACCGGAATCACTTCACCCTCTGTAATTCCGCGCTCATTAAAGGAATCGACTCTTATATACAGTGGCTCTCCTTTAATCAAAGCCCCGATTGCAGCCTCATTTTTGCCTAATACCATATAGCTGTGGTACAGCTTATCCGGCGCAAAGCCCCATAGTACGTTGTGCCCGACAGCATTGTCCTGATCCCAGGCAACAGAAAGATCAAGCCCATTGAACACTTCAACCTTCACTCCCGAGGCTTGTGCAGGGGGTTCTCCGTTGCCAATTCCGAACACTCTCAAGCCAGAAATGCAGGCTTGTTGACGGAACGGAAGCTCTACGACCGTGCAACGAATATAGCGAGCCTTCACCCCTTCCTCCCTTACAACGAGATCATGCGGTAAATCCGAATCTGCTTGCGATTTATCTTCGATCACGAAATACGTATCGCCGTCAAGCGAACCCTCCAAGATCCATCTCGTCACATGCTTGCGCTGATCAATATATCGCGGCATATGACCCGATTTATGCATTTCGGCCCCTTCGGGAAGCTCAAGCTGCCTATGATCGTCGGCAAAATTAATTTGAACAGCATGCACATCGCATGCATGCAACAGATCAACCTCAACAAATTCGCCGCTGCTATTCGTCGCTGCCTTCCACCATGTTTGCACATTTTCATCGGTTGCCTTTGCTGGTTCATTGCCCGTTATAAAAGAAGAAGCCTTTGTCGGCTTGCGGTACGATAGCAGCATCCATTGCGGGTTTTCCCACGGATTGAGCTTGGCTTGCTCAAGCTTCATCGGCCAATCGCCGTATCGCTGATTGCAAAACAGCTCGCCATCTTGATCAAATCCGGCTGGCCATAAGCCTAGTCGTCTTTCGAACATATGATTGACGCTAATTCTCATCGTAGAGGTATGCCACCAGTTGCCATGGCGATCTTGCAATGTCGACCCGTGGCCCGCTCCCGGAATAAAGCCGCCTGGCTTAAACGAGTAAGGATTATTTTTCGCTAGTGTAAATGGACCTAGCGGGTTGTCCGACACGTATACCCCATCTGAATACACATTGTATTGTGTGCCGGGACTGGAATATTGCAAGTAGTACTTGCCGTTGTGCTTATCCATCCATGCCCCTTCAATATAAGGATCATTTCCTAGCATAATTCGAAGTTCTTCCAGTTTTTCGTCTGCAACATCAGGTATCATTCGTTTATAATTTTGCAGTGTTTGCTCGATCTGTTCAGCAGATTTGGGAGGAATATGATTTTCACCATTCCGTTCATAACCGATCACTGACGTATTGCTAAAAATAAGCTCAACAGGCTCGCTCATTGGTCGCATCGTTTCGGAATTTAATTCAACGCCATATATCGGCTTCAGGTTCGAGCAGCCCCAGTAGAAATACACTCGCCCATCATCATCGACGAATAGATTCGGGTCCCAGAAAGGAAATGTGCCTTCGATTTCCTCGAAGCTTCCATGGATCGGATCTTTGGTACGATAGAAAGAGCCATTCTTCTCAGAATTTGAAGCTGTGAAATACATATATTCACCTATTACACTTACATCTGGCGCGTAATCATATATAGGCATCCCATTTAACGGATGGTATTCCCAATCCGTAAGATTATCACTAACAAGAAAGCCAGCCGTCATCGAGGGAAACAAAAAATACCTGTCTTTAAATAAAATCAATGTCGGATCTGCTGCCTCTCTGTTGACCCTTAAGCCTTCCATTTGAATAAATTGATACTTATACTCAATATTGAGCGGATTGCAAATATACGTCATCTCATAAGCCACATCCTTTCTATTTTGCGATAGACTATATAAGCTTTATCATAAAGGAGGGCTCTGCAAGCAACTAACGCTAAGCCGACTTCTTTTATGCCGTTTTAACGACTTCTCGTTTTAAAGATTGCTTAAAAGATTTGCTATTAAAAGAAAAGGCTTGAGCAGCGAGATACACGCGTTGCTCAAGCCTTGTTTGCTTAGATAGATTTCTTAATTTTGATCAGTTCTTTATTAAGCGCATACAACAGCTTTTCTGTGAAATGCTCTGGCGCCATTTCCGCCAATGTATCTATTTTAAAGCCTTGAGTCATGCTGTACGTAGGTCTGTTTGTAAAATCCTCACCCAAGTATTTCGTTAGTACTGCTCCCGCTTCTTCGTTCGCAAACAGCTCTTTAAACGTGCAGCGAGTGGAATAGACATCATCGGTGATGTGAAGCTCCTCCATCACTCCCCCATCCAACTCAGGCATCTGGAACCAGTTTGCCACTTCCTCGCCTTTATCCTCTACTGGCGCTTCATAGCTTGGATTTGGCTCGTTCACTTTAACGAATTTCGCCATATCCTCGTAGTGAACTTGATCCTCATTGGCTACTGCGCGGATTTCATTGATTCCCTCGGATAAAGGCACTTGCTCAAAAATGAATATCTTTTCATCACTAGCTATCGTTTGATGCTCAGCTCCATTTACGTACAATGTTACGCTACTGCAGTTAGAGTACACCTTGATCTGAATGCGCTCTTCAACTCTATCGACAAAGCGCTTGCTCGTAATATGAACAAATTTCTCCTGCGACCAATGAGCCTTGTACATATAGAAAGCATCCTTCCTGATCTTTCTATCGTAGGTGATTAAGCCCTTGTTGTTTCTACCTTGCACGCCGCCTTCATCTCGAATATTGGCGCCAAAGTCAAACATATTCCATACATACGTAGCCCAGAGAAAAGGCCGCTGCTCAAAAATTTTCCAAACCTGCTCATGGAATAATGCATGATATTCCTCTGTATAGTCCTTCACCTTAGGCTCGGTGCTATGGTATTGAACAATGCCTTCCGCCCCATATTCTGATATACATAGCGGCACATCGGGATTGATGTGGTGAAACTTGTCCAGCCAAGGCGCGAAATCATCCGTTTTGCCATGATACCAGCCATAATATTTATTGTAGCCGACAACGTCCGTCATGCGATTATATTCGTCTTCCTCATTGACAAATAAAACATTCGCCATCGTCGTCAGTCTGGTAGGATCCTCTTCCTTCGTCAAACGATTCAGTTCTTTCACGAGTCGTCTAACCTCTGGTCGTTCTCCGCCGATTTGAATTTCATTTTGCAGTCCCCAGAACATAATGGAAGGATGATTGAAGTTTTGCTTGATCAATTCCAGCATCTGCTGCTTAGCGTTGATTCCTTCTAGTTCATGCTGCGACATAACCGAGATGAACGGAATTTCTGCCCAGACAACCATGCCTTCTTTATCACATAAGTCATAAAAGAACTGACTATGCTGATAATGCGCCAGTCGAATCGAAGTTGCTCCAATTTCTTTAATCGCTGCCATATCCTCGACTTGCTCTTGCTCGGTAATTGCCCAGCCCATATCCTTGCGATCCTGATGTCGCGATACCCCATATAAAGGCAGATGCTCGCCATTGAGGAAGAAGCCTTTCTCCGCATCAACATGGAAATATCTGACACCAAACGGAATCGAGCATGCATCAATCGTATCATTAAAGCTCGTTAGTGAAACGTTGACACTGTACATATAAGGATGTTTTCTGCCATTCCATAAAATTGGCTGTTCAATAATACAAGGAAGTTCTTCTGTCTTGCTTTCCCCTGCTGCCAGAACGACTTCCTTCGCAGCGTATGTGACAGCACGCTGTTCAGCATTAACAATGTCTGCCCAAAGTCTGACGCGCTTCTCCTCACTACTATCGTTGACAAGCTTTACTTTAACGGTCAGCTGTGCTTTTTCCTTCGTCACCTGCTCCTGCACAACATAAATGCCGCTTGAACCATAGTCCAGCAAATCAACATGCACCGGATTCTTCACAATTATATTCACATCACGATAAATTCCGCCGTAGAAAGTAAAATCCGCTTTTTGCGGGTACACATCATCTACTACCGTATTGTCCACTTTTACCGCAAGTATATTTTTAGCTCCGTATTTAACGGCATCTGTTATATCAAATCTGAACGTGGAGTATCCGCCTTTATGCTGACCGATGTGCTGACCATTTACGTATACATCGGTAATGCTGTTTGAGCCGTTGAATTCTATAAACAGCTTGCTTCCTTGATAAGCAGGCTCTACATCAAATGCTTTTCTATACCAGCATGCGCCTTGATAATATTCATAGCCATTCGCTCCATCAATCGCGTTCCACGTATGGGGAATATGAACAATGCTCCAATGTGCATCATCATACAATTCGCGCTCTGCTTGCTCTTCATTCGCCCGAATAAACCGCCAATTATCATTTAACTCGATACGTTTTCTCATTACGAACACACTCCCTATTATGAAATTGCCTAGTTCTTATTCCAGTCTAAATGAACCTCAGCAGCGCCACTAACGGTTTAACGACTATCTCGATGTCACTTTAACGACTTTTTGCAATATGGTATGATGAAGCTGGGAGTTGAAGCGAATGATTACGACGAAGGATAATTTATGTGAAGTTGCAATAGCTATGTTTAGAGAGCTTGGCTATGAAAAAGTGAGCATCAATATGATCTGCAACAAGCTAAAGGTAACGCGCGGCTCCTTCTATCATCACTTCGATAGCAAGGATGAGCTGTTATTATATTGGTTCTCTGCGCAAGCGGAAAAAGAGATTGCAATGGATCTAAGCCTGGCCTCGCCAAAATTAATTCTTGAAAAATATAACCTGGATTACGCCAATATCATTAACAAAGTAGGCCACGACTTTATGTATCATATTCTTATGGCCGAATTCGAGCTGGAAGGCAAGCATTTTTATACATATTTCAAGGCTGAAGCACAGTCAATTGAGCTAATCAATATGGCTATTGAACAAGAAGAAATTCATACTAACCTGCCTGCAAAACAATTGCTCGATGCGTTCACAGCCGCAATCATTGGCGCAATCGTAATATGGAAGTTTGAAAATGGAAAATTCGATATAGTTCGCAAGATGATGTCTATTTTCGAAAGCGTATATCGCTGAAGGCTGAAAAAGAGACTGGGACCCTCTAAAACAAGCAAAAGGTGAAATCCATGAGCGGATTTCACCTTTTGCACATTTTCGGTTCTGTTTTTGACTGTCGATTTAATTGCGCGGGGACGTAACGTCCACCCTTTGTCGTGTTGAAACGTTAATTCGATTATAAAGATTGGCAGTGGCAATCCCGATAATGAGTGTAGCCAGTGCGCCTTCATCATAGTGAAGGGAGGCCTCTTTATACACATCGTCTGGTGCTGGATCGTTCAAGTCATGAAGACGGGTCATCGCTTCACTAAGTGCCAGAGCTGCGCGTTCCGCATCGGTGAAATTTGACGTTTCACGCCATGCGGATACAACTAAAAGCCGTTCGGTCGATTCGCCTGCGGCCAGCGCATTACGGGAATGTAGATCCACACAGACGCTATCACCGTTGATTTGACTGGCGCGAAGGTAGGCAAGGAATAAGGTACTAGTCGGCAAAGTATTTTTTTCTGCTGATGCAAATAACGCTCTGCCCAACGCTTGCAAAGATTGGCCTACTTCGGGCAAACCCATAATGGGGTTGCTCATTCTGGATTGTTGCATAAGATACTCTCTCCTTCTGTAACTGGGATTAGAAGCCTTTCATTATGCCTCTCACTGCAATGACGTATTGGGTCGGGGAAGTGTGACAAACGAAGAAATTTGGGCAAATTGTCACATGGATTGGATTCCATTCGTCAGTATGGTAGGGGGATCTCTATAATTAAACTGCAAAGACAGGAGAATACTTTAGTATGGAAGAACAATTCGAATCACACCGGGATCATTTGCTTGCTGTGGCTTATCGCATGCTCGGTTCATGGACAGAAGCGGAGGATTCCGTTCAGGAAGCATGGTTGCGTCTTCATCGCTCAGATCAAAGCCAGATTGAGAATTTAGGCGGATGGCTGACCACTGTCGTTTCACGAATTTGTCTCGACATGCTTCGTTCGAGAAAAGCCAGACGTGAGGAATTCATGGATGAACCATTGCCCATGGATATAGAGGATCGGTCCACTCCCGAACAAGAAACGCTCATGGCCGATTCTGTCGGGGGTGCTCTGCTTATTGTACTAGAAAAGTTGAACCCATCGGAACGCATCGTCTTCGTGCTGCACGACATCTTTGCTATACCGTTCAATGAACTCGCGTCAATTGTCGGAAAATCTGAACCTGCCACCAGAAAGCTTGCGAGCCGGGCGCGCCAAAAGGTGAGAGGACAAGAAAGGCTTGCACAAGATGATTTGTTGCGTCAGCAAAAGCTTGTGGACGCTTTCCTGGCCGCAGCATACGAGGGAGATTTTGAGGCGCTGGTAGAGGCACTCGATCCGGAAGTGGTGCTTCGAGATGATCGCGAGACAGGCACCATCACTGAAACCAGGGGAGCTATTGCTTTAGCCAAGAGAGTAGTAGGACGTGCCAAACCGGCCCAGGTGGCACTTGTTAACGGAAGTATTGGAGCAGTTGCAGCTCCGGGAGGAAAATTGCACTACGTGGTTCAATTCACGATAAGTGGCGGGAAAATTGCTGAGGTAGATTTAATATCTAGCGCTTCACGGCTTGAACAGCTTGATATTACGCTTCCTTTTCATTTCTAACAGAAAACGGCCGTTCAATGTAAGGCGCGTATATATTTGAATCTATGATTTATCTTATTGATATCAAGCCTGGAATACCATTGAGCTTCTGCCCACCGCTTGATACATCATTTCAGGATCCACATACGACTCAAATATTTTTGCAACTTCGCATACTTTATTTAATCTTGCAACAGCAAAGCGATCCTTCATTTTCGTAAAAATAAACGGCCGGGATTCGCTCAAATACCGCTCAATCACTTCTTGCTTAATTCCTTCCTCTGCCAGACAGCGTGCAATTGCCTCTTCTATTAGCTAGGTCAAATTTGCAAATTCTTTTTTCTTAAGACCGTGCAGAACAGCATGAAACACCGAAATCATGTTCATGCTGTTCCTTAACATTATTTATTTAAAAAGCCGCCTAGTTTGTCTCCTAATCCGCCAAGCCCCTCACCTAACTGGCTGCCTGCTGCTTTCTGCAAAAAGTCTTTCCATGATTGGAAGGAGCTAATTTGCTTAATAAATCCATCCAGCTTGTCAGGAGAAATATTTTTTAAATCCAGTACGCTGCTAACATCAAAGCCGCTTTTCTCCAAAAATGCTTGAACGGATTGAAGTGTTGTATTATCTTTAATAAATTTATCCGTAATCACTTGCTGCAAATCAAGCTTGTCCAAATCAACACCAAACTTTTCTGCCATATCGCCGATTTTTCCTAAATCCATTAAACTTGCCCCTCTCAAAATATTTACTATTTTTTAATGATAGCACTGTACGGGTGCATCAGTAAATATTCCCTTGATACACGAACGTATATTCTGTATACTGATTATTAGCACTACTTAAAATATGTCGATCGCGAAGCACGCGTCACCTGTTCTCCTGCATGGGCTGGGGGTCAGGCTGACGCGTTTTTTGTGTTATAATAATTTCAAGATGAAAGGATGAAGAGACATGATCCGCAACCGTCTCAAACCTAAAAATGATTTCATCTTTCAGCGCTTATTTGGTGAAACGGAAACGAAGGAAACGCTGATTGCTTTACTCAACGCCATCTTGTGTTTGCCATCTGATCGGCAGCTTGCTGATGTCGTTGTCATTGAAAACAAAGCGCTTATGCAGGAGTTTATCGAAGACAAAACAGGCCGACTTGACATTCGCGCTGAAACATTGGATGGCGTACAAATCAATATTGAAATGCAAATGGCCAATGAGCACAATATGGATCGCCGTACCTTATTCTATTTCGGCAAGCTGTTTCTGGAATCCATCAAGTCAGGCGACAAATATCAGGATTTAAAGCGCACGATCACCATTAATCTGCTGAACTTCAATTTTCTACCTCTTGAATCGTTTCATAGTACCTTTCATCTGTATGAGGACCATACGCGTGACTATATGCTGACGGATTTGATTGAACTGCATTTTATTGAATTTCCAAAGTTTCGTGCGATGCAGCATAATTTGCATGATCCACTACATCGTTGGTTATTATTTATGGAAGAAAATCTTACTGAAGAACAGTTAGAGGAGTTGATCCAGATGGACCCAATGATTAAAAAAACCGAGGAACGGCTGGAATGGCTAAGCAGCGATGAAGAAACACGCAGACGCTATGAGATGCGAGAAAACTCGCGCATTGAGCTGAACAGTCTGTTATATGAAGAAAAGAAGCAAGGCATAGCCGTGGGTAAGATCGAAGGTAAGATCGAAGGTAAGATCGAAGGTAAGATCGAAGGCAAAATCGAAGGAATAGCTGAGGGCAAGATTGAAGTTGCCAAGGAAATGCTGCTTGCTGGTATGAGCCACGAAGCCATTTCCTCTTTAACCAAGCTGCCGCTCAAAGATATACAACATCTTGCTGATGAGCTGTAACTTCACTTAGTTCCAGCAGAAATCGAGGTTAAAGGAATACCACACGCACTGAAACAATCTGTGGTATTCCTCTTATAGGCGCTAGATCTGATGTTCAACAACACGCTTGTTTTTCGAGAAAAACCAGATCATTCAGAGCCTTGGATGTTGCTAGGCCGCCTTACGGTCGGCCCTGTGGCTCTCCTCCCCCTATGGGCCCGCTCCAAAGTCGCCAATTTCGCCCGCCTGTCTACTGGTCAGACCCTACCTGCTGCTCTCAGCGTCATGCTCGCGCAGATTCTTGCTTTGTCTCTCCGGAGACGGCGGCGCCGCGCAAATAAACGAATGACGCACCGAGCGCAAACAACGCGATCCCCGTCAGTCCCCAAAAGATGTTGGAATATGCGGTTGCTAGTGGCAGTCCATGCTGCCATTCGATGGCGCTGGAGGCCAGGGCTATGCTGAAGGCGCCGCTGAAAAACTGCAGCAACTGGAACAGTCCCATGCCCGAACCGACCTGAGACGCAGGCAGGATGCGTGAAATTTCGTTAGACACACTGCTTGAGATCGCCGTAAAGGCCAGACTCATCAGCATGTAAATAAACAGGATAGCGAGCCAGGACTGCCCGCTGAGCAGCGCAAACAGCACCGTCGAGGCGAGCATCAGCAACGGCACATACCGTAAAATCGTCCCGTTGCCGTACTGGTCGATGAGAGAACCGACCTTGCGGGAAGCTAGCAGCGCCAGCATAGAGCCCGGGAAAATGATAAAGCCGGCGTGGCTCGCGCTCAGGTCAAAACGGTGCAGCAAAATTTGCGGCATCAGAAACAGCGTAGCAAAGCTGCACAAATACGAGGCGATGCCAACCAGTGACACGCTCAGATAAGCACCGTTCCCGAACAAGGTGGGCGATACGAATGGCTCCCGGGCACTGCGGATGCGCCAGACGAACAAAACGAGCGCAAGCACGCCGACGACCAGCGCGATCCATAGATGCTCGGTTAAGAACAGCAGCAATCCTGTCGTGCCGGCGGCGATGAATACGGCACCTGGAGTATCGAAGGCGCCACGCATCGGTTTTTCCTGTGGTATGTACCGGAGAAACATCGGAACCAACAGCAGAGTGAGCGCCGTCACCACAAACAGGTATCTCCAGCCCCAGTATTCCACAATGGCACCGCCGGCGACAGGACCGAGTCCCAGGCCAAGCGAGACGGCCGACATGATCAGCGCCATCGCTTTGCCGCGGCGTTCAACGGGCACATACCGGGTGAACAGCACTAGTGACAGCGACACGATCGCCCCAGCGCCGGCCGCTTGCACGACACGTACGGCGAGCAAAAATGCGAAGCTGGCGCTGAATAGCCCGGCTATAGCAGCCGTGCCCAGTGTCGTCAGTCCGATCGCAAACAACCGTCGCAGCGGCAGAAAATCCGACAGCCGACTAAACGTAATGGATGAAATGGCAAATACGATAGAGTAGCCAGTGACGATCAAAGAGGAGACCGCATCCGTCAGGCCAAATGTTATGGTAACGTCGGGCAGCGCCAAATTAAACATGGCTGTATTCATAATGACCAGCACAACGGCCAGCCCAAGCAAAAGCGTTAGCAGCCCTTCCCGCTTCAGGGCAGGTTCCGCGTTGGAAGTTTCGGTTGTTACAGTATTCATGCGTTCCACCCACTTTTTATTTGTTTTATTGTTCGATTATAATAGAACGATTGAAATATAGCATGCCTTCGGTTAAAATGCAATTAGGAAATTTTCGATTTGTCTATAATTTTAAATAAAGGAGGGTGTGCGATGAAAGTGTTATACCATCCGGACCGCGAGGATGTTCAATTGTCTTCCGTGTTATATGCGCTAAGTGATCCTATCCGTTTAAGCATCGTTGCCGAAATTCGTCGGCGCGGCGAGCAAGCGTGCAACAGCTTCGACGTGCCGGTTGCGAAGTCGACGCTATCCCACCATGCCCGGACGCTGCGTGAAGCCGGGGTCGTGCGCACGCGCATTCAGGGGACGCAGCGCTTCTTGTCGCTGCGGGAAGAAGATCTGGAGTACCGCTTTCCCGGATTACTCGATACGATTTTGCAAGCATATGAGCTCTCGAATCGGAACCTTAGCGATGAGTCGGAGAATAAGACGGACGGAAAGGCTGACTGATGGCAGCGCTTGCGGATAACACTTCAAGAACCACTGTGTGTACCGTTTGGGGTGAATGCCGTTGGACAGCGTGACCGTCTTGCCTTCGTACAGATAAGCATAGTCCTGCGGCGATATGGTCGCCGTCATGTTTATAAAGAGCAGATTTACTTCTTGCTTTTCCTACCGCCAATCAGCACCTGCCTGTGTTCAGTTTTTGTCGATTTCAATCGTCTATAATCAGGTTGATTTCTATAATTTGGGAGGTAGGTTATGAACGCATCGTTCAAAAAGTACACGGCCGAATTCATTGGAACACTAGTGCTTGTTCTATTCGGCTGCGGCAGTGCCGCTACAGCGGGAGGAGAGCTCGGAACTCTAGGAATTGCATTTGCATTTGGCTTGTCCATTGTGGCAATGGCCTATGTGATTGGTCCGATCTCCGGATGTCATATCAACCCGGCAGTATCACTCGCCATGCTCATGAAGCGCAAGCTATCAGGTGCTGACTTCATCGGGTACGTGATTGCACAAGTTGCTGGAGCAATTGCAGGCTCAGCCATTCTTTACGCCATCATCGTTTCTGCTGGCTTGCCTACGACGGGACTCGGACAGAATGGGTTCGGCGCTGGCTATGGAATCGGGATTTCAGCAACGATGGCAGTCGTTGTCGAAATCATTTTAACCTTCGTATTTATTTACACGATTCTCGGTGTCACCTCGTCTGAAAGCAATGCAGCTGTAACCGGCCTGGTCATCGGACTAACGCTCGCGTTCGTACATATTTTAGGCATCGGCTTAACAGGAACCTCGGTCAACCCAGCCAGAAGCCTGGGGCCGGCGATCTTCGTTGGCGGAGATGCCTTATCTCAATTGTGGGTATTTTTGATTGCCCCGCTTGTCGGCTCAGCGCTGGCGGTCGCTGCCTTCCAGCTGCTGAACAAAGAAAAGCAAGCTTAGAGCTATGAATTAATCGAAAGCGATCAAACAAAAAAGAGGGACTGCCCAGAATAAATCAGTGAAAACTGACATTCTGAACAATCCCTCTGCTTACGTTATCTTGCGCGTTCCCTTAAACCGCCAAAAAACTTGAGCGAATAAAGCGCAGAAATTCCAACTAATGTATAAATGATGCGGGAAACAACCGCATCCTGGCCATTAAAAATCGACGCTACCAAATCGACCTGGAATAGCCCGATCAGCAGCCAATTAAGGCCCCCAATAATAAGTAATGCTAAAGCTACATTATCCAACGTTCTCAACTCAATCAACTCCTTGTATGTAACTACCTATATCTATTTCCAATTTTCAGCATTCCATACAAATAGACAGGAGTTGAGTCTACATTATTTTAGCAAATTACTCCAAAAGCTGAACTTCTGCAGCTTGATTCGCAGATTTTTTCTTTCTGCGCGTGCTAAAAAATACCTTTCTTGCTTCTCTTAACAATAGCTTCAATGCCTTCATCAAAACGAGCTTATATTCCTGAGATTGATTCAATGCGCGAATCATCTCGTTAATTTTCGCCCAGCTTGCACGACTCAAATCCTCGAAGGTTCTTATGTCGCCTACATCAAATACGTGGAACAAAGCTGATACAAACTGCTGACGCTGCTTTTTATCCAGTTGACCAAGCCATGACTTCAATGTTATTTCGAGCAGCTCGCTTTTTTGCTCTACGCTTTCCCCTTTAACGAAGCCGCTCCCGATTACCTCCCAAGTAAATGCCTCATGCTGCACAAGCAGCGAGTGGTGATTCTGCACAACCGTAAGCTCTTCCTCATGCTCCAGCAGCATGCCGACAATCGAGGATTGCGGAACAATCGTTCGAATTTTCCCACGCATTTGCTGGTAGGCTTCGCTTTGTAAAAATTTTGCTTCAAAGCCAGGTCCATCGTTGTTGTACACGTCCAGTATTCGCTGCTGGATGTCAGGATGGCACATTGCTGCCGCATATACCGCCAAATTTCCACCCTTGGAATGGCCGCCAAGACGAAGCTCAGCATCTACATCCTCCGTTGTATCCTCTAAATAGCGAACTGCCTCAACCTGTGCAGCTACTGGCGTACCGACGGTCATATTGAAATTTTCCTTCCAGCCAACAATTGTATTGTCCGTCCCTCTGAAGGAAATATAAACGGTACCGTCATCCAGCTCGATATGCATCGCTGCAAACTGCTTGGTCCGATCAAGATCAATCATATTTTCAAATTTGGATAGCCTTGCGTTTGCAAAGCGTGGACTTTGCGCCAGCTTGCGCAGCAAGGATGCAGAAATTCGCACATAATACGAAAACTGCTGAATTTGCTCCTCGCTGTATAAAGCAAAATAACGATCTGCTGCTTCCTGAATCGTTATACTCAGATTAGTCCATTTCACTGGCACAATATAGTCTAGATTGACATACGCAAGCTGAGATAATATCAAATTATCCACTTCATTGAACGGCGAATGCTCGAGCCTAATATCTCCTCGCCAGTCCAAATAATCCATTATATTTCCCATTCTCCCAGTCACCTCTCAAGCCGCTCATTTGCTTAGTACTATTATATCAGACATGACAGCAAATACGACCTTGGGATTGAAGCATCGGTCTAAATTGTATGTAAACCAGTAAGGTTGAAGTGAAGGTTTAAAGAATCTGAGTAGCGCTAAATGATCAGGTTGGAGACGATTGGAAATCTAATGAATATTGATAACGTTAAGTACGGAAAGCTTCCTCAATTACAGTGAAAAACGCCTAATAAGACGCTGTATATTCATTAGAGTGGAGAAAGGCTTCAGTTGTCACAAATAACGTTATCCAGTTTCCTTGAAGACGAGCCATTCCATAGCCAGCCCCATAGCCAGCCATCCCCCCCTAAGACAGCCCTCTCTTCATTCCTCCATTGCAGACCAAGCCGAAAGGATCAAGGTATTGCAAGGCTCAATAAGAACCTCCCTCTTTTTAACTAGGCCGTTCACTACTAGTCCGTTCACTATTAGTCCGTTCATTATTAGTCCGCTCATTTTCAACATGCTCCTTCTCAGCATGTTTCTCATCATAGCAGCTCAGCCGCCCTTCGCTATCCGTATAGCCATTGAGAAAGCCATCCTCGCAATAAATGTCACGACCGCACACAGAGCACTGACCCACATACTCCTTCATGCTAGTTGTCCTTTTGCTCAAACTGCTCGACATGAAACACCGTTTCGAGCGGATATAGCTGCTTAGGAGCCGGTTCTATTGCAGGGTAGCCTACCCCAATAATCGCCACGACACGTAGAGCTTCAGGAATGTGAAGCAGCTCCCGTACATACCTCTCTCGTTGCTTCGATTCCTCGGCATCCTCGGAATGATAGACCGCTCCCCATGCTGCACCCAGCTCGCGTGAGGTTGCGGCAAGCCATAGAAAGGAGCCAGCAATCGTCGCATCCTGCAGCCAGTACTTGCTTAGCTCTGCATTGCCAACAATAACAAAGCCAGCAGTTGCCTGCTCCAGCCATTTCATATATGGTGTTGTTTTGCTAAGCAAATTGAGCTTGTCGCGATCCGTAACAACAATAAATTCGCGCGACGGCAAATTATTGCCGCTGGGAGATAAATACAACGCCCGCTTCAGCTGTTCAAGCACGTCCGTCGGAATTTCCTGCTCCTTGAAAGAAGTTATCTCTCTCCGTTTTTCAATTGCCGTTAATACATCCATTTCCTTTGCACCTCCGCTAATATGCTATTCTCCGATAGACTGCCTACAACCTTATTATAGCGGAGTGTGCCTGGAATTGGCCAATGATTTACTACTAACTCTCACACCCGCAGCTTCGGCATGCACATAATCATGCGCGTGCCTTCATGCTCGATGCTTTCGATGCGCAGGCCGTATTCGTTGCCGAATACCATTTGAATGCGCCTGTGTACGTTCATAATGCCGATTCCTTTGCCGCGGCTGGCAGTCTGCTGATCATTGACCAGCTGGCTGCTTGCCAAAAGCTGTGCGCGAAGCTGCTCCAGCTTGCCTGCTGGAATGCCAACGCCGTTATCTTCAACGACAACCTGAAAATATTGCTCTGTATAGGTTGCGCCAATTCGAATTGTATGACAAGGCTCGATCCCATGTGGAAATGCGTGCTGAAATATATTTTCGACGAGCGGCTGCAGCGTGAGGCGCACCATTTTCTCCAGCAGCAGCTCGGATGGAATAATAATATCAAGCTCGAATTCACGCTGGATGCGATGCTTTAAAATCGACAAGTAGTTTCTGACATGGTTAAGCTCGTTGGCAACTGTAATTTCATCCAGCTGCGTTTGCAGCGAATAGCGCAGCATATATGCCATCGCTTCGACGATTTCACTAATTTCGTCGCTATCCTTGACAATGGCATAGCAATTAATTGTTTCCAGTGTATTGTATAGAAAATGCGGATTGATTTGCAGCTGCAGCGCCTGCAGCTCCAGGCTCTGCTTTTCGTTTTCCAGCGTTTGCAGCTCAAGCGCCTGCTTGCTGTTGTTCAGCTCCACCTTGTACACCTGATCGATCATTTCCTCAAGTCTGGTCACCATAATATTATAGGAGTGAACAAGCCCGCCGATTTCATCACGGCTCTTTTGATCATACTGAATTTGCTGCCAATTGCCTTTAACCGTTTCACGCATTCCATTACGCAATATATGAATCGGTCTCGTGATCGAGCGGCTGAAGCGATAGGCGAGCAATAATGCAGCAATTAGCACTATTATGCCGACTGTAATCGAGGTCGCTCTAATTGTTGAGATCGGTGAGCGCAGCTCGGATAGCGGCAGCGCCATAACGAGACGCCAACTGGAATATTCCGATGTTCGGGATACGAACAGCCACTTTTCATCCTCGACTTGTTTGATGAATTGCTCCTCGGGATGTTCTTTGATCAGCGCAATAAAGCTGTTGGCCAGACTTTGATCGGTAAAGCTTCCATTAGGCTGATATACGATTTGACTGCTGGCGTCCAATATGAAGAAATGTCCGTTTTGCGCCAGCTCTACATTTTTCCACACCTCTTCAATTTTGGATGAATCGATTTCAATTGCCAGAACGCCATTAGGGATATAGGAGGACACACCGCGAATTTTACGAGCCAGCGTAATCGTCTTATCCTGTTTTTTCGCTAGCACGCTCCCTTTAATGAGCGAAAACTGCCCTGTATCCGCAGTAAGCTCGCGCAGCATGCGCAAATGCGCGTCTTTATCCAGGGTGCTTGTATCCGCCAAGCCCTGTCCGTCATAAAATAGCGAGCCTCCGTTATAGCCTAATATATAGACAAGATTAATTTGCGGGTACGTATTAAACGGCTGCGACAGCACATTTTTAATAATTTCCCGCGTATATTCGTAACGCCCATAATAATCGGTCGGCTCAACGTCCAAAAAGCGCTTTACATTATTGTTGACGAGAATCGAGGTGCTCAGGCGTTCATAGGTTTGCAGATATAGATCGGTTTGGTAGGAGGTATTGTTGATCACCTGCGCAATATACTGCTCGGACTGCTTGTCGAGTGCACTAGAGGACTGCCAGTAAACCGCAACTCCAACCGTTGCCAAGGAAAATAGTATAAGGATGCTAAAGTAGAAGAGCAATCTCGTAAATAAGCTTTTTCCCATTATTCGATCCCTAGCATTCTGCGATATTCGGACGGCGACACGCCTACAACCTTTTTAAATGTTTTCGTAAAATGCGGATGATCAGCATATCCGATTTCATGCGAAATATCCGTAATGCGATAATGTGGCATTTCCAGCAAGCGCTTTGCCTTTTCCATTCTGCGCTTAATGCGGTACTGAATAAAGGTTTCATTCGTTTTCGTTTTAAAGTATTGGCTGAAATAGGACGGATTCAAGCCAAGCATCTCTGCTACCTCCTCCAGCGATACCTCTCTGGCAAGATGCTGCTCAATATAGCTTTTTGCTTCCTCGATCATATCCTTGCCTTTGCTCTTGCGCAGCTCCTTTAATTGAAGCAGCACCGCTCGCACCGTCTGGTTAAACGCAGGAAGCAGTTCCTCCTCTTCCTTTTCCTCGCTAATTCTCCTTTTTAGCTCATCGTGCTTAAGCTCGACGCCTTTTTTTGCAAGCTCCTTGACGAGCATAGTAAAAAAGTCGATCAGCAGCTCCTTTAACTGAAGCGCGGTTAAATGATAGGTAGACAGCTCCCGCTCCCAGTCGGAGAGCACCTGCTCAAGCTGCTCGACCTGAAGCACCCAGATTGAATCCAGCATGCTTTCGACCCAGGATTCAACACGAAGCGGAGTCAGGACCGCCGATTTCTTCTTCATCTGATCATGATCGACCAGCTTTTGCAGCGCCTCATGCACATTTTGCTTCGTAATCGGCTTCAAAATATAGCTGGAAACGCCATAGCTAATGCATTTCTTTGCATATTCGAACTCTCCGTAACCGCTTACAACAACAAGCTGAATGGCAGGATAGCGCTCTGAAATTTGCTTGCACAGCTCCAGACCATCCATTTTCGGCATGCGAATATCGGTAAATACAAAGTGGGGCTTTATCGTTTTAATCATATCAAGCGCCTGCAGTCCATCCTCCGCTGTTTGCACTACGGTAGGAATATGCTGAGCTTTTTCTATTGTTTTAGACAAGCCCTTGCAAATCATCGGCTCATCGTCGACTACCAGGATTCGATACATGATTGCTCACCCCTCAAGAAGATAGCTTACTCCCTGCACGAAAACGATGCAGGGAGTAGTTGAATAGTTGATTCTATTATAGCTTAATCTATTATTTTTGTGGCAAAAATACGCCGTCGTTATTGTTGTAGCGCTCCGTCGCTTCTTTAATGACAGCTTCTCCGCCTTTCGCCTTCCACTCTTCTATTACATTCGGCCAGTCGCTAATTGGCTCCTGTCCATAGATCATCTTAATAATATGATCGATAATGAGCGGTGCGGGCACATCACCTAACGGTGAAATGTCCGGATTATCCGAAAAAGCCTCCAGTCTTGGCTCAAACTTGATACCATCGCGTCCTTCGTTCGCAAGAATGGTATCATATACTTGCATAAGCTCCTGTCCTTCCGGCGTAAGCTCCATCAAGCCCTTGACATAGGTTTGATCCTGCACAAGCCATAGCCAAAACGTTCTGTAGCGCTCAAGGTTCACCTCATCTGCATTTTCTGGCTGCTTGTAGTTGATTGTGCCATTATTCAAGGTGTACGTCTCGCCTTCCCAGCCATACGTAAAGAACTTGGTCGCTTCTTCGCTCACCATCCAGTTGAAGAACTTGACGATTTCAATTGCTTTCTCTTTGTCCACATTGGCATTGATCAAGAAGTTGCGAGTCATTGGCGAATACAAGTAATTGCCGCCCTTGCCGTCTGTTCCGGTCGGCGATGCGATGACTGCCAGCTTGGCGTCAGGCACCGTTTCCTTAAGCTGCTGCTCCCATTGCAGCACCTCATTAGCGTTCATATTCCAAATTCCCGCCTTACCAGCCAAAATATTGTTTTTGTACGTAGCCGGGTTGATCGTTGCAAATTCCTTGCTAATCAAGCCTTCATTGTACATCGTCTGATAGGTTTGAATCGCATTTTGCATGTTTTCAACATCGAAGAATTTGGGTACGATTTGACCATCCTGCTCCATAAACATCGTATTGTAGGAATAGGCATCGAAAGTGCCGAAAAATACATCAGAATACTTCAAATTTTCTCGCGCCTGGAATGGCTGCTCTACTCCCAGCTTTTTAAATTCGCGCAGTACATTCAAATAGTCATCCACCGTTTTCGGGACAGGCAGCCCTGTTTTTTCAAGCAAATCCATCCGAATAACAGTTGCGCGACGAGACGTATTGCTCAGCCAATCCGGAATCGCATAAATTTGCCCGTCCAGCTTTTGATACTCCCATACAGATTCAGGGATGCTCTTTAATAGATCCTGACCGTACTCCTGCAAAATTTCATCGAGCGGCATAAATAAGCCCGCCTGCACAGAGCCTGCCAGCTCCTTGCCAGAAACACCGCCATTGGCCTGCACGACATCCGGAATATCACTAATCGCGAACATTTGCGCCATCTTTTGCTCGTATTCAGCATGCGGAATCAGCTTAATGTCCAAATCAGTATTGCTTAGCTCCTCCAAACGCTTTACCCATACATCCTCATTGATATTGACATGGTTTTCAACATAGTTGACTGCCAATGTACGCAATGAAATAGAAAACTTCGTCGGCTCTGCATTTCCTTCTGCTGAATCTGTATGCTGCGTTGCGGCTGGCTCGTTCGTAGCCGGCTGCTTATTGTTGCTGCTGCTATTGCCGCTGCATGCGGTCAGCACGGAAAAAGCAAGCATGATTATACCAAGACTTAAAATAAACTTCTTCATCGGTTCATCCCCTTTTATAAATTGGCCTAACTCTTTATAAAACGCTTACATTCATAGTATTCAATGTTTTGCTGCCTCCAACAATGGACTCCTTTTAGCTGCTCTTGTCTTTTTTCAAGAAAACGAAGGCTCGTTATTTAATTGAGCCGAGCATCATGCCCTTTACAAAATATTTTTGCAGGAATGGATAAACGGCAATAATCGGGATCATCGCTACGATTACGGTAGCCATTTGAATGCCTTCAGGAGCGCTGAGCAGATCACTAAACATCTCGTTGCCAGTCTCTACCTGATCCAGCAGCAGCATTTGTCTTAGCTTTACCTGCAATGGATACAATCTCGGCTCGTTAATGAAATATAGCGCGTGCATATAGGTGTTCCAATGGACCACTGCATAAAACAAGCCAACGGTTGCCATTACTGGCTTGGAAAGCGGAACAATGATATTCCATAAAATGCGCAGCTCGCCGCAGCCATCTATGCGGGATGCCTCGATCAGCTCCTTCGGAATCTGTTGAAAGAAGGAACGCATTACGAAGAAGTTGAAGGCGCTAATTGCGCCGGGAATCATAAGCGACCACAGGCTGTTCATCATATCCAATTCCTTGACGAGAATAAACAGCGGGATTAATGGCGCAGGGAAAATCATCGTCAGCAGCACCATGACCAAAAAGATTTTGCGCCCTTTATATTCCTCTCTCGACAAAGGATAAGCAAGCGATGACGTCATAACAAGATTAATGATTGTTCCGACGACCGTAATGTAGATCGTAACAGCAAAAGCGCGCAATATCGCCGGATTGCTCAGCACATACTGATAATTGAGCAGCGTAAAATCTACAGGCAGCAGCCCAACCTCACTGTTCGTTAATGCCTGCACGCCGCTTAATGATTTTGCCAATACATGAAGAATGGGCAACAGCATGCTTAGCGCAAGCAGCCCGAGAAATAGGATGTTGAACAGTTGAAATACTTTTGCAGAGCGGGATAATTTGTTCATCAGGGATGCCTCCTCATTTTCCTCTTAAGCTCAAGCTGACGCTAGAACAAGCTTTCTCCAGTTGTTTTTTTGCTTAACGTGTTGCAAAGCCAGAGCAGAATCAGCCCGACAACGGATTTGAACAGCCCGATCGCTGTCGTGTAGCTGTACTGCATATCCAAAATCCCGACGCGATAAATAAATGTATCCAATATTTCACCGTTGCCGCTATTCAAGGAATTCAGGAACACCCAAACTCGTTCAAAGCCGAAATCGAGAATTTGGCCAATTTGCAGCAAAAACAAGATCGTAATCGTTGGCATTAAAGCTGGAAGTGTAATCGTAAGCGTTTGCTTAAAACGGTTAGCTCCATCAATTTGTGCAGCTTCGTAAAGATCAGGACTAATGCTCGCCATCGCAGCCAAATAAATAATGGTAGAGTAGCCAACATCGCGCCACATTCCCGCTCCGACGAGAAACGGACGAATCAAATTATTGTCGCCAAGAAAGTATATCGGCTCAAAACCGAGCTTGGCAATAACAGAATTAACCAGGCCTGTCTCAGGAGAAAAAACACTGACCGCGATGCCGCTTATAACGACCCATGACAGGAAGTGCGGCATATAGACGATCGTCTGCACAATCCGCTTGTACAGCACAATTCTTAGCTCGTTCAGCAATAGCGCCAAAATGATCGCCGCCGGAAAAACAAAGATAATATCATACAAAGCAAGCACAATATTATTCGTTAATATTCTTGAAAAATCATGATAGTTGAACATCTTCTCAAAGTTAGCGAAGCCTACCCAGGGGCTTCCCGTAATTCCCTTGAATATGTTGTAGTTTTGGAAAGCGATTACAGACCCGAACAGCGGAATGTAACGGAAAATTAAAAAGTAAACAATGCCTGGAATTGAAATCAAATAAAGCGCGCGATATTTCCATAGCTGGGACCACAGGCTGCGGGAGTGCTTGGTCTTTGCCGAGGAAATCGCAGCAGATCGTTCAATGTTTGTCGCCATATGCTGCCTCCTCTTTCGTGTAGTCATTTTATATGTAATCATCGTATTTTTTATCGGCTTGACTTACAATGGAGCGCCTTTAATAGCATTTGTGTTTTTTTTAGAAGGTTCGATTGCTCCACCCACACAGCTTGGCAATTGCTTCTACATAATAATAATCACCGTAAATGAGCGACACGTTTACATTTTGCCCTGCCGGGTAATGCCCGGTGCCTTCAAGCAAAATTGCTTCATGCTCAGGCTGCATCCAGGTTGCATAATGCTTGCTTAAGGACAATAAAATTCGCTTCGCTGCACGCAAGTAGACGCTGCCCTCCAGCGGCGGCAGCAGCTGAGCCAGCTCGATCAGACCAGAAGCGGCACAGGCTGCAGCAGATGTATCACGCGGCATCCCCTCCAATGTTTCGGAAGCACGAAAATCCCAATGTGGAACGTAGTCTTCAGGCAAGCAGGCAATAAAGTAATGAGCAACCCGCTGAGCTGCATGCAGAAATTTGCTGTCGCCCGTATAGCGATAGGTGTTCGCCATCCCATACAGCGCCCATGCCTGACCGCGGCTCCATGAGGAATGGTGGTCCGCTCCTTGACCACCCAGTGACTCGATAAAGCTGCCGCTTTCAGGATCGAAGCTGACAATATGATTAACTGAGCCGTCAGCTCGAATAAAATATTGTACAACCGTGCTCGCATGTGCTTTGGCAATGTGGCTGAAGCGCGGGTCCTGCGTTTCCTCGGCAGCCCAAAATAGAAGCGACAAATTGAGCGAGGAATCCACGATTGACCAGCCGAGCTTGTCCTGGTTCCATGCCCGTAAAAACTGTCCTGCCAAATTAAATCTGCCGGCGAGAAAGTTTGCGGCAAACAGCCCTCTGCGCCGCGCAGCTTCATCTCCTGTCAGCTTATATTTCAATACCGCAGTAGGCAGAAACTGAAAGCCGACGTCATGATGGAAATTGTTAGGCTCCAGCATTTTTCGCTCCAGCTTATCATCCCACGACCAAGCTGCCTGCTTATATTGAGGCTCCTTGGTCATATCATACATAACCCATAGCAAGCCAGGCCAAAAGCCTGAGGTCCACCAATCGTAGCGCATATCATCATATTGGCCATCCGCTCCTGCAACATGAGGAGACTTGTCGCCAATTTTTTCGATCATGCTGCTTGTTTTCAGCTTCAGTGCGTGCCATATATGCCGCAGTGCCTCGTCTAAGCTTGCTGCCTGTAAAATTTTGTTTCCATATTGCTCCATATTCATCCTGTTCCGCTCCTTTTTCGTTGATTGGTTGATTAACACAATACAGTATAAGCAGGCTTCATCCCCTCAGCGATTACGCTCACAATAGAAAGCGGCACAGCAGGCTGCTGCTTGCCGAAGGCAGCCTCCACCGCGGCAGCAGGCCCGCCAGCTGTGACGAAGTCCGTCTCACTTATAACCGCCCGCCGTCCACCTGTAGGATCGACATAAATGCCTGCCCGGCCACCAGCAAGCTGCACTAGACGCGAGCCGTGTATTGTGCCTAAATTATCAAGCAGCCTGCCATTGCCAGTTAGGCCAAAGCGCACAAAAAAGCTCGCATCGGGACAAAAAACTCCCTGCAAATCGTATGCAGCAGCTTCAACAAAAATACGACCGTCCTCCTGCTTGTGAGTCGTTATACGCAGCTCGACCGGCTCTGACCAGACTTCAACCTGGTAAACAAAGCTAAGCTGATCTTCTACTTGAATGCTATTCTGTGTAGCAAGGACACGAATATGATTTTCACCCGGACGGAAGACTGCCTCCCAGCGCAAGCCAGCACAAGGAAAATCATCAACGCTGCGCAGCTTGACACCAAGGCTTTGGCCATTGACAAACAGCTCGGCCTGCTCGCAATTGGAATAAACACGAATTTGTTTAAGCTCATCTGGCTTGCCCCAGCGTGTCTTCATCGTATGTCCATAAATGCGCACCATCGGCTCCTCGGCCCAATACGACTGAAACACATAGTAGGCTTCCTTCTTCGTCAGGTCGCGTTCCACAATCCCTTTCATATTGAGGTAAGGAATGGGCGAATCCGGTCTGACTGGCGTGGCAAAATCTTTAAAAGACCACTGTGCTGCCCCTGTCAGCCAGCTCATGCTTTGCTGGCATTTCAAATACCAGTCGATCATTTCACAGAAATAGGTTTCCGACCAGTCACCATCGCGGGAAACACGCGGCTCGCCGCCCGTTAATAAATAATCGCCATCGCGCTCATCAGTCGAAGCGCCGCTGCCGGCTATAAAGTCAAAGCCCGTATATACCTTCTCAACGTGGCGTGTCGCCAAATTATCTGCTCCCCATTCCATATGAAAAAACGAATCTACATTTTCAAAGGCTGCTTTGCAGCTTTCCTCATAATCGGTATAAATGCCGCGGTACCAGCCGGCCCAGATCGACGGTGAGTAAACGTCAACGATATCTTTGCAAAACTCACAGCGTCTAATAGCAGTCAAGCGGCTGTCATCAAGCTGATGAGCCAGCTCATGCAGCTCCTTCATAAAGCGGCGAATTTGCTCCTCGTCAAAGTAGTCAAAGTCGCATTCCCAGTCGTTTTCGTTACCAAGCCCCCAAATAATAATCGACGGATGATTGTAATGCTGCTGAATCATATTGGTCAGCATATCGCGGCACTGCTGCTTATACTGCTCGCTGCCCAATCCACCGCGGCACCAAGGAATTTCTTCCCAGACAAGCAGGCCCAGCTCATCGCATAAATCAAGGACGATGCGCGATTGCTGGTAATGCCCAAGCCGAATAAAGTTGGCGCCCATGCTTTTAATTAGTTGCATTTCTTCACGAATCATCGCTTCTGTCATCGCCGCCCCCACACCAGCATGATCCTCATGCCGATGCGTGCCGCGCAGCAGCAAGCGCTCGCCGTTCAAATAAAACGGCCCTTTTTTCTGAAATTGAAAATAGCGTACGCCAAAGCGCTCTGTTAATGCGGTTTCGCCATAAGTGCTTTTTAATGTTACCGAACAGGTGTAAAGAGCAGGCTCGGCTGGCGACCACAGCTGAGGATTAGGCAGCTCAAACTGTGCAAGCTGCTGCTCCTGCTGCCATGGCTTGCACTGCAGCGTCGATTTTGCGACGCATCGACCTGCAGCATCCTTAATCTCCAGCTTCAGCTCCAGCTCTTCCTGCTTCATCGCCGGGTTGTAGAGAGTTGCGCGAACGGCAATGCGGCAGTGGCGTTGCTCTGTCGCCTCGGCTTGCTGCAGCCCGCTTGTATCGACTTCAATATGCACATGCTCCAGTGAAATCGCCGGCACATAAACGAGATTCAAATAGCGGTAAATGCCGCCGTACAAATTAAAATCACTTGTGTCAGAAGGGATTGTCTCCAGCTCTCGGCTGTTGTCACACATAATCGCGAGCGGAATTTTACCCTCGTAGCGCTCAACCCTATGCTGCAGCGCATGAGCTTCTGTAATATCGATGCGAAATTCATCATAACCGCCAAGATGCTCGCCTATCTCCTCTGTATACACATATACCTTCGTTCGCTGGCCCGCTCCTTCAAAATGCAGCAGCGTTCTGCCTTCAGGGTACGGATTATTCAGCTGCAGCTTGTAACGGTACCAGGCTTCTCCCTGATAGTACTTGCTGTCCGGGTCCATAGCATCCAAACCATTGTACGTATGCGGCAGCGTTACAGCTTGCCACGGCACATTATAATGATTTTGCAGCTTGTCGCCGCGCCAAACCTCCCATACTCCCCCTAATGTACCGGTATAATGCTGCCAATGCTCATTTAATCGCTGACTTATCATGCAACAACCCCTCCTAAACTTAGTTCAGCTTGCTTGCTCTAAGTATAGTAAAATTGCTCGCTATTAAGTTTGGCTCTATTATGATAAAATGTCGTTAAATTACGATCTGTTAATGACTTGAGTTTAGCTGAAATGGGGATAGAGGATGAAGGTATTAAACTATATGAATTTGAATCAGCACCCTGTTCATCTGCAGTTTTACCGTGATCGAACGAATGAATTTGCCGAAATCTATCATGCTCATCAAGGGATGGAGCTGCTAGTCGTCCATGAAGGCTCTGGCTCGATCGTAGTAGAGCAACAAATTTTCGAGCTGAAGCGCGGCAAGCTGTTCTTCTTCAGACCCTATCAGCTGCATCGTGTTCAAATCGATAAGGAGGCCGACAAGCCTTACATCCGCTCATTTTTCGTTTTTGAGCCGGAATTGCTGGAGCAGGCGCTAAACCCTTTTCCGGCTTTGCAGCAATTTTTTCTCAAGCTGTACAAGAAGCCGTACATCGAACAACAGCTTGCTGGAGTGGATAGCGCACAGCTGCATACACTGCTGCAAGCCTATCAAGCAATGATTGAGCAAGCACAGCCAGAAGAGCTGCTCGAGGAGCAGCTCTTGTTTCTGACGAATTTCTTCCATCTTATAAAATCAATCTCTGGACAAAAGTGGGGAGCAGCTGCACTGGAGCATGCTGGCACAGGAAAGACACCATCTGTAGCGGAACAGGTTATGGCGTGGATTGAGGGACATTACGAGCAGCCTTTCGAGCTGGACAAGCTTGCGCAAGCCATTCATCTATCGCCCAATCATCTATCCTATCTGTTTAAGCAGAAGGTGGGCAGCAGCATAACTGAATATTTAACGGCAAGACGGATTCGCCAAGCCTGCTGGCTGCTTAAATCAAGTGATATGACGATACAGGAAATCGGACATGCGGTGGGGCTCGGCAATTTCTCTTACTTCTGTCAGCTGTTTAAGCGGCATGTTGGGATCACGCCGCTGCAATTTAGAAAAAGTTTGCCGACTCGCCGCTAAGTGCAGCTGCTGGCTCCGCCTCAAGCTGAAGGCGATGCCTTAAGTCTCGCCGAGCTGCTCGGATAACTGAATGGATAGCCAAATGCTGATTGCGCCCAGCACTGCAAAGACGATAACGACCAAATCGGGCTTAACGCCGAAGAATTGGGCAAAATTCGGCAGCTGCATGGAGAAAATCGAGCAAATAATTAACGGTACAACCGCTCGTTTCCAGATGCCAAACAGCAAAAGCGGAGCAAAGCTCATCAACGTAATCGCAACTGAGCGAATAACTGTCGTGCCTAAATAGTCCATTATATCGGAGCTTGTAAGCGGCCCGTCTATCATATGATTAAACTGATTGATAATATAAGTCGCCACCCCAGACAATATGAAGGAGCAAAGCGTAAGCACGAATACAAAGCAAGCGATAAACAGCACCTTGGCGGCAAACAGCTTCTTTCGGCTTATTGGATAGCTGAAGGCAAGCGCCATCGTTTTGTTTTTGTATTCTTCAATAAATACATGATTAATTAATGAGCCCCCCATTAAAATAAAGCCCATCTGAATAAAGCCATTGAGCTCAATTGCCGTTGCATAACTGTGCCCCATATCCGGCAGGATCACTTTAATGAAAAAGGTTGGCAGCAGCATCAGAATTACACTATAAATAATAATTTCACTTATGACCGTCAAGCGATTAAGCTTTCGCCATTCCAGCAGCATCAATTTAGTCAAGCTGGCCACCCCCGTGAATGAGTTTGTAGAAATAGTCCTCCAGCGAGCTGGTTCGCTTCTGAATTTCGTCAAGCCCGACATGGTTGGAGATCAATATTTTTGAAATTTCATGCTGAGTATGGGTTAGATCGTAAATGCGAATTCTGTCGCCCTGCATCAGCTTCATATTCGTTATGCCCAGCTCATTTTCCAGCAAGAAGACCGTTTTCTTCGGATCATTCGTCACCAGCTCAATGTAATCCGTATTTTGTTTGCGAATGTCCTCGAGCGCAACCTCCTTCAGCAGGCAGCCACCTTCCACGACGCCGATCCGATCTGCGATCTGCTCGATCTCCCCCAAAATATGACTCGATATTAAAAACGTAATGCCATACTGCTTATTCAGCATCACAATGAGATCGCGGATATCTTTAATACCAATCGGGTCGAGGCCATTGGTCGGCTCATCCAGCACAATCAGTTCAGGCTTGACGACTATCGCCCTTGCCAAGCCGAGCCGCTGCTTCATGCCGAGCGAAAACTCGCTTACCTTCTTGCCCTCGATTGCCTGCAGCTGAACCATATCAAGCGCGTGCTTCATCGCTTGTTGATCGTAATAGCCTAAATATTCGCAATGCAGCTTCAAATTTTCAATTGCAGTTAAATGCTCAAAAAAGGTTGGATATTCAATCAAGCTGCCTACTCGCTTTAGCAGTGCCTTGGATTGCTCGGTAAAGCGCTGTCCAAATAGCTCAATTACCCCTGATGTCGGCTTGGTGATGCCCGTCATCATTTTCATTATGCTGGTTTTGCCGGCGCCATTTTTGCCAAGCAGTCCATAAATTTCGCCGCGATAAATGTTCAAGCTCACATCCGTTACGATCGCTTTTCCTTTTATTCGCTTTGTCAGTCCCAATGTTTTCACGACCTCGTTCATAATATCCTCCCTTAACGTCTTTTCGTATTATTAGATTACAGGTTAAGCCTCTCTTTTTTCTTTCGTATTCCTTACAAATTTCTTAAGCGAGCTGCAACATGAAAAAAGAGGCTGCTCCTTGCGAACACCCTCTGCTGTAATCTAATACGAAATACGTCTGAAGCGGCATGTAAACATTGTTTTCTCATAAGGCGCACTGCTTAAATGAATGCTGCCGTTCATCGCTTCTGTTAAATGCTTCGTTATGCTCAGTCCCAGTCCGCTTCCTTGAAATTTGGGATTTCTCGCATCATCAAGTGTGTAAAGCCGTTCGAACACTCGATCATGGTGAACCTCATCGATACCTTTGCCCTTGTCCCATACATCTATCGCGATATGATCGCCATCCTCACGCACAGCAAGCCCAAAAACGCCGCCGTCGCTGCCATACCGCAGTGAATTGGAGATTAAATTGCTTAATATGCGCTGCAAAGCGTCTTCATTGCCCATTATATAATAATTGTGCTCCGGAATCTGAATCTCAACCTGCAGGCCCTTCGCTTGCATAAGCTCATAATATTCGAGAATATGCTTTCTGCACAGCTCACTAATGCACACCTTCTGCATAGGCAGACGATAGTCTTCCGCTTCCAGCCTGACGAGCTCGAAAAATTGGTTCAGCAGCGCGATTACGCCTTCTGTTTTCTGATGCAAACGTTCGGTGACAGCTTGCCGCTCCTGCTCGGACATCGTGCGATCGAGCTTCAGCTTCTCTACATAGCCGAGAACGACAGTCAGCGGCGTTTTCATATCATGCGACATGTTAGACATCATTTTACGCAAGCTTATTTTCGCTCGCGCATAATCCGCTATTACCTTCTGATTGTAATCCAGCAGCCGATTGATCTCGTTAAGCAGCCGCCGAATCGTTTCGTGGTCAGTATGCAGCAGCAGCTTCTCGGAGCTTTTATTCGAGGCAATGTTCGATAGCTTGGCTACGATATCATTTAGCTGCCTGGTTGTTTTCCTGCGTGAAGCATATAGCAGCACAATAATCGCGAGCAGCACGACAATGATAATGATGAGCAGCAGTTCCATTAGCTAATCCCCCAATCTATATCCGATTCCCCAAATGGTGCGGATGTACACAGGATTGGAGGGATCCTGCTCTATTTTTTCCCGCAGTCTGCGAATATGGACATTGATCACGTTCTCATTGCCAATAAAGTCTTCCTGCCATATAAAATGGAAAATTTGCTCCTTCGTAAACACTCTGCGCTGGTTAGTCATAAACAGCTTCAATATATTGAATTCCTTCGAGGTTAGCGGAATCGATTGATCTCCAACTTGAGCGGAAAAGGTCGCCAGATCGAGCTTAAGATCTTTATATTCCAGCATTGCCGCCGCCACAGACTGGCTCGCGGCGGCGAACGACTGCGTCGCTCTGCGAATCGCGGCATTAATTCGTGCAACAAGCTCAATCATGGAAAATGGCTTGCTTATATAATCATCCGCACCTAATTCAAGCCCCAGCGCCTTGTCGATATCGCTGTCCTTGGCTGAAATAATGAGCACAGGCGTCGTGCTGGCTGCTCTAATTCGCTTCAGCAGCTCCAGGCCGCTCAGCTTGGGCAGCATAAGATCGAGCAGTATTAAATCAACTCGGTTAGTCTCCAGCAGCTGCGCTGCCGCTGCCCCGTCAAAAGCAGTCAGCACCGTAAAGCTTTCCTGCGTCAAGTGGCTGGCCACCAGCTGGCTAATCTCTCGGTCATCCTCAATTAGAAGAATTACTTTTTCCACATATACACGTCCATTCATTATCGGCATTCTAGTGCTAATTATAGCATTTGAAAGGAATCATTGTGGAGATATAACAGAAACAGGAGTTATTTGCAAAGATAACTGTTTGAAATATAAGGATTGTAAAAAACTATTTGTTTGAACGTTAGCATAGAATTTTAAATGAGCGTTTGGCACCGCCTGGAATACACCCACATTATAGTAAGAATAATTCGAATAAGGACTCGTTATATTGTAGCTAGTATTAAAAGGCGAAATCACAGTATTGTTGTAATCCGTTTCATAATTAACCGATACTACTGCATTATTATCAGGATTTGATTCTAACTTGAGATAAATTTCATATTTATATTGCTGGCCGGACACAAGATTGCTCAGATCTTGATCGAAAACTAGTTGCTTGACGCCCAATACCACACTATAGTCATTATACATATAGATGCTTCCTGTTGCAGCCGAACCAGTCGGCCCCGTTGGGCCTGTTAGCCCCTGTGGGCCAGACTCTCCTGTCGGCCCCGTTGGGCCTGCTAGCCCCTGTGGACCAGACTCTCCTGTCGGACCCGTTGGGCCTGCTAGCCCCTGTGGACCAGACTCTCCTGTCGGACCTGTTGGGCCCGTATTCCCCTGCAGACCTGTTGGACCTGTCGGGCCTGAGCGCCCTGCTCCGGTTGGCCCAGTCGGACCTGTTGGGCCTGTTTCGCCGTCAAACCCGTTCTGTCCATTTAAGCCTCTTGGACCTGTTGGGCCCGTCGGACCTGTTGGGCCAACCTCTTGTTGGACCTGAAAGCTTTGGTTTTCTGTCGCCATATCTACCATACTCCTTTGCTAAAATAGTTTTTCAATACCCGCCAAGCAGATGAAGCAACTTTATCTGCAACTTCCTAATCCCCTCTCTGCATTCATAGGATATATCCACCTTGAAAGGCAGCTTACATTCGTCAGAGGAACTAGATGCTACAATCTTATGCTATGTATGAAGTACAAGCTTGTGTGGGACAAATCTACGCTGAAACAAAAATATGCGAATTCCCCATATTTTTCAAATCTGTTAGTTGTTTAAGCGGCATTCTGGAATCAAGTCACGGCAATTTCCAAAAAAGTATAACACCTTAATGGGACAATCATTCCATGCAGACTATGTTAAAACGCAGCAAAGGAGAACGCCAGTAGTACGTCCTCCTTTGCTGTAACACCCAGGTCTACAAATATTGGATAAATCTGTAAATAAAGATAGAACCATGCACCATTCAATTCAGTGCTGTAATGCATATACTTGCTGCAGGACCTCCAGCTTTATTTAAACCCATACCTACCACGGCCACTACAGAATCCGAAAATGCTGCAAGACGAATATAAACTCCACTTCCACTAGAGATAATTGTAGACCCGCTTAACGTAATAGTCGGAAAAATACCGTTATGAGTTCCTAAAGAGCCTATTTGCGATGGAAAATAGGTTTGAAAACCCGAATCCGGCTCTGTAGAAGTTTCAAGCCAAATTTCTGCAGTAGCTTGTTCAAAAGGGGTCCATGGGGCAAATGCAACTGTATAGTTGAGCAAAAACTGATGCCCCGCCGCCAGTTGGAATACAGATTGGTCAGAATCAATAATCTTAATAAGCTCGCCGCTTCCTGTATTGGGAGATAAAGAAAAACCGGTAATTACTGTATCTTGATATGGTTGTATCAAGACCGTAACGGTAGGAAAAAATGTATACTGACCAAATGCCGGCGAAAAACCAAGCGGGCCTGTTGGACCCGTTTCTCCTTGGGGACCCGTATCCCCTTGCGGACCCGTTTCTCCTTGCGGACCCGTATCTCCTTGCGGGCCCGTATCTCCTTGCGGACCCGTATCTCCTTGCGGACCCGTATCTCCTTGCGGACCCGTATCTCCTTGCGGACCCGTTGCACCCGTCGGACCAGTTGCTCCGCTTCCTGTTGGGCCTGTTGCGCCCACTGAACCAGTCGGACCTGTCGCTCCTGATCCAGTTGGGCCGATCGGGCCTGTTGGACCCGTTTCACCATTAAAACCATTTGATCCATTTAAGCCTCTTAGTCCTGTAGGTCCAGTCGGGCCTGCAGGTCCAGTCGGACCTGTTGGCCCGACCTCCTGTTGTAACTGCAAATTCTGATCTTCTGTTGACATGCTTTTCATCAAGCTCCTTTACTTCATAGTGACTCTCAGCGGTTGCCAAGGCGGAAGCACCTTATCTGCAACTTCCAAATCTCTTCCTACTGTTATAAGAAGTGTTGAACATCCTATGGCGTTCGTCGCATGAATAAGATACTGCATACTATCAATATGAATAGGAGCGTGAGTATATGTCGTGCAATCAGATCCTAAATGTGAGAGGCTAGTCATTAAGGTACATGAATAAACTGCTTCGGGGGTATAAATGCTGTCTTAAGTTTCTCCCAGCTGTCAGGAAAGAAAGCTACCATTGCTGCAGCATGCAATGCATCAGACGTTCTGCCTCGGAATGAAAGCCGAGCTGCTCAAGCCTGTCCTGCAGCTGCCGAATTAGTCGCACATGATCAACGTAATAATGCTGGCAATCTCTCACGAACGCCAGCAGCGTTTCAATTTCAGCACTGTTAACAAAAGCGATGACCTCATCCCAGGCATCATTCCAGCTATAACAGGAAAGCTCCAGATTGCTCCACGGATGCGTTCGACGTTGAACTCCCGCTTCTCTTGGCTGCAGCGGCATAATCCCTAAACGATCCGCTGTAGTTAAAACGATGCTGGCGGCGCGCTTTTCGCGCAGCTGCTTCACATATTGATAGGGCGAATCGATCTGCTTAAGGTTAAATTGCTTGACTGCCCGCTCGCGAACAATTTCCTTTTGCTGCTTCCACTTGCTGTAATCAAAATATTCGGAATGCTCCGCATGCTCTCTTTCCTGCAAAAACTGTTCATAGGCTGCCTGTGATTCAAAATTATTGAATAAGAAATCTTCATGTCCCTGCAGGCTCAATGAAAAAAATTCAAACAAATTATTAGCGACAATACGTATGCAATTGCCGAAATCCATTGGCGAAACGCAGATAACAGGTGCTTGGCTTAAATCCTTAGTTTGTCCAAAGTCCGTAAGCAAGGAATAGTGCACACCGTCACATCCTGTTGATGCAAACATAATCGAATCACAGGGTGAGCAGTTATATGCGCCATTATCATTCGGTTTAAACTGTAAAAAATATCCGGTCGGCGTTTCCAAATAAGGAACCTCTTTTGCGATTTCCTTTTCCCAGCTTATTATACTGCTTAACAGCTCTGGCATCTCTGCATGACTTGACATAACGGCTCACCTCAAATGATTTAGTTACTTCTAGTATAAGGTAATATATCCACAGCAGTAATAGTCGGTGGTCGAGTGTCCTTTTGAATATTGCTTTGCAACGTGTAGGTTATTCGCAAGCCTGCCGTCAAGTTTTCCTTTGCTTGCTCTGGCACATTGCTTACATCAAGCCAGTATAGATTATCACTGTAATCTTCTCTAATGATTTCATCAGTTGTTTTTGTCAAAATTGTCTGCAAATCCTCCTCAGACATTTGGTTATCTGTACTGATCAGGTATGAGCTTTTATGGTTTTGGCTTTGCCCCAGCACGATGCCTTGCTCTTCCAGATCATTTGGCGGGGCGGGTGCTTCATTTGTGTTGCTGCAGCCTGCTGCAATACATATCGTGCAAAGCATGAGCAAAATTAGTCGCTTTATGAGATACACCTCCTCTTAAGCGCATATACAATCGGACGCGAAAAATCATAATATGGTTTCACACAAATGAAGTGTAATTAATCTCCACATAAAATTGAGGCTGAACTGTAAGCCTCTGTATAGGTTAAAGTGAAGATCTAAAGAATCTGGATAACGTTAAATGATCCGATTGGAGGCGATGGGCATTCTAACGAATATCCATAATCTTAAGTACGGAAAGCCACGTCAAATACGGGGAAAACCGCCTAATAAGACTCTGAGTATTCCTTAGAATGAGAAAGGCTTCATTGGTCACACATAACGTTACCCAGTTTCCTTAGCAACTAGCCATTCTTTTGCCTGCATTTCAGCCCTTACTTTTCAGACGGTTCCTATTTCTGAGGCTGCTTGCTGCCGAACAAGCGCCAGTCGTTATGGCCCTGCTCCAGCTTACTTGCGCTTGGCAACTGGAATCCAGATTTCACTTTTGTATTGTGGATTGCTCGTATCCGGACTTTCATTCCACAGCATTTCTGGTCCGCCCGTTAGCTCATAGCCTGAGCCAGGCAGCCATTCCGCGTATATTTGTGCCCACGTATCTTGAACCGTCTTCGGAAAAGGTCCAACAGTTGTAAATACAGCCCAGGTTGATGCTGCCACCGGCAGCACTTCCCAACGCGCATCAGGCTGCTGCGTCGTTGCAACGCCCAAATATTGGTCCAGCTCGCTTCCTTCAGCAACTCTCTCCGCAAAATTTGCTGACACTGAAAGCATCCCCTGCGGTTCAATATTGCTGAGCGCCTTTAGCTCGGCAATATCCTTCTGCGTCACGCTTTGCCCAAGAGAGGTGACCTGCGAATTCTCTCCTTCAAATAGCAGCGTGATCCGTTTCTTAATGCCGACAATCGAAAATGCCTGCTTGTCTTCAATACGGTATTGCATAGCTGTTCCTCCTTTAATCGTTAGCTGGAAGGTCATTGGCGGAATAGCTTTAAGCGCTGCGCCGCTGCGCCTTGCTTCACTTGGAGTCAAGCCGTGAAAGGCCTGGAAAGCGCGGGCAAATGAATCTGCTGAGTCGTAGCCGTATTTGACAGCCGCATCAATAATTTTAATGCTGCTGTCGCTCAGCTCCAGTCCTGCCAGCGTAAGCCTTCGCAGACGAATATACTCGCCCAGCGAATAGCCCGACAAAAAGGAAAATGCGCTTGAAATGATACTCGGAGCAGCAGGCAAGCCGTGCCGCCTGTTGCAAGTCGATCTCCTCTGTCAAGTTCTCCTCAATATAGCGCATAGCCAGGTTCAACTGCTTCAATCCATCCATTGGAATGACCTCCTTAACTGCATACTATCAGGAAACTGTGCAAGCAATCCGACAGTTATGTTGCTGTTTTTGCAGGGTAATGAAACTATGCTTTTTAGTCACATTGCCCGATTGCGATTGCGATATTGCTTGGGCGTTATACCCGCATGCTTCTTGAATACTTTAATAAAATGCGCCTGGTCATAGAAGGCAAGCCTTGCGCCAATGGCCGAAATCGTATCATTGGAATGATCGAGCAGCTTTTTTGCTTCTTCTACACGCTCGCGTTGAATGTAGTTTATTAAGGTAAGGCCCGTCTCTTTCTTAAATAGCTGTGATAGATAGTGCGGATTCAAGCCTGATACCGCTGCAAGCTGCTGCATGCTTATTTCTTCAAACAGATGTAAATAAATGAACTCCTTACTCAGCTGCACTGCCTTGGATACGCCGTTAGCGCGAATTTGACTAACGCGCTCTGTAAAATCGAGAATTGCTCCTACGACGGCAGCTTCAACCAGTGCCAAATCATTCAGCTCCTCGACATGCCTAATATGCAGATCGCATAGCTTGGCGGTCAGTTCTTCATCGACTCCGCCTTCGGTGGCAGCGCGGCTGCTTAAGGTGATCCCGCAAATTGCCAGATTTTTAACGCTGCGCAGCTGGCTTCGACTGGATTGGACACCGATTTCACTAACATTGCTTATAAACTGAATAAGCTGCTTCATCAGCTCGGCTTTATTCCCTTGGCGGATAAAGTCCAGCAATTGACTGCTCGTCGCTATGCCTTCCTGGAATATCGAGTATTCTCGCCAGTCAGCCAGCTCAAGCTCCAGCTGCTTTTTCTTTTTACTCATTTCGTACTGCAAATTCATTTGAATAACATCTGTAATATCGAGTGCCTCCTGATTGACCATCCAGTTTGCCGATACGCAAATATGCAGGCACTGCATTTGATCTACGCTTTGCAAATTGCGCAAATAGACGTTCCATTGCGCCTGCTCCTCGATCGTCATGCCTTGTTCATTAAACAGCTCGCTCAAGGAGTAGTCAGCTGCTCGTTTTCGGATCGTTGGACCAATTACGATTACTGCAAGGCATCGTCCATTGCGCTTGACTGGCACGACAGCAAACTGCTCCATATAGTTCGTCAGGTGAACAATAGGACCGTTTAGCTCCGTTTTATGCTCCACAACGGAGCGAAAAAGCTCTACCGGATCAGCAAGAAAAGGATGCTTTGCGATCCCTTTGCTCCAGTACAGCTCCTCCTGCAAGCTCTCTGTATATTGGCAAAACACAGGAAGCTGCAAGCTTTCATGAATCAGCTTGCATAAATAGCTCAGCTCAGGATAATCGCTCATTGCGATCATTAAGTCTCACCTCTTGATTCCGTACAATTTTTCTATATATCATACCATAATCACTAAAAAATTTATGCCATAATCCTTTGAAAGCGCTTTTAATTTCTTTTTATGGAGGTGTAGTTTATGGCAGCTAATGGTGAGGTTCAGCCAGCTTCCAATAGCAACAATGAATATCCACGACTTAAAGCAAGCGAAAAGCTGGCACTTGTAATCGGCAATACCCCGAATACGTTTCATTATCAAATGATTCAGATGTACCTGTTATTTTTCTATACGGATTATATGAAAATTAACCCTGCATTTGTTGCCAGCTTATTTTTGGTGGTGCGTGTTTTTGATGCTTTGTTTGCTCCCGTTTTCGGCGCCTTGGTTGACAAAATGAAAACGCCATGGGGCAAGTATACGCCATGGTTCGTCATCTTGGGTATTCCGTTTGCGATTAGTGGATGGCTAACCTTTACCGTACCAGACTTGAATGAGACTGGAAAACTGATCTATGCGGTCGTGACCTATTTTCTTTACAGCACATTTGCTTCCATTATTACAATTCCAGGCAATGCGGTCGTGCCTACGGTTACGAAAAGAATCGAGGACCGCATTACAATTGGACAGTTCAGCTTTCTCTTCATTATGCTAGGAGCCCTTGTTGTTCAAGTCGGGATCGTACCTCTATATAAAGCGCTTGGCGGAGGAAATGATGCAAAAGGCTTTTCTGTTTTAATGCTGGTAGCAGCTGTTGCCACGATTATGATCTCACTCTATCAATCTTACACCATCAAGGAAAAATATATAGTAGCCAAGCGCAAGGATGAAAAGTCGCCGTCCTTTACCCAGATGCTTTCCGCAACCTTTACGAACAAATATGCGATCATCTTATACATTTATATGTTTGCAAGCGCGATTTCCTCCGGGCTTCGTTCTGGTGTGCAAATTCATTTCTACAAATATTTCTTCCATAACGAAGCGTTAATGTCGATTATGGGGATTGTTGTTCTAATCCCGACCTTGATCGGCGTTGCATTCAGTCAACGGGTTATTCGACGCTTTGGCCTGAAAAATACCGTGCTCGCAGGCGTAATTGTTAACCTGGCATTATGTCCGGTTATGCTTTTCATTCCAGCCAACAATACAGGTCTGGCTATTCATATTGCAATATCCGTTATCGGCAGTTTATTTGGCGGCTTCGGCAGCTCCGCCCAAGGCGCGTTAATGCCGGCCGTCATTGATTATACCGAATGGAAAAGCGGGCTGAATCTAAATGCATTTATGAGCTCCTTCAATGGCTTTATCCAAACGTTCGCAACTGCTATCTCAGGAGCGATTGCAGCCGGTGCGCTAAATTTGATCGGTTATGTGCCGGACGTGGAGCAAAGCAGTACAACACTGTTCGGGTTTAGAGTTATCTTCGGGGTGCTGCCTGGTATTTTAGGCGCATTTGCTATATGCATCGCATGGTTTGATCTTACGGAGGAGAAGCAGCGCGCTATTTCCAATGAGTTGATCGAAAGAAGGAATGCTGCCAATGCCGAGCTAGACAGCAGCAATCAGGAAGAAAAGAACACAAGTGAGAAGAAATAATTAGGAGGATGATCAAGATGTCAAATCAACAATCGAATAAGCAGCAAGCTGTACAGCCTTTATATGCTCCATCGGAGGATGCGCAATTTCAGCAGCCGTACATCGACATTGATGAGTGGAGAGACTTTCCCGTACGCCACCGTTATATGCATGGCGGATTTGCTGATACTGCAACGAGATTCTCGTTCTATTTCCCGCCTAAGGAGACGTATACAGGCCGTTTTTTCCAGCCTGTTTATCCGGTGCAAGGCAGCGAACATGCTTCGCAAAGTCAAGTCGAGGGCGTTGACAACAAAATTGGTTTTGCGATTTCCAGCGGCGCCTATATGGTTGAAACGAATATGGGCGGTGCTTCCACTGATCCGACGCTTGTTTACCGGGCAAGCGCTGCTGTAGCGGAATATTCCCGTGTTAAGGCTGTGGAGCTGTATGGTCCGCATCGCCCGTACGGCTACATTTATGGCGGAAGCGGCGGCGGTTTCAAGACAATCAGCTTCATGGAAAATACGACAGGCGTATGGGATGGCGCGGTGCCTTTTGTTATCGGGACGCCGATGGCAATTCCAAATGTGTTTACAGCCCGTGTTCATGCGATGCGTATTCTTAAGAATAAGCTTCCGGCGATTATTGATGCCATCGAGCCCGGCGGCAGCGGCGATATGTATGCCGGCTTGAATGAGGAAGAAAGACAGGCGCTGGAGGAAGTAACGAAAATGGGATTCCCGCCAAAGGCATGGTTTGCTTATAAGGAAATTGGCGACGGCGCGCTAACGGTGCTGACGCCAGGCGTGATGCAGGCTGATCCTGGCTATTTCGAGGATTTCTGGACGGTTTCCGGCTATTTGGGCGCCGATCCGCAAAGCTCGGCTTCACTAGCGCGGCTTCAGCATAAAACGGTGATCGAGAAGGTGTTTTTGCCGCAGAAGCAAGAAGCTACTACTTCCGACGGCGCTATGAATATGGGCGTCGATGAAGCTTGGAAGATGTTAACGGAAAGTGAGGACGCCATCCCTTCCTTTCAATTGGAAAAGTCTCCGCCAGAAAATGCGTATTTGGAGGGCAGCTATATTCGCATTGTAAGCGGTGCTGCCGCAGGGCTGAAAATTCCTTTGGGCAGCATGAAAGGCAATGTGGCTACACTAGGCTCGGCATTTGGATTTTTTGCTTCGCTGCAAAGCTTGGCTGCGATTAAGCCAGGAGACGAGGTTGTGCTGGATAACTCGGATTACCTTGCACTGCAAACCTATCACAGACATCAGGTACCGAGTAAAGATTATTACGTTTGGGATCAATTTCGCGATGCAGCCGGTGAGCCGCTATATCCACAACGGCCGTTCCTGGTTGGCCCGATCATTGCGCGCGGCGGGGCTGGTTCGATCCAAAGCGGAAAATTTCAAGGAAAAATGATAGTCTTACAAACGCTAATGGATGAAAGTGCCTTCCCTTGGCAGGCGGACTGGTATCGCACAAAGGTAAAGGAGCATTGGGGAGACAAGCTTGATGAGCAATTTAGGCTGTGGTATGTCGATCACGCGCTGCATGCGGATACGAGCTCCAATGATCCGCTTGTTGAGCTGCATACAGTAAGCTACGTCCCTGCGCTGCATCAAGCCTTGCTTGATCTAAGCGCCTGGGTCGAAAAAGGGATAGACCCACCAACGAGCACCAGCTACAACGTGGTAGACGGCCAGGTTGTCGTTCCTTCCGCAGCTGCCGAACGCAAAGGCATTCAACCGGTTATTGAGTTGAAGGCAAACGGAGGAGATAAGGCTGAGGTCACCATTAATGAAACCGTGTTTTTCCAAGCAGAAATTGAAGCGCCGCCGCACACTGGCCAAATCGTAGCGGCACAGTGGGATTTTACAGGGGATGCAAGCTTCGCGATTGAAGGAAACATCGTTCATGTCAACGAGAATGGCTCGAAAGCGATTGTCGAAGCCAGCTACTCCTTTGCAAAGCCTGGCACTTACTTCCCTGTGCTGCGTGCCGCGTCAAGCCGCGCTGGCGACCGCTCCAACATCTATACTCAAGTGCTCAATCTGGCACGTGTGCGAGTTGTAGTAAAATAATTGAGCCTGCATTTGTTCAAGGACCTGTTGCATAACAGGTCCTTGCGTACGTTTGGCAGCTTTTAATCTGCAACTACTGTTAAATTTAACTGCATCCAAGTCATATTTGCCGCAAATGGCAGCATAGACAATAGTGTACTGCTGAAATATGTACGTTTGAAAAGAACGATCTATAAAGGAGGTTGAAGCATGACGCAACATGATCCGCGACTTCGACAAGATGAGGAGCAGCCAACCCTAGCCCATTCCCAAACTGTAGGAGCTAGAGGGCCTGTATTGGAGCAGGACAGCGTGCTGCATGAAACCCTGCAAACCTTTATCCACGACAAAATTCCCGAGCGTCCAGTGCATGTGAAGGGCTATGGCGCTTTCGGCTACTTCGAAACGCTGCATTCAATGGCTGCCTACACCAAGCTGCACTTCGTACAATCCCCTGGACAGCAGGTACCTGTAGCCGTTCGATTTTCACTGGCTGTCAGCAATCAGGGCACGCCTGATACGTCGCGCAATGTGCGCGGCTTCGCTACGAAGTTTTATACGGAGCAGGGCATTTTTGATCTTGTATGCAATCATATTCCCGTATTTCTTGTGCGCGATGCCATTCGCTTTCCTGAAGCGATTCGAGCATTTTTGCCTTCCCCTATCAACAACCTGCTTGATCCTGAGCGATTTTGGAGCTTTATCACCAGCGCGCCGGAGGCTACGCATTTCCTCGTTTGGCTTTACTCGGACTATGGCACCGTGAGAAGCTTGCGGCATATACAGGGCCACAGCGTTAATACATACATTTGGCGCAATGCTCAAGGCGCCCGCACCTATGTCAAATACCACTGGCTTCCGTTGGCGGGCGTGCAATATATTGACCGCCATGAAGCAGCAAGGCTAATGGGCGAAAATCCGGATATTGCAGGCAAGGACCTTTATGATACAATTGCCTCGGGACAGCCGGTAGAGTACGGACTGTATGTACAGCTTATGAATCCTCAGGATGAGCTTAATTTGCCTTTCGATCCATTGGATGATACGAAAACCTGGGATGAGCAGCAGTATCCCTTGCAGCCTGTGGGGCGTCTCGTACTGAATAAAAATCCGGCGAACTTTAAGGATCAGGTTGAAAAAATAGCCTTCTCTCCTTCTAATCTATTAGACGGCGTGGAGCTGTCCGACGATAAAATGCTGCAGGGGCGAGCCAATATTTATTGGGATTCTCAGCGCCACAGGCTCGGACCTGATTTTCGAAGCATTCCAGTTAATCAGCAGCAGCATTGGTCACCCGCCAACCTTGTAACGAGTGGCAGCGGCAGAATTGTCGAGGGCGAGCTGGTGCGTTCCAGCATTCCCAAGACCGACAATTTCACTCAAGCTGGGCAATATTATGCCAGCTTGCCCGCTATCGAAAAAACGCATCTGGCTGAAAATATTGCGATTGACTTGGCAGCCGCAGCACAGCAAACCCAAGCAATTGTGCTTGGATATTTAACTCAGGCTTCTGCAGAGCTTGGCACAAAGGTCGCACAGCATCTTGCAAAGCTGTCAGCTGGCTAACCGCAGCAATAATGATTTAAAAGGCAACGACAAGCGGAACACTGTAATGCTATAATAGATGCAATCTTTCGAATGAGGTGACATGGATGATATTCCTTACTGGACGAGATAGCTAGAGCTCGGGCTGGAAAAAAACGCGTACCAGCCAACAAGGGATTAGTCTGTGCATTAAGGCATGTCACGTTAAATTTGTTAGGCGAAAGGTTGAAATGTAATGAGTTCGATGGATTACAAGCAATTTTATGATCGAGTAGGGAAACATAATGGCTGGGACTTCAGCAGCGTGAAATGTAAAATCGAAGGAGAAGGACTGGAGCTTTATAATGAGGTAGCCAATATATGCAAGTCTGGCGATCTGCTGCTCGACATCGGTACTGGTGGCGGAGAAGCTGTGCTTTCTCTTGCAAAGTCGGTGCTGCTGCTCGTTGGCATTGATCAATCCAGCAGCATGATTGAAGCTGCGCTGCGTAATAGCAGGGCTGCAGGTGCAGCTAATACGCGCTTTCTACAAATGGACGCAGAACGCTTGAATTTCCCTGATGCTTTTTTCAATATTGTCTCCTGCCGACACTCGCCGTTTCATGCTGATGAAGCAGCAAGAATCCTCATTAAAGGCGGGGTGTTCCTTACGCAACAGGTTAATGAAAATGACAAGCTTAATTTGAAGCAAGCATTTGGCAGAGGACAGGCATTTGACGAGCAGCCTGGGACGTTGATGCAAAGGTATATTACTGAATTAAAGGCAGCGGGATTTTCCAAGGTTCAATCGATGCCCTTCAATGTCAACGAGTATTACGAAACTGCTGAGGATTTAATCTTTCTATTAAAGCATACACCAATCATCCCGAATTTCGGGCAAGATGAGCGGGATTTTCAAATCCTGCAGCAGTTTATCGCAGAAAATACAACTGATAAAGGCATTCAAACAAATGCAGCACGCTTTATACTAATTGCAAGCTAGCGAGTGCGTGCTTGACATATCGTAAGGTTAGTTTATGTGGGGAAGCATCTGGAGTTATAGATGCTTCCTCTTTTTTATGCCTCTCAGTAATAGACATATAGAAACAGGCTTGCTATTTAATACAATCGTATTATATAATACGATTGTATTAAATTATATTTCGGATTACATTTCGAGAGGAGAACATTTATGATTGTCGCCTTCATTATTGCGTGTGAAATTGGATTTTGGGTTTTAGTGCTGCTAGGGCTTGTGACGCGCTATGTGTTGAGACAAAAAAAGCTTGGCAGTCTTCTGCTTTTATTGACACCAGTCGTTGATTTAATTTTAATTATTTTAACTGTCATTGATTTGAGAAACGGAGCTGAGGCTAACTGGGCTCACGGTTTAGCGGCGATTTATATAGGTGTATCTTTAGCATTTGGCCACAAAATGATACGCTGGGCGGATCAACGCTTTGCGCATCGCTATGCTAACGGTCCTGCACCAACCAAGCCGCCAAAATATGGCGCAGAGCATGCAAGCCATGAACGGAAGGGCTGGTTTTCTCATTTGCTGGCGTGGGTTATTTCTGCCTTGGTGCTTTACGGAATGGTGCTTTTGGTAGATAATCCAGATAAAACCGCCAGCTTAATGCAATTGATTCGAATATGGGGAATTATTTTAGTGATTGACTTCATTTACAGCTTCAGCTTTACGTTATGGCCGCGGAAAAAAAGTCGCTAAAGCTAAAGGGGTGAGCCACGATGCCAAAGATTGTTGATTATGCAGCGCAAAAGCAAATGATTGGGGAAGCCGCCTGGCGCGTTATACAAAGAGAAGGAGTAGAAAATGCATCGGTCAGAAAAATCGCCAAAGAAGCTCGCATTTCGTCAGGCACGCTGCAGCATTATTTTAAAACTCAGCCGCAGCTGCTGGAGTTCACGATGAAGCTGGTGGTGGAGCGTGTCGAGCAGCGATTTGCTGTATTAAACGAACAGATTATTGAGATTACACTGTCCAGTGCAATCGACGTGCTGTTGAATTTTGTGCCGGTCAATGAGGAGCAGGAGCTGGAGGCCGAAGTATGGCTTGCTTTAACCGTTAAAGCGCTGCATGATCCAACGCTTCATGAAATAAGCAAGCAAACCTATCAGTCGATTTACGAAACATTGCTTGCTATGCTGCAGCAGTTAAGCAAGCTCGGGCTTATCAAGCAAGAGCTGGAGCTGAACATGGAAGCGCAAAAGCTGCATATGCTGCTCGATGCTCTGACGCTTCACCGCATGGTCAACCCAGAAACGATAACAGTGCAGGAAATGAGTTCGCTTCTAACGCAGCATATGGCAGGCTTGGCGAGCGATTAAACCAGTCAGCTAAGGAAACTGGATAACGCTATCTATGACAAATGGGGCCTTTCTCAATTCTAACGAATATGTATCATCTTATTCGCTGATTTTCAATAAGATGGAGGCAGTTCTCCACACTTAGCGTTATGGATATTCGTTAGATTTCCATAGACACCGTTTTGATCATTTAGCGTTATCCAGATTCTTTAAAACCTTCTCAGCAGCCCTTCAAGCGACTTGCCAGATCGCCCCGCTACAGCTTAGTACAAGCTGCTATCCCTACTTTATTGCAAGTTGATTTTGCCAGAGTTGTACCATAGCGCGTCATTCGCAGCTGCTTTATGAATATCTATTAAAATATTGTGCGCTGCGTTATAGTCAACACTTGGCGTCGACGATGTGCCGGAGTCCCATACGTAGTTGTTCTCCCATGCAATATTCGGCCATTGCAGCTCGCCAATGTTGTACCATATCAAGCCTGTGTTCTCACTGGTGTGCAGCTCGATCACCTTGTTGCTGCCTACAAAGGCTACGGTAGGGTCCTTGCCATCCTGCCCCTGCATATTTCCGCTCGTATGCCAGGCAACTTGCCCATTCGCATTCAGCGTTCCGGTTGTATAGCTTAGTTTGCTGTTGCTGCGGTATACGACGATGATTTTGCCGTCCTGCAGCGCAACATCCGGACGCTCGCCGCTTTGGTTATTGACCGTTCCTTTGCTGCTCCATTCGATCGTATAATTCGTTGCATTGATCCGCCCTGTCTGATAATGCAATGCTCCGCCATTCAAATAAACGAGCAAAATGTTGTCGCCGTCGATCGCGATATGAGGCCATGTGCCTTCCGTATGCTGACCATTGAACGAAATTCTTTCGTTCGTCATCCACGTAATCGTGGAGTTTGACTCCAGTCTGCCGATATTTGCCCATAAGCCTGAGCCTGTGCCATCTGTTTTATTCACTTGCACGACTACATATTGGCCGTTTATGTTGGCGACGTCGCTGTTCGGCTGCACGCCGTTTTTGTTGCTGCCGCCCGGATTAATTCGCTCATTTGTCGTCCATTGGATGTAGCCGTTATCTTGAATGCTGCCCACAGAGTACCACAAATTATGGTTGAACGGACCTTCGGCTTTATGCACCTCTACTATTCTTTTATCATCTGTAATCGAAACGGAAGCGTCGACGCCATTTTGCGAACCGCCCTGCTTCTCCACACGATGATTGTAATCGCGCAGCGGCACGACAAAGCGATCATAAATGTCCGTCATTGCAAAATAAGAATCCGTAGATACAAAATGTTGCGTGCCCAGCTTGTGGTTCACATAAGCAAATTGCGTCCATCGCTGCGCTGCTTCTCCGTCTCCATTCGGAAACTTATAGTGCCAAGCGCCTTCATTGCCGTTCAAGCTGTAAAAACGAAGCGTGTAGCCTTTTTGCGTGGCCAGCGTAATCATGTCCTGCAAGCGCTGCTCTTCCTCCTGAGACCAGTTCCCCGGCATCAACAGATCAAAGCCGCTTTCGATATGCTTCCAATGCACTGCATAAAAACGGTGGTAAATATCAGCTTCCTGCGGAAAATAGTCGGCTACATTGCCGTACCGGCTATCAGTAATGCTATATACTTCATCCTTGAAGGCAAGCAGCTTGCCTGTAGAGCCGGAAACATAATTAAAGTAAGCCGTCTTCATCTCTTCAGCTCCAGAAAGGACTACTGTAATCGCGCCTTCGTTAAAGCTGTCGGAGTCCCCTATGTAGCCGTAGCTCATCTGCTGGCCGTAATGCTCAAAAAGCGCCTGCAAGGAGCTGGACACTGCCGCATAGTTGGGACTGTTTGCCGTTTTCATATCAAGGTTGATGATGATGCTTTTTCCGTCGCCGTGAACGCTGCCGTCATTGCTGTCAATCTGAGCGGCCACATCCTCAAAATATTTATAGAGATCTCTCGTATTCGGCCAAGCAGCTGCATCATGCTTCACATACAGCCTTACCTTGCCCTGCAAATAGTCCGGGTATTGCGAGCCTGAATAGGTCGTATGATTCGTATCGACCATAATATCAAGCTCTACATTGTAAAACTTCAAGCTCAGCGCATCACGAAATTTTTGGTCTGGATCACTTTCATTGTACGTATCATGAAAAGCTTTGTATTGATTCGCATTCGTCAATCCAACGCTTGCTGTTGCAGTAGTCGGGCTGAAGGACAACAGCACAACCGCACTTAATAGTACCGACAACCACTTTACTGTCCATGAATACTGCTTGCTCACCATCACCACTCCTCATATTAAAGGCTGTTATTTACGCTCTCTGCGAACCCAAAAATTAAACACATCGTTTCTCAAATAGTCAAACGAATACAGCACTTCCTTGTTCTGCTCATCATAATGAAGCTGCTTCATTAAAATAACCGGGGTCTCTTCTTCTTTATCAATTTGCAATCGTGCGACATACTTGTCCTTTTTTAGCGGAACGAGCAGCTCAGTATCAGCTCTTGCGATATGAAGCTTGCATTTGTTTTCGAGGAACCCGAACAGCGAACCGGAAAAATCAACGCGCTCAAATGCGTCTCCCACCAATTCCTTAGGCATAATATTGATGGAATAAGCGACTGCTTCTCCATCTGCATAACGGATTCGTTCCAGCTTCACAACGGGTGAGCCCTCGGCAATATTGAGCGCTGCAGCCCATTCCTTCGTGCACATCACCTCCCCGATCATTTCTTTATTTTCCTCTTCATTGAGTCCAGCCAGCTTAATCATCGTGCCAATGCTTTGCAAAAACTCGAGACGACTCGGAATCATCGGAAGCGGCTTAATGACAAATGTGCCTACGCCATGCTTGACCAGCAGCTTGCCTTCCTGCTCCAGCAGCTTGATTGCTGCCCGCAGTGTTTCGCGGCTAACATTAAAGTATTTGGCCAGCTCATATTCGGAAGGCAGCTTTTGCCCTACCTTCCACAGTCTGTTGTCGATCATCTTTTCAATTTCCAGCTTAATATTCTGATAAGTAATCAATCGCTTGACCCCAATTCCTCTATATTTCCTGCGACTCGAGCAAGCTACGCTGCAGCGTCTCCAGCATTTGTCCGTTGCAGCAAATCGTAAGCGAATGCTGCCCCACCTGCGTCTGCAGCAGCCTGCCGCCCGCTTCTTCGGCAATTAATGCGCCCGCGCAAATGTCCCAGTCATTGAGATCGAACTCCCAATACCCGTCAAAATACGAGGCGGCTACAAAGCATAAATCAAGCGCGGCGCTGCCAGTGCGGCGAATGCCTGAAACCTTGCTGATCATATGGCTGAAATATACGAGATTAATATGCTCCCTGCTGCCTGCGCCGGGAAAGCCTGTAGCCAGCAAGCTAATCCTCAGCTCGCTCGTCTGCGATACAGTTATCCGCTTGCCGTTCAAATATGCGCCTTTGCCTTTAGTCGCATAAAACTTCATGGCGAGCCACGGCGAATAGACCATCCCTGCTTGCGTGACCCCTTTAACCTGCAATGCGATCGAGATCGAGCTCATCGGAAAGCCGTGAATAAAGTTGGTCGTGCCGTCGATCGGATCAATCACCCATAAATAATCGCTCTGGCGATCGAGCATGCCTCGTTCCTCAGTTAAAATGCTGTGCTCAGGATAGGTTTCATGGATACACTTGATCAATATTTCCTCGGATTTCAAATCAACATCGGTAACGAAGTCCGTATCATACGCTTTCGTCTGCACCTGCAGCTGCTGATGCTGGAGCGCTTCCCGCTGGTACGCTGCTGTCAGCTCCACCCATTTCTCAATTTCATTCATTACGTCGTTTAGATTTAAGCCTTCACTATTTCTCATTCAACCAGTTCCAATCTCCATTCATTTACATCGATTCGGATTATGCTGTGGGTGGTCGTTGCAGCCTCCGTATAATAAACCTCCGCTTGCGAATGCGCACGGACCATATCTTCGAACTGCTGCTGCGGAAGCTGATAGGTGCCTTCATCATCTGCGCTTACGATAACGATTTGCGGCGACAGCTGCCCCAGCCATTGCTGCGAAATATGGCGGGCATCGCCATGATGCGGCGCTTGCACGACATGAACCTGACCGATCTCGCTCATGTACGGCTGCCAAAAATCCAGTCCGACGTCCGAAGTGAGCAGCACCGCCGACTTGCCTGCGCTGCGAATCAGCAGCGCTAAAGCGGTCTCGTTAAGCAAGCGGTCGATATCGTTTAGTCGTTCCTGCTGCTGATCGAGCCTTTCTATATCGAGCTTGTTCAGCTCATCCTCCAGCATTTGCAGCCTTTCGCTGTTCGGCATTAGCAGCTTGAAGGATATGCCCTGCTCGTAGAAGCAATGCGGCTCCTTTACCAGCTTTATAGGAATTGCCAGCCGCTTGGCTTGGTTCAGCAGCTCCTTGTAAAGCGTCAACGAGGCCAGCAGCGGCGTCGAATCATTATCCAGACCGCTCTGCAAAATATGCGCTGGCAGCATCACGTGCAGCCATATTTGTCCGATAGTCACCTTGCCGATAACCGCCAGCAAGCCGCCAATATGATCTCTATGAAAATGGGTAATGATAAGCACATCAATCCGTTCAATGGCTTGCTCCTTCATATATTGCTCAAGACTGCATCTGCGCGGATTGGTCAGCGGGTCAACATCGCCGCCGTCAACAACAAGGCAAAAGCTGCGCTCAGCATCGACCATCCGAACTACTGTCGCTTCGCCAAAGCCTACATTCAAAAAATCAACGACGCATTTCATGCTCGTTTCCTCCAAGTGAACGTTTAATATAAATGACCGAGAATACGAGCACGAGCGCCACCATAATGATCGAGGCTGCTGCTCCGTATCCGATTTGCAAATTGTATACGCCATGCCTGTAAATATATTGGGTAATCGTCGTTGTAGAATTGGCAGGCCCGCCGCCAGTCAAAATGTTGACCTTGTCAAACAGCCTGAAGGTGTCGATCGTGCGCAGTAAAATGACTAATAGCAGCGTCGGCATAATATTCGGCAATGTAATATGCGTAAATATGCGCAGCTTGCCTGCTCCGTCAACTTTGGCCGCTTCATATTGCGAGCGGGGAACCGCCTGCAGCCCTGCATAAAGCAGCAAAAATGCAAACGGCGTCCACTGCCAAATATCGATAAACAAAATGGCGTTAAAGGCAATATGAATATCCATCAAAAAGTTGAACGGACCTGCGCCGAACCAGGCGAGCATATGATTAATAATGCCGTTATGATTGCTGAGCATCATCTGCCAAATTAGCGCCACCGTAACCGGCGGCAGAAGCGACGGAATAAGCAGAGACACCCGTAAAAATTTCGCGCCTTTTTTAAGGCTGTCAATCAATACAGCAATTGCTAGCCCGAGGGCTGTTTCAAGCGAAACAGCCAGCAGCATAAATTTGACCGTATTCCAGACAGCCTGGCGGAACACCTCGTCCTGCACCACTTTGACATAGTTGTCCAGACCAATAAATTTTTTGCCGTCACTAGCCAAGTAATAATAATCGGTAAAGCTGTTCGAAATCGTATAAACAACAGGAAAAACGGTTAGGCCGATCAGCAGCAAAATGACAGGAGTCAGCATTGCCCATTGAAATCGCCGTTTACTTTGCAAGCTCAGTCCACTCCTTCATATTTTGCATATCGCTTATTGCATAATTTGATTAATTGCTTCATTCGCATCAGCCAGCGCAGCCTCGATTGATTTGGTTCCGGCAATCGCTGCCGACAATTCTACGCCAAGCGCTTCCTCTACACGCGACCATTTAGCTGTTCTTGGTCTGGCAACAGAGTTTTGCAGCGCTTCTAGCTGAACCGGGAAATGCTTGTATTTAGCAGCAAGCTCGCTGTCCAAATAAACGCTTTTTCTCGTTGGCACTCCGCCGTGCTCCACCATCTTTTTCTGAGTTTCGCTGCTTGTAATGAAGGAGAGGAAGTCAGCAGCAAGCTCTTGATTTTGCGAATTCGCTGTTACGCCCATCATCCAGTTGCCGATCATCCCTGTAGAAGCCGCTTGTCCATCAGCAGTAGCCTTGGACGGAATCGGTGCGTATTCTGCGCTTGCCGTTTCGCCAGTAATAAACCAAGACGGCCAGCCTAAAGCCATAGCTGCGCGGCCTTCAGATACTGAGCTAACGATGTCCGTTGTTTCGTAGTTCGCTCCGACTGCAAGCAGCTTGCTATACGTATCCAACGCTTGGCGTCCAGCCTCGGAATCTACTTGAGCGCTCCAATTCTCGTCAAATACTTGTCCGCCATATGCCCAGAAAATAGGCAGGAAGTCGGACACGATCGGGTTCCCCTGCTGGCCGCGGATCACATAGCCCGTTAAACCGCCTTCGGCATGAACCTTATTGGCGATTTCAAGCACTTCCTCCCAGCTTTGCGGCACCTCTTCGCTGTAGCTGTCCAGCAGCTGCTTGTTATAGAAAAATAGCTGCACATTGCCGGAGAAAGGCAGTGCGTACAAATCGCCTGTACCGTATGGATGCTTGCCCAGCGCCAGCGACGACTCCTCGAAATCAGCGTCCGCCTCTACGCCCAGCTCAGATAGATTAGCGAAAATGCCCGCTTCACTGAATTCCGGCATCCACGGATCATCAGCCATAATCAAATCATAGGCGCCATTTTTATTTTTAGCGTCAAGCGATATTTTTTGCTTCAAATCGGCAGCTTCCAGTCCGATAATTTCAATTTTGGCATGATGCGCTTGCTCAAACTCTGCTTTCACTGCTTCCATCGCTGCAACATGAGAGCCGCCTCTCGCTGCAACGACAAGCTTGCCTTCACTTTTACTCTGATTGTTTGCGCTGCTATTGGACTCACTGTTCGTTTGATTAGTGGACTGACCATTGGATTGAGCACCAGACTGAGTGTTTGATTGGCAGCCTGTAAAAATCGACGCTGCTAGTGTAAGACTTAGCATAATTACAATTCTTTTTCTCATGTTTTCTCCATCCTCCTAAATGTTTAACCTATTCTTTTACTGCTCCAGCCGTTAACCCGTTCATAAGATGCTTCTGCATAAAGATGGCGGTTAACAGCACCGGGATCATTGATATAAAGCCGCCGCTTGCGACCTTGCCCCATTCGGTCAGCTCCTGCTCGCTGTTGAGCGTAGCCAGCTTTAATGGAATCGTAAATTGTCCGGGACTTTGAATAAAGATGACGCTGTACAAATATTCATTCCATGAAGCCATAAAGGAAAGGATTGTTATTGCGGCAATGCCTGGCAGCACTAGCGGCAATACAACCTTGCTATAAATCGCAAATTCGGAAGCGCCATCGATTCTCGCGCTTTCCTCAATTTCCTCCGGCACACTGTAGAAGAACGCCATCATAAACCAGATTACTAAAGGCAAATTGACTAAAATATGCGCCAATATAATAGGGATTTTCGTGTTCAGCAGCCCTGCGTCGTTCATTAATATGTATAATGGCAGCGCAAACGTAATCGGCGGCAGCACGCGAACAAGCAAAATCCAGATCAGCAACGTTTTCTTAAAGCCTACTCTAAAGGTTCTGCGTCCCAGCACATACGCACAGGACAAGCCGAACACCAGTACAATCAATAGCGATGCGACTGTAACGGTAAAGCTGTTGATGAGCGGCAGTATATAATTTTCTTTCGTAAAAATGCTTATGACATGCTCCAGCGTAATCGCACGCGGCAGGATCGACACCTCGGAAAATACGTCTCGCTGCGTCGCAATAACAAGCATCCAATACACTGGGAACAATGCCCAGATCACTACTGCAATTAAGCCCACGTATTTAGGGGTCGCTTTCAACCTGTTCAAATTGTTCTCCTTCCCTCACATTTGTCTAGACGTCTATACGACTACTATAATTTTGTTGTGTAATCTGTGTGTTATCCTCATATTAAGCATTGGTTAAGACGAGCTTTGGCAGGAAATGCAAAAAAGGTGTTGTGCCAGAGGTCATTGGGGAATGACTTCTGGCACAACACCTTTGAGATTTGCTGGAAGCTTTACAAATAATCCAGCGTATTAAATATGAGCAAGAGGCCGACTATGCACATGATCCATGAGAGTGCTGAGCCCGACAAGCTTGCTGCCTTTTCCCGCAGCTTGTTGAGCGTCTGCTGCATGCTGCGTCCAAATAGTATATGAAGCATGTATAGTGCAATGGGCGGCAATACCATTATAAAGTTGTAGCCAAGCAGCAGCGGCAGCCATTGAAGCACGTTCAGCTCGGAGCTAACCATTAAGCCAATCGCCGCAAAATACGGAAAAGCTGAGCCTGCTTCAACGATGGAGGTTGTAAGACCAAGCGCAGCCATTGCGCCGAGGCTGCGTGCTTTAACCTGCGGCAGCTCTCTTTTTTTCTTCGTTGGCACAAAGAAGCTGGCAATAAACAGAATGGCGCCGACGCTAAACAGCACCCAGCTTATTACACGATTTTCAAAAATAGAAGCAGCTGCTCCAGCAACTGCATCAAGCCCGAGCATCATGCATACGCCGAGTGTAAAGTATACGCCAGCTACTACGGCTACATAGACAAATAATCGGGAGGCAAGCTGCCGCCTTTCACTTAGTAGCAAATAAATCGTGACGCCAATCGTCGCTGGACTGAGCGTATCGAGCAGGGCCAGCCCCCCGATTGTCGCAATTAGCTGAATGCTCATGGCGCAGCTTCTCCCTTCCGCTGAACTGCAGTCGTATTGGCGTCATAAAAAGCGAATGCTTCATCCAGAAATGCGATTACGTTCTGCTCAATCGGATAGAAGCCAAGTTGCTCGGATGAAGCTGGCGATTTGCGCAGCTCCCACAGCTTGTCCAGAAACTCTGGCTCATCGCCGAATTGTTCGTCCATCTTTTCGCACATCCGTCTAATGATGCTTTGAACTTTGGGCGAAGAAGTACCTTCAACCATAACCTGCTTTACTTGCGCCAGCAACGCAATCCACTCCATCGAATGCGGATCTGCCGCGTTCATATGCGGCAGCCGCTGCCATAGATCAAGCTCCTTGTCATTGAGCAGCGCTGATTTAAAAGCGATCTGCTTAGCCTTATCCTGTCCTGAAAGCCTGATCAGCTTTTGCAAAGCTACAACATTTTCTGCTCCATCCACCGCCACACCGCTAATCAACTCCCGCAGCGATAGCTCCATGCTCCTCAGTCTTTCCTGCTCCTTCTGAACGTAGGCGAGCTGACTTTTTAACGACGATGCCCAGTTCCAGTCTTGCTTTTGCAGCATTTGCTTAATGTCATCGAGTCGAAATCCCATCTCCTTCAGAAACAGGATCTGCTGCAGCTTTTTTAAGTCTTCCTCTGTATATAAACGGTGGCCTCCTTCCGTTTTAGCCATTGTTGGCAGCAGGCCAATTTGATCGTAATACCGTAGTGTTCGCACTGAAATGCCGATTTGCTTTGCCACCTGCTGAATAGGGATCAGCATATTGCCTTCACTCCCTCCGTATTGTTCATTATTACTCATGGTCTCGCTTCATGTTCATTTTGATTAGATAGCCGATGCCAAGTCCAATTAAAACGCCAGGAATCGCACTTCCCAAATACAAGCCTATGCCTGCGCCGATAATGACACAAGCATAGATCGCTACATCTCCCTTATTCATAACCAACTCTCCTTTCCTGTCAGTGAATCGCAAGCTTAACCCCTTCGGATCACTCAACCGTCTTCATCGTCCTCATTATACAAAATGACGCAGCGTCACTTTCAAGCTTGAAAATTGGCCCTTGAAAGTGACGCTGCGTAACCGAGTATGCTTTCATAAGGGAGGTGCTTTCTATGAAGCTTATAAGCTATCGGCAAGCGAGCAGTCTTGCTCTGCTATTGCTGCTCGCTGCTTTACTAGTTCTGAGCGGCTGTGCCAGCAGTGCTGAGTCGGCTGATGAGGTTCGACATGCCACACTTGAAAATGTTGATACGGTGGAAATTGATCACGGCAGTACCCCGCTTCAGTTGGAGGTAGCGGAGATTGATTCGCTCCAGGCAAGCTTGCTGCTGCCTCGCGGTAAAGGTGGGATTATTGTCGAAGAAGGACAAAGCTCGCTAAATATCCGTTTAAAGGACAGTGTCACGCAAATCCTCAATCTTGGAAAAAAGCCACAGCTTCATGTTGTTGTCCCGTCTCATTTTAAAGGGAAGGTCGTTGTGAAGGGCTCATCGGGTAATGTGAAAGGAAAACAGCTGCAATCCCATCAACTCGATATTCGTGGAAAAAGTGGAAATGTGGTGCTTGAATATGCCGAGCTTAACAATGATTTGACCGTCTCTCTCCATAGCGGCAATGTAAGCGTGCAAGTAGAAGAAGAGAAGCTTGACGCAAATTGGCTGCTGCAAACGAAAAGCGGAAGACGATCTATCGGCTTTCCTCTTGATAAGCAAGAGGAGAAAAAAGGACGCACAGCAGGAATAACAGGCGCTGGCTCGGTTAAGGTCGAGCTTGAAACAAAATCAGGAAACATTACGGTTAACTCAAAGCGTTAAAGAAGTTGATGGCAGACGTGACTGCTATTGCTGTTCGTTTCAAAGGGGTATTCGCAGCATCAGAAGCATGACACTGCGAATGCCCCTTCCCTCTTAGACTCAGTTTAAACTGCTTGTCTTCTACCGCTTGTTCTGACGATACAGCTCCATGCTTTTATAGCCCTCGCCTAGAACCTTGATCATTTCAACGCGGCGCTTTGCTCTTGTGCTTTCCTGCACAGCACTATAAACATAGCGGGCCCAGTCCTTTTGGTAGCCTGGTGTTAGCGTTTTGTAAAAGGCCAGCTGCTCGGGTGCAGCCTGCAAATCCTTTTCAATCTCCGGAATCATTGCTTCATAATCGTCCACTCGCTGGCTAGGCTTGGACTTGGAGGCTGTCTTGTTCGGCTTACGCGCCTCCGGCTTGAAGCCTACAACGGTAAACACATCATTCATGCCAACCATGCGCGCGAATTTCAAGCTGCTGTCTCCGATATATCCATCCTCATCAGCCCCTAGCCCGGCAAACAGACTGTCGCGGTGAATGTATGTCGGATATACCTTATTGCCTTTTTTCGGGTATGCCGCATACAAATAGCCGCTTTTGTCCAGGCAATCTTTATCTAGCACCTGCTTTACGACTGCTTGCAGCGACTCCATATCGAGCGTATAGGCAAAAATGAGATCATACTTGTCGCTTGCTAGTTCTGTATCAAACTCGACCAGTTCAGCCAAGCTGTCTTCACCCTCTGGTTTATTCAATACAGTCACTTTCTTATATTTTGGCAAATTCAATTTTTCTACGATCGTTTTGGACATATCTCGAAACCTCCAAATTCGTGTTGTGGCGTTCATCTACTGCTCATATTGTACTACATCTTAGTATGGCACGTACAAATGCTGCATAAAGGCAGGCACATCAGGGGATACCAATACATGGTTATAGCGGCTGTTAAAGGAGAGGATATCGATGTCCGTTAATCCCCCCATTCCCCATGACAAAAGCCTTGATAATCTTCCAGCGCTTGCTGAGGAAGGCTATCTTTTTATAAAAAACAGAGTCGAGCGCTACCACTCCGATCTGTTTGAAGCACGGCTGCTCGGGCAGCATGTCATTTGCATAAGTGGTGAGGAAGCCGTCAAGCTGTTTTACGATGCTGAACGGTTTCAGCGAAAAGGTGCTGCACCAAAAAGGGTACAAAAAACATTGTTTGGCGTTAACGCGATTCAAACGAAGGATGGCAAGGAGCATTTGCAGCGCAAGCAGCTTTTTCTGTCATTGTTAACCCCTTCAGCCGAAAAACAGCTGGCCAAGCTTGCACTGGAGCAATGGCAGGCGGCGGCTGTCAGATGGGAGCTTGCTGACAATATTGTGCTGTTTGATGAAGCAAAGGAAATACTGTGCCGCATTGCCTGCCATTGGGCTGGCGTACCGCTACAGGAAGCTGAAGTAAAGGTGCGAGCGGAAGAGTTTGCTGCCATGGTTGATGCGTTTGGTGCTGTTGGTCCGCGTCATTGGAAGGGAAGAAGAGCTAGAGCTCATTCCGAGCAGTGGATGGAGCAAATCATTGAAGATGTACGGGCTGGCAAGCTGAAAGCAGAGAAAGGCTCAGTCCTTCATACAATGGCATTCTTTAAGGAGCTGGATGGCAATCCGCTGGCACAAATCACGACCCGCGAATTTGGGAGCGTCCAGAAGAATTTCGACCAGAGCGCTTTAATAAGGATTGGCAGGAAAATCCGTTCATGTTTGTTCCACAAGGCGGAGGCGATCCAGCTCAAGGACATCGTTGTCCAGGCGAAGGCATAACAGTCGAACTCATGAAAGCGACCCTCGATTTCCTTGTCAATCAGATCGAGTATGAGGTGCCTGCCCAGGATTTAAACTACAAGCTGAACCGTATGCCGACTTATCCTGAAAGCGGCTTTGTTATGAGCAATGTTAAACGCATATAATTGTCGCTGCATTATGAAAAAATCCGTTACCTTGCTCTGGACGATTACTTCCTTAAGCATAGGAAACGGATTTTTTCGTTTGGACTGGATTAAGACCATGCCCTGCTGCAACTAGCTGCTTACTTTACAGAACTGCCAGTGAAGGCATTCCAATAGGCAACCTCGTCAACAGACAAGCGCTCGGTTTTACGTGGCTCTCCAGCTGCCTTGCCTACTGCAATTAGCATAACTGGATGGAAATTGGCAGGCACTTCAAAGGCTTCGATAAATTTATCAGCTTGAAAACCGCCCATTGGTACAGTATCAAGCCCTCTTGCTTTTGCGGCAAGCATTAGCTGCATCGAAATGAGTCCCGCATCAACCAGTGCGGTATCACGGTAGCGTGCAAGATCTTCGCTGTAGTAAGCCGAAATGCGTGCAACATAGCTTGTAATGATGCTTTCTGGCATATAGCCCTTCTCTACAGCACGGCTGTAAATAAGCTCAGCATTTCTGAAGCCTTCAAGATCAGCCAGCACGGCGATCACAGCTGAAGATGTTTTTACTTGCTCTTGATTGTTAGCGATTGGAAACAGCTTTTCCTTTAATGCTTGATCATGAATAACTAAAAAGCGCCAAGGCTGAAGATTGGAGGAGGATGGCGCCAAAATGGCATCTTCAAGCAAGGAACGAAGTTCTCCTTCCGTTAGCTTGAACTCCGGATCATAGGCACGAACAGAATGACGTTCACGAATAACCTCATCAAAAGTTGGTTGCTGCACTTTTACTGCTTCACTCATTATTTATTCCTTCTTTCCCAATAGTTTTTATCGGATTAAAATTGTATATCGGTAGTGTATACTTCTCCTCTTACAATGTCAACTTCATTTTTTGTATCAACTTACTTTTTTATACCATAAAAATAATATACCATTCAGTACACAATTTCAACTAAAATATACTGCCAAAAGCATCGCGTGTCAATAGCTCTTGTTGCATTTCCAATATATTTTCGGGTCCGTTTGTTTGACAGCGCTTTATTTCGATTCTATAATAATTGTATACTTTACGTTACAAAATAATGGAGGTTGCTATGGCCAGACTTCGTGAATTTGATGAAAACAAAGCACTCGATGCTGCAATACTGCTGTTCTCGGAAAAGGGATATGAAGCGACCTCGTTAAGCGACCTGACCGCTAAAATGGGCATTCAACGGCCGAGCATATATGCAGCCTTTGGAGATAAAAAGGAACTATTCGAAAGAGCACTGCGCAAATATACGCAATCCCGTACCGCGTATATCCGCACTCGACTGGCTAACCACTCATCTGTGAAGGAAGCGTTTCGCGCTTTTTTTAATAGTTTGGTTGCCTCGCAATATGGAGAGGGGCCTAATTGTGGATGTTTTTGCACCAATACGATAGTAGAGCTTGCCCCCCATGATGAGAAATTTGAAATCATTACTAGAGAGCATGAAATGTACCTCGCCGTCATCTTTCAGGAAACGATTGAACGCGGCATACAATCAGGTGAATTAAAGGAAGGTTTGAATGCAAGGGCCTTGGCACAAACATTCGTCGTCCACATGGTTGGGTTAAATGTGTTGATGAAATCGCGCCCTGAACGTGCATTTGTCGATAATTCCATCACATCCATCCTTTCGCTGCTGGATGCAAGCTAATCCAGCAGGATGGCAGCCAGTCTGCTTGAAGCAGTAACCAAGAAGCTGAAGCGAAGGAACAGATCAATTCCACAAAACGCAAATAGTCGCCTTCAAACCCTAATGTCACCTCTAACTATAAACAAGAGGAGCATTAGGGTTTAAAAGCGACTGGAGGAATGCTTTACGAAGCAGTCTGAATTAAATGCTATTGCCCAGCTGCGCCAATATTAACCAGGCTGACATCAGATAACGTAATTGTATTTTGCCCATCATGCTCACCTGAAAGATTGCCCATGTCAAATGAGATTCGCGCGTTCGGGTAGCTGTCTGCGGCAGCATCGAAGGTAAACGTGAACAGCTGCTCTTCGCTTGTTAATTCTACCTGCTGTCCAAAATAGCCATGCCACTGATAGTTATTGTCAACATCTACCCAGCCGACTCCGATTGCTAGCGCTCTATCCTTTTCAGCCTTCGCTTTAAAGCTGAGTGTATAGCGAGAGCCTTGTTGAATCGCAAAGCCTTCATGAATCACCTGGCGATCCCACGGATTGTCTCCAGCACTGCCGATTGCCGCTTGAAGCTGGCGATTAACCGCATTTATCGCAATCTGGCTTTGATCGCCTGCGGCATAAGCCTGCCAGCCTTCCGTTCCTTTGGCAAAATCTCCGTTGCTTATCAAGTTGACATTGATCGGCTGTCCCCCTTGATCCGCCTTCGGATTAACCTCGAACAGCATCACATTGCTAATCGATACTGTGTGAATGCCATCCTGTTCAGCAGCATGGCCCAAACCAAATGCCAGTACAGCTGCCGCATCCGTTTGATCTTTCATTGCCAGCTCATAGATGAAATGCTGCTTGCCTTCGGTTAGCTCAGCTTCCTTCTCCATATACTTTGCAAATTCACCACTGCTTTGCGAGAGGACAACCTGCAGCTTTTTATTGGACGAAGCAGCTGCATCAAATTCCAGCCTGTAATGCTTGCCTTGTTCAAGCACGATATTGCTTTGCTGCAGCAAGGCATCCCACCACTGCGTGCTTGTGCCTGGCAGTTCAATTGCGAGCTCGCCATCCTCTGAGCGTGATGTCTGCAGGTCATGCGGAATGAGCTCCCATTTATCTAAATCTGCGGCAAGCTTGCCGTTTTGCACTTTGTTTTGCGAAATATCAAGCCAAAGGGTGTTGTAATTAGCGCCTGCAAAATCAATATAGTAGCTGTGCCCTGCTTCCAGCTGTACCGCCGGGAAATAAACCGTTTGATAGGTTTGCCATCCGCCAGTGCTGCCCAGCTTGAGCGTGGAATGAGCAATCGTTTCACCGCGATCATTTTTCACGCTGAATTTAACGTGGGAGCCTGCATCCTCACTAGCAAGACGAGCCGATACGATATAATCGCCGGTCTGCTTCGCTTCAAGCTTATATTGCAGTAAATCTCCTTCATCCATATAAGCAACATGCTTGCCGCCCTCGCTGGAGTTTTCCAGCTGCAAGCCCTGCATCGCCCATGCTTGTGTAGCCGGCACATGTGCATAGCCGCTCACTGATACTGGAGCGCCGCGCTTCACCAGACGTACATTGTCAACATAAGCAGTGCCTTCTGCTCCGCCAAACAGCAATTGAAGCTCATATGCGGAAATTGCTTCTCCTTCACCTATAACAATTTCTGCCGTATAGCTTTGCAGCTCCGTATCAAGCTGAACCGTTTTCCCTTGGAGAATTTGAATCGAATTGCTGCTTTCACCGACGAGATCAATATCCAATGATCTTGGCGCATCAGCCTTCGCTTCAAAGGAAAGCCCATAGGTCGTGTTCGCTTCAAGCTGCAAATTCGACTGTCCTACAATAACATCTTTAGGGTCGCCATTGCTGGCAGTTACATCGACCACTAGCTGACGTTCCATAATTGGGAACTTCAAAAAGTTATTGACACTAACTTCAGCTTGAGCGCCAGCATCTGCAGCGATGCGGCTGGTCCAGAACGCAAGACGAGCTTTACCCTGATCAAATGTACCATTGTAAATCAAATTGCCATCAAGCAGCGGTACTCGTTCGCTTGGCTGCTCTGGCAGCGGACCAGCATCGCCCAGCTCAACAAGTTTAACGTTAGCCAGCGAGACCGTTGCATCATGCAGGCCCATATTAAATTCAAATCTGGCATTGTTGTCTGAGCTTGCTCTCATATCAAATTCATATTCATAAGTCTTCCAGTCCGTTGTGAGCTCAAACACCTTCTCGCCCGAGTAATTGGTCCAGTTTTTCTGGAACTGTGTCACCTTGGACATCATCGTGCGTGCAGCAGCAGCTTTGGCATCAAAGGTCACTTTATATTTTTTGTTCTTCTCTACAAAAATCGGCATTTGCGTTAACTGGATGGAGTAGCTTTCCGTACCAGCATGTTCAATGCTTATTTGCGCTGCCTTGCCCTTCTGCTCATCATCGACCACTTCTACTGTGCCGGCGCCGCCAGCATTTTCAATAAACTCCCAGCTGCTTGGCACTCCGTCTGCTGCGGTTGCTTCGGCAAACTTGTCGTTATAAAGCTGATTGCCGTCCGCTTGCGGCTCGCGCTTTTTCGCTGGTATTGGCGGATTGCCTGTTACATCCGGCCATTGCTCCAAATCCTTGTAGGAATAAACGCGCACGAAATCAACCTTCATCGTTTCAGACTCGAAATCGCTGTTCGGCGATCCCGGCCAGTCTCCGCCAACCGCCAAATTTAATATTAAATAAAACGGACGATCAAATGGTGCCGGGTACGTATAATATTCCGGCTGGCCTGCCGCCTTGGTCTGCCAGTCACTCACCTCATGATGCAGCTTGCCATCCATATAGAAACGAATTACGCCTGGCAGCCATTCCACTTGGAAATCATGATAATCATCAGCAAAGGTTTGTCCTTCAGGAAGAACGGTGCTGCCTTGATCATGCCCATGCACGCCGTCAGCATCCTTGCTGTCAAAATGCAAGGTGCTGTAGACGCGGCTTTGGTTCTGATTCTGCTCGCCTCCAATTAGCTCCATAATGTCAATCTCACCCGAAGCAGGCCAGCCGCCGTAGTGCGCTTCGTCTGTCGGCATCATCCAAATCGCCGGCCACATCCCTTGCTGAATAGGCAGCTTGGCGCGCACAACTATTTTGCCGTAAGTCCAATCGCCTTTGCCCATTGTGATCAGCTTGCCTGAGCTGTATGCTTTTCCTTCATACCCGCCCTTTTTTGCCTCGATTTGCAGGACACTGCGATCATTATCTTTGACGATGCTTACATTGTTCGGACTATAGTATTGCAGCTCATTGTTGTAGACGAGACCAGTATCCATGACGGTCCATTTGGCGCTGTCAACAGTCGAGCCATTAAATTCGTCCTGCCAAACCAGCTCCCATTGATGATCCGGTATAGTTGTTGATGCTACCGGTTTTTCGCCAATTGGATTAGTAGGATTGGTTGGATTCGTTGGGTTAGTGGGGTTGGCTGGATTTGTCGGCTGCTGCGGCGTTCCTGTCCCGGCATCAGAATCAGCTGGCTTAGGCTGCATGGAAATTCGGTCGCCCGCTGCCAGCTTCTTACCATTGACTATGACATCATTCGCATCAACGCTCATTTCGTTAATCGCTCCCTCACTATTTACGACAGTTTGATGAGCCTGCTTATTGATTGTCAGTGAGCCAAGCGAGCTATTGCGCGAAATATCAATCTGTGCCTGCTGCTGCACACTTACGCTTGTCGCTTCGCTTGAATCAGTAAATCTCACGTGCAGCGGATTGCCAGCTTTGTCGATTATCATTCTATGAAGCTCGGAATTTTTAATCTTGATCGAGCTGCCGCCTTTAATAATAACGCTGCCTGTTACCGTGACGCCCTCAAGCGTCACCTCTCCGTCTCCGATCCCTTCAGCAAGCAATAAATTCCCTCGTATATTAACGTTTTGCAGCGAAGCATCCGCCGAGCGCACAATTAAATTGCCTGTTATGCTTTGGTCAGCATACGTGCTGGATGAGCCAACAATATGTGCAACCATCGATGAAAGCAGCTTCGCGGTTTCTGCTCGTGTAATCGGTGCTTTAGGCTGCAGCTTGCCGTTATAGCCATTCATTATTTTTTCATTGATAAAATAAGTAAACGCTTTCCTGGAATAGCTGGACAAGTCATCATAATCCGAAAATTGATGCAGCTGTTCCGCAGCTTCAGTATCAGCAGATAGCTGAAAAGCGCGGTCAAGCATTACTACAGCGTCCTCTCTCGTAAGTGAAGCAGCTGGCGCCAAATGTGTGCTGTCTACACCTTGAATAATGCCTGAGCCGTTCGCTCGCAGCATCGCCTCATAGTACCAATCAGCAGCTGCAAGATCGACAAATTGGTCGGAGCCTTGACCGGTAAAGCCAAACATACGATCAAGCACTGCAACAAATTCTGCCCTGCTAATGCTGCGCTCTGGTCTAAAGCTGCCATCTTGATAGCCATTCAACAGCTCTAATGCAGTCATATGCTGCACTGCTGACTGTGCCCAATGCCCCGACATATCGTTAAACCTTGCAGCCTGCTCATGTTGCGCTTGCTGGGCGCTTTGCTCAGCAAGCTGCTGGGTACTTTGCTCAGCATGCTGCTGGGCACTTTGCCCAGCATGCTGCTGCATGTCTTCCTCCTGCCCGCTTTGTGCTGCATAGGTTGTTGGGCTAATAAGCGTTAGCGTCAAGCAACCTGTCAAAAGCAATGCCGTCCATCTCCTCATCGTTTATCCCCCTTAATTTGAGTTCACCTTATTCCTTGACTGCACCTATTACTAAGCCCTTCACGAAAAAGCGCTGCAAAAATGGATACACAAGCAAAATCGGAAGCGCTCCGATAAAGATTTGCGCTGCGCGTACCGTACGCTGTGAAACGTTCTCCAGCATTGATGCGTCGACATTGATCTTGCTAAAGTCCTGCTGCACAATAATCGTTTGCAGCAATGAGGCCAGCGGATAATTTTTTATGTCTGACATATAAATCATTCCGTCAAACCAGGCGTTCCAATGAAAAACCATCGTAAACAGCGACAAGGTTGCAATCGCTGGCAACGATAGCGGAATATAGACCAGCATCAACGTTTTGAACTGCCCGGCCCCATCCAAGTAAGCAGCTTCCTCCAGCTCCTTCGGCAGCCCTCTGTAGAAGTTCATCATCAAAACGACGTTCCATACAGACAATGCGCCCGGCAAAATTAGCGCCCATATTGAATCCATCAGCCCAAGCTTTTGCACCAAAATATAGCTTGGGATCAAGCCGCCGCTAAATAAAATCGTAAACACAAAAAACCAGGTGTACATCGATCGGCCCTTAAAATTCGCATCTTCCTTCGACAACGGAAATGCGGTAATTAGCACGATCACCATGCCAATTACAGTAGCGATCACCGTTCGCTCTGCCGAAACGACAAGCGAGTTCAAAAAGTTTGAGTTGCCAAATGTTTTCTCGTACGCATCGGTCGTAAAGCCAATCGGCCAGAAGCCAACCAGATTGGCAGAAGCCGGAGCCATGCTGCTGAACGACACCGCCAAAATATGAATGATCGGCAGGATGCAAAGCAGTGATAGAATCGCAATAAAGATGTAGTTCACTATGCTGAACAATTTGTAGCCTTTCGTTTTGTAATACAAGCAAGTTCCTCCTTCTTCTAAAACACGCGATAATTAGCAAGCTTATACGCCAGCCTGTATGAAACAATGATTAGAATGGTGCCGACGACTGATTTAAATAGGCCAACCGTTGTCGCAAAGCTCATTTTCCCGTTAAGAATGCCCAGACGATAAACAAATGTATCGATAATATCTCCTTTATCGTAAACTAGCGGGTTATACAGGTTGAACACTTGATCGAAGCCGGCATTCAAAATATTGCCGAGCGAAAGCGTCATAAGCACGATCGTAATTGGCATTAGCGCTGGCAGCGTAATGTGCAGCGTCTGCTTAAAGCGGTTCGCTCCATCGACTTCCGCCGCCTCATACAAGGCAGGATTGATGCCGGCAAGAGAAGCAAGAAATACAATTGTGCCGAAGCCAAATTCCTTCCACACATCACTTACAATGAGCGTGAAGCGGAACCAGTTGCCGTCTCCGAGGAAAAAGATCGGCTCTCCGCCGAGCGCTACGATAAGCTTGTTCACCATTCCCCCTTGAGGAGAAAGTATATCGAGCAAAATTCCGCCAAGAATAACCCAGGATAAAAAATGCGGTAAATACACTAGCGTTTGGCTAACTCGTTTGAACGCCATCCAGCGAATTTCATTGAGCAATATCGCAAAGCTTAAAGGAGCAACAAGCCCCGCAACGATTTTGAAAACCGCTATAATAAGCGTGTTCCATATTACCTTGTCTACATCAGGATATAGAAACAAGTAGCGAAAATTTTCCAGACCAACCCATTTCGAGCCAGTAAAGCCGAGCCATGGCTTAAAATCCTGAAATGCAATAATGATGCCGCCCATCGGCACGTACTGGAATACGATTGCGAGCAGCACCGCGGGTACAAGCATCATATGCAGTGGCCAATTGCGTTTCATGTTCCAGCGCTGCCTTGTCTTAAGCGGCTGTGCAAGCTTGTTTTCTGTTTTTAAGGTAAGATCCTTCACCCCTACACCCTCCATGTTTTTGAAATTTTGTCTTTTCTAGGTCGTCCAGACCTTGTATAGTACGATTATAGCAACGTCGAATTGCGATCTATATCCTAATATTGCAACAACGATATTGATATTTTAACTAGATTAAGGAGGGGTCACTCTGTTTGCCCGCTTAAATGTTTTTACGAAAATTACGCTGCTCATATTGCTGCTGCTCTTGCTCGTACTGTCCATCTACACCTATTCCAACCGGGAAAGCGTGCGTGTTATTGAGCAAGAAATCCAGAACAATACGACGAACCGCTTATCTACTTTTGCCGATTCGGTAGAATCCAATATCTATCAATTGTCGCTTTATGGAATGTCGATCGGGCAGGACTCCAGCATTCAAGAGTATCAGCGTCCTGATTACAAGGATGTGCCGTATGAGCTTGTCCGGCTTAACGGAGCTATTTTGGAAAAAATCAATTTATACAATGCAGCAAGCAAATGGCATTCTACCATTACGTTATATTTTCCTCGTATGAAGCAGGTCATATCGACCGATTATTATGCGTCAATTCCGTACAGGGAAGATGAATTTACAGAGCCGTTTGCACAATCATGGACCTATGCCGATGATCAGTTTGTGTGGCATACAACCGATCCGACTACCGCAATGTCTGATCCAAGCAAGGCGAGACTAATTACGAAAATCAGCTTTCCAACCAATCATCTTGCTGTTCTGCTTAATCAAAACAAACTGAACAATAACGGAGATCCTTTTCTATTTCATCCTGAATTGGGTTTAATAAGCAACAGCACGGCAAATGATGCGCTAATGACGATATTGGCGGAGCAATTGCGCACGTCGCAGCTGCTTGATAGCGGAGGCTTTCGCACGAAGCTTGACAATACGGAATATTACGTCTCGTATATAAAGTCCAAAAGCCTGGACTGGTATTACGTGGACTATGTGCCGATGCAGCAAATATTGCGCCCAATAACAAGCAGTAGAAATTTGTTTTACGTGTCTGTCGCGGTTCTCGTCGTCATGAGCACTATCGTGCTCTTTGCCTTGTACCGCAGCGTCCAAATGCCGCTTCTGCAGCTGGTAAGAGGAACCAATCGCTTGTCTGGCGGCGACTTTTCAGTGCGTCTCGATTACTCGGCACGCAATGAATTCAGCCTGTTATTCGCCCGCTTCAACATTATGGCCCAGCGTATTCAGGAGCTGATCGAGAATGTGTACGAGGAGAAGCTGCGTCGCCGCGAAGCGACTTTAAAGCAGCTGCAATCGCAGATCAATCCTCATTTTCTGTATAATTGTCTGTTCTACATCAAAAATATGGCACGCATGAAAAACGAGCAGGCTGTCGTGGCAATGGCATTGAATTTGGGGGAGTATTATCGCTATATTACGCGGACAGAAAATGATATGGCGACCATCGGTGAGGAGCTGAAAATGGTAACAAACTACTTGGAAATCCAATCTCTCAGACTGGAGCGGATGCAATTTACAATCGATGTGCCTCATGCTATATTAAACAAAACTGTGCCGCGGCTAACCTTGCAGCCGATAGTTGAAAACGCTATACTTCATGGGCTGGAGCCCAAGGCGGAAAATGGTGAAATAAAAATTTACGGCGATTGCCAAGGCGATCGCTATACGATTACGGTTGAAGATAGCGGACTCGGCATGACTGATGAGCAGCTGGAGCTCATGCGTCGCAATCTGCTCAAGCCGCTAGATGAAAACATCGGCTGCGGAACCTGGAATGTTCATCAGCGCATAACCTATTTGTTTGGTGAACCAGCCGGGCTAACCTACAGCCACTCCTCGCTGGGCGGTGTTAGAGTCGATATTACGTGGCAAGACAAAGCAAACGAATAGAGAAGGTGTTCATAAATGCTGCAGCTTTTACTAGTTGATGATGAGCGCTCCGTTGTGGAAACGCTGGCTGAAACGATTCCTTGGGAGGAATGTGGAATCGGTACAGTTCATGAGGCGCTATCTGGAGCAACGGCGCTGGAAATGATGGAGAATCATGCGATCGACATCGTCATTACAGACATCCGCATGCCGGGCATGTCCGGCATCGAGCTCATTACGGCGATTCATGACAGATGGCCTCATGTTCATTCGATTCTATTATCGGGCTATGCCGAATTTGAATATGCCAAGCAAGCGATCGTAAATCAAAGCTTCGATTACTTGCTGAAGCCTGTTAGCGATGAGGATCTGATTGATTCGGTCAAGCGACTCGTTCAGCGCATTCAGGAAAAATGGGAGGAAGCAGCGTCCTATCAAAAAGCGCTGTACACCTTTCAAGAGAATCTCCCGTTGCTGCGCTCCACGCTGCTGAATGAGCTGCTTACGGGCAAAAGCTTTACAGCAGTAGCACTTGCGGACAAGCTAAAGCTGCTGGAGCTGCCCTATACAGAGGGCGAGCAGCTTGGCATGCTCGTTATTCGAATGGAAGAGCATTTGTCCGATATGGCAGGGCAGGATCTTGCCTTGATCGAGTATGCGATCTGCAATATTGTAAGCGAAGTAATGCAAACTGACTTTCATATTTGGCATACGCGCGATGCCCATGATTACATCGTGATTCTCGCTAGTGTGCGCCAGGACAGCAAGCTGTTCCCGGGCAAGCTCGACCATGCCAAGGCGTTGCTGGAGCAGTATGCGGCACAAATTCAAACCAATGTGCAGCTTTATTTGAAGGGTGCAATTTCGGTTTTAGTCGGCAGCTGGGGGCAGTTCCCGCATCAGATTCGAGCAAGCTATGAGCATGCGGTGATGTCGATGCGCAAGCGAATGGGCCAAGGAAAGGGCTTGTTTGTTACTGCTTCGGATGAGCCCGCCTGCGAGCCTGTACATAGCATTCGCTCGTTGTATGAACCGCCGACGCTCATTAGTTTGCTGGAGGCCGGACGCTTTGACGATGTGGAGAAAAAGCTTGCTCACATATTCGAGGAGCTGCTGCGCTCGAGTGAAAACTATGATATAGCCGAGCATATGATTGAGGTTTATCATGTTCTTGCCGGAGCCTTTTCGTATATTATTCATAAAAACGGCAAGCAGCTCTCATCGATACTGCCGAGCGAATCCTATCGCTATTTTCAGGCTCCCAGCTATACGACGGCACAGCAACTGCTGGACTGGTCGATTCGCACGCTGCAATATATTCGGGAGGATTCAGAGCAGGAGCTTAAGGACAATCACAGCACGATTGTGCGCAGCGTCAAAAGCTTTGTTGATCGCCATCTGGCAGAGGACGTATCGCTGCCCGCGATTGCCGAGCATGTGCATTTGCACCCTGTATATTTGTCCAAGGTGTACAAGGCTGAAACAGGAGAAGCGCTCACAGCGTATGTGTATCGGCTAAGAATGGAAAAAGCAGCGTTCTATTTGCGGACGACGACAGCAAAGGTATTTGAAGTGGCGGAGCTTGTCGGCTACAACAATACGGCCTACTTTATTCGGGTGTTCAAGAAGTTTTATGATGTGACTCCCCAGGAATATAGAGATAGCTTGCCTTCCTGAGAGTTAGTTCAAAACGCCGAACTTTAATTACGCTGTTACGCGCTCGCTGGCAATGCCAAATAAGCATCCTGCGCACTTGATTTTGGGGCTGAGCCCTTGACCAAGTGTGGCAGGATGCTTTGTTGTTGTGCTATCGCGAAATATTAGCGAATTAGCAAATTAGCGATGACTTGCATGATGTTTATTGCCCACCGCTAACCGATTGGTACCATTCGTTTACTTCCTTCGTAATCTGATCGCCGCCTGACGATTTCCATTTTTCCACGAATGTGTCAAAGGAATCAAGCGGTGCTTTGCCGTAAATAATTTGTGAGAACGTATCCTTCTCCATTTTGCCTAAAATGTCATTGTTCATCTGCATCGTTGCTGTTGGCGCGCCTGTGAACATTTGCTGGTATACGCTGTCCTTTTGTGCCATAACGATTTCTGCTGCTTCAAGCATCGATTGCGGCACGCTCGACTTCAGCTTCTTCTCAAATGGCGTTGTTGCTTCTTCGCCGCTAGCAAGCTTAGCCAATGTAGACATATTCAAGCTCGGAATACGTGCGCCGTCAAATGTAATTGTATATTTCTCTGGTGCAAAGCCGCCAGTATGGGCCGCATCAGTAGTCGGCTGACCGTCAACCATTACCCAGTCATAGCCTTCTGCCAAGCCAAATTCGAACTCGCTTCCCGCTTCCGGATTGGCAAAATGGTCAAACAGGTAGTTTTGGTATTTGAAAAATGCTTCCGGGTTCTTCATATCCTTGTTAATCAAAACAACTCCGTTGGAATTCGCTGTCCCATGTCTGCCTACTTTGCCGTCAGGGCCAGCAGGAATTGGATAAGCTTTATACTGCGCATCAGCATTGTTCTTTTTCACATCCTCCAGCGGCCATGATGGCATCCAGTGCGGGCCAACTACGATCCCTGCCTTGCCTGCCGTAAATTCTTCTGCTGCCTTAGTCTCGTCGTACAAGCCAGCTTCTTCGGAGAGATAGCCTTTGCTCATCCAGCTTTGCAGCTTTGCAAGAGCCTGCTTGGAGCCTTCTGATACTGAACCGTATTCAAGCGTGCCGTCCTCCGTCAAATTCCATTGGTTCGGCATCGTGCCGAAAGCGCCGAATACCCAGCCTGCATCGGACATCCAGGTGTTGATCCAGTTTTTAAAGCCAATTGACAGGCCGTACGTATCCTTCTTGCCATTACCGTCCGGATCCTGATTCGTGAACGCTTCCATAATTTCCTCAAGCTCATCCAACGTTTCTGGCGCATCGAAGCCAAACTTCTGCATCCAATCCTCGCGAATCCACATGACAGGATCACCATTGTATGCATAATCAAGAATCGGAATGCCAATTCGTTTGCCGTCCTCCATATATGGATACCAAACAGATGGGTCCTCATTCATCGCTGCTTTCCAAACATCGCTCGCATATTTATCGAACAACTCGCCAGCGTCAAGAAATTTCCCTGATTCAATCAATTCGCGCACAATATTAAAATCGCCGCGGTATGAAATAATGTCAGGCATTTCAGAGTTTGAAGCCAATGACAAGCGCAGCTTGGTTTCAAACGCATTGTTGGTGGAAGGCGACACCCACTGGTTTTTCAGCTCAATGCCCAGCTTTTCCTTGGCCCAAGCTGCATGAACGTTATTGTCCTGATCCTCGCCCGACTTGAACTTAACATCCGGTCCCCACGGGCGCAAATAAGTAATTGTAACTGGAGGATCATATTTCCCATCCTGCAATACTGCTTCCGCACCATTATTCGCCGCATTGCTTGCATTTTCGGTATTGCTTGAGTTGCTTGGCTTGTTGCCATTATTGCTGGAATTGTTGCCGCCACATCCACTTAAAATTGTAGACAATGTTAGTACCCCTGCCAGCAAAAGACTGCTCATTATTCTTTTCTTGCTTCTGTTCAACTTCATTTCCCCCTGTCCATATAATGTGGTTTACAGAAACAATAATAATGATGATTACTATTGCTGCCCATACTAACATTGCAACATTTATTGCACTAATTTAGGATGTTAAAAATTGAATATAATTGTTGAAATATTACTGCTTTCGATTAATTGCTCGTATATTTCACCCAATCATATTCAGCATACAAAGGATTAGCTCCATTATACGAGCCTAGCCAGCTGTCAACGCCAGTACCATTCCAAATATTCATCATAATTTTTCCTGGCGTACTTGGAATATTGGTCGTTGCGGTATGCTTCAGCACTCCGTCAACATACCACTTAATATAGCCTGGCTGCCAATCAAACGCATAGGTATGGAAGCCAGCCGATGCATCAAAGCCAAGGTCGACGACCTTCTCATGACCGCCGACTCCATTGGTGAAGTAATTGAACTGCACCTTGGTCGTGTCCTTGCCTAGAAATTCAATGTCGATTTCATCCCACTGCGTGCCATATGCAGGACCGGTATACGTAAAGAAGGATGATACAATTCCTACGTTTTTGGCAGGCTTCATGCTAACCTCATACAAGCCGTAGCCGTAGGTGTACTTGGATTGATATTCCCCGCAATCAAAAACATTGTAGGCCGAGCTTGTCAGTCCAAGCCTAAGCTTGCCGTCATTAGTAAAGCTGACATTGTTGCTGCGCCAGGTGCAATTAAACATCCCGCCATTGGAATAGCCGTTCGATTTGTTCCATGTCTCAGGATTGAAATAGGTTAGTGGCTCCCAGAAAACAAAACTAGCAAATACAGATCCAGCCAAAACCATAGAAATGAGACCTGTTGCAACTAATGAAATCCAAGACTTCTTCTTCATTCCGACACCTCCTAAATAATTGACCAGCACGAAAGACGTATACAATAGCGTAGATGTCTGCATCATTTGTAAAGCGCTTTCATAATTGGCGTCTTTATTGTATATCGTAGCCATGCCGCTACTCTATAACAACATCTTAAGTTTGGTGTTAAATTTCCAACTTTAAAGCTGAAGACATGCTGCTGAAAATGGTTCGTGCTGTTCCGAGAATGTACTAACGTCCAGCAAGCTCCAAGTATACAGAATACTGTTCCTGCTCGATTCGAAAAAGCGGTTTAAATGCCGCTTTATGTCCAAGGTCGTCTGTTAATACAAATTCCAGCTGATTCTTTTCACATTTTACGAATCTACTCAACAAATTTTCTTTTGATATGCCGACAAATTTTTGTTCATTTCCTAATTGGGCAAGTAATACGTTTCCGTACATTACCGCAACCAAATGCTCATTGCCTTGTAATGGAACGAAACGTAATGGTGCTGCAATTTCGATTTGAATGATGTCTTGATCATCGAATACTCGCTCAATGAGAATAAATCCTCCTTCTCTCTTGTATTCGATGCTTGATGAATTTATTTTTACGTCAGCAATAGTGCCTTCCTTTAGCTTCAAGGTGAACGCTGCAGCATGTTTTGTGCTAATGACAAGCGTTGATGTAAGACTGTCTGGGAAAGCAGTTTGCTGTGAAATCACTACTTCTTTTTCCTTCCAATATAAAGTAGATGAGATAAAGCAATTCAGTAATAACGTGTCTGTTCCTTTAAACCAGATGTTCTTTTGCAATTCACTCATTGCCTCGATTCCGGATGCTGTGCAGCACCAGAAGGTATCGTAAGGTTCACTGAATGTTTTGCAAGCTCCGCTGCCCATAGGCTGATGATATTGAGAAAGACCTGTTTCACTGCTTGTGCTGTTAAGGATGGCGTTGTATTTCAGCGATTCAATATGATCCAAGTAGTTCACCTCCTGAGTCCAGTAAAACAATCGCTCAACGATTCTCTCCGTGTTATGCGCACAGCAGCTCTCACTTTCACCACCAGTCAAGCTATTGTCCAATCTGCCATAAGCTCCCCAGTGCTCTGATTTCTCGGATACTGTCCCTTGTATAGCATGTGTTGCCCTGGAGCTGCTGTTGCCATTGGCAAATGTTCTTCCAAGCAAGAAATGATAAAAGTTCATCGCTGCAAGCTTATACTTCTCCTCACCTGTAATCTCGTATCGGTGCATTGCACTTATAATCATCGGTAGATGGGTATTCGCATGCAGGTTATTAAGAACGTCTTCACCTGACGCAAGTGGAGACATGAAATAATCTCTATCGAACTGATGTGCAAGACGAAGCAGATTCGCGTCACCAGTTAGGTCATATAAGGTATAGAAGGAATCTCCTATTCCGCCAAATTCATTTGCCGGATTAAGCTTGGTGCATCTGAGTATACCGTCAACTTGCCAATAGGATAGCTTCTCAAACCTTCGATTAATGTAATGAGCCAAATTAAGTGCCAAGGTCAACGCTTTTGCATTGCCCAAGTAGTGATAACAATCAATTAATCCTTGAACAATTTTGTGCAGTGTATAGTATGGCGCCCATACATTGCGGTTTTCCTCCTGCTCCAAAACATCCAAAACGCCTTCTTCAAAGGCGCTAAGATATCCGTTGGGCTGAGCACAGACATCCAACACATCGACAATTGTATTCGCTTTCAGCTTTAAGTGTGGATCGCCATCAGCGTAAGCAAGCTTCGCGCAAGCAGAAAGAAAATGCCCGACAAAGTGACCTCTTAAGCCGCAATTTTCCGCCTCCCACCCTCCTAATGGTTTAGCCTGAGAAGGTAAGCCTGCATTTAGCTTAAATGTATGCAGCAGCCTATCCAGCTCGAAATTGGCTATATACTGTTTTACGAGTTGACGGCGAACAGCTGCATCGTTATCCATTAAAGTAACCTCATCCAAAAGACATGAACGAATCATTTCCCATTCCTCCCTTATTGATTGCACATACCGCTTGTTTCAGCAGTCTGCTTCGCCACTTGCGCTTTTGCGATATTCACCTGGAGTCGTGCCCGTATATCGCTTGAACACCTTCGCAAAATAATGCTTGTTGTCATAACCAACCATTTCTCCAATTGAGCTGACTGAGAGATCGCGCTCAGAGACAAGTAATTTTTTGGCTTCATCAATTCGAATTCCATTCAAATAGTTTACAAAGGTCTGGCCTGTTTCTTTCTTAAACAAGCTGGAAATGTAATTAGGATGTAGATTCATGATCTGGGAGATATGATCAAGTGAAAGATCTTTCCGAAAATGAACCTGCATATAGGCCAATATTCTGCTGGCATGACGAGTGTAGTCTGTATCACTTGCAGGGGGGAGTTCTTTGTTAATACGTTCAAGTAATATTGCAATTTCCTCTTGATCGATTGGCTTCAGAATATAGTCGATGACACCAACGCGCAATGCTGTTCGAACGTACTCAAATTCATCATAACCAGTCAATATGATAAAACGACTGCACAGCTCTTGTTCTCTCGCTTCTTCAATCATCTCAAAACCATTTTTCTCAGGCATATTTACGTCAGTTATCGTAATATCAGGCATATAATTTTTCATAACCTCAAGTCCCTCTAATGCATTGAGCGCTTCCCGAATCTCAGTTCCTCCAGGAGCAACTTTTCTGATGACTTTGATCAAACCTTGCAATATCAATGGTTCATCGTCTACAATTAGCAATCTCATTGTTACTTCTCCCTCCTTTTCTCGATAATAATACATAGACTCGTTCCCTTTCCAAATTCACTGTCTATCTCAAGACGCGATGCTCCACCGAAAAAAGCCTTTATTCGATCATGAACATTAATAAGACCAACACCCGTTACAGTAGTCGCTTCACTCTGCCTATCTCCAGCCATAAGCAACGATTGCAGCATTTTTAATTTATCGGCAGGGATTCCCTTCCCATCATCTATTACGAAGATTCGAATTTCATTTTCTGAATCTTTAGCTGCAAGTCGAATATTTACAGGACGAATTACGGTAGATACTCCGTGTATAATACTATTTTCCACAAGAGGCTGAATAATAAAACGAGGACATATAACGCTCGACAAATCCATAGAAATATCTATCTCATACGTCAATCTGGCTTGTAGTCTTGTTTTATGAATTTGCAAATAAAACTTTGCCATATTAATCTCCTGTGCAAGATTTACCTCATCCTGCTCAGAAGACAAGCTGTAGCGCATCAGCCTTCCAAACCAAAACGAAATATCAGCCACTTCTTTATCATTGTTCGTTTCAGCGAGCATCCTAATTGTCTCAAGCGTATTATAAAGAAAATGCGGTTTAATCTGTGCTTGTAAAACTTTATAGGCAGCCTCTTTGTTAAGCAGCTCAGCACGATGGACATTGTTAATCAGCTCGTCCATGCGATGAAGCATAGAATTATACGTTTCAATTAAAAAGCCTATTTCATCCTTTTTCTTGGAACTTTTCTGTTTGAATATACTTTGACGCAAATTCTCTTCGTTTAACGTACGCATATGTCTCGCTAATTTTAGAATGCGCTTCGTAATAGAAGTTGCCAGCCAATAATATGCGAGTGATAATCCTACTAGCAGCAAAAATAGAATTATAATTACGATCACTTCAGACCTTGTAAGGGAATGAAACACATCGTCAACTTTACCTGTTATGAAGACATGAACGCCAAGCTCTTCAAGCACCAGTTGATTGATTACATTTTGACGGTCAATAATAAATGTATCCGTTTCCGAATCCACTAGCTCGAAAACATTGTCATGAATTTGCATTGGAAGGTTTCCAACAATTTCATCCTCTACTAAGAAAAAGGCCTCCCATGGAGCTTTTACTCCTGCAGCTTCAAAAAACTTTTTTATAAATGTATCGTTAATTCTAATTTCCAATAGTCCGATTATTTCAGTAAACTGTGTGTTGTAAAGATGCTGATAATAAATTAGCTCAGAATGTAAAGAGTCCGGATCAACTCTAACCCATAACCCGGAACCAGGTTTTAGAGAGCTTAGTGACTCTTCTATTTCGGGATCTAGAAATTCCCACCCAACAAAATGATCTGTTATTGTAAATATGTCTTCGCTCTTCGTGTAGATCAATAACGAATCAATTTCAGGATTGGCAAATAATGCTTGTGTATATAACGGTCGTATATAGCGAATAAAGGAATACACATTTTCTAATTCTGTGTCATATACACCATCAAGATAATCGGTAACATAAGAGTTATATTGCAAAACTCGATGTATCGACTCGATACGAGTGAAATCCATTTTCATATTCGCGTATGCTTGTTCCAATATCTTTTGACGCCCTTCAGCATACTGCTTCGTTAAGCTTCCATGTATTTGCATGTAATAATGGTAACCAAATGCCATTACCGGTATGAATATTAGCATAATATAGCCTAGCGTTATTTTCCGTGTAATATTCATCATTCACCCCTCCCGGCACTTGTATGTCATTTGGACTGCATTAACTAATATAACATGGAAGAATGCTCAATACTGACTGAAGTTTGAAAAACGGTAGAGAGACAACGTCTCTCTACCGGATTGACAAGTTATTTAATAAATAGCTCTTTCTTTTTTTGATAGATGTCATTCGCCCAATCAACCAGCTGTGGTAGTCCGAGTTGATCGGCAGTTTTTAACATGTTTTCATAATTAGCAATCGCTTCTTCTTCCGAGCCTGCAAGATAGATCTTTACTTTTTCATTTTTAATCATTTCATCGACTTTCGTTTTGATTGTTTTCTCTTCAGAATCTGGTTGAGTTTGGATTAGTCCAATCTCAGGCTTATATTGTGTGATCTGTTTTCGCTCTAGTAAGGCTTGTGTCTTTTGTGTACCAGGAACATATCCTTGCAGCCCTTCTGTGATACCATCATTGTACAGATACCACCACTTGATTCCATTACTGTTTACAAAGTCCGCATCTGACGGGTCATAATTCAAATTAGGATATCCCTCTTCATTCCACGTCCAATGCTCGCCTTCGATGCCGAACATTGTTAGTTTTTTCCCCTCATCGCTAGCAAGGTATTCAATGAATTTGATTGAAGCCTCAGGATCTTTGTTGTTTTTAGTAATAAATGTACCCGCGAATCCAAGTCCCGTGCTCACAATTTTAGCATCTTTAGATAATGCACTTGGCAGCATTTTAAATGTATGTGAACCGCCATTGCTTTTAATTTTTGCGTTATCGGTATCCGCTATACTTACTGTATGGCTATGAGCAAATGCTTTTCCACTGATCGCGTACTCATCATCAATTTGATCATTGGTGTATGCAAAATTTTCAGCCAGAATATAGCCTTCACGGTATAATTTATTCATAAATTTGAAGAAGTCCAGCATTTCTGGTTGCTTAATAGCGTATTCGATCTTGCCATCTCTTTCATACCATCCATCCAGCAGCGCTTCCACTCCAAATTGTTGCAGGAAATATTGTTCAATCCAGTCCTTATCCATAATCAATGGCACCATATCAGGATACTTTTTCTTCACCATGTCTAAAACATTCACAAAATCTTCTACAGAGTTTAGAGAAGGGTTGCCGAGTTCATTAAGTATATCCTCACGAACCGCAATACCTGGGTTGCCATCACTGCCAATTGCATATTTATTCGCGGCCATTTCCTCTTGCGTAGCAAAGGAATTTCTTACTGTATAGAAATTTCCATCGTCCATTGTATGAATGGCAATTCTCGTATTATCAATTACAAAATCAGGCGCATATTGTTCAATCAGTTCATTCCATGGGTATGATAAACTTGAATCCGACAACCGATCAATTTGCGAATAAGTAAAGATCAGATCCGGCAAGTCGCCTGAGGAAATCATAAGCGGCAGCTGTCTGTCATCAGCAGCGACCGTTACCTTTAATTTCACACCCGTTTTTTCAGTAATTTTCTCTGCAATCGGGCCCTTCCACTCACTGACAGGATACCAAGGAGCATCAATAAAAAGCGTTAGCTCCTTAACTTCATCATTCCCGGTTGATACCTTGCCAGCGTTCTCATTCGTATTCGCATTGTTACTGCCACAAGCCACTAGCAACGAAAGCGAAAGAACCAGTGACAACGATAGTAGCAAACCCTTCTTTATCCTCATCATCAAACAACCCCTCCATCAATCAAATTATATATCAAAGCAAGCTAGCTTGCTCTAATACCCTGAATCAACCTTTTACCGAGCCCAGCATAACGCCTTGAACAAAGTATTTTTGTAGAAACGGATATACGCAAACAATTGGCAGCACAGATATAACCATTGCAGCTAATTGAAGCGAGTAACTCGTAACCCCTGCTGAAGCACTGTTTGCTATCGCAATTGAATCCATAGGTGCGTTGCTTTTATTAATAACCTCCATCATACGAAAGGCTAGTGTTCTTAAATTTTCCGACTGCACAAAGTAAGCTGAATCCAGCCATGAATTCCATTGACCTACACCAGTGAATAACGACATTGTTGCAATAAGCGGCATCGATACAGGAAGAATAACCTTGTAAAAAATAACAAACTCATTTGCACCGTCTATATGAGCTGATTCCTTAAGCTCTCCTGGTATATCCCTGAAGAAGGTGATCGCGATTAACAAGAAGAACGTACTTAGCATGGAAGGAATAATATATACGCCAAACGAGTTGAGCAAGCCTATTGAGCGCAATACAACATAATAAGGAATTAAGCCTCCTGAAAAATACATTGCGAAGATAATAATTGTGAAATAGGTTTTACGGAATAATAGATTTTGATGCGATAATCCATAAGCGACAAGACTAGTAAACATGACGCCCAGCACTGTCCCTGAAAGCGTTCTCACAACACTGACAATAAAAGCCTTGTACCAGTGAGGGTCGCTTAAAAAACGTTCGTAATTTTCAAGAGTGAATGCTCTTGGCCAAAAGTAAATAGCTCCCGTAAGGGAATCCGTTCCTTTATTGAACGAAAGAATTAACACGTAATAAAACGGATAAAACATAACTATAAAAATGACGAATAGGATGACTGTGATCAAGCTATCCATAATCCGGTCTTTTTGTCTTTGACTCAAAGCCATATAATCCACTCCTCATTCTAAAATAAGCTTGATCCTGAAGCGCGTTTTGCAATATAGTTACTTGAAAAAATTAAGATGACAGATATAATAGATTGAATCAGATCGATAGCTGCTGCATATGAAAAACGACCATCCCTTAGACCGACCTTAAACGCATAAGTTTGAACAATTTCTGAAGTAGAATTATTTATACTATTGCCAAATAAAAACGCTTGTTCGAAGTTAGAACCTACTAAGCCGCCACCCAAAATGCTTCCAATTGTAAGAATAAGAACAACAACGATCGTTCCTTTCATACCTTGAAACGTAATATGCCGAATTCGTGCAAGTCTTCCCGCTCCATCGATTTGAGCTGCTTCGTACAATGTAGGATTTATCCCGGCTATAGCTGCCAGGAAAATAATCGTCCACCATCCTACCTCTTTCCATACTGCGCTTCCGACTGCTAGCCCCCAGAAGTGATCAGCGTTAGTCAATATATCTAACGGCTTATCAATTATACCGAGACTCATCAATGCTTTATTTATCATTCCTATATCTGCAGACAGGAAGGAGAATGCAATACCGGCCACTACTACCCAAGAAATGAAATGAGGCAAATAACTAACCGTTTGTACAACTTTTTTAAAACGAAGATTTTTAGCCTCGCTCAGCAAAATTGCAAGTATAATTGGAGCTGGGAAAGTAAACAGAACTTTCAGAAAGCTTAAAGCAAGCGTATTGCGTACGATTTCACCGAAACGATAATCGTTAATGAATTCATTGAAGTGCTTAAATCCAACCCACTCACTTGTAAATATTCCTTTAATCCCGGTAGATATGGAATAATCTTTGAATGCCATAATAATCCCAAACATTGGAGTGTAAGCGAATATTAACAAAAAAATCATCCCTAAGCCTACAAAAAGATGAAGAACTTTTTGTCTTTTCAATTGTTTGAAAAATTGTGTGCGGCGTTTGCTGAATCGAATATTACGATCAACTGAACTGTCTAATGCCATACAACCCCCTCCTTCTTCATTAATTATAGCTTTGCAAAAGATGCTCCCATAAGCCAACATTATTAAGAAAGCGTTGTCATTTTTTAAGATTTATTAGTATGGTTGACAGCTCCTTATCCCGCTAAATACAAAAAAACCGCAGCATACAAGAGTTTATCTCCTGCATACTGCGGATTTTTAGTTCGCCCAATATTGCTTGGCAAGACGTTGTCCTTGATGAATCTTCGCCCACTGCTCTTCCTCAGTCAGCTCATTTCCTCCATCGCAAGATGCAAAGCCGCATTGATGCGATAGGAACAGGCGATCCTTATCGATAATTTTAGAGGCTTCATCCAGCATTTTCAGCACGCGAGCTTCATCATCCAATGAATTTGTTTTCGAGGATAACAAGCCAAGCACGATTTCTGTGTCAGGTCTATCCTTGAACACCGCCAGCGCTTCAAGAGAACCGGCTCTTTCATCATCCCACTCAAGGAAAAAGCGATCGTATTTCAGCTGCTTAAGGAACAGGTTCGCAATTTTTACATACGAGCCGCCACCCATATTGCGCGAGTCGTAGTTGCCGCGGCAGTTGTGCGTCCACATTTTCAAGCCAAGCTCATGTCCAAAGTCGATAACCTCGTTATTAATTTCGATGAACTCAGTTGCTAGCGCTTTGACTTCTTCCTGATTAATATTTTCGCCCGTATACGGTGAATTTGGATTATCGTCGGCAAAAAGCTCCCATAAGCAATCATCAAACTGCAAAATTTTTCCTCCAGCAGCTGCAAATTCCTCAACAAATTGCTTGTAAGCCGTAACGAGTCCTCGCTTCAGCTCATCACGCGTACGATATACAGCGTCCGCTCCGCCAATATTATCGGACCAGGAAAGCTCTCCATAGATATGAGATGGGGAAGGTATGCAAAGCTTCGTTTCACGATCCCCTGCCAGCTCCTGCAGCTTATTGAAAATCTTAATAAAATGATGATTTTTACCGTTTAGTTCTCCTGTAATACGAAGCCCGATGTCTTTTCTTGTTTCGTATTTGGAGGTGCCGTCAATATCTCTGAAGAAATAGCCATGATCGGCAATATAGCGTTCGATTCCATGCAGTCCCCACACAAAGTCGAGATGCCACATCGATTTTGAAAATTCGCCATCCGTAATGATATCTAGTCCGTTATCAATTTCCTTTGCTACGATTTGCTCGATTGCAGCAGCTTCACATTGCTCATAGCCAGGTAAATTCTCATAAAACGGGTAGCTAATATCATCACGATGCTCAATTATATGTTTATATTCTAGTAAATCAGATGGACGTAATAGACTTCCTACAAGTTGAAATTTGTTGCACATGTCAGTTCCTCCCTTAGCTAGTACCTTGTTGCTATTGATTAGATATTAGCATGCAATAGCATGGGAGAAATAACACTAATTAGCTATAGCTAGATATAACAAAAAGCTATTACCGGGATAATCAACTACATATTATATATAACAAGCAGCGAGCAAGAGGTACCACCTTTAGAGCGGTATCGGATAGGGCGTGAGCTCAATCGCTGCATCCGCATCGGCGAAAACTTGTCTCGCTTCCGTCTCAAGCTCCGCCAAAGCCTCCCGCGTATAGCGCGAGCTGAAATGCGTCATAAGCAGTCTGCGAGCGCCTGCTTCATGCGCAATCTGCGCAGCCTGCAGGGCAGTAGAATGTCCGTACTCATGAGCTTTGTCCGCGAGCGCATGGGCAAATGTTGCTTCATGAACAAGCACATTGGCGCCCCTGCCAAGCTTGACGGCATTGGCACATGGCCTGGTATCGCCAAGTATCGTAACGATGCGGCCAGGCAGCGATTCTCCAACAGCATCAACCGAGCGAATCACTCGCCCATCCGCCAGCGTCACATCCTGTCCTGCTTTCAGTTGTCCGTAAACCGGGCCTGGAGGAAGCCCTTGCTCTGCAAGCCAGCCGGCATTCAGTACTCCAGGGCGCTCACGCTCCTCTATTCGATAGCCGTAGCTCTCAATCCGATGATCGAGCTTAGCAGCTTCGACCTTCACGTTAGCATCCTCAAAGATAGCTCCTTCTGCTTCGATTTCTGTAATATGGATCGGATAGTTTAAATGAGTTTCCGATATTCGCAAGCTTGTCTCCAGCAGCTCGCGCAATCCAGGTGGTCCGTATAGCTGCAATGCTTCTGTGCCGCCAAGCGAGGAGCGACTGCTCAATAAACCCGGCAAGCCGAAAACATGATCGCCATGCAAATGAGTAATCCATATTTTTGTTAATTTTGTAAGCTTTAACGGTGTTTGCAGCAGCCGATGCTGGCTGCCCTCCCCACAGTCAAACATCCAAAACGTTCCGTCGTTTTGCGTTAGCGCTATTGATGTTACATTTCTGTCACGAATCGGCATTCCCGCACTTGTCCCCAAAAACCATAGCTCCATCCTGCTCCACCTCTAATTTATAATAATTGCAACTTTTTCCTTCTATTGTTGCACAGCGCGGTAAGCGTTATACAAATTATACCGTCCAGCTTCAAGCCAAGCATAGATGTCCGCCAGCTTGAATTTTTTTCAAAAAACAGGGTTGACAACAGCTGCAAACATGTTAAACTATTCCCATAAGTTTACTGAGATTTACTCATTTTTTCATATATAAGCTGATTAGTTAACTAAAGGCTCCTGCATTCACGATTTCAAGTGAAAAGTAGGGGCCTTTCTGTTTATAGCTCATTTTTTATTATTTTTGAAGAAGGGACTGATCCAGATGGGCGAAAAAATTAAAGTTGATCGCGTTACAAAAACATTTGTCGTGCGTGACAGCGACCAAAAGGGAGCCAGGAAGGAATTCACCGCGATTAGCAATATGGAGTTTTCCGTTAAAGAAGGGGAGTTTCTTACTATCGTTGGTCCAAGTGGATGTGGAAAGTCAACCCTGCTTGATTTATTGGGCGGGCTGTCTACTCCAACAAAAGGACGAATTTTGCTTGATGGTCAAGAAATAAAAGGTCCCGGGCTGGATCGCGGCACTGTCTTCCAGCAATATGCCCTGTTCCCTTGGAAAACTGCGCGAGGCAATATTGAATTTGGACTTGAAGCGAAAGGAATTCCTAAACGTGAATGGCGCGCACAATCCGATCATTATTTAGAGCTAGTCGGGTTAAAAAGCTTTGCTGATCGATATCCGCATGAGCTGTCTGGTGGCATGAAGCAGCGTGTAGCAATTGCTCGCAGCCTGGCTTTTAATCCGGATGTTTTGCTTATGGATGAACCCTTCGCGGCTTTAGATGCTCAAACTCGCGAAACCTTGCAAAGCGAGCTGCTGCGAATATGGGAGAAAACGAAAAAAACGATTATCTTCATTACGCACGGGATTGATGAAGCAGTCTATCTTGGTCAACGGGTCGTCATTTTGTCGGCAAATCCTGGGCGCATTAAAAAAATCGTCGAGATCCCATTAAAGCACCGCTTAGCCGATGCAGATATTCGCTCGAACCCGGAATTTGTAAAGGCTCGTCATCAGGTTTGGAGCTTACTGCACGAGGACGAATATGCTGGACTATATATTTAATGCGAGAGGAGGCAAGCAAGCATGGTTGCGATTAGCAAACAAGTGAAATCCGCAAAAAGGCTGCATAAATTAACGATTAATCCTTTGTTGGCGCTACAAAAGCTAGTTAAACAATCAATCGTACTGCTGCTATTTTTCGTTGTGTGGGAGATTGCACCGCGTATCGGGCTCGTCGATCCTGCATTTTTCCCCGCTTTTTCCGAGGTAGCATCAGCATGGTGGAACATGCTTTTATCGAATGAACTATTTTCTCATTTCAGTGCAAGCATAACCCGCTCCATTGCCGGCTTTGGTTTAGCCATTGCGATTGCGATCCCGTTAGGTCTAGTCATTGGCTGGTATCCGATTGCGCGTGATCTGCTCAATCCTATTCTGGAACTGTTTCGTAATACTGCAGCATTAGCGCTGTTACCCGTGTTCATCCTATTGCTGGGGATCGGCGAAACCTCTAAAATAGCGATTGTGTTTTTCGCTTGTACTTGGCCAATTTTATTGAATACAATCGCTGCTGTCCGCAACGTTGATCCACTTCTGATTAAATCTGCACGATCGATGAACATATCATCCTTTTCGTTGTTTTACAAGGTCATTCTCCCTGCTTCAATTCCAACAATGTTTACAGGCATCCGCATGGCCGGCACTGGAGCAATTCTCGTCTTGATTGCCGCTGAGATGGTCGGTGCCAAAGAAGGTCTAGGCTACTTCATCACGTATTCTCAATATAACTTCATGATCCCTGAAATGTATGCAGGCATTCTTACAATCTCGATACTTGGCCTGATCATTAACTACGGCTTGCTGGCGCTAGAAAAAAGATTATCTCGTTGGAAGCAAGATCCGACTGTGTAATTTTTTTATATCTTAATCCAAGTAACTCAATATGAATAATAGGAGTGTGTTTGTAATGACAAAACAATTAAAGCTAGGAGCATTTTTCAATTTACCAGGTCATCATTTTGCAAGCTGGCGCTACCCTACTACGCATCCAGAGCGCTCGCTTGATTTGGATTATTTTATCGAGCTGGCTCAAATTGCGGAGCGAGGCAAATTTGATACGATCTTTTTTGCAGATGGATTCGGTCAAGAGCTTCAGGAAAACTCGCCCTCCGGCATTAAATTAGATCCGATTATCATTTTGTCTGCATTAACAGCTGTAACGAAAAACATCGGCTTAGTGGCAACGTTGACCACAACCTATAACGAGCCTTTTCAAGTAGCTCGAAAATTTATTGGCATTGATCATTTGTCCAATGGCAGAGCAGCGTGGAATGTTGTCACTTCTGCAAATGGGAAGGAAGCAACGTTATTCGGAAAGGAGAAGCATCTGGCTCACGCCGATCGTTACGTTCGTGCAGAGGAGTTTGTAGAGGTAGTGAAAAAGCTATGGCTCTCTATTGAACATGAAGCGCTTGTGATCGATAAAGAAAAGGGGCAATATCTCGATCTTAATAGAGTACACCCGGTTGACCATGAAGGGTTATGGTTCAAGGTTCAAGGAACTTTAGACGCGCCAGCCTCGCCACAGGGTCACCCTGTTATTGTGCAAGCAGGCTCTTCCGAAGCTGGAAAAGAGCTGGCTGCCAAAACAGCTGAGGTTGTATTTACTGGCTGGCAAACGTTAGAGGAAGCACAAGCCTTTTATCGCGATGTAAAAAGCCGTCTGGCTAAATACGGACGCAAGGCTGATGACCTTAAAATTATGCCTGGTGTGTTCATCACGGTAGCCAGGACAGAAGCTGAAGCGATTGCTAAGCGAAAAGAACTAAATTCTTATATATTGCCTGATGTAGGCCTTGCTTATCTATCGCACTTTATCGGTGCCGATCTTAGCGGCTACGATGTTGACGGTCCGATCCCTGCGCATTCAAGCAATGACGATCCAACTAATCCGCAAATTCGCGCCAATATTGTTCGCGGCATTGCCGAGCGCGAAGGGCTGCAAACGATTCGCGAGCTTTATGAGTTTATTGCAGGAGCGCGCGGACATCGTGAAATTGTCGGCACGCCTGCACAAATTGCCGATCAATTGCAGGAGTGGTTCGAAAACGAGGCAGCCGATGGCTTTAACGTGATGGCGCCTACGTTCCCGGATGGTCTGAACGATATCGTCGAGCTTGTCATTCCTGAGCTGCAGCGACGCGGCTTATTCCGTACAGAGTATGAAGGTCATACACTGCGTGAAAATTTAGGCCTGTCGCTTCCGATTCGCCCTGCGCAGCAAACGATAAGCACAACTCAAGCTTAAGGAGAGCTAACCTATGCAAAAAACTTATACATTCGTCTTATTCGCACTCATTAGCTCCATGCTTTTTAGTCTGCTGGCTGGATGCTCTTCATCAAATAAGCCCGCTGCAGCAAAAGCTGGCGGCAGCTCCAGTGAAGATAAGGTTCTGCAATATCAAAGCTCGCCAGGCTCTGTCAGCTTTCCCGAATTGGCGGCTGATCTCGGTTATTTGGGTGATTTGACGCTGGATAAAGTAAGCAATTCTGTCGGTGGCCCCGAAAGCATTCAGTTAACAGCAACGGGAGATATCGATTTTGGCTCTGCATTTAACGGCGCAACGATTAAAGCCATATCCAAAAATGTAAAGATCAAAGCGGTGGTCGGCTCCTATGGCAGCGATGAAAACACCTATATCGGAGCTTATGTGCTTGAGGATAGTCCGATAAAAGGCCCAAAGGATTTTATCGGCAAAAAGGTCGGCATGAATATTTTAGGCGCACATGCTGAATTTCTCGTAAAGGATTATTTGCGACAGGAAGGGTTGACGGAAAAGGAAATCGATGAGGTTATTTTAGTGACTATTCCGCCTGCCAACGCCGAGCAAACGCTGCGAAATAAACAGCTCGATGTCATCATATTTAGCGGCATAGCGAGAGACTTTGCGCTGGAACGAGGCGGGATTGTTGAACTGTTCAAGGATACTGATGTATTTGGCGGGAATTTTACAGCAGGCGATTATTTCTTTACTGAAAAGTACATTGCCGAAAACCCTACAACGGTAAAAACCTTTACCGAAGGCGTTGCAAAAGCGATTGAGTGGGCTAGAGAAACACCGCGAGAAGAAGTCATCGCTCGCTTTGAAAAAATAGTCGCCGCCCGCGAAGGGAATGAGCCGACAGCGAATCTGAAATATTGGAAAAGCACCGGTATTGCCACTACAGGCGGCGTCATTGAAGATAAAAACTTTAGCATTTGGATCGAGTGGCTTGAGAAAAACGGAGAACTGGAGCCTGGTACGATAAAAGCTGAGGATCTATATACGAATGAATTTAATCCTTATGCTCAATCTCAGTAAAGGCGGCGCTATACTGCCTGACTTCACCCAGTTCTAAACCATTTAATTTGGAGGTTATTGATATGTCACGTATTGTTATTATTAATGGCGCAAATGCCGCAAGCTCTCGAGTGAATGCGGTGCAGCAGTACATCGAAAAAACAATTGACGAGGTAGCTTCGATTGAAGTGTTCAAGCTGCCTGCTGAAGATTTACTGACTGCTAATTTCAATAGCGAGCATATTCAAGCTGTAAATCGGATTGTCGAGAAAGCTGAAGCCGTTGTCGTTCTTACACCGGTGTATAAAGCAGCCTACTCTGGAATTTTGAAAACATACTTGGATCTGCTGCCGCAAAAGGGACTTGAGCATAAAACGATTCTGCCGATTGCAGTAGGAGGATCGCTGGCTCATTTGCTATCGCTGGAGTATGCATTAAAGCCAGTGCTGTCGGTGCTGGGAGCTACGACTATTTTGCAGCCTGTCTATTTAATCGATAAACAGATCGAACGGCTGGAAAACGGCAGCTTTTCGATTGCAGAGGAAGCAATTGAGCGAATCGATAAGGAGCTGAATAGACTAGCTCCGGTAGTGTCTAATCCGGTATAATTACTCTTTTGCTCAACTGCACATTGAGCGTAGCATTTGCTACGGAAAAGAGGGGCCGCAGCCCCTCTTCCTCCTGTCGCCTATGCGATTCGTTCGCTAGCGCTATTCGATTTCAGATCCACTCAGCTCAGGATTAGCCTGAATTTGCTCTGCAAAAATATCGAGCAGTGCGCGTACTTCATCCGTTGACTTGGTGCTCATCAATCGATGCCTTAATTCACTTGCACCGCGGAAGCCTTTGACATAGATTTTGAAAAAGCGATGCAACCCGGACATGGAACGAGGCAACTGCTCAGCATATTGATCCTGTAAATCAAGCTGTAATCTTAGCAGCTCCAAATACTCTTCACTACTATGCTCCTGCGGCTCCTGCTCGAAGGCAAACGGATTTTTGAAAATGCCGCGCCCGATCATAATACCGTCAACACCATATTGCTCGACTAGCTCCAACCCTTTTTGCCGATCTGGAATATCTCCGTTGATCGTAAGCAATGTATCGGGTGCAATCCGGTCTCGCAATTGCTTAATGTGCGGGATAAGCTCCCAATGCGCCGCAACCTGGCTCAATTCCTTTGTTGTACGGAGGTGGATGGACAGATTTACAATATCTTGCTTGAGAATATGCGTCAGCCATTCCTCCCACTCGTCCACTTCATTGAATCCAAGTCTTGTTTTCACACTTACGGGCAATCCGCCCGCCTTTGCCGCCTGGATAATGTCTGCCGCAACGTCCGGACGCAAAATAAGTCCGCTTCCCTTTCCTCGCGACGCGACATTCGGAACGGGGCAGCCCATATTAATATCGATGCCTTTGAAGCCCAGCTCCGCCATCCCGATACTCATTTGCCGAAAATATTCCGGCTTATCTCCCCATATATGTGCTACAATTGGCTGTTCATCCTCTGTAAACAATAAACGGCCGCGTACCTTTTGCGTTCCCTCTGGATGACAATAGCTCTCCGTGTTCGTAAACTCTGTAAAAAACACGTCGGGCTTGCCGGCTTTGGCAACGACATGGCGAAATACAACATCCGTCACATCTTCCATCGGGGCAAGTATAAAAAACGGCCGCGGCAAGTCACGCCAAAAATTTTCCTTCACTTCAAACTCAATCCTTCCACAATAGATGGTACATCAAGCTGTCTTATTATCGTTTAACGTTTAATATACCAATCGACCAGACTGTTGTAAACCTCGACCTTAAAATGCTATTAATTTCAAAGATTGTAGAGCGTGTTGTCCCTCTGCTACAATGAGAACGGGAAGCAAGCAAATGGAATAATTTGCAGTTATTTTCGATTGAGAGGATGATCATTGTGTTTAAGAAGCTAGCATCAGAAGCACTCGGGTTAAGCGATATCGGTAAAGTGATTGATCGCAAGGACTTTGACAAGGTAGACACTGACGATTATGTTATGCACGAGGATGGCGAGAAAATTTACTTCATTATCAAGTCTAAAAAAGACGAGTACTGCTTTACAAATCTTGCGTTAATCCATCTCGATGGCGAGAGTGCCATAAGCAGCAAGCGCGTGCTGAAGCGCTACAGCTATTCCTCTCATGAAATCTCGAGAGTAATGCTGGAAACAGCAGGCACAGTCGACCTGGATGTAGAGATCAAGTTCCAGATTGGCAGTGAAAGCTTCTCTATTGATGTCGATAAAAAGCAGCTTGAACAAATAAAAGACCTTTACAAAACGCTGTACAAAATTTCTGAAATCGTCGCGACCAACGATAAGCTTTATGACTATGCGGTACAAAGCGTACATATTGCGAAAGAAAGCCTCGGCCGGGTTTCTACACAAAGCGCTTCAATAGCAGAGCAATTTACCAATATTAATGAGTACGCCTTTAATTGGATGAAAGCCAAGCATGATGAATATAAAATAAAGGACTTTGGCTTCGTATTCGAAAAGTATATTAACCAGTAATCATCATAATGATTAATAACCAAATGAGCAGCCATGAGAAGAAATTACTCCTCCTCCGTGGCTGCTCATTATCGTTTATGAAGATGGGTTGGCTCTCCATCATATTATCTTCAATTTTGTTTCTACGCGCTGCGAACGACACGAAAGCCTTGGTCCGGCCCATAGCCGCTTGCTTCAAATTTGCCGCGGAAGGCGCTCTCGGTGTTGCTGACGTCGCCGATCCAGCCGCCGCCCTTCACCACACGGTAAATTCCGCTTTCAAAATCATTGTCCTCATACCAGTCCCAGCACCATTCTCTTACATTGCCTGACATATCATAAAGCCCCAGCTCGTTCGGCTTTTTCGAGCCAACCGCTTGCGTTGTATTTCTGTTGTTCTCAATCGCAGCCCAGGTCCAATCTCCCGACAAATACTCATTGCCAGCGTTTCTCCAATACCAGGCAACTTCATCTGCATTCGTTCCGCCGCTATATGGGGAGCTTTCGCTCAGTTGACCTCCGCCGGCTGCATATTCCCATTCCGCTTCCGTTGGCAAGCGGTAGCCATTCGCGCCTTCATTGATCGTGACGGTCCATTTGACAGGGTCATACTCGCTTTTATTGTGCGAGTCTATTTTAGTTTTGTCGATATTGTAGTACGGCTCCAAGCCTTCCTTTATACTCCTTCTATTACAGTACTCAACAGCGTCATACCAGCTTATCATCTCAACTGGCAAATTATTGCCCTGGAAGGCTGAAGGGTTGCTCCCCATCACATCCTGCCACTCTTTTTGGGTTACCTCATATTTGCCGATATAAAAGTCCGCTATTGTTACGTCTTTTCCATAGTAATTGGACGTTGTGTTTTTAAAGGTCCCGCCTTCAACGAGCACCAAGCTATCATTGTTTCCACTGTTCTCAGTCTTATCCTGCGAGCAAGCGCTAATGATGACGATGACCGCGATTAATAGAAAAAGGATTGGTTTTCTCATTATCATGATCGTTATCTCCTTCGTAAAGGATGGAAAGCTCAAATTAACTGCTTAACTGCTTAGCTGAACGACATAAGGCCGCCGGCTGTGAAACCGGCAGGCCCTGGCTAATTCTTTGTCAAAAAGCTGCAAGCGAGCGAACGTGAGGCAATTACCACACCGTTACGTTCGAGCTTCCGCTGCTTTGATAGCCTTCTGTCGCAAGCACTTGGTAAGACCAGCTGCTGCCCAGATTCATTCCTACATTTCTCCATGCGTTAACGTGATTGCTGAACGTAATGGAGACATTGTTGCCAGTCGGTCTCTTAGACTGGCGCACGCTCCAGAACTGCTGGAAGGTTTGTGTTCCGTCAATAGAAGGAGCGTTGTAGCGCATCGTTGTATATATGTCATATGTGCCGCCATCGCTGGTAACCGATCCTTTATACTGTCCAGTAGGCCGATATGTGCCCCAGCTGTCTACGACGTAATATTCAATCAGAGAGTTTCTTGTCCATCCATAGAGAGTCAAGTAAGCATTGCCGGACGGCGCCCAGACGCCAGCATTGTAGTTAATTGTTCGTGATGGAGATCCAGTAGCCCAGCCTTTGCCGACAACAAAATTTCCGGTATTTGACCATTGCACACTGTAATTGCCGCCAGATCCATTCGTAGCATTTACAGTTCCGCCGCCATCCGTCCAATATTGCCAATGCGTGTTCGCACTTGCGGTTGTTGCAAGCAATCCAAAACTTAAAGTAGCTGCAATCATTAGCTTCAAAAACTTCTTGTTTAACTTAAGCATAGCTTTACCTCCCGAAAAACAATTGGATTTTTCACTACTTCCCTACAAACTACATGCTTGTCCCTCTTAGCAGCACAACACTAACCAACATTCAAATTTGTTAGTTGTTCACAACTTACTTTCACCTCCTTTATAGGTAAATTATAGAATGAAAGCGTATACACAAAAATAAAGGAATTAAAGATTACACTACAGATTTTAAATATATGTTTGGGTAGGTTGACTCTCCCCTTAGAGGATCGTTTATCCTTTCGTATAGAGGCGGGAACACTACGCTTTGTACCAATTTAGTATGGAAGGATGAATAACATGTATACCGTTCGCGAGGTGGCAAAACTGGCGCATACAACCGTTAAGACATTACACCATTATCACAAAACAGGTCTTTTAATTCCCGAGCAAACGTCAGAAGCCGGCTATCGCTTATATGGGAAGAAGGATTTGGAACGATTGCAGCAAATCCTTTTTTACAAAGCGCTGGATTTTCCTCTCAAATCGGTCAAGTCATTGTTAGATGGCCATATCGACAGAGAAAATACGCTGCTTCAGCAAAAGCTTTTGCTGGAACAGAAAATAGCTCATTTCAAGGAGCTGATCACAACTATCAATACTACTATAGAAAGTGCCAAACAAGGAGTTGATTTAGAAATGGAAACGATGTTTAAAGGGTTTGCATCTGAAGAGGAATGGCAACAAGCGTTAAAGGAGCAGAATGAGCATTTGCGGAAGGAATATGATGTTGACCTGTTGCAGCAGCCGATTGATGTAGCAGCATTAAATGACTCTGCCTTGGAAGCACAGTCATTTAATGAGGATATGATTCGATTTTTGCAGGAAGGCTTCTCGGCAAATACTCCTCTTGAGCAATGGCAAGTCGGTTACGCATACTTTCTGAATAAGGTGGCCGTTTATTATTCAGCGGGCAAAAATTATCATTCTAATCTTTGAGCGCGGCAGCTAATGTACTGCTTTGTTTAAGCTTCTGTATAGATAGATTCAAGCTGTAGTTTCCGTATTCAAGCAGTTTGCCAAGAAAATAAGTCAATTGTTCTTGGGATGTTACTTTCACCGTCAAATGAAAACAGCCCGCACCCGAAATGCGATGCGCTTCAACGACTTCATTTTGATCTGAAATAAAGCGAATAAAAGCATCATGATTGGCTGTTTTCATTTGAATAATAACAAACGCAGTAAAAGCAAGCCCTAATTTCAATTCATCAATGATTAACGAGTAAGCAGATATGATGCCGCTATCCTCTAATTTTTTTATTCGATTGCCTACTGCCTGACCGGTCATATGAATCTGTTCCCCTATGTCCTTCCACGGGATGCGTGCATTATCCAATAATAGTTGAAGGATCTGAAAATCCGTTTGATCTAGTTTCATATAAAAATCCTTTCGCCATGAAATGATTTAATAAAAATGTGTTTCGCCAGGCTATCGATACAACTCCGGATGTTCTTTATCATTTTATTATACCGCAAGCGATATTCCAAAATGAAAAGGAGCTGGAAGCACATGAATATACAACTAATTCGAAATGCGACTCTTATGGTCCAGTATGCAAGGAAGAGGTTTTTAGTCGATCCATTTCTAGCTGAAAAAGGGGCGTATCCGCCATTTCCTAATTCATTGCGCCAAGATCAAAACAATCCTTTGCTTGACTTGCCTGTTTCGATAGACGACATAATAACCGACCTTGATGCTGTAATTGTTACTCATCTGCATCTAGATCATTGGGACGAAGCAGCGAAAGAGTTATTGCCTAAGGAAATTAAAATGTTTGTGCAAAATGAGGAGGATGCAACTGAAATTAAGGGCGCTGGCTTTCAAAACGTTGAGGTTCTCCAGGAAAATAGTAAATTTGGCGAAATTCAACTAACTAAAACTAAAGGCGAACACGGACGAGGGGAAATATTGCAGCTTGCCGGGCAGGTGTGCGGTGTAATCTTGAAGCATCCAAGTGAAAAGACGCTTTATATTGCTGGAGATACAGTTTGGTATGAAGCTGTTCAAGAGACAATCGATGCACATCAGCCAGAAATTATTGTCGTAAATGGCGGTGATAATCAATTTCTGCAAGGTGGCTCTCTCGTGATGGGGAAAGAAGATATTTATATGGTATATAAAGCTGCGCCTTCGTCAAAAATTATCTCTGTCCATATGGAAGCTGTTAATCATTGGACATTATCGCGAGAGGAATTGATAAGCTTTTCTAAGGAAAAAGGATTTTCCACTAATCTTCTCGTTCCATATGATGGAGAAGCTTATACATTTTAATAAAATATGTTGCAGCTACAGTATCACACCGCATGCCTCTCTGGTATGCGGTGTGATACTGTAGCTGCAGCTGCTCCAAATTATAAATGAGACTATAGGCGGTGTCCTCTCGCCGAACAGCTTGCAAGGCATCCAGAGCAAATTCGAGCTGATCCTTCTCGCGCGCTGAGGACTCGTCAGCAATATGAGCCGCCCCTTTCACGTACCGCTCCATCGAATTGCGGTCGTAATCGCTGTACGTGCTTCGCCAGTGCTCATCGCGCTTTCCCCCCTTTTTCCAACATCACAATCAATTCGTTCACTCTTTCGTTCTCGATTTCGTGAAGGATCGTATCGAATATCCAGTCGATCCGCTCATCATAGCGCTGAAGTGCAGCCGTAATTCTCGTTAAGCGCTGCTCGGTCTCCTTCTCTTGAAGAAGCTGGCGGATTTTCTCTCGATAAGGCTCTATATCCTCCTCATCAGCTCTTTCCGCTTCAAGCTGCGCAATCTTCTGCTCCAGCAGCATGACATGGAGCTCAACCTTGGCGATAGGCGTCAGCGGTTTAACGAAGCTATTGCTATCGACGAACACCTCCCGCTTCACCCCAAAATAGTCGACAAGCGCCTGAAGCCGCTCCTGTGGAATCGGTCTGCGCTTTTTGATCCAATCAGAAAATTGCTGCGGCGTAATATGAAGCTGACGCCCAATCCCGGAATAGGACTGCTCGTTAATCATAACCAAATATTCCAGCACTGTTTTCGACTCACTTCGTTCATGCTTACTCATATAGCTTCCCTCCACGACATAATTTACGTCAACTATACAGCATCGACATAATTTATGTCAATAGATTCGACGTAATTTATGTCAGCAGCAAAAAAGCCATCGAGATATACTCGACAGCTTAAGAGAGCCAACACCTCACCGGTTTCATAAATTCACTACAAGCGTCCCCGTTTACAAGCACCTATTGCTATACCGCATCATTTGCTTTCCTTCAGCTTCCATGCACTAACGAAAAATGCAGCAGAACCGATGAGCGGAAATACAGCCAACCAGCTTTTGCTGAGAGCCTGCTCGATAAACGTTATCGCAAGAATAATGCCCAGAATCGCATAGATTAGCTTCTTTTTCATGAGCGATCTCCTCCCTTCCTGGCCCCTGATTACAAATCACGGGAAGCATATACGCGAATCGAAATCAACAGGGATGCTGCACCAATTACAGCGGCCAACAGAACGAAAAGCAGCCCTTGCATAGGCTGAGAAAGCGGGATGTTGCTCCAATCCATGCTGCTATTTTGCAGCAGCTTGATCACACTCGGCATAACAAATGGCGTAATAAAAATCATAAAGAAGAAAATGTATCTCGACTTTTCATAGCCAAACCGATATTGAATCGGAATGATGACTCCAAATGCAATTTGCAGGATCAGCACAGCCAGGCCGCTCTCATACAAATTAAGCAGCCGAAGCTCAAGCGGTGCGATTAAGGCAGTTAGCGTATAAAGCAGATAGCACGCTGCAAACAGCACTGCCACCATCACATATTTGGCGATCACCAGCTTTTTTCGTGTATACGGAGTGGCGCACAAATAAGCAGCACCGCGAAACTTATCCTCCGCCATCGAAGCGCTGTTAAACATTAAGTACGCGATAAACAGCGTGCTTATAAAAAAGGAAGGAAATTCGCCACCAGCCATCAGCTTCGTATGAATGAACACAGGCAGCACCAGCGCGGCGATCAGCAGCACAATCCAATACCTTTTCGCTAATAAAAAATCCTTCTTCACCAAATGATAAAGCATACGATCACCTCTTAATATAACTCAGCATAATATCCTCAATCGACGGCCTTTCAATGTACACATTTTTCATTTGACGTCGTACCGCAGCTTTATCCGCGGTCAGGCCGGAAAATCCGTAATCCGTTTCATCGAGCGTTAAAAATAAAGCCTTGCTCTGCTCGTTCAGCTCCTTATTATCTCCTTTAACCAGGCCATGCTTATCCAGCAATAGATCCTTTTCCTCACTAAAAATGATACGGCCGCCGTGAATAAGAATGAGCATATCCGCAACCTTGTCCAGATCAGACGTAATATGTGAGGACAGAAACACACTTTTTCCTTCTCCGACATATTCCAATAAAATGTCCATTAGCTCCAATCTCACCTGCGGATCGAGCCCGCTTGTCGGCTCATCCATAATCAACAAATCAGCATGATGGGAAATCGCCAGTGCAATTGCATACTTCATGCGCATCCCTTTCGACAACGTGCCAATCCTTTGATTCAGAGGCAGTCCAAAACGGTCAATATTTCGCTTAAATAAGCGATTATCCCAGTTGCTATAGGAGGCCGCAATAACATTCTTCATCTCCAGCAGCGTTAAATCATCATAAAAATAACCGTCATCCAGCACAATGCCGATTCGATTTTTAAACTCATGCTCATTATTTTGAATGCTCTTGCCAAAGAATTTAATTTCTCCCGCATCCTTCTGTATTAACCCGAGCAGCAGCTTAATCGTCGTTGTTTTTCCAGCACCATTTACACCTATAAATCCGGTAATGCATCCTTCAGTTAAGGAAAAGCTTACGTTATCCAGCTTAAAGCTTCCCAACTGCTTCGTTAATTCGTTAACCTCCAGAATAGGCTTCATTCCTCTTCCTCCTCAAACAGCAAGTCCATCATCGCGTAAAGCTCGCTTTTCTGAATACCAAGCATACGTGCCGCTTCCCACGCTTCGGTCAGCTTGCTCTCCACCATGCGTCGTTTTGACTCCATTAACAATTCAACATTTTCCTTGGCGACAAATGAGCCCTTGCCAGCCTTGGTCGTAATAAACCCTTCCGCTTCCAGCTCATCGTATACTCTTCGTGTCGTCAGTACACTGACATGCAGATCATTCGCCAGCGCGCGAATGGAAGGCAGCATCTCGCCTTCAGCCAGCTCTCCTTGCAGAATCGCTTGCTTGATTTGATCTTTAATTTTCTGATATATGGGTAAGTCCGATGTATTCGTAATGATGATTTTCATAAAACCTCCATGACAGCCTGCAAGTTTTGCTCGGATTCTTCGAATCCAACTGTGTATCTCCTACATTAACAGAATACACAGTATGCACAGTTGTGTCAAGAAAGGAACCAGAAACGAAACCGTTTGTGGCTCGCTCAAAAACAGAAATATTTTTTTAACTATCGGTAGTTAAATTATTGACTTAATCTTTTTCCTGTTGCTATAATGAGCTAGACCATTTATCGAAGGAGCGATCGCTATAAAAAAAAGAGAGCTTACATCTAGCCAATTAATTGAAGCAGCATTTGAGCTATTTACAGAGCATGGTATTGAGAAAACGAGTTTAGCGATGATCGCCAAAAAGGTGGGGATGACCAAGCCCTCGATCTATTATCATTTTTCCACCAAGGAAGAGCTCATTAGCCAGGTTTTCGAGTACATTTTCAAAGACCATTATTTTAATTCCTATTTTCAAACTGATTCACTCGACAAAGAGCAATTTGCGCAAAGCCTTTACCAAGGCGGACTAAAGATGATGCCTGGCCAAGACAGAGCGAATTATGCCGTTTTGCGAGTACTGAATGAATTTGTCATACTATCTGAACGTGAAGCACTGTATAGGGAGCGCATAATCAAGCTGCAGCATGATTTTCTTGACGGATTTCGCAAGCTGCTGCTCGCCGGGGCGGATTTAGGAGCTGTTGCCTCGCACAATATCGACTATAAAGCAACGATTCTTGCGCTGGTCATTGATAATTTATCTCGCTCTGTTTTGATGAATGTGGAAATCGATTACGAAGGTGTATGGAAGGAAGCAGTGAACAGTATCCTTAACGAAGATTCGAAAATTCGCTAATATCCAAATTAGAGGTGAGGAATTGAAGGCTATTATTATTACAGGGGCATCGCAAGGAATTGGCGAAGCGCTAGCCAACCAACTACTTAACGAAGCCCATCATATATGCTGTATATCCAGAACTAGCAATCCAAAGCTTATCGAGCGTGCCAAGCAAAGCAGCAATAAGCTAAGCTACTTCCCGTTTGACCTTACCCGATTAAACGAGATTGATCAGCTTTTTGCAGAGGTATTTGCCGCAATTAACGCCGAGTCGAAGCTGGACGCCATCTATCTAATCAATAATGCAGGGATGCTATCTCCCGTTGCACCTATTGAATTAAATAGCGCGACCAGCATCATTGAAAATGTACATGTCAATTTGCTCGCTCCTATGATTATTACATCTAATTTTATAAGACTGACACAAGAAATGAACATCGATAAACGGATCATGAATATCTCATCGGCCTCAGCCAAATATTTACTGCCGGCGCAAAGCTGCTACAGCACCGCTAAAGCGGGCTTGGATTCCTTCTCCAAAAGCATAAATCTGGAGCAATCCGGCAAGCAATATCCTGTCAAGGTCGCTGCTGTATATCCTGGCATGATCGACACGCAGCTGCAAGCCGAAATCCGTTCCACAAGCAGCAAGCTGTTTCCGTATGTAGAGCAGTTCAAGCAACTAGCTGAAGCCGGGCAGCTTCAAACCCCGGACTATACAGCCGAAAAATTAATTGAAATTCTGTTCCGACATGATTTTGGCAGCAACGCACTTATTGAAGAGCTGTGAAAAGTAAAGAGTTGAAAGGCTGGCAAAGGGATGGCTAGACGCTAAGGAAGCTGGATAACGTTATGTGTGACACAATGAAGCCTTTCTCATTCTAAGGAATATCTAGCGTCTTATTAGGCGGTTTCCCCCGTATTTGGGGCAGATTTCCGTACTTAAGGTTATGTATATTCGTTAGAATGTCCATCGCCTCCAAACGGATCAATTAACGTTATCCAGATTCTTTAAACCTTCACTTTAACCTTGCACAGAGGCTTACAGGACGGCCTCTTCCCGTTAATCAGTTACAACATTGGCGCAACTTGAGCAACAAAAGAGCCTCTACCCTTTATTTAAGATAGAGGCTACTTCTTTATACTAGAGAACAATTAATTTAATGAAACCGTTTTCGATTCATCTGTGACTACATGATTGGCTTTGCTTTGTTCATGTCTCGCATTTAATTCTTCCTGTATTTCAAGCATTTTTTCTTTTGTTAGCGGATAAAACTTCATCGCAATGACGGAAATAATCCACGCCACCATAACCGTTCCGATATACAATGCCATCGTAACCCAAAATATAGATTCGGAATAAGGAGTATTTATATCAGGAAATGCTGCCTTAAATCCTATTGCTGCTAAAGTTAAACCGACGACGGTTTGTGCTAATGAAGAAACGACTTTATCAATAAATGAATATGTTGTAGAGATAATACCTGGTACAAAACGTCCTGTTCGATATGTTTCATAATCTACAATATCCGGTATTAATGGAGAGACCAGCCCTGTCGATAGAAAAATAAACGCTCCGCTCAATAACATCAGCAAGACGAAAGCAATCGTCATAAAGCCCAAATTGTCAAACCCGATTTGAGTCGGATCTCCCAACCATAGAAGCAGAAAGAGCAGGGCATAGGTGATGATACATCCCCATGTTGCCGCTACATAGCCTCTTTTTGTACCAACCTTTCTTGCCCACTTTATTCCGAAAAAAATCATAAGAAGATTTACGAAAATTGCAGGCATTGCCATCTGGCCTGACATAGAAAAGTTACCAATAATAATGCCATACAACATGACAATAACAACCTGATTCGAATGCGTCTGCATCGCAAGCTTATCCGAAGTGACTGATAAAACAAAGATTTGCAAGGCTCGGTTCCCTTTTATCACTTGCCACATATCCTTAACACGAACCTTTTCCGAGCTACCCGATTTCGTTTCCAGATTTTCCATACGGTCCTTTGACCAGATAGCTGCAACACATAGCGCATATAGTATACCTGCTATTCCAACTACAGTAAGCACCATCTCTTGAAAGAAGTCAGGATTGTTGAAGCCGCCGTATTTAGGCACCAAATAAAGCGAGTTATACATTGAAAAAAGAGACAGGAATACCGTCGTATAAGCAGCTTCAATTCCTCCTAACACCGGACGCTGCTTAGGATCATTAGTAATGATGGCAAGCCCGGACCATTTCGAAATAGCTGCAAATGTATAGCCGAGAATATAAAAAGCATAAACAATAATAAAGTAAATCAGTTTCATGCTGCTCGGAACAAGATGCGTGGTAAAAAACATAACCACGGTGGATACGCTCATAATGATATAGCCGGAAATGACAAATGGTTTCACTTTGCCATATTTTCCTTTGGAGCGGTCTATCAAAAATCCTACAATAGGATCCGTAATGCCATCAAAAAATCGAGAGCCTGTAATCACGAGTGAAGCAACGACCGTTCCAAGACCTACAATGCCAGCCGCGTAATAGGAGACCAGCATCATTAGCGCCATAAATAACTTTTGTCCCAAGACACCTGCCGGATAACAAATTAATTGCCATGTTTTAGCGCGGTTATAGCTGATTTGTGAATTCATTAGATGTAACCCCTTTCAAAATAATCATGAACTGGCAGGTACGTTGCCTTTTTCAGTATGATCTTCCACAGTGACACGCTTAATAAAGAAGGACAACACTAAGCTTACAGCACCGAAGATCAGTATGACAAAATAAGCATCATTTACACCTTGTATGGACGCTGCTGCTGCCATTTGCTCCTCTGTCTGGCTTGTGCCTTGAGTGATCATCTGCTGCAGATATCCTTCCGTTCTGCTCGTCATAATAGTTACTAGCAAGGCCGTACCTATTGCAGCAGCTACTTGCTTTGCGGTATTAGAAATTGCAGTGCCATGGGCATGGAGTGCCGGTGGCAACTGATTAAGCCCTGCGGTCTGGATTGGCATGAGAAACAAAGCCATGCCGAGCCTTCTGCCCGCATACATTAAAATGAGTACGATATAACCTGTTGAGAGTGACAAGTTAGTAAAGGTGTAGGTTGTTGCAAGTACTATTGTTATCCCTGCAACAGACAGCCATTTTGCTCCAAACCGATCAAACAACTTGCCAACTACAGGATTCAGCACGCCCATTAACAGTGCGCCCGGAAGCATCAAAATCCCTGACTCCAAAGCAGTAAAGCCTCTAGCATTTTGCAAGTATAGCGGCAGCAAAATCATATCCGCATACATAAGAACGGTAACTGTACAATTGATAATTGTAGTTAACGAAAACATATCGTATTTAAAAGCTGTTAGATCAAGGAATGGCTCCTTAGCACCCAACTGTCTCCAAATAAACAATCCTATTGTAACAACTCCTACTAGCAAGGAGATTATTACGACATAGCTAGCCCAACCACTGTTCCCCGCTTCACTAAAGCCATACAGCAGAGCGCCAAACCCGATGATAGTCAGCATTAAACTGATTGTATCCAACCTGGTTTTGCTGGTCTTTGATACATTTTTCAGCAGAATGAAACTGCTTACAATAATAATAACGATAAAGGGAATCATGCCATAAAACAACGCGCGCCATGTGAAAACATCAAGTACATAGCCTGCAAGAGTCGGCCCGATTGCCGGAGCGAAAATCACTGCAAGCCCGACAGTCCCCATTGCTGCTCCCCGTTTGTCCGGCGGAAATAATGATAAAACAACAGTCATTAGCAGCGGCATCGTAATTCCGGTAGAAACCGCTTGAATCATCCGTCCCGATAGTAGAACCGCAAAGCTCGGGGCGATAGCCGACACTACAGTGCCAATAAGAAAAATAATCATAGACGTGTGGAATAGCTGCCGAGTTGTAAAACGTTTCATTAAAAATCCGGTAATTGGAATGCAAATGCCGTTCACAAGCATATATCCCGTTGTAAGCCATTGCCCGGTCGCAGGCAGTACACCGAACGCATCCATTAATGTTGGTAATGCGACTGTCATCGTTGTCTGATTGAATATTGTAAAGAAAGCGCCCAGTATCATCACCGTTAAAATAGGGATTCTCTTTGTTAAGCTAATATCTGATTCTGCACCTGTCATGAAGCTGTAGTTCCTCCATCAATAACCAACTCACTGCCGGTGACATACGAGGCTTCATCTGATGCTAAATACAATACACCATACGCGATATCGTCCGCTGTCCCGAAACGAGGCAGCGGCGTTCTATCCTCGAAATATTTTTTTGTTTGTTCATGATTAAGAATTCCTTCGGTCATCGGTGTAATAATCAATCCAGGATAAATGGAATTGACCCGAATGTTGTCCTTGGCGAAATCTACAGCAGCCGCTCTGGAAATAGCTCGCAAGCCACCTTTGGATGCGGTGTAACTATTAAATCCGCCGCCACCAATACTCGCAAGAGAAGCAATATTAATAATCGAACCTCCTCCATACCTTTTCATGCCAGGCACAACATGCTTCATCCCCAAATAACTTCCCGTTAAATTAATTTTCAAAACACGCTCCCATTCATCTGCAGTATCCGTTTTTCCTCTGATGCCGGCACTATTCACAAGTACATTTACAGTACCGAATACGCTCTCAGCCTTCTCTAAGACAGAGACCCAGCCCTCCTCTTCTGCAACATTATGTGTAACGGCGATCACATCGCCCTGAAGAGCAGCAATTTCATTGATCGCAGCCTCAAGCTTATCTGTTTGGAGGTCTGTCAGGACCACTTTAGCTCCTTCCATTGCTAAACGTTTTGCAGTGGCTTTCCCTATACCACTTCCCGCTCCTGTTACGATAACAACCTTCCCGTTCATTCGTCCCATTTATTTTTCCCCCTTCATCCGTTTATTGCTAAGCGCTTACTTTGTTAGGATACGGTTATTTTCAACTTCTTTATTGTAATTTGGTTTTATTTTTTTTATAATAGTATGAAATTTCATTACTTATCTCATTAAAGAGAGGAAAATTTATGGCTACAAGCGCTGATACAATTAAAAATAAGTGTCAATTAATTTCAGCTGTTTTTGATTTAACAATCTATTTTATAGCCCCTGATGGAGCCATCCTATACGAAAATATCAATCAAACGCTGCCGCATCCATTTTTGGATAACAATAAGGATCATTTTTTCAACCATTTAAACTTTACCCCTGGCCAATTAAATCGATTTCCCGTCATTCAAAAATCACAATATATAGAAAAATATATACTGATAAGCTGTATCGATAGCTCGTCCAATGCTTTCGAAGGTACCGTCATGATCGGCCCAGTTCTTTCTTATCCACCAAGTGAAGATAAAATTAGCAGCTTAATCAATGACAAGCGTGCATTTTTTCAACGCGAGAGTATTTTGAAATACTACGAAAATTTGCCAGTTATCCATACAAAAAAGCTAATTGATGTATGCACAATCGCATACTACCTAATCAATCATGAACTTCTTTCTCCCGAAGCTATAACGATTCAATCCTCAAAAAAACCAATGGTAGAGCAAGCTGCTAAAGAAACGAATTTGGCACTTTCCAAAATGCTGCAAAATGATACGCTACATTATGATCGGATGTTTGAAAAGCAACTATTGGACATGGTAAGAGAAGGAAGAGTCGAAGATTTAAAACAGTTAACGGCCATTAAAAGGGAGGAAGAAGCTACTACGATTTTATCCAAATCAAGCTATATCCGCTCACTTAAAAACCATATTATTACGATGTTAGCGCTCGTGTCGCGCGCAGCAATTGAAGGCGGACTACAGGATGAATTGGCATGTTCCTTGCATGAAAATTTTATTGTACAGCTAGAGCAATTGAATCGCTTGGATGAAGTAAGAAACTTTACGCCGGCAGCTCTGTATACATTTGTTAAAAAAGTGAAGCAAATTAAAGAGGAACGTTATTCTGCAACCATTTCTGCATGTAAAAATTTCATTGACAAGCATATTTACCAAAAATTCAGTCATGATGATCTGGCAAATCATGTTGACCTGAGTCCAAAATACTTGTCTGTATTATTTAAACAAGAGGTTGGTATTTCGGTTAGTGAATATATTCAGCAATGTAAAATGAATGAAGCCAAACGTTTGCTGGCTTTCAGTAAAACTCCGATATCTGAAATCGCTTCTTTGCTTCAGTTTAATGATCAGAGCTATTTTACAAGAGTATTTAAAGACTACGCCGGCATAACGCCAAAAAAATATCGTGAGACTTATCATCTCTTAGATCAGCAATAAAATACGGTTGGATTTAGATCAGTGAAAAAAGCGAAGGTGCAAAGCATTCCTGTAATGTTGTTCGATTGCTATGCTCCTTCGCTGCTGCTTTCTTGCATAAGCGCTATGATTTTTTAATTTTTGTTAGTTTTTCGTTTAATAGATACAGCAATTTATCATTGTAAATATCTCTGGAAATTTTCGATACTTGATCAATCGTCATTTGCCGCTTCATTCCAAACATTGGATGTCCATCATAATCACCCAAATACTCTCTTAACACAGCGTCAGCTTCTTTATTTTCTTTAAGCTCGCCAAAGCTGCATCTCGTCGAATAAACATCATCGGTGATTTGAATTTCTTTCACCTCGACGTCACTTAGATCAGGCATATTGAACCAATTGGCGGCAGCCGTTCCTATTCCGTCCTCAGGAGAGGTATAGCTTGGATTAGGTTCAGCTACTTTATTGAAGACGGCTACATCCTCCAATATTATGTTAGACTGACTGCTTACTGCTTTAATAGTCGTCGTCCCTTCCTGCAATCGAACATTTTCAAAAATAAAGACTTTGTCATCGCTTTTTGCTGAGCCATGCTCCTGGCCATTTACATAAAGCGTAACTTCAGTACAGTTGGAATAGATTTTAATAGCAATAGCATCCTCTACTCGATCTACAAAACGTTTGCTTGTGATGTGAACAAATTTCTCGTCACTCCAATGTGCTTTATACATATAAAATGCATCTTTTTTTATCTTTCGATCATACGTTACCAGGCCTTTGTTGTTTCTCCCCTTCACACCGGCCTCATCACGAACATTTGCAGCAAAATCAAACATATTCCAGACGTAAGTCCCCATAAGAAACGGCTTCTGCTCGAATATTTTCCATACTCTTTCATGAAAAAGAGCATGATATTCCTCGGTATAGTCCCTTACTTGCGGGGTACTGCTATGATACTGAACTAATCCCTCGGCTCCATACTCTGAAATACATAAGCTGACCCCAGGATTTGTCTCGTGAAACTCATCAATCCATTCCGAAAAATATTCTGGTTGACTGCCATACCATCCATAATATTTGTTATAGCCAACAATATCCGAGATAAAATTATAGTCATCTGTAATCTCTACGAAGGATGTATGAGCCATTGTTGTCAAGCGGGTTGGGTCTACCTTTTTCGCCAAATCATTCAGCTCTTTAACTAATCTTCTCGCCTCGGCTCTTTCTCCTCCAATCTGGATTTCATTTTGCACACCCCAGAACATAATAGAAGGATGATTAATATTTTGCTTGATTAGCTCAAGCAGCTGCTGCTTGGCATTCACTCCCTCAAGCTCATAATCCGACATTTTCGAAATAAAAGGAATTTCTGCCCAAACAACCATACCTTCTTGATCACACAAATCATAGAAAAACTGATCATGCTGATAATGGGCAAGCCGAATAGAGTTAGCCCCGAGCTCCTTAATAAGCGCCATGTCCCTAAGCTGCTCTTTTTCTGAAATCGCCCATCCCAAGTCTTTGCTGTCCTGATGTCTTGCAACGCCTTTTAATTGCAAGCGCTCACCATTTAAGAAAAAGCCTTTTTCAGAGTCAACGTTAAAATATCTTACTCCAAACGGGATAGTAAGCTCATCGATTGTGTCATTGAAGCTTTGCAGCGAGACTTTGGCGTTGTATAAGTAAGCGTTGTTTCGTCCATTCCAAAGATTCGGGTTCTCAATAACAGCTGGCAAGTCAACCTCTAGCGTTTCACCCGCGGGTACGACTACTTCATTTGCACGGTAGGTCGTAAGACGATTGGTTGCATCGAGTATTTCGCTCCAAACCCTTACTTTTTTATCCTCGTTATCCTTATTCGTTATTCTCGTTTTGATCGTAATGGAAGCCTTTTCACTTGTGACCTCATCTTGTACAATATAAATTCCATTTGAACCATAATCCATAAGGTCAACATGCACATGATTCACAATAACAAGATTTACATCGCGATAAATACCACCGAAGAAGGTGAAATCTGCTTTTTGCGGATAAACATCATCTACAACAGTGTTATCTACCTTGACAGCCAACACATTCTTTTGACCAAATTCTATCATCTCAGTAATATCAAATCTAAAGGTCGAATATCCGCCCTTATGCTGTCCAATATACTGACCATTCACATATACATCTGTTACGCTGTTTGCACCCTGAAATTCGATATATACGTTGTTCCCTGCTGAAAGGTTGTCAACGACAAATTCTTTTCTATACCAGCAGGCTCCCGTATAAAAATCATTCCCATTCGCTCCGTCGATCGCATTCCAGGTGTGTGGCAAATGGATCGGCTCCCAGTTTTCATCGTTGTAGCTTTTACGCATGGCTTGACTGTCATTTTGCTTCGTAAATTTCCATCCGCTATTGATGTTTATTAACTTTCTCATTAAAAATATTACCTCCCTTTATCCTCGCAAATATGCTTATACGATAAGCACTCCTTCCGCCTTTACGCTGGAACGAGCTGTCCTCAACAGCATAACATGATGCGTTGAAACGTTATGGTATTTTCGTATGTTTTTTGGACTAATTATGCAGAGCTATGTTTAAACAGCAAAGGGGCTTGTTCAACACGTCAGTGGAAACTGACAAGTTGAACAAGCCCTCTGTTGGTATGTTATTAAATCTTGAGCAAGCCGCGGAAGCCTCTTGCACCGTAGTAGGAATCTGCTCCGTTGTGGTAGACGAACACGGTGTCATAGCGGCGATCGCAAAAGAGCGCTCCGCCGAGCTTTCGAATGTGATCCGGTGTTTTTACCCAGCTTGAGGTTTTCAAATCAAAGCTGCCAAGCCTTTGCAGCTCGCGATATTGCTCCTCTGTTAGCAGCTCAATGCCCATCTCCGTTGCAACATCAATGGCGCTATTTTGTGGCTTATGCTGTTTTCTCGCTTCCAGTGCTGCGCGATCGTAACACAAGCTTCTGCGCTCTTTCGGACTTTCCGCCGAACAATCGTAAAAGATGTATTCACCCGTCTGATCGTCATAACCGACTACATCCGGTTCGCCAGCCGTTCTTTCCATTTCATAGAGTGACCACAGCTTTTCAGGCTGCGCTGCTTCAAGCCTTGCTTGTACATTGGGCCACTCTAAACCTGGATGACGATCCATATTTTTCTCAAAACGTGCCTTCAATATAACAAGCAGTTCATCACGTTGATCTGGCGACAGTTCCTTTTTCATACTTTCATTCACATTTGTCATGATAATTGCTCCTTTAACAGCTGCTTGTCCATTAACAATCAGCTCATATTCGACTCATACGCATTTATGTTCATATCGCGACTCGCTGCTTGCGTCTAACATCTTACATGCTTGCGTTTAAAGCCAAGCTGCCCCTTGTCGATAGCCTTTTGAATATTTTCGAAGGCATGAATATGCTTGCTTTTATTTTTGTCCGGAACCTCAACTGGCCCGACTGACTTGGCTGTCTCAACTGCCTTATCATGCAGCGGCACATACGAAACAGCCACTGTGTACATAAAATTGTTCATTGAATATTTCGTTCGTACCGGGGCATCATGTATCGTGCGCTCCACCAGCTCGAGCATAGCGGCGATTTTCTCCTCGGAAAATTCATGATCCGGTCGGTTCCCCAGCAGCCAGCAGTAACAGCTCCAGCCGGCCGACATTCTCAGCTCTTCGCCGCTGGCGATCCATTTATCTGCAACCTCCTGAGCAATATCTGCTTCCGATAACGTGACAGCGACTACATAATCGGACAGCATATAAAAATACGCCGCATCCATCCAGCGGTCATAATCGGCTGCCGTCATCGCATTCGGATCGGCAATAATGCCGGCAAAGTACATCGCGTCGTAGTTTCCTGTCGCGTAAAGCTGTTCGGCGAGCGGCTGATTAATTTTTGTTTTTCTGAAAATAGGCTTCATCTTGCCTGTCGCCACACCAAAAAGCGGCTCATGCGCGCCGTTGGACATGTACATCTTCTTTAGTCGTTCATTGCTAAGAGCTTCAAGCTCCTGCATAACCATTTCAAAATCCATTGTGTTACTCTCCCTTCTTACTTGCCGTTCACTAACTCTGTCCTCTAAAGAGAAATAGACCGCCCCTCAGGAAAAGGAATCGCGGTCTATCTGTCTTTTCTATTTACCCTTAAGAAGCCTACCGCCATTAAAAGCGGCTATTGCTATTGCATCAAGGGGCTGTGTTAGCGCACAGCTCCTTTTTGCATTATACACCAAATTATAAAGCTCTATTCCATAACAATAATTGCATATCTTACGTTACATGTATATATAGCTATGATACCACGTATGAATTCACGCTTACAAGAGTCTCGCATCTATTTCAATAATTGTCCAGTCTGTCGAGCAGTCTGGCTACCGCTTCAGCAGTAAAATGAATCCCCGTTCCCGCTCCATTATATACAATGTCGCCTGCTTTCATCCGCTGGTCAAGCCAATCGCTAATAAAGGCGGGCGCATATCCGCCAGTGCTGAACTCACCGCCAAAAGCAATCATTTTCGAATAATCATCCAGATAGCCTTGTCTCGTCACATCAGCATTAGCACGTGTATATAGCCAAAATTGCACATCATACATCAACGTCGAGCGCTCATCAGCATGCAAGGCAAAATAGCCTTTCTCCTCGACAATTTGCCGGCAAATTTCACGAATTTTGCTCTCGATTTGCGATACTTCCGTTGCCTGCTCGCATAGCTGCTCCAGCAGCGGAGAAAACGCGCCATTGGCAACCCGCTCGAGAGCAGCAGCTTTATCCGCTTCTGATGTATCATACGTATCGGGATGGACCAGCCCTTGAATAAAGCTTTCAAAATTCGGTGCGAGAAATGTAATTTCATAATCGCTTTCCTGGTCGACATGAATGACCTCCGGCTCCCCGTCTGGACCACAAGCGCGATAGTCAAGCATAACGACATCATGCCCTGCCGACGGACAATCGCATATTACAACGCCAATGTCCGGGTAACCCCACTCCTCGATCATAAACCTGCTGCCCGAATCTCCAGCAAGCGAGCAGCTTTTGCTGCTGCCAATTCCCATAATCCCTGTAATCGCGATATGGTCTTCCGCCCAGCTCGTCGGCAGCTCAGTAGGGAAGCATGTATTTACTGGAATGCCGCCGTTTTGCATGCGCATAAGCTGAATATAGGACTGCGGCAGCTTATAGCCAAGCTCCTTCTCTACAGCAGCAATAACATCATCAGTCGGGTACGGCAGCACATATTCCTTGTCCGCATAATCACTCTTTTCCCAAAAGCTCGACAGATCAACATGGGCAAAGGGCTGCTCTGCCGCCCCATTGCTAGCCTGCTGCCGCTCAAGCAACCGGGCTCTGGCAGCAGCTGACAACTGTTTATTCTGCTCTTGGCGCTCCAGCTTGCCACGCACATAGTCCAGAAAATCCTCTATATCCTCATCACCAGGCTGCAGCTCATTTGCTTCAGCAAACGCCTGCACCGCCTGCTCATATTGCGCTAAATTCGCGTATGCATAGCCAGCCCGATAGTGCCACACTGCATCTCTCTCCGCGTCGGGAAACAAAAACAGCAGCTCTAGTGCCTGCTCATATTGCCCAAGATTGTTAAATGCTCTAGCCAGCCAACCCGTCAACTCTAATGTACGCTCTGCCTCATCAATCGCCAATATCGCATCAACAATGAACTGATGCTGATCGTCCTCATGCCATGCTTGCAGTTGCTCGTTATCTATCATGCTTTCTTCCTCCTATATTAGCTCTATGAAAATATTAACATAAAGCCAGTTCAAACGAACTGAGACTAAGTGCTCCTTCGTTCAAATTAGCGATCGACCTAAGGACTATTTTTATTGTTGACAATTTACATCGGAATACTCTATAATCAATCACAGCCTGCTACACATTTATTACTTTTCCAATTGTCTGGGGATAAAAAAATGAAAAAAATAAACAACTGGTATAACAATCAACTTATTCCATGGCTTCTTCCTATTATCGCAATTATTATTTGGCAAATATTAGGACAATACAAGATTATAAGCTCCTCCATTCTGCCAACGCCCTTTGATGTGATAGAAGCTGCAATCCAATTGACGAAATCCGGAAAATTGCAGGAGCATGTTTGGATTAGTACACAGCGTGCTTTAATCGGATTTTTCATAGGAGGCATCATCGGCTTTATACTTGGACTCCTCAATGGAACCGTTAAGTTTTTTGAAAAAACAACGGATACGACGATGCAAATGATCCGTACGATTCCGCATTTGGCTCTTATTCCGCTTGTTATTCTATGGTTTGGAATCGGGGAATCTGCAAAAATTTTTCTCGTCGCGCTTGGCGTCATGTTCCCTGTATACATCAACACCTTCAGCGGCATTCAAAATGTCGACCGCAGGCTGATTGAGATGGGAAGCGTATATGGATTATCAAAGTGGAAATTGTTTGTAAACATCATTTTGCCTGGCGCCCTGCCTTCAATTCTCGTAGGCATTCGCTATGCGCTCGGTGTAATGTGGATGTCCTTAATTGTAGCGGAAACGATTGGTGCTGACTCCGGGATCGGCTTTATGGCAACAAGCGCCCGTGAATTTATGCAAATGGACATTGTCGTGCTCACGATCGTGCTGTACGCGATTTTAGGAAAGCTGTCCGATGTCATTGCAAAGCTGTTTGAACACCGCTTTTTAAAATGGAGTCCTGTTTACCGTAAAAAATAACTAGCCAACGCAACAGCTGGCCGAATCATATTTGGAGGACGTCATGATCAACATTGAACTTAAAAATGTCAGCAAACGTTACGGCGATAACGAAGTATTGCACAATATTGATTTATCGATTGAGCAGGGAAGCTTTACCGCCATCGTTGGCCGAAGCGGCTGCGGCAAGAGCACCCTGCTGCGAATTATCGCCAAGCTGGAGCAGATTACAACAGGAGAATTGAATTTCTCCAGCAACGAAGCAAGCAATCCGAAAATCCGGATTATGTTTCAGGATGACAGGCTGCTGCCTTGGAAATCAATTATAAAAAACATTGAGCTTGGCGCAGTCAATCCGGCCGTAGCCAAAGAGTCTTTAGAGAAGGTTGGATTGATCGACAAGCAGCATGACTGGCCAGATCAGCTATCAGGCGGTCAAAAACAACGCATCGCGCTGGCCCGTGCCTTAGCAAGCAATCCGGATATTTTGCTGTTTGACGAGCCGCTTGGCGCACTGGACGCTTTAACTCGCATTGAAATGCAAAATCTCATTGAAGGGCTTTGGCAGCAGCAGAAATTCACATCCCTGCTCGTTACCCATGATGTAACAGAAGCTGTGCGGTTAGCGGATCGCGTTATCGTAATCGACCGAGGAGCCATCCAGCTCGATGAGCGCATTGACTTGCCAAGGCCTCGAGAGCGCAACGACAAATTTACTTATTATGAAACAAAAATATTGAATCAAATTCTGGAGGGATAAAAACATGAAAAAAACCTTACTCATCTCATTAATTGCCTTATTCACATTGGTTTTAGCAGCTTGCGGAAGCAATTCCTCCGGCGGCAATGCCAGCAACACATCTACTGGCGGTTCTGCCACTAATACACCAACAACCGAGCAAAAAGGTGTCGTTACGATTGGCTACCAAAAAGGAAATACGCTAAACATTCTAAAAGAGCATGGAAATTTGGATCAAGCCTTAAGCGAAAAGGGCTATAAAGTAGAGTGGAAGGTGTTCCCTACCGGCACAGTTTTATTGGAAGCTCTAAACACGAATAATATTGACTTCGGTCATGCATCTGACGGCAACGCTGTATTTATGCAAGCAGGCGGACATCCGTTGAATTATGTGGCAGCTGAGTCGCCATATCCAGAAGGCGTCGCACTAGTTGTTAAAGCAGATTCCAGTATTCAAACTGTAGATGACTTCAAAGGGAAAACAATCGGGGTAACGAAAGGCGGTAACCAGCATTACTTGCTGCTGGTTGCTTTGGAGAAAGCCGGCATTGCATTGGACGAAGTAGACATCAAGTTCTATAAGGACGCTGCGGAAGGCTTGGCTGCCTTTACGAAAGGCGAGTTCGATGTATACGGCACTTGGGACCCATACCTGGCTATCGTAGAAAGCACCGTTGAAACACGCACGATCGTGAACGGAACAGACAACTCGGAAAATCGCACCTTCTATTTTGCAACTGAGGACCTTCTGAACAATAAAGCGGAGGTTGTATCGATCATTTTGCAAGAGCTGCAAAATGCGGATCAATGGGCTAACGAAAATAAACAAGAGGTTTCACAAATTTTATCCGAGGAATTAGGGCTGGACATCGAGCCACTGCAAAAAGCAAATGATCGCCGTACCTTTGGCGTTGAAAAGATCGGTGATGCAATCATTACAAGCCAGCAAAAATTAGCTGACAAATTCGTTGAAGCAGGACTGCTCGAGCAACAAATCAGCATTAAAGATGCGGTAAATATCGACGATTCCACCATACCAAGCAACATTCAATAAGGAGAATTGAACATGACACAAGTAATTGAAAATGCATTTTTGAGCTACGGCAAGAATGACGCGCCTGTAAAGGTGGAAGTATTTTTGAACCTGGCATGTCCGTATTGTGGAACATTTTTTCAAGCAGCTGATGAAGCATTAACCTCCTATATTGAAAATGGGCAGGTTCAATATGTCATTAAGCATTATGACAAGCCGCGTGAAATGCTGCTATATGGCACGCTAGCGAACGCATTTTTAGACTATAAGGACCCACAGCGTGTTTACGAGCTGATGAAGGACTTGTTCGCCAGACAAAGCGAATGGAGCGAATCCGACAGTCATTCGATTAAAAAGCTGCTAAGTGAAGAATATGGTTTGCAGGAGCAGCCGGAAAATATTGACCTGAGCCTAAGCATTATTGCAGAAGCGATTAAACGCAATGTGAAAATGGTGCCGACCGTATTCATTAACGGCAAAGAGTTCCAATACCCTGTTGAAATTGATGCCCATGAGTTGAAGCAGGAAGTCGAGCAGGCTCTGGCATAATTCGCTAGGAGCGGAGTTCATCCTTACAAATAAGCACAAAGCACCCCCCTCGAAAAAATGTTTGAGGGGGGTTTGCTTATGCTCCATCATTCATTCAAACAAAGCTCATTACGGCCAATCAAAGCCGCCTCCATCAGGATTGCAGCGTTTGAGCCGCTGCACCCCTTTATATATGCCTTTGAAAGCACCATATTGGGATATTGCCAAAATCATATACTGAGAGCAGGATGGCTCGAATCGGCACTTATTCCGTATGCGATCAGGAGCGAAACGCTGATAAAGCTTTACAACACTAATCGCAATTCGCTTTAGTCGGACAACACAATAGCCTAATATAAACAATGCTGTTGCAACAATTGCTACCCAACTATCAGTCACCCAATATTTGATTATGTAAAATATAACTGCCGATACTATCAATACTATGATCATATTAAGAGCTAACATTCCCCAGCTAATCATAGGCCTTTCAAGCGTTCTTTCATAATTGACACTTCTGGGATCATTGGCATCCTCAGCAAAAAGAGCTTGAATAAGCAGGTTCTTGTCAGGCATATCCCCATAGTGAATCTTCGTTTCTTTCATTTTGCAGCTTATCCTTGTACAAAAATGAGCATGTAATAGTTTGTTGGTATCGGTTGCTGAAAGCAGCCCGGTTTTTCTGCTACAATAATCGTTTCCATAGAATGAAATTCCCATCCCTGCTGAGCCTCTCTATTAATAATATCAGCAAAATGGTCAAACGCCGCCTGTACATCGCCTTTTCCAACCTGTACCCCTTTAGGTCCTGCTACTGCTTTATACCTTTTCATAAAATAACCTCCATTATAATAGGTCTATAGTCGTACAAGAATGATCCTATACATCATTTTACATTGAATCATCATTATTTCAACCATAATTACAAAATTTTTGTCGATTTACCAAAACTAACGACAAATAGACCTCATCCCTGGAAAGGAGTCGGTCTATTTGTCGTTCGCACGTAAATGTATAGCTAATGTTGCTTCGAGTGCAGTGCCTGCGTCATGTCCAGGCTACGCACTTTGCTTGCTTGGCTTCACCACTTCAACTTCCTTGCCCTTATCCGATAATCTTGCAACAATTTTATCAAGTGTTTGCCTTGCGGTATGATCCCATACATGAGCTGCGCTTAGATCAAGACGTACTTTTGGCGCGCTATCGGCAAAATCAATTTGATCAAGCAACGTATTGCTTGATACGAAGAACAACTGTCCTTTCACACGGTAAACGGACATGCTATCACTTACTTCCTTCTCCACATCCAATTGAGCAGCTGAACGATAAGCGTATACCAGCACACTCATCAGTACACCGATGACAACACCAAGCGCTAGATTATGCGTACTCACCATCACAATCGTTGTGACCACCATAATAAAGGTATGGGCAAGCGGCTTGCTTTTAATCTGTCGAATATAACTCCAATCAAAAACCTCGATACAAACCATCAACATCACGCCTACTAGTGCGGCGATCGGAATAATATTTAAAATGTCATCAAGCACGAACACAAGCAGCAGCAGCATGATCGCCGCTACTAGTGTAGACAATCTGCCTCTGCCGCCTACCTTGACATTAATCGCCGATTCAGCAATCAATGCACAGCCAGCCATTCCTCCAACAAACCCTGTTACCGTGTTGGCAATGCCTTGTCCGCGCATTTCTTTGTCCTTGTCAGACCTCGAATCGGTCATTTCATCAATAATCGTTTGGGTCAGCAAGGTTTCAGAATATCCAACAACAGCAAGAGATAGCGCAACCGGCAGTATAATCCATAGCGTTTCTAGCGTAAATGGTACGACAGGGATATGAAACCAACTAATTGCCGACGTATCAATTGCCGCGATATCTCCAACCGTTTGCCATGAGCCTGGAACGAAAACAACCAAAAGCGTCATCGCAGCAACCGCAAGCAATGGCGACGGAATCGCTTTAAAAAACTTGGGAATGATATAAATCATTAGCAGCGTAACGCCAACCATCGCGTACATTTCCCATGATTGATTCTCAAAGTATCTCAGCTGCGAAATAAAAATAAGAATAGCTAATGAATTAATGAAGCCTGTAATGACGGAGTGTGGAACAAAGCTCATCCAGCGCCCCAGCTTGAACACACCCATCAAGAATTGAATAATGCCCGTTAAAATCGTAGCAGCAAATAAATACTCCACGCCATGAGTCGCGACCATCGCCGTCATAAGCACAGCCATCGAGCCCGCTGTCGTAGATACCATCGCCGATCTGCCGCCAAAAAACGAGATCAGGATCAGAATTGAGATCGAGGATAGAATGCTGATCATCGGATTAACTCCTGCAATAAAGGCAAAAGCCAGCGAATCTGGAATTAATGCCAACACAGTTGTAATACCCGCAAGGACATCCGCTCTTATATTAGAAAACCAATTTTGTTTTATTCTCAGCAGCATACTCTATTACGCAAACTCCTTTGCTATATTGATTTTTGCACACTTCACTACTTTACCATCTCTATCGTTGCTTGTGTATGGCTTTTTCAATAAAAACAAGCTCGCACGAAAAAACGGTATTTCATTCGGAAATCTGCGAATAAAATACCGTCTTGTTAATGAATTCACGCTAATAGTAGCGTTGTTATATCTAATGCTGCGGCTTTGCCAGTTCAAGATTTAAAGGGCCGTCCTTGCTCCAGCTGGCAATTCCATCATCTTCTTCAAACTCAACAATGACATCGGAAACACCCTTCATCGCATGGACGACTGCTTCAATTTTTTGTTTAATCGCAATCGCTTCAGCGAGTGAAATACTCGTATCAATTTCCAGCTTCATCTCAATATGATATTCTTCGCCTTCCTTCATCGCGTACAGCGCTCGGATGTCCTTAACCTCAGGATGGGCAAAAATATGCTTGGCAATAGCGACTTCCATTTCATCATCGGCTTCACTTAACGCACCCTTCGCGTTATCGAGGAATACTTTACCGACCACGTAGAACATCAGCACGCCGATCACAATCGATGCAACCCCTTCAGCCGCATGCCATCCGAGAAAATAAGAAAGCAAAATACCGATAATCGCGATCACGCCACCAATAGTTGCGACCAAATCCTCCATGAAGACAAGCTTCGTTGCCGGCTTTGCCTTGCCTAATTTGGTAAAGCTGACCGGAATAACTTTAAGTCCCTTTGCCTCTGCGCCAACCTCATGAATGACCTCCTTCATCGCCTTGAACAAAACGAAGGACTCCAAGCCAACGGCAAGTGCTAATACGATCAAATTTATAATAGTTCCTGTTCCCGACGTTTCCACAGGATGCAGGATATGGTGGTAGCCTTCCTTAATTGCTTCATAGCTCATAATCCCTACAATAATGACCGCGCCCAGCAAAACAAGGTTGACCAGCCGCCCGAAGCCATTCGGATAACGATCGGTAGGCATTTTCTTACTTAAGGCACTACCCAAATATACGAAAAATTGATTCGCTGCATCTCCCAGCGAGTGCATCGTCTCGGCAAACATCGCTACATTTCCAGTGATGAAAAACGCTGCGCCTTTAATAATTGAAATAATGGTGTTCACAATAGCGGCCGTTAACGCAGATTTATTGCCCTTGCGTAATAATCCCGCTTTCCCTGTTGCATTTGCCACGAATAATTCCTTCTTTCTAAGTATGTGTTAATTTGGTGCATAATACCAATCATACAACCATTATCGCCAAATTTGAATATATAAAATTTTGCCCCATTCGACATAATTTCAAAAGTCTCGCCATTCATATTGATAAATTGTGGCTCTGCTGGACTTATGGTAAAGTAAAAGCAAAACAACTGAACGTGAAAGGAGCAGGGCTGTGAAGGAACGAATTCCTGAAATTCTTGCTTATATGCAGGAAACGGTTACTCAAGATTTAACCGTGGAAGAAACCGCAAACCATTTTGGTTACAGCAAATATCATTTCAGCCGCGAATTCAAGCGATTGACAGGTTTTTCAGCAGCAGATTACTTATCCTCTTTAAAAATCGAGCTTGCCAAGCAAGCCCTGCTTCGCAATGAGCATTCAGTTACTAACTCCGGGTTTGATGTAGGCTATTCCAGCATCGGCACATTCTCTACCACATTCACCAAGAAAACCGGACTCTCTCCACGCGAATACAAGCAGCAGGTAGAAGCGCTGTACAGCGTGGCGAAGAAGTATGAAGAAACAACTACTGTAGTTGTTGGTCACAAAGACCCTCCTGTCTCAGATGCAAGCCGCTGCCATATTTCCGTTCATTATCCCGAAGGCTATCAGGCTGGAATTACATTTGTCGGATTTTTCAAGAGCCCGCTCCCCAATCATCGACCGGTGGTCGGAGTCGCGCTCATTAAAAAAAGCACGCATCTGTTCGAGCATATTCCGAACGGCTCCTACTACCTCCTTGCTTGTTCTATAGAGAAAACCTTCAACCCGCTTCGCTACTTCGTGCTGGATGACTGCTTGCGCGGACGTGTGCAGCAACAGCTTCATTTCCCCCAGGATCACGATCAAGCCTTCAATATCCAGCTGCGTGAAGCGATTCCCGAGGACCCGCCGATCGTCGTTAATGTATTGAAGCTGCTTACCGACTCCATAAAAAAATAAACCTGCTCTATACCGTCCAACAATTCCGCAATGAATGAGAAGTTTTTGCCGCATTTTTCTGTCAAAATGAGCTTGTACCTCTATTATGAATAGAAAGGGATGGGATTGATGGACATAACAATTACGCCTTATCTTATGCTGGATGGGAGAGCACAGGAAGCGATTCAATTTTACCAGGAGCTCTTTGGAGCGGAAATCATCGGACAAGAATTTTTAAAGGATTGGCCTGGAGAAATGGGGATCGAGGTTACACCTGAAAATGAAAATCGCGTCATGCACGCACATCTGAAAATCGGCAATTCCGAGGTCATGCTGGCCGATTATTTGCCCGGCCAAACCCCTCAACCGGGTTCAACCATCAACCTGATGATCGTTGTCAAAGAAGTAGAAAACGCGAAAAAACTCTTTTCCCTGCTGCTAGACGGTGGAAAGGAAGTGTTGCCACTCCAGGAAACAGGCTTCAGCCCAGCTACAGGACAAGTCATCGACAAATTCGGCGTCGAATGGCAAATTATAACTGATCACCCGGATATGGCAGGCTGATCTTTTGCAAGCTTAGGTCTGTCCGAAAGGTCAAAGGCGATCCACTACGTTTTCGGAATTGCTTTGCTCCTTGCTGTAGCTTTGTTTGTTATGGTTATTATTGTACGGGATTAGTTTGCGTCCGCTTGTGCAGAAGTGGACGCTGATGCAGCTCGCCCGCGGAAGGTTGAACTGTGAGAGACCTATTCTAATAGGAGAGGGAGTTAATTGGGAGATGAACGACAAACCCTCGGAGCAATTGTTAGTTTACATGTATTCATCCCCGGGGGCTTCGAGCCCCAAATGGAAAAAATTATGAAGTGGCTTCCCTAATAAAAAATATTTATAAATAGTCCAACCTGTCATGCTATTGTCATGCTATAGGTGGTAAAATTGATAATATTTTTTATTTTAAGGAGGCGCTACATGGGGGAATTATTAAAGGACATTTACAGCAAGGACTTTTTAATAAACTTTAGCAGCATCGTTCAATCTGCTTATAAAGCATTTGATACATCAGCTTTTATTACGACAGTGATGGATGAAGCATGGGATGCGCTTCCCCTTAAAGCGCGGACACGGAAAATTTCAGAAAGTCTTGGAATCTTTCTGCCAAGCAGCTATGAAAGTGCGCTTGACATCCTCTATGCGATTGCCGACTCATGCATTGGTTTTCCTTATCTTTTCTTCCCTGATTTTGTAGCCGTGTATGGCAAGGAAGAAAAGCATTGGGAGCTTTCTATGAATGCACTTGAAAGCTTTACCCAGAAATCATCCGCCGAATTTGCAATCCGAACATTCATCCTCTCTGATCCGGAACGAGTTATGCGGCGGATGACCGCTTGGGCAGAGCATCCCAATGAGCATGTACGCAGATTATCTAGCGAAGGTTGCCGACCGCGCCTTCCCTGGGGAGAAGCACTGCCGATGTTTAAGAAAAATCCCGAGCCGGTATTATCTATCCTGGAGCTGCTCAAGGCAGACCCTTCACTTTACGTGCGCAAAAGTGTTGCCAATAACCTGAACGATATTGCAAAGGACAATCCAGAGCTTGTGCTTGAAACCGCGCATCGCTGGATCGGTAAAAATCCCGATACAAACTGGATTGTACGCCATGGCTGCCGCACCTTGATTCGAAAAGCCAACCCTAAGGCGATGGAATTATTCGGATATGAAATTGCTCAAGATCAGGCTCCAATTGCAACTCTTGCTTCATTGTCGGTACAACCTTCTACGCTAACAATTGGCAACAGTTGTGAAATTCAATACAGCCTTGACATACGCAAAGGCGAACCCGCCCATATTCGAATCGAATATGGAATTGACTTTATCAAGTCCAATGGAAAGGCATCCCGTAAATCCTTTCTGCTTTCCGATAAAACCGTACCAGGTGGTGTACATCTTACTGGAACGCGTAAGATTAGCTTCTCAGATCTATCCACCCGCCGTCATTACCCGGGCAATCATCGGATTGTGCTGTTAGTGAATGGTCAGGAAGTTGCTGAAACATCGTTAATGCTCGAAGCTTAATAACAAGAAGCAACTCCAGAAAACATTATTAGCTGTTTCATTTATGCGGTTACACTAAAAAGCTTGCCCAGTAACAACTACCGAGGCAAGCTTTTAATCGTATAGAATTTCTCGTAATTTTTTTCTGAATCCAATATCTATGGTCTAATAATTTCCGAAGGTCTCTTAATACGTGTTATCATGATGACTCCCAAGATTTGAATTCCGGACACAACAATGGACATATCAAACCGACTTACAACAAATATTAATGCTGGAGAAACGATAATCATAGCAAACATACACCAACGTATTACGCCTTGTTTGCCAAGCTCTCGCTTAACAAAGAAATAGATCATAGAGACCAATAGTGTTACTGATATGAACAAATTAACTCCCGTAATCAAAATACAAATCTGAACCCACAAAGTGGTGCCTTGTCTGATAAGTTGTATGACGAATAAAACATATAATATAATGATCGCGAACAATAGGATCGGCCATATTGGAGCGTATAATCTCTTAATGTAAATAAGCCACTCACCGCTATCCTCATCTTCACTTATTTTCTCCAGTTTCCGGTTAAGCTTGTCTACCTCACTTACTATCAATGCCTGCAATGTATGAAGAAATAATGGATTAAATTGCTTGTAATAATCCCGAATGACCGCACGTTGCTCACTTGTCAAGTGAGGACCACATTCTCCTAACAAAGCATACATCTGCTGTTTACTAACGTCATTATCCAGATGAAGCACGTTCGCAATAGCTAACTCAAGTTTTGTAAAGAGACCTTGCTTTAACTGTATAGTCATCAGTTCGTTCTGTTGTTTTTCATCTATCATGCTTTTGAATTGCTTATACATCCAGACAAGTATTGTCCCTATTATCGAAATAATTAACGTCTCTGAAGCATTCGCTTTTAAGAATGCTGCAATATCTGCCCACATCTATATACCTCGCCTCTACTCGTAATCTGACTTTTGAGATTTAGTACCTTCATATGTATGTATATCGGCATTCTCTACATCTTTTGATAATCCGATATTCATGAGGATGAGAGCATTTTCCTTCTTATCTAACTTAATCTTTAACTTTATTTGTGAATTTCTTAGCAAGCAACATAGACATGAGTTGAGGAATCAAATTCAAAATGCTAACCAAAAGCAAAAATTGATTTGGGCTTAATGGCTTAAAATAGCCACTCCATTCAGCATTCCCTGCCATTTCACTGATGAAATAAAAAGAGAGAATTAATGAAAATATATTGCCAATAATAATGAATAACGAACTACTAAAAAGTTTGCCCAGGATAGCAAGAAGGACAGTCACTACAATCATAAGTAAATAGCCAAGCATGGAGCGATTTTCGAAATCCTGATGCATTGAAAAATACACAAAAGGAAAGCAGTATAAGCAGGCTATTAAAATGCCCATTATAATTTTTCTCATTTTGGTTACCTCTCTTGTTAATTTATACAAAGTATCTCATAAGGTGGATTAATTGGGAAACAAGAAACTTTCCGACTTTTTCTTATTGTATCACTTGTCTCATCGATTTTGATTTATATACCGGCCTATATCGGATTGTAAAATTAAAAAAGCAGGCCTAGCCACTTTCGACGGCTGAGCCTGCTTCTGCTCTTTTCGAGTATTCATTTAATTTAGCTTTGGTTGCGGTTAATAATAGGTACCGTGATTTCCTCAGGATACTCGATATTCGAATCACCGTTAAATTCACGATCCATAAGGATATTGGCTTGTTCTGTCTCAGTTTTGTCAGACAGGCGTTGATCCTTTTCAGAATCTTGCTCACGTTCCAAGTCTATCCCCTCCTTCCAAAGAGGTAGTATTTCCACATGAAGAAATACTATTCCGGAAGATTATTATGCTCAGCGAACAAGACCAAAATGCTAACCAAAAATAAAAATTGATCTGTGCTTAAAGCCTTAAAGTAGCTATTCCCCCCTTCATCACCCGTCATCTCGCTGATGAAATAAAAAGAAATAACTCACCGTCAGTCCACATATTCCACAATATCATGACTCACCAATTTACTATTCTCCACAAAGGTTGACGGTCTGGTATCCTTGTTTAAAGCACGTAAACGAACTCGATCAAGCGTTAGACGCTCAACATTACGAATATCTAAAAAGGTAGCTCTGCTCCAATCTGGATAATAATTCTCCGATACCTGCTCCGGATGCTCAAACCTCATATCCCACACCTTTGGATATTCCTTCGGGATGCTTTGACCATCTACTCCGCCGATTGAGGTGTACATTATATCGCTTAACACTAAATCTTTAATCGGATAGCTTTCATGTGCATCGACACGTATCCCGTTGAATTGCGGAGAACCCATCATATCATCAGTAAAGCGATAATGTATGTTTTTCATCTCATCATCATCCGTAGCTATAACATTAGATATTGTAATTCGTTCTAAGCGACCGATTTCAGGCATTGTATGTAAACTGATTGAAGAGCCTATTACATCCAATCTATTATTTAACAGGATAAAGATCGGTCTACTAACATTTCTCATAACCATGCCCTGTACAACGATATCTGATATGGAACCGCCTTCCGTGCATTCTATTTTTATGCCTTCGCGCCAAACATTTTCGAAGGTACAATTTTGAATAACAACATTGGAAATCTCACCTATTGACTTTAATCCAATTCGAATGGCTGCACAGATTGATGTAAAGTGGCAATTGGTAATATGCACATTCTTCATTGGGTACTGACGACTACTCGATTGGAGACAAAGATTATCGTCCGTTCCCAGTATGCTGCAGTTTGAAACAAATACATTTTGGCAGCCGTCAAAATCCAGGCCATCTCCGTTATACTTTTTTTCATTTCGAATATCCAGATTTTCACACCATATATCCTCACTATCTAAAAAGGCAGTTGTCCAGGCCGCTGTATTGTATAGCTTCAAATCCTTCAAATGTACGTTCTTGCAACGTAATATCCGTATCATCATCGGACGATCGATTGTTCCTTCATTCGGGAAAAAGTCAGCATTCCCGTTAATGGTCCCCTTGCCGACAATTCCAATATTCGTTGCATCCTCTGCATATATAAAGCATTTATCCATATCCTGCTCGTTCACATAACGGTTATAATGCGTATCTGCACTGTAATCACGAATATCGGGGTTAGCGAGCAACACTGCTGAAGGATTAATTTGCAAATAAACATTGGATTTTAAGCGAATGGTTCCAGCTACAAAGGTACCTCCATGCAGCAGCACATAGCCTCCCCCTGCTTGATGGCAATCATCAATTGCAGCTTGAATCGACTTTGTGTCAACAGATAAGCCATCCCCCTTTGCACCATACTTGCGAACATCAAATTTATCGGTCATCGTAATCATCCTCCATTTATTATCCGTGTTGATATATGGCTAGTGTAGAAGAGTCGCACATCGGCTCATATGAAGCTTTTTAAGGTAAATGTCAGCTTTTTTAAGAAAATTAAAAATTGAACTCCCTCCAAAGCTCGGATTCTTTCATATTTAAGGCTTTCGTTAAATTTGAGTGCTACTGCACTCGCCTCACTTATTAGATGATGTACATATCTATAACGTTACTTATCCAATAAGGAGGAAAGCTTCTATGGAGACAACAGCTTCAACGGAGACAACAGCTTCAACGAGCCGAGCAGCACTTTTAAATGTGATAAGGGAAGCCGAGCAGCTCCTTCAAGCTAGTAGTGAATATTTTACGGAGGGAGCTAAAGTAGATATTTTAGATTTGCTTCAATCAGCCAAGCAAGCGCTGCAAGCTGCTGCTTCTCCGTTCACTCGCAATAGACAGTTTTACAAATACGAGGATGCGGATCACTACTTGTTCCACATCGATCGCTTTACGATGGTTCCGCCCTTCCAAAGGGATGGCGATGTATATACGCGCTATGGCTTAGTCGAGGCGCTAGCGTGGTTAAAGCAGCAGCATCTATTGGCTGGTGGACTAGCACAAACTCGCAGTCGCGCTAAGCTGGCACTGCAAAAAGCAGATGAGCTGTTGCAGCAGGCAAAAGTCGGAGAACAGGTCGGAAATTACCCAGCAAACAGCCTGCGCAGCTTACAGGCAGCCACTGACAAATTAAGCGCTGCGTTAAATGATCCAGCAGCTACCCAAGAGCAACTAGCAACAGCTGCCGTCAAATGCTTTAACGAGCTAAGAGCTTGCCGGCATTCGAGAATATTACGCACCGATGCTGATCCTTTTTGTTCACTATATATGAATGACGAGGAGCTAGGTTCGCTCAAAGCAACCATTCGTAAGGATCCCTTTATCGCAAGCTACTATGACAAAATCAAGGCTTTATCCGATCAATTTACGCTCGATGAATTGCAACGCTCACTTGAACTAATAAGCGATCAGCAGGCAGATTACGACGAGTTGAATCAGCACTTCTATTTATGGAGCTCTACCGATAAAATTGTTAACTTCCAAGCTCCACAAGGGACTGACTATGGCAAAATCTCGTTTATATTACCTTCGATAGAAAATGAAACCGATGGATTAGGGCATGTATGGATTGATAACGTTCAAATCCATTCCGCTAGCGAAGGGCAGCTTACGATTCATAATCATCATTTTGAAGAGGGCGATACAGCTCCATTGTATTGGATTCCTGTTGCAAGAAAGGGCACTCCTATTATGAAATGGGAGGATCAATATCCGTTCCATGGCGGCGCTGACAGCAGCTCGACCGCACGTTCGATCTACATGTGCAATCCAACGCATCAGGACGAGGCATCCTGGGAATATAGCGAATCTATTCCCCTCATCAGTGGAAATAAATATACGCTAATATTTGATGCCAAAATTGATGGAAAGCTTGTACGCGGCATTAAAACGGTGCTTACCTTCTATAATGAGCGTCATGAGGACCTTGGACAGTTTGAATATTACTTCAATCGCAAATCTTCCATTGCTGCAGGTCGTTATCAGCTTGCCATGCAATGTGATGCCATTCAATATCATCTTACTCGCGATCGCTACTATGCAGAAAAGGTTAAAGCTGCTCTATTGTTCATCTTTAACGATTTTTGTCAGGGTGCCGAGCATTGGATGATCACTAACCTTCGTCCAGAGGGAAGTGATAGCTATGGCGCTGTACAAGCGGGGCGCTTATTAAGCGTAGCAGCAGTTAGCTATTCCATGATCAAGTCTGCCAACGTCTTTACGGCTGCAGAAAAGGATCGCTTCTACGGAATGATTAAATATATGCTGCGTTATGTGCTGGACCTGCGCGATCGTACAGAATGGACGACCTATGAAGCACAAAGAGGCTGCAGTAATTGGCAAACGGATATGTGTGCCGGTGCCGGACTAATGATGATGGTATTAACAGACTTTCCAGAGCGACTGTCCTGGCTATATAACGCTGAAACGATACTAAAGGCACAGCTAGCCCTCAATGTTAACGATGATTCCTCTTGGCCGGAATCGATTCGATACCATGTTGCAGCACTGGAACGCTTTGCAGGCTATGCAAAAATATGTGGCCGTATAACGGGAGAGGATTGGTTTGCGACATCAGCACTCGTACCTATGTTCGAGTATTTAGTAGCTATGCAAACCCCTGCCTATCCTTACTTTGATCATTGCATCGGTACGCCGCCATTTGGCGATCATGCGCTAACAGCAGGTGCAGAGTATGGCTGCTTCCCTGTTTATATATCAGAGGTAGAGAAGATTGATAAAGGCTTGGCGGATCGTATGCTTCTTACCTGGAAGGCTGCAGGAATGCCAGTAAAGAAGCTGTGGGGAGAAGGCATTGTATTCGAAAATCTTATCTCGTCATTGCTGCATTACGAAGTGACGACAGAGCTAACATTAGCGTCGACAGCAAGCTACCCGGACTCCGGTATCTACATTTTTAGAAATCATATGAACACCGACAAGCAAAGCTACTTTGCGATTATGTCTAGCCCTAACAAGATAGCACATGGTCATCTGGATCAAGGCTCCTTTATTCTATACAAAAACTCCATTCCACTCGTTATGGATACGGGCATTGAAGGATATTTTGATTCAAGCACGCAGTGGCATATTAGCTCTTATTCGCATGCGTGTGTGCAATTCTCTACGAATAAAAAGGCTGAGCCCTTGCATGGTGTGGAAGCAATTAATCTATCCGCAGGTACGTACAGCCTGGAGCGCGGATGGGTGGATGTTCCTGTGTCTAGTCGCGTAATTGACGTCACGCTAACCGATCAGCTCGATTCCATCACAATTGAGATTGAAAACCCGGAGGGTGCCGGCAAGCATATTCGCCATGTGACGTACATTAAACGTTCAGATCTGTACATCATTAAGGATACCGTTGAACAATTCGCAGGCGATGTGCTGTTCTCGCTACCAATCGCAGCGATCGATGCCCGTATCGAGCGTCAAAGCATCGTAGCTAGCTGTCCAGCTAATCTAAATCTGGATGTACATTTTGTAAGCGAGCTCCAATCCCTTACGTTAGATACTGGTCGTTCAACTCACTTTTTTGATGGGGACGATATGAGCTGCTCCTATATGACCTATGTTCGAGCCGTTGCAGCTGCTTCGTCTGGCTTTCTTACGATTCTAGCACCGAGAGAAGCTGATCAGGCCCCTATTAACATAGTCGCTCAATCGACAGATTCATTTATTATTCAAGATGCAGCGCATCACTATCAGATCAAGATCAATTCAGGCGACAACACCATTACCGTATACTAGGAGGAATAAACATATGCTTGGACGCGTTAATCTTCTTCGTGATTGGACGGTGACTACCGAAGGCAGTTCCGCTCCCTCTCCTACTATGATTCATGTCAATCATCCGAAACCTTCTGACGGAGACGGCTGGTATTCTATTGGCTTTGAAAAAGGGAATCATTATTGCTTTGATACAATGGGCTGGTACGGCTTAGAAATTGAATTTGAATCCAATCATCTTGTTTCCGAATTTAAAATTAATGCTCATTTTATAAATCATCCTGACATTGAAGCAAATGTAAAAAGCTCCACTAAAGGAAGAAATACGCTTTATGTGAGTTTGTTAGATTTTGAGATCGAAAGGGCAAAGGCAAATGTATGGAGATTTTTAACAGGCTTTACCTTTACAAGTAATGCTTCGTTATTAAGCATTTCACTCCTGCGTGCGAAGGAGATCTTCGTCCATTCAAGCTGTAAAGGGAAAGCTGGTGATGTGAATGAGGAGATCACCTATACCGTTACGCTGCTGAATTGCACCGAGCAGGAGCAGCTCGTAGCCATTAAGCAGCAATTTGATGGCTGGGAGTCTCTGATCGCTAGAATCTCTCCTAGTGAAGTAGAGTTAAAGCCTGCTCAATCCATTGATATCAAGGTTCGGCTCACTATGCATCAAGATATCGTTCCCGGAGGCCATGAATATACAACCTTAAACATTACAGCAAATGGTGGCAGTAATCATACGACAGCGTTACAGCTGATCACCTCTCGCAAGCTTCCGCATCCATATATTTATTGGAATAAAGAGCAATGGAAGCATCGCAAGGAACTCATTGATAAGCATGAATGCTTTCAGCCAGGCTATCAGAAAATGATAAACGATGCAGACCAGTGGATCGTTAAGCCTCCTCTATCCATTGATGAAAGAGATTATTGCTATGATACATCTGAGGAGCATTATATTATGTCAGCAGCCTATGCCTATGCCTTGACTGGGGAACAGCGTTATGCGGAAAAGGTCGCTCAGTTTTTTAGATACTTTACTGATCCGCTCAACGGCTACCCCAATAAATTAAAGGGCTGTAGTCAGAGCTATGTGCAAGAGGGGCATTTCTTTCAGCATCTGGCGATTCCGTACGATATTATCTATGAAGCAAATGTATTGTCGGCAGATGAGCATCAAGCAATCGAGCATTGCTTCCGATTGTATATGGATATTCTTGATGTTCATATTCAAAGCGGACATATTTCTAATTGGTTGTTATCTGAGATTACCGGGGCCGTTTATTGTGCGATGGCTCTTCAGGATATGGATCGGGTATTTCGCTTCGTATATGGGGCCGGTGGAACGATCGAGCAGATGAAATACGGCCTGTTCAATGATGGCTGGTGGTATGAATGCACGGTTAGCTATAATACATGGGTCGCCTCGATGTGCCTTCATACTGCGCATGCCTTGCTTCCATTCGGCATTAATATCATTCATGCGCATTTTCCGGTGCCATACAATAAGCAAGTCGATAGCACGTATAAAGCGCAGCCGCCACATATTCGCTTCGGCATGGTGAACGAGCGTTGGGGCGGCAACCAAAAAAACTATATTTGTGTAAAGGATATGTTCGATGCTGCGATTCCTTTTCTTGATTATCGAGGAGTTATCTTTGGCATTAATGACTCCTATGAACGAAAGCTTGAAGGCGTTCATTTTGGCTCCACGTATGATCTGGCCTACCATTACTATAAGGATGAGCAATACGTGCCGATTATGAAGCAGCAGCAGTACGTCGATCCCATCTTTGGTCATGCTGAGCTTCCAGATGTCGTCTCTTCATCCATCGCTAATAATGCATACTCCGATAATATAGGCATAGCGATGCTGCGCAGTCAGAAAAAAGGCAGAGCACAGGCTGAGCAAATTCAAGCCGTTCTTAGATACGGCTCACACGGATATGCGCACGGGCATTTTGATCGTACTGAACTGCTATCGATTATGCGATACGGACGAAGCTTTTATAATCCTGAGCATGTATGGTGGGGCTATCTCCATTTTATGTACAAATTTTATGTTCAAAATTCGATGACTAAAAATATGGTCGTTGTTGATAACAAGATGCAGGTTCCGGCAGATTCGAGAAGAACTCTGTTTTACTCAGGTGAGATGGTTCAAGCAGCCGCTGTAGAAACAACAGCAGCATGGGCATACCCGCCTTATGGCGGCATGATTTATCAGGAAGGTGAAACATTAGAGCAGCGCGCTGCTTTAAATGCAAGCTGCTTACCTGGTTCACCGCCTGATGCAGCATACGGGCAGCTTTCCCATTATAGTGAGCCTATTTTTCAAAAAAGATTAATGGCGGTAACGGATGACTATATCGTAATGTTCGATTATGTTAGCGGAACGGAAGAGCATCAATTCGACTCCTTATTGCAAATCAAGGGCTTTCAGCAGCTAACTGCCGACTCGCTAGAAAAAGTAAAGCAAACGAGCCAATGGACGACTAACCCGCTTTCTGACGGTCAATTTATTACAGATTGTCATTGGTTTAAAGTAAAGGGGCAAAGCTTGGCCCAATTCGAAACGGTATTTGGTGACGGAGAGGATCTTAGAGGAACACGCAGCTTTTACAATACACCAGGCTCGCTAAAATTAAATGTCCACACTGCGTGGCCGCTTCAATCAGAGCAAATTATCGGTCGAGCCGCTGAGGATCATAGCATGATGATCCCTATGAGCTATCGTGTTGAAGCAGACGTCGAGGAAAATGCACAGGTGCTGGCAAGTGGTCGCTTGGATGCTTGGCTGCTAGGTGAAGGCAGGGTTGAAATCGAGCTAACTCCGACGATGAGATCACTATCTTTAATCGTGAACAATCATCCGCTATATAATGAGCAGAAGTATCCTTATCGATCGAAGCAGGGCTTGTTTTGGGGAGCAGCCTATCTTGAAACACGAGATGGCAAGCAAATTCCAATTCACGAATTGCCTCTAGCCTTTCAAAATGTCGACCATGGCTACGGCATCGGTAAAGATTATGAAAATGGAAGGGTAACAATAGTTGGCAATGAGTATCCATATGCGATACCGACAAGCCCGATTGATCATTCGTGCGAAGCAATTATTACTGTACCTCTTCCCGAGGAGCTTCACGCAGTCAAATTTGTTGGTCTGATCGGTGCTGACGCATTTCCGGGAGATGAAGCCCAACGTCGCATCACCTACGGTGTAAGAACGAATGGCAAGCTTGCACGCTACATTACCATTATTGAGCCATTTGAACAAGAAGCGATGATCTCCTCCATACAGCCAATGAGCGAAAACAAAGTGATTATTCAATTACGTGATGGGCGTTCGCAGGAAATAGAAGTTGAACATATGGATAGTCAGCGCAATCAACTATCAATCTCTGAATACAGCAACGGATTACTCATAAGAAAGGAAACTACTCAGCAGTAAACTACATGCCCCAGAGTGCTGTTCAACACATTCTGGGGATTCTTTTATATTAAAAAACTTCCATTATTCATTAAAAACGTTACATACCTACTACTAGCATTCATCTACTATAATAGACTTCACGATCTACGATGGAGGGACATTATGCAGCGTATTCGTCATTTTATATTAAGAAAGCGTTTACTTATACAATTGATCCTTTCAAATGTCATTTTAGGCTTGGCTATCGTTTCAAGCTTAACGATTTTTATTACATCCAAAGTGTCTGGGCATTTGAAAGAGGAGCTGACTGCTTCAACGGATCAAGCATTGGAGCAATCCTATAATACGGCCAGTATATTATTAAACTCTACCTACCAACAGTTCGCGACTGCCTATTCTTCATTAGACATTCAAGCTGGCTTTTATGCGAATGAGTTCAGCGCTGAACTTATGGGCCGAATCAGTAATACTTTAACGAATCTAACAACAATTAATCCGATGATTCATTCAGCTTATTTAATAAATTCGCGTCATCAACTTGTTTTCTCCTCCTTGACGACGATGAGGCCATACGAACAATTTTATGATCAACAAATTCTTCAGCTATTCGAATCAGAAGCATTACAGGGCTCGATATTTATTCCCAGAACGACCTCCTTTGTTTCCGATACAAAAGCCTTTGAGGGGAATTTGATTTCAGTCGCATTTATGAATTCAAAGGATCGTACGGCAATTAACGGTGCTCTCATCCTGAACTTTGATCAAAAAATATTGCAGGAAATGATTATGAACGGAACAAAAAAAGAAAATCAATCCTTTCAATCGATGATATTAAACCGCCAGGGGATCGTTATATCTCATTCTAATTCTGAACTCATAAATCATGATTTCTCTAGTCAGGATTCATTCCGCACTATTCTCGATTCTGATCATGATGAGGGCATAATCGAAGCTCAAATCAACAATGAGCCGCATCGGCTGTTCTATATGAAATCCGATAGCCTTGGCTGGATCTTTATTGGCGACGTCAATTACATCACATTACTTAGCAAGGTAAATGATACCAAAAACTACATTCTACTCGTCGCTTTAATTATTTTGTGCATCGTCATTATCGTCGGGCTATGGTTTACAAGAATGATTTACGGACCGATTCATTCACTATTAACGAGTATTAAAAAGTCGGCGAATCTATCCAACAACTCGCCAAGCAGTGAGTATGATCTGCTGTCTGATACCTTTAGCTATTTAGATCAAAAGCTGCAACGGCTTCAATATGAAATGTCGAGCTTCCGCGATCACGAGAAATCAACTCTCTTGAAGCAATGGCTTACTGGAAGCTGGGGCAATGAAACAGAATTTATCGCCAAGCTGCAGCGAAATGGCATCGATATTGCAGACCAGCAATTTCAAGTATGTATGCTGCGGCTCGATACCTTTAACCAATTAAAGGAGAAGTATGCGGCTAAAGACATTATGCTGCTGAAATATGCAATTTGTAATATCGCGGAGGAAATTAGCAATCCGTGCTTCAACAGCTATTGTGTTGACGCTGATAGCGATCAGGTCGTTATTATTTTATTCAAGCCACAGGGCTCTGAGGATGTAATGGAAGAGCTTTTACGTAAAATCCAGCATAATATTAAGGCTTATTTGCATATTCGTGTATCTGCTGCTATTGGAAGCCATGCTTCAGCAATGGATGAGGTAGCCGAATCTTTACAAAGCGCGTATCAAGCCTCTCGTTATCGTTTGCTAATAGGTGAAGAAAGCATCCTCTCGTATCATATTGAAGAGGATCGACAAAGCCTGCACGATCAAACATCTGGCGCATTGGAGAAGGTCGTCACCGATGCCCTGAAGCTCGGAGATGTTACGAAATACGCTGATGCTCTCCATGAATACCTGGAACATTTAAGAGCTATTGCCATTGATGATGCACTGCTGCATTTAAATCAGCTGCTATTTACGCTTAATCGCACTGCCAAAAGCATGGCAAGCGGGGAACAGCTGAAAAACAAACTGGATGTCGGTTATTTAGCACAGCAATTATACCAGGCGGTAAGCTTGGATCAAGTTATGCAGCTCCTCTTGACCCTAGGGGAGGAGGCGATAGAAGCTAGAAAAGCACAGGCTTCACAAAAAAACATGCTGTTGATCGAGAAAATTAAAAATCATATTGCTGCCTCTTACATGGATCCTAATCTTTCTGTCGATGCCCTGGCGGACGTAGCAGGATTATCCATTAACTATATGCGGAAAATTTTCAAGGACATTACGGCTGTTTCACTCAATCAATACATTAACAGTATTCGATTCGAGAAAGCCAAGCATCTTCTGCTTACAACCGACATTCCCGCCAATCGCATTGGAGAAATGATCGGGATGGATAACACAAAATACTTTTACAGCTCGTTCAAAAAATACTGTGGCAAGACACCCGATCATTTCAGAAAAAGCACTGATCTCAATTAAATATTGTAAAAAAGTGCACCGAACTTCGCCTGAAGCGGTGTTTCTTTTTTATCACTCATAGAAAATCATACCTTTCTTCCTTTTTTATACCCCGATATAGCGATAAAATCAGGCATTTTGTGCATTATTTGCGGTTTTGGAATGCTCATTTTACATGTACATTGGTATCACACCAACACAACGAACAAAGGAGGGTTCAAATGAGCGAAGCTACAGCAAGTGCCTTAACTCCACAAGAGGCAACTAAAAAACGCGGTAAATTTGCAGCATTTATTTATGAATTAATTAAAAATAAATTTTTATACCTGTTGGCATTACCCGGCATGCTCTGGTTTTTTGTATTCGCTTACCTGCCCATGGTTGGCATCATTATTGCATTTCAGGATTTTAAAGCGATGAAGGGAATTTTAGGGAGCGAATTTGTTGGATTAAAGAACTTTCAGTTCTTCTTTCGCTCTGGAGATTGGATTCAAATTGTAACAAACACTTTATTTCTGAACACCTTATTTATTGTTTTTAATACGTTAGCTGCTGTAGTTATTGCAGTCATGGTCACAGAGTTAGGCGGGAAATGGTTTAAGAAAATTACTCAATCGGTTATGATTTTCCCCCATTTTCTTTCCTGGACCGTAGTCGCTATGTTTGTCATGGCGTTCGTTGCTACGGATGGAGGCTTTATCAATCAATTTATCGCGCTTTTCGGATTCGAGCCGATTCAATTTTTATCCTCCCCTGGCTATTGGCCATTAATTTTAGTATTACTTAAGATTTGGCATGGCGCGGGCTTTGGCTCCATCGTTTACATGGCAACGATATCTGGCATCAACCCTGATATTTACGAATCCGCTTCAATTGACGGGGCCAGCCGTTTTCAAAAAATACGATTCATTACATTGCCATTATTAAAGCCAACGGTAATCCTGCTTACGATATTAGCTGTAGGCGGAATATTCAACGGAGATTTTGGAATGATCTATGCCATCGTGGGCAGAAACCCAATGCTTTATCCGACGACAGACGTTATTGATACTTATCTATTCCGCTCCATGATGGATCTGGGAGACATGAGTATGTCGGCTGCAATTGGCTTCATGCAATCTTTAGTAGGATTTATTCTTGTCCTGACCGTCAATGCCATCGCCAAAAAAGTAGCACCAGAATCAGCAATCTTCTAAGGAGGTGATAACCGATGTCTATAAAGGAAAGCTTCTCAGATCGCATTCTAAAAATGTTTTTTTATATCGCAATCGCCTTATTTTCTGTGTATTGTCTAATTCCATTTTGGTCTGTTATCGCGAGCTCTCTCACCACCGAAGCTTCACTTGTTAAAAATGGTTATATGTTTTGGCCGAGTGAGTTTAGCCTTGATGCTTATAAATTAATATTTCAGGACAACACCATCTATAAATCGTATGGCGTGACCACCTTTGTAACTGTGGTTGGTACTGCGCTTTCCATGATATTCACCAGTGCTATGGCCTACACCCTGTCCGTTAAATCGGTAAAGTATCGCAACCATATGGCCTTTTACATCTATTTCACGATGCTCTTTCATGGCGGACTTGTTGCTACGTATTTACTTATCTCCAAGTATCTTGACATGAAGGATAGTATATGGGTGCTCATTATTCCGAGTATGCTGAGTGCCTGGAATATGTTCTTGTTAAGAAATTTCTTTGCATCGATTGATGATTCCATAGCGGAATCCGCAAAAATAGACGGGGCCAATGATGCTTATATTTTATTTCGAATTATTCTGCCGATCTCATTGCCTGCTATTGCGACGATTGGTTTGTTTTACGCCTTAAGCTACTGGAATAAATGGTTTGATGCGATGCTTTATATCAATAACAAGGACTTGTTCCCATTACAATACTTAATTCAACGGATTATGAACAATCTTGATTTTATTAATCAAATCTCTGCTGATGTAACCTTGCCAAACTTCATACCACCTGCAATGACCGTTCGACTCGCAACTACTGTCGTCACCATTGGCCCTATCATTTTCTTATATCCGTTCCTGCAAAAATATTTCGTTAAAGGATTAATGGTAGGCGCTGTGAAGGGCTAATTCCGCTTAAGCGGTTTAGTATATAAAGCTTAGATTATTTAAATAAAGGGGATGAATATGTATGGTTAACATGAAACGTATGACTGCTTTATTATTATCTATCGTTTTAGTCTCAGTATTGTCTGCATGCGGCTCCAACAACAACAACGCTAATTCAACAGGCTCAACAAACAGTTCAGCACCTGGCAGCACAGACGCTGCAAAGGGAGCAGAGCCTCCTAAAGCGGTTACGTTAAAGGGGATGCTTTTTGGTGATGAACCAAAGGATCTGGATGTCGTGCTGCAAGAATTTGAAAATCGCACGAAGGATACGCTTAATACAAAGCTCGATATATCATGGAATTCTTCAGCGGATCACAAGCAAAAGGTTAAGCTGATGATGGCTGCTGGTGAAGAGGTTGACTTTGTATTTGATGCTGATTTCCAAAACCTGCGCGAGCTTGTTCCTCAAGGTGCATACGCTCAGCTGGATGAATATTTCAATAATGATGACTATCCCGGTCTTAAAGCTGCCTTTTCAGAAGAATTTATCGAGATGAATAAACGATATGACAATCATCTTTACACGATACCATTTACGCAATATTTCTATGATCTGCCTGTCGTATATATCCGTAAAGATTTGCGCGAAAAGCTGGGCTTTAATGAACCGATCACAAGCTATGATGAGCTGCAGCAATTCTATGATAAGGTTCTATCCTCTGAGCCTGGAGTGACTCCACTTGCTTTGCGCGGCAGCAGCGGCTTCCAGGAAATATGGGCTCCTGAACGTGCAGAGCTTGATACCGTACGTCCGTTAACATTAGGCGGTATCGTTTACTATATTCATCTATCGGATGATCTAAAAACAGTGCAAAATGTTGTTGCGATGGGTGATGCTGCTGAAAGCTGGGCTACATTACCTGCTCCATTTGACACAATGAAAACCGCATTTCCGCAGTACGACAAATGGGCGGAGTGGAGCAAATATCTCGAAAAGGATATTTTAAGTCAAAAGGATCATAAATCCTATTTTATGTCAGGCAAGGCCGCGTCCTACTACGGAACAATTTCTTCTTATGCGGCAGATAAAAAGCTGCTGAAGGAAACGATTGCTGATGCTGATCTGGAATTTTTCGTGCTTAAGGATCGCATTCGCAACATGGAGCCAAAGGCGATTGCAACGAATTATAAAGCGAATAACTCCATTGCAATTCCTGCATCATCTAAAAACATCGATCGCACGATGAAGTTTTTTGATTGGCTGTTCCAAAGCCGTGACAACCATGACTTATTTGAGCTAGGAATCGAAGGAGTTCACTGGGAAGCAGTAGGCGAGGATCAATATAATTTGCTTGATGCTTCAGATAACTATATGTTCCCGGGCTATGAGTTCACTTGGAATCCGACTATGATTCGTACATCCGCAGACCTGGATGAGACTGCAAAGAAATATTTCGAGTACTCTGCTGATCCAGACAGCTATTATGCTCCGGTATTAGCAAGCTTTTCGTTCGATACCTCTAACGTTAAAGGCGAATTTGCTAACGTTCAATCAAAGGCCGATCCATTTATTCAAATGCTAAAAGCTGGTCAGATCAAGGATTGGGAGTCCGAGCTTCAAGCTCTAAATAAAGAATTGCAGGCTTTAGGACTGGAAACAATTCGTCAAGAAATTAAAGCTCAGGTTCAAGCCTATCTCGATGCTGGCGGCAAGTAATGGTTAACATTATCCGGTTGACGACCCTCGTCAACCGGATTTTTGCTGCTGGATAGGAGGTCAATCCTTACTCCCATTCCTTTTATCTGTTCACCGCCTACTTGAGAAAATTATGGGCGAGCGAAAAGAGTTGACAACTGCTAATAATTCATCTATTTTAATATTGAACGGTTGAACCGATCAACCTACATACTAAAAAGGAGTGATTTTTTTATGACTATCTTACATAACGAAAAATTTTCAAAAAATGCTGAGCGCGCCATTGTTATTGGAGGAGGGATTAGCGGGCTGCTAGTTTCGAGAGTCCTCTCCGATCATTACAGCGAAGTGATTGTTCTCGATAAAGATGATTTTCCAGAAAAGCCCGAACATCGCGCTGGCGTTCCGCAGAGTTTTCAACCTCATCGTCTTACACCTCGTGGCAGAATGATTTTGGATCACTTTTTCCCTGCCTTTAATGATGATTTGCTCGAAATGGGGGCTCCTTCATCCCAAGGGAAAACGGCCTATTTTTCTTACGATTTCGGAAATATGGAAATGTCGATTCCGGACAATGAGGCTACTTTCAGCCGTGCCTTACTAGAATGGGTATTACGTGAACGAGTAAAGAAGATTCCGAATGTTCATCTGAAGCCTAAACAAGACATAATCGGGCTTCTGACGAATTCTGATAAGACTGCGGTGACAGGAGTAATTGCACGGGACCGTACCCAGTCGGGGCAAGAACAAACGTGGAACGCTGACCTAGTCTTCGATGTTAGCGGAAGCAACTCTAAATTAGTGACATGGCTTGAACAATTAGGGTATACTATTCCCGATCCGGATATTTTGAAAGTGTCGCTTGGCTACAGCACCCGTCATTACCGGATCCCCGATTCGCAGACTAGAAATTGGGATGTCTATCGCAAAGACGGTAACCCTTCCAATCATCAATTTACCGCTGTCTTGTCAGTGATTGAGAACCAAACTGCTGAATTATTGCTGTGGGGGGTTGGTGGGCGCGTTCCCGACACGAAAGCGCAGGAATTTGAACAAAACGTGGATCAGCTGAAAGATTCGCTCCTATCCGAGCTTTTGCAGGGGCTTGAGCCGATCGGGGCGCCTAGGGGCTATCGGATATCGGAATTACGACGTCATCGTTTCGAGCTAATGGAACGCTGGCCTTCCGGATTGCTGGTAATGGGGGATGCGCTTTGTACATTCGATCCCATATATGGACTTGGTATGACCGTGGCCGCGATCGAAGCGGAAAGGGTCGCGTCTTATTTCCAAGAACAGCGCAATAATCCTCAGCCTCATTTCGAAAAAAGAATGCTTCAGGGATTGCAGGAGGCTTTGGAGCCTGCTTGGTGGTTGAATTGCGTACACGACCTGCAATGGCCGAATGTAGAATATGCCGGGCGTCATCTCGCGGGGATTTCATTTGCCCAGAAATACATGAACCTCGCCCTTCAACAAGTTGTATCGAAGCAGAATTCGGATTTGTTTTTACTGCAATGGGGGGTAACCTCGCTATTATTTTCGCCTGGCATGCTCTTTAATCCTCAGATGGCCGATTTCTTTCTCGCTCATGCATCTGACGAAGAGTCTCGCGAGTTGATGACATTTTTACAAGAACAAGGTCAGACATTGGAAGAGATGATGGAGCAAATTCCTAACTTCGCTAATGCCTCCTTTGTTCAGATCCCATCGGGAGAATAGATTGATAGGTTATAATGTAACGAAAGGATGAAATAGTAATGTCGCCTTTAAACGAAGAGCAGTTGCAGCAAATTCGGGACGAGCGCAAGGAACAAATTATGAAAGCCGCATTGAATATTTTTGCCCGTCGCGGCATTATAGGAACAAAGCTGAGTATGATCGCCACAGAAGCTGGAATCAGTCAGGGGCTTCTTTACCATTACTTTAAGTCGAAAGACGAGCTGTTCATCGTACTGATTGAGCAGGCGCTTCAAGAGTCGATTGAAGGTTTGAAAAGCATTTATCATTTGCCTGGAACACCGCTCGATAAGGTAAGGGAGATGACCCGCCTATTCCAAGAAGGGCAGCCTTATTTCATGCTAATTCACCAAGCTAGAACGTCGGACGGTGTACCCGAGCAGGCCAAGAGGCTAATTGAAGGGCATTCTATGGAAACTTACGTCGTAGATATTTTGGAGCCACTGTTCATCGAAGGGCAAAAGACCGGTGACTTTACATCTGGCGATCCTCGACAACTGATTTCCGCCTATTTTACAGTAATATCAGGCTTGATGACATTAAATATTAATGCCGACAATGCCTATCAAATGCCGGATGTCGATTTATTATTGCGAATCGTGTCGGGGCGGCCGTGATTCCCGGTTTTAGTAGAAACACATTCCATATGGGATGCCTGCACGTTAAACCGGATAGGAGGCTACCCATCAGTTGAGTAGCCGACCTTCCCAACCACCGTGCATCCTATTCGGTACACGGCGGTTCAATCGTTTGAGTGCAATTGACGTAAACGCTCGTACTGAGCAGGGAAGTCATAATACCCTGCCTGTGCGAGCCTTTCGTTTGTTACATTCCAGTTGTGCAGGACTCGCTTCATGTCCGCTATATAAAAATTTGCTTGCGCAGCAGGTTCACCCGCCTAGGCTGCTCGATTCAGATTGTCTCTGCCTAGTATTCTTTAGCTCGATAAAAAACAATCAACATCTAATTCGTTATGTGCAAATCCATTTCTGCTTTATAGCAATGTTTCAGGCGGTCGGGCCATGAGGTGAAATTGATGAGTGCGTCGTCGACATGGGTAAGTTGATCGATGGCTCCGACGTGGGCGAGCATACGGATCGTTTCGTCGGTAATCGCACTTTTGCACGCTCCTACATAACTGCCCGCGTTTAAGACACGATAAGGACGGACAGCATCGTTGATACCGACCTGAAAAGGCTCAAACTTAGGAATAACTGACGGTGTAAGCCCAAGAGTATTATGGCGTTCAGCGACAATTTCAAGCGCTTGCTTCACGGCGTTTTCTCGATCTTGGTGATTAGAAGATCCCAGTATACGGTCTAAGACCGGACCGATTTCCGATGCGACACGCAGCCTGGAAAATGCCGTTCCAAACCATTTAAGATAAGGCCAGTAACGTTTTTCTTGAAGAAAGCATAGCTCCATAATAAGGCGAACGAGCCTGAATGCAACCATAAGAGAGCCTCTCCCATCGTTTGCTTCAACGGTTCTGCCGAGCAAAGGCTCGGTATTGCCGATGAGGTGCCACTGGGAGGCCATCATCCACAGCCAAATATCCGTCGGATACCAAGACAGCTGCTTGCGCATCCGAGTCAACTCGCCCAATTCATCGTGAAATACTGCTCCAGCAGTGAATTGGAGCAAATGTTGCTGTGGCAGCGAAAGCCACTTATCCTTTTGTAATTCGGTGTGCGAATCGATCTTAAGTTGCACTGACAACCAATGATCTAAAGTCGTAACCTCGACATGATGTCTGACTGATTCGGTTTGCCAGGAATAGAAGCGAACCGGGTACCCCTTGTAGACGGCCGGCAATCCATGCTCAATCGCTTTAGATACCTCGTTAACGTGTGATGCACTGACAAATACTTGCATCCGTGGACCCCAACTGTGATCTGTCGAACGCTGCTGATCGAATCCCAATACTTCAGACCCTTCCCCAATCAGGGCGGCAGCGTGTGGCCTATCAATCAACTTTTTGACAACATCCTCATAAAAATGACGTGACAGCTCAATACCTGGAATGAACGAAACCACTGCAATGAATTCCTCCTCGATTTTCGGGGAATTACACAGTTTATAGGGCCGATGATGCGTTATCCCCGTTTCTTGGTTCTGCCCAATGTTGATTATGGCTACCCATAGACAACGCCTCCTTATTCTTAGTCCTTTTAATCATAACATAAGCAAATAATTGTTTGGAACAACCTTATTGTTGTGTTCTGTTCAGCCACTCATGTTCAATGGAGGTGGAGATCGGTGTGTCGGTCGTAAAGATAATGCCCGGCCTCCAATCAGTTCACGATAATAGTGACTCCCTATTTTTGTTTAGCCCTCGTATTATTGTCTCTCGCAGCAGAGCTTACTCTTGCACAGTTACCTCCGCATATGCCTTTAGGTACGTATCAGTTAGCTCGCCCTTTACTCTGAACATACCTGGCTTAGCATATTGAGCAGAATCGACTTTTTTCCAAGCAACCGCTACCGACTCTGTAGTGCCGTCACTTTTCGTTACGACGATCTTGGCTGGTAGTGAAGGGGCTTTACCAACACTCGTAGTTAGCTGAATATCGTCTACAGCAGTAATTGCTGGGCCAGCTTCAGTTCTCAGACGTAGAATCGTGACAGAATGTGCAGGGAACTCATAATGGAATGACTCTCCCAGATTGGAAACTTGCTTCTGCACAGGCTCGATGTTATTCGGATCATCAAATGAATTTTCATCAGTCAATGAAGGGGAAGACATTTCAAATACGGTTGCATCTGAAGTGATAAATGCTGCCCCATTTACATTTACTTTAGAATATTGCTTATTTGATGAGCTATTGACAACCTTTAATATAATATCACCGGTTTTCTCATCTAATGAAGCTGAGCTATATAACGGTCCTGTCGCCTTACTTTCATTCAGGTCGAACAGCAGTTCATCGTCCAAATAACAACGAATGCGGGAGCCTTCTACGATAATTTTAATCTTGTACGTTTTATTGCTTGCAATCGACTGATCAGAAACGCCCGATACGATGCCTCGCGAGCCATTCACCGCCTTCTCAATCACGGTACGAGTATTGCCCCATCCACCTAGATTCAGCCAGTAATAATTGTCAGCATCCTTAGCCGCAAAGCCTATAAGGAAGCCTTCATTTCCACTCTTTTTAGTCGCCTCCAGCTCTAACGTATAATTACTCCAGCTCTGCCCGCTTCCAAGCATGAATCTTGTATCCTCTCGGTTACTCGTCTGCTTTAACAGGCCATCTTCAATCTTCCAGCTCGAGCCAGCATCATTATACGCTATAAAATCAGCGCTTGCTGCGCTATCCGAGAAATCATTGGCATACAACACGCTGCCGTCTTCCGAGGTTACTTTTATGTTGTCATATTCAATCTGTGTTGCCCATGAACCAAGGAATATGGAGCCAGTAATATCGTTGTCGCTCTCGCTGCGCTTTTTAGCTTGAAGCGGTAATGTTTTATTCCCTGTATGATTCATAAACAGCTTCTGCACATAATAATTCGGAGTCTTAACGATGCGATGCTGGTCAAACCAGATCATATCTGGTGTCCATTGCGTAAAGCTGGCTGGCTGGCGACTGAACAATGGAGCGTAAGCAGCCATCTCTACGATGTCCGCATTGCGTTCTAGCCCTGTCATAAACACTGCTTCAGTAATCGCCGACTCCATATTGTTTCTTTTGCCAACTCCGTGCGATGCATATTCCCCTACAAATACCTTTGGACCTGAACGGCTGAAATCGTCATAGCGACTTACATTATCCAGCATCCATGACGGGGATTGATACATATGCTCATCAACAAGATCAGCAGGGTTGTTATGTTTAGCTAACCAATTATAAGCATCGCTATACGCACCATCGTTCGGAAAGGCTCCTGAGCTGAAAATAAGCTTAATCTCTGGATGCTTTTCCTTTATCGCGTCATAGAACATCTTATATCGTTCGTAATATTTTGCACCCCATAGCTCATTGCCAATGCCCAGGTATTTCATATTGAAGGGCTCAGGATGTCCATTCGCCGCTCGAAGTGCGCCCCACTTTGTCGTCACATCGCCATTTGCGTACTCAATCAGATTAAACGCACTGTCGATATAAGGCTGAAGCTCGTTTAATGGCACCGTATCAGGATTCGAGGTACAGGATTCTATTCCTACAAATATAACAGGCAGAGGCTCCGCGCCAATATCCTCAGCAAACTGGAAATATTCTTGATAGCCTAAGCCAAATGATTGATAGTAGTTGTTCGCCCATTGATTGCGCTGAGTTTCTCGCTCAGCTATATCACCGATCGTATTCTCCCAGCGGTAGTAATTATCCAGAGAACCACCTTCAACAATACAGCCGCCAGGGAAGCGGAGAAAGCCTGGCTCCATATCGTCCAGCAGCTCAGCTAGATCATAACGAAGTCCATTGCTGCGGTTATTCCATACCTTTTGTGGGAATAACGAAACCATATCTAGCGCAATCGTCGCTCGATCGTGAACAAGCACAACTAACTGGGCTTCATAATCCGTCTCATTCGCGGTTATCACACATTGCAGCTTCTGCCACTGCGTCGTTATACCGTCGATGCTGCATGCTCCATAAACTTTACTATTATCCTTGCTTCTTAGCTCCGCTGTTAGCGGATGCTGAAGCTTATCGTCACTTTTCGCATAAATCGAAAACTGATAGCTTGCTCCGGCTTCTACCGCTATTCCTGAATAGCCAGCATTGGAAATCCCTACTCCTTCACCGGCATTCGTCGCTGTTACTTCTACATACTTATGGTTCTTGTCGTTCAGCGGCTTCTCTGTCGATGCTCGTATACTCCCTTCACCTCCGCCAAACTGCTCCAGCTTCCAGCCGTATAAAGGTATGTTAAATTCAAATGAGCGATTATGTACGAGCTCACCGTACAAGCCTCCATCTGCCGCATAGTTAATATCCTCATAAAATAAACCGTACAACGTCGGGCTGATCTCATGCTGAGGCTGAGCATCTACATTAATTTCATAAGCAACGGCACCTTCAGCCCAGATTGTAAGCTCAAATTCCTTTGCAGCTGACTGACCATCCTTAGAAAGCGTAGCAGTTAGCGTTACGTTAGCATCCTCAGCATCAGCTGCTGGACGCGTCACCTTTCCTTCGTCACTCACGTACGTTCCATCTGAAGATGTCCAGCTAATCGAAGTGCCGAGCGGTCCCTTATTCGGAAGCTCAAGGTCATTCGTTATTTCTAGCGTATTTACACCCAGCTCCAGCCACTCCTTGTCGAAGGCTATCGCTTCTTCCGCTTCCATCCCTTCGCCCATAACCTGCATAACCTCAAATTCATCAAGCGCACGGCTATAGATTCTAAAATCTTCAATTTTCCCAACATAATTTGGATCTGAACTATACTGTGATTTGCCAATGTAATTCGCTGACGTAGCGCCTAATTGATCCGGGGTGATCGTCAGGTTTGTATTTTTCAAAACCTCGATGCCATTGATATAAATAATCGCTGTCTTGTCCTCTATCGTTACAGCGATATGCTGCCATTGATTAGACGAAGTGAAGGGAACACCCGTAAGCGATTGAACGGTGCTGCCCAGATGTAAGCCTAACTGAACAGAGGAGCCATTGTTCAGAGTGAAAAAGATATAGTTCGTCATGGATGAGCCAATATCAAAAATCCTTGACCAAGCTGGAAGCGAAGCAGGATTGATCCAGGTAGATATCGTTATGGCTTGTTGTTCGGCTACGATCCCATTCGGCATCTTAATATATCCACCATTAAGCTCGATCGCTTGACCTTCCCTCCCATCCTTAAAGCTTGCTGCACCAACGATAGCACCATCTTGACCATTGCCGCTTTCATCTACGATTGTCGTACCTTCTGTTTGATTGAGGCTATAGTGCAGCAGCAAATCCTCTTTAAAGCTCACTTCAGCGAGCATAGTACTGGAAGTTGTCGTCGCATCATTTGTCGAATCAGTGTTAGATCCTGAAAGCGTATGCTCTGTCCGACTCTCTTTTGAGTTAAATACCAAAAAAAGCAAGCCTATCATTAACAATATAGTTACGATTGAAATAATAAGGATTTGATTTTTTCTCAATCTCATGCTAATGAGCCCCCTATGTTTTTTTATGCGATTGCATAGTGCTAACGAGTGAAAACGATTTCAAATTTGTTCAAAAAGATCATTAACGATAAAATTACCTCCTAAAACAAAATGTTAATATAAACATTAATCATTAATATCTTAATTAAAATTCTACTATTCTCCTTAGGATAAATCAACCTTGCTCATGCAAAAAAGCCATGATTCTGCGAAATATTTCTCAGCAGGATCATGGCTATTAAATTAATGCGCCATCTTCCCCCTCATAGAAGGTTACTTGATTGCCTTCTATGATAATATCTTCTGAAATGCAATTCTCGTTGATTCATCTGGTAGCACGATTTGTCCACAATAAACATAACCTAACTTTTTCAATAGGCCCTGCATAGGCTTGTTATTAACATGCGTGTCAATGCGGATATTACCTGCCTGTTCAAAAGACCAATTTAAACAAAAGGTTGCTACCCCTTTCGTTCCTTCTGCTGAAGCAATTCGATGAATTACTCCATACGGCTCATCATTCAACCATGCACCGTCTTTTATCACTTGATAGGTTTCATCCTCCTCCTGAGCAAAATAAAACACGCCAACAATGTTGTCCTTATCGATGCAGACATATAACTTCCCCTGCTGGATATCATTCGTTAGGAGTTGTCGATCCGGATATGAATCACCCCATTGATCTTCATTGCCATTTTCCTTCATAAACTGTCTAGCGTAATCGTATATTGACATTATGCTATCCAGTTCTCCTGCTGCTGCTTTTCTAATGTTCATACTTCCCCCCACTATGTATAAGTTCTATTATTCATCATTATGAGCATATTGCATATAAAGTAATCCCTTTGGTTGTGATACGGTATAAAGAAAGGAATAGAGAGGCAGAAGCCCCTCTATTCCTTTCTACCAACATAGACAGCACAGATATCTTGCCCTTTATTCCATGTAATCTTCCAATGCGAGCTTAATATGAGCTAAATGATGCTCTTCATGCCAGGCTAATTTTGCAACTTTTTTAGCTACTGTAATTTTACCGTTTACCTGGTGAATAAATACTCGGTCTAGCTGCTCTTCGGTTAATGTTTGTCCTAAAGCTACGATTCGCTCATTAATGCCTTCTAGCATTCGAATTGAGCTTTCTACAGGAAGCTTGGTGTCTGGTTGAACCGCCCACTTTTCTTCATCAAAAGCAGGTACGGACGGGTTGTCATCAGTTAACGCTAATTTCAAGCGTTGATACATGTTCAGCTGAGAATCTGCAATGTGATGTACAAGCTGACGAACTGTCCAAGCACCTTCACGATAGGTTTTGTTTAGTTGTTCATCATTTAATGAATCTACAGCTTCTCTCAAGCGGATCGTATACGTTTCAATTTGCTTTAGCCACTCTTGAACATGCTCCAATGTTACCTTTTCTGGTACTTGTAATTGACCAATTGGGAGCTTCACATCCATGTTCAGACCTCTTTTCAATTTTAAGAATTTTGATTAACGTTTAATATACCAATGACCTTGCTTTTCGTCAATTAATCATCTTCCTCAATCTCGGCCAAAGCTTAATGGCATCAGCCCATTCTTCTAATATTAGTGTAGAAGGAGTGTTAACACGCTTTATACTATCAACGGGATAGAGTATGAGTATACGTTTATATACTTACCTACTAAAAGGATTGATATAGATATTAAACGATCTCCCTTATAACTGTTCTAATTTATGGAAATTATACACAAAAGAACTCGTAAGTTCAATAATAAATTACTTTTCAGAACTTTTAATGGTCTGCATAATGAATAGATCATTGGTCTACACTTTTTATAGAAAGAGGTGTGATCATTGAATCAATTTGCCAGAACAATAGGAGAACGCATACGGCACTACCGCCTCTTAAAAGGATGGACACAAGAACAATTAGCGGAAGTGCTAGACTCTCAAGGAACCTACGTGGGGCGAGTAGAACGCGGCGAACAAAATCTACAGCTCCAAACCTTAGAAAAAATAGCAGATGCTTTACATATTAGCGTCTATACATTATTCACACAGCAAGAACCACTCGATTTTTACCAACAGGATGAATGGATATGGAAAATTATTCTGCTTCTTAAAGAGCAAGAACGAGCATTCCGCGTTCTGCACGAAATGTTCCGTTAAACGAAGCGCCTTAACACTTTTTTTATAGAAAACAGTAGCTCCATTGCTTGGGCAGTTTTTGATAGTTTTTGCTTAAGTTAAACTGCAAGTTATCAAAAACAGCCCCTGCTAATTAGCATGAGCTGTTTAGAAAAAGTTGATTTTTTAGAAAGATGTTTGCATTCGAGATATTTGTTCTATACGATGCATTAACACGACCGACTCTCGTTAATTATCCAGCTTCAATATCTCTTCTAAACCGTTGAATAATGCGAAAGCTTGAAAACAATTATTTAAGGCTGCTCGCAATTGCTTTGTTGGCTTGACGCCGTTTTCGTACCAAATGTTTTTAACGACTAGCTTCCTAGCTTTTCGCTCCGCGATAATCTCAGCACGTCCAATCAAGCTTTCTCCGTATAACAAGGGCAGCACATAATATCCAAATTTTCGTTTAGCGGGAGGCGTGTAAATCTCCCAGGTGTAATCAAAGCCAAACAATTCCTTAATTAATTTTCTGTCCCAAATGAAATTATCCAGTGGGGCAATCAATTCGCAGCGCAATTTCGGTGCCGGATTTTGCAAGACGACTTCGATTAGCGGTAAATCTTCCATACGACAGTATAGCACGTCCTTCATCTGTTCCACATCAATAGCAACAATGCGAGCTTCCTGTAACAGTTGGCGGAAAACCTCATTGCGCTGCTCTGCCTTCAAACCCCAGATGTGCAGCAAAGCATCTGATGCACGATTCCACAATAATCCAACAGCACCGATTCGACGTAGTACCCGCCATTTGTAATGATCAAGCTCGTCCACCAACGGTTCTGGCGCATTCAGCAGATCTGGTGGTATGTACTTCTCAGCGATGTCGTAATATTTGCGTGTTCCTTTTTTATGATGGATAATTAACTCACCTGTCGAGTACATCTGCTCTAGCACCGATCGGGATGCATTGTTTCCGCTGCTCCAATGGATAGCTGATTGCCATGCGAAATTTCCATCTAATTTCAAATCACCCGAGCTTATTGCACCATATTTGTGGATGTGAGCCCGCACTTGCACTGTCAACTTTTCCATTTCAGGATAGCGCTTAGCATGTTGTCTTGCCACCTGTCTGTACCGTTCAAAATACGGCCAGTCCTCGACCGGGATAATAGCCAGATTCTTGTCGGGATAATCAATCAATAATCTATCTGTATATAGCAACTCGTCAAGCATATTCTTAGTAAATCCTTCAATCCGAGACTGTAGTACCAGTTCAGCGTTTTTTCCACAAACATCGATAGGATCATATTGAATACAGCCGACCTGTCGAACAAAATCCAATACTCCCTGCTTTCCGGTAAATTGATATTCACCCAACAGTCCGTGCTTCAATAACATAAATTGTCGTGCCTGGCGATTTGTCAATTGAATCATATATGCATCGGCTCCTTAACCCCTATGTTGGAAAACAAACACCAAACGTACGTTCTTGTTTAATTTCATTTGCATATTAAAGCTCTCCTCTATAGGCCGGCTGCATGTACTCCTGAGTCGGCTTTTCCACTGGCAGCTCATAATATCGCTCTTGAACCGACGATTGAATTTGCTCCTCGTGCGGCCCTGTCTGACGCGCAGGTTGATAAGGTTCATCTACATACATAATTCTGCGTTGAATTTGCATAAGCCCGTTCACGACACGAAGCGCGATCCAATAAAGCACAATGCCTAAACCTACATACAGAAGGTATTGCTGATTATAGGTCCAATCGATATGAAAATAACTGAAAACACTATTTTCCAAAATATCAAGCTGCATTTCATTCATTAAAATAATATGCACGACTGGAAGGGCAATAAATCCAAGCCCTATTGCAATTACAGTTACCGTAATAACAAAAAACAAAATACTTGTTACAAATCTCAGTAATACGAGCAGCAGATTCCGAATGAATAGCCCGCCATCAAAGCCTCTCACCATTCGCATAAACCAGTTCCGTCCAGCTTCAGATTGTTGATTGCCAGTATATGCAGCAGGAGCAGCCGGTAACCCCAATATTTGACGAATCATGCTCTGTTCAAAATGTACAATCCCATTTAATAGCTTTGCTACTCCGAAAAACATAGGTATTCCGATAAAGAGCGGAGTCAAACCGATCGATAGCGCAAGTCCCGTTATCGCTACTGTAAAATAGATAATACCTAGCGGTAAAGATAAAAGAAAATAAAGAATCGTCGCATACGTTTTTGAATTAAAAAGCACCCAGTTCACTTTACCTGTCGGTGTCTTGGCATTTTCTTCAGCTGCCGTCATTAATTAACACTTCCTTTGGATTCATAAGCTCACGCTCTAAGTTATGAATCCATTGTAACGGTATTATTCGACTGTCATAACCGTCTTAGGAACAGTCTAATCCTAGCCTTTAGCCCAGGGCGTGCGTGTATGCAAACTACATATCGTTCCAACTAACTTAATGACATGCTGAAAAACACAAACGATGCAACCATTCCAAATATTGCTCCCAATTTGGTTGAAATAAAATAAAAATCGCTTGGTTCCGGATCAACAACGTCCAATCGGTGAGACAGATAAAATAAAAACATCTGTAGTGCCTTTACGCGAAACAATTTCAATTTCTCTATAGTCTTGATAGGTTGTTAGCTTAATGTCATTTGCATGTCTTGTTGTATATACGGTAACATTTTCCGATGAGCTGGCTTCTTGATATTTATAGGTGTTCACATAAAATACTTTTTGCCCATAATACTGGTACGCCCATATTGCAATCCCAATACACATTAATCCAATTAATGTGAACTTCAATATTTTTTTAGCTTCCATTTCGCACCTCGCAGCTTGAACTAATGAACAATTATAATTCTATCACAATAAAAGCCTGGAGACTTGCGCATGTGCACAAGCCTCCAGGCTTTATCATTCTCCTGCCGGTACAAAACTAATCCAGCATCGTTTTATCACCAAATAGTGCTTCCCAAGCCGCTTTTCGCTCGTCAATAATTGCTTGACCGCCTGAGTTAAGGTAATCCTTCATGCCGGAATCATATACCTCGTCAAATTTGTCAACAGGTGCAACAACAGCCTTGTTCAAGATCGTATCACGCTTCTCTTTCAGTGCTTGACCTTGCCCGTTCTCTGCTTTAATTTCGCCTACATTGACATTTTTGCCTACGCGTCCCTCATTAGTCGTAATTTTATGCGCAATCTCAATATACTTGGAATCAACACCAGCGTAACCGTTGGCAATTGATTTGACGGTCAATTCAGGATCGCCCAGGTCAAGACCATTGCTTGTAATCGTATAGTCGATGTTTGCTGGAGAGTTCATAATTTTTTCGCCGGTTGCCGCAATTGTCTTCAAGGAACCGTCAGGCAGCTTTTCGTGCGTAACGCCTTCCTCTCCAAATTGCAAGAAAATACGATGCTCAAGCTTGGAAATCCAATTTATATAGAGTAATGAAGCGATTGGTTCTTTGTTGGTAGCCGGGAAGAAGATTTTACGGTCAACAGGACCGGATAAAAACTTCTTATACACGCCAGCATCGTTAGCAAATGGTTCAATCGCGACATATGCTGCATCTGGTCCAACAAGACGCTGAAGGCTTGCATGAATACTGTCCTCACCGTTGCGGTACGGGTAATCCCAGTTGTGTATAAATGCGCCCACATAGCCAACCTTCATAAGATTATCCTCTGTCGTATCTCCAGCAGGATAAAGTGAGAAGTCCTTCCAGACCAGTCCTTCGTTATACCACTTGTTCAACGTTCTGATGCCTTCCTTGTAATTTGGCAGAAGGAAATTTCGATCATCAAAGCCGTTTATATAAATGTCCTTATCTGTAATATCGTTAGGCACGAAGGAAGCTGTCAAATGATCCGCACGCCAACCTACATCAAAGCTTGTTGAAAATGGAATCATTTTGTCCGCATCTGCTCCTAAAAGGGTAGAAGCGTTATCTCTAAATGCGATGAGCATATCTTCAAACTCTTGCAGCGTTGTTGGTGCTTCGAGTCCAAGCTTCTTTAACCAGTCCTCGCGCACAAACGTATTAATGCGGTTAAGAACATTCAAACGCGCTTCCAGCGCCCATAACGTTCCCGTGTTAGGATCCTGGTCCCAATAGATGTTTGTTTCCGTTAAATAGTCAAACATGTCCGGGAAAAGGTCTTTATTTTCTTCCAGAATAGGAGCTAAGTCAAGAACACCGCCCATATTCGCGTAGGTTTGAATGGTTGGATAGGAATAGGTGATGCTAACATCTGGCGCTTGATTCCCTGCCAAAAGGTTATTAATGACCTCGCCCTCTGTCCAACGAGGTACAGGAACGAAAGTAACCTCTACATTATGGTCGCGAAGCATACCGTCTTTAATATATTGTGTGTAGAAGTTATCCTCTGGCTTGGTGCCTCCGTCATTACCACGGTCATAGACCTCAACTGTAATTTTACGAGTCTCCTTAAATTTCAAATTGGAATCGAGACCCAACGCTTCTAATCTGGCATCGCCGCCCTCTTCAGCGGTATTCGTTGCAGATTCTGAATTACCTGCTGCTGGAGTTGGCGAAGATGATGGCGCAGGTTTGTCGTTAGTACATCCTGTAATAACTAACGCAAGTGCAGCACTGATCGTCAGAATGGACAACGCTTTACGAAATCCCATGTTTGTTCCCCCTTATTTTCATTAACTATTTTGAATTGATTTATAAAAATTGACATAGCCAATTTCTATCATGTGCTGACCCCTGGCTTGCCCCTTAACCTTTGACGGCTCCGATTGTAACACCCGAGATAAAGTATCTCTGCAGCCACGGATATACGAGCAAAATCGGTACAGTTGCAAACATAACCGTCGCTGATTTGATCGTTTCAGACAAGCCTGGGTTTGAAAAGCCTTCCTGTGTAGCTACCTCAACACTGGTGATGCTGTTCAGTATGTTGTAAAGCAGCAATTGTATAGGGAAGTAGGTTCTATCTGACATAAACATTAACGCATCTGAGAAGCCGTTCCATCGACCTACCGCGTAGAAAAGAGCCAACGTTGCAAGCACAGGAGTAGAAAGCGGCAGATAGACGCTTATAAGCACCCTGAGCGGTCCTGCTCCATCGAGCTCCGCAGATTCTCTAAGACTGTCTGGGATACCAAATAAGAAGCTGCGCATTATGATGACATAAAATACACTAATACTGTTTGGCAAAATCAATACCAGCGGATTATTGAGCAAGTGTAGCTCCTTTAACAGCAAATAGGTTGGAATTGTGCCGGCACTAAAGTACATCGTAAAGAGAATAATCGCGATAATCGTCTTTTTCCCTTTCAGGTTGTCATAAATAAGCGGGTATGCGCACATCACCGTCATAAACATCGACCAAACGGTGCAGATCACCGTTAGTATTGCTGTCCATAGCAACGACCAGGTGTATTTGGAATCTCCTAGTACAGTCATATAAGCATCGAAATTCAGTCCTTTAGGCAAGAGCAATACTTCATTTTTCACCAAGGCATCCGCAGAGCTTAACGATCGTGCCAATATATTCAATAGCGGCAGGAGACAGACTAAAACACACAACAAACAAATGAAAGCGATTACCCAGTCTCCGATTTTAGTGCTTCTTGATTTAATCATGCTATAGCCCTCCTACCAGATGCCGCGTTCGCCAGATTTTTTTGCAAGCGCATTTGCTGCAAATAAAAATATGACACACACGACCGATTGAAATAAACCGACGGCAGTGGAGAGTGAAAACTGCAATCCACGAATACCGTTGTTGTATACGAATATGGAAATAACATTCGAAACATCTGTGACAAGCTTATTGCTGAGTGCGTAAGGTCTGTCAAATTCACTGCCTAAAATTTGTCCCAGACTTAGAATCAGCAACACAATAATCGTTGGACGAAGTCCTGGCAGCGTAATATGCCAAATTTTTCGCAAACGACTTGCTCCATCCACCGATGAAGCCTCATAGAGCTCTGGATTGATCCCGGCAATAGCGGCCAAATAAATGATCGTGTTCCAACCACAGCTTTGCCAGATGCCAAGCAGAATGTAGGTGATTACCCAATACGTAGGGTCATTCAAAAAAGGAATTGATTCAAAACCCATCTTATTTAACATGATGTTGACAAGTCCTGTCGTCGGTGCAAAAAGCTGAAGAGCCATCCCCGAAATGATTACCCAAGATAAAAAGTGTGGCATATAAACAACCGTTTGAGTGAATCTCTTAAATCTTCTGAACGCGAGTTCATTCAAGATAATGGCAAGTATGATAGGTGCTGGAAACCCAACAAGTAAGTCTAGAAAGTTAAGAAGGATGGTGTTTCTAAGTGCATAAAGAAAGTCGCGATTGGAAAATGCCTGAATAAAGTATTCGAAGCCATGATTTGCTGCCCATTCCATCTCCCAAGGACTTTTCACAATGCTATATTCCTTGAACGCAATTTGAATATAGCCCATCGGGATATAACGGAAAATAATAAAGAAAGCCAACGGGAGAAGCAGCATTGCATACAGAATCCAGTAACGTTTCATATAGGTGAGCGATTTACTCATATTTGTAGTTAACATATATGTTACCGCCTTACGTATAAATTTTTATTCCCTTTTCATAGCAGGTTCCATAAATCTCTCTTGATCTAAACAACACCTCCATCATCGTTTGGCGTCTAAGTTTATCTGTTTCGAACTTGATCAAGCTCATTCGCGGATCAGTTCTTTAACTGCAAGCTCCGAATTTACGCCATACTTTTAGAGGAGTACGTTACAAGGGTTAAGGGTGGTCCTTCTCCAATCTTGTTGTTGTCTATTCTTGTCTATTTTTGTGTAAGCGCTGTCACAACAACGTGATTTTTACTAAGCAAACTTTTCAACGGTGTATCTTTATCAACTCCAGTATTCAAAAATTGTTCTGAATTAAAGCGGTTTCAAAACCACTTTTGTCTTTAATATAATTTAGCATTGAAGATACCTTCCGACAATAGACTGAATATAGGTAACAGTGGCTAATTAAAGATTATTTTTTTGAAAAAGACTGCGCGCATTCTACTCCGGTTGTTTCTTGAGACATTGAGATGGAGAATATCCCTTGATCATTTTAAATTGCTTTCGAAAATGCGACAGATCTTTATACCCGCAACGCTCTGCAGCTTCGCTTACGTTGCACTCGCCATTTAGCAGCATATCTTGTGCATGGTTAATTCTCGTTTGCGCCAAATATTGATTGACCAGCATTCCCATTTCATTTTTAAATAGCGCCCCAAAATATACGGTATTGAGCCCTACCATATTGGCAATCTCTTTCACAGTAACATTGCTCGCGTAGTTTTCAGAGATATAGCTAATCGCCTTTTTCACCCGATAGTCTGTACTCGTGGGGTCTTTTTTCAAGAGAATGAGCTCAAATAATCTATGAATAATGACAAGCAGCAGACCTCTCGTTTTGATGAGATACCCGGCTTCCTTACGCACCCAGGCATTGGATAACTCTCGAAATAATCCGATGAGATCGCTTTTAATTCCGATATGCGTCAGTAAAGGAAGTGGAAGATCGACTGCTAGTTGTCCGCTCATTTCATAGAGCTTAAAGTTAGCCGAGAACAAGTGCATAAGGTCATCGACGACGCAATGGGCTTTACGAATACTGCCACTTGGAATACAAAGAAGATCGCCGCGCTTCACCTCGTATTGCACGCCATTAATGGTGTAAATCCCCCTCCCTTCAATCACATAAGTGATGTCATAAAACGAAATTTCATTTTCTGCGATTTCCCATGCTGGTGTGCACTTTCTGTAGATCAAATAGCCGATATCAGGAACTAAAAAGTCATTAATTTCCACTGACAAATTGATTCCTCCTCCCAAATAATACCTTTAATTTGTCCCCTATTACTATAATTCAACCTTTCTACAAAATTGTCAACGAGATGGTTAAATTTGGAGGAAATTATAAATATATGTGGGGTGTGAAGCTATGAAATGTTGCTAAAAAGATAAAAGTCCTGAAGCCTCGAGTATGCAAGAGGGTTCAGGACTTTTATTATTATCTTGCTTTCTATCAACCAAGCCTGCAATCTACATGGCACGACTGATGTCTTGAATGTTTTTTATGCACGAGAACAAATCTTAAGTTTATTTCCGCTCTCCACGCTTCTTATAATCCATTTGTATTTCGTTATACCACCCTTCAGGCATCGCTGAACATGCGCGGAATGTTGCGACCGCTTCGCTCATGACACGGAAGTTCAATTCAACGCCTTCTCTGTCTGCATGGTAGTTCTGGGCGCGATCTGCGGAGATGCCAAACCGTCCCGCCGTTTCAACAGCGTCGATATTTGCACCGAGAAAGATAAACTCCCACCCATAATTTTTCTTTTGCTGCTCAATTAGTGCCTTTATTTTCTCTGCTGAATATTCGCGGCTGGAGTTTTCCTCCCCGTCGGTGATGATAACAAACAGCACCTTTTCGGCACGGTAGTCGTTGGCTGTATGCTTTTGAGCATTGCCAATTTTGTGGATTGTCCTTCCGATGGCATCAAGAAGCGCTGTCGATCCGCCAACTTGATACTCTTTCTCGGTAATCGGGCTGACCGCCCTTATATCAATGCGGTCATGAAGCAGTTCGTACTTATTATCGAACAACACCGTCGTTATGCGGCACTCGCCCTCAACCACTTTCTGCTTTTCAAGCATCGAGTTGTAGCCGCCAATCGTATCTTTTTCCAAGCCGCTCATTGATCCACTCTTGTCCAGTATGAATACCAGTTCTGTTAATCCTTTTTTCATTGAAATGTCCTCCTTAAGTTTATTGTGACTTAAGGGTAACACTTCCTATCGAGCGTAAGGTCGCTTAAGGAGCGACAAATTGCCTTTGAGAGGCAAATTCAGCGTAATCATCAGCTTATCCACCCAACAGTGGCAGGTCGTATTTAAACAGTACTTCGTTAATCTCGAAAACATCGTACTTGCCACTGATTATGAAATACTCGACAATCACATCGAACTTTTGACTGTGGGACAGCGTGTACCCAGCCCGTTCTAAAAGGTCGTCCGTTTCGGGGAGAGTAAGTTCCAAAGCCAGTGCGAGAGCGATGGCGGTGCGCTTGCTTGGCATATATCCTTTACCCGTTCTGATTTTGGAGAACAACCTGCGGTCGAGGTTGGCTCGTTTGTAGACCTCCACATCTGTTTTACCCTTGGCATCAATCAGCCGCAGAAGAGTGGTCGAGAAAGACTCGTCCAAATTTCCGATCAAATCGTCAAGGTCTGCGTTTGGTACGGCAGCAGACGGCATCGCTATTGGCGGCAGCGGAGCAGTATAGCTTTTGAGGAGATCGGCTTCTTCAAGAGCTAAACGCTCGACATCGAGCATTGCACGCCGTCTTGTTTTGTGTTCCTCAACATAGTGTTCGTCAATGTAACTGGCTACTTCACCGAGTAGTTTCTCACTGACAGCAAGCGCTGCCTTATCAAATACGGCAAGGTACACATCCAAATCGTGATCAGCGAGGAAGTCAAGTATCGCCGAGGTAGCCACTTGCAGAGCTTCGTCTTTGGGGTATCCGTAAATACCACTTGAAATCAACGGGAAGGCTATACTTTGACACTTATGCTTGACGGCAAGCTGAAGTGAATTTATGTAAGCGGAGCGTAGGAATTGCTCGCTTTGCTCTGCAATACTATGATTGTAGACAGGACCCGCTGCATGGATTATGTACTTTGCAGACAAGGCAAACCCCGGTGTAATCGCCGCCTCTCCAGTTTTGATTGGGGCAAGTATATTGCAGGCGGCTTGGAGTTCAAGTATTCCCGCAGCTTTGAATATAGCACCGCAAACACCGCCGCCCATTTGCAGGCTGGTGTTTGCGGCATTGACGATAGCATCGACTTTCATTTTTGTAATGTCCTGACGTACGATGGTGTATGGCATTAGTACACCTCCTCTAATAACTTAGAAATACTGCTATCCGCATTCCTAAGGTCAATGAAGGCAACATTGACCTTTACATTGTCATCGGAGGCAAATCTGATGTCGTTTTTGCTTACACCATCGGAATAGGGATACAGTAAGACAATGCTGTCTGCTTCATACTTTTTACCGTAAGCATACATCTGGTACATATCAGATTGTGAAATACCACTGTTTCGGGCATTGTCAGAAAGCAGCTTCCATTTGGTGTCAAGAACGACTGTGCGCCTATCAAATTCCAAGACAATGTCAGGACGAAGGGAAAAGGCACGGGCCGGACTGTCAAATAGACTATATCTGGCATCCTGAGTTCGTAATATAACGCCGCTGCCGATGTGCTTGCAAAACTTCGCGGCAACAAAACTCTCGAACACCTTTTCCATTGGAAAAAGAAGCGCAAGCGAAACCTCGCTTCCGGCAAAAGCGGTGAAACTATTTCCTTGCAAGAAAACACGGCACCACGAAAGAACCTTATTGTAATGATTCATACCGCGGTCGACAAAGCACTTTGAGAAGTCCGAATCATAGCTTTTGGAATATTCCACACTATCAAAATAATTCAGCAGACGGACAGCATTTTGACGGTTGCGTCCGTCACTCGTAGTATTACGCAGAAAACGAAGTGTGGACTTGATCAGACGGTTTTCCGGTCTGTTTATATTGAAGTCGTCGTAACAGACAAAAAATCGTTCCTTGTTTACCAGATTGTATTTAATATTCTGGGAAGCCAGCAGCTTACCTTTATAGAACCGTTCATTTACTTCGACTGGTGTATAAGCAGCTTTTATCCCCTGCTTCGTTAGAATAGCGACCTCGTCAAGGAACATCTTAATAAAAATTTCGAGAAGGCTCAGGCGGTCAACATGGAGTTGTGAAACATTAAAATTCTTAAACGTTACGTCCTTCAATGTTTTTAGCATCTCAAGGAAAATCCGCTTTGTGTCGCCCTCGGTAATGTCGCCTCCTAAGATTTTGGGAAGAATCTCTATAACAGTACCATCAGTCATCGTTATCAGCTTCTTTGACAATTATAATAGAATTTTAGAGGGGAATAATGATTTTTTTGATTTAAGTATGTCTAATCGAAGGAATGCATTTGCTTAATACACTCAATAAATACCTTTTGCATCAATAGGCAATTCCCTGACATGCTTAAGATAATTAGTCATATTGGCATCATCTTTGGCATTGTAAGAATATCGAAAATATTCAGCGACATCCTTGGCTAGAACCCTAAACAATTCACACGAAGTAAATATCGAGGTCCACATATTTTCATAATTGCTATCCGAATAAGTTGCCTTATACAATTCCCAATATGATTCAGGCAGATACTTTTTCATATACTTTCCCATTTTTCCAATCGAAACTTGGAAATCAAGTTTGGTGCCTACCCACCATGAAATCATATTATCCAAATGAGGTCTGATAACCTGTTCAAACATTTGTTTCGCATATGGTAATTCATCGCGCCAAATTCCTTTGGCTACATTTTGCAGGCACCACCAAAAATCATTACAAGTACCCAAAAATAACTGTTCCGTAGGCTCTTTTACACGATAGTCAATATCTGTGGGGGCAGGAATGATTGGTAGACAGTTGTCCTTATCTAATAGTGGAATTGTCAGCTTATCACTAACGTAACTTTCAAGCATAAATTCTTTAGTTTCGATTTGAAGGTCTATACGATTTCCATCTGTAAATAACATTAAATATGCGTAAGACCGAGCGAAATCCATCTCTATACCAATAGATTGGTCATTTTTATCAGGCTCTTGCATCATAATCAATTCACCAAAGACATTTATCCATGTTTCATCTTTTATAAAAGAAGTCGTTTCGGTTACTACATAAACTATATCATAATCCTGAAAAATATCCTTAGGAGCATTCGGATTCGTTCGTGATCCGTTCATATATACCGCTCGAATTCGTTCATCCGTATGAGCAACCCCTAGTATTAAATCAAACATTTCTTTTTCAGTTCTCATGTACTCCCCTCCAAATCTTCAAATATACTAAACATAGTATTCTAGAATATATGCTATTGCAATTTAGGTCGGAGCAGGACCTGATGTACGGAAGAAAAGCTTCATCCCGCTGAGGTTTATATTCTTGAAAGAAGGGCCGGAAGTCTCTTTGCAATTATTTTAACATAATGGGCACCCGCAAGTTCTCGCCTGCCAACCTGCTTGAGCATTTAAACAAAGAGATGAGTAGACGTACTCGCGAGCTCGGAGTATTCTGGAAGTTAGGAGTAAAACTTTCTGTAGAGGCAGCTTTCTGAGTTGTTTAAGTTAATCTGGTTGTTTATCTAATTTCTCTAGTTCATAATCATAACCGTCATGAATTTCATTAGTAATATTGTCTTGTCCCACGTAAAAAGTAAAGTCACCGTTAGTAGAAGTAAAATAAGAGTGATATGTTCTATGCATGATATCAAAATCAAAATCACTCATATACAGGACTTATGCAGTTCGCCCCAACAATTGTAAGAGCAAGACTTTAATAGATGAACAGTTATCATTCAAAAAAATACTTGACAAATAAAAATCGCCTAAATAATTGTGAAGGATACCTTTTTAAACCGGTATATCTTAAAGAATTTTGGGTGATGTTTATGAAATCAACATTGGAACAACCACGCTTTCGGAAACTGATGCATGGAGCGTGCGCTGGCGCACCTCTTTTGCGCACCTTATGGGATCGTTTCGACTTTTCTTTGCTCCTTACACAGTCTGGCATCTTCAAGCGTAGCGGTGCACCGTCTTGGATGCTTTGTTTTATGTACGTCATTGGCTTGGTTTCAGGTTGTTCATCGGTCAACCAGATGGCCATGCTTGCCGATAAGGACGCCCTTCTTGCGCTTATGTTTAAGCCCTACAAACTCGCACAATACACACTCAGCCGCTTCTTTACGACGCCTTTCGCCTGGCGTTCCTTTGGCAAGAAGCGTGTCCAGCGACTGCAAGCCGATCCCGATACCGCTCTGCATGAAGGAGATTCGATTAACCTGGACGACACCCATATAGCGCACCCATTTGCGAAAAAGCTGCCGTTTCTGTCCAGGCTTTTTGATGCCTCTACCAAGTCCTATGGCTGGTGCATGAATCTGGTTGTCTTGCAAGCGGTGTGTAAGAATGGGCTGGAGTATCCGCTCTTCTCTAGCATTTGGC
>NZ_BOSE01000003.1 GCF_018403185.1 Paenibacillus montaniterrae
AGTACGCCGTTTTGCAACACTTATTTCTGAATTTTGGCCGTCGCAGCTTGCTATGTATTGGTGGCCCGTTTATTCAAGGAAAGATTCTCACCATTACCAGTTAATCTCGTGAACTGCATAAGTCATGACATATAGCATTGCCTTATAAAAACTTGAAGGGGTGGTAAAGAATGAGAGAAAAAGGCTGTATAAAATGCGGCAGCAGAGATGCGGATACGAAAGAAGTGGCGATGACAGGAACGGGACTTTCTAAAATGTTTGATATTCAGAAAAATGAATTTGTTGTAGTTTTTTGCAAAAACTGCGGATACTCTGAGTTTTACAATCGTCAATCATCAACAGGGTCGAATATTCTCGACTTGTTCTTCGGATAATTGCAAACAAGCAAGGGGCAGCCACCAGGCTTGCCCCTTTATCTTTTCAAAAATACCGCCTCACTATCATTTATATCAATATGTACCTCACTTTTATCCCCTTACATCAGCACCCTCATTCCTCATCTCGCACAGATAGGCATATGCACAGCCCAATTTTGGCCGATCGTCATATACTACAACAACTTCCAAGTACGTGCCAAAAGATGGGGGAGATGCCTGTGAAAAGCTGGGGCTCAATGACTGATTCTGAAAAGATAGGCCTAATCGCTGCAATTATCGTTGTCATCGGCGATGCTGTTGCTTTACTGGCATTGCTGGTGGATTCGGATGATGATAACTGACGTTTTCCGAATCTAGCATAGTGTATGAGCTGCAAATTGTCGCAGCAACGGCTAGTGTCTATGAACGGTTAGTAAAATTGTATGGGATCGCCACAAAAATATGGAAGTATTTTTCAGTTTTTATAGTATAATAGTCCTGTATCCTGTTTGCGCACATAAGAAAAGCAAGCGCCGAGCGAAGGAGTGCTCGAGCAGCTTGCTTTGTCAGAACGGAAAGTGTGCGTTCTGGTACATAGGTCCATGCACTGGCTGCCTGCCGAATAAGCGCTTATCTTATCGTATGCTTCTATTACAGCTTAGACCTGCGATTCGGCATCCGGGTCGATACCTTTCGTTTCTTTGCCCCAAATCAGGATAGCCACGACCCCAATCAGAATAGAGACAAAGAAAATTGCAAAGATCGTTGAAATTGCCACATTGCTGGCAACGAGCATTCCTACGAGGAAAGGTCCCAATATCCCGCCGATTCTGCCGAAGGAAGCTGCAAAGCCTACACCAGTTGCTCTTGCTGGCGTCGGGTAAAGCTCGGGCGTATAGGCGTACATGCCACCCCAGGCACCAAGATTGAAGAACGACAGCAATGCTCCCGCAGTCAACAGTGAAGCTTCAGTTTCAGCTAGCCCAAACCATAGCGCGCAGACAGCAGTTAACGTCAAATAAACAACAAGCACGAATTTGCGACCGAATTTCTCAATAAAATATGCCGCAGTAAAATAGCCGGGCAATTGCGCAATCGTCATAAGGAGCACGTACTGGAAGCTTTTAACCAAGGTAAAGCCTTTAAGCACCATGACAGACGGAAGCCATAAAAACATTCCATAGTATGAAAAGACGACCATAAACCATAGAATCCATAGTACCAGTGTTGAGCGACGGTAAGGCTTCGACCAAATAAATCGAACGCGCTGCAAGAAATTCAGCTTCTGCTCATTGGCCTGCTTGACATAGCGCGGAGAATCCTTGATTGCCCGCCGCAAGTAAATGGCGTAAAAAACAGGCAGCGCACCGATAATAAATGCTACTCTCCAGCCGTAATCCGGAATGACAAAGTATGAAATGAGCGCAGCAACGAGCCAGCCTGCCGCCCAAAAGCTTTCCAGGATGACGATAATTCTGCCTCGCTCCTTGATCGGAACCGATTCAGAGACAAGCGTTGACGCTACAGGAAGCTCACCGCCAAGGCCGATTCCTGCGATAAAGCGCAGCACGCACAGCATGGCAAAGCTGGTGGCAAATGCGGATAAGCCTGTTGCCACACAAAACAGCACAAGCGTCGCAAGCAGCATGATGCGTCGACCGTAGCGATCGGCCATCGCGCCTGCAAGTGCTGCGCCAACGGCCATCCCGATTGAATTAATAGCCGTCAGCCAGCCAACCTGATCAGCACCCAAATCCCAGGAAACAGCCAGCGCAGCAATGATAAAGGAGAGCATTCCAATATCCATCGCATCGAATAGCCAACTGAAGCCTGCGTTAGTTAGCAGCTTGCGCTGCTTGGCATCTTTCCAAAAGTTACTCAATAGGTCTCTACTCCTTAAGCTAAAGTGGGATCAAAGCGCATAAATATGGTTAGCTACCATTATGAACATAATTTTCTTCTATTATGACGAGCAGCGTAATATTCCGCAAGCTTCGACATTTTCTTTACTGGCGAGCTATGGTGTAACAATGGCATTTTCTAGCCCATTTTATGAAAAAAATGTTGATAAAAAGTAAATTCTTATAGTTGTCCACTAGATTTAATATGAAAACCAATTACAATTAAAACTACCATATTGTTCTAATATTCGACGACCAATTTTAGAAATTGTATAGATTTGGTTAGTACAATAGTTGGCATGTACATGTTGAACGGAGGGGACAGCGCATGATTTTGGAGGATGCAAAGCATCGACGGATTATGATGGGCATTAAAATTAGCTTTGTACTACTGCTTAGTATCATGGTTCTCATCGCAAATTTAACTTCTTTTGCAAATGCTAATGTACATGTACGAGGAAAGATTTATTATGTGGCGACTTGGGGATCAGACGACAATGACGGCAGCGAGAAATCGCCCTGGTTAACCATTCAGCACGCTGCTAATACACTCAAGGCAGGTGAAACAGTATTTGTACGTGGGGGCACTTACCATGAAAACATTACAATTAAAAGCTCAGGCTCGCCAACGCTAGGGTACATTACAATTCAAGCTTATCCTGGCGAAATTCCTGTCATTAGCGGAGAAAAGAGCAGTGGCTCCAGTCTCGTTCAATTTAGAAATGCGCATTATATCATTTTCGATGGCTTTGAGCTGGGTAATTTTCGTACAAGCGACGGTTCAAAGCATCTATACGGAATTAAGATTATTGATGCTTCGTCGAATTTGATCATTCAAAACAACCATATCCATCACATTGAGCATAAGGGTGATGACGCGAATGCCAATGGAATTATTGTATATGGGAACAGTAAAACCGCGATTGCCAATATTAAAATCGCCAACAATTATTTGCATGATTTAGTGCTCGGCTCCAGCGAAGCACTAACGGTAGCTGGCAACGTGGACGGCTTTTCGGTCGAGAACAATGTTATTGAGCGTGTTAACAATATCGGCATCGATATTGCCGGCTTCTATGGCGCTTGCCGGGATGGTTGTATAGATCAGGCACGCAATGGCTTGGTCGCGGGCAACAACGTTTCTTATGTCGATACGATCAGCAATCCTGCCTATCGAGGCTATCGTGCGGCAGCGGCTATTTATGTCGATGGTGGCGCGAACACGATTATTGAGCGCAATGAGGTTTCCTATAGCAATTATGGCTTTGAAATTTCTAGCGAGAATAGCAATAAAGCCGCCACAAAAATTATACTGCGCAACAACTATATCCATCATAATCATATGTCCGGGCTGATTATGGGTGGATCTTCCTCTGACAATGGAGGAGCGAAAGAAAATATGATTCTGAACAATACGTTCTACAGCAACAATGAATTGCGCACTGGAGACGGGGAAATCACCTTCCAAAACTATGTACAGAACAATGTGTTCGTTAACAACATGTTTATGACGAACAAGGAGACACCTTATTTTTACGATAACAAGCCAACCAGCTCAGGCAATAAGATTGACTACAATTTGTATTATGCGCTGGATGCCGATACCTCCTACTGGAGATACGGCGGTACACGCTACACCAGCCTGGAGCAATTCCAGAAGGCGACGAAGCAGGATCAAAACTCAATGATCGCAGATCCGAAGCTTATGACTGTGAGCAAAGGCATTGTAGCGCTAAGCGAAGGCTCTCCTGCGATAGACGCGGGAACGCTGCTGCACAAGGAGGTAGGCGAGCTTGATCTGATGGCTGCTGCACGTGTGACGGGCGATAGCATTGATATAGGCGCAGCTGAATTTGGCAGCGAGCTGCCGCCAATAACAGAGTCGCCAACAATGCCGCCGATCACAGAGATACCGACAGCGCCGCCGATCACGAGTCCGCCGGTAACGGAGACACCGACAGCGCCGCCGACAACGAGCCCGCCGACAGCGCCGCCAATAACGTCGCCGCCAGCAGGACAGCAGCCATTTGTTATTGATGGTATTGCTGATGACTGGGCCAGCTATCCGGCAGCAGCAACGAACAGCTCCAATGTGAAGGAGCTGAAAAGCATCATTGTAGATCAGACGCTGTATGTGCTTGTTAGCGGACAATTGCTGAAGGAGAAAGGTCAGCTGTATATCCAGACGAATCAATCCGACCATTCTTATTTTACAGTTCCGCACTGGTCTAATCAGCAGGCTGACTATTTGGTGGAAAATGGCATCTTTTATCAATACTCGGGAACCGGCAAAAACTGGAGCTGGAAGAAGCTGAAGGATTACCGCAACCGCGAGATCGTGCTGAACAATACAGCAATTGAAATGGCAATACCATTATCTGACTTGGACAGTCAAGATACGCAGCAATTGCACATAGGATATATATGGAAGGATAGCAAGAGCAATCTATTGCCAGCAGGCGGAGCAATGGCGGCGATATCACGCCAGGCTTCAGGCGGAGAGCCGCAGCCAACAACTACACCTTCTCCCAAACCAACACCTGCTCCAACGATAAAAATCGATGGAAACATGCAGGATTGGAGTAGTTTCAAGGCTGTGTCTGAGAAATCAGATGGCTCGCTGGCGGTATATGCAACGCATGACGCTGAATATCTCTATGTTGCAGTGAAATCAACAACCTCCTTCAAGAAAAATCAAATCTACTTGAATACGGACAACAATAGTGCAACTGGCTATCAATCTTCCAAATGGAAGGGCTCTGGGGTAGATTATTTGGTCGAGAACGGCATTCTATACCGCTATGGAGGAGAGGGTAAAAACTGGCTCTTCCAGAAGCAAGTCTCACTCGACAAGGCGTCCTTTGCCAGCTCGACTCAAGCTGTTGAGCTGAAGCTTAGCTTGACGCAGCTGGGAGTGAAGCTTGGTGATTCGATTACGATCGGAATTATGCTGGATGATCGATCGACCTTAAAGCTGCCGACAGAAGGAGCTTTTGTCCAATACAACTTGAAACGATAAGGTGATGCGGGCATCCACTGGCTGGCTAGCGCAGCTCAGCTATTGGATGCCTCTCACCATACTAACGGGATCAATTTATGTTAGAAATGAGGAAGAAGTATGAAGGTTTTAATTACTGGGGGATATGGATTTATTGGCTCACATATTGCCGATCGTTTTCATAAAGAAGGCTATGAAATCTACATTATTGATAATCTATCGACCGGCAATAAGGCAAACGTCCAAGTGAAGCATCGCGGCTATGTGCTGGATGTGAAGGACCCGAAATGCGAGGAAATATTCAGAGCGTATCGCTTTGATGCTGTCGTACATATGGCCGCCCAGGTCAGCGTCAGCAAATCGCTTGTCAACCCGCATCTTGATACGGAAGCCAATGTGCTGGGGCTGGTCAATATGCTCGATCTGTCAGCCAAGTATGGCGTCAAGCGCTTTATTTATGCCTCCTCCGCTGCGGTGTACGGTCTTGATGAGCAAGTGCCGCATCAAGAGGATAAAGCAGTCGATCCGATCGCACCCTATGGCATTAGCAAATATGTCAATGAAATCTATGCGAAGAAATGGCTTGAGCTCTATGATTTGTCAACGATTGGCTTCAGGTTTTCCAATGTTTACGGGCCGCGGCAAAACTCTGGTGGAGAAGGCGGCGTAGTTTCCATCTTCATTAACGACCTGCTCGACAACAAGCCGTTAAAGCTTTATGGAGACGGCGAGCAGACGAGAGACTTTATCTATGTTGAGGACGTGGCAGATGCTGTTTTCCGAAGTGTAAATGCGTCGGTTACCGGCTTGTATAATTTATCTACCAATCAGTCAAGCTCGGTCAATGATTTGATCGAATATTTGTCGCAGCTGCAGCCGGACTTGAAGGTGCAGAAAAATCCGCCTCGCGACCAGGACATTAAGCATTCTCGACTTGACAATGCAGCCGTTATGCGCGACCTGGACTGGGCTCCTTTATACAGCTTTAAGGAGGGCCTGGAACGTACATATGCTTATTTCGCCGGACAGCGCGCACAGGCCGAGGTGGCGGTATCAGCTGCCGCGACCGCAGAGCTGAAGCAGAGCAAAGCTCGCATGAGACAACGACGAAAGTGGCTGCTGCCAACTTTGGAGAATTTTGCAGCATTCATTCTGACGGCCTGGTTGAGCTTGAGTCTCGTTGACAACATGTACGGCGTGATTGATGTCAAGCTGTTCTATATTACGATTATAGGGATTTTGTACGGCAATCGTCAGGCACTTATTTCCGTTGTTTTATCGATCTGCTTGCTGACCTATCAGGAGCTGCAGGCGGGCAGAGACCTGCTGAGCTTGACCTATGATACAGATTTCTTTTTCCGCATTGCGATTTATCTGTTTATTGGCCTTGTGGTCGGGTATGCAATTGAGCGTAAAAATGTGCGCATCGCCCAGCAGGAGCAGAAGGTGTCTGAAGCAACAGAGCGATATGATTTTCTTGAAAACATTTATAAAGAAGTGCGCGATGTTAAGGATGAGCTTCAGCTTCGTATTTTAAATTCTGGCGACAGCTACGGCAAAATCTATTACGCAACGAAAGAGCTTGAGAGTTTGGAGCCGGAAATCGTGTTTAACTCTGCTGTTAATGTTGTCAAGTCGATTATGCGCGTAGAGAAGGTTACGATTTACCGCGTTAATAAATACCAAAGCTATTTGCGGCTGCTTGCCAGCTCGGGCCATCACGCTGACGATTTGAAGAAATCGCTGCGTGTTGCGGATTTTCCTTACCTGCAGAAGGTGCTGGAAAACGGACAGATTTATGTCAATAAGGAGCTGGAGGCGGATGTTCCGCTAATGGTTGCGCCAATCTATCATCGTGATCAAGTAGCAGCGATTATTGCTGTTGACGGCATGAAATTCGAAAGCTTCTCGCTCTATCATCAAAATCTGTTCCAGATTACGACGAATTTGATCGCTTCCGCGCTTAGCAAGGCGTTCACCTTTATTGATGCTACTGAAAACGATCGCTATGTAGAGGGCACGACGATATTGCAGCCTGCTATTTTCAGTGAGATTTTGCAATCGAAAAATGAAATCAAGCATCAGCATCAGGTGCCTTACTTGCTGCTGCAAAGCGCTTTGGACGATATTTCGCTGCAGGAGGCATCGCAGTTCATTACACCGCTGCTGCGTGAAACGGATTATTTGGGAGTGAACAAGGAGCAGCAGCTTCAGGTTCTGCTGTCCAACACAAGTGAGCAGGATATCGAGGTCATTATGTCCAGACTGTCTCATCCTAAAATATCATTTGCGGTGTTAAGTGAGGGGTGAGGTCATGCTTTGGCTAGTATACGGAATTTATGTGGTCGTAAGTGCTGTTATTTTAGCATTATTCAATTGGAGTCATAAGCAGACGCTGCTGATCAAGCTGCTTATTGTTGCCTGCATTCCTGTCATTGGCTGGTTGCTGCCGATTATATGGATTAGAAAGCCAAAACGCCGCTCGGAGCAGCAGTTTTCGGAATACGTTGAAAACCAGCAGCAGGAGCACAAAATTCGCAGAATTGGCGTGTTTCACAACATAGAAAGGCAGCGCGAGCTTGACATTGTGCCGATTGAGGATGCGCTAATCGTCAGCCAGCATCGTGAACGACGTCAAGTATTGATTGATGTGCTTAAGCAGGACACGATTCAATATATTGAAGTACTGCAGCAAGCAATCAGCAACGAGGATACGGAAACCTCGCACTATGCGGTCAGCGCCATTATGGAAATTAAGCGCAAGCTGCTTATGTCGCTGCAGGAGCTCGAGGTTCATTACGAGCAGGAGCAGGACAATGCTCAGCTCGCCAAGGCATATATTGAGGTGCTCGCAATTTACTTGAAGAGCGGCTTTCTTGATGAGCGCACGAAGCGCAAGTATCAATATACGTATCTATCGGTTTTAACGCATTATTTGCAGCAGCACGAGAAGGAGGAAGCGTTGTTTGCAGCCAAGCTCGATATTGAGATAGAGCTGGGCATTTATGCCGATGCGGAGCAAACAGCGCTGCTCTATGTGGAGCATTATCCTTTAAGCGAGCAGGCTTATATGGCGCTGCTCAGATATTACTTTGTTATTCGTTCGCATCAGAAACTGGAGCAAACCTTAAACCGATTAAAAAGCTCGCCAATACGTTTGTCGAACGAAGGCCTGACAACAGTAAGATTTTGGTCTAAAGGGGTCGGAGATGGACAACAACATCAGATTTAGAAGAAATGTATACATCATTCTACTTTGCATCTTAATTTTTGGCATTATATCGCAGCTTGCCCGCTCGGATCTCGTTTTGAAATATATATCCAATGACAATCAAATGTCCTTGGAGCAATGGGAGCAATTTCAGGATACTGTTACGCAAGTAAGCATGCTTGTCGACGAATCAGACAGCGTCGGCAAGCATTGCATCGTATACGACAGTACGGATGAGCTTAGTGAGAAATACTATAAAAACTTCAAAGAAGTGTACCGCTACATTAAGCAGCCATACACGCTGCAGGATACTGCTGCGGATACGTTGAGCTATGACTCCTGCCAAGCTGTTATTGTGCTGAGCAATATGGAGACGATGGCCGATTCGATCAAGCAGCTCGAGCAATATATTGAAAGCGGCGGTTATGTATTTTTTGCAAGAATGGATCATCCTGGACCAGTCTTTACTAAAATCTATCGCAAGCTGGGTATTGTGAACTATTGGTTTGTCATTGGCAATAACGACATTGAATTTACCTCGAATCTATTAATCGGACAAACGGGTAAAAAATTTGCGGATGACTATTTCTACAATGATTCTATTTCGGTAGAGCTGGACCATGGCAGCGAACTGTATGCCAAGGGAGAGCTTTCACCGTTGGCTTGGCGCTATGATCATGGCGAAGGCGCGGTCTTCGTATACAATGGCAACAATTTGTTTATGAAATCCAATCGTGGATTGATCGTCGGCGCGCTTAGTCTATTAGTTCCAGATTATATTTATCCGATTTTCAATGCCAAGCTGTTTTACATTGATGATTACCCGGCACCGATGAGTTCGGAAAAGCATCCGATCATAACAGCTGAATACAATCGCAATGTCGCCTCGTTTTTTAAGGAAATTTGGTGGCCTGATATGATTAGCGTGGCGAAAAATTATGATCTGAAATATACTGCGGTGGCGATCGAGGATTATAACGAAGCCGTTGCCGCTCCATTGCCTGCATATAGACAGGAAGACCTGACGAATTTGATCGTTTATGGACGCGAGGTGCTGAAAACAGGCGGTGAAATCGGCATCCACGGCTACAACCACCAGCCGTTGCAGTTCCGTGAGGACATTGCCAAGGCGTACGGCTACAAAACGTGGAATTCCTATGAGGACATGGGAGCGGCGGTACGGGAGGTCGTTGCTTTTGTCGAGCGTGCTTTTCCGAACTATCATACAGTCAGCTATGTGCCGCCTTCCAATGTGTTAAGCAAAGAGGGCAGAACTGCGCTTAAGGAAAACTGGGATAGCTTGCGGGTAGTTTCCAGCTTGTATGAGGAGGATCATGAAGGGTTTTCCTATGTTCAGGAGTTTGAAATTGCCGAAGACGGCGTTGTTGAGATGCCGCGCATCACTTCAGGCTATGCCGATTCGCCGGATATGCTGTGGCTGGAGGCAAGCATTATGACGGCGCATGGATACTTCTCGCACTTTATTCACCCGGATGACCTTTTGGATGATCATCGCGGCGGCGGCAAGGTGTGGAGCGAGCTTTATAAAGATTTTGAACATATGCTGGACCGAGTCCATGATACGTACCCTTGGCTGAAATCACAAACCTCGGGAGATGCTGCAATGCATGTTGCCACAGTTTTGAATAGCCAACTAACACGCAGTCAGACGGATAAAAAGCTGAGCGTTGAGATCGACAACTATGAGACGCCGCAATACTTTATTCTTCGCTCCAAGAAAAAAATCGGGAGGCTGACGAATTGCCAGGTTAAGCTGATCGACGAGCATACGTATTTGGTGGAAGCGATGGACGCGAGCTTTAATATCGAGCTAAAGTAGGTGAAGGAATGAGAATTTGCATAATTGCTGAAGGCTCCTATCCGTATGTAACGGGTGGGGTCTCCAGCTGGATTCATGAAATTGCGACACAGATGCAAGAGCATGAATTTGTTATTTTTACAATTGCTGCGCAGCGTTCACAGCAGGGGAAGTTCAAGTATGAGCTTCCTCCCAATGTCGTGGAAGTAAAGGAAACGTTCCTCGACTCCTACTTGACAGAGGAAGGAAAGTGGGGCAGACGATTCAAGCTTGAAGAAACCGACCGTGAAAACTTGCTGCGGTTGCTGGGCGATAGCGGGACAATTGAATGGGAGCGCTTGTTTACTTTGTTGCGCCGCAAGCAATATACGCGAGTTTCCGATTTTCTGCAGAGCAAGGATTTTTATGATGTGCTGCAGGAGCTATGCATGAAGTGCTACCCGCTTGTGCCATACACTGAAATGTTTTGGACGGTGCGCTCGATGATTTTGCCGCTGTTTCTTACGATTCGCGAGGAAATCCCTGCAGCTGATTTGTACCATAGCGTATCTACCGGCTATGCCGGCGTCGTCGGGGCGCTTGCCAAAATTTTATACAATAAGCCGTATTTGTTGACGGAGCATGGCATTTATTCGCGTGAGCGAGAGGAAGAAATTATTAAGGCGGATTGGGTAAAGGGCTATTTCAAGGATTTGTGGATTCAATATTTTTACCGTTTATCGAGCTGTGCCTACGACCATGCCGACCAGGTCACGACGCTGTTTAATCGCAATCGTGAAATCGAGATCGAGCTGGGCTGCGAAGCCAACAAAATTCAAATCATTCCGAACGGCGTTAATATTGCCAAGTATGAGCAGCTGGATCGAGAGAAGCCTGCTCAGCAGCTTTTTGTTGGTGCGATCATTCGCGTCGTGCCGATTAAAGATATTAAAACGATGCTGCAAAGCTTCGCGCTAGTTAAGGAAGAAATACCGGATGCTGTTTTCTATGTGATGGGCTCCTACGAGGAAGATGAAGAATATTACGAGGAGTGCATAAGGCTCGTAAGCTCGCTGCAGCTGAAGGACGTTATCTTTACTGGCGCTGTCAACATTATGGAGTATGTCGGTAAAATGGATATTTTGCTGCTCACCAGCATCAGTGAAGGGCAGCCGCTTGCGATGCTGGAAGGAATGGCCGCAGGCAAGCCGTATGTTGCGACGAATGTCGGAAGCTGCAAGGAGCTGCTGGAAGGGCTGGATGACGGAATCGGACCGGCCGGCATAGTTGTGCCTGTCATGCACGTCGAGCAAATCGCTCAGGCTGTAATCAAGCTGGCTAACAGCAAGCGGCTTAGAGAGCAGTATGGCGAAAATGCTTATCAGCGTGTAAGTCGATATTATCGGCATGAGGACGTCATCTCTAATTATCGCAAACTATATTTGGAATTGGGGGGCAAGGCAAATGGCAGGGATAGGATTCGAGCTTAGGAAGCTCTTTCGCAAGGAAGGTCTGCTGAATAATTTGCGAGCCTATGCATATTCCTCCATGACGACGGTCGGACCCATGATTTTATGCATGTCTTTAATTATTATTTTGCAATATTTAATGTCGCGGTACGACGGAAGCTACATGGATTGGGAGCTGTATATTGCTACGGTATCGTATTGTTTTATTTTTTCGATTGTTATTACCTCAGGCATCTCGTTATTGATTACGCGCTACGTATCGGATTGCCTGTATACGAAGGATTATCGCAAGCTGATGTCATCCTATTATGGGGTGTTAAGTCTTATCATTCCGCTTGCTTCAATTGTATCTGTTCTGTTTTTAAGTCAGGTTCAGGCGGGGCTTGCCTATAAGTTCAGCGCTTATTTCTTCTTTATATTTCTAGTTATTATCTGGATTCAGGGCGTTTACTTGTCTGCGTTGAAGGACTATGTGCGAATTGCGCGCAGCTTCTTTATAGGTGCGCTTTCGACGGTACTGGTAGCCTGGGTGCTGATGAAGTTTTTCGAGGTATCAACGCTGCTCAGCTCATTTATCGGGCTGGATGTCGGCTTTTTCATCATTTGCCTGCTGACAGGACTTCATTTTCAGCAAAAATTTCCTAAGGCTGATCCAAGTGTCTACTATGAGTTTTTGCAATACTTCAAGAAGTTTCCGGCGATGTTCTTTAGCGGCTGCTTGATTTATTCCGGTATTTATTTGCACAACTTTGTCTATTGGTTTAGCGACAACGGTTATGTAATCGGCGACGCCTTTCGTGTTTATATGTTTTATGATGTGCCTGTTTTCTACGCATTTTTATCGGTTATGCCGACGCTTGTTACATTTGTCGTGTCCGTGGAAACGTCGTTTTTCGAGAAGTTCCGCCATTATTACTTAAACGTGCTTAACGACGGCACGGTGCAGGATATTCAAAATGCCAAGAAGCAAATGCAGAAAACGTTGGTACGGGAAATTAGCTTTTTGATGGAAATACAACTATTATTTACAGTTCTTTCGATAGGAGTAGGAATTTTGCTATTACCGAAAATTGGATTTACGATGCAGCAGCTTGATTTGTTTATTATTTTGGCTCTGGCCTACTACTTGTTTATCATTTTGTTTTCTTTGGTTCATGTGCTTATGTACTTTGATGACCAAAAAGGCGTGTTCTTTGTTGGGCTGCTGTTCTTTGTGCTTAACATTGTCTGCACGATTGTTACGATGAAGCTTAATTATGACGGGCTCGGCATGTTCATCGCTTCGTTTGTTGCGCTGCTTGCTGTTATTGGCCGATTGCTCTATGTGCTGCGCAATATCGATTACTACACGTTCTGCGCTCAGCCAATTTACAAGAAAAATAGTGAGCCGAAAGGGAAAACGAAACGCTTCAAAACAAGCGTGGCGACGATGCTGCTCGTGATCAGCTTGCTTGCTACAGCGTGCAGCGATGTGTCTGACAACAGTCTGGAGGAATTAAAGGAAACTGGCAGCGCTGCGCTGGCGGGTGAGGTCAGCTACCGGCTTGTCGACGACAAGCGCTTATATGAGCGCGATCAGGACGATTCATTAAAGGCGCTTTATATTACGGTGCTGCCGAAGGAAGAGGAAGGCAACAGCTTTGACTGGTACCAGTTGAATCGCCAGGTCGACAAGGAGCTTGGTCAGGATCTTGAGGTCATTGTACAGGAAGGCTTGCCTGACGGAGCTGGCCCTAAAGCCGGGATGTTTGAATTTGACGCGTCGCAGGCCAATGCTTCGATTACAGTACGAGGCAATTCGGCTTGGGGACGTGTGCAAAAATCATATCGCTTGAAGCTGTACGATGATGCAGGGGTTTATATGGATCAGCGGACCTTGAATCTGAATAAGCATATCGACGATTTGTCGCGCTTGCGCAACAAGCTCAGCTTTGATTTGATGGAAACGATCCCTGATATGACGAGCTTGAGAACACAGTTTGTCCAGCTTTATGTCAAGGATCTTTCTAACGGCGAAAAGGATGCGCCTTATGTAGATTATGGCTTGTATACCCATGTAGAGCAGCCTAACAAAAAGTTTTTGAAGGCTCATTTGCTTGATCCAAACGGATATTTGTACAAAGTTAAATTTTTCGAGTTCTTCCGCTATCCGGATCAAATCAAATCTACTGACGATCCGACCTATGACGTCGCTAGATTTGAGGAGATTCTTGAAATAAAAGGGCGCGAGGAGCATGAAAAGCTGATTGAAATGCTTGAAGCTGTCAATGATTACAGTATTCCAATCGAGGAAACAATCGAAAAGTATTTTGATATGGACAACTTCTTGACATGGACGGCTGTGAATATTTTGATGGACAACATGGATACCGATGCCAACAACTTCTTCCTGTATTCGCCGCTTAATGTTGATAAGTGGTACTTCCTGCCTTGGGACTATGATGGCAGCTGGGAGCTGCAAAGAAATATGAACTTCATTCGTCCATATCAAGCGGGAATCAGCAACTACTGGGGAGTTAGCCTTCATAACCGCTACTTTAGAAACCAGGAAAATGTCGATAAGCTGACTGCAAAGATGGAAGAGCTGTATGAGCATTACATTAACGAAGAGACTCTCTCTGCACACATTGACAAATATCTCGGCATTGTTGAGCCTTTCGTAAGACGCATGCCGGATATTCAATATTTGCCTGATCATGTTTCGCAATATGAAGAGGATATCCAGCGCATTATTAATACGCCTAAAAATTCCATGGAGCGCTATTACGAGGATTTGGAAAAGCCTAAGCCATTTTATATGAATCCAGTAGTGGAGCGCGATGGAAGATTGTACTTCGATTGGGGCGTATCCTTTGACCTGCAGGATGATGATTTGACCTATCGCATAACGGTTGCCAGAGATAAGGAGCTGAAGGATATTGTCCATCAAAACATGGAGCTGAAGGATGTTTCCTACTCAATTCCGAAGCCTGAGCCTGGCCGCTATTTCTGGCTTGTTGATGTTGTTGATAGCAAAGGCAATCAGCAATACAATTTCGAAATCTATCTTGATCACGAAGGCGAAAAGTACTACGGCGTGAGAGATTTCGAGGTGAACTAGATGAGGCTAAGAGGAAAAAGATTGCGTACCGAGCAAAAGTATTATCTGCATATGCATGACTATTTGACGCTGCGTATGAAGGTATCACAGCTGCTGACGCTGGACCCGAATTCGGTTGATATTGACGGCTACAATATTCGCAGCCTTTATTTTGATGATCCGCGCAGAACGTCGCTTGAAACGAAAAACGATGGTGTTTTCAAGCGGCAAAAGTTTCGGATTCGCATTTATAATGGCGAAGATCGGCATATTGCATTGGAGCGCAAAAGCAAGATGGGCGATTTCGTTGCCAAGGAGTCTGTCCCGCTTAGTAGAGAGCAATATGAGCAAATCCTGCAGGGAGACTACAATAGTCTGTACGAAAGCGGAGATCCGCTGGCGCAGGATTTTTATGCGGCAATGACCTCTTACGGCTACTTGCCGACTACGATTGTTGACTATTGGCGTGAGGCGTATATTTTTCCGCAAGGCAATGTGCGTATTACATTCGACAAGCGTCTTGCCGTTGGCGCGAATCAGCTGGATTTATTCCATCCGGAGCTAATGCTGTCCGAGATTATAATGCCTGGTGTAACGATTATGGAGGTAAAGTTTGACGATGTGCTGCCTAATGTTGTCAGACAGCTCGTTACTCCAGCTAAAAATTTGCGCTCGAGCATTTCCAAATATGTATTATGTAAAGAAAAACATTTGCTGCTGCATACACAATAATGTGTAACGTAGAATAGTTTGGAGGATATGAATGACTACGTTTGAGGATATTATTAAGAAAAGTGTATTAACGCTGGAAAGCTTCAGAACGGTATCATACTATGATGTTATTGTTGGTTTAATTATTTCATTTGCTATCGGAATGTTTATTTATGCGATCTATCGCAAGACGTTCCGCGGAGTGGTGTACAGCTACAACTACAATGTGTCGTTCGTGCTGATGACGATGATTACGACGCTTGTTATTATGACGATCAGCACCAATATCGTGCTGTCGCTTGGTATGGTCGGCGCGCTCAGTATTGTGCGCTTCCGTACTGCTGTCAAGGATCCGCTTGATATCGTGTATATGTTTTGGGCGATTTCCGCCGGGATTGCAACGGGTGCTAAAATTTATCCGCTGGCGATTGGTGGCTCGCTTATTATCGGTCTCGTCATTTTCTGGATGAGCAGACGCAAAATTAAAGAAGAGGCTTTTCTGCTAATTATTCGTCATACTGATGAAGCAACGAACGAGCTGCGCCCTGAGCTGAAGAAGCTGCGCGGCAAGCTGAAATCGAAAAATGTGCGCAAAAACTATACTGAGGTCACCTATGAAATTAGACTGGTGGATGACAACACTGCGTTTTTGCAAACCTTAATTGATATTAAAGGAGTAAGTGACGCTTCATTGGTCAATTACACTGGAGATTACGCGCAATAACACGCACAATAGGAGAAAGCACTATAAATTGCATGACAACAAGCCCGAAGCTTGCAGCCGATCGTCTCGGCACAAGCATCGGGCTTGTTTGTTGATGATGAGCATGATTGTCTCGTTATTCCATGCTCGAGGATAGCGTATATTCGGGCGCAGCCGCAGGCAGAGACAAGGCGGCATGGTAAGGCAAGCTGAGTGCCGGGATGTCGAGAAACTGCTGAATCGATTTGGCGCATGCCCCTAACGTGCATGAGGTTCTCCCCAGCTCTGAAATATAGAGCCCGTGATAATGGCTGATTCGCGAGCGCAGGCCGGCTTTAATTTTATTCAGCGCATCCGGATAAATTCGCAGCAGTCCGCTATCCAGCACAACGACATCTGGATTATAGATGTTGATCACATTGTTCAGACCGATCGTTAAATAGTAAATGTATTGCTCCATCACGTCAGCAAGCCGCTGATCGCCTTGCTCAACCTGCTGCAGGATGAAGGTATAGTCCAGCTTCTGATCGGGGTAAAGCTTGGACAAAGCCTCGAAGACAATCGTTTCAGAGGCGTATTTTTCCCAGCAGCCTTGATTGCCGCACTCGCATGGCTTGCCTGCCGGAACAACGATCATATGGCCGATTTCGCCTGCAAAGCCGTCATGTCCGCTAAAATATTGATCGTTGACGATCATGCCCATTCCGATACCTGAATACAGCGATACAGAAATTAAATTTTTCGTAGGATGATGGACAAATACGCGCTCGGCATAAGCGCTAAGATTGGCGTTATTGTCAATATGAACCTCTACGCCAAGCGCCGCCTGCAAATCCTGCTTGAGCGGAGCCTGATGCCAGTCCAGGCGCGGTATGAAATGAATCATTTCATCAGAGGAGACAAGCCCATGCACGGAAATGACGATGCCGATCAAGCCGTAGCGCCGACCGTTGTACTGCTGCTGGTAGCTCGATATTTGCGCTATGAGCAGACGCAGCGTGTCCGCGTAATTCGTGCAGTCGCAGCGCATAACGTCAACGGAAACGGGGCTGCCCAGCAGGTCCGTTACGACAAAGGTCAGCTGATTTCTTTCCAAATCAATCCCGAGTGCATAGCCAGCCTCGGCATTTAGTGAAAGCATAGTCGGCTTGCGGCCGACCAGATTATATTCGATTTCCTTTTCAACGACGAGCTGCTCCTCAATTAAGTCGGCAACCTGAGCGGATATCGTCGCGCGGGTCAGCTTCGTAACCTTGGATAGATTGGCGCGGGAAATAGCTTCATGCTTTACAATTTCATTGATAATAAGCGAGCGATTGATCTTTTTAATGAGTGCTGCATCACCTGCTGCCATACCCAACCTCCTCCTTGAAGATGGCTGTCCTCGAAATTCTTAGACATGCCCTGGCATTTGCGCAAATTCATGCATCTGCAATGCGGAAAATAGTATTTGACAAAGCGCAATGGAATTGTTACCTTAAAACTATAATTAGTTTACCTACTAAACAAAATAGTATAACAACATCGAATCGAAGTCAAAATTTGTTTTTAATCACATAAGTGGGAGTGAATGACGCGATGGGAATTGTACAGGAGCTTTTGAAAAATATACCCGTGCCTAAGATGGCCAAGGTAAAGGTTAGCTTTGACAGAACGAGTATTGAGCATGTTGGTGCAGAGCTGAGCGCGAAGCTGGAGCAGGAAAAAATTAAGCGCCTGGTTAAGCCTGGAATGGAAATTGCAATTGCGGTCGGCAGTCGCGGACTCGATCGCTTGGTCGAAATTACGGCGACCACCGTTCAATTTTTAAAGGAAGCGGGAGCCAAGCCATTTATTGTGCCAAGCATGGGCAGTCATGGTGGTGCGACTGCTGAAGGGCAGCGCGAGGTGCTGGCGCATTTGGGCGTAACTGAGGAAAGCGTGCAGTGCGAAATTCGTTCCTCGATGGAGGTTGTCCAGCTTGGCACGCTGCCGAATGGCTTGCCTGTATATATCGACAAATTTGCTTCAGAAGCAGACGGCATCGTCGTCATTAACCGCATTAAGCCGCATACCGCCTTCCGCGGGCCGGTAGAAAGCGGCATTATGAAAATGATCAGCATTGGGCTGGGCAAGCAGCGCGGCGCAGAGGCTTGCCACCAGCTCGGATTTAAATATATGGCAGAAAATGTGCCGGCAATGGCTCATATGATTATGGACAAAAAGCCGCTGCTGTTTGGCGTAGCGAGCATTGAGAACGCCTTCGACAAGGTCGCACATCTTGAGGTGCTGACGAAGGAAGAGATCGTTGAGCAGGAGCCTGCGCTGCAAGAAAAGGCTAAAACACTGCTGCCCAAGCTGTTTTTCGATCAGATCGACGTGCTCGTCATTGACCAGATCGGCAAAAATATTAGCGGCGACGGGATGGACCCGAACATTACAGGACGCTATCCAACTCCATATGCGCATGGCGGCCCTGATGTCAACAAAATGTGCGTGCTTGATTTGACGCCGCAAACAGAAGGCAATGCCAACGGCGTAGGCACAGCGGATTTCACAACTCAGCGACTGGTTGACAAGATGGATTTGGAGGTTACTTATGCCAACGGCTTGACCTCAACGGTGTGCGCGCCGACGAAAATTGCTACGACGCTGCCGAATGATTTGCAATGCATTCAGGCTGCTGTTAAAACGTGCAACATTTTGGATTTTGAGCAGGTGAAGCTTGTTCGCATTCATAATACGTTGGAAATTAGCGAAATTGAAGTTTCAGAGGCGCTGCTTGACTACGTGAAGCAGCATCCGCAAATGGAAGTCGTTGAAGGACCGTATCCGATGAGCTTCGACGAGCAGGGCAATTTATTTTAGACAAACCATCGTCACCGAAGTCAGGCTTTTTGAACAACCGCTTAGATGATGATCGAAATTATAGCAGGGAGTGGAAGAGATGTCGCAGTTATTTGATTTAACAGGGAAAACGGTGCTAGCTTTCGGGGGGAACAGCACACTCGGCTCAGCCATTTGCGAGGGGCTTGCTGATCATGGGGCACAGCTGGCTATTATTGGCCGCAATCTGGAAAAGGCAGAAGCAGTAGCGCAGCATATTATTGCGCGCGGCGGCAAGGCCAAGGCGTTCAGTGCCGATGTCAGCTCGAAAGCATCGTTGCAGGCAGCTGCAAGTGAAATCGAGGCATGGAGCGGCGGCTGGGATATAATTCTGAATGCGCCTGGCAAAAACAGCTCTACGCCTTTCTTTGAGCTGGAGATGGAGGAGTGGGACGACATTATGGACGTCAACCTGAAGGGCGTCGTCTTAACCTGCCAAATATTCGTGAAAAAAATGATTGAGCAGCAGCGTCAAGGCAGCATCATTAATCTTTCATCAGTATCTTCAACTACGCCGCTTTCGCGCGTATTTACGTATTCTGCATCAAAAGCTGGCATTAATAGCGTAACACAATATTTGGCGCGAGAATTTGCACCGCACGGCATTCGCGTCAACGCGATCATCCCGGGCTTTTTCCCGGCGGAGCAAAACCGTAAAATTTTGAGCGAGGAGCGAATCGATTCGATAATGCGCCACACGCCAATGAACCGCTTCGGCACGCCAAACGAGCTGCAAGGCGCAGCGGTATTTTTGGCCTCTGACGCAGCGTCCAGCTTTGTTACGGGGGCGCTGATTAGAGTAGACGGAGGATTCGGCAGCATGACCATTTAGAGAGGTGGTTTAAAAAGCTGGACTTTGATGACGATGTAACGCTCTGTGGCGGATTCGACGGCGAATATCGAACGCTAGCGAAAACTGCGGTGCTCACGTAGCTAGTGCCTACGCTGCGCTCCTCGTTTTCTACTAGCGTCCGATCTTCTTGGTCCTGAAAGCCCAGCTTTTTAAACTTTCATTGAAAGATGTAGTTTAAATATAGCATTCATCGGGAGCCTGCGGTGCTCACGTACCAAAACCGTACGCTGCGCTCCTCATTCCCTAGCTTCATGCTATCTTCTTGGTCCTGAAAGCCGAATTTTTAAACTTTCATTGAAAGATGTAGTTTAAAACTGACATGGCCTGACGGCCACCGCTATGCATGAAAATGGTATGCGTTTGAATTCTATCCAACGCCCCTATACTAGGAATAGACAGGTCGCAGGTCGAAGCTTTTTTGGTGGGCTAGGAACCCCGAGTTTAAAACCGGCCGATTGCAACATGGAGAACCGCCGATTGTTGCTACAAGCACGTGTATAAAAATACACACTCATATGTTGCATGACCTGTATCCATTTACGAAATAGAGGTGTTAAGATGGATGCTATTTTAGAACGGTGTGCTGGGCTGGACGTGCACCAGGAATCCGTAGTAGCCTGCGTGTTGTCTGGTCCATTGGACAAACGACCACGTAAAGAAATTAAAACGTTCGGAACAACAACGAATGAGCTTCTAAACCTGTTGGATTGGCTAACTGATCGAGCATGTACGCATGTTGCGATGGAAAGTACAGGTGTGTATTGGAAGCCTGTTTGGAACATTCTTCAAGAATCATTTACGTTAGTATTGGCTAATGCGAAAAAAATCAAGAATGTTCCCGGACGCAAAACGGATGTGAAAGACTCCGAATGGATCGCTAAGCTGTTGCGATGCGGGTTAATTGAACCAAGTTTCGTCCCTCCAGAGGCTATAAGAGAGTTACGAGATTACACGCGGTACCGTCGTAAATTGATCGGTGACTCCACGGCAGAGAAGAACCGCATTCACAAGATATTACAGGATGCGAATATCAAGTTAACGACTTTCGTATCCGATGTGTTTGGCGCCTCTGGAAGACGTCTTTTGGATGCCGTTGTCAACGGAGAGGTACTTGAGCCAGAAACCGTCCGACGATTGGTCTTTACGAAACTCAAGAAGAAAGTCCCCAGCTTAATCGAAGCGTTGAACGGGCGGATACGCGCCCATCATCGCGCTATGATTCGAATGCATCTGGACCATCTTGACTATTTAGAGCAATGTATAGGCGAATTGGAACAACGTATTGACGAGCTTCTCTGCCCATACCAAGAGGAAATCCGTCTATTGATCACCATACCGGGCGTTCAAAAGGATACAGCGGCGAGTATCCTTGCGGAAATTGGAACCGATATGACCGTATTTCCTACAGAAGACCATCTGGCATCATGGGCAGGAGTAAGTCCAGGAAACCATGAAAGTGCAGGTCAAAAAAAAAGTTCAAAAACGAATAAAGGAAACAAAGGACTGAAATCAGCCCTTTGCCAAGCAGCATGGGCAGCAATGAAATCGAGAAAGACGCGACTTTCATCCTTTTATTACCGAATTGTGAAGCGACGAGGACCTAAAAAAGCGAATATGGCACTTGCCCATTTGTTGTTAAGGATTATTTACCACATGCTGATGAACCAGGTTCCTTACCACGAGTTAGGTTGGAATTATCAACAGAAACATGAACGAGACGTGGAATATTGGGTAAATAAAATGAAGGCATTAGGTTATCACGTTCAAATCCAGCCGATGGAAACCGCCTAAATTCGTATTCGTTATTTTTAAAAAATCAGGGAGCTGATTTAAGGGTAGTGGGTCTTTTTGTGTCATTTTCCAGAAAAATTATGACTTAAATCACGCTCAGACCTAAATTTTGAGCAAACAGCCATTTTCGTATAAAAAGTCCGAAGTTGATGACGATGCTGGGCGTTGTCGCATAGTCGGCGTCGAATATGTCACGCTACCGAAAGCTGCGGTGCTCACGTAGCAATTGCCTACGCTGCGCTCCTCGCTGCTACTTTCATGCAAGCTTCTTGGTCCTGGCTGCAAGAAGGCTCCAGCGGAGGAGCAAAGCATCCGGAAAACGAAGTGAGTCGCCTTTAACATCGCAATGCAACCTTAAAAATTCAAATAAGAGCATTGCGATTTAAAAAGCGACTGAAGGATGCTTTGCTCCGGAGCGCTGAAAAACGAAGTGAGTCGCCTTTAACATCGTAATGCAACCTTAAAAAATTCAAATAAAAGCATTACGATTTAAAAAGCGACTGAAGGATGCTTTGCTCCGGAGCGTTGACTGAAGGATGCTTTGCTCCGGAGCGCTAAAAAGTACAGGCTGTGTACGGATAGAAACGTCCACTGATGAATATATCAAGAGTGAATGATAACGTAAAATGTTAATGAAGGGACGTGAATAAGGGATGATGCTGGAGCACAAATATGAGGCATTGCAGCAAATTCTTCACGAGATGGGTTCTGTTGTTGTTGCATTTTCAGGAGGAGTTGACAGTACTTTTCTGCTGAAGGCGGCTGTCGATACGCTAGGTGCTGAACAGGTTCTTGCTGTAACGGCGGATTCTGAAACCTATCCTTCCAGTGAGCTGGAGGAAGCGAAGCTGCTGGCGGCACAGATCGGGGCACGTCATCAGGTGATTGAAACGTCTGAGCTGAATATTCCGGGCTATGCGGAAAATACGAAAAATCGCTGCTATTTCTGCAAGAGCAGCTTGTTCGATCAGCTGCTGCCGCTGCTGGAGCAGCAGGGCTTCGATAACATTGTTTATGGCGTAATTGCTGATGATCGCAATGAGCATCGTCCAGGCATGCAGGCAGCGAAGGAACGCGGTATTCGCGGACCATTGCTCGAGGCGGAGCTGTATAAGCAGGAAATTCGCGAGCTGTCTCAACGATTGGGCTTGCCGACCTGGGATAAGCCTTCCTTCGCCTGCTTGTCTTCGCGAATTGCGTACGGCGAGCGGATAACCAATGAGAAGCTTGGCAAAATTGAAAGAGCAGAAGCTTTTCTTAAGTCGCTGCAAATTCGTCAAGTACGAGTACGGACGCATGAGGGGATTGCCAGAATAGAGGTTGAGCCGCAGGATTTGCAAAAAGTTGTAGAGCATCACGAGGAAATTGTAAATGCGTTGCAGTCCTATGGCTATCAATATGTTACACTAGACTTATTAGGCTATAAAAGCGGCAGCATGAACAAAATGCTGAACATTTCATGAGTCACTTTTATTAAGTCGAACATTTTAAAGTAATGAAAAGGAAGCAACGAAGATGGCAAACTCATATATTCTTGGATTGGACTTGGGCACGACAAGTGCGAAGGCATGCTTGTTTGATTTGCAAGGGCACTTGATCGCGTCAGTTGAAGAAATGATCACCTCTCATTATCCGCAGCAAGGCTTGGTTGAGCAGGACCCGAAGCAAATTGAACAGCTTGCAGTGAAAGCGGTTCAAGCGACGCTGGAGCAGTCAAAAATTGACAAGACGCAGCTCATCGCGCTTTCGTTTTCAGCGGCAATGCATTCGCTTATTGCGCTTGATGCGCAAGGCGAGCCGCTTTCTCCTGCAATGATTTGGGCTGATGGGCGGGCAGCCTCACAGGTAGACGCGTTGGACAACGAGCTGAAGCAGGAGCTTTATGCAGAGACTGGCACGCCAGTGCATCCGATGACGCCGTTTACGAAGCTGCTGTGGATGAAGGAAACAGGCTACGAGCCATACAAACAAGCGGCATATTTTATGTCGATTAAGGAATATTTGATTTATGTCTGGAGCGGGGAGCGCGTCATTGATTATTCAATGGCGTCCGCTACTGGCATGTTCAGCCCGCGCGATCTGCGCTGGCATAAGCAAGCGCTTGAGCTGGCAGGTGTTGAAGAGGATCAGCTTTCGCGCATTGTGCCGCCAACGACCGTTTTACAGGCGATTAAGCCGGCAGCAGCGGCTGCAATGGGCATACGCGACGATTTGCCTGTCGTGGTCGGAGCGGCCGATGGACAGCTGGCTAATTTGGGAATTGGCGCGGTACTGCCTGGAGAAGTGGCTGTGTCGGTTGGCACAAGCGGAGCTATTAGACAGTTTACTAATGCGGTTACGGTGAGCGAGCAGCAGGAAACGTTCTGCTACGCCTTCACTGAGGACCAATTTATTGTTGGCGGACCTACAAATAACGGCGGCATCGTGCTGCAATGGCTGAAGGATTTGCTGCAGGACAAGCGTGGCTTTGCCCAATTTCTTGCAGATGCCGACACAGTCCCAGCCGGGGCGGACGGCTTGCTGTTTCTGCCGTATATTAACGGCGAGCGCGCGCCATTATGGGATCAGCGCGCCAAAGGCAATTTCTACGGCTTGTCGGTAACGCATCAAAAGCCGCATTTTATTCGCGCGGTGCTTGAAGGCATTACCTTTAATTTGTATCAGATTGGCAGCTCGTTGCAGACTAAGCAAGAGGGTACGCGGAAAATTTACGTAAATGGCGGCTTGTCGCGCTCACCTATTTGGCTGCAAATGATGGCTGATGTTTTCAATGCGGAAATTTATGTTTCGGAAAATCATCATGGAGCGGCTTGGGGAGCGGCCTGGACAGGGCTTGTTGCGCTAAAGCTTGTCCCATCGTTTGCGGAGATCAAGCACAATATTCCGATGAGCGAGCCGACGCTACCTAATGCTGAACGGGTACAAATTTACGCGGAATTATATCGGAATTATGAGCGGTTAGCTGCTACAGTTGCTCCATTATTCAAGAGCTGCTGAAGTTAAACGCGCTTATTTCGTATAAACTAGGGCGTGTCTGAGAACTCCGAGGCCAGCCCATTTTGCCGAATTTTCGTTCCATGCAAGGCGCGTTTGGGAAGGCGTACCGAGCGTACGTCAAGCAAACGGAACGAAGCAGGGGGCGAAAAGGCGGTGAAAGGGGCCACTGAGCGGGTTTTCAGACACGCCCTAGTGTTGATCCATTTTGATGGACTTGCATTGATTATGAAACAGGGGGGAGCAGCTTGCTTGATCATATTTTGCAGCAGGTACAGCAAGGACAACTAAGCATCGAGGAAGCAAAGCAGCGCCTGGCTGCATTTGACGATCTTGGCTTTGCGAAGGTGGATTACCACCGCAAAAAGCGGCAGGGCTTCCCTGAAATCGTGTTTGGCGAAGGGAAAACGGCTGAGCAAATTATTGCGATTGTTCGCTCGCTGCAAACCAGCACTGAACAACTGCTATGCACGCGCATGTCGGCGGATAAGGCACAGCAGGTGCAGCAGGCCATTCCCGAGCTGGAATACAATGAAACAGCACGTTTGCTCTACAAAAAAGCCGATCTTAGCGAGCAAGAGCAGCTGAAGGGCTACGTTGCCGTGCTCGCAGCAGGCACATCGGATCTTGCGGTGGCCGAGGAGGCTGCGATTACAGCAGAGGTGCTTGGCAGCAATGTGCGGCGCTTTTATGATGTAGGCGTAGCGGGCATTCACCGGCTGCTGCATCATGCGGAGGAAATCCAGCAAGCCGTCGTTTCTGTTGTAGTGGCAGGGATGGAAGGAGCGCTGCCGAGCGTTGTCGGCGGGCTGGTTGCACATCCGGTAATTGCTGTACCGACGAGCATTGGTTATGGAGCCAATTTTCAAGGCTTGTCCGCCTTGCTAACGATGCTTAATTCATGCGCATCGGGAATTAGTGTAGTCAACATAGATAACGGCTTTGGTGGAGGCTACAATGCAGCGCTTATCCATCGGCTTGCGAACAAAGGAGTTAGTGAAGCATGAATATACTATACTTGGATTGCATCTCTGGCATTAGCGGCGATATGTTTATTGGTGCGCTTATTGATGCTGGCGCTGATCCTGCTGTGCTGCAGCAAGGCTTGAAGCGGCTTCATATAGAGGATGAGTATGAGCTGGAATGGCGCAAGGTCATTAAAAATGGCATTACCGCTACCAAATTCGATGTTAAGCTGCATGCACACAGTCATGGACACGGACACAGTCACGAGCATGCACATAGTCATGGGCATGAGCATGCCCACGAGCACATGCACAGTCATGATCACGGACACGAGCATTCACACAGCCATGAGCATGATCACACGCACAGTCACGATCATGCCCACGAGCATGTACATAGTCATGCACATGAGCATACGCACAGTCACGATCATGAACACGGTCATGATCACACGCACAGCCACGGGCACACGCACAGTCATGACCACGGATACGAGCATATACACAGCCATGCACATGAGCATGTTCATGATCACACGCATAGTCACGAGCACAGCCACAATCATGATCACACGCACAGTCACGGGCACAGCCACGATCATGATCACACGCATAGCCACGGGCACACACACAGCCATGGGCATACGCATGATCATCATCACCGCTCCTATGCTGATATTGTGAAGCTGATCGAGGCTGCCGGGTTTAAAGACTCGATTGCGGAAACGGCGCTAAGCATTTTCCGCAAAATAGGCGAAGCTGAGGGCAAAATTCATGGCGTGCCGCTTGAGCGGGTTCATTTTCATGAGGTAGGCGCGGTCGATTCGATTATTGATATTGTAGGCGCGGCTATTTTACTAGATCATTTGCAGGTTGAAGCAGTGTATGCTTCGCGCATTCCAGTTGGCTCGGGCAAAATACGAATCGATCATGGCATTTACCCGGTGCCAGCTCCGGCAACGCTGGAAATTTTGAAAGGTGTGCCGCTTGAGCAATCCGCGATTCGCGCCGAGCTGACTACCCCTACAGGCGCAGCGATTGCAGCAGTGCTTGCCCAGCAATTTGGACCATTACCTTCTATGACTGTCAATCGTATTGGCTATGGAGCAGGGACAAAAAGCTTTGGCGAGCATCCTAATGTGCTGCGGGTTATGCTTGGTGAAATGTAACACTAAGCTGGCTCGACCAGCATAACGGTCACTGGCAGCACGCGACATGCAGCTCGTGTACGCATTACGACATTGGTAAAAGCAAGGAGTGGAGCAAGTTGAGGAATACACCGCCGCCGCATGAGCATATTGATACAGATATGATCAAGCTGGAAGTGAATCTGGATGATACAACGGGTGAGTGGCTCGGTTATGTGCTTGATCTGCTGTTTGAACATGGAGCCAATGATGTTTACTATACGCCGATTTACATGAAGAAAAACCGCCCGGGCGTCCTGCTGCAGGTGCTATGCTCAGTGGAGCTGCTTGATAAGATGAAGGAGCTCATTTTTCGCGAGACGACGACGCTTGGTATTCGCTATTACCCGCTAACGGTGCACCGCCTGGAGCGAAGCTTCATCAAGGTCGCAACCGAGCTGGGAGAGGTTACAGTGAAAATCGGCAGCTATCAGGGGCAAGTGATGCAATGGGCGCCGGAATATGAAGAATGCAAGCGTCTTGCCCAGCAGCATCAGCTTCCGCTTAAAGCAGTGTATGATGCGGTGCGGCGAGCGCAAGGCAATAATCGCCTATAGCAACCCCCTAAGGATAGCATGCCCATAAAGAGAGCAAGCCTGTAAGAATTTAAGCTTATAAGAAACAAGAAGCCGCCTCCACTGGACTGTGTTTACAGACACGTTTCCAGGGAGGCGGCTTTTTGCTATGCAAAAGAAATTGCCTAGCGAGCTTTAATGTCCAACTGTAGTTGTCGAATTAGGGTTAACCAGGGCATGCTTTTCCCAGCCGCGACTTTTCCAGCGAAGCGACATTATGACCGCACGCGCCCACTCATCGGCCGCGATTGCCAGCCATACGCCTGCCAGCCCCATTTCCAGCTGGAAAACTAGCAAATAGCCGAGCGGCAAGCTCATGCCGACCATCGTAAACATCCCGACCCAAAGCGGGAATTTGGCATCGCCTGAGGCGCGCAGCGAGTTTACGATAATAATGTTGATGGTACGCCCTGACTCGAGCACAAGGCTCAGCAGCAAAACACTGGCGCCAATTGCGATCACATCGGGATCGTCGGTAAAGATCGACATAAGCGGAACACGGAACAAGGTTACGATTGCGATCATAATCAGTGAAATGATCGAAGCCGATTTAACACTGCTCCATACGCGGCGATATGCTTGATCCGGCTTGCCTGCACCAACCAGCCGTCCAATAATGATCGAAGTACCGATGCCGACTGCCATCGCAAACATATAAATAAACATGGAAATGTTGTTGGCGTAGGTCCGCGCTGCCAATGCCGCTTCGCCCAAATAGGTAACGTAGAATAGAAACACCATTTGGCAGGAATGATACATAACCTGCTCGAGAGCGGATGGAATTCCGATCTTCAAAATGTTTTTAATATACGTTTTGGACAGTGTGAAATAATGCTTCCACTCAATGCGCACCTCCATAATGCGATAGAGCAGCCAGAAAAATACGATAATCGCAATAAAGCGGCTAAGCACCGAGGAAATCGCCGCGCCTTGGGTGCCAAGCTGTGGCATGCCAAAGTGACCGAAAATTAGCGCATAGTTTCCGACAATATGGATAATATTCATACCTAGCGAAACGAACATCGCTTGCTTGGTATAGCCGTGAACGCGAATGATTGCTGCAAGTGAGTTAATAATCGCCTGCAGGAAAATCGCGCCGCCAACGATCGCGAGATAGCTGTGCGCATGCTCCAGCACTTCGCCTTGCAAATTCATCATCATCAGCAGGTGCTTGCCGGTGACAAGGAAGGTGGCGCTAAGAATAAGGCCGACGATCAAGTTTAGCGTAACCGCCAGCGCCGATATGCGTGACGCCTCCAGCAGCTTGCGCGAGCCGAGATATTGGGCTACGACGATCGAAGCACCATTACCGATGACCTCCATAATAAGAATCGCAATATGAAGAAAAGAGTTGGCTGCACCAACTCCAGACACGGCATTATCCGAAATCTCGCTCAGCATAAAGGTATCGACGATACCCATTAGCATAAATAAAAAGACTTCTAAAAAAATAGGCCAAGTTAGCTTGAATAAGTTGAATTCATGAGCACCTTTGCCAGTCTCGGTTTGTTCAATAGATGCATTAGTTGACATGTGCTTCCCTTTCTTTCTGTAGACAAATAAACCAAGACGTATCGTAGCACATTTACATATGAATTTCATTAGTTTTTCTTTGGATTTACGAAAAAAATATTTTAGATGTAAAATTTCTTTGCTATTGCTGGTGTTGCAGCATTTGGAAGCTTATGTGAATATTTTTAGGCCCGCCCATTTAATGACGAAATGACGTATTGACGACATAAAATGAAACCAATATACTTATATACATGACTATATAACCATATATGTGTTGCAGCATATACTGGAGGTGACTCAACAATAATGTCCGGATTTGATGATACGAAACCGATTTATTTGCAAATTAAGGAACGGATTGAGGAGCAAATTGTTAGTGATCAATTGAAGGAAGAGGAGCAGATACCTTCTACAACTCAGTTCGTCAATTTTTATAAGATCAATCATCTGACGGTTTCTAAGGGAATTCATTTGCTGGTCGAGGATGGCACGATCTATAAGAAGAGGGGTGTCGGGATGTTCGTAGCAAAGGGTGCAAAGGCAAGGCTGCTGTTTCGGCGTAAGGAATCATTTGTTGCGCAGTATATAGAACCGCTGCTCAAGGAAGCTGATCATTTGGGCATGACGGTTGAGGAGTTGGTGCAGTTGATTATCGCAAGAAAGGAAAGGGATCATACATGAGTTTTGATATCGAGATTAGCAAGGTCAATGTACAGTACAGTTCGACGAAAGCGCTGGATCATATTGATTTGCGGCTGCAATATGGCAAAATTTATGGCTTGCTTGGCAGAAATGGAGCAGGGAAAACAACGCTGCTGTCCATCCTTGGTTCATTTATGGAGCCAACCTCCGGCACAGTTCGCTTAGGCGGGCGGCAAATCTTTGAACAAAGAGAGGTTATGCAGCATGTAATCTTTGTTTATGATGCCGACTATAAGGAAGAAACGGAAAAGGTGCAGGATATGCTGGAGGCTGTCGAGCATTATCGTCCCCATTTTGACCGTGAATATGCAGATTATTTGGCTGAACGCTTTAAGCTGCCGCTGCAAAAGAAAATGAAGGAGCTGTCCAAAGGCCAGCAGTCCGCAGTCAATATCACAATGGGCTTGGCGAGCCGTTCGCCAGTTACGATTTTTGACGAGGCGTATTTGGGTATGGACGCGCCATCCAGAGATATTTTTTATAGAGAGCTGCTTGAAGACCATGCGCAGCACCCGCGCACCATTATATTGTCTACGCATCATGTATCGGAGGTTGAGCATCTCTTCGAAGAGGTGATTATGCTTCATGAAGGAAGATTGCTCATTCATGCGCCGATCGATCAGCTGCTGGAAAGAGGAGCAGCAGTTACGGGCGCAGCGCAGGACGTAGACAGCTTTGTCAAGGAGATGAAGGTGCTGCATACGGAGCAATTGGGTGGTACGAAGCAGGCAATGGTGTTCGGCAATCTTGGGGAAGCTCAGCGCCAAGCGGCAAAGCAGGCAGGGCTTGAGCTTGGCATTGTTTCGCTGCAGCAGCTGTTTATTCATATGACAGAGGAGGAGAATGTGAATGAAGTCCGCTAATTCATTTCGCAAGATTGGAATGGACCTGACACTGGCCCAGCTATCTTGGGCCGTTTGGTTTGGCGCTTTTGCATTAGCTGCTTACATTGTCTTTCCGTTGATTGGGATTAATATTGAATCGAACAATAAATTGGGGCAGCTGTTTTCCAACGTTTTAAGCGGCAGCTGGGACAAAGAGTCCTTCAACATCGACAACAGTGGCTTTATCGCCTTTATCGCAAATCCATCAAAAATTTTTATGCTGGTATGCGGCATTTTGTCCGTGCCGAGCTTCCTTACCTTTTTCGTAAAGCAAGGCTTGACGCGCAAGGACTACTTCTATGGAGCGGCAGTCTCATCGGTTGCAGTAGCGTTTGTTTTGGCTATTGTGTCAGGCGTAGTTTTTCTAATTGAGCAGCTTATATTTGCCCCTGAGCTGCAGCTGGATTACGCATGGCCTATCGCTATTGTGGTATACGGCTTGAACATTTTAGCTTATTACGCTGCGGGCTGGTTAATTGGAGCAGGCTTTTACCGCTTTAGCTTTGGCGGATTATTGTTTATTCTGCTAGCTATTTTGCTGGCGATCGCAGTTGAGGTTATGTGGGAAATGCCGCTGAGTGATACGTTGAAGCTTGCTCAGGTATGGTCAGGCCTGGTGTCGATTTTGGCAACGGCTGTGCTCATTGGCGCTTCCTTTACTGTCGTTCGCATTATGACGAAACGGATTCGCATCAAATTAAAATAAATCAAAAGCGTATTGCTAAGCCCGATGCTGCGACGATGACAGATTAGGTTTGGCAATACGCTTTTTAATGCTTCGCGTTAGCTAGCACGCTAATTTATGGCAGCTCAGCTTTACCGAATTAGCGTTAACGATAGGCAGCAGCATTTTCTTGCTTTCCGGCTTCTACGACCTCGATCAAATAAGCGAAGCAGTTCGGCTTCGAGCCATCGATATCGGTAAAGCCATAAATTTGCGCCAGCTCTCCGCTTGATAACGATTGTCCGTTCCAGCGTGCTTTATTGTCATCCTGCGCCAGTGCAGCTACCGCTCGCCCCACAAAATGCGGTGACTCTGAAATAAGAAAATGCGGATCCTTAGCCGCTCCATCCCGCCAGTTTTCCTCTGTAACACCGAAATGCTCCAGCATGATCTCAGAGCGAAGCCAGCCAGGCGTCAGCGCAACAGCACTGCATTGATAAGGCGCGAGCTCCTTAGCCAGTCCCCAGGCCATGCGGATCACAGATGTTTTGACTAAATCGTAATACAGCGACAGCCTGTAATGATCCTGATTGTAAGCTGCTGTTCCGTCGGTCATTTCCACGACTAATCCGTTTTTGTTGCGGATCACTAGCGGCAGCAAATAGTGGCTCGTAATGAGGTGGGTATCAATGGCGAGTCTCATCATGCGCAGTCCATTTTCCAGTGAATGCTGCCAGACTGGCACCTCCCATTCCACCAAATTTTCGCCACCCCAAATATCATTGACGAGAATGTCGAGCCTCCCTTGCTCGCGCTCAATTTTTTCAGCGAGCCCTTTTACTTGCTCGGGCTGCAAATGATCGACTTGCACGGGAATGCCTACGCCGCCTGCCTCATTAACCAGCTCAGCCGTTTCCTCAATCGTTTCCCGTCGTTGGTATTCTGAAAGCTGGCTGCGTGTCGTTCGGCCCGTTACATATACCGTGGCTCCTGCGGCACCCAATTCAACGGCAATGCCTCGTCCTGCACCTCTCGTTCCACCTGCTACTAACGCGATTTTTCCTTGCAATGGCTTGTTCATGTACCATTCCTCCTGGCATTTTTATTAATTAGCTTGAATACTTGTCTTATTGTAAACTATAAAGACGACACCCTTTGTCATATATTAAAAGCAACTGCCAATTATTTTGCAGAGAAAGAGGAATAATCATGCGTGCTGATCGTTTAATCAAAATTATATTGTCGCTGCAAAGCAAGGGGAAGCTGACAACGAAGCAGCTTGCCGAGGAGGTCGAAGTATCGCAACGAACGATTTTGCGCGATATGGATGCGTTAACGATGGCAGGAATACCTGTCGTGGCAGAGCGGGGAATTAACGGCGGCTGGAAGCTGATGGATCATTTCCGCAGCGCGATTGGCGATTTGCATTTGGAGGAGCTGAAGGCGCTGTTTATTGTGCCATCGGAAAGCATATTGGAGGCGCTGAATATAACAGCGAGCGGCACCACGATCCGCCAAAGCCTGCTTGCCAAGCTGCCGGCTGCCAGCAAGGGCGATGCGCAGCAATATTTCAACAAAATTTACATTGATACTGGCACGTGGAAGCCGACACGCGCTGCATCAACTGCGCTGCAGGATGTTCAGCTGGCGCTATGGGAAAATAGAAAGCTGGCAATTACGTATCAGAAAGCAAATGGGGACAGCTCGCAGCGAATCGTTTGTCCGCTTGGCCTTGTTGCCAAAGGCAGCACCTGGTATCTTGTCGCGCTAAATGAGCAGGGAGAGCATCGCAGCTTTAAAGTATCGCGTATTGCGCAAGCGGAGGTTCAAGCGGAAGCATTTACGCGGCCGGAAGCATTTAATTTGGGGGAGTATTGGAAGCAAAGCAAGCTTGATTTTGTGGAGTCGCTGCCTACTTTTGAGATTAGCGTGCTGGCGCATCGTTCGATCTTAAGCCGCATGAGCTTTACCGACAAATTTGTAAACCGGATGGAAATTTTGCAGGCCGAAGCAACCAATGATCCAATGGTGCATGTCGCACTGCGCTTTAACTCTGAGCAAGAGGCAGTGGAGTATGTGCTTGGCTTTGGCGGGATGATGAAGCTGCTTCAGCCAAGCTATCTGGTCGATCAAATTGTCGAGCAGGCCAGGCAAGCAATCGCGCAGTATGAGTAAAGCAGTATGCGTTCTGCAGCTCATTTGAAGAAATCAATCAGCCATTTCGTCAGCTGTTGCTGTGAGCCACTAATAAAGCGGTCGGCGTAGTACATCAGCTGCAGCTGACGCACGGGAGTGGCTCCTTTAATGGGAATCGACGTAATAGCAGGGTATTCATTTTTTTGTCTGAGCAGGCTGTCGGGTTGAATGGTTGCGCCGATGCCAGCAGACACCAGCTGCAGCAAGGAGTTGGCAGAGCTCGTTTCCATTACGGTAGTCAGCTCAAAGCCTTCCTGCTTGCATACCTTATCGACCAGATCGCGACCAAGAAAGCCTTGCGGGTACATGACCAGCGCATGCTGCTGCAGCTCTTGCAGCGTAATCGAATCTCTGCGGGCAAGCTCGCTGTCTGCCCGAACAAACAGGTGATAAGGCTCGGAACGCAGCGGAATTTGCACCAGTCGCGGGTCTGGCGGACCGGCTAATCCAATTCCCATATCGACCTTATAATTTAAAACCTCTTCTTGTACGTATATTGTAGAGATGGCTTGCAGCTGAATATCCGGATATTTTGCATTAAATTGCACGAATAGCGGGACGAGCTGAAAGTCAAGATCAGAGGGGAGCACCGCCAGTCGTACAGTACCTCGCTGCGCGGAAGCAAGCTCCTTAATAGCATTTTTTACATCGAGCTCGGCCTGGATCATTTTCATGCCATATTGCCGGAGCAGCCGCCCGGCCTCGGTTGCAACTACCTTTTTGCCAATTCGATCAAACAGCGGTATGCCGAATTCAGCTTCCAAAATGCGAATTTGCTGACTCAAGGTAGGCTGGGAAATGCCAAGTGCTTCAGCAGCTCTCGTAAAATGCAAATGCTCATATACCGCCATAAAATATTGGATGTTGCGTGTATCCATCGCAAGTAGCCTCCTATCATTGATTTGAAGATGATCAAGCTGTGGCTGTAATTAATAGTATTTTACTATCATAATAATATAAATTATTGGATTGAACAATTACAGCTCCGTCCCTATACTGAGATATAAACATTATAGGAGGCGATTCAGATGAAAAAGCTGTATTTGCTGCTTGCAATTATTATTGCATCGCTAAACTTAAGACCAATCATTACATCTGTCGCTCCTTTGCTCGGTTCGCTGCAAAGCGAGCTTGGAATGAGTGGGTTGCTGGCCAGCCTGCTGACGACGCTGCCTGTTTTTTGCATGGGGATCTTTGCGCCTGCGGCCACGAAGCTACGTGATCGGTTAGGGCTGGAGCGTACCATATTTTTCGCTGTTTTGCTTATTACGCTGGCAACAGCTGCTCGCGGCATAATCGGCTCGGCGGCAATGCTTGTCATAAGCGCATTTGTCGGAGGGGTTGGCATTAGCTTGGCAGGTCCTTTGCTGTCAGGCTTTATCAAAAAGTATTTCCCAACAAAGCCTAGTCTTGTCAGTCTGTACTCTGCGGCAATGACCGTAGGAGCGGCTCTGGCTTCGGCACTGTCTGTGCCTATTTTTGAGGGTAGCGGTCACAGCTTTACGCTGGCATTGTCCTGCTGGAGCCTTTTAGGTGTAGTGGCACTAATTGTTTGGGCATTCTTTTTACGTGAAAAAGGAACGCGTGGCAATGTGGTCAAAACCAGATTGCCGCTGCGCAACAAGCGAGCGCTGCTGCTTACTATATTCTTTGGCTTAATGGCGAGCATGTTTTACACGGTCACCGCCTGGATTTCACCGATCGCACACAGCTTCGGTTACAGTAAGACAGGCTCAGCGATGATGCTTACCATATTTACCATAGTGCAGGTTCCGGTATCGTTAATTATTCCCGGCTTGGCTGCGAAAACGGGCAGACGCAGATTTTTTCTCATTACATGCAGCGTGTTTGAACTGGCGGGCGTGATTATGCTGCTGCTTCACCTGCCGATGCTGCCAGCGGTAATCTGCTTGGGAATTGGAGCAGGAGGACTGTTTCCACTGGCGCTGATGCTGCCAATAGTCGAGACGAATTCGTCTGAGGAAGCGGGCTCATGGTCAGCGATGTCTCAATGCGGCGGCTACATTATAGGGGCGATGGGGCCTATGCTGGTTGGCGTAATTTATGATCATGCCGGAAGCTTTAAAGCGGCATTGCTGGCGATGCTCGTAATCGTGCTCGTGATGATAGGCGTGCAGACTTTCATTACGGATCGCAAGCCTGAGGCACAGGTGAGTAGTTAACGGTTGGCATTGTTCTTTTTGTGATACAAGTTATTTTGGTGCGGATCGGAAGCTCACATAAAAACCCTGGGAGATCCGCACCCCGCATAAAATAAGACTTTTCGGCAATTTTAGGGTGAAATCTTCCCTAAAATATGGTACATTTAAAGCGATCCGCACTAAAGCGTTTGCAAATGCTTGCTGTGTAAGGGCGAAATGTGCGGGCTGTCGCACTCTACACGAGTGCGTGGATTGAATGATTAGAAAATGGTGTGATATAATGACGTGAAGAATACGGCACTCTACACGTGTGCGTGAAAGGAAGTGACAAGCAAGTGGCAAAAGTGGATGCGGTGTCGGTTAACCGCAAAGCGGACATTATTTCCGCGGCGATTGAGGTATTTGCCGAGGTTGGTTATTTTAGAGCGACGACGGCGCAGGTTGCAGAGCGGGCTAAAATTTCGCAATCGTATATTTTTCGTTTTTTCGCAACGAAGGAAGCATTGTTGCTGACGGCGCTGGAAGTATCCTGGACAAGAGTATTGGAATCGTTCCGCAAGGTTATCGAGAACACTCCGAAGGAGCAGATGGAGAAAAATCTGATTCAAGCCTACGAGGATATTTTAGCCTCGTATAAAAACGAAATCCTTCTCCAGATGCAAGCTCAAACGATCCGCGAGGACGCGGTTCAAGCTGCTATGCGCAACGGTTTCGCCGAAGTTCGCAGCATCGTACTGGAAGCTTTCCAGGAAGCTGGTGTAGTCGATGCAGAAGAGAGAACATTACTGTTTTTAGCGAGAGGCATGCTGTGCAATATTTCAGCAGCATTGGATATGCCTGAATTGATGGGCAAATGATGAAGCTTATTTATTTTCAAATTTTGTGATTGACTAATCAATCACAAAATGCTACATTAACAGTAAGTAATTGATCAATCACTCATACACGTCTATAATTGTGAGTGATTGATCAATTTCAAAAATGATACTGAGGTGATACTTATGAAAAAAGCAATTGTTATAGGAGCAACAGGAGGAACGGGAGCTGCGATTACAGAGGAGTTGGTTAAGCGAGGAGTTGAGACAATAGCCTTTGGTCGGTCGCGCCAGAAGCTTGAGCAGCTTAAGTCGAGTCTGGGCAATCCAAAGCATCTAAAGCTGGCGGTAGGCGATGCATTTCGCACGGACGATATTGTCAATGCATCAACTGAAGCAGATACGATGTTTCATTGCGCAAATGTGCCATACCATGAAATGGAAGCTAAGCTAATTCCGCTAGGCGAGGCCGTATTGCAAGCGGCGGATCAACTGGCTTTAAAAGTAGTGGTAATAGACGGAATTTATCCTTACGGCAGACGTCAGATGGAGCGAGTAACCGAGGAGCATCCGAAGCAGCCGCATACGAGAAAAGGCAAGGTTAGGCTGGCATATGAAAACATGCTGTTTAGCGGTCGTTGGAGTCGTGCGCAAATTATGATTGTTCGGCTGCCGGATTATTACGGCCCAACAGCTAATCAGGCTTCCTATTTAGGCTCAACCTTGGAAGCAATCGCGGCAGGAAAGCTGGCCTTTCATATTGGCAATATGCATGTGCCGCGAGAGTTTATTTATTTGCCCGATGCAGCGGCAATGATTGTCGAGCTGGCTAAGCGCGACAACACGTACGGGCAAAACTGGAATATTCCCGGCTCCGGCTTGCTATCTGGAAATGAAATTGTACGCATCGCCAAGCGAGCAAGCGGAAGCTCCAAGCCTGTTATTCCGCTCGGAAGAATTGGCTTGTCCTTGCTTGGTCTGAGCTCACCTGTTATGAAAGAGGTAGTAGAAATGCTCTACCTAACAGAAGAACCGCTCATTTTAAGTGGAGCAAAATATGAAAAAGCGATAGGTCCAATTCGGGCGACAAGTCACGAACAAGCTATAACCAAAACGATCCATGCATTGCAAAAGAGATTGCGAGCAGACATGTAAAGTTGTAATTGATTGATCAATCACAACAATCCAAGAGGATGCGAATCAGACAATCCGCTTACGATGTGAAGGTCTCACCGCGTTTAGCCTCCCCGCCTTTGGTCCAGCCGTAAACCAGCCATGCGGCGGTTTTAACCTGGCTAAAACTGAACTATACTGTTTACAAATGGAAAAAGGAGCAGGAGAATGAAACCATATTGGAAGTTGAGCATCACTTGCATCGGGCTGGCAATGGCGCTGACACTAGCTGGCTGTGGGGCAGTTACAGAAAAGTCGACTAATTTTATATTAGGCGAGAGCTCGGGCACAGGCGAGCTAGTCTCGGAGGGCGTGCAAACCTTTGGCGGAGACGAGTTTGATAGCATTGATATTGTAACGGAAGCAATGGAAATTGTCGTACAGCAAGGGACTAGCGATGAAGCTACGGTTGAATTTATGAGAGATAGCAGCATTGGTAAAACATTTGCCTTTGATGCCTCGATTCAAGGCGATGTGCTGCAGGTGACAGTTACCGAGAAGGATAAGCTGCTTTCAGTCAATGATGAGCGCGGACAGCGCAAGCTGATTGTAACCTTGCCTGCTGAACGCGAGCCAGCCTTGAATATTACGAACAACTTTGGCAAGGTGTCACTGGAAGAAGCGGTGTTCAGCAGCGCATCGGTTCAGCTCGATGCAGGCTCAATTGTAGCAAGCGGTACAACAGGTGAACTGGATCTTAAGGTAGATGCAGGCGACATTCGAGTCGAGAAAGGCAATGGCAGCTATCCGATTACTGCTTATGCCGAGGCAGGCAGCATCAACATCACCTTTGCTGAAGCTCCCGCACAAGCAAGCTTCGAATTAATGGTTGAGGTGGGCAAGGTACAGCTGGGCATAGATGATGTGAACTATGACGAAAATCGCAATACAGTAATTAAAGCAGAGCGCGGCAGTGGCGGTCCGCTAATTAAAGCGATCACCTCAGTAGGCAATATAAGAGTGAATTAAATGAATGCTTTGGTACTATAATAAAATAAAACACGTAATAGAAGCTGCTTGCACCGCCAGGCAGCTTTTAGCTTTTTAAAATTTTTTTACGCAAGCGAAAACTATTTTGCCAAGTGGCGGGTAATGTATATAGCTTAACGTTAAGAGAAAGGAGCAACAGCCTTGAACGACAATGAATTAATGCTTTCGGTTAAGCAGGGCGACCAAACTGCATTTCGAGAGCTGTATGATCGTTACTATGAGTACGCTGTGCGAGTCGCAACCATTGTTTTGCGCAATCAATCGTCGCTGGCGCTTGATGCTGTGCAGGAAGCCTTTATACGGATGTACCGCAGCGCTGCGAGCTTCGAGACATCCCAATCCTTCAAGCCCTGGTTTTATACCATTCTGTTAAATGAGTGCAAGCGAATTGCTGCCAAGCACGGCAAGCTGATTGCAGTAGGTGAAGAGGCAATGAAGGCGATGGAGACGGGCGGTCGCGATCAGCATGCCTTTGAGCAATACGAGGAGCTGTACGAAGAGCTGCAGCGCTTGGAGGAGCATAATCGGATCCCGATCATTTTGAAATATATGCATGACCTGAAAGATCAGGAAATTGCCGATACCTTGGGAGAAAACCTGAACACGATCAAATCACGCATCTTTAAGGCGAAGCAGAAGCTGAGACAAAGATTGCAGACTTCATTCGGAGGTGGAGAAGGATGAGAGACGAACAATTTGATGAAGAAATGAAGCGTTCCCTAAACAAGCATACCGACTCCATGTTGAATCATAAAGAAGACATCTGGAGAAATATTGAGGAGGAATTATTTATGGCGGAAACGAGCAGGAAAACAACACATGGCAAGCGTAAAAAGAGCGCGTCCAAACGAATCGGCTGGATTATCGGAGTAGCTGCGGCTGCCAGCATTATTGGCGTCTTTACGACTACGAATACAGGGCAAGCGTTCGTCCAGCAAATCAAGCAATATTTTGAGCCGAAAAAGCAAGTGCAAGAGCATATAGAAGGAACGCCTGAGGATAAAGAAATTGTGCTGCAGGATACGAAATCCGGCTATGTCATCTATATCGATGAAGAGCGCTATAAGCTCGTTGAAGAGGAAAATCGTGATGTGATCGTAACGAAGGAGCCGCTTGGCGACATCTACCCAGAGGTTTCGATGAGCATCGAGCAGTCCGAAAATGAAACGCCAGAACAGGCGGTGGCACGAATTAAGCAGGAGCTGGCAGGCCAATATGCGACCGTAAAAGAGCCGGAGGCTGTCACTGAGCCGCTTGAAGCAACGTTAATTTCAGCAATTGACGGACAGGAATGGGATAGTCCCGTAGCTAAAGTCTATGTGCTTTCCAATGAAAAAGGCGGCAGCTTTATTATTACAGCTAAATACTTCCTTGAGGCATCAGAGGGTCATGGTGCGCGCTTCTACTACATGCTTGAGCAGTTCACCATTGTTGAGGAGCAAGAAGAGCAGTAAATCGCCGTTGTTTTTTGAACTTGTAAGTCTGACTAACAAATCCCTCATAAGTAGAGGCAACTATTCGTAATTACCGAGTAGTTGCCTCTTGCTCGTCAATTGCAGCGCAAATTCTTTTCCAGATACGGAATCCTTTAAGAGAAATTGTCGCACTTGGTTTGACAATCCGTCACCCTCTAACATTAAGCTAGATTCAATAGAATATTTCTCTGCTTTTACGTCTAAGTGCAGAGTTTTTTGTAAATAATAAAAGGAAATTATAAAGTAATCTCGAATGCCTTTTATGAAGAGCTATTTCTTAAGTAATTGTGAATGGTGGTGAGTGCATGAACGAACGAATTGTAACTATAGCGATGCGAGTGCTAGAAGAACATCATGGCTTTGCTCGAACGAAAGATTTTATTACAGCTGGAATATCACCTTATTACATAAAAAAGCTAGAGTTTAATGGCGAAATTGAACGGGTTAAGCAGGGGGTTTATCGACAAGCTGCTCAAAATAATGAACCGCTAAATGAAATGGTCGAAGTATCAAAGCTGGTTCCTAAAGGGGTGATCTGTCTTCTCACTGCCCTTTCCTATTATGAACTGACAACCTACAATCCTTGGGAATATCACATTGCAATTCATCGCAGCAGTAAAAAACCAAAGCTTCCAGATTACCCTCCTATTAAAATATTTTATTTGGCAGATGCTCCATTCAATATTGGTATCGACGAGGTTACTGTTGATGGCTCGGCGATTAAAATTTATGACCGTGAAAAAACAATCTGTGACATGGTGAGGTATCGTGAGAAAATTGGAATTGATCTGATGAAGGAAGGGTTGAGAAATTACCTTCAATCCCCTTATAAAAATATATCAAGACTTGTCTCTTATGCTGATAATTTGCGAATTCGAACGGTTTTGCAAAAATATTTGGAGGTGATGATCTGATGAGTGAGATTAAGAACATTCCCGCCTCTGTTTCAGAACGCTTGAAAAATATTGCGAAAAAAGCAGGAAAATCATTTGATACGCTGCTGCTCCTTTATTTTCAAGAGCGCTTTTTATATCGCTTGTCCATCTCCGATTACCGGGACAAATTTATCTTAAAAGGCGGCTTGTTTCTGTTCTCACAAACCCAATTCAAAGCTCGTCCAACCAAAGATGTTGACTTTCTCGCCAGACAGATTGCTAATGAGCAAGACATATTAAAGGAATCGTTTGTTACGATTTGCTCAATAGAAATTCCTACAGACGGCATTGTGTTTCATCTGGATGAAATGATAACGGAGCGGATTAAAGAGGGGGCCGATTATGAGGGAGTAAGAGTCAAAGTAACCGCTCTTTTAGGGCGAATGAGAAAAAGCTTGCAATTTGATATCGGATTTGGTGATGTCGTGGTTCCGAAGCCACAGCTTATCGACTACCCTGTTCTGCTTGATATGGAGACTCCACAGGTGCAAGCCTACTCAAAGGAATCTGTGGTTTCAGAAAAATTTGAAGCGATGATTACATTATCGGTTATGAACAGTCGAATGAAGGATTTTTATGATATCTATACCTTATTGAAGACTTATGATTTTGATGGGCGGATTCTTTACGAGGCAATATTTGAGACGTTCCAACGACGAGGTACAGCATTTGAAAAAGAGCATCCTTTGTTTATGGCGAATTTTGCTGAGGATGAAGGTCGGACGAAGCAGTGGTTGGCTTTTGTACGTCGCCTAGGCATTAAGGAACCACCTGCATTCAAGGATGTAATGACTTGTCTTGTTGATTTTATCGGACCTGTCTATCAATCTATACTTGACGAAAAAGAATTTTTTTGGTGGTGGAGCTGTTCCAATATGACATGGCTGCAAAAATAATATTCTGAGTTCCAAGCATATTAAAGCAATTAATTAATGTTGATTAAACCATGCAAGTTATCTTGTCTTGTTTGGTGATTACTGACTTCGTGCTTAATTCCAACCACATCTCGAAGGAGATGTGGTTGCGGCCGACAATTCATTTCAAGAGCATTTTAATAATTTTCATCGCATTCTTCATATTCGGGTAGCGGAATGGCAAGTCAAAGCGAGTTGTTTGCTTGAGCACGCTTTTATAATGGGTAAAGACATCAAAGCTGAATTTGCCATGATAAGAGCCGATCCCGCTTGTGCCTACACCGCCAAACGGCAAATAAGGATTCGCTACATGGAAAATAGTATCATTAATACAGCCGCCGCCAAATGAAACCTGCTCAATCATATGCTGCTGCACGTCCTTGCTTTCGGAAAACAAATAGAGAGCCAGCGGATTTGGATGCTGCCTAATCCCGGCAATAACGTCATTCAGCTCATCGTAGGTCATCATTGGCAAAATCGGCCCGAAAATTTCATCCTTCATAATTGGCGACTCCCACGTAAGCTCCTCCATTAGCGTAGGCTCAATTTGCAGCCTCGCTTCATCATATTTTCCTCCCATTACAATGCGACCATCCTCTAAAAAGCTGATCAGACGCTGGAAATGACGCGGGCTGACGATACGTGTATAATGCTCGCCTTGCAGCACATTTTCACCGTACAGCTGCTGCACCGCCTCGCGGAATGCAGAGACAAATTCATCCCTCACATCCTGATGGATATATACATAATCGGGCGCGATACAGGTCTGTCCTGCATTAAGATATTTGCCCCAAGCGATCCGTTTGGCAGCAAGCTGTATATGAGCATCCTTGTGCACGACGCAAGGGCTTTTTCCTCCCAGCTCCAGCGTTACAGGAGTCAGATGCTTGGCAGCAGTCTCCATTACGATTTTTCCAACTGGTACGCTTCCCGTAAAAAAGATATAATCCCAGCGCTCAGCCAGCAGCGCTTGATTAACATCAATCCCACCTTCCACGACAGCGACCTGCTCTTTAGAAAAGACGGAAGCAATAAGCTGGCTAATGACGCTGGAGGTGCGCGGTGCAAGCTCTGAAGGCTTAATAACAGCAACATTTCCAGCAGCAATGGCACCAATTAATGGCGAGATCGCGAGCTGAAACGGATAATTCCAGGGGGCAATAATCAAAACAATACCATAGGGCTGTGCGTACATATAACTGGAGGAGCCGAGATGAGTAAGCGGTGTTTTTACGCGCTTGGGCTTGGCCCAGCGCTTAATATTTTTCAATGTAATATTAATTTCTTCGAGCACAATGCCGATTTCAGTACTGTACGCTTCAAGCTCCGACTTGTTAAGATCGGCCTTGAGCGCTTCGATAATGTTCGGCTCGAACTGCTTGATCGCGAGCCGCAGCTTGCGCAGCGCCTCGATGCGATAAGAAACAGATTTGCTGTGTCCTTCGTGAAAATAGCGCTGTTGCTGCTGCAAAAGCATTTGAAAGCTATTCATTGTCATCATTCCTTTTATTTAACATGCAAGCATTTTGGACATTAGGCAAAGAACCGCCTACGGACGGAGCTCTTCTGTCTCTGTCCTTGTTTATCTAATACGGCTTATAAAGAAGTAAGGAGCAAAAGAACTTGCTGAACCCTATAAAAAAACGAAAGCTCTGGTTGAATATCGTTTACCTTCTCCTCGTCTTTCTCGTGCTTAACGGAGGGCGTCTGGCCTGGCTTGCTGCTTTCGAAGCTGGTGAAGCGCAAAATATAAAGCAAGGCGTGCTTGATCTGCGGAGCTGGGATGCCCTGGACGACAAAACGATAACATTAGATGGCGAGTGGGAATTCTACCCCGAACAATTTATTGCCAGCAATCCAAAGGGAGAAGAATTGCAGCCTCAGTATATTGCCGTTCCCGAGGACTGGAGCGAGCACTTGGACCCTCAGCAGCCCAGCCCATACGGCTTTGGTTCCTATCGCCTGACGCTATTGGTTGATCCTGATTTACAGCATTCGTATACCTTGCGCGTCGTAAGCGCCAGAAGCGCATCGAAGCTGTATGTGAATGGCAAGCTGTTAGGTCAATCCGGTATACCGGCTGAGCGAAAAGAGAATTACCATCCTTACAACATTCCGTACAATGGAACCTTTACAAGCGATGAAAACGGCAAAATCGAAATCATCATTGAAGCGGCAAATTTCGCTGATATTCGCGGCGGTGGGCTTATCCGCTCATTGAAGCTTGGCTCTGAGCAAGCCGTGACCAACGAAGTCAACCTGTCGAACAGCATGCAGCAGCTCGTAGCCAGTGTTTTTCTAATGCATGGTCTTTACGCTGTTGCGCTTTACTTTGCAGGAATTCGCCGCATGCAGCTTGTATGGTTATTTGTTTTTATTGTGAGTTTTACGGCATTGATCATGGGAGGCAGCGAGGACAAGCTGCTGCAATTGTGGCTCGGTATGAGCTACAGCTTTAGCTTCAGGCTCGTCGTATTGTCGCTTTCTTTAATGTGCTTTGCATTATATCAGCTATTGTCCCCTTATTTGCTGACCAAGCATAAAAAAGCATTTTATGTGGTTCAAGTGATCAATGCGTCCGCATTTATTGCTGCGATGTTTGTACCGTTCGATGCATTAATGCTGCTAAACAATGGTTACAGCTTAGTGATTGTAGTTGTTTTGCTAATCAGCTTTATAATTTTTCTATTAAACCTTAAGCAAGGCTACTCTATAAATCGTATTTATTTATTATCAGTATTAGCGGTTTGCAATCATTTGCTATGGTGGTTTATTTTCATCACTACCGGCATAAAGGTAATGTACTATCCATTCGATCTAATTGTTGCGATGACTGGCTTTTCAATTATGTGGTGCCGTCATATTTTAAGTATATACCGTGAAAAAAGCATTTTGACAGAAAAGCTGCAAAGAAGCATCGACATGCGTGATGAATTTCTTGCCAATACGTCGCATGAGCTGCGCAATCCGCTGCATAGCATGGTTAATATTGCCCAGGTTGTGCTGGAACGGGATGGCAAGCTGCTGTCGCAGCGCAGCATCAAAGACTTTGAAGGGATTGTTGCAGTAGGCAAGCGTTTATCGTTAATGCTTGATGAGCTTCTTGATGTGATGAGCTACAAGGAGAATATGCTGCGCATGAACAAAAGCCAGATTTCGCTCGACAAGCTTGCAACCGGAGTCATTGATTTGCTTGCCTATATGCGTCGTTCTGAGCATGTCGTCATTATTAATCGAATCGACAGTGATTTTCCTACAGTATGGGGGGACGAAAACCGTCTCATCCAAATTTTGTATAATTTACTGCACAATGCGTTGAAATATACGGTGAAAGGCACGGTAACGATCAGTGCGGAGATTAGCGGGCAGTATGCGCTGATCAAGGTGGAGGATACTGGTCTTGGCATGAGCGAGTCTATTTTGCAGCAAATATTCGAGCCTTATGAGCAGGGAACAGATAACAATAGGCCAATAGAAGGAGGCTTTGGCTTAGGGCTGAGCATTACTAAAAAGCTGGTTGAGCTGCACGGCGGCGAAATTTCTGTTCATTCTGTACCGAATCAAGGCTCTATCTTTCAATTTACGCTGCCGCTAGCTCCTGTCGCAACCGAGGCTGAGCCGGTAGAGGCGGATAGTCGAAATAAGCTGTTTATTCATGCTGTAGACGACGCTGCTCGCAGGCAGCAGGCAACAGAGCCTGTCGAGCGTGCAGAGCCGGCCTCTGAAAATACAAGCACGGCTGAAGCCAACTTGTATCGCCCTAAGCTGCTGCTAGTTGATGATGAACCTATCAACGTGCATGTGCTGGAATCAATTCTTGAGGCGGATTATTATGAAATGAAGCAGGCAAGCTCAGGCGAAGAGGCTTTGCAAATGCTGCAGCAGCAAGAATGGGATCTAGTAATATCGGATGTAATGATGCCAGGAATGTCAGGCTATGAGCTGACAAGGCGCATCCGCCAGCAGTATTCATTAACAGAGCTGCCTGTTTTGCTGCTTACAGCAAGAAGTCAGCCTCAGGATTTGCAGCATGCATTTGCCTGCGGAGCAAACGATTATGTTCGCAAGCCGATGGACGCCAATGAAATTCGTTCCCGCGTGCGCGCCTTAACCAGTGTTAAAAAATCGCTGCGTGAACGACTGCTTATGGAGGCGGCATGGCTGCAGGCGCAAATTCAACCGCATTTTTTCTTTAATACGATAAACTCGGTTATTGCACTAAGTGAAATCGACCTTGAGCAAATGAAAAAGCTGCTCGAAGCCTTTAGCAGCTATCTCCGTGACAAGTTCCGTTACAGTCATGCCAAGGATATGGCTTCAATAGAGGAAGAGCTGAATCTGGTGCGTACATATCTCTTTATTGAGCAGGCGCGCTATGGCGACCGCTTGCAGGTAAAGTGGGAGCTGGATGAATGCGCCGAGCTGAAGCTGCCGCCGCTCACGATTCAGCCGCTTGTGGAAAATGCAATTCGCCACGGACTTATGCCGCGCGCCGAGGGTGGCTGTGTAACGATTCAGATCCAGGTCAGAGCGCATGACTATAGAATTGCTGTAACGGATAACGGTATAGGAATGGATGATGCGACACAGCAGGCAGTTTTGAAAGAGGATGCTGCAGTGCTTACTGGAGTCGGCTTGCTCAATACGAACCGCCGCCTGCAATGGCATTACCGCAGCGGGCTGCTCATCGAGTCCCGGCCTGGCTTTGGCACAACGATCGGATTTCATATTCCAAAGGAGCAGAGAGCTGCTTCCGCTACAGTCTGACCCATCATATCGCGCGAATTTGATACTGGATGTTTAAAATTTCAATGGCAGGAGGAATAGCAATGGAGCATAAACAGCGACTGTGGATGGTGGACAGCAAGTCCTTATATAACGAGTCCTTATATAATAAGAGCACTAGCAAGCGGCTCGTTGCCCATCCTGCTCAGCGGCCGTCTCCGGTATGGAATATGCAGCAGCTAATCGGCAATGCTGCAATGCAGAGCTTCTGGGTCAAATTCGCGGCGCTCACGGCTGGTCAGCAGCAATCATTTTGGCTGAACCTTTCCCGCAGCAGCAGCTTGGCGCAAGCTGGAGATTTGGTTCATTGGCTGCGAGTTATGGAGCGCCTGGGCCAAATCGAGCTGCGTCCCAACGAGCCTTTGCGTGAAGGTGATGTTGCCCGGCTCGGCGTCCAAGCCCCGCCTTATGCAGGCTCCTTCAATGGCCTGCTGTCTCCATATCGAACGCTATGGCAGTGGTTGAGCTATAAAGGCAACAAGCAGGGGCAGCAGCAACTGCTGCGCAGGCTTGACCAGCTTAGTTTGCCCGCAAAGCAATTGCTGCTGTATCGGCTTGCCAATAAAGCAGCTTTAAGCGTTTCCTCATTATCAGCCTCACTAACAATTAAACAGCATGAGCAGGAATGGCTTGATTGGGCTCGCATTAAGCAGCAGCTTCAGCGACTGGAGGCACTTAGTGAGCAGCATATCCAGCAGCAGCTTGAACAAACACAGCAGGCTGCCGATGCTTCTCGGGCCGATCACAGCATGACAGAGTATGATGAACTGGAAGAGGAGCAACTGATTGAAAATGAAGGCGGAGCGCCATGGCAAGCGCTGCTGACAAGCGGGTTGACTGACAGCATGAAGGGAGAGCAGGAGAAGCTATTTTCTGCGCTGCATGATCCTGAGCAATTATCACGGCTGCTGTTCAATGCTTCACTTTCCACTAAGCAGCAAGCCGCTCCAGTCAGTGGCAGGCAGCTAGCAGATCGGCTGCTGCAGGTGGAGCACGCCGCAGCAGGAAAGCGTGCGGGCTTGCGAGAGAAGCGAGTCAAGCAGCTTGGTTTTGCTAGTATACGAGATTTGCTGCTGCTCACAATTGCAGCGCTTGTCGAGCAATTTGAGCAAAAAGCGAGAAAGCAGAAGGATGCTCGCTACATTGCTTTATTGCGGCGCATGCAGCTAATGCAGGGAAATGCAATGCCCAGCAAGCAGCAGCTGCGGCAGGCTTTGCAGGATCAGCTGTTGGGAGCAGCTCAATCACTGAGGCAGCTTTGATTGTGATGAGCGAAAAATATGTGACTCATGTTACAAAAAGCAACATTTTCTGTTGCCAAATGAGCTGCGGGATGACACAATAAGAGTGAAAAATACTTTTTTCGTTACTTACATATTGTTAAAAGAGGAGCTATACGATGAGCCAGCGCTTCGAAACAGCCTCCCAGCTTAGAGCGTACCGATCCTCCGTGGAATATTTTCAAGATCAGCTTGTCGTACTTGATCTCATTATAGAAGCTGAAATCCAGCGCATGTCCCAGCAGCATAGCAAGCAGGCAGAACAGCCTGGCCTATTGCAGGGCATGTATGTTAGCGACACCGAGGCTCATCAAATGCTGCTTCAGCATGATGAGCATATTCAGCTCGATGAGCAGCAGCAGGCACTGATCGCTCAACTGGAATATACGCTCATGCAGCGTCTGCAGGCAGCGGTGCCGATGCTGCCGATCCAGCGCTTAAAGCGCCAATATCATCTTGACGAGCTGGACTGTCGCGTCATTACACTAGCGATAGCGCCACAGCTTCACCGCAAATATATTAGGCTGTTTGGCTATTTGCAGGATGATCTTACATGCCAATATGCTACTCTCGATCTCATATTGCGGCTTTGCGCCCGCAGTCAAGAGGAACGAGATACGATATATTATCGCATGATGAATAGCGAAAGCAATTTGGCGCAGCTTTTTAGCAGCTTTCAGAGCCATGCAACGACCGTAAAAGAGGTATCCTGCCTGTCCGTGCCTTTAGCGCTGAAATCAAGAATTGTTCATTATTTGCTAGGGCTTCCGTGGCAGTATGAAGGGCCGTTAAGCGGCGCTCGCCATGAGCAGCCAGAGCAGAGCACGGAGCTGCCAGCGATCCTGATACACGAGCAGCTGCAGCTGCAGCTTTGGAGCTTTATACAGGCGCAGGCGGAGCAATCGCTAATGATTGCTTTGATCGGAGCCAGCGGCTCGGGAAAAACATTGCAAAGCAGGCATATCGCCTCTAAATTGCGAAAATCGTTGCTTGTCGTCGATGCAGCTCGAATAGCGACACATGACGGTTTGCATGATGCCATCAAGCTAATTCTTCAGGAAGCCAAGCTGCTTGATGCGATTTTAATTATAGAGCAAGCCGAAAAGCTAAGCAGTGCAGGACGTCAGCAAACTCCCCTCGGACTGACAGATCAGCTGCAGGCCTGCTTGGTCAAGCAAAACCAGCTCGTTATGCTTCACAGTACAAGCGAGCTGCCATTTCAAGTCTTACCTAATCTAACTTCTATTTCTATTCAAATCCCACTCCCCACCTTAGATCAATCATCAATGCTTTGGCGGTATTATAGCGAACCGCACGTACATCTTTCACATCAGCTAAGCTTGCAGCTAGCAAGCAAATTTCAATTTACAGCAGGACAGATTGCTGCCACGATTATGCGCAGCAAGCAGCTTTTCAATTGGGAAGCAGCAGGCCGCGAGGCTATAGCTCCACACGAATACCATTCACAGCAGCAGCAAGCTGAACAGAGTCAGCAGCCTTATTGGCAGCCGCAATTTTCAACGATCATTGAGCGAGCTGCCTATCAAATGATCTACCATGGCTTGCAGGATAAAGCGGTAAAAATGCATTCACGCTGGACCTGGAACGATCTCGTCCTGCCTGCAGATACGCTGTCGTTGCTAAAACAAGCTTGTCTGCGGCTTGAGCATCGTCATACCGTCATGCAGGCATGGGGCTTTGATCGCCTGCTACCTTACGGAAGAGGCATCAGCCTGCTGTTTACTGGTCCTCCCGGTACTGGCAAAACGATGTCTGCGTTAGTGATGGCAAAAGCGATGGGCACGGAGCTCTATCGAGTCGATTTGACGCGAGTTGTTAGCAAATATATCGGAGAAACAGAAAAAAATCTTGCTGAAATTTTTGACCGTGCCGCGCTAAGCGGAGCGATTCTGTTTTTTGATGAAGCCGATGCTTTGTTTGGCAAGCGCTCGGAGGTCAAGGATTCCCATGATAAATATGCAAATATGGAAACCTCTTATTTGCTGCAAAAAATGGAGGAGTATGACGGCTTAACGATTCTGGCGACCAATTTCTCACAAAATCTCGATGAAGCCTTTATGCGCCGCATTCATTATATTATAAAATTTCCATTTCCAGACGCAGAGCAGCGAGAGCAGCTGTGGCGCTCTGTGCTTCCGGACAAGCTACCATGCGAGGAGCTGAATTTGCCGTTTCTCGCCAAAACCTTCGAGCTAGCGGGCGGTCCAATTAAAAATATTGTACTGACTGCTGCGTATTTGGCAGCTGAAGAGCAAAGCAGCGTAACGATGAAGCATATGATCGAAGCGGCAGTTCAGGAATATAAAAAAACTGGCAAGCTTCTGATGAAGGAGCGGCTTGGTCAATATGCTCATTTTTGGAAGGGGTGATTATAGTGGCAGATTACTCTGTCATCGCCGATATCGGTCTTTCATTTGTGAAGATGCTGCGTAATGCGCTTGTGCCAGAGCTGATTGCGCATCCTGATGGAGTAGGTCTTGCCAGTCCGTTAGATCGTGGAGATATGAATTTGTCGCTTTATTTGTTCGAGGTTAAAGAAAATGCGGAAGCGCGCATCAATGATCTTGTCGATCAAGGCGACCGCATGCGCTACCCGCCGATTGCGCTGGATTTGTTTTATATCGTTACCGCTCACTCTTCTTCCGATGTTCTGACACGAGCAATTGACGAGCAGCGCATTATAGGCAAAACGATGCAGCTGCTGCATGACTATCCCGTTTTGAAGGGCGAGGACTTGGAAGGAGCTTTGGCAGGCTCACAGGATACATACCGCATAGCTAAACATGAGGTTCCTTTGGAAACATTGATTAACCTATTCCCGAATCAACCGTACAAGCTTTCTTTAAGCTATCGGGTAGGCCCAATATATCTCGACTCAACCCGTACAAGGAGTGTGGTGAGGGTTAAGGAGAGACAACTTAAAACTGAGCTCCTTTAGAGGTAGTTTAAAAACGGGACTTTGATGACGATGTAACTTCTTTGTAGTGGATTCGACGGCGAATCTTGAACGCTAGCGAAAATTCCGGTGCTCACGTAGGTCTATCTACGCTGCGCTCCTCATTTTCTACTAGCGTCCAAGCTTCTTGGACCTGAAAGCCCCGTTTTTAAACCTTTAATTGGAAGTGGTAGCTCAAAAAGCGGGACTTTGATGACGATGTGATTGCACTGTAGCGTAGTCGACGGCGAATATGTCACGCTACCGAAGGCTGCGGTGCTCACGTAGCTTGTTGCCTACGCTGCGCTCCTCGCCTTCTAGTATCGTGCCATATTCTTGGACCTGAAAGCCCCGTTTTTAAACCTTTATTGGAAGGGGTTGTTTAAAAATCGGGACTTTGATGACGATGTAACTTCTTTGTAGTGGATTCGACGGCGAATCTTGAACGCTAGCGAAAATTCCGGTGCTCACGTAGGTCTATCTACGCTGCGCTCCTCGTTTTCTACTAGCGTCCAAGCTTCTTGGACCTGAAAGCCCCGTTTTTAAACCTTTATTGGAAGTGGTAGCTCAAAAAGCGGGACTTTGATGACGATGTAGTTGCGTTGTAGCGTATTCGGCGGCGAATCTTGAACGCTAGCGAAAATTCCGGTGCTCACGTAGCTTATGCCTACGCTGCGCTCCTCATTTTCTACTAGCGTCCAAGCTTCTTGGACCTGAAAGCCCCGTTTTTGAGCCTTTATTGGAAGGGGTTGTTTAAAAATCGGGACTTTGATGACGATGTGGTTGCTTCGTAGCGTAGTCGACGGCGAATCTTGAACGCTAGCGAAAATTCCGGTGCTCACGTAGCAATTGACCTACGCTGCGCTCCTCCAAGCTTCTTGGTCCTGCACTCAAAAAAAGCTACAGCGAAGGAGCAAAGCAATCCGAAAAACGGAAGTGTGTCGCCTTTAACATCGTAATGCAACCATAAAAATTCAAATAAGAGCATTACGATTTAAAAAGCGACTGAAGGATGCTTTGCTCCGTAGCGCTGAAAAACGAAGTGAGTCGCCTTTAACATCGTAATGCTACCTTAAAAATTCAAATAAGAGCATTACGATTTAAAAAGCGACTGGAGGATGCTTTGCTCCGTAGCGCTGAAAAACGAAGTGGGTCGCCTTTAACATCGTAATGCAACCTTAAAAATTCAAATCCGAAAGGAGGAACCGAGGTCGCGATTGTTGGCGCGATTTCGGGTATACACATGGCTGAATATTTTTCACCTGGCGTTTATGTTGAGGAGTTTGATAGTGCTGGACAACCTTTATCAGGGGTAAGCACGAGTATTGCCGGCTTTATTGGTTTGGCAGAGCTGGGGCCAGTGACAGGCTTGCCGACGCTAGTGACAAGCATGAACGATTTCAAGCGCAGCTTCGGCGGATATTTATCGCACAATCAGTTTGGTGAATACAGATATTTGGCTTATGCTGTAGAGCAGTTTTTTATTAACGGAGGCTCGCAAGCCTACATTGTGCGCGTTGCGCCTGCCGATGCGCAAGCAGCAAGCGGCGAGCATGCCACGATGACGATTAAAGCCAAAAATGTTGGCGCATGGGGGAACGGCATCAGCATCGCTTTAGTTCCGTCAAGCAAAGCGAAAACATCGATTGTTGCTGAGCTTGGCGACAACAAGTATCAAGTGAAGAACAGCGCCGGTTTTTATGCTGGTGATGAGGTTGCTTTCACGAGTGAAAACGGAGTCGAGCAATTAGCTGTTGTCAGCGTCAAGGACAATGTCATTGAGCTGTCTGGCAATCTGTCGGGCGATGTTGTGACGGCTGCTGGCGAGGTGCCGACAAAGCTGCTGACAACCTCGGAATTTACGCTGCTGCTGGCCTACGGCAATATCGCTGAAAAATTTGAAAATCTGTCCTTTAATATTGAAGCTGCCAACTTTGTTGAGAAGGTGCTGGTCAAATCCACGCTTATTGAAGCAGCTGTTAAGGAAGGCGGCTCGGTTGCCAGTCTTTTCGCTGACGAGCAGCGTGCAACGATTACGTTAAGCGGAGGCTCTGACGGCTCAGCAGGAGCTGTAGACGCCAGCACCTATATCGGCGAGGACAACGGCCCTGGGAAGCGTACAGGCATTCAAGCGTTTATCGACAATGATAATGCCAGCATTATGGCTATCCCGGGGGTTACAATTCCGGCCGTGCAGCTGGCGCTTGTGGCGCATTGCGAAAATTTGGCCAGCCGCTTTGCGGTGCTTGACATTCCGCGCGACAAAACATCCGTGCAGGAGGTGTTGGAGCATCGTGAGCTGTTTGATTCCAGCTATGCAGCCTTGTACAACCCGTGGCTGCAAGTTTTTGATCCGCTTGAAAAACGCAACGTGTTTGTTCCTCCTTCCGGCTCGGTTACTGGCGTATTCGCACGCAGCGACAGCACACGCGGTGTGGAAAAGGCTCCGGCCAATGAGGTTTTGCGCGGTGTAACAGGACTTGATGTGCAGTACAATCGCGGTGAGCAGGATATTCTCAATCCACGCGGCGTTAACCTGATTCGCAGCTTTACGGGGCAGGGCATTCGCATTTGGGGAGCTAGAACGACAAGCTCGAACAGCCTTTGGAAATATATTAACATTCGCCGCTTGTTTATTTTTGTAGAGGAGTCCATTAAGCAAGGCACGAACTGGGTCGTATTTGAACCGAACGATGAGCGCTTGTGGGCAAGAGTACATCGTACGATTGATGCATTTCTAACTCGCGTATGGCGTGGCGGCGCGCTGCAGGGCTCTTCGCCAAGCGAGGCATTTTATATTGATATTAGCAGCAATACGATGACCCAGGACGATATCGACAACGGACGACTCATTTGCGTGATCGGAATTGCGCCAGTGAAGCCGGCTGAATTTGTTGTATTCCGCATTACACAAAAAACGAATGAGCAATAATCCATATAACTTGTGAGAGAAAGGAAGATTAGGTCATGGCAGGAGAAAGAAATGATCCGTACCGCAAGTTTCGGTTCCGTGTAGAGGTTGAAGGCATTGATCAAGGAGGATTCAATGAAGTGTCTGGCTTTGATGCTTCGCTGGATGTCATTGAGTATCGCGAGGGCACGGACACGATAACGCCGCGCAAGCTGCCTGGACTTGCAAAATACGGCAATATTACGCTGAAATGGGGAGCGACGGACTCCATGGATCTATTCGAGTGGATTCAGGAGTGTATTGTGGAAGGCACGATTGAGCGTAAAACCGTTACGATTATCGCGATCAATGAAGAAGGCGAGGATGTTGCAACCTGGCAAGTAAATGAAGCGTGGCCAACGAAATATACTGCGCCAGACTTTAACGCAACGGCCTCTGAGGTGGCGATTGAGCTGCTGGAGCTGGCTCATGAAGGCATGATCCGCACACAATAAGCAATAGTGCCGTACAGGTACAGGCAAAGGGAACAACAGCTAGCTGGGTTGTTCCTTCGTCTGTTTACAGCTTATAACAGCCCCACTGCTTTACCAGCTTGAATTATGTTTAGGGAGGAACACGATGATGTCATTTGCAACTGAATTTCAATTTGTACTGCCGCGCGGCTACGTAGATGAAAATGGAACACTGCATCGCCATGGCACGATGAGATTGGCTACTGCCGCGGATGAGATTTTGCCAATGCGCGATCCGCGCGTCCAGCAAAACCCTGGCTATTTGTCGATCATCCTGTTGGCAAGAGTTATTACCAAGCTTGGCGACCTGCGAGCAATTGATACGAAGACGATCGAAAAAATGTTTACCGCCGACCTGGCCTATTTACAAAATTTTTACCGTGAAATCAATGAAATGGAGAAGCTTGCTGTCAAAACTAGCTGTCCGAAATGCGGTCATGATCACGAGGTCGATATCTCTTTTTTATCTCAGATGGAAGGGGCATAAGCGTATATCCCGAGCAGCGCTTATACGAAGAAGTTGGATTTATCGCTTACTACTTCCATTGGTCGCATGAGGAAATTATGAATTTGGAGCATCGGGATCGCCGACGCTGGTGCGAGGAAATTTCGCGTATAAACCGTAAAATGAGCGGCGATGCCGAGAGGAAAAATCCGTTTGATGTGTTCTAGTCTTAGTCTTAGGAAGGGAGCGAGGGGCTATTCAATCATCAAACTACGGATTAGTTGGAAATTATCGCTTTATGGTAGAGATAGATTTCGTTATCGTAGCGGGCTTTGCTGAGATAAGCGGCTTAACGGTGGAAACGGAAATCGAGGAGTACCGCGAGGGCGGTGTCAACGATTTCGTTCATAAGCTGGTTAAAGGGACGAGGCATGTGCCCATTGTGCTCAAGCGCGGCTTGCTGGACAACGATGTGCTGTGGAAATGGCATCGTGAGGTCGTACAGGGAAATATTGTGCGCCGCAGCGGCTCGATTATTTTATTCAACGAAAGCTTTGACGAGCACCGCCGTTGGAGCTTTGAAGATGCCTACCCGATCAAATGGGTTGGCCCTGATCTTAATGCTACCTCTAGCGAGGTTGCGATTGAGCAATTGGAGCTGGCGCATAACGGCTTCAAAATTATTAAATAGGTTAGCAGAGAGGAGCGATACAGATGAAAGCTGGAAAGCGGGACGAAGCACAAGCAATACGCCCTATTCATCTCACTGATCATAGCTTTGTATCGCGACTAATGAGCAAATACAGCTGGTCCATTTATGGAGCAGCGCCTCGCAGCACGATGCAGTTCCATAAGGAGCAGCGGCAGGCTGGCGCAGAAGCAGTCTCGATATCGCCACGTATTGAAATCAAGCAGTTTATTCAGCCTTTGCATGTGCAGCTCATCTATCGTTCGGGCGAGCTTGCTGCGCTGGCGCAAGCAAAGACGCAGGCATTGGCATCCTTGGCGAAGCATGCGATGCCGAGGCTGGAGCAGGCGGTGAAAGAGCAAGCCTCTATTAAGCAAGAAATGAGATTAATAGAACTGCCAAGTGCCGAGCTTGGAGGAACCAGGCATATTTCCCGAAGCAGCGAGGCAAAGGGCCGGCGGCTTCTTGCAGCGCCGCAGCGGCATGAGCTTGTACCATTTAGCTCTGCCTATCCATTGCTGCATCGTATAGAGCAGGAACGAGTTGCTGCTGTTAAACGCAAATCAGCTCAGCAGCTGCTGGACAAAGTAGGGCAAGTCGAGCTTAAGCTAGAACAGGAGCTTGCAGTGATTCGCAGCAAGCAGCAGCATACGCATTCAGAGCATAGCGGACTACAGCAGCACGTTGCCACTGCAAGCAAGGCTCAAGCAATTGCGTCTTCAGCAGCGAAAGAGCCGTCAGCAGCGAAAGAGCTTCCGGCAGTAATAGAACAATCAGTAGCGAAAGAGCCTCCGGCAGTAATAGAACAATCAGTAGCGAAAGAGCCTCCGACAGTAATAGAACAATCAGTAGTGAAAGAGCCTCCAACTGCAATAGAGCCGCCAGCAGCAATAAAGCTACCAGCAGCAGTAGAGCCGCCAGCAGCAATAAAGCTACCAGCAGCAGTAGAGCCACTGGCAAAAGCAAAGCCCTATTCAGCAGCGGTGCCCGGATCAACGGCAGAGCTTTCGGTGGTCAGACAGACTGGTGCCATTAGCGTGAAGTGGAGCAAGCTGGTTCAGCAGTCTTTGCTGTCAGTTGAAGCTGCCAATGCAGCAGCCCTTCATCATCTAAAGACGGCAGATCATGGTCAGGCGGCAGCGGACAGCAGCACTGCCAATGTGGCACAAAGCACAGTCAGGCTACGAAAAAGAGCGATTTTGCAAGCAAAAGCTAAGCTTCAAGAGCAGGTGCAGAATAAGCAAATTATGAAGCATCAGCTGCTGCTTGTATCTGAAAGCAGCAAGCAATTAATTCGTAAGCATTCAGCCGCTTTATTGCGGAACATGCAGCAGCTAGTCATAAAATCAAAGCCAAACGAGCCGCTGCAGTTAAGCTACCGAATGACACAAGATCAAAAAAGCCTGCATGAGCGCAAAGTAACTCAGGTGCATCGTACGCAGCCTTTATATACTGCTGTAGCAGAGCAGAGAGCGTCCTCGGCAATACAGCGCAGCAAGCAGGAGCAAGCTGCGGGAAGCAAGCAGCATCGCAATGAGCAGGAGCGAGCTGCAGGAAACAAGCAGCGACACAACGAACAGGAGCAAGCTGCAGGAAACAACCAGCAACATAGCGAGCAAGTCATAATGCCCAAACGTCTTCAAACAAGCCCGCAGCAAATTGCCGGGCTGCGAGACTGGAATATAAGGCTCAACCAGCAAGGGGAAACAGTTGTTTCCATTCGATCAGGGCAAGAGAAGCAACAAGGATCCGCAACGACGACTATTCGGCTAGTTCATCGCAAGCTGTCAGAGCATGAGCAGCAGCTAACTGTTCAACGAATGGCTAAACAGCAAGCGGAACTGCCTGTATATAGAAAGCAAAAGATAGAACGTGCAAGGCGTACTGGAGTCGTTTTACCAGCCGCGGCTGCGAGTACGAACAAGATTGCAAATACAAAGCATCATAATGAAAGAAGCGCAGGAAATATAACGAAGCTTCAGCGAGATGATCGCCTAAGCTTCTATCTGCTAACAAAGCGAGCGCTCGTTGCTCGCATACAGCAGCAGTTTTATGCAGCAAAGCGAAGCCAGGCTGTTCTCATTTTTGCCCAGCAGCCTGCAAAGCTAAGACTAAGACTACCCCATGTTAATCGACAAATTACAGTGCTTGAGCCTGTACAGGCAAGGCTAGAGCAGCTGCTGCAGCCGATTGTACGCCGACTGCAGTCTTCTGTGTTTCATTCTGTAAATGCTGTGGAAGCACAGAGTTCAACGGCACAGCCTGATCGGGAATTATACAGCGGGCAGCGTAATGAGCAAAAGCAGCTTAAGCTGCTAACGCTAGTGCAGCGTATAGAGCAGCAAACGCTGTTGGCGCGAAGATTATATTCCGCCAGCTCGTTAACAGCAAGTCAGCCAGACCTCGAGAGGAAACGCTTTAAGCAAACTCAAGCAAGTATGGTGGCTGCGCTCAACAATCAGCTGGACATCAGACCGATGCAGCAGCGAGATAAAGCAAGGCTTTATTACAAACCAGGGCAGACTCTCCAAGCTGGAAGCATGCCAGCAGTAAGGCAGGCAAGAAGCGAATTTTTAAGCCGTTTGCTTGCGGGTAGACAAGGTCAATTAGAAAGACGACCAGCTGCTAATCGAGCCATGCTGGAGCATGTTCAAAAACGAGAGGCTGCTTCAGCTCAATATGCAAGTAAACAACTGGAACAGGAGCTCATGCGAGTTCAGTCCGCACATGCTGTGGAGCAAGCAGCAGACGCTGTAATGCAAAAACTTGAGGATGCAGGTAACAGCATTGGGCAGCACTACTATCGGCGTTTAGTACAAAGCGTGACGGCTCCTAAGATTTCATCTAATAAACAGGCCAGCCTGCAAACTATAGCCGGTCTGCGGATTATGGCAGCATTATATAACCCACAACTTGTACGAGGACAAATAGCCTGGGAGCAGCTTTTCGGGCAGCCTCAGCATAATCAGCTCAGGGCCAGCACGTTCGCAGGTCAACTGCCGCAGCTGCTGCTCCCAGCTCAGCGCAATGCGTCAGTGTCTACTATGCAAATGAATATTGTATATAACGTTGAGCGCAACAGAGTCCTTCGCAATGATCGAAGCGGGAGCACTGCGAACAGGTGGCGGACAGTTGAGGCAATCCCACGGAAAAGCAGACTGGCGCCAGCGCCAGCACTAGCAACGATGGCAAAATTAAATGCTATTCAATCTCAAATGTTGACTGTATTGCCAGATCGTTTGTTGCAGGCCATGCGGCAAGGCCGAGCAATACAAGGCACAGCAACTGACCAAGCAATGTATGGCCCAGCAATACGCAACCAGGCAACGCAAATTGTGGCAGCGCCTAGCTCAGCAACGTACGATCTGGCATCACGCGGCCTGGCAGCAGAAGGTTTAGCGCTACGTAGTCAAGCACTGCAAAGCATAGCATTGCACAGCCCAGAATCACGCGGCCTGGCATCACGTGGCCTGGCAGCAGAAGGTTTAGCGCTACGTAGTCAAGCACTGCAAAGCATAGCATTGCACAGCCCGGCATCACGCGGTCTGGCAGTAGAAGGTTTAGCGCTACGTATTCAAGCAACACAAGGCCTGGCACCGCACAGCCCAGTATTACGCGGCCTGGCGGCACCTGATCTAGCAGTGCAAGTCTTGGCCCAGCATAACCCAGCATCACGCGGCCCGGCAGTACAAGTCCAAGCCCCGGCGACGCAAGCTGCACATGCGCTGGATCAGCCCGCTGCTGCTCGCAGTGGACAAGCACCACTGCAGGCAAGGCAGCAATTCGCTTTTAAGGTCAGCGAGCAGCGTCACCCTCTGGCAAGGCTTGATGTGAAGAAGGAAGCGGCAAAGCAGGCTGAGCCGCATGGCGTAAAGCAATTGCAGCAAACGGTGCAGCGTCTGGAACAGCAGCTGCAGGAGCAACAGGCTGAGCTCGTCAAGAAGGAAACGCAAAGCTCAACGCGTCAATTAGTTGATCAATTGTATGAAGAACTGTCGCGCAAGCTTCGGATGGAAGCGAAGCGCATCGGACGCTAGCACATAGGTTGAAGGGAGGCTTAAGGCTGTTGGATAGCGGATTGGAAAAGGCGATTATCGTAATTAAGTTTGCCAAGAAGGAAGACCGTGTGAAGGTTAAGTTTAATCCTACTGAATACAGCATGGAATCAGGCAATCAATATTCATGGCAGAGCATTCCTGGCTTGTCGCAGCCTTTGGCGCAGTTTGTAGCAGGAGAAGCAACAACGCTCAGCATGGAGCTGTTTTTCGATACATCGGAAGAAATTGATGAAGCGACAAAACAAAAGGTAGATGTCCGCGACTATACGAAAAAGGTTGTAGCCGCGCTCGATATTGACAAGGATTTGCATGCGCCGCCTACCTGTACCTTTATGTGGGGCTCGCTGAATTTTACGGGTGTCATTGAAAAAATAAGTCAGCGGTTTACGATGTTTGGCAGCGATGGCAAGCCAATTCGCGCAACATTGAATGTGACCTTTAAGGCGATTCAGTCGATGAAGGATCAGCTAAAGCATATTCCGCGCCAGTCGGCAGACCGAACCAAGCAGCGCATCGTCAAGCAGGGAGACAAGCTTTGGCAAATTGCAGCAGAGGAATATGAGGACCCTGCGCTATGGAGAGCGATCGCTCGCGCCAACGATATTGCTGACCCGGGAAATCTTGAGCCAGGCAGGCTGCTGACGATCCCTCGCTTGTACGGCTAGAGGAGGCATAAGCAGATGACGACTGTACAGCTGGACAGCACTAAGACTACCTTCGAGCAGCTAGAGCAAAAATATCGCAACTTCATGGCTCCCGCCTCGAAAATTTTAGTCAATAACAAGGATGCCATCAAGCAGGGGATGGCGATCTCCAACGTGTCGGTTGATACGACGACAGGCAAAAGCTCCGATATGGCAAGCTTCACCATTACGAACGGCTATGATTTGATCAAACGGAGTTTTGCCTGGCAGGATCAGCTGCAGCTTGGCAACCCCGTGGAAGTGCATATGGGCTACACGGATCGGATGACGCCGATTTTTTTCGGCTACATCAGCAATATTGAGTTTGATTTTTCAACAGGTGATGCGCCGACCATTTCCGTTACTGCGATGGACATTTCATTTTATATGATGCGAGGCGGGCAGCCGCAAATATGGTCGAACACCTCAATTGATAAAGTCGTGCGAGAGATTGCCGGCAAGTATGGGATAACGAGCTACTCGATAAAGCCGACTGGCAAAACAGAAGAAATCATCGTAAAAAATGCCGAGTCCGATCACGCCTTTATTAAGGCTCAGGCTGAAAAGCTGAACTACAATTTTTTCGTAGTAGGCAAAAAGCTGTTTTTTCGCGGCAAGGAAGAAAATTCTGTGCCTGTTATGAAGCTGGAATGGGGTAAGCAGCTAACCAGCTTTCGCGTTGAACACGATATTGCTGATCAAGTGACGAAGGTTGTCGTTATAGGTACGCTCGGCACCTCCAAGAAAATTGTTGAAGCAACAGCGTCGACGGTGAAAAAAATCGGCAGCAACAGCAAGACGGGACCTAATCTGCTATCGCGCTTGGGGGATTTTATAGAAGTGATTCAACGACCTGTAAAGGATCTGGCAGAAGCGAAGCAGCTGGCAGAATCGCGCATGCAGGAGCACAGCGTCAAGCTTGTGACGGCAAGAGGGGCCAGCATCGGCTTGCCTGAGCTGCGGGCTGGCCGATACATTACGCTAGGCGGCCTCGGCGGCAGTCTGAACACAACCTATTATATTGAGAAGGCGCAGCATCAGCTTGACGGATCAGGCTACAAAACGACCTTTACTTTACAAGGAAATGCGGTGTAGATATGTTTGATTGGTTTCCGACAATTGCGCAGGACAATGGCCCGCAGCCGATGCATGGCGTTTACTGCGGCATCGTAACAGACAATAAGGACCCTAAAAATCTTGGCAGGCTAAAGGTGAAAATTCCGGTTATCGATGACCAAAAGGAATTTGACTGGGCAAGAATGACCACCCCGATGGGCGGCAGCAATCGCGGCGCGCTGTTTATACCAGAAGTCGGAGACGAGGTTTTGATCGCCTTTGTTTTGGGCGATATACGGGCTCCTATCGTTATTGGCTCCTTATGGAACGATACGGACAAGCCACCAGAGGGCAAAAATGAGCGCAACGATATCCGCAAGCTTAAAACAAGAGCCGGCCATGAAATTATTTTCAATGATGCCGACAGCGATGGCAAAATCACGATTAAGACAAAAGCCGGTCATCAGCTTGAGCTGGCCGACCAATCGAAAACAATCACCTTGAAAACGTCTGGAGGCACGCAAAAGCTGGAGCTGGATGAAACGAAAGGCAGCATTGCCATTACGAGCGGAACAACTGAGGTGAAGCTGAACAAAACAGGCGATATTACGCTGCAGGGCAACAACACGATTACGATAAAAGGCACACAGATCAAGCTGGAATCGAACGCGATGATGTCGCTTAAAGCAAATGCCAATCTGTCGATCCAGGCTGCGGGCATTCTTGAGCTGAAGGGCAGCATGGTCAAAATTAATTAGTCGACTTTGGAGCTAATGAGTGAAGGGCGGGCAGAGCATGTCAAAAGATTTTATGGGGCGTGGCTGGAAATTTCCGATAGAAGTCGATCCGCTGACAGGCAAAATTCGTACCGTTGAGTATGAGGACGATATTGCCGAAGCAATTTCTATCATTATTTGGACAGTAAAGGGAGAGCGCATCATGCATCCTGACTTCGGTAGTGGCATTGAGCGTTATATTTTTGAAAACAACGATGCCTTGACGCTGCAATTTATTAAAAATGAAGTGCTCAGCGCCATTATCCAGTGGGAGCCAAGGGTGCATGAGGTTGAAGTTGAGGTTAAGTCTGATCCCCAAATGGACAATAAGCTTAATATCCACGTTCAGTATACGGTGCGGACAACGAATAATTTATACAATCAGGTTTATCCGTTCTATCTGTATGAAGGAGCCGCAAATTAGCTATCGGAGCGATGAAGAATAATGAGGAGCTTAGGGATGGAACTGCAATCACCATTGATTGATAGCCGCAAGCATCAGCAATTGATCGAACAACTAAATAAAATGGTTCCCTATTACGCCTCGGAATGGACCTTTAATGAGCAGGAGCCGGATGTAGGCAGTGCATTGGCACTAATGTTCATCCATCTGCTGGAAGGGAATATTTCGCGACTCAATCGGCTGCCGGGCAAAAGCCTCATCGCCTTCTTGAATCATTTCAACGTTGAGCTTTCTCCTGCTACGCCTGCAGTAGCACAGGTGCATTTCAAGCTGGCTGACGGTACGCCAGAGCCTGTACTAATTGACGCAGGTCTGCAGCTCGCTACAAACGCTGAGGATGGAGCGGAGCCGATTGTATTTGAAACGGAGCGTACAGCGCTGCTTACAACGGCAAAGCTGCAGCAGCTCGTTGCAGTTTATCCGCGCAAGGATCGCATCGTTCAGCATATGGTTGATGGTCAGCTATTGTCGCTTGATGCTGCTCATGAACAACAGCATGCTGACGACCAGCCGCCTCCCTTTGCATTATACGGCAGCAGTGGCGTTAACGTACAAGAGCATACCTTTTACATCGCTCATCAATATTTATTTCAGATTGAGCATTCAAGCTCTATCGAGCTGACCTTTATCCATCCGCAGCATGAAGCGGCGCTAATGGATGCTATGCATTTGCTGTCCGATCAGCAGCTCGTCATATGGGAGTTCTACAGCGATGGCGGGTGGCAAGCCTTTGATGCTGTGCACTGCCATGATGCGACGATACGACTGCTGAAGCTGCATAAGCATCGGCTGCAGCTAACGGAGCTGTTTGGCAAAGAAAGCTACTGGATCCGCTGCCGTGCCTTTTCCTTGTCTGCATTGGATGAAGGAATTGCCTTAAGCAAGCTGCAGTTTGAACGGCTGCTGCTGAAAACAGATTATGCAAAGGCCAATGAAAAGAGCGGCATCATGCCGCAGCTGGCTTTTTTCAACGATCTGCCAGTATCGGTGCAGGCGGGCTGTGAGCCGTTTGGTGATTTTTTTACGCCCTATAGCTGCTTCTATATCGGCAGCAGCGAAGTATTATCGAAGCGCGGCGCTATGCTGACATTAAGCTTTGAGCTTGAATATACGGCACATCGCCTCTATCCTGACAAGCCGAAGCCGATCAACTGGAAGCCGATTATGCGCCGCGAGCTTGTTGATCGAGCTGAGCAGCCTGATCCGGTAACGATTACGCGCGTGCAATGGGAGTATTGGAATGGGCGCTCCTGGGCGATGCTTCCGCTGCAGGACAGTGCCGGTGCCATGTTCAAGCTGGTGTGGGACGGGCGCAGAGCTTGCCAGCTGCAATTTACAATCCCCGAGGATATTGAGCAAACAGAGGTGAACGCCGAAGCAAGCTGCTGGATTCGAGCACGGATTGTTGCTGTTGATCATGCCTATTCGATTGATGCAATCTACTATGCTCCTTACGTTTCTGGTATGCGCATGGCCTACCATTACGAGGCGCCTTGCAAACAACCGCATCATTTTGTAACCTGCAACAATTTAGAGGTAAGGGAGCGTACCGCCGAAATTTTAAGTGGGGGTATGGCGTTTCGTCCATTTCAGCCGCTAAGCGGCTTTCAGCCAGCGGTTTGGCTCGGCTTTGACAAGCCGCCAGAGCGGGGCCCGATTCATATGTACGTCGAGCTCGCAAGCAAATATTGGACTGCGGAGGAAATTCCCCATGTAGAGTGGGAATATTTGCGCGCATCCGGCGGCAGCTTTGTTTGGAGCAAGCTTCAGGTTGCGGACGGCACGCAAGGCTTTACACAGAGCGGCACGATTCAATTTGTCGGACCGCAGGATTTTGCAAGAAGTGCTGAGCTGGGCAGAACGGGGTACTGGATTCGCGCTGTAAATCGGGACACTCGCTTCTATATGAGCAATGAGGAGGCGTATGAGCCGCTGGTGCGTTTTATGTCGCTCAACACGATTAAGGTGCTGCAGCGGCAAACGATTGTGCAGGAGCTGCCCGTATATGTCGATGGCTATCATTTGGAGCAGGATGTTCATGCCAGCTACTATTCGCTAGCTTCAAAGCCCGTGCTGCAGGAGCGTGTCTGGGTTGATGAAACAGAGACGATCAGCTCGCATGAGCTGGAGCAGCTGCGGCTGCGCTGCCCTGAACGGCTGCAGCTGCTGCTCGATTCCGAGCAGCAGCTAATGAAGGTGTGGGTGGAGTATGAGCGGGTTGAGCATTTTTTGCACTCCTCGAGCGAGGATCGCCATTACTGTATTGAGCGCGCCACAGGCAAGCTAATGTTTGGCGACGGCTTGCACGGCAAAGCACTGGCGCAATACGGCGCCGATCAGGTTAAGGTCAGCTACGTGAGCGGCGGCGGCGCACGCGGCAATGTTGGCAAAGGAGCGATTGCGACGATGCAGACCTCGATCGCATTTGTCGAGCAGATCAGCAATGTTGCGCCAGCGGCAGGCGGCTGCGATGCGGGTACGATGCGGGAGGCCATCCAGAAAGGGACAAAAGCGCTGGCGCATCGCCACCGCGCAGTAATTGCCGATGATTTTGCATGGATAACTCGCGAGGCTCATCCGAACATTGCTAAGGTAAGATGTCTGCCGAACTACAATGTCAAGCTGGAAAAGGAAATAGGCGCGTTAACGGTTGTCGTGCTGCCGAAAAATGGGCGCGGGCAAGGCGCGCAGTTCCTTGAGCTAAAGCGCACGGTAGAGGAGCGTTTGCTTCAAGCGACAGCGGCTGGCATCGCATTTCCTAACCGTTTGCAGGTTATAGAGCCTGTTTATGTAGAGATTGGAGTAAGGGCTACAGTCTGGGTGCGCAATATGGATGAAGTTGTCCATGTTGAGCGTGAAATTCAGCAGAAGCTGGAGGCTTATCTGGATCCGATTCACGGCAATAACGACGGGCATGGTTGGGAAATAGGCAGCCGCATTCATCCGTCCATGTTTTATGCCTTAATTAAATCGGTCGGGCCGGTTATGCATATTCCGCAATTGCTGCTCGAGGCCTGCAGACTGGAGCAAGGGAAGAAAGTGGAATGGAATCCCGAGCGTTTAAGCGAGCTGCCGCACAGCATGATTACGCCGGGTCAGCACCGCATTGTTGTTGAGGTTCATCAGACTTAACGAGGTTAGTAAATGCAATTATGAACAAGTTAGTGGAAAGGAGAACTGCCTATGCTGCCAGTGCCGAATTTGGATGATCGTACGTTTGAGCAGCTTGTTCGCGAGGCAAAGGATATGATTCCGCGGCTTGCCCCGCAGTGGACGGATGTAAATGAGCATGATCCGGGCATCACGCTGCTGGAGCTGCTGGCATGGCATCTTGAGCTGCAGCAGTATCAGCTTAATCGCTTGTCTATCGAATTTGAGCGCAAATTTCTTAAGCTGCTTGGCGGAGCGCCCCGTGACCGACAGCCGGCTGCTACCTCGGTAAGCTTTTCGCATGCCAGCGAGGTGACGTATCTCCCTTTTGGTACGGAGTTAACAGTAGGCAAGCTTCATTTTGAAACGGTGCGTTCGATCGCCATCATTCCGGATACAACTGCGATGATTACGCTGCAGCGCAGCGATGAGCTGGCGGCGGTTACCCAAGATATGTCGTCGGGAAGAACGGCGATCTATCCTTTTGGCGAGGACGGGGAGCTGCATGCCACGATGACGATCAGCATGGTTCAGCCGCTGCCGAGAGGGTTGCCGCTATCGCTTTGGATTGAGCTTGATCAGCAGGACCCGGACATTCGCATTCCAGCGCGATACAAGCAGTTCATTCCCTCGGCGCTCGTTCAATGGAGCTATTGGCAGCAGGAGGGGCAAGAGGAGCAGGATCAAGAGAATCGAGAGCAAGGCAGATGGCAGCCGCTCAATTTGGAGCGAGACGAAACCTATTGCTTACATCAAAGCGGTCCTGTTTTATTCGAAATTCCAGAGGGAGCCGGCGAGGTAAAGCTCATCAAGGCGGAGCTGGTGCAGGGGAAATACGATGATGTGCCGCGCATCAAGCGCTTAATGTGGAATGAGGTGTTCGCCTCACAGGGGAGGACCTGGTGTATGGAGCAAGCCTTCGCTGGCTGGTCTGAGCAGGATGCGCTGCTAGGCTCGCTGGAGCCGATTCATATTTATTTGTACCACGCGCTTTATATACATGGACATATAGAGGTGCAAATTCGGGTTCGGGAAGGCTGGATTGAACTGCCCAGCCATCTATACGAGCTCAAGCGAAGTTCGTCAATGCTTGAGGTAGTTGTACAGCCTGCGGCAGACTTGGCGGTTGGCGAGCAGGCGATTCGGGTCATTGCGCATCATCCCGAATTTGTGGGCAAGCAATATATTGCTACAGGCAGTGGGATTTCAGGCCAACGCTGCCAGCTTCCTTTGCCGTCCTTATATGAGAGCAGCCTGCGGCTTCAAGTCGGCTCCTTTGATGCCGAGCGTGGCGCTATGGTGTGGCAGGATTGGCAGCGGGTACTTGATTTCGACGACTCAGATCCTCTCTCGCCGCACTATGTCATTGAGGGGGACAGCATAGTATTTTCCGATGGCATTCAGGGAATGGCGCCGCCGCTTTGCAGTACGCCCAATATTCGAGTTATTAGCTACCGTACCGGTGAAGGGGCTAGCGGCAATGTAAAGGAGGATACGATCAGGCGAATGGCGCTATGGCGCAATGATGTCAAGCTGACGAATTTGTTCCCGGCCTATGGCGGCGCTGAAGCGGAATCAGTCAGCGAAGCGCTTGCTCGCACCAAGCTGGACATTCTATCTCCGAAATGCGGCGTTACCGCAGCCGATCTTGAGCAAAGAGTACGTGAAATTCCAGGAATCCGCATTGCCAGAGTCAAAGCTATTGCGGGCTATCATACAAAGCTTGCGCGCTATCCTGAAGAGCGTGCAATGGGCCATGTAGCGATCGTTGTTGTTCCGCGCAGCCGCCGACCATTTCCGCTGCCAAGCGAAGGCTTGTGCCGAACGATTGCCGCTCATTTGGAGCCGTACCGCCTGCTTACGACCAAGCTGCATATCATTCCGCCGGAATACGTGGAAATTACAATTCGCGCGATAATAGTCGTTGATCCGCAATATGAAGGCGGGGAGCAAGCCGTAGTACAAGCACTTAATCAATGGCTGAAGCCTGACGCCTCGCAAAGCGAGATAGGCTGGGAGTTCGGCAAGCCAATCTATAAATGCGATCTGTACGATTACATTCATACAATCGCTGGCGTGCAATACATACAGGATGCCTGGATCCGGGCAGAAGGCAAAAATGTAATCCAGGAAGCCGGAGGAGACATTATTCTACCGCCAAATGGACTAGCCCACTCAGGACCACATGAAATCGAGTTCATTGTAGAGGTGGTTTAAAAAGCAGGACTTTGATGACGATGCGTCGCTTCGTAGCGTAGTCACGTCGAATATGTCACGCTACCGAAGGCTTCGGTGCTCACGTAGCTTTTTGCCTACGCTGCGCTCCTCTCCTTCTAGTATCGTGCCATCTTCTAGGTCCTGAAAGCCCAGCTTTTTAAACTCTCATTGGAAGAGGAAACTCAAAAAGCTCGGCTTTGATGACGATGCGATGCTTCGTAGATTAGTCGACGGCGAATATAGCATTCATCGGGAGCCTGCGGTGCTCACGTACCAAAACCGTACGCTGCGCTCCTCATTCCCTAGCTTCATGCTATCTTCTTGGTCCTGAAATCCGAGCTTTTTGAGTCTTTATTGGAAGAGGTGGTTTAAAAAGCTGGACTTTGATGACGATGCGTCGCTTTGTAGCGTACTCGACGTCGAATATGTCACGCTACCGAAAGCTTCGGTGCTCACGTAGTAAGTGCCTACGCTGCGCTCCTTGCTTTCTACTAGCGTCCAAGCTTCTTGGTCTTGCACTCAAAAAATGCTACAGCGGAGGAGCAAAGCATCCGAAAAACGAAGTGAGTCGCCTTTAACATCGTAATGCTACCTTTAAAAATTAAATAAGAGAAGCATTACGATTTAAAAAGCGACTGTAGGATGCATTGCTCCGGAGCGCTGAAAGAACTTTGAGGTTTATTCGGCATCGAAGTTTAACAATCAAGAAAAAATGCTACAGCGGAGGAGCAAAGCATCCGAAAAACGAAGTGAGTCGCCTTTAACATCGTAATGCTACCTTTAAAAATTAAATAGAGAGCATTACGATTTAAAAAGCGACTGTAGGATACTTTACTCCGGAGCGCTGATTTAAAAAGCGACTGAAGGATGCATTGCTCCGGAGCACTGCAAATAGCTAAATGTGTTAGGAGGGTCATATGAATCAGCGCGCCTTTTTTTCATTCCGCAAGCCTGCTGATTGGAGCAGTGGAACGAGCTATCATCTTCAAGCAGAGCAGGATGGTCTGCAAATTATACGTGAACGCAAATATCGGCAAGTAAAGCGGACGACGATTCCTTTTTCCAATGAGCAGGCTCAAATTATTGATATGGTGTGTGCTGCTGATGGGAGATGGTATGCGCTTGATTCTTTAGGCTCTATTTGGAGAACTGATCTGGTCAGCAAGCATATTGAGCTTGTTATGAAGCTGGACCATAAACAGTATGTTCCCTCCAAGCTGGCTGTGCAGCACGAGCGTATGATTGTTCTTTCGCAAGGAGAGCAGGGAAGCTTGCTGCAATGCTTTGTGCTGGATCACGGGCAGTTGAAATGGAGTACGACTCAATGGTATGAAGCGAGCTTTGAAGGCTATGAGCTGCTGGTGCTGGACAATGAGGAGGTTGTCATCATCGGCAAGCTTCCACATCGCGAGCTGCTTCAGCTGCTGCGTTTTGATGCAATCGGCATGCCGATTCTCAATATCGAATTGCCTAAGCCGCCTGAGCATGCGCCTATTGTTCTGGAGTCTACGCTGCAAGCCGCCAACTTTTTTATTGTGCAAGGCAATGCCCAGCATGTGCTTATAGCTGATCGAAAAGGCAGGCGTCTGTTGAGCTGGGATATGCTGAGCAATCAGTTTACGCTTGTTCCGCTTGCAATCCGCTATGAGGCTTTATTGGCTTTAGCCTATGCGCATGGCAGCTATTGGCTGCTGCTGCGCCATGCCTCAGGCAAAGGCTCCGAGCTGATCGCTTTTAATCAGCAGGGAGCTGTGCTGCGCAAGGGTGAGCTTGAGCTGGCAGCAGGCCGTTATTTATGCGGCAGTCACAATCAGCTTTTTATATGGAATGGAGAAAAGCATGACATCTATACGATTACTCCACGTTTGGAAACCGCGTACTGGAAGGACCAGCTTGGGCATACCGGGGTATGGATCAGTCGCAGTCTGGACAGCAAGCTGCTCGGTACAGTGTGGCATAAGCTAAAGCTGCAGCTGAAAAATGCTGATGATACTAGCTGGAATGTTAGATATTTTGCCTCCGATTCCTTGGAGATCAGCTTGCCGCATGGCATTGTGCAGCTCGATCATTACCTGGCTGATTCCAGCATTTCGATGATGGAAAAGCTGGGAGAGCTTGAAGGCATCTGGCAGCATACGCTGCTTGACCCAGAGGATTCGTTGCTGCACGGCGCAGTCGGCAAATATTTATGGATCAATCTCGAGCTGATCGGTACAGCGCAGCATTCGCCAGTCATTGAAGGCATGGAGATTTACTTTCCTCACAGCTCATTTATCGATGAACTGCCTGCCATCTATTTGCGTGATGCTGCTTCTAAAGACTTTCTGTCGCGCTATCTCAGCATGTTTCAAAGCATGCTGGAGGAAACAGATTTGCGCATTGCGTCCGCACCGCGCACGTTGGAGCCGCGTCAGGTTGCAGGAGACTCCTTGCGCTGGCTGTGCAGCTGGCTTGGCATAGAAGCGGATGATTACTGGTCAGAGGAGCAGCTTAAGCAGCTGCTGCTTGTTGCGCCAAAGCTGTACAGTCAGCGAGGCACGCGCTATGCGATTGAAACCGTAGTTACGATTTATACGGGGCACCCGCCGATCATTCTCGAATATGAGGATATTAAGCCGCTGAAGGAAAATGCGGAGCTGGGAGAGGTGGTTGAAAGGCTCTATGCTGCGGACCCGCACGCGTTCAACGTATTAGTTAAGGCGGAGCATGTCGATACCGAGCTGAAGCGGGTAACGTTGCAGCATATACTGGATCGCTTCAAGCCTGTTTTCTCGATATGCAAGCTGGTTATTTTGCAGCCGTGGGTCTATATGGATCTGCATTCTTATCTGGGTATGAATACTGTGCTTTCAGAGCCGACTCTATTAAAGCTTGATGGACGCTCGTCAATGCCGCACCATACGATAACGATTGATGTTGGACAAGACAATCGCATCGACAAGCATACGAGGCTGGGGCTGAATTCGCGATTGGAATAATGTTGAAAGAGGGATGAGAGGATGAATCGTGCCAGGTATGTGCCGTTTGAAAGAAACCGTTACTTCTACGGGAAGCTGTTGACTGTGCGGGACTTTATGTCTGAGCAAACCTATAACAGCGACAAGCGCAGATTAGTAAATCGCTTGCTTCATGGCAGCGGTGTAGCAGTTGGCTTGCAGGTTGTGGCTGTCGATGACAAATCCATTTCAATTGGTACTGGCGTCGCCTTGGATGCGCTTGGCAGAGAAATTGTCGTCGCTTCGCCAATTACAGCAAAGCTGTCCAATATCGATGGCTTTATGAATAACGACTATGCGAAAAATGTGTACCTGTGCATTGCGTATGATGAAAAAGGCAAGGAGCCTGTTCATACGGTCGCTGGCGGAGTCGGCGGGACAGAGGAAGTGAGTGAGAACAATCGCATTCTTGAGACATATCGTCTCTATCTTACCGATCAGCCGCCAGCTCCGGCATATCAAGAGCTGGAGCAGTTGATGGAGGAGCGCTGGGTTTGGTATGACGACGGACAGGTGCGGATTTATCAGCAGGCTCCACGCTATGTTTCCTATGGCCAAGTCTTTCAAATTACGTTGATGATTGAAAAAACGCTGCAAACTCCGCCCATTTCCTTTCAATATGTGCCTGAACTCGACAATGTTGAGCTGATTGAGGGAGCGATTGATGGCATCATTCAATTTCATGAGCCGAGCGAGGGCAGTGAAAGTCATTATGTCAAAACCATTACGCTTAAAGCAGCCTCAAGCGACGATGCGGATTATCAGAGCATCGGTCTTGGCGTCGTGTCCGGCAGTGCGAAGCTGACGATTGGCGATCGCACCATTTATGATTTGTCGCTGCTGAAGCAGCAAATTGCTGTTAGCGAGCAGCCGCCAATCGAACGAATTATGGATGCCTATTATTCACGTTCGCTAGATCAAGCGCTGGCAGCGCCAAGCGAGCCGGCAATTTATATTGCGCAAATCAATATGCTGCAAATGGGTGCAAGCTATGTCATAGACCGCGTCATTCCACAGCCTTTTGACGATTATATTATAAATGCAAGCCTGCTCTACAAGCTGTTGAAAAAGGAAGCTTTGCAGTGGAGCAGCCAGAAGCAGCTGGCTGATGAAGCTGATGGAGATGAGGAAGCAGATGCAAGCAGTGCGATTTCTTTTCCCAGCATCGAAGAGGAATTTGCCCGTTTAATGCCGGAGCCAGAGGAAGAGCTGGAACAACCAGAGGTAGTAACTGGCGTGGTCGATATATCGATTGTGCCGGAAAAGAAGAAAAAATGGTATCACCGCAAGCAGCGCACCTTCTATTCTGATGAAATCGAGCATGGCTTGCCGCAGGACCTTCCTGTACTAATCAGCCTTTCGATTTCGGATGAGGACATCCTTACAGACGTTCCCGTGCCTGAAATGTGGAAGCGGAGCGACGCAATTGTTGCCGGCGATATTACGATATTCAACCGCAGCGAGCATGCGCTGCAATATCCGCGCGTCTCGCTTGCGCATATTCAATATCCGCGCAGAGGCACGTTTGTCATTGGCTTGAAGCTGCTGCAAAAAACAGAGCGCTTGCGGCTAAGAGTACGCTGGTGGGCTGCAAAGGCAGCAGCTCAGGAGGCGGTCAGCTCAGCTGCCGAGCAGCTGGAGGAAAGCATGCAGCGCGCAGCTTCGGCTCGCGAGTAAGCTCATATGTCATATATGCGATATATTGGCTGCAGCTTTCATAAAATGGGCTGGGCGATGGGGATTGTATGGGAAGAATGTTAGTAGGTGCAGAAAGCCGCAGTGACTCTACTTAGATGTAGAAGAGTCGCTGCGGCTTTGCTTTGTGTTACTTTTATTCGTTGGTCTGCGTATTGAAACAGTGCCGGCACAGCGTTCTACAAGCTGTCATTATTTTCAAGAGAGACAACAGCTTCAACTGGCTTCTCATTTCGATCCAAACGAATTTGATACAGCATTCCGTCAACTGTAAAGCGATATGTCATTGCCTGAGCCTGCAGCTTAACGCGCTCTGGCTCATTGACCGCTCTTGCTTTCAGCTCTGCGAAGAACTGCTCCAGCACCTTACCTTGTCGAATCACTACCTGCAGGAGCTGATATTCCTCTACCGACATATCTGCTTGATAGTAGGTAAGATCAAGGCTAAGCTGCGGATAGCTTAAGGTTACAGTTTGACCGCGGATCTCGCCTGAGTCAGCAGTATCAGGTTTAGCTGCAGCGTTAGGCGCTGCTGTAGTGTCTGGCTCAGCTGTAGTGTCAGGTCCAGCAGTGTCGTCAGGTCCGGCTGTAGCCCCGGGATCGACACTGCTGTCAGGTCCAGCAGTGGCATCAGGTCCGACAGTAGTAGTGTCTGGCTCTGTTGCAGCGTCAGGCGTAGCTGTAGTCCCGGTACCATTTGCTGCACCCTGCTGAGCTTGATCGTTGGCAGTGATTTCATCGAGCACCGTTCCCGACAGCTGCACAATGCGGTTTCCGCTCACTGCCGCTAGTACGTTCGTTTGGGTCGAAGCTTGGGTCTGGAAAGGCAGTGGATCAGGCAGGCTTTGCACAGAGGCAGGCTTGCCCAGCAGCTCCTCGCGCTGGCTATAGCTAAGCTTGATCAGCTCATTAAATTGCATATAATCGTTTTCGAAATAGCCGATATAAATGATTTTCGTACCATCCTCATACCATTTGCCAGCCCCATTGAGCTTGCCATACTTAAAGCTGCCCTCATATTCCAGCAGGCCGTCCTTGTTGAATTTTTGTCCGCTGCCATGATATTGATTGGTCTGGAAGCTGCCCGTATAAATCGTTTTGCCGCTTCGATCAAACAGCGTGCCTTGTCCGTGATAGCTGTCAGAGAGAAATTGTCCCTCGTATTTCACATTGCCATCCTCAAAGTACTCGGTGCCTTGCCCTGCTCGCTTGCCGTTGCTGAATTCTCCCTCGTAGCTAATAAAGCCGTTGGCGTGCAGCATTTTGCCTGTGCCGTGGAAATTGCCGTTAAGAAACTGCCCCTGGTACATGATCGTGCCGTCTGCTTTATATAGGGTGCCGCTGCCCGTATAAATGCCGTTGCTGAATTCACCTTCATACTGCAGCTTGCCTTGCTTGTCGTAGCTTCTTCCCGGGCCGTGCGGAACGCCGGCTTTAAAGCTGCCTTGATGGCTTAGCTCGCCTCCGCTGCTGTACAGACTGCCTTCGCCTTCATATAGTCCAGCAGCAAATCCGCCGCTATATTGCAGCTGACCAGAGCGTGTATACTGATCGCCTGCTACAAGCTGCCCTTGCTGGAAGCTGCCCTGCTCCAGCAGCACGCCATCCTCGCTGTACAGCTTGCCTTCACCCTCATAGAGCCCAGCAGCAAAGCCGCCTTCATACAGGAGCTTGTCGCTCACATCGTAGAGCTTGCCATTTCCATGGAACAAGCCTTGCGCAAAGTCTCCCTCATAATGCACCTTGCCCTGCTCGTCATACAGCTTGCCTTTTCCTTCGTACAGGCCATTGGCCAGCTCGCCCTCGTATATAAGCTTTTTATCTGCGCTGCGCAGCCTGGCTTTGCCGGTATAGCTTGCTGCGGTTCCATCCTGAGCCACAGTAATCGAAGGCGTGCGATTAAGCCATTTGTTGACGAATTTGGGTGGCTTGATAAAGATAAAGAAATATAAGAGCAGTAGTACGATGATGATGATGACGACCAGCTTTTTTGAAATATAGTAGTTTCCTATTAAAAAATAGCTTTCTTTCGTCGTTTCCTTTTGCCCGAGTATTTCCTTAAATTTGCGCTTAATCCATTTTGCCAGCAGCTTCGGCCAGTTTTTAAGCCGCTTTAATGGCATAATGACACGCTTTTTAATCGGATTAATAAACGGCATTATAATTTTTTCAATCACGCGCAATAGCTCCTTTGTATACACGCCCTAGCGCTTATGGAACTTGAACAGTAAATTGACCTGGAGTTGTTATTGAGATGACGCCGCCGTAGGCGCACATGCATTTGGAATTGCTGTTTAGTGCGGGAAGATTCCCAATTAAAACAGTAGGAGAGCCGGGAATCCATGGAGCTGAAGTAACTGGTACACAGGGCATTGGTGTCAATGTGCCGAATTTTGCCGCCGTAGCGCTTGCAACAGCAGGATTCGACATGGAGTTGCAAAGAGCAAATGGCGCAATGTTCGCCATCGGAATATGATCCATAATAGTAGCGGCTGGGAGGCCGGTCAATACTCCTTTACTCGGTGCTACGGTTAAGACGTTTGGCGCTGTGCCAAACGAGCATTGAAGACTTGCTCCACCACAAACGAGCTGTCCGATCGTGATCACCTTATTTACATTAAATTGGTATGTCGATTGAGAGGTTATTTAAACGTAACATAAGAGGAGGGGAATCTATCAATATTGTACTATTTATCTACAAATGCAGCAATAATATTACCTTTCTTTACACAAATGAACATGAATATAGTAAAATAGTAGCGTAAGTACCACTGTACATAACCGTACATATATCTCCCAAATCTATATTAGAATCTATTGGAGAGTTCACATGAAAACTAAATTAATGCTGCTGCTTTTGACGATTGCCGTATGCGGCATTTCGCTAATTATGCTGCGGGACTGGGCAACGCTTAGTCCATTGAAGCGTGAAGAAAGTGTTAATATGCTTTCACAGGCTGTCATTGACGAGCAGCAAGCGGTCTACTTGATCGCCGATTCCAAAAAAACGCTGCAAAAAATTGATGCAGATGGAAGGCTTGTTTATTCGGTATCCAGCAAGCTTGATTCTAGCTCCACCAACACATTTCTATTCAATGATGTAACGACAGATTCGCAAGGCAATGCGTATGTGCTCATTACTGTGCTGGATCAATACGGACTTAAAGTTTCCGGCGAGCATATTTTGAAAATTAGCCGAAATGGCAGGCAAAAAACAATGCTCTATACAGCACTTGCCTCAGAAGATGACAATCTGATGCGAGTAGGCCGTATTCAAAGCTTGCAAGTCGTTGGAACAGAGCTGCATTTTTTCAGCCGATCGAGACAATCAGCTTCACTGCAAAGCATCAGCACCAGCAATCAGCTTCAGCAATTCCCTACACACCTCGCTTCCTTCGAGCTTCCTTCCGATCGATATCTTAAAGAAGTGACGGGTATTACTCCTACAATTATGACTACGAAGCAAGGCTACCTGTATCTCGTACAGGAGGACCAGCTCCAACAGCTATTCCCGAACAACGATGAACCTACTTTACATTTTCCAATTGAAGTTGAAATTGAAATAGGCGGCAAACAGCACATTTATTATATTGACGCACATGAAGCAGCCATTAAACGCCTCATTCCACAGGACAATGGCGCCACGATAGAAAATGTCGTTACCCTTCAGCAGCTTTCACAGGCAAGAGAGGATATAGATTGGCAAAGCCTGAATCATGTTTCCCTGCAGGGCGAGCAAATTGTTGTAACTGCTTTGGGCGCAGTAGCGGTGCTGAATCCAGCAGGCGAGCTGCAAACCGTAGTAGCGGGCTACACCTACAGCATGAACCAGCTTGCCATGCGCGTGCTATTCTGGCTTATTGTAGTTGGCCTTGCTCTGCTGACGGCTTATACTGTTCGTTATATTTATGTTGTGATGCTGCAGCGAAAGCTTTATTTGCTGCTTAAGCAGCTTCTGCTCGTTATTCCATTGCTGGCTGCTTCCATGACGTGGCTTAGCTATACCGTCTATCATTCGGTTTCTGAGGAGAATAAGAAGGATACCTTTAATCAGCTCAAAATTTTGGCAGCCAACGGAAAATATTTGATTGATGGCGATATGCTGCAGCAGATCAATTCGCCGCGCGACTATCGGGGCTCGGCTTATGCCACAATCAAGGAGCAGCTGAATGAGGTGTTCCCGCGCTCGAGAAGCGATCATGACGGGCTGTACAACACCATTTACCGTTATATGAACGGACAAATTTATGTCGTGATGGATGATGACGACAGCGTAACGATGTTTCAGCCGATAGAACCGACAGAAAGCGACAAGCTCGTTATCGAAAGAGGGACGGTCGAGCTCGGCGAGCTGTCGGATGAAACGGGCAATTGGCTGTTTGCGCTTGGCCCAATCTATAACAGCAGCGGAGAATTGGTCGGCATCTATGAAACAGGCAAAGATATGGTGGCGATTACGAGCAGCAATATCGCCTTGCTGCACGATATTATTAAAATAGTGCTATGGATTAGCCTAGTGCTCGGCATCGTCATTACGATTATGACGATTTACTTCTTGTCCTCGATCCGCAAGCTGCGCCGCAGTGTTAATCAAATTGCTGGAGGCGAGTGGGATATTGAAGTCGAGATTCGTACGCGCGATGAGATCGAGGAACTTGGCGAGCGGTTTAATATGATGGCGACTGCAATCAAAAACTATGTGCTTGAAGTAACACGGTTAAGCAGCGCTTATTTCCGTTTTGTTCCACAGCAGTTTCTAAAAGTGCTCGGCAAAAGCAATATGTCGGATGTGGAGCTTGGTGAGCAGCAGACCAAGCATATGACGATTTTGGTTTGCAATATGCGCCGCTTTCATGAGCTGTCGGCAACGATGAGCACCAAGGACAATTTCGCCTTTATTAACTCGTTATTGAAGCAGCTGGGGCCGGTTATTCGCGAGCATGGCGGCTTTATTAGCCGCTACCTCGGTCCTGGAATGCTGACGATGTTTCCTAACCATACCAATTATGCGATACGTGCGGCATTTCATCTGCGCTTGTCCTTGAACAGTTATAATGCGCAGCGCGCTCAGCAAGGGCTGCCGCCAATCGAGCTTGGTATTGCGATCGATGCGGGAGATGTTATGCTAGGCATTATTGGCGAGGAGCAGCGCCTGGAGGGCAGTGTCATTTCCAACCAGGTGCAGCTGACGTTGGATTTGGAGCGTTTGAGCGAGCAGCTTGGCGTTTCTGTTCTGCTTACGGCACAGGCTAGAAATGCGCTTGAGCTGGCTCGTGCTGAGCATTGCCGCCATTTGGGCTGGATACAGCTTCCCGCAAGCAAGGAGCCTGTTCAACTGTACGATTGGTATGAAGCGGATGAGCCGCATATCCGCCAGCTAAAAATAGAGACGAAAAAAGTATTTGAAAAAGCGATTGACGACTACCGCAGCGGGCGCTTCTACGATGCTAGAGAAGGCTTTGTCTACGTCGTTAAGCGGAATCGCTATGATCTTGCGGCAAAGCTGTATTTCTTTGCAAGCGATCAATTTTATCAGGAAGGGACCCAACCAGACTGGAATACAGCGCTTCGTATCTCATAGGAAGAGAGCTTGTTTATATCTGGTTCTATGTAATCTGAAGGGAAAGGCGTATAATGGAGTAGTGCGGATTGAAAATCGAAGCAACAGAAAGGGATGAACGTTATGATTCCGATAGAGAAAAGCTTGATTCAGGAGCAGATCGACGCCTGGAAAAACACGCCTTTATATATTCATCTTGAGCTGACCATGGGCGCATATGCCGCGCACTTTGACAGCAGCAAGCATCCGGCCGCCAATTTTATTCGCAATGCGGTCATTCAGTATTCGCATGGCTCAATTGAAGGGGATGGCCCATACCGAGTAGGCTTGAAGCTGGAGCATGGCTGGGTTTACACGGAGGGCTTGACTCATGCTGTTGAAGATGAGTATGGGCGCATTGTGCTGGCAGGAATCAATTCGGAAGGCAAGCTTGTTGTTGCGCTGCAGCTGAGCACGCAGCCGTTTTAAATACTGTTAGATAATAGATTTGGAGGAATGCGAAATGTCAGAAAAAATAGTTGTCGTACTGCCTCATCCTGACGATGAAGCATTCGGAATATCGGGTACGCTAGCAAAAATGATCGCAGAGGGAGCTCATGTTACCTATGCCTGCTTGACATTAGGTGAGATGGGGCGGGGATTGGGTAAGCCTCCAATCGCTAATCGCCTGACGCTGCCACATATTCGCAAGCAGGAGCTAATTCAATCATGCCAAGCGATTGGCATTCAAGATTTGCGGATGCTTGGCTTTCTTGATAAAACGATAGAGTTTGAACCGAAAGAAATAGTAGATGCGGCCATTCGCAGCATCATTCATGAAGTTAAGCCAACGCTAGTCTTTACGTTTTTCCCTGGCTATAGCGTGCATCCTGACCATGATGCAACTGGCGCGTCCGTTATTCGCGTGCTGAGTGAGCTGCCGGAGGATCAACGTCCAGCTGCTTGGTGTGTAGGTTTTGCCCACAATATGGTGGAGGATAATGGCGAGCCTGATATCGAGATCGATATTTCGGATTTTCTCGTGCAAAAGCGCAACTCGATTGCAGCACATGCTACGCAATTTCAAGTTAGTGAAATGTTTGGCAACGAGGATATTCATTCCGACGAGGTTAAGCAGCGCTTTGGCAAAGAACGTTTCTGGAGCTATAAATTTGTATGAACAAGCCAGTTACCATACAAGCGTACAAATTCGGAGGGCGGTTGCATTACGAATGGCAGGCTGAAATCGTTCAGCAAACAGAGCAATACGTGATGGTGCTTTGCCAGGCAAACCGTACTTTTATTCATCACACGAAAGGAACGACCTTCACGATTCCTTACCCTTCACTTGAAGTGTTTTATTTTGACCAATGGTACACGGCTGCTATTTCATTTCAAGCTGAGGAACGTCTGATGTATTATTGCAATATTGCGATGCCAGTCAAGCTGCAAAACGATGTGCTGAGCTTTGTCGATCTGGATCTTGATTATTTAAAGGAGCCGGATGAAGACTGGAAGGTAGTTGATCGTGAGGAGTTTGAAAGGCATCAGCAGCAGTATAGTTATCCGGCAGAGCTGGTGGAGCAAGCGGAGCAAGGCCTGCAGACGCTGCAGCAGGTCGTTGCAAGCGGGCAATTTCCGTTTGACGGAAGCATCAACTACGCTTTGCTTAAGCAAAGCTTGCAAGGCACAGCTATTGCAGATTTTAAATGAAGATAAAAAACGAGCCATATGACGGCAGCTATGTCATATGGCTCGTTTTTATTTAAGCTCGGAAATCAGCTTTTGGATTTTAGTCACTATATCAATATCTGTTGCCTTATATATTTCTGTGCCATTGTGCAAGTAGCCAGGGCTAGTGTACCTCAGATTTTGCTGCAATTGTATTGTAAAGGACTGACCTACACTATCCGGCTTATTTACACGTTTATACTGGTTGCTTTTTATCAATTCAATAAGATTTTCTCTTGTAGCTAAATCTTCAATCACTTTTGTATGACCGTTGCCGTATGTTAATTCAAGCTTGTCTGAGAAGCCATTCAATTCATTGCTCGAGATAGTGTTCTGCGGTCCTGTTTCACAACTTGAAAGCAAAAATATCAAAGATATGAAGCATATAATGGTTACTATTCTCATATCATGCCCCCTATTCTTTAGATAAAGAATTGACGCGCTTTAGATGGTGAAGGTTGCATAATCATATAATTATTAATTAGTTCAGTGAAAACGAGCCATATGACGGCAGCTATGTCATATGGCTCGTTTTATCCAGGTATTATGTCTTTGTAAATTACATGCGCTGCATCAGCTTTCTGCTTCTACAGGACGCACCTTTTCATCATCGACTTCCTTTTGATTTTTTTGCAGCTCCTGCAAATCATCCTGTACGCTGATTGGTGCTAGCGGAGATCCGTAGCGGTGGGCCGAACGGATGATAAGATGGCCCGCAACAGGTGCAGTAAGAAAAACAAACACAATCCCGAGCAGCAGACGAATACTGGATACGCCATGGGAAAAGAAAAAGTAAATAAAGGCGCCTAAAAGAATCGCTAATATTCCCAAGGTTGCAGCCTTTGTCGTAGCATGCGCACGATTGTATACATCTGGCAGGCGCAGCAGTCCAAAGGAGCTTAACAAGCTCATCGCAGTGCCAAACAGTACGAGTATAGCGACTATCCACTCAATCACTACGTTTCCGTCCAATGACGACACCCCTTTCCATGTAACGGCTCAAAGCAATTGTGCTTAAAAACGCCAGTATGCCGATTAACAATATCGTCTCCAAATAAGCATGAGAATCAAGATGGATGGAAAGGACGGCAACAATCCCGATCACAATATAGCCTACAGAATCAAGTGCCAATATGCGATCATGCACTGTTGGGCCTTTAATTATCCGATAAAGCGTGAGGAGCAGTGAAAGAGACAGCAAAAACATCGCGATTAGCATTATAGTATCCAGCATTATCTCATCACCTCAATAATCGCATTTTCAAATCTACGCTTCGTTTTGCGAATGTTGTTATGAAAATCATCCGCGTCCATAGCGTGTATAAACATGACTTTGGCCTTCGGATCAATCTCCATCACGACCGAACCAGGCGTTAATGTTAATAATGTAACAAGCAAAGATATTTCAAAATCCGTTTCCAAAATTGTCTCAGAGCGATAGATGCCTGGTTTAATTTGCAGCTTTGGTCGCATAATTTCCTTCAAGACAATAATGCTTGACTTGAATAACTCAATAACAAAAAGCAGGAACAGCTTTATAATGGCAATCGTTTTACGACCGTAAAACGGAACAGGGAAAAAGCGTCTCATCGAGAAAATAATGAGATAGCCGATAAAATACCCTACTGCAAAGCTTACGATATCCCAACTTTCATTTAGCAGCATCCATGTTATCGCAATTAACAGGTTAATTAAAATCTGTCCGGTCATTGATTTACACTTCCCTTGTAATTAGGTTGAATCAAGGACTAATTTGCTTAAGAACAGCCTCGATATACAGGTTAGGATTAACCATAACCTCGGTAGCTTGAGCAATGTAAGTATTAACCCACTCAGCGCCAATACCCATGGCAAAGATGCAGACTACAAGAATCGTGCCTGGAAGCAGGGCGTGCTTGCCTGTAGAATACTCTTGACCTTCACTCATTAATGTTTCTCCCCAGAAGCTATGAATAAAGATTTTTAACACAGAATACAGCACCATCAAGCTCGTAATCAGACCGATAATCGATACGGCAAGCTCACCGGCAGATAACGCACCTTGCAAAATGGCCACTTTGCCGACAAAGCCGCTTAATGGCGGAACACCGGCCAAAGCCAGTACACCGATAAAGAACAGCCAGCCCAGCAGAGGTCTGAACAGAATAAGACCGCTAAATTCCTTCAGCTTATCTGTGCCAAATATATTGATGATTGCTCCGCCTGTAATAAAAATGAGAGCTTTGGAAAGCATATCATGAATCAAGTAAAAGAAAGAACCATTCAGCGATTGCTCGGTTCCTACCGCTACCCCGAATAGTATAAAGCCGACCGAGATAATGACATTATAGGCAAGAATCTTTTTAATTTCCCAATGCGATACTGCACCTAATGCTCCTAAAATCATCGTAAGAGCGGCCATCCAGAGCATTACGGTATGGGTAATCTCCGGTTTATGATAGAACAGTAATGTAAAGGTGCGAATAACCGTATAAACGCCGACCTTTGTCAATAATGCGGCAAAGAGCGCAGCGATCGGCGGCGGCGGCGCACTGTATGAGCCAGGCAGCCAGAAAAACAGCAGCAAGCCTGATTTCAAGCCGAACACAATTAAGTACAGGAAGCTGATTGATGTAAGCAGGCCTTCTTGTCCAGCTAATGCAATTCGCTCGGATAGATGAGCCATATTCAAGGTTCCTGTAGCAGCGTACAAGTAAGCTGTAGCGATGACAAACAGCGTAGAGGAAATAACATTAATAAGGACATACTTGATCGATTCGCGCAGCTGAATTTTTTTGCCGCCAAGCGCAATCAATACGTAGGAGGCAATCAGCATAACCTCGAAAAAGACAAATAGATTGAATATATCGCCAGTTAAAAAGCTGCCGTTGACCCCTGTAACTAGAATAAGAATCATCGGATAGACAAAATGCTTTTTATGGCCTAGTTCGATAGATTGAAAGCCGTAGAGAAGACACATCAGGCTGACAAAGCTGGCGACTGCAACAAGGATTACTGCCAGCATATCGCCGACCAGTACAATACCGTAGGGAGCTGACCAGCCGCCCAGCTCAAGCACAACAATTTGCTCGGTCGATACATAATAGATCGTATAAAGCGATATCGCGATCGTTGCGAGAAGGCTCAGCACGGTAAGCCATTGCTGCAGCTTGATGCGATCGCGTATAAACACAAGCACCATCGCAGTCAACAATGGAATAATAATCGGATATATTAGAATATTACTCATGCGATTCTCCTCTCAGTTTTTTCATGTTGTCTGTGCCCAGCTCGATGTACGTACGGTATCCAAGTACAAGCAGCAGTGCAGTTAGTGCGAAGCTAATAACGATTGAGGTCAGGATGAGTGCCTGAGGAATCGGATCCGTATAGCTTTCAGCATGCTCTCCCAAAAGCGGTGCGGAGCCTCGCTTCAGTCCATTAATCGAAATCAGCATGATATGTGTCGCATGGCTAAACAGCGTCAAGCCTAACACAATTCGCAAAAAGTTTTTATTCAAAATGAGGTACGTAGCGATAGTGAACAAAATGCCTGAAATAATAATCATAAATGTTTCCATCAGATGTCGTCCTCACTTATGCTCGTAATAATCGTTAGCGTTGTGCCAACTACACACATATATACGCCTAAATCAAAAATTAAAGCGGTAGCCAGCTCCGTCTTTCCAAGAAACGGAAGATCGAAGTAGCGGAAGGTTTGCGACAGAAAAGGCACGCCTAGAACGAGCGAGCCGACGCCTGTCAACACAGAGATCAGCACGCCAGCAGCAGCCAGCTTCTTGAAGTCAACCGGTATGACCTCACGCACTGTTTGCAGGTCAAATGCAACATACAACAGCACAAGCGCAGATGCGGTAATAAGTCCGCCAATAAAGCCGCCGCCTGGATTATGATGGCCTGCAAACAATACATAAATAGAAAACGTCATAATAAGGAAAACTAAAATTTTCGTTGCAGTTTGTAAATAGACATCGGTAAATTTCATATGTTATTCATTCCTCCCTGCATAACGAAGCTTAATAAAGGTATAAATGCCGATACCCGCAGAGAACAATACGACAATTTCCAGCATCGTATCAAAGGCGCGGAAGTCAACAAGGAGAGAGTTGACGATATTTTTTGCCCCTGCCAGCTCATACGAATTTGTGAAATATTCAGCAATTGGCTCGAATAAACGGTAACCGTAAGCAGACAAGCCCATCAGCGTTAAGGTCAAGCCAACACCAATTGCAATAATCGCATTGCTAAGCTTGAATCGAATGGACTCCACATTTGCCTTCATTTTAGGCAGGAAGTAGAAGCATAGCAGGAATAGCGTTGTAGAGATCGTTTCGACAACGAGCTGTGTCAGCGCAAGATCCGGCGCGCGGAAAATAACAAAGTACAGTGATACCGTAAAGCCAACGACTCCAACGCCCATAATGGACATTAAGCGCGACGTGGAGAACAGAATGAATACTGCTGCAATAACAGTAGCAATTCCGATCATCAGCTCATACCACTCAATCGGCGAGTCCTGCGAGGTATCCAGCCTGAATGCACCTGTACCGAACAGTGTTGCAAGCACGATTACGATTAAAAAGCCGAAAATATAGCTTAAATAATGGGTAGTTGAGCCTGTCATATAGGATTTCGTAATCGAGGTTGCGGTTTTCTCCATCGTAATAAGCGATTTATCGTATAGCGTGAACAAATTAAGACGCTTAGGCAGCAGCTCGAACACAGGGCCCTTCCATTTTTCGATTCTGCGATATAGGAAGGTTCCGATAATGACAATTGCGATTGTCATGACTAGCTCCAAGCTAAAGCCATGCCAAGCGGTAACATGCGTATGCCAGTCGGGATGAACGGCAAATACTTGCGGCGCCATGCCTTTAACAGTCGGCTCCAGTATGGATGTTACGACCAGGCCAGGGAAAAAGAACAAGGCGATTGCCAGCAGTGACAAGATTGCCGGCGATGCGAGCATGCCGAACGGCGCTTCATGCGGCTTGCGCTCCAGACGATCTGCATGATAGGTTCCTGTGAACGATTTGAAAATAATAATCATACAATAAATAAAAGTAAAGATGCTGGCGATCCAGGCGATTACCGGGATGATAGCAGCCCAAGAGCTGGTGTTTTCTGTTAGCTCAATCAAGCTGATAAAGAACATCTCTTTACTGATAAACCCGCTGAATGGCGGCAAACCGGCCATTGAGAAAGCGCCAATCATCGTTAGCGTGAACGAAATCGGCATCAAATGAATAATGCCTCCAAGCTTGCGGATATCGCGCGTACCTGTTTCATGGTCAAGAATACCGACCATCATGAACAAGCTTCCTTTAAATACAGAGTGGTTAATCAGATGGAATATACCTGCAACCAGCGCGCCGACAAAGACAAGACTGTGCTCTGCGTAGCCCTTGTTAAGCGCGAGCGAGCCAACACCGAGTAAGCTCATAATTAGGCCAAGCTGACTGATGGTGGAAAATGCGAGCAATGCCTTCAAATCATACTGCTTTAAGGCATTGAAGGACCCCATCGTTAGCGTAATAATACCGACAATAATGATCGTCCATGACCATTCCAGCTGTGCGCCGAAGATCGGCGTAAGTCTTGCAACGAGATAAACGCCTGCTTTAACCATGGTAGCGGAATGCAAGTATGCGCTAATTGGCGTTGGAGCTTCCATCGCATCAGGCAGCCAAATATGAAACGGAAACTGTGCTGATTTCGTAAATGCTCCTAACAGGATAAAAAACATAGCAGGGATAAACAGCGAATGCGAGGTTAAACTGTCTCCTGCCGCAATAATTTCGCGAATGCTGAATGTGCCAGAAATCACATACAAGATGATGAAGCCGAGCAGCATGGAGAATCCGCCCATCATTGTAATGTACATCGCCTTTTGCGCGCCATAGCGTGATCTTTTGCGCTGGTACCAGTATGCGATCAATAAGAAAGAAGAAACACTTGTTAGCTCCCAGAAGCTGTATAGCACCATTAAGTTGTCGGATAGCACCGAGCCGAGCATTGCCCCCATAAACAGCATTAGGTAGGCGTAGAAAAAGTTTAACCGCTCGCGATCCTTTGACAAGTAAAAAATGGAATAGAGTACAACGAGTGAGCCGATGCCTGTAATGAGCAAGGCAAACAGCAAAGACAAACTGTCCAAATAAAGTGAAAAATGAATACCGATAGAAGGAATCCACGGAAAGGAGACGGTAATTGGCTCGACTGCCTCATGAATGGAGAAATACTGAATGAAATAGACGAAAAGAGCAACTGGCACTGATAACGCTATCCATCCCGTATGTATAGCTCGTGTGTACTTGTATAATAATGGGATTATTACGACAAATACAAAGGGCAGTAAAATCGCTAGATGTAAACTCGACAAATCGTTTCCTCCTTGCATTAATTTATATTAATTATACTATAACTTCATTGACAAGAGCACCCCGGTTATGTAGGCTTAAGCTATTATTAGGATGAGGTGAATTAAAAATCATGAAGACTACAGGTGTGAATGAATGCATTCTGGTCTGTGTTTATTATGGACCAAACGGCGAGCGACTTATTCGACGAGGCGGTAAGCTTGCTGCAATGCTGGAATGTCCGCTTTACGTGTTAACCGTTGATTCTCAACCTGAGGATGAGTGGGATATCGAGAAAATTCATTACATCGCTGCTTGGAAAAACCTTGCTCGCGAGCATGGCGCAGAGTTTATCATTAAATACAACGAGAAAAGACCTGTTGCAAAAGTAATCGGAGAAGTAGCTGTATCGAAAAAGATTACCCAAGTCGTGCTTGGTCAAACTGCTCAAAACCGTTGGGAAGAGATTACTAAAGGGTCTTTTATTAACGTGTTGCTTAATGAGATTCCGTTCGTGGATTTGCATATCATTTCTGTTTCTCGTGATATTAAAAATGTAGATGAATTTTATGAAAAGGGCATTCGCGCCTACTTATTGCATACAGATGAAGGCTATAAATTATGCTTCAATCATACTCAGCATGCCATTTACGAAGGCATATTTTATAAAGAGGTTGGTACGGATTTTAACAACGGCTTATTCAAATTCCTCAAGGATGAAGAAATGATTGAAGTCAGGGTAAAAGACGATTACGTCAAAGATATAAATGAAGGGATTAACGTATAGCCAGCCTTCCAAAAAGTCGCATCGTATCTATATACGAATGCGGCTTTTTTTCGTTTCATTTTTTTGCATAGAAAGGGAAAATCGCGGGTACTCTACCAAGACAAAAGTCCATACTGGCACTGGAATTTCCATATTCATCCTAATAATTTCATAAAAAAGTAATTGCCAACTACTAAAAGCTATGTTACTATGAATCTCGAAAACGTTTTCGGTAACGTTACCGAAAAGCTTTTCAGACAACGCTTTCATCATGTTGATGTCCATCTATCTTGCCATTTACTTCAATTACTTAGGGGGATTTGAAATGAAAATGCGAAACAAAATGTTAAGCCTGCTGCTTATTGCAGCTCTAGTTTTTGTTGCAGCTTGCTCCAACAATGGAGGCACTAAAGGAGGCAGCACTTCAGGTGGAGCAGAATCGATTTACTTTTTAAACTTTAAGCCTGAAATTGCTGAGGTCTATGAGCAAATTGCCAAGGATTATGAAGCTGAAACTGGCGTCAAGGTTAAAGTCGTAACGGCTGCTGCCGGCACTTATGAAACAAGATTGAAATCCGAAATTGCAAAATCAGAGCCGCCAACGATTTTCCAAATCAACGGCCCAATTGGCTATAATGCCTGGAAGGATTATACGCTTGATTTGAAGGATACGAAGCTGTACAGCTACTTGTCAGACAAAAGCTTGGCCGTAACAGAGGGTGATGGCGTGTACGGCATCCCGTATGTTGTGGAAGGCTACGGCATCATTTACAACAATGCGATTATGGAAAAGTATTTTGCGCTGCCTAATAAGGCGACAAATGTTAGCTCTATGGAAGAAGTGAATAATTTCGATACCTTAAAAGCGGTAGTTGAAGATATGCAGGCCAATGCCGAAACACTTGGCATTAAAGGAGTATTTGCCTCTACCTCGCTTAGCGCAGGCGAGCAGTGGAGATGGCAAACGCATTTGGCCAATTTGCCGTTATTCTATGAGTTCAATGATGCTGAAGGGTATGAAAGCACGGTGCTTGCCGGTCTAGACGCCAATGAAATTCAATTTACGTACGGCAACAACTTTAAAAACATTTTTGACCTCTACATCAACAATTCAACTGTTAAACCGACGCTGCTCGGCTCCAAATCAGTGGCAGACTCGATGGCTGAGTTCGCGCTAGGTCAAGCGGCAATGGTGCAAAACGGCAACTGGGCCTGGAATGAGATTGCAAATGTAGGTGGCAACGTCGTTAATCAAGAGGATATTAAATTTCTTCCAATTTACACGGGTGTAGCTGGAGAAGAAAAGCAAGGCCTTGCAATCGGAACGGAGAACTACTTAGCGATTAATAACAAAGTATCAGAAGCCAAACAACAAGCATCGATTGCATTCCTTGAGTGGCTGTTCAGCAGTGACAAAGGGAAAGCGTATGTAACGAATGATTTGGGCTTCATTGCACCGTTCAACACCTTTACCGAAGATGAAAAGCCAGCTGATCCGCTTGCAGCTGAAGTGCTGAACTGGATGAACAAAGACACGATTGCAATCGCGTGGACATTTGCAGCCTTCCCGAGTGAAGATTTTAAAAATGATTTCGGCGACGCGTTGCTTGAATATGCCCAAGGCACGAAAACCTGGGATGAGGTTAAAACAATCGTAGTCGAGTCTTGGAAAAAGGAAAAAGCGAAGTAATTATAAGGTGTTTGTGCATATGTCGCTATACATGCTGTATAGCGGCATATGCTATTGCACTTAAAAGCAGGACAGGAGACAAAGCTATGCAGAAAATGATAAAAAAATATTTTGCCCTCTTTGCATTGCCGACATTACTTGCATTTATAGTAGCTTTCGTCGTGCCATTTGTTCTCGGTATTTATTTATCATTTACCGAATTTACAACTGTAACAGATGCGAAATGGATAGGCTTGAGCAATTATGTCAAAGCATTTCAGGATCAGGATTTTGTAAATGCTCTATGGTTTACAGCTAAATTTACGATTGTATCGGTTATTTCCATCAATGTGCTAGCTTTTTTGCTGGCCTTGCTGCTCACGCAAAAGGTTTTGGGCAGAAACGTATTTCGTACAGTGTTTTTTATGCCCAATCTAATTGGCGGTATCGTACTCGGTTATATTTGGCAGCTAATGATTAATGGGGTGCTTTATCAATTCGAAGTTACGCTCACCTCAAGCGCCAAGTACGGATTTTGGGGATTGGTCATTCTTATGAACTGGCAGCTGATCGGATATATGATGGTTATTTATATTGCTGGAATTCAGAACGTTCCGAAGGAGCAGCTGGAAGCAGCTAAAATTGATGGCGCTTCAAATGGAATCATTTTGCGCAAAATTATACTGCCGCTTGTGATGCCTTCGATCACGATATGCTTGTTTTTAACGATTTCAAACTCCTTTAAGCTGTTTGATCAAAACCTGGCGCTTACAGCAGGAGCGCCCTCCAAGCAAACGGCGATGCTGGCGCTCGATATTTTCAATACGTTCTATAGCAAGGCTGGGTTTGAAGGGGGAGGTCAAGCGAAAGCGGTAATGTTCTTTGTGATGGTAGCGTTAATTGTCGTAGTGCAGCTTGGCATTACTCGAAGAAGGGAGATTGAAAGCTAATGCTCGGAGATTCTCAAAAAAGCAGACCGCTGCTGTTCCTCCTGCTTCTTGTGCTGGCGATCGCCTTTCTGCTGCCGATTTTTATTGTGTTCATGAATTCATTTAAAGGGAAATTTTTTATTAGTGACGAGCCGTTTGTTTTTCCTGGCGGCGATACATTTGTCGGCTTGGAAAATTACACGAGCGGCATTCAGAAAATCGGCTTTTTCTCTGCCTTTGGCATGTCCTTATTCATTACCGTGTTCTCGGTTGCAGCTATCGTCTTTTTTACGTCAATGACAGGCTGGTACTTGACGCGTGTGAAAACGAAATGGTCGAGCGCCTTGTTCTTTATGTTTGTATTTTCGATGGTCGTGCCGTTTCAAATGGTAATGTTTACAATGACGCAAACAGCGAACGTGGTCGGGCTCGACAATCCGGTTGGACTATTAGTGATATATTTGGGCTTTGGCTCAGGCTTGTCGGTCTTTTTGTTCAGCGGCTTTGTCAAATCCGTTCCGCTTGAAATTGAAGAAGCGGTTATGATTGATGGCGGCAGTCCGATCGATATGTTCTTTAAGGTCATTCTGCCAATTTTGAAGCCAATCGCAATTACGGTTGCGATCTTGAATGTAATGTGGGTTTGGAATGATTATTTGCTGCCATATCTCGTAATCGGTACAGAATACCAGACAATTCCGATTGCCGTGCAGTATTTAAAAGGCGGCTACGGCTCGATTGATATGGGAGCAATGATGGCAATGCTTGTACTCGCAATTATACCGATTGTCCTGTTCTATCTGTTCTGTCAAAAATATATTATTGAAGGCGTTGTTGCAGGAGCGGTAAAAGGATAATGCACAGAAGTTGGCGAATAAAGTAGGTAAGTCGTTTAAAAACGCTGTCATCATTACATTAAATGTAAAAAGGAAGAGTGCGTATGGCTTCACTTACTATTATCGACATAGCCAAAATTTGTGGCGTAGGTGTAACTACGGTATCACGTGCCATTAACAATCATCCTGATATTAGTGAAGAAACAAAGCAGATGATTATGAAGGTTGTCAGAGAAAATAACTATGTGCCGAACAACAATGCACGCAATCTTAAGCGGACTGCCTCCAAAACAATCGCAGTCTTGATTAAAGGCTTAAATAACCCCTTTTTTATTCGTATGATTGATCTGTTTGAGAAAGGGATTAAGGATAAAAAGTATTCTTTTATTTTGCATCAGGTTTATGAGGATCAGGATGAGATTGAAGTTGCGAATGAATTGATTAAAGAGAAGAAGCTGAAAGGAATTATTTTTCTCGGAGGCTATCTTTCGCATTCCAAGGAAAAGCTGGATCAGCTAACTGTCCCCTATGTGCTATGTACAGTCGGGCTTTCCTCCGATTTTGATCATTACAACTACTCGTATGTGTCGATTGACGATTATGCTGAAAGCTATAAGATGGTTGATTATTTATGCAAGCTGGGACATACAAAAATTGCGCTAATCTCTGCTAAAATGCGTGATCGAAGCATTGGCCAGCTGCGTTATCTGGGCTACAAGCAGGCATTGGAGGATAACGGCATTGCACTGGACGAACAATTGGTTCGGCCGATGAAGGCTCATCTCGAAAGCTACTCGATGGAAAATGGTTATGCGGTTACGAAGGAAATGCTGGAGCAGGGCATTGATTTTACAGCGCTGTTTGCCATTTCCGATTCGATGGCGATCGGAGCCAGCAAGGCTCTATTGGAATCGGGGCGCTCTATCCCTGAAGATTGCTCCGTAGCGGGCTTTGACGGGCTTGATATGGCGTATTATTACCATCCTTCAATTACGACGATCCAGCAGCCAGCTGCCGAGATGGCGGAGGAAGCGATTAAAATACTGTTTGATCTAATTCATAAAAAGGTTACCCATGTACAAAAGAAATTTTCAGCAACATTAATAGAACGCCCTTCAACAGGAAAAGCAAGCAGATAGCATGAAAAGGGAGTGCCAGGAAGGTCAGTTTGAATCGACCTTCCTGGCACTCCCTTTATTTTAATTCTAAACAATTTCTAACAAATACGAAACATTATGTCGATATAATCTAAGACATTGCTTTATAACACAGAAAAGGAGAGCAACCAGTTTGAAACTGAAACTATCGCAAAAACTTATCGCAGCATTAATTTCGATTTATTTGGCTGCAAACCTGCTGTTAATGATGATTAACCTTACGCAGCTGGAGAACTTGGGCTACGAGAAGGCTAGCTTGGAGGCAGTAGATGCCAGCAAAGAATTTACTTCATCCTTTCAAACGTTAATTGATCAACAGTCTGGTTCACTGCTAACACTATCGAACATGATTAAAGAAATGCAGGGAACTGGAAAGGTAACGCGTGAGGAATTAATCGCTATGGTTGAAACCTACATGCATACTAACGATCAAGTCTTTTATGTAAATGTTGCGTTTGACCCCAATGCTTTCGACAACAAGGACGCTGAATATAAAAATTTGCAGCTGTATAGCCAGGAGAAGGATCCAGGGCGCTTTGCAATCAGCATCATTGCCTCTGGTTCAAGCACTGTTCGTTCCCCGATTGTTAATTTGGAGGAAGGCGACATTGCCCAATTTTATGTGAAAACAAAAGAGCGTGGAGAATTAACGAGGCTGGACCCTGTAAACTATGGGACAACGGATAATCCTCTGCTTTATACGTCGATCAATGCTCCGATTTATAATAAGCAAGATGAATTTATTGGCGTGGTCGGCTATATGATTTCATTAAATGCGCTGCAGGATATTGCAGTTCAATATTCATCAGAAGCAAGCAGCGTAGCCTTATTGTCGCAAAGCGGCTATTACGTTGCGAATGGAATCAACAGTGAAAGCTTAGGTCAGAAAATTGAAAACTCGCGTATTGACGAAAAAGTAATGGGCAAGCTGACCCAGGGAGAAACGGTTGAAGTCAGGGAAGAAAGCACGCTGCATCACTTTATCCCGCTTCCGTTTGCAAGCGCTGAGGATACTTGGTATGTAGAGGTTATGACCCCAATTGATACCGTATTGAAAGACTACTATAACAGTAGAATGGTTACACTGATCGTTTCGATTGGCTCAGCGATTGTATTTATCGTCATTATTTTCGTATTGATTCGTCGTTGGGTGCTTGTTCCGCTTAATAAGCTGAATGTCAGCCTAGGTCATATGGCAAGCGGTGATCTGACTCAACGGCTTGATATTAAAAGCAAGGACGAGTTTGGCGCAATGGCGACCAACTTTAATACAATGGGTGATCATTTGCGTGATATGTTCCGCCATGTCACTGATTTGAGCTTGAATGTCAGCGCAACGTCTGAGCAGATGTCGGCCAGCTCGCAGCAAACGGCAACTGCATCAGAAAATATCGCCAGCGCGATTGAACGTGTTGCGAACGGTGCTGAAACTCAGCATGATTACGCGATCACAACTGCAGCCGAGATGAAGGAAATGGCGCAGGGCATTGAACGAATCGCAGAATCTTCAAGCATTGCAGCAAGCTCCTCGCAGGTTGCCGAGCAGAATACAGTTGTCGGACATGAAAAAATGCAGCAAACTGTCGAGCAAATGAGCGAGCTGAAAAATGCGGTCGACCAATCCAATCAAGCGATTACGTCGCTTGCTGCGAAATCGAATCAAATCAAGCAAATTACAAACCTTATTGCCAAGGTCAGTCAGCAAACGAATTTGCTTGCGCTTAATGCGGCAATTGAAGCTTCGCGTGTTGGCGAGCACGGTAAGGGCTTTGCCGTCGTTGCTTCTGAAATTCGCAATCTGGCCGATCAAACCAAGCAGGCAACTGCTGATATCGCAGAGCTGATTGAAGAAGTATATGAAGGCACACAGGTTGCTTCTGAGGCGATGGAAGCAGGCACGAAGCAGATGGCTACGGGCATTACGACTGTGCACGAGGCGGGACAGATTTTCTCTGTTATTAATGCTGAAGTACAGCGCGTAAATGAACAAATTTCCGAGGTTTCAGCGGCTGCTGAACAGCTGCATGCCAGCTCCATCGGTGTCGCTGCTACAGTAGAGAAGTTCTCCAGCAATGCAAGCAGAACGATGACGGACGCTGCCGAGGTTGCCGCAGCATCCGAGGAGCAGCTGGCATCGATGCAGGAGGTTGCCACTTCTTCAGAATCACTATCGTCGATGGTGCAGGAGCTGATGGAACGGATTTCTCGCTTCAAAATTTAATCGGTTAACGCCGCTGATGCTGTAATAAACAGCATATAAAGCTAAAGCGCCGCAACGGTGCAAATCAAGAGCAGAAGCGATATGCTCTGCCAGATTTGCTCCGTGCGGCGCTTTACTCATTGATAAGACCAAAAAAAGCCGATTGCAGCAGCAATCGACTTGTGTTGAAATATGATGGCGGAGCTGACGAGATTCGAACTCGCGTTCTCCTGCGTGACAGGCAGGCATGTTAGGCCTCTACACCACAGCTCCATATTCATTGTCCGCGAGAGACAAGGAATATAATACCACAACCTATTTAAACCGCGCAACTACTTTTTTACGCTTGCCTGCCCAGCTTTTTCAGCTCATCTGTAAGCAGCGGCACGATTTCGAACAGATCGCCGACGATACCATAATCGGCAATAGAGAAGATCGGAGCTTCAGGGTCCTTATTAATCGCAATAATGGTGCGCGACTGACTCATGCCAGCGAGATGCTGAATTGCTCCACTAATGCCGCAGGCAATGTAAAGCTGCGGCGTCACGACCTTGCCTGTTTGGCCAATTTGCAGACTGTAATCGCAATAGCCAGCATCGCAGGCAGCGCGCGATGCACCAACTGCCCCTCCCAGCTGATCGGCAAGCTGCTGCAGCAGCTGAAAGCCTTCGCTTCCACGTACACCGCGTCCGCCGGCAACAATGATGTCGGCTTCTGTTAAGTCAATGCCGCTGCTTACGCGCGATACGACCTCTCTCACAATTGAACGCAGCGGGGAAGCTGAGGCAGGCAGCGTATTAATAGCGGATTCGTTTGCAGCGGCAACTGCTTCTAGCGGTGCTGCAGTCTCATGATTGTTTGGACGAATCGTTACGATATGCGGCGCTGCGCCTGTAAAGCTTCTCGTTTCAAACGCCTTGCCGGCATAAAGCGGACGAGTAAAAGCAAAGCCGTCATCAAGCAGCTCAACCGCGGTTGCATCGGCGATATAGCCAGAAGCGAGTGAAGCAGCGAGGCGAGGAGCCAGCTCGCGTCCGTAAGCTGTATGTCCAGCTATGACGAATTGGGGCTGAAGCTGCTGAACAAGACTTTGCAACGGCTTAAGCGAGGCTAGTGCATTAGATTCAGTCTGCTCGCTGCTGCTTGCCAGATGTACCTCGCTAGCGCCATAGGTCAGCAGCTCCCGTGCTGCCTGCTGCAGCTCTGCGCCTTCGCCTGGACCTGCCAAAAAACAATGAACAGCTCCGGCTCGCTGCTGCAACAGCTTCTGTGCTACTGCAATCGCTTCAAAGGTAACGCGGCGAATAGACGACCCCTTGCACTCTGCTACAACGAGAATCGGTTGGCTCATATTAGCTCTCCTCGCTTTCTACAAGATTTAGCTGCTGTAAAATATGCAGCAGCTCCTTTGTTTGCTGCTCACTGCTGCCCTGCAGCAGTCTTCCAGTCTGACGAGCTGGAGGAGGAGTAATGGCAGTACGAACCGTAGCGCTGGAGGCAATGCTCGCTTGCAGCGGTTCGTTAAGCAAATCGGCAGGGAAGCGCTCAATAATCGCTTTTTTCTTCGCCTTCATTATGCCAGGCAAGGAAGGATAGCGCGGCTCGTTCAAGCCTTGCTGCGCCGTAATAAGCGCGGGCAGAGGCAGCAGCACTATTTCGCTATCTCCTTCAACGTCGCGCTCGACGAGCGCAAGCTGTCCGTTCCATGGCGCCTGCTCAAGCGCAAGCTCGTCAGCTGTGCCAAGCTGAAGCTTAACGGCGGCAGACGCATGCGGCAGATCGAGCAGCTCTGCAACCTGCAGTGCTACGCTGCCGCTGCCGGAATCTATAGCAAACAGGCCTGCCAGAATAAGATCCGGCTTTAGCGGTCGTATCGTTTCTGCAAGCAAGGCGGCAATATGATAGCTATGATCCAATTGCTCGGTTTCCGAAACGAGAATCGCCTGGTCCACGCCAAGTGCCAGCGCAGTGCGCAGTGCGATGCTGCTTCGCTCTGGACCTGCAGTAATCGCGATCACCTCTGCATCGTTGGCTTCCTTCAGCCGCAGCGCTTCCTCCAATGCGAATTCATCGTAGGGGTTAATGACAAACTTCACGCCATACTCTTCTATGCGTCCATCTGCAATATCAATTTTTTCCTCTGTATCGAATGTTTGCTTAAGAAGAACAACGATTTTCAACGTTATGCAGCTCCTTTCTACTCTTTGTCTTCTTTGCCTTCTTTGTATTCTTTCTTCTCGAAGTCACAAATAGCTAGTGCTACCATATGATTATTTCGCCCAAATTAGACCGTGAGTCAAATGAGTGTTCAAAAAGCTTGGCTTTCAGGACCAAGAAGATGGCACGATACTAGAAGGCGAGGAGCGCAGCGTAGGCAAAAGCTACGTGAGCACCTCAAATGTTTCCGCAGGAAACATGCCTCGGAAGCATAACCTTTCGGTAGCGTGACATATTCGCCGTCGAATACACAACAACGCAATTACATCGTCATCAAAGTCGAGCTTTTTGAACTTCCTTTTCAAGAAGCATGAACATCTGCTGAGCTACATATAAATGAACCAGGGAAAGTAGGAATACAAGAAAGGAGAGAGGGCATGGCTGCTGCTTTATCGATCAAGCTGCTGATTACCGTTATCGTGACAGGAGCAGCGATCTGGATGTTTGTTGAGGTAGTGAGGCGACGGCTGGCTTATCTGTCATTGGGCACGCAGACAAGCTGGAAGCGGTCCAAGCGTTTGCGAATGGCGACGCTGGGCAGGGAGATGCTGCTGCATGAGCGGCTGCTGAATGATATGCGCAGCGGACTGCTGCATCTCGTCTACTTTTACGGCTTTATTATGCTGCAGCTTGGCGCGATTGATATTATGCTGCAGGGCTTGTGGGAAATTGCGCTAATCCCGTGGCAGCCTTGGTACGGCTACTTCAGCTGGTCGCAGGAATGGATCGTTGTAGCTGTACTGCTTGCAGTAGCGCTGGGTGCCATTCGCAGATACGGCGAGAAGCTGAAGCGTCTGAAGCGAGGACTCAAGTCGTCGATTGTCTATTGGTTTATCGGCTCGCTAATGCTGTCCGTGCTGTTCACCTTAAGCTTTGAACGATTATTACATAACGATAGCGGCCTGGCCTCGCAGTATACCCCGGTCAGCTCATCGCTGGCTGCCGCTTGGAGCTATTTCGGCATCGAATCAGGCAGTCAAGCGGCTGCTGTTGGCTATGAAATCAGCTGGTGGCTGCATTTGCTCATTTTGCTCAGCTTCCTCGTTTATGTGCCGCAGTCCAAGCATTTTCATTTGATCGTGGCGCCTGTCAATCTGTGGCTGCGTCGTGAAGAGCCCGCTCACAGGCTGTCTACGCTGAACCTGGAGGACGAGGAGGCGGAGCGGTTCGGCGCAGGACATATCCATCATTTCAATCAAAAGCAATTGCTCGATCTGTATGCCTGCGTAGAGTGCGGGCGCTGCACTCAGGTTTGCCCAGCCGCAAGTACAGGCAAGCTGCTGTCGCCGATGCACTTGATTGTCAAGCTGCGCGATCACCTGACCGAGCAAGGAGCTGCGCTAACCTCCAAATCGCCTTGGCTGCCGAAAGGGATATGGGAGAAGCCGCCATGGGGCGTGGGTGACTTTTCAGCTGGCGCGCATGTCATGACGGCTGCAGGCACTGCCGCTAGCGTCAAGCATGATGAGAGGCAGGAGGCGCAGCAGCAAATTACAGCAATGAAATCAAGTGGAAACGCTTCCCGCAACGCCAGCGATCAGCATTGCACAGATATTTCCTTGACGATGCAAATGCAGGCAGAGCGCTGGCAATGGGAGCCGCAGCAAAAGCTTGCCGATATGTCGCTCATTGGCGACGTCATAACCGAGGAGGAGCTGTGGTCCTGTACGACCTGCCGCAATTGCGAAGAGCAATGCCCGGTCGGCAATGAGCATGTTGACAAAATAGTAGACATGCGGCGGCATCTCGTTCTGATGGAAGGCAGCCTGCCAAGCGAAGCCAAGCGCGCCTTGCAAAATATTGAGCGGCAGAGCAATCCATGGGGCATTAGCCGCAGTCAGCGAGGCGACTGGATTGCAGATTGCTACGAGCGCACAGGAATCAAGGTGCGGACGATGAAGGAATGCGCCGATCAGGGAACGACGCCATCACTGCTGCTGTGGGCTGGCTCAATGGCCTCCTACGACAATCGCAGCCGCAAGCTGCTCTATGATCTCGTCCGCTTGCTTGACCATGCGCAACAGGACTTTGCAGTGCTTGGAGCAGAGGAGCTCAGCTCTGGCGATACAGCCAGACGCGTTGGCAACGAGATGCTGTATCAGGAGCTGGCGAGCCAAAATATCGAGACAATCCTGCGCTATGGCGTGTCAACGATCGTAACACCTTGTCCGCATACGTTTCATACGTTCAAAAATGAATATATAGAGCTTGGCTTGCCTGGTGAAATTACAGTGCTGCACCATTCCGAGCTGTTAGAGCGGCTTGTCGCCGAAAAGCAGCTTGTTCCGAAATTCCAATTGACGGAGCAGGTAACCGTGCATGACTCGTGTTATCTGGGCAGATACAACGGCATCTACGATGCGCCAAGGAACATATTGTCCAGCATTCCAGGCTTGCAGCTTGTTGAGATGAGCAGAACGCGTGAAAATGCGATGTGCTGCGGCGCCGGGGGAGGCATGATGTGGATGGAGGAGCAAAGCGGAACGAGAGTCAATTATGCTCGGACGCAGCAAGCGCTTGAAACGAATGCCTCGATCATCAGTACCGCTTGCCCATATTGCCTGACAATGCTTGAGGATGGCGTAAGGGCTTTGGCAGACGACAGGACAGTAGCAACGCGTGACTTTGCCGAGCTGCTCGCTGCCAGCGTGCTCGGTGAAAAGGAAAGGGGAGATGAAATTGGAAGCAGATCGCAAAATTAGCATGCAATCGATTCGCAAGGTTGCAGTAATCGGTGCTGGCGTGATGGGGTCTGGCATTGCTGCGCATATGGCCAACGCAGGCTATGAGGTATCGCTGTATGATGTTGTGCCGAGCACGTTAACAGAGCGCGAGCAGGCCCAGAGCTTGACGCTGAAATCGGCTGAAGTGCGCAATCGACTGCCGCTTGCGGCCATTGCGGCAATGCCGAAGCAAAAGCCCGCTCCGCTATACGAGGCAAGCTTCGCCCAGCGCATTCATGCCTGCAATATGGAGGATGACGCCAAGCTACTGCATGAATGCGACTGGATCGTTGAGGCTGTTGTGGAGCGGCTTGATATTAAGCAGCAGGTGCTGGGCTGGATCGATGCTCATCGCAGGCAAGGCTCGCTCGTCAGCACCAATACATCAGGCTTGTCGGCAGCGGACATGATTCGTCATTGCTCGAAAAATATGAGGCAGCATTTTGCCGTCACTCATTTTTTCAATCCGCCGCGCTATATGAAGCTTGTTGAGCTGGTAGCAACGGATGAAACCTTGCCTGACGTGCTGGACACGCTCAGAGCGCTTTGCGAGCAGCGGCTTGGCAAAGGCGTTGTGCTGGCCAAGGATACCCCCAACTTTATCGCCAACCGCATCGGCACCTTCGGTATGCTGGCCACGCTGCAGGCGACGCTCGATTACGGGCTGTCGATTGATGAGGTTGATGCTTTAACCGGCCCGGCAATGGGACGACCGAAAACAGCAACCTTCCGCATGCTCGATCTGGTCGGACTCGATACACTGCTTCACGTCGTAGACAATGTTCGTGCGCGCAGCGAGGACCCGGCCGAGCAGGCGATGTTTGCGCGCCCGGCCCAGCTTGAGCAGCTTGTGCAGCGTGGCGCACTCGGTCAAAAGAGCGGAGCCGGCTTTTACCGCAAGCTGAAAAACGAGCAAGGCCAAACGGTAATTGAAGCGCTGCAGCTTGACAGCTTAACGTATGCACCGTCTATTAAAGCCAGCTCGCCAGTCATTGAAGCGGCAAAGCAAGCCAAAGGCACACAAGCGAAGCTGCATGCGCTGCTAACTGCGGCCCCTGAGCATCCGCATACTCAATTCGTCTGGCAAACATTAAAAGCGACGCTGCTGTATGCGGCATCCTTGACAGGTGTTATAGCTGACCATATCGCCGACATCGACAAAGCGATGCGGCTTGGCTTCAACTGGGAGCTGGGGCCATTTCAGCTATGGGACACAATCGGTGTGGCAGCAACAGCTGAGCGAATGAGAGCTGAGGGCGAGCAGCTGCCCCAATGGGTTGAAGCCTGGCTTGCTGCTGGTCATGAAAGCTTCTACAAGAAGGAGCAGGGCAAGCGCTTCTTTGTTCATAGCCAACGCTTTGTTGAACAGGAAGAGGAGCAGAACGTGATAGAGCTGGCGAGAGTAAAGGAAGAGAAAGGCACAGTATGGAGCAATCGAGATGCAAGCCTGATAGATATCGGGGATGAGGTGCTGGCGCTTGAATTTCATTCCAAGAGCAATGCAATCGGCTCGGAGGTGCTGGCGGCGATCCGCTATGCCTGTCATGAGACGGCGCGTCAATGGCGCGGGCTTGTCATTGCCAATGAAGGCAAGCATTTCTCTGTTGGAGCCAATCTGATGCTGCTGCTTATGGAGGCGATGAATGAGGAATGGGACGAGGTTGAAGATATCATTCGCTTATTCCAGCAAACGATGAAGCAGCTAAAAGTGCTGCCGCGGCCAGTCGTTGCCGCTCCTCACGGCATGACGCTGGGAGGCGGGGTGGAGGCCTGCCTGCCTGCAGATGTCATCGTTGCTTCGCCTGAGACATACTTTGGTCTGGTGGAAACAGGCGTCGGCTTGATTCCAGCGGGAGGCGGCAGCAAGGAGGCGGCTGTTTTGGCGATGCAGCGAGCAGCATTTGGCGCGGGACCTAGCTTACGCCTTGAGAAAAAGCTGCTCGCCGGCGATTTGCAGCCGCATTTGAACACGTTGTTTGAAAGCATTGCACTCGGCAAAACCTCAAACAGCGGCCATGAAATTGCCCGGCTTGGCTATGCAAGGCCGCGGGATCGTGTGCTTGCGCGCGATCAAGCGAGAATATACGAGGCGAAGCAGGAGGTGCTCAGGCTCGATGCAGCCGGCTATCAGCCACCAGAGGAGGAGCTGGTCGTTGTAGCAGGCAGGGAGGGCAAGGCGGTGCTCAAGCTGGCGATACAAAGCATGAAGCTGGGCGGCTATATTAGTGAGCACGATGAGAAAATCGCAGGCAAGCTGGCGCATGTGCTATGCGGCGGGGATGTGCCTTCAGGCTCGCTCGTTAGCGAGCAATATTTGCTGCAGCTTGAATGCGAGGCATTTTTAAGCTTGTGCGGCGAGCCGAAAACACAGCAGCGCATGAGCTATATGCTTAGTCATGGCAAGCCGCTTCGCAATTAGCGAACAACGGAAGGGAGGGTAAACATGAGCGAATATTTTGAACAGCATCCGCGGGATGCAGTAATTGTGGCCGCCGTACGCACTGCTGTAGGCAAAGCGAATAAAGGAAGCTTGGCTGAGGTGAGGGCTGAAGACATGGGCAAGGCCGTCATCGAAGGCTTGCTTGCCAGGCTGCCTGGCTTTGATGCAAGCAGTATAGACGATGTCATTATCGGCTGCGCCATGCCGGAAGGGGAGCAGGGGCTTAATATGGCAAGAGCGATTGCCCTCTATGCCGGTCTGCCGAACACTGTGCCGGCTGTAACAATAAACCGCTTTTGCGCTTCAGGTTTGCAGTCGATCGCTTATGCAGCCGAGCGAATCAGGCTAGGCGAGGACGATGTTATTATTGCGGGTGGGGTAGAGAGCATGAGCCACGTGCCGATGACGGGCTGGCGCTTGTCTCCACATCCGGACATCGTCGAGCAAATGCCCGAGGTTTATATGAGCATGGGTCATACAGCTGAGGAAGTGGCGCGGCGCTACAATGTATCGCGCGAGGAGCAGGATGAGTTTGCCGTAGCCAGCCATCAGAAGGCTGCTTGGGCGATTGCCTCAGGCGCATTTGAGGATGAAATTGTTCCACTCGTTGTAACGCGCTCTGTGCCTGACGGGCAGGGAAGATTCGATGAGCGAAGCTTCGAATTCAAGCAGGACGAAGGCGTGCGGGTAACAACCTCGCTGGAAGCATTAAGCAAGCTTAAGCCGGCATTTGCGCAGCGCGGCACGGTAACAGCAGGCAACGCCTCGCAAATGAGCGATGGCGCCGCTGCGCTTATGCTGATGAGCCGCGCCAAGGCCAATGAGCTGGGCTTAAAGCCGCTAGCTGCGTTCCGTCACTATGCTGTAGCTGGAGTTGCTCCGGAAATTATGGGCGTAGGGCCAATCCACGCGATTCCAAAGCTGCTTGCCAAGGCTGGACTCAGCCTGGAGCAAATCGATCTGATCGAGCTGAATGAGGCGTTTGCTGCGCAATGCGTGCCCATTATTCGGGAGCTTAAGCTGCCGCTGGAGCGGGTAAATGTGAACGGAGGCGCGATCGCGCTCGGTCATCCGCTTGGCTGCACAGGCTCGAAGCTGTCAGTAACGCTTATTCATGAGCTTATGCGGCGCGGCGGCGGCCTTGGCATCGTTACGATGTGCGTAGGCGGCGGTATGGGAGCAGCAGGACTGATCGAAGTTTATTGAAGATAGGGAGTGAAGCATATGTCAGCAGCATCTGCGGTAGGTGGTCGCTTTATTATAGAAAGAAGTGATCCGCAAGCAATCTGTATTCCTGAAGATTTTAACAGTGAGCAGCGTTTAATGCTGGAGTCGGCAGAGCAGTTTATTGCAGCAGAGCTATTGCCCAAGGATGCCGACATAGAAGCGCTAAATTATGAGCTCACTGTGGAACTGATGCGCAAGGCAGGAGAGCAGGGATTTTTGGCAGCCGATATTCCAGCGGAATATGGCGGGCTGGGGCTAGACAAGGTTAGCACAACGCTGCTGGCAGAGACGCTGGCCAGAAGCTCATCCTTTGCTTTGTCGGTAGGCGCCCATACGGGAATTGGCACGCTGCCAATCGTCTTTTTCGGCAGCAGCAAGCAGAAGGAGAAATATTTGCCGCTGCTTGCTACTGGCGAGAAAATCGCCGCCTACTGTTTAACAGAGCCGGCTTCAGGCTCCGATGCGCTAGGCGCCAAAAGTACAGCGAGGCTGAGCGAGGATGGGAAGCACTATATATTAAATGGCTCGAAAATTTTTATTACTAATGCAGGCTTTGCTGATCTTTTCATCGTGTATGCCAAGGTGGATGGCGACAAATTTACCGCTTTTATTGTGGAACGCGAGATGGAAGGCTTTAGCGTCGGGCCAGAGGAGCATAAGATGGGCATTAAAGGCTCTTCTACCTGCCCGCTTTATTTTGAGGATGTGCATGTGCCCGTTGAGAACGTGCTTGGCGAGATCGGCAAAGGGCATCTGATCGCCTTCAATATATTAAATATTGGTCGCTTCAAGCTTGGTGCCGCTTGTCTTGGCACCTGCAAGGAAGCGATTGGGCTGGCTGCTTCCTACAGCAATGTGCGTAAGCAGTTCAATGCGCCGCTCTCTTCCTTCCCGCTTATAGCAGGCAAGCTCGCCGATATGAATGTGCACACCTACGTAACGGAAAGCATTGTGTACCGCACGGCCGGCTGGATGGATGAGAAGCTGTCTACGATTACCGATACCGGCGATGTAGAAGCGGGTCGTCAAGCAGCGAAGGCGATTGGCGAATATGCGATGGAATGCTCGATGGTTAAAGTATTCGCTTCTGAGGCGCTTGATCTTGTTAGCGATGAAGCTGTGCAAATTCACGGAGGCTATGGCTTTATTAAGGAATACAAAGTCGAGCGCATTTACCGCGACTCGCGAATCAATCGGATCTTTGAAGGAACGAACGAGATCAATCGATTGCTTATCCCTGGTACTTTGGTGAAAAAGGCGCTTAAGGGAGATCTGCCGCTGCTTGAGAAGATTGAGGAGCTTCAAGCTACGCTGCTTGAGCCGCAGCTGCCGCCAGCTCTTGATGCGCCGCTGGCGCTGGAGGGGTACCGCATTGAGCAGGCAAAAAAGCTGTTTTTAATGCTGGGCGGCGCCGCAGTGCAGCGCTATGGCACGAAGCTGGAAGCGGAGCAGGAAATATTGGTTTTGCTTGCCAACATGATGATTGCCATCTTTGCCATGGAGAGCGCCTATTTGCGAGCACAAAAGCGACTTGCACTCGGTCTCGATACAGATGAGCGCAGCCTGGCTTCGATGATGACCAAAGTATATGTGCAGGAGGCGATGGAGCAGCTCGAAGGCGATGCGCGTCAGGTAGTCGTTCGCATGGAAACTGGCGATATGCAGCGTATGCAGCTGTCAATCGTCAAAAAGCTGATGAAGGCAACACTCACAGATGTCATTACATTGAAACGACAAATCGCTGCAAAGGTTATCGGAAGTGAGCACTATTCTGTATAAAGGAGCGTGATTGGGTTATGGAGACACCTAATCAACAGCCGACCAACGAGCAAGAAACAGTGCAAAGCGAAACTGAACAACTAGTAGATTTGTCAGAAAAAAGATGGTTGAACCATTACCCCGAGCAGATCAGGCACACGCTGGACTATCCTGAAATTAATATCGCACAATTTTTAATTGATGCCGCAACAAACTACCCGAAAAAACCAGCGCTGTACTTTATGGGCAAAACGATCACCTATGAGCAGCTTTATGCGTCGGCCGATTTGCTGGCACGGGGGCTGGGCAGATTGGGGGTGAAAAAGGGAGACCGTGTAGCGATTATGCTGCCCAACTGCCCGCAGGCGGTCATTTCCTATTACGGTGTATTGCTCGCAGGAGCGATTGTCGTTCAAACCAACCCGCTATATGTGGAGCGGGAGCTGAAGCATCAAATAAGAGACAGCGGCGCTATCGCGCTTATTACGCTGGATATGCTGTATCCGCGAATTGCCAAGCTGCGCGGAGAAAATCCGGAGGAAGGTCCGGTGCCGAAGCTGCGTACGGTCGTCATTACCTCGATTAAGGATGGGCTGCCGTTTCCGAAAAGCATGCTGTATCCAATCAAGCAGCGCCGAGAAGGCTTCAAGGCCAATATCCCTTATGGCATGCACGGCTATATTTCGTGGAAATCGCTGCAAAGTCGAACGGCGCTATCGTTTGAACGGCCTACACTGCCGCTTCATGAGGATATTGCCGCATTGCAATATACTGGCGGCACAACAGGCACGCCTAAAGGAGTGATGCTAACGCATCGCAATCTGGTCAGCAATACGCTGCAAAGCATGGAATGGTTTGAGCGAGTACGGCTGGGCGAGGAAAAATATTTGGCCGCGCTGCCGCTGTTTCATGTTTTTGGCTTAACGGTGCTAATGAATATGTCGGTTTGCTCAGGCGGCTGTCTTGTGCTGCTGCCCAAATTCGAGGTGCAGGAGGTGCTGCGCACGATCGACAGGATGAAGCCAACGATTTTCCCTGGCGCGCCAACGATGTATATTGCGCTCATTAATGCGGCGAGCAAGCTGGCAAAGCCGCTTGAGCTGTCATCCATTGAAATTTGCATAAGCGGCTCTGCAGCGCTGCCTTTAGAGGTGCAGGAAACATTTGAGAAGCTGACAGGCGGCAGGCTGATTGAAGGCTATGGCTTGACGGAGGCCTCGCCGGTCACGCATGCCAATCCGATTTGGGGCAAGCGCAAAATTGGAACGATCGGCCTTCCTTTTCCCGATACAGAGGCAGCAATACTTTCTCCCGAGACGGGTCAGTTTTTGCCGCCTGGAGAAATCGGCGAGCTAGTCGTCAAAGGACCGCAGGTGATGAAAGGCTACTGGAACAATGAAGCGGCAACGGAGGCTGCATTTCATCAAGGCTGGCTGCGCACAGGCGATCTTGCGCTAATGGATGAGGATGGCTATTTCATTATTAAGGATCGCATCAAGGATGTTATTATTGCAGGCGGCTTTAATATTTACCCGCGTGAAATCGAGGAAGTGTTGTATGAGCATCCTGCCATCGTCGAGGCGGCGGTAGTAGGCGTCAAGGATCCATATCGCGGAGAAACGGTGAAAGCCTATATCGTGCTGAAGGATAAGGTGGCGGTGACGGAGGAGCAGCTCAATTTGTGGTGCCGCGAGCGATTGGCTGCCTACAAGGTACCGCATATCTATACGTTTCGCGATTCCTTGCCGAAAACGATGGTCGGCAAGGTACTGAAGCGTCAGCTATTGGAAGAAGAGGAGCAGCAGCATGAGTAATTCCTTTGAAGAGCTTGCTGAGCAAGCGCAAGCAACGTTTTGGGGATATGTCGGCTTTGAGCTGGAGCAGCTATCCGAAGCTTCAGCAACGATATCGCTGCAGCTGCAGCCGCATCATCTAAACCTGCTGGGCATCGTACATGGCGGTGTATTTATGACGATGCTGGATAATGCAATGGGTCTTGTCATTATGCATGATCCAACCTTGCGTGCCGTGACGGCTACAATGAACACATATTTTTTAACTAATATTTCAAAAGGAACAATTTACTGTAAAGCGGAACTTTTGCATAGGACAAAACGTACTATAACAATGACGGCGTCAATTTATGATGACAGCAATGAGCGTCTTGCCTATGCAAGCGGTTCATATCGCTTATTAACTTAGACGCGCTATCAATGTTGTAGGGAGGGATCCAAGGTGTGGCAAGGCGTAGCTGCCGCGATATTATTAGGTTTCGGCATTATTGTTGCGGTTGTAGGTGTAGTTGTCTATTTGCGAATGTATCGCAAGCAGCAACAGCAAAATCAGTCGCAGTCACAGGATTCACCCCCTGACCATTGATAGGGCGAAAAATAAAATATTCTAATGTTGCCCGCACTTTTATATTCTTATCTGAAATGTTATAATAGTAAGAAAATTTATAACATTTGATCTGCCTCGCAGAGTATTGGCCAAAAGGGAGTATCGGCAGCAGCTGAATATGCTGATGCGCTCGAGTTATCTATAGGGATACCATCCGTAGTGTAAGGGAGGCGATTTCATGGCAAAGCACAGCCAGAATGAAGTCAAGGAAAGTTTAAGGGAATTGACGAGAATTTTCCAACCTAAGGATCCGAGGAAATTTGTGAAGGATTATGTTCGCAAGTATCGAATTACTGGCGGCTATGAGGATGAACTAACCTCTCTTGTAGAGGATGAGCTTGGAAGGATTAACTCCTCTGCGGTGTAGATCAGCTTATCTAAAAGTCTGATGGAATTTATGATTCCATCAGGCTTTTTTTCTTTGTCGTGTCATGCGGCACGTATTGGACGTGTTGCAGCTGAATACATTTAATGTGACGTGTATTAGACTATTGCTTGATCTTCTCGATCATATTTTTAGGAGGTGAGCGTGATGCCATCAGCATTAACGAAAACAGCGGAGGAAATAAAGCTCATTCAGCGAGCGGGGCGAATTGTGGCAGGCTGCCATCAGGAATTGCGCAAGCGTCTTGTTCCTGGCAAGAAAACAAAGGACATCGACCGTTTTATTGATTGGTATTTGACTGAGCGTGGAGCTACTTCTGCGCAAAAAGGATACAAGGGGTATCCTTATACGAGCTGCATTTCGATCAATGAGGTAGCTTGTCACGGCTTTCCTAACGACTACGAGCTAAAGGAAGGCGATATTGTTACGGTCGATATTGTAGCGGATTTAAATGGCTGGAAAGCAGATTCGGCATGGACGTACATGATTGGCAATGTTTCTGAAGAGGCCCGCAAATTAGTGCGCGCGGCAAAGGCGGCGATGAATGCCGGCATTAAAGCTGCCAAGGCTGGCAATGCGCTTTCTGCTATTGGTCAAGCGATAGAGCAGAGTGCGGCGCAGGATGGATTTAAGGTTGTATCGGCATTTGCCGGTCATGGGATAGGCAGGCAAATGCATGAAAGACCGCAGGTGCTGCATACAGGGAAGCCTCAGCCAAGAATTATGCTCGAGGAAGGAATGGTCATTACGATAGAACCGATTTTGTCGGCCGGCTCAGCCAATATCTACACTGCACAGGATGGCTGGACAACTCTTACGGTCGATCATGCGTTAACTGCGCAATTTGAACATACGATTGCGATAACGAATGGCGAGCCGCTGCTGCTAACTGCTTTGCCAGCCAAGCAAAGCAACGCGAGAAGCACTGCGGCAAAGCCAAGCGTAGCAAAGACCGGCACAGCGAAATCCAGCCCGGCAAAGTCAAGTGAAGCAAGCTCCGGGAGCCGCAAGCCCAGCCAGACAAAGTCAGGCGAGGCCAAGGCTAGCAGCGGAAAATCCGAGCCAGCCAAGCCAAGCGAGGCCAAGGCGAGCATTGCTAAAGCCAATTCTGCAAGGTCAAGTGAACCAAAGCCGTTTATAGCTAAGACTGTTAACGTCAAATCAAGCCTTGCCAAGCCTGTAGACGACTAGAAGATTAAACTAATGCTTTGTTGCAAAAGCGAATAAGCAGCGCCCTTGCCTAAGCTAGTGCATTTTGCAGTATTGGAGTAAACTAATGATAATGACAGCATATAGAGGAGGATACAGATGTCGTACTTTGTTTCGAACAAATGGCTGTTGCAGCGCATGCAGCAAGAAGAGGAGCAGCAGGGCAGACTAGTTATTGTCGATGCACGCTATGATTTGATGGATGCGGATGCGGGCGAGCTTGCATATCGTGAAGGCCACATTCCAGGCGCACATTATGCAAGCCTCAGCCATCATTTATCGAGCGGCAAGCGTCCCGATGGCGTTGGCGGGCGCCATCCGCTGCCCAGCCCTGAGTCCGTAGCAGCGTTTTTCGCTTCAATTGGCATTCGTCCTGGTGCGACTGTTGTAGCTTACGATGACCAGGGAGGAGCGATGGCATCGAGATTGCGCTGGCTGCTGCAATGGATCGGCTTTGAAGGCGAGGCTTATGTGCTCGAAGGCGGCTACAAGGGCTGGGTAGAGGCTCAATTGCCGATATCTGTTAATATTCCGCAGCGGCTCGAGGATGCGATATTGCCTGTAAAGCTGCAGCATAATATGGTTGTTGCGCAAGAGCAGGTCAAGCAAGCGATTGCCGAGGGAGGCACAATCATTATCGACTCGCGTGATGGCGCACGCTACCGCGGCGAGCTTGAACCGATTGATCGCGCAGCAGGGCATATCCCTACAGCAATCAATCATTTCTGGCAGGAAGGCAAAAATGCCGACGGAACGTGGAAATCGGCAGAGCAGCAGGCAGAGCGTTTTGCGGGCATTGATAAAAACGCCAGCATTATCGTTTATTGCGGCTCAGGTGTCACAGCGACGCCTAATGTTTTTGCCTTGCAGGAGGCTGGCTACCGCAATGTGCGGCTATACGCAGGATCCTGGAGCGAATGGAGCGCGAATCCTGACAATCCTGTGGCAACGGGGGAAGAGTAAAATTCATAGGTAAGAAACAAGTTGGGCGGAGATGTTTCCGTCCAATTTTTTTTGAGTTAAGCGTCATCAATTATTGCCAAACATACGGTATAATCAATATATCTACATCATGCATATGCTGACATCATCGTGCTTTTCAAATCGAACCAGAAGCATGGAGGGGAATGTTAATGAACAAGGCAATCGGTGAAACAAATTGGGTTATACCAGACGGCTATATTCCGCCGGAAAGCTCGGGCAGTCTGCTTAGCCATGAATCCATTTGCGTGCTGAACTGTTCAGCGGAGGACGCGACGTTAACAATTTCAATTTATTTCGAGGATCGCGACCCGCTTAGCAATATTACATATGTGGTGCCTGGGCAACGGACTAAGCATATTCGCACATCATCATTGGAGCGAGATGGCGAGCATATCCCGACAGGCGTACCGTATGCGATCTATATTGAAAGCGATATTCCGGTTGTAGTCCAGTACAGCAGACTTGATTCCACACAAGCGGAAAATGCACTAATGTCAACGATGGGCTACCCTGTACGGCAAGCCTAGCTATGCCTAGCTATGGAAAAGTGGCAGCTTGAAGCTTGACTAGGGCGTGTCCTCGGAGTTCTCAGACACGCCCTAGCTGCAGCTGCTTATGCCAGCACAGCCAGTCAAGCTTAGCAGACAGCTGTATTTCCGCTTTGCTTCTATGCTGCCATGCTATTTTTTGCGTCCATACTGCTTGGCGTAGGATAAAATTTTAAGATACAGACCTTTGTTTTTCATGTCCTTCAACGGGTAAAATTGTGGCCGTGTGTTCACCTCAAGAATCCATAATCTGGCCTTGGAGTCAATTGCAACGTCAAGGCCAAGCTCCTTAAAGCCCTTGCTGCGCTTGTTGAATACCTTTGCGACAAACAGTCCCAGCTTACGAAGGTCAGCTTTAATTTTTGTGCGTTTGGAAGCATCAAAGCCAGCTCCCTCTAAGGTCGAGTTAATAAACTGCAATGAGCCTCCCTGATTGTAGTTGGTCGTTACTTTGCCTGAATGGCCTACCTTGCAAAATAGTGCAGTAGGCTTCCAGCTGCCGTCCTTCGTTTTCTGCACCATGACGCGAATATCAAATGGCTTGCCATTAGACTTGGCAAGCGCAACACCTTTTTGCAAAATGAAGGAGCGTTTGCCTGCAAACGATCGCATCCATTGGTACAACGCTTTTTTGCTTGAAAATACTTTTTTTCTAGCTGCATGCCTTACGATAAATTGCTTATCCTGCTTCGTAATTTTCACAATTTTTGCGCCGCCAGAGCCGTCAGTTGGCTTGAAAAAAACAGTTTTGTAGCGTTTAAGCATAAGAGATAGATTTTTTTTATTAAATGGTCTCGTTTGCGGAATATAACGTTTCACACGCTCATCTTTCATTAGCCACTTTGTTTTTACCCATTTATTTTTGTGGGATGAGCTGTTATAAGTGATCGTCTTCACCTCCTACAACATTACATCATGTATTTCGCCGCCGCTTCGTCATTTTTCAGGATGACTCGAAAGCTTTGGCTGCACTTTATACTATGAGCAGTACAGGACATTCGGTAACGGCAATACGCCCATGTCCCAAAATATGATGCAGAGTGCTGGAAAAGATTGACGATCATTTCGCTCAGGGCTATCATTATAGTAATCCAAAAAAATAGGTGGTTGATTATGCACAAATATCAACAGGCTGCTTCATCACAGATGGTAAATAGCACGCCAAAGCGTGTTCGCCCTACGGTCCAGCTGCGGCAAACGCCCGGTCAGCTTTTGCAGCAAACGATAGGCAATCAGGCTACCGCTCAGCTTATGCAGGCGGGGCTTGCCAAGGACAGCACCAACGAACCGCATTATGAACGATCTACCGCATTGCCAGAGCCTTTAATGCAGCGAATTGAAAGGATTTCAGGCTTTTCGCTTGACGATGTGCAAGTATTTTATGGCTCCAACAAGCCCGATCAGCTTGGCGCCCATGCGTTTGCGCAAGGCAACCAAATTCATCTTGCGCCAAGTCAGGAAAGGCATCTTCCGCATGAAGCCTGGCATATTGTTCAACAGCGGCAAGGCCGAGTACAACCAACCTCCCAGCTTGGCGATATCAAGATCAATGACCAATCCCATTTGGAGCATGAAGCGACGACAATGGGAAGCTTGGCAGCAAGCAATCAACAGCTTGAAAACCAGTACCTCCCCTCGCAAACTGGTTTCTCATCATTCCCTTCTAACTCCGCCACACAATTGGCAAGAAAAACGGAGAACTATTCCAAAAACAAAGACAAAGAAGAGCGTAAAAGGCATAATGATGCCATTACAAGAATTGTAGATACGATTGTCACTATAGTTGAGCAGTCCAGACAGCAGGCACTGCAATGGAGCGACCTTGAAAGCAGGCAGGATTCAGGGCATTTGCAGCAATGGTATGGAACAGCCAGAGCCTACTGTGAGGACCAAAGCAATTTGCCATCATATTTTTGGGCGAATTTTGGCTATGCCGTAGAGACTTTAGCCTGCGAAGCGCTTGCCAAGTATTCATTTATGCCTTATAACGTCAATTTTCAGATTTCGCATGGGCATACTCGACCTGATATTGTAGTGTTTAACAATTTTCAGGAAATTGCCTGGATCGATATTACGAGCGATGGCTCAGAGACTCATATCTATGATAAGGACGGCAGCGGCTGGGAAACGAAGCTGTTTGTTTACGAGGTGCTGTATGATTCACTTGACCCGCTTGAAGTGATGAGCGGCTCGGACAATCCTTACTTTAGCGAGTATGGCGGCTATTTGAAAAACGAGAGAAGCATCTTTGCCAATGAGAAAACTCGTGTAAAAAATAGCTGGAGCCAAAAGCTGCGCCGATACGGGGATAAGCATATGCCAAGCACCTTGAAAGGCGGCATGAAAAAACGCGAGCAGCTGACAACGAATTTTTTTACAGGCATTATGGGGGATGAGTTGGAAAGCATTAGAAACAAAAATCAGGCGATAAAAGGCGGGATTCAAGAGCTTGGCGGGACCTATACCGAGTTTGGCTTCAAGAAAGCGAAAGTCAATACTGGCCTTATTCGCCGTAGAATCGAACAGGAAGCGCGAGTTAAAAGTGCCCGAGAAAGAAAGCTGCTCGAGCTGCGGACGAAGCAGACGCTGAACCTGGATCTAAACACATATGCCGACCACCCGCTCGTTAAACAGTTTAAAGGACAGTTCGCGCGACATAATGAGGATCATCTAATTATTCAAATGGGCTTTGCGTTGCATAATGCATTATTGAAGCGAGACGAGCTGGTAATGCTGAAAGAGACGGAGCAATTGGAGGATGAAGTCATCGTTGAGGTTGATGATATGTTGCAGCAGTTTCCAACTACTCTGGATGTAAATGAGTTAAGCTCCTGGATAACAAGCGCTGCCAGACTTTTAGCTGATTAGCATCCTGGCATCGTAGAGCTGTGCAGGTTTAATAACTCGAAAAAACGGATGATGAGAGGATTTTATCTATAATTTATACCGTAGGCTTGTGCGTGGTACGTATATTATACTAAAGCTAGGGTGTGTCTAAAAACAAAAGCATAATAGTAGACCAAATATATTGGAGGTAAGCGCGCATGAGTGCATTTAAACATTTGGACGAGCTGTTGGCAGGCTTTGTTGAAAAGCAAATTGTTGGCTGCGGCTGTGTGGTGGCACAACGCGGTACAATTATTTACGAAGGGTATTATGGCTACGCGGATCGGGAAAGCAAGCGGGTCATGGACGAGAACAGCATTCACCGCCTGTTTTCAACGACTAAAATTATTGTATGCACCGCAGCCTTGCTGCTTTTTGAGCGTGGACACTTTTTGCTTAATGATCGGCTTGACGAGTACTTGCCAGAATTTCGCGATATGGAGGTCGCTCATACTGAAAGCAATGGACACTTTTCGATCAGACCGGCCAAATCTCCAATTTTGATTAAGCATTTATTTTCGATGACGGCGGGCATTCCTTACGATTTTGGCATTTCGCCGACGGAAAAAGCGTTGAAGCAAATTAATGAAGAGCTCAAGGCACAGGGCAACTACACCTTGGAGCAGTTAATTAAGAAGATCGCCGGCGTGCCGCTGCTGTTTGAGCCAGGCAGCAATTGGAATTACGGCTACGGGCATGATATTTTGGCGAGGCTGATTGAAGTGGTTAGCGGCATGAGCATTGAGCAGTTTCTGCATAAGGAGCTGTTTGAGCCACTAGGCATGAACAATACTGGCTTTACCTTTAAAGGCGATCAGAAAGCGCGCATGGCGACCTTGTACGTAGAGGATGGTCAAGGCGGCATTAAGCCGATGATTCCAGGACTTGGCGACGAAATGTTTGAGCCAGGCGTTACATATCGCGGCGGCGGCATAGGTCTGTTCTCAACGCCGCGCGATTATTCAGTTTTTGCTCAAATGCTCGCCAATGGCGGCAAGCATGAGGGCAACCACATCATCGGGCGCAAGACGATTGATCTGATGCGCGCCAATCAGCTGAACGAACAACAGCTTGCCCAGTTTACCGGACCGTATTCGGAAGGCTATGGGTACGGATTAGGCGTGCGTACCTTGTTAAATCTCGGTCCCTCTAACGGCAATAGCTCATTAGGTGAATTTGGCTGGTCAGGCATGAGCGGCACTTATGCCTCGATTGATCCAGAAGAGCAGCTTTCCATCGTATATATGCATCAACGGCTGCCTAACCTGGAGCGCGAGCATCATCTTCGCGTACGCAACACCGTCTATGGCTGCATCGACTAAAGCATAAGTAGGTTGTACGATATCGAACGAACATGTACGAAAAGAAGCATCCAGACCACTCGCTAGCGGGTGGAGCTGGATGCTTCTTTATTCAGCTAAGTCAATTTCTGTTCACGATATTGGGTAGGTGAAAGCTGCATCGACTTTTTGAACATTTTTGAGAACAGCAGCGGGTCTTCATAGCCTACGGAGCGGGCGATATCGCCAACCATCAGCGTGGTTCCACTCAGCAGCTCGCATGCTTTGCGCATGCGGTAGGAGATAAGATAATCCTGCAGGCTGATGCCCATTACCTCTTTAAATAAAGCGCTCAAGTAGCTGCGCTGCAAGCCGACGAATTGTGAAATTGACTGCACCGTAATTTTATTGGCGTAGTTGACTTCAATAAAATGCACGACCTGCGCAATATAATGCTCCTTGCTGTTTTCCTTCGCCTTATCCTTCAGCTCTGAGCCGCGGCAATCGATCATCGCTGACAGCCATAAATAGAGCAGGCCAGTCAGCTTTAATTCACGCCCTGCCTTCATTGCCTTCGACTGCTTCATCTGCTGAATGCTATGCTCGAAAAACTCGCTTTTCTCCCACGTATAAATTGGCGATTCGTCCGACAGCTGTGCTTGTCTGATCAGAGCAGATGCTTTAATGCCATCAAAGCCAACCCAGCAATATGTCCAGGGCTCGTTGGCGTCCGCCTCGTAGTAGCAAATCGTGCCCGGCGTAACGAGAAAGCCTTGGCCTTTATGAAGCTCGTAGCGCTGTCCATTTGTTTCATAAATTCCTTTCCCGTCCAATATATAATGAAACTTATAATATTCGCGCATGGCCGGCCCGAAGGAATGCCCGGGCTCGCAAGCCTCACGGCCATATTGGATGAGATAAAGATCAAGCTGGTGAAGATGCTGCGGCAGAAATTCTATAAATTTATCCACCTTTATGCTCCTTCATTAGTTATTGCCAAGATGCTCGGCAACGATTTGGTCGATACGGGCTAATTCATCGCTTGTAAAGCTTAAATTTTGCAGCGCAGCAACATTCTCTTCAATTTGGCTAACACGGCTGGCGCCAATTAGAGCGGAGGTCACCTTGCCGTCACGCAGCACCCACGCTAGCGCCATTTGCGCCAAGCTTTGTCTACGCTCGGCAGCAAGCTCGTTAAGCGCTTTGGCTGTGAGCACATGCTTGTCTGTGATGTTGTTTTCATTCAGGAAGACGGAATGCCCGGCAGCGCGTGAATCGGCCGGAATGCCGTTTAAATATTTATTGGTCAAAATGCCTTGAGCGAGCGGAAGGAAGCCAATCGTGCCAATGCCTTCCTCGGCAAGCACGTCCTGCAGCCCGTTTTCGATCCAGCGATTGATGATCGAGTAGCTTGGCTGATGTATCAGGCATGGAGTACCTAGCTGCTTTAATAGTTTGGAGGCAGCTGCGGTTTGCTCAGCGCTGTAGTTGGATAAGCCTACATATAGCGCTTTGCCTTGGCGCACAACATGATCGAGCGCGGCCATTGTTTCTTCAAGCGGTGTCTCAGGATCAGGACGATGGTGGTAGTAAATATCTACATAGTCAAGTCCAAGCCGTTTCAGGCTTTGATCGAGGCTGGCAACTAAATATTTGCGAGAGCCCCAATTGCCGTAAGGACCCTGCCACATATCGAAGCCTGCTTTCGTGGAAATAATAAGTTCATCCCGATAAGGATTCATATCAAGCTTCATTATTTTTCCGAAATTTTCTTCGGCCGAGCCATATGGCGGTCCATAATTGTTGGCAATATCAAAATGTGTAATGCCGAGATCGAAGGAGCGGCGCACCATCGCTCGTCCGTTTTCAAACACATCCTTGCCGCCAAAATTATGCCAAAGCCCTAATGAAATGGCCGGCAGCAGTAGTCCGCTTTTTCCGCAGCGGTTATATTTCATTTGCTGGTAGCGCTCAGGAGCTGCAATATACGACATTTGTCATTTCTCCCCTTTATGGTTGAAGTTAGTTTCATTATAAGGCTTCTTTTATTTTTGCATATAGAGAATCGTCACATTCATATGTCATAATGTATGTTGTCTTGAAATTAGTGCAGCTGTTTATCGCAGGTTGCATGGTGCTTCATATTGCATGAAGCATTGTAGGCGCTACCCCGAAAGTCCATTTTCAAGTGCTGCTTTAGGCCGATAAACAGTGAGAATATTTAGCTTTTATTAAGAATTTGGTAAGTGGGATTTAAGCTCGCTTTAATTGACAAACCTTAGAATATATTTAATAATTGGAGAGTGCTATAGCAATCTTTTAAAGCTAAATAATTTGATTAGTAGAATGAATAAATAGACGACTGCGGAATTGCTAGATTTCCGCAGTTTGTTTGTTAGAACCTTGGAAAGAAGGAATTGATTATGGCTCAAGGAGCAAGTCTTGCCAAAAGAGAAAATATTCCAGAGCTGTCCGTATTGCGCGCGATCGCAATTATCGGTGTGCTGACGGTTCATTCCACTTCCGTTCCATCTAGTACGGGAATGATTGAATCAAACTGGTTTTTTCTTTACAATTTTGCCAATATATTTTTGAAGTTTGGTACGACAACCTTTATATTTTTGAGCAGCTTTGTGTTGTTCTATAACTATTATAACCGTCCGTTTACGAAAGAGCTGGTCTTTAAATTTTATCAACGCAGGTTGTTGTATATTATTATTCCTTATATTGTGTTTACGTTGTTCTATTATTTTATTAAGCTGTACGGTGCTGCAAGCATACCGCCGTTTAATGAAATGATCAGCGATATTTTTGCCAAACTAATGCGCGGTAATGCTCATGCGCATTTGTACTTTGTATTTATTAGTGTTCAGTTTTATCTAATGTTTCCGATCTTTTTATGGATTTTAAAGAAATTTCCCAAGCTTACGCTTGGACTTATTGTTTTCGGGATTGCAGCACAGTGGAGCTTCTTCCTGATTAACAAATTTGTGCTTACCGAGCCTGTTCAAGCTCGCGGAAGCTGGTCTTTAAGCTATTTCTCGTACTATTTCCTTGGTGCATATTTAGGAATTTATTGGGATAAATGCAAGCATTGGCTCGTTATTTGCAAGAAGAATTTAAGCAAGTCGCGTGTCGCAGGCTGGATTGTTCTGGCAATCGTGTGGCTAACTGCTGGTTTAACACATGTGTACATTTGGCATCAAATGCGTTTGAAGCTGAATAACTACAACACGACGTTTATTGATATTGTATGGAACTTGCATGCGCTGACCACCGCAGTTGTATTGCTTATGATAAGCTTTCTAATTTATCGCCATGCGGCAGGCTTTATTACGAGATTTTTTGTCCGGCTTGGTGAATTAAGCTTTGGCATTTATTTGTTCCATCCGTTTGTATTGCTCATTTACCGCAAGTTTCCACCGGAAACTGGCAATGTGCTGGCTCACCACGCCTGGTATGCGGGCAGCTTCGTTGCGGCTTTAGCAATTTCGTGGGTCGTAGTCAGCTTGACGGCACGCTTGTTCCCGCAGCATTGGATTTTATTCGGCAATATCCCGAATAGTCGTAAGAAACAAGCACAAGCTAACAAGCAGTCATCTCGAGGGATTGAAGCGTAAATATTTTCAAGTAAAGTGAGGAATCATAATTGAAGCGTCGAATTTTGCTGCTTTGCCTTGCATTACTGCTTTGCACTTCGGTGGTTAATGAAGCTTCTGCCAAAAGTACCGGCAAGAAGGTATATTACAGCAACAAGGTCATCGTACTCATGTATCATCATATTGATGCAGAGGAAAGTGGTGCGACGATATCTCCGGCCCGCTTTGGCACCCATATGAAGCTGCTGCATGAGCGCGGCTACAACGTTATTACGATTGAGCAATTTTATGATTTTATGCTGAATAAAGGCAAGGTGCCAGATAATGCCGTTGTCATTACATTTGACGATGGCTACGATAGCTACCGTAAATATGCTGTGCCGATTATGGATAAGTATAATATGGTAGGCACTCATTTTATTATTGGTCAAAGCTCGGATTTGCTTAATACAAATACGGAGCATTTGACATGGGATGCGATGAAAAAGCTGAAGGAAGAAGGACATAGCTTCTACAGCCATACGTACAATCTTCACCACTATGCCGATTTGAACAAAAATGGAAGCAAAACCGGCCCGATGCTGACTAATCGTCTGTATGTAAAAGAGCTTGGCAGAGTGGAGACGGCAGCCGAGTATAAAAAACGGATTACCGATGATCTGACTAAAATGGAGCAGCGCTTGAAGGAAGAGCTCGATAACGAGTACGGCATCATTGCATTTCCATATGGTGCGTACAATGATACAGTCAAGCAAGTGTTAAAGCAGCTGGACGTTCGTTTATTCGTCACCATCAAGCCAGGCATTAATAAGCCGGGAACAGATATAGTGTACCGCCTTAATGCCGGAACGCCAAAAATGACAGCGAATAAGTTTGTTGATTTGCTGCGCAAATACCATGACTAAATTTCACCCCCTATGAAGATGGAGCTTCATTTTCATAGGGGGCTTTGTATATAATAGAAGAAAATGTAATATGCTTAATGGTGCAGAAATCCAGATTTGCCGGCTTGTCAACTTTATTTGTGGGAGGATTGGGAGATTGAACAGCTCTTGGAAGCGAACGGCGTTTTTCTTTTTAACCGGACAGGGTATCTCGATGTTTGGCTCGATGATTGTACAGTACGCGATTATGTGGCATATTACATTAAGCCTGCAGTCTGGGCTAGCAATGACGATTTTCATCATTTGTGGTTTTCTGCCAAGCTTTTTGATTTCACCGTTTGCTGGCGTGTGGGCAGATCGCTTTGATCGCAAAAAGCTGATCATTGCCGCAGACGCCTTAATTGCAATTGCAACACTAATTCTGGCGATTGTCTTTTTAAGTGGATACGAAGAAATATGGCTGCTGTTCGTTATGGCTGCGATCCGTGCTCTTGGTTCAGGCGTACATATGCCGGCGATTGGCGCGCTATTGCCGCAATTTGTGCCGGAGGAGCATTTGATGCGAATAAATGGCTTGAATGGGACGATTCAAGCGGTTGTGATGTTCATCTCTCCCATTGTGAGTGCTGGTTTGCTAACAGCAACTTCGCTTAGCAACATCTTTTTCGTCGATGTTATTACAGCGGTGCTCGGAATAACGACGCTGTTGTTGTTCGTGCCTGTAGCAGCACATGAAAGAAGCAAGCAGAAAGAAAAGGTCAGCTATTTTGAGGATATGAAGCAAGGGATCGTTTACGTAAGACAGCATCCGTTCCTGAAAGTGCTGCTCTTGTTTTTCGTGCTGTTTTTTATTTTGCTGGCGCCCGCTTCATTTTTAACGCCGCTGCAAACAGCCCGCTCATTTGGCGAAGATGAGTGGCGGCTGGCAGCGCTGGAAATTGTCTTTTCCGTTGGGATGATGCTGGGCGGAGCTGCTGTTTCCACGTGGGGCGGATTTAGAAATCGAATCAAGACGATTACAGCTGCTATTGCCTGGATGGCAGCCTGCACACTTGCATTAGGCGTAGTGCCGGGCTTTACAATTTATTTGGTGTTTATGGGGCTGTTTGGCGTTGCGATGCCTTTCTTGAACTCGCCAATGAACGTTATTTTTCAGGAGAAGGTCGATCCTAATTATTTAGGGCGCGTATTCGGGATTGTCGCAATGATTTCTACCTCGATGATGCCGATGGGCATGCTCATTTTCGGACCGCTTGCCGACTTTGTCGAGATTGAACTGCTGCTCATCATAACCGGGGCAGTGCTGCTCGTCATTACACTGCTGTTTGGACGGAATAAAACGCTGCTGAAGGCTGGCGAACCATCACCAGCACCAATACCAGCATCAGTGCCAGCAGCGAGTGAGGAAGGATCGTAATCGATTAGCGCATCATCATAAAAGAGGTGGCAAGAGCTTGTGTGAGCTCCTGCCACCTCTTTACTTATATAAAGGTTACTTTCTGCTTTACCCGCGATAAACCATGCAATATACGTCCTTATAGCTGCCCCGCTGCCTGTAGCTGTATTGATCGGCAATTGCAAAGCCAGCTTTCTCATAGCAGGCAATCGCCCGCTTGTTCCAGCGCTCGACCTCCAAATCAATCTCAGCTGCCTTCAGCTTTTGCGCAGCCTCAATTGCCAAACCGACGGCATACTGTCCCAGCCCTTGATTGCAATGCTGAGGCGACAGGAAAATGGCGAGTCGAATGACCTGCAAAATCGGAAAAAGCTGAATATATCCCGCCAGCTCTTCTCCTATATAAAGAGAGCGATACTGCTGTTCGCGTATGGAATCGTCAGCAAATTCCATGTCCTGCGAACACATTTCCTGCCATGAAGGCCAATTATAAACATCGTAGGGCTGCTCATATTGCCAGGAGCATATATGCTGAGCATCCATTTTGCTCATTTGCTTCAATGTTAGCAAGCTCATCATAAATTACCTCGGTATGCTTTAATTAACCCCATATTCGCCGTCGACTACACTTCGGAAGCATCACATCGTCATCAAAGCTGTGCTTTTTGAACTTCGAATTTCAATAAAGGTTCAAAAAGCTCGGCTTTCAGGACCAAGAAGATGGCACGATACTAGAAGGCGAGGAGCGCAGCGTAGATACCTGCTACGTGAGCACCGGAGCCTTCGGTAGCGTGACATATTCGCCGTCGACTACACTACAGCGAAATAACCTCGTCATCAAAGCCGTGCTTTTTGAACTTCTTCTTATAGTACTTGATCAAGGAATCGTGCTGCTCGCTCACTCCCCGGCTTGGTGAAAAATTGCTCTGGCGGAGCAGATTCAATAAGCTGCCCTTGATCAAGAAAATAGATCGTATCTGCCGCTTCACGGGCAAATTTCATCTCGTGAGTCACAATCAACATCGTCATGCCCGATTCGGCCAAATCCTTAATAACATTGAGCACCTCTTTAACCATTTCCGGATCGAGAGCCGAGGTAGGCTCATCAAACAGCATAATATCCGGCTCCATCGCCAGAGAACGGGCGATGGCGACACGCTGCTTCTGCCCCCCTGACAGCTTGGACGGGTAAACATTTGCTTTATCGGCCAATCCAACCTTGGCGAGCAGCTCCATCGCCTTCTGGCGCGCTTGCTCCAAGGAAACACGCTTAACGTTGACTGGCGCAAATGTAATGTTCTCGAGTACAGTCATATGCGGAAACAGATGAAAATGCTGAAATACCATGCCGATATGCTGACGAATGCGAGCCACATCTGCTTTCGGCGCAGTTAGCTCCTCATTATTGATCATAATGCTGCCTCCGGTTGGAACCTCAAGCAAGTTGAGACAGCGCAAAAAGGTTGATTTGCCACTCCCCGAAGGACCGATGATCGCTACAACCTCCCCTTTGGAAACGGTCGTCGAAATGCCCTTCAGCACTTGCTGCTTGCCATACGATTTTGTAAGGTTTTGTACGTTAATCACCACGGCGCAATCTCCTTTCTAGCATGCGAGCCAAAGATGTCAAAATGAGCACCAGCACGTAGTAAATGGCCGCTACTAGCAATAAGGCCTCGAAGGAACGGAATGTATCCGCTCGTACGACGTCGGCGCGACGCATTAGATCGGTAACACCAATGACCGATACAAGTGAGGACTCCTTCACCAGCGCGACTACCTCATTGACTAGAGCAGGCAAAATATTGCGCAGCGCTTGGGGGAAAATGATCGAAATCATCATTTTCGGATAGGGGATGCCAAGCGCTATCGCTGCTTCCCGCTGTCCTTTGTCCACCGCCATAATTCCAGCGCGGATCGTTTCCGATAAATATGCTGCTGAATTTAGCCCAAAGGCAAGCCCGGCGGCAAGCAAGGCAGGAATATCATAGCCCGTTAATTGCGGCGTTGCATAATAAATGAGCGTAAGCTGCACAAGCAGCGGCGTGCCGCGAAAAACGGAGGTATAGGCAGTCGCAAACCACATAAGCGGCTTAATGCCGGAAATTTTGAACAAGGATAGTACGCTGCCTAGAATGAGACCAAGCAGGGCGGAAACCAGCGTAAACAGCAAGGTTACGCCAATTCCGCGCAAAATATAAGGCACATAGCCTTCCAGCACTGAAAAATCAATCATGCCACGAGCGTCTGCATCCTTTGCCTCTGGAAACCACTTTTGCAGCAGCTCGTCCAGCTTGCCGCTTTCTCTCATTTCGGCGATAACCTGATTAAACTCTTCTACATGAGGCGAGCCTTTAGGAAAGGCGATCGCATAGCCGCCATCTGATTCATCAGCAGGCAGAAAGCTCATAACGAGCCCAGGGTTGCTATTTGTCATATCCAACGCTACTGCATCCTCAACAATCGCTGCATCGATACGATTGGAGTTGATTTCCTGAATCAAATCGGCGACTTTATTCAGCTTGCGCACTTGCGCTGCGCCTTCAACCTGATTAGCTACAGCTTCCTGTATAGAGCCTAATTGCGCGCCAACAATTTTGCCGCTTAAGTCGTCCAGCGATTCGTAGCCAAATTCGGCTTTGGAAATGATCGTATTTCGTGCAAAATAGTAGGGCTCGGAAAAATCAACGCTTTTTTTGCGCTCCTCTGTCGCTGACATGCCTGACATGACGAAGTCAACGCGACCTGTCTGCAGGGCGGCGATCAAGCCGCTGAAATCCATACTCTGAATTTGCAGCTCGTAGCCAAGCTCTCCCAAAATATATTTGGCAATATCGATATCCAAGCCAATAATTTCTCCATTGTTTTTGGCATCAACCGATTCGTAAGGCGGAAAGTCTGGAGATGTTCCCATAATTAGCGTTTGCTTTGGCTGATCAGAGAGCTCCTGTCCGTATACGCTTGCTACGGGCCCGAATAAGGCGAACAGAAGCACCAAAGCCATCATAGGGACATAAAATAACCTAGTCTTGTTCATGTTGTCCTCTCTCTTTTCACTGATTTTAACCTATCAATTATAGGAAGAATCGCTTCGATTGTAAATGGTAAGTTCAGCTTAAACTGCAACCAAGCGATTTTTCAAGGGGGAAGCTTGAAGTGCCTAAGGATCGAATGATTATGCGATTATCGTTGCTGCTTGTAATCGCAACCTTTTTTGTATACGGCCTGCATCAGCTGTTCGTCGTCCATCACACACAGCTTCATATTCAGCCGAACGGCGTAGTTGTATTGCTATTGGTACTAATTCCAGCCTTATTATATATTGCTACATGGTGGCTGAACCATACAGGGCAGCTTGAAAATGCATTGCCGTGGCTTCATATGCTTATTATGACCTTTTGCAGCATTGGCATGATAGCTGCGGGATATGGCATGATTGAATATCATTTTTCTATTTTTATGGTGCTGGCGATTATTAGCTACTATGAAAACATTCGCATGATTGCTGTTATGAGCACGCTGTTTGTTGCTCAGCACCTGCTTGGATTTTTTTATTTTACTGAATACGTATTTGGCATGGCTAAAGGCACCTACAGCTTTACAATGCTGCTTTACCACGCGCTGTTTTTGCTAGGCACATCGGGAGCTTTATCGTGGCAAATTTTGCACAAGCATCGATTGCGCCGCGAACTGCAAACGACGATGGAGGAGCAGCTGCTGCTGGAAAGTCTGCTGAAGCAAATGCAGCAAAGCTCGGAGCAGCTTGCTACTGTATCAGAGCAGCTTCAGGAGATGTACAGCAGCACGCAAAAAGAATTGGAGCTTATGGCAGGCACGATACAAAGCGTGTCGGAGGATGCGCAGCATCATAGCCAGTTTACATCAAACACCTCGGAAGTCGTCAACGACATTAGCGGGAATTTGCAGCAAATTTCGCATGCAAATGTAGAGGTGCTCAAAGGCGCGCAGCAGATGTCCAGCAAGGCAGCTCTCGGTCAAGAGCTGATGGAGCATACGATGGAACAGATGCAAAGCCTGCAGCAGCAATGCAAGGAATATGCTCTGGTTGTGGCAAAGCTTCACCGCCATGCCAGCACAGTTCAGCAAATTGCCGATTCGGTAAAAGGCTTTTCCAAGCAAACCCGGATGCTTTCATTGAATGCAAGCATTGAAGCGGCTAGAGCAGGCGTACACGGTAAGGGCTTTGCTGTAGTTGCTGCGGAGGTAGGCAAGCTGGCACAGCAAAGCAGCGCTGCGACTGTGCAAATTATGAGCCTGGTAGCCGATATTAAGCAAGAAGCAGAGGCTGCAGTTTTGCGTATGCAAGGGCTGGTTGAGCAGGTCGAGCAAGGCGTTGCCAATAGCGTCGAGATGGCGGCGCTGCTGCACGAAATCAATTTGCTAATTGCTCATTCCGTCGATCAATTTCAGCTCGTATCCCGATCAACAGAGGAAATCGCCGCTGGCACCAACCAAGCGAATATTGAAATATCCGAGCTCAATCAAATTGCGCAGGAAATGAACACCAAAGCAGAAGGAGCTGCTAAAGCGACCATACGTCAGCTAGAGCTAAACGCTCAACTGGCGCCGTTGGTTGGACTTTTAAATAAAATCAGCCATAGTTTAAAAAACAATGAAAGGTAGTTCAAAAGCTGGACTTTGATGACGATGCGTTGCGTTGTAGCTTAGTCGGCGGCGAATATGTCACGCTACCGAAGGCTTATGCTTCCGAAGTATGTTTCCTGCGGAAACATTGGAGGTGCTCACGTAGCATTTTGCCTACGCTGCGCTCCTCGCTTTCTACTAGCTTCCAAAGCTTCTTGGTCTTGCACTCATAAAAAGCTACAGCGGAGGAGCAAAGCATCCGAAAAACGGAAGTGTGTCGCCTTTAACATCGTAATGCTACCATAAAAAATTCAAATAAGGAGCATTGCGATTTAAAAAGCGACTGGAGGATGTTTTGCTCCGGAGCGCTGAAAAACGAAGTGAGTCGCCTTTAACATCGTAATGCAGCCTTAAAAAATTCAAATAAGGAGCATTGCGATTTAAAAAGCGACTGTAGGATGCATTGCTCCGGAGCGCTGGACTATCGCCGATTCGTTGAGTAGCGAAAAGTTGAATCGGCAAAGCTTAAATTGTTATAATTTTACCATTAGCGTTTGGATGTGGTTGTTGCGCTATAACATTACAATATGGACTTTATGCCATAAGAAAGAAGGAACAATGTATGCTCCAGTTAATGCGCTATTTGAAGCCGTATGGATTTACTATTGTCGCCATTATCATCTTGATATTGCTGCAATCATTGGCTGATTTATATTTGCCGACATTAATGTCTGACATTGTGAACAACGGCATTATATCAGGAGACACAGGCTACATATGGAAAATGGGAGGGTTTATGCTGGCGGTGTCGGTAGTCGGGACGATTGTTTCGATACTGGCAAGCCTGTATGCTTCAAAGGTTTCATCTGCATTTGGCAAGGTGGTTCGTCATAAAGTGTTCAGCAAGGTAGAGAGCTTCTCAACGCAAGAGTTTGACAAGCTTGGCACTGCCTCGCTAATTACACGAACTACGAACGATATTAACCAGGTGCAGCAGGTTGTGCTGATGATTTTGCGTATGATGGTGATGGCGCCGCTTATGTGCATCGGCGGTATTATTATGGCCTTGTACAAGGACGTAAAGCTGTCTATGGTGCTGCTTGTCGTAGTGCCTATACTGGCGATTGCGATTCTTGCCATTGTACGAATTGCGATGCCTTATTTTAAGATGATGCAAAAAAAGCTGGACCGCATCAATCTTGTATTGCGTGAAGGCTTGACGGGCATTCGCGTCATCCGCGCCTTTAATCGCACCTCTTACGAGGAAGGTCGCTTTACTGAGTCCAACAAGGATCTTATGGACACTGCGGTAAAGGTCAATCAAATTATGGCGTTTATGATGCCGCTTATGATGCTGATTATGAACATTTGTGTCATTGCAATCGTATGGTTCGGCAGCCACCGCATTGATGCGAACGACATGATGATCGGTGATTTGATGGCATTTATCCAATATGCGATGCAAATTATGTTCTCGCTGCTTATGATGTCGATGATGCTGGTCATGATTCCGCGTGCGCAAGCGTCAGCAGTACGGATCAATGAGGTGCTTGATATGGAAGCTTCGGTAAAGGACGAGCCTGCCTTCAAGCAAGCAGCAGCAAAGCCTGGTTTTGAAGCAACCGAGGCGGTCATCGCCTTTGATCAGGTGAGCTATACGTACCCTGGTGCAGAAAAGCCAGCAGTGGAAAATTTGAGCTTTACCTGCAAGCAAGGAGAGGTAACAGCTATTATTGGCGGAACAGGCTCTGGAAAGTCGACCGTTATCCAACTAATAGAGCGCTTTTTTGACAGCAATCAAGGGGAAATTCGCTTTAAGGGCGTTAATGTCAAGGATTGGAGCCTGGATGAGCTGCGTGGCAATATCGCGCTTGTGCCGCAAAAAACGACGATATTCAGCGGAACAGTAGCTGAAAATATTCGCTATGGCAAAGAGGATGCAAGTGATGAGGAGGTTCGTGAAGCGGCGGCTATTGCCCAGGCGCTTCCATTTATCGAGCGAATGGAGCAGGGCTTTGATACGATGCTGGCGCAAGGCGGTACGAATATTTCCGGAGGCCAGAAGCAGCGCTTGTCAATCGCTCGCGCTCTGGTGCGCAAGCCATCGCTTTATTTGTTCGACGACAGCTTTTCTGCACTTGACTACAAGACGGACGCTGCACTTCGTGCCGCGCTGAAAACGCATGTTCATGATGCAGCAATGATTATTGTAGCACAGCGCGTCAGCACGGTTATGCATGCCGAGCAAATTATTGTAATGGACGAAGGCGTCATCGTTGGCAAAGGCACGCATCATGAGCTGCTTCAATCTTGCGAGGTATATCGCGAAATCGTACAGTCGCAGCTGTCAGAGGAGGAGAGCGCATGAGTAAACAAATGGGACAGGACGGCGGCAAAGTAGGCGGTCCTCCAAGACACGGAGGCCCTCCTGGTCCTGGTGGACCTCCAGGGATGATGCTGCCTGGAGCAAAGCCTAAAAATTTCAAAGCAACGCTGAATCGGCTGCTAGGCTACCTGAAGCCGTTTCGCATGCGGCTCGTTATTGTTTTTCTTACTGCTATTTTAAGTACGTTGTTCGCAATCGTCAGTCCTAGAGTGCTTGGGGAAGCAACGGATGTACTGCTTTCCGGCTGGATGGACAAGTTTAATAAAGTTCCGGGTGCTGCGATCGACTTTAAGCAAATTGCATTTATACTGGCGATTCTGGCTTTGCTTTATGTCATTAGCGCACTTTTTGGCTTCATTCAGCAGTTTTTAATGGCGAAGGTAGCACAGAAGGTCGTCTTTCAGTTGAGAGAGGATGTCAATGCCAAGCTCGGCAGACTGCCGCTGAAGTTTTTTGATTCGCGCTCCAACGGCGATATTTTGAGTCGTATTGTCAATGATGTCGACAATATTGCGAATACGCTGCAGCAAAGCTTGACACAGATGATTACCTCGATAGTGACGCTGGTCGGAATCATTATTATGATGCTGACTATTAGTCCGCTGTTAACTTTAATTCTTGTGCTGACGCTGCCAGTAAGCTTTATCGTAATCGCGATGGTAGCCAAGCAGTCTCAGCGCCACTTTAAAAATCAGCAGGATCAGCTAGGCTCGCTTAATGGTCATGTTGAAGAGATGTTTACAGGCCATACGATCGTTAAAGCATTTGGCCGCGAAAAGCAATCGATTGAAAAGTTTGAGCAAATGAACGAGAAGCTGTACGGATCAAGCTGGAAGGCGCAATTCATATCTGGCGTTATGATGCCATTGATGAGCTTTATCGGCAACATTGGCTATGTTTTAATTTGCGTTGTCGGCGGTTTGCAAATTACGAAAGGCACTATTTCAGTCGGTGATATTCAGGCGTTTATTCAATATGCGAGACAATTTACACAGCCGATTATGCAGACTGCGAATATTGCCAACATCATTCAATCTACGATTGCATCAGCGGAGCGCGTATTTGAATTGATGGATGAGGAAGAGGAGCAGGAATTGGCTGGAGCAGGCAAAACGCTGCAGCAGCCGCAGGGCAATGTAAGCTTCAACCATGTGCAGTTTGGCTACGCGCCGGACAAGCTGCTGATGCAGGATATGAATCTGCAGGTTAACAGTGGACAGATGATTGCGATTGTTGGTCCGACTGGCGCAGGGAAAACGACACTCGTCAATTTGCTGATGCGCTTTTACAATATTCAAGATGGGCAAATTACGATTGATGGAGTGCCTATCCATGAGATGCAGCGCTCCTATGTACGCTCTTTGTTCGGCATGGTGCTGCAGGATACGTGGCTGTTTAATGGCACAATTCGTGACAATATTGCGTATGGACGTGCTAATGCCAGCGAAGCGGAAATTGTAGCGGCGGCTAAAGCGGCGCATGCGGATCATTTCATACGTACGCTGCCGGATGGCTATGATACGATATTAAATGAGGAAGCCTCCAATATATCATCAGGGCAAAAGCAGCTGCTTACGATTGCGCGCGCAATTCTTGCCGATCCGCCAATGCTTATACTGGATGAGGCAACAAGCAGCGTCGATACGAGAACTGAGCTGTATATTCAGCAGGCTATGCATAACTTGATGAAGGGGCGCACAAGCTTTGTTATTGCGCATCGCTTATCCACGATTAAGGATGCAGACTGTATATTAGTAATGAACCAAGGTACGGTTATCGAGCAGGGAACGCATGACGAGCTGCTTGCAGCGGGAGGCTTCTATGCCGACCTGTATCAAAGTCAGTTTGCGAACGGCGGCTCTGGCGAGGTAGAGATGGAAATGACCGAGTATAAGGGATAGATTGGAGCTATAGTCATGTATGACATTCAAATGGATCTAGTAGCGGATTGGGTCAGTATTGTCAAGGAAGTGTTTCGCGGCAGCGGGATCGTGCTGGAAGACGGCTTGACCGAGGATGACATCGCCGAAATTTACTTCCTGCAATCATTGCCCGAGCAGGAGGCGCTGCCTTTAGCAAAGGAAACTTTACGCCGCTTAAGAGAGATGGAAGAAACAATTGTTGCCAATATGGACACGCTCATCGTTCCCGATATTCGAAAACGAACCGGCTACGAGGGCAATACGTTTCATTTCAGCTGGGTATATGATCAAGGTGAGCATATTGTTGAGACCTGCTCGGAATATCGCATACCGCTGAATAGCCAATAGCAATAAATATAAACAGGGTGGTTCCGAAAGTCAGGAAAGCATGACTTTTGGAACCACCCTGTTTTGGTAGAGAAGGTGCTGCTGCGCAGCGCTGCAATACACCTGCTGCTAGCCGAGCTGCAAAGTTAGCGTAACAGGACAATGATCGCTGCCCATTACATGATCTTCAATAGTAGCTTCTGCAATCGAATGCTTTAGCTGCTCGGAAACAAGAAAATAATCAATTCTCCAGCCGATATTCCGCTCGCGCACCTTCGGCATGAACGACCACCATGTAAAGCGATCCTCTATCTCGGGATACAGGTGACGGAAGCTGTCAATAAAGCCTCTTTGCTGCAGCGCAGTCATACAGCTGCGCTCTTCATCTGTAAAGCCGGAGTTGCCTTTGTTCGACTTGGCATTCTTCACATCGATATCAAGATGCGCTACATTAAGATCTCCGCAAATAATAACAGGCTTTTTGCTTTTCAGCTTGTCTGCGTAATCAGCAAAACGCTGCTCCCACTCCAAACGGTAATCCAGCCGCGATAAGTCGCGCTTCGCATTCGGTGTATAGACTGTTATCAAGTAAAAGTCATCGTATTCCAGCGTAATGATTCGCCCTTCAGGCTCTGCATTTTCCTCAATTCCGTACCAAACCGAGAGTGGCTGATGCTTGGTGAAAATTGCAGTGCCTGAATATCCTTTTTTCTCCGCATAATTCCAATATTGGACGTAGTCAGGTCCAAGATCCAGTTCAATTTGACCAGCCTGCAGCTTGATTTCCTGCAGACAAAAAAAGTCTGCATCGAATTGTTGGAATTGCTCAATAAAGCCTTTGCCTATACAGGCTCGCAAGCCATTCACGTTCCAGGATACGAATTTGACAGGTTTATTCATGAAAAAGCCTCTTTTATAGATTAGTAGTAGTAATTATTTGCTTGAGCGGCAAGCGCAACCACGAAAATTAGGAAAATAAAAATAAGCCCATACAATATAGTGCCGATAATGCTTGTTACAAGTCCACCGATCGCCATTCCTTTGCCTTCCTCGTAGGTTCTTTTAATTTCCTTTAAAGACAAGGCGCTGACAATAATGCCCGCTATTCCGAAAAAGAAGCCAATATACGGCAAAACGATGGATGCGATGCCTAGAATAAGGCCAATAATAGATTTAGTATTCGTTTTCCTAGGACCATAGCCTGGGGGTGGATACGGATACCCACCTGGCGGCGGTGGAGGTGGCGGATACTGACCATATTGGCCCTGCTGATAGTTCTGAGAATAGTTTGGCTGCTGCTGAGCCTGATATTGATTATGATAGCTGCTGTCCTGAGTGTAGCTTTGCTGCTGATTGTTCTGGAATGAGTTGTACTGCTCCTCTTGACGATAGTATGAATCCTGTTGACTGTTAGCACCAGTATTGCCTTGCGAGCCATCTGGATTTTGGTTATAAGGGTTCTGGTTGTTGTCGAATGGCCCCTCATTATTAGAATGATCGCTCATTAATAATCCTCCTTAAACTTTTCACACATCATTTGGATCCTGCTTTGCTGCTTGTAGCAAAAGTACTTCGCAGTATCCGCGAGTGATACGTCGTTACGCTATTTTATCATAGCAAAGATTCACATATTCAACAATGAATAACATGCAGCTTTCAGAAGCATCTCCCAGTTGACAAGTCGGCACGTTAGGTGAATAATGCAATTTATTGAGATTTTGTAAATGGAATAAGCTGATGTATAGCTATGGAGTGATGAAATGAAACCATTCTTTCGATGGATAAGAAAAAACATGGTGCTGCTTTTTAGTGTGATGCTCGTTGTAAAGCTGCTTATTTTTCGCTTTAAAGTGTTGGACGATTTGTCGCTGCTTGGCATTCTTTCCGACATTGGAGCAATCGGCCTGCTGATGGCGCTGCCTGCTTGCTTCGTTGCTGGAAAGTGGCGCAAAGGATTGCAGACGGCAATGGCAGTCCTAATATCTACAATATGGTTTGCAACTGCTATTTATTATAGCTATTACGGGAACGTTCCAACTTATTACACGTTATCAAGTTTAAATCAGGTTGGACAAATTAGTGAAAGCATTACCGCATCTCTTGAGCTCTATATGTGGATCTTTTATGTAGATTTCTTCATGGTGCTGCTCATTTCACCGTTTTCCCGCGAAAGAAAGCCTTGGATGAAGCTATTAGTGAGAAGCTCTGCAAAACCGAGCTTCTGGCGCTCAAGAAAATTTTCGCTAATAATTACTGCAGCATCGCTTGCTGTAGTTGTAGGCAGCTTGCTCGGCAGCAAGCATATCGAAAATAGCCATGCCTTAGCCAAGCGGCTTGGCGTATTGTCGTATCAGCTTGCCGTTAATAGCGCAACTGCGAGCGGACAGCAGCAGGAGCTGACTGCTGCCGAGCTGGAGAGCTTGCGTGAGGAAGTGAGAGCATGGTTCGCGGGGCAAGAGGAGCAGGAGCGATCGCTATATCACGGCATTGCATCCGATCATAATCTTATTGTCGTGCAAATAGAGTCGATGCAAAACTTCGTGATCGGCTTGGAGCTGAATGGTCAGGAGGTTACCCCGTATCTTAATCAATTAAGTCAGCAAAGCTTTTACTTCCCTAATGTGTATCAGCAAATTGCAGAAGGGAATACATCGGATGCGGAATTTTTAATGAATACCGGGGCGTATCCAAGCGCTGTACAGGCTACAAGCAAGCAGCTTACAGGCAGAGAGGTGGCAAGCCTGCCGCGCTTGCTGGCGAAGCAAGGCTATGAATCGTATACCTTTCATGTTAATGATGTAACGTTCTGGAACCGCAATGAAATGTATCCTGCCCTCGGCTTTACAGGATATTACGATAAAGCCAGCTTTGAAAATGATCAGTTTAACAGCTTTGGCGCCTCTGACGAGCAGCTCTACAAGGTTGCGCTGGATAAGCTGGAGGCTTTGCAGTCAAGTGATCAACGCTTTTACGCCCAGCTTGTTACGGTATCCAGCCATCATCCGTTTAAAATTCCCGAGCAGTATCAGGAGCTGGAATTGCCTGCTGAGCTTGAGGATACTCAGCTCGGTCATTATTTGCAGGCCATGCATTATACAGATAAGCAGCTGGGACAATTTATGGAGCAGCTTGAAGAGAAGGGGCTGCTGCAGCAAAGCGTCGTAGCGATTTACGGAGACCATTTCGGATTGCAGACAAAGGATAATGATCCGGAATGGGTAAGCGAGCAGCTTGGCATTTCCTATCATGACATCATTTCACGAATGAATATCCCATTTATTGTGAAAGTGCCAGGAGTTGCAGGTGAGCGAGTTGAACAGGTAGGCGGACAAATTGATATGCTGCCGACTTTGCTGAATGTATTAGGCATATCGGAACCAAATTCGGAGCTAATCTTGTTTGGCTCGGATTTGCTTAATGCGATGACGAATATTGTTGGTGTCCGCTATTATTTGCCGACAGGCAGCTTTTTCAATGATGAGGTGCTGTTTGTACCAGGTACAGGCTTTAGTGACGGTACGGCGATTTCACTGGAAACGCATCAGCCGGTTGAGTTCGATGACACGTTGAGGCAGGACTACAGCTATATATTAGAGCTGATGGGAATGTCAGATCTTTACACGTCCAATTATCCGCAGAGAAAATAAGCGGCTCGAAAAAAAATTATTAGAAAAATTTCAGAAATTGTTGGAAACCATGCAACCTTTTTCCGCACCCTATCGTTTAGAATGAAAGAGTGTAGAAAATTTGAGGGGTGTAAAAGCTAATATGAAAAGATGGTTGAAAACAAGCTTGGCAGTATGTATGACTGCAACATTGTTGGCAGGCTGCAGCTTCGGCAAATCGAATCAAGGCAATAATGCACAGCCAACAACACTAAAAGTTATGTACTATGATCAAGATTCCTTCTATTCGGAATATGGCATGCTGTACAGTGCAGTAAATCCTAATGTAGAAATTGAAGTTGTCAATTCGAATAGCCTTTATGAGAAAGTAACAGAGGAAACAGATTACGAGACTGTATTTAAGCAGTTTCTTGACGAAGAAAAACCTGACATCGTCATGGTTGATGCCACTCAGTTGGCAACTTTAGGTGAAGAGGGCAAGCTTTACGACATTGAAAATTTCGTGAATGAAGAAAAATACAATGCTGCAGGCCTTGTAACAGGGCTCGTTGACTCAATGAAGGCTCTTGGCAACGGCAAGCTATATGGAATGCCAACTGGCATGTACAGCCAGGTAATCTATTACAACAAGGATTTGTTTGACGAGTATGGCGTACCTCACCCAACCGATCAAATGACATGGGCTCAAATTATTGATCTCGCTAAAATGTTCCCGACAGAAGGAGAGCCAATGGAGCGCGTCTACGGTTTGAAGATGGGCTGGAACAAAGACCTGAGCGAAATGGTCAATATATTGTCACAAGGCGAAAATTTGCGTATGTTTGATGCAGATGCGCTGCAAATGACCATTGACACCCCTGCGTGGAAATCATTGGTTGAGACAGCTCAATCGGTGCTTAATTCAAATGCATTGTTCTTTGAAAGCGATATGTATGAAAATGAAGACTATATGAACTACTCAGGCGATTGGTATGCTCGTGATCCATTCTATAGTGGTCGCCTTGCGATGAGACTTGACGGAAACTACTTGATGGGCGAGCTAAATAATTTGGCAAACTACGCGCAAAATCCAGAGGATCTAATTCAAAACTGGGATATTGTGACGGCGCCTGTAAGCTCGTCTAATCCAGAAGAGTCGAGCTATGTTAGCTATAATAATATTTTCGCCATTAATAGCGCATCGACTAATATTGATCAAGCATGGGAATTTATCTCCTATATTACTGGTGACGAGTTCGCACGCGTAAAATCCAAATTGTCTTATGGCAATATGCCGCTAAGAACGGCTTATATGGCTAAGGACAACGATCGCAACTACGAAGCATTCTTTAAAGTTCGTCCATCGACGCAAAACAACAACATGGATTACAACAAAGTTCCAGAAATCTTCCAGTTTGAATTCTATTCCTTGATGCAAGCTGAGCTTGCGAAAATAAACAGCAACGAAGCGACAATCGATGAAGCATTGTCCACGCTGCAAATTAAAGGTAATGAGCTGCTGGCGCAAGGCAAGATGACTCAGGAAGAAATCGATCAGTATTGGGAAGATAAGTATGGTGAAGGCGGCGGTGGCGTAGCAAGGCCGTTAGTAGAAGTTTCAGGAGAAACTACTGAAGAGGCTACTGAAGAAGCCACAGAAGAAGCTACTGAAGAAGCTGCTGAGTAACTGACCGTACATTTATAAAAAAATCGAGCTAGCAAGCAATGAATGATCATTCACGCTGCTAGCTCGTTCTTATTTCTATCTACTTTTGCAAGTAGTCCATAAACAGCTGCAAGCGGACCGGTATCGATGCAGGTACCAGCTCGTGGCCGAAATAACGGTAAACCGCAATATCTTTTGAGCAGGTCAAATGATTATATGCAGCAAACACGGTTGATGGTGGCGTAATATCATCGATGAGGCCAATTGAAAGCCAAGTATAGCAGTTAATTCGCGGCGCCAGGTTCATGATGTCAAAATAGCTGAGCGTTTTTTTGGCTTGCTGTTCCAGCTCCGGATAGCTAGTTGTACGTCTAAAATACTCATTTAGCTCATAATATGGACCAGCAGGTGTTATATCAATCGCTCGGTCAAAATTGGAAAGGTAAGGATGATCAGCTACAGCAAGCACGGGAATAGATGATAATGCAGCAGTTGCGAGCGTAATGGCACCGCCTTGGCTGCCGCCTGTAACGGCGATACGCGATGCATCTACTTCTGTCTGAGCTGCAAGCACTTCAACAGCGCGTACGGCATCCATGAATACGGCTCGGTAGTAGTATTCATACTGGTTCTGAATGCCCTGCGTCATCCAGCCAACATTATGACCGTTGCTGGCAATGACATTGTTAATGGAACCGCCATATTGCCCGCGGCAATACATTCTGAGCACGGCGTATCCTTTCAAAGCCAAATTAACGACCTGATGCACATCGCCATCATTTACCCAGTTGTAGCCATGGTACTCGACGATTCCAGGCAGCGGCTCATTTTGCTCTGGCATGGCCAGCACGGCTTCGATTTGCGCATCATTAAAGCCTTTATAGAAGATTTGATAAACTTTTAACCCTTTTACAGGGTAAACGATTTCATTTCTTGTAAATGAAATCGGGGTTTTAGCAAGCTCCTGCAAGGTTTCTTGCCAAAAATCATTGAAATCAGCCGCTGCGGTCGAGGCTGGCTTGTATTGACGCAGCTGCTCGAGCGGCATATCATACGGTTGAGGCATGTATCATTCTCCTTTTTATACGAAATTATGTAGTTAGCACTAGTAGCATTGTGCCATAATTGCATTTCTAAAACAATAAGTCGTTCAAGTAAAAAAATATAATAGATTTTGCATAGATTTGGACTATTGTATGTCTACTAAAAATGAAGTAAAATCATATCATATTGTAAAAAGATGGATGTTCCTTTACGACTTACGTCTAGTATGACTTAATACCTTGGGCGGTTACATTGGATCATATCTTAAGGTAATGTTAAGATAACAAGATTCTTTCAGGGGGTCAAAGAGGATATGGAGAAGGAAATTTATATTTTGCTAACAAATACAGGAACACTGCTAGCGCGTTCCATCCAATTATGTACTGGTGAGAAATTCTGCCATGTCTCCATAGCCTTTGACCAGGAGTTGAAGGAGGTTTACAGCTTTGGTCGGAAGGATCAAGCGAACCCATGGATTGGCGGCTTTGTGAGAGAAGATGTACGCGGCCCAATCTTTCATAACTCACCATGCAGAATCTACAAGCTGAAGGTAGAGGAACAAGCTTATGCTAGTATACGTGAGCAAATCGAATTCTTTATGAATGAGAGTGATAAATACCGCTACAATTTCCTGGGCATATTCGCAGTATGGTTCGGGATACAATGGCAGCGGAGAAATTACTATTTTTGCTCTCAATTCGTAAACAGCATTCTGCAGAACGCCAATGTATTTGTTGTTAACAAATTTCCAGAACTAACGACTCCGGCAGATTTTATGGAGGCAAGACTTGAGCTTCTATATCAAGGAAGCTTGTCGTCTTATATTGGCGCCCTGCATCGAGCGCGTCAAGGAAAACAATTTCGCACTGCCTAAGCATCCTTTATTGTAGAGGATGCTTTTTTCCTATATATGACCTGATTTTTAGTCGAAGCATGATAAGGAGAGTCGTTAATGGTTACGATTTTGATCGCAGAGGATGACGAGCATATTGCAGGGCTTATTGCGATGCAGCTGGAGCAGGAAGGCTATTCCACGATTATGAGGCATGATGGAGAGTCCGTGCTGCAATACGTTCTGTCGCATCCTGTAGATCTTATTATTATGGATATTATGATGCCTGGTATTGATGGACTGGAATTAACGAAAAAAATACGTGAGCATTATGCGATGCCAATTATATTTCTAAGTGCTAAAACGACCGATATGGATAAAATAACCGGGCTGGTGATGGGGGCGGACGACTATGTGACGAAGCCGTTTAATCCGATGGAGCTCATTGCCCGTGTTAAGGCGCAGCTGCGCCGCTATCATGTATTGTCCCGGACGGAGCAAGCGGAAAGTATATTGGAGCGTAATGGCTTGCGCATTTCGCTGGATACGCGCATCGTACAGCTGTACGATCGGGAAATCGAGCTGACTCCGAAAGAGTTCGATATATTGCTGCTGCTTGCGCAGCATCCTAAAAAGGTGTTTAGTACGGAAAATATTTTTGTTCACGTATGGGGTGAAACCTATATGGACACGGCCAATACCGTAATGGTTCATATTCGGACATTGCGTAAAAAGCTGGGCGATGATAAAAATAAATGGATCAAAACAGTATGGGGAGTGGGGTACAGCTTCAATGGTTAACGATGACGGGCATCAAGCTGCTTCGGACCAACTGAATAATGGCGGTGTATTTGCCAGCTTTCGCACTAAAATGCTTGGCGCATTTGCACTGAGCATGCTTATTTCCGGTATTGCCACGTATACGGTATATTTGGCATTGAGGCAGTATTACCGCACTCATGTTTACCTTGGCGATCCGCTGGCTGGTGTACGCAAATGGATTGCGCAAATCGGCGATCTGAATGTGTTCCTTATTCTGTTTATTCCACTTTCGATTATTATTTTTTATATGATTACCAAGCCTTACGTGCGTCACTTTCGCACGATTTCACAAGGGATTCATCATTTAGCGAATAGCGACTTTTCGCGCAAGGTGGAGCTAAATACCAATGATGAGCTGCAGCTCATTGCACAAGACATCAATCGTGCGGCGGAGAAGCTGCAGGAGGCCATTCGCAGAGGAGATATGGCTGAGCGCAGCAAGGATCAGCTGGTTATGAATTTGGCACATGATTTGCGTACGCCGCTTACGTCAGTAATTGGCTATCTGGACTATATTTTGCAGCATGATGAGCTTGATCAAGAACGCAGCAAGCATTTTATGACGATTGCCTATACGAAATCAAAAAGGCTGGAAAGTCTGATTGAGCAATTGTTTGAAATTACACGTATGAATTACGGGCACTTGAGCTTGAATATCCAGGAAATAGACTTGGCCGAGCTGCTTTCTCAGCTGGTTGAAGAGCTGTACCCGCTTTTTGAAAAATACAATCTGACGACAAGGCTCGATATGCCTGCAAGACTGCCAGTTGAAGCGGATGGCGAGCTGCTGGCCAGAGTGTTCGAAAATTTATTAAGCAATGCAGCGCGTTATGGCAGAGATGGTCAGTATGTTGATTTGGTCGCAGAAGTGAAGGAGCAGGAGATTGCGGTGAAGGTAATCAATTACGGGGCGATGATCGACGAACGCGAGCTGCAGCACATTTTTGATATTTTTTATCAGGGCGATCAAGCGAGATTGCAGCACAATGAAAGCACGGGCTTGGGGCTTTTTATTGCCAAAAACATAGTTGAGCAGCATAAAGGCCATATTGCAGTAAGCAGCGATGTAACGAAGACAAGCTTCACTGTCACGATACCGCTTAAGCAAATGCAGCAAGCAAATTTGTAAGCTTAAGAAAAATTTAAAAACTTGCCTGTCTTTTACTTAAGAACTTTCCATTAAGCTGACGATATGTTGGCTGAAGGAGAGTTTGCAATGAAGAAATGGTTGTTTGTACTTGCAGCATTAACTGCAATAATTTTACTGGGACAGCTGCTGCAGGAGCAAAAGCTGGAGATTACTTCTAAGCACGGGGAAGTTGATCATAATAAAAAAATTGAGCTGGTTGCAATAGAAGCTGACCAGGTGCATCGCGGCAAGCTGCTGCTTATTAATGCACAGAGTCAGCTGTCTGCTGAAGGGATCGCCGAGGACATCGTAGAGTTTGCAAGAGATCAGGCGGCTGGAGCAGGATTTGCGCTGGAAAACGATACGATTATGCTGTCCGATGAAGTGCTGCAGGCTTTGCAGAAGATGCTCGCAGCCGCACGGCAGGATGGACTGGAAGGCTTTATGCTGACGAGCGGCTACCGCTCTATGGAGCAGCAGGCGATGCTGTATGAGCAGCAGGGGAGCGATTACGCGCTGCCTGCGGGCTATAGCGAGCATAATAGCGGGCTGGCCGTTGATATAAGCTCGATTGCGATGAAGATGGAGGTTGCCCCGGAAGGCGCCTGGCTAAGAGATCATGCTGCCGACTACGGCTTTATTTTACGATATCCGCCAAACAAGCAGCACATTACTGGGATACAATACGAGCCTTGGCATTTTCGTTATGTCGGACTGCCTCACAGCTTAATTATGCAGGAGCATGGATGGGTGCTGGAGGAGTATTTGCAGTACCTTGCTGAGAATCCAAATTTGTCTGTAGGAACGAAGGATGGCCACTTTACGATTGACTACTACAGCTACAGCTCTGATCTGCTGATCAAGCTTCCATCCGACGCAAGCTATACGATCTCTGGTGATAACGTCGGTGGAGTGATCGTCACCTCCTGGGTGGAGGGCGAGCTGTAATGAAAACAATATTTCGGATTCTGTTGGCTCTGCTCGCTATTGTAAATGTGTATATGCTCATTTCCATTATCCTGTTCAAGATGATGCCTCTGCAGCAGTCTATTCTGTCACAGCTGGATAGTTTGAAGTTTCAGCTGCAGCTTGTTATGCAGCGGCCATCCTTAATAGAAAGCCGCATACAGTCGGCAAATTTTATTCCTTTTTATACGATTCGCAGCAGCCTGTCTACACATATGGGGCCATCACAATGGCTTAATTTATATGGAAATGTATTAATCTTTATTCCTACTGGAGTTATTATTGGCCTGTGGAAAAACAAGCAGCGCATTGCCACTGCAGCGCTGTTTTCCTTTTTGCTAAGCTTGATGCTTGAAAGCATGCAGTTGATGTTGCTAATGGGTTCTTTTGATGTCGATGATTTGATTTTGAATACATGCGGCGGAACAATAGGGGCATGCTTTGTAAGTCTGCTATACTTACTAAGAAAGCATTTTTAAATTGGGAGTCTTTACTAATGGCAGTTTCTATGAGAATCTTATAGTGGATGAACCAAGGAAGTTCAAAAATCCGACTTTGATGACGATGCGACTTCTTCGTAGCTTAGTCGACGGCGAATATGTCACGCTACCGAAGGCTGCGGTGCTCACGTAGCAACACTCTACGCTGCGCTCCTCGCTTTCTAGTATCGTGCCATCTTCTTGGTCCTGAAAGCCGAATTTTTGAACCTTTATTTAAAGTGGAAGTTCAAAAATCCGACTTTGATGACGATGTGACTTCTTCGTAGCTTAGTCGACGGCGAATATGTCACGCTACCGAAGGCTGCGGTGCTCACGTAACAACGCTCTACGCTGCGCTCCTCGCTTTCTAGTATCGTGCCATCTTCTTGGTCCTGAAAGCCGAATTTTTGAACGACTTGCACTTTGCAGGAGGGATTGTCATGAAAAGTCAGTGGATGCTTATTTCGGGTTTATTATTTGCGCTGCTTATTGCGATTTTCGCAGTTATTAATGTGGATGCGGTTGAAGTGAATTATTTATTTGGGTCGACGAGAACTCCGCTTATCCTTGTTATTATGATTTCGACACTGCTGGGAGGGCTGTTAGTAGGCTCAATCGGCATGCTCCGTTTTTTCGCCCTACAGCGCAGGGTGAAACAGCTTGAGAAGCAGCTGCTTGAGGCTAGAGGACCAGAAGGCTTGACTGTAGTTGATGAGGTCAAGTACGAGGAAAGCTCTGCTACTGAGATTGAGGACGAGCTATCGCAACAAAATCAAAAATAAGCGCTTTGTTCGCTTTATTTATTTGAATTGAATGTAGTACAATATAGGAAGAGGTAACCTTAAAGGCAGGTGTTTCGGAAATGTCTAATCAAGAATTACGCCAAGGCGAGGATCAAGCAGCAGAGCAAGCCGAAGCTTCCAAGGCGCTTTCTCAAGCTGAGCGTGCCAAGCAGCTATTGGCGGCACGCAAGCAGCAGCAGGGCAAGCCAGGCAAGCAGCAGCAATCCACTGGCACGAAAAAGCTAGTTAGCCAAAATACAAAAAAAGTAAATAATCAGCGCAAGAAAATGGGTGTGTAGTTCGCAGACCAGTTGCTTGCAGCAAGAACGCTCACAGCTGTGGGCGTTTTTTATTTAGGTGCAGGAATTTATTTCATGAGCGATTGCTGCATGAATTCCAAAAAAGCCTGCATAATGTAAATAGGCTAATTACAACAATTCGGAGGAGAACAGATGCAAGCCAGTCAGTCTTTGAAAGTATTTTTGCTAGCTGGTGTAAAGACGAGTCCGAGCGCATTTCATGCATTAGAACAGCGCTTGCAGCAAAAGCTTATCGAAAAAGGAATTGCACCAGACATCGAGATGTTATTTCCTTATGGCGAAATGGATAGAAACTTATTGTTGCAATTGTTTGAGGTTAGAGCCGATCTGTCGCATTACACATTTGATGCAGGTATAGGCGGGAGAAAGGTATGGAACAGAATTAAAGACTATTATCATGAGCAGAAGCTGCTGATGATTGGACATAGCGGTGGCGGCGTTGCTGCCTATCAAATCGCGCGAAAAATATACGAGGACAATTACCCGATTAATACGAAGGTTATTCAAATCGGCTCACCTAAAACACGGATTATTCCTCAGCTCAGGGAACGGGTCAGCTATATCCATTCCATTGATGAGCAGGGCAAAACGAAGGACCCGATTACGAAACTGGGCAGCTGGGGAGGCTGGTCAGTCGAGTATCGCGGCATGCCGATTCCGCGCTGGGATGCACGCAAGTACGCACCGGGGCGTATTCTAGGGGTGAACACTTTAGGTGGACATGCTGATTACTTCCGCCATTCCTCGCAATTTACAGACGAGCTAAGCAGCTGCAACCTGGATAAGACGTTGGGGAGGATTGAGGGTTGCTTGAATGAGTGGCTCCAATCCGCTACACTTAAGAGGTAGTTTAAAAAGCTCGGCTTTGATGACGATGTATCGCGTTGTAGTGGATTCGGCGGCGAATCTTGAACGCTAGCGAAAACTGCGGTGCTCACGTAGCTTTTGCCTACGCTGCGCTCCTCGTTTTCTACTAGCGTCCAAGCTTCTTGGTCCTGAAAGCCGAGCTTTTTAAACCTCGATTGGAAGATGTAGTTTAAAAAGCTCGGCTTTGATGACGATGTATCGCGTTGTAGTGGATTCGGCGGCGAATATGTCACGCTACCGAAGGCTGCGGTGCTCACGTAGCTTTTGCCTACGCTGTGCTCCTCGCCTTCTAGTATCGTGCCATCTTCTTGGTCCTGAAAGCCGAGCTTTTTAAACCTCGATTGAAAGGGTAGTTTAAAAAGCTCGGCTTTGATGACGAAGTGTTGCGTTGTAGCGGATTCGACGGCGAATATGGAACTCAGCCGAAATTTACGGTGCTCACGTAGGTCTGTCTACGCTGCGCTCCTCGCCTTCTACTAGCGTCCAAGCTTCTTGGTCCTGAAAGCCGAGCTTTTTAAACCTCGATTGAAAGGGTAGTTTAAAAAGCTCGGCTTTGATGACGTCGAGTTTTGAACGCGCTTATTGAGGAGTGAAAGGGTGGCTAATACTCATAGTTATACAAAGGGCGAGGAGATTGCGAACGCTATTACGCATGGGATTGGTGTTTTGCTTAGTATAGCGGCCTTGGTGCTGCTCATTGTGTTTGCCGCGCTTAAAGGTACGGCGCTGCATATCGTGAGCTTTACGATATATGGCAGCTCTATGGTGCTGCTTTACTGTGCTTCTACGCTGGTTCACAGCTTTCCGGAGGGGAGAGCTAAAAAAGTATTTGAAGCGATTGATCATTCCTGTATTTATGTTTTTATTGCAGGCACGTATACGCCTATTTTATTTCACGTTATACAAGGCACACTGGGCTGGGTGCTGTTCGGCATAGTATGGGGGCTGACCGTGCTGGGAATTGTGTTTAAGTCGATGTTTGCCAGCCGTTTTTTATTTACGTCAACTATTTTATACATTTTGATGGGCTGGTGCATCGTATTTGCCTGGAAGCCGCTTGTAGCAAATTTAGCTCCTCAAGGACTAACCTTGCTTGTGATCGGCGGTGTGCTGTATACGGTTGGCACCGTATTTTATATGTGGCGCAGCTTCCCATATCACCATGCCGTATGGCATCTATTTGTACTGGCTGGCTCCATTGTTCATTTCTTTTCTATTCTTTTGTATGTGCTGCCTGCTTAATCGTTTCCTCGACCGGACAAAAACCTAGCGGGCTTGAGCATATCGATTGTGCAATATCAGGCATATCGTCAGCCAAATCCTGAAAATAGCTGGACATAATATGATTGGCTGAAACCGAGCCGTGGCGGAAGGAACGCTGTACCTCGCCCTTTACATGAAGATAAAAATAGGTTTCATCCGTTTGCGGTGAATGGTAGACAAGTGTAGGCAGATGAGGAACGATATCGTACTTGTTTTGAAATCTCCAATTTACAGGCACGGTATAGTTGTATGTTCTAACAAATGCCGGATCGCCAACTCTAGGCGCGCCAAACGTATATACAATAGGCGCATGAAAAGAAGTATTGCTGGCAATGTCAAGCGCTGCAAGCGTCGCTAAAGCGCCCCCCAGGCTATGTCCAGTAATGTAAAGCGGATGGTCAGCATTGCAATGGCTTAAAAGCTCCATCACTTGCTGACGCAAAGTGTAATAGATGTCGGTAAAGCCCTTATGGGTTTGACCGGCATTTTTATTGGGCAAATATTCTGTCTGCTGGGCAATAAAATCATACACCCAATCAATCGAGGTGCTGCTGCCGCGAAAAGCCAGTATCGTATTTTGCTCGGAAGCAAGCACAAAGCCATAGCGGTCATGATCAATTCCAAGCTCAGACGTCATAATTGAACCAACCAGGTCATAATGCTCTGGTTTTATAAATGCCCCGGTTTCTTTATTGGCGAATTGAACATAGGTTTGGCTGCAAATCGCCGCAAGAAACAATGCGCTTTGATAATTCGGCTCCTGCAGACCGCGTGTCGGCTGGTGATAAGACATAACAAACCCTCCATTTCTTAAGAGGTAAGTAGATTATATAGTATGTCGCTGCTATGAAATGGGTACCTGCTGAGTTGAAAGAATAAAAGAAAATTTCAAACGTGGACAGCGCTTCCAGGCTATGGCTATAATGGAGAAAAGAATAAGGGGGAATGGGAATGTCGCTAAAGATCGGAATGATAGGCACAGGATGGTTTGCAGACATGCATGCCAAGCTGCTTACACAGCAGGAAGCAGTAGAAGTGGTAGCGGTCACAGGCAGCACTCAGGAGAAAGCGCAGCAGTTTGCAGCAAAGCTGCCTAATGCAAAAGGCTATGGAGAGGTTGAGCAAATGCTTGATGCGCATCAGCTTGATGCGGTATATATTTGCACCCCGCCGTTTGCACACGGCAGCTTCGAGGAGCAATGCATTAAGCGCGGCATACCTTTTCTAGTGGAAAAGCCTTTATCCAGTGAAGCGGATTTGCCGCACAAGCTGCTGCAGGGCATTCAGGAAAAGCAGCTAATCACATCGGTAGGCTATCATTTCAGATATATGGATGGAGCAGAAAGAGCGAAGCAGTTTTTAGCCGAACGCAAGCTGGCATTAGCGCTTGGCTATTGGATGGGCGGAGCGCCAGGCGGCACATGGTGGCGCAGGCAGGAACGTTCTGGAGGTCAATTTGTTGAGCAAACTACGCATATCGTAGACTTGCTTCGTTATTTGGCTGGGGAAGTGACGGAGGTCTACGCTGCTTTCCATGAAGGCATTCTGAGTGAGCAGGACCCGAACGCCAATGTTGCCGATGCGGGTACAGTTACATTGAAGCTGAGCAATGGCACTGTTGCTACGATTAGCAATACATGCATCTTGCCTGCTGGCGATCATGCAGGCTTGCATATTTATACCAATGCAGGCAAGCTGGAAATTAGCCATGGCGGAGTAAAAGACTTCACTGCGGGGCAGATTGTAGAATATTTGAATAAAAGCAATCCATACGAAAAGCAGATGGCAGCTTTTCTGCATGCTGTTCGAACCGGTGACACCTCGCGTATTCGTTCCAGCTACGAGGATGCTTATCAAACGCATCGCGTAACTATGGCTGCCAATCAATCTGCGGCCAGTGGACACGCGATTAAGCTATAGCAGCTGTTACAGCTTGCTAGTTAGTGTTACAGTAATTCTAAAAAACATAAGCAAAGTGGGCTAGAAAGTTAGTGAATACTGACCTTCTAGCCCACTTCTTTTTTATAGCTTGCGCTTGCGGGAAGGCAGAGGCGCGTCATTCGTCAATTCCATTGGCACGGCTTCAGCTTGCTCTTTTATTTTCTTGCCTCGCTGTTTGCGGGAAGGCAGCTCTTCGGGAAGAGGCTGCTTTAATATAATCTCATTCAGCTTTTCAGGCTTGGCCGATTTTCGCTTTGATAAAATATCTCCCGTCCAGCCCTTGCGCCAAAACAGGTAATAGATGAAGGCCGTAATAATGAGAATAGCTCCAATCATGTATATGAAGCCAAGCGGCTCATTTTTAAAAGGGATCTTCACAAAATTAGTGCCCCACAATGCCCCGATAATTGAAGCCGGCAAGCAAATTGCAGTAAAAATAGTGAGCGTTCGAATAATTTCATTGCCGCGAAAATTAGATAGGGCATCATCAACTGAAATTAAAGTGTCGATTTCAATGGCGTAATGCTTGAGCAGATTGTCTACACGCTGAAAACGATACTGCAAGCGCTGATAGCCTTCACTATTCGTTAACTGATCGAGAAACGCCTCCTTGGCCAGTCCTTCCAGCTCTCGAATGGGCAGATAGAGATGGCTAAAGTGGAGGAGCTCATAGCGCCGCTCGATAATGGTATCGAGCAAATCCTTGCGGTTTTGCTCCTTCATATCCTTTTCAAGCTGTCCGAGCCGTTTTTCGAATTGATCGAGACCGATATGCAAGCTTTCCAATAGCGTGCCCAGCATAATGAAAAAGGCTTCTGGCGCATGCTGACAGCGCTCGTATTCCTCCAGCATGGTGAGATGCTGCAGTCGCAGCGGAATTCTTGTATCGCGCTGCATCGTAAGCAGCTTGTTGCCCGACAACCAAAAATGGAATGGAGCGACGTCTTGCTCATCATCAGACAGCTGTATCAATATCGTGCCCTGCACGACAGGGCCATACTGCTCGACTTTTTGAATTAAAATGTTGTTTGTAAATCTTTCGTAGCTGTCATTAATCCAAGCTGCTGCTTCGGGATAGGCTTGAATAAGCTCGCGCTTTTCCGTTGCATAGCGTTCGTCAGCGTCATTTACAGAAGCGGAATGCGCTTTGGAGCTAGCATGCTGACGGCGCGACGAAGAAACAGGGATATGCTTGAGCTGCAGAACATGCCATTCCCAGCCCGCCATATAACGAAGATTTCGATGGATCAACTGATCTGCAACCTCCCTTGGATTCACTCCTAAAACATCTACTTTACATCATAGCGCAAATGATTATCTAGGTACAACCGTATCGTACAAATAATACAGGAATAGCTAATATTTATAAAAATTCGACAAAATGAGTGACGGGTCAAGCAAATGGGAATACCAACATAGAGCGAATGATGAATTGAATGATGATTTAAGGAGGTAATAGCATTGATCAAAAAAGTATTGCTGTTTAATACAGAGCATGAAGCTGCTGAAGGCTTGAGAAAGCTTGAAAGCAGAGGGATTCCTGCCAGCTCGCTTCGTGTTCTAGTATCGAATGTTGAGCATAGCCGCTTACTAAACGCAGAAACTGCGGTTCATATTGATTTATTATCTGAAATTGCAAGCGCCAATCGTAGAGAAGAACAAGGCTTCAACACGGTTGAAGGGGAATTTGATCGTCTTGTCTTTCCGTTTTTTGCCCAGCAGCAATCTTCGCAAGTACCTGTTGGCGGAATACCAGCGCTAATTCAAATTTATGATGACGATGAAAATGGTGTTCCGTCGCTAATGGAATATGGTTTGTCTGAGGATGCCGCGCGCCGCTGCTTCCATGCATTGCGAGCAGGACAATGCGTCGTTTGTATTACTGGCGAGGATGAGTCTTCTGATGACGTTTCATTGTTCAATAGCTTGTCGGCAAGCTTTTCCGAGGACAGTTCAGATGATTTGGGGGAGATTGGAGCCGTAGAGGTAATCGAAAACAGCTTGTAGAGGAAGTTCAAAAAGTCCGACTTTGATGACGATGCGTAGCATTGTAGCTTAGTCGACGGCGAATCTTGAACGCTAGCGAAAACTGCGGTGCTCACGTAGCTATTGCTCTACGCTGCGCTCCTTGTTTTCTACTAGCGTCCAAGCTTCTTGCTCTTGCACCCAAAAAAGCTACAGCGGAGGAGCAAAGCATCCGAAAAACGAACGTGTGTCACTTTTAACATCGTAATGCAACCATAAAAATCAAAATAAGAATCATTACGATTTAAAAAGCGACTGGAGGATGCTTTTGCTCCGGAGCGCTGAGGCAGTTCAAAAAGTTCGACTTGATGACGATGCAAACAGCCTCCATCACAATCGCGATTGATGTGATTATGATGGAGGCTGTTTTATGATCTGGACAAGGAGAGGATAGAGCTCAGCTTTTGCATGATGCCGATGCCGCTAATATAATCAGCGGCCCATTGCGCTCCGATCACACTGGAAATCGTTCCGTTGCCTCCATAGCCAAGTATATAAAGCAAATTTGGGTCCTGCGGATCTGTGCCGATATAGGGCAACCCGTCCTTCGTTTCTATAAAGGTTGCATTCCATTGAAAGGCAATCTGCGGATCGAGGTCAGGAAACAGCTGCTTTAACTCCTTTAGCAGTCTTTGACTATGCAGGCTGATCGAGCCTTGATCGTGATTCAAATGATTCGTCGTTTCATCAAGCCCGCCGATCATAATGCGGGAATCCGCAGTTGTCCGCACATAAAGATATGGTCGTGCTGTTTCCCACAGCATCATTTTTTGATGCCAAAAGCTTAAGTCCGCGACGGGATCGGTTACAATGACGTAAGAGCGCTTGACGGTTAGCTGCAGCTGCGGCTGCTGCAATTGCTCATACTGGTAGCCTACAGCATGAATAATATAGTCAGCATCAATGCTGTATTGTTCATTTACGACCGCATGGTAGCGGCCGTTTTCCAGCTTTTTATAGTGATTTACAGATGAGCGCTCAAAAATTTGCTGGCCTTTCTTGCTTAAATATTGCGCCAGCTTTAACACAAGCATGTGCGGATTGATTTCGGCGTCTCCATGTGTAATGAGGCCACACGGCTTGCTAAAAGGGAATTTTTCTGCAATTTGAGCCTCCCGCCACAGCTCGCACGGCAAGCCTATGCTCGATAACGCCTCATACTCCTGCTCCAGCTTGTTGACATCCTGAGCAGCCGAGCTGTATTGCATGCTGGAGCGAGTATAATACTGCAAGTCGCCGGCTTCATGCTGCAAATTAGCAACAATTTGCTGTACCTTCTTACCTGCATCAAAGCAGCAGCGGTAATAATAGTCTGCCGATTCCTTGCTCATTTTCTGGCGGAGCTGAAAGAGCATAGTATCGTTGCTATATTGCAGCAGTCCAGTGCTGGCAAGCGAGCTTCCATCAGCGATTTCATCAGCTTCCACAAGAACAAAATCTATTTGATGCTCATGCAGCATATAGGCAGCCAGCAGTCCCGACATGCCGCCGCCAATAATAAGCACCTTTGTCGACAGCGATTGGCTCAACCTCGGCCATTCTACGGGGCCGTAATCAAATAATTTCCAATAATAAGCGCCATAATGAAGCTCCTTCATAGCGGGAATCACCTCAACGCTAGTATGTCCATGAAATAACTTTTCAAATATCAGGACCAAGAAGATAGCATGAAGCCAGGGAATGAGGAGCGCAGCGTACGGTTTTGGTACGTGAGCACCGCAGGCTCCCGATGAATGCTATATTCGCCGTCGATTAAACTCCGAAGCAACCGCATCGTCATCAAAGCTCTGCGTTTTGAACATCCACTTCAATAAAAGTTCAAAAAGCAGAGCTTTCAGGACCAAGAAGATGGCACGATACTAGAAGGCGAGGAGCGCAGCGTAGGAGCAAAGCTACGTGAGCACCGCAGCCTTCGGTAGCGTGTCATATTCGCCGTCGAATCCACTACAGCGCATAACATCGTCATCAAAGCTCTGCTTTTTGAACATCCGCTAAAATCTGCTTGCGATAAGAGGTTGGCGATTGTCCATACGCCTTCCGAAACTGCTTGGAAAAATAGAGCGCATCCTGAATGCCGACAGATGCCGCAACTTGCTCAATCGTAAGCTCTGGTCGTTCACGCAGCAAATGGCGGGCATGGTCGAGACGCAAATTCAATAAGAAAGTGCTTGGAGGCATGCCTACCTGCTGTTTGAATACTCGCGACAAATAGGCGCGGTTATAGCCAAAGGCTTCAGCCATATGCTCGATGCTAACGGGATGTGTATACTGAGAAGTCAAGTAGTGCACCATTTGTTTATGCAGCTTTTGTTCAGCACCAGTATGATGAGGCAGCAGTGACGCTTCCGGCAGCTGCTGTTTGCCGTATTCAGACATAATTAATTGCAGCCAGCCCGAGGCTTGGATAGAGGAAGTGGCATGACCCTCGCGAAAAGCCTCTAAAATATTGTAGTAATAATCGGCTGTTTTCATGTAATCCTGCAGCGCAACGACTTCACTGGCTGGATTCAAGCCGGCCAATTGCACGAGCTGATCTGCCATCTCGCCAGTAAAGGCTAACCAGCGATAGCGCCACGGATTGCTGGCAGCCGATTCGTAGGAAATAAGCTGATTTGGTCGAATAAGAAAGGTATCTCCTGCTTTTAAATCATATTGCTGCTGTTCAGTGACAAAGCGACCTTCGCCTTCAAGCACGATGTGCATCAGATAGAAGCTGTATACCTTAGGACCGAGCCGATGATTCGGACTTGTTTGACTTTCGCCTGCAAACAGCACATGCAGTCCCGTCAAGCCGCTTTCATCCATACTCGGATTTGAAGCGACACGATAGGTTTCGGGCTTGGCTTCCGGGGATACAGATGCATGCTGTTCATGATCCTGATGGAACGAGGTTCGAAACATGGTAGATACCTCCTGCGATAATTCATGGTATGCTTGATTAAACTTGTCCAGTACATATGTGTACGTTGAAGAGTTACCTTCCTATGCACATTGTAGCGGATTGCAATAGGAAAGCAAAGTCACATTAATCCATATAGATTTCACTTACCACCATTCAGTTAAATGAGGATTGTGACTATACTGAAAGCAAGATCAAAATCAAATTTGATGTAAAGGATGGATATTTTTATGGCAAATATTCAAGAGCTGAAGCAAACCTTTGTTGCACGTTTTGGAGAGTCTGAGCAAGACATTCATGTATTTCATGCGCCAGGCCGCGTCAACCTGATTGGCGAGCATACTGATTATAATGGCGGCTATGTATTTCCTGCCGCGTTAACCTTCGGCACAACATTGCTTATTCGCAAGCGTGACGATAAAGGACTAGGTCTTGCTTCCACAAACTTCCCAACAACCAACGTACTAAGCGTTGAAAAGGTTGTTTACGATAAAGCTGATGACTGGATGAACTATCCAAAAGGAATTGTCAATGAAATTTTACAGCAAGGAGTTGTTTTCAGCTCTGGCTACGATTTGCTATATCATGGTGAAATTCCTAACGGCTCAGGTCTGTCATCTTCGGCTTCAATCGAAGTCGTAACCGCATTTGCCTTGCTGACGTTGGAAAATCAGCCAATTGACACTGTCAAAATCGCGCTAATGGCGCAAAAATCAGAAAACGAGTTCAACGGTGTACAATGCGGCATTATGGATCAGTTTGCAGTAGCAAACGGCAAAAAGGACCATGCGATTTTGTTAATGTGCGATACGCTGGAATATGATCTTGTACCATTTGAATCTGGAAGCTACAAGCTTGTAATCGGCAATACCAATAAACGTCGCGGACTAGTCGACTCCGCTTATAATGAGCGTCGCAGCCAATGCGAGCAAGCGGTTAAGGAGCTGCAAGCTGCACATCCTGAGCTTACGCTGCTTGGACAGCTTTCGCTTGAGCAATTCAATGCATCGAAGCATTTGATCAAGGATGAGGTTGTACTGAAGCGGGCACAGCATGTTGTAGAGGAAATCGATCGAGTTCTGAAGTCGATGGAAGCATTAAAAGCAAATGATCTGGCTCAATTTGGCCAGTTGATGAATGGCTCGCATGATTCTTTGCGCGATCTATATGAAGTAACAGGCGCTGAGCTGGATGCAATGGTTGATGCTGCGCGCAAGGTGCCAGGCGTGCTGGGCGCTCGCATGACAGGAGCAGGCTTCGGCGGATGCACGGTGTCACTGGTGCATGAGGATTCTGTTGAGCAATTCAAGGAGCAGGTAGGCAAGGAGTATACAGAAAAAACAGGTCTGGTTGCAGACTTCTATGTATGCTCGATCGGCAACGGAGTCGAGCAGCTGGCTTAACTTAAGAGGATATTCAAAAAGCTTTAAAACAACATTTAGGAGATGATTGAGATGGCAGTATTAGTAACTGGTGGTGCAGGGTATATTGGGTCACATACGGTAGCAGCTTTGCTGGAGCGTGGCGAGGAAATTGTTGTGCTGGATAATTTGCAGCAAGGTCATAAGGAGGCGCTATTAGGCGGCAAGCTTTATGTTGGCGACTTGCGCGATGGCGAAACTCTGGATAAGCTGTTCAGCGAAAATAATATTGATGCGGTCATTCATTTTGCAGCCAATTCGTTAGTTGGCGAGAGCATGAAGGAGCCAGGCAAATATTACCATAACAATGTATACGGCACACTTTGCTTGCTTGAAAAAATGAATCAGTACGGAGTAAATAAAATTGTTTTCTCATCAACGGCAGCTACGTACGGCGAGCCTGAAAACGTGCCAATTGATGAGTATGATCGTACATCGCCTACTAGTGCATATGGCGAAACGAAGCTGGCGATGGAAAAAATGATGAAATGGTTCGACACTGCGCACGGTGTGAAATATATTTCCTTGCGCTACTTTAATGCAGCAGGCGCGCATGCGAGCGGCAAAATCGGCGAGGCGCATGATCCGGAAACCCATCTTATCCCGATTGTGCTGGAAGCAGCACTAGGCAAGCGTCCTCACATTTCTGTATTTGGCGATGATTATGCAACAGAGGATGGCACTTGCATACGCGATTACATTCATGTCAGCGATCTTGCTGATGCGCATGTGCTCGCTTTGGATTCTCTGCGCAAAGGCTCAGACAGTGCCATTTACAACCTGGGCAGCAGTACTGGCTTCTCCGTTAAGCAAGTAATTGACATTGCGCACGAGGTAACAGGACGTGAAATTCCTGTAGCATTCGAGCAGCGCCGTCCAGGCGACCCGGCTGTTCTGATCGCATCATCGCAGCGTGCTCGTCAGGAGCTTGGCTGGGATCCACAGCGCAGCAATTTGAAGGAAATTATTGCAAGTGCATGGAACTGGCATTCTAATCATCCGAACGGCTACAGCAAATAAGAACAGCAGGACGAAGGAAGGAGTATGAGCATGACCGCACAAGTGACAGCTACCGACGCTCAGCTGCAAATCGCGCGTCTGGTGCAGTTTGCCCTGCAGCAGAAGATGATTGAAGCGACAGATCAGCATTATGCAACCAACGCCTTGCTTGACCTGTTTCACTTTGAAGAGCCGTATGAGGGTGAGGTGCCTGCGGAGCAGCTAGCGTCTCCGGTTGAACCGCTGGAGCAGCTGCTGGACTATGGCTACAGCATTGGACTTATCCCTGAAAATACATTGACCTATCGAGATTTGCTGGACGCTAAAGTAATGGGCGTATTTGTTCCGCGCCCTTCCGAGCTTATTCGCAAGTTTTACAGCCTGGCGGAGGAGCACGGGATCGAGGCTGCTACTACGATGTTCTATAAGCTGAGCATCGACAGTAACTATATTCGCATGGACCGAATCGCAAAAAATCCAAGCTGGCTGCATGCTACCGAATATGGCGAGCTGCAAATTACAGTTAATTTGTCCAAGCCGGAAAAGGATCCTAAGGAAATTGCGCTGCTTAAAACATTGCCGCCTGCCAAATATCCGAAATGTCTGCTATGCGTAGAAAACGTAGGCTATGCAGGGCGCGTCAACCATCCTGCGCGACAAAACCACCGCACGATTCCGCTGACGCTGCAAGGAGAAGAGTGGCATCTGCAATATTCTCCTTATGTATATTACAACGAGCACAGCATCGTATTGAAGGGCGAGCATGATCCGATGGCTGTGACGCATAGCTCGATGGCGCGCTTGCTTGATTTCGTGGAGCAGTTCCCGCATTACTTTATCGGGTCAAATGCGGACCTGCCAATTGTTGGCGGATCGATATTATCGCATGATCACTTTCAGGCGGGCAAACATGTATTCCCGATGGAAACATCACCGATCGAAATGAGCTTCAGCTCTGCGAGCTATCCTGGCGTCAAGCTGGGCATCGTCAAATGGCCAATGTCCGTCATTAGACTGCAGGGTCAATCGAAGGATGAAGTTAAACAGCTGGCAGCGTATATTCTTGATCAATGGAGAGAATACAGCGATCCATCAGCACAGATTTATGCCTTTACCAAGCAAGCTGATGGAAGCAAGGTGCCGCATAATACGATTACTCCGATTGCTCGCTTGCTGTCTGGCGGTGAATTTGAGCTGGATCTCGTGTTGCGGAACAATCGCACAAGTGAAGAGCATCCAGATGGCATTTTCCATCCGCATCAGAACCTGCATCATATTAAGAAAGAAAATATTGGTTTAATTGAAGTGATGGGCTTGGCTGTGCTTCCTGGACGGTTAAAGGAGGAGCTGGCGGAAATTGCCGCACTATTAAGCGGTGGCGATCAAGCAGCAGTAACGGCAGTCCAATCTTCCGAGCATCCGCTTAACAAGCATGCGGCCTGGATTTCAGAGCTTGCCGAGCAGTATGGCATCAGCTTGTCCAGCGAGGCAGCGGAGCAGCTTGTTAAGGAGCAAACAGGCGCGAAGTTTCTAGCTGTTTTGCAGGATGCTGGCGTATATAAACGCGACGTAGAGGGGCTAGAGGCGTTCAAACGCTTCATAAAGTCGCTTGACTTCACGGAAATGCTATAAAATAGAAAAAATTAATTGTTAAAAAATTCCCATTTGATAGAAACAAATGGGAATTTTTTGTTGTAATATAATATGGATTGTGGTATTTTTTATGTAATTATGAAATTTTCTTATATTGCATAATGAATGCCAAATGTTGGAGGGTTGAATATGTCAGAAAAAATGCTCCCGTTGGAAGAATTCTTGAAGCTGGATTCTGATGAACAGGTAGAAAAGCTAAAGCGCTGGAAAATGACTTATACGTTGAAAGATATAAGAGAAGCTTGGAATTTCAAGCATTCGGCGCAATACTATATGCTTCTAAAAAAATTACGGATTTATGAGAGAGTCGTCAATAAATCCGACAAGTTCTATCCGCAATCCGAATCGCAGCGTCTAGGCGCAGATGGCGTATGGAGAACATATACTGAAGCGGCAAGCACGCCTAATGATCATTTCAACTTCAGCTTGAACGCGACCATTTCTGGCGCTGAACTGGCTGAAAAGTTGGAAAGAATCGCGTACTTCTTAAAGGGCGAAGCGAAAAATGTAGATATCAAGCTGTCCATAGTAGCCAATGAAAGCGACAATAATACCAATAAAGGCTAGCCATACGTGTTCAAAATAATTGGCTATCAGGACCAAGAAAATGGGATGCTAGTAGAAAACAAGGAGCGCTGCTACGGGACAAGCTACGAGATCCCCGCAGTTTTCGCTAGCGTACCATATTCGCCGTCGACAAAGCAACAACGCTCTGCCTAGTCATCAAAGTTGGACATTTTAAACAAACATTCAATGGAAGTTTAAAAAGTTCGGAGTTCAGGACCAAGAAGATGGGGTGCTAGTAGAAAACGAGGAGCGCAGCGTAGGCACTTACTACGAGAGCACCGGAGTTTTCGCTAGCGTCCAAGATTCGCCGTCGACAAAGCAACAACGCTCTGCCTCGTCATCAAAGTTGGACATTTTAAACATCATCTAAACAAAAAAACTGCGGTGAGTGGTTACCCATCCCCGCAGTTTTTGCTTTGGAACCGTAGCTTCTAGTTGCGCAGCTTGCCCAACTCGGATACAAGCGCTTCAACCTCGCTAATACTGAAATTTTCTTTGGAAGCCACAACCTCATAAAGATCTCTTATATCCTCGTAGTTGTCCAGGTTAAAGCTGGATGCCTGCATAGCAGCAGCAGTAGCCATTTTCAGCTTGGCTTTAATCGCTTCAATCATAAACACCATATTTTCTACAGTAGCTTGCTCCAAATCCACCATCAAATCGCTCCTAACATTCGGATAACTTTACTCGTCATTGTACCACGAATTGCACTGGTTAAACTAACAAATTGAAGAGAATATGAAAATCAGATACAATAAACCTGTCATAAAGGCAGTCGAATACACTACGAAGCAACACATCGCCATCAACGTCCAGCATTTTGAACATCCTATTTCAAGTAGAGTTCAAAAAGCTCGGCTTTCAGTACCAAGAAGCTTGGACGCTAGTAGAAAATGAGGAGCGCAGCGTAGGCAAAAGCTACGTGAGCACCGGAATTTTCGCTAGCGTCCAAGATTCGCCGTCGACTAAGCTACAACGCAACACAACGTAATCAAAGTCCAACATTTTGAACATCCTATTTCAATTAGAGTTCAAAAAGCTCGGCTTTCAGGACCAAGAAGATGGCACGATACTAGAAGGCGAGGAGCGCAGCGTAGATAAGACCTACGTGAGCACCGGAGCCTTCGGTAGCGTGACATATTCGTCGTCGAATACGCAACAACGAAACAGCATCGTCATCAAAGCTGTGCTTTTTGAACATCCTATAAAAAAAGGGAGATAACATAATGTTAGAGCGAACACTACACGACCCCCTCGTTAGTGAGCCAAACATACGGGAGCTGCATTATTTTTTAAAAGAAATTTATTTGCAATGTCCACTGCCAGAAGACATTGTTTTTATTTGTATAGGCACTGACCAATCTACAGGAGATTCTTTCGGACCATTAATGGGCAGCCAATTGCAAAGCATGGGGTTTCCTAATGTGATCGGTACGCTAGCCTATCCCTGTGATGCAGATCGGGTTGAGCATGCAGTAAAGCAGCTGCAGCAGCAGTCAAAGCTAGTTGTTGCGATTGATGCCTGCCTTGGCAGCGCGAAGCAGGTTGGAACCTTCATATGCACGACAGGCGCGCTTAAGCCAGGAGCCGCGCTCGGCAAAAAGCTGCCGCCTGTTGGAGATTATAGTATAGCGGCTGTTGTGAACGCGGTCGGGCCAAAGGCTTATTGGAAAATTCAATCTACGTCATTATTTACAGTTATGCAGCTTGTCGAGGAGCTTGCCAAGCAAGTTTCAAAAATTTGGGGAATGAAAAAGGAGAGTGCTTTATATGAACCTTACATTAGCGAACGCCAGCTATCTAATCAATGAGCAGCTAAAGCTGGCCTATTATGATTCGGATGCTGTCTCAGACAAGCCGGTTGTTGTGCTGCTGCACGGTTATTGCGGAAGCTCGGCTTATTTTAGCAGGCTTGCTCCTTTGCTGGAAAGCTCGTATCGCCTGCTTATTCCTGATTTAATTGGACACGGCGCATCTACGGCCGATACGAAGCCTGTCTATAATCTGCAGGAGCAGGCAGCATGGCTTGCAGGCTGGCTTCAGGCAACTGGAGTACAGCAGGCGCATGTATTCGGACATTCCTTAGGTGGCTATATTACGCTTGCGCTTGCAGAGCATAAGCCGGCATTGCTGCAATCATTCGGGCTGCTGCACTCAACCGCACTAGCCGATTCCGAGCAGAGTCAGAAAAATCGTGAGCTAGCTGTGCAAACGATCGAGGAGCAAGGCGTACGCGCTTTTGTCGAAGGTCTTATTCCGAAGCTGATTGCTGCCGATCATCCGCAGCGTGACGAATTGCTGCGCTATGGCATTGAAATTGGCTATCAAACAGCAGCTGAAGCAGCAATTGGCTTTGCCAGAGGCATGAAGGAGCGGCCGGCTCGCTTAAGTGTAATTGAACAAGCAACGCTTCCTGTACTGCTTGTAGCGGGAGCCAAAGACGGCGTTATCAGTAATGAGGCGACCTTTAGCGGACGTCAGGCATCCACACATTGCCAGACTATAGAGGAAGCTGGACATATGGGAATGCTGGAGGAGCCGGAGCAGATGGCTGCTATATTGCAGCAGTTCATTGGCAAGCAATAGTACCGAGCTTTCGAGAGGAGATTTAATCAGGATGACAGAGTATAGCGACAGTGAAAACCAGCTGCGGCAGGAGCTTGCCGAAGCGGTTGAACAGGACACGCTTTATCAGGCAGTGTTAAGCTCGCCAAAAGCAAAGGGCAATGAAGTACCGCAAAAAGTGATCGTACGTCCGATACAATTAAAAAATGGATTGGTTTACCAATTTGAATCATATTATGTAAATAAAGTGCTGCATGAAAATGTAAGTGCAAGCCAGACGGTTGAAAAGCTCGTTGCATTAATTGCCCAGCAATACAAGCAAACCCAAATTAAGCAGCAAAACAGTCAGCTTCATATTCTTTCCGGCAAAAAAGGGCAGCTGACAATTAAGCGCAAGCAGACGGCAGCGGCAGCTCAGCCTGCTGCTCGCTCGCATAATCGGATGAAAAGACGGGTTCTGGAGGAAGGAAAACCGGTTGCTTTTTTAGTGGAGCTTGGCATTATGACAGCAGAAGGCCGTGTGCACGCTAAAAAGCAGGACAAATTCAAGCAAATTAATCGTTTCCTTGAAATGGTAGAGGATGTACTGGAGCATTTGCCTAGCGACAAAACCTTGAAAATTATAGACTTTGGCTGCGGGAAATCCTACTTAACCTTTGCTTTGTATCACTATTTATCAATCGAGCAGCAGCGCCAGCTTGACATTATCGGGCTTGATTTGAAGGAGGATGTAATCGCATTTTGCAATGAGCTTGCCCGAAAGCTTGAATACGAGCATTTGCACTTTGCAGTAGGCGATATCGCCGAGTTTGATGAGCTGACTGAGGTCGATATGGTCGTAACCTTGCATGCTTGCGATACCGCAACAGATGCAGCGCTTGGCAAAGCAGTAAACTGGGGCGCTTCGGTTATTATGTCAGTTCCTTGCTGCCAGCATGAGCTGTTCCCGCAAGTAAAGAGCGAGCTGCTTGCGCCTATTTTGAATTATGGTTTGCTGAAGGAACGGTTTTCGGCGCTTGCTACTGATGGCATTAGAGCACAGCTGCTTGAAACGATCGGCTATCAGGTGCAAATGCTGGAGTTTATCGACCCGGAGCATACTCCGAAAAATATTATGATTCGTGCGGTGAAGCCGCAGAAGCTGACATTCAATCAGCAAAAATGGCAGCAGTACAGCAGTTTTAAAAGTATGCTTGGCGTTGAGCAAACCTTGGAAAAGCTGCTTGCAGACAGGCTGCCAAACCGCTAATGACCGACTGGATATGTACATTTGTCCAATTGTAGTTTTCTGGTGGATTTGCTATATTTAACAGTGATAGAAACATGAATGGGTGGGTAGCATGGGATTATCAATGATGATTGACTTTAGTATTTTTTTGGTCCTGCTAGGTACATTACTATTCTTGATCTTTTCAAAGACGATTTCGATTTTGAATCGTGTATACTCGTCGCTACACCTGGCATTCATGTTTTGGGCACTGTTGCAATTTGCTGCTGGAACAGCTAATTCGATGGAGTATCGATTTTTATTTATTAAGCTTTCTTATGTGGCGCTCTCCGCCTTAGGGGCGGGTGCTCTCGTATTTACATACCATATTATTAATCGCAGCTCCTTTCTCAAAAGCACATCCTTTAAAATGCTGCTTCTCCCAGTAATAGCCGCTGTCGTATTCATCCTGTGGAACCCAAATAATTGGTTTTTAACCTTGAATGACAATCCACTTTCTGAAAAGCAGTTTGTATATGGTCAGTATTTTGGCTTTGTTATTGCATTGCTGCTTATGTATGTCACCGGCTCTGTTATGCTGTTAATCAAATATTATTTTCAGTCCAAGCAGGACAGTATGGCGCGTCATGTAAGCCGCTTTGCTCTGATTGGCATTGGCATTGTCTTTTTATTTGGCTGCTTTGATTTGATTATGAACATTATATATCTCGATTGGTTGAATCAATATGTTCCGATTTTATCAATCGGGATGCTCTTAGCCGCCTTGTACATGTCGATTAATGTGCACCGAATTAATGTGCTGGATATGATCAGCATTGCGCAGCGTGATGTAATGAATACGATATCAGTCGGCATCCTGGTGCTTGATCGCGATGGACATATTGTGGAGATGAATCAGCTGGTCGATCATATTTTTCCGTTCGATATCGGTGAGAAGTTTGATCTTGGGAAGGTCAAGCAGCAGCTGCCTAATAACGATTGGAGCAGCATCGAAGCCAAGCTTAAGCTGCGCGAGCACGAGCCGCTTATTAAGCTTGAATTTCAATGGCTTACCAATGAGCCTGAACCTCGCCATCTGCTAGTGCAGTCTTTTCCAATAGTAGGGAGGCAGGAGAAGCTGATGGGCTACATGTTCACGCTGCAGGATTTGACCGAGGTCAATAATCTTGCCGATAGCTTGAAGCGGCAAAACGCGCTGCTTCAACAGCGCAATAATGAGCTTATTAAAACGCAGGAGGAATTGTACGAAGCAAATAAAAAATTGGAAATTATTGCAATTACAGATGCACTTACGCAATGTTATAATCGAAGATACCTTATGCAGTTTTTAGAGCAAGAGCTTCATAAACATATCGCTGAGAAGCGACCATTTACGATCATTATTTTTGATCTCGATTACTTCAAGCTTATAAATGATGCCTATGGCCACTTGAATGGTGATATTGTATTGGTACATACTGCGCGCAAGGTTAATAGTATGTTAAGCAGCAAGGACCGACTGGCTCGATATGGCGGCGAGGAATTTATTATTTACTTGCCAGAGCTGTCTGCTGCCGAGGCGCATCAAAAAGCAGAAGAAATAAAAAATGAAATTGAAAACCACCAGATTTGGATCGAGGATGTTCAAGATCATATCTCTGTAACGATTAGTGTTGGCATTGTGACGGTTGACAATTACCAAGAATTTAAATGTACAGATTCCAAAGTTTTTCTTCAGGAAGTGATGAATTTGGCGGATACTGCACTATATGAAGCCAAATATAAAGGCCGCAATTTAATTGTCAACCGCAGTTCTGCAATCAGCTAAAGGTCGTTGCACATAACAGGTGCGGCGACCTTTAGCTGGTGATAGGCAACATAAAGAAAGCAGGTACACCGTATGAAAAAAATGCATATTGATCTGGTAGAGCCAGGTGATGTCATTGCCAAAACAATTTTTCAGGAGAATGGAAATGTGCTGCTGGGCGCAGGGATGGAGCTGACCGCTCGCTATATTCAGCGCTTGCGCAATATGGGGATTGATTACTTGTTTATTGAGGACCCGCTGACGGAGGGCATAACGCCCGAGGAGCCTATTTCAGATGCTACGCGCAGTGCGGCTGTCAGTGAAGTTTATGAGACGATGAATGCTTTCAAGTCGAATGACTTGAGCAAAGGGAAAATTATCGCGCCCAATATCGGTAAAAACTTCAAAGATATTTTTGGCAGCATTATGTCGGATCTATCATCACGCGAAAATATTATTGTGAACCTGTCCAGTATCCATTCTCTTGATTCCTATTTGTTCCAGCATTCTGTCAATGTTGCGGTTTTGGCAGGAATTATCGGCTTGGCAAAGGGCTTGAATCGCTATCAGCTGGAGGAGCTGGGCATCGGTGCGCTGCTGTTCGATATAGGCATGACTAAAATGCCAGAAAAATTATTAAACCGGACAGAGAAGCTAACGAAGGAAGAGCGCGCTTTGCTGGAAACGCACCCGAAGGAAGGCTTCGACATTTTGCGCAAATATCATGATATTTCGCTTGTCTCCGCTCACTGTGCGCTGCAGCATCATGAACGCTATAACGGCTCCGGCTATCCGCGCGGGCTGATGGGCAATGATATTCATCTGTACGCGCAAATTGTCGGTCTGGCGGATATGTATGACGCTCTAATTTCGCCGCGTCCGTACCGTAAACGTTATCGCACCAGCGAGGCAATTGAGTTTTTGTTTGCTGCTGGCGGAACGTATTTTGATCATGAGCTGATTAAGCTGTTTTGCAGCCATATTTCGATCTATCCGATTGCCACGATGCTGCTGCTGAATACAGGGCAAACCGTTGTTGTTGTGCAAAATAGCGAGCTGGCGTTGCACCGCCCTGTTGTGCGCGTCGTTCGCGAGGCCGATGGCTCAGTTCCGAAAACACCGTATCAGTTTGATCTGAAAAATGAATTGCATATTACGATTGTAAAGGAATTATAATGATTATACTTCAAGTTGCAGGGGTGTTCAGAATGTCAGTGCATGCTGGCAGTATGAACATCCCTGTTTTACGAAATCGGTGCGTCGCAAGCCACCGATGCTTTAAAAGATCATGTACATTAAGGTACAATGTACTGTAGGCTTGAGCAGAAACGGAGTAAAGGAGCCGCAGGCAATGGATGAATTTTCTCGCATCAGCTATTGGACGAAGGAAGGACAAGCCAAGTCATTGCTTGAAGCGACAGGCGTCAAGCTGGCGATTGGCGATGATGCAGCAATTGTGTCGGGAGCAGTTCGTCAAGATGAAGGCTGCTCGTATGAAATGCTGTATACAGTAGACACGATGGTGGAAGACATTCATTTTAACACGCAAACGATGCAGCTTGACCATATCGGCTACAAAGCGCTTGCCAGCAATCTATCGGATATTGCCGCAATGGGCGGGATAGCGCTGCATGCGCTCATCGCAATCAGCGTTCCCGGGCATTACACAGAAGAGCATATCAAGCAAATTTATCACGGCATCTACCAATGCGCAAATCAATATGAGGTAGCGATAGTAGGCGGAGATACAACCGCCTCGCCGCACAGTCTGGTGCTGACGATAACGGTAATCGGCCAGGTGGAAGCCGGCACAGCACTAAGAAGAAGCGGAGCCAAGCCGGGCGATCTTATTGTTACAACCGGCATTGCGGGCAGATCAGCTGCTGGGCTGCATCTGCTGCTTCATCCTGAATTCGAGCCGCAGCTTGCTGCCAAGCATGTTCAGTCGCTGAAGCAGGCGCATCAAATGCCGCAGCCGCAGCTTGATCAGGGCAGGCTGCTGCGCAGCTTGGGCGGTTGTCATGCATTAAATGATGTTAGCGACGGGCTTGCCAGCGAAGCTGTGGAAATTGCCGAGGCGTCTGGCGTTGCTTTCGTGTTGGATGAGCAGCTGCTGCCAGTTAGTGAAGGCTTGTCGCAATATGGAAGCTGCACGAAGCAATCGCTGCTCGATTGGATGCTGTATGGCGGGGAAGACTATATATTGCTTGGCACGATTGATCCGCAGTGCTATGAGCAAGTGAAGGAACAGTTTGCCCAGCGGCATATGCAAATTTATGCGATCGGCAAGGTGGAGCCTGGGAAAGGCGAGGTATGGCTGGAGCGAATGGATAGCAGAATGGCGCACAAGCAGCGCGAGCGAATTTATAAGCGCGGCTATAATCATTTTACATAGATAAGTGGTGAAACAGATGGAATGGACGAAGTGGCAGCTCGCAATTGCTTCCCAGCAGCAAACCGAGCAGCTTGCAGCTTATATGGGTTCACATAGCTGGCCGGGGGCAGTCATTGCGCTTGATGGCGATCTCGGAGCCGGGAAAACAACGTTCAGCAAGGCATTTGCAGCTGCGCTGGGCGTCGAGGAGGTCGTCAGCAGCCCTACCTTCACAATTATTAAGGAATATGATGGCAAGCAGCTTCCTTTTTATCATATGGATGTGTATCGCTTGTCGCTGGAGGAAGCGGACGAGCTGGGGCTCGATGATTATTTCTATGGTCAAGGCGTGACGATTGTAGAATGGGCCTCGCTAATTGAGGAAATTATGCCGGAGGAGCAGCTCTCAATTTATATCGAATGGATTGATGAAGCACGGCGCAGCTTTCATTTTCAGGCACGAGGCAGTCGTTATGAGCAGCTGCTGCAACAATTGAAGAAATGGAGTTTACAAAAATGAACAAGCAAGCAACTTTGTTAGCGGTTGACACCTCTACGGCAACGATGGCTGGTGCTATTATGAGCGGCGATAAACTGCTTGCCTCCGTACAAACTGAATCGGAGCGCAATCATTCCATTCATATTATGACCAATATTGAAACGATGCTGAAAGCAAGCAAGCTTGACGTAAATGAGCTTGACGGCATCATTGCAGGGATTGGTCCGGGCTCGTATACCGGGGTGCGGATTGCGGTAACGGCAGCCAAAACTTTGGCGTGGACATGCAGGAAGCCATTGATCGGAGTATCGAGTCTGGCTGCACTCGCTTTTAGCGGAGTATTCGTGGAAAAGCAGCAGCTTGACCATGCTGTCGTACTGCCAATCATGGATGCGCGGCGAGGACAGGTTTATACAGCGGCATTCGAGATTAATGCTGCAAGCGCGCAATCCCGACGCCTGCATCAGGATCATATCGTGCTGATGGAGCAATGGTGCCAGCTTTGGGAGGTTCAGCTTGCAGAGCTGAAGGCGCGCGGCGTTTCCTGTATTGCTATTTTTGGCGATGTCGCTCTGCATGCTGATGCGATCAGCTCTCTTGAGCAGACAGCAGCACAATACGGCATTGCAGTGCTGGCTGCAGCGCATGCAATGAGCGGCAGAGCTTTAGCTGAGCTTGGACAGGGCCAATGGCTGGAGGAGCGAATTATGCCGACCGAGCCGCATGAGCTTGTACCGAACTATGCACAGCTAACCGAAGCGGAAGTGAAGCAGAACGCGAAGGAACGGGAAGAGGGATAAGAATGGGCGTAGTTGTAGAAAAGCTGGTGTTTCGCAAGATGACACTTGACGATTTGCCCAGCATTATGAAAATAGAGCAGGATTCCTTTGCTACGCCCTGGACCGAGGAAGCGTTTCGCAATGAACTGACCAACAATATGTTTGCTCAATATATGGTGATGGAATACGAAGGCGAAGTAATCGGCTATGCAGGGATGTGGATTATCGTGGACGAAGCCCATATTACTAACGTCGCGATTTTGACTCCTTATCGCGGCCAAGGGCTAGGCAAGCTGCTGATGGCTGAGCTGCAGCGAACCGCAAGCTTTCTAGGGGCGGTGCGTATGACGCTCGAGGTCCGTGCAAGCAACGAAATCGCTCAGCGCTTGTATCGGCGCTACGGCTTCGTTAATTCCGGAGTCCGGCCAGGCTATTATTCGGATAATCAAGAGGATGCCATTATTATGTGGGCGGATGTGCCGCAGTTAGAGAAGGGAGACGAGTGCGATGAGTGAGGAGCTAATACTGGCAATTGAGACGAGCTGTGACGAGACAAGCGCGGCTGTTGTACGCAGCGGCAAGGAAATATGCTCCAACATCGTCTCCAGCCAAATTGACGTGCATGAGCGGTTCGGTGGTGTTGTGCCTGAAATTGCCTCGCGCAAGCATGTGGAGACGATTACGCGGATTATTGAAGCGGCAATTGCACAATCAGGCTATACAGCCAACGATTTATCAGCGATTGCCGTTACCGAAGGGCCTGGCTTGGTCGGCGCCTTGCTGGTCGGCAATGTTGCTGCCAAAGGCTTGGCGCTGGCGCTAAATATCCCGCTAATCGCAACCCATCATATCGCCGGGCATATTTATGCCAGCCGTCTGGAGCATGAAATGAGGTTTCCTGCGCTTGCTCTAGTGGTATCTGGCGGACATACTGAGCTGGTGCTGCTTCCGAAAGAAGGCGTATTTCAAATTATCGGGCGAACGCGTGATGATGCGGTTGGCGAAGCCTACGACAAGGTAGCGAGAGCGTTGAAGCTGCCGTATCCTGGAGGGCCGCATATTGATCGACTAGCGCATGAAGCAGCGGCGGAAATCGAGCTGCCGCGCGCCTGGCTGGAGCAGGATAGCTATGATTTCAGCTTTAGCGGCTTGAAATCAGCGGTGCTCGCCGTCATCAACCAGCACCGCATGAAGGGACTGGAGCTTGATGAAGCAGCGCTGGCTAAAGGCTTTCAGCAATCGGTTATCGATGTATTGGTGACCAAAGCGCTGCGAGCTGCCAAGCAGTATGGCGTGGAGCAGCTAATTTTATGTGGTGGGGTTGCGGCCAATCGCGGCTTGCGCCAAGCGCTTGCGCTAGCCTGCGAAAAGGACAAGCTGCAATTGATCGTGCCGTCTCCCAAGCTGTGTACAGATAATGCTGCAATGATTGGAGCAGCAGCATACATCAAGTTCAAGCATGGACAATTTGCCGGTCTTGATATGAAGGCTGATCCAGGACTGTCCCTGGAAAAATGGTCAATTGAGACGCTGGCGTAGCTTGTGCTGTATGGCTGTGCTGTATGGCAAGATAAAGTATTTTCGGATATTGTCTCACAAACAATAGGGCGCCTTCACAGCCGCTGAACAGCGGATGAAGGCGTCTTTTATTGTGCAGTCTGCGCCTATTCGTTTTGAGTAGCGCCAATACAGCACTGTGAAGTTGAGAACATGCAGTGTGGATCAAAGCAGCAATTAGATAGTTTTGTTAGTGTGAATATACTTATCCACATATACACAACGTGATGTGAATAATTGCTGAAATGCCCTCGAACGCTACAGTTTTGGCTGTTCGCCTGAAAAAAGAAAATGGGATAAGTTTTTCATTTAAACCGGGGGTGATCTGTGGATAATGTGGATAAATTTTGTGAATAACTAGCGCTGTTTATGAAGATATTGAAAATTGCTGGTATGACTCGAATCATTAATGTCGATTAATGACTGAATTGACTAACAATTTATTCACGGTTGTGAATAACTATGTTGATAATTAATCCTCAATTTTTTTTGAGGACTAATATTATTTATTCCATTAACATTTAATTATATAATGTTTTCAACTTCATTAAGCTGAAGGGGTGATCATTGTTGATTAACAGCATTCTTATCGTAGATGACCATCCAACGGTTGGGTACGGTACGAAAGCAATATTGGAACGCTGCTTTAATTGTCACGTTTCATATGTGATGTCTGGCAAGCAGGCGATCGAGAAGCTGCATTGCCAGCGTTTTGATATTGTACTATGTGATTTTATGATGCCAGCAATGGATGGAATAGAAACGGTAAGGGAACTTAACATCATCCAACCGGATTTGAAAATTATGATGTACTCGGGCTATGAGCTGGATTATCAATACAATGCGATGATGGAAGCGGGCGTAAATGGCATCTTGTCCAAGGAATGCAGTGTTGAGGAGCTGGAGACAGCGATTACTTATTTAATGAGAGGGCATTCTTTTTTGCCATCGGATTTGCTTAGCAAATTAAGATTGCCCAGCTTTCTAGGGGCATTGCATGATCAGGATCGTTTTAGCAGATGGCAGCTTAATGAGGAGGATATTGAGCTGCTGCAAGGGATTGTCAACGGCTATTCGAACAAAGAGCTTGCCCAGCTGCATAATCGAAGTCAGCGCGCGATAGAGTATCATATTACGAAGCTGTATAGCAAATTGAACGTTCGCTCGCGCATTCAGCTTATGCGCTTTGCGCTTATGCACAACTTGGTGGATGACGATTTGCACAATCAGCAAAGCGTGTAGCGACTCACACAAGCTCCTTGTCTCTTGCGAGAGAAGCGTGATCCCTTTGCGTTAGCTGCTGTCAAAGCAAAGCAGCCGTCCTTTATCCAGGCTTAAGTACACTGGACAACGAACGGCTACTATTATTACGGTTATCGTTTCGAAGCAGGAGGAGAAAAGGCGTGAAAGGGGCCTCTGTCGGACACGCCCTAGTTCATCAGTTCCTCCCACTGTTCATAATTCGCTTCAAGCGACTGCTTTAGCTGAGCAATTTCTGCTTGTATTTCCTGGATACGAATGTAATCGTTAAAGACAGCGGGTTCAGCCAGCTTTTCTTCCCACTCAGCAATGCTCGTTTCCAGTTGAGCGATTTCTGCTTCAATTGCCTCCAGCTTGCGCTGTTTGTTGCGTTCAGCGCGTTTTTGCTGTTTTTCGACTTCATAGGATTGCACGGGAGAGTTTGTCGCTTCTTGCAGCTGTTTATTTTTGGCTGCTTCTGCCGTACGAGCAGCTTCCTGCCGCGCTTCTTCCATTTCGAGCTTTTTCTCCAGCATATCGTCATAATTTCCCAGGAAATAGTTGGCACCTGCAGGAGTTAGTTCGACAATTCGCTCAGCCATTTTATTCAAAAAGTAGCGGTCATGAGAAATAAATAAAACTGTACCCTCGTAATCGATTAAGGCCGCCTCTAAAACCTCTCTGCTAAACAAGTCCAAATGGTTGGTAGGCTCATCGAGAATTAGAAGATTGGCTTGCGCCAGCATTAGCTTTGACAAGGATACGCGCGCTTTTTCGCCGCCGCTAAGCGCAGATACCTTTTTCAGCACATCCTCGCCGCTAAACAGAAAATTGCCAAGCACGGTACGGATACGTACCTCCTCCATATGGGGATAAGCGTTCCAAACTTCCTCCAGCACCGTATTGCTTGGGTTAAGTACATTGTGCTCCTGATCATAGTAGCCAAGCTTAACATGCGAGCCAAAATCAATCGTGCCTGCCGCTGGCTGAAGCTGTCCAACAATCGCCTTTAACAGTGTTGATTTTCCGATGCCGTTCGGGCCTACGAGAGCAACCATTTCGCCGCGCTGCAGGTGCAGGCTAACATTTTGGAACAATGGAGATGAGCTTTCGGAAAATTGTACAGCAAGATTGTGAATATGGAGCACTTCCTTGCCGCTCATGCGCTCAATTTCAAATGAAAAGCTTGCTTTTTTCAAATCACCAAGCGGACGATCCATACGCTCCATCTTTTCCAGCGCTTTTCTTCTGCTTTGCGCACGTTTGGTTGTAGAGGCGCGGACTATATTTTTTTGAATAAATTGCTCCATGCGCGCTATTTCATCCTGCTGCTTCTCATAATGCTTTAGCTGGATTTCATACTCGGCCGCCTTCAGCTCCAGGTATCGACTATAGTTGCCTGTATATTTTTTCGCTTGATGGCGCTCGATTTCAATCGTGGTCGTCGTCATGGCGTCGAGAAAATAACGGTCATGCGAGACGACAAGTATTGCACCGCTATAGGCACGCAAATAGCCTTCCAGCCACGTAAGCGTGTCGATGTCAAGATGGTTGGTCGGCTCATCGAGCATAAGCAAGTCAGGCGCCTGCAGCAAAATTTTAGCGAGTGCAAGTCTCGTTTTTTGTCCGCCACTCAGCGAGGAGATGGGGGTATGATGGTCAAACTCGCCAAAGCCCATGCCGTGCAAGACGCTGTTTATCCGCGTATTGATTTCAAAGCCGCCATTGTTTTTGTACCAATCGGAGCGATTAGCGTAGCGGTCGAGTATGTCCTGGTAGCGCTTCTCATCGTTATGGAGCTCAGGATCAGCGATTTTCAGTTCCAGCTCGCGCAGCTCTTGTTCAACTGCAAGCAGATCGGCAAAGACGAGCAGCATTTCCTCTATAATGGTACGATCGGATTGCAGCCCGCTATTTTGCGCAAGATAGCCAATGCGCGTTTCCTTCGCTTTATGAATTTCTCCGCTGTCATAGCTGATCTCGCCAGCGATTATTTTCAGCAATGTTGATTTTCCTGCACCATTTACGCCGACAAGGCCGATTTTGTCACGCTCTAAAATTTGTAGATTAATATTTGAAAGAATCGGATCGACTCCGTAGCTTTTTGTAATATTGGAAACCTGCAGCAGCATTCCTTAACCTCCATCAAAATATTGTGGTGTGTATGCTTGTATTATACTATATCGTGTATCATAAGCATGTTTTTGATTGGCGAAACGTGTGAAACAATGGTACACTAATATCAATCGATGCAAACTAAGGTGGAAGTCAAGTGAATGATATTGTGCTTGAAAAAATGCAGCTTCGCAAGCAGCTGACAGCGATACGAGACGGCCTGCCAGCTTCTGTAAGGACCGCGCAATCGCAAGCGGCCTGCGAGCATCTAATTACACTGACAAAGGAAAAAGGCTATCGTTCTGTTATGGTATATATACCATTTCGCAGTGAGCTCGACATATGGCCTTACATCGAATGGTGCTGGCAGCAGCAGCTCGAAGTATTCGCGCCGCGCTGCAATGTTGCAGAGCTTACGATGACGCTTTATCCATTATACAATAAAGGGCAGCTTCGTAGAGGCTCATATGGAATTATGGAGCCGGATCAGCAAATATTGGAGCCGACGGATGCTGTGCCGCACGCAGTGATCGTGCCTGGACTTGCTTTTAACGATAATGGTCATCGTCTCGGATATGGCGGTGGCTACTATGATAGATATTACGAGAAAATCGGTGCTTCGACAAGCTGGATTGGCGCTGCCTTCCAGCAGCAGCTGGTCGACTGCATTCCTGTTGACCGTTACGATATTATTTTGAATTTTGTCGTTTCAAATAAAGGAATTGAGCGTTTTTCATAGAATGAAAGGAAGTAGAGGATCGTGACATTTACCCATTTTAATGAACAAGGCAGAGCAAAAATGGTCGATATATCGGACAAGGATGTAACAAAGCGTCAAGCAACTGCAGCATCCTCGGTAAAAATGTTGCCTACGACCTTGCAGCAAATCAAGCAAGGGAAAATAGGCAAGGGCGATGTACTGGCGGTTGCGCAGGTTGCCGGCATTATGGCGGCCAAACGCACTTCCGAGCTGATTCCGATGTGTCACCCAATTGCTTTGACTGGTGTAAATATACAGTTTGCGGACAACGGAGTAGATGAGCTGCATATTGAAGCGACTGTAAAGACGACAGGCAAGACAGGCGTGGAGATGGAGGCGCTGACTGCTGTATCTGCAGCAGCACTAACCATTTATGATATGTGCAAGGCTTTACAAAAGGATATGGTGATTGGTCCTACCTCGTTAGTAGAGAAAACGGGTGGGGTGCATGGAGATTATCGTCGTGAGCAATAGATAGAGTAGAGTGAACGGAGGATATGGAGATGCAATGGAAAGTAGCGATACTAACTGCCAGCGATAAAGGAGCGCGTGGGGAGCGCGAAGACGTCAGTGCACAAGTCGTTCGCGAGCTTGTTGAAGATGAGCTAGGGGGACAAATTGTCGATTACCGAATCGTGCCTGATGAGCAGGATGAAATTATGGCTGCTTTAATTGAAATGACGGAATATTACGAGGCGAATCTTGTCATTACGACAGGTGGAACTGGCTTGGCAGCGAGAGATGTAACGCCTGAAGCGACCATGAAGGTTATTGACCGTCAGGTGCCGGGTATTGCCGAAGCGATGAGGATGGGCGCGCTACATAGAACAAGAAGAGCGATGCTGTCTCGCGGAATTTGCGGAATTCGCGGAAATACGCTAATCATTAATTTGCCTGGAAGTCCAAAAGGCGTATCAGAAAGCCTGCTTGCTATTATTGATCAGTTGCCGCATGCTTTAAATATTTTGTCAGGAGCCGAATCAGAACATTGAGAGGAAGTTTAAAAAGTCCGAAGTTGATTACGAAGCTCGGCGTTGTAGTTTAGTCGACATCGAATATGGCAGGCTACCGAAAGCTGCGGTGCTCACGTAGCTAGTGCCTACGCTGCGCTCCTCGCTTTCTAGTATCCAGCCATCTTCTCGGTACTGAACTCCGAACTTTTTAAACCTCCATTGGAAGGGTAGTTTAAAAAGCCCGACTTTGATGACGAAGTCGTGCGTTGTAGCATAGTCGACGGCGAATCTTGAACGCTAGCGAAAACTGCGGTGCTCACGTAGCTCTGCTCTACGCTGCGCTCCTCGTTTTCTACTAGCGTCCAAGCTTCTTGGTCCTGAAAGCCGAGCTTTTTAAACCATCATTAAAAGTTGAAGTTTAAAAGCTCGACTTTGATGACGATGCTGGGCTTCGAAGCTTGAGAGCGTTGAGCAGCCCCAGCGGAGGATGCTTTGCTCTGGAGCACTGATTAATCTTAAAGGAGATTTCAGCTATGGATATACATCAAGACGATCATAATGAGACACGATTAGGTGGCGAGCGTGCCGGGCGAACTATGCTTAAAGAGGTGCCGGTGCAGCAGGCTGTGGGCATGCGTCTGGCGCATGATTTGACGCAAATTATTCCGGGCCAATTTAAAGGACGCTTGTTCAAAAAAGGTCATCTCATTACCGAGTCAGATATTCCGAAGCTGCTTGATATTGGCAAGGAGCATATTTATACGCTGGAGCTGGGTGAACAGGATTTGCATGAGGATGATGCCGCGCGCCGTATGGCTGAAGCGTTGATTGACGAGAGCTTGCTGATGAGCGAGCCGCATGAAGGAAAGGTGAGTATTCAATCACCTGTGCTGGGCGTTGCTAAAATCGCTAAAGATGTGGTCGATCAAGTGAATCGGCTTGGTGAAATTGCGCTTGCTACTATTCATCACAATAAAGCGGTTGCGGTTGGTGGAAAGCTGGCAGCGACCAGAGTTATTCCGCTTGTTGTTTCGAAGCAGAAGGTGGAGCTCGTTGAGCAGATCGCTCAACAGTATAAGAGAACTTATGGCTGTGCGCCAATTTCTGTAAGTCCGTTGCCAGTTCGCCGTATAGGCTTGCTTACTACTGGCAGTGAAGTGTATAATGGCAGAATTAAGGATAAATTTGGACCCGCTGTGAAGGCAAAGCTGGAGGCACTGGGCTCGGTTGTAGCGGAGCAGCGCTTTGTCCCTGATGATCGAGAGCTTATCGTAAAGGAAATTAAAGGCCTCGTTGCCGAAGGCTACGATATGATTTTGGTTACGGGCGGTATGTCGGTAGATCCTGATGATCGCACCCCTGGCGCAATTGCTGCGGCTGGTGCGGATATAGTCAGCTACGGAACACCGATGCTTCCCGGCTCTATGCTGCTGGCAGGCTATATCGGGCATACCCCGATTGTCGGGCTGCCAGGCTGTGTTATGCATGATCCTTATACTTCATTTGATGTGCTGCTGCCTAGGCTGCTGCTTGGAGAGCGCATTGACAAGGAAGACATTGTCGCTTTAGGCTACGGCGGTTTGCTTTAATGCGAGGCCATGTGTAAATGCTTTCCCCGCCAGCTTGTTGCTTGCAGCCAGCTGGTTATGAAAATAAATTCGAAGCTTCCGATGTAGCTTTGACGACTACATAGAGCGAAGGTTCTCAAAACTAAAGTGTTAGGAGGAAGTCATATGAATATTGGTGTAGGCGGTGTCATTCTGCTTGTGCTTATTGCACTGCTGCTTTTTGGACCTAACAAGCTTCCTGAGCTTGGTCGGGCTGTAGGCCGCACGCTTAAGGAATTTAAAGCCGGAGCTAACGAAATTATGGACACCAACGATAAGAAGAAGGAAGAGGCTGCTCCAATTGAAGTACAAGCTGAACCATTAGAGCGAGCAAATAAGCGGTTACCAGACTAGACTGGTCCGCTTTTTTCTTGTACCTATGAGGCAACAGCTACGAATAGAGGGGTGTCCTGAACCATGAGCATGGAAAGTCATGCGAAGCGGCTAGGCTCTGCAACAAGCAAGCTCGTTTCCGAGCAAGGGCTTATGTCGCTTGTTGAGCATTTGACTGAGCTGCGCCGACGTCTTATCTACGTCTTGATCGTGCTCTTCATTGCTTTAGTAGGCGGGCTGGTCATAGCCAAGCCAACGTTTCAGTTTTTACTTCATCAACGACCGGCAAATGGCACGCTTGAATTACATACGTTTTCGTTTTGGGATGGCATCGGCATTTATATGCAAATTGCATTTGTAAGTGCTTTGATTGTGACGATTCCGTTCATCGTTTACCAGCTTTGGCTGTTTGTTAAGCCGGCGCTGCATCCGCATGAACAGCGTTCAACGCTTAAATATGTGCCGTTTGCACTTATCCTGGCGCTGCTTGGCTTAAGCTTTGCATATTTTGTTGTGTTTCCGCTCGCTTTCGATTTTACGCGCTCGGTATCGCAAAATCTCGGCTTGCAGGAAACGTTTGGCGTCGTGCAATATTTTCAATTTATGTTTGGCATTATCTTGCCAATTACGGTGCTGTTTGAGATGCCGCTGCTCATCATGTTTTTGACGGCAATCCGCATCGTGAATCCGATTCGCTTGAAAAAAATGCGTCGACTCGCTTATTTCATTATGTCCGTCATCGGTGTTTGCATTACTCCGCCTGATTTTATATCGGATATATTGGTGATTATCCCGTTAATTGTGCTGTATGAAATTAGTGTGTGGATGTCCAACACGATCTATAAAAAGCAGCTGATGAAGGATGCAGAATGGGAAGAACAATATAAGGCAGCAGAGCAACAATAAACAAGCTTCAACTTAATAAATAAAGATGTAAATGTCCCGTGCGAGCGGGGCATTTTTTTGTGCCCTGCTGCTGCATGGGGCGAGTGCAGATTATTAATATGATAATTTTATTATTTTAAATTTGACAATAGTGTATGACGTACAGTATATTTGGATTAAGGAGATGATGAAATGGATTCTACCGAGGAGTTGATTCATACATTAACGGTGGAGCTCAAGCGGGGCACTTTAGTGCTGCTAGTGCTAAGTCAGCTTCACCAGCCCGAATATGGATACTCGCTTATTCAGAAGCTGGAGGATAAACATGCTCCGATTGAAGCGGGAACGCTATATCCGCTGCTGAGAAGATTGGAAAAGCAACAGCTATTAAAAAGTGAATGGGATACAACGGATAGTCGGCCGCGAAAATTTTATGTGCTCAGTGAGCAAGGAAAGCAGGTATACAACGAGCTTAAAACAGAATGGCAGACGCTTTCTTCGCAATTGGCGCAAATTTTATTGGAGGAGGAGCAGTAAATGGAGCTTATCGAGCGTTATATTTACGCTGTTACAGAGCAGCTGCCAAAGGATCAGAAAGAGGATGTTGGCAAGGAGCTGCGAGCAAATATTGAAGATATGCTGCCAGAGGACTACACGGAGGAGGATGTCAAGCGGGTATTGGAGCAGCTCGGCAATCCGTGGCAGATTGCCGAGGAATATCAGCCGAGACAGCGTTATCTAATCGGTCCTGCCTTATACAGCAAATATTTTACGGTATTAAAGCTTGTCGTCGGAATTGTGGTAGCGGTCGTTGCAACGATTTCAATAATTGGCTGGTTCTTCACGCCTCTGGAGGCGGGGGATGATCTGAACAACTACGTTGATTTAACAGTAGAGTTGTTTGGTGCTGTAGTACAGGTAGGCCTGCAGGCTGCATTATGGGTAACGGTCATATTTGCTTCAATTGAACGGGGCTTATTTGGTAAAACGGAAAATATGCAGGGATTGTCTGACGCAAAGGATGCGTGGTCTGTACGAGACCTCCCTGCGATTCCAGTTCAAGCGAGAAGGATTCCGCGCTCTGGTTCGGTGATCTCGATTATTGTTACCATGCTATTTACTTCCGTGTTATATTTTCAGCCGCAGCTAGTCGGCATTTTTATAAGCAGAGATGGCGACCCTAATTTATATTCGCTGCTTGAAACAGAGCGGTTGCAGCTGTATATGCCATTTATCTTAATATTGGCCTTTGTACAAATAGCACTTTTCGTATGGAAGTATATTGTTCAATATTGGAATTATAGCTTGCTGACTGCCCATATTGCGGTAAGTGTACTGCTTGGAATATTGCTTATTGTTATGATTTATGATACGGCTTTAATAAATAACAGCTTTTTCAACGGTGCAGCTCAGCTCTTTGATATATCTTATCAAACGATGTTGTGGCAATGGGATCAGGTTGTACACGTGTTTGTGCTAGCTGTAATTGTCATTACAGTGTGGGATGCGCTTGATGCGTTCTTTAAAACAAGGAAAAAAGCAGCTTAACGATCAGGCAAGAACACAAGCAGCAGCCGATTTGTTGAACAAATCGGCTGCTGTTTGTTTGCAGATAGAGTAGCGGTAAATGTACTGGATAGCGCATCGTTGAGCAGAGTTTACGGACTGTTTTCTCATAGAAATCAAGCGCTTAACGCATAATAGCTCAGAGAAAACAAAAGGAGCGATTGTATGAAGGCAGTTACTTACCAAGGCGTTAAAGATATTAAAGTGAAGGAAGTAGAAGACCCGAAGCTTGAAAAGCCGGACGATATGATCGTTCGCATTACGAGTACAGCGATTTGCGGCTCGGATTTACATCTTGTACATGGAATGATTCCTAATTTGCCGAAAAATTATGTGATCGGTCATGAGCCAATCGGAATTGTCGAGGAAGTTGGCCGCGACGTATCCAAGCTGAAAAAGGGCGACCGCGTCGTAATACCGTTTACGATGGCTTGCGGACAGTGCTATTATTGCCAGCATAATCTCGAAAGTCAATGCGATCAATCTAATCCGGAAGGCGAAGCAGGTGGATATCTTGGCTATTCTCCATCATTTGGCGGATACGCTGGAGCGCAGGCGGAGCTGCTTCGAGTACCATTTGCCAATTTCAGCTCATTTAAAGTGCCTGAGGATTGTGAGATGGAGGATGAGCAGCTGTTGTTTCTTTCCGATATTTTGCCGACAGCATATTGGGGTGTCGATAATGCAGGGGTAAAGGAAGGCGATACGGTGGTGGTGCTGGGCTGCGGGCCTGTTGGCTTGCTTGCGCAAAAAATTGCCTGGCTAAAGGGAGCAAAGCGTGTAATTGCAGTAGATTACATCAGCTATCGTTTGGAGCATGCGAAGCAGAAAAATGCTGTAGAAACGTATGACTTTGAAAAGGAAGAAAATATCGGCAGCTATATTAAGGAAATTACGAAGGGCGGAGCTGATGTTGTAATCGATTGTGTAGGAATGGATGGCAAAAAAACCGTTGTGGAAATGGTTGAAACCGCCTTAAAGCTGCAGGGTGGATCGATGGGAGCGATTCAAATTGCAACACAAGCAGTAAGAAAAGGCGGAACGATTCAACTGGTTGGTGTATATGGCACACGCTACAATGCATTTCCGCTTGGCGATTTGTTCGCCAGAAATATTACCGTTAAAATGGGACAGGCTCCCGTCATTCATTACATGCCTGAATTGTATCGGATGATTAAGGACGGCACGCTGGACCCTACAGACATTATTACGCATCGCTTGCCGTTGCAGGATGCCCAGCATGCCTACAGTATATTTGATGAGAAAAAGGATAACTGCATCAAAGTGATTCTTAAGCCATAAGCAGCGTAAGGAGCTGGTTGAATCAGCTGCGATTGAACCAGCTCTCTGTTAGCATCAGCTTAGGATGCATGGCTATTGCTTAAGGATGAAGTGCATCGTACATATAATCGAGCGATTCTGTAATGCGCGTTCCAGGGTTTGAACCGAACAGCTCAGCAGGGAGCACCTCAATCCGGCCATCTTTTACAGCTGCAATACTGCTCCAGGCGCTGCTTGCTTCCATCTCGGCGATAAACTGATCACGCACATCTTCTGGATCGGCATGTGTCATAATAAAGATAGCCTCGGGATTGGACTCGACAATACGCTCCATATCCAGAGCTGCGTATTGCGGATAGTTGGCAAGCTGAGGATAATTGGCCGCGATGTTTGCTCCTCCAGCTATCGTTAAAATATCTCCTGCCAACGAGCTCGGCAGTGCAGCCATAAACGTTCCCGGTGCGCCATAAACGAGCAAAGCCGGCACGGGCTCGCCGCTTTCTGCTGAAAGCTCGCTTATTTTTTGCTCGATATTAGAGACCAGTTCGTTTGCTTTCGTCTGCTGCTGCAGCAAGTCTCCGAAAATCGTAATTTGCCGCTTAATATCCGCAACTGAGTTGCCGCTCGTAAGCACGACCTTGGCGCCGATATTCTCCAGCTTTGAAACATCCTTTTCGTTCATAATATTGTGAGCAAGCACAACCTGCGGCTTCACAAGCGCAACTTTTTCAAGATCGACATCATGCGTTGTTCCGATTTCCTTTGCCTCGTAGGCTGCTTCCCATTGAAGCGGCACCTCGGTAGCGGGCCGGCCTACTAACGTTCCGCCAAGCGAATAAATAATATTCGTTTCCCCAATGCTCAATGCCGCGATTCGCTCTGGTACTCCATCCAAGAGAACGGTACGATCGTTAAAATCCGTAATTGCAAGCTGTTCGCCAGCTGGGGTAGAGCTGTTAGTAACCTCAGTATTGCCGGCAGCATTGCAGGCGGTTAAAACGAGCATACATAATAGAAGCATCATGAAGCTAAATTTTTTCCATGTATCCATATTCGTCTCCTAATAAGCGATAAAGTTGAGATATAGTTCGTTTCATTCAATGATAATGATTCTTACTATCACATATTTCATATTGTGACATATTTGCCGCAACTTGAAAAGAGCCAGCCGATGATAAATTAAAGTGAGCACCATCGTTCACCATATAGCCAAAAAGTAGCAGACAGATGTGAATTCGTGTTTAAAATAAGTTGACGGTTTCTTTTCTTATCATGTATTCTTATTAAGTAATGATTATTATTCTCATGGCACGACTAAATGTTCGCAAGAGCATTTATTTTTTTATGCTTAAAATGAGAATGATAATCAATGAGCTTACGGATATGGAGGTGCTTATGAAGATTACAGCAGGTCAACTTAGTCGGTTTTTCGTAGCATTTCTTATTGCTGTTGGATTGACCGTGCTTAGCTCCATGCAGTTGTCCGCTGCCAGTGAGCTGAAGGATGGAGAATATACGATCAATTACGAGATTTTAAAGGGTGATCCAAAGGATGACTCGACTTCGCTTGCTGATGGCTATTGGAACAAGCCAGCAACAGTAATTGTCAAGAACGGTGAAATCAAGGTGCGCACTGTAATTAACAAGGACGCGTGGGTTGTTGAGTTTCAGACGAAGCAGGGCAGCAGCTTCACCGATGCGAAGGTTGTTTCCAGAGACAACGATAATGATAGCAGATTGGTAGAATTTAAGGTCAGCTCGTTGGAGGAGGATCTTGTCACTTCGATGACTGTCGATATTCCAAGTCAAAACTACTATCATTCCTATGAAACTCGCTTTCGCTTTTATCCAGATACATTAAAGCTGGTAAAGGCTGCAGAGAGCGCTGCACAGCCAACAACAGCGCCAGAAGCAACTGCATCCAGCGAGCAGAAATCAACGGAAGCGTCTACTTCCAAGCCTTCAAAGGAAACGGGTGCAGCTTCAACTGCTAAACCTGAAGCCACTGCGAATACCGATCAAAAGTCTGCATCCTCACAAAAAAGTGATGGAACAGGCAATAAATCGGATGTGACTAGCAGCGAAGGTACGGCAAGCGGCAGCACGAGCTCTAGCGGTGGTGGTATGTCAGGCAGCACGGGTGCAGACAGTTCTGCAGCTGCTAATACTCCAGCAGCTAATACTGACGGAAGTGCTGATACTGCAAGCGATGCAGGAAATGCGCAAGCGGTTACAGATGAGGTTAGTGGAGAGCAGACATCCAATGATGCAGAGCCAGCCAACCGTGAAGAGGCTGAGCCGATTAGCGAAAGCTTGGACGGCGAGCTGACAACGGCTGCTGGCGCAGGTGAAACTGCAACAGAGCAGACGAGTGATGGTGCGATTAATGATCAGGAGCAGCAAAAGGGCGGCTCAAACGCACTAGTCATCATTATTGTGATAGCTGTTTTGTTTGTAGTGGGTTCTATAATCTGGATTGTAAGAAGCAACCCTCGGAAGAGGTAACTTCAAAAACTCGACTTTGATGACGATGCGTTGCTTCGTAGCATAGTCGGCGGCGAATCTTGAACGCTAGCGAAAACTGCGGTGCTCACGTAGCTTTTGGCCTACGCTGCGCTCCTCGTTTTCTACTAGCGTCCAAGCTTCTTGGTCCTGAAAGCCGAGTTTTGAACCCTTCATTGGAAAGAGGTAGGTTCAAAACTCAACTTTGATGACGATACGTTGCTTCGTAGCATAGTCGACGGCGAATCTTGAACGCTAGCGAAAACTGCGGTGCTCACGTAGCTCTGCTCTACGCTGCGCTCCTCGTTTTCTACTAGCGTCCAAGCTTCTTGGTCCTGAAAGCCGAGTTTTGAACCCTTTATTTGGAAAGAGGTAGGTTCAAAACTCAACTTTGATGACGATGTGATTGCGTTGTAGTGGATTCGACGGCGAATGAAAATTATAAAAAACGGAGGAATATTTATGAACAGAAGATTTGTTAAAACAGTTACAAGCTTGGCGGTTGCGGCATTGCTGGTGGGGGCGGTTCCGACTATTGCTCTTGCTGAAACAGCGGCACCGACAGCGGCAGCAACTGAGCAGCAAACTGAAAAAACGATTGTGCACTTTATTAATTCATCCAAGCCAGCTTCGCTATCTTCTATGGTTGCGTACATCGCCAATCCATCTGTTTATGTAAAGGATGGCGTAAGCTATTTACGTATCGATGTGCAGCAGGTTTATGATGTGAAGATTACAGTAGAAGGCAAGGAAGGTACGAAGGTTGCGGAATACGAAGCAACTGTAAATGGCCGCAATGGCGAGCAGAAGGTTACATATTTTACGCTTGATTATGCGTTGACTGATGCTACGAAGGTGATTGAAGCGGAGGCTTCTTATTTTGTACCGGAGTACTTTACAGAGCCGCAAAAGCATGGCATTTATATTTCGATTAATAACGATATTGACGCATCCATTAAAGAGCTGGCAGCTGCAATTGCCGAGGCCAAGCTAATTGCTGAGCCATCTGAGTCATTAAAAGAGGCGCTTGCCGCAGCTGAAAAAGCAAACAGCTATTTAACGAAAAAGGATGAGCTGGAAAAGGCGCTAAAGGATTTTAAAGCAGTATTGCAGGCTGAACCTGTAGCTGTGCCAGTTCATTATGTCAATGATGCTGATGCCAGCAAGCTTTCCGTTATGGGCACTTATTTGGCTAATCCTAAAACCTATGTTAAGGATGGCGTAACATATTTCCGTGTTGACGTTCAGCAAAGCTATGATGTAAAGGTGCTTGTTGAAGGCAAGGAAGGCACGAAGGTTGCTGAATATGAAACGACTGTAAATGGTCGCACAGGTCCACAGCAGGTTACTTACTTTACCTTTGATTATGCATTAACTGATGCAAATGCAGTGATTGAAGCTTCTGCTTCTTATTTCGTACCGGATGTGTTTGAAGAGCCGCAATCTCATAACATTAAGCTTGTTATTGGCGAGGATGTTGAAGCAAGCAAAGCGAAGCTGGTTAAAGCGATCGCTGCAGCTGAAGCAGTAGCTGAGCCTTCTGAAGCATTGCAGACTGCAATCAAAGCTGCGCAGGAAAGCAACAGCTATCTGCTGTCCAATGCTGAGCTGCAGCTTGCAACTGAGGCGCTTATCGCACAAACAGTGAAGGAAGTAAGCTTTACTGATGTAACGACTCATTGGGCGAAAGAGGCAATTACGAATGCCGTAGCTACAGGTGTTGCTGGCGGTTATCCAGACGGCAGCTTCAAGCCAGACCAATCTATTACACGTGCCGAGTTTACGAAGCTGCTGGTAGAAGGACTTGAGCTGCCAGCGTCAAGCTCCGAGCTTAGCTTTACCGATGCTGCTGACATTCCGCAATGGGCACAGTCCTATGTAAAAGCAGCTGTGCAAGCAGGCATTACAACTGGCTATCAGGATGGCAGCTTCCGCGCAGATGGCGCGATTACGCGTGCTGAAATGGCAGTAATGATTGTTAAAGCACTTGATCTTGAGCTTGAAGAAGCTGAAGCATTAAGCTTCGAGGATGCGGACAGCATTCCTGGCTTTGCGCAGCAGCATGTAGCGACTGCAGTGAAGCATGGCTTGATTCAAGGCTTGAACGGCAACAAATTTGCTGCTGACCAGCAGGCTTCCCGTGCACAAGCGGTAACGATCATTTTGCGTGCATTAGCGCCTGCAAGCTTGACTCAGCAATAAGAATGTGTGTGAATGCTTCATGCTATGAAGCAATAAAATATTAAGCTGCGTAGAGGACCTCAATTGCTGAGCGTCCTCGTACGCATTTCTAGGAGGAAATGATCAATGGTCAGACGTAGCATGTACGCTGCGATCAGTTTAATCCTAATTGGCCTGCTGCTGTCAGGCTGCGGCAGCTCAAGCAATCAAGGAGCCGCCAATAACGGCAGCCCCACCAGCAGCAACACTGCGCCTGCTGCTTCTGATGGCAGCAATGGCAGTAATGGCAGTAATGGCAGTAATCAGTCCGGCAATGGGCAGTCCGATAGCGGGCAGACGGGCGAGGAGCAGCAGCATCGCATTGTATCGACAACAGTGGCAATTACCGAGGTGCTGCATGAGCTTGGGCTTGATGTTGTTGGCGTTCCATCTACTGCGAAAACACTGCCCGAGCGCTACAGCTCAGCGGTAGAAGTAGGCAATCCGATGAGTCCTGACATGGAGCTGGTCAAAAGCTTGAAGCCAACGCATGTCTTTTCCGTTACGACGCTGCAATATGATCTTGAAAAGCTGTTCAGCAACGTCGCGATCGAGGCCAGCTTTCTCGACTTTACAAGCCTGGACGCGATGAAGGGCGAGATCAAGAAGTTGGGTGAAATGTTTGACCGTCAGGCTCAGGCTGAGGCGCTCATCGCCAGCTACGATGAAAAGATCGCACAAATCAAGCAGGAGGTTGCGGACCAGCAGCCGCCATCCGTACTGATTTTGATGGGGATTCCAGGCAGCTATCTTGTCGCAACGGAGCATTCCTATATCGGAGATCTCGTGAAGCAACTCGGCGGAACGAATATCGTAACCGATTCTGACGTTGAATTTGTATCATCCAATACGGAGTATTTGCATCAAGGCAATCCGGATATCATTTTGCGGGCAGCGCATGGCATGCCTGACGAAGTCATTGAGATGTTCGATCAGGAGTTCAAAACCAATGACATTTGGAAGCATTTTAATGCGGTAAAAAACGACCGCGTATATGATCTTCCCGAGGACTTTTTCGGAACGACGGGCAATTTGGCAGCAGATGAGGCGCTGGACATACTGGCAGATATGCTGTACCCCGATCGGAAAGGATAAGGTGATATGAAAAAACTGATTTGCTTTCTTGTCGTTGCAGTGCTGCTGGTCGTGCTGGCGCTCTATTCCATCGCTACTGGAAGCATAAAGGTTGGATTTGGCGAGCTCGTATCCGGCCTGCTGTTTGGCGGCAACGATAATGTAGAGGTGATTCGCGATATGCGCTTGCCGCGCATTATTGTAGCAATGCTTTCAGGAGCCGCTTTGGCGGTGTCCGGTGTGCTGCTGCAGGCGGTTATGCGCAATCCGCTTGCCGATGCAGGGGTTATCGGCATTTCGGCAGGAGCTGGCTTTGTCAGTGTATTTGTCGCTACTGTTTGGCCGGTGCTCATTTTTTGGATGCCGTTATTTTCTGTACTCGGCGGCTTGTTTGCCTGCTTCCTCGTCTATGCCTTTACATGGAAGCAGGGACTGCGACCGCTGCATTTAATATTGGTTGGCGTTGCGATCAATGCGATGTTTTCCGGTTTGAACCAGCTGTTCAACTATCGCGGCAGCTATGCCGTAACGCAGGTCAATCAAGCGGTTAGCTCAATCTTTACGATGAAAACGTGGAATGACGTCGATATTATGATGACCTATGGCTTGATTGGCTTGGTTGCGGCGCTCTTCCTTGGCACCTGGTGCAATTTGCTAGCGCTGCAGGATCGTACGGCGGGCAATCTCGGCTTAAATGTGCTGCGAGCGCGGCTGGTCATTTCCTTTGTCGCGGTGCTGCTTGCTTCTGTAGCTACAGCGATCGGCGGCTTGATCGCCTTTGTCGGCTTGCTTGTACCGCATATTGCGCGTCAGCTGGTTGGAACGAATCATTGGCTGCTTATTCCGTTTTCAGCCTTGCTTGGCAGCCTGCTTATTTTGCTAGCTGATACGGTAGGCAGAACGATTATTGCGCCAATCGAAATACCAGCGTCGGTCATTATGATGATTATTGGCGGACCATTCCTGATCTTCATGCTGTTAAGGGGGGAGCGACTATATGCAAATTAAAGAGCTGAGCTTTCAATATAAAAACAGCCCGCCAATTATTAAAGGGATGTCGACGCAGTTTGCTGAAGGGAAAATTACGACGATAATCGGTCCGAACGGCAGCGGCAAATCGACGCTGCTCGGCTTGATGGCACGCAACTTCGCTCCCAACTCCGGGCAAATTTTAATTGATGGACGAGAACTGCAAACGATCAAAACGAAGGAGCTGGCGCGCCTGCTTGCTGTCGTGCATCAGCAAAATGAAGCTCCCTATGATTTGACTGTAGAGCGGCTCGTGTCCTATGGTCGCTTGCCGTATCGTCATATGTTTTCACAGGAAAGGGACGAGGACCGTGAGGCGATTGAATGGGCGCTAGCGTGCACCAAGCTGGTCGAGTACCGCGATCGCAGGCTGAATGAGCTGTCTGGCGGGCAAAAGCAGCGCGCCTGGATTGCGATGGCGCTTGCGCAAAAGACAACGGTGCTGTTTCTCGATGAGCCGACAACGTTCCTCGATATTTACTATCAGATTGAGCTGCTTGATTTGGTGAAGGAACTCAATGAGCAGCACGGCTTAACCATTGTTATGGTGCTGCATGATGTCAATCAGGCGGTTCGCTACAGCGACGAGCTTAAAGTGGTCAAGGATGGACAAATCATTGCGGAGGGTGCTCCAGAAACGGTGATGACCAGTGAGCTGATGAAGACGGTTTATGATGTACAGGCCGTAATCCGCAAAGATGAACAAGCCGGGATGTATATTGTGCCTATCGCGACAAACGCGTAGGCATTTTTTTTCAACAAATACTTGAAATCGACCTGTAAAATAGGTAAAATATGAGTTGTTAGCACTAGACGCTATTGAGTGCTAACAAAATTGTATAAAGAGAACCATTCATATAAGGAGGCTTTTATCAATGATTAAACCTTTAGGTGAACGTGTATTGGTCGAACCAATCGCACAAGAAGTGACAACAGCTAGTGGAATCGTATTGCCAGATACGGCAAAAGAAAAACCACAAGAAGGTAAGGTTGTAGCTGTAGGTAGCGGAGTATTCAAAGACGGCGCTCGTGTTGCTTTGGAAGTGAAACCAGGCGACCGCGTTCTGTTCTCTAAGTATGCTGGTACAGAGATCAAATATGACGGCAAAGAATATTTGATCATGAAAGAAAGCGACATTCACGCGATCTTCGAATAAGATCGACCTCAATATAGACGACACATAACCAAACAAATTATTTGGAGGGATATTATAATGGCAAAAGAGATTAAATTTAGTGAAGATGCTCGTCGCGCAATGCTGCGTGGTGTTGATGCACTTGCTGATGCTGTTAAAGTGACACTTGGACCAAAAGGACGCAACGTGGTACTTGAGAAAAAGTTCGGCAGCCCGCTAATTACGAACGACGGCGTATCCATTGCTAAAGAAATCGAGCTAGAGGACGCATTTGAAAATATGGGTGCTCAGCTTGTTAAAGAAGTTGCAACCAAAACAAACGATATCGCTGGTGACGGTACAACGACTGCGACTGTTCTAGCTCAAGCGATGATTCGCGAAGGCTTGAAAAACGTAACTGCTGGCGCTAACCCGATGGTAATCCGCAAAGGGATTGACAAAGCAGTTAAAGCTGCAGTTGCTGAGCTAAGCAACATTTCTAAAAAGGTTGAATCTTCTCAAGATATCGCACAAGTTGGTGCTATCTCTTCTGCTGATGAGGAAGTTGGTAAACTAATCGCTGAAGCTATGGAGAAGGTTGGCAACGACGGCGTAATTACAGTTGAAGAATCTAAAGGCTTCGTAACTGAGCTTGAAGTTGTAGAAGGTATGCAATTCGATCGCGGTTACATCTCTCCATACATGGTAACAGATACAGACAAAATGGAAGCGGTGCTTGACAATCCGTACATTTTGATCACAGACAAGAAAATTACAAACATACAAGAAATCCTTCCAGTGCTTGAGAAGGTTGTTCAATCCGGCAAGCAGCTTCTAATCATCGCTGAGGATGTTGAAGGCGAAGCTCAAGCTACTCTAGTTGTTAACAAGCTTCGTGGTACATTCACTTGCGTAGCGGTTAAAGCTCCTGGCTTCGGCGACCGCCGCAAAGCTATGCTTCAAGATATCGCGGCTCTAACTGGTGCTCAAGTGATCACTGAAGAGCTTGGTCTTGAATTGAAATCTACAGATGTTACATCTCTAGGTTCTGCTCGTCAAGTACGCATTACAAAAGAAAACACAATTATCGTTGACGGTGCTGGCAACAGCGATGATATCCAAGCACGCGTTAATCAAATTAGAACGCAATTGGAAGAAACAACTTCCGAGTTCGACAAAGAAAAACTGCAAGAGCGTCTTGCTAAGCTTTCTGGCGGCGTAGCTGTAATCAAAGTCGGCGCTGCTACTGAAACTGAGTTGAAAGAGCGCAAGCTTCGCATCGAGGATGCATTGAACTCTACTCGTGCTGCTGTTGAAGAAGGTATCGTATCCGGCGGTGGTACAGCGCTAGTGAACGTATACAAAGCTGTAGCAGCTGTAGAAGCTGAAGGCGACGAAAAAACGGGTGTAAACATCGTACTTCGCGCACTTGAAGAGCCAGTTCGCACAATCGCTGCAAACGCTGGCCAAGAAGGCTCAGTTATCGTTGAGCGCTTGAAAAACGAGTCAGTTGGCATCGGCTACAACGCTGCTACTGGCGAGTGGGTGAACATGTTCGAAGCGGGTATCGTTGACCCTGCGAAAGTAACACGTTCTGCACTACAAAACGCTGCATCTGTTGCAGCTATGTTCCTGACTACAGAAGCTGTAGTTGCTGACAAACCAGAGCCAAAAGCTGCTACTGGTGCCCCTGACATGGGCGGCATGGGCATGGGCGGCATGATGTAATAGGCCATCAAGCCTTGCTATATTAATGTTTACGGGCTCCTTCGGGAGCCCGTTTGCTTTTAAATTTCACTTTGAATTAAAACTCTAAATTCTTTTTAGTCTCTTCTTCTGTTTGTAAAACAATTGCCAATTGTCTCCAGTATTTTGTACTAAAAAGACAATCTCATTGTCGAGCTCGTTGACTGTGAGGATCAAAAATATCCATCATCTATAATTCGTAAGGTTTTTTTATTACTGAAAGCTTCTACAATGAAAAGATAATTACTTCTCCAAATTAATGCGACGCGATTGTTTTATAAACTACGGTCTTTCCTCTCTTTAGAATACTCACTATGCGCAATTATGTTGACCTACATAAATAATTCATCATGTCCCTTCAATCAAAGTAGAAATTACAGAAATGTTGAAATACCTATAAAGTGTTAGTACGCAGATAAATTTGTTTATGGGGATGATTCCATCGGTTACACTGAAATGTCAATACAAGCATATTTGAAAAAATAATAGAGGAGTTAAACATAAGTGTTAACAAAGGGAAATTGGCGTCATCTATTACAGTATTACAACTTTATTAAAGGCTATAAAAGCTGGCTTGTCCTAGCTCTTATTTTATTAAGTATTGTTGTCCCGGTTTTTGAGGTGTGGATTTTAAATGCTACTAAAGATATTATAAATCAATTTAATAATTCTAATAATCGTGAAGATATGCTGTCTTATTTGAAGTTATTATTTATATTAGTTGCTATCTCCGCTGTTGTTAATTGGATTTTAGCTCTTGTAATCGCATTAAATAATTCAGCCAATGAGGAAAAATCTAAACTAATTGTACTGGATAATTTTATAAAGCATAAGCTGAGCGAACATGACACATTTGATTTCCAGCAAAGGTTTAACCTAATAAGGTATGGCTTAAACAACTGTGTGGAAGGATTTTTTGTAATAATAAGCGGATTAATTTCAAGCTTAATTAAAGTAATAGTGCTGTTAGCGACGGTATCCTTGTTAAACAATGTAATGCTTATCGTACTATTGATTATTTTTGTCATACCTATATCCATTATAAGAGGCTATATTAACAGGTCTTCACTGATACTTGATTGGATCAATTCCTACAATGCAATAAAGTCACGTTACTATAAAGGTCTGCTATTAAATACTAGTATTGTTTCTGAAATTCTTATGAACAAATCTTCCAAGTTTATGTTTGGCAAATGGAATCAGCATATGTCTGAAATCAATCAAAGAGACTATAAAGCAGGAGTTAAACAATTTAATCTAAGTCTACTGCTCGGAATACTGTTAGCATCCCTTATCACGATATATATTGCTAATGTAGTATTATCACAGGAAATAATTGCTAATCCAGGGGATTTATTTTTAATAGTGACTGCAGCTGTTTTAATAATCATGAGCTGTGAGAATCTATTTTCACAAATTCAAATGATTGGGTTTCAGAGCAATCAGTACAGGATGTTTAAGGACTATATTGTTAGTCAGACAAACGAGAGAAGTAACTCGAAACATCTTACTGCATCAGAGCTGGAGGCAGATAAAAAGGATGATAGAGATTTGCAAATAAATAATTTATCCTATCGTTTTCAGAACGGAAGCAAATTGGTTCTTGACGATATCACATTAAGGCTTTCATCAGGTGAAAAAATTGCGATCGTCGGTCCTAATGGAGCAGGGAAAACCACGTTATATCATTGCATGATGGGATTACTAGAGCCAACTGCAGGAACGGTGCAAATAAATGGACTTCATCCTCATCAGCTTAGCCCAGAGGAAAGAGCGAGCTTGTTTTCTCCCGTGTTTCAAAGTACTCATTTATATAAAGGAATTTCAATTATGGATAATTTGAAAGTCGGTCGTGAGATTGATTACGCTATGATCGATGCGATGTTCAAAGATTACGATTATGACCAGTTATACGGTGGTCATTTAGGCGGTGTTGAGCTATCAGGCGGTCAAATTCAAAAGCTGGGTATTCTAAAGGGGCTATTAGGCAAAGGAATTTTGATCCTTGATGAACCAACTGCGTCATTGGACCCGATGGCAGAACAGGAAGTTGTAACTATGCTGCTTCGCCAAACACGAGACAGAATTGTCATATTAACGACACATAGGATGGGGATTACACTCCAATTTGATAGAGTCATCGTATTAAATCAGGGTAGGATCGTACAAGATGGTTCGCCACAACAACTGCTACAGATAGAAGGCTTATTTAAGGAGATGTTTGAATCACAAGGACAGATTTATAAACAATTAAGTGAGGTAGAGTAATGGAGCAGGAACCTAAAAGACTGTTTACTGGTCAAATTAGAGAGTTAATAAACAAAAAAAAGGGATTAATTAGCCTAATACTTATTATTGCAATTGTAGACTCCGCCATTCCTGTTGTACAGGTCAGCATACTAGGCTATCTCGTAATGCAATTGATTAGTGGAGTCAAGTCAGACGTTGCGCTCTTTTTAGTGATATATCTGTTTACTTATTTTGCGCAGCACTTCTCGGCGTATTGCAAGAATAAAGCACAGTTAAAGCTCAAGCTGGATTTTGCACATAAACTTGAGGAAGAGGTTATCCAAAAGGTAGCAAAAACTTCCTTGAATACACGATTGCAGCCAAAGTTCAATGATAGCTTTACAGCTGTACAAAATGCACTCTCTCCTGGGCAAATAAGTAATATGATTGTATTAATGATAGAAAGCCTGATTATTTTACTTACTGTTATTTTTATAACCATTAATTTAATGAGCGTAAGTATTGTTGCACCGCTTATAGTACTCATTTTGCTGATATTTGTGTTTCCGCTTCAAATTAAGGCTAATAACATTTATCGGGATCGGGTGTTATTTGGACATATAAGAGAGCAGAATATAATTAGCGCACTAGAGAATGATATCTTTTCAAGACAAGGTTTTATTGAAATGAACATAATGGGGTATTATGGCTGGATTAAAAACATTTGGCTTAACAAATTTCGAGCTTTCAGGAAAATAAAAACGAAAGAGGAGATTAAGCTACAATCTTTGAATCATCTATTAAGTACCTTTTGGCATGTAAGTCCTGTTCTGGTAGTTTTAATCGTTATGTTCACTAATCAAATTAGTTTAAGCCAGCTAGTTATTTTGTTCGGTTCCATGTACTATCTTATTCCGCGAATTTTTAGTGCGGTTGAGACCTTCACACAATTGCAGCATAGTTTAGGGTTATTCCGTAAAGTTATTGCTTTTATGGATGAACATACACCCACGGCAAAGCATGTACTACATAGAGCAACTGAGCCCCAATTTATTAAGGGTAGCAATATTTCCTTCGCTTACCCGGATCAAAAAAATATTTTGAGCAATGTAAACTTCAAGCTTAATAAAGGCGATGTTGTTTGCATTGTTGGAGAGAACGGATCAGGAAAGTCTACTTTGGTTAAACTCATTACCGGATTACTTGATCCTTCTGAGGGGATGGTTGAATTTGACGAACGCTGTAAAGTTCCCCAAGGCAGCGCTTTTTTTCAAAATTTTATTAAATTGGAGGAAACAATCAGGGACAATGTAGCAATTGGAACAGAGAATCATGTATCGGATGAACAAATCTATAAAGCATTAAAGGCTGCAAAGGGAGATTTTGCAATAGAATCGGGGCTTGATACCTTGCTTGATGTGGATTTGGGTGGAATCAATATCTCAGGAGGTCAGTGGCAAAGACTAGGGTTGGCGAGAACATTTATTAAAGAGAACGGCATTATCATATTAGATGAACCTACCGCGTCACTTGATCCTCTTGCTGAAATCGAATTGTATACGAGTGTAATTGATAAATACAGTGATAGAACGATTATATTGGTCTCGCATAGATTAACCGCCACGCTGCTAGCAGATCAAATTTTGGTTGTGAGTGAGGGCGGCATAACGGAAGTCGGTACTCATCAGCAGTTAATGAAGCAGGAAGGCTTGTACCATAATTTTTTTAATGTGCAGGCAATGCCTTATCTAAATTATTACCGTGATAAAAAGAGATTGGAGGCGAATTAATGTATACGATTTCAAGCAATATTATGGCTGCAGAATTGGGAGATGAAATGGTTATTCTTGATCTTGTATCGGGAGAGGGCTTGAGCCCTTGCCCACATTGTGTAAGATGAAGATATCTATGAGTGATGAAAATTGCTCCAAGGTGTCTTCTTTTTTTGAGTTCATAACTAAATCCGTTAGTGAAAGTGGTATGATGAGAGAAGTTTATTAGCAGCGCAATTAAATGTTAAGGAGAAAAACATGAGTGAAATTACATTCATAGCTTCTCAGAATAGTTTACCGGAAATTGTTCGAACTGGAGCTAGACTAATTAAAGTCAAAGATGCGTCTCAGGTTAATGATCAACAAGAAACTGAAACGAGCAAGGGGTTAAATGAAGAAAGTGAGTTATTATTTATTGATAATGAAAATCTTTTTAATAATTTGAGTATTAGTAAATGCAGTAACCTTCCAAATGGTTTTAAAAAATATATTACCTTAGAGCACGTCTACATAATAGAGGCAAGGCTAAAAACTAATTTTATACACCAAACTTTTGATTATATACTAAATCTTCCAAAATATATTGAGATTGAGTTGTGGTCAATTTGGGATGGGTACGAAGAGCAACCAATAAAGTATAGAAGAATAAAGAGGGATGAGTTAAGTTATAACGATTTAGAGTTTTTTCTTGATGGCAGTTGTTGCTTAGTTATTGAAAAATAATTACGTTTATCCTCAAATAATAATAATCATATTGAAGGGATATAATATTTGCTAAAATGAGATCTGTATGACCCTCTTGAACAACTTCAGATTATTGGAATAATAGATAGATAAAAAGAGACCTCCCGAAATTCGAGAGATCACTTTTTATCTTTTTTGCACTTATAATTATATTTTTAACAGCATCATCTCATATTCGTCTGTCACGAAGTTCGTGCGCCTGATTTTTGCAAGCCCCTAAACTAACTTTTCTTCTTCTCCAGCCATTTCCCGATTCCATACAATACTGCTCCTGACGGGATCAACCAGTATACGGGAATGTCGATGGAGACTCCAAACGAAGGCATGAAATAAAGGCCGGCTACGAACAAGCCACATGATCCTCCCCCAATCAGGAACGCTGAAATCAGCTCTTTTCTTTTATTGACTTCACGAAAAGCAGCCCTGCGAATGTAATTTAACAACAAATAGACGAAAAGGTACACAGCGAGCAGGGAAGCGGCTACGCCTACTGCCAGGCTCCCTAATTTGAAATGATAAACAGGTTCACCAATGTTAAAGCCATAGCTAAGTATGGTTGCCAGCAGCCCGGAAGTAAAGGCAAAGACACCGAGAAAGGTCGAGCCAGACATGAACAGCAGCTTGATGATTTCCTTAGGCAAAGCTGTTGGCAGCTCGCCGACAATTTCCTGAGCATACGCTTTTGGATCATGTCCAAATACTTCTTCAGCCGTTCTTCCTTCTGCTTGTGCTTCAAGAAGGTGATCGAGCACTTCCATTAATATTTCTTCTGTTTCCTGCTCGGATTTATTAAATGATGTTCTAATATAGATCAACAAGCCACTGTAGTACTTTTCATTTTCCTCGTTCAGCAGCTCGCGTTTGCGATTATTTTCCTGGATTAGTTCTTCTGTACGCATTATGTTCTTCCTCCTTTTGATAGCAATTCGTCCACAGGACCTTTTAGATTATTCCAATGCTTGATAAATTCCTGCAGCGCAGCCTCGCCTTCGGCCGTCAAGGTGTAGTATTTTCTGTTTGGCCCGCTGGGCGATTTTTTCATTTCTCCTACAATCAGTTTCTCCTTTTGCAGCCGAAGTAAAATCGGGTAGATCGATCCTTCGCTTACTTCAATTCGCATCGCATGCAGCTTCATTGTTAGCTCATAGCCATATATCGTTTCGTTGGATATGACGGCGAGGATGCAGCCTTCCAGTATCCCTTTTAATAGTTCACTTCGTAATGACAATCTTCACACCTACCTTGCGTTACAATATAGTGATGTAAAAAAATATTAGCTTTCGCTGGTATTTTGCAAAATAATATAGCTAAAGCTTTAATAGGTATCTTGCGTAACAATATAGCTGGGCTTTTATTAGCTACCTTGCGTAGCAAAGTAGCTTGAGTACATCTTATCATAATGCTATAGCTATTTCAAGAATGAGCCGATAACCAAACTTTTACATTACGTAAAGCCGATTACTTAAATGGACGTTAACAAGGGAATTGACGCAAATTTAATGTCATTGAAATTTTAATTGAACCTTTTCGATAAAACGAGCCAATAGTTTATGTAACACCTGATTGGAGGGCCGGTCCTATGAAAAACATTGATTGGAGCCCTTGGCTTATCCGGATGAGCCAAGGGGATGAGGAGGCTTTTCGGACGGTATATGAAGAGACGCGTGAGCATGCCTATAGACTTATCTGCTATCTATCTTCCAGCAAGGAGGATGCGGCAGACATCATGAGTGAGGTTTACATCGAATTGCTGAAAAGCGCCGACAAATACCGACCGGAGCAGCCTTTTACCGCATGGTTTAATGGCTTGATTGTAAGGCAAGTGAGAAACTGGAAAAGAAAAAGCTGGAGGCTGTATCGGATTGTAGAAAAGGTGAAGCTGCTGGCAGATGTTTCGCCTGATCGAAAAGCAGAAGCCGAGCTTTCCGCGGTGGGTGATCAGCTGGAGCTTCTTCCAATCTTAAGAAAGCTTCCACTTAAGGCAAGGGAGATAATTGTGCTCAGGTATTATCAGGATTGCTCGATGGAAGAAATTGCTGCATTGTTAGAGATTCCATTAGGTACGGTGAAATCAAGACATCACTATGCCTTGAAGCAATTACGCCGTCAATTTGAAGAAGTCCAAGGCTGAAAGGAGCGGAAGGATTATGTCTATTGAGGAACAATTAAGCAAAGCATTCAAGCATAGCGAGTCTTCACTGCATTGCCCTCCTTCGCTGGATATTCGAATTAAGGAGGAATATGAACAGATGGTGATGGGGAAAACGGTTCAGTTGAAAAGAAAAGGGAAAATGTCGAAAATCGCGGCAATTGCTTTGGTTGTAGTGCTGCTATGCGGATTTGCGTATGGAAGCAAGTTTTTATTTTCAGATTCTACGAACTTTCTTTCTTACGAATTTTACTCCAGTGAAGCATATGACTTGAAGCAGGAAACCTTCGAGGAAGCACGTGCTGCAATTAAACAAGTACAGTCTCAACTCAAGCCAGGAGAAGCGGCGATTGTATACCTGCCTGAAGCGCTTAAAGAATTTCCGCTTTATCCTGTGACTAAGCCTGATTACATCTCTAATAAACATGAATGGCAGCTTGTTTTGGATGAGCAAGGAATAACGGAGCAGTTGCCTGATTCGATACTTGAAGGAGCCTTTCAATTTGAAGCGGGTGCAATTAACAACTATCCTATTATTGGTTTAGATCAAAATGATCTTATTGCAGAGATGGAAGCTGAGAAAAAGGTAAGCAATAATGATCAGCCAATTTGGCGATTAACAGAGCTTACGACCAATTCGAGTATACCCTCGTATATATCTGTCTATCGTGCTGAAAATGGGGAAGCTATTCATCTAACTTTGGAAGTCCACGATGAAGTAGTAAAAATAGAAGGTTTCACCTCCACCAGTACGGAATATGAGGAATATAATCTAAACGGCAAAAAGGCGCACTATACTAAAAATAATCAAGCGTTGTTAGGGGATAGCGGTGTACTGCAAAACGTAATGTGGATGGAAGAGAAGGATGGCAAGACGATTATTTATAATGTAGAATCCGATTCATTAAATATGACGAAGGAAAAGCTGCTTGAGGCTGTAAGAAGCTTGCCTTAACGTTGTTCAACTAGCGAGTCGCCCCCAATAGGTGCAGACTTAAGCAACTACCTGCAACTATCTCTATAGCCATTCGCAAAAAAGCTGCCGATTATGCCGGCAGCTTTTTTGCGAATAGGAGGTCAATCATTATCCGAGATCTCGCCTTGTTTAAGAAGGGCATTATGATGCATATTCTTTTCCATCCAATCCATACTAAAAATACCAAACAATATCCGGAGGATTGATTATGGAAAATAATCCGATAACCGTGCATGCGATTATCAATGGTGAGAAGGTTGTTGCAGAAAAGAATTCCCCTCGTGAAAACCCTACGCATCCTGACGAAATTGTCGGCTATGCACCGCTTAATACAAAGGAGGATGCCGTTCGAGCAATAGAGGCCGCTTATGATGCATTTAAAAGCTGGGCCTGGAGCGATGTAGATGACCGCATTGCACGCATGCAGCGGGCTATTCAAAAGATTAAGGATGCGACTCCAGAAATAGCTCATCTATTGTCGAGAGAGCATGGAAAGGCGCTATATGATTCACAGGGTGAAATTGCAATTTCGCTAATGTGGATGGAATTCGCCTGCGAACACGTGAAAAAAGTAATTGCCCCTCAAGAAAAGGAGCATGAAAACGGCAGAACGATTATTACGTTCGACCCAATTGGCGTCGTCTCGGCCATTACTCCTTGGAACTACCCGATCTCTTTATCAACAATCAAAATTGCGCCTGCTCTTCTAACAGGGAATACTATGGTCGTTAAGCCGAGCCCATTTGCCCCGCTTGCGGTAAGTCTGGTCATTGAGATAATTGCCAACGAATTTCCGCCAGGCGTTCTCAATCTTGTGCATGGTGAATCAGAAGTTGGCGTCGAGCTTACAGCCAATCCGAAAGTAGCTAAAATCGCATTTACTGGAGGAACGAAGACGGCCAAAAGCATTATGAAGGCTGCCTCGGATACGATTAAAAAGATGACTCTGGAGCTTGGCGGCAATGATGCAGCTATTGTCTTAGAGGATTTCGATGTAAACGACGAACGCGCCTTAAGAAGAATGGTCATCTCGAACTTTTTAACTGCAGGGCAAATTTGTATGATTGCCAAGCGGGTTTATGTCCATCGCTCAATCTATGACGCATTTGTAGAAAAATATATTGAGGCAGCTAATAAATGGATTCGAGTAGGCGATCCGTTTCATCCCGATGTGACAGTCGGCCCTGTTAACAATAAAAACCAGGTGCAATACGTAAAAAGCCTCGTAGAGGATGCGAGAAGCAAAGGAGCGAAAGTCATTGAGCTAGGGAAAATCATTAGCCCCGAGTTAATGGACAACGGCTACTTCCTGCAGCCGACCTTAGTATTAGGAGCTGACCCGCATGATCCGATAGTCGTTGAAGAGCAATTTGGCCCTACAGTCCCGATTTTGCCCTTTGATGATGAGGAGCAGGTCATCGAGTTGCATAATGAAAGCATTTATGGGCTGACAAGCTCGGTTTGGGGAGAAGAAGAACATGCCATAAAGGTTGCTCGGCGAATTGAAGCGGGAACGACAATGATTAATACAGCAGCTGTTCAAGGGCTGGATGTGCGGTTCCCTTTTGGCGGAGTGAAGCAATCCGGGGTAGGAAGAGAGTATGGAGAAGAAGGCTTAAAATCTTATGTAGAGACACATGTAATCAATATCCCGAAAACGCTTGAGCTGCCTTACATCCCTGAATAGTGCAAGCGAAGCAGCATCAAAGTGTACGCGGAAAAATACAAGCTATCCCAAGGGCCTGACTAAACGTTAGGCCCTTTTTTATGCGTCAAGAAGCACTAATTAAGCGCGAAGCGCCGACTTCGAGCCAAACATAGTTTATCAAAACTTTATTTTAGCTAACAGGTAACTTTATTTTCATTTGATAAATTGTAAGCAAACAAAACATAGGAGGCAATCAAATGACAGAAAAAACAAACTTTCCGGTTCTGGAACTAAAGGGAATTACAAAGCAAATCAAGCACAAAACACTGGTAAATAATTTAAATTGTTATGACTGGACAGTTGGCCTTTTCAAAAGTATTAAAAGTGAATGTCTAGCACGCGGTTTTTCTCCTGAATTAAATAATACGATTCATGTCAAAAATACTGCTACTATGTGTATTGATTTTTACCAGCTTGAGAGGGCGATCCAAAATATTCTTAGCAACTGCTATCGCTATACAAAGAATTTGTTATCCATTTCAGCAGAGGTTAACAATCAAAGCTTTTGCTTGCGTGTGGAAAACGATGGAGTTGTGCTTGACGCAAGTAAAACCGAAAAGATATTTGAGCGGTTTTATACGGAAGAGAGTTTAGACGCTCAGGGACATTTGGGGCTTGGCCTATATTGCCAAAACTATTATTAAGTCGATGAAGGGAGACATAAAGGCAAACGTATTCGCTGACAAAATCACTTTTGAGATCACTCTCCCTGTTCTGTAGTGACACCAATGGAGCCGAAAGCTGGCTCCATTTTTTATTTTGTGCTATCAGATTTTTTTGCGGCAATAGCACATTTTCGCTAAAGTCCAATGGGAGGAAATTGGAAAATGTCTTGTTGCCGGAAATCGGCAGCTGCTGAATAATAAGGCTACAAGGCAGCGCTGCACTTAAATTTTACTTTCTTAAATCTACTGTGAGGTGTTTGGGGTATGAAATGTGAAGTGTACGAAATATGAAGCAGGCGATTGCACAGGGAGCTGTTCAAGCAGCAACCACAGCAGGTGGAGGCAGAAATAAAAGAAAGCACTTGTTGAAGCGGCTGTATCGGGAAAGATGGATGTACGTTTTACTGGCGCCGGGATTGCTTTATTTTATAATCTTTAAATATGTTCCAATGTGGGGAGTTTTGCTTGCTTTTAAGGATTATCAGCCTTTCCTCGGCTTCTTTCAAAGCGAATGGGTAGGCCTAGAGCATTTCCGCGTTTTTTTCACTAATCCGGAGTTTGACATGCTATTGGTCAATACATTGCTCCTGTCGCTTTATAATCTAATATTTTTCTTCCCGGCTCCTATTCTGTTGGCGCTGCTGCTCAATGAGATTCGCATTGCCTTGTTTAAGCGAACGATTCAAACGCTGGTCTATGTGCCTCACTTTATATCGATGGTTATTGTGGCCAGCTTGACCTATGTGCTGCTTACAACGGAAAACGGAATAGTCAATGAGTTGATTTACCAGCAAACAGGAGAGAAGATCGACTTTCTGACCAGCCCGGACTGGTTTCGACCGCTTATTATTATTCAGACGATCTGGAAGGAGTGCGGCTGGGGCACGATCATTTTTTTGGCAGCGCTGGCTGGAGTGGATCCTGAGCAATATGAAGCGGCGATTATGGACGGGGCCAATCGCTGGAGACAAACCTGGCATATTACGCTGCCCTCTATCCGAAGCACGATTATTATTTTGTTGATTCTTCGCATGGGAGACGTGCTGGACAATGGATTTGAGCAGATTTATTTGCTTTTGAATCCGCTTAACCGCAGTGTGGCTGAAGTTTTTGATACATATGTGTATATGGTCGGCATAACACAGGGAGCATTCAGCTATAGTACGGCTGTCGGATTATTCAAGTCCATTGTAGGACTCATTCTTGTTATGGGCGCCAACTGGCTGGCCAAACGCTTTGGCCAATCCGGCTTGTATTAGAGCGTGTCTTCGGATCTTTCAGATACGCCCTAGAAGAAAGGAGATTGTACCGTGTCAAAAAAATATAGAACGCTGCCCGGCACTTTGTTTGATGTAAGCAATTATTTGTTTTTGAGCTTGTATGGCCTGGTTGCGATCCTGCCCTTTATCTACATTATTGCGGGATCGTTTGCCAGCGACGCAGAGCTGACGGAGCGAGCCGTGTTCCTTATTCCCAAAACCTTTACTACGGCAGCCTATGAATATATTTTTTCTACCAATATTATTCTTCGGAGCGTATGGGTTTCTGTTTATGTTACGGTTGTCGGTACACTTTTTAATCTTGTTTTTACGGTCACAATGGCTTATCCTCTTGCTCGCAGAGTGCTTCCCGGGCGCAATTTAATTCTGAATCTTGTCATCTTCTCCATGCTGTTTGGCGGCGGGATGATTCCTACCTTTCTCGTTGTACGGGAATTAAATTTGCTAGACAGTCTGTGGGCGCTCATTATTCCGGGAGCGATCAGCGCTTTTAATCTCATAATTGTGAAAAACTTCTTTCAGGAGCTTCCACCCGAGCTGGAGGAAGCTGCCCGGATAGACGGCTGTACGGAACTCGGATTGCTGTGGAGAATTGTTTTGCCGCTGTCCAAGCCGGTGCTTGCAACGTTCGCGCTTTTTTATGCCGTTGGTCATTGGAACAATTTTTTCAGCGCGCTGCTTTATATTAATGATCCTGAGAAGTGGCCTTTGCAGGTTATGCTGCGGCAAATTGTTATGCTGTCCCAAGCCGCAGCGGGAGATTTAAGCAGCATGGATCCCAGCTTCGTCAAGCCGCCAGACCAATCGATCAAGATGGCCGTTATCGTCATCGGTACCATTCCTATTTTGCTCGTATATCCGTTCCTTCAGAAGCATTTTGCCAAAGGGGTTTTAATTGGCTCAGTGAAGGGCTAACGGAATTGCGATAATTAAGTAAGTGATAAAAAGGAGGACTATTGTACATGAAAAGAGAAAAAAAAGTAAAAAAAGGGTTGCTTATCGCCTCCATGGCATTTTTAATCGCCATCGTGCTAGCAGGCTGCGGCAGCAAAGAATCAGGGGAAAATGCTCCTGCATCGTCACAGCAGCCTCAGTCGTCGTCATCGGCCGAGCAGAGCCCGTTGGAGCTTGACATTATGCTCCCGGTGTTTAACGCCAACTACCCTAAGGACGGAAGCCCTGTGCTGGCGGAGCTGGAGAAACAAACCAACACGAAAATTCATATTGAGTGGGTACCCAATTCTTCTTATAGCGAGAAGTTTAATATTACGTTGGCGTCCAACGATTTGCCCACCATCATGGTAGCTGATCCTAAAAACGCCAGCTTCGTCAATGCCGCCAAAGCCGGCGCCTTCTGGGAAGTGGGCCCTTATTTGAAGGACTATAAAAACTTGAGTCAGGCCAACCCGGTCATTTTGAGCAACTACGCGATTGATGGAAAAACCTATGGCGTGTACCGGGCACGTGCATTGGGTCGAAATGGCATTAATTATCGCAAGGACTGGTTGGAGAATGTTGGTCTGGAGCCGCCAAAGACGATTGATGACTTCTATCATATGTTGAAAGCGTTTAAAGAGAACGATCCCGACCAAAATGGCAAGGACGATACTTACGGCATGGTGCTTGTAAAATGGACCGGAGGATGGGCTAGCGGCTTCGATGTTATCAAGCTCTGGTTTGGTTCACCTAACAAATGGGGGCTTGAAGACGGCAAGCTGGTGCCTGAGCATGAAACGGAAGGCTATCTGGAAGCATTGAAATTTATGCGAAAGCTGTATGAGGAGAAGCTGATCAACCAGGATTTTGCCGTATATGACAGTGCCAAATGGATCGACCCGGTTGTGAACAATCAAGCTGGCGTTGTTGTTGACGTAACGGATACCGCCGGCCGGATTGAGCAAAAAATTCACGCTGCTCTGGCTGAGAAAAATCAGGCTAATCCAGATAAGCAATTTGTCGACAACATGATTGGGGTGGAAGGAGAGCATGGTTTGAAAGCGCTACCTACCTCGGGCTACGCTAATGTTTTGGCAATTCCAAAATCGGCAGTGAAAACAGAGGAGGAACTGAAGCGGGTTCTCGCGTTTATCGACCAGACGAATGAGGCTGAAATCCAAACGCTGCTCTATTCGGGAATAGAGGGAGTTCATTACACGTTGGATGATAAAGGCTTTATTGTTCCGAGCAGCGATGCTGCACTCATCGAATCGGAAGTATCAGGCTTAGGTCAAATGCTGACGTACATTCCTGAGACCAGAACGTTGAAAAGCCAAAAGTCACAAACAGCGCTTTCTATTAAAACGGAGCAGCTGCAAAAAGAGGCGGAGCAGTACATTGTTGTGAATCCGGCCGAATCATTGATCTCCAAAGTATATGCGCAAAAAGGCGCGCAATTGGATAATATCATCAACGATGCCCGGATCAACTTTATTGTAGGCAAGTCTGATGAAGCAGCGCTGAAAGCCGCATTTGAACTATGGAGAAAAAGCGGCGGGGATGATTATGTAAAGGAAATGAATGAGCTTTATGCCGCAGTAAACAACTAGGGTGCAGGAGCCGTGTCCGTCGACACGGCTTTTGTTCGCAGATGATCGTTTTCTTGCCAAGCCCTGTTCAAGGCAAGTCGGTTACGGTAAGATACTTTCATGAAGTGCACTATAATGGCGACGGTTGGTGAATACAATGACTAATTTTTTCAATAAAGGGACGAAGTTTTACCGTCAAAGTCTGTTGATTATTCTTGCCATCGCGGCACTGCCCAGCTTGCTTCTTAGCAGCATTATCTATTGGGGAGCCGGCAGAGAAATTGAACAGGAGCTCCATCAGCTTCACCATCAAAAAATTAATGAGCGCGCGCAAACCATTGACGATATTTTGGCACAGTTGGAGCTGCAATTGGGGCATTGGGCATTTGAGCCGCAATTTGATTATATGCTGGGCGACACTGATTTTAGCAAAGACTTTCAACAAGCCTGGGATATTACGCAAACGTTGATCATTATTCAAAGCACGAGTGAACTGATTGAGCGCGCCGAGCTTTATTTGTCCGCACAAAATGGAAGCGGTATCTTATTTAATCCTGAGCATGGTGTTGTTCAGCCAGAGGAAGTAAATCAACAGTATGCGCAGCTGCTGCAGCGAAATGCTTCTATATACTGGACCAACGACGCAATTGGCGGAACGTCGGGTCATGCGCAGCAGCAGCCGACATTGGCTTTGATTCGCAAAGTACCAGGCAACAGCAGTGAGCCAATCGGTTTTCTAATGGTGCGGATCAACATGGACAAACTGGCGCAGCTGGTGAACACAATGACTCCTTACAATGGCGCCAAAACGCTTGTTGTCGGGCAAGACGGGGAAATGATTATTAGTACCGGAGTTGCTCGGGAGGATGAAGCGCTTATACAGAATATGATTGGCGATATTCATAATCCGGACAAAGAAAGTTCCCTGTACTTTGAAGATTGGAAAGGAACCCGTTATTCAATCTCTTATGGCCACTTTAACCGGATACTCCCGCAATGGGCATACATATCAGCTGCACCGATTCATTCAATAACGACACCGTTGCTTTCTATTTCCAAATTTATGATTATCGTCAGCTTGGTTGGTGTACTCTTAACGATTACGATAGCCTGGCTCGCTTCAAAGCGAATTTATTCCCCGATTGGCAAGCTGGTGAGGATGCTGAGCGGCGACAAGGATATGGTTCCTGACAAAAGAATCGATGAGTTTTCATTAATCAATCAGCGCTGGCAGGACTTGAATAGGGAAAATAAAGCATTGCAGACGAAGCTGAAGCGCGAGCTTCCGAATTTGAAGGAAAGCTTCCTCCAGCAATTGATTCAAGGTTATTTGTACCGTTACTCGAGCAGCGAGCTTATTGACCGCTTCAGTCAATATGGAGGCAAGGCGGAGCAGGCTGTCTTTACGGTCATTTTTGTTCAATTGCTAGGCTTTTCTAATCTCGTAGGGCGCTTCTATAAAGGGGATGAGGGACTGGTTACCTTTGCTGCATACAATATTGCAGAGGAGCTGGCTGGCGATCTGGATCAGACGCATGTTATTAATTTTCATGATTTATCGATCGCCATTCTTGTTGCGGAATCGGGATCGAGCCGCAGGGAACGAGTTTACGGCTTGTGTTGTGAACTGACTCAGGCGATCAATGAGCTGCTGCGCATGCGGGCTACTGTGGTCATTTCCCCTGCTACAGAAGATATTAAGCAGATTGCTGCTCTATTTGACAAAACGAAAGCGGCGATCAGGCACCGAAGCTTTGATAGCGAGAATCAGATTTTGGACATGGAGGAAACGGAGCTACTTGCCGAGCCAGGAAGCATGAATTATCCTTTTGCGATCGAGCGCGCACTTATACAGGCTTTGCGGGCGGGAGAGCAGGATGAAGCGATGCGCCAGCTTGTCCTGTTCGTGGAAAGCATTTCCGTTGAGGGAACGAAGGAAATTGATGTTCAGCAGGGAATGATGCAATTGCTGGCCGGGATTTTGAACGCGGTGTCGCAGGTGGGGATTAACCCGGCTGCTTTAACCAGCGGCATTAATGTATTTGAAGCGCTTTCACAAATTCGCGATTCGCAATCTATTATAGCGTGGTTTAATGAACATATTATTGCCTCCTGCATGCGGGAGCTTGAGAAGAGAACAAATGATCAGGTTAAGAGAATTGTTGAGCGCGCCAGTTTTTATTTGCAAGAGCACTATGCGAAGGACATTTCTTTGGAATCGTGCGCCGATCATACAGGGGTCACCCCTCATTTTCTTAGCAAGGTGTTCAAGTCCGAGCGAGGAATCAATTTCATTGAATATTTGACCGCCTTGCGCATGGATAAAGCGAAGGCTCTATTAAAGGAAACGGATATTATGATTAATGAGATTGCTAATCTGGTAGGCTACCAGCCAAGTTACTTTATTCGCCTATTTAAAAAGCTAGAGGGGGTTACGCCAGGACGCTTTCGCGAACTGGCTCGCAGCAAGGAACAATAACTTTATTTAACGGGGGATTTGCAGGAAAACGGCATAGGGCAAAAAACTGCCATCCCGGCAAAAATGTACAACGCAGCCAAGCGCGCCAGGCAAAAATATCCCATTGCCGGAATTGCAAGGGAGACGTAAGCTGTTCACGGAAGCATTAAAGAAGGAGGATTTGAATGAGTTTGCAGATGGAGCGCTTGAATCGGGGACTTGTCGCAGTTTCCACCTCGGAAGGTATATTTATTACCTGGAGACTGTTGGGACAGGAAGCAAAAGGAGCCGGGGAGCATGGTTTGATCGGTGCGGATTTTTATGTATACCGTGACGAAGAAAGAATAGCTAAGGTCACTGACAGCACTAATTATTTGGACAAGGGAGGCAACAGCAATTCCACCTATTCCGTAGCAGCTATTCTGGATGGTGTTGAGCAAGAGCGCAGCAGCGCCGTTCGACCCTTGAGCCAGCAATACATTGAAATTCCTCTGCAGAAGCCGGCAGACGGAGTGACGCCGACAGGAGAAAGCTATACATATAGTGCCAATGACATGAGTGTCGGCGATGTGGACGGGGACGGAGAATACGAATATTTTGTCAAGTGGGACCCTTCCAATTCCAAGGATGTGTCGCAGCCAGGCTATACAGGCAATGTATATCTCGATTGCTACCGACTAGACGGCACGCTGCTGTATCGGATTGATCTGGGTGTCAATATTCGGGCAGGCGCTCATTATACGCAATTTTTAGTTTATGACTTTGACGGGGACGGCAAGGCAGAGCTGATGTTTAAAACAGCGCCGGGTACGCGGGTAATCTGCTATAAAGACGGGATAGCCATATCCGAGGCTTATATAACGATGCCTGAGGAGGATGTAGAAGCAGGGTATAGCCATGCAGATGATTACCGGATGAGCAGCGCAGATTACTATGAGCATGTGGTGGAGCTGTTCATGCGCTGGCATGAGCACGAAGAGGTCGTTTCCGGCCGCTGGCCGACTACGCTGGAGGAATGCTTCGGACGTTCTCCCGAATATAAGTATCCGTTGTCGCGAGAGGATGCTGTTAGCTTGACGGACTACTTTATGGATGTATACGCCCCAACGCGAAGCGAGCGCAACAAGCTGCGCTGCTTCGAGGGCTTTATTTTGCAGGGACCTGAATATTGGAGCGTATTTCGCGGCGAGACGGGAGAAGAACTGGCAACTGTACCTTACAAGCCAGGACGGCATGATGACGGGCTTATGTGGGGCGATTATTCATGGAACCGTATAGAGCCGGGCAATCGGGTCGACCGCTTTCTGGCGGGGGTCGCTTATTTGGATGGACAGAGACCTTATGCCATCCTGGCCCGTGGCTACTATACCCGGGCAGCTGTTGTCGCATATAGCTGGGATGGACGAGAGCTGAAGGAAAAATGGTTTGCGGATAGCGGCTGGGTGACGATGAATAATCCGTTTGCCGATACGCTGCATGAGCAGGACGGGCGCAGCGAACAGCATGGCGGGCTTGCCGGACAGGGCGCCCATTCGCTGTCAATCGCGGATGTCGATGGTGACGGATATCAAGAAATTGTATATGGCGCGGCAACGCTTGATCATGACGGCAAGCTTCTATACAGCTCTGGCGGTATACTGCCAGAGGGCAGCGCAGCGCCAGGGCGCTATGCCAAGCTTGGTCATGGCGACGCACTGCATGTTGCTGCTATGGATCCGGAGCGGGAAGGGCTACAAATTTTTATGGTGCATGAGCACGGCATCTACGGTCCTTACGGCTGGAGCTTGCGCGATGCTGCTACGGGAGAGGTGCTGCAGGGTGCCTTCGCGACAGATGATGTAGGTCGCGGGATGATCGGCAAGGTAGAGCCCGAGGTGCCAGGCCTGCAAATGTGGAGCAGCGAAAGCCATTTGGCCGAGAATCCTTCCTGTGGACTGCGTTCTGTCAAGGGAGAGTTGCTCAATCTCGCATGTCCAGGCACCAATATGAGCATTAAATGGGCGGCCGACATGACGACCCAAGTGATCGGAGGAACCTTCGACAACCCGGTAACGATCGAGGATTGGAAGCGCGGCACGATGCTGATGGCAGAGGGGACCCGTTCCAACAACGGCACCAAGGGCAATCCTTGTTTGGTGGCAGATTTGTTCGGCGATTGGCGCGAGGAACTGATCGTTCGCACTGCGGATAGCAATGCTATTCGCATTTATATAAGCACGGAAGTAACAGATCGCAAGCTGTATACGCTGATGCATGATCCCCAATATCGAACTGGGGTAGCCTGGCAAAATGTAGTATACAACCAGCCTTGCTATACCAGCTTTTATATGGGAACGGATATGAATTGGGCGAAAGTGCCGATTCCCAAACAACAGTAGACGGCAAATATATGTGACTGAAAGACAGATATGTATCAGAAGGACAGGAGGTTGCAACATGGAGAACAATCAATTAGCGGCGACTACCGAAAGGCTGTCCGCAGCAAGTAAGTCCAAAGTATATAATTTTAACTATCAATGGAAATTTAAGCTTGCAAATGCGTTTCCGCTTGCGGATGCGTTGGAGGCTTGGAAAGACTGCAACGGCCGTTATTTCTATGAGAAGGAATATGTGGAGGAGGACTGGCAAGCAGTTGGTTTGCCTCATACGTACAATGATAAGGATTTGTTCGTCGCGCGCATTGAAGATGCAGGGAGCGGGCAACTTCGAACCTTCTCCTTCTATCGAAAATGGTTCAGGCTTCCTGACAAATATGATGGCAATAAAGTAATGATCGAATTTGAAGGCATTCGACAAACCTGCTACTTATATATTAATGGCAAGCTGGCGGGTTATTACGAAGCCGGAGTAGCGCCTTTTGCATTTGACCTGACGCCCTATATCGAATATGACCAGGACAATGTGATTGCGGTTGCGACAGACAGCACCTCCTCCCGGAATCTGGATTACTTCGTGGCGGAGACGCCTAACCTGCCCGATGCTGAGCCGGGTACGTTTATGACATCCTTTACCGAGCTGGAGCAAATTCCCGAAGCCGCCAGAGGGGTAGGTTATTTTTGGAATTGTAACGACTTTAATCCTTCTGTAGGCGGATTGACTAAAAATGTCCGGCTTCATGTGAAGCCAAAGCTGTATATTACGCTTCCGATCTACAGCAATTTGCAAACAAAGGGCGTTTACATATACGGGTCGGACTATGATATCAAGCAGCGTCAAGCTGTCATTCATACAGAGGCGGAAATTAGAAACGAAACCGGCTTGGAGCAAATCGCAGAATTGCTGTCCGTTATTTACGATCATAGAGGAGAAGAAGTGGGTCGGATGTCTTCGGGTCAGGTGGAGATTGCTGCTTCTTGTCATTTGCCGGAATACCCGCCGTTATCGGTAACACCCAACGATGCTTATCGAAAAACAGGAAATGGATATGTGCCGTCGCCTGAGGATGAGGTTGAGCCTACCGCGACTGAGTCGCTGGAGGTTGCGCTCGTAAAGATGGACGCTTTGATATCGGGATTGCGCTTCTGGTCACCGGATGATCCGTACCTTTATACGGTCCGCACTAATCTGTTGCTCGATGGTGAAGTGCTGGATACAATCGAAACGGTTACAGGATTCAGAAAAGTAAGCTATGATGCGAACCAGGGATTGCTGATCAATGACACCCCTGTCTGGCTTACCGGTTACGCACAGCGCTCATCTAATGAATGGGCAGTAATCGGCATTGCGCCCGATTGGTTGCGCGATCTGGATGCCAAGCTGATACGTGAAAGCAATGCCAACCATATACGATTTATGCACGTTGCGGCCTGTCCCGCAGATATTCGTTCTTGCGACCACTACGGCATTGTATGCACGCAACCTGCTGGAGATAAGGAGCGGGAAAATTTCGGCAGACAATGGGATCAGCGTGTGGAAGCGATGAGGGATATTATCATCTATTTCAGAAATCATCCGTCTATTATTTTCTGGGAGGCCGGCAATAACTCTATCAACAAGGAGCATATGCGGGAAATGCGCTTGCTGAAGGAAAAGCTTGATCCTCGAGGCGGCAGATTTATGGGCTGCCGGACCTTAAGCACGGAAGAAGTGGTGGCAGAAGCGGAGTATGTAGGAACGATGCTGAACCGCCATGCCGGACGTTTTCAATCGGTGAAAATGCCGGTAACAGAGACGGAATATTTACGCGAAGAGTCGCCAAGAAGAGTATGGGACGATTACTCTCCTCCTGATTTCGACTACGATAATTTGTGGTTGGGACTGGGCGGCAGGAAGCAGGTTGGCGGAGATTGCCATGATTTAACGGCGGAGGACTTTGCCTTGTACGCGGCTAAAGCTTATGCGGAGTTTTTCCATGATCGAATGGGCGGGGCTTCAGGTAAAAATCTTTATTCGGCGACGGCTGCATTATGCTGGACCGATTCCGCTCAGCATGGCAGACAAGCGGCCAGTGAAAATGCCAGAATGAGCGGACGAGTGGACCCGGTACGGATTAAAAAGCAAAGCTTCGATGTGTTCCGAATCATCCAGTCGCCTGTTCCAGCGGTGAAAATAATCGGGCACTGGAACTATCCAGCAGAAGATGGCGAAAATTACCGTTACGCGGTAAAAGAGTTTGATGGTACACACTGGAGAAAGACCGGAGCATACCGTTATCGCAATCCGAAGGATAAAACCGTCTACGTAGTTGGAAGTTACGCCATTGCGAAGGTAGAGCTGTACATTAATGATCAGTTGGCAGCAACATGCGATAAGCCGGTGGATACGTTTCTGTTTCCATTCGAGCATATCGATGTTACGAGATCGGGTTCGATTACTGCAAAGGCATTTGATTATAATGGAAATCAGGTTGCAGCTGATACGATTGAGACAGCCTCTGTCCCTGCGAGGCTGCGGTTAACGGCTTTTACGGGAGACAAGGGATTTAGTGCCGACGGTGCGGATATTGCCTACGTCGATGTAGAAGTGGTGGATGAACAAGGACGTCTATGCCCATTGGCTTATGACAGAATTGATTTCAGGATTGAAGGTGAAGGGATTTTTCTTGGAGGCTATAACAGCGGACGCTTTAATGGATATGGAAAGGAAGACAGCGTCATTCATCAGATGCATGTATTTGCGGAGTGTGGGAACAACCGGGTATTTATACGCTCCACCGCCCAAGCTGGCGTAATTCGGCTTACGGCATCAATGAACGGTCTACCGGAGGCTTGCTTGACCCTTTACTCTCAGCCAGTTGGTGCGAGTGCGCTTGCACTGGAGCTTCCGCAGCGGTTGCTGCCGCCTTGCAGCGAGACACTTACGCGGAGCAGCTATCCATTTCAGGCAATCCCGCAAGCGGACGCTGCCAAATATGCTGCGCCGGGCAGCATCTATTGCAAAATCCTTGTTGATGGGCAGGAGCCTGATACCCGCGGCATAATGAGCATATATGATCATGGCAGCATATACAGTCCTATTCTATTCATTCTTGAGCGGATCAAAAATGATCGTCCAGAGCTGTTCGACTATTCCTATGATGCCGAGGCGGGAATTCTTATGTTGAGCTCTAACAAAAAGTGCGTGATTGCAGAGAAGGGGCGCACTCACTTGCTGGTAAATGGGGAAGAGAATTTGTTGAACGGTGAGCCCTATATTCGGCCAGACGGCATATTGATTGTAGAAATCAATGCTGTAATTTCTTACATTAAAGGCATTGTGTCTTATTATGATGATAATGTTCATGTATTTCGGATTGAGCTGCCTCCAAGCAGTGTTTAGTACGTGGTTTATTCGCAAATCAACGATGTAACCGCTTAAATTTTTCATAGACAAGGCGAGCCGCTGATGTTAAAATTGTTTCTACAAGAAACTATTTTGTTTTCTTTGTATACTAAATCAGGAGGCTCATCATGATGAATACAATTGAAACGACTATTTCATCCTTTGACGGCACAACACTATATTTCAGTAAAAATTTGGTCGACAAGCCGAAGGCTGCTGCGGTTATCGTACATGGCTTGTGCGAGCATGCTGGACGCTATGATTACTTGACGGAGAAGCTAAATGGGCGCGGCTTTAACGTGTATCGCTTTGATCATCGCGGCCATGCCAGATCGGAAGGCAAGCGCACTTTTTACAGTGATTTTCACCATATTATCGATGATGTAAATGCTATTGTAGACAAGGCGCTGCAGGAAAGCAGCGGCATGCCGCTCTTTGTCATTGGACACAGCATGGGCGGCTTTGCCTCTGCTTCTTTCGGCACCAAATACCCGGGCAAAGTAAAAGGGATTGTGCTGTCTGGAGCGCTTACCCGCTTTAATACCAAGGTAGCAGGGGAATTGCCGCTGCCGCTTCCATCAGGCACGTATCTTCCGAATGAGCTCGGTAGTGGAGTATGCAGCGATCCTGCGGTTGTATCCGCTTACGCCAATGATCCGCTGGTTGAAAAGCAAATTTCAGTAGATTTGTTCAATAGCCTCGGTGAAGGTGTTGCGTGGCTGAAGCAGCATCCTGCTCAATTTGTTGATCCTGTTCTTGTGCTGCACGGCGCGAATGACGGTCTTGTGAGCGAGTTGGATTCCCGCGAATTTTACGGAGATATTGCCTCTGCCGATAAAACGTTGAAAATTTATGCGCAGCTGATGCATGAAATCTTCAATGAGCCAAGCCGTGATGAGGTGATCGAGGAAGCAATTGCCTGGATGGAAAAGCGAATCTAGTAGAAAAGCAGCGATGAAATCCATTCCCCAATATGGTATGATCCTTGTTATAGACAGGCTTTCACATATGGAGAGGTTGTTACTTCTATCGGGAAGGGATTATCAATGAAACTGGAATGGATGGGGGAGCATCGTGCCCTTATTGAGAAAATCATTAAGTACGGAAATGCTTACTCCAACACGTACAAGCTGCAGCGAAGCTATGGAACAGATGTGATGTTCTCCGCCTCGCAAATTCAGACGCTGGAATATATTTTGGAAGCTGAGGACAAGGATGAAAAGATGTCCGAGATGGCTGCGCGCCTCGGCGTCAGTCGCAGCACCTTTTCCAAAAACGTCAAAAATTTAACGGAAAAAGGTCTGCTGGAAAAATATCATTTAAGCGGAAACCGCAAAGATATTTACGTAAAGCCTTCTGCAAAAGGGCGCGAGGTGTACGAGCAATATACACAATTTGTCCGCAAAATTTGCTTTGATGAAATCTTTCAGTACGCTGATACGATTTCTGAGCAGGACAAGATGAGCTTCATCCGCATTCTCGATCTTTTCGCTGACGTACTGCTCTGGTACGGAGAAAAAGAGCAAGAGCCGCAGCGCAAGCTGATTAAAATTGAAGAGTAGCAGTTGTTAAAAATGAGCAGGCTTAGGGCTACGAACCTCTGAGGCCTGCTCATTTTAACTTTAAATACCCTAACCAACAATCAGGGAATTCCCTAATATACAGATTCAAATCACCCATGGTATATTTAGTGTATGAAATGTGAAATTTATCACAATATAAGTGAAAAAAATCACAACAGGAGGATCGCTATGGGGAGAGAGAAGCTGCTGTTAATTGGCAATGGAATGGCTGGCGTCAGAACGATTGAAGAAATTTTGGAGCGAGACGCCGCGAAATATGAGATTACGATTATTGGGGAAGAGCGATATACGAATTACAATCGCATTATGCTGTCCAATGTGCTGCAAAAAAAGATGACGGTCGATGAGATCATTACGAACCCGATGCAATGGTATAACGACAACGGCATCAAGCTGGTGCACCACGACCCGGCTGTTAAATTGGACACAGACAGAAAGCAAGTGACGACGGCCAGCGGTGCATGCATCGAGTATGACAAATGCATTATCGCCACTGGCTCAAGATCGTTCATCCTGCCTGTCGAGGGTGCTCAGCTGGAAGGCGTGCTCGGCTTCCGCACCATTGACGATACGGTGCAAATGATTGAGCAAGCCAAGCACTACAAGCGTGCTGCGGTTATCGGCGGCGGGCTGCTTGGACTTGAAGCCGCGAAAGGCTTGCTTGATCAAGGGATGGATGTAACGGTTGTGCATTTAGAGAAATGGCTGATGGAAACGCAGCTGAATGAGCCTGCCGGCAATTTGCTGAAGCAAGACCTGGAAAAGCAGGGCATCAAATTTTTAATGGAAAAGCGTACGACCAGATTGCGGGGAACGACACGGGTGGAAGCCGTTGAATTTAGCGACGGCTCTGTGCTTGAGGCTGACCTGGTCATTATGTCCGTCGGAATTCGCCCGGTAACAGGACTCGCCAAGGAAGCTGGACTGAAGGTTGAGCGCGGTATTGTCGTGGATGATTTTATGGCGGCAAGCGCCAGAGATGTCTACGCGGTTGGTGAATGTGCGCAGCACAACAATACAATTTACGGGTTGGTTGCGCCGCTATATGAGCAAGGAAAAGTGTTAGCCGATGTGTTGACGGATCGGCCAACGGAAGGCTACAAGGGCAGCACCGTGTCGACCTCCTTGAAGGTATCCGGCTGTGATCTGTTCTCTGCCGGCATCATTCATGAGCGCGATGCTATTAAAGGAATTGAAGCCTTCAACGGACTGACGAACAGCTACAAGAAGCTGTTTATCCAAAACAATCAAATAGTCGGCATCGTGCTGTATGGAGACACCTCCGAAGAAAATCGCTATTACAAAATGCTGCGCGACAAGCTTGATATTTCCGCTCTCAATCCGGTTACGCTGCTGGCATCTGCTGCTGGCGAGGCTAGCTCGAGCGTGGCCGATTGGGACGATGCCGATACGGTTTGCGGCTGCAACGGCGTGACAAAAGGGACGATTGTCAATGCGATTCACACACAGCAGCTAACCTCAGTCGCTGAGGTGACGCGCTGTACGAAAGCGGGCAATTCCTGCGGCAAATGCAAATCTACGATCGGCGAGCTGCTGACCCATGTGCTGGGAGACAAGGTGACGAAGGCGCCAACAGGCATTTGCGGCTGCACTGATTTATCAAGGGATGAAATCGTGCTGCAAATTCACGAGCAAGGCTTAAAGACGTCGAAAGAAGTATTCCAAGCGTTGAATTTCCGCAATGCCGAAGGCTGCTCCAAGTGCCGACCTGCAATTAACTTTTACTTGAATGTAACCTTTCCGCAGGAGCATCAGGACGAGAAGGAGTCTCGTTTCGTCAATGAACGCATGCACGGCAATATTCAAAAGGATGGCCGCTTCTCGGTTATTCCAAGAATGCGCGGCGGGCAGACGACACCGCAGCAGCTGCTCAAAATTGCCCAGGTGGCAGAAAAGTACAATGTGCCGCTTGTAAAGGTGACGGGTAGCCAGCGCATCGGCTTGTACGGCGTGAAAAAGGAAGATTTGCCTCAAATTTGGGAGGAGCTTGACATGACCTCCGCTTCTGCCTACGCGAAAGCTGTCCGCTCGGTTAAAACCTGCGTAGGCGCGAGCTTCTGCAGATTTGGCACACAGGATTCGATGGGACTGGGCATTAAGCTGGAGGAGCGCTATGAATACATTGATACCCCGCATAAATTTAAAATGGGCGTGTCGGCATGTCCGCGCAGCTGTGTAGAAAGCGGTGTGAAGGACTTCGGCGTGATCGGTGTCGAGAACGGCTTCCAAATTTATATTGGCGGCAACGGCGGCACCGAGGTGAAGGAAGCGCAGCTGCTGACGACAGTAGCGACAGAGCAAGAGGTCATTGATCTATGCGGTGCAATGCTGCAATATTATCGCAAAACTGGCAATTATGCAGAGCGGACTGCGCCTTGGATCGAGCGGCTTGGCTTTGAGCATGTAAAATCGGTGCTGCTTGATCCTGAGCAGAGCAAAGCGTTGCTTGCCGAGCTGGATGAAGCGGTAGCGGGCAAGCGCAATGATCCGTGGACTGAGGTTCGCAACAACGAAAACAGAGAGCAAGAGCTTTATACAGTAGGGAGAGTGTAACGATGACTCAAGTGAAGCAAAAGGTGTTTGTCGCTAATTTTGAGGAGCTGCGGCCGCGCATCGGGCGCGAAATTATGGTGGATGGCAGCAAAATTGCCGTGTTTCGCTTGCTGGATGATCGGGTCAAAGCAATCGGCGGCGTATGTCCGCATAAGCAAGGACCGCTAGCGGAAGGCATTGTCTCTGGCGAGTATGTCTATTGTCCGCTGCATGAATATAAAGTGTCGCTGCTTGACGGCAAGGTGCAGGAGCCGGATGACGGCTGCGTCGCCACCTATGAAACGGCGATAGAGGATGGCAAGGTTTACGTGCTCGTATAGCTTAAAGGCCGGGCAGGAAATGTGTTGCAACTTGGGTGAGGAGGGGTCATCATTGTATAGGCCGAATGTGGAGGCGATTATAGCGGCTGGAATCGCCAAGCGTGATTATATGAAGCGGGAGAAGCTAGGTTATTTTATTGCTACGCTGCTTGCCGGGGCTTATGTCGGCTTTGGCATCATTTTAATCTTTACGTTGGGAGCGCCGCTGGCGCAAGCGGGCTCCCCCTTTCAACCGCTAGTAATGGGGGCGAGCTTCGGGATAGCTTTGACGCTGGTCATTATAGCAGGTGCGGAGCTGTTTACCGGGAATAATATGATTTTTACGATTAGTACACTGGCTGGCAGAACGTCGGTCAAGGATACGCTGCTCAATTGGGCAATTGTTTTTGTCGGAAATTTGATCGGCGCTGTTGTGCTTAGCCTGATCGTAAAAGGAACAGGATTGTTTAATGCTGCGCCGGCCGATCATCTCATCTTTACCGCAGCAGCGAAAAAAATGAGCGCGCCGGTTATGGAGCTGTTTTTTCGCGGCATACTGTGTAACTGGCTTGTCTGTCTAGCGATATGGATGAGCATGAGGCTGAAGGGCGAAGGCGCTAAAATGTTTGCGATATGGTGGTGCTTGTTTGCCTTTATCGCAAGCGGCTATGAGCATAGCGTCGCTAATATGACGCTGCTAAGCGTGGCCATGCTGCTGCCTAATCATCCTGAGGCCATCGATCTTGCAGGCTGGCTGCACAATATGATACCAGTTACGCTTGGCAATATGGTGGGCGGCGTTCTATTCGTCGGCTTGGCTTATTGGCGAATATCTCCTGTCAAGCGAACTGAATAGTCCGCACTGCAAGACTATCAATGGAATTGACTGTTGATCTGTGGCAGTGAAGGGGCTGTTTGAAAAGTGAAGGGCTAGTAGCCAAGGGGAGGGAATGCTTCTCCGATGGCTGCTAAACCTTCACTTTTATTGTTAGTCGACGATCGGCTCAAATATTACCATTTGTCTTTTCCCTATTTTAACTAGTTCAAGCCGTTTGAACTTTTCGTGCTTTAATTTTTGACCTTTATCCGCAATAACTGCCAAGACAGAATGCGAAGGATCTAAACTCTCAAACACATTTGCAAAAAAGTCTGCTAACGGGTCCGGGCTATTGCTTCTCCAAGTAACAATGTCACCATAAGGAAGGTCCGTCATCACTATATTAATTTTATCGGGGATGCTGCTATTATGAGTAGAAGCGGTCACATCGCTTTGAAACGCGCTCACCTGCTCAATATTCGAGTCTGAAATCAACTGGCTTAATCTCTCTGCACTCTCAAGAGCCGAAATATGAGATGCTTTATTGTATAGTTGGATGTATTGTTTAATTTGCTGCTTCCGTTTGTTCAATCCATTTATCGAAAGCAAGGATAAGTTTTTTTCTGCAATCCGGAGTGCATCGTCATTAATATCAGATGCAAAGATGCTTTTAATTTTATCGTGATGAAGCAATCCTATCACGGTAAGCAGGTATGCCCCGCCGCAGCAAGGATCGTATAATGAGTATGGTCCTTTGCTTCCTTTCGCTTCGAGAATTTGAAAGCAGCGTTGAATAATCTCACTTGCAAGCCGCACAGGAAATGACGTTGTTCCATGTGCGTTATACAGCACTCTTCCACTTGCAAAATCTTCATAGCTTGTTTTGTTTGTTTCATAAATATATTTCATAATAAGTTACCTTTCAATTGACTCCAACTGAAATACTCGCTTTCCCTTGCTTTGTCAGTTACTCGCAAGACCGTAATTAGATTGTATGATAAGGAGAATTATTTTTAAAGTGTGCCCGATAACCATGCAACCTTTTACCTATATATTTAGTCTAGTATATGAATTAATTGGTAAATGAAAAGGGGATGATATGGTGAAAAAGGTAATGGTTAAAGCCAGAGCAGTGATGCTTTCAGCAATGTTATTCACAGCTATGATTCCTGCTACAGCATTTGCAAGCAGTACAAGTGAAGGGGCGGATATATCGATGAGTGCCAAACAATCGTCTTCTGATTCAGCAAGCGCTTCTGATTCTGCTCCAGGCAATCAGTCGAACAAGGCCGATACGGTGAAGGCTTCCATCTCCAAAGATAAGGCAGAGGAGCTTGCCAGAAAGTCTGTCAATATTCCGAAGGACTATGCGTTGCAGGGAGCTAATCTGTCGACGGATCGCCTTGTGGACGGCACACGCAATGTTTGGTCGCTAGACTTTGTAAAGCGAGCTAACGGCAAGTATGTTGGCAGCATTTATACCTCGATCAACGCAGACAGCGGTCAGCTAATTGGCTTTAGCAGCTATAACAACAATGCTAATGTAAAGCCGAGCTATCCGCTTAAGGTTGAGCGTGAAGAAGCACAGCAAATCGCGGCTTCCTTTATAAAAGAAATCGCTGGAGACTATGCGGCTCAAGTGGAGCTTAATGAAAACTACGGCGCGCAGCTTCTGCCCGCTTTAACTGGCGAGGTCCGCCATCAATTCCGCTTTGACCGCATCGTAAACAGCATCCCTTTTTTGGATAACTATATTTATGTTTCTGTTGACAGTGAAGGCCATGTCGTTGAATATCAATTCACTTGGGATGACACGATTTCATTCCCTAAAATTACGGATTACATGTCAATGGAGCAAGCTGCTGCCAAGCTTAAAGCAGCAGGTGCGCCACAGCTGTCGTACATCGTGCTTAATAACGGAGAGAGCAAAGGCAAGCCGATTCTAACCTATGAGCTGGCGCCATACGCGATTAATGCTGTTACTGGCGAGAAGCTAAGCGACAATAATTATCGCTATTACAGAGTTCAAGGCGAGGTATCTGAAAGCCCTGTCACCGATAAGCCGCTTGCAGCCAAGCCTCAGTCTGGCTCGATAAAAGAGCAGGAAGCGCTGGATAAGGTTAAAGCAGCATTCAAGCTGCCGGAAGGAGCGGAGCTGGACAATTCCAGCTATAACGAATACACGGACGGGGATTCTGGAGTATCCAGTGAAAGCTGGAACTTTTCCTGGACAATTAAAAAGGATGGAAAAGAAGCAGGCAGCATTAGAGCTACAGTCGATGGCAAGACAGGAGTCGTCTACAATTACAATATCTACTGGCATAACCAGGATTCTGCTGGCACAGATGAGCTCGTTACCCTTGAAAAGGCAACGTCTACTGCGGTTGATACCGTCAAGAAGCAGCTGCCATGGCTTACTCATGAATTGCATGTGATCAAGCCGGATCCGAAGCAATACGAGGATATTCGCTCACTCTCTCGTTCCAGCTACTATATTGGCTTTGCCCATAAAGTGCATGGAGCGAACGTTGATTACGATAGTGTGATCGTGGAAATCGATGTACGTACAGGCGAAGTAAACGGCTTTGAAGCGTATATTCAGCCGTATGCGTACCCGACTGAAGCACCAACTACGATCTCTACTGATGATGCGCTTACGAAATGGATGGACTACTACCGTCCAGAGCTGACTTATAGAGTGGTTAACGAATATTCATGGAATGGTCAGCCAATCCCGCTTGAGAAGTATAATGTGCTGCTGGCATCAGGCGAGCTTGACTCGAACAGCGATGTTGATCGTGAGTCAAAGATCGAGCTGGTGTACCGACTTGCAGCCAAGCCGGTTGACGAGCGCGTTTTCCTTGACGCGACAAACGGACAATGGCGCAGCTACGAGTCAGGCGAGGTGACTCAACTGGAAAGACCAAAAATCACTGACGCTGAAGGCCATTGGGCTCAGCATCAGCTTGAGCTGATGGTTGCTTATAAAGCGCTTGATGTCGTAGATGGCAAGGTTCGGCCAAATGAGGCGATAAAGCGCGGCGAGCTCATTAAAATGCTTGTTATCGCAAAAAGTGGCGGCAATTATGCATATGCCACAGCTGATAGCGGAGCAACCAAAAATGCTTCCTTCAACGATGTTGCAGCGGGTTCAGAATATTTTGCTTACGTGGAAAGCGCGCTGCAGCAAAATCTGATTGATCTTGGCGATGGTTCCTTTAATCCGGAAGGAACTGTAACACGCGAGGAAATGGCAGAGCTGATCGTGCGCGCGCTTGGCTACAATTCGCTTGCGCAGTATGAGGATATTTTTGTAGACAACTTCAAGGACTCATCACAAATTAAAAATAAAGGGCAAGCAACGATTGTTGTTGGTCTCGATATTATGAGCTTGAACAAGGACGGTAAGTTTATGCCGAACAAGCAGGTGCAGCGTGCCGAAGCGGCAACTGCCTTCTTCCGTTACCTGCAAGCTCGCGCTGAATTGCAGGAAGCGCCTTTGCGCATGTAGCGCATCATTTTTTAGCTCAAACATCATATTCATGCTCCTAAAGGATAATTGGTCAGCGGCGGTTTATAAAACCGTCGCTGAATTGCGTTCCGGGCACTTATTGGCTTCAACTGTAGCGTAAAGTGGAGGTTGCCAGTTGCAGATGATCAAAATTAGATTGACCAGCTGCATATGGATCGTTACGATTATAGTAAAAACGCAGCCGAGCAGTCATCTAAAGGAGTGTTCTTATGAGCTTGTTTTCTTTCCTTGACTCCTTCTTTACCGATCTGGGCAAGAAGAATAAAGATCCGTACGTTAAAGAAAAGGAAGCCTTTCACTGGTTTACCAATAAAGGGTACTATGGAGAACAACGGTCAATTGACTCATACTCGTCAATTGAGCTGGAGCTGCTGCTAGTACGAGCAACAACAGAAAACAATGAGCTGGTCATTAAGTATTTACTCAGAAACGGTGTAAATCCTCTAAAAGCCATTTTGCAAACGGAAACAGAAGCCCAGCTCAGCCTCCTTAAGCAAAACGGTGCATCGCTAAAGCATGAGCTGATCGACCCTTCAACCGTTGAAGGGGATAAGGTGCAATACATTAAAAAGCTCATTCGATTTGGCGCCAATCCGAATGCATGTGTAATCGTTAATGAAGGCTATGATAGCGATGCAGCGACAGCGGAACCAGTGAAATTTTTGCCACTAGCATACAGTCTTGATAGCATTGAAGCAGTTAAGTGCTTGCTTGAACACGGCGCAAATCCGCTAGAAACAGATTATACGGGACGGCGGGCGTTAGATTACGCTTTGCTTGCTGCCAGTAGCGAAATTTGCGATTTAATTCTCGCATATGCCAAAAAAAGCGGACAACCGATCGATATAAGCTCGTCACTATTACAACTGATGAAGGCGAAAAAAAGTGTTCGCTCCTCCAATATTAAGGAATTGCTGGCTAAAACAAACTACTTAATTAAGCTTGGAGCAGATGTCAATTATCAAGATAAGCAAGGGGTAAGTGTCATGATGGCCGCCATGTCCAGAAAAGGAATTGCTGCCGTGCAGCAGCTTCTAGTTGAGCATGGTGCAAATTTGGAGCTGAAGGATGCCAAAGGCAGAACGGCTTTAGTACGTGTGTTGAATAAAAAGGATACAGCTGGCTTTGCAACATTGGAGAAGCTTGGCGCCAAAATAAGCAGCAAGGCTAGACAGTACTATGAAGCATTGGTTGAGCAGGAACGCAATTTGGGCTCGGATGAGTATGATGAAACGGCTATGACTACCTCTGAAATAAGAGGAAGAAACGGTCACCAGCTTGCCTATTTCAAAAGCATTCATAAGGAATAATAGCTTAATAGAGAGCAGCTTGAAATAAGAGAGGGCTTGTTCAGATTTTCAGTTTTTACTGACTTTCTGGACATGCTCTTCTTTTTTTGATTCTATTCAAATTTTATCGCTTAATAATATTTAACAACGGTACAAAGTGATATAATGTTAGGTAACAATTGACAGCGAATGATGGGAGCAGAATGAGACGATGAGCATTTATGTGGAGCAGTGGCATAAATATTTGCGTTGGATGGGCATTGTTTTGGTTATAGCCGTAATTATTGGATTGCATGCTGTCTGGTTCTACTCCTTTGCAACAACGAAGTTTGGGGAGATCCGCGACGGCTTTTTGGATTTGCGGCAATGGGATGAAACAAGCGGGGATACGCTTGTGCTGGATGGAGAGTGGATGTTTTACCCCTACTCCTTGATCGCATCCGAGGCTGCAGCCAAGACGGTGGAGGCTAAGCCAATCAATGTTCCCGGCTCATGGGAAGCGATTATCGGCAGCAATTTTGGCTACGGCTCCTACCGGCTCACTATACGGCTTGACCCTGATGACAAGCAAACGTACGCCATTTATGTGCCAAGCGTCCAAAGTGCTTCTCAGCTCTATATAAATGGTGCTTTGGCTGGCAGCTCAGGCCAGCCCGCTAGCAAAGAAGCAGATTATAGGCCTTATAATGTGCCGTATATCGCCAAGGCTGCGGCTGACGAGCACGGCATGATTGATATTGTGCTGGAGGCTGCCAACTATATTTTTCAGCCAAACAGCGGCATTGAGCTTTCCCTGCAATTTGGCGAGGAAAGTGTAATTGTCGGGCGCAATTCGACCTCGGAGCTTATGCAGCAGCTTGTATTCACTGTATTTATATTGCATGCAGTGTATGCGGTTCATCTTTATATGATGGGCATTCGCAAAAAGCAATTGCTCTATCTGTCGCTGTTGCTGCTTATTGTTTTGCTCACACTGGCGGGAAATGGCAGCAAGCTGATATACGACTGGCTGCCGTTAAGCTATGAGGCCGACTTCAGGCTTAAAGGCGTGCTGCTGGCACTTGGCGGTATTGTTCTATTGGGCTTAAGCGTCCATTCTTCTGCAAAGCGCTTACTTATTATCGCCAAGCGAGCATTAATGGTAACGGGCTTTATATTGCTTTGTTATTCAGCATTGAGAACGGGTACGGTCTCATTTTCAACCTATATTGTATTTCCGCTGTATGTACTCAGCACGCTGATTACATCAATCATTGGCATTATAAGCAGTCGCTCGGCGCCTATTTATCGAAATTTATATATGCTGTTTCTGCTGACGGCTTTATTTAGTACGGTTGTTTGGGAATATGTGCAGTTATTTGCGGGGATTAGCACGATTTTTTATCCGCTTGATCTTATTATTGCGATGTTCTGTATTAGCTCACTTATGTTTAAAAGCTATCTGAATGCGGTTCATGAGAACAAGCAGCTTGCCGACAAGCTGCAGCAGGAGGATAAGCTTAAGGACCAGTTTCTGGCGAATACCTCGCATGAATTGCGCAATCCGCTGCACGGCATATTGAATTTGTCGCAGACGGTGCTGGAGCGGGAGAAGAGCTGGCTCGACGAGAGAAGCGTGCATAATTTGGAGCTGGTGCAGTCGATCGGCAGAAGAATGAATACGCTGCTTGGCGATTTGCTTGATTTGTCCAGACTGAAGGAGGGCGGTATTCAGCTATTCCGGAGCAGTGTGAATGTACATCAGGTCGTAGAGAAAACAATGGAATCGCTTAAATATTTATTGCATGGCAAGGCGATTTTTATGGTTAATGAAGTGCCGGCGCAGCTTAAGCATGTGCACGCTGATGAAAACAGACTGGCGCAAATCCTGTTTAATCTGCTGCACAATTCCATCAAATTTACTGTTCAAGGCACGATTGCTGTGCGAGCTGATGTGAAGGAAGGGATGCTGCAACTTTCAGTCATCGATACCGGGGTTGGCATAGAGTCTGCTAAGCTGGACTATATTTTTGGCAGCTACCAGCAGATCAGCAATCAAGACGCAGCAATTGCCGCAAGCGGCTTCGGGCTTGGACTCAGCATCAGCAAGCAGCTAGTTGAGCTGCATGGCAGCAAGCTTCAGGTGCGATCCACTGTAGGAGAAGGCTCAACCTTCTTTTTCAGTCTTCCCTTTGCCGAGGAAGGAGAGCAGGGAAGCGACGATGCTGGGCATGGCACGCAAGCAGTGTTGTCTGACGCTGCAAATAGTTGCGCTGACAACGGGGCTGCTACTGCGGCCGGCGTTTCTGCGCCAGCTGCGCCTAAACGTGCAAGCGACCGGGTACAGCATGACCGGGCAAAGCAGGCTCACCATGAGCTAGCAGCAGAGCAATGTGCTGCGAAGGAGGATTACCGAATAAATATTTTGGCAGTTGATGATGAGCAAATTAATTTGCAGGTGCTGTCCAATATTTTGTCTGCGGACCACAACATTCATCTGCATTGCACAACCAGCCCGCTTGAAGTGTTGGAGAAGCTGGCGGATCAGTCGTGGGATCTTATTATTTCCGATGTTATGATGCCGCAAATGTCAGGCTATGCGCTTACTGGCCACATCCGCGAAACGTATGATATGAACGAGCTGCCTGTTTTGCTGCTTACTGCGCGCAATCAATCGCTCGATGTCGAGACAGGACTGCTGGCAGGAGCAAACGATTATATTGCCAAGCCAGTCAACGCAATGGAGCTTAATGCGAGGGTAAGAACGTTGGTCCGCTTAAAGCGGTCGCACCGAGAGAGAATGAGCATGGAGACAGCGTGGCTGCAGGCGCAGATCAAGCCGCATTTTATTGTCAATACACTCAACTCCATTGTAGCGTTAAGCACGTTTGATCAGGATAAAATGATCGAGCTCGTTAACGAATTTTCCGAATATTTGCGCGCCAGCTATAATACGTACGATACGTATAAGCTGATCAGCTTGAAGCAAGAGCTTAAGCTGGTTCGCTCGTATTTATCTATTCAGCAAAAGCGGTTTAGCGGCCGTTTGCTCGTTGCGTGGGAGGTAGACGAAGGCATCGAGCTTATGCTTCCGCCACTTATTGTTCAATCTATTGTAGAAAATGCCGTCACGCATGGTGCGCTATCACGCAGCATCGGCGGAAATATGTCATTAACGATCCAGGCGCAGGATCAGACTGTACATTTTAGCATCAAGGACAATGGCACTGGCATGAGTGAGCAATTGATCGAGGCCGTATTGAATGGTCAAAATAAGAACGGCACAGGAATCTATAATACGAATTTGCGGCTGCGCCGGCATTACAGAAGCGGCTTGTCGATCAAGAGCAAGCCGGATTTCGGCACAGAAGTAGCCTTCAACATTCCGCTATACTAATAGCTTCAGCCCCTGTTGCAGCCTGCATGGCATACGATCAGGGGCTATTTTAATGGAGAAAGTTAATCTGCTGCTGCAAGCAATGTTTAAATTGACAATGAGTATCATTATCGTTTATAGTTGGATTGGAAATTTCGGCTGGGAGGGCAAGAGATGGATGCAGACACTCGAATCAGACTTTGGAACCATTCACATGTGCAAATTATAGATGTCCGCCACATCGTATTGAGCAGCAGGCAGCAGCTAAATCATTATCGTCTGCCCTCTAGCGCATTGCTGTATGTAGTGAATGGGCAGGCAGCCATACAATGGGATGAGCTGCATATGAAGGCCAAAGCCAATATGCTGCTGCACGGCGGCAAAGGAATTAGCATAAGCATTCATGCGGAGGAATCATTTCATTATTTTCTCATTTTATATCGAGCAGCGTTGCCAATGCTCGCCACTCGCGAGCTGCATCGGCTGCTGGAGCAGGAGAATCCGTTTCAGGAGCAGTTCAGCTTCGTATGCGCTCATCCGGCGCTCATGCAGCGGAAGCTGCTGGAAATGGAGGCGGCCTGGAGCTCTCCTCATACACGCAGTCGCCTGCTGACACGCTCCTTGTTCTATCATATTATTCATGAAGTGCTTTGGCAGCTGGAGGAGCAAAAGGTAGAAATAGCAGCACCTGACCCAATTTATCAGGCTGTTCGCTATATCGAGCAGCATTATATGGAGTCTATTACACTGGAGCATTTAGCAGAGCAGCTGCAGTGCAGCGCTCGTATGCTGCTTAGAAAATTTAAGGCTGCCTTCCAGACTACTCCAATTGATTATCTAATTAGCGTAAGGCTTGAGCAAGCGAAGAAGCTGTTAATAGAATCAAGTCTTTCCATCAAGGATATTTCACATAGCGTGGGCTATGACGATTATTATTATTTCAGTAGGCTATTCAAGAAAAATACTGGTCTGTCTCCGGTAAAATATCGTATGCTGCGTGAAAATGATAGGCAAATGCCATATAATCCATCCCTGCTGTCCATATCGTCTATTGCTGAAAAAACAGTACAGCGATATGTTATTAAAGAGATTAAGAATCATTCTCAATACACAAAAAAGGGAGAGTTATCAATGTACAGCAAGTCAAGACGATCGCTGGCGATTATGGCAATTTGCCTTGTTATGCTGCTAAGCGCATGCGGTGGAGGTACGACTAATTCCAAAGCGAATAATGGGGGAAATGCTGCAACGAACAGCAATGCTGCAACAACACCTAGCGCTGCGGCAGGAGATAGCAATGCAGCAGAAGGAAACAGCGCGGATACTCGTGTCGTTAAGCATGCGATGGGCGAGGAAACAATAGTTGGCACGCCGGAGCGTGTTGTAATCCTTACGAATGAAGGAACAGAGGCGCTACTGGCGGTTGGCGTTAAGCCGGTCGGAGCGGTGCAATCTTGGGTTGGCGATCCTTGGTATGAGCATATTGCCGAAAGCATGGAAGGAGTAGAGGTGGTAGGTGATGAGCTGCAGCCTAATATCGAGCTGATCGCAAGCCTGAAGCCGGATCTCATTATCGGCAACAAGGTGAGACAGGAAAAGATTTATGAGCAGCTGAAGGAAATTGCGCCTACCGTATTCTCCGAGGATTTAGCGGGCGATTGGAAAATCAACTTTGATCTGTACATGGAGGCGCTAGGCAAGCAGGAAGAAGGCGAGCAGCTAATGGCTGAATTTGATAAGCGGGTAGCGGAAGCAAGCGTTAAACTGGCAGACAAGCTGGACACCGAGGTGTCGATTGTTCGCTTCACGGCTTCCCAGGTTCGCATTTATCAGAAGCAAACCTTTTCTGGCGTTTTGCTGGAGCAGCTTGGTTTTGCCAGACCAGCAGCGCAGGATAAGGACGCATTTATCGAGGTAATGTCCAAGGAAACGATCCCGAGTATGGATGGAGACGTTATGTTCTACTTCGTATCCGAGGAGCCTGGCAAAACAGATGCCGCCAAGGTTGTGGAGGAATGGATGAATGACCCGCTGTTCAAAAATTTGAACGTGGTCAAAAACAATAAAGTGATTCAAGTCGATGAAGGAATTTGGAACACGGCTGGAGGCTACAAGGCAGCAAATCTGCTGCTGGATGAAATTATTGCTTATTTTGAAAAGTAGCAGGAGAATGGATGATGGATTATAAGGCGAAAAGCAAAGGGAGATTGCTAGTCTGGCTCATTTTGCTAACCGTAGGACTGCTGGCGAGCATGCTTGCCAGTGTTCTATTTGGGCTGCACACCTTCGGGGTCAACGATGTGTGGCGGGCCTATACCGCATTTGACGGTTCCAATGAGCAATTGATTATTACGACGACGCGTGTGCCGAGAGCGCTAATTGCCGCCGTCGTTGGCGGCAGCCTCGCTGTTGCTGGTGCGATTATGCAGGCGCTGACGCGGAATATTCTCGCATCGCCTTCTATTTTTGGAATCAATTCAGGCGCTTCATTGTTCGTCGTCGCTGCACTTGCTTTTTGGGGCTCTTCCCTGGGGCTGAGCGATTTGATTTGGTTTGCGCTGGCCGGAGCGGGAGCAGCGGCTGTCATTGTCTATATGCTGGGCAGCGAAGCGGGGCGAGTGGAGCCTTCGCGTCTAGCGCTGGCTGGAGCAGCACTTGCTGCCTTTGCCACCTCGATGACATCGGGGCTGATCTTGATTAACAAGCAATCGCTTGAGGATGCGCTTTTTTGGATGATTGGCTCTGTTTCGGGCCGCAGCATTGACCATCTGCTGCTCGTGCTGCCCTATATCGGAGTTGGTGCCGTATGCTGCTTGTTCTTGCCTAACGCCTTGAATATTATGGCGCTTGGAGAAGAAAGCGCACAAGGCTTGGGCCTGCGCACGAAATATGCTCAGCTGCTTGCTGTAGCTGTCGTTATCCTGCTTGCTGGCAGTGCGGTGTCGGCCGCGGGGCCAATCGCCTTTATCGGCTTGATTGTTCCTCATCTTTGCCGGGCATGGACAGGCAATGATCACCGCCTGCTGCTGCCATACTGCGCAGTAGGCGGAGCGATGCTGCTCGTTGCAGCCGACACTGCTTCACGCTTCGTCATACCAGGCAAGGAAGTGCCGGTCGGCATTGCAACTGTATTGCTTGGCGTGCCTTTTTTGATCAAGGTAGCGAGGGGGAGAAGGCATGGTTAGCATGAAGCGGCGGCGCATCATTATTTTAGTTCTGCTATTTCCGGTTATGCTGCTTACGGCGCTTATTTCGTTGTCCTTAGGCTCGATGCATATCCCGTTCAAGCAGGTGCTGCTTTCCCTGTTCGCCAGCGGCTATAGCGATGCGGAGATGATTATTATTCAGTTTAGACTGCCGCGCATGCTGGCGGCGCTGCTTGTTGGCGCCGCACTGGCTGTTGCGGGAGCGCTGCTGCAGGGCATTATTCGCAATCCGCTGGCATCGCCTGACGTTATAGGCGTAACAGGAGGAGCTTCTGTCAGCGTTGTAGCGTTTATGACCTTTGCCGCCGGCATGAGCATCCACTGGGTTCCGTTCGTCGCGATTGCTGGCGCAATGGTTACGGCTGCAATCAACTATGCTTTTGCCTGGCGTGAAGGCGTGTCGCCCTATCGGCTGGTGATGATCGGCATTGGCATTTCAACCGCTGCTGGAGCATTGACGACATTGCTGCTTATAAGCGGCCCTGCTTACTTGGCGGCACAGGTGCTGAACTGGACAACTGGCAGCTTGTACGGCACAAACTGGTCATATATAGACGCCTTTTGGCCATGGATCGTACTGTTTCTGCTGCTGTCTTATTTAGCTGCAAGAGAGCTGAATATCCAGTCGCTTGGCGATGAAACGGCGGCAGGCCTTGGCAGCCGCCTGCAGCTTAGCAGATTGCTAAGCCTGCTCATTAGTGTTGTGCTGGCAGGTGCTGCGGTCGGGATTGCAGGCGGGCTGTCCTTTATTGGCCTGCTCGCTCCGCATATTGCCCGAAGCCTAGTAGGCAACTCCTATCGTCTGCTGCTGCCTGCTGCCGCAGCGGTCGGGGCCATTATATTGCTGCTGGCAGATTTGGCGGGAAGAATGCTGTTTCAGCCACTGGATGTTCCGGCAGGTGTATTTACAGCCGCAGTTGGCACGCCGTTTTTCCTGTACCTGCTGCTGCGCAAGCGTCGTGCAAAATAACAGGTGCTCAGAAAGTCGAGGAAAGCTGACTTTCTGAGCACCTTTTTTGTCTCGCTTGATCATTCAGCGCTTCGGCTCCAATCAAGCCTTGACTGGTTTAATCGACAGCCCTTGCTCGAGCCGCTCATTTAATTGCTCGGCCAGCTCTACAAGCTCCATTGGCGTTGCAATTGTATAATCAGGAACCTCAAGATCATCAGTTGGCGTTTTCGGATAGCGCGGCGTCCAGCTTAAATGAACACTCGTAATGCCAAGCTGATTAGCGCCTTTAACGTCCCGACTCAAATTGTTGCCGACCATAATGATGCGGCTGCGATCATCATCCGTTAAATCGAGCGAGCCAATCGCTGCTTTAAACATGCGCGGGCTAGGCTTATATACTCGCACCATTTCCGAGTAGGTCAGCGTGGTGAAGCAATCGTATATGCCGTTTTGCGTCAAAATATTTTTAAAGGATTGTGCGAGGCCATCCGCAACAATCGCCAGCGTAAAGCCGCGCTTATGCAATTCCTTAACCATCGTATCGGCGCCAGGTATGACATCGGCTGAAAGTACCACTTCATGCTCATCGCGGATCTCGGTGCTTTCATCTATAATCGTATCTCCACTATCCAAAAAAATAATTAGCTGCTTAGTCATCATCACTCACCCTATCTCTCTAGTTATACTTGCAAAGCCAGCACTCTATCTATCTTTCATTATCGCGTCAAAGGCTTGCTCTGTCCATTCTTATCGCTGCTTGCAGCAGCAGCGTTGGCTGCCGCCTGCAAGCATTCCTGCTGCTGCTCTCGCTTCTCAACCCATTCGCCCAGCTTTAGAAAGATATGAGCCACAATTAATGCAAAAATAACGAGGGTATAGAAGCCGGCGCCAATGCCGATCCCGATGCCACCGGCAAAGAAGATCATGGCAGCAGAGGTCAAGCCGCTTATTTTCACGCCATCCTTCAGAATGACGCCAGCTCCGATAAAGCCGAGGCCAGTGACGATTTGCGCGGCAAGCCGCATCGGATCCATCATCGTATGCTCGCGCAAGCCTGCATACAGCGTCACGCTTTGGATCGAAACGATTGTAATTAAAGTAGAAGCAGCAGCGACAAACATATACGTCTTGACGCCCGCAGGCTTATGCTTATGTGTGCGATTTAGACCGATGCAGAAGCCAAGTATGCAGCTGACAAGTATTCTCATCAGCCACTCATACTCTCCTAGCCAGGCCACGATGAGCTGATCGGCAAACAACACGACTTTCACTTCCTTTACGCTTCTATGAACAGAAGCACCAGAGCGCCATTACTGATTTACTTTGGCGTAGGCTTCCTCATATTCTGCAATAATTTTCGCACCGCCGCGCTCGAGCCAAGTATTAACCTCGGCCTTCCATTGCTCCTCTGTAATCGAGCCCATTACAAATTTAATGTGCGCGTCAGTTAGAATCGTTTCAAGCTGCGCTCCTTGCTCAAGGTATGTTTCCGAAATTAACGGCATCGTTGGATCAGCAACGCCATATTGCACATTCTCTTCATTAAGCTTGACCTCCAGCATTTGCAGCTCCGTTTGTTCTCCTGGAATCGCATTGGTAGCAGCCATAAGCGTCGCAAGTGGAGCGGCATATGCAGCGCCAATTTCAATTGCCGGAGCATCGCTGTTAACCTCCAGCACCACTGCTTTTCCGTCTACGACCTCATAATTGACGCCTTCAACTCCCCATTGGAACAGGTTGGAGATTTCTTCACCAGCCAAATCATCAAAAAACTTCAGCACTCTTAGCAAATGCTCTTCCGTTTTAATGCTTGACTTAGGGAACAGGAAGAAGCCGTTATGACCGCCCTCCATATTGATGCGCTTGCCATGCTCGCCCTCCAAAATGCTGAGCATGCTGAAGGAAGCTTCCTCGCCCAAATTTTCTTTAGCCGCGGTATCCAGTACAATTGTTGAGCCTGTAACGTCTATCCGCACACCAGCCTGGCCAGTCTCAACCGCACCGCTCCATTGCGCACGGTCGACCACAGCGAAGTCGCGATTCATAAGTCCTTCATCATATAGCTTCTTCTCAAATTTAAGCGCATTTAGAAACTCTTCGGTCTGCACATCTCTAATAAATTTTCCATCCTCGACCTTCCACTGGTTAGGGGCGCCGAAATATGGAGCAAACCATACCCCAACTTCCTTGGCGCTTAGACCATAGGTGTCATGCTTGTTATTGCCGTCAGGGTCATTGTTTTTGAAGGCAACCAGCATATTGTAGAACTCGTCAATCGTTTTTGGCTCTTCCATATTCAGATTCGCCAACCAATCCGCACGGTATTGAATCGCACGGCGGGCAAGCGCTCGTTCTCTTGGCAGGCCGTATATTTTGCCCTCATAGCTAATGTTCTCATAAATAACCGGATTGATTTTGCTCAAATTCGGGAACTGGTCGAGATAAGGGCCGATTTCCCAAAATACGCCGCTTTGAATCGCGTTAATAACGTATGGCAGCTTTTGATGTCTTCTTGGAATCGGAAAGGCATCCGGCATATCATCAGATGCGATCATAACGGGCAGCTTTTCCTCAAAGGCGCTGCCTGGCAGGGCGCTAATCGTTAGCTTCGTATTGGTGACGCTTTCAATATAGGTTTGAATTTCATTGTTTGGCGCAGGAAATTCAACGCCGTCAAAGTTGTAAATCAAGCTGATCGGAAAAGGCTCTTCCTCGCCTTCTGTTGAGTTTGCTCCTTGATTCGCATTGGAAGAAACGGGTGAAGCTGTCGGTCCGTTATTGGCTGGCTTTGTACCAGCACCATTGGAGCAAGCGCCGACAATGAGCATAGCTGCGGCCAACAAAAGTGCCAGGCCTTTTTTGGAACGTACGTTAACATTCTTCAACATAACCCCTCATTTCTTGTATTTAATATATTAAAAAATGAGCCAGCTTGGCGCTGTTAAGCTCATCCTTTAACCGATCCTAAAAGCACGCCTTTGGCAAAATGCTTCTGCAAAAACGGGTAGACAATCATAATCGGCACGGTGGCGATGACAATAACGGCCATTTTAATAGAGTTGCCGTAATAGGTTACCGCTTCAATTTCACTCGTATCGCCAATCGAGCCGGTTGTCAAAATGATCACCTGGCGCAAAATGACCTGCACAGGATATTTTGCCGCATCGGTTAAATAGAGAATCGCGTTAAAATATTGATTCCAAATCCCTACCGCGTAAAACAAAGCAAAGGTTGCCATAGCAGGGAGGGAGAGAGGCAGCACAATTTTGAACAGCAGGCCAAGCTCATGACTGCCGTCGATTCTCGCAGACTCCTTAAGCTCCTCGGGAATCGCCTGAAAAAAGTTTTTCAAAATAATTAAGTTGAAGGCGCTAATCGCAGACGGAATAATTAATGCAGCCAAGGAGTTGAGCAGGCCGGTCGCCTTCACCACGAAATACGTTGGAATCATGCCGCCGCTGAACAGCATCGTGAACAGCACCATTAAAATGACCAGGTTTCTGCCGGGCAAATGCTTGTGCGATAGCGAATAAGCCATCAATGAAGTCATAATAAGCTGAAACAACGTGCCGACCAGCGTTAAAAATATCGAAACCTTCAAGCTTTGCGTAAATGTGCTTGCCGAAAAGATATAGCGATAGGCTTCCGTAGAAAACGAAGTCGGGATAACGCTAGCGCTTGTTGAGAAGGAGTTTATGACGACATATAAAAATGGAAGAAACGAGAACAGTGAAAATAAAGTTAGAAATGTAACATTAAAGCCATCAAACAGTTTGCTTCCAAGGCTAGTTTTCATCCTAGTAAATGCCCTCCTCGCCTAATTTTTTAGCTAACCAGTTGGCGCCCAGCACAAGAATCAAGCCGACCACTGATTTGAATAACCCGACCGCAGCACTATAGCTGAATTGGCCCTGCTGCATGCCGACATAGTAGACGTATGTGTCAAAAACCTCGCCTACCCCGCGATTCAATGCGTTGACCATGAGGAAGATTTGCTCAAAGCCAAGATCAATAAAGCTGCCCAGTCGCAAAATTAATAGAATAACGATCACGCTGCGTATTCCTGGCAACGTAATATGCCATAGCAGTCGCCAGCGGCTGGCGCCGTCGATGCGAGCGGCCTCATAGAGGCTTGGGTTAATGCCAGCCAGCGCTGCTAAAAAAATGATCGTGCCCCAGCCAGCGTCCTTCCAGATCATTTGCAATATAATGAGTGGTCGGAACCAAAACTCGCTCATAAGAAATTGCACCTTCTCAAAGCCTAGCAATGCGAGCAGCTCATTGATGATTCCGCCTTCAGTCGTAAGCAAAATATAGGAAATACCGACAACGACAACCCAGGACAGGAAGTGGGGAACATATACGAGCGTCTGCAGCGAGCGCTTGAACAGCTCTGAACGAATTTCGTTAAGCATTAGCGCCAGCACAATGGTGAGCGGGAAGAAGATCCCGGTATCCAGCAGCGCGATGTAAAGCGTGTTGCGCAGCAGCGTCCAAAACTCCGGCTCCGAGAAAAAACGCTCAAAATGTCTGAAGCCGACCCATTCGCTTCCGAATATGCCGAGGTGCGGCTGATACTTTTGGAATGCCATCAGCACGCCCCACATCGGAACATACTTGTAAATAATAAAGTAGGCCAGACCAGGCAGCATAAACAGATAGAGCCAGCGTTCCTTCCACATTCGCAGCCATAGCGGCTTTTTCTTTTCTAATCGTAATGGCGCAACGGCAGCTTCAGTTTCTGACATGATGTCCCCTCCTAAAACTTTTCATAATTCTTCTTTGCTTATGCCTCCATGCACATGAAAAGTACGTCGGAAGCAAGCACTAAAACTTTTCATAGAATATAAGGTAAGCGCTTTCTTTAATTTATCTTAAAGCAGCATAAAAACACGGTCAATTGTAAGATTATTAGTTGCTGTAATCATCGAACAAAACAAAGAGGGCTAGAAAAACCGCATAAAATCAACGGTTTTTCCAGCCCTCGAGCAAAAAAGGCAATAAAAAAATAGCTATTCAGCCAAAAATATTATAGTTTTTTTGGGAAAATATTTACTCAAATTTAACGAGCGCATAGGAAATTATAGCCTTTTATAAATAACGCCGAGCGAATCCAGCTCAGCTCCGGCACGACCGTGGAAGCCGGCAATATACCAGCCTGCTGGCGCCGTATACGTCACGGTATCGGCTGTTGCGGTGCCGCCTGAAATTTGTTTGTTTTTGCTCGTCGTCACCTGCATATAGAAAATTCTATGGTCGCCGTTGCGTACAGCACGGTTCAGCGTAACGGAAGCAATATATTCATCCGCATCCAATTGCAGCACAGAAGCGTTTGCTGTACCGCCAACAGAAAGCGTAGAGCCATCGGCAAAGCCTAAAGAGAAGCCATCAACCCGCGCTCCGCTTTGCAGCGTTAAGGAAGAAATTTTCCGCTCAAGCACATGGTTCAATTGGTTGAATGCATCTCCTCCGCTACCGCCAAAGGGATCGCTTAGTGAAAGCTGATCAGACAGCGTATAGCTGAAAACGGCGCTAATCGCATAGTGATCGGATAATTGTGCGCCATTGCTGTCTGTAAAGTAAGTATCCTCCAGGCGGTATTGCGTAGCCTGCAAATCGACAAACGCGCTGCCGCGATAAAAAATTTTATCGACTACCTCGTGATTGGGGCTGTTTAGATTGTTCTGATCGATTAAGGCATCGCCTAACTGAGGGGCAACGCCGCCGCGGACAAGCTCAACCCAGGCATCGGTCAACCCGGTCGCGCTCAGCATCTCGTCAAGCAGAGGCTTTTCCCGCGTATAGCGTGTATTGGTGTCGCCGAAAACAATGACTGCATTGCCCTCGGAGTGCTGCACAATATAGTTATACAGCTGTCGGATATTCGAGGCTCTGGCGGCCATCGAGCCGCTGTCGGTTCCGGCATCCGCATGCAAATTGTAGACATCAATAAATACACCCTCAGCCAGCCGATGCCGCGTAGCAGTAAAGCCTTTAGGCGTTAGCTGGTCGCTGCCGTTGTCAATTAAGCCGTAGCGATCATTCCAGGTTATCCGCTTCAGATTCGTCATCGGGAAAATCGACAGCGTATTCAAGCCGCTGCCGATGCCCGCGCCGCCGCTAGTAGCAGTTTTGTAGGCGTGGTTGGCATTGGCATAGAGCGCTGCATGATAATTGAAGTCCTCCTGCACATTGACGATATCGTATGCATTCAGCTTAGGGCTTATAAGCGGGGTGTTTGAGGCAGGGTCAGAACTGGAAAGGCCCCAAGGCAAGCCTCCGACATTGTAGGATAAAATATTGAACGAGCCGGTAGCTGAGTTGGCATAAGCCTTTCCTTTTTCACCTTGCGGAACATAGCTTGCAACCATTAAAAGAGCCAGACCGATTAGCAATGCCTTGTACATAGACTTGTACATATCAATCATTCCTCTCCATTATGAGTGTGCTGATCTTATGTTTACTCTGGCTGCACGTGCATAGCGCTTTGCAGCAATTGCTGCTGCTGATCTACAATCGTCCATAAATCCTCGGCAAGAAATGCGGTTCCTTTGTTGCTTTCATACCATTCATTCATATAGGCTACAATTTGCTCACCTCCTTTAGCGCTCCAAAGCGTCTTGGCATCCTCGATCGCTTGAGCAGCAGGATACGCTTCTCCGCCTATAATCGCTTTAATATAGAGATGCTGAATGTCGGTCTGCAGCTGCGTGTGCAGCACATCGAGCTCTGCAGGCAGACTAGGCACATAATCGCCTAGCGTAATGCCAGGGTATTGCTTGCTGCTGTCCATATACAGCTCTCGTGTTTTTTGATAGAGCTGAAGCGCCTCCTGCTGCACAGGGTCCTCGGCATTAAATTGATTGATGACAAAATTGCACGGGTTCGTGCCTTTGCTCAAGAACAGGCTGTACGCCCCTGTGCTTGCATAGCCGACCTCAATTTGCCATTTGTTAATGTCGGTATAGACAGGGCAGCCATGCTCGCCCTGCACCCAGTGCTCGTGCTCCTCGCCTTTCAGCAGCATTTGCGTCGTAGACGGCTCCAATATAAAGTCGATATATTTCGCGGCGGCAACTGGATCAGCGGCGCTGGCGTTCAGCACAGTCGTCATTTGAACAGGATTGTCAATCGCCCCTGTATAGCGGCCGGTAGGAGAGAGCGGATATTCCAGCGGCTGCAATACCGCATGTGGATCATTGGCCTTCAGCTTTTGCAAATCATTGATCGTAAACTTGACCCAATTCAAGCTATGATTGACGTAGATGCCGATCTTTCCATTTAGAAAATCCTGCTTGGCCTTCGAGCCGTCCTTATCATTCATAAATTCCTTATCAATAATGTTTAAGTCGTAGAGCCGCTTTTTAAATTCAAGCGCATGCAGCTCCTTTTCCCACTGGCGCACGATTTGCCCATCCTGCCAGCCCCAGCTATGGTTTTGCTGTACGCCAAACATTTCATTAATCGCACCCTCCGAGTTGTAGCTAATATTCATGCCGTACGTATCGTCCAGTCCGTTTTGGTCAGGATCTTGAGCAGCGAAGGCCAGCGCCACCTCGAGCAGCTCCTCAGTCGTCGTTGGCATCTCCAGCCCTAATGCGTCAAGCCAGTCCTGGCGAATAAACATAGCATGAAGCGGGTTGGCTTCATTAATGCGTCCGATTTCGTATAATTTGCCGTCCGACTTAGTGCCCGCCTTGCGCAGCTGCGGATATTGCTCAAGCAGCGCCTTATAATGCGGCATGTAGTCCAGCAGCTCATCGAATGGCTGCAGCTGGTTTTGCTCGTACAAATAATTGCGAAAGGCGGCATTGGTTTCGTTGATGAGATCAGGAGCGGAGCCGGAGGCGAACATAACATTTAATATTTTTTTAGATTCGCTGCGCAATACCGGAACAAATTGTACATCCACCGGACCATGCTGCAAAATCCACCTTGTCCAGCGATTCTGCTCGTAAGAGCCCTCAGAGGAGGCCACCTGCCCGCGATCCTGAACGACGAGCGATACCTTTCCCTGCTTTGCTGTTGGCGCTTGCTCCTCCTGTGTCGAAGTGTTTGTGGTGCTGCAGCCGCTCAAAATAAGCATGCAGGCTAGTGCTGTAGATAGAAAAAAACAACAGATTCGAATCATGAAGCGCTCCTCGCCTTCTCAAAAGCTAGTTTTCTCTAAAGCGATTGCGGTATTCCTTAGGAGACATGGCATAAAACTGCTTGAATACATTAATAAAGTAGTTGGAGCCTTCAAAGCCGGTAGCAGCGGCCACTTCAAATATTTTCATATCGGTGGAGGATAATAGATGAACGGCCTTTTCCATGCGGATGCGGGTAAGATAAGTGGTAAAGCTCTCGCCAGTCATCCTTTTGAACAGCACGCTAAAATAGCTCGGATTTAATTTGACATGCGAAGCAACCTCGGTCATTCTGCAATCATCGGCATAATGCAATTGGATATAGGCGAGCGCCTTGGCAATCAGCTTTTGCTGCTTTTCCTCGGTCGGCAGGCTGTCCAGCTGCTCGGCAGCTTCCCTGTCAGGAACAGGCTTGGCAGCTTGCTTACCATTGCTGCTGAGATGATGGCTTGCCTTATGCAGCATCTGCTTAATATCCTCCTCGGTGCACGGCTTAACCAAATAATCAATTACGCCAAGCTTAATCGCCGCCTGTGCATATTCGAAATCGCGATAGCCGCTTAAGATGATAACGAGCGTGTCAGGATACTTTTCCCGTAGCTTGCTGACAAATTCAATGCCATCCATCGCCGGCATGCGTATATCGGTGAGAATGAGATCCGGCTGATGCGACTCCAATATTTTTAGTGCATCGAGGCCATTGCTGGCTTCACTGACGACGCTCCAGTTAAAATTACTGTCCTCAATCATTTTGACAAGCCCTTTTCTAAAATGATATTGATCCTCAATAACCATAACATTGCCGCTATTCATCGCTACGCACCCTTTCTCTGACTGGAAATTTGATCGTCTGAAGCATCCTCGAGGATCGGCAAGTACAAGCTGATTGTCGTTCCTTGTCCCGGCTGGCTTGCAATCTCGAGGTGATAAGGCTTTCCATAAAGCAGCTCAATTCGCCGCGCTACATTTCGCACGCCGATGCTTTCGCGAATGGCATGCCCGGAATGGAGGTCCTGATTATCGAGCAGCCTGTCGATAACATGCTGCTCCATGCCGCAGCCGTTGTCGATAATATGGACCTGCAGCATATCATTTTGCTCCATAATGGAGATTTTCAATATTTTTTGCGAGACCATATTGCGGAAGGCGTGCACGAACACATTTTCAACGAGCGGCTGCAGCATGGAGCGCATCATTTTATAGGGCAGAACATGCTCCTCAGCCTCAATGCTGAATTCGAAATCGCTTTCAAAAAGCTCTTTTTGAATCGTAATATAGTTTTGAATTTGCCGGATTTCTTCCTTCACAGTAGTAGCGCGTCTGATCGGCATTAAGGAATGCTTGAGCATTTCAGACACGGCTCCGATTAGATGAGCCGTTTGCTTCTGGTCTTGCATATAAAGCTTCCAATAGATTTCATTAAAAAAGTTATGGAGAAAATGCGGATTCAGCTGTGCCTGCAGCGCTTTTAATTCGGCCTCGCGCTCGTTGAGCTGGGTAAGATAGACCTCCTTGATCAAGCTCTCAACCTGCTCGGTCATCGCATTGAAGCTTTCGCCGATATACGCCAGCTCATCCTTCGAGCGCACCGTAATGCGGGTATTGAATCTTCCGGAACGAAGCCGCTGCAGCCCCTTCATCAAATCGGCAAGCGGACGCAGCATCCTTTCCAGCATTAGCACGAGCAGCATGCTTGAGGCAATCGCGATAAGCAGCCCGGCAATGATAATGTTTTGCGCAATTCTTTGATTTTTGTTATTGATCGCGTCCATAGATTTCAAGCTAATAAGAATAAAGGATTCGTCCAGTGCGTTTAGCGACTGATTTCTGGAGTAAAGCTGGTTGTCAATCATTTGCGAGGAATCTAGGCTTAGAAGCTGCTGCAGCTCATCCTTGACCAGCGCAGGATCATTGGAATAAAGCAGCTCCTGGTCCTGATTGAACAAATATACGTTGTCCAGGCCATGATCGCTTAGCTCATCCAGTCCGCTGGACAAAAAGGACTCATCAATCGTCATCATCAGCATCCCGTATTTTTGCAGCTTGTTGTTTTTCATCCAGCGTGAGGCAACGATCGTGTCGCGGTAGCCATCCGGCTCAATATCACTGGGCAAAGCCATTCGCTTCCAAATTAATTCGCCGGAGGTTTCCTGCAAATTTTGCAGAATCGGCTTGAATGAGTATTGATTCAAATCATTGATCGCAGGTGTATTGTAGCGATAATAGATCGTTTCACCGCTTAGATCGAGCATGTACAGTCCCGTAATGTAGGGCGCGTCAGAGCGCAGCTGGTTAATTAAATCATCAATTTTTTGTTTTTCCAAATAAAGCTGAAAGAGGTCGGTATCTTTATATTCGTTGTAGCGCTTAATCATATCTTCAATTTCACGGCTGAATACGATCATTTGCGAGATGCGCTTCATCTCCTGAACCTTAAGCTCCAGCTTGGCAAATGCCTCCTGATTGGAGACGGCCGCCTGCTTGCTCAGCTCCTCGGACAGCAGCTTTTGATTGCTGTAGTAGGTGTAAAGCCCAGCAACGCTTGAGCAGATCAAAATAATGAGGAACAGTCCGCCGATTAATTTAAATTTGAATCTGGTCGTAATCGTGCTCCAAAACCATTTCCATATCCACATCCGTTAGCTCCTCCAATTGGTCGAATAGCGCGAGATTTGATCAGGTTTATTATACCATCGCCAATAATAAAACGCTTTCAAAAAATGCGCATCATCTAATTGTTGTCGCAATTGTACACTCTAACTCGTCGCAATCCTTCATACTATTCGCTTACGGTTCCGTGATAGAATGGGCGAAAATAATTGCATTCATATTTCTAGGAGGAAACCGTATGAAATCTATCATCAAGATTGGAATCATTGGCTGTGGAGGCATTGCGATGGGCAAGCATTTGCCGAGCTTAAGCAAGCTGGAAGCGGTAGAGGTGGTCGCATTTTGTGACGTATTTGTAGAGCAGGCGCAAAAGGCATGCGAGCAATTCGGCGCTCCGGGCGCCAAAGTATACGACAGCTATGCAGAGCTGCTGTCCAACGCCGAGATTGAGGTTGTTCATGTCTGCACGGCTAATGATACGCATGCCGAAATTTCTATTGCCGCGCTACAGGCGGGCAAGCATGTGATGTGTGAAAAGCCGATGGCGATTACAGCTGCGGATGCCAAGCGGATGGTAGAGGCAGCTGAGCAAGCAGGCAAGAAATTAACGATTGGCTACAACAATCGTTTTCGCTCCGACAGCATGCTGCTAAAGAAAATGTGCAAGGAAGGGCAGCTGGGAGAGATTTATTATGCCAAGGCTCATGCGGTGCGGCGGCGCGGTGTGCCGACCTGGGGCGTATTCCTTGATAAAGAGAAGCAGGGCGGCGGCCCGCTAATCGATATCGGCACGCATGCGCTCGACTTGACGCTATGGCTAATGGATAATTACGAGCCGAGCGTTGTGCTGGGCTCGGCATTTCATAAGCTGTCCAAGCGAGCGAATGCAGCCAACGCCTGGGGCTCCTGGGACCCGGAAAAATTTAAAGTCGAGGACTCTGCCTTTGGCATGATCAAGATGAAAAACGGCGCGACCATTATGCTGGAGGCGAGCTGGGCGCTTAATAACTTGGATACAAGGGAAGCAAGAACAACGCTGTGCGGCACAGAAGGCGGTGCAGATATGGTAGACGGCTTGCGCATTAATGGAGAAATGCACGGCAAGCTGTACGAGAACCATTTCAAGCTCGATCCGAAGGGCGCGGATTTCTATGAAGGCAAGAAGGAGTCGATGCAGGATGTTGAAATGCGCATGTGGATTGATGCAATTATTCATGATCGGGAGCCTGTTGTAACGCCAAAGCAAGCGTTCGTTGTTTCGCAAATTTTAGAAGCGATTTACGAGTCGGCCAAAACAGGTGAAGCCATTTATTTTGATTAGTGGGAGGAAGAGCAAATGAGCAATCAGACGTTAAAGCTTGCGCTGCTCAGCTTTTGGCATGTCCATGCCAAGGACTATGCGCTACAGGCAAGCGAGCATCCTGCTGTGGAGCTGGCGGCGATTTGGGATGAGGATGCCGAGCGGGGCCGAGCCGAAGCGGCTGCCAGAGGCGTGCCGTATGTGCAGCAGCTTGAGCAAATATGGCAGGATGCTGCAATAGATGGTGTTATCGTTACGGCGGCAACAAGCGAGCATACTGCGCTTATGCTTGCAGCTGCCAAGGCGGGCAAGCATATTTTTACAGAAAAGGTCATTGCTCTGACGGCTGAACAATGTACAATGATAATAGAAGCGGTACAAGCGGCCAATGTAGTGCTGACGGTGTCCTTGCCGCGCCTCAATATGCCGTTTATGCAGGGGATGAAGCAGCTGCTGCCCAAGCTGGGCGAGCTGACGCTTGTTCGCGCGCGTCTCTCGCATAGCGGCGCGTTGCCGACTGCTGCCAGTCCGCACGGCTATTTGCCGGAGCATTTTTTCAGCAAGCAGCAGGCAGGCGGCGGCGCGCTTATTGATTTGGGCTGTCATCCGATGTATGTTGTCAGAGCGCTGCTCGGCATGCCGCAAAGAGTATTTGCCGCCTTTGGCTTTATGACGAACAAAGAGGTCGAGGATAACGCGGTTGTTAGCTTGAGCTATGAGAACGGTGCAATTGGCATCGTTGAGGCAGGCTTTGTCAATCAGGCGTCTCCGTTTACCGTTGAGCTGCATGGCAAGCATGGCAGCGCGATTTTTAGCGCGGCAGACGGCAGGCTGATCTATAAAAGCATGCTGCTGGATGCGGACATCGCCAAGCAATGGCATGAGCTTGAGCTGCCGCCGGCGCTGCCGAGCGCATTTGAGCAGTGGGTAGCGCATATTCAGGCGGGAACGAGCAATGCGTACAATGTGGCAATTGCTCGTGATTTGACGACGCTGATGGAAGCAGCGATCCAGTCTCACGAAGCAAGGTCGCCGATTGAGCTAACATAAACGAGGAGGAATGAGTATGCCGGAAATGAATGCTTCATCAAGCCAGCATTATACCTATGAGCTTATGATGGAGCAGCGCCATGCGCTTGAGCAGCTGCAGGCCGACTTTCGCTGGGGACCATATGGAATCAGAGTCGTTCGTTTCCACCATACAACATTTCCTCCGGGTAAAATCGATCAGTTTCATAAGCATAGTGAGGAATATGAATTTCATTTTATTCCACGCGGCAAAGGAAAAGTCATACTGGAGGACAAGCCGTTTCAGCTGGCCGAGGGCATGATGTATTTGACGGCGCCGCACGTTATGCATTATCAGGAAGCGGATGCAGCAATTGCGATGGATGAGCTGTGCCTGCGGATTCAGATTGTGCGTCTGGAGCAGGAATGCCCGGCTACTGGCTGGGGCGTTGACAATGAATGGCGCGAGGCGGAGGCCTGCATCAAGCAGCTGAATCGCATTCCGCTGCGACCTGCTCTGGACCGCTTCCGGGCCATGGAGCCATTTTTAACCGCCTATCGCGCCTGGTATGAAGGCCAGCCGGGCCTGATGACGATTATTAGGCAGGCGATTATCAATATTTTGCTGCGCACTGCGCGCGGCTACTTCCCGGAGCCGCAAAAGCCGCAACCCTCCAAGGATATGAACTGGTTTCGCTGCAGGCTGGCGGAGCAGTTTATTAAAGATAACTATCGCGAGCCTTTGTCGCTCGAGGATGTGGCGGAGCGCATTCATACGAGCCCAAGACATTTGCAGCGAATATTCAAGTCGTTGACGGGCAGCACCTTCAGCAGCTATATTGAGCAAACACGGCTGCAGCATATTTGCGAGGAGCTCAAACAGACCGATGAAACGATCGAGCAATTAGCGCTGCGGCACGGGTTTAAAAATGCGAATTATTTTCACCGTGTATTCAAGCGCAAGTTCGGCATTACGCCGCAGCAATACCGTCAGCAGATGAAGGTGCTTAAGCATGAAGCCAGCAACATTGGCGAGCTGGCTGACAGTCGGTTGCTATAGCGGAGTGAAACAGGCAGCTTCTCAAGTGTTCAATCCGACCCAGTGCAAACTTTTATCATACAATTTTTGCTGCAGCTCAGAGTGATAAGAGATTGGAACCGTACGTGTTGCTTTCTTGTCTGAATAATACTTTCCGGTAACCTGCTCCACTTCGGGGGACGTAGCCAGGTACAACGATGTAACAGCTCCTTGCTCTGGCGAACGCATGAATAGCTTGGCTAGCGGCTTTAAAAAATTCGGTGCAAATTTTGTAGCTTGCGGCGTATAGATTACTCCGGGATGAAGGGCGTTCACTGTAATGTTGCTGTCATTAAGCTGGTCGGCCATATAGTAGGTCATCATAAGCAGCGCTGTTTTCGCTTTCCCATATGCATCCATACTGGAATATCCGCTAGCTTTCGGTTGGCCAAGCTCATGCCAATCAAGCTGTTTGGCTTGTACTCTGGAAGCGACATTTACAATTCGTCCTGTTTCTGCGGCTCTCATGGCATCAAGCAGCAAATGGGTTAGCAGAAACGGAGCTAAATAATTTAAAGCAAAGGTCATCTCAAAGCCGTCAACGCTTGTTTCTTGCTTGGGAAATAGTCCTCCCGCATTATTAATAAGCACGTCCAGTTTATTGTAGCGCTCGTTAAATTGTTCAGCCAAATGCCGAATATCTTGCAAGGAAGATAGATCAGCAGTAAGAAGCTCGACGGTTGAATTTCCAGTGTCTGCCTTAATTTTATGAACCGCTTCTTCTCCCCGCTGTACGTTGCGGCTAACGATAATGACATGCGCCCCTTGCCTAGCCAAACCGCTTGCGGTTGCAAATCCAATTCCCGAATTAGCTCCGGTAATCAAGCATAATTTACTTTTCATCTTATTCACCCCTTCTTTACATACTAATATTTTCAGCTTCTATCAGTTGCATCATATGATTATCACATAATGTAGCATGCTTTCGAACAGTGCTCAAGGGCTAATCTGTAAAATAATAGATATTCTGCGCCAGCTTTCGCTTCGGTTGATAGAGGATGTGAGCCATATTGGCGTTATCTTTTTTTGTGAAAATCACAATGGTTTGCGGCAAAATAGCGGCAATGGTATAATGTTATTGAGGAAGGTGATACGATGTTTACACCGAAATATTCAATAACGGATACTATTGCCCATAGACTAATGGACATACAACGCGCCAGTGCAGTAGTGGATTTACTTCCATTACCTGCATCAATCCTGGATCTTCTAAAGAAAGAATCGATGGAAAAGACGGTTATTCTTTCAACGAAGATTGAAGGGAATACGCTTGATGAAGCAACGAAGCGCAAAGCATTATATCAAACCAGTAACGACAATGAAGAACAGGAAGTTTATAACTTGATGAAAGCTTTGGAATTTCTGGATGAAGCGGAAAGAAGGCAACTTCCGGTAACTGAGGAGTTTATTAAGAAGCTGCATGCTATTATTAGAGTATCACACGGAAGAAGGCCGCGTATTAGTGAGTATCGTGAAGAGCAAAATCAAGCAGGAAGCCGCAATGCCTCCGGCTTTTATCTTCCACCAGAATGGAAAGATGTCCCTGAATTAATGGAAGACCTGGTTGCTTGGGTCAACTCACCGGAAACCTACTCGGTCCCAGTTCCGATTAAAGCGGGAATATTTATGTGGCAGTTTCTTACAATCCATCCATATATGGATGGAAATGGTCGAACTGCTCGAATGATCACAACATATCTTTTACGCCGAGGCGGGTATGGGTTGAAAGGTTTATTTGTTTTAGAAAATTTCTACGACCGCAATTTGGCGGAATATTATCGCCGCCTGCAATTAGGTCTCCATCACAATTATTATTTTGGTCGAAATGAGGCTGTATTAACGCCGTGGCTGGAATTCTTTATTGATGGTCTGGCTGAGGTATTTGAAGAGGCAGCTGCCATCGTAACAGAAAAATCTGCCCAAATGACAAAAATTGAACCAGACCTGATTCGCAAGCTGGACCCGCAGCAACGAATGGTGTTCGCCCAACTGACATTTAAACAAGATGTTCTGACGACAAGCGAAATGCGGGAGTTGCTTAGGCTATCGGACCGTTCGATAAGAGAAAAAGTAAGTCATTGGAGAGAAGAAGGATTTATTGAGCCGCGCGATCAAGACGCCAAAAGAGTTCGTTCGATTAAACTATCAGCAGAATACGAGAAGCTGGCACAAGACATACGAAACGCGCCGGATAAATTCGCTCACTTTCTTAAGTAATAGATATTTTCTGCTTCCGCGTTATATCCCATTGCTTTTTAAGCCCGATTCTCTGAGCATGGAGAATCGGGCTTAAAATCCTTCAAGTTTTACTTTACCAATAAACGAAACAACAGCAGTTACATAATAATTTTCGCTTTGCATAACCGGATCAATAGGCCCGCCGCAATTATATTCAATCAATGCTAATAGAAGCTTCCTTTTCATTTTACATTCTCCTTCAATGTGGATTACTAGAAGATGACCATCTTTATCGTTGCTTTGTACTTCTCAGTGCATCGTTGCTTTGTACTTCTCAATGCCTGTACGTCTATCTACGTGACGATTCGAATATATCTTGTAGTAGATGATGAGCATAAGGGAGGCGCTGAGTTTATGGAGGTCGATTCTACCAGTTTCGTTATAGATACAGATGTAGAAGCAGACAATCTGCGAAGAATGGATATCGTTGAGGCTGTTATTGCGTTTATTCGTGAAGCTAATGAGCTTCTGCAGCAAGAAATAGATCTGTCGCCCGCCAATCAGCGGGTTGTGGACATCGTTAGCCGTTTATCTGCTCGGCTGCGAGCCGGTTACTTTCCAGAGGAAATTGAAGCTATCCTTGACAACGAATATATCCGAATGAATCTGCGAAGCTTGCAGCATAAGCTGTCGGAGGCCGAATGCTTGGCAGAGCTGGACGCATCCCGCCGTATTTGTCAGACAAATCAGGCTGTTATTGCTGACAGATTGCCTAACTGGAACATTTACATGGAGTTAGTCGGCAAAGAGCTGACTATTTTGCGCCAGCTTTCGCTTCGGGATGGACGAGCAGATGAGGCTCCAATTGTATTTGTTGGCAGCGGCTCATTGCCGCTTAGCGCTATCATTTTGCATCTGTGCGGTAATGCGGAGGTGATTTGTGTTGAGCTTGATGCCGCTGCTTATAAGGCTTCACGCGCTTTGCTTAAATGCTTAGGCTTAAGCAACGAGATAACAGTCGTCATGATGGATGGAGCTGATTTTAATTATAGCTCGTATAAACGAATCTTTGTAGCCAGTCTTGTGCAAAACAAGGAGGCGGTGCTGGAGCAGATTAATCGAACAGCTTCCGAGCCGTTAGTTGCGGTACGCACTGCTGAGGGGATAAAGCAGATGATGTACGAATCGATTGATGAAGCACGCTTGAATAGGCAGGGGTGGACAATTGCAGCACGAACGCGGCCCGATGATCAGCTTGTTATCAATTCGACGCTGTTTCTTAAGCGAGTCGCTTGTGGTGAAAGAGGGCACTGAGCTGGTTACCTGACACTCCCACAGCAACGGGGGCTGTCCGAAAAGTAAGGCTGAAAGGCAAGCTAAAAGATGACTAGTCGCTAAGGAAGCTGGGTAACGTTATTTGTACGAAAATACCACTCCTAGTACGAAAGAAGGCGCAAAAAGGCCCCCTATGCTGGATAATTTCTTTTTGTTAAAATTATCCTCTAAGTTTGGTCAGTTATTGTATGAGTTGAACGTTGTAGCCTAATTGCTCGATTCGCTTGATCAGGGTGTTCACATTGGGTTCCTTTTTCTTGCGTACAAATCTGTCGCCCATCTCTTGGTAAGGTGTACCCGTTTGCAGCATGTGGTAAGCAATTCGGATAATCAAATGGCTGACGGCGCCTACTGCTTTTTTGTGTCCCTGTCGTTTAAGCACGCTGCGATAGAAATTGCCTAATCGCGTATCTTTGCTTCGAATCGATGCATTCGCGGCTTGATTTAAGGCTGTTTTCAAATAGTTGTTGCCTTTACCTGTCCCGGTCTTCTTTTTTTTCCCTGCACTTTCGTTTTGCCCTGGACTGACCGTCGCCCAAGAGGCTAAATGATGTTCAGTTTCGAACGCCGACATGTCAGGACCGATCTCCGCCAGAATGTCCGCCGCGCCATCCTGATTGATGCCGGGGATCGTGTCCAACAATTCGAGTTCATGTTGATACGGTTGTAAGATGAGTTGGATTTCCTGTTCCAACTCTGCGATCTCTTCTTTAAGAAAATCGTAATGCTTCATAATCCGAGCTAGCATCTTACGATGATGCTTGTTCACCCGACCGTTCATCGCTTCTACAAGCTGAGGCACTTTTTTCTTCAATTTCCCTTTTGCGATCTCTCGGACCTGCTCTTCGGTCAGTACCTCTCCGTTGATCAGCTTTTCAAGCAATGCGCGTCCGGAAACGCCGAATAAGTCCGTCACATAGGTCGTTAGCTTGATATTGGCATCTTGCAGCACCTTGTGGACCCGATTTTTTTCCGAAGTCAGCATCTGAACCAACTTCCGCCGGCGCCGCGTTAAATCCCGCGCTTCGCGAATATCTCGCGGGGGAACGAGACTGGCGGGGATCATGCCGCAACGCATCAACCGACAGATCCATTCCGCATCCTTCACATCGGTTTTGCGGCCCGGAATATTCTTGATTCGCTGCGCGTTGCCGAGCGTGATACGAAACTCCTGCTCCAGGACGTTCCAAACCGGTTTCCAGTAGACGCCGGTGCTTTCCATGGCGACATCCATGCACGCGCGCTCTGTAAGCCAGTCGGCAAGCTCCAGTAGTCCCTTCGTCGTCGTGGAGAAGGTTTGGATCTCCTTCTTGGGTCTCTGATCGAGCGGACCATACATCACACAAGCGACGACCGTCTCCTGATGAACATCCAGACCTGCACAACGTTCCATAATAGGTTCCATAAACACCATCTCCTTTCGCAACAGATCATGCAACTGGTAAAAGAAACGTATATTTGTACGCGAACCAATGGTTAAAGCAACCAAGGGTATCACACGGCGGTGCACACAATTGCAGGAAGTCGGATTTGTGAACGGGCTCAAGGCACCAAAATAACGACGACTTTTGATCTGTTGAAAAGATTCTAAACGTAGAGCCAGAACGGCGACAACTGGTATTTTCATCCCTGGTGGTGGCTGCCAGGCCATGCAGGATTTGTGACAAATGAGGCCTTTCTCCATTTTAATGAATATACAGCGTCTTAATAGACGGTTTATACTGTAGTGGATGCAGTTTTCCGTACTTAACGTTATGAATATTCTTTAAAATTTCCATTGACTCCACTCTGATTATTTAACGTTACCCAGATTCTTTAGACCTTCACTTTAACTTGCTTAGAGGCTTACAGGACAATTCCCCTCATGTTTTATTCGTATGTCAACTGAGCGCTCAGCTTGATGCGCATCGTTTGTGGGCCTTTCGTATAGTCATAGCTGTAAATGTGCTCGATTTGTCCATTGGCGAAGCTTGTGCGAGCCTGTAGTCCATCATCATCAAGCGTTAGCGTTAAGCCCGGCAGCTTCCATACGCCTTGCTCATAGCTTGCTTGCTCAAGCTGCGGCCCGCTTATTTGGAAAAACACCTCAAGATTATGATCGGCCGACAGCTGGACGGAAATGCTCATGTCCCGCTTATCGACAACCGCATCGTATAAAATGCCGCGATAATGCGTGCTCCAATGTCCGCCCGGCTCGCGGCGCAGCAAGCGCAAATAATATTTTTCGCCGTGTTCATTTTGCCAATGAATTGTAGCGGGATGCAGCTGGCCGCTCGTATTTTGACTGCCAGATAGTGCTCCCAGCATCATATTCCTTTCGATCCATGAGCTCGCCTTGCACAAATGCCTTGTATTCCCGGGCTCATGCCGCTCGCAAAGCTCCTTGAACTGCTGCTTGACAAAGCGGTTTTCCGTATGAGACCTGAAGCTGTCGATCACATCCTCCGGAATGGCTACCTCCAGTAGAGCGATCAGCGTATCATGCGAGGTTTCGCAGTTTTCTCCTGCCAAATGCACATAGTCCTCGCCCAATGCCAAATATAAAAACACACCAATCGAGCTGTGCTCGACAAGCTCCATTTCATAAGCGCGCGAGAAGGGACCGGCCATATTTTCCATATTGGCATTGTAGTACTGGGCAATCGTGCGCCACAGCTGCGCTTCGACCTCTTCGCCAAACTGCTTCATTTCCTGAAGCTTGCTGAACTTGCGAATCAGGCCAAGCACGCTTAAATCAACGCCATAATAGGTGGCGGAGTTGAACTCTGCGAAGGTGCCAAATTCACGGAAATCTTGCAAAAACGCCTCCATCTCGCGCTTCGCATGCTCAATCCACTGCTCGTGTTGATAACGATCGGCGAAGTAGTCGGCAATAAATAAATGCATCAGCTCGATATTGGTGTTCATCGGAATCGCATCGGACAAGCGTCTGTCGATCGAGCCTTGCACAGTTCTTTTCATCGCCTGATCAATACGGGCGACAAGCTCGGCAGGCAGCTTCGCCTCGAACAGCTCGAGGACGACAGCAAAGGTGCTGGCAATAAATTCGCGCCAGTTGGGATCATAGCTTTTCCAAACCGGAGGGATAACCTGATCAAACACCTTCGTTAATTTTGCCCGTATTGCTCTGCGTTCTTGATCAGAGGCAGCGGCATACTCGTCTTGCTTCAGCCATGCTCTAGTGAATTTGTCAAAGGTATCGTTAAGGAAGTAGGTCACACCGCTTCCAAATTTTTTCCACGGATAATTTCCGCTTGGCGGCAATGCAGCCTGCGGCGATGTCCGAAAGGTGCCGTAGTAAATTTCCTCGGGATCGACAAACTGCAGCTCCAGCACGGCGTCGATGAGCTGGCATGCCCGCTCAAGATCGCCTGGCTCGTCGCGCAGCAGCAGTCCAAGCGCGTAGTGGGCGCTGCCTCTTGTGGAATGGACTTCCTCGTCTGTTTCGCGGTTGCTGCCGCTGCCGATTAATTGCATCACCGGATCATACAGCCGATCCAAGCCGCTCATCGCTTGCTTGAGCACGTAGCGTTGCTGCTCATTTAGTTGCTCGATCGTTATAGACATAGTCTCAAATTCTCCTTTACAACAGTAGAATAATAAGCTAATATCCAGCAGCGTGCTGGCTGTGGATGCTGCTTGCGTTACAGGCTGGATTGGCTCGTGGCGGTCGGGCTGCTGGCTGTGCGCATTTGCTCGACCTCTACGCCTGCCAGCATCATAATGCCGATGCCGTGATTGTCATTGACGACTGTTCTTAGGTCGTACATATAGTAGTCCGGTGCAAACGAATATCTGGAGCCGCTGCAAACGCCAAATACATGCCCCTGCCGATTAATCGCATGCTTGGTCAAGCCCTGCCAGCCGCGCTCGACGACTGCCTCGAAATGCGTCCGCTGCTGAAGCCAGCCAAAGCGAATGCCCCGCGCCAGACCGTACACAAACATCGCCGTACAGGATGCTTCCTCGTAGCTGTCCGGCTCATTTATGACTTGCCGCCATAAGCCGCTGTCGCTTTGGAAGGAGGCGATGCCCTCTGCAAATTGCTGATAGAAGTCCAGCAGCTCCTCATGCAATGGATGCGCCTGCGGCAGTCTTTCCAAAAGCTCGGACAAGGAAAACAGCACCCATCCATTGCCGCGCCCCCATGGCACGCTTGTGGCACGATCATATTTGAAATCGTACACATGCGACATCAGACGCTGATCCTCCATGAACAAATATTTCTTATACAGCACAAACTGTTTTGCTGCCTCATGCAGCGCTTCTTCTTGGTGAAACAGCTCTGCGTAGCGGATTAGAAACGGCGTGCTCATATACAGATCATCCGCCCACATCGTATTGGCGGAATACTCGCCTTCGCATACGCGGTAGAAGGCGCCGTCCGCTTTTCTTTCCAGCTTGTTCAACATAAAGTCGGCGATCACTTCGGCAATTTGAGCAAAGCGTTGGTCGTTCGTGATCGAATACGCCTCAAGCATTGCCGAGCCGAAGGAGCCGCAGTTGTCGAGCATTTTAATTAGCACCAGCTGATGATTAATTGCAGGGAAGCCGTATTGCGCATAGTCCCATACGGAATAGTCGTACCAATCGGTGCAGCTTGTAATATGCTTGAGCGCATACTCGATCATATCGCTGCGCTGCAGCTGCTTGCCGCTGCGGAGCAGGCCATACATCGTCACGCCGAGCGGATAGTCCCACCGTCCAAAGTTGCTCATGCTGCCTACCGTCCATTTATTGCTTAGCATCGCATTTTCGTAATAAGGACGAACGACGAAAGCCGGGGCGTCAAGCTGCCAATACAGCTGCTTATCCTGCTGCTTCAGCAATGCATGTGCAGCGAACGTCTCGCTTTGTGCTTCGGGAGCAGCCTGGTCAAGCGGCCCTGCGTAAATCCACGGCTCGCTATAGCCGTGCACATTAAGCGATGCCTGCAGCCTCAGCTCCGAGCCATTGACGCTGAAGGCGAGTTGGAATCCCCAGTGCTGCCCGCCGCTTGCGCTCCAAACCTTAATATGCGGTTTGCGTCTGCTGCCCAGCGGAACATGCTGTATGTAGCTGCCGGCCTGCGATGTGTGGAAAATCAACTGCTCATCAAGCCATACCATAGTTGCGCCATAGGTTTGCAGTGACATAACCATCGTTTCTGCATCGCCTGCCGTCATATCCAGCACCGTGCGCGCATAGGCCGCCGCTTCAGCCTGAAAGCCGAATATTCGCTGCAAATTAGGCAAGGCCAGCTCTTGCTCGCTCCAGCAAGCGCGCGGATACCAGCTTAGCTCGGTTAAGCTTTCATCTTTAGTCCAGTCAGGAAAGAGCTGCTGCTGCTCGCCGTAGACTGGCTGTGCGAGCGGCTCTGAATAAATCCAGCCAGCCTGGCCGCTCCGATTGGCAAAGGGCGACAGCACCTGCAAAATACGCACCTTGCCTTCCTCTGCTCCAAAGCGGCAGCCAAAGCCTGCGGGTGTTTTGCGAGCCTCGATCATAAGCACATTCCAGCCTTTTTCGAATAATAGCGGAATGGCGACTCGTCCGTCTGGCTTGAGCTCCTCAATTACAGCTGAGTGATACAGCCTTTGCTCGTTCAAATAGAGTGAGATTGGACCAAGCGGCTCCATCACCCCATCAATTGAGCGCTGCTCATCACTCCATACCAAAGCCATCGCATAAGCATAGGAGCCGTTCGGGCTAGCTGAGTAGATGTCGCCAAAATCTAGCAAATAGAGGCCTTCACTATTTTGCATTATACCTGCAGCCGAAAACGCGCGATGAATGAAGGGGAGCGGCGGGTTAGCGCCGATATATCGATTAGCGACAAGCTCAAGCACCTGCTGAGTATCTTCACCAAAGCTGTAATGAGCACTTTCTTTCGCAGAAAAATCCAATGCGGACACACACCTTTCAGCGTCATATATAGAGATTAAAGCTTCAAATAGCATACAACAGAGTTAAGCGCTTACCTTTTCATTGTAGAAGCTAACCGCTTGTTATGCAATACATAATTTCATTCGGCCGAAAAATCAGTTATGATTATGAGTAATGGGTTAATCGCAAGCAGGCTAATCGCAAGTACGATAACACTAGCTTTCGAAGTGCTTTTTATGTACAGGGAAGCTGAATCAGAATCAGAAGTACCATAAAAAGTTGTAGGAGTTAAGCAAATGAAAATAACGATATATGATGTGGCAGAGAAAGCGGGGGTTTCCATCGCGACTGTGTCCAAGGTCATCAATAATACCGGACGGATTAGTGAGAAAACAAGGAAAAAAGTGATGCAAATCATGGACGAGCTGGAGTATCAGCCAAGCGTTGTCGCTTCAGCGCTGTCAGGGAAAAGCACCTTTACCCTCGGCTTAACCTTGCCAGACCTGGCCAACCCTTATTTTGCCGAGCTGGCAAGAGCGATTGAGGATCAAGGACGGAAGCATGGCTTTAATGTATTTATTTGCAGCACCGACAATGATGCTGACAAGGAAGAGGAATATTATCAGCTGTTTATGAAGAAGCGGGTTGACGGCATTATTATGGTGTCGCGCGACAAGCAAAACGTAGTCGTTAAAAAAATATTAAGCGAAAAAGTACCGCTTGTTATGATCGCCAGAGAAATTTTTTCCGCTCCGGTTACATCGGTGATGGTCGATGACTATTATGGCGGAATGCAGGCAGGTCAGCATTTGCTGCAGCAAGGGCATCAAAATATTGCCGTAATTGTAGAAAATTTAACGGAGCTGGGGAGTAAGGAACGGCTGCGCGGATGTGTTGATGCGATGAAGGAAGCACAGCTGGAGCTCGATCCGCAGCTTGTAATCGAGGGCGGCTATACGCTGGAAAGCGGCAAGGCGGCAATGAAGCAGCTGCTGCAGCAAAAGCAGCGGCCGACCGCTGTATTTGCCTGCAATGACATTCTTGCGATTGGCGCGATCCAGGCTGTGCGGGAAGGTGGGCTTAAAGTGCCAGACGATATTTCAATTGTCGGCTATGACAATACGATATTGGCAACGATCATCGACCCGCCGCTCACTACAGTAGCGCAGCCGATGCAGGAAATCGGGGAGCGCTCCGTCGCGCTGCTCGTACAGCAAATTCAAAGCAAGGAAACGGTTAGGCAGCGCGTTCTGCTAATGCCCGATCTGGTTGTGCGTCAGTCAACGCGTACGATCAAATAACATCATAAGCTTGCTCATCTAAACTATTTTTCCGTAATGCAATCCAATCGCCAGCATTGGCATAGCGCAAACGGGAAAATAGTTTTTTTAGTTGACAATGCTCAAAATATCGGTATAATTCGCATTATAAGGTAAGCGCTTAACCTATTCTTTCGTTGACAAACAGCTTTCTTTGAGCAATAAGAAGAGTAATGAATGCGAGGTGCTACGATGGAAACAATTCGTTTGACGATGGCCCAGGCGTTAATTCGCTTTCTAGACCAGCAATATGTTGAGCTGGATGGGGTGGAAAGCAAGTTTTTTCAAGGTGTGATGGGAATTTTCGGTCACGGCAATGTGACGGGCATAGGTCAGGCGCTGGAGCAAAGCCGAGACGGCCTGCATTTCATTCAAGGCAAAAATGAGCAAGGCATGGCTCATGCCGCAATTGCCTTCGCCAAGCAAAAAAACCGCTTGGCTGCTTATGCCTGCACCTCCTCGATTGGACCTGGGGCATTGAACATGGTGACGGCAGCCGGAGTGGCTACCGTGAACCGCATTCCGCTGCTGCTGCTGCCAGGCGATATATTTGCCAGCCGCTTGCCGGACCCGGTATTGCAGCAGATCGAATATCCGATGGATTATACCGTTTCTGCCAACGATGCCTTCAAGCCAGTCAGCAAGTTTTGGGATCGCATCAGCCGACCGGAGCAGCTTGTCCCTTCTGCGCTGCATGCAATGCGAGTGCTGACCGATCCGGCGGAAACAGGCGCAGTAACCTTGAGCTTGCCGCAGGATGTGCAGTGCGAAGCCTACGACTATCCGGCCTCCTTTTTTGCAAAACGCGTGCACCGCATTGAACGGCGGCAGCCTTCAGAGTCCTCCATAAGCGAAGCCGCACAGCTTATTGCAGCTGCCAGATACCCGCTCATTATTGCAGGCGGCGGCGTTCACTATTCCTATGCGCTGCAGGAGCTGCAGCAGCTGGCAGAAGCGTGCCAAATTCCTGTTACGGAAACACAGGCCGGCAAAAGCTCCATGTCGTGGCAGCATCCACTATCCTTTGGCGGCATAGGAGTAACAGGAACCGAGCCTGCCAATCAGCTTGCAGCCGAAGCGGATCTTGTCATTGCAGTTGGTACAAGACTTTCCGATTTTTCTACAGCCTCGAAAACGGCCTTTAAAAACCCCGATGCCAAATTCGTCAATATTAATATTTCAGGCCTCGACGCCTATAAAACGAGCGGCGGCGGGCGGATAATCGCAGATGCAAAGTTGGCGCTGTCTCAGCTTTCAATGCAGTTGAAAGCGATTTCCTATCAATCCTCCTATTCTGCCGAGCAGCTGCAGAAGCTGAAGCAGGCGTGGGATGCTGAAGTGGATCGACTTTATGATGCCGAATCAATGCACGGTTTGGTGCAAACGAGTGTGCTTGGCGAGATTAATCGTTTTATAGGCGAGCAGGATATTGTCGTATGCGCGGCGGGCAGCATGCCAGGCGATTTGCATCGGATGTGGCGAACGACTCAGCCTAAAACCTATCATATGGAGTACGGCTTTTCCTGCATGGGCTATGAGGTTAGCGGTGCTTTTGGCGTTAAGCTGGCGGAGCCTGAGCGAGAGGTGTATGCGCTGGTCGGTGACGGCAGCTACCTGATGCTTCATTCCGAGCTGCTGACCAGTCTGCAGGAAGGAATGAAGATAACGATTTTACTGCTCGATAATCACGGCTATCAATGTATTCATAATTTGCAGCGAGAGCATGGCAGCGGCAGCTTTGGCAACGAATTTAGAGTGCGAGACGAGCAGGGGCAGCTAGCGGGCGAATATTTGCCAATTGATTTTGCCGCGCATGCCAGAAGCATGGGCGCTAACGCCTATACCGCAACGACCAGGGAGCAGCTGAGAGAAGCGCTGGCTCGCGCCAAGCAGCATGCGACGACAACGTTGATTTCGATTCCGGTGCTGCCTGGCACGAACACATCCGGCTATCAATCCTGGTGGCAGGTAGGCGTAGCCGAGGTTTCCACGCAGCCGACTGTTCAGGCGGCCTATGCAAGCTATCAAAAAAATGTACAGCAAATAAAACAGCTGTAGACGGGAGGTCTGTATGGCGATTTCATTAGGGATTTCAGCGATTAATTGGGTGAATGAAGATATTTTGGCTTTAGGCGATCATTATACAGCTGAAGAAGTGCTGGCGGATATGTCGGGACTTGGCTTTGCCGGAACGGAGTTTTGCCGCAAATTTCCCAAGGATGCTCCATCCTTGCAGGCATTGCTTGCCAACTACAATATGGTGCTGAGCTCGCAGTGGAATTCTGTTCATTTTAGCGATGCCGCACGAAAGGAAGCCGAGCTGGAAAAGTATAAGCGCCGCGTTGATTTTTTGGCTGAAATGGGCTGCAAGCATGTCGTTACCTGCGAAAGCGGCAACACCTTTGAGGATTTAACGCAGAACAAAGTAAGTATTGAGGAGCTAAACGAGGAGCAGTGGGCGTCCTTAATAGACGGTTTGCATCGTGCTGGACAGTACTGCAACGATAAAGGGATGAAGCTTGTCTATCACTATCATGGCGAAACGGTGATCGAAAAGCCGGCGCAAATTGATCGGTTAATGGCCTCGACGGATGCTAGGCTCGTTCATTTGCTATATGACACCGGCCATGCCTATTACGGCGGCTATGATCCATTGGAGCTGCTGAATAAATACTATGATCGTATCGCCTATATCCATTTGAAGGATATTCGCAAGGCGCAGCTGGAGCAGTTGCTAGAGTCGGGGCTGCGCTTTAGAACAGGCGTGCAAAATGGCGTATTCACCGTGCCTGGCGACGGATGCATCGATTTTGCTCCAATTGTGCAGCAATTGCTTGCTCGCAAGTACGATGGCTGGATCATTATTGAGGCTGAACAGGATCCGGATGTAGCCAATCCTGTCGAGTATGCGGCTAAGGCATTGCGATATTTGCAGACGATTGGGCTGCCGGTTTAACGGATGCCAAGCATCAAGAGCGGTGACAGAAGCGGCTGAAATTTTAAGACAGAGAGAGGGCTGCGTATGAGCAGGATAGGAATTGGGATAGTTGGTGCAGGCAGAATAGGAAAGCTGCATGCGGAAAATATGATTAAGCACCCGGACATCGAGCTGATTGGGGTGTCGGATGTACAGCTCAATGAAGCGCTGCTTCGCTGGAGCAAGCCTTTTAATCTTTCGATCGTGACCGACAGCTATTTGCAATTAATTGAGGATGAGCGCGTAGATGCGATCTTTATTTGCTCCCCAACCAATACACATATTGACATCATTAGAGCAGCGGCAGCCGCCGGGAAGCATATATTTTGCGAAAAGCCAATCAGCTTTCACTATGAGGAGACGAAGCAAGTGCTGCAGCTTGTGCAGGAAGCGGGCATTATCTTTCAAGTAGGCTTTAATCGAAGATTTGACCATAATTTCAGCAAGGTCCGTGCGCTGGTCGATGCAGACAAAATTGGTGAGCCGCATATCATTAAAATTACTTCACGCGACCCGGCTCCTCCCCCGGCAAGCTATATTGCAGCCTCGGGCGGAATGTTTATGGATATGAGCATTCATGATTTTGATATGGCTCGTTTTCTGGCAGGCAGCGAGGTAGAAACAGTATTTGCCGAAGGAACGGTTTTGGTCGACCCGGCTATTGGCGAGCTGGGCGACATCGATACAGCGATTGTGACGCTGCGTTTTACCAACGGCGCCCTGGGCGTCATTGACAACAGCCGCCGAGCTGCTTATGGCTATGACCAAAGAGTTGAAATATTAGGAGCCAAGGGAAGCATCGGCGTAGAAAATGATTTGCCGACTACTGTGAAAATCAGCACAGAGGAAGCGATCGTAACCGATCATCCGCAATACTTTTTCCTTGATCGCTATATGGCGTCCTATAAAGCAGAGCTGGAGCATTTTATAGAATGCGTAAGCAACGGCGCCGCACCGAGCGTATCGGTTTTCGATGGCTACCAGGCAGAACGCATCGCTTGTGCAGCTAGGCGGTCGCTTGGCGAACACAGAATAGTACACATGGAAGAGGTTGTTTAAAAATTGAACTTTGATGACGATGCGGCTTCTTTGTAGCCTAGTCGACGGCGAATCTTGAACGCTAGCGAAAATTCCGGTGCTCACGTAGCAAGTGCCTACGCTGCGCTCCTCATTTTCTACTAGCGTCCAAGCTTCTTGGTCCTGAAAGCCCAATTTTTAAACTTCTATTTGGAAGAGGTAGTTTAAAAATTGGACATTGATGACGATGCGTTGCTTGTAGCATAGTCGGCGTCGAATCTTGAACGCTAGCGAAAATTCCGGTGCTCACGTAGCAAGTGCCTACGCTGCGCTCCTCATTTTCTACTAGCGTCCAAGCTTCTTGGTCCTGAAAGCCCAATTTTTAAACTTCTATTTGGAAGAGGTAGTTTAAAAATTGGACATTGATGACGATGAGATGGCGTTGTAGCGGAGTCGGTGGCGAATCTTGAACGCTAGCGAAGGCTTATGCTTCCGATGTATGTTCCCACGGAAACATTTTAGGTGCTCACGTAGCAAGTGCCTACGCTGCGCTCCTCGCTTTCTGCTATCGTGCCATCTTCTTGGACCTGCACTCAAAAAAACTACAGCGGAGGAGCAAAGCATCCGAAAACGAAGAGAGTCGCCTTTAACATCGTAATGCAACCTTAAAAATTCAAATAAGAAAGCATTACGATTTAAAAAGCGACTGAAGGATGCTTAGCTCCGGAGCGCTGCTGCTGCTTTCGCTTCGAAGAGCACTCAACAGAAAAAAAGCTACAGCGGAGGAGCAAAGCATCCGAAAAACGAAGAGAGTCGCCTTTAACATCGTAAAGCAACCATAAAAATTCAAATAAGAGCATTACGATTTAAAAAGCGACTGAAGGATGCTTAGCTCCGGAGCGCTGATTTAAAAAGCGACTGGAGGATGCATTGCTCCGGAGCGCTGATTTAAAAAGCGACTGGAGGATGCATTGCTCCGGAGCGCTGAAGGAGGTTAATAGAATGAGTCATTTAAAAGTTTCGCCGCAGTATGATGCTGAAACTGGTCAGTTGATCAAGATTACACCGCAGTCGGCTGGCTGGAAGTATGTTGGCTTTGAGGTGGTGCAGCTGCGTCAGGGTCAGTCTACGGTACAGGAAACGCTCGATAATGAGGTGGCTGTTGTTGTTTTATCCGGCATTGTTACGCTTAAAACGAAGGCTGCGACGTGGAACAACATCGGTCAGCGCATGAGTGTGTTTGAGAAAATTGCGCCTTACACTGTTTATGTCCCGGCGCAGGATCGGATTGAAATAGCAGCGGAAACTGAGGCAGAGCTTGCATTTTGCAAGGCTCCTGGCGGGGGCGGTCTGCCTGCGCGCTTAATTGCGCCGACCGATGTTGGCGTTGAGGTTCGCGGCAAAGGCAATATGGAGCGGCTGATTCATAATATTTTGCCTGAATCACAGCCAGCCGACAGCCTGCTGGTCGTAGAGGTATTTACACCGCAAGGCCACTGGTCCAGCTATCCGCCGCATAAGCATGATCAGTTGAATTTGCCCGAGGAGTCGCTGCTGGAAGAAACCTACTATCATAAAATTTCGCCAGACAAAGGCTTTGCGATCCAGCGGGTATATACGGATGATCGCTCGCTGGACGAGACGATTGTTGTAGGGCATAACGATGTCGTGCTCGTGCCGAAGGGCTATCATCCTGTCGGCGCGCCTCCTGGTTATGAGGTCTATTATTTGAATGTGATGGCAGGGCCGGTGCGCAGCTGGAAATTTAAAAATGACAAGGACCACGCATGGCTGTTTGGACGTTAACGTTCAATGAAGGTTGAATATGAAAAGATTGAGGTGAGAGGACATGCTTTCATTTGACGCTGCAAGGCCACTCGATTTAATTGCGCTCGGCCGCTTATGTATTGATCTGAATGCAAACGAGATTCATAGACCGATGGAAGAGACGACAACCTTTACGAAATATGTGGGCGGATCTCCCGCAAATATTTGTATTGCAGCAGCTAGGCTGGGCTTGAAAACAGGCTTTATCGGGCGAGTTTCCGATGACCAGCATGGCAGATTTATTCAAGGCTATTTGGAGAAGCGGGCTATCGATACGAGCAATGTCATTGTAGATCGCTCCGGCTCGGTGACGGGTCTGGCCTTTACGGAAATTAAATCACCCACCGATTGCAGCATTTTAATGTACCGCGACAATGTTGCGGATCTGAAGCTTGAGCCGGCGGACATTCGTGAAGCTTATATCGCCCGCGCCAAGGCGATATTAATTTCCGGAACTGCGCTTGCGAAAAGCCCTTCGCGCGAGGCGGCATTAAAAGCGGTAGAGCTGGCGAGGCTGAACGGCGTGGTCGTCATGTTTGACATCGACTATCGTGCGTATACGTGGAATTCGACTGAGGAAGCGGGCATCTATGCCAGCCTGATCGCTGAGAAAAGTGATGTTATATTTGGCGGCCGAGATGAATTTATGCTGATGGAGCATATGCTCGGGCGCTCGGATACGACAGATGAGCAAATTGCCGAGCGCTGGCTGCATAAAGGGACGCAGCTTGTCGTCATTAAGCATGGCGGCGACGGCTCGGTCGTTTACACTTCGTCAGGAGAGCGGCATACTGGACGAATTTACCCGGCTAAGGTTGTGAAAACTTTTGGCGCGGGTGATTCTTATGCGGGTGCATTTATATACGGCTTAATGAACGGCCAGCCGATTCCGGTATGCCAGCAATGGGGAGCAGCCGCGGCTTCAATTGTTGTGGCCAGTCACAGCTGCTCGGATGCAATGCCGTCCTTTGAGCAAATAGCGGCAGTTGTAAGCGAGCATGAAGCGGAGCGGGCTTAGGACCGATCAGAGAGCAGAAGAAAAACGGACGGAAGGGAGCAATCATCATGTCAACGATTACGCAAATTCAAAATTATATCGGCGGCCATTGGGTCGCTTCTGCCAGTGAAACGGTAGAAGAGGTTCCTAATCCGGCAACCGGCGAAACGATCGCCGTGGTTCCTCATTCAACAAGATCTGAGGTGCAGCAGGCAATTCAAGCAGCGCAGGCTGCCTTTCCAGCGTGGAAAAATACGGCGGTGCCGCGCCGAGCGCGAATTTTGTTCAAGTATCAGCAGCTGCTGGTTGAGCATTGGGAGGAGCTTGCCAAGCTGATCACCATTGAAAATGGCAAAAGCTACAGCGAGGCTTATGGCGAGGTGCAGCGCGGCATTGAATGCGTCGAGTTTGCTGCTGGAGCGCCTACTTTAATGATGGGCAGCGTGCTGCCTGATATTGCCACAGGCCTGGAGTCGGGCATGTACCGCTATCCGCTCGGCGTGATCGGCGGCATTACGCCGTTTAACTTTCCGATGATGGTTCCGTGCTGGATGTTTCCACTGGCGATCGCTTGCGGCAATACCTTTGTATTGAAGCCGTCCGATAGAACGCCGATTTTAGCGTGCAAATTAGCGGAGCTGCTGGAGCAGGCCGGACTGCCGGCTGGTGTGCTCAACATTGTGCACGGCTCGCATGATGTTGTAAATGAGCTGCTCGAAAATGAAGCTGTGGCCGCGATTTCCTTTGTCGGCTCACAGCCAGTTGCGGAATATGTATACAAAACGGCTGCGGCGCATGGCAAAAGAGTGCAGGCATTGGCTGGCGCAAAAAATCATTCCATCGTGCTGCCTGACGCTGATTTGAATCTGGCTGTAAAGGAAATTATTAATGCTTCGTTTGGCTCGGCCGGCGAGCGCTGCATGGCAACCTCAGTTGTTGTAGCAGTCGGCGATATCGCCGATCAATTGATCGCGAAGCTGATTGAAGCGGCCAAGCAGCTGTCTATCGGAGACGGCAGTCAGGGCGATTACTTCCTGGGGCCTGTTATTCGCCAAAGCCACAAGGAGAGAACGATCGGCTATATTGAAGCTGCGGTGCAGGAGGGAGCGCAGCTGCTGCTGGACGGAAGAGAAGCGGCAAGCGATATGGCTAGCGGCTACTTTATTGGCCCGACCATTTTCGACCATGTGACCAATGAAATGAAAATTTGGCGAGATGAAGTGTTTGCTCCTGTACTATCGATTGTAAGAGCCGCAACGCTTGATGATGCGATTGCCCTCGCTAATCAATCGGAATTTGCCAACGGCGGCGTGCTGTACAGCAATAGTGCGAAGGCGATTCGTCATTATCGCGAGCATATCGACGCAGGCATGCTGGGTATCAATGTCGGCGTGCCTGCTCCAATGGCGTTCTTTCCGTTCTCGGGCTATAAAAAATCTTTCTACGGCGATCTGCACGCCAACGGCAAGGACGGCGTAGAGTTCTATACAAGAAAAAAAATGATCGTTGCGAGGTATTAGGCATTTGCCAATCGTATTATAGAAACAGGGATGGCTTTGGACATTGTGCGAAGTCATCCCTGTTATTTATTACAAATGCATCGGATCAGATTTAAACTGTAGACGAGAGCCTCAATCATTTGATAAAATTATATAAAACCATGTTTTATAATATAGAACAAGAGGGAGGTGAGCCAATTGCCGATTATTCAGTCGCTGGACAGGGCGCTTCATATACTGGATTTATTTGATGATCAGCATCGAGAATTGAAAATTACTGAGATCAGTCAACGCCTCGGCCTGCATAAAAGCACTGTTCATTCTCTTCTTAAGACGCTTCAATTACATGGATATATTGAACAGGATGAAAATGGACTGTATAGACTCGGCATGAAATTGTTAGAAAAGGGCCAGCTATTGTTAAGAGGGTTGGATATAAGAGAGGTTTCTAATGGGCATCTGAAAAGACTGTCTGAAGAAACAGGACAAACGGTGCATTTAGTAGTTCAAGATGGTGCTGAAGGCGTGTACATCGATAAAGTGGAAGGAAGCAAGGCTGCGATTCGCTATTCATGGATTGGTCGCAGAGTTCCGCTTCATAGCAGTGCAGTTGGTAAAATTCTTGCCGCATATATGCCGCAGGCTGAGCGCGAAAAGCTGTTGGCAAATTATACATACTCCACTCAAACTGCGAATACGATTACTAGCGAGGCAGAGTTTTTAACGGAGCTGGATCAGGTGAGAGAAACAGGAATTGCCTATGACAGGGAAGAAAATGAAATCGGAGTACGCTGTATTGCCGCCCCGGTGTATGATCATAGTCGGAGGGTTGTAGCAGCAATTAGCATGTCCACATTAGTGACGACAGTCGATGAGCAGGAGCTGCAGGCTTTGGTTTTACGTTTAGTAGAGACGTCAAAGCTTATTTCTAACGGGTTAGGCTACAGAGAGATAGGGTAGGAGATAATACACTTCTCCCTCTTTATTTTGTGGAAATACAAGAACGTTGTTTTATATTATAAAACAAAAGACAGGAGCTGGGTTATTATGAAGATCTTCCGGTATCGTGATCAAGGCAATATTTATTTAGGGGCATTGGTGGAGCAAGGACAATTGTATCAACTGAAGGAATCGAATGTAATGGAGCTTGTCAACGCAGCTCGACAAAGCGGAAAGACAGCGGAAGGATATATCCGTTCCGCACTGCCGCAAGCGACACCGATCTCAAAGTCTATTGAGGAGCTTCACCTGCTGACACCTGTAGACGCACCAGAAGTATGGGCTGCAGGGGTTACATATCAACGCAGCAGAGAAGCAAGAAATTACGAAGCAACCGAGGGCAGGCTGGACAGCACGACGTTTTACGATAAAGTGTATGATGCGCCTCGCCCGGAATTGTTTATGAAATCAACCTCATCCCGCACAGTAGGTCATAATGATCAGGTTTGCCTTAGAAGTGATTCAACGTGGCAAGTTCCCGAGGCCGAGCTTGGTTTAGTGCTCGATGAAAACGGTGTCATTGTTGGCTATACTGTTGGCAATGATATGAGCTGCCGCGATATTGAAGGTGAAAATCCGTTGTATTTGCCGCAGGCTAAAATATGGAAACGCTCTTGCTCTATCGGCCCGTTTATACGATTGGCAGAAACGCTGGACGATCCGTATTCATTGTCAATCGCCTGCCGAATTTATCGAGACGGTGAAAAAGTGGTGGATGAGCAAGCGAATACGAATCAATTGAAGCGCAAATTTAATGAACTTATTCATTATTTGAAAAAAGATAATGAGCTATTCGCAGGAACGGTGCTGCTTACAGGTACATGTCTCGTTCCGCCCAATCAGTTTACATTAGAATCAGGCGACATCATTGAGATTGAAATTGAGGAAATAGGTACGCTCGTTAATGTTGCGGTCTATGAGCACGAATTAGATACGAAGCTTGTAAATTAATATTAGGAGGCGCGATTATGACACGCGAAGCACAAGTAACGATTGAAAATTATATAAATGGAGGCTGGCACAAGCCGACTTCCGAAAACTATATTGTGAATAAAAACCCGGCCAACTTAACAGAGGAAGTAGGTCATGTTCCGGATTCGAATGAGCAGGACCTGGAGGCTGCCGTATCTGCTGCCTCTGGCGCACGTAAAGCTTGGCGAAGCCTGGCAGGAGCAGAGCGAGGCAATCTCCTTTATAAAGTCGCAAGCATTATGGAGCAAAACATAGAGCTGATCGGCACAATGATGACAAGAGAGATGGGCAAAACGTTAGGAGAAGCGAAGGGGGAAGTGTCGCGAGGCGTTGCAATATTAAGATATTATGCTGGCGAAGGCATGCGTTCAGTTGGAGATGTTATTCCTGCAAGCGATCCTTCGGCTCTTATGTATACAACACGCGTACCATTAGGCGTTATTGGCGTTATTTCTCCTTGGAACTTTCCAGTTGCGATACCGATATGGAAGATCGCGCCTGCCTTGATCTATGGCAATACAGTAGTATGGAAGCCTGCACGCGAAACAGCAGTAACGGCTGCGTTAGTGATGAAGTGCTTTCATGAAGCGGGGCTGCCTGCAGGTGTTCTGAATATGGTGATTGGCGAAGGGAAGCTAATTGGCCAAAAATTAACGGAGCATAACAAGGTTCAGGGCATTACATTTACAGGCTCTAACGCTGTCGGCAAGCTTGTTGGTCAAACCGCTGCAGCAAGAGGAGCCAAATATCAGCTTGAAATGGGCGGGAAAAACCCGATTATTATTGCAGCGGATGCGGATCTGGAGCTTGCCGTAGAAGCAACGATTAGCGGCGGCTTGCGGTCCACTGGACAGAAGTGTACAGCTACTAGCAGAGTCATTGTTGTTCGAGAGATTTATGATGCTTTCCGAAATCTATTAATTGAAAGAGTCAAGCAATTAAAGGTTGGAAACGGGCTTGATGGTGATACATGGCTCGGGCCATGTGCAAATCAAAAACAGTATGAAACGGTACTGCAATATATTGAAAAAGGCGTAGCAGAGGGGGCAGAGCTGGTAGTCGGCGGAGAGCAGCTGCAAGCTTCCGGCCTGCAGCAAGGTTATTTTATAGCGCCTGTCGTTTTTGATCAAGTGACCTCGCATATGACGATTGCTCAAGAGGAAGTATTCGGACCAGTGCTAACGTTAATTAAGGCCGACAGCTTTGAAGAAGCGATTACGCTGGCCAATGATACACAGTATGGTTTAAGCGCGTCGATTTATACGAAAAACATTGAACAAGCGCTTGCTTTTATTAATGAGACGGAGGCAGGCTTGGTCCGTGTCAATGCGGAGACAGCAGGAGTCGAGCTGCAAGCTCCATTCGGAGGCATGAAAAATTCAAGCTCTCATTCACGTGAGCAAGGTCAGGCTGCTATTGAATTTTATACGGCGATAAAAACAGTATTTATCAAGCCATAGCATAAGGAGCGATGTGCAATGAATGATCCTCTTCATCATGTCATGGGGCACGAAAATAAAGCGTTCTTTAACATAACGACTCATGCACCTGGTCCTGAAGGCGTCTTGCCGTTAACGCATGATATGCTGATGCATGCGCCAAGCGGCGATCTTTTTGGTTGGAGCCAAAATGTAGGCATGGGCTGGAAACCAAATCGACTTAATGGAAAGGAAATTCTTTTGCTCGGAACGCAGGGCGGAATACGCTCTGAGGATGGTCAGCCGATTGCATTAGGATATCATACTGGTCATTGGGAAATTGGACTGTTAATGCGCGAAGCAGCAGATGAAATTAATCAGTACGGAAATATTCCTTTTGCGGGATATGTCAGTGATCCTTGCGATGGTCGTTCACAAGGCACGACAGGCATGTTTGATTCATTACCGTATCGAAATGATGCAGCAATCGTTATGCGAAGATTGATCCGCTCTTTGCCGAATCGCGCAGCTGTGCTTGGCGTGGCAACCTGTGACAAGGGCTTGCCAGCAATGATGCTGGCATTGTCAGGCATGAAGCATATTCCTGGTGTGATTGTGCCGGGAGGTGTGACGCTTCCGCCTACTCATGGCGAGGATGCGGGCAAAATTCAAACGATAGGTGCCAGATACGCGAATGGCGAATTATCGCTAGAAGAAGCTGCGGATTTAGGCTGTCGTGCCTGTGCTACACCGGGTGGCGGCTGCCAGTTTCTTGGGACAGCGGGAACAGCACAGGTCGTTGCGGAGGCGCTTGGCTTAACTGTACCTCATGCTGCATTATCGCCTTCAGGTCAGCCAGTATGGCTGGAGATGGCGCGTCAGTCTGCTCGTGCCGCGATGCAGCTTGCCAATAAAGGTGTTGCGATGTCTGATGTGCTTGTCGATGCCTCTATACGAAATGCGATGGTCGTGCATGCCGCCTTCGGAGGCTCTACTAATTTATTGCTTCATATTCCAGCAATTGCACAAGCAGCAGGCTTAAAGGTTCCTGATGCTGCCGAATGGGCACGCATTAATCGCGCTGTTCCACGATTAGTCAGTGTACTGCCCAACGGCCCTATTCCTCATCCAACGATCCGACTGTTTCTGGCAGGAGGTGTTCCTGAGGTTATGCTCCATCTAAGACGTCTTGGACTGTTGGAGGAGCAAGTAATGACGATTTCAGGCGTAACGTTGTCAGAAACTTTGGACTGGTGGGAAGCCTCAGAGCGCCGCAAGCAAATGCGAGCGTATCTTCGGGAGCAAGAGGGAATAGATCCCGACACTGTGATCTACAGCCCTGAGCAGGCCAAGCTTGCAGGATTAACACCAACATTGACCTTCCCTGTCGGCAATATAGCTCCAGAAGGCTCGGTCATTAAATCAACAGCGATTGATCCAGACATGCTTGATAAGGACGGAGTATTCCGACATATAGGAAGAGTGAAGGTTTTTACTACCGAAAAAGAAGCCATCCGGGCAATCAAAACAGGCGGCATCGCAGCAGGTGATATTTTGGCTTTAGTTGGTCGGGGACCGTCAGGCACTGGAATGGAAGAAACGTATCAGCTGACCTCAGCATTAAAGCATTTGTCGTATGGCAAGCATGTGTCGCTCTTGACCGATGCGCGCTTCTCCGGTGTTTCTACGGGAGCCTGCATTGGGCATATCGGGCCCGAGGCTCTCGCAGGAGGGCCGATCGGCAGGTTGCGTAACGGCGACTGGATTGACATTCGGATCGACACCCGTAAGCTGGAAGGGGAAATCAATATGGTAGGCTGCGGGGAGACACCGGATACTTCAGCCGCAGGAACGGACATATTGAACAGTCGTGCAATGCATGCTGAAATTCGCGAGGATGCTAATTTGCCTGATGACACCCGGTTATGGGCAGCGCTGCAGGCAGCTAGCGGCGGCACATGGAAGGGCTGCGTCTATGATACAGACCGCATCATTGCTGTACTTGAAGCCGGGTTAAGAACGCTGGAGGCTGAACAGTCGAGATCCAGCTCCCATCATTCAGCTGATCACGCAGGCGTAGAATAATAAGAAGCAAACAAAGCCGGGTTCAATTGAGAATCCGGCTTTTCAATAACAAATTATAAACCTGATGTAATACAATGCTTAGCAAAATGTAAAGAAATGATAGTCATCTAAAAAAGTGAAAGCATCGTCTTACGCATCATGTAAAGAGATGATATTATTGTAATAAATAGTAAATATACGTGTACCCCTTGCTTACGTAAAATTTAAATTGAGCTTTAATAAAATAAAAACTGAAAGAGGGGTATGAATGTGAAGCAGCGATATTTCCCAAAAGCAATTGTTATTTTGATTTTATTAATGGTTACAACAGGCGTGCTTACTGCATGCAGCAGCAATTCCAAGCAGGAACCAAACACGCCGGCTCAGACTAACGCAAGCAACAATAACACCAGCAGCAATGATTCGAGCAACAGCAATTCGAATGCATCAGTTTCAGGAGATGCAGATCCTTTTGGAAAGTATGAAACACCGATCACAATTCGATTTGCACGCGATGTTGATAATGACATGCAGGACAATATTATTCCGAAGACACCAGGAGAGACGGTTGAAGACAACAGATGGTTGAAAGCGTTCTCAGAAAAACTCGGTATAAATGTCGTCTATGATTGGACCGTTAGCGGCGGCGATGCCTATACACAAAAAATGAACGTAACGCTAACGTCTGGTGATTTACCGGATATGCTTAGAGTAACGCCAGCACAAATGAAACAGCTTGCTGAAGCAGATATGATTGAAGATTTGACGCCATATTGGGAACAGTATGCGTCTGATGATCTAAAGGAGCTATATGCTGAGCAAGGACCGGCTGTGCTTAACTCGGCTACAGTGAATGGCAAGATCATGGGAATTGGCAAGGCAGATGTTTACGGCGACGGTGTGTATTTATGGCTTCGCAAGGATTGGCTGGATAAGCTGGGGCTCGAAGAGCCAACCTCCATGCAGGACTTATTGAAAATATCGGAAGCGTTTGCAACACAGGATCCGGACGACAACAGTTTAAATGATACGTATGGCTTGGCGATAACGAAGGATTTATACGGCGGTGCAATGGGCCTGGATGGATTTTTTGCAGGCTACCATGCTTATCCGAATATGTGGATCGATGACGGTGCAGGCAATTTAGTATGGGGCAGCACGCTTCCTGAAGTAAAGGAAACACTCAAGGTATTATCCGAAATGTACAAAGCAGGACAGCTGGATAAAGAATTTGGCGTTAAAGATGGCGGAAAAGTAGCTGAGAGCATTGCAGCCGGGAAAATTGGTATCGATTTTGGCGCGCAATGGAATCCAATGTATCCGCTGATCAGCAATTATCAAAACGATCCGGGCGCGAACTGGGTAGGCTATGCACTCGTTTCAATTGATGATAAACCAGCGCTTTCTCCTCAAAGCTTCCAAGCCGACAGCTATTGGGTAGTAAGAAAGGGCTACGAGCATCCTGAAGCGCTTATCAAAATGTTTAATTTGCATGTAGAGCTTAACTGGGGCGAATCAGGTGATTTCGACTACTATTACATGCCAGCAGCTAATGATAGTGTAGGAGTATGGAAGTATTCTCCAGTACAGCCAGCCTCCGCATTTAAAAATATTCGAGCATTCCAGGAGATCGAAGAGGCAAGAAAAAATAATAGCTTTGACAGCTTAACGGGAGAAGCCTTAGCTATTTATCGCAACATTACAGCTTTTGAAAATGGAGATACGTCGCAATGGGGCTGGCCGAAAATCTATGGTGCAGAAGGTGTTTACAGACATGGCGTCAACTACATGGACAATGAACTATTCATGTATGAAGCGTTTGCTGGACCGCCAACAGAAACAATGGCTGAAAGGCTGTCCACGCTAGAAGCATTGGAGAAGGAAACCTTTGTGAAAATTATTATGGGTGCGGTTCCTTTAGATGAATTCGATAAATTCGTAGACAACTGGTATAAAGTAGGCGGTACCGATATTACGAATGAAGTGAATGAGTGGTATGCATCAACTAAATAATTCTTCAATGGAAAGCAAGGAACTGCTCCTTGCTTTCCAGCTTCTCAATCCATAGGAAAAGGTGATTGAAATGGGTATAAAAAAGTTTAAGAGGGAATTGCCGTTAAATCTCATGATATTGCCAGGGTTTATCTTTATTATTATTTTCAGCTATGTTCCTATGGCTGGGATTATTATAGCGTTCCAGCGATTTATTCCAGCTAAAAAGCTTTTTGGGGATCAACAGTGGATTGGCCTTGACAATTTTAAATATGTGATGAACTTGCCTAGCTTCGGCAATATTATGTGGAATACCTTTTATATTGCGTCTATGAAAGTCATTTTGGGCTTGATTGTACCTATCGTTATTGCATTACTTTTAAATGAGATGAAGAACGCACTATTGAAGCGAAGCATTCAAACTGCGATCTACCTGCCGCACTTTTTATCATGGGTAGTGCTAGGCGGAATTTTTATCGATATGCTCTCGCCGACAGATGGCCTAATTAATACATTTTTAAATAAGCTTGGCTTGGAATCTATCTTCTTTTTGGGAGACAATAAGTGGTTTCCAACGACGATGATCGTAACGGACACATGGAAGGATTTTGGCTACGGAACGATCATATATCTCGCTGCGTTGACGGGCATTAATCCGAATTTGTATGAAGCGGCTCAAATTGACGGGGCTAACCGATGGAAGCAGACGCTTCATGTTAGCTTGCCTGGAATTCAGATGGTCGTTGTTTTGCTAATGGTGCTGAGTCTGGGGAATCTATTAAATGCCGGATTCGATCAAATCTTTAATATGTATAGTCCAATGGTTTATGAAAGCGGCGATATACTGGATACGTTTGTCTATCGAATCGGCTTGCTGGATGCACAGTTTGGTGTAGCAACTGCAGTAGGCTTGTTTAAATCACTCATTGCGCTAGTGTTAGTGTCGACGTCATACTATTGTGCTTATAAATTTGCTGATTACAGAATTTTTTAGGAGGTGTCGTAATGCGAATCAAAAAAAAGATCGACTGGTTTCTTGTCATTAACAATATATTTCTCATTTTGGTTGCTGCCCTCTGTGTGCTTCCAATGATTCATATTTTAGCGATATCCTTATCATCAAGCGCAGTTGCAGCTACGGGAACGGTAACATTTTGGCCCAAAGATTTTTCGTTAACCTCCTACGAGTTTGTTGCACAGCGTAAAGCGTTTTGGGATTCGATGCTCATCTCTTTAGAGAGAATTGCCATCGGTGGAGCAATCAATGTATTTCTGGCGACAACGATTGCCTATCCCTTATCAAAGGAAAAGAGCGAGTTCAGGCTTAGAACCTTTTACGCATGGACATTTTTTATTACGATGATTTTTGGCGCCGGTTTAATTCCAACCTATATGCTAGTAAAGGAATTAGGGCTAATTGATACGATTTGGGCATTAATTCTGCCAGGCGCGGTACCTGTATTTAGTGTAATTATTTTATTGAATTTCTTTAGAACAACACCTAAGGAACTAAGTGAATCTGCCTTTATAGACGGTGCTGGTCATTGGAGAACATTATGGAGCATTTACATTCCGATATCGATGCCAGCCATTGCTACAATACTATTATTCTCTTTAGTAGGACATTGGAATAGCTGGTTTGATGGCTTGATTTATATGAACAATCCGGGCAATTACCCGTTGCAAAGCTATATCCAAACGATTGTTGTGCAAAAATCATTTACAACATTAACGCCTGAAGAAGCCAAGATTATGGCTAAAATTTCCGATAAAACGTTAAAATCAGCGCAAATATTTTTAGGCGCCCTGCCAATTCTGTGCGTATATCCGTTCCTGCAGCGGTATTTTGTCAAGGGCATGGTTTTAGGGAGTGTTAAGGGATAATACGGAAAACTTGATTCTTGTATAAAGGAGGGGGTGGCGATTAGATCCAGCATTTTTGTAAGATTGATGGCAACATTTTTTGCTGCAATTATCGTAATAGCTGCGTTAGGGAGCAATATGTATAATTGGAGCTTGAAAACTGTTAAGGAAGAAATTTTTAAATCGACAACCGCCCAAACGACGTTCTACCTAGAAGGCTTGGAAGCGGAAATTGATCGCATAAAAATATTACAATATGATGTACTGAACGATGAGGATCTCAATAAGCTTGCGATCAGGCACTCGATTATGGATGAATATGAAACGATAGAAAGCATAAGGAAATTACATCATCGCCTCGTTTCCATTCAGAATAGCAATGCGTATATTTCTGATGTTAGTGCACATATTTACCCGATAAAAAAAACGATTACCTCCAAGAAATCAGTTAACGCCTTAAACACTGACAAGTTTGAATCGCTTCGTATACCTGAGGGGATGAAGGGTGCTCAATTAATTATGTATAATGGGAACCTTCATCTTACTACTTTTTTAATGGGCAATATGGGATTAAGCCCGCTATATATGATTGAAATTGAATTAAATACGTCCGTATTTCGTGAAGCCTTAAAGCAGTTCGATACTTATCCGGACAGTGGATCCATTTTATTAGATATGACAAATGGCCTTATGATACATAGCGAGGACACGCCACAACCATTTGTCGATGTAGTTCAATCCTTCTCCAATCATGAAAGCGATATCAAGCTTGGGAAAATATCGAGCTATAGGGATACGTTCGTTATTGCTGAGAAATCTGATTATTTGAATATGGTGCTGTTCAGATTCATTCCGAAGGACGTCGTTCTTGTTCCAATTGAAAGCTTTAGCGTATGGCTTTGGATATTTGTTGGAGTGGTCATCCTTCTTGTTGTATTTATTTATGCCTATACGTATAAGCTCATTCATCGTCCTATGAAGGAGCTGGTCAAAGCCTTCCGCAGCGTAGAAAAAGGGAACTTTGATGTGAAAGTAGATGCGAATCAAAACAATGAATTTGATTACTTAAACAAGGGCTTTAATTCCATGGTACAAAACGTATCCAATTTAATTGATCAGGTGTATAAGCATAAAATTCTTGAGCAGAAAGCAGAGTTAAAGCATCTGCAGTCGCAAATAAGCCCTCATTTTTTATATAACAGCTTTTTTTTAATTAATACAATGGCAAGAGTTAAGGACGACAATCTAATTCCGTTCACCAAACTATTGGGTGAATATTTTCAATTTATTACGAAAAATGATTCTGATTTTATTTCTCTATATGAGGAAATTGAGCATGCACGCACATATACCGATATTCAGCTCATGCGTTACCCTAGTAAACTGACGATTGAATTTGAAAGCAGTCCTGAGCAGTTTAAAGAAATTATTGTGCCGAGACTTATCGTTCAACCGATCATAGAGAATGCATTTAAATATGCCGCAGAACACTCTAGAGGGCCGATTATGATCCTGGTATATTTTCAATTAACCGATGAGAGGGTAACGATTGTTGTAGAGGATAACGGAACGCAATTAACGGATGAGAAGCTTATGTCATTACAAAGACAGTTTAATCAAGCTCATATGAGTGAATCTTCGGGACTAAACAATATCCATCGACGAATACAGCTAATTTGCGGTGATGAATTCGGCTTGCAGGTCGAGAGAAGTATTCGTGGTGGGCTTAAGGTCATGTTGCACATTAATGCCAGGATGAGGGAGTAGCCATGTTAAGACTTCTAATTGTAGATAACGAAGAAATCATTGTGAATCATCTTTTTGAAGTGTTTAGAGGGATGGAGCATTTAGATTTAGATGTATACAAGGCATATAGTGGAGAAGAAGCCATTGAATGGCTGCATCGAACACGTATTGATATTGTGCTGACGGATATCGATATGCCGAACATTAATGGCCTGCAGCTTATGGATGAAATCTTTAAAAGCTGGCCGCAGTGTAAAATCATTTTTTTAACAGGCCATAGTGAATTTAGTTATATTTATAAAGCAATTCAACATCCCGACGTAAGCTATCTTTTAAAGGTTGAGGACATTGATAAGGTCATACAAGTAGTAGAGGATACAGCATCTAAAATAAGAAAAGAAATAAAAACGGGCGATTTGATTAGAGAAGCTAAAGAAAAGATTCATATGGCACTAGAGCTGTTTCAGGAAGATTATTTGTTGGGCTTGTTAAAGGGAAATTCAAATGTTCAAGCGACTAAAGATCAATTTGACCAGCTGTCTTTGCCGATTGCTGCAGATGTTCCCGTAATCCTCGTTGTAGGTAAATTAGATATTGACGGTGTCGAGCTTAGCTATATGCAAACCATCCAGCAAGTTTATTCTGTCCGGCAAATTATTAAAAGATATTTATCATTTAATCTAAAAAGTGTAATTATTTTAGATGATCATTTTCGATTTACGATATTGATACAGCCGAGAGAGAAGGTTCAATGTGTAGCAATTGAGGAGGATTATGAGCAGACTTTACAATACTTAAAAGGAATGCTGGAATCCATCCAGCAAAGCTGCCAGGATAAGTTGAATCAATCAATTAGCTTTACGGTTGGCAGCAAGCCGTCAAGATGGGACGAGGTGTCTCAGCAATACGCCGCATTGCATTCGCTGCTAAACTACCGAATTGGATCTGAAAGCACCATTTTATTACTGGATCGTGAAGTGAGTCAGAATGGTGGACCTGCAATAAAGTCGAAAAGTGTTGGCGATGAGGAATACGAAGCAGAGCATAATTTACTGGCACTAGCTACGTCTAGCATGCTTTCGTTTCTTGAACAATACTTAGAATCAGGACAAAAGGAAAAGTATTTTGAAGAATTAGAGAAGCTTTTACAGCCATTAAGCTGTTTGCAAAGCAAAAATAATTTGGTAGCGCAACAAGCTTATTGTTCAATTTCCACCTTATTATTATCGTATATCAATCGATGGGGATTGAGTGAAAAGGTAATATTGAAAACAGGAGAAATACAACTGGTCAACGCACCCGTCTTTTATAGTTGGGGCGATGCAGCTGCGTATATAAGAAAGATATCGACATGTGTTTTTGAGCTTCAGAAAATCGAACAGAAAAAAAGAGCAGACAATATTATTTCATTTATTCAAAGCTTTATTATCGATCACCTTGGCGAGGATTTATCTCTAGTACGCTTGTCTGAGCAGGTGTACTTAAACCCTTCGTATTTATCCAGAATCTTCAAACAAGAAACGAAAAAAAATCTAACAGAATTTATTGACGCTGCCAGGCTGCAAAAAGCGAAAGAGCTGCTAGTTAATGAAAATATTAAAATTAATGAAATATCAAGGCAAGTTGGCTATGAGACTGCAACCTCCTTTACTAGATTTTTCAAAAATTACACAGGGTATTCCCCGCAAGAATTTAGAGATTCGCATATGATAAGAAAAAAATAAGCATCTCAAAGAAATGAAAATTAGCATTGACAGAAATTTAATCAGATGGTAATTTAAACAAAACTATTCCTATAAGTCAAGTTTGAATTGTCGGGATTGGAGGGAAACGCGGATGGGCAATGCGTTGCTGGAGATTAATCAATTGAACAAAAGCTTTGGCAGAAGCAAAAATATCGTGCATGCGCTCAAGGATATTGAGCTTGCGATTGAGGAAGGGGAGCTCGTAACCATTATCGGTCCGAGCGGCTGCGGCAAAAGCACGCTGCTGCGCATTATTGCCGGACTCGATGGCGAATATACGGGCAAGGTCACGCTGGCTGGTGAAGCGATTAAAGGTCCGGGCATCGACAAAGGGTTTATTTTTCAGGAGCATCGCTTGTTCCCATGGCTTACCGTGGAGAAAAACATCGCCTCTGATCTGTCGCTGAGCGATAAGGATGTGCGTCGTAGAGTGGATGAGCTGATCGAGCTCGTTAAGCTGAAGGGCTTCGAGAAAGCTTACCCAAAGGAGCTGTCAGGCGGAATGGCGCAGCGAGTAGCGATTGCGAGAGCGCTGCTGAGAAATCCGAAAATCTTGCTGCTCGATGAGCCGTTTGGCGCACTTGACGCCTTTACCCGTGCTCATATGCAGGAGGTGCTGCTGGAAATATGGCGCGCGAATAAGACTACGATGATTTTCGTGACGCATGATATTGATGAAGCTGTTTTTCTCGCCAACAGGGTTATCATTTTGAAGCCGCGCCCAGGAGAAATTAGTGCTGTTGTGCCTGTTGAGCTGCCTTATCCGAGGCAGAAGGCGACCCCTATTTTTCAAAGCTTGCGCTTGCAGGTGCTCAGCCGCTTTGAGCAAACCGAGGAATTTGCTTTTACGGAAGGCGCCGGCATCTAGTCCAGAAGCTGCAATTGATTACAAGCTAATATTGTCCACCGTTCGAACGGAGGCATTCTCATTCATGAAGTTGAGGATGCCTCTTTTTTGTTGTTGGGCAAGCACAATGATATGGAATCGTGGTGAATGAGATGAGTCATTACGCAATTGAAAAGGAAAAGGCTCCTGGCAAATGGGCGCTGGCAGGACTGGCGCTCATCTTGCCGGCAGCCGTACTCGTGTTGTGGCAGCTGCTCGGCCAATACGGTTATATTTCGCAGCTGCTGTTTCCAACACCGTATGCAATCGCTGCTTCTGCTGTCGATTTAGCTGCCTCAGGGGAATTATGGCAGCATATTCAAATTAGCAGCCTGCGCGCTTTAACAGGGTATGCGCTTGGCGGAGCACTCGGGCTTGCTTTTGGCATTTTGATCGGGCAATTTCGCCGAGCTGAAAAGCTGCTGGATCCTACCATTCAAATGGTCCGCATGATCCCGAGCCTGGCTATTATTCCGCTGTTCATCCTTTGGTTTGGCATTGGCGAGGAATCCAAAATTTTGATCATCGCCAAAAGCGCGTTTTTCCCGCTTTATATTAATACGTTTCTAGGGATACGCAATGTCGACAATAAGCTTTATGAGGTGGCGCGAGTGCTTGAATTCAGCCACTACAAGCGAATTGTCAAGCTGATTGTTCCAGCGGCACTGCCCAATATCATACTCGGTGCGCGCCTTTCCGCAGGTCTTTCCTGGCTTGGTCTGGTTGTAGCAGAGCTCATTGCCTCGACCTCGGGCATTGGCTATATGATGTCGGATGCTCGTCAGTTTGCTGATACGCCTGTCGTATTTGTCGGCATTTTCTTGTTTGCCATACTCGGACTTGCGACAGATTGGCTGTTGACCTTGCTGGAGCGCCGCTTATTAAGCTGGAAGGATCGCTTTACTGGATAAACAAACAAAGGAGGTGAGACGGGATGAGCAATTCCGTAAAAACCGCTGCAGCCCATACAGTAAGCCAGGAGCTTGGAGGGAGCATAAACACAGGAGAGGGAGAAAAGACGAGGCGCGGTAAGCAGTCAGGTGATAGAGTACCGCTGCCTAAAGTGCTGAGCAGGGCAAGCAGACTGCCGTCTGCATTTTTGAAAAATGCAGCTGTCGGCGCTGCTGTTCCCGTCATCCTCATCGCCGCTTGGCAGCTTGCGGTGACAGCAGGGCTTGTCTCGGAGCAATTTGTATCGTCGCCGCTTGCGATTGCTGGAGCATTGGCAGAGCTGCTCGCTTCGGGTCAGCTGCTGCATCATTTGCTGGTTAGTATAGAGCGAGCAGCGCTCGGCTTTTTAATTGGCGGTGCGGCCGGCTTCTTATTCGGCATTTTAACAGGGTTGTTCCGCAAAGCGCAATATTTACTCGATCCAAGCTTTCAGGTGTTAAGGCTTGTGCCGAATCTCGCAATCGTTCCGCTTATTATTTTATGGTTTGGCTTTGGCGAGCTGTCCAAAATTGCAATTATTGTTAGCGGCGCGTTTTTTCCGTTGTACATCAACGTATTTACGGGCATCCGCAACGTGGATCAAAAGCTGTTTGAGGTTGCCCAAGTATTAGGCTTCAGTCCGATCAAGCGGCTGCTTCGCTTAATTTTGCCGGCAGCGCTGCCCCATATTTTCAATGGTGTGCGGATTTCGCTTGCTGTCTCCTGGATTGGCCTGGTCGTTGCAGAGCTGGTCGGGTCGCAGGCGGGAATCGGCTTCCTTATTAATGAAGCGAAGCAGAACTCGGATACGGCAATTATTTTTGTCGGCATCATTATTTTTGCGATTGTCGGCAAGCTGATCGATTCTGCGATGAAGGTAATTGAGGCGCGCTGGCTGAATTGGCGCGACAGCTTTAAGGGGTAGCAGAAAAAACAAAGCATAGTTCATTTAAGGAGGAGTTCAATTTGGCAAATTCATTAGTTTTGGGAGATATTCAATTAAAGGCGGATGTGCTCGTAATCGGTGGAGGTCCCGCTGGCACATGGGCTGCAATTACCGCAGCGTCCAAAGGAGCAAAGGTAATTTTGGCTGATAAAGGCTATTGCGGTTCAAGCGGCGCTACGGCACCGTCCGGCACTGGCGTTTGGTACGTTAAGCCCGATGCAAGGCTGCGCGATGAGGCAAAGGCCAGCCGCTATGAAATGGGTGGGCGGTTAGCCGAGCATCGCTGGATGGATCGAGTGCTTGATCGTACATTTGCCAATATGAACTGGCTAGGAGAGGTGGGCTACCCGTTTCCGAGAGATGATCAGGGCGAGCTGTACAAAAAAGGGCTGCAAGGACCTGAATATATGCGGCTTATGCGCAAGCTTGTAAAAAAAGCAGGCGTGAAAATTATGGACCATAGCCCTGTGCTGGAGCTATTGGTCGATGAGCATGGCGTAGGCGGCGCATCTGGCGTTCATATCCAAACGAATGAGAAATGGACGGTTCAGGCCGGGGCAGTCGTTATTGCTACAGGCGGCTGCGCATTTTTAAGCAAGGCTTTGGGCTGCAACGTGCTGACGGGAGACGGCTACCTGCTCGCTGCGGAAACAGGCGCCGAGCTGTCCGGCATGGAGTTTTCCAACGCTTATGCGATTAGTCCGACCTTTTCCTCGGTAACGAAAACGGCATACTATTCCTACGCCAATTTCTATTATGAGGATGGAACGCCAGTGGAGGGTGCTGGCTCCAAGCGCGGCCGCTCGATTATTGCCCGCAAGCTGTTGGAGGGCCGCCAGGTCTATGCCAAGCTTGACCAGGCTCCTCAAGATATTCAACAGCTGCTGCGCATCAATCAGACGAATTTCTTTCTACCGTTTGATCGCAAGGGGATAAATCCGTTTACGGATCTGTTTCCTGTTACGTTGCGGCTTGAAGGAACAGTGCGGGGAACGGGCGGCATTCGCATTGTTGATGAAAGCTGCGCCACATCGGTTCCGGGACTGTATGCGGCGGGGGATGCCGCGACGCGCGAATTGATTTGCGGGGGCTTTACGGGTGGCGGCAGCCACAATGCTGCCTGGGCGATGTCCTCAGGCTCATTTGCCGGGGAAGGCGCAGCGGCTTATGTGAAAAAGCTGGGGCCGCATGCCGCTGAGCGCACACTGCGCAGCGCTTCCTCCGCTCAGCACGCGACTGCTATTGATCAGACGGGCGGACTGTCAACTGCGAATAAAACGGAGGAAATCATTCACGCTGTGCAGGATGAAGTAGCGCCATATGATAAAAATTTGTTCCGCAGCGCGGGCAATTTGCAAGCATCGCTGCAGCGCCTGGATGAGCTGTGGAAGGAGCAGCGCAATCGAGCTGTAATCGAGCCTTCCTCATTAGGCATGAAGTCACGCGAAGCGATGGCGATGACGGCTACGGCAAGATGGATGTACAATTCCGCGTTGGCGCGCACTGAAACAAGGGGGATGCACAAGCGCGAGGATTATAAGTCGCTTGATGAGAATCAGCATTATCGTCTTGTCAGCGGCGGCCTGGACCATATTTGGGTAAAGCCTGAAGCAGTTCAGGAGCAGGCGCTTGTCAAGGAAGGTGAAGCGGTATGATCGAGGTTCTTAGCGCATCGCGCTGCATCCAGTGCAATCAATGCGTAGCCGTATGTCCGACCAATGTATTTGAGCGCATTGAGGATGATGTTCCTGTAATTGCGCGGCAAAGTGATTGCCAGACCTGCTTTATGTGCGAGCTGTATTGCCCTGTCGATGCGTTATATGTAGCGCCAGAGCCAGAGGAAGTAATTGGCGTTACGGAGGAGCAGTTGCAGCAGCAGGGACTAATTGGCGGCTACCGGGAAAAGGTAGGCTGGGGCAAAGGCAGAACGCCAGTTGCTGCTCACGACTATATGTATCGTCTGTCGCTATTTGCCAAATTTTAAGCGAGCAGTCCTTTATTCAATACTCTTTACAACTATCCGAGAGGGGTCTATTCATATGATAAGCTTCAGCAGAAACAGGAATCTTGCAGGAAGGGGGCTGACATTCGCGCTGCTTATGCTGCTGGCGGCGGCATTGCTTCAAGCATGCGGCGGCGCTGCATCAGGCAATCAGACAGGCAAGCCAAGCAATAACGGAGCTGTCACGTCGACAGGCACAGAGGGAGCGGGAGCAGTTGACAGCAAAAGCGAGGTGCCAGCCGTGCTGAATTACGGCTACATTGGCAGCAATGAGCTGAATTTGCCAGGCGGCGCTGAAGGCTGGGGGCTGTACAAGGGGATCATTCAAGAGGAGCTGAAAAAGCACGGCATCGAGCAAATCGTGCTAACTGGATTTCCCAACGGCCCGGATCAAACCGAATCGTTGATCAGCGGGCGCATTGATGTTGGCGGCTTGGGCGACACGCCAGCAATTATCGCCTATGCATCAGGCGCAAAAACAAGACTGATTAATCAGACCAACATTACGAACATCGCCTATTTGCTAACGACGGCTGAAGGGCCTAAAACGATAGAGGAGTTGGCAGGCAAAACAATTTCAATCCAGAAAGGCTCCTACATGCATCGCTATGTTGTCGGGCTGCTGAAGCAAGCAGGCGTTGCTGACTATAAGCTGGTTCATATGCTCTCTCCTGACGGTCAGGCGGCCTTGACGCGCGGAGATGTAGATGCAATGACAAATAGCGGCTTCCCCGCCCATAAATTGCTTGCCGACGGCTATACCTTGATTGACAGCTCAAGCAGTCATCCTGAGCTTCATGGTACAAGTGTAACAGTTGCAGCAGAGAGCTATCTGGAAAAATTCCCGGACTTTCCGAAGGTATGGAATGAAGCAAGACAGAAAGCACTTGAGGATTTGCAGCAGCATGAGGAGGAATACTATCAATTTATTGCAGATTTGAATAAAACAACAGTAGAGCTGGCGAAAAAGGTTAGCCCGATTTCAGAAATTTCAGAGCAGTCATTTGTCGAGGAAGGCATTAAGCGTATTAGCGGAACGAAGGACTTTCTGGTGGAGGAAGGGCTGGCGAAAAAGGATTTCAGCATTGAGGAATGGGCGTTAAAGGTTGAATAGATGCTTTCAGAGCAGTAAATTGGCTGGTTAAAGTTCGGTATTGCACTGGACTTCGACCAGCCAATTTGGCGTTAACATGCTATACTGTTTCGTAGAAAGCAATGACGAAGAAGCAAAGCATTCCAAAAAGCAAACGTGAGACGCCTTTAAGTAGAGAAAGGAGAGAGCATGCAGCCATGGCAGCGATATTAATAATAGAGGACGAAGAGGATGTCAGCAGTATGCTGCATGAGGCATTAACGGATGAAGGCCATACAGTATCGACGATTGGCACTGGCATTGACGGACTGGAAGAAATGAAGCGCAATAGCTATGATTTGATCTTGCTCGATCTGATGCTCCCCTACAAAAGCGGCGATGAAATTTTGAAGGAGATGCGAGCATTTTCTTCTGTTCCAGTTATTATTATTTCGGCAAAAGGATTAGTCGGCACTAAAATTGATCTGCTTAAGCTTGGCGCCGATGATTATATTACGAAGCCATTTGATTTGGGCGAGGTAGCAGCGCGAGTCGAATCGAATTTGCGGCGCTCCAGCAAGCATGCAGTTGAGAACAGGCAGTTTCGCTATAAAGACTTGCTATTTGACGATTTGACCAAGCGAGCCTGTGTGAACGGGATTGAGCTTGAACTGACGGCTAAGGAAATTATGATATTGGAGCTGCTGATCAAGCATAAGGGGAAGGTATACACGAAAGCCAATTTGTACGAATCGATTTGGCAGGAGCAGTATTTGGGTGACGATAATGCTGTTAAGACACATATTAGCAATTTGCGCAACAAGCTGAAAAAAGCGAATCCAGATGAAGCGTACATCGAGACGGTATGGGGGTTGGGCTATCGGCTGTACAAGCAGTAAATTATCGCTCTCCACACATTTTATCGTCGCTTCTTAACCTTTTCTAAACCTTTGAGCCTTACACTGCTAAATAGAAGGGAAAGGGGAACGAATATGGTTAAACATGTACTGAAAACAGATCGTTTGACGAAGAGCTATCGCGGCGCTTACGCCCTAAATCAAGCAACAGTCACGCTGGAGCGAGGCAAAATATACGGCCTAATTGGACAAAATGGCGCAGGCAAAACAACCTTGATGCGCTTGATCGCAGGCCTTACGTTTCCGACGAGTGGAGCAATCGAGCTGTTTGGACATACCGGCGAACAGGCACAACAAGAGCGCAAACGAGTTGGCTGCTTAATTGAGCACCCGGGACTTGTGCCGTCGATGACAGCAAAGGAGCATATGAGGCTCTATCGTCTAATGCGCGGCATTCCCAATCAGGAATTGGAGCAGGAATTGCTGGAAACGGTTGGGCTAGCCGATACGGGCAGTAAAAAGGCGAAAAATTTCTCGCTAGGAATGAAGCAAAGATTAGGTATTGCGCTGGCGCTGCTTGGCAATCCCGAGCTGCTTATTTTAGATGAGCCGATCAATGGCCTTGATCCGCTTGGTGTTGTAGAAATTCGCCAGCTTATTAAAAAGCTGAGCGAGGAACGGCAAATGACCATTCTCATCTCAAGTCATAATCTGCCTGAGCTGTATCAGACGGCAACGGATTATATTATTATTCATAAGGGCGAAATTAAACAAGCTTTAACACAGGCTCAGCTTGATGAGAACTGCAAGCATCATCTGCTCATTAGCAGCGACCAGCCGGAAAAGCTTGTCAGCGTGCTGGAAATGGAGCTTAAAACGAGCCAGTACAAGGTTATGCCTGATCATTCCGTAAAGCTGTATGACTACCTGGATAAAAAGGAACAGGTTGCCAAGGTTTTGTTTGAGCACGGTATTTTCGTTACCAATCTTTCACTTGAAGGAGATACGCTTGAACAATACTTTATTTCAGTTATCGGGGATGGTGACGGCAATGTTTAATTTGATGGTCGCTGATTTGTATAAATTGCGCAAATCGCTCGGATATAAAATATTGCTGGCTATTACATCAATCTGTGCTATTGCAGTTGCTGTATTTGCTTATGCTGTACAGCAGGGGCAATTAGCTGGAGATATGGCTGGCATTGGCTTTATGTTTTCTGATGTAAATGTGATCAGCATTCTTGGAGCAGTTTTAGCAAGCATCTTCATATGCGGAGATTTCGACAATAAGACGGTTCATGGCGCGATATCGGCGGGAATTAGCCGCAGCAGCATCGTTTTTAGCAAAGCTGTCGTGTACGGCATCGCCGCTGCCTGCCTGCTGCTTCCTTATATTATTGTTACAGCAGTGGCGCTTTCGACTCCGCAGCAGTTTAACATGGGCTCTGTGGCGGTTGGTTTTTTGAATATTTTAACCTCGCATTCCAGCATGGACTTTACTGCAGCGGACATCGGCAAGCTTGTGCTTGTTATGCTGGCAACCTTGATGACCTATATAGCGCAGCTAAGCATTTGCATCCCGCTTGCATTTGTTTTAAGAAAGCCCGTGCTCATCGTGGCGATTTACTATGGCTTTACGATTGTAGCCGCACAGTTTAGCAGCTGGAGAGGCAATTCTTTAGCGTTTGACCGAATCTATGGATTAACTCCGTTTGGGGGGGATCATGTTTTTCTCACCGTTGCGGATGGTGTAGGTAAAATATTCCAAACGTATGCGGTAAGTATTGTATTTATCGCGATTATGCTGGCGATTTCCTACAGCTTATTTAGAAAAGCGGAAATTAAATAACGGAAGGCGGTATGAAAGATGATAATTGCAGTTGTGCTATTAAGCCTGGGACTTATTATAACGTTGCTGTTCGTGCTTTATTCCCAGCTGCAATTACGTCATATTAACCGACAACTGGCAAAGCGTTTGAGCGAGCATACCAATCAGCCGATTAGCCTGCAATTAATGAATGCAGAGCTTAATCATTTGGTCGCAAATATGAATAAATGTCTAAAGGCGGAGGAAATGCTCCGCCTTGAAAGCTTTCAAGAGGAAAAGCGATTTAAAGAGCTGATTTCCAACATTTCGCATGACTTGCGAACTCCTTTAACTGCAATACGCGGCTATCAGCAGCTGCTGGAAAAAGGGCCGCTGACAGAGGAGCAGAAACAGAAGCTGAGCCTTGCTCAGAAGCATGCGAAAGAGCTGGAACGATTAATTGATCAATTTTTCGAGTATTCTTATTTAACCAGTGCAGAGCCGGAGCTTCATCTGGAGAAGATTAACCTAACCAATCTAGCAATTGAATGCATTGCGATGTTTGTTACGCAAATAGAAGAGCGACAGCTGTTTGTTTCTATAGAGGAAACCGGGGCTGTTTTTGTCTATGCCGATCAGGAAATGTGCAAAAGGATTGTGCAAAATCTTGTTCGCAACAGCATCCAGCATGCCAGCGGAAGCACTCATGTGAAGCTGTCGGTGCAGCAAGGCTATGCCAGCCTTACCTTTGCCAACGCTGTAACGAATTCAGCTAATTTGGAGACTGATCGTTTGTTCGACAGGTTTTATACAGGAAGTCATCACACTAGCCGTAAAAGCACAGGACTGGGCTTATCGATTGTCAGGCTGTTGGCTGAGCAAATGGGCGGTCGCGCCTCTGCTGTCATTAAGCAAAGCAGGCTTGCCGTTACGGTAGAGCTACCTTTGAGCTGACGCGAGGCAAGCGCTGGATTTTAAACTAAACATCCGAGCCTAAACTTTGCACCAGTTATACTATCCACATTGGAGCATAGATGATTAGATGTCACGCTTCGGAGAAAACATCTATGAGTAAAAAAATAACACTTATTACATATAGTTGATAGTATCAATGCGTGCGAGGGTAAAAATCAACATAGTACGACAAAAACGTTCATTGCATTTTTAAATTGGATTAAGATCAATTAGAGCAAATCGATAATCGTATATGGTGTTGCCAGCATGCCAGGGCCAATTTTTTGTAATTAGTTGTAACGAAATCAACTCTGCTTAGTCTTATGGTATAGGAAGGAGGAGAGCAGCTGACTGATTTTAAATTTATTTACGAGCAGTATTTTAAAGATGTGTATCGCTTTTTCTACCTGCTCAAAAATAGTATGTTATGAGGAAGGTATGATTAAGATGGCCAAAATGATAAAGCTAATTGCTATATTGGCGGCGTTAACAGTCTTGTTTGGTTGTAGTTCTAATAGTAACTCTAATAAATGGCCCACTAATATGGACACTCTTGAACTGATAGAGGAACCTGAATTTACAATAACAGGAAAGTTCCAAGAGGAGCTTGCTCTTAACAACCCCACATCAATGATATGGGTAAATGAAAGTTTGTACATAACGGATACAGGTAATGATCGCATCGTAGTTATTGATCGTGAAGGGAATCTTATTCGTTCAATAGGCGAGGCAGGCAATGGCCTATTGCAGTTTATTAAACCAACCGGGATTACAGCTGACGAGGATTCAAACATTTATGTCGTTGATTCGGGAAATAACCGAGTCCAGGTCATCAATAAGGATGATCAATATGTAAAGCAATACCGAGTTGATCAATTTCCTTATTCGCCTAAAAGCAGTGTATTGCACGATATTGTCTACCTGAACAATACTGTTTATGTATCCACACAAACAATGGATCAATCTTGGGCAACGATTATTGCCATCTCTGAAGATGAATCTGTTCAAACGATTGGGGAAAGTATATCCGGACATGTTGTTAGTGTAGATGATTATCTATACTTTGTGTCCGAAGGAGAATATAAAAAGGTTGAAGAAGGCTTAAGCTTTGAAAGTGGGAGAAATTATTTGCTGAGAATTTTGCAGAATAATGAGATAGGAGACGTATATGAACTTCCTTATAAATATACTGCGGGAGGCATTGAGTCTCACGAAGGGCATTTATACATGTTCAGTAAAAGGTACTTTTCAATCGACCGCTATGACCTTGAAGGCAACTATATCACTACTGTTTATCGTTTTGAAGGAGAGCTAGATGAACTTATGGGTTTAGAAACATTAACGTTTGCAGGGGATGATATTTTTGTTTTGAATTCAATGACAAATACGATTTACTATTTGAAGAAGGATAAGCAATAACATGTGGAATAGAATGTACTTTCATTTTTTAACATCGCTTTCTCTTATACGAGCCAATAAATTATTAGCTTGTTTTACAGCGATAAGTTATTTTATCGGCATATTAATGCCGATTTTCGTCGTTTCCATTATGGCCCATGATGAAAAACAAACGAAGGCAGCTTTTATGAAGCATTCAGAGCAAATTATTCAAATACAAGGGACTCAATTTGACCTGGAAGATTTGAAGCAGAAAGAGAAAGCACGAGTAATATTATTTGAGCAATTAAACGCTGATTCGGCTGTACAGGATGTATTTCATAAAACAGAAACTTTCGGAGTACTAGCTTACGGGACATATATGCGTTACTTACAATATTTGTATGTGGATGAATCGTTCAATCAGAACTATAACCAGTTTGTTCAGGAGGGACGATGGTTCAATCCATTAAGGAAAGATGAATGTATTGTTGGTACTGAGCTTTCCCAGAAATTATGGAGAACTGCGGGTGTTTACGATCAATTATTTATCAATAATAAGCAATGTTCTATTATTGGAACGACAGCTATATTCCCTAACCGAGTAGTTATGTTGCATCATTCAGATGAGGATTGGAGAGGCTTCTCAACGTTCTATGTTAAAGTAAATGAGGGTCAATCTGTAGAGCAGGTGACAACTTCTCTAAAACAGCTCAATCCAAGTCTTGAATTGCAGCGCATGGATTATATCAATAAAGAGTACTTAGCTGGACAACGTACGAATCACAGCTTATTGCTGCTAATAACTCTGTCTATTTTTGTATATGCCATTATAAATATTTCTAATGTTATAAAATTCATGCTGGATGAACGGAGAAGCAGGTACGGTATTCAAATTGCGATGGGCAGTACAAAAAAGACTATTATTTTGGAGTTTTTTATTGAGCTTCTTTTAATTACTTCCGTATCTTTAATAGCGGTGCTTGGCATTCTTTATTTCAATGAGCACTTAATTGAAAAATATATTATCTCTATTCGGATTGACGGCTGGTTTGTTGCTGCGACGTTTTTGACTAATGTTATGATTTGTGGATTGTTGAGTACACTTTATCTGAAGAAAATTTTATCTAATGATGTCGTTTCATTAATTCGAGGTGATAGATGATCAGGGTAATGAACATAATCAGTTTAGCTTTCAGAATGGTACTTTATTATTGGAAAAGTTACATACTTATTACGTTGCAGATCGCAGCAGGAGCATTCGTTATTTATTCATCACTTACAATCTATTATTCAATCGAATCCCGTTACAAGGAGATGCAGGACGAGGTCCATGCTTTAACGTGGAATATTGTTGCCCAATCTACCGATGACTCCGATTCACCGCCAATAACCTATGAACAATTGTTGCAATTAAAGAACAGTTATACGGAAGCGATGTTTCCGTTACATTTTGTTTATCCGGTACATTATCCCAATCAAGATAACGAGTTAGTAGAAGCTTACTTCATATATGCATCAGATGATTATATGAAGTTAATGATCCAATCTGATGAGACTTTTGAAACTTCCCAACATGTATACATGGGAGCAGAAATTAAGCAATTCATGGAGAATAATGGTGATTTGCTTAAACTTCTACCCGATACACCTGCATATCGCATAATAGATGAGTCATTAGATATTGGAGAGGAAGCTCATTATTCTATTATACCGATAACCAACGTAAGCAATCATAAATCTAATTCCTTTGAAATCTCAATTCATTTTGGTGAAACAGACAAAAAGGCATTATCTGAAAATATTGTACTTCTCCCCTTAAAAGCTGTGTATGAGCATCATATGCCGAACATTGAAATGGCACTGCGATTACCTGTAAGAGTAGATCCTACAGTGCCTGGCGAAGAAGCAACAATATTAATTATGCAAGTCGTAAGTCAGCTCTTTAGCTGGAACTCTGCTTATTCCTATAATGTAAGCACACAATTACAACAATTTTTATTAAAGATGACTGGTGTTAAAGATACTGCTGTCATTGTGTCCGTCATTGCAATTGTATGCCTGATTTTAGTCATATTAGGTTTAACAGGACTCATCCATCTGCTCTTTAATCGGCGTAAACAAGGTTTGTCAATCTTGATTGCTATGGGGGCGCGAAGGCAAGATTTATGGGTATCTATGGTCTTGGAATCAATGTATCCTGCTTTGCTTGGTGTTGGAATCGGAGTGTTGGGAGGGTATTACTATCTCCCAAGATATGTTCAATTAGAGCAAATTGAAATATCTCCAACTGCTATAGGGATGTTCTTTACGGTAGCGGGATGCTTGCTTCCAGTCTTTTTGTCTTCGAGTACGTTATTATTGAGGATATATAACATGAAACCAATCAAAATACTTAGTAGGGAGTAGATAGTCTAGATGCTAAAAATTGTTGATGGATCTAAGTCCTACAACCATAATGATAAGATTATAAACGTTCTGCAGCCATTTAATTTATTGATAGAAAAAGGAGAGTTTGTAGCAATTAGAGGCAAATCAGGTAGCGGGAAAAGCACTTTACTGCATATTCTTGGATGTATGGATCAATTAACTACAGGTGATTATTATTTTAATGATAACAAGCTTAGCACAAATAAAGATAATACTTTGGCTAAGTTCCGCGGAAAACACTTTGGATTTGTATTTCAAGCCTATCACTTGATAAAGGAATTTACAGCATTGCAAAATGTTGAAGCTCCTATGGCTTATATGCATACTCCCCGTAAATTAAGACGTGAGAGGGCGCTTGCCCTATTATCACAAGTAGGACTTGAGGACAAAGTCAATTTTTATCCGAAGCAGCTATCTGGGGGGCAACAACAACGCGTTGCTATCGCAAGAGCGCTTGCTAACCAGCCTGATGTTATATTCGCAGATGAACCTACCGGGAATCTGGATCGTGACAATGGGAATAAAATTATTTCATTACTATGCGAATTACACAGGCAAGGTACAACATTAGTAATGGTTACTCATGATGGCGATTTAGGAAAAATAGCTGATCGAAGCATACACTTGGTTGATGGGCACATTAAGTCATAAACATCTATAAGTGACACTAAGAGCTTGTCATAACAAGTAAAAACATAAACTGTGAGTTGCTGTGTTTGCTGCGCTAAAAATATCCAAGCTGACAAATTTGCTGGCTTGGATATTTTTTATATAGTTTACAACATTTTTTGTAAGCGTTTCAAATGATTTTATTGTAAAAACAAGCATAATAAGCATGAAAAACAATGAAATACATGTTATTTGAATGTTATATATAAAGCGCTGTCAATTATAATTTGTGTAAGATTATATTACAAATCAAATGAAATTACCCCATCTATCTAAAAAATGTCGTTCTTATGTAATGTTTTATCGCTTGCTATAATCAAGTTGTAAGAAGCAGCAAGCAAAATGAAATCAGGGGGTTATGAAATGAAGAAATTGTTAATGACCGTGATTATGCTAGTCCTTGTCTCGACAACCGTATTAACGGCTTGTGGCGGCAACAACGGAGGAAATCAACAGGGCAATAATACAAGCAATTCGAATTCATCAACGTCAAACTCCAATAGTACACCAGATCCGAGTTCACCTACTGATACTGACAAGAAGGCTGAACCATTTACCGTTTCACTTCGCCATATTCAAATTGGTGAAGCACAAAAATTCCGCAAAGCGATTTTGGACGATGTCGTGGCTAAAACGGAAGCCGAGGTGCCAGGCTTAACGTTTGAACTGGAAGGGGTAGAGGATAGCGTGAACCGCTTTACAAAGCTTCCAGCTGAGATGGCTGCCGGCAATCCGCCAAAAATTTTCGACTTGTTCGGCGGTGAAGGAGATGCCTTGAAATACGGCGCAGCAGGCCGCTTGCTTGATCTTGCGCCAATTCTTGAGGAGCTTGGCTTGAGCAACAGCTTCTTGAATCTTGATCAGTTTACGCTTGACGGCAAAGTATACGGCTTGCCAATTGGCGGCAACATTGAAGGCTTCTATTATAATGAAGAGATTTTTGCAACACTCGGCCTGCCCGAGCCTAAGACCTGGGCTGAGCTGGAGCAAGCTGCACAAACCTTGACCGACAATGGCTACACGGCCTTTGCAATGGGCTCCAAAGGCGCATGGGTACCGTTAATGCTAGTTAATACATTGATCGGCCGCTATGCTGGTCCGGAATCGATCTCAGGCTTCAGCTCCGGCGAAGCAAAATGGAACTCGCCTGAAGTGGTCGCGGCATATGCGAAATACGAGGAATGGGTGAAGAAGGGCTACTTCACGAAGGGTGAGCTTGGCTTTGAATATGCAGATATGCTGAATGAATTTTTGACTGGCAAGGCCGGCATGATGTTTGACGGCAGCTGGAGGTCCTCAGTATTTAGTGATGAAACGCAAGCAGGGGCGTTAACTAACAAAGTAGGCTTCTTCACAATGCCGGCAGTTGAAGGCGGCGTAGGCGATCAAACCTATGTGAACGGCAACTATAGCAATGGTTATGGCTTCTCCTCAGATTTGAATGAACAAGAGCTGGTTGCAGTAAAAGCGTTTATCAAAAATATGTACAGCGAGGAAATGCAGCTAAGAGGCTTGCTGGAGGATGGCGTGCTTCCTTCTATTAAACTATCGAGCGATGCGCTCAGCAAGGTAGAAGACAAAATTGTGAAAAAGGTAATTACGATTATGGGCGAAGCCGGCGGTGCGTTCTCTCACTTTGACTCAACCGTGCAATCGTCTGTTTACAAAGAAACCGAGGATACCATTCTTAAGCTGATTGCAGGTCAGGAAACTGCGCAATCTGTTGCAGATCAATTGCAGGCTGTGCAGGATAAAGCCAATCAGGAATAACGAATAAATGAAAGGGGGGGTGTTGTCGAGGTGGCAGCCTCCCCTTTATGCAGAAATGAGGGAAGACAGATGAAACAGACACTACGCAATCCTTGGGTCTACGTAATTATGGTTGTACCAACCTTGGTGCTATACAGCTTGTTTTTTATTTATCCTATGGCTACGTCTTCTTACTACGCCTTTACCGATTGGAACGGGCTGTCTGATTACTCGTTTATAGGGTTGCAAAATTTCATTGATGTATTTTCAGATAAAGATTTTCTTCATGCAATTAGAAACAATATGCTATTTATTGTATTTTCGGTGTTTGTGCAAGTGCCGCTTATCATTATATTCGCTTTGCTCATTGCCAGTGTAAAGCGGCTGCAGCGCTTATACAAAACAACTGTATTTATTCCATCGATTTTATCTACTTCAGTTATCGGGATTTTATGGGGCTTTGTGCTTCATCCCAATATCGGACCGATTAATAAGATGCTGTCCTTCTTTGGAATAGAGCCAGTGTTTTGGCTTGCTGATTCCAAGTGGGCACTGCCTTCGGTGCTCATTGTAAATGCATGGCAGTGGATGGGCTTCTATATTGTGCTTATATTGGCAGCGATTCTAGCTTTACCGAAGGAAATGAACGAGGCTGCGGAAATTGATGGCGCTTCTGGCTTCCAGCGAGCTTGGTATTTGACGGTGCCTTTAATTAAGCCGATTATTTCAGTCGTCGTTATGCTGTCGATCGCAGGCGCGATGCGCGTCGTAGATATTGTACTCGTGATGACGAAGGGCGGACCGGTTGGCGCAACAGAGGTTATGGCTTCTTACCTCGTTAATGAAGCGCTGGGTGTGAACCCGAACTATGGCTTAGGTACAGCCATCTCACTAATCATTTTCGTATTTGCTTTACTATTAACGGCAATCTATCAACGCACTTTCGGCAGAACGGAGGATTGAGCAAGCGATGAATACTATTAAAAAAATATCTCCGCACATTATTTTGCTCATTTATGTTATCGTTGTGCTGTTTCCATTCGTATTTGTGCTATTTTCGTCGTTAAAGCAAAGCAATATTGAAATTGCTGAAAGTCCGTTCGGCTTTCCTAAATCCTTCTCCTTTCAAAACTATATTGATGCTTGGGTGAAGGCGAAAATTAATGTATACTTTTTGAATAGCGTATATTTAGCAACAACTTCAGCATTAACCGGCGTACTGCTGTCGGCAGCGACTGCCTACGCTTTAGTGCGGATGAAATTTGTTAAAGTAAGCAAAGCCATCTATCAATTTGTGTTGATCGGCATGCTTATTCCAGGCAATGTTTTATTTATCGCACAATATATTTTAGTTATGAATATGGGGATTTTGAATACGCATTGGGCGTTGTATCTCCCTTACACCGCAGGCGCTTTGCCGATCAGTGTTTTACTGATTGCAGCGTTTATGAAATCGATTCCAAATGAGCTTGAGGAAGCCGCTATTGTCGATGGCCTGGGCGCCTTCAAGCTGTTTTATAAAATTATTTTACCGTTAACCTTGCCTGCGCTCGTTACCGTATTTATTGTCAATTTTTTAGGCTCCTGGAATGAATATTTGCTAGCCAATTTCTTTATTAGCAAGGATGAGCTTAAAACCTTGCCTACCGGGATGGTTGGCTTCCGTGATGCGTTCCAAACGAACTATGCTTTAATTAGTACAGGGATCGTCTACAGTGTGACGCCGGTATTGATTCTGTACGCATTTCTTCAGGAAAAAATTATTGAAGGGGTAACGGCAGGCAGCGTGAAAGGGTAATGAAGGGGTCGTGAATCTGCATGTCGCTTCAGAAGAAACTGCTATTAGCTTTTGTTGGGCTCATTATTGTGCCGCTCCTCGTATTAGGTACACTTTCCTACAAATATATTTCGAACAGAACAGAGACCAGCTATTCCGAGGCTACCGAGCTGAGGCTGCGTGCGCTCCTGCTCAGCATCGATCAGGTGTTCAACGATATGAATCGGGTGACAGACAGCACCATTGCCAGTCGTGCGATTCAGGAGGCGCTCAACAATTTGCAAAGTGCAGATTTGGACCAAATCAATTACCTTGAGCTTAATACCGTACAACGCAATTTTCGCGAGCTGCTCGTCAATCATCCGTCGGTCAGCTACGCGTTTATGTATACCCTTCAGCAGCAAAACGTACACAAGCTGTTTTCCAAGGCGAGCTTTTCGCCAATGCCCTTCGAGGAATTTAAACAACTGGATATCTATCAGGAAGTCATCAAGCGCGATGGCCTACCTGTATGGATCGGTGCTTACGAGCATACGAAGCTGACGGGCGAGGACCAGGTTTTTACGCTGGCGCGCGTCGTCAAAGATATTGATACATTGGACAATAAAGGGATTCTGCTCGTGCAAATTCGCAATTCCGATCTCGAGTCCATCTTTCGTTATTTTCGCTACAAGCAAGAACATACGAAATATATGATTGTAAATGCGGATGGGCTGATCATGTATGACAGCAACGGTGAGCATGAACAGCAATGGCTTCAGGATCTGATGTCAGAGCAGCAGGAGGCTGTTGGCGGCTACAGCGCGCGCAGCAGGTTTCAAGGCGTGGACTCCGTCGTATCTACGATTGAATTTGGCAATTATGAGCAGTGGCGCCTTGTAGCGGTCACACCGTGGAGCGTCATTGGCGGAGACATTAAGTGGACCGCGGTCGCTGTATCGACCTCAATCGGTATTTGTATTTTGCTGGCCTGCATATTCATTGTATATATCGGATCACGGATTACGAAAGCGATCATTGAGACAGTTAAGGTGATGCGCGAGGTGGAACGCGGCAATTTGCAGGCGCGTGTCGCGGTGCGCGGCAATGACGAAATCGGGCTGCTGACAAGAGGAACGAATCGTCTCGTATATCGTCTCGAACAGCTGATTGAAGAGGTGAAGGAGCAATCCGAGCGCAAGCGCGAGGCGGAAATTACTGCGCTGCAGGCGCAAATCAAGCCGCATTTTTTGTTTAACACGCTGGAATCTATCAATATATTAGCGATTCAGAACCAAGGGAAAAAGGTTAGCCAAATGGTATCCAAGCTCGGCAATATTTTGCGGATCAGCATCCAGCAGCGCGAGGAAATTACAATTGAGCAGGAGCTTGCCCATGTACGCAGCTATCTTGATATACAGAAATATCGCTTCGAGGATTTATTTGACTACGATATTATCGTAAATGAGCAGCTGCTGCACCATATGACGATTAAGCTGAGTCTGCAGCCGCTTATTGAAAATTGCATTCAGCATGGCTTTGAGGGCATTGATTATTTCGGCTTTATCCGCATCGTCATTACGGACAGCGAGCAGCATATTTATTTTAGAATTGAAGATAATGGCGTTGGTATTGATGCTGAGCAGCTGGAGAAGTTTAATTATCTTTCAGGCAGCGTCGGTACTTTCGACAACACGCCTCAGCTTGGCGAGCGCAGAAGCATTGGTGTAAGAAACGTCGCCGATCGGGTCCGCTTGCGCTACGGAAAGCCTTATGGCCTAATGCTATGCAGTGCGCCAGGTCAAGGCACCGTTATTCAGATGACAATTCCAAAAGGAAAGGATGGTAATGATTATGAGATTGAAAGCTCTTCTGATTGATGATGAAATCAATATTTTGCGAAACCTGCAGCTAATTTTGCCCTGGGAAGCAAATGATGTCGACATTGTTGGCTTTGCCAAAAATGGAGTTCAAGCATTAGAGCTGGTCAAGCAGCATAATCCTCATCTGATCTTTTGTGATATCCGCATGCCCGTGATGGACGGGATTGAATTTTTGCAGGAGCTGCGCAGCTTTAATGACGAGGTTGAGGTCATTACGTTGACGGGCTATCAGGACTTTGAATATGCCCGCTCAGTTCTGCGCTATCGTGTGCTCGACTATATTTTGAAGCCGATTGATTACGATGCATTGGAGCAGTTTTTTCTGAAAACTGTCAATCAAATTAAGCAGAAGCTGCTGCAAACTCAGCTTGCCGATCAAGAGCAAGGACGGATGAAGGACATTGCCTTTGAAAAAGTGCTGCTCGATCTGCTGCTAGGCTATCAGCATCAAGCACAAGCGCAGAAGTGGAATGATGCGTTCGAGCCAGGCGAGATTGATTATGCGCTATTCGTCGTGGAGTGCTCGCCGCAGCTGACGCAGCCTGCAGCTTCCAACGCACTGCTGCAGCAGCTTGCTGATACTTTTGCAGCCGAGGCTAACAGTGCAGCGGCTTACCTGCTGCATGTTGAGGAACGCTTCTGGGCCATTGTCGTTGCCGGGCAGCTGCAGCGCCTGCAGGAGCAGCAGCTGCAGAGCATTACAGCGAATTTGCAGCAGGAGCTGTCAAAGGGCAAGGACTCCGGCATGACAATCGCGGTGTATGAGACGGTTGCCGCCGCTGATGAGCTGCATCATATATGGAAAATGATGTGCCGAGAGATTACATTTGCTCACCAAATCGGTATCATCGTGCAAGCGCCAAAACCGGATCGTCACGGCAATGTACAGCATGTGTGGAGCTGCGTCGATCGTTTGATTGCAGCGATCAAGCATACGGAGCAGTCGTCAGCCAATCGCTGTCTTGCTGAGCTGAGCGAGCAGCTGCGCACGCTTTCCTCCCAGTCGCTGCAGCAGGTGGAAAAGCTGGTCAATTCGCTAATTGTTTATATGATCAAGGAGCTGCGCCGTTATGATGCAGTAAGCGCTGAGGTCGAGCAATATATTTGGCAGCAGCTTAGCATAACGAGCAAGCTGAAAAGCTTGCTGGAGCTTATTTGCAAAATGGTGGAGGAGGCGTTTGTCGAGCATGCCAACAAGCGGCCGCAGGTTTCCATTCATGTAGCGAAGGAGTATATCGAATCGCATTTATCAAGCGATATCGCTGCGGAAGAGGTCGCCAATTATTTGAATATTAGCTTGAGCTATTTCAGCACGCTATTTAAGCAGTATTACGGCGTTACTTTTATCGAGTTTGTTACCCAGGCAAGAATAGAGCGTGCCAAGTCGCTGCTGACGATGACCAAGAAAAGCATAACAGAAATTGCGAAAACAGTGGGCTACACAGAGCGCCGCTATTTTAACAAAGTATTTCAAAAGCGAGTAGGCATGCTTCCTTCCGAGTACCGTGAAAATCAACTATTACGAAACGAGGTAAGCTAGAATGAATAGCGAACTTTCCAGCTTGACGATTAAGCAAAAGCTTGGTCAGCTCTTTATGTTTGGCTTTGAAGGGCATGAAGTGCCCGAGCATATGGAAATGCTGTTTCGGGATTATTATGTTGGAGGAATCATTTATTTCCGTCGCAATACAGCGCTGCCTCAGCAAATTGCTGCATTGTCTTCCGGGCTGCAGCAGCTGTCCAGCAGCTACAACAGCATACCGTTAGCAATTGCGGTCGATCAGGAAGGCGGTATGGTGGCGCGTATTGATCGCGAGGTAACTGTGCTGCCGGGTCAGATGACGCTTGGCGCGACAGGCAATGCCGAGCTTGCTTATGAAGCTGGGCGGATTTCGGCAATGGAGCTGGCGCAGCTCGGCATTACCGTTAATTTTGCTCCGGTGCTGGATGTAAACAACAATCCGCTTAATCCGGTAATCGGGATACGTTCATTTGGCGAGCGGCCTGAACTGGTAGCGCAATTGGGCAGCAGCATGATCAGAGGCTATCAGGAAATGGGACTTTCAGCCTGCGCCAAGCATTTTCCAGGCCACGGCGATACGACTGTTGATTCGCACCAGGAGCTGCCTTCGGTTGCCCATTCGCTTGAGCGCATTCATGCAGTCGAGCTGGTGCCCTTCAAAGCAGCAATCGCTGCCGATGTCGATATGATTATGACAGCTCATGTTCAGTTTCCAGCATTGGAGCCGGACGGTACGCCTGCAACGCTATCTCCTCGCGTGCTAACTGATTTGCTGCGCAAGGAGCTTGGCTTCAGCGGCGTTATCGTAACCGATTGCCTGGAGATGAATGCTATTTCGCAAGGGATTGGAATTGGGCGAGGAGCAGTCGAGGCATTCAAGGCCGGCGCCGATCTGATTCTGGTAAGTCACAGATTGGACCGTCAGCTTGAAGCCTACCATGCTATGGAGGCTGCGCTGGCAACGGGAGAAATTAGTGAGCAAAGGCTGGATCAATCGGTAGCGCGCCTTTTGCAGCTGAAGCAGCAGCAGCAGCGGCGCCAGCAGCAAGCGAAGCAGCATTGGTTGAATATCGGCAACGCGAAATCATTGCGTCGCAGCGAAGCGATGATGGAGCAGGCTGTAACGCTCGTTCAGGATCAGCGGGGACATTTGCCATTGTTAGCAGGAGCGGAGACGCTGGTTATTTGGCCAGAGGTGCGTCAGTCAACGGAGGTTGATGAGGTGATCGAGCAGGAGCTTACGCTTGGCAAGCAGCTTATAAAGCTGGGGCTGCAGGTCGAGGAAATGATTGTTGGCACGGAGCCGACCCAAGCCGAGCTTATCAATTTGGAGGAGAAGCTGCAAGCAGCCAGGTTCAAGCAAGTAATCGTTGGCTTGTACAATGCCAGCTTTTCGACTGGACAGCAGCGACTAGTAGAGCTGCTGCAAGCCAGCAAGGACATAAAGGTTGTATACATTTCGCTGCGCAATCCTTATGACATTGCCTTGCTGTCGGAGCGTGACAGCTATGTTTGTGCTTATGAGAATCGTCCGGCGATGCTGCGTGCGCTTGGGCTCGCCTTGAGCGGGAAGCTGCCTTTTCGCGGCAGGCTGCCTGTGACGCTAACGGCAGGCAAGCGATAGCGAGTCTCACAGTCAGCAGATTTGATTGTTTGCAGCTATTGCTGCTGCAGGGTATAATGATGAGACATACAATAGTTAACGTGAAGCACACGAAACGGGCGACAGCTCGATTCGTGTGCTTTTTATGTTATAATATTGCGAAAGAGGTGTCTTATTCATGAAGCTTGATTCTGAACAAGAGCAAAAGCAGGACGGGAATAATCCTCCCTTGCATGCTCATAAGCAAGCAGCAGAGATGATTCACCAACAACATGACACATCCTATAAGTTTTTGTTATCAAGCAAAAGACTGTTTGTACAGCTTCTTAATACTTTTATTCAAAGAAGCTGGGCGAAAGAAATCGTGGAGGATCAAGTAGAGCAAATTCCACATTCGTTCGTACTGCAGGACTTTAAGCGGCAAGAAGCAGATATCGTATACCGAGCAGAAGTGAAGGGCCAGGAGGTTTTGTTTTACGTACTGGTGGAGTTACAATCAAGCGTCGATCATCGTATGCCGTATCGGCTGCTATTGTATCAGGTGGAAATATGGCGTTACTGGCTCAGTAATCAAGTAGATGGCATGAAAAACCGTAAAAGCTTTAGCTTGCCGCCGATTGTACCAATTGTGTTGTACAACGGCAAGAAGAACTGGACGGCAAAACGAAGGTTTCGTCAGTTGCTTGAAAATGAAGATATGTTTGACACAGAGCTAATGAGCTTTGAATACTTATTACTTGATGTTGCAAGCTACACAGAAGAAGAACTGCTGTCATTATCCAATACATTAAGCGCCGTATTCTTGCTTGACAAGGCAAAGGATCAAAAGCAATTACGCATATATCTTTCTAAGCTGATGAAAACGATTCGTCAAATGCAAGAAGAAGATCAGCAAAGGTTTGTCGCTTGGATGAGCAATATGCTGCGAACCAAGCTGCCTGAAAATGATCTGGTTGTCCAACAATTGATAAATGATATGAAGGGAGAGGAAAAGATTATGGGATTGGAAAAGGTACTTGATGACATGATTAAACAAGGCAAGGAAGAAGGTTACCAAATAGGTGAAGAACAGACACTAGAGAAAATTGCAACTCGATTGCTTGCCGAGAACATTGATGATGAAACGATTTCCCGCGTAACCGGATACCCTCTCGAAAAAATCGAACAACTGCGCAAGAAGTCCCGTTAAATTAAAGAACTAGGACGCTTTACATTTCGTAAAGCATTCGGGACTTTGTTGTTTTGAGGTGGGTTTTGTCCAAGCCTCATTTTTTTAGCGGCTGTTAGGGCGTGTCTGAGAACTCCGAAGCCAGCCCATTTTGCCGAATTTTCGTTCCATGCAAGGCGCGTTTGGGAAGGCGTACCGGGCGTACGTCAAGCAAACGGAACGAAGCAGGGGGCGAAAAGGCGGTGAAAGGGGCCCCTGAGCGGGTTTTCAGACACGCCCTAAACTAGCTTATGCTGATACCATTTGTCTCCTCTAAATCTTAAGTAGAAGATAAGACCGCGTACGCCCCATTCTGCTACCATAGCAATCCAAATCCCCATGACTCCCATTTGCAGCATAATGCCCAATACATAACCTACGCCGATCCGGAAGAGCCACATTGAAAGCAAGGAGGAAATCGACGTAAATGTAGAATCGCCTGCTGCGCGCAGCGCCGAAGGCAACACAAAGCTGATCGACCATACAAGCGGCTGCGCTATGGAAATAAGCAGAATCAGCTCGAAAATACTAGGCACGATTTCATCTGGCGGCGAGTACAGCCCAACGAGAAGCGGGAACATTGCCAGCAGTACAATCGTAATGAACACAAAGAACAAGCTGGACAGCCATAGAAATGAGCGAATGAATTTTCGCGCATCGTCAATTTCACGTCTACCGATGCATTGACCAACAACAGTAACGATAGCAACGCTTAATGTGCTGCCGCCAATTTGAAATAGCATGGACAATGAATTGCTGATCGCATTAACTGTAATAGACAGCGTACCGAGCTGAACGATAAAGGCTTGCGTTAACAGTTTGCCTCCATTGAAAAACATTTGCTCCGCGGCAAATGGGATGCCGATAAACATAATCTTTTTAAGCAATGAAAATTTCAGCTTTAAGAGATCACGAAGCTGAACATGCAAGGTGTGATTAATTTTAAATAAGTAAAAAAGAGCAGCTGCCGCGCCCAGTATTCGTGCTGCGATATAGGAAATCGCCAGTCCCACCACGCCCATATCGAATACGGCAACAAACAGAATATTTAATAGGAAGTAAGTCAAATTCAGGATTACCGACAGCATAAGACAAGCTTTTGTTTCAGAAACACCTCGTAGCACACCAACTACAGCTTGGTATACCGCAAAAAAAGGATAAGAAATGCTGCTGCCAATTAGAAACAGCTTGGCATTTTCAAATACATCGGCTTCAGCGCTGCCGAACAGCAGGCCTAACAGCTGTGAATGAAACAAAATAATTAGGATGCACAGCGCTAACGAAAGCGCGGCTACTGCCGAGATCGCTTGCGCTGCAGCATTTGAGGCTTGCTGCGGATTTCTGCTTCCAGTATATTGCGCGACAATGACAGTACCACCTGTTGCAATTGCAATAAATAAGCTCACGATAAAAATATTGAGCGAATCGACAACGCTTACCGCACTAACCGCAGCTACGCCCGAAGTACTAATCATAGCTGTATTAAGAATGCTAATGAGTACAATAAAGGCCGAGTCTACAAAAATAGGGATAATTAGTGAAAAAATTTGTTTGGCACTTATCGACTTCCCGCTAAAATAGCGATTTACGAAAGAAGCAGCACTCATTTTCATACTTGAAGTTAGTTTCATATTAGCACCATCTTGTCTCAGCTAAACTGTGATTTAGGAAACGTATTATTGTTCATTATAGCATTGTTAATTAGTGCGCACATTTTGCTTTCATTAAGAAAAGATCAGTAAACCGCTGAATAATAACTCAATACAGTGAAAAACGATCAAAATTCCCCTTTTTTGTTACCGTAAAGCTGTTTTTACGGCTTGTTTATGTTCATAATAAGGTAATACAAAAATACAGTAAGGAATGACTGAAATGCTGGTGTCTCAACTTAATAAAGCGCTTGAGCAGGCTAAGGTTTCAAGCTGCCTCGTTCATGCCGAGGGCAAGCTCGTTTATCATTATGAGCAATCGCCAAATGTGTCACATGCTTTAATGCCGATTAATTCATGCACAAAAAGCATCGTCTCGGCACTCTATTGCATCGGATTGCAGCGAGGCTTGCTGCCGCGGCCGGAGGAGAAGATCTCGCAATTTTTTCCTGAATTGCAGCATGCGGCTGATCAGCGTAAGCGATCGATTACGGTGGAGCATTTACTGACGCTGACAGCAGGCTTCACCTGGCAGGAGTTTGGCGGGACGAATCATTTTCCGCGCATGACAAGAACAGAGGACTGGATTGATTTTGTATTGCAGCAGCCGCTGCGCTATGCACCAGGCGAGATATGGACCTACAATTCCGGGATTTCGCAGCTGCTGGCAAGCTTGATTGAACGGGCCAGCGGACGGAGCCTGGCGTCGCTTGCCGAGGAATATTTGTTTCATCCGCTCGATATTGCAGACTATCGCTGGAAGCAAACTCCACAGGGCGAATATACTGGCGGCTTTGGCATGGAGCTGACCGCGCACGATATGCTTAAATTCGGCTTGCTTTATTTGCAGCAAGGTCTATGGCAAAACAAGCAGGTTATTTCATCGGAGCTTTGCATTGCTTCCACAACAGCTCACATTGAAGTAGAGGAGCCTGAACGCGGCCAATACGGCTGGCATTGGTGGTGCGAGCAGGAAGAGCAAAACCCTTACTATTATGCGCGCGGCTATGGCGGGCAGTTTATTATTGTTGTTCCCAAGTTGCAGCTTGTAGTTGTATTTACCCGCAATCAAAAGCATAAGACAACCTCGCCGCTATTAATATTCCGCAATCTGCTTCACCGATAGTCGCTTTCTTTGGGGATTATAGCAAATTTGCTGCTTGCTGCTCATATATATGAAGCATTGCATTAAGCTGCTGTAATTTGGACGAAGAAAGGGGCTGCTTGTCGTGGGAGCTGGAACACAAGCTTATGGCAAAATGACGCTGCTCTTGGTTAGCGGTGCGCTGCTGGTGCTTTCCGCTTTGTATTTCACAGTACCGATTATTGCAACAATTAGCGAAGAATTTGCTGTTACACCGGGCAAAGCAGCATTAGCGGGGGCTGTCTTTTCCATTTGCTTTGCCCTTGGTTGTCTGGTTTATGGTCCGCTTTCCTCACGGCTCGGTCGCAAGCGGGTTATGGTAGCGGGATTGATAGGCTTGTCGTTTGCAACATTGCTCACCTGCCTCGTTGGGCAGTTTCATTGGCTGCTTATTTTACGCGGCTTGCAAGGGGCGACTGCATCAACCTTTTCGCCAGTAGCACTTACTTATGCAGGCGAAATGTTTCCTGCTGACCGCAGAGTGACAGTTATCGGCTTTATTAGCACAGGCTTTCTGCTTTCCGGCATTGTTGGCCAGGTGCTGGCAAGCGCACTAACCTATTGGAGCGGCTGGCAGGCGGTGTTTTTGTTGTTTGGTATTTTCTATGGCGTGCTGGCAGCCTGCTTTCTGCTGTGGCTGCCTGAAGCGCCGCGAGCCAGAAAGCAGGCATTGCATCTTGGCGCTTCACTTGCTGCAATTGCGAAAAATCGCAGCCTGTTATGCTGTTACATCATTACAGTGACTGTACTGCTTAGCTTTGTTGGTGCATACAGTGCGCTTGCCTTCTATTTAACCGAGCCGCCCTTTTCCTTAAGCTTTATGCAAATCGTTGCGATTCGCGCTGCGGGCATTGTCGGTATGGCGCTTTGTCTTTTTGCCGGCAGGCTGTGCCGCCGCTTTGGCATGGCAGCGATTATTCGAGCCGGCTTGCTGCTGGCGATTATCGGCCTGCTGCTGCTTGGAATGGTACAGACGGTCGTTATGTATACGCTGGCCAGCGTCGTATTTGTTGCCGGCATAGCACTCATTGTCCCTTCATTGATCGCAATCATCGGCGAGCTTGGCGGTACGAGCAGGGCTCTGGCAACCTCACTCTATACCTTTATATTATTTATCGGAGCTTCGCTAGGTCCTGTGCTTGCTATGCAGGTGCTTGAGTGGCAGCTTACTGTAACGGTATTCCATTTGCTTGCCGTTGTGCTAATAATCAGTCTGCTTGCATCCACATTGATTAAGCAGCCAGCAATAAGCGGGCAGGAAAATTGAACTGAAGGCTTGAGAGGCATAAAAAAGCTCATCTGAAGTGCGCAAAGCAGCGCCTTTCAGATGAGCTTTTTGCATTATTGAGGAGAGCTGATTACACCGCAGGCAATACGCGCACCGGAATTGCCTGCCGGATCGGTGACATAATCATCGGGCGCAGCGTGAATGACAAGGGAAGCTCCTTGCTTGCCGCGCAAGGAATTTGCTTTTCCTTTTTTCAGCGTTACATTATCGGTTACTAACATGACATCAACAGTTCCATCTTCTGCTACGGCGAGATTAGGCAAATCGCCACTATGGAAGCCCTTCGGATTGTCAAAGCCATGATGCTTGGCAGTAGGGTTGAAGTGCTCGCCTGCTGTTTTGAACTCTGGCGGCTCACAAATTCCTTTTTCATGAATGTGAATGCCATGCTCCCCTGGTGTTAGCTGCTTAGCTTTAACATGTATCGTTACATTTTTTCCATCCTGAATAAATGTGGCTTGTCCAATCGTTGCTCCCTCGCTATTCACAATAGGAACAGTAAGCGGGCGCTCTGCCGCAAAGGTTGTTGGTACAAGTAAAGCAAGGGCCAAGCTTAGGCCGATTATAATCTTTTTCATGCTGTCCTCCTGGTCGCTTGATAGAGTGTATATAGGTAGCTTGTACATTTTACCAAGGAATTATGCAAAATGCCTTTGGAATATCAGTGGGTAATTTTATGGTAGTTAACATAACATAAACTCTCGGGATATCCGAACATTCCAGTAGGACTTATGCTAAATGTTCGAGAATATTGGAAGGTAAGTTGACATATTATAGCTATAAGTAGTAAAATTAAGGCAATAATCTGAATTTTAAGAAAGAAAACCTAACATTAATCATTGCGGCATAATTCAGGTTCAATACTCAGGAGGTGGTCGAGATGTCTACGGCCAAAAGGAAACAATTGTTTTCTTATGATTCACAGTCGTTTTATGATGAGATGTTCGATAGCATTGGAGGAATACGAGACCATTATCAATCCATTTATGCGCAGTTTGCAAAGATGAGTCCGTCAAATCAGGCAGCGAGACAGCAGGCGCTGCAGCAGCGAATGATTGAAGAAGGCATTACGTTCACTCTCTATCGGCCTGATCAAAGCGAGCCTCTTGAGCGAACGATTCCATTTGATTATATTCCTCGCGTGATCGCTGCCACGGAATGGGACAAGGTTGACCGCGGCTTGCGCCAACGGGTACAGGCGCTAAATGCGTTCATTCATGATATTTACCATAATCAGCACATTGTGAAGGATGGCGTCATGCCTCGCAGATTAATTGTATCAAATACGTATTACCGTCCTGAAATGGTATCGCTTGAGGTGCCGGGAGGCGTATATATTACAGCCTCGGGAATTGATTTGATTCGCGACGAGCAGGGCGACTACTACGTGCTGGAGGATAATTTGCGATCACCATCCGGCTTTTCCTATTTATTTAAAGGGAGAGCCTTAATGCGCGAGCTGTTCCATGATTTGTACTTGAAAAATTCTGTTGTTGATATCGAGCGCAGCTTAAATGCATTTTTAAGCTCCTTGCGCAGTCTCGCGCCAAGCGGAAAGCGAGATCCTGTCATCGCCTTGCTTAGTCCCGGCGCTTACAATTCCGCTTATTTTGAGCATACGTTTTTGGCGCAGCAAATGGGGATTTACCTGGTTGAGGGTAGGGATTTGGTCTATAAGGATCATAAAATTTATGTTCGCAGTCTGGATGGCTTGCGCCAGGTAGATGTGATTTATCGCAGAATCGACGATGATTTTCTTGATCCGCTTGCGTTCAATCCGAGCTCGCTGCTTGGCGTTCCCGGTTTAATGAACGCCTATCGCGCGGGCAATGTAGCAATTGCCAACGCGCCAGGAACTGGTGTAGCGGATGATAAGGCGATCTATGCTTACGTGCCGGATATGATCCGCTACTATTTGCACGAAGAGCCGATTTTGAACAATGTGCCGACCTATATATTAGAGCGGGAGCAGGATCGAGAGTATGTGCTTGACCATTTAAGAGAATTGGTGGTGAAGGAAACCTCTTTGTCCGGCGGCTATGGCATGCTGATTGGACCAGCGGCTACGGAGCAGGAAATTGCGCAGTTTAGAAAAGCGATTCAAGCCAATCCGTCGCGTTATGTTGCGCAAAAGACGATGAAGCTGTCCACTGCGCCTATTATGAGCAATGGAGCGATGGCGCCTCGACATATTGATTTGCGCGGCTTTGTGTTAAAAGGGACGGAAACGCATGTCATACCGGGGGGACTGACGCGAGTAGCGCTTGTGGAAGGCTCGTTGGTCGTCAATTCCTCGCAAGGCGGCGGAGTCAAGGATACATAGGTGCTGAGATGATTGTTTCAAGCTGAATGATGAAGGATGAGTTGGAGGGATGAATATGCTGAATCGAACGGCAGAAGCTTTATTTTGGATAGGGAGATATTTGGAGCGCGCTGAAAATCATGCGAGATTGATTGATGTTTACTATCATTCACAGCAGGATGAATATTTGAAAAGCGAGGAGCTTGCCGCAGATCAGCATAGCGACAAATGGAAGCGCATGGTCGAGGCGCTCGGCAGCCGGGCATCCTTCGAGCAGGTATACGGCCACTACAAAGAGCAAACCGTATTTTTTTATATTACGCTCGATCGCGACAATCCGAATTCGCTAGTTTCCTGCATCAACCATGCGCGCGACAATTTGCGAACGCTGCGCGAGCAGGCGCCAACGGAAATGTGGGAGGTGCTCAACGGCTTTTATTTGTGGCTGCGTGAGCAGCGCAGCGATGGCGTGCTAAAGGAATCGCCGCATCAATTTCTTTCGCAAATTAAAAACTGGTGCAATATGTTTTATGGCTGCGCTTATTCTGTCATGCCGCGCCAAAACGAATGGTATTTTATCGAGTGCGGACGGTATTTGGAGCGTGCGGAGAATACGCTGCGCATTTTGCATGCGGTACAGCCGTCGTTAGCCGCCAATGCAGCTTCCAGCTCGGAATCGTATATGTATTTACAGGCCGTATTGAAGTCGATGAGCGGCTATCAGGCGTATCGCCGCGTTTATGCCGACAGCATTTCGGTTGAGCGGATTTTGGAGTTTGTTATTCTCAACCCAAGCTTCCCGCGCTCTGTGCATTATGCTTTTCACCAGCTGATTGAGCATATCCGTTCGCTGGAGCTCAATGACAAGTCGTTGAAAATCGCCCATGAACGCATCGTTCGTCAAATTAGCAAGCTGATCGCCGAGCTGGATTGCATTGAGGTAGCTGAGCTAACCTGTGAAACGAAGGATGAGCTGACCAACCGTTTGCTGCAATCGTGCAGCTGGATCGGGAGCGAGCTTGGCAAAACATTTTTTCTTGTCGGGGAGGTTAGCGCATGAAGCTGAAAATCAGTCATATTACGAAGTATCAGTACGCGCAGGAGGTTTCGGACAGTGTCAATGAAATTCGTTTGACCCCCGTTACGAATGAGCGCCAATCCTGCTACAACCATAGCATCGCGATTGAGCCCAATGCTTCGCTATTTGCATATGAGGACAGCTTTGGCAATCGCGTTCATGCTTTTTCAGTCAATCATCCGCATCGTGAGCTAACGATTAAAACCTCAATGATTGTCGTGACCACCGAGCCGTTTACTCTGGACGACAAAAAAAAGCTGCAAAGTCTAAAGCCGAGCGAGGCTTGGGAAAAGCTGCAGTCCGAGAAGCTGATAGATCGCTTTATTGAGTTTTTGTTGCCCACTGCTTATACAGAAATAACAAATGAAATACACAAGCTGATGAATGAAATTCCGAGGCTGAGCGTTATTTCAGGAGAAGCGGGCAAGCGGGGAGCAGCAGTGCCTGCGTCCTCAGTCTATGAATGGGTGGATGCGCTGTGCAACTATATTCGCACAAACTTTATTTATGACCCGGAAGCAACAACAGTCAGCACCAAGGCCTATGAGCTGATCGCCAAGCAGCGCGGCGTATGTCAGGACTTTGCCCATTTGATGATCGCGGTCTGCCGGGCGCAAGGAATTCCAGCGCGCTACGTGAGCGGCTATCATTTTGTAGGCGATCTGCAAGGGGGAGCGGCCGATTTCGAGCAAGCATCGCATGCCTGGGTCGAGGCATACGTGCCTGAGCTTGGCTGGTGCTCCTTCGATCCTACCAACAAAACGGCGTTTGATGATCGCTACGTCAAGCTTGGACATGGACGCGATTATTTGGACATCGTCCCCGTCAAAGGCATCTATCGCGGTACCAGCGAGCAGCGGCTTAGTGTAAAGGTAGATGTGCAGAAGCTCAATAGTGGCGCGTAGTGAATTTCAGGCCTTGTCATCGAATTAGTTTATGGCGAAGGAGATGCTACGGCACAAAGTGTTCTTACAATCGCTTTTAAAGCCCGATTCTTTGACCGATGAGGAGGTCATAGAAGAATCGGGCTTTAAAAGTTAATACTCCCCTAGGCACGCTTTCACAAATGCGTCTTGTATGAACGAAAATTTCTGTCCTCCGCATTCTCATATATGCCCAGTGTTACTTATCTAATCTTGACAACTCTACATCAAGCTCCACAAGCTTCGTAAATGAGGTAGTCAATTCCTTTTGTAATTTTAGTCGAGTTAATATGGCTTCATTTGACGATGGAGTGAAATCTTCATTTATATACTTCTCATAAATGGATGTGTTCAAGCGAACGATTTCATTCACTAGCTGTAATTTCTGTTCTAATTCAGGGGTCACAACTATGTCAGTATGAGAGCCGCTTTGCAAAAGCAATTCTTTAAATAAGGCAAGGCTTGAATTAAAGTAGATAAAGCCAGGAACATAATTAAGAGTGATAGATTCATTATTCAGTTCTCGTTTGGTCGCATTTTTTCCTTCAGGAGAGCTATATGCCTGGACATAGTATGCGTATTGAATTTGATCCTCTTTCAAAGCTTCATAGCTCTTGTATAAAATCAAAAGCTCTTCCTTGTCGATATTTTTGTTGTTTATTGCATCATCAAGTATTGACAAAATAAGCTGTGAAGTAGAAAGAATGGCATTTTCATAATCCGACAGTACTTGATTATACTGTTGATGTGAGAAGTTCTCTAATTTATCGTTTCTCGATGAAGAAAACCAATACAAATTCGCAATTAAAGAGGCAGCAAGAGCAACTGCTAAAGAGGCTATAAGAACTTTAAAGTGCGTTGGAACAAATCTATTCATTTTCGGACACCCTGACGTTTAGTTGATTAAATGATTTAAGGGAAGTATCCCTTCAGAATAACCTTGAAACTTAACGATAAAATTAAACCATCTCACAAATATCATATATGATATCAGCGGGAATTGGAATAGATTCCCTGTAACAACGATTGTGATTGGAGGAACGCTGGTAAGCGAGTGAAGTATCCCATTAAAGCTTGCAAAGGAGATCGAAGCTGCCCCTAGCAGGAAAACAAGGATTAGTAGCTAATAAGAATACTATATTAGCAAGGCACGTACTATTATTGAAAGAGGAGGTTTAAAAAGCTCGACTTTGATGACGATGTAGTTGCGCTGTAGCTTAGTCGACGGCGAATATGTCACGCTACCGAAGGCTGCGGTGCTCACGTAGCTTATTGCCTACGCTGCGCTCCTCGCTTTCTAGTATCGTGCCATCTTCTTGGTCCTGCATTCAAAAAAAGCTACAGCGAAGGAGCAATGCATCCGAAAAACGAAGTGGGTCGCCTTTAACATCGTAATGCAACCATAAAATTAAACAAAGGAAGCATTACGATTTAAAAAGCGACTGGAGGATGCATTGCTCCGCAGCGCTGATTTAAAAAGCGACTGGAGGATGCTTTACTCCGTAGCGCTGAACAAAGGAGGGAATGAAATGGACAACGTCCTTGATCTGGACGCGACAGAGGTTGCTGCGCGCATTAGGAATGGTGAGGTGACGGCCGTACAGGCAACGAACGCTTACATCGACCATTTGCAGCGTGCCAACATTAAAATTAACTGCGTTACAGTGGATCGCTATGAAGCAGCGAGGCAGGAAGCGATTCAGGCTGATCTTAAGCTGCAAAGCGGCGAAAAGCTTGGCAGATTGCATGGAGTGCCAATTAGCGTAAAGGACTGCTTTCATGTAGCTGGCATGCCAACGACTTCAGGGCTTAGCTATCGTGCGCATTTGATTGAAGAGCAGGACGCCGCTGTCGTAAAGCTGCTTAAGCAGGAGGGAGCGATCATTGTAGCTAAAACGAATACGCCAGCGCTTTGCTTCTGCCAAGAGACGGTCAACAAGCTGCATGGCCAAACGAATAATCCATGGGATTTGCAGCGGTCTGCCGGCGGTTCGAGCGGTGGAGAAGGAGCGTTAATTGCCGTCGGCGGCGCTGCGGTAGGTTTAGGAGCAGATATTGGTGGCTCAATTCGGTTTCCGAGCCATTATAACGGAATTGTCGGGTTTAAATCGGGCAATGAGCGGGTGGATGATACCGGCAATTTTCCACATGTCAGCATTGCTGAGCAGCGGCGCATGCTAGGTATAGGCGCAATGGGCAAATCAGTGCGTGATGCAAGATTGGTCAATGAAATTTTAACAGGCAGCAAACGCATTTTTGTTGATTTGGATGCTTATGAACTGGTCATTCCCGAAAAGCTGCCGAATATTCCGCTGTCTGCTAGCAGCGAAAAACTGATTGAGCAGCTGCGGCAAAAAATTGCGGCTGATTTTAAGACAGGCTGTGAGCCGCCGCCGCATTTTGCGCAATCCGCATTGCTATGGCAGGAAATGATGAGTATTGATGGAGCAAAGCAAATCCAAAATCTGATGAGCAGTGACGGTTCAGCCAAACCGCTTATGGAGTATGTTAAAGAGAAGCTGACCGGGCGCTCCGATACACATGCGTATTTGTCTTGGGCGCTGCTTGGAGCAAATATGTTCAAGCCGTCGCAAGCAAGACGAGCTCAAATCGCTGAGCTATTGAAGCAAGGAGACGAGGAGCTCGCTCATTACTTTCATACGCGCCTGCTTATTCTTCCAGTTTATCATGAAGCAGCACAACGCCATGGCAAGCAATATAGCGAAATTTTTTCAATTCGTAAAACGTTCAAGCAGTACATGCCATATATTTCATATGCAAATGTGTGGGGACTTCCAGCTCTGACATTGCCAATTGGCACAGATGAGGACGGAATGCCGATTGGTGTTCAGCTTATTTCCTCAGTAGGAAATGAGGACGCCATATTTCAGCTGGGAGAATGGATTGAGGAAGAAATGTATCGCTACAAACGCTGTACATCATATGATAGCTAGGGCGTGTTGAACGTTCTGCTTCTGCCTTGCAACGTCAAAGAATAATTAAGCGCTGGCGCAGGCAAGCTAAGCTTTATATTCATTGGCACAATTAAAGATGTGCTGTATCGTGCATTGCAATGAAGGAGCAGCCCATGGATGTATTTCGAGAAAGTGGATATCGTGAACAGTATAATCGACAGTATGATGAGAGTTTGAAGCTGTTTCAATGTGAGTATAGCGATAGGTATATCGACACCAGCTACGGAAAAACTTATGTGCTGCAATTTGGCGATTCAGACAAACCGCCGCTTGTACTGCTTCATGGGATGACAATGAGCTCGGTGATGTGGTATCCGAATGTAAAGGTTTGGGTCAAGCACTATACAGTCTACGCAATTGATATTATTGGAGATATCGGAAAAAGTGTTCCGCATGAGGCAATATTGCAGCAGGAGGAGGCAGTCGATTGGCTTAAACAAACGGTCGATGCTCTAAAGCTGCACCGCTTTCATCTTGCCGGCCATTCGATCGGCGGGTATATTTCATTGCGATTTGCGCTTGCGTTTCAGAATCGTGTAGCCAAGCTTGCTTTGTTTGCGCCGGCAGCTGGCTTTCATCGGCTTCATTGGAAGTTTTTTTATTATGCGTTTCCCGGCTTGCTGTTTCAAACAGAAAAATGGGTGGATCGCACCTTCCGATCTTTGTCGGCTGAAGGCTTGCCGTTTGCTCCCGGCTATCGCGAGTTTATTTTGGCAGGCTATCACAACGCACTGCCAATGCTGAGGCTTTATCCCCTTAAAATCGAAGCCGAGGAGCTGAGCACGCTGCTGCTGCCAGTGCTGCTGATGATTGGAGAGAATGAAGTAATTTACCCGGCACAAAAAGCACTGGAATATGCCAGCATGAGTGTGCCTTATATTCAATGCGAGCTCGTGAGCCAAGCAAGTCATACCTTTACCATCGAGTTTGCCGAGCTGGTCAATGAGCGAACGATCGACTTTCTCACCAGAGCATGATTATAAAATGAATTGCACCCAGTCAAGAAGCAACACAATTTCGAAAAACGAACGTGGGTCGCCTTAAATCCTCTTGCATCCAAATTAATAAGAGCAAGAGGATTTAAAACGCGACAGGAGGAAATATTGTCTGCTGTTATGCGATAGAGTAATAATGAAAGCGTTTAAATAATGATTGACAATAGAGGAAGGCTCTACTATCATATTGTATGAAAACGATTGCACAGATTTTGTCAGCATTAGTTCAGTCTTCTTGAAAAATGAGCAAAGCATCATTGCAGCTGCACAAAATGTGCAGTTTTTCTTACTAGAAAATGCAATCGTTTGCACAATGTTATCTTAACAAATTTAAGAAGAAGAATGGAGGGCTAACATGTTTGGCAAGCAGCAAAAGTGGGTTGCAATTTTATCAATTATTGCCTTATTATTCTCGCTGTTTCCACTCGCACAAACTCAGGTTCACGCTGCAGAAGCGAGTTCTGACAGTGCATGCAGCTACATTACGGTAGACGGTGTGAAGGACGATTTATGGAATAGCGTTCCTGTGCTTGGCAGCTCTGAAACGGCTGGCTGGCAAGGCTACCAAATTAATAACTTGAAAATAACGAATGATTGCACCTATTTATATTACTGGGTGGACGCTGTAAAGGTGGATAATTGGGGAGATAACGGCTTTTATCTCAACCTGGCGTTGTCAATCAATGGTGGAGCTGGAGCGCAGAGCGAAGCTGCAGCTCCTTGGGGAACGGCCTTTAATTTTAGCACGGCAGAGCATAAGCCGGATTTCCATGTGTTAAGTCGCATTAAGCAAACGAACGAGCTAAATGGCGCTGCTGTCTATGCTTCCTCTGACCTGAGCAATCCGCTTGCAGCAAGCTGGGGAGAGAGTAACGGTGCGCAATTTGCCAATTCTATTCAAACAGGCTTTGAAGGCCGCATTCCTCTTGCACTATTAGGCCTTGGGGAAGGAGACACCGTTCAAGCGATTGCTGTGCTGAGCGGCAATGAAGGCGCGGAACATGGCGCTTTCGATGTTATCCCTGAAACACCTGACAACATGATTACAGATTCGTGGCAGCAATCCGCTGAGCCGAATACGCTGGCGAATTACACACAAGCCTATTCGATCAGCTTTGCACAGCCTGAGCTGGTAATGACAGGCTCCACGCCTGGCAATGGGGAATACGATGTAAGTGTCGAGCTGAGCGACATTACGCTTGGCTTTCTGGGCGAGCTTGCTTGGGCCGACGAGAGCCTGCAGCCAATTGTAAGCGCTGGGGACAGCATAGTGCCTACAGAAGCAAGCATTGCGAATAATGCAATTGCAATCAAGCTGCTTGAACGCTTGAAATACGATACTGCTTATACAGTCACCATTCCTGCAGGAGCGATTGCAGGACTAGCGGAGGATAAGATCATTACATTTACAACTGAGAAGGATCCTGGCGCTTTGAATACTTACAATATCCATTACTTTAGGTATGACGGCAAGCAAACAGAATGGGATATTTGGACATGGGAGGATGGCCGCGACGGCCGTGAGGTCGATTTTAGCGGAACAGACGAAAACGGCTTTGCGACAACGGCGATTACCAGCTTTGCCGGCAGCATTTACGTCATTACACGTCCAGGCAGCTGGAGCTCGCAAGAGCCGGACCGCATCATTACGATGCCTGCTGGGCAAAATGCGGTTGACGTGTGGCTGGTGGAAGGCGATACGAAGGTGTACTACAGCTTTGAGGAGCTGAACCTTGGGGAGACAATCCAATCCGCCTATATGGATTCGTTGACAACGATTGATGTTGCGACTACGAAAGAGCTTGCAGATGAGCAATTGGAGCACTTCTATATTGAGAATTCAGCCGATAACAGCAAAATTGAGGCTGCTGCTCGCAGGCTGGGTGATCGCCGCTATCGCTTAACGGTAGCAGCGAATGAAATCGATGTAACGAAAGCGTATACGGTGGGGCATGCTGAATTAACGGGTACAAGGCTCGTTTACCGCAATGTGCTTGACGACAAGCAATTTTATTATAATGGCAGCGACCTTGGCTTAAGCTACAATAAGACAGCAAGCACCTTCAAGCTTTGGGCGCCGACTGCCTCCGAGGTTGCTGTGGCGATCTATGACGATGCGGGCCAATACAATAGCGCTGGCAAAGTTGTTGATCATACAGGCGGTGTAGAAGTAACGCTTGAACGGAGCAGCAACGGTGTTTGGTCAGGGACAGTCAATGGAGATCTGGCCGGCAAGTATTATATGTATCGCGTTGAATTTGCAGACGGCACAAGCAATTATGTCGTTGATCCATATGCGCGTGCAGTTGCCGCAAATGGCGCTAGAACAGCGATTGTTGATTTGGCTGCAACGGACCCGGATCGCTGGCAGCAGGACAGCAAGCCGCCATTCATAAATGCAACTGATGCGATTATATATGAGCTGCATATTCGCGATTTTTCGATTAGCGACAGCTCCGGGGTCAGTGAGGCAAACAAAGGCAAATATGCTGCATTTACGGAAACAGGGCTTGTAGATGAGCATGGCAATGCGCTTGGAATCGATCATTTGGCCGAGCTTGGCATTACACATGTACATTTGCTGCCTGCTTACGATTTCCAGACGGTTAATGAATTGACTGTTAATGACCCGGCTTCCAGCAATCCGAAATTCAACTGGGGCTATGATCCGCAAAATTATAATGTGCCTGAAGGCTCATATTCTTCCGATGCAGCCAACCCGACTGCGAGAATTACAGAATTCAAGCAAATGGTGCAGGCGCTGCATGAAAAAGGCATTCGTGTCGTAATGGACGTCGTATACAATCATACGTATTCGATTGAGGATGGCCCATTCAACAAAATTGTTCCGGGCTATTACTACCGAACCAACAGCGATGGCTCGTATTCCAACGGCTCTGGCGTAGGCAATGAAATTGCAACAGAGCGTCCGATGGTACGCAAATATATTAAGGATTCCGTCAGCTATTGGGCGAAGGAATACAATGTGGACGGCTTCCGCTTTGACTTGATGGGGATTATAGATACGACGACAATGAAGGAATTAACAGAGGAGCTGCACAGCGAGGTTGACCCTAGCATTCTTATTTACGGCGAGCCGTGGATGGGAGGCTCAACACCACTGCCAGGCTCAGAGCAAACAGTAAAGGGGTCGCAAAAAAATCTTGACTTTGCCGTTTTCAACGACAACTTCAGATCAGCAATAAAAGGGGATAGCGACGGGGACGGCAAAGGCTTTGCTACAGGTAATCTGGATACAGTGGATGGTCTGGTGCATGGCATTAAAGGCGCTACAGACGATTTTACCGCTGCTCCAACTGAAACAATTAACTATGTAACTGCGCATGATAACTTGAATTTATGGGATAAAGTATTGAATACGCAAGGCTTGTTTGAAGAGCTTGGCATGCTCAATATTAAGGATGGGGTGCTGGTAGACGGTGGCGATGTTGCCGAGGCAGTTGCCAATGCCAAGCCTTATCGCGATATCGATCCAGAGCATGTGCTGGAAAATGAAACGGTCAAGCGCTCCTTGCTCGCTAACGGCATCGTATTGACCTCGCAGGGCATACCGTTCATTCATGCTGGCGACGAGCTGCTGCGCAGCAAGTATGGCGATCATAACAGCTATCGCAGTCCAGATGCCGTCAACCAGATTAACTGGAGCAATAAGGCAAGCTTTACTGACGTAAATGAATACTATAAAGGCTTGATCAAGCTGCGCAAGGAGCATCCGGCCTTCCGCATGACGACGAAGGAGGAAATCAACAGCAAGCTGCAGGTGCTTCAACGCGACAATGGCATTGTAGCCTTCAAGCTGGGCGAGCATGCCAACTACGATGCATGGAAAAACATTATCGTTGTGTACAACGGAGCTGGCGAGGCTCGCTCGCTATCGCTGCCTGCAGGAGAGTGGAAAATTGTCGTTGATGAATCGGCAGCTGGTACAGCAGCGCTTGCGACAGTCAGCGATAGCGTTACAGTTGAGCCGATCTCCATGATGGTGCTGTACGATGAAAGCAATGACTATGAGGCAAAACCGGCATCAATTGAGCTCAATATCGCGAGAAAAGCAATTGAGGCAGGCAAGGAAACGGTTGCGACTGCTGTTGTAAAGGATCAGCAAGGACGGACGATGGCGGGCCAGCCAATTGTGTGGAGCTCATCGAATGAAGCAGTCGCTGCTGTCTCGTCTTCAGGCCGCATTATAGCGCTTGGCAATGGCGTGACAACGATTACTGCAACATTAGGCGGATTGAGCAAATCCATTGAGCTGCATGTCGCAAAGCTGGTTCCGGCAGCGCTTACCTTGCAGGGCGAGAGCTTTGTCTATGAAGGCTTTACAACAAAGCTGATGCCAGCCGTCAAGGATCAATTCGATCAAGTGATTAGCAGCCCGCTGCTAAGCTGGAAAAGCAGCGACACTTCGATTGCAACGGTCAACAGCTCGGGGCTTGTTACAGGGGTAAGTGCTGGCCGTGCAACGATTACTGCGGAGATTGGTACGATTTCCGCAAGCTATACGATTGAGGTTAAGCCTTATGTGAAGCGGTATATTCAATTCGAATACTCGCGTCCTGATCAAGACTATAGTGAATGGGATATGTGGGTATGGAATACAGGCGTGCAAAATGACGCGATGCCATTTACGGTTAAGGACGGCAAAGCTATCGCACTGGTGGAAATCGGCCCTGCCGTTACCCAGATTGGTTTTATTGTGCGCCGCGGCGGTGATCAGTGGCTGGAAAAGGATACTGAAGCGGATCGTGTAGTTAATGTGCGATTGGATGAAAGCTTCGTTGTAGTCAAGCTGACGAGCGGTCAAGCAAGCTTTGCCCAGACTGCATACATTTCTGGTCCGGTTATCACTGGCAGTGATGTAACGTTCTACTATCGTAATGACGAGCTGTATCGCAGCAATGAGCAGCATCGCTTAAGCGAGGTCAAGCTTGCGATCAACGGGCAAACCTATCCGATGGCGTATGACGAAGCCGGAGAATATTATTACTATACTCTGGAAGGGCTTGAGGAAGGCGAATATCCGTATACATTCCTGGCTACGATTGATGGCAAGCAAGTGGAGATTAACGATCCGAAAAACACGGTAGATGGCGTCTCCAAAATTGTTTACCGTGTCATTGATATTGAAGCGACGGCATCAGCTACGCCACAAGCATTCAACTACAATACTCACAGCATTTTAACGATTGAAACTGATGCGCCTGCAGCAGATATTAGCCGCATCTATGCTGATTTAACCGCGCTTGGCGGCAGGGCTGATGTGGAAATCGACAAGCAGCTCAAAGCGTTGACGTTATCGGTTGCGGATGCTGTAACGGCAGGGGAGAAAACAATCCCTGTCATCATAGTAGACAGTAACAACGTCGAGCATCGCTTTGCTGCGCAAGTAACGGTACAGCCAAGGCATGTCAGCAATAGCCATGATTTTGATTGGGATGAAGCACGCATTTACTTTATGCTGACTGACCGCTTTAATGACGGCGATGAGAGCAATAATGATCCGAATGGGGAAAATTACGATAAGGAGCATCTGCAAACGTATCATGGCGGCGACTTCCAGGGCATTATCGATCGCCTGGATTATTTGCAGGAGCTGGGCATCAACACGATCTGGATTACGCCAATCGTGGACAATATTGACTGGAACGTCGGCAATGGTCAAAGCTGGGAATATCAGTACGGCTATCATGGCTATTGGGCGAAGGACTTTACGAAGCTGGACGAGCATTTGGGCGATCTTGATACATTCAAGGAGCTGATTGATAAAGCGCATGATCGCGGCATTAAAATTATGGTTGATGTCGTCATTAATCATGTCGGCTACGGAATGAATTCGCAATCAGAACGGCTTGATGTTAGCAACTATCCAACGGAAGAGGAGCAGGCCGTATTTGATGGAATGATTCGTACATCACCAGTGCCGGATCATGAGGTGCTGGGCGAGCTGGCAGGCTTGCCTGATCTTGTAACCGAAGACCCTGGCGTTCGTGAGCAAATCGTACAATGGCAGGTCGATTGGCTGCAGCGTGCCCGTACCGACCGCGGCGATACGATTGATTATTTCCGTGTTGATACGGTCAAGCATGTGGAAAATGCAACCTGGATGCATTTCAAGAATGAGCTTACTAAAGTAAGCCCTGAATTCAAGCTGATTGGCGAGGTGTACAGTGCTTATGTTGATGATCAGCGTGGCTATCTTGGCTCAGGCATGATGGATTCCTTGCTGGATTTCAACTTTAAGCATATTGCTGGCGACTTTATTAATGGCAGAATCGATTCCGTTGAGCAAAGGCTGCAAGCGAGAAATGAAAAGCTGAATAGTGCGGCCACCTTCGGTCAATTCCTTAGCAGCCATGACGAGGACGGCTTCCTTGCTACGTTTGCGCAGGGCGATTTAAGCAAGCAAAAAATTGCAGCGACCTTGCAAATTACAGCAAAAGGACAGCCTGTCATCTATTATGGGGAAGAGCTTGGCATGTCTGGAACGAATGCTAATTTCGACAATGGCAATCTGGGCTCCAATCGCTATGATATGCCATGGGAGGAGCTTGAGCAGCGCAGTGATATGCTGACGCACTATCAGAAGGTGCTGGCGGCTCGTGCGCAATATTCCAAAGTATTTGCTAAAGGAACACGTACGAAGCTGGCTGGCGGCGATGCTGATCAATACATCGTATTCGAACGAGCCTATAAGGGCGATGAGGTTTATGTTGGCATTAATACAAGCGACAGTGAACAAACAGTCAGCTTTGCGGTTGCTGCGGCAGCTGGCACACGCTTGAAGGATCTGTACAGCGGCGAGATGGTAACGGTAAGCGCAGAGCGGACAGTTACGCTTGAGCTGCCTGCACGTTCTGCTGGCGGCACATTTATCCTTGCTGCTCCAGCGCCTGTTGTAGTCAATCCGCATCCTGGCACAGAAGCCCCTGTTGCAGACAGCAGCATCATTCGAGTTGATGAGCGTTATTTGTCAGGTGATCAGTACAAGATTGCTTTGGAAAAGGCAGATGCGACGATTCAATTAACACCAGATCAGCTAAGCAAACCGGTTTCTATTGCTGCTGGAGATACACAGCTAACGATTACGGCAGCTCAGCTGCAGGCTTGGTCTGAGCAGTATGCCACGATTGAGCTGAAGCTGGCAGAGGCGGGATCAGCTGTATCGCAAATGATTACTGAACAAGCGAAGCAGCTGGCAGCAGAGGTCAAGCTGCTAACAGCTCCAGTCAGCATTGAAGCAACTGGTAAAACAGCAGCGGGTGAAACAAGCAAGCTGATTTCATTAGGAGCGGGGACAGCGCTTAAGCTGTCTGCGGCTGAACAAGACGAGGGGCTAACTAATGTTTATCGGGTGCTTGATGATGGTAAATTGCAGTATGTATCGGCGAAGCTGGTTGACGGCTCGTATCAGCTGGCGACAGACGAAGCTGGTACGTATGTAGTAGCCAGCTATATGAAGCATTTTACCGACGTCGATAACTCGCATTGGGCAGCTGAACTGATTAAGCAGGCTGCGGCAAAGCAGCTTGTTGAAGGAAAGTCGCTAGATGCATTTGATCCGAATGGCGCGATTACGCGAGCGGAATTTACGATGATCGTTGCGCGTATCTTCAGTCTCTCCTCTAGCGCGGCAACTTCGTTCGCTGATGTTGAGGCCGGCAGCTGGTATGCTTCTGCTGTAGCAGGCGCCTATGAGGCTGGGCTGATCAACGGATTGAATGAGCATACATTCGCACCAAACCGTTCGATTACGCGTGAGGAAATGGCAGTACTGCTCGTACGCGCACTCGAATATAAGCTTGGAACTGAGCTTGATCAAGCTGAAATTAGCTATGCTGATGCTGAGACGATTTCACAGTGGGCGCTTGATGCGATCGGCAAAGCAACGGCAGCGGAGATCATTGAAGGCAAAGGAAAAGATCGCTTTGATCCTAAAGGGCTGCTGACTCGCGCGGAAGCAGTAAAGGTGCTGCTCGCTTTGGAACAGAGATAAAATTTAAATAAAGATTGACTCAATACGATATATCGTTATATTATTACGATATATCGTATTGAGGAGTGATATATGTATGAAGGGTTTTAATCACCACTATGAAGACGGTCAGCACCGTCATCGTTTGCATCGAAAAATGAGCTATGCCAGACATGGAGAAGACATGGAATTTTTAAGATTCCGTCATGGCGGCGAGCGGGGAGGCTACGGTCGAAGAGGTGAAGGCAAACGTTTTTTCGAGCGCGGTCAATTTAAATTCGCTCTGCTTGAGCTGCTGGCAGAGCAAGCGATGCATGGCTATCAATTAATGAAAGCTATGGAAGAAAAAACAGGCGGCTTGTATGTACCTAGTGCGGGCTCAATCTATCCAAATTTGCAGCTGCTAGAGGATATGGGCTACATCAGCTCCAGCGATGCAGACGGCAAGAAGCTATATCAAATTACTGAAGCAGGGAAAAACCATTTAGAAGAACGCAGCCAGCAGGCAACGGGAGAGGAGGAACGCTGGAAGCACCATCATCGTGAGAGAAGCGGCATGCAGCAGTTCGGCAGACATCCGAAGCAGCAATTGAAAAGCTTTATGCAGGATTGGTCCGAGCTCGTTTATTTAATGGCGCAGGCTTCACAGGCTGTACAGCAGGCACCGGATTCCGAGCAGGCTGAGCAATTCAAGAAGCTGATGAAAACAACGCAGGCAGGCATGCAGCAAATAGTAGCGGCATTAGCTGCTGCGCCGCAGGCAGAGAATGATCAGGAAGGGCAGTGAACTCAAACATAGTTTGAGCGGGTTAATCCATTGCAAATAAGACGGCAGGCTTTGCTGGTAAAGAAGCAGAGCTTGCCGTCTTTGCATTTACACAGAAGAATGCTCGCAATGATCGCACGCTGCATGAAGCAGCTTCGCTAGGTTTGAGGCGCCATAGCTGCAGCGCATGGATCATGCTCGGTGGCAGATGTTTCGATCTGGAACGTAGAGTGAGCGATGCCGAATTGCTCTTTGGCAAGCTTGATCGCTTCACAGAGCACGACCTGCTGATCAGCATCATCTTCGACGACGATGTGGCAGCTTAACGATTCCATTTGTGAGGTAATCGTCCAAATATGCAAGTCATGCACATCAATTACATGCGGCAAGCGGAGCAGGCTTGCTTTCACCTGCTGCTGATCAAGACGGGCAGGCGCTCCCTCCATTAAAATATGAAGGCTTTGCTTCAGCACTCCCCATGCACTTCTTAAAATGAGCAGCGCAACCAGCACGCTAATAATTGGATCGGCATAGTACCAGTTAAAGGCTAGCATAATTAGCCCTGCAGCAATCGCTCCAATAGAGCCGAGCATATCGCCAATTACATGCAGGTAGGCCGAGCGCATATTCAAATTATGCTCCACATCGCCTTTGCGCATTAGGAAATAAGCGGACAGCATATTGGCGACGAGGCCGATACAAGCAATCAAAATCATCGTTCCGCTAGCTACCTCTGGCGGCTCTACAAAGCGTTCAATTGCTTCAACAATAATGAAGCCTGCTACAACAAAAAGCGTGACGGCGTTAAGCAAGGCGGCGAGTATTTCAAAGCGATGATTGCCGAAGGTGCGCTTTGGCGATGCTGCTTTGGCAGCAAACCAGAAGGCGATCAAGCTGAGCAGCAGCGAGCTGCTGTCGCTAAGCATATGGCCGCTGTCGGATAGCAGCGCCAAGCTGTTCGTTACTAGTCCGCCAATAAATTCTAGCACCATAATGACAGTTGTAATAATAAGAGCAATGATCAGCCCTTGGCGATTGCCGCTTGCAGAGCCGTGATGATGCAGCAGTCCATGACTGTGATCATGGCCATGACCATGTCCGTGATGGTGGCTGTGATCATGTGAATCGTGAGTGTGCTTATGCTGACTTTGCTTAGCATGGCTGTTATGATCATGCTCATGCTCGTGGCTGCAGCTTTTATTTGATGACATAATCCCTCTCTCCTTTAAGCGTTCATGCAGTTGTCATTGACTACAGGTTATGTTTTCTGAACAAAATCAATACGCTAATCACTGCATGCAAGTTGTATAATTAATATATGAACATATGCTCATATATAGTAAATCATAATCCGTATCTATTGTCAATAACAGTCAAACAAAAAACCGCCGCTTTACAGCAGAACAAGGTCGATTTGATCTCATTGTCCTGCGAAAGCGGCGGTTTTATTTAATTGCGGTATGACCCAGGCATTGGCGATCAGCTTTGCTGATCAGCATCTGATTCGTGGGTCTTGCGAGTCGTACCAAGCCCTGCATATACATCAAAGAAGAAGCGGCGCTGCTCCTTGCTAATGAGCACAAGTATAATGTGCACGACCAGCACGATGAACATCACGAATGATAGTAACAACCCTAAAACATTGAAAGCAATTGAAAGCACATACGTCGAGGACTCGAAATCAGCTTCAATGCGATTGAATACTTGAGCGACAAAGGCGACCGCATAGATAAGAAAGACAGCGAGATACCGTTTTATTAGCTTGCGTGCTAGCTTGGAGCTTGTAAAGCGGAAGCGCATAAATTTGCTGCCTAAGGTCTGACCGCGCCAAATGAGCGGTATGATAACAAGGAAAACAAACAGCGTTACCGTATGAATCGCCAGCATGCTCCATATGTCCGAGCTGCCGCTTATGCTTGCTGCTATGCGCGAAATAATTTGAACAAGCAAAACATCAAGCAGCATGGCGAGCAATATAGGCATATTGCGGACTTCATCTCTTTCCAGCAGCTCGGCTGCCTTTTGCTGAATATTCGCTCGCGTCGGGAACAGGGCGAGCAAAATTGGCGCAATAAAAAAGCCGAGTATGCCGCCAACTGTATTCAACATCAGGTCGTCGACGTCGAACAAACGATACGGGCAATCATAGATGCCGTATATGCCTGTAACCTGTGTTACTTCATAGCCCAGCGTAACTGCGAATATAATAAGCAATGCCTTCCACCATGCTTTGCGCGCCTGGAAGTAGTAGCGTAAATATACGCCTAACGGCATAAGCAGCAGTAAATTAAAAAACGCTTGTAAAAATGCCCGTTCTTTTAGCAAGGATACATAGGTTGCAGGTCTGTGCCAATCTACATTCGTTTCACGCAGTAAATCCTTCACAAACTGAAACGGAACAAACGAATAGTAGGTCCTTCCCCCAGGCTTAACGGTGCAATTGTGGATCGTATCCGGCAGCGGCAGCATCGTAAGCAAAAACGCCGCCAAAAAATAAAATATGAACGAAAACACAATGATCGTTGACGATAAGGGGAAAAAGCCGATTTTGCGATAAATGTAGATTAGCCATGGCAAAAAGCTCACCATGGCTATAAACGCAAAAATAATTAATGCCACAACAATTGGTTGAACGTAATCCAGCAAAACTTTATTTCCTTTCCGTCTTACACTCGAATATCCAGCTGTTTTCCGAGATTGGGGTCAAGACTGCCTTCCAGCACTTTTGTAATCAATTGCGACGCGATATCTTTATTGACATCCATCGACTTCTTTAGCAGACTGATTGAAACTTCTTGCTTTACAGAGGTCAAGCTGTTAGAGATTGAAGCTGCTGCTACATCCATACTGTACATCTCCCTACTTTATTATTATTGCTCATTTACACAAATAATAGCCGAGTCTGTGAAAGACTCAGCTATTATATCGGCTTATTCTGTTCAAATCATTATACCAAGGGGGAGAATTAGCCTTTGACAGCGCCTGCTACAACGCCTTTTACAATATATTTTTGCAAGAACATGAACACGATGATGGAAGGCAGTACGGCCATAACCATCGCTGTCATCGCATATTGCCAATCTGAAGTATATTGGCCGACAAAGGTGTACGCTGCCAGCGTCAATGTTTTCGTGCTTGGCGAGCTGTTGACCATAAGCAATGGAAGCAGGAAGTCGTTCCAGATCCACATAACATCAATAATAATAATCGTTGTTGTAACGGATTTCAATAGCGGGAAAATAACCGAGAAATACAATCTGAAGCCTGAAGCGCCGTCAATTGTAGCACTTTCGTCGATTTCTCGCGGAATTCCCTTTACAAAGCCGTGGTAGATAAAGACGGCAAGCGGAGCGCCAAAGCCCCAGTACAGCAAGCCAAGACCAACCGTGCTTTGCGATAAATTCAATGTATTAGCGAGCTGAACAACGCTCAGCATGATTGATTGAAATGGAATCAGCATCGGCATTATGCACAGCATATAAATCAGAATGCTCATGCGCGATTTGGTACGTGCCAGCTTGTAGGCGGCAATGGAGGACACGAATATAATCCCTGCCAACCCAAGCACAGTTATGACGACATTGTTGGTAAACAATCTTGGATAATCAATAAACTTCCATACATAAGCGTAGTTGTCCAGCATCAGCTTTTCAGGCAAGGCGATTACATCGCGCATCACTTCGCCAAAGGATTTAAAGGAGTTGTTGATCGCCAGAAACAACGGATATAAAAACAGCAGCGAACACAGCACTAAAATGACTTCTAATGCAACCTTTCCAACTATTCCACGTTTTTGCATTACGCCTCAACCTCCCTGCGTTTGAATAATGCCAGCTGGATAATCGTAATAATGAGCACCACGACGAACAGTACAATCGCTTTAGCTGTACCGTAGCCGAACAAATTGTTTTGGAACGTATCACGATAAATGTCATAGGCGACACTGTAGGTTGTTCCGCCCGGACCACCGGCTGTTAGTGACAAAATAACATCGAACACTTTAATCGAATTGGTCAAAGCCATAAACACCGAAATCGTAATCGAAGGCGCCAACAGCGGCAGCGTAATGCTAAAGAAGCGGCGAATTGGCCCAGCTCCGTCCACGACAGCAGCTTCCTTCAAATCATCAGGCACGGCTTGCAAGCCCGCGATATAAATAACAAGGTAAAACCCGACGGATTGCCAGATCGAAACGAGCAATATCGAAATAAACGCCAAATTCGGATCGCCCAGCCAGCTAAGCTCAAAGATGCCCCAGCCGGTGCTTCGGCTTAGCGATTCAAAGCCTTGCATAAAGATGAACTTCCAAATAAAGCCGACGATAACCAAGCTTAAAATATATGGAATAAAGAAGGCAGCTCTTAGCCAGGTAGACGTTTTCAGCTTCATATTCAACAGTAGAGCAAGCCCGATTGCCAGCACATTGACCAGCACAATATACAAAATAGCGTATTTAATAGTGAACCAGGAGGCGTTAGCAAAATTTGCGTCGCCCATAAAAATTTGCTTATAGTTATCAAATCCGATAAAAGTAGGCGAGCTTGAAATTCCGTTCCAGTTCATTAGAGAGTATCTGATCGTCATAAAAAATGGAATATAGAAAGCGACAGCAATACAGATTATAACGGGAATTGTGAAAAAGCTGAATTCAAGTCTGTCTTTTCCTTTTCTTCCAAAAAATTTGAACATAAGGCACCTTCTTTCTTGTAGTACACGATAAGTTGAAGTTATATTACATATTATAGGGATGTGCCTCAGGGGGCTAAATGGATTTTCATTGTCACTTAAGGGTAAAAAAGTGAACGATCTATGATGGATGAGGAAGGATATACGAGATGAAGAGTATAAAACGGATGCGTGAATATGTTGCAAGCCGCTTAGTAAATAAGCTTATTATATTGTTTTCGGCAATTATTATTCTGGTCGTCGTCAGCCTGACATTTATTTCATACCAGCGGCTGCATAAGGAAGCGATCGGGCATATCATCTCCAGCAGCTCCAACAATTTAATGCTTGTCAATCAAAATTTGGAGGACTATGTCAAGGAAATGGAGAAGCGCTCGTTGCCGCAAATTAATTTCGATGAGCTGAGCTATGCCTTTGTCCATGAAGCCGACAGCTACGCGTCGAAAATGCTGATTGAGGATTATTTGCGCAGCATATTTTACAATCAGTATGATCTGGAGGGCATTTACCTGTATCTCGTTAACAGCGGAAAATATTACGAGGTGAAGCGTCTGCGCAATGATATTACGATTTCCACGTATGAGGATTCAACGGTCATTAACCAGCCCTGGTATAAGGATGCACTGGAAAGCCAATTTAATCGCTCCTATCAATCACTACCCTTCTCTGGCTATGAGGACAGCTACAGCATGAAAACAGAGAAGGGCTTTTTTGCTTATCATCGCGTTCTGCGTTCAATCGCCACGCGGACGCCGCAAGCTGTTATTTCCTTTTACTACAATGACTCCATTTATAACGATATTATCGAAGATGTGCCGATTGAAGACGAAGAGCAGCTATTTTGGCTCGGCCCGAACAATGAGCTGTTTATCGCTACGGATCAGTCCCGCTTTTCGCAGCTGGTAAAGGAGCAGGTTATTGAGGCGATAGCGAACGGGCAGCAGCAAGGCGAATATACGTATACAGCAAACGAGCAAAAGCATTTGGCCATATATAATATCGGTGAGAAGGAAGGCTGGAAGCTGATCAAGACGATTCCCTACTCGCAAATTAATGCCAGCGCCCAGCAAACGCTGCGCTTCAGCCTGCTGATCGGGATCGGCTTTCTTGTAATCGCAGTTCTGCTAGTGATCATTCTGGCGAATCGAATAACGAAGCCGCTTAAAAAGCTGTCAACGCAAATGAAGCGATTCGGCTCAGGCGATTTTGACGCTACGCTTGAAGTCGTCGGTACGGACGAGCTTGCCTATCTATCACATCGCTTCAACTCGATGGTTAAGCGCACCAATGAGCTTATTAACGAGCGCTACAAATTGAAGCTTGCCGAGAAGAATGCCGTTTTGAAAGCGTTGGAGGCTGAAATTAATCCGCATTTTCTGTATAATGCGCTGCAGGCCGTTTCCACCAAAGCATTGAAAACAGGGCGGCTTGAAATCGTGGAAATGGTCGATTCACTAGCCTTAACACTGCGCTATTGCATTAGCGGCAAAGACATTGTTACAGCAGAGGAGGAGCTTAAGCATATCGGCCACTATTTAGCGATCCAAAAGGCTCGCTTCGGCGAGCGTCTAATCGTTGAGTACCAGTGGTCGGAAAGCTTGAAGACCATCGAAATTCCGAAGCTGTCCATTCAAACGCTTGTTGAGAACGCGGTGAAGCATGGTGTAGAGAAGGTTTCGACTCCCGTCAAGCTTGAAATTCGCGCCAGCCGCGATGATCATCATGTGACGATAGTTGTAGCCAATAACGGTCCGGCGATTGACGAGCATAAGCTTGCCGAGATCGAGCGCTGGCTTCAGCAGGACTGGGAAGAAGCGCTTTATAAGCAGGAAAGCATCGGGCTTGTCAATTTGAATGCAAGGCTGAAGCTGCTGTATGGCAGTAGTGCCAAGCTAAGTATATATAGTGCCAATGAGCTGACGGAAATGATAATTTCATTGCCGCTGGACATACTACCAGAAGGAGGCAGTTACGATGAATTATAGTGTCGTAATTATTGATGATGAGGAGCCGTTGCGCGAGGCAATTAAAATTCTCGGTCAGTGGGAAGATCTGAATGTCGCGACGATCTATGAAGCAAACAATGGTCAAACTGCACTTGAGCTGCTCGCCAAGCATCCGATCGATATCGCTTTAGTTGACATGAAAATGCCTGAAATGAACGGGAAGCAGCTGCTGCAGATGATTGAGCAGCAATTTCCTGAGCTGATTGCAATCGTCATTAGCGGCTATGATGATTTTGAATATACGAAGCAGGCCATTCGCTCTCGAGTTGTCGATTATTTACTGAAGCCGATCAATCGGCAGGATCTGAACCAGGCATTACGTAAAGCTACCGATATGCTTGCAGCAAAAAAGCAAAAGGAACAGGAAACGATCAACCAAACGATCACCTTAAACATGTCTCTGCCGCGTCTGAAGGAAAAGCTTTATTTATCGCTTATCGACCGCAGCGATAGCAGCTATTTAAGTGAGGATTTGCTGAAGCTGACAGGCTTTGAGCAGGGAAATCAGCTGTTTGCCGCAGTCAGCATATCGATGCTTAATATGGAGCAGCTGGCGGAGAAACGATTTAAAGGCGATATCGACCTGCTGCACTATGCCATCACCAATATTATTCAGGATCTTGCTTCCGTCTACTTCAACAGCTTCAGCTTTGCTAACCCAAAGCATGAGCGGGAGATTATTACAATCGTATCGATGGAAGGCCAATACCGCGAGGATATGCTGTACAAGCTTTATCATCAGATGAGCAAATTAACTGCGACACTTAAAGATTTGTTCAAGCTTCATATCGTCGTTGGCTTCGGCATGCCTGTTGCCGCGATCCAGCAATTAACGACGAGCTACGAGCAGGCAAAGCGGGCAGCCTTGAGCTTTGATTTAATGCGAGCAGCTGGCATCCCGGTTATACGATATGAGGAAAGGTCAGAAGAGACGGGGCAGGATAAAAAATCAATACTCGCTCGCGTCAATCAGTTAAAGCATATGCTGGAGACAGGCAATACCGCGATGCTGAGCAGCTTCTGCCAAACGATTATTGAGCAGCTGCATAGTGCTGATCATTTTAAACTGAGCGAGGCAGAGAAGCTGATGGACGAGCTCGTTTTAATCTTAAATGATATCGCGCTTGAATTTGGCGTGCCTTCCTCCAAGCTGCCGATCAGCAGCAGCAATCCGCTTCGCGTGCTAAGTGTCAATGGCGACTACAGCGATATTAAGCAATACGGAGCAAGCCTGCAGCGACTGGCACTCGCTTATAAGGAGCTGATTGACCAGGAAAAGCGGCAGGACACTGGCTTTAAAATCAGCGAGATCAAAAACTATATCGATGAGCATTACTATGAGGATATTAAAGTGACCATGTTTGCTGAAAAATACTATCTTAGCCGCGAGTACTTAATGAAGCTGTTCAAGCAACAGTACGGCAAAGGCATTCATGAATACGTCCAGCATGTGCGGATGGAGAAAGCAAAGGCATTGCTGGCCGAAGGAAGCTTGAAAATTCAAGAGATTTCCGAAATGCTGGGCTACCGGGATAAAAACTATTTCAGCAAAGCATTTCGCAATATGGTTAAGATGACGCCTTCCGAATACCGTCAGCAAGCAGAAGCTGTGAAAAAGTGAAATCGTCATGATCGAACACTTTTTTACCCTTTTTTCTTCACTTATCTACATTTAGAAGCGTGGATGATTTATTTAGAATATAGGTGTAAGCTAACACATTCGTGATTGGGGGCAATAACATGCTAAAGAAAATTTCTGCGCTTGCAGTAAGCCTTATGCTTGTAGTGGGCTTATTGTCAGCATGTGGAACGAACAATGGCAACACTGGAACAAACACAGAACCTGGCGCGGGCGGAGATGAAAAGGTTACGATTTATATGTTTACAGCTTCTCCCGAGTATACTGAAGCATTCCATGCTTATATCGAAGAATACAAAAAGGTTAAGCCTAATGTAACGATTAATTTGGAAATTATGCAGGCTGACTACAATACGGTATTGAAATCAAAAATCTCCTCTGGTCAAACGCCGGATGTATTCCAAACAACGGCTGGCGGCGACATCGATACATTTGCTGAATACAGTGCGGATTTGACGGATCAACCGCTTGCAGCAGCGATGACAGATGCGGTGCGCGCGAACATGTCGTCAACAGATGGACGCGTGCTGGGCTTGCCGGTTAAAGGAAATCTGATGAGCCTTGTAGCCAACATGGATTTGCTGGAGAAGGCTGGCGTTAGCGAAATTCCAAAAACAACTGCCGAGCTGGATGATGCAATTGCCAAGCTGGAAGCAGCAGGTATCACACCATTTGCCAATGCGTATAAGGAATGGTGGGTATGGAAGCATATTTTCCAACATTTCGTAAATGCGGCAGCTGAGGACGCAGGCATTACGCCAAAAGAGCTGGTAGACCAATTTATTGCAGGAACAACTACTTTTGAAGATCACCCTGTATTGCGCGACAACTTCTTCAGCTTTATCGACAAAACGGTTGCACACGGAACAAGCAAGCCGCTTGAAAGAGACAGCAATGCGCAGGTTAGCGACTTTGCTACAGGTCAGGCAGCGTTTATGACGGGCAAGGGCGCATGGGACGAGGAAGCAATCAAAAAAATTACGCCAGATATCAAGCTGCAAATTGCCGGCTATCCGGTCAGCGACAAAGCTGAGCAGGCAACGATTGCAACAGGTGCGGACCAAGCGCTTCGCATTAACAAGGATTCACCAGTTGTAGAGGAAACAATTGAATTCTTTAACTGGCTGTACACATCCGATTACGGCAAGAGCTGGTTCTCTGAGGTTGCCAAAGTCATTCCTCCAATTAAAGATGCGGCACTGCCAGATTTGGATATGCCGAAGCAAATGGAGGAAATTTTGAAAACTGGCAAATCAGGCGATCTGTCTGTCAACTACTCGCTGGATACATTCCATCAAAAATTCGGTGAGCTGATGCAGGCATATATCGGCCAAAGCAAATCGAAAGAGCAAACGATCGATGAAATCCAAAAAGCATGGACTCAATTCGGTGCTGCTCAATAACATTTAGACTAGAGCGAAGGAACAATGCAAATCCGAAAAATGAAATTGGAGGAATGCATTGCTTCGGAGCGCTGAACTACAACAAGAGGGGGTGTTTGGGGGTCAGGTGTACTGGCTCTCTAAACACCCCTTTACTTTTAAAAATGAAGTTCAAAAGGTCCGCCTTTGATGACGATGTATTGCGTCGTCGTATATTCGACGTCGAATCTTGAACGCTAGCGAAAACTGCGGTGCTCACGTAGCTATTGGCCTACGCTGCGCTCCTCGTTTTCTACTAGCGTCCAAGCTTCTCGGTCCTGAAAGGCGAATTTTTGAACACTTATTGGAAGATGAAGCTCAAAAGGTCCGCCTTTGATGACGATATTATAAAAAAAATAGCGGGAGGAATGGAGTATGAAGCAACAGCTGCTTTCGTTAGAGGAGCAAGGAATATTTATGACCTTTCATATTGCACAGTCGGGGGATGTAACATTGCTGCATTTTGGTGCCGCTCCGCTGCAGGAGGAGCTTATTACTGAGCAGGATGTGGTTGGCTATCGCATGCTTGAGCTGCAGCTGACGGGAGAGGATCGGGCAGAATATCATGGTCGCACACATCGCGCCTCATATCCAGGCTTGCGAATGAAGTATAGATCGCATACAGATCGTCGCAATGCACAAGGGCGCAAGCTCGTAATTAGTCTGTTTGATGAAGTGACGGGCGTAACTGCTGAGCAGCATTATCAATTTTATGATGGCTTGCGCACGCTGCGCACCTGGACGGTGGTGCATAATGAAGGTCAGCAAAGTGTTGCGCTTGAATATTTGTCGAGCTTTGCGCTGACTGGCTTCGGCAAGGAAGGCAAGCTTGATCGCAATGAGAAGCTGCGGCTTTACATCGCGCATAGCGGATGGCAAAGCGAGCTGCAGTGGCGCAGCTATCGCTTGCCAGAGCTTGGGCTGACGCATTTGATCGATCGCGGCTCGAAGCGGCTTGCGTTTAGCAATACTGGATCTTGGTCATGCGCTGAGACGGTGCCGATGGCAGTACTCGAGGATGAAGAAAACAAGCAGGCGCTGTATTGGCAAATTGAGCATAATGGTTCATGGCATTGGGAATTCACCGATCAGGTCGATCAGCTTACCTTGCTCGCAGGCGGGCCAAATGAGCATGACAATCATTGGTGGGAGCAGCTAGAACCAGGTGAAACCTTCACTTCTGTGCCCGTCGCCGTTGGCGTAGCGGCTGGCGGCTTTGAGCAATCGATTGCCGAGTTGACTCGCTATCGCCGCATGATTCGTCGTGCTAATGAAGATAATGAGCAGCTGCGCATCATTTTCAATGACTATATGAATTGCTTATGGGGCTCGCCAACAACGGACAAGCTGCTGCCGCTTATAGACGCGGCTGCTGAAGCAGGCTGCGAATATTTCTGTATTGATGCAGGCTGGTACGCAGCGGGTGAATGGTGGGACGGTGTAGGCGAATGGCTGCCTTCAAGCGAACGATTCCCTGAAGGCATAAAGTTTGTACTGGACTATATACGCAGCAAACAGATGATCCCTGGCTTATGGCTCGAAATTGAGGTAATGGGGATCAATAGTCCAAAGCTTGCTGAAACGAACGACAGCTGGTTCTTCATGCGCCACGGACAAAGAGTAAAGGATCGCAGCCGCTACCAGCTTGACTTCCGCAACCCGGAGGTTATTGCTCATGCCGATAGCGTCATTGCGCGGCTAGTTGAGGAGTACGGAGTAGGCTATATTAAAATGGATTACAACATTAATGCAGGCATTGGAACAGAAACTGCAGCAGATAGCCCGGGAGCAGGACTGCTGGAGCATAATCGCGCTTATTTGAGCTGGCTTGATAAAACCTTTGCCAAATACCCTGAGCTCGTGATCGAAAATTGCTCATCGGGCGGCATGCGCATGGATTACGCCATGCTTAGCCGCTACAGCATTCAATCGACAAGCGATCAGGAGAACTACGTTCACTATGCAGCCATTGCAGCAGGAGCGCCAGCCGTGCTAACACCAGAGCAAGCAGCGGTATGGTCGTATCCGCTGCGCGAAGGCGATGACGAGGAAGTCATCTTTAATATGGTCAATGCCTTGCTGCTGCGTGTGCACCAAAGCGGACATTTGGCTGAGCTAAGCAAATCGCGCTTCGCATTGGTTAAGGAAGCGCTCGATTATTACAAGCAAATTCGCCCTTATATAAAAGAAGCACTGCCATTCTGGCCGCTTGGCTTGCCCAATGATCAGTCCGAATGGATATGCCTCGGCTTGCGCCATGAAGAGCGTAGCTTTATTGCAGTATGGCGAGTCAAAGGAGAGGCAGAGCAGCTCGTGCTGCCGCTGGCCGGCCGCGGCTACAAGGCTTCGACGATGCGCATTGCCTACCCGGCGCAAGCAGCTGGAGAGCTGACATGGAATGCTGAGCGGGAGGAGTTGGTGGTGGGGCTCCCGCAAGGACCCACAGCACGCCTCATCGAGATTCTATAGGTAGGTTCAAAACTGGACTTTGATGACGATGCGGTTACGTTGGAGCGTAGTCGGCGTCGAATCTTGAACGCTAGCGAAAATTCCGGTGCTCACGTAGCAAGTGCCTACGCTGCGCTCCTCATTTTCTACTAGCGTCCAAGCTTCTTGGTCCTGAAAGCCCAGTTTTGAACCCTTTATTGGAAGAGGTAGGTTCAAAACTGGATTTTGATGACGATGATGGGCGTTGTAGTGGATTCGGCGTCGAATCTTGAACGCTAGCGAAAATTCCGGTGCTCACGTAGCTTTCTGCCTACGCTGCGCTCCTCATTTTCTACTAGCGTCCAAGCTTCTTGGTCCTGAAAGCCCAGTTTTGAATCCTTTATTGGAATTGGTTCTGCATTCAAGAAAGCTACAGTGAAGGAGCAAAGCATCCGAAAAACGGAGTGGGTTGCCTTTAACATCGTAATGCTGCCTATAAAATTAAAATAAGAGCATTACGATTTAAAAAGCGATTGGAGGATGCTTAGCTCCGGAGCGCTGATGCCGCTACGCTGCTTCGTAGCGCACTCAATAACAAAAAAAGCTACAGCGGAGGAGCAAAGCATCCGAAAAACGGAGTGTGTCGCCTTTAATATCGTAATGCAACCTATAAAATTCAAATAAAGAGCATTACGATTTAAAAAGCGACTGGAGGATGCTTAGCTCCGGAGCGCTGAAAAACGGAGTGTGTCGCCTTTAATATCGTAATGCAACCTATAAACTTCAAATAAAAAGCATTACGCTTTAAAAAGCGACTGGAGGATGCATTGCTCCGGAGCGCTGAAAAGGTCGGTTCAAAAGCTGGGCCTCGATGATTCACCGTTTTGCTGGCTGCCAAACAATTTTAGAAATAAAACAGATTCCGCCACTTTCTGGATGAAACTGCAAGCTGATCGTAAATGTTCCTAGATCAGGAACGATTTTTTCCACAATGGTAAGTTCATCCGCTTGATTCTCATTCTCCACGCGAATCCTGTTATGGCTCACTTGATCGGGAGAAACCCCTGCTGGAATCAGATTTTGTGTTAATATTTCAGCTGCATGGTCTGGTGAACCTCTCCATGGGAAATGACCTTCGGCAAAGCCTTGAATGATTTCTTGAGTAATAAATTCGATTCGCCCGAAGGAATAATATGGAATTTCGGTTGCAGGCTTTTTAAAATCATCCTCCGTCAGCTCAAATAGAACAATAGGATCAAATGTATCGGCTTCTTCTAGTTCTTTATCTAATTTTATGGAAGGTTCATTGGATGTTATCGGAGTATCTTTTTCAACCCTACTTTCCTCTTTGTTTTGACCAAGTTGTTGCAAAGCCTCAATGTTTTGAGAACAGGCAGATAGTAGAACTACCATTATCATCAATAACGGTACTGCCTTTTTGAATGAAAACATAAACATATCGCTCCCTTTTGGTTATATATAACAAATGTGGATGTCCTACACTCTTTAAGACGCTTTATCTCGGAAATGTGTTACAAAATAAGATGTGTATCCTCTACAATCCCTATGTGCAGTGCATAATTGTATTGTTTCAGCTTCTTTGCATGTGCCATAATGTAAGGGCTTACTTTTGTGGAGGTGGCTTTCATGCTTGAAATGATTAATAAGCTGAGACGTAAACGATATAGCTTCAGTACAAAGCTCATTTTAATTCTTGTTGCTGCCAATCTTATTATCTCTGGCATAACGGGTCTCATTACTTATCGCGTACATCAATCCCTTTTTAATGAGGAGCTCAGCCGGCAGCATACTATGCATAACCAGCAGGTTCTTGCCAGGCTTGATTCCCGTGTTAAGGATATGTATCGAATAACGGATTATATTACGTTGAACCCCATGGTTAAGCAACTAATTAGCGGACTAGAGGAGAATTCCAGTTCATATGATCGATTAATGCTGGAGAAGGAGCTGGAGAAACAGCTGCGTCAGGTGCGTTTTGATGCACCGGAGATTGAAGCGATTCGAATCTATGATCTGAAAAATAATATGCTGAATTTGGGAAGCTTTACAGGCTCCTTTCAGCAGCTTCAACCGTCTTTTTTAACAGAAACGATTAATATGCTGGAAGGGACGAGCGGAGAATATATTTGGCGTCGAATAGGTGAGGATCAGTTTCAGGATAATGCCAATAAAAACTGGGTCCTGGCTGCACGGCTTATGCGCTCTGAAGATCTGGTTACCTACGGTGTAATGCTCATTTTATTTAGAACCTCGCTTTTCGAAACGTACATGAAGGATTTACGGCAACAAGGAGATACAATAGGTTATTTGTATGATTCAAACGGAGATCTATTGTATATGTCTACCGGAAGTGGGCAGCAGCCAAACGTCCAAATTCCGAGTATTGACGGACTAATAAGCCAAATTGTTAAGGAAGGGGGACGGTCGTATTTATATACAAAGCAGGTTTCCGACCAGGTTCAATTTTCACTAGTTAGCCGGGCATCGTTAAAAGAGGTGCAGCATCGTAGTAAGCTTATTTTGCAGGTGGCGATTATTTCAGCGCTAGCGAGCATGGTTTTTTCATGGCTTATTATTACGATTGTCAGTAAGCGACTGCTTAGTCCACTGAAAAAGCTCGTTCATGCCATGACTCGAGTTCGATCAGGGAAATTTGATACACGAGTTGAGATTCGTTCGCGTGATGAGCTTGGATTTATCGGGGATCGATTTAATCAGATGACCGAGCAAATTGATACGCTCATTCGCGAGGTTTACCAGCGGGAATTGAGCGAGAAGGAAGCCGAGCTGAAAGCAATTCAAGCTAGATTGAATCCCCATTTTATGTACAACACGCTAGGCATGTTTTTTTGGAAGTTTTATGTACTAGGCGATGAAAAATCTGCTCAGCTCGTCAATTCCTTATCTGAAATGCTTCAGTATTCGCTTGAGCCGCCAAGTCGTTTTACGACACTACGTGATGAATTAAAACAAATTAACCATTATTTAAGCATACAGCAAGCGCGATATAACGATGTGCTGACTACAGAAATAGATGTTCCGGATGAGCTGCTTGACAATCAGATTATTCGATTTTTAATCCAACCGATTGTTGAGAACGTATTTGTCCATGCGTTTCGCGATAAGAAGAATGATCGCTATCTTGTCATTCGTGGTAGATGTGAAGTAAACTCGAGCACAGAGCAATCATTTCTTAGTCTAACAATTCAAGATAATGGCTGCGGCATGGAGATCGAAACAATAGAGCGCATTCTGTACAGCGCTCCTCATTGGACAAGCACTGAAAAGGAACGGGACAGAATTGGACTCAGCAGTGTTATTCGACGTATTGAGCTAATGCATGGCAAGTCATATGGAATTGAAATTAGCTCAAAGCTTGGAACAGGAACTCTTGTTAAGCTGCGGCTTCCTTTAGAATGTGAACAACCTCTTATGGATGAAAGGGAGGGGAACTTGGTTGATCGGAAAGCTGATAGTGGTTGATGATGAATCCTGGTTTAGGGAAGGATTAATGATGCTGATCGGCAAGGAACAGCTTGGCTGGGAGGTTGTAGGAGAGGCGTCTGATGGGGAAGAGGCGCTTGCATTAATCGAAACAACAAAACCGGATCTTGTCATTACAGATATTCGTATGCCTGTTGTTGACGGGCTGATGCTAACGGAACGTCTGGCTGAAACACATCGTGATATTATGGTCATTATTTTAACAGGATACCGTGATTTTGAGTACGCTCAACACGCTTTGCGAAATGGTGCGATTGAATATTTGTTGAAGCCAGTATCACTTCAGGAGACATGCCGTGTATTGCGAAAAGCATATGACAGATATCGGCAGAAGCAAGTTGAGCAAAAGCTTCGTTTGCGTGAAAAGCAGTTGAATATATTAAGAGCTGCACTATTTCGACTGCCTTGTAATAAGCAAGAATGGAATGAAGTAAGCTCCCAATTTAGCGGGTATGAGCTATGGGTGCTGCAGGTTGAGAACTACTTCCCTCAAGATAGAAATTATGAAGAGAAAGATATCGAGCTGTTGCATTACGCGATAGCAAATATAGGAGGAGAACTGCTTCAGTCGCAGAATCAGCAAGGGATTCTTCTTTCTTTAAATAATTGGGAGCTTGTATTCCTGCTTGCACCTGGCGAAGCTGTACAGCGATATTGCACACTAGTAACGGAAAATATAAACGCTCTTCTACATCTGGCGGTGCAATGGCATTGCGGCGGATTAATACAGCAATTGGAGGAACTCGAGCTGCGATATGCTCAGCTGAGAGGAGTATACTTGCACGCTAGCAATACAAGGCTGGACGATAAGGCTGAACGATCAATTGAACTGCGCGAGAATGTATTGTCGGACTTAATTATTGGTGATGTGGAAGGAGCGAGAAAGAAGCTTATTGCGCATATAGAGCGAGCGGCCAGCTTCACGCTGCACCATTGTAAAACAGAGATTTATATTTTAGTGTTGGCTTTATCAAGCCTGCTAGATACAAATTTTAAACAGCTGCAAGCAGACAACAGCAATGATTTGCATCTGGAGTCGATCCTGTTGCTTGAAGAAAAAGCTAAAATAACGGAGTGGGCGCTCATCAAAACTGAGGCTTTTCTCAGCAGATTTGAGCAGTGGCTGCAAGAAAAACGAGAGAATGTCGTGCAACAGGCGAAACAATATATCGAGCTGCATTACAAGGAAAGCTGCTCACTACAGCTGGTTGCTGCCCACGTCCATGTAACGCCCAATTATTTAAGCAATCTATTTAAACGAGAAACGGGAGTCGCCTTTAGCAATTATATCAGCATGCTGCGAATCGAGAACGCAAAGAACCTGCTGACCTTCACAAAAATGAGAATATCTGAAATAGCAGAGCACACCGGTTTTGATAGTGCGAGTTATTTTACGACGGTGTTTAGGCAAGTAACAGGCAAATCGCCAACCGAATACCGAAAGGAAGTTCAAATAGCTGGACTTTGATGACGATGATGGGCGTTGTAGTATACTCGACGGCGAATCTTGAACGCTAGCGAAAACTGCGGTGCTCACGTAGCTATTGGCCTACGCTGCGCTCCTCGTTTTCTACTAGCGTCCAAGCTTCTTGGTCCTGAAAGCCGAGCTTTTAAACTTACATTGGAAGGGGAAGTTCAAATAGCTGGACTTTGAAGACGATGTGATGCTTCGTAGCGGATTCGACGGCGAATATGTCGCGTTACCGAAAGCTGCGGTGCTCACGTAGCTTTCTGCCTACGCTGCGCTCCTCGTCTTTCTACTGTCGTCCGAGTTTCTTGCTCCTGCACTCCAAAGAAACACCAGCGGAGGAGCAAAGCATCCGAAAAACGAAGTGTGTCGCCTTTAACATCGTAATGCTACCTATAAAATTCAAAAAAGAGCATTACGATTTAAAAAGCGACTGGAGGATGCTTAGCTCCGGAGCGCTGATGCTGCTACGCTGCTTCGTAGCGCACTCAATAACAAAAAAAGCTACAGCGAAGGAGCAAAGCATCCAAAAAACGGAGTGTGTCGCCTTTAACATCGTAATGCAACCTATAAAATTCAAATAAAAAGCATTACGATTTAAAAAGCGACTTCAGGATGCTTTGCTCCGGAGCTCTATACTGTTTGATTTTTTGAGGCGCCCCAGCCTGATATAAACAGCAGGGCGCTAATGACAAGCAACAATAACAGCGGAAGGCTCCAGCTTGCTGTGACGTCGTGGAGCAAGCCAAATAGAATAGGTCCAGTTGCTGCCAGTGAATATCCAATGGATTGCGACATGCCGGATAATGAAGCTGCGTCGTGGGCATTTTTCGTTCGCAAGCTCAAGAAGATCATTGCAAGGCTGAACGCAGATCCACCGCCAATTCCAAGCAAAATGGTCCATAATGGAAGAAGTGCATTTCCACTCCAATACAGGCCTGCTATAGCTGCAATCAACAAGCTTGCCGTAATGATAACTAGTAAACGCTGGTTTTTCATGCGACCTGCAACTATCGGCATGATGAATGAAACGGGCAGCGCAGCGATTTGAAACAGCGATAGCATCCAACCGGCACTATCTTCACTCAAGCCCCTGCTTGTCAAGAGTTCAGGCAGCCAGGCGATTAACACATAGAACAAGAGTGACTGCATCCCCATAAAAATTGTAACCATCCATGCAAGCGGCGAACGCCACAAACTTCGACGTGCTGAGGCACTGCCTGCTGTTGAAACGGCAGAAATGTGATTCGCTCGAGCTTGAGGCAGCCAGCATAACGCAGCCAATAAAGCGAGTGCGCCCCAGATAACAAGCGCACCATTCCAACCGAAGCCTAGATCACGGGCGAGTGGAACGCTGACACCAGATGCAATTGCCCCGCATAAATTCATCGACACGGAGTATACTCCTGTCATCAGACCAACTTGACTTGCGAAATTCCGCTTGACAAGACTCGGAATAAGCACGTTGCACACTGCAATCGCGAGCCCAAGCAAAGCGGTGCCTATAAACAACGATGCTGTTGTGCTTAATGAACGGATAACGATACTGGCGATGAGCAGAACCAACGCGTAAAGCAGGGCCCGTTCTGCCCCAAAGCGGCGTGCCAGAATGGGGATGAACGGTGAAAGAACGGCGAAAGCAAGTAACGGTAATGTTGTAAGCAGACCTGCTGCTGTATTCGATAGTCCCAACGAATCACGAATTGAGCCAATTAGCGGACCTACTGATGTTAACGGCGATCGCATAGTCAGTGCAATCAAGACAATGCCGACAATGATTGGCCAACTCGCCGACAAAGACTTTTTGACCGTTGTTGACTTCGTATCACTCAGTACGCTCACAGCTGGTCTCCTCCTTCGGCAACGAGAACCGCTTTTGATTGCGAAATATAACGATGAACGGCTGCTGCAGCACGAGCAGCGTCCTGTTCGACAATCGCTTCGACCAGTTGTCGGTGTATTTCTATAAATTCCGTATCCACTTCATAACGAGTCATGCTTGTAATTGAATCTTGAGAAGCTTCAGCGATATGGTCGTATAACTCAATCAATACTTCATTATGAGACGAAGTGACGATGCTTTGGTGAAGACGAATATCCTCTGTTACAAAGCGATCAATGTCGCCGTTTGCTGCCGCTGCCTCACAGCGCTCCAATTGAAGCAGAAGCTCTTGCGCCTCATCGCTCGTTCTGCGTTGCGCAGCAAGATGTGCTGCTTCGCGTTCGAGCGCATGCCGAACTTCCAACGTCTGCAGCGTATCCGAGCGCAGAATACGCTTTTGCAGCACAACTCCCAAAGCACTTGAAGAACAGACATAAGTTCCGTCCCCTTGCTTTGTTTTTAATAGACCCGCGTGTATTAATGCTCGAATCGCTTCTCTTAATGTATTGCGGCTGACATTCAACTCCGCCATCAACTCTGGTTCAGCCGGGATGCGCATCCCGACAGTCCACTTGCCGGATTCGATCAAACTTTCCATTTGCAGTGCAACTTGTTCAACCAACGTTAGCCGGTTTGTTTTCTGAAGCATAAGTCTACCTTCTCTCTTTTACCTTTTATCAAACGTAGGATGTTTGGTTAATTGGTATTTTATCAGACATATGTAATTGAAACAAGTCTTTACGGTTCGAAATAATCTGAAGTTTTTTATTTCTGTGTAGAATATTTAAAGTTTAGCTGTAAATATCAAATGCTCGATGTTATGCGTTTCATTATAATTCCAATAAGAACAATCCAAACAACAAGAAAGGAGAAGATTATGGACAATACTTCCGTCGTTCCGCTTCATCAGAAGGAACGAGAGGCAACGCGAAGGCTGCGCAAACGTCGCTTCAAGTCTAATTTGCCTTTGCTCATTATGTTTACTCCGGTAGTGCTTTACTTCGTAATTTTTAAATACGTGCCGATGGGCGGGCTGATCATTGCGTTTAAGGATTACAACTTTTACGACGGCGTTCTGAACAGTCCATGGGTCGGTCTGCATTATTTCGAGCAATTGTTTCAAGACCCACGAACATTAGAAATTATTCGCAATACATTTGTGCTAAGCTTGCTCAGCATCGTATTCGGTTTTCCGGTACCGATTATTCTGGCTATCATGCTAAATGAGGTACGAAACATGATGTTCAAGCGCACCGTGCAAACGATCGTTTATATGCCTCACTTTCTATCCTGGGTCATTATCGCGATGATGATTATGACGATGTTTTCTTTGGAAAATGGTCTGATTAATAAATTTGTTGAATTATTTTTCGGTGAGCCGTACCCCTTTATGTATAACAATGGCTCCTGGATTGCAGTATTCATAAGCTCAGGCATTTGGAAGGACATGGGCTTTAACGCAATTATATTTTTGGCAGCGCTAACAACGATTGATCCGAGCTTGTACGAGGCAGCAAGCATGGATGGGGCAAGCAAAGGGAAGCAAATCTTTCATATTACACTGCCAGGCATTCGCTCCACTATTATTTTGCTGCTGATTCTCTCAATGGGGAGAGTGATGGAGGTTGGCTTCGATCAGGTATATATGCTGCAAAACTCAAATGTCAACGAAATAGCGGATGTAATCAGCACTTATATTTACCGAACTGGCTTGCAAGGCGCGCAGTTTAGCTTAACGACAGCGATGGGGATGTTCGAGTCACTCGTTGCATTCGTTTTGGTTGTAGGCGCGAACTATATTGCTCGCAAATATAATGAAGGCTTATGGTGATTGCTAATCGTAAAGGAGGATAATTGTGCGTGCTTCAAGAGGCGAGAAGTTATTTTATATGATCAACTACGTTCTGCTTTCTCTGATCGCACTCAGTTGTATTGTTCCTCTAATGAATGTTATTGCCCTTTCATTGAGTGATGCTAATGCAATTATGTCAGGCAAGGTATCATTGCTGCCTGTCGGGTGGACGCTTTACTCATTTGAAAGTCTATTTAAAGGAACGCCGATTCTGAATGCGTTTTGGAATAGCGTCGAAATTACGATCATCGGGACAATACTTAGTCTGGTCGTGACGATCATGGCAGCATACCCGTTGTCGAGAAGACAATTTTATGCAAGAAGCTTTTTTACGATGGCTATGGTGTTTACGATGATTTTTAGTGGAGGACTCATCCCAACTTATCTGGTTGTGGCGAAGCTTGGACTTGTCAATTCCTACTATGCCTTATGGCTGCCAGGATTGGCCAGCGCCTATAACGTGTTAATTATGCGCACCTATTTTTCAAACATTCCTTACGAGCTTGATGAAGCCGCCCGGATTGACGGCTGCGGCGAGCTGCGAATTTTGTTCAATATTATGCTGCCACTGTCCAAACCGGTGCTGGCTACAATTGCACTGTTTTACGGAGTTGGATTTTGGAACGCCTTTATGAGTGTCATGATCTATATCAATGATACTGCCAAATACAACATGACAGTACTCGTACAAAATATGATTAAATCAACCTCGATGGTGCAGGATTTCTCGGATCCTGATATGATTGCGAATTTGACGCCTGACGGAATACGTGCTGCAGCAGTCATTGTAATGGTCATCCCGATATTGCTCGTCTATCCGTTTCTGCAAAAATATTTCGTCAAAGGTGTGATGCTTGGCTCTATTAAAGGTTGATCTGAGCATGGTTCATCTTAGCTCAAGCTTTCAAACATCGAATATAAAAGGAGCGATAGTTTGTGAATAAGAAGAGTTTGATCAAAGGTATAATGGCGCTGACGGCGACTGCTTTCCTGCTAGCAGGCTGTTCCGGTACTGGAAATGAAGCGGTTGATGCTGACAATTCAGCCGGAGAAGGCAATGCCAAACGTGGAAAGATAACGTCTACCGTGTATGACAGAGGCAATATTCCAAACGGAATGGGAACGATTGAAGATAATTTATGGACAAAGTGGATTAACGAAAATGGCCCGAATGATGTAAAATTCACCGCTGTGCCGCGCTGGGAATCGTCGCAAAAATTAAATGTGCTGTTTGCCTCTGGCAGTGCGCCCGATCTTATTTTCGAATTCGGCACCAGTATTCGCAATACGCTGTTTGATCAAAAGCAGCTGTTGCCGCTTGATGAGCTAATCGAAAATCATAGCACCGTGTACAAAGCGATGCTTGAAAAGTATCCACAGCTAAAGAAAGCAGGCACAAAAAGCGATGGCAAGCTGTATGAGGTGGGGCGGATTAATGAGGTATACCCGCTCGTCAGTCTCTTTATTCGTCAGGATTGGCTCGACGAATTGGGGCTGGATATGCCTAAAACAACAGAGGAAATGATTGCAGTAGCAAAGGCGTTTACAGAGCAGGACCCTGACCGCAACGGACAGGATGATACATACGGTATTGCTGCCGTACATTTTGGCGACACTGCAGGCATCATCCGTTATATGTACAATGCCAATTTTGTTAATGTGGATGAAAACAATGAGCTTCAATTTGGACTTGAAAATATGAAGCTTGCTACTCAGTTCAGACGTGATCTGTATGAGGCCGGTGTAATGGATAAAGATTTCTTGACGGATAAGGATGGTTCGAAGGCGAAGCAGGATTTCTTGAATGGCAAGGTCGGGATTATGGGATGGATGACGAATGATTATACAAGCTTCTCAACCAAGGAATTGGACACATTGATGAAAAATGCGCCTGAAGCTAAGCTGGCGATCGTTCCGCTTCCTGAGACGCCAGTTGGCCGCTACACAATGGTATGGAACAATCCAATCCAAATGACAGCGGTTGTCAATGCCAGAGCAAAGGATCCAGAAGCTGTTATTCGTGAAATTGATTTTCTGGCTAACAACGAAACGGGCAAAGTATTTAAGTATGGGCTTGAAGGTGTACACTACGAGATCGGTGAAAATGGCTGTCCGGTTACGATTGATGAAGAAACATACAAAAATGAAGTTAGCTGGAACAGTGACTACGGCATGCTATATAGCCGGCTAGAGGATGGCAAGTGTGGGTATACTGAAGCATTTTTTGATGAAAATGTCCCTTCTCAAAAGGAAGGCTTGCGACTGTTTAAGGAAGCGCGAGAGGTATACATGGAGAAAATTCCAGTCGGTGAAGGGATTACACACTCTGAGCATATGCCGCAGCTGCCAAAGGATTTGCAAACAAAAATGTCCAATTTAAGCACACAAATTAATGATCTATTTACGAAGTCGATTATTGGTGGAAGCAAGTATACAGTAGAGCAAGCGATGACTGAAGTAACAGAGCTATGGGACACACAAGGCGGTAAAGACATTGAAGCCTGGTATTTGGATTGGTGGAGCAAGGAGAAGGAAAATGTACTTGTATGGGATGATTTCTATGAAATCTATGAGGACCAGCAGCGTGCGTTTAACGAGCAGTAAAGGGTAAGCAGTAAAGGGTAAGCAGTAAAGTCTGGGCTACTAGGTCTAGGGCGGGGATGCCAGATCGTCAGTTTTCACTGACCATCGGGACATCCCTGTTTTTTATGAATAATTTGCGTTTCGGCCATGCTTTTCGTTATGATAGAGAAAATAGTATCGCTAAACGGGGGAGATAGATCGCATGTTTTCAAGAGCTAAGCTGGGCAAGATCAGCTCCAAGGTTCGAGAGCAATCATTGTTTTTGGAGCAGGTATTTCCTGCATCGCGCGAGCAAGTGTTTCAGGCTTTTGTTGATGCCGAGCAATTAAAAGAGTGGTGGGGACCAGAGGGCTGGCAGCTTACTCATTGTGAAATTGACCTGCGACCTGAAGGCTCCTGGCATTTTTGCATGACATGCACTGATCAAAGCAAGGAGTATGTTGGCCAGCAATCATGGGGGAAAGCGATTTATGTTGAGATCGATGCGCCAAATCGTCTCGTCTATCGCGATTGTTTTTCCAATGAAAAGGGCGAGATTGATCCAAGCTTGCCGGAATCGCTCGTTATTGTGGAGTTCTCCGATCAAGCCAAATTTACAAGAGTGATTAGCGAGGCGCGCTATCCTACCAAGGAAGAGCTTGATGAAGTATTGAAAATGGGCTTAGTTGCAGGCATTACCGAAACTTGGATGAAGCTGGATCGCTTTTTACGAAAATCATAATAACAGACTGGATGCACAACGCTACATGATGATTAATTGTACGCTGACGCATCCTTTTTTTGTAGCATCCCGACATATCAGAATTGTTAATTTTATGCTATACTTAATCAAGTTATATATTATTAATGAGTTTATTATTAATAAGGTGGTCGACTATGAAGATAGATATTTCCCAGCATTCTTTGCCTGTTTATGAGGCGCTGGCGAGCAATGTGCGGATCGAGATGATTCGCCTGCTTGCTGTAAAATCGATGAACATTAAGGAATTGGCGGATGCTATGAATTTGAGCAGCGCAATTATGACGATGCATGTCAAGAAGCTGGAGCGTGCAGGTATTATAAAATCGTCCATGCAGCCCGGTAAGGGCGGAGCGAAAAAGGTATGTACGCTTGTAACGGATTCAATCGAAATCATATTTCCGCCTAAGGTGGAGAGCGTGTTTCGTGATTGTCATGTAACTGAGGTTTCAGTTGGTCATTATACAGACTTTGAGGTGACGCCGACCTGCGGCCTGGCTACGACCGTCAAGGTGCTTGGCATGTTCGATGAGCCGCGCGCCTTTCTTGAGCCAGAACGTGTAAACGCTAAAATATTGTGGTTCGGTCAAGGCTTTGTCGAGTATCGGCTTGCCAACTATCTTAATAAAAACGAAGTTCCAGTGGAGCTGGAAATTTCCATGGAGATTTCCTCCGAGGCTCCATTTGCTAACGAAAACTGGCCGTCTGATATTACCTTCAATTTAAATGGCGTAGATTTGGGCATGTGGACAAGCCCCGGCGATTTCGGCGGAGACAAGCAGCGCGGTCGCTACACACCTGATTGGTGGTGGGATGAAATTAACCAGTACGGCTTGCTTAAGGTGCTGAAAATTAATAATGAAGGCACTTTTATTGACGGCACGCAAATTTCGAATGTGACGCTCAAGGATCTTGATCTGGAGCTGACACAGTGGAAATTTAGAATTTCCGTACATGAGGACGCTGAAAATGTAGGAGGTGTCACGTTATTCGGCAGCGGCTTTGGCAACTACAACCAGGACATCGTGTTTAAGCTGTACTATGATCGCAAGCTGACAGAAGCGGAAATGCAAGAAATGAATAAGAAAAAATGACAAAGCAAATGCCCATATTTAAATCAAAAGTGATGCTCATTGATAACTTCTGTGTGAGCATCATTTTTTTGTGTAATTTCGCTCTTGATTTTTTTGCCGAGAGTGGTAACTTTACTTTAAAGGTTCTCCACTCATGTCTTTTTGTATTTAAAAAGTTGAAGCCGTTGAACTTATACTTGTCGTAAAAGTTCAACGGCTGTCTTTTTTCAGTTGGGCGGTTTTTGACCCAGCTTCTTTTTATTTATACAAAATTTAACTAGCTTATTACTTGTGCATTAACACTTGCCGAAGCAGGAAGCGCTGCGCGTGTAAGCGGCTTTCCGAAATCCGGGAAACCGGATGGTGTCCAGCTAATCGGCTGCACGCATGTATGGCGATTAGGATCATACAGCGGATCGCCAACGATTTCTTTGTAATTGCGCGCATGATAAACAAGCAAATCTGTAACGCCGTCCTCGGCAACTGTAAAGCTGTTATGGCCTGGGCCGAAAATCGACAGCTCCTCGCGTGTGCTGAAAATTGGAGCCGGTGATTTATGCCAGGAGGCTGGGTCAAGCAGATCGCTATTTTCATCTGCCCATAGCAAGCCCATGCAATAATTATGATCTGTAGCGCTTGCAGAATAGGACATAAAGATTTTCCCGTTGCGCTTAAGGATGGCCGCTCCTTCATTAACAAGGAAGCCGATTTTTTCCCATTCATATTCAGGGATCGAAATGCAGGCTTGCTGATCGGAAATCGTCCAAGGGTTGATCATTGGAGCGATATAGAGATTGGAGTTCCCAGGGATCGCAGGATCCTTTTGCGCCCATACATAGTAGCGAACACCGCGGTGCTCGAAGGAGGTCGCATCCAGCGAGAAGGATTCCCACTTTGTTTTAACCTGTCCTTTCTCTAGCCATGGACCTTCCAAAGGATTGCTGGCTTCACATTCCAGCGCAAACATGCGATGGTCGAACAGACCCTCGTTCGTTTCTGCGGTACGTGCGGCAGCAAAATAAATGTACCACTTATTGTTAATAAAATGAATTTCAGGCGCCCAAATATTCGCGCTCATCGGTCCTGAATCGTATTTTCTCCAGCAAACGACTGGCTCGGCAGCTGCAAGTCCGCTAATTGTAGTGGCACGTCTTAGCTCTATACAATCATAAGCAGGAACCGACCCTGTAAAGTAGTAATAGCCATCAGTATGCTTATAGATCCAAGGATCAGCGCGTTGAGGAATAATCGGGTTTACATACTCGGTTGTAGGCATTGGGTAAATTCAATCCTCCTCATTAAAAGTTAATATAAACATTAAGTATTTAGAATAATATTAATATCACATAAAGTGAATGCTTTGTCTAGTGGTTAATTTAAAAACGGACAAAAATTAGTAGCCACATGCAAAAAAAGTGAGAATTTTGCCTACTGGACTATTGAAAAACGTTAAGCTCTAGGTTAAACTGATTCGCATATAGATTAATTATGTAATTAATTTGTTAACGATAATACGAATCAGTAGGTGATATTGATGAAGCAACCAGTCCACAATCATGAGCAGTTAGTTTTACATTATGCATCTGTTGAAAGAGAGAGTCCTGGCACGGATCATTCCGGTAATGGCAATCATGCAACCGTTTACGGAAACGGTCAGCTTCCGGTCGCTGCGATTTTGCAGGGGCGGCCGGCAATTCTGTTTCAAGGCGGCAAGCATGGCAGCGGCTATCTTCAGCTTCCTGAGCATATTTTGTCAGAAGTTAATGATGATACCGGCTTAACGGTCGCCAGCTGGATTTATTTGCAGTCAGGGCAAAGCGTATGGGAAAGAATTTTTGATTTTGGTGAAGGAGAGCAGGGGCCGTACATGTTTTTGACGCGCAATTTGCGTGGCGCTTGCTTTAACGGCTCGGATATCGCTGTAGATTATAATAAGCAGCTGCCTGTCGGGGAGTGGTTCCATGCCGCCTTGTCAATTAGCGGCACTAAAGGGGCGACGGAAAGCAGCGCCGGGCCGAAGCTTTATCTTAATGGACAGCTTGTCGTGGACGGCTCGATCAGCCAAACATCAAGCGGAGCTTATTTGAAGTATCGCCAGTGGCTGGCGACTTTGGCAGGCGATGGCTACAGCCGCAACTATATTGGACGCTCGCAGTTTGCTGCTGATCCAGATTTTCTCGGTGCGATTTCAGATTTCCGCTTATATCGCACAGCTTTGTCGGATCAGGATATTATTACGCTGATGTGCGAGACGTTAAGTGATCGGCAGATCGTAGCGTTGGCAGGCGAAAGCGATCTCTCCTTGCCTTCATCAATCATTAAGGATTCAATTGCTTTGCCGCAGTCGCTGCTTGGCGGGCTGGTAACGATTGAGTGGAGCTCGTCCAAGCTGGACGTACTGTCAGCTGAAGGCGTAGTTAACGAAAAGCTGACAGAGCCGCAAGCAGTCAAGCTAACAGCTGAATTATGCCGCGGAGCGGAAAGCCGCAAGCTTGGCTTTGAGCTGACGGTGCTGCCGAAAACGGAGATTCCATATGAAATTGTATTGCAGCCGCAGGGCAAAACGGTAGAGGTAAGCCCTGATCTGTACGGCTTGTTTTATGAGGATATTAATAATGCGGCAGACGGCGGTATTTATGCTGAGCTTGTACGCAATCGCAGCTTTGAGGCCTTTACGTTCGACAGCTTTTCTCATGTATGCGGTGAAAACGGTCATTCAACCGGGCGCAGACGCAATCCGCTGGAAGGCTGGTATGGCGAGCTTGAAAAGCTGGAGGTTTGTACGGAAGGCGGGCTGAATGAGCATTTTGGCTTGCAGGATGCCGAGATCAATGCAACCTATGTTACGGCTGCTGCTGGAGCTACGATTATAAATAAGGGCTATAACGACAACAACCATCAATGCGCGATGTCGTTTGTCGCGAATGAAGGCTATGGTTTTACGATTTGGGCAAAGGCTGAGGCCAATGCTTCCATTCAGATTGAATTGCAAAATGCGGACGGACAAACGATTAGCGAGCAGTTAAGCATTGAGCTGCAGCCTGACGGCAAATGGCGCAAATATGGCATCGAGCAGCCGCTCCGTCTAACAGCGGCTGCCACTGTGCTTGGTCAGCTGGCAATCAGCTTCACAGGCTCTGCTTCTATTGATATGGTATCGTTATTTCCTGAGCAGGTATGGGGAGCGAGTGAGGAAGCAGGCTCGCCAAGCGCTCATCGCAACTATTTGGGCAATCCCAACTATCGCTTGCGCAAGGATATGGTCGTAGCGCTGCAAAATATGAAGCCTCGCTTTTTACGTTTTCCAGGGGGCTGTATTTCCGAGGGCTCTCATGTTTGGGATAACGTCTATGATTGGAAGCATTCTGTTGGCGAGGTTGAGCTGCGCAAGGAAAATTTCAATGTATGGGGCTATATGATGACGCTCGGTCTTGGCTATATGGAATATTTCCAGCTGGCTGAGGATTTGAACGCGACTCCGCTTCCGGTAATGGCCTGCGGCGTGCTTTGCCAGGCGCGTAGCGATTATGCGAATCCGGCAGGAGGGAAGCTGCGAGATTACTATATTAAAAACTTTACCGATTTAATAGATTTTGCAATTAGCGAGGACATTGAAGGCAATGAATGGGCGAGAATGCGTGCCAGCATGGGCCATCCTGAGCCGTTTGAGCTGCGCTATTTAGGCGTTGGCAATGAAAACTGGGGCACAGAGTTTTTCGCCAACTTTGAAATTTTTTATGCGGCGATCGAGCGTTATATGCAGAAGCATTATCCTGGACACAAGCTGACAATTATATCGACAGTTGGAGCGCAAGCCGATGATGATGCGTATCAGCAGGGCTGGAAGTTTTTGCGCGGAAAGTACGAGGGCAGTGAAACGATCGCATTTACCGACGGCTGCTGCAGTGTAGAGGAAACGATAAGCTGGTATCGCGACAAGCCGCATTATATGGATACGATTGTTGATGAGCATTATTACCGCTCTAACGATTATTTGCTTGTCAATGCTGATCGCTACAACTATTATTTCCGCGCCTACAATGAGCAGGGTCAGCTTGATGAGACACTGACAAGCAAGGTATTCGTAGGTGAGTATGCCTCTAACGATAAAAATACGCTGGCGGGAGCAATTGCGGAAGCTGCAATTATGACGGGCTTTGAAAACAATGCGGATGTTGTGCGCCTGGCAGCCTATGCGCCATTGTTCAACAAGGTGCTGACGGACGGCTCCTACCGCTGGACGCCGGATTGCATTTGGTTTGATGATACCGATATTTGGTTCACGCCAAATTATTATGTGCAGGCGATGTTTGCCGAATATATTGGCACGCGAACCGTAGCAAGCCAGTTCCATACCTATCGCAATGGCAGCAAAGCAGCCTTGAAGCCGCAAGGGGGAATCAGCCTGTCGACCGCCAATGCGCATATTGTGCTGAAATCAGTTGTCGTTAAGGATGAATTGAGCGGAGAAACGCTGTTTGAGCAGGATTTTGCTAAGCCGCTTCATTCGGCATGGCGCTGGCTTGAAGGCAGTGGCGCCTCTCAGTGGCAGTCAGGCGAAGGAGTAGTGCTGCAGCCGACTGGCGGCAAGCGTACAGGGCTGTACCTGGAAGCAAGCTGGAGCAAGGTTGTAGTCGAGGTGGTCGCGCATTATCGGTCAGGCAAGGATGGATTGTACATTGGCGTTGGACTGCAGCAGGCAAATACATCGAAAACTGATGTGATCGAATACGTTGCCGGCGAGCACGGCAAGGCAACTGGCATAAAAGTGTTCAAAAAAGGGGTAGAGGCATATACGCTGGGAGACTTTGCTTCCAGTACGATGGCCGGCAATTTGCGTGCTGCTTACGATGAACAGCTTGAAGATGATACCGTATACTGCTATCGCGTCGTTTACGGCGGCAGTGAAGGGGATACGCTGCATTGCTCGCATCGCAAGCAGGGCGAGGAGCAGGATCGTTTTGCCGTAGCCTACAAGCTTGAAGCCTACAATGACGAGGTATTCTACTCTACTACAATGGATGACAAGCATGTATATATGAAGCTTGTAAATGCGGATGCGGTCAGCAAAGAGGTAAGGGTTGACTTGTCTCAATTTGCGTTGCAAGAGCAGTACCAGACGATTGTACTAACGGGAGCTGCGGATTTATTGCATGTGCCTAATGTCAATAAGAAACGAGCAGAGCTGATTACGCCGCGCAAGGAAACGGCCAGCCTGCAGCAAAATGAAGCGATTTTGCTGCTGCCACCGCATTCCGTGCAGGTTGTTGTATGGGAGCTAAAGCGATGAAGTAGCCAACCCAGTATGGATGTTAGAAGCGGGAGCAGGATGGCAGCTCCCGCTTCCTTAATGCGGTGTCAGGCAAGCTGCCTGCACATTGATTAAAAAAAATGTAGAAAGTTTATTGTTTATGTATTGACTAATCATTAATAAATAAGTAATCTATTAACAAAGACATAAACGATAAGCGTTGATTTGATGATTGCGCTTTCTTCTCGCCTTTCATATTTGAAATTTTCTTTTTTAATGCATGTGTAAGCGATTGCAACATGGATTAATAAAAAGTTAATTCGGTCAAAGCAAAATGCGAGAAAAATAGCGAAAACGAGTCAAATTGTTAATGTTTATGTTAATTTAAGACTACATCAGGGGTCACACATCACAGATTCTCCAACAAACACAAATTGGGAGGTAAAGACATGAAATTTGCAAAATCTAGCAAAATGATGTTCGTACTACTGACATTGCTTTTGGTTCTATCAGCATGCTCCGGTGGCAATTCGGGCTCTAATAGCGGCAACGGCAATGGCAATGCGACAAGCACACCTGCAAATGCAGAAGGCTCCAATAACGGAGGCGCTGGAAATGGAACAGCAGGAGGCGTTGAAGAGGATTTCGGCAAGGATGTATCTGGTGAAGTAACGATTTGGGTATTTAATGAAAACGTATTCGAGGAAGTAGCGGCTGCGTTTATGGCGGAATATCCGAATATTAAAGTAAACACTGTATTTGTGCCATTTGCTGAGCTGCATGACAACTTGCAAACAGCTCTGGCCAGCGGTACAGGCGCACCTGATATCGCCGAGGTTGAGGTTGGCAACTTTACGCGCTATGTAACTGGCGGGGTGCTTGAAAACCTGCTTGAAGAACCATATAACGCAGGGAAATATAAAGATCTGGTTCCTGCATACAACTGGGAGCGCTGGATGAGCCCAGACGGTACACAATTGCTTGGCATGCCTTGGGATTCTACGCCAGGTGTATGGTACTACCGCGCCGATATTATAGAGGAGCTTGGCTTCCCGAGCGATCCTGAAGAGCTGGGCGAATTCATTAAGGATGGCGAAAACTTCCTGCAGCTGGCACAAGCTGCTGCTGCACAAGGAAAGCAAGTAATGGAATGGCGTGACGGTCCGATTCACTGGGCTGGTGATGAGATCGGCTATTTCGATGATAATCTGGCTTGGGTTCGTGAAACCGATAAGCTTGTACAAGTGCTTGACTATACGAAGCGCGGCAATCAGCTAGGCTGGGCACCGCATTTGGCTTATGGCACTGAAGAAGGCAAGCCGCTAGTTCAATCAGGTCAATTGATCGGCTTGGCGCTAGGCTCTTGGGGTGCGCGTGACTTGGAAATTAACTTCCCGGAGCAAGCTGGCAAATGGAAAGTAACGAATCTGCCGTTTGATATCAACTTCCCGATTGGCGGCTCCAGCTTCGTTATTCCTTCTCAATCCAACAACAAAGAAGCGGCGTGGGTGTATTTGCAATGGGCAATGCGTTCACAAACAGCTTGGGAAATTTGGACAAAATACTCGATTCAGCCAGGCTACACTGATATTGCACAGCAGGATTGGTACGCTAGCCATGAAAGCGAGTTCCTAGGCGGTCAGCAGGATTACAAGCTTTATGAGCAAATCGCAGCTAATATTCCGACGAAACGCTTGAACCCGCTTGACGGCGCGGCATGGGGAATTTGGGTGCCTCGTATTCTCGATGCGCTCGACAACAACGTTGACTCCCGTACAACGCTGCAACTGGCGAAGGAAGATGTAGAGTCGATGCTGGCAGAGGATATCGCCAAGCTTAAGGCTGATCTAGGTAAATAACAATTGTAGTGCTTCTATCCGAATCAAGTCGCCCCGACTTGATTCGGATTGTTTGCCGCATAAGCCGAACAATACTTGATTATGATTGGGGGGGAGCCGCTTGGTCAGATTTTTGAAGAAATATACAGGGACCATATTGATATTGATTGCTTTGGCGTCCATTTCGATATGGTGGTATAACAATCGCAGTTTTGATCAAAATGTGATGGCCGATGTGCCGCGCCATACTGACTTGAATGAAGCCTCCTTATTGGATGGAGAGAAAACAGCTGCACTTTTGGAGCAAAGCTATTACAAATATTATTACGGTCATGTTGATCAAGGCGCATCCGACGTTAAGGATGTGCATATTATCGTTCCTTCAATCGATTACAGTGCAATTAGTGAAACTGGAACAACAGTTGAGCGCAATCTTGACGGACAATTTGGTGAAGTCATCGCGCTGCGCGATGAAAATAGCTGGGTTGAATACGAGATAGATATTCCCCAGGATGGATTTTATGCGATTGGCATGGATTATTATGCGCTTGAAGGCAAGCGCTCCGGCCTTGTTAGAAGTATAAAGGTTGACGGAGAATATCCGTTCTATCAAGCGAAGCAAGTAAAATTTCAACGCATGTGGCGAGAGCATGGCGAGCCTTGGTACGACAATCAGGGCAATGAGTATAATCCGAAGCGTGAAGAGGTGTTCGGATGGCAATACCGCGACTTTATTGATGCAGAGGCAAAGGTAGCGGAAAGCTTCCGCTTCTATTTTAGCAAGGGCAAGCACAGCATCAGAATCGAAGCGATTCGCGAGCCGGGAGCAATCGGACAGCTGCATATTTATGCGCCAAAGGTCGTTCCTACATACGAAGAGGTGTCTGCGCAATACAAGCAGGACAATCTTAAGGAGACGACTGGTCACTATATGACGTTCCAGGCCGAGCTTGCTACGTTAAGATCTGATCCCACTTTAAAACGAATAGAAGACCGCGAGCCTGACACTGTTCCATTTAATAGTGAAGCGATCGTGCTTAATAGTTTTGGAGGATTAAGCTGGCGCGATGGTGGTCAATGGGCGGAATGGGAAATCGAAGTGCCAGAAAGCGGCTTATATAATATAGGCATTCGTTTTGGACAATGGTTCCTTAACGGATTCCCGGTACAGCGCAAAGTATATATTAACGGAGAGCTTCCGTTCATTGAAATGAATTCAGTGCCGTTTCCTTACAAGCAGGAATGGCAAATTAGCAACCTCAGTCAATCGCATGAGGAAGACTATTTGTTCTATCTGAAGGAAGGCAAAAACACGATCCGTATGGAAGTGCAGGTCGGCGATCTCGGTGAGGTGCTGGAGCTTGTAACCGACACGACGCAAAAGATGAGCGAGCTTACGCGCGAGGTCATTCGCGTTACAGGCACTAACCCTGACCCGAATGCAGATTGGAAGCTTGACCGCAACATTCCTGGCATCGTCGAGCGCCTGCAAAATATGGCGTGGAGTATTGAGGATGCTATTACGCTGTTGGCGCTGTTTGGCGTTGATGAAGGCAGCTCCGAAATTAGTACGCTGTATGAAGCGAGAGGCGTACTTGTCGACATGGCAGACAATACGCGCTCGATTCCAGCGCGTCTAAATCAATTCAGAGAGCTGCAATCTGCGCTTGGCCTATGGGTAAACGGCCTAAGCAAGCAAAGCTTGCTAATCGACTACATTATTGTGAAATCGCCTGATCAGGATTGGCCGCGTCCTGCTGCGCCAATTTATATTCGGATCGGCAACAGCATCAATGACCTGCTGATGACCTTTAGAAAAAATTATGGCGGTGTAGGTACGGTATACGATGAGGATGAAGAGGTGCTCGATGTCTGGATCGCTCGCGGTCGAGACTGGGTCGATATTATTAAGCAAATGATTGATGAGGATTTCACGCCAGAGACTGGCATCAAAGTGAATGTAAACGTTATTCCTGCCAATCAGTCGCAGGTGCTGATGCTGGCCAATACATCAGGACTTGCTCCTGATGTCGCACTAGGCGTCGATGGAGAGGTGCCGATTGACTTTGCGGTACGTAACGCATTGGTCGATCTGGGCAGCTTCGATGACTATGAGGAAGTGGCAGCTCGCTTCCGTCCAGGTGCGCTTATTCCGTACAAATACAACGGCGGAAACTACGCGCTGCCTGAAAATCAGAACTTCTACATGCTGTTCTATCGCAAGGACATTATGGCGGAGCTTGGCTACGATGAAGAGGATATGCCTGAAACATGGGATGATGTAATGGAGCTGATCCCGATCCTGCAGCAAAACGGGATGGATTTCTATTATCCGCATGCGATCAATGATACGAAGCAGGCGATCAACGAATTTGCCCCATTCCTGTTCCAGCATGGCGGGGAGTTTTATACGGAAAACGGCAGCAAGTCAGCGCTTGATTCTCCAGAAGCGATTGAAGCGATGAGAATGTGGACGGGACTGTTTACCAACTACAAAATCGAGAAGCAGGCTGATTTCTACAACCGATTCCGTTCGGGCGAAATGCCGATTGGTGTAGCGGACTACTCGACTTATATTCTATTGTCTACCGCAGCTCCTGAGCTGACAGGCTGGTGGGGAATGAAGCCAATGCCAGGCATCATGCAGGAGGATGGCAAAATCAATCGCTCAACAGGCGGCTTGGCGCAAACCGGTATGATTTTCAAGGATACCGATCATCCGGAGCAGTCTTGGGAGTTCCTCAAATGGTGGACGAGTGCCGATGCGCAAGAGCGCTTTGGTTCTGAGCTGGAAGCACTGCTTGGTGTTGAAGCGCGCTGGAATACAGCGAATGTTGAAGCACTGCAGCGTTTGCCTTGGCAAGCAGAAGACATTGAAGCCATTCTTGAGCAATGGGAGTGGTTCCGCGAGCGCGAGGTCGTGCTAGGCGGCTACTACACAACTCGTTATGTTGCAAATATGTGGAATGAAATTGTATTGAACGGCCGAATTGTCCGTGAATCCGTTGAGGACGGCGTGAAAGAGATTAATAAAGAGCTCGCCAAGAAGCGGGAAGAATTCGGTCTGGATAAAGAAGATCAAGGAGGGACGACAGAATGATAGCTGAAAAAACAGAGAGTCAGGCAGGTGCAGTGTTGCCTCGTTCTGAGTCCCGCTTGAAGCAGAAGCTCAAATGGTTTTGGGCGGATGTGAAGCGCAGCAAGGTGTCGCTGCTTTTTGTAGCGCCCTTCCTGCTATTGTTTACGCTGTTTATCGTAGTTCCGATTATTATTTCGATGTCACTCAGCTTTACGTACTATAACATTTTGGAGTCGCCGCGCTTTATCGGCTTCTCCAACTACAAGCTGCTGTTCATTGAAGATGATATTTTTATGCAGGCAGTTGGCATTACGTTGAAGTTTGCGATTATTACGGGACCAATTGGCTATATTATGGCGTTTTTGCTCGCTTGGCTGATTAGCCAGATTCCGAGAAAATATCGCTTCTTTTACACGCTTTGCTTCTATACACCGTCGATTGCCAGCGGTACGGCGATGTCTGTCGTTTGGCTGTATTTGTTCGCCGGCGACCGTAAGGGCTTGCTCAATCATTGGCTGATTCAGCTCGGCATTATGGATGAACCGTTTCTGTTTCTGCAGGATATTCGTTCAATCGTGCCGGTTATCGTTATCGTATCGCTATGGATGAGCATGGGGGTAGGCTTCCTGGCCTTTCTTGCAGGCTTGCAAAACGTGCCGAAGGATTTATATGAAGCAGGCGATATTGACGGCATTCGCAATCGCTGGCAGCGCCTATGGTACATTACGATTCCATCGGTTAAGCCGCAGCTTCTGTTTGGTGCGGTTATGCAGGTCGTTGCCTCGCTTCAAGTATTCGACATTAGCGTTCAGCTTGTCGGCTTGCCGAGCCCATTGTATGCGGGTCATACGATTCTGACGCATTTGTTCGATTATGCCTTTATCCGTTTTGAAATGGGCTACGCATCAGCGATTGCCGTTGTACTGTTCTTGCTGATGATGGGCTTGAACCGCTTAATCTTTAATCTGTTAGGGAGGGATTAATGGTGTCTCGATTGCGATCAATTAGAAGAAAAATAGACTGGGGCGGCATCGTTCTGTACACCTTTCTAACAGCTTTTGGGCTGCTTATGCTAATGCCGCTTGTATATTTGGCATCGACGGCATTGAAGCCGATCAGCGAGCTGTTCCTGTTCCCGCCTAGATTTTTTGTAATGAATCCAACGCTGGTTAACTTTCGCGACCTGTTGCTCGTTACAGGAACATCAACGGTGCCTTTTATTCGCTTTATTTTCAACAGCATAATTGTAACGGCCGGCATTGTCGGCGGCGGCGTTATTATTTCGGCTTTGGCAGCGTATCCGCTAGCCAAGCACAATATGGTATTCAAAAAGTTTTTCTTTGATCTTATCGTAGCGTCGCTTATGTTCTCGCCGCTAGTATTGCAAATTCCGCAATATTTGATTATGAGCAAATCCGGCTTGATGAACACGTACTTTGCCTTGATTTTGCCTTATCTTGCTGCTCCGGTCGGAATGTTCCTGATGGTGCAGTTTCTGCGGCAAATTCCTGACGCCTTGCTGGAGGCAGCGAGAATTGACGGCGCCAGCGAATGGAAAATTTTCTGGTCGATCGTAATGCCGATGCTGAAGCCGGCTATTGCAACCTTTGCGCTGTTCAGCTTCATTACAGCATGGAATGATCCTTATCCAGCGATGGTTTATACGACGAGTGAAAATATGAAGTCCTTGCCGCTTGCGATTCAGACGATTCAAGGCGGGGTCGGGGTCATAGCGCGTGTCGGCACCTTCGCTGCTGCGAGCTTCCTGATGATTATTCCAACCTTGCTTGTCTTTATCGGAACGCAGCGCATGGTGCTTCAAACGATGGCTCATTCGGGCTTGAAGGAATAGGGGGACATAGGATGAAAAGCTTGAAAAAAGTGCGAATCATCGTGCTCATGACGTTTATGATGTCCTTGCTAGCTTCAACCGCCAATGCGGCTACGCCCTATGAAAGCTATACGATTAATTCACAAGGACAGGATATTCGTTCGATAGCAGGCTTTGTATACGAAGGCTCAATTACAGGTCTTGATCTGGAATCTGGCGCGCTCGTTCGACCTGAATCATTGTTTATTACAGCTGACGGGATGATTTACATAGCGGACGCGGGCAATAACCGCATCGTTCAGTTGAATAAGCAGCATCAATATGTACGCACGATCGGCGATGCGGAAGGTCCAGGCAAGCTGAGCGAGCCGAAGGGTGTTTATGTGAAGGAAGACGGGACGATTTATGTCGCCGACACGAAAAATGGGCGGATCGTCATTTTCAATAAGGACGGACAATTCGAGAAGGAGTTTTTGAAGCCGGAAAGTCCGTTGATCGGCTCTACCTTCTCCTATTCGCCATCGAAAATTATTTTGGATAAGCGCGATTATATGTATGTTGTCAGCGATGGCAATACACAAGGGTTGATTCAGCTTGACCCAACTGGTCAATTTAAAGGCTTCTACGGTGCCAACCACGTGGGCTTCAGCTGGTCGCGCCTGTTGATTCGCTTAATTGCGACAGAGTCGCAGCAGCAAAAGATTGCGACGGTACGTCCAGCGGAGTTTTCCAACCTTGATATCGACAAGGAAGGCTTTATGTATACGACAACGATTGGCGAAGCGTTCAATCAGATCAAGCGCCTGTCGCCAGTTGGCGTCGATACGCTGAACATAGGCATGCAGCGTCAATATGGTGACTTCTACAGCGCAGGACCGTTTTCCATGCCGTCCTTCATCGGCGTTTCTGTTGATCAGAACGGTATTATAACGGCGCTCGACTTGCAGACGAGCAAGGTGTTTCAGTACGACAAGCTGGGCAACTTCCTGTTTGCTTTCGGTGGAGTAGGCGAGCAGCGCGGCATGTTTACAACACCTGCCGATTTGGCGCAAACGGCTGACGGCGATATTTATGTCGTGGACCGCGGTCGCAATACGATCGAGGTGTTCCGCAAAACGCCATTTGCCGAGCTCGTGCAAAAAGCGTCAACCCTTTATGTTGATGGACGCTATGATGAAGCGAAGGAAATGTGGGCCGAGGTTATTCGTCTTAACAGCAACTACGAAATGGCTTATCAAGCGATCGGCAAAGCATTGTACAAGGAAGAAAAATATAAGGAAGCGATGGAGTACTTCAAGCTGGCCAGCGCCCGCGGCGATTACTCGATGGCCTTCAAGGAATATCGCAAGGAATTGATTAAGGAAAACTTTGCTGTCGTTGCGATTGGCATCATTGTCCTGTTCATATTGCTTCGCATTTATATTCCGAAGCTGACAAGATGGCTGGCCCGCAAGGTGAAGGAAAAATCGAAGCAGCAGCTTAATGCAGGTGCGCAACCAGCAGTGCAAGCAGTGGCAAAGGAGGGTGAGACGGTATGAGTCCATTCGTTATGATCCATAAAATCATTTTCCGTCCATTCGACTTTTTTGAGGACATTCAAAGTCCAGGCATGGTGCGGATCAAGCAAGCAGTTGCATTAATTATATGCGCCTATATCGCTCGCGTTATATCAATCTATTTGCTGGGCTTTTCCTTTGAAACGAGAGAAGCGTATCAAATATCGATTTTACAGGAAGCGATCTGGATCTTTATCCCGTGGTTTACATGGTGTGTAGCACATTGGGCGGTTGCGGCGATACTTGACGGGGAAGGCAAGTTTGTTGAAATTGTCTATGGCAGCGCCTATGCGCTCGTCCCTTATATCATTTTAATTATTCCGGTTACGCTTTTGACGCAGTTTTTGGCGCTTGATGAAGCGGGAATCGTAAATTTGCTAACCTACGGCATTTACGCCTGGGTAATCTGGCTGTTTCTGCTGAAGGTTAAAGTGCTGCACAACTTTGATTTGCCGAAAACATTGTTTATTAGCTTGCTGAGCATTATAGCGGTGCTAATTTTATGGTTCGTGTGCATTTTATTGTATGGTCTTGCTAATCAGTTTGTAAATTTCCTGCTGGATATTGTGAAGGAATTAAGACTAAGAGGATAGGAGGACTGCGTAATGAAGGTATCAAACATGAAGTGGAAAAGGCTGCTTACCGTAATGCTGCTTGTCGTTGTCCTTCTCAGCCAGTCGTCTGCGCTTCATTCACTGAGCGGGATTTATGCCGAGCGGGCTGATGAGCAAGGAGCAGAGGCTGAAGCAGCTGCAGCTGAGCAGCAAGCATCTGGCGCTGAGGGTGCAGAAGCGTCAGCAGCAGATACGGAAGCTGAAGCAGCAGGCGGTGCTGCTGCTGGAGCTGGAGCTGTTGCAGGAGCTGCCGGAGCAGAAGGCGAAGTGACGCTGTCGGATATTACGGCAACGAAGCAGGTGCTGCGCAATGAGCAGTTTACGCTATATTTGGACGAGAAAACGGGCAATGTGCGTGTAGTTAGCAATAAGACAGGCACAGAGTGGCTGGGCGCGCCTCAGGTTCCGTCGACGCTGCCGCCTAACAACAAAAAATTTGTTGATTCACCGCTGCATTTGCGCTTTACCGAAGGCTCGGATATTACGACGACTTATTCGCTCAAGGATAGCACGACGGCTACCAGCTACAAGGTTGATGGCGATCGGGTCGTGCTAGATATTAACTTTGGAGCAGAGGGCATTGCACTGCAAATGATTTATACATTGACCGAGCGCGGCCTGCAGCTCGATATTCCATTTGAAAGTATTGTGGAAAGCGGTACAGCCCGCTTGACGAGCCTTGAGCCGCTGCCATTTTTCAATGGCGCACTGGAGACGGACACTGGCGCTATGCTTATCCCTGACGGTTCGGGTGCGCTGCTTCATTTCCGTACCAATCATGAGCAATACTTGAAGGGCTATTCCGAGTATATTTATGGCAATGATACAACGTTTTTAACGCAAACGCATGATATGCTCGACAATGGCGTGAAACGCGCCAATACAGTTCGTGAGAGCATTGCGCTGCCTGTATTCGGCATGTATCGCAACGGGATTGGCTCGCTAGCCATCGTGAAGGACGGCCAATATGAAGCGAAAATCAATGCCACTCCTGCGGGCATTCGCGCGATTCCGGTCTATCGCAGTGCCGTTGAATTTATGTATCGCAAAAACGACACGATTTTCATCGGCAACTCCGGGCAAATTCCGTATTTCCAGGGGCAAATGATTCCAGGAAATCGCAGTGCGGAATATGTGCTGCTGGAGCAGAAGGATGCGAATTATGTTGGTATGGCCAAGGCATATCGCGATTATTTAATTAAAGAGCAAGGTGTTGTGCCAGTTGCCGATCAAACGCCTAATTTGTCGCTCAAGCTGTTTGGCGGCATTCTGCGCGAGGAAATTATCGGCGACACTTTCATTAAGATGACGACCTTCAAGCAGGCGCAAGATATTATTAGCAGGCTGAAGGCGAGCGGGGTAAGCAATATTGTTGCGACGTATGACGGCTGGACGAAGAATGGCGTTTATGGTGCTCAGCCGCAGCATAAAGCAGCACGCCAGCTGGGTGGACAGAAAGGGCTGGAGAGCCTGATCAGCTTTGCCAATGAGCAGAACGTTCCGCTTTATTTGAAGGCGAATTACGTTAAGCCGTTTGAGCAAACGGGCAAATACAACGAGCGCAAGGATGCGGTGCGCGGCATGGACCGTGAGCTGCTGGTTGCTACGCTTTACTGGCCGAGTGACCGCTGGAGCCGCAACAGCTTCAGCTTCCATTACTTGAAGCCTGAGCAAGCGCTTAATAAATATGTGAAAAAGCAGGTAGATGATTTTGCCGACTTCGGCGTGGATGGCGTTCAGCTGCAATATATGGGCAAGCTGATCTACTCCGATGAGGATAAAGCCTCGATTACGGATCGTTCGGTAGCAGCGGGAGCCTGGATCGAAAGCATGCAGCTCATGAAGGATCAGGTAGGCTCTGTTGCGGTGGAATACGGCAACGCTTATGCACTGGGCATCGTTGACCGGATTGAGGATGCTCCGCTTTACCATAGCAATTATACGTATACCGATGAAGCAGTGCCATTCTATCAGCTGGTATTGCACGGCCTGGTGCCGTATTATGCGGGACCGATCAATTTGCGCGAGGATGCAACGGTTGAATGGCTGAAGGCGATCGAATACGGTGCTTTGCCAAGCGCAGAGCTGACAGGAGAATTGAGCAGCAAGCTGCATCGTACAGCAGCAACGCGCTTGTTCAGCTCCTATGCTGATGATTGGATCGAACCGATTGCAGCGGAATTCCAGGAGCTGCAGCCAATGTATGAGGCGATTGCTGGTCAGCAAATGATGAACCATGAGCAATTGGCTGCTGGTGTTTTCCGCACAACGTACAGCAATGGCACAACGGTAATCGTCAATTACAACAATGAGGATGTAACGGTTGACGGCATTACGATCAAAAGCTTGAACTATACGTGGAATAAGGGGTGAAGGAAGCAGCATGAAGTTTAAAATGAATATGAGAATGAGACATATACTTGAAGGCTATTCCTTCATCAGTCTTTGGATTGTTGGGTTTTTAGCGTTTATGGCCGTCCCGCTAGGGCGCTCCATCTATTATTCCTTTCAAAACCTGTCGCCCAGCAAATCGGGTCTGATTGCTGATTATGTAGGAACGCAGCATTTCCGTGCGGCGTTTACGGTTGACGTTCAGTTTCTACCGCTGCTGCAGAGTACATTTACGAATATGCTGACGCATGTGCCGCTTGTATTGATTTTCTCAATGGCGAGCGCGCTGCTGCTTAATCGCAGTTTTCGCGGGCGAATGGTTTTCCGCGGCATCTTCTTTTTGCCGGTCATTATCGCTTCCGGCTCGACCTTGAAGAAGCTGATGGAGCAAGGGGCAGCGAATTTGCCAATCTTTATGGACTATGACCTATATAGTACGCTGCGGCTGTTTATTCCGAGCGACCTGCTTATGAACCTGCTGGAATATGCCGATGCCTTGACGATCGTCATGTGGGATGCGGGCGTACAGACCTTGATTTTCCTTGCAGGCTTGCAGACGATTTCACCAGCTTTATATGAAGCTGCGAAATGTGACGGCGCGACCAAATGGGAAAGCTTCTGGAAAATTACATTTCCGATGATTATGCCTATGATTCTAGTAAATACGCTGTTTACGATGGTCAGCTCGTTTACACGTGCAGACAACGGCGTAATGGATTATATTAATCAACGGGTATTTGCAGACAATGATTACGGATATGCTTCGGCGCTAGGCTGGATTTACTTTGTACTGATCTTTATTATGATCGGCATCGTATTCCTTCTGTTTAGAAGAAGCTTATCCTCGATGGAAGGCAGGTAACAATATGGCGAATCCGCAAGCAATTGTAGACAAATTAAAGATGAGCGATAAGATTGATCCTGCTGTGAAGTTTTACACCATCAAAAAGAGCAAAAATTTCGTAGGCAATGCGTTCTACTATTTTGTATTGCTCAGTCTGGCGTTCATCTTCTTGTATCCATTGCTCTATATGGTATCAAAATCACTGATGCAAACCTGGGATGTAGCGGATGCAACGGTACGCTGGATTCCGCATGAGCTGAACTTTCACAATTATCGAGTGGCATTCACTGAAATGAAGTATTGGCAGGGCTTCTCGAATAGTATGATCATTTCGTTTGGCAGTGCGCTGCTGCAAATTGTATCATGCTCGATGATTGGCTATGGCTTTGCCCGCTATCGCTTTCCGCTGTATGGGGTATGGTTCGTGCTATTGATCTTTACATTTCTTGTACCGCCGCAAACGATCGTCGTACCGCTGTACATGTTTTTCAGCGATCTTGGCTGGATCAACACACATTTGCCATTTATTGTGCCGGCGGCTTTCGGACATGGCTTGCAAGGCGCATTGTTTATCCTGATCTTTATCCAGTTTTATCGTCGCATGCCTGCCGTACTGGAGGAAGCGGCGCGTATTGACGGCGCAGGAGCTTTCCGCACCTACTGGCAAATTATGTTCCCGCTTGGGCGGCCAGCGATGATTACCGTATTTCTATTCTCGGTCGTATGGCACTGGAATGACAACTTCCAGCCGAGCCTTTATTTGCGCCTTCCGCCATTTTACAATCTGGCGCAGCGCATGAACGGCTTCTACGGTAAAGCAACGATGACGGCGGAGCAAATGAGCTCCAGTGTATCCTCGGGTGCAATCGGGATGGCGCCAACCGTATTGAATCAGATGATGGCCGGAGTCGTGCTGTCTGTTATTCCGATTCTGATTCTGTATCTGTTCGTACAGCGCTATTTTGTAGAAAGCGTTGAGCGTGCAGGTATTGCCGGCGAATAAAGTTTGTAGGAGGAGCAATGAAAAAAACTTGGATCTATGCTGTAAGCTTTGCTGCAGCCGTAATGCTTGTTGCGGCTTGCAGCAAGGACGCGACGCCAGTTCCGTCGCCAGAGCCGCAAGAGCAGCAAGCTGAAATGAACGAGCAGCAGGATGATCAGCAAGATGAGGAGCAGGCTGCAACGCCTGCTCCAACAGAGCAAATAATAGAAGAGGGTACGCCTGTGTTTAGCAACGCTTCCGTGCATGATCCTTCGGTGATTTATGCAGATGGTATGTTTTATGTTTACGGCTCGCATTTGGCGGCTGCCAAAAGTCCCGATTTAATGAATTGGACGCTGATTGGCTCAGGTGTTGTTGACGGCAATCCACTTATTCCAAATGTGAAGGAAGAAATGGCCGAAGCGCTGGAATGGGGGCAAACTGAAACATTTTGGGCCGGGGACGTCATCCAGCTGGCAGACGGAAAATATTATTTCTATTATAGTGTGTGCAAGGGAGATTCACCGCGCGCAGCGATTGGCTTGGCTGTAGCGGATTCTCCTGAAGGACCGTTTCAAGATTTGGGTATGTTTTTGAAGTCGGGAATGTGGGGACAGAAGAGCGAGGACGGAACAATATATGATGCGACTGTCCATCCTAACGCGATTGACCCGCATGTATTTTTTGATAAAGAAGGCCTGTTGTGGATGGTATACGGCTCTTATTCAGGCGGTATTTTCATCATGGAGCTAGATCCGAAAACCGGACTTCCATTGCCGGATCAGGGCTATGGCAAAAAGCTGCTTGGCAAAAACCATGTGCGGATTGAAGGGCCATATATTCAATATAGCCCGGAGACGGATTACTACTATTTATTCTTGTCCTTCGGCGGGTTAGATGCCAACGGAGGCTATAATCTACGAGTTGCCCGCTCAAAAACGCCGGACGGACCATATGTGGATTCGATGGGCAATGATTTAATAGATGCACAAGGGGCAGCGGGAACATTTTTTGATGATCGTGCAATCGAGCCTTACGGCGTCAAGCTCGTCGGCAACTTCCTGTTTCGGCGCGAGGCTGGTGAAAGCGGAGGTGGCGTAGGCGCGGGATATATTTCTCCAGGACACAACTCCACCTACTACGACGAGGAAAGCGGCAAATACTTCAACATTTTCCATACACGCTTCCCGTATCGCGGTGAGGAGCATGAAATTCGCGTACATCAAATGTTTTTGAATGAGGATGGCTGGTTTGTGATGGCGCCTCATCGCTATTCAGGTGAAACGATAGGATCGTATACAGCAGAAGAAGTTGCAGGCTCTTATAAGCTAATCAACCATGGCCGAGACATTTCAGCAGAAGTGAAAAATTCGGTAGTCGTTGAGCTGGCAGCCGATGGCAGCATTACAGGCGCGCTATCAGGAAGCTGGGAGCTTGGCGGAGAGCATAATGCATCCTTGACGATTGATGGAGTCGTATATCATGGTGTGTTTCTACGCCAATACGATGAGCTGACCAAGCAGGATGTTATGACCTTCTCAGTTGTATCTGAAGCGGAAGGTACTGCCTTGTGGGGGAGTGCAGTAACGGTTAAAGCAGAATAGCGTGGAGCACAGATGTTGCTGCTCCGGCAATTGGCCCAGCCGATTTTGCGGCGGCGCAAAAAATCGCCCAGTCCTTGCGTAGTGCGCGCAAGGGCTGGGCGATTGCAATGCAATAGATAGTGGGGAGCATAAGCTAAGTCGGCCGGTTTATTGCTTCGCGATATTGTTCGAGGCGAGTGCTGAAACTTCCTCTTTAGAAAGCCCGCTTGCTTTTGCGATGGCATCAACATCGAGCCCCATTTCAAGCAAGTTTTTGGCAATTTCAATTGCTTTTTTATGCTCGCCTTCCGCCATGCCTTTTTCTGTGGCCCATTCGATCATAGAGGCTTCGTCATGCAAATACTTTTGACGCTCCTCATATAAGCGACGCGCTTCACGATCTTGGCTTAAAAATTCGAGAGTATCCATCGCTTTTTTCAAAGTAGGTTCGTTCATCTTGAGCACCTCCCAATTCGATTTGTCGGCTCCTTTCAGGAAAAGTAACCAGTTAATTAACCCTCCGTCTAGCGGAATGTGTTGATCATCCAGCTTAGTTAACTCCATAAAATGGACTTCGATATCATCACAAAGCTCCAATCCTGTATGATCCTCTCTAAGGTGAAATACATTGTGGTAGCGATTATTTTTAATAAAAGAATAATTCAGAATATTAATCGTGACACATTTTTTTAATTCCTTATAAGTCTGCCCTTCTTGAAGTTGACTGGAATAGCGTTTACTCCAGTAATATAGTGTCCGTTTCTCTATATCGTATTTATTGAAAAGCTGCATCTCGATGTTAATTAGTTTACCCTCAATCGTTTTTGCCCAAATATCAAAAATAGATTGTTTATCTAGGGGAGTGTCCTTCTCGGTATATGGGTTGAGTAATACAATTTCTGTCAGAGGCGGTTCGTTAGACTCGGTAAATGTTCGATTTAAGAATGCAAGCAACACATCTTTATTTTCCTCGCTGCCAAAGATTCGTTTGAAAACAAAATCATTTCGAGGATCGAGCAAATCTGACATCTTATACATCAACTCCGTTTCTTTTTATTATACCATTATTTTGTGATATGCTAAGCTAAGAAACAAGCTTATGGCAGGTACATTTGAACAAGATTTAGGAGGTTTCTTCATGCTAAGAGTTGGGATTATTGGGACTGGCGGGATTTATCGCTATGCGCATTTGGAAGGTTGGAAGGCGGCTGAGGCTGATGGCGTTCAAGTAGTCGCTGTATGTGATGCGAATGCCGAGCTGGCGAGGGCGGCGGAGCAGGATTTTCCTGGAGCCAGTGTATATACCGATTATAAAGAGCTTATTGCTCGGGATGATATCGATATCGTTAGTATTACAACGCCAAACAAGTTTCATTCGATTATTGCGATTGATGCCCTGAAGCAAGGCAAGCATGTATTTTGCGAAAAGCCGGATGCGATTAATCCGGAGGAAGCGCAGAAAATGGCGGACATCGCTAGTGAAAGCGGCAAAGTGCTAATGGTAATGCGCAATAATCGCTTTACGGCGGCAGCCCAGCATGTCAAGCAGCTTATGGAGCAAGGCTTCTTTGGCGAGCTATATGCAGGACGCTGCGGCTGGGTGCGTACGCGCGGCATTCCAGGGCGCGGCGGCTGGTTTACAACGAAGGAGCTGTCTGGCGGCGGCCCGCTCATCGATCTTGGCGTGCATATGATTGACCTGGCGATGTGGCTGAATGACAACCCAGTTCCAACTACAGTCAGCGGATCAACCTATCGCAAATTCGCTGATCGCCCGGATGCAGACGGTCAAGTGCCGAGCGGAACATTCGACGTTGAGGATATGGCGATGGGCTTTATTCGTTTTACTAATGGAGCTGCACTGCAAATTGAATTCAGCTGGGCGTCCAATGTTGAGCGTGAGCAGAAATTTATTGAATGGCGCGGTACGGAAGCGGGCTTCTCGATCATTAACGATGAGCTGACGCTGTATGTGGAGCGAGATGGTCAGGTGGTAGCTGAGAAGCCGGAGCTGCCGCAAGGAGGTCAACCGCAGCATGTGCAAAATATTATTCACTTTATTAAATGTGTAAAGGGTGAGCAATCGCCAACGATTACACCTGAGGATGGCGTGCATATGATTCAAATTTTGGATGCGATCTATCGCTCGTCTCAGCAGGGCAGTGAAATCAAGCTGTAAACGAACTATTGATCTTCTCAATATAGATAGATGGCCCAGCCTAAGCTAAAGGCTTAGCTCTCCCGAAAGGCGTTTGGACGTGTTGCTGCAATCATTTGTGCAAACGATTGTCAAAACTCTTTCCGCTATGCTCGGGAGAGCTGGGTCCTATTAACTGTAACAGCATTTTGTTAGCTTATTAACACCAATCAAATTTTTGCTTCCATTATATATGCCGCTTTATACTCCTCTGTATATTACTCTTTTTACTCGTTATTTTCCTCAGCCTCTTGCCAACTTCAATCCGTTTTTCCATTCAGTTCACTCTAATCAAGTTCGCTCTAATCGAATTCACTTGCTGATGTAAACTATAGAATAAAAATGATCATTTTTATATTGACAATTACATTCAGAGCTTTAAAATGATAAACATAAAAATAGTCTGAAAATTGAGCAATTTAAATGATTATTAACAGGAGGTATGTAATGAACAACAGTATTTTGAGTGGTCTGGACGAGTTAATTGAGAAAGCGATGTCTGAATTGAATGTCCCCGGCGCCCAGGTAGCGATCGTTAAGGATGGAGAGGTTATTCATTCCGCGTCATACGGCTATGCAAATCTGCAAGCGCAAGTTCCGATGACCAAGGAGCATATTTTGCCTATCGGGTCCTCCAGCAAATCATTTACAGCGGCGGCTATTGCCTTGCTGGCGAGTGAAGGAAAGCTGAAGCTGGACGCGCCAATTCGTACCTATATCCCCGAATTTGAGCTTTCTGACCCCGTCGCAACAGCCCAAGCGACTCCTCGTGATTTGCTTTGTCATCGCACAGGCCTGCCACGACATGAGCTGATGTGGTATAAATGGGATGATATGAAGCGGGAGGATCTTGTGCTGAATCGCCTGCGTCATCTCAAAAATAATTTGCCATTCAGAAGCGGCTTCCAGTATTCCAACCAAATGTATGCGGCGCTTGGCTACCTTATTGAAAGAGTGAGCGGGCAAACATGGGAGCGATTTGTAGAGGAGCGTTTGTTTGCGCCGCTAGGCATCAACGAGTACAGCTTCTCAATTCCATACCCGGATGCAAGCGGCAAATATGCTCGTCTGTATACACCGGATGCAAGCGGCGTCAATCAGGAAAATGAGCCGCTCGTAATCGACGCAATGGGACCTGCCGGTTCGATTAATACAACGGCCGATCAGCTTGCCAAATGGATTGCGTTTCAAATGAATGGCGGGAAAGCAGGAGAAGATTCGCTCATTGACGCAGCACTGTTCAACGAGCTTCACAAGCCTAATCTTCCTTATCAAATTTTACCGTTTGACTTCCCGGAGCGCGTCACAGCAGGCTATGCGCTAGGCTGGACGGTCGATTACTTCCGCGGCCATAAAGTAGTCGATCACGGTGGAAATGTGAGCGGCGGCTCAGCGCTCATATCTTTTATGCCTGGGCATAATATTGGCTGTGCGATTTTGACCAACGCCAACAGCAATCTGTTTGGCACGGCTTTATCAATGGAAATTTATGATCGTTATCTAGGGCATCAAGGCGAGAAAAACTGGTTTACCTCCTATCAGGATGGGATGAATGCGCTGCTCGCTGCGATGAAAGGGCAGCAGAGCGCCATTTACGAGACAAAGATCGAAGGCAAGCCGCACAGTCATGCATTGGATGAATACGTAGGCGACTATGTGCATCCCGGCTACGGAGAAATTGAAATTACGCTGAAGGACGATCGGCTTCATATGAAGTATCATCATAATGCGATGGAGGTTGCGCATCTCCATTATGATATCTTTACCTTTGAGCTGCTGGGTGGGGCGCAGCCTCTATCTTTTGCTACTGGAATAGATGGCAAAATTGCTTCGCTTTCCATCCCGTTTGAGCCGACTGTGGAGCCAATACAGTTTACAAGACAAAATTAAATGAACGAAAAAGGACATAGAGTATGCTGGGAGAAATATTGCGCGACGCGAGAAAAAATAAAAAATTGACACTAGCCGAGCTGGCGGGCAGGGTTGGCGTTACAACCGGCTATTTATCCAACCTGGAAAATAATCGTCAGGAGCCATCAATTTCGGTATTAAGAGGCTTGTCAGAACAGCTCGACATTCCTGCGACGATGTTGTTTGCGGAAGTGACAGAGGAAGATGTGATGGTGTTCCGTAAAGGGAAGCGACCACAAATTCAATTTGTTAATTTGGATTACGAGTCCGAGGTCTTAACGCCTTTGGCATGGAGAAGCACTGAGCCGCCAGAGATCGATGTCATTCGGTTGGAAATCCCGCCGCAAGGGCAAATTTCCACAAAGGATTTGACGACAGATTCAGACGAATGCATTTATGTAGTAGAAGGCGAGCTTGAGCTGCGCTGCGGCAATGAAACGATTCGGATTAATAAAGGCGGAAGTGTGTTTATTCCAAGGAAATCTGGTCATTATTTTCATAATGCTGGACAAGCAACCGCTATTATATTATGGGCTGCCAAATCCGGCAAGTAGAAGAAGGCATTCAGGTAGTTAGGAGGTTCCATTATTCATAAGAAGGAGATTTCATTTAAGCTTAAGGGCGAAAAGATTAGAGAGCTGCGGCAGGCAAAAGGGCTGTCTTCAACAGTGCTCGCTGACTTGGTAGGGGTAACGCCCGCTTATATATCGCAAATCGAGCGCAATTTGGCTGAGCCGTCGCTTTCTGTGCTTAGACAATTGGCGAATATTTTAAATGTTGAGCTGCTGTTTTTATTGGAATATGAAGCACCGCTCGATATTTTGGTTACGACGGAAGAGGAGACGACAGCAAGAAGCTTTCAGCAGGCAAATGCAAAATACCGCTTAATGACGCCATCACGTCTAAAGGATGGCAGCAAACCGGATATGTCCGTTATTCTCGTTCGTCTTGAAGCGCAGCAAGCCGATTATGATGAGATGGTCTCGCATGATTTTGAAGAATTTTGCTATGTGCTGGAAGGATGCATCGAGTACAGGACGGACAAGCGAACGTACTATTTATCTGAAGGAGACAGCATCTACCTTAAGAAAAATGTGCCGCACTTGGTTTATAATCCTGGCGAGCGAGAAGCGAAGCTGTTTGCTGTGCTGGGCAACATCCATCCTCATCTGCAGGCGAATGAGAATGGAGGAGAACGAGCATGAAAATTCGAGCGATTGAAGCGAAGAAGCTGAAGCTCGAGCTGCAGCAGCCTATCGTCATTGCGATAGGAACAATTGACTATTGCGAAACGGTGCTGGTAAAAATCGAAACAGATGAAGGGATCGTAGGCTACGGTGAAGGAATTGGAGTTCCTTTCGTAACGGGAGAGTCGGTTGATATGATTCTTCATGCGATCAAGCTGCTAAGCGCCGAGCTGATCGGCTTGAATCCATTTGCAATTGAGCTTGTGCACCGTAAAATGGATCGGGCACTGGTTAACAATGCCTCGGCCAAGGCGGCGATTGACATTGCGCTTTACGATATTATGAGCAAATTCTCCCAAGTTCCGCTCCATCAATTGCTTGGTGGTACAATTAGTCAAATCGAAACAGATCGAACAATTGGCATCGGGACTCCAGATGCGATGGCTCAGGAAGCAGTAAGCTATGTACAGCAAGGCTTTCGCTTTATTAAGGTGAAGGCAGGGCTTAATCCAGATGATGACATTGAAGCGATCAAGCAGATTAGAGAGCGGATTGGTGGGGCGATTCATTTAAAGGTGGACGCCAATCAAGGCTGGTCTGTCGGTGATGCGCTTCGCGTTATGAAAAGCATGGCGCAGTATGGAGTAGACGTTGTGGAGCAGCCGCTTCCTTATTGGGACCTAGATGGACTGAGCTACCTTCGCTCCAGGTCGTCAGTGAAAATAATGGCCGACGAAAGCTGCTTTACCCCGCAGGATGCGATGAAACTCGTTAAAAAAGACGCGGTCGATCTGATCAACATTAAATTAATGAAATGCGGCGGACTATATAAAGCGCTGCAAATTAATGCGATTGCCGAAGCAAACGGAAACCAATGCATGATCGGCTGCATGATGGAAAGTCGAATCGGGATTTCAGCCGCTGCCGCATTAGTCGCAGCCAGATCGAATATCGTGTATGGCGATCTGGACAGCTTTCTGTATTTAAAGGAAGATGGCAGAATTCAGGGCGGCATTACAAGTGAAGGCCCGTTAATTACGTTGTCCGAGCGGTATGGCTTGGGGATTGAGGTAGAATTTTAACCTTATAAAGGAAGTTCAAAATAGGCTGTCAAAAATATGTAACTTTATTTTGTATAGTAGCTATTTATTTTTATGGGCGAACGCGTTATAATAAAAAGGCATCTAACAAAAATAGAGATAAAGTTCAAACATAAAGGAGAATGAGAGACATGAAAGTTCTATTGGTAAAAGCTAACAACCGCCCGGCTTCTGATGCGGTATCTTCAAAAATGTATGAAGCATTCGCTGCTAATCTAAAAGGAGTTGAAGTTTCTACTTTTGACGTATTTGCAGAGGATATGCCGTATTTCGGTCAAGACTTCTTCGACGCTTTCGGCAGAGCGCAAGCTGGCACTCTAACTGACGAGGACAAACGTCTTCTTGCAGCAAAACAAAAAGCTATGGATGCTCTTTCTGCTGCTGACGTTGTTGTATTTGCATTCCCGCTTTGGAACCTGACTATTCCAGCGGCGCTTCAAACCTTCATTGACTACGTATATCAAGCAGGCTATTCCTTCAAATACAATGAGCAAGGTCAGCTAGTTCCACTTCTAACAAGCAAAAAAGCGATCTTCCTGAATGCTCGCGGTGGTGTTTATTCTTCTCCAGAAGCTGCTCCAATGGAAATGTCGCTTAATTATATGCGCAACGTAGTTGGCGGCGTGTTCGGTATGGAAGTGATCGATGAGGTTGTCATCGAAGGTCATAATGCGGCTCCTGCTCAAGCAGAAGCAATTATCGCTGAAGGTCTTGAAAAAGTTAAAGCTGCGGCTGAAAAGCTTTCTCTTGTTGCTGCTCAATAATCGCAGCTACAGACGAACTTCATATTGATTCATAATCAATTACATGCAAAGGCATTTATTCCCTTGTTTCAAGGCGAGTAAATGCCTTTTCGTCGTTTTTCTATGGACAAAATACGTGGATTGTCGGTAAGCTTAGTAATAATTGTTTATAAATTTGAAAAAATACATATGTTAGAGCGTTTAAGTACGATACGAGGAGCGCGCGGATGAAGAAATTTTTATCGTTCATTATAATAATCGGTTTGCTGTTATTTACGATACTTATCCTTATTGCACATCCGTTTCAATCTGTGGATTCTCCTCAGGCGATAAAAGGCGAGATCGAGCTTGCAGAGTGGAGCTTTAATGAGAAAGGTCCAATCAAGCTTAAAGGAGAGTGGGAGCTGTACGAAGGCCAGCTGCTGACCCCTGCTGATTTTCAAAAGCAAGAAGCTGGCTCAACGACGCAAGTGCCGCAAATGACGGGGTATTTGGACCCTACAGCTACTCGCAGCCTGCAGCAGTGGCTAGCCTCCTCTAATGATGAAGCGATCGGCTCGCGTACATACCGCCTGCATATTTCACTTGAAGGGCTGACAGAGAAAGCATTGGCGCTTAAGCTTTCGAATATTCGGCACAGCAGTGTGCTTTATATTAATGGCGAGCAATTCGGTGGACATGGTGTTGTTTCGCAGGACGAGGAGCAGTACGAGCCGGGCAACAAAGGATACGATGTGTATTTTGAGCCGCATGCCAGCGAGCTGGAAATCATCCTGCAGGTATCCAACTATACGCAGTATGGCTTTGCCTACCATTACTCAATCTGGCTGGGGCAAGCCAATCAAATTGCCAGCCAGACTGCCTTCGGAATTGCGATCGAGCTGTGCGGCGCTGCCTTTTGCTTCATTATAATGCTTTATCATCTCTATATTGCAGTCTACACAAGATCGTTAAGCTCGCTTTACTTTGCGTTATTATTTGGCTTTACGTCACTGCTGTTTTTATGCGGCGGCGAGGTCAACCTTGTCAGATTTGTCGAGCAGATTCCGTATGAGCTGCTAATCAAGCTGATTTGGCTAGGCCGAATCGGGACGCGCATTATGCTGCAGCTTTATTTGGTGCATGAAGTAAAAGGGCTGCTGTCTGCGAAATTTCATAAGCTGACGATGATCAGCTATTGGATAAGTCTTGCCTTCATCTTGTTCACAGAAAGCAGCATCCATTCAAAATTTACCGAATACATTTCGCTATATTATCTCGTCATTATGCTATATATGCTGTGGCGACTGCTGCGGATATGGCGGAAGCATCAGTTTCAGCTTAATCAGAACTCGGTGCTGCTTTACATGATTATTCTTGTATGCTGGACGGTTTCTTATTCCAATAATTTGTTATACAATTTTGGCTTTGTGTCGAATAAGTCGATCGGCTCAATTGCGATTTCGCTTTTTGTTGTCGCGAGTCAATTGGTGCTCGCTTTCCGCTATATTCGCAATGTGAACCGCATGAAGCGGCTCGATCAGGTCAAGGAGGACTTTTTCGTCAATACAGCCTATTACCTGCGAGCGCCGCTGGACAGCATGATGAATCTGACAGGTCAAATGCTGCAGCGCGAGCAGAAGAAAGAGCAGTGGCTGGAGTCGGATGCGTACAGACAAGCCAAAATTATAAATGGGCTCGCTCAGCGCATGCTTCAGCAGGTGAGCGGTGTTATCGATCTTACCTTGCTAAAGCATGATGAATTGAAGCTGCGCATCGAACCGATTTCGCTGCGTTCCAGTCTGGAGCGGGCGATTGATGCAGTTACGGTATTGGGCGGAGAGCAGGGCGTACAGGCCAAGCTGAATGTCGATTCCGGCTTGATCGTGCTTGGCGACGAGGAGCGGGTCAGACAGGTGCTGTATACGCTGATACGTCAAGCAGCCAATCGAGCGGGCGCAACTCAGGTGCAGATTGAGGCAAAATTGGCTAAGCGTCAGCTGATCATTCATATTCAGGATGATGGACAGCCGTTGTCCAGCGTCAAGCAAGCACGCTTGTTTGATCCGAGTTTTATGGATGATACGGATATAGGCTTCAACCTGTTTATGACACGTGAAATCATACAGGCGATGGGCGGCAAGCTCGAGGTAGTGCAGCCTGGCGCAGGCAATCACAATTGCTTTGAGCTCAGCTTGTCTGGCTATCGCACGCAGGAGCAGCATGAGGTGAACGAGCAGTTAATCGAGCTCCGCGCCGAGCAGCTGATGCCAGCCTGGAGCGAGCTTGGCCAGCATAAGGAGCAGCAGCGCACCATTCTTATTGTTGAGGATCAATATTACAACATTCAAACGCTGCTGACGATGCTGCAGGACGAGTCGTTCAATTTGCTGTATGCATATTCCGGGGAAGAAGCACTGCATATGCTGCAATCGTATCGTGTCGATCTAGTACTTCTGGATATAGGACTACAGGAGCAATCCGGCATCAAGGTTTGTCGAGAAATCCGCAATCAATTTACGATCATTGAGCTGCCTGTTATTTTAATGAGTGTTGGCATGGCCGAGGAGCTGGAGCAAGGCTTTGCCGCGGGGGCTAATGATTATATTCGCAAGCCGTTTGTCAAGCACGAAGTCATTGCTCGTGTAAAAAGCCAGCTTGCGATTCAAAGCTCAATGGAGCTGGCGCTGCAAAATGAGCTCGCTTTTTTACAAACGCAAATCGAGCCGCATTTCGTCTACAATGCGATCAATACTGTCATTTCGCTCTGTCATATTGATCCGCCCAAAGCGGCGCAGGTGCTGACTGATTTTAGCCAATATTTGCGGCTCGTATTTGATATAGAGTCAAGCTTGAACGAGGTGCCGCTTCGCAGAGAGCTGGAGCTGGTCGAGGTGTATGTCAATATCGAGCGGGCACGCTTTGGCGATAAATACAAGCTGGAGCTGAATGTGCCTAAGCATTTGCTCGATGTTATGGTTCCAAGCTTTTGCATCCAGCCTTTAGTTGAAAATGCTATCAAGCATGGACTATACCGCAAGCCGGAAGGCGGGACGATTACTGTTGCGGCGAGCGCCGACAAAGGAATACTCACTCTGGTCGTCTCTGATGACGGAGTCGGCATGTCGGAGCAAAAGCTGCAGCAGCTGCTTGATCAGCAGTTCAGCAGCGGTGTTGGCTTCGGCAATGTGCAGAAGCGGATACGTCATTTCCGGGACTCTTCCTTTGCCGTAAAAAGCGAGCTGGATGTCGGCACATCGGTTGCGATAAGCTTTGCCGCAGCGGCCAGTGCTGAAAATTAGCTGCCCAACCAATTTATGAACATTGCATTCTGTGGATGAAGTCCGTTATAATTTATAGGTGCGATTCAACATTTTGCTATGCAGCATTGCACTTGACCGAATGTGAATCACTCTATCAGGTTATATCCTGGAAATATACATGATAGGTGGAAAAAGAAAATGGAATATCGAATTTTATTGTATTATCACTACACGACTATTGCGGACCCTGCCGAGTTCGCCAAGCAGCATCTGGCGTTTTGCAAGTCGCTGGAGCTGAAAGGGCGCATCCTTGTCGCAGAGGAAGGCATTAACGGTACGGTTTCCGGAACTGTCGAGCAAACGAACGCTTATATGGAAGCGATGAAGGCAGATCCATTGTTCGAGGGCATCGTATTCAAAATTGATGAGTCTGAACACCATGCGTTCAAAAAAATGCATGTTCGTCCAAGACCAGAGCTTGTTAATTTGAGCCTTGAGGATGATATTAATCCGCGCGAGCTGACAGGACGATATGTCGAACCAGCGGAATTTTACGAGCAAATGCAGCAAGAGGATACGATTGTAATTGATGCACGCAATACGTATGAATATGACGTTGGTCATTTTGAAGGGGCCATTCGTCCTGATATAGAATCATTCCGCGAGCTGCCGCAGTGGATTAGAGAAAATCGTGAGCAGCTTGAAGGCAAACGGATTTTGACCTACTGTACTGGCGGCATTCGCTGCGAGAAATTTTCTGGCTGGCTGGTGCGAGAGGGCTTTGAGGATGTTGGGCAATTGCACGGCGGGATTGTAAGCTACGGCAAGGACCCGGTAGCGAAAGGACAGCTATGGAAGGGGCAATGCTATGTATTTGATGAGCGCCTGGTCGTTCCGATCAATCAGGTTAATCCAACTATTGTCGGCAAGGATCATTTTACCGGCGAGCCTTGCGAACGCTACATCAACTGCGCCAACCCGGAATGCAACAAGCAAATTTTAAGCTCTGAAGAAAATGAGCATAAGCATTTGGGTGGCTGTACGCCAGAATGCAGCGCGCATCCGCGCAATATGTATGTCGCAAAGCATGGGCTAAGCGAGGTTGAAGTTGCAGACAGATTGAAGGCGCTTCAGGATGAAGCTTCTGCTTACAATTCGTTACAAATTTAATACATCAATGTGAGGCCAATGATGGACAAAACAGCGCATAGAGGGTATATTTGGAAAAGAGGTACATTGACCTATATGCATACTGCCAATCATTGGCTTTATAATTTATAGAAATGGCGCAACTTTACTATTTCATTATGCGTATATATAGTTGATAATGGGTTTGTGACAAATTGTAAAAAATATGATAGCACAGCTTATTTTTTACAGAGTGTTTCTATAAATCTGGTTTCAAGTATGCTAGAATAGAGTAGGAATTCTTTGGAAGCTGTACGTTTTACAGATTGAGAGGGTAGAACATTGATTGATATACATACGCATATACTGCCCGGGATTGACGATGGAGCGGGCTCGCTTGAAGAAGCGCTGGAGCTTGCAGAGCAAGCGGTACGCAACGGAATTCGCACCGTAGTGGCTACGCCCCATCATTATGCAAGAGGTTACTATTCCGACGCCGAGCAAATTAAACTGGACACGAGCAAGCTGAATGATGAGCTGTATAAGCGCAATATTCCGCTTGAAGTGCTGACTGGTCAAGAGGTTCGCGTCTATGATAGATTGCTAGAGGATTTGGAGGCTGGGCAACTAGCTACAATTGCTTCCAGTCCCTATTTGCTTGTAGAATTTCCGTCTTCTAATGTTCCAAGCCAGGTTGATGAGTTGTTCCATGAGCTGAGATTGCTGGATGTTACGCCAATCATCGCTCATCCTGAACGCAACCGCGAGCTGGCGGACAATCATGATTTGCTGGAGCAGCTCGTTGAAGCAGGTGCGCTTGCTCAGCTGACCAGCTCCTCTGTATGTGGAACGATGGGACGAAAGCTGCAAAAGCTATCGCTTGAGATGTGCAAGAGGGGACTTGTCCACTTCGTCGCATCTGATGCCCACCATGCCAAAACTCGCCCGTTCGACCTTGCACAAGGCTACGAAGCGATTGGCAAGCATTTGGGTCAAGCGTTTGTTGATTACTATCAGCTCAATGCCGAGCGGGTTATTGGAGGTCATTCTATTCATAGAGAGATCCCGGCCGCAAAGCGGAGATTTATATTCTGGTAGAATACATAAAAAAGGAGGCGTATTCGTGAAAGCGAACAGATTAGGCATCAAAGCGATTCTATTAACAGTTGTATGCGCGCTTATTATTGGGATTGGGGCATCGCCAGCTAATGCAGTTGGAAAGCAGCAGCATGTCGTCGTATCCAAGGCTGATTTCCACTTTATTGTAGACGGTAAAGTTTATCACGCGCCGAAAGACACACAAGGCTTTCTTTACAACAACCGCACTTATGTGCCGATTCGCTTTGCCAGCTACTTGCTAGAAAATTGGGTCGTATGGGATCAGAAGACATCTACTGTATCAGTTACGGTGCCAGATGATAACCAGCTTAAGCAGCTACAAAGCTACAAAAAACAATATTTGATGCCAAATGTCGATACTAGCAAGCCGGCTTCTGCTTACAAAAAGGAGAACATCTATGCATTAGTAGATGCAGCGGGCTATAACTTCTTTGGGAAAGAGCAATCAATTCCTAAGGATGTTACGACATTCCTGCATAAAGGAACATTGTATGTTCCACTGCGTTACTTTGCAGAATTGATTCAGCATGAAATTTCGTACGACTCTGCTACGAAAAGCATCATTATGAACTCGCGTGGCGGTTCAGACACAGGCAATAACGGCAACAACAATAACGGCAATAACGGCGGATCGACAACTAATCCTGACAATGGTACAGGCGGAACGACTGCTCCTGGCGGCGGCAACGGAGGAACTACTAATCCGGGCACTCCAGGCGAAGTAGATAAGCCAACTAGAGCAGAATTGGTTTCAGCTGCAAAAGCTCAGCTTAGCCGTATGGAAACAAGACTTACGACACTTGCTTTCTCCTTGTACGAGAAGTACGAAGCAGCAACTACTGCGGAAGAAAAGCAGAAATATATCGACGAAGGTTTTGCGCTTATGGGCCAAACCGATGCTGATGTTCAAGCCGTTATTGATCAGTTGAATAAAGACTTGGCGAAATACGATTACGAAATTGGTAATGATGGAGCCGAGTTTTTAGAAACATATAAGGCTAAAAAAGAAGCTGCGTTAGCCAAATTTCTTTAATATTTTATTATTGATTTGAAAAAAGGAGAGAATGAAATGAAGAAAAAAGCGTTATTAACATCCGCTGTTGCACTAGTAACAGCGAGCGCGATGGCATTTTCGCCAGTATCCTATAAGGTGATTGACAAAGCTTATGCGGCAAGCCCTGAAGTGGTAGAAGCTGCAGATAAGCTGGCAGCTGTATTTGAGCAGTTGAACAGCGATGAATTATTGCATGTTCCTTATGATGCAGCAGTAGCACAATTCAACACAGATGCTGCTGGTTTGTTCAACATCCAAAACAACCTGCCTAATCTTTATCAAGCTTTGGATAGCGGTGACTACGATGTAGCTGCTGTTCAACAAAGCCTGGTTGAATTGGTTCAACAATTGGCTAAAGATTACAGCTCTAAATCTGCTAATCTTGGTGATATTAGCGATGATCTAAGAACTAAATTCAATGCATTCAAGCAAGCGATTGCTCCTGAATCAGAATTGAATCTTACTGATCTAGCTAAGTTGCTGGATGAGCTTGAAACTAAGCTTCTTGCTGAAATTGCTGAGCTTGACTTCTCTAAAATTACCGATGCAAACTTTGCTAATGAATTGCTTAATAGCTTGCTAGAGATTGCAGAAGCTGAATGGGCTGAGCCATCTAATGGTTTTGTTGAAGTACTACAAGGTCTATATGGAGAAGGTAATGATGGATTCGAAGCTTTGAAAGCGGATTTCGAAACTTTCAAAGACAACAATAAAGCTACACTTAACACTGATACTTACAAAAAAGGTGCTGCAGCACTAGCGCTTAGCTATGCAAAATACTACCTTGCGCAAGAAGGTAATCAACCGCTACAATCTTACTATTATGGCAGTAGTGTGACACTTCAACCTGACTTCTTCGGAGTTAGCGGCTTACCTTTGTCTGCTCTTAAGTGGTCTGCAAGCAATACTAGCAACAATGCTGATATCGACTTTGTAGATGGTTACCTTGTTCTAAATCCAGGCTCTTATGGTCAAGTTACAGTTTCTGCAACTATTAAAGAAATCACCAAAATTCCTTTGACTGCGGCATTTGAAGGTGTTCAATTGTTCAGTCAAACAGTTTCAGTAGGCGCAACTCCTCCTACTAGCGGTGGCGGTGTAATTGTATCTGATCTAACACTAGTTAGCGACTATCAAGCAAAAGCAGATGCTCTTGCTGGTAAAGTTGCGGACTTCCTGAAAGCTAACCCGGATCTATACAACAACACATTGAAGCTGAATCTGACTCAATTGTTTGAAGAAACATTGCGTCAAGCATTGCTTGTTCAAGCAGCTGGTGCAGTAACAGTGAACAATGGCGTATCAACTTTAAATGTTACTCCTGCTCAAATGGGCAACATTTACAATAATCAATTGGACTATGTTCTAAATGCATCTAAAAAAGCGTTGGAAGACAACAAGCTTACATTGAAACCAGCTCCAGCTCTAATTTACAACATTGGCGTAACTGCTAATGGTGAATTCAACTTGAGCAAGGATCTAATTGATTCTCTAACTTCTAAAGGCATTGCAGTTACTGGCTTGAAATCCGGTGATGCTGTAGTCGAAGTAGTGCTTGATCAGCTTAAAGGCGCAAGCAAGCTAGTAATCAAAAAAGCTGAGTCTAAAGTTACTGGTGCAAAATCCGATACGTACACGCTAGCTGTAACGGATGCAGACGGTAAAGAAGTTGTTGGATTCGAAAAAGCACACCGTGTAACGCTTCCAGTTAACGGCAGCTCCAATGTAACGGTTGCTAAAGTAGCAGGCGACAGCCTGACTTATGTTGGCGGCCAATATGACGCTGCTACTCGCACAATTACATTCTATACCAATGAGCTTGGTGACTTCGTAGTTGTTGAGAACAGCGCTTCCTTCAATGACATCGCTAACCTTAACTGGGCAAAAGATAAAATCCAGCTTCTAGCTGACAAAGGTCTATTGCTAGGTAAAGGCAATGGCAAATTTGATCCTAACGGCAACGTAACACGTGCTGAGTTTACAACTATGCTTGTTCGCGCATTCAACTTGAATGCTTCTACTGAGCTAACATTCAACGATGTAAGCGAAAATGCATGGTATCATGATGCGATTTCTGCAGCTAAAGCTTACGGTATCGTAAACGGACGCAGCGCTTCTGTATTCGATCCTAATGCGAAAATTACTCGTGAAGAAATGGCTTCTATGGCTGCAAATGCACTTAAAGCAGTTCTGGAATTCGAAAATCCTTCAAATGTTGAAGAGCTACTAAGCAAATTTGTTGATGGTGACAAGGTTGTAGCTGTACATCGCACAAATGTTGCTATGCTGAAAAACGAAGCCATCATTCAAGGTAAAGGCAAAAATAACTACGATCCAAAAGGCACTGCAACACGCGCTGAGGCTGCCGTTGTTCTTGCTTCTCTTGTTGACCTAAGATAATTGATTTGTATAGCAAGCTAGTTTGAGGTGTAAGAGTTTTTATCCCATAAGCAGTAGGGGTAAAGACTCTTACTGCTTGCTAGCCCGAGGATTATGCTTATGGGGGTACAAATATTCCATGGAACTAGAGCTTAAAGACTACTTCAGAATTGTAATGAAAAGAATAAAGCTAATTCTATGGTTAGTTGTTGTAGCAGCAATAATAACGGCTATCTTTAGTTATTGGTTTATGAAGCCAGTCTATGAATCATCAACGAAACTAATCGTCAATAATTCGCAGGATATGACTCGAGCGCTTGATATTAACAGCGTAAATCTCGATATTCGACTCGTAGACACGTATAAGCAAATTATTAAAACAGCGGCAATAACCGATAAAGTAGCAGAACAAAACCCTCAACTTGGATTAACCGGAGAGCAAATCAATAGTATGATATCTGTCTCTTCTGTTAGCAACACGCAGGTGTTGACCATTTCCGCGAGGAACAGCGACTATCCGACCACAGTAGCAGTAGTAAATGAAGTAGCAAAAGTGTTTGTAGAAGAAATACCTAATATTATGACAGTTAATAATGTCAGCATTTTAAATGAGGCAAAGCAGGTTGAAAATCCATCGCCAGTTGCGCCGAATCCGATTATGAACATTGCATTAAGTATTATTGTTGCATTATTACTTGGTATAGGACTGGCATTATTGCTTGAATATCTTGATGATACAATTAAAGATGAGCAGGATGTCTTGCAGTATGTTGATTTGCCTGTGTTAATGAGCATACCTAGTGTCACCGAAGAAGATCTTAAAATAGGCAAGCAATCAGCAGCAAAAGTAAGAACGGAGGTAGGTCGCAATGTCACAGTCTCTAAATAATCAAGAAAGACATATTATCTCCGTTACTAACCCGAAATCGCCGATTAGCGAAGCCTATCGCACACTTCGTACCAATATTAGCTTTTCCGCAGTTGATGAAGATTTGGATATTATTATGGTTACATCGGCTGGACCAGGCGAAGGCAAGTCTACTACAGTTGCCAACCTGGCAGCAACCTTTGCGCAAAGCGATAAGCGTACTTTATTAATCGAGCTGGATCTTCGCAAACCGACCGTTCATAAAACGTTCAAGCTTTCCAACCGTCTAGGTATGAGCCATGTTTTAACAAAGCAAGCGACACTTGATGAAGTGATTCAAGATACAGCTATTCCTAATTTAAGCGCAATTACAGCTGGTATGATCCCGCCTAATCCTTCTGAGCTGTTAGGCTCCAAAGCATTAGGAATAATACTTAAGCAGCTAAAGGAGCAGTTTGAGCAGATCATTATCGATACACCTCCAGTACTCGCCTTAACAGATGCACAGCTTATCTCAACGCATTGCGATGGAGTAGTGCTTGTGGCCGAGTCTGGCAAAGTAAAACGCAGCGCTTTGCTTGATGCCAAGGAAAGGCTGCAAATTGTAAAAGCGAGAATCATCGGCGTTGTTATTAATAATGCCAAAAGAAAAGCAAAGGATAATTACTACTATTATTATTATGGTCAAGAAGACAAGTAGTAATCGGTAAGGGGAGGCTAGCATGAGTAAAGTACGGAAACATATGATTCTGCTCATGGTTATAGACTGCGTGATCATTGCTGCATGTGTTGCACTATCATTTATTCTCCATGCGAATGGTAACTTGAATGAGATAGCTCTTCCTGACGCATTGATGTTTGGAGTGTTCAGTCTTGTATTCAGCTTCATAACCTTTTATATGGTTTCGCTATATAAGCGGGTATGGCAGTTTGCCAGTGTCGGAGAGATGCTTCTTATATTTAAATCGGTCACCATAAGCTTGGCATTAGCGTATCTGTTGACGTTTGTCTGGCCTGGCATTTATGTTCCTGTAGCAGTGGCATTAAACAGCTATTTGCTTATTCTTCTCGGCACTGGCGGTTCACGCTTTGCGGTAAGGCTGGTAAAGGACCACTTTATAAAGCAGGACTTAAGCGGCTTTAAGAAAACGTTAATTATTGGTGCAGGCCAATGCGGTGTGATTGTAGCTCGTGAGCTGAAATCTAATGTGAATTCCAACTTGCTAGCGGTTGGTTTTATCGATGATGATCCGCTTAAATTGCATCAAAATGTAGTAGGACTTCCCGTACTGGGTAATCGTTCCCATATACAAGAGGTTGTACTACAGTATAAAATTACAGAAATTATTATTGCGTTGCCTTCTGTGTCGCGTAGAGAAGTTTCAGAGATTATCTCTATATGCAAGCGAACCAATGCTAATCTAAAAATCATACCGCATATTAATGATTTACTGGAAGGCAAGGTCACGATGAAGTCGCTGCGCAATGTAGAGGTAGAGGATTTACTAGGTCGAGAGCCTGTTGTACTGGAAAGCGATGGAATTAAAGATTATATCGAAGGCAAGGTTGTACTTGTAACTGGCGCAGGTGGATCAATTGGCTCAGAGCTTTGCCGTCAGCTTGTCAACTTTAAGCCAAGTAAGTTGCTATTACTTGGACATGGTGAAAACAGCATCTATCAAATTCATCGTGAATTGGCTCCAACAGGAATTAAGCTTATTCCGATCATTGCAGATATACAGGATCGCGCTCGTATGGAGGACGTGTTCCGCAAATTTAGACCACAGGTGGTATTTCATGCTGCGGCTCATAAGCATGTGCCTTTGATGGAAGAAAACCCTTCTGAGGCGATCAAAAACAATGTGTTCGGTACGCGCAATGTAGCAGATCTTGCAGATCGTTTTACCGCTGAAAAATTTGTGCTTGTATCTACTGATAAAGCAGTAAACCCTACCAGCATTATGGGGACAACGAAACGAATTGCCGAGATGTATATACAATGCTTGGCAAAGCAATCCAAAACAAGCTTTAGTGCTGTACGCTTTGGTAATGTGCTAGGCAGTCGTGGCAGTGTCATTCCATTATTCAAGGAGCAAATTGCCAAGGGAGGCCCTGTAACAGTAACACATCCAGAGATGATTCGTTATTTTATGACAATTCCTGAGGCTTCACGTCTTGTCTTGCAGGCTGGTGCATACGCTACTGGTGGAGAAATCTTTATTCTTGATATGGGCGAGCCGGTACGCATTGCGGATCTTGCACATGACTTAATAAAGCTATCTGGTCTTGAACCGAACGTAGATATTATGATCGAATTTACGGGAATTCGTACAGGAGAAAAACTGTATGAAGAGCTGCTTCTAAATGAAGAAGGCATGACCGATACGAAGCATGATCGGATATTTATTGGCAAACCAACAAATTTGGATCGGGAAGATATAGAGCTGGAGCTTCGCCGCTTGGAGCGTATACTTGGTCAAGACAAAGAAATGATACAAGAAGTGCTGTCACGCATTGTCCCTACCTATAGTAACGGCAAGCGTGAAACGAATAAAGTACTTGTACCGAGTATTTAACAGGGGAGGAGTGGGGAGTGTCTCTGCTTCTCCTATCTTAGTTTATGGAGGAACGAACAATGACTCAACCTGCGCGCATATTTTTATCATCACCGCATATGAGCGAAGAAGGCTATGAACAACATTTTGTGAAAGAAGCATTTGATACAAATTGGATTGCCCCTTTAGGAATGAATGTAAATGAGTTTGAAAAAGAATTCGCACAAAAAGTACATATTAGATCAGCAGCAGCATTGTCATCGGGGACTGCAGCAATACACTTGGCATTGAAAGCTGCAGGAGTAGGATCAGGAGATATTGTGTTTTGTCAGTCGTTAACATTTTCAGCTACTGCAAATCCAATTATTTATCAAGATGCTATTCCTGTTTTTATAGATAGCGATTATAGTACCTGGAATATGAGTCCTGAAGCACTGGAAGAAGCTTTTAAAAAATATCCTGAAGTAAAAGCCGTTATAGTTGTCCACTTGTATGGATTATCCGCCGATATTGATCGCATTAAGGAGTTATGTGATTACTATAATGTTCCTTTGATTGAAGATGCGGCTGAGTCTTTAGGGACTTATTACAAGGATAAGCAAACAGGTACTTTCGGAGATTATGGGATTTTTTCGTTTAATGGAAATAAAATCATTACTACATCTGGCGGCGGCATGCTAGTTTCTAATAACGAGGAAATGATTGCAAAGGCTAGATTTTGGGCGACGCAGTCTAGAGAGCCAGAACGACATTATGAGCATAAGGAACTTGGCTTTAATTATCGCATGAGCAATGTTGTAGCAGGCATAGGCCGTGGTCAATTGAAAGTTTTGGATGAAAGGGTTAGACAAAAAACAGCGATATATCAGCATTATGTTAACGAATTAGCGGATTTAGACGGAATTACCTTCATGCCTGAGAATGCATGGAATCGTGCTAACTATTGGTTGAGCAGTATATTACTAAAGGGAAAAATTAAGCCACTAAATGTAATACTGGCTTTAGAAAAAGAAAACATCGAATCTAGACCTGTATGGAAGCCTATGCACTTACAGCCCTTTTTTAATAAATATGATTTTGTTGGTACTACAGTTGCAGAAGAATTATTTGCGCAAGGCATTTGTTTACCCTCTGACACGAAAATGACCGAGGAAGATCTGGAACGAGTAACAAATCTGATAAAAGGATTGTGGATGTAGTTGAGAAAAATAGGATTCTATGAACGATATATTAAGAGACCACAAGATTTTATACTGGCATTAATTTCTTTGATCATTTTGAGTCCAATAATAGTTATCGTAGCATTGCTTGTTCGCTTCAAATTGGGTTCACCTATTATTTTTAAACAGAAAAGACCTGGGTTAAACGATAGAATTTTTGAAATGTATAAGTTTAGAACAATGACAGATGAAAAAGATAGTACAGGAAAGCTTCTACCAGATGACATTAGATTAACTAAATTCGGGAAATTGTTGCGATCAACTTCGCTAGACGAATTACCTGAGCTGTTTAATATTCTTAAAGGCAACATGTCATTTGTAGGACCTAGACCTTTACTCGTTCAATATCTTTCCTTATATGACGAGCGCCAAAAGAGACGTCATGAAGTAAGACCAGGATTATCTGGCTTGGCTCAGGTAAATGGTCGCAATACAATTAGCTGGGAAGAGAAATTTGAGCTGGATATCCAGTACGTTGACTCTGTTAGTTTCTTTAGAGATTGGAAAATTATATTTTTAACTATTAAAAAAGTGTTTATTCGAGAAGGTATTAATTCTAATACGGCAGCTACAATGGAGCCTTTTAAAGGTGTCAAAAAGGAAAGTATAGGTCTATGAAAAATAAACTGATTATAATTGGCGCTGGTGGTCATGGTAAGGTAGTAGCAGACATTGCGATAAAGATGAATGCATGGGACAATATATATTTTCTAGATGATAATAGATCAATACAATCAACTCTCGGAGTTGAAATTATTGGAGAGTTAGCAGAGTGGAAGAATTATTATCATAACCATGACATATTTGTTGCATTAGGGAATAATTTTGCCAGAAAAACAATTATTGAACGACTCGAAAAAGAGGGCGCAAGTATCCCGGTATTAGTTCATCCCTCTGCGATTGTAAATGAAATGGTTGAGATTAAGCATGGGACTGTAGTTATGGCAGGAGCAGTAATTAATTGTTATACTCGAATAGGGAAAGGATGTATTATAAACACTAGTTCTTCGATTGATCATGATAATTATATTGGTAATTTTGTGCACGTATCACCTGGGGTTAATATTGCAGGAAATGTTAAAATTGGTGACCTTTCTTGGATAGGTATTGGGAGTTCTTTAGTTAATAATATTGAATTAACAAAAGAATGTACAGTTGGAGCAGGCGCTGTGGTAATAAGATCTCTCCGAACACCAGGTACTTATGTGGGAGTACCAGCTGAAAGAATTGAGATTTGAAGAAAAGGAATATTTATCATGAAAATTGCAATTGTAATTAATAGTGATGTTGGTTTATATAAATTCCGTAAAGAACTCATTGAAAAATTAATGGAAAATAACCAAGTGATTATACTTACACCTCTCGGTCAATACTGTAGCTATTTTAAAAGTATTGGGTGTATCATTTATTATTCAGAAATTAATAGGCGGAGTGTAAAAATAAAAGGTGAATTTGAATTACTCAAGGAATACTACCAAGTTCTACAAAAAGAAAGACCTGAAATTGTTTTAACGTATACAATTAAGCCTAATATTTATATCGGGCTACTTGCAAAAATGTTGAAGATTCCAGTTATTTCAACGGTCACAGGTTTAGGAACATTTATAATCGGACAAAGTATACAAAAAAGATTGGCTAGAAAAATATACTCAATAATTGTATCTCAGTCTAAAGTTGTATTTTTTCAAAATAAACAAAATTATGATTTATTTAATATAAAAAATAAACAATTAATAGCTGGTTCAGGAGTGAATTTAAATGAGTATCCTTATTTGGAATATCCAGGTGATGATAAGAATATTCATTTCCTTTTTGTGGGCAGATTAATGCAAGATAAAGGAATTATAGAATTGTGTTCAGTTGCTAGATATCTTGTTGAAAAGTATGAGCACATTATATTTCATATAGTCGGAGAAAAAGAAGATGATTTTCAATTTGATAGAAAAGAATATCAAATTGAAAATAAGATTATTTTTTATGGTAATCAGACAAATGTGATTCCTTTTTATAGAAATTGTCATGCGATAATTCATCCTTCCTATCATGAAGGGTTATCAAATGTTTTACTTGAAGCAGCAGCATGTGGAAGACCTATTTTGGCAAGTAATATCCCTGGGTGTATGGAAATTTTTGATGAAGGTATATCAGGATTTTCATTTCCTAAACAAAGTGTTAAAGGCTTAGAAAGTGCTATTGAAAAATTTATTCAACTAAGCTGGAAAGAAAGGGAGAAAATGGGGATTTTTGCAAGAGAGAAGGTTTCTAAAGAATTTAATAGAGAGCTAATTATTAATAGATATATCGATGCTATTACTAATTAATTGGAGGTCGCTATGAAAAATATAAAAATTTCAATAATCGGTTTAGGTTATGTTGGCTTGCCTATTGCTGTGGCATTTGCAAAAAAAGTAAAGGTAATTGGATTTGATATTAGTGAATCTAAAATTTCATTGTATAAAAGTGGAGTTGATCCAACCAAAGAGGTTGGAAATGATGTTATAAAAAAGACGAATGTAATTTTCACTTCTAATGAAGAAGATCTTAAAAGTGCTAATTTTCATATTGTTGCCGTACCTACCCCTGTTAAGTCGGATAATACACCAGATTTGACGCCTATTAAATCGGCAAGTAAAACACTAGCTAGAAATTTAAGTAAAGGTTCAATTGTAGTATTTGAATCAACAGTTTATCCGGGGGTAACAGAAGATATATGTGTTCCTATATTAGAGCAGGAGTCAGGATTAAAATATGGTGTTGATTTTAAAGTAGGCTATTCCCCTGAAAGAATTAATCCAGGAGATAAAAATCACAGACTTGAAAATATTGTAAAAGTTGTTTCGGGTATGGATGAAGAGTCGTTGAATATTATAGCTGATGTTTATAGCCTTGTAGTTGAGGCTGGTGTATATCGTGCAGAATCAATAAAAGTGGCTGAAGCAGCTAAAGTTATTGAAAACTCGCAAAGAGATATAAATATAGCATTTATGAACGAATTATCTATTATATTTAACAAAATGAATATAGACACTAAAGCAGTATTAGATGCAGCCTCTTCTAAATGGAACTTTCTTAAATTTTCGCCTGGATTAGTTGGAGGACATTGCATTGGAGTAGATCCTTATTATCTTACATATAAAGCTCAAGAATTAGGTTATCATTCTCAAATAATCTTGGCAGGTAGAAGGATTAATGATGGAATGGGCAAATATGTCGCGGAAGTGTTATTAAAAAAATTAATACAAGAAGACATATCAATTAAGTATGCTAAAGTCGGAATACTGGGCTTTACATTTAAAGAAAATTGTCCTGATACAAGGAATACAAAAGTAATTGATATTATTAATGAACTCAGGGATTATGGTATTAACCCCTTAATTGTAGATTCTCAGGCTGATAAAGAAGAAGCTTTTCATGAGTATGGTATTGAATTTAGTGAGGAAAAAGATTTGAAAGAAATGGATGCTATCATTGTTGCAGTGGCACATGATGAATTCTGCAATTTTGATATCACGAAATTTGATCTCTATTATAAAAACAACTCAGCAAGAAACATTCTTTTAGATATTAAATCTATTTATGACAAAAAAATGTTTGCAGAGACTAAATATAACTATTGGAGATTATAGGAGGAATTAATTTAATGTCATATAAAAATTTGAATTTTAGTAAAGAGTCGCTTTTTCTTGTTACTGGAGGAGCTGGGTTTATTGGTTCTAATTTGTGTGAAGCAATAATTAGTATGGGATATAAGGTTAGGTGTCTAGATAATTTATCAAGCGGTAAACTTGAAAATATAAGAGAACTGAAATTAAATCCAAACTTTCAATTTGTACAAGGCGATATTACAAATTATGAAACTTGTTTGCATGCCTGTAAAGACGTAGATTATGTTTTACATCAAGCTGCTTGGGGAAGTGTTCCAAGAAGTATCGAAATGCCTCTGGTTTATGATGAAATCAATATAAAGGGAACGCTAAATATGATGGAAGCTGCAAGGCATAATAAAGTAAAAAAATTCGTATATGCATCAAGTTCCTCAGTATATGGAGATGAACCTAATTTACCTAAAATTGAGGGCAGAGAAGGGAATTTATTATCTCCTTATGCGTTAACTAAAAGAGTGAATGAAGAATACGGTAGGTTATATAAGGAGCTATACGGATTAGATACGTATGGATTACGCTATTTTAATGTGTTTGGTAGAAGACAAGATCCAGATGGAGCGTATGCAGCAGTGATACCAAAGTTTATTAAACTGCTATTAGATGGAAAATCACCTACTATTAATGGAGACGGTATGCAAAGTAGAGATTTTACTTACATCGAGAATGTTATAGAAGCAAATTTAAAAGCATGCTTAGCGTCTAGTGAAGTTGCAGGTGAAGCTTACAATATTGCTTACGGTGGTAGAGATTATTTAATTAATATATATAAGCTTCTTTGTGAGAATTTGAATGTAGACATAAAACCTGTTTTTGGACCAGATAGAATAGGGGACATAAAACATAGTAGTGCTGATATTTCCAAAGCAAAAGTTAATTTAGGTTATGATCCTAAATGGTCTTTTGAGAGAGGAATAAAAGAAGCTATAAATTGGTATAAAGAGGTTCTAGTATGAGATCTCCTATAAGAATATTACATGTTTTTGCCCATATGAATAGAGGTGGAGCAGAAACGATGATAATGAATATTTATAGAAAAATAAATAGGGATGAGATTCAATTTGATTTTATTGTCCATTCAACTGAGAAAGGGGCATACGATGATGAAATTAGTTTACTTGGGGGAACTATCTACTGTCTCCCCAAGTATAGAGGAGTAAATCATTTAGAATATATTAAATCTTGGCAGAGATTTTTTGAAGTGAATAAACAATATAAAATTATTCATGGGCATATGAGAAGTACTGCATCTTTATATCTATCTATTGCGAAAAGGTATGGTTTAGTAACAATTGCACATAGTCACAGCACATCTTCTCGCGGCAGTTATATAGAAAAAAAAATTAAGGGCGTTCTTCAGTATCCTATAAGATTTATTGCGGATTATTTTTTTTCGTGTTCAAATGCGGCTGGTACATGGTTATTTGGGAAAAAAATAGTGAACCAATCTAACTATAAAATAATATATAATGGTGTAGATACTAGTAAGTTTCAATTTAGTGAAGAAAAAAGGATTATTAGTAGGAAATGCCTTAATCTTAATGAAGATAATATTGTTTTAGGTCACATTGGCAGCTTTACTGAGCCCAAGAATCATTCTTTCTTAATTGATATTCTTAAAGAGTGCAAAAAAGTTAATGACAATGTTGTTTTAGTATTAGTTGGCGATGGCCCCCTTAATACAGAGATTAGAAATAAGATAACATTTGAAAATTTAGAGAGCTCAGTACTATTATTGGGTATACGAGATGATATAGATAACTTAATTCATGGTTTTGATAAATTTGTTTTCCCTTCTTTGTATGAGGGATTGCCAGTTACATTAATAGAAGCCCAAGCTAATGGTTTAAAATGTTATATCTCAGATAGGATTACTAAAGAAGTGGTTATAACAGATTTAATTGAGTCTCTCTCTCTTAATGATAGTCCGAATATATGGGCTATGAAAATATTAGAAAGCTCAAAAGTTAATAATAGAAAGTTGTATGCAAAAGATATCATTGAAAGTGGTTATGATATCACTAATGTAGCTGGACAACTTTCATCGTTCTACTTTAGGGTAATAAATAAAATTGATTGTAGGTAATAAATATGAAAACAAAGTTATTATTCGTGATCCCTTCATTAAGAGGTGGGGGAGCTGAGAAAGTAATTGTGACCCTACTTAATAACTTTAATAGGAATAAATATGAGTTACACGTGGCCATCATTAATCTTTCAGGTGAGTATGCTAATTTATTATCTAGTGATGTTATCGTTCATAATTTAAATTCTAAGAGAGCTAGGAACGCTATATTCACATTAGTTAAGTTAGTGAGAAGACTTAAACCTAAAGCGATAATATCAACCTTAGGACAATTAAATATTATACTTTTAATGGTGAAAAAGTTTCTTCCAAAAAACACTAAATTAATTGTTCGTGAAGCAACAATTGTATCGGAAGCAATTAAATCAGGAGATATGACTAAAAAGTGGATTAAACTATATAAAGTATTTTATCCAATGGCCGATGCAATTATAAGTCAATCAGAATTTATGAAACAAGATCTAATAGAAATTTTTGGGATTAATTCGAATAAGATAAAAAAAATCTATAATCCTGTTGAAATAAATAAGATAATTACAATGGCTGAAACAGAATTAAACCCATTTATTTCTGAAAAAGAATTCCCTAAAATAGTGTGTTTTGGTAGACTTGAGGAAGTTAAAGGGTATGAAAGATTAATTAAGAAAGTTCCTGATTTTATAGCTAAATATCCTAATCTTAAGCTTTATATTTTTGGGAATGGTTCATATAAAGGCCGATTATTAAAGTTGATAGATGATTTAAACCTAGAAAAGAACATTACTATAAATGAATTTGAATCTAATCCATATAAGTGGCTCAGAAATGCTGACTTATTTATGCTTAGTTCTCATTATGAAGGTTTACCGAATGTTTTGTTAGAAGCATTAGCATGTGAATGCCCAGTATTAGTTTGGGATCATCCGGGGGGGACAAGAGAAATAATGGAATTGCTTGACATAAATGAAAGGATGATTCCGGATATTACTATTGCTGACCATTTTTTCAATCCAATGAACGTTCAGGAAACAGTGAGAGAACATTTTGACGTTAATCACATAGTATTTCAATATGAGCAATTAATTGATAGTGTAATTAAGAAATAAAGGTGTTGCAAACATTATCTTGGAGGTATTAATTTGTCAAACATAAATGTTCAACTCTCCATATATTTATTGCTTTTAAATTTGATATCAATGATACTCTCCATTAATAATTTATCTAATATTGCACTTTTTATTAGTATAATAACGTGCATTGGAATGATTTATTGGAGTAAGGTTGTTACTAAATATTATACTAACGCCACAGTTATTTTTATAACGTTTGCTGCATTATATGGCTTATCAGGTCCGATAAGTGTTGCATGGGGAGATGGATTAAATAAAATATTTAGCACTGAAAACCACTTAGATACTTATCTATTTGTGTTTGCATTATCCAACATAGGATTTATTACAGGGGTTTTGCTATTTCATTTAGGAAAGAAACAATTACCGACTGATAACAAAAAAGTTGACACATTTTCAGAAAAATTGTTTAGTATACGCCAATCATTAATTAAGGCATCCTTGATGTTGGTAATTATTTCTTTGCTATTTGAAATGATAAATATATATAGGGTTGGTGGCCTCTCGCAAATTTTTATGGGGAAAGCTCAATTTCAAAGCGCTGTTTCAGAACTTTCCTTAAGCTTACCTTCTTCTGAATTTTTGCTTGTAGCTATGTCACTTTTTAGTTTATATCTTGGGATACTTAGAACTAAGAATAAAAAATTTAAAGAGTGTAAGAATTTAATACTTTTATTTATTATTCTATCGTTGCCTCATATAGGCATCAAATTAATATTAGGTCAAAGAGGAATATTATTGTCCCTATTTATTTGCCTTATTATTGGATTAACATATTTTCTTCCAATAAAAAGAATTAAACCAAAGTTGGTCATAATAATTTCTGTATTATATATACTTATGTCATTTATCTTTGCTAATCGATCTATAGTTTCATTAATAACTGAGGATTTTAACTTATTTATAAAGACAGCTACACAAAAAGAAAGATTGATTGAGGCTTTAAATCCTAGTAGTAACGAGTTCGGCTCTACTTTTGGGAATTTTAATCAATTTCTTAGTGAGAATGAAAAAGAATTTCCTCTTTATATGGGGGAAACGTATATAAAGGGATTAGTATTACCGATACCATCATTTGTGTATCCGGGTGAAAAACCTATACAAATTACGTATGAGTTTAGAGACCAGTATTTCTCTAGTGAAGCAAGTCGCGGTAGGATAGCTGGTACAGGATTCTCATCTCTTTTAGAAGCTTTTATGAATTTTAAATACATTGGAGTCTTTGTCATTTATTTATTACTTGCATTCGTATTACGGTATTTAGATGAAGTGTTTCGATACAAAACAATTTTATTCAGTGTATTTTATGTAGCTGGTATTTCTCAAACAGTTTCATTCCATAGAAGTGCTTTTGGAACAATATACAGCAATTTATTCATAATATTTATAATTACTATAATAAGCATCATGATTATGAAATTAACTCGAAAAAATTCTATCTAACTCGGATAAATGATGATCATCACTGTTGGAAGCTGCATGGCTTCCATTCTTATTTCGTAATATAGGAATTAAAGTTTTGAGGATTTCATATATATAAAATATAATAGCATCATAATTATTTATAGAGCTTGTAAAGGGCTATAAAGAAACTGCCATCATATGATTAAGAAAACGGTGTGATATGATTAATAAACTTTTAAAAAATGATTATATTTCAACAATAATTTCAAGAATAATACTGATCGCCTCAGGTTTAATAAGCTCTGTTATTATCAATCGTTACCTGGGACCTGAACTGAAAGGTGAATACACTTTTATATTAAATGCTGTTAGTATCATATCGTTAGTTTTGAATTTAGGAATAGGACAATCTTATAGTTATTTTTCACGTAATTATGGAAGTTCTGTTAAGCAAGTTTTTGTTAATATCTTTTATATACAATTTATTCTATACTTCTTATTTTATAGCTGTTTTTCTTTTATTATACCTGATTACAGTTCACATCTTATTGTATCTTTATCTATTCTAACCCAATTTAACACGCAAATAGGATTTATGGCATTAGTTTCGAATATTAAACAAAAGAATAAAATAATGGTGAGTTCAACTTTAATTTATAACATGCTTCTATTGTTAATGATAATTGCAACATCAAGCAATAATCTAGAAGTTGTAATTATCATACATGCGATTAAATTATTTGTTGAAACTACTGCAATTATAGTAAAGATGAAACTATATCCTACATTAATGAAAATAAACTTATCTCTAATTAAGGTAGTTCTAAAATATAGTTTTCTCCCACTTCTCACTACATTACTAATCACTTTGAATTATAAGCTAGATGTTATAATATTAAAGTTATTTGTTGAAAATAGAGATATCGGGATTTATAGCGTAGGTGCTACATTAGCTGGAATGTTGTGGATAATTCCGGATGCATTTAAAGAAGTATTATTTAACAGAACAGCTAAAAATGACTCAATAAAAGAAATTTTAATTAGTATTAAATTTAACGTATATTTAGCGGTAGTAGTAATTATTTTTTTTCTAGTTATTGGAAAAGATTTTATTGTAATTATGTATGGAAATGAATATAAAGATGCTTTTTTAGTCTCGGCGTTAATGTTGATAGGCTGTGTTCCAATGATATTATACAAAATAATAAATACCCTCTTTGTATCTATTGGAAAACAGAAGTTTGCTTTTATAACTTTATTTACCTCAGTTTGTTTAAATACAATTATAAATTTTTTGTTGATTCCCAATTATGGAATATTAGGAGCAGCGTATTCATCTATTATTTCTTATTCTTTATGTGGATCTTTATTTTTGTGGTACTTTCAAAAGTTATATTCTTTAAAATTAAAAGATATGTTATTTGTAACTAAAAGTGAAATAAATACAGTTCTAAAGAGGATTTTAAGGAGATAGAAGGGAACGATATTCCGAAATGGAGGTTTAATATGAAAATCCGTAAGGCAATAATTCCAGCAGCAGGTCTTGGCACTCGTTTCTTGCCAGCTACGAAGGCGCAACCGAAGGAAATGCTGCCAATTGTTGATAAACCGACGCTGCAATATATTATCGAGGAAGCGGTTGAATCTGGTATTGATGAGATTTTGATCATTACGGGTCGTAACAAAAAGTCGATTGAAGATCACTTCGATAAATCTGTTGAGCTCGAATTAGAGCTGGAAGCTAAGGGCAAGGTTGAGTTGTTAAAAGAGGTACGCAAAATATCGAATATGGTGAATATCCACTATATCCGCCAAAAAGAGCCTAAAGGACTTGGCCATGCGATCTATTGCGCTAAAAGCTTTATTGGCAATGAGCCATTTGCCGTATTGCTTGGCGATGATATCGTCTATAGCGATACACCTTGCTTAAAGCAACTCATTGATGTGTACGAGTATTACAATAGCTCTATTCTTGGCGTGCAGCAAGTTGAACATAAGGACATTCATAAATATGGAATTGTTGACGGACATAAAATTGACACTACGGTATCTCGTGTCAATCGCTTAGTAGAAAAACCTAAAACGGAAGAAGCTCCTACCAATATTGCCATTCTCGGTCGCTATATTATTACACCAGAAATTTTTAGCATTCTTGAAAAAACACCGCCGGGAGCGAATGGTGAAATCCAGTTAACCGATGCCTTGAACCAACTTTCTCGTAAAGAAGCGGTCTATGCCTACGAGTTTAGCGGCAGACGCTATGATGTGGGGGATAAGCTAGGATTTCTCGAAGCAACAGTCGAATACGCGCTTCGTCGTGATGAGCTAAAGGAGCCGTTTTTGGCGTATCTAAATAAAATCATTAAGGAAAATAGCGATTAATGAAACAAAAGTCAGTAATATTGCGTCTAATACTAGGAACGCTCACCATAATGCTAGCAGTTGCGATTTTCATGCTGTCGAATCAGCCTGCCAGTCAATCCAGTCATTTAAGTATGACTTTTGCTGCACATTCCTTGCCGTATATAGAGAAATGGACAGGTTATGAGCTTTCATTGGCTGAGTGGAATCGTATTTTAAGAAAGCTGGCGCATTTCTCATTGTTTTTCTTTTTGGCGATATTTCTTATCACGATGTGTCGACTCAAAAAGCTAAGCTGGAGAAGATCCGCAATCATTACACTTTTTATTGCGATGAGCTATGCCGTCATTGATGAGTCTCATCAATTGTTTATTGAAGGCAGAGGCGCTAGCATACGAGATGTTGCAATTGATAGTGCGGGAGCGATTCTTGGAATTGTCGTAGTATTTTTAGTTGGACGGAGATGGTTAAAATGAAGAGATGGCAAAAAGTAACGATATGGATAGCAAGTATACTGATTGTTTTAGTTGTAGGTGGATTATTTGCTGCAAATTATGCGGTTGATAAGGTGCTTGATTCAATGGTTGGCATGAGCGTGGACGATCTCATTGGTGAAGAGGATGTCAATGAGTCTGGAAATAGTGATGGCACAGTATCGCCGCCGACAGGTAATGGAGATTCAGAAACTGATACTGGAACTGGTACTAATGATGGGGCTGTTGGTGATCCAAATCAGTCGGTTTCATCAGGTAATAGCCAAAACACAGGCAATTCAACTGATCCATCAAACGGTGGCGGAACTAACTCAAGCAACGGTGGTTCTGATAGTTCTTCTTCAAGCTCTAACGGACAGCAACCGAATAGCTCTAATGGCTCTAATGGAGAGCAGGCAAGCGGATCTGAGCAGCAAGGTTCGAGTGGTTCTAACAGCGGAGGCTACAGCCCAGAGGTTTCTTCCGATAAAGCGAAAGAAGTAGAAGAAAACATTTCTATTAAGGACAAAGCAAAAGTTGTATCAACGCTTATGGGCAGCCTGTCTGCATCCGATATTTCTGCACTTCAAAAGCTGGCTAGCGGTGGACTTAGTGTAGAAGAGAAGAAAGAAGCAAGAGATCTTCTGCTTGAAAAGCTTACCGAAGATCAATATAACGAGTTGATTGGAATTGCAGCTAAGCATGGCCTAAGCCAAGGCAAATCCTACTCTGAAGTAAAAGCTGAATAAATTCATCATCATTCTCTCTATAAAGCAACAGGATTTCCTGTTGCTTTTTGTATGCATCCAAGTTGCTGCTGAAAGCTGTTCATAATAATTTCAGACTTATTTCGTAGCATGGTTATGATGGCGAATAGCCTTGCGTACTGATGATACAGACTTGAAAGAGAGAGTTGAACATGTTAAAGCATAAAAATCGATTGATGCTTCTATATACAGCTATCGCAATTTTGCTCAGCTTGGCCTTCCATTTGCTGAATCGTGTATTCGATGTGCTGCATAACTGGATGCATCATGGGTTAACTGCGGCCAGTTATCTTGTACTGGACGAAGAGGTGTATGGGCTTGCGCTGAATCTTATATTCCTTGTTCCTGGTTTATTTTTTGCAGCGGCCTTTGTACTGTATCGGCGAAATCAAGAGCATCCGTTGATTGCTTTGCTGAATACATTGTCGTTAACCTTTTCCAGCATTTCGCTGATCGCTGGGGGAGGCGGCATGGTGGAGCTGCATTTTTCGATATTTATGGTTGTCGCTGCCATTGCCTATTATGAGCAAATTAAGCTGATCACCGTAAGTACAGCTGTTTTTGCGCTGCAGCATGTTGTAGGCTTGCTTTGGCTTCCGCAGCTCGTGTTTGGTGCGAATGCGTATTCCTTCGGCATGTTTTCAATTCATGCTCTGTTCCTTGTCCTTACGTCTCTTGCTACGATCAGGCAAATTTATGCTAAGCAGCGTGTCATGGCTGCTGTTGAAGCTGAGAAGCAGGAAAAGGATGCAAAGCTGCAGCAGCTGGTGGTGAATGCCGAGCAGTTATCTAATGAGCTGGAGAATAGCGCTGCTGCTATGCGGGAGCAATCAAGCCAGCATGTGCAGACATCGCAGGAAATGCTGCAATCGTTCAAGGAGGTGACTAATGGCTTTACGAAGCAAAGTGACGCCATTAATGATGTTCATCGCGAGCTGAATGAGGTAAAGTCATTGGTGCGTGAAAATACGGAAGCATTTGATATGCTGTACAAGCACACCAAGGAAGCGGCAAGCACGGCAGAGCAAAGCTATGCTACGCTGGCACAATTGAACGATCAAGTACATAACGTAGCGGAGGCAATCGAGCAAACCTCTCATGCTGCTAAAGCTTTTAATCTGGCGACAGCGCAAATTGAAGCTGCGATGAAGCTGATTACGCGCATTTCCATGCAAACAAAAATGCTGGCTCTGAATGCTGCGATTGAAGCTTCGCGAGCAGGTGAGCATGGTCGTGGCTTTAGCGTGGTGGCTAAAGAAATTCAGTCCCTGGCGGATCAATCAAGAATTGCCACTGAGGAGATTCAAGAGGTGCTGAGCGGAATAACAGACGAGGCTCAGCAAATGGTCGAGCGGCTGGATGCTGGGGAGCAAGGTACACGCCAAACGGCGGAGCTCTCTCGCAGTGCAGTTGAGCAATATGAGACGATGCAGCAGGCGAACGAGGCAATGCAGCATATTATAGACAGCTTGTACGAGTTTACTTACAGGCTGCAGGATAAATCTAAACATATGTATGATGAAATGCTGAGCATGGCAGCCATTACAGAGCAGGGCGTAGCCTCAGTCGAGCAGCTGCTTGCCGCCACGGAACAGCAGCAGGCTGCCACAGCAAATATTGATCAGGAGATTGATGATATGGCGCAGCTTGCACGCAAGCTAAAGCAGCAATTTGCACCGTAGGCATGTGGTGGAAGGATTACAGACAAGAGAAGGGGTTGATCAGTTTTTCAGTTTATACTGGATCACTGACAGCCCCACTTTTGTGTGCAATTTGATTAATATGTATATTAAAATGGAGTAAAAAATAGTGTGATACAATGTAGAAAACAAATGACTCTGATAAAGGTGATGTAATTGAGCAGAAGAGCTAGAGTTAGCTATGATTTAGATACTGGAGCTATTAAGCGGCTGCCAGATGTGGAGATTAAGGCGATTTTGCGAGCAGCGGATGAAATCATCTCTGTTGGTGGCAGGAACATGCTTTGCTTTATACTTAAAGGCTCCAACAACCAACAGATAAAAAAGCACGGGCTGGAAAGCTGCCCTGTGTATGGATTCTAACAGTTTGTGGAAGAGTTGCTGGTTCAGTTATCCGAGCTGCTGAAAGGCACTGATTATAGCTATGTAAGCCAGCTTAAGGATCGCAACCGGGAAATGATTTTACTGTTGATTGAGAAGATCAAACAAACGAAAAATCCCGATTTTGTGCCGCTGTTAAAGGCTTGGCAAGAGATTGAGTATAAAAAAGTTCGCTCTGAGCTACAGAAGGCGATTGATGCTTTGCCTCCACAAAACCATGAACATTAGGGAGTAATTATTCTTATGAGCAAACAACCAAGCATAGAAAAGATTTTGAACAAGCTAACCAAGGACGAGCTGAAAGGGATTTTGTTAGAGCTGGCAAAGCAGGATGAGCATTTGAGAAATGCGTTACTGCTGCAATACGGTGAAGGCAATAACGAGCAGCGGCTTGCTTCTTATAGCAAACTAATTCAGTCGACCGTGCGCAGGTATTCCGATAGAGACGGCTTTATCCCGTATAGAGAAACTCATCGGTTTACAATAGAAATGCTTGAGCTGCTGGAAAACTTTAATGCCGCGAATGATGAGCGTTTAGAGCTGGAAGCTGCTTTAATGATATTAGCGGAAGCTATTGAGGCCTTTCAGTATGCAGATGACTCAAATGGCGATATAGGGATACTGGTTGATAGTGCCCTTGAACGTATTTTTATGCTCACATGCAGCTTGAATAAACAAGACCTTGCTTTGCAGCAATATTACATGAATCGCCTGCTTGCTGTAAGCAGGAGCGGCATTTTTCAAGGCTGGGATGAATTTCAGATAGCATTATTCCGCATTTGTAGTAAGTTATCAGAGATGGAGGAGTTACGTGAGCAGCTTAAGGCAGCCATTGAACTTCAAATTGATGCTTCTGCCACACAAACGTACGGCGCCTATACTCAGGAAGCTTTGCTTATGATTTTATATGAACTAATCGAAGCTTACGGTACTGGCGAGGAAGCGGAGCTATTTATTGCGAACCACCTTCTTTTTCCTGCATTCAGAGCCTTGCAGATTTCAAGACGGATGGAGAGCGGAGACTATACTGCTGTTATTGAGCTGGCTAAAGAGGGAGAGCAGCAGGACAAGGGCTTTCCGGGTCTCGTCATTAAGTGGAAAAATGCCAGATATGAGGCATACAAACAGCGTAACCTCAAGAAAGAGCAATGGCTGCTGGCGAAAGAGCTGCTGCTGACAGGAGACTATAAGTATTACCAGGAATTAGAGTCGCTTAATGAAGAGGACGAGCTTGTGTTTTATCGCAGCATGCTTGCTGAGCTAAAGAAGGCTAAAGGCTGGGGTGTGCGTGAGATTTATCTGAAACTAATTTCGGATAAAAATGATGTAGAGGAAATGATGAGTTATGTACGCAGTTCGCCTTCCTCAATCGAGAGCTACGCTGCAAGATTAATGGATCGCTATCCGGAAGAGGTTGAGCAGATTTATCGTGAATTTATTGATCAACTTGCGGAGACTTCTTCCAACCGTAAAGATTATAAGCGGGTATGCAAGGTGATAAGACAGTACGGGAAAACGGTTGGCAAGGATAAACAGGCAGCGGTCATTGATAAATTTACAACCCGGTATGCTAGACGTCCTGCTTTCATTGATGAGCTCGAAAATTTGCTCTAATTACTCAGGATCAGCATACTCAGCTCTTAATGGACTTCAACACTTGATCAAACGCTAAGTATGAAGGTGCTTCCTTACTAACAAAGCGTGATCATGCAATGAGAGGCACTAAGAGCTAGAGATGCTGACGAGCTTTCAACTGCTCGACATCTTCTTCAATGCGGGCAATCATGTTGCGTTGGGCGTCAAGGCGGCCATGCAGGATATACCCTACATCTTCACTTATTTGTCCGGTTTGGTCAAAGGTAGCATTTATTGTTTTTTCCATACCCTCTAGTTGAACCTCGACATGTCCGAAGCGTAAGTCAACGTCTTTGAGTTGAGCTTCAACGCCATCTAATCGTGATTCGACGCCGTCAAGTCTTGCTGCGACATGTCCCAGACGTAAGTCAACGTCTTTGAGTTGAGCTTCAACGCCGTCTAATCGTGATTCAACGCCGTCTAATCGTGATTCAAGGCCATCTAATCGTGATTCGACACTGTTCAGTCGAGTATCAATGCCGTCTAACCGCGTTTCAAGGCCATCTAATCGTGATTCGACGCTGTTCAGTTGAGTATCAAGGCCATCTAACCGCGTTTCAAGGCCATCTAATCGTGATTCGACGCTGTTCAGTTGAGTATCAATGCCGTCTAACCGCGTTTCAACAAGATCAAAGCGACTGTTGACTTGCTGGGCGAAATTAACTTGTTCATCTTTTATGCCATGTACAAGCGTGAGCAGTTCCATTAGCATGGAATCGGTTCTGCCAGTATCCATTTTTCACACCTCCTTTCTATATATTATGAGTAGTTTCATTGGGCCAGTCAACAATAAAAGGGAATGCGATCCCCATATCGCATTCCCTTGTTGTGCTGCTTTTCTTTCATACCATGTTACAGAGCATTCGGGTTAAATTAGTAACCGAAGCAAACGATAAGAAGCACTAATAAAATGAATAGCACCAAAATAAATGCAGAGCTCGAGTATCCACCAGCGTAACCTTTCATAGTAACATGCACCTCCTCAAGTAAGTGACTACACTGTACTATATGCAAGCCTTGATTTATGAGCATGGACGGATGTCTAGTATGCAGCAAGATAGGCGAATGTGGAAAATGGAAGGGCAGCTCCCCTGTTTAGGCAGTTGCCCATACATTTCGTCCTAACTGACATAAGATATGGTGTACCTTAATTCAAAGGAGTTGACGTGAATGAATTATGCGGCAAATGTTGCTGGTAGTGTTAATCCAGCATACGGCGGTAAAGTTGGGGGATATGGTGGTGGATTTGGCGGGTTAAGTGCTAGCTGGATTTTAGTATTGTTTATTTTGTTGGTTCTTCTTGTATTATGTATGTGCTAAACCAGCTTTGATCGGACCTGCGGAAAGTCCTTGGGCAACCAAGGGCTTTCTTCCTTTTATGCAGATAAGCTATAATGAAGCAAGTCTATATAAAAGAAGGGTTACCAGATGAAAATTGTACCAATTTATTTATTGTCAGGATTTTTAGGAAGTGGCAAAACAACCCTGCTTTCCCAAATGGTTGAGCAAGCGCAAGCTGCCGGCTTGACTCCGGCTGTGCTGATGAATGAGCTTGGCGAGGTAAATCTCGATGGCCAGCTTGTGAGCAAGGAGGTTGCGATGGCGGAGGTGCTGGGAGGCTGTATTTGCTGCAGCATGCGCGGCGATTTATCGCTTGAGCTGAATCAGCTGCTGCAGCAGTACAAGCCTGATCTTGTTATTGTAGAATCTACAGGCGCTGCGCATCCTTTAGAAAGCATAGACGCGATATCGGAAACATCGATGTACAAGCATGCCAAGCTGCAGGAAGTTGTCACGGTTGTCGATAGCGAGCATATGCTGGCACGCTCGAAGTCGGCCAAAGATAAAACCTATCGGCTGATGCAGGAGCAGATCCGCTGTGCTACGCTAATTTTGCTGAATAAATGCGATCGTCTGCATCCTGAGCAGGTCGTTGAGCTGCAGCAGCTTGTTAGAGAGCTGAACGGCTATGCTCCGATCATTACGACAACCCAAGCCCGGCTTAAGGATTGGTCGTGGCTGCTGCAGCCAAGCTCAGCTGACCTAACAGCGCAAGCTCCTGGGCATAGCGAGGCAGCTAAACAAGCGCAAGCTGCACAGCAAAGATACGGCCATGCGCATGAGCATACAGACGAGCCTGGTCATGGACACGTGCATGAGCACACGCACGAGCCTGATCACTGCCATGCGCATGAGCATACGGACGAGCCTGATCACTGCCATGCGCATGAGCACACGCACGAGCATACGGATGGCGAGCATGAGCATACGCATGCCTCGCACCATCATCACTCCCATGTTATGGCTCATACGCATTACTGGAAGCAGCCACCGCATAGCGAGCAGTTTGAAGCGTGGCTGGCACAGCTGCCTGCCAACATTTATCGGGCAAAGGGGATTATGACGTTCCGGGATCTTCCGAGCCGCTTCTTGTTCCAATTTGCGTATCGTGAATCTGATTTTATGCGAATTGAGCCGCAAGGGACTGTCCACGATGTGGCTGTATTTATCGGCGAGCATTTTGACGCAGAATGGCTGAAGCAGGAGCTGGAAAAGCTCGAACAACAAGCAGATTCAGCGGGAGAATCGTAGGCCATTCAGCAGTCAGCAGAGCTAGCGGGAGAATCGTAGGCACTCCAGCAGCCAGCGGAGCTAAAAAATGATTATTATGCCAAGCCTTGGGAATACTGTGATTGAGCAAGGTAGATCAACACAGTGGAGGTTACAGCATGAGTAAAACTAGAACGATTGTGGTGTCAATTGCCAGCGCCATGCTTGCATACAGCTTGATGCTGCCAATGGCAAGCGGGGCAATGTCTGATTTGGATGTCAAAGGCTCAAGTAAACAGCAGGATGAAACGAAGCTGGATAAGCAGGCACATCCCCATGCTCATAAAAAAATGACAAGCGAAGAAATCAAGCAAATGCGCATAAAAAAGCTGAAGCGGCTGGCGCAATATTTTGATATTTCAACTGATGGAAAATCGCTTGAGCAGCTAAAGGCTGAAGTCGACCAGGCGAAAAAGGCGCAGCCTGAAAAATGGGAAGCATTCAAGCAGGAATTTCGTGCGAAAAAACTGGAAAAAATCCGCGAATATGCCAAGTCCAAAGGCATCGACATCAAGGACAAAAGTCTCGAACAGCTCCATGACGAGCTTCATGAGCTCGAGGAACGCAGCAACCATCAATAAAGATTAATAGGCGTTACAAACCCGATAAACCCTGCAAAGGCATCATGTCCAGATTAACTGGCTTGATGCCTTTTATCGTTAGGCAGCCGAACAGGTTATGATAGTAGCTCATACCAAATTCAAGGAAAATTGTACTTTTGACCCAGGACTAAAAGACTGTTGACGATATCTGGTGATATGATATACTTTTTCGTATTGTTGCATTCCTATCCAAAATTTAACTGTTTAATGATGCAGCAGCTGCAAGCTATCGATTTATGTTAAGCTTAAGATGGCTTGTAATAGAAAAAAGGAGTGGGGTATTGTTTTGAAAAAATTAGTAAGAAAATCATTAATGTCAATGTTGCTAGTACTGAGTCTGGTATTGCTTGCCGCTTGTGGCGAGTCTGATCCGAAATCTACAGGTACACCTGTACAACAGGAAAACGGAAATAAAGAAACGAATACAGGATCTTCCGCTGAAACTGACAAGGATCTCTTTGTTGCAGTTGTTAGCGAAGCCTCTGGCTTAGACAGCTTCTCCATCAATATGACTGCAGATCAAAAGATCGAGGCAGATGGCGAAGTAGTAGAAAGTAAAACAGTAAGTGCAATGGATATTACAGTAAAGCCTGAGGTTGCTTTTAAGCAAGTAACAACAATCGAAGCTGCTGGACAAAAGCAGGAAATGGAAGCATATCTAACTGCTGAAGGCTTTTTCGTTAAAGATTTGAGCTCTGGTATGTGGGTTAAGCTGCCTGCAGACGCGGCTGGTCAAGTTTTACAAGGCGTTGATCAGGAATCGCTTGATCCTTCTGCACAGCTTTCTCAGCTTGTAGATTATGCTGATCAATTTACAGTTGAAGAAAAAGACGGCGTTTATGTATTTACGCTAAGCGCGAAAGGCGAGGAGTTTTCTAAGCTGATTGAAGAGCAGCTTGCTCAGCAGCAAGAAACGATGGCTCAGTTAGGCAGCGTAACTGTTGATTCTATTCAATACAACATTGAAGTAGAAAAAAGCAGCAACAAGCTGTTAAAATTGGATGTTGTGTTTGATATGACAGTGGAAAACAGCGAAGCGGCACAATCGATGAAAATCGTTTCCAACATCGAGACAGAATATTCTAATCACAATGCAATCGAAGCGATTGTAGTACCTGAAGAAGCACTTGGTGGCGAAGAGGTTACAATCGAATAGTTTGAACGACAAGCCTTGGTTTAATTAGGCCTAATCTTATAGACGATTTATTAAATTGATAGCTGTTCTGGTAACAGACCAAAAGCTCGGCTGCGGGGAGTAATATCCTTGCAGCCGAGCTTTTTCTATTATGCTGATACCATCAGACGCTTACTGCTGCTCGCCAAGCTGCTGCAAGGCGGCTCGCTGTGCTTTTGTCAGCTTGCTTACGACCAGCTGATACGAGCTTACGATCCAGTCGCGCAGCTCCTCTGCCGGGACGGTTTCGTTGACATCAACGGTTATCCAGAGTCGTTTATTGAGATGATAGCCCGGCTTTACTGCCTCATATTGCTGCCTTAACAGCTCCGATATAAACGGATCACATTTTAATGAAATAGACGGTGTGTCTCCTGGCTGGATAAGGGCGTACATTTTGCCGCTTACCTTCATAACAAGAGGCGTCGGTCCGAAGGGGTATTCTTCTGTCGTTCCCGGCAAGTCCAAGCAATACTGTTGTAAGCCTGCAAAGCTGTTCAAATCTATGCTGTCAGGGGATGGCTGCTTCATAGTGGGGCGTCCTCCTTATTCGATCAAGCTGAATTTGGCTTTAGAGCGTATCTGAAAGCTGCCTCAGTAAAGGGCTTCAGTCACGCCTAGTATGTCATGCCTTTGTCGCTTCGTCAACTATGCTGTAATACCGCTTGCATAATTGGGGAAGTTTAGGTATGATTGAATTGCATTTGTTAAGTAAAATTATTAACTAAACAACATCATCTCATACACGTTGCTTATGTGCAGCAAGAGGAGGGAAAGCATGGCGACGATTCGGCAAATTGCAGAGCTGGCGCAGGTATCGGCTGCTACCGTATCGCGTGTGCTCAACAATGATCCGACCTTAAATGCAAGCGCTGAAACAAAGGAAAGAATTTTTGCTGTTGCCGAGCAGCTTGGCTATAAGCCAAAGCAGTTGCGCAAGCAAAAGCTCGAGCTGCAGCGTTCTAATGCGGAAATTGGCTTAATGTTCTGGTCAACGGCCGATGAAGGCAACAATGATCCTTACTTCAAGGCGGTTCGCCGCGGCATCGAGCTGCATTGTGAGGAGCACGGGTTAACGATTAGCAAAGTAATTCGCGGCGATCTTGCGCATGCCAAGCAGGAAGCCGCCTCACTGGATGGCTTGCTTGTCATTGGCTCGATCGAGGCGGATGAGGTGCTGGAGGCATTTCCAAAGCCAGACCGCATTGTGTTTGTCAATCATGGCGAGCCGCTGCATCAGTATGACACGGTTCATCTAAACTTTGAAGCGGCGATCCAATCTGCCTATGATCACCTGGTTGAGCTGGGACATGAGCGAATCGCCTTCATTAGCGGGCAGGAGTGGATTCATTCGCTGCGCAATCCCGGACAAATGCGTCAGCTAGAAGAGCATCGCTATCGTGCCTTTATCCAAATGCAGCACCAGTACAAGCATCGATTTACATGCGTGGAGTATGTGCCGGATTGGTCGTCGCAGGGTGGATATGAAGCGATGCAGCGGATACTGGCAGGCGGGCAGGAGCCAACAGCATGTATTGCAGCAAGCGATGCGATGGCTGTCGGTGCGCTGCGCGCCCTGCATGAAGCGGGAGTGCCAGTTCCGGGCAAAATGTCAATCATAGGCTTTAACGATATTGAACTGGCGGGCTTTGTCATTCCGCCTTTGACAACCGTGCGCGCCCATACCGAGCTGCTCGGCAGAACAGCCGTCAAGCTGCTGCTTGAGCGTATGGAAGGACGTGAAGCAGCGCTGCAGGTGAAGATCGGCACGACGCTTATTATGCGGGAAAGCTGCCAAAGACTGCAATCATGATTAGGAGGAGTTATGAAATGATTACTTATAATGAAGCAACGCGAATTTTTCATCTTCGTTCATTGGACACTAGCTATATTTTAAAGGTTACCGATCAAGGAAATTTGGCGCATTTATACTGGGGACGTGCTATAAGCGATACTGATTTAAGCCATCTGTATAAGCGAATGATTCGTCCGTCCTTTACTCCGAATCCTGATCTCAATGAGCTGGACTACTCGCTGGATACGCTGCAGCAGGAGCTGCCTGCCTATGGCAACTCGGATTTCCGTACCCCGGCTTATCAATTTCAGCTGCCTAACGGAAGCACAGTAACGAATTTCCTATACGAATCCCACGAAATTGTAGCAGGCAAACCGCAGCTGCAAGGCTTGCCTGCTGTCTATGTCGAGGCGACTGATGAAGCACAAACGCTGCTGATTACGCTGCGCGACGAGCTGACAAATGCGGCAATTGTGCTGACCTATACCGTATTCCGCGATTATGCCGCGATTACGCGCTCTGTGCAGTACCGCAATGACGGCAGTGAGGTGCTGAATTTAACGCGGGCACTTAGCATGAGCGTCGATTTGCCAGCTTACAATTATGAAATGCTGCATCTATCCGGCACATGGATTCGCGAGCGTCATGTTCACCGTCGCAAGCTTGAGCCGGGCATGCAGTCGATTGAAAGCCGCCGCGGCGCCAGCAGCCACGCGCAAAACCCGTTTTTGGCGCTTGTTAGCGAAGGGGCGACTGAGCAGGTTGGCGATGTGTATGGCATTAACCTCGTATACAGCGGCAATTTTATCGCCGGCGTTGAGGTGGACCCTTACCATCATTCCCGCTTGTTTATGGGGATCAACCCATTTGATTTCAATTGGAAGCTGGAGGCTGGCGAGTCCTTCCAGGCTCCAGAGGTTGTTATGGTGCATTCCTATGAAGGGATTGGCGGCATGTCCCGCCGTTTCCACGATTTGTACCGCAAACGCCTGATCAGAGGGCAGTTCCGCGATCAGGTGCGCCCAATTCTGGTCAACAACTGGGAAGCGACATATTTTGACTTCAACGAGCAGAAGCTTGAAAAGATTGTCAAGGCGGGCAAGGAGCTTGGCATCGAGCTGTTCGTGCTGGATGACGGCTGGTTTGGCAAGCGCAATGACGATACTACCTCGCTCGGAGATTGGGTCGTCGATACGGACAAGCTGCCGAACGGTCTGCACGGTATTGTTTCCAAGGTTCGCGAGCAGGAAATGCAATTTGGCCTATGGTTCGAGCCTGAAATGGTGTCGCCTGAAAGCGAGCTCTACCGCCAGCATCCGGACTGGTGTCTGCATGTCGAAGGACGTCGTCGCACGCAAGCGAGACAACAGCTCGTGCTCGACCTTTCTCGTCAAGATGTGCAGAATTACATTATTTCGGCAGTGTCCGACATTTTGGCGAGCGCGCCTATCACTTATGTCAAATGGGATATGAACCGCAACATGACGGAGATCGGCTCCGCGCTGCTGCCTGCTGATCGCCAGCGTGAAACGGCGCATCGCTATATGCTTGGCTTGTATCATGTGCTGGAAAGCATCACTTCCGCGTTCCCGCATGTATTGTTCGAATCATGCTCAGGCGGCGGCGGGCGCTTTGATGCCGGGATGCTGTACTATATGCCGCAAACATGGACGAGCGACAACAGCGACGCGATTTCCCGCTTGAAAATCCAGTACGGCACGAGCATCGTCTATCCGGTCAGCTCGATGGGCGCGCATGTATCTGCGGTGCCTAACCATCAGGTCAATCGTGTCACCTCGCTGCTGACGCGCGGCAATGTGGCGCTATCGGGCAATTTTGGCTATGAGCTGGATCTGTCCACATTTACGGATGAGGAGAAGGAGCTTGTCAAATATCAGGTTGAGCTGTATAAGCAAATTCGTCCGATTGTCCAGTTCGGCGACTTCTACCGCTTGCTCAGCCCGTTTGAGGGCAATGACACGGCATGGATGTTCGTGTCCAAGGACAAGAACGAGGCCTTTGTCGTATATGTAAAGGTGCTTCAGGAGCCGAACGGCGCGATTGGCCGCTTCCGTCTGCAGGGACTTGATCCTGACAAAGTGTACGAGGTGTTTGAAGGGCAGGACAAGGGAGAATATTCTGGAAGCCATCTGCTGTACGCAGGCCTTGCGATTCCGCGCTTCTACGGTGACTTCCAGAGCTGTGTATACCGCTTGAAGGCAAAGCAATAAGGAAGTTCAAAAAGCCGGACTTTGATGACGATGTAACGCGTTGTAGCTTAGTCGAGGTAAAAATAAGGGACAGTGAGGAGGAACTTATCTCCTTACTATCCCTTATTTTTTCTTGCTATTCAATTAAGCTGCCGCACGCGAAATAGTAATAATTTTAATGCGTGCAAGGCCAGCTGGCGTTTCCAAATCAAGCTCACCGTGCAGCGGAGCCAGCAAAAGCTGTTGGCCTACTGGTGACAGCAGTGAGATTTTGCCCGATTCCGGGTCGATTTCATGCGGCAGCACGATGCAAAGCTTATCGATAAAGCCATCCTCTACATACTCGATTTCGATCTCATGATTAAGCAGCACAAGCTGTTCCCGCGGCGGCTCATTCATGGCAAGCAATGCCTGAATATGCTTGATATACTGGTCTAGCAGTTGCTCCAGACGTTTATGTTCAATGGTATGCTGCAAAACATATTGCTCGATCTGCTTGCTGCGAATGTCCTCGAGCGCCATTAGCTGCTCAAGCATCGCCTGCTTTTCGGTTACCCATTGAGAACTACGGTTCATAGTAGATCTCACCCCCGATCCTCTTCATATGCGAGATCAAGCTAACGTGTTGTTGTCTCATAAAGCATCCTCCTTAAACGGTTCATCCTTCTTCTTACGCCAAATGCTTCTCTATGCAGTGCATGAAAGCGCCTAGCAAGCATGAGCTTAGCGTAAGAGACCCAAGCCAAATGACTGGGTCTCTTACTATCTTATCATGGAACACAAATAAGTTCACCTTTATTAAAAATGCGGCTGAACCTTTCTCATTTTTTTCATAAATGCTAATTTTATCGCTTGGCCATTTATGAAAATCAAAATTTTTTTGTGATTTTTTTGAGAAATTGGACAGGCGTTGATTTCGCAGGCTGAGCATATTGAATTATGCCGCTGGACCCAAGCATTATAAGGCTTTTTTGATTTTTTCGCATTGAGAAAGGATATCGCTGTGCAAATGATAGCGCTTTTGAAAATTCATGAAATCTTCATCTATGAGATAAACCTAATCCTATTTCGCTAAAATGCTGTGCTATAATGCTTAACAGACCATTACCTTAAACAAATTTTGAGGTGTAATCGGGAGGAATTATGTTAAAACGACTAATGAAGGTAAGCAGATTAAGTGTGCTAGCGGTGCTAGTGTTGTGTCTTCTTACTGTAGTTCCATTATCAGCGTCCGCAACAGCCAGAGACTCACGAGTGGTAGAAAATGCGCAGGTAATACTGGATGACAAGTCCATGAAGCTAAGTTCTTCTCTACATATGATGAATGGAAGATTGTATATGCCAATCGCATTAGTTGCGAATGAGCTTAGCGCTTCTGTAGAATGGAATGATTCTACGCTGGAAGCAACCTTGGTTTCGAAAAGCAATGATAAAATTATTTTAGGTGACGGCGTGCCAACCGTATATTTCAACGATCAACGGTATGTGCTGGAAGCTGCACCGTACTTGGATAATGGTCGATTGTTTGTCCCTATTCGCTATATTGCGGAGTTTCTCCATGCGAATGTGGATTGGAATGCAGATAAAAATACGTTAACGATACAGAGCGTGCCGCTTGAGGTTGTCAGTGACGACAATACGCTAGCGGAAATTAGCGCGCGCCATTCTTTGTCGCAAGCGCAAGTTGTAAAGCGTAACGGCTTTTCCTCTAAGGAATCGATTAAAAATGGTATGAAGCTGGCTGTTATTATTCCTTCTGTGCTGGAAAATAAGGCTGATCCGTATACTGAGGCGGATTATCAATTGCTGGCTAAGCTGGTTCAGGTTGAATCAGGCTATGAATCGTATGAGGGGCAATTGGCCGTAGCCAATGTCATTCTTAATCGCGTGAAGCATGCGGGCTTCCCTAATTCGATTAAGGGTGTTATTTATTCCGGCAAGCAGTTCCCGCCAGCTCACAACGGCCTGCTTGACAAAAGCAAGCCTAATGCGAGCGTATTGAAGGCGACGAAGGACGCGCTAAACGGAAAGAACAATGTAAAGGATGCCGTCTATTTCTTTAATCCGAAATACTCAACAGGCTCCTTCTGGGATAGCTTGACGGTTATCGCGACAATCGGCAACCATCGTTTTGCCAAATAAGCAGATTAGATTAGCACGTTAAATAAGCAGGTTATACGAAAAGCAGTATTGCAGAGCTAGCAGCTGGCTAGAGTGTAACGCTGCTTTTTTTCTTGCTTTGGATGCACATACTCATCTTCATTGCAGCTTGGCCTCCTGCTGCAGATTTGAATGCCTGATTACCTGATACCACATATAAGCCGATGAGCGCGGATGAAAAAAGTCAAAACGCAGCATATTATTATCCATATAAAAATCAAGCTTGCTGTTCAGATGGACGTTGATCCCTTCAAGGCGTTCAATTGGCAGCTTTAACGGCTCAGCATCGTGATGCGGCTTATAGAGCAAATAGCTGCGATGCCAGGTTAGCTTGCCTGTAGAAAGCTGCATAAACGGGCTTTCCTCTGATGATGAGACGTACAGCTTCACTTCATCTGCAAGCGCTTGCCGCCATGCCTTGTATAATTGCTGCTCATGCAAATTCGTTTTGGTATACTGCAGCTGCCAGGCGTTCCACTGATGAACGAATTGGAAGTGCATAGGCTTGTGCTTCGGCTCAAAATAACCCAGCTCATTATAAATGACGCTGTAGCCGCAAGCAGTGCAGCTAAACTGTCGGCCCTCAGAATGCAGCTTGCCAACCGTTTTGCAGGAAGGGCAAACAAACAGCGCCCGTTCCAGGTAATTGGCCAGCCCCTGGCCTTGGAAGGCAACTCGCTGCTCAGCCTGCCAGGCTATCTCATTGTACGCAAGCGCCGCTGTAATGCCTTGATGAACCGCCTCTACCGACATCGCTTGCAGCTCGCCTTCATCCCATTTCTTTTCGAGCGAAACCGTTATTTTGCCCTTGCGATCATGATCGGCCCAGCGAGGGTGGCTTAGATAGCCTCCTTTTACATGCCCGATTACAACCGGAATATTGAGCAGCTTGACCAGCTTGGCGGTGGCGTAGGCAATATCCTTTGTCGTGCCGTCCCAACAGCAATTGCCTTCTGGAAAGATACCAATTACACGATTATGTTTTTTGGCAGTTAGCATATTTCTAATCGTGCCCGTTTCGTTTTTGGCAGTGGCCTTCGGAATAGCGCCAGTGTAGTCCAGCACTCTTTTCAGGAGTGGATTGCGGAACAAAGGTGCGTCCGCCACAAAGCAAATCGGGTCTTCTACAAAGCAATTAATAAATAACGGGTCCCATTTATTGGTGTGGTTTGCCAGAATGATGTAGGGAGGCTTCAGCTTGGCAGTATCGTTGCGTTCGAGTTCAATTTGATATTTATGTTTAAGGTATGCTTTGATAGGGGAGAGAAGAAGCTTGCGCTCAAGCCAGCTTGGTCTTCGTTCTATACTCATGTAATCACCACTAACATAAAGTTTGTCAGCTCGATCATATCAGAAGTACAGGAGTAATGTCGAGAATAAGCTGCATTTCTCTTATAATTAAATAAATACTCGAAATTTGGAGGACAGGCATATGGAATGGACTAAAGTAACAACAGAGGAGCAACTGCTCGAGGCTAAAGCGATTCGACGCAAAGTTTTTATTGAGGAGCAGGGAGTTGCCGAGGAACTGGAGCATGACGAATACGATGCCTTGACCCCGCTATGCACGCATATTTTAGTGCTCGACCAGCAGCAGGCCGTAGGAACGGGCAGATTGCGCACGGTGGACGGTATTGGCAAGCTGGAGCGGATTTGTACGCTGCAGGAAGCAAGAGGCAAAGGTGTAGGTGCACTCATTGTGGAAGCGCTGGAAGCTGTTGCAGCAGAGAAGGGGATAAGCAAGGTAAAGCTTGGCGCTCAGCTGCAAGCGAAGGCATTTTATGAGAAGCTGGGTTATGAGACTGCCTCCGGCATATTTATCGATGCGGGAATCGAGCATGTTATGATGGATAAAAAGCTGTCTGGACAGTCCGCTCAGCCGGTAGACAGCGCCGAATCCAAGCTGTAACAAGAATGGTCCGCCACGGATTGCTTATATCCGCGCGGACCATCGTTTATTTATGCTGCATATTCATTCTTTGCTGCACATTCATTCTATTATGGATAGATTCGGGCTAATCATTACAGCCCAAGGCTTGCAAGAACATCGTCAATAATTTGACTGTTGGCGATAGGGCCAGTATACAACCAGCTTTTCTCTGGGCCGAATTCATGCAGGTTGCCGTTTTTGACAGCTTTAATTGATTGCCATACAGGATCGTTTAATGAAGCCGAGCCGGAAGCGGCATCGCTGTTAACGAGGAAAATATGATCGGCATCTAGCTCAGCCAACGCCTCTAGTGATACGGATTTCCAGATGCCGCCCTCTCCTTGAGAGATCGTCTCGACAAGCTTTGGCACTGCGAAGCCAAGATCGCTGTAAAGCACAGCGCCGCTTGATTCGCCTTCGCTAACCATCCAGAAGCTGCCGCCAACGAGCCAGATCGCTGCTGCCGAAGGTGTTTCGCCTGAAGCTGCAAGCTGCTCCTTGGCAGCGGCCGCCTTCGCCTCATAGTCTGCCAGCACCGCTTCTGCTTCAGCATCCTTGCCCAGCACATTGCCGACCTCTAGCAAAGCTTTTCTCCAATCTGCGTTGATTTCAGCACCTAGTGCATAGGTTGGTGCTATTTTATTGTAGCCATCATATTTATCATTGGCGATCAAGCTTTCATCTCCAATAATGATCAGGTCAGGATTATGCCCCGTTACAACCTCATAGGGCAGATCATGCGGCACAATCGGCACATCGGCCAGCTCATATTGCAAATAGCGCATTGGCGAGTCGGAAACGGACCATTGCGCAGCAGGCTTGACGCCTAATGCAACAAGATAATCCTCCAGATAGGAGGCGATTATGCGTTGCGGCTGAGCGGGAATCGTAACAGTATGGCCAAGCGGATCTGTCAACGTGCGCTCCGTTGCTTCAGCTCCACCTTCAGCCACGGTTTCATCAGCACCGTTTTGCCCGGACTGAGTGTTGCCAGCTGGATCACTTTCATTTGTCGCTTGATTCGGTTCGTTGCCGCCGTTTTGGCCGTTACTGCTATTGCCGCCGCATGCAGCAAGCAAGGAAAGCATCAGCATAAGGCAGCATACCATATAGATAGACTTGCGTGTTACGAACATTAAATTTCCCCCTGTTTGTTTGCTATAAATGATAAGGATTATCATTATCGGTTACATCTTATTATTCTAGCAGGGAACGTGGTGTTGTCTATGCCATATTGTCATTCATTTTATGCACAAATATGCATGGCTACCGCTGGCTCTGATGTCCTAGCAGCAATTCGCGCTGCAGCTCGAGCTGCTTGTAAAGCGAATATACATCATTGGCGTGAAAGAGCTGCCGATCAATCCAGTATATCCGCTGCTGCTGATAGGCCGTTATCGTTTGCCAGACAGGATGCTCCAGCAGCCGCTCTGCCAGCGCATGGCCCTCGTCTGTGAAATTATAGCTGATAATCATATGGTCAGCCGCAAAGTCCGGCATCTGCTCCATAGTGAGCCGCATAATTTGCCCTTTGCCGAGTACTTGCTTCTGTACATTTAACGGCGGAGTAAGCTTTAATCCTTCATATAAATTGTAGCCGCCCCGCCCGTGAAATTCGTTGAACACCCAAATATGCTGCTCAGACAGCTCATATAAGCCGACTGTTTCATGCGGTGCAATGACATGGGCCAGCTCCTGCCTGATTTGTGCAGCGCGCGCCTCATACTGTGCAATAAAGTCCTCCGCTTCCTTGCGGCGCTCCAGCAGCTCGCCAAGCTGGCGAAAGCGCTCAAAGGGGTTGCCGTAAGGCACAATGAGCGTTGGCGCGATTTTTTGCAGCTCATTGACAAGCTGTGGCTCCAGCCATTTGGGTACGATAATCAGCTCAGGCTCGAGCTCTATAACAGCATCGACCGACTTGCCAACATCAACGACCTCGTGCAGCTCCTGCTGCAGCAGCTTTAGGCCAGACAGACTGTAGAAGTAGGATGCACCGACCGGTTTTATGCCTAGCGCCAGCACATTGCCAACCCAATCGTAGACGACAATCCGCTTTAGCTGCTTGACATACTGTGTTGGCGAGACGCCTGTATGCTGCTTGAATTTTCTGCTCAAATACATGCCATTGGAATAGCCGATCTGCTGAGCGATGGCATCGAGATTGAGCGTGGACAGCAGCAAAAGCTCCTTCGCTTTTTTGATGCGGATCTGAGTCAAGTATTGAATAAAGCTTTCACCAGTCTCTTCCTTGAAAACTTTAGTGAAGAAGCGGGGATGAAAGCCTGCCAGTCGTGCCATGCTGTCGCGCGTAATATCCTCGGAGTAGTGCTGCTGCATATAGCTAATCACCTGGCGAATAGACTGGCGGTGATCGGCTGGCGAGCGAAGCTCGGCCTTGCTTGTCAGCTCCGTCTGCTGCACGATAAGCTGAAGCAGCTCGTAAAGACAGCGTTGCTGCTCCAGCGCCTGCCAGGCTGCGCTTCCTTCTTCCAGCGCGCAGAGCTGCTGCATCATATTGCTGATCGGCAAGTAAGTGGTAGAGTAAAGCTCGCCGTCTGGCAGCCAATCGCGGCTATAGCTGGCAAACTGTGCATCCGCCGTCTCCGCTTGCTCGCGCTTGATAATTTCGAACGATAAGCGGTACAGGTACAGGTCTGCATGAGCGAGACTGTGAATTTCGATAAAGCGGCCGCGATTAATAAAATAGAGCGAGCCAGCGTCGAGCATATGCGTCTCGCCATTAATGCTCAGCTCGCCTTTGCCGTCGACAACGAGCAGCAGCTGATAGACATCGACGGATTGGCGGATATGCTTATCGGCGGCAAGCAGCGTAATTTGCTCCATTTGCTTATATAAAAATAGCAGCTTCTCCATAGCCAGCTCCTTCTTAAAATGGCATAGTGATAATTGTTCTCACAACAAGTATATCACAATGGCGGTGTGAGCCAATCGATTATTGTATAATATAGTTAACATATGGAAAGAGGTGATGCAATGGAAGCAGGCTTCATGGCTTTTGACGCGCTTCATTGGCGCTGGCTTATTGGACTGATGCTGGGCATAATCGTGCTTACCGTTGTTTATGCCCGTGCAACGCAAGCTTGGCGGCTGCGCATCAAGCGCTTGCTCGCTTACTCGATCCTGATCGGTGAGGTAGTCAAGCTCTTTGTAGTGTGGCAGCTAGGAAAATCACTGCTCTATTATTTGCCGATTCATTTATGCGGCTTTGCAATTGTGCTGCTTATGCTGCATGTTTATCGACCGACAGCCTTGATTAACGAAATTTTGTTCAGCTTAACCTTGCCGGGCGCTTTAATTGCGCTAATTTTTCCCGGCTGGACGGCTGAACCTGTAATGGGCTTTATTCATATTCACTCCTTCATATACCATGGGATTATTACGGTTTATCCGCTTTTGCTGCTGGCTTCAGGCGAGCTGCGGCCCAATTGGCGGCAGCTGTGGAAGGTAGCGATTTTTCTTGCGCTAATTATTCCTTTCGTCTACAGCTTCAATGCCTACAGCGGCACGAATTATATGTTCTTGAATGCTCCGATTGCCAACTCGCCGCTCATGCTCATTTATGAGACATTTGGTGCTAATGGCTACATTGCCGGACTTGTAATGGTAGCGGTGGTGGTATGGCTGCTGCAATACAGCCTCTATGGATTGCTTGCCAAAGCGAGGGCTGGCCAAGGTCAAACTGCTGTCTAGGGCGTGTATGTAACCCCGCTTAGGGGCATCTTCCCCCGCCTGTTCGCCCCCTGCTGCGTTGCCTTTCCTTGACGTACAGTCGGTACGCCTTCGAAAAAGCGCCTTGCATGGAACGAACATTCGGCATAATCTGCTCCCTTCTGAGTTTGCATACACGCCCTAGGGCGATGCGTCCTGGACTAACAGCAAAAACACCTCTTGCCTCGAGCAATGCCGAAGCATCGCTTAGGACAAGAGGTGTTTTTGGCTCATGCTATGGGGTTAGATATGAGCTGAAACATGGTTTGTGATGGCAACTTGAAGGTCTGATGCTAAAGAGATGGCGGCTCTTTACACATCTGTTGCGCATCTGTGAGCTTAGCTGCTTCAGGCATAGTCTCGCAACATTCCGTACATTGAACAGTAGAGCAGCAGCGCACCATCTCTATCGTCTTAACCAATGCACATTTCGTTTAGGAGAGGAAACTAGAATGGACAACGAGCTATGTCATGAAGGAGGTGAGTACCTCACATAATGATATTGAGAATCATTATCATAATAATAGCATAGCTTTTTAAAGGAATCAAGAGCTATTGAGAAACATTTTCAAATAAATTTTTGAATTCATCCCTGACATGATGCTGAGCATTGGCTTGCACCGACTAAAATGGATAACACTGTAATGTTAGGCGGACTATCGTGTAAAATGGAAGGAACATGTACATCGCATCAGCGCTGTAGATAGGAGGAATGCCTAAGATGATAGAGCAACAGTCTGTTCAGCTTTCGGTAGCACTGGAGGAAGCCGGTTATACAGACAAAGAAGCGACGATTCGCAATATTTTCTTTGAAGTAAAAAGCGGTCAGCTTGTCGGCTTGATTGGTCCCAATGGGGCAGGAAAAAGCACCACGATCAAATCGATTATGTCACTCGCTCCTTACCGCAAGGGCGAGGTGAAGCTGGGCAGCAATGGAGAAACAGGCACCTATGCCTATGTGCCAGAGCAGCCGATCTATTACGACTATTTTACGCTATGGGAGCATTTGCTGCTGGCCGCATCCGTCAATAGCTTGGCACAGGAGGAATTTGAAGCTAGGGCACAACGGCTGCTGGAAAAATTCAAGCTTACAGAGCAGAAGCATCATTATCCGAGCAGCTTTTCTAAAGGGATGCAGCAGAAGCTGATGCTGATCATTGCGTTTATGCTGAAGCCTGACCTGTATATCGTGGACGAGCCTTTTATCGGGTTGGACCCGCAAGCAACGCTGGATTTTATCGGTTTGCTGAATGAAGCGCGCACTGGCGGAGCAGCGGTGCTAATGAGCACGCATGTGCTGGATAGCGCGGAGCGTTTATGCGATTCCTTCATTTGCTTGCATAAGGGAAGGATTGCCGCAAGCGGCGATCTTGCGCAGCTGCGCGTCAAAGCAGGCTTAAGCAGCGAGCATACGCTCTTTGACTGCTTTCATGCGCTTACTTCCGAGAACACGGATGCAGGAGATAAAATGGATCATCCGCAAGATAAGGATGTGATGTGATGCTGACGCCTAACAGGCTGTTTTTCGTGCGCTTAAAGCAGCATGTTCGCTACATCGCAAAATCATTGCGTTCCGTGCTGGATTGGACAGTTTGGCTATATGTGCTGGTTCCGCTGCTATTTATCGCATCAGGTCTTTACATCGAGCTGTGGACAAGAATCCCGGCTTGGGCCAACGATGTTCCCTGGAGCCTGATGCTCATTACTGCGGTCAGCTTTCTGCTGCTTAATGCCAAGCCGCATATCGGCGTAGAAGAAGCCGACCAGCTGATCCTGCTTCAGCATAAGCAATGGCTGCAGCGCGTCAAGCAGCTTGGACTTGTTTATAGTGTTATTATGGCAGCGCTGCGCTTGCTGATTCTGTATGCTGTTTTGCTGCCTTACTTAATGATTGTTGCCGAGCTCAGCAAGGCAGTTTTGCTTGAGCTGCTGCTATACAGCATTTGTACATCTCTTATTATGCTTATCGTGAATCAATACCTGATTAAAGAAGGAAAATGGTGGATGAGGCTAATACGTTCAGGTGTTCGTTCGATCGTGCTAGCCGTCGTATGGGTGCTGCCGGCCTTTGGGTATACTGTACAGCTATGGCCACTGCACTATTTTATAATAGCAAGTGCTGTGATCGCCATTGTACTGGCATGGCGTTACGCCGTTACCCCGCTCGCTTATGCGAGACAACTGCGGCAGGAGCAGGAGTTTCGTTTGCGTCTCACCAGTGTACTGCTCAGTCAGGTACACGAGACCAAATCATCGAAGCGCAGAAAGAGGCCGTGGATATTTCGCAAGTCGCAGCGTTTATTCAAACGCTCGGATGCGCATTATGTTATCAGCGAGCTAAGAATAAAAGCAATTCTGCGTTCGCCTTCTCTCCTGCAAATATGGGGCTTAATGATCGTTGTTGGCAGCTATGCAATTACGCTTGTAGATGGCGTTGGCGTTTGGGTAATTGTGGCAGGTCTTGTGTTTATTAAGCGTTCATGGCTGCATATGCAGTGGGAGCATTGGAGGACGGAGGATTATTTGCAGCTCTATTTGACTGAAGCCTATGCGGCTAAGAAGCTGTCGCAGCGTCTGTTGATGGGGCCTGGACTAGCCATATGGACCATCATCGCTCTCCTATAAGCGGTAGTTTAAAAATTGGACTTTGATGACGACGTAACTTCTTCGTAGCGGATTCGACGGCGAATATGTCACGCTACCGAAGGCTTCGGTGCTCACGTAGCTAGTGCCTACGCTGCGCTCCTCGCCTTCTAGTATCGTGCCATCTTCTTGGACCTGAAAGCCCAATTTTTAAACTTTCATTGGAAGGAGATGTTTAAAAATTGGACTTTGATGACGATGATGGGCGTTGTAGCTTAGTCGACGGCGAATCTTGAACGCTAGCGAAAACTGCGGTGCTCACGTAGCTTTGCTCTACGCTGCGCTCCTCGTTTTCTACTAGCGTCCAAGCTTCTTGGACCTGAAAGCCCAATTTTTAAACTTTCATTGGAAGGGTATGTTTAAAGATTGGACTTTGATGACGAAGCGACTTCTCTGTAGCGGATTCGACGGCGAAGCTTGAAAGCTTAGTTTTTTGAACATGCATTTTATAGAAGTTTTATGGAAGGGAGTTTAAATGATGGTTGTTGATTTACGCAAGCTGGATGAAGATTATATGGTGGAGTGGCTGGACAAGCTGCTTCGGATACCTAGCCCGAGCGGCTTTTGCAAGCAGATCATTGGTGTTATCAAGCAGGAGGCCGAGCGTCTTGGTTATCAGGTTGAGCTAACCCCTAAGGGCAATGCGATTATTACGATTGCAGGAGACGAACAGGAGAATGTGCTTGCGCTAACGGCGCATGTTGATACACTCGGCGCGATGGTTCGTTCTATTAAACCAAACGGCATGGTTCGTTTCACGCCTATTGGGGGCTACGCAATACAAACGGTTGAAGGCGAATATTGCCTTATACATACAAGAGATGGCCGCCAATATGAAGGTACGGTGCTGTCGACCAAGTCGTCAGTCCATGTGTTTAACGATGCTCGCGATTGGAAGCGGGAGGAAGCGAATATGGAAATTCGCATTGATGCTGATACGAGCAGCAAGGAGGAGACAGAGGCACTCGGCATCTCGGTTGGCGATTATATATCATGGGATCCGCGCGTGAAGATTATGCCTAGCGGCTGGATCAAGTCAAGGCATCTCGATGACAAAGCGAGTGTTGCCGCTTTGCTCGGTTTGCTGCAATATTTTCATAAGCAGGGCGTGAAGCCAGCTCGTACGACCACGATCATCCTGTCGACCTATGAAGAAGTGGGGCACGGCAGCTCTCATATCCCTGCAAATATTACCGAAATGATCGCTGTTGATATGGGCGCACTGGGCGATGATCTGTCAGCAACGGAGAAGGATATATCAATATGCGCCAAGGACTCGACCGGACCCTATGATTATGAAATGACAACAACTTTGATTGAGCTTGCCAAGCGAGAGAAGCTGCCGTATGCCGTTGACATTTACCCGCACTACGGCTCGGATGCTTCGGCTGCGCTGCGCGGTGGCAACGACATCCGGGCAGCCTTGATCGGGCCAGGCGTGCACGCATCGCATGGTATGGAGCGGACGCATCGCCAGGCGGTGTGGGGGGTTGCCGCTCTACTACTAGCCTACCTCATGGAACCTAGTAGCGGAGGTTTAAAAATTGGACTTTGATGACGATGATTGGCGTTGTAGCTTATTCGGCGGCGAATATGTCACGCTACCGAAAGCTGCGGTGCTCACGTAGCTTTTGCCGCAGCTAGCGCTCCTCGCCTTCTAGTATCGTGCCATCTTCTTGGACCTGAAAGCCCAATTTTTAAACTTCATTGGAAGGGGTAGTTTAAAAATCGGACTTTGATGACGATGTAACTTCTTCGTAGCGGATTCGACGGCGAATATGTCACGCTACCGAAAGCTGCGGTGCTCACATAGCTTTTGCCGCAGCTAGCGCTCCTCGCCTTCTAGTATCGTGCCATCTTCTTGGACCTGAAAGCCCAATTTTTAAACTCTCATTGGAAGGGGTAGTTTAAAATCCGACTTTGATGACGATGTGATGCTTCGTAGCGGAGTCGTCGACGGCGAATATGTCACGCTAGCGAAAGGCTATGCTTCCGAAGTATGTTTCCTGTGGAAACATTGAAGGTGCTCACGTAGCTTGTGCCGCAGCTAGCGCTCCTTGCTTTCTAGTATCGTGCCATCTTCTCAGTCCCGAATGCCGCCTGTAAGTCTGCTGCTAATCGTTGAAAAATAGGGTCATATAAAATATTTATGGGTCTAACATGCAATATCTTTATGCGGTTTATGGCTAACAGATATTGAACCTTATTTTCATTCTGTGTTACATATGAATAGAGGCAGCAATTGCAGGCTTACATTCTAGGGATGGGGGTCATATGATGGAAAGAGAACTGGCTTTGGAGATTGTTCGTGTAACGGAGATGGCAGCGCTGGCTTCAGCGCCTTGGATGGGCCGGGGCGATAAGAACAGTGCTGATGGTGCGGCTACTACTGCCATGAGAAAGATGTTTGACTCGGTATCAATTCACGGAACAGTTGTTATCGGTGAAGGGGAAATGGATGAAGCGCCTATGCTGTTTATTGGCGAAGAGGTTGGCAGCTTCCAGGGTCCTGAGGTGGACGTGGCGGTTGATCCGTTGGAAGGCACAGAGATTGTAGCCAAAGGCTTGAACAATGCCTTGTCGGTTATTGCAGTTGCGGATAAAGGCCAATTGCTGCATGCGCCTGATATGTATATGGAGAAGCTTGCTTATGGACCAGCGCTTGTCGGCAAGCTGAGCATTACTGACCCGATGGAGCTTACGTTGCAGAAGGCAGCAGCTGCACTTAACAAGCAAGTTTCCGATCTAACGGTCATGATTCTGGATCGGGCCAGACATGAGTCGCTGAATAAAATATTAAGAAGAACAGGCGTGCGGATTAAATTTTTGCCTGATGGCGATGTAGCAGGCGCGATGGCGCCAGCCTTCCCGGAAACGGGCATCGATTTATACGTTGGCTCTGGAGGAGCTCCAGAAGGGGTGCTTGCAGCCGCAGCGCTTAAATGCTTGGGTGGAGAAATTCAAGGTCGCTTGATGCCAGCCGATGCAACAGAATACGAGCGCTGTATTGCAATGGGCATTTCCGACCCTTACCGCGTGTTGACGATGGATGATATGGTTGGCACCAAGGATGTTATTTTTGCTGCTACTGGTGTAACGCCTGGTGAATTTCTAGGTGGCGTGCGCTATCTTTCCGATAATCGCGCAGAAACAGATTCAATCGTAATGCGAGCAAAAACGAGAACGATTCGTTATATTAAAACCTCGCATTACTTGCCTAACAAGCCGCTCGTTCATGAAGCGCAGCCTAAGGCAGCTGCTGTTAGCGGCGTCGAATAGGCCGCGCCGTGCAACAGGGAATAGGGCACATCTGATCTGCAATAGATAACGATAAATAAGTGCTTTTCTGAGGCCTATCTGTTCAGATAGGCTTTCAGATAAGTCTTTGTCAGCCGGAGCTAATGGAAATAGTATAAATACAAATCCTCTAGTGTTGGCTGCACATATTGATAGGCGGGCTCGATAAAGCTAGCAGACTCGAAAAGATTAGCTAGATCATCAGCAATTACTCTTACATGCAGCTTTTGCTCATAGTCTCGGATAATGCTGCTGATGATCAGCTTTTGCTGCAAGCTTGCAAGTGCTTGCTCGTCATCAAGCTGAAGCAGGGCGACCTTTTGCTTGATGGACGATAGCAGTTGCTCAGGATGGCCTTTTAATAAGATTTCTCCCTTTTTCATTACAATGATTTCTTTGGCAATATATTCAATATCCTGAACGACATGCGTAGCAATGAGCACGATTTTGTTTGCTGCTATTGTGGAAATGAAATTGCGGATGTTGATTCTTTCTTTAGGGTCTAAACCAGCAGTCGGCTCATCCAAAATGATCACTTTAGGGTCATTTAGCAAGGCCTGGGCGATTAGCAATCTTTGCTTCATACCACCTGAGTATGCGCTTATTTTTTTGTGAATAACTTCCTGCAGATTAACGACCTCAACGAGGTGAGCAATGCGCTCTTCAGCTTCTTTTTTCTCTAAGCCTTTTAAGGCAGCCATATATCGTAAAAAGCGATTGCCCGTAAAATCACTGTAAAGCTCCTGTTGCTGCGGCATATAGCCAAGCAAGCTCCGATAATGATCCCCCATTGCTGCAATATTTTGTCCGTTCCAGCTTACTGTTCCTGAGGTTGCTTGCAGATTGGCTGTAATAATTTTGATCAAAGTAGACTTCCCGGCACCGTTGGGACCTAACAGTCCATATATCCCAGAACTTAATTGAAGAGATACATTGTGAATAGCGGTTATCTGCCGATATTGTTTAGAAAGATGATGAATCGTTAGCTCCAAGGGATGCTCCCCTCCTCCAGTTCGTGTATGGGCGCAGCAGCAGCCTGCTCGCGAATGCGCAAATTAATCCGATTATGATAAACAAAGCTAGTTGAACGAGTAAGCCGTTAGGATCGGCGTTGTATAACTGCAGCATTAATAAGCGATTAACTGGATAGCTTGCAAATAAGTGCGGATAAAAAGCACCTGTAATTAACGGGAAGAGAAATAATACTATACAACAGCCTAACACCAGCACTTGTTTCTTCATTAGATACGACAGCATAAATATAACTTCTGATATAACAAATGACGCAGCCAGCTGCAGTAGGACGACCAGCAGCGACCACTGCCAAACTTTAACTGTCCACGTATAATGCTCGAAAAGCGGAATGCTCTGTATCGGTGCATTCCAATAAAAATGAGGATAGTAATTGAGCACATTTAAAAATGGCGGTAAAAAAACAATAATATAAAGAAAACAGATTATTATATAAGAGACTGCGCGCTTGCTCCGCAAAAGCTTGGTTTGTCCAAATCTTGAGCTGCACTGCAGCAAATGCATTCCTGAACGATAATCCGACGTAATGATTGTGCTAAGTGACAGCATAAGCAGCGTCATATAAATAATAGCGGTTAGCGAAACACGGAACGGATGAGCGAATAAATATTGACCAGCTGTTGCACTCATTAATGTTTGCTGTTGACCTGTTGACTGCTGCAGCATTAATAAGCTTCTCATTTGATCATAAAGCTTGTAGAAGCCGCTTGAGGCATTTGCTTGAGGCATTAACAGTGTCATTTGTGAGGAATAGCCACTAAGTTCAATTTTTTTCTCCAGCAATGCCTGCTCAAGGTGCTGTATCTCATTTGATATGCCTTGCAAGCGTTCCTTTTCTTGTTCAATTTGCTCAATTCTTTGTTCAGTTAAAGGCCCGCTAAATTTGCCCATATACTCCAAATAAGTACGTTCGATATGATCGAGCGCAATCGGCTCTTGCTGCAAACCGATATAGCCGAAAAAAAGCGCGCATATGATAAAGACAATCCCTTTATTCGAGATCATGTTTTTATACCACTCATGAACAAAGAGAGAATAAGATGATGTTGGGCGCAACAGCTTGCTTTTAAGTTTATCGAACACTGCCAGCCAGGTGACATTAGCACTTGTTTCACTTAACTTTTTACAATATATCCATACACTCGCTGCAACAGATATGATGATGGCAAGCAGCAAAAATACTAAATTAGTTTGTAATAGCGGCACAGGATAGCCGAACAGATTTAAATTGCGGTAATAGGTTAGCAGCTGGTCCGTTTGTAAAACATAAAAAAGATTGACGAATTTTAAAGCGCCTGCAGGTGAATAAGGATGAATAAAAATATAGCTTGCATATTGAATCGCTATGATCGATGCAGCTATTAGCAGAAGCTGCCCCAGATGGCGAATAGCAACGAATAACAGTGCTGACAGCGCCGCTAGCATTAGGAAAGCAAGCCATTTTAATAGGATGAATATGATAAAAAATTGGGCGATGGACAGTACATACTGCCCGCGTGACAGTCCAGGCACACTTTGTATCGAGCGCTCAATAAAATCCATACCGTAAAGATAAGACGTCATGGCAAAGCTTGAACCGAACACGAAAAAAAATACAAAGCTAATAGCTACAAAGTAAACCATTAGCTTGCTCAGTATCGTTTGCCTTCTGCCATGCTTCGTTGAGCGTATCAACAAATCCATTTTGTTTTCTCTTTCTTGATGGAAGATGAAGAAACCGAACACTAGCATAAAAAACAAGATTATATAGTCCTGCAGCCGATGCTTGAAAAAGGATTCGACCTGCTCATTTATACCTGGTTGCAGCGTAAGAGTGCCCTGCCGCTCAAAAGCTTGAGCAGTCGCTATAATATTACGATAGGAAAAAGAGTCCTGCTTTTGGAAGATGGAAACAGATAGCATATCATCAGCTTTGGAGGCTAACTGTTCAAGGAATACGGTATGATCGGCAATATGCGTGTACTGTTCCTGTAACAGTAGGTAAAGCTGCAGCTCTGTGCTCAACTGCTGCAATTGCTCCATCATTTCAGGCTGCTCCAGACTTGCGGCATAACCCTGATCCATTCGCTGCTGTAATTGATTGATACGGTGCTCTAAATCAGGTGAAACGGCTTCAGCAGGCATTTTAATATACTGCTGGGCTAACGTCTTGAATTGATCTCGCTGCTGTATTATAAATGAATGGCTTTTAACCTGCTCAAAGTAGAAAAATGCAGCATTTCCAAGCAGACAGCCTAGCAGTATGACCCAAAGCATACGTTTATAAAGCAGCTTAGTAAGCTCAAATCCGAGTAGCTTCATTGCCAACCTCCTGCTCAACGCGCATGTTAATGCTGGATAAAATAACTGAAGTTTACAGATGGAGTACTTACCCATTCATGAAAAACAGCATTGCCTGCTTCTATTGTACGCTTGTCTAAAATATACCATTTATAAAGATCCTCTTCTTTCGTATAAGCAAACATATGATCCTTGTTTCCGACATACAAAGTAGTTCTGACATTAAAGTTTGGCGTTGGGATAACATCAACAATATGATATTGATCATCATAAATTGTCAGCTCATTTTTAGTTTCAATATCAAGTATTTCATCATAGCCGAGCACTGGGAAGCTGTACAAATATGGATCGCTATCATGCCAATAGTAAAAGGATAAAAATGATGGGTTCAGATCAAGCTTTTGCGGATTTTGATTCTCAAGTGTAACGGTTCTCGCCTGCCAGCTTTCAGGATCAAGCAAATCTCCATTAAAAAGGGAATAAATGATCGTGTTATTTTTAATGCCATTTATGTAGCCGCTCAATGTCCCTTCTTCATCGGAAAACATTTTCTGAATGGTTTTGTTTTCTAAATCATAACGATAGTAGTTGGCAAACGGGGCGAGCGATTCTCTAAAATAAATATTTTTGCCGTATGGAAAAATATCTGAAATCATGCCCTGCGCCTGGTTTCCTTCGAAAATCACTTCTGGAGTTTTGTCTAACTGCTCCATATCGTAGGCAAGCAGCTTATAGCTTTCAGTTTCTGGATTAGTGATACGGCCAGTTGTGACATATAATTTGCCGCGATGTATCGAAAGGAAATAAGGTGTTTCTTCGAAATCCAGCACCACAGAGCGCTCACTGCCATCTGGTGCAATTTTCACCAGCTCAAACTTTTTAAGATCAAACAGCTTGTTCTTCAAATCAATAGCTTGCTGAAGCGTATATAAAGCGCCATCATAGTAAGCAAGAAAGTGTAAAGCATCAAGAGCAGAAAAATATACGAAGGCACTGCAGTTTTCAGGTTGCTTGTTGCTGCTAAGACAATCCGAATTAGGGTTGGAATCAAGCAATACAGGCTTCATCGTTGCTTTATCTGCATAATAAATGTAATTAGCATTTAGAAAATAATAGCCCTTATCAACCTCGACTATTCTTTGATTTCCTCCCTGCCAAAGAAGGTGGTAGGGGGCGTCGGTTTCCGCATTGTATTGATTACTATAATCGCGAGCCTCCTTGGAAGCGCAGCCTGTGCATATGATAGCTAGCATTACTCCTATTAAAGCATAAAGCAAGGAACGGTATAACTGCATCATGCAATCCTCCTAACTGGAAAAGGAGCCTAAGATAGGCTCCTTATTCCGGCTCATTATTGTAAATCTGTCGCTCCAGTCCAAGTGCCTCCATTATAGCTTACTATATGACTTCCGAATGCGCTTACAAATACGCTGAGAAATTACAATCTCGATTTTACTATAATTTGAAAATATTGTAAATAAGATTGCCTAAAATTATCTCATTTTGTCGCAATATGATATTAAACTCCTCTCTTGCGCATAATGTTAATCTGACATGCCGTACTTATTTACATTTAAGGTTGACAGCAGCAAAATCTAATGAGACCATTTGATTAGGAAGTAATTTACATTTAATAGAGGCAGCGATATTAAAGCGCCGACCGACTCACTACTACGTAGCTAGAAAGCATCAAGGAGATGAGTTCCATGAACAAAAAAATAAAGGCGATGATGATGTGGACTGGTCTTTTCATTCTGTTGTCGGTAAGTACTATTTACTACATTGCGAGAGTAGAATCTAATAACGCAAATGACTCTATCACAGAGCAAGCGGGCGGGGGGAGTGAAGCAGCGGCAGGAGATTATTATGTTTCACCTCATGGTAAAGACAGCAATCAAGGAACGGTGGATGCGCCGCTCGCCAGCATTCAGAAAGCGGTCGACTTGGTAAAGCCGGGCGGTTCCGTAATCCTGCTTGAAGGGGTATACCATCAAACGGTAAGCATCGAAAAATCTGGCTCGCCAGATGAGGGCTACATAGCCTTGCAAAGTGCAAAGGGACAAACGGCCATTTTGGATGGCAAAGGTGTTCGGCAGGTTGAGGATGGTGCGATCAGCATTTATAACGCCAGCTATGTTCGTGTAGAAGACCTTGAAATACGCCATTACGATACAAGCTCCGCTGATGTTACCCCGATCGGTATTTATGTGAGCGGCAGCGGCAGTCATATTGATCTTATAGGAAATCGTATTCACGATATGGGGACTAATGCGAGTGAGAAGTCAGGCGGTGGCAATGCGCATGGCATCGCCGTTTATGGCAACTCGGAATCTCCGCTCTCCCAAATTAATATGATCGACAATGAGCTATATAACCTGAAGCTGGGAGCCAGCGAGGCAATGGCGATTAACGGAAATGTGGACGGCTTCCAAGTGATACAGAACATTGTACGCGACAATAACAATATTGGCATCGACATCATTGGGCTTGAAGGAACCGCACCGAATCCTGAAGACGATCAGGCGCGAAATGGAATGATTCAACGTAACCAGGTTTACAACAATTCCTCTTATGGCAATCCGGCATACGGCTACGATTACTCCGCGGCCGGGATATATGTGGACGGTGGCAGCGATGTGCAAATCCTCGACAACGACATACATGATAATGATTTTGGAATCGAGCTGGCCAGTGAGCATGCCGGAGGCGCAACCTCTAATGTTGAGGTATCCTTTAATCACATCTATCATAATAGCGCGGCTGGCATAACGTTAGGCGGCTATGACGAAGAGCGTGGAAGAACGGAAAATTGCATCATTAAAGAAAATAAGCTAACTGAAAACAACGCCAAACGTCTTGGTTACGGTGAAATCAATTTAGCCTTCGACACAAGGAACAATCAACTGCTCAACAATGAAATTACAGCGAATGAGGAAGGGCTAATGATCACGAATGAGTTTAGCCAAAATGAAGGCAATAAGCTTGACTTTAACCACTATAGCAGTAAAGCTCAAGCATACTGGATTTGGAAAGGCGAGGAGTATAACCACTTCAACGCCTACCAGACAGAGACAGGAAACGATCTGCATTCAGATTTGAATATCCTATAGGAGGAGCTTGGAGGTTGGTATATGAAGCGGAAACAGACAGTTGTCACAATTGGCAAACGAATCCGTTATTATCGCACGATGCGGAACCTGACACAAGAGGAGCTTGCTGAAAGGATTAGCACCACAGGCTCCTACGTTGGCCGAATGGAACGCGGCGAACGAAATATGAAAGTGGAAACATTAGAAAAAGTCGCAACGGCACTAAACCTCAGCCTATCGACACTAATTAGTGGCGATAACGATCCCCTTCAAGACCATTTTTGGGTGCAAAAGAGTGTGTTGCTTCTGCTTGAACAAGACGAGCGCGGCCAGAAAAAAGCTTTTCTCATCCTGAATGAATTGTTCTCGGATTAATTTCATCGTAAAAGGATTCCGGCGAACCGTGTCGAATTTGTTTAAGATTGCAGAAGCCTAATAAATTTGATTGAAGAGGGATGGTAGGGATGAGTAAACTGGAAGCCTTAATTGAAGTAGCTCCTTTAATAAAGGCGCTGTTTAAAGACGAAGAAGCTATGATTGCAATTACCGACCTTGAAAAAACGGTTTATTTTGAAGCAGATCCAACGATGAATATTTCGGAAAAAGGCGCCTTGATTGTGCAGGGCGACGGGTTGTACGAAGCGATTCAGCAAAATGAGACGCTATATACAGAAGTGCCGAAGGAAGTAAAAGGCTTGCCGTTCAAAGCGATTACGATGCCCGTACATGATGAGCAAGGAGAAATTATCGGTGCGTTTGGAGTAGGCTTGTCCTTAGCGAAAAAGGATGCAATCGTTAGTGCTGCTACTAATCTGGCATCCTCCTTGCAGCAGATTTCTGCTTCTGTAACCGATATTGCCGATAAAGCTCAGGTGCTCACTACTGCGCAGGAGGAAACGGCAGCGCTTATGGACGTTATGAGCGAGCATGCGAAGCAAACAGAGGAAATTAGCCGCTTAATTGTTGAAATTGCCGATCAAACGCATTTGCTGGGCTTAAATGCTGCCATTGAAGCAGCACGAGCTGGCGAGGATGGCAGAGGCTTTGGCGTCGTTGCCAGCGAAATTCGCAAGCTGGCGCAAAACAGCCGCGATGCGGTTAAAAACATAGAGGAAAGTCTGGCAGCGATTCAAGCGTCGATCGAGACGGTCACGAAAAAAGTAGCCGACAACACGATGATGATTCAATCCCAGGCTGCAGCAACAGAAGAAGTGACAGCAAGCATTCAGGAGCTTGGCTCCTTGTCAGAGGTACTGCTTGATATGTCGAATTAAGCTTGCTTAATACATAACCCGATAAAATTTACAGGGTCAGACGTTTAGCATTCCGCCAAACGACTGACCCTGATTTGCGTTAGTCGAAAACATCAACAGCTCTATCAATCAACAGCCGTCTGCTATTGAATGCGCTCCAGCGGCTTCTCCGCCGGACCGTTCAGCACTTCGCCCTCATAGCTGAAGCGTGAGCCGTGGCAAGGGCAATCCCAGGAAAGCTCGCCGCTATTCCATTCCACCTCACAGCCCATATGGGTACAGGTCGTATCCACCACAAACAGCTTGCCATCCTGATCGCGATAACCGCCAGCCCGTTTGCCATTCAGCAGTACAACAGAGCCTTCGCCATTGCTCAAATCCTCCGGGTGACGCGTGCTGCTTTGAACCAGCTTGCCTTTAGCCATATGCTTGACCATATTGCCTGCATAGGTTAAGAAGGTTTTTACCTCAGGATCGGCATGGAAGCGTCTTGGCGTAAACAGCTCGGTATAAGGGGACGGCTCCTCTACAATTTGCTTCTCCAATAATAGCGCTGCTGTAGTGCCGGTCGTCATCCCCCATTTTTTATAGCCCGTTGCTACAAGCACCTGTGGATCTTCTTTAACAGAGCCGATAAAAGGCAGCTTATCCAGCGTTATGTAATCTTGAGCTGACCAGCGATATGGAATCGACTCAACGCCAAATGATTGCTCGGCAAATTGCTGAAGCGTCTCAAAGTGCTTAATTGTACAAATTCCTTGCCCGGTAGGATGATTTTCTCCGCCGGCAATTACATAATTTTCGCCGTTAACCACAACAGAGCGCAAGGAGCGGGTAGGATTTTCTACATTAATGTACATGCCGCCCGGATACTCCTGCTTCGGCTTAAAGCATACGGCATAGGAGCGCTCAGCATACATGCGCGCAAAGAAAAACTGCATATTATCGTAAAACGGAAAATGCGAGCAAATCACGATATGCTCACTGTGCACCTTATGCTTCTCTTGTGTTTCGACATACGACGGCGAGCCTTTCTTTACCGTTGTTGCAGTTGTATGCTCATACACCTTTAAGCCATGCTTGATGGCCAGCTGCAGCAGCTGCGTCAAATAGCGAACAGGATTAAACTGCGCCTGCTTGTACATTACAAGTCCAGACCTGATTTCAAAAGGAAGCGGGCTCGAATCCTTCAATTCTCCTTTAATGCCGAGCTTTTCATAGGCGCGCATTTCCTTCTCCAAGGATTGGATCTCATCAACTGTTCGCGTATAGAGCCAAGCATCCTCTTCTTGAAAATCACATGCCAAATCATGCTGATGGATCATTTGGCGAATCCACTGAAGCCCTTCGTGATTCGCTTCATAATATTGCTTGGCACGCTCCTCTCCAAAATGAGCAATAAACTCATCATAAATCAAACCGTGCTGACTCGTTATTTTGGCCGTTGTATGGCCCGTTGTACCGCTTAAAAGCTCACTTGCTTCAAGCAAAACGACGTTCATCCCTCGCTTCACCAGCAAATAAGCGAGTGTAATTCCTGTAATCCCGCCTCCAATAATAGTGACGTCTGCCTTAATATCCTCTGTCAGTTGCGGAAAATCTGGAAGCTTGGCTGAATCAAGCCAATACGATTGGGGAAATTGTGGAAGCTGCATATATAGAAATCACCTTTCTGCCTTGTTTTTTCTTTAAAAGGATGTAAACACGCACTTATAGTATTTTATGTTAGCGGATAATTTATGTAAGAAACGTATCTTTGAGGAATATGTATTCTGCGCAGCGAGAATAGAGTGGAAACGCTTGGGCAAAATAATTCGGAAACGAACTACCATTGAATGAATCAGGAGGAAATATAGTGAAACAAGTACAAGACATTATGACCAAAGACTGTTTGACGGTCACCCCTCAGGACAATATTTTTCAGGTTGCTGAGCTAATGGCTAAAAATGAAATTGGCTTTGTCCCTGTCGTGGATGAACAAGATCATACGAAGCTTGTAGGCGTCGTTACTGACCGTGACCTTGTAAGAAGAGGCTATGCAGCGAAACGTCCAGGCTCAACGGAGATTAGAGAGGTAATGAGCGATCAGCTAGTGATTACAACACCGCAAGAATCAATTGCCGAGGCGGCTGATTTAATGGCGCATTATCAGGTTCGCAGATTGCCAGTTGTCGATCAAGGCAAGCTTGTAGGCGTTATTGCACTTGGCGACCTGTCGTTAAACGAAATACCGAATACATCTCATGCACTGCATGACATCTCCGAGCAAGAAAATCATCTGCTTCAATAAGGTTCAGGACCAAGAAAAAGGTCAGGAACAAGAAAATAGCAGGCAGGCGTTGCTCTCCTGCAGCACTGCCTGCTTATGTCCTTATCGTTTAAGACAACAATTCGCAACATTCGCGTTCATTTGACAGACTTCAACAAATTGGCGGAGTTATTTGATTAATTGGTAGGAGATTGAAATTCTACAAATTAGTTCTATCTCTTCATATACAAGCCGCTTGCCGAACTTTAATATAGTAAGTGAAGCGTGAAGCGCTTACATATGAAAGGAGTTGTTGTTGATGAAGACGATGAGAAGAATGCTGGCAGTAATGGCCGCAGTAGTTCTGCTATTGACGTTCAATCCTGCCGCACATGCGTTGTCAGTCACAAGTCAATTCAATACTCCGCTGTACATTACGATTAATCCGGGTGAGACCAAGCCAGTTATGTATGCAATGACTAATGGACAAAACTATACGCTAGTCAGAGCACAAGTTGAAAACTTGTCCACTTCAGGTATCGTTTCGGGCGACTACTATGTTGTCAAAAGCGGCTATCAATACCACGTCGGATCTTTCTCTACTGCAAGCTCCAAAACGATTGGCATTGCGTACTATAGCCCGCCTTACAACGGCTTGATTTTACTTCGTTCAGAAAATACAACCTCGCCTATTACGGTTCGCGTTACCTTTATGCCATAAGTGCCATAAGCAGCAAAGAGTTGAACAGGCTTGCTACAAGCCCGCTCAGCTCTTTTTTTACGATTAGCTTTTGTAACAGGTACGACCATTCATGTAGATGCAGGCTATACTTCCAGATATGCATTTGCTTGCTGAGCATCGCTTGACAGCTTTGGGCAAAAAAAGCGCCTCTCAGCTCGCTGCCTGCGCGAGCCGGGAGGCGTTTGTTCTATAATTGCTGCATATGATGGGTACCCGCATAGTACCTTTATCCGCTTAGGAGCAATATCCCACTTTATGGGCTGGTTTTAGCATGATCATTTATGAGGAGGAGTCAATAAATGCATGGAGCTGGCCTGCAGCAGGGCTCAGCTAGTCGTTTTCAGATGCCTTGTTTATCAATCAAGCGGCATTGCCGACCATAGAATCAGGCGAATACTCTATGTTGTTAGCAATGACAATGCTTGTGGTGATGGTGGCAATGGTGATGATGGCGATGGTGGCGATGGTGATGGCAGCCGCAATGATGATGGTGATGTCTGTGATGGCGACGTGTAGATACAGCAAATACTTGGCCGCGAATTTCGCCTCTTGGATGCTCAGTCGTATGCACATTCACATATACTTTTCCTTTCAAGAAAAGCTTGAACAGTTTAAATAGTGAATGACCGCAAAGTGGACCGACCAGATCGCAAGCAGAAAGTCTGCCGGAAATTACACCTCTGTTTACAGAGATGCCTGGACATGTAGGTCCAAAAAGAGTTGCGATACGAGGACCATTGTGACCTCTTGAGCCAAGGTGCAAGTCAATTCTTCTTATTTTTTCGATATGGCGCACTTTAATAAGATAGAACAGCTTGATATGGCCACCTACACGCTTGAATTTGAAAAGTGCTTTACCAAAAGCGTCCGTCGATACGCTTGGCACCTCGTGTGATCCTGTGAGCCACGCTTTAAATAATCTACTCAATGTAATTCACTCCTTTTTGCTTGAGATACAATACTCTATGCGAAATCCGCGTAAGAGCGTGTACAGAAGTCTAGCACAACATAAAATAGGTGAATGTAACCGGAGCATATGTACTGGTGCAGCTTCTGTGACCACGGACTATATCCGAGCTTTCGGAGTGGAGGGGGTGTGTTTAATTTTAAGCCCACAAAATGATATACTTTAAGAGGAGGTTCAAAAAGCTGGACTTTGATGACGATGTGATTGCGCTGTAGCGTAGTCGACGGCGAATCTTGAACGCTAGCGAAAAGATTATGCTTCCGAAGTATGTTTCCTGCGGAAACATTTGAGGTGCTCACGTAGCTCTGCTCTACGCTGCGCTCCTCGTTTTCTAACTATCGTTCAAGCTTCTTGGTCCTGAAAGCCCAGCTTTTTGAACTTTCATTGGAAGAGGAGGTTCAAAAAGCTGGACTTTGATGACGACGATTGGCGCTGTAGCGTAGTCGACGGCGAATCTTGAACGCTAGCGAAAAGATTATGCTTCCGAAGTATGTTTCCTGCGGAAACATTTGAGGTGCTCACGTAGCTCTGCTCTACGCTGCGCTCCTCGTTTTCTAACTATCGTTCAAGCTTCTTGGTCCTGCACTTAAAAAAAAGACACCAGCGAAGGAGCAAAGCATCCGGAAAACGGAGTGTGTCGCCTTTAACATCGTAATGCTACCTATAAAAATTCAAATAAAGAGCATTACGATTTAAAAAGCGACTGGAGGATGCTTAGCTCCGTAGCACTGAAAAACGGAGTGTGTCGCCTTTAACATCGTAATGCACCCATAAAGTTCAAATAAAGAGCATTACGATTTAAAAAGCGACTGGAGGATGCATTGCTCCGTAGCGCTGAATAGGAGTGAATATTATGAAATGGTCTATAGGTTTAACGGCATCATTTTTGGCTGCATCTATTCTCCTTTCTGGCTGTGGCAATAGTACAGGCGGTCAACAGAATGACCATCACCAGCACCAGCATGTTGCAGCTAGTGGAGACTTGCAGGAAGCAACTGCATCGATACAAGTATTGCCTTCCTTTTTAGATGGAGCTTCTGAAAAATTGACCTTGGCTTACCAGGCTGCAGCCCTGCTGCCGGAAGCGTTGCAGCAAATTCCGTGCTACTGCGGCTGTGGTGAAAGTGCCGGGCATAAAAGCAATTTCAATTGCTTCATTGCAGAAATAAAGGAAGACGAGGTTGTGTGGGATGATCACGGTACGCGCTGCGGCATTTGTGTAGATATTGCGCTTGTAACAGCGAATATGCTTAAGGAGGGGCAATCTCCAGCCGACATCAAAAAGCATGTTGATGAGCTTTATGGGGAGGGCTTTGGCGAGCCAACTCCGTTGTAGTAAAATGTAGACTGGATGAGGAAGTAGAAAGGAGTTTAATGATAATGAAAATAACGTTTCTTGGCCATGCAGGCTTGTTAGTTGAAGGAGCAGGTAAAAAAATTGTGATTGATCCCTTTTTAAGCGGAAATCCATTAGCTGTGATGAAAGCTGAAGAACTGAAAGCAGATGTAATTGTGCTGACTCATGGTCACCAGGATCATTCCAGCGATGCTGCTGCCGTTGCACTTGCCAATGATTGCCCGATTCTTGCTGTTGTAGAGTTGGCATCTCTGATCGGCAAATCAGGTGCGAAAACGGTAGGCATGAATACTGGCGGTACCTATCAAGTGGATGAGAATATTCGCGTCAAGCTTACCCCTGCCTTCCACAGCTCCTCCTATGAGATCGATGGGGTAGTCCATTATGCAGGACAGCCGCAGGGCGTATTGCTGACGATTGGCGACCAGACACTTTATCATTTGGGAGATACAGCTTTATTTTCTGACATTAAGCTGATTGGAGAGCTGCACCGTATCGATATTGCTGCCGTGCCAATTGGCGATCATTTTACGATGGGCCCTGATGAAGCTTTAATCGCTGCCAAATGGACTGGCGCCAAGCATATCATTCCGATTCATTTCAATACGTTCCCTCCAATTCGCCAAAGCGGTGAGCAGTTCATTGCACGACTTGCTGAGCAAAACCAGCAAGGACATGAGCTCCAGCCGGGACAGTCTGTTGAAATCTAGTATTCTTACATAATGAAGCATGTACACCATTACACGATAAAATAAATCGATTCGCGATCATTCTCTGCAGCTGTCAGAGGATGGTCGCTTTTTTATACAAAGCCCCTGCTTGTTCAACGGATACTTTTATCTTATGCTGGCAAGCTGTGGCTGACTGGGCAAGAAGGCTGGTACATTCTCATTAAATTTGCAGAAAGCTCAAGCAACTGAGCTTTTACCATAAAAAATGATAGGGCTGTTATCTATTGGTAGAAACAGCCCCGTCAATTATTGTCTAGCTAACTCTACCGCTTTTTCGCATAAAACTGACGATGGAGCTCATACACCTGCTCAGCCAATTCGGCAACCGGACCCTCAATGACCGTATCGCGAATAACTTCCTCAATTCGCAGACTGCGTACCCGCGAAGGCCGCGCCAAATTCACTCAGCCATTGCGTCAGCTGCTCAGTTGAGCTGGCATAAACAATTCTTCCCAAGCCAACCCAGCCATGTGCCGCAGCGCACATTGGACAATGCTCGCCAGACGTATACACAGTGGCGCTTGCTCGTTCAGCAGGCGTCATATGTTCAGCAGCCCAGCGCGCAATTGCAAATTCCGGATGCTGCGTATGATCGCCGCCTGCCACATGATTGTGGTCCTCCATCAGCACCCTTCCATCGGCAGAAACGAGCACCGAGCCAAATGGCTCATCGCCTAGCTCAAGCGCAGTCTTTGCCAGCTCTATGCAGCGCTCCAGATACTTTATATCAATCTCGTTCATCATGCCCAAACCTCCTTTATCACAGCTACGAATATGCTATCATATTTCGCGAAATAGTTGAAATTTGGACTTTAGGCGAATGTACGAATCTGCTAAATAGCCGTTATACTAGAAAGGTCAGGCAAATAAAGGGCAAAATTGGAAGGATTAGCGTATGCTTCCGATGTACTTTTCCTGGACGAAGAAGCATATCTAGTATGTAGCAGCAATAGTTAAAGAGTGAGTATGAAGGAAAGCATGAAAAGTTGAAGCGTATGCTTTCGATGTACTTTTCATGTGCGAAGAGGCAAACGACAAGGATGAGCATGAAAAGTTGAAGCGTATGCTTTCGATGTACTTTTCATGTGCACAGAGGCAAACGACAAGGAAGAGCATGAAAAGTTTTAGGAGGTTTGCAATGTTTACAGTTACGGAGGAACTCATTAGTGCAGTGGCTCCCAATGCTGCGGCAATCGCCAATGCTAAAAAGATTTCACAAAAGGGCGGCTTCGTTAAGCTTTTGCGTTCGGATGACGGTACGTTTTTTATGGGGGAATGCCAAGGGAGCGGCAAGTCGAATTATACGACTACCGTTGACGCGATTAATCCTGACCAGCCGGTGTTCTCATGCAGCTGCCCGAGCAGACAGTTTCCTTGCAAGCATGGCCTTGCTTTACTAACCGAAATCGCGGCAGGTAAAGCATTTGAAAGCTGTGAGGTTCCAGAGACCATTGTCGAAAAGCGGCAAAAACGAGAGGTAAGAGAAGAAAAGAAGAAAAGCAACGAGCCGCCGAAGGTGAATAAAGCAGCGCTTGCGAAAAAAATGAAAAAGCAGCTTGAAGGTCTCGATCTCGCTGAGCAGTGTTTGCGCGATATGCTGAACGCTGGCTTTGGTGCGATTAGCGGCAACTCGCTGGCTACATATAACGATTTGGCGAAGCAGCTTGGCGATTATTATTTGCCTGGTCCACAGCTGCTAATAAAGCGTATCATTTTAGAGCTGGAGGCGATTAAGGAGAATAGCGAGCAGGAGACACAACGCCAAGTGCAAATGGTTAGGTACTGCATCCAGCTCCACTCTGTCATTAAAAAGGTAAGACAATTTTTCGGGCAAAAGCTGCAGGATGGCGACATTGAGCCTGAGGAATCGACCTTGTATGAGAGCATCGGCACGATATGGAATGCAGCCCAGCTCAAGCAGCTTGGCTTGTACAAGGAAAACAGTGAACAGGTGCAGCTCGCATTTGCCATATATTACGACGATGCGCGTGATGAGTATGTCGATGTTGGCTATTGGGTAGAGCTTTCCAGCGGCACCATCTCCAGAACGTTAAATTACCGTCCATTGCGTGCGCTGAAGCGGGTGAAGCAGGACGACTCCACATTTGGCGTTATTCAGGCTAAGGAATTATACTGCTATCCTGGTGATTTGAACAAGCGCATTCGCTGGGAGGAATTCCAGACTCGAGATCTGAACAGTGCAGATATTGAAGCAATTGCAGCCTATGCCCATTCCGATATTGCTGCAGCAGCCAAGCTTGTTAAAAATCAAATTAAAAATACGCTATCCGATCATTATGCGGCTGTTTTGCTGCGTTTTGCGCAGGTGGCGAAGGCAGCCGAAAGCTATGTGCTCGTGGATGAGAAGGGCCAGCGACTGCTGCTTCAAGATATGGGAGGACCAATCGCAGATCGGACGACCGCACTTCTTGAAGATGTGCCGAATGCAGCGGTGCTGCAAGACGGGATTATGTTTGGCGTGCTGTATTACGATTTGCAGCAAAAACGAATGGCCATGCAGCCCTATTCAATTATTACCAAGCAGCAAATCATCCGTTTGCTATATTAAACGGAACGAGGAAGGGAGAGAAGCGGCATGAGCATTGCTGCACTTTATGAGCTCCAGGAGCGATTGTATCATACTGCAATCGCAGGAGTGAACATGATTAATGAGGATTTTCGCTTGCAGCGGTCAATCGAGCAATTTGAACAAGCGGCTGGAGCGTCGCCTGTATTCAAAAAGATTGCGGAGCAGCTGAAGCCGCTGCGCGAGCCGCAAACAAGCGATAAAACGACAGCTTTAATGGACGCGTTGGCATTGATTGACGCTGTTTTATATACACAAGGTGCAACCGAGGTTAGTGGGGAGCTTGAGCCTGTAGCCTTGAAGGGAAGCGGCTCCAATTATAATGAAACGCGCTATAGCGAGCTGTATGGCCTAAAAGCGGCGCTAACTGAAAAAGGCTCGGGGCGCTATGAATTGGTCAAGGATGCATTCGAAGCCAAATCTCCAGCGCTAAGCGATTTTCGCTTGCGTTCGGTGCTAATTGCAGCGCTAGGCGACAGCTATTCCGAGATGGCCGACCTTGTCGCTGAAATTTTAGCGAGTGGCGACAGCGGGATTGTACCGCTGCTTAAACAGCATTTTGATGCAAAAGGGAAGCGGGAAATGGCGCGTCGCGTGGAAATTATCGAGAAGCTCGCTAAGGAGCAGGAAAATGAGTTCTATCTAAGCCTGCTGGAGAAATCCTCCTCCGTCGTGCGACTGGCAGCCGTTCACGCTTTAAAGCATGACGAGGCAAATGCCGAGCTGCTAATGGGCTTGGCCGAAACAGAAAAAGGAGAAATTCGCGAGGCTGCATATTCCTCGCTGCATCATTTAAAGCAGCTTGATCGTGGCACGAGAGCATTTTGGCTGAAGCATGCCGAGCATTCACCGAGCGAGGTTGCGACTTATTTGTTCGATGATACTGGCGACGATCTGTCAGATACGATTGCGGGCAAGCTGCGCGTCTTGCTTGACGCCTTGGCAAGTGATCCAAAGCTTAGCGAAAAGTCAGCAAAGCAGTATCGCGAGCTGAACAGCTTCCTCTACATGTCTACGAATAAAGCATCAACCGAGCTGATCAAGCTGTTTGCCGACATCGCGCCGCAGGCCAAGTCATTGACCAAGGTAAAGGTGCAGCCGACAACGAGCTATGGTTATTACGGACAAGAAGCGAACAGCGATCTGCTAAGAGAAATCAATTTGCTTATTACGCACGGGATTGTGCTCAATTATAATGAACGACTTGTTGAGGCCGGTTCTTATTTATACGAAACATGCGGCCTGCCATATTTGCATGCGGGCTTTTGCGCAGCGCTTGTGAGCAAGCCGGCGGCAGAGGTGTATGAGCAATTTGCTCCGTTCTTGTCTGACAAGCATACGGCTGAAATTATTGTGACGGCGCTATCCTTCGTTTCCTACGATGAGGAGCAGCGAGCTCATTACCTGTATGCTTCAAGCTTTGATGGAGCAGTAAATTGGTGGCAGACTCATACGGGCAAACGGCTGCATGAGCAGCTTGATCCGCGCTGGCTGCCGCTGCTCATTAGCGACGAAATAAGAAGCATTTCCAAATATAAGCTGCTGTCGCGACAAAGGAACCGCATCGTAAGCAACTTCACCAAGGATGATGCAAGAGAGCGGTATGATGTAATGCTGATGAGCATTATGAATACCAATCATGAGGAGACCGTCGCGCTGCTTAAGGAGCATTTCACGCAAGGCGCGAACGAATGCTACTCGGAAATTCCGGTCATTGCGCTGCATCGTCTCGGCGTAACCGAATTTAAAGAATGGGTTGTCGGCTTGTTCCTGCAGCCGAGCTATCCGCACTATTATTTACAATACTTATGCAAGCGTCTCAAACTGACAAGCGAGCAAACAATTGCGGTCTTAGAGAATTTAATAGAATTAGCTAAGGAGAAAAAGCTGAAGGACCGCTACTTTACAGTAGAGCGTCTGGAGGAGACGGTAGAACGGATACGGACCGATGAAAATGCTTACTGGTAGAGGTGGGTTCAAAAACACGACTTTGATGACGATGTGATGGCGTTGGAGGTTATTCGACGGCGAATCTTGAACGCTAGCGAAAATTCCGGTGCTCACGTAGCTGGTGCCTACGCTGCGCTCCTCATTTTCTACTAGCGTCCAAGCTTCTTGGTCCTGAAAGCCGAGTTTTTGAACCTCTATTGGTAGAGGTGGGTTCAAAAACACGACTTTGATGACGATGCGGTTGCGTTGTAGCGTAGTCGGCGGCGAATATGTCACGCTACCGAAAGCTGCGGTGCTCATGTAGCTGGTGCCTACGCTGCGCTCCTCATTTTCTACTAGCGTCCAAGCTTCTTGGTCCTGAAAGCCGAGTTTTTGAACCTCTATTGGTAGAGGTGGGTTCAAAAACACGACTTTGATGACGATGTAACTTCTCTGTAGCGTAGTCGGCGGCGAATCTTGAACGCTAGCGAAAGCTGCGGTGCTCACGTAGCATTTTGCCTACGCTGCGCTCCTCGTTTTCTAGTATCGTGCGGTCTTCAGTCTAAAAAGTAAGAGTTTAGTGGCTAAGGAAACTGGGGAACGTTATTTGAGACAAATGAAGCTATTCTCGTTTCTAATGAATGTGTAGCGTCTTATTCTACGATTTTCACTGTAACCAAGGTAGTTTATCGTCATTAACGTTGTATATATTCATTAGATTTTTAATGAAATCCAATTTGAACACTTAACGTTACCAGGATTCATTAAACCTTCACTGTAACTCGCCAAGGGATTTTCTGGACAGCTGTTTTAGGTGCTCACGTAGCTTTTGCCTACGCTGCGCTCCTCGCCATCTAGTATCGTGCCATCTTCTTGGTCCTGCACTCAAAAAAAGCTACAGCGGAGGAGCAAAGCATCCGAAAAACGAAGTGAGTCGCCTTTAACATCGTAATGCTACCTTAAAAAATTCCAATAAGAGAGCATTACGATTTAAAAAGCGACTGTAGGATGCATAGCTCCGGAGCGCTGATGCCGCTACGCTACACTTCGTAGCGCACTCAACAACAAAAAAAGCTACAGCGAAGGAGCAAGCAATTCGAAAAACGAAGTGTGTCGCCTTTAAATCCGAATACAACCACAGTATGTCAATAAGAGTATTCGGATTTAAAAAGCGACTTGAGAATGCTTGCTCCTGAGCGCTGAAGGGAGAACTAGTTTATGTCAACTGAATTTCAACGTTTGCCTGCTGAGGCAATTTATCAAAAGGAAATTGATGCTTTAATTGCTGCCGAGAAGGATCCTGTTCCCTCAGGCTGGAGTATGTCGCCGCGCTCGGTTTTAAAATATATTGTAGGCGGCAACGTCGATGGATTGGAGATTACCCCTAAATATTTGGGGCATGACCGCTTGGTTGAAATCGCGATTGCGACCTTGCTGACTGACCGTTCCTTGCTGCTGATTGGCGAGCCGGGCACAGCGAAGTCATGGCTGTCCGAGCATTTGACAGCTGCGATTAATGGAGACTCAACCAAGGTTATTCAAGGAACGGCAGGCACTACTGAGGAGCATATTCGCTATTCCTGGAATTACGCGATGCTGATCGCACAAGGGCCTTCGCCAGAGGCGATGCTGAAAAGCCCGATTTATCGCGCGATGGAAAGCGGAACAATTGCCCGCTTTGAGGAAATTTCTCGCTGCGCCTCCGAGGTGCAGGATGCGCTGATCTCGATTTTGTCGGAGAAACGAATTAGCGTGCCTGAGCTTTCCTATGAGCTGCCAGCCAAGAAAGGCTTTGCCGTTATTGCTACGGCCAATACGCGCGATAAAGGTGTAAACGAGATGTCAGCAGCGTTGAAGCGGCGCTTTAATATCGTTGTGCTGCCTTCGCCTGCCGATATCGCAACCGAGATTGACATTGTGAAAACGCGAGTTGCTCAGCTGGCGGGCAGTCTTGAGCTGCAAGCACAGCTTCCGGGAGATGAGCTGGTGGAGAAGGTAGTTACCATTTTCCGCGAGCTGAGAAACGGCGTAACTCTGGACGGCAAGCAGAAATTGAAGCCGACAAGCGGCGTATTGTCCACTGCCGAAGCAATTTCATTGCTTGCCAACAGCATGGCGCTGGCAGGCGGCTTCGGTACAGGCGAGATTACCGATTATGATTTGGCAGCAGCGCTGCAAGGCGCAGTTGTCAAGGACGAGGATAAGGACAGCGTTGCCTTTAAGGAGTATTTGGAAAATATTTTGAAGAAGCGCGGTGAAAAGTGGCGCGGCTTGTACAAGGAGTGCAAGGAGTTGAATAAATAGTGAGCGAGCCTGTACTTTTTGGAGTGCGGCATTTGTCTCCCGCAGGCTCGTGGCATTTATTGGAGCTGCTTAACCGTGTGCAGCCAGAAATCGTGCTGGTCGAGGGGCCAAGCGATCTGACCGATCAGCTGTCCCATATTTGCGCACAGGAGACAAAGCCGCCAATTGCCATTATGGCATATAGCGAAACCGTTCCAATCCGCACGATACTATATCCATTCGCCGTTTATTCGCCAGAGTATCAAGCGATTAAATGGGCGCATGATAATGGACGAAAGTGTCGATTTATTGATTTGCCGTCCTCGGTATTTTTAGCGATTCAAGAGCAAAGAGCGCTGCAAGAGCAACGCGCCGCGCTGGAAAATGCCCGTACCGCAGATGCGGTATCTGATGAAGCGGCAGATACGGCAGAGGAATCCATGCAAAGGGACGCTGAGCCTGATTCGACAGTAGGCCAGCTTTCTCCCTCGCAGCATATTGCCGAGGTTACGGGAGAGGATAGCCAGGAAACATTTTGGGAACGGCACTTCGAGCATAATTTGTATGCTGAGTCATATTTGCTTGGTGCTGCCGCTTATGGCAGCCAGTTAAGAGGCGTTACAAATAATGAGCCGCTTGACGAGGCTGAAAATATTTTGCGTGAAGCTTATATGAAGCATGAAATCGAAAAAGCAATCCAGCAAGGAATTGCACCAGACAAAATTGTCGTTGTAACAGGCGCTTACCATGTTGATGGCTTGCGCTCGGTAAATGCATTAACCGAGGAGGAGATCGCGAGCTTGCCGAAGCTTCCCTCGCAAACAACGCTTATGCCTTATTCCTATTACAGACTGTCGTCGCGCTCAGGCTACGGCGCCGGCAATAAAGCTCCTGCGTATTATGAGCTGCTGTGGAACAATCTGCAGGAAGGCAAGCCAGAGCATACGGCCTATGCGTATATGGCCGAATTGGCCCGCTATCAGCGCAAGGCGGGGCATATGGTGTCGGCTGCCTCGGTCATTGAGGCTGTACGGTTAAGCCAGGCGCTTGCTTCGATGAAGGGCTTCTCCGTCCCTTCACTGCGTGATTTGAGAGACAGTGCCGTAACCTGTATCGGGCATGGCAATTTTTCTGAAATTGCTTTGGCAGTTGCTGACACGGAAATCGGCACGAAGCTCGGCAGCTTGCCGGAGGGCGTAAGCCGCACCTCGATTCAAGCCGATTTCTATCGTTTGCTGAAAGATTTGAAGCTGGAAAAGTATCGAACTACGGTAGCGCAAACGCTAGAGCTCGATTTGCGAGAAAATATGCGCGTCAAGTCTGAAAAGGCGGCTTTTTTGGATTTGTCGCGCTCCTTTTTCCTGCATCGCTTGCAGGTGCTTGGCATTAGCTTTGCTAAAATACAGCACACCAATCAGGACAAGGCGACATGGGCGGAGCATTGGAATATGGTCTGGTCGGTTGAAGCTGAGATAGAATTGGTAGAATCTGCGCTGCGTGGTGAGACAGTCGAGCTGGCTGCTGCATTTGCGCTTAAAGAACGAATCGACGAGTGCAGCACGATTGATGAAGCGGCCGCTATTATTGAAGCCGCCTGTCTATGCGGCATGCCGGCTTCAGTCAAGCTGGCGGTATCTGCGCTGCAGCGTCTTGCCGTAGACGCCGTATCAATTAAAGAAATCGCGCAAACGGTGCACAGCTTGTCTGCTGTCATCCGCTACGGAAATATTAGGCGGCTTGACTACAGCCCGCTCGTCCCGATTGTGCAGCAGCTGTTTCTGCGCGCTTGTCTCATTATGGCTGATCATTGCAATTGCGATAATAAGGCAGCCGGTGCAGTAATTGATGCAATTGCCATTCTGAATGAAGCTTCGCTCAATCATGATTTTACCGATGGAGAGCGCTGGATTGCGCTGCTGGCGGAGCTGTCTGATCGTGATGATATTAATACAAAAGTATCAGGCTTTGCCGCAGCTATCCTGCTGGAGCGAGGGATGATCAGCAACGAGCAGCTTGCGATTGAAGTGGAACGCAGGCTGTCCAAAGGGATACCAGCCGATCTGGGAGCGGCGTGGTTTGAAGGGCTTGCCCTGAAAAACAAGTACGCGCTTATTGCGAGATTAAGTCTGTGGGAGAAGCTGAGCCAATACCTGGATACACTTGACCGTGAAGAATTTAAGCGAGCACTAGTATTTTTACGCCGCAGCTTCTCCTCCTTCACCGCAAAGGAGCGCAGCGACATTGCGGAAAACCTGGCGGAGGTATGGGGACTTAACGCGCAGCAGGTCGACGACATGCTCAACCGCGCAACGACAGATCAGGAGTTGGAGTTAATAGAGGCACTAGAAGAATTTGATTTCGACGACATTTAGAGGAAGTTTAAAAAGCTGGACTTTGATGACGATGCAGGGCATTGTAGCGTATTCGACGGCGAATCTTGAACGCTAGCGAAAACTGCGGTGCTCACGTAGCAAGTGCCTACGCTGCGCTCCTCGTTTTCTACTAGCGTTCAAGCTTCTTGGTCCTGAAAGCCCAACTTTTTAAAGCTCGATTGAAAGAGGAAGTTTAAAAAGCTGGACTTTAATGACGATGCAGGGCGTTGTAGTGGAGTCGACGGCGAATATGTCACGCTAGCGAGTGCTCCGGTGCTCACGTAGGTTTATCTACGCTGCGCTCCTCGCCCTCTAGTATCGTGCCATCTTCTTGGTCCTGAAAGCCCAACTTTTTAAACCTCGATTGAAAGAGGAAGTTTAAAAAGCTGGACTTTGATGACGATATGATTGCGTTGTAGCATAGTCGACGGCGAATATGTCACGCTACCGAAGGCGGTGCTCACGTAGCAAGTGCCTACGCTGCGCTCCTCGTTTTCTACTATCGTCCAAGCTTCTTGGTTTTGCATTCAAAAAAAGCACCAGCGGAGGAGCAAAGCATCCGAAAAACGAAGTGAGTCGCCTTTAACATCGTAATGCAACCATAAAAATTAAAAAAAGAGCATTACGATTTAAAAAGCGACTGTAGGATGCTTAGCTCCGTAGCGCTGAAAGGAACCTTGGGGTTTATTCGACATCGAAGCTTAACAGTCAAGAAAAAAACTACAGCGGAGGAGCAAAGCATCCGAAAAACGAAGTGAGTCGCCTTTAACATCGTAATGCAACCTTTAAAAATAAAATAAGAACATTACGATTTAAAAAGCGACTGGAGGATGTTTTGCTCCGGAGCGCTGACTGGAGGATGCTTTGCTCCGTAGCGCTGAAATTTATTACAGAAACGGGGGAGTTTGATGGAGCAGCAGGATGAAGCGTTGCAGATGACTGCGGCGGAGGCTGAGCTGAAGGCGAAGGAGCGGATTGCTCGCTGGCGCCTTATTCTCGGTGAGGATAGCCGCGAGATGCTGGAGCGCCGCTCTGGCGGTGCTTGCGAGCTTTCTGCCGAGCAGCAGCTCATGGATCAAGCGCTGGCGGCGCTATATGACCAAACCAGTGGCGGCAGCTTCGGACAAGGAGGAGGCAAAGGTCCTTCTTCCCCGCAAATTGCCAAATGGCTCGGTGATATCCGCTCCTTATTCGATCAGGAAATGGTTTCGATTATTCAAAACGATGCGATTGAGCGCAAAGGCTTGAAGCAGCTTATTTTTGAGCCTGAAGTATTGGATAATTTGGAGCCAAACGTCAATTTGGCTTCTACGATGATGCTGCTGAAGGATCATATTCCGAAGCGCTCCAAGGAGAGCGTGCGGAAATTTATCGGCAAAATCGTTGAGGAAATTAATAAGCTGCTGGAAAACGATATTCGTCGTGCAGTAACGGCGGCCCTTAACAAAAAGCAGCACTCGCCGATTCCTTCAGTCGCAGCAATTGACTATAAGTATACGATTAATCGCAATTTGAAAAATTATAATCCACAGCTGAAAACGATCATTCCCGAGCGCTTTTACTTTTTTGATCGCGCAAACCGGATGAATAACTGGACGGTCATTGTCGATATTGACCAAAGCGGCTCGATGGGGGAATCGGTTATTTATTCCTCGATCATGTCCTGCATTTTGGCGAGCATGAATGCGATCAATACGAGAATCGTCGCCTTTGATACCGAGATTATCGATATGACGGAGAAATCCGATGATCCGATTGATTTGCTGTTCGGCATTCAGCTTGGCGGCGGCACCGATATTAACAAGTCGGTAGCCTATTGCCAGCAGTTCATCGAGAACCCTGCCAAAACGATCTTCTTTTTAATTTCTGATTTGGAGGAAGGCGGCAACCGTGCAGGGCTGATCAATCGAGTGAAGGAAATGAAGGAATCTGGCGTTACCGTGATCAGCCTGCTGGCGATTGCTGATGGCGGCAAGCCTTACTATGACGAGCAGATGGCGAAGCGGCTGTCGTCGCTAGGAGTTCCATGCTTTGCTTGTACACCTGCGCTGCTGCCGCAGCTGCTGGAGATGGCCTTTAAGGGCTATGATTTGCAAGCCTTCCAGAAGGAGTTTGAAGCATCGCGTAAAAGCTAGCATACTATCATAAAAGCTAACGAGCTAGGCATACCTTCTTAAAAGCTAACGAGCTAGCCACTATCATAAAAGCTATCGAGCTAGCCATACGATCATAAAAGCTATTGAGGCACATAGCGTGCGCAAGCATCACTTGTCAAAGTGACTGCGCCTGCTATGTGCCTTTCTTTTTTGTTCTGCTGATAAAGTAAAAATAACGTTATTAGTTGGCAAAATAGCGTTATAGCTTTGCATATCTCTCCTTCTATAATAGTCGTAGAATCAACGAGGGAGGGGAAGAGATGAAAGCAAAAACTAGAGCAAAAGGCTACATGAAGCTGCAGCGCAAAGAGACGCTGGCTGGCCTGCTCTTCGTTGCTCCGATGCTGATAGGCGTAACCTTTTTGACGCTAATTCCGATTATTGCAGCGTTTCTGCTCTCTTTGTCTGAGTGGAACTTTGTAGCAGGCTGGGACGGCTTGAAATGGGTAGGGCTGGACAATTTCCAGCGCTTGCTTAGCGACGACGCCTTTATTAAATCACTGCTGAACAATGCCTGGTTTCTATTGACCGTGCCGATTTATATGGCGATTTCGATGTTTTTGGCGATTATGATTGATCGCAATGTATATGCCAAGAGCTACTTCAAGGTTGCCTTCTTTATGCCTTATATTTCATCCGTTGTGGCAGTGGCGATCGTATGGCAGGTGCTGTTCCATCCATCCGCTGGTCCGATCAATCAGACGCTGATGGCGCTAGGTATCGACAATCCGCCGGGATGGATCGCTGACCCGAAGTTTGCGCTAGTGTCGATTATGATGATTTCAATCTGGATTTCGATTGGCTTTAATATGATTGTGTACATCGCAGGCTTGCAGGCAATTCCGAAGGATTTATATGAAGCCGCTTCGATAGACGGAGCGAATGGCTGGAGAAAGTTTCTGAATATTACGTTCCCGATGCTGTCCTCGACTTCATTTTTTCTGCTCGTGACCGGAATTATTGCTTCCTTCAAGGTGTTTGACTTAATCGCTGTATTGACCAAGGGCGGCCCAATCCGCTCAACGAGCATGATTGTATGGCATCTGTACGAAACGGCGTTTACCAATTTGAAGCTTGGCTACGCCTCTTCAATGGCTGTCGTGCTGTTTGCATGTGTGCTGTTCATTACACTACTGCAGTGGGTAATTCAGAAAAAATGGGTGAACTACTAGGAGGTGCGGGCTTGTGAATTCAGTAATAGCAGAGCGCACTCGAAAAATTGTGCTGACGATCATTATGTTTGCGATAAGTATATTGTTTCTGCTTCCGTTTCTCTGGATGCTGAGCACTTCGTTCAAGATCGAAGCAGAGGTGTTCACGTATCCGATCGAATGGCTTCCGAAAACTTGGAATGTAGTAGAAAACTACCATGAGGTGTGGGTGGGGAAATTTCCGTTCTACAAATATTACTGGAATACGATTAAAGTAAGCGTGCTGACAACGCTCATTTCCTGTGCGGTATCAGCGCTTGCGGCATACGGCTTTTCTAAAATTCAATTTAAAGCAAGCAGCTACTTGTTTATTATTGTGTTGACGACCTATATGATTCCGCAGCAGGCGATTCTCGTACCGCAATTTATTTTGTATCGCGAAATTCAGTTGTTTGACAGCCATTTGGGCTTGATTTTGCTGGGCAGCTTTAGCGTGCTCGGCACATTTATGCTGCGCCAGTTTTTTATGGGGATCCATCAGGAGTTTATTGAATCTGGCAAAATTGACGGCGCCTCTCATTGGACGATTTTTTGGCGAATTGCCTTTCCGCTTGTAAGGCCAGCGGTGGCAACCTATGCGATTTTGCGGTTTATATGGACGTGGAATGACTATCAAAACCCGTTGATTTTTTTACGGACGGATGCGCTGTATACGATCCAGCTTGCGATTCAAAAATTTACAACGATTAACGGCGAGTTTTATTCCTTAATTATGGCAGGGACAGTTTCCGGCATTTTGCCGCTGCTCATCGTATTTATAATCGGGCAAAAAAGCGTAATTGAAGGGATCGCGCTTGGCGGCGTAAAAGGATAACCGCGATTAGCTTGGAAATAACGTGCTTAGCTTGGAGAAAAGGATGCTAGGCTTGGAGATAACGTGCTAGGCTTGGAGAAAAGGATGCGTGGCTTGAAGGTAGAGATGCCAGCTTGGTATGCTTCCAAATTCGCTGCAAAATTTGTGATGGTAAAAAAAGTGTTAAAGTAGGTAAAGATTGGCGTATTTCACGTGCAAGGAAATTATATACAATAACAGCGTAAATAGCATGATGATGTGAGCTCAATTAAAAAAAGGAGGGTTTATGGATGAAAAGGATGACTAAAAAATTGGCGATGATCGCCCTTACTAGCTTGCTCGTGCTAGCTGCAGGCTGTTCTGGCAATAACAGCTCGAGCAATACGGGCAATAATGGAGGCGCTTCCTCGCCAACTCCTACAGCTGAGAATCATACGAATGCAGGCAATGATCAAGAAAGCAGCGAGCCCGTCACGATAAAGCTGCATACCTTCGGCAACGAGGCAACCTACAATTGGGCAGCAACGATTGCTGCTTTTGAGGACGCGCATCCGAATATCAGTGTTGATTTGGTGGTGTTGTCTGAAAAGGGGGACAGCCAGGAAGCCTTGCAAAAGCTGGATCTTGAAGCCGGCTCAGGCGCGACGATGGATGTGCTTATGTTTTCCGATGCTGCGAGCTATGCGCAGCGTGTAGGCCTCGGCATGGTAGCGCCGCTTGATGAATATATTGCGGCTGAAGGCTTTAATTTGACGGATGAATACAAGGTCGATACGACCTTGAACGGACAAATCTATGCGCTTCCTGGCAAGTTTAATCCTTGGTATGTGCTGCTTAATAAAACGATGCTGGATGATGCAGGGCTGGAGGTGCCGACGGACTGGACCTGGGATGATTTTGCTGAGTATGCAAGAAAGCTGACGAAGGGCGAAGGCAATGACAAGGTTTACGGCACTTACTTCCACGGCCCGCAAAATGGCGGTTGGATGGAATTTATGAAGCTGGCGCTGGCCAATCAGCCTGGAGACAGCGAGTTTTTGAAGGAGGATGGCACGTCGAATATCGAAAGCCCGTTGTTCAAGCGCACGTTAGAGCTGCGCTATCAATTTGAGCAAGAAGGCATTTCGACGCCTTATCAGGAAATGCTGTCGCAAAAGCTGCACTATCGCAATCAGTTCTTTAATCAGGATGCGGCAATGGTGATGATCGGCAGCTGGATGAATACGGAGCTTGGTGGCACGGAGCAGTTTCCGTTGAACTTTGAAGTAGCCGTTGCGCCGATTCCGAAAAACAATGACGCTGATGAAATCGGCTATACGATGGTTACCACCGATTATGTGGCAGTGGCTGCAAGCTCCAAGCATAAGGAAGAGGCGTATCAATTTGTACGCTGGTATACGACGGACGGACAGATTGCTCAGGGCAAAAACGTTCCATCCTGGAAGGGGGTAGCAGATGCCGAGCTTGCCAATATTATCGATATTATATTGAGCGGCACGGTAAGTCCGGAAAAGGTTGATAAGCAATCGCTGATCAATACGCTGGCAAACTCTAAATCCTCCAAAATCATTCCACCAGTAAGCTATCAATCCGAGGTTTACAAAGTGATTAACGAGGAATATGAAAAGCTGATTTTCGGTCAGCAGGATATAGATACGACAGTGCAGGAAACGCATCAACGCGTTACGCAGGTTGTGAACGATAATCAATAGTCATTTTCCATATACAGGTAGTATAATAGGAGGAGGGGTGTCGCAGTTTGCTGTGCACCCCTTTTTCCGACTTTTCGAGTAAAGGATAAGACCTTAGCTGGTCTGGACAAGGAGCTTTATGAATCGATTGGACATGTGGAGCCAGAAGCTTAAAACGAGATTGAAATCATTTCGCACAAAGCTTATTGTTGCTGCACTCGGCTGTATTATACTGCCGGCAACGGTCATGCTGTCGATTTACAATGTACTGACGAAGGAAGAGATTGAAGCCGAGGCAATGAGGCAATCTGAGGAGCAGCTGGTGCTGTTAAGCGGATATGTGATGAATGTGTTCGACTATATGATTTACGCGGCTAATTATATGCAAATGGATGCTGATCTGAATGCGTTGTTGAAGGAGCTGGCTAAAGGCAAGCAATATGAGAGCGAAAAAGAGCGCTTTGAGGATCGCTTCTTCATTATTTCCAGACTGGACAGCATCAAGCTGCTTGGCAGTAAAGTGTATGCGACTATTCTGCTGTCGAACGGGGACAGCTTTGACAATTATGGAACGGATGAATACAATTCACAGCTGCTTTGGCAGGAGCCGTGGATTGCCGAGCTTGATCAGCTTGCGGGCTTGCAGACGCTGTGGCTGGGAGCTGCGCCAACGGTATTTAATACGGAAAAAATGGCTGGCGGCTATCAGCTTTCACTCGTGCGCACGTTAAGAGGGCAAGGAATTAACCCGTACGCCTATGCGGTCGTCACGATTATGGAGCGTCAAGTAAGCAGCATTTTAAGCGAGCTTGGCGATGGAGAGGAAGCATTTATTGTTGATGGTCAAAGCAAAATTGTATCGCATCCAAACGAATCGTTAATCGGCAGTCTCTACGAGCCGCCAAGTAATGTGCTGGGGAGAAGCAGCGTTCAACTGCTTCGCGATGGCGACAGGCCGTATATTTTGGCGAGCAAGCCGTTTACGTTTACGGATTGGACGCTTATTTCCTTAACACCCTATGAAGGTGCAATTGCCAGCTTTAATCAAATTTATAATCGCGTCTTTATATCGCAGCTCGTCACCTACTGTTTATTTCTTGTGCTCTTTATTTACTTGACCGGCACAATTACCCGGCGGCTCGTACATCTTGGCCGCGTGGCGGAAAAGGTGCAGCGCGGCAATTTGGAAATTCGCAGCCATATACGCGGCGAGGATGAAATTGGCTACGTCGGTCGCTCATTCGATCAGATGCTGGATCAAATCAAGCGGATGATTTTAGAAGTGTCCGCTACGCATCAAAATAAGCGCGAGGCCGAGCTGGCGATGCTGCAGGCGCAAATCAATCCGCATTTTCTATTCAATGTACTGAACTCGATTAGAATGAAGGTAATGCGCAAGGGCGATCTGGAAAGTGCAGAAATGCTAAGCTCGCTCTCCAAGCTGCTGCGCCTCACGATAAGCAACAAACAGGAAACGCTGCCGCTGCATGAGGAAGCTGCTTTTATAGCTGACTACGTCAAGCTGATGAATATGCGCCAGCGTCAGCAGGTTGAGCTTGTGGTTGAGCTCGCTGCTGAAACACTGCTGCTGCCTGTGCCAAAGTTTTGCTTGCAGCCGATTATTGAAAATGCAATGATTCATGGCTTGACGCAGCGGGCCGGCACAATCACGATTCAGGCTAAGCTGGAGCAGCCATTTATTGCCGTTACCGTTACTGATGATGGAGTAGGCATGAATGAGGGGCGTCTGCTCGAGCTGCGAGAGCTGACCGAACAACAAAGGGAAAAGCCTGATGAGACAGAGTATCATGAAAGGCAGTTTTCCAGCATAGGCTTGCACAATGTCGTGGAACGGATGAGATTGAAATATGGCGAGAAGTTCCACGTTACGATAGATAGCGAGATCGGCAAAGGAACCTCGATAACGTTTTATATTCCAAGTCAGGCGGTGAATGAGGATGTATAAGGTCATGCTGGTAGATGATGATTATCCTGTACTTGAATATTTGGAGGAAGTGATAGATTGGAAAGGGCTTGGACTGGAGCTGATTGGCTTGCACGAAAATGGCCTGCAGGCTTTAGATGCAGTTCAGGCAGCGATGCCTGATATCGTCATTACCGATATTGGTATGCCGAAAATGGACGGCTTGCAGCTGCTGGAGCAGTTGAAGCAGATGAAGCCGGATATTCGCGCAGCGATTCTGAGCTGCCACAGTGATTTTCATTATGCGAAGCAGGCGCTTAAGCTGAAGGTGCATGACTATGTTATAAAGGACACGCTGCAGCCTGCCGAGCTAACCAGCCTGCTGCAGCAATTCGTGCAAGCGCTCGATAAGGAGCAGCAGGTGCGGCATTACGACAGCCTGATGCGGTATACGGTTGATCGCAGCATGTCGATCCTGCGCGAAAAGTTTATCGCCAGCACCATGCAGCAGCCGCTGCTGGGCGCGGAAAGCTGGCTGCAGGAGCTGAAGCAGCTTGGGCTGGAGTGGAAGCACGGTGAAGAAGTGGTCATTGTTTGCTGTCGCCTGGATGAGCGCGAGCAATTAAGAAAGCGCTTTATGACGGAGGAGGTGCTGCGTTTTACGTTAAATAATGCGCTCGAGGAGCTGCTTCAGCAAGCAGAACAGAGCGGCAAGCTTGAAGGCAGGCGAATGCTGCCGATTATCTATGAAACCTATCAATTTTTACTCGTCTATCGCATGCCTGGCAGCTTGAAGGAGAACGGCTATGATCAGCTGCGCTCCTTGCTTCGATTTATACAGCAGCAATTTTCGCGCGATCTGCGGCTAGGCTTTTCTGCCTTGTTAAGCGGCAAATGTGCAAGCCCGGCCCAATTTAAGCAGGAGCTGGAGGAATTGCTGCAGGCTGAGACGATCTGGTTTTATCGGCAGTATGGCACACTGCTGCTGGAAAAGCCGAGCTTGCAGCGCGAGCAGCAGCAAAGCATGCTGTTTCTTGATTCCTTCAAGGAGCGAATAATGGATTTGTACATGCGGCTTAATATCGATGAGATCCATCCGCTTATGAGTGAGTGGAGCTTCCATGTTCAAGAGCAAAAGCTTTCCCCTAAGCTGCTAAAGGATTGGCTGCTGCGGATTTCACTTGAAATGCGCAATCATAAGCTAATGTTTAGCGTCGAGCATTCCAGTGATTCGATTCATCGCCGGCTTTATGAGCTGGAAACGTTGCAGGAAACCGTCGACTGGTTCATAAACCATTACATTGAGCTGGTTAGCCAGGTTAATCAATCGGCTCAGTTGAGCAAGCGCCATGAAATTGTAGAGGCGTATCAATATGTGCTGCGCCATCTTGATCGGAAAATTACGCTCGAGGAAGTGGCGAAGGCGTTGTACCTTAACCCGAGCTATTTCAGCCGCTTATTCAAAAAGGAAACCGGCGAAACCTTTATTGAATACGTAACGAAAATGAAGCTGACGCGCGCCAAGCAAATGCTGCGTGAAACGCGCGATTCCGTCGGTAAAATTTGTGAATTGCTAGGCTACGACAATCAAAGCTACTTTATTAAGCTGTTTAAAAATGAAACTGGCGTCACGCCGGCAGAATATCGTGCGATGAAGCGCGGCGTAAACGTGTAGCACGTAAACAATTGTTGGAAACAGATGACTATAAGAAGCTGGCAGTATAGTTACACGCCTTAGTAGATTGGCACATTTATGGTTTAATAATGCCATATACCCAAGCAAAATCTGATTGCCGCACATATCCGACCGGGGATACCGGTCCGCGGGGTCCAGAAGGAGACAATGGTCCGATTGGAGATACGGGGCCGACTGGCCATCACTGCTCTCTAACCTGAAAGGTTAGAGACAAAACCATACTGAAGCAATCGACTAGCTTAATCAATTCCGCTCCGATTGCTTCAGTATCTCCTGCTATTAACCAGCAGAAAACTGCTCGACAAGACTAACTAAAAGCACCAGCGGCTGCTTGACAGCATGATTGTATTAGTGCCATAATACAATCATGGTAGGAGGCGGGTGAGGCAGATTGCTTAATTTTTATGAGCTTCATTTAAATAATAAAGATCCTGTGTACATGCAGCTTGCATCGTATGTAAAGCGTCAAATTTTGCTGGGACATGCGGCGGCTGGCGACAGGCTGCCCTCGAGAAGAGAGATCGCCACACAGCTGAATATTAATCCGAATACGGTGCAGAAGGCGTTCAAGCTGATGGAGGATGAAGGTTATGTTCGCACGAGCAGTACGCAGGGCAGCATCATTTACATAGATGACACCATCTGCGCAAAAATAGAGGATGAGCTGATGAAGGGATTGATTCGCGAGTTTATCGGTTCGGCCAAGGAGGTTAATCTTTCCTTCAAAAAGGTCGTGGAGCTTATTAGCGAGCTTTGGGAGGAATAGATTTTTTTAACTACATTGTACTAGTCATATAATACAGTTGAGGTGAGGACATGAGGGCGTTTTATCGTTTGTTGAATTACGAGCTCGGAGAGCTGTTGCGCGGCGTGCTGCTGCTATGCGCCGCGCTTATAGCAGCGTCCTGGCTGCTGGTGCGCAATGAGCTGAAGCATTACAACAGCCAGGCTGTACATGAAAGATTCGAGGATGTGTATCGTGCTTCGGGAATGCCGATCGTTTTTCTACTCTGCATGCTCGTATTGCTTGTATTATGGGCGAAGTCAATCTATTCGGCATATTGGGGCAGCAAGAGCATTTATACACTTTTAACGCTGCCTGTAAAGCGAGCAGCGCTTTATTGGAGCAAGCTATGCGCATTTGGCATTAGTCTGATGCTGCTGTTAAGCTCACAGCTTGCAGGGTTTGTGCTTGCTTATCGCGTTATGGACAATAAGATCGCTGGCTACAGCGAGGGGCAATTTGAGATGAGCAACGGCTTGTTCCTTGCTTTTATTCGTTCAGACTTTATGCGGCTGCTATGGTCGTACGATCCTGTTAATCTATTGTCTACCGCCAGTATAGTTATCGTTATCACTACCGGGCTCTATTACGGAGTCATTTGCGAGCGAAGCAAGCGCAAATGGGGCTGGGTACTGTTTCCAATCGCTATTTGGTTAATGATTGTCGTCATTAGCGCCAGATTGAATCCGGTATACGATTATCATACGCTGCAAATTGTGAGCTACAGCGCCGTATTGCTGGCGATTAGCGCGATTTTCATTTGGCATAGCATACATGTATTAAAAAAGGGAGCAATTGCGTAGGAGGCAAGCGTGATGAGAACTCAGATATGGGTAAGGGGGAAACGGCATATAGCGCTGCCGCTCGCGCTGTTGGCTGCTGTGTTTATCGTGTTCACACTAGCTCAGGTCATCGGGGCTAAGGAACAAGGGACGTATAAGATTGTAGATGAGTATGGCGATCGCGCGGTGCTTGAGGATGTCGCTATTCGCGGCAGCATTGTGGACGCCAATCACCGTACTGACTTTACATGGCAAGGAGCTGAAGTCAATACGGAAACAACGATTTATCCGCATGCGCAACATGAATGGCGCTATCGCTATGCTCCAGGCTTTTATGAGCGAATTGGCGATCATTATTATGCTGTGCACCTAGGCATGTGGATTCAAGATTATAGTATTTCCCGCCACACGTTTCGTGGCAACAAGCAGCTCGAACAGGAAACGGCCACGTTAACGGTTCCTGTAGCGCAAATTGAGGTTAAGGATGATAATAGCGCCGAATATACGAATACACTGGCATTTGGCTTGGCTGGAGCTGGCGAGGATACGTTCTTTACGGCTGTGACAACGGATGGATATAAGGGCACGAATGGCATTTATAAGCTTGTGTATAATGATTCAAGCCAGTATGTAGATCCAAGTGAGCGTCAGCCGTCGCTTCCGATTATGACATTCAGCTTGGATGCCAATGCGGACGATAATTCCTCAACCAGTATTGCGGTTTTAGGCTTGGAGGCGGTGGGCGACAAGCTCGCACTTATTTTGTTGAAGAATGATGCGCTCGTAATCGAAGGATATAGCACTGACGGTCAATGGCTTGGCGAGGCGGTTGCCTCTCCGTTTGCTCTGGTTGGCAATGAGCACGCAGAAGCCGAGAACAGCCCCAAGCATTATGAACAATATGAAGCCTACAGCAATGCTGAAAGCAATTCGCTTAGCTTAAGCTTCCGCAGCAATCAAGGGCAGCGAACCGTTGTAAGTGTAGACTTCTCGGAAGAAATCAAGCTGGCCGATGTAACGACAATAAGCACTGACAGCAGCTCGCTGCGTGAGGATTACGATTATGAGCATGGAGCGAGATTTATAACATTTAAAAATGGAAGACTCTATTATGCTGGCGCCTTCCGTGAGGTTGATGAAGACGGAGCTAACTATTTGAATGCGATGTCGCCTTTGAAATTTCTTGTCCACGTTTACGAGCATGGCGAGCAGATCTATAGAGGCGAGCTCGTGACAGATGTGAATGATGATTTGATTCGGATGCAAAATCGCAGCTTGCATGATTTTAGCTATGATGTTTTGCAGTATCGCAGCTTTTTTGAGGTGCGTATTGATGCATAGTTTTCGCAAACTCACGACTTCAGTCATGAGTTAGAAAACTTCGGATAGGGCGTGGCTTGTGCGACGTTAACTATCCGACACATGTTTAGGTGACGGTTACAATAATCCCTCTAATGTCAAGGTTTCTATAGGTAAATAACGCTGACATAGGTTAATCTTTAATCAGAGGTGATTATATGTCAGAAATAAAGCGTGGTCGTGGTTACGTCTATGCCATTCAGTACCACATCGTATGGTGCGTAACGTACCGACACAAGATACTTGTGGAAGAAATCGACGTAAGACTCAAAGAAATTCTTGTTCAGATTGCATCCGATAACAACTTCACTATAGCCGAAATTGAAAGCGACTCCGATCACATTCATCTCTTAGTAGAATGTACACCACAGCATTCAATATCTGGTATGATTAAAGCGTTAAAAGGTGTTTCCGCGAGACTTTTGTTTAAAGAGTTTCCTGAGATTAAAAAGAGATTGTGGGGAGGCCATCTTTGGAATCCTTCTTATTTTGTTGCAACAGTCAGTGAACATACAGAAGCGCAAATAAGAACGTATATCCAAAATCAGAAAGTGAAGTGAGAAGCAATGGTAGTGAATAAAGCTTATAAATTCCGGATTTATCCCACGTCAGAACAAGCGACACTCATCAACAAGACGATTGGATGCGCTCGATTTGTGTATAATCGTTTTCTAGCCCTATGGGGTGACACTTATAAAGAGACAGGAAAAGGCTTATCTTATGGAGCGTGTTCGGCTGAACTCACAAAACTAAAACAAGAAATAGACTGGTTGAAAGAACCAGACAAATTTTCTTTGCAAAATGCACTGAGGAATTTGAGTGACGCATACAATCGCTTTTTCAAAAAACAAAACGATGCGCCTAAGTTTAAGAGTAAAAACAATCCTGTACAGTCTTATCAAACAAACTACACGAATGGAAATATTGAAATGGTAGACAATCGGATCAAGTTACCTAAACTTGGACTAGTGAAATTTGCTAAAAGCCGTGAAGTGGAAGGGCGAATCCTGAACGCTACAATTACACGCAAGCCAAGCGGGAAATACTTTATATCCGTGCTTGCAGAAGCCGACATCCAAGAGTTGCCTAAAACCGGCAAAGAAGTTGGCATCGATGTTGGCTTGAAAGATTTTGCAATTCTATCCAATGGCGTAGTAGTTGGCAACCCTAAATTCTTTCGCAGATGGGAAGAAAAACTGGCAAGGGCACAGCGTAAACTTTCACGCATGATGAAAGGCAGCAGCAACTGGAACAAGCAGCGCATCAAAGTAGCGCGTATTCACGAGAAAATCATGAATGCTCGTACGGACTACTTGCATAAGATTTCAACGCATATTGTCAAAAACCACGACATCATTGCGATTGAAGATTTACAGGTAGCCAATATGGTCAAAAATCGTAAGTTAGCCAAGGCCATTCGTGAGGTATCCTGGTCGATGTTTCGTTCCATGCTAGCGTACAAAGCGCAGTGGTATGGCCGTATAGTAGTGGCTGTAGGCCCAACATTCGCATCTTCGCAATTATGCTCCTGCTGTGGCTATAAGCACAAAGATGTAAAAAACTTGAAGTTGCGTGAATGGGACTGCCCGGAATGTGGAGAGCATCACGACCGAGACTTTAATGCAAGTCTGAACATTCTTGCCGAAGGCAAAAGACTTCTTGCTGTGTAATTCTTACACGAACTGTCGGAACGACAGGGTTAGCTTGGTGAATTTCTCTTCGTTAGAAGAGACTACCCAAGAATCTCGTGACTTTAGTCATGAGAGGTTCAATAATCCGCTTTGTTAAGGGAAGAGAGGATGGCGTTCTATGATCGAAATGAATCTGGTGGAAAAACAGTATCGAGGCAATCGCAATGTGCTGTTTGTTCCAGAATTAACGATACGTCCTGGAGAGGTCACGGCTATTTTGGGAGCAAACGGAAGCGGAAAAACGACACTGCTTAAAACGATCATGGGGCTTGGCGAGGCCAACGTACAATACGGCTATATTTTAGTAGATGGCAAGCCGGTTCAGGAGCAATATGAGCAGCTCGCATTTATTACAGAGGAAGGCAGCTTTTTTCCAAATATGACGGCTGTGCAGTATGGGGAATTCCTTAACGATTTCTTCCCGCGCTTTGATCGTAGCCGTTATGAGCGGCTGCTGCAATTTTTTGAGCTTGATCCTCATATCCGTATAAAGAGAATGTCCACCGGTCAGAAGGCGAAGCTGGAAATATGCGCGGGCTTCTCCAAGGGCGCGAAATATATGTTGATGGATGAGCCGTTCAATGGCAAGGATATGTTTACGCGCCGTGATTTCTTAACGCTGATGATTTCCAGTTTGAAGGAGGATGAAGCGATCATTTTAACGACACATATTATTGATGAAATTGAAAATGTCATTGATCGCGCCATTATTTTGCATCAAGGCCGCATTAAAGCCGATGTTATGATTGACGAGCTGCGTGAAGCTGGGCAAAGCTTGCCAGAGCTAATGGCGGAAAAGGCTGGCTATAAGCCTGGTAAGCTTCAGCTATAATGAGAAAGAAATGAAGAGATTTGTTGAAATGATGGAGAATCAATTGCCTGAATCTAGCGGAGTATACTACAATAGTTGGAAAGAGCTTAAAGGAGACATTTATTATGGCTACTAAAAATTGCCCGACCTGCGGAGGAGCAGTTGACTATCGTGCTGCAGAATGCGGCTATTGCGGCTCAAGCTTTGCTGCTCAGTCGAACTTTCAGGCACCACCGCCGCCGCCACCTCCTAATCATTTATACGGGAATCAGCAAGCAGCGCCGTTTAACCAAGCTCAGGGCCAGCCGCCGCATTTCCAGCAGCATCATCAGCCATATGGGCACGCCCAATCACAGCACTACCAACAGCCGTACGGACAACCGGGAATGCATCAATATGGTCAGCCCTATTATCAGCCTGTCTATCGCAATCCGAAAAACAAAATCGCTGCAGGGCTGCTCGGCATTTTTCTAGGAGGATTCGGCATTCATAAATTTTATTTGGGCCGCATCGGTTGGGGGATTGTATATCTGCTGTTTTGCTGGACCTATATTCCGGCGATCGTCGGCTTTATTGAAGGTATTGTATACCTTGCCACGGATGAAGAACGTTTTCATATGAAGTACAGCAGATAATGCTGCCACTCAAGCAGGAAGTGTCGGGAAGCTCCCAACGCTTCCTGCTTTTATTTATACTTATTTAGCGTTGCTCAATTTCGTTGGAAACATCGCGCTCAAGATCAGAGCGGTATAGCTCATAGGCTTTGTGATACTCCATCACGCGCGCTGTATCTGCAATGAACGTCTCGTCGTAGCCTGCGCGCCGCAGCAGGTGGAAGGCGAGCTCCATGCCTGACGAGATCCCGCCTGCAGTAATGATTCGTCCGCTGTCGACTACTCTTGCATAGCTGATTTTACAGGCTGGTGCAATTTCAGCCAGCCGCTCAATTGGCACCTTTCCTGCCTGTGAAGCCTCGAGCCGATCGGGCTCTTTACGATTGGTCGCGGCTATTCCATCAAGCAGCCTCATTTTCCCGTAAACCCAAGAGCCCGTGCATACGCTTGTTAGCAGGCAAGCCTCGGGCAGTGAGTCAATAAAGCGATGCAGTCTGGCGTTATGCATTTCCTGACGAGTTCCGAATCCGCCGGGAATTAGAAAAGCATCCATATGCGGCTCATCCTGAAAGCTGTAATTCGGCATGACGGTCAAGCCAGCCTGAGTTTGAACAGGACGCAGCGCATCTGCGACAAGAAATGCCTCCAGCTCAGGGTCAAGTCGGCGAGCTACGGAAAATACGCCATAGGGAGCTGCATAATCGACAATTTCTGCATCCTTAAACACATAAATACCTAATCTAAAGCCTGATTTTATCATTTTATTTACCCTCCTGTTTCTTTACATGAATACCAGCCGCATTAACCATTTACAGTGGTTGAACTCCATGCTATCATGATTGAAATCATTTGAATAACGAAATAGTTCGATACTATCCATCGGATAATTCGATGGATTCAAGAGGAGGAGGGACACTATGCTGGAACGATTGGATGGGCGTTTTCTAGTAACCTTTCTGGCGGTTTGGAAGGAGGGAACAATTAGCGGGGCGGCTGCCAAGCTTGGCTACGTGCAGTCTACTGTGACTGCTCATATTCAGCTGCTTGAGCAAAGCTGCGGGCAGAAGCTGTTTCATCGCTTGCCCAGAGGGGTTAAGCCAACCGAGGCGGGTGAAAAGCTGGCTCGCTATGCTCGTCAATTTGCACAGCTGGGACAATCGTTGCAGGAAGCGCTCAATAGTCTGGAGCAGCCGCGCGGAGCGGTCTGGATTCGAGCGCTGGAGTCGTTCTATGTGACACGATTGACAGGGCTGTTCAGACCATTCCTCGCTCAATATCCAGAGGTATCGCTCCATCTTGAGACAGGATTTCAAGGCGATATTGTGGAGCAGGTGCTGTCTCATTCCATCGACTTCGGCATCGTGCCGAAAAATCCAATGCGAGAAGAGCTGCTCTTTGAACCGCTTATAGAGGAGAAGATGGTGCTTATCTCGTCGGCCGAGCTGGCTCGAACTATCGCGATGCAAGGCTGGGAACAGCTGCAAGGCGTACAGGTGATAGGCTTCGGCCCGCGCTGCTTGTACCAGACCGACGGCTACAAGATTTTGACTGAAATGGGGATGCCAGCCGAGATTCGTCAAGCGGAATTTCCCAGCACAGAGTTAATCCGCCAGCTTATAAAGAATGGAATGGGGATCGCTTATGTGCCAGAGATCGCACTGGAGCGTGAGCTTGCGGAAGGAACGGTTGTTGCGCTGCCTATGACTCAGCCACTGAGGCTGACTCATGGCCTTTTGCAGCATCGTGATCGGGTGCTGAACACACCAGCCAAGGTGTTCCGTCAAGAATTGCTCGATTATTTCAATGAATCTACCAGTAGGTTGAAAATAAATAGGTCATAAACTAAAAATATTAAATTCTCATTATCTAGTTTTTCGCACAAGTATTTTTTTCTGCACCTCATATAATGAATTATCAAACGAGGAGGTGTTTTTTAATATGAACAAGTTCAACGATGAGTTAATCAAAACTCCAAAATTAGCCGATGATAAAGAGGTTTCTATTAGCGGTATTCACCATCATGGTAAACGAGGTCCAACAGGCCCGACCGGTCCGACAGGCCCGACCGGTCCGACAGGTCCGACCGGTCCGACAGGTCCAATGGGTATACCAGGATTTGGAGTTACTGGCCCGACAGGTCCGACAGGTCCGACAGGTCCGACAGGTGCGACAGGTGCAATAGGCCCGACGGGACCTGGTGCAGGAGCCACAGGTCCGACAGGTCCAACAGGACCATCAGGTCCGACAGGTCCAGCAGGTCCTGAGTCTGTAGCCTATGTTGCGAGCACGGAGGAACAAACGGTAGCACCTGCAACAGCGCTTGGAGTACCGGGTGGAGCTGTTACCTTCAATTATTCTGTTATTAACGGTACAGCGGTCACATTTACTACTCCATCCAGCATTAACATTAATGAACCTGGCTTTTATAACATTAGCTGGGAAGTATTCCCTGTGGAGGGCAATACAGCGTTTGCTCTATTTTTTGATCCTGTTGGCGGTGCTCCAATAGCTATGGTCCCTGCCAGCAATTACGGCTCTGGATCGGGTAACCAGCCGTACCAAGGCCAAGTTATTTTCCAGTTTACCTCAGCCGGCGTATTGACATTGAATCGTATCGACACGACGGGGACTGTTATACTTCAAAATCAAGTTGGTGGATCAGGTCCTGCTGTAATCAGCGCGTCTATTGTTATTGAGAAAGTAGGCTAGTATAGACAGAAGAAGCCCTGCTGCTCTCTAAACGCTAAAGAGTAGAGGCCAGATCATTACTGAAGCAATCGGCAGCTTATTAGTTCGCTCCGATTGCTTCAGTGCCTTTGGCTGACACGAGCATTGCGCCATTGCTCATAAAAGCTGCTACAGCTCGAACGCCATTAAATCCCGTCCAACTGTAATTTTTCCTTCATAGATGTCCCGCATTCCCCGCGTATATTCGTTTTCCGCTGCTTCCTCCGGGATCGGAGCGGGGATATGATGCGTCAACACCAAATGCTTAACGTTCGCTTCGCGGGCGATTTCGGCAGCCTGCAGCGTCGTCGTATGATATTTTGCTGGATTGGCAAGCGCCAGCTTATAGGCTGGGTGCTCCGCGATTAGCAGCTCCAGCCATTCCTTGTTGTAGGCTTCATGTACGAGCAGATTCACATTTCGGCTATACTTGACCATATTTTCCACTGGAACGGTATCGCCTGAAATGACGATTGATTTGTCTTTATATTCAAATTTGTACGCGACCGCTGGATAAACAGGCCGATGGTCAACCTCAAACGCCGTAATTTTCACGCCGCCTTCTTCATATACAATGCCCTCGTTGCATTCTACATACTGAATATCCTGCCCTTTAGAGGAGGATAGATTGAAGTTAACTCGCAGCTTTACATCAAACTCAAACGACTCTCTCATTTTTTGAATGATAGCCTTGGTCGTCTCTGGCCCGTATACGTTCATCGGCCCCGTTCTTCCTTCAAACACACGCCCAGGGATGATATGAGTTCGCCAGCTCGTAATAAACAGATCGAAAAAGCCGGAGTTATGGTCATAATGATGATGGGTAAAGAAAACATCGCTAATTCGTTGCGGCATAATGCCTGCTTTAATCAACTGGTCAACGACTGCTCCGCCGCAGTCTACCAGAAAAGCCTTGCTTCCTGCCAGTACAGCGACGCTCGGCTTGGCTCGCCCGTAAAACGCTCTCGGCGACCCTGTTCCAAGCAGCACAACCTTAAGCTGGTCGTGGTATTCAGGCAATAGATGAGCTTGCGGTTGAATATACATTTTAATCCCTCCATAACGCTTCTGAGAAAATGCTTTGCGGCTGCAAGATGACGATTTTCTCTCGTTCGTAGTCGATAACTCCTTTTTTGCGCCAGCGGCTTAAAAATTCGGTAATTTTTTGCCTGCTGCATCCGATCATAAATGATATTTCTTCATGGGTAAGCGGCAGCGTTGTAGAGTAGACGCCGTTTTCCTTTTCTGCGTATTTCATCAGCATCCAGGCAAGCCGCCAAGGAACGGGTCTGCATGTAAGCACCTCGACAAAGCTTTGCGTATCCAGCAAGCGAGCGGCCATCATCCCAGCCATTAGCTGCCAAAGCTCAGGCTGCTGATTGGCATAATTGAACCATTCAACGGCAGGCATCGAATAAACGGTGCAGCTTGTTAAGCATTGCGCATAACGCTCGCGCATCTCAGTCTTCGCCAAAATTTCCGCAGCGCCAAAAATTTCTCCATATTTTCTTAAAAACAAGGTGATGCTTTGACCATCCCAGCCATCGTGGGAAACCTTAACCCATCCGCTTTCCAGAAAATAAATGCGATTCGTTTTTTCATTGATCCGAAAAAGATAATCATTTTTTGCAAGTAGCCTTTTTTCTCCATACATTTTGAAAAACTGCCGCAAATGATCCATGTCGACGCCTCCGTTCATGATCATCTACGCTCCGAATGCTCGCAAGCTTTATATTACCAAGAGAACTCGCAACAAAATGTCACCTATGTGACAGAAGCGGCGATTCGGTTCGTATACAATCATTTTATATCTTATTAATTTTATAGGATTTATCAGATTTGGCAACGGGGGTGAAGATGATGGCAGATCAAATCGTACTGGAAAATATTCATAAAACATTTATTTCGAAACGGAACGAACCGCTGCATGTGCTTGAGCAGGTTGAGCTGACGATTCGCGAAGGTGAATTTGTATCGCTGCTAGGACCGTCCGGGTGCGGCAAATCGACGATTCTAAATATTATTGCCGGACTGGAAAGCCCAAGCTCTGGCCAAATACATGTAAATGGAAGAAGCATAAGCGGTCCGGGGAATGATCGGATTGTCGTATTTCAGGAGGCAGGGCTTTTCCCTTGGATGAATGTGTTGGACAATGTGATGTACGGCTTGCGCCTGAAAAAAATGAAGCGGAAGGAAGCGCGCGAGAAAGCGATAGCGTGGTTGAAGAAGGTTCACTTGGGCAAATATTTGGACGCATATCCCTACGAGCTGTCGGGAGGCATGAAGCAGCGTGTGGCAATTGCCAGAGCCTTGGTGATGGAGCCGGAAATTTTGCTGATGGACGAGCCGTTTGCGGCATTGGATGAACAAACGCGCATGGTGTTGCATCAGGAGCTGGAATCGCTATGGCGAGAAACCGGGAAAACGATCATTTTTGTAACGCACAATATTCGCGAAGCGCTTATGCTTTCCGATCGGATCGTGCTGATGAAAACACGGCCAGGCGGCATAAAGAAGCAATATGATGTACAGGCGGCGCGACCGCGCAATCCTTCCGACAGCGTGCTGGTTCATTTGGAGCAAAAAATATTGGTGGAGCTGGAGGATGAAATGGAAAAGGTGCTAAGGGAGGAATTCGGCATTGATTACAGTCTTAAGAAGAATAACATTCATTCTGATTCTCGTTATGATATGGGAGGCTATATCTAAGCTTGGGCTGTTTCCGGCATTTTTGTGGCCGCCGTTCATTGTTCCTGTCGAGCCTGGCGGCGTAACGATTATGAAAACCTTTGTTAACGGCTTAATGTCAGGCCAATTGATCAATGCCACGCTCGTATCGCTGCAAAGCCTGCTGCTCGGCTTTGTGATATCGGTCGTCGTCGGGCTTGTGCTCGGCTTTCTCATTTACAGCAGCAAATGGATAGAGGATACGCTCGGGTTTGTCGTAACGGCGCTGCAATCTGTGCCGAATATAGTTTGGCTGCCGCTAGCGATTCTTTGGTTTGGCTTAGGGTTCTCCTCTGTACTATTTATCGTTGTGCTCGGTGCGGCATTAAGCATTACGATTACCTCGAGCTCCGGCTTCAAGAGTGTGCCGCCTATTCAAATTAGAGCGGCGAGAACGATGGGCGCGAGCGGCTTCCAGCTGTTCCGCACCATTATTTTTCCTTCCTCGGTGCCGCACATCATATCCGGCTTGCGCCTGGCATGGGCTTTAGCCTGGAGAGCTGTGCTGGCAGGCGAGCTGCTGGGAGGAGGCGGTGGCCTCGGCACGCTGCTTGATATGGGAAGGTCGATTCAGGCGATGGATCTCGTGTTCAGCATTATGATCATTATCGGTATAATAGGCACCTTGATTGATCATGTTGTGTTTTTGCAGCTGGAGAAAGCGGTGTTGAAACGCTGGGGCTTGCAGTCGAATACAGCCTAAAAGCAGAAGCAGGGCAAATAAGCTTGCGTTATGGACGAATAAATGTGAAATGGGTGACGTTATGATGAAACAGTTAAAATCAGGGGGCTTTATCCTTATACTATTGCTGGCGATGCTTGCTGCGGGCTGCGGGACGAAGGACGGCGATGTACAGCCGGACAGCCTTAATGCAGCTAAAGAGGTGCGCATCGGTTATTTTCCTAATATGACGCATATCGCGACGATTATCGCGCTGGAAAACGATTACTTTGAAGAAGCAGTGGGCAGCGATATTCAAATTGTGACTAAAACCTTTGCAGATGGCGCAGCGTTTATGGAGGGCATGTCGACGGATACGATCGATCTTGGCACCGTAGGGCCAACGCCAGTGATCAACAATTACGTGAAAAACCCGGCTCATCAAATTATTGCGGGTGCGATTAACGCTGGCGCTGTGCTCGTCGTCAGGGAGGATTCGGATATTCAAAGCGTGGCCGATCTCGATGGAAAAAAGATTGCGATTCCGGCAATAGGCGGCACGCAGGATATTATGCTGATGAAGGAGCTGAAGGAGGCCGGATTATCTGTTAAACTAAACGGCGGCACAGTAGAAACGATCAAGCAAGCGCCTGCCGATACCGCAGCGTTATTTTTGCGCAAGGATGTAGATGCAGCGGCAACGCAGGAGCCTTGGGGCGTTAATTTGCAGCATAAGGCGAATGCCAAGGTTTTGCTAGACTCGGATGAGTTTGCCTGGGGCAATGAATCGACCAACACTGTGCTCGTAGCGGCAAAGTCGTTTACCGAAGCCAATCCCGATGTGACAACAAGCATTGTGCAGGCACATATCAAGGCGATTGCCTTCATTAACGAGCATCCGGAGGAAGCTGTGCAGCTGTTCATCGACCATATTAAGGAGATTACGAACCAGCAGCTGGAAACTGAGGAGGTAACCTTGGCGCTTGCGCGCAGCATTCCGACATATGACATCAATGAACAGGTTCTTAAGGAAATGACGACGATTAGCAAGGAAGCGGGCTATATCGCCAATGATAATATTGAAGGGCTTATCAATTTAAGCTATCTTGAGCAAGCGTTGCAGCAATAATTTAATGTAAAGTGCACTTGACATGGAAAGTGGTTTCGTTTAGACTTAATGTAAAGTTAACTTTACATGGAGAGGATGCTTATGAATAATCGGATTCGCGAGCTGCGTGCTCAGGTCGATATGACCCAGGAGCAGCTTGCAGAACTGGTCGGAGTATCTCGCCAATCGATTATCGCGATTGAAAATGAGAGATACAACCCATCGCTTGAGCTGGCATACAAAATTTCCAAAACATTTCACAGAAGCATTGAGGACGTATTTATTTTTGAAAAGGAGGACAAATAGATGGAATATGTGGGTATTTTCGGTGGTTTGACACTTGGCATATTAGGCTGGTTCTTTGGCAGAGAGGCCGCTCGCAAAAGAGGTGGGCTGGATGAAATGAACAACTATATATGGACGAAGGCTCGCTCTACCTCCTGGTACTTTACTGCGGCTGCTATTTATGTGCTCATGACGCTAGAGCTGCTTGGCGTTGAGCTGAGCATAATACCAGCGCTGTCCATCCTGCTGTTCGTTCATTTGTCCAGCTGGGCTGTGGCCGGATTGTTGTATTCGTCGCGACTTATTCAAAACGTGCCGAATTATACAATTGTTCTCTCAAGCGTAATCTTTGCATTCTTTCTGCTGTTTTTTGTTTGCGTGTCGCTCTTTACGGACAATTGGAAGTTTTTACTTGCTGCTATTCCGCCAATCTTAATGAATACGATCATTATGGTTATTGTTGCCCGAAAGGCTAAGCGCGCCAATCCGAATGGAAACGGGACATAGAATCCGATGAAAAAGAGCAACAGGAAAGTGCGAGTTACTCACCTTCCTGCTGCTCTATTTTTCGGTTAGCTAACGACCTATTCAGCTTTAACCAGTATTTTAACCTGGTTTTTCTCTTTCAACAGCGCTTCAAAGCCTTGCTCTACCGCATCATCTAACGATATGCGTTTTGTTACAAGCTTCTCGGCAGAGAAGAAGCCTCTCTCCATTAAGCTGATGACCGCAGGGAATACGTTGCGGTAGCCAATAATGCCTTTAACGGTCCGCTCCATCATGACAATGTTGTTCGGCATAATCGCAGCTTCCTTTTCCCAAATGCTGACGATCATAAGCTCTCCTCCAACCTTGGTGGAATTAAGCGCCTGAGACAGCACTGGGCCGACGCCTGTCACCTCATAGGTAACGTCCGCACCGCCGTTAGTACGGTTATGAATTTCACTGACTACATCATATTGGGCAGGATCAATGACAATTGCGCCAAGCTCCTCTGCCTTTTGCTTGCGTTCAGGAGAAAGCTCCACCGCATAAATTTCAGCGGCGCCAGAAGCCTTCAATGCTTCAATAACGAGCAGACCAATGGGACCCGCACCGAATACGACCGCTTTGTCGCCAGCCTTCAGCTTGCTTTGACGAACCGCATGCAGCGCGACGGCAGACGGCTCAACGAGCGCCCCTTGCTCATACGATACGTTATCTGGAATTTTATGCACCATATGCTGCTCGACCGCAACATATTCAGAGAAGCCGCCACCGCCGCCAGCCAGACCGAGAAAGCCCATTTTCGGGCAAAGATTGTAATAGCCCTGCTTGCATACCTCGCATTCTCCGCATGCAAAAACAGGCTCAACGACGACTCGATCGCCAGCCTTCAAATTCGCAACGCCTTCGCCAACCTCGACAATTTGTCCGGAAAATTCATGTCCCATTACGATAGGAGCTTTCTCTCCAGTTAGCGGGTGCGTATCAGCTTGCGGAATGAAAATTGGACCTGCTGTATACTCATGCAGGTCGCTGCCGCAAATGCCGCACCATTCAACCTTGATTTTCACTTTGCCGGGAAGAGCTGCCGGCTCCTCGATATGCTCCACTCTTAAATCCTTCAGACCATGCCAACGCAATGCTTTCACTACTGTCATCTCCTTAACATTTAAAACAGAGTAATGATATCGATAAAATATCATGGAAAAATAAAATGAATTAGGAAACGTTTCCGATAATTAATTGTGTCACTTTCTTTACAATTTGTCAAATTTGCAAAGGGAAAATCTCGATGTTCACTTGTCTGCAATATTTATGATATGATGAGGCAAGTAAGCAAAAGCAGGATTAAAACAGGAAACAATTTCAGTCTAAGAGGTGAACGCCTTGAAAAACCAAAAAATTACGATTGAGGATGTTGCTCAGCATGCAGGAGTTGGCATCGCCACAGTATCGCGAGCGATTAACAATACAGGCGGAATCAGTCCGCGAACAAAAGCAAAGGTGCTGGCAGCGGTTGAGGAGCTTGGCTTCGTGCCTAATTCGTCCGCCAAAAGCTTGAAGGTTCGGCAAACGAGTCAAATTGCACTGGCTGTTCCCGATGTTCGCAACGCCTTCGTTCCCGAGGTCGCTTATGCGGTGGAGCAGGCAGCAAAGCATTACGGCTATCGGGTTGTGCAAATCAACACCTTGGGCAATGCAAGAGCTGAGCTTGAGCTGCTGCGAGATGTGAAGAAGCTGCATGTTGACGGGCTTATTATTTTGCCGCTCGCTTATCCGAAGACGTTGAAGGATTTAATTAATAAAAGCAATTTGCCGATTTCGGTCATTAACTATGGGAAGAAGATGGATGCCGACGTGAAGGCGGATATCGTCAGCATGTCCACGCAGGAGGGCAAGCTGGTCATGCAGCATTTGCAAAGCATTGGCCGAACGAGAATCGGCTATGCCGGCGCATTTAAGGAAATTATTGAAGAGCGCTTTTTTGCTTATGAGGATGCGCTGGACAGCTTTGATCGCTCGCTTGTTTATTTTGGAGAGGACTTCTCCTTGCAGACCGGCATTAAAGCTGCCGATTACTTTGTCGGGCTTGCGCAAATGCCTGATGCAATTTATGCAGGCAATGATATGGTAGCAATTGGCCTGATCAATCGCTTTAAGGAGCTTGGCGTTGCAGTTCCCAAGGATGTCGCTATTGTCGGCATCGACAACATTTGGTGGGGGACGGTCATTTCGCCTAAGCTGAGCACGGTTTCGATTATGAGCACCGAGGTCGCAAAGGTAGCGACCGAGCTTTTGCTGCAGCGCATTCAGGAGCAGAAAACAGGACTGTATGAGCGCGTCCAATTTGAGCCGCGTTTGATCGTCAGGGAATCCAGCGTAGAAGTGACGCAGACGACCCAAAGACTGTGAAGACGCACCGCAGGACGATTAAAATCCTCTCATCATTATCAGAATTAAAGCTCCGTCATTTAAGGTGAATCCCTTTACTGACGCATTTTCAGCGCCATTTTCCGAGATGGCGCTGTTTCTCATTATCCTTGTTTTACCATAAAAGCAGCTCTCCTAACTCATGTATAATGGTCCATGTCGAAGGAGGGGAAATGATGTTAAATAAACGATCGATTGTCGCATTGTTATTGATCATGGCTTTAGCCTGGTCAACGAGCAGCGTTTCAGCGCAAACGCCTGGAATTACGACTGTGTATATTAACGACCAGCCGGTTAAAACGACTGCGATTTTGCAGAATGGCTACCAGCTTATACCGGCTTCATTTTTTCGAAATGTGAATGCTTCTGTTGTCTGGAACGCGCCTCAGCGCACTGCTATGCTTAAGACGCCAGCAATGGAGCTCGGATTTCCAATAGGCGAGCGTTATACGCAATATCGCCGCAGTGCAAGTGCGGGGTGGCAGCAGGACAGCTTGCAACTGCGAACGGTACTGCTCAATGGTACTACATATGTACCGCTTGCTTATACGGCAAGAAAGCTTGGCATGGCGGTGCAATATGATACACAGAAGCGCGCCGCGATTATTTCGACGGGTGATGGCAATTTTGTTTCGATGGCCAAGCAGGACGGGCCGACCTCAGAAGAGCTTCACTGGCTGTATCAAATTACAGAAGCGGAAGCAGGCGGGGAGAGCTACACCAGCAAGGTAGCGGTTGCCGCATCCATATTGAATCGGGTCGCCAGCCCTGAATGGCCCAATTCTATTATCGAGACGATTTTTCAGGTAGATTACTATCATGGCAAAGCGTACTATCAATATTCTCCGGTGCTGGACAAGCGAATCTATCAAGTGAAGCCGAGCCAGGAGACGAAGCGCGCTGTACAAGAAGCGCTGAACGGCACTGATCCGAGCCGCGGAGCGACCGTCTTCTACAATCCGAAGAAGACCGATAATGAATGGGTGCGCAGCCGTCCGGTCACTGTTCGTCTTGGCAATCATGTTTTTGCAAAATAGCTGAAGCCAGCATGGACAGACGCATTTACAATACTTTCACACGCCATTAATATTGCGCAAATACTTTAGCAGTAATTTATAAGTAATAAAATACTCGGGTAGAGACGATGAGAAAACCCAAACTAGCTGAACGTTGCAGGCCTGTACGATGTACAAGCGCTTTGTAAATGTTTTGTTCTAGTTGGGTTTTTTATTTTACATAGGCTTTACACTACATTAACATCGAAAAAATACGGCGAAGGTAGAGTAGTAAGAAGCGAAAGGGGGAGGTAGCATGCAGAAGCAGCATATGGATGAACTGCCTATTATAGCTTCGATTACAAAACCGGAACAGATTGAAGCAGTGTTGAAGAGCAAGGTGAAGAGGGTGAATTTGATGACTGGCGATATGATGACCTTATCATCAATCGTCTCAGAGCTGCACAAAGCCGGCAAGCAGGTGCATGTTCATTTGGAAATGGTAAGCGGTCTTGGGAGAGATCTTTCTGCCGTTCAATATTTGAGTAAAACATTCGGCATAGATGGAATTGTTTCCACGAAGTCCAACATGATTGCTGCGGCACGCCAGGTTGGAATCGGTTCGATTCAGCGCATTTTCGCAATCGACACGGCTGCGGTGGAAACGGCGATTAAAATGATCGGGCAGGTGCAGCCTGATGAGGTTGAGCTTATGCCGGGACTGATGCCGCGAGTCATTCGAGACTTGAAGCAGAAAATTAATAGCCCATTGATTGTCGGCGGGCTCATTCGCCATGAGGAGGAAATACGCCAGGCGCTGGCTAATGGTGCCGATTATGTCTCGATCGGGGACAAGCGCTACTGGCTCTAAATGAAGGCGGAAGCTTGAGTGAAGGCGGAGGCTTTCAAACAGGAACGGACCAGTCAAACACGGGTGGAGATGCTGAGAAAACCCACAAGCTAAAACAACATTCAAAAACTTGAGAGGAGCATGACAAGTAATGAACAAGAAAAAATTAGCAACCACCATGATGGCAGGGGCGCTGGCAGTTGTCGTAACGGCGTGCGGCGGACAAGCAACGAACGGAGGGGCGAATGGCACAGGGGGCAATAGCGAGCCAGTAGATGTGGAGCCGGCAAAAGTTGTCGAGGATACGTCGCCGGTTACGATCCAGTACTGGCACTCCCATGCCGAAGCGCAAATGGAAGGCTTGAATTACATGCTGGAGGAATTTTCGAAAAAGTATCCGCATATTACGGTCGAGGCTGTATTCCAGGGCGGATATGATGATCTGCATAAAAAGCTGCAAGCGGCTGTAGCGGCCAAGGATGTGCCTGCTGTAACCAATGTAGAGGTTTCCTCATTGCCGACCTTCGGTGAGAGCGGCGTATTTGCCGATTTGACGCCATGGATTTTGCGCGATCAAACTCCGCTTGATGATTTCTCCGAGGGAATGATTAATTCCTATGCCTTCAATGGCAAGCAATACGGCTTCCCACTAATCGTCAGCACGAGCGTTTTCGTTTACAATAAAACGCTGCTGGACGAGCTTAATGTGCAGCCGCCGCAAACATGGAGTGAAATCGACGCATTTAACGAGGCTGTAACGCTTAAGGAAAACGGTCAAACGACGCGCTATGCCTTCTCTGTTCCGGGCTGGGATGCCTGGTACTTCGATCCGTGGATGATTAATGGCGGCGGACAAATTTTAACCGATGATCAATCGGCATCAGCGGTAGAGACGCCAGAGTCGATGCGTTATATTGAAAATTTCTATAAATGGAAAACAGATGGCCACATGCACATCGGCTACGGCAAGGGTGCATCCAACACGATGCGTCAAATGTTCCTCGATGGCGAGATCGCAATGGTTCAGCACACATCAGCCAATATTAAAATGTATCGCGAAAATGCAGATTTTGAGATTGGCGTTTCCTTTATCCCTGGCGATGTTACACGCATTTCCAACATTGGCGGAGCGGGTATTGCGATGATGGAAGGGGCCAGCGAGCTGGAGAAGGAAGCAGCCTGGAAGTTTATTGAGTTTATGACATCTGCTGAGCATAACATCAAGTGGGCGGAAGCTGTCGGCTACCTGCCAACACGCAAATCTGCAATTGAGTCGGAGGAAGGCAAGCAATATTTCGAAAGATGGCCGCAATACCGCGCAGTACTGGAGCATTTTGATGATGTAACGCCGCGTTTGCAGCATATCGCTTATCCGGAATTTAGAAGCCATTATATTGAAGTAATGGGCGAGCTTGCGCTGAACAACGTGGACCCGGCAACGCTAATGCCACAGGCCGCGGAGAAAATTAACGAAGTATTGGCGGATTATGAGTGATATGCGTATGAGCAATAAAACGAATACGAAACAGGCGGCGTCCGTGCGGACGCCTGCTTCTGTCCGCAACTGGAGAACAGCCTTAGAGAAGTGGAAGGACTTTCTGTTCGCCTTCCCGGCACTGGCCCTGCTAGCTGTCTTTTTATACTATCCGCTGGGCAACTCGTTCTATATTAGCTTTACGAACTGGAATATGACGAGACCGGATAAGAAGTTTGTAGGCATAGACAACTATACCTATTTATTAGGCCATGAGGATTTCTATCAATCACTTAAAATTACGTTTACCTACACGATTATGGACGTCGTTTTAACCTTGGTAATCGGGCTGCTGCTTGCGCTCATGTTTAATGTGTCATCGCGGCTATATGCCTTTATGCGCGGCATTATATTTATGCCCTATTATATTTCGATGGTCATTGCAGCGATGGTATTCATATGGATTTATAACGGAAAATACGGCCTGCTCAATCGAGTGGTTTCCTTGTTCGGCCTCGATCCGGTGGAATGGCTAATCAACTCGCAAACAGTATTGCCGGCGCTTGTCGTCGTTTCCGTCTGGAAGGGCGTCGGCTTTGCGATGATTTTGTTCATTGCCGGTTTGCGCAGCATTCCGAGCGATTACTATGAGGCAGCCGCAATCGATGGCGCTAACAGATGGATGCTGTTCCGCTATATTACGCTGCCGCTGCTGTCACCGATGACGCTATTCCTTGTCATTACAACCTTTATATCATCGATGCAGGTTTTCCAATCGATTGATATTATGACGAACGGCGGGCCGCTGCAATCCACGAATGCAATCGTCTATTGGATTTATACGATGGCGTTCTCGCAATTCAGAACAGGCAGAGCCTCAGCGCTTATTATGATTTTCTTTGTGATCATACTGCTTCTTACAGCGCTGCAATGGCTGATCAGCAGGAAGAAGGTGCATTATGAGGGATAACAGAATGGCAGGACAACGGAACAGCAAGGCTGTCGGCGTGATTCGGCTTGTGCTGGCGGCCGCGGTTACTCTTCTCATCCTGTTTCCTGTTTACTGGATGGTGGTCAGCTCGCTTAAAACACAGTCTGAAATGCGGCTGGCCGTGCCGACGCTCTGGCCGGAAGGCTTTGCCTGGGAAAACTATGCGGAGGCATTTCGCGTTATTCCGTATGCCAGATATTTTGGCAATACGCTCATTATGTCTGTTGGCTTAATTATATTGCAGCTTAATGTTGCATTATGGGCGGCATATGCGTTCGCCAAGGGCCGCTTCTGGGGCAAGGAGCTGTTGTTTTTGCTCATATTGGCAGCGTTAATCGTGCCGGATCAGGTGACCTTCATTCCGATTTATGTGATGATGTCCAATCTGTCCTGGCTGGATACGTTTTGGGCTTTAATCGTGCCGAATGGCGCATCTGCTTTCGGAATTTTCCTGCTGCGGCAGGCGTTCAAATCGTTGAATAATGATGTGCTTGAAGCGGCGCGCGTGGACGGCGCCGGACGCTTTGCTCTTATTTATAAAATGCTGCTGCCAATGGCGCTGCCGACTGTCGTCACGCTGGTCGTGCTTATTTTCATATCCTCATGGAACTCTTATTTTTGGCCGCTCATTATGACCAATTCGAGCGATATGCGGGTATTGACGATCGGCATTGCCTTCCTTCGCGATTCGATAGCTGGCGACGAAGCGATGTATTTCCACATTATTATGGCAGCAAGCGTAATGGCGATTCTGCCGATTATTATCGTTTACAGCCTGATGCAGAAGCATATTGTAGCTGCTATGGCGAACTCAACATTTAAATAAAGACACCGCAGAATAAGGAGTGGGTTGAGTACTGGAGAAAGCCTGTTTTCCTTGGCAGCGGGCCGAGGAGGATATAATGAGCAGCAAAATCCGCTGTATCGTGAGCGATTTGGACGGCACATTGCTAATGCCGGATCATTCGCTGCCTGACGAAGTTATAGCAGCAATTAAGAAATATACCGAAGCGGGCGGGCTATTTACGATCGCAACTGGCCGTCCCTTATTGACCGCGCAATCGATTATTGAGCAAATCGGCATCGAGCTGCCTGTCATATTGTGCAATGGAGCAGTATTGGCCGCCTCCGGCAAAGTCCTTGAGCGCAAAAGCCTGGAGGCCGCCGCGTTGGCAGAGATGCTGCTCGAGGCGAATGACAGCGGGCTGACGGTTTTCCTCTTCCGCGAGGACAGCATTGAAGTGTTTGCGAGGAATGAGGATGTCGAGCTGTTCGAGCATAAGGAGTCGGTAACATGCAAGCTTGTATCGATTGCCGATGCAAGCTGGAAAACGGGCATGCTGGAGAAGGTCATCGTATTTGGCGAAAAGGACAGGATTGAGACGTTGTGGAGCAACTGGTCGCCAAGGCTGGAGCAGTCCGTAGAAAAGTTCCAGTCCGAGCCCTATTATGTCGAGCTTATTTCGGCAGAAACGAGCAAAGGAAAGGCGCTGGAGCGGCTGGCGGAAATGCTGGGCATTGAGCGGGACAGCATGATGGCAATCGGCAATCAGATGAATGATCTGCCGATGCTGCAGGCTGCTGGAGTTGGCGTCGCTGTTGCGAACAGTCCTGACGAGCTGAAGGCCGCAGCTAATTATGTTTGCACAGCAGCATATGGCGCGGGCGTCATCGAAGCTATTAACAACATCGTATATGAAAGGAGCTTGAAGCAATGACAATAAGAGGCTTGGCCCATCGAGGCTACCCATTAAAGCACCCGGAAAACACACTGCTAGGTTTTCGCGCTGCAATCGAGCTGGGCTTTACCCATTTGGAGCTGGATGTGCATTTGACAAAGGATGGCGTGCCGGTAGTCATTCATGACCCGACCGTTAATCGTACGACCAATGGAACTGGTGCCGTGAAGGATTATACGCTGGATGAGCTGCTCAAGCTTGACGCAGGGCAGGGCGAGTTTGTACCAACGCTGGAGGAGGTGCTGCTGCTTGCCAAGGACAGAATATTGGTTGACATCGAGCTGAAGCAGACGGGCAACGCCATTCCTGGCCTTGAAGCGGCGGTAATTGAAGTAGTCAAGCGTGTAGAAATGCTGGATCAGGTGGTTATCACCTCCTTCGATCATTACTCCATCGCCCGCGTACGAGAACTGGATGCGCAAATCGAGCTCGGGCTAGTCATATATGGCGCGACACCTGCTATCTTTCCTTATATGAAGCAGCTTGGGGCGAAATATGTCTCGCTTAAGCATCTGTTTTTGACAGCGGAATTTGCAGCTGAAGCCAGACAGCACGACGTCCAGCTAATCGCCTGGACGCCGGATCATGAAGACGAGCTGCGCTTCCTGAGAGCCAATTATCCCGATGTGCTCATTTGTACGAACAATCTTGAGGGCCTTGGTGAAGGTAGATAAAGAAAAAAGCTAGATTAATAGACTAAAAAGCTGTTATGGAACAGATGGAAAGGGCTGCGAGCAGTCCTCCCATCTGTTTTTTATTTGCTGCAAAGCTCACTAGCCTTTTGGTTGGTGGGCTTTTTGCTTTTGCTATCTTTTAAGGATATAGGCGAGGACATTAGCAAGTGATAAAATTATGATGACAATAAATAAAATAGTGGAAGCGGAATCTGCGCCAACTGCAAGCTCGTCAGATAGAATACCCATTTGATAAATCAAGAATGTGGACACAACAAGGCTAATCACTACTGTAATTGAAATAGTAGACAAGTTGATGGTTTTATTATGCCTCTTTTGGAATAAGGTAGTGATCAATAATATAACTAGTATACCGACAAACAGGATTAAGATTGGCCTGAAATAAAGAAATGTATCTAAATCTGACATTTACTGAACAACTCCTTCTAACTATACCTTGTATCTTTAAGTTAATAAAAACGGATGGGACTGTCCAGAAAATCCTTATATAAATTACGCTAATCTGTTAAGTTCTCTTGCGGGCTTAAAGTAATTTAAACCGATTGTTCTAATGATTATAACAAGTAGAGGAGGTTGTTGTTTCATTGAAGTTAAATTTAGGTTTAAAGATAGGTTTATTAGTGCTAATCATAATGAATGTTGTCTTGGTCATCTCTTTGAGCCACGAAAAGAAAATTTTAAAGAGTACGAAAAATAATCTGCAGGAGATTTTTGGAAGCAATTATTATAATACTGTACTGGAGCTAAAACATTTGATTGAGATCGATATTGCTGAATCTGCCATTCCACAAACCAATAGAGAACAAATAATAGCTAGTGTAGCTTTAGTTTAATCATCTGGGATGCAGTTAAGGCCGCTGATAAATAAAAATGAGTCAGTAAAAATTGAGCTGATATTAAAGGTATTTAAAGACTTGGAGTATTCAATGCGGAATAACGAATTCAGTAACGTTTGCTATCTCTCCGAAGACAAAAGCAAATCAGCGCACAATCTGGAAGGATATTTATTTTTACTTGATCATATAGCAACTGGTAACGGAACAGGTCTTGAATTATATAACAGCGTCTTGGAGTCTTGGAACTATACTCTGCATGACTTGGAAAAGAACTGTCGATTTGAGTATGGCTTTTAGTGATCATAGCTTGGATGGTTATCCCTTTAGATTGATTTTATTATCTCTTGTGGTTATTAATATCAATCACTTTATTTTACGGATAATATTACGTAAAGGATGCTTGACGTAAAACTTCCTTTACAGTATACTTTAAATAAATTGGAGGGACGTACGCTGCTTAAGAATAGATTACCTGAGTTTAGAAAACTACACGGATATTCCCAAGAGAGTTTGGCGGAGGCGCTTGGAGTTTCCAGACAAACTGTTATTTCAATTGAAAAAGGTAAGTATAACCCTTCACTTCCATTAGCGTTACAGATAGCAAAATTATTTAAAACGAATGTAGAAAGTATATTTTTTTTTGAAGAAGAAAGATAAGAAAACATCAAGGAGGTATGTATTGATGGGGCTAAAAAGAATGTACATTGTTATGGGTGTTCTAGGGCTTCTTCTTACTGGGGGGATGATTTTTCTTGCAGTTATGGCAAAAGCCGCTCCTGCTCCTATGGTTTATATTATACTCTCTCTTACTGTAATGTGCTTTTGTTTGGCATACTTGTATCCTCAGTTTAAACAAAAAGACGAGCGAACAACATATATCCGTCAAAAGGGGATGTTCATTTCGTACTTTGCTCTTTTATTTTATTATTTTATATTAATAACGATTATACATTTTGAACTCCTCACTTTAACCGCGATGGATGTCCTCTACATTTTATGCTCACTAACAATCATCACTGTCTTTCTTTCTTGGGTAATACTAGCAAGGCAGATATAAACTTTAGTTATGCTACAGCTTTAATTATAGTTAATTCGCTCCTCCCTTTGCTTATTAGTAGGCAAAGATAAACATCATGATACCGCCTCTTTGTAATTGGAGCAATTACAAAAAGGGGGTGACGATTGAACGGTATTTAGTAGATATCTGATAATCGCGGTTGTTTAAATTATTTGTATGGGAGGATTGAAAGTTATGAAGCATTTTAAACGATATTTTAACATTTTATTGTCTATTGCTTTGCTTACTCTTATGTTTACGACCCCTGTATCAGCGAAAGAAAAAAATCCTGTAGTTAACGAAATTGCTGGTTGTCAAAGCACAAGTAATGCTCAAAGTGTATTGGAAAGTGTTTATAGTCAAACATTTGAAGTAACGGAAAAACAAAAACAGGCTTTAATTTTGAAGGCTAAGAATGATTTGGCTACTTTAACAACAATTACTCAACCTCATATTTCTGAAGGTGTGAGCTTGGCATATGATTAAGCAATTGTTCGCGGGACGTCAATTGCAGACATAACAGAATATGCAGTAGTATTACCGATGGTTGGACAAATTGAGAAAGGTAGTTCTTATAGTCTTGTTTACTCAACTGATGGAGATTTAGTAAGAACAATCGAAACATAGTTCATTGATGTCGATGAGGAATTTGGGAATGTAAAAGCATGGTTAGATGGTAATTTGCTTGTTGATGAACGAATAGAAAAAGAATCCCAATTTCAAACCTATTCTTTCTGGAGCTGTATGAATGATTGTTTAGCTGATCAAGGAATTGCCGCTTGGGCATTAGCAGGCCTGGGAATTCTTGTGGAGCCCTTTATGCTGTGACATTTGGAACAGGTTGTGTTATTTGCATTCAAGGAAGCGGTCTTGTATTTGCAACTACGATTGATTATTTCTTAGGTCAGTGCGGACCGTAAGCAAATGCAGTTTTTCAGGGAATAGTACAAATATCATTTGGAGATGATAATTTTCACTCTTGCTCTGCTTATTGCAGGGCATTTTTTGTGTGCGATAGGCAGTCGTATCTATACTCGAAAGCGCATGAGCTATAAATACAGACAGCGGTCACGTGAAGTCAGACGCTGGGAGTACGTTCATGACCAAACATGGGCGGAGCGACCTCGTGGATTGAACACTTGAATGCAACGAGAAGCGAATGACTGCAGAATCTTTAAGCTAATAAAAACGGATGAGGTTGTCCAGAAAATCCTTATAAAGGGGGAATATATTGGTCCTACTCCAAATTAATTTGATTGTTAATATTGGTTTCCTTGCTTTCTTTGCCTGTCAGCTGGTAAACCAATTCTAAAATTGATTTTAACCAGTTGCCGGTATCCCAATATTCTGCTGTTTCTGCATGAACCTTTATTAAAATTAAATTAGGATCATCGCTTGTCGTTTTAAGCATTTTTTCATAGGCAGTATTCCAATATTCTTTTATCTTCTCACGATCGTCGAGCAATTGCGCAGTACCGCGAATTGATACGTAGGAAGCACCGACATAGACCACATTAACATGAGGATTTTGCTGCAGCTCTTCATATTTGCCGGTGCTTTTCATCGTTAGAAAATACAGGTCCCCGTCAAATTCAAGCTCTTGCGTTTTCATTGGACGAGACACTAGTCCTTCACTTGTTACCGTAGTCAACATTGCGATTTCAATTCCCTTTATTAAGCTGCGTACTTTTTCTAATGCTTTATCGTGATCATTCATAAGTAGCAATCGCACTCCATTTCTAATTCGTTGCTCCTTAGGGTGACCGAATGGCATCCAATTTATGCTTATCTGTATAAATCGTTGAGTTTGGAGTTAGTAAATGGTAAAAAACAATTTAATTTGTTCTATCACTTGCACAAATGCTTCCTTATATGGCTTAATATAGATGTCGGGCCGACGAAATGTGTGGAAGGGAGGCTGAGTGAAATGATTCAGAACCAAGAGGTGGTACTCGTTTAACGAGTACCCGTTCACAATGGGGAGCCAAGTCTGGCTCCCCGCTTAGTATTGCTTATAACACAGCTATCTCAAGTTTTACAAGATTCAATTATTGAAGGGAGGCGGGTAAGCCATGTATATGCAGATTGCATTGAAATCCAACGATTGCTTGACAACAAAAAAGAGTAAGGAGGGCGTCGATGGGGATCTACAAAAACGGAAGAGATGTGCTACCCCCCACGTTATTGAAGCAGGTGCAGCAATATATTGACGGTGAGCTGTTGTACATTCCTAAGCAGGATGAGCAAAGAGCTGGTTGGGGAGAGCTAAGTGGCTCCAAGGAACGGCTCAAAGATCGCAATGAAGCAATCTATCAGGCTTACTGTAGCGGAACATCAACGGATGAGCTTGAACGTGTGTATTTTCTTTCCGGTGAAAGCATTCGGAAAATTATTAGTAAATTATCTCGTGTTACGAGCTGAGTTTTGAAGAAAGCTGTAATGCGATCATATATGATGATAGTCCCCCTACAGTGCGAGTGCTCGTGCATGTAGGGGGTTTTTATGGTAGATAAGATTTCTTTAATCCTCTACCCTTGGTTTATCTGCCTGGCAATCAGGGTTAGCAACTAAACCATGCTGCGCTAATTTCGTTAAATAATAGCATTCCTCCCGCATCATATGATCTGGCATTAAAGGACTAATTCTGTCCAACACCTCCGCTGAAAATTGCATTTCCTCTAATTCGTTGAGAAAGCCTACAAATAATTTCATCTCAATATCAACTTCATTATGAAGTCTTCGGAATGCTGGAAAATCTTTAAGATTGGTTCTCATGTATCCTGCCATTTCGATGCTTTTCATATAGAGCTGCTCAAAATGCTTTTGGAATGCTTCACTTTGCTTGATTAACCGTTTCTCTACACTATCCAAATCACTCGCAATAGCTGCTGCATGACCTGCCGCATCAGGAAGCCACAAAAAATCATGATGTAAAGGATCGAAAATAGGCACAGGTTTACCCTGTACCAGCTCATTTAAAATACGTAAATATTCCTCTAGCTCGTTGACCATGTGATTTATAAAGGTAGGGGTCAAGCCAATCTTTACCTTCCCAAGTAAAGCTCTACTCAATAAATCAAGCTTAAATGTTCTAAATTGTTCTGTCAGTGTATGTGCTTGTACTGTCAGCTCCTCTAAGTCTGTGATTTGAAGCTTTCTAGCAGCTTCAAGCAAACGATCAAAAGCTTCTATATACGATGCTGCTGCTTGGATATCTTGTTTTTCCAATGGTGACAGTGTATTGAAGATAAACCGTGCATGATCGCCCAATATTTGCAGCCAGAACCGATGCTCAAATAATGCGGACTGCGACATATTCATTTCTTTTCCCTCCACAGCAATGGTGATGAGCATAAAAACAAATTCTCATCTTTCAGTTTTTTTACTATATGCTGCTATGCTTGACTGGGCGACAGCATAGATAGAAGACAGTAGTCGTTATTACAGCATAAATAAAAAATTCTCGACCAGCTCGTCAATCTTGTCTGCATAAATGGTCAAGTCCCCTCATAGTATGTATCAGCCAGTAAATACCAAGTTGTAGAGGGGATGATTTCATGCGTCGCATGACATGGATCGCGGCAATTATACTAAGCTTGACACTAGTGTTATCTGCTTGCGGTACGAAGGACGCCGAATCCGTGGTAAAGGATTTGGACAAATTTTTGAATAGTATGGAGGGCTACACAGGAAGCGGCACCATGACCTTGCATAACGGACAGCAGCCACAAGCCTATCAGGTTGAAGTTTCCTACCAGAAGCCGGAATCGTACCGCATCAAACTAACCAATGTTGAGAAGGACATTACGCAAATTGTGCTGCGCAACGATGAAGGAGTATTTGTACTAACTCCGAAGCAAAACAAAGTGTTCCGCTTCCAAAGTGATTGGCCGCAAAAGCAAGGACAAGTGTATTTATACCAGACGCTGGTGCAAAGCATTTTGCTTGATGGATCGCGTCAATTTACAACAACAGATGAAGCTTATGTTTTTGATGTAATGGCTCAGTACAACAATACATCACTTGCTCGTCAAAAAATTTGGCTAAGTCAGGATGATTATCATCCGCTTCAAGTTGAAGTAAGCGATACGAATGCAACGGTGCTGGTTGATGTAAAGTTCGATACCTTCGAGTTTAACCCAAGCTTTACTGAGGATTACTTTGCTACAGATGCCAATATGAACGCTGGCGCTTCAGCGCCAACACCTGAATCGCCAACAGATATAACACCGAAGGACGATCAAGAAAGTGTAGCGCCAGGAGATGATGGCGTAGGCAGCGAGCCATCTGCTCCGGACCAAGAGGGTGTTGAAGGAAATGTAGACGAAGAGCATGATGCAGGTGCGCCTGCCGAGGAAGGCAATGCTGGAGAAGAAGCAGAAAATACGAAGGGCAATGTGGAAAACAACAAGGAAGAGCCAACATCGGCTGTACAGCAATCCAGCGATACGTTTGTAGCAATGGAGCCAACCTACACACCGCTAGGCGTCAGCTTGAAGGACATGACGGATATCGAATACGCAGGCAGCCCTGGACTATTGACGCGCTATGACGGCTTATACAGCTACACCTTGATCCAAACGTCAGCGAAGGATATGGCAACTGCATTAGCACAAGGCGACCTTGTCAACCTTGGCTATACGATCGGTCAGCTTACGGCGGGCGAGGACGTCCAAACGTTAAGCTGGACGTATAACGGCAATATGTACCGTCTAAGCAGCGCGAATTTGCCAGAACCAGAGCTGATTAAAATCGCACAATCCGTGCAAGCAGAACTATCCAAATAAAATCGAATTGCTTTACATGAAATAGAAAGCTCCCCTTATGAGGCAAGCATGGACTGAATCCGTGCTTGCCCCAAGGGGAGCTTGTTTGTTTTATTCGTAAATCGCCGTCAGCAGCTTGCCAAGCTCCTGCAGCGCTTCCTGCTCTTGCTCGCCTTCCACTTCCAGCAGCACCTCGTCATTTGCAGTGATGCCAAGTGTCAGCATCGTCAGGGAGCTTTTGCCGTTTGCTTTTTTTCCTTTATTGTGGACGGTGATTTTGCACGGATAAGTGCTGGCTAACTGGACAAATGTTTTGGTTGGCCGAACATGAAAGCCCGTAGGGTTTGCAATTTTATAGGTTTGACTTACCATCTGAATCACTCCAATTTTGCTCGTTATCGTTGTAGCTGTTGCTGTACAAACTGCGTGATCGCTGCAGAATGGGTAAACTGAAGGGCTTGCTCAGCAAGCTCGCTCCATTGGGATTGGTCTAGCGATGTAATTAGCTCGCGCGCTGCAAGAATGGAGGAGGAACTCATGCTGAACTCATGCAATCCCAGCCCTAACAGCAAAGGTACAGCGTTTTGATCGCCAGCCATCTCACCGCACATGCCTACCCATTTGCCATGCTGTCTCGCTGCGTCAATAACCATTTTGACCATTCGCAAAATAGCGGGGTGGAGCGGCTGGTATAGATAGCTCAAGCTTTTGTTCATGCGATCTGCAGCCATCGTGTATTGAATAAGATCATTAGTTCCGATGCTAAAGAAATCTACATGCTGGGCAAACAGGTCTGCCGACACTGCAACTGAAGGAACCTCGACCATAATGCCAACCTCGATATGATCACTGACCGCAATTCCTTCCTCTAGCAAGCGCTGCCGCTCTTCCGCCAACAAGTGCTTGGCCTCGAACAGCTCCTCCAAAACAGCGACCATCGGGAACATTATTTTCAAATTGCCGTGCACGCTTGCTCGCAGCAAGGCGCGCAGCTGGGTGCGAAACAGCTCAGGATTAGCGAGGCAAAAGCGCAAGGCGCGCTGACCAAGAAACGGATTATCCTCTTTAGGCAGCTGCAGGTAAGGGAGATCCTTGTCTCCGCCAATATCGAGTGTGCGAATGACGACAGGCTTGCCGTTCATTTTCTCTAGCGCATATTTGTAGCTATTAAACTGCTCCTCTTCTGTTGGCAGCGTATTGCGGCTCATATATAGAAATTCGCTGCGAAACAAGCCGATGCCTTCAGCGCCGTTTTGCAGCGCTCGCTCAATATCTTCCAGCTTTCCGATATTGGCCGCCAGCTCGACCCGATGGCCGTCTGTTGAAATGGACGGTTCATGGACGAGCTTGCGCAAATTTGCCTGTTTTGCATCATAGGCGAGTTTTTCCGCTTCATAGTGAGCAAGCAGCTGTTCACTGGGGTGAACATGAACCTCGCCTTTGTTGCCGTCGATGATGAGCATCGCGCCGTTATTAACGTCCAAGATCGCTTGACCGACACCAACAACGGCTGGCAGCTCCAATGATCGTGCCATGATTGCAGAATGAGAGGTGCGGCTTCCTGCTTCCGTAATAAAGCCTCGTACAAGCTCAAGCTTTAGCTGAGCAGTATCGGAAGGGGCAAGGTCATGCGCAATAATGATGCAATCCTCATCGAGCGCAGATAAGTCAATATGCTTCACTCCACGCAAATGGCTCAAAATCCGCCCTGCAATATCTTGAATATCCGACGCTCTGCCGCGCAGCATTTCATCGTCAAGCTCAAGCAGCATTTGAATAAATTGCTGCGCTGTACGATGCAGCGCAAACTCTGCATTCAGCATTTCATCCTTAATCGCGAGCGCAACGCTTTCAATCAGCTCGGGATCTTCCAGCATCATCAGATGCCCTTCAAAAATTTCTGCGTGATCAGCTCCCAGCTTGTCATGCGTAAGCTGATAAATGCGCTCGATATCATGCTTGGCAGCCTGCAGCGCCTGCTCAAAGCGCTGCCACTCGGCTTGTGCATCCACTATAGTAGAAGCAACCGGCACATAATGCTCCTGCTTAACCACAACTGCCTGAGCAATCGCAATACCAGGAGAAGCTGCAATACCTTTATAGCTGGTTGTCATATAAAACCTCCTCAAACTTTTCATGTGGATCTGTCGAACAAGCTTCCTGGTACACATGAAAAGTACGTCGAAAGCATAAGCAAACTTTTTGAGTCCGTCCTGAGACGCTTCTACGCTGCAAAAAGTTACGTCGAAAGCATAAGCAACTTTTCATGTGGATCTGTCGAACAAGCTTCCTGGTACACATGAAAAGTACATCGAAAGCATAAGCAAACTTTTTGAGTCCGTCCTGAGACGCTTCTACGCTGCAAAAAGTTACGTCGAAAGCATAAGCCACTTTTCATGTGGATCTGTCAAGCAAGCTTCCTGGTACACATGAAAAGTACGTCGTAACTGTAAGCTTACTTTTTCCCTTGTGCCTTAAGCTGCTCATACTGCAGCTTGACTTTGCCATGCAATGGCTCATTGGCAGCAAGTCCTGTAAACCTTTCAATTGCTGCATCTATACCATGCTTCTGCAAATAGTGCTGCAGCTCCTGCGTCTCTTGATCATCTTCGGCATGAAAAAGGAAAGCGGCTGCTATAACCTTGGCCAGCGTATGCGCCTCTATCCCATACTTTTGGGCAAGCATGGCAGGACGAACGAGGCGGTCCTGCGGCGATAGCTTGCGGATAGGCGAGCGGCCGACACGGGCAATTTCGTCCGTAATATACGGATTTTTAAATCGTTCGATAATTAGCTCAATATAGGCTTCATGCTCGCTGCGCTTCAGCCCGTAATGCGCAATTAAGGCAGCGCCTGTTTCCAGCAGCGACGTTCTAACTTCCATTTCAAGCTCCGCGTCCTGCATTGCCTCTTGAATCGTCGTGTAGCCCTTTAGCTGGCCGAGATACGCAGCGGCAATATGACCTGTATTTACGGTAAACAGCTTACGCTCGATATAGGGATCGAGCTGCTCTACATAGTGAGCGTTATGAATGAACGGCAGCTGCCTCGGCCAATGCTTGCTTTCAATTGTCCACTCGTAGAATGGCTCAACTGTAACGAACAGAGGATCATCATGATGCTGCAGCGGCACGATTCGATCTACTGCGGCGTCAGGAAAGCGGGCGAATCTCTCTAAATTAGCTGAGATTTCTTCAGGCAGCAGCGCGGCAATTTCCTGCTTTAGCAAGCTGGTGGCGCGAATCGCATTTTCGCACGCTATAACCGTTAATGGCGGAAGATGCAGCTTCATGCGCTGTCTTATTCCTTCGGCGATGGCTGGCGCGATCCTCTTTAGAATATTGACGCCAACAGCAGTAGTGACGATATCCGCTGCGATAATGGCTTCGCTTACTTGAGTCAATTCAGTGCCGACTATCGCATCGACATGCTTGACGATCGTTCGCTCTTGAGCGGCATTGGCGTATTGCACCTCATATTGCTGCCGCTCATTAAGTTGCTGCACGAGAGCTTGATTAACGTCTACGAAGGTCACCTTATAGCCGGCTTGGGAAAGCAGCAGTCCGATAAAGCCGCGTCCGATATTTCCAGCGCCGAAATGAATCGCCCTCATATCACGATCCTCCGTGAAAAATGCTCACAAGCTTTTCGGCTGATGTTTCGTTTAGAATCTGCTCCAGTTCATTTTCATCAGATACAAGACTAGCTACATTCGTTAAAATTTCCATATGATCGTCGCCTAAGGCTGCTAGCGCGATAACTAGCTTTACAGGCTCTTCGCCGCCAAAATCGACGCCTTCAGGAATTGTTAAAATCGCCATTCCGGTAGATTGAATAAGAGCTTTAGCTTCATTTGTTCCATGCGGCATAGCGAGTCCGCCGCCCAAGTCGGTGGACAGCAGTTCTTCTCGCTCGATCATTTTTTCAATGTATTGCGGAGGCACATGCCCGCCATCGACCAGCATTTGTCCAGCTTGCTTGATCGCATCGTATTTATCTGTTACTTTAGCGTGAATTTTCACTTTATCTACTGACAGCATTGTCATCTTAATCTCTCCAATTCAATTTATGTTTAAAGTGCTGCTCAAGCTGATTGGAAATAAATGATTTGATTTGCGCTGCTTCTGCATGCTGCAGCAGCTGAATTAACTCGGGCAGCAGCAGCATGGCGCTAAGCTCGCTTAAAATTTCCAGACTATATTTGTCAAGCCGCTTTGGAGCCAGCATCAGCAAAATATGCTGAACCTGTGTATCTTCATCACTACGCAAGCGGATTTTCCTGCTCAAGCGAAATAGTGCAACAATCGGCTTTGCCACCGCTTCATGACGAGCATGAATAAAGGCAATCGCAGTATCCGGAAGCACGATGCTGCCTTGCTTTTCTCTTAGCAGCAGCTGCTGTACGACAGCGTCAACATTTTGAATCGCTGTTTGCTCCTTCAGCCTTAGCAGCAGCTCGGGCAACAGCTCATGAATCGTACGCGATGGATCGCTAGATTCAACGATGTAACGATCGAAGGGCTCCATAATTTGCAGGGCAGCCCGTGAAATAAGCTGCAGCTCTTGAAACCAATGCTGAGCTTGCGCAGCTTGTTGCGGCGGCATATTGCGTGCGAGCGGAGCTTGTCGAGCAAGCGCATAGCTTTGCATGTACTGCTTCAGCTTGGCGATTTCCTCGCTCGTAATAAGCGGGCTAAGCCGAATATACTGATTTGGCTCAAGCGGCAAATTGACCGTAGAAATAATAAAGTCATAGTATGATCTTGGCAAACGGGCCGCTTCATACCAGCTGTAGTGTCCAATTTGCTCGATTTGTGGAAATTCCTTAGCCAAGCGGCTAGCCAGCAGCTTCGATGAGCCGATGCCGCTCGTACATACGATAATCGCCTTAAGCTGACCGGGGAGCTGCTTCAATCGTTCGATTGCTGCTCCGTAATGCATCGTAATATAGCCGATTTCCTCTTCAGGCAATTGAATATGCGGCATCAGCTGCTGGATATGCGCGGCAATAATGCTATAAAGCTGGGCGTAGTCTTTTTTAATTTGTGAAAGCATCGGATTGCGAATCGCCAGGCCCTCTTGAATTCGTTGTAGGGCGGGCAGCATATGTCGGACCAACCCTTCATTCAGCGAAGCATCCTGTGTTACTGGCTCTTGCATGTGCTGTTCTACATAGTGAGACAGCTTGGTTACGACTTCATTGATATAAGGCTGCTCTGCATATAAATTGAGCTCTTGATCCTGCTCGAAGGCTTGCCTGAGCAATTGCTCAAGATAAAGCTTCTCCGCCGGCGGCAGCTGAACGTCCAGTCGTTGCACAAGCTGCTGCGCAAGCTCGTCGGTTAGCTCCGATTGCAGCTGCTTTTGCTGCGCAGGCAAAGGGTGTCCGCTCATGCAGCGGGTAACAGCAATCGACATATGCAGCAGCAGCCTTGTATACGTGGTTTCCTTTAGTGGTCGATCGAGCCTTTCCTGCATCGACCAAACAATTTGCTCAATGATTTGAAAGGTTTGTCTGCCGACCATGCTTAGCAGATGATTGGCAATCGGCTGAGTGGCCTCTGCAGCGTGCACATAGCTGATCAGCTGCGAATCATCCAAATAGCTTGTAACTAATGTTGCGATCAATTTGCGCTTATCGAGCTCATGGCCAGTAAGCTCAACACCATAGCCGCGCCTGCGAACAAGCTGCAGCTGATGCAGACTGATGATCGACTCCAAATCATCCAAATCATAGCTGACAGTAGGCATCGTCACATGCAGCTCATGTGCCAGCGAATACAGCTTGATCGGCTCAAGCTGCTGCAGCAAAATGCACAGCACACTAATCTTTCTTTCGGCTGCATCCATGTCAGCCGGCAGCTTATTGTGAAGCTGCCCTTGCAGTGCAGCAAGCTGCTTGTCGTCGCCTGCAAGGCGGATGCCCGAGCCTGACTTCTTTTGCAGCTCAATTCCGAACGTAGTCAAATACTGTTCAATCGAATTCAACTCACGATGAACCGTCCGCGCGCTTATGCCGAGCATATCTGCAATATAGGCAACCGTAACATCCTGCTGCTGCTCCAGCAGCAAATCAATTAAACGAAGCTGTCTTGACGATAACGAGCTCATATTCAACCTCCCTTCATAAACGAGGATGGAAGCAAGCATAACGTTAACGCAAAAGCGTCAACGTTATTAAAGTAAGAATTCTAATTTTTGAACAACCCCTTCCAATGAAAGTTTCAAAAATTCGGCTTTCAGGACCAAGAAGCTTGAACACTAGTAGAAAATGAGGAGCGCAGCGTAGATAGACCTACGTGAGCACCGGAATTTTCGCTAGCGTTCAAGATTCGCCGTCGAATCCGCTACAGAGAGTAACCTCGTCATCAAAGTCGAACTTTTTGAACAACCTCTTCCAATGAAAGTTCAAAAATTCGGCTTTCAGGACCAAGAAGATGGCACGATACTAGAAGGCGAGGAGCGCAGCGTAGGCAAAAGCTACGTGAGCACCGGAGCCTTCGGTAGCGTGACATATTCGCCGTCGACTAAGCTGCAACGCAAACACCTCGTCATCAAAGTCGAACTTTTTGAACTACCTCTCTACTTTAGGCGTTCAACTATTTCGTCGTAGGCTGGACTCTTCATAAAATTCTCAATCGAAATATGCTCTGCCTGCGGAGCTTTAAGCTTGGCACGCTCCGTTAACGTTTGGTGGGTTACGACAATATCAGCATCGGCTGGTATATCGTTGATTGCAGTATTGATAACCTGTACGTTTACGCCTGCGTTTGTCAGCTTTTTACGCAGCAAGGATGCGCCCATTGCGCTGGAGCCCATTCCTGCGTCGCATGCAAACACGATTTTGTTCACATCTGCCTTTGCTTTTTGTACGCTGTTGTAGCTTACTTCTGTTGCAGCAGCTACAGGCGCAGCAGCAGTTCCTTTGGCCTGTGCCTTCATCTCCTGCATTTTTGCTTGAGCCTCTTCAAGCGAGCCGTCCTCTTCATCCTTTTGCTTGCCCGTTCTAATAATAAGCGAGGCGATCAGGAAGGATACGACTGTTGCAACGAGCACGCCAGCCAGCATCCCTAAATGTCCGCCCTTTGGCGTCATGGTGAAGTAGGCGATAATACTTCCTGGCGAAGGTGCAGCGACAAGCCCGGCACCGAAAATTTGAAAAGTAAACACACCTGCAGCCCCACCAGCAATTGCAGCTAAAATTAGAGCAGGTTTCATCAAAATGTACGGGAAGTAAATTTCATGAATGCCGCCAAAGAAATGGATAATCGCTGCACCAGGCGCAGAGCTTTTGACAGTTCCTTTGCCAACAAGCCAGAACGCAAGCAATATGCCAAGCCCTGGGCCAGGATTGGACTCCAGCATGTAAATGACGGATTGTCCCGCCTTCGCAGCTTGATCCAGTGCCAGCGGCCCGAGAATACCGTGGTTAATGGCATTGTTCAGGAACAGCACCTTACCCGGCTCGATTAAAATGCTGGCAAGCGGCAGCAGACCTGTTTCAACAAGAAACTCTACGCCTTTGGCCATAATCGAGCTCAAGCCTGCAATAACGGGGCCGATTGCTTTGTAGGCTAATAGTGCCAGCGCACCTCCAATAATTCCGGATGAAAAGTTGTTGACCAGCATTTCAAAGCCTGCTGGAATTTTTCCTTCAATCGCCTGGTCAAACTTTTTAAGAATCCAGGCCGCAATTGGCGCGACGATCATAGCACCGAGAAACATTGTAATATCTGCACCGACGATAACCCCCATCGTGGCGACGGCTCCAATTACACCGCCTCGCACCCCATGAATCATGGAACCGCCTGTATAGCCGATAAGCAGTGGCAGCAAATACGTAATCATTGGCCCGACTAGGGCAGCCAGACTTTCGTTCGGAAACCAGCCTGTCGGAATAAACAGCGCCGTAATTAAGCCCCATGCAATAAACGCACCGATATTTGGCATAACCATGCCGCTCAAAAATCTTCCGAAGCGTTGAACCTTTACTTTAAAGCCGCCTGCTTGAGATTGCGTAGTAGCAACTTTACTCATAGCTAAACCTCCCAAATTTATTTCACTGACCTGGCGCGGGAACCGGCCAGTTGTTAGCTCTATCGTAAATTGCAGCGCTTTCATATTCAACAAATTCAAAATTCGGTTTCGTCAGCATCGCTGTTGCCAACTTTTTATAAATGGAGCTTTATGCCCGTAAATCTGCTCGATCGGGCATAGTCGGAATAGTTTAAGGAGAAGTGGAGTTTAAAACGAGGGGGGTTTAGAAAGAAGCAGTCAAAAAGTCCGTAAAGGGGTTGCAGGAAAAACTGTATGGAAACTGGATAACGTTAAATGGTCATGTTGTATTACCAGTGTAATGGAACAGAGGGTGCGTTGTTAATGAGTTCTTTAGCCGTTTTACATCGCGAATTGGCGGCAAGCCGAACATGCGCGCATATTCGCGGCTAAATTGAGTCGTGCTTTCGTAGCCTACCCGAAAAGCAGCCTCTGCAGCGTCAATTCCTTCCGAGATTAGAAGGCGGCGCGCTTCCTGCAACCTGATCAGCTTTTGATACTGCAAAGGGCTCATTGCGGTTACTTTTTTGAAATGAAGATGGAGAGCGGAAACACTCATATTTGCGATTTGTCCCAGCTCTTGAATCGTAAAATGATCGGCGTAATGAGACTGAATATATCCGATAACGCCTGCGATGGAATGCGCATGACTGCCCATCATTGCAAATTGTCTCATATGTCGGCCCTGCTCATCCTGCAGCAGTCGATAAATGATTTCAGACGTAATTAAAGGCGACAAGGCTGCAATATGCTCGGGCGTTTCCAGCAGTGAGACAAGCCTGACAACAGCATCGAGCAAAGGATAATTGGTTTTGCTTACAGCCATACCTCGCTCTGTTTCGCCTTTGCGCATTTGCAGCTCACTTATTTGCTTGAAGCTTTCAATAATTTGCTCAGTACTAAAGCTCAGCTGAGCGCAAAGGTACGGCTTTTCAGGGCTCGCCTGGATAATTTGTCCCGTGATAGGCAGGTGAACCGAAGCTACAAGATACGTTGCTTCATCATAATAATAGCTTTCATTGCCTAAATTTACGATTTTCGAGCCCTGTGCAATCATAATTAACGAAGGCTCATAAAGCGACAGCAGCGGCTCAGTTGTGGTGGAAGCGCGAATTAATTTCAAGGCTGGAATAGCAGTTTGATGAAAACCGTCAGTATGAACTAATGATTGAATTTTGAATGCCAGCTCCTGCTGACGCTCTAATATAGCTGGATTTAGTCGGTTGTCGCTCATGGCAGCAGCTCCTTCCACAGATTATTATCTTAAACAAATCGTATCGCAGTTTGTAGGATTAGGCAATCATAAGCGAAGATTATGCTACCGTTTGAAAGGCTGGAGGCTCTAAACTTGAACTATAGCATTTATCAAATCAGCGAACGAACAGAAAGAGGGAGAAAAATTATGACGAATTTGCAAGGGAAGGTTGCGATTGTTACAGGAGCATCAAGAGGAATTGGCAGCAGCATAGCGAAGCAGCTTGCAGCGCTTGGTGCTTCCGTTGTTGTAAACTACGCCAGAAGCACGGAGGAAGCCGATGCACTGGTAGAGGATATTGTAGGCAATGGGGGAAGCGCAGCAGCAATCGCTGCCGACATAAGCAAGCTGGACGATATTCAGGCGCTGTTCGCTCAAACCATCGCAGCCTATGGCAAGGTCGATATCCTCGTCAATAATGCCGGCTACATGAACAATCAAATGATTGAACAGGTAACGGAGGAGGAATTCGACAAGCATTTTGCGATAAATGTAAAAGGCACCTACTTCACTTGTCAGCAGGCGATGCAGCATATGGAGAATAATGGAAGAATTATTAATATATCCACCTCTGTTGCTGGACACATGTTCCCTGCTTACAGTGTTTATGCCGGCACCAAGGGAGCAGTTGAGCAATTTACGCGCCAGCTGGCAAAGGAATTTGGCGCCAAAGGAATCACGATTAACGCCATAGCTCCAGGACCAGTTCGTACTGAGCTGTTCCTGCAAGGCAAAAGTGAGCAGCAGGTCGAGGCGATAAGCAATATGAACGCATTTAAACGGCTTGGAGAGCCGCAGGATATAGCGGGTGTCATCGCCTTTTTAGCCAGTGAGGAGGCAAGCTGGGTGACAGGTCAGACGCTTAGAGTAAACGGCGGCTTCATTTAAGAGGTGGTTCAAAAAGCTCGGCTTTGATGACGATGCGATTGCGTTGTAGCGTAGTCGGCGGCGAATATGGAATTCAGCCGAAATTTACGGTGCTCACGTAGTTATCACCTACGCTGCGCTCCGTAATTTCTAAGCTTCATCCCATCTTCTTGGTCCTGAAAGCCGAGCTTTTTGAACTTTTATTGGAAAGGGAGTTCAAAAAGCACGACTTTGATGACGATGCTGTTTCGTTGTAGCGTAGTCGACGGCGAATATGTCACGCTACCGAAAGCTGCGGTGCTCACGTAGCTTTTGCCTACGCTGCGCTCCTCGCCTTCTGGTATCGTGCCATCTTCTTGGTCCTGAAAGCCCTGCTTTTTGAACGTTTATTAGAAAGGATGTTCAAAAAGCTCGGCTTTGATGACGATGTAGTCATAAGTAGCTTTAAGCAACATGATGAGGGTATGTGCAGATTGTCAGCATTCACTGACTAGCTGATGCACATACCTTTTTTTGCTATTTAACGAACCGCAGCATCGAATGAAAACAGACGCAATTGGCGTCTCAAAGCACTATCAAAATTAAAGCGCTTCTCAACATTGACACTGCCAGCAACAAGGCGTAACATAACAACTATTGACGTAGTAGCAATGAAAAAGTAGGTGGAGCAATTGAGCACATATTATCGACCAACCTGGGCAGATATTTCATTGGATGCCCTTTACCATAATATAGAGCAGGTTAGAAAAGGACTGAAGCCTGGAACGAAAATTCTCGCTTCCGTAAAGGCGAATGCATACGGTCACGGCGTAGTGGAAATTGCTCGTGCCGCGCAGCGCTACGGACTTGATTATTTGGGCGTTGCCTTTTTGGATGAGGCTTTGCAGCTGCGCAGCGAAGGCATTATGATGCCGATTCTGGTGCTCGGCTTTGTCGCGCCAGAGCATCTTGAGCTGGCACAGCAGCATCGAGTAACGGTCACCTTGTATCGGGAAGATCAGCTGGCTGCAGCAAGCGGGCTGACAGCCCAGGATGAGCGATTAAAGGTGCATATTAAAGTCGATACAGGAATGGGACGGCTTGGGGTGCTTGGCACAGCCGAGGCGCTTGATTTTATTCAGCGAGCACGGGCATTAGACAGCCTGGATGTCGAAGGAATTTTTACGCATTATTCCAAGGCGGATGAAGCTGATAAAGCTTATACCGCTTTGCAATATGAGCGCTTTCATGAAATCGAGCGCTATGTTAGGCAGCAGGGCTGGGATATTCCAATCATTCACGCTGCGAATAGCGCGGGCAGCATGGACACGCCGCAATGGACTGGTGATATGGTGCGGCTTGGAATTGCCATGTACGGCATGTACCCTTCTGATGAGGTGGAGAAGCAGCATATTAAGCTGGAGCCAGTGCTTAGCCTGAAAACGAGGCTGGTACACACCAAGCAGGTTCCTGATGACTGGGGGATCAGCTATGGCGCGCGCTATTATGCCAAGCAAAATGAATGGATCGGCACGCTGCCAATTGGCTATGCCGACGGCTTCAGCCGCATGCTTACCGGAAAAGCCCAGGTGCTGCTCAAAGGAACGCGTATTCCAGTAGTAGGCGCGATTTGCATGGATCAGTGCATGGTGTCGCTGGAGAAGCTGAAGCAGCATTATACATTGGAGGAGCTGCACGATCAAGAGGTTGTGCTGATTGGCAAGCAGGGCAGCGAGTGTATTTCAATGGAAGAGGTTGCTGACCAAATCGGAACGATCAATTATGAGCTGACCTGCGCGCTGTCCAGTCGAGTGCCGCGCCGCTATATTGAAAACGGAAAGGTTATTGCCATCAGCAACAGAGTATAAAATGGATAATTTTCTCTCCAATTTTGTATAGCTTATGCACTTGATGTGGTGTAATATAGAAGTAATGTGGGAAGCTAGGTCGCTATGTATGATTGGTAAAGATTACATATCCTTTTTTGTCGAAGCCATAAAAGGATTATTAGAGCAAAGCTCGAAACCATTATACGAAGGTATAGCATACTTGATATATATGCTTCATATATATTGAAGTATAGAATAGATATATTTATGTCATAATGTGTAGTATAGTGTTGGAAAAGTTTTGGAGGTGCGAATTCTGTGGCCAATATTCATAATACAAAGCGAATCATGATCAGCTTGCCAGATCAATTGCTGGAAGAAGTAGATGGAATTGTCGCAACTGAAAATTCAAATCGCAGCGAGTTCATTCGCCAAGCAATGAAACTGTATCTGCTCGAAAGGAAAAAAAGACAAATTCGGGAAAAGATGCAGCGAGGCTACATGGAGATGGCAAGAATAAATTTGAATATTGCCTCGGAAGCTTTTCAAGCGGAGGAAGAAGCAGACCATACTCTAGGTCGTCTTGTTAGCGGGGTGTAGGGATTGATCGTAAAACGCGGAGATGTTTTTTTTGCGGATTTATCACCTGTGGTCGGCTCCGAGCAAGGAGGGGTCAGGCCTGTACTTGTCATTCAAAATGATATTGGTAATCGATTCAGTCCAACAGTTATCGTCGCAGCGATTACAGCCCAGATACAAAAAGCAAAGCTGCCTACGCATGTAGAGATGGATGCTGAAAAGCACGGCTTTGACCGTGATTCTGTTGTGTTATTAGAGCAAATACGCACAATTGACAAGCAGCGTCTTACCGATAAAATTACGCATCTGGATGATGAAACGATGCGTAAGGTAGACGATGCTTTATTAATTAGTGTGGGATTAATTGATTTTTAGAATAGACAATTATTTCACGTTTTGTTATGATATAGAAAATGAATATGAACGTGTGAAGAACGCAACGTTATTGCCCTTGTGGCAGACGTTGCGTTTTTTGTTGTTTAGTTCATTTTTCTTGCTCTTAAAGTACAGAAGTGAGGTGAAACCGATGATAAGCAGACGAAGAATGCTGCTGTCGCTAGCTGCTGCACTGCTTGCAGCGCTTGCTGTATACGGCTTGTATTATGTGCAGCTGGAGCGTGTACAGGCTGAGGAACGCGTTAGCATTATCGTTCCTAATCGCTGGATAGACGCGGGACAATTTATTACATCCGAGCAGTTGGCCTGGATGGCGATTCCTGTATCAATTGCGACAGACGATATGATTTACAACATAGAGGACGTTGTTGGACAGGAGGCTGTCATCCCGCTTGGTGCCGAAGAGCCGATACTGCATTGGAAGCTCAACAAATTCTCCCTCCATCCAGGCGAGCAGCAGGCAACCTTTCAAATTCCGAAGGATTACATCAAATCGATTTCCAATGGCATTCGAGCCGGAGATGAAGTATGGATTTACATTTCCTCGGTGGAAGGAGACTCGGAGCGGCTGTTTCAGGAAGGGATTATTGTCGCCTCTGTCAAGACGGGCTCCAACAATGAGGTCGATGTTCCCGACGAGGCGGACAAGCACGCAATTATTAGAGGCAATGCAGAGCAAATGTATGCGTCGCGCCGAGACGCCAACGGCATGATTGAGCATATTAATGTAAATCTTACGGAGCAGCAATGGCTGGAAATCGATCGTCGCTGCAGCGATGGACAAAGCAAGCTGGTCATTGCCTATCATTCGCTTCCGGCTCCAGTGAAGGGACAGATGATGCATGAATCCTGATGAACGATCAAGCAATGTGATTACGTTTCTTGGCACGACCCCGAATATCGGAACAACGCTGATCGCACTGGCTACCGGTGTCAGACTTGCCGAACAGACGCATAAGCGCGTCGCCTATTTGTGCCTCAACTTGAAATCCTCAAAGCTGCACCGTTATATCGGCGTTGATGAAAAGCGAGCAAGCCTGGATGAATTGCTGCCGCATTTGCGCAATGAAAGTTTAAATCAGCAGCTGCTGCATCATGCGATGCATCGCTACAGCAGTACACTGGAGCTCTATATCCTGTTCGGCAACCGTTATCGTGAAACAGCTGAATTCTACGGGGTTGAGGAGCTGACCCATCTGATCGAGACTGCACGCAAAGCATATGATTATGTACTGCTTGATGTGAGCGCATATTGGGACAATGCGGGAACGATCAGCGCTTTGCTGGAGGCAGAGCGCATTATTGTAGCGACAACTGATGCGTTGTCTCATTTTCAGGAGGATTATTTATCATGGATTGGTGTTATGGGAGGTCATATTCAGTTGGACAGCAAAGCGTTGTTTTATGCAGTGATTAAGCATAGAGGCGGACTATACCAGCCTCGGCACTGCTATTCGCAGTTTGCTGGAGAGGAGCTGCCAGCTGTAACAATTCCATTTTCCTTGTATGAAGCATTGGATCGCGGTGAATTAAAGCAATGGCTTAAGCAGCGGGGAGAAGGGAGCAAATGGCTATCCTCCTATGCAAAGCATTTCGCTCCTGCAGCATCGGAACGAGCAGCGGGCAGCCGCAAGCTGAAACGGAATCGATCACTATCTGCTGCAGCCGCGATGCTGTTTAAGCAAGATTAGACGAGAAAAGGTGATGAGTCGTAATGAATGAACATAATGTGCGACGCTTTTCAGCACTTGACTATATGTCGAAACGGCGCAAACAGCAGGAGCATGCTAATGAAGGTCATGCAGGCGTCGAGCAGTTTCAAAAGCTGTGCCATGAATTGAGAGGCTATCTTGCTACACCTCGCGGCAACAATGATGAGGAACGCAGGCAGTATAGTGAGCAGCTGAATCGGGCGGTATTAGGCTATTCAGACGCCAGAAGCTATATTCTGCACTTAATTGCAGATCGTCTGCTGCAGCTGCATATTCAGGAGATCGAAGGCTACCAGCATCCGTACGCTACGCTTGCAGAGGCGATATTTGCAGATATTGTCGGCTTGCATGTGCTTGAAGCGATTATTGCTGAAACAGAGGGGCTGGAGGAAATTCAGGTGGTTGGCACTCAAATTTTTACGGTCATAAGAGGGAGGCTCAGCTTGTCAGGCTATCGCTTCGATCATACGAAGGATGTGGAGCGCATTCAGCAAAACCTCGTGCTGTTTAATAACGATCAATACAATATGAAAAAACGTTGGGCCGAGGTTATGCTGCGCGACGGCTCGCGTGTTACGATTACCGGCAACGGTTATACAGCGCGGCCTACGCTTACGATTCGCTTCTATACGCTGCGCAATATCCCCTTGCTTGCTTTGGCTCAGGATCCATACCGCATGCTATCCCCCATGATGCTTCAGCTTCTTCATCTTATTTTAACTGCGCGCTACAATTTGGTGCTAATCGGTCAAACGAACACAGGAAAAACAAATTTGCTCAAGGCATTAATTGCCGAGCTGCCGGCTTCAGAGCGGCTCGTTACGATTGAAGGGCGCTATGAAATGATGATCAGCCGCGATTATCCCGAACGCAATATTATTGAATATGAAATTAACGAGGACGATTATTTGCACAGCTCAAAGCAAGCGTTCAAGCTTGCGCTAAGACAGTCGCCGCAGAGGATAATTCATGCTGAAATTCGTGATGATGATGCCAATATATATGTGCGCGCCTGCACACGCGGGCATCGCGGCAGCATGACGACGGTTCATGCCAATGAGCTTGAGGATGTGCCTGAGGCGATCGTAGATATGTGCATGCTCGACGGACGCGCGATGGACCCGCGGCGACTCGTAAAGCGGATTGCTCAATATGTAACCGAGGTAGGCATTCAGCTTAAATACGTTAACGGGCGCAGAGTAATTGCAAGAATCGCCCATATTGGCTGGGAGAACGATGAGGTTGTCGTTAAGGATTGGGTAACGTACAATGAGCAGCTTGATGACTGGAGCATAAATTGGGCTGAGCTTAAACTGCGCTTCCCCCAGCTGCAGGGAGGGATTTTGGATGCTCATTAATGCACTTTCTATTATTTTGCTAGGCGCTATATTTGTGCTGCTATTTGTTGCAATCGACTGGCTGCTGCAGCATGCTGCACAGCGAAAAACGCTGCGCGACCGCCTAAAGCAAGGAGTGAGAGCTAACGCTCAGTCACGTTTGCCGCTTTGCTCGAGCAGGCTGCTTGCTGCAATCATCAGACATTTGCATCAGCTTATGCATTCACTGCGGCTGCCGATCAAGGGCGATTATTTTTTCAGCGTGCTGCTTGGGCTCGGTGCTGGCGGAATGCTGCTTGGCTACTGGATTTTTGGCACGCTTCAAGGAACGCTGCTGCTAGGCGCGATGATCGCGCTGCTTCCCTATCTCGTATTGCGCTTGCTGCTTGTCCATAGAAGACTGGAAGCGCAGATTGACTTTTTGCCAGCACTCGAGGCCTTTTATCAATGCTATCTCATTACAGGCGAGAGGCAAATTAAAGTCGCACTTGCACGCTTGATCGAGGAGAAGCGAATGACGGGCGGAATGAAGCGGATTTTTGAACAGCTTTACCGCAATTTGTCCGTACTGGAGCGTGATGAGGAAAGCCTTGAGCTATTCGCACATGCGCTGGGGCATATTTGGGCGGATTATTTTGTACAGATGCTTCGTGTCGCCATGAGCGAAGGTGTCAGCATAAGCAGCAGCTTGCGCGAGCTCATTGGAGATATGCGAGCTGCGAGGCGGGCGAACGAACAGGAGCGTCATCGCTTGCTTGAAATCCGCATTGCCAACTTCACGCCGCTATTATTTCTTATGCTGTTTGTTGGCATCAATCTATACTATAATCGCGAGCAGTCGATTCAGTATTACGTCCATGATGCAGGAGGACGAGAGCTGCTGCTGCACATGATGGTAATGATCTTTTTGTCCTTTTTAATGGGATTGTATTTATCGCGCAAAAAGTTGAATTAACGAGGAGGCAGGCATATGTACGAGTGGCTCGATTATGTAATTGTGGCTGGGCAGTTTTTGTTCAGTCTGACAGCAGCTGCTATGCTGCTATCGCTGCTGCCTGCCAGAGCAAGCTCAGCTTTGCTGTATCAACGGCTTTGGAGCTGGCGCAAACGCGAGCCTTCTTCCCGCTTGCTTAGACTGCTGTTTCTTAAGCGGGAGGAGCTGCTTGAAAGCGAGCGTGCGCTGATGCTCGCGAGCTGCGGCTTTGAGCTGACAGTGCTCGGCTATAGCGTATACCGACGCTTGCTTATGTTGCTATGCTACTTGCTGCTTTTTTCATTGGCAGCTGGCGCCAACTATGGCCTGTGGCAGCTGAACATGGCAGCAGGCAGCGCTGTTGCGGCTGCAGCGGCAGCATTGATCATGCTGCATACAGATATGTACTGGCTAAAGCTGTATCGCGAGCTGCGGGCTGTTGCTATTACCCGGGAAATTTATGCGATTAGTCATCAGCTGCTTTACTTTGAGGATTCGAATCTGCATATTCACAACAAGCTGCGCCGCTGTCTCCCCTATAGCAAGCTGCTGCGCAGAGATCTGGAAACATTACTTGCGGAATGGTATCAAGACCCTGCTGATGCCCTGCAGACATTGAAAAGGAAAATCGGTACGCCTGAGGGCATCAGCTTTGTGGAAAGCATTGATGCGCTGCGGCAGCAGCATGAAGCTGGCTTTTATGAGCTATTGCGCGCACATTTGCGCGATTACAAGGAGCGGCTGGAGCTGGCCAAGGAAAGCCGCAAGGAGGTTAGCTCCTACGTCTTGTATGTCATCGCTGGAATACCGATTTTGTATACGTTTCAGGTGTTTTTGTATCCGTGGGTGCAAGAAGTAAATAAGCTAATGTCATCAATGAACTAGAGGTAGGTTAAATTGCACGACTTTGATGACGATGACTGGCGTTGTAGCGTAGTCGACGTCGAATATGTCACGCTACCGAAAGCTCCGGTGCTCACGTAGCAGTTGCCTACGCTGCGCTCCTCGCTTTCTAGTATCGTGCCATCTTCTTGGTCCTGAAAGCCGAGCAATTTGAACCTCTATTTGAAAGAGGTAGCCCAAAAGCAGGACTTTGATGACGATGATTCGCTTAGTAGCATAGTCGACGTCGAATCTTGAGCGCTAGCGAAAATTCCGGTGCTCACGTAGCAAGTGCCTACGCTGCGCTCCTCATTTTCTACTAGCGCCCAAGCTTCTTGGTCCTGAAAGCCCTGCTTTTTGACTTTTATTTGAAAAGAGGTAGGTTAAATTGCACGACTTTGATGACGATGCTGATCGTTGTAGCTTAGTCGACGTCGAATATGTCACGCTACCGAAAGCTCCGGTGCTCACGTAGCTTTTGCCTACGCTGCGCTCCTCACTTTCTAGTATCGTGCCATCTTCTTGGTCCTGAAAGCCGAGCAATTTGAACCTCTATTTGAAAGAGGTAGCCCAAAAGCAGGACTTTGATGACGCTGATTCGCTTAGTAGCATAGTCGACGTCGAATCTTGAGCGCTAGCGAAAAGATTATGCTTCCGAAGTATGTTTCCTGCGAAAACATTTAAGGTGCTCACGTAGCAAGTGCCTACGCTGCGCTCCTCATTTTCTACTAGCGTCCAAGCTTCTTGGTCCCGCACTCAAAAAAAGCACCAGCGGAGGAGCAAAGCATCCGAAAAACGAAGTGAGCCGCCTTTAACATCGTAATGCAACCATAAAAAATTAAAATAAGAGCATTACGATTTAAAAAGCGACTGTAGGGTGCTTAGCTCCGGAGCGCTGAAAGAGCATTGGGGTTTATTCGACATCGAAGCTTAACAATCAAGAAAAAAGGCACCAGCGGAGGAGCAAAGCATCCGAAAAACGGAAGTGAGTCGCCTTTAACATCGTAATGCACCCATAAAAATTCAACTAAAGAGCATTACGATTTAAAAAGCGACTGAAGGATGCTTAGCTCCGGAGCGCTGAAAGAGCATTGGGGTTTATTCGACATCGAAGCTTAACAATCAAGAAAAAGCTACAGCGGAGGAGCAAAGCATCCGAAAAACGAAGAGCGTCGCCTTTAACATCGTAATGCTACCTATAAAAATTAAAATAAGAGCATTACGATTTAAAAAGCGGCTGAAGGATGCTTAGCTCCGTAGCGCTGATTTAAAAAGCGACTGAAGGATGCTTTACTCCGGAGCGCTGACAAAGAGGACTTTTCATGAGAGGAGGTGATGAGGATGAAGAATATTTTGATGACAGTGATGCTGCTGGTAGTGGTTGTGCTGCTTTTCAATAATATAATTGTCAAGGACGGCACGGGCACAAAGGCGCAAATTCAATCTCAGGGCAATGCTGCCAATACCCAGATTGGCAATATCAATCCATAGTGGCCTCCTATCTCTACAAAATGGAGAAATTTACTCACATTTTCATGCACAATATCCACTATCCACATCTGGATAAATATTTAATCGCAGCGAGATATGCACAATGAATAACTGTACCGTAAAGGTTGTGATGCTATGCAGCAGCTGCTTATTGCTTGCGCTTTATTGCTATGTATGCTTGTGATCTATCTGCATGTTGCCGGAGGCGAGCAGGGCTTGAGCCAGCAGCAGAAAAAAGCGCATGATGCTGCGACGGAATATGTGCGAGGCATCGATTCATGAAGCAGCTATTAATGTTTGTTTTATTGGCGGCAATATTGTGCTGGGTATTATTCGCTCCTGTGTACAAGCATGTCTATATTATGCGCCAGGCACTGCTGCAGCAGGAGGTGGATTATTTGCTTGAGGTTGGCACTAGCGGTCAGTATGGCTATATTGCACCAGCTTTAATCGAGCAATCCCGGGCAAGGCTGGCGAAGTTTGGCCTCAACTCGGGACAGCTTGTATATGAAGCTCGAAGCACAATTGGCCAATCCGCCGTTTCTGCAGCTGCTCCCGTTCCGCGCGGGGAAGGCATCTCATTAACTATCAGCTACCCGGTTGGCAATCTGTTTGCTATTGACCGTTTGATTGGCGTTCATCCACCGAAGCAGCAGCATATTACTGCGTATGGCGTGCAAATGAGCGAATATGTTGCCCGTTAGCGGTAGCGGTGCAGCGCCCGCTAGGTTAGACATATAGCTTCAGCTGTCCATCTGTTCAGATATGCAGCGAGATGCCGAATAGGGAATGCGGCGATGAAATCTTTAAAGCGAATTAGGGAGGGCAATAGATCGTGTATAAGCTGTTGATTGTACCGTTGATGCTGGTTATTTGGCTGATGCTATACAGCAATGGGATTGATCAGGAACTCGCGATGAAAACCTACTATAAAGGGAAGCAGGCAGTTAATCGTGGCGCACATGCAGCGGCGTTGCAGCTAGACGCAGCAGCACTTGCTGACGGCGTGTTTCAAATCGATCCCGTCAAAGCGCGAGCCCAGGCCGAGCGTTATATTTATCGCAATCTGAAGCTGGATGAGCAAGGTAAGCCTGTTGCCGACTCCTTTATTCGAAAGCCTGTCGAAATTGTTTATTTTGATGTGCTGGATGCATCGCTGTCTTATCCCCATGTGTATGAATTAAAACAATACGACTTTAGCACGGTATTTTATCGACCCGCCGTTGTAATTGTGCTTCATTTTTCATATCCTCGTATATTTTCCATTAATAATCCTGTAGAATGGAATATAGTTGGCAGTGCACAGCTTGTGCCGCTATAATTTCAACGCAGGAGGAAGTTATTGAATGCAACGTGAGCTTACTCAGAAGCTGCATCCGGATTATGTTAAGGCGTCCCGATTATCGAGCATTCTTTTTCATATCGTGACCTTGCTGCTCGTTTCAGGCTGGCTGGTCTTTGCGTTATGGAAGGATTGGACGCTGGTACCTGTTTGGATCGCATATGGCATTTTGCTCGTTTCCTTTGTTTTGTTTACCTGGATTGTGCCGATCTATGAGTTTCGCAGCTTTTCGTTTGAGGTTTTTGAAGAAGAGATCGAGATTCAGTCAGGCATTATTTTTCGCTCCAACATTTTAATTCCTATGGTTCGTGTACAGCATGTAGAGGTTGGCAGTGGGCCGATTATGCGCAAATATAAGCTGGCGAGTGTAAATGTCGTTACGGCTGCAACGAAGCATGAAATTAAAGGAGTTCATCAGCAGGCTGCTGAGGAGCTGAAGCAGCATATTGGAGAACTGGCTAAGGTGGATGAGCAGCATGACTAATGCGAGGCAACTATCGAAGCTGGATATCGCAATTACTTTTATTAGCAATATTCGCCATCTCATTCCTTTAATAATCTTGGTAATCATTAATTTAAAGGGCTTTGACTTTATGAAGTCGTTGTGGGGAATATTGGCTGCAGTGCTGATTGTCATATTAAATGGCGTGTTTTCCTTTCTTTCATGGAAGAAATTCCAATATTCGTTGGAGCAGGATCGCATTATTATACGCAAGGGCGTTCTTAATCGCGAGGAAAAAACGATTTATTATAATCGTATTCACTCTGTCAATGTTCAGCAGCCACTGCTGCTCAGAATATTTGGCGCAGCGTCGCTTCAGATCGAAACGCCTGGAGGAAAGCCTGGTCAAGCTGAAGGCAAGCTAAGAGTGCTAAAGCATGGTTACGCGCTTGAACTGCAGCAGCAGCTCAAATATTTGCGTTCAGCCAATGCTGATGCGAAGCAAGCGGGTGGAGCCAATGAGCTGACCGGACAAGGACAGCTGATTTCGAACCCGGAAGAGGCTGCAGAGCTGATTGCTGGGCAAGGCCCGGGACAGTCCGTCCACGAACAGTGGAAGACCGGGCCATCGTCGAATGAGCCTGTCCTCGGACAAGTGCAGGCCGGGCCATCGTCAAAGCAGTCCGCCCACGGACAATGGCAAGCCGGGCCGGACTCGAGCGAGCCTGTTCACCAACATGGGCAAGCCGGGCCATCGTCAAGCCAGTCTGTCCACGGACACTGGCAGGCGGAGCAGTCTTCAGAGCAGCTTCGCAATGGACCTTATACGGAAGATCGCTACGATTACTATTATCATATAAGCTTCGGTCAGCTTTTGAAGGCATCGCTTACTTCGCTTAATTTGAACTTTGCCTTAATCTTTATTTTCGGGATCTACTCCTTTGCCGATGATGTGCTAGAGGTTGTTTTTCCCGGGTTGTATGACAAGCTGCTGAATGGGATCATCGATCAATATTCAGCGCTGCCTATTATTTTACTTTTAGGGCTCACCCTGCTCGTCCTTGGCTTTGTATGGCTGCTCTCGATTGCTATTTATTTGATCAAATTTGGAGACTTTCAAATAAGTAGAACGCTTGAGCAGCTGTCGGTGTCATACGGCTTGCTGGAAAAAAAGAGCTTTATATTCGATCAAAACAAAGTTCAGGCGGTTATTATGGATGAGAATCCGCTTCGTCAGTGGCTTGGCTTTGCCGAGCTGCGCGTGCAGGTTATTACCTCCAATGCGATGGAGCAGCTTGTCATTCATCCTTTTGTACGCAAAAAAGATATCCCGGCGATTATGGAGCAGCTGCTGCCAGATCGCAAGCTTGATTTGCGCGAGCAGCTGCTTGCTCCTCCGCGCTCGGCTTATCGTACTTACGCGCTGCTGCCGCTTATTATTGTGCTGCTTGCCGCTGCCGGAGCGATCTGGTGGTGGAAGTGGAATGGGCTTTGGCTGCTGCTGCTTTTGCCAGTTATCGCAATTTGGCGACTGCTGTGCATGAGATCAGCAGGGGTGTGGCTTGAAGGAAATGACTTAATTTTGCGCAAGCGCAGCGTCAATCGCACCACGTATTTTGTGCGAAGAAAGCACATCGTTACGTTGAGCATGAAGGCATCCCCAATACAGCGCAAGCGTCAGCTCCACAACATTCATGTGCAGGTGCTTGGCAGTGTATTTGCATACCGGGTAAAGAGCATTGCTGATGAGCATTTGCTGCCCATTTGGTCATGGTATTCTCGACGTACGAAAGAATAGTATGAAAGAATTGTATGAAAGAATTGTATGAAAGAATAAAGGAGGCAGAAGATGGAGGCTGTAGAGCTTGATAGACGCTTGCAAAGCTGGCTGCTAGATCAGCTGGGCGCTGACTTCAAGCTGGATCGCGTTGAACGTCTGCTTGGCGGAATCTCTTCTACGATGTGCTTGCTACATGTAAGCGAGCGTACAACGGGCAGGCAGCTTAGCTTTGTAATGAGAGCTGTACTGCCAAGTGACGGCCTATATGAAGAGCCTGGCATATTGGAGCGTGAAGCGGCAACCTTGCAGCTGCTCGCGGAGCGCTCTATCTTTACAGATGAAGCAGTTGATCGACTAAAGCACATTGCACAGGACAGCAGCGCTAGTCAAGCTCAAAGCCCTCGCTGCATCGCTTTTGATGCTTCCGGGGAAGAAGCTGGCTCGCCTGCGCTGCTTATGACTGTGGTGCCGGGCAAGGTTAGTCTGCCGGCTGAGCCGAGCGACGCATGGCTGCAGGAGCTGGCTTCGGCAATTGCTCCGCTGCATCAGGCAACATCAGGTCTGTCCGATTTTCCTTGGCGCTATAAATGCTATGCTTCAGCAGAATTGCTGCATCGCCATCCAGACCGGCATCCGGCCTTGCAGTGGTCAGCTCACCGCGAGCGCTGGGAAGCGCTCATTCAATATATGCTGCAGTCTGCTCCTGACTACGCTCCATGCCTCATTCATCGCGACTATCATCCGACCAATGTGCTCTGGAACGAGCAGCAGCAGATTACCGGAATCGTGGATTGGGTCAACGGCTGCTTAGGACCAGCAGGTGTTGATGTCGGGCATTGCCGCGTCAATCTGGTTGAGCTTTATGGTCTGGAGGCAGCTAATACATTTCTGGCTGCCTATATGAAAGCCAATCCGACCTTTGTCTACCATCCTTACTGGGATATAAACTGCTTAATGGATATGACAGCCTTTGGTGAGATTGGGGTTTATGATGGCTGGACGGCACTTGGATTTCAAGACTTGACCGATGACATCATTCGCCAAAGGATTGAACAATACGCCGAATATTTGTTACAATTACTGCACACCAATCATTACAGTCTGTAATGGATTCGGAAGTTACTGGTAAAGGGGTGTGCAAGGGTATGGCATTAATCGTTGAGCAGCCAGCAGCAAATTGGTACAAGTCACAAATGGAGCTGGGGCAAGGGGATCATGTTCGCATTTATGTTCGATTAGGCGGATGTGGCAGTGTGCATCCTGGACTTTCTTTAGGGGTCATGCAGGATGAACCGCGTGAAATCGGTGTCCAGCATACAGTTGACGGCATTCATTATTTTATTGAGAAGGACAATATGTGGTATTTGGAGGAAAAGGATTTGCGTATTTCCTTTGATGCTGCGAATGAGGAAATTATTATGACAGTGCAGTAGCGCTGTACGATACACATACCGTAAGTGAAATAGCAATAAATAAGCCTGCTTGAAACGTTGCATTGCAGCTGGGAACGATCGATCCGGATCAGTTCTGAATGCTGCCTTGGCGTCAAGCAGGCTGTTTTGTTATGGATTGTTACTTGAGCTTGGTAATTTACCCCATAAACCGCAGGCTGTGCCGGGATTATACGCCAGCGTAAGCCATAAACCCGCCATCAACCGGCACTGTAATTCCTGTTACAAAGCCTGAAGCTTGATCATCACATAGCCACAGCAGCACGCCCAGCAAATCCTCCGGCTTGCCAAAGCGGCGCATTGGCGTATGTGTAATAATTTTATGAGAGCGTTCTGTTAATGATCCATCCTCATTCATTAGCAAGCGATGATTTTGCTCTGTATGGAAAAAGCCAGGAGCAATCGCGTTAACACGAATGCCTGTATTAGCCATATGCACGGCAAGCCATTTTGTAAAGTTCTCGATTGCAGCTTTGGCTGCACTGTAGCCCGGCACCTTTGTCATTGGCGAAGGCGCGCTCATCGACGACAAATTAATAATAACAGGCTGGTCGGCCTCCAGCATTTGCTTGGCAAACACTTGAGATGGAATGAGCGTGCCAACGAAATTCAAATCCATCACTTGGCGTATGCCAGCTGGAGAAAGATCAAAGAAGGATTGCACCTCAGGATTTTTCCAATCCTCGATGCTGAAGGTTTCATTGGTTGTATTGGCGCTCGCCTGATTGCCGCCAGCTCCATTGATTAAAATATTGCAGCGCCCAAGCTTCTGCTCAACCTGCTTGGCAGCCTCTTCAACACTTGCTGCATCTGTTACATCGCAGGCTACGCCTAGCGCTGTCCCGCCATTTTGCTTAATCGTGTCAACAACGGCCTCTACCTTGGAAGCGGTGCGGCCCAGCACTGCGACCTTGACTCCTTGTCTGGCCAGCTCAACGGCCATAGCGCTGCATAATACGCCAGAGCCTCCGGTAATAACGGCTACTTTATTGGCCAATGAAGGGTGTATTGCTTGGATTACGGACATTTCATTTCCTCCTGTTTCTATATTTAATGAAGCTTAGCATTTAATAGAAGCTTAGCTGAATTTGCTTTGCTCGGCGTAGCGGTATGCATCCCACAATCCCCATAAATGCATAATGCCTAAACCGCGATCATACAGGCCATAGCCTGGGCGGCACTGCTCATCCCATATATGGCGGCCGTGGTCCGGACGTGCATAGCCGGTAAAGCCCACATCATAATAAGCCTTCACTATCGCTGCAATATTGACCGTACCATCCTCGGTACGATGCGAGGTTTCAATAAAATCGCCGTTTTCCTCCAATCTCACATTGCGAATATGAGCAAACGGAATGCGATCGGCAAATTCATGTATCATAGCTACGATATCGTTATCCGGCCTTGCGCCAAGTGAACCACTGCACAGCGTAATGCCATTGGCAGGGTGATCCACCAGCTTCACCAGCCTGCGCAGGCTGGCCTGATTATTAATAATGCGCGGCAAGCCAAATAGCGGATATGGCGGATCATCCGGATGAATCGCCATGCGAATGCCATGCTCAGCGGCAACGGGAATAATTTGCTCGAGAAAGTATTGCAAATTGCTCCAAAGCTGCTCCTCGTCGACAGCTTCATACGCTTTAAGTGTCGCGGACAGCTGCGCCAAGCGTTCTGGCTCCCAGCCGGGAAGCTGAAAGCTTGTGTTGCTTTGAAAATGCGCCACCAGCTCATGCGGCGTCAGGCTGGAAACCTTTGCTTTCTCAAAGTACATCGCCGTAGAGCCGTCCTCCAGCTCAGCGAACAAATTTGTCCGCAGCCAATCAAAAACAGGCATGAAGTTGTAGCAAATTACCTTTACGCCTGCGCTCGCCAAAGAAATAATCGTTTTTTTGTAGTTCTCAATGTAATGGTCGCGGCTCGGCAAACCAAGCTTAATATCCTCATGCACATTGACGCTTTCCACTACTTCGTTATGAAAGCCGGCTGCTTCAATTTGCTGCTTTACCTCCATAATGCGGTCAAGCGGCCACTCCTCGCCTGCCGGAATATGATGCAGCGCCCATACGATCCCTTCAGTTCCCGGGATTTGTTTAATATGCGACAGTGGAATCGGGTCATTGCCTTCTCCAAACCAACGGAAGGTCATACGCATCCCTATCAAGCCTCCTCAACAATTCAATCCGTTATGCAAAATAATGCGGGTATTTCTCATTCAGTGCAGCCAAGTCATCCTGACCGCGGTTAATATGCTGCTTCATAATTGCAGCCGCTGTTGTACAGTCCTTCCGTTTAATCGCCTCGACGATCTCAACATGCTGCTCATAAATTTGCTGCCAATCGTAGTTGTCGAGCAGGCGCAGCTTGCGGCTGCGATCGAGATGCGCGGTAAGCAGGCTCATCGTGTTCCATGTATTCGTTTTGTTAACGCCGGCAAACAAGAGAGCGTGGAACTGCTGGTCCAGCTTGAAAATGTAGTCGACATTTTCCTGTTCAAGTGAAAGCTTTTGCTGCTGCAAATTGTGATCCAGCTGCTGCAGTGTAGCTTCAGCTAGCGACTGGCAAGCAAGCTCAACAATTGCACATTCCAGCTGGCTTCTCATAAAGCGCGCTTCTTCTACGAGCTCGCGATCGATTAGCGCAACCAGCGTGCCACGCTGCGGCAGCACCTGCACTAGGCCCTCCTGGGCTAGGCGGACAAAGCTTTCACGGATAGGGGTGCGGCTAACTTTAAACTCGGCTGCCATTTCGTTTTCCGACAATGCCGTGCCGGGCAAAATGCTGAGCGAAATAATTTGCTCCTTTAACGCTTCATATACCTGATCGCGCACCGAGCGATACGCAATATTGGAAGTAAATATAGGCTTCACCTCACTAACGAAAGTGCTTACATCAACATTACCATACTACCATACAAGTTTCTCTTTGAGAATATTGAGATTATATTATTAATCGCTATCTTTTAAAAATGATTATTATTATTCAATTGTTGTTCACATACGTAAAAATCAAAGTTTGTTTGTTGGGATTTATATTGACGTAACCTTTAAGCAAATGTTAAGTTTAAAGTATGAGAATGATTATCAGTTTTGTCTGCCAACTTGAACATAAATAATACTCGTCTACATGCGGGTTTTATTTGTTTCAAGTTATATTTTTGTAAAAAGATGAGAATGATTCTCTATATTCGCATTCATTTCAGAATAAGAGGGTAAATATGAAAGCTTGGCATCTAGTCGTCATCCTTGTGATTCTTTCCGTGACATCATTATTTATCGGCGTAACTGACTTAACGATATTTGACCTGTTCTCAATGACAGAAAAGCAGGCGCAGGCTTTAACGATCGCTCGAATTCCGAGATTGATCAGCTTGGTTGTTGCTGGCACAAGCATGAGTGTTGCCGGCTTGATTATGCAGCAGCTCAGCCGCAATAAATTCGTATCGCCAACAACTGCGGGTACTGATGATTCCGCCAAGCTAGGTATTCTCGTGGCGATGCTAATGTTCTCATCGGCAACAACAATGGAAAAGATGCTGATCGCTTTTATATTTGCAATTGCGGGAACGCTGCTGTTCATGCAGCTGCTGGAGCGAATCAAGTTTAAGGATGCGATTTTCATTCCGCTTGTCGGGCTGATGTTTGGCAATATTATTAACTCATTAACAACCTTTTTCGCATATAAGAATGACCTTATCCAAAATGTTACGTCTTGGCTGCAGGGAAGCTTCTCCAGCGTCATGGCAGGCAATTATGAATTGATTTATATTAGCGTTCCGCTGCTCGTAATTGCGTACATGTATGCGAATAAATTTACAATTGCCGGTATGGGAGAAGAGTTTTCGGTCAATCTGGGCTTGAATCACAAGCGCATTGTCAATTTGGGGCTGGTCATTGTCGCGCTAGTCTCGGTAGTCGTTATCCTGAGCGTTGGTGTTATACCGTTTCTCGGCTTGGTTGTGCCGAATATCGTTTCCTTATATATGGGAGATAATTTGAGAAAGTCTCTAATTCATACTGCGTTGCTGGGAGCCAACTTCTTGCTAGCCTGCGATATTATAAGCAGAATCATCATCTTCCCTTATGAAATTCCGATTGCTCTGACAGTTGGTGTCATAGGCAGCATTTTATTCCTTTATTTGCTAATGAGGAGACGCGCATATGAAAGCTAAGCTAACAATACTTATCGTTCTAGCAATCGTGGTTAGTGCAGCCTTCGTTTTAGTAGACTTGCCTAGCAATTGGGACTATGCACTGCCGAGACGCTTGAAAAAGGTAGCTGCTATTTTGCTGACGGGCGGGGCGATTGCCTACGCAACTTTAATTTTTCAGACGATGACGAACAATCGAATTTTAACGCCAAGTGTTATTGGACTTGATTCTGTTTATATGCTGTTTCAAACATTTATCGTGTTTGTGTTTGGCTCGATGAGCTTGCCATCAGTGAATAAATATTTGAATTTCGGTCTAACGACTGGATTGATGATGCTATTCGCTGTTCTATTATATCGTTTTCTGTTTAAAAGAGAGGGCAAAAATTTATTTTTCCTGCTGCTGGTAGGCCTCGTGATGGGAACCTTGTTCGGCAGCATGACGACCTTTTTGCAGGTATTGATTGACCCGAATGAATTTCTCGTTTTGCAGGGCAAAATGTTTGCCAGCTTCAACAATGTCAACTCAGATTTGCTGCTGCTGTCTGCGGTACTCATTGTCTTAATTGGACTTTTTTCAATGAAATACAATAAATATTTGGATGTTATGGCGCTCGGACGCGAGCATGCGGTTAATTTGGGAGTACCGTATCAAAGAACGGTGAAGCAAATGCTGCTTGTTGTTGCCTTGCTCATATCGATCAGCACTGCGCTTGTCGGTCCGGTCACCTTCCTTGGCTTGCTGGTTGTCAATTTGGCGTACCACTACATAGGAACGTATCGCCATTCGCTGCTGATTCCGGCTTCTATCGGAATAAGCGTTATTGCGCTTGTTGGCGGTCAAATGCTAGTAGAGCGAGTCTTTACGTTCAGTACAACGGTTAGCGTGCTGATCAATTTTATCGGTGGTTTGTATTTTATTTACTTGTTGCTAAAGGAGAGTCGAGCATGATTGAAGTTAGAAACGTTACGAAAATGTATGGTGGGAAGCCCGTCATTGACAATGTGTCCTTGACCATTCCCGAGCGCAAAATCACTTCCTTCATCGGTCCTAACGGCGCAGGTAAAAGTACATTGCTGTCGATTATAAGCAGATTGCTGGAAAAAAATTCAGGAACTGTGATGATTGACGGGAAGGATATTTCTGCTTGGAATACGAGAGATTTGGCGCGTAAAATTTCTATTCTAAAGCAGTCTAATCATATCAATATGCGATTAACTGTGCGCGAGCTTGTCAGCTTTGGCCGTTTTCCTTATTCGCAAGGAAAGCTGAGCAAGGAGGACTGGACTTACGTAGATGAGGCGATTGCCTACATGGAGCTGACTGATCTAAAGGATCGGTTTCTCGATCAGCTCAGTGGTGGTCAAAATCAGCGCGCCTATATCGCTATGATTATTGCTCAAAACACAGATGTCATTTTACTCGATGAGCCGCTCAATAATTTGGATATGAAGCATTCTGTGCAAATTATGAAGGTGCTTAGAAGATTAGTGGAGGAGCTGGGCAAAACCGTTGTCATCGTTATTCACGACATTAACTTTGCTTCCTGCTATTCAGACAATATAGTCGCCTTGAAGGATGGACGTATTGTGCAAGAAGGAACAACTGAGCAAATTATCGACGGCACGATTTTGGAAAGCATTTATGAAATGCCGATTCCAATTGAAGTGATCGACGGAAATCGCATCGGTGTTTATTTTAAATAAATTTATATAAAAAGGGTGGAGAAAGAACATGAAAAAAAGCTTGTCTATGATTGTTATGCTTATCGTTTTGACCATGGTCATTGCAGCATGCGGCAACAGCAACAGCGCTAACAACGGCACTGCCAATAATGGCTCAGCTAACAATGGCGCCAACAATAGCGCTGCCAACAGCGGCGCTGCAAATCAAAATAATACAGAGGATAACAATGCCTCTGGCACGATCAAAGTTTCCCATCAGCTGGGTGAAACAGATGTTCCACTGAACCCAGGCAAGGTTGTTGTATTTGACTTTGGTGTACTTGATACGCTTGATCGTTTAGGCGTTGAGGCGGTAACTGCTGTACCTCAGGACAGCCTGCCATCTTATTTGAGCAAATACGCTGGCTCTGAATATGCAAATGCTGGCGGCTTGAAGGAGCCTGATTTTGAAACAATCGACGGTGTTGAGCCGGATCTGATTATTATTTCTGGTCGCCAATCTGATTCCTATGAAGAGTTTACGAAAATCGCGCCAACGATTTTTATGGGCGTAGATACTGCGAATTACATGGAATCGTTCACTAGCAATGTAGAAACTTTAGCACAAATTTTCGGTAAAGAGACAGAAGCTGCGGCTGAGCTTGAAAAAATTAATACAGTAATCGAAAATGTAAAAGCTGAAGTAGCGAAATCCGATAAAAAAGGTCTTATCCTGCTTTCTAATGAAGGCAAAATTAGCGCCTACGGCCCAGGCTCTCGCTTCGGACTCATTCATGATGTGCTAGGCGTTCCTGCGGTTGACGAAGGTCTTGAGGTTTCAACTCATGGTAATGAAGTAACGTTTGAATATGTTGCCGAGAAAAATCCAGGATACTTGTTTGTCATTGACCGTACAGCTGCAGTAGGTGGCGAAGGCAATGCTTCCTCTACGCTTGACAATGAGTTTGTAAAAACGACGGATGCTTTCAAAGACGGCAAAATTGCCTACCTTGATCCAGAATACTGGTATCTATCTGGCGGCGGTCTAGTATCTGTTGAAAAAATGGTTACAGATATCGAAGCTGCTTTGAAATAATCACCTTTAACTTTGCTGCTATTGGCTGCTCTCTTTTCGTTCATTGAACGTGGAGAGCAGCTTGTTTGCGTTTAAACGGGCTGTTGGCACAAGGAATAACTGGATTTATCTCAAATTTTCGGGTTTTTGAAGCGGGATTTTGTCCATACTTTTATGTAGAGTATTTTTTACATAAAAAGGAGACTAGCATTATGACAGCAGGAGAATTTTTCAAACGTCTGTTTTTTATTACGATTGGGGCGATGCTAATGGGGATTGCTCTTGAGAAATTTCTCGTTCCATATGAAATTATTGATGGCGGAATAGCTGGCATTTCCATAATGCTGTCGCACTTAACACCGCTTCCTCTAAGCGTGCTTCTGTTTATTCTAAATTTCCCATTTCTTATTTTTGGCTATAAGCAATTGGGCAAAACCTTTGCCTTCTCAACACTTTACGGTATTGCGGTGCTGTCGTTAACTACGGCATTTCTGCACCATTCTGGCCCTTTTCCAGACGATAAGCTGCTCGCTGTGCTGTTTGGCGGCATGCTGCTCGGTATGGGGGTTGGACTCGTTATTCGCTTCGGTGGCTGCTTGGACGGCATCGAGGTGATTTCAATTCTAATTTCTAAAAGGATCAAAGCTTCTGTTGGAACGATTATAATGGTGTTCAACGTTATTATCTTTATTATTGCCGGCTTTGTTTTTGAGTGGAGCTCTGCGATGTATTCGATCGTTACGTACTACCTGGCTAGCAAGGTGATTGACATTGTCGTGGAAGGCTTGAATGAATCAAAATCGGTTACAATTATTTCGCCAAAGTATGAAGAAATATCCCAGGATATCGTAGACAAGCTTGGACGGACCACGACATTGATGCATGCAACAGGCGGCTTCTCAGGGCAGGAGGTTAAGGTCATCTATTGTGTTGTTTCCCGCATTGAGTTGTCCAAGCTTAAGTCAATAGTTCAGCTAAAGGATGCCAAAGCTTTTATCGCAATCGAATCGGTGGCTGATGTGATCGGAGGTAGCTTTTCACGGCAAAGCGTGCATTAGGAGTTGTGGTCTTTGACGAAGATGATGAAGCCTAGTGCAAGCAGCATGCCGCCAGCTGCGACAAAGAACAGCGACGAATAGCCCAACTTATCCATAAACAGTCCCATAAGCGGTGGCGAGGATAGCGCCGCCAGCGAGGATGCGATGTAGTAGATACCTGTACGCGTGCCGATACTGCTTTGCTTGCCAAGCGAGATCACGTAAGGATAGGAATTAATGTTAATAAGCGCCCAGCAAACTCCGCCAAGCAGCAGCAGTGTACGCAATGTCGTCATATCGTTGACGAAGGATATGATGACAAACAGAATCATCAAGCCAATAATACCAAAGCAAATCACCTGCTTTTTCCCTAGCTTGGCGCCTAAATAGCCTGCAGGAATCGCAGCGGCGACAAAGGCAACAGAGAAGAAAGCGAGCGACATCGATGCTTGCGAGTCGGATAAACTAAGCTCCTCCGTGGCGTATAAAGTAAACAGCGCCTCAATTCCTTGATAGGAAAAAAACCAAAAATAAATCGCTCCGAGCAGCAAAATTGTAGGAAGCGTCCATTCGAGCGTATAAGGCTTAAGCTCTCGCTTGGCAGCGGCCAGCAATGTGTGTGGGCGACCCCAAACTCTTGTAGGCTGTTGCTCGATGCCAGGCTGCTTGTCAATCGTCGCTTTGGCAGCTGGCACATATTCCAGCGCATCGCGCCGCTCGCGAATAAAGAGCATCAGAATACACAGGCTTATTAGCGTTAGCGCCGAGGATGTAAAGAAAGGCAGTGCAATATGCTGATCATACAGCTTGGAGCCCACTGTAAAGGCGAGAATTGAGCCTAGCCCGCCCATCAGATTAATGATGCCATTAGCCTGCGTTCGCTTATGCGGTGGCGTAATATCGGGCATTAGCGCGACGGTCGGAGAACGATAAAGGCTCATCGACAGGTTCATCAGCACCATAAATGTAATAAGCAGCGAGTAGCTGGTATGCAATGGAATAAGGGCGCCAAACAGCGCAGCAAGCGGCATTCCAACGATCAAATAAGGCATTCGCTTGCCGAATTTGGTATCGGTTTTATCGCTTTTTCGGCCGATAAACGGCTGCAGAAATAAGCCGAAGTAATTGTCCAGCGTCATCATAAAGCCAATTATCGCAGCGCTATCCAAATACTTTTTCAGAAATAGCGGAACGAAGGCGTTGTATAACGCCCAGACGAGGCTAATGCTAAAAAAGCCGAAGCCAAGCAGCCAAGTTTTTTTCATAGTTTCATTCCTTTCCGGAAATGATTGACTGAAGACGATCCGGGTAATCCGTAATAATGCCCGCAACGCCAGCTGCTAGCAGAGCCTTCATTTCTTGCGGCTCATTTACCGTCCATACATTATAAATGATGCCATTTGCTTTCGCTTCTGCCACCCATTCTGCGGTAACGGCATATTTCGGCGCATGCAGCGCGTTAGCACCAACCGTTGCAGCGTAATCCCAAGGACGGTATAAGCCCTCCATATACAAAATGCCAGTTGCAATATAAGGGTTAATCGCTTTGCACTGCGCCAAGGAATAGTGGTTGAAATTTGAAATGATGCATTGTTGGTCCAGCTGATGCTGCCTGATTTTTTCTATCACCTTGCGCTCTATGTCCGGGTAAAGGACAACTCCGCTTTTAATTTCAATATTAAGCATGATTTGCTCGCGTTTAACCAGCTCCATTAATTGATCGAGAGTAGGGACGCGTTCTCCAGTAAATTCGTTACTAAACCAGGCGCCGGCATCGAGCTTTTGCAGCTCGGCCAATGTCGTATCTTTAACCAGCTTATCTACCCCTGTTGTTCGGTACAGGCTTTCATCGTGGATGAGCACCAGCTCTCCATCCGCAGTCATTTGAACATCGGTCTCAATTCCTGTAGCGCCCAGCTCTACGGCGCGCTGAAAAGCAGCCATCGTATTTTCAGGACAGTATCCGCTTGCACCACGATGTGCGTAGTTAATGATCATATCAGGTTCTCCCTTACATTTTAAAATATGGTAGCTGCCTCGATCGTATCATACAACCTGAGCCGGGCATAGTAATTTTTTTGTTAAATGTAAGGGGTTACAATACGCGGTTTTACAAGCTTTGCTGCGCTGTCAGCATTACAATCTTATCCACTCAGACGTATTAGTTTAATTTAAATGGTAAGGCTAGTTAGTGGAGGGATAGATATGACAGAAATTTTACTTATTATCGGAAGAACAATAATTTCGATGGCGTTAATGTTTTTCCTTACTAAGCTGCTGGGGAAGAGGCAATTATCACAGATTTCATTATTCGGCTACATATCGGGGATCAGTATAGGTAATATCGCCGCATATATTGCATTAGAAGGCCAGGACATGTGGATATTTGCAATCGTATCGCTTATAGTTTGGGTACTCGTTACCGTTCTGCTTGAGCATTTAACGTTAAAAAGCAAAAAAATGCGAGGCTACATCGACAGTAACCGAAGAGTTTTAATTAAAAATGGGATCGTGCAGAAGGAAGCGATGGCTAAGGAAAACTTTACGGTCGAGGAGCTGCTGGAGCAGTTGCGAGGTAAGGAAGTGCATCGTATAGCCGATATCGAAAATGCTTCAATCGAAGCAAACGGGAAGGTCAGCGTCTTCTTGAAGGCGGAGCATAAGCCTTTGACGCCCGCAATGCTGGGCTTTCCAATCCAGCGTGAGCAAGAACCGATTACTGTTGTGATCGATGGCTCAGCCGAGCTGGATACGATGCAGAAAAACGGCGTTGATTTAAACTGGCTGAACAAGCAGCTGGACAAGGCAAACCTGAAGATCGAGGAAGTGCTAATTGCACAGTACATCAAGGATAAAGAAATGACCATCCATACCCTTGATGAGCGATTTATTGAGCTTAATATGTCCGACGAAAGCAGCTCAACTCAGTTGACGAATACCCAGCTGGAGCAGTTGAAGTTAAGTTTGTTGCAGGCGATAGCCATAATAGAACAGCAATCAAAAAAATCCTCTTAGCGGTGGTCAAAAAGCAGGACTTTGATGACGATGTTACTTCTCTGGAGCGTATTCGACGGCGAATCTTGAACGCTAGCGCAAACTGCGGTGCTCACGTAGCTTTTTGCCTACGCTGCGCTCCTCGTTTTCTACTAGCGTCCAAGCTTCTTGGTCCTGAAAGCCCTGCTTTTTGACTTCATTGGAAAGCGGTGGTCAAAAAGCAGGACTTTGATGACGATGTTACTTCTCTGGAGCGTATTCGACGGCGAATATAGCATTCATCGGGAGCCTGCGGTGCTCACGTACCAAAACCGTACGCTGCGCTCCTCATTCCCTAGCTTCATGCTATCTTCTTGGTCCTGAAAGCCCTGATTTTTGACTTCATTGAATGAGGTGGTCAAAAAGCTGGGTTTCGATGAAGATACTGCTTTTTTGTAGCTTAGTCGACGGCGATTTTTATGCTTTGGGGGTATGTTTTCTTCGTGCACGATATCGTGCACTATATTAAATAGAAGAAATATTATCGCAATCATTGCTGATTGCGATAATATTTCAATGAGTTGGGCATGATTTTGCCGTTGAAGAATTGGTGATTGATCAGGATGTTGAACTGATCAAGATACGGCTCAAGCGACTCGCCGCCCCAAGCAACCTGGGCGAATTCGTCCATGTAGTACATAAATTCCTTGTTCGCCGATATATGCACTTCTTTAATGGAAGGCTGCAACGTTTTGACCGATTCGGTTACGGTTCTTACAAAACGATCGGACAGCTGCGACGTATCGTTGACTGTTAAGAAAAATCGAAACGGGTTGTTGTGAATCGAGTTTTCAGCCGTATATGGGATTTGATTGGTGCCCGCCTCGCGTTCTCCACTTGGCTTGGACTTGAGCATCCCTTGACCTGAATTGTCAAGGACCAATGCGACATAGGCATGCTGGTCAGCCGTAAATACTCGTGCATCCGCCACGCCACGAACGGAGCTGACGTGATTGGACAACTCGCTGCTGTAGCTGGCTGATTTGATTTCATGCGGCAGCTTGTCTGGCTTCTCATTTACCCCAAGCGCGTTAAGCTGTTGCTGCTGCTGTTGCTCATGCTTTTTTGCCTTTAGGCTGCCGTAATCGGAACCGCGAAGCGGCTTGGTATAACGTGACATCTCGTATTTAATTCCTTGGCTGCAGCCAGAGGCGAGAGCAGCTATGACGATAATGAGCAATATCGCTTTAATTTTCTTCATTGCGAACACCCCTAAACCATGTTGTGTATAATCCATTATTACTGCTTGACAACGGTAAGCTAAGCTGAAGCTTGGCTCGTTGTTTACTATTCATCCTCTGATTTTTGTGGCTAAAATATGCATGGTAAAACGATACATAAGCTGCTGCCTTATTTGGCAATGCTATATAGGGCAGAACATTGCGAAAAACGATTGCATGAAACGCCAAGAATGTTCAAAGGCGACAGGTTACATTTGATTTTGACAGCTTTGAGAACAATTTGTGAACTTCCTGTGGAACATTGACAAAAGGTTGCCACAACTTTATATTTAATAAAGTGATTTGATGCAGGATTTGTAAAATCATCTTTGTTACACGCAGCAGGCTGTTGGCCACATAGAGGACTGCTGTGAAAACGTCAAAAGTGGGGTTGATTATTAATGAAACGGTGGCAATTTGTGAAACGCCTTGCGCCTTTAATGGCCCTTCTGGTGCTCGTGCTGTCAGCTTGTGGAAGAGAAGATTTGTCAGCGCTTAATCCTCAAGGTCCTGTTGCGCAAGAACAACTTGGCTTGATGAAAATTTCGATCTTGATCATGTCCATAGTTGTTGTGGTTGTGTTTGCGATTTCAATCTACGTATTGATCAAATTCCGCAGACGCAAAGGGGATGAAAAAATCCCTAAACAAGTAGAGGGAAGCCATAAGCTAGAGGTGATCTGGACAGTAATTCCTATTATCTTACTAGTTATTCTAGCTATTCCTACATTGAAAACGGTGTTTTCTCTATCCAAGGACTATTCAGAGGATCCGAATGCATTGCAGGTTATCGTTACAGCTCATCAATACTGGTGGGAGTTTGAATACCCTGAGCTAGGTATTAAAACTGCACAAGAGCTTGTCATCCCGACTGATCGAGTGATTTCGATTGAAGCGAAAACTGCAGACGTGCTTCACTCTTTCTGGATTCCGTCACTAGCAGGTAAAATTGATACAAATCCTGACGGCAACGTTAACAGAATGTACTTTGAAGCACCAAAAGCGGGTGTATATCAAGGTAAATGTGCGGAGCTATGCGGACCTTCCCATGGTTTGATGGACTTCAAAGTTAAAGCGGTAGAACCATCTTCATTTGATCGTTGGCAAGTTGCGATGCTGGATACAGTAGAGCTGCCAAGTGATCCTGAGCTGGCTCAAGTATTTGAAAGCCAGTGCTTGACTTGTCATGCTGTTGGAGAATATGGCGGTAGCACGTTCCCTAACTTGACAGGTATCGCCTCTCGTGAAAGCGTAGCTGGTATTTTGATCAACGTCGAAGAAGGCGAGAAGGAATACAAGCACGAGGACACAGTGTATAACAACCTGTACAAATGGATTAAAGATCCTAAGGCCGTGAAGCCGGGCAACCATATGACAGATCAATATACACTAACTGATGAAGAGGTTGCTGGAATTGCTGAATACTTGTCTACGTTAACGCTTGACTATGAATAATCTCAATCAACAGTGAAGGAGGTAGCTACCTTGGCACATGCACATGCGCATGCGGTTAAACGTCGTACTGGAATTATGGATTGGCTTACGACGGTAGACCACAAGAAAATAGGTATTATGTATTTGCTTGCAGGAGGATTTTTCTTCCTAATTGGTGGCTTAGAAGCGATCTTGATTCGCTTGCAACTAATGTTTCCTCAATCAGAAGTTGTATCAGCTCAATTTTATAATGAATTGATTACGATGCACGGTACAACGATGATTTTCCTGGCGGCAATGCCAATTTTGTTCGGTTTCATGAATGCGATTATTCCGCTGCAAATCGGAGCACGAGACGTTGCGTATCCTTTCGTCAACGCTCTGGGCTTCTGGACATTTTTCTTCGGTGGAGTATTGCTGAACATAAGCTTTATCGCAGGCTCTGTACCAGATGCGGGCTGGACGATGTACGCTCCGTTGTCGGGAACTACATACACCGAGCACTTCGGGACAGACTACTATGTAATTGGTTTGCAGATTTCAGGTATCGGTACGCTAATCGGCGGGATTAACTTCCTTGTAACGATTATCAATATGCGTGCGCCTGGCATGACCTTTATGCGTATGCCGATGTTTACATGGGCAACCTTTATTACATCAGCACTAATTTTGTTCGCATTCCCGGCACTTACTGTTGGTCTTGCGGCATTGATGTTCGACCGATTGTTCAGCGGGAATTTCTTTGATCCTTCCGCTGGCGGTAACGTTGTTCTTTGGGAACATATTTTCTGGATTTTCGGTCACCCAGAGGTTTATATTCTAATTCTTCCAGCCTTCGGTATTATTTCTGAGGTTGTAAGTACGTTCTCGCGCAAGCGTCTGTTCGGTTACAGCTCAATGGTATTTGCAACGATTTTGATCGGTTTCCTTGGCTTCATGGTGTGGGCTCACCACATGTTTACAACAGGTCTTGGTCCGATTGCAAACGCCTTATTCTCTGTAGCGACGATGCTGATCGCGGTACCGACAGGTATTAAAATCTTTAACTGGCTGTTTACGATGTGGGGCGGTTCAATCAAGTTTACCGTCGCCAACCTGTTTGCAGTCGGCTTTATTCCAACCTTCGTTATGGGTGGGGTTACCGGGGTTATGCTTTCGGTTGCGCCAGCCGATTACCAGTACCATGATACCTACTTCGTTGTAGCTCACTTCCACTACGTAATCGTTGGTGGTTTGGTGCTTGGTATTTTCGCAGGCTTGCATTACTGGTGGCCGAAAATGTTCGGACGCGTGCTTAGCGAGAAGCTGGGCTACTGGACGTTCTGGACATTCTATATCGGCTTCCATCTAACGTTCTTTGTACAGCACTTCCTGGGTCTGCTTGGTATGCCGCGTCGTATTTGGCAATACCTGGACGGCATGGGCTTCAATACATTGAACTTTATCAGTACAATCGGTGCGTTGCTAATGGGTGTCGGTACGATTCTGTTTATTATCAACATCCTTATTACAATGCGCAAACCTAAAACGGCTGAAAACGATCCATGGAAAGACGGTCGTACGCTGGAGTGGACGATTTCATCTCCTGCACCAGAATACAACTTTGCTCAAACACCTCTAGTACGCGGTTACGATGCTTGGTGGCTAGAGAAAATGGAAGGCAACTCCAAGATGACGCCTGTTGAGCCAATTGGCCCAATTCATATGCCGTCTCCAAGTATTTTGCCATTCTTCATGGGTCTTGGCCTGTTTATTGCAGGATTCGGCTTTATGTATGCAAGAGAATTTGGCGTAGTCAGCCTTGTCATCGGTATTGCGGGCTTGGTGATTACATTCGGTTGTATGGGGCTTCGTTCCTGGATTGATGATCATGGCTTCCATATTGAAGAAGAAGAAATTCTTAAGGATCAGGGGGTTAAGGCATGAGTTCACATTCACATGTAGAAGGTCAATTGCCACATGAGCCGGAACGTGCTACCCTTGAGGGTCGCAATAAAATTACTGGCTTCTGGTTATTCCTTGGTGGCGAAACCGTATTGTTCGGTACGCTGTTTGCGGCATACCTGACACTACGTGGCCAAGTAATGGACGGTCCTACACCGAATGAGCTGTTCGACTTTGCATTGGTCGCTCTTGCAACTGCACTTTTGCTGACCTCCAGCTTAACGAGTGTGTTTGCATTGCAGGCGATGCACAAGCATAATGTTAAAGGCTTAATGGGTTGGTTGATTGTAACTTTGCTGCTTGGTGCAGCCTTCCTTGGATTGGAAATTTACGAGTTCAATCACTATGTTCACCTTGGTCATACATTTGCAGCCAGTGCGTTTTCAACCTCCTTCTATACGTTGGTTGGATTCCACGGCGCGCACGTAGCTTTCGGTTTGCTATGGGTTATCTTGATTCTGCTGCAGCTTAAAAAGCGCGGCCTGAATACTACAACTGCGCCAAAGGTATATGTGTTCGGAATGTATTGGCACTTTATCGACGTCGTATGGGTATTCATCTTTACAGTCGTTTACTTGATGGGAAAGGTGGGTTAATATTATGGCAGCAGCTAACGAACAAACTTCGCATCGTTCAGATGTGAAGACGACAAAGCCAGAAGGCTCGAAAAAGCATATTATCGCTTTTGTCTTCTCCATTCTATTAACATTTATTGCTTTCGCACTTGTAATGGCTGGCGAAATCAACACTGACTTTATCTACATCATGCTTGTGGTGTTAGCGATTATCCAAGTGTTCGTGCAGATGGCATTTTGGATGCATATGAAGGATAAAGGTCATACCTTCGCGATTATTGCCATTTTAAGTGGTGTCGTCGTAGTCTTTACTTGTGTAATTATGGCGCTATTCTGGACGACTTGGTAATTCATGTTATATAAAATTTGGGGAGTCCTGGGTGACTCCCCTTCTTCTATATCGACTTAAATTTGTAATATGGATGCATAAGAAAGGAGCTACATCATGTTAGGCTTGCAATATTTCAGTTTTCAAGCAGTTTGGAGTCCGATGTTTTTGTTTGCCACTATTGCGCTTATCATCGGATATCTGTATGTCGTTGGTCCATGGCGTGAACGGCATTTTCCTATGGAATCGCCAGTTGCGCTTGGCAAAAAGCTGCTCTTCATTACAGCGGCGCTCCTCTACTATTTGGCATATGAAGGTCCACTCAGCTTGCTAGGACATATAATGTTTTCGTTCCATATGACCAATATGGCATTGCTCTATTTAATTGTGCCTCCAATGGTGCTTGCCTCAGTGCCTGGCTATGTATGGAAATTTGCATTTTCCGCATCCTTTTGGCGCAAGCTTAAATTTCTTATGCATCCCATCGTTACGCTCATTTTATTTAACATGATGTTTTCTGTCTATCATATTCCAGTTGTTCACGATTACGTCATGACCAATTTTGTCATTCATCGTTTATACTATTTAGTGATGCTAATCGCTGCTTTTATGATGTGGTGGCATGTTATTACGCCTATTAAAGGCATGGAGCAAATGTCGCATGTAAAACGAATGGCTTACATATTTGCCAACGGTGTGCTGCTAACGCCAGCATGTGCGCTTATTATTTTTTCCAGCGATCCGCTATATGCGGTCTACAATGATCCGCAGGTTTGGGTAAATGCGATGGGCTATTGTGTGCCAGGCGATACCAGCTTCCTGATTAAGAAATTTGAAGGGCCTCAGTTCTTCAGCAGCTTTACGACGCTAGAGGATCAGCAAGCAGGCGGAATCATTATGAAGCTAATCCAAGAGGTTACCTACGGCGTATTGCTTGCCATGGTGTTCCGTGAATGGTTTACCCGCGAGCATAAACAGGAAGCGATTGATGAGCAGCTGCTACAAGATGCACTAGCAATCAAACAAAAATAGTAGAGGTAGTTCAAAATACTGGACTTTGATGACGATGTTATGCGTTGTAGTGGATTCGACGGCGAATCTTGAACGCTAGCGAAAATTCCGGTGCTCACGTAGCAAGTGCCTACGCAGCGCTCCTCATTTTCTACTAGCGTCCAAGCTTCTTGGTCCTGAAAGCCCAGTATTTTGAACTCTCATTGGAAAGCGGTAGTTCAAAATACTGGACTTTGATGACGATGTAGTGCGCTGTAGCGTAGTCGACGGCGAATATGTCACGCTACCGAAAGCTGCGGTGCTCACGTAGCAAGTGCCTACGCAGCGCTCCTCGCTTTCTAGTATCGTGCCATCTTCTTGGTCCTGAAAGCCCAGTATTTTGAACTCTCATTGGAAGCGGAAGTTTAAAATACTGGACTTTGATGACGATGCTGAGCGTTGTAGCGTAGTCGACGTCGAATATGTCACGCTACCGAAAGCTGCGGTGCTCACGTAGCTTGTGCCTACGCTGCGCTCCTCGCTTTCTAGTATCGTGCCATCTTCTTGGTCCTGAAAGCCCAGTATTTTGAACTCTCATTGGAAGGGGAAGTTTAAAAATCGGACTTTGATGACGATGTAGTGCGCTGTAGCATAGTCGACGGCGAATCTTGAACGCTAGCGAAAATTCCGGTGCTCACGTAGCAAGTGCCTACGCTGCGCTCCTCATTTTCTACTAGCGTCCAAGCTTCTTGGTCCTGAAAGCCCAGTATTTTGAACTCTCATTGGAAAGAGGTAGTTCAAAATACTGGACTTTGATGACGATGTAGTGCGCTGTAGCATAGTCGACGGCGAATCTTGAACGCTAGCGACAGCTATGCTTCCGATGTATGTTTCCTGCGGAAACATTTGAGGTGCTCACGTAGCAAGTGCCTACGCTGCGCTCCTCATTTTCTACTAGCGTCCAAGCTTCTTGGACTTGCACTCAACAAAGCTACAGCGGAGGAGCAAAGCATCCGAAAAACGAAGAGGGTCGCCTTTAACATCGTAATGCTACCTTAAAAAAACCAATAAGAGAGCATTACGATTTAAAAAGCGACTGTAGGATGCTTTGCTCCGTAGCGTTGAGGATGCATTGCTCCGGAGCGCTGCTTAGTCTTTTATTCGATTTGACGAAAGAGGGGAAAGCCAGGCATGGGAGATCTTGAATTTGAAATTTTGCCTGCGATTAGTACATTTTTTATTGCATTAAGTGCAGTGCTTGTTGCAATTGGCTGGAAGCAAATTTTAAATAAGAAGCGTGAAGCGCATCAGAAAACGATGTTTTGGGCAGCGGTCACTGCTATTATTTTCTTTATTATTTATGCTTCGCGAACGATTTTTGTCGGCAATACAACCTGGGGCGGGCCAGAGGGCCTTAAGACGTTTTATCTTATTTTTCTGTTCTTCCATATTGTGTTGGCTACGGTTGCTGCGGTTTTTGGCATCACGACGCTTACTTTAGGCTACAGAAAAAAGTATGACAAGCATCGCAAGCTTGGTCGTGTTACTGCAGTGATTTGGTTTATTACGGCGATTACAGGGATTACTGTTTATGTGCTGCTTTACCTGCTATACCCGGGTGGGCATACACAGCCATTTATTGATGCTTTGTTCCGTCAGTAATAGAACAAGAAGACCATTAATTGAACAGGAATAGAATACGCCTGGAGACATTCGGTAGGAATGCGCTCCAGGCGTTTTTGTTTATACTGAAGAAAAGGGAGTTTCGATTCGACAACACCAAAAAAATCTAATTTAACTTTTTAAAAGGGGGTTGACAGTGCATATTGCTGTGTATATACTGTGTATATAGATATAAACAGTATATACACTATAAACAGTATACACAGTGTTTGGAGAAAAGGCAGGAGGAAGGCGCATGAGCTATTGGCAAGGAATTCGTTATCTGATATGGAATGATATCCGCAATGCCAGATGGAAAAACCTGTTTGTGATCGTGCTTGTAGCATACTTAACGTTATTTACTTACAGAGAGCTGGCGGCGATTGTTTCGGATTCAACCAAAGAACCGTACACATTTTTAATCGATTACTTAATCTTAATTATGTTTTCGATCACGGGGCTAACGACTACTCATCTTTACGGCTTTGGCTCGAAAAAGGATTTGCTGAGCGAGCGTTTAGCCTATTGGCGCTCATTACCAATTAAGATCGAGCAAATTGTTTGGTCAAGAGTAGCGGGCGTAACAATATTCAGTTTATTATCGTTAGTCGCCTACTACCTGTTTGTAGGGATCCTGATGAAGCTTGATAGCTTAAGCTTTGAGCTCGTTCCTTACATGCTGCACGGTTTGACGGTATATGCAATTATTTATGTATTCAACCTCATTTATTTGGTAGTCGAAATGAGCTGCACCTATAAGCAGTACATGATTTATTGCTGGATAATCCCGTTTGTTAAGCTTTTAATCGTACTATGCTACACATTAATTTGGAAGTTCTTTTTACTGGAAAGTCTGTTTTATGCCGTACAACGAACTCCGATCATAATGGCTGCAGCGAGCATTATTCTGATTGCAGCGAGCTGCCTGCTCGCTTTTAGAATCATTAATGAAAGAGTAAGAACAAGAAATATACTGAATTAACCACTAAAGAAGGTGATAAGTGAATGCGGCTACCGATCGGAATTAATGAACAGAGTGCGGAGCCACTGTATTACCAGATAGAAGTTCAGCTTCGAGCGCTCATCATTAGTGGGACGTTACAAGCAGGGACATTGCTGCCTTCGATCAGAGAGCTTGCGTCACAGTTGAAATGTAGCGTCATCACCATTAAGCGCGTATATAGCGATCTGGAAGCGGAGGGCTTGCTGCGCACGAAGCAAGGCACAGGAACTTATGTCTCCCACGTTGAAGAGCAATCGCGGGAAGAGCATCGACTCGGGGTTGTGATTGAAGCGATTGATCATTTGATGGAAGCAGCGAAACGCGTTCAATGCTCAAAGCAGGAGCTGGAGCAGCTGCTCGAGGAAAAGCTAAAGCAATATTGAAAGCAAGGGGTGTGGAGTTGAGATGGGAGAGCATGCGATTGCGTTAAACAGCGTCAAGCTGGTGCGTGACCATTTTACATTTGGTCCGCTGGATTTGGAAATTCCAAAAGGCTACGTCACAGCGATAGTAGGGCCAAATGGTTCAGGCAAAAGCACGTTGTTTCGAATGATTATGAATACGATCAAGCCACAGCAAGGCAATATCCATGTGCTTGGCGAACAACTTGGTTATGACAACGATGATGAGCTGAAGCAAAACATCGGACATTTGCCAGAGGAAGCGACAACCTTTGATTACTTTTTGAAGGGCTATGACAAGGCGGCTTTTCATGCCAAATGGTTCCGCGGCTGGAACAACGACACTTACCAGCGTCTGCTATCTAATTTGGCAACGCGAGATGATTTGCAGCTTAAGAAAATGTCGAAAGGGATGCGGCGTAAATTTGACCTGTCGCTAGCGATGGCACATCATCCGAAGCTGCTGCTGCTCGACGAGCCGTCCTCGGGACTTGACCCGATCGCATGGAAAACGATGATCGAAGTGCTGCACCAGTATATGGAGAATGAGGATCACACGATTTTGATGACGACCCATATCGTTGATGAAGTAAAGCGGCTGGCAGATTACATTGTGTTCCTGATTGATGGGCAAGTGTATGGCACCTATGAAAAGGATGAGCTGCTGCAAAGCTGGATGACTTATTTTATCGAGACGCCAGCGCATTCTACAATCGATATTCGTTCTATTCCTGGATATTGTGAACATAAGCTTGTTAGCAATGGATTTTATGAAGTAATTAGCTCAAAGGCGTTTGAAGCGGAGCAATGGCTCGAGCAACAGCAGGTCAATGTACGCAGCAAGCAGCTGTTAGAGCTGGATGAAATATTATTGCAGCATGTTAAAAGAGCAAGACAATTTGCAAAATAATGAAAAGGTGGGAAAGTCGTGAATCCATTAGTAGTGAACAATGTAGTTAAACAGTATGCAGACAAAACCGCAGTAAGCGGCGTGCAGTTTGAGGTATCGAAAGGTGAAATTTATGGCTTGCTCGGCGCGAATGGTGCCGGCAAAACGACAACAATGCGGATGATTTTGGGACTCATTTATCCCGATCAAGGTGAAATTCGTTATAACGGGAAGCCGTACAGCAATGAACTATTAAAAAACATTGGCTACTTGCCAGAGGAACGCGGCTTGTATCCGAAAATTAAAGTAAGCGAGCAGCTTATTTATCTGGCTCAGCTTAAAGGGATGTCCGCCAAGGATGCAGATAAAAGCTTGAAATATTGGCTTGAGCGCTTCGAGGTGCCTGAAAACTACAGCAAGCGTGTTGAGGAGCTGTCCAAAGGTAATCAGCAAAAAATCCAATTCATCTCTGCCGTTATTCATAATCCGCAATTTATTATTATGGATGAGGCGTTCAGCGGACTGGACCCGGTAAACGTAGAGCTGTTGAAGGCAACGGTCAAGGAGCTGCGCGATAATGGAGCGAGTATCGTCTTTTCAACGCACCGCATGGAGCATGTGGAAGAGCTTTGCCGCAACATTACAATTTTGCACCGCTCGAAAGAAGTTATTAAAGGCGGCGTAAAAGAAATCAAGAGCAAATTCCCGAAAGAAAAAGTATTTCTGCAAACGAAGCAAGAGGTTAAAGGGCTTGAGCAGCTTGCCGGCGTAAAAGTAATTCATCGCCATGAGCATGGACTAGAAATTGAAATTGCCGAGGAAAAAGTAGCGTCGCACATTTTGAATCATGCTTTGTCGCAGTCTGAAATTGAGCATTTCCAAGTAAAAGAGCCTACATTAAATGAAATCTTTATTAGATCGGTTGGTGAGCGTAATGAATAATTTTGGTACAGTAGTTCGCTTTACAGTAATGAACAAGCTGAAAGCAAAGCCGTTCATTATTTCTACGATTGTTTTTCTACTTATTATTTCCGTAGTGGTCAATTTGCCTTATATTATTATGCAGTTCCAGGGCGGCGGCTCAGATAAAGTCCAAACGATTGGATATATTCAGGACGGAGCTGCACCTGGTTCAACGACAGCGCAGCAATTGCAGCAATATTTCGAGGCAGTTGAAGGAAGCAGACTACAGTTGAAGTCATTCCCGTCCTCCGGCGATGCAGCAGCAGATGAGAAGACATTAAGAGATGCGCTAAATAATGGCGAGCTTTACAGCTACCTGCAATTTGGTGAAATGACAGATAGCGGCTTCCCGGAAGTCATTGTAAAAAGCGAAAAGCTGTTGGATGATTCAATCTCCAACCAAATCGAAGCAGCTTTGCACATTATTCGTCAATCCAACGTTTTGGCCCAATCTGGCTTAAGTGAGCAGCAATTGAATGAGCTGCAGGCGCCAATCGTTGTCGAAGCAGTACAAATCAAAGGATCGATGTCTGGTGAAGACGGCGATTCAGCAATATCCGCAGCTGAGCAAGGCGTTAATATGGGCATCATTTACTTCCTGATTATCTTCTTGTTCATGGCCGTTATGATTTCTGGTCAAATGATTGCTTCTGAAGTAACAGCAGAAAAAAGCTCGCGTGTTATGGAAGTACTGATTACAAGCGTATCGCCGCTTACCAGCATGTTCGGTAAAATTACAGGGATGTTCCTGATCGTACTGATCCAGCTTGCATCGTATATTGCGGTTGCGTTACTCAACATCAGCCTGCCGCATAACGCTGAAATGCTGCAAGGACTTAGTATTGATCTATCTGTAGTAGATCCGATGCTGATCATTTTCGCAATTCTTTACTTCTTGTTTGGCTTCTTCTTGTTCGCAACGCTGTATGCAGCACTTGGCTCAATTGTGAGCAGAACAGAGGACCTTGGCTCAGCAGTAATGCCGATGACATTCATCTCGCTAGCTGGATTTTACATTGCAATCTTCAGTATTGCGACGCCAGACAGCATGCTAGTCAAAATTTGCAGCCACATTCCATTGTTCTCGCCATTCGTCATGATATTGCGAGCTGGCTTGACCAATATCCCAACCTGGGAAGTGTTTGTATCACTAGGCATTCTCGTTGTTACGATCTACCTGGCAGTCGTATTCTCAGCTAAAATTTATCGCACTGGCGTACTGATGTACGGCAAGCGCCCTAGCTTCAAAGAGCTGCGCAAAGCGATGAAGGCATACAAGATTTAACAAATTAGAAAAGGATGATGGCAAGTTGGAACAATTTTTGCAGCAGTTGCAAGACTCTAATCCGATATTACAATTCCTTGGGGTTATGCTTGTAGGAATGATCCCGTTTCTCGAAGGATACTTTGCAGTGCCTATAGGGATTGCGGTCGGATTCCCTGCAGTGATGACGATCATAGCAGCAATCGTCGGAAACTGGATTTCGGTTATGGTTGTTATCCTGGCTAGTGATCGTGTTAGGCAGTGGCTGCAAAGCAGAAAACCGTCTGAACGTAAACAAGAAAAGCACAATAAACGTCTAGAACGTGGGCAGAAGCTATTCCAAAAGTACGGTGTTCCCGGCGTGTCTCTTCTAGGTCCTTTGTTGATCGGAGACCATATCGCGGCTTTAGTTTGTATCGCAGCGGGTGCGTCGAAACGCTATGTGATAATTTGGCAGACGATTGCCATAGTAGTATGGGCTGTTGGAACGGGGATTCTGGTGCTGTTAGGATTAAATGCTCTAAAGTAATTCCACTCCCAAGGAAACAGAAGAGAACCCTAGATTCATTGCTAGCATGGATAATTTGCAGTAGCATTTGCTCAAAGTTTGCATTAAAACGAGGATTAGTCATCGGTAATCTCTTCTACGAGGTGTCGATGACTTTTCCTTTTTAATTTTGCGAACTTAATTGTATGTTATCGGAACGTTTTTACGCTTCATAGCCATAATACGTTATAAATTCTCATCTGATAGTTTTCGCTGCAACACCTACATTTTCTTTGATGATAGCTTCTTCAATCATATGTTGAATTTTACGTTTGAAAGCTTCAACATCAGGCATAGCGTTGCGTTCTACTTTTACGATAAACGACTTTACAGCTACAAAGAGACTCACTTTTATACGTACGACATACTTCAAAATACTTCATTCGCACGCTCTTTTAATACATGTTCGACACCGTCTAGAATAATCTCAACTCGTTCCTTGCTTTCTGGATTAGCGCTTGCGACAACCTGTTATGATACCACCTGCTGCCCTGATGCTACACTTTTTACGCCTTTTCCATTATTGACGGATAAACGTCACTCTTGTTTTCCACTACCCTCATCTGCTGCTTCAGTAATTCCTGAAAAGCATGAATCGATTCGCTACGTTTCCTTCATCGCTGTATTACCTCTATTTATTGAGAATATAATCTGTAAATTGGATCTTTACAAACTCTTTATTTTGTTGTAGTTGTTAATAGATGGATATTTTATTTGCACTAAGTACACTTATTTCTCATTAAAGCTTTTAAATCTAAATAAGGAGATTGTTATGAAGAAAAAAGTTGCCTTTATTTTTGTTCTAGTATTTTTTGTGATCTGTTTTGCTCAAATTGCTTCGGCGAATACGAGTATAAAAGAATTTGGTAAAGAGGTAGATTTAATTTTTGAGGGCAAGTCTTTCGATTTCGATAATGGAAATCTTCGTGACTTTAATGGAACGTTAATGGTGCCATTACGAGAACTCGCTTCATATATGGGAGTGACAGTAAAAAAGACTTCTGCCAATACGGTTACTGCAACAAAACATGATACTAGCATTGAATTTACAATTAACAGTAAAATAGTTAAGTTAAATAAAAAAAATGTAACTCTATCTTTAGCACCTACGGTAGTAGATGGTGTCACCTACGTGCCTCTTAAATTTCTCACCGATGCATTTGAATATAAGGTAACTTATAACCGATATATAGGTGAAGCAGTAGTTGTAAATAATATCTCTAAGATAAAGCCTGTAGTGTTAACGTCTCAAGATTACGAAATCGAATATTATGACGACGAATATTACAAGGAAAAAATAAATAGCTTGGGCTATTATTATGGACTAATCATATATGAGGATTACTACAAAACAAAATATCCAAATGCAGTTTACTATAAAGGGTTTAAATTAAAAGGAATTGGGCGAGAGAATGGAATTAATATGGATGATATATATAGAGATCAATATTATTCTAGCTTATATGAAAGGAGTGAAACTTTAGATTTCACAAAGGATTGGGATCCGATCAAAAGATATTATATTTGGGATTCAGCAGATGTAAATAATGGGAATACCAAAACAACTGATCAACATATAGACCATTACATCGCATTCTACGATAGTAATTACAAATTCATTGATCTAGTTCTAATCCCAATTGAGGTACCAAAAGAAAAACTACATACAGGCTTTACGTTCAGTAATCCTGACTATAATTCAAATTCACCATTGAAAACTGCACCTACGGTGTTAGATAAATTTTCGATTTCATCTTTGCCAAGCCTTAAATGGGATTATGTTGCTAATGATTATTTTCCTAAATATATAACTTACCGGAACAATGTGACTTTAACAACCAATTATACTAGTGGCACTTTTAATAGCGATAAAAATCATTATATTACTACGGTATCAAGGGAAAATTGGGAAAAACTCAATAAACAAACAATTAAATTTGATTTTTTAGAGGGATTAGAAGTGAATTTTTCTGTTAAGATAACTTCTCCTGATTATCGTTTTAGCGCTTACGAAAATTCTATCAAGACAGAATCACTTTATTTTGACGAAAAAGCAATAACGGGTAAAGAGTATAAACTAATTTTTGATCCTTATACAACTACACGTATTGAAATTAATGTTGAAATGTATAATCCTGAAACCTATATAACAAATAAATATCAGTTTATTATTGATAAAAATCATTTTACTGCAGATTTATTTTACTTAAATGAAAATTCTTTTAGACTCATTGAACCTCTACTGCCAAATGATATAGTCTCTATTACAATCCCTGCTTCACTTACATCGAATAAAAAGCCTATATACATTAATTTTAAATACGGAACTAACCCCAAAGCATTTTACGAATTTAAAAATTATACTAATGCAAAAGTGATACTTGATACACCTAATCAAACGAGTAACATTATAATAAGAATAAAACGTGGAGATCGATATCTGTACGATACTATCTACAAATATGACACGCATCTGCTTCCTGTTATTGATGGTTCAAAATATAAAATAACTTTTAATCAGTATGATCAAGAATGGTTAGTTAAAAATAGATTTGAGGGTGGATTTGTCGCTCTATATGCGGGTATAGCTGACCTTTCAGCAATACCTAAGGCTAAATACGGTAAGGAGACATATGATTTTGTTAGATCAAGAGGCAGACAACCATCTTATACTGATTATCTTAGACACGATGAAAAATTCCCTATCAATAATGTACTCTATATATATGGCAATGCCTATCCTAGATTAGAGTATTTTAGATATCGAGTAAATGATGTATATTTCGTTCTGTATGATGAAGAAAAATTCCCGGTGGCATTTCTTAATGCAAAGATAACATTAAAAGAAGGTTACGTGCATAAAATTCTTACTTTTCTTGATTAAAAGAATAACTAAAATCAATACAAAGAGGTTGGGACATAACCAGTCTCTAAATTAAGCAATGACGGTGAAATCGCCAAGATTTCACCGTCATTGTTTTTTGGTTTACCATTGGGAGTGAAAATCTACGCCCTCCTTACATATTGTCTTAGATTTACTGCCATTCCCCTTGTGTTTGAGGGTACGGTTGTCTCTCGTCTCTGCTTTGGTACAGTCTAATCGAAAGGGACAGCCTCTGTATAATCCTCACATTCATATACATTAAAGTTTCGCTGAAAGCCTGTTTAACCTTGTGATAGGTATGCCTAACGAACTTGACCTGCTTCCTCATTCGGACAAGTATAACCGTCCTCTTTCGTATCATATGCCCGTTACTCGGTTAAATCGACAGACTCCCATTCTTCATATAATCGTCTTTCACACGCATAATGGTGGCATCACAATCCGTTTTGGAAAAACTATTGCGTGCTCCTAAAATCTTACGCTGATTCTCATAGTTTTGCTTACGTTTAAGCCATTCACGCACTTTCTTAGGGTGCTCTTTTGGTACTTTACGCTCACGACGATGTTGTTTTCGCTCAACCGGAGTCGTGGATTTATTTATGTTTTCAGTGCAACCTTTTCAAGTTTCTCCACGACTTGTCCAAGTTCTTTAACAGAAAGTTCATCTTCACGTTCTCGCTCTATTTCAGGCAGAATATGCGCTACAAATAGTTCCGTGCACAATTGATTTGGACTGTTCGATTAACCGAGCATGGTGCTTTTCCACTGCCCTCTTCCACACAAACTGAAACTTATTCGCATTCGCTTCAATCTTAGTGCCATCGATAAAGACCGCTTCTTGTTTAATGAGCTTTTCTTAACAAGCTGATAACGAAATTGCACAAAGGCATTGGTGAATTGTTTCGAAAATCTGTAAAGTGGCTTCAAAATTTAACCCAATTTCAAAATTCTTTTATATACGATGGTTGGAACACTTTAGTATATTTTAGTCCATTAGCACCAGTGAATAAATAAATTGCAGAATCGTGTGACTGAAAAGCAGAATCGCTACTACCTTGGCAACGTCAACTGCAATACACTAAATATGAATAGTTATGAGGGAGAGGTTATTACGATGGAGAAGCTATGTCCACCAAGCCTTGAGGTTCATATGTCGTGGTGGGGGATGACGGGGCTAGCAGGAAACGGTCAGGAGCTATCTTTGGAACAACGATTCGAGTTGATAGCAGAGGCAGGTTTTGATGGAATAAATGGTTTTATACCTTCCCCTGAGGATGAAGGCAAATGGAATCAACTGCTTGACTATTATGGATTAAAATTAAGCGTTAATACCTATCCAAGAACTCCTGAGGATATGGTCGAGTTCTTGCAACGTGCCAAGCAATATGGGCGGATTCAGCATATTAATGTTCAGGTCATGACTCCATTTGTGATTGGCGAAAAAGCTGTTGAATTGCTGCGTGAACTTGATAAATTATCTGCTGCAGCTGGAATTCCTGCTTATGTTGAGACGCATCGCGGAACCATTACACAAGATTTGCTGCGTACGATCTCTTACATAGAATCACTGGAAACTTTACGGCTTACGATCGATCTGTCGCATTATGTGGTAGCCGGCGAAATGCATACTATCAGTGAAGAAACGGAATCTCATATCCAGAAATTGCTCCCGCGTACTTCGGCAATCCATTCGAGAGTGTCGAACGGTGAGCAGATTCAGGTAGATGTTGGTGCCCGAGGCGAACATGCGATGCTACAGCATTTCGAACGCTGGTGGCATAGCGGCATGAGACATTGGTGCGACTCTGCTAGTCAAGGGGATATTTTTCCGTTTGTTGTGGAACTAGGGCCTCCACCATATGCGATTACGACTGACGAAAATGGGGATCGTAGGCGCGAAATAAGTGACCGCTGGGAGCAGTCGTTGTTCTTCATGAGAATGGCCCGACGTATTTGGACAGAGGTTAACAGCAATTATTGAATCCTTGTTGGTTGAATTATGTCATTTTGTTCAATGTGATGTAACGAATATCTGCTGATGTCAAGCCTCGGCTTGTTTTCATTGTCGCCTTTTTTTACGAGCAGTAATCAGGAAAATTAACTCCTGATTGCTGCTCGTTTTTGCTTTGGCTAATAAGTTGTAAATTTAATAGAAATTCTTACAACTTGTTTACAAGTTGTACGGGAGTTGGTTACATATATCCTCTATACTAAAGGAAGTTCATAGAGGATGTTCAAAAAGCAGGACTTTGATGACGATGTAACTTCTCTGTTGCGGATTCGACGTCGAATCTTGAACGCTAGCGAAAATTCCGGTGCTCACGTAGGTCTATCTACGCTGCGCTCCTCATTTTCTACTAGCGTCCAAGCTTCTTGGTCCTGAAAGCCCTGCTTTTTGAACCTCGATTGGAAGAGGAAGTTCAAAAAGCAGGACTTTGATGACGATGCGGCTTCTTTGTAGTCTAGTCGACGTCGAATCTTGAACGCTAGCGAAAACTGCGGTGCTCACGTAGCATTTTGCCTACGCTGCGCTCCTCATTTTCTACTAGCGTCCAAGCTTCTTGGTCCTGAAAGCCCTGCTTTTTGAACCTCGATTGGAAGAGGAAGTTCAAAAAGCAGGACTTTGATGACGATGTTATGCGTTGTAGTGGATTCGACGGCGAATCTTGAACGCTAGCGAAAATTCCGGTGCTCACGTAGCAAGTGCCTACGCAGCGCTCCTCATTTTCTACTAGCGTCCAAGCTTCTTGGTCCTGAAAGCCCTGCTTTTTGAACCTCGATTGGAAGAGGAAATTCAAAAAGCAGGACTTTGATGACGATGTAACTTCTCTGTTGCGGAGTCGACGGCGAATATGTCACGCTACCGAAAACTGCGGTGCTCACGTAGTAAGTGCCTACGCTGTGCTCCTCGTTTTCTAGTATCGTGCCATCTTCTTGGTCCTGAAAGCCCTGCTTTTTGAACCTCGATTGGAAGAGGAAATTCAAAAAGCAGGGCTTTGATGACGATGTAACTTCTCTGTTGCGGAGTCGACGGCGAATATGTCTCGCTACCGAAAACTGCGGTGCTCACGTAGTAAGTGCCTACGCTGCGCTCCTCGTTTTCTAGTATCGTGCCATCTTCTTGGTCCTGAAAGCCCTGCTTTTTGAACCTCGAACGTAGGAGGAAATTCAAAGTTGCGAAAAAGGAAAGGGTCGTCTTTAAATGCTGATGCAACCTATCTTACTAAAAAAGCATCAGTATTTAAAAAGCGACTGATGGAATGCTTATTCCGAAACGCTGAATGATTATAAATGGCTCAGCTTTGATGTGGTTTTCTTTTTCGTTGTAGCGTAGTTGGCAACGAATATGTTGCGCATACCGAGTGCATCGTTTAGGGCGTGTCTGAAAACCCGCTCAGAGGCCCCTTTCACCGCCTTTTCGCCCCCTGCTTCGTTCCGTTTGCTTGACGTACGCCCGGTACGCCTTCACAAACGCGCCTTGCATGGAACGAAAATTCGGCAAAATTGGCTGTCTTCGGAGTTCTCAGACACGCCCTAGTTGATTTTTATTCTGTCTGCATATGATCTTTATTTCCAGCGTGTATTCTTCTATTAACTTTAATTCATAGAAAACGAACTTAGAACTTACAAGGAGGAACAATGGCTAATCCTGGTTACCGCAAAAAACATAATTCAATAAAAGGGCTATACATTTTAATGCTATTATTTGTTGTCGTTCTTACGATTGGAGTAGTTAGGAATTTAAATTTTACTAAAGCAGAGTCGAGCTCGCATCCGACGGAGAAATCCGACAAATCACTATCTGAAGCGGGCGAAGCAGTGGACCCGAATCAAGCTGTATTTCGGATTGTGATTGATGCGGGTCATGGCGGCAGTGATCCAGGAGCAACGGGAGCAAGTGGTGCTTATGAAAAGGAGTTTAATCTGTCACTGGCTAAGCGAGTGTCTCAACTGCTTGATCAGGACCCGATGTTTGAGGTGCGATTAACTCGTGAGGACGACCAATTTATTGAGCTGGAGGATCGGGCTGCGCTCGCTAACGATTGGAAGGCGGATGTGCTCGTTTCAATTCATGGCAACACATACGAGGATAAGAAGGTTTCCGGAACGGAAACTTTATACACCAATGACGATAGCATCTTGCTTGCTCAGCTGCTTCAGGAGCAGGTTGTATCAGCGCTAGGCACCCGCGACCGCGGCGTGAAGCAGGATCAGCTTGTTGTTTTGTCATTGGCGCAAATGCCGGCGGTGATCGTAGAGGTCGGCTATCTGACTAATAAAAAAGAGGAGAAGTCAATCGTAAGCCGCGATGGGCAGGATTTGGCAGCCAACGCTATTTTCGAAGGGATAAAGAAGTATGTTAGCCAACGAACTCCACGCAGCGAAGACGATCCTTTGTCAGACGACACTTCCTCAGACGATACTTCTGCAGCTGCCAACAAAATTTATTTTAGCGGCAAGTCGGAGGACGGGAAACAAGTGGCATTAACGTTTGACGATGGGCCGGACGAAATCGTTACTCCAAAAATTTTGGACGTATTGAAGGAACATAATGTTAAAGCAACCTTTTTTATATTAGGAAATCGGGCCAATACCCATCCTGACATTGTGAAACGCATCGTGGATGAAGGACATGCGATCGGCAACCACTCCTGGTCTCATCCGAATTTCGATAACATTTCAATGGAGGAGGCGCTAAAGGAAGTCGAGGATACGCAAAGCTTGCTTGAAAGAACGATTGGATATCGTCCTAGCCTGTTTCGACCGCCCTATGGCACACTTAAACAAGATAAACTCGATCAGCTTTCTCAAATGAATCTGGCTGTCGTCAACTGGACGGTGGATACGATGGATTGGTCGGGAGTATCCTCAGAGGAGATTATAGGCTTGGTCCGCGAGCAATTATACCCTGGAGGGATTGTTTTGCAGCATACCGCCAACGGGAAAAATCATCTTGCCAACACGATTGAGGCACTAAAGCAAATGATTCCCGAGCTGAGTGAGGACGGTTATTCGTTCGTGACGGTACCTGAGCTGCTGAACTTGCCGGACTCGCAAACGGAATAAAGTTGAAACCTCCCGTACAGCACCTGCGTCTAAACACTAGAAGGGAGTTTTCTAATGATCGGGAAGAACAATGGCGGAAAAGTTTATGTAGTTGGTATCGGTATTTTTGCACTCCTCATAATCGTAGGGGTGCTGGAGTTTCAATATGGAAACATTCAAAAAGCAATTTATAAGTACAAAGTAAAAAACTATCTTGAACAGACGTATAATGAAAAGATGGTAGTCAAAAAAGTAAGTTATTTGTGGGACAATATTGAGCCAATAAGTGCGCGCGTATATCCAAAAGACGCTGAGCAACTTGAATTTACAGTCTATCCAAGCAAGGAGCAAGCGAATGCCTACTATGATGATTATGCAGAAATCGTATGGCTGCATCAAGCGAAAGAGGATGTGGACATGCTCCTGGCCGACGTTGACAGCGAATTTAAAGACGTTCTTTTTATCGATTTCACCTGCTGCATGGAAGGTGACAGAGTGAGAGTAAGCAATGGAGAAGTCACTGCTTACTCCGAAGCGAATTTGAAGTTCGATTTGACGTTTCAACTGAACCGCGGCATGCAAGCGGGCGACCTGGAGCAAATTGTTGAAATGATATCCAGGCTAAAGCAGCATGAACAGCTTGAAATTGGCAATGCGCTATTTATTTTGCAGCCCGAAGACGACAATTCCAGCCGCATTGAATATAAATTTTCCGGTAAAAGCTTGAAGGAAATTCAGTCCATTGAAGATCTTGACGCATTCAACGAAAGCGGTCTTACCGCTGTATCAGGATAGGCTTGGTGACTTGCTTGCTTTTCGGTATCCGCTCGGATTGGTGCCAAGCCATTTGCGAAATTGCTCGATAAAATGATTATAGTTATTAAAGCCTACATCGTAGGCAACCTCAGAAGCGCTGCGATTCGTATGCTCGAGCAGCAAGGCGGCTTGACGTATTCGCATTTGGTTTAAAGTATCAATGATTGATAATCCCGTTTGTTCTTTAAATAAATGGGACAAGCGAGAAGGCGAGATCCCGATCATTTTCGCTAGCTTTGCGATTTGAACTGGACTACGCATGTTAAGCGAAAGATAGTGCAGAGCCTCTGCAACCCGCGGGTCAAGCTTCTGTTTGCGTAATTGAGATAATAGCATTAATATTTCACGAAGCGAGTTTGCGCATAATTCATGCCATAACTCGCTTCTTTCTCTTGAATCGGAAAGAATTCTCCGAAAAGCCTGATCGATACGCGAACGGAGCGAGCTTTGCTCAAAAGAGTGAACGGATAAAGGCTCGACCGGCAATAATTGATCACCTACTGACCTGGACGTAAAGTGCGCCCATACGAAATTCCAGCTTTCTCCTTTCACTGTGCCGTATGCATGAGCAGTATCCGGTCTTAGCAAGGCAATATCTCCTTCGCCGCAAACCCTTTCGGCTCCATCGACCTTGAAATAGCCTCTGCCATTTAGCGTAAAAGCAATCAGCCAATCGTCCATACCGTGAGGCCGGCTAGTCATATAAGTGTCATCTACCTGAAAATGTCCAGCAATAATGATCCCATACGCTTTCCCGTCAAAATGCGAAGGTTCGTCGAATTGTTCCATTACAAGTGCCCCCTGATCTATAGTGCTTTGTAAGCTAAGCATAGCGCGCCGCGAATTTTAAATCCAGTGGATAGCAGGATCGTGTGAGTATTAAGCAGGATAGATAATCCCTTATCCCGTGCAAACGAATTAAACTGAATGTAATTTGAAAGGAGGGCATTTACATGACTTATTTGCTTCAAGTATTGAGTGAAGAGCAGAAACAGCAATTCGAGAACGAAGGCTTTCTAATTGTGAAAGGGGTATTCACGCAACAGCAGCTTAGCGAGATCGAGGAAACGTTTGAGGAAATTAGCCAAAAGGTGGTGCCAGGCTTTTTTGAGCCGGATTTGAGCAATGCCTCGGGTGATCCGCTAAAGCGCTATCCGCGGGTCATGCATCCGCATCGCTTTAACGAAACCGCAAAAAAGTATATGCTGCACCCACAGGTGCTCGAAATTTTGCAGGATTTGTATGGGGAGCCGGCTCTTGCCGCGCAAAGCATGTTCTATTATAAACCGCCTGGAGCTAGAGGGCAGGCACTGCATCAGGATAATTTTTATTTGAAGGTGGAGCCTGGAAACTGCATTGCCGCTTGGACGGCCGTTGATGCAGCTGATGAAGAAAACGGCGGTTTGCTGGTTGTGCCGAAGACGCAGGATTATGATATCGTATGTCCGGAATATGCGGATGCAAAGGAATCATTTACGACGCATTTTGTAAAACCGCCGAAGGATCAGAAGGCGATGCCGGTTGTGATGGAGCCGGGGGATGTGCTGTTTTTCAACGGCAACTTGATTCATGGCTCTTACCGCAACAAGACGAAGGACCGATTCCGCAGAGCGTTCATCTGCCATTATGCCAATGAATCGGCGACCCATATCGGACAATTTTATAAGCCGTTGTATCGTGCCGATGGAACCGAGGTTGATCTGGAAGTAAACCCAGATGGCGGTCCTTGTGGTATTGAGTTCGAAGCGTTCTACCCGCATTAAAGCTTGCGAGTTCGTCGCACAATAATGAAGGAAGTTCAATAAAGCAGCAGTGAAGGAGCAAAGCTTTCCGAAAAACGTAAGGATGAAAGCTTTGCTCCGAAGCTTAAATATCAGATTGCAGACTTGCTTTACCGCCATTCGCCAGCCATTGCTTTTTCCATTTGCCCTGGATCACGAACATCATAATTACACTTAAGAGCGTAATGCCGCTTAATGTGAGGAAGCCTGTTGTATAGGAGCCTGTAGCTTGATACAGATTTCCTAAAATATTTGGAAGCAAGTAGCCGCCAACACCGCCAGCCGCGCCGACAATACCTGTTATAAGTCCAATTTCGTCGCGGAAGCGCTGCGGAACAAGCTGGAATACTGAGCCATTGCCCATGCCGAGACACATCATTCCGACAAACAGCAGAGCTAGTGCAGCATAAAGTGTTGGAATCGTGGAGACAAAGGCGAACATAATGCCTGCTCCGGCAAATAACACAATGAGCATTTTTATGCCGCCCAAGCGGTCAGACAAAAAGCCGCCGACAGGTCGGAACAGACTTCCGGCAATGACGCAGAACGTTGTAAAATCTGCCGCACGAACTGCGGAAAGCCCGTATTGGGCGTTGAAGAAAATCGTTAAGTAGTTCGATAAGCCGACAAAGCCGCCGAAGGTGATGCTGTACATAATGCAAAATAGCCAAGTATCTCTTTGCTTCAATATATTCAAGTAATGAACAAGCTTTTTCGGAGCAGGACGATTAGGCGCTTCCTTGGCAAAGATCGTAAAGACAATAAGCGCAATTGCGATAGGAATCATGGCGAGACCGAAAACAGCCTCCCAGCTACCAAAATGAACAGCCAAGCGATTGGCAAACAGTGTGGCGAATACCGTTCCGCTATTGCCTGCACCTGCTATCCCCATTGCCAGACCTTGATATTCTGGCGGATACCAGCGGCTTGCAAGCGGCAAAGCAGCAGCAAATGAAGCGCCCGCGACTCCGAGCAGCAGGGCAACGATATATAAATCGCCAAGCGAGCCTATAAACTTCCAGCCCCAAAGTAACGGCAGCAGCGTTAAAATCATGCCAAGCTGACCGGTACGTTTCGGCCCGATATAATCGGTAAGAAAGCCGAATACGATACGCAGAATAGAGCCGCCCAGAATAGGCAGAGCAACCAGATTAGCCTTTTGCGCTGCCGTCATATCATAATCATTAGCGATCAATACACTTAGCGGTCCAATTAGCACCCATACCATAAAGCTAAAATCAAAATACAGAAACGCCCCGAAAAGAGATGGCTTATGGCCGCTATTCCAAAAACTTTTATTCTCCATGCTTTTACTCTCCATAGTAAATCCCTCCAACATATAAATTTTTTTCTTTCTCTTTTCTTCAATTGCACAACATAGAGTAGTAGGTTCAAAAAGCAGGGCTTTCAGGACCAAGAAGATTGGGCGCTAGTAGAAAACGAGGAGCGCTAGCCGTGGCACAAGCTACGTGAGCGCCGGAATTTTCGCTAGCGTTCAATCTTCGCCGTCGAATCCGCTACAACGCATCACCTCGTCATCAAAGTCGTGCTTTTTGAACTTCTTCTTCCAATAAGTGTTCAAAAAGCAGGGCTTTCAGGACCAAGAAGATTGGACGCTAGTAGAAAATGAGGAGCGCAGCGTAGGCACAAGCTACATGAGCACCGGAATTTTCGCTAGCGTTCAATCTTCGCCGTCGAATCCGCTACAACGCCCAACCTCGTCATCAAAGTCGTGCTTTTTGAACTACTGCTAAAAAAAGAAAAGGCCGTAGTGCGCCTATATCCATGGCGTACTCCCGGCCCCATTGCCTATCAGACACTCCTTTGTGTCTGCATTCAGTTCACATTTCGTAATTTCAAAATCATTATAGAATGACCGTCAAGAATATGTCAATAAATATTACACAAATTTTCTTATTTATCTATATCACCCTAATTTCACGTATAATCCTTGACTACATTCCCATATTACGTTAACTTTATTGACATTTATAATTGTGGAAATTATAATCAAACTAACAATCCAATAAGAATGGCACAATGGCGTGCCTGTAATCGTGACAAAGATGTCCGTTCTCTTTCATAGAGGATGGACTTTTTCTGTCTAAAAAGAGGAGGGGATTATCGTATGACCCAAATCGAAACCAAAACCATCATCAAGGCATTAACCGCCCAAGAGGCTGCTGATTGCTTGTGCAGCTTGCTAGAGCCACAGCGAAGAACGGAGCGTGTTGCGTTGCATGAGGCATCAGGAAGAGTGCTTGCCGACGATTTCATTACGCCGTTCCCGATGCCGCCCTTTCGCAGAGCAGCGATGGATGGATATGCCGTTTGCTCGCAAGACTTAGTTGAAGCAGGTCCCGACAATCCGACCACGTTAACCGTTGTAGGTGAAATTAAAGCGGGCTCTGGCTTGGCTTTGCAATCACAATTTCAGCAAATGCAATCCGGGCAGCGCCAAAGCGCACGAATATTTACAGGCGCCCCGGTTCCCGAGCAGTGGGATACGCTTATTGTGCAGGAAGCGATCCCCCTTGAGCAAAGACGCCTTAATCCTGGCAGCATCCAGCTTTATAAAGCATTTCGGCAAGGCGAGCATATTGCAGAGGCTGGAGAAGATATTGCGGCCGGAGCGATGGCGCTTGCGAGCGGGAAGGTGCTCCATGCAAAGGAAATTGCGATTCTTGCTTCCTTCGGTCAAGCGCAGGTATCCGTTTACGAAAAGCCAAAGGTTGCGGTAATCCCTGTCGGGGATGAGCTGTTGTCGCCTGGCGATTCTTTCATTCCCTATCATATTTATGATGCGAACAGCTATATGGCTGCTGCGCGCTTGCAGGAGCTAGGAGCAGTTGTCCAGCGCTTTGCGCCAGTACCCGATGATGTAGAAGCAATTGCAGATGCGCTAACACTCGCGCTCAGCCAGTATGATTTGATCATTACGATTGGCGGTGTTTCGGTTGGCGACTACGACTTTGTCGCACAAGCGGCGGAGGCAGCAGGAGGCTCAGCCTTATTTCGCAAGGTGCTGATGCGTCCCGGCAAGCCAACCTCCGGCTTTATTGCCGATAACAGGCTAATTATTTCGCTATCAGGCAATCCTTCCGCTTGCTTTGCAGGTCTGGAGCTGCTCGTTAAGCCAACGGTACTGAAGGCAGCCGGATATATAGACTATAAAAATCGTTTTCTCCAAGGAACACTCGCCTCTGGTTTAGATAAGTCGAGTCCTTTTACTAGATTTGTGCGCTCGATTGCTTATTGGCAGGAGGAACGGCTGTTCGTAGAGCCACTGGGCCGAGATCGATCTGGCAACATTGCTGCGTTTGCACATGCTAATGCTTTGGCTGTCATCCCGCCGGGAGCGCGCGGGGCCGTTAAGGGAGAAACGGTAAGCCTGCTCCCGCTAGCTGGCTTCTAAGCGTGGCGCTGTATCATGAATGGAGGTTGCAGATCGAACATGAATAAACAAAAGCTAGTCGTTATTGGAAATGGAATGGCGGGAATGAAATGTATAGAAGAGCTGCTGAGCATCGATGATTCGAAGTATGAAATTACAGTGTTTGGCAGCGAGCCGTACCCTAATTACAACCGAATCATGCTGTCGAAGGTGCTGCAGGGGAATTCGTCGTTCGATGATATTATGATCCATAATTGGTCGTGGTACGAGGAGAAAGGAATACAGCTTCATACAGGGACAGCTGTTACTAAAATTGATACGAGAGCAAAGCTGGTTGAAACCGACAAAGGGGTAAAAACAGCGTATGATCGGCTTATTTTGGCAACGGGCTCCTCGGCGTTTATTCCCAGGCTTCCTGGCGTAGATAAAGCAGGCGTAACAGGGTTTCGCAATATTCAGGACTGCCTTGCGATGATGGAAGCAGCCAAGCTTTATCAACGAGCAGCCGTGATCGGAGGAGGGATTCTCGGTCTTGAAGCAGCAAAAGGCTTGCTCAATTTAGGCATGGAGGTTCATATCGTCCACAACGCACCTTATATTATGAATCGTCAGCTCGACCCTTTTTCCTCCGAGCTGCTGCGAAAAGAGCTGGAAGGCCAAGGGATGCGCTTTTTGCTAAATAAGCGGACCGAAAAAATTATCGGCCGAGGCCGTGCGAAAGGATTGTTATTTGATGACGGGACGAAGCTTGCCGTCGACTATATCGTGTTTGCAGTCGGCATAAAGCCGCGGATCGAGCTGGCAGAAGGCAGTGGACTTCAGGCGAATCGTGCTTTTATTGTCGATGATTATATGCAGACCAATATTGCCGATGTTTATGCGGTCGGCGAATGCGCTGAGCATCAAGGCATCGTATACGGGCTCGTAGCGCCACTTTATGAGCAGGGAAAGGTGCTGGCTCGAGTCTTATGCGGTGTGAAAACCGAACCGTATCGCGGCACAGTGCCGTCAGCCCAATTGAAAATTTCCGGGATTGATCTGTTCTCGGCAGGCAACAGCTACGATGGTTCTCAGCAAACCGCGCTGCAAATGTATGATGCGATTAAAGGAAGCTACAAAAAGGTAACGATGAGCGGCGGAAAAGTTACTGGAGCGATTCTGTACGGCGACATTAACGAAGCCTCGCATTTGCTGTTCCTTATTCAAAAGCGCTCGCCTGTGTCTGAATTATATCGCGAGCAGGCGACCAATGCGAATGATGATGCAGCGGCGGCACTAGCGCCGAAGGATACGGTTTGCTCCTGCAATGGCGTCTGCAAAGCCGACATTGTAAGCGCGGTGTGCAGGGATGGGCTTGAAACCATTGAACAGGTTCGCGAAAAAACAAAGGCATCAGGCTCTTGTGGCGGCTGCCGCCCTTTAGTCGAAGCGGTAATACGGATAGCACTTGAATCACCAGAGCTGGAGCCAGAGGAGCTGGAGCCTGTCTGCGGCTGCAGCACAGTTGATCATCCCGCATTAATAAGCGAGATTACTCGCGGATTAGCACTTGAGCCTTCGCAGGTGATGAGCAGGCTGAATTGGAAAACGCAGGCTGGCTGCGCAGTTTGTCAGCCAGCCCTTCAATACTATTGGACGGTTCATGCAAAAGCTAGCAGTCATAATAGAAGATTAATAGATGCTAGCCAAAGCCTATTTCCGCTAGGCGCTTCGATTCAGCTGGCATGCGAGGCTGAGGCGAAGCCGGGGATAGCATCATTTGAAGCGGGCTTGCTTAAGGAGCAGCTGGAGATGAGCTTTGCATCCTTTCCAATGCCGGCAAAGGTCACAATTGCCATTTCAGGCGGTACCCGTTTTCCGGCAGGCGTGCTCGTTAGCGGTTTCGGCCTTGTCGCTGCTCCTGCTGGCTGGGAGCTATATATTGGCGGACATGCGGAGCTGCCGCTTCGTCAAGCTCAGCTGCTCTCGATTGAGTCGTCCGTAGAGCAGATTTTGGATATAGCTGTCAGCGCTATTGAGTGGTATAGAGAGTCTGCTTATTACGGTGAAACAGTATGGGAGTGGCTTGATAGATTGGGCATTATGAATATTCGTGAGCAGCTGCATAATCCGCAAGAGCGGAAAAAGCTGCAGCTAAGCTGGCAGGATCAAATGAACAGAGCGGGAACGACCGCTTCAGCATTTATTTAGCAAATAGGCAGGTGAAGATTATGGCGATGGAAGTGAAAAATCTGGTGCACTCGCAATGTCCTTTTTGCAGTGTGCAATGCAAGATGCAAATCGAGTTTACAGAGCAGCAAGGAGCCGCCGAAGCAGCGATAAAAGTCGAGGGTCTGATGAATAAAGCTTCAGAAGGACGCTTATGTGTTAAAGGAATGAATGCCTATCAACACGCGACTAGCAAGGAACGGCTCACTCAGCCGTTAATTAAAAGGAATGGCGTATTCGTTCAGGCTTCATGGGAGGAGGCGCTCTTCGTCATTGCCTCGCAGCTGACTGCCATTCAAGAGGAGCATGGTGCGGACGCGGTCGGTGTATACGGCGGCGGCTCACTCACCAATGAAACGGCGTACCTGCTTGGCAAATTCGCTCGAGTAGCGCTGCGCACGCGCTATATCGACTATAACGGCCGTTTCTGCATGTCCGCAGCAGCTTCGGCAGCAGTGAAGACGTTTGGGGTGGATCGAGGCTTGACCAATCGACTGGATGAAATTCCTTTTACGGAATGCATCATTTTGGCCGGTACCAACATCGCCGAATGTCAGCCTACGCTAATGCCTTATTTCACGAAAGCGAAGGAAAACGGCGCTGCTATTATCGTAATTGATCCGCGGCGGACGGCAACCGCAGAGCTTGCTGATTTGCATTTGAAGGTGAAGCCTGGAACGGATGCGCTGCTGGCAAGCGGCTTGCTAAAGGCGATTGTAGAGGAAGGCGGGCTGGACGAAGCGTTTATTCGCGAGCGGACGAAAGGCATTGCAGCCGTGCTGCAGCAGCTGGAATCAGTGCAGCTTGGCGAAGTGGCGCAGGCGACGGACATTTCAGAGAAAGATATTCGGCTAGCAGCTTCTCTCTACAGCAAAGCGAAAAGCGGCATGATTTTCACGGCCAGAGGTGTTGAACAGCACGCGGATGGTCATATTGCAGTTCGAAATTTTCTTAATTTGGCGCTCGCTACCGGAAAAATAGGCAGAGAAGGCTGCGGCTATGGGGCCGTTACCGGACAAGGAAACGGGCAGGGCGGCAGAGAGCATGGACAGAAAGCGGATCAGCTGCCCGGCTACCGCTTGATTGAAAATGAGCAGGATCGCGAGCATATTGCGAAGATATGGGGGATCGAGCCGGAGGAGCTGCCGCGCAAAGGGGTTTCCGCCTATGAAATGATGGAGCTTATTTGTCAACGGGATATTAAAGCGCTATTTATTATGGGCTCCAATCCGATCGTATCAAATCCGAATGCAGGCTATGTAGAGGAAGGAATACGCGGGCTTGATTTTTTAGTTGTCGCCGATATGCTCATGTCCGAAACTGCGAAGCTGGCGGACGTTGTGCTGCCTGTTACCGCATATTTGGAAAATGAAGGCACGCTGACGAATTTGGAGGGACGCGTGCTGCTGCGGGAAAAAGCACTTCCAGCGCCCGGCGAAGCTCGTGATGACTGGCAGGTGCTGTGCGCGCTTGCGGAACTGCTTGGCAAGGGCGATAAGTTTGCCTTTCATTCCGCTGAGTCGATATTTGAAGAGCTGCGGCGCGCCAGTCAAGGGGGAGCTGCCGACTATTACGGCATTACCTATGAGCGCCTTAGAAAGGAAGAGGGAATTTACTGGCCGTGTCCAGCGCCTGAGCATCCCGGCACAGCCAGATTGTTTGAAGAAAGCTTTGCTCATCCAGACGGACGCGCCGTATTTGCCGAGCTTGTGATGAGTGCTGGCTCGGAGCAAACAGATGAGCAATTTCCTTTAATTCTTACTAATGGCCGGCTGCTGCCGCATTATTTGACAGGGGTACAAACGAGACGAAGTCATTCGCTAATTGCGCGCGAGGTGGCTGCTGTGCTGGAAATTCATCCGCAAACGGCAAAAAAATACCGGATCGCCGATGGTGCTTTGGTCGAGGTGCAATCGAGACGCGGCAGCTTCGTAGTGCGCAGCAGGTTTTCCAAAGCAATCCGTGAGGATACGGTATTTGCGCCTATGCATTGGGGCGGCGTTCAAAATGTCAATCTTTCAACTAATCCGCTGCTCGACCCCAACTGCAAAATGCCCGACTTTAAAGCCTGCGCGGTTTCGATTAGAGCTTATACGGATTAATCTGCCGTCTGCCGCACATAGGAAAGGAGCCATGCTATCTATGATCCAACATGCCTTAGCAAAGCGAGAGCAATCGTATGAAAACGGAACAGCAGGGAATACCGGCATTGGCGGCATTATATTAGCCGGAGGGCGCAGCAGCAGAATGAATGGGGAAATGAAGTCGCTTCTACCTCTCGCTGGAATGCCTGTTATAAAGCGAATTGCTGTAGAAATGAGCAGGCTGTGCCAGTCTGTAACGGTCGCTGCCGCATATGAGCATCAGGCTCAGCACTACAGCAGGCTAGGGCTGTCTGTTGCTTTGGACGAAGCGCCAGATTGCGGCCCGCTCGTCGCCTTTTATTCCGCTTTGCAGAAGAGGGAGGAGGAGCTCGTCTGGTTATCGGCCTGCGACATGCCGCTAGTTTCTGCAAAGTCTGCGGAATGGATGGTCCAGCAATTAAAGGTGAGCGGAGCCATGGCGGTTATTCCAGAGATCGGCGGCAAGCTGCATCCGCTGCAGGCTATTTACCGCAAGGAGAGCATTAACCTGCTTGCCCCGCTCGTTGCAGCGGGGGAACGCCGCATGGGAGTGCTTATGCAAAGGCTGGAGCCGCTTATTGTGACAGAGCAAGCCTTGCTTGATGCAGGTATTGATCCTCGCTTTGTTTGCAATATGAACACTCCTGAGCAATATGAGCGCTTGCAGCAGAGTTTTTCAGTAAGAGAGGAAGCACGGAGCTTTCCAGTAGGAGAGGAGGCGCGGCAATATGGCTAGCCCCTATCAAATTGTCGGGTATAAAAATAGAGGAAAGACCAATCTTGTTTGTCGGCTAATCGATTTCTGGACAGATAAGGGACAGCGTGTTGCCACGATTAAGCATGATGCCCATCAATTTGAATTTGATCGCAAAGGCAGCGATACATGGCTGCACCGCCATTCTGGCGCCTGTTGGTCAGCGATAACGGCCAGCAACGGTACAGCGATTGTTTATAATGAGACGGAGCAGTTGGCTGATTTGATAAAGCAGGCGCCGAGGGATGCGATTGTAATTGTCGAAGGCTTTAAGCTTGAACCCTACCCTAAGCTCGTGCTAATCCGCTCCGCTGAGGACGTTGAGTTGATTAAGCAATTGCCCGGCGTTACGGCTGCTGCATTGTGGCCTGACATGTGGGAGCAGGTGGAACTTAGGAGCAAGCTGGCGGATAGTATGAAGCTGTCTGTTTTTGAGCTTGATGATACTGAAGAAATCGCTGAGCATATCGATTCGTTATTTTATAAACATATATATTAATTAAGTAACAAGAAAATTAATATATTCGACAAGATTCCCCTTACTTCTGTATGGGGATCTCTTTATAATGAAGGAAATAATAATTGGGAGGTGCCGTGGATGCTGACGAAAAGACTTATTCCAGCGATTGATGTTTTGCAGGACAAGGCTGTAAAATATGTGAAATTTCGCAACCCTACGGTTATTGGCGACCCGGCTCAGCTTGGCAAATTATATGCTGATGCGGGAGCTGATGAGATCGTTTACTTGGATACAACGGCATCGCTTCATAATGAGGAAGTCAAATATGATTGGATTAAAAAAGTTGCCGAAGAAATCTTTATTCCCTTTTCCGTTATTGGCGGGATTAGATCAGTTCATGATATCAAACAAGTTCTAAGATCCGGTGCGGATAAGGTAGGAGTAAATTCGGCCGCAGTAAAAAGACCGGAGTTAATTTCAGAAGCGGCACAAATATTTGGAAGTCAGTGTGTTGTTTTAGGCCTGGATGTGATGCCTGTTTACGATGAAGAAAGCAACGTGCTCAGATGGGAAGTCTATACGCATTCGGCACACGAAAATACCGGGCTAGATGCGATTGAATGGGTGAAGTACGCCGAGGAACTCGGCGCGGGAGAGGTTATTTGTACCTGTATTGAAAAGGATGGAACAAAAGAAGGATATGACTTGGCGCTTATAGAGGCGCTTTCCAAGCATGTCGGAATACCGATAATTGCTTCAGGCGGAGCGGGCAAGCTAGAGCATATTAAGGATGTTTTTATTGAAGGGAATGCAGATGCTGCGCTTGTTGCGTCACTTCTTCATTATAAAGAATATACCGTGCAGGAAATAAAGCAGTATTTGGCAGATGAAGGTATTCATATGAGACTATAATCGTTACTATTAAATCCTGAAGTGAGGTCAATAGCTGGCCTCTTTTTTTGGCTTGTGCAATAATTGCAATGATTTAATGGAAGAGTGCAATATTAGTAGAGGATTGCTTAATAGTTTTGTAATAAAGTAAACATGTAGATTAATCGCATTGCGATAAAGCATTAATGGAGAGGAGGGCTGTAAATGAAAAAGCTGTTCGTCGTTGGAGACAGTATTTCCATTCAGTATGGCCCATTCTTAAAGCAAATGACAGCAGGCCGCTTTCATTATGATCGGAAACGCGGCGTAGAGGAAGCGTTGGCTGACCTGGACAAGCCGGTTGGTGCCAATGGCGGCGACAGCAGCATGGTGCTGCAATATTTATTGCAGGAAAGAAGCAAGGGCGTGCGCTATGATGTTCTGCTCGTAAATTGCGGCTTGCATGATTTGAAGACAGATCCGCACTCAGGGCTAAAGCAAATATCGCTGCAATTGTATCGAACCAATCTTGAAGCGATCATCCATTTCGCGCAGGAAATTTCACCAAGATTAATCTGGATTCGTACGACGGATGCGGATGAGAACATACATAATTCCCCTGGCTCAGCTTTTTTTCGATTTCACGACGATGTTGTAGCCTATAATGAGGCGGCGGATGAGATTATGGACAAGCACAAGGTCCCGACAATTGATCTTTATACGTTCACGCGAGCCTTCGGCAGTGAAGCGTACTGTGATCATGTGCATTACAAGGAAGAGATTAGACGTTTGCAGGCAGCATATATTGCAGGATATTTGCAACGCTACAGCTAAATAATAGAGAAGCACAATTTCAAGTATAGCTAAATTGATGGAGGCGGAACTTATGAATATTTTGTTTAATCGTTTTCCTCGCGGCGTTACGAAGGCGCTTACACTAAGCTTTGATGATGGCAGAGAATATGATCGCAGACTGGTGGAGCTGTTTAATGAGTATGGGCTGAAAGGAACCTTTCATTTAAACAGCGGTTTTTTTGGCCGCAACAGCTATATTGAAGCGGGAGAAGTTGCCGAGCTGTTCCGAGGGCATGAAGTATCGATCCATACAACGCATCATCCATTTCTCGAGCAATCGCCGCAGGAGCAAATCATTTTTCAAGTTGTGCAGGATCGTCAGGCGTTGGAGTCGCTTGTTCGCTACCCGATCAGAGGGATGAGCTATCCGTTCGGCACGTATCATGCTGGTGTAATCGAGCAGCTTCAAGCGTTAGGAATAGAATATGCGCGCACGGTGCAAAGCCACGGCGAATTTCATATGCCGCAAAATTGGCTGGCATGGCATCCGACCTGCCACCACAAACATATGCTAGAGCATGCAGACAAGTTTCTGCAATTGCAGCAGCGGCATACACGGATGAGCCTGCTTTACGTATGGGGACATAGCTATGAATTTGAAGGTGACAACAATTGGGAAATCGTGCAGCAGTTTGGCGAGAAAATCGCAGGCCGCGACGATATTTGGTATGCGACCAATGCGGAAATTGTCGCCTATATGAAGGCGCTGCAGCAGTTGCGGTTTACGATGGATTGCAGTGTCGTTCATAATCCGACCGCGCTTGATCTATGGGTTAGCGTAGATGACCAGCCTGTTGAGCTTAAAGCAGGCAGCATGGTTGAGCTTTAAGTCAGGGTGCGTCTGAGAACTGCTACTGAGCGGGTTTTCAGACACGCCTAGAGAGGCAGTGATGGGCGAAAGCGCCTGTCACTGCCTCTCTTTTACGTGGTTCTCACTTACTTCTTGCCTTTCTCTACATATGCCGCGACATATTTGCCATTTTGCTCCGCTTTGAACTCAAGCTGGTGATTACTATTGAGCTTGCTGTTGTTGACAGCAGTTAAGCGGTTATTGTTGTCTACACGGTAGACTGTCCATTTCCCTTTCGAGGAAGGTCTCTCTAATTGCTGCGGCAGTGTTACGGTTACGCCGCCTTTAAGCTTATCAACCTCTTTGCCATCATAAAGGACAGTAAGCTGCAGCATAGTATCGCTGCCCGTAGCTTTGACGACTGCTTCTGGAGCTTGCACGTTTTCCAGCAGCACCTCCAGCTTGCCCTTGCCCTTTTGGCTTTGCACAACTGCCGCGCCAAGATTGATGCTGGCAAGTGGTGTCTCGATTTCAAGCTTATGTGCGTTCAGTCTGGTCCATTGCTCGGTTACTTGCTGTGTAAAGCTTAACAGCAGCTTCGTGCAGTTGCTGCTTGAGCATTTAACCTGAATGACTTGCTTTGATTTTGCCAATTGCTGCAGCAGCTCTGGTGTAATGACCGCTTCTTCAATGCCATCGCTGTTAGGCTGTGCAACAATAACCCCTTGCTCTCCAGGCTCGCCGCCTGTGCCTTTTATCGTCATAATCATCTCGCCAGCAGCATTTGAGCCATCCTGGGCACGCGCTGTTACTTTGACCTCGCCTGCGCTTTGAGCCACAAGCAGGCCATCGCTCGTTATCGCGGCCTTGCTTGTCGCTGAGCCATCGAGGTTCGTTACGCTCCAGGCGACTTGCTTGTTCGTTGCCGCAGCAGGCGCTATCATAGCCTGCAGCTGAAGCTGCTCGCCAGCTTGAAGCTCGTTGCTGCTGCTCTGAATCGTAATGCTGCTAATGGCAATCTGATTCAAGTAAATGCTCGGCTTAGGCGGCTCCGCCATGCCTTCTCCGATAAAGAAGCCAGGATGCGGCGGCTGGTTGTAGGCAACGTTTTGCCATGCGATTGCTAGCCGATAGTTTGGATCATGCATTAGCGTATAAATGCGATGCTCAGTCACATCCGTTGTCGTGTAAAGCCGCAGTGCCGAGCTGTCCTCCAATCTCCACAGCACCTCTTCCCGCCAATCTCCCAGCAAATCGGCCTGCAGCGATGGATTGCCCTTGGTGCTGTTGTTGGAAAGCGTGCCTTCAGCTGTCAGAATTCGCTCCAGCTTGGCGTTTTCATAATCCCATTTGTCGATAACGCCAGTGCCTGCGCCAATCGCTTCATGATAGTCATGGTCAAGCAGCTCGCGCAGCAGGTCGCCATCCCACCAAATCGCAAAGTTGCTCGTTGGAATCGAGGTGCTGATCTGCTCTCCTGTCGTTGCATTGTGCAAGCCGCCTGTGCGGCTGTTCCATTCTCCTTTGATTGCCCATGCCTCGGCGCCAGGATAGCGAGGATCGATATCGGCAATCAGACCGCGTCCTGTATCAATGCCCGTGTGCTCTCCCCATAAAATTTCTCCGGTACGAGCATCACGCAGGTTATAGCCATACGGTGCGCCGGTATTTTCCTGCACAGCGAAAATTTCCAGTCCCTCGCGGCTTGGAACGAAGTTGCCGACATGAAGCGCATCGCCATGTCCCAGGCCAGTTGTGTATAAGCCTTTGCCGTTGTCATCGACTACCATCTGGCCGTAAATGATCTCGTCCTTGCCATCCTGATCGACATCCGCAACGCTCAAGCTGTGGTAGCCTTGGCCCGCATAGTCGCCATTGCCTTCATCTAGCGTGTCGAATCTCCACTCCTGAGTCAGTTGGCCATCTCTCCAGTTGTAGGCGGCAAGCACGATCCGGGTATATACTCCGCGTGCCATCACTAAACTAGGGCGCTCACCGTCAAGATAAGCGATCGTGGCTGCAAAGCGGTCAACGCGGTTGCCGTAGCCGTCGCCCCAATCCGCGACAACACCGCGCGGCGGATCATAGTCGACAGTAGCAAGCTCCGCTCCCGTCAAGCCATCGAATATCGTTAAATACTCATTGCCGATAATGACATAACCGGATGAATTGCGATAATCCTTGCTGCCATCGCCGATAACGCTGCCTGTGCCGTCGATAGTGCCGTCAGAGGTTTTCATGGCGACTTCGGCTTTGCCATCTCCGTCGAGATCATACACCATAAATTGCGTATAATGCGCTCCTGCACGAATATTGCGGCCCAAATCAATCCGCCATAGCTGCTCGCCGGACAGCTTATACGCATCAATATAGACGTTGCCGGTGTAGCCGGCGTGCGAGTTGTCCTTGGCGTTGGACGGGTTCCATTTGACGATAATTTCATATTCGCCGTCGCCATCGAGATCAGCCACGCTTGTATCGTTTGCGCTGTACGTATACGGGTCGCCAAGCGGCGTCACACCATCAGCCGGCTTGTTGAGCGGGATGTCGATATATTGCTCGGCCCAAACTTGTGCCTGATCATAGGCAGGCAGCTCCTTATTGTCGATAACGGCTGCTACAGCATAAACGGATTGCAGCGTGCCTTGCGCATCCAAATAGTTGGTGCTGCTTGTAATAGGCGTATTGGTAATGCGCTGCCCATCGCGGTACAGATGGAAGGCGATGGAGGACGGATCTGTTCCGAGCATGCGCCAGCTCACAAATACACCTTCGCTCGTATTCACTGCAACCAGTCCGCGGTCAAGCGCCTCCGCTTGCCGTACAAGCGTCGTAACAGCAGGAGTTGCCAGAGCTTCAGACAGCTCGGAAGGTAGACCGTTATGCAGCGCCTTGACCTTGAAGTAGTAAGCGATTGTCGTCAGCACGCTCGTATCGGTGAAGGCCGGAGCATTCGCAAAGCCAACCAGCTCATATGGCCCGTCAATGCTTTCTGAACGATAGATCGCATAGGCGTGAGCACCAGCAACGGCATCCCACTCGATGGTTACATCATTTTTGTTTATTTCTGCCACAGCAAGCTGCTGCGGTGCGTCAATCACGCCATTGCTTGCCTCGAACAAATCAACGACCAGCTCATTGGAGCGAACCGACTCGACCCCGCCCGGGTCAACCGCTGATACCGAGTAGCGGTAGCTTGCGCCGACAACTACGTTTTCATCTGTCCATTCAGCCTCGGCAGGCTCTGCAACCAGCTCGCGCACGGAGGAGCCTTCAATTTGACGATAAACGCGGTATTTGACGATGTCGGCAGCATCATTCCATTTTAATGAGATCGATGGCTGCTCGATGTCTAGTGTCGAGTCTGCCAGATGCAAATTGTCAGGAGCGACAAGAATCGTTGTAATTTCAAGCGCATTGGCAATTGCAGTTGATCCGGTAAAGTGGAACAATAATTTGCCGTCGGTAACTTGAATATTGTTAATGACCCGCTCTGTATAGCTGGAGTTGGCCGCGTTCACTGCGCCGTAGCTTACGCCATTGACCGCCAGATTAGTGCGCGCGCTGCCGCCGAAGTCGCCAACATAAAGCTTGATCGCGTAGATGCCGTTTGGCACATCCACTCTAAACTGCCAGCCTGTATTAAAATAGCCAATCCAATCGCGCAGCGCATCAAGCACCTCTGTTGGCAGCTGGCCGGCGTAATTACCGTAGCCGCGGTTGCGGGCGATCATGCCGGCTTCGTAGTACAAGCCGTAGCCGCGTTGCTCATTGTAGGCTGTCGAGGTTGCTTCGGACGCTCCCAAATTAACGATCGTATAGCCAGCCGCATCGGTGCCCGGATGCGGATAATCAGGTCCGCCCTGGAAATCGAATTTATAATCGGCCGATTTTGTACGGAAGCTTGCTTGAGCCGAAGGCTCAGATTCTCCCTTGGCATTAACGGCCGTTACATATACGACATATTCGGTTCCGTCCGTCATGCCAGTAATGCTTGCCAGCGGCGAGGTTGAGGTTGTTACCAGCGTAAACGCGGCTTCATCAGCCTGCTTGCGGTACACCTTGTAAATGTCTGCGCCATTTACTGCCGACCAGCTCACTGTAGCGCCAGCATTGCTAATGCTGCTTACAATTAAATCGCTCGGAGCGTCAGGCACAGCGTCAGGCGCTTCACTAGCAATCACATATTGCGAGATTGGCAGATTCAGCTCGCTGATTGCACCGGCTACTAGTCTTGCCAGCTGAATAGCGCCGTACTCCTGAAAATGCGTATCGTCGGTGCTGCCGTTAGGGAAAGCAGGATAAACACCTGGGTCCGTATGCAAAAAGACGGAGCGAGTTGCTTCAAAGCCGATTTCGTCGTAGAAGGCAATGCTCAGCGCGCTAAGGTCAACCAGCTTCACATTCAGTTCTGCTGCGACCTCCTTCATCCCTTGCACGTACTCCGGGAAGCTGACATTGAACTTGCCTGTCGCTTCGTTGAAGGAACGGCGTCCAACCGGAGTTACAAGAACAGGCTCTGCTCCGCGCTGGCGCGTACCGTTGACATAGGTTTTCAAATATTGCTTATAGTCTGGAACGGACGTATAGCGCTCCGGCACGCTAATCGTTGCATCGTTATGACCGAATTGGATTAACAAATAATCGCCAGGACGAATCGAACGCAAAATATTGTCGAGGCGGCCTTCAGTAAAGAAGGTTTTGCTGCTTCTGCCGCCGATGGCGTGGTTGTCGAACAGCACATCACTGGTAAAGAAGCGATTGATCATTTGTCCCCAGCCCGCCTCCGGCTTCCAATATTCATCGTAGGTTTGCACGGTGGAATCGCCGGCAAGATATACTGTTGGCTGCGAGCCCGGCTGGCGTTCAGGCAATTTATCCACTGTTATCGCATTGATTTTCGGAGCACTGCCGTTAAAGCTGATATTAAGCTGCCCGTCAATCAAAGCCAAATCAAATGTGCGCTCCATGTATCCAACTGCCTCCGTCTCGGGAATTTGCACCTTTTGCATGCTTTCCGCAATGATGCCTGTGCGCGACGCTAACTGCGAGTCGCCTGCGATCACGGTAACGCGATAGTCGCCAGCAGGCAAATCGAGCTTGAACTCGGTTGCTGGCTGCGGAATCGCGTAATCATTTTTTACTGGATCAGCATCGTTGTTCCGCCCCCATACAGTGCCTTCCATGCTGGAGAAGCCATAGCCAAGCTCCTCGCTGTACACATTTTGCTCATTAATCGGAATATAGCCTTCGGCTGCTACGCCTTGGCCAAAGTCAAAACGATATGGGAAGCTGTCAGGAAGCTCGACAGGTGCGGAATAGATTACACTTTGCACCGTCGGCGATGGCTCTGATTCGCCGATGCTGTTCACTGCCCGCACCTGATAGAAGTAGATCTTCGAGGTATCGGCACTAGTGTCGCTGTATTGCAGATTGACAATGGAATCGGCAATCAGCTCGAAGGGACCGGCTGCTTGCTCGGCACGGTAAAGACGATAGCTATCGGCAAGCGGAGCTGCTGACCAGGCAAGGGTAACAGAGCCTGCACCGACGCTATGCAGCGAGAGCGCGGCTGGTGCTGGCGGCGCTTCTGTAACCGCTTGCAACTGAGTGGTTACGAGATTGCTTGGTCCAGATTCATAGCCGTTTTTCACGGCGGTTACATAATAATCGTAGCTGCTTGCGAGCTGGGCTGTTGTATCCTGATAGCTTGGCTCAGTGAGCTGCGCAGCGATTTGCTCAAACTCGTTTGCGCCGCTCAGCGAGCGGTAAACCTGATAGCTCGTATTGTCAGTTGCGCTTGCCTGCCAATTTAGCGTGATGCTCGTATAGGACGCAGTTGCCTGCAAAGAAGCTGGCGCTTCAGGAATTTCAGGCAGCAGTTCAGTGATGACAATGCCATTAAGATATAAATGACCGGAAAAATCGAGTTGAATATATCCGTTTACTGCTTGTTGCTCAAAGGTTAGCGAGCTAACTCCCGCTTTAACGCTAATTCTGCCTTTATTTGAGCCGTCTACTGAAACGTTCATATTCGTTGTTCCACTGCCAGTAGGGTCGCCCGAGTATACCGTGACCCTGTAATGGCCATTTGGCAGATCGACGCGAAAAGCAGCAACGCCAAGTAAAAACTGATTTTCCAGCGGCGTTAATCCAGGCTGATTGCGGTCACGCGAATTCAAGCCGCTTGGATCAAGGACGCCGTAGCCAATTTCGGGTGAATAAGCTGGCGTTGCAGGGTAGATCGATGTCCATTCCTCCATTCCCGTCTGTGAAGCTCCTGGATGCGCCATATTAAACTTTAGCTCCAATGGAGTGTTGGCTTCAGCCAGTACAGTCTGTGCTGCGAGAAAATTTGGAGAAATGAGCCCTAGCACCATGAGCAGCGCCAGGGGCAATGCTGCAATTTTTCGGATCTTGGTGTTCATATTGATGCTCAACCTCACTTTCCTCAACCTGATTTATTAGTAGACACAATACTAGCTTATTGCTTGGCTTAGTGAAGGAACAGACAGATAAACGATCTTTTTGTTCAAATTTCCGTCATCTTCTTCGTTCTGAATAAGGGCATAAAAAAGAATGTCGGAGGCTCCGAGCTGCTTGGCAGCATGAGCCTCCGACATATCTTTTGCGTATTGTTATGAGGTTGTAATCGTTACGGTGCTTGTTTTGCCGTTCCACTGCACATTTGCGCCCAGCGCTTCGCTAATGAAACGCAGCGGAACCATTGTGTGGCCGTTTTTCGTTTGTGCCGGAACATCAAGCTTTACGGATTGCCCGTTTTTAGTTGCCGTGCTGCTGCCAATCGTTAGCCCAATGGTTGTGTCGCCTTTTGTCGCCTTGACGGTGCGCTGAATTTGATTCCATTCAACCTTTGCCCCTAGCCGCTCAAAAATCGCTCGCATTGGAACTAGCGTATTACCTTTTACGACAATTGGCGATTGCTCGAACTGCTGCAGCTCTCCATCGATAACGACTTTAATCGAGTCGAAGCTAATGACAAGCGCATTTGCTTTAATGCCAGCGCCAAAATATTGCTCTCTCAAATCAGAAATTTCTTCAAGGCTATCTGTGCGCTGCTTTAGAATGCTGCGAACCGTTTCATCACGCAGCTTGACGACATCATTGATCGTATTTTCGCGCGTCTTCTGAATCGTGTTCATAAGCGAGTCGCGCTCAGCCTGCAAATCCTCTTCGCCAGTTTTCAGTATGCTCTCGATATCTTTCTTTGCTTCCTCGAGACTGAGGTTTCCTATTTTATATTTCCACATCGTGCTGGTTGAATAATTCGGATTGCTTTCATTATGAAGCTCCCACATCAAGCTTGTAGAATAGCTGGGATTAACCATATTGGCATATTTCCACATCGTACTCGTAGAATAGCTTGGGTTGATTTCGTTTTTATACTTCCACATTAGGCTGGTGCTGTAGCTTGGATTAATTTGCGTATTGAATTTCCAGTGCAGGCTTGTGGAATAGCTTTTGTCGGATTCCTTGGCGTACTTCCACAGCGATCCGGTAGAGTAGCTTTCATTAATTTGGTTTTTATATCGCGAAAGCTTTGAATTGTAGGAGCGGTCTGAGCCGAATTGAGCTTCAAGCTTCTTGTAATCCTCCTTCAGCAGATCGGCCAGATACTCCAAATCTTCATCGAGCCATTGCTCTAGCTTCTTCTGTTCGCTAGATATCTTTTGTAAAAATTGCTCATAGTAATTCGTTTCGCTTTTCAAATCAGTTTTATATTGCTCCGTAAACTTAGCTTCAAGCGCTTCGTACTTCTCTTCAACCTCACCCATGAAAGTGCTGGCGGCTTCCAGTTTTCCTCCCGGCAAAGCAAATGAGGCAATAAGAATGAATGCAAGCAAAATCGTTAGCTGTACTTTTAAAGTTTGTTTTCTCATCTTATCCTTCTCCTTCGTTGTTCGTTATGAATAGATCTATCATTATCCAACCAGAAACATTCGGCTTTTATTTAAAAAAACCTGCCAGCATCCTAGAAATTGGAACTTTTTGACTACGGTAGTAGGAATTTAGTAGCTCTATCTTTTAGGCTGAAAAGTTAACAATAATGTGATATGATTGTTTTATTACAATAAATATAAAATTAAAATCATCACAACCAAATTGAGTTGAATTAAATGATAAAGAAGGTGAATATCGTTGCTGCAACTTTCGATTAATGATCCTGATCGACTCGTAAAGGTCGCACATGCGCTTAGTACCCATACCAGAGTTGGCATTATAAAGCTGCTGCTTACCAAGCCGGATTACAACATTGTTGAAATCGCCGAGAAGCTGGATATTCCAGTATCGACGGCAGCGAACAATGTTAAGGTGCTGGAGGAGGCCGAGCTGATTATTACTGAGCTGCAGCCTGCAACGCGTGGAGCGATGAAGGTATGCAGACGCAACTTTGACGATGTGCATATGATTCTTAATCCTAGCGTGTATGAGCAGGAGCGGGGCAAGGTGGAGGAGGTAGAAATGCCGATCGGGCATTTTATCAACTTTGATATTGTGCCGACATGCGGCATGGCTAACAGCACAGGCATGCTGTTTCCCGAGGATGATCCCGTCAGCTTTTACTTGCCAGAAAGCCGCACAGCCGAGCTGATCTGGTTCCGCAAGGGCTGGATAGAATACCGTTTTCCGAGAAAGCACCCGCCGGGAGCGCAAATTCGCTCGCTGGAGTTTTCCCTGGAGCTATGCTCCGAGGCGCCAAATTACAACAATGACTGGCCTTCGGAAATTACAGTTTGGGTAAATGGAGTAGAGCTTGGTTCCTGGATTTCGCCGGGTGATTTTGGCGATCATCGTGGCAAGCTGAACCCTTCGTGGTGGTACGACAAAAGCACGCAGTATGGTTTGCTGAAAACGTGGTGCGTCGACTTGAGCCGCAGCACGATTGATCAGGAGAAATGCTCTGATACGAAAATTGCAGATCTGATGCTTGAGGACAAGCCTTACATTACGTTGCGCATCGGGATCAAGCCGGATGCCAAGCATCAGGGCGGCATGAATTTGTTCGGCAAAGCGTTTGGCGATCATGCGCAGGGGATTATTATGCGCCTAGAATACGATATTTAGACTGTAGAGAGGAGGTTCAATAATTCGACTTTGATGACGATGTGACTTCTCTGTTGCGGATTCGACGGCGAAGCTTGCACGCTAGCGAAAATTCCGGTGCTCACGTAGCAAGTGCCTACGCTGCGCTCCTCATTTTCTACTAGCGTGCAAGCTTCTTGGTCCTGAAAGCCGAATTATTGAACTTTTATTGGAAGAGGTAGTTCAATAATTCGACTTTGATGACGATGTGACTTCTCTGTTGCGGATTCGACGGCGAATCTTGCACGCTAGCGAAAATTCCGGTGCTCACGTAGCAAGTGCCTACGCTGCGCTCCTCATTTTCTACTAGCGTGCAAGCTTCTTGGTCCTGAAAGCCGGATTATTGAACTTTTATTGGAAGAGGTAGTTCAATAATCCGACTTTGATGACGATGCGGCTTCTATGTAGCTTAGTCGACGGCGAATATGTCACGCTACCGAAGGCTGCGGTGCTCACGTAGCTAGTGCCTACGCTGCGCTCCTCGCCTTCTAGTATCGTGCCATCTTCTTGGTCCTGAAAGCCGGATTATTGAACTTTTATTGGAAGAGGTAGTTCAAAAATCCGACTTTGATGACGATGAAGTTGCTCTGTAGCTTAGTCGACGGCGAATATGTCACGCTACCGAAGGCTGCGGTGCTCACGTAGCTAGTGCCTACGCTGCGCTCCTCGCCTTCTAGTATCGTGCCATCTTCTTGGTCCTGAAAGCCGAATTATTGAACGTTCATTTAAGGATTCGGATATGTCTTCCTAAAGGGAAGGAGGTATATTCCGGATCTTTTTTTATTGATTGAAACGAAAATATTGAAAGAAAGCGTTGACATTATTTTTATTTAGTTATAATATTTGTTTATAAACAAAATATATGAAATAAAACAATTGTTTTGTTAGGGAGAAGAGAAACAGGATGACAACAGCGATGTATGTGAAGGATTATCCGCGTCCTCAATTTGTGAGGAGCAACTGGGTTAATTTGAATGGGGAGTGGGACTTTCGGTTTGATGATCATAATCGAGGCGAGCAGGAGCGATGGTTTGCGCAATTTCCAAATGAGCTGAAAATCCGTGTTCCATTTACGTATGAAACGAAGGCTAGCGGGATTGGCGTCGAGGAGCATCATGCTAATGTGTGGTATCATCGTGCGTTTGAGGTTCCGCTGCAAGTGCCAGGCAAACGGCTAATTTTGCATTTTCAAGCGGTGGATTATTTCGCCAAGGTATGGATCAACGGCATTTATGCCGGCTCTCATCAAGGGGGATATGCAGCGTTTTCCTTTGATATTACGCCATATGTGCGCCCGGGCTCGACGAATCAAATAACCGTTAAGGTCGAGGACAGCAAGGACGCAACGCAGCCGCGCGGCAAGCAAAGATGGGTGGATCGCAGCTTTGAATGCTTCTATGTCCAGACGACCGGCATATGGCAAACGGTATGGATGGAGCTGGTTGATCCTGTACATATCGATTCGGTCAAAATAACGCCGGATGTCGATGCATTTTCCGTCAAGCTTGAATTTCAAGTAAAGGGGGATTTTCAGAGCAAGCCTGTTGCCTTGGAAACGATCATCAGCTTCAAGGGCCAGCAAATTAAAAAAATTAGGCTGGCAATCGACCGCCCTTGGCTGGAGGTCGACATAGGCCTCATTCATGAAGGCAATGGCCCTTGGAAGATGTGCTACTGGTCGCCTGCTCATCCGCATTTGTATGATGTGGAATTTGTGCTGTACCACGGCGAAGAGAAGGTCGATCATGTGCATTCCTACTTTGGCATGAGAAAGATTTCGATTGAGAAGGGAGAGGTGCTGCTTAATAATGTTCCGCTTTATCAGCGGCTTGTGCTTGATCAAGGCTATTGGCCGGAAAGTCACTTAACTCCGCCGTCAGAGGAAGCGATTATCGCGGATATCGATCTCATTTTGCAAATGGGCTACAACGGAGTGCGCAAGCATATGAAGGTGGAGGATGCGCGTTTTCTGTATTGGTGCGATGTTAAGGGACTGCTCGTCTGGTCGGAGATGGCTGCCGCCTTTGAATTTAATGATCAGGCCGTGCATCGCTTTACAGCCGAATGGCTGGAGGTTGTTCGTCAGCAGTACAATCATCCGAGCATTATAACGTGGGTGCCGTTTAATGAGTCGTGGGGAATTATGAAGATTAAGACAGACGTTCGGCAGCAGCAATTTACGGAAGGGATCTATCACCTGACTAAATCGTTTGATCCTCATCGTCCGGTCATTACGAATGATGGCTGGGAGCATACTGTATCCGACATTTTAACGCTGCATGATTATGTGGAAACAGGTGAGGAGCTGCTGCAGCGCTTCAGCGACAAGCAAAGCATAGTCCACAATGAGCGGGCATTCAACTATTTCAAATACGCCTTTGCCGACGGCTATAGCTATAAAGGGCAGCCGATCATCTTAAGTGAATTTGGCGGAGTTGCGCTGAAAAATGATAGCGGCTGGGGCTACGGCAGGCAGGAAGCGGATGAGGAAGCGCTGCTGCAGCGATTGCGCGGACTGCACCAAGCGATCAGGCAAGCGAAGTATATTGTCGGCTACTGCTACACGCAGGTTACGGATGTGCAGCAGGAGGTAAACGGCTTGCTGACCGAGACGCGTCAGCCGAAGCTACCGCTTGAGACGATTCGTGAAATTAATCTTTCAAGAGCATAAGGAGGAAGTTATGAGCAGGCAAGCATTTCAAAATCCGCTGCTTTCTGATGGCGCGGACCCATGGATTATAAAGCATACGGATGGCTACTATTATATGTCGGTTACGCAAAATGATCGCATTTCGCTTTGGCGCAGCAAGGCATTGAGCAGCATTGGCGAGCAGCAGCCAACGGTTGTCTGGCAGCCTGATCCTTCCGAGCCGCTTTCTCGTCAGCTTTGGGCTCCTGAGCTCCATTATGTGGAAGGCGGCTGGTATATTTACTATACGGCGTCAGATGGCAGCGGCGATCAATCGCGCCGCATATGCGTGCTTGAGCTGCAAGGTGATGATCCGCTAAGCGGCAGCTGGAGCTTCAAGGGAGCTGTCAATACCGAGCATGCGGGCTTGGACGGCACCGTTATTGCGCATCGAGGCGAGCTTTACTTTTTCTACTCAGGCTATGGCTATTTTCCAGATTACGGCTCGGCGATTTATGCAGCGAAGATGTCCAATCCGTGGACGCTGACCGGTGACAATGTGCTGATTACCGCGCCAACGCAGGCTTGGGAAAAGCAAGGCGGGATGGCGATTAATGAAGGCCCGGTGTTTTTGCGACGCAATGGCCGTATCTTCCTGGTCTTTTCGGCGAGCGCCACCTGGTCTGACGATTACTGCTTGGGAATGACCAGCATCGCTGAAGCTGGCGATTTGCTGGATGCTGCGGCCTGGGAAAAGCATGAAGGCCCCGTCTTTGCCAAAGACCCGGAGCAGGGCGTCTACGCTCCTGGGCATAACAGCTTTACGGTTTCGCCCGACGGTACGGAGGATTGGATTGTCTACCATGCCTATTCGTACTCTGAGTCGGAAATGAGTCGTGCAGAAGGCTCGCGCCGCAGCCTGCGGATTCAGCGCTTTGGCTGGACGGAGCACGGCATGCCGGATTTCGGCACACCGCTGGCGACCGATAAATGGCTTGATTTGCCGTCAGGAGAAGCGAGCGTTTAGCAGGTAATATGCTAGAAAGCAAATGCTAGAAAGCAAACGCTAGAAAGCAAGTGGTAGAAAGCAGATGCTAGAAAAAGCAGATGCTAGAGTAAATGCCAGGCTATCGATCAGCCTGTTTTTTACAGCACTAGCATTGCCATTGATTCGAAAATTTTGTATTAAATCATTTTATAAGGATTAAAACAAGGGGGATAAACATGAATACACGATCCAAACGTATTGTGAATCTTGCCATTATTTCTATGCTAATTATGCTTGTTTTATCTGCTTGCAGCGGCAACTCCGGCGGTTCAAACGGCGGCACTAATAAAGAAAACGGGCAGAGCAACGAAGGCAACAGCAATCAAGCAGTCAACACGGATCAAAACTTTGACGACATAAGCGCAGACATTCGCGGCAACAAGGGGCCTACCCAGGAGCAAATTGACCTTGTTAATGCGACGCTGAACGACACGTATCTCGGCGATGTGTTTGAGGAGGTCATTCCGAGCGACTATTCCGCTTATCCGTTCAAGGAGGAGGTTGTGCTCGACGTATGGATGCCGGCCAACTCCGATATTCCTGATATGAACGCGCATGCGGTTCAGAAGCAGATCGAGAAGCTGACAGGCATTAAGGTCAACTTCATTACACCACCAATTGGTCAGGAAGCGGACTCCTTTACCTTGATGATTTCTTCCGGCGACCTGCCAGACATTATTATTGACCCGGGTCGTTATCCTGGCGGCTTTGAAGCAGGTGTAAATGATGGCGCTTATTTGGACTTGACGGATCTGATGGAGCAATATGCGCCCAACTATACAGCTTGGCGCAACTCTAACGAAATGAGAAGAAAAACAACTGTTACTGACGATGGCCGCCTGCTCGGCTTCTACGGCATCGCCCCTTACTCGGAGTGGATGTGGTTCGGTATGCTGATCAAGCAGGAAGCGCTTGATAAAACAGGAATGGACGTGCCGAATACGATTGAGGAATGGCATGCGTTTTTGACGAAGGCGAAGGAAGTCGGCTATAGCGAGCCGCTTAACTACGGCTCCAACTACGGACAAATTTTTACGGGAATATTGAATGGCGCCTTTGGCGTATGGGACTGGACCTTCCTTGATGAAAATGGAAAGGTTGGCTGGGGACCGGCTCAGCCGCAAGCGAAGGACTATTTGGCGACGATGCAGCAATGGAATAAGGAAGGGCTATTGAATCGCGACTGGGCGACGGCAGACTTCAATCAGCGCATGTCGACCGCTATTTCCGACAAAACGGCAGCGATGATGGATTCGCCGGATACGATGTGGAGCTTCTGGAAGCAGCAGAACAATATCGACTTTGTCGGCGCGCTCAACCCTGTGCTCAATGAAGGCGACAAGTCTGCTACAACCTACAGAAACTTTATGCGCACCGGTGTTAGCGCTGCGATTACGACGCAGAGCGAGCATGTAGAGGCAGCGATGGCCTGGCTTGACTTCAACTATACGAAAAAAGGCTGGGAAATGATCAACTACGGCGAATACGGCACCGTGCATCTGGTTGATGAAAACGGCATGCCGTACTACCACCCTGAAAGCTACATCTACAACGACCCGGACGGTCAGCCGGTCGCGGTTACGCTCCATAAATATCGCATGCATAACTGGCCAAACATTCGCGACGAGCATCATTCCAATCCGCTAATCGTATCCGAAGGCAGCTATTCGGGAGATATTCGCAAATATTGGACGGAGAATATGGACGCAAGCGTTGCGATGCCGCCAATTTCCTTTACGAAGGAAGAGGCTTCACGCGAGGCGGAGCTCGGCAACCAGCTTTCTACGCTTAGAAATGAATACTTTGCCAAAATTATTAAAGGCGAGCTGCCGGTTGATGCCTACGATAAATTTTTAAGTGAAGCGCAAAAGATGGGGCTTGATGAATTCCTTAGCATCCATCAGGCGGCACTGGATCGATACAACAACAGATAGGCGGTTAAAGCAAGCATTCCGTGCGATTCAAGATTAGCTCGGTTTGGTCATTCGAGATATGAAAAGCAGGTGCATAATGATGAAGTCAACCCCGAAAGTGAAGGAGGCCGGGGGCGTGCTCAACGCCCCTAAATCCTCCCGTTTACAAAGTGTGCTTAAGAAGGATTTGAACAAGCACTGGTTTGCATATATGCTGGCGATTCCCGTGCTTGTATGGTACATCGTATTTTGCTACGGGCCGATGTGGGGAGTTGCGATTGCCTTTAAAGATTTCAAGCCGCTGCTTGGCTTTGCCGAGAGCGATTGGGTCGGCTTTAAGCATTTTATCGACTTTTTTCAAGGGCCTTACTTTTGGCGCGTCGTAAAAAACACCTTAATGCTAAATGTGTGGGGACTGGCCTTCGGCTTTACTGCTCCGATTCTGCTGGCGCTGCTGCTGAATGAGGTGCGCAACAGCAAGTTTAAACGAGTAGTGCAGACGATTACGTATATGCCGCACTTTATTTCTCTCGTTGTCGTATGCGGGATTATTCATATCTTTACGGCAGATGAAGGGATTATTACGCAAATTGTGCAGCTCATTACAGGCAAGGAGTACACCTCGCTGCTCGGTTATTCCTCATTTTTCAGACCGATCTACACCTTTTCCGGCATTTGGCAGGACATCGGCTGGAACAGCATCATTTATTTGGCGGCGATGAGCACGGTCAATCCAGCGCTGTACGAAGCGGCTGAAATAGACGGCGTTGGTCGGATCGGGAAAATGTGGCATATTACACTGCCGCAAATTCGTCCGATCATTGTCATTCTGTTTATTTTCGCAGTAGGCGGCTTGATGGCATCCGGCCATGAAAAAATTATTTTGCTGTACAATCCATTAACCTACGACACAGCTGATGTTATAGCCTCGTACGTCTATAGGCGCGGCTTGCGCGAGGCGAGTCTAAGCTTTTCCGCGGCGGTTGGGCTGTTTAGCGCGATTATCAACTTCCTGCTGCTGTGGCTTACGAACAGAATCGCCAAACGCACTTCAGAGGTTAGTCTATGGTAGGGGAGGACAGAGAATGATGAGACAAAGATCAATAGGCGATGTAACGTTCAATACGCTAAACTATTTGTTTCTGGCGGCGTTAACCTTAGTTTGCCTTTATCCGCTCATTCACATATTGTTTGCTTCAGTCAGTGATCCGGTTGCCTTGATGGCGCATAAAGGAGCGCTGCTCAAGCCGCTCGGCTTTACGCTGGACGGCTACAAGCTGGTGTTCAAGGACAGCAGCCTGTTAATTGGCTATCGCAATACGCTCATCTATGTCAGCCTTGGAACGCTGGTTAATATGGTAATGACGATTTTGGCGGCATTTGTGCTGTCGCGCAGAGATATGTATTTCAAAAATTTCATTATGATCATTATTACGATTACGATGTTTTTCGGCGGCGGCTTGATTCCGTGGTTTCTGCTTATGAAGGATATCGGGCTGTATAACAATTTGTGGGCGATGATTTTGCCTACCGCGCTGAACACATGGAACATCATTATTTTACGAACGAGCTTTCAGTCATTGCCGATTGAGCTGGAGGAAGCGGCGACGATTGACGGCGCCAGCCAGGCAAAAATTTTGCTGCAAATTATATTGCCGCTGTCCAAGGCTACGCTCGCTGTCATCTTTTTATATTATTTGGTTGGCAATTGGAATTCCTGGTTTAACGCGATGGTGCTGCTGAAGGACCGCAGCTTGTTTCCATTGCAGCTGCTGATGAAGGAAATTTTGGTCGCCAATGATTCTACGGCGACAACGATGGGCAGCGCCGCAGGGGTAGTCATTAACAGCGCGGAAAGCTCAACCGCATTTCGCGAGCTGGTCAAATATTGCGCAATAGTAGTATCGACCGTACCGATTTTGCTGGTGTACCCGTTTTTGCAAAAGTATTTCGTAAAAGGGGTCTATGTCGGCTCGATTAAAGGCTAGTGCGGACAGCCTCGAGAATAGCTGGTTTGGAAAGGAGATGCAGCTATGCAAGTCAATACTGCTGCGCAAGACAGCTTTTATAGCTTAGTCGTGGAGGATGGCGCGGACCCGTGGGTATACAAGCATACGGACGGCTATTACTACTTCACGAAAACAACCGGGAACAACATTACAATTTGGAAATCAGAGCGGCTTTCAACGATCGGCTCGGGAAGAAGCTGTATGATCCAGCCTGAAGGCTGCAACCTTTGGGCGCCTGAGCTGCATTATATAGCTGGCGCATGGTATATCTACTACGCTCGCGACGATGGCGACAATGCCAATCATCGGATGTACGTGCTGGAAAACCGCTCCCCTGATCCGTTTGCAGGAAGCTGGGAGGATAAAGGGCAAATTACCGACGCAAGCAATAAATGGGCGATTGACGGCACGGTGCTGCAACTGAACAAGCAGCTTTACTTTCTATGGTCGGGCTGGGAAGGGGATGAAAATATACGACAAAACCTGTACATTGCCGCGATGCAAAATCCGTGGACGATTGCTTCGCCGCGTGTGGAGCTGGCACGACCAACTTATGCTTGGGAGACGAATCATCATCCGCATGTCAATGAAGGACCTCAGCTGCTAATCCGCAACGGACAAATTCATTTGGTCTACTCGGCGAGCGGCAGCTGGACGGACGATTACTGTCTTGGCCTTATTACGGCGAGCGAAGCCAGCGACTTGCTGAATCCAGCCTCCTGGACGAAGCAAAGCCAGCCGATTTTTCAAGCAGGCAACGGACTGTACGGACCTGGCCATGCCTCCTTCACAGTATCGCCGGACGGCACGGAGGAGTGGATCGTGTATCATACAGCCAAGCATGAGGGAGCGGGCTGGAAGCGTGAAATTCGCATGCAGCGCTTTAGCTGGCATGACGATGGTACGCCAAAGCTTGGCGCGCCTGTTGCGGCCGACCAAGCAATGCCGCTGCCCTCAGGCGAGCAGGCTTTATTGCGGAATTAGTTGCTTGGGCACGTTGTTATAATTGCTGGCTAATTGCCAGATTACGCATAGAGACCGTCTTTTCTGAAAGTGGAGTGTAGTCACGTCCATTGCTCAGAAAAAGACGGTTTTTTAATTTACAAGTTAAATCTATTTTTAATAATTGCAGCAACTTCAGAAGCAACAATTTCAATTCCGCGATCTTTTCCAACTCATACCTACCGTCATTTTCCCTACTGCCTGCGGACCAAAAATTAAAACAAACTTCACGCGATCCTCCTTAGAACATATTTTACTTATAGTATTACATTATTTCATTGTGTCCCAAGCTTCTTTAACAACTTCAGCTTCAGCTTTACCTTTTGCCAGCTACGCTTTAAACTAACCGTAAATGAGTTTTGCGGCAGCGTACGGTCAAGGGAGGAGCAGATGAAGTGAGCGCAACAATTTTAGTCGTTGAGGATGAAAGGAAAATCGCCCGTCTATTGCAAATCGAGCTGGAAAGTGAGGGCTATCAGGTGCAGGTAGCATTCGATGGCCTGACTGGCTGGAACAGCTATCGCGAGCAGGTGGTTGATCTTATTTTGCTTGATGTGATGATGCCTGTTATGAGTGGAATAGAGCTGCTGCGCAGAATACGCAGCGAGGATGAGCAGACGCCAGTTATTTTGCTGACCGCTAAAGGAGCGGTCGAGGATAAGGTTTCCGGCCTTGATCTTGGCGCAACGGATTATGTGACGAAGCCATTTGAAATCGAGGAGCTGCTGGCTCGCGTTAGAGCGGCGCTGCGCAATTCTCGCAAAGCGACTGTGCAGGCTTCGCCTGGCGAATGGCTGACGATTGCCGATTTGCGGTTGAATCCGGCAACGCGCGAGGTGTATCGAGATGAACGGGGAATTCAGCTGACGCAGCGCGAATTTGATCTGCTTGCTTATTTGATGAGAAACCAGCGGCTTGTACTGCACCGCGAGCAGCTGCTAACTGAGGTTTGGGGCTTTGATTACGCGGGAGATACGAATGTAGTTGATGTATATATTCGCTATGTCCGCAAGAAGGTAGACGAGGGCTTTGGCCAGGAGCTGATTCATACGGTTCGCGGCATAGGCTATGTCCTGAGAGAAAGCGTATGAAGCTGCGCAGTAAAATCCATTTATATACGTCCGTGCTGTTTGCGCTGCTGCTTATCGCTGCCAGTGTTACGATATATGCGGCCTTCAGCCGCATGTCGATTTCGAATGAGCTGCAGCAGCTGAAAGCCGAGGCGCAGCATGCAGCGGCAGATATAATGCAGCGCACCGACCGCCTTGCAATCGAGGAACTGCTGCGCGCTTATGTGCCGCTCAACGGGATGATTGCGTATGTTGCACAAGGCGACACGCCGCTTGTCGTCACCTCTGCATCAGAATGGCAGCTTAGCAAGCAGACGCTGCAGTTTCATAGCATGGAGCGGCTGGAAAAAATCGAGCTTAATCAGCAAAGCTACGGCTTTGTTTCCATTCCAGTTATCGCAGCCAGCGGCGAGGTGGTCAATTTGCAGCTCATGATTAGCTTGCGCGAGCTGATGGGGCTGCTTCGCATGCTTCGTATCGTGCTGCTCATCGTTGCGCTCTGTGTCATGCTGCCCGCCGTTATATCGAGCAGGGTGCTCGGCAGCGTCATTATGCAGCCGATAGCAGAAATGATCAAAACGATGAAGCAGGTTGCCAAAAGCGGCAATTTTGTCAGGCTCAAGCAAGCAGGCCGCTCCAAGGATGAGCTGCTGGAAATGGGCGAGTCCTTTAATGAGATGATCGCGCTATTGGAAAGCAATTACTCGCGCCAGGAGCAATTTGTCGCCAACGCCTCGCATGAGCTGAAAACCCCGATTACAGTCATTGAAAGCTATGCCAGCCTGCTAAAAAGACGATTGCATCAGCAGCCGGAGCTGCTGGAGGAGTCGCTTGAGGCGATTCATTCTGAAGCGGTGCGGATGAAGGCGATGACGGAACAGCTGCTGCTTTTGGCCAAGCCGAATCGCCAGTGGCAAATTAAGCTTACTGAATTTGACGCTGTAGGTGTGGTGGAAAGAACAGCAGCTAATTTCGAGAAGGCTTATGGTCGCCAGGTCGAGCTGCAGCTGGCGCAGCAAGGAGCGGTAATGATCGTAAGCGACGAGGATAAGCTATGCCAGCTGCTCATCATATTGCTGGATAATGCTCGCAAATATAGCGAAGCGGCGGTTACTGTAGCGGTTAGCCAGCAAGCGGATGGCTGCTGCATTGCGGTTAAGGACAGCGGGATTGGCATTGCCGAGGCTGAGCTTGAACGGGTGTTCGAGCCATTTTATCGGGTAGATAAAGCGAGGAGTCGTGATGAATCCGTGCTTGCGGGCGGGATCGGGCTTGGCCTGTCGCTAGCCAAGGAGATTGCCGAGGCTACAGGTGTTCGTCTGGAGCTGCAAAGCAAGGAAGGCGTCGGAACGACCGCTGCCATTCATATTCCGGCATTCTCAGCAAAATCTAATAAAAGCGAGTTACAATAGCAGCAAGTGATTGGGCGTGCGAGACACGCCCTGGATGAGGTGAGAGGGATGCGAAAAAAAGCATTAATGATAAGCGGCGCTCTGCTGCTGGCCATTGTTTTCATAGTCGTGCTCAGCTATTGCGGAGCTAAGGATAAAGCAAAGATTAGCGCGCAGGAAGCTGCTCAAACGGTGCTGCAGCAATATGAAGGCGAGGTGCTGGAAACCTCGCGCTCTGGGGCGTTGTATATCGTAAAGCTGCAAACAGCTGCAGGCTTATATGAGGTCGAGGTGAAAACGGATGGCAGCGGTATTTACGGCATTACGACGCTGGAGCAGTTTACAAACGGGGGAGGCAACAACGGGCAAGGCGATGGTGAGCAAGGCAGTGAGGAAGGTGGACAGGAATCGGCACCTGTTCCTGAAACTTCAGCTCAGCCAACAGCCAGTCCATCCCCCGATGGCTCGGCTGCACCAGAGTCAAGCACGCTGCCTGAGCCGACTTCAGGCAGCAACAATGGCAAGCCAACAGCAACACCTGATAAAGGAGAAAAGCCAACCACTACGCCAACGCCTCCGCCAGGTCGCCCGGCGCTTATTTCCGAAGACAGGGCGATTGAGCTTGCGCTGGCACAGGTTGCCGGCACGGTTGAGGATGTCGATTTGGAACGCAAAGGCGACACGCGCTACTATTTGGTCGAGATTGAAACGGAGGACGGCAAGGAGGCGCAGGTTCAAATCCAGGCTGCCTCAGGCAAGGTGATGTCGATTACATGGGGCGATGATGATGATAATGACGATGATGGCGATGCAGACGATGACGATGCAGGCGATGATGACAATGATGATCAATAAGCTTTGCATTCTCATCAAATTCTAATTTTTCTATAATCCTTTTGTTAGAAAGCGGCTTTACTATGAAAGCATCAAGAAAAACAGGAGGAGATAGGAATGAATAAAAGGATATGGATTATTACAGCCGCCGCAGTTGCTTTGCTGGGAACAGGCAGCGTTATTGCCGCTCAATCCTCAGGCATCATCAGCAAAACCAAAGCCAAGGAAGCCGCGCTTAAGCAAGTAAGCGGGGTTGTGGAAGAGATCGATTTGGAGCGTGAGCGGGGCAAGCTTGTGTATGAGATCGAGATAGAGCGCTCTGGCAAGGACGATGATGCAACGGTTATCATTGATGCGAAAACAGGCGAGACTTTGGCGGTTTATGATGATGATGACGATGATATGCCGCGTGCTGGCAGAGAGGCTGTGTCAAGCGCTGCCGCTTCGGCTTCAAGCGCTAACGGTGGCGGCTCGCAGGGCTCAAGCGGAGCAGCAGGCAGCAAGTCTGCGAACAGCCAGTCTGTCAGCGCAAAGCCGACAAATGGAACTAGTACTACAGCAAGCGGCAAGTCAGCCAACAGCAGCACCATCCTTACAAAAGAGCAGGCTAAAAAAATCGCGCTTGATACTGTGAAGGGCACGATTATCGAGCTGGATCTGGATCGCGATGACGGGGTTACGAAGTATGAAGTTGAAATAAAAACAACTGAAGGCAAGGTAGAGCTCGACATCGATGCTTATAGCGGCAAGGTGCTGTCGCAAAAGCTGGATCGCGACGACGATTGGGATGATGATCGTTACGAGGATGATGACGATTGGGACGATGATTGGGATGATGACGATCACGACGACGATGATAATTGGGATGACGATGATCGCTACGACGATTAATTAGTAATACTGATTTATAGAAGCTTTAAGCTTTCGTAACCCCCTGCAAAGTATTGAATCTGCTTTTGAGCAGAGCTTACTTTGTAGGGGGTTTTAATGCAGAAAGCTTTTATACGCAAGTTAGCTGCGCTATAATTGATAATTATTCTCATTTCTGAGAAGAAAGGGGCGCAGCTAACGTGTACAAATTTTACAAAGCTTGTGTATGGGAGTGGAAGCAAGACAAGCGGCCCGTCACGATTAAAACAGAGCAAGCGGTGCTGCTTTACACGGAAGGAAGGGCATATGTTGATTTTGAACGCAAGCGAAAGCAATTGAATAGCAAGCTGCTAATCTACGTTCAGCCGGAGTCGATTGTGACACTGTATCCTGCCGATGACAACGATACCGTCGTGATCGGATTGTATTTTCGGGCTTATGTATTGGAGCAGGAGACAGGAGATAGACTCGTTTATCGGCAGGACTACAGCATGCTGCCTAACCATGGTTTTGTACTTAAGCCAATAACGTCGAGGACGCCTGGTCTTATTCTGGAGCTAGTGCAGCAAAGCATGCAGATTTCGCCGGATGGCTATCTATGCAATCGCAATCTCAATGAGCTTGTACAGCAAATTATAATGCAAATGAATAGCTCAAGGATGGACCGCCCTACAGCGGAGCAAGCAGTAACGGAAACGATTCGAGAAATGCTGGCTCATTATGACAGGAACTGGACGAGAGAAGAAGCTGCACGCAGCAAGCAGTTCAACGTCAGCCATTTTTCACGTGCTTTCCAAAGCGTAAGCAGCTACAGCTTTTCTGCCTTACTTGGGAAAATCAGACTCAATCAGGCTCGCATACTGCTGCTGTCTACGGAGATGACGCTTGATCAAATTGCCCATCGTGTCGGCTTTACAAACGGCCTTTATTTAAGCCGGAGATTTAAGCTGGATTGCGGCTTGGCGCCTACAGAATTTCGCGCAATACTGAAAAACAAGTCATTGCGTATCGCTGCGTTGCAGCAGGCGGGAGATTTGCTGGCGTTAGGGGCAGCGCCGATTGCTGCTTCCTTTGCCCCATGGCAAACCTCACCTCTGCTGCACGAAAGCCTGATTCGCGCAGGGACCATTAACATCTATGAGATGGAGGATTTTGAATTACTAAAAGAGCAGCAGCCAGACTTGATTTTGCTTCCAGATTATATTTTGCTGCAAAACGCCAGTCGCTTGCGTCAGTTCGAGCAAATCGCTCCTATATTGTTTTTTTCGTCTTATGCTCAGGACAGCATCACTCGCTTCATGCAGCTTGCAGACATTGTAAGTCGTAGACGGCAAGCAGAGCGCTGGATAGCGGAATATAGAGAAATTGCGGAAAAATGGAGACAGCGATTGGCAAAAATCATTGCTCCAGACGAGTCGGCCGCCTGTTATGAATTGAGAGGCGAGCAGCTTGTTATAATTTGGTTTAGCGGCAGTAGAAGCAGCTACAACTTCTATCAAGGACTTCAACTTAAGCCTCCGCCAGCACTCTTGCAGTGCAAACATAAGCAGCTCAGTTATATAGCGATTCCATTGGAGCAATTGCCGCAATTTGCAGCGGATCATATGTTTGTTATCCATCAGCATGCTGATAGTATTGAGCAGCTGTACAGGCTGCTGCAGGCTGATCATATTTGGTCATCGCTGCCGGCAATGCAAAATAAACAGCTCTACTCTTTACCGCTTCAGCAATTCTGGACAGACGATGCAGCGACGTTGCTGCAACAGCTGCCGCTTATAGTTAGTGCAGCGGAATCGACTAAGCAGTGGGCGGCAAAGAAAAGCGGCGGACAATAAGCTGAAGCAAAAGGTGAAAGGGCTTATCTTGACTTGGAATTGTCAGCATGAAGACATCATTCTATACATCGAGCAGGCAGGTTGCAACAGAAAGGCATACAAAGGATGCGAGATTATGTAATGGAGCCCTCTTCTACTACCAGTTATAATAAGCTGGTAACTAATGATGAGAATCTTTCTCAATGAGAACAGGAGTGGTTTATTTATGCATTATCGCTTACGCCTTCAGCAACTGCTGTTGATTTATTTACTGGTTATCTGCCTGCTTGCGGGCTGTGGCTCGGCAACATCGAGCTCTAATTCAAGGGAGGGAGCAACCCGGATTTTTTCAACTGTGAATGGCGATATTGAGATTCCGGCAAATCCGCAAAGAATTGTGACGCAAGGCTTGCTGCCTTATTTGCTTGCCTTTGATGTTAAGCCAGTAGGCGCTCCAAGCTGGGAAATCGAATATCCTCATCTCGCGGGGATGACAGACGGAATTGAAGATATAGGAGTAATCGAAGCATCATCGCTGGAAAAGATATTAGAGCTGAAGCCCGATCTCATCATTACAGTAGCAGGAGAGATGTATGATCAGCTTAGTAAAATTGCACCTACTATCGTTATACCATATGATACAATTGGCGATGCTCATGCGGATATGCGTATGTTTGGCGAACTGCTAGGCAAGCAAGAGCAAGCCGAACAATGGCTTGCCAAGTTCGATCAGAAGGTAGCGGACAGCAAGGAAAAAATAGGGAAGCTTATAAAGCCGGAGGATACGTTCAGCATCATAAGCGCATTTGACAAAACACATTATATATATGGGGAAGGCATTTATCGCGGTGGCCTGACGATCTATAAATATTTAGGGCTAAAGCCGCCTACATTGGTAAAGGAGCAGCTGATTGATGCCGACAAGGAATTGCTTGAGGTATCCTTTGAGGTCATACCTGATTATGCCGGTAACCATGTTTTCCTTGATGTATCTAACGGAGGATCTTTGAACGAGACTTCTCAGGTATGGCAGTCAATGGAGGCGGTGAAAAATGATCAAGTGTACAAGCTTGATGTCGATATCTTTTGGCCGTATGACCCGTTGGCAATTATGATGCAGATGGACGAGCTGCTGCTCATGCTGGGCAGCGGAAGGCAGTAGAACAGGGGACGAAAAGGCAGTGAAAGCTGAGCGGGTTTCCAGAGACGCCCCAGGCAAAGAAACTAAATAACGAGCCTTGAAGCTGGTGGTGCAGAATGCTACTACATCACTAGTTTCAAGGCTCATTTCAATTAAACTCCTTAAAATTGCAGCGTAAAGCTAGCTTCTTCAATCCAGCTATTATTGACAAAATCACGGCCGCGCACGAGCACTTTGCCATCATACACCTCAACATAATAGCCTTGGCTGCCGTATTTATACTCATCCTCATCTGTCCATAAATAGGCTACCGAGGCTGCGTTGAACATCGCGGGTTTAGCTTCATTGTACGTATAAGGAGAACCCAGCTCCCAATGTGTGTGCCCCGTAAACATGACGACTTGCGGGAATTGCTGCAAAATTGCGCGCAGCTGCTCATCCTCGGTTACGCCATGCCAACCCTGATGCTCCATTGAGCCCGCCACCGTATTTTTCAACGGCTGATGCAAAAAGACGAAAATCGGCTTGTCCGCTGCCGCATTGTCCGCCAGGCGCTGCTGCAGCCATTCCAGCTGAGCTTGTGACAAGGTACAATCGCGCTCAAGCCCTGCTTCTGTGCTTAAAAATATAAAATGATAGCCTTCAAGCCAATGGTCGTGATAAAGCGTTTTATTGCCGGTTCGGGAAAGAAAGCGGCTCGATCGATTATCCCAATTTTCCTGCTCAATATTATGCAGATCAGGGATGGCAGCTAGTGAAGGCAGCTTGCTTTTATACTCATCCCATAAACGCTGCAGCGCCTCAACCTTTTCTGGTGAGCTGGCATCAATTACGCCCACATCATGATTGCCTGTAGTAATATAAAGCGGCGGAAGTTTGTCCTCGCAGCTGCTCCATATCCGTCTAAACTCGTCATATTCCTCCTCAAAGCCATGATCAGTCAAATCGCCGACATGCATAATCGCGCGGCTTGCGGGAGCCTGACTGGCAATATCCAGCAGCGCCTGTTCAAAATGCTTATTGTAATCATGCTCGCGATCAACTGTCACATGCGTATCGGTAATGACCTGGAAGGAGAGGGTTAGTGGTTTCTTCATGCGATATCATACCCCTTTGGATGAAGTTTAAAAATTGGACTTTGATGACGATGCGATTGCGTTGTAGCGTAGTCGACGTCGAATCTTGAACGCTAGCGAAAGCTGCGGTGCTCACGTAGCTCTGCTCTACGCTGCGCTCCTCGCTTTCTACTAGCGTCCAAGCTTCTTGGTCCTGAAAGCCCAATTTTTAAACCCTTATTGGAAGATGTAGTTTAAAAATTGGACTTTGATGACGATGAATCGCTTCATAGCGTAGTCAACGGCGAATCTTGGACACTAGCGAAAGGCTATGCTTCCGAAGTATGTTTCCTGCGGAAACATTGTAGGTGCTCACGTAGCAAGTGCCTACGCTGCGCTCCTCATTTTCTACTGGCGTCCAAGCTTCTTGGTCCTGAAAGCCCAATTTTTAAACCTTCATTGGAAGATGAAGTTTAAAAATTGGACTTTGATGACGATGCGATTGCGTTGTAACTTAGTCAACGTCGAATCTTGGACGCTAGCGAAAGGCTATGCTTCCGAAGTATGTTTCCTGCGGAAACATTGTAGGTGCTCACGTAGCAAGTGCCTACGCAACGCTCCTCATTTTCTACTAACGTCCAAGCTTCTTGGTCCTGCATTCAAAAAGCTACAGCGAAGGAGCAAAGCATCCGAAAAACGAAGTGTGCCGCCTTTAACATCGTAATGCAACCTTTAAAAATTAAATAAGAGCATTACGATTTAAAAAGCGGCTGGAGGATGCTTTGCTCCGCAGCGCTGAACACTAACTAAAAAGCTGCAAATCGTTATAGCTGTAAATACACTCATCAGCATCCGGATAGTCGCTTGTTGCAAGCGTGCGATCAGATAAATAGGCGATTGCCGCGTTGACGCCTGCTGCTTTGGCCATCATCATATCTCCGTTAGTATCGCCGATCATAACGACCTCTGAGGGAGAAAGCCCCAGCTGCTGACAGGCAAGGTAGACCATATCGGGATAAGGCTTGCCTCTTGCAGCACTGTCGTGACCGATTACGACATCAAATGTGTTCTCCAGTCCCAGCCATGCAAGCTGCTGCTGTGCAGGCTTTGTATCGTCGGCGGTAACTACTGCCAGCTTCAGGTTTAGCTGCTTGCATTGCTGCAGAAATTCGAGAATGCCAGGCAGCACCTGAATCCGACGCTCAGCCTCGAGCCGCTCATTTGCCAGCTCTTGACTCTCAGCAGCGAGCAGGCGGGCCTGCGCCCAGGTCAAGCCGCGCTCGTAGCCCTGCAGCGATAAAATCGTCAGCAAATCCTGCAGGCTGCCGACGGACAGAGGCCCTTGGCGGTCATAATCGTGAATGCCTTGCTGCGTATTTCCTTTCACGCCTAATGCTGCGTAAATATCCTCAGACAGCACGGGAAGCCCGCGCCCTGCAAGCGCCTGGGAAAAATGGTCGAGCATAAGCTCGACCCAATAGCCCCAAGTGTAAAGAAAATCTACAAGCGTGCCATCCTTATCGAATAATATTCCTTTTAATGCAATTTCCTTGCTGTTTACTCGTAAAATCTTCATTTGCTGTCACCCGTTTTTCTATCGTCGCATAGTCGCTTATTTATTTGTTAAGAATTAAATCAAGCTCGCGCTGAGCAGTTTCCTTTGCTTCCTTCAATGCTTCTGCCGCTGGAGTATTGGAGATTTGCACTTTATCAGCCGCAATGGTCAAGGCGTCAGTTATTTTACCGCCCGTTGGGTCCATGAATGGCGCTGATGCATGTGCAGCCTGCTGCAGCGGCACGGTGCTTTGCGGATTTTCTTCGGCATAGGCTTTATATTCTTCCGTATCAAGCGCCGATTGACGTACGGCAATATAGCCTGTGTTCATCGACCAGAACGCCGTGTTTTCTGCGCTCATAAAGAAGGTAAGCCATTTATAGGCTGCTTGCTGCTGCTCCGCGCTAACGCCTGCAGGGATGCCGGCAAGAATCGCCTCAGCTACCGGCGCGCCAGCGCCAACACCTTCCCAGCCCGGCTGTTCCATAGCGGCAATTTGTGTGAAGTCAAGATCGCCTTGGTCGCCGCTCGAGCCAGTGTAGCCAGCCGCTCGGCCCTGCATGACATCATCAATCGTTTTGTACCAGTATTCCCAGCCTTGTCCGCCGAAATGAATGCGCATAATGCCATCATCATGAATCCATTTGCGGAACAGCTCCCATGTGCTGACCCATTCCTCGCTGTCAATCGTAACGGTTTTGCCGTCCTCGCTTAAAATAGAACCGCCCTTGCTCAGCACAGCATCAATCATATTACCTGAGCCCCACATCGGCTCCCAGCCGTAGAAAGTTGTGGTGCTGCCATCTTTTTCCGTCATTTTCGCAGCTGCTTCAGCTAGCGCTTCCCACGTTGTAATAGTAGCAGGATCGATGTTGTGCTTTTCAAATGCATCCTTGCGATAATACATAATTTGCGTTGTGCCGTACATCGGCAGGAAGTATTGCGCACCGTTAACCTGTCCTTGCTCAAGGAAGGTTTGGATAACATCTTCTTCGTTGAACTGAGGATCACCTGCAATCAATTCATCGAGTGGCAAGAAATAGCCTTTTTTCGCCCAATCTACATTGGAGGCAAGCACAGCAGCCGGGGCGGAATTCGTTGCGATTGCGGCTTGCAGCTTTTGCGATGTTTCCGAATAATCGCCCTGCACGACAGGCTTAACAATAACTTCATTTTGAGATTCATTGAATTTAGTAATCAGCGCCTGCATGTTTTCGCCAAGCTTGCCGCCAAGGCCGTACCAGAATTCAATTTCCACGGGCTCAGTGCTTTTGGCTGTGTTGGCTCCGCTGCTGCTTGAAGCTGTATTTGCAGCAGGTGATGAGCTTGGCTGTGCCCCGGAGTTTGTACCGCAAGCAGATAGCAGCATAGAGCTTAGAACGATTAAACTGGTCAGGCCAACATACGTTTTTTTAGCTCCTGCAAAGGATTTGATTTTGCTCTGGAGCAACGCTCCACTTTGTGGGGTGACTTTAACTTTCAACATGAGAATACCCTCCTGAATGCTTATATAATAGAAGCTCGATGAAAAAACTAGTAACGAGCCAGGCTGTGTCTGAGAACTCCGAGGACACGCCCTAGCCTTTAGTAGCTCCGGCTGATAGATTGACACTATGAATGATTGTTTTTTGCGTACAAATAAACAGAACAAGCAGTGGAGCAATTGTCATTGCGCTTGCTGCCATAATGAGCGGCCATTTGAGTCCATAGGCACCTCCTTCCACAAAAAAGCTGCGCAGACCAGCAGAAACGAGCTGCAGCTTAGGGTCAGTCGTAATCAACATCGGCCAGAAATAGTTGTTATACTGCTCGATGAAGGTTATAAGCGCGAGAACGGCGAAGGAGGAGCGGGTAATCGGCACAATAATCGTCCATAGAATGCGCAGATGGGATGCGCCGTCAACCTGTCCTGCTTCAATCAGCTCATGCGACACTTGCAAAAAGGCTTGTCTGATCAAAAATATCGAAAATACACTCACGCAGTTGGAAAGAATTAAACCAGCGTAGCTGTTCAGCAAGCCCAATTCATTCAAAATGAGATAGCTCGGCAAATAAGTAGCTGTTGCCGGAATCATATAGCCTAACAAAATTATCGCTGTCAGCGCCTTGCTTAGTCGAAACTTCATATGGGTCAGCGCATAGGCCAGCATCGCTGAATTGAAAATTTGCAAGATCACAATTGCAGATGCGACAAAAACACTATTGAACATGTACTGGGCAAATGGGGCAGCGTCCCATGCCTCACGAAAGTTATGCCACAGCGGCTCCTGCGGCCATATTGTAGGCGGAAACTGCCAAATTTCATCATTCGTTTTCAAGGCGCTGCTGATCATCCAGAAAAAGGGGAACGCAACAGCAACTGATAGGATAGCCAACAGAAGCTGGCGAATAACAGATAAGCTTTGTTTAACAGGCATGCTACTCTTCCTTTCGTCATGAGTTCGCTCTTAGTGGTAATGAACTGTTTTGCGCGCCACCAGAAATGACAGTGCAGATAGCAGCAGGCAGCCTAAAATGATCGTAATCGCAATTGTCGATGCCTCGCCAATTTGATAGGAGGTGAAGGCAGATTGATAGTATAAATAGAGCAGCGTACGAGTCGAGCCTGCTGGTCCGCCTTGTGTCAGGACATTAATTTGATCGTACGCTTGTATCGCTTGAATCATTTGCACGATAATTAAGAAAAAGGTTGTTGGTGAAATTAATGGCAGCGTCACATAGCGCAATCTGTTCCAGTAGCCTGCGCCATCCAGCTCGGCCGCCTGCAGCAGATCGGGCGGCACATTACGAATGGCAACCATATAAAAGATCATGCTCCAGCCTGCTGCTTTCCAGATCGTCACGATCAATATCGCGATCAGTGCCCAGCCCGGGTCCTCCAGCCAGCGTACAGGAGCTTGTCCAAGCCAGTCCAACACAAGATTAGCAAGCCCGATTTCCGGCTCATAAATCCATGTCCAAACAATCGAAACGGCAACAGTTGGCGTTACCCAAGGCGAAAACAGCAGCGTTTGGATTACGGCGTTGCCTTTCATTCGTCGCTGCAGCAGCAATGCGAGCAGCAAGCCGATTACGATAATCGGGATGACGCTGCCGAGACAGAACAGCAGCGTAATGCGCAGCGCATCATAAAATTGCGGATTGTTGAAAAGGTTGCGATAATTGTCCCAGCCGACATAAACCTTGACCGGGTTCATAAAATCCCATTCCATAAAGCTTAAATAGATAACGTACCCTAGCGGAATGAACCAAAATAGCAGCAGCGGTACGAGCGCGGGCAACGAAAATAGAAAAGCTTTTGCATCATTTAGTAGACTTCTGTTCACTGCGCTTCCTCCTAAAGTGTTTCAAAAATAGTCAACATTTTGGATTCAATATTTTTTGAATTATTGCTATAATCTTAATATAAATTATATTTTTTCTGTTCCGTTCAAAAATAATTGTACGTTAATGAAATGGATAAAGGGTAAACTGGCTGTTAAGCACAAATGAAGCTTTTGTAAATCGCAGTGGGAATCGACGCTATTAAATGGAGGAGAATTTATGCGCAAAGCAACAATTGCCAAGTTGGCGCAGCATCATAGCAAAAGAGAGCAGCTAAGAGCAAATGTAATCGATGCAATTGCCGACACGATGGATTTATATGGCGTAAACTATACGTTTGGTCAATTGTATGGGGTGATGTTTTTTGAGGATCGTCCGATGACGCTGGAGGAAATGCAGGAAAATATGGGGATGAGCAAAAGCAATATGAGCTATGCGATTCGCTCTTTGCTTAACTCGCAAATGGTAACAAAGCTAAAGGAGAAGGAAGAGCGCAAAGATCTTTATCGTGCGGAAACTGACTTTTTCCATACGTTTCAAACCTTTTTTGCCAACAAGCTGCAGCGTGAAATAGATGTCATGAAGCAAGCGATTGAGGCGGTGCTGCCGGATTATACGGAGGTCATACTCGACCTTGAAACAGGCGAGGAGGAGCGCAGGCTTTGCCTTGAGGATTTGCACAAGCTTAAGGAAGCGCTCCGCTATTATGATTGGCTGCAGCAGTTTGTCGATCAGCTGAAGCAGGGACAATTTTTCCCTGAGGATCGACCACGCCCGACGCTTTCCTAGCTCCTGACCTCCTGATGTCCGAGTCTCTCGACCACTGAGCCATAACCTTTGACTGTCTGCGACAAGGCCAGCTAGCGCTGCAAATTGCGATACTCGGTAGGCGTCAAGGCGGTCATTTTCTTAAAGCTGCGATGGAAATGCGGAATGCTCTCAAAGCCGCATTTCTCTGCAATCAGCGAAAGCTTCTCATCGGTGGCGGCCAGCAGCTGCTTGGCTGCAATAATTCGCTTCATAATTAAATATTGCGAAACATTCATGCCTGTCCACTGCTTGAATACTCGGCTGAAATGAGCCGGCGTTACATTGGCGAGCTTGGCCAGCTTCGCCAGATTCCATTGCTGCTCCTTGTGCAGCTCGATATGCTGCAGCACGTCCATCATCCAGCCGGGTCCCGAGGTAGGCGCAGCGGCGTTAGCAGCATAGCTTGCCTGAGCAAAGCGGCTCAGCATAACAAGCAGAAGCTGCAGCAACAGCACGGCTGCGCTTTTGTAGCCAACGCTGTGCCCGGCAAATTCGTTATGGATCGCATCCATATATTGCTCAACGGCTACTTGCTGCTCAGCAGCCAACGGAATATGATATTGCGCTTTTTTGCGCACCGCCTGGAAAAGCTGGATCGGCTGATACGTATCGTTGTCGTGCAGCTTTTGCAGCAACAGCCCCGCCTGAAAAAATAATGCAGTTACGGTAATAGCCCCTTCACGCTCCAGAATGGCTCGATGAATCGTATTGGCAGGTACGACAAACAGGTCGCCCTGCTTCATTTCGTAGAGCGTATGATGGATAAAAAACGTGCCTCTCCCTTCATGCACATATACAATTTCAAACCATTCATGCAAATGGTCGGGAAGCTCATTTTCCGGGCCTTTTTTCTGCTTGTAATTCATGACAAGCGGGTCCTGCTGCCTGCCAAACTCCTTTTTAATCGGCTGCATATGATCACCTCAATCCCTCTAGCTCAATATCAAAAAAAGGTACAAATATGCCTGATTACGCAAGTGATATTGCTTTATTTGATGATATAATAAACGTTAATACAATGGAATAAAAAGATTGAGCTGGAATTGATTTTGCTTACAAATAAGTGATGAAACAAAGGCTGGATGAAAGCAAGCAAATCGGCTTGAAAACGCTGTCATATGCAGCTTTCACGCAGCTCATAAGACATGGGGGGGATAATAGTGCGGCGAATTGATGCACATCAGCATTATTGGCGCTTGCAGCGGGGCGATTATGACTGGTTGACTCCGCAGCAGCCGCTGCTGTATCGAGATTATATGCCTGAGCAGTTGCTTCCTGCGCTTAACAAGCATCAAATTGCAGGAACAATCGTTGTGCAGGCTGCTCAAACGGTTGAAGAGACCAAGTTTTTGCTTGAATTAAGCGAGCATGATGAGACGATTGTAGGCGTAGTCGGCTGGCTTGATTTGCAATCCGCGCAATACAAGAAGCATTTTGAGCATTTCAGAGGCTACTCCAAATTTGTTGGCATCAGATTAATGCTGCAGGAAATGGAGGATGCCAGCCGAGTGCTTGCAGACGATTATGTGCATGCATTAAAGGAGCTTGCTGCGCTTGATTTTCCGGTTGATCTGCTATTGCGTCACCATCAGCTTCCTGTATTAATCGAGCTGCTGGAGCGAGTGCCTAATTTAAGAGGTGTTATCGATCATTTGGCAAAGCCGCCAATAGCAGCAGGGGAACTTCACCCCTGGAAGGAGCAAATGCGCGAGCTTGCTCAGCATCGCAAGCTGTACTGCAAGCTTTCTGGAATGGTCACGGAGGCAAGTGAGCAATGGAAGCTGGAAGATTTTGTTCCATATGTCGAGTATATCATCGACTGCTTTGGCGCTGAACGGATTATGTATGGCAGCGACTGGCCGGTTTGCCTGCTCGCTGCACAATATGAGCAAGTGCTTGAGGTGCTTGACTATGCGCTGCCCAAGCATTTAAGCGAGCACGATAAGGCGCAGCTATATGGCGGCAATGCAGCCAGATTTTATCGTCTTGCACAGTAATGAAGGGAGAGAACAGGATGAAGGAAGGCTTGCAGCAGGGCGTGAACGCGATTGTAATGCATGAGCTCGACGATGTGGCAACCGCGCTGGAGGAGCTGGCGAGCGGGCAGGAGGTCGAGTTTTGGCTTAACGAGAAAATGGAGCGGATTCAACTGCTGGATGCCATTCCGTTCGGCCATAAATTTGCGATTCGCGATATTGCCAGCGCTCAGCATGTTAGAAAGTACGGCGAGGTTATAGGCAGAGCGACGCAGCAAATTGCGTGCGGCGCTCATGTGCATGTGCATAATTTGGAAGGAATTCGAGGGCGCGGCGATCAGCAGCGCAAGGAGGCGGCAGAAGGCTAATGATGATCGAAGCTTATGCAAGAAGCAATGGGCAAATCGGGATACGCAATCATCTTTTAATTATCCCCACTGTCATTTGCGCCAACCAGGTAGCCAATCGGGTAGCACAGCTCGTGCCGGACTCTATCGCGATTGGACATCAGCATGGCTGCAGCCAGATTGGCGCCGATAAGCAGCGAACGTTCGACGTGCTGGCGGGTACGGGCAAAAATCCTAATGTCGGAGCTGTACTTATTATAAGCCTTGGCTGCGAGGTTGTAGATCCTCTGGAATTGGCGCAGGAGATTGCTTCTACTGGCAAACGGGTGGAATGCTTTGATATTCAGTCAGTCGGCGGCTCGGTGAAGGCTATCGTGCATGGCGCGAAGCTGGCGAGAGACTTGCGCCAGGAGCTTGATCAGATGGAGAAGGTGCAAGTGCCGCTGTCCGAGCTGAAGCTTGGCGTCAAATGCGGCGGTTCTGATGCGACGAGCGGGCTTTGTTCCAACCCGGCGCTTGGCGTAGCAGCGGATCGCTTAATTGCAGTGGGCGGAAGCGCCGTAATTGGCGAAACAACCGAAATTATTGGTGCTGAGCATGTACTGGCGCAAAGAGCAGCAAGCAAGGAGGTCGAGCAGCGCTTATATCATATTGTCGATCGCTTCGAGCGCGAGATTGAACGAATGGGTGAAGATATGCGCGGCGGCAATCCAAGCCCAGGCAATATTGCTGGCGGGCTGACGACAATTGAAGAGAAATCATTGGGCTGCATTAGCAAAGGCGGGACAACGGAGCTTAAGGATGTAATTGAATACGCCGCTCCGGTTCCGAAGAGCGGACTGTATTTTATGGATTCGCCAGGCAATGACATCGAATGCGTATCTGGTATGGCGGCTGGCGGCGTTCATCTTGTTGCCTTTACAACAGGACGAGGTACGCCTACAGGCTCGGCAGTCATTCCCGTCATTAAAATAACAGGCAACAAGCAAATGTATCTGCGCATGCAGGATAATATGGATGTCGATGTAAGCGATGTGCTGACTGGCGGGCTGAGCATGCGGGAGGCTGGCGAGCGCATTTGGCAGGAAATTTTGCATGTGGCAAACGGGAAATTGACCAAGGCGGAAATACTGGGGCATCAGGAATTCAGCATTAATCGAATCGGCCCAAGTCTGTAAGACCGATTCGCGCAACAGATCATAAAACGTTGGGCCTGTGCTTTCGAAGTACGTTTTATGTACACGGAAGTTTTCGCGCAACAGATCATAAAACGTTGGAGGGGCTTGGATGAAGCGATTGGCAGGGAGAATTGCATTGGTAACGGGCGGCAGTCGCGGAATTGGCGAAGCGATTGTGCTGCGACTGGCAGAGGAAGGCGCGCATGTTGCCATTAATTATACATCGCAGCGCTCAAGCGAGCTTGCCGAAGCGGTCAAGCAAAAGGTCGAGGCGCTTGGCTGCAAAGCGATAACGGTAAAAGCCGATGTCGGCAGCAAGCAGCAGGTTGAAGCGATGTTCAAGCAAGTGGAGGAGCAGCTTGGCGAGGTAGAAATATTGGTGAACAATGCCGGAGTTGCGCCTTTCGAGCCGTTTCTGCAAGTAACAGAGGAAACATGGGATCGCACCTACAATACGAATGTCAAATCAATTTTTCTTTGCTCGCAGCTGGCTGCAGGGCGCATGATCGAAAAACGCTACGGCAAAATCATTAATGTGCTGTCGACAGCCAGCCTCGTGGTGACCAGTCCATTAATTCCGCATTATCAGTCCTCCAAGGCTGCGGCGCATATGCTGACCAAGGGCATGGCTATCGAGCTTGGCCAATACGGCATCAACGTCAACGCAGTCGGCCCAAGCACAGTTGATACTGATATGTGTACTGAATATTTGGCTGATCCTGAAATTCGGCGCAAGGAAGTCGAAGCCAATCCAATGAAGCGGCTTGGTACTGCGCGGCAAATCGGCGATGCGGTTGTCTTTCTCGCCTCAGAGGAAGCGATGCAGGTTAACGGGCATCTGCTAATGGTCGATGGCGGCTTAACAGTCAAGGCGGCTCAGCCGGAGGATCATATCCATTAGAAAGGAGGACTGCGGACATGCGCTTGCAGCATAAAATTGCGCTTATTACAGGAGCAGGCTCAGGCATTGGCAAAACAACAGCACTGCGTTTTGCTGAGGAAGGGGCGGTCGTAATCATTAACGACGTTGATCAGGACAAAGGAATGGCGGCAGCCGCGCAAATTAATGAGCAGGGAGGCTCGGCCCATTTTATATATGCCGATGTAACCGCGCCTGATTCAGTCAAGGCGATGGTAGAAGAAGCGATCGCCCGCTACGGCCGAATTGATGTATTATTTAATAATGCAGGGATTAGCGGTGTCGGGCTGCTGCATGAAATCGAGCCTGACACTTGGGAGCGAATTATGGATGTGAACATTAACGGTGTATACCTCGTATCCAAATATGTGCTGCCTTATATGATGGAGCAGGGCAGCGGCTCGATCATTAACATGTCGTCCTGTGTGGCGGAAATCGGCCTTGCCAAACGAGCTTCCTACGCGGCGACGAAGGGAGCGGTGCTGGCGATGACCAAATCGATGCAGGTTGACTACGCGCCCTATGGAATCCGTGTCAATGCGCTGCTGCCAGGCACGATTTTCACCCCTTTTGTCGAGCAGTACTTAAATAATGCGTACGATGATCCCGAGCTGGCTATCGCTTCTATTAAAACAAGGCAGCTTAGCGGAGAGCTTGGATTGCCGGAGGATGTGGCGAATGCAGCTTTGTTTCTTGCCTCCGACGAGGCCAGGTTTATTATGGGCTCGCCGCTTTACATTGATGGCGGCGTAGTATTTGGCAAAAATGCATGATTTAGGGCTTGTATGCACCCCTACTTAGGGGTATTTTACATCGCCTGTTCGCCCCCTGCTGCGTTGCCTTTCCTTGACGTACACCCGGTACGCCTTCGAAAAAGCGCCTTGCATGGAACGAACATCCGGCATAATCTGCTCCCTTCAAAGGTTGCATACACACCCTGGCAAAACATACGAATAGTTGAAAAGGAAAGGAACGATCTGGAGATGAAACTACTAACGTTTAAGCAGGATGGCAAGCTGCGGCTTGGCGTATTAAACGAGCAAGGTGTTTTGGATGTGCTCAAGGCGAGTGAAAAATACGAGGCTCCTTCAAGCGTGCCTGCTACGATGGAGCAGCTAATTAGCGGGGGGATTGCGGCACTACAGCAGCTTCAAGCTTATTTGCAGCAGGAGGCAGACAAGCATGCTGCTGATAAGGCGCTTTGGCTGGCAGAGGATGAGCTTCAATACGGTCCATGCCTAAGCGCTCCAAGCAAAATCATTTGTGTAGGGACGAATTATCGCAAGCATGCCGAGGAATCCAATATGCCTATTCCGCAAGTGCCGATTTTGTTCAACAAATTTGCCAATACGATTGCCGCTCACGGTGAGGATATTCCGTTGCCGTTCAATTCGGAGCAGGTCGATTATGAGGCGGAGCTGGGAATTGTTATCGGCAAAGCAGCAAAGCGTGTGTCCAAGGAAGAAGCGCTCGATTATGTGCTTGGCTATTGCAATGTTAATGATCTTTCAGCGCGCGAGCTGCAATTCCGCACCCACCAATGGCTGCTAGGCAAAAGCTGTGACAAATTCAGTCCGGTTGGCCCTTATCTGGTAAGCGCAGATGAAGTTGGTGATCCGAATCAGCTGGAGATTCGCTGCATCGTTAACGGAGAGGTGCGCCAAAGCTCGAATACATCGGATATGATTTTTGATTGCAGCGAAATTATAAGCTATATTTCACAGCATATGACGCTTGAGCCCGGTGATCTGATTCTGACTGGGACGCCTGAAGGAGTAGTGTTTAACGGCTTCGACGGCAAAACATGTCAAAGCAAGCCTCATCTGGATTGGCTGCGGGATGGCGACATTGTTACGATTGAAATCGAAAAGCTCGGCTCGCTTACGAATAAGATGTATCAAGAAGTATAGCAAGCAGCAAAATAGGCGGGGCGTCCAGCAAGTAGTTGTGGGGGATGAGACACTAGTAAACTCCCACAGAGGCGGGAAAGGTTCTAAAGAATCTGGATAATGTTAAATGATGTAATTGGAGTCTATAGAACATGACTTATGCAGTTCACGAGATTAACTGGTAATGGTGAGAATCTTTCCTTGAATAAACGGGCCACCAATACATAGCAAGCTGCGACGGCCAAAATTCAGAAATAAGTGTTGCAAAACGGCGTACT
>NZ_BOSE01000004.1 GCF_018403185.1 Paenibacillus montaniterrae
ATACCCCACATGCCCATTAAAATGTGAACCTCCATATAACGAAAATTTTTTAAAAGCCACTTTTAGTAGGCTTATTTTGTTATGCCCACTTTTTTCTCAGCAGTTACTTTAGCATTCTTTCAAACTATCACCTCCAAGTAAGCTCCGTTTACAATTGTCGCACTAACGCGACTTGTTGTTTCAATATTAACCCTTTAAGTTATATAAGTCAATAGATAAGTCGCAAAAACGCATATAAATATGTTGCATTTTTGCATCATTTATATTAACATGAGATCATAAGGAGGTAATGAAATTGACGACTGGAGAAAGAATGAGGGCAAGGAGAAAAGAACTTGGTTTCTCGGCTGACTACGTAGCAGAAAAATTAAATGTTAACAGGTCCACTGTTTTCCGATACGAAGGCGGTGACATCGACAAGCTTCCTATAGACATACTAGAACCTTTAAGCGAGATACTCCAGACAACACCAGCATATTTGATGGGCTGGGATTCTAACGCTGAGAGTATATCTCCCGCAATAACAAAACATGAACAAATTATGCTCGATAAATACCGCAAATTAGATGACATTGGGAGATACACTGTTGATACAACTCTTGAAGCTCAGTATAAACGTTGTACCGAACCGAAAATTGATCTGATTGCAGCGCACAGTGATGATTATTCAGAAGAGCAGCAAGAGCTTATGTTGCAAGACTTAGAAGAACTAGAAAAACTGCATAAAAAACGAACGAACCAATAAGGGTGTGAATCAATGGGGTACGAGAACCTATTGATCCAAGCTGAGCAACAGGGTTTGTACATTTATGAAGCATGCTTGCGATCACGAGCTAAAGGACTAATCAAAAATAACATTATCGCAATCAATAAAAACATTCAGACTTCTAAAGAAAAAGCCTGCATTCTTGCTGAGGAAATCGGACACTACCATACCGCCGTTGGAGACTTCGCCGATCAGAGCAAGCTTGAGAACCGAAAGAAGGAACGTCTTGGACGAGCCTGGGCATATGAACGCTTGATCCCGCTTGACCGCATTATTCAAGCTGGACAAGCAGGCGTCGAAGGCAGGTATGCTGTAGCAGAATACTTAGAGATAACGGAAGAGTTCTTGCAAGAGTCGATTGAGCATTATCAGCGTAAATACGGCATACATACCATGTATCAAGGTTACATGATCTACTTCGAGCCGTTGTCCATTATAAAATTGTAATCTTGCGCTTTCCAGCCGCAAGGCTGTTTATTATATACATTAAACCGAACATATGTTCTGAAAGGGTGATTTACATGAGGGGAAGTATCGAAAAGCGTGGCGTCTATAAGTGGAGGCTTCGCGTGGATCTGGGCATTCAAACGGACAATAAAAGAAACCGGCCTAGCGTAACGATAGAGATTGATGATCCGTCGTTGATGAAAATGTCCGAGAAATGCACAGGATATAAAGACGCTAGTCGAGGCTTAAGGGATTACCTGGACGATCAGCTATCAGACTTTAAGCGCCGAGTATTGTCTGGAGAGTATATCCAAGTGGATAAGATGACGTTTAAGGAGTTTGTGGAGAACGAGTGGAAACCGAAATACGCATCTCACGAGGATAATTTAGCTCCGCTCACATATGATACCTATTGTAGCCATTTAGAAAACCATATCTACCCCGCGTTTGAGAGCAAATATTTATCTGAGATTAAAACACTGCATATTGTTACGTTTGTAAACAATCTCAGCAAGCCAGGTGCTCGAAAAGACGGCAGAGGAAAAACACTCGCTGCCGGCACCATTCAGTACATCTATCGAGTCTTAAAGAATGTTCTTACCAGGGCTACCGAATGGCAACTCATTCCGTCTAATCCGGTGACCGGCGTGAAGAAGCCAAAAGTCGAACAGAAAGAAGTTGAGTTTTACGACGAGGTTGAAGCAAAGGAAGTTATAGCTGCTTTATATCTGGAGCCTCGATATTGGCGGTTGCTTATTCTAGGCGCTATAATCGGAGGCTGCCGACGAGGAGAATTAGTCGGTCTTGAATGGTCAGATGTGGATTTTGAAAATATGACGGTCTCGATTAAAAAAAGCATATCGCAAACAAAGAAATCGAAAGCAATTGAAAAAGGACCTAAATCAAAGAGCTCGAAGCGAATCATTGAAATGCCAGACTGGTACATGAATGAGTTAGATATACATTTACGGGAATGGGAGCTGCAGAGGAAGAAAGCGATTGTGGCAGGCGAATGGATAGGTAACGAAAGAACCTACGTATTTCACGCAGGGCGGGGCAAACCTTTACATCATAACTCCCCTACAGGTTGGTGGGCAAAATTTGTTAAGCGACACAACTTAAAACGGATTAGGCTGCACGATTTACGCCACAGTTCCGCAACCCTATTAATTGAAGCTGGAGCGTCGATGAAAGCCATACAGAAGCGCCTAGGGCATTCCAAGTATCAAACTACGGCCAACATCTATGCGCATGTTACGAAGAAGGTCAGCCGTGATACAGCAGAGAAGTTTGACAAGTTTGCCCCTCGCCCCCAGTCCGTCCCCAATCCGTCCCCAAGCTCAAAATCAGCTCCTAATTAAGGGTTTTAATTCTTCTTAGCAAAAACAAGAAAAACCCTTGATATACAAGGGTTTTGAACATTCGTTATATGGTAGGACGGGCGGGGATCGAACCCGCGACTTCTACCCTGTCAAGGTAGCACTCTCCCGCTGAGTTACCGTCCTATAGCGAGCAATAGCCATTTCATCTTTCAGCTTATATACTCATTCGAGAATCTTGTTTATTCTCTGAATCTATTACATACTATCAAATTAACTGGTGCCGAGGACCGGAATCGAACCGGTACGGTAGTCACCTACCGCAGGATTTTAAGTCCTGTGCGTCTGCCAGTTCCGCCACCCCGGCATGTATGAATTTCTGCATATGATCGATCGTATGTATTCGTACAAGCTTGAATCAGTATCTTACTTAAATGGTGCCGAGGACCGGAATCGAACCGGTACGGTAGTCACCTACCGCAGGATTTTAAGTCCTGTGCGTCTGCCAGTTCCGCCACCCCGGCAAAAGTTAAATGCTATATGGAATTAATGGTGGGCCCTGAGGGACTCGAACCCCCGACCAATCGGTTATGAGCCGACTGCTCTAACCAACTGAGCTAAGGGCCCTCGATCAAATAATGAATAATTTCATTATAGCTAGAGTTTGGAGTTTTGGTTGCGGGGACAGGATTTGAACCTGTGACCTTCGGGTTATGAGCCCGACGAGCTGCCGAACTGCTCCACCCCGCGTCATTATTCGTACAAACAACTTGAAACACATACCAAAATATTGGTTCATTGCGCTGCCTTAAAATCAGCTACTCGCAATGGCGACATAAATTAATATACTATAAATTGATATATGCCGTCAAGCATTTTTTGACAACATTTTCTTTCCCTAGCTTTTTTAATAAGATCGAAGCCCTTAGCACGATGGTTTAGCGGCGTTCTGGCATAAATCTTACGCCATATCTGCCGCGATTAGATTTATAAATTTCGATTTCCCTCGGACATTCCATACCGTACATCCAATAATCATGCTCCATGCGCTGCAGGACACAGCTTGCTTGAAACTTTGATTCGTACAGCCTTATCCAATAAACCCACATCGTGTACACCTCCATTAATCTAACGAATAGCGTACCCATTTTACATTGGTTCATACGAACAGAGAGTATATTATGCTAACAAATATGCCCAGCAACGGTTTAGCCGCATGCTGGGCACATTTTTAGTGCTTTTCTGCTTCTACTGCTTCCTTTACTTCCTCAACCGCTGCTTCCTGCTTCTGCTCTTCCTCAGCGGCTTCTGCCTTTGCAAGAGACTGAGGAGAAGTAATCGTAATTTTCTCCCCATCAAATTCCATGAGCACCTTATCCTTAATGTTCATCGCCTTCAAGTACTCTTTAGGCACCTGCAGCCTGCCTACGCGGTCAACCACCACGTACGCGACATGCGCTGCCTGATCGCGAGAGGCGAAGGATACAAAGCCGTCACGGTGCGCAGCAAGGTCAGGATTATGCTTGACGAACTCGGTACTGGTCAAACCATCTCTAATCGCTACAACGCGATCAACCTGGCTTGCAAGCTCCATATCATGCGTTACGATAACAATCGTTACGCCAAGCTCCTTGTTCATTTTGCGGAAAATGTTCATGATCATATCCGAAGTCGCAGTATCAACAGAGCCGGTAGGCTCATCCGCCAGCAGCAGCTGTGGTTTGTTGGAAAGTGAAATCGCGATAGCAACCCGCTGCTGCTCACCCCCGGACAGCTGATGCAGCTTGTTGTTCATGCGATGGCCCAAGCCAACCCATTCAAGCAGCTGCTTGGCATATGCGCGATCAAGCTTGCCTGACAGCATCATCGGCATTTCAACATTTTCCAAAGCCGTCAAATAAGGCAGCAAGTTTCGCGCATTATTTTGCCAAATAAAACCAACCGTATCGCGCTTATACTCTACAAGCTGCTCATCCGTCATTTTCAGCAAATCCCATTTGCCAACTTTAACTTGACCAGCGGAAGGGCGATCAAGCCCTCCCAGCGTATTGAGCAGCGTTGATTTACCGCTACCACTGTTTCCGATAATCGCCATTAGCTCGCCTTGCTCAACGGTAAGATTAAGTCCTTGCAGCGCGACAACCTCAAGATCGTCTGTTTTGTAAATTTTAACAAGTCCTTCACAATGTATCATGAGTTACCGCTCCTCTCCCATCTTAACCGCTTGATGCACTTTCAGCCTGCGAATATGCAGGAACAGCACTCCTGCACCAATTACAATCATAACTGTAACGACAGCGATCAATTGGTTCGTATCGCTGGACTGGAACACGACTCTGAATGGCGGCACCATTTTGGCTGCCGAATCCGTCGCCTGCAAGAATGGTAAGAAAATATAGCTGACCAGCTTGCCGATGCCAAAGCCTAGTCCGATCGCCAAACCAGCTGTAAATAATTGCTCAAGCAAAAGCATGCTCGTTAACTGGAACTTTGACAAGCCCATCGCCCGCAATACACCAAATTGCACAACGCGGCCCGACAAATTGAAGAACCAATAGAGCAAGTATCCCGCCAGCGTGATCGCAACGGTAACGAGGAAGCCCAAGCTCAAAATCCCGAATACACCGCCGCGAGTAGGCAGCTTCGACTGGACAAGCAGCTCATTGCGCACATCCTTGACGCTGGCAATTTCCATATTGGCAGCGGCCAGCTTCTCAACGACAGGAGTAGTCATAGCCTCTGGCTCCATCTTCAGCCATACCTCGTATGGCATTAATGGCAACTGATCATAAATGTAATCAAGGTTTGCAATTAGGAACGGCTCTTCATCCGGATACAGACTTGGCCAATAAGGCACGAATCCGACCACGGAAAACTCGACCGTACCGTCTGTAAAGCTGACAGAAATATAGTCGCCAACTTTAAGCTGGTATTTGTCTGCAATATTTTGCGGAACAATTGCACCATGCTCATAGTCGCCCAAATAAGACAAATAATAAGCGGGATTGACAGGATACAAATCATCGCCAAACCAGGCAACATTAAAGAAATCTTTATTATCTATCCCCATTATGGTGCCTTTGCCTACCGTTTTTCCAGAGACTACAATGTTATGCTCCGTCTGCAGCACTCGCGCGGCAGCCAATACCCCAGGGCTTTCGCGGAACACTTCAAATGGTGGCTCGGTGAACAAAACTTTGGCTGGCGGTTGATTGCCGCCTCCGTTGCCACCATTGCCTCCACCTGGGCCGCCTCCGTTACCACCGCCTTGGCCGCCTCCGTTGCCACCATTGCCGCCACCAGGACCGCCTCCGTTGCCACCGCCCTGACCGCCTCCGTTGCCATTGCCTCCGTTACCGCCGCCAGGCTGCTGAGGTGTTTTCTCCGGAATGCCATCCCATACGGTTTGAATGACGACATCTGCACCGTATTGGTACAAGGTTTGCTCAGTGGAGTTCAAATCAATGGTACGTGCCGCCGAAGCGTTATAGACACCAAGACCAATTGTTAAAATAAGCAGCGTCATCAAAGGATAGTAGCCCTTGGATGAACGTGACAGCTGCGTTAGTGTTAAATACAGCGATACTGGCAAATATTTTTTGCCAAGCCATTTGAAAAATGACAATATCCAAGGAAATACACGCAAGCATACTAGCCCAATTGCAAATATCGCAATCGCTGGCACGAAGAACAGAAATGGCTGGACTTGCATTTCATCAGCACCAAGCCCAGTGTTCATCGTCAGCAGCTGCCGCTCATTGAACAAGTACCAGCCATAGGCAGCTACAAGCACAAGCAGGACATCGAGATACCATTTTTGCCAAAATGGCTTTTTGTCCGAACGGGCTAAATCTTGTTTGTAGCTGACAATGGATGCTCTTGCATATTGAATGGCAGGAATAATTGTCGCCAGCATCGCGATAAACACCGCTACAACGCCTGCAATAATCGTTTCAACCGAAAAGCCGATTGAAATGGACTTCCGATTAACGAACGACAGGAAGCCATCGGCGGAGCCAATGCTCTTTGACATAAACCAGCCGAGCATCGGCCCGAGAATAAGCGCGACTGCGCCGAGCATCAAGCTTTCAATAATGTACATCCATACGATTTGCCTTGTACCGGCACCGCGGCTGCGAAGCACCGCAATATCACTTCGTTGCTTGTCTAACGCTTGCTTGGCATTCATCGTAATGAAGTAGAATACCATCGCCAGCATTGGCGCGGCGAGCGTGAACAGCAAGGATTGCAGCTGCGTGCTTTGCTTGCGGAATTCATCCAGTGTATCTGCAAATGATTTCTCTACTCTCGTATCCTTTAACAGCTGGTACAGCTCAATATCCAGTCTGCTTAAAGTAGAAGCTAGAGGATTAATTTGACTGCTCTTAATTTGCGAAAGATCGAAGTTATAATACCAGGCTGCATTTTGCAATGCAATTTTTTTCTGCTCGAGCAAATAATCGTTCATTACCTTTTCAGATACGAACAAGGTTGCAAAATTGCTTTCAAGTCCAAGCATCCAATACGAATCCGTCATATCATTAGGCGTAATTGCGCCAACGATTTTCACCATGACAGATTGCGAGCTGCTGCCGATTCGATACTGATAAATATCGCCAACATGCACATCGTTGCGGAACATGCCTTCCTCCAGCATTACCGCTTCGATTACGCCGCTCTGGTCAACAGTATCTTTATACCACTGTCCCTGTACCAGTTCATTTTTTTCCTGCAGACCGCTCATGCTTTGAATCGTTAATGTTCTGGAACGGCTCGCATCAATCTTCGACGTATCGGTTGGTATGACATTGCTGCTGCGAATGCCGTATTGCTGGACAAAGGTTAAATGATCGAAGCCTATTGTTCCAGGCAGCTCTTGTTGAATATATTGCTCAACTGCCCGCAAACCTTCAAGGTTGGTAGGCGAAGACCCTACGCCTTGGTACCTCATCAGCAAGGAGCCGGCAGGCGAATCAACGCTGTCATTCTCAAGCTGCTTGGCTATAACTCGCTTTAAAGCTCCGTCCGCATACATTGGAATACTGGTGGCAAATGCGACAGCAACGATAAGTCCAGCAAGCGTACTTAACGTGAGCCAACGAGTATTCCACATTTTGCGGAAAATAAAGCGAAAGAACGGCAACCTCATCGGTTATCGACCTACTACTTTCTGTCCAGGCTCTAGCCCATTTAATATTTCAACATCTGTAGCTGTTTGCTGTCCAACCTCTACATCTACCTCACGCTTGCCATTTTCATCGACGACTTGAACATACGTACGATTTCCGATACTGCGAAGCGTTGATGGAGGAATGACAATCGCATTTTCAGTACGCTTCGTAATCACTTTGATGGAAGCAGGAATACCGCGTGTTGCTCCCTCCGGCATCTCGTCCACTTCAATGATCATAAAGTCCTCAACGCGCTCAATGTCAGCAGCGTTATTCCCTGCGCCTCCACCGCCTGCACCACCGCCATTGCCAGACGATTCACTGGATTGAACTGGCAGCTGCTTAACGGTGCCTTTAATTGTACCGCCATTGCTAATTGTAACTTCAGCTTCCATGCCGACTGCAATTTTCTCCTGCTCGGTTTTGGTGAGCTTGGAGGCTGGGACAAGCAAATCGGTATTGGCGATTATCGCTACTGGTGCATACGCTTTGACCAAATCTCCCTTTTTCACCGACAAGGAAACGATTGTTCCGGAAAACGGCGCTGTAATGGTCGACTTGGAAATTTCCTCCTCCATATCCGCCAGCTTTTGCCGTTTTTCTTCAAACGCGATGCGCTGCTGCTCAAAATCAGATTGGTCCATCTCATCGCGCGTGCGCAGCAGCTCCTTCATCGCAAGCTCATCGCGTTGAAATGCCAGCTTCTCCATGCGCAGCGTCTTTTCCATTTCGCTCATATCCAAGGTCGCGATTGGATCGCCAGCTTGAACCTCATCGCCCGTTTTGACATAAACTTCCTTCACATTATGGTCGCCTGTCGTAAAATAAACGGTCTCTTCTTCAAGAGAAATTACTTTACCCATCACTGGTACCGTTGTTACTAAATTTTTAGTTGTTACCTCATACTCGGGTCTTTGCGATATTTGCGGCGGCTTGATTTCCGGCAAAACCTCTTCTTCCTTCTCATCCGGCAGCAAGCTGCAGCCGCTAAGCATTACCGCTGCGGCAATGCATACAATACTTGTTTTACGAAATAAACTTTCCGTCAACCATTTCATAGACATGGTCAGCAACCTCCAAAATTGTAGGATCATGTGTCGTCATGCAAATCGAAATTTGCTCATTGCGAATAATGCTTTGAAATAATGCCATAACTTGTGCTGACATAGCCGTATCCAACTCTGCAGTCGGCTCATCGGCAAGCAGCAAAATAGGCCGATGGGCGATCGCTTTGGCAATCGCAACGCGCTGCTGCTCACCGCCTGACAACTCGAAAGGCCGATGGTGCATCCGCTTTTCCAAACCGACGAGCGTCAAGCATTCCTCAACGCGATCCTTCCACTCTTTTTTAGGCTTATTGGCCATTCGCAACGACAATTCAACATTTTCATAGGCAGACAAAAGCGGCATAAGCGCAAAGGCCTGGAAAATAAACCCCATTTGCTTGCATCGGGTTTTCGTCCTCTCCTTATCGCTTAACGTGCTGAATGGCTTGCCATTGAAAGAAATTTCGCCTTTGCTCGGCGTATCGAGACCGCCAAGACTGTTGAGCAAGGTCGTTTTGCCTGAGCCTGAACGTCCCTTAAGCATAACCAGCTGCTGTTTTTTGACAACCATATTAATACCTTTTAATACGTGAAGCTGTTTGCTGCCGACTTGAAAGCTTCGCTCCATATCTTTTACTTCTAATAAAGGAGCGTTGCTAGCGGCATCGTTATGTACTTCATTTTCTCTACTCATCTGATTTCACGACACTCCCCGTACTTAGTCTATCTTTCAGACGTTGCAGCATTACAAAAGGTTACAGCAAAATCTATTTTTCTGTAAATATTTCCTTTTGGCCTTATAACATAGTCAAAATAGCCAAAGGCTATTACTCCGCAGCACGTACGAAGTCAATAGCCTTTCGATGGATTTCAATATAATAGCTGTCGCTTGCCTGCAGTTGAAAACACCGTGAGGCTTTTTATTTTCGGTATGCTTGCGGGTTAGCGCGCCAAGCCTGAAGCTCGGCAATATCAGTTTGTGCGATTTTGCCAGCAGCTGCTGCTTGCTCGATCAAGCTTGTGTAATTGGAAAGCGTGTAAAGCGGAATGCCTGCTTCAGCAAAAGCGTCAATTGCAGATTGGAACTGATAAGTGAAAATTGCCAGAACCGCAAGCGGCTCTGCTCCAGCCTCACGCACAGCCAATGCTGCCTTTAGCGAGCTGCCGCCCGTTGAAATGAGGTCCTCAATAACAACGACCTTTTGCCCCGGTGCTACACGCCCTTCGATTTGATTTTGTTTGCCATGGCCTTTTGCTTTATCGCGAATATATGCCATCGGCAGGTTCAGCTTTTGCGCTACCCACGCTGCATGCGGAATGCCTGCTGTTGATGTGCCTGCAATCACTTCAGCTTCAGGATAAAGCTGTTTAATTAGTGTAGCAAAGCCTTCAGCAACCTTTTCACGAATTGCCGGATATGCCATCGTCAAGCGGTTGTCACAATAAATCGGCGACTGTATGCCAGATGTCCATGTAAAAGGCTCGTTCGGACGAAGCGCTACCGCCTCAATTTCCAATAATGATGCGGCAATATCCTTTGCCAATTGCTCCAATGCTGCATTACTCATGCGAAACCAGCTCCTCTATTATAGATTCTAATGCTTGACGCGGATCAGGTGCTGAAGTAATCGGACGACCGATGACCATAAAATCAGTGCCCTGCCGCAGCGCCTCGCCAGGCGTCATAATTCTCGTTTGATCATTGAGCGCCGCGCCTGCCGGACGGATGCCCGGTGTTACTGTTTGGAACGAGCTGCCGCAAGCAGCCTTAATCGCAACGACTTCGGAGGGAGAAGCTACCACACCATCCAGCCCGGCTTGCTTCGCAAGACGCGCATAATGAATGACGGTATCCTCAACTGTTCCCGGAATGCCAATTTCCTCATTCATCACAAGCTGACTTGTGCTTGTCAGCTGCGTTACAGCTATAACGGTCGGTCGATTGTCAGAGCTGCCAGCAAGAGACACGCCTTCCATCGCCGCCTCCATCATCGCTTTGCCGCCTGCGGCATGCACGTTGAACATGTCGACGCCCAAAGCAGCTATGCTTGACGCGCCGCCTTTCACCGTATTCGGAATATCGTGCATTTTCAAATCAAGAAAGATATGAAAGCCGCGCGACTTCAGCTTTTCAACGAAGCCCGGACCTGCTGCATAGTAAAGCTGCATGCCAACCTTGATATAGCATGGAATTCCGTTAATTTGTTCTAGCAATTGCTCTGCCGCCGCTGCATTTGGATAGTCAAGCGCGACCATCACCTTAGCGGCTGCCTCTGCTCTTGTCAAAGCAACCATCTGATCCCTCCTAAGCTTTTAAGTAAAAATAGTGCTATATAGTCCTCGATGCTACCTCACATAAGGTGAAGTAGCATCGAGATGGAAGTTATTTATTTTTGGTGAGATACAGGCATTGAGCGTGATGAGAAGTTGATCGTCTGCATCATCGTCAGCAATGCGCGCACTGTATCCAGCGATGTCATACATACAACGCCGTTTTCAACCGCTTCGCGGCGAATGCGGAAGCCGTCGCGCTCAGGCGTTTTGCCTTTGGTCAATGTATTGACGACAAATTGCGCATGGCCCTCGCGAATATGATCAAGAATATTTGGCGTGCCTTCACTTAGCTTGTTGACGCGCTCCACGTACAAGCCAGCCGCTTCCAATGCATCTGCAGTACCGCCTGTTGCCATCAGCTTGTAGCCACAGTTGGCAAAGCCGCGCATTAGCTCAACCGTTTCTGCTTTATCTTTGTCGGAAACTGTTACGAGAATCGTGCCAGAAGTAGGAATTTTCATACCTGCACCCAGCAAGCCTTTGTACAAGGCTTTGGCAAATTGCTCGTCACGGCCCATTACTTCACCAGTAGATTTCATCTCTGGCGTTAATGTCGGGTCTACGCGACGCAGCTTGGCAAAGGAGAATACAGGAACCTTAACGGATACATGATCATCTTCCTGCCATAGACCATCCACATAGCCCAGCTCGGCAAGGCTTTGATTCAAAATTGCGCGCGTTGCCAGATTTGCCATCGGAATGTTTGTTACCTTGCTTAAGAACGGTACTGTGCGGGAAGAACGAGGGTTTACCTCAATCACATATACTTGATTCTCATGAATAACAAACTGAATGTTGACGAGACCGACAACCTTTAACGCTTTGGAAATTTTAATGGTAATGTCAACAATTTGCTGCTTAATATCATCCGACAGCGATTGTGGAGGATATACGGCAATCGAGTCGCCAGAGTGAACACCCGCGCGCTCAACATGCTCCATAATTCCCGGAATAAGCACTGTCTCGCCATCGCAAATCGCGTCAACTTCAGCCTCCTTGCCCAGCATGTAGCGGTCAATCAGCACCGGATGCTCCGGATTGATTTTAACGGCTACCTTCATATAGCTGAGAAGATCTGCATCAGAGTAAACAATCTCCATTGCGCGTCCGCCTAGTACATAGGAAGGACGAACGAGTACTGGATAGCCAAGACGTTGCGCTGTTTCTACCGCTTCATCGACGGAGGTTACAGTGCTGCCCTCTGGCTGAGCAATATTCAAGCTGCGCAGCAGCGCTTCAAACTTTTTGCGATCCTCTGCAGTATCGATGCTTTCCAGGCTTGAACCAAGAATTTTCACGCCTGCTTTTGCAAGTGGTGCTGCAAGATTGATCGCTGTTTGACCGCCAAATTGTACGATGACGCCAATTGGCTGCTCCTGCTCGATTACGTTCATCACGTCCTCGAAGAATAGCGGCTCAAAGTACAAGCGATCGGAAGTGCTGAAGTCAGTTGAAACAGTTTCAGGGTTGTTGTTAATAATGACCGCTTCATAGCCTGCATGTTGAATCGCCCAAACCGCATGAACGGTAGAGTAGTCGAATTCAATCCCTTGACCGATACGAATCGGACCGGAGCCAAGCACCAAAATTTTCTGCTTGCTTGTTTCCACTACTTCGTTTTCAACCTCATAGGTTGAGTAATAGTAAGGTGTGACAGCCTCAAACTCAGCCGCACAAGTATCTACCATTTTATATACGGGCACGATGTTCAACGATTTGCGATACTCGCGAATATCGTGTTCATTGGTATAAGCTTGACCAGGGAAGCCTGCTTGACGCAGCTCAGCAATCGAGCGATCTGAGAAGCCAAGACGTTTTGCTTCATATAGCAGCTCTTCGCTTAACGTTTCAGTCGAGCGCAGCTTATCCTCGAATTTAACGATGCCTTCGATTTTATCAAGGAACCACCAGTCGATTTTCGTAATATCTTGAATGTCTTGCAATGCATAGCCGCGGCGGAACGCTTCAGCTACAAGGAATAAACGCTCGTCGTCCGGCTTTTGCAGGCGAGTGCGAAGCACTTCATCAGACAGCTCAACTGCTTCTTTCAGATGCAGGCGATGCACGCCGATTTCAAGCGAGCGCACTGCTTTATGAATCGACTCTTCGAATGTGCGGCCAATTGCCATAACCTCGCCTGTCGCTTTCATTTGCGTGCCAAGCTTGCGGTTGGCATCAACGAATTTATCGAACGGCCAGCGAGGAATTTTGGAAACGATGTAGTCAAGCGCTGGCTCGAAGCATGCATAGGTTTGGCCTGTAACCGGGTTGACGATTTCATCAAGCGTATAGCCAACTGCAATTTTAGCAGCCATTTTTGCAATCGGATAGCCCGTTGCTTTGGATGCTAGTGCAGAGGAGCGGGATACGCGCGGATTAACCTCGATTACATAGTATTGGAAGCTGTGCGGATCAAGCGCAAACTGAACGTTACAGCCGCCTTCAATATTCAAGGCGCGAATAATTTTCAACGATGCGGAACGAAGCATTTGATACTCGCGGTCCGATAATGTTTGGGAAGGCGCTACGACGATGGAATCGCCTGTATGCACGCCAACCGGGTCAAAGTTTTCCATATTACATACTACAATACAGTTGTCATTCGCGTCGCGCATAACTTCGTATTCGATTTCCTTCATGCCGGCAATTGATTTCTCAATCAGGCACTGGTTGATTGGCGAGTAGCGAATACCGGAAGCAACAGTTTCACGCAGCTCCTCTTCATTGGCGCAAATACCGCCGCCTGTTCCGCCAAGCGTGTAAGCCGGACGAACGATAATCGGATAGCCGATTGTATTGGCGAATTGCACCGCTTCTTCTACAGACGTGACGATATCACTTTCAGGAACCGGCTGCTCCAGCTCGCGCATTAGCTCGCGGAACAAGTCGCGGTCCTCTGCCTTTTCAATCGCTGTAAGCTGAGTACCAAGCAATAGAACATTTTCCTGCTCCAAAATGCCTGCACGCGCCAGCTCAACCGCCATGTTCAAGCCAGTTTGACCGCCTAGTGTTGGCAGCAAGCCGTCAGGGCGCTCCTGGCGAATAATTTGGGCAACAAAATCTAGCGTAATAGGCTCGATGTACACTTTATCAGCCATATTTGTATCTGTCATAATCGTAGCCGGGTTGCTGTTAATAAGCACAACCTCATAGCCTTCTTCTTTCAGCGCTTGACATGCTTGAGTTCCCGCATAGTCGAACTCCGCCGCTTGTCCGATAACAATTGGACCAGAACCAATAACAAGAATCTTTTTAAGCTTTGTATTTTTAGGCATTTTTCAGTTCTCCTCTCAACATTTCCGACAACACAGCTTGACGAGGTTTTTGCGGATTTTCTTGCTTATGCTTGCGAATCAATTCAATAAATTGGTCGAACAAGTAGCTGGAATCATTAGGACCTGGCGCAGCCTCTGGGTGGTATTGCACCGAGAACGCCGGATACGTTTTATGCTTCAAGCCTTCGATCGTTTTATCGTTGTTGTTGATATGGGTAACAACCAGATCAGTACCTTCGATCGATTCTTCGGTAACTGCATAGCTGTGATTTTGCGAAGTAATGTAGCAGCGATCCGTTTCAAGCTCTTTAACTGGATGGTTGCCGCCGCGATGTCCGAATTTCAGCTTGCTTGTATCTGCACCGCATGCCAGCGCGAATAGCTGATGTCCAAGGCAAATGCCGAAGATCGGGAACTCGCCAAGCAATTGCTTAATCGTCTCAACGACATGCAAATTGTCTTTAGGATCTCCAGGGCCGTTGGACAGCTGAATGCCATCTGGAGCAATACGGCGAATTTCGTCAGCAGTCGTTGTGTGCGGTACTACGATAATGTCGCAATTGCGCTTGGAAAGCTCATGAACGATCCCGTTTTTCGAGCCGCAGTCAAGCACAACGATACGCTCTTTGCTGCCAGGTACTGAATAGACAAAAGGTGTTGATGTGCGAGCGACCTGATCATGCGGCACAGGTGCTGCTTGCAGACGCTCCAGCAGCTCCTCTACTCGCTCGTTTCCAGTAGTCAGCATACCGCGCATTGAGCCGAATTGACGAATTTTACGAGTCAGCATGCGAGTATCAATGCCGGCGATGCCAGGAATATCATATTCCTTAAGCAGCTCGCCTAGTGAAAATTGAGCACGCCAGTTGCTTGGAATCGGCTCATAGCGACGAACTGCCATTCCGAACAGATTCGGGCGAATTGCTTCAAAATCATCGCGCGTAATGCCGTAGTTTCCAATTAGTGGATAAGTCATCGTAACAATTTGTCCACAGTAGGACGGATCAGAAAGCAGCTCCTGATAGCCTGTCATGCCTGTGTTGAAAACGACCTCTCCGATTTTTTCTGTTTCTGCGCCAAATGACACCCCTGTAAATAGCGTTCCATCTTCCAACAATAGTCTTGCTTGCATCCGCGTTTCACTCCTCAATAGTTGTTCTGATCTATTTCGTCCAAACGATTTTGCCGTTTACGATAGTCGCTGTTGGCCAGCCCTTCAATTCCCAGCCGCCAAACGGCATGTTGGTGCTTTTCGATAAAAATGTGCTCGGGTCTACCTTCGCTGTTTCCTGCAAATCAACGACTGTCAGGTCAGCCGGCTTGCCGACCTCCAGGCTTCCTTGCTGCAGGCCGAATACTCTTGCCGGATCAGTTGTCATACGCTTAAGCAAAAAGCCTAGCGTCCAGCGTCCTGTCTCAACAAATTTCGTATAGAGCAGCGGGAAAGCTGTTTCCAGTCCAACGATGCCGAACGGCGCCAGATCAACGCCCTTTGCTTTTTCCTCAGCGCTATGCGGCGCATGATCTGTTACGATCATGTCGATTGTGCCGTCCTCCAGCGCCTCGATCACTGCTTCTACATCACGCGGTGTGCGCAATGGCGGATTCATTTTCCAATTCGCGTCATCAAGTCCCGGAATGTCCTCATCCGATAAAATCAAGTGATGCGGACATACCTCTGCGGTGACCTTGACCCCAACCTGCTTCGCCAGGCGGATCAAGCGAACCGATTGCTCCGTGCTGACATGGCAGACATGATAATGCACGCCAGTTGCTTCAGCCAGCAGCACATCGCGCCCGACATGAATCGCTTCGGATTCGTTCGGAATGCCTTTAATGCCATGCTTGCGCGAAAACGCTCCTTCTGAAGCCCACGCGCCTTTTACTAGCGAGTCATCCTCGCAATGTGCGATTACCGGCATATCCAGCGATTTAGCGAGCGCCATGGCATCCTTCATCATTTGCGCGTTTTGTACGCCTACGCCGTCATCGGTAAAGCCGATCGCTCCCGCTTCCTTCAAGGCTGCAAAATCAGTCAGCTCGCGGCCCAGCTCATTTTTCGTAATCGCTGCATAAGGCAGCACCTTGACCAGCTCTGCCTCGTTAGCTTTGTCGATTATATATTTGACTGTTTCAGGAGTGTCCGTCACAGGGCGGGTATTGGGCATACAAGCAATTGTCGTAAAGCCGCCTTTCGCAGCAGCGCGAGAACCTGTTACAATATCTTCCTTATGGGTAAAGCCCGGATCGCGCAAATGCACATGCATATCGATAAAGCCCGCCGATACTAGCTTGCCAGCCGCATCAACAACCTCGCAGCCTTCTGCAGCTACCTGCTCGCTGCCATCCACAATCGCTGCAATAACGCCATCCTTTACTTGAATATGCTTGCTTTCCAATTGAGCGCTTGCCTCATTCCATACCTGGCCGTTCAAGATCCATAAAGACATAATTGATATCCTCCTAAAACTTTTTAATCATACTTTGTAGCATTAGCTTAGCGCACGTTCTACAACCGCCATGCGAATTGGCACACCGTTAGCCATTTGCGGGAAAATTTTGCTGTTTGGAGCTTCAACCAGCTCGCTGTCAATTTCAACATTGCGATTGACTGGCGCTGGATGCATGATGATCGCATGCTCCTGCATTTGCTGCGCGCGCTCTACCGTCAAGCCGTAGCTGGCGCGATAGCTTTCTGCTGATTTCAGCATGCCTGTTGCGTGGCGCTCAAGCTGTACACGCAGCATCATCACCACATCGGCTTGTATCGCTTCCTCCATCGATACATAAGGAGCATTAAGCTCTGCTGCTCTCATATTGTCCGGCGCACAGAATACGACGCTTGCGCCAAATTTGCGCAGTGCGTATAAATTGCTGCGGGCAACTCGACTGTGCAATATATCTCCGATAATGGCAACCTTCAAGCCCTGCACTGTGCCAAAATGCTTTTGCATCGTATATAGATCAAGCAAAGCCTGTGTTGGATGCTCGTTATTGCCGTCGCCTGCGTTAATGAGCGGCACTTGAATTTTTTCAGCGATTTCTGCGAGCATGCCTACCGGCTTCAAGCGGATAACACCAGCGTCAATCCCCATTGATTCAAGTGTGCGCACCGTATCATAAATGGATTCACCTTTTTCAACGCTGGACGCTGCTGCTGAAAAATTGATGACTTCTGCACCCAATCTTTTCTCGGCAACCTCGAACGAGGTTCTAGTCCGCGTGCTATTCTCAAAGAACATATTGGCAACAAACTTACCGTTCAGCAGATTATGGGTTTTGCTCGGGTGCTGCTCCCAATAAGCGGCTCTGTCCAGTATCGATTGAATTTCCTGCTGACTTAACTCCTTCAAACCAAGCAAGCTTCTTGTTTGAATCGTTGCAATGCTCATATCGTTGCCTCCTAAAACGTTTCGTTAGTACTTTGAAAATGCAGCTTAGTCGAAAGTTGTTGCGCAGCTTCCTTGAAGCTGTTCGGCTTAATGAGAAATGGTCACCTGATCAACCAAATCAACCTCAGACAGTTGTACCTGTATAACCTCTTGCTTGGAGGTTGGAACATTTTTCCCGATATAGTCAGGTCGAATCGGCAGCTCTCGATGTCCGCGATCAACGAGCACAGCCAGTTGAATGCTTTGCGGCCTGCCGCAGTCCATAATCGCGTCCATGGCAGCGCGGATCGTGCGACCAGTATAAAGCACATCATCGAACAGAATGATCTTTTTGTTTTTCACATCGATGTTCAGCTCGGTATCACCAGGCTGCTGTGCCGTTTCCAGCTCAAAATCGTCGCTGCGGTCATCGCGATATTTTGTAATGTCGAGATCATAGACTGGAGCGTCGATTCCTTCAATATCGGAAATTTTTTCAGCGATGCGCTTGGCGAGATGTACGCCTCTAGTTCGAATGCCAACGATGATGCAATCCTCGATACCTTTGTTTTTCTCAACAATCTCATGAGCAATTCTTGTCAATGCTCTGCGAATTGCCGCTTCATCCATTAAAATATGACGTTCTCCTTCAGCCATTAGCATCTCACCTCTTTTTCAGCTTGCTGCATTTTATTTCGGTAACGAAAAAACTCCTTGCGAAGTTCGCAAGGAGTTATGACAATCAAGACAGGAAAGACAGGAGCAGACACCCACCAGCTTACAGCTTGGCGAGATTCAGCCCAGACAGCTCTTTCTTATCCAATTATTCACGTTACCTTGCCAGCCTCACGGGACTGATTTAAAGGTACTTCTGTATCGAAAAGATTATCCCATGTTCGACACCAAATGTCAACTGTTCTTTGTCTATTTTTGCACATAAAAAGGAATGCTCAAAACGTCAGTGGAAGCTGACAATTTGAACATTCCTTTATGATGCTGCTGGCTTAAATGCTCAGCTTTTTAATACGCTCAATCGCACGCTCGGTATTTTCGCGGCTGCCGAATGCTGTTAAACGGAAGTAGCCTTCTCCACATTGACCGAAGCCAACGCCAGGCGTGCCGACAATATTCGCTTCGCTTAGCAGATGATCAAAGAAGCTCCAGGAATTGAACCCTTCCGGTGTTTTCAGCCAAATATATGGAGCATTCACTCCGCCAAATACAGTCAGTCCAATTTCGCGCAGTCCGTCGCGAATCATAGCTGCATTCGTCATATAATACTGAACCAGCTCTTGAATTTGTGCTCTTCCCTCAGGTGAATAAATTGCTGCCGCACCTTTTTGTGTTACGTAGGAAACACCGTTGAACTTCGTTGTATGACGGCGATTCCACAGCTCGTTAATGCTTACCTGGTTGCCATTCGCATCCTTGCCCTTAAGCTCCTTTGGCACAACTGTATACGCACAGCGGATTCCAGTAAAGCCAGCTGTTTTGGAGAAGCTGCGGAACTCAATTGCAACTTGACGCGCACCTTCTATTTCATAAATGCTATGCGGCACATTTTCTTCAGTAATGAATGCCTCATAGGCAGAGTCAAACAAAATAATACAGTCATTTTCAATTGCATAGTCAACCCATACCTTCAGCTCGTCCTTCGTAAGCGTCATGCCTGTAGGATTGTTGGGATAGCAAAGATAAATCAAGTCGACCTTTTCTGTCGGCAGGCTAGGCTTGAATTGATTTTCTGCCGAGCAATCAAGATAAACAATCTTTTCATAGCGGCCAAGCTCGCTATTAAAGCTTCCTGCACGACCAGCCATTACATTTGTATCTACATATACCGGATATACAGGATCCTGCACTGCTACCACACTGCTTGTGCTGAAAATCTCCTGGATATTGCCGACATCGCATTTGGAGCCGTCGCTAACGAATACTTCATCATTGCCAAGCTCGATGCCGCGCGTGCGGTAATCACCTGCAATAATTGCATCAGTTAAAAATGTATAGCCTTGCTCTGGCCCATAGCCTTTGAACGTGCCGACATTAACCATTTCATCCACTGCTTTATGCATTGCCTCGATGACTGCTGGCGGCAAGCCGCGAGTCACGTCGCCGATTCCCAGGCTAATTACATCTGCATTTGGATTTTGTTCCATATATTTTGTTCTGCGTTTTGCGATCTCAGAAAATAAATAGCTGCCCTGCAGCTCAAGAAAATGCTGGTTCACTGCTGTCATAATTTCACCAATCCTTTTCGCGACAATTTAATATCTATTAGAATAACGCACTGGGCAGCAAAACATAATGCAGTAACTAATCAAATCTTTGTACATATCTGCAAACATAAAAAAAGTCTGCGCCCTAGGGCGTGTATGCAAACCCGCTTAGGGGCATCTTACACCGCCTTTTCGCCCCCTGCTGCGTTGCCTTTCCTTAACGTACACCCGGTACGCCTTCGAAAAAGCGCCTTGCATGGAACGAAAATTCGGCATAATCTGCTCCCTTCTGAGTTTGCATACACGCCCTAGCGGGTACGCAGACTGTGTAAAACATTTTCAAAATCTTCGGGCAGCGGCACTTCAAACTGCAGCCGCTCGCCTGAACGTGGATGTGTAAAGCCAAGCACCCCAGCATGCAGCGCCTGTCCGTTTAAGGCTACTGTTTTGTTGCGACCGTAGACAGGGTCTCCTGCCAACGGATAGCCGATATATTTCATATGGACGCGAATTTGATGCGTTCGACCTGTCTCCAGCTGCAGCTCCACCAGCGTAAAATCATCGCCGATTCGCTCGAGCACTTTGAAATGAGTGATCGCTTGCTTGGCATTATGATCGGTTACGGTAAACAGCTTGCGATCATTCGGGTCACGACCGATCGGAGCATCAATCGTCCCTTCATCATGCGGGATATTGCCGTGAACTAGCGCTATATAGCGTCTCGTCACGGAATGCTCTTTAAGCTGCTCGGCAAGCGAGATATGAGCGAGATCGTTTTTTGCGACCATTAGCAGGCCGGTCGTATCACGGTCGATGCGATGAACGATACCGGGGCGGAGCACGCCGTTAATTCCGGATAGATCCTGGCAATGGTGCATTAACGCATTAACTAAAGTGCCTGAGGAATGCCCTGGCGCCGGATGAACGACCATGCCGCGCGGCTTATTGACTACGATCACATCGCTGTCTTCATAAATGACATGAAGTGGAATCGGCTCGGCTGCTATTTCAAGCTCCTCGGCTTCAGGGATGCTGATGGCAACAACATCACCAGCCGCCAGCTTGTAGTTGCTTTTAACTGTCTGATTATTGACGAGCACATGCCCATCTTTAATCCACTGCTGAACCTGCGTACGCGAAATTGCCGCGTCCTGCAGCTCATCAGGGATAAATTTGTCGATGCGCAAGCCTTGATGCTCTTCCTTTGCCTCGATAGCTATTACATCTTCTTCAACCGTTACCTCTTCTTCATATTGCTGTTGATCATTCTTCATGCTTTACTGTAACCTGACCTTTCTTTTCCCGCCTAACTTCAAGCAATGTATCAAGTAATATTAGCCCTACGCCGATGACAATTGCGGAATCCGCGATATTGAAAATCGGAAACGTATAGCTGCCAAAATTGAACTTGAAAAAATCGACGACTTCGCCAAAGCGCACACGATCAATAAAATTGCCGAGTGCTCCGCCCAGTACAAGCGCCAAGCCGACGAGCAAGGTTTTTGAGCCTTTTTCCCTCATAATATGCGCATACCATAAAATACCGACGAGAATGACAATTGTGATGATAATAAAAAATACACGCTGCTCCTGTAAGATGCCAAAGGCTGCACCACGGTTGCGATGCGATGTAATGAGAAAGAAATCGCCAATAACGCTAAATTGTTCATTAATTTTCATGTTGTTTACGATCCATCGCTTCGTTATGTAATCAAGAACAAAGGCTGCGATGGCAATTAGAAAAAAAACAATTCTCATAATCATGGTTTCACTCCTAAAACTTTTCATGGTAAGTGCGACGTTATACTTCTTCGTACATGAAAAGTACAGCTGAAGCATAGGCTGCAGCCCGACCAAGCAAGCTGCACAATTTTTAGTGTAGCACATCAAGCATTCATATTCTAGCTTTACTGCCTGCAAAGACCAGCTTAACCAAGCTTTTCTCTACTATAAACCCGCATTCTGACACACAATAACTTGCACGCATTTATGAACTGAGGTGATCTAACGTATGCAATCTCATTTAAATACAGAGCAGCTTCAGCATTTTAAAATGAAGCTGCAAAAGGAACGAGCGCAAGTAATCGAGCAGCTCGAGCATAATTCCGATACGAAGCAAATGAGCGGCGACCTCAATTTGTCCTCCGAGCTGGCGAAAATCGACAACCATTTCGCAGATCAGGCGACTGAAATGTATGAGCAGGAAAAGGATATCGCCTTTTATCGTGCACAGCAGCGGAAGCTTTCGCGTCTAGATGATGCGATCCAGCGCATAGAGGATGGCGTTTATGGCGTTTGCAACGTGTGCAATCAGCCCATCCCACTAGAGCGGCTGGAAGCCATTCCGGAAGCAGCAACCTGCAAGCAGCATGCCCCACATATCGAAGCGAGTGAAGCCTCATACGAATATGTACCAATTGCAATGGAGCAATTAAATATGGATGACCGCGAAAGCAATGGCTTTGACGGTGAAGATGCCGTGCAATCTGTGCTGCAGTATGGCAACTCATCCTATGATGAAGCGATTTCGATGCTGGACACCGAGTTTGCCGAGGAGCTTGTCGATGAAATGGAAGGATTTTGCGAGCCTATGGAAAGCTTTATCGCTACAGATATTACTGGCAATCATGTATATATAGTAAGAAATAATGCCTACCAGCGCTATCTTAACAATAACGAAGGTGATCAGGAGCTTGAGCATCTTTAGCATTTAGCGTCTTAGCTTTAGCTTCTTTCGCATTTGCTTATCGCTGCTGCAAGCTTGTTTAACGATCCACATCCAATTGATTTTGTACAATACGTACGATATCAGCAATATAATCTCCAATAATCGGCAGGTTTAAAGCGCCGAGCATCTGTAAAAGATAAAGCACAAATGTTGCTAAAAACACCCATCCGATAGCTGTTCCCACCCCTCGCGCTACACCAGCCATTAAATTGCGCCAAAGCAGCTTCATCGGACGATTCATCAAATTAACATAGTCGGCAATTTGTGTACGTTCAAGGTCATTCGTTACTTTTATCAGTCTTTGCTCGATCGAGTCTAACGATTTCTTAAGCTGAGACAGCTCGTCATGATCCTGTACTGGCACAAGTCGTCATCCTTTCTATAAAAGCTACAAGCCCGCTTGCCACCCAGGCAAAGCGGGCTTGTATTAATATATCCTTATTTGCTAATGAAAATGCCCACAGACTTGTCGCCTAGCTGAACAATTTCCATATCCGCTCGCTGCTCAAATGCTACCGATTGCAGCAACAAATTCTCTTGAAGCAGCTCGTCAAATGCTTTCAACGCTGCCTGCAGCTGATCATCAGCATGCAGCACAAGATCGATCCGTTTTTCGATAGGCAAGTCAAGCTTTTTCCGTGTATCCTGTACAGCGCGGATTACCTCACGCACCCAGCCCTCCTGCTCAAGCTCTGGCGTAATATCCGTGTTCAAGGCAACCGTGATGCCATTGCCTGATGCTGAAGCGAAGCCTGATTTCGCTTTTTTCTCGACAAGCATTTCGTCAAGCGCAACAACAAGCTGCTCGCCTTCTTCTGTCGTAAATGTGTACTGACCTTGCTGTACAATCGCTCTTGTTTGCTCAGCGGACATTTCTTTGAACGCCTGCTGGATAGGTGCAACCTGCTTGCCGAATTTGCGGCCAGCCACCTTCAGATTCAGCTTCAACGTAAAGTCGACAAAGCCGCTATCCGAATTTTGCACAGTAATATGCTTCACATTGATTTCATCCTTAATGATATCCTCATAAGAAGCTAGCTCAAATTCCCGATCAAGCGAAACGATCAGCTCAGACAATGGCTGACGCGTTTTGATGCTTGTTTCATTGCGGACATTGCGAGCCAGCTCGACGATAACTTTGGCGCTTTCCATATCTCGCTCAAGCTCGGCATCAATCAAGCTTTCATTCGCTTTAGGGAAATCAGCAAGATGCACACTTTCGCCGCCGCCCAAATTATTGTACACATCCTCTGCAATTAGCGGCGTATACGGTGCAATTACTTTAGCCAGCGTAATCAACACATGATGCAGGGTTTGATAGGCGGCAATTTTATCTTCAGACAGCCCGCTTCCCCAGAAGCGATCGCGCGAGCGACGGATGTACCAGTTGCTCAGCTCATCAACAAACACTTCAATTGCTTTGGCAGGATTAAGGAAATCATTTGCATCCAGTCCTTTGGCCACTGTTGCAATTAAGCTGTTCAAGCGGCTAATAATCCAGCGATCCAGCTTGTTGCTTGATTGCTGCGGCGCATGCTGAGCATGCTCGTAGCCATCAATTGAGGCGTATAGCGCATAAAAGGCATGAGTATTGACAATTGTGTCAATGACCTTCGATTTGGCCTCTGCTACGATGCCTTTCGAGAAGCGTTTGCTGTTCCAAGGCGCACTGTCAGCCAGCAAAGCCCAGCGGAACGCGTCTGTGCCGTATTCATTAATGATCTCCCATGGATCGATGACATTGCCCTTTGACTTGGACATCTTTTGCCCGTTTTCATCAAGAATATGGCCCGTCGAAATGACCGCCTTGTACGGCGCTTTGCCATTGAATAGCGTTGAAACCGCGAGCAAGCTGAAAAACCAGCCGCGTGTTTGGTCAATTCCTTCGCAAATGATATCAGCAGGATACTGTTCTGCGAACACTTCATTGTTTTCGAACGGATAATGCTGCTGTGCAAATGGCATTGAGCCGCTGTCGAACCATACGTCAATAACCTCAGGCGTACGGCGCATCACCGCTCCTTCAGCAAACGGGCTTTTAAGCAAAATATCATCGACATAAGGCTTATGAAGCTCAATATCCTCAGGCACAAAATCTACAGCGCGCTCTCGCAAATCCGCAATGCTGCGTGGCGCATACTGCTTGCCTGTCGCTTCGCAGATCCAAACATTGAGCGGTGTTCCCCAATAGCGGTTGCGGCTAATGTTCCAATCAACCAGATCCTCAAGGAATTTACCAAAGCGCCCTTCGCGAATATGACCAGGATACCAGTCAACCTCGCTATTGTTTTTAATAAGCTGTTCCTTTACGGCTGTCGTTTCGATGAACCAGCTTTCTGTTGCATAATAGAGCAGCGGCGATTTACAGCGCCAGCAGAATGGATAGCTGTGCTCATAGCGCTCTTTGGCAAACAGCAGCCCTTTTTCGCTAAGCATTTTCACGATGTCGACATCGCAATCCTTAACGAAACGGCCAGCCAAGTCTGTAACCTCATCAACGTAGCGTCCCGCATTGTTGACAACAGCCAGCATGCTGATTCCGTTTTGACGCGCTACGCGATAGTCGTCCTCACCATGGGCTGGCGCGATATGCACAATACCTGTACCGCTTGTATCACTAACAAAATCGCCAGCAATTACGATATGACCTTTTTCGATCGGCACATAGTTAAACGGTGCTGTATAGCTGCGCCCTGCAAGCTCGCTGCCTTTCAAGGAGCCAAGCACCTCGTAATTCTCTTTCATAACAGATTCGACGAGGTTTTCAGCAACGATATACACCTCACCGTCCTTGGCAACACGTACATAAGTCAGCTCCGGATTAACAGCCAAAGCGACGTTGGCCGGCAGCGTCCAAGGTGTAGTCGTCCATGCCAAAATGTATTCGTCCGAGTCGACCAGCTTGAATTTGGCTGTCGCACTCAAGTCCTTTACATCCTCATAGCCTTGCGCTACCTCGTGCGAGCTCAAAGTCGTTTGACAGCAAGGACAATACGGGCTTACGCGATGTCCGCGGTATAGCAAGCCCTTTTCATGAATCGTCGCAAGAATATGCCAGACGCTCTCGATATAGCGATTATCGAGCGTAATATAAGGATTATCCATGTCGGTCCAATAGCCGATCGCTTCTGTCAGCTCGCGCCATTGCTTCTCATATTCAAATACGCTCGCTTTACATTGCTTGACGAATTTCTCAATGCCGTATGCTTCAATCTCCTGCTTGCCAGAAATACCAAGCTGCTTTTCTACGCCAAGCTCTACAGGCAATCCATGCGTATCCCAGCCTGCCTTGCGGATCACACGGTAGCCGCTCATCGTGCGGTAGCGGCCGATAAAGTCTTTAATAACGCGGCCCAGCACATGGCCGATATGCGGCTTGCCGTTCGCTGTCGGCGGCCCTTCGTAAAAGACGAAGTTTGGCTTGTCAGCGCGGTTTTCAATTGATTTCTTAAACGTATCTTCCTTCTTCCACTTTTCCAAAACCCGCAATTCGCGAGTACGTGCACGCTCTTTCACATCTACGCGTTGCATGCTTACCGCTCCCTTCTTTAATTAAAACCCTTAATTTAAACAAAAATAAACCTCGCCCCAAAAAGGGACGAGGTTGCTCGCGTTACCACCCTTGTTCCGCTCGGTTTAAATCATTGCACTCGAGCGACACTTTACGCAAATGAGCCATGCATCTCATTTGCATCCCGATATCGGGGGACAGCCGTCTACGCTTACTGAGCGTTATAATCCGTTCAGCGCAGCTTCTCGGAGATGATATTCCATACATGTCAACGCACCGAATTTTCACCAAGCATCGGCTCTCTGAGGCGTGAGCATCTATGTACTCGTTCTCGTCATCGAATAATATCAATTATAAAATATTTATAGCTGATTCAGCAGTCATTGTCAAATAAAAACTGCTGCGACTTATTCAGCCGCAGCAATTGGAGCTTCCTGCTTATTAATATCAAGGCTTTCCCATGCTTCCTCTGTCAACAGCTCAAGCTGGGCTTCAACTAGTGTACGGAAGCGCGCACGGTAGATCGACGCTTGCTTTTTAAGCTCATCGACCTCCAACGAAATTTTGCGAGATTTGTTCAGCGCTTCGTTGACAATGCGGTCGGCATTTTTCTCAGCTTCCTTCACAATAAGCTGAGCCTCTTTTTTCGCATTGTTGCGAACCTCATCGGCAGCTTCCTGAGCTACAATAATTGTTTTGCTTAATGTATCTTCAATATTGGAGAAATGATTCAATCGCTCCTGCAGCGCAAGAATTTGATTTTGCATTTCTTTATTCTCACGAATCAACGCTTCATAATCTTTAATAACAAGATCAAGAAACTCGTTTACTTCGTCTTCGTCATAGCCACGAAGTCTGCGTGAAAATTCCTTGTTATGTATGTCCAATGGTGTCAATGGCATTGGAGCACCTCCTATAAATATAAGAAGAATAGATCATCTCTTTTCGGAACTGTTATCAAACGTATTCGACAGAGACCTTCAATTTCCTGCATTATATTAAATATATTTGCCGATTTTTACACGGATTCTTCCTTTTTTTGTGACACCATCTACTTCTAATACTTTAAACCGACCTAGCCCTTTAATCGATACGACATCGCCTGCTTGCAATTGGGCTGAAGGATCCTCCACCGCTTTCCAATTGACTCGACAACGCCCTGCCTTAATAGGATCAACAATTTTACTGCGGCTTATGCGATAGGCATCGCTGGCGATCCCGTCAAGACGCATTGAAGCTACGGTAAAGGAAAGCTCCTCCAGGCGCTGCTGCACTGGCTGAAGCTTGTCTATTGGCAGCACATCTGTCAATACGTGCAAGCGATGCACCTGGCGCAAGCTAATATCGAGAAATTGCGACATCTGATCAGCAACAACAATATGGCAAAATGAATCATGCAAATGAATATCGCCAATCCGATCGCGCTTGATGCCAAGTCCAAGCAAAGCGCCTAAAAAATCGCCATGATCAAGCTCATGAAATTTTTCAGCCTGACTTGTCACCTGCAGCACAGACAGCTCGGCATCCTCATACTCCAGATCACGATAATCTGGAGCGATTAGCGCTCGCTTGCGCTCAGCCGCTTCGTAGCCGCCGTCAAATCGTATATTTACCATCCCGTTGCGACTGCAAAGCGTTGAAATTATAAACTGCTGACGCGGGTCCAAAAAATCGGTCCGCCTTAGCTCATGAAGCTCGGCGGACCTTTCTATCCATTCCTGCGCACGGTCAACGAATGCTCGTTCCTCGGGATGAAAATGACTGTAAAAGCCACTGTTCATGGATTTATCACCTTAACAAGTTATTTATGCAGCATCTGCTATGCCAGAAACAGCAGTCGTAGCAAATAATCTACACCCGATTGAATAAAGCGCAGTGCAATAAAGGCAACGATCGGGGATAGATCAAGCATCCCGCCAAGCGGTGGGATAAAGCGGCGGAAAATCGCCAAATACGGATCTACCAGTCTGCCAATAAATTGCCCAATCGAGCTTTCACGCGCATTCGGAAACCAGGACATTAGAATATATGCCAGCATCAAATAGTAGTAGACCATAAATAGTGTGCCAACAATATCTGCAATAAGGGAGTACAAAAATGTGTCACCTCGTTCTATATTTAATGTTATTCTGTAGACAATTCTGTGATCGAGCCTTGCACCTCAACAGATTCAGGAGCACACAAATAAATATTCGGACCGAGCTTGGAGATCGAGCCATTCAGCGCATAAACTGTACCCGATAGAAAGTCGACAATTCGAAGGCCCAGCTCTGAGCGAACCCGCTGCAGGTTTACTACTACAGAACGGCGATTGCGAATTTCATCTGCAATTTGCTGAGCTTCGTCATAGCTTTTTGGCTCACAAAGCACCATACGTGTATTTTTTTGTGTGTGAAGGCTTACGACATTGCCGCCTACGCTTGTCAAATGCGAATTCTTTGTTTGTTTACGTTGCTCAAAGCGATTCGTTTCAACTTCTTGATCTTCTTGAGCCGGAATCTGCTCGCGCTCTACAATTTCTTCTTCCTCCTGCAACCCGAAATAGTTCATAAATTTGCCGAAAACACTCATTGCTCATCCTCCTCTGTGCCGATTAATACGGTGCCCAAGCGAATATAGGTGGCACCCTCCTCAATCGCAACCTCAAAATCATTTGACATGCCCATGGACAGCTCTCTAATCGGACAGTCAGCACCGCCTTCCTGCAGAAGCTGATCGCGAAGCTGCCGCAAGCCTGCGAATACAGGTCTTGTCTGCTCCGCCTCGAGCTCAAAAGGCGCCATCGTCATCAAGCCGATTGGCTGAACACGATCGAAGCGCTTGATCTCCTCTATAAATGGGCGAACCTCCTCGGGCTTCAAGCCTTGCTTTGACTGCTCGCCCGAAACATTCACTTGAATAAAGCATTTGATGCTTGCATCCATTTTTTCAGCTTGCTTCTGCAGCGCTTCCGCCAATGAAAGGCGATCCAATGAATGGAGATAATCGAAGCGGCCGACGACATCCTTTACTTTATTGCTTTGCAAAGAGCCGATAAAATGCCAGATCGGTTCTGGCAGCTCTAATTTATGCTCATGTATGTAATCCCATTTTGGCTTGGCAACCTGCCAACGATTTTCCCCAAGCTCAACCACTCCTGCCTGCAAAGCTGCAACAGTGCTTGATGTCGACACATACTTGGTTACACCGACAACATGAATTTCCGAAGCAGCTCGTCCAGAGCGTTTGGCCGCTGCTTCAACCCGTTCTCGTACCGCTTGTAAGCGATCTTGTATGCTCATCTTGCTCACCCTTTTCGCAATCCAATCCAGCTAGCCATTCGTCCTGTTTTGCCATTTTCCATACGATGGCTGTAAAACAAATCGCGTCTGCAGCCAGTACACCACTCACTTATTTCGATATGACTCGCCAGGATTCCTGCTTTTATCATAATCTGTCGATTTATTTCTTTCAAGTTTATCATTGCTTTATTTTCATTTTGCTTCTTTAAGACTAGGTCAAGCAGCTGATTCGGAAGCGCTAATTGCTGCCACAGCTCATAAATTCGCTCAATAACTACTTCATTTACCTCATAGCAGCATTGATCTATCGCAGGCCCGATGGCACAGCGCAGCTGATGCGGCTCTGTGCCAAAGGCATTCCGCATCGCTTCCACCATATTCAACGCAATAGCCGATACTGTCCCTTTCCAGCCAGCATGCGCCAAGCCAACGGCATGATGCTGCGGATCCCAGAAATATAGCGGCACACAATCCGCATAAAACGACGTGAGCAGCACATCCCGTTCATTCGTTATAATTCCATCTACGCCTGGCAGTGTATCCTCCATGGAGCTGCGTCCTTTGCCGCGTTCATTCGCGGTAACGACAGCCACTTTATTGGCATGCACCTGCTCGCCGCATGTCCACGCATCAAAGCTGAAGCCCAGGCTGTCAGTCAGGCGCCTGCGGTTCGCTAGCACCGCCTCAGCCTGATCATGGACGTGCAAACCGATATTGAATGAGCTGAAGGGTGGGCTGCTGACTCCGCCCTTGCGGGTTGTAAAGCCCGCGGTTAAGCTTTGCTCCTGCTCGATCCAGCCTTCTAGCAATAGCTGATGTTGATGCTCAGCTGCTGTCTGTATCACAAACGGTTCCATTTCCTTCCCCCTACGTATAGCCTCTGTCATAAGTGTAGCCTGTTAAGGATGCGCATGCAAATCTTCTTCCTCGCTGCGAATCGCCTTTGCCTCTTCCAGACGGACAAGCACGACGTCCTCGCCAATCTTTACAATATTTCGCCATGGAATAATAATCTCGGAGCCAGCCGAGCCAAATATTCCAAACATGCGCTGGAATTGCGGCACTACAATCGCATCTATTTTTCCTTGTCTCAAATCAAGCTCAATATCACTGACATTGCCCAGCTTCTTTCCATCAACAATATTGATGACATCCTTGGACTGTAAATCCGATATTTTCATGCCTCCACGCTCCCTCACCATGATGAGACTAGTATATGACAAGTAAAAAGAAGATATATCTTGAAGTTGTACTACAAAAAAGCTGCCAGGGATTTTCCCTGACAGCTCCTGCTTTACGTATTGACGTACTTTTGCATTTGGCCGATTGCTGATTTCTCAAGCCTGGACACCTGCGCCTGGGAAATTCCGATTTCATCGGCCACCTCCATTTGCGTTTTACCTTCAAAAAAGCGCATAGATAAGATCATTTGTTCACGTTCATTTAACCGCTGCATCGCCTCCCGTAGTGCAATTTCCTCGATCCAAGTTATGTCCTTGTTTTTTTCATCGCTTATTTGATCCAATACGTAGATTGGGTCTCCGCCATCATTGAAAATAGGCTCGTACAGCGAAACAGGATCCTGTATCGCATCAAGCGCGAATACGACATCCTCCTTCGGCACATTGAGCAGCTCCGAAATTTCATGTACAGTCGGTTCACGCGAAAATTTATTGGTCAAGCTGTCGCGCGCCTGCAATGCTTTATAGGCGATATCGCGCAAGCTTCGCGATACGCGGATAGGATTGTTGTCGCGCAAGTATCTGCGGATCTCGCCAATAATCATAGGCACTGCGTAAGTAGAAAACTTTACGTTTTGGCCGAGGTCAAAGTTATCGATCGCTTTCATTAAGCCGATGCAGCCAACCTGAAACAAATCGTCTACAAATTCTCCGCGATTGTTAAATCGCTGAATGACACTGAGAACTAATCTTAAATTCCCGTTAACTAATTTCTCTCTTGCTCCCCATTCATTGCGGGTTTGCAGAGCTGTGAATAGTTCACGCATTTCAACGTTAGTAAGCACTGGAAGCTTAGCGGTATCTACACCACAAATCTCAACTTTATTACGGGTCATTATCATTACCTCCCAAGGAGAAACTAACAATCATTATCTCCTCAGAGGATGATTTTATTCCTGCTCTGACATTTTACGACAATACTAGAAAATACCGAAAAACTGGCTTTTGCCTTGCTTTCGGGGCTGCTGAAGCATTGATTTGGTCAACATTTCCAGCTGACTGAAAATGATCCGTTTTCTTAAATAGGCAGGCTGCCCTTCGCCAAGCTCTTGCATTTAAAATGCCGCAAGGCCGCCCACACAAGGGCAGCCTCACGGCAATTCTGATATTGATTTATTCGAACTCGAATCGCTTGATCAGCTTGGCCTGCTGCCGATACAAATAGTTAAAATCGTAGCTGCTCGCATCCGGCTCAAGCTGATATCGCAATATAATGGTACAGGTTTCACCTGGCTTAAGCCGTTTCCAGGTCCACAGGCATCCTTGCTTGTTGGGCTCACTCATATAGCTTACATTCGGAGCTGCTTCCTTTAAGCCAGACGCCAAAATAAAATACTGGCTGCTGATTGCTTCCTCATTGTTGCCGCTATTCGTTATATTGGCTTTGACAATAACCGCATTGGGATCTTTTTGCAGCTCCATATTGGCAAACGTTAGCTGAAAGCCGGCATGGCCGAGCATAACGGATTCTATGGAAGTCGTGCTGTAAGGCATTACCTACTACACATCCTCTCAAAAGCAAATGGTTCCCTGTCACAATACTATATGCCGTTTCCAGGCAAAGTGTACATCACAATATTTTAAGCAGAAGCGCACAGCTTTATTACAACATTTTATTAAATTCCTTGCGCAATCTTTTAATAATCCGTTTTTCGAGGCGAGAAATATATGATTGCGAGATGCCGAGCATGTCCGCAACATCCTTCTGTGTTTTTTCTTCGCCATCAGCTAGTCCAAATCTGAGCTCCATAATAATCCGCTCGCGCTCGGACAGCTTTTCAAGCGCTTTTTGCAGCAGCTTGCGATCCACCTGCTCTTCAATATTGCGATAAATCGTATCGTTCTCTGTGCCCAGCACATCTGACAGCAGCAATTCATTGCCATCCCAATCAATGTTAAGCGGCTCGTCAAAGCTAACCTCTGTGCGTGTTTTATTATTGCGGCGTAAATGCATCAAAATTTCATTTTCAATGCAGCGTGAAGCATAGGTGGCCAGCTTGATTTTCTTTTCCGGATCAAACGTATTGACCGCCTTGATTAAACCGATCGCACCGATTGAAACAAGATCCTCGATGTTAATGCCTGTATTTTCAAATTTGCGCGCAATATAGACGACGAGACGCAAATTGCGCTCAATGAGCATCGAGCGTACCGCTTCATCTCCCGAAGGCAAGCGCTGCAGCAAATATTCTTCTTCTTCGCGCGTCAACGGAGGAGGCAATGCTTCACTTCCGCCAATGTAATAGATCGTTTCTGATTTCAAGCCCAGCTTAAACAAAATTTTATAATAGGTTAACTGCGCAATTAATTTATATTTGACTAACATATCATTATCCTCCCTTATGAAACGGTTGAAGTTGGATGAACAATTAACGATGGATGAACAATAGCTTGATAAGAGCCGTCCGCGCTCAATTGCCCTCCATCGAAGCCAAGCAGCACTTTTACAGTGTCATAGACTACATCCTGATGAGTAACCTTCACCAGGTCAGGCTTAAGCGCAAGCATAAATTGTGAATTGCGATTTACTCCTCGATAAGGCACGATCCGTACCCGCTCCTGCCACCGCTCCATCTCTGGAAGCTCAGTTATCAGCTTTAGAACCTGGTTCATATCCTTTTGCCGCAACGCTTCAACCAGCTTTGGCGGCAGCATATGAGCAAGCTCGCTTATTTCAATGATCATGACTGGAGTTTTGGTAAGCGGGTCATACAATTGATTTCCAGTGTCCACCAGGCCTTGACAGTGGATAACCTGTCCAGCAAGCTGGAGCTCCACCTTGGCCAGATGCTGCTGCATCAGCTGCTGCTTTCGCTTGCTGCGGATAAAGTGCGACCATAAATAAATGACAAGCAGGCTGCATACAATAATGTAAAAGGTTCCCATCTGCCACTTCGTTGTGACGTCGCCTCCAATAAAAATAATCGTCGCCCATACCTTGCTCGAGCTGCTCATCAGCATATAATAAATGCCCATCAAACCGCCAGCAAGCACGAAGCTGATCATATAGAAGCTGATTAAATCTCGCATGTAGGTTTGCAAGGAATAGTAGCCGTAGCAGATATAAAGCATCAAGCATGAAACGAACAGCTTAATAAAAAAATGGTACATGACAGCCAGGCTTGGGAACAGCATCGCAATCGTATAGCTTGCGCCAATTGCCGCTGCAAGCAGCAATTTCCAAGGCTTCGGCCGCATTCCTCGCACCCAGCCAGTCAACAGTAAAATAACACCATCGAAAAGCAGTTCGCGCAAAAAAACTACATCAGCATAAACTGCCATTCTACCAACTCCAAGCTTATCTATACATTGGGCAAACTGTTTAACTAGAAACAATGTAAACAGTATAGGTTATATTTATTCCAAAGTCTGTCATTTTATGTCGCGTTAACCGCTCTATTTTTGTCGCCCATTGCAGCGCTCCGCAGACAAGCCCGTCTTGCATGGCATCACTCCGCAGACAAGCCCGTCTTCACAGGCTTTTGCACTCCTTTTTGTGGAACGATTTTTAAGCAGGGCAAAAAGGACCGCAAGGCCTGACGCTTCGCTTTCCGTCGGCTTGGTTGCTCCGTTGGTAGCCTTTTTCTAGGGAGTCACTGGGCTGGTTTCGAGGAGGCGACGTGTGTAAGTACACTGATGATAATATTCTGAGGATGCTCATAGGGGAAGTGAAGGATCTAAAGAATCTGTGTAACGTTATAATGATCAAATTGAAATCAATCGAAATCTAACGAATATTTATAACGCTAAGGGCTCGAATATTGCCTCAATCACAATGAAATCCACCTAATAAGACGATATACATTCATTAGAGTTGAAAACACTTCCTTAACTGCAAATAGCGTTATCCAAATTCCTTAGCCAATTGCCGATCGCTCTGGACCACAGCGACTTCCTCGCCTACGCCAGCTGCATTGTACAAGCATGCAACAAAGACATCGCTGCTCTAGCTGGCTGGCACCTAGCGGAGGCCCAGAGTGATTCTGGAAAGCGCAGCGGGTCGCCTTTAAAGTCCGATTCTTCCTTTGTCTTCTTCCAACTAAGAATCGGACTTTAAAAAGCGACTGCAAGATCACTCTGGGCCGTAGCGAGATGAAAATTAAAAAGCTGCCTGCTTCACAGGTAAACCTGCGAAACAGACAGCTTGAGTATGTTTGTCTATGCTGTTATTTGCGACGCAAGAAAGCCGGAATTTCCAAATCGCTAGAAAGATTGGTTCCAATAGGCTTCGCCGCTTGAGACTTTCCCGTATCACCAGCATCGGATGATTGACCAACTTGGCGTCTTGGCGGAGCTTCTGCCGCTTTTGACTCAAAGCCAGTGGCAATAACCGTCACCTTGATTTCATCCTTCAAATCTTCATCAATAATTGCACCAAAAATCATGTTTACTTCCGGATCAGAAGCAGAAATGACAATTTCTGCCGCTTCATTGACTTCATACAGCGACAGATTGCTGCCGCCTGTTATGTTCATAATAACGCCGCGCGCGCCATCAATCGAAGTTTCAAGCAGCGGGCTTTGAATCGCCTTGCGAGCTGCTTCTGCTGCACGATTTTCACCTGTTGCCAGGCCAATCCCCATCAGCGCAGAGCCACGCTCTGTCATAATCGTTTTGACATCGGCAAAGTCAAGGTTGATCAAGCCTGGCACTTGAATCAAATCCGAAATACCTTGCACCGCTTGGCGAAGCACATTGTCCGCCTCGCGGAACGCTTCAAGCATCGGCGTCTTTTTATCTACAATCTCTAGCAAGCGGTCGTTCGGAATAACGATTAGCGTATCAACTTTTTCCTTAAGCGCCTCGATTCCGTTCTCGGCTTGTCCAGAGCGCTTGCGTCCCTCGAACGTGAACGGTCGTGTTACAACGCCTACCGTTAACGCGCCGCATTCGCGAGCGATTTCTGCTATAACCGGAGCTGCGCCCGTACCTGTGCCGCCACCCATTCCAGCAGTTACAAAAACCATATCCGCACCTTTAAGCTGGTTGGCAATCAGATCACGGGACTCCTCCGCTGCTTTTTTTCCTACTTCAGGATTGGCTCCTGCACCAAGTCCGCGAGTCAGCTTGTCGCCTATTTGCAGCTTGTGCTCAGCTTTAGCCAGATTCAGCGCCTGCGCATCCGTATTAACCGTTATAAATTCTACACCTTTTACACCATTTTCAATCATGCGGTTAACGGCATTGCTTCCGCCGCCACCTACACCAATTACTTTAATTTGAGCTAGCTGCTCTAGTTCTAAGTCGAATTCCAACATCTACACGATTCCCCCTGTCAAATAAATTCCTGAAACATATTTTTTATTCGTTCTAACATACGGGGTTTGGACGAAGCTGGAGTGTTTCCTTTGCGACTAACTGGCTTCTTCGTAGTTGTGCTAGCTCCTCGGACACCCATGTATTTTGAGACATACTGAATCATTCCAACTCCGCTGCTATATGAAGGATCCTTTACACCGATATAATCAGGTAAAGCAATTCTTACACTTGCTTGAAGCTCTTCTTGAGCCAAAGTCAATGTGCCTGGCAAGGAGACTGAGCCGCCAGTCAACACATAGCTTTCTACTGTATCAGCGTAGCCAAGCGCCGCCACCTCTGCTTTAATCAGTTGAAAAATTTCTTGCATCCGCGGCTCGATAATGCTGGCCAAATCCTTCTGCGAGAATTCCTTTTCAACATTGCTGCCCATGCGAGTTACTTTGAATTTTACTTCTTCTGCCGCATCTGCAACATTGGCACATCCAAATTTCAGCTTGATTTTTTCGGCGTGATCGCTCTGTGAACGAAGACCGTACGCGATGTCATTCGTTACAAATTGACCACCGATCGGTAGCGTCGAAATCGCACTGATGCCTCCATTTTCATAGACTGCAATAGTAGTTGAGCCTCCGCCGATATCTACCAGTGCCGTTCCATTAGCCTTCTCGTCCTTCGATAGCGTCATTACGCCAGAAGCAAGAGTCAACAAAATAACACCGTTGATTTTAAGGCCAGCTTTATCGACGCATCTTACGAGATTATGTACTGCTGACTTTGCCCCAGTAATGACGGTAGCCTCAACCTCTAATCTTACTCCAATCATGCCTCGCGGATCAGAAATTCCTTCCAATCCGTCCACGATGTACTGCTTCGGTACAAGGTTAATAATTTCACGGTCTGGTGGTAGCGTTACGACTTTGGCAGCCTGCAGCACGCGTTCAATATCCTCTTCTCCGATTTCCCGATCCCCGTTCGAGACGGCGACGACACCGTGATTGGTTTGAACACCAATGTGACTGCCTTGTATGCCAACATAAACCTCAGAAATATCAATATCTACCATGCGTTCTGCATGTTCAACCGCATTTTTAATAGATTGAACCGTTTGATCGATATCAACGATCGCACCTTTACGTATACCTTCCGAGTCTGCTGTACCAACACCAATGATATTAATTGCACCATCGTTAATTTCACCGATAATTGCACGAACCTTGGATGTACCGATGTCCAAACTGACAATAATGTCACCGTTGCTCACTGCGCGGCACCTCCGTTTCAATAAATGTTTATAGTTGTAACGATGAATAAAGGATATTCTATCGCCTTCTCATAGTTATTGGGATAAGCCCACTATCATCTATTCAACAAATATTACGCTTTCCCTCTTTTTTCAACATTATTTTCTCAACTTTTATTTAAATACAGGTATATAATCCTATATTCTGTTAGAGAAAAAACGCTCCTAGGAAAAAAGAGCTAGCTTGTCTGCGGGTTTGTAGTCTCCTTAAAATTTTACCATTGTTTATAGTCGTTGAGTAGAGTCTTTTTGCACCGTTTACTCGGTTTCAGCGTTTTCTTCCTCTCCAATTTCTGGGAAAGGTACAAAAGTATCCGCTAGCAGCAGCGTCAAACGACCAGGCGCTTGTGTTTCAATGACACCATTGATCGTTTCGATCTTCTCCGGCAGCAAGCTGATCGCTGTCACAACTTCAAATTTGGTGCGCGTATAGATTAAAATCCGGTCAGGAAACGCTTGTGACGGAATCGGCGAGATTTCGGAGATGTCGGATAGCAGCGAGCTGTCGATCGTGCCCAACTGCTTCACCAGCTCCTTTTTGTTCATATCCTCCGCATCCCAGCCGGTCAAAATCGGCTTGTCCATAATTTGCATTCGCTCGCTGCTTGTCACTATACTGGCCCCGCTTGAGAGCAGCGCAACAATATCTCCATTATCGTCAAGCTCAAAAGCGACTACCTTATACTCCTGAACATGGATTTTCAGCTTGCCTGGAAATTGCTTCGTAACGGTCGCTTCCTGAATGCTGCTGTTTTGCAGCAGCGATTGCTCGATTTTGCGCGCCGAGCTGAACATGAAGGAATCGCCAACCGCGATGCCCGTATGCTTCATAATTTCAGTGCTGCTAACAAATTGCGCGCCTGTAACTTCCACCTCAGTAATTTTGCTTAAAGAAGAATTAAAGAAAATAATGGCTAACAGCGCTATAAACAATACAACCAGAATGGCAATCAGCTTTGCATTGCTTTTCTTTTTCGGTTCCGGCTCCTTAAGCACTGGCAATTCGGCTTGAGTTTGCATTGCTCGTCCACTCCTTAATACAACGCGGCCTCCTCACCAGAGATGAGGAAGCCGATTATCATTCCAATGACTACTGCGCATAGGATTCATTTTTGGAAAGTGCTGTTAATCTCGTAATTTTCGCACCGAGCAGAGAAAGCATATCCTCAATTCTTTCATAGCCCCGGTCAATGTGATGAATGCGCTCGACAACTGTTTTGCCCTGTGCTGCCAGCCCTGCGATAACTAACGCTGCACCCGCCCGCAAGTCTGTAGCCTCCACGGTAGCTCCGTACAGTCGAGGCACGCCGCGAATATAAGCGGTGTTCATGTCCACTCGAATGTCGGCGCCCATGCGAGAAAGCTCATCCACATGCTTTAAGCGACCTTCAAAAATCGTTTCCTTAATGACACTTACTCCATCAGCCAAAGCAAGCATCACCATCATTTGAGATTGAAGATCGGTTGGAAATGCAGGATACGGTGCAGTTACAATTTTTTCAACAGCTTTACTGCGTACACGGCTGTCGACTCTAATTATATCACCGTCTACCTGGATTTGAATACCTGCGCGACGCATGACATGAATGAGCGAGCTTAAATGACTGGGCTGCGTCTTATGCAATGTAATATGACCTCTTGTTGCAGCGGCGGCAATCATTAACGTCCCCGTAACAATCCGGTCGGGGATAACGCGATGCTCACACGGCTTCAAGGACTTTACTCCGTCAATCGTAATCGTGTCCGTTCCAGCGCCAAGCACCTTGGCCCCCATCGCATTCAGAAAATGCTGCAGGTCCTGAATTTCCGGCTCTCGCGCTGCATTTGTAATCGTCGTACGACCTTCGGCAAGCACCGCTGCCATCATAATGTTCTCTGTAGCGCCTACGCTTGGAAAATGCAAATAAATATCAGCACCTACCAGCTTTTCCGCACTGCAAATGATTGAATTTCCCGTTTCTTCAATCGATGCTCCAAGTGCCTTAAGACCATCCAGATGAATATCGATTTTTCGTTCACCGATTGCACAGCCACCTGGCTGGTATACTTGAGTCCTGCCATACTTAGCGAGCAATGGTCCCATTAAAAAAATGGAAGACCGCATCCGCTTCATTAGCCCTTCGGGCACATGCGAGGCAGATGCATGCTTTGTGTCAATGATAATCGTACTTCCCTTGTGCTCAACCCGACAGCCAAGCTCTCGCAAGATCGAAATCATAACCTCGATGTCAAGCAAATGAGGAACATTTTCAAGTACGGTTGTTCCTTCAGCCAGCAGACTGGCAGCCATAATCGGCAGCACCGCATTTTTGGCACCTTGGATTATAACAGTTCCTGACAAAGGCTTGCCGCCTTCGATCACCAATCTGTCCAATGTATCACCTCCGAATTACCGTTCGCCCACCACCAATACTTCAGGTATTAAGAGGATGCCATTTCGCTCCTTGATAACGCCTTGAATATGGGTAATTAGAGCGAGTACGTCATTAGCTGTCGCCTGTCCTGTGTTGACGATAAAATTGGCATGAAGCTCGGATACTTGTGCTCCTCCACATTGGAACCCTTTGAGGCCCGCTTCCTCAATTAACCGTGCCGAGAAATCGCCTGGCGGGTTGCGGAATACACTGCCCGCAGTAGCCGATTTCAGCGGCTGCGTTTGCAATCTACGTTCCTTGAGTCTTCCCATTTCCGAAGTAATATGCTGGCGCTCTCCCTCAGCAAGCTCAAAGGTTGCTTCTACGACGATGCCTTGCATTTCCTGCAAAATGGAATGACGATATGAGAAATTCATATCTTCGCTATAATAGGTAACCAATTCTCCGTTTGACAGTACAATCTCAGCAGACTTGAAAATACGTGATACATCCGATCCATGCGCGCCAGCGTTCATATAAACAGCACCGCCTACTGTACCTGGAATACCACCAGCAAACTCTAGTCCAGTAAGTCCCTGTCTTCCAGCAGTGACTGCAAGCTTAACGAAGGAATAGGCTGCTCCAGCAATAACTGTGCTGCCCTCAAAGCGGACATAGTCCAGCCCTTTGCCGGGCTTGATGACGACGCCGCGAATTCCTTTATCGCTTACAAGCATATTAGAGCCGCGTCCGATCGTCGTCCATGGCACCTGATGCTTGTTAAGCAGTTTGATTAGCATAATGAGCTGTTCCTTGCCTTGAGGATAGATCATCAAATCAGCGTTGCCGCCAATCTTCCAGGTTGTATGCTTCGATAGCGGTTCATTGAAGAGATATTCCCCAATATTTTGCTCTTCAAGCTCCTCTATAAATAGATTCATTATGTTCTCCTCCTTCTGAGAAATAGATCGACTATATTCTCAAGCAATCACAGTTCAATGAGCGCAAGCGAAGGCTTCGCATAGCTCTGATCACGAATTATACGGTATCTTATGCCTTAGCGCTCATTTATGTGACAATCGCCCAGCTGCGATCTTATTTGCGTTTCATAATTCGATTTAGAGCAAGCGCGATCCGGCTTGTCGAGTTAGGAACGGCTAAAAACAATGACGCCTGGGACATTTTGGCCAGACGATGCTCATCCAGCAAGAGCGAAACCATTTTCTCCAGCAGCACCTTGCCAGTGAGCTGCTGCTCAAGTATAATTTCTGCCGCGCCAACAGCCTCCAGACTGCGGGCATTCGCTTCTTGGTGATTGTTCGTCACATTAGGCGACGGGATTAAAATCGACGGCTTGCCTAGCGCGGTAATTTCGGCGAGCGAGGAAGCGCCGGAGCGGCTAACTACGATCGAGGCATCCGTCAGCACCTCGGACATATTGTTAATATAGGGCATCAGCATAATTTTGCCGCTTGCAACGGCTTTGCTATCAGCAAGCGCTTGCCTCGTTCCCTCGTAATACGTTTCACCCGTAGCGAACACCAGCACATGCTGCGTCAGCCGCTCTAGCAGACTGCTTTCCTCTGCCATAGCAATAACGGCCTCATTAAGCGCCTTAGCCCCTCTGCTGCCTCCGACAATCAAGGCATAGCGCTGATTCGGCGCAAGGCCGAGCGAGGCTCTGCCGCGCCCTGGCATCGCCTCCAGCACCTGGCTTGCGCAGGGATTGCCGGTAAAGCTCACCTGCTTCGCCTTGGCAAAGGCGGCAAGCGAGTCCTCGAAGCTGACGCCAACATGAGAAACAAAGCGCGTTAAAAATTTGTTAGTCAAGCCGGGAATCGCATTTTGCTCATGAATAAAGGTTGGCACGCCTAAGCGGGCTGCCGCATATACGACAGGCCCGCATACATACCCTCCAGTTCCTACGACCACATCTGGCTTGAATTTTCTGATCAACTGCTTGGAGCGCGACACTCCCTGTAAAAAACGGATAACTGTCCGTACATTATCGTAGGACAGTTTCCGCTTGAAGCCTGTAATTTCTATGCTTTCAAAAGGAATGCCGGCACGAGGCACAATTTTGCTTTCCATTCCTTTATCGGTTCCTATATATAACAGCTCGGTTGAAGGCTCCTGCTGCTTCATATACTGCGCAATCGCCAAAGCTGGATAAATATGACCACCTGTACCGCCACCAGTTAACAAGATTTTCATAATGTCACCTCGAATATCGAGAAATATTAAGCAGGATGCCTAGCGCTGTCAATAGCAGCGTCAGCGAAGATCCGCCATAGCTAACGAGCGGCAGCGTAATACCCGTTACTGGCATCATTCCGATTACGACACCAATATTGATCAGTACCTGTACTCCGATAATGCTCGTAATGCCAATCGCCATTAAGCTACCAAATGTGTCAGGCGCTGCAATTGCAGTGCGAACGCCGCGCCATACGACGATTAAAAACAGCAGGATCAAGGTCGTACCACCGATAAAGCCAAGCTCTTCAGCTAAAATCGAAAAGATAAAATCGGTTTGCGGCTCAGGCAAGTAACTGAACTTTTGGCGGCTCGCTCCCAATCCTAGCCCCACCAGTCCGCCTGGCCCAATCGCAAATAGCGACTGAATAATTTGATAGCCGCCGCCAAGCGGGTCAGCCCACGGGTCAAGAAAGTAAGTAATCCGCTTCAACCGATAGGGAGCGGCAATAATTAAGCCAACAAAGCCGGCTACGCCGAGCAGCGCCAGCCCGCCCAGATGCGCCATTCTTGCGCCAGCAGTAAATATCAAAATCATGGATGCGCCTACCATCACCGCTCCTGTTCCTAAATCCGGCTGCAGCATAATTAAGCCGAATGCCAGAAACACAAGTCCTAGCGGTGGTAACAAGCCTTTCGTGAATTGAGTGATTTTTTGCTGCTCGATCGAAAGCCATTTGGCAAGAAAAATAATCATTGCCAGCTTCATAAATTCCGATGGCTGAATGCCGAATGAGCCGATACCGAGCCAGCTGCGCGCGCCGCCGCGCACAACGCCGATTCCAGGTATCAACACTACGAGCAGCAGCCCGAAGCAAACAATAAGCAGCGTAGGTGCCCATTTTTTCCATATTGTATAATTTACTCTTGAAAGCAGCATCATCATGAACAAGCCCAAGCCTGCAAAAATGGCCTGCCGCTTCAAAAAGTAAAACTTATCACCAAACTCATGAAAAGCTTTTACCGCGCTGGCGCTATACACCATCATCAAACCAATGCCTAGTATTAGCAATATCGATATTAACAGCCAGATGTCTGGGGCAGAGCGAGCCTTAACCATAACTATACACACCTCTATATATTGAAGTAGGGACAAGCCCCCTACTTACAAGGTATGCACCGATTGTTTAAACATGCTTCCTCTTTGCTCATAAGATGAAAACATATCCCAGCTCGCGCAGGCCGGAGACAACAGCACGATATCTCCTGCTTCAGCAAGCTGATCCGCCAGCTTTACTGCTGCGTCAAGCGTTTGTTCGGCGCTAGCTTTAGGTTCGACGATCTCGATTCGTTCTAAACCTGCCGCTTTCGCCACCTGCTCCAGCTTGAAGCGCGTTTCTCCGATTGCTACAAGACCCTTGACCCGATCGCGGAATATTGGCAGCAGCTCCATATAGTTTGAGCCGCGATCCAGTCCGCCAGCAACAAGCACAATTGGCGCCGACAAGGAGCGGATCGTCATCATGGTTGCAATCGAATTGGTTGCTTTGGAATCATTATAGAAGGTTATACCGCGATGCTCGCCCACATACTCCAAGCGGTGCTCAACGCCGCGAAACTGCTCCAGCGGCGCAACAAGCGCTTCCGGCTTGGCGCCAGCCATCAGGCAGGCAGCAATCGCTGCGATCGCGTTGGCGGCATTGTGCCGTCCGGGAATGCCAAGCCTTTGCAGCGGCATTAATGTTTGCGCAGGCTCGTTCTGCGATTTGCGGTAGACGATGCTGCGCACTGCTGCTTCCTCTGCGGCATTCGGCAGTGGCTCTCCTTCCACGATTGGCGCAAACGGAGGGTCTATGTAAACCCCCTGCTCCAATGTATCATATATTGAAAACGGGAAGCTGATTCCCTTGCAATCATTGATAAATGCCCGCGTAACCGGATCATCCCAATTCAGTATAGCGACATCGCCTTCACTTTGATTCTCTAATATTTTCGCTTTTGATCCGATATAATCCTGCATATCGCCGTGATAATCGAGATGGGTTTCTGCCAAATTGAGAATAAGCGCAATTTGCGGCGCAAAGGCAATCGTTCCTTTTAGCTGAAAGCTGCTTAGTTCGGCTACGATCCAGTCCTGCTCAGTAACCTCCAAAGCGATTTCACATAACGGCAAGCCGATATTGCCGCCTACAACAGGGTTGAGCCCCGCTGCGGTCAACAGCTCGCCGATCAAGGTCGTCGTTGTCGTCTTGCCGTTGGAGCCAGTTATGCCGATAATCGGCGCTTTGCTAAGCCAGTAGGCGATTTCCACCTCGGTTACAACCTCGGTTCCCAATTGCTGAGCGCGCACGATCGGCGCGGCATGATAAGGAATACCCGGATTTTTTACAAGCAATGCCGTGTCTGCCTGCACTAAATCCTCCGGATGGTAGCCGCATATCACGTTTATTCCAAGCGCCTCGAGCTCAGCAGCCTCAGGTGATTGCTCACGCGATTTACGATCATTGACAGTGACGATGGCGCCAAGCTGGTGAAACAGCTTGGCCACGCTTACTCCACTTCTGGCCAGGCCTAGTACGATGATTTTTTCATTTTTAAACTGCGATGGATGCTTCATATCAACGACCTCACTTTAACAATATGTACATATAGCCGAAACGGTTCTCGCCATGCGAGAACCGTAGCAGCATGATTATATAACAAGCATTAGTCCGGTTACGGCAAACAGCAGCCCGACTGACCAAAATACGGTTACAACCTTCCATTCCGACCAGCCCGACAGTTCAAAGTGGTGATGAATCGGACTCATTTTGAAAACTCGCTTTTTACGCAGCTTAAACGAAGTAACCTGAATAATGACAGATAGCATTTCGAGAACAAATACGCCGCCGATCAGAATAAGCAGCAGCTCCGTTTTCGTTAAAATTGCTACTGCCGCGATTCCTCCGCCAATTCCAAGCGAGCCCATATCGCCCATAAACACTTTTGCCGGATGGGCATTATAAACGAGAAAGCCTAGCACGCCGCCTACCATTGCCGCTGAAAAGATGGCAGCATCATACTCTACCATCTTTAATGCGATAATTGTAAAGGCTCCAAAGGCAATCGCGCTCGTTCCTGCCAGCAAGCCGTCGACTCCGTCGGTGAAGTTGACCGAGTTGCTTGCAGCAAACATAATAATGACGACAAACGGATAGTAGAACCAGCCCAAATCAATGCCTGCCGAAGTGCCTGGAATGAACAGCTCCGTGCTGTGCCCCATATTGAACAGCTGCCAGCACACAATAATGGAGAACAGCAGCTGACCGATCAGCTTTTGCCTAGCAGTCAAGCCTAGCGAGCGTTTAAATACGATTTTAATATAATCATCAAGAAAGCCGACGATGCCGAAGCCTAATGAAGCGGTAAGCAGCACCCAAAACTCATCGGACTTGCCAGCAAACTTGATAAATGCAATCAAAAATGCAAGCATGATGATGATGCCGCCCATCGTAGGCGTTCCGCTCTTCTTCAAATGGCTTTGCGGGCCATCCTCACGAATTTGCTGACCGAATTTCAAGCGTCTTAATAGCGGTATGAACAATGGTCCGAATAAAACTGCTAGTATAAAAGAAACTCCTAATGATAGTAAAATGACCATCATGTCCATACACTCACCCCTTTTCCAAAGCTTCGACAACCTGCTCCATCTTCATACCTCTCGAGCCTTTCACCAGAACGAGATCTTCCGGCATTACGCGAGGCAGCAGCCAAGCTATTAAAGCTTCCTTCGTTGAAAAATGCTGCAATTGCTCACTATCGGAAAAATGTTCGCTTGCGCCCTGAATAATGTGTTCAGCAAGCGTGCCGTATGCCACGACCGCATCTACCTTTGATGAATCTGCATACTGTCCCATTTCCAAGTGAAGCTTGGCTTCATCAGGTCCGAGCTCAAGCATATCTGCCAGCACCAGCCATTTTTTGCGGAAGCCGGTCAGATTGGCCAGCAAGTCAATCGCTGCCCTGGTTGCAGTCGGGTTGGCATTGTAGGCATCATTAAGAATAATCGCCCCGTTGTGGGCTTTCGCAGGCGCGATCCGCATGCCGCTAATTTGCATCGCTTCAAAGCCGTGCTTAATCTGGTCTGCCGGGACGCCGAACAAGCGCGCCACTGCAATTGCTGCCAGTGCATTGCTTACATTATGACGGCCCGGTATGGCGATATGTTGCTGTCCCACACTGCACGCCGCGCCCAAATAACGCACCTCAAATGTGCTGCCAAACGGGTCAAGCTCAATGTGCGAAGCGGACCAGTCATTGCCCGGCGCAAGCCCGAATGTTTTCTTCTCAATCGTCTGCGGCATAAACAGCTTCGCCATTTCTTCCTGCAGCAAAGGCTCATCGCCGTTGTAAATGAATACGCCCTCTTCGCCAAGGCCTTGAATAATTTCCAGCTTGGCTTGCGCAATGCCGCGCCGACTGCCAAGCTGCAGCATATGCGCATCTCCAATATTCGTTATAATCGCTACATCAGGCTGAGCAATTTTAGTAAGCAGCTCAATTTCGCCAAAGCCACTCATCCCCAGCTCTACTACAGCGACATCCGTATCCTCTTCCAATGCAAGCAGCGTCAGCGGCAAGCCGATATGGTTGTTGAGATTGCCTGCTGTTTTGCTTACTTTATAAGCTGTACCGAGCAAAGCGGCTGTCATGTCCTTGGTCGTCGTCTTGCCGTTGCTGCCAGTAATCGCTACGACTCTCGTAAACAGCTCACTGCGGTAGCTCATCGCCAGCTTCTGCAGAGCAGCGAGCGTATCGCGCACATGCAGAAAAGGGATATGCGCCAAATCTTCAGGCACAGGCACGCCTTTTTTCCAAAGCGCCGCCTTCGCTCCATTTTGCACCGCCTGATGAATAAATTGATGGCCATCAAACCGCTCGCCGACGATCGGCACAAACAACTCGCCTGCTGCTTCACGAGAATCGGTCTTAATTCCTTGTACAACAAGCTCTCTATTTTCGGATTTAAGAATTGCACCACTCATATCGGCAAGCTGTGCAACTGTTCTAGTAATCAATATCATTATCTCCTTTACTTTGCCGGGCCTTGAAGCCTACATACTTTATATTATACAGCCCGAACAATATACTACCTCGCAATGGCTTGACAATTCAATAGCTTTTTTTAACAATTATGTAGAATGAATTAGAAACATGCTTTTTTATTATAGCATGAGTTGCGCCAAGCGAGTGAAAGAGAGCTTATCTTTTTATTAATGCTGATGCCCGGCACCCTCTGGCAAATCCGACTCGTCTCCGAGATAAATGCGAATCGTTGAGCCTCGTTCAACACGCTCGCCCGCCGCGGGCGCCTGCTTGATGACAGTATTGCCTGTACCGGCGCTCGTAAGATTAAAGTTCATATTCAAATCCTCGTAAATTTCCACGACTGTTTTGCCTACAAGATTCGGAACAGTTACTACCGGTGTTTCCCCGTAGCGATATAAGCGATCAATTTGCTTCTCCCGCTTCGGCACCTCAAGAATTTGCAAGGAATCCTCCAATATGTTGCGTACAATAGGTGCGGCAACTACGCCGCCGAATTGAATGCCCTCAGGGTTGTCGACCGCAACATAGACGACGATTTGCGGGTCATCTGCAGGAGCGAACCCGATAAAGGATACGATATGCTCCGAGGTAGAATAGCGTCCATTTACGACCTTTTGCGCGGTTCCTGTCTTGCCCCCTACCCGATAGCCATCAATAAAGGCATTGCGTCCTGTGCCGAGCGCCACTACGCTTTCCAGCGCTTCGCGCACTTGCTTGGAGGTTTCCTCCGATATGACCTCGCGCACAACGGTCGGCTCATTGCGCTGGACGACCTCGCCGCTTTCCCGATTGATCCATGCCTTGGCTACGTAAGGCTTGTATAGCTTACCGCCGTTAATGGCGGCGGAAACGGCTGTAATCTGCTGAATTGGCGTTACTGAGACCCCTTGACCAAATGCGGTAGTCGCCAGCTCAACCGGACCAACCTGACTAAGCTTGAACAGAATGCCGTTTTCCTCACCGCCGATGTCGATGCCTGTTTTTGCGCCAAAGCCGAAATTGCGAATGTATTCAAAAAGGGTAGTTTTACCGAGACGATTGCCTAGCTCGACAAAGCCCGGGTTGCAGGAGTTTTCTACAACCTGCAGGAAGGTTTGGCTGCCATGCCCGCCTTTTTTCCAGCAGCGCAGTCTGGCTCCGCCAATTTCTACTGCTCCACTGTCGTAAAACCGCTCATTTTTCAAATCAACCTTGTTTTCCTCCAGCGCGGCAGCAAGCGTAATAATTTTGAAGGTGGAGCCTGGCTCATACGTCATCCAGATTGGCAGGTTGCGATTATAGACCTGTGCGTCAACCTCCTGATATCGGCTAGGGCTGAAGGTCGGGCGACTGGCCATACCTAAAACTTCTCCTGTATTCGGGTCCATCGCAATCGCAATGATCGCGTCCGCATTCAAGCTCGTCATTGCCTGATCAAGCTCGCGCTCCATTACAGTTTGAACCTGCTGATCGATTGTCAGCTGAAGCGTCAAGCCTTCCTGCGGCTCAATATAGGTGTCGGATGAATTAGGCATTTGGCGCCCTGCGGCATCGGACAAAAAGCTGACCATACCGCCAGTACCAGTCAGCTTGTCATTATGGGTAAGCTCAAGGCCCGTCAAGCCTTGATTATCAATGCCCGTAAAGCCGAGCACATGCGCTGCCAGCTCATCATACGGATAATAGCGCTTGTTGTCCTCGGCTACGACAATGCCGGGCAAATTGAGCGCTCTTATTTCAGCAGCCTGCTCAGTGGTCATTTTCCTCCCGCCTGGACCAAGCTGAATAATCATTTGCTTTTTGGAGATTTTTTCTAAAATTTCATTCTCCGTCATCGACAGCAAAGGCGCCAGCGTTTTGGCAGTCGTATCCTTGTCCTTAACTTGAACCGGAATGGCCCATACCGTTGGCGTACTAATATTATAGGCAAGCCGAACGCCATTGCGATCCCAAATTTCTCCGCGCTTGGCCACATACGGAATGTTGCGCCGCCAGGAGTCCTCTGCCCGTTCTGACAGCTCTGTCCCTTTAACCAACTGAACATAGCTTAATCGAACAATTAATCCAATAAACGCAGCAATTGCAATTAACAAAATAATAAACAACCTGCGTCTTACTGTTACATTTGAAACTTTCATCGCCATCCCCCTAACATTGAAGCTGCATGTCGATTTAAACGATCCTTCTCTTCATGCCTATTCAATGCTGGGACAAGATAGAACTTGTACAGTACAATCAAATAAAGGAGAAGCGCTGCTGCAAACAGCCTTCTCCTTTAGCAAGCTAGGTTTGATCTGCTTCACTGCTGCTGTCCTGCTCAGCGGAGGAATCAGTCTGCTTCTCGTCTTCAGTCTGATCCTCGTTCTCCGTTCCAGCCTCTTGCGTATCCTCTTCTACATCATCAGTCTGCTGCTCGCCTTCAGTCTGCTGTTCTCCTTCAGTCTGCTGCTCGCCATCGGCTCCATCAGTCGTATTAGCTGGTATATTGGGCGTATATTCTGATTCTACCAGCGGCTTAAGCTTAATGCTCAGCACTCGCTTGCCGCCGTTTTCTGCAAGCTCCTGAGCGTAAATATAGCCGCTGCCTTCAATATTCAGCTTGACGCCTAGCAGTGCTGTAATTTCCACTGCATCGCGCAAGGAAGCGCCGATTAAATCAGGAACAACAAGATCTTCCTTCTGCTCTGTAATAAGATAAATCTTTTGCGTCGGATGGACGAGCGAGCCCGCTGCCGGAATTTGCTGCTCGACTATCGTTCCATCGCCCACAAACTCGAAGTTAAGCCCTGAAACCTTCAGCTTTTCTTTGGCAAGCGCACCCTTCATGCCCGTAACATCAGGCGTTTTGATCATCGCTTCTGTCTTCGCATCCTCTTGTTCATCGTTTTCTGCGATCACCTCATAGCTAGGCGCAATTTCCAGCTTGCGCAAGCTTTTCAGCAAAATTTCACGAAACACTGGAGCTGCTACCGCACCACCGCCCGCTAACGGATCGTTCGGCTCGTCAATCAGTACATAAACGATCAATTGCGGATCCTCGACTGGCGCATAGCCGATAAAGGATACGACAAACTTGTCTTCTGAATATCCCGTTTTACCTTTGACAACCTTTTGCGCCGTACCGGTTTTACCTGCAACGCGATATCCTTCGATGTAAGCATTGCGTCCTGTACCGTTAACGCGGTCTGAAACAACCTGCTCCAAATATTCGCTGGTCAGCTTCGAGCTTTGCTCCGAAATGACGCGGCGCACTACGGTAGGCTCTGTCACGGTCGTCGTCTTCGTAACGGGATCAGTAATGCTCTTAACCAAATACGGCTTCATCAGCACCCCGCCATTTGCTACTGCTGCTACAGCAGCGACCTGCTGGATTGGCGTGACAAGCACGACCCCTTGCCCAAATGTTGCCGCGGCAATATCGCGCGGATATTGGAAGCGAATCGTACCTGTTGCTTCATTAGGCACTTCAATGCCCGTTTTTTGAGCAAAGCCGAAGTTCGTAAAATATTCTCTCAGCTTCTCGCCGCCCAAGCGCTCATAGCCGAGCTTAACAAAGGCAACGTTACTGGAAAATTTCAAGCCGTCCAAAAAGCTGATCTTCCCCCAACCGACCCGATTGTGGTCTTTAATCGGCGTCGGGTCGCCGCTGACCATAATGCTTCCTGATTGATAGTATTCCTCGGGATCGAATACCCCTTCTTCAACAGCAGCGGCCAAGGTAGCTATTTTGAATGTAGAGCCTGGCTCATAGAGCGAGCCAACCGCATGGTTGTACATATTCGCATAATCGTATTTACCGTATTCATTCGGGTCGAAATCAGGGATATTGGCCATCGCCAAAATTTCCATTGTGTTCGGATCGGCAACGATCGCGGTAGCGCTTTTCGGATTATACTTGCGTGCAACCTCGCGCAGCGCTTCCTCCGCATACAGCTGAATGTCATGATCAAGCGTCAACTGGATCGTTTGCCCATCCTTAGGTGCAATGTACTCCACATCGCTTCCTAAAATTTGTACGCGCTGACCATCCTTTTTGTAGCTGATGTAGCCGTCTTGACCTTGCAAAATATCGTCGAAGGTCGACTCTATCCCCATTTTGTATTCTCCATCAGAGCTAATATAGCCAACAATTTGCGAGGCCAGCTGATGGCGCGGATAAAAGCGTTCAAATGTTTCTGCAAGGTAGATGCCTGTGTCAGAGCCTTTCTTCTCGCTAATTAGCTGTTGCTTCAGCTCTTCAGAAAACTCTTTAATCTGATCGGCTACTTCCTTTTCAATTTCCCAGCCGCCCTTGCGCAGCTCGCGGTTGGCAAAATAGCTGCCATCCTCGCGCTTGGCGTTCAAATGCCCTGTAATATAATCCTTGTCGACGCCTAAAATAGACGTCAGACCTTCAGCAACTTCATCGGCGATATCAAGACTATGAATAAGCGTAGGATTAATCGAAACATTATAGGCTAAAGCGTCCATGGCCAGCACATTGCCGTTGCGATCCGTAACCGTACCCCGCTTTGCCGGAAATTTCTCGGAGGTAGACCAGCGCTTTTCCGCCATTTGCAGCCATTGTGCGCCTTCGACAATTTGTGTTTTATAAAGATGAATAATGAGAAAGAGAAAAAGGAGGGTTACAAGCCCTCCAAGCGTCAGCGTCCGTAATTTGATTCGTTTAATCATCGTTTCACTTCCTATTCAAGCTTTGCTGTACCTTCGAGCGTTGAAGACTTTTTGACGACGATACCTGAATCAAGATTGCTGGACATGCCGTTGGCTTCTGCAAATTCTCGAATCCGCTCCGGATCGCTTAATGTTTGCACCTCTCGCTGCAGCTGCTGCACTTCAAGCTGGACGCCTTGAATCTCTGAATTGACTTGTTTGATATGTAGGTTAATGTCGTAGATCTCCGCATACCTAAATATAATGATACTAGCAACGACAACAACAGCTAGCACAGTCATCAAATAAAGCAGCTTTTCAGCTACTGGAATGGATTTTCTTTTTACTACTTTTTTTCTAGTTTCGCGAACGACGTAATCCTGTTGCTTTTTACGTTTCGGTTTCATTGCTAGATTTCCATCATAATGATAGGCCACGAATAATCCCCCCTACAATTTTTCTGCTATTCTTAATTTAGCCGATCTTGCACGAGGGTTCGCTTCCAGCTCTGCGTCGCTCGGTACGATTGGCTTTCGATTGACTAATTTTAATACCCCTTCATTACCGCAAACACACATCGGAAAATCAGGCGGGCACGTACATTTCTCAACATACTGGGCAAATGTCTGCTTGCAAATTCGATCCTCCAGCGAATGGAATGTAATGACCGATATTCTGCCTTGTGGAGCTGTGCAGCGAACCGCTGCCTCCAGCGCTTCTTCCTCGGCACCAAGTTCATCGTTAACGGCTATACGCAGCGCTTGAAACGAACGTTTTGCAGGATGTCCACCCGTTCTTCTCGTTGCTGCCGGAATCGCATTTTTAACAATTTCTGCAAGCTGCGAAGTCGTAGCAATCGGCTCAAGCTGGCGCTGCTTAATGATGGAGCGAGCAATATTGCGGGCGAACTTTTCCTCGCCATACCGATCCAGTATGCGAGCAATGTCCCGTTCATCCCATTCATTGACAATATGATGAGCGGTCAGCTCCTGCTCGCGGTCCATCCGCATATCAAGCGGAGCATCATGATTGTAGCTGAATCCTCGCTCTGCTTCATCCAGCTGCGGACTCGATACGCCCAAATCGAACAAAATCCCGTCAACCTGTGGAATCCCGTCCTTCATTGGAACGTTGCATGTCGCAAGCTGCTGCTCCAGGTGACGAAAGTTGCTGCGCACAAGCGTCACTTTATCCATATAAGGTGCTAGCTTGATTTTCGCATTCTCGTGCGCCCAATCATCCTGATCAAAGGCAATGAGCCGTCCATATTCGCCCAATGCAGCTGCAATGCGAGCGCTATGACCCGCTCCGCCTAAAGTACAATCTACATATATACCGTCTGGCTTAATGTTAAGTCCTTCAACGGCTTCCTCCAACAATACGGTAGTGTGCGAAAACACCTGCATCCCTCAATTCTCGATGTCATACTAGAAATTAAAATCAAAATCTACGAGCTTTTCAGCAATTTCATTAAAGGCCTGTTCAGATTGCTGATAATAGCCTTCCCAAGATGATTTGCTCCATACCTCAACGCGATTGGATACACCAAGCACCATACATTCCTTCTCCAGCTTGGCATATTCGCGCAAATGCGGTGGAATATTCACTCGGCCCTGCTTGTCCAGCTCACATTCTGTAGCACCTGAGAAAAAGAAACGTGTAAACGCACGTGCATCAGATTTCATTAGTGGAAGTGATTTTAGCTTCTGCTCTAAAATGGCCCATTCATCGGAGGGGTACACAAACAAGCAGTTATCAAGGCCACGTGTCGCAATAAAGTTTGCACCAAGCTGATCGCGAAATTTTGCAGGGATAATAAGCCGACCTTTATCATCGATCGAATGCTGATATTCTCCCATGAACATAATTTCGCTCCACCCCTTCCCCTTTTCGCTCCACTTCCCCCCACTTTCCACCACTAAGCTGATAAATTCGCCGCACAAAAGAAAAATCCTGCTTATTCAGCAGGATTTTAAAAAAATAGTTCTATTTATTCACTTCCAACTATCGAGGTAGTCCATTTGCCCTTGCGTCAGCGCATCCAAGCCCATTCCGAGCGCTTCCAGCTTATATTTTGCGACTTGCTGATCGATCTCATATGGCACGTTGGCTACCACTTTGCCCATCGTTTTATAGTGATCGTTAACATGCTTCAAGCTGAGCGCCTGCAGCGCAAAGGTCATATCCATAATTTCCGCAGGGTGACCGTCGCCGGCAGCCAGATTGACCAAACGCCCTTCTGCAATCAAATAAAATTTGCGGCCGTCAGCCAATGCGTATTCTTCAATGTTGCGGCGCACGACACGATTGCTTACACTAATCGCTGCCAAATCTACTTTGTTAACCTCTACATCGAAGTGTCCGGCATTCGATAAAATCGCGCCATCCTTCATCACTTCATAATGCTCCTTGCGGATCACATCGCGATTGCCCGTTACCGTTACGAAGAAATCGCCATGCTTTGCCGCTTCCAGCATTGGCATCACCGTAAATCCGTCCATATACGCTTCAACCGCTTTAATAGGGTCAATTTCCGTTACAATCACTTGTGCGCCAAGCCCTTTTGCTCGCATCGCCACCCCTTTGCCGCACCAGCCGTAGCCAGCCACAACAACGGTTTTACCTGCTACTACAAGATTCGTAGTGCGGTTAATTCCGTCAAACACCGACTGTCCGGTGCCGTAGCGATTATCGAACAAATATTTACAATAGGCATCATTTACAGCTACCATTGGAAAGCTGAGTGTGCCTTCCTTCTCCAAAGCCTTCAAGCGAATAATGCCTGTCGTCGTTTCCTCCGCTCCACCGCGCAGGTTCACTCCATATTCCTTGCATTCGCTATGCAGCAGCGTCACAAGATCGCCGCCATCGTCGATAATCAGGTCAGGCTTGCTTTCCAGCGCTTTAATATTCAGCTGCTTGAACTCCTCTGACGTTGGATTATATTTGGCAAAAACGGTTATGCCATCCTCAACAAGCGCGGCACAAACATCATCCTGCGTAGAAAGCGGATTGCTTCCCGTAATCGTCACTTCTGCTCCACCCGCTTGCACGACCTTAGCCAAATAAGCGGTTTTCGCCTCCAAATGCAGCGAAATCGAAACCTTCAAGCCTTTAAATGGCTGCTCCTGCTCAAATTGCTCGCGTACGCGATTCAGTACTGGCATATGGCTGCTCGCCCAATCTATTTTCAAATGCCCCTCCGGTGCAAGCGATAGATCGGCAATTATACTATTTTGTTTAGCGCTCATATTCATCCTCCATACCATATTTAGTAACTTTACTTACAGCATATCATGAAGTTCAAACAAAGGTTCAAAATTTGGGATTTTGAACCACCCTTCCAATGAAAGTTCAAAAATCGGCTTTCAGGACCAAGAAGATGGCACGATACTAGAAAGTGAGGAGCGCAGCGTAGGCCAATTGCTACGTGAGCACCGGAACTTTCGGTAGCGTGACATATTCGCCGTCGACTACGCTACAACGCGGTCACATCGTCATCAAAGCCCTGCTTTTTGAACCACCTCTAAAAGCATACTTATAGAAATACAATTTCATGACCACCAATCCTCGAATACGGCGCATGCAGCAGCGCATCCAGCCAGGCGCGATCATAGCGATTCCAGTAAGAAATCATCGACAGCACCCGCTCCTGCGGCTTGCCTGCAGGCTTCAAGGACAGCTCAATGCGGTCAAGCTGGCGAATTGCCGCTTCAAATTGCTTCTCTTGAGCGTCAATCGTTTTCCCTTCCATGTAGGAAATTTGCTCTAAAATTTTCGCCATATTCGTATCGCCCAGCTTGGCAAGGCCGCTTTGAATCGAACCAGCCAGCTCGAGCAGCGGTTCATACATCGCGATAAACTGCTGCTTCACCTCGGCAAAGCGCTGCTCGATATGTAGCTCATCCTGCTGCTGCAGCCATCCTTTTTTCCGCTCCTGGTAATGATCCATTACATCGTGGAAGCTTAGTCCGTATTTGTCCATATTTTTCGCAATAATGCCTTCTACTAACGTATAGGACATGCGCGGCACAATAATCGGCATTTCCATGCCCAGCTCGGCAAATGCTTTTCCGGTCAACGCCCAGTACGAAATTTCACCTGGACCAAGCACCGTTGCAAGAACAGGGAACACGTAATCCTGCATCAGCGGTCTTGTCAGCACATTGTTGCTGAAGCGGCTCGGTTCTGCTTCCAGCAAATGCAGCAGCTCTTCATAGCTCAAGCGCAGCTGCGCCTTGCGATCCTGAAACGAGCCATCCTGCTTATACAGCAAAATGCGATCATCGCCAAATTGCTTTGCGAATATGAACAAGTTGCTGCTGCCGGCAGTAACATCGGCTTGCAATGAATATCCCATTTCACGGATGGCAGCAGCAGATGCTAGATAGGCCGCTTCCAGCTGATCATTATGCTCTAGCAGCTGCTTGAACATTGGACGCTCCAGTTCGCGCAGCGGCGCAAAGTCGGAGTCGATCAGCAGCAAGCCGTGCGCAGCAAATAAGCTGTGCATAATCGCAGCAAAACAAGTCGATAGCGATTCACTTTGCTCGCTCAGATGTGTCAGCTCAGCAATTAACCCTTCCTTGAACTCCGAGCCTGGCAATTGCTCTGCCAGCTCGGCAATCGCTTGCTGCCATTGCTGTTCGCTTACCGGCGTGCGGCTTACTGAAGTACGCTGCTCACTGCTCTTTTCGATCGACAGCTTTTTCAAGCTTTGGTCCGGTGCGATTACATGCGTATGATTAACCTCATCCCAATCGTGATCCTCTCCCGCAATCCAGAACACCGGTACTACCGGACGTCCGAGCTGCTCGCTAGCCGCCCGCGCAGCCTGAATAATCGATACTGCTTTATGAATGACAAGCAGCTGTCCTGTCCATAATCCCGCCTGCTGACCGCCAACGACTACCTGCGCACCTTGCTCAATCAATTGCAAATTGCGCTCCTGCTGCTCACTTAGCTGAAATGGCTGATGATACAAACGCAGCACCTTCGCCAGCTCCTCAGGCTTAAGCCGCTTGTCAGCAAGCTGCTCAAGGCGAGCAGAGCGCGCTGCCCAATCCTCATTACGTCCGCTATAGTAGCCGTACAAACTCTCCACTACTTGCGGTTTGCCATGTATATAATCTGCAGCCAATTGCTGGGCAATTGGCAATTCATATTTCTGAACCTCTGTCACGGTTTCAACCTCCTGTATCATCTTCAAGCCTACTCTATAACGATACATTATTCCCGCTTTAATGTACATCTCTCATTTTGTATACAGAAGCAAACAACGTCTCTGCAGTAGCAGAGACGCCGTATACTTGCGCTGAGCTGAGCTATACGGTGAAAGCAAGCTTCAGCAAAACAATGATATGTAACACAATGTAAAGCAGGACTGTAATAAAGAAGGTAATCCTCCATACAACTCGTATAATTTTTTTCCAAGGTATAGCGCCATCTTTTCGATAATAGCTGTTTCCGAGCAAGCCTGCACCAATGATCATAACTAAAAAAATTCCGTAAAGTCCAAAGCGGTTATTAAATAACGTATTTAATAATGCTCCGACATTGAAAATAAAAAATATCGTCGATATATCCATTGCCATTCGAATTGCATATTTTCTTTCCTTGCCAAAAGCGATCAAGCCAAAGCATGCAACTACAAACGTCAAAACAGGAAATATAGCCATCCCCGAAAAAATATATTTAATGATATCCCACATAAGCTCTGAACGCTCACTCCTTTTGATCAGGATGCAGTGCTTCGATCATATGTACCAGACTTTCATTTAAAGGCGCCTGCAGCTTGTGTCGCGCCGCAATAGCTGACACAGCACCATTTATGTATGCAACTTCTGTTTCTGCTCCCCTTAATATATCTGCTCTCATCGATGAAGTATTGTCAGCAGTAGCGCTGCAAAGCTGTAAAATATGTTCAAAACGATAAGCCGCGATAGTCGGCTCCTCGATCAGCAAAACCTGCTTCGTTTCTGCAAACAGCTTTTCCATCAGCCTGCGCCGCGTTGTGGATTGCGGCAGCTCTCCGTTGGAAACATTGAACAAGGCGGTTAGCGGATTAATCACTGCATTTCCTATCAGCTTATAGTAGACTTGCTCTTTGATGTTTTTCGACATAAAAGCGGTAAATCCTGCCTTTTGCAGTGCTTCCTCGATATTTTTCTGATGTTTATTGTCTCTATCTCGTCCAAGCTCATCGCCAATCCATGTTTTGCCTTGGCCTGCATGTGCAATAATTGCCTGATCCAGCCGCTTTGCCGCTTCGCTCGTAACTGCCGTCAGCACAGGCAATTGCAGGCGAGAACCAAGCTTGGCGATATGGCCAACACCGTTTTGCATCGCAACAACCGCTTCATAACGCCCTGAGCGAGCCAGCTTGTCCAGCTCATGCAGCAGCTGCTCATTTAAATGATGCTGCTTTACGGCCAACACCATATAGCGGGAATCGGCAGCCTCTCGCAGCTCATCATGCTCAGCAGATTCGCTGCCAATTGCTTTGCAGGCCGGCTTAAGCAGAGACTTGCTCCCATCCCCTAGACTTTGAAAGACGATGCCTTGCTCCTCTAGCAATTTCGCCTGCTCTTCTGTGCGGCTCCACAGCTGCACATCATAATTGGCAAGCAGCAATTTTACAGCGAACAATAATCCGATTGAACCCGTACCGACAATATCAAATTTCATTCTGCTCTCCTATCGAATGCTTTGATTCTTTTATACCAGCATACATGAACAACAAAAAAAGCGCTACAGTTAGCGCGTGTATGAAAACCCGCCCTTATGTGCAGCACTTTTTTCGCCTTGCTCTTTCCTATTCAATTCGTTCAAGATTGCCGTTCGCATCCATTTTGAATTTAGGCTTGTTTTCTTCCTCTGTATTTAGAATTGTTAAGCGACGCGCCCGGTCCATAATTTGAATAAGAGTTTTGTAATCATCATTAACCGCGTGGTAATCGGATTGAACGCTATTGACTTCCTTAGTCAATCTTTCATTTTCCTGACGCAGTCTTTGCAGCTCTTCCTCTTTCTCTCTTATGCCTTTCTCGTAGCTGCGTACCTGACGAGACAGCTCCTGATAGGTTGTTTTCCACTCACGTAAAAAACGAATAACTGCATCAATTGATAGGCTCTCTTCAAATGATGGCTCTGATTTTACTGTACGCTCCTCTGTTTCATATACAGAAACAGAAGAAACCTGGGGCAGCGACGCAGCCTGTTTTTTCATATAGTTGCGCTTATGACGCTGCTGCTTTGCAATTTGGATAGCTTCCTCATATTGTTTTCTAACAAAGCTATTCCATCGAAATCCACAGGCAGCTGAGGTGCGGCCGATACGCTCGCCAACCTCCTCAAAGGCAGAAAGCTGCGTGCTCCCTTCTCTAATATGACGCAATGTCACCTCGGCGAGCATAAGATCATCGTCCGGCGTCCATGCATCCTGTCTAATAGCTGTCATGCTTATATTACCTCCTTAAACATTTCAAAATAAATCAAAAGGCACTTACTTATCTCTATGTTCTTAGTAGAGTTCATAGAATCTATTGGTTACTATTTTGTATAACCATTTTCAAAAAATCTCATACATAAAACTTCATATTCATGAACATACTATGAACAAGTTCACAATAAAGACGAAATAAATTCATTTTTTCGACATGGGGATAGTTTACACTTTGAGTGCCTAGCGATATAATGTAACTTAGGAATTTGGGTCGTTCAACAAGAAAGGGGGTTGCTGCATGGCACGTATGTATCGTGTGCTAGGCTTTTGGTGTCTAGTAATTGGTCTAATGGCATTTGCAGGTCATATGTACGAATTTTCACTGTTATTTTTGGCTCAAGCAGCCGCGTTCGTATTTCTTGGCTATTTGAAGTTCTCCGAAAAAACTTACATAGCAATGTTTTGGGGATATATGGTAATCTCGTTTGTTGGATTCACATATTGGTCAGTCTTCAAGATGAGCATACCGTTCTAAACCCAGCCTTACGAAAGCGTTCAATAAGCCCGCTTTTTGAACATTTTCTTTTATGCAAACAGGTCGTACAAGTTCCTCTTGTACGACCTGTTTGCATTCTGTCCGATTTAGATATATTAGAAATGGCCGATGCATACAATGGAGTAAGGGGGGAAGGGCGCTTTGAATGTATTAATTAGACAACCTAAGCTAGCTGTCTGTCTTTTTGCCATCCTCTCGCTTCTGCTCGTTGCCCATTCAACAGCTATTGCTGAGCCTGCAACTGAACCAACTGCCCCGCTGCTCGAGCAGCAGGATGAGGAGCTGCAGCAAATTTTGCAATCCAGCCTGTCGCTGGTCGAAATTGATAAAGAAATCGAGCGCATTCAAGCCAGACTGCAAACGCTGCAGGAGCAGCTTATTGACACAGAGCTGCTTCTGTATGAGCGGGAAGTAGACATTGAGCAGAAACGAACACAGGCGGGCAAAGTGCTGGCCGCTTATTATAAAGGAGAAAGAAGCGGAATCTATCTAAGCTTGCTGAAGGCGGACTCCTTCGAGCAGTTTTTGCTTTCACTGGAGCTGATTGAATATATACTGCGCAAGGATCGCGAACTACTTACCTCTTATATCGAGCAATACGAAGACTTGCGAAGCATGTACGAGCAGCATGCTGTCGAGCAGGAGCAGCTGCAGGCGATGGAGCAGCAGCTGCAGCGTCAGCGCGAGCGCGTGCTTCAGCTTGAGCAGCAAATAGACGAGCAGCTGAGTAACCGTACCGACGCTGAACGGGTTGCATTATTGATCGAGCAGCTAACCGAATTTTGGCAAAAGGAAGGCATCGAGCAAGTAAAAACGTACTTTAATGCACTGGCTCGGGCTATGAACGAGCTGCCGGCATGGCTGCAAAAAAACAAGGAATACATAAGCAATAAAGGATTTAATTATACGATCACGCTGCCGCAGGACGCGCTCAATGAATACCTGCGAGACTACGACCCGATGTTCGAGGCCTTTGCCTTTCAGTTTGCTGACGGGCAGATAACGGCTAAGGGAGAAAATGAGCAGCTTGCAATAGAAATTACCGGACATTACGATGTTGTCGATGAGCCTTCAAACTTTATTCGCTTCACAATAGACGAGCTGCTGTTCAACGGTTTTTCACTGCCAGATACAACCCGGCAGGAGCTGGAGCAGCAATTCGACCTTAATTTTTATCCTGGTGCAATATTAAAGCTGCTTCGTGCAACAGCAGTAGAGGTAAACGATGGGCAGCTGCAGATCAAGCTGAAGCTTGCCCTGTAATGCGCCAAATCAACTCGGAGCATATTGCAATCTAAAAAGCAGCACCTTTATGTCCGTACAGCGATAATAGCTGCATAAGGCAAAGGGAGCTGCTTTTATTGTTGAAATATACCGAGCTTTTGCTCAATGGTAGATGCTTTTTTCCATTGCTGCTGAAGCTGCTCATAGCGAATGACCCACTTGGGATCGACTTCAAAAAGCTGTCTGTTAAGCAGCTTTTGCTGCAGCTGGGTACCAAGCTTAATTTGTACGGAATCACTGCTGTAAGCCGAGTATTGCTTGCGATGGATAATCGTATCCTGAGGCTGAAAGCGATTAACGACTTCTAGCCATTGCATTGCAGCTTCAGCCTTCACCCCGGCGGAGGTGCTTGCGCTGAGCATAAAGCTTTTGCCGTTCATCCACGGCAGCGGTGCAATCAGCAGCTTCTGCTCATAGTTTTGTTCGATCAAGGCGCGCTGTGAAAAATAATTTTTTGCCGTTGTCAAATAGAGAAACGGCCGCTGAGCGGCACTCTCACTTTCACTAAGCTTTAGTGACGGCTCGATGTTTGCCGTATGCTCCGTTAAGTAGTGCAGCATCTCAAGCTGCTGCTCGCTCAGCTCGGCTAATTTCATCGGCTCATCGTTGGCATTATGCCATAACGCCAGCCATACGAGCGCACTTGTAAGCTGTTCAGGATCTATATTCAGCAACGGGCCCGCAAAATCATCAGCCTGCTCATAGCGTTCCAGCCACTGCTTAAAGCTCCAGTTCAACAAATAACTGGCTTGATTGGCCTCGCTCTCCGAGCTGTCGCCAGAGTTTGCTTCATTCGCCGCTCCATTAGCCTCGCTGCTTGACTCCTGCTGCTGTCCAGTGCTGTTTTGTGCCTGCTGCGGCGGATCGGTTGCAGCAGGTTCACCGTCTTCAAGCATTGCTGCAGCCTGCTGATGCACAAAAAGCAGGTACGGGTTCGTTTCATAAGGCACAGCCCAAATATAGCCATTCCATTTCAAAGCATCGACAATACCTGGCAATTGGTCGCTCAGCACATCGTTGTTCATCAATCGATCAACAGGCTGGTACAGCCCCTGGATCGCGAGCGGAACAACCCACTCATTTTGCACGAGCTGAATGTCTCCAAGCTCTCCCAGCCTCGCTCGTGTTTCCCAGTCCTCGTAGCTAAGTCCTTCTTCGAAGTAGTTTGTTATGCGCACATCAAGCTGCGGATAGCTTTCATGGACTTGCTCAGCCAAGCTTATAAGCTCATCATATTGCTGCGCATCAAGATTCACCGCTACCTCGAGCTTGACATTCTGTACAGGCTCCTCCTCAGGCACAACGACCACGGCCGGCTCATCTTTATACAAATCAGACACATAGGTCCAATCAAGTTCATCTGTTAAAAATAGAAAAGCAACAGCTACTAGTAAAATTGAACCAACGATAAATGGAATCGTTTTTCTAGTAAACACAGCTCGTCTCCTTTTCGCATCGGATATTACTAGTATAACATAACTATTGATAATGTATATCGCTTACATACCAAACTAGACTTTTATAGTAAATTTATCCCATAACCTCCACCTATAAGATTAAAACAGAAAGCCATCCTTTGACCTATTTTCAAGGATGACTTTCTGCTTATTTGTATTTCGAGTGCACGATGAGCTTATAATAAATCCGCTGCCAGCTGCGCCAGCTTGGAGCGCTCGCCTTTCTCCAGCGCAATATGGCCGCTTAAGCTTTCCTGCTTAAAGCGCTCGACCAAATACGTAAGCCCGTTGCTTAGTGAATCCAGATAAGGATGATCGATTTGCTCCGGATCTCCGACAAGTACAATTTTGCTGCCTTCTCCGACTCGCGAAACTATCGTTTTAATTTCGTGACTTGTTAAATTTTGCGCTTCGTCAATAATAATAAACTGCCCAGGAATCGATCTGCCGCGAATATAGGTTAATGCTTCCACATGAATGCTGCCTAAGCCCATCAATATTTTTTCAATGTCGCCTGATTTTTTAGTATCGAACAAAAACTCCAAATTATCATAAATCGGCTGCATCCAAGGCCTTAGCTTCTCCTCCTTCTCGCCAGGCAAATAGCCGATATCCTTGCCCATCGGCACAACCGGCCGGGCAATCAGCAGCTTCTTGTATTTATGCTCATCCTCTACCTTTAATAGCCCCGCGGCAAGTGCCAGCAGCGTTTTTCCTGTTCCTGCTTTGCCGGTCAACGTCACAAGCGGAATTTCATCATTCATTAGCAGCTCAAGCGCCATCCGCTGCTGTGCGTTGCGCGCTGTTATTCCCCAGATTGGATCATTACTCAAATAAAGCGGCTCCAGCCTCGTGCCAGCAGCATTAACCTTTAACAGCGCCGACTTGGTCGTGCCCATCTCGTCCTTCAAAATGACGAACTCATGCGGATTCAACACATGCTTCAGCCCGAGATTGTTTATTAGCAGATAGCGAAAGGTGTAAAATTCATCAATAATAGCAGGATGCACATAGAGTGTAAAAAAGCCGCTATATCGTTCATCCTTGTTGAGATGCGGATCTGCTACATAATCTCTCGCTGCAAGGCCCAGCACATCCGCTTTAATTCGCATCAGCACGTCCTTGCTGACCAACACAACCTGCTTGCGCTTGGTCTCCTCGACCTGCTGCTGCTCCGATTGATAATTCATGGCTACCGCAATGATTCGATGGTCATTCGTAATTTCGCCGAACAGATTTTGCACCTGAGCAAAATTACGATGATTCAGCTCAACCCGAATCGTTCCACCGCTCGGCAGCTCAATGCCGCTGTGCAGCTGTCCGCCCTCCTTGATTTTATCCAATAAACGGGAAATTGATCTGGCATTGCGCCCCAGCTCATCTGCAAGGCGCTTCTTGGAATCAATTTCTTCCAAAACAATCGCAGGTATGACCACTTCATCCTTAGGGAACGCAAAAATTGCTTGCGGGTCATGCAGCAGCACATTTGTATCAAGGACTATAATTTGGCTCATTGAGCTCCCTCCTCATTCAACGTCATTGTACATAGAAAGCTGCAGCTAAGCGCACACTACATTGGGCAATAAGTATGTTGATAACGCGAGGTGAATCATATGAAAAAGGAACTAGTTGTATTAGCGCTGATGCTCGTATCGTTAGCTGGCTGTAACTCGCAGGCAACCCCACCTTCCAACAACAATAATAATTCGATGCAAACGCAGCAAGTTAAGCCTCGAGCCGTAGCTGACAATCAAGAGGAGGCTGCCCTTCACCTGGAGAATCTCGCCAAAGGCATTGAAGGCGTTGAGGACGCCCATGTCGTGGTGATTGGCAATACCGCTATCGTCGGGATTAATGTAGACCCCAAGCTTGAACGATCCCGTGTAGGAACGATTAAGTATTCTGTTTCTGAAGCATTCAGAAAAGATCCGTACGGCGTACACGCAATTGTCACCGCCGATGTTGATTTGGGTGAGCGTATTGCCGAAATTGGCGACGATATACGAGCTGGTCGTCCGGTTCAAGGCTTTATTGAAGAGCTGGCAGATATTGTTGGCCGCATCGTGCCGCAAATACCGACAGATTTAATGCCGGGAGCTAATGACAATCAAATTGAAGCGACCAACAAAAACGATGAAGGAAAGTATCATACTCCAGAGCAAATGATCGAAGAGCATGAGCAAAAGCTGAAAGGTGAATAAGCGTTCGGCAAGCATTACTGCTGCTTAAATAGCGTTAGGAAAAACACAAAAAGCCTAGTCGCTTGTACTAGGCTTTACTTGTAAGCTAAACTTGCTTTTCGCAACCTTTCCTACACCGTACATCGCTTTGCCTCCTCACATTGTTCATGACGACGGATGCTTAACTACTACAGTATATGATAGGTTTCGTTTACTCATTCTGATATTATCGATTGCAATAATTGCTGTGCTTCAGCTAATGATTGCGCATCAGCTTCAACATAAGGGTTTGACCATTTTCCTTGCAGGGTCATAAATGTAATATTATCCATATTGATATTGTAATAGGTTGTTAGCAAGCGAGTAATTTCCTCACTCGGCATATCGGTATGCACGTCTTCACTAACCTCTTCGATCACATTGCCGATTTTCGTAACTCCGCCAAGCGACATCATCTTTTTCAAGATTGCATTGATGACGACTGTTTGCCGCGTATTGCGCTCGAAATCGCTGGATGCATTAGGGTTATCCTTGCTTTGGCGGAAGCGGACAAAGTCCAAAGTTTGCTTGCCGTCAAGCGGCTGCAATCCCGGATGCAAATCAATATTGGTGCCATCATGCGAATCGGTCCAGCGCATGCGCATATCAACATCGACTTCAATGCCGCCAAGCACGTCTACAACATCCATAAAGCCTTGGAAATTAACCGAAACGGCATACTGGAACGGTACGCCATAAAACTCACCTAATAGCTGCTTCATGCCATCCTTAGCTTGTCGCATTGCTTCATTCTTATCGGCGCCATTTTTTTGCGCAGCAGTATAAAAATTGGCATAAAATGCATTGACCTTGCGCGTGCGATCCTGATAGTTTATCTTTGTATCGCGCGGCATCGCGATAACAGCGCCTTTTTTAGTCGTTGGATTAAGCGCTGCAACCATAATAACATCGGTATTCAAGCCACCGCCGCCTTTGCGCTGGTCAATGCCTAGCAAGACCATTGTAACCGGCTTTGCCTTAACCGAATCTTTTACAGGAATGGTTACTTTACCGCCACCATCATCTACGTTATTAGCGATACTAATGTCTTTTAGCGCTTCATTGCCCTTTATTACTATGTATGCGCCATAGCCTACTACAACCAATAGCGCAAATATGATAATAAATAAAAATGCTTTAAGGACAGGGCGCTTCTTTTTTTTCTTTGAACCTTTAGTTGCTACTCGACTTGCTGTTACTTGTTGATTATTTTGATTTGTTTGCGGCTTATTGCTAGCCATTTTCTCACCTTCTCTTTCCCCATCTGCTACAATCAGCACGAAAAGAAAAAGCAGCACCGTTATGCTTAATTGGTGCTGCCAATCCTTCGCATCAGATTAGAACGGTTTAATCAGCCGTGGTTGATTTGTTTTTCCATTTATCATAAATTTGGCGAGCGCGGAGCATTACCATCATCACTATGGCAACCGCCATACATTGGATAATTGGCAGCTTGTCGATTTGCAAAACAAGCAAAATCGCCGAGCCAACAATCATCGTCAAATACATAAAAATCGCCTTCAACAACGGCAGCTTCACCTGCTGCGGCCGAAACACATTTTGGAATATAAAGAAGGTCATTCCGAGAATGAGCAGATATGAAACGAGCGGGTGATCACTTAACCAAGCTTGCATTGTTACGCCTCCCCAAAGCTATTAGAGCATATTCAAAAAGCTTGTTGCGCTTTTTGAACTCGCACTCTTAGGAATTGGCTTGCGCCATTTTGCGATGCTTTTCAGCACGCTCACGTTCACTCTTATTCAAAATCTTTTTACGAAGACGCACAGATTTAGGCGTAATCTCGCAGTATTCATCATCATTACAATACTCGAGCGCCTGCTCTAGCGAGAACAATACCGGTGTTTTCAGCTTTACGGTATCATCCTTGCCTGCTGAACGAACATTCGACAACTGCTTTTCCTTGCAAATGTTGACGATAATGTCGTTGTCGCGGTTGTGCTCGCCTACGATCATGCCTTCATATACTTCAGTGCCCGGCTCAAGGAACAGGATGCCGCGATCCTCTACGCTAAGCATGCCGTAAAATGTGCTGACGCCATTTTCACTGCTCACAAGAACGCCTTGGTGACGACCTCCAACCGTATTCGGAACATAAGGACCGTAGCTGTCGAACGCGTGGTTCATGACGCCATAACCGCGAGTCAACGTCAAGAACATCGTGCGATAACCGATCAAGCCGCGTGCCGGGATAATAAATTCCAATCTTACTTGTCCATTGCCTTCGTTAACCATATTGACCATTTCCGCTTTACGCGTGCCGAGCGACTCCATAACCGCGCCCATGCTTTCCTCAGGCACATCGATAAGCAAGCGCTCATACGGCTCGCATTTCTCGCCATCGATTTCCCTGACAATAACCTCAGGCTTGGATACTTGCAGCTCATAGCCTTCACGACGCATATTTTCGATCAATATACTTAAGTGAAGCTCACCGCGGCCCGACACGACAAATGCGTCCGGAGATTCCGTTTCCTCAACGCGCAACGCTACATCCGTTTCCAGCTCCTTGAACAAACGCTCACGCAGCTTGCGCGAGGTTACCCATTTGCCCTCGCGACCAGCGAATGGCGAGTTGTTCACCAAAAACGTCATTTGCAGCGTAGGCTCGTCAATTTGCAAGACAGGAAGCGGCTCAGGATTAGCCGGATCTGCTATCGTTTCGCCAATATTAATTTCTTTAATACCAGCGATCGCAACGATATCGCCCGCACCTGCTTCTTCGATCTCAAGACGCTTTAGCCCCTGGAAGCCAAACAGCTTTTCAATTCTCGCTTGTTTGACAGTTCCTTCACGATTAATAACCGCGATAGCCTGGCCCTGCTTAATGATCCCGCGATTAACGCGGCCAATCGCAATACGTCCCAAATACTCATTATAATCCAGCAACGTAACTAAAAACTGCAATGGTAATTCCGTGCTCTCTTTAGGAGACGGAATATGTTCGACAATTGTTTCATATAGCGCCAACATATTTTCATCCTGTTTTTCCGGATCAAGGCTGGAAGTACCCATTAATGCCGAAGCATACACGACTGGGAACTCCAATTGCTCGTCATTCGCGCCAAGCTCGATAAACAGGTCAAGCACTTCATCAATAACCTCTAGCGGACGAGCGTTAGGGCGATCGATTTTATTTACAACGACGATAGGCGTCAGGTTCGATTCAAGCGCCTTGCGCAGTACAAACTTTGTTTGCGGCATGCAGCCTTCAAATGCATCTACAACAAGCAATACGCCATCGACCATTTTCATAATACGCTCTACCTCACCGCCAAAATCGGCGTGCCCTGGCGTATCAACGATATTAATCAGATAGTCCTTATAGTTAATTGCTGTGTTTTTGGCGAGAATCGTAATGCCACGCTCGCGTTCAATGTCATTGGAGTCCATCGCTCTTTCCTGAACTGCTTCATGCTCTTTAAATGTTCCCGACTGCTGCAGCAGTTTGTCGACCAGTGTTGTTTTGCCATGGTCAACGTGTGCGATAATTGCGATATTGCGTAATAATTCTCTAGCCTTCATTAAATGCTTCCACTCCATCTTTTCAATTTATGTTTACCAACGTCTGCGTGATCCGTACATCAAATAAAGGCCTGCCAGTACACATAGCAGTGCTACAACATAAATGCCCCAGCCCCACGTTGCGATTAATAACAGACAAATAAGAGATGCCGCACCAAGACCAATGGCAATTGTTTTTATATAACGCTGTTTCGGCGATCCGAATAAATGATATTCGAACAAACCAACGGCAACGCCAAAAATAAACAGCGGCCAAAGATAGCGCAAACTGTCCCATCCGAGAAAACTACAAAAAATAAACAATACTGCATATACAACCAACATACCGGCTGGAACCAATGTTATTGCTGGAAGCACTCTGCCAAAGTAAAGCACATGAATTAAAATGCCAGGTATCAATACCAGTATTGGCCAGAACATCATACCTAGTAAACTAAATAATCCAGCTTTGCCTAACAAAATTATAACACCAACAATTAACAATAAAATCCCAGCGGAATATTTGTTTATCATCCCAGCATTCCGCTCCTTACTACCTTTATTCAAAATTCGATCTTTATTAGTTTAACGGAATTGTAACAAAAAAACTAGGCTTCTAATCAGGTTTGCACAAAAAAACATATTCCTATGCTAGTGAAAGACAGGAATATGCTCTAAAAGTCAATCTTCTTCAAGTCACCATTTATCGGTGCTGCAGGCGCTGCTTCATAATTGCAGCAATAATAACGAGCGGAATGCACATAAGCGGTATGATCGTAAGATCCTCACCCATTTTGTACAAAATCATCGATTGCAGCCCTTGATCCTTAATAATCATCTCCCCCGCAGCAAAGGCAAGACAGGCCGCGCCAACATAGCTGAGAAAAGCAAATCGTTTTAGCAGCTTGTCAAGCAGCTTGCTTCCCCAAATGATCATTGGAATGCTGAGCACAATTCCGAGCATAATAAGAATAAGATCGCCTTTGGCAACTGCTGCAATAGCCAGAACATTATCCAGACTCATAACAAGATCAGCGGTAATGATCGTACCTATTGCACTCATGAGCGATACCGATTTGACCGCAGGCGTTGCATGATCTGTTCCTTGCAAATCAACGAGCAGCTTCATCGCGATATAGAGCAGCACCAAACCACCAGCTGCTTGTAAAAATGGGATATTAAGCAGCGGCAAGGCGATTGCAACTAGCATACAGCGCAGCAGCACCGCAGCCAACGTTCCCCACCAGATGACAGCATTGCGGTGCTTGGCAGGAAGCTGATTGCTTACCATTGCAATAATAATGGCATTGTCTCCACTTAATAACAAATTAATTAACATAATTTGAACAAAAATAATGAGGCTGTCCAAAGCTTCCCCTCCTACAAGTAGCAATTATTCGGCTTCTGCTAGTGAGTGTGTTCAAAAAGCTGGGCTTTCAGGACCAAGAAGCTTGGACGCTAGTAGTAAACGAGGAGCGCAGCGTAGAGCTATAGCTACGTGAGCACCTCAAATGTTTTCGCAGAAAACATACTTCGAAAGCATAAGTCTTTCGCTAGCGTTCAAGCTTCGCCGTCGAATCCGCTACAGCGCGATCGCATCGTCATCAAAGTCCAGCTTTTTGAACTTCCTCTTTAAGTGAGTGTTCAAAAAGCTGGGCTTTCAGGACCAAGAAGCTTGGACGCTAGTAGTAAACGAGGAGCGCAGCGTAGAGCTATAGCTACGTGAGCACCGCAGTTTACGCTAGCGTCCAAGATTCGCCGTCGAATCCACTACAGAGAAGCTGCATCGTCATCAAAGTCCAGCTTTTTGAACTTCCTATTCAAATAAAGGTTCAAAAAGCTCGGCTTTCAGGACCAAGAAGATGGCACGCTAGTAGAAAGCGAGGAGCGCAGCGTAGGCACTTGCTACGTGAGCACCGCAGTTTTCGCTAGCGTGACATATTCGCCGTCGACTAAGCTACAACGCGATCGCTTCGTCATCAAAGTCGAGCTTTTTGAACTTCCTCTAATAGGGGTATGAGCAAGCTTGGCCATTTATGATGACAGCCTATAAAATTTCACTTCACGTCTGACACTTTTTGGTGTAAGCTTCTTTATGGACAATTTATTATAGCTTTGGCTAACCACATACTTTTCCTGCAGGAAGTATAGGCAATGAAGCCAGAATATTTAAGGAGGAACCGACTCATGGATATCACTTCAGCAGAATGGTGGCTTTCGTTGCTGAACATTATCTTTATTGATCTTGTGCTTGCTGGCGATAACGCAATCGTCATCGCACTAGCTGCTCGCAACCTGCCAGCTGATAAACAAAAAAAAGCAATTATTTGGGGAACAGTCGGGGCCATTACGATACGAATTTTAGCTACGCTGTTAGTTGTAAGGCTGCTCGATTTGCCGTGGCTGCATCTTGCTGGCGGCCTTCTGCTAATATGGATTGCCTTCAAGCTGCTTGTCCAAGAGGATCAGCATGATGATATTAAAGCCGGAACAACATTATGGCAGGCGATTCGCACCATCATCATTGCCGACGCCGCAATGGGCATTGACAACGTCATCGCAGTAGCTGGTGCAGCCAGCGGCCATATGATGCTTGTCGTCATCGGCTTGATCATTAGTGTGCCGGTTGTCGTATGGGGCAGTACGCTTTTCATAAAACTGGTGAACCGATTCAACTGGATTCTTTATATAGGTGGAGCCGTACTGGCCTTCACAGCTGCTAAAATGATTACGGGCGAAAAAGCCAAGGTGCTGGACCTTAAATCATTTTTTGAAAGTCATAATACCTTGTATTGGATTTTCATTATCATCGTAATTGCGCTCGTGCTGGTAAGCGGCTATGTCGTAAACAAGCGCAAGCAAGAAAAACAATCACACGCAGCATCATAATGAACTCCAAGCTCTTAGCAACTGCATGACCGAGCTTCAAGTCATACTATGCTAAACTTCAACCCAATATACTTAAGAAACTCTGCAAATACAAAAGCACCTATCGCTTACAACTGCCTGGTTACCAGCAGCAGTTGAAGCAATAGGTGCTTTTTGGGCTAAAAGTATGTGAAAGTAAACTCGGGATTGTCTGCAATTCTCTAAGCAAGCGTAAAGAAAAGGTATAAAGAATCTGAGTAACGCTAAATGATCGGATTAGCGTCGCTGGAAATTCTAATGAATATTCATAACCTTAAGAACAGCAAACAGCCTCAACTACAGTGAAAACCGCCAAATAAGACGCTGTACATTCATTAGAGTAGAGAAAACGACTTTAATCACAAATAACGTTATCCAGATTCATTAGCGACAGCTGGGCTTTCAGGACCAAGAAGCTTGGACGCTAGTAGAAAACGAGGAGCGCAGCGTAGGCAATAAGCTACGTGAGCACCGCAGTTTTCGCTAGCGTTCAAGATTCGACGCCGACTAAGCTACAACGCAAAACCGCATCATCAAAGTCCAGCTTTTTAACTTCCACTTAAAACCAGTTTTCTTCATCTTGTGAAGCTTCATTATTATTCTCATTAAAGCTTAGCAGAATTGTTTCCGTGTTCTCCACTGCCTGCTTAATAAGCAGATCATAATCCTCCATGCTATGCTCCACACGCTCGACGACACGCAAATTTGGATTGGTGCTTGGCGATTTCGGCAAAAACAATGTACAGCAATCCTCAAACGGCAAAATTGAAGTTTCGTACGTGTCGATTTGGCGTGCAATTTCAATAATTTCCTGCTTGTCCATCGTAATAAGCGGCTTGATCATCGGCAGCGTTGCGACGCGACCGATTACGTTCATGCTGGACAAGGTTTGGCTGGCAACCTGACCAAGGCTTTCCCCTGTTACGATACCGTTCGCTTTCACTTGCTCGGCCAGCAGTTCGGTAATGCGCAGCATAGCACGGCGCATTAGCGTAATCGTTAAGTTCTCCTGATTGCCGTGAGCAATCTTCGTCTGAATATCTGTAAACGGCACAAGGTGCAGACGAATCGGCACACCAGCATAATAGGAAAGACGGCGCGTCAACGTTTTTACTTTGTCTGTTGCCTGCTCGCTTGTAAATGGATAGCTGTGAAAATGCACGGCCTCAAGCTCCAAGCCTTTGCGCAAAGCGAGCCAGCCTGCAACAGGACTGTCGATACCGCCGGACAGCAGCAGCATCGCCTTACCGCTTGTTGCATATGGAAAGCCGCCAGCTGCAGGGATCGTCTCCCAATACAAATGAGTAGCTTCCTCATGAATATCAAGCTTTAGCTCAAGCTCGGGATGATGCACATCTACTCGCAATTCAGGATAGCGCGGCAAAATATGACCGCCAACGAGATGATTCATCTCATGTGAGCCATGCGGGAAGCCTTTCCAGGCGCGCTTCGCATTAACTTTAAAGGTTGCTGGCTGCTTCTTAAGGGAAGCCATAATGTCGAGAGCCGCAGCTTGAATCGCTTCAAGCTCCGACGGCACCGAAATAACCGGGCTAACGGAAACGATGCCAAACAAATCCTTCAAGCGATCTATAACAGGCTGATGAGGCGCGCCGTTAAGCAGCACATGCATGCGGCCATAGGTGCGCCAGTAGGTCACCTCAGGAAACGGCTTCATCGCCCGTTTTACAGATTTCAGCATTTTATCTTCAAATACTTTGCGATTGCGCCCTTTCATCGTCAGGTCGCCATATCGCAGTACGATACGATCATAATTCAATGTCTACTTCCCCTCTCAAGCGGTTTAAGTGATGCCACAATTTGCTGCAGAGCGAGCACCAGCTGATCAACATCCTGCTTCGTGTGCTCCTCGCCAAAGCTGATGCGAATGCCTCCCGCCGCTTCCTCGCGTGTTGCACCAATCGCCAGCAGCACACGGCTCGGCTTGTCGTCCTTGGATGAGCAGGCTGAACGCGTAGAAGCTAATATCCCTTTTTGCTCCAGCATATGAATGATCACTTCCGGCTTCATTCCCGGATACGAAAAATGAACGATAAAAGGCGATTGCGGAGCTCCTCCATTCAGCTTTAGCTCAGCAATTTCGGCCAGCCTAGTCTTTAAATAAGCGGCCAGCTGCTCCACCTGCGCCGCAAGCTGCGGCTGCTTCGTGATTGCCAGGCGCAGCGCCTTGGCACTTGCAACAATCGCAGCAATATTTTCTGTGCCTGCCCGCAGATCGAATTCCTGCGAGCCGCCAGCCTGCTGAGCAGCAAGCGGCAAGCCGTTGCGTACATAGAGGAAGCCAACACCGCGCGGTCCCCGCAGCTTATGAGCTGAGCCGCTGAGCAAATCAATGCCCCAGCCTTCAATATCAATTGGCAGCTTGCCGATGCTTTGTACGGCATCGACATGGAACTTCAGCTTTGGATATGACTTTAACAGCTCGCCAATTTCGGCAATTGGCTGAATGGTTCCAAGCTCGTTGTTCACATGCATAATGCTGACCAGAATCGTATGATCGCGAATGGCCGACTTGACGTCTTCAAGCTGAACATGGCCTTCTCGGCTTACTGGAAGCTCGGTTATGTCAAAGCCTTCCTCTTTCAGCTGCTGCATCACCTCGTAAACCGACGCATGCTCAATGCTGCTGGTTATGATATGATTGCCGCGTGAGCGCAATGCTCTCGCAACTCCTTTAATCGCCAAATTATTTGACTCGGTCCCGCCAGATGTAAAAATCCAGCGTCCCTGCTTTGTATTCATAAGCTGACCAAGCTGTTCTCTTGCCTTTTCCAATAATCTGGCTGCCGCTACGCCGCCGCCATGCAGTGAAGATGGATTGGCATAGTGCTTGGTCATCACTTCCATCATCGTACGTACGACATCCTCATGCGGAGGCGTTGAGGCACAATGGTCAAAATAAAGCATCATCTATTCCTTCTTCCGTGCAGTTTCAATATACAACGTACAATATACAACAAAAACGGGAGCTGCGAAACCCCCACTCAAGCACCTTAACGTGGAAGCCGCATTCCCGTTTTCTTATTATGCCATAGCGGCATGAACTTTACTAATATAGCGCTGTGTTTCATCAGGCAGTGTGTGCAGCTTTTCCAGCAGCTGCTGCTCATTTGCAATACCAAGCCTGTCCACTCTTCCTGGACCGGCGTTATAGGCTGCAAGCGCAACACTGACATGACCATTATATTTTTTCAGCAGCATCGCCAAATAGCGAGTGCCTCCATCTATATTTTGCACCGGATCAAATGAGTCCATTACGCCAAGCCCTCTCGCAGTACCATCCATAAGCTGCATTAATCCTTTTGCTCCCGCTGGAGAAACGGCGTTCGGATTGAAGTTTGACTCCGTCTGGATAACGGCTTGAATCAAATCAGCGCTAACACCGTACTTATTGGCAGCTGCTTCAATAATTGCATCAAAGCTGCTGTTGACCGAGCTGCTCGTTAGCAAAGCTGAGCCTGCTTCTGCTGCCGCGATGCCGCTGTATACAGGGCTCGCTTCGAACTCTCCATAGCGCTGCACATAGCTGATGCCTTTCCCGGCTGCCTGCAATTGTCCCCATATTGGCTGCTGTTCGCCTTGCACGCCTTCCGCCAGCCTGGGGTCCCAAACTTTTATGTCAGCCTGGCCTTGCAGCACATGCTCAAACGTTGACTGATTACGACTGGCTGTTTTTTTCCCCGTGTAATAATCAAGCTGCGACCTTAACTGCTGAAGATTAGCTGCTTTCATCGCATTTGCATCCATCTGATTTCCTCCACTCATGCGTTGCTATTACAATTTATATCGAAAAATCCGGTATTTTTTTAAAGAGCAAAATGAGTCAAACATAGTATACCATATTTTAGCTTACGTATAGTAAAATAAAATCAACAGTAAAATTTAACCAATAATTGCGCAAATTAAAGATAATGAGCGAAAACCGGATGCTATACGGGTAAAATACCGCTGTTTGCTCCTTTATTTCGCCTTTTCACGCCCTTTACACCTTAATTACGCGGATTCACAAGCTTTCTTAAGTTGATAGGGAACTGTTTTATTCGCTATAGTATACAATAAGGAATAAAATTTAAAGATAAAGGATAGTGAAGATTAGAAATGGACATAGGTCTGAAGTTATTCATGATTGCTTTATTAATTTTTTTAACTGGATTTTTCGTTGCAGCCGAGTTTGCAATCGTTCGGGTTCGCTCAAGTCGAATTGATCAACTGGTGCTAGAAGGAAAAAAAGGAGTCTTTTCAGTTCAAAAAATTACAAGTAATCTGGATGCTTACTTATCCGCCTGTCAGCTCGGTATCACTTGTACCGCATTAGGTCTTGGTTTTCTTGGTGAGCCTACCGTCGAAGCGATTTTAACACCAGTATTCCATGATCTTGGTATGCCAACAAGTCTGAGCCATCCATTATCGATCGGTATCGCATTTATTGTCATTACCTTTTTGCATGTCGTTGTCGGCGAGCTTGCCCCGAAAACATGGGCCATTCAAAAAGCGGAGCAAATATCCTTCCTGATTGCACGACCGCTTATTTTATTTTACAAGGTGTTGTTTCCGTTTATCTGGACTTTAAACGGCTCAGCCAATGCACTTGTCAGAATGTTCGGATTAAAGCCTGCCAAGGAGCATGAGGAAGCGCATTCGGAAGAAGAAATTCAAATCATTTTGAATGAAAGCTATCAGAGTGGAAAAATCAACAACACGGAATATGGCTATGTAAGCCGCATCTTTGCCTTCGACGAGCTGCTGGCAAAAGAAATTATGGTGCCCCGCACCGATATGGTTTGCCTGTACACCAATAACTCCTTGGAAAAAAATCTCGAGATTATTCGCAAGGAGCAGTACACCCGCTTCCCGGTTGCGATGGAAAGCAAGGACAACATCGTCGGGATGATTAATACGAAGCAATTGTTTCTTGAGTACAATAAGGGTGATTTTGATCTTAAGTCACTGATCCATCCTGTATTGAGCGTATCAGAGGTTACTCCAGTCAAAACGCTGCTTAAGCGGATGCAGCTGGAAAGGGTGCATATTGCAATCCTAGTCGATGAATACGGCGGAACTTCAGGTCTTATCACGATAGAAGATATTATAGAAGAAATCGTTGGTGAAATTCGCGACGAATTTGACACTGACGAGCGTAAGGAAATTGAGCTGCTGGATGAAAATTGTTATTTGCTGGACGGCAAGGTTCTGCTTAATGAGCTGCATGCTCTAACCGGTGTTTCCTTCGAGGAAGAGGAAGTTGAAACGATTGGCGGCTGGATTTACAGCAACCTGCAGGAGCCAAAGCCAGGCAAAAAGCTGGAATATGAGCACTTAACGTTTATCGTACGCGAAACGAGCAAAAACCGCATTCGTAAAATTGAGATGCAAATTAATGAGCGAACAGAAGCGACAAGTGAAGAAACTGCCTAATGAAGGCATATTGCAATCATATTAAATCATATTGAAATCATGTTAGCTATGCATACCATGCTATAAAAAGCTGGGTGTGCATAGCTTTTTTATAAGCGGAGGAGCAAAATAGTAGAGCTATTTGAATATGCAGTTTGTATTAAATTTTCGGAAAATTTAATCTTTGCAAAGAGGTCTTGATTTCTTTTATTTTCTATGTGATAATACCTTTTGTGTTCGACGAATTTGTTGTGCCGCTTTAGCTCAATTGGTAGAGCAACTGACTTGTAATCAGTAGGTTGGGGGTTCAAGTCCTCTAGGCGGCACCATTCGCAAACTACATATCGCTGCGCCGCTTTAGCTCAATTGGTAGAGCAACTGACTTGTAATCAGTAGGTTGGGGGTTCAAGTCCTCTAGGCGGCACCATTTACGACGAATGCTTCTTCTGCCGCTGGCGAAGAAGTTTTTTTGCATCTTGACCACCAGTGAGACAAATAAAAAACTGCCGCGCAAAGCGACAGTTAGTGAATTTCTTCTTTATCCGTTTCATCCCATTTTTTAGAATAGGCCTTTTTCGTAACCCAAAGCGTGATCCAGGTAATTAGGGCTATAATGACAATACTAAAAAACCAAACTGAACCCGGTACATCAGCCATTGCTCCCCCTCCTTTCTCATCTACTGTCAGTGTACACGAAATCGCCAACGAAATTATATGGAAATTTGAACAATTTTCGAACGAAGGAGAATTGATATGGAATTCAGACTTGATTTGCTGGAAACCAAAATTGAATTTTATGAAGCTTTTACACTACAAGAGCTGGAGGCCAAAATCGCCCAGCAAATTGACAACAATAAAGCGCTTATGCTTGAGCCTGCCGCAGTTCAGCATCAAGCCGTTTTTCATCCGCTGCATGAAAAGATGCTGTATACCGCGTGCGTACATTATAAATTGCGATCAAGCCGCTCATAATTACCTCTATATAATGAAGCGCTCAGTATCGTCATTATGATGACCAAACTGAGCGCTTTTAAATAGGTGTATTAAAGCAGCGTAACCTCTTTACTCCAGATTAACTCATTCCCTTGTTCATCAGTAAAGGTAAAGCTGACTTTCCCGGTTTCACCGGCTAATGCTTTATCGTAGAAAAAGCCCATAAACTGACCATTTCCACTAATATAAAAGCCATTCTCGCCGTTGGCACCGTGCTCTATCGCTTCCTGTAAGCTGTTTACAACAGAAAGATTAGCCGAGCTCCATTCCATTGACGTTAAAGCATAGCCATCGGGGCGTTTTTGCACAGAAAAGTCAAAGCTGTTCCGGTCGCCTTCAATCGGTTTTTCAGTTTGATCAATGACAATATGAATATCATCGCTGCTCGCTGCTGGCTCCATCGTTGGCTCTGCCTTGTCCTCATTCGCTGGCAGCTGCGACTCATTTGCCGACGGTGTGCTTGGAGTGCTTGGAGCGCTTGGAGTACCTCCGTTTGCCTCATTATTAGGCGTGCCGCACCCACTCAGCATAATTGCCAAGGCGATAAAGCCAATTAAGCTTTTAGTTTTCATGTTCATTCTCTGCACTTCCTTCTGTTAGTGTAAAATAAAATGCTACACCATTTTTTTTGTTAACTGCTGCGAACTGACTATGATGCAGCTGCAAAATATGTTTGGCGATTGTAAGTCCAAGCCCTGTACCGCCCGAGCGTCGATCCCGTGCTTGCTCGACACGATAAAACTTGTCCCATATTCGCGGCAAATGCTGCTGTGGAATCGGACGGCCTTCGTTGTATAGTTCTATTTCTACCTTTTTATACGCGACAGGTTTTATGGTAAGGATAAGCTGCGAGCCTGGTTCGGCATGACGCACCGCATTGCTTAACAAATTTACAATAACCTGCTTTATTCGCTTTTTATCTCCGATCACAAATGGCTGACTAAGCTCATCTGTAATTAGCTCGACCTGTAATGCTTTGTCTGCTAGCTGAATGGCAAAGGTACCCACTTCATCCTGCACCAGCCTTACAATATCAAAATGCGTTAGCTTCAGCGTTATCGCATTCACTTCATATTTGGAAAGCTCCAGCAGGTCCATAATCAGCTCATTCATCACATCCGCCTCACGGACGATATGTGTCAGATAAGCCTCTCGCTTATGGTCGGCTATTCCGTCCTGCAGCCCTTCCGCATACCCTTTCATTACTGCAAGCGGTGTTTTCAGCTCATGGGCGATATTGGCAACCAGCTCCTTGCGCAGCTCCTCCAAGCGTATTTTCGTTGCTATTTCCACTTGAAGCTGTTCATTTCTCTCTGTTAGCTCCTCTAGTGCCCTTTGCAAATTTTGCGATAACGTTACGAGATGCCGAGATAGCTGCCCGTATTCATCGCGTGTCTGGATCGGCGGTTCCGCAGAAAATTGCAGCTGCGCGAGCTTTTCAGCAAATGCATTTATTTTGACTAGCGGCTTTGCAATATAGCGCGAGTACACCACCGCCAGTACGATGACGATTATAACGATGAAAGGAAATAAAACGAGCACATACTTGCGAAGCATGGAAATCGCCTCATTTACAGGCTGCAGTGATGACATCATTACGATGAAGGAGCTGGAATGCTGCAGCTTGCCAAGCGTCGCAATATATGGCACCCCGCTCCATGAATCGCGCCACTGCGTCGTCGCGTAAGCGTAGCTGTCTTCATTTAACTCTGGAAGCTCCCATGGTCTCCAGGCTTGCAGCATATCGGCAATGAGCATATCCTGATACATGGGATTGAAGGAACGCTGCTCTGGCAGCAAAAGCTTCGTAATGGTGCCTTGAACGCGCACCAAGCCAGTCTCCGGCTTTACCGTTTCAGGATAAAAATAGACCGGATGCAAAACGGTGTCGTGTTGATCCATATAGATGCCGTCTACAACGAGCTCTTCGCCCGGAGCCAGTTTTTTAGGCAGCTCATCGTATTGTATTCCTTCTTCATTGATAACGATTTCGATCTCATGCTCGCCAGCCTGCATATGGATCACATAAATATCCAGCGGCTTTATACTATACTCTTCATTTAATAGCGCAATACTGGCATCATATTCGTTCATGGCAGAGCCGATCGCATAGGCAATTGCCTGTTCATCCGCCTGCAGTGGTTCTACTTGCTCGATAAGCTTATGAATCGCTTTCTCCTGCTCATGCTGCTTGACTGATCGGTAAAAGCGTTCAAAAAACAAGCTTTCAAAAACGAGCACAATGGCTAGCAAGCCAATAATAATGAGTGAGGTGATCATAAATAGCTTGCGCGCTAATGAATGTCGTCTCATCATGCTGTATCGAATTTATAGCCCGTGCGAATGACAGTTTTAATGAAACGTCCTTCTGCGCCAAGCTTGGCTCTCAGCTTTTTAATATGGGTATCAACCGTTCGATCATCTCCGTCATAATCAAAGCCCCATATCGCAGTCAGCAGCTGCTCGCGGCTGAGTACCTTTCCATTATGCTTAGCCATGTATACGAGCAGCTCATATTCCTTGGGAGACAAGTATATTTCTTGATCCTGCACCTTCACTTGATGAGCTTGCAGCTGAATCGACAGCTCCCCGAACGTTAAGCGATGATCTTCAGCTCCCACAGTTCCTTCTGCCCGTTTGATTAAAGCATTGGCTCTCGCAACCAGTACTTTGGGACTTAATGGTTTGGTTACATATTCATCTGCTCCAAGCTCATAGCCATGCACCTGATCATCATCTGCTTCCCTTGCTGTAATCATAATAATCGGGACATCCGAACGCTTGCGAATATAACGGCATACTGCAAATCCGTCCAGCAACGGCATCATAATATCGAGAATAACTAAATCAAAGGGCTGACCTTGTTGATCATCAAACTTTTCCAGCGCGGCTGCGCCGTTGTCCGCTTCAACAACCTCCCAGTGATCCACAGCAAAATAATCATGGATAATTTCTCTCAAATGCACGTCATCTTCTACAAGTAGAAGGGTTCGATTCATAAGCTTCACTCCAAACGCATCTCTCATCTTATTATTGTACGCCTCTATCAATATCATTCCATAATCGCGCAACCAGCTCCTTTCTTGCTGTATCACGATTATAAAAAAAAGATGTGTACGCAATGTGTACACATCTTATATCTCTTAATTTTGCTCTAGGCGAACGAGGCTGTAGCTTTTTTTGCCTTTGCGAATAATGATAAATTTTTCGCCGATCGCTTGATCAGCGGTTACCGTAAAGGCAAGATCGGTCACTTTTTCACCATTCAATGTAATTGCGCCCTTGCTTACATCCTCGCGTGCTTGACGCTTAGATGGCTCAATGCCAAGCTCCACCAGCCAATCAACCAAATTTTTCTCCTCACGATTAGCTGTATAGGTTGGCATTTCCTTAAAGCCCTGCTCAATCTCCTCGGCAGTCAAGGAGCGAATATCGCCGCTAAACAATGCAGCAGTAATCCGCTTCGCCTGCTCCAGCGCTGCTTCGCCGTGTACAAAGCGCGTCATTTCTTCCGCAAGCGCTTTTTGCGCATCACGCTTATGAGGCTCGGTTGCTACCTTTTCCGCCAACGCATCGATTTCTTCCTTGCTGAGGAAGGTGAAGTATTTCAAATATTTGACGACATCGCGGTCATCTGTATTGGCCCAAAATTGGTAAAATTCAAATGGAGTCGTTTTATTCGGATCAAGCCAAACTGCGCCGCCAGCTGTTTTGCCGAATTTCGTGCCGTCCGCCTTCAGCATAAGCGGAATCGTCAAGCCAAATGCTTTCGCTTCCGCGCCTTCCTTTTTGCGGATCAGGTCAAGCCCCGACGTAATATTGCCCCATTGGTCAGAGCCGCCAATTTGCAGCTGCACATCCTCATGCTGGTACAGATGAAGGTAATCGAGCGACTGCAAAATTTGGTACGAAAATTCGGTAAAGGAGATGCCGCTGTCAAGACGGCTCGATACAACATCCTTCGCCAGCATCGTATTGATGCTAAAGTTTTTGCCGAAGTCGCGCAAAAACTCGATGACGTTAATTTTTGAAATCCAGTCATAGTTATTTACGAGGCGCACCTGATTGTCGCCATCTGTCACAAACAGCTTTTTCATTTGTGCCGTAAGCGCCTCGACATTGGCTTGCACCTGCTCCAGCGTTTGCAAGGAACGCTCGGAGGTACGGCCGCTCGGGTCGCCAATCGTTCCTGTAGCGCCGCCGATCAAAATGACCGGGCGATGACCTGCGAGCTGGAACCTTTTCAGCATAATAAATGGAATGAGATGACCAATATGCATACTATCGCCTGTCGGGTCGACCCCGCAGTATAGCGATACGGACTTTTCACTCGTTAATTTGCGCAGCCCTTCAGCATCTGTCTGCTGGTTGATAGCTTCGCGCCATTCCAATTCATCAATAATATTCATTTCATAGCACCCCTGTTTCATCTTTTACAAAAATAAAAAAACGTCCCTTCATCTGCAGTGCAGACAAAGGGACGATCATTAACCGCGTTACCACCCATATTGCGCAGCTGAAGCTGCGCCGCTCTTTGCGAGATATCGGTCGCTAGTGCCGCTTGGCATTACCCAAGTTACTCCAGAGTGTATTTCGCCAGCTTTGCATGTATCAGGTTGCATCACCCCTGACTTTCTGGAACAGAGACAAAGCTGCTACTGCGCTCTTTCATCGTAAAGTTCAACTATAAGATTACAGTCAGTATAGCCAAACATAAAATAGTTGTCAACTGCAAAGGAGCTGCTTATTTGTGCTTGCTATATGTGGTAATATAGGAACGTATATATTTGTCTAATGGAGCTGAATTTAATGGAGTCAACCGTAACAGCCTATATCGCACTCATTTGCGTGTCGGGCGTGCTTAATTTTTTTCTGTTTGTTTATGCATTTTCACGCAAAGAGCGCTTTCAAGGCGCAACCTCCTTCATGCTGTATACGCTCGCTCTAACCATCTATTGCTTTTCCTATGCAATCGGCTTGACCAGCAGCTCCATGGAGCAAATTATGTTCTGGACTACGATACAATATATCGGAATGCCGGCAGCAGCCTCATTAGGCCTAGTTATCGTCCTGCAATTTTTAGGCAAACAATGGAATCGTAAGCAAATTGCCTCCCTTTTTATTTTGCCTGCCATCACATTGCTGCTCGTTGCGACCAATGATTCTCACCATCTATACTATAAATCCATTCAGCCACATGCTGAATACGGCCTCCCCCTACTTGATATCGAAATCGGACCTTGGTATGTTGTGCAGGGCATTTTCACTTTCAGCTGTATGTTTTATGCCTTTATTCTGCTGTTAGTTCGCCTGAAACATATAAAAAGTGCCTATCGAGCCCAGCATCTCGTGTTAATGTGCGGTCATCTTGTCCCGATGGCTACAGCCTTTCTCTATTTAATTGGCGCTACGCCTGCTGGAATCGATCCTGTACCAATTGTGATGTGCATTTCTTCCGGACTTTATATCTGGGCGATTTTATCAGTGAATATGCTATCCTTGCTGCCTATCGCGAAGGAAACGATATTTGACAATATGAGCGAAGGCGTTATTGTGCTTGATTCACAGCAGCGGCTTATTGACTTTAATGCAGCCGCTAAAAAGATGTTTCCAGCTATGCAGCATTCTATGATAGGTCTTCAGCTGGATAGGGTGTGGAAGCAGTTGACAGACATGAATTTCCCACTATCTCCTCTCAAAGAGCAGGCTTCCTTTGATTTTTCTTTGGACAATGGCTATGGCATCAGCTATTTCCAAGCTCGTACCTCTCAGCTTCAGCAAGGCAAGAGAGCCAGCGCTGGCAGTCTAATTATGATGATTGATATGACGGAATTAAAACAGCTGCAGCAGGAATTGGAGCACCAGGCCTATTATGATGGATTGACGAGAATATATAATCGTACTCAATTTTTCAAAATTTCCAGCCAGCTCCTTCAGCAAGCACAAGCAAAAAAGCAGCCGTTTTCACTCATTTTATTCGATATTGACCGGTTTAAACTTGTAAATGACAGCTACGGGCATGATGTGGGAGATCAACTGCTCATTCATGTCGTGCAATGCTGCAAACATATACTGCCAGAAGACGCACTGCTCGCTCGTTATGGCGGAGAAGAATTTATAGTTGCGCTATGGGAATACAGCTCGGATCAGGTTAGACAGCTTGCCGATGCAGCTCGGCTGCATATTGCCAGTCAGCCGCTATATGTCAACAATCTCAAGCTGAATGCTACGGCGAGCTTCGGTATTGCACATTTGCAACCCGGCAATGGGCAAACCTTGCAGGCGCTCCTGATAGAAGCGGATCAAGCTCTTTACAGTGCCAAGCGCAATGGCCGCAATCAGGTTGCTGTAAAGTAGGAAGCAGGCTCAGCTGCTCCAAGCTTTACTCCGACACCTCATGCTTGAACAGGCTCCCGACAAAACGTTTAACAATATCAACAATAAGAAAACTTACTGGAAGAACAAAAATGAACGATAGCGCATATGAAAACCAGCTTTCTCGACCGAACTCAAAAAATGTGGCTGTATTAGGAAATACGATCATCGCATAGATCGCAATAAGCAGCCCAACTGGAAGAATAAGCGGCTTGCAGCTTTTCAAATTCAATGTTTGAGTCATTCCGATTAAGCCAGCATGCATCGTAACGACTATTTTAACAAATACGGTGAGGAACCATATTGCAATCATCAATATTTCAATCCGCTGAAAAAAATCACCAATGCTGATTTTTTTAACTAGCACATATACCGGGTAAACAAAATGAGCTGTATTATAGCTGCCAAGTATTAAAATGGTTAGCAATGTTATCGCAATTAGCACCAAGAGACCAATCGCAGTTCCAACTACCAGCGCGCGGGCAGCCGTTTGCTTGCCTTTATTGGCAACTAACGGAGCAAGCATCATTAAGCAAATCTGCTCCTGAAACGTTGACATTTTTAAGCCCGATAAGAGGATCGGGGACATGCCGCGCTCGCCGATTGGCCTCATGCGCGACACGTCAATTTCAAATACAAGCGCGATCATGATCAAGCCAAGAAATAAAAGCACAATTGGAAAAAACAGCTCTGCAGATCGGCCATATGCCTCAACTCCATAGGCTAGCCCGATGACGATCACAATCATAAATGTGAAGTAAATAAACCACACTGGCGTAGACGGCAAAATCGAAGTATGAATAAATTGACCAAGAAATTGCAGCAGCAATACTGCGAGCAGCAGAAAGAAGCTGATATAGAGCCACGCTACTACCGAGCCGAGCCATTTGCCGAGCAACTTTTCTGCGATTTGCACCAGGCTTAGGCCTGGAAATCGCTGCAGTAGCAGCACATAAACGAAAACGTACAGCATATTAAACACCGCTGTAAATACCGCTCCAAGCCAGGCATCATGCTCAACCGCTGTAGCCAGCAAAGAAGGGATGATAAGCAGCGATGTGCCAATCGTATAGAGAACCGTTAGAATCATATATTGTCTTGGGTGAATATGCCTCATATTAAACCACCTAAATCTTATTTAAGCCAAATCCCTTTTAAGCTTGAAAAAGATCGGATATAGCACGCCCGATCGGTTCAAAAGTGGAGCGGATGATGAATATGGGATTGAATATAACGAGCTTATTGAGATAACCTACGCCCGAAATCACTGCAACTATCAAAATAATAGAAGCTACAACGATTTCCTTCCGCTGCTTCGCTTTCCATAGCGCAGGGAATGTCGCAACAGCAATTAGCAAAGCAACAGCGATCATGGATATAGAGCCTAGCATAAACACTACTCCTCCTTTTGCATCGGAACCGAGCGATTGAATCCGCCAATTGCTCGAACATGGAAATCCATGTCGACCTGAACATCAAGCTTGGCAAACAGCTCGCTCCACTCCTCCTTATGCTCCAGCCAATATGAAGGGTTGGCGCGATGAATGGCCTCTCCGAATCCGAATATATCGATTTGATATTTCGTTTGCATTTCGGCTATTGTATCCTCCACCACTTTTTTGAATGATTCCTCCAGCGTCAGCTCGATTTGCTGCAGCGTATGCTCCTGCGTTAAATCCATGCTGCATTCCAATTCGCCTACATTGACCTCTATATTCAAGCTCACCTTCACTTTTGGCTGGTTATTGCGCACCATGCCCTTTACCCGACTTTTCGCGTCAGTTACCTCAACCGTCATTTCCCCTTCTTGCTCGGGACAAGCATATACGCCAACACTGCTTATTACACTATTTTTTATGTAGTTGTACACTTTGCTAGCATCCTCGTTTAGCCAGCCTACCAGCTTATCCTTTTTGAAAAACGCCATGCCATCATATTGCAGCAGAGTGCGCAGCGCAAGCCGATGTGTATTTTCCATTGTTTCTCCTTCTTGCATATCTCCCTTTATGATTATGCCAGTAAGGACAGCTTCATCTCCTTCCATGGCAATCAGTTCAATAAGCCTGTCAATCGTCACTTTGCCGGTGGCCGCCCACGCCCAATGTGAAGTTTCCAAAGAGGAAAACAGCTTGTTGGCAGGAATGCGATCCATTAACGTCGTAATTTCTAAAATATGCTGAGCCTCAGTATTACGGCTTATTAAAACATAATAATCGGTTCTTAATTCATGATCGCGCGCCAAAAAATCGAGCAGTGGAGAAATTCCCTCTTTAGCAACCTGTTCACTAAACACTACAATTCGCAAATGAGAATAATATAGCTTGCGCGAAGACAGCTTGGTCAGCTTGCGAATTGCTTCAAAAATGGATTTACCGCGTTGTGTGTAGGTTATGACAGGAGCACTTTCCAAACTCCCTGCTGTTTGTGCAGCAACATTGCCAGGGTTGACAATTTGCACAGACAACAAAATATCATCATCTATTTTATCGACCCCCATACCGACGACGATTGCGATTTCATTCAGCTCTTGGCGATCCCAGCAGCTGGTCAGGATCATAATGCAAAAAAGCAAGACCAGCCATCGTATTGCATACCGCATATACAATCAATCCTTATCTCTCATCTGATGTTGCTGTACTGAGACGGTTTGTTCACGCTCCTCGTTCCAATTACTTAACCGCTGTGGACGTTTCTTCATTAGCCAATGAGGAAAACGAAACAAAGCATCCTTTTGATCATTGCTATAATACGGCGCTAATGAGCTCATGTAGGGAATTCCGAATGAAGTTAAATGACATAGATGCAGCGCCAGTATAATTAATCCAATCGTAATGCCATACAAGCCGAGCGAAGCAGCGAGCGCCATAAAGCCGAAGCGCAGCAGACGCGTCGAGATCCCCATATTAAAGGAAGGAGAAACAAAATTGGCAATAGCCGTCGAAGATACGACTATGACCATTGCCGCTGTGACCAGGCCAGCTTCAACTGCAGCTTGCCCGATCACTAATGTGCCGACAATTGAAACAGAGGAGCCAACTGCTCTTCCCATGCGTATCCCTGCTTCACGAAGTACTTCAAACATAATCTCCATAATGAAGGCCTCAATAAAAGCGGGAAAAGGCGCCCCTTCGCGTTGAGAAGCAAGGGCAAACAACAGTGAGGACGGGATCAGCTCCTGGTGATACGTCGTAACGGCCACATATAACGAAGGAGCAAGCAATGCAATCGCAAACGATAAAAAACGCAAGCCACGGATCAAGGTTGAAATATCCCAGCGATGATAATAATCCTCGCTTGCCTGAAAAAATTGCACGAATAAGGCCGGCGCTAACAGGACAAACGGCGAGCCATCAATAATAATAACAACTCTTCCTTCCAGCAAGGCTGCAGCCGATGAATCTGGGCGGTCTGTATTTTGAATTGTAGGAAATGGCGTAAATGTTTTATCTTGAATAAACTCCTCCACATATCCGCCTTCTAAAATGCCATCAATGTCGATTTGATTGAGCCGCTGCTTTATTTCAGTAATAATGGATGGCTGGACCAATCCTTGTATGTACATGATGCCAACCTTCGTTTTGGTTACTCTGCCGATTTGCATCGTTTCCAGCCATAAATTTGCATCCTTCACCTTTCTGCGAATTAAAGCGGTATTGGTAGACAAATTTTCAGTAAATGATTCACGCGGGCCGCGAATAATCGTTTGTGTGGCCGGCTCGGATACAGGTCGCTTTTCTCCGCCTTTAGAGCTTGCGACAAGTGCGCTTGCTTCACCATGCATTAAAATAATCGTATCGCCGCTGAAAAGTGCTTGCAGGATATAATCAGTATCCGCAGCCTCCTTCAGATCAGAAGCAGATACCAACTGCTTTAGCTCGTCAATGACCGAGCTGGCGAACGGCTTGCGGAATTGCAAGGGCTTAATAATATTATTCATTAATGTATCTCGATCCGTAAGGCCTTCCACATAAAGAATAACTGCTTCTTTTATCCCATGATCTCCTCCGAAACGGCGTATGACAATATCATCGCTATAGCCAGCATAGCCTAGCAGCAAATCAATATTAGCCTGCAGCTCGCTTTGCAGTGGCTGCTTCTGTTTCTGCTGAATGCCGGAGTGTTCTGCATTCTCGTTTATGCTATCCGTTACACGTTCCATCGCTTTCACTCCAATTATTCATGTGAAATTTTAGAAATCGGGTACGGTTAACTTAACCAGCTTGACTGTTAAATATTCTTGAAAATATGAAAACCTAAAAGCTCACTTGCAAGCTTTTTATTTTCTATATAGCAAAACGGGCTATCCAAAAAGTCAGTGAGCTGACAATCTGAATAACCCGCTTTGTGGTCACCTATTTTACACTTTTAAGTTAATCGAAGCTGTCTGTTACTGCACCCTTCGAAGCTGAGGAAACGAGCTTGGCATACTTGACCAAGGCACCTGACTTAACTTTAAGCGGAGGAGCTGACCATGCTTGCGCCCGAGCGGCAAGCTCACCTTCCGTTACATCAAACATTATTTGCTGGGTTTCACTATCGATTGTAACGATGTCCCCGCTCTTTAATAGCGCAATCGGTCCGCCTACCTGCGCTTCAGGCGAAACATGGCCAACTACGAAGCCATGCGAGCCGCCCGAGAAACGACCATCCGTAATAAGCGCAACCTCGCCCCCGAGCCCCTTGCCGACAATTAATGCCGTTACGGACAGCATTTCCGGCATGCCTGGTCCTCCCTTTGGTCCACAATAGCGAATAACCAGAACATCTCCTTTTTTAATCTCATCGCGTACAATCGCTTCCGTTGCTTCCTCTTCGCTGTCAAATACTTTGGCTGGACCGACAAAGCGCAGCTTTTTCATCCCCGACATTTTGGCAACGGCTCCTTCAGGCGCGAGATTGCCTTTCAGCACAACCAATGGTCCATTCGGCTTTAGCGGGTTATCCAACGGGCGAATAATTTGCTGCTCATTCTGAAGTGGAGCTGCCTCGCTTAAGTTTTCCGCCAATGTTTTGCCTGTTACGGTCAAACAGTCGCCATGCAGCAGTCCTTCGGCAAGCAGCAGCTTCATCACACCCGGCACACCGCCAATATCGTTCAAATCCTGCATCGCGTAACGACCGCTTGGCTTCAGATCTGCCAGATGCGGAACGCGCAGACGAATTTGCTCAAAATCATCTAAAGTTAAATCTACCCCGACCGAATGTGCAATTGCGAGCAGATGCAAAAATGCATTAGTTGATCCGCCTAACGCCATCACGACTGTAATCGCATTTTCAAACGCTTTTTTCGTCATAATGTCTTTCGGATAGATCCCTTGCTCGAGCAGCGCAATAACCTGCTTGCCTGCTGCAGCGCATTCGACAGCTTTTTCTGGCGCTATGGCCGGAGTAGAAGAAGAACCCGGCAGGCTCATACCCATTGCCTCTGCTGCCGCCGCCATCGTATTAGCTGTATACATGCCGCCGCAAGAGCCTGGTCCCGGGCAAACGCTGCATTCCACTTTATGAAGCTGCTCCTCGTTAATTTTTCCATCATGATATTGTCCGACCGCTTCGAAAGCAGTTACGATATCCACATTTTGCCCATCCAGCTTGCCCGGCTGAATCGTTCCACCGTACACATATACAGCAGGGATGTTCATGCGACCGATTGCCATTAAGCAAGCTGGTGTATTTTTATCACAGCCGCCGATCGCAACGACTCCGTCAAAGCGCTCGGCACCCGCTACAATTTCGATTGAATCTGCTATCGCTTCGCGACTTGGCAGCGAAAACTTCATGCCATCATGCCCCATCGAAATGCCGTCTGACACTGTAATCGTGTTGAAAATAAGCGGAGCTCCGCCATTGCTGCCCGCTCCTTGCTTTGCATGCACCGCTAAATCATTAATATGCATATTGCATGGCGTGACCTCACTCCAGGTGCTGGCGATGCCGATCATCGGCTTTTTGAAATCCTCATCGGTAAAGCCTACTGCGCGCAGCATTGCCCGGTTGGGCATGCGGTTGGCGCCCTCGCTTATTACTTTACTGCGAATCCGCAAATCTTTAGAATTTGTCATCGTTCTTGCTCCCTTCTCGTTTAGAATAACCCATTAAGCTCCTGCATCGGGCGGATAAAATTTTGCTCCATCAACGCTTTTGCTCGAGCACTATCCTTCTGCTCAAACGCTTCAATGATAGCGGCATGCTCCTCGACTGAAGCTTGAGTTGTTGTGATCGCTTGATTTAAGAATGCGTATTTAAAGCGCCGAATATGAATTTGCAGCGAAGCAGTAAACGATGCGATATAAGGATTGTCTGCAAGCTCCACGACAAGATTATGGAACTGCTCATCCACCTCCATCGCTTGATAGGCCAGGCCGCTATTGATCGCCTGCGCAAATTCCAGATTGATCGCGCGCAGCTGCTCAATTTGCTCCGGAATAATGACGTTAGCCGCAACCTCTGCTGCAACAGCCTGCAAGGCTGCCATTGTCGTATACAGCTTAAAAATATCCTCCTTGCCGATTTCCGTTACCTTTGTTTCCTTTCCCGGGTGAGTGGCGACGAGTCCCTGCACTTCAAGCAGCTGAAACGCTTCGCGAATAGGCGTGCGGCTGACGCCAAGCGACTCTGCCAATTCAGCATCAATCAGCTTTTCCCCTGGCTGCAAGGTGCCGTCAATAATCCAGCGCTGAATTTGCGAGTAGGCTCTTTCCTTGGCAGTCATCCTGACCGGCGTCACAAAATTTTTTGGTACTGGCATCATCATCATCCTTGTATCGTAATATTTGTATCCAATATATCGCATACATATATAAAATACAAGTGCTTTTTAATCACATTTTCGGTAAACGGAAAGCGCGACTGAATCGACTGTTTAGTCTTACCATAAAAAAATCCCCTTATTTCTGATGCTCAGAAATAAGGGGAGCGCAAAGTTATCGTCAATAGCTTGTTATCCAATAGACTCTTTATAAATTGTTGATCAACCAAGGCTTGATCAACGGTAATACCGTTGCAGGCTGCATAGCTTTGGCATGGTCCATATCTAATCCTTCTAAAATTTCGACCTGCCAACCAAGCTGTTCTAATAGTTGTCTGTTTTTTTGCAGAATACCAACAATATCAACGGTTACATTACCGAAGTTTTGTCCATAAACAATCGTGTCTTGTTCCCCGGCAAACGCCAGTCGCGGGATCACGATGTGATGTTGAATTTTCCGATCATCAAATTCCATCAAATGCTCGTACATCGTAACAAACTGCCTCGTTTGATCGGTATTGATTTTTACCGATATTTGATCCCAATCAACCTTTTCAGGGCTGACATCGCTTTGTTCTTCACTGTCAGAAGAGTTTTGATTACGTAAAGCTAGCTCGTACGTTTTACTTGTTACAACCATCATTTCTTTATATGGACCGTCTATTGGCGGGAAACCACCCATAATCAAGCTTTCTAATCGGTCAGTCCGAATCGCTAATTGCAAGCCAACCAAAGCCAGCCAAGAATAGCCGTAGTAACTGAATTTGCTAACGTTCATTGCATCAGCAATCGTTAATAGATCTTTTACGATGTTTTCAGGCGTAAGATGGTCCGGATTCGAATGCCGCAAACGGTGTCCTTCGTAGTCGAAATAGATTAGCTGAAACTCGTCCACTAACCCCTCAACAAAATGTTTACCTGATTCGGGATCTACTCCCCATAGCCTTAAGCTTTCAGCTTCTTGTCCATATACCGCTTCCTTGGCAACTGGAAGCATGATCGTTTTCGAGTCGGGATTCCCTACTAAACCAACCTTTATTTCTGTTCCATCTTGAAGCTTGATGTTCCTCTCCATGCTCACCACTCCTAAAAGATTTCTATAACTATCATATGACATTGATGCAAGCTTTCGGATATTTACTTCATGGCCTTTATCTATCAGGAGTGGCGTGTACATTATGTTGTTGTAGCACTTGAAGGTTTTACTTTAAGGAGAGTTAAAGAGGGATGTTCACTCCGGGATATAAAACAAGTTCGTCCTACCTTCTCCACCAAAACCGGAATAACGATCAGGATCGTTATAATTAAGAGTATGATCGCGTATTTCCCCCCACTTAAGATGGATTATTATGAATGGTATTTCATTTTTATTTTCATTCTTTTGAACATAACCATTTTTGTCATAGAAGAAATCTTCGGCATTTTTCAGGCCATCATTAAAAGTTATTCCGTATAGGTCAGTTTTTTCATTTCCAAATTTGGTAAACTCCCGGTACGACTCTATTGGAAAGTCTCGTATAGCACTGAATAAGTCGACAAGCCTGAAACTAGTTGCTTGATCAATTGAGAGTTGACCTCTAGACCCGGTAACATCAATAATTACATATTCTTTGCTTTGAGTATGGTATTTAAATTGATAGTCTTTTACTGTATCCGTCCCTGGGACAAGAAATCTAAATCTTCCTGTAAAGGAATGTAATTCTAAATTAATCTCTTTAGGGCTGTTATATAATACAACCCTAAAGCTGTCTTCAATCGATACAATCGGTATAGCATTAGGCTGACCAATTGCTTTCATAATGTCGTTTGTCATCTCTTGGGGATCAATCTCGGCAGCACGCAAGTAAGAAAATGCAAGATTTGAGAGTTTAGACTGCTCTTTCAAGTTCTTTGACCACCAAATATATATACTCGTCAAAAAGGTAATGGTGATACTACATATGATGATAACGATTATTACAGAAATCATAATCATCTTTATAGTCTTCATATTGAATCACCTTCGGAAACAGGATTTACTTTCTCGAAGCTCTAGAGCATCCTTGCCTTGAAATTTTTGGAAACAACCATTTTTATCGTATCACTTCATCATTCATTTAATCAACTCATAATGCAATTGATTAGCAAAAAAAAGGCACATCTAAATTACAAGATGTACCTTTTAATGGTAGAAAGCTTTAGCTTAGCATTTACTATAGCCGCAGTTAGCGCACTGCTTGCAGCCTTCCGTGTTGATTAGACTGGCTGAGCCGCAGGACGGGCATAGATCGATGCTTTCACGGTGCACAATTGCTCGTTCGGCGGCAGCAGCTTGCTCGACAGGTGCTGGTGCTGCATACCCGGTCACTGCTAATGGGCTACTGGACTGCTCTACAGGCTGCTGAGCAGATTGATGCACAGACTGCTGCACAGATTGATGTGCATCTCCCTTCGCCTGCACATGCATTTCCAGCGCTTTTGCTACTGCGTCGGCAATCGACTCGACGCGATTATGCCCAAAACCGATTGCGCCTGTTCCGCCAATGCCCTTCAAATGCTTAATTAATAGCTGCACTTTGTTGCCGTGATCGCCATAACGCAAAAACAAGGAGCATACGCGCCCAAGCGCTTCAGCCATTGCAAATACATCCGAACCAGCCTTGCCTACGATCAGAAATATTTCTGACGGCACATCGTTGAGATCATTGATTGTAATGTAGGCCATACCGAGCGGCGTATTCATCCGATAGGTTGCACCTTGCAGCACCTGCGGGCGGCGCTTGTATTGGCGGTCAGCCGCACTTGACTGAACGGCTGGCTGATGGCTTGAGTTTGCATCCACTGTGCCGACTGCTGGCTGACGGCTTGAGCTTGCATCATCTGTGCCGATTGCCAGCTGCTGCCCCGCCTGTGCACCTTGCTGTTGTTCCGTCTGCACACCTTGCTGCAGCTCCTCCTGTGCACCTTGCTGTTGTTGCCCCTCATGCGCATTTTGCTGCGCCTCCTCTAGCGCATCTTGCAAATATTCAGCCTGATCACCTTGCTCTTCCTTCAGCGGCGCATCTGTCGCTTTCTTTTGCGGAGCGGTGGACAATACTTGCACGTCGCGGCTGCCGTCACGATAAATCGTTACCCCTTTACAGCCCAACTCATAAGCGAGCTCATAAAGCTTCTCTGTTTCTTCGATTGTAAAATCGCTTGGGCAGTTGGCTGTTTTGGAAATGGAGCTGTCGACCCAGCGCTGAATTGCAGCTTGCACCCGAATATGCTCCTCGGCAGTCAAGCTCATTGCTGTAACAAAATAGTCCGGCAGCTCCTCGCCCGGATGCGCATCGAGCCACTGCTGGGCAATCGGCACATATTGCGCGTCATAACCAAGCCGACTTTGGCGGAAATATTGGAAGGCAAAGTACGGCTCAATGCCGGTCGAGGTGCCGACCATAGTGCCCGTAGAGCCAGTTGGCGCTTGCGTAATAACCGTCACATTGCGCATCCCTGCAGCGCGAATCGCCTGCTCTACTTCTGGAAACTGGGCAATCATATTTTTCATAAAGCCGCTTTGCAGAAATAGATCCGCATCAAACGCTTGAAAGCTTCCTTTCTCTCCGGCAATTTCAGCTGACGCTAAATAGGCTTCCCTTGCAATAAAGCCGTACAGCTTATCGAGAAACTGCAATGATTGTGGCGAGCCATAGCGAATGTTCAGCTTGATCATCAGCTCGGCAAGTCCCATTGAGCCGAGGCCAATTCTGCGCTCCTTCTTCTGGTTTTGTTCATTTTCTGCGAAATGATACGGTGTGCGATCGATCACATTATCCAGGAAGCGCACCGACCAGCGCGTTACTTTGGCAAGCTCGTTCCAAGCGACATCGTGCTGCTCGTCATCATAAAACTTGGACAGGTTAAGCGCCGACAGATTGCATACGCCCCAGGCAGGCAGCCCTTGCTCGCCGCAAGGATTGGTGCAAATGATCGGGTTAAAATACCAGCTGTTGGACATATTGTTGTAGCGCTCCATAAAGACAACGCCAGGCTCAGCCGACTTCCAGGCCGATTCAATAATTGTATGCCATATCTCTCTCGCCTTGACCGTGCTGTGTACGATAATTGGCTTGTCCAGCTTGCGCCATTCTTCAAGATCGCCCTTCCACAGCTCATCATATTGCGGATCGGTTGTATCAGGAAATACGAGCTGCCATTCCTTATCCTGCTTCACCGCCTCCATAAAGCTATCGCTCACGCATACTGACAAATTCGCATTCGTAATCTGTCCCATCGTTTGCTTTACCGTAATAAAATCAAGCAAATCAGGATGCCAATCGTTGATCATCAGCATAAGCGCGCCGCGTCGGCTGCCTCCTTGCTCGATCAAGCCCGTCGTATAGCTGAACAGACCGCCCCAGGAAACGGCACCGCTCGATGAGCCATTTACTCCTGCGACAATCGTTCGCTTCGGCCGAAGCGAGGACAGATTAATTCCAACCCCGCCGCCTCGCGCCATAATTTCCGTCATTTCTGCCAAGGTAGCCATAATGCCGCCGCGACTATCATGCGGCGACGGGATAACATAGCAGTTAAACAGCGTTAATTCATCACTTGCACCGGCACCCGCTGCGATTCTTCCGCCAGGCACAAGCTTCCAGTCATCCAGTATATATCGAAAACGGTCCTGCCATAGCGCTTGCTGTTGCTCTGACTCTACAGAAGCCATTGCCGCTGCCAGTCGATCCCACATTTGCTCCGGATCATTCTCTACGGTATGGGTAAGCTTCGTGATTGTAGTTGTGACGATTTCACCGCTGCGCATTTTCACTTCGACCTCATCGCCACGGCGTGCGATTACCTCGCCTGCCTCCTTCACCGGAAATGAAAGATCATCCTTGAGCAACACCAATACGGTATCGCCAGGCAATACTTTCGAGGCATCCGCATTTTTGCGCGCATATCGATCCAAAAATATTTTTTCGCTTAAGCCCTGCAACGTACTCATCAGCTCACTCCTCACCAAATTCAATATATAGTATATAAATTAATTTTAACATACTACATATAGATTTCAAAGATTACTTTAGAACGATTTCGTTGCTTAGCTTTCCCTAAATCACAAGATTATGTTTACCAGCGTTTGGGCAATAATAGAGCTAAGTATTACTAGGGCGTGTCTAAGAACTCCGAGGACGCCTTAATAAAGGAGCAGCTATGAATAATCGAATTATACCTAATCCTGCAATGACTCAGCTGGATGTGCAAAAAGCAATTCATCCCGCGGTTACACTCACCTTTCAGCGTGAATGGTTTAATGAGCTGCAGCAGCGCATCGAGCAAAATGGTCCCTGGGATCAATGGAGCATGTATCAGCTTGCGATCGAAGCGAGACAATCGACGCTAATTGGCTCCTTCGACGAATTGCTGTGTCTGCGCAGCCTTCCTGCCTTCGAGCCGATGCAGCATCAGCTCGATACGGCGAAGCGCGTCCTGCATGAAATGGGCGGACGGGCAATTTTGGCCGATGAAGTGGGACTAGGCAAAACGATCGAGGCTGGATTGATTTTGAAAGAATATATGGTGCGGGGACTAGTCAAAAAGGCGCTCATCCTCGTGCCTGCCTCGCTTGTCCTGCAATGGGTGCGTGAGCTTAATGCCAAGTTCGGCATTCAAGCCGTTGCACAAAAAAAAGCGCATAGCTGGGGCAATGAAATCGTCGTAGCTTCGCTCGATACTGCCAAGCGCGAACCGCATCGTGAGCTGGTGCTTGCGACGGATTACGACCTGATCATAATCGATGAGGCGCATAAATTAAAAAACAAAAAAACGACCAATTACCAGTTTGCCGTTCAGCTTAGCAAAAAATACTGCTTGCTGCTTACGGCAACACCAATTCAAAATGACTTGGATGAGCTGTTTAATTTGATTTCCTTGTTGAAGCCCGGTCAGTTGGGCGGACAAGGTGAATTCAACAGCAATTACGTTGTCGATAAACGGCTTCCGAAAAATGAGGATCAGCTGCAGGATGTGCTGTCCTCGATCATGATTCGCAATCGTCGCAGCGACGGCGGCATTCATTTTACGAAGCGAAATGTTCGCAATATTAATTTGCAGCTTTCTCCCGAGGAGCAAAATCTGTACGATGCGGTAACCAGCTTCGTCCAGCAGCAAGCGAGACAGGACGGCATGGATTTGAGCAGTATTTTGTCGCTTGTCACGCTGCAGCGGGAAGTATGCAGCAGCCGCGATGCCGTATTTTTAACATTGGTCAATATGTTCAAGAAAACGAGTGAGGATTCCCCGCTGCGGCCGAAAATTTGGGAGCTGGTCGAATGCATTCGCGCGATTACGTCCAATACGAAGGCTGAAAAAGCGCTTGAAATTGTGAATCAATGTCCGGACAAAGTTATTTTGTTTACCGAGTATCGCGCAACCCAGGAATATTTGCTGCAGTTTTTTGATAAGCATGCGATCAAGGCCGTACCGTATCGCGGCGGCATGAATCGCGGCAAAAAGGATTGGATGATGGATCTGTTCCGCGGCAAGGCCAAGGTGCTGATTGCTACTGAAGCGGGCGGTGAAGGCATCAACCTGCAGTTTTGCAATAACATGATCAATTTTGATTTGCCATGGAATCCGATGCGGGTAGAGCAGAGGATAGGTCGCGTGCATCGTCTTGGTCAAACCCAGGATGTAAATATTTACAATTTATGCACGATGAACACGATTGAAGAGCATATTTTGCATTTGCTGCATGAAAAGATCAATTTGTTCGAGCTTGTGATCGGGGAGCTCGATCATATCATTGAACGGATGGAATCGCGCGACGGGTCAATCGAGCAAAGACTGGCTAAAGCTATTTTGCAGGCTACTGACAAGCAGCAGCTAAGTGAAGAAATTGATAGCATCGGTGCGGGATTCAGCACCTATCAGCAAGAGCAGGCACGTTTACAATAGAGGTGAATAAAGATGAATACAAAGCAGGTCCAACGTTTTGTGCAGCGTTATTTGGAAGCGACACAGTGCACCATTATGGAGAAATCACCATACCACATTAAAGTAAAGCTATCGCCTGAAGCCGACCGAGAGCTGACGAATCGGCCTTACTATTGGAGCTTTATTGACCGCTTGAATGAAACGCCGGAAACGATGAGCTTTTTGTTCGTTTTTGACGAGGAAAAATATAATCAGATGCTCAATGAGCAGTCTGTCGATCCAGCTCCAGCTTTATCTGCAGAGGATAAGGCGTTAGATCGCGTCTTCGGGTTTGCACCCAAGCCTATTATGCGCGTTCCGAAGGAGCATTTGCATTTTGGCTCCAATCGTTTGCAGCAGCTTTTCGATTCGACACAGCGCAATGGCAGCTTTGTTTGCCTTTATCAGGAGCCGCAGCAGCGCGCCTTGCATCCTTACGCCTCGCGTCCGTACACTGCCTGGCTCGCTGTCAATTATGTGGTCGAGCTCAGCTGTGATCGCAAGCGCGAGGAGTTGTTCAGCCTTGGCATTTCACTTGTTACCGGCCATTGCGTGGAGCATTTTCATGATCGCCTGCAAGCAATGCGGCTGTCACCGCGCATTCCAGCCAATGTTCATCTTGCGAAAAATGGCATTTCCTATAATAAAGCACTTTCGATCGCAGAAGCCTATATTGAGCGTAAGCTGAAAAGCTACGATTATGATTGGGCAGTACAAGCTCAAGCGAGGCTGAAGGAAGAGCTGGAGCGGCTGGACAGCTTTTATAAGCCCTTGCTGCAGCATGCCGAAGCTGAGCAGGAACAGGAAATTTTACAGCTGCAGCAGAAGCGGATGGAAGAAATCAGATGGCAGTACGAGCCGCGCATTACGGCATCCGTCATTAACTGCGGATTATTTCATCTCGATGGCATTGATTGACGTACATCTGAGGTTAACGACCTTAGTCTACAAAAAAAGAAGCTGCTGCTCGCAAAAAGGCATGACAAGATGCAACAGCCTTTTCAGAGCATGTCCTCTACTATACAAGAGAGGTGATGGAATGAAAAAACAATTGCAATTGATCGCGATACAGCTGCTCACTGCTTTGCTGCTCACTGGCTTCATGTCAGCCAATAGCTTTACATCAGCAGCCGCTCATGCAGCTAAAGCAAGCGAGCTTTCTGCTGCAGCGGAAATGTGGCAGCAGCAACTGGCCAAGCAGCAAGGCTTTGAGCATTGGGAAAAAGCAACTCTTTCAATTACAGCACTGGGGCCCGGAACTCATGGCTGGCTTGTGCTTGTAAAAAACAATAATGAAGTTGTCGGGTATATGATTATCCATGCCAAAGAAGCTGGAGGATATATGTTAAGCGAATATGGAAGCGGCGACGCAGCTTCCTTGCAGTTTCTAGCCGATCATGTCGCATCCTTCAGCTATTTTGGTCCATTCCACAGCATTGTGCAAGCAGAAAAGAAAACGATCACTTGCTTTATTGAGCCGTTTATGCAGGAGGCTTTTCCTATTACGGTGCAGCGTATCGAGCAGCAGCAGAAGCTAGCTGAGCAAGCAAAAGCAGGGCATGGCACCTTCAAGCTGCCTGCCCTTATTACCGGCTCCTATACATTGCAATACTTTGACCCATATGAGACGATGCCATGGCTAACTCGCGAGCCATTGAATAAAGCGTTCGAGGATGACACCTCGGTTGAAATGCTGCTAGAGCTTGACAGCCATCTGCAATATACGGCAGAAAGCTGGGACCATGCCATTTTTTCAGTTTATTCCGTTACAGGCTTTCACGAGTGGAATGAGGTTGATCTTTTTCTTGCCCTGCAGGACAGCAATGAGTCGCTGATTCGTTATATTGCTTATGATACATTGATGGAGCAGGGATTATTTTATAGCGCAATGGACTTTTAGCCCTTTTTCTTTAACCATAGATATAAGCTGGTACCACCCACGCCAAACCATCGCGTAAGCCACTGCTCCTTTTGAGCTTTGGCTTCTTTTTTTGCCTGCTTGCGCTGCTCCACAGGCTTATCCATATATTCAACAAGCTGCTCAGTTAAATACTGCACATACTCCTGTCCTGTAATTTTTCCCATTGTCACACACCTCTTTTAAAACTTTTTTGTTTCTGCCCTTCCCTACTATCAGTATTCCCAATCGTTCCAAATCCAATCGATGTATGAAATGACAAATGGCTAGCCAAGCTAAGCTTATTACGGGGATATTTGACAACAAGAAAGGCAGTGTCAATATGGATCAAATTCAATGGATTAAGGCAGCACGTATTGCTGCCTGCAGTTTACTGATCTTATTCGCTTATGCTTCGAATTCTTCAAGTGCTAATGCGGGTGAATTAACAGCTGACCTATATGATAAAAGCATACTGGAGCAGTATGGCTATCAGCAGCCTGAGCGTCAGCAAGCTCCTCCTGAGCATATCGAGCAATTGCTGCCGGCAACAGCCGTCATTATTGATGCAGGGCATGGCGGGATTGATGGTGGCGCATTTTACGGGACGATTTATGAAAAGGATATAAACTTGGCAGTTGCCAAAAAGCTGTATGCTATTCTGCAAAGCCGCGGCATTCCAACGATTTTGAACCGTACACATGACTATGCGTTAAGCGATGATAATCGCTGGCATCGCACTTCCTCTCGTCATTTGAAGGATTTGTCGCAGCGCATGGGCTTGACCAGAGAAATCAAGCATCTTATTTTTGTCAGCTTACACGTCAACTCTGTCCCTAACAAAAGCGCGCGCGGACCGCTTGTGCTTCATCAGCCCAACGGAGAAAGTGCCCTGCTCGCTTATCATGTACAAGAGCAATTGAACGATCTATATGCGGCCAATAAACGTCCAATTGCTGTAAAAAGCTTCTATGTGCTTAAATATGTAAAGTCTCCAGCCGTGTTGGTCGAGCTCGGCTTTATTAGCAATGCTAACGACCGTGCCCGACTTACCTCCCCCTCTGGGCAGACGGAACTTGCCGAAACGATAGCAGGCGGCATCTTACATTACTTCTGGGTTAATTAAATTGTTGCGAATAAGCTCGCTCAAATAAACCAGCTTGCCATGCTGCAGCAAAGTCGGAATCGATCTGGCAAGCTCCTTCGATGTATATTTGCCTGGCATGCCAACATGTCCGATAATGACGGTTGTTGGCCTGCTTTTCATAAGCGCGATCGCTTTCTTCATCTGCTTGTGAACATGCATCGCCGTATATTCATCATCAAGAAACAAGGAGTTTTCCGCATAGGGAACACCCAGCTCACTGGCGATTTTGCCAACTACAGATTTGTCGGTTGTTCTGCTGTCTAAGTAAAATAAATTTCGCTCCTTGCACACCTGCAAAACAATGCGCATAATTCGTTCATCTGCCGTTATCTTCGAGCCCATATGATTATTGACGCCGATAGCATGCGGCACCTGGTCGATTGCTGCTTCTACGCGTTCTCGTACTTGCTCATCCGTCAAATCGGAGGTTAGCGCCCCTGGTCCAAGCCATTTTTTCAAACCTTTATTCGGCTGCATAGGCAAATGCAAAATCACTTCATGTCCTGCTGCATGCGCTGCCTCTGCATCGCGCTGGGTGCTCGGTAAAAATGGCATCACTGCTACCGTTAACGGCACATCCAACTTTAATATAGCCTGGGTGCCATCCATATCGTTGCCAAGATCATCAATAACGATCGCCATCGTATGCTCTGCCAGAGATTGATTTTGCAACTCGCCCTGGGCGATAGCTGTTGGCGCAGCATAAAACGCTGTGATAAGAGTAAGAAGTGTAAGCATGAAGAGCTTGCGGTTCATTGTGTCATCTCCTTAGAACATAAGTTATTGTATTATGTTGTCCAACTGTCAATTCGCTTATGTAAAGGAATCCCATAAAATGAGGCATTACCCATCAACACAACACAAAAAAGCAGATAGCGAAAGCGGCAGCCTCTGCCCTCTCGCCATCTGCTTCCTCGATATTCTTTGTTTATCGCAGCATGCCAGTCGTACCTTTAATCAAACAAGTCCTCCAGCACATTAAATACCGATTTTTTCTTTTTCTTAATTGGCCTGCCATATTTGTCGTAGCCATAATGCTTGTGGCTTTTATGCGGATCATAATAGTCTTTGCGGTATGCCGGATTGTAGCTATGCTGACTATGCGGCATCGGATTATGCACCGGAGCAGACGGGTACGGCTTTCTGCGCGGATCGGAAACATAGGACTGCAGCTGATCATATTCCTCATGCGCTGCATGCACATCCTTCATCAGCTTGTCCAGTTCTCCGCGATCAAGCCAAACCCCTTTGCAGGAAGGACAAACATCAATCAATACTCCGTTTTTTTCAACCTCTCGCAAACTTATGCCGTCACAAACAGGACAAAACATCATCCTCATCTCCTTTACTCATTAACCTCATCTATTACATTAGGTCTTTCTTCACTAGCTGCAATATAAATATACGTGCGACTTAGCTTTACGACTCGTTTATTTCGTTTGCGAATCATAACAGAGTCATCGTCCCACGCCACAACTATTCCTGTCACGTCATTGCTTTCAAGACTATCGCGCACGACTCTGACAAGCTCACCCGACAGGCGAAATGCATTGAGCTGATCCTCAGATACCATAATTGCCTCCTGAATCTATATCGTAATAAAAAGTCTTAACGAACACTTAAGGCATTCATTAAGACTTTGTCTTTGCTTTATTCGTTTATTGCATGCTCTTTGGAGTCATTTGTTTCATACCATTCATCCAACACTTTCGAGGACATGACGCGTCCTTCAATGTACGCAATTTGCTTTTCGGAAAATTGCTCCTTCCATGACATGGAAAGCTCCTCGCACAGCTTTACGATCGTAAGTAACTCCGACCACGCCACATATCGCTTATACCAGAAAAATTGAGGGTGCTCAATCATATATGGGTATAAATCGTCAAACTCTGTATGCTTGCAATCCAATGCACGCTCGAACGAGTTTTTCGCACTAGCAATTTTGCTATTCATAAATTGATCCGTTAAATGTTCCATTACTTACGCCCCCCTTCGCTAATTACATCCATTATATAAGAAGTTGGAACGTTCTCTCAACCATATTCGGCTGGAAATTAATCTTTAAACACGATTTCGCCTGAATCGAGCGAAGCAATCTTCACTAATGATTCTACCCGGATGCCCTGCTCACGGAAATAATTAGCTCCCGCCTGGAATGCCTTTTCCACGACAATGCCCATTCCGACAAGCTCTGCGCCCGCTTCCTGAATAATTTTAACTACGCCGCGCGCACCGTCGCCATTGGCAATAATATCATCAATAAACAGGATGCGCTCGTCGCGGTTCAGAAATTGCTTGGAGATGACGAGATCTGATACCATGCCTTTCGTAAAGGATGGCACACGCTCCACATAAGAATCTGGGTCATTAATGACTGTTTGCTTGCGCCGGGCAAATACTAGCGGCACATTTAATAGATAAGCCGCTGCAAACGCTGCTGGTATGCCAGAGGACTCAATTGTCAACACCTTCGTAATATTGTCCGCTTTAAAGCGTGCTGCGAACTCTTTACCAATTTCCATAATTAGCGAAGGATCAACCTGTTGATTAATGATCGAATCCATGCGCAACACATCGTTTGATACGATTGCAGATTCTTGTAAAATTTTTTGCTTTAATTGTTCCATGACGAATCCCTCCGCTACATGCTCTTTTCAGTAAAATACCACATGTACGCTAATCTAGCAAGCGGTGTGAACAGATCTACAAATATTTGCCTTGTTAATGCAATATGGTGCAATATGGTGTACATCTCTGCAATATGCTTGTCATGCTTGTCTGACTGCTCTCATATACTGGCTAATAGTATAGTTAAAGTGAGGGAAGGCTATGAAGCTACAGGATTGGATTAAATCATTTCAAATAGCGGCGATCTATATGGGCACCATTGTAGGGGCTGGATTTGCAACCGGACAGGAAATTTTGCAGTTTTTCACCAGATTCGGCAGCTGGGGAACGTACGCGATTATATTTTCCACCTTTTTATTTATTTGGCTTGGCTACAAGGTGATGCTGCTCGCTTATCAGATTAAGGCAAAATCGTATGAGGATCTTAACATCGCGCTGTTTGGTGAAAAATTAGGCTTTATTATAAGCTTGTTTATGCTCGTCGTGCTGCTCGGCGTATCAGCAGTGATGCTTGCCGGCGCCGGCACCGTTTTTGAGGAAAATTTCGACCTATCTTATCAATTGGGCTTGATTGTGACAGGGATCGCCTGCTTTTTTTTACTGCTGCGCGGCATGCATGCGATCATTGCAGTCAACTCCATTGTAGTGCCGATTATGCTGCTGTTCACATTGATTATTTTTTTTGATACCTTGCAGATGCCGAACACATCCAGCTTTCTCACGATTAAGACCGACTATCCCCTTTGGACTTCACTCAGCACACCTTTTCTATACACTGCCTTTAATTTAGCTTTGGCGCAAGCCGTGCTGGTCCCGATTGGCGCACAAACCAAAAATCCGAAAATTATTAAACGAGGCGCACTGCTTGGCGGATTAGGCATTGGCTTTATGCTCATTGTCGGCCATATTGCGCTGTCAGCACATATGCCCGGCGTTCAGCAATTTGCGATCCCGATGGGTGGCATCGCGCGAAATATGAGTGTAGCCGTTTATTATATTTATGTCACCATTATTTTTGCCGAAGTTTTTACAACCTTGCTTGCCGATATTTATGGACTGGCTCTGCAGGTGCATGAGCGCTCCAAGCTTCCAACCAGCCTCATCATCTTTTGTGCGATTGTATGCTGTTATTTTATGAGCCAAATCGGCTTTGGCAACTTGCTGGCAACGCTTTATCCGCTGTTTGGCTTCATCAGTCTCGGCTGGTTTATCCTTATCGCCCGCAAGCGGCTAGAACCGATTCAAAAATAACCGCTCAACCAAATCAGCACCAACCTCCATATTGCGCATGGAGCTGGTGCTGATTTGGTTATTGCGCTGTCTGTTCGTACAACAGCGACAGGCATCAATTAATTTATTTGCTTTTTTCCTCGCGGTACACCTTTTTAAGCTGGGCAATAACCCGCTCCAGCGAATAATCCTTTTTCGCCTTATCCGAGGCTGCACGGGCAAGCTGATAGCGATAGTCCGGATCAATAATGACCGTTTCCAACGCTTCAGCCAACGCCTCGTCATCCTCTACAGGGACTAGCAGACCGTTAACACCATGCTCAATTTGCTCCGAAATTCCGCCAACATTCGTGCCAACAAGCGCCAGCTGGCAAAGCGCCGCTTCGGCGAACACCGAGCCGAATGCTTCAGCGCGCGATGGTAGCACGAACACGTCGAAAAATGGCATAAACTCCTCGGGATGGAGCATATAGCCATAAAAAATAATATCGTCATATAAGCCAAGACTTTGCGCCATCGCTTCCAGCTCCTTGCGGATCGGTCCGTCGCCGATCAGATGCAGCACGAACGGATGGCCCTTTTCCTTAATGCGGGCGCATGCCTTCAGCAGCACATCCAGCCCTTTGGCAGGCACAAGACGGCATACTGAAATAAGCTGTGTCACTTCATTTTCATGGGCGATTGGCCGAAAGCGTTTCTCATCAAAGCCGTTATGAATAACCTTGATCCGCCCTGCATCCTCCACATAATGATGCAGGTAGGTTTGGAAGGCATGAGAAACCGTTAATATCCGATCTGCGGTTACTTCAAGCTCGCGGTAAATGCTCGTTAGAAATTGATGCTCAGGCCCGCCAGCTTCGATCTTTTTGTTCAAAATCAGCTCTCGCTCATAGCTGGAATGCAGCGTCAGAATAAGCTTCGTATCAGGAAATACTCGCTTCATGACCATAGCTGCAATCGGATGATGAGCATGAATAAGATCATATTTCTTTTTAATGCGCATCTGTGTCCACCACAGATAGTCGCGATAGGTTTGAATATATTTATCGACTAGCGTGTTTCCTAGATAAGGCGTATGATCGAACGTTTTGAAGCTAACTGGCTCGTTGCCCTTGTTGCGGATGCGCTTCGGCAGCGAGAAAAGCTCCATTTCGTAATCCATTTGATTAAAGCGCTCCTGAATATACGGAACCATTGAGGAGACGCCTCCCGGCTGTTCAGGTGGGAAGAACAATGCTTGTAAAATATTCACTGATACCAGCTCCTTAATTCTGTTTTAACCGTTCTATCATACGACAAAATATGATATAGTAGAACATATGTTTCGGTAAACATAAATACGACTCAGAGGTTTTACATATGACCATTTTTACGGCCAACCCACATTTATTATCAACGCTGGCACCCTTCATCTGTTTTATTGTAACGGTAATTTGCCTTTTGACCTCTATTAAAATAATGCGCCGCTACCGGCACAAGCAAGTGTTTATTATACTTATTTGCGGCCTTGGTACTGCTGCAATTCCTCAGCTGCTGAACGCTTATGCCGCAAGCTCGCTGCAGGCTGTTCCTGAGTCGCTTTATATTATTTCGACAATTGCAGGTACGATTTCCTTCATTATCATTAATTTTGTGTTTATGAAAATGTATGCAATCGGAATTCGCATAAGGATTGCACCAATTCTATTGCTGTCTTTGGGAGCAGCAATAGCGATTGCCGCGAGCTTCTTGCTGGCACCATATGAGATTGGCGGCACTAAAGCGCTCGGCTTTCCAGTGCTCGACTTCTATATGTTTATTCTCATCATTACAATGCTAGTCGTCACTCGCCATATTGAAATGCCCGCTGCTTATTTTATTAGCTTATGCGTCATGTTCAGCTATCAGATCGCACTTATGCTCCACCAATACGTATTTGAGCATTCGCAGCCGTGGCTGGGTGCGCTTGTTATGGCTTTGCCTGTGCTTTATTATTTTTTGCTCTTCTATCTGCTGCTGGAATGGATTATGGAGCGTTTGCTCACAACCTATCAATCTGCCATTTTAGACGGGCTGACAGGTCTTTATGTACGCAGGCATTTTCAAAAAAAGCTTGCCGAGATGATTGCACGCAAGCCAGCTGCCGTTATTTTTTGTGATATAGACAATTTTAAAAGCTTGAACGACACTAAAGGCCATCATGCCGCAGATCAAGCGCTGCAGCAGGTTGCTTCTATCCTTAGAGATGAGGTTGCCCCACACGGCATTGCCGGCCGCTATGGCGGAGAAGAACTGCTCGGCGCCATTGAAATTGATAAGGTTAAGCCGCAAACGATCGCCGAGCGAATACGAGCGCGTGTAGAGCAAGAAACAATCGTAACCGTTAGCGTTGGCTTCTGCACAACGAAGGAAAGTGCGGAGCTTGCTTCCCTTGTGAAGCTGGCTGATGAAGCGATGTACTATTCGAAATCGACAGGCAAAAACAAAGTAACCAGCTATCGCTCCATACCTGCCGCCTACAAAAATAAAGCATAACTAAAAAAGCTGCCTGGCGATGACGCTTGGGCGCAATAAAGCACATAATTGCTTCATGCGCCTGTCATAAGTCGAATCGCTTCAGGCAGCTTTTGCATACGATCTAATCAGCAATAGGAATGAGCAAATCAACCATCTCTTCTTCCCAACGCTGAGCCTCCAAATAAAAAATTTCCAACGAAACGGCCAAATCAAGCTTTTTGTAGCCATTATCATGAATCCACGTATTTAATAATTCATATCCTTCGCCTATTCGTTGCGAGGAAATGCTAACAACAGCATAGCGATGCGCAGGGATTGTAATCGCTACGAATCCATCTGGCAGCGCCTCTTCGGAATATTCCCACTCGAAGCAAGCCCAATATGTCGCAAATGCTTCATTGCCGAAATAAGGGCAATACAGGATATTAGGCTGTATAACATGATCCAACTCATGCCGTCTTGCCAGAAAATCAGACTGCAGGCGAATCGATTCATCGGGAAACGTTGAATACGGTCCGCAATAAGGAATACCAATAAGATGCAGAGCAGATTTATATACAATTGAGCAAGCCTCCATGCTATACTCCCCCTCCTATACCTTCAGTACCATCAATCTAGCTAGTCTTCGGACAATATTGTAGCATAAACTGCCATAAAAAGGATAGCTATTAAGCTACTTAATAAGCATCCCCCTCATTTTACGCAATTATTCCATTTGCAGTCGCTTCATAAAATCTTCCATTGCGCTATAGCCCTGCTGCTTTAAATACCAGTTGTTGCAAGCAGCTTCAATCAAGCCAGCCACGTCGCGCCCAGGCTGCAGCTGAATCTCAATATGTGGAATTTTGACGCCCATATACTCAACAAAGCATGGCTCAAGGTCAAGATCATTGTTCAGTTCGTTTTCCTTCCAGCGCGTCAGCTCAATATCGAGCGTAATGCGCGTCTCATCCTGAAACGCCTTGCGGCCGTACAGCCTGACTACATTTACGAGGCCGACACTGCGCAGGGCAAGAAACTCCTTTGTTTTCTCATTATGCGAGCCAAGCAGCGTATGCTGGCTCAGCTTCTTCAAAACAATAATATCGTCAGCAACCAGGCGGTGTCCGCGGCGAATAAGCGTATGCGCCGTTTCGCTTTTGCCAACGCCGGATTTACCGCGAATAATAATGCCAATGCCTGACACATTCATGCAGACGCCATGAATCGATTGCTCAGGCGCCAGCATGTTGAGCAAATAATGATCCAGCTTGCCGATAAACATAGCGGTATCATCGCTCGTGCGCAATAGAGGAATTTGCTCCTCTTCACAATATTTTTTCAAGTATTTTAATCCATCCTGCCCTGCTGTTACGATAAAGCAAGGCGGATGGTATTTAACGATATTGCCGATATGATGATTGCGCTCTTCCTCTGTCAGACGGTGCAGATACGTAATTTCCTTGCGCCCGAGAATTTGAATATGCTGCTGTGGAAAATAATCGAAGTATCCGACAAACTCCAAGCCAGGCCGATAAACTCTCGCTTTCGTAATGCTGCGATCAAGCTGTGAAGCGCCTGCCAAAACTTCCAGTTCAAATCGCTGCACCAGATCTTGAACTTGAATCATCTTCATCGCCTGTTCTCCCCCTAAAAACTTTTCTAGCCTTTACCAAGCCTGCAAACTATATATTCCGCTTCGGTCAAAAAACGCTCTCGTAGTTAAGTACGAGAGCGATCATTTTCGACGTGCAAGCCTATATATTAAAAATTAAAGACAAAATCGTCATCTGTCAATGGCTCTACGTTCAATGTACGAATATAGCCGTTGCCTTTTTTCGAGAAAAAGTCATGCTGCTTCGTATGCGTGCTAATGCCATTAAATACGATCGGGTTAATCGGTTCCTCCGGGAAATGCGGCTCAAGTCCCAAATTCATTAATGCTTTGTTGGCATTGTAGCGAACATAAGCTTTAACCTCATCCTGCAAGCCTAGCGGAGAATACAGCTCATCCGTATAAATAACCTCGTTCTCGTACAGCTCAAGCAGCAGATCAAGCACTTCCTGCGCCAGCATTTCCTGCTCCTGCTGCGGGAAGCTGGAAGCTAGCTCCTGAGCCAATACGCCTACATACAAGCCATGAATACTCTCATCTCGCAAAATCAAGTCGATAATTTCGCCGCTGCTTGTCATTTTGCCTTGTCCAGCCAAGTAAAGCGGATAGAAGAAGCCGCTGTAGAACAAATAGCTTTCCAATAGCACGGAAGCCGCCATCGCACGATATAAATCCTGCGGCGTGTGAATGCTGTTGTACCAGTTCGCAATAATCGTCGCTTTCTTCTGAAGCTGCGGGTTCGTTTCCACCCAACGGAAAATTTCATCAATTTCCTCATTGGAGGCCAGCGTTGTAAAAATGCTGCTGTACGATTTGGCGTGAATTTGCTCCATCATCGCCATAAAGCCCAGCACAGCCTTGCGTTGAAGGCCTTCCACATGCTCCAAAATTTTAGGCATGCCGACGCCGCCTTGCACAGTATCAAGCAGCGTTAATCCGCCCAATACATGCTTATATAATGTACGCTCTTCAGTCGTCATTAATTCCCAGTCCATTTTATCATCTGATAACGGAATCTCTTCGTCCGTCCAAAATTGCATCACATTTTGTTGCCAGAATGTTTGTGTAAAATCGTCATCAGGACGGTTCCAGTTTACTGCTTTCATACTCAGCATACTCCTTTATAAGATGAAATATAGCTGCGCCTTAAACAGCGCAGCTTGTACATTCCTCGACCGAAAGTCGTTTTGTTCTCGTATAGTACAATGATTTCAAGCCTTTTTGCGCAGCATAGATATAGAAGCGTGCCAGTTCTCTCGTCGATACATTACTATTGACATGAAGAACAGTAGACACCCCCTGATCCACATGCTGACCAAGCTCAGCAATCAAATCTATCAGTTTGAACTGATCGACATTGTAAGCTGATTTATAGAAGAAGAAATTATCCTGTGACAAATACGGCATCGGATAATACGTTGTTGAATTCGCATAGGTGCGAGTCTCGATATGCTCGACAATCGGCATTACGCTCGAGGTCGCGTTTTGAATATAGCTGATGCTTTGGGTTGGTGCGACAGCAAGGCGGTATGCGTGGTACAAGCCATGCTTCTGCACCTTTTCTTTAAGCTGTGCCCAATCCTCCGGACCAGGTATGTGCATGCCTTCAAACAGCTGCTGAACGCGCTCCAGCTGTGGACGGAAGTCCTTCTCCAGATAGCGGTCAAAGTACGTGCCCTTGGCATACTCGGAGCGATCAAAATCTTTGAATGTTTCGCCGCGCTCCTTGGCAATTTCCATACTTTTCTCAAGCGAGTAGTAGTTCATCATCATAAAGAATACGCCAGCGAACTCACGCGCCTCCGCGCTCTCATAAGAGATTTTGTTTTTCGCCAAAAAGCCGTTAAGGTTCATTGCGCCAAGTCCTACGGAATGAAGCTCGTCATTGGCCTTGCGCACGCCTGGCGCATTGTCGATTTCAGACAAGTCGCTCACCGTCGTCAACGCCTCAATGCCGACGTGCACGGAATCTTTAATCGCTTTGCGTTCCATGACGTTTACGATATTCAGTGATGCAAGATTGCAGCTAATATCGCGGCGGATAACATCGTCGAAGCCGTAATCGTTAATTTCAGACGTTTCCTGAAATTGGAAGATCTCTGTACATAGATTCGACATTTTGATTGAGCCGATATCTTTCAATGCATGCATTTTATTGGCATTGCTCTTGTTCATAATGTATGGATAGCCGGATTCCAATTGGATCGAAGCGATTTTGGTAAGCATGTCGCGTGCGCTCATGACAACCTTTTTCTTTACTTGATCATTGGCAAGAAGCTCCTCGTACATTTCATCGAGGTCCATATCGTCCAAATGCTGACCATACGCTTTATAGACAGAAAACGGTGCAAATACATGCAATGGTTTGTTTTGAGCAGCAAGCTCGTAAAATTTATTAGGAATAATTAGACCAATTGATAATGTTTTAATGCGAGATTTTTCATCAGCATTAATTTTTTTACAGTCCAGGAACTCGATAACGTCCCAGCCGAAAATGTTGTAGTAGCCAGCTCCAGAGCCTTTGCGCTGCCCCATTTGGTCAGCATAGGAGAATGCATCCTCCATCAGCTTAAGCACAGGCATAATCCCTTTGGCAGCCCCTTCAACGCCTTTGATCGGCTCACCACGGCCGCGCAGCTTTGATAGATTGACGGCGACGCCGCCGCCGATTTTGGAAAGCTGCATGCATGTTCCCAGCACGTAGTTGATAGAGTTGAGCGAATCATCCATCTCTAGCAGGAAGCAGGATACCATTTCGCCGCGACGGCTTTTTCCCGCATTAAGGAAGGTCGGTGTAGCAGGCTGCAAGCGCTGCTCGATCATCGCCTTGGCAATCCGCTGCGCACGCTCAAAATCTCCTTCGCCCAAATGCAGGGCTACGATCGCCACACGCTCGTGATATTGCTCCAGATAGTACTTCTTGTCATTGCTTTTCAGAGCATAATCCTTATAAAATTTGGAAGCTGCCATGTAAGACTGAAACTGGAAGTTTTCTGAAGCGGTCAAATCGAAGATTGCTTTCACTTGATCATATGTATACTTTTCATAGACATTGTCGTAGAAGTCGTTCTCGATCAAATAGTTTATTTTTTCCTCGAAAGAGCCAAATTTCATGCTTTTGGCCTCGACCTCTTCCATAAAAGCGGCTACCGCTTCCTTGTCCTTCTCCAGCTGATAGAAACCATCAGCCCCGCGTTGCATTAGCTCATTGTTCAACTCAATATGCTTCAATGGATTGCACCCTTTCGATAAATTGTAGCGTGTCTTGATTCGTTCCAGAAAGCTCGAACTTCAGGATAACAGGTACATTGTAGGTTTGAGCGATCGTGTCGGCGCTTTTGGCAAATCCGGTCCCCCAATTGCGATTGCCGCTTGCAGATACCCCTCTCAACATCTTGTGGTTGTGCTGCAAGAAGTCTGACACCTTTGGCGGAACCTGGCCGAAGCCTGTTGTATATGTAACTAAAACATAGGGCTCGTCCACCTTCGGCATTTCATCAATGGACACCGCATCCATATTCAGCTTTTTCACAAAACGCTTTACATTGCCCGTTTTGGAATCATATACAACTAACATTTCACTCTCTCCTTCACCCATATATAGCAATCAAAAAGCGCTCTACCTTATCATTAAGGAACAGGCAGATGCGCTTGTAGCTCGAATCATGCTGACTACTGCTTGGACTACATTTTGTACTAGATGTAGTCGCTGAATAAGATAATACATCAAGATATAGGAGTAGTCAATTGAATCTGACCAAATTTAACCTATGAAAATATTTTCAAAGCGACGAGCCCAATACTGGCGTGGCTTTGACTCGTCTCGACGATTTTTAAAAAATCAGCTATCATGTGATAGTAGCATTTGCTAATCGCCAGGAGGGATCTTATGAGAACAATTCAAACGTTAGAGGAAGCTTTAGCAAGGGTTGAGGATTTATTCCAGAAATGTGACGAAAGAGATGAATCGCTGCTTGCTTACATGCGTCAGCTGGCAGCTGAAAACGAGCAATTGAAGCGCTCCGTGCACAAATTACGGGCAAGCAAGGGAATAAAGGGAACCACAACATCTAGTATGCATAGCAAGCTGACGGATGCTTTGCGAGAGTAGAACAACTAGAGCTGAATAGAGCAGCTAAGGCAGATAGAACAGCTAGGACAAAAGCAATAGTCAATGCAGCTCTTGACAGAAGATGACAATTTCCGCCCTGCAACAAAGTAAAAAACCTGACAAGTTGTCAGGCTTTATTTTATCGCTACAAAAAAGAGCCGCTCTGCTTGCTCGTCATAGGGCTTCAGTTGAAAATCGGCGAAAATGTTTACCTCTGTAAAGCCGATTTCACGCAGCGCGCCCTGCAGCCACATCGGATGGTAGGCCCTTTGAACATGCAACTCGTCAATTCGCCGGTAGCGGCCATCCTCCTCTGCTACGAAAATAGCAAGCTGATGCTCGATAATATGCTCTTCCTCATCATATTGGGATGTCCAAAGATACGCAATGCCGTCCTCGTCATATACGAACGGCGCTTGCTCCGCATATTGCTCAAAGCGCGAAATCGGATGGACATCGAAAATAAAGCTGCCCCCCTGCCTCAAGCCGCTGTACGTAGCTTGAAGAGCTGCGAGCAATTCATCCTCGTCCACAATATAGTTAAAGCAATCACAAAACGAAATAACAGAATCGGCTGGCTGATCCGTTTGCCAGCTGCTCATATTTTGCTGCAGCCAGCGCACTGATCCGCTCGTCGGCAGCGTCATTTGCTGCTTAGCGTCAGCCACCTGCAGCATGGCGGCAGACAGATCTATCCCTGTAACCTGGTAGCCATCACGAGCAAGCCCTAGCGCAATCGTTCCTGTCCCGCAGCCGAGGTCGACCACATGCTCAGGCTGGCCATAACGCCCCCAAATTTGCTTGGCGAAGTCCAGCCACTGATCATAGGGCATATCCTCCATCAAGCGGTCGTAGACCGCTGCAAAGTCGTTATATGCGCTCACTCATCCTCACCCTCAGTCGCAGATGCCTGCTTCTTCGGCGCATGCTCTGTCAAATAAGTCCAGCTTCCCTGCTGCACAACCAGTCCATCGCGCATCAGCTTGCCCAGCGCCCGTTTAAATGCGCTTTTGCTAATGCCGAAACGGTTGCGAATCAGGTCGGCTTCCGTTTCATCGGAATAAGGCATGCCGCCGTTAGGACGCTGCTGCAAAAATTCAAGGATGCGCTCAGCGTCCTCCAGCCGCCCGTATTCCTTTTGCTGATGCATGGACAGATTAACACGCCCATCCTCGCGCACAAACGTCACCCTTGCCCGCACACGCTGTCCCAGACGCAAGCTCGTTGCCCGCTCGGAGCCAGGTATAAGACCGTAAGCGCCAAAGCCGACCACACCGCCGTCAATAACGACAAATGACCCCATTTGCAAGCTTTTTGTTACCCAGCCCTCGACCCACTGATTTTTCCAGGCAGCCGGTGCCGGGAAGGTTAGCGGCGCCAGATCCTGCTCTTGAGCAAGCCTTGCGATTTGCCGTCCGCTTTTGTCATGAGTAAGAATGACAAATACTTCATCGCCAGGCACAGGTCGATACTCCACCTTTTCTGGCAGCTCGCTTATCGGCAGCAGAAGCTGGCGCCCAAGGCCGATCTCCAAGAAACAGCCGAGTCTCGGGTGCACGTCCGCAACAGCCAGACGAGCCATCTCGCCTAAGGTGATGTAAGGCTTTTTCATCGTAGCGCAGATGCGATCCTCCGAATCATAAAAAAGAAAGACCTCTACCATATCGCCTGCATGCGGCTTGGAGCCTACAAGCTCAGTATATGGAAGCAGCACCTCGTCTGCCCCATCGCTAAGAAAGTAGCCGTAGGGAGAAACCTCGCGCGCCACCTTTAACGTATCGAGCGTACCTGCTACAAAGCTCATACTAAGTCCACAACCTTTGCATCAGACCATATTTTTTCGATATTGTAGTATTCGCGCTCTTCTCTATGGAATACATGCACGACAACGTCACCAAGGTCAATCAACACCCAGCGAGCCGTATTTTCCCCTTCTACGCCGCGAATTTTCACGCCGAGCTTGTCTGCCTGCTTGCGGACTTCAGTAGAAATCGCCAGCACCTGAGTATCCGAGTTTCCGCTGCAAATGACAAAATAATCAGCGACCAGAGATACACCGCGCAGGTCAAGCGCCACAATATCATGCGCTTTTTTATCTGCCGCCGCGTCCACTACAACATCAAGAATTTTTTCAATCGTTACATTCATAGAATACCTCCTAAATTTTTTATAATCATGCTGCTTTTGATCCAGTACCAACAGACTAATCCAGCTTGGCAGCAAGCAAGCTGTTGCGTGCTGCAAGCGTGCCTGGATAGATGATGCGATGTTTTTCTATTAATATCATTATGGTTGCATTAAGTCCGAATAAAATACTTTCCTCCAAGCTAATTTCCGCAAGTTTTCTCGCTTCTTCGACACCTGGAAAGCTGCGATTGGGCTCAATGTAATCAGCAAGCCATACGATTTTTTCCAGCTTGCTCATCCCGGCGCGACCTGAGGTATGATAACGGATCGCATCGCGTACGCCCTGGTCCTCTACTCCATATTGTGCCCATGCTACATGCGCGCCAATCTCCGCATGCCACAATTCCTTATTGTATTGCAGCAGCTCTGTATCAAGCTGATGCTCCACAATATAGCTGCGCTGCTGCTCAACTGGCCAAAACTTCGCTACATCATGGATAATGGCCGCCAGCTCTGCTCGCTCGGGATCCTCGCCGTATTGCTCAGCCAGCTGTCTCGAGGTGCTCATTACCCCAAGTGTATGAATCCATCTTCGCTCGGGCATCTGGCCCGATACCGACTTTATTATTTCTTCTCTATTCATACAGATGATACCTCCTTATATACTGCTCGACCTCATCTGCTACAAAATAGCGCAACGATTTTCCTTGAGCAGCCCGCTTGCGCAGCTCTGTCGAGGAAATTTCAATTTGCGGCGCCGTTATGATCGCCACGCTTGATCGCCATGCTTGCGGCAGCAGCTCAGGCTGCAGCGGTGCGGATGGACGATTCAAGCCAATAAAGCCGATACGCTGCCGCAGCTCCTCGGCGCGATGCCATTGCGGCAAATCATGGATGCGATCCGAGCCGACGATATAATGAAAGTCACACCCTTCGTGCTGCTCCATCAATGAGGCAATCGTATCAATGGAATAGCTTGTGCCGCCTCGCTTCAGTTCAATATCGAGTACGCGAAAACGCGGCTCATGACGGGTAGCGAGCTTAACCATTTCCAGACGATGCTGCTCATCTGCTATCGGAGCATTAGGCTTTAGCGGCGGGGTAGCCGCCGGAATAAACCATACCTCGTCCAGCTCCGCTGCTTCCATAGCAGATACAGCCGCAATTAAATGACCGATATGAATCGGATCAAATGTGCCCCCCATAATTCCTATCCTGCTCATGCTGCCACTCCCTGTGCGATAAACCTTGATGTCCTCTAAGGCAACTCAATCGTCTTATGATCTCTGGACTCCTTATAAAGGATTATCGTCTTGCCGATGACCTGCACCAGCTCGCTCCCTGAAGCTTCAGCTACCTCCTGCCCAAGCTGCTTCGGGTCCTCAAGGCAATTGTTCAGGACGGACAGCTTGATCAGCTCGCGCTTTTCAATCGCCTCCTCGATATGGCGAATCAATTGCTCATTGCTGCCGCCCTTGCCGATTTGAAAAATTGGCGTCAAATGATGGGCTTGCGCACGCAAAAATCTTTTTTGTTTTCCAGTTAGCATTCAATAAACCTCTCTCATTACAATATAGTCCATTATTCGACAATGTGCTTTTGCTTCAAGGCCGCCAATACGGCCTGCCTCATTGCCTCTACTGGAGCCTGCTTGCCTGTCCAATATTCAAAGGCAAACGCTCCCTGATAAATAAACATGCCAAGTCCGCCGTGCTTTATGCAGCCATGCTGCTCGGCATCCTCTACAAAGCTCGTATACAAAGGGTTATAAATTAGATCGCTGGCGACAGCTCCCGCCTTTAGCCAGCTGCCCTGCGCCGGCTGCTCATCCTCATGGGGATACATGCCGACGGAGGTCGTATTAATAACAACATCTGCCGAAGCGCATAGCAGCTGCAGCTGATCAGTGCCGCAAGCACGCAGCTCGCCCTGATGCTTTAAGGATGCAACCAGCTCTTCAGCGCGCGCTACCGTTCGATTGACAAGCGCGATGCTCGCAGGCTGCTCCTTCAGCAGTGCATGCACAATTCCTCTTGCCGCCCCACCAGCGCCAATAACAACAATTTCTTTTTGCTGCAAGGAAGCAATCGCTTCCTCCTTCAATGAGCGCACATAGCCGATTCCATCCGTATTGTAGCCAATCAGCCTGCCATTATCATTGACGATTGTATTGACTGCGCCAAGCTCCTCTGCATCCGCATCGATGTCATCAAGATGCTTCATTACATGAAGCTTATGCGGTATCGTCACATTCAAGCCGGCTAAGCGGCTTGCTCTCGCCTCGGCGATAAAGCGCTCCAGCTGCTCTTCCTTTACGAGAAACGCACGATATTCCGCATCAAGCCCAAGCTCGGCAAATGCCCGATTATGCATTATCGGCGATTTAGACTGCGCAATCGGATCGCCAATTACCGCGTACAACGCTTTATCCGGGTTGGCCGCTCGCCACCCGCTTAAATCCAAGCTGCTATCTGTCATGCACTTATTCACCTCAACTATGCACTATATCATCGAAGGACGTTGAATGACCTTGACGCCTTTAGGCGCGTAAACGTCGATAAGCGCGCCACTGTCACTATTTACTTGAATCCAGCCTAATCCGGAAATATAAATATCACTGTAGCTGCCTTGCTTGACTCGCAAGGAATGGCGCGTCCAGGCTGGAATTTCCTCCAGCTGCTCCTTCGCAGGACCGCCCAGCAAGCCGCCCTTATGCTCTTCATACAGCTGATCGGCTCGCTCCAGCTTCGTACGGTGGATATTCAGTCCGTTAGCAACATAAAGCGTAAAGGATTGGCGCTCCCCTTCTACAAAATCAAATCTGGCAATGCTGCCCATAAACAACGTTTGTCCAGCGTTAAGCTGATAGACTAGCGGCTTGATCGGCTTGTCTGGCAGCAGCGTGCCAAGAAAGCTGCGTGGAACGATTTCCGTCAATCTGCTGCTGTAGACGATGCCTGGCGTATCAATAATCGCCTTGCCATCATCCAATGGAATATGAATCGCATCAAGCGTCGTGCCAGGGTAGCGCGATGTAGTCAGCTCCTGCTCCAAATCACTGTAATCGTGAATCAAGCGGTTAATCAGCGTTGACTTGCCCACATTTGTCGCACCTACTACGTATACATCGCGGCCCTCGCGATAGCGCTCGATTTCTTCAATCACTCGCTCAAAGCCAATGTTGCGCTTGGCGCTGCACAGGACAACATCGACGGTACGCAGGCCTTCCTGCTTCGCTTGACGCTGCACCCAGTTGCGAACTCGATTCATATTAAGCGATTTGGGCAGCAAATCAATTTTGTTGACAACAAGCAAAACCGGATTGTTGCCGACAAAGCGCTGCAAGCCGGAAATCAAGCTGCCTTCAAAATCAAAAATGTCCACGATATGCACGACCAGCGCTTTCGTATTGCCAATTCCGCTCAGCAGCCTTAAAAAATCGTCCTGATCTACCGCTACAGATGCCGCTTCATTGTAATGCTTAATACGGAAGCAGCGCTGACATATTAATGGTTCCTTTTCCAATGCTGACACTGGTACAAAGCCCGGCAGCTCCTTGCTCTCTGTCTGAATCCGCACGCCGCAGCCTGCACAGCTCAGCTCATTCTGTTGATGTTGTGTCACGATTTGTTTTCCTCCTCCTGCCATAAGCCGCGCCTGCGCAGCCTTGCAATCGCGATTCGTTCCAATCGGCGATTGATTTTGGTTCCCAATCCTTCCTCATGCGGCGCAATTGGTGCAACCAGCACCGTGTACAGGCCCATGCGGTTGCCGCCCAATACATCCGTCATCATCTGATCGCCGATCATCAGCGTCTGCTGCGGCTCCAGCTCCAGCATTTTCAGCGCTTGGCGAAATGCCCGCTGCGCAGGCTTGCGCGCTGCATGAATATATGGCAAGCTAAGCGGCAGCGCAAATTTCCCGACTCTGCTGTCATCATTGTTGGACACGATCACGACTCTAATTCCTTTTTCCTTTACGGTTGCTAGCCACTTCACTAGCGCTTCGGTAGCAAGCGGAGTTTTCGCTCCGACTAATGTATTATCGAGATCGGTAATGACGCCGCGTATCCCTTGTGCGTACAGCTCGTCCAGCGGGATATCGTATATCGACCTTACCTTTAATTTGGGAAGAAATACTTCGATCATTCATCGAACTCCTCTGCATCGTGTTTCTTACGAAACTATACCATAGTTTTTCAATCGGTTGCAAAACAAAATCCCGCCCACAAATCGAAGCTTGCGGACGGGGTCAATATCGCAATCCATTTCTTTTAATCTTCCACTATATATAATAGAAGAAAAAGAATGAAATGACTACTCTATTTTCATTTTTTCCATTGCAGTTTTACTTTCTCTGCAATAGCTCTTGCTTGCTCCACCTGCTGTTCAGTCATCGTCAGCTTGCTGTAGCTCGCCGCTTCAAAGAGCTGCAGCAGCTCATCAAGCTCCGCAGCCAGCGCCGGATAGTATTCCTTCCACTTCTGCAGCGTTTCGCGCAATGTCGAGGTGCTGCTGAACGGCAAGCCTTTCCGTTTGCCCTGCTTAAGCAAGCGATTCGTTTCCTCTACAATTCGTTGGTTGCTTGTGTACGATCTATACCGCAAATTGCGCCAATTGGTCGCTACACCTTTGCGATAGTACCAAAGCAGCACAGCCACAATGACAAGCAGCAATAATGCGCTCGTCCACCAGATCATTCTTTTTTGCTTGTCAGTGAGCGTCCAGTCTTTTTCCACTGTAGCTGTCTCGCTTTCAGCAGCTGGCTCACTTGAAGGCAGCAGCTCTAGCAGAAGATCATCCGCTTGCTGCTGCGAGCCGTATTGCTGCGGAATCGAAAAGCCTGGTGTCGGCTCAAATGGAACCCAGCCATAGCCTTCAAAATAAATTTCAACCCATGAGTGAGCATCCGCATTGCGGACCGTAAATGTGCCGCTCGTGCTCGGCTCCCATTGCTCCTGAAAATAAGGGTTGCTATTCATCATTAGCTGATCTTGCTCGTTAATGCCGGCCGTATAGCCTTTAACCCAACGAGCAGGCATACCTAGCGTTCTGGCCATAATCACCATCGCAGTAGAAAAATAATCACAATAGCCCTGCTGCAGCTCGAATAGAAACTGATCAACAAAATCCTGAGATTGTCCGGTCAAAAGCGACGTATCCGGCAGGTTGGTATAGGCATAGTTCATACGCAAATGCTGCTCCAGCAGCAAAGCGCGCTCATAATCATTTTTAGCTGCCGCTGTAACCGTCTCAGCCAGCTCATATACCCGTGCTGGCACAACCTCCGGCACATCGACATAAAACTGATGCAGTACGTTTTGCTCGGCAAAAGCATCGAGCGACGATTCTGCTGCCTTTAGTCCTTCCGTATCAATAATCATCGCCTTGGAGGTGACAGCATAATGAGCAACAGGAATCGGATCAACTTCTGGAAATGCTATAATGCTGTTGGAATTTCTGTCCCAATTATAATCTCTTAGCGGAAAGCCTGCTCCTAGCGGCTGCAGCCGCGGTTCCTCGCGCTGCGACCCGCCAATATCCTGAACATATTCCTCAATCCGCTCGGCAATCCCGTTGACAAATAAAACCGGGAAGGTGCGCTTTTCGTTAATGCTGATCTTCTGCACAACCTCATTATATTGCGCTTGCGGCTCATTACGAGCTGCAAGGTCCTCTCCAATCTTGATGATTTCACTTAACGCAAGATCCTGATTGTCGATCCAGCCCTTGCCATCATAAATGCTTTTGGTTTCGCCTCTTAGATAGCCTTTATGTGTTGTTTCAACCGACATAACCGCCGAGTAGTCATAATTGAAGCCGCCGCCAAGCTGAGAGGTATCTCGACTGTAGCCTGAAGTCGTGACCAGATTCGAATTGGTGTTGACATAGCCCTTGTCCCCCAGAAAAGCGGGGATGACCTCGCCTCTTGATTTTTTCCACAGCGCATACGGATCCTCGAGCAGCGGCGGGCCATGCGGCAAGCTGACGCCGACCATCGTAATGCACAGCAAAACTGCAACCGCCGGGGCGAAGGCGGCAAACGGCCGCTTCATCAGCTTGGTAAAGGTGCCGCTGTCCAATGCACGATAGTGCTGCAGCGTATGCCATATTAAAAATAGAATGACCAAAATCGCGATATTAAGCCAAAGCCGCAGCGGCGAAAAAGAATCGCGAATCGTCAGGATGAGCAGACCAATGGCAAATGCGATCGCCAGCCTCCGCTTGTTTACTGCCAGCCGTTCCAGCAGCATCAACACAAGCACAACACCTATCGTAATTTCCATAAACGGATGAATGATCGGCAGCCGCTCCGAGAAATGCTCAACCAGCTCCGGCTGGCGATGCCATGTAACTCGGAAAACAACGAGTATGCTGATCAATATATCCATTGGTATGCGAAGTGCAAAATGGCGCTTTGGGAATATGAAATTAATAATTGCAATGATCGCAAGCGACCAATAGATGGAATGATACGTGTCCCTCCACCAATAGCCTCTGAATACCGCTAAAATATCCAGCACAAACAAAACTGCCAGCAAGGGCAGCAAGCGGTCAATGAGATGATGCTTGCCCATTTTACCCATTAGCCCTCACCTCCTGCTGCCTTAAGCATTTGTGCGTGAGCGCTTAAGTCATGAAAAGGAATACCGGAATAAGCTAAGGCACGCATCCCCGAATCATGAGCCTGCTCCTTGCGCTGGCCCTTCGTATAGAAAATAATCGGAGAAAAGCCTTTCTGCTTCAATAACGCAGCGGCTGCAGCCATCTCGGAGGATGCATCGGCCGTGACGATCATTAATGTGCTGCCCAGCGGCAAATCCAGCATGGCCCGCTGCAGCAATAGGCTTAGTGGCCGTTCACTGTCCGGCTCAACCGTTACAAGATGCTTCATCGATTGCCAATATGCCGCCGTGCCGTAAAAGCTGCTGCTGCTCCAAAGCTCCTTGCCCGGAGAAAGCAGCGCGAACAGCTGCTGCTGCTGCATGCCATACTGCAGCAAGGAGGCAGCGATCGAAACAAGCGCTTCAAATGAATCATCATCCCTTGCTTTGTCCGCAGCGCCCAATGGGCGATAACGATCCAGAATGACGATCCCCTTCGGCATCGCTTCCTTTTCGTAATCCTTTGATTTCCAGTGGCCCGTGCGAGCCGTTGCATTCCAGTGTACACGGCTCAAGCGGTCGCCGTATACGTAATCGCGAATCCCGCTTTGCTGATTGCTTTCCTTCGCCATGCGGTCATGGGAATGCAGGTGGTAGCGGCCTTTGTTGCCGCTTAACAGCTGCTCCCAGTTAACATCGCTCATCAGGCGCGGCAGCACCTGAAACTGATCGGGGCTGTCAATCGTTCGCTTATATTCAATCAAACCAAAAACATCAAAGGTCGAGCAGGCAAGCGGGCTAAACTGATAAATGCCCCGCTTCAACTGATCAAAGGAGTAAGTCCACTCCACCTCGCGAAATACATTTGGAATAACCGTGCCTTGCATGTGCTGGACGGTTCCGTCATGGCGCACCAGCTGCTCCTCCAGCTTCATATAAGGCATTGGAATAAGACTGCTGTGCTGCAGACGAACCTGCACAGCTATTTTTTGACCGGCCATATACTGCTTATCATGCTGGTTGCTCTCTCCGATTTGGCGAGCGCCTGTCAGCTTGCGCATGCCTAGTACATAATAAAGCAGCAAATACAACAGCAGCGCATTCAATATGCCAAATAATAAAATGGAGCTGCGGCCGCCCTGAAACAAATAATAAAGCAAGCTGGTGCTGTATAAAGCAAGCAATGCGAGCCATTTTGTTTTACGCTTCATCTGGTCATCCCCCTATCGCAATACGGATAGCGGAATTGGAGTGGCGTCCAGCAATTGCTGAAGCACCTGCTCCGTTGTCACTCCTTGCATTTTTGCCTCCATGCTTGGCAAAACGCGATGTCCAATAATATGAGGAAACAACAGTTTCACGTCATCTGGAATGACATAATCTCGCTGATGCAGAAAAGCTCTGGCACGAGCAGCCTTCGCCAAAGAAATCGAAGAGCGCGGACTAGCGCCGAGACGCAGGTAGACATGCTCCCTCGTTCCTTGAATTAAAGCAAGCAAGTACGCTGCTACGGAATCATCCAAATGCACAGCATCGACAAACTGACGAATATGAATGAGCTGCCCGATTTCAATGCATGGCTTTATATGATCGGCAGGATGAATGCGCTCGATTTGCTGAATCATCGCTTGCTCATCCTTTGCGGAAGGATAGCCCAGCGTAAGCTTCAGCATAAAACGGTCAAGCTGCGCTTCAGGCAGCGAATAGGTGCCTTCAAATTCAATCGGATTTTGCGTGGCCAGCAAAATAAACGGCTCTGGAAGCTTGTATCCCTCGCCATCAACCGTAACATAGCCTTCTTCCATCGCTTCAAGCAAGGCAGACTGGGTTTTAGTCGTAGCGCGGTTAATTTCATCTGCTAGTAAAACATTGGTGTGTACAGGCCCGCTGCGGAATACAAAACGCTGCTCTGCTGGATGGAAAATCGATACGCCTGTAATATCAGTAGGAAGCAAATCGGGGTTGCACTGGATTCTACGAAACTGGCCGCCCAATACGGTAGCGAGCGACTTGACCAGCTGAGTTTTTCCCGTTCCGGGCACATCCTCTAGCAAAACATGCCCTCCAGCGAGAATCGCTATAAGTAACCGCTCAATTTCATTCTCTTTTCCTAAAATAGCTGAGCTTAATTGCTGCAATATTTGATTACAAGCTTGCATGGCAATTGAACGATTGTTCATATGATTTCCTCCTAGTAAATGCGAATTCCAAAAAGGCTGCTTTTTGAAATACCTCTATTAGTCTTTATCAATACAAGCTGCAAACACTAGCTGCTTATTCAATTATAGAGCATCTGCAAACGGATATATATCAAAATGGCTGCTGTTTGTATATTTCTGTAGGCAATTACAATTTCCTTTGTTAATTTATCTAAATTTGACATTGCAGGCCTGTCATGCTGGCTGCTGTTCAATTGGACGATGCACACATTTGGGCTTAAGTAAATACTATGTACTGTTCCCCAAAGTTCTTCAGGAAAGGTGCGTGAGCACTTGACACAGATTTCATATTTTTTATCGGGAAATACCGCCAAAGGATATAAAAGTCTAATCCAGAATACGTTAAAGCACTATAAGTACCTATGTGTGGTTGATGGGCCTTACTTGTCAGATAACTGTGTAATTATGCAGCGTCTATATGAGACATTGCATGAGGATGTTGAACATTTGGAGCTCGTTTACCATCCATCCAGCCCTGACCATCTGCAAGGCATTATATTCCCTGAGATTAAAATGGCTGTTTTCAGCTCAACCCCTGAAAGCCGGATTCTGCTAGACCTCCATAAAGGACCCGCTGCAATACTTAATGTATTTGATTTCTATGATATGAAAAAAATTCAGGGGCTGCTAAACCGCATCGATCGTTTGACAACTGAGATCATTACCAAGCACCATCAAGCCTATCGCGGCTACGAGCAAGCGCTACGTATTCATGATGAATGGGAAAAAATTTATATTGAACAAAGCAACTTTAGAGCTGCCAATGCGTTTGCTGATCAGCTTGCGCATCAGCTATTTCCTGATCGCGAGCTGACAGACGAGCGAAATGAGCCCATTTATCGCTTTCTAGGTGCAGCAACGCCGAAGGGAGCGATTGATTTTGTACCAGAGCTGACTGCCGGACTTAAGCGCTATTTTATTAAAGGCCGTCCTGGCTCAGGCAAATCTACCCTGCTCCGCAAGCTTGTCGCAAGAGGAGAAGAGCTTGGCTACGAGCTTGAGGTTTATCAGTGCGGATTAGATCCGGACAGCCTGGATATGGTCATCTGCCGCCCGCTCGGCTTTGCTATATTCGATAGCACGGCGCCGCATGAATATGACCCGGTGCTGGAAAGCGATGAACTTATCGATATGTATCAAATTGCTATTGCCCCGCACACCGATGAACGTTTCAAAGCTGAGCTGCAGGAGGTCGCTGAACGCTATCGTGCACAGATGAAGCTTAGCAATGCCGCGCTGGCTGAGGCTGCAAGCTTTGAAGAGGAACGGGCGATTCTGACTGAAGGAGCGCTTATAAAAAACAAACTGCATGAAATCGAGCAAATACTTGTAGCTAGCATTCGTGAAGTTCTGCAGTCCGCTCGAGATAAGAGTGTGTCTGAGAGCTAGCAGCACAAAGCAAGGGGTGTCCCTTTCGTCATGCAGACGAGGGACACCCCTTGCTTGTTTTCTAGTTTTATTTTGCACAACATTAGCCCTTTGGCCTTACAATCAAAGCTGCGAGAAAGGAGAAAATAATCGCTGATGAAATCCCCGCGCTCGTCAGCTTGAATATGCCGGAAATTACGCCTATCCAGCCTGTTTCATACAGCTCGGTCAGAGCACCGTGCACAAGCGCATTGCCAAAGCTTGTAATCGGTACAGTAGCGCCCGCACCCGCAAATTTGACAAGCGGCTCATACCAGCCGAGGCCGTCCACAATGGCGCCCGTAACAACCAGAATAGACATCGTATGACCAGGGGTCAGCTTCGCCACATCAAACATCAGCTGACCAATTACACAAATAAGCCCGCCAACAATAAAAGCCCATAAATAAATCATCCTACTCCACCCCCTTGCCCTTCAAGGCTACAGCGTGGGCAATGCATGGAATGGATTCTCCTTGCTGGTAGGAAATTGGAGAAAGCAAAGCTCCAGTTGCGACGACGAGTACTCGGCGCAAATGTCCTTTATTAAGCTCGTTCATAATATGTCCGTAGGTGACAACTGCTGAGCAAGCTGCGCCGCTGCCGCCAGCTTCCACCTGCTGATCATCAATGTTATAGATCATCAAGCCGCAATCATCAAAATGCGTTGTATTAATTGGCACCTGTTCCTTCAGCAGCAAATCGGTAGCAATCGGATGCCCTACTCTGGCTAGGTCGCCTGTGACGATAAGATCATAGTCCTTTGGCGTACGATTCATATCATTAAGATGGGCAATAATCGTATCGACTGCAGCAGGAGCCATCGCTGCTCCCATATTGAACGGATCAGTAATGCCAAGATCAATGACTCTGCCGATTGTAGCAGCTTCAATCGCAGGTCCGTCTCCGTCCAGCGCCACGACAGCTGCTCCAGCTCCCGTGATCGTATACTGGGCAGTTGGAGGCTTTTGCGCACCATATTCTGTCGGGTAGCGGAATTGCTTCTCGGCTGTACAGTTGTGGCTGCTAGCGGCAGCCATTCCTTTTTTAACCGCGCCAGTGCTGACGAGCTGAGCGACAATCGCCAACGCTTCCATTGAGGTAGAGCACGCTCCAAACACACCTAAGTATGGAATCTTCAGTTCTCTTGCCACAAAGTTGTTCGTAATAATTTGATTAAGTAAATCTCCACCTACATAAATTTGCAAATCATCCGCCGTCAAATTTTTTTTCGATAAGGCAAGCGAGGTTGCCTCTGACAGCAAGCGGCGCTCTGCTTTTTCCCACGATTTTTCGTAAATTTCCAATTCATCGTAGCATTTGTCAAAGCTGTCCTTAAGCGGTCCTAGCGCTTCATCGGGCCCGACAATCGTCGCTGTGCTAATAATATGAGGCTGGCGCTGAAACTTCCAGGTTTGTTGTCCTGCAAGCATATTAATGACCTCCTATGCCGAGCACAATATAGGCGATCCCGACAAAAAATGCTGCAATCGTACCAAATACGATAACGGAGCCGGCAAGCTTGAACATATTGCCGCCCACACCAAGCACTAAGCCTTCGCTGCGGTGCTCTAACGCCGCAGAGCAAACAGAGTTGGCGAAGCCCGTTACGGGAACTGCCGAGCCAGCGCCGGCAAATTGAGCGAATTTGTCATAAACGCCAAATGACGTTAAGATGACCGCAATTAATATTAATGTTGCAACGGTTGGGTCTGACGCTTGTTGAGAGGTCATTTTGAAAATGTACATATAAAATTCAGTTACCCCTTGACCAAAGCAGCAAATCGCTCCGCCAATAAGAAATGACATGATACAATTTTTCAAAATGCTTCTCGGAGGCTCCTTCGTTTTAGCCAAGCTTTGATACTCCTGAGCGCTCAAATTAGATCTCGAATATTTTTTAGATTGTTGTTTTTGTTTACTCATCTTTCATCCTCCTTGCATTGCTAATATTGTTTACAACTTAAAAAGTTTCTATGTAAAACATTCATTAAAGTGACGGTCGGCTATGTACGACTGCTGCGTTATCAAAGGCCTACTGTAAAAAAAAGGATTGTTCAGAAAGTCAGTGAAAAACTGACAATCCAAACAATCCTTTTTTAGCGCTGTAGTCCCAATTATTAATATGAGATGATCATTACGCCTTTGCTTGCTAATGAAACGTGGCCGCTTACGGCTTGGTTGGTAAGCAAATCCATGCCGGAAATATCGCCTAAATCAACTTCCGCTGCTTCATTGTTATGGTTAAGCACGAATAAAAAGCGCTGCTCCCCCTTCACCCGCTCAGTTACTTCTACTCCAGCGACAGGGGCAATTAACGGCTTAATTCCCCGCTGCTCAACAATTGTTTTAATCAGATCGCTTAAAAATGCTTCGTCGCCATTTGTCGCAACATACCAGGCGTCGCCTTTGCCAAAGCGATTTTTAGTCAAGGTCGGCATGCCTTTATAGAAATCGCTTCCGTAGGTTGCCAGCACCTCCGCACCCTCGCTATGAATAAGGTCGCACAAAATGTTGCAGAAGTATTCCCCTTGAAGGGCACCATAAGCATCCTTCATTACAATTTGATTGCTTTGCGATGGCAGCAGCGCATCAATTTCCTCTGCCCATATGCCGAGCACCTTGCGCAGCTCGCCAGGATAGCCGCCAACCGTAACGAGATCGTTCTCGTTTACGATTCCGCTGAAGAAGGTTGTAATAAATGTGCCGCCATTGGCGACAAACTGCTCTACCTTTTGTGCAAAACCCGGCTTGACCATATACATGACAGGCGCGACCACGATCTCATATTGATCAAGCTGCTCTTCAACGCTAATCATATCTGCTTGAATGTTTTGCTTGAAGAATGCATCGTAATAGCGATGAACCTGCTCCACATATTTCAAATCGATTGTTGGCCCGCTTGTTAAATCAAGCGCCCAACGATTTTCCCAGTCGTAGACAATGCCAACCTTCGATTGATGGCGAGAATCAAGCAGCGTATCGCCCAGCTTGACAAGCTCCGCGCCCAGCTCTGCGCACTCGCGGAATACACGAGTATGCTCATGCCCTACATGCTCAATAACTGCGCCATGATATTTTTCACAGGCGCCAATCGAGCGGCGAAGCTGGAAAAACATGACCGTATCCGCACCATGTGCTACAGCCTGATAGCTCCACAGCCGCATTACACCAGGACGCTTCAAGGAATTGTATGGCTGCCAGTTTTGCTGGCTCGGTGTCTGCTCCATCAGCATAAACGGCTGCCCGCTCTTCAAGCCGCGCATTAAAGCATGCGACATCGCCGTAAAGCTGAACGGCGTATCGAGCGATGGGTAGTTGTCCCACGATACTACATCCATTTCCTTTGCCCATTTAAAATAGTCAAGCTCCGGGTATGTTCCCATTAGGTTGGTCGTAATTTGCACATCCTTGGAATATTTGCGAATCGCGTCATATTCCAGCTTGAAGCATTCCAGCAAGCTGTCGGATTGGAATCTGCGATAATCGAGAGAAATAGTCTGGAACGAAGTGCGATTGCCGCTCCATTCCTCGCTTAGCGCGTTTGGCGGCACTATTTCAGCCCAATCATAAAAGGTATGGCCCCAAAATGTTGTATACCAAGCCTTATTCAAGGCTTCAAGTGTACCGTAGCGCTGCTTTGCCCAGCTGCGGAACGCCTCTGCACAATTGTCACAGTAGCAATAGCCGCCGTATTCATTGGATACATGCCATACGACAAGTCCTTCATAGCTTGCATAGCGTTCTGCCAGCTTTTCTGCAATCGCTGCCGAATATTTGCGGTATGTCGGGCTGTTCGGGCATGAATTATGGCGACCGCCAAATTTGCGTTTTCTCCCTTCATAATCGACGCGCGTGACATCCGGATAGCGGTGAGCCATCCAGGCAGGATGAGCACCAGTGCTGGTAGCGAGGCAAATATAAATTTGATCCTTGGTCAAGCGTTCAATAATCGCATCAAGCTTGGAAAAATCATACTCATCCTCAGATGGCTGGATTAACGCCCATGAAAATACGTTAACAGTCGCAACATCAATATTGGCAAGCTTAAACATGCGAATATCTTCTTCCATAGTCGCTGCGTCCCATTGCTCGGGATTATAATCTCCGCCATACCACATCTTCGGCAACTTCTCATTAATCATTAACCGCTCTCTCCTCTGCTCTACAATACAGCGAAGAGCCCATTGCTGGGCTCTTGCCATTAACATTTATAATTGCTTATTCTCCCCACATTTCAACGCGATCTTTAATTAACTGGGAGTACTCTTCGTTCATTTTTTGAACGCCGATTTTATCCAGCTCAGCAAGGAACTCGTCGTAAATTTTGTCGAAGTCTGCTGGATCAGCAAGAATCGCTTGTGGAATATATTTCTTCATCAAATCTTGAGATTTTTGGAACGTAACATTTGCATCCGATGCAGTGTCAAAGTTGATTGTCCAGCCTGCACCGTATTTGCGCTCTTCGAACTCATCCTCAGATGGCCAGAAATCTTTGTATACCGTTTTGCCGTATGCTGCAAGTGTTTTCTTGTCGGCTTCAGAATATGCCGCAATAATTTGCTCTGGGAAGTTCGTTGTATAGTAGTTGCCAGTTGAATCTTGCACTCCATCGCCATAACGAGCAGACATGAAGTAGTTGCCAATACCTGTTTGTTTCTTGAAGTTGTTGTTATCGTTATTTTTTTGTTCAAGCACATCCGCAGGGATGACGCGTTTGCCGTTTTCATCTACATTGTAGTGCTTGCCTTCAATACCCCAGTTTACAAGAATTTGACCTTCTTCAGAAGCCAGGTAGTCAAGGAATTTAATAATGCGAACAGGATCTTTTGCATCTACTGTAATTCCGATGCCATAGCTAGCCAGATAACCAGTGCCCATGTAAGAAGCATCTTTAAAAGTTTCATCAAGTGTTACAGGGAAGTTTGCATACGTTTGATCAAACTTGCCTTCAGCCTTCAATGCATTTTCTGCTTCAGCATAGTCCCAATCCTGGTCAATCAGACCGATGACACGACCAGATGCAACTTTCGCTTTATACTGGTCATATTTTTGTACAAACGATTCTTTGTCAAGCAAGCCAATATCGTTCATATGGTTCAGCCAGCGGAAATATTCTCTTTCCTCTGGACGTTGATAGTGCATCATAACTTCATAAGTGTCCTGGTTAACGTAGAATTCACCGTCATCTGGTGCGCCCGTTGCATAGAACGCAGGATTCGTAACAGAAATCAAAATTTGCCATTCGCCACCGTTAAGCGATAGACCGACACGTGGCTGTCCATCCTCAGTTGTTGGATTTTGCTCCAAATAAGTTTTAATGGCGTTTTCATAATCTTTTACTGTTTTAATTTCCGGATAACCCAACTCTTCAAGCACTTGGTGCTGAATCTGGAAGCCGCCGCCAGCGTCAAAATAAGTATGGTCTACAGGATCAAGCGGCAGTGTGTAGATTGCATCATCATTCTTGCTGTAAGCAAGACGGTTCATGTATTCTCCATATACTTTCATAATGTTAGGCGCATGCTCTTCAAGCAGTGGACGAAGGTCGAGTAATGCTCCAGCATCAACCAGCTTGTTGACATTGCCTTTAGGCATAACAAGATCAGGGTACTCATCACTAGCTACCATAAGTGCAAACATATCGGCATCAGAGCCGCCTACTGGAAACTCTTGCTCAATTGTAATTCCTGTTTTTTCTTGTAGAAATTTACCAATATCGCTTTGCATATTGTCCCATTGCGGGTTGTTGTCGCCTGATGCAAGGCGAATTGTCATCGGCTCAAGACTTTCTCCATTGCCAGTCTCGCTGCCAGAATTGCTTGTACCAGCGTTGCCGTTATTATTGCCGCATGCTGCTAAAAACAACATCGTCATAACGAGCAGCAAGCTAAGACCCAGTTTTACTTTCTTCATCGTAGTGCCTCCCTTTTTATATGTGGATCTATATTATTGAGATGCCTGGTTTAGACCTGGCATCCCAGTAATATCAAATTCGGGTTAGCTTTTTACAGCTCCCAATGTCATCCCTTTAACAAAATACTTTTGCAAAAACGGATAGATGAACAAAATCGGTACCGTAACCACGATCGTAATCGCCATTCTAATTGACTCCGGCGATACAGAAGCAATCGCTTGCTGTGCATTCGGATCGCGATAGTTGGTGCCAGTCGAGGTTGATTGCAGCACCTTCATAAGCTCGTACTGCAAGGTTGTAAATTCCGGCTTCTGATTGTTGTACAGGTAAGTATCAAACCAGGCATTCCAGTGACCGACTGCAACAAACAAGGCGATTGTCGCCAGTACAGGTGTACATAGCGGGAGAATGACTCTCCAAAAAATAACCCAGTCATTCGCTCCGTCCAGCTTGGCGGATTCCTGCAGCGCATACGGCAAGCCGTCGATATATGAGCGGACGATAAACACATTCCATACGCTTAACAATGCCGGCAAAATATATACTTCAAATGTGCCGATCAGGCTTAGCTGACGCATAAGCATATAAATTGGAATCATACCGCCAGAGAAATACATTGTCATAGCGAACAGCGGCGACATCCACTTGCGGGCTTGAAAGTCGACCCGGCTAAGCGTATAGGCAAGCATGGACGCCGTCATAACACCGATCGCCGTTCCCAGCACGGTACGAAGCACCGTGTTGCGCAAGCCAGTCAGCAGCGTGTCATAGGCAAAAATCGTTTTATAGTTTTCCCACGTAAACTCACGAGGAATAATCGTTATGCCGCCGCGGACTGTATCAACTGAATCATTGAATGATATGGCTAATACGTTTAGAAAAGGATAAAGCGTCACAATTCCAACTGTTATCATAAACAGAATGTTGAAAATATCAAATGCTCTATCGCCGATCGAACGTTGCTTTAGCAAGCCTTTTTGCGTGCTCATCGTTATTTCCTCCTAGATGACAGATTCTTTCGTAACCTTTTTGTAAATAAAGTTGGCAAGGAATACGAGAATTATGCTGACTACCGAGTTGAAGATACCGATGGCCGTACCATAAGAATATCTGCTCAGGTTAATGCCGTAATTCAATGCGTATAAATCCAATACCTCAGCATAATCAATAACTAATGGATTCATTAGCAAGAACTGCTTTTCAAATCCGATACTGATCAAGTGACCGATGGATAGAATGAACAATACCATAAAGGTTGTCCGAATACCCGGCAGCGTAATATGCCACATTTTCCTGAACCTTCCCGCTCCATCAACGGTCGAGGCTTCATACAGCTCGGGGTCTATCCCCGACATGGCTGCCAGGAAAATAATCGTATTCCAGCCGGTTTCTTTCCAGGCATCAGCTACCGTCACTATACCCCAGAACCATTCGCCCTTGGCCATAAATTGAATAGGCTGATCAATCAGATTGAGACTCATTAGCAATTCATTAACTGCACCGCCATCTGTCGATAGCATTTTCGTAACGATACCCGATACGACGACCCAAGACACAAAGTGCGGCAAGTAAGCAATTGTTTGAATGGTGCGCTTGAAAAACTGCTGGCGAAGCTCATTCAGCAATAGTGCGAATATAACTGGCACTGTAAAGCTTACAATCAAGCCCATCGTACTCATCGCCAGCGTGTTGCGCAGTACTAGATAGAAGCGCTCATCGGAAAACAATTCGATAAAATGCTTAAAACCGACCCACTCTTGATCTAAAATACCATTTCGCGGTTTGTAATTTTGGAAAGCCATTAGCCAGCCCCAAATTGGAACATAGCTGAAAATAACGACCCAAATAACAAATGGCAAAGACATTAGATACAAGTATTTCTGTTGAACCATCGTTCGAAAGAAACGCTTTGTCTTGCTTACATTTGCTGGACTGCTCAGTTCTGTTGTTTGCGATTTCATCCGACTTCCTCCTACTACATGATGCTCCTTCGTTCTGTGAAAGCATATTCATTACTATTATTTTAGTACAGTTGAAAGCGCTCCAATACCCAAATTATTTGTCATAAAATCATATAACTTTATCGATTTTCACCATAAAAATTAGAAAAAACATCGCAGTCAGCTAAAAATATTACTAATGCAGCGTAATGAAATCAAGAATTAAAAATGGGCTTATTCAGAAAGTCGATGAAAACCGACTATCTGAATAAACCCTTTTTTGCGTCGCTAAGGAACAGCGCATTGCTCCTCGGCTAATTTTTTGTTTATATTATTAGCTCATGTCCTGGGCACTTTGGCTTCCGCCGGGCTTAAAGGTGGATGGGGAAACGCCTTTATATTTTTTGAATTTGCTATGAAAGTAATCAACATTGGCATAGCCAACCAGCTCTGCAACCTGATGCACCTTTTTGCCTTCCTGCAGCAGCTTGATTGCATGCTCGATGCGAACATGATCCAAATACGTATTGAAGCTTTCTCCGGAATGATTTTTAAATAGCTTGCCCAAATATCCGCTATTGTAATTGAAAATTTCAGCCAATGTTTCCAGCCGCAGCGGCTCCATATAATGGCGATCAATAAAATCGATCATTTGCTTCATTACTGTCGTATTGCTGTTTTCCGTTGAACTGATGCGATCTATTATCGAATGCAGCTGCTCCTTTAGGCGCGACAGCATCAAATGATTATGATGGGCCAAATAAAGCTGAGTCACAACCTTCAAATCCTGCTCAAGCTGCTGCTTCGGATAAAGCGTAGACAATCGGTTCATGACGAGCGTCAGCAGCTGTGCCCAGCTGCTTTTAATTTGCTGCTCTGCAAGGCCCAGCGCTCTGAACTGTTGGTCAATTTCACCCAGCAGCTCGCTCACAAGCTCCTTGTTGCCAACATCAATGCCATACAACAGCCGCTGCGAGCCTTGCTCAATAATCGCCGAGCTGCCAAGCTCAACTGCTATTCCCGGACGCTGCAAGCTTTCATTAATTTCCGTTAAGCTGTACATTTTATTTTCTTGAAGAAAAAAACGCTGCTTCAACAGCTCCTTCATTTGAGGAACCTGCTCATACAGCGAACGAGCCGATTCATGCTCCTCACTGAGCAAAGCAACATAATACACACTCTCGCCGCAAGCCTGGCGCAGCACTTCCTCAACTCGTTCCTGCTTGAAGCTGTTCATGCTTAGCTGGTGCAGCAATATTCCGATAAAGGCTTCACTGGCAAATACATCGCCCCAGCCTTGCTCATAAACGAATTGTGCAAGCTGCTGCTTGATCTGATTGCGAATCGTCAAGGAATGCTCACGGCTGTAGGTCTCAATCAAAAGCAGCGTCAGCTTGTCCTCAGCTGCATGAAACAGCCTTTGCCAATGCTCAGCAGTTAGCTGCTCCTCAGGCAATTCACAAGCTACAAATCCTTTTAGCCACTCTTCCTTCAGCAAGCCAACTGTTTGTGAGCTAATTTCCTGCTCCTTGCGTTTTTTTATAAGCTCCTTGCTAATTTTTTCAATAAACCCGATTAGTTCGTCCTCATCGATTGGCTTCAGCACATATCCATCAACACGGTAGCGGATCGCTTGCTGCGCATATTGAAACTCGCCATAACCGCTTAAAATTAAAATTCGACAATCTGCTCCCAGCTTGCGCAGCTCATGAATCGTTTGCAAGCCATCCATGATCGGCATGCGAATATCGACCAGTATAAGCTCTGGTTGATGCTCTTTGTATTTTTCCAGTGCTTCTACGCCATTGCTTGCAACTGCGCACACTTCAAATTGATAATGGTCCCATTCCACTAATGATTGCAAGCCTTGTCTGATCATCGGTTCGTCGTCAACAATCATTACTTTAAACATCCGTTTGGCCTCCCATATGAACTGAAAAAGACACAGTCGTTCCTTCTCCTGGCTTCGAAGCAATATGCAAGCCAGCTTCATCGCCAAAAATGGAGATTAAACGCTGATGCACGTTGCGCAAGCCAATCCGTGTTCCTTCTACTTCATCCTGCTGATTCATCATTTCAATAACCTGCTGCATGCGAGCTTCATCCATGCCGGTTCCGTTATCGGCTATAACAACTTGCAGCTTGTCCTCCTCTAACGAAATCTTAATCGTAACCTTGCCTTCCTCCAGCACTTGATCCATGCCATGAACGACCGCATTTTCGACAATAGGCTGAATAAGCAGCGGCGGCAGCTTCGTTTCAAGCGCGGCCTCATCCACATGCAGCTCAAAATCAAGCCGCTCCTGGCCAAATCGAAACTGCTGAATCGCCAAATAATAGCGAATCACTTCCACCTCATCCGCAATCTTGACCGAGCCGGAGCCAACCTCAAGATTTTTGCGAATAAGCTTGCCAAGCATGCGAACGATGCTTGCCAGCTCCTTATCGCCTTTAATATGCGCATGCATGCGAATCGATTCGAGCGCATTGAACAGAAAATGCGGATTGATTTGGCTGGCCATCATTTTCAGCTTAATTTCACCTTGCCGCAGCTCGAGCTGATTGCGCTGATTTTCAGTGTCGCGCACTCGATCCATTAGCTCGCGTATGCTGCTGACCATATTATTGAACTGCCGCGACAGCAAACCGACCTCATCGTTGCCAGCAATAGTAGAGGTGACAGTCAAATCGCCTGTACCGAGCTTATGAATATTTTTAACAAGCGACAGGATCCGTTTTGAAAGCAAGGACGAGGTCGCATAGATCAATACCATAGACAACAGCAGGCTGGCCAAAATAATTAACAACCCCTGCACGGAAATGCGCTCTGCTCCTTCCACTATGCTGTCAATTGTAAAGATCGACATAATTTTAAACCCGTTTTGACTGTACTGCGGCTTTAATTCCTCAACGATAATGCGCGATGGATGTCCATCCACCTCTATTTCATACTGGCCGATCTCCCAATCGCTGCGTCCAACGGAAAAGTCCAGCTCAGAAAGCTGCTTGCCCACAAACTGTTGATTTTTGGCTGCTACGATAATATTGCTGCTATCGATAATGTACGTATCAAAGGTTTCCTGACGCACTATATTTTGCAGTGCGGCCGGGTTTATATTCATCACCAGCACGCCCTTGGAGCGATACAGCGGAAATTCAACCTTGCGTACCAATGAAACGAATGATTCATTTTTTTTAGTTTCGTCAGGAATGTAGCCCCAGTAAATCAAGCCGCTCTGATCCGTATAGTTGTACCAGGCAGACGTCGAGATGTCCTTCGTGATCTGGATAAACTCCCAGTTGTTCAGCAAGGTTGGGTTGTCCATATAAAAACGAATATTGTAAATTTCACTGTACAGATTAATGTAATCCCTAAAGCTGCGATAGTTTTGATACGCTTCCACAACCTCGTAAGTGCTTGCAAATTGCGTATTCGTAATCTTCGATAAATCTGTGTCGCTCATTAATACGCCTGATATATCAATTGGTCGCTGAACGACATCCTCGAGCTGAGTCTTGATACGCTCTACATTGTTGTAGGACTGTTCAGTCGCCTGCTCCAGCACATGATTGCGAAACTGCTCTGTCAAGTAAACGCCAACGATCACAATTGGGACGAATGCCACGACAATATAAGAAATAAACAGCTTTTTTTTCAAGCGAACATTGTCCAGCAGGGAGAAAATTTTCCTGATCAAATAAAGCATGCTTCCTACCTCTTCTTCCATTATGCTGATCGTTTATAGTTAAACGTATCATAACACAATCGCAACAAAACGATAACCCAATACGACGCCAGGATCGGCTCGTAATGGGTTATCGTCACGAAAAGTTCAGCTGTTATGGCTGCAGCTGGAAGCCACTCAGCTTAACTGTACCGCTTATAATCATAGTCAGCTCGTTGATTGCTGCGCCTTCAAACCGGGCTGCTGCATCGCTCCACTGCTGCTCGCTAGAGGGTGAAATTTCCAGCTCTGCGAGCAAGCGTCCAGCTGCCTGAACGATTAGCTTGCCACCCGCTTCGCCTCCTGCAACACGTGCTTGAATGCCGCTGTAGACCTGGCTTTGATCAATATCCTTGAAGGTGATGCTGCCCTGCTGCTTGCTTGCGGCAATGCACGTTGTTCCTTCCTTCGATTCATCCAAATAAACGGAATTATAAGCGTCATAATTTTCAGCTCTGGTCCAGACTGCCAAGCTGCGCGGAGGAATTGTCTCGCCCGCAAGGCTAACCGTCTTTGTCAAATGAATAAGCTCAGAGGTGGAACCGACTGCAAAGGTATAGCTTGCCTGCTCAAGCACAAAGCGATCGCGCGTCACATCCCAGATTTGCAAATAGTCTTTTGCAATTGGCAAAGCTACCGTTTTGGTTTGTCCCGCTTCAAGCGTAACGCGCTGGAAGGCAACCAGCTTTTTCTGTGGACGCTTAACTCGGGAGCCCTCTACGGAAACATAAAGCTGTACAACTTCATCAGCTTGAAAGCTAGAATTGTTCGTTACCTCAACGGACGCAATCAGCTCTTCTTTATCATTAAACGCGTCTGCAATATGGAATTGACTATAGGCAAATGAAGCATAGCTTAAGCCATGTCCAAATGGATAAAGCGGCTTTTCCTCGAGGAACATATAGGTGCGCTTTGAGCTCATAATGTCGTAATCCATTAGATCCGTCAACTGTTCTTCGGATTGATACCATGTCATATTCAAGCGCCCGGCAGGCGAATATTCGCCAAACAATACATCAGCAACCGCATTGCCAAGCTCTTGCCCTGCATGAGATATATAAACGATAGCTGGAATACGCTCAGCAAGCTCGCCCAGCACAAATGGATAGCCGCCAACGATTACAACAACGGTGTTGGCATTTACCTCAAGCACTTCTTCAATCAGCTTGCGCTGCTCCTCAGCCAGCATCAGACTAGGACGATCAATCTCCTCCTTGCCGTTAATAAGCGGATTGCTGCCGACAACAACGATCGCTTGCTCAGCCGCTGCTGCCAATGCTTTCGCTTCAGCAATTCCATCCTTCACTTGTTCAACTCGCAGCAGGTCCTGCTCCGTTGCTTCCCCTTGCTCCTCAACCGTAACGTAGCCACCCAGTTCAGCAGGCAGCTTGATCGCTTTATTGTTCCAGGAATGGATCGCATACAAGCTGTCTTTTTGCTGCTTCAAGCGAATAACTTCCTTAACAAACCAGCCATACGCTTCTTCAGCTGTAGCTGCCAAATACTTGTCATCTGCTGTTGTCAGCAGCTTGCCAGTGCTCAAATTCGTTAGCGTATAGCTGCCGCAATCCCAATCAACCAGCTCAAACACCGTTGCCTGCTGCTCGTCCTCCACAAGCTGCAGCTTTGCTTCCTCATCATTAGCTGCTGCGAATACAGCTCCTTGCTTCGCCGGAGCAAGCGTTACATAATGATTGCCAGAGCTGTAAGCAACGTTGGCATTAGCAAGCTTGCGCTTTACCGCATCCAAAATCGTTACTTTATACGGCAGTGTGCCTGCATACCAGTCACGGTAAACAACATCTGCCAGTGGTCCAACTACGGCAACGGATTTCAATACATCAGCCTTTAGCGGCAGCTGCTGACGCTCATTTTTCAGCAACACAATTGATTCCTTCGCCGCTTGCAAGGAAAGCTGTGCATGCTCGCTTGACATCAGCTTCGATTCAGGCATATTCGCATACGGATTCAGCTCATCCGGATCAAACTCACCGAGCATAAAGCGCACGCGGAACGTGTTGAACAGCGCCTGATCCAAATCCGCCTCGGACAACAGCCCTTCTTCCAACGCTTCGCGAATGGCTGTGCACGACTTTTCCTTGTCATCTGTAATGCTGTCAATTCCTGCTTTAATTGCATGAGCTACCGCTTGCTTGTAGTTATCGTAATAATGGTGGTCATTGACAATGCCGAGCAAATCACCCGCATCGCTTACAATAAAGCCGTCCATTTCCCATTCTTCCTTGACTACCTTTTTTACATCATCAAGCAAAATCGTCGGCGTACCGTTAACAGCGTTGTAGCTGGTCATCATCGACTTCGCTCCGCCTTTGACAAAAGCAGGCTTGAATGCCGCCTGATAGTACTCCTTCATATTGCGCGGGTCAATGCTTGCCGAGCAGCTGCCGCGGTTCACTTCATTGTTGTTGCCGATAAAATGCTTCAAAGTTGCAATTGATTTGAAGTAGGTCGGGTGATCTCCTTGCATCCCCTGCACCAGACCGGCCGTCAATTCACCTGTAAGCACAGGGTCCTCGCCATAAGCCTCCTCTGTACGGCCCCAACGCGGATCGCGCTCCATATCAACGGTTGGCGCCCAAAGCGTCAAACCGTTCACCTCAGGATTGCGCTGATAAAATACGCGTGCCTCATCACCGATTGCTGAACCGATTTGCTTCATAAGCTGTGGATTCCACGTGCAGCCAAGCCCGATAGGCTGCGGGAATGAAGTTGCTTCACCTAGCCACGCCATGCCGTGCGCAGCTTCTGTACCATGCTTGTAAGCAGACACGCCGAGACGCTCAATTGCTGGCTGATATTGCACCATTGACTCTATTTTTTCTTCTAATGTAAAGCGTGATATTAAATCGTTGACCCGCTCATTAAGTGGAAGGGTGTGGTCCTGAAATGGATATTGCTTCATTGGTATAAACTCTCCTTTGTTGTCAATCTAACCAGGCTTAATTAGAACATGTATCATTGCTAACAGGGGCCATTGTCGTTGCCGCTGAGCAGCTGCTTATGGCGTCAGCTGCACTAAATAGCTGCCGCCTTTGATCGTATTCAGCTGCTCATTGCCGCTGTAGCGCTGGCCTGTCGCTTCATCTACAATATTGATGCTGCCTTTTTTATAGGAAACGACAAGCGGCTGGCCGTATAACGATTTAATTGTGGCGTGCGTCAGCTTGCCTTGCTGCCAGCTCAAACTAAGCTGGAATCCGCCTCTAGCGGTTAGACCGCTAATTTCACCCTGCTGCCAGACTGACGGAAGTGCAGGAAGCAGCTCGATCGCTCCTTTATGGCTTTGCACCAGCGCTTCGACTATGCCGGCTACGCCGCCAAAGTTGCCATCAATTTGAAATGGAGGATGCGCATCGAATAAATTCGGATAAGTGGAACGAGCAAGCAGTGTGCGAATAAACTGATGCGTTTCCTGCTCCATTTCCAGCCGCGCATATAAATTAATGAGCCAGGCACAGCTCCAGCCTGTATGGCCGCCACCATTGGCAATGCGGCTCTTAAGCGTGCTGCGCGCAGCCTCTATCAGCTCAGGCTGATCAATCGTTGTGCCTGGATATAAGCCGTATAAATGCGACACATGCCGATGTCCCGGCTCATGCTCGGCAAAATCAGTGTCCCATTCCTGCAGCAAGCCTCGTTCATTGATTTTCAGCTTTGGCAGCTTGTCCAAAGCGTTCTGCACCTGCTGCCTGAACCGCTCATCCTCGCCGATAATTTGTGAGGCTTCAATAATATGCTGGAATAGCTCGCTAATTAATGTAATGTCCATCGCGGAAGCTTGCGCAACGCTGCTTACTTGACCGTCTCCATATTCAAATTTGTTCTCTGGAGAAGATGACGGCGATGTAATCAGGCGCCCCTGCTCATCCTCCACAAGCCAATCCAGGCAAAATTGAGCTGCGCCCTTCAACACTGGATAAGCACGCTCTTTTAAATAGGTAGCATCAGGGTGGAACAAGTAGCGCTCCCATAGATGCTGAGCAAGCCAAACCCCGCCCATCGGCCAGAACGCCCAGCTTGGATGGCCTGCTGTCGGACTCGACATGCGCCACAAATCAACATTATGGTGGGCAACCCATCCAGAAGCATGATAATGGATTCGTGCTGTGCGCGAGCCTGTTTCCTGAAGCTCCTCAACCATCCGCAGCAGCGGCTCATGGCATTCACTAAGCGATACCAGCTCCGCAGGCCAGTAGTTCATTTGTGTATTAATATTTGTCGTATAGTCGCTGTTCCAAGGCGGCTGCACGCGATGGTTCCATATTCCTTGCAAATTGGCAGGCTGTGTGCCAGGCCGGGAGCTCGTAATGAGCAAGTAGCGGCCATAGTGGAAATAGAGGCTTTCCAGCCCGTTATCCTGCCCGCCTTGCTTGTATCGCTCCAAACGTTCATCTGTTGGCAAAGCTTCCAGCTCCGCCTCTGCTTCAAGCGAAAAACCGACTCGACTGTACAGGCGCTGATGCTCCAAAATATGCGCGTTCAGCAGTTCCTCATAGCTATAGCCTGCAATTTGGGCGTGATACTCATCATTTTGCGCTGACAGACGTTCATAGCTTTGATGTGGCTGCTCATTAAACGCAGTAAAACTCGTTGCGACACTGCCTATAAAATGCACATAGGTCGCTTGCTCGACTGTAATGCCTTGCTCACTATAGCTAATCCGACCATCGCTGATCGCCTTCAGCTTGGATTGGAAAATGATGCCTTTATCGTCTTCATATTGGACAGAATAGGGATGATCGCCAAAATAGTTGTCGGCAATATGCGATGGACAGCGCCCGTCAACTATATAAAATTGGCTCGTTGCGCTCGTTTTGTATGGATGCGGCAGCTTGAAGCTGGCTTGCATACTCATTGCAGCCTGCTGACCTTCACTGACATAGGACAGCACATAAACGGGATGCGCTGCGCTAACCCAGGCTTGTCTGCTGTAATGCGACTGATCTGCCTTAATTTGAGTGTAGGCTACTGCAGTTTGCAGATCGAGGCCGCGTTCATAATAGTCGACTTCGGCAGGAGCATTATGCCATTGCACCAGCAAATCGCCAAAGGGCTGGTAAGCCTGGCAATTAAGCGCTAACATTTTGCTTTCAATCAATGCCTCCGCTTCGGCATAGCTGCCTTCGCTAATCAACTGTCTTGCCCGCTGCAAATGGCGCAATGCCTCATAATTATTGGTGTCGCGCGGAAAGCCTGACCATAACGTATCTTCATTCAATTGCAGTTGTTCTTGTTCAATTGTGCCAAACACCATAGCGCCAATTTTCCCGTTGCCGATTGGCAATGCTTGCTCCCATTCCAGCGCTGGCTGCTTGTACCATAAATGATGTAAAGGTTTGTTTAGCATTGTACCGTCTCCCAGTAATAAATATACTTTTCATCATAGCTCACGAATGCGGGTAGATAACACCCAATACTTTCTAGAACTTTTCATATGCAAATTAGTCTTTCTCCATGTTTATACGAGATGAATATATGCAAATCCTTCCTTCACAAGCAAAAACGATTATTATTAACCTTGATGCGCACAATATGAGAGCACTGCCGTTGCAATGAACAGTATATATAGCAGCAGAGAAATCATCTTGATCGTTTTTTTACTCATAGGCACATACCCCTCTCGTGATGATACATGTAGTATATGCGCACGATACGATATCCGAGCCTGTACGTTCAGATTTGAAGCCAGTTTGCACATTTTTCTATTTACTTCTTTAACAATATGTGGTATGTTATAGTGATATGCCCAATCTCGTTCTTGCCCGTTATTCCTATTTCTTCTAGCGTGAGCTGGCATGGCATTCGCACATGCCACACCTATATTTAGCATCATTTTATCTGCATCTTGGAGGTTTTTATGTCATTATTACTTCGTAATCGCGGGTCGATTTTGTTATTAATGATTAACATTTTTATCGTATTCGTGGGGATTGGCCTGGTCATTCCGATCTTGCCTAAATTTATGGATATGCTGCATATTACCGGCAGTACAATCGGCTTGATGGTTGCAGCTTTTTCACTCTCTCAGCTTGTATTTTCGCCTGTTGCCGGTCGACTTTCTGACAAAATTGGCCGCAAGCCAATCATTGTAGCAGGCATGCTTATATTCGCAGTATCCGAGTGGATGTTTGGCGCATCGAACAATGTTGCTTTGTTGTTTATTGCCCGGATATTGGGAGGGGTAGGAGCGGCGCTTATTATGCCGGCTGTGCTGGCCTATGCTGCTGATGTCACTACGCAGCAGGAGCGCGCACAAGGAATCGGCTTTATTAATGCCGCCATTACAACCGGCTTTATTATCGGTCCGGGGATTGGCGGACTTGTCGCACAATTCGGTGTACGCGTACCGTTCTACTGTGCAGCGATTGCTGGGTTGGTAGCTGCAACGATTACGTTTCTGCTGCTGCCGGGAGCGCAGAAAGCCGAGTCTGATGAAGCTGAGCATGTATTGGATGAGAAGGAGAGCTTGCCATTATGGAAGCAGCTAGCCTTATCCGTTAAGGAGCCTTACTTCATTAGCTTAATCATCATCTTTATTGCCAGCTTCGGGCTAGCTAATTTTGAAACGATCTTCACCCTCTATATGGATGACAAGTTTGGCTTCACCACACTTGATATTGCGTACATTATTACGTTCGGCTCTATCGCAGGAGCTGTCATCCAGGCTACAATCTTCGGCCAAATACTTAACAAGTTTGGCGAGTTCAAAGTCATTACAACCTGCTTGCTGGGAGCAGCTATTTTTATCGTATTGACATTATTTGTTCATAAATATTGGCTTATTTTTGCAGTAACTTTTCTTGTATTCCTGGCAATGGATGTGCTACGGCCTGCTCTCGGCACACTCATGTCGAAAATGACGATTAACCAGCAAGGCTATGTGGCAGGACTTAACTCAGCGTATACGAGCTTGGGCAATATCGTTGGTCCAATCGTTGCTGGCGCCTTGTACGACGTCAATATCGACTATCCATACTGGGTGGCGGGACTCGTATTATTCCTCTGCTTCCTGCTGTCGCTTGCGACTGGCAGAAAGTATTTGACTGCGCCTAAGCAGCAAACTGTTAGTAAATAAGGCGAGGTCGAAAAAGCAACTGCTGCATAGGCATTGAACTCGGCCTTCAACAAAAATAGGGAGTATCCAGAATGTCATTGTAATTATTCACTGACTTTCTGAATACTCCCTTTTCATATGTACAAAGCAGCCTTGACCACCAGGCTGGCTGCCAATCAAAAATTCCAGCTTACTGCTAAATTTGCAGCAGCGATATTTTCAGCTCATGGACAAATGGTGTTACGAGATTAATGACTACCTTTTGGGCGCCGCCCTGCTGCAAGGAATTTCTCATATGCATTGCTTCATGCTGCCGCGCACCGCCGCTCAATTGCAAGCAATCGCTGCCACTCGTACAAAGCAACGCTCCTCCGCCCCATATCCAGCTATGCTCTCCTGCTGCCTGCAGCTCCTCGCCAATAAGCTGTGCCTCCTTCGGAAACAGCAGCACAATTTGCGTCATAACATCATAGCGCTGATCGCTCGACAGGCGTATCGTCCACTCGCCCGCTCCTTGCACCAGCTCAACGGAAAGCTGATGCTGCTGAACATGCGTTTGCGGACGAAGGTGGTGCGGCAGTAAATACCATGCGCTAATTTCCTGCTGGGCAGATGCAGGCAAATGCTCTGCCGCTAGCGGACCGTAATAGCCTTTTTCCATCGTCGCCTGCATCCTGCAGCCAGTCTCTGTTTCCTCGAATTGCTCCAAAGGTACGATGCCTGGCGTAAATGCCGTTGCTGCGCTAACAGCAAGCAGCTTGGCCTCCCCGTACCGCAAGGAGAAAAAGGAAGGGGAATGCGTCATAATCGTTGCGCTTTGCCGACCCTCTTTCATACGCATGACAGGCGCGCCAAAGGAAGTGTGCATGCTGCTATGTTGAATAATGCCATGATGTCCCGCCTGCTTCATTAGCTCAAGCTGCTCGCTAACGGGATAGCCTGTATTAAATACCTTTCTGTAATGGTCAGGCAGTGCTATACGCGGCACTTGCTCCAGCTGCTTGCAAGGAAATATCAGGCTGCCGAGCAAGGCATGGTTGTTCACCGGTCCAAGATGAGTCATCGTTGCAGCTGTCAAATCAAACATAGCCGCAAATAACGGATCGAGATCATGCTCGGCCATCCATTGATAGCACAGAAAGTATTCAGATAAATTGTGCTGCGAGCCCCAGTCCTGCCGACCAGAGTAATCTGTAACAACCTCTCCATCCTCGTGCACCATATAAGCCATCATGTGCAAATTACGGCGCACCGGCTCCAGCAGCTGTGGCCGCTTAAACCAGATTGAAGCGTAAATCATCATAATATTGCTGACCGCATTGTAAATTCCGTTGCTGCGCTCGGTCCATTCTCCATCGGCGGTACAGTCCAGACCTTCTGCCAGCCATTGCTCTGCTCGCTGGAGCAAGCGTTCATCGTCAAAAATGCGGTACAGCCAGCTTAATGCTGCCACTAGCACCCAGCGATGGTTCGGCGTATGCCCGCCGCCAGTCAGCATAGCTGGAACAGCCCGCTGCAAAAACATCTTCGCTTTTTCAGCCTGCAGCTTTCCTGCTTCCCATTCCCCTTCGCTTAGCAGCAAATAGATTTGAGCGATCCCGTTTACGACAAATGCGGTGTCAGGCGGTGAGTTGAAATTAGTGCTGCCAAGCGAAATCGTTCCATCGTCATGCTGTCTGCGAAGCATAAAGGCTAGTGCCCGATCCAGTGCAGCAAGCACCGTTTCGCTGCGATAATAGCTGGACTTTGCCGAATAAAGCGCGGCCGTCATCGAAGCGATATAGGCTGCGGTTCCGCCATGACTCGCCGCTGGCAAGCCGCTTCCCGGATCTATTACCCCGCCGTCATTGCGACTGCCGTCGCTAATTTGATGCGCCAAGGCAAACTGCACATCACGATCATTGAACCTAATTAATTTCTCTAGTACATTTGTATGCATGCTAAATGCCTCCGGTCATTATTTTCTCGTCAATTGTGGACAGCCTCTTCCAATTGCTCGATAGAGCTCATATTTTTTCGATAGTCGCTCGGGCTGACCCCTACCTGCTTTTTAAATGCGCGGCCGAATGAGAGCGGAATTTCATAGCCAACCTGCGAGGAGATTTCATTAATCGTTCCGTCTGTTACAAGCAGCAGCCGCTTTGCCTGCTCAATTCTAAGCTCCATTACAAAATCCGCAAAATTAATGCCCAGCTGCTCTTTAAACAGCTGACTTATATATTTGCTATTAAGCTTGAATTTCTCGCTAATAAGATTAAGGGACAGCTCAGGATTCATATAATTCTCTTCAACAAAGGCGCGAATACCGTGAATCGTCTGCTTGCTGTCCTTTGATTTGACATAACCGAGATAGGCTTGATGCGCTTGCTGCAGCAGCTCCTGCAGCCGCGGCACAATCTCTCCCAAATATTCATTGCGCATGAGTAGATTCCACTCTGGCATAATTTGCTCATTCCATTGCTGCTGCAGCTCCAGCGGCAGCTTTTCCTGCAGCTGCTCTAGCAAGCTCTTAAAATATTGCAGCAGATGCACATTTTCTTCATTAGTCAGCACTCCACGCTGCAACGTCGTTAGGGTTGCCTGTGCGCGCTCGCTCCAATCGCTATTGCCAAGCCGGAAATCATGTACAAGCGCATTAATTTCTTGATAATATATATGGATGTTGTTGCTTCGCAATGGCGCCACCTGCTGAAAGGCGAGCGTACAATTGCGGCCGCAAGACATTTTATAGCGCAAAGCATCAACCGCCTCATCATAGGAGCGATGCAGCTCACTCCAATCTTCAGCACGCTCGCCAACTCCGATCGTCACGGTAAGTCCCAGGTTTACAGCGACCCACACTCTAAACTTCTCCAAGCGAGCCAGCCATTCCTGCTGCAGCTCACGATCAAAGCAGTGAATGACAGGCATACGATTTAGCCTCGTCCACTCTGACCAAATCCAGCCCAGATCATGCAAATACTCCTGCAGCACATTGCTCATCGCAAATTTAATAAGCCCTTGATCGTAGCTTTTTTTATATTTTTCCTCAAATTCAGCATAGTGGTCGATTTCTATGACGGTCACATAAGCATGCTGAAATTGGCTCGGATAGCCAAATCGCTCCAGTGACTCCTTCCATTTACTTTCGTTCAGCGCCTCGCTGCTTTCCAGCAGCTGCAAAAACGACTGCTTCCGTTTATGCTGATTCGCTTCCTGCACCTCGGCCTCATACTGCATATTTTCATCGTTGAGCCGTTCTATCGCCTTCTGAATAAAAGAAAATTCGTCGGTTGCAGCTCCCTTTTCAAGCGCCCGTTTATTTTGGAAGGATTGTATCTGGCTGATGATGTTTTCTATCGGGCGATAGTTGCGCTTCGTTATAAACAACGTATAAATAAAGCTGGCGATAATGCAAACGACACCAATGGCAATCCAAATACGGGAAAGCAATTGCAGCGAAGCAAAGGAGAAATGAGTTTGAATGCCGCTAGTAAAATGCCATTGCATATAGTCCGAGCCCAGCTCATTCATTACCTCATGCCGCTCTGCTCCGCTTTCAGCCGAGGAGTATACGAGCATGTCATCTCCAGCAGTAATTTGCAAATACGTTTGACCAGGGTCAATCATTTTATTAATATTGGCCAGCAGCGCATCAAGCGACACATTCACGACAATGATGCCCTGATTGCCCATTGGCAGCTGCGTCCGCTGGCTGAAGGAAATAACATTGACATGCTGCGCATCAATCCCTACCCCATCGCTGTAGCTGCGGGGCAGCGACCAGCTTCGGTCAAAGCTGTACCGTTCAAGCTCATTAAGCACATAAGCCTGATCGCCGAATTCGCTTAATGACTCATAGGCGCTAAGCGAGAGCACCATATTGTCCTCTATACGGTACAAATACATCGAATGAATAATCGGAAACTCGGTAACAAATTGCCTCAGCTTCTTATTGGCCTCATAATTAAGCATCCGTTCCTCCGCGTTTCCCTTCTGCTCAAAAAAACTGAACAGCACATCGCCAAAGCGCAGCTCCTCCAGCATGCGCCGCTCAACTGACATTAACGAGGTCTCAAGCGTATTGACGATGTATTCCATCGAATATTTATTCGTGCGCTCTGCCTCCTTCATAGAAACTTCGCTAACTACAAAAATCGCAATGAATACTACAATGGCAATCGTCAAATAAAGTGTTGGAATATATGAAAGCACTGTTTTTGTATACCAGTTTTTTTTCATAGCCATACCATCATCCCTTTACTGAGCCAAGTGTTAAACCGCTTACAAAATATCGTTGCAGCCAAGGATATACAATCAAAATCGGAATCGTTGCAAACATAATACTTGCAGCCTTCAAGCTTTCTGGCAAGTATTGTACTGCAGCAGCATTGGCCCCTTCAGCGAGCGTCACCTCCGATATCATATTGTTCATCACCATCTGATAGAGCTTGAGCTGCAATGGATACAAATTTTGATCCGTAATATAGAACAGCGCGTCGCGGAAGCCATTCCATCTGCCTACAGCATAAAATAAGCTTAAAGTAGCCAGTACAGGCAGCGAAAGCGGCAGCACGATGCGAAACAGCTTGCCGAAGTCGCTGCAGCCGTCAATTTCAGCCGCCTCGTTCAAGCTTTCTGGAATCGTTGAGCGGAAAAACGTAATCATAATAATCATATAAAACGGACTGATTAGTCCTGGCAAAATAAGCACAAGCAAAGAATCCAGTAAATTAAGCGACTTTATAAGCAAATATTCAGGAATTAGGCCGCCGCTAAAAAACATCGTAAACACAATCAATAGCATAAACAGCTTGCGCCCTTTCAGCTTTTCAGTTGACAAGGTATACGCCACCATCGTCGTCATAACCATTGCCGAGGCGGTAAAGGCAAGCGTCAGCAAAATGGTAAACAGCAGTGAGCGAATCATACTCATGTCCGACAATACGCGAGTGTATGCGTCAAAGTTAAGGTCGATCGGATAAATCGTTACCCTGCCCGACATAATCGGCGCGTTTGAGCTTAAGGAGACGGACATAATGTGCAGAAACGGCGCCAAGCAGAGGATGACACAGCCTAAAATGAATAGTGTATTGATGACGTCAAACATCGTAAATTTGCCTCTTCTCTCCATCCTCATTGCTCCTCTCTTAAATCATATCAAATAATGCCCTCATCGGTTGTTTTTTTGGAAATATAATTGGCTGATAAAATAAACACAAGCCCAACTACTGCCTGGAACAGCCCGACTGCTGTCGCGATGGAAAATTGTCCGCTCTGCAGCCCTATACGGTAAATATAAGTGCTCAGCACGTCGGAGTACTCTCTAACCATTACGTTGCCGATAATATATGGACGGTCAAAGCCGATATCGACCATATCACCAATTTTTAAAATTAACAAAACAATGATCGTCGTCCGAATGCCAGGCAGCGTAATATGCCATATTTTCCTTAAGCGGCTTGCCCCATCGACTTCAGCCGCTTCATACAATTCTTTATTAATCCCTGTTATCGCTGCCAAATAAATAATGCTGCCCCAGCCGACGCTTTGCCATATGCCAACGCTTGTATAGGTAGCGAGCCAGTAAAGCTTATCTGATAGAAAAGGAAACGGTCCAAGCCCGATTTTCTCCAGCAGCAAATTAACGATGCCGTAATTGGTAGCGAACACCTGGTATACAATACCGCCAATAATGACCCATGAAATAAAATGCGGCAAATAGAGCAGCGTTTGCGAAAGCTTTTTGAATGCTTTCAGGCGCAGCTCATTCAAGCAAATCGCCAAAATAATCGGAGCAGGAAAGCCAAATAGCAAATCAAGCCCATTTAGCATAAACGTATTACGCAGCGCAACGTAAAAGCTTTTTTGCGAAAAGATGTCGCGGAATACATCCAAGCCGACCCATTCGCTAGCCGTGATCCCTTTAAATACGTTAAAATCCTTAAAGGCAATCGTTACGCCATAGATGGGGAAATATTTGAACACGATAAAATAGGCAAGTGGAAGAATTAGCATCGCATAGAGCTGCCAATGCTTTATTACATATGATTTCCGTATCATCGCTCTCACTCCCGAAATGTTGCTTGTCATGGACAGCGGTGGGCGGGAAACCTTCCCGCCCGAAGCTTGCGCCGGCTTATTGTTGCATCGCCTCATATGCTACCTTGCGTTCCTCAAAAACCTCTGTTCCAGCCGTATCCATGAAATCCTTAAGCGTTACTTCATACACTTTGTCAAACTCCTCAGGCTTGCTCATAATTGACTTGACCAGCAGCTCCTCGTATTTTTCCAGCATTACGACTGAATACTTGGCTTCGGAATCAAGCGGCTTATCAAAGCTGATCGGCTGCTGCACCGCATCCTTGTCGGCAAACGATCTTGACTGAATAGCCAACTCCCGGTGCTTCTCTACAACACTTAATGCCATATATTCATTGTTGTTCTCTGCTGAACCAAAATCTATGCCATTCGTAATAATGAGCATATCCCCGGTATTATAGAGCAGCTTTTGATCCTCTTCGCTGGAGTTGCGCACAGGATAGCCATCGACGAGATTGTGATGCACGCCTTCCTCACCGAACGCCATATATTGAATCACTTCATCCTGAGCCATCCAGTTCAAATACTTGATTGCTTCCGCCGTACGCTTGCTGAAGGAAGGAACCATAATGTACATGCCGCTTGGATTATATGCGGGCTGTCTGTTTTTCCCTTCAAAGTCCGTCCATGGCAGCACTGGCGCAACCTCAGCGCCTGAAACATTGCTTTCCAGCGTCATGACAGCTGAGGATTCGCCGTTGCCGAAAGCTTGCCCTGAATCAAAGCTGTACAGCCCTGTATAGCCGTTTACAAAATGCTCATCCTTTTTCTTTTTGTCCTTATCCAGTGCAAAATCCGGATCAAGCAAGCCTTCATTGTAAAGCTTGTTTAAAAATTGCAGCGCATCCTTATGTCCGTCCATTAAAATTGGATATTCGCGCGAGCCGATCGTAACCGAGCGTAAATAACGCGCTTCATCGGATTGCTCCTTAATAAAAGACCAAATAACCGGCTCATAGGAGTCAGGCGCAAGCGCAAAGCCAAATGGAATCGTACGCTCCCCGCCCATATTATTTTGCTTGAAGGCCTTAAGCGCCTCATAGGTTTCCTCTGTTGTTGTTGGAATTGGCAGCGACAGCGCATCAAGCCAGTCCTTGCGAATCAGACTTGAATATTTTTGCAAATTAACGCGTCGCGCCACCACCGCATATTGCATGCCGTCGAATATTCCATACTGCAGCGAGTCAGCAAGATATTCCTTTAATTGCGGACCATGCTCTTCAATTGCCGGACCCAGATCCATCAGCCCGCCCTGCTGCGCCCAGCTGTAAACAGCGCCTTCATTATAGGTGAAAATAATATCCGGTGCCGTGCCGGCAGCCATAAGCACATTCAAATTGTTAATTTCCTCGCTGCGCGGCACCGCAACGAACTCTACATCGATATTGTTCGGGTCGCCGAAGTTTTCCTGAACATACTTCGTCATAAGATTATTCGTCACTGTCATTCCTTCAGGCGAATTGCCGCGATCGAATACCTCAACCTTTAGCGTTACTCTCTCCTTGCTGCCGCTATCATTTTTTTCATTTTTTGCAGCTGATCCTGCCGTATTGCTCCCGGTGCCTGTTGAGGAATTGCTGCTGCATCCGACTAGTAAAGCAATACATAGCATTACTGCGAATGCTACTGAACCGACCCTTTTAAGCGCTTTCATTCATTACCCTCTCCTTTTAGTCATGAAAGTGGTTAACGCCTTGCTGCTGGCAACCTGTTGCATTTGAATCATAAGCTCGAGCTGTCAAGAGGGTCAACATACATGATTCTGTATACTATACAATTCTCTATAATAGTGCCGATAAACGTTATAATAACGCGGTTTTTCAGCATTGCACACATAAAAAATAGCGAAGCTGCAGGATGGTCCATCCTCTTCGCTTCGCTATTCGCTTATTTTTTAATAAAGCCTCGTTCCTGTAAAAATGGCAAAATATCCGAGCGCTGCTGGCTTGCCGCAAGCCTTCTCGTCATCGCATCACTCCAGCTAAACTGCTGCTTGCCCCCGCTTCTCTGCTTGACATAGTCCAGCAGCTGCTGATCATATTGCTCAATGCCGGCCTGCTGCTTCTCGCGGCTATAGCTGTTTTCATGCAGCACTGTCTCCAGCGGCAAGCGTGGCCGGCGCAGCGGCTCTTCCAGCGGGTAACCGATGCACATGCCGAACAACGGATAAACATAACGTGGCAGCTGCAGCAGCTCTGCAGCCTGCTTGATCTTATTGCGAATGCCGCCAACATAGAGGATGCCCAGCCCCATTGATTCTGCTGCAATTGCACTGTTTTGCGCTGCGAGTGCAGCGTCTACTGTACTTACGATGAAGTTTTCAGTCAGCTCCAAATTATCATTTTCCTCATCAAGCCGCTCGCTCACAGCCGCATGAATACGCCATAAATCAGCACACCATACAAGAAATTCTGCTGCTTCCACTACATGCTGCTGTTGGCCGCTCAGCTTGGCAAACTGTTGTCTAAGCTGCTTGTTCGTAATCCGGATAATGCTGTATGCCTGCATATTGCTTGAGGTTGAGGCCTGCTGGCCTGCTGCAATAATCGCATGCAGCTGCTCCTGCGTAATGTTTTCCGCACTGTATTTGCGAATGGAGCAATGCTTCATTAACAAATCAATCGTCTGATTCACCATACATTCCTCGCTTCATTAAATGGACGCTATCCCTACTAATTTTAGTTATTCATTCGTGTTTTATCCTTGGACAATCAATATGAATGCAATAAACAAGGAGACGCCTGCTGCAATTATTAATGCTACAGCAAGTACTTTATTCGGATCATAATCATGCTTGGCGTGCATCTTCTCGATCATTTTCAAATGGTTCAAGTAAAGCAATATGATGCATAGCACAAATATCGCATAAGCAATCATCGAATCCCCCCTTATAATTAGTAGTATACCATTTATTTCCTAACCAATTAAAGAGCAACTAAAAAAGCACAGATGCTAAAGCTGACCCTTCCGTTCGATCAGTCTTGCATCTGTGCTTGCTTTTTAATAAGGCAGACGCTTAAGAGGCTTTACTTTTTGTCCACGATCAGCGCTACCTGCTGCTTCACCGTGTACGTATCCTTCAAGTGGTCCTCCTTCAACGCTCCTACCTTTAGCAGACCAGTAATTTTGCCCTGGTCCGGCTTGGACAGCATGCGCCACAGCTCAGGATCAGGCAGCGCGTTGTACAGCAGCGTCTCGTGATACTCCTTGCGCTCGGAAAGAATCATTCTGACCTTATAGCTGCCATATGTCTGCTCTGTCACTTTTTCATTATTCATATGTTGAACAATTTGCTCCTTTAGCTCGGCAAGCTCCTGTTCAATCGCTTTACTCTTTTGCTTTAACTGATAATATCGACTAATCAGCTTGTTCATTTGATCACCCCTACAGCTTATTGACTGCTTAGCTATGCCTCATCGAACATGAGTAACAATTTGTAAGCAAAGGCTTTAGGACAATCATATGAGCAAAAAGCGCACAACATTCCAATAAGCTTGCAGCAAGTCCGAAAACTGTATCCGCAATGGACTGCCTGCTATGTCAAATTCGCCAGCAGCGGCTCGTAAATTCCATAGAACAACGCATACAATATAGCGCCAACAACGGCTCCAATCAAGGCGCCGTTTACGCGAATGCGCTGTAAATCAATATCTACCTTGCTTTCGATAAATTCGACGAGACGCTCCTCGGAAAAAGTGTTCAGCGTACTGCGGACAACCTTGCCAATGACCACATGCTCCTGTTCAATGAGATGATGCAAAAAGCTTTTCAGCTTTTGCTCCACCAGCTGCTGTGAAGCTTCATCCTCCTTGAGCCATTGCCAATACTGATGGATAAAGCGGGCAAGCCATTTTTGCAAAATGCTTGCGTCAGCATCCTTCTCAGCTGGGTCCTGCCCCAGCTGCTCCAGCAACCCCTGCAGCAGCTGCTGGATCGTTGGCGAAATTGACAGCTTTTGCAGCAGCTGCTGCTTCCACTGCTCAAGCGCATCGATTACCTCCTCTTTTTCCAGCAGACGCACAAGCTCATATAGCTGTCTCTGCAGCAGCAGTCTTAGCTCATGATCATGATCCTTCAGCTGTGCCAGCAAAAGCAGCAGATCGCGATAGAGCACATCAGCGGCATCATCAAAGTTAACAGCATCAGCTGCCTGAGCAAAGGAGAACAGCGCCTTGGCCAGCCAGCCGCCACCGTCTCCGTCCAGCATTTTATCCTTTTCCGACTCGAGCAGGGCTTTAATAGCAGGCTTGACGTCGCTATGCAGCACACGCTTCTGAGCCGCATTAATGATATAGTCAAGCAGCTGCTGATCATAGCCCTTCTCCAGTAAATAGGCCAAGCCTTTGCTTAAGTATGGCGCCAGCCTTTTTTGCTGAGCAGTTTGCTTCAAGCTTTGCTCAATGCTTTGCGCAGCACGATCTGCCTGCACATTTTTAAGCAGCAAAGGCAGTAAATTTCGCAACAGCTGCTCAGAAAATTTGGCATTCCATTTCTGCTCAAGCAGCTTGATCAGCAGCGCCGTGAAATTAACCTTTTGCAGCTGCTCCTCGATCATTGCTTTATTCAACAGCTGCTCCTCCACAAGGTTGACAACACCGTCAATCAGCTTGTCGCGATTGCGCGGTACAATCGCTGTATGAGGAATCCAGCGCATGCCGAGCGGATGACGGAATAAAGCCGTAACCGCGAACCAGTCGGCAAGCGCGCCGACCATGCCAGCCTCGGCTATAAACAGCATTGCCTTGGCCCACCACGGCTGATCGAAATACCAGTATAGAGCCAGTGCAGCGACAAATAATAACGCCAGCAGCAGCAGACTTAAATTAGCATACTTTCGCATTGTCATGATAGCAGCCCTCCAATTAAAGCCTGAAGCAAATATAACAGCATGCCGATCAAAGAGCCGACCAAGGTGCCGTTCAAGCGAATATATTGCAAATCCTTGTCTGCTTTATCTTGAACCAGCTGAATCAGCTGCTGCTCGTCAAATTGCTCCAGCTTGTCGCGTACCAGCTTGCCAATATAGCGATGGTTGCGCTCAATAAATGCGTTTAACGAGCTTACAACATACTGATTCAGCTGCTGCAGCAGCTCTGTTTGCCCGGCTAGACGCTGCAGCAGCTCTTCAAGCCTTTGCTCCAGCCAAATTTTAAATCGACCGCTGCTGCCCTGCTGCTTATCTGCATCAAGCTGGGCAATGAGCTCCACCCTCCATTTTTCTACCATTTGCTCGGTCAACACGCGCTGCAGCAAAAACTGTCCAGCTTGTCTAAAGCGTTCATTCCAGCGCTCTGCCCCTTCACCTGGCTGCTCCCAGTCCTCTGCCGTTTGCTGCAGCTGCTTGCGAAACTTTTCATTCCAAGCATGCTCGCCGTTCTCAAGCTCAGTCAACGTTTTGCTCGCAAAAGCCATCACCTTATCCGTCAGCTCATCGGCGTTCAAGCCCGCAATGCTGTTTACAAACTGTCTCCCCTTTTTGTTGCGCTCATAGGAACGCAGCGCTGTAGCGATAAACTCATGCACAAATTGCCTAACCTCCGCTTGCTCAACAAACTGCTTTAATTGCTTGCTTAATTCTTTCACAATAACAGCGTCATAGCGCGAATCAATAAGCCATTGCAGCAGCTTGGCAGCCAGCTTGACAGGCTCTGTTTTGCGCAAGCCTTGCTCAAACAGCCGATTTAACGCTAAGCTTAGAACAGCAGGGTTGCTTATTTTCAGCAAATCGGAAATCAACTTCGTGACTAGCTGCTTAATCGCAAGCTGCCCTGAGGGGCTTGCTGCATAATTGGCCAATACTTTAGCGGCGTTATACTGCTTTAGCTGGGCGGCAATAATGTCCGTAGACAGTAATTCATGCTCAACCATATCGACCAGCTCATTAATGAGCCGCTGACGATTACGGGCAATAATGTTGGTGCCCATCCAGCGCGGCCAAGGGATGCGCAGCGGCTGGCCGAACAATGCGCTAACCGCAAAAGAATCCGCCAGTCCGCCAATTGTCGCTGCAGTAAAGGCTGCAAACAGCAAGCCGCCGATAAAGCTGCCTTGAAATGGAAAACTGATAAACATTCCGATTAGTGCAAGTACAATTAAACCATTCACTCGTTGTTTTAAGCTAAATTTCATGTAGATGCTCCTGTAATTTAGTAATATATGTATGATATTATACTATCCTTTTTTTAGTTAAGCATCCCTTCGTGGCAAAACATGAAGATAATGACACAAGTAGAGAGGAAATTTGCAATGAGGCAACTGGAAGGCATTAAAATATTGCTCGTCGATGACGAGGAAAGCATTTTACAATTTTTAGAGCTGGGGCTCGGCAATGAAGGCGCGATTATTAAAACTGCGACGAACGGCGAAGCTGCGATCAGCATAGCTGGCGCGTTCAAGCCGCATATCGTTGTATTAGATGTGATGATGCCGCAGCTTAACGGCTTTGACACCTGCCAACGGCTTAAGGAGAACGGCAATAATATTGCGATTATTATGCTGACTGCAAAGGATGATGTCGCTGATCGCGTACAGGGCCTGAGACTGGGTGCTGACGATTACCTCGTCAAGCCATTCAGCTTTTCAGAGCTGCTTGCCCGCATTCACGCCCGCATCCGAAATCAGTTTCCGATGCTGCTAAGCGCAGTGCGCTACGGCGACTTCACGCTTGACGATCGACGCAAAGAAATTAAGCTTGGCGAAGAGGTGCTGGAGCTTTCTCCTACCGAATACGAGCTGCTAAAGCTGCTGCTAGCCAATCACGGCAGCGTGCTGAGCAAAACGGTTATATTGGACAAGGTATGGGGCTATGACTTTGGCGGCGAGCAAAATATTGTGGAAGTGTATGTTCGTTCTCTGCGAGAAAAGCTGGGCGACAAGGAGCATCGCATCATTCGCACGCTGCGCGGTGCTGGCTACAGGATGGATTTGTGATGAAAAGATGGAATCGAACGCTGCGTGGCCAAATAACCGCGCTCACCCTATTCATTATTGCCTTTCTATTTTTGCTGATCGGCGTGCTGCAGTTCGCCTTTATGAAGGACTTTCTATATAACAATAAAGCTGATGCGCTGCATGCGCAAATTCGCTCCTGGCCGCCAGAGCCCGCCTTCCTCTCCAATAATGGAGCAGTCAAAGAATGGGGACCGCCCGGAGAACGGGCACCAAATCGCCCGATCATATTCCAGCCTGGCATGATCGTAAGTCTTATAGGCGCTAATGGCGAGCAAACGATGTTATCCGACCATACTGTGCAAGCTGCACCTATCATAAGCGAGCAGCAATATGCTGACATTTTTGAGCAATACCGCCTGGACAAGGCGAAGCGCTTTTATGAGTTTTCAGATGCGGAAGGCAATGACTATATGGTGCTGTTTCGCGAAATGGGCGGGCACATGAGCTCTGGCGATATGCTGCAGGTCAGCATCGAGCTGGAATCGCTTAAGAAGCAGCTTTATACGCAGCTCGGCATTTATATTCTTGCTGCATTGTTTGCACTGCTTGCCGGCTCTGTTCTCACATTGATCAGCCTGCGCAAGGCACTAATGCCTCTTCATCAAATGATTGCCGCGGTCGAGCAAACAAACGCCGAGAATTTGACTGAGCAGCTGCCTGCGATGCAGCAGCAGGAGCTGGATCAGCTTGCCGCTGCTTACAATGACATGCTGGCGCGACTGGAGACAGCCTTTGAGTCCGAGCGCATGACAAGCGAGCGAATGCGTCAGTTTATTGCCGACGCCTCACATGAGCTGCGTACGCCGATTACTTCGATTCATGGCTTTATTGAAGTGCTGCAGCGCGGCGCAATGAAGCAGCCCAAGCAGCTGGAGCTGTCGTTGAAGGCGATGGAGCAGGAATCGACAAGAATGAAAACGTTGGTGGAGAGCTTGCTGCAGCTCGCCAAGCTCGATCAACCTGATCATGAGCAAATGCTGGATGACTTCCAGCGACTGCAGCTGCCGCCGCTCATAAAAGGGATGCTGCTGCAGCTTGAGCTGATGGCCGGCAAGCGCAAAATTACTCTGGAGTACAATGGAAGCGAACGCTATGAAATTTGGGGCAGCCCGCACGGCATTAAGCAAATACTATTAAATCTGATCAGCAATGCAATCCAGCATACCGATAGCGAGCACGGTCTCATTGCAATTCGCCTCTTACAGAGAGGATCGCTGGTCATGCTGGCTGTTTCCGACAATGGCACAGGCATCGCCAAGGAGCATCAGCAGCAGCTGTTTGAGCGCTTCTTCCGAATTGACAAAGCGCGAACCCGTGCAGCAGGCGGCGCTGGGCTAGGCCTCTCAATTACAAAAAGATTGGTCGAAGCGCATCAAGCTCATATAGAGGTCGAAAGCGAGCTGGGCAGCGGCTCTACCTTTACGATCAGCTTTCCGCTTCTGCAGGCTCATGCAGATGAATCAAGCCGCTAGCGCGAAGCTTAAGATGGCTCCAGCGTAAATTGATCCAGCAACTGCCCGTCGACATCATAAGCGGAATAGGTAAGCTCTTTGCTTGATACATCAACAATGGCATACATCTGCTTGCCGTTCTGAAAAGCGACTGCCTGATAAGCTTTTTCCTTTTTCTTATCATTCAGCTTGCTGCCGGCTGCATTTAATGTAACGTATACGGTTCCTTGCCCATCTCCTGCAGCTGCTTCGCCCTTGACAAGCGGATAGCTGCGCGAATAGGAGTGATTGTGGCCTTGCAGTACGAGATCGACGCCGTATTCGTCAAACAGCTTCGTCCAATCCTCAGCCTTCTTGAAGCGGCTGGCGCCATATACGCCGCGATGCATGGAAACGACGATCCAGTCATAGCTGTCCGCATGCTGCTCCAGCACTTCCTGCAGCCATATCGTTTGCTCATCGATCGCTTCTTCTGTATTCATGCTGATCAATAGCAGGTTCTGGTAGCTCATATAGTAGGTTGTTTGCTCAGACAATGCATTAGCGCCATTAGCAGGCATGCGGAAGCGAATGGCATAAGAGCTTGCATCATCATCAACAAGCTCGTGGTTGCCGGTTGTCGGAAAGAACGGAACCGAGGTTAGCGCCTCCGCCTTGCTGTAAAACCATTTCCACTCCTGCTCCTTCGCCGGGTCATCCGTCAAGTCACCGCCATGAACGATAAATCTTGCCTGCGGCGCGGCCAACTGCGCCTGCCGCAGCGTTATGCCCCATTGGGCATAGTCAGCCTCCGTCACCCCTTGAGAATCTGTTACATGGATAAACTGAAAGGATTCCTCCTGCTCTCCATAAGTCGTAAACGAATATTCCTGCGAAATCACCTTATCTGCTGCAACTACCCGATAGGTATAGGTTTGCTGCTCTTCCAGCTGATCAAGCGTTGCCGTATAGCTGTACAACTGCTGGCCATTTTCATTGCTGTAGCTTGCAAGCTCCGCTTCAAGCAGCACTGTGCTGCCTTGCTGCCAGCTTTCAGCCTTCTTTTTTATTTGTAAGCCGCTTTGCTCATAACGCTCATCTGAGAGCCACGTAAATACCCGCTGCTGCTCATTGGCAAAGGACAGTGTCATCCCGTAAATGCTGTTCTCTACCTCCGCTCCCGCTTCTGGCCCGGCTCCTGCCTCTGCTCCTGCCTTTGTTCCTGTCTTTGCTCCTACCCCTGTCCTTGCCTCAGCATCTGTCGCTGCTTCGGTCTCTACCGCTACGTCAATCTCTGTCCCCTTCTGCTCCTTCTCCTTTAACCATTCGATAGAGCCAACCACTAACAGCATGAAAGCAATGAGTGCAATAAACGCAATCGTATATTTCTTCACTTTAAATCAACTCCTTATGCCTCTACTTCATTTACAAAAGTTTAACACAGATTTTACTTGACAAGCATTCAGCGGACTTTCAGTTTTGCTTCAGATTCGTATAAGCATTGTCTCCTACAATGAGTCTATCAAACAAACATTGTAACAAGAAACGAGGTGTACGATGAACCAGTCGCTAAAATACCGTAACGAATTCAAGTATTATATTAGCCCTCACCAGCGATTTCTTATAACGCAGAAGCTAAAAGGAATCGTGAAGCTTGATCAGCATGCAGCTGAACGCGGCGAATACCATATTCGCAGCCTCTATTTTGATGATGCGGCCAACACAGCGCTTCATGAAAAGCTCGGCGGCATTAGCCAGCGTGCAAAATATCGCATTCGCATTTACAACAAATGCGATCAAGTCATTCACTTTGAGAAAAAAATTAAATATCGCGAATATATCGCCAAAGTGAAGGAGCCGATCACCCGCGACATGTATGAAAGGCTGATCCAAGGCGACTATGAGGTGCTGAAAATCGGCAGCAGGCCGCTGCTGCTGGAGGTCTATGAGCAGATGAAGCACTATTTGCTCCGACCAGTAGTAATCGTTGACTATGTGCGTGAGCCCTACGTCTACAAATACGGCAATGTGCGGATTACGTTTGATAAATATTTGCGCACGGGCTTAAATCAAACCGATATTTTCAACCCTGAGCTGAAGCCTGTCTCCGCACTGGATGACGACAAAATCATTATGGAAATTAAATATGATGAGTTTTTACCTGCACCAATTCAAGCCGCTCTGCAGCTTGACGGACTGCACCGCACATCAGCTTCAAAATATGTTATCTGCCGCAAATACAATAAGACGAATAATTGGGAGGACTATTAATGAACACAACAAATCAAGCTGCCACAGCAGCAGAAACATCAACTACTTCAACAAGCTTTACGGATATTATTAAAAATTCCGTATTGGAAAACTTCGGGACAGACATCGCCATTAGCGAAATTTTAATCTCTTTAAGTGTAGCATTTTTACTCGGATTATTTATTTATTTCTTATATCGTCGTATCTTTAGCGGCGTGCTTTACTCCAAAAGCTTCAATGTCGCATTAATCGGCATGACGATGATTACCGCGACCGTTATTATCGCCATTAATTCCAATTTGGTGCTATCGCTCGGGATGGTTGGCGCATTATCCATTGTACGCTTTAGAACGCCAATTAAGGATCCGACAGATCTAATCTTCCTGTTCTGGGCTGCTGTTGCCGGCATTGTGACAGGCGCAGGCTTCTATACACTAGCTATACTCGGCTCATTAATTGTTGGGCTAATTCTGTTCTTCTTCATTAAAGGAAGCTCACCAGAAGCTCCTTATTTGCTGGTAGTCAACTGCAGCAGCGATCAAGCAGAGCAAACCGTCGAGCAGCAGGTTGCCAAAGCAGTCAAGAAATTCAATGTTAAGCAAAAAACAGTGACCGCCGGCAACATCGAGGTTACGTATGAGGTGCGTTTGAAGCAGCAGTCCGGTTCCTTTGTAAATGGAATTTCCAGCATTTCCGACGTACAAAGCGCGGTACTAATCAGCTATAACGGCGACTATGTTTCATAGAAGAGGGGGGAACTCTAATGAAGCAGCATAGCAAAACCTGTGCTTTATATGTATTGCTGTTGATCGCGGTATTGTCCGGCTGCTCGAATGCTGATTCCAAGCCTTCTACGAAAACAATTGCAACTATATCAGAAGACGGGCTGGATGAAACCATTTTCCCTAAAAATAGCATTGTCGACGTCAAAATAACGATCGATGAAGCTGATTTTCAAGCGATATTGGATAATCCGACTGCCGAGCAGTATTATGAGGCCAGTGTTAATTATAACGGAAATTTGCTTGAAAACATTGGATTTCGCACCAAAGGCAACTCCAGCTTGCGGTCCGTGGCAGGAATGAGCAATTCAAACCGCTACAGCTTTAAGCTTTCACTGGATGAATATGTTACACAAAGCATAGGCGGCATTACTAAAATTAATTTGAACAATGAGTACAGCGATGCAAGCTATATTCGCGAGTTTTTAGCTTACGAAATCGCCGAGGGCATGGGCATTCCAACACCAAAATACTCCTTCGTCAACGTATACATTAATGGCGAGCTATGGGGCTTGTATACCGCGGTTGAGCAAATGAGCACCGCTTTTCTGGAGCGTGAATTTGGCACAACTACAGGAACATTGTATAAATCAAATGGAGGAAATGGCGCCGACTTGACTGCGCTTGAAGCATTTGAGGATTATACCGGGCTGGATGTGAAGCATGGAAATGCAGATGAGCAGGCACTGGTTGCCATGACGGATACACTTAACAATGGCGAGGCCTCCAGCTACAGTGAGGTGCTTGATGTTGAAGCAGCTCTGCGCTTTATCGCCTTTAACACAGTTACGGCCAATATGGACAGCTATGCAGGAAATTTCAAGCACAATTATTACTTGTATGAGCTGGATGGCAGCTTTACGATCATACCTTGGGATCTTAATATGGCGTTTGGCGGCTTTGGCGGATCAGGCATACTGATAGATGAGCCAACCGGCGTTGCCTTGGCCAGCCGCCCGCTAATCGCCAAGCTCATTGCGGACGATACCTATCGCGAGCAGTATCACCAAATTATTGAGGATATGATCAATACGTACTTTACAGATGGCCAATTCGAAAGCCGCGCTCGCGAGCTGCAAGCGTTAATTAGCGACGCAGTGCAAAACGATGCTACTGCCTTTGTTACGTTCGAGCAATTCGAGCAAGGAGTAGACGCTTTAATCGAATTCGCCAGTACACAGGTCGATTCCATTAATAAGCAGCTTAGCGGAGAAATAGCTAGCGCTGGAGACGGTTCAGGCTCGGCAAGCAATGGTCCAGGCGGTGGCATGGGCGGCGATATGTTTGGCGGCGGAAGAGGCAACCGAGGCAATGGGCAAATGCCTAATGGCGAGCAAGCTCAAATGCCTAATGGCGGGCAAATGCCTGATGGCGAGCAAGCTCAAATGCCGAACTTCGGCAACGGGCAAATGCCGGACGGCCAGCAAGGGCAGTTGCCAGACTTCGGCAACGGACAGATGCCGGACGGCCAGCAAAACTGGGGAGGGCGAGGTCAAGGTGGCTTCAATGGACAATTCCCTGGGGGCTTTATGAATGGCGAAGCTGGTTCAGCTACTGTATCCGTTCAAGACCAGCAAAACCACTTTAAAGCAACACTAATATGTGCAGCACTATTAATAATTGGCTGTCTAATCATCGTATTATGGCGCAGAAAATCGCTTTAAAGATCGTAAAAACTTGGAAGTTAATGATGCAGGCGATTATTCTCATTGTATTATACTAAGCTTCGTCAATTTCAAGCTCTTTCTTGAGCGTATTATAATGCTTGGAGCAGCTTGATAACAACAGAATAGAAATGAGTAATAAAGCCAACACAACAGCTTTTCAGAAAAATCGGGGGCGTTCCTTTGACAGAACGTCCCCGTTTAAGTATGTCTATATTTCTGAAAGCTCTATTTGTTCGCTGCAACAGATGCAGCCGTCTCAGCCTGCTCGGCTTGCTCTGGCCGGATGAACAGCAGCAGCAAAAACTGCGCAGCAGCCATTGCCAGAATAACAATTGCCAGCCATATTGATTGCAAATCAGTTGCCAGCATAATAAGAATAGAAATCGCCACTACGCGACCGGCGTTAAGAAACGCCTCGCGCATTACGACCGATTCAACCTTAAGCTGTCCCTTTAGAGGCAAGCCGCTTATTAAACGATAAAAATATGAGGTCATCGAATTTACTGTAAGCGGATTGCAAACCGAAAATACGACCATAAAGATAATGACCGACCACAGCTTTACTTCAATTAACAGCATAGACGCAGCCAGCACTACTGCAATTGTTGCATACAAAATGTATTTGCGCGCCTGCTCCTTCTGCGCTCTGCGCGAAATTACATAGCCAGTCGCGACCGTAATGCCCGAGAACAAAACGCCGAAATAACCGACAAGGTCCTCTCGTTCGACTGCCTGGAACAGCAATATATTAGGCAAAAACAGCATAATGCCTTGAAACAAGCCAAATACAAAAAAACCGCAAAGACTGTAAAGCCACAGCTTGTTCTTTTTCATAACAAGCCCGACATATTTCAAATAATAGGCTTTATGATGGCTGACAATCGCCTTAATTCTCGTACTAATAATGGCAGCCACGACAAACATCACAAATGCAAACATAAAAATTGTCAGATAGCCCTGCAGCCCTTCCATTCTTGAAATGATAGAGCCTGCTAATGCAGGACCGGCCAAACCAGCCGAGTTGAACGTTACCATATTAATGGCCAAATAGCGGACACGATTACGATCCGTAGACACATCGTATTGCAGGATCAAATATCCTGTCCAATAGAAGCCGGAAGAGATGCCGTTAAGCAACGCAAACAAAATAAAGTAATCGGGCACCGATTCGCCAGTAATAATGACCAGCAAATAAAAAGCCGCGCAAAGCATAATGCCAAGCCGATAAACGACCATTCGGTCGAGCTTTTTCGCAATTAATCCTCCAATTGCAAAAGCAAACGGAGTCATCGCAAAGTTGACGATGTTGTAAATAGCATTGATCGTAAAATCCTCTGTCAAGCGCCACAGGTACAAATTAAGAAACAGCCCTGACATCGACGCGCCGAATTGAAAGCTGGCATGAATAATTAACGAAATAATCGCTTCCCTGCCTAAGCGTTGATCTGGTGGTACTGGACTGCTGGAAAATCGTTGGCGAATTTTTGCAATGAGGCTCCACTGTGACATACAGCTTCTCTCCCTTGTATGTAAGTTGATCTCCAATCATTGATCAGTTTACCATACAATACAGCCTCGTGAGCGGCTAAACAGAAAAAGACCGATATAAATTATCGTTTATACGTACGTGTACTCATCCAGTAATGAGAACAATTTAAGCGCTGCGAGCAATGCATCCTCTAGTCAGCGCTGCGGAGCAATGCATCCTCTAGTCAGCGCTGCGGAGCAATGCATCCTCCAGTCGCTTTTTAAATCGTAATGCTCTTATTTAATTTTTAAGGTAACATTACGATGTTAAAGGCGACCCACTGCGTTTTTCGGATGCTTTGCTCCTCCGCTGGTGCTTTTTTTTGTTGTTGAGTGCGCTACGAAGCAAGCGTAGCGGATCAAAGTTCAGCGCTACGGTGCTTTTTCTCAGGCAGGTCCTTAGAAGCTTGGATGCTAGTAGATGGCGAAGAGCGCAGCATAGGCAAAAAGCTACATGAGCACCTACAATGTTTCCGAAGGAAACATACGTCGGAAGCATAACCTTTCGCTAGCGTCCAAGATTCGCCGTCGAATCCACTACAACGCAACCGCATCGTCATCAAAGTCGGATTTTGAACGCTCCTCTTCCAATAAAGGTTCGAAATTCGGCTTTCAGGACCAAGAAGATGGCACGATACTAGAGGGCGAGGAGCGCAGCGTAGGCACTTGCTACGTGAGCACCGGAGCACTCGGTAGCGTGACATATTCGCCGTCGTGTAATCCTCACCGCAACTACATCGTCATCAAAGTCGGATTTTGAACTACCCCTTCCAATGAACGTTCAAAATTCGGCTTTCAGGACCAAGAAGATGGCACGCCAGTAGAAAGCGAGGAGCGCAGCGTAGGCATTTGCTACGTAAGCACCGCAGTTTTCGCTAGCGTCCAAGATTCGCCGTCGAATCCGCTACAACGCAACTACATCGTCATCAAAGTCGGATTTTTGAACTACCCCTTCCAATGAACGTTCAAAATTCGGCTTTCAGGACCAAGAAGATGGCACGATACTAGAGGGCGAGGAGCGCAGCGTAGGCACTTGCTACGTGAGCACCGGAGCACTCGGTAGCGTGACATATTCGCCGTCGAATCTACTACAACGCAACCGCATCGTCATCAAAGTCGGATTTTGAACGCTCCTCTTCCAATGAAGGTTCAAAAAGTTGGGCTTTCAGGACCAAGAAGATGGCACGCTAGTAGAAAGCGAGGAGCGCAGCGTAGGCACTTGCTACGTGAGCACCGCAGTTTTCGCTAGCGTGACATATTCGCCGTCGAGTAATCCTCAACGCAACTACATCGTCATCAAAGTCCAGCTTTTTGAACTACCACTATAAGCGTTGCTTGGCTTTATCCGATTCACCTGCATTCCTATTAGCCCCTTCGCGATCCTGCTCCATTTCCTCTACTGTTTTCACCTTCAGCCTTGCAGCTCCTGCATACTGCTTAGTTGGGATAAGCGGTCCGGCAGCGAGACGCTGCTTGGCTGCAGCAATCGCCTGCTCATACTGCGGCAGCCACTGCTCTTGTGCTACCAGCATTTCATCAACAAGCTGCCAAATTTCTTTCGGATTGCATACTGCTCCAACAAGCGGATCCATCATAAACGCTTGGCGCAGCAATTGCTCATCCCCATGCACCGCTGCCTCGACAGCGAGACGCTGCACCGATATGCTTGCGTTGCATACTGCGGCTGGTCCGAGCGGCAAATCACCAACGACAGGCATCGAAATGCCATTACGATCGACGTAGCCGGGCGCTTCAATAATTGCATCCGCTGGCAGATTCGTAATAATGCCCCGATTGACAACATTAAAATGCCCTCGATATATGCGTCCTGTCTCCAGTGCTTCAATAATGTAGGAGCCATGCTCCTCTCCACGATTTTCCTCAATGAACCGCATCGGCTCATCCTTCATCCAATTTGGGAAATCTGTTTCAAACCAATTGCGCCCTTCCGTACATACGCGCAAATAGCCGCCAGTTTCACCGTTAATCCATGAGCTTAAATCAATCCAGTCGATAATTTCGTCACTGCGCTTGCGGTACCAAGGCACATATTCGCTCAAATGTCCGTTCGACTCTGTGCTGTAATAGCCAAAGCGACGCAGCATATCAATTCTTACTTTTTCCGTACGGCTAAAATCAGGATGATTTTCGAATGCCTCTAGTAAGCCAGCTGTCAAATCCTTGCCTTTATGCTTAATGGAAATGTACCACGTTTGATGGTTAATGCCAGCACAAATGATATCAACATCTTTTTTCTCAAGCCCGTAAGCTTCGGCAATTTGCCGATGACCGCCCTGCACGCCATGACATAAGCCGATCGTCTTAACTCCTCCGTACTGATTGCAGGCCCATGTAAGCATGGCCATCGGATTCGCATAATTAAGCAGCAACACATCTTTTGCAGCCACCTCGCGAATATCGCGGCAAATATTGAGCATTTCTGCAATACCTCGCTGACCGTACATAATGCCACCAGCACAAAGCGTATCGCCGACACATTGATCAATGCCGTACTTGAGCGGAATATCAATATCGGTCGTGAACGCCTCCAGACCGCCGACGCGAATCGTGCAAATGACATACTTCGCATTGCGCAGCGCTTCTCTACGATCTGTTGTCGCCGAAATGTTGATGCTCAAGCCGTTTTCATCAATATCTCGCTGACATAGCGCACGCACCATCTCAAGATTTTTCTCACTAATGTCCGTGAATGCAATCTCGATATTGTGAAATTCCTTCACTGCCAGTAAATCGCGCAGCAAGCCGCGCGTAAAGCCGATTGAGCCTGCACCGATAAACGTAATTTTAAATGTCGACATAAAAACGCCTCCTTGTCTGTTGTCGCCTTTATTGTAGCAACAGCAAGCAAGGAAGCGTTATCGGGTTTGTGACTATTATATATTAATACCTGTCAACTATTCTAACCTTTTTGAGAGGAGGTTTAAAAATGGGGACTTTGATGACGATGTGACTTCTTTGTAGCATATTCGACGGCGAATCTTGAACGCTAGCGAAAACTCCGGTGCTCACGTAGCTTGTGCCTACGCTGCGCTCCTCGCTTTCTACTAGCGTCCAAGCTTCTTGGTCCTGAAAGCCCCCATTTTTAAACTTTCATTATAAGTGAGGTTCAAATTGCACGACTTTGATGACGATGCGGTGCTTCGTAGTGGATTCGACGGCGAATATGGCACGCTACCGAAGGCTGCGGTGCTCACGTAGCTTTTGCCTACGCTGCGCTCCTCGCCTTCTAGTATCGTGCCATCTTCTTGGTCCTGAAAGCCCTAATTTTAAACTTCAATCTACATTATTGTTCTAGCCCATTGTAATATTGGCGATTGCTTTGTTCGCGATATTGTATGGGGGTAAGTCCAGTATGCTTTTTGAATAGCTCGTGAAAGTATTGGCGGCTGTTAATGCCGACGAATTCGCAAATATCGGACATCGCAATATCTGTTTCTCTTAGCAGCATTTTCGCCTTGTCCAGACGAAACTGGTTAAGATAATGGATAATTGTCATTCCGGTCTCCGCTCGAAAGACGCGCTGCAAGTAATTCGGATGGACGTTGACGTATTTGGCAAGCTGCTGAACGGACAGTGTGCCATCGTAATGCTGTTGAATATAGCTTTGCACCTGCCTCACATAATGCTGGGCTGCTGAGGCGCGCGGTGGTGAATCGGCTGAAGCGCGGTACAAGCCAGCGATCAGCAGCATAAGCTGCGTAAACAGCAACTCCTGCTTCAGACTGCCCTGCTCAAGCTGCTGATCAAGCTCCAGCACGAGACCTTTCAGTGCCGCATACACTTCATCAACATCGCGCAGTACGACATAGGCACCAATATGACGCAGCAGGTATGCCAGCTCCTCGCTTTGCGCGGCAAGCTCGCTAATCGTGGGCAGCACTCGCTTGCTGCACTGGAAGGTAAATTCGACATTAAGCATTCTGCAGCCGCCTTCTTCCTTTACGAGCAAACGATGCGGCACTTTGCCGTCCAGCATAATGAACTCGCCCTTTTTCATTTGAAAAAGAACCGATGCTGATGAGCCCGCAGGCAACAGCTCGATATGGCAGTGCCCGTTAATGACATACATAATTTCAATGGAAGGATGCTGGTGAAAGTCCATTTCATAATTGATCCACTGTCTGTAATAGTAAGCGCTGAACAACGGCTGACTGGCATGCTCTAGCTGATGCGCATCAAATAAGTTGCCCATCCTATCCCCACCTGCTTTATGATGCTAATGCTGCAATCGCCTCTAATGCTGCTTGAATTTCACGTTCAACGGCATCGCTTACGACCGTTGTATGCGGATCGTATTCTGCTGCCAAATCGGCATCAGCGTAGCCGTCCAACGCTACAATTGCGCCCGCGCGCACACCGCGCAGTGCTGCTATAACATACAGCGCGGCAATTTCCATCTCAACTGCCAGCGCACCTGCTGCTTTATATTGCTGATGCGGGATTTCGACTACCCCATTAAAGAAAACATCCAGCGTAACAGTTAAGCCCTTCTTAACGATGCCGCCTTGAGCCTGCGCCGCTTGATAAAGCGCTTGAACGACCTCGCTGTCGCCAATCGCAGGAAAGCCATCTGGCACAAGCTGCTTCGTTAAGCCGTCGGTGCGGATCGCGCCTGTGCTGACGATAAGGCTGCCAGCCGGATGCTCTGCCGAATAAGAGCCGGCCGTACCGACGCGAATCAGCGTATGTACGCCACCTTTAATCAATTCCTCGAAGCATACTGCAGCGCCAGGACAGCCAACGCCGTGACTAACTACAGCCAGCTCAACTCCTTTATAGGAGCCAACAAAGGTGCGGTATTCACGCGCATAGGCCAGCTCCTTGGCATTATCCAGCTTGTCCGCGATTTTTTTCGCGCGTCTCGGATCACCGCAAACAATCGCCAGCTTTGGCAGCTGCTCCGCATTTACTTCTAAAATCGATAGATACATTTAGTCGTACTCCTTCCCGTGCCATTCATCCTCAGGCAAATCAAAGCCTTCTCCCGAAAAGCGCTGCTCGGCAAATGGCTCAGCATAGTTGTGAAAGCCATTTTGCTCCCAGAAGCCCGGTGCATCCTCTTTCATAAATTCAAAGCCGGTAATCCATTTGCAGCTTTTCCAGAAATAAAGGTGAGGCACAATAAGGCGCATCGGACCACCGTGCTTAGCCGTTAGCGGCTCGCCTTCATAGGCATGTGCCAGCAGTATGTTGTCGCGCAGCAAATCCTCCAGCGGAATATTCGTCGTATAATCGTTGTCGCCATGCACCATTACGTATTTCGCTTCCGGCTTTACGCCAAGCTTTGGAAACAAATCGGCAAATTTAATGCCAGTCCAGTGCGTATCCAGCTTCGACCAGCGAGTCACACAATGAATATCGCATGTTATATCCGTTTGCGGCATGCTCATCAGCTCATCGAAGCTAAAGCTTAGCTCCCGCTCAACCTCGCCAAATACTTTAATGCTCCACGTTGCAAGATCATATTCAGGAACGTCTCCCTCATGCAGAATCGGAAAACGATCTGTTACTGTTTGACCAGGGGGAACGCGATGTGCCAGCTCAGGCGGTACATTTACAGCTAACGGGGCCTTCGTTTTTTTCAAACGCTCAGCTTTTTTATGCATAGTATATCCTCCTCCAAATCATAGATGTTTTTCATGTTATGTTCGCATGCTGCAAGCACACTGCAGCATGACCGGCTTATGCAAATGCAAAATCAGGGCTGCTCAGCCTTAGCGTGAGCTGCCGCTTGATTTTTTAGCTTCATCCTTGTAGCCTGAATTTTTGAAGAATATCATGGCGATAATCGTAACGACAAAAGGCAGCATCGCTGTAATATTCGACGGAATCGAGAAGTTTTGCAGACGATAGCTTAACGCCTCCATAAAACCGAACAGCAAGCTTGCTCCCGCTACGCCAATTGGATTGGATTGGCCAAGCATCGTTGCGACAAGCGCAATAAAGCCGCGACCATTGGTCATTCCTTCCGTAAACATCGTTACATTGCCGAGAGAAAGCTGAGCTCCTGCCAAGCCGCACAACGCGCCGCAAATAAGCACGGCTACATACTGCGTCTTTTTCACATGAAGTCCCAAGCTTCTTGCAGCGATAGGATTTTCACCTGCTGCCAGCAAGCGGAAGCCAGCAACTGTTTTGTACAAATAAATTTGCAGCACAATGACAATAATGATCGCTGCATATACGAGAATCGACTGTCCCGACAGCACGTCGCCAAGCCATGGAATATCCTTCAGTACAGGAATGTCCAGCTTGGGCAGTCCCTTCATATCCTTGTCATAATAAGCGCCTTTTACATCAAATATTGCCCGCAAGGAGAAGGTCGTTAATCCTGTGGCCAGGAAATTGAGTGCAATCCCGACGACGATCACATTGGCCTGCAAATTGATGCTCATATAAGCAAACAGCAGTGAAAAGACCAAGGTGCAAACGACCGAGAACAGCACAGCCATCGTAATGCTTCCCGTTAAGTAATTGCCCAAAATTGCCGAGAAGGCTCCAACCAAAATCATCCCTTCCAGGCCGACATTAAATAGGCCGACACGAGCGCATATTGCTCCGCCAAGTGCTGCCAGCAAAATCGGAGCAACCATACGTAATGCTGCAGCGAACAATGACACATCAAACAGCTGATCCATCTTTTGCCCCCGCTTTCTTACGTTTAATAAATGAAATAGTAATTTTAGCTGAGATAAACAAAATTAAAACAGCTTGAATGATGCTGGAAATTTCCAGTGGCACATCGGTATTGCGCTCCATGCCCATGCCGCCTGTTTGCAGCGCTGACAGCAATAAAGCAGCAAAGGCAGTGCCAATCGGATTGGAATTGGCAAGCAGCGTCGCCATAATGCCAGACCATGCATAATTGGCTGCCGTTAATGAACCGTCAAGAAAACGATATTGAGTCCCGAGTACTTCCGATGCTCCGGCCAATCCGGCAATCGCACCGCTGACAAACATGCTTATAATCATAAGCTTGCCGCGATTTACTCCACCGTAGCTAGCAAACAGCGGATTGCCGCCCATCATGCGAATTTCATAGCCCTTCGTTGTATGCTTCATAAACAGATGCATTCCAAGCGCCAGCACAATCGCGATTACGAAGCCAAGATGTACGGTCATCCCTTGAAACAGCTTCGGAAACATTGCACTCGCATCGATCATTTGTGTTTGTGACAAGGCCGAGGAGCCTGTCCGATCTTTAAACGGATAGGCGACCATATAGCCTGCAAACAATGTGGCGATATAGTTGAGCAGCAGTGTCGTAATAAGCAGGTTCATGCCAAAGCGTGAATCAAGCCAGCCGGCAAATGCCGACCATAGTCCGGCGACAATGATTGCCGCAATAATGGCTGCCAGCATTTTAATTAGTCCAGGTCCCGGGATATACAAGGCAGTCAAGGCAGCGCTTAACGCCCCCAGCACCATCTGCCCTTCTGCTCCCATATTGAAAAATCCTGCGCGGAAGGCAAGCGCAACCCCGAGTCCAACTAAAATAATAGGCGTTGCACGCGCTAATGTATTAGTCAGAAAGAAAAAATTGCCAAATGCGCCCTTCCACATTTCACGATAGGTCTCCAGCACATCGCCGCCTACAAGCAAAATCGCGATGGCTCCAACCAGCAGGCCGGCAACGATAGCGAGCAGCGGCTGTATCAGTGCTTGTAAAGTATCCTTCAGTTTATCCAACCGCTTTCCCTCCTGCCATCAACAAGCTGATTTGCTCCTCTGTTGCAGTTGCAGCATCAAGCTCGCCTACTATTTTACCTTCATACATGACAAGAATCCGATCCGCAAGCTTCATAATTTCGGTCAGCTCGCTAGAAACGAGCAGAATAGCCGCACGCTCTTCACGGCGCTTAAGCAGCTCGCCATGGATAATTTCCATTGCGCCTACGTCAACTCCGCGCGTTGGCTCTGCAGCAATTAAAAATGGAGACTGCTGGGCAATTTCCCGTGCCACAATCAGCTTCTGCAAATTACCGCCCGACAAATACTGTGCTTTCGTGTTCAAGGAGCCCGTCTTGATTGCAAATCGGTCTACCCATTCCGACACAAGCGTGCGAATCGCCTTGCGATTAAGAATACCTCGCTTGCTCGTCGAGGCTAAATGCCCCATAATGCCATTATCTGAAACGGTCGCTTCCTTCGATACTCCCCATAGATAGCGATCCTCCGGGATATGCGCCAAGCCGCTGTCTCGAATTTGCTTTACAGAAGCGCCGGTTACGTTCTGATCCTGAATAACAATTGTTCCTTCATCAATCGCCATAAGTCCTGAAATAGCCTGTAAAAGCTCGGATTGCCCATTGCCTGATATGCCGGCTACGCCAACGATCTCGCCTTCACGCACCTGAAAGCTGATGCGGTCCAGCAATGGCTTTGCTTTATTGCCTTTAATCGACACCCCGCTTACATCAATGACCGGCTTGCCAGTCTCAAGCGTGCTCCGTTCCAGCTTAACCAGCTCGCGTCCAACCATCATCCGTGAAAGCTGCTCTTCATTCGTCTCGCCAGCGTTAACAGTCCCCGTGACGACGCCATCGCGCAGCACCGTAATACGGTCAGATACCTCCATAATTTCACTGAGCTTATGGCTAATAATGATAAAGCTTTTGCCTTGTGCCGCCAACGATTTAATGGAGGCCAGCAGCTCTTTTACCTCTAACGGCGTCAAGACGCCAGTAGGCTCATCAAGAATAATAATTTCCGCACCTTGATGCAGTACTTTTAAGATTTCTACCCGCTGCTGCATGCCAAGCGAGCAGTCTGCTACTTTTTTCTTCGGATCAACAGGCATATTGTATTTTTCCGAAATTGAAATCGTTTCTTCGATTGCCTTCTTGCGGTCAAACATCATGCTCTTCTTTGGTTCTCTGCCGATTACGATGTTTTCGGCGATTGAGAATGCTGGGAACAGCATAAAATGCTGATGCACCATGCCGATTTTATGCTTGATCGCATCGGTTGGATCGTGAAAAACAACTGGCTGCCCGTTTATTTTGATATGCCCGCTTGTAGGACTTTCCATACCGTACAAAATGCGCATTAGCGTAGTTTTCCCCGCACCATTTTCCCCAATCAGTGCATGGACCTCGCCTTTGCGCAAGTTAAAGCTGACATTTCGATTCGCCGTGACCAAGCCGTATGACTTCGTAATGCTGTCCATCTCAAGCAGCATACAAACGCTCCTTTCAAACAATGAAACCGGCTGCATAGGCTGCAGCCGGCAATTAACTAATCGTTAAGCGGCGTAAAACTATTCTTTCGTAACAGAAGCGTCGATCTCGCCGTTTTTAATGCCCTCTGCAATTTCTTTAAGCTTTGCAATATTTTCCTCACCAATTGCCTCGCTTAGCGGAGATTCAGAGTCTCTTGTTACAAATGTAAGACCAACACCATCTTCTGCCAAACCATAGTAAGACGGACCATATTCAAACGTACCTTCCACGAACTCTTTTACTGTTTCGTAAGCAACTGTATCTACACCTTTAAGCTGGGAAAGAATGATATGCTCAGGGTCGTTAATTGTACGGTCAACGTCCTGACCAGAAGTGTAGAAGCCTTTTTCCTTGGCAGCATCAAATACCCCAAAGTCACTTACAGCAGACATGCCTGCAATAAAGTCAGCGCCTTGAGAATGCTGCACCATCGCAAGCTCTTTCGCTTTAGCTGTATCGTTAAAGCCGCCAACATAGCTTACAAGCACCTTGGCGTCAGGATTTGTATGCTTCAAGCCTTTTTCAAAGCCGACTGTATACTTGTCCATTAGCTCGCCCTCAATTGCAACGATGTTGCCGACGACATTGCTTTCAGTAATTAGCCCTGCTGCCGCGCCAAGTAGAAACGATGCTTCATTTTCTTTAAAGGCAACACTGCGAACATTCGGTACATCCGGAACAACCTGGTCAATAATGGCTAGCGGCAATTCAGGATTTTCAGCCGCGATTTTTCTTAATGCATCCTCTGCCTGGAACGTTGCTGTAATGATCAAATCATATTTTTCAGCTACAGCAGCGCGGAAGTTTTGCTCGAATGCGCTAGCATCGGAGGATTCGATCGTTTTTACTTCAACGCCGAAATCTTTTCCTGCTTGTTGAAAGCCTTTATCCATCAATTCGAAAAATGGGTTAACGCCAATTTCCTCAGGTAGCACTAGAGCGATTTTCATATCTTTTTTCTCGCTATCCGTGTTTGAAGCATTGTTGCTGCCAGTGTTAGCAGCATTATTTCCCTGATTGCCATTGTTGCCGCCGCCGCACGCTGCAAGCAAACCAATAACTAGAGCCAGAGTCATAAGTACAGCCAGTCTCTTTTTCACAGTTTGTTCTCTCCTCTTTAATGTTTTATTCGACAAATTCCTACTTCATCTTACACAATCAGCGAAAATTTTTAAGCAGAAATTTATATTCTTCACAAATTTGACACATTTATAAACGATTACATTGTGATAACATTGTACATTTGTCGCTTATGCTTCTGCCTATCGGTTTTATCCTTATTATTCTGCTGCCTGCAGCTCTTCTTCGTATTGAAGCATATTGCCGCGCAGCTTTGTAAATAAGTGTAACCCAAACCTCATTTCCTCATTACTCATCTCGGCAAATAAATGCAGCATCAGCTCTCTGCGAATTTGCTTGATTTCCTCTGCTCGCTGTCTGCCTTGCTCAGTTAATGAAAGCATAACGACTCTTCGGTCACTTTTATCCTTTTCCCTTGTAACCAAGCCATATTCGATCAGCTTGTCCGCCAACCCTGTTACTGCACCGCAAGTAATATGAAGCTTGTCCGCCAAATTAGAAGCCTTCATCGGTCCTTGATCGGCAATCGTCGTTAACAGGCGAGCATGCGTCAAGCCAATGCCTACCGTGCTGTGCTTGGCCCAATAGTTGTTAATCATGCTGCGAATTTCACGAAACAATTCATCAAGCTGATACATCAGCTCGATATCCTGCTTTTCTTGTATCGTCATTTTTTGCTGCTCCTCTCCTTTCAACTTTATCCATCATGTTTCGCCTTATCACTGTCAAATGTACATATATTCAGTATAGCAAATTAATGTTTTGCCTGCTCTATTTCCTTGCAATATCCGTGACAACTTTGTAGCCAGAACAAGCTCAGTGTGCTAATATTACAACTATAAGCTTTTATGTTTTTACACTTTTACTGCGCAAGCAATGACAATTTGCGTCATTGCATTGTATTCATACAAGGAGGATCTTCATTATGGCAAGACAAAGAATGCGTTCTGATATGATTAAACGCGGTTTTGACCGCGCACCTCACCGCAGCCTGCTGCGCGCTGCCGGTGTTAAGGAAGAGGATTTTGACAAACCGTTTATTGCAGTATGTAACTCCTATATCGACATCGTTCCAGGACATGTACATTTGCAGGAATTTGGTAAAATTGTAAAAGAAGCGATCCGTGAAGCTGGCGGCGTTCCTTTCGAATTTAATACGATTGGTGTAGACGACGGTATTGCGATGGGTCATATCGGCATGCGCTACTCGCTTGCGAGCCGCGAAATTATTGCTGACTCTGTCGAAACAGTTGTCAATGCGCATTGGTTCGACGGCATGGTCTGCATTCCAAACTGTGACAAAATTACACCGGGCATGATTCTGGGCGCGCTTCGCGTCAACATCCCTACAATGCTTGTAAGCGGTGGTCCAATGAAAGCGGGCAGAACATCCGATGGCCGCGCCATTTCCTTGACTAGCGTATTTGAAGGCGTAGGTGCTCACCAATCCGGCCTTATTAACGATGAGCAATTACAAGAGCTTGAGCAATTCGGCTGTCCAACTTGCGGCTCCTGCTCTGGCATGTTCACAGCAAACTCTATGAACTGTCTGGCTGAAATTCTTGGTCTTGCTATGCCTGGCAACGGCACAATTCTCGCTGTATCACCTGAGCGCAAGGAATTTGTTAAACAATCTGCTCGTCAATTGATGGAGCTGATTAAATTGAACTTGAAGCCGCGCGACATCGTAACGAAAGAAGCAATTGACAATGCCTTCGCTTTGGATATGGCGATGGGCGGTTCAACGAATACAGTGCTTCATACGCTTGCGATTGCTCATGAAGCTGGCATCGACTACTCCATTGAAGATATTAATGCTGTTGCAGAGCGCGTGCCGCATTTGGCTAAAATTGCGCCTGCATCCGATTACCATATTGAGGATGTGCACAACGCTGGCGGCGTAAGTGCAATTATTAACGAGCTGCTTAAGAAAGAAGGCGCCTTGCATCCTGAGTGCATCACTGTTACAGGCAAAACGCTGCGCGAAAATGTAGCTGGCTGCGAAATTAAGGATCATGATGTTATTCATCCACTAGAAAATCCGCACTCTGAGCGCGGCGGACTAGCTATTCTATTCGGTAACCTTGCTCCGAACGGCTCTGTTATTAAAACGGGCGCAGTTGACAAATCGGTTGGCGGCTACCATAAAGGCCCTGCTGTTTGCTTCGACTCTCAGGATGAATGTCTTGCTGGTCTGGCAAATGGAAAAATTAAAGAAGGCGATGTCGTTGTCATTCGCTATGAAGGCCCTCGCGGAGGTCCTGGCATGCCTGAAATGCTTGCTCCAACATCGCAAATTGTTGGTATGGGTCTTGGTGCTAAGGTTGCACTTATTACGGATGGCCGCTTCTCTGGCGCGTCCCGCGGTATTTCCATCGGTCACGTATCGCCTGAGGCTGCTGACGGTGGTCCGATTGCTCTTATTCAAGATGGCGACATCATTGAAATCGACATGAATAACCGCACTATTAATTTGCTTGTTAGCGATGAGGAACTGGAAGCTCGTAAAGCGGCTTGGCCGGGCTTCGAGCTAAAAATCAAGCGCGGCTACCTCGCTCGCTACGCACACCTTGTTACAAGCGCAAATACAGGCGCAGTAATGAAAATGTAATCAGCTTTGCTGTAAGGCTTGACAAAGCTTCTATAAAATGAATTTTAGCAGCACAAAGGGGTTGTCCAGTACGGACAACCCCTTTGTGTATAGTAATATGATGATTGCATACTAATGCTTGAAATTCTCCATTAAATAACGAGTAGACATGAGCAATATTTTCGGCTCTTCTATCGTTTTCGCTTGGGTAGCTGCTTGCTGAACTGTAGATTTTTGCTTTGGTGTTAACACCTTCATTAACATATCCAGATACAGCTTCGTGCTCCTTTTAAAAAGTCCGTTAGGCAAGTCATGGATCGTAAAGCCAAGCTTGTCCGCGCCACGATTAATCATCGTAATGCCTTGAATCGCTTTAATTGGCTTGTCTCTAACCTCCTCTTGCAGCATGCTTGCAAGACGCGGCAATGCTCTTTCCACCTCGCGGATCATTTTAATCGCGATGGCTAACGGATTTTTTGAGGTAAATGCGATTTCTGACAGCTTCTTATTATCAAAATGCAGCTCGACGAACAAATCTCCCTTGCGCAGCAGCTCTCCATTTTCTAGCGGCAGCTCTTTCCCCTTATAGGTAAGGAGTCGATAGTGGAAAAATGGCGATCCGGCAACGTAGACAGATTTCAAGCGCATGATTTTATGAAACAGTGTTTCCCAGGCAAGCCATAGCTTAATAACGAGCCGTTTCCCTAAAGAACGCTGTTGCTTCACTCTTTTGTCAGTCAGCTTTATCAGCTCATCCACTGTTACCATTTTCAGTCCCTTTTCCGTTGCAGCCTGCATATAAGCTTCCAAAGCAATAAGCATATTGCGCGGCGCATCTACATCCGCACCTAATGTGCGACCGCAATCGTGCAGCAGCAGCACCTCTCCTGGAGCAACCTTTTTCAGCATTCGCTTTTTCAGCTTCTCCGCAGTCAGCTTTTCCGACCAATCGCCAAATAAAGCTGACCACAGTACAATGTTAAGCTGTGATACATTACGATAATCAAACAGATTCATAATGCCCCAAGGCGGACGATAGTAAATCGAACGCTCGCCTGTTACGCTCTCAATAATATCATTAGTAAGCTCGATATGCTTCTTAACGGTTTTCGGACGCATAAACCAGTTGGTCTTATGCTCGTAGTTGTGAACTCCTATTGTATGACCTTCATTCTTCATGCGCATTAAAAGCTCAGGATGCTGTTTGGCATGTACGCCAACGACAAAAAACGTTGCTTTGGCATCATACTTTTTCAGCAAATCTAGCAATTGTTCAGTATATACAGGATCAGGACCATCATCGAAGGTTAGCGCGAGCTCTTGCTTGACAATACCTCTTTTAAATACGCGATAACCAAAAACTCTGCTCAGCAAGCCTGGAATAAATGCATAGAAGGTCATAAAATAAAAGCCCCAGGTCAATAGATTTTCCATGATTGTATTCCTCACCTAAAAAATGATATAGTCAATATATGCTAATCATATTTAAATATTTTGTTAAAGACACTAGCTAATATTGTAGCATATTCTCACTTTTTTCTCACTAGAATTAACTATAGTAAAAATATGTTTCGTAGAAAAAGAAAGGATGGTTTTATTTGCTGCCTTTTTATAAGAAGTACTGGAGGACTATATTCGATATTGGTCTAATTGTACTAACTGTCTTCCTTGCTATGTGGCTGTTTAGTTTAATTTATAATGTTGCAAAGCCGATTTTTTTTGCACTGGTCATCTTTGTTTGTATCGAGCCGCTAGCCAAACGGCTGCATAAGCTTGGAATGAAAAAAAGCATTGCTGCGGCCATCTCAGCAATCCTGTTCACCTTAATTGTACTTGGAGCAATCGGAGCACTTATTTTTATTGCAACGGTACAAGGCACTGAGCTCATTTCCAACTTGCCGAAATATCAAAAGATGCTGACCGCCAACATTACAAACGGCACGCTGTATCTGCAAGAGCAGCTTGGACGTCTGCCTTTTGATTTTGACGTTGTTAATCAGCTTACATCGGCATTGCAAAGCGCTTCAGACAAGATCCAGCAGTGGCTGATGGCTGGGCTAACCTTTGTCATTAGTTCGATTACGTCGTTTACTTCCTTTGTGTTTAATGCTGCTGTCGGCTTGATTTTAGCTTACTTCCTTAGTATTGAAATATTGGACTGGAAACGAATCGCTAATGAGAAAACGCCAAATACATTTAAAAAAGCATTTTTCTTTTTGCGTGACAACGTACTGAGAGGAATTTGGGTATATATAAAGGCACAGGCCAAGCTGATTAGCGTAACCTTTCTCGTTATTCTTGTTTCGCTGCTGCTGCTTGGTGTTGAGCATTCACTTGTCATTTCCTTAGTTGCCGCCTTGTTCGATATTTTGCCATTGCTTGGCGTCAGCACAATTTTTATACCATGGATTACTTATTTATTTATTGTTGGAGATTACTCTCTGGGCATTTGGATTACTGCATTATGGCTCGTTGTCATTTTAGCGCGTCAGCTGCTTGAGCCAAAAATTACAGGCGATTCGCTGGGCGTATCCGCATTTACGATGCTCGCTTTTATGATTATTTCGCTTTCCTTGTTCGGCGTCGCAGGAATGATTTTGTCGCCGGTGTTAGTTATTTTGATTAAAGCGCTCTATGAGCAAGGATACTTTAAGCAATGGATTCGCAAGCCTATCGGTGAATATGATACGATGGAGCCGGTCGAAGAAGATGTTGATAAAGATAAATAAGATGCAAAAACAGCCTGCTGTGCAAATTCAGCAGGCTGTTTTTTTATTTTGTCGACTGCTCATTTCGGTCATGCTCGGCTGCCAGCTCCATTACCTGTTTGAACAGCTGTGTCGCTTTATTGCTGCTTCCTTGCTTGGCCTTGCGAACCAATACCGCAGCAGCATATTTGGGCTTGTCTGCCGGACCGTAGCCGACAAACCATTGGTTATTCAGCCCTTTAGACGCACCGCTTAATTCTGCTGTTCCTGATTTTCCTGCAAGCTTCCAAGCTCCTCCGCTGCCAATCTGACGAGCCGTACCAAATTCAACAACACCATTCATATAGCTCATCAGCTTTCTTGCTGTTTGAGCATGAATTCGGAAGCGATGCTCATGGCCTTCATGAACGGGAAATTGCATAACGGGCAGCCCATCAGCATAATTAATGCTGGATACCGCTCTCGTCTCAAATTGTCTGCCTCCATGAATAATCGTTACCATCATATTGGCTGCTTGCAGCGGAGTCAGCCTTACATCGCGCTGGCCAATGCCGGTTTGCGCCAGTATGCCGCCATCATGCTGCAGTAAATCCAAAATTGCGATGCCTCTTTCTTCCTCTTCCAGCAGGCGCAGCGGCGCTGTAAACGGCCCGTCTGCCTCATTATTGTGCCAACCGACAGGATGGATAGCCCCTAGGGCGCTGGCCGTATCGTAAAGCTGCTGGGCGGTTAACCGTTCAGCCAGTGTTGCAAATACGATGTTGCAGGAATTGGCGAAGGCTTGTTCAAGTGTTTGCTCGCCATGCCCTCCTTTTTTCCAGCAGGACAAGCCGTATTTTCCGTATTCGCCATTGCAGTGGAACGTCTCGTTTTCCTTAACGACTCCGTACTCAAGCGCGGCAGCAGCTGTAACAATTTTATAGATAGAGCCTGGCTCATATGCTGTTAATGCATGGTTTCTCCAGCTGTCTTTATCGACTTCATTCCATTGCCCGGGCAGCAGCGCAGGGCGCGAAACCATCGCTTTAATGTCTCCATTGGCGGCATCCAGCAGTACAACTGCTCCTTCTGCAATAGCTTGCTTATCCAGCAGCTGCTCCAGCGCTGCTTGCAGCTGCAGGTCGAGTGTAGTCACGACATTTAGCGGATAATAAGGATTGTCAGCCTCAACCACTCGCGGACCAATGCCGGACATATAGCGCGAGCTGGCATCTAAAGTATAAGAGATGTAAGACGGTCCAACGCCATGAATGAGCCGATCAAGCGAGTGCTCAAGACCGCTTACTCCGATTTTCGTATTGCGGTCCCAGCTGGCAAGCTGTTTAATTTCTGCTGCATAATGCTGCTCCACCCATTCGGGATGCTCACCCGTAAAGCCGATCAAGTGCTTGAAGCTTGATTGATGCCCATATCTTGCTGTATAACGAACAAGCTCAAAACCCTCTGTTTGCAGCCGCTTAAGTCGGTTTATCTGCTCCTCGGACAAGCGGATAGGCAGGCTCATCTCATCATATATATATTCTGCATATTCCAAAGCAGTAAGCCAGTCTCGCAGCTTGTCCGGATCCTGCTTTAACAGCTGTGCAAGCTCTGCAAGCTTTGCCTTCGGATACAGCTCCCAGCTTCTTACCGGAAAAAATGCGACCGTCATATACTGCTCTGACTGCAAGGGCTTGTAATGCTCGTCCAAAAAAATCCCGCGTCCGTCGCTTAGCTGCAGCTGTTTGCTGCGCTGAGCGACCGCCGTACGCTTCCAATTATTCAGCTTGTATTTGCTATTGGCTGTCGGCCAGGTCATTGATGTTGGGACTACCTGCAGCACGAGCAGGCGAATCGTATAGACTACAATGATGAGTGAGAACAGGATGCCAACGATAAACGCTCTTCGCTGCATGTATGCTTACCTCCTGATGAATTGCTAAAAGCCTAAACAGCTACATCATCAGTATGCCTATATAAAATAAGCGGTAAACGTCATAAGCAAGCTCGTTGGCATAGTAAATCACTAGCGCTCCAGCTCGCTGCTTTCACAAAAAGCAACAAGCGAGTTCGCGATTTCAACCAAAGCTTCGACAGTTACTTTGTCGGAAGCTCTTTTGTCTACTCCAAGCATATATTGCCAATGGTCATGCTCAAAAGCTAGTACATGAAAAACAGGTACATCGATTAACAATGCTTCAGTCCCATTGTTCAGGCTATAAACTCCTTTAAGCTTTTTATCGCTTACTGTAATTTTGTACTGAATAGGCCGTACATCTATTTTGTAATGATGTGCAGGAAAGTTTTCGCTAATAAAAGTTATCTCCAGCGAGTCATTTCTTTCACCCTGCAATTGATTAAATCTGGCAAAGATGTGGGTAAATTCGAGTGGTGGAATTCTATAAGGCAGCTTCAGGTTTTGCTTGAAATGCTGTTCAGCTTCACTTACAGCTTCTTCTAATGAGGTATATCCATATCTAAAGTAAGGATACTCATATGGCTCGAGAAGCTCATTTTCGGCTGCAAGTGCCTGATTGACACAAATAAGCTGGCAAAACAGAATGCACAAGAAGAGCGATGCTACTAATAACTTTCGCTTCATTTCATTCATCCTAATCCTTTTTGCTATAGCATTTCCTGTGCATCTTTTTATCATCCAAATAGAAAAGCCCAGCTTTCTCGGGTCATTGTTTCCTGCTAATAGCAAGGAATGACTTGAGAAGCTGAGCAATTCATCTTACGACAACTATTATGCTTTGACGGCTTGTACGGCTTGATCGAGTGCTGCGATTACTTTGTCGCACCAGCTGTCAAACTCCGGATCTTCAATTTGCAGCTCAGGATGAGCCAAAATGTTTTCGATCGTTCGCTTGATGCCTTGATCCAAGCGAGTTGTAGCTACAAATTCCGGGACAAGCCTTTTAAGCTTGGAGTTGTCAAATACAACAGAGTTGGCCTTGTCACCCAACAGCCCGCCTGTAAATTGATCGTCGCAAGTAGCTAAAAAATGAGAGGAAACATGTACGGCATTCAGCTTTACACCAAGTGCATCGGCGATTGTTTGATAAATTTGATTCCAGGTGACTGTTTCGTCAGAGGTAATATGAACGGACTCGCCTATTGCATGAATATTTCCCATCAGCCCAATAAAGCCTTTGGCAAAATCGCTATTATGCGTCATTGTCCAAAGCGATGTACCGTCACCATGGATAATAACAGGCTTATTTTCCAGCATCCGCTTTGCTACCTGCCACGAGCCGCGTCTGCCATGCACACCAAGCGGTATTGATCGCTCGTCATAGGTATGACTAGGCCGCACAATCGTAATTGGAAAGCCATGATCGCGGTACTGCTTGATTAAGTATTCCTCGCAAGCTATTTTATTGCGGGAATATTCCCAATACGGATTGGATAACGGAGTCCCTTCCGTTACTCTATAATCTGAAAGCGGAGTCTGATAGGCGGAAGCAGAACTAATAAATATGAATTGCTTCGTCTTTCCACGAAATAAACGAAAATCTCTTTCCACCTGCGATGGATGAAATGCAATAAAATCAGCGACAACATCGAACTGCTCGTTTTCGATGAGTTGGGCAACCTGCTCCTCATTTTGAATATCTGCCTGAATAATTTTGACTCCTTTAGGCAAATGTTCATTGCGATTCCCTCTATTCAACAGATAAAGCTCACAGCCTGTTTCAAGCAACTGATTCGTAATCGCATTGCTGATCGTTCCTGTTCCTCCAATAAATAGCGCTTTCATAAATCCACCTCCAAAAATAGTACGAGTGCCACTATTATATTATCTATTACTGCATTTTACCAGATTAAAAAAGCGAGCAGAAGAACGAAGACAACTAAGGTCCTCATCCCTTGCTCGCTGACACCTATTAAATTTTAAATTTCGTCAAGCTGTCCTTCAAGTTATTCGATACTTGCTGGAGTTGCTCTGACAATTGAACAAGATTCTGGCTAATGCTCAACTGCTCTGTGCTTAATGAAGCAACCTCTTCGCTTGTTGCTGAAGACTGCTCGGCTACAGCACTTACACTGTTCATTGAATCGCTTAAAATCTCCTGCGACTTGTTCAGCTCTTCAAATGCTTCCGTTACAAGATTCATATTGTTCTTGAATTGCTCCATTTGAGCTTGAACTGAAAGGAACAGCTGATTTGCTTCTTTAACTGAGCCGATTTGCTCCTGGAATAAAGGATACGCCTCTGTCAATACATTTACAGTTTCTTTAATTTCATTTGAAATTTGAGCTGTAATTTGTCCTACCACTTCAATGGAATGGCGTGATTGATCGGCGAGCTGTCTAATTTCATCAGCTACTACCATAAAGCCTTTGCCTGCAGCTCCGGCACGGGCTGCTTCAATTGTCGCATTGAGTGACAAAATATTCGTTTGCTGTGTAATCGAGTTAAGCACATCCAAAATTTTGACGATCGATTTTGTACTGTCCTGTAAAGAATTAACTTTGTCGACCATCGCCCGCGTCATTTGCTCTGTTGAAGCGGTTTTGTCAATCAGCTCGGACATATAGCTTAACCCTTGCTGACTGGCATTTTCCACCTCACGCGCCGAGCTTGACATTTGATCAGCGTATTCGTTAACCTGCTCCATCTGCTCATTAATTTTATTCGTCAGATCGGTTCCTTTTTCAGCCTCGACTGCGAGACTCGTTGCACCGCCAGCAATTTCATCAGTAGCGACTGCTATTTCTTTCGCTGCAATCGCTGTTTTATTCGACGTTTCCGATAGCTGCGAGGCTGTTTTCAACACTTCTGCTGCTGAATGCGTCGTTTGAGTAGCAAGCGCCGAAATTTGCTCCATCATTGCGTCAAAGCTAAACGCAAGCTTGCCGATTTCATCCTTGCGAGTTTTAACCGAAGCGCGTACGGTTAAATCGCCCTTGGCACCCTTTTCCATCTGTCTACTAAGCTGAGACAGCGGTGCTCCAACGTTTTTCATAACGAAAATGCCGATACCGACTGCAATAATACCCGCTATAATACAAATAATAATGGTAATTTGACTGATTGGCGCAGCTTGCTCTGCCAGACGCTCGATTGGAATCGTCCCTAGTATTCTCCACTGATCATAGTTTTGCAGTGTTTGGAATACTGCCAGATAGCTTTGCCCATCAGCACCAGTAACCGTTCTTGAGCTGGATGTTAGTTCAGTAGTCGTTTCCTCAATTGCTACATTCGGCTCCGAGCCGTACCGTTCTTTATTTTGGCTGAACGCATAATTCAAGTTATTGTCCATTACAGCAACTTCACTGCCATCGCCAAAATCAACGGTGTATGCCGCGTTGAAAAGCTGGTCTGCGTTGAATTCAATGACAATCATAAATGAAAGATCAGCATTGCTCAGATTGCGCGATAAACGAGCCAACGCAACCGACTCATAAGGCGTCGTATCTAAAATCCCTTCCGCCTGAGGCTCGATCCATATTGTCGCTCCAGATTCCTCTTCTGCAGCTTTAAACCATGCAGCGCTTCTGTATTCATCCCCTGTTTTCATGTTCAACGTATTTTGCGTAAGAGAGCCGTTAATAATCGGATCAGCTTTAGTCAGCGGAATAAGTGCAATATTTTTAATCGTATTGTTTGTCACCATATAGTTCGACAGCTTTTCATTAATGTTGCGGTTCGCTTCAAGAAGCTCATATGTTTTGTCTGTCGATGTTATGACTTCCATCGATTTTACAATTATCGAATCAAACATAATTTGAAACGAAATATCTATGTAACTTTTTAATACTGTATCTATGCTATTGCCAACCTGCTTGATCGTTTGCATGCTGGCGTCCGCGACATTCGTTTCCAGCAAGCCCTTTGCCTTTTGGTAAGACACTATCCCTACCGTCGATACGCATATTACAATGCTGGCAAAAATAATGAGCAATAACCTCGCGCCAATGCTTTGAAAAATATTGATACTGCTGTCCTGCTTCAAGCTGCTAAGCTGTGATTTCGCACTGCTTACCAGTGCATTCGACTTTTTATCCTTCTTTTCTTTTACCTGCTCTTTCTCCTTCACTTTCACTTCTTCTTTGCTTTTTGCTGATGAAGAATTTTTGTTATTACCTTTCCTCATGCTGCCAAACACCACCTTCAGATAATGTACAACTAATGAAGTAAAGTTCATAAATCAAACAACTATAATCATACCACCAAACTCCTACATATTTCTACAATTTTCTAATATTCTTGTGACAAGCATAAGAAAAGCGAATGATCAATAGTCGTAATTGATCATTCGCTTAACATCTTTTCACCTATACTTTAAATTGAGACAGCGTTTCCTTCAGCGCCGTAGATACCTGGCTCAGCTCTGTTGACAGCAGCACCAAATTATCGCTAACATTCAGCTGCTCAGCGCTTAGGCTGGCTACTTCTTCCGAGGTAGCAGATGACTGCTGGGCTACAGCACTAACATTGCTCATTGCTTCATTAAGTACATTTTGCGACGCTTCAAGCGCTTTAACCGAGCTCATTACTTCCTCCAGCTTGGCAATTAAGCGACCCATTTGCTGCTGTACATTTACAAAGATATGATTGGCTTCCTTAACAGAATGAATTTGCTCCTGGAACATTGGATACGCGCGCGATAGCACCTCTACGGTTTCGACAATTTCATTTTGAATGCGACCTGTAATTTGCCCTACAACATCTATTGACTGCGTAGACTGGTCAGCAAGCTCCCGGATTTCATTGGCGACGACCATAAATCCTCTGCCCGCGCTCCCAGCCCGCGATGCTTCTATCGTTGCATTCAATGATAAAATGTTCGTTTGCTTCGTAACCGCATTGAGCACATCAAGAATTTGCACAATGGAACGTGTGCTGTCCTTCAAGGCGTCAACCTTAGTGACCATTTCACGCGTCATTTCCTCCGTTTGCCCTGTTTTATCGATCAGCTCTGCCATATAGGCTGTTCCTTTGCCGCTCGCCTGCTCAACCTCGTAGGCAGATTGCACCATCTGCTCGTTAGAAGCCAGCACCTGCTTCATTTGGTCGTTAATCGCCAGCGTTATATCATTGCCCCGCTCCGCTTCCACCGCTAAACTGGTAGAGCCGTTGGCAATTTCTTCGGTTGCTACAGCAATTTCCTTGGCGGATATTGCTGTTTTCTTCGAGGCGTCTGTAAGCACCGAAGCTGTCGTTAGTACTGCATCAGCCGACGTTTTCGTTTGGACCGCCAAATTTGTAATTTGCGTCATCATTTGATCAAAGCTGTCACTAAGCTGGCCAATCTCATCCTTGCGCTTGCGTATTTTAGAGCGTACTGTAAGATTTCCTTTCGCTCCTTCCTGCATCAGATCACGCAGCTGAATTAACGGCTTGCCGATCGTCAGCATAACAATGATCGCAATCAAAATCGCAATCAAAGCCGCGGCAATTGCAACCTGCACCGTTAATGTCCGAATGACAATCGCATCCTTTACTAATTCCTCGACCGGAATGCTGCCGACGAGATACCAGCTGGCAAATGCAAGCTTATGGTGAATGAGCAGCACGTCGCCAATACCTTCGATCGATTGGCTCACGCTATTGTGCTCACTGCCGTCCAGCGCAAATGCTGCTGGTGTGGCAATGCTGGCACTATCTCCATGCACCATAAAATTGTGGTCCTCATTTACTACTGAAATTTGACTGCCTTCACCCAAGGACACTTTATTTAGTTCATCCAGTATGCCTTTTGTCGGAATATCGAGCAGCAGTATGTAATGTGCTACGCTGGAGGACGTATTTTTAAGCAAGCGTGCAACGCCAAAGCTCGGCATTGTATTATTGGAGGTAAGCGAATTGGCTCGTGAATCAAGCCAAAGCGTACGTCCCCCCAACTCCTGCACTTGCTCAATCCACGGCTCCTCCAGCAAGCTCTCCACTTTGGACAGCTGGGAGTTGCCTGCCGTTATAATGCTTAACTGGTCATTATTAACCGGTATTAATGCCATGCCCGCTATATTGTCATTGCCAAATATAATGCTCTGCAGCTTGTTCGATAGCTCCTTGGTCGCTTCGAATTTTTCATATTCCCCCAGCGTGCTGCTTTGCAGCGTATCAACCAGCTCATGAAAGGCTGAATCCACTAATATTTGCAGTGTAATGTCATCATACTTTTTCATAACATTGTCTAAATTTACTGCCAGCTGGGTTATCGTCTGTTGACTGGATTGCGACACCTTCGTTTCAATGATCTTCTTCGATTCATTGTAGGCTAAAATACCCATCGTCAGTACACAAGCCAAAATCCCGCCAATGATATAAACAAATAGCTTAAGTCCTACTGATTGAAGCGGATTCATACTTTTCGTTGACTTTTTCTGCTTTGTCTTCTGCATTTCATGATTCGATTCTTTATGATCGTTCCCCACACTTAAGCACCGCCCTTTGGATGAGATAAAACGCTTTCAACAACAATTATGTATGTATTCGCTTTCAGTTGAAATATACTTCTATTATTTGGGATGCGCATCGAAATGTCAATGAGGCTGTGCAAGAAAAACGTCGATTGCACACGTTTTAAAGGGGAAGAGTAGTTCTCGAGTCATAATTATAGTAATAAAAAATCGCCGCTTCCTGTAAAAGGATCGTTTCTATCACTTTTACGGAAGGGCGATTTTCTGCACGATATTGCTTTTGCTAATTTATCGCAGATTGTTAACGAATCTTCTTGCGCATCATATCCATTGGCTCAACTGGCTGTAGTGTGCGAATGCGCAGCTTTTGCAGCGGATGGCGTGCTACATCCAAGGCATTGCCGTCAAGATCAGTCAGCTCAGTTACAGCTTGCTTGAAGAAGCGGCCGCCTGGTCCAACAAATTCAATTTCCTGGCCAAGCTTGAAATGGCTGCGCTGCTCAATCGTTGCAAATCCTGTTGCTGGATCATAATCATGAACTACAGCAGCGAAATCATACGGCACCGGCTTTTGCTCTTCCGCATAAATATGATCCTCTGCACCCGGTACATCAAGGAAAAAGCCTGTATTAAGCGGACGATTGGCCGCTTTTTGAATTTCCTCCAGCCACTCCGGCTTCAGCTCATAATGATCCGGATCTGCAAAATAAGCATCAATCGCCTGACGGTAAACATTGACCACTGTCGCCACATAATGAATGCTCTTCATACGGCCTTCGATTTTAAAGCTGTCGATCCCGACGTCAATCAAATCCGGAATATGCTCAATCATGCACAAATCCTTGGAGCCCATCGTAAACGGATCATCCTCAGGCTTATTGACTGGCGCATCCTCCAAAAATAAATCATACTTCCAGCGGCAAGACTGGCAGCAGCCGCCGCGGTTGGAGTCGCGGTCTGTAAAGTGATTGGAAAGCACGCATCTTCCCGAGAAGGAAGAGCACATTGCACCGTGGATAAAAGCTTCAATTTCAATGTCGACATGCTGCTTAATCTCTTCAATTTCTTCAAAGCTCGTTTCACGTGCCAGAACAACACGCGGCAAGCCTTCTTCCTTCCAGAACTGCACCGTTTTCCAGTTCAGCACCGACTGCTGCGTGCTAAGATGCACCTCCAGCTTTGGTGCAACGCGCTGCGCCGTTTCAATAATAATCGGATCAGCAGCAATGATCGCTGCAATACCAGCTGCCTCCAAATTGCGCAAATAATCCTCAATACCTGCCAAATCTTCATTATGCGCGTAAATATTCGTCGCGACAAACACTTTAGCACCATAGCGCTTGGCAAACTCTACGCCTTCCTTCATTTCTTCAAAGCTGAAATTATCAGCGTTGGAGCGCAGGCCATACTGCTGTCCGCCAATATAAACCGCATCCGCACCATAGTGAACAGCAAACTTAAGCTTTTCCAAATTGCCGGCCGGAGCCAACAGCTCAGGACGCTCCAAACGATTGCGCTTGCCATTATAGCGTCTAGCTCTTTTCATTGCTGTGCTCATAACTAACCCCTCCTGAATCTATTACTATACTTGCTTATATCAGCGCTCCGGAGCAAAGCATCCTACAGTCGCTTTTTAAATCGTAATGCTTTTATTTGAATTTTAAGGTTGCATTACGATGTTAAAGGCGACCCACATTCGTTTTCCGGATGCTTTGCTCCTCCGCTGTAGCTTTTTTTTGAGTGCAGGACCAAGAAGCTTGGACGAAGCTAGAAAACGAGGAGCGCAGCGTAGGCAAATGCTACGAGAGCACCGCAGTTTTCGCTAGCGTTCAAGATTCGCCGCCGACTACGCTGCGAAGCATCACATCGTCATCAAAGTCCAGTATTTTGAACCACCTCTTCCAATGAAAGTTCAAAAAGCACGGCTTTCAGGACCAAGAAGATGGCACGATACTAGAAGGCGAGGAGCGCAGCGTAGGCACTTGCTACGTGAGCACCGCAGCCTTCGGTAGCGTGACATATTCGACGTCGACTACGCTACAACGCAATACATCGTCATCAAAGTCGTGCTTTTTGAACTACATCTCAGTAGACTTGTTCTTTGAAGAAGAATCCGAAGCTCAGCTCACGTCCCGGATCCTGTAATTCACGAATAGAATCCAGCAGACTTTCATCAAACGTATAGTTTTCAGGATCTGCCAAGTATGCATCAATAGCTGCGCGATAGGCCTTCACTACCGCAACATTATATTCCGTTGACTTTAGAATGCCTTCAATCTTGAAACTATCAATCTTCACTTCCAACAGCTCATGCAAGTTTTCCAGCATGCAAATATCATCCGAGCTCATAATATGAGTGCCATACTCATCCTCGAAAATAGGGAAGCGCTCGTCAGGTCGATCATTTTCCATCAGATACAAGCCTGAAGCCTGCTGCAGCTTGGCATAGTCCGACTGCTGGCGATGATGCTCAGCATAGCTTTGAACGAGTGAACGCTTGGAATGATAGATTGCCGTCATACCATGCACTTGAACTTGAATCTCCAGCTTGCTGTTTTGCTTGATTTCGAAAATTTGCTCCATATTAAGCTCACGCGCCAGCACATAGCGCGTAGCTCCGCGTCTAGCCCAATAATCGGCAGTTGCGTAGTTGGTAGAAGTCATCTCTGCATTCCAATGCAGCTTCATCGCTGGCGCATGCTCTCTGGCCGCCATAAGCACAGCAGGATCGCCGTATACGATCGCATCTACCCCGAACGAGTTAATCGATGAAATATATGACGGCAGCTCATTTACCGTCGCGTTATCGATCAAGTTGTTCATCGATACATACAGCTTGGCCCCCTTTTGATGGGCCAGCTTCACAGCCTGCTCGATCATTTCCAAATTAAATTGCCCAGCTAGCCTGCTGCCGAATTTCGCTTCCCCAACTAAAAGCGCTGTTGCGCCAGCTTCAAGCAGCTGCTCACACTCCTCCAGGCTAGCAGCTGTAACCAGCAGCTCAGGAATATATGACATTGAATCCTCACCCCATCTTTAAGCAGACGGCCACTACTCGGCCGTCTGCTTGCTTTTCTCAATATTTTGCTGATGCTCACGATACGTTTTTGCAAATAAGTGCGTATTCGTGCCATCCTTTTTCGTAACATAGAATAAATAGTCATGCTCCTCAGGATAAAGCGCAGCTCGGATAGAATCCAAGCTTGGATTCGCTATCGGTCCTGGCGGCAGGCCATCGATTCGATAGGTGTTGTACGGGCTGTCCAGCTCTGTATCCTCATAGCTTAGCACTTCCTTCTGTTCTCCAAGCGCATATTGAATCGTTGCATCGATTTGCAGACGCATCGGTTCTGCCAGACGGTTGTAAATAACCCCTGCCACCTTCGCTCTTTCTTCATCCACAACGACCTCACGTTCAATTAATGAGGCGATCGTAAGCATCTCATGCATCGTAATGCCTAGCTTGTCCAGCTGATCGACCCAATCCTCAGGCAGCGAAGCAAGCTTGCGATCCTGCTCCTTAAGCAATCTCAGAATTAATTCTTCCTCTGTAATGCCTTTGGCGAATTCGTAGGTGTCAGGGAATAAATAGCCCTCCAGACGATACTTCACATTTGCTGCTTCCTTAGGCATCAGCAGCACCGTTTCTGCTCCCGACCAGGTGCGGTCCTCGTTCGCAAGTGCAACAAAAGTATCGCGATCGCCCAAGCCCTCGGCAGCCAGCTTTTCAGCAATTTGCTCAATCGTGAAGCCTTCTGGAATAGTAAACATGATCGTATCCTCGGCAATGACATCGCCGGCATTCAGCTTGGCAATTACCTCAACCTTGTCCATTCCAGGTGTAAGCTCGTACTTGCCTGCTTGGAAATTAGCTCCTTCATCCTTCAGAACCAAATAATATCCGAAAATAAAGCTATTTTTAATAATGCCTTTTTCCTCAAGCAGCTTGGAAACACTGTTCGCTGACATCCCTTTCGTAATCGTCACCTCTACAGGCTCCCCAGCCTTTGTAGGTCCAAGCTGATTCCACACATAGTACAGGCCACTTACTGCGACAACAAGCATTAGAAAAAGCAAAGAGAAGCAAACCCAAAAGGAAACGAGCCATACCCTCGGTTTTTTGCGTTTCGGCTTTTTTACTTTCTCCGGCTTAGATTGTAGCACTTCCTCGTCTATATGATTCAATGCTGTACCCCCCTCTATTGTATTGCCAGCCGCAATCTGTTAAACCTCATCAAAAAGAGCGGTGATCGGCCGCTCTTTTGAGATTGCTTTTCAATTAAGGTCTTTCATCATTAACGAATTGCAAATCATCGTAAGCCTCCGACACGGCTTCCCACTCATCCTCGTCGACGATGCTCTCAAGCTCGATTTCATCTTGCTCGGAAATGACTCTCATAAACTCGACCTCGTCTTCAGCCTTCATCGCTTCGGATTGCAAGGCGACATACGTAATATCGCCCCATACAAACTCCTGCTTAATATGATAAGACTGTTCGACACCATCGTCAGTTAGCAGCTCAATTTCGCGACCGAAATGCTCATGCAATACGGATGCAGGCTTTGGAGCCGACTGTGGATATTGAAATGTCATTTTTACTCCTCCAGCTCGCCAAGCAATGTATTGAACGTTTCTTCAACAATTGCCCACTCTTCCTCATCATCAATCGTATAAAGCTGCAAATCGTCGCCATCCTCCGTATAACGGAAGGCATAAACCTCGTCCTCGTCTTCATTTTCAGAAATCAGAGGCACGACCATCATATATTTTGCGTCAGAGTCATCAACCTCGAACTTCATAATGACCTCGAATTCCTCTTCATTGCCATCCTCATCCGGGATGTAAATAATTTCTGGCTCTTCAAAATTATTTTCGTGATTTGACATGTTAACCCTCACCTTTTCATTTAGAATCAAGATAATTTTGCAAGATAAGCGTAGCTGCCATCTTGTCAACAACTTGCTTTCTTTTTTTTAGACCGACTTCCGCTTCCGCCAATGTGCGCTCTGCCACAACAGTAGTTAATCTCTCATCCCATAGGTGAACAGGTAAATTTAGCTTTTGCCTGATTTGCTCTGCGAATGCTATGCAAATCTCACCGCGAGGACCAATCGTACCGTTCATGTTTTTGGGCAGTCCAACCACGACCTCAGAAACCTCATTTTCCTTTGCAATATCAGCAATCTTGTCGAGTTCTCCGCCGTCACGTCTTTTCTCGACTACGGTTAGCCCCTGTGCCGTCCATCGCAAAGCATCGCTTATCGCGACGCCGATGCGACGGTCACCATAATCCAACCCCATGACTCTCATCCTGTACGATACCTCGCTACTTTTTCTTGTGCAAGAGATAGAAGCGAACAAGCTCCTCGATAAGCTCATCCCGCTCCTTCTTGCCGATCATGCTTCTTGCATTATTATGTCGTGGGATATATGCGGGGTCTCCTGACAATAGATAGCCGACGATCTGGTTAATCGGATTATAGTCTTTCTCTAATAAAGCATCGTAAACCTTAAGCAGAACATCCTCTGAGGAATGCTCTCCCTCATTTGTTACATTAAACTTCATCGTCTGATCCATTGAACTCATCAGCAACACCCCCTCTAACATAACCACGGTATATGGTATATCTCTACTATATCACATTTGCTTGTTCAACTACTACATCTTGAGCAAGTTTCAATGCCGCATCTAGTTTGTCGATATCCTTACCGCCTGCTTGTGCCATGTCTGGACGACCGCCACCATTACCGCCACAATGCTGAGCCGCTTCCTTCACAATTTTCCCTGCGTGGAATCCTTTTTTCACAAGATCCTGAGAAACAGCGGCAGCCAAATTCACCTTGTCATCAGCCGCTGCTCCCAAAACGATTACGCTTGAAGGGAGTTTTGCTTTAAGCTCATCTACAATATTACGCAGCGCTTCCATATTAGATGCATTTACTTTTGCACATAGAACAGAAATTTCTCCAACCTTGACCACTCCGTCAAGCAAATTGCCTGCTTCGATATGGCTAAGCTTGCTTTGCAGTGATTCATTTTCACGCTGCAGCTCCTTCACTTGGCCATGCAATGCGTCAATCCGCTTTGGCACATCAGCTACATTGCTTTTCAGCTGTGCAGCTGCTTGCTTGAGCAGGTCAAGCTGAGATTCATAGTATAAGTAAGCTTGCTTGCCTGTCACTGCCTCGATACGACGAACTCCTGAGCCGATTCCGCTTTCGCCGAGCAGCTTGAAGATGCCGATTTCAGAGGTATTGCTTACATGGCAGCCGCCGCAAAGCTCGATTGAATAGCTGCCAACCTGAACGACGCGTACGACATCGCCGTATTTCTCACCAAACAGCGCCATTGCGCCCATTGCTTTAGCTTGATCGATCGGCATTTGCTCGATGACGACAGGCGTGCCCAGCCAAATTTGCTCATTAACCCGACGTTCGATGTCAGCCAGCTCCTCAGCTGTAATCGATCCGAAATGGGAGAAGTCAAAGCGCAGACGCTCTCCTTCAACAAGCGAGCCCGCTTGGTTGACATGATCGCCCAGCACTTCCTTCAAAGCTTTATGCAGCAAATGCGTCGCCGTATGGTTTTTAATAATGTCCTCACGAACCGATTTGCTTACGCTTGCCGTAACGGCAGCATTCGCCTTGGCAACACCTTCTACAACCGTTGCATGATGCAGATTTTGACCATGCGGCGCTTTCGTTACATTTTCTACCTCAATGACGAAGCCGTCGCCTTTAATGACGCCGCGATCTCCGATTTGGCCGCCGCTTTCAGCATAGAAAGGCGTTGTATCGAGCAGGACAAGAATGGAATTGCCCGCAGGTACTTCATCAACAAGCTGCTCATCAAAAACAATTGCAGTAATGGTAGCTGCTGTCTCTAAATCAGTATACCCAACAAATTCGCTATTTACTGTCAAATCCGCCAAAGGACCGCCTTGAACTTTCATTGAGCCGGTATCCTGACGCGCCGAGCGCGCTCGTTCACGCTGTGCCTCCATTGCAGCATCAAAGCCTTCGCGATCTACCGTCATGCCTTGCTCAAGCGCAAAGTCCTCAGTAAGGTCAAACGGGAAGCCATACGTATCGTACAGCTTAAACGCATCGTCGCCGTTAATAACAGCAATATTATTCGCTTTTGCTTCTGCCACCAAATTGGAAAGCAGCACCAGACCGTCAGATAGCGTCTCGTGGAAACGCTCTTCCTCCGTACGAATCACTTTCTCAATAAATTCACGCTTTTCAACAACTGTTGTATAGTATTCGCCCATTACTTGTCCGACAACCTCGGTTAACGAATACAGGAACGGCTTGTCGATGCCGAGCGCTTTGCCGTAACGAACGGCACGGCGCAGCAAACGACGAATAATGTAGCCTCGACCTTCGTTGGAAGGCATAACGCCATCGCCAACTGCGAAGGCTACAGTCCGAATATGATCGGCGATAACTTTAAGCGCTACGTCCTGATCTTCCTTCGCTTTATAGGTTACGCCTGCAATTTGGCATGTACGCTCAATAATCGGCATAAACAAATCGGTATCGAAGTTGGAATCAACATCCTGCAAAATCGAGGCAAAGCGCTCAAGGCCTGCGCCTGTATCTATATTTTTGTTAGGCAGCGGCGTATAGCTGCCGTCTTTGTTATGGTTGAATTGAGAAAACACGAGATTCCATACTTCTAGGAAGCGCTCGTTCTCTCCGCCTGGCCAGCATTCCGGATCATTCAAATCGCCGTATTTCTCACCGCGATCGTAAAAAATTTCCGTACATGGTCCGCAAGGGCCTTCCCCGATATCCCAGAAGTTTTCCTCCAGCTTGTAGATGCGCTCAGCAGGCAAGCCAATTTTCTCATTCCACAGCTTGAACGCTTCCTCGTCCTCAGGATATACCGTTACAGACAAGCGTTCTGGATCAAAGCCAATCCATTGCTTGTCGGTTAGAAATTCCCAAGCCCATGTAACTGCTTCTTCCTTGAAATAATCGCCAATTGAAAAGTTGCCAAGCATTTCAAAAAAGGTGTGGTGACGACGCGTTTTGCCGACATTCTCAATATCATTCGTACGAATACATTTTTGCGAATTGGCAATGCGCGGATTTTCTGGCTTTACTCTGCCGTCAAAGTAAGGCTTAAGCGGAGCCATTCCCGCATTAATCCACAATAAAGACGGATCATTATGCGGTACGAGCGACGCACTAGGCTCAATGGCATGTCCTTTGCTTTCAAAGAATGCCAACCATTTTGCACGAATTTCACTTGCTTTCATAGTGTGATTCCTCCCAAAACGTTTTATATCATTTCATTTGCAATTGCTTGAAATTAAAAAAGTCCCTGTAAAAAAACAGGGACGAATAATTGTTCGCGGTACCACCCTGGTTATTGCTCCAATTAAGAGCAATCGCCTTCACGGACGATAACGAGTCCACCCGGCGAGCTTAACTCGCACTCTGAAAATAGCTTTCCGTCATTCTTCACTAGAAGCGCTCTTCCAACCATTTCTGCAAATGGAGCACTCTCTCTGGCTAATGGGCTATGACGTACTTGTTTTCATCAACGCTTTAGCATGTACATCTTTACAAATTATAGCTAGAGCCAGAAGGACTGTCAAATGTTGCTTTCAAATAATTTTCCTTCGTACATAGTAGGCAAACATATGCTGAACAATCACTTTTCCCGAGGCAAAGATTGGCACAGCAAGAATCATCCCGAGCACGCCCGCAAGCTGCCCTCCGACCAGCACAGCAAATATAATGAGCAGCGGATGAAGATGCAGCGTTCTGCCAACCACCTGCGGCGAAATAATATTGCTCTCCAGAATTTGACAGACAGTATTGACGATGACTACTAGCAGCATCATTTTCAAGGAGATGGTGGACGCCATCAGCAGCGCTGGCGCAGCGCCAATAAACGGTCCGATGTACGGAATGACATTCGTAATCGCGACAATGCTGGCAAGCAGTAAGGCATACGGCATACCGACCAGCAAATATCCAATATATGCGAAGGTTCCGATAATGACGCACACAAGCAGCTGTCCACGAATATAGCTGCCGAGTGCAGTGTCTACATCCTTCAGCAGACGAATTGTATTTTTGCGATGAGATTTCGGCACATATTTAATGACAGCCCGCTCGAATACTTCAAAATCTTTCAAAATATAAAAAGCAAGGAATGGCACAACAAATGCGACAAATAAAGCATTTACCATTCCACCTATATTGTTCACAAAGGTGAGCAGCGTCTCGGAAATTCGTCGTTCAAGCAGAACAAGCGACTTGTTAACTCCTTCACGGAAGCTTTCCGGCAGCATTGAATTGTTGTTAATGTCAATGACCAAACTTTGCGCCCGCATCGACAGCTCCGGTAAATGCTTGTTCAGCTCCTGCATCTGATCGATAAACATCGGGATTACATTGACAAGCAGTACCGTAAAGATTGTGCAAAACACGGCATAAATCAACAGCACAGCTATTGTTCTTGGCACCTTGCGCTCATGCAGCATCGTTACAACGGGATTTAATATGTAAGAAATAATCATCGCTACAATAAATGGCCCTAGCACAGCCTTTAAAAATGAGAAGATCGTCAGCAATATCGGCTTTAGCAGTAGAAGAAAGTAGACGACAAATAAAAGCAGGATCGTATAAATTAAAACAATAAAAAAACGGTTTTTTGTAAACCTGTCCACGCTACTCACCACCTTCATTCTAGCTATTCTGTGTCATTATATGTACAAGTATTCGTATTCAGCACAAAAAACGGCAACCGTAACAGTTGCCGTTTAGCTAGACTATATAAGTGGTGATTTAGTTGTTCATATGCACATCAGCGGTTGGAGGCTCTTCAAAAAACAAATCGTCCAGTGAGCTTAACGTTCCATCCTCTTCAACCTGATAAACTGACATTTTATCGCCATTGACTGTTAATTCGATATAGCAGCCCCAGCAATAAAATTGATGTGTTCCAATTTTGCCTATATCTTTCGAGTTACAGTTCGGACATCTCATACACATTTCTCCCTACCCTCTAAAATTGGAAGCTGCGACTGGCTCCAATTCTGATTCACTAACAGCAGGAACGATAATCGCATCTTGACCAAGCAATATGTCTTGCATATTTCTTGGAGCCTTGAGCCATTTTCGACCTTCCATAAGATCTGAAACAAAACCATCTGTTAGCTCATAACCTACTATCTGTGTATCCTGTAATGGATGAAAATATACATCCGATACACGTCCAAGTTGCGATCCTGTCACCGTAATGATCGGCATATCCTTTAAATGGATGACACCTGTACTAAAGCCGCGCTGCAAGAGCTGCCTCTTGCTTGTCATCAATTGCGACTCGTCTTTGATAAAAACTGCGTCTTCGCCGCAAGATAAAACACTGCTCCACGGAACGGTTCGAACCTTTATAGCAAACCATTTTGCATATTCAAGTACCAGGCCTTGCAATCGCCAATGCTCATCGAACCATGCATCCAAAACGACGCCTACTTGCTTGCCAGTGTCCATCACAATTACAGGTAATCCGATCAGTTGCTGTAGTCGAATCATGCTCGTTGCCTCCAAGCTGAAGAAATGCTTGAAAGGATCATCCTTTCAATACTCTCTACATAGCATGTCCAAAATGTTGAAGGCTACTGCATCAAAGTAGTGAAGAAATAGAATGTGAAGGTACTGCTGCGATCATTGTCAATGCGAGACCGTCTTGTATAAGCGTTTTACAATACCTATAACAATCGGCGCTGCTTCCTCCAGCTGTTCAATCGTATTCCCCATGCCAAAGCTGAAGCGAATCGCACTGTTTAATCTTTCCTCGCTTAGCCCCATTGCTTTCAGGACGTGGGAGCGCTCCAATGAACCTGACGTACAGGCAGAGCCGCTTGCTGCAGCAATACCCTCCATATCCAAATTCATCAGCATGCTTTCCGTGTCCACCCCAATGAAGCTAATATTGACAATATGCGGCAAAGTATTCGTCGCATGGCCGTTAATGACGATGGCGTCTTGATCCAGACCCTGTTGTAACAGCTCTACCCATCTAATACGTAAATCATTGACAAAAGGTTGCCAATTTTCACACTCGTTCACACAAATGTCAAGAGCTTTTGCAAAACCGACAATTCCTGCGACATTTTCCGTGCCTGCTCGACGTTTTCTTTCCTGCGAACCGCCCTGCAAAATAGACTCGAGCGGTGTGCCAGAAGCAATGTAAAGCGCGCCGATTCCTTGCGGTCCATTAATTTTATGGGACGAAAAGCTCATTAAATCAACAGGAAGCTCCGCAAGCCGATAAGAGGAATGGCCTAGTGTTTGCACGGCGTCGACATGCAGCAGCGCCCCTGCCTGATGAGCCAGCTCGCCGATTTGCTCAATTGGCTGAATCGTCCCGACTTCATTGTTTGCGTGCATTATACTGATGACGCCAATCGAATCGTCTAGCACCGCCTTTAGTGCTTCTATGGAAATTAGCCCTGTCTCGTCTACAGGAACAATATGCAGCTTGAAGCCTTCATGCTCGGCAAGCCAATGCATCGTATGCAAAACAGCATGATGCTCGATCGACGAGGTAATCAGACCTTTTCTGCCTTTCTTCGCTTGCGCTCTGGCCGCGCCGATAATAGCCAAATTATCACTTTCAGTCCCGCCAGAGGTAAACGTCAGCTCATTCGGCTTGCAGCCGAGATGCTTTGCAAACGTATCTCTTGCTTTATTCAAATGCGCCTTTGCTTGTCTGCCGTAATGATGCATGCTGGATGCATTGCTAGGTCCCTGCTGCATCACCTCAACCATCGTCTCAATTACGCTTGGATGCATAGGCGTCGTGGCAGCATGGTCAAAATAAAATGACTTCATCAATTTTGTTCACTCCACCGCAGTATTAAATATAGAACATATAGCCTTCTTTACTATCGCGATTATCTTCTGCATTATAGTTAATTAAATGCTCCAGCGTTGTCGAATCCATCACGTTCGCAATACTGTCGCGTATTCTCAGCCATAGATCGCGCTTGGCCGGATCATCCTCTTCAGTAAAATCAACCGGAGAGATCGGCCCTTCCAATATTCTGATTACATCGCCCGTCGTAATTTCAGACGGAGCCTTGGAAAGCACATAGCCTCCATACGCGCCGCGAATGCTTTTTACAAACCCGGCGTTGCGCAGCGGAGCAATAAGCTGCTCCAAATAGTGCTCAGACAAATTGTTTTTTTCTGCAATACTCTTTAGTGAAATTGGACCTTCGCCAAACTTGGCAGCCAGCTCCATCATTATAGTTAGTCCATACCTGCCCTTTGTAGAAATTTTCATGTATTGTACTCCTTTATAAAATCATTGTATTCCCATTATTCTTATATGGTATCATATCTATTTACTAACGTCTGCTATTTCAAACATCAAAATCATGAAAATCTTGATTTTCTATGATACAATTAGTTTTATTTAAAAGAATATAGTTTAAAAAGTGCGGCTTTCAGGACCAAGAAGCTTGGACGAGCTGAGTACAAGATTCGACGCCGACTATGCTGCAACGCCCATCATCGTCATCAAAGTTGGGCTTTTTAAACATCCTAATCTAAAGGTGGTGTTAACATTGTCAAACAATAAACGAGTCATAATCGGGATGTCCGGCGGTGTAGACTCCTCGGTTGCTGCGCTTTTGCTCAAACAGCAAGGCTATGAAGTCATTGGCATCTTCATGAAAAACTGGGATGATACTGATGAATTCGGTCACTGCAGTGCAGAGGATGATGCAGAGGATGTGCGCCGCGTGTGCGAACAAATCGGCATCCCTTATTATACAGTAAACTTTGAAAAACAGTACTATGATAAAGTATTCACATATTTTCTTGAGGAATACAAGCGCGGCAGAACGCCAAATCCTGATGTCATGTGCAACCGCGAAATCAAATTTGGCGATTTTCTAAAAAAAGCAGAGGAGCTTAATGCCGATTACTTGGCAACCGGGCATTATGCTAGAGTGGAGCGTCTGGAGAATGGCACAACGCGGCTGCTTCGCGGCGTCGATCAAAACAAAGATCAAACCTACTTTCTTAATGCGCTTAATCAGCAGCAGCTCGCCAAAGCTATGTTCCCGATCGGACATTTGCCTAAGCCAGAGGTTCGGAGAATTGCCGAGGAAGCAGGCCTATATACGGCTAAGAAAAAAGACAGCACTGGGGTTTGCTTTATAGGCGAGCGCAATTTCAAGCAGTTTTTAAGTCAATATTTGCCCGCCATGCCAGGTGAGATGGTCGATATCGTGAGCGGTGAGGTGAAAGGCCGCCATGATGGCCTTATGTATTATACGCTTGGTCAGCGGCAAGGACTGGGAATTGGCGGCAGCGGCACTGGCGAGCCATGGTTTGTTGCCGACAAGGATTTGCAGCACAATATTTTGTATGTAGTGCAAGGAGATGCTCATCCAAGCCTATACTCGGAAAGCTTGCTTGCAACAAATATGAATTGGATATTGCCTGACGAAAGCGCGGAAACGATCCAATGTACCGCGAAATTCCGCTACCGTCAGCCTGATCAACAGGTTACCGTACAAAAGCTGGCGGGTGGCGAAGCGCTTATTACATTTGCCGAGCGACAAAAAGCAATTACGCCAGGACAAGCCGTTGTTTTGTATGACGGCGACATTTGTCTTGGCGGCGGCATCATTGACAAAGTTAACAAGGTGCAGTAATCCGTTTTCTCAATACATGTTCAAGGATGCAGCCTGGCTGCATCCTTGAACAAAATCGGAGACGGAATCGGCCCATAGCGGGTGATATTGCTATCTGCCCTGCATGCGCATTTCCTTCGCGTAGCGCTTCACGGTTAGTGAAGTAAGGCGAAGCTGCTCCATTTCAGCAATGGTAAATACATAACGGTAGTGCTCATGCTCATATACAACGCTTTGCCCGATATGCGGAGGAAATTGAATGTTGGCATACATATAACCGCCTATCGAATCCATTTCATCCACCTCTAGATTAATGTTAAAGTAGCTGTTCACTTCCTCAATCAGCAGCATTGCGCTCAAGCGATACTCATCCGGCTGCAGCTGCACGATCGTATGCTCTTCCTCATCAAATTCATCCTGTATATCGCCTATGATTTCCTCAATAATATCTTCCATCGTCACCATGCCTGATGTACCGCCATATTCATCTATTAGAAGCGCAATTTGCGTTTTTTTCTTCTGCATCATCGACAGCAATTGAGAAATCTCTATGCTTTCCGGTACAGTAATAATTGGTCTGATCCATTTATGCCACCGCTCGCGTGCAGCCGGATCATCATAAATCGCCAGCAAATCTTTAATATGAATAAATCCAACAATATCATCCTTATCTTCATGAACTACGGGATAACGAGTCCGCATATGAGCAATGGAGGTTTCGATATGTTGCTGAAAGCTTTCATTCCATTCCAGACAAATCATATCAAGTCTGGGTGTCATCACCTCTCTCGCTGTTTTTTCACCAAAGTCAACCATTCCACTAGACGTTGACAACGCTTTCGACTCATACGAAGTCTTGATGTGTGCGGTATGCTGTTTGTCAGTGCTATCAATTGAAAGCATACGCCGCATAAGCTCTCGCCGCACTACCTGCTCTCCCGCCAGCGCCAGTAATGCACATACTAGCAGCGGCAGCAAGAGCCATATTAGAGCCAGCTTATCGGTAAATTGTCCAAGCATAAGCTCAAGCTGCAGTGCCAACTGCAGAATGGCCGCGCCAATTACGAGTAAACAGCCTAGCGGAAACAAGCGGCTAATCGTCTTGAGACCTAACAGTGCAGGCTTATTAAACCATTTTGACAGCTGCAAATGCCTCATCGCTTCACTTATTAACCAATAAGCGCTATATGCGAGGAAAGCCGCGCCTATGTTCAGGATCGTCCAGCCTATTGCGGGATCATCCAATCCAGTTATGCCACCCGGTCGCTGCCAGATGGCATACACCTCCCTTCATGATTAATGTATAGCTGATATTGCAGATTACGTCATATATATTCGCTATAGCTTGCGTGTTATTACAACCTTTCTAAGGTTACTATATTTTTGTTTGTTCATTACTTGTTCGAACTTTCGACTTGAAAATTTGATTTTTACCGTACAACATTTGATATAATGCATATGGAAACCAGCTTGAAGCGATGGCTTTGTGAGGCAAGTTTCAAAAAAATTAAAGAGATCATTTAGGAGGATTTACCGTTGAAAAAGGTTTTAATGTTGTTATGTGTTCTTTTTGTTTTAATGCCGATGAATGCTTTTGCGCATTCTAAAATGACTGAATCAAGCCCGGCGGAAAACGCTACAGTTACAGAAGCACCCGAACGTATTTCGATTACATTCAACACCAGTATTTCATCGATCAGCACATTTAAAGTAGTTAGCGAAAATGGCGAGGAGCAGCCAGTTGAAAATATTACAGTAGACAACGATACGCTTAGCGGCGACGTAACAGCCTCGCTAGCCGATGGAAGCTACAGCGTGGAATGGAAGATTGTTGGTGAGGATGGACATGCTGTAGAAGGCTCCTACAGCTTCCAGGTTGAGCTAGCCGAAGCTGGAGAACCAACACCACCTGAAAATACCGAAGGCGAGCAGCCAGAAACGACACCAGAGGTTGAACCGACAAATGAGCCAGCTGAATCAGCAACTCCTACCGAGACTGCAGATGCAAATAATCAGACTGGCGATGATGAGCAAACAGCTGAGAAAAGCAGCAATCCTGTGTGGCCTTACATCCTTGTCGTTGCTATTGTAGCTGTTGTCGTCGTGTTTGCAATGCGCAAGCGCAAATAAGATGCAGTACATCTCAGAATTTTTCCTGTATATTAGCTTTGCCATCGTAATGGGAAGCTGCTTGCTGCTCAATGTGCCTGCTCGCTATAAGCCGACAATTAAGGTGCCTAAAGGAATGCTGCTCAGCGCAATCATTGCGATCCCTTTGCTTTCCTATGTGCCGCTTCATATGACGGCAATAGACTACGGGGAATCCTTCCAGCTTGGCTATATTGCCATGATGAAGAGCATACTGCTCGATTTGCAAATTGGCAAAGCATGGCTGTGGACGGCTCTTGGCGCAGCAGGACTGGCGATCATTGTTGGCGTGCCTGTGTTCGCCAAGGATCGCCATATGCCCAAGGTCGCCTTAATGCTAACCCTACTCCTTACATTTTGGCTTGGGTACGGCAGTCACGTTGCTTCGCTTGACGCCATCAACGGGCTGATCGTACATACCGGTCATTTTACTGCAGTAGCGATCTGGCTTGGCATCCTGTTTATTGTAAGCTGGTTCGCCAAAGATGATCTTAACTGGCATGCCTTTCTGAGATGGTTTTCACCGCTGGCGGTTATTTGCGTCGTAATCGCGCTAATCGCGGGCATTACGCTGATGACGTACACAACACCGCAATACAGCAACGCACTTATGCTCAATTATGGACAACTAATGCTGCTTAAGCATGCAGCTTTGATCCCGTTGCTATGGCTGGCATTCAGCAACGGCTTTCTATACCCGCGCTACGCTCGCAGCAGCAGTATGCCGTCACAGCGCACATTGCTTCGTGTAGAAAGCGTCATAGCATTGCTGGTGCTTGGCTTTACCGCAATTATGGGGCAAACAGCGCCTCCGCACAACGTAGTAGAAACACTGCGAACAGAAACACCTTCACAGCTATTCACAGCCATCTATCAAGGCTCATTCAGCCCTGATTTGCAATTGGTATGGTCGTTTAACAGCAGCAATCTGCTGCTGCTTGCGGCAGCACTGCTTGTTCTGTACGCGATAACCATCGCCTTCAAGCACCGCAGCATCAGCTGGATGATTTCGCTCAGCATTGTTGCTGTCGCAATCGTCTATTTCGCAGTAATGTTCGGGCTGGAAGCAAAGGAAAGCGATATAACAGCTTTAGTGCTTTATACAAAATAAAGGCAGAGCGCAATTGAACGAAAGTGTTCAATTATGCTCTGCCTTTTATTTTGCGTATCAGCGCTCCGGAGCAATGCATCCTCAAGTCGCTTTTTAAATCAGCGCTACGGAGCAATGCATCCTCAAGTCGCTTTTTAAATCGTAATGCTCTTATTTAATTTTTAAAGGTTGCATTACGATATTAAAGGCGACACACTTCGTTTTTCGGATGCTTTGCTCCTCCGCTGGAGCTTTTTTTGAGGGCAGGACCAAGAAGCTTGGACGCTAGTAGAAAACGAGGAGCGCAGCGTAGGCAAAAAGCTACGTGAGCACCGCAGTTTTCGCTAGCGTTCAAGATTCGACGCCGACTACGCTTCAAAGCAACGCATCGTCATCAAAGTCCAGCTTTAAACCACCTCTTCCAATTGAAGTTTAAAAATTCGGCTTTCAGGACCAAGAAGATGGCACGATACTAGAAGGCGAGGAGCGCAGCGTAGGAAAAATGCTACGTGAGCACCGCAGCCTTCGGTAGCGTGACATATTCGCCGTCGAATACGCTACAACGCAATCTCATCGTCATCAAAGTCGGATTTTTAAACCACCTCTAAATTGAGATTAGATCTTTTACAGTAAAATCAACCTTAATCTGACACCCCCCCGCAGGCTTGCGGTATTTGATTTGTGCCAGCTTCTGCTCAATATTGTAGTACCAGCCTAGCTCGCTGTCGGCCCATTGCTTCTCATCCAAAAATCTCGGAATGACAGCATCATTCAGCTCGATTTTAACAGGACTGTTTTCTTTGCAAATAAGCTGCAGCTCATATTCCTCAATCGCAGTCTCGTAATCTCCTTCACCGCGGAACGAGATGATCGTGGATTCCCCTGCCTGCAAGTGAATATGGGACTTATAGTACTGGCCCGCTTGATAGTGATTGCTTTGGCCATCGTCGTCATAGTACATAAATTCATTGCTTTCCGAGCCTTCTATTAGTACGATCAGCTTGCTGATTGCCTCCTGCTGGATATTCATCAAGCCGTTGGCAATCGGTATAATGCCGCCGCTGCGAATGAACATCGGGATGCTGTCAAGCGTGACATCAAGCTCGATGGTTTGTCCGCCTGCATAGCGCTTTTTCGTTTTCCATTCAATCCACTCTGTACCTTGCGGCAAATAAACAGTATGCTTGCGAACCTCTGGATCTACAATATTCGCAACTAGCAGCGAGGAGCCGATCATAAATTGAAAGCTCTCTTCCCATACCTTGCGGTCAGCCGGAAACTCATAAACTAGCGGACGCATAATCGGCGCTCCTGAAACCGACGCCTCATAAAGCAGAGAATAATAGTATGGAATAAGCTGATAGCGCAGCTGAATCGCATCTCGAACATATTTTGTATAGCTTGGATACATCCATGGCTCCGTCACTGTATTATCCGTGTTAGAGGAATGAATGCAGAACCTTGGCTGGAAAATGCCGTTTTGCACCCAGCGTACAAATAGCTCGGGCTCTGGCGCTGGTCCAAAAAATCCGCCTATATCGCAGCCTTGATTGGCAACGCCGGACAAGCCCAGGCCAAGGATTAACGGAATATTGTATTTCAAGCTGTTCCAGCTTGTATAATTATCGCCTGCCCATGTTTGCGCATAGCGTTGAATGCCAGCGTAGCCTGCACGATTAGTGACATAAGGTCTAATAGCAGGATCATATTCTTGAATCGCCTCTACAGCCGTTAAAGCCATCAAATTAGGCATTATCGACGAAACGGCCGAAATCGGCTTGCCTTCCCCTTCAAAGCTGCACTGAGCGTTGCTTTGCTGTATCTCATACTCATTATTATCGTTCCAGATAGAGGTAATGCCGTTTTGCAGCAGGCGTTCTTTAATATAATGCTTCCATTTCTCACGAGCTGCCGGATTGGTGAAATCAACGAAGGAAGCTGTGCCTCCCCAATAACGCTCCTTTACCGGAGCTTGACCATGCTCGTCTTTAATATACAGCTCGTTTCCTGCAAACTCGTCATATAGCGGATGCGTCAGCAGCATGCCTGGCTTAATATTGGGCGACAGGCTGGCTCCTTTTTCCGCAGCTTTGGCAACAAAGCTTGCCGGCTGTGGAAACCGCTTTGGATTCCACTCGAACACATACCGCTTCCCATCCTCGCCTGTTGTATAGCCTGATGACATAAAAAATCCGTCGCAAGGAATGCCTAGCTCCTTGCATTTTTCTAGAAATCCGATAATCGCTTCATCCGAGCCGGATTCCAGCTCGGTATAAAACATCGTCGAGCCTAAATAGCCAAGTGAATATTTAGGCATAAGCATGCTTTTACCTGTTAAATCGGTGTAATAACTAACAACCTGTTGAATCGTCGGTCCGTAAATGAAAAAGTAATCCAATTCTCCGCCATCGGCGCTAAAATAAGAATATTTCGGCCAGTAGCCGCTTCGCTCGCAGCCTACATCAAAGGTCGAATCATAGGTGTTGTGATAAAACATGCCAGTCGCAGCGCCTTCATTGCCATTAAATTTAATATAAAACGGAATATGCTTGTACAGCGGGTCCGTATGCTCTGAGTTGTAGCCCAACGTATCGACGTTGCGCATGCGCAATCTGCGGTTTTTCTTATTGAGCATACCGCTTTTCTCGCCAAAGCCGTAGTAGTAATCATCATCCTTCATGAGCGAATAATGATAAATGCGTTTGCTGTCGTCCTCAACATAGCTGCGATTCGCTATATCCTGATGCAATATATTGCCCTGCAGATCCGCAATTTCAATTGCAAATGGTTCCTTGTATATGCGCAGCTCGATGCTTTCCGTAGCCCATGACAAGCACTCGCCACGGTCCTGAAGCTGGATCGGCAGCGCTTCGACACGCTTTCTGCCTTTAACCACCTGATCCATTCCATCCTCCCATGCGGTCATAACCAAGGCGTAGGAAGCTTCTGGCGCAAACTGCTGCTCAAAGCTGCAGCGAACTCTAATGATCTTGTCGCTAAGCGCATACAAGCGGAAAATAGCTCCATCCGTTGTAAGATCAACATAACTGCTTTGCTGTTTAACTTCGATTAATTTCTTGCTGACTTTCATTATTGTTCTCCCCTCTCTATCTCTGAACGGACTTATCTATTTCATGCCAGAAGTAACCATACCGCTCACCAAATGCTTCTGGAATACAAGGAAAACAATCAATACCGGAATCATCGTAATAACGGACATCGCCAGCAGACTGCCCCAATCCACGTTAAATTCGCCAATGAAATTGGATAGCGCAAGCTGTACCGTATATTTGTTAGGATCACTGATCGCGATAAGCGGCCACAGGAAATCATCCCAGCGCCACATAAAGGAAAAGATCGCCAATGCAGCTAAGATTGGTCGGCATAAAGGCAGAACAACCTTCCAGTAAATCGTCCACTCGTTGGCGCCGTCGATGCGCGATGCTTCCAGCAGCTCATCGGGCACAGTCAATAAATATTGGCGAAGCAAAAATACGCCTGTTGGTGTCGCCGCAGGAGGAATAATCAAGGCTAGCAAGCTGTTGTAAAGCCCCAGCGCGCTCAGCACTTTAAAGATCGGGATCATAATAACCTCAAGCGGAATCATTAACGTCGAAATAAAGGCAAGCAGCAAAAATGTACCGCCCCAAAACCGATACTTCGCGAGTGCAAAGCCTGCCATCGAGTTAATTAATAGCAGCAGCAGCGTAGAAGTAACAGCTACAATCGCACTGTTCACAAAATAGCGTCCAAAGTTGCCCTTTTCAAACGCGTTGATGAAATGCTCGAACGTAATTTGCTGCGGCAGCAAGGACGGTGGAAACTGATACAGCTCGGTATTGTTTTTGAATGACGATAAAAAGATCCAAACGACCGGAAATAACCAAAGGGCGGCAAACAAAATTAATAAAACATAGACGAATGTTTTCTGCGCTTTCGTTGGAGTCATTAATTTTCTCCTCCTTTAGTTAGCTTGAATTGCAAAACAGTAAATATCGTAATGATTACAAACAATACAATCGACATTGCGCTTGCCAGCCCCAGTTCCTGCTTGGCAAATCCAGTCTCATAAATATACTGCACAATATAGGTTGTCGCTTTATTCGGTCCCCCGCCAGTCAATGCAAACATTAGCGGATATGCCTTGAACGCCTCAATCGTAGTAAGCATTACAACCAGCAGCGTAGTCGGCTTAAGCAGCGGCAATGTAATATGGAAAAAGGCTCTCAGCTTGGACGCTCCATCCAAATGAGCGGCTTCGTAATAGTCTTTAGGAATTGCCAGCAAGCCCGCTACAAAAATGACCATGAAAAAGCCCAGTCTGGACCAAACTGCGGCAATAATGACCGTAAGCTTGGCGAAAAATGGATCAGACAAGAAAGAAACGGAATCTTTGCCAACTGCCTCTAAAACTCCGTTAATAATACCAAGCTCGCCAAAAATCCATCTCCATGTCAAACCTACAATAATAAACGAAATCATCGTCGGCCAATAAAAGATCGCCCGGAAAAAGCCCTTCAATACAATTTGCTGTACGAGCAAAATCGCGATCCCTAGCGCGCATATATAAATGAGCGGCACGACAATAATCGCATAGGTTGCTGTCTTGCCTAATGTCTGCCAAAATTTAACGTCCGTAAAAATTTCTGCATAATTTTCAATTCCTATAAATGTCATCGGATTCAATCCGTCATATTCATGAAAGGAATACACAGCACCAAGTATAGTAGGTATAACAATAAAGACCGTAAAAATTAGCAGGTTAGGAAGCACAAACAAATACGGGGCAAGCTGCAGCTTCCTTTTTCTTTTGTTCACCGGTTGCGGGTGAGCAGCAATAGACTCTGTTGACATCTTTATACCTCCTCTGCCTCAAAGCATTGGGGCCAATACCTGAGTGATTAGCCCCAACGCCTTAATCGTCTTACTTGGTATCTTCGATTGCTTCATTAATCAGCTCTGCAATTTCATCGAGCATTTGCTGTGATGTTTTGCCGTCTGCAATTACATCGGAAAGCCCTTCCTTCAAATCAGTGCTGAACTTCGGTACAATGTCCTGCTTGGACCAGTCCTCTGCTGCTGCCGGAACAGTATTGTTCAGCTCATCGGCAAACAGTGCGAACATTTCCTTGCCAAATTCATAGTTCAAATCAGCGCTATCCTTGCGCGGACTCATAAACAGTGATTTCTCGTTGAATTTGGAGTTGACTTCCTTGCTGGACAAGTAAGAAATAAAGTTTGCTGCTTCTTCCTCAACGCCAGATTTTTGGAACGCCATTACAAACTTGCCGCCCGGAACAGAGGAACGGTTTGTACCGATTGGCATGTACGTTACGCCCCATTCAAAATCAGTAATATCTTTATAGTTGCTAATCATCCAGTTACCAGACAAATGAGCCGCTGTTTTTCCGGTACGGAACAGATTGTTAGGATTTTCGCCGCCAAGCCATACAGAGGTCGGAATAACGCCTTCGTCATGCATTTTCTTGAAGTAGTCGACTGCTTTAACGCCTGCTTCGTTATTGATTGTTGCAGCAGTGCCGTCGCTATTCATCATGCTGCCGCCCAACTGATAAAGCAGAGTTGACCAGCGATGCGGCGTGAAGTCCCATACCAAGCCGTATTGAGCATCAGACTTGTTTAACACCGTTTTCAAAGCTTCATTGAATTCATCCCATGTCCAAATATCATCGCTCGACTGTGGAACCTCAACGCCAGCCTGATCGAACAGCGTCTTGTTGTACATAATGCCGTTAGCGGTTACATCCATCGGTGAAGCCACTACTTTATTGTCAACGACATAATACGGCTTAATCGAATCCAGGAATTGTGAAGTGAAGCCGTCTACTCCACCAAGCTTTTCCGCCAAGTCAACAGCTTGAGAAGAAAAAGCTCCGATTTCTGAAGTACTGATGCGTGCCAATGCTGGCGGCTTGCCGCCACTGATCATCGTTTTCAGCTTGGTAGGCAAGTCACTGTAAGCGACTTCAATTAGCTCAATATCAACATGGCTGTTTTCAGCTTCATAATCCGCAATAATTTCCTTCATTACTTCGCCTTCAACGCCATCTGAAAACCATACAAAATCAAGCTTTGTCTTCTTCTTGCCTGAATCTCCGCTGTTAACGCTTTCATTAGAGCCGCATGCAGCTAACAGCAAGCTTAAAATTAAAGTGCTTAGCAATACAAACATCGCTTTAGAATTCTTTTTCATATGCTTCATCCCCTTATTTGTTGTTTATTGCCTTGCGAAATGCTTGTGGCGACATGCCAGCATACTGCTTAAAGGTTCTACTAAAATGAATCGTAGAGTTAAAGCCGAGCTGCTCGCTTAACGCTGAAATCGTTTCGCCACTTTCAAGCAGCAGCCTTTTAGCTTCATCAACACGCTTGCGCATCATATAGCTGTTAATCGTATAGCCTGTAATTTCCTTAAAGCAATGGCACATATAGTATTTACTTAAATGCAGCTGCGAAGCCATCGTATCGAGACTTTCATTGCTCTTGTATACTTGATTGACATATTGCAAAATGCGCTGCACCGTCAACTGGCTATTGGAAAGCTGCATCGATGGCGTAATTTCCATCAAATATTTGGACTTGCGATAAACATGTACAAGCAATTGTGTCAGCAACGATTTAAGCATGTATTGGTAGCCGAAAAACTCTCTCTGATTTTCATTATGAAGCGCTTTAAAATATCTGCCGATTTCTTCTCTCTCTTCCGGCAGCCAGTGCAGATGAAAACCATTTGGATTATCGAATACTTTCATAATTTTTTCATACAATTCATTAGACAATTCCTGTTTAATAAATTCAGGCGTAAAATTAATATAGCTCCTAACATACTTCACTTCATTGCTTGGATTAACTCTGTGAATCACGTCCCCTCGAAATAGCAGCATATCCCCTGGCTGTAGATCATAGATAGCATCACCGATAATATAATTGGCTTGGCCTTGTATAAAGTAATAAATCTCCAGCCCTCTATGCGTGTGAAGCGGCCAGTTATACTGCCAATCCTCTGCTTGATCCCTGACATAGATCCTGTTATTATCAAGCGCAATATTTGTCGGTGTATGAATCATTAGTGATATTAAAATCACCCCCGATTTGTGAGAAATATCATTGTTATCAGCATAATTTTTAATTCACTCAAAATATTAACACGTTTTTGTCACAATATATGCACGAAAATTGTTACTTACTTAACAAATATTGCTGAAAACTATATTGAAATTGTAATTATTTTTTCAAAATGGAACGACAGCAGGCTACAAACAAAATCTACCAAAAGCTCTTGTTATGCGATATCATTTATTACATGTGGCTGGTTATTAACAATTTTGGAGGTATAAACTTCTATGACTGATTACGATGGATTCGATGAACTTAGCGAACGAAGAAGACAAAAGCTAAAGCTATTACGCTTTGATCAAGATCAACAGGATCTTGTTATTACTGAAAAACCGAAGGAAACCTTTGAGGATGTCGGTGGATTAGAGGACGTGAAGAAAAAGGTCCGACTCAATTTTATCCTGCCAATTAAGCAGCCTGAGGTGTTTGCGGCATACGGCAAGGAGGTTGGAGGCAGCATCCTGCTATTTGGCCCTCCAGGCTGCGGCAAAACCTTTCTTGCTCGCTCCATAGCAGGTGAGATCGATGCTAATTTCCTGCATATCGAGCTGCAAGCGATTTTATCCATGTACGTCGGGCAAAGCGAGGTTAATTTGCATGATCTGTTCGAACGCGCTCGCGAAAACAAGCCTTGTGTCGTGTTTATTGATGAGCTCGATGCAATGGGCGGCAGCCGCAACCAAATGCGCCAGCATCATGATCGCATGCTCGTAAATCAGCTGCTGCTGGAGCTGGACGGCATACAAGCGCATAACAGCGGCGTTTTCGTTATTGGCGCAACTAATACACCGTGGTATATTGACTCTGCGCTGCGGCGTCCTGGCCGCTTTAATCATATGATGTTTGTACAGCCTCCCGCTGAACAGGAGCGCGAAACGATCCTGCGCTTAAAGCTGGCGAACAAGCCTGTTGGCAAGCTCGATTTAGGGCAAATTGCCAAGCATACGAAATACTTCTCGGGAGCAGATCTTGAGCAGCTTGTGCGCGATGCCGTAGAACGGGCGCTTGAGCGCACGCTTGAAACCGGCGAGATCCAGCCTGTTGAGCAAGCAGATTTGCTGCAAGCAGCGAAGCGCCGCAAGGCGACCACCCTAGAATGGTTCTCAACTGCGAAAAACTATGCAACCTTCAGTGATCAAAATGGCGATTATGAAGGAATTTTGACCTATATGAAAAGCAATGGCCTGAAATAAGGCGGATTGAAGGCTGGGAGGAGCATATGGAACTGCCTGAACTGAACATCATTACCATTTCGAGAGTACATCAGCTGATCGAATGGAAACGGTATAAAGAAGCATTGGAAGAGGCAAAGAAGGTGATTCAGGAAGACCCTGAATATTCCGAGGGCTATGCGATTACTGCACTTATTTACTATCATTTAGATGAATACGACAAAGCGCTTTATTGGTGCGATGAAGCGCTGCGGCGCGATCCGGAAAATTTACAGGCCTGGTATGTAAAAACGATTACTTATTATGATATGGAAAGCTGGAAGCAATTCGATGCAACGGTCGAAGATGCGATCGCGCTTGATCCCGAGGAAGCAGCCTACTATTTTCTCAAAGCCAATCGGGAGCAAACGCGCAGCAATTTCAAGCAGGCGAAGGAGCTAATGCTGACCGCACTGGAAATAGCGCCGGACTATGCGGTCTACTTGGCGAATTTAAGCTATATTGAAGCGCTGCTTGGCAACTTTGCTGCTTCAAAAGAGCTGGAGGAAGAAGCGCTCAGACATGAAGTAGAATCGAAGCATGTCTATTTGTACTTAAGCTGGGCAGCAGATAAGCGCGGAGATGATCAGAGCCAGCTGCTCTATCTTAAAAATGCGATTCAGCTAGACCCGGATAATGAACAAATACGCAGTGAATATTTGGAGGGATTGCAAAAAACGTATCTTTTTTACCGCATCGTGCTCGCTCCCTCCAAGCTGTTGAAAAAGCTGAAGCCTTGGCAAATTTTATTAAGCTGGGCAATTGCCTGGTTTTTGTTCAAGCCGCTGATCCTTATTTTTCTAGTCGTATACGTGCTTGCTTACTGGAGCAGCAAGCTGCTTGTGCATGTTAAGGTTTACGGCTGGAGATTTGGACGTCCCAAAGGATGAAGGCAGGCCAATCTATGAAACATATACAGCAAAGGAGCAAAGCCGCCTGCTAAAGGCGGCTTTATTTCTGTCTTCTTCGCTTTTCCTGATTAATCGCGATTTTTGCTTCTGCTCCCTGCTCTGTTGCTTTATACAGCTCGACATTAGCAATTCGATCAGGAAAGTACTGCTGCTTCACATAATGATTCGGGAAGTCATGCGGATATTGATAGCCTTTATGGCCAAGCTGCTCGGCGCCTTTATAATGGGTATCGCGCAAATGATGCGGCACCTCGTCAACGCCAAACTGTTCAATCAACTGATAGGCTTTGCCAATCGCCAATGCTGCGGCATTGGACTTCGGACTTTCTACCGCAAACAAAATCGCTTGCGTAATATTGTATTTCGCTTCCGGCCAGCCTATTTTATGATAGGCGTCCATCGCCGTTACCGCCTGCACCATAGCCTGCGGGTTGGCAAGGCCAATATCCTCGCTGCAAGCTACAATTAAACGGCGCAAAAAGGTCATCGGGTCCATTCCAAGCTTTTCTACTGCATACAGAAACCAAAACAATGCCGCATCGCTGGAACCGCGAATGCTCTTGTGAAATGCGGACAGCACATCATATTGCATGGACGTATCTGCGCGAATCGTGCGCTTGCGGATCGATTCCTGAGCGATTTCCAGCGTAATATGGACGGTGCCGTCCTGCTGTGAGCTTGTCGTTACAGCAGCGAGCTCCAGCGCATTTAGCGCGCGCCGTATATCCCCGCCTGCCATCAATGCCAAATGCTCAAGCGCTTCCTCATCCACCTGCAGCTTCATAAAGCCCAAGCCGCGCCCCGCATCGCGCAGCGCCCGTTCCATAGCCAGCTTGGCATGCTTAGGCTCCAATGGCTCCAGCTGAAATAAAGTAGAGCGAGACATTAACGCTCCGTTCACATGGTGAAACGGATTTTCTGTCGTTGCCCCTATAAAAATAATAATTCCCTGCTCCACTGCAGGCAGCAGCGCATCCTGACGCGATGTATTGAAGCGATGCACCTCGTCAAGGAACAGTATGGTCCGCTTCCCATACAGCGCTTTATTGTTCTTCGCTCGTTCTATTACCTCGCGCACATCCTTGACCGAAGCATCGACCGCATTCAAACGAACGAACTCTGCCTTTGTATGATTCGATATAATATTAGCCAGCGTTGTTTTGCCGCAGCCAGGAGGCCCGTACAGCAAAATCGAGCTGATTTGATCGCTTTCAATTGCTCGCCGCAGCAGCTTGCCTGGTCCAACAATATGCTCCTGTCCAATATATTCATCCAAGGCTTGCGGACGCATGCGGTCAGCCAAAAGCTTGTGCTGTGCGGATGGCTGTTCATCATCCATTGTAAATAAATCCATTGCTTCACATCCTCCATCATGCAAAGGGCGTGCTAATTCAGGCTGCCCCAATATACATCGGTACGGTAAATCATCATCACCTCACCAGCCTGCTCATATCGAGCAATCAGCTCGTGAATATCGCGGATAAAGGCATCGTAGCGCGAATCCTGCTCTGTCAGGCTGAACGAGGAAGAAAAAATTCTACCCAGCAGTCCGTCAAGATCAAGTCTTTGCTCATAGGCAAAGCTTGCAAGTGTCGGCTGCTTGCCGCCGTAAAATGGAGCCAGCGTTAGCACGCTCATTTGCTTATGCTTAACCTGGCTGTATTGCTCGCCATACTTCATAAATAGCGCATCATATGCCTTCATAAATGGTGAAGCCTCGAGATCGCGCTGATTCCAAAGCAGTGCAACCTTGCCCTGCGGCACGAGCACTCTTGCAAACTCTGTCCGAGCCAGCTCAGCATCAAACCAGTGGAACGACTGGGCACAGACAATCCCGTCCACGCTAGCAGCGGCTAATCCCGTTGCCTCTGCAGCTCCCGCGACAACGGTTAACTGGCCGCGCTCATTATGTTTTGGCTCATTATGTTCTTGCTTGTTGCTTTTTGGCTCGTTGCTTTGCTCGTCAGCATTATACTGCTGCCCCAGCCTCGCAAGCAGCTCCTGGCGCATATCATTATTGGGCTCCACAGCAACAACATTATACCCTTGCTCCAGCAGCAAGTCAGTAAATATGCCTGTTCCCGCTCCTATATCTGCCAGCCTTTCATGCCCGCTCCAGCCAACGTTAAGCTTCAAGTAAGCAATAAGCTGCGGCGGATAGCTTGGCCGATGCCTGCTATATGTTTTCGAGCGTCCTGAAAAGCGTTCAGTCGACCGCATCGCCATCACTCCTCATTCCCGTTCATTGTATTCAAGCTCATTACTGCTATTGTACAGGAGTTGCCATGCTTCGTCCATGATACTGCAAATGTGAAAAGGACTACTTGAGCCAGCAAGACGATAAGGTCAAGCCTGCTCAAATAGTCCTTCATTGTTCTGCTAATTTAACGTCCTCTCATTTCAGCCTATTCCAGCAAATCCTTGACGACCGCACTCACCATGACAAGTCCGGCAACACTAGGAACAAATGCATTGCTGGAAGGCGGCTGCTGCGCCTTGCGAATTTCCGGCGCATTTTCCGGAACGATGCGCTGCGTTACATCCTCACGCGGCTTGATCGGCTCCTCATCAGAGAAAACGACCTTGACGCCTTTTTTAATCCCTTCCTTGCGCAGCTTCGTTCTGACGACGCGGGCAATTGGATCAGTATGCGTTTTGGATATATCGGCCACTCTAAAGCGCGTTGGGTCCATTTTATTGGCTGCTCCCATGCTCGAGATGATCGGGATATTGCGCTTTAAGCACTCCTTAATCAGATGCACCTTGTAAATGATTGTGTCCGAGGCGTCGACTACATAGTCGAGCTTATACTCGAACAGCTTTTCATACGTTTCCTCCGTATAAAACATCCGCAAGGCAATCGCATCACATTCAGGATTGATCAGCTTGATTCGCTCACGCATCAGCTCTGCCTTCGGCTGACCGATCGTCGTCGTTAGCGCGTGAATTTGCCGATTAATATTGGTAATGTCTACAACATCCTTGTCGATCAAAATAATGCGTCCGACTCCCGTTCTTGCCAATGCCTCGGCAGCTAAAGAGCCGACACCGCCAATGCCTAGTACAGCAACGGTGCTGTTCCTCATTTTTTCCAGACCCTCAGGACCAATGGCCAGCTCCGTACGAGAAAATTGATGTAGCATGCTGCTCGATCTCCCTTCCGCGTACTAGTTTATTCAGCTTCAGCCGCGACAGCTTGTACCGCTGCAGCAGGCTTCGGCTTTACAACCGTACGAATATGAAGCTGCTCAAGCTGAGACAATTCTACCTCAGACGGCGCGTCACTCATCAAATCTGTCGCGCTTGCTGTTTTCGGGAACGCAATCGTTTCACGCAGGTTCGTGCGTCCAGCCAACAACATAATGAGACGGTCAAAGCCAAATGCGATACCGCCATGCGGTGGCGTACCGTAATCGAAAGCATCGAGCAGGAAGCCGAACTTCTCATACGCTTCCTCCATCGTAAAGCCAAGCGCCTTGAACATTTTTTCTTGAACATCGCGCTTGTAAATCCGCATAGAACCGCCGCCTACTTCATAGCCGTTCAATACGAGGTCATACGCTTGCGCGCGAATTTGTCCAGGGTCTGTATCGAAATATGCCAGATCATCCTCATTCGGGCGAGTGAACGGATGATGCTCAGCTACATAGCGCTTCGCTTCCTCGTCGTAGCCAAGCAATGGGAAGTCGACAACCCAGGCAAATTTGAACTCGGATTCGTTAATCAGGTTCAGCTCTTTACCAAGCTTCAAGCGCAGGTTGCCAAGCACGTCCGCCACGACTTTAGGCTTATCTGCCGAGAAGGTTAACAGATCGCCTTCCTCAACATTAAGACGCTCAGTCAAAGCCGCGATTTCTTCTTCCTTCAGGAATTTAACGATCGGACCTCTCCATTCGCCATCCTTCACTTGAATCCATGCCAAGCCTTTACCGCCATAGCGCGCCGCAAACGGCTGCAGATCATCAAGCTCTTTACGGCTCCAGCTTGCACAGCCTTTAGCATTAAGCGCCTTGACCACGCCGCCTTTGGAAGCGACAGTAGCAAACACCTTTACATCGCTGCTGGCAACAATATCGGTAATATCTTCAATTTCCAGACCAAAGCGCAGATCCGGTTTGTCAGAGCCGTATTTGTTCATTGCATCCTTATACGTAATGCGCTGGAACGGCAGCTGCAGCTCTACGCCAACTGTCTCGCGCAGCAGCTTCGCCATAAGCTGCTCCATCATCGCAAGCAATTGATCCTGCGACAGGAATGAAGTCTCGATATCGACCTGTGTAAACTCAGGCTGGCGATCAGCACGTAGATCCTCATCGCGGAAGCAGCGCGCGATTTGATAATAGCGCTCAATACCGCCTACCATTAACAGCTGCTTGAAAATTTGCGGAGATTGCGGCAGCGCGAAAAATTCTCCTTCATGCACACGGGAAGGCACAAGATAGTCGCGTGCTCCTTCAGGCGTGCTTTTTGTCAAAATCGGCGTTTCGATTTCAGTAAATTCGTTTTGATCCAAAAAGTCACGGAAAATTTTAGCCGCTTTCGAGCGAAGCTGAAGAGTTTTCAGCATTTCTGGACGACGAAGATCCAAATAACGATATTTCAAGCGAATCGACTCATCAACCTCAATGCCGTCTTCAATCGCAAATGGCGGGGTTTTAGCCGCATTCATTACTTCGATCTCGGTTACGCGAACTTCAATTTTTCCAGTAAACAGGTTGTCGTTGAACGTTTCAGGATCACGTTCTACAACAGTACCCTTCACCGCAAGCACATATTCATTGCGCACACGGTCAGCAATTTCAAGCGCTTCTCCGGAAAAATCAGGGTTGAATACGATTTGCACAATTCCTGTACGGTCGCGCAAATCAATGAACAGCACGCCGCCAAGATCGCGACGGCGCTGTACCCAACCGTTCAAAATAACTTCCTTGCCTACATCAGCGAGCGACAATGTGCCGCAGCTTGTTGTTCTTAACATCGTCATTGTATTTCCCTCTTTTCATTATGATCGTTGCAAGTTTCAGTCACGCCCTAGGACAGCGCCACGGCAAGCTCCGTTAATTTGACGGTTCTTTGCTCACCTGTCGCCATTTCCTTCAGCGTAATTTCGCCATTGGTAAGCTCATCCTCGCCCAAAATCGCAGTAAATCTCGCCTGCATGCGGTCAGCTGATTTCATTTGCGCCTTCATCTTGCGTCCTTGATAATCGCGCTCGGCGCGCAGTCCAGCATTGCGCAGCTCATAAACGAGCTTGGTTACTTCTCTGTCAGCCGCTTCCCCTAGCGCAATCATATAAACATCGAGCTGATGCAGCTGAGGAATTTCCGTTTGCTGGTGCTCAAGCAGCATAATGGTACGCTCCAGCCCCAAGCCAAAGCCTACGCCTGGCTGATCAGGACCGCCAATATCTGCAACAAGCCCATTGTAACGGCCGCCACCGCCAACGGTATCAATTGCGCCAATTCCTTCTGCCTTGAATTCAAACGCGGTATGCGTATAATAGTCGAGGCCGCGAACAAGGCGGTGATTGATTTCAAATGGAATGCCCATATCAGTTAAATGCTGCTTCACCTTACTGAAATGCTGCTCGCACTCTTCATCAAGACTGTCCAAAATTGAAGGTGCATCGGTAAATTGATGCTGATCCACCTTGCAATCAAGCACGCGCAGTGGATTGCGCTCCATTCGGCTTTGGCAGTCCTTGCAAAGCTGGTCGCGTTTTGGCGTCAAATAAGCAAGCAGCTTCTCGCGGAAAGCAGCACGTACCTCCGGCGTGCCCACCGAATTGATTTCAACGCGTACGCCCTTCAAGCCAACCTCAGTGTAAAACGTATAGCCAAGCGCTATAACCTCAGCATCCAGAGCCGGGTCTACAGCACCTACCGCTTCCACACCAAATTGATTGAACTGGCGGTAGCGTCCAGCCTGAGCCCGCTCATAACGGAACATTGGCCCAATATAGTACAGCTTGGAAACATCAGGCTCGCCATAAAGCTTATTTTCTACATAAGCGCGCATAACGCCAGCTGTGCCTTCCGGGCGCAGCGTCAGCTTGCGTTCGCCGCGATCGATAAAATTATACGTTTCCTTCTCTACAATATCGGTTGTTTCGCCAACACCGCGATGGAACAGCTCCGTAGACTCAAACATCGGTGTGCGAATTTCTCTGAAATTATAGCGGCGGCAAATATCTCGAGCTTTCTCTTCAACATATTGCCATCTCTCTACAACTCCAGGCAAAATATCCTGTGTCCCAGGAGATCGTTGGAACGACATAGCAAAACCTCCTTCATCTCATCCAATAATTAGCTGAACTGCTTATCCTCTATCGTGCCGGCTGCAGCAACAAAAAAACTCCCGCCCCTTTTGACTGCTGCCAAAAGGGACGAGAGTATCAGCTCCCGTGGTACCACCCACATTTCGAATAATCAACTATTCGCTCATTGACGTGTATCGCCCGTTACGCGCACAAAACTAATAGCACATCTGTCGATGTCGTTCATTTTATGTTCTCAAGGATGTTATTCACTCAATCGTTGCTAAGATGCTTGCAGCCAAAGGCATCTCTCTCTGTCAGCACGGTTGCTGAGCTACTTCTTCCCATCATGGAATAACTATTCAATTGTATCTGGTAAATAATTTTACTGTCCCGCACTCGTAAAGTCAAGACAATACGTACCGTCATTCTCTATATTTAGACAGAAAAAAACCTGCGGCATCTCCACAGGCTAACATCATTATATAATTAAAAAGGGGGTCGAGTATTATTATAGGCCGACGATGTTAACGTAATATTATCATATTATTACAATCAGATTACAAAAAAGAAAGCGCTCCCTCAGCGCTTATGCTTTGCTATCTACAATTAACGTTACTGGTCCATCGTTTACGAGCTGAACGTCCATCATCGCCCCAAATTGACCCGTTTCGACAACTAGCCCTTTTGCTTTCAATAGCTCATTGAATTGCAGATACGAGCGTTCTGCTTGCTCTGGACGCGCAGCGTCCATAAAGTTAGGGCGTCTTCCTTTACGACAGTCACCGTACAAGGTGAACTGGGAAACAGATAAAATTTGTCCACCTGCTTCAACAACATCGATATTCATTTTGCCTTGCTCGTCCTCAAAAATGCGCAAGCCGGCCAGCTTGTCCGCCATCCACTTCAAATCTTGCTCGGTGTCTTCATGGGTAATGCCGACCAGCAGCACCAGGCCGTGGGAAATCGCACCAATTTGCTTGCCGTCCACGGACACGCTTGCTGCTTTGCTACGCTGTACAACAACCTTCACAGTTATAGTCTCCCTTATTGCATAATTCGATGTACGGAGTAAATATCTTTAATTTGCTTGATTTTCTCAACGACTTTATTTAAATGCTCCGTATTGCTGATTAGCACAGTCATATGAATAACCGCCATTTTATTTTTAGCAGTACGTCCTGAAACGGCGCTAATATTCGTTTTTGTTTCTGATACTGCCTGCAGCACCTCATTTAACAGACCACGGCGATCACTTCCTGTAATTTCTATATCTACGCTGTAATTAGCGCTGCTTGAAGCCGCCCATTCTACCTCAATGACGCGATCAACTTCCTCATTATCCGTTCCGAATGGAATGTTCTGGCAGTCCATGCGATGCACAGATACTCCCCGACCGCGCGTAATATAACCAATGATTGAATCTCCTGGCACTGGATTGCAGCAACGAGCAAAGCGAACAAGCAAATTATCGACGCCTTTTACTTTAATGCCATTGTTATTATTTTTATTATGATGGGTGCTCGAGCTGCTTTTAATTTCCGTTACTTCCTTGGTCAGCTCGATTTGATTGGCTTCCTCCTGCTCACGGCGCAGCTTTTCAGTCAGCTTCGTTACAATTTGCGCCGCAGTAATGCCGGAAAACCCGATTGCCGCCATCATATCCTCAATATCGTTAAAGGTAAATTTGGCAGCGGCCTCCTGAAGCTTGTCATCGGTCATCCAGACATGCGGCTCCAGTCCCAGTCGCTTAAGCTCGCGCTCGATTAGCTCGCGGCCCTTGGCAACGTTCTCCTCGCGCTTTTCTTTTTTGAACCATTGCTTGATTTTGCTGCGCGCATGTGAGGACTGTGCAATTTTCAACCAGTCCGAGCTCGGTCCATAGGAATGCTTGGAGGTTAGAATTTCTACAATATCTCCGGTTTTCAGCTTATGATCTAGCGGCACGATGCGGCCATTGACCTTCGCCCCAATCGTGCGATTGCCAACCTCGGTATGAATGCGATAAGCAAAATCGAGCGGCACAGAGCCCGCGGGCAGCTCAAACACTTCGCCTTTAGGCGTAAACACGAAAACAAGATCGGAGAAAAAGTCCATTTTCAACGATTCCATAAATTCTGCGGCATTGCTAGTTTCTTGCTGCAGCTCCAATATTTCACGGAACCACGTCATTTTATCGCCAAAGCTCGCATCTGGAACAAGATTCCCTTCCTTGTATGCCCAATGGGCGGCAATCCCGTATTCGCTCGTACGATGCATTTCCCATGTACGAATTTGCACCTCTGTCGGCTCTCCATTTGGCCCAATTACCGTCGTATGCAAGGATTGGTACATATTCGCTTTAGGCATCGCAATATAGTCTTTAAAGCGGCCTGGCATCGGCTTCCATAGCGTATGAATAATGCCCAGTGTCGCGTAGCAGTCTTTAATATTTTCCACGATAACGCGTATTGCAAATAAATCATAGATTTCACTAAACTGCTTATTGCGTGTCGTCATTTTTTGATAGACGCTATACAAATGCTTCGGACGACCGGATATATCGCCTTCAATGCCCATTTCCGCCAGCTTTTCACGGATCATGCCAACAACATTTTCAATAAATGCTTCCCGCTCCACCCGCTTCTTCTTCATCAAATTGGCGATACGGTAATATTGCTGCGGGTTCAAATAGCGCAGTGCAATATCTTCCATTTCCCATTTAATTGCAGAAATACCGAGTCGATGCGCAATCGGACAAAAAATTTCCAGCGTTTCATATGCGATTCTGCGCTGCGATTCCTCAGATTGATATTTAAGCGTACGCATATTGTGCAGGCGGTCTGCAAGCTTAATAATAATGACCCTAATATCTTGCGCCATCGCGACAAACATTTTTCGATAGTTTTCGTTTTGCTGCTCCTCACGCGACTGGAAGCGAATTTTCTCCAGCTTCGTCAAGCCGTCGACCAGCATCGCGCATGTTTCGCCAAATTTATCTCGAACGGTTTGCAAATCAACCGTGGTATCCTCTACGACATCATGCAGCAGTGCAGTTACGATTGAGATTACATCCAGGTGCATATCAAGCACGATATCAGCTACTGCAAGCGGATGAAGGATATATGGCTCTCCTGATTTACGTATCTGCCCCTTATGAGCCTGATCAGCAAAATCATAGGCTTCTCTAATCAGCATGAGATCTTGCTCTTTCATATAAACGGATGCTTTCCCAATTAATTGCTCAATGCCCATGATCCATTTTCCCTTTCCAAGCTATACATTCACTTTTCCGAACTTAAAGTATTTTCTAATTATTATGCCTGTAAACGGCACGTCACGTCAATGTTCGATTATGAAAAAACGATTGTGCTATGCCACATAAAGTAAAATAACGGTAAAAAAACAGACCGTTACATATGCACGTTGAACGCTTCAAGCGCATATGTAATCGGTCTTTCTATCCATTTATCGGCAATTAGTACGTTACAAGCGAATGTACCTCGATGCCTTCAAATTTCTTTCTGCCTTGCAGCTCCTCCAGCTCAATCAAGAAAGCAGCGCCGACGATCACGCCGCCCAGCTTCTGAACAAGCTCTACCACTGTAGCAATTGTACCGCCAGTCGCCAGCAAGTCATCCGCAATAAGCACGCGTTGACCCGGCACTATTGCATCCTTATGCATCGCAAGCTGATCCGAGCCGTATTCCAACGAATAGGAAGCGCTAATCGTTTCGCCGGGCAGCTTGCCGCTCTTTCTTACAGGAACAAAGCCAACACCAAGCTCAAGCGCAAGCGGCGCGCCAATAACAAAGCCGCGCGCTTCCGGACCTGCAATAAGATCAATCTGATATTTTTCAACCATGCTGCGCAGCTCTTGAATCGCTGCCCGGTATGCTTGGCCATCCTTAAGCAAAGTCGTTATATCTTTAAACGAAATGCCTGGTGTCGGAAAATCCTCGATTACTCGAATATAGTCTTTAAAATTAAGTGATGCGTTGGTCAACACGTTCAATCCTTTCTATGCCATTTCCTTTATTTCTGGCTAGTTGGCTTCAAACTGCAGCCACGCGCGGTGATAACAGGATGAGCTGGTCAGCTCTCTCTTTTGCGGCGCGGCTACAGCCTCAATATGCGATGAATGAGTCGTAATAAAATTAAGCTCTTCAAATACATCTATTATTAGTTGAATCTCAGCGTTCCCTAGCCCGCTAATCGCCTTTAAGCGTTCAACTAAGCCTGCTCGCGATAACGAGCCCTGCTTACGAATGTACTGATAAATGATACCAAATTGTTCTCGTGAAGGGAATACTTTTATTCGATCTTTTTCGACATGCATATCATAGAGCTGCAATTGCGGCTTGCGCAACGAGTTCCACTCGTTAATGGAAAGCTCGCCGACAACCTGCAGCCGATCGTTTTGCTGCAGCAAGCGTTCATATTCCCCCATGCCAAAGCCAATCACATCGAGGACATGCTCGCGATCCTTAAGCTGAAGCTTTAGGTGCTTGCCATCCTTGCCGATCGCTTTCCATTCGCGCAGCGCTGCTCCTCTGATCAGCACGCGCGGCGACGGATTGCTCATGCCAAACGGCTCCAGCAGCGAAAGCTGCGAAATGGTTTCCAATGTTATTTCAGACAGCTCGCAGGCCAAATCGATGGTCAGCTTAGGAATCCAGTCATCCTCCGTCAGCCACTGCTTGGCAAGCTCGCTCAATCTTGACTCCAGCTCGGCCAGCTTCGCTACTTCAACAGTCATGCCTGCTGCTGCCTGATGTCCGCCGTAATGCAACAGCAACTCCTCGCACTCGGTAAGCGCGGCATGCAAATCAAAGTTTTCTATAGATCGTGCCGAGCCTTTTGCTGTACCTGTCTCCTCATCGATTCCGAACACAAGCACAGGCTTGTAGTGACGCTCCAGCAGCTTGGAGGCGACTATGCCAATTACGCCAACGTTCCAGCCTGCTCCTGCCACGACGATGACATGCGGCTCAGCCTGGTTGCTGTCAGCTGCCTGCTTTAGCTTATTTTGCCATTGCAGCTCTGCTTCTATAACCATATCCTCAACAATTTGCTGGCGCTCTTTATTCAAATGATCTAGCTCAGCGGCAAGCTGTGCCGCCTCCTGCTCATTTGTTGTAGTCAGCAGCTGCACAGCAAGTCGCGCATGCTTCAAGCGGCCGGCCGCATTGATGCGCGGTGCAAGCCCAAAGCCAACCTTTGTTGCAGACAGCTCGTCGATGCTTACGCCACTAGCTTCCGCCAGTGCATTGAAGCCGATATGCTCTCCTTTGCGCAGCTGTGCCAAGCCGCATGAGACGAGCACACGATTTTCACCTTCCAGCGGCATAAGATCTGCTATTGTGCCTAAGGCTACAATGCCGCTCCATTCCATCGGCGGAGCTTCAAGCAGCGCAGTTGCCAGTTTAAAAGCAACCCCTACTCCCGCAAGTCCCTTAAATGGATATGTACAATGCTCCTGCTTCGGATTCACGACTGCAGCCGCCTCGGGCAGCTGCTCCGGCGGCTCGTGATGATCCGTTACAACAACATCAATGCCAAGCGAAGCAGCATACTGCACTTCCTCGTATGCACTAATCCCCGTATCTACGGTAACGATTAGCTGAACGCCATCCTGCTTCGCTTTATCTATCGCTGCTTTATTCAGACCATAACCTTCCAGCATGCGGTGAGGAATATAATAATCAAAATTCAGTCCAAGACGTTCAAACGTATAATAGAGCAGCGAGGTGCTGGAAACCCCATCTGCATCATAATCTCCATATATTCTTACCTGCTCTGCATGCTCCAGCGCTCGCTTGATTCTGGCAACCGCTGCGCTCATTCCGGCAAGCTGGTAAGGATCATGCAGCATGGCGGTCGTTCCATTCAAAAAAGCTTCTATGCTTTCCTGATCACGGTAGCCTCGTTGGATGAGCAGCTTCGTTACAAGCCTTGGTATGCCAAGCTGACTGCTCAGCCTTTGCGCCAATTGCTCATATTGTTCCGACCAAGACGCAAGCTGCCAACGCGTTTTACGTTCTATCATCTCGAAAGCCCCTTTCGCTGCGTAAAACTATTGCAAAATCGTTGTCATCTCCTCTTGGGAGCTTGTGTCATTGCTTTTGTAAGGATATTCCGGCACAAATGGCTTTACATAAATAACTGCATCGCTAAGATGAGTAAAGCGATGCATGAGCAGCCAACGAACGCGCTGCGCAATTTCATGTCCTTCCTGTACCGTAATTCTCGGATTAACATTGATCGTTAAGGTGGCTACCACATAATGTCCTTGCTCGCGAGCCTCGCATGCTTCCACTGCAATGACGCCATTGATGCGAAGAACAACATTTTTAATATCGTCACTCTTCTCCAGACGTCCAGCTTCGTTGGCAGTACGCTGCTTGCCGCGAAAAAACTGTTTAAGACGCTGCAGTATGCCTTTTCCCTTATCAACATCAGTAGACATAGTATCCTCCTAGACATAAATTACCGAATTTCTTCCGTAACGGCTGTCATTCTTTAGCGCTACAACTATTAATTATACCATAGTTTTTTAGTACGATAATATATGAATCGCCGCTTGCAAAATTGCCAGACAGCAAAAATAAAGGCTGCTATGGCTTAACAAATTTCATCCATAGACAGCCTTCATGAAAGTTAGCTACACAGTAGGTTGCTTAGCAGCACTTGCAGGCTTTTTCTTTTCTCTTTTCTTAAACTCGTACCATAACGAGCTGGCAATACACACAGTAGAATAAGCCCCACTGATCAAGCCAATTAAAATCGCCAACGAGAACAGACGAATTGATTCACTACCGAACAGGAAGATAAAGACAGTAACGATCATTACCGTCAACACCGTATACAAGTTGCGGGCCATCGTCTGCCAAATACTTGCATTGACCAATTCGGTCAGCTGCTTATCATTTTTCGTCGAGCTGAAGCGCAGATTTTCACGAATACGGTCAAAAATAACGATTTTATCATTAATCGAATAGCCCAGCGTAGTCAAAACCGCGGCTATAAACGGCAAATCTACCTCTAGGCGGAACATAGAGAACACCGCGACAACGACAAAACAGTCATATAAAATTGCGATATTTGCTGACAAGGCAAACCGCCATTCGAAGCGAATCATAACATACAGCATAATAAGAACGGAAGCGGCAAGAATGGCCCAAATCGTTTTAATCGCCAGCTCCCGAGCCATGTCCGCGGAAACAACGTTAACCTCGAAAGAGCTGCCCTCGCCAAATTCAGCTTTAAATGCAGTTTGAATTTCTCTTATTTTTTCACTAGCCAGCTCTTCTCCAAAGCGAACTGAAATCCGATCATTGTTCGCTCCTCCGACTGTAGGAATTTCACTATAGCCAAGCTCTTTTAATATACTGATAACCTCTTGCTGCTCTACAGCATGATCGGTTGCAGTATCCATCGTCGTACCTGCTTTGAAATCAATTCCTAGATTCAAGCGAAAAATAAGCAGCGACAGTATGCCAACGGCAACTAAAATAATAGAAAAGGCAAAAAACTTTTTGCGATTGCCTATAAAATCGTAACGGATATTAGTATCAAAGCGCACGAATCTGTTCCTCCTTTACGCCATAATGTTTTGGCTTATTAAACGCCTTGCTGCTAACAAGCAAGGACAACAGGAAGCGCGACAAATAAATATTGGTAATGACGCTGACGATAATACTGAAAATCATCGTTAACGCAAAACCTTTAATCGCCCCGTCGCCAATGACATACAACGCAACACTAGCGATAATACTCGTAATGTTCGCATCCATAATCGTACGGAAGGAGTTTTTCGAGCCAGCCTTTAAGCTGGAAGACATGCTCTTGCCGCTGCGAATTTCTTCTTTAATCCGTTCAGCTGTAATAATGTTGGCATCGACTGCCATCCCGACGCCGAGTACAAAGGCTGCAATCCCTGGCAATGTAAGCGTTGCATTGAGCCAGTTATGCACCAGTACCAGCAGCCATGCATACGTAATAATGGATACACCCGCAACAAAGCCTGGTACACGGAACACAATGACCATGAAAAACAATACGATCAAGGAGCCGATTACCCCCGCAGTTACCGTATCCTTCAAAGAGTTTAAGCCAAGCTTGGCTCCTACGCTTTGTGTATATTTTTCAGTCAGCTTAAGCGGCAGAGATCCCATGTTGATCAAGTCGCGCAAATACTCAGCATCCGCTTTTTTCGCATTACCGAGTGAAATTTGTGCAGAACCGCCAGGAATCGGGTAGGTAACCTCCGGATCAGAAATCATTTCCTCATCCAAATAAATCGATAGCCTTTGTCCGACAAGCTGACTCGTTACATCATAAAACTTATCGCCGTCCTTGAGCTCGATCGTTACAATCGGGCGGTTAAAATTGTCGTAAGCGACGCCAGCGCTATTCTCTTTAAAATCCCGACCATCCAGCATAACAGTGCCATCAGGCGCGCGGAAGGTTAAATTAATTGGCTTTGCCAGCAGCTCGCGAATTTCCTCTTCATTTTCTACACCTGGCAGGCGTACACGAATACGATTGGCCCCTTCTGTCAAAATTTCCGGCTCAGCAACACCGGATTGGTCAATACGTTTCTCGAGTGCTTTAGCCGTCTGCTTCAAGGTTTGCGGGGTTACTTCACCACCCTCGTCGAACGGCGAAGCCTCATACAATACCTCAAAACCACCCTTCAAATCGAGTCCCAGCTTAACATCCTTAAGTATTGAAGGGCTTGTCCATGCTATTGCTGCGAACAAGACAACAACCACTGCGACAAAGGTTAGCAATCTTTTCTTAACCATGCGTCATTTATCCCCCTTAAAATCTCAATATTCCTATTATACAGATGGAGTAAAACAACGTCAAAAAAAGAAACTCTTTCTTTATACTAGAAAGAGTTTCCTTTATAAGCATTCAGCATGAGATAGTTCATAAATTGGTTCGGTTTTAAAGACAAAATATCACTAACCAGCTGATGTAGCTGCGGCTTGCCATGCTTTACATATTTGGAGCTAACACAGCCCCACACCTCAGCTGCCTCGACATGATCGTAACCTAGCAGCTTGAATTCCTCTGCCTTGCTTTCACACAGCTCCTTTATCATTGAATCCCACTCGATGCTCGACATGCGCTCCCCCTCCTCCAACTGCTGTCCAATCCTTTCAAGTCAACGAGAACAACCTGCTAACCTTGCTTCTATTGTTATCTAGTTCGTCATCCAAAACATATTTCCTGCTCTCTCCAATCAATTTTGACATGGAAGTGTGTGTGACAAGCATAGGATAAATTGTACAACCCTTTAGGGTTGTTTAAAAAGCTGGACTTTGATGACGATGTGACTTCTCTGTAGCATATTCGACAGCGAATATGCCACGCTACCGAAGGCTCCGGTGCTCACGTAGCTTTTGCCTACGCTGCGCTCCTCGCCTTCTAGTATCGTGTCATCTTCTTGGTCCTGAAAGCCCAGCTTTTTAAACTTCCATTGGAAGGGGTTGTTTAACAAGCTGGACTTTGATGACGAGGCGGTGCTTTGTAGCGTATTCGATTGGCGAATCTTGAACGCTAGCGAAAACTCCGGTGCTCACGTAGTTATCACCTACGCTGCGCTCCTCGTTTTCTAGTGTCCAAGCTTCTTGGTCCTGAAAGCCATGAAAAAGCTCCAGCGGAGGAGCAAGGCATCCGAAAAACGCAGTGGGTCGCCTTTAACATCGTAATGCAACCTTATAAATTCAAATAAGAAAGCATTACGATTTAAAAAGCGACTGGAGGTTGCTTTGCTCCGTAGCGCTGATACTAGCTTGAAGCTTATTCGACATCGAAGCCTGAAAGCCACAAAAAAGCTCCAGCGGAGGAGCAAAACATCCGAAAAACGCAGTGGGTCGCCTTTAACATCGTAATGCAACCTTAAAAATTCAAATAAGAGCATTACGATTTAAAAAGCGACTGGAGGATGCTTTGCACCGTAGCGATGTAACACGTACTTTAAGAGAGGTGTAAGCAATGACGAAGCAAAGCTTTATAAAGGGAGCGATGATCCTGTTAATAGCAGGCATTGTCAATCGAATTCTGGGCTTTATTCCCAGAGTTACCCTGCCGCGCATTATTGGCGCTGAAGGGGTTGGCATCTATCAATTAAGCTATCCTTTTCTAGTCGTATTATTAACCTTTATTACAGGTGGCATTCCGCTCGCCATCGCAAAATGGATTGCCGAAGCAGAATCAGTCGGCGATAAAGCAAGGGTGAAACGTATTTTTAACACTGCGATGGTTTTAAGTGTTTCAATTGCTCTGGCGTTAACAAGCTTGATGCTTCTGTTCGCACCGCTCATTATTAAATACATTATTCCTGAGCCAAGAGTTTACCAATCCTTCCTTGTCATGTCGCCTATGCTGCTTATTGTTGGCATAAGCGCTGTTTATCGCGGTTATTTTCAAGGCAAGCAAAATATGATCCCAAGCGCCTTCTCACAGGTAGTTGAAACAATTTTCCGCATCATATTTTCCTTGTCGCTTGCTTATTACTTTTTGCCGTGGGGATTGCATTGGGGAGCTGCAGGAGCGATGCTTGGTGTCGTAATAGGCGAAATTGCCGGCTTAGGCATTATGCTGCTCAATTATCGGAGAGAGCAAAACAAACGGCTCTCTGCGCTTACACATGTAGCGATAGCTGCCGAGCCAGGCTCGGCTGAAAGCGACAGCGAGCCGAAGACTTTAGCAGCAGGCAAAAAAGGCAAAAAAAGCAAAGGGCAAGGCTCGATATTGGGCAAGCTGCTTTCCTTATCCATTCCGGTAACAGGCAGCAGGCTAGTCGGCTCGATCAGCTATTTGCTTGAGTCGATTTTTACTGCTCGAAGCCTTGCAGCTGCCGGAATCGCAACTGGCATTGCAACTGCTCAATACGGAGCATTGCAGGGAATGATTATACCGCTGATCCTGCTGCCAACCGCCTTAACAAATTCGCTTGCCGTATCTCTCGTTCCTTCGTTGTCTGAAGCTGCGATCCAAAAACAATACAGCATCATTCACAAGCGATTGCATCAATCCATGCGGCTTTCTTTAGTCGCTGGCGCCCCTTTTACGATCATTATGTTTTTGTTTGCAGAACCGATCTGCGAGCTGATGTACGCGCATGGCGAGTATGCCCCGCTGCTGCAGCTAATTGCTCCGATTGGTATCTTCATTTACTTGCAGGCGCCGCTGCAGGCTACGCTGCAAGCTTTGGAAAAACCAGGAGTCGCGCTTGGCAATACCTTTATCGGTGCAATTATAAAAATCGGCTTAATTATTATGCTCGCTTCCAATCCTGCATTAGGCATTAAAGGCGCGTTAATTGCCATTGCTGTTAACACGGTGCTCGTAACTTTGCTGCACGCGCTTAGTGTAAAACGTTTCGTTGGCTTTCAAATGCAGCTGCTAGATTTTGTTAAGGTTGGCGCTGCGATTTTAATTTCCGGTGCATTTGCCCATTATGTCAAATCGCTGCTGCATACGATGCCGGACTGGCTAAGCCTGCTTGCTGCTTGCGCAACGACGATGATTCTCTACCTGTACTTTATGTTCTTAATGAAAATTATTGATCGCCATGATCTAATAAGGCTCCCATACATTGGCAAATGGTTTCAGCAGAATTAATTCGCTATCTGTCCTCATCGCTGACATCGATGTAAATCCGGCCTTTATGATCAATTGTGCATAGCAGCACATCTTTAAATTGGGCTGCGCCTTTTTCCTGGATAATGTTTTTAAGCCAAAAACGCGTCTTTTCCAGCTTTTCCAGGTTCTGATCCTGAACCTTGCCATCCATAATTAACGGAATCGGCAGCATTTCATAGCGGAAGCCAGGCGGAATGACCGGATGATCCTTGTTTTGATTGCTTGGTTGATTGCTGTCTGGTGTGGATGTTATTTCCTTTGACTCCATCATTTCAGACTGTTGCTGCTCTTGCTTGGGCACAATGGACAGCTTGCCGCTCGTTTCCAGAATCGCGAAGTCCACATCATCTATCGACGTGATGCCGTGTTCTCTTAGCTGCAGCATCAAATCATCAAGATTATAGCGCTGCTTGCGCAGCTCTTCCTTATAAATTTTGCCTTGAGCGATTACGACCGAGGGCTTGCCGTCAAACATTAACCTGACTTTGCGGTTTTTCATCGAGATAAAGGCTGTAAGCATCTGGATTAGCACTAACAGGACAATCGGGTATATGCCATGCATAATATGATTGCTTGTATCCTCAATCACAATTACGGCAATTTCCGCGATCATAACTGAAATGACCAGATCCAGTACAGACAGCTTGCCGATTTCTCGTTTGCCCATCAATCGCAGTACAATAAACACAACGATATACATTAAAATGGTGTGCCATGTTAAGGTGAACCAATCCATCAACCTACACCCTCTCTTACTAACGTATCTGCTATTGTGACCGCCAATAATCCCATTCATGCAATCTGGTTTTGCGTATTATATGGGAATGCACCTAAAGAAATAATTACTTGGCAACTTGTACTATTTATTGGACAATCGCATATCGTAAGTAATAAACGGTTAAAGAGGATGTTCAAAAAGCCCAACTTTGATGACGATGTAGTCACAAAAGTAGCTTAGTCGGCGTCGAATATGGGGTTCAGCCGAAATGTACAGTGCTCACGTAGCGTGATCTACGCTGCGCTCCGTCATTTCTAAGCTTCCCCCATCTTCTTGGTCCTGAAAGCCGTGCTTTTTGAACGCTCACTTAAAGTACAAGGAGGTATATGCGGTATGAACACCGATACACGCAAGCTGATGACAATGCCGATGCTGGCTGGCATAACCTATGCGCTAATCTGGCTAGCAGCAGGCGCTTTGCTGCTGTCACTGCTGCTGCATTTTACGTCATTCAAGGAAAGCAATCTCGGGATGATGGCATTCGTCGTACATAGCTTTGCTTCTTTCGTGGGAGGCTTCAGTGCTGGCAAGCGGGCCAGCTCGAAGGGCTGGTATTATGGAGGCAGCCTTGGCATTATTTATGGATTGATCGTTATTTTGATCAGCTTTCTGGCAACCGATGTTTCCTTATCTTTGCACAGTCTGATTTTGCTGCTTACCGTGCTAGCTGCCGGGGCATTTGGCGGCATAATAGGAGTTAATCTGCGAAAATGAAAATACCTCCAATAGCGACTATTGCTTTGTCTGCTATTGGAGGTATTTTTTTCAGTACATCAATATGTATCTATTCTGCGGCAGGAGCAGATTGAGATACTGTGCTAATCGCACTGCGATCAAACGTAAGCTTCATTGTATCGTTAACACGAAGCACTACTGTATCATCAGTTAGCTCAACAATCGTACCGTGCAAGCCACCAATTGTTACAATTTTATCTCCCTTTTTCAATTGGTGAAGCATCAGATTGCGCTGCTTTTGTTTCTTTTGCTGTGGACGAATAAGCAAAAAGTAGAATACAACAAACATTAAAACAAAAGGCAGCAATAACCCCCAGATACTACTTCCTGGCTGGGTTGCTGGAGCATCAGCTAAAAATATTGACATTGATTTCACCCCTTTCAATATTAAAATCCTTTATCATTGTCATGCAAGCCATATTGCTCAAAAAACTGATCTCTGAAATCAAGCAAACAATCATTCATGATTGCTTCTCTAATCTGTTTCATGAGCGAGGCTAAAAAGTATAAGTTATGATAGGTCGTCAACCTGATGCCAAACGTTTCATCAGCCTTAATCAGGTGACGAATATAGGCTCTTGAATAGTTTCTACACGTATAGCAGTCACAGTTAGGATCAAGTGGACCAAAGTCCTCTGCAAACTTGGCATTGCGTACAACTAGACGGCCTTGGCTGGTCATTGTTGTACCATTGCGAGCAATTCGCGTCGGCAGTACGCAATCAAACATATCGATACCGCGAATCGAGCCTTCCACAAGCGCATCCGGAGAACCAACTCCCATTAAATAACGCGGCTTGTCAAACGGCAAATGAGGCACAGTATAATCGAGCACTTCGTACATTAAATGCTTAGGCTCGCCGACACTTAGTCCACCTATAGCATAACCCGGAAAATCCAGTGAAGTCAAATCCTTCGCGCTCTGAACACGCAGATCCTCGTGCATGCCGCCCTGAACAATAGCAAACAGCGCTTGATCATGCTTGCGCTGATGGGCGGCAAGACAGCGTTCAGCCCAGCGGCTGGTTCGCTCTGTCGATTGCTTCACATATTCATAGGAAGCCGGATATGGCGGACACTCGTCAAAGGCCATCATAATATCCGGTCCTAAAGCGTTTTGAATTTCCATTGCCTTCTCTGGACTTAAAAACAACTTCTCGCCATTCAAGTGCGAACGGAATTCAACGCCTTCCTCGCTAATTTTACGGCGCTCGCTTAAGCTGAACACTTGAAAGCCGCCGCTATCAGTCAAGATCGGACGATCCCAGTTCATAAATTTGTGCAAACCGCCAGCCTTTTTCACGATTTCATGGCCTGGGCGCAAAAATAGATGATACGTATTGCTTAATATAATTTGCGCATTAATTTCCTTTAATTCCTCTGGGCTGATCGTTTTAACAGTTGCCTGCGTTCCGACTGGCATAAAGGTAGGAGTATCAATAACGCCATGCGGAGTATGGACTCTGCCGAGGCGCGCTCCAGATTGCTTGCATTGCTTAATAAATTCGTATGTGATTGCCAAATTATTCACTGTCCTATTCCTTTAGTATATAAACATCGCATCTCCAAAGCTGAAGAAGCGATAACGATGTTCAATCGCTTCCCGATATGCTTGTAATATATGCTCACGTCCCGCTAATGCGCTCACCAGCATAACCAGCGTTGACTTCGGCAAATGAAAATTAGTCAGCAGCGCATTGACGAGCTTAAAGGAATGGCCCGGATAAATAAAGATTGAGGTCCAGCCATTGCAAGCTTCCAGCGGTTTGTCCTCAAACCGCTGCCCCAGCGTTTCCAATGTTCGAGCTGAGGTTGTACCCACTGCCACTATTCTACGTTTCTGCTCGCGCGCGCGTTGCAAAATTTTTGCCGTTTGCTCGCTAATTTCATAATATTCCGCGTGCATTTCATGCTCTTCTACCGTTTCCGTGCTCATCGGGCGAAATGTGCCGAGACCGACATGCAGCGTCAAATAAGCAAGCTCTACGCCTTTTGCCTCTAAAGCCTCCAGGAACGGCTTCGTAAAATGCAGTCCTGCCGTTGGCGCAGCCGCTGAGCCCTCATGCTTGGAATAAACCGTTTGATAGCGCTCCTTCTCATCGAGCTTTTCTTTAATGTAAGGCGGAAGCGGCATTTCTCCCAAGCGATCAAGCAGCTCATTGAATATGCCTTGATAGGAAAAGCGCACGATGCGACTTCCCATGCTGCCTTCTTCCTCTACACTGGCGGTAAGCAAAGGAGCGCCCGCTTCATCTTCACCAAAGACAACAACTGTGCCAGCCTTCATCCGCTTTGCCGGCTTCGCCAACACCTCCCAGCGATCATTCTCAAGCTGTTTAAGCAGAAGCAGCTCAATGCGCGCGCCTGTATCCCGCTTCGTTCCAAGCAGGCGTGCCGGCAATACGCGTGTATCATTCAGCACCAGCACATCCCCTGCATGCAGCTTGTCAGCCAGATCGGTAAATACACCATGCTCAACTGCTCCGCTTTCTTTGTTAAGCATCAGGAGGCGAGAAGCTGTTCGCTCCAGCAAAGGTGTTTGAGCAATCAGTTCTTCTGGAAGTTCAAAATCAAATAAATCTACATTCATTGGTTACTCCTTAGCAATTGTTGTTCCTGCATAATAGTATTGCAAGATATATTTATAGTCATACCCTTGATTGGCAAAGCTGTACGCGCCGTATTGCGACATGCCGACACCATGGCCATTGCCTTTTCCATCAAATTGGAAACCCGCTTCCTTCGTTGCCGCTCGCACATTGCCTGCTCCATCAAGCACAAACATATATTCGCCGCTTGCAGTCGCAGTTTGTCCATTAGCGCCAAGCACCTGTAAATTGCCTGCTCCGTCTTGTTTTACACGCTGTTGATTGGAGGCTCCCAAAACAACAACCTTGCCTGTTTGCTCAATTGTAAAGTAAGTGCTTTGCAGTGAGCCATTTACGCCTAGCAGAGCACGCAATTCAAATGGACTGGAAACTGCCAGCTTCTTGCCGTTGACTGAAACCGCTACTGCGCGTCCTGAAGGCCCTGTTTCACTTACTTCCATCGAAGTAATTGGGCCAGAAATGGACAGCTTTGCATTAATTGCCTTCAGCATTTCAGCACTTGTATACGGTCCGCGACGCCAGGTGTTCGCATTGGATTGAATAACCTTCTCCAATGCAACCAGCTGTACTCCGCTCTTAATTTGCTCAACAGGTGCTACGTTGTTTTCAATAAGCGGATTGCGGCGGATATTGGTGTCGGCTGTTGTGGACAGCAATATCGGCTTGCCTGCAGCATTTTTCATGCCCGAATCTTTCACAAGGTCCTCGCGAATATAGCCAACTTTGCCGTTTGGCAGCACAACGCGGTACCAGCTATGTAAACCATTTTCTGAAATCGAATCCGGACTTGTTACACTTTTCAAATATGGAACCTCATTGCCCCATATTTCCTTGGAATCTGCCGTTCTTCCACCGGAACTTGAGCTGAACAGCGTCTCGACCAGCTTGCCGTTATACATGAGCACTTCGCCTTTTGTTGCATCAACCGCAGCAGTCGAGTTCTCATGCTCTGAGTTGACGCCATAATAAGCCTGGCTAGTCGTCGTATCAACTACATGGGCAACAGTAAAGTTGTTGCCGCCATAAAGAGCATACGTACGGGCTGCCACAGCCTGAGCCTTCAATGCTTCAATTGGCCAGGAGGGATACATTTCGATCGCAACTACAGAATATAAATATTGCTCAAATGGAACCTCGTTGACCACATACATTTGATTGTTTAACGCACCCGCTTCAATTGTCCCGCGATAGCTGCGCTCACTGCGCTCCGTCACTTTAATCGTGCCGCTTCCTGCTGCCGATACAGCAACCGCCAGCTTCGGATTGTACATATATAGCTCGTCCGAGCTGCCTGCAGTGCCGGTCGCACTATGATCGACACGCATAACAAGCATATCCTCGCTGCCATTTGCCGTCTCAAGCTTGGTCGTTACTTTGCTTGCTGCTGTCTTCACAATATCCAGCTCTGCTTGTGTTCCAGCCAAGCCAACCAAAACAGCATACTCCAGCTTGCCAGAGCTGTTGAGCGACATGCCAATCGCGGTATCAAGCCCTTGCGAGCCGAAGCTTGCAGCAGCCTTAAGCGCATCCGACTTGGAGGCATGTCCTCCGTTTACTAGCGAGAAAGGACCAGAAACGATCATGCTTGAGCCTGCCAGCTTCGTAATGCTTGCATTGGCCTTCCATTTATTCAGCGCTGCAGTTGCATCGCTGTTCGTCGCATAGCCGCCTTCTATAACCTGATAAGTAACCTTATCGTTTTTGCTGAGCGAGATAAGGAAAGGCGAGCCGCCTGCCGCTTTCACTGCTTCATAGACCTGTTGGGCATTGCTGAACTGCGTCGTCTCCGTCAGCTTTACTTTATAATCATTAAGTGCCAGCCTTAGTTGATCCTTTTCCGGAAAGCTCAGCCATTGCACCGATTTGTTAGCCGCCTTGACAGTCAAGTTCATCGCCTGCTGTGAGCTAAGCGTTACACTTTTGGTAATGCTGGTGAATTTTCCAGGCAGATTTAAAAACAGCGCCACTCGAATCTTGTCAAGCGTCGGCACAGCAGCCTGTGCTGGCTGGACTACCCCTAAGGAAAAAAGCATAACGATAATTACTGATAGTAAAGTGCTTCGCTTGATAAGCTTGTTCATTCCTTCACTTCCTTTATTATTTTTCTGGCATCGGAATGCCGAGATGGCGATAAGCGCCCTCTGTTGCTACTCTACCGCGCGGTGTACGCTGCAAGAAGCCAATTTGCATCAAATAGGGCTCATATACATCCTCAATTGTTTGCGACTCCTCGCCAATTGTTGCAGCTATCGTATCAAGTCCTACAGGGCGTCCTGAGAAGCTCGTCATCATCGCTCGCAGCATTTTATGATCGATATGATCAAGTCCCATAGGATCAACCTGCAGCAGCTCCAGGGCTGCGTTGGCGATGCTATGTGTAATAATGCCGTCGCCTCGAACTTGCGCAAAATCACGCACCCGTTTAAGCAGCCGGTTGGCGATTCTCGGCGTACCGCGTGAGCGCAGCGCGATTTCATGCGCCGCTTCGCCAATAATGTCCACATTTAATATTTCAGCTGCACGCGCAACAATAAATGCGAGCTCGTCCACGTTATAGTATTCCAGCCTGCTAACTACCCCGAAGCGGTCCCTTAACGGGGCTGAAAGCTGGCCCGCGCGGGTTGTCGCACCTATTAAAGTAAAAGGAGGAAGATCCAAACGCACCGAGCGCGCACTAGGACCTTTACCGATCATAATATCGAGTGCAAAGTCCTCCATAGCTGGATATAGCACCTCCTCGACCGTGCGATGCAGGCGGTGAATTTCATCAATAAACAGCACATCGCCCTCCTGCAAATTCGTTAACAATGCAGCGAGATCGCCGGGACGCTCAATTGCAGGCCCGGAGGTTGTTCGCAAATTAACGCCAAGCTCATTGGCAATAATATTGGACAAAGTCGTTTTACCGAGTCCTGGAGGTCCGTACAGCAGCACATGGTCAAGCGCTTCCTTGCGCAGCTTGGCCGCTTCGATGTAGACCGTTAAATTTTCCTTTGCCTTTGTTTGCCCAATATACTCATTCAAATAACGTGGACGGAGGCTTAACTCTACCGCTTGCTCTTCCATCATTAAATTGGCAGAAATAATACGTTCATCCATGATGTCCCAAGCTCCTTTCCGTTATCGTTATCCTTTAAACAGCTGCTGCAGCGCCTTTTTCATTAAAATATCGACGCTGTCATCCTGACTGGCATTGTCCTGCATCGCTTGCCATGCGCGATCGAGCTCGGCATCGGTATAACCAAGCGCCTTTAAACCAGCCTTCGCATCCCGCCAGTTTTTTCCTTCAGGAATGGAAGCAGAAGGCGCATCCTCATATTGCAGGCTAAACGAGCTGCCAGTTGCAAAAATATCAAAGCCAAGCTCGCCAAGCTTGTCCTTCAAATCAAGCACGATACGCTGCGCCGTTTTTTTGCCGACGCCAGGCAGCTTGGTCAGATAGCCCAGATTCTCTTGTTGAATCGCCTGCACAAGCGCTTCCGGCGTGCCAGTCGAGAGCATGCCGAGTGCAACCTTGGGCCCGACTCCTGATACATCCAGCAGCTTGCGGAACAGCAGCTTCTGCTCTCGAGTTTCAAATCCGAATAATAATACGGCGTCCTCACGCACATGATAATGAATATGTACAGTAACAGGTTGCTGAGCAGCCATTAGCGCATATGGATTAGGAGCAAACACGCGATATCCAATATCTCTTACTTCAACTACCGCATAGTCGGCTTCAACAAAAGCCACTGTGCCCTTTAAATAATCGATCACGACCGCTTCACCTCATTAATTTTTTGCACCAGCACTGCTGAATGGGCATGGCAGATCGCCACTGCCAGCGCGTCTGCAACATCATCCGGCTTCGGTATTGCACTCAGCTTGAGAAACATTTTGACCATTTCCTGCACCTGCCGCTTTTCCGCATTGCCATAGCCTACAACCGCTTGCTTTACCTGCAGCGGCGTATACTCGGCTACCGGCAAGCCCCGCTGCGCAGCGGCTAATATAATAACGCCTCTAGCTTGTCCAACGGCAAAGGCCGTCGTTACATTGCGATTGAAGAACAGCTTTTCAACCGCTACAGCATCTGGTTGATAGCGATCCATTAATGCGCAGGCCGATTCATATACTTGAATCAAGCGCTGCTCCTGAGGAGTATGTGCTTCTGTCGTAATCGCACCATATTGAACAGGGGTCAGCTTATGACCTTGCTTATCTATGAATCCAAATCCGGTGATAGCAATTCCCGGATCGATTCCTAATACTCTCATTGATTCACCTCTATCTTTTAATAACGCAAGAGGCTATTCAGCAGCATCCGAGTCAGCTCTTTAAGCGTCTACCCTTCATTATAACAAATCAACGGAATTATGAGAACGAATGTTTCATTATTGTTTTAATATGAGTAAAAAGGTCTATATCCAGCAAAAAGATCCTGTTTACTGAAAATGGCATCAGTAACAGGATCTTAGTCATTTGGCTTTACTCGTTTATGCAATTGTATAAACTCCCTTGCAGATAAACTATTGGCTGACCCGATCCAGCCTAAATTCATTAAAGGTCGATAGCACACTATCGTATTCTTCAATATCTCGCACTCGAATTCCGTGCTGTAAATGCTCCAGCTCCTGCTTGGGCAATCGGCTTTCCAAATAAGGGATGTTCAATTGAAAAAATGTTTTCATTACTTTTTCCTGTGCAGGTGTGCCGTCATACAATGAGAACAAGCCTTCATCATCAATTCCAAAAAATGCATTCGCCTTACAATGTGGCGACAAGTCATCTACATGCTCCTCAAAGCGCATAATCGTATGCGCTTGGTCAACAGAAAGCTTCCACTGCGGATTTTGCTGAATTAATATGACGACATTCTCGTAAGACAGGTTTCCCAGTTCCACAATTTCTTCGCCGCATACATAAACTCGGTGTAAAATCGCTCTGAGCTTTTGTTGATCGCTAAACCAGCTTGACAGTTCATCCTTAAACGAAGTCATTGCGTTTGCATGAACAGTCGCTGTGCCAGAGATTACAGCTGATAGTAGCACGGCAAGCAGCGTATACAATCTAGCGGCACTCCAAGCTAATGAACCATAACGTTTTAATTTGCGCCTTATTCTTTTTTTGATTTTTTTCCAAACTGAATTTTGCATCATGCTGTCTCCTTCATCAAGTCATAACCATAGTGTGGACAATATTTGCAATTTTAATCTTTAATTTTCCATCACATATTATTGCTTCGGATATGAATTGAAAGAGCAGCATTCCGCTTCGCAGAACACTGCTCATCATTTTTAATATGATTGCTGCATGCTACACATTAAGCCAAGGCTTGCCGCCTCTTTGCTTTTTGCCTGGATTTTTTGCAGAGCGAATGTTTACTTTTTTACCGCCACGTTTGCCCTTGACAGAGGCTGGCGCTAATTTATTTGCAGACTCGTTCATTCCGACAAATTTGTTGGCAGATTCATTCATCGTCGCATATTTATTAGCTGACTGATTCATAGGCGCATACATATTGGCCTGTGGTCCGCCACAGCCGCAGTCGGCATTCCATTGATTGTATGCAGGCATTACTGGTGCTGCATTCATTGGAGGATACATTGCCGATTGTGCAGTAATAGGATTTGCATTCATTGCTCCCATCGTATTGCCGGACATATTCATCGGCTGGGCATAGCCCCAATTCGCCCCGTTAGGATACGTTGAATTGCCGTAGCCGTAATAATATGGCACATTGCCATAGGACGAATATGCTGCTGGCTTTTGATTGGCTGCATAGGCAGATGTGTTGGCTGCGTAGTAAGGATACGTTACATTGGCATTTGTTTTATAAGAATATGGCTCTACCTCTGAAGGAAGCGGCTTATAGCCGGCATAGCCTTTATTTTCAAAAGGAGCTACTTTATTAGCCGCTGGTGCTATTTTGTTCGAAATTGGCATTTCGTATGACAATGGAGCCACTTTGTTCGCTGCTGGCGCTATTTTGTTCGAAATTGGCATTTCGTATGACAGTGGAGCCACTTTGTTTGCTGCTGGCGCTATTTTGTTTGCAACAGATTGCACCTTGGTTGTAGATAGAGGTGCTATTTTGTTCGAATAAGCAGCATAGTTTTCCGTTGCGTACGGGGCAACTTTATTGGAATAAGCCGAAGCATTCCCAGTTGCATAAGGCGCTACATTGTTCGAATAGGCAGATGCATTCCCTGTAGCGTATGGCGCTACATTGTTCGAATAGGCAGATGTGTTCCCTGTGGCATAAGGTGCTACATTGTTCGAGTACGCGGATGTATTTCCTGTGGCATAAGGTGCTACATTATTCGAATAGGCGGATGTGTTCCCTGTGGCATAAGGTGCTACATTGTTCGAGTACGCGGATGTATTTCCTGTTGTCAATGGCGCTACATTGTTCGAGTACGCGGATGTATTTCCTGTTGTCAATGGCGCTACATTGTTCGAGTACGCGGATGTATTTCCTGTGGCGTATGGCGCTACATTATTCGAATAGGCGGATGTATTTCCTGTGGCGTATGGCGCTACATTGTTCGAGTATGCAGATGTGTTCCCTGTTGTCAATGGCGCTACATTGTTCGAGTATGCAGATGTATTTCCTGTGGCGTATGGCGCTACATTGTTCGAGTATGCAGATGTATTTCCTGTTGTCAATGGCGCTACATTGTTTGAATACACGGACGCGTTTCCGTTTGACTGTGGCATCATTTTGTTCGCCGCCTCAACTTTCGTCGCCTGTGGCATAATTTTGTTCGCTGCTTCTACTTTAGTAGCTTGCGGCATAATTTTATTCGCCGCCTCTACCTTTGAAGCTTGCGGCATTATTTTGTTTGCCGCCTCAACTTTCGTTGCTAGCGGAGCTACATTGTTCGAATAGGCTGCTGCATTGTTAGCCGTTGCTTGCGGCATGATCTTATTCGCTTGCGCTTCCACCTTCGTCGCTTGTGGCATTACTTTATTCGCTTGCGCTTCAACTTTCGTTGCCTGCGGTATTACTTTGTTCGCTTGCGCTTCAACTTTCGTTGCCTGCGGCATCACTTTGTTCGCTTGCGCTTCCACCTTCGTCGCCTGCGGCATTACTTTGTTCGCCTGCGCTTCCACCTTCGTCGCTTGCGGCATTACTTTGTTCGCTTGCGCTTCCACCTTCGTCGCTTGCGGCATTACTTTATTCGCTTGCGCTTCAACTTTTGTCGCTTGCGGCATCACTTTGTTCGCCTGCGCTTCAACCTTCGTCGCTTGCGGCATTACTTTGTTCGCTTGCGCTTCTACTTTTGCTGCTTGCGGCGTAATTTTAGCAGGTAAGGTTTCTGCTTTAGCTTGAGCTGTAGGTGCAATTTGTACCTTTATTGGAGCTGTTCCTTTTACATTCGTATTGCTTTTAGCAATAACGCCAGTATTCTTCTTGCCAAATGCGGTTGCATTGGATGCAGCATTAGCAGCAGCCAAATTAGCACTTACATTATGCGGCACATTGATTACTTGACCTGGTGTTAATTGATCGGGATTGCTTAACTGGCTGTTGGCAGCAACAATCGCATCAAGTGATACATTCCATGCTTGTGAAAGCTTCCATAGCGTATCTCCTGGCTGAACGGTATAGCCTTGACTAATTCCAAAGCCAGCATTGTTTTGTGCAGTTACAGACTTCGGAACAAGAAGATTCATTCCAGCCTGCATTTGATTAGGATCTCCGATACTTGGATTCAATGCCATCAAATCCTCCTGACTGATTCCGCTGTTTGCAGCAATTCCATTAATTGTCTCGCCTGGCGATACTGTATGAAGCTGTAAGCCTGGCATCAATTGCTCAACCACAGAGCTAGTGGCTGATGCAGAAATTTCAGGCTGTGACGTAAATAGTGAAGGGATCGATGTAGCATGTGCAGAGGCAGCAGGCGTTGCAGAATGTCCACCGTGTTTTGGGATGTTGACGATTTCTCCGACCATTAATACATTTGGATTTTTGATATGCTGATTCGCTGCTGTCAGCTCTGCCAAGGAAACGCCCCACTCTTGTGAAAGCTTCCACATGGTATCGCCAGATTTTACAACATGCTGATGTATGATTTCATGATGGGATGATCCGCCATGGTGGCCTGATGAGGACGGTATTTTAATTTTTGTTCCAATTTGCAGGTTGTAAGGGTCTAAACCGTGATTATAATTTAAAATCTGGTCGACGGTGACATGATATTTCTGGGCAATATGATACAAGGTATCGCCTTGTTTAATAATGTGTATCTTCACCTATTGATTCCTCCTATACAAGATGTACTTCTCATACGGGCATTTGCCGTATTTAGTCTATACATCCTATGCAGCAAGTAGGCAGTCGTCACCATAAAATGAAAAAAACTTTGCATGACCAGGCCCATTAATTGGGTAATAGCCTGCCAGACAGCATTGGCAGGCTGTGCAGATTGCTTTTTCAAGCTGAATCATGCTGCGCAGACAGACTCGTCTGGATAGGCTTTTGCACTCCTTTTTGTGGAACAAAATGTTAAAAAGCCTCCCGCATCTTTCGATGGGAAGGCCTTTACTCAATACATCTGCTGCTCAGTTATTAGCTGGTCGTATGTAAAGCACGGGTAGCTGCCAAGTACACGAACATGACAGCCAATCGCTGTAATTTCTTCTAACGCCAGCTGCAGCAGCCGTTCATTCAATGAATATTTAATTTCAATATAAAAATAGTAGCTGCCGAGCTTCTTTTTCGTCGGTCTGGACTCTATTCTGGTCAGGTTGATTCTGCGCCATGCAAATGCCGACAGCACCTGATGCAGCGCACCGGGAAAATCCTCCGGCAATGTAACTAATATGCTTGTACGCATCTGAGCAGTCTCTCTGCCCGTATACGGTTTGTTTCCGACAAGGAAAAAGCGAGTGTAGTTGTTTTGGTGATCGGTCACTGACTCGACTAATACATCCAATCCATTGTTGACAGCAGCTGTCTTCGTCCCGATTGCAAATACGCCTTGTTCAGGCAAATCTCTTACAATTCTTACAGACTCTGCGGTGCTGCTAACATGCTCCTTCTCGACATCCTCCGGTAAATACTCTCGAATAAATTTCAAGCATTGCGACATCGCTACAGGATGACTAATAATTTTTTTTACACGCGAAAAATCATACTCTCCATGCTCATTAACCAGCTCTGAGCGCCGCCCGATCAAATTTTGGTTGGACGGATAAATCCATTCTGCCTGGATAGGCAAATCTACTTCATGCACTAACCAATCCATATGCAAGCTTACGGAACCATCTATTGTATTTTCAATCGGAATAACGCTGTATTGGCTTATATCGTTTGCTGTTGACAAAAACACATCAGAAATTAAACGATGATGCTTGTATTGTACATCCTCCTGTTGAAAAAACAGCCTCGCAGCTTCATCCGATACTGATCCCGCTGGCAGCAATGCTACTGTTACCATCAGCAATCGTCTCCTTTTATCAATTCCATAAACGGCAAATCCCGCACAACCTGCTCTTCTTTGTAAATTACACGCGCGCCAAATTGATCAGGAGCAAGTGTCATTGTCGTCGCAGCAATTCCTTCACTGCTCATCGTATCTACCATAAATTGCTGCAGCTGAGCCTTTTGCTCGCTATGGCAATCAATAAAGGCAATTAAAGTAGGGCCTGCACCGCTTAAAGCAGCCCCTAATGCGCCATGATGGACGGCCTGCTCTAATATATAGCTCATTCCAGGGATTAAGGATGCCCGATAAGGCTGATGAATGCGATCCTGAATCGCTGATCGGATCAACTGCAGCTGACCGCTCGCCAGCGCTGCGACCAGCAATGAGCTGCGCCCGATATTGAACACGACGTCGGATTTAGAATATTGCTCGGGCAAAGCATGTCTTGCTTTTTCCGTAGATAATTGAAAATCCGGAATAATAACGATTGTTTCAAGTGCTTGTGGCGGTGTAATTTTAACGTAGGGAGCTGCAACACCATCCCAAGAGGAAACGATAATTCCTCCGAACAAGGAGGCTCCTACGTTGTCTGGATGCCCCTCCAGCTCGGTTGCCATTTGAAACAGCTCTTCTTGAGCGAAAACGCCGCCCAGCATTTCATTAGCAGCAACAAGCGCACCTACAATGGCAGAAGCACTGCTGCCCAATCCTCTTGTTAATGGAATATCACTGTACATACTTATTTTCAAAGGCTGCTCGGCCAGTCCTGCCTTGGCAAAAACGCGCTGAGCAACCTGATATACTAAATTGCTGGAGTCTGTAGGCAATTCGTCCATGCCTGCTCCATAAAGCTTTACTTCCGTCTCATTTGCTACCGAGAGCTCAAGCCAGGCATACAAGGAAAGAGCCATGCCAAGCGCATCGAAGCCTGGACCGAGATTGGCTGTGCTGGCTGGAATTTTTACGACTACTGTTTCATTTGTAATTTTATTCATGTCCCTATCCTTCTACCCGATATACGCTTTTTACTTGATGAATAACGTCCATGCCTTTAAATCTGTCCAGCAGGCTCTGAATTGCTGCCTTGCTCGCATCATGTGTAATGACGATAATTTCCGCAGTGTTGGAGCTAGGATTTGCCTGCTGCAGCACAGACTCCAGGCTGATCTCGTATTTAGCCAGCTCTTGTGTAATTTGCGCCAATACTCCAGCGCGATCGGCTACTTCAAGCAGCAGAAAATATTTAGAAGAAATTTGGTCGTCTGTCTTCAGTACAGTTTGCTTAAATGCGGAATTTATACGCTTGCCGCTAATGCCAAGCTTCATATTTTTGCTAACCGCAACCAAATCAGCAACAACTGAGGTTGCAGTTGGCAGCTCGCCAGCGCCGGCACCGTAGAACATCGTTTCGCCGACTGCCTCTCCTGTAACGAGCACAGCATTAAACACGCCATTGACAGAAGCAATTGGATGCGAATTTTTAACCATAGTCGGCTGAACGGACACACTAATTTGATTTTCATCGCATTGTGCGATCCCTAACAGCTTAAGCTGATAGCCAAGGCGCTTCGCATACTGAATATCCTCTTTCGTAACGTTGGAAATGCCTTGTACCGAAACATCCTGCAAATCAACGCTTGTATGAAAGCCTAGACGAGCTAATATGACCATTTTGCGTGCAGCATCCAGGCCCTCAACATCGCTTGTCGGATCTGCTTCAGCGTAGCCAAGCTGCTGCGCTTCCTTCAGCACATCGGCGTAAGAAGCGCCTTCCTGCGTCATTTTCGTTAAAATATAATTTGTCGTGCCGTTGACAATTCCCATAATTTTCGTAATACGATCCGATGAGAAGCCATCGACCAGCGTCCGAAGAATTGGGATGCCTCCTGCAACGCTCGCTTCATAATAAATATCAGAGCCATGCTGCTGGGCGATTTCAAGCAGCTCTCCGCCATACAAAGCCATTAGATCCTTGTTGGCAGTTACGACATGCTTGCCTAGCTTAAGCGCTTCGACGATGTACTCCTTGGTCGCAGTTGTACCGCCCATCACCTCTATAATAACATCGATTTCGGGATGGCGAATAACTTCCCACGCATCATCAGTCAGCTTGCTTGCTGCAACAGAAATGTTGCGCGCTTTATTCACATTAGACACGACGATCTTTTCGATTTCAATCGCGCTGCCAATCTGATTTTTCAAATCATCCTGATGATTCTCGACAATGCGCACAACACCGGTACCGACCGTCCCTAACCCCAATAACCCAACTTTAATCGGCTTCATCTCTTTCCCTCCATATCAATCTATCTATCGTTATCCTTGAGCAATAACTGCCGCACGCCGCACTCCAGACTGAGCCTTTAGCAGCTGAAGAAAAGGCTCAAGCTCCATATCCAGCATGGAAACATCGACCGACAGCACAACGTTGGCATAGCCTTGCAAAGGAATACTCTGATTCATCGTCAGCACATTTCCTTCATGCATCGCAATAATAGCTAGTACATTAGACAATACACCAGAACGATGCTCCAAGTCCATGGCAATTGTCGCAATATGCTCCCTGGAAATTTCAGTAAGTGCATAGACGCCATCCTTATACTTGTAAAACGCGCTGCGGCTCAAGCCTACATGCTCCACCGCTTCATTAATCGTTTGCGCCTTGCCGCTTTTTAATATTTCCTTTGCCTGAATTGTTTTAACAATCGCCTCAGGCAAAATATCCTCACGGACGACATAAAATCGAGCCGCCATTATTTGTCCTCCTACAAAAGACATATGTTCACTTATAGTGGACATTATATCGAATCCCCGCTCTATTTTCAATAGGCTTATACGAAATATAAAACAAAAAAGACGACTGCAGTTTTCTACAATCGTCAGTTTCTATGCCTTTAATCATAAGGGTTATAATCAGAGCCTTCAAAAAACTCAAACGAAAAGTCGCCGATTCGTACGGTATCACCGTCTCTTGCTCCGCGTTTTCGCAATGCTTCGTCTACACCCATTTTACGCAGCATACGAGCAAAGCGCATAACTGCATCATAGCTGTTCAAATTAAAGCGCTGCATGTAGCGTTCAATTTCTTCGCTTTCCACGACATAATCCTCATTGTCACGCGAAATTTTAAAGCTCGCTTCCTTTTTGCCCTCGTATTTGAATACTTTGCGTTCAGCTTGCTCGCTTGCAGTCAAATCCTGCTCCTCAGCTTCCGCCAGCTGCTGCTCAACCTGATCCAGTACGTCTGCCGCCTTGTAGATCAGCTCATTAATTCCTTCCTTGGTAAGCGAGGAAATTTGCATAATGATATGCTCTTTGTCGCCGTCAAATTGTTTAAGCTGCTCAAGAAAGACAGGCAAATTTTGCTCAGCCTCGGCCATGTCCATCTTGTTAGCCGCAATAATTTGCGGACGTTCAGCAAGCTTCTCATTATACAGTCGCAGCTCGTTGTTGATTTTGACCCAATCGTCGAACGGGTCGCGTCCATCCGTTGCTGCCATATCAATCACATGGATAATAACCTTGGTCCGCTCGACATGGCGCAAAAACTCATGACCAAGCCCAACGCCTTCATGAGCACCTTCAATCAGCCCTGGCAAATCGGCCATTACATAGCTGCGTCCGTCGCCTACGTCCACCACACCGAGATTGGGTGAAATGGTCGTAAAATGATACGCGCCTATTTTAGGTCTCGCGCCTGATACAACAGACAACAGTGTTGATTTGCCAACGCTCGGGAATCCTACCAGACCAACATCCGCCATTACTTTAAGCTCAAGCGTTACCCAGCGTTCTTCCCCGGCCTCGCCGTTTTCAGCGATATAAGGGGCTGGATTAGTCGGCGTTGCAAAGCGCATGTTGCCGCGACCACCACGGCCGCCTTTGGCGATGACAACCTCTTGTCCGTGCCGCGTCAAATCAGCAAGCACTTCACCAGTATCATCATCGGTGACAATCGTTCCTGGCGGAATCCGCACGATCAAATCATCCGCCGATGCTCCATGCATGCCCTTTACCTTGCCGCGCTCACCGCGCTCTGCCTTAAAATGCTTCTGATAGCGAAAATCCATCAGCGTGCGCAAACCTTCGTCAACGCGGAATATTAAATCTCCGCCTTTTCCGCCATCGCCGCCGAAAGGGCCACCGTTCTCTACATATTTCTCACGACGAAACGAAATTAACCCGTCGCCGCCGTCGCCGCCTTTTACAAATATTTTTGCCTTGTCGACAAACATGACTTGCCTCCGTTCATGCCTTAGTTAACTGCACGACAAGCTGCTTGGCGTTTAATCCGCCAACCAAGCGTGCAGCACTATGACTGTTCAACTGCTGTTCGATTTTTTGTGCCCAAAGCTGCTCATTATTCAAGCTGCCATTATAGTTAAATCGGATATGTAGTCCATCCTGTTGTTTATGAAAAACGAGTCGCAGCACCTGCTCCTCCGTTGTATCCTTGCTTGCGTATAAACGATATGCCGCCAAAATTTGAATGATCAACTCGCCTGACTGTTCATCATCGAGCTGTATAACGTCATGCTCGTTCTCATATTCAAAACCGACTTCCAAATGAAAGCTGCTGGGCATGCTGCGAAAGCCGAACAAATAGTGCACCAAATGCGGCTCCTTCAATTTGGAGATACAGCTTTCCGCTAACATTTTTCCCTTTATGCGCTCCACATATTCAGCAACCTGCTCATGCTTGCCAAGCCGTATATAGCCAAACAGCACTTGCAGATCATTCATCCAGTCATGCCTGTGATGGTTCATGACCGTAATCCATTGCTTATGATTAGAGAAAATCGTGCTTGCCAGCTGCTGCTTATGACGAAGCTGATGCGCCTTCACATCTACTAAACCAAGCAGCGCCACCCACAGTACAGCAAGCAGATTCATCCAACGGTAGCCAGGCATTAAGATGATAAGTATCGCAGGTATAATCGCAGTAAGCCAAAGCCAGTGCCGCCATTTAAACCAACCCTTCATCTATAAACCAACCTTTCGGTAATAGCCTGCTTGCAGCAGTCCAGCTATTGAGAATGCCTTGATCACGAGCATTAGCCATGCTATTGTGGTTAAAAAATAGCCCCGACCATACAATGGAAGGGGCTATTGCTTATTAAGCTTCTGCTGCGGCAACTGGTGCCAATTCAACCGGGTATACGCTCACTTTTTTGCGATCACGACCCCAACGTTCGAACTTAACAACGCCATCAATTTTAGCGTAAAGTGTATCATCTTTACCGATGCCTACGTTAGTTCCTGGGTGGATTTTTGTACCGCGTTGACGATACAAAATGCTTCCGCCAGTAACGAACTGACCATCAGCACGTTTTGCGCCAAGACGCTTTGCGTGAGAATCACGGCCGTTCTTTGTAGAACCTACACCTTTTTTGGATGCGAACAACTGAAGATTTAATTTCAACATCTCGTGTCCCTCCTTCTCATCGTTCTTTTAAGTTTTGATCATGCAGCCTTACATGATCACCGTATGATTGAGCGATCGTATCGAGACTTACAATCATGGATTCAAGCAGCAGCTGAATCTTCGCATCCGTATCAGCATCTGCTGCAGACGGAATTCGCGAGGATAGCCAACCGTTCTTCATCTTGACTGGAAGCTCAACTCCCGCCAATGCTTCAATCGCATTTACTGTACCAACCGATACAGCAGATACACCAGCACAGACAATATCTTCGCCATGCTTTGCGTAATTAGCATGTCCCTCAATAGCAAACGATACAATGCGATTGCTTTTGTCATCGCGTACAATCGTAATTTTAACCATCTTAGCTCCTATTAAGCTTCGATTTTGCCAATTGTTACTTTAGTGTACGGTTGACGATGACCTTGCTTGCGACGGTAGTTCTTTTTCGCTTTGTATTTGTAAACAATGATTTTTTGACCTCTGCCATGTTTTTCAACAGTTCCAGTCACTTTAGCGCCAGATACAGTTGGAGTACCTGCTACAAAACCGTTGCTACCGGATACAGCTAGAACTCGGTCGAAAACAACGCTTTCGCCTTCGCTTCCTTCAAGCTTTTCGATGTAAATGACATCGCCTTCTTGAACCTTGTACTGTTTACCACCAGTTTCGATAATTGCGAACATTATGGGTGCACCTCCTTATAATTCGAAGACTCGCCTAATCAAGGTGACAGCATTAACTGTGCTTAAACCCGATTCGTGCGGTACCTATGTCATTCCTTAACAAAATAACATACCCGACAATTATAGCATATTATGCCTATCACTTCAACACTATTTCTTGCAAATACTTTGCCGTATAGCTGTCCCGCGTCTTTTTGCGTGTCAGCTCCATCAATCCAAGCCTTGTCCAGCCAAACACTACGCATTTGGCGACATCCGACTTAACCGCCTGACTTAGCAGCTTATATATTTTCGAGCGATTTTCTTCCTGCTCCATATCGATAAAATCTACGATAATCATGCCGCCTGTATCACGAATTCGCAGCAAGCGTGCAATCAGCTCAGCTGCTTCCTTATTCGTTTGAAACAGAGTCTCCTCCAAATTGTGATGGCCGACAAATTTGCCCGTATTAACATCGATTACTGTTAAGGCTTCCGTTTCCTCCCAGATCAGATAACCTCCGCTTTCTAGCGGGATGCGGCGTTCAAAGGCTTGCAGCAGCTGCCTGTCCACTGCAAACTGCGAAATAACAGAATGCTCAGGCTGCATATAGCAGCGTATAGAGGGCATATGCTGCGGGGAAATAAGCTTTACAATCATTTTCACCTCAGCTTCAAGCTCCTTGGAGCTAACTCCGATCTCGGAAATTTCAGCAGAATAAAAATCGCGAAACACACGATGCAGCAGCTGTTCCTCGCTATGCAGCAGGCACGGACTCTTTACAGACTCCGACCGGCTTAAAATCGTCTGCCACAGCTGGCGCAAATGCTCAATGTCGCTTTCCAGCGCGTCCTTCGATTCGCCAATTGCTGCTGTCCGCATAATCAGCCCTTCAGGCGAGCGCAGCAATTGCTCTGCGATGCCTTTCAATCGTTCGCGCTCCTGGTCGTCGAGCAGCTTTTTAGAAACCCCGATATAATCGGCGCTTGGCATATAGACCAACCAGCGGCCCGCCAAATTATAATGCGTAGTCACTCGTGCTCCTTTATTGCCCAAAGCATCCTTCACAACTTGAACGATCAGTTCCTGACCTGGAGAAATAAGCTGAGAAATGACTGGCTTTTGCTGCGGCTGCTTATCCATGTTCGGATCGAGCAAATCATCAACGTATATAAACGCATTTTTCGTCAATCCAATATCGATGAATGCCGCTTGCATACCTGGCAATACATTTTTGACAATCCCTTTATAAAAATTGCCCACCAGGCTGCGCTCTTTCGTCTGCTCGACAAAAAAGTCAGTCAGCTGCCCGTCCATAACGACCGCAGCCTGCGTATGCTCTTCATCCATATGAATAAGCAATTGCTTCATTAATTGCCACCACCTTTGTTACATCTTGTCAGCGCTGCGGAGCAAAGCAATCCTCCAGTCGCTTTTTAAATCGTAATGCTTCTTATTTCAATTTTTTAAGGTTGCATTACGATGTTAAAGGCGACACACTCTCGTTTTTCGGATTACTTTGCTCCTCCGCTGGGGCTCATCGTCGATTATGCTACGAAGCAAGCGCAGCTTCATCTAAGTTGAGCTTCTTGAATTTCAGCGCTGCGGAGCAAGCAATCCTCCAGTCGCTTTTTAAATCGTAATGCTTTTATTTGAATCTTTAAGGTTGCATTACGATGTTAAAGGCGACACTCTTCCGTTTTTCGGATTGCTTGCTCCTCCGCTGGTGCTTTTTTCTTTTGGGTCCATGCTTCGATGTCAGGTTCACTACGAAGCAATCCATCGTCATCAAAGTCCAGCTTTTTAAACCACCTTCCAATTGAAGTTTAAAAATTGGGCTTTCAGGACCAAGAAGCTTGGACGCTAGTAGAAAATGAGGAGCGCAGCGTAGGCACTTGCTACGTGAGCACCGGAATTTTCGCTAGCGTTCAAGATTCGCCGCCGAATCCGCTACAAAGGAGTCGCATCGTCATCAAAGTCCAGCTTTTTAAACATCCCCTACTATTTTAGCGTAAAAGTTCTCCTACTGCACGCTGCCCCTCCCCCCCCACACAATGCTCCAAAGCCTCTTGCTCAGGCAGCAGACGAAAAGGCTGGTCGAGGCGGTCAATAATACAAAGCAAATTCGTTCGGTTTCTCCGATAGTTTTTTAGTGCCTCGTACAAGGTTTGGTTTGCGGGAGTGAGGATCGGAAATTCTTTTTTCTTTCCTTGCACCTTTCGCTTGAGCTGAGCATGCCGCTGCAGCATAAAGCGGTAAAAAAGAAATGGTATGTTGCGCAGTGTCGTCATATTCGAGGCCAGTAAAAATATGCCGATCATTAATTCGTTCAGCTTGATTCCACCTGATTTCAATATTACAGGCAGCAGCGAATATATGATAATCATTGCACTTATTGCAACGCTAATACGCGCTGTCCATAGCAGCGTTGCATAATAGCTTAAACGATAGCTAAGCAGCGCCTGAGCAATTTTGCCCCCGTCGAGCGGCATGACAGGCAGCAGGTTGAAGACGGCGATCCATAGATTGGCCTCAATGAAGTAGGTTGTCCACTCCAAAGACCACCAGCCAAGCTCGCCAAAAACGTAAGCCAATACGATCATCCAAATGTTTTGCAAAGGTCCTGCAACCGCAACTAGCAGCTCTTCCTGAGCAGAAGCGCCAGCAGCCTCTTCTACTTCAACGACCCCGCCAAAGGGCAGCAGCTTTACAGATCTTACCCTCCAGCCCATCGCATGCGCCATAATAACATGTCCAAGCTCATGGACAATAACTATCGCAAACAAGGTGAGCAGCTCTATAAAATAGCCAGTCAAAGCGGACAGCAGCAGGATCATGACAAATAAAGGATGCAAGCTCCACTTGATTTGCGTCCATTTATTCAAGTGTAACCACACCCAGAGGATCAATGTACTGATCCCCTTGCTTCATCGCAAGAAACAATACACTATAATCTTCGCCGGCAATGGGAGCCAAGCGCCCAATGACTGACCCCGCTTCAACCCAGTCGCTTACCTCCACATCCACCTCGCCTAGCCTTGTATATATCGATAAGCGCTGATTGGCGTGCTGAATAATGACACTATCCTTCTGCTCAGGTACTAGAATCACTCTTCCTTTTTCTACTGCTTTTACTGGTGCTTGCTTGTCCCCTGCAATCTCTACGCCATTCAGCAGCTCGGCAAAGGAGTGCAGAAGTACGCCATCCTCTAGCGGAGCTACTGCCTCATTGGCTGGTTGCTTGGCTAGTGCAAGCTCGCTTTTATTACCAAAGCTAGGTATAAATGAAGGCGAGCCTTGAAACAGCTCCTCGTACCAAACTGCAATGGCTACAAAATCAAACGAGCGATCCAGCTCTGTTTTGAGCCAGCCTTTGGACTGCTCAATAACCGGATGCTTTACATGGGATGCAGCAAATAAGGCTACAAAAATAATAATTGCAAAAATCGCTTGAAACTTCAGATGCTGGAAGAAGCTATAAGAGCTTTTCTCGTCCAGCTCACTGCCAGTGTGGTCCTCCATCCCCGCTTGATTCCAGTGGTTGTTATCCTTCTTCCACAGCTTCTCAGGATCTCGTTCCATTTGGTCCATAACGCATCAACTCCATTATTCAGCTTATACTTATCCTTATGTTCAGTTCAGGACAAGTATGCTGAAGCTGGTTGGAAGCTGCTTTTGATCCAAAAACTTATTTATCCTGTCAGAAAACAAGAGACTACCAAAGCTCAGCCAAGCCAAGCAAGGTAGTCCTGCGAATCGACCTTATATTTGAATGCATTTAATCTTCAATTTCGTACATATGCTGATGGGCACGAATGCTCATTACCAGACCAATTGAAAACATATTAAGCATAAGCGACGTACCGCCAAAGCTTATAAACGGCAATGTGATGCCCGTAATCGGCATAATGCCGATCATCATTCCGATGTTTTGGAATATTTGAAACACAAACATCGACACAATCCCGATGATCATATAAGCTGCCCGCCTATCCTTGCACGTAAAGGCGACAAGAATCATCCTGTATATGAGCACGAAGTAAAGCAGCAGCAGGATGGCAGCTCCCTGGAAGCCGAATTCCTCGCCAATAACAACAAAAATTGAGTCAGAATACAAGTATGGAACAAAGCCGCCGTTTTTCATCGTCCCCTGCAAATAGCCCTGCCCCGACAAGCCTCCCGAGCCAATTGCCTCCTGCGCATTTTCAGACTGCATTCTCTCGTCATACGTCGCTTGCTCAGGATGGATAAAGGTGTTAATCCGCTCATACCAGTGCACCTTTCCCTGATCTTCAAAAAATGTCTTAATCTCATCATTGAAATTAGTAAACAGAAAAACAAATAGCAGCAGGGAGCCTACTACAATTCCAATTCCGATCAGCGTATGCCAATACTTGACATTCCCCATCCACAGCATGCCGATTACAATTACGACATAAATAATCGCATTGCCAAGGTCCGGCTGGGCCATGACAAGCGCAAAAGGGATGACTGAAAAAATTCCGATTGGAATGACATCTTTTACAAATTTCAACGGCTCGCCCATTCGTCTGCCAAGCAAATAAGCGATCCCGATAATGAGAAAAATTTTAACGAGCTCAGCGGGCTGGACAGAAAGGCCAAATATATCAAACCAGCCTCTTGCACCGTTTTTTGTTTTACCTATTGTGAGAATCAGGACCAGGGAAACAAGACCAATCCCGTAGAGCAGCCACCAAAATTTCAAAAAAATACGATAATCGATAAATACCATAGCAAACAGAACGAAAAAGCCTAAACAAAAATATAGAAGCTGAGTCTTTTCAAACCCAGCATACAAAATCGTATGTGCTGTTGCGCTATGCAAAATAAAATAGCTGATAAACATAAGTGCTATCAGTATAAAAACGATGACCCAATCTATTTTTTTAATTTTGTTAAGCACTTACATCATCCCATTCCGAAAAACTTGCGGATCCTTGTCAGTGTTCCTGTTTTCTCATCTAAAGTCATTAGCGGCACCATATCCCCCAGCATTCGTCTGGCAATGTTGCGATAGGCCATGCCGGATTTAAAGGTCGGGTTCATCGCTACCGGCTCGCCGAAGTTAGAACCGGCAATCACCTTTTCATCCTCTGGCACGATGCCAAGCAAGTCGATCGCTAGCACCTGGCAAATATCGTTAATTTCCAGCACTTCACCTCGCTTCATCATAGCTGGCCGCACACGATTGACGATGAGCTTGGAAGGAATTTTATTTTGCTCCAATAATCCGATTACCCGGTCAGCATCACGAACTGCAGCCGTTTCCTGTGTCGTGACAATGATAGCGCGCTCTGCTCCGGCAATCGCATTGCGAAATCCTTGCTCAATGCCTGCCGGGCAGTCGATAATAACAAAGTCATGCGTTTGCTTTAATTCTGTAATAATATTTAGCATCTGGTCTGGCTTAATATCATCCTTGTCCTTCGTCTGAGCAGCTGGCAGCATGTAAAGCTCGTCAAAACGCTTGTCCTTGATTAAAGCCTGCTCAAGTCTGCAGCGCTTTTCAGCAACATCAACAAGATCATAGATGATGCGGTTTTCCAAGCCCATAATGACATCCAAATTGCGCAAGCCGATATCTGTATCTACTAACACTACCTTTTTTCCCAACAGCGCGAGTGCTGTACCGATATTTGCAGAAGTCGTCGTTTTCCCAACCCCGCCTTTGCCTGATGTGACTACGATAGCCTCTCCCATAGACTACACTCCTCTCATGATTATTGGCACACGATTTTCTCGATGCAATAGCGTCAGCTTTTGGACACATAGCTGCTCATTTTCTATGTATGCATATTCCATCAGACCATCCCCAGGCTCAACGTCGTCTGAAGGATCACTCATAATGTCTGCAATTTTCATTTGTGTTGGCTTGAGCACAGATGCCGCAATAATTGCTTCCTTTCGCCCGTTGATGCCTGCATAAGCGATTCCGTTTAACGCTCCCATCACATAAATGTCGCCTGTGCAGCGTACGACCCCTCCCGGATGCACGTCTCCAAGCAGCAGCAAGTCCCCATCATAGTCTATTTCCTGTCCAGAACGAACAATCGTTGTCGCTACCTTCAACTGAGCATGCGCGCGAAGCTTGCGTGCAGGCGGAACATCGCTTTCAATTGCCTGAACCATTAAATTGCCCTGTGCGCGCAGAATATCTGACAGCTGCTTGGACTGCTCTTCAGTTATTGCTCGCTGTCCCAGCTTTACCGTAATATGAATTAATGGACCTGACAGCAACTGCTGATGCGTTTTTTCAAGCTTATGTTTCAGTTCGCTTAAAATAACCTCGAAATCACATTGATCGTCGAGAAGGAATAGCAGACCGTCCTTAACACCTTTTATCATAATATGTTGTTTTGCTGTCATCTAAGTCCCTCCCAACCTAATGTATTCTCGCTCAGCCTGCAACTTTCCTGCTATTATCCTATAATTCCTCAGACGATTCTGCAGATCTCATCCGTTTTTCAAACATTTTTCGGACAGGCACATAGATGCACAGCGTGAAAACAAGCTGCAAAAACAAGCTTGGCAATATATATTGAATGAGCGCCCATGGATAGGAGCCATTCGTAAACTTGAACACAGAATAGACAAAATATAGTGCCGAATCATAAGCCAGACATGCAAAGCCGACGACTGAAATCGCCAGCAGCAATGTCGTTTTTTTACGCTCCAGTACAACTCCAACCAAGTAGCCGATAAGCCCCATAAAGAAAAAATGCGGTCCAATCATATGTCCGTAATAAATAACGTCCTGCAAAAGGCCAAAGCCCATCCCCAGAAAAAGAGCTTGGTGGCGGCTGCCATACAAGGCTGAAAAAATGACGATAACAAACGTAAAGTGAGGAATGATCCGATCACCGTAGCTGTCTGGAATTAGCCACGGAATTAAAGAGCCCTCCACTAAAAAAATGGCCAGCATGAGCAGCACGATACGATTCATGCTCATGGCGTAGTCTCCTCTTCCTCATCATAGCTTGGAGCCGCTACTACAAACACCTCAGTCAATTTATTCAAATTAGCAAATGGTTTAATCTCGGCTACATAGGTCAAACCAAAGTCACCGACCTTCAAGGACTCGATTTCACCGATTCTAAGTCCGCGTGGATATATATTTCCCAGTCCGGAGGTGATCACAATATCGCCTTGAACCATTGGATCCTCTTCTCCGATTTTGCTCATAATTAATCGCTCTTGCTCCGTATCATAATCCGACAATATGCCAAATGATTCCGTTTCTTTTCCCATGACGGTAGCAGAAATTGCATTAAACGTCGTGGACGTTGTGCTGAGCTCCGTATAAGGCGTTACCGACGCATAGAAAGCAGAGACTGAATTTACAATGCCAACCAAGCCATCTGACGTCACGACCGCCATATTTTTCTCCACACCATGCTTGGAGCCCAAATTAATATTGATCGTACGATTGTTGGCATCATTGTTAACTGAGATAACCTGGGCAATCATATACTTGTAATCATACATTTGCTCTTGATGAATTTTGAATTCCAGCTCTTTCATCAAACGTTCGTTTTCGCTTTTGAGAAAGTTGTATTCAACCTTATCGCGCGCATAGGCTGCAGCCATCATGCGAAACTGTTCATTTTCCTTATAAACCTCATTCAACTGGCTTATATCTTGAAAGAAGCCCGCTATAGCACCAGCGGGCCTGTAAATCAATTGCTGAACAAATCCAACGGTATCTTTAAGAAATCGCTCTGGCCACGTAATCTTCTCTCTTCCGCCAATTGTGAGGCCAATTAAAACAATCAACACTAAAAAACCGACCATTAGCATAAATAAACGTTTATTTTTAAGAAAATTAAACAAATGAGTCACCCGCCATATGCCGGACTACGGGCTTTAACGCTTCGATCTTAACGTTGACTTGGACTTGAATAGATCCATATGCTCCAATGCAAGACCTGTACCTACTGCAACACAATCCAATGCGTTATCAGCCACCATAACCGGCATTCCCGTTTCTTTTTTTAGTAGTTCATCCAAATTTTTAAGCAGAGCGCCTCCACCAGTCAATACGATGCCGCGATCCATAATATCTGCGGAAAGCTCTGGTGGGCTTTTTTCAAGTGTAATTTTTACGGCATCTACTATCGCATTGATCGTATCAGCCAGTGCCTCAGTAATTTCATCTGAAGTAATCGTCATCGTTTTAGGCAAGCCTGACAGAATATCACGGCCGCGAATATCCATCGTAAGCGGCTGCTCCATTTTGGTAGCTGACCCGATTTCCATTTTTAATTGCTCGGCAGTACGTTCCCCGATTAATAAATTGTAGGCTTTCTTAATATATTGAATAATCGCTTCGTCCATGCTGTCGCCAGCGATGCGCACAGAACGGCTTGTAACAATTCCACCTAGTGAAATAATCGCAACCTCAGTTGTACCTCCGCCAATATCAACAACCATGCTGCCTGTAGGCTCCCAAACCGGCAAGTTAGCACCGATCGCAGCAGCAAACGGCTCCTCGATCGTTTGAGCTTCACGAGCGCCGGCTTGCTTGGCAGCATCCTCTACTGCGCGCTTTTCAACCGCAGTTATTCCAGAAGGCACACAAATCATAATATTAGGATGATTCCCAAACATAGAACGACTTTTTTGCGCCTTTTTTATAAAATATTTAATCATCGCTGTCGTTGTATCAAAATCAGCAATGACACCGTCTTTCATTGGGCGAATGGCACTAATATTTCCAGGTGTACGGCCAATCATCAGCTTAGCCTGTTCGCCAACCTGCACAACTTCCTTCGTATCATTGCGCACGGCAACAACGGATGGCTCCCGCACAACAACACCTTTTCCTTTAATATATACTAATGTGTTTGCAGTTCCCAAATCAATTCCTAAATCCTTCGTAAAGCTTCCAAACATGATGTAACTCCCTTCTAGTCGGTCAATCCCTATCCATTATATTATAGATAGCCTTGCTCCTTCAAACTGACGAATGTACCATCGCCGATAATTAAATGATCAAGTATCTCTATACCAAGCAAGGATCCCGCTTCCGCTAATCGTTTAGTAATTTGTATGTCCTCTGGGCTAGGCGAGGGGTCGCCACTCGGATGATTGTGGATGCATATAATGGATGCGCTGCTTGAACGAATCGCCGCTCGAAACACTTCTCTGGGATGAACGAGCGATGCATTTAAAGTTCCCATAGATAGCGTTTCTTTGCCTACGATATGATTTTTAGTATTAAGAAACAAGCATATGAAATGCTCCTTCTTCAAATAACGCAGCTCTTCCATTACATACATTGCCGCATCATAAGGACTGCGCACGGTAACAACATCTCCAAGGCTGCTTCTGGCCACTCGCTTGCCAAGCTCAATGCCTGCAAGCAATTGCAGCGCTTTGGCTTGTCCAATTCCTTTAATGGCTGTTAGCTCATCAAGACTCATATCTACGAGCTCTCGCAAAGAACCGCATTGCTGCAGCAATTGAGCTGACAGCTGTACTGCGGATTGATTTTTCGTACCTGTTCTAAGCAATATTGCTAACAATTCTGCATGACTTAAAGCATCTGCCCCATATGTGATCATGCGCTCTCTCGGACGTTGGCTATGGGGAAGCTGGCGCAGCGTTTGATGTTGCATCTGGGCTCCCGCCTTTCTATTGGCTAAATTTATCAATTTTAGCGTAGTAACTTCACGTTCAAGCTACAAGAAATAGAAGCGCGCTGCAGTCCTTGTCCCACTGGGCGAAATAAATACTTTATCATTATAGTACCCACATTAGGGTTGCACAACTGCAATTGGCACTATAAAGCAAACGCGGCAGATGGATAGCTTGTCCGCAATTCGTACCAATCAAGCAACAAGAAGCGCTGCAGCACATTTATCAGGAGAAGCAATATACATAAATTACCTAGCAGCACATGCAGAAGAATCGCCTCAGCCTGCTATTTCATGCGTTTTTTGAGAGCTGGCCCGAGCAGGATTGCACTCGGACTTGAGCTCTCGATGCATTAAATTTTTTTCATGTATTTAAAGTAACGGTAGAGGATGGATCAAAATTAATTATTTCTAATACGATCGGGGAGTTGGAAATAATCGGTTCTCCGCCTGTTGGAACATTAATGGCTAGTGATCCGACTGCAGTTGCTCCGGGCGTATACGTTGAAATGCCATCCATTTGTATAATGCCGTTGATGTATACGTTGTAGATGCTGTTGTTTACGGCAAGATCCGGCAGTGTAACGACGGCTTGACCAGCATCGTCAAAGAAGCTTGCGGCATCAATCGATAGCGTTCCACCTGCCGCTGTATCAGCTGTCGTAACATAGAAGTATCTTTGCTGCTGTGGAGCTGTTTCAATCGTGGAAGACGCCGTAATCTGGAGCTTCATCAGTTGTAGTGCCATACTAACCCTCCTTAGTTATTCAGATACTATATTTATATTAAGAATCTGCTCTAATGACAGGGTTATTGATACCATTAAACTATCTATTTTTTCTTTACTAGGTAGAAACCGATAGATTCTAGAATGATTGGAGTTCCCTCATAAATGGTTTGTCCTGTAGCTGTCAGTGCAAGTCTTCTGGAGTTCACTTTATATAAGCTTCCTCCCTGCATGACACCATTGATATACAAATTAAAATACCCTGCTTTGCCGAAATTGCAAAAGCTTTCAGCTGCGTTCCCGCGATCATTCATGCATTGCTTGGGAGATATGACATAGCCATCCTCCGTCAACTCAATATTAGTAGGAGTAATGTAAAAATATCGCTTAACTTTCGGCCGTATTTCAATTGTACGGACTCGCCGGATTGTGCAAGCTCGTTTCCGCCCCACTTTCGACACCCTCCATTGCAAGTTATTTTAAATAGCTTATGAATTCCGCTAAAACCGTGCAATGGACATAAGTCCGTGTCTAAAGCTTGTCGGGCAGGAAACGGGTTAGATTAAGTAGCAAACGGGCTAATCCCGAATTGCAGCAGTGTTGGATAGAGCAAATTTAGCGGCAGACCCATTACACTGTAAAAATCACCTTCGATTTTTTCAACGAAAATAGAGCCAATTCCTTGAATGCCGTATGAGCCAGCCTTGTCTAACGGTTCGCCAGTCTTAATATAGGCATAAATCTCATCATCGCTCATTGAGCGAAATGTAACCTGGCTATAGGTGTGGCCAACTACTGCTGCCAGCTGATCAGATTGAAAAACAAGCTCATACTGGCCGTAAGCGCCAAAGGCGATACGCTTAGCTGCAGCTCTACTGTTGAACCTGGCGATGCTTTCGCCCGCTGCAGCACTATTGCCCGGCTTTGCGATGCTTTCGCTTGTCGCCTGGACAAATGCAGGCATTATCTCATTCTCCATTTGGACTTGTTGTAATGCACCAGTCTTATCGCAACCGCTGTGCAGCAACATGATGCCTGTGTACACGTAATGGCTTCTTCCCTGAAGTTTCTTGAGCATTTGAAAGGCTTCATTTTCCGAGGCCGGCTTGCCAACAATCTGATCATCGACCACAACGACCGTATCTGCAGCTAATATTAACGCTGAATTCGGGTTAATATCGTGTGGCGCCCTCCCTTCAGCAATCGCTTTAGCTGTTGCTTCAGCTTTAGCCATACTGAGCAGTTCCACTGCTTCAGCTGGCTGCCAGGCACGATCGATTCGCTCATCAACCTCTACTGAAAAAACAGAAACCGGCAAGGAAAGGTCGAGTAAAGCGACCAGTTCCTTCCGGCGCGGCGAAGATGAAGCCAATACAAGCTGGCTTATCCGTTTATGTAAATGCTCATTTTGTACGTCATTCATCTGAAAATTGCTCCCTTGCGGTTTTCAATCTTTACAGCTTACGATACAACCAAATCGCTGCCAGCATACCAATAATGCTCAGCAGGCTAATATTGATGTTAAGAGTTAAATTAAGGGATATGACATGAAAGTCAAAAGATGGCGACCAGCTTGTTGTAATTGCATTCGTTAAAAAGGAAAGCCCTGGAACAGCTTCCAGCCAGTATGAAACTAATGAACCTGCCAATAAGCCAAGCAGAAGCAGCAGCAATAATGTCCATTTGTTTTTCTTCATCCGTCATATCCTTTCCTTAACATCCATTGTACTCTAATCTATTATACGCACCTAATTTGACGATTACAATGCGTTTGCAGACTCAAACCAATCTTTTTGTATCAGCACCGCTTTCACAAGTGCGGATTGCGCCTTCCACAGATAGCTCGACTTGGGTTGAGCCTGATAGCTCTCCAGCTGCGTCTGAGCCTCCTTAAGCTGTGCCTGCAGCGATTCTGCCCGCTCTATGTCCTCTGGAGCCGCCCACTGCTTGGCAACCGTCTCGGCCAGCGACATCCATTGCTCGTACTTTTCCTGCCATGCTTCCTGAGCTGCCTTGCCGATCGCACTAAAGCTCGTTTGCTCAAACTGAGCCGACGCCAGGTCTGCAAACATTGCAATCAACTCATTGCTTTGCACAAAATATTGCTCAAGCTGCACTGCATCTCCGTTAAATGCCATCGTGCCAGGCATCGCAAATGTAAACGCTTTGCGGTACGTTTCGATCCCTTTTATTTTGGCTTGAACCGGCTCTGCGTTAGCAGCAGATGACGCCAATCCAGCGTAAACATAGTAGCGATTGCTGCTGTCTTTCATATATTGAGCAGCAAAGCCAGCATTCTGCAGGCTTGCGATAACCTCGTCTCGTGTGCTTTCCTTCGTAAACACCCCAGCTTGCAGCAAATGATAGCTGAATGCATGCTCGCTCAGCTTCAAGCCAGAGCTTGCGGATTGAACAGGCTGCTGATTGCCAGAATCCGGTGCTTCAGGCGTGGCTTCATCAGACTGTAGCGACTGCTCTTCTACTGGCAAGCCACTCTCTGCATGATCAGCGATATTTTGTTGGTCAGGCTGTGCGAAAGCGGACATCGGCCAAACCGAAACGCCGAATACAAGCGTCAGCAGCAAATAGCCGATCAACACACCAGAAGCAACAGCACTTGCTACAGAAACTGCACCTTGCATCCAGGTAAAGGATTTGCGTGTTGAAGGTCTTGCTCGCTCCCATCCTTCCGACGCCTGCTCTTTATGCCAGGCTGCTTCATGCTGCTTGTCTGCATGTCCAGTCATTGCATGTTCAGTCGTTGCATGTCCAGTCGTTGCATATCCAGTCATGGCATGTCCAGTTCCTGCCACTGCCCCGGACATTGCCTCTGCTTCTGCCCCCAGCATCCAATCATCTTCGCGATCAAGCTCATAACGCTGCTTCAATAGCTCATCCTCATCGGGAACGCTTGGCTGTGAATCTGCATTGCGTATCAGCTGCTCCAGGCCTTCAAGATCAAGCTCATACAGCGGCGGCCCAGGCTCATGCTCCTCTCCCTCTGCTCCATTCAAATGCACTGCTGCATGGATTGGCTTCGGCACAGTCGGTTCGTGCATCGCACTTGCCCGATTGTTTTGCTCCTCTCTGCTCGCTGCAATAGCAGCTCCTGCTGCTTGCTCAGTTGGCTGCTGTTCAGCAGGTTTGCTGCTCATAACGCTCCATTTATTTTCCTGTTGAGCCTGAGCTCCGTACTCATCTATTTTATTTCCATTACGATCAAAACGATATGTAATACGATTCGCTTTTGACATTGCGCTCACTCCTTTCTCTTTTCACTATCATTCTATGAGCCAGACTACGAATATATGATAGCTTCACTCAAAAATAAACGATAGAATGATAGAAAAGAAAGCGTTAAGCCATCACATAATGTCAAAATAAAAGGACGATCAAAGCAGCTATCTGCCTGATCGTCCTTTTACTCATTGCTGGATATGAGCGCCCAGCTGATGAGCCACCTGCCAAATATCGCCCGCTCCCATCGTAATCACAACATCGCCAGGTGCTATCGTTTCCTTCAGCTTCTCCAGCACCTGCTCCTTTGTCGGGATATATTCCACATTGCGCTGCCCATTTTCCGCGATTAAAGCGACCAGCTTCTCAGAGGAAACTCCTTCAATCGCTTCTTCTCCTGCAGGCGAATAAATATCGGTAATAATGACATGATCCGCCTCCGGAAAAGCTCTGCCGAACTCATCAAATAAAAAGTAAGTACGCGTAAAGCGTTGCGGTTGAAAAACCGCTGTAATTCGCTTGCCTGTAGATTTCGCTGCACGAATGGTCGCTGTAATTTCCGTTGGATGATGGGCATAATCATCGACAACCAGCATCCCTTTCGTATCAGCCAGCACTTGAAAACGACGTTTAGCGCCTTCAAACTTAGTTAAAGCTCCACGAATAGCGTCAAAGCCGACTCCAGCTTCATGTGCGGCAATAATGGTCGCCAGCGCATTATAGACGTTGTGGATGCCTGGCACAGACAGCTTAAATGTGCCTAGCTGCTGCTCTCCATGCTGCAGATCGAAGCTGATGCAGCGATCGCCCTCCACAATATTCGTCGCGGTATAATGGGCTTGTTCGTGAATGCCGTATGTGATCAGCTGCTCCGAGCGCAGTTGCTCATTGTCATATACACGCGGCAGCAGCTCGCGCACATTGGCGTCGTCGACACAAACAATCGCTTTGCCATCAGGCTTAACCTGCTTTAAAAACTGCACGTAGGCTTTTTTAATGTTTTCAAAGTCCCCATCGTAATTTTCCAAATGATCAGCCTCGATATTGGTGACCACCGCAATAGATGGGTGATATTGCAGGAAAGAGCCGTCGCTCTCATCTGCCTCCGCAACGAGATAGCTCCCTTTTCCCGCCTTGGCATTCGTCCCGAGATTAACGATTTCCCCGCCAATAATATAGGTAGGGTCCTGCTCGGTTAGCTCCATTACCAATGCAATCATCGAAGAGGTCGTTGTCTTGCCGTGTGCGCCAGCTACCGCAATCCCATTCGTTGCATTGAGCAGTCTTGCCAGCATTTCTGCGCGATGCAGCACAGGAATGCCCGCTTGCTTGGCAGCAACGAGCTCAGGATTATCCTTCGCAACAGCACCCGAGTATACGACGAGCGAAGCGCCTGTGATGTTATCCGCATGATGTCCGAGCTTGAAGTCAACGCCTCGCTCTACAAGCTTTTTTGCCAATGCTGATAGTGCAACATCAGATCCAGTTACTTTGTAGCCCATTTCCAGCATAACTTTGGCGATTGCGCTCACGCCATATCCGCCAATACCGATGAAATGAACCTGTTCATTTGCTTTCAAAGAGAATTCACCAGCCTTTTTCCGCATCCTTGTTGTGTAGCATATACGAGCGTACGTCTCCTATTAAATACAATGTACCAGTAACTACTGCCAGATCTGATTCATTCGTTCGTTCAAGCAACAGCCTTAGCGCTTGCTTCCAGTCTTTTTCGACGGTTATGCGCGGTGCGTCCTGCAAACCGAGCTCATTTGCAAGCTCCTTCACTTCAGCATACAGCTCGTCAGCGTCCTTGGCCGAACGATAATTGGGTTCTGTAAGAATCAAAGTATCCGCTAATGGTAATATATGCTTAAATGTGTCATGGTGATTCTTATTCTCGATCATCCCCATAACAAGATGTAGCTTTTCGTACTGATACGTTGAGTCAAGCGCCTGAGCTAGCGCTTGTGCGCCTTCCGGATTATGCGCGCCATCGATAAGCAGGCGAGGCTTGCTGCTGATTTGTTCAAGTCGTCCAGGCCATGAAGTCATTTTCATGCCTTCCAGCAAATCCTCGTCATCGATTACAAGCGCAAAATATTGACGCAGCAGCTCAATGGTCATCAGTGCAATTGCCGCATTATGCCGCTGATGCGCCCCAGCCATTGTAATGGTTACATCTTCAATATTTCTGAACAAGCCTTCAAAGCGGAATTGCTGCTCATGCTCGTCTACATACAGCGGCATTTGATCAAATTGCTGCTCATAGACGTACATTGTGCTTTTCTTCGCTTCTGCAACCTCTTGAATAACACGAAGCGCCTCAGGCTGGGTTACCCCAACGACAACAGGAGTGCCTGCTTTAATAATTCCCGCTTTCTCGTAAGCAATTTGCTCAAGCGTGTTGCCCAGCTTATCCATATGGTCATGGCCAATTGTCGTAATGACTGACACGATCGGATGCACAACATTCGTTACATCCAGACGTCCGCCAAGCCCTACCTCTAGCACAACGTAATCAGGGTAGGTCACTGTCGCGTAATACAAAATCGCAATGAGGGTTGTTACTTCAAACATCGTAGGCGAGCCAAGCTCGGTTGCAGCCATTTCCTCGACATAAGGTCTTACCTGATTGGCAAGCTCCAGCAACACTTCCTCTTCTATATCTTGACCATTATATTGGATACGATTCGTAAATTTAGTTATATATGGCGATGTAAATGTACCGACATCGTAGCCGCCTTTACGCAAAACATGAGTCAGGTAGGAGCAGACAGAGCCCTTGCCATTGGTGCCTGCAACATGAATGATACGCAAACGGCGATGTGGATTTTGAAAGGCATCCAGCAATTTTTCGATTCGCTCCAAGCCGGGGCGAATGCCGAATGGAATTAAACTGTTAATCCATTCGACAGCCTCAGTGTAGGAGCTCATAGCAGCGTTAGCTTGATTATGGCTCATTACAACTCACCTTCTCCTCGACTTTTTCTAGCTTCGTTGTACACTGCCCGCACGCTTATGCACATTAGAAGCTTTCCTTCATGCATGATTAGCCGCGCAGCTCAGCGATGCGTTGCACAACCTTATCGCGCTTCTCTGCATAATCCTTCATTTTGTTCCGTTCTTCCTCTATTACGTTGGCTGGAGCCTTCGCTACAAAGCCTTCATTGGCAAGCTTTTTCTCTACGCGCTCCACTTCCTTGTTCAAATGCTCAAGCTCTTTCTCAAGACGAGCCACCTCTTGGGCAATGTCCAGCAAGCCAGCTAGCGGCAAATACAGCTCTGCGCCTGTAACGATGGCAGACATCGCTTTTTCCGGCGTTGCCATTTGCAATGAAATTTCAAGTGACGATGTACCGCAGAATCGTTTAATAAACTCCTCGTTAGACGTCAAAATCGCATATTCCGCCTCAGTAGACGGCTTAACAAGCAGCTCGACTTTTTTGCTCATTGGCACATTGACCTCTGCGCGAATGTTGCGGATCGCGCGAATCATATCCATAAGCAGCTCCATTTCTTTTACCGCAGCAGGAGCCTCAAGCGCTGTGTCGTACACAGGCCATGCAGCAAGTGTAATCGTCTCGCCTTGATGCGGAAGATGCTGCCAAATTTCCTCGGAAATAAACGGCATAAACGGATGAATCAAGCGCTGTGTGCGATCAAGCACATAAGCAAGCACCGATTGAGTCGCTTTTTTAGCCGCTGCATCCTCTCCGTACAGACTTAGCTTGGAGAATTCGATGTACCAGTCGCACAGATCGTCCCAAATGAAATTGTACAGCAGTCGGCCAGTTTCACCGAAGTCATAGCTGTCCATCAGACGCGTAATATCACGCACCGTTTCATTCAAGCGATGCAAAATCCAGCGGTCGGCCGTGCTTAGGTTGCCGCTTAAATCGATATCTTCATAGGTGAAGCCTTCCAAATTCATTAAAGCAAAGCGCGATGCATTCCAAATTTTGTTGGCAAAATTCCGCGCCTGCTCTACCTTTTCAAAACGGAAGCGCAAATCCTGGCCAGGCGTGCTGCCTGTAGAAATCATAAAGCGCATTGCATCTGCCCCATACTGCTCGATTACATCAAGCGGATCAACGCCGTTTCCGAGTGATTTGGACATTTTTTGGCCGTCCTTGTCACGAACAAGACCGTGCATCAGCACATCTTTAAACGGCATTTCTTCTGTAAATTCAAGCGCAGTGAAGATCATGCGCGCAACCCAGAAATAAATTATATCGTAGCCTGTTACAAGCACGCTCGTAGGATAGTAGCGCTTCAAGTCGTCCGTTTGCTCAGGCCAGCCAAGCGTCGAGAACGGCCAAAGTGCAGAGCTGAACCATGTATCCAGCACGTCGCTGTCCTGACGCAAGTTTGGATCGGTTTGATCCTCGCGGGATACAATCATCTCGCCTGTTTCGTCATTGTACCAGGCAGGAATGCGATGTCCCCACCAAAGCTGACGGGAAATACACCAGTCGCGCACATTTTCAATCCAGTTCAAATATGTTTTTTCAAATCGCTCTGGCACAAACTGAACGCCCTTGCCTGATTTTTGGGCAGCAATCGCAGCTTCAGCTAGCGGCTTCATCTTAACAAACCATTGTGTAGACAAATAAGGCTCAACTACAGCACCGCTGCGCTCGCTGTGGCCTACTTGATGCACATGATCCTCGATCAGCACGCATACACCTTGCTCCTGCAGATCAGCTACAAGCTGCTTGCGGCATTCAAAGCGATCAAGACCTTTATACGGTCCAGCCTCGTCATTCATCGTGCCGGTCTCGTCCATGACGATGATTTGCGGCAGGCTGTGGCGCTCACCTACCTCAAAGTCGTTAGGATCATGCGCAGGTGTAATTTTTACCGCGCCTGAACCGAATTCCTTCTCAACATACTCGTCGGCAATAATCGGAATTTCACGGTTAACGATCGGCAATACGATCATTTCGCCAATCAAATGCTTGTAGCGCTCATCCTCAGGATGAACAGCTACAGCGGTATCGCCCAGCATCGTTTCCGGTCGGGTCGTCGCCACTGTAATGTATCCGGAGCCATTTTTCAACGGGTAGCGCAAATGATAAAGATGCCCGTTCAACTCCTTGTAAATGACTTCTATGTCAGAAAGAGCCGTGCGCGCAGCCGGGTCCCAGTTAATAATTTTTTTGCCGCGGTAAATCAGACCTTTCTCGTACAGGCGTACGAATACTTCGCGTACAGCCTTGGAAAGACCTTCATCAAGCGTAAAGCGCTCGCGTGAAAAATCAAGCGACAGCCCCATTTTAGCCCACTGCTCGCGAATCGTATTGGCATATTGATCCTTCCACGCCCATACCTGCTCAAGAAATTTTTCTCGCCCAAGATCGTGACGAGATACACCTTGCTCACGCAGCTTCTGCTCCACCTTCGTTTGTGTAGCAATACCGGCATGGTCAGTTCCAGGCAGCCATAGCGTGTCATAGCCCTGCATGCGCTTGGTGCGAATAATAATATCCTGCAAGGTAAAGTCCAAAGCATGCCCGATATGCAGCATGCCTGTAACGTTTGGTGGTGGGATTACAATTGTAAACGGCTCTGCCTCTGGACGCTTCCCTGCTTGAAAAAAGTTGTTTTTTAGCCAAAACTCATACCATTTTTGTTCCGCAGCCTTCGGATCATAGGTCGTCGGCATGCTTAATTTCGACTGATTGTCTGACATTTTTTCATCCTCCATGCGTGAATCTTATTCATAAAAAAAAGCCTTCCATCCTTATTAAAAAGGACGAAAGGCTATGCTTCCGTGGTACCACCTTCATTCCATATGAAAACAATCCATCATATGGCACTCGATGCAGATAACGGCTGCGGCCGGCCTCGCTTACTAGCAGCAATAAAGCAGCATTCAGCTTGGCAATTCAGAGGTGACCCATATACTTGTTATCCTATAGAGCCTTTCAGCGAACAGCCCTACTCTCTGAAGGAAACGTAGGTATATTATTCCTCATCAACATTATTACACATATAACTCTATAATAACGTAAGATGAGGCTCTAGTCAATTTATATGCAAGCTAAGGAATATAAAGCAGCTGACCTTCCGTAATCGCCGATTCATGCAAATTGTTGCGAATTAACAGATCACGAGGATTAATGCTGTAGCGCAATGCAATTTGCTCCAGCGTATCCTCCTTTTGCACGATGCACATCCGAATTCGCTTGAATTCATTTTGCTCTGGCCGCTTGTTCAAGAACAGCTGCTGCCATTCGATTTCATCATCGGTAGTTCGCTGCTTCTCTTCCTCTGCCTGTTTTCGGTCAAGCTCCTGCTGCTGCAGCGTCGCTGCCTGCTGTGCCGCCTGCTCGCGCAAGCTGGAATTTAATATCGTGCGAATGCCTTGCGTTTCATTTTGTGCAGTATTGCCGTTTAACGCAATGTGCAGCTCGCGTTCTGCAGTCGGCTCGGCATGGTGCACATGCTGCGACTCCAGCTCCTCAGCTTCCAGTTCTTCATTGACCTCTTGCTCCTGCTCACGCTCAGCCTGTTCTTCCACAGCTGCTTCCCACGCCGACCATTGCACAGCATCATGCTCTGGTGTATGAGCGGTATCGCTTGCCTCCTGCGCATACGGATCCTGCTCTTCTTCTCTAGCATATTGCGCATGCTGCTCTTGCTCTTCTTCTCTAGCATATGCTGCATGATGCTCAGCCTCGCTGTATGCTGCCTCTATGTGCTCGTGCTGCTCATACTGAGCAGTCTCAATGCTGCCTTGCTGCTCTATGTTATACTCTGCAGCGCGATGCAAATATTCCGCTTGCTCGCCTTGAGCGTGCAGCTCCTCAGCGCTTTGCGCATACTTTTGTCCAAGCTGCTGCAAAAAGCTGTAATGCTGCTGCTCAGGCTGCGCTGCATAATGTGCATCAAGCTGCTCTTCCTGCTGCTCGTTCCGATAGCCTTCCGCCTCATAGCCATGCTGCTCCGGCTGAGCCGCAAATTGCTGACTCTCAGCTTGCTCGGCATAGGCATATACGTGGAAGGTTTCGGTCTGCTGCTCCGATTCAGCTTCAGCTTCAGCATAATAATACGCTTCGCTTTGCTGCTCTGCGCTAACGTGATAGACTTCCTCGCCGCGATACGCAGCTTCTCCTTGATAGGCTGACTGGTTGAGATAGTCCGTCTCGTTTTGATATTCTGTCTCTACCTGCTGTTCAGTCTGACCTTGAAAGTCAGCAGCGCTGTACTCCGCTGATTCCTCTTCCCCGCGCGAGTGGGATACAGTAAACACCTCAGCATTCCAGCCGTCAGCTTCTTCATCCTGCTCCAGCACAATGCCGCGCAGCGATAGAATGCCTGTCAGATTCAATGCTCTGGAAGAGAGTAGTACAACATCGAATGTATCAATATCTACCGTAATTTCATCCAGCCTTGTCACTCTATTCATTGGCAGCGTAATTTCTACTGGAATCCAATGCTCAAGCGCTACTTGCTCGTCCCTTTCTCCTTGAGCACGATAGATGCCATTCAATACTAGCTGCCCCTGAAGCACCGCATTCTCGCCTTGCTCTATCACTTGAATCCGTGGAACCAGCTCAATTTCCTCCAGCTCGTCGATCGCCGCTACATTTTCGGGCAAATGCACGCGCTCATAAATATCAAATCGAAGTCCATGATTGCCATTAGACACGATAAAGCCTCCCTTCACCATAATGAATGCTTGTTTAACGTTAGCTTTCACTATTTATCTATATGGTGAAGGAAGGCTCAGCATGACTAACTTTTTGTAATATGCTGCTTTATTTCTGCATACCAGGCTGGAAGCTCGGCTTCAACAACAAGCTGCTCGCCTGTTACCGGATGAATAAAGCTTAAGCTTGACCCGTGCAGCGCTTGATGGCTAAGCAGCTCTGTATTGCCGCCATACAAGTAGTCGCCAACAAGCGGATGGCGAATATGGCTCATATGAACACGTATTTGATGGGTGCGCCCCGTTTCCAGGGCAAGCTTGACAACGGAGTACAGCTCTCCGCTTTCAACCAGCTCGTAGTGGGTAATGGCCTCCTCGCCTTTCGGCGTGACCATTCTCCGCTTTGGCTGATGACGATCCTTGCCAATCGGCTCGCGAATCGTCCCTTTTTTGCTGTTCAATTTTCCATGCACGATTGCGATATAGGAGCGCTCAATTTGCTTGTTGCGCATCTGCTCATCAAGCCGCTGCTGCGCCAGTTCATTTTTCGCATAAAGCACCGGGCCTGATGTATCATCATCCAGCCTATGTATATGTCTAACGATGATCGGATCGTTTTGCCGCAGCATATGGACCGCTACTGCAACGTCAAGGCTGTTGCGCTGCCCTTTGTTGGCGCCATGCACTGGCATGCCCGCAGGCTTGTTGGCAACGAGCAAATGCTCATCCTCATACAAAATTTCAAGCCGCGCCGCTCCTGATTTTAATTCGGTTTGCGCTGCGCGATAATCATCATTTTGCTGCAAGTCAGCATACATATAGGCGATCAAATGCAGCTGCTCGCCAGCCCATGTAATGCCGCCTACCGAAAAGATTCGATTAACCCATTTTGCAGGCAATATCGAGCAAGCCTGCAGCCATTGCCGCACAAGATGCGGATGGCTGCCTACCTCAGGCTGATACTTGGCCTGCTCTTTTGTTAAACGCTGCGCCAACCCTTTGTAATCAAGGACGAGATCCGCCCCCTGACGAGTCAGCAAACCTTCTAACATAGCATTCACCTCAGTTTAGAGCTGTTTAGAGCTGTTTAGAGCTGTGATAGCGCATAGCCTTGAGCAGCGATCGTATGCTCAATATCTTCATCACTATGCACGATGGAAAGGAACAAACCTTCAAATTGTGATGGCGGCACACTGACGCCTTGATCAAGCATATGCCCGAAATAGCTTGTAAAGTACGATAAATTCGACGTTTTGGCCGTTTCGAAATTGATGACCTGCTGATCCGTAAAAAATGGGCAAACCATTGAGCCGACTCGATTGATCGTTAGCGGCACGCCATATTTTTTGGCGTTGTCCTCGAATCCTTGCTGCAAGCGGGCCGCCTTTGCCTCAAGCTGCGCATAGGCCTCTGGCGTCATCAACTGCAGCGTCGTATAGCCTGCGGCCATAGCCAACGGATTGCCGGACAATGTTCCAGCCTGATAAATCGGTCCGCTTGGCGCAATTTGCTCCATAATATCGCGTCGTCCGCCGTAAGCCCCAACTGGAAGACCTCCGCCTATCACTTTGCCAAAGCAGGTCAAATCAGGCGTAATGCCAAATTTACCTTGCGCGCAATGATAATCGACGCGGAAGCCCGTCATTACCTCATCAAAAATAAGCAGACTGCCATATTGCTTCGTCATTTCTCTTAAGCCTTCAAGAAAGCCTGGCAGCGGTGGCACAACCCCCATATTGCCAGCAATCGGCTCGACAATTACGCAGGCAAGCTCCTCACCATAGCGTTCGAACGCCAGCTTTACGCTTTCCAAATCATTATAAGGCACCGTAATCGTATTTTCGGCTACCGATTGCGGCACGCCCGGCGAATCAGGCAAGCCCAATGTTGCAACGCCTGAGCCGGCTTTAATGAGCAGGCTGTCGGCATGTCCATGATAGGAGCCCTCGAATTTCAAAATTTTCGAGCGCTTCGTATAGCCTCGCGCCAGACGCAGTGCGCTCATTGTCGCTTCTGTGCCCGAATTGACCATGCGCACAATATCGACAGATGGCACACGCTCAACAACTAGCTCGGCCATCAGCGTCTCCAGCTCGGTTGGCGCACCAAAGCTGGTCCCTTTCGCTGCCGTCTCCTGCAGCGCCTCAACAACTTTAGGGTGAGCATGTCCTGCAATAAGCGGCCCCCAGGACAGAATATAATCAATATAGCGGTTCCCATCAATATCATAAATGCTGCTGCCTGCGCCGCGTTCTACGTAAACTGGCGTCAAGCCAACTGATTTATAGGCGCGCACAGGGCTGTTCACTCCGCCAGGAATTACTTTCTTCGCACGTTCAAATGCTTGCTTTGATAAAGTATCGACACGTTTGCTCATCCTTGCTCCTCCTCAACTTTACAAAAATGCTAACCCTCAGAATCCTTCAGCCATTTTGCTGCATCCTTGGCATGGTACGTAATAATGAGCGATGCGCCAGCACGCTTCATGCCTAGCAGCGTTTCCAGGACAACGGCCTGCTCGTTGATCCAGCCATTTGCTGCGGCAGCCTTCACCATTGAGTACTCCGCACTTACATTGTAGGCTACGAGCGGCAGATCAAACTGCTCCTTCAACGTGCGTACAATGTCCAAATAAGCAAGCGCAGGCTTAACCATTAAAAAGTCCGCTCCTTCAGCGACATCGCTGTCTGCCTCGCGCAATGCTTCGAGCGAATTGGCAGGGTCCATCTGATACGTTTTGCGATCGCCAAACTGCGGCGTTGAATGAGCGGCATCGCGGAACGGTCCATAAAATGCCGAGGCATATTTTACGGAGTAGGACATAATTGCGATATCGGCAAAGCCGGCCTCGTCCAGTCCTTGACGAATCGCGGCCACGAAGCCGTCCATCATATTGGAAGGCGCAATAATATCAGCGCCGGCTCTAGCTTGGGATACAGCCGTTTTAACTAGCAGCTGCAGTGATTGATCATTGTCAATCTGAGCGATGCCTGTTGCTTCCTCCACATGCACGACTCCGCAATGACCATGATCGGTAAATTGGCACAAGCATGTGTCTGCGATGACAACGAGCTCAGGCGCCCATTGCTTGATTGCAGCAATCGCTTGCTGTACGATTTCTTCATCATCATAGGCAGAGCTGCCCTGCGCATCCTTATAGGCTGGCACTCCAAAAATAAGCACCGATTTAATGCCCAGCTCAACAACCTCCTGAATTTCCAGCTTAAGCTGGTCGAGAGACAGATGGTATACGCCTGGCATTGACGGAATCTCTTCTCTTACCCCTTCGCCATGGGTAACAAATATCGGATAAATAAAATCTTCTACCTGCAATGTATGCTCTCGCACCATGCTGCGCAAAGCTGCAGATCGGCGCAGCCTGCGATTGCGAGTAATAGGAAATGTCATAATGTCGCCCTCCTCAAACTTTTGTAACACAAAGTTGTCTTGTAGGGCATGTCTGAGAACTCCGAGGACAGCCAATTTTGCCGAATTTTCGTTCCATGCAAGGCGCGTTTGTGAAGGCGTACCGGGCGTACGTCAAACAAACGGAACGAAGCAGGGGGCGAAAAGGCGGTGAAAGGGGCCGCTGAGCGGGTTTTCAGACACGCCCTAAGTATGTGCTGTAACTTTGCATGATGCTATTGCTGCTGCTTCGCAGCATTGTAAACGACAAGTGCGGCAGTTAAAGAGTCTATTGTCGCTTCTGCCGCTTCAACGGTTACCGTTAAGCCGTACTGGCGGATTGTATCTGACGTAATTGGACCGATGCTGGCAATCGGATACTGTGAAAGCAGCGCGACTGGATCTTCGAATCCATGATGCTGCAGCACTTTAATTAAATGATGAACAGTAGAAGAGCTTGTAAACGTCAGCATATGAATATGCTTATCCTTCAACCATTCCAGTACAATCGGGTCCTGCTGCTCAGCAACCACCGTTTCATAAACGCTGATCTCATCTGCTACGATGCCTTTCTCTCTCAGCTGCTGCGGCAACACGGAGCGGGCCAGATCGCCGCGCGGCAGCAGCACGCGCTCTCCTTGCTGCATTACGCCATCCAGCGCCTCAACCAAGCCCTCTGCATCGTAGCGACCAGCCTGCAGCTCGACCTTCAAGCCGCGCTGCTGCAGCGCCTCAGCGGTCTTCGGACCGACAGCTGCAATTTTGGCGCGATAAAAGCGCCGCACATCAATCCCTTGCTCAACCAGTGCGCGAAAAAAATAGTCAACGCCATTTACACTTGTAAAGGCGAGCCAATCATAGCCTTCTGCTTGATATAAGCATGCATTAATTTGATCAAGCATGCTGGCAGCTGTTGGCTTGCGTACCTCGATGACCGGAAACTCGCATGGTTCTCCGCCAAGCTCTTCAATTTTCTCTGCAAATTCGCTTGCCTGCGAGCGTGCGCGCGTCACTAATACACGCATGCCAAACAACGGCATTTTCTCATACCATTGCAAAGCTTCACGCTGCTTGACCACATCGCCAACAATTATGACAGCAGGAGATTCAAATTTCGTTTGCTTCACCAGCTCCGCAATATTTTCCAGCGTACCGACAAGCGTTTGCTGCTCTGGTGTTGTTCCCCATCGAACAAGCGCAACAGGCGTATCGGGGCTTCGGCCATGCTTCATAAGCTGTCTTGAAATATAGTCGATTTTGGCAACGCCCATAAGAAACAGCAGTGTGCCTGTAGCATTTGTTACCTTATCCCAATAAATTGAGCGATCCAGCTTATCTGGACTTTCATGGCCCGTAACAATCGAGAGCGATGACGCGTGGTCGCGGTGCGTTACCGGAATTCCCGCATAGGCAGGCACCGAAATCGCCGACGTAATGCCAGGCACAATTTCATAAGGAATACCGTGCTGATTGAGCAAGCCAGCCTCCTCGCCAACCCGTCCGAAAATCGTAGGGTCGCCTCCTTTTAACCGTGTAACAACATGCCCCTCCAGCGCCAAATCGACCAGCAGCTGATTAATCTCCTCCTGCTTCATCGTATGGCGGTCGGGCAGCTTGCCCACATAAACGCGCTTCACATCTGGCTTGGCATAACGCAGCAGACGCGGGCTTGCCAAGCGATCATACACAATTGCTGTGCACTCCTTAATACACTGCATGCCGCGAATCGTAATAAGCCGCGGATCGCCAGGACCTGCGCCCACCAAATACACTTTCCCCTTTTTCATCCTCTTATCCCTCAATCTTTACTCAATATCAGCGCTCCGGAGCAAAGCTTCCTCCAGTCGCTTTTTAAATCGTAATGCTTTCTTATTTGAATTTTTAAGGTTGCATTACGATGTTAAAGGCGACCCACTTCGTTTTCCGGATGCTTTGCTCCTCCGCTGGGGCTTTCACCGTCGATTATGCTGCGAAGCAAGCGCAGCGTTATCTAAGTTGAGCTATTTGAATTTCAGCGCTCCGGAGCAAAGCTTCCTCCAGTCGCTTTTTAAATCGTTATGCTTTCTTATTTGAATTTTTAAGGTTGCATTACGATGTTAAAGGCGACACACTTCGTTTTCCGGATGCTTTACTCCTCCGCTGGGGCTTTCATCGTCGATTATGCTGCGAAGCAAACTCAGCGTTATCTAAGTTGAGCTATTTGAATTTCAGTGCTTCGGAGCAAGCACTCCTCCAGTCGCTTTTTAAACCCTTATGCATTGATTAAATATTATTGGTTGCATAAGGGTTTAAAGGCGACACACGTTCGTTTTTCGGATTGCTTGCTCCTTCGCTGGTGCTTTCAACGTGACTATGCTACGAAACAAGCGCAGCGTAGAGCAATAGCTACGTGAGCACCTCAAATGTTTTCGCAGAAAACAAACTTCGAAAGCATAAGCCTTTCGCTAGCGTTCAAGATTCGCCGTCGAATCCGCTACAGAGAAGTCGCATCGTCATCAAAGTCCAGCTTTTTGAACTTCCTCTAAAATGAGGGTTCAAAAAGCGGGGCTTTCAGGACCAAGAAGCTTGGACGCTAGTAGAAAACGAGGAGCGCAGCGTAGAAGCAGAGCTACGTGAGCACCTCAAATGTTTTCGCAGAAAACATACTTCGAAAGCAAGCCTTTCGCTAGCGTTCAAGCTTCGCCGTCGAATCCGCTACGAAGCGGCGCATCGTCATCAAAGTCCAGCTTTTTGAACTTCCACTTAAAATGAGGGTTCAAAAAGCTGGGCTTTCAGGACCAAGAAGCTTGGACGCTAGTAGAAAACGAGGAGCGCAGCGTAGGCACTTGCTACGTGAGCACCGCAGTTTTCGCTAGCGTTCAAGATTCGCCGTCGAATCCGCTACGAAGCGGCGCATCGTCATCAAAGCCCTGCTTTTTGAACATCCTCTAAAATGTTGCGAGCACCATTGCTTAGCAGATGCTCCGCCACACCCCTCCCCAGCTGCACCGGGTCGGTGCTGCGTCGGATTTCCTTGAGCAGAGTGTTTCCATCCGGCGAACCTACGATGCCTGTAAGCTCTAGTACAGCGCCTGCTGCGGACTGCTCGACGATAGTAGCATGCGCGCCAATCGGAACCTGACAGCCGCCCTGCAGCGTGCCAAGAAAGCTTCGTTCAGCAGCAACAGCAAGCGCAGACTCCTCATCGTTCAGCAAGGCTAGCAGCTTCGTAACTTCGTTATCATTGTCACGGCATTGTACACCTAGCGCACCTTGTCCAACTGCCGGCACACAAAGCTCAACTGGCAATAGCGCCGAAATGCGCTCCTCCCAGCCCATTCGTGTCAGACCGGCCGCAGCCAATACAATCGCATCGAAGCCCTCTGTTTCAAGCTTGCGCAAGCGCGAGTCAATATTGCCGCGTATCCACTGCAAGTCAAGATCTGGCCGCGCATGCTTCAGCTGGCTGCTTCTGCGCAGGCTGCTAGTTCCAACCTTGGCTCCCTGGGGCAAATCTTCAAATGATGCTCCCTGCTTTAATACGAGGCAATCCTGTGGCGTCAACCGTTTAGGAACCGCTCCGATCGTCAAGCCTGCAGGCAGCTCATACGGCATATCCTTCATGCTGTGAATCGCCATGTCAATGACGCCATCAAGCAGCGCCTGTTCAATTTCTTTGACAAAAAGTCCTTTGCCGCCTACTTTGGACAAGGTTACATCCAAAATTTGATCGCCCTTGGTTACAATTTTATGAATCTCAAATGTATACGGCAGTCCATGCTGCTGGCAAAGCTTCTCAAGCTGCTTGATCACCTGACCGCTTTGCGTAAGCGCAAGCTGACTTTGACGAGTGCCGACCTTAATTATTTTCGCGTTCATTTTCTGCATCCTCACCTTCAACCTGTACAGTTCTATTATATAACGAGGCGTACCACGTTTCATACGGCTGCTCAGCCGCTTCTACTGCCTCAGATACAGCAAGCGACAGCAGATGCTGTCGCTGACGGGCATTCATATCAGTGCGAAGCACATCAGCGCGCAATCGCTTTAGCAGCTGCTGCGCCTGATCATAGTGTGGCAAGTAATTGTGCTCCAGCTCCCGCTTCATATGCTTGACGAGAGCGGGGCTGCTTCCACCTGAGGATATCGCAACCGTCAACTCATTGCTTCTTGCCACAGCTGGCGTAATAAAGCTGCCCTGCTCGCCATCGCTGACATTACATACCAGTATATCGCAATTCAAGGCATCATTGCTAATCTGCTCATTAAGCCGCCTATCATCAGTCGCTGCAAATACTAATCCAGCCGACTTCAGCACACTCTTTTCGTATCGTTTCGCTTGCCAGCATATACTGCCCTCATCAGCGAGCTGCTGCAGCTTCTCGCACAGCTGAGGCGCAATTACCGTAACCGATTGAGCGCCTCCTTGGAGCAAGCCGTTCACCTTGCGAGCAGCAATGCTGCCCCCGCCTACGACAACAACTCGTTGTCTGCCAAGCCTAAGCATGATAGGGTAAACCTCATCCATCATGTAACGCCCCCTTGTCAAGCGAATTTAGTGGAAGGACGAGTATTCGCCAGATAGCATATTCACAATTTGAATCGCAAAGGCTAGCAAATACAGCCTGGCAATTTCATGACCAGGCTTCTGATGTACAGAGCGCTGATAAATAAAATAGCCATAGATGCCAATCGCAACAATGCTCGTAATAATTTGCACATCAAGCAGCATTTGCGTCTTGCCTTCTACAATAATCGAAATTAAAGCGATCGCCAAAGACATAATGAGCAGCGGGAAGCCGATAATGACCATCCGCTCCATCGTTCTAGCAATAACCTCAAGGCTAGGAAAGCGCCGCAGCCATTTCATCCACTTTTTCTTCTTAAGCGCATGATGCACAATCAAATACATAATTGCCAGCAGCGCCCCTACGGTTAAAATCGCATAGGCACTAATCACTAGACTAATATGGACATAGAGCAGCTCACGCGTCGTCTGCCACAGCTCGAGCGTATTGCCCTTTAAGGAAAAGCTGTATAAATTAAGCGCGAACAATGAAAACCCGATAATGTTGACAAAAAATATAATGAGCTCAATATTATAAAATCGGCTAAGAATAAATGAAATTGTAATCATTGTCCACGAAAATAATTGCAGCAAATCAACATTCGTAAACTCAAAAACTGGTGCATTGAGCTCCGTTACAACTCTCATAATTAAAAATGCTCCTGAAAGCACCCATACAAAAACAAGCAGCCCTGTGCCTAGCTGCTTTGCCTTTCGATTTTCATAAATGAAATCAGAAAAGTAAAACAGCAGACTCAGGGCATATATATAGACGATACTGTCATATATCCACAATTCCCAATTCATCATTGCACCACCCTGCGTTCTACTTCAATTAGTACAATCGAAACTTGAGGGCATTAAAATTGAAAAGCTATGAACGCACCAAGGCAGCAAGCTTTTTCGCTGAGCGAACAAGCGAGTTGCGTTCCTGGACAGCAGTCGACTGTGCTTCCTTCTTGTCATTTTCTTCGGCAAGGAGAGCAAGCTCCTGCTCCAAGTCAAAAAGTTGGGTAAACAACGCCATCGCTTCATCAGCCTTTTTCTCGCCTGCCAATTCCTTAATGCGCACAACAGGCTCCTGAATCATCTGATTGACCATGCTTTTGGTCAGCTTGCGAATGACCTTCAGCTCCTGCTCTGACAAATTAGGCAGCTTATTGGTTAGGCTGACCATGGTTGCGGCATGAACCTGCTCTGCCTTGCTGTGCAGGGCACGAATAAGCGGTACAACGCCAAGCGTCTGGTACCAGCTTTCAAATTGCTTGATTTCCTCAGCAATCATCGCTTCGATTTTCACAGCTTCCTGCTTGCGCTGAGCAAGATTGCTTTCCACTATATCCTTAAGATCGTCAATATCGTATAAATAAACGTTATCCAGCTCGGCAATCCGCGGATCAAAATCTCGCGGCACAGCAATGTCGATCATAAACAGAGGTCGATTGCGGCGCTTGTCCATAATACGTTGGACATCCTCTGCCGTCAAAATATACTGCTTTGCCGCAGTTGAGCTGATCATAATATCAGCCTGCTCCATCGCCGCTTTTGCCTGATCAAATGTATAGGCAAAGCCGCCGAACGAAGCAGCCACCTCCTGCGCTTTTTCCAATGTACGATTTACAACCGATATTTTCGAGGCTCCGTTGCCGTGCAAATGCTTTGCAGTCAACTCACCTGTCTCGCCTGCTCCAAGCACGACTACATTTTTATTGTTAAAGCTGCCGAATATGTGCTTTCCTAGCTCGACTGCCGCATAGCTGACAGACACCGCCAGTTCGCCAATTTTCGTCTCGGAATGGGCACGCTTGGCCAATGTAATAGCCTGTTTGAACAGCATATTAAAAATGGTTCCTGTTGTTTTCAGGTTTTGCGCTTCCAGAAAAGCGTCGCGAACCTGACCGAGTATTTGAGTTTCCCCGATAATCATCGAGTCCAGTCCGCTTGCAACTTTAAATAAGTGCTCTATGGCACGATGATCCTCATACATATACAAGTAGCTGGTGAACTGCGCTCTCGGCAAACCAAACCAGTTTTCCATAAACCAGCGCACATCATGACCGCAAATTTGTGGGCGTTCCACAACTGCGTAAATTTCCGTACGATTGCAGGTGGCGATAATCACACATTCCATAATGCTCATTGTTGCTTTCAATGCAGTCAATGCGCCAGCCAGCTGTTCTTCTGCCAATGCAAAGCGCTCGCGAACCTCTACAGGGGCAGTACGATAGTTCAAGCCAACAACGACAATATGCATGGTGATCTCCTTCCTTACCTTAAGACGTTTTTATAATAATTCTAATTATAGCATAATACTAAATACTCAAAAGGTGCATATTTGACTAATATTTGAAAACTATTGCTTTAGTATTGCACAGTATGTAAAGAAATAACCATAGACGTTAAGCCTATGGTTATCGAATATCATCATCGTTATACTAACTCAATTTGGTTTAATTCAGGTTCCACGACTTGAAGCTCTCCCATGCCGCGAACCAGCTTTTTAGCATGAGCTTTTTTAGGTTTCAAAACTGAGAGCATGTAATCAATGGCCAGCTGAGGATCAACGGTTTCGCCACAAGTGTAACAATCAAGCGCAGCAAACCCTTTCTCAGGATACGTATGAATTGAGAGATGGCTCTCCGACAACAGTACAAGTACTGTAGCGCCTTGAGGTTCAAACTGTTTAGATTGTACAGATAGCACTGTAGCACCGCAAGCTTCTGCCGCCTCAACCATATGAGATTGCAGTTCCTCCGCACTATTTAGCAAGTCAAAATCAACACCCCATGCATCAACAGCAACGTGTCTTCCGAAAGTTGAATATTCCATCCTTCGGTTCCCCCTTCCTAGGAATAAAATGTTTAAAAAATTTCATCCGCTAGGACCTACGTCATTCACTTCTCGAGGGATTAATCTCTCGCAACATTACTATGTCCTGAGTGAATCCTGGTTCCTAATTTTGAACAACCTAAATGTTTTCAACGAGATTAAAAATAACATCTTATGAAGAGAAATGCAACAGTTTTTTTGTGGTTTTTTTGCCTTATCAAACAGGGATAGCTGCCTCTCTTTAATTTACTCAACATTGCTCATCATTGCTACCTGTTGCTCATATTTTATTTTTTTATTAAGCCAAAATTTGCTAATCATGATAAGAGCCTCAAGCGGTACAGCTACAAAAAAATCCGCAGCATGCATAGCTTTTTGCCAAGCTTTGCATGCTGCGGAAAGATTAGTACGCCTCAAGCTGAAACAGCTTGACGGTCAGTTCCTTTAATTGTGCATCGATCTCAGCAACTTCCTCGTTGGAGCTTGCTCTGATGCGCTGATCTAGCAAATGATCGATATCCAGACTAATCAGCCTGATTTCTCTTTCGATCAAGCGACTATCGAATACATGCTGCAGTTTCTGTGCTGTGTTTTTCTTTTCGAAAACAATCCGTCTTCCCTTATCGCTAATTTCTACAATAAGCTGAACGGCACCCTGCTTATAATGATATTGCATCGTATAATGGCTATAAATTCGATTTACGATTGCATTGCCGCGGAATACGGAAACCGCCTTGCGCATTGCATTCGTCAGCTTTAACTGGACAACGGTGCAAGACATCTCACACACATACTGATCATAATGACGTTCAAATGTCATTTTAATCTTTTCATGTCCGGCTACATCCTCTACTACGAGCGATTGGCTGCCATTTTCAAGTACAAGAACTTGAAGGGATAGCTGCTGCTCCTCCATTAACTGGATAAAATCTTTCAACTCTGAACTGCTCAACTGAAATCTTGCATGAACATACTCTGTGGCTATCCGCTTAGCCATAAAAATCTCCTCAATTCTTCGCTTTCCTGGTTAATAGCAAATCCAGAAAAGCCCGAATACACGCTTATACGTTATATTATACGTGATTTGGAGCTCATATTCCTGCCGTTCAGCTCCGATTTTCAAGCGTATTCTGCGAAATAACGGAAATATCCAAAAAAAATTCAAGTTATCTGTTAGCATCCTCGAAATCTGCTTAAAAGTTCTCTTGTATGCTACCTTATCCGTAAGTCAATTATGATTGCTCTTGCTTATTTTCTGACAGCTCCACCATAGCCTCAGTTGTACCGCCAGAGTCTGGCAGCTGCATGCCCGCTGCATCTATTGCGTCCAAAATCGTATCCCACAGCTGCTCGCGGCCAAGCCCTGTTTCAGATGAAAATAGAACGACCGGCACTTCCTTATCAGCGCCAAGCGTTTGCTTGATCTGCTTTAGATGCTTGTCCCATTTGGAGCGAGGGATTTTGTCCGCCTTCGTGGCAACGATGCATGTAGGAATTTCAAAATGCTTCAGCCATTCATACATTAGCACATCGTCCTTGGAGGGCTCATGCCGAATATCAATGACGAGCAGCTGCAGCACAAGCTGCTGCCGCTCTCTTAAATAAGTTTCGATCATGACGCCAAATTGCTCACGCTGCTTTTTTGAAACCTTGGCATAGCCGTATCCAGGAAAATCGACCAGGTAAATCGCTTCATTAACGCGATAGTAGTTGAGCTGCTGAGTTTTTCCCGGCTGCGAGCTCGTTCTTGCCAAATTTTTACGCAGCATCATTTTATTGATCAAGGATGATTTGCCAACGTTAGAGCGACCTGCCAGAGCAATCTCTGGCAGGCCATCCTCCGGGTATTGATTTGGTCTAACCGCACTAATTACAAATTCTGTTTGCTTAATTTTCATTTATCTAATGCTCCTTTTGCTCCAGTAATGCATGCTTCAGCACTTCATCCAGATGAGCAACAGGAACAAATTCCATCTCTTGCTTAATGCTTTCAGGAATATCATCCAGATCACGCTGATTGTCATAAGGCAGCAACACTTTTTTAATACCGGCGCGATGTGCAGCGAGAGATTTCTCCTTCAGTCCGCCAATTGGCAGCACTCTGCCGCGCAGCGTAATTTCGCCGGTCATCGCTACCTCTTTCGACACATATCGTCCACTTAAGGCTGAGATCAGAGCCGTTGCCATGGTGATGCCGGCAGACGGTCCATCCTTCGGAATTGCACCTTCAGGAATATGGATATGAATATCGAGCTTCTCATAAAATGCCGGATCAATGTTCAGCTCTTCGGCATGCGAGCGAATATAGCTGAATGCCGCCTGCGCTGATTCCTTCATCACATCGCCAAGCTTGCCTGTCAAGTTAAGCTTGCCGCTGCCCGGCATCGTCGAAACCTCAATAACGAGCGTATCGCCGCCAACCTCAGTCCAGGCCAAGCCTGTAACTGCGCCAATTTGATGGCTGGCATCGACTGAGCCGTAGCGGAATATTGGCTTGCCAAGCCACTCCTTCACCTTCGCCTCGTCAATTTCAATTTGCTGCAGCGCTTCATCCGAGACGAATGCCTTTGCTGCTTTGCGGCATAGCGCGGCGATTTGCTGCTCTAAATTACGCACGCCAGCCTCGCGTGTATACTGACGAATAATAAGGCTGATCGCATCATCCTGAAAGGATAGCTGCTCCTCGCTCAAGCCGTGATCGCGCCGCTGCTTCGGACAGAGGTAGCGCTTGGCGATCTCTGTCTTTTCAAGCTCGGTATAGCCAGGAACCTGAAGCACTTCCATTCGGTCAAGCAACGGACGTGGAATTGTATGCAAGGAGTTCGCTGTTGTCACAAACATAACTGAAGACAGATCAAATGGCACCTCAATAAAATGATCACTGAATGTGCTGTTTTGTTCCGGATCAAGCACCTCAAGTAGCGCTGCTGAAGGGTCTCCCCGGAAGTCGGAGGCCATTTTGTCAATTTCATCGAGCAGGAAAACCGGGTTTTTCGTCCCTGCCGATTTCATCCCCTGCATAATTCTCCCCGGCATAGCCCCCACATAGGTGCGGCGATGCCCGCGAATTTCCGCTTCATCCCGCACACCGCCAAGCGAAATGCGGACGAATTTACGATCAAGCGACTTGGCAATCGACTTGGCTAAAGATGTTTTACCAACCCCGGGAGGTCCGACCAGGCAAAGAATAGGCCCTTTAAGCTTCTTAACCAGCTTCTGTACCGCCAAATACTCAAGTACACGTTCCTTCGGCTTCTCCAGCCCATAGTGATCCTCATCAAGTATTTGCTCTGCTCGGGCTATATCGAGATCGTCATCGGTCATCTTGCTCCAAGGCAATGCCAGAAGCCAATCAATATAATTACGAATAATTCCACCCTCAGCCGATGATTGCGGCATTTTTTCCAAGCGGTCGATTTCCTTGCTGACCTTTTCTTCCACTGACTCAGGCAGCTGCGCTTCTTCTAGCTGCTTGCGCAGCTCCTCCACTTCGCCAAGCCTGCCTTCTTTCTCGCCAAGCTCCTTCTGAATCGCCTTCATCTGCTCGCGCAAATAATATTCCTTCTGCGTTTTCTCCATTTGCTTTTTCACGCGCGAATTAATTTGCCGCTCCATCTCCAGCACTTCTCGCTCGTTGTTTAGCAAATCAAGAAGCGCCTCAAGGCGCTTCTCCACATCAACCGTTTCCAGAATACGCTGCTTATCCTTTATTTTCAGCGACAAATGGCTCGTAATAACATCGGCCAAGCGCCCAGGATCATCAATATCTGAAACAGCAGCGTACGTTTCGGCTGTAATCTTTTTGGATAGCGAAACATAGTTTTCAAACTGAGTCAGCACGGAGCGCATCAGCGCGTCAATCGCTGGCGATTGCTCAGACGGCTCTGGCAGCTCCTTGACCAGCACCTCATAGAAATCATCGTTGCCGACGTAATCCACGATTTCCGCACGCATCAAGCCTTCAGCCAGCACGCGAATTGTACCGTTAGGCAGCTTGAGCATTTGCTTAACCTTGGATATTGTACCAACACGGAAAATATCCTCCTCAAGCGGCGTCTCGATATTTACCTCAGCTTGCGAAACCAACAAAATGTTCTGGTCATCGACCATCGCGCGTTCAAGCGCACGAATTGACTTATCCCTTCCCACATCTAGGTGGAGCACCATGCTGGGATAGACAAGCAAGCCCCGCAGCGGGAGCAATGGAATACGACGAGTCTTTGATTTGCTAGATCCCATTCCAGCACCTCCATTCTTTATACTCTTCCTTCATCTTATCATTCTAATGAATCTGCCTGCAAATATGGATAGGTTGGCTTGTTAAAAAGATTGAGCCTCCACTGCTCCGTTTGCTCCTCCTCATTCCAATTAGCAAGCTCAGGAAATACATGGGCAAGCACTTCCTCGATTCGTGAAACAGCAATAACCTGCAGCCCATTCAAATCAGCAAAAATTTCCTGCCAGTTTTCCTTAGGAATAATAACACGAATAGCGCCAGCTTGGAAGGCTGCTTCCACTTTTGCCAACACGCCGCCTACTGGCTTAACATTGCCGTGAATGCCGATTTCACCAGTCATCGCCAAGCGATTGTCGATTGGAACCTGCAAAATAGCTGATGTTATGGCTGTTGCCATCGCAATGCCTGCCGAAGGTCCATCAACTGGCGAGCCGCCAGGAAAATTAATATGTAAATCATAATCCTGCGGATTCAATCCTTTCAGACGCAGCACAGTCAGCACATTTTCGATTGAGCCTTTTGCCATGCTTTTACGGCGCAGCGTGCGCGAGCCACCGCCCAGCTCTTCCTCTTCCACCACTCCCGTAATCGTAAATGTGCCCTTGCCCTTGGCAGCAGGTATTGCACTTACTTCAATTTCCAGCAGCGCTCCCATACTTGGGCCATACACAGCAAGTCCGTTCACGTAGCCGATCTGCGGACGCGATGGAACCTTCCGCTCTGGACGCGGCGGAATTTGACTGCTGTTGACAACCCACTCAATATCAGTTGCATAAATTTTGTCGCGCTTCTCCGACAAAGCGATGCCAGCAGCGAGCTGAATAATATTGACCGCTTCCCGACCGTTGGTTGCATACTGCTTAACCACCTCAACCGCTTCAGGACAAGGCGGGAAGCCGATTTTCATGACAGCATTGTTGGCAATCTCCGCTACCTCGTCAGCCAGCAACGGACGGAAATAGACCTCCATGCAGCGCGAACGGATCGCAGGAGGAATATCCTGAGGCGAGCGAGTGGTAGCGCCTACGAGGCGGAAGTCAGCCGGCAAGCCGTTTTGAAAAATATCGTGAATATAGGTCGGGATATTGCTATCCTCCGAATTATAATACGCACTTTCCAGAAAAACTTTGCGGTCCTCCAGCACCTTCAATAGTTTATTCATCTGCACATGATGTAATTCACCAATCTCGTCAATAAACAAAATGCCGCCATGCGCCTTGGTCACCGCACCTGGCTTTGGCTGTGGAATGCCGGCAACGCCCATCGCTCCTGCTCCTTGATAGATCGGATCATGCACCGAACCAATTAGCGGATCGGCTATGCCGCGCTCGTCAAAACGTGCAGTTGTCGCATCGATCTCCGTAAACTTGGCGCTAGGCAAAAACGGCGAGGCAGCATTGCGTTTTGCCTCTTCCAGGACGACACGAGCGGCCGCTGTTTTCCCGACGCCGGGCGGACCATAGATAATGACGTGCTGCGGGTTGGCGCTGCACAGCGCTGCCTTGAGCGCCTTCAGACCGTCCTTCTGACCGACAATATCGTCCATTGACTGCGGTCTCGTTTTTTCGGCAAGCGGCTTCGTTAAGGAGATGGAACGCAGCTTGCGCAGCTTCTCCATCTCCTTTTTCGATTCTCGATCAACAGCTGCCTTGTTCAGCTTCTGATTACGCAGCAAATTGAAAAAGTATAAACCGATTACTACCGCAAAAAATACTTGGATTACCATAAGCAAGATGCTCATATCCATATTGAACTTCACTCTCCTATTTATTTAGATCATTCACTCGAATTTCACATATCTCTAGTATTACCCTCTAGCAGATGGAATAATCTTGCTGAATAGAAAAAGAAGAATCAGTTTCACAAAAAAGCGATCACTGCATTGGTATTGCCGCAATGATCGCTTTTCATTATGCAAATATGCAAAAAAGCTCCAACAGCTTGCTGGAGCTCGAAGTATAAAATATAGAATTAGTTCTTTACATGCTCTTTTCGGCCAGGAATTTCACCTGTTTCTTCGTAAATGCGAACAATTTCGTCGATTTCCTTTTTCAGTTCTGTTACAAGCTCAGCCTCTGGCACTTTGCGGATCATTTGTCCATAGCGGAACAGCAAACCTTCGCCTCTAGCTCCGGCAATGCCGATGTCGGCTTCACGCGCTTCTCCAGGTCCGTTAACGGCACATCCCAGAACGGAAACTTTAATAGGAACTTTAATTTTGGAAATATATTCTTCTACTTCATTGGCTACAGAGAACAAGTCGATATCGAGACGACCGCAGGTCGGACAGGAGACAAGCGTAGCAGCGTTCGTAATCAAGCCGAACGTTTTCAGCAGCTCGCGTGCTACCTTTACCTCTTCCACTGGATCGGCAGACAAGCTGATGCGCACTGTATTGCCTATTCCCATAGACAGCAATGCGCCAATCCCTGCGGAGCTTTTAATCGTTCCGGCATGAAGCGTCCCTGCTTCTGTAATGCCAAGATGCAGTGGATACTTGATTACTTCAGCCGCCATCGAGTATGCTTTGATCGCCATCGGCACATCAGACGCTTTTAATGACACGATAATGTCGTGGAAGTCGAGCTCCTCCAGGATACCAATATGGAATAGCGCACTTTCTACCATCGCTTCTGGAGTCGGATAGCCATACTTCTCAAGCAAATGATTTTCCAATGAACCGGCATTAACCCCGATACGAATCGGGATTCCTTTTTCCTTGCACGCTTTGACAACCGCTTCTACCTTTTCGCGACGACCGATATTTCCTGGATTAATACGCACCTTGTCGATACCATTTTCAATCGCGCGCAAAGCAAGACGATAGTCAAAATGAATATCAGCCACTAGCGGGATATGGATACGCTTCTTAATTTCTTTAATTGCATCTGCAGCTTCAATATTGTTGACGGTTACGCGTACAAGCTGGCAGCCCGCTTCCTCCAACCGTAAAATCTCTGCTACGGTCGCTTCCACATTCGCTGTTTTCGTTGTACACATACTTTGAATAAGCACTTCATTGCTGCCGCCAATCGTTAGATTGCCAACCTTGACAGGTACAGTATTCTGACGTAAGTACATACTTATCTCTCCCATAAATGCCAAAGTCCACCTCTTGCTCAACTGCTTTAAGCTTGAGGTGGTGCCTTTGACGATATTCAAGTGACGTTACGCACTTTCTTCCTTCTTGCCGTTCTTTTTCTCAGTGCTGCTAAGCTCAGGAACGATTTTGCTTGTTACGGTTTCCTCCGTAATGACGCATGTTGTCACATCATCACGCGATGGCACCTCATACATCAAATCAAGCATAATGCCTTCGATAATCGCGCGCAGGCCGCGTGCACCTGTGTTTCGCTTAATCGCTTCCTTGGCAATTGCTTCAAGCGCCTCAGGCTTGAATTCAAGCTTGACATTGTCCAGCTCAAGCAGCTTTTGATACTGCTTGACAAGCGCGTTTTTCGGCTCGGACAAAATACGAACCAGTGCTGCTTCATCAAGCGGCTCTAGAGTAGAAATGACTGGCAAACGGCCAACAAACTCTGGAATCAAGCCGAACTTGAGCAAGTCCTCAGGCAATACCATAGACAAGTATTCGCCTGGCTTCAAGTCCTTGGTCAATTCGCCAGATGAATTAAAGCCAATGACCTTTTTACCGATTCTGCGTTTAATAATTTGCTCAAGGCCATCAAACGCGCCGCCACAAATAAACAGAATATTGGTTGTGTCAATTTGAATAAACTCTTGATGCGGATGCTTTCTTCCACCTTGTGGCGGTACGGAAGCAACTGTACCTTCAAGAATTTTCAATAGCGCCTGCTGAACCCCTTCACCCGATACATCGCGTGTAATGGAAGGATTTTCAGACTTACGTGCAACTTTATCAATTTCATCGATATAAATAATACCGCGCTCTGCTTTTTCAACATCATAGTCAGCAGCCTGGATCAGCTTCAGCAAAATGTTTTCAACATCTTCGCCGACATAGCCTGCTTCTGTCAACGATGTAGCATCAGCAATCGCAAAAGGCACATTTAAAATTCTAGCCATCGTTTGCGCAAGCAATGTTTTACCAGATCCTGTAGGACCTAATAGCAAAATATTACTTTTTTGCAACTCTACATCTTCAATTTTGCTGCCTGTGTTGATACGCTTATAGTGATTGTAAACCGCTACCGCCAAAGATTTTTTCGCAAAATCCTGGCCGATAACATAGGAATCAAGCGTTGAACGAATTTCCACTGGCTTCGGAATATTTTTCAAATCCACTTCTTCCTCTTGACCTAGCTCCTCCTCAACGATTTCGGAGCAAAGATCGATACATTCATCACATATATAAACGCTAGGACCAGCAACGAGCTTGCGTACTTGCTCCTGCGATTTGCCACAGAAAGAACACTTCAATTGTGTCTTCTCATCATTAAACTTAAACATTGATTCACCCCTTCAGCTCAACAGTTTTCAATTAACCTACTGGCGCAGTAATGACTTTATCGATCAATCCATATTCCACTGCATTTTGTGCACTCATGAAATTGTCGCGATCGGTGTCACGGTCGATTTTTTCATATGGTTGACCTGTACGCTCTACGTAGATTTCATTCAGCTTTTGCTTTGTCTTTAAAATCCAATCTGCATGAATTTTAATATCAGAAGCTTGCCCACGTACGCCGCCTAGCGGCTGATGAATCATGACCTCTGCGTTCGGCAATGCAAAGCGCTTGCCCTTCGCACCAGCAGTAAGCAGAAGAGATCCCATGCTTGCAGCCATCCCCATACAAATCGTGCTTACATCAGGTTTAATATACTGCATTGTATCGTATATTGCCATCCCTGCAGTTACAGAACCACCAGGTGAATTGATATAAAGATGGATATCCTTTTCAGGATCTTCAGCAGCTAGAAACAGCAGCTGAGCAATTACTGAATTTGCCACATCATCATCAATCGCACTTCCAAGAAAAATAATACGATCCTTAAGCAAGCGGGAATAAATATCGTAAGATCTTTCCCCACGATTCGTCTGTTCAACAACGACTGGAACTAAGTTCATGCGATCAACCTTCTTTCAATTTAGACTTTATGCGAACACTTCTATTGTATCATGTTGGAATGATGATGTCATTTTTTCATCAGTCTTTAACAATTACAATCGTTATATGTATACGAACTTTCTCAAACGTTATGTATGGTGAATTTTAACATTGTCAGTACGCAGCGCCGAAGTTTAAAAATAAGGCACGCTGGACACGTGCCTTATTTATTACGTCATTGATCGTGTGTATATCAGCTTAAACTGCTACGCTGTTGTCAACAAGGAATTGAATTGCTTTGCGAAGCAGCAAATCCTCAGTCAGGTTTTCCATGTTACCATTTTGCGTAAAGATGCTGCGGATTTCCTCTGCAGGACGGTTATACGCTTTGGACAGGTTTTCCAGCTCTTCGTTAATTTCCTCTTCGGAAACTTCAAGCGATTCAGCTTTAGCTACTGCTTCCAGCACAAGGTTGTTCAATACGCGTTTTTCTGCATCGCCTTTCATTTGGTCGCGAAGGGCCTGCTCGTCTTGACCAGAGAATTGGTAGTACAGATCAAGCGTCATGCCTTGCATGCGCAGGCGATTTTCGAAATCTTGCAGCATGTAGTTTTGCTCAGTTTCCACCATTGCAGCCGGAACCTCTACAGTAGCTGCTTCAGCAACCTTGGAAATCACTTCTGTTTCTTGAGCTTGCTTAGCTTCTTTTTCCTTAGTTTCTTGCAGTTTGCTAGCCAAGTCCTTTTTGAACTCTTCAAGCGTATCAAACTCGCTTACATCTTTAGCAAATTCATCATCAAGCGCAGGCAAAGATTTGCGTTTCAGCTCATGCAGCTTCACTTTGAATACTGCAGGCTTGCCCGCAAGATTTTCTGCATGGTAGCTTTCAGGGAAAGTAACTTCAATATCTTTGAAATCGCCTAGCTGCATTCCAACTACTTGCTCTTCAAAGCCTGGGATAAATGAGCCTGATCCCAGCTCAAGCGAGTAACGCTCAGCTTTTCCGCCTTCAAATGGAGCATCGTCAACAAAGCCCTCAAAGTCGATGATCGCGATGTCGCCATCTTGTGCAGCGCCTTCTTCAACTACGTTTAGCTCAGCGTGACGTTGTTGCAAACGCTCAAGCTCTGCTGCAATTTCTTCCTCTGTCACTTCTGCAGATACTTTGGAAACCTCTACGCCTTTGTACTCGCCAAGTGTTACCTCTGGCTTAACTGTTACTTTAGCCGTAAAGATAAACTCTTGTCCTTTTCCAAATTGTGTAACATCGATTTCCGGGCGATCAACAGGCTCGATGCCTGTTTCCTTAACGGCTTCGGAATATGCCTCAGGCAATAGAATATCAATTGCATCCTGATACAGGCTTTCCACGCCAAATTTCGCTTCAAAAATTGCGCGAGGCACCTTACCTTTGCGGAAGCCAGGTACGTTAACCTTTGCTACAACCTTTTTGAATGCTTGATCTAGAGCTGATGATACTTTGTCTGCACCAACCTCAACATTTAATGATACAGTGTTCAGCTCTATTTTTTCCCAAGTTGCTTTCATTTTATGCTTTCCCCTCCAAAAATGCTCATGCATTACATGTTTTCACGTCTAATAAACCACTCTATTATATACAAGTTACAACTTCTTTTCAAGGCATGAATTAACCAAGCTCCTGCAAATAGAGCGCAACGTCTCGAATTATGCGGCTAGCCTGTTCATAGCGGAAGCGATATTCGTCCGTAATTCCATATATTTCACGGATATCGTCCTCTATCGCGCGCCCGTAAACAATGAGCTGAATCGTCGTATGCAGCCCGGCTGCAAAGCAATCCTCGATATATTGATCCTCATCCAGCATCCATCCGTAGCTGCGCGTACCATACAAGCATTGCAAGCATTCCATCCATAGCTCAGTGACAAGAATTGGCATCGTTACATCGACCGATTCCAGCGCAGAGATTGCTTTTTCCAAAATCGCATTTACAGACGGCGGAAACTCATTTAGCGTGAGCGGTGTAGCCTCTATCTCGAGTATTACGCGCTCTCCTAAGCGATCCAGCTCGACCGTACCAGTCGCGCCTCTTTTTTTCAAGGTTTGCAGCGCTTTGAACTGCAGCGCAGGATGAAGCTCCTCTGTTGTCAGCCACTCAATCAATTGCTCGTCAAGCTGATCAGACTCAATAAATTCCGCACGCTCAAGCGCCAGCATATGCTGATCTGTCGAAGACGCGTCCCTAAGCAGGCTTATAATTTTAGCGCTTGCCTCCTCAGAGCTGATTGAGCCGTAATCGCCTAGGGCAGCACGTCTAAACTGCTGCTCCAGCTCTTCATTTCCATCCAGCTCATCGGCAGCATCGCCGTTGGGAAATGCTTGCTCCAGCCAGCTTAGCAGATTCCCCCATTCAAGCGCATACTGCCGTTCGTCGCCCTGGCATTGCAGCAGAAAGCGCAGCAGCTCCTTCGCTTCCTCATACATTTCCTTTTCAAGAAATTGAGTTAGCTGAAGCTGGTACTGATCGAGCATTGAAGGAAATAAATATACATTGTCTGATTGATTTTGCTTTTTACTTGGTTGATCTGAAATATTAACACCGCCTAACCGCACATGAAATAAGGCTTTTTGAACAAACTTTTACTCTATCTATCGTCAAATTATAGCATGATGTAAACAAATAAAAAATCAGCTCCGAAAATTTTTTTTATTTTTTTCCGAAAAAGATATTGTCAATTCAAAAATTGTCTGTTATATTATTAGACATGCGTCTCAGTAGCTCAGTTGGATAGAGCACTCGCCTTCTAAGCGAGTTGTCGGGGGTTCGAATCCCTCCTGGGACGCCAGTAGAACGATTTGAGCCTTGGCTTTATACATAAGAAAACGCCTGAACCCCTTTATATGATTGGGATTCAGGCGTTTTTGCTATTAGGCTAGGTTAATGTTAAATTGCACCAAAACAACTCCCGGCAGCCACCCCTTTGGGAGATATGCGATCAATCTCAACCAAATCAGCCAAGCCGATTTCCAGCTTCTCTAAAAAGAAAGTACCTCGTCCTCGACTTCGCGGCTCCAAAGTGAGCACTCCGTTTATGGCTCAATCCCCCATACAAGCTGACCGTTCAAATAGCCGGTTACCTGTTCATGATTGGCGAACTGATTGGCGGTTGCATGAAACGAGTAATCATCAGCCTGGTTGTAATTGGACCAGTCGTTTTTGGAGAAGCGAGCTTGAATTTCTGCGCTTTGCCCAGGGTTAAGCGTTCCAGCAGCGCTCGTAAAGCCAATTTCCAAGTAATAGTCAGCTCCGGCAACCGGATTATCCAGCTTCACAAATTGGCTGGTTACGTTCGCACTGCCGATGCTGGCCCAGTCGCTCCAGAAACTTTGAGCTTTCTCGCCATCAATCGTGTAATAGTAGCGCAATTTTACATCACTAAGCTGAATCGCCGAATCCCCGTTATTGATAATTTTAAATTTAGGCGAAATTCCGTTCGTAGAGGCGCTCGTATTGCCATTGAAGGCTTGAATCGTTAACTCCGCCGCGGGTGCAGGGACGCTGCTGTCCACAACATTTACGGTAAGCTCAGCGTTGTTTCCTCCATTAAACTGGAAGGTGATCACATTTGCGCCAAGCGACAGCGTTGCAAGATACGATTTATTTAAAACGACCTCAGTGCTTGAAGCCACGTAGTCTTGTCCCGCTTGTAGTGTATCATTGCCATTGACAATGCTAGTCAGCTGATGCCCATCTAATGAAAGCGTTACGGCAATATCCTGCTGCAAATTTACCGCTTTATCAAATGTCGCATTTACAGGAGAAATCGCAGCGCTTGGTGTCGAATCGACTACTTTCACCTTCAATACCGGATCTTGCCCTTGATTAAAATCAAAGACAATCGAATGCTCGCCAACCGGAAGTTGAGCAAGGTATTCTTTTTTCAGCAGCAGCGTGCTTCCATTCCATGTATAATCCTCGTTCTCGCTCAATGCATTTCCGCCTGCGCGAATCGCGTTTAGTGTATTGCCGTTACTATTCACGGTTATCGCTTTGTCGCTTTGATTAGGCGCATACTTGTCAAATTCGACGCTAACGGGAGAGATCGACGCACTCGGATTAGGATTTTCAACCTTCAAATTAGGCAGCTCGTCCAAGGTAATCACATAGTCGCTTTGATAAAGCGTCGTCAGAGTTGCTGGATAGTTAAAGGCGGTGCTCATGAGATGCTCGCCATACCATGGGCAGAAGTAGAGCCAGCCCGCTTTTTCCTCTATCAGATTTTGCAGACTTGGTACGGTATCGTTCTCTGTCATCGCTACCATTTTCGTCCCGTCGGTTAAGTCTACGAGCTGATAGAAAATTGAAGTAATCGCATCCTCATTAGGCACGCCCGACAAGCCGTCATAACGATTGTAAATGGTATTGTATTTATCATAGCCAACAATATCTACTTGATCGTCGCCAGGATACCAAGCAGGAGAAGTGCTATATACATAGCTGTTGTAGGTCCAGATTAAATTGTGCACGCCGTATGTCTCTGTCAGCTCGGTATAGAGCAGATCCCACAGCTGCTTGTACACATCTGCGCCTGCTGAAGCCCACCAGAACCACGCGCCTTCGCCGTTCAATCCGCCGTTGCCCTCCGCCTCATGATAAGGACGGAAAATTACCGGCACATTGTTTTCCTGCAGGATGAGCAGCTGCTCCGCCAAATCCTCAATCGTCATCATCACATACTGATATTCCTTCGTACCAGGAATGACTGCATTTGCTGTATTAAAATTCGTTTCTGTCGGCTTGTAGGTGGCTTCCTTCCAATCTACAAACTCCCCGAGCTCATAAGAGTTAAAGTCGCGCGGCACATTGATATGCCAGCAGGCTGTCGCAATCCCGCCGCGGTTATTCACCCAATCGATCATTCGATCGGTTGTGCCGTCCTCCCAGCCGTATAATGGATTATAGTTCATAAAATCGAAGCCGCGGATCGCCGGATATTTTCCGGTCAAATTGTAGATCCAGTCAAATTCCAGCTCAAAATTGCCGTCATTGCCGCCGCCATAAATTTCCTGCTGACCGGATATAATATGATTGCCGTAAACGTCCGTTAAATAATTCATCAATAGCTGTGTTTCAGGTGTCGCGAGAGGGTCGGAAAGGACTGGCTGCACATCAAGGGGATCAAGATCGGCAAAATCTACTGTGAAGGTGTCAAAATAAGCGAAGCCCCAGCCAGCCTTCAGTTGGATGGTGTTGCTTCCTTGCGTCAGCTTGTGAAAGCCAAAATCGAAATTGGACCACTCGGTTGTATACGGCAGCATGTAGGAGCCCTTCGTAGCGCCATTAACCGTTAAATATTGAAGCCTGCCATCAGGACTAAGCTCCTGCATATATCTAGTTGAGATCTCATACATGCCTGTTTCCGGAACGGTTACCGTGAAGGTAATCGTACCAGAGTTTTGCATCCAGACAAATCCGTCACCCGAGAAGCCGGGCTTAGGCTGTCCGTAAATTTGAGTCACTACTTGAAGATCTGAGGTGAGCTGTGCGTCTTCTCCTTCAATCGTGAAAAGGACGCTGTCTGCTTGAACGGGGACAACCATTAATCCAAGCAATAAAGCTAGTGTAACGATAAATGCGCTCGACTTTCGGAACAAACGTTTCATTTTCATCTTTCCTTTCCATGTAAAAAAATGATAAATAATTGTTCTATCTATCAGATCATGGTAGCGCTTTCAAATAAAAGATAGCATATTCCCCAATTTTTGTAAATATATCGACATAGAAATTTTTTACATTTCATTTTTCGCTACTCTTCTTCCTCCTTCTCCTGCGGCTGCTTCCAGGGCGGATCACCATATGTATGCAAATATCGGTTAATATAATGCACCAGAAGTGGAATTGCGATTAACAATAACGTACATAGGATGACGATTGGATTAAGCAGCAGGTCATAGCGAAGCTCCATCTTGATTCGCTCCTTTATTTTGATTTGGTGACGGTGCCTATTGTTGTAACTTTCACATCAACCTTTACATTAATGTTGCACTGACTATATATAAATTCGCCGCGATCCCAGTCATCGCCGTATTTTTTCCACAAATGATACTGCTGCTCGTACAGCTTGCTGCCAAACCCTAAAAAATCTGAGCGATATTCATTTTGTGATTTGTCAATAACCCGGGATATATACTGTTTTATTTTGTCTTCCACCTTCAATTTGATTTCTTCGTTTAATTGCTCCATCATTTCTACTTCCTCCAGACCTGATTCTCCGATTACGCCTTTAACAGATATAATGAGATCAAACATGGGCAAGCCGTGCGGACCTTCACTCACTTTAATCATGCGACGAAACTCTCGCACTTCGAACAGCAGCTTTCGCTGATCAGTATTCAGCTCCAACGAAGCCGTTCTCACCGTGCCCAAAATCATATTTCGCCCGGTCGTTTCGGCCTCGTTCAAATATCCGATAAGCCTATGATCTCTCCCGTTAAATACGGCAGCTCCAGAGGTAGAAATTCTGTCCCCTTCTACCTTATGCACTCTTGGCAGCGCATAGCTTGAATTAGACAAAAGCAAATCATGCAGATCGCCTATATTAGTAGGCGGCGTTATTGATTCACTCTTATCGGGGTTTTCTTGCGTCGAGCTTATATATTGTACAGGCAGCGTCTCAATCCCCGATCTGATTTTCAACATATCACTCGCCTTGCCATTGGAGATCATAATTTTAGAGGCTCTCCGGCTTTCATGATCTCGCACAAATACGTCCAAAATATCTCCCATATGTTCTGTTCTAGCCAATTCATCGGAAATGATAATGACTTGATTGTGGGCCAAGTAGGGCGAGCGGCTCATTTCATTAGACATATTGCGCGCTGCCTTAAATACTGTGTCCGCGGTTGAGGTAAGGTTAATATACGGACTGCCTCCTTCATCCTTTTGCCCGCTGCCCCCTTTCATTTGCACGGGCAGCACAATTTGAAAGGTGAGTGCAATTTTCCCATCCTCTGCGACATCCAAAGCAGATCCGACAACAAAGCCTCTCTCTTCAATTTCAATTTGGTCCCAGCAGCCTGTCATAAGCAATAAAAGAGCAGCAGCAAGCATAGCTTTAATTAATTTATTCATGCGCTCTTCCTCCCTTAAGTTTGACCATTAGAAGCAGCAACGCTGGAATGAACCACGCAACGCCAATTCCAAAATAGCTGATCCAATCTGCAAATATATGCAGCTCATACAAGCCGCTAGGCAGCAAGCCAATAATGTACATCAACGGCAGCAACGCAGTGATGATGCTGATCCTTCGAGCCTTTGGAAAAATCGACATCACACCCACGATTGCGACATCAAGGGCCATTACATTGGTACAGAATAAAGAGATTAGCCAAATGACAAAGAAGAAAAACTCAAATCTTTCAAATACTTCTCCCGGAACCTCAACCTCCTTTGCCAATTCAGCTATCGGATATAAGGTGTGCTCTGTTACAACTGATCCAAAAACGGCGATTACAACAATAAAAAGCAGTAAATACAAAACAGTTGAAATCATTACTCCATAAACGATGGGCGCTGTTGCCTTCTTCTTTTTGAAAACGAAAATGTTATAGAACAACATAATTTCTACGCCTAAATAGGATAGTATCGTTTCTTTGGACGCTTGTAATATACCAGTAAAATCCGACTTCAATACAGGGAGCAGATGATGAACGTCAAAGCTCCCAATATTCAAAATAACGATTGCTAGCAAAATACAAACCAGTACCGGAAAAAACAGCAGGTTCAATCTTACCAGCGCGATGCTTGGACCGGCGACGCCATATGCAAGCACCAGCAAGAAGATAAACCCGATAAATTCCTCTGGCGTGTTATCAAATAAATACAGTCTTGTAATTGTCGATACACCGCGAATTTGATAGCTGACAAATAATAAAAAGTATAGGGTGAAGCAGAGCGTTAATATATGTGCTGCTTGGCGATTGACAATACGAGTCACCATCGTATGATAATGTTCGCCCGGAAAAGACTCCCCCAATTTCCCGATCAGCCATGCAAATAGTATGGCCACTCCGCCCCCAAGCAAAACAGAGATCCAGCCGTCTGAGGAGACGGTCGTTTTGACAATGGTATTTGGCAGCGTCAGGATGCCGAAGCCAATAATCATATTGCTTACCGTATATACAATTTCTTTATTGCTCATTTGCTCATTAATCAATTCGTTTTTCATAAATTAACTATCACCGCTTTTTTGCCCGATGAGTGTCACCAGGCTTCATAAATACCGGCCTTTTTGTCAGCCAGGTAACAGGCACTCGCAAAAACATATCCTTCCAATCTCCTTTAAAGGACGGCGCTATTGGAGCCAAGTAGGGAACGCCAAAGCTGTGCAGCCTTATGAGATGAAGGCAAATCATAATAAACAGCATCACGATTCCGTACAGGCCGAGAAAGCTGGCAGAAATCATTGTGATGAATCGCAGCATGCGAAAGGAAATGCCTGCGCTAAAGGATGGGATCGCAAAAGACGAAATTGCCGTTAACGCTACAATAATAACCATAATCGGACTGACAATCCCCGCTTGAACGGCCGCTTCACCTATGACAAGCCCGCCTACGATGCCGATGGTTTGACCGATAGGCTTCGGAAGACGAATACCCGCTTCGCGCAGCAATTCCAGCGTCACTTCCATTAACAGGGCTTCGATAACTGCCGGAAAGGGCACGCCTTCTCTGGAGGCAGCGATTGAGACAACAAGCTTGAATGGTATCATTCCTGGATGAAACGATAGAATCGCAATATAAAGAGCTGGTAAAAATAGCGTAGCGAATACAGCTACCAGTCGAAGCAGCCTTATTAATGAGCCGATAACCCATCTTTCATAATAATCCTCCGGTGAATGCAGCAAGGAAACAAATGTAAATGGCAACAAGAGCACAAACGGAGTTCCATCCAGCAAAATCGCCACCTTCCCTTGCAGCAGTGCTGCTGTTACTTTATCTGGGCGTTCTGTGTTAAGAATTTGCGGGAACGGAGATAGCGAGCTGTCTTCAATCCACTGCTCTATCGTTCCCGATTCTGGAGCGTAATCCAGATTCAAAGATTTTATTCTACGCTCGACTTCATTAACCAAGCTAGAGTTGGCAATCCCTTTAATATAAACGATGCACAGCGTTTGCTTTGATCTTCTGCCGATGGTGTGGGGCATGATCATCAGCTCTGGTTGCTTGATATGTCTTCTCAGCAAGGATATATTGGTCTCGATACTTTCTGTAAATCCTATGCGAGGTCCGCGAACGAGCGCCTCTGTTTGCGGCTCTTCGATACTGCGTGAAGGCCAGTCCCGGCTTTTAATCATTAATGCTTCATCAGCACCATCAAGCAGCAGCACAGCATCTCCGGATAATAAAAAAGACATGATCGTTTCCCATTGGCCAGTACGTGCAGGCACCTGCAAAGAAATCATTTGATTCTCAATATCTTGTAAAGCCTGAGTCGGATTGAGAAGAGACTCAACGGACATGCTCGTATTTTGCTGGATAGGATTAATGACCTGTTCCTTGAGCAGCAGCTGATCAGACAGGCCCTCCAAGCTAACAATAGCTGCTTTATATTTGCTGCCTCCAACTGCTATCACTTTAGTGGTCAAATCGCTAGGATCATTCAAAAGAGTATTTAGTGCTTTCAAATTTTCATAAAGATCAGTCGAGAGTACGTCCATTGTTTCTACCGTATGTTTCATATCCAAAGCATTCCCTCCAAACCAATCAATTGCTTTTATCGTTTCCAGCCAACGCTTTTTTATCCATACATTTACGTTGGCCTGCAGCAGAAGCCCGTTGCTAGCAAGAAAAACCTCGAAACCGTAAATAGGCTTCGAGGTTGTTAGAGGCATATCTGGGCAGCGAAGTCGCTCCGCTTTAATTGGGATTAGGTTGCAAATTTTCCTCCAGCAGTCGTCTCAGCTTTTGGCGCTGCAGCTTTTCTTTTTTGCGCCGTTCCTTATCCTCAGCCTGCAGCGCTTTAAGCAAGGAAAAGCACATCCCGATCAATACAATTGCAAAAGGCAGAGCCGCTACAATGGAGGCTGTCTGCAGTCCGCTTAAGCCGCCGCTGAGCAGCAGCGCAACCGCGATTGCGGATTGCAACACGCCCCAAACAAGCTTAACCTTGTTGCTCGGATTCAAATTGCCATCCGTGGTCAGCATGCCGAGCACAAAGGTTGCGGAATCGGCGGATGTAATAAAAAATATCGTAACTAAAAGTGTAGCGATAAACGCAATAATGGTGCCCAAAGGAAGGTTCTCAAGTGTAACAAAAAGCGCTATCGTTGTATCCTGCGCCACCACGTCTGATAAGTTGACCACATTAAACATTTCTAAATGCAGACCTGTACCGCCAAATACGGAAAACCAAATGAAACCGAACAAGCTCGGAATAATAATGACATATATAACAAATTCCTTGATTGTTCGCCCTTTTGACACTCTCGCTATAAATGTGCCGACAAATGGGGCCCAAGCAATCCACCAAGCCCAATAAAAAAGCGTCCACGCCCCGATCCACGTATCTCGGGAAAACGGAGTCAGCCTTAAGCTCATATTCATAATATTTTGCAAATAGCTGCCCAGCGAGGTCGTAAACGTTTCGAAAATAAACGAGGTTGGTCCAACTGCCAATACAAACAGCAGCAGCAAAACGGCGATTATAAGATTCGTATTGCTTAAAATTTTTATCCCTTTGTTCAGGCCTGTAGTCGCTGATACCAGGAACAGCACAGTCACGATTACGATAATGATGATTTGCGTAACGGCCGAATTGGCAATTCCAAACAAATGATTGAGCCCGCCATTAATTTGCAGCGTTCCCAGCCCCAATGAGGTTGCAACACCAAATACAGTAGCGATAACAGCTAAAATATCAATTACTTTCCCCAGCCAGCCATCAACTGCGCGTTGTCCAACAAGCGGAATAAATGTAGAGCTGATTAAGCCTTTATAGCCTTTGCGGTATTGAAAATAAGCAAGCGCGAGACCTATAATCGTATAAATCGCCCAAGGATGCAGTCCCCAATGAAAAAACGAGTAACGCATTGCCAGCCTTGCCGCTGTTGGCGTTCCTCCTTCTGCGCCTTCAGGCGGCGAAATATAATGGGAAAGCGGCTCTGCTACTCCCCAAAATACGAGCCCAATCCCCATGCCAGCGCTGAACAGCATCGACAGCCAGGTCAGCGTAGAATATTCAGGCTCGTCATCGTCATCGCCTAAGCGAATCGCCCCAAAGCGGCTAAACGCCAAGTAAAACGCAAACAGAAGAAAAAACAAAGTAGCCATTAAATAAAACCAGCCAAAATTTTGAATGGAAAAATTGTATGCCTGGTTTGCAACAGTAGCCAGTTGCTCAGGCGCAATAATGCCCCACAGGGCGAAGAGTGTTACGATAATAATCGTTATCACAAATACCATATGTATCCTCCCATCTAACTCCAGCCAATGTCTGCTTCATGTCCTTCACAGTATGCGCATGTTGAACGTTGTTATGCAGATGCTTGTTGCAGCATGAATGCGAGGACTTGAAACCAATTAAGCTCGGCTCCGTACTATTTAGTTAAAGGAGAATGATGGAAATGAAAAGAAAATTCAGTAAGAAAACAATTGAAAATGGATATTGGCTGGATGTAATGGTGGAGCTGCTTGTCTATCTCCCGCGCCTAGTCATGCGCTTATTTAAATCGGGTTTTAATTAGGCCGTCAGATATCACAAGAAATTGATTGGCGAGCTCGCTATTAATTTCACTATCTTGCTTTTACATTCCAATTCGCATACAAGCACCTCTATTTAGCGCTATACTAAAGAAGGAGGTGCAAGCAGCATGTCAAAAAATAAAGAAGCTGAAGCTGAGCTATTTAAAGGCAGCAGCAATGAACATCAGCAGCCCTTGTTAACGCCTGTATCTGATGAGCAATGGCAAGCCATTACCGATAATGATTCAGCATACGATGGCCAGTTTTTTTATGCAGTGAAAACGACGGGGATTTTCTGCCGCCCTTCCTGTAAATCCAAATTGCCGATCAGAGAGAACATTTGCATGTTTTTAACGGCAGAGAAGGCGTTAAACGCCCGCTTTCGTCCCTGCAAACGCTGCAAGCCTACTGGAAGCCGTCTGCCTGACGAAGAATGGATTGATCTCGTAACCAGCTATATAGATAGCCATTATCAGGAGCCGTTATCGCTCGATACGCTTGCTCAGCTTAGTCATGGTTCTCCCTATCATTTACAGCGCATCTTCAAAAAAGTGAAAGGCATAACGCCTGTTTATTATATACAGCAGCAACGAATAAACGCAGCCAAAGCGATGCTGCGCGAATCAAATTTGCCCATTACTGAAATTGCGTCCCTTGTTGGCTTGCCCAACACCTCTTACTTCATCACCTTGTTCAAGCAAAAAACAGGGCAGACGCCAGAGGCGTATCGAAAAAGCCGCAAATGATAACAAGGAAGTGATCATAATGTCAACGAAACCAAGCGAGACAATTTATTGGTCAACTGTATGCTTGGATGACTGGCAGCTCCATGTTGCTGCCAATGAGGAAGGAGTAATCTTCGTCGGCTCCAACAATCGTCCGCTTGCAGAGCTTGAAGCATGGGCCAGAGCCAAATATGCCAAGCATACGCTAGTTAGAGATGACAGCAGGCTGCAGCCCTTTGCAGATGAGCTTATGCAATACTTGCAGGGCAAGCTGAGCCAATTTACAGCTCCGGTTTTTTATGAAGGCACCCCTTTTCAAGAAGCGGTCTGGAAAGCTTTGGCTGACATTCCGTATGGGGAAACAAAATCTTATTCAGATATTGCTCAAGCAATCCAAAAGCCAGGAGCTGTGCGTGCAGTAGGCGCTGCCATTGGCGCCAATCCAGTGCTTATTACTATTCCATGTCATCGCGTAATTGGCAAAAACGGTGCGCTTACCGGCTACCGTGGCGGAATGGCCATGAAAGCAAAGCTGCTCAAGCTGGAGCAGCAGGCGCCGTAGTAAATTGACAAGCGCTTAAATAGCAGGTTGGAGCAACAAATGCACACAAAGAGCGACCTTTGCTGGAAGGCCGCTCTTTGTGTGTTGTCGTCGTTCTTGAAAATATTCAGCTTGCTCCTTGCGCGCTTACACCGCTCTTTTTTTATAAAACTCCAGCTTTCTTTCCTTCAGCTTCTCTTCCCACATCAATCTTAATATCTCTAGTTCTTCCGTATAATCTGTTTTCGTTTCGTCCTTGTCATATTTCAACAGCTCTAAAATCTCGATGTTGAATTGGTCAGCTCCGGACGCAGTCCATTCTCTCTGAAGCTCTTGATTGGGATGCGATCCTGCATTGAGCTGGAACAAGGTGCTGTTCATTTTTCCTTTTAAATTTTGCGAGGTTTCAATAAAGCATTTATTCGTTGCTTTCGAGCATATCCAAAATATACCCATATCCGGTTTCATTTGCTTATACTGCTCAATTAATTCTTTTCTCCTATTCATCAATATCCCATCTCTTTCAATATAGTTGATAGCACACGCAGTCTCTCTCCAAGCAGCTCTCCGTCATCACTCAGCACTTGGTTGAATAGACGAATATCCTCGTCGATCATTTCATTCTCCTGACATACCTCCACCGTCATGGCGTCGCCCTGCATGCCGACTCTATCGATCACCGGATTTTCCGGATCATACAATTTCTCGTAGCGGTAGGCATCCTGAAAGTGAAGCTTCGCCCGACAAACAAGAATGGCAAGGTCGATAACACGATGAAGCGGCAGCTCTTCAGATTGTCTGGACCACTTTCCCCCGGTATGCCTCCATACCTTAGCTGAAATATCGATTTTACCGCGGTCATTCCATTGCGCCAAGCCTAGCGAAATGCCCTTTGCATCCGAACTGTAGGCATATTTTCCATCTACATTTTCATAATTTTCACAAACAATGACAGGTTTATGTTTTAAGGTAGTTGGTATTTTCATCAATGAATCTCCATTCCTTCATTACAAAATGATTAGCTGTTTTTCAATTTAGTAATTTAGTAATTTACTGATTTACTAATTTCAATTGGATTATAGCTTATCGTCAAGCTCACTGTCAAATCAACTCGCCTGACAAACGTTTCCTAAAACAGCAAAACAGCCTGCTCCTTGCTTCGAGCCAGGCTGTTCCAAGTCTATTTCCGTTTCATGCTGCGCATCAAATCCTTCGTCTCCTTGCTAGTTCGCGTGGACTCGATAATTTTTTGCAGCGCTTTATTATAGGTTTCATTGTCGAGCGTGCATTGCTTTAGATAGGCCAATGTCGGGGCGGGCAGCTTTACAAAATAGATCGAAACTGCCCATGCTACCGCCATTTTGACATAGTAATCCTCATGTCTGATTGAATCAAGCAAGCCCAGCGCTTCACCTATATACTCATCATCCACATAGTAATTCAGCAGCATTACGACTGCAAAGCGAATCTCATACGGCTCACTGGACCGCAAATACGGCTGGAGAAATTGCCATACCGCTTGTTTATGGGCAGCGGTTATTTTAAGGCTCGCGCAAAAGCTGTCGCATACCGACCAGTTGTCGATTTTAGGTACAAACTCCGCGACATAGCGCAGCACCTCATCAATTTCCGCTTTCACGCTGCCAATAACCATCCCTTGCAGCATGACCTCCTCAAACCAATCCGCTTCTGCATGCGCAAGATAGGTGCGCCAGTCTCCTTTTGCAAGCTGCTTAGCTATTTTGCGGAGCTCTGGCAAGCGTACCCCAATTATGTTGTTTATATTCGGGATTAATGCAGACGTAAAGGCTTTATACTTTTCATCCGCCAGCTCCAGCAGCTGTTGCTTTATCGTGTTTTCCATCTCATTGGCTCCAATCTGTTCCAGAGTTAACTAGACTTTAATTTTATTGTAGCGCAATGAATGCTTGATGTGGGTGAAATCGAATGAAATAGCAAGATTTACAAATTAGCTCGCTGGCTGAAAGCTGCTTAGCTTTGACGCCCTAGGTTCTGAAGCTTTTTTCAGCAAAGCGTCGATAGAGCAGAATTGCTGCTCCAGCCGCAGCCGCGCCGATCATGAATAGAAGCAGCACAGCTTGCCAAACCTCAGCAGCCTGGAGCCCTGCTTGCTCCAGCATGGCCGCTTGCAGCGCCTGCAGCGCCCAGCGCTGAGGAGTAAATTGACCGACAGCCTGAACACCCTCTGGCAGACTGCTGAAAGGAAACCATAATCCGCCAAGTACGGCACCGCCAAACGTAACGATTTGAACTATCGCAATGGCTGCATTCAGGCTGCGGCTCAGCATCGCCAGCACCAGGCCCAGACCCGTTGCACATATGGCCAAGGCGAGCACAATCATAATAACAGACGCAATATTGCCTAAAGACAAGCCGTAGACTGCACGGCCAAACCCGAGCAAAACAGCAGACTGAATAAGCAATACAACAATATGCGGCAGCCACATGCCCAGCATAAATGGAACGGGGCGAATGCTAGTGCTGCTCAGTCTCGCCAGCATGCCAGAATCGCGATCACGCAAAAAGTGCTGTACGATCGAGATCATAATGAAGAACATAAACATGACGGTGTAGCCAGGAACAATTTGACCAACTGCATTTCCATTTTCAGCGTCAGCGCCGCTAAAAATAGTTGAGAAAATAACGATAAACACAATCGGCAGCGCGAGCATCCAAAAGTACATGCTCTTATCCTGAAAGATCAATCGCAGCTCCTTCGCAAATAACGAAAATACCATAGCTCTACCCCCTTCTAATCTCGTAATGCCGCACCTGTTAATTTGATAAATACACTTTCCAATGTTGGCTGCTGCAGCTCAAGTGCCCGCACCTGATGACCGGATTGCAGCAATGCCCCTGTCAGCTCATGCATAATTTGCAGTGCACTGCTGCCTTCAATGAGCCAGCCATTGCCTTCTGCACGGACCTTCGCATTGGCAAAAAGCTGCTCTGGCCCCTGCCAGTTATCTACTTCTACATAAACAGCAGACCCCATATGCTGTCCGAGCACCTCTCGCAGCTCGCCTGCGGCAATGACCCGGCCATGATCCAATATTGCCAGCTCATCGCACAGCAGCTCTACCTCTTCCATGTAATGGGTCGAATAAAGCACGGTAATGCCGGCTTTCTGCATGCCTCGTATCAGCTCAAAAATATGATTGCGGGACTGCGGGTCGATGCCTACTGTTGGCTCATCCAGGACGACCAGCTTCGGCTCATGCAGCAGCGCTGCTGCTATGTTGATGCGGCGCTTCATTCCGCCAGAATAGCTTCCTACCTTATCGCGCGCACGCTCACTTAAGCCGACCTGCTCCAGCACAAGAGCGATTCTTTCCTGCAAATGCTTGCCGCGCAAGCCGTACATTTTACCGAAGAAGTGCAAATTCTGCCATGCGTTGAGCGATTCATACAGCGTAATTTCCTGCGGCACGTAGCCTACGCTTTGGCCAAGCCTGCCGCGCATTTGCGCAATGGGCCGCTCCAGCAGCGTAATTTCGCCTTGATCCAACGGAATAATGCCTGCAATCAGCTTCATAATCGTCGATTTTCCAGCACCGTTAGGTCCCAGCAGTCCGAAGCAGCTTCCTTCTGCTACGCGAAAGCTGACTCCATTTACCGCTTGCTTACCTGCTTTATACTGCTTGAATACGTTATCCAGCTGCAACGCTACCTTCATTGCTCCAGCTCCCTTCCCGTCATTTATCGTTTATTTTATTGTTCAAATCCTTTATTTCCCGGCGATAGTAAAAAGCAAAGCTTGCCCAAAAGCACGCATAGATCGCCATAAAAGTGAGCAGTCCGATCAGAAGCGGCAGCGGCTTTGCAGGCAGCCATTCAACCCAGATTGCAATCGGAAAGAAAATAATAATCGACAGACTAAAATGTGTAGCAATTTGTCTTAACGGACTCCAGTGCGGCACCTGAAACAAATACGAGGCGAGGCCAAAAAAGGCGCCCATAATCATGCTTCCCAGCATTTTTTTCCAGATGTCGACTAGCTGCGGCTCAATTCCGTTTACAAGCAAAGCAGTTAACGTGACGAAGGTAATTATTGCCGTGAAGCCAAAGCCTCCCATTATACGCGCCAGCACATCTATTACCTTAACGTTCATTTTTGTCACCTCCCAGGATGAGTCGCTGCTTTAGTGCTGACACATATGAGCGCGATACATATTCCTTATTGCCGGATTTAAAGTGTACGCACAAGTTTCCATTGAACATCAGCTCAAAGCGGGCAATGCGGGCAATGTTTCCGATAACTGATTTGGAAAACCTCATAAATTGCTTGGGAGCTAGCAGCTCCTCTACCTCATAAAGCTTCATCCGCAGCTCGATTCTGCTCGCTGCTGTAGCAGCAATAACCCGTCGGTTTTCTGCATACACATAATCAATTTCCGCAGGCTCCAGCAGCACAGAGCGCTCATTTTCAATTCCGATTAACCTTCCTGTCGCAGTAGTCGATTGCTGGATTGTTTTTACTAGCTCAGCCAGTTCATTGGTCCATTCCTTTGCCTGAATCGTAATGACTGTTTCCTCATGCTTGGCATCCACATCGATTCGAACCTTCAATTTCGTAACCCCCCTGCTCCTGCATCCATTATGCAGGTAAATCCTTCATACCACTATAATAACGGTATAAGACGCACTTTTGTGTACTTAAGCTGCAGATTTTGCTGCATGAAAAAAGCCGCTATGAGTATAGCGGCCAATTATCATCTATTAGGTTTGAGACTGTTCGCCCTTCAATTTGCCTAGCATGCGGTGCAGCTGAGTGTGAAGGCTTTGCAGCTCCTCGACACTAACCTCACTTTGCTCAAACAAGCGGCATGGAATGCTTTGAGCCTGCTGCTCCAGGTCTCGTCCTGCTGATGTCAAGGTGATCACTACATTGCGCTCGTCCTGCTGATCGCGCACACGGCTAATAAGTCCGGCAGCTTCAAGCTTTTTCAGCAAGGGCGTCAACGTTCCCGAATCCAAATACAGCTTGGCGCCGAGCTCCTTTACCGTTACATTTTCCTTCTCCCAAAGCGCCAGCATCGTAATATATTGTGTATAGGTCAGCCCAATTTCCTCCAAAATAGGGCGGTACTGCTTCATAACCTCTTTCGAGCAAACATATAGCGCAAAGCATATTTGATCGTCCAATTTTAAAGTTTCCTGAATGCTCAACTTTGCTCACCTACCATTCAATTGCATACAATTTTTTTCATAGTATCACCTGCAGAAACTGATGTCAAAGCATAAACCGAGCTTCAGCTTGACATTAGAAATTATATTGCATACAATTTAATTGTGATAAATTAATTTTCGTGAGGAGTTGTGGCTAATGTCTATTTATAATATCGAGGTGCAAACGATCCGGGGCGAGAAGGAAACGCTTGCTGCCTACAAGGGCAAAGTAATGATTATTGTTAATACCGCTACCAAATGCGGCTTTGCTCCCCAGTTCAAAGGGCTGCAAAAGCTTTACGAAACCTATAAGGAGCAAGGTCTCGCTGTACTCGGCTTTCCTTGCGATCAATTCGCCAATCAAGAGCCTGGCAGCAATGATGAGATTGCCCAGGCATGCGAGCTTAACTTTGGCGTAAGCTTCCCGCTTTATGGCAAAATCGATGTAAACGGCAAAAACGCTCATCCGCTCTTTCAGCATTTAGCGGCGGAAGCGCCTGGTCTGCTTGGCTCCAAATCTATCAAATGGAATTTTACCAAATTTATTGTCGATCAAGAGGGTCGTGTGTTGAAGCGCTTCGCTCCGAAGGATGATCCGGCGGACATGGAAAGCTATATTGCCAGTCTATTAGGGCGTGTCTGAAAACACGCTCAGTGACCTCTTTCACCGCCTTTTCGCCCCCTGGATGGCTAAGTATAATAAACGATGCATATACTGTATAGGACATGGATTCAAGCAGCGGATTATTGCATTTCCCCCTCGCCGCCTGCTTGAGTTCATTTTCATTTTGCTGCTATTCAAACTCAACGCGTACAACCTCCGCCAAGCAAAACCATTCGCCGTCAACCATAAATCGCTGCAGCTGCTTGTCAATTCGATCAACGACACCGATGATGCTCAGCTGCTCATAAGGATCGTACATATGAATCGTCAGCGCTATGCGATGCCGCAGCGACTGCTGCAGCGCCCGATTGATCAATTCCTGCTCCTGCTCATCCAGCTGGGCTCTTTTTCTTATTTGCAGCGATTGATTGAAGCGATTGATGGCCTCCTTATGCTCAGGCAGCATCATTCTTGAAGACTCCCACAATATATTTCCGCTTAGCTTATTGCTCATTTGTAATGCCCTCCTATTTTGTTGGCTCGGTCGCGTGCTTGCCCTGGATCAGTTATTGAGACGGCTCGCATAATCGCAGTTTCGCCATAGCGAGCTTTAATCAGATCGGTTGTACGCTCCAGGGCAAGCTGCTTCTCACTTTGGTTAAATAAGGACAGCTGCACGATTTGATCGCTGACAAGACCAGCCAGTGAAACGCCAATGCTGCGAACAGGCAAGCCGTCCCAATGCTGATGAAACAGCTTCATCACAGTTTGAAATACGACCGTAGATACATAGGTGGCCTCCTCCAGCTTGAGCTGACGGTGAAAGCCTGTTGGATAATCAAAATTAGCTCCACGGCAAGTTACAGCCACTGTTGTGCCCATATAGCCTTTCGCGCGCGCTCTCTGGCAGACCAGATCGCTTAGCTCCTGCAGCGGCACCTTTAGCTCCTGCAAGCTGACATAATCGCGCGGCAGCGTCATATGATGCCCGATTTGCTTTTGCGTCTGATGCGTAGAGGGCGAGACTGGACTGAAATCAATTCCGTTGGCAAATCGCCAAAGCACCTCGCCATTGACTCCCCAGCGGCGCCGCAATACGGCAAGCGGCGTGTTGGCAAGCTCGCCGATCGTATGCACGCCAATTCTATTCAAATGGCGCGTCATGCGCCGTCCTACCATAAACATGCTGCTTACAGGCAGCGACCACAGGGTGTTGCGAAGATCATCCTGCTGCAGCATATAAATGCCTGAACGATTTTTTTTAGCATAATTGTCGCAGGCCATCTTCGCCAGCACCTTGTTGCTGCCGATGCCAATCCGAATATATACTCCCGTCATCAGCTTCACCTCATGCTGAATGGCTTGGGCCAACGCTTGCACATCACCGCCATATAAATGCAGCGATCCTGTAACATCCAGAAACTGCTCATCAATGCTGTAAGGCTCAACGAGATCTGTAAAGCTGTTATAAATCGATGTAATATGCAAGGAAACCTTAATATACTCCTGCATACGCGGGCGAATCACGACAAGCTGCGGGCATTTGGCTAGCGCTTCCCCCAGCGTCTCCGCCGTCGTTACCCCAAAGCTTTTGGCTATGGGACAGGCGGCTAAAACAATGCCTGAGCGCCGCTCCGGATCACCGGCAACAACGACAGGACGATTCGCGTACTCGGGATGAGCGACTTTTTCTACTGTTGCATAAAAAGACTGGCAGTCAGCTAACATGACCACTCGCTGCATAATTATCACCCTTCCACCTTACAGAACATATGTTCTATATTATTATACACCTCGCCGTGAGCCATTATTCAAGCGGTATTTTTTTACATAGAGCATAGCGGCAGTCCAGCTGCTGCTGCGCACAAAAAAAGTGGAACATTGTTGCGTAATTTGTAACTATTGTAAATAGCAACACGTCTACTAACAATAGAGGTGATCTCATGATAAGTGCAAGAAGCGTATTAACTACTGTCCTGCTTGCCAGTTTGCTGTTGGCGAGCAGCATTTATGAACCGAGCTATGCCCGGCAGCAGCATGCTGCATCCTTGCCCGATGCAAGCGTCACCCATAGCCAAGCGAGGCTCTGTTCCGCTATGGAAGCATCCCGAAACAGCAAGCAGACAATTGAAGCATTTGATTTCAAGCGCGCGGCGGAGGAAGCCGACATCGTTGTTGGTGTGGAAATTTTGAAATTAGTCGAAGAGCTTGAGCAGCCTTCGCCCAAAACATTGTGGCAAGCAAAGGTGCTCACTGTTTGGAAGGGAGACGCTGCACTTGATACGATTCATATTTTGCAGGCTGGAAATAGCTGTACAGATTACGTCAGCAGCAAGCTGATGAAGCCGCAAGAGCAATATGTTCTGTTTCTAAAGCAGGCAGTCTCCGTGAAACAGCCGGACAGCTACTGGATATTGGGAGAGGAAACAACAATCTATCAGGTGGCAGAGGATAACTACCTTGTCAAGCATGCATACCCCGACCCGGAGCTAAAAGAGATTGAACAAAGCAAGCTGGCTCGTTATTATAAGCATGAGCTGGGCTTAACGACGCAAGTTCAAGTTCTGGAGGAGCAGGCATTTTACAATAAACTTCAAGCTCAGCTACATCAATAAATTCAGGAGTGTACTTACGATGAAACAAAATAAATATGACGAGGCTGCATTTTTTTCTCAATATGAGCAAATGCCAAGATCTGTTCAAGGATTGGAGGCTGCCGGAGAATGGCATGTGTTGCGCGAGCTGCTGCCAGATTTGCGCAACAAACAGGTGCTGGACCTCGGCTGCGGCTTTGGCTGGCACTGCCGCTATGCGCGCCAGCAGCAGGCAAGCTCTGTTATTGGCGTAGACATTTCAGAAAATATGCTGCGCAAAGCCCGTGAAATGACAGAAGATCCGCACATTTCGTACCAGCTTATGCCAATCGAGGACATCCAGTTTTCACATGCCCAATTCGATGTTGTCATTAGCTCGCTCGCATTCCACTATATTGAATCGTTTGCTGCAATATGCAGCAAGGTGCATAATCTGCTAAAGCCCGCTGGAAGCTTTGTCTTTTCTGTAGAGCACCCAATCTTTACATCACGCAGCGAGCAGGACTGGCATTATGACGACGAAGGAAATCGGCTGCATTGGCCGCTCGATCACTATCAGGCAGAAGGCTTGCGCAGCACATCATTTTTAACCGATAACGTAATCAAATACCACCGCACGATATCGACCTATATGAATGATGTAATCGAGGCCGGCTTTACGATTACAGCAGTCAAGGAGCCTACGCCTTCAGCAGACATGCTGGCGCAAATCCCTGACATGCAGGACGAGCTGCGGCGCCCCATGTTTCTGATCATATCAGCCATCAAGGCGTAATGGCAGCGAGCGATAACAAAAAGAGGTGTTCAAAGCATCAAACTCCATTGACGCTTTGAACACCTTTGTCTGTTTTACTTTTGCTTTACGATTAATAAAATTTGCTCGGAGGTTGGCGACAGACTGCCTCCCTTAGGCTCTACCGTCAGCGTAATAAGATCGCTCGGATGCAGCAGCGGCATGTCCATATACAGATGCCCTTCAGAGCCGACTACCTGTATAATGCCGAGACTATTCGCCTGCTCGCCCGAAATCGCCCACGCCTGATAATCGTTCAAGCCGATTTGCGGCAAGTTTTCCAGCCATAAAAACGCCTCGCTCAAATCATCCTTCAGCCAAATATAGCCGCTGCTATTTTGCCCTTCAGCCGTTTCAACCCGATATCTTGCGCTGTTGATTGCATTGACAAACGACATGGCCCCAGGCTCGTGATCAAGCACATACTGATCGACATGCGCCGGATTTTTTTGCGCAGGCTCCTGCGGCGCAAAGATTAATGCAAGCAGCAGGACAGCCGCAGCCACACCACCCGTCACATATTTATGCTCGCTCAGCTTCGTCTTAAGCTGATGCCATCTGGCTTGTTGCTTCACATGGCGCTGCAAGGACCGCATATGCTTCTCGGATAAATAAGGCTGCTCCAAGCCTTCAGCTGCTTGCTCGCCAGCCGAATAAAGCGCCGCCGCTGTACCTTGAGCTTTATTGCTCCAGGCGAGCTGCCCATGATCTGCCAGCAAATCGCCCCACTCCTCTACGTGCTGGCGGCAAGCGCGACAGCCTGCAAGATGCTGTTCAAGCAGCTGGCGCTTGGCATGGCTCAAATTGCCGAGCACAAAATCAACCCACTGCTCCTCGCTATATCCATTACTGCATGACAAATGCTGTTCATGTCTGCTGGTCATAAGCATCCTTCCTTTCCTTCGCTTCATGCAAACCTTTTCTCTCCAGTTGCTTGCGTAAATTTCCGATGCCGTATCGAAGCCATGACTTCACTGTGCCGAGCGGCACCTTCCAATCACTGGCCATTTCCTTATGTGTTTTTTCACTGTAATAAGCGGCATATATCGCTTTTTGCTGTGACATAGGCAGCTCAGCCAGCGCCTCGCGCACCAGCTCGCGATCGAGCTTGGTTAGCGCAACAGCCTCGGGAGTAATCTCCGCTTCCACTGCAGTAACCTCCTGCCCGATTGGCACAACGTCTGCTCTCCTTTGCTTTCTGCGCAAATAATCCTTGCTGCGGCTGCGGGCAATAACTGCAATCCAGGCATCAAGCGAGCCTCTGCTGCTGTCATAATGCTGGCATTTGCGCAAAATTTCAAGAAAGACATCGTGGCATACTTCCTCTGCTTCCATCCGATCATTGACAATTTTAAGAGCGATATGCATGACGAGCGGAACATATTGTTGATACAGCTCATTAAAGGCGTCAAGCGAGCCTTCGCGTATGGACTGCAACAGCTCCGTACCAGACTGCTTATCAAGCATTTCAACGGCTTCCTCCTTTGCTCATTGTAGACCAGGCCAATTTAACCCACTATACCATTATCATAAATCAAAAATTTTGCTCGCTCAATTGTCTCAAAATTTCTTAAAGTGAGAGTTCAAAAAGCTCGGCTTTCAGGACCAAGAAAATGGGGAGAAGCTTAGAAATGACGGAGCGCAGCGTAGATAAAGACTACGTGAGCACCTACAATGTTTCCGCAGGAAACATACTTCGAAAGCATCATCTTTCGGCTGAACCCATATTCGACGCTGACAAAGCTACATGTGACTACATCGGCATCAAAGTTGGGCTTTTTGAACTTCCTCTAAAAAAATTTTATGCGCGATAAATCCAAACCGTTATAACCTGTCGTATAGCTAAATGAATACGAAAAAAGCAGTTCAAAAAGCAACGCTTTTTGAACACCCACTAAAAAACTGACAGGAGGGATCAGCATGCTAAAAGCATGCCGCCGAGCTTTTATGCTGGCATTATCAATTGCATTACTGTGGACGGGATTCGCATTTAGTCCCGGGACAGCCAAGGCTGCCACCAATTTGGAGCTGTATACACCATACAGGCAGCTGACAGCAGCGCCGGGCGAATCCATTACGTATTCAATCGAGCTTATTAACCATACAAGCTCGACTCAGCTTGCCAATATTGGCTTCACTACCAATCATAAAGACTGGGTTTACGATTTAACTACTGGGGGGAAAAACGTTCAGCAAGTTGCAGTGAAGGCTGGGGAAGCGCAATCCTTGAATTTGCGGCTCGATGTGCCGCTGCAAATTGACGCTGGACAATATCAATTCAAGGTGACAGCCGGCGACGCCTCGCTTGATCTGACCGTTGTCGTTGCTGAGAAAGGAACGTTCAATTCAAACTTCGAGATCGAGCAGGAAAATATGGAGGGCTATGCCGGCTCTGACTTCACCTTCTCCGCTACGCTGCGCAACCATACTGCCGAGGAGCAAACCTATGCCTTGGCTGCTTCGCCTGCCAGCGGCTGGGAGGTGCGCTTCCAGTCGAACAGCAACTATGTATCATCCGTTACGCTAGAGCCTAACGCCTCTCAAACGATTAGCGTGCAGGTAACGGCTCCGGAGGGCGTAGCTGCCGGCGATTATCAAATTCCAATTACGGCCTACAACAATGCAACCAAGGCAGAGGCGCAAATCGAGGTTTCCATTATCGGCTCGTACAATCTTTCCCTTAAAACAAGCGACGAGCGGCTGAACACCTCGATTCGAGCTGGCGGCAACAGCACGATCGAGCTTATTGTTGAAAATACAGGTACGGCTGCACTTGAAAATATTAGCGTCTCCTCTGTAACGCCGACAAATTGGCAGGTGCAATTTGAGCCTAAAACGATTGCAAGCCTTGAGCCTGGCAAAACGGCAACCGTGCAAGCGATCATTACATCCAGCGAGGATGCGCTGCCAGGCGACTATGCGATGAGTGTATCAGCACGTACAGATCAAAAATCTGCTGACGCCTCGATTCGCGTCACTGTTAAATCTTCCGTACTATGGGGTTGGATAGGAGTCGCGATCATTGTAGCGGTGCTGCTGGGCATTTACAGCTTGTTCCGTCGCTATGGGAGGAGATAAACGTGGAACCGGTCATTGAGCTTACCAATTTGACTAAAAAATACAATCAGTATACAGCGGTTAACGGTCTGAACTTGACGCTCTATCGCGGTGAAGTTTTTGGCTTGCTTGGCCCGAATGGCGCGGGGAAAACAACAACGATTTTGATGATGCTCGGCTTGACGGATCGTACCTCTGGCGATGTCAAGGTGCTGGGGCTGGACCCAAATTACAATGCTATCGAAATTAAATCGAAGGTCGGCTATATGCCGGATGACATCGGCTTCTACGAGGATCGAACCGCAATCGACAATCTCGTATACACCGCTCGCTTAAATGGCATAGCCGCAAAGCAGGCCAAGCAGCAAGCCGAGCTGCTGCTGCAGCGGGTTGGGCTGGAGAACGCGATCAACAAAAAGGTCGGGGCATTCTCGCGCGGCATGAGACAGCGTCTTGGGCTGGCGGATGTGCTGATCAAGCAGCCGGAAATTATTATTCTCGATGAGCCGACGCTGGGTATTGACCCGGAAGGGGTTCGCGAGCTGCTCGAGCTTATTTCCACCTTGAGCCGGGAAGAGAAAATTACCGTTCTGCTTTGCTCGCATCATCTTCATCAGGTGCAGCAGGTCTGTGATCGTGTCGGCTTGTTCGTACAGGGAGAGCTGGTTGCCTGCGGCAATATCGCCCAGCTTTCTGAAGCGTTGAATGAAGAGAAAACCGTAACGATTGAGCTCGAGGTCGCTGCCTTGAACAATCCGCTCAAAACCGCGCTGGAAGCATTGGAGCAGGTCCTTTCCATCGAGACAGCAGCACCTGGCTCTGCGCAGCGCGTTACGGTTACATGCAGCGAGGATATTACTGCGCTCGTCGCCAAGCTTGCCTCCGAGCATAGCGAGCTTTATATGATTCATCGTCAAGTGTACGGTCTGGACGATATTTACCACCGTTACTTCGAAGGAGGGGAAGCACGTGAAGCTGCAACTAAAGCTTAACCAAGCGCTTCGGCTCTGGCAGGAGAAGCTTGGCAAGTTAAAGCCCGAAGCTTTATTCCAGCGCACTTCCGACAAGCGTACTTCCGAGCATGCGCCAGCGCAGCAGCGCCCTTATTCCAATGCATCGAGAAAAGCATTTTGGGTAATGGTGCAGAAGGAATTTGGTGATCATATCCGTTCATGGCGCTTTTCCATTCTGCTGGCTATAATCGTGCTTGCCTGCATTGGCTCAATCTATTCGGCGATTACTGCTTTGCAGGCGCAAAGCGACTCTGGAAATACGCAAACGTTTTTGTTTTTGAAAATATTTACGCTATCAGACGGAAGCATTCCCCAATTCACGCAATTCGTCGCTTTTCTCGGTCCTTTAATGGGGATTGCGCTAGGCTTTGATGCCGTCAATACCGAGCGCAGCAAAGGAACGCTAAGCAGGCTGATTTCGCAGCCGATCTATCGAGACGACTTTCTTAAAGCCAAATTCATTTCCTCACTGCTGCTTGTTGCGGTAGTCATTTTCTCGCTTGGCTTTCTCGTCATGGGGTTGGGGCTGGTCGTCATCGGCTATCCGCCTACACCTGAGGAATTTGTGCGGGTTATCTGCTTCCTGCTGACAGCAGTTGTATACGTCGGCTTCTGGCTCAATCTGTCGATTTTGCTTTCGATTCGCTTCAAGCAGGCTGCAACGAGTGCATTATCGTCGATAGCGATCTGGATTTTCTTTACCGTCTTTTATGGCATCATTATTAACCTGGTGTCCAATGCGATCTTCCCTGATCAGAACGGCACCACGGAGCAAATATTGCGCTATTACGGTCAAATGGATTTGCTGTCCCGCATTTCCCCTGCCGAGCTGTTTAGCGACATCACAACTACGCTGCTTATGCCCAATGTCCGTTCGCTTGGCGTGCTGACGATGGAGCAGGTAACATTGGCACTGGACAGTCCACTCGCGCTCGGACAGAGCATCCTGCTCGTCTGGCCGCAGCTTACCGCGCTACTGGCCTTGACCTTTGTCTGCTTTGGCCTATCCTACTACCTGTTCATGCGTCAGGAAATCCGCGCCAGATCGTAAGCCTATTGAATAACAAAAGCTCGAGACTCTGCATGATGCAGTCAGGCTCGAGCTTCTTGCTATAGAGTGACTTTGCTATAAATAATAACGAAGTACGACTACTTCTTCTCCATCAATTTACGAATCAGAATGACTATAATGACGATGAAAGCGGCAACTGCCACTACGCCTAAAAACGCAATAATCGTAAAAAACATACTTGACCAATGGAAACTCATGCTCATATCCTCCTATTTTGGGCAGCATCCGCTTGCACAGCCTCCCAAGCCCGCTGCAGACGAACGATGCCTTCTTCGATATCCTGCTCATTCAAATGCGCATAGCCAAGGCAAAGCGCTGGCTCCTTATGCATCAACTGGTATTTTCTCGCATCCACAACATAGACAGCCTGATCGGCACAGGCTTGCAAAAAACGTCCAAATTGCTGCTCATCCCCTTGCCAGACAGCATAAATATGCAAGCCTGCCTGCGACGGATAAGGAGCCAGCACGCCTTGCAAGCGCTGTGCAAGCAGCTGCTGCATTAGCTCGGCGCGCCTGCGGTACAGCCGCTTCAATCTGCGCAGATGGCGATCATATTGGCCTGTATTCATAAAGGCTGCAAGCGCTCGCTGCTGAATAATCGAGCTGGGATGCCGCTCATATACCATTTTCGCGTAACGGAACGGCTCCTTCAGCTCCTGCGGCAAAATCGCATAGCCAATTCGCAAATCCTGCAGCATAGTACGGGAAAACGTCCCGACATAAATGACTCTTCCTGCTTGATCCAGCGATTTCATCGGCTCAATCGCTCTGCCGACATGACGAAACTCGCTGTCATAATCATCTTCAATAATGTAGCTGTTATGCTGCTGCGCCCATTGCAGCAGCTGCAGCCTGCGCTCCATGCTTAGCACGACGCCCGTTGGAAACTGTCGGCTCGGCGTAAGCAGCAGCAGCTTGTAGCCTTCATGCTGCGGACGAAAGCATATGCCCTGCTCATCTACTGGAAAAGCATCCAGCCTGGCTCCGACGGACAGCAGCGCATTCCTTGCCCCAACATAATGTGGGTCCTCAATCGCCGCATAGTCTCCTTGATTCAGCAGCAATTGCGCCAGCAGCGCAATCGCCTGCTGCGAGCCATTCACTATCATAATATCGTCAGCGTCGGCAACAATGCCCCGCTCCTTGCGCACCTGTCTGGCAATCGCCTGCTTCAGCTCGTCATGGCCATCGCTCGAATAGGCATCACGCAGCTCATGCTGATACTGCTCACGCGCTTGCTCATACAAGTGACGATTCCATTCCTTCATTGGAAAATGTGCCAGCTCAACCTTGCCGAGGCTAAATTCAATCGTATGCCGTTTGCCAGAAACGCTATAGCTGCCTGCTTTAGCCTTATCCGCATCGGGAATTGTTCGCACAGAAGCTGATCCCTGCAGCGCCAAGCCTTGAATGCGCCTGCCCCAATCGGACAGCCTTGCCTCAATCCGATGCTCATCGCTTGCTTTCAGGCTTAGCTGCTGCGTATCGCCAACAAACGTGCCGCTGCCTGCAATCGCATAAATATAACCTTGAGACAGCAGCATATCGTACACCGCGTTGACGGTTCCGCGGGAAAGCTCGAATTGATCGGCTAGCTGCCTGGTTGAAGGAAGCTTCGTATGCGGCTCCAGACTGCCATTCAAGACCGCATCGCGCATTGCGTGAAACAACGCTGCCTGCTTTGTACGGTGGGCTTGCATATAATCGTCGTAAGCAATAAACAGCTCCATCTCGCCACCTCCCAACTGGTTCAATAAAAATGATTGTAACTGGATCTTTTTTCATGTCAAGGATTCTCGTACAATGTTCCCATTCCAATCGCGAGGTGAAGCTAATGAGAAGAAAAGAATTTCTTATCGGTGATGAAAACTATGAAGATGTAGTCGAATTTTTGCAGGAAATGAGCTTTGGCTTTCTCGGCATATGGAAGGAAGGCGATTACCCGGGTGTCGTGCCGATCAACTACGTCTATTTCAATGATGCGATCTATTTACATGGCAGCAAAGCAGGAGAAAAAATGAACAGCATTAAGCAGAAGCCGAATGTAAGCTTTGCAGTTGCCAAGGAATATGCGCAAATTCCTTCCTACATGTCGGACCCGTTTTACGCTTGTCCGGCTACAGTATTTTTCAAATCAGTATACATGACCGGCAAAGCCGAGGTTGTAGAGGATTTGCAGGAAAAATGCGATGTACTCAACGAGCTGATGCACAAGCTTCAGCCTGAAGGAGGCTACCATCCGATTACGCTAGAGCACAGCGGCTACGCAAGCCATGTTAAAGCAACCGCAGTGATTCGGATTGACATTGACCAGCTTACTGCCAAATTCAAATTCGGCCAAAACTGGAAGCCGAAAAAGCTGCAGCATATTAGCGAGCAGCTATTGCAGCGCGGGCAAGCGCTTGATGAGCAAACAGCAGAACTCATGATGCGCTACTGTCCGCATGCCAAGCAGCACAATGAAGCGGAATAACCTCTGCAGCGATGCTTGCGAGTCGTAAAACGCATAGCAGCAGACAAGAATAGAAAAGCCGTATCCAGGCGTGGTGCAGAGAATATCCCCTCTCTGCTCTTCAGCTGTGTACGGCTTTCATTGATGTTAATATAAGTAGGTTCAAAAAGTCGGCTTTCAGGACCAAGAAGATGGCACGATACTAGAAGGCGAGGAGCGCAGCGTAGGCACTTGCTACGTGAGCACCTAAAATGTTTCCGTAGGAAACATACTTCGGAAGCATAAGCCTTCGCTAGCGTTCAAGATTCGCCGTCGAATCCACTACAACGCAACCACATCGTCATCAAAGTCCGATTTTTAAACATCCCTTTCCAATTGAAGTTTAAAAATTGGGCTTTCAGGTCCAAGAAGCTTGGACGCTAGTAGAAAACGAGGAGCGCAGCGTAGAGCAGAGCTACGTGAGCACCGCAGTTTTCGCTAGCGTTCAAGATTCGCCGTCGAATACGCTACAACGCAACCACATCGTCATCAAAGTCCGATTTTTAAACATCCTCTATCAGTTCATTACAAAGTTAATTAGCTGTTGTTTCTTGCCTTCAGTCAACTCGCCGCTATTGTCAAAAATAAGCACAGAACCTTCAGGAAGCTCCCAGTTGATTTGCGGAACGAAATCGACACGTTTCTCAAAATCGCCCCAATTGTCCAGCTTCCAGCGATCACGCTCTGTGCGGCGCTCAACAATTCGCTGATGCTGCAGCTCCATATCCTGCAAGGTTACGACGATAACCTTTACATCCACCTGCTCTTTGCTTAAGCCGGCAGCCGCAATAACGTCCTCAAGCCACTGCTTGTTGCGCAGCTCGGAAGTAAAAGGAGAGATCATGAACACATTTTGCCCTGCTGCCAGGTTCTCGATGCAAATGTCCTTAGTTGTATCATACTCAAGATCGCGCAAATTCTCCTTGTAAAACTGGGAATCGCGATCATTTTTGTCGAGTCCTTTCATTTCAAGAATAGCCTCTACAAAGCGTCCGCCAACCGTATCACGATCCAAAAAGGCCGCGGGCAGCTCCTTGCTCAGCAAGCGGGCAACTGTTGTTTTGCCTGTACCTGCAACGCCAACAAAAAACACTAATTTCTGCAACTTGAAATCCTCCATCGTATGTAAGTATCAAGATTATATCCTCTTTAGCTCGGATTTCAGGACGTCGAATAACTTCAACGCATTACTTCGTCATCAAATTCGAGCCTTTACCATCCTCTCTATACTATAGAAAATTGCTGGTCAAGTTGCAAGCCTTACAAGCTATGCAGTACATTCATGTTTTCAATACAGTACATTCATACCTTCAATATGCCGCTTCGTTTCATCAGTTCCACATTGGTGCAGCAGTCGAAACAGCGTCTGCATTTCCTCATCATGCTCATCATTCATATAAGCGACCTGCTCCCCCTGCGTCAAGTTATAACGCATCATCCGATTCAAGGAAGACTCGTCGCGCTCATCCAGCTTGCGAAATTGCGCTTCAATCAGCTCAGCCTCTTCATCCGTTGCATCAATCTCCAGATGGTAGGAAGCAACCCCTTGCTGCAAGTGCAGCTGCTTGCCCTGCACATCAACATAATATCTTTTCCGTGCTCCATGCTCACGAGCAGCATCATGTTCATTCATTATGTATCATCCTCCCAAGCGTCTCATATATGCGCTAATGCAGCGCGATTATACTAGCTACTACGCTCGTTATTATTCCCCATTATTGGCGGTTATATCAGCCATTGGCCGTTTTAGCGCCGCTCTACCAGTAACTAAGCTATGAAAACTGGTACAGAAAAGATAAAATGAAGATAAATGATAGCCGCAATGACAATAAGCATTTGCATACAGCAAAAGGAGAATCGGATATGGATTGGAAAAATGGCGCTCATGGCCGTAAATTTGTTGCTTCCTTTAGCGGAGGAAAGGATAGCGTACTTGCTTTATATGAAGCAAGCAAAGTTGGCGAAGCGCTTGGTCTGCTCGTTATGCTGGAGGAAGAAGGGACACGCTCTCGCTCACACGGAATGCCTCCAGAGGTAATTGCGGCTCAAGCTGACGCTTTAGGGCTGCCGGTATATACGGCGGCAGCCAGCTGGAACGATTATGAACGGGAGTTTACCCGCTTGCTGGAAAATGCCAGACTTCAAGGCGCAGAGGTGCTGGTCACAGGTGATCTGGATATGCCTGCTCATGGCTGCTGGCATGACAAGGTTACAAAAAATGCAGGCTTAATGCTGGGCATGCCGCTATGGGAGATGGATCATCGTGAAGCTGTCGAGCAATTTATTAACCTGGGTTTCACAGCGATCATCGTAACCGTAAACCTGACATTAGGCATGCGCGAGGACGATCTGGGCCGCATGCTCACGCTCGAGCTTGTAAAGGAGCTTGAAGCGCGAGGGATTGATCCTTGCGGGGAAGGCGGCGAGTTCCACACCACTGTTATTGACGGTCCAATTTTCAAGCATGCTGTTCCAGTACGAAAGCGTGAAATGATTAAGAATGAAGAATACGCTTTTCTGCCTTTAGAGCTGGACATTTCGTGATACATGGGCGGAACGCAGTCTAAAATAGAGGCACATGCCTAATAAAACGATCAAACCTCCTACAAACTGAAATATCGAGATTGTTTCTCCTAGAAATAGATAGGCGAGAATGATTGCTAACACAGGCTCGCCTATGATTCCTACTGAAATAGTCGTTGCCCCTAACGTTTTTAGCAGCACATTAAAAAGATATTGACCAAATATCGTTGGGATGATCGCCAGCAGCAGGAAGTAGGTCCAGTCCGAGGCCTCGTATTCAAACAACGTAATGTTATTTAACAAGCTATAGACCAGCATCACGCTCCCACCAATAAAAAAGACAATGACACTATATAAATTCGCATCAATTTTTCGGCTTACTTTCTGTCCGGTCAGCAAATAGGCTGAAACTAAAATGGTGCCTAATAAAGATAAGCCATCTCCTATTAAAGCTTCCTTTGAAACCCCGATATCTCCCCAAGCTATAATGAACGAGCCTACAACAGCGGCTGCTAAACAAAACACTGTCAAGCTGCCTGCTTTCTCACCAAACATAAAGAAGGAACCAATCATGACAAATACAGGCTGCAGCGATAAAATGACCATCGAGCTCGCAACCGAAGTAAATACTAATGATTCCATCCAGCATAAAAAATGAAGCCCAAGAAATAAACCCGCTACCATTACTGCGCACCAATCCCTTTTGCTCATATTTATGGATCGGACCGTTTTCCACGATACAAAAGGCAGCATAATGATGACCGATATGTACAATCTGTACATTCCCGCAACAGAAGTTGGTGTATCCGAGAACTTTATCATGATGGATGAAACCGAAACAGACAAAATGCTAATGAAAAGCAACATATACGGATGAAGAAATAACGACGATTGATTAGCTTTCATATATAAGCCTCCAACATGCTTTATCCAATCGTCTGTGCACAGGATTGTATCGACAAGCCTAAGATCTGATATAATAATATCACCACTTTGACTATATTTGTGTAAATAAATCTTTAATTAATATTGATATATCGTCATAAGAAGGAGGTCCGTTGAAAATGGCAAAACCATTGCACGAGACCATTCAATACCCTGATGCATCATTTCCTTATATCATGTACACCCATACAATTCATACGAGCATTCCTGAAGGCAGAGGCCTCAATGATTTACATTGGCATGAAGAACTGCAAATCACTTTAGTTACAAGAGGCAAGCTGATTATACAGGTTAATGGAATAGATCATGCATTAGAGACTGGTCAAGCGATCTTAATTAATAAGAGCATCCTTCATGTTACAACAGATCTGACGCATAACGGTGAGTATGTCAGTTTTAATTTTCCTGAGAAGCTGCTCGCCTTCTATGCAGATAGTGTGATGGAAAAAAATTATGTACTGCCTTATACCAACTCTTCCTTAGTTTCCTTCGTAATGAAAGGCGATCTCGAGTGGGAACGCAAAGTACTGGACATGCTTTGGATTATGAAGGATAAATTCGATAGAAAGAAAAGCTGGGGCTGGCAATATGAGATTGCGATCCAAACCGTACAACTATGGTTTATATTAATTTCCAACATTTCACTTCCTGCTGAGGAGGTTTCTAAAACCTTGAAGCAGCAGCAAGAAAGACTTCAATTAATGATCAGCTTCATCCACCAAAACTATGCAAATACGATAACATTGCAGGAAATTGCTGATGCGGCGCATTTAAGCGTTTCAGAATGCACCCGGAGCTTTAAGAAAATGATTCATATGACGCCCTATGATTATTTAATTAAGTACAGAATTAAAAAAAGCAGCGAATTATTAGTAACGACAGACAATTCAATAACCGAGATTGCCCATAAGGTGGGGTTCAATCATATCAATCACTTTATTCAATCCTTTAAAAAACATCATGGCAAAACCCCTAACGATTTTCGAAAATATCGGCAGAAATTCAAGGATTAGAAAGCTGGCCTGATTCAAATCGTGATTGCCCGGTCATTTCCTATGCTGTGGACAGACATTTTATTCCTGTTTGCACATATACGTTATAATATGTGACGGTACAGCGAAGATAGAGAGGATTGATGGCGATGTGTGGGATAACGGGATGGATTAATTGGCAGCAAAACTTGCTGCAGCACAGCGATACGCTTGAAGCGATGACAGAAACTCTGACAGCAAGAGGACCAGATGCAGGCGGAACATGGCTGTCCGTACACTGTGCGCTGGGACATCGCCGGCTTGCTGTAATGGATCCTAATAATGGAGCCCAGCCAATGGTGCGCTATCGCGGCAATGACCAATTTGTCATTGTATATAACGGAGAAATTTACAATGCGATTGAGTTGACGCATGAGCTGAAGCAGCACGGGTGGAAATTTACGACGACCTGCGACACAGAGGTATTGCTGATCGCCTATATGCACTGGGGCAAAGCATGCCTGGAACGTCTGAACGGCATCTTCGCGTTTGCGATATGGGATATCGAGGCTGAGGAGCTGTTTGCTGCAAGAGATCGGCTCGGCGTAAAGCCTTTCTTCTACTATGAAAAGGATAGCCAGCTTCTGTTCGGCTCTGAGCTTAAAGCTATTCTCGCCAATCCAGCAGCCCAGCCGGTTATCGGTCGCGAGGGGCTGGCAGAAATTTTGGTAGTAGGTCCGGCGCGCACGCCAGGCCATGGCATTTACGAGGGGTTTGCCGAGCTTAAGCCGGGACAATATATGACGGTGACGAAAGCGGGCACGCAAGTTCGTACGTATTGGCAGCTCGAAAGCCGCGAGCATGAGCATACATTTGATCAAACCGTCGAGCATGTTCATCACTTGCTGCAGGATACGATGAATCGGCAAATGATTAGCGATGTTCCGATTTGCACGCTGCTGTCTGGCGGACTGGATTCCAGCGCTTTAACAGCAATGGCTGTGCAGTATTATCGACAAGCGGATGCCAGTCCGCTGCATACGTATTCCATTGATTATGTAGACAATGACAAGCACTTTAAAGCACATGCCTTCCAGCCAAATTCCGATGCTCCATTTATTGAGCTGATGACCAAGCAGCTTTCTACCGTACATCATTATTTGCAATTCGACACGCCGGAATTAATTGCTGCCTTGCATGATGCAACATTGGCTCGTGATCTGCCGGGCATGGCGGATATAGACTCGTCGCTGCTGCTGTTTTGCCGAGAAATTAAAAAAAATGCCACAGTAGCGATTTCTGGTGAAGCGGCTGATGAAATATTCGGCGGCTATCCTTGGTTTCATAAGGAAGAAACGCTGCACGCCAAGCAATTTCCGTGGTCGCTGGCAACCGCTTTTCGCAGCGAGCTAATTGATGAAGAGCTGCAGTCGTTGATTCAGCCAGAGCAATATGTTGCTCAGCGCTTTGCAGAAGCAAAGGCGGAGGTGCCGCAGCTGGCTGGAGAAAACGAGCAGCTGCGTGCCGTACGTCAAATGTCATACTTGAACATTACGCGCTTTATGCCAACCTTGCTGGACCGCAAGGATCGCATGAGCATGGCTGCAGGACTCGAGGTGCGCGTGCCGTTCTGCGATCATCGACTTGTCGATTACGTGTTTAATATTCCGTGGGAATTTAAAACATCAGGCGACCGCGAGAAAGGAATATTGCGCAAAGCATTAAAGGGAGTATTGCCAGACGAAATTATTACCCGCAAAAAAAGCCCTTACCCAAAAACGCATAATCCCGCTTACTTGGCAGCAGTAACGAAGCTGATCAAGGATGTGCTTAGTGATGAATCAGCACCGCTGTTCCAGCTTATTAAACGTGACAAAATCGAGCAGCTATTAAAGTCGGAGCAATCCTCCTCGCTCGTGCCTTGGTTCGGTCAGCTTATGTCTGGTCCACAGCTTTACGCTTATTTATACCAAATGAATGTGTGGCTCAGCTCCTACAAGGTACGAATTGTATAGCGGTACACTGGCTGATTGATGCCAAGCAAAACCAAGCAAAAAAGGAGTCTATGCTGCTAATTGCCGCAGCTTGAATGCAGCACATAGCAGCAAGACTCCTTGCTTCATCCTAGGGCGTGTCTGTGACTAGCTTTTCAACTGCTGGCAGCAGCTGCTTCAGCGCTTCGCCGCGATGGCTGATTTTACCCTTTTCTTCCTTGCTCAGCTCAGCCATGCTGCAGCCAAGCTTAGGCACATAAAATAGCGGATCGTAGCCAAAGCCGCCATCTCCATGCGGCCGATCCATAATGACGCCTTCAACCATACCCTCGGCAATCATAAATTGTCCGTTGTCGGGGAAATAAAGCGCAAGTGCACATTGAAACTGTGCCGGGCTCAACAGGCTTGTCCCATTAGCTAACGGCTGCTCGTCCAGCCTTGCGCCTTTGTCAGCCAATTGAGCCAACAGCTTTTCATTGTTTTGCGCATCGCTTGCTCCTTCACCTGCATAACGTGCAGAATAAACGCCAGGCTCGCCGTTCAGCGCGTCAACAGCAAGTCCAGAATCGTCAGCCAGCACAGGCACGCCAAGCGCATCGCCAGCTGTTTTCGCTTTAATTTTCGCATTGGCGATAAAGGTGTCGCCATCCTCGACAATATCGGGAATCGAGGGATAGTCAAGCAGGCTTTTCACCTCTATGCCCAGCTTCGCAAAAGCGTGGGCAAATTCTTTAACCTTGCCAGCATTTTTCGTTGCAATTACTATCGTAAATGGCTTGCTCATCTACTCACCTCTTATATGCTCGCTTGCGGCGCCAAGCGCTTGCTTCTGTGCAGCGATCAACTGCTGGATACCGTGCTCTGCCAGGTCAAGCAGCTCCTGAAGCTCCGTCCGGGAAAAAGGAGCTTCCTCGCCTGTGCCCTGCACCTCAACGAATTTGCCGCTGCCTGTCATCACTACATTCATATCGACCTTGGCCGAGGAATCCTCTACATAGTTCAAATCAAGCATCGGAGTTCCCTCGATAATGCCTACGCTGACCGAGGCCAAATAATCGTTGATCGGATATACTTGAAACGGATGTGATTTTGCAATATGCTCAACGGCCAGACACAACGCTACAAATGCGCCTGTAATCGACGTTGTGCGCGTGCCGCCATCTGCTTGAATAACATCGCAATCCAGCGTAATCGTCCGCTCGCCCAATGCCTGCAAATTAACAACCGAGCGAAGTGCGCGGCCAATGAGGCGCTGAATTTCCATCGTCCGACCCGAAAGCTTGCCGCGATTTGCTTCACGCTGATTGCGAGCATGGGTTGCTCTTGGAAGCATTGAATATTCTGCTGTTACCCAGCCTTTGCCTTGTCCTTTCATAAATGGCGGTACGCGTTCCTCAACAGAAGCTGTACAAATTACTTTCGTATCACCAAATTGGATAAGCACAGAGCCTTCAGCATGCTTATTAACGTTCGTCGTAATCGTCACGTCACGAAGCTCATTAGGCTGGCGACTGTCATTTCTCATGTTCAAATTGCCTCCTAAAAACTTTTTCTACTATTATCGACTTGCTTCATTCTGCCAAATGTAACAACCTTACCTATTGTATCAAAGCCATAAACCAAATGCATCATTTAAAGTAGGCATTTCAAGCTTCGCCGTCGACTAAGCTACAGCGCAATCGCATCGTCATCAAAGGCGGATTTTTGAACATCCTCTTTCAATAAGAGTTCAAAAATTCGGCTTTCAGGACCAAGAAGCTTGGACGCTAGTAGAAAATGAGGAGCGCAGCGTAGGCAAATGCTACGTGAGCACCGCAGCCTTCGGTAGCGTGACATATTCGCCGTCGACTACGCTACAACGAAACAGCATCGTCATCAAAGTCGGATTTTTGAACATCCTCTTTCAATGAAAGTTCAAAAATTCGGCTTTCAGGACCAAGAAGCTTGGACGCTAGTAGAAAATGAGGAGCGCAGCGTAGGCACAAGCTACGTGAGCACCGGAATTTTCGCTAGCGTTCAAGATTCGCCGTCGACTAAGCTACAGCGCAACCGCATCGTCATCAAAGTCGGATTTTTGAACATCCCCTTTCAATGAAAGTTCAAAAATTCGGCTTTCAGGACCAAGAAGATGGCACGATACTAGAAGGCGAGGAGCGCAGCGTAGGCAAATGCTACGTGAGCACCGCAGCCTTCGGTAGCGTGACATATTCGCCGTCGACTACGCTACAACGAAACAGCATCGTCATCAAAGTCGGATTTTTGAACATCCTTCTCAGAATAGCAAGCAAGGGATTCCAAGCTACTGTGCTTGAAACCCCCTCTCACTAGACGTCCGTCCAATGCTTTACAATTTTAACGCATTTACGTGAACTGGCTTGCTGACTGGCTGACTGTAGGATGCATTATTTTCATCGAAAATATTAATATCGCCATTGACGCGAACCTGCACTTTCGATACGCCCGTATTTTCCGCTACCGACAAGATGATTGAGTTAAGCATTTCCGAAGGTACGAACAAGCCCGGCTCGTAGGCATCATCCTGCAAATCAATATGAACGACACCATCGTACTCTTCAAGGCCAGTCACCGCAACATCTGGCATAATAACCGGCTGCAACGCTTTTGTATTTTGCGGACCTTCGATCAGTTCTTCAATTGCTGCGATTTCCATCGTATCTGTACGCTGGATCATGCGGGTAACAGGCACATAATATTGCTCATTGTTTGACGTTTCAGAAGAAAAATACAAGGTCACTGGAGCTGCCTGTGAATAGCTTACACCTTCATCCATTTCAATGTTGATGCCGATTGTTCGTGTAAGCGGCTGATCGAGTGGATATTGAGCGACTGGCATTTCCTCAAGCTTTGCCCCGTTCAATTGAAGCTCCACACCGTTAATGCCTTCAAGCGATGTCAGCGTCCAGGTAATGGACTCGATCATGCTGCGCTCATCCTGGCCGTTGTAATCAGCGAACGCTTCAGAAAGGTTCACCGTCGCAATTCCAGTTTCAGGATTATGCTGATAGCCTAAAATTTCTGTTCCTTGCGGAATCATTGCTCTAAAATCAAGCGGAAGCGAGCTGGCATACATGCCTTGATCAACCATGACCTCCAGCAGCTTGACTGCAACCTCTTCACCTTCCGCTACTGCTACAGGCAATGAGATCGGCGCCAGATATCCGTTTTTATCCTGCAAATAAACAATGTATTGCTCCGCATTGTCGGATTGATTCAACCAGCTGCTTGTCTGCTGCTCTTGATCTTCAATAACTTCAGTCTGTGGAGGATCAATTGGCTCAGATACAGATTTTGAGAAAAGTCCACATCCCGAAAGCAGTACCGGAATAACCATAACCCCCATTATTGCAGTAGAACGTAACCATGTTTTTGCACTCATTGTATAAATCCTCCTCAATATTGTCTGAAAACTTTGTACAACTTGTCTTTTGTAGTAATATGTATACGAGCCCTTCTAAATTTTAGACCAGTTTTGTCCAGAAAAATGTATGGAGGAATGGAATATGTCTGATGCAGAAAAATATAGTTTGAATAGTCAAGAGGTAGCGCAGGCTACATATAAATTGCTGGAGCAGCGCGGTGTAACAATAGCGGATATCGCTGAGCTTGTACATTTTCTGCAAGCTAAATATGTGCCCGGTCTTACGATCGAGGATTGCAATGTGCACGTTGAAGCTGTACTTTCCAAGCGTGAGGTTCAAAATGCGATTTTGACCGGCATTCAATTGGACATATTGGCGGAGCAAAAGCAGCTGCTGCAGCCGCTGCAAGCGATGATCGAAAATGATGAGGGCTTATATGGCTGCGATGAGATTTTGGCACTGTCTATCGTTAATGTTTATGGAAGTATTGGCTTTACCAACTTCGGTTATATCGACAAAGTAAAGCCTGGAATTCTTGTCAGACTGAACACGAAAAATGGCAGGGACACTCATACCTTCCTTGATGATATCGTAGGCGCTATTGCTGCCTCTGCAGCCAGCCGACTGGCACATCGCAACCAAGCCGAGCGTGAAGGAGTTACGACACCTCCGCTAGACTAACAGCTATAAAACCATGTAAAATGCTGTGTTGATGAAAAAGGGTGTTTAGAATCGTCAGTGAAAGCGACCATTCTAAACACCCTCTCTTGCTGTTTGCTCCTTCTCTGCAGCATAATATCTAGCGCACAGAGTAGATTAATTTGCCAGCTGCATCAGGCTGCTCAAGCAGCTTGCCCTGCTGCTGCAAATATTGCAAATGAGCAATAACCTCCGTCAAAGCAAACCTCATATTGTGCGGCTGGTCGCGCAAATGGCTGCCAAACATCCACTCACAGCAAACAAACGCATCCACAGCGCCGTTTTCAGCAATGTAGCTGTACAGTTCCGCCAGTCTTCTTTCATGATGCTGCAGTATAGACTCGATCCGCTCGCGATAGCGAGTAAACGGTTCGCGATGTCCAGGAAGCACGAGCGAAACCTCCAGTTCAGCAATTTGCTGCAAATGATTTAGAAACTGCTGCAGCACTGGACGATCCTCCCCTGCTACAACACCAACATGAGGTGTAATTCGCGGCAGCACCTGATCGCCGCAAAGCAGCAGCTTTTCATTCGCATCATACAGCATAATCCCGCCGTATGCATGCCCTTCTGTATGAATCAATTGCCAATGGCGGTCCCCTGCCAATAAAGCCTCTCCCGCTTCCACATAGGTCACGTCCGGCTGCGGCTCCACTCGCGCTTGAAACTCGCGCAAATTTAGCAGAATCGCTTCTGTTATGTCATCAGGAGTGCCATGTGTATGCAGCAGCTGCTTCATATCCCGCTCGAACTGTTCGCTGCCCGCACCCCAAAGCTTTTCCGTATACGCTTTAGCGTCTCGCGTCATATAGACAGGAGCTCCGCTCAGTTGCTGTACATAGCCTGAAAGCCCATAATGATCCGGATGCTGATGCGTCACAACGATAGCGGTGCAGCTGCTCCACTCCAGCTTAAGCTCAGACATAACGTTTGCCCATACTGCTTCCGCTTCGGGAGTACGGAGCCCTGGGTCAATAACTGTAAATGTCCCCTGCTGCTCCAGCAGTATGTAACTGTTTATCCACTTTAACGAGAAAGGCACAGGAACGCGAACTTGAATGATTGACGGCAACAATTTGCTCCAAATTGGACTACTTTGCCGCTTCTGCTTGTCTTCCCGCTTGTTATTGCTCATCGTCTTCTCTCCTATACCTTATCCTTGATCGTGCCTATTTTAGCATAGTTTTGGCAATAAAGGTCATACTATCCTTACAATCTTAGCAAAAGGATGTGATAGGATGCTTGAACGTTTGAAAGTCATATTGGCCCCGGCCGAGGACCTGATGCAAAGTGAAATCATCCACCCTGTTACCAGACAAAAGCTTGAGCTGGCTTACTATTTGCCTATTTGCGATGAACAAAAAATACATGATTATATCACAGTGCCTTTTTCTAAAAATCAATATCCGATTATGAATTTATTTCTGTCCAATGCCAATTTCAAGCGAGTTACGGACCCCGCGAAATGGAATGATTTGCTGCTGCGCGGCCAAGCGCTAGTTGAATATCAGAATCAGATCTTTTCCTTTGACGCCTTGAAGTACGAATATTTAAATCTGCCTGATTCGAATTTCGAGCCGTCCATTCGCGGACCGCAGCATTCCTTGAGCGAGGATCCTATTATTTCTCTTAATATTATCCGAAACTCCTATATGTCGCCAGAGCTGGTGATCGATAAGATGCAGATCGGCAACATATCGCAAACAAATTTATATATTCTCTATGATCAACGCAAGGTTAATCACCATACGCTTGATAATGTCAAAAACAAGCTATCCAGCATCCATATTGATCTTATTCACTCTTCCGGAGAGCTGGAGCGGCTGCTTAACGGAAAAAAATATCAGCTGTTCCCGACCTTGCTCGTAACTGAACGCTTCGACCGCATCGGACGAGCATTATCCTTCGGTAAAATCGTGCTAATCCTGAAAGGCTCGCAGTTCGCGCTTATATTGCCTGTAACCTTCTATGATTTCATGCATTCTGTTGAGGATCACTACGAATCGTACTGGATGACTAAAATGATTGTCGTCATTCGCTATATCGCATTAATTCTTACAACGACGCTGCCTGGCCTATATATTGCGATTCTGTCGTACAATCCTGAGATTTTTCGCCTTCAGCTTGCTTTTACGCTGGTGGCAAGCCGTTCAATCGTGCCTTATCCCTCATTCATTGAGGTAATTATAATGCTCGTCATGATTGAAATGCTGCTAGAAGCGAGCATACGCACGCCAAAGCTTATTGGCTCAACCTCAACTACGGTTGGCGGTCTCATTTTGGGAACGGCGATTCAGCAGGCCGGGCTTGTCAGCAGCATTATGATTATTGTGACCTCGCTCGTTGCGATTAGCAATCTGGTACTGCCTATTCATACGATGTCGCTGGCAATCCGATTTCTAAAATATCCGATCATCGTTGCCGCAATCTTTTTCGGCTTAGCAGGCGTTTTCCTAGGCATCTTGTACTATATCACCTGCTTATGCAGCACGCGCAGCTTCGGGGAATATTATTTCAGATTGCGCGGCAACGCCAGCTCTCAGCATGGAGATATTGGAGGAACTAAACCAACATGAACCGTTACGTGTTCTACCATTACTTTATCGTTTGCTTTACTAACCTGATGCTGCTCGTGCCTTATCATCTGATTTCAGATCGGTTTGACGGTGCGGTAATGGCGATTCTGATCAGTCCGATTGTTGGCGGCATTTTATTTTACATGCTAACTAACGCCATTAATAAATTCCCTGGCAAGGGTCTGCCGGAAATAATCAGCATGTATTACCCGACTTGGTTTGTACGCATTTTTCTTGTATATAAAGCTATGCTGACCGGATTCGCCTCTGCACTTGTCGTTTCTTCCTATACCGTAATTGTTACACGCTTTCTTAACCCGGATGCCAATCCCTATATTATTTTGATGGTGCTGATGCTCGTTTGCGCCTATGGAGCTACACGATCAACCGCAAGCGTCAATTTTTTATTGGAGATTGTGCTCATTATTAATATCCCTGGCGTCGCTTTTGTCATTTATAAAACCTTTACGAATCCGCTGCTGAACTGGGATGCAATACATATTGTCGCCGATCATGTTGCACAAGCACCTTCGCTCGTTTCCTTCGCCAGTGCTTCATTTGTATTCACTGGCTTTTTAAATTTGCTTATTTTCAACCGCTTGCTGCCGGCAAACTTCAAGTTTAAATTTCGCTGGCTTATTACATTGTCAGCGTTTTTTATATTGCTGATTACCTTTTTTTTGCCGATCGGCATTCATGGCACCGAAACGGTATCGCAATATCTTTATTTATGGAGTGCGACAGCTGACTCAACAAGGATGAACTTTGGCTTTATTGAGCGGATGCTATTCGTATTTATTATCGTGCTAATGAATAATGCCGTTGCCTTTACTATAGTCGGATGGCATATTTCAATCGAATATATGCGCGGTGCGCTCCCGAACAATGTTATTGACCCGGATGAGCCTGAGCCGCATGTATACAGCTATTACGTTGTCGTCGGCATCGTATTGATTACGCTAATATTGAAATTTTTAATTGATGAAATGAAGGTACTGCAATTAGGCGGTTATTTTTTAATTCTTCGTCTATTCTCTGAAGCTGTGACAACAATTTGGCTCTTCTTATTAAGCAGGAAAAAGGTGAGGAAATATGCAAAAAATGATGCGGCTTAGTCTTTTAATTGTATATCTCTCCATTAGTATAGTAGCCTCGGGCTGCGGGTTTAAAGATATCGACAAGCGCTATTTTGCGGTTGGCATGGGCATCGACTTGACGGATAACGAGGAAAAGCCATATCGGATTACGCTGAAGCTGGGCGTGCCATCGATTGAAATCGATGCTGGTAAAAGCAAGACACAGGTTGAAATCATTGAAACCTCCAATATTGCAGAAGGACTTCGTCTGCTAAAAGCCCAGGTTGATAAAGAAATTGATTTTGGGCATTGCAATGTTTTTATACTTGGGGAAAATCTAGCGCGAAGCAATATAGCGGAGGCTGTTAACTGGATGACACGCCGGCGCGATATTCAAAAGGTCGCTGCAATTGGAATCGGCAGACCGGATGCTGAAAGTGTTGTTAAGGTGCAGCCAGTAATCGAACGCTTTCCAGGCAATGCGCTTGGCCTTTTTTTCAGCAACGATGCGACAGAATCCTCCTACACCTTTATTGAGCTGCTGACTGATTTATTTCGCAGACTGAATGAAAAAGGACTGGACCCTATATTGCCGGTCGTTATGGTGCAAAAGGACTCCACCTATATCGTCAATCGCGTTGCCCTGCTCGATAAAGAAAAAATTTCCATCGTGCTGGAGCCCGACGAAACGCAGCTGTTAATCCAGCTGCTTGCCTATTTGAAAAAAGCAAATCTGTACGGCGGCTTCTACAGTCCTCCATTTGCAATTGCAATCCAAACGATTCGCACGAAATACAACTTTCAGCAAAATGGACCGGCATTGCACTTGAATATGCATATCAAGCAAGCAATAACATTTGATGAGATGCCGACTGACGCCTATTTTAACGATCCCAAAAAAACAATTAATCAGCTCGAAACGGCTTATTCGGAAGCTGTCAAGCAATTGCTCGTCAAAATTCAGGAAGCGAATGTAGATCCGCTTGGCTTTGGCTTGCGTTACCGTGCCAAGTATCACCTCCATGATTTCGAGCAGGAATGGCCAGACATATACCAGAGCATCAAGTTTGATGTTAGCACGACAATGTCTGTGCACGGCACTGGCCTATTGAAATAAGCGAAGTTGTCCTGTAAGTACAAGGTTAAAGTGACACTGACTAGCCATCCCCTTTGCCAGTCTTTCAACCCTTTACCTTTCGGACAGCTCCGCTTGCTTTCGCGATATCGAGTTAACTGGTCTGACACGACCTACGTTTCTGCCGTACAGCTGCAATACGGATGCAGTACAGCTAATGCGCTATCAGGCGTTGATTGCGCTGCAATTGGGCAATTGTACGAGCACCAATCCCGAACATCGCTGCTTTAAGCTCATACTCAATCGTTGCCAACCTTTCATTGATCGCTTGCCCGTCCTCTGCCGCTACCGCATGAGACAACAGCGTCCGCCCGAAGCCAGCTGCGTCTGCGCCAAGCGCCAGCACCTTGGCTGCATCAATGCCGGTATGCAAGCCGCCGCTGCCGATAAGCGTATGCTGCTGCATGCCGTCTCTAAGCTCCAGCAGGCAATCAGCGGTGGGAATGCCCCAATCTGCGAAGCTGGTTGCCGCAGCGCGCTGAATCGCCGAGCGCGTTCGATAATGCTCAACCTGACTCCAGGACGTGCCGCCAGCGCCGGCAACATCAATGAACTGCACTCCGATCGCAAGCATCCGATCACGCACCTCTGCATCAATGCCCCAGCCTACCTCTTTGACGCCAACCGGAACTTCCAGCCTGGCGATTACTGCCTCAAGCTTGCGCAGCAAGCCTGCAAAATTCGTATCGCCTTCGGGCTGAAACACCTCCTGCAAGCTATTCATATGAAAGACAAGTGCATCCGCTTCGGCAAGTGCAACGACTTGCCGGCACTGCTCTATGCCAATTCCGTAGTTCAGGCTGACCAGCCCAAGATTGGCAATAATCGGGATCGTCGGGGCGTAGCTGCGGAGCTGAAAGCTGTAGGCCAGCTCTGGATGCTCTATTGCCACCCGCATAGATCCCAAGCCGAGCGACCAGCCTCGCTGCTCTGCCGCAGCAGCCAATGTCTGATTAATGCGATTCGCCTGCTCCGTACCACCGGTCATCGAGCTAATTAATAGCGGAGTCGCTACTTGCTTGCCAAATAAGGTTGTAGATAAATCAATATCGCTGAAATTAATCTCTGGCAGCGACAAATGCTTGAATTTCCATTTTTCCAGCCCTGTAGTGATTCCTTGCCCTTGTACAGGTTGTTCAAGGCAAATTGAGATATGCTCATCCTTTCGTTTGACAGTTTGATCATTATGCTGATTCATAAGCCTCTCCTTTATCATTCACTGCAGAGCCAGATCTATTAGAGCGAGTCTGAAGTGGCAGCTTTCACTAGCTTTCACTAGCTTTTCACCCGCTGCTTCGTTCGCTTGCTTGACATACTACCTCCACTTAACGTTCAATATAAGCTTTCGCATGCAGCTGCTGTTCGACCTGCCCCCAATCTGGAAGCGCCTCCCAGTCGCCATAGGTCTGCACAGCCAACGCTCCGCTAATGCTTGCGATCCGCACTGCTTCTTCAATGCTCATTCCTTTGCAAATTCCAGCCAGGAAGCCTGCGCAGAACGCATCGCCCGCACCAACTGTATCAATAACCTGCTCAACAGACACGAATGGAATTTCCGTTTGCCGGCCTTGATTGTATATGACATTGCGATTGTCTTTTCCTTTAACAACACTGACTGCCTTCAGCTCGTTCAAGCGCTGGCTAATCAATTCAGCATCTTCAGTCTCATAGAGCAGCGTCAGCTCGTCCCAGCCAGGCAGAAAATAATCTGCTTCAGCCGCAAGCGAAAGAATAACCTCGCGCGCTTCCTCCAATGACCATAGCTTCAAGCGCAAATTAGGATCAAAGCAAATTTTAACTTGATTGGCTTTAGCCAGCTCTATCGCGCGAAAAACCGTCGCCTTGCAGCTTTCACTGAGCGCTGGCGTTATTCCAGTAATATGCAGCAGCTCAGCCCCTTGAATATATTGCTCATCAAGCTGATCTGGCGTAAATTTGCTCGCTGCTGAGCCTTTTCGCATATAATGGACAGCATTTCTGCCGCTGATCTGCTCGCGCAGCATAATGCCTGTTGGCGCTTGATCATTGTAGATCACGCGCGATACGTCGACCCCTTCTCCGCGAATCGTTTTTACAATGCGTTTGCCAAGCGGGTCCGCACCGAACGCACTAAACCAGCCAACCTCCACTCCCAAGCGCGCAAGCCCTATCGCTACGTTGCTCTCCGCTCCGCCAAAGCGATGCTGCAAGCTGTCGGCGCGTTCAATGGATTGCTGCTGCGTAGGCAAAAACAACGTCATCGTTTCTCCAAACGTTACAACCTGTGGTGATTTTTTAGTCATAGCTAAAGCCCCCGTATCCAACTAATATAGACAAGCTTAATAAATTGTAGACCTTCTTTGCATATATTTCTAGCAGACACAAAGCTGGTATATAGATTAGTGCGTTTCAGCGAGCGCCGCTTTCAGCAGCACTGCTTGAATTTGAAAATATGAAACATTGTCCGGCAATGCTTCCTTTATATTACGCAGCAGACTGGCATCAACCTGCCCTACCGTGTCAAGAACGAGCTGTTCAACCTCCTCGTTGAATATAAGCGTCCAGTCAATATCCAGCCCTTCCTCAATCGCCCGCAAAATATGTTTTTCTACCGTTTGCTGCTTTAAGCCTCGTTCAGCGCTAATTTGCTTGCTGGAAAGTCCCGCTACAAATGCCTCATAGGAGTATAGATAGCTTGGGCGCTTGTCTTCCTCCTCCTGCTCTGTATGAGATGCACCTGTAGAGGCTGTGCTCGCTATGCCTGCCGAATAATCAGCAGCATAGTCGTCAGCGGCAGCCGGCAGCTGCATCGCTGCGGAAGCCTCGCCTGCAGTGCTTTTGCCGGTAAAGCGCCGCAGCTGCTCAAGCATCGCCTCGCCGTATTTCATCGCTTTGGCTTGTCCAATTCCTTTGACATCCATTAGCCCTTCAATCGTTGCCGGCCTAGCTTCAGCAATAAGTCTAAGCGTAGCGTCAGAGCAAATCATAAACGGCGGAATTTGCTCATGCGCCGCTTGCTGCTTGCGCCATTCCTTCAAGGCAGCAAAAATTGGCGAAGCGTCCTGGGAAGCGTTGCTCATCAATTGCTTGACGGAGCTGCGGCGGCGCTGCCAAACCTGTTCCTTTCCTTCAAGCACATTGCGAGCCCGCTCTGCCAGCGTTACAACCGGGTACTGCCCCTCGCTCATCTGCAAATACTGCTCAGCGACAAGCCAATTCAGCCAATCGGCAATCTCCTTTTCAGGATATTGCTTCATTAAGCCGTACGTGGACAATTTATCGAGCCGGGCGGCAAGCAGGCGCTTGTCTGACGAGCCCTTCAGCACTTTGGCCGCCATCGACACGCCAAACCTTCCCTTCATTCTCGCTACACAGGACAGCGCCATCAGCGCATCCTGCGTACGATCAATGCGCTCGCTCGTATCGAGGCAGCTGCTGCATTTGCCGCATGGCTCGACCGCATGCTCTCCGAAATAATCAACGATAAATTGCTGTAGACATTGATCTGTGCGACAATAGCTCATCATCGTATGCAGCTTTGCCGATTGCACAGCTTTTCTCGCTTCATCGCCCATGCCCTGCTCAATCAAATAGCGATGGATATGAAGGTCGCTCGCATCAAACAGCAGCACGCATTCACTTTCCTCGCCATCGCGGCCTGCACGCCCAGCCTCTTGATAGTAGGATTCAAGATCGCCTGGAATTTGCCAATGCAGCACATAGCGGACATTGGGCTTGTCAATCCCCATGCCAAAAGCGTTTGTTGCAACAATAATTTTACTACGATCAAAGCGGAAGTTTTCCTGCGCTTCAGCTCGCACCTGATCAGAAAGCCCTCCATGATACAGCTCTGCCTCATAGCCCTGCTGCACGATACGCGCATGCACAGCCTCGCTCTCTTTGCGAGTAGCCGTATAAATAATACCTGATTGCTGAGCGCGCTCCTGCAAAAATTTCGCCAGAAATGTAAGCTTGTCCACGCCAGTAACGACCGATAATGAAAGATTAGGTCTGGCAAAGCCGGTTACAAAGGAAGCCGGCTCATGCAGAGCAAGACTGGCAGCAATATCGTCTGCTACCTCCTTTGTTGCAGTAGCAGTAAAGGCAGCGACAACAGGACGATTGTCAAGCTTGCTTATTGCGATCGCAAGCTGGCGATAGCTTGGACGAAAATCATGCCCCCATTGCGAGACGCAATGCGCTTCATCTATTGCGATCAGCGGAATTTGCAAATGCTCAGCAAGCTGCTGAAACATCGGTGCGTCAAAGCGTTCAGGAGCGATATACAGCAGCTTAAACTCCCCATTGAACGCCTGTCTTAAGGTGCTGCGATACTGCTCGGCGGTAAGCGAGCTGTTAAGAAAAGCAGCTGATACGCCAAGCCGCTGCAAGGCATCGACCTGGTCCTTCATCAAGGAAATAAGCGGTGAAATTACTAGCGTAGTGCCTGGCAGCATTAGCGCAGGTATTTGATAGCAGACCGATTTCCCGCCTCCTGTTGGAAGAATTGCAAGCGTATCCTTGCCTTGCAAAATACTATGAATAATGTTGGACTGACCAGGACGAAACTCATCAAAGCCATAAATACGTTTTAATAATTGCTGAGCCTGATTCATACTCGCCTCCTATTTTCCATCCTATTGATCGAGATAAGTGAATAGAAAGCTCTATGTAATATACTTCATGTGAAAAACGGTGCTTTCTCGATTATTGTAGAAAAACCCTGTCTTCCTTCAACTGCCAATCAGCGTGTTGAGCTGAACGATAAGCTGCTGGAACGACAGGGTCCTCCTGATACAAGCCGCATTTTAAATGCTTAAGCCTGATTTGACAACTTCAATTACACTTGCAACCGAGGCTGCTGATTGATCAAGCGCTGCTTTCTCCTCAGCAGTCAGCTCAAGCTCTATTACCTTCTCAATACCATCGCCGCCGAGAATAGCCGGCACGCCCATAAATAGCTGATTGTAGCCAAATTCGCCTTCCAGATATGCAATAACAGGAAGAATTCGCTTCTTATCCTTGAGAATCGCTTCCGCCATTTGCACCAAGGATGCTGCAGGGGCGTAGTAGGCACTGCCATTGCCGAGCAGGCTGACGATTTCACCGCCGCCAACGCGAGCGCGCTGCACGATTGCTTCGATTCGATCTGCTGGAATGAGCTTTTCAATTGGAATTCCCGCTACATTGGAGTAGCGTACCAGCGGCACCATATCATCGCCATGCCCACCGAGCACGAAGCCGCGAACATCCTCCACCGACACATTAAGCTCTTGTGCAATAAAGGTGCAGTAGCGCGCTGTATCCAATACGCCAGATTGGCCAATAACGCGGTTTTTAGGAAAACCAAGCGTTTGGTAAGCCGTAAATGTCATCGCATCAACTGGATTGCTTAATATGAGAACATAAGCATTCGGACTAGTAGCCTTTATTTGCTCGCATACCGATTTGACAATGCCTGCGTTGGTATGAACAAGATCATCGCGGCTCATTCCCGGCTTGCGAGCAACTCCAGCTGTAATAATGACAATGTCGGAATCCTTTGTATCCTCATAGCTTGACGTACCTGTAATGCTGGCGTCCACGCCGATAACAGGCGTAGCCTCAAGCATATCCAGCGCCTTGCCCTTCGTCGGATTTTCCAGCGGCTCAATATCTACCAGCACGATATCGCCAAGTTCCTTCTGCGCAAGCATTAATGCCGTTGTCGCCCCCGTAAAGCCTGCGCCAACAACAGATATCTTTTTACGTTTGATCGCCATTGACTTGCCCTCCTAAAGCGTTTGCGTCGCTATTCGTTCGAGCTTCAAGCCTATCTGCAGCAATCTTTGCTGGACAAGCTTCCTGTCAGCAGATCAGGATAAGCTGACAATATTATAAAGAGAGCCGTACTGAGGGCTCTCTTTACAATACTTATTATGCCAAATGCTTAATAATTTCATTAGCAAATTCGGAGCATTTTACTTCAGTCGCGCCTTCCATTAGACGTGCGAAGTCATAAGTAACGGTTTTGTTGTTAATTGCAGTTTCCATACCTTTGTAAATCAGGTCAGCAGCTTCTTGCCAGCCTAGATGCTCAAGCAGCATAACGCCTGACAAAATAACAGAGCCTGGGTTTACAACGTCTTTGTCTGCATATTTAGGAGCTGTACCATGCGTAGCTTCAAAGATCGCATGACCAGTCAAGTAGTTGATGTTTGCTCCTGGAGCGATACCGATACCGCCAACTTGAGCTGCAAGCGCATCGGATAGATAGTCTCCGTTCAAGTTAAGCGTAGCGATTACATCAAAGTCAGTCGGGCGAGTCAATACTTGCTGCAACGCGATGTCGGCAATTGCATCCTTAACGATAATTTTGCCAGCAGCTTCCGCTTCAGCTTGAGCCTTGTTAGCAGCGTCTACGCCTTCAGCTTCTTTAATGCGATCATATTGACCCCAAGTAAAGGTTTTATCTGCAAATTCTTGTTCAGCAACTTCATAACCCCAGTTTTTGAACGCGCCTTCCGTAAACTTCATGATATTGCCTTTGTGAACAAGCGTTACAGATTTTCTGCCGTGCTTGATCGCATATTCGATCGCAGAACGAACAAGACGCTTGGAGCCTTCAGAGGATACTGGCTTAATGCCGATACCAGATGTTTCAGGGAAACGAATTTTGTTGACATTCATTTCTTTTTGCAGGAATTCGATCACTTTTTTCACAGCGTCAGAGCCTTCTTGATACTCAATACCTGCATAAATGTCCTCAGTATTTTCACGGAAAATAACCATGTCTACAAGATCAGGACGTTTTACCGGAGAAGGAACACCGTTGAAATAACGTACTGGACGCAAGCAAGTATACAAATCAAGCTCTTGGCGAAGCGCAACGTTCAAGGAGCGAATACCGCCGCCGATAGGCGTAGTAAGAGGCCCTTTAATCGCTACGATATATTCGCGAATCGCAGTCAAAGTATCAGCAGGCAGCCACTCGCCGTATGTGTTGAATGCTTTCTCACCAGCAAATACTTCATACCATGCAATTTTTTTCTCGCCGTTATAGGCTTTTTCTACTGCTGCATCAAGCACGCGCTTGGAAGCCTTCCAAATATCGCGGCCAGTTCCGTCACCCTCGATAAAAGGAATGATCGGTTGATTCGGTACTTGCAATACCCCGTTATCGATTGTAATTTTTTCGCCTTCAACAGGCATTGCAAATTTTTCAAATAGAGACATGTAATAGTTTCCTCCCTCAATAAAGTTTAATGCTTAAATTACTCTAGTATAAGCGGCTTAGCGCTCATCCACTGGAATGTAGGCGGCTTGAGTTGGTCCGACGTATTCTGCGCGAGGACGAATCAAGCGGTTGTTTTCATACTGCTCCAAAATATGAGCGGTCCAGCCAGATACGCGGCTGACTGCAAAGATTGGTGTGAACAAGTCACGTGGAATTTTTAAAGCTGTGTAGACGGAAGCAGAGTAGAAATCGACATTTGGCTTCAAGCCTTTACGGCCTGTAACAAGCTCCTCGATTTGCGTGGACATTTCATAAAGCTCCAGATTGCCTGTCAGCTTGCCAAGCTCAAGCGACATCTTTTGCAGATGCTTGGCGCGCGGATCGCCGTTTTTGTAAACGCGGTGTCCAAAGCCCATAATCTTCACTTTGTTCGCTAAAGCATTGTCGATGTAAGCCGTTACATTCTCCTTGGAGCCGATTTCCTCCAGCATAACCATAACAGCTTCATTTGCACCGCCATGAAGCGGCCCTTTTAATGCTCCAATTGCAGAAGTTACGCCAGAATAGATGTCAGAAAGCGTAGCAACTGTAACGCGAGCTGCGAATGTAGAAGCGTTAAGCTCATGGTCAGCATGCAGCACAAGCGCTTGATCCAATGCTTTTACAGCAACACTGTCCGGCTCTTCTCCAGTAAGCATATACAAGAAATTATGCGCAATTGAAACGCCTTTCTTAGGAGCAATTGGTTCTTGTCCTTCGCGAATGCGAGCAAATGCCGCAACAATAGTAGGAAGCTGCGCTTGCAATTTAATCGCTTTCAGTTGATTAGCTTCTAGAGACATATCGCCGCTAATCGGATCATATAGCGCAAGGCTGGAAACTGCTGAACGAAGAGCTGCCATCGAGTTTGTATTTTTTGGATACAGCTTGATCGTTTCGATCACTTCGTTCGGGATTGCAGCATATTGATCCAGCTTTTGCTGCAAATCAGCCAGCTCTTTACGGTTAGGCAATTTACCATACCACAATAAATAGGCAACTTCTTCGAAAGATGCCTTTTCAGCAAGCTCGTCGATGTTAATGCCGCGGTATGTTAGAACTCCATCAATAATAGAACTGATAGAGGATTGCGCTGCCACAATACCTTCAAGACCTTTTGTTGCTGTCATCGTTCCCTCTCCTTTATTATTGAATGTGTACGTACTTCATTCCAGATAACACCCTAAACTCATCAAATTCAATGATATAGGATTTTGTCAAAAAAGTGAACATAAGCGAAGATAGAAATGCTTTATCGCCTTCATTGATAAAATGTATCAGGAAAAATTTTCTCACAGCCTGTCTATTATAGCATAAATAAGCAGACTTTTTGAACACGACTAATAAGTTGTGAAATATTATGTTAAACTATTGAACGAGATTACATAATGGAGGAATAAAATGTCACAACGTTATGGCATTATTGATATCGGCTCGAATTCGATTCGACTTGTCATTTATGAGAAGACTGAACACGGTGCCCATCGCGTTGTCGATGGCAGCAAGCGTGCAGCTCGCTTAAGCAGTCGAATCAATGAGCAAGGCTTTTTAAGCCAGGAAGGCATCGATTTGCTGATCGAAACCTTGTCCGTATTTATGCTGCTGGCCAAGCAGCATCAGCTAACTGAAATTGTGCCCATTGCAACGGCAGCTATTCGCAATGCCGGCAATCAGAATGAAATTATTAAACAAGTCGAACAAGCTACCGGACTGAAAATACGTGTCTTGTCCGGAGTAGAAGAAGCAGAATACGGATTTCTCGGAATGATCAACTCCATTGCCGTGCAGGATGGCTTTCTGCTTGATATCGGTGGCGGCTCCTCCGAGCTGACACTGTTTCTTGATCGGAAGATTGTTCACAGCTTCTCCTTTCCCTTTGGCTGCGTTAGCCTTAACAAGCGCTTCGACAGCAAGGAAGGGCTGAGCGATGCTGCTCTGGCTGAGCTGAGACAGGAGGTAACCGCGGCATTAGCGCAGCATGAGTGGATAGCCCGCTATAAACAGCTGCCCCTGATTGCAGTTGGCGGCACTGCGCGAGCAGTGGGCAAAATCCATCAGGCAGCCATCGATTATCCATTTGCGCAAACGCACAATTATCATTTGCAGGCCCTTGAAGTGGACGAGCTGTTTCAGCAGCTGCGCCAGCTCCCTCAAGACAAGCGCAAAAAAACAGAGGGCCTTAGCAAGGATCGCGTCGATGTTATTATTCCCGGCGTCGCAATATTAAGCACTGTCTTTCAATATGTTGAAGCGACCAAATATGTCATTTGCGGTGCCGGCTTGCGAGATGGTGTATTTCATAAGCTGTTTTTTCCAGAGCAACCGATGCAGCAAAATCCGCTTGACTACAGCATTGAAAATATTGTAGCGCTGCACACCGCTGCCTCGCGCGATCATGTCGAGCATGTCAGCTGGATAGCAGAGCAGCTGCTTGGCTGCCTGATGGAGAATGACGAAGGCAAGCAGCCTTATTCCGTCTATTTGTTGACAGCAGCGAAGCTCTATCGTATCGGCGCAGCGATTGAATACTACAATTTTGCCAAGCACACCTTTTACTTGATTGTCCATTCGCATTTGAACGGGTTAAGCCATAAAGAAATATTGCTAGTCGCCGCAATAGCCTCCTATCGCAGCAAAAGCAAGGCGAGGGCGGAGCTCAAAAGCTATGGTCTGCTAATTTCCAATGACGAGCTTGAGCTGATCTACCGCCTTGGCACATTGCTACAGCTTGCTATCGCGCTGGATCGCAGTGAAACCCATAGCATTGATAGCCTGGAGCTAAAGATAGAAGCGGAAAAGCTCTATATCACAGCCAAGGCAAGCTCGGATTTGCAGCTGGAGGCACTTAAAGTAGCCGAGATCGCCTCTGATTTCAAAAAGCAATGGGGCGTCAAGCCTGTGCTAAAGCTTGTTACAAGCGTCAACTAGACGCCTCACCGACAAATGCAAGCAAGGGGTGTCAGAAGGTCAATGAAGCCTGACCATTTGAACACCCCGTTTTAGGTTATTCGACTATTGCTTCCTTCCAGCTTTTCACCTTCTGGGCAGCAAATTGACTGCGGAAAGGCTGCTCCTCTCCCAACTCAAAATGCTCGTACTGCCCATTTACTCGCAATACTCTCGCTTTTTTATTATCGTCCAGACTTAGCTTCAGGATATTGATTAGCGTCCGCTTAAGGCTGTCATCAAAAACAGGGCACATTAGCTCCACGCGCTTCTGCAAATTTCTCGTCATCCAATCCGCGCTTGATAAGTAAAGCTCTTCCTCGCCGTCATTGTAAAAATATATGACTCGCGAGTGCTCCAAATAGCGGTCCACAATGCTAATGACTTGAATATTGTCGCTTATACCCGGCAGTCCCGGCCTTAAGCAGCATACGCCGCGCACGATAAGCTGAATGCTGACGCCCGCAGTGGAGGCTTCATAGAGCTTATCAATCATTTCCTGATTGGAAAGGCTATTCATTTTAGCTATAATTTTGGCTGGTTTGCCCGCTTGCGCATGGGAAATTTCCCGATCAATCAGCTCGAGCAGCTTCGTTTTCAAGCCAGTTGGCGCTACCGCGAAGGCTTCCCAATCGCGCGGCGCAGAATAACCCGTAATCTCATTAAATAAAGCAGATGTATCGGCGCCAATAATGTCATTGCTCGTCATTAAGCCGATATCCGTATACAGCTTAGCCGTATTTTCGTTATAGTTTCCTGTGCCGACATGCACGTAACGCTTTAGTCCATCTTTTTCGCGGCGTACAACGAGCAGCATTTTCGCATGGATTTTCAAGCCTACCAAGCCGTATACAACATGACAGCCTGCTTTTTCAAGCTGCTTGGCCCATGCGATATTGTTTTCCTCGTCAAAGCGCGCTTTAAGCTCGACAATAACCGTCACCTGCTTGCCAGCAGCAGCAGCGCTTTCCAGCGCCTTGACTAGCGAGGACTGACCACTTACACGATACATGGTCATCTTAATCGCCAGCACATCAGGGTCCTGTGCAGCCTCCCAAACAAACTCATTGACCGGCTCGAACGATTCATACGGATGATACAGCAGCACGTCACGCTCGGCAATTACGCTCATAATATCCTGGTCAGTTTCGAATTCCTTCGGATACTCGGGCTCATATTTTTTGTAGCGCAGCTGCTCATGTCCGGTAACCGCACTGGAAAACTTCATCAAAAAGCTTAAATCAAGCGGTCCGTCAATCGTATACAGACCATCGTCAATTTCCAGCTCTTCCTTAAGAATTTGCAGCGCATACGGATCAATATCAGACTCAACCTCAAGTCGCACAGGCGCCCCCCATTTTCTGCGGCGCAGCTCCTTCTCGATCTCCTCCAGCAAATCCTCGGCCCCTTCCTCATCAATCGATAGATCTGAATTGCGAGTCAGGCGGAACGGGCTGACAGAATATACGTTGTAGCCTGTAAATAAAGTATCAATGAACGTTGTAATAATGTCCTCCAGCAAAATAAACTCTTGCTTTTTACTATTGCTGCGGCCTGGAATCGGTACACAGCGCGGCAAAATCGAAGGAATTTGGATAATTGCAAATAATGGCTCCTCCGTAGTCTCCTCTCCCTCAATCCCGAGCGTCACTGCAAGATACAGCTCCTTCGTATGTACATGAGGAAAAGGACGGCTTTGATCAACGGCCATTGGCGTTATAACCGGAAATACGATTTCATTATAATAATCGGCCATCGCCTTCTGCGCAGTCAGGCTTAGCTCATCATACTCCTTTATAAATATGCCCTTTTTATGCAGACATTTCATAAGCTCGCGGTAGGCGCGGTATTGTTCACTCACCATATTTTTAGTGCGTTTAAGCAATCTTTTCCACAAGCCCGCTGGCGAATAGCCTGTAAAATCCATTTTTACTAAGCCGGCACGAATTTGTTCATGAATGCCTGCCACGCGCACACTCATAAATTCATCCATATTGCTTGATACAATTGCAAGAAACTTGGCCCGCTCCAGCAGCGGATTTTCCGGATCCTGAGCCTCTTGCAGCACTCTTCGATTAAACTCAACCCAGCTTAAATCTCGATTAAGATAAGGTGATATTTGCTTCGACATGAGATTTCCCCCTGTGCAGTGTTTTTTCAACTGAAAATCAGCAAATACTGCAATAGCCAAACTATATCCGACATTCATTAAATATAATGTCAACTAATGTTAAGGAATTGTTAAAATTAGTAGCGGCGCATAATAAATTTTCCACTATTCATCGCGGCTTCAATCCATTTCAGAATTATGCCTTCAAAAATGCGGCGCGTAAAAGGGATTAGCAGTAATATCCCGACAATATCCGATAAAAAACCAGGGATGATCAAGAGCAGGCCGCCGACTAGAATGCAAACACCATTTACAAAGGAGCGTCCTGGAATTTGTCCATGGCTCATTTGCAATCTGGCTTGCTCCATTACCTTGCGCCCTTCATAAATAGCTGCGATTGCCCCAATACAGCTAATTAAAAGAATAAGCGAAAAAGTGTTCCAGCCGCCAAGCCAATCGCCGACTAGCAAAATCCCCCATATTTCGAGAATTGGAAACAGTATTAATATTACAGGAAGCCATTTTCTCATCGTTATCTTCACCTTCCTTTTAGTCAGCGCTCCGGAGCAATGCATTCTCCAGTCGCTTTTTAAATCAGCGCTCCGGAGCAAAACATCCTCCAGTCGCTTTTTAAATCAGCGCTCCAGAGCAATGCATCCTACAGTCGCTTTTTTAAATCGTAATGCTTTTTTATTTAATTTTTAATTGTTGCATTACGATGTTAAAGGCGACACACTCTCGTTTTTCGGATGCTTTGCTCCTCCGCTGGTGCTTTTTTTGTTTTGGGTGTGCTACGAAGCGATCGTAGCGTACTCATAGTTGAGCTTATGAATGTTCTTTTCAGCGCTCCGGAGCAATGCATCCTACAGTCGCTTTTTAAATCAGCGCTCCGGAGCAAAACATCCTACAGTCGCTTTTTAAATCGTAATGCTCTCTTATTTGATTTTTTAAATGTTGCATTACGATGTTAAAGGCGACACACTCTCGTTTTTCGGATGCTTTGCTCCTCCGCTGGTGCTTTTTTTGTTTGGCAGTTCTCTGGAGCAAGACATTCCTACAGTCGCTTTTTAAAGCGTAATGCTTTCTTATTTAATTTTTATATGTTGCATTACGATGTTAAAGGCGACCCTCTTCGTTTTTCGGATGCTTTGCTCCTTCGCTGGTGCTTTTTGAGTGCAGGACCAAGAAGCTTGGGCGCTAGTAGAAAATGAGGAGTGCAGCGTAGAGCAGAGCTACGTGAGCACCGGAATTTTCGCTAGCGTTCAAGATTCGCCGTCGAATACGCTACAGCGCAACACTTCGTCATCAAAGTCGAGTTTTTTAAACTTCCTCTTTAAATATGTGTTTAAAAAGCTTGGCTTTCAGGACCAAGAAGCTTGGACGCTAGTAGAAAATGAGGAGCGCAGCGTAGAGCATAGCTACGTGAGCACCGGAATTTTCGCTAGCGTTCAAGATTCGCCGTCGAATACGCTACAGCAAAACACTTCGTCATCAAAGTCGAGCTTTTTAAACTACCTCTTACAGAGGTTTGTCAGCTTTTCATACAGCTCAGGCATCAGTTTCGACAAGCGTGTGGGCTTAAAGTGCTCATTTACCCATACATGCTTCGTTCCGCCGTGTACGAGCAGTTCGCCTGGTAATTGCTCCTCGGACTGGAAGCTGGCAGCCTTAAAATGCTGCTCGCTTACTCTGCGCACCTGCGACTGAAATTCCATACGAAGTGGTGTGAACTCCTTCATTCGTGTGCAGACGATAACCATGTCATCGTATTTCGCAGGCAACCCATAGCTGACAGCCAAATCAATAACAGGAAACAGCAGCCCCTTGCTTTCTAAATCGGCATAGGAGTATCCGATATTTCTTATCCATTCTGTACGTCCAATTTCGAACCAGGTTACATAATTGCCATGAAATACAACACCCATTTGGTCAGTCTCCTGATATCTTACCCGAATCGGGTGAACAAACCAGTTATTTGCCATGTCGATTGCTCCTTTTACTATTCCATATAGGCTCAAAAGTCGAGCGTATTGAGCCTCCTCTGCTGCAATATACTTATTTAGATTATAAGCAAGTATCCGCAATTGATGCAATTATGCTGATAGACATCCACTACGATGCTGGGCATCCTTTGGGAACGATCAGAGCTGCGCAGGCAAGCTCGACACAAAGGAATTCTGGAAAACGTCAGTGGGTCGTCTTTAAAGGCCGATTCTTCCGATCTCTTCATTCCAGAATCTGACTTTAAAAAGCGACTGCAAGAGCCCTTTGTGCCGTAGCGTCCGCTCATCATATCAACAGGATGCTGCGTCACATACTGCACCGACATGCAGCGGAGGCTCAGAGAGTCTACGCCAATAAAAAAGCGACGATGCCATAGCACCGTCGCTCTTGTTAACGCCTTGCAGCGTAATTGATTATAGAACCTTCGATTGACCAGAGTAAATAAACCCGGTCTCCGCATAAATCGTTACTTCCATGCCGTCCTGCAAAATTTCAGTAGCATTGGCTACGCCCAATACGACTGGCGTGCTCAAGTTAATTCCGCATACTGCTGCATGGCTCGTAATGCCGCCCTGCTCTGTAATGACCGCTCCAGCACGTTCAAAAGCAGGAATCATGTCCTTGTCAGTCGCAACTGTAACAAGAATGTCGCCTTGCTGAACCTTCGCATTCGCTTCCTCTGCGTTGCGAGCTACAACGATTTTACCTGTTACATTTTGGCTGCCTACGCCTTGTCCAGTCGCAAGCAATTCACCGATATGATGAATTTTCATCAGATTGGTTGTGCCAGCACGACCAACAGGTACGCCTGCTGTAATAACAACAGTGTCGCCAACAGACAACCAGCCTGTGCTCAAGCCGCCCTGTACCGCAATTTCAAACATTTCATCCGTTGTTTTTGCTTCCTCGCCTTTAACCGGGAATACGCCCCAGCATAGAGCCAAACCACGCATTACTTTTTCAGAAGGCGTAACAGCGATGATCGGCGCTTTCGGACGATATTTGGACACGACACGCGCAGTAAAACCGCTATGTGTAGACGTGACTACCGCCTTCGCATTCAAGTCAAGCGCTGCATTCGCTACTGCCTGGCTAATCGCTTCGGTAACAGAATTTTGCTGTGCGCTCGCTTGTTTAAGGAAAATTTCACGATATTCAAGCGCTTCTTCCGCACGCTGTGCAATTCGAGACATAGTTTCTACAGATTCTACCGGATATTTACCAGCAGCTGTTTCACCAGAAAGCATGATCGCGTCTGTTCCGTCGAAAATAGCGTTCGCTACGTCACTAGCCTCAGCGCGAGTAGGACGCGGATTGCGCTGCATGGAATCAAGCATTTGGGTAGCAGTAATAACCGGCTTGCCTGCAAGATTACATTTTTTAATCATCATTTTTTGCACGAGTGGTACTTCTTCAGCCGGGATTTCCACGCCAAGATCACCGCGCGCTACCATTAGACCGTCAGACACCTCAAGAATTTCATCCAGATTGTCTACGCCTTCCTGGTTTTCAATTTTGGAGATGATTTGAATATGGGTTGCATTGTGCAGCTCAAGCAGCTCGCGAATTTCTAGAACATCGCTTGCTTTGCGGACAAAAGAAGCGGCTATGTAGTCGATGCCCATTTCAATTCCAAAAATGATATCGTTTCTATCTTTTTCTGTAATACCTGGCAGCGAAATTTTCACGCCCGGTACGTTTACACCTTTTTTGCCTTTAATCGGACCGCTATTTACGATGCGGCAATGAATCTCTGTACCTTTAATGCTTTCAACCTTCAAGCCTATTAAACCATCATCGATTAGAACTGTTGAACCAACTGACAAATCGTTAGGAAGATTATTGTACGTTACAGGAATTCGGTTGCGATCTCCTAGAATATCTTCTGTTGTAATTGTAATGGTATCTCCTTGCACAAGCTCGATTGGTTCTTCCTTCAGCTTGCCAAGACGAATTTCTGGACCTTTTGTATCTAGCAAAATTGCTACTGAAGTACCAAGCTCCTGATTCGCTGCACGAATGTTTTTAATACGATTGCCTTGCTCCTCGAAATCTCCATGAGAGAAGTTCAAGCGGGCAACGTTCATTCCTGCATTGATTAGTTTCTTCGTATTTTCCAACGATTCGCTGGATGGTCCAATTGTACAAACGATTTTAGTTTTGCGCATGATAGGTTCCTCCGTTTAATGCCTGAAATTCATTACTATACACAATCTATAATTTTATCGCTTTTATAGCACCATTGCAACAGAAATTGCATGATAAAGCGATAAGATTCTACTTGAACAATGCATTTGCTATTCTATAGCTTGACCAGCTTCTGCCTCCGCCATACGATAGTGGCCAATTTTTCTGAATTTGTGATAGCGATCCTCGATCAGCTCAGCCTCTGACATTTGCAGCAGCTCGTCCAAATGCTTGGCGATTGAAAGCTTGATAGATTCAGCCTGCTCTTCCAAATTACGATGGGCTCCGCCTTGCGGCTCCGCAATAATTTCCTCGATAATCTCCAGCTCGAGCAAGTCCTTCGCTGTAATTTTCATAGCCTCAGCCGCTTCGTCGGCACGAGATGCATCCTTCCACAAAATCGAAGCAGCACCGTTAGGCGAAATTGCAGAATAAATAGCGTTTTCGAGCATGAGCACGCGATTGCCGACACCTAGCGCCAGCGCACCGCCGCTTCCGCCTTCTCCGATAACAACACAAATTATTGGCACGCCAAAACCAGCCATCTCCCGCAGATTGCGCGCAATCGCTTCAGATTGCCCACGCTCTTCTGCTGTGTTGCCGGGATAGGCTCCTTTCGTGTCAATAAATGTAATAATTGGGCGCTTGAACTTGTTGGCCTGCTGCATTAAGCGCAGCGCTTTGCGGAAGCCTTCAGGGTGAGGGCTGCCGAAAAAGCGGGCAATGTTGTCGCGCGTATCCTTGCCTCGCTGATGGCCTACAACTGTAACAGGTTTGCCATTAAACTTGGCAAGCCCGCCGACTATTGCCAAATCATCAGCAAATAGACGATCGCCATGCAGCTCTATAAAATCTGTAAAAATCGCTTGGATGAAATCAAGCGACGTTGGACGTTGATGATGTCTCGCTAGCTGCATTTTTTGCGCTGCAGTCAGCTCGCGATACATATTGTCCTCAAGCTCCTTGCAGCGTTCCTCAAGTCTAGCAATTTCCTCGGAAAAATCGATGCCTTTTCCGTCACTTAAGCTTTTCAGCTCTTTAATTTTGTTACGAAGCTCATTAAGTGGCTTTTCAAATGGCAACTCACTCATCCGAAGCAACCTCCTCCTTTTCACAGTGCATGTCCAGCAGCTTCGTAATCGTTGAGCGCATATCCTTGCGATGAACAACCTTGTCGAGCTGACCATGCTGTAGATTGAATTCTGCCGTCTGGAAATTGTCAGGCAGCTTTTGACGAATCGTTTGCTCGATTACGATACGACCCGCAAAGCCAATTAATGCGCCTGGCTCAGCCAGGTTGTAATCTCCCAAGCTAGCAAAGCTGGCCGATACGCCTCCAGTTGTAGGATCAGTAAATACAGAAATATAAAGTCCGCCGTCGCCTTGGAATTTGGACAGTGCGGCGCTTGTTTTCGCCATTTGCATCAAGCTCAGAATGCTTTCCTGCATTCGTGCACCGCTTGACGTAGAGAAAATAATAAGCGGCAGCTTTTTAAGATGTGCGCTTTCAATTGCGCGCGTAATTTTTTCTCCGGCTACCGAGCCCATGCTGCCTGTAAAAAAGTCAAAGCTCATAACGGCAATCACGACAGGGAAGCCGCCGATTTTGCCTTCTCCGGTTACAACCGAATCGCGCAGATTAGATTTTGCCTTCTGCTGCTCCAGCTTCGTTTTGTAACCCGGGAAATCCAATGGATCAACTGATTCCATCATTTCATCGTATTCTACAAAAATTCCATCATCCAGCGTCATCGCAATGCGCTCTCTCGCATTTAAACGACCGTGATGACCGCATGAGGAGCAAACCTTTAAATTTTTCTCCAGCTCCTTGCTGTACTGGATATTGCCGCATTTGCTGCATTTGTTCATTAACCCTTCAGGCACTTCCCGCTTGGGGCGCTCCGTTGGTATCGTGGCATATTTTTTTTTCGAAAATAGATCTTTAATTTGCACGTTTCACACCTCTTTGGGCACAATCGAAGGATCTAGCTTACAGGCGAATAATGCTGTCAAAAATTTCACGTACTTCTTCTACCTCACCAGATGGAACTAGAATTTCGAATTGCTGTTTGGACAAATTGACAGGACGGATTTTAACGAGAAATCCTTCTTGTGTTAGTTTGTTTTTTATGTTCTCTGCTGCTCTCTCGGATGGAGCAATATAGAATACCGTCCACATGGTATTACCTCCTACAACATCACCTTAGCCTTTGTATGGGGAAGGGCTGTATAGCTGCTATTCCCAATCAAAGGCCGCATGATGAACTCATGATAACATAACAACAGACAATACGGCAAATGATATTACCGCGTTTTGCCTTAGTTGAAAAGCTTATCCACCAAACGATTCCAGCTTTTTTGGATACGCAAACAAATAAGCTTACTTGATCGCAATCGTGCCATCGCCAAGCAGCTGCTCGACGCGCTGAACCAGTTGCTCGCTGTAGCTGACGCGATATTGATCGCTTAAGGCAACAATTTGGCCGCTGCCTTCATAAAACAGCACCGTCTGCTGCTGACCGGCGTGCGCCCGTAAAATTTGCTGCAGGCTCACTAAAACCGTCTGCTGCTGCAAAGGCTGCGGCAGCTTAATAAAAACTTTACTTTTCGCTTGCGTCTCGGCCTGCTCTGCTTGTCTGGAAGCGTGCTGCGCCTCCAAGCTTGCTTGACCAGCCGTTTTCACTGGCCGCTGTTCTGCTGCAGATTTGCTTTTGCTGTAAGACGCCGTTTCATTGCGTCTCTGTGCTTGTGCCAGCATGTGCTTGGCGGCAGGCAGCAGCGTCTCATAGCGATTGTCAGCAGCGAGCGCTGCATCGTGAACGATCAGCTTCAGCTCCTCCTCCTGCTTTTGCAGCTCAACCAGCATCAGCACCAGCTTGTCCTTGGCCAGCTGCTGGGCCAGCTTGCTCCAAAGCTTGGAAAAGATAACAGCCTCCAACCGAACGAGCGCATCCTCAACAGCGGCGAACGCCATTTGCTTACCACTTTTGCTTGTAAATGACTTGAGTGAAGCAATCCGCACAGGTACAACTGCATAGGCGCCATCCTCACGTTCAAACAAATCAACAAGCTGATCCGTTTTAACGCCAGCGATCCCTTTGAGCAGCTCATCAAGCGGGTGTCCGGACAAGTACATGCCGAGCAGCTCATATTCATGCTCCAGCTGCTCATGCTTGGTGAAATGGCGAATGTCTGGCAGCTCCACATCCCAGTTTTGGATTTCCTCAAAGCCGAACATCTCAAGCTGCAGCTCGTCCCGCTCTTTCTTCCACTTTGTTACGGCCTCCAAGCAATCATCAAGCGCGGCAAGCAATTGCGCCCGATGTCCCTCCAGCCCGTCAAGCGCTCCGGCTAAAATAAGCGACTCCAGCACGCGCTTGTTGACCACTCTCAGATCAACTCGCTTGCAAAAATCGATCAGGCTTGCATAAGGCCCTGCTTGGCGCGCTTTAATGATCGAATCAATCGCTTGTGTGCCTACATTTTTAATCGCAGACAAGCCAAAGCGAATGCCCTGCTCGGTCGGTGTAAAATTCATTTGGCTTTCATTGACCGAAGGCGGCAGAACCATAATCCCCATTCGTCTGCACTCGTCCACATACTGAGCGGTTTTCTGCATATTGCCGGCTACCGAAGCAAGCATCGATGCCATAAAGATGGCCGGATAATGCGCTTTAAACCAGGCGGTGCGGAAAGCGAGCACCGCATAGGCTACGGCATGCGCACGCGGGAAGCCATAATCGGCGAAGCGGACGATCATATCGTACACCGCATGTGCACTGCTTTCATCGTACCCCATTTGCAGGCTGCCTTTGACGAAGTGAGCACGCTCTTCATCCAGCACCTCGCGTTTCTTTTTTGAAACAGCTCGCCGCAGCAGGTCGGCTTCTCCCAAAGAAAAGCCGGCCATATGAGAAGCAATCTGCATAATTTGCTCCTGATATACTATAATACCGTAAGTATCCTGCAAAATATGCTGAAGTTCGTCGTGTGGATATTCGACATTTATTTTACCGTGCTTGCCATCAATATATTTCGGAATAAACTCCATCGGCCCTGGTCGATAAAGTGCAACAACAGATACAATATCTTCAAAGTCGGATGGCTTCATCTCCTTAAGCACGCGCCTTATCCCTGCCGACTCCAGCTGAAACACTCCTGTTGTTTCGCCTTTGCCGAGCAATTCGTAGGTAAGCGGATCATCGTCGGCAATCGATTTAAAATCTACGCTTTTGCCATACAATTGCTCTACCCAACGGTGAGCACGCTCAAGAATCGACAACGTTCTCAGGCCGAGAAAATCCATTTTAAGCAAGCCAATCGCTTCCAGATGCTCCATCGAGTATTGCGTCAAGGCCAGTTGATCGCTGCCATGCTGCAGCGGAGTGTAATCTGTCAATGGCTGTGAAGCGATCACGACACCAGCAGCATGTGTGGATGAATGACGCGGCATTCCTTCAACCTTCATCGCCATCTCAATCATTTGCCGAGTGCCGACCTGCTGGTTATACGCCTCCTGCAGCTGCGGATTGGATGCCAGTGCATGAGTGATCGTCACGCCTGGCCCGCCAGGAATTTGCTTGGCTGCGCGGTCTACCTCCTGGAATGATACGTTCAGCACGCGTCCAACATCGCGTATCGCTGCTTTCGCTGCCATTGTGCCAAACGTAATAATTTGCGCAACATGCTCTTCTCCGTACTTTGCCGCTACATAATGAATAACCTCATCACGCCGCTCGTCATCGAAGTCAATATCGATATCGGGCATGCTTACCCGCTCCGGGTTGAGGAAGCGCTCAAAAATGAGATTGTATTTGATCGGATCAACATCCGTAATGTTCAGCACATAAGCTACAAGACTGCCTGCGCTCGATCCGCGCCCTGGCCCTACTGCAATTTTTCTTTCCTTGGCAAAACGAATAAAGTCCCAAACAATAAGAAAGTAGTCGCTATAGCCCATCCGTTCAATAACAGCGAGCTCGTAGTTTAACCGCTGTGCAATTTGCTCGCGAAAGGCCGGGTCTGTATTCCATCGCTCATCGCTGCCGTAGCGAAGCAGCATCCCATCCTCGCAAAGCGTCTTCAAATAGCTGGCCGTGTTATACGTATCGGGAATCGGTGAAAATTGCGGCAGCCTCGCTCGACCGAGTGTAATTTCCAATTGACAGCGATCGGCAATCAACTTCGTGTTGGCAATTGCTTGCGGCACGTGAGCGAAACGCTCTAGCATTTCCTCGCCGCTTTTCAGATACATTTGATCAGTGTCCATTTTCAGCCGCTCTTCATCCTTTAGCGTTTTGCCTGTGCCAATGCAAATCAGCACCTCCTGCATCTCGGCATCACGCTGTGCAACATAATGAACGTCATTGGTTGCCACTAGAGGAATATCAAGCTGCTCGGCCAGCTCAATCATCATGGAGCCTGCGCGCTTTTGCTCCAGCAAGCCATGATCCTGCAGCTCCAGATAGAAGCGATCGCCAAAAATTTGCTTGTAGCGCAGCGCGGCTGCAACCGCATCATCCCAGCTCCCATGCAGCAGCTGTTGATTGACCTCGCCGCCAAGACATGCGCTCAAGCATATAATGCCTTCGGCGTGTGCAGCAAGCGTCTCGGCATCTGCCCGCGGGCGATAGTGGTTGCCTTCCAGCTGAGCAATCGACACGATCTTCATTAGATTGCGATAGCCCTGCTCATTCATCGCCAGCAAAATTAAATGATAGATCGGATTATCCTTGCGGCTGCCCTTCTCAAACCGCGAGCCAGCCGTATAATAGATTTCACAGCCAATAATAGGCTTAATACCGTGCTCCTTACATGCTTTATAAAATGCAATTGCCCCATACATAACCCCATGATCAGTTAGCGCAAGAGCCTTCATCCCTTTGCTTGCAGCCGTTTTAACGAGCTCTTGAATGCGCGCGGCTCCATCTAAAAGGCTGTATTCGCTATGAACATGAAGATGGACATAATCCGTCGCCAATGAATTGCTCATCATTCGTCACTCTCCTTAACTACAAGCATTTGAATCTTTTGAACTTCCCCTTTAAATAAAAGTTCAAAAAGCTGGGCTTTCAGGACCTAGAAGATGACACGATACTAGAAGGCGAGGAGCACAGCGTAGGCAATAAGCTACGTGAGCACCTACATGTTTCCGCAGGAAACATACTTCGGAAGCATAATCCCTTCGCTAGCGTTCAAGATTCGCCGTCGAATACGCTACAACGAAGTTACATCGTCATCAAAGTCCAGCTTTTTAAACCTCCTCTAATATTGCTATTATTTTATCATAATCTATATGGACACGCCCATACAATGAAACATAATGATTGCTATTGGAGGGTTCCGTATGAACGAGTTTTTATCAAAAGCCGGGCTTGACTTTTTCGTCGCTTTCGGCATCGTGCTGGGAGGCTCAATGATTGCAGGGGTAGGTGCGGTCTTTATGCTGATGCCGCCTGCAACTGTCATATTAGATACTGCTGTACGCTTGAAAATATGGGCTATTGTAGCGGCGATTGGCGGGTCGATCGATCCTGTTCGAGTGATCGAAAGCAATATAAGCGCTGGACTCATTTCACCAGCTATCCAGCAGGTTTGCTTTATCATTTTTGCTTTTCTCGGCGCGCATACGGCAACAGAGCTGGTCAAACTGATTTGCAAGGGAGCGGTGACGTAATGCGTCTTCCTCCCTTTGAGCGATTCACTACATTTTTAAGCATGAGCGGAGCTTTTCTTATTGGTGTAATTATCGGGGCTATTGTACTGAACGCCTTGCACATCGTACAGTTTGAAGCCTATTATCATGATCGCATCGAGCTGCAAGCGAAGCTGCTTCAATATGAGGAGGACATTCACAATCTTTCTCAGTACAAATCGCAACATACTGTTATTAAAAGTATAAAGCTGAGAATTGAAGAGGAAAGCAATGAAGCAGCAAGGCCAAAGCTTGATGCCATGACGCAAAGCGAGCTGCTCAAGCAGGTTAGAGAGGATTTATCGATCCTGATCGGACAGAGCATCTACGACATTGACTCCAATGCTCAATTTGCCCGAAAAATACTAGATAAAAAGGTATACCGCAACATATTTGATCAAGACTACACGATTGAGCTTAAAACCGTGCTGCTTGTCGACAACACGCTTCAGGTGTGGATGAGTGTACGAAAATATACGCCGCCTCCTTCCTAGAGCGTGTCTGAGAGCTCCGAGAAAGGCGGTGAAAGGGGGCGCTGTCAGACAGGCCCTAAGCGGCTGCAGCTGACTTAACCTTTCTCTTTAACGGCTCATCATTCCGCAAGCTTTGAGCGTTGGAGAAAGGTTGTGTGCAGCCGAATCGCGTGTCGCTTGCAGCATTTCTGCAGCAGTTGCTCTTGCTCAGCAGCGGCGGCTGCAAAAAAATGATCATTTTCATATAATTCACGCAGCGTTAATTTAACCGCTTGCTGTGCCAGCTGTTCATTTTGCAGCAAATAATATGCAATTCGATATCCAATAAGCTCATAATGCTTCATTCGTTCCATTTTTTGCTGACGCTTTTTATCGGCGCTTCGTTCTGCCCGTCCATTTATTAAAGGTGTTTGTATTGCTAAAATGAGCTTGTTTTCAGTCATAACCGTTCTTCCTTCCTACTTATGCCTATTCTATATTAATAGACGAATCTCACCCCACTTTCCTCTGCGCTTTTTAAAAAATATTTTTAGAAATTTTTATAGATTTATAAATCAAGCGAAAATTATGCTACAATATGATGCAGCAAACGGATACAGAAAGGAAGCTTTAGCTATGGAAGTAGTCATCGGAATTACATCAGTGCTTATCTTTATTAGCCTGCTGTTCTCGATATTTTACAGCGTGCGTTCGCGGCAAGCAAAGGATCCGGTTCGCAAGGGACTATTGGGCGGGAAGCTCAACGTCAGCATGGGCGCTATGCTGATCCTTATGTCGATCATCCAGCTTCTTTATTCGAATGAATCAACGCTGCGCATAGTGCTTGGCGCCGTGTTCCTGCTGCTCGGTCTGTTCAACCTGTTCGCAGGCCTGCGTAACGTAAGCTACTATCGCAATAAGGAGCAGCATTCACAAGCGCCTTAAGTGAGCAAACTTTGAGCTTAATAAGGATCAATCATCTGGGCCGTCAAAATCGCTTTGGCGGCCAATGCTTTATTATCCATAATTGAAATTTCAATTTTGGTTACCATGCGGCTTATTTCGAGCGGCTTGGCAACAATCGTGACATCACTTTCAATCGGGATCGGGTGCAGGAAATACGTGTTCACATTATCCAGCAAAAAATCCCGCTTGCATGTTTCTCTTATCATATTGCGCGCCGCCTGCGTCATAAGCGTGCTCAGCAGCCCTTCTGAGGCCATGCCAAGCGCGCCCGACATTTGCGGCGTAATTTTACCGCTGTATGCCATGCTCGCATCCTCCTGGCCCAGCTCAGAATGCAAGACAAAGCCCGTCCATAGCAGCTCCTCAAATGTTTCCCCGCTTTCCGGCTGCTTGCCAGCAAAGCGCATCGCATCCAGCACCTCTTGTCTCGTTACAACTGCAAGCAGCTTGCGGTGGCGATCGACAATCGGCAGCAAATCAATTCCTTCCAGCGCCATCGTATGCACGGCTGAGGTTACTGTTATATTCGGCGCGGCGGTAATCGGATGCTTGCTCATCACCTTGTCGACTCCGATATGATCATCTGCTCCAGCGGCGTCCTTCGCCGTCATCATCCCGACTACTCTGCCGCGATCATCCAATACAGGAAAGCGGGCTGAGCCTGTTTCGCGGAACAGCGCATAATATTCCTCTACTGTTTGCCCGACATGCATCACATCGGCAGGCTTCGTAAACGTGACAATATCCTCAAGCAAAATGATTTTTCGGCGAATAAGGCGGTCGTACATCGCGCGGTTAATCATTGATGCTACTGTAAACGTATCATGACGAGTCGAAAGCACAGGCAGCTGCAATTCATTGGCCAGCCCAATGACCTCTGCATCCGGCTCAAAGCCTCCTGTCAGCAAAATACCTGCTCCTTGCTCCAATGCCTTGCGATGCACATTTTTGCGGTTCCCGACAATTAGCAGCGAGGACTCGCCGATATAGCGCAGCATCGCCTCTAGCTCCATCGCACCGATTACAAATTTTTGCAGCGTTTTCTCAATGCCGGCAATTCCGCCATGCAATCTTCCGTCAACAATTTCGGCTACCTCGCGAAACGTTAGCTGGTCGATTGCCTCCCTCCGCTTGCGATCAATCCGTACCGTCCCTATTCTTTCCTTCGTTGAGACAAGCCCTGCCGCTTCAGCTTCCTTGAACGCCTTATAGGCCGTTCCTTCACTGACCTGCAGCTCCTTGGCTATCGCGCGGACCGATATGCGTGTACCGATCGGCAACTCTTGAATATAATTAACGATCATTTCATGCTTCGTTATCGTTTCTAGCGGAGAGCCCTGTTCGTGACGTTCCATATTTATCTCCCTTTCTGAAAGAACTAACACTATCCTTTTATTTTAAGCGATCTTGAACAAAATCTACAGCGAAACGTACATGCCAAAAAACGCCTAAGTGATTCACTTAGGCGTTTGGCTGCATATACCTAATATAACGGCTTCAACTTTGAGCCTTATGCAGATTCATTGACACGATCCTTTTTCCTTTTCGCTTCTGCCTTGCTACCGATAGAGGCCAGCCTGCGCTCGAAGCGCAGGGCGCGCTGACGCTTAATCGCTAGCAAACGCTCACGTTTTTCCTCGCTCATTAAAATAATGTTGCCATTGGCAGCTATCGCAAGCGCGGCAAAACCGGTCCAGGCGATCCAGAAGGCATTGGCAAGCGGCTCTGGAGAAGCACCAAGCTTTGGCAAGGCAAAAAAGAGCATTACCACTGCTAGTCCCAAATTAATAAACGGCAAAATTTTGCGCTTCATGTCTCATCCCTACTTTCGTACAAGTGTTCATCTCTCCCTATAGACTATGCTTTTGGACTGCTTGATATGTCTACGAGATGTTTCACCAACCGCGCGGCGTATACATATGATACAGCATTCAAGGCTCTTGAACACGGAGCTAATCCGAAAGGAGCTCATGTATGCTGAAATCCGAAAACATTGCGCCCATTCATGTCGTACAATCGCTTTCTCCTGACAGCATTATGTTGGGGGAAGAGCTGATGAAGAAGCAGGGTATCCCGAAAGCGCAGCATATCAGCCTTCAGTTTGGCATATATAAGCAAACGGTTAAAGTGCTACCCAGTCTAAAAAAGCGTGGGCTTACCATGCACTCTCGTCTCGCCCAGCAGCTGGCCATCCCTTTGATCAAGGGTGAATTAAAGCTTGCTCTGCATTATGACAGCGAGCAGGCTTTATTAAAGCTAGGTCCGCTGATGGCTGTTATGATCAACAAGGAAACGCCAGAGGACCCTGATCAGCCATTTGGTTCAATTAGCTCCTTCTGTACAGAATTGGCCGAGGCATGTGCGATGCATGGCGCATTCGTTTACTTCTTTACACCTGAGGCAATCGGTGCGCATGCCAGCTTAATATCCGGCTGGGTGCGTGATGGAGATTGGAGGAAGCTCATCCTTCCACTCCCTGAGGTCATCTACAATCGGCTGCCTTCAAGAAAAGCGGAAAATCAGGCTCATGTTCGAAAGCTTATTCGTGAAACCGCACGACTTCACAACATTTTTATTTTTAATGAACGTTTTTTAGACAAACATGAAGTGTTTGAAATATTATCAGGCAACAGTGCCATTTCCAGCTATTTGCCCCAGTCCCAGCTGTTGTCCAATTATGAGCAGCTGCAGCAAATGATCAGCCAGCATCCGGTTCTGTACCTGAAGCCTGTGCAAGGCAGCATGGGTCGCGGAATCTATCGTCTGACGACGCTGCCGGAAAACAGCTATGGACTTGAGCGAGCAAAATCGAACGTGCAGGGCGTCAGCAAGTTTTCCAGTCTAAAACGACTGTATAACGCCATTAAGCCCAGATTAGCAAAGCAAAAATATCAGCTGCAGCAAGGAATCTCTGTCATCCAGGTTGGTCGCAAGCCCGTTGATTTTCGTGCGCTCGTACAAAAAAACGGCCAAGGCGAATGGAGCATTACTTCCATTGTCGCGCGCACTGCGGGCGACGATCAATTTGTAGCCAATCTGGCCAGAGGCGGTACGATCGAGTCTGTGCTGGCTACTTTACCCAAGACGAATTTATTGCAGCACATCAGCTACGAAAGCATATATGAGTCGCTGCGCACGACTGCACTGGAAATTGCTCTAGCAATCGATGAGCAGCTGGATGAGCATTTTGCCGAGCTGGGTGTGGATCTTGCTGTTGATATTCAAGGGAAAATTTGGTTGATTGAAGTGAATTCCAAGCCTTCAAAGGTAGATAAAACTACGCTATCGAGAAAAATACGGCCATCTGTACGTGTACTGCTTGCTTACACCAAGCATTTAACAGGCTTCCAGGAAGGGAGACGCTCCCATGGGCAATCTAAAGCTGGGCATCGTCGTCGCGAAAATTGAATATCAGCTGCAGGGCGATGATGTCAACATCATCTTGCCAGAGCCAATCTTCTGCAAGGAGTTGGCTGGTCTGGCGATTCAATACAACATCGACCTGTTTATATTCTCGAGTGCAGAATGGACAGAACAGGGACTATACGGCTACCGTTTGCGGCAGGGCAAATGGCGGAAAGAACCCGTCCCGTTGCCAGATATCGTCTACGATCGATGCTTCTTCACGAATCCAAGGCAGCGCCAGGCCTGTGAGGATATGCTGGCTGCCATCAAGCGTAAAAAGCATTTTCAAAGCTTTAACAGCAGCCTGCCCAGCAAGCTATATGTTTATGAAGCACTGCATGCTGTCGAAGAGCTGATACCCTTTTTGCCGCATACAGAACCGTTAAATACAGTAGCAACGATATCTCGCTGGCTGCAGCTGTATCCCGACGGCATTGTAATAAAGCCTGCCGCCGGCATGCATGGCAAAGGCGTCCTCCATGTTGCATACAATCACGCCCAGAATCAATACGAGATTAGAGGACGAAGCCTGCACAATGAAAGCTTTGAAGCTAGCTTTTTAAGCGAGCTTAATGCTTTGAAATGGCTCTATCGCTTTAAAAAAGAGCTGAATTATTTAATCCAGCCTTATTTGCAGCTTAGAACCGAGGACAATCGGCCATTCGACATTCGCGTACTGATGCAAAAGGATGGCAGCGGGCAATGGCAGCTGACAGGAAGCATGGCAAGAGTTGGCCAGCCAAATGGATTAACCTCCAACATCCATGGTGGCGGTACTGCATGCGACCCGCTTCAGCTATTAACCCCAAAAATGGGCAGCTATAAAGCAGAACGTTTGCTGCAAAACATCCATATGATAAGTGGGCAAACTGTTGCGGAGATTGAAGGACATTTTGGACGCTTTGGCGAGCTGGCGCTTGATTTTGGCGTAACATCCAAAGGCAGCATCTGGCTGCTGGAATGCAACAGCAAGCCTGGACGACAGGTGTTCACCAATCTCGCTGCAAACCTTCCGACTCTAGCACATGAACGCCCATTGCAATATGCGCAATATTTGCAGCAGCGTCTAAATACGAAGCAAAAAGTAATATAGAACTACAGTAATCGAGCGAACTGAATCATTCAGCTTCGCTCCCAAATTATCAGGAGGTACATCGATGAGTCTTATAACATGTAACATCCACTTCTCGCAGCAGCCAGACCAGGTTGTTTATGCTTCCAGACAACTCATCCAAGAGCTTAAGCTTAATACCGCCAAATCACTAAATATACGTCTCGGGCATGAACAAATAAAAGCGTTGCTAAAACCTTTAAAGCGGCAGGGCAAGCATCTCTATTTATCAACAGGCATTAGAAAAAATATAAAGGTGCCATCAAGCGGCGTCATTCATCTGCTTCATCATGGCGGCAATGACATTCAACTGGGACCGCTTATTGGCGTGCTTACAGACAGCTACAGCGCTGGTGAAGCCTCCCCCTTCAGCTCCCGCTCATCCATCGTAAAACAAGTGATTAAAGCCGGACACAACAAAGCGTACACGTTCGGCTTTACGCCAAATGATATCGATTGGCATAACAAAACGATTAATGGTTATTTTCTAAATGCGCATGGCGGATGGTACCGCCGCATTATCAACTTCCCTGATGTGATCTATAATCGTCTGCCCAACCGCCGTGCAGAAATTGGCGAAGAAATGACGAGGCTGAGGGAACGGCTGCTTAAGGAAGGCATTCCGATTTTCAACTGGAGCTTTCTTAACAAGGCGGATGTATACGAGCTGCTCGGCAATGATCTTGAAGCGCTTGCGCATTTGCCTGAATCCGTAACGAATCCAAGCCCCGAAAAGATGAAAGAGCTGCTCCACAAGTACTCGTTCATCTACTTTAAACCAGGGACGGGCAGCCTAGGCCATGGCATATACCGCATCACCTACCGAACCGGCAAAGGCTACTTTGTTCGCTATCGCAGCAACGGAAGCAATACGCTGCTCAGATTTCCAAGCTTTGAAAAGCTGTACCGCACCTTATCGCTCAAGCACGGCGCTGGACTTAAAAACTATGTGGCGCAGCAAGGGATACGATTGATCGAAATTGATAAATGCCCCGTCGATTTCCGCTTTCATATGCATAAGGACGGCAATAACAGGTGGCAGCCTGTCGGCATTGGCGCCAAAAAGGCAGGACGAGGCAGCGTAACGACGCATATGAAAAACGGTGGAACATTGCTAACGCCAGAGCAAGCGCTGCAGCTTACTTTCGGTCATCGAACTGAAGCGATTCTTGAGCAGGCCAAGGCGATCTCAATTAAGCTGTCCGAAGCGATTGAGCGCAATTATTCGCATCGTCTCGGCGAGCTTGGTTTGGACATTGGCATCGACCAAAGCGGCAAAGTATGGATGTTTGAGGCAAATGCAAAACCAGGACGCTCTATTTTCAAGCATCCTGCTCTTAAAACCGAAGGAAAGAAATCTTTAAATTACTTGCTCGACCATTGTCTATATCTTAGTCGCTTTCAAGGAGGTGGCGCATCATGACGGATACAGCGCTAGAGCTGCACCAGCTATCGAGTGGGCCTAAAGTATTTGCTATTTTGACTTCTTCCGATGAGGCCGGGCATATACGAGGCAATCGGCAAAACTTTATCGATCTCATTAAAGTCGGCACGCAAATGGGCTTTATCGTATATGTATTGCCAGTAGAAAAGCTTTCGCTCAGGCATTCTCAGCAGCAAGGCTATGTCTACAATCGCTCGAGCAAAAGCTGGCAGCGCCGTTTGATGCCATTTCCTGACGTAATTTACAATCGAATACCGAACCGAGAAATCGAGCGTACTGAAAAGGTACGCAAAAAACTGAAGGCTTGTCAAAGAGATTCGCGAATTACGATTTTCAACCCATACTTTTTCAATAAATGGGAGCTGTTCAAATGGCTGAAGGCCTCCCCTTTAGCTAAAGCATACTTGCCCAGCACGCGTCGCTTAACGAGCCCAATCATTTTAGAAAGAATGCTGGAACGCTACCCCTTCTTATATTTAAAGCCTGAAAGCGGGAAGGCTGGCAAAGGGATTATGACGATTTCCTACAAGCCGGACAGCAGCCTCCCATATCGTCTGAACATTCAAGAGAGAATGACTTCCACCACGTATAATTGCGTCACTTTTAAAAAGCTTTGGTCAAGAATTTCGGAAGAGATGGATCAAACACCTTATATTGTTCAGCAAGGCATTCGCTTGGCTACTTATCGCAACCACAAATTCGACCTTCGTGCACTGATTCAGAAAAACATTAGCGGACAATGGGAAATTACCGGACTCGGGGCCCGTGTTGCCGGCAGCACCAGCATTACAACACATGTGCCGCGCGGCGGAAGAATCGATGACCCCGTAAAATTGCTCTCTTACGCATTCAGTGCCAAGGATTCTCATATTATAGTAGAAAAAGCTTCCAAGGCCGCAGTCATCATCGCATCGCAAATTGAAAAACAGTCGAAATATCGTCTTGGAGAAATGTCAATGGATATTGGAGTCGATACGAACGGCAATGTATGGTTTTTTGAAGCCAACTCCAAGCCAATGAAATTCGATGAGCCGCATATTCGTCAAAAATCATTGCAGCGCATTTTTCAGTACGGCCATTATTTAGTCGGAAGCTAATACGAACTACAGCGGGGAGGTAGACGGAAATGCTTCGTCAGCTCACTTCTCAGTCCTGGAACAAGAATAGAGCTCGAATACTCAATTTTATTACCCGATACGGAGAGAAGCGCATTACGTTGGCAGCACTTCACAGCCTGCGGGCAATATCCAATGAACAATTGAACGCGCAGGTGGAGAAGCTTCCACCTGCTTCTATTGTTACCTATACGGAGCAGGGAGCCCTGCTGGGAGTAGGCTACGCCATTGCAGACGGCAGCGGACATTGCATCGTTGTCGTTCATCCAGATGCACGAAGGCGTGGAATTGGCAGCAAGCTTATGGAAGCTTTAATCCATTCACTCCCTTCCTTTTCTTGCCAGGTAGCAGTCGACAACGTTGCCAGTCTCGCGCTCTGTTTTAAAAATGAGCTGCATGCCGTTGCAATGTTTAAGGGGCCAACTGGAAAATCAACCCTTCGTTTTGAAAGGAGATCCATAAATGCCTCGAATACCATTAGGAATTCTAACCCTATATCTTAATGATGCCGGTTTACTCGAGGAACGCAACATTTATGAGCATATGACCATCGAAGGAGATAAGCTCGATCTTGATGTAATCGTATTTACACCATCTCCTGGTGATGTCAGCGAACACGGTAAACAGGTGAAGGCTCATTTGTACGATCCGAAAAGGAAAAGATGGCACCGCAAATGGATGCCGATGCCGAGGCTCGTATTTGATCGATGCCGCATCCAAAAATCACATCGCATGAAGGAGCTGCGGGAATTCAAGCAAAAATTTCCCGACATTCAGTTTTTGAACCGTCCTTTAGGCAACAAATGGACGATGCATCAAAAGCTGCTCGACTCCCCTTACATTCGAAGCTACCTGCCGCATACGATTAAATATTTTCAGAGTCAGGATGTAATTCAAATGCTCAAGCAGTATCACGTCGTTTATGTCAAGCCCGTCAATGGCACTGGCGGACGCGGCATCCTGCGAATTGAACGGCAATCCTCAACAAGCGTCAAAATAGAAGGTCGCGATCTCGAACGACGCATCATTACACCTCGCACGCTGTCCGTTTCCGGGCTGCGCGCTTTTATAGCGAAATGGAGCGATCAGACAGCATCGTATTTAGTGCAGCAGGGCATCCCGTTAACGCTTGATAATGGGCGGGTCCATGATTATCGCATTCTGGTGCAGAAGGATGGATCGGGGCAATGGCGCGTAACCGGCGGCGCCGGACGAGTCGGAGCTGAGCGAAGCATAACAGCTAATCTGCACGGCGGCGGCTCCGCGGTTGCTATGACCCAGCTCATCCAAAGCTTTGTTGCACCAACTGTTAATCTGGCCCAAATACAGGATGAGGTTAATGCGCTGTCGATTAGAGTGGCTTCATTCCTGGAGGATAGCGGATATGTGCTGTGTGAAATCGCGATCGACATCGCAATTGATCGTAACGGAAAAATTTGGATTATTGAATTGAATCCTAAGCCTGCACGAGAAGTATTTAAAGAAATTGGCGAGCCTGAGCGGTATATGGAAGCGATTCGCCGCCCACTGGAATACGCCAAATATATGTATTTATACAAAACATGAATGTGAAGCTTGTAAAAGTCAGTAAAGCGGGAAATTAGAGAAATGGCAAGCAAGCGTACTGCCCTCTTCTTTTCCTTGTCTGAACTGGCTTTTTCCATTGAAAACTTGGATTAAATATGGCAGACTTATGCATATGTCTAATCGTGAGAAGGGATGAGCCTAGCAGATGAAACTATGGTTACTTCGCTCCATGACCGAGCTTACGTCTCGCAAATGGATATCGGCAATAACGGGAGCATTTGCTCAATCTCCGCTTAGCCGCAAGTTAATCCGAACGTTTGCCAATACATACAAAATCGACATTGATGAAGCGGAAAAGCCGCTTGAGCAGTACCGCACCCTGAACGAGTTTTTTACACGGCGGCTGAAGCCGAATATGCGGCAAATCGATGCAGCGGCTGAAGCCGTTGTCTCGCCAGTCGACGCGCTTATTACGAGCTGCGGCCAGATTGACAAAGGTACAATTGTCAATGTTAAAGGGCAAAATTACTCTATTGCGGAGCTGCTTGCCGATGAGCAAAGAAGCAAGACTTTCGAGCATGGCTATTATTTTGTCCTTTATTTAAGCCCGACTGATTACCATCGCATTCATGCGCCTGTAGCCGGTAAAATCGTTGACAAGGTCCATTTGCCGGGCAAAGTTTACCCTGTCAATCAATTTGGGCTGACGCACATGAAATTGGTGCTCAGCCGCAATGAGCGGTTAATTACGTATATTCAGGCAGGAGAGCGCATGATTGCAGCGGTTAAGGTAGGAGCGTTGAATGTGAGCAGCATTCAATATGTGGATAAGAACAAGACTGAGCTGGAGCGCGGTGAGGAGCTCGCCTACTTTGCCTTCGGTTCAACCGTCGTACTGCTCGCTGAAAGCGGCAGTTTTGAAGCAGATGCGGGAATTAAGCCGGATATGAAGGTTCGCATGGGCCAGCGGCTTGGCTTATTGAAGAGCACAGAAATGTAAGAAAAACCTCTGCCGCAGCCGCCCGGAATGGAGTGGCTGCGTGTAGAGGTTTTTTATCATTTTACCTGATCTCGGATGGATTTTTACCTGTATATTGCTTAAACTGACGACTGAAGAAAAAGATATCGCGGTAGCCCAAGGCATCGGCTACCTCGGTTACATTCATTCCTGCATGCGTCAGCAAGTATTGGGCGCGGTCAATCCGCGTCCGAATCATGTAGGTTTGCACCGACATGCCAAGCACTTCACGAAACTTCATCGAAAAATAACGCGGTGACAGCTGTGCGCGCATTGCCAAATCCTCTACGCGATGTGCCACGCTAGGATTTTGGCGAATGAAATTGGCCACCTCATGGATCGATTCTGTCAACTGATTGCTGGCCTTTTTCTCGACTGGCGTCTGGAAATCTGCTCGCAGCAAATGAATCATAATTTGCTTGAGCACGAGCTTCGCTTCTTCCTCTGCGGCAAAGGTTTGAATCAAAAACAGCCGAACATAGCGAGACAATAAAAATTCAAAATCAATTGTATCCTTAAGCAAACGGTAGCGCTTCGGAATGACCTCGACCGGATCTTCCGTAGCGAAGTGTATATAAGTTAACACAAGTGGTTTTTGTGGGTTATGAGTTGCGCTAGTATAATCTCCAGGACGAAATAGGAAGCAGCTCCCTGGACCTACCTCATGATGAACTCCATTAACCTCGACATCGCCTTCCCCGCTCCATACGTAAAACAAATCAAAGTTAGGCATCGGCTTTTCACGCCTTGCCCATCTCCAGCCTGGCTCACATACAATTTTCGCAAAGGCAGGCTTAAGAATAAGCTTATCTGGCGAAATATCAAGCATTGCTGAACCCTCCTATATGAATTAGTAAAGAAAATGCCTCGTTGTGTTGCAAAAACTAACATCTCTTCATCCATCTTAATCAAGTATACAAATTGTGCAAAAAAACAATTCTCTATACTTCATTATAATTAAACTGTGTAAAGGTTCAACAGAAAAAAACTGCAAATTTACGATAGCAAAATAATTTTTTCGTTTCAATAGTCTGCTAGAGCGATTAATGGTATAATTATGGGCGACTGCACTAACCTATTAATTATGATTGATTTCGGAAGGATGGAATGAAGTCCATGAACCCATTAGCTCAACAATTAAATGAGACGCTGCAGCAGGAAAGTCCCGCTGTCTATGACATGTTGTCTAATCTTGGAAAAGCGATTTATTTTCCAAAAGAAGGGATTCTTAGCCAATCAGCAGAAGCAAAGGCTAAAGCAAAAAAATACAATGCTACTATTGGGATTGCAACTGAAAACGGCGTACCGATGCACCTTAAGGTCATACAGGATACGCTGAGCGCTTACAATCCTAAAGATATATATGAATATGCGCCGCCTGCCGGAAAGCCGGAATTGCGCAGCGCTTGGCGCGACAAAATGCTGAAGGACAATCCTTCGCTTGAGTCGATCAGCGCCGAGATTAGTACTCCAATCGTCACAAACGCTTTGACCCACGGACTGAGCATCGTGGCAGACCTGTTCGCTGAAGCTGGCGATCCAGTTATCATTCCCGATAAAAATTGGGAAAACTATGAGCTGACCTTCGGGATTCGCCGCAATGCGCAAATTGTGGAGTATCCACTATATAATGAGCAAATGCGCTTTAACAGTGAAGGCTTGAAGCAAGCTCTGCTGGCGCAAAAAAGCAAAGGCAAGGCGATTGTAATTTTAAACTTCCCGAACAATCCTACCGGCTATACGCCTGATGTGCAGGATGGCGCTGCAATTGTTGCAGCCATTAAAGAAGCTGCTGAGCAAGGTATCAAAATTGTTGCCGTTACCGATGACGCATATTTCGGCTTGTTCTTTGAGGATTCGATGCAGGAATCGCTGTTCAGCAAGCTGGCAGATACGCACAGCAATGTGCTTGCTGTCAAAGTAGATGGCGCTACGAAAGAGGAATATGTATGGGGATTCCGTGTTGGCTTTATTACCTATGCTTCCAGCTCCAAAGCAGCTCTGGCTGCGCTTGAGCAAAAAACGCTAGGTATTATTCGCGCTACGATTTCAAGCGGACCTCATCCATCGCAAACCTTTGTGCTGCATGCGTTGCAATCGCCGCAGTTTGAAGCGCAAAAAGCCGAAAAATTCAATATCATGAAACAGCGCGCCAACATTGTAAAGGATCTGCTGGACAGCGGTCGCTATGGCGATACGTTGCAGTACTATCCTTTCAACTCAGGCTACTTTATGTGCTTGAGATTAAGCGATGTTTCGGCAGAAGCTGTTCGCCAGCACCTGCTGGAGCATTACGGAATTGGCACAATTGCTCTAGGTCAAACCGATCTGCGCGTCGCTTTCTCTTGTATCGAGGCAGAGCAATTGGAAGAGCTGTTTGATTGCATTTATCAATCGGTTCAGGCTGTCAGCCAGCAGTAGAGCTGAGCAGAAGCTTGTATCAATAAGCAAGGGGGATGTAAAAAGTCAGTGAAAGCTGACCATTTGCATCCCCCTTCTTTTTAGTTGACATCCAGCGCTTCAGAGCAAAATCAATCGCTTTTTGGACGCTAAAGCGCCCTTCTACTCGTCCTCTTCCTTTTTCAGTACGGCAGCTAGCCGTTTGCTGCGAACAAACGGGTAAATCATGAAAAATACGAGCATCGTTAGCAGCTGAGCCCCATAGCCTTGCCATATTGGAAAGGTAGGTAGAAAAAGCAGCGCGAGCAGCACGATATTCAACAATCGATCAATCGTAATAGTTTGCTGCTGCTGCAGCTGAACCTGCAACGGAAAAATATCCTTCCAAATCGCATAGCGGTGAACCTTGCGCAGCGTGCCAGTCTGCAAGGAAAGCAGCAGGCCAAACAGCACATAGGACAGCACAACTCCCCAGCCATCCATACCACGGTTCGCGGCCAGCAAATAATTGACCAGACCGCCAAGCAGCAGAAGTCTGATGCAAATGCCGCCAATTTCAGTTCTTACAAATGTTATGAGATGCAAGTATATAAAAGTCGCCGATTGTCGATATGGAACAGCGCGAATCAGCCAAGCAAGATAATTGCGCGGTCTAACAGCTGGCGCTTCGCTCTGTACGTCAATAAACCAGTTGAAAAAGGAAAATAACCGACGCAGCATCGCCTTTTCCTCAATAATGAGACGCTGCCAGGGAAAATCAAACTTTCTCATTTGCCGATAAACAACATAGAGCAAGCCTAAAACAGCAAGCGTTAAAACTGCCTCCACCAGCAAGGAAGCGTTCATCAGCCAGGCTAGCACAAGCACAAACATAAGCAGCCACCGCAGCAGGCGCAGCAGCATCCTTTGGTTATTCCAGCTTAGCAGTCTTTCCTGCCATGCAAAATAGCTGTTGATCGGCTTTAGCAGCAGCATGACGACAACGAGCCATAGCCCGATATAGCCATCGCTTTGCCGATAAAGCGGCCAAAAAACTAACAATACGGCAAAGAACAGCAGTAGGCTGTTGCGAAAGGAGCGTTTGGACGAAAGCCGCATGTAGGGAGATAGTCTATGCTCCGCTGGCATTAAAAAAATGAGGTCCGGCTCTTTAAGGTAGGTGCGCAACGGACTGTAACAGAGAAATGGTGTTAGCACAATCGCTCCAATCCATGCAATTGGCAAATGCGGCGGCACATTTTTAATGAGTCCAACATATTGGATGATGCAAACAATCCCGATCAGTGCTAAAAAAGCGGGAAATCCACTCTGTGCCATATAGCGTATGTAAGGGGCAACCTCTTTTAAAAACTGCTGCTTACGCTTATGCCACAGCTCGATTACATCTGCTTGCTCTGCCATTAAGCCTCCCCTCCATTAAGTAAAGCATAAAAGGCATCCTCCAAATGAGCAACGGAATGACCTTGCCGATTCGCATGCTCCAGCATATCCTCAAGCGCACCTTGAGCAACGATGCGTCCTTGGTCGAGCATAATAAAACGGTCGCAATAATGCTCGATCGTTGATAAAATATGCGAGCTCATCAGGATCGCCGAGCCGTTTTGCTTGACCTCCATCAGCTCCTGCAGCAGGGAGCGAATCGCAAGCGGATCGAGCCCCAGAAAAGGCTCGTCGATAATAAATAAAGAAGGCTTGGCCAATAGAGCGCTCATAATCATTACCTTTTGCTTCATCCCTTTGGATAAATGAGCAGTTAGCGCTTTGCGCTTCTTAACCATGTGGAACCGCTCCAGCAATTGCTCTGACTGCTGCAAATACTGCTGCTCGGGTACTCCATAGGCCATTGCTGTCAATCTAAGGTGCTCCTCAACAGTGAGCTCTTCAAACAAGATTGGTGTCTCAGGCACATAAGTATATCCGCTGCGATACTGCTCGACATCATCATTTAATGTTTTCTCATTAATTCTAATTGAGCCCTGATGCGGCGTCATTAAACCTAATATATGCTTGATCGTAGTGCTTTTTCCTGCTCCGTTAACACCAATCAGCCCAATCATTTCGCCAGCTTTGATCTCAAAATCAAGATCATGAATAATCGCTCGTTTTGGACTATAGCCCCCGCTCAGCTGCTCCACACGCAGTACAGTTTTCATCGTATCACCTCATCCTTACTTCCTCTATAACTTACTACTTCTGCGTATCGTCCTGCCATTTCTGCTTCAGCCATTTTGGCGCGCCTTTATTTTTACCAGTGCTTTGTTTCTTTTTCGGTTGAACTGTTGACGATACACGTCCGTTTTTATCATTTTTCACAGAAGCTTTGCCAGACCTATTGTTTTGCCCGGCAGCAGACTTTTGTATATTTTCAACCTTGCGCTTTGCTGTTCCAGGCTCTCGTACAGCTTTGCCTTCGCGCTCTACCGCAGCAGTTTCTCGTACAACCTTGCTTTCACGCTTGGGCGCGCCAGGCCTTCCATTCCTTCTATTCTCATCATTAGGCGCATAACGAACGGCCTGAGAAATTTGCGCTTCATTCAGCAATTTGCCTCTGAACAGCCTTCTTTCTTCAATTTTTATGTCAAGCTGCTTCATGAATTTATCCATTATGAACCTTTCCTGCGGCGTTATAATGGATACCACCAAGCCCTGCTTGCCCATGCGGCCTGTACGTCCAGCCCGATGCACATAATGATCAGCATCAATCGCAGGCTCGATCTGGATAACAAGCGGCAAATCAGCAATATCGATACCGCGTGCCGTCACATCCGTAGACAAAATCGCCTCAAGCTTGCCCTCGCGAAATGCAGACAGCGTTGATGCGCGGCGCTGCTTGTCGGCATCGCCGTACAAAGCCTCAACTTTAAACCCTTCGTATTTCAGCTTAGCTTCCCAGTTTGCAATTTGATTCGTATCGTTGACAAACAACAGCGCAGGCCCTGCATCGATTGCACGCAGCAAACGACGCGTGTAGTCAAGCTTCGAACGCTGATCACAAACGATAAAATAATGCTCAATCGTGCTCACTACTTTATTTTCAGGCGTAATGTCGATCTTTTTCGGCTGCTTCATCCAGCGCCCTTCATAACGCAGCATTGTATCCGGATAGGTTGCGGAGAAAAAAGCAGTTTGCCGTTCCTTGTTGACTGCAAACAGCAAGCTTTCTATATCTGCGGAGGAGCCAAGCTCAAAGGTTTGATCCGCTTCATCAATGACTAAAAATTTTACCGCGTGAAGTTTAAGCTTTTTGCTTTTTATAAGCTCATTCATCCGACCTGGCGTACCGACTACAAGCTGTGGATTTAGCTTGAGCTTTTCAATCTGGCGCTTGACAGCAGCGCCGCCTATTAATTGCTGCACCCTAATACCGAGCGGTTCAGCGTAAAGCTCGGCAACACGGACGATTTGCATCGCCAGCTCTTGAGTTGGCGCGAGCACAACGGCTTGAATCGACTTCGATCCAGCATCAATGCGCTGCAACATCGGCAGCAAAAAAGCAAGCGTCTTGCCGCTTCCTGTTTGAGATTTAACGACGATGTCATTGCCAGCCAACAGCTCAGCTATCGCCTCTTGCTGCACATCCGTCGGCTGCTTAATTCCTTGCTTCAGTAATGCAGCAGCAAGCTGCTCACTAATTCCAAGCTCTAACCATCTGTTACTAGACATAATGCATTCCTTCCTCTGCTCATCAGAGCGACTTCTCTATTTTTTATTCAGCCATTTCCCTGCTATTTTATCAATTAGCCGAGGACATAGCCCATACAATTTCAAGGCAAATGAAGCTGCATATGGAAGATTCAGCTCTGCCCGCTTTGTATGGAGCAAGCGCATAATTTTTGCGACGACGTACTCCGGCTTCATCATTAACCAATTAATATTGCGGACGTAGGTACCTTCTGGATCTGCTGTATTGAAAAATGCAGTTTGAATCGGCCCTGGATTTACTGACGATACGACAATCGGGGTTTCTCTCAGCTCCATTCTTAGCGAATTGGTAAAGCCAAGCACAGCATGCTTCGTAGCGGAATATGCGGTGGATTTGGCTGAACCGATCATGCCCGCCAAGGAAGCAATATTGACAATATGTCCTTTACCCGCAGCTTTCATAACAGGCAGCACCTGCTTCGTGCAGCGAACAACACCCATATAATTCGTATCCATCATTTGTTCATATTGCGTAATGCTCAAATCATCGATTGTGGCAAATATGCCGTAGCCTGCATTGTTAATAAGAATATCAATCCGACCATGCTTATGTATAATTTGCGCAAATACACTTTCAATTTGCTTGGCATCAGCAACATCCATCACATAATACGAAGCCGAGCTTCCCAGCTGTGATACAATTTGCTGCAGCCTTTGTTCATTTCTCCCCGTTAAGACGACCGTTGCGCCTTGCTTGACAGACTCAACAGCCAGCAGCGCTCCAATGCCGCTTGATGCTCCAGTAATAACAATAATTTGCTTATTCAACATTAGCATCACCCATCATCAGTGTACTTCATTCTAATCTATTACGCAAAAATTGCAAAAAAATCTCAAAAAAATTAAACAGAAACGTGTAAAAGCAAACATGAAAAAACTGCTATTGGCAGCATTCAGGAAAGAATGATCGCGCTATAGCAGTCTTGGGATCGCCAGCTTCCTTCTATTCTTTTCAAACAGGGCAGAACAACAATATCCGTTATGAAAAGAAGCTCCTAAAGGAGCTTCATGCTATGAAACAACAACCTGTATATCCAGCTCACCAATGCCATCGATAATTAGAGGAACTGCAATAGCTTTTGAAGATTCAAAGCCTGCTGCCTGTGCCATCTCCACAATCCGAGGCGGAGTAATGTCGACTGTCATCCCTTGATTGTACATAATCGTGCTTGCATTGCCGCTGATCATATTGCTTAGCTCTGATATCGCGCTTTTGCCCATCTCGTCAAGCTCTGAAATGGCGTAACCACCCATCATCGCTGATATCATTTTCAGGGCAACATCTTCTTTCAAACCAAAAATTATGTTTCCGTTCATTTGACCATTTACACCAATATGTATCCAAATATATTGTTCAACAAACTTGATATCCTTAACTGATACTGCTCCCGTAGAGGGACGAATTTGTACGACTTGCTCAATTACCGTCTGAGCGGATTCCAAAAACGGATTGATATATTCTGCCTTCACAATAGCTACTCCCCTCTGTGCAATCTACGATCAAGCCTATTACTTGTATTATACCTTATCATTTAGGTCAAGTATACTAGTTTTTCACAAAGTTGTGACTTTAGTATAAGCCGGGAGCTGCGCGATTATGAACTAAATACCCATTCGTTGATGATTCTCGCAACATACTGTCGAAACAAAAAGGCCGATAGCGACATCTTATATTGATGACATCGCGATCAGCCTTGCTTCGCATTCCATTCTATCACTGCCTGTCCTTGGCTATGCACCTATAGGCTCAAGCTGATCGATCAGCTTGCTTAAGCTGCCGAACTCGAGCTCATCGAATTTATATAGCACCTGCTGCTTATTAACGCACCATCTGCAGGCTTCATCATTCAATTCTTCCAAAGGCAATGGAGCCTCGCAATAGATCGTTGCCAGCTTGCGAGACAAGTGAAGCATATCGAGATTTTCTTCGATTTTCTTCCTAATCGTCGGCGACACCTGATCCAAATTTGCCAGCAGCCCTTCGATCGTGCCGAATTGCTGAATAAGCTTATAAGCCGTCTTCTCGCCAATTCCTTTTACGCCAGGGTAGTTGTCAGCGGTATCCCCCATCAAGCCTTTTACATCAATAACTTGAGCTGGCGTCAAGCCCTTCTCTTCAAGCAGGCTCTGCGGTGTGTAAAGCTGGTAATTGCCGATCCCTTTTTTCATAATCGCAACCTTGACCTGCTCGTCCACCAGCTGTAGCATATCATGATCGCCTGTCACGATCACAACCTCATATTCCTTGCCAAGCTTGGCCGCCAGCGTTCCCATGCAGTCATCAGCCTCGTAGCCGTTAAGACCTATATTGGGAACATCAAAGCTGCTGACCACCTCTTTTACAAGGTCAAACTGCGGAATAAGATCCTCAGGAGCCTCAGGTCGATTGGCCTTATACTCTCCATACTGTTCCGTACGAAACGTCGTAGAGCCCATATCCCAGCAGCAAATCACATGCGACGGCTGATAGGTTTGAACCGCATCAACAAAATAACGCACAAAGCCATGCACCGCATTAACCGGCACCCCACTGCTCGTCCGTCTAATTTTCCCCGTAAACGAAGTAGCAAAATAAGCTCTAAACAAAATTGCCATCCCATCCACCAACAAATAACGACGCTTATCGCTCATTAACATCCCTCCTCCAAATAACACTCAAACAAATCCAACCCTCATCGTCAACTCCGCTACAACGCCAATCATTGTCATCAAAGTCCAGCTTTTAAACCTACCAATATTCAATGAAAGGTTTAAAAGCTGGGCTTTCAGGACCAAGAAGATGGCACGATACTAGAAAGTGAGGAGCGCAGCGTAGGCAAAAGCTACGTGAGCACCGGAACTTTCGGTAGCGTGACATATTCGCCGTCGAATACGCTCCAACGCAATACATCGTCATCAAAGTCCAGCATTTTAAACCATCCGCTTCCAATGGAGGTTTAAAAGCTGGGCTTTCAGGACCAAGAAGCTTGGACGCTAGTAGAAAACGAGGAGCGCAGCGTAGAGCAGAGCTACGTGAGCACCGCAGTTTTCGCTAGCGTTCAAGATTCGACGTCGAGTAATCCCCAACGCAACCACATCGTCATCAAAGTCCAGCATTTTAAACCATCCGCTTCACGAATTGGCCGAGTCTCGTTGCTGCTTCGATTAGCCGCCCCTCCCCCTCCACTAATGCTATTCTAACATAGCCTTCGCCTTGTGCGCCAAAGGCATCTCCTGGAATGACAACAACACCTGTTTCCGCCAAACAGCGCTGAGCAAACATGCGCGAGCTCCAGCTCCCGTCTGGTCGATCGCCATTTTTCAGCTTCGGCAGCTTGGCCCAAACGAACATCGTCGCTTGCGGGGCGTCAGCATGCCAGCCCGCCTCATGCAAGCGAGCGATAAAGCAATCGCGGCGCTGCTGGTACACGGTGCTGGCTTTTACAAAGTGCTCGTCCTGCATCGCTTCATCAAGCGCTATAATCGCGGCCTCCTGAATCGGATCGAATACGCCATAGTCAATATTCGCCTTCAGCTTGCTTAACGCTGCAACTGCCTGCTGCTGTCCGACCATAAAGCCGATCCGGCAGCCAGCCATATTGAAGCTTTTTGACAGCGAATGAAACTCAACTGCGAGCTCCTTCGCTCCCTCCACCTGCAATATACTTGGCGGCTGAAAGCCGTCATAGCCCATTTCCGAGTACGCAAGATCATGCACAATCAACACCTGCTTTTGCTTGGCGAATGCAACAAGCTTCTCAAAAAAGCTCAGGTCTGCCACTGCGGTAATCGGATTGTTCGGATAATTAAGCAGCAGGAACGATGTACGCTGCCATACCTCATCCGGGACAGCTTCTAGCTGCGGCAAATAGTGATGCTCTTCTACTAGCGGCATATAGTACGGCTCAACAGCTGCTAACGCCAACGATGCGCTGTAAATCGGGTAGCCGGGATCAGGCACAAGCGCAATTGAGCCGCGCTCGGCAATCGCCATAGCCAAATGCGCCAGTCCATCCTGAGAGCCAGCCAGTGTGCAAATTTCAAGCGCTGGATCCAGCTCGACACCAAAGCGATGCCGCATCCATTCAGCCGCCTTCTCCCGAAAAGGGAGACCTGATTTCAAGGCAGGGTAGGCATACATATCCTCTCGCAGCACAGCCTCGGACAACGCTTGCCTTACTTTAAGCGAAGGCGGCTGATCAGGACTGCCAATTCCCAAATCAATAACATCCATTCCGTTAGCAACAGCCTGCCGCTTCCATTCCGCCACCTCTGCAAAAATGGATGAGCCTAGCTGTGAAAGTAGCTTTACCACGAGATTACCCCCACACGTCCTTGTATACATCTTCCTTAAAGCCAATCGTTACCTTCCGTCCATCCGTCACGATCGGTCGCTTGATCAACATGCCGTGTGAAGCAAGCAGTTCAAGCTGCTCCTGCTCGGTCATGCTTGACAGCTTGTCCTTCAGCCCCATCGAGCGATACAAATCTCCAGATGTATTAAAAAACTTTTTCAATTCCTGGCCGCTATTTTTAATTAACACCTTCAATTCCTCTACCGTTGGCGGCGCTTCTACAATATGGCGCTGCTCAAGCTCATTGCCTAGCTCCTTTAAAGTTTTTACTGCTTTGCGGCAGGTTCCGCATTTCGGATATTCATAAATCGTTAGCTTGCTCATGCTTCCCTTCCATTCCTTTCTGCAAATTGCTTATTAAACGCTGAAAATCTTCAGGCAGTGGTGCTGTCCACTGTACATACTGCTTCGTCATAGGATGATAGAAGCCCAGCTGCTCGGCATGAAGCGCATGTCTTGCTATGCTGCTTTCAAGCTGCTGCAGCCGCAGCGATTCCTTATAATATAGCTTGTCCCCGATTAATGGATGGCCGATGCTGCTCATATGCACACGAATTTGGTGAGTGCGGCCCGTATACAGCTTTAGACGGATCAGACTTGCCGCCAGCTGCTGCTCCTTAAAGGCTTGCACCGTCCAGTATGCCGTTTTGGAGTAGGCTCCTTCAGGCGTTACAATCCGCAAATGCGGCTGCTGGGGATCGCGGGCAATAGGCTCCTCAATGATGCCCTCTGCAGGCTGAGGAATGCCGTATACAAGCGCAGCATAGCGCTTATCCACCTTCCCCTGCTGCAGCTGCTCTGACAACTGCTGATGGATGTAGGCGTTTTTGGCGATCGCGACAAGACCTGAGGTCTCCTCATCAAGCCGGTGAATTGGCCGAAAGCGAAACTGCTCGTTTTGCCGCTGCCAATGTGCAACTACGCCGTTGGCCAGCGTATTGGTATAGTGCCCGTGTGTAGGATGCACCACCTGACCCGCAGGCTTATTGACAATAAGCAAATAGTTGTCCTCATAAATGATGTCCAGCGGCATCGGCTGCGGCAAAATATCTTCCGATTGCTCGCGCAGCTGCCTAAGCCGTATCACCTCTCCCGCTTGCACAGGAGCTGAAATATAGACGCGCTCCTCATTGATCGTCAAGCCATATTCAGTTGCTCTTGCTGCGGCAAGCAGCTTGCTCGATACTCCGAATGCCCTTTCCAGCACCTCACGAATCGTCTTGCCCTCATCCTGCTCTGTTGCCACCGTTGTCAGCGGCTCATAATAGTGCTCCAGCAGCGCTTTATTTTCTTCTGCGCCAAATAGTCGCTCTGGCTTCTGACCAGGCAAATGCTTGACGACACGGCCAGTCCATCGCTTGTTATCCGTCATTCCTGCTTCTTCCCTTTAAAAACATTTGCGCTGCGAATATATTGTGTATCCTCTACTCCCAGACACACATTGGCTGCTCTAGCTGCAGCAAACAAATAATCCGACAGCCGGTTCAAATAAGCAAGAACAGACTGATTGATTTCCTCCTGCTGCAGAAGGGCTACCGTGCGTCGCTCTGCTCGGCGGCAAACAGTCCGACATATGTGCAGCGCTGCAGACAACTCCGATCCGCCAGGCAAAATGAATTTGCTCAACTCCGGAGCGGCAGCAGTATGCTCATCAATCCACTGCTCAAGCCGGGAAACCGCAGCTTCGTTTAGCTTATACGGATGACCTGGCGAAGCATAGGCGAGATCTGCACCTGCATCAAACAGCTCCTGCATAATGTCGTACAGCTGCTCAGCGAGCGGCTGCGTTGCCTCTACTGCCGCTGCTTTGGCCGCAGCCAGACCAACAAAGCTGTTCAATTCATCTATCGTACCGTAGGCTTCTACCTTGGTATCGGTTTTCATTACCCTGCCTCCGATCAGGCTGGTCATGCCTTTATCTCCTCCGCGCGTATACAGCTTCATATGTACTCCTCCTCAAAATTGCAGCATGCTTTATGTTAATCGTACTGTCATTAGCGAAATATTCGAATCTATTATCCTGCTTTTATTCATAATGTTGAAGCAGTCAATTTCATCTTAGCATAATTGCTCATTTCAAACTAGAAGACTGGCATGACTAATGCCCGGTCGTTTCCAACAAAAAACGGACCCTGTACGGGCCCGTTAAACTCTAAAACCTATTGCTGCTTCAGCTTATATACAAATTGCCCGATGCGATCAATCGCCTCAGTCAAGTTGGCTACGCTTGTAGCATAAGAGCATCTAAGGAAGCCTTCTCCCCCCAAACCGAATACATCGCCAGGCACTGCAGCTACATTGGCTTCTTCCAGCAAGCGCTGGGCAAACTGTTCACTCGTCAAGCCTGTTGATTTAATAGAAGGGAAGGCATAGAATGCGCCTTGCGGCTCATGGCATTCCAATCCTGCATCATGCAAGCCTTGCACAACTAGTCGTCGACGCTGATTGTAGGACTCAACCATACGATCCTTTTCTTCCAGACCATACGTCAATGCTTCCAATGCAGCATATTGTGCCATTGTCGGGGCACACATGACGGTATACTGATGGATTTTCAGCATTGCCGCGATAATATCAGGATGTCCGCACACATAACCCAATCTCCAGCCAGTCATAGCAAACGCCTTGGAGAAGCCGCTAACTAGTATTGTACGATCCTTCATGCCAGGTAACGATGAAAAGCTTACATGCTTCATGCCATACGTCAGCTCAGCGTAAATTTCGTCGCTGATCACGATCAAATCATGCTCTTCCACGATTTTCGCAATTGGCAGCCAATCCTCATACGTCATAATTCCGCCCGTCGGATTGCTAGGGTAGCTTAGTATTAACACCTTGGAACGAGGTGTAATCGCTTTACGCAGCGATTCCTCTGTAAGCTTGAATTTATCCTTGGCAAAGGTTTCAATGCCAACAGCAGTTCCACCGCTTAATGTCGTAATCGGAGCATAAGGAATATAGGACGGCTCAGGTACAAGCACCTCATCTCCAGGAGAGATAATTGCGCGCAAAGCCAGGTCGATCGCTTCACTGCCGCCGATCGTAACAATAACTTCATTGGCCGCATCATATTGAAGTTGAAAGCTGTTATATAAATAATTGCAAATCGCTTCTCGCAGCTCGGGCATACCTGCATTAGAGGTATACTGTGTTTTTCCACGATCCAAAGACATAATGGCTGCTTCACGAACATGGCGAGGGGTTACAAAATCCGGCTCGCCTACGCCTAATGTAATAACATCCTTTCGTGTGCTAACAAGGTCGAAAAATCGACGAATACCTGATGGTTTAATTTCTCGCACCAACGGGTTTAGAAAATCTGACATTTGACGTGTTCGCACAGGTACGGATGATTGTTGCGATGCTTCGTTCGTCATCACGTTCACCCTTCTTTTACGGCGACACCATCATTCGAGAATCACTTTCGGTTTCTTCGAAGATAATGCCATCCTGTTTATATTTTTTTAGAATAAAGTATGTTTTCGTTGACAGCACTGCGTCAATCGTTGACAATTTATTGGAAACAAATGAGGCGACTTCCTTCAAGCTATCGCCTTCAATTTCTACCTGCAAATCGTAAGCACCTGACATTAAGTACAATGATTTGACTTCAGGATATAAATAAATGGATTCCGCAATCCGATCAAAGCCTCTGCCTCGTTCAGGTGTAATTTGCACCTCGATCAAGGCCGTAACCTTCTCGTCATGCATCTTGCTCCAGTTTACAATTGTCGCGTATTTTACAATTACATGATCTTTTTCCATAGCCGCAATCGCGGCTTTCACGTCCTCAACTGTCGCATCAAGCATTGTGGCAATAATTTCTGGCTTCAGTCTGGCGTCTTCTTGTAAAAGGGCCAGCACCTTTAATTGAAAATCAGATATACCTGTCATGAAATAACCCCTTCCCACGGTTGTGGTTTAGCATCAAATGCTATGTACGTTATTTTACACCGAATATGTTAATCCTGCAAAGGTAGATATTAAAAAAACAAAATGAAAAAGACCCCGCAGGGTCTTTACATTAATGTGCTGTCGGCTGTGCCTGTTGGCTTGCCTGATTGCTTTGCATGCTTGTCTGCATGCCTTGTTGCTGAAGCCAGCTTTGCGTTTGCTGCTGTGTCGACGTATAGGACTGAATCTGCTTGTCGATTTCTTTCTTCGGAGCAACGCTTGCTTGCTCGTACATATTATTTTGCGACATTACAGTAAACAGCTGACCTTGCATAGTCAACGTGCTGTTCAGCAAATTCGTAAACATTTGACGAGTTTTAGGACAAGTCGATTCTGTTGCCGCAGTAGCATACTCACGCACACAGCGTTTCAAATCTGAAAGCACTACACTTAGCAAATCCTCTTCGGATAATTGCAATGATTGATTTACCATTTCTCATTCCTCCAATTCAATCGTTATCGTTAGTTCATTGGCGCAATCGTTTGGTGCTGCTGCAACGATTGCAGTAACGTATTGTAATTGGCCTGGTGCGTATGAACCATTGCCTCACAGCAGCTTTTTACTGCTGGATGAGTTGAAACAGCAGCAGCGGCAGCACATGTCTTCATCAGCAAATCCTCATTAGACATTGAATCAATCACATATTCAAGCTCTTTATTGGTCATTGCTTGCATATGATCTCCTCCTCAAACGTTCATATAGTCTTTGTAGCTTCTGCGCAATCCATGTTGCACCGAAAACATCGGCTATCGTGCAGTACTACGTATTTAGATTGCGCATTGCCGGTTGGAACTATGCTGTTAATATTTGAAGAAGAAAGGTCTGCTTTGGGCATTAAAACAAGTCCATGCTTAAATAGCGCTCTCCTGTATCTGGTGCAATGCAAAGCACGCGTTTGCCAGCTCCCAATCTCATACCTAGCTGTATCGCTGCCCATACCGCAGCTCCAGAAGAAGGCCCTACAAGTATCCCTTCCTGCCGCGCAAGCATTCTCATCGTATTAATCGCATCCTCGTCTGCAACCTGAATGATTTCATCATAAATGGCTGTATTTAGAATGTCCGGAATGAAACCAGGACTTGTACCGACAAGCTTATGAGGTCCAGGCTGCCCGCCTGACAGCACTGGCGAGCCCTTAGGCTCCACTACTGCTACATACAGATTGGGAAGTCTATCCTTTAATACCTCACTAGTGCCTGTAATTGTTCCACCTGTACCTGATGAAGCAACAAAACCATCCAGCCGTCCTTCGCACTGTTCGATTATTTCCAAGGCGGTTGTTTTACGATGAATGTCCGGATTGGCGGCGTTTTTAAATTGATTGGGAATAAATGAGTTCTCAATCGCTGCATGAAGCTCTTCAGCTTTAGCAATCGCACCCGGCATCCGCTTGGCTGCTTCGGTCAATACGACCTCAGCGCCATATGCTTTCAGCATTGCAATCCTTTCCTTAGTCATATTATCAGGCATTACCAATATAATGCGATAGCCTTTTGCCGCGGCATTCATCGCCAAGCCGATTCCAGTATTACCGCTTGTCGGCTCTATAATGGTTGCGCCTGGCTTTAGAACTCCTTGTCGCTCAGCTTCGGCAAGCAAATTATAGGCGGCACGATCCTTTACACTGCCACTTGGATTCATATATTCCAGCTTGACGATAATTTCCGCACAATTAGCAGGAACGATTCGCTGTAAGACTACACCTGGCGTGTCGCCAACAAGCTCAAGCACACTATTTACGATTTTAGCCATAACTATGCCTCCGATTGCGGTTTCGCGCGAATAGCATGCTTTGGCGGCGATTCTCCTCCATACCGTTTATGCTGAATCCGAAATAAAGGACGCATAAAAAACCAGCCGACAATAGGCGAAGCGCCGACAATAAGCAGCAGCCACACTAAACCCTTCTCCGTATTAACCCATGTTATATATATGAAAAATGGGATCAAGCCAATGATTCTGCCTAATGTTAAAGCAATCTCTCTAAAAATAATTAATTCCTCTCGATGTTCAACTGACTGCTTTGTAGCTCCGATCATATCGAACACCTTGGAGGTAATTGGTATAATATATAGCGGGAACAATAAGGCAGTACCAACTCCGAATATAAGCAACATTGTATAATCAACGCGCCAAAAAAACGGAATAATAACAGCAGTCAAGCTAATTACTCCTACCAGCATTGATAGCTGCCTGTTTTGCGGTTTTAAAATTCTGCCGCAAAGCCAAAAGCTTACTAATGAGGTAAGCGAGGATACAAACGTATATGTTCCCACCTTCGCTTCATTATTCGTCGCAATATAAACGATCAAATTGATTAAAAATAAAAATACGCCTTCGCGAATTCCTTGAGCGGTAATTCCAGCAAATACATAGCGCCATTCCTTGCTTTCCTTCGTATACTGACGCCATTGCTTAAACGGATAAAGCCAATCATATTTCCCTTGCGCTGGCCGTTTATGAATAAAAAAGCTAATAACGCCACAGCAAGCGAAAATAACTAATGAAGTTGTAAATATCAACGTATAGCCGCGTTCATTAGCGAGCCAACTGATGAGCAAGCCAGAAAGCCATGGCGCGATAATTCCTGTACCTGCGCCAAGCAGCCCTTGCGAGCCATTAAAGCGATCTCTTGTATCGGGCTCTGTAATTTCAAAATAGATGAGATTATACGCTACCCAATAGCAGCCAAGCCCTATTCCATTAATCGCCCCCAACACAAAAGGCATGCCGCTGGCTGATTGCTTCAGCCAAAGCACCATACAATAAAAAAGGCCTGAGAGCAGACAGCCTACTCGCAGGCAATTTAATTTGTTTCCTTCCTTAATCCACTTGCCGCATAAGTAGAAGGTCAGTCCAGAAAAGCTGTACTGGGCAAGCGCAAACAGCGCAACCGTTAAGTATGAACCACTTGCTTTCCATAAGTATACGGGTATAAATGTCCCAGAAAGCGCGTTTGCAAAGCCGAAGGAAGCGTAAATTGCGAGCAGGAGCCAAGCTTGTCGATCTAACATCTTTTGCATGTTGAATCGCTCCTTTTTATTTATTTAGCTCACAATAAGTTACCCTTCTTCAAAATCGCTCATACCTGCGCTAATCTTCCATTATTTAAAGTTACTGCTCGTCTGACAACGCATCAAGCATTTGCTTGCGATCCTGCAAACTTAAGTAACTGTCCGTACGATAGCAGGATGGACAAACGTACCAGATGACCTTCATTGGCGAAGAAACGATTGGCTGGCCGCTGTTAGGCGCAGTTACAGGCGTAAACTCGCCATCCTTGCCAATGATCTGCTCACCAGCTTCAAGCATATATTCGCGACAATTGGCACATTCCGGCATTTCAAACTGCTCATTGAGCATGCTTTGAATTTGGCTATTTGCCGCAATTTCACGCGTTGAACGCAAAATACCTTGATCATCGTCATCCCATTCAGAGTCATCAGCAGCTACGTGCTCGTCATGCTCATGCTGCTCCTCATCTTCATTGGAAAAGCCTGCTTCAAATTCTAACGTGCGATAGCCGCTTATTTCATTGTCGCAATGGGGACAATATTTTTCAGGACCGATTTCTTCATCCCAAATAATATTCGACTCGCACCACGGACAGATTGTTTGTGTTTCCATAGCTTTTAACTTCCTCTCTTTAGCTTGTCATGAACATAGACTAATCCATATTCATGACATAAATAACCCCTAATATAAAAAACAATATCGACACGAGCGCCAGTACCTTAGGTAAGTACTTCACAACAGCTACACCTGCCTTATTATGCGTGTTCAGTTCAGCATTAAATTAAAATAGTCGCTCCGATTACATAAGATAACGATATCGAAATGATCATCGCGATAAAGCCGACAGCCCGATTGTCATTAACCAGCTCTTCATCAATTTTAAAGATTGGCGTCATAAATTCAAACAAGAAATAGGCAATTAACAAAATTAAAAAACCGAACGCTGCCCAAATTAATTGTTCATAAATCGAGCTGTGTATGGAAATCGAGAATCTAAAAATATTGCAGATTCCAAATATTTTGCCTCCAGTCGCCATTGCTACCGACATATTACCACGCTTAATTTCGTGCCAGCAGCGGTATCGCGCAACAAGCTCAAAGATCGATAAAAACACAATTAGCGTCAATATTGCTACTGATACATATACGATCGAAGCCAAATATTCATTTTCTAGCAACCAGTCGATTTGCGGATCCATCCCTTTCCCCTCACTTTAGCCTACGACTATTTTAATTGTGCAACTGTCACCCCGTTGCCGCCTTCGCCAAATTCACCATCGCGGTAGGACTTGACCAGACTGTGACGACGTAAATATTGCTGAATGCCTGTACGCAATATGCCTGTACCTTTACCGTGAATAATGTAAACCTGACCCATGCCAGCCATATAGGATTCATCAATGAAACGGTCAACCTCAAGAATGGCTTCCTCAAGCGATTCTCCTCTTAGATCAAGCTCCATGCGGACGGAATCGTCTTTGGTGCGCTTTACGCTTGCCGCTTGCTTTTGCGGCTGAGCAGGCTGCTGTGATTTGCTTTGCAGCAGCTCAAGATCATCAAGCTTGACCTTCATCTTCATAATGCCAAGCTGAACGGTCGCCTCATCACCATGCAACTCTACAACATGCCCCTTGGAGTTCAAGCTATAAACCTTAACTTCATCACCCGCGGAAATCTTTTGCTTTTTCCCGCTGCGCGAAGGCTTTTGCTTCACTGCCAGCTCTGGTAGAGCCTCATCCAGTCGACGCTTTGCTTCAATCAGCTTATGCTCTTTAATGGAAGCTGCTTCATCCATGGCCAGCTTGCGCAAATCTGCAATAATTTCCTCCGCTTCCTTGCGCGCTTTACTAACGGCAGCTTCTGCATCAGCTTGAGCCTTTTCCAGCAGCTTAATTTTTTGCTCTTCAAAGCGCTGAAGCTCATGCTCATACTTCATACGTTGCTGCTCCAGTTCAAGTCGCAATTTTTGTGCAAGTTCACGATCAGATTCTGCAGAAATACGATTTTGCTCAAGCGAAGCGATCATGCTTTCTACCTTCATATCCTCGTCGCTTACCTCGCCTTTGGCATGCTCGATAATTTTCGGAGACAAGCCGAGGCGTTCAGCAATAGCGAAGGCGTTGCTTCGTCCTGGAATGCCAACAAGCAAGCGATAGGTTGGACTTAATGTCGCAATATCAAATTCCATGCTCGCATTAATGACGCCTTTGCGATTAAATGCATATGCCTTCAATTCGGAATAATGCGTCGTTGCGATAACGCGGCATTCCTTGGCATGAATATGCTCAAGAATGGCAATCGCAAGCGCTGATCCTTCAGCGGGATCTGTACCCGCACCCAGCTCATCAAGCAATACAAGACTTTTGGAGGTCATTTGCTCAAGAATGCGGATAATATTAGTCATATGGCTTGAAAAGGTACTCAAGCTTTGTTCAATGCTTTGCTCGTCGCCAATATCTGCATAAATCGCATCAAATACACATAGCTGAGTTCCTTCCTCTGCCGGTACAAATAAGCCAGACATCGCCATCAAACTTAATAGCCCGACTGTCTTGAGCGACACGGTTTTACCGCCTGTGTTCGGTCCAGTTACGATAATGGAATGATACTGATTGCCAAGCTCTACATCTAATGGCACAACTTTTTTCTGGTCAAGCAGCGGATGGCGGCCTCGTTTTATTTTTAAGTAGCCGCGATCATTCATCATCGGCAAAATTGCTTTTAGCCCGTGGGCCAGCCTTGCTTTAGCAAACGTAAAATCGATATGACCGATAAGCTCCTGGTCATACAGCATATCCTCGACACAATCGCTAACAAGCGCGGTAAGCCGCTGTAAAATTTTTTCGATTTCCTTAATTTCCTGAACATGCAGCTCACGCAATCTGTTGTTCATGGCAACAATCGCTTCGGGCTCAATAAATAACGTTGCTCCCGATCCGGACTGATCATGAACAATACCGCCAAAGCTTGAACGATATTCTGATTTAACCGGAATAACGAAACGATTATTGCGCAGCGTTATTATCGCTTCCTGCAGCATTTTTTGCACGGAGGAAGAACGAATCATCGACTCCAGCTTCTCACGAATTCTTGCTTCGCCATTGCGCAGCTCCCGACGCAAACTTGCCAGCTCGGCGCTCGCCGAGTCCATTACCTCTCCTTGATCATCGATGCAGGAAAAAATTTCTTCCTCCAGCGAACGATGCTCGCTGATTTGCTCAGCATATTGCAGCAGAGATGGAATCGCATGCTCTTCGTTTACCTGCTCGATAAACCGTTTAACACGCCGCGAGCCTCTGGAGGTTGAAGCTACCTCAAGCAGTTCCGTAGCATTCAACGTTGCATGAATGCGTGCGCGATGTAAAGCAGACGATATATCGAAAATGCCGCCAAATGGAGCGGCTCCTTTTAAACGATCGGCAGCATAGGCTTCATCCGTCAGTCGCAACAATGCTTTTACTTGTTCCAACTCAGTTTGAGGAGAGAGCGCCTCCGCTCTGCTTTTGCCAAGCGAGGTAGCAGCATGCTCCTTCAGCTTGTCAACAATTTTTGAATATTCAAGTGTTGTCAAAATTTTCGAATTCAACGATAACACTCCTCTCGCTTTATTATTATAGCTCAAAGTTTCACTTCTTGTACTATGCGATACATATAATTTTACGTTTTGGCAACACTGAATATAGATTTTTCAGTACAAATTTGATGTACTACAATAAAGTCATGGAGGTAATTGTAATGAACTTTCTAGGACATGTTGTTCGATTTATCGTATCCGCACTAGTACTAATGCTGGTGGGCTGGATTGTTCCCCAGTTTTCCGTAGGAGGCTTTTGGAGCGCATTACTGCTTGCGCTAGTCATTGCCGCACTCGGCTGGGTTGTTGAAGCTGTATTTGGCAAAAGAGTAACGCCTTTCGGTCGTGGAATTGTCGGATTTCTAATAAGCGCATTAGTTATCTGGATTGCACAATTCATCGTAGGCGGAGTAAGTGTTACCATCTTAGGAGCAATCCTTGCTGCATTAGTAATCGGGATTGTTGATCTGTTTATTCCGATTGGAAATCCTTACGAGGCTGCCGATCGTAAAAAATAATTATCCTTAATACAATTCCATCCAAAAGAATAAATGCATTTTGGTGAAGTCCTTCATAATAACGTGAAGGACTTTGCTACATTAACAGCATAAATTGTTCATCACTTTGTCATGACTGTCCAGAGGAAAGCATTTCATCTGTTCCCATAATGGTATACAATTTAAGCGAGTATACAAAAAAGGAGTTTTTTGCATGAAAAAATGGTTAGTTCTATCATTAGTCTTTGCTATGGTGAGCATTTTAATTGCATGCGGCTCAGACAACGGCAAAACATCAAATGAACCAGAAACTCCCATTCAAGTTTCTGAGGATGAAATTGCTTCTGGCACATTGGAAATTGTAGCCTCCAACTGGAAGTTCGACAAGGAGTATTATGCCATTCGTGCAGGCGAAGCAATCGAATTGAATGTTAATTCCATCGAAGGGGTTCATGGAATTGAAATTATGAATACAGAGTACAACAATATCGTAAATGATAAGCCAACGCAAATCACGATTACTGAGCCTGGCACATACGAGATCCGTTGTTCGGTTCCATGCGGGCAGGGGCATAGGACGATGATCACCAAGCTAGTAGTCGTCTAATCGTAGAAGGTTGGTTCAAAAGTTCGACTTTGATGACGATGCTGCTTCTTTGCAGCTTAGTCGACGGCGAATCTTGGACGCTAGCGAAAACTGCGGTGCTCACGTAGCTATTGCCTACGCTGCGCTCCTCGTTTTCTACTAGCGTCCAATCTTCTTGGTCCTGAAAGCCAAACTTTTGAACCTTCCATTAACGTGGTTGGTTCGAAAGTTCGACTTTGATGACGTTTTAGAAAAATATTAACGCTCTGATCAGGCTCTTGCCTGGTCAGAGCGTTTTTTGTTGTACTTGTATTTAGGGAATGTTTAGCTTTGTTCGATAAGCTCGATCCACTCATTGTATTCTGTCTGCAGCTTGGCGTATTCGCGCTTGAGCAACTCATGCTGCTCTTGCAGCTGCCGCAGCTCTTGCTCCAGCTGTTCTGTATCGGCTGCTGCTTGCTCCTGCTGCAACGTTGCTGCTGCCTCTTGCAGCGCTGTAAGCTGCTCTTCATAAATTGCCGCCTGTTGCTCGTGATGCTTCGACTGCTGCTGAAGCTGCTGCAACTCCTCTTCAAGCTGCTCTAGCGACTGCTGCTGCTCAAGGTCTCGCTGCTTATATTGCGATAAGCTGTTTTCCAGCTCTACAATTTTTTCCTGAGCAAGATTGATCTGATTAACCGCTAATCTTTCCTTAGCAGCATTCATTTCCAAATATTGCAGCAGCTCTTCAGCTTTCGCTGCCTCTTCAAGCTGCTTTGCCTGCAACTGCTCATAACGCTTGGTCATTTGTTCAAGCTCATCTTTAGCCTTTTGCAATTGAGTCTGCAGCCCTTCCAGTTGCCGCAGCTTATCCGCTTGCTGGTTCATTTCAGCTTGCTGATTAGCAATTTGCTGCTGAAGCTCATGCTGCAGCTCCACATAAACTGTCGCTTCCTGTTCCAAATTAGCTTTTGCTTCCGCTAAAGCTTGCAATTCAGCTTTTCTAGCTTTATTATCATTCAGTTGCTGTTCCAGATTCGATTCTAGTATGTTATTCTGCTCCACCAAACGATTGATTTCCGCTACCTGTCCTGCAAGCTTCGCTTCCAGCTGCTTCGATTTATCCTCGAGCTCTTGAATAAGTTGCATCGTCAATTCCTGCTCGTTTAGATGCATTTCATGCTGTTGCTTCAGCTTTTGCTCTGCAGTCTGAAGCTGAGACTCCATTTCAGCCTCATAATTGGACAGCTTCAACTCGTATGATTGCTTAAGCTCATCATATTGCAGCTGCAAGTGTTCAAGCTCCAACGTTAAAGCCTCTGCTTGTTGCTTCAGCTTCTCCTCCTGCTCTTCAAAAGCAAGCAGCTTCAAGCCTTCTTCAAGCATTTGCTGCTCAAGGCTCGCTATTTGATTTGTCGCTTCCGACTCCTTTGTTTCTGCTGCTGTCAGCTTTGACTGAAGCTGTTCCAGCAAGCTTGTACGGTCTGCTAGCTCCGATTGCAGCTGCTCTAGCAGACTCGTACGTTCTGCCAACTCCGATTGCAATTGCTGTAGCAGGCTTGTGCGTTCTGCCAGTTCCGATTGCAGTTGCTCCTGCTTGGCCTCCAGTTTCTCTTGAGCCTCCAACAGCTCAAGCTCTCGCAGCTGCGCCGTCTCGTTTGCTTCTTGCATACTTTGCAGCTGCTGCTCCAAGGAAGCAATTTGATTTGTCGCTTCCGCTTCGTCAGCTTGTACTGCTACTAGCTTCGATTGTAGCTGCTCCAGCTGGCTTGTGCGTTCTGCTAGCTCCGCTTGAAGCTCTTCCAGCTGGCTTGTGCGTTCGGTCAGCTCCGATTGCAATTGCTCCTGCTTGGCCTCCAGCTTTTCCTGGCCCTCCAACAGCTCAAGCTCTCGCAGCTGCGCCGTCTCATTTGCTTCTTGCATGCTTTGCAGCTGCTGCTCCAAGGAAGCAATTTGATTTGTCGCTTCCGCTTCGTCAGCTTGTACTGCTGCTAGCTTCGATTGTAGCTGCTCCAGCTGGCTTGTGCGGCCTGTCAGCTCCGATTGCAGCTGCTCTAGCTGGCTTGTGCGATCTGTCAGCTCCGATTGCAGCTGCTCTAGCTGGCTTGTGCGGTCTGTCAGCTCCGATTGCAATTGCTCCTGCTTGGCCTCCAGTTTTTCTTGAGTCTCCAACAGCTCAAGCTCTCGCAGCTGCGCCGTCTCGCTTGCTTCTTGCATGCTTTGCAGCTGCTGACGCAGCTCCGCCAGCTTCGCTTCATGCTGTGCTTGCAGCTGCTGGATCGCTTTTTCCTGATCCTGCGTGCTTTGCGCTTGCAGCTGCTGACTCAGCTCCGCCAGCTTTGCTTCATGCTGCGCTTGCAGCTGCTGGATCGCTTTTTCCTGATCGTGCTTGCTTTGCGCTTGCAGCTGCTGACTCAGCTCCGCCAGCTTCGCTTCATGCTGCGCTTGCAGCTGCTGTTGTGCTTTCTCCCGCTCCTGCTCATGCTGCTCCTGCAGCTGCTGACGCGCCTCCTCCAGCTCTGCATAAGCGCGAGCCGCCTCATTAAGGTCAGATCGAAGCGCTTCCTCTTGTTCCAACGCAACCAATAGCTGCTCATCTGCTTGAGCCAAGCGCAGCTCTAACCGCTCTGTTTGCTCAGATAATTGTTGCCTAGCTGCAGTTACTTGTGCCTGCAGCTGTTTCTTTTCCGTATCCCAGCGCTGCTGCTCCTCCGAACGCTCCGCAGCTAGTTGCTCTTGCTGCAGACGAAGCTGCTCTAACTGCTCGGCTTGCTCATTGCGAGCCGCCAATATTTGCTGTTCATTTTCCTTCATTAAGCTATCTATTCGCTGTTTGTAAGCTGAGTCTGATTCCGTTAATTTCTGCTCTGCCTGCTTGAGCTGCTGTCGCAACTGCTCAAGCTCAGCAGAATATTTTTTCTGCTGCTGCTCTCTTTCGCTTTCCAATTTCTCTTGCTCTGTTTTTTGTTTAGCAAGCTCTGTTTCAAACCGGCTTTTCTGGTTTACAAGAGCAATTCGTTTTTCTTCATCATATTGCTTATGCAATTGAACAAGCTGCTGTTCATGCTCCTGCTTGAGCTGAGCAATAGTTTGCTCCAGTGCTTGCTGCAATTGACTCGACTTCTCAATTACTGCCTGCAGTTCAGCAGCATGCGACTGAGCAAGCTGCTCACGCTGTTCAGCCTGCTCGGTTAATAAGCTTTTCCGATCTGCTTCATACTGCTCGCGCTGCTCATGTAATAGCGTTTGCAGTGAGCCCGTCTCCTTCTCGAGCTGCTCCTTATGTATGGCCTTTAGCTGCTCGAGCTCGCGCTTAGCCTGCTGCTTGTATTGCTCAAATTGAGCGGAATGCTCCTTCAGCTTTTCCTTCTCCAGCTCAAGCTGCTTTTCAGTAATATGCAGCCTTGCTTCCTCCGCCTGCAGTCTGCTGTTTTCACGACGCAAACGAAATACTTCCTCGGTTATTTGAACAGCGGTCAGTACCGCTAATTTATGTGTATCGAGAATGGGAAAGTTTTTGGCAAGCTTATGCATGCTTTCGTCAATCGATGCTGCGATTGACTTCATATATTCAACGCTTGAATGACCTTTTAATTTGTACTGGCTACCATATATATCAACAGTTACTACGATTTGTTCTGTATCCACGCATATACCCCCATTCCATCTAGTCAACTAGCTATGTGAACGACAAAAAAGCCACATCTTAAGTTTCCTAGAAACTTATTCGATGTGGCTTCTACGGTTTCCTGCCTATTTGCGCAATTCTGCTTTAAAAGATTGTTCTAATGTTAAAACGACAGACTCATGCAATGAGGTTACCTCTTCATCAGTCAATGTACGCTCTTTATGACGATACACGAGTGAAATCGCGACGCTTTTCTTATCAACGCCTAATCGCTCTCCTGTAAAGACGTCAAACACTTGAACGGACTCCAGCAGTTCGCCTGCAGCTTGATGAATTGCAGCTATCATATCGCCTACTTGTACCGACTTATCAACAACTACGGCAATATCACGCGTAATCGCCGGGTAGCGCGGCAAAGCTTTATACACGATATCATGGCTGGCATGCTCATAAAGCGGCGCAAGATCCAGTTCAACAACGAATGTATCCTGCAAGTCAGCAGCACGCTGCAGCTCTGGATGAAGCTGGCCTACATAGCCCAGCACCTGCTTTGCTTCACCCGCAGCAAGCACAACTGCTGCTGTACGACCCGGATGGAATTGAGCAGGCTGCGCAGCCTCATAGGAAATTAGCTCACTAATTCCAAGCGCAGCAGCAATCGTTTCGACGACACCTTTGGCATCATAAAAATCATAGGCTTCGGCTTTTTGATTCCAGCCAGCGGATGAGCGATTGCCTGTAAGCAAAGCGGCAAAGCGATGCTTTTCGGTCGGCAAGGTTGTCAAATCAGCCTCTGCTGTATGGAAAACTGAGCCTAGCTCAAACAATGCAAGCGAATCATTTTTACGATTGCGGTTGTAGGTTGCAATATCGATTAGCTGAGCAACAATCGTTGTACGAAGTACACTGCGCTCCTCGCTCATCGGCATTAACAGCTTAACCGCATTCGTTTTAGGTGCCAGCTCCGGGAACAATGTTGTATGCTTGGCACTTGTAAATGAATAGCTGATTACCTCAAGCATTCCAGCATCTGACAGGCGCTTGCGCAGCTCGCGGCGGATGCTTTGCGGCTTCGTTAGCGCGCCCGGAATCACTTCACCATAAATCGGCGTCGTCGGAATATTGTCATAACCGTAAATACGTGCGATCTCCTCGATCACATCCACATCATATAAAAGATCTCCGCGACGCGTTGGCGCTTCAACCGTATACTGCTCCTGCTCATTCACCTCAAAATCGAAGCCTAGCCGCGTTAAAATCGTTCTAATCTCCATGCCAGACAGACTTGTTCCAAGCATGCGGTTAATTTTTTCAAGCGTAAGGGCAATCTTTCTTGGCTCGCTTGCGGCAACAACTTGATCGACGATGCCCTCAAGCACCAAGCCTTCACCAAGCTCAGCGATCAAAGCAGCTGCGCGATTTAATGCAGGAATAACCCGACCTCCGTCAACTTCCTTCTCAAAGCGCAGGCTAGACTCCGAACGCAATCCGAGCTCGCGAGACGTTTTGCGCACTGACTTTCCAGCGAAGCGTGCAGACTCAAGAATAATATTAACAGTCTGCTCCGTTACCTCTGTGCTTGCACCGCCCATTACGCCTGCAAGCGCAATTGGAGAGCTTTGATCAGCGATGACCAGCATATGCGGCTCAAGCTTGCGCTCCTGATCATCCAGCGTAACTAGCAGCTCGCCTGCCTTAGCCTGTCGGACAATGATTTGGCCATTCGGAATTTTATCTGCATCAAAGGCGTGCAGCGGTTGACCGTATTCCAGCATTACAAAATTGGTAACGTCAACGATGTTGTTAATCGGGCGGATGCCTGCTGCAATCAGCTTGTTTTGCAGCCATAGCGGCGATGGTGCTACTTTAACACCTTTTATATACCGTGCTGAATAATGCTGGCAAAGCTCCTCGCTCTCAATCGTCACAGATACATAATCATTAGTCTTTTCGGTTGTATCGGCAATTACCGGCTGAGGCAGCTTTACTTCACGACCTGTCAAGGCTGCTACCTCGTAAGCGACACCAAGCATGCTAAGCGCGTCTGAGCGGTTTGGCGTCAAATCAAGCTCAAGCACTTCATCATCAAGCTCAAGCACCTGCTCAATTGGCGTACCAAGCTCAAGCGAGGATGGCAGCACCAAAATCCCTTCCTGCTGCTCTTTCGGCAAAAGCTTGTCATTTAAGCCAAGCTCTTTAGCAGAGCAAATCATCCCTTGCGATTCTACACCGCGCAGCTTTGCTCGTTTTATTTTGAAATCACCTGGCAGCTTTGCTCCAACAACGGCAACAGGAACATGCTGTCCTGCCGCAACATTTGGCGCCCCGCATACAATTTGCAGCTCCTCGCCAGTTCCAACGTCGACCTTGCATACATTCAGCTTGTCTGCATCAGGATGCTTTTGCTTTTCTTTGACATAGCCAACTACAACACCTGATACACCTTTGTTTCTGCTTTCCACAATATCGATCTCAATACCGCCGCGAGTCATTTTTTCAGCCAGCTCAGATGGTGTAATGCCGGACAAGTCGACATATTGCTGAAGCCATTTATATGAAACCTTCATTCGTTATCTTCCCTTCTAAAACTTTTCTAGCTTGCTATTACAGGAATCAAGCACCTGCTCACATACGGGCAAATTGCGTTAAAAATCTTGCATCGTTCGTATAGAAATGGCGAATATCATCGATGCCATACTTGAGCAAGGCGATACGCTCAATGCCCATTCCGAAAGCAAAGCCAGTCACTTCCTCCGGATCATAGCCGCCCATTTCCAGTACACGAGGATGAACCATGCCGCAGCCCAATATTTCCAGCCAGCCTGTGCCCTTGCACATACGGCAACCGCTTCCTCCGCACTGCGCACATGTTACGTCAACCTCTGCACTTGGCTCAGTAAACGGGAAGAAGCTTGGACGAAGGCGAATTTGCGTATGCTCGCCGAACATTTGCTGGGCAAATTGCAGCAGCGTGCCTTTCAAATCGCTCATTCGAATATTTTTCCCAACAACCAAGCCCTCGACCTGATTGAACTGGAAGGAATGCGTCGCATCATCATCATCACGACGATATACTTTGCCTGGACAAATGATACGGATTGGCGTTTCACCGCGATGCGCCTGCATCGTGCGCACCTGAACCGGGGACGTTTGCGTACGCATCAAAATTTCCTCAGTAATGTAGAATGTATCCTGCATGTCTCGAGCCGGATGATCCTTAGGCAGATTAAGCGCCTCGAAATTATAATAATCCGTTTCAACCTCTGGGCCTTCTGCGATGGAGTATCCCATCCCGATAAAAATGTCCTCAATCTCCTGTGCAACCTTGTTGAGCGGATGAACCGCGCCTGTAGGCAGCTGACGACCAGGCAATGTAACATCAATGGTCTCCTCACGCAAGCGCTTGTTCGTTTCTTCCGCTTGAAGCTGCTGCTGCTTTTGCTCCAGCACCTGCTCAATTGCTGCACGAACCTCGTTGGCAACTTGTCCAATTACAGGTCTTTCCTCTGCACTTAGCGCTCCCATTCCACGCAGCACCTCAGTCAAGGCGCCTTTTTTGCCCAAATACTTTACGCGCAGCTCCTGAAGCGCAGCTGCATCCGCAATATCGCTTAGTGCAGCCAATGCCTCTGTGCGCAATGCTTCTAATTTCTCTTTCATTGTGATCTCGCCTCCATTTGCTTTACATGCGTGTTCAAAAAGTTTGGCTTTCAGGACCAAGAAGCTTGGCTTTCAGTAGAAAACCATAAAAAAAGGTCCCTCCTCCCCGAAGGGACGGAAGAACCGTGGTACCACCCTAATTTAGACGGCAAATCGGTTTGCCTGTCTCTCAAAGCCCTGTATCGTAGGGCTTCCGTGAAGCTCTACTGCATCTGCGTAGCAGATGGTTCAAGCTCATGCTCCGGAGTGAATTTCGACAGGCCTTCACTATTGAAGCAGCTCTCAATCTATGGCTGCTTTTCCCTGTATAGTTGTCCTGTGTACTTGTCTCCTTCATCGCATCTGATTTGGAGTTGTTGCAATATGACTATTATTATATGCAAAAGCTGGTTTTCGTGCAACTATAGAATGCTTTAGTTTTCAAATTGGAAGCTGATTTGACGCTCCGTTCCATTTTCAAATGTTATCGTAAACGTTGCCTCCCAGTCGGCTGGATATGGCAGGTTGAGCTTATCGAATTTATAGCGTGTTTCAATAAAGCCCGGGAATTCAAAATAATCCTCTAATTCAGCCGGCTCGAGTATGAACTGTCGCTCCGAGGTTTTCGGCTTATCTGCCGCATAAATTGAAAGCTGCACCTGTTCAACCTTGCCTTCCTCTTCTAACGTCCATAGGCTTAAGCTTAGACGATTGGGACCGGGAGCATTCGGCGTCAGCTTGACTGTATAATGCAGCTCTTCACCCATCTCGTGATGATTGAGCGCATTTGCCGCACTAGGTACAGGACTTAGCGAGCTGACCAGCGCTGCAAAAGCGATGACGAAAGCGAGCACGATCAGCTCCGCAGCTAACGGCTTTAGCTTGGCTCCATTATGCTTTTGCAGCGTCGTTTTTGCTTTGTAGCCGAGCCATAAAGCAAGCAGTACGGCGGCAAGCTTGAGCAGCAGCATTTGTCCCCAGCTTGTATAAAGCAGGTAGCTAATGCTTGGCATAATAAGCAATGTTAATATAACCCCGCTTATGCTGACAACGGCGATTGAAAGCCAAAGCAGCTTGGAAAAGCGTTGAATAAAATGAATCGCCTGTTCCTTTCCTTCGCGCCAATTGAGCCATAAGCAAATGGCTCCCCCGATCCAAATCGAGACCGTAGCGAGATGAATGAAGTCGAACAAAACTCTTATGCTATCGCCGCTTGCATGACCATTCATGCTCTCAGCAAAGAGCATCGCGAGCACAAGCAGCAGACGGGCAATAGCCGATCTGGTGACCAGCAGCATTAGCAAGGCACTGCAAATAATTAAAGCTAGCCATACCTTGCCGGTCGTGCCCTCCATAAGCAATGTTACCAACTGACTTGCTTCTGGCTTAAACTGCTGTGTCCAGCTCACCAGCTGCACAAATAATGCTACGATTACAGCTAGCAGCAGCGCCTTTGCTCCCTGCTGCAGCATGCGATTGGCCCAGCTTTGGCGCTGCTCGCTTACCGCATTGCGAATCAGGCTGTCAACCAGCACATAGCCGGAAATCGTTACAAGCAGTATGTATACGGTTAGTTTTATAATATACATCAAGATGTCCACAATTTACACTCCTTCTTAGAGGTGGTTCAAAAAGCTCGAACTTGATTACGAAGTATCGCGTTGGCGTTTATTCGGCTTCGAATCTTGAACGCTAGCGAAAAGTCCGGTGCTCTCGTAGCTTGTGCCTACGCTGCGCTCCTCCTTTTCTAACTAGCGTCCAAGCTTCTTGGTCCTGAAAGCCGAATTTTTGAACTTCATTGGAATCGGTTGTTCAAAAATCCGACTTTGATTGCGTTGTTATTGTAAACATTTGCTATAATGTAATGAATGCTTCTATGTAGAGTTAAACTGTTTCATTGCAAAACGCTGTTTTAAAGTATCTTTCCCGCATAGTCGTACATCCTAGTATAAGATACGACATTGTCTGAAATTTAACATGAAAAGTTAGCCTGCTCTTATGCTTCGATTGTTCTTTTCATCTGCATGGAAGTCAGACGCTAAGCTAACTGAAAAGTTTAAGGAGATGATATCTTTGGGCAGACAAACAAGCGCAATTGTCGAGCAATCGTTACGTGTATTATTAGCAAACAATTCTATTTTACCACATCTTGCCGGAGAGACACGAGAACAGGCATTTCAATCACTTGGCGCCATCCTGTCTACTCCGAACAAAACCCACAAAGCATTTTTGCGAATTACGCTTGACAGCGGAGTCGTTGTAAGAATACCAGCTTATCGCATTCAGCACAATGACGCTTTAGGGCCATATAAAGGCGGAATTCGTTTTCATGAATCGGTCAATGAAGATGAGGTTACCAACCTTGCGGCGCTAATGACCTTGAAAAATGCACTGCACAATGTTCCGTTCGGCGGCGGAAAGGGCGGCGTTGGCATTAGCCCGAGACAATATTCGGAGCGCGAGCTTTATTTAATTTGTAAAAAATATGTGCAATATTTCACTGATATTCTTGGCCCTGACAAGGATATACCCGCTCCAGATATGGGCACAGGCGAACGTGAAATGGACTGGATGACCGCCGAGTATAAGAGCACTCATCCTGGTCAGCCGTACCTTGGCAGCTTTACCGGCAAAAGCATTGCTTTCGGCGGCTCGCTTGGAAGACGCGAAGCAACCGGTAAAGGCGTTTACTTCGTACTGCAATATTTGCTGCAGCACTTTGTTATCAATCACCTAAGCCAATTGCAAGCATATAATAATCCATACCTGGAGTCGGTCAAAGCTTATTTGAACAGGCCTTTGTCGATTGCAGTACAAGGCTTTGGCAATGTTGGTTCCGTAATTGCACAAGAAGCATTCCGTGATCCGAACCATAAGCACCGTGTTGTAGCGGTAAGCGACCGTAATGTTACGCTCTATAATGAACAAGGACTGGAAATTGATCGCCTGATTGCATATACACAAGCCCATCAAGGTGAGCTGCCGGCCACGAAGCAGCTATTGGAAATAGCGGGCATTGAAGCTCAATTGCTTGATCGTGAAGCTGTGCTTTATCAACATGTTGATGTGCTGTTCCTCGCGGCGTTGGAGGAGCAGGTGCATAAAGATAATGTACATCGTGTAACGGCTAACATTATTGTCGAAGGGGCAAATGCGCCGATAACAGGCGAAGCTGACGACATATTGGCGCAGCGTCATGCTATTGTCATTCCCGATATTTTAGCCAATGCAGGCGGTGTCATCGTGTCTTATTTTGAATGGCTGCAGGGCCGGGATACCCAGTATTTTACTGAAGAGCATGTGTATGAAATGCTCTATGACAAAATGCGAACTACACTCGATCAAGTGCTGCCTGTCTTTTTTGAGCATCCACAGCAGCTGCGGCAGTGCTGCTATAACCAAGCTGTCATGAGGCTGTGCAATATTTTGTATCGCCAGGGCAAGCTTTATTAATTGGCTCGCTTGAGGGAATGCATCGCTCTAGGCTCCAGCAAGACGAATACGTGCAAAAAAGGATAGTTCACAATGAACTATCCTTAAAGCTTAACGCGATAGCTGACAGAAGCTTATATCTGAGAGCTCGCGATTTTATTTGTTAGCCGTTTCGGGTGTCGTAAGCTGATCGTAAAAATCTACGTACTGATCCTTTTGCTCTGAACTGCGGCAAGCCATCGCAGAACGAGGATGCTCGTCCAGAATGCCTGTAATCATGTAAGGGATGATATAGCCCCACTCTACCTTTTCACGCATTGGAACCATATACTTCTCAATCATATCCAATACTGGACGGACATTGTATTTTGTATTTTGCAGCTCAGTTACCAGCAATTCGGTATTGCAGTTTCCTGCTGCTCTACCCATTCCGTACACAGATGAATCAAGCAGCTCAACGCCTTTTCCAGCAGCAAGCAAAGTATTAGCAAAAGCAAGCTGCAGGTTGTTGTGCGCATGAACGCCTAGTCGCTTGTTCGGCAAATGCTCCTGGAATTTGTCCACCAAATAATTCATATCGCTTGGCTTCAAGCTTCCGTAGGAGTCAACGATATATACAAAATCAACTACGCTGTCGTTAATTAGCTTGAACGCTTCCAGCAGTTGATTTTCCAATACATTGGACAGCGCCATAATGTTAATCGTCGTTTCATAGCCACGATCATGGAAAATTTGCACAAGCTCAAGCGCCTTGTCTACATCCTGAATGTAGCAGGCAACACGAATGAGATCCAGCATGCTTTCGCTGCGCGGCAAAATGTCATTTTCGTCAACGCGGCCAATATCAACAAGTGCGGAAAGCTTTGTATGCCCTTTGTTAGGAATGACTTCACGCAGGAAATTATCGTCCAAAAATCTCCACGGACCTGCAGAATCTGCGCCCTTTAGCAGCTTGGGAGAGTTTTTATAGCCGATTTCCATATAATCAACGCCAGCTTCATTCAAGCATTTATATAAGTGCTGTACAAATTCAACACTGAAATCCCAGTTATTTACTAGACCGCCGTCACGAATCGTACAATCAACGATTTTACAATGTGTTGTTTTGGATTGCATATCAGTTGCTCCTTTTACTTTAAATATCAGTTCTATTTTTAACATCATACTTGAAATTGTAAAATAACGCAAAATAAAAATAATTGTGCACCGGGCTGTCCACTGATTCGTTTATCTTATTGGAGAAACGGTTTCATTTACAAACGATCTGAAAACCCTTAAACTATTATTATACATTCGCTTAATTTTTCGCCAGAAAAAGCGGGGGAACCAAACGTCTTAAGGGGTGAATCCATTCTATTCTCTGTAAGAATAGCAGGTAGGGCCTACTCTCTAGCCCGAACCCGACAGCTAACCTCGTCAGCGTGCAAAGGAGAGATGTTCAATGTCTATTTGTCCATCTAATGAATTTCAAAACGTGCAGGAAGAAGCAGTCATGCTTCATATTCAACGCATCGAAGTATTTGTCATTCCAGCGTTGGCAGTAGATGCTAACGGCTATCGCGTTTGCTTAAGAATTTCCAGCAACCGAGGCTATGGCTGGAGTGAAATATTCGTCGATGATTCCGACCTGACGTTTAACGTTCAGGACTGGGAGCAGCAGTTATCACCATTCGTAGGTCCTTCATCCATACCTGATCTGGCAGAGCAGGTCGCAACTCAATTGCAGCAATCGATCGATTATGATGAGCGGGCAATTTACTTGTTCACTATTGCTCTGCATCAGCTTAAATTTTTGCCGGATGATCACGACACTCACCATTTTTACGAAGAAGCCGTCTTAAGACAACGGGCGATTGCATATTTGGCTGTCTAACTCATGAAACAAATAAGCAGGATTAGCAAGCATTGATGCCGCTAATCCTGCTTATTGTTTATAAGAACAGTTTTTCAGACACTTCCTAACTGTACTTAGCGATTACAGACTTAAAGCCGGCAGCAATCTCCGTCATTAAATCCTCCGCTTGTGGATACAGTCCGTATTTATCCATAAAAGCGTGGTCCATTCCTTTATAGCATATATAAGTCGTATCTACTCCCGCTGCAGCCAGACGTGCGGCGTACGCTTTCCCCTCGATCTTCAAGCCATCGTACTCTGCAGTGACGATTAATGTCGTTGGCAGTTGATCGACATGTTCATAAAATATAGGCGAAACATGCGGATGTTGCGCGTCCACCTTGCTTTGTACATAAAGATTTAGAATCGCATTATGTTCTTTAGGTGCAAGCCCCATCACAATGCCAGTCATTAACTCAGCCTGTTCGCTGATTGTATATTGATCAATTGACCATGAAAAGTAAGGATTGACTGCGGCCATACATACTGTTGGATAAATAAGCGCTTGATACTTAATATAGTCCGTTCCTTTTTCACGATCAATGATTGAACAAACAGCCGATAAATTGCCGCCCGCGCTATCTCCTGCGACTGCAATCCAGTCTCGATTAACCTCAAGCTGTTCCGCATGCTCATGTACCCACACAACAGTGTCCCAGCAATCAGTCAAACCCGCAGGAAACGGATGCTCAGGCGCTAAACGATAATCGACGGATATGACGACCGCTCCTGCCTTCTCTGCCAGTCCTTTGCATGGATTTTCCACTGTTTTAAGCGAGCCGCCAATGAATCCGCCGCCATGAAAAAACACAATCGCTGGCTTAAGGCCTTCTACACTTGGCGTATAAATTCTAACAGTTATTTCTGCTTCTGTACCGATAATTTGTCGTTCAACTGTATCGACTCCGCTAGACAAATCTGTATTCGGCCAGCCCATTGACGCGCGAATTTGAGCTAATGAGGATGGAGCATTTAGCTCCAGGTGCTCCGCATGCTCAAACTGCATCGACTTATTAATATTAAGCACACGCGGATCAAGCACGCCTTCTTGATCAAGCTCGGGAATACGCTTGGTCACTACTTTGAGCTCCCCTTCTTTCCGGGTGATGGTACGCTCCTGCAGCAGTTGCAGCCATGTGTAGTAATTCGGATCTTCGCTCATGCTCAAGCCTCCGTCCTTCTACTTATTGTGTTTGCAGCCATGCATCAAGCTGCTTTTGCTTTTCAGCGATCATCGTATCAAGACCTGCATCCTTCAGCTTCTTATTAAAATCCGCTATTGTTGATGGGTCCAATGTTCCGGACTCAATGCCGGGACGATACTCGTCGAGTACGTTTTGCACAGCTGCCACCTCTGTTTTTACGTTGGTTGTATCAAACACAAAGCCAATCGCTTTAGACAGCTTGGCACTTTCATTGAACGCTTTCATCTGATCCCATATATCCGGTGCTGTGCCTTGCCAAGGATAAGCGAGAGCGTTATTGCCGATCATCCATTGAGTGGCCAGATAGGTTTGCTCGGTTACGCCATCAGGCAATTTAATCGTCCCATCTCCAGCCTGTACATAATGGATCCCTTCAATGCCATTGTCGAGTAAATTAACAATATCTTTATCCGTATACAGCAGATTGATCATTTCCATTGCTTTCTCAGGATTTTTTGAATTTTTTGCGATTGAGATCATAAATGAAGCTGCGGTTGACGAGCTAGATACTGGCTCCGTAATGCGAACTGCCACCATTTCCATGCCGTTCGCGACCTTTTCTTGATTTTCAAAGCCTGGCTTAAAGTTGGACAAATAACCGATCGCTTTATTCGCTCTCATCATTGCTGTATTGCTTTCTTGAGAGGTGGAAGCATCTGGCGGCACGAAGCCTTTCTTATACCATTCATGTGCCAGCTCGCTATATTTACGGTAGATGTCCGACTCAAACAGATTGAATAATTGGGTGCTGTCATCATCATAATTTAAAACCCCGATATTATTGCCCAGTCCGTCGATATATCCTGTAAACATATCAGTAACAATCGTTACCGTTTGCGAGCGTTGCACAATCGGGTACATATCCGGCTCTTTTTCCTTTAAGATTTGGAAGATGGCGGTTAAATCCTCGAACGTTTTAACGGTGCTTAGATCAATATTATGCTTGTCCAAAATGTCTTTACGCGCAATATAGCCGTAATCTGTCGCAAAATCGCGGACGCTTGGGATGCCATAGGTAACGCCATTCAGCTTTGCACCTGCCAAAATTTCTGCAGGCATTGTATGTTTGATGTCTGGCGCATACTGCTCAATCAGGTCATCCAGCGCAATGATCTGACCTTTTGCAACTTGACTGCTGTAATTAAGCGTGGCTGATGATACGATCAAATCAAGCGGCTCGCTGCCAGCTAAAATCAGATTCGTTTGCTGCGTCCATGCCGCTACATCAATTGGCATAAGCTTAATCTTCGCATTAATCTTTTCCTGCGTAATTTTGTTGATTTCATCCTCCACCTTCTGCAAATCCTTGAATATGCTGGCGACATTAAGAAAAGCAAACACGAGCTCGACTGGCTTGTCGTCACCTCCTTCTGAATTTGTCGGATTCTCTCTCTCTGGGGAGCCGCCGCTTGAACATGCGGCAAGCAACAAAGCTAAAGCTAGCAATAATGATAGCATTGCGTTGAACTTAAATGTTAATCTCATCATATTTTCCTCCTTTTTAATGTGACTTTCTATAGTGAAAATCCAGAGCCAGACACTTCCTAGCCCTTAACTGCACCAACCACAAGCCCTTTAACAAAGTACTTTTGGAAAAACGGATAAACGCATAGCAATGGAACAACACCGATAACAGCCATCGCCATCCGCACGGCATTAGTAGGCAAATTAGCAGCGATAGCTGAAGCATTATTGCCGGCAAATGAGTTCTGCTGCAAAAATTGAATATTAGTCAGCATCCGATTGAGCAGATTTTGAATACTGAACAGCCGCGGCTCGGTCAAATAAATCAAACCGTTAAACCAATCGTTCCAATAAGCGATCGTCAGCATTAGCCCGATAGTAGCGAGAATTGGCAGCGAAAGCGGCATAACAATACTGAAGAAGATTCGGTATTCAGAAGCTCCATCAATATAGGCTGATTCAATAATCGGCACAGGAATTGATGTTGCAAAATATGTGCGTATAAGCAGGATGAAAAAGCCATTGGTCAGCAGCCCCGGTATAATTAAAGCAAGCAGTGTATTTTTCATATGAAAGATTTCTGTATAGACCAAATACGTTGGTACTAAACCGCCATTGAACAGCAGCGTGAAGAAGACAACGAAGGAAAAAAAGTACTTAAAGGGCAATACCCCTCTGCTTAAAGGATAAGCAAGCAGCGCTGAAATCGTTAATCCTACTGAAGTGCCGATTACCGTAATTAAAATCGTAATGCCGTAAGCTCTCAATAATGAGCTTGATTCGCCCCATAAATATTTATAGGCTTCTAAGCTGTATTCACTCGGAAAAAACGTATAGCCGAGCTTAATAATGGACTGCTCGCTGGCAAATGACGAAATGATCAATAAAAGAAACGGCAGCAAGCAAGCAGCAGTTAAGACCACCATAAAGATGTTCAACGCTGTCTGATTCATCTCATTGCTTCTCAATGTAATCTCCCCCTTAGAATAGCGCTTGGTCTCTATCTTTTTTCGCCACAATATAGTTCGATAGCAATACAAGCACGAAGCCGACCACTGACTGATATAAACCGGCTGCTGACGACATTCCGATGTCGCCAAGCTGCATTAAGCCGCGGTACACATACGTATCAATCACATCTGTTGTCGATTTGAGCGCTCCAGAATTAAGCGGTACTTGATAGAATAAACCAAAATCAGAGTAGAAAATACGACCGATGGCCAATAAAGTCATAATAATGATCGTCGGCATAATGAGCGGAACCGTTATGCTTTTAATTTGTGCCCATTTGCTTGCGCCGTCTATAGTAGCAGCTTCATAATATTCATGATCAATACCTACAATTGAAGCAAGGAAAATGATGCACAAGTAGCCGATGTTTTTCCAAACATTTACGATCGTTAATATAAATGGCCAATACTCGGCCTTGGAGTACCACGCAATTGGATCGATCCCAAACAGCGGCAGCACTGTATTATTCATAAAGCCGTTTTCAACATGCAGCATCGCGACTACTAAATAACTGACAATAACCATCGAAATGAGATACGGCAGCAGCACGATGCTTTGATAGAAGCGTTTGGCTACGGCGTTGCGAATTTCATTAAGCAGAATCGCCAGCCCAATCGCAATGACCGTATTCAAAATAATAAAGAATCCATTATACAAAATGGTATTGCGCGTAATAATGAAAGCATCATTCGTTTTGAAAAGAAACTCAAAGTTTTTCAAGCCAATCCAATCACTTGCAAAAATGCCCTTTGCATAGTTAATGTCCTTAAATGCAATAACAATGCCCGCCATCGGAATATAGTTGTTAATGACCAAATAAATGAGTCCAGGTATCATCATAAACAACAGTGCACGATACCTTACAACCTGCTTCCATGTTTGTCCCCATCTGGTCTGCCCCATAGTCCATTCCCTCTTTCTTCTGTGATAAGCTAATTGTAATTTACAGCGCTTTCATTTGCTTACCACTAATACGACCTGTTGTTTACAGTTTTACGACGTACTCCTTTAGGCTTTAACCGGCAAGCAGGCTGAAGGACACAAAAAGCTGGACAGAAGATTTCTGCCCAGCTTTTTGCTGATTTGACTGAAGGATGACTTTGCTCCGAGGTGCTAATAACTACATCGCTTGGTTTTGCCGCTGCTGCTTGCGATAATCTACTGGATTAAGCGATGTGAACTTTTTGAAAATAGTAGAAAAATATGAAATATTAGAGTAGCCGGAAGCGACCGCAATTTCACTGATCGTTTGGTTCGTTTCCTTAAGCAAGCGCTTGGCGTAGTCGAGCCTGCATTGCTGCATATAATCAGAAATCGACATCCCTGTTTCCTTCTTGAATACTCTTGTTAAATAATCGGGATTCAAGTAGACATGGCGAGCAATATCTTCTCGCGACAGCTGCTGCTCACCGATATGATCTTTAATATATTGTACGGCCTTCTCTACCACGGTCATGCTTTTTTTAATGGTATGAACCCGATTCATCGCCACCTGTATAATATAAACAACCCATTCCTCGAGCGCATGCACCGAATGCAGCACTTCCTTCGATTGACCTGCCAAGCTTTTTTGATCGAATACTTGGTTAACGTGCAAGCCCATCTGATATAAATAGGTGTAAATCATTTGCAAAAACTCTTGATAAAAAGCTTCCACGCCTTTAGCATCAATACAAATCTGCTCCTGCTTCCAGCTATTAAAATAAAGCGAGACATGCTCAAACAACAGCTGCTCCTGCTGCTCCTTCATCCAGCACAGCCATTGTGACCATTGCACGTCCGGCATTTTCGTCGGCTGCTCACGCCATTCCTCAAGCATTATAATTGTATTGATTTGCACAATATTGTTTTTATTCAGCTCAATCAGCTTATCGACTACGTTAACTACCTCTGATATAGCGACTTCTGTGCCAACATATAAAGAAATATCACAATAAAGATGCTCATTGCAAAACTTGATCAGCATGTCACCGCCATCGTCCAAGCCTGACCATACAGCATGATCTCCCTCAGCTGCAACGATGAAAAGTATAAGACCTTGCTCATTGTCGAGCGAGACAGTGATTGCTTCTTTTCCTGCTCGCTGCAAACCATCCTGTACTGCGTTGGAAATCGCATACTTCATAATTTGCTCATCGCGTTGCGTCAAAATTTTATACCATCTTCTAATCTTGAGTAAAATCGGCAAATAGCGAACCTCCGGGTGATGCTCCAATCCATGCCGCGACAACTGCTCGGCAATAACAGAAGGCTTGGATGGAAAGCTGCGATTCAGCAGTCCTTGCCAAAATCGTTCTGCCACAATCGGTCTTTGGGACTCCCATAGCTTGCGATAGTGGTCGTACATCGCTTCATAGCTCATCTTCGCCTTGGACTCGGCAAGCTGGCGCTGAGCTTTGCCAATAACCTGCTCAATCTCTTCATAATCAACCGGCTTGAGCAAATAATCAAAGCTGCTTAGCTGCAATGCTCGCTGCAAAAATACAAAATCGGAATGACAGGTCAGGAAGATTGTCAGCGTATCGGGGTAATGCTCACGTACCCATTCCTGCATTTCCATGCCGTTTTGCTGCGGCATTTCAATATCGCAAATCAAAATTGAAATCGGAAATTGTTTAAACAGTTCTTGACCTTGCTGGACGCTGTAGGCTAAGTGAACATGCTCTGCAGCTATGCCGAGCCTACTCCAGCCTATGCCAGCCTGCAGTCCTCGCGCAGCATGAACTTCATCATCAATGATTAGAATATGATGCATGATTCGTCGCCTCCTAGTTCAGGATGATTTCAAATCTGACTACAGCGCCATAGCGGCCATTTTGCTCATTATAAAAGTAAATGTGGGCACGCTCCTCATACAGCAGCTTTAAACGACGCCTTACATTCCATATCCCGATTTTCTCTCCGCTTCCGTCATGCTCTAGCTGCTCTGAGCCAAGCTTGGCCAGTACTTCCTCTGAAAATCCGGGGCCTGTATCTTTAATTGTAATACTCAGCACCTGATGATCGTCAACAGATTCGATAACTGCTTGTACATTGATCGTAGTAGGCCGCTCATTATTAACGGTATATTTAATAGTATTTTCCACCATTGTTTGAACGATTAATGGCGGTACTTCAACTTTCATTGCCTGCTCTGAGCCTTCTACATGGTAAATTAAACTGTGTGGAAAGCGCAGCTGCTGAATTCGCAAATAATTGGATGTATGCGCCAATTCATCACGTAACGAGACGAAGTAAGAATTGCTTTTGAACATAAACCGAAAGTAGCTGACTAAACATCGCGTCATTTCCTGCACGAGTTTATAATCTTTCATCGTAGCTAAATTATAGATGATATTTAGTGAATTCATAAAAAAATGCGGATTGATTTGTAATTGCAAATGCTTCAATTCTGCACGCTGCAAATTAATTTTTTCTTCATAAATATTAATTTTCAAATTGTGTATTTCTGAAATCATTTGATTAAATGTCTCGTTGACGATCCCGAACTCTGTAGATGTTTTTTGCGGTTCAATCCGCATATTCCAGTCTCCTGCCCTAAGCTTGCGCATTGCTATAAGCAGACGCTTGATCGGAGTTAAAAAAATACGCTGGATCATATAGAAGAAGATAAGCAGTACAAGGATAACCGCAATTAATATAATCGTGGTAATTCGTTGAATGAGCGGCAGCTGCTGCATCATTTCTTTGTCCGGCATTAGCACTACTATGTTGTAGGCGCCTACCTGAGAAGGTTCTCCAATTAACAGCCAGCTGTCGTTCGCCCCTGTTAATGTGTAGGATTGTGGCGAATAGCTAAAATCGATTTGCTTCTCATCAAGCCCGAATGTGCTCGTAATTGGCTCATTCTCATGATTGGTCAACAGCGTTACACCGTCTTCGCCAAGATTAATCAATTGCAGCGGCTGCAGCAAGCTCTCGCTGTCAATCCAAGCACCAACATAGGTTTCGCCTGTGCGAACAAGATGAAAAATATAATGTTCATTTCCACCTGCACCTGTCCACACCTGCCATTTGGAATAATCCGTTTCTGCTGCCACTGTATGAATCATCGTTAATATTTCTTGCTCAAGCTTTTCACGATCGGCGTATTCATCGCCAAAGCTTCTCGCAAGCACCAATTCTTCATTGCGAATCGAATAAATGAAAAAAGCATCCATGCTGATCGATGACAGCTCCTTCTTCATCGCGTTATGGATTCTAATTTTGGCAAGCGAATAGGCGGTTTCATTTCTGGAGCGCAGCGCATCGAAAATGACGATATCGGATTCAAACTCCGACAAATTGATTAAAAATTTGTCTACCTCCTGCAGCATCAGATCAGACTGATTCATATAAAGGCTAAGCATGTTTTTATTCGATTGCGATACTTGAGAGCGAATGACATTAACCGATGACACGGTGTTGACAATCAACATAATGATGAGCGGGATAATGATAAGGAGAAGCGTAGCGATTAATTTGAAACGTAATGAATTCATCCGCGCTTTCAGTCTAGTCATCGCTATCTTCTCCTCTTATGAAGTCTATTTTACGAAAAACCTATTTTGCGCGTTGCACAGCATACTTTTGAACGCGCTCGTCTGCAATTACACCAGTATAGCTTAAGCCAAACGCAAAATCGTAAGCATTGCCGCACTCATCAACATGGACTTCCATATCATGCGGCACATCCTCCAATTGAGCTTCTACCGTAGCCATATGAGCAGGAAGCTGCATAGGCAAAAGTCCTCTAGGCGCAAAGGCGCCGCTTAATACATCGAAGATCGCTTGATCCTGTACGCCAAAGTTTACTAGCAGCGCATCAATTTCCGCTTCAAATTCGCTCACAATAGTCGGCTTGTTGAGCAATAACGATACGATAACCGGCTTGCCGTTCATGAGCCGTTTCGTCTCCAGCACAAGATCAAGATCAGATTCATTATGTGTTCTCACGCTTTTTCCTTTGTACGAGCGATTGTACACATCTTTGGCGCGAGAATCACCGGCTATTGAATGCTCACGGGCTGTTTCCGCGCAATATTGTCGATACTGCAGGCTGATTGGCACATAGCCATTGCCGCCATTTTCCTTATCTTCACCGCTATAGCCGGTACCGCCTGCTGCTCCCTGAATGCCGACTAGAGCAACATCCGCTTGCTCGGGACGATCAACAATGGTAAAGGTTTTGCCTGCTACCGCCAGCGAAAACGGATGATCATTACTTGCGGCAATCGGGAACCCGAACCAGTCCTTTCCTGGTGCAACATAACGGCGTGGAATGTATACCTTCGTGTTCGCCGCCAGCGGCAGCAGCCCGCCTTTATTCTTTAACAAAACAATTGACTCAAGCTGAACTCTATATCCCGCTTCGATAAATGAAGGATGACCAACGATTTGCTGGCTTTTTTCCGGCTCTAAATAAGGATTTTCAAACAAGCCTGTGCGGAAAAAGTTCAACAGCAGCCGATACGCCGACTTTTCAAAGCGAGCGCGAGTCGCTTGTTCTCCTAGCTGCTTGACCCCAATCTGATACGCCTCAATGATCGGGCCTGCCGCATTATTGCCGCCAAATTGATCTACGCCCGCCATAATAAGCTTATAATGACGCTCGGCAACAGAGCAGCCTTCCTCAACGCCCCAACTTCTGCCGCCCGGAAATAAGTTTTCAATATTTTGCGGTTCGTCGTCCGTTATCCCCCAATCGGTACAGACGACGCCATCGTAATGGCAGGTTTCTCGTAATAAATCAGTAATCAAATATTTGCTGTAGGAATTGCCTACATTTTCTCCGTATTTCGTATCCTGGTTATAGGAAATGGTATAGTATGGCATGACTGCAGCAGCTTGTCTTGTTTTGCCCTGAAGCTTGAATGCTCCTTCGGTGAACGGCTTCAGATGATCCTTTAAATTGTTCCCAGGGAAAATCGCATATTTGCCATAACCGAAATGCGCGTCTCTCCCTCCTTCGCCTGATCCGCCGCCCGGCCAATGCTTGACCATCGCATTGACACTGTCGTATCCCCAGCCATCAATAATTTCCTGCTTGCCCTCTGAGGTTTGAAGCCCGTCAATATAAGCCTGCGCCATATCCGTGGACAACTGAGGGTCTTCACCAAATGTGCCGTTAAAGCGGCCCCAGCGTGGATCTGTCGCGATATCAATTTGCGGTGAAAGCGCTGTCGTTATTCCCAATGCTCGATATTCCTTGGCAGCAATTTGCCCAAACTGCTTAACGATTTCCGGATTGAATGTAGCAGCAAGTCCTAGCGGTTCTGGCCACATAGAAATTTTACCGCCTGCCGCGATGTTGTATTCTGCGCTGCTGTCTGAGCCATGTCTCGGATCCGAGCTATTGTTGGCAGGAATGCCCCAATCCAGACTCTCTACTAAAGCTTGTACATTATTATTCCACTGGGCAGCAACAGTTGGCGACTCTACAACAGTCAGCAGCACATGCCTAACATGATCGCGCGTAAGAAACTGGATCTGCTGATCGGTCAGCTCAGACGGAGCTGCTCCACTTTCATCGTAGCCTTTGCCATTCCGATAAGTAGCAGGGAAAAAGCCTTGATTGGCAGGCACAGCTTGATGTGCGCTATATAGCATCAATCCAGCAATTTGTTCGATGCTCAGCTTGGAAGCAAGGTCTCGGGCGCGTTCCTCTGGAGTGAGCCTCCAATCCTCATATGGATCAAGCTTGCCATCCTTGCTCAAATCCTTAAACCATTTTCCGTCTTGTTCAATTAACTGCACTTTGGAATGCTCGCTATAGCCAAGTGTTGGACCATTCGGTTGTTCTACGATAACGATTCCATCCATGCGTCGTTCAGTGCGTTTACTCATGTAAAGCCTCCTCTGCTCGGATTAAGCGAATCGCCATATACTGCCTGGCTGGAAGCTCAATGCGAAAAGTACCTTCTACCGTATTTGGCAATCTTGTAATCGTCATATTCCACGTATCTATAATATCAACATGAAAGCGGACAGCCGGCGTCATTGAAAACAAGCGATAGCTGGGGCGATTAAAGCCGTAATAGTACAAATAATAATGATCGATAACGGCTGCAGAAGCAGCATCCCATTCCGCATTATAGGGATTAAGCCCTTCGCTTGGCCCCTCTTCCATAATGCCGCGCAAGAAAGCGATTCGCGCCGGGCTTGTTCCATGCAGCTTGCCTCCTTTCGACCACCATAATATTTCTTCATCGTTCAAGTAGGTTTCTCCATGACCTACGTAGCCGCCGCGCACGGCGCCCTCCCAGAAGCGCCGAACCATTTCCTCGCCCGTAATATTACCCCAGCCCATATCAATGTTCCCTTCATAAGCGCACTCATCAATTACGATCGGCTTATTCCACTGCTTGCGCCATTGATCGGTATACTCGGCTGTTTTGTACACATCAACTCTTTGCACGCTGCAATGCGTAACCCAAGGTCTTGAATAGTCGTAAAAATGATGGCAATTATGAATGGAAAGCAAATGCTTGTACGGATCCTCACTTGTAACAATTGCCGCAAAGCGTTCCCAATCCTCTTCCTCCTTGGCCCACATTAGATCATATTCGTTAGCAAGCGACCACCATATATTGCGGTAGGCAGCCAAGCGTGCAACGACGTACTGTAAATAACGATTGTCCGCTTGCTTGCTCATTTCGGAAAAGCCCCAGCGGTCATAGGCGTGGAACAGGATAAGATCGGCTTCGATGCCAAGCTCGCACAATGCCGCTATTTGCTCATCCAGCTGTCTAAAAAACCTCGGATTAAACCGGGTATAGTCAAAGCCGTTTTCCAGCGAGCCTTCGTATGGAAACAGCTCCGGCTCATTGTTGTTGTATTGGTAGGACTTAGGAAAGGTGCACATTCTTAGCTTATTGAAGGGTGAGTGCTTCAAGCTAGCCAGCGTTTCCGCCTGCAGCGCTTGCGGCTGATGATTCCAAACATAGCAGGTTGTGCCTACCGGAATATAGCGCTTTCCGTTTTCATATGCAAAATGAAATGTATTGGCAACTCGCACCGGACCGTTGTTGCCGGCTGCAGCAGGTACAGCAAGAAATTCTCCGCTGAGCTGATGCAAGGACCTTGCATTGCTTGAGGTTGTAAACTGCCATACGCCTTCTGTTCCAGGCATGAATCGAACCCGATACATTCCGTCGCCATCATAAAACCCTCTTACCGTAATCGTTTGATCATTCTGCTTAAAATCGGCAAATAATTGCACATCGACAAATGGGTTGCCATGCTTCGGCCCCTTTATGGCAAGCTCGAATATTCCCCACTTTTCTGCGATACCCGGCGCCTCTAAAGCAGCCGATGCAATCTCTACACCAGCTGCTTCATAATGCTCAGATGGCTCATAAACACGCTCAGGCTCAAGCAGCACTTCAGTATGCGCCAAATCCTTCAGGATGCTAGGCAGATGTTCACTTAAGCTGCCGCTCATCAGTTTGTTTTCGGCAAGCTGCGCTAATGAGGAGCGTTTTAAAAAGGATAAATATGGCGAATCCTTTAACTGCGGCAAATAGGAAAATAGAATGGCTTTCGTTGCTGGGCACGCCATAATTTCACCCAGCTTTGTATGCTCGTTAAAGTGCATATTCCCCCTCCTTCGCAATACGTTTTATGGTTGAATTTTTTGACTTCCTCTTTTAGTATATCGTCTGTATGCGTGCTGTACTACCTCAATCCAGACCTCATTGTTTTACTATTCCGACTTTTCTGTTGAGAGTCGGCCAGCTCGCCCGTTTTGATGGACAAAAAAGGGATTAACGAGAGCTTGTGCCCATCGTTAATCCCTTTATCCTATTGGTTTAATCTAGTGCTACTAGCCAGCCAAATGGATCCTCCAGCTTGCCATTTTGAATGCCAGTAATCGTATCATAAATTTTTGCAGACAGCTCGCCGGTTTCGCCTCCATTAATGACATACTTCTCGCCATGGTAGCTGAGCTCGCCGATTGGCGAAATAACCGCTGCTGTTCCTGTACCAAATGCTTCCTCAAGCGTACCGTTGTGATGAGCTTCGATTAGCTCGTCAATTGAAACGCGGCGCTCTTCCACCGGAACTCCCCAATGCTTAAGCAGTGTAATAACCGAATTGCGTGTAATGCCATCCAAAATGCTGCCATTCAGCATTGGCGTCACAACTACTCCATTCAATTTGAAAAATACGTTCATGCTTCCTACTTCTTCAATAAATTTGCGATGAACGCCGTCAAGCCACAATACTTGTGAGTAGCCTTGCTCCTTCGCTTCTTCCTGTGCATTTAGGCCAGCTGCGTAATTGCCCGCTGTCTTTGCTTCTCCCACACCACCAGCAACTGCACGTACAAAATGGGATTCTACATGAATTTTAACCGGATTAACCCCTTCAGCGTAGTACGCGCCAACAGGCGACATAATGATCATAAACAGATAGCTTAGCGATGGATTTACCCCTAGCGCCGCTTCGGTTGCGATAATAAATGGGCGAATGTACAGACTCGTGCCTTCAACTGATGGAACCCAGTCGCGATCGACATTCAGCAATTGAATTAGCCCTTCGTAAGCCAGCTTCTCATCGATTGGCGGGATGCTTAGACGAGCGTTGGACTTGTTCAGACGCTCAAAGTTTTTCGTAGGACGGAACAGCTTAATGCCGCTTTCTGTGCGATAAGCCTTCAAGCCTTCAAATACAGTTTGTCCGTAGTGGAATACTTTCGCAGCAGGATCAAGCGAAATGTTTTGATAAGGTACAACGCGACCTGAATGCCAGCCCTTGTCAGCATGGTATTCAAGTATGAACATATGATCTGTGTAGTATTGACCAAATCCTAGCTTATTTTCATCAGGTTTTTGCTTCAGCTGCTGTGCGCGCTCTATTGTAATTTGCTCTGCCATTAGAGTTACTCTCCCTTGAATTTAATGTTGTTAATTGAATGATAACATTTATTGACGTATATTTATAATATCTATTAGATTTTATATCTATACCTTTTAAGTATGGGAATAACGAAGGGAAGCGTTGCCATGGATATGCGACAGCTTAAATATTTTTTGATGATTGCCCGCGAGGGGCAAATTACTCGAGCTGCCAAGCTGCTCAATATGGAACAGCCGCCATTAAGCCGTCAGCTTAAGCAAATGGAGGACGAGCTTGGAGTAAAGCTGTTTGACCGTCATGGGAAAGGTTTGAAGCTAACCGATGCCGGCATCCATCTCAAGCGCAAGGCAGAGTCTTTATTCTCCCAATTCAATGAAACGATCGAGGAAATGAAGGAGCTGGAGCAAGGCGTGCGCGGCGTGCTCTCGATAGGTGCCGTATTTTCTTGCAGCTCGCTCTTGCCCTATCCGATTGAGCAATTCAGTCAAAAATATCCACAGGTAAGCTATAAAATATTGGAGGGCGATCATTACTATCTTGGCGAGCAGCTTGAAAAGCATGCGATCGATCTCGTCTTTGCCCGCTTGCCTTTCGAGGCATTGACAGAGCCAAAGCAGCTTATGGTCATGCCGTTGCCCTCCGATCCATTTGTCGTTATTGTACCGACAATGTGGTCGCAGTATCACGATAAGGCAAGCTTTGAGCTGAGCGAGCTGGCTGATCTGCCGCTGCTCACCTTGAAAACGGATCAAACCACCCATATGCATGAGCAGGTGCTTGCCGCGTGCAGCAAGCAAGGCTTCGAGCCTACCATCATATGCGAATGCTCATCTGTTGCGCTTACACTGGCGCTTATCGCGCAAGGCATGGGCGTAGCCTTGCTGCCGCGATCAGTGCTTAGCTCCTTTATGGACCCGCGCATCAAAATTATTCCGCTTGCCGATGGGGAACTGACCTCCGACATCGGATTAATATGGCTAAAGGATCACTATGTGCCTAAGCGCGTGCAATTTTTTATAGAAACGCTGAAAGAAATTTATTCGCCTTCCAGCGAACAGGCATAATGTTCAAGCTCTGCCTCATAAGATTGAGATGTTACATTGCCTGTTGAAGGAGGGTTTCGTGAGACAAAGTATGGCTAATTCATCCGCTCAGCAATTCCCGGTGCTATTTATTGACATGAACACAATAAAACGCTATTTTGCGTTTGACATTGTAGGCGGCTTCGCCTTCTTTATGCTTGGGCGAGTCGCCTTTCATAGCGATCTAATCTGCATCGCGCTCAATATCGTCGCTCCACAAATGCTTAACTTTTTGCTGCCCACAGCCCAGTAGCTCGTTGTCAGGGCATGTCTGACACCAATAATGCAACCAGCGACACCCACCATGAATAAAGAAAAAGCAGGTCATTAAGTTGACCTGCTAATAAGCACACAAAGTAACGATATTGGCAGCAATAAACTTGATATAGCCCCTAGTAAATTATATTTCTGCTTCATTTTTATTAATAAGCTGTCGACTAAGAAAAAAATTACTGCCCCTATAAGACTGAATATTAATAAAAACAGGCCAAATACAATATGAAGAGAAGCAGATACCAATATTTCAATTCGACTATCATCACTTTTTTTTGCTAAAAAACTGCCGATCTTATCACTTATAATAGAACAGACTATACCGTAAGTATACACAACAGGTAAAACATACATCATATAAGTCGGGGTAGCTGCAATAAAATCCAGTAAAAAATGTGACTCATCTGACTCACCAAAAGGTGCAGAAAATATCAATCCCAACAATATAGAATGAATTGTACCGGTAATTGATGCTACAATTATTTTCCTATATATAATTTGCATCTCTCCACCTCACAAAGCCACATGAGCACCACAGCTTTCACTAGCGTAACATATTCGCCGTCGACTACGCTCCAAAGCAACCACATCATCATCAGAGTCCAATTTTTAAACCACCTCTTCCAATGAGAGTTTAAAAATTGGGCTTTCAGGACCAAGAAGATAGCATGAAGCTAGGGAATGAGGAGCGCAGCGTACGTTTTTTGGTACGTGAGCACCGCAGGCTCCCGATGAGTGCTATATTCGCCGTCGACTAATCTACAACGTAACCACATCGTCATCAAAGTCCAATTTTTAAACCACCTCTTCCAATGAGAGTTTAAAAATTGGGCTTTCAGGACCAAGAAGCTTGGACGCTAGTAGAAAACGAGGAGCGCAGCGTAGAGCAGAGCTACGTGAGCACCGCAGTTTTCGCTAGCGTTCAAGATTCGCCGTCGACTACGCTCCAAAGCAACCACATCGTCATCAACTTCGGACTTTTTAAACCACCTCTTCTAGAAGGTGAAGTAGTTTTTTGCGTTATAGTAGCACACCCCCTCCACCAGCTTGCCAAGATGATCGAGATCATATGGCAGCTCGCCTTGCTCTACCCATGTACCGATCAAATTGCACAAAATGCGGCGGAAATATTCATGGCGCGTAAAGCTTAGGAAGCTTCTGGAATCGGTCAGCATGCCGACAAATTGTCCGAGCAGTCCGAAATTGGCCAAGCTTTCAAGCTGTGCAATCATCCCTTTTTTCGTATCATTAAACCACCAAGCTGAGCCTAGCTGCATTTTGCCTGCTACGCCTCCGCCTTGGTAGCAGCCGATCAAGGCTGCCAAAATTTCATTGTCGTTGGCATTAAGCGAGTAAACTATCGTTTTAGGAAGCAAATCCTCCTGCTCCAGCTCGTCTAGCAAGCCCTTTAACGGTGCCGCTACCGGCGCATCGTTAATCGCGTCATAGCCGCGATCCGCGCCGAGCTTGGCGTACATGCGCGTATTGTTGTTGCGTGTAGGGTTCATATGCAGCTGCATGACCCAGCCATGCTTCGCATACAGCTTCGCCATAAATAAGAAGGTATAGGTTTTATACTGCTTCTCCTCTTCAAAGCTGATTGTCTCGCCTGCCAGCTTGCGGGCATAAATTTGCGCGGCCTGCTCCTTGGTCGTTTCGCTGTAAGGCACATAGTCCATTCCATGGTCGGACACCTTGCAGCCCGCTTCATCGAAATAGGCAATACGCTCGGCAAGCGCTGCAAGCAGTTCGTCGTAATCTGCCAATTTGCGGCTAGTGACCTGCTCCAGCTTGGCGATCCATTCCTCAAAGCCTGCCTTGTTTATTTCCAGCACCTTATCAGGACGGAAGGATGGCAGCACCTGCACATCGAAATTGTCCAGCTCTTTAATTTTTTTATGATAATCGAGCGAATCAATCGGATCATCCGTCGTGCAAATGACCTTTACATTCGATTTCGCAATTAGATCGCGCGGGCGGAACTGACCGGTTTGCAGCTTCTCATTAACCTTTTCCCATATAAGAGGCGCATTCGCTTCATTAATCGTTTCCTTCACGTCAAAATAGCGTTGCAGCTCCAAATGTGACCAGTGATACAATGGATTGCCAATGGCTTGCGGCAATGCGGCAGCATAGGCTGCAAAGCGCTCATAGTCCGTTACATTAGCACCGCCTGTCACCAGCTCCTCGACAGCTCCATTGGCTCGCATGATCCGCCATTTGTAGTGATCGCCTGCCAGCCAAGCCTCTGTTAAATTATTAAAGCTATTATTTTCATAAATTTCCTGAGGGCTCAGGTGACAATGGTAATCAATGATCGGCATCTGCTTGGCATAGTTGTGGTATAGTGCAATGGCTGCTTCATTTTGCAATAAAAAGTTATCATCTAAAAACGGTTTCAATTTCTGCACTCCTTCTTGTTTGCTTCTCTAGCATATCTTGTATTGGGCGAGCAGCGTTTGATTTTTTTGCGAATTAGATTAAAGCTGAAGCGACTAAAAATCGAATTAACCTTCAAGCTTTTCCGCTTGCTGCTGCGCTAATAGCGTCAGCTCCGCCACCTTGAAAATATGCTCTTGTGTCATAGCGTACTCTGTTTGCTGCAAAGTATCAAGTATTAGTTGTCCAAAAAAAGGATATCCAACTAATCCTGTCGTTTGAATATATTGCTCCTTCTCGCCGTTTACGAGGAACAAATGATTCGCGCCATCTCCTGAGCCAATGTTGACATATTTGCGCAGCTCGATATAGCCGTCTGTTCCTAGCAAAATCGTTCTGCCATCTCCCCATGTGCGCAATCCGTTTGGCGTCAGCCAGTCTACTCGAACATATCCCGCAGCGCCATTGGCTCCTCTTAAGTAAGCCTCGCCAAAATCTTCGAGCTCAGGATACCCTTTGTTGTTGTAATTCGCTACTGCGCTGCTGACAACCTTTGCCTCAGTATTTCCCGAGAAATATAAGAACTGCTCAATCTGATGGCTGGCAATATCGGCAATAATCCCGCCATACTGCTCCTTGCGGAAAAACCAGTCTGGGCGAGAGGCTGCATTCAGACGATGCGGTCCGAGCCCGATCATTTGCACGACTCTGCCAATTGCTCCTTGCTTAATTAAATGATCAGCATAAACGGCGCTTTCAACATGCAGGCGCTCGCTATAGTAAACGGCATACTTGCGTTTAGTCTCCTCGTATACGGCACGCACCTGCTGCAGCTGCTCCAATGTTGTGAATGGACCTTTATCTGTAAAATAATGCTTGCCGGCCTTCATCACCGCAATGCCAAGCTCAGCTCGTTTATTAGGAATAGCGGCAGCTGCAACTAGCTGTATATCGGCATCCGCCAATATCACTTCCAGACTTGCTGCCGCTTTAACCTCAGGATATTGCTGTTGAAATTGTGCCACGCGGGCAGGATCAGCATCATAAACCCATTTTAAAGTCGCACCAGCTTCAATTAAGCCATTGCACATGCCATAAATATGGCCATGATCCAGCGCCGTAGCCGCAAAGCAAAACTCGCCAGGCTTTACAACCGGCGAAGGCTTGCCTACCGGCGCATAGTTCATTCCGTCGCTAGCATTAAACGCCATGAATTACTTCCTCCTTGTAGTTGGATGTTTCGATTCGTTTTTTCAGCTGGTTCCAATAATGCTCCTCATCAAAATCCAGCTCAATCCAATTGTCTTCCCAAGTTGAAAGCAGCATCGCATTGGCCAGCATGACCCCTTTAATTCCTTCCGCACCTGGAGCAAGCAACGGCTCATTGTGCAAAATCGCATTTATCCAGTTTTGTGTAATGCCGCGATGATCAGGGTACTCTCCTTTAATCGGCACCTCAAAGGTCCAGCATTCAGGCGATCCGAAGCCTCCTTTAAAGCTTTCATTAAATTCCGGTTCACTTACGCGCAGCCGGCTAAAGGTCAGCTTGCCATCCTCAATCACGATCTTCCCTTTAGTCCCCGCAATTTCAAAACGGTTCGTGCCAGGCGCTTCGGCTGTCGTCGTAACAAAAATGCCTGTTGCCCCGTTTTCATATTCTGCGTAAGCGGTTACTTCATTTTCCACTTCGATCTGGCGATGCTTGCCAAAATAACAAAACGCCCGCAAGCGCTTTGGCATCATGCCGATCGTCCACTGCCACAGATCAAGCTGATGGATAACCTGGTTCAGCAGCACGCCGGAGCCTTCTCCGCCCCAGGTGGCCCGCCATGTACCTGAATCATAGTAGCTTTGCGAACGAAACCAATTTGTAATAATCCAGTTGGTGCGTCTAATCTCGCCAAGCTCGCCGCTGTCAATAAGCTCCTTCAGCTTTTGGTAGAGCGGGTTGGTGCGCTGATTATACATAATTGCAAATACGACATCGCTTTTCGCTGCAGCTTCGTTCATTTCTCGAATTTGCTTCGTATATACGCCAGCAGGCTTTTCAATCAGCACATGCTTGTTCTTTTCGAAGCAAGCGATAGCAAGCTCGGGATGAGAATAATGTGGCGTGCAAATAAGCACGGCATCTATTAGCGGTGAAGCAATCAACTCGTAGGGATCTGTAAAAAAGGTTGTTTCCGCTGGCAAGTTCTGCTCAGCCCACTCTCGTGCCGCTTGGCTTTTATCCGCAACTGCAGTCAATTCCAAACCCTTTACCTTGTTCTCCAGCATATAACCGATATGTCCCTTGCCCATATTGCCTAAGCCAATAACTCCAACTCGCACCTCGTTCACATTATCATCCTCCATCATGTATTCTACCTTCATGTTAGCACTTACAACATGATAAGGCTTCGCTAGAATTAGTCGATTTATTGCTCCATTTAACCGAGATTGGTGTATACTAGACACATTAGAAGGAATGATTAGAGGTGAACAGATTGGGAGTTGCGGCTGAACCATTTACTGTAAATTATTTAACGGATATCCCCAATACATTAAAGTATCACACTCACTATCAGTACGAAATTTACTACTTTTATGAAGGACAGGTCAGCTACCTCATAAATGATCGCATTTACAAGCTGGCGCCTGGCGATCTAATACTAATGCATGGGATGACGCTGCATAAAGCGCTGCTTGAGCGGCGGGATGTTTATAGACGGAGCATTATACATTTTGACCCTACCTATGTTGCAAAGCATATTCAGCCCAGCTTCACAGGCGATTTGCTTTTGCCATTCACTGAGCTTAAAAATGTCCATTTGTCGCTGAAGGGAGCAGAGCGGGAAGAATGCGAGGCATTATTGCATAAGCTGGCTCAATTGATGAAGCAGAACAACTCCTATGCCTATCAAAAAAGCCATGTTGTGTTTCTCGAGCTACTGCTGTTCATTAGTGAGCTTTGCCAGCAGCCGATGCAAAGCCAGCATAGCAGTACAACGACTAAAGAAAAGCACGCACAGGATATTATTACATTCATTGAGCAGCATTTCAGACAGGATCTTACACTAGACCAGCTGCAAAGTGAGCTGCACTTAAATAAATATTATTTGAGCAAAACATTCAAGGAAGTGACCGGAACGACCATTTTTCAATACTTTTTGGAGCGGCGGATATATGAAGCCAAGCTGCTGCTGGTCGACAGCCAGGCAACGATTACCGATATAAGCCTTGAAGTTGGCTTTAAGCATTTGGCTCATTTTTCACGCGCCTTCAAGCAGGCAACCGGTTGGACCGCCGAGCAGTACCGCCGCCAGCACCAGTTACTTGATTAAGATAACGAGATTTGTCATCATCAAGCAGGGGCTTGAGAGGGGCATTGCAACGAATCTGGATTGCAACATCCAGATTCGTTGCAGCATAGATCGCCAAGCTAGCCGTTAGCCGTTGCTCATATACTCCATATGGAGAGGAAGCTGGATATCAATTAATGTTCCTTCCCCTGCCTTGCTCGTAATCAGCATCGTGCCTTTATGCTCTTCGATAATTCTTGAGCTGACCATAAGCCCAAGCCCGGTTCCTTTCTCCTTCGTCGTTAAAAACGGCTCGCCGATTCGTCTTTGCACATCCTCCGGCATGCCTACCCCTTGGTCTTGAATTTTAACATGAAGCATTTGCTCCGCCGGCTCAAACCGGATCGCAATTGTTACCCTGCCGCCATCCTGCATCGCTTCTATCGCATTTTTAATAACGTTAATAAATACTTGCTTTAATTGATTTTCATTGCAATACAGGTTCGGCAAATTTTGCTGCGCTTGAAAATCAAGCTCTACGCCATACAGGGTTGCTTGGGTATCAAGGATCGACAGTACGCTTTGCACGATTGAAACGATGTTGTTGAACTGAAAAGCGTTATAATGCGGCTTGGCTAACGTCATAAATTCGTTAACAATTAAATTAATGCGGTCAATCTCATTTCCCATAATATCAAAATAGTAGCTGTGCTCCGTATATTTATTGCGAAGCAGCTGGGTAAAGCCTTTCAGAGCCGTTAGCGGATTGCGAATTTCGTGCGCAACGCCAGCAGCAAGCTGGCCGATGACAGACAGCTTTTCGGAGCGAACTAGCCGCTCCTCATCCTGACGACGCTCGGTAAGATCACGAATGACGGTTAGAATAGCAGTTCTGCCAATGTAGTTTTCAATTTTGACGCTGGAATGCTCCACTTCAATAACACGGTTGTTGATGATCATTTGCTGCTGACGGAAAGGTGTTGCTTCTTCCAGGAGCAGTGCGCTTTGAAAATCATGCATGACATCGGCGCGGTCCTTCTCATCAAAATAATCAAGAAAGGACTGCTCTGACAAGCCGCTTACATGTCTTTTGCCAAGCAAATCCAGGCCATGGCGGTTTGCAAAAATGATGGAGTAGTCAACAGTTATGTAGATGGGCTCTGGAATGGTCATAAGCATGCGCTGATACATTTTGGCATTGCGGATCAACTCTCGCTCTTTTTCGTATTTGATGGTCACATCCTGTACGGTGGACAAATAGTAAATGACGCCGTCATGCTTAATGGACGTGCTTTTGCCTTCAAAATAGACGATTGATGAGTTTTTATGCTTGCCATTCCATCTGAAAATTTGACGCTTTGTTATTTCACTATCCAATATTCCTTCAAACGATTGCGGAAGCAGCCAATCCTCTTCTTCAATAAAGCGTTCAACTGGCTGTCCAATAATTTCTTCGACAGCATATCCGAGTAATTGTGCAAAATACGAATTCACATAAATAAACGTATGTTCATATATGACAAAAACACCTGCTACAACATGATCCATTAAAACAGAGTAAAAATTGGACTGCTCTTTAATTAAAGCCTCAAACTTGAGATAGCTGTTGGATTTAGTGTTGTCGGATTGACTGTAGGAGTACGGATAATTACGAGCTGCTGTGTGCTTTAGCAAGGATGCATTTGGATTCGAATCGTACGTAAAATTAGACAATTCCATAATTTGTACCTCCTTCAAACCTATCACACTATATATATTTGCCATTAACTAGAAAAAACCTCTCGAACAAAAAAAATTCGAAAGGTTTTTTCTCAACATTATATTTATCGTTATCCTTGAAGCAATAGCTGCTCTGGATCTTCCAACAATTCTTTTACCGTAACGAGGAAACGAACCGCTTCGCTGCCGTCAACGATACGATGATCGTAAGAAAGAGCGATGTACATCATAGGGCGATTTTCCATACGCTCTGCATCAATAGCAACTGGACGGATTTGAATTTTGTGCATGCCCAAAATGCCGACCTGCGGCGTATTCAAAATTGGTGTTGACATTAAGGAGCCGAATACTCCGCCGTTTGTAATCGTAAAGCTGCCGCCTTGCAGTTCTTCAAGCGTCAATGTGTTAGTACGAGCTTTTTTCGCAAGCTCGCCAATTGTGCGCTCAATTTCAGCAAAGCCCAAACGGTCAGCATCGCGAACGACTGGTACAACCAAGCCTTCCTTCGCGGCTACTGCAATACCGATATCGTAGAACTTCTTAATGACAATGTCTTCGCCATCAATTTCTGCATTCAGCAATGGGAATTGCTTTAATGCACCGACAACTGCTTTCGTGAAGAAGGACATAAAGCCAAGATTGACTTCGTTCTTCTCGAAGAACGACTCTTTACGGCGTTTGCGCAGATCAAGAATCGCAGTCATATCCACTTCGTTGAAGGTTGTCAGCATAGCTGCAGTATGCTGCGCTTCTACAAGACGCTTAGCAATCGTTGCTCTGCGGCGAGACATACGCTTGCGTTCAACAGCTTTGCCTGCTACTGACGGAGACGCTGCCGCTGCCGCTGGTTTTGCTGCAGGCGCTGGTGTTGGAGCTGGCGCTGCAGGCTGCTGGCCATGAGAACGAACATTATCAGGGTAGATACGTCCAATCGCATCTTTGTTTTGCACTTGATTCAAGTCAATGCCTTGCTCGCGTGCCAGCTTGCGGGCTGCAGGAGACGCTGTAACTGCCCCACCACCATTAGCGGCTGCTGCTGGTGCAGGAGCAGGTGCTGTCGCTGCTGCTTGAGCTGGCGCTGCTGGTGCTGGCTCAGCGGCTGGTGCTGGTGCTGCTTCGGCTGCAGGGGCTGGTGCTGCTGCCCCTTCGCCGATGGAGCCAATTGCTTCACCGACGCCAACAACCTCGCCGTCCTGCTTATTAATCGCAGCTACAACCCCGCTGCTTTCTGCACTGATTTCAATATTTACTTTATCCGTTTCAAGCTCAAGTAGAACATCGCCTTGACTAACGGTATCTCCAACCTTAACAAACCATTTTGTAATCGTTCCTTCTGAAATTGATTCTCCAAGCTCTGGTACAATAATTTCTGCCACTAGTAGCTACCCCCTTACGATATTCGATTCAAATGGCTGTCCATTTAACGTAGACGTAATAATTTCTTGCTGCTCTCTAACATGAACCTCTTGATGACCGCTTGCTGTACTTGCGCGCTCCTGGCGACCGATATAGCTTACGCTCACTTGATTTGGCACAAGCGCACGCAGTCTAGGCTCCATGTAGAACCAAGAGCCCATATTTTTCGGCTCTTCCTGTACCCAAACAACTTCCTCAAGATTCGGGAACAGCTTAATAATGCGTTCAACCTCAGCTTGCGGGAATGGGTACAATTGCTCAATGCGAGCCAAGCGCAGCCACTCATACTCGGAAGGCGCTGCCGAGGACAATGCCTCTTCAATATCAACCATCACTTTACCTGTACCAAATACGAGACGTTTTACTTTATCGCGCTGAGCCTTCGCTTCAGTCAAACTGAATTGAGGCAGCACAGGCTTGAACGAGCCTTCGCTAAATTCAATTCCATGCGAAGCAACTCGCGGATTACGAATCAAGCTCTTTGGCGCCATTAGCACTAATGGACGAACATTTTCACTGCCAAGCATTTTTGCTTGCTTGCGCAACAAGTGGAAGTATTGCGCCGCACTTGTCAGGTTGGCGACTGTCCAGTTATTGTCAGCTGACAACTGCAGGAAGCGCTCCAGACGAGCACTGGAGTGCTCAGGTCCTTGCCCTTCATAGCCGTGTGGCAACAGAATGACGATACCTGATTTTTGCTTCCATTTCGCGCGTCCGGCACTAATAAATTGGTCAAAGATTACTTGCGCTACGTTGGCAAAGTCGCCATATTGTGCTTCCCAAATAACAAATGTTTCTGGAGAAAACACATTGTAGCCATATTCAAAGCCAAGCACTGCCGTTTCGGATAACGGGCTGTTGTGAATGGCAAATGATGCTTTCGCTTGCGGGATATAATGCAGTGGCGAGAATTTTTCGCCGGTCACATTGTCATTAAGCACGATATGACGATGTGAGAATGTACCGCGCTCGGAATCCTGTCCACTCATGCGGATTGGTGTGCCATCTGCCAAAATTGTTGCAAATGCCAATGCCTCTGCATGAGCCCAGTCCACTTTTTCCCCATCGTTCAAGCTTACAGCTCTGCGCTGCAAAATACGCTGCAGCTTGCCGTACTCCGTAAAGCCTTCTGGACGATTCAGCATTTCCAAATTAATTTCACGAAGCTGCTCGATTGGCAGTGATGTTTTCACATCCTCCGGAACGATAAATTCTTCCTGCTTTTCACGTTTTTCTTTTTTGTCAGCTTGCTTCTTCATTGCCGCGTAAGCATTTTGCAGCACTTCCGCCGTTTTATTGCGAAGGCCTTCAACCTGCTCCTTCGTCAACGTGTTATTTTCAACAAGCTGATTAGCATAAATCGTGCTTACAGTCGGATGATTGCGAATCATTTTGTACATCAACGGTTGAGTTCCTTCCGGATCATCCATCTCGTTGTGACCGTAGCGACGATAACCGATCAGATCGATAACAAAGCCTTTATTAAAGCGCAGGCGATATTCACATGCCAATCTGACCGCAGCAAGACAAGCCTCAGGATCATCCGCATTCACGTGCACAATCGGAAGATCGAAGCCTTTCGCTAGGTCACTCGCATAATGTGTAGAGCGAGAATCTTGACTGTTGGTTGTAAAGCCAAGTCGGTTATTGGCGATGATGTGAATTGTACCGCCATTGCGATAGCCATCCAAATTGTTAAAGTTCAATGTTTCTGCCACGATGCCTTCGCCGATAAATGCTGCATCGCCATGGACACAGATTGTAACGGCAGCATGAAGATCCTGCTTAGGATAACCAGGTTTAGTACGATCTTCTTGCGCGGCACGCGTATAACCTTCAACGACAGAGTTAACAAACTCAAGATGTGAAGGATTGTTGGCAAGGGTGATGTTGGCACGAACCGTTTCACCTTCATGAACAGCGCGATCAGCACCCATATGGTATTTAACGTCACCTGTCCAGCCATAGTTGACCGTTTTGGCACTTTCAAGCGCTTTGTTCGGTGCATGATGGAATTCGGAAAAAATCTTTTCATATGGCTTACCAAGCACATGCGCAAGCACATTTAAGCGACCGCGGTGCGCCATGCCCATAAGAATATGCTGAGCGCCATCATGTGCAACTGTGCGGACAATTTCATCAAGCACTGGAACAAGCATATCCAGGCCTTCAATGGAGAAGCGTTTTTGCCCAACAAATGTTTTATGGATAAAGTTCTCGAACATTTCTACTTGCAGCAAACGTTCCAGCAGCGCTTCTTTCTCGCGCGCAGATAGCGGCGCAGGGAAGGAGCCGGATTCAGCTTGTTTAAATAGCCATTCGCGCTCCTGCTCATCATGAATATGAGTAAATTCATACGCAGCAGAGCGAGCGTAAATTTCACGCAAGCGTAAAATAGCTTCCCATCCGTTCGTAATGGTGGATGGTGCATTATTCCATATAAGCGATGCAGGAATTGCTTCAAGATCTTGCTTTGTCAAGCCAAAAGTTTTAGGCTCAAGCAGCTTAGTGTCTGCTTTCGGGCTTAAATCAAGAGGATTAATATCTGCTCCAAGATGTCCGTAACGACGGATATTCAACATCAATTGGTGTGCAGCCACTACCTTTTGAATCATATTTTTGTCTAACTGGATGTTGTTGTTTGCCAAGGAAGCGCGTGCTTCCGAAGCGTTGCCTGCTGTAGCAGATGCTTGATCAGCTACGAATTCGCCAGGAGGCTCCCCCCAACGAACAAATAACTCTCGAACGGAAGGGTCTACCAGATTGGGATCTTGCAAATAAAGCTCATATTGCTCTAGAACATAACCATAGTTCGGACCATAGTAGCTCTTCCAAGGAGAAGAAATGCGCTCATCATGGATGCTCATTGCAGTATATTCCACCCTCTCTATACTTTTAGATCTTGATATTGTCATTCGTGCAAATCGCACAAAATTTAAGGAGATGCGCACATAAAGTGCGTGTTCACAAACTCATAAAGTCACAGCTTCGTAACTTCTCTATATTCTAGTACAATAATGAAAAGGCTTCAATAGCTCTTTTGGCATCGGTTTCATCGAAATAGCGTATAGATCCTTAGAAATTCTTGCCTAAGTTCACTTTATCGATCTTTTTCAGCGATTAGTTCGTAAAGTGTCCTTGCCATGACGCCAGTTGCTCCTTTGGGCTCCCATCTGCGTGCACGGTTTATATAGGCTGTACCTGCGATATCCAGATGCACCCACGGCTTATCCTCTACGAAATTTGCAAGAAACAAGCCTGCTGTAATCGAGCCTGCATGCCGACCGCCGCTGTTTTTCATATCCGCTACATCACTGGCGATAAGCTGCTTATATTCAGCATATGCAGGCAACTGCCAAACCCGTTCTCCGCTTTTTTCCGATGCGGCGATAACTTGATTCATCAGCTCATCGTTGTTGCTGACTGCGCCTGTTGCTTCTGTGCCGAGCGCAACCAATACTGCACCAGTTAACGTCGCCACATCAATCAGCTTAGTCGCTCCGCGCTTAATTGCCGATGTAAGTCCGTCAGCAAGGACAAGTCTGCCTTCAGCGTCTGTATTGACAACCTCTACCGTATGCCCGCTCATCGTGCGAATGACATCGCCCGGCTTTAGCGCACGATCGGAAGGCATATTTTCCGCAGTCGGAATAACAGCGACGACATTAGCCTTCACCTTTAACGATGCAATTGCATGAATGGCGCCTAATACAGCCGCTGCGCCGCCCATATCCGAAATCATGTCTTCCATGCCTGCCGCCGGCTTGAGCGAAATTCCGCCCGTATCAAAGGTTATGCCTTTGCCGACAAGCCCCCATTTCTCACTAGAATTAGCATTTCCTTCATAGTGAATTATAATCATTCGCGGAGGATTTACACTGCCTTGTCCAACAGCAAGCAGGCCTCCCATTTGTTCTTCAGCACAGCTCCACTCATCGAGCACCTCAATATCAAGCTCCAGCTTTTGAGCCAGCTCCTCAGCATAAAAAGCCAAGCGCTCTGGCGTCAAATCATTGCCCGGCATATTCGTTAAATCCCTTGCCAGCTTTACACTTTCTACTATATGTTCAGCCTCAGCAACCGCCTGCGCATAGTCTGCTTGCCGGGCAAGCTGTTCGTCATTAAGTACAAAGCTGATCCGCTGCAATTCAACAGCTGACTGCTGTTCTTTTTTGCTTACCTGGCGTTCATACAGGGCAAGCTGAAGCCCTTCAATCGCCGCTTTCAACGCTTGCTTCTCGCCAATTGCCTGCAGCGCCGCAGCAATCGCAGGCGAGCTAATATCAATCGCTATAGAAGACAGCTTCAAGCTCTTCAGCTTGCCTGCCGCCTGAGCGAAAGCTTCACGCCAGCCGCCGGCAGCTTGCTCGACAACTACAACTACTACATATTGCTGCGGCAGCAAGCCAAGCGTGGCGATCGCCGCAGAGCTGCCTTGCTTCACTCGAAAGGTTTGATTATCCAGCATCAGCTGCAGCTGCTTATCGATCTGCGGCTGTACTAAAGGCTGTCCATTTTGCAATGCTTCAAGCTCCACTGCCGTAACTGGCAGCAGCAGGCCATCGGCTTCCGATGCGATATCCTCGTATTTATATAACGTCAATCCGATCCCTCCATTATGTACATCAATCGTTCTACTATTGCTATTTTATTGTAAGCTTTCACAGTTAAGAAGGCAATCAACTGAAAATTCCGCAATATTTCCGCGCTCATTTTAAATAGAAGGTTTATGCCGAAAACTGCAAATTAAAAAAGACTGCTTCTCGAAAGAAAATAATCTTTCAAGAAACAGTCTTTGCACTTTTCTACCACATTATAATAAGTCTCAGGTAAACAATTAAACTTGAAGAGTAGCTTGACCTGGCTTCCAGTTGATTGGGCAAAGTCCGCCAGATTGTAATGCTTGAAGCACGCGAAGCGTTTCATCTACACTGCGGCCAACGTTGTTGTGGTTAACCACTTGGTATTGAATTTCACCTTCAGGGTTAATAATGAATAGACCACGAAGCGCAACGCCTTCCTCTTCGATAAGTACACCGTAGTCTTTGGCAACACTTTTTGTAATATCAGAAGCAAGCGGGAAGTTCAATTTGCCAAGACCGTTGCTTTCAACCGGCGTGTTGATCCATGCACGGTGAGTATGTTTGCTGTCGATAGAAACACCAAGAATTTCAGTGTTAAGAGCTTTGAATTGATCAGCAACCAGGCTAAGCGCTGTAATTTCAGTTGGGCATACAAATGTGAAATCTAGTGGATAGAAAAACAACACTAGCCATTTGCCCTTGTAATCTGAAAGAGAAACAGTACCAAAATCTGAACCATCACCCAATGCTGTTTCCATAGTGAAATCTGGTGCTTGACGACCTACCAAACGATCTGCCATGTTATTTCCTCCTCTTATCCAATTACTAATTTTAGATTTTATCTATTGATAAATGTTATCATTCTAATAAACAAGTGTCAAGATTATAAGCAATATTTATTTGTAATAATTATAAATATTATGTGAACATAAATCCAGTCTTATACCTGGTCGTTCAAAAGTATGCAAAAACAAGCTTCAAGGCGAAAAGCAGCTTGAAGCTTGTTTATAGAATTTTCAATAAAAGTTCAATAAGCTCGGCTTCCAGGACCAAGAAGCTTGGACGCTAGTAGAAAGTGAGGAGCGCAGCGTAGGCATAAGCTACGTGAGCACCTCAAATGTTTTCGCAGAAAACATACTTCGGAATCATAAGCTTTTCGCTAGCGTCCAAGCTTCGACGTCGAATAAACTACAGCGCTAATCATCGTCATCAAAGTCGAGCGTTTGAGTTACCTCTTCAAACAAAGGCTCAATAAGCTCAGCTTTCAGGACCAAGAAGATGGCACGATACTAGAAAGTGAGGAGCGCAGCGTAGGCACTTTCTACGTGAGCACCGGAACTTTCGCTAGCGTGACATATTCGCCGTCGACTAAGCTACAACGCTAATCATCGTCATCAAAGTCGAGCGTTTGAGTTACTTCTTCAAATAAAGGCTCAATAAGCTCGGCTTTCAGGACCAAGAAGATGGCACGATACTAGAAAGTGAGGAGCGCAGCGTAGGTACTAGCTACGTGAGCACCGGAACTTTCGGTAGCGTGACATATTCGCCGTCGACTACGCTACAACGCGAATCATCGTCATCAAAGTCGAGCGTTTGAGTTACCTCTTCAAATAAAGGCTCAATAAGCTCGGCTTTCAGGACCAAGAAGCTTGGACGCTAGTAGAAAGTGAGGAGCGCAGCGTAGGCATAAGCTACGTGAGCACCGGAACTTTCGCTAGCGTCCAAGATTCGCCGTCGAATAAACTACAGCGCTAATCATCGTCATCAAAGTCGAGCGTTCGAGCTACTTCTACTTTTTCATTGCTGCTACGATTAGGTCACCCATAGCATTCGTCCCCACAGCAGAGCTCTTATCTACAGCAATATCTCCTGTACGATGTCCAGCGTCAAGTACCGCTTTAACAGCATCTTCAATGGATTGTGCTGCATCATGGTAACCAAAGGTTAAACGGAACATCAATGCAACGGATAGAATCGTTGCAATCGGGTTGGAGATGCCTTGTCCAGCGATATCAGGTGCAGAGCCATGAACCGGCTCGTACAAGCCGAAGCTGCCTTCGCCAAGTGAAGCAGAGGACAGCATGCCGATAGAGCCTGTCAACATAGCTGCTTCGTCAGACAAAATGTCTCCGAACATATTTTCAGTCACGATAACGTCGAAGCTTGCTGGGCGGCGCAACAGCTGCATCGCACAGTTGTCTACCAATACATGCTCCAGTTCAACCTCAGGATAGTCAGCTGCTACACGGATAACAACCTCTCTCCATAGACGAGAAGTTTCAAGCACGTTTGCCTTGTCCACAGAAGCAAGACGTTTGCTGCGTGTCATCGCAATATCAAATGCTTGACGAACGATGCGCTCTACTTCTTTTTCGTTGTAAACGCAAGTATCAATCGCTTCTTGACCATTTTCTGTGTCGCGACGAGATTTCTCTCCGAAATAAATACCGCCAGTAAGCTCGCGAACAACGATTAGATCAGTACCTTCCAATACCTCTGGCTTCAACGTAGAAGCATCCTTCAAGCAGTCGAATACGGTAGCTGGACGAATATTGGAGAATAGGCCAAGCGCTTTGCGGATGCCGAGCAAACCTGTTTCAGGACGCAATGCAGCAGGGTTGCTGTCCCATTTAGGACCGCCTACAGCGCCTAGCAATACTGCATCGGAAGCCAGACAAAGATCCAATGTTTCCTGCGGCAGCGGCGTGCCTTTTTCATCAATTGCAATTCCGCCAAAAAGAGCCTGCTCTGTTTCAAATTTATATCCGAACAGTTCTTCTGTTTTTTTCAATACCTTTAATGCTTCTCCAACGACTTCCGGGCCGATGCCGTCGCCGCCTAGTACGGCAATTTTTTTCACTTCAGACATTAGTGACACTCCTTAATATTTTTTAACGTTCATCAGTTCAACGTATATAGCAAAGCGCGAGGCTTGGCTAGATTTAAGCCTATTATACCTTTAAATGATGTGGCTTGACCAAGATATAATAGCTATTGAAGTTATAGGTTACAGCTATAACTCTATTCAAAAATCCCCCTAATAGCAGCAACGTCTAGCAAAATGCATGGCTGCATTCTGCTAGACGTCATATTAAGGCAAGGCGTATGGCTCAGAACCCCGAGAACACGCCCTGGCTATATCATTCTGCACGATGATTAATTATTTTTTAATCCAGTGCATTAGTTCGCGCAATTGCTTACCTGTTTGCTCGATTGGATGAGCAGCTTCGTTGCGACGTGTAGCGTTCATCATAGCAAAGCCAGATTGGTTTTCAAGGATGAAATCGCGTGCGAAGCGACCAGCTTGGATATCTTCAAGAACGCGTTTCATTTCTTTTTTCGTTTCTTCTGTCACGATGCGAGGACCAGTTACATAATCACCGTATTCTGCAGTGTTGGAGATGGAATCGCGCATTGTAGCTAGTCCACCTTCATACATGAGGTCAACGATTAGTTTAAGCTCATGCAAGCACTCGAAATAAGCCATTTCAGGCGCATAGCCCGCTTCAACCAATGTTTCAAAGCCTGCTTTAACAAGTGCAGTTGCACCACCGCAAAGAACAGCCTGCTCACCGAATAGGTCAGTCTCAGTTTCTTCCTTGAATGTTGTTTCGATTACACCAGCACGTGTACAGCCGATCCCTTTAGCATATGCAAGACCAAGGTCTTTTGCTTTGCCAGAAGCATCTTGATAGATTGCGATTAGCCCAGGAACGCCGAAGCCTTCTTCGTACGTACGACGAACCATGTGACCAGGAGATTTAGGAGCTACCAGGAATACGTCCTTGTCAGCAGATGGCTTGATTTGTCCAAAATGAACGTTGAAGCCATGCGAGAACATTAGCGCAGCGCCTTGCTTAAGATTTGGCTCGATTTCTTCTTTGTAAACGCGAGCTTGAGTCTCGTCTGGAAGAAGAATTTGAACGATATCAGCAATTTTAGTAGCTTCAGCAACAGTCAAAACCTCGAAGCCATCCTTTTTAGCTGTTTCAGCAGATTTACCAGGGCGAAGTCCGATCACCACTTTAGCACCGCTGTCGCGAAGGTTTTGAGCTTGTGCATGACCTTGGCTACCATAACCGATAACTGCAATAGTTTTTCCATTCAGTACGCTAAAATCAGCGTCTTTTTCATAGTACAATGTAACTGCCATTTCTATAACTGCCTCCTTTAATATAACCCTTTTGAACGGGTATGTAAGAAAGAGAACCATCTCCCTCTTACATTCCCGCTCAAAAGGTATTAGCTTTATTCTATCATGTTTTCAATAGAGTTTAAAAAGTGCTGCTTTTGAACCTCAGCGCTCCGGAGCAAAGCATCCTCAAGTCGCTTTTTTGAGTGCAGGACCAAGAAGCTTGGACGCTAGTAGAAAACGAGGAGCGCTAGCCGTGGCAAAAGCTACGTGAGCACCTCAAATGTTTTCGCAGAAAACATACTTCGAAAGCATAAGCCTTTCGCTAGCGTTCAAGATTCGCCGCCGACTACGCTCCAGAGCATCACATCGTCATCAAAGTCCAGCTTTTGAAGCTACCTCTTCCAATGAGGGTTCAAAAGCTGGGCTTTCAGGACCAAGAAGATGGCACGATACTAGAAAGTGAGGAGCGCAGCGTAGGCAAATGCTACGTGAGCACCGGAACTTTCGGTAGCGTGACATATTCGCCGCCGAATCAGCTACAACGCCAATCATCGTCATCAAAGTCCAGCTTTTGAAGCTACCTCTTCCAATGAGGGTTCAAAAGCTGGGCTTTCAGGACCAAGAAGCTTGGACGCTAGTAGAAAACGAGGAGCGCAGCGTAGGCACTTGCTACGTGAGCACCGCAGTTTTCGCTAGCGTTCAAGATTCGCCGCCGAATCAGCTACAACGCCAATCATCGTCATCAAAGCCCTGCTTTTGAAGCTACCTCTTACTTGACGTTACCGCGGTTCAATGCTGTAACCCCAGTCCTTGAAATCTCACGAATACCGTATGGCTTAAGCAGTTCGATCATTGCATCGATTTTTTCTGTATCACCAACAACCTGCACCATCAAGGAATGCGTAGCGATGTCGACAACAGAAGCGCGGAAAGTATCGACAACGCCAAGAATTTCAGGGCGCGCTGAAGGCTCAGCTTGTACTTTAATAAGAGCAAGCTCACGAGAAACCATCGGATTTGCACTCAAATCAATAACTTTAATAACATCGATCAGCTTATACAACTGCTTTGTAATTTGCTCTAGCGTATGATCATCGCCAGAAGTGACGATGACCATACGTGACAAGCCTGCCTCCTCCGAGGCGCCAACGGTAATGCTCTCAATATTAAATCCACGTCTGCCGAACAAGCCAGATACGCGTTGCAGAACGCCTGGCTGATCGTTCACAATAACTGCGATCGTATGCTTCATCATTCTGCATCCCCCATAATCATTTGATCGATTGTGCCGCCTTGAGGAACCATCGGATATACGTTTTCGTCACGGCGAACAACGAATTCAACAACAGCAGGACCAGGGTGATTCATAGCATCCTCCCAAGCCTTGCGCGCTTCTTCCTTGTTCGTTGCTCGGAAGCCTCTAACGCCGTATGCTTCTGCAAGCTTGACAAAATCAGGGCTGCCTGCAAGATCGATGTGGCTAAAGCGATTTTCATGGATCAACTCTTGCCACTGACGAACCATGCCAAGCACTTGATTGTTCAAAATAACAACCTTAACCGGAATATTGTTGATGGCACAAATCGCAAGCTCTTGCGCGCACATTTGCATACCGCCGTCACCGTTGATCGATACAACGAGACGATCCGGATTCGCCATTTGCGCACCGATTGCAGATGGGAACCCGAAGCCCATCGTGCCAAGCCCGCCGGAGGTTGCCCAAGAACGCGGCTTGTTGAATTTGTAATATTGCGCTGCCCACATTTGATGCTGGCCAACGTCTGTTGTTACAATCGCATCGCCGTTTGTTGTTTCATGAATCATTTCAATGACCCATTGCGGCTTCAGCTCAGTATCCGAATCCTTGTATTTGAACGGATGCTTCGCTTTGGAATCCAGCACTTCCGTTCTCCATTCGTCAGCAAGCTCAGCGCGGACTGCCAGCTGATTCGCTGTTTGCAGGACTGACTTGACGTCGCCAACAATCGGAATTTCCGTGTGTACGTTTTTGCCAATTTCTGCTGGGTCAATATCAATATGAACAATTTTCGCATGCGGCGCGAAGCCGGACAGCTTGCCGGTTACACGGTCGTCGAAGCGAGCTCCGATATTAATTAGCAAATCTGCGCTCTGCAAGGACATGTTAGCTGTATACGTACCATGCATGCCCGGCATTCCTAGCCAAAGCGGATGACCGCTTGGGAAGCCGCCCAAGCCAAGCAAAGTCGTCGTAATCGGAATTTGCGTTTTCTCTACAAACTGAAGCAGCTCCTCATGAGCACCGGAGTAGACAACGCCGCCGCCGGCCAAAATAATTGGACGCTTGGCTTCCTTGATCGCATTGATCATTTTTTCAACCTGCAGCTTATTCGGGTTAACCGTTGGGTTATATCCGCGAATGCTTACCTCGGTTACTGGCTTAAACAATGTTTTCGCAGCGGAAACATCTTTTGGAATATCGATTAGAACCGGACCTTTGCGTCCAGTATTCGCAATATGGAATGCTTCATGGATCACGCGCGGCAAGTCCTCAACGTTGCGCACCAGGTAGCTATGTTTGGTAATCGGCATTGTAATACCAGTAATATCAGCTTCCTGGAAAGCATCTGTACCAATCAATGTACTCATGACATTGCCTGTAATGACGACTAACGGTACAGAATCCATATAAGCTGTTGCAATTCCAGTCACAAGATTGGTTGCTCCAGGACCTGATGTTGCGATACATACGCCAACCTTGCCGCTAGTACGCGCGTAGCCGTCAGCAGCATGAATCGCACCTTGCTCATGTCTTGTTAGAACGTGATTGAAATCCGGATTATCGTGCATCGCGTCATAAATATAAAGCACTGCGCCGCCCGGGTAACCAAATACACATTCTACACCTTCAAGCAGTAAACTGCGCAATAAAATTTCGGAGCCTGAAACCACTTCCGGCTTAGAAATTCTTTCAATCAGCTCTGCTCTTGACTTCGTTATTACATTAGTTGTTGCCATTAGTAATCCTCCTCTCGAAAAGCAAAAAAGCCTTTCGTCTCCTAATACTCCATTAAAGAGTACAGGGACGAAAGGCTAAATCTTCCGTGGTACCACCCAAATTCGCTGCTTATCTCGCGATAAACAACCTTAGCAGGTTCAACAGGCATATTTAAAATACAATCCTGTTCTACCTTAGCACTTTAACGCTTGCCTTGCGACTTTCCCTAATAAGCAAGAGCTGTTCAGGAAAATAGCTCCGAGGTGACTCGCATAAAGGGATTCTGGTGTTGGTTGCAGCTAATCCAACACTCTCTGAGCAGTAGAGCCCTAAATACTTCTCCTCATCGATGCCGATTATTTATACACTGACTCATGCAAAGCATGCAGTGCGTTTCCTTTTCATCATTATAAGACGATTAAATCGAAACGTCAACAACAAAACTGCTGCTCTTTTCTAGTTTAGCAAGAAACGCTATTCTTTATGCATATCTTGATCGTCTATAGAGTCTACGACGCTTGCAGCCACACGGACGATTGCAAGGTATGCCGCAGCAAGGCTTAAAGCATCTGCCAACACCGAAGCCAACACCAAACCCGATTAAGCCGACAAAAACGATGCCAAGCAGAAACAGCCCGATAATCCAGTTGCTTGTAACTTGCTTGCCATTTCGATTGCGAACAGGCTTGATATAAACACGATCCTTGTCTACCGAAACAAGCTTTCCTCTCACAACGGAGCCATTTGCTTGTTTAATCTGGATGTAACGTCCCACATATTTTTTAAGCGAGGCCTTATTGATTTCTTTCAATTTACTCGCACCTCCTTCACTGTATACAACAGCATATGCGATACGTAACGGACAGGACTGTATGTATGTCCAGCATAAGCAAGATAATTTTACACGCTGCGCGACCTGTTTCGCGGGCATACGCGGGCAAAGGCACGCTGCTGCGCAGGCGCTCGTCTCATAGGCTTTCCAGGGCGTAGCATACTGCGTGCGCAGCCGAAGCAGCATCCTTGTACAGCTAAGAAGCCTTCAGTGCCGCAGCAGCTTCTACGCCAATACAAATTAAAAAAGCTTTGCGCTTGTCCATAGGACCAGCACAAAGCTTTGTATGCGTCTATATTTTCAACAGCAATTAAGCGCTAAGCTTTTCTTTTGCAACAGCAGCCAAAGCGTTGAAAGAAGCGATATCGTTTACTGCAAGGTCTGCAAGCATTTTACGATTGACTTCAACGCCAGCAAGCTTCAAGCCGTGCATGAATTTGCTGTAGGAAAGACCGTTAATACGTGCCGCAGCATTAATACGAACGATCCAAAGTCTGCGGAAATCGCGCTTTTTGTTGCGACGATCGCGGTAAGCATACATAAGTGACTTACCAACTTGCTCCTTAGCAGTTTTAAATAAACGATGTTTGGATCCGAAATAGCCTTTAGCTAGTTTAAGAATTCTTTTGCGACGACGTGTGCGGACAAATCCGCCCTTAACTCTTGCCATGATTAGAAACCTCCTGTAGGTATTATCAATTTATTGTTCAATTATTTAAGATTGTCTAGGTTTTGCTTAATACGACGAACGTCACCAGCAGCCATTAGTGGTTGGCCTGCAAGAACACGCTTTTGACGTCCAGACTTGTGAGAAAGCAAGTGGTTTCTGTAAGCTTTATAGCGTTTCACTTTACCAGTTCCAGTAATTTTGAAGCGGTCTTTAAGACTGCTGTGTGTTTTCATTTTAGGCATTTATGTTATCCTCCTTAATTGTGATGCAACAGCTTAGCTGTTGTTTTTTGGTGCCAAAATCATAATCATGCTCCGTCCCTCAAGCTTCGGAGCGCGCTCAACATTGCATATTTCGGCAACCTCAGACGCCAAACGCTCAAGGATGCGTTTTCCGATGTCCGCATGCGTAATCTCACGACCGCGGAATCGCACAGAGGCTTTAACTTTGTCCCCATCCTTCAGGAACTTGACAACGTTGCGGAACTTCGTTTGGTAGTCATGCTCCTCGATGTTTGCACGGAACCAAACTTCCTTGACGTCAACAACTTTTTGATTTTTGCGAGCTTCTTTCTCTTTTTTCTGCTGCTCGTAGCGGAATTTGCCATAGTCCATAATGCGGCATACTGGCGGCTTCGCTGTAGGAGCAACGTTAACAAGATCAAGATTCAAGTCTGCCGCCATTTGCAAGGCTTCGCGAAGCGGCTTGATACCGATTTGTTCACTTTCTGGACCAACGAGACGAACCTCTCTTGCGCGAATCTCGTCGTTGATTTGATGTTCTCTGCTAATAATGTTACACCTCCTAAAAAAATTACCTGCACAAAAAATAATAAAATGCGGGCTCGATAGAACCCGCATTCTCATAAACGTAATGTATTCATAAAAACATATTGATTTCATATGTTTCGCTATGCTTACATCATCGCAAACCAGTCAGCCGAGCCGAATCAGGTGAGAAGCGGGCGCTTCTACTTGTGCAATGTAACTATTCACATACCTTAGTAAATTTATCATAATGATGCTGCGGTGTCAATAGCGCATTCTCCACTATTTGCCGCGCACCTCTTCAATCCGTACAACTCGCGTATGCTCGGTATGACTCCATACTTTGTTGTTCTGAGTGAAAAAAGCGTAAAACGTAATAGGCCACCAGGAAATAAGGAACAGCGGCAGCGTAAGTAAGTGCGCATACATTTTCCACGATTTCACTTTTTCGATTATCATCGCCGCCGGGAATGGCAGCACAGAGCATGCAATGACGATTGCAACTAGCCAAACTGGAAATTGGCTGTAAATTGACACGATCACATTGTCTGCCGGGAGAGCCAAATCAATCCACAGAAATACGGTTAGCAAAAAGCCAATCAGCGTATTGTAAACGGAGATCGAGTAAACAGCCGAATCAATCTTGGTCAGATTGCGCTCTTTAATTCCTGCCCACAGCAATGGAAAGAAATAATTGCGAGCGACATTAAAATGCCCCTGCATCCAGCGCAGTCTTTGGCGAGCGGAAGCCTTGAACGTAACCGGCTTCTCGTCATACACCTTTGCTTCATAGTTCAGCACCGGATAAACGTTGCGCTGCACGCAGCGCATGGAAAACTCCAAGTCTTCAACCAGACTCGTTGCGCCCCAGCCCATTTCCTTAAGCAGCTTGGAATCAAAGCACATACCAGTTCCGCCAAGAAAATTGCTCATTTGCAAATTCATTCGCGAAAGCTGCCACAAGCGATTGCAGTACCAGTACGTAATCGCATAAGCCGCTGTAATCCATGAGTCGGATGGGTTTTTCGTGTCCAAATAGCCTTGAATTACTTTATGCCCTGCACATAAATCATCATTCATCAAGCTTAAGAAATCTTCATTCACTAAATTGTCGGCGTCGAACATTACGACAGCATCGTATTGGCGAGGCATTGCCCAAAGCTCCTTGAGCATCCACTCAATCGCATAGCCTTTGCCGCGCTGCTTGTCATTCGTTCGCTCACAGGCATATACGCCATGCTCGCGAACAATGTCCGCTGTAGCATCTGTACAATTGTCACAAATGACAAAAATGTCGTACAGTTCTTTTGGATAATCCATTGCTTTCAAGTTTTCAATTAGCGCACCGACAACCTTCTCCTCGTTGTGTGCTGCAACCAGCACAGCAAACGATTTTTGTGGCTTTTGCTTTGGTCTTGTTTTATGTCTCTTGAAACCAAACAGCGAAAGCACAAACTGATACAGTGCGATAATTGCCAAGAAAACTTGAACAATGATAAATGCCACTGTTAAAAACATGATGCATAGCCCCCTTAACACATCTTACTTCTTTTTGGTGAAGCGATTGTGATTCGGTTCTTTCTCTCTCTCTATAATCACAATCATAGTGATTGTGCGGTCTAAGCACAGCTCTTGTCAAAATGGAAATTCAGGCTAATCTGCTCGCATTACGCTGGAAAAGCGCTTGCATCGAAGCATCTGTTTCGTTTTTCTTTACGTAGCTTGCAATAAAGCCTGTTCTCACATTTATTGGCAAATGTTTATGCCTAGATTAATGTTAGCTTTACCATAAATAAATGTTTCTATTACCCATAAATTAAGTTAAAGTGGTATAGTATAGTTAATAAAATGGATTTGTCTCAGCAGTTGACTGGGGTTTTGCGGAAGGATGTCATACATGGAAAAATGGATTAATTGGCTCAGATTCCATGAAGATCGCTTATTAATTTGGGTAAATCGTCGCTTTAATCACACGTTCGCCTATCGTTTTTTGCATCGTTGGCTGAGTCTAATTACACATATGGGGGGCGCAACGTTTACGATTTGCTGCTCGCTCATTATCGCTTTTATCGGGCGAAACGAAATATCTACAGTAGGGTGGAAATGTCTAGCGGCTCTTGCAGTCAGCCATATCCCTGTTGCCCTGCTCAAAAATAAATTCAAACGGTTGAGACCGTATCAATCGTTGCCAAATGTCAATATAGGCTTAAAGCCGCTGGCTGATCCTTCTTTCCCATCAGGACATACTACGGCAATTTTTGCATTCATTACACCAATGGTACTAAACGCTTCACTATTCCCTTTCTTTCTTGTGCCGATTCTTGTCGTAATTGCAGTTTCTGTTGGCTGGTCGCGCATGTATTTGGGACTGCATTACCCCTCCGACGTGCTGGCGGGAGGTTTTATCGGCACAGTTACAGCGATGATCATTCAATACTTTTGGCATACGCCAACAGGAAATTAAAACAAAGCAAGGTCAGAGCTTATTCGGAAGAAAAAAAGCAAGCGGTCACGATGCCCGCTTGCTTTTTTTGACGCATTAGGTTCATGCAAAAACTTCAACATTCATTCACATATTAAAAAATTCTCACATGCGATATTTCGTTTTTAGCTGTTCACGATGCTGAGCTAGTGCCGCTTCGCCGATGACAACCTCTACGCGATGAATAGGCTGTCCCATTTGATGAAACTTTGTTTCATATTCGGTAAATACCAAATCCTCTCGCGGCTCGTCCTTGTGCAAGTTGAGCGAAATATTGCGCATCACCAGCCCCATATCTGCAAAGCTGTTTAACGAAAACTCAAAAAGCGACTGCGAGTCCGTCTTAAAATGGATCTCGCCCTTCTCGTTCAATTTATCGATATAGCGCTCGACAAAGCGCGGATGCGTCAAACGCCGACGCGCATGCTTGCTTTTTGGCCACGGATCGCTAAAGTTCAAAAAGATGCGCTCCAGCTCATTTTCCTCAAACATTTCATCAATATTTTCAATATTCGCTCGCAGCAGTGCAAGATTGGGCGGCGCAGCCTCGCCTTTTTCCTGCCAGACAGCACGAGCCTTTTCACTCGCCCGACGAATCAGCTCATCATACATATCGACCCCGATGAAGTTTATCTCGGGATTGCGCACACTCATTTGGCTAATAAATTGTCCTTTGCCCATGCCAAGCTCAGCATAGATCGGTCGATCATTGCCAAAAAACTCCCGCCATTTCCCTTTGTATTGCGCAGCATCCAGTACGACCAGATCCGTCTGCGACGCGATGCTTTCTAAAATTCCTTTTCTACCTCTTAAGCGCATGTGCCTGTCTCCTTATCTTCATTGCAGTCCAGCTTCACAATTCAGATATAATTGTGCATAACTTCCGCTCCCTTGTAAAGTCCTTTTGCTAGTCTTCAATGCCATGGTATTGCTTAAAAGATTGGCGAAGATCAATATTTTACAAATAAAGCAAATTTATGAAATCAAAAAACTCATCTTTATGAACAAATATTCGGTTTGTTCAATTGTCAGCTATGGAGCGAACTTGCTACGCTTGAACTGCCCAGTCACAAACGTCTCAATATTGGACAAAGGGCGCAACCACATTTTAAGGAGGAATGAAACATGATTGAATCCTTGTCAGTCTTAAGCAGCAAAAAATGGATTGGCTTTCTGCTGGCGCTATGTATGATGATTGGCATCCTCGGCTCGACTGCTTTTTCACAGCACGCTTATGCAGCATCGGTAAATGTTGTAAATGGCATTCAGTTTCGCGATACGAACAACAACATCGTCCATGCACATGGTGGAGGTATGATCAAGGTTGGCAGCTACTATTACTGGCTTGGTGAAAATCGCGACGGGACAAACCTTGTCTCCCTCTATCGTTCCACTGACCTGAAAAATTGGGAGTTCCGCGCTCATTTGCTTAGCAAAAATATGGGCGGCGAGCTGGCTACTGCAAATATTGAGCGGCCGAAGCTGCTTTACAACAGCCAAACAGGCAAATATGTGATGTGGATGCACAAGGAAAACGGAGTCGATTATTCAGAAGGAAGAGTGGCAGTTGCCACAGCCACTAACATCGAAGGCCCCTACACGTATCATGGCAGCTTCCGCCCGCTTGGCTATGAATCTCGTGATATGACCGTTTTCAATGATAACGGAACAGCATATCTCTTTTCCTCTACTAAAGGAACGGCTGCAAATTCAGATATGAACATCTTTCGCTTGACTGAGGATTTTACAGGCGTCGATGAGCTGATCCAAACGATTTGGAAGGGGCAGTATCGTGAAGCGCCTGCCGTATTCAAGCGCGGCGCAACGTATTTTATGATTACATCCGGTGCAACCGGCTGGAATCCGAATCAAGCGAAATATGCAACCGCATCGAGCATTGAAGGCACGTGGAGCAACCCGGTTAATTTTGGCGACTCCACAACCTATGGCTCGCAGTCCGCTTACGTCATTCCGATCGAGGGCAGCAATACGACTTCTTATTTATATATGGGAGATCGCTGGGCAGGCGCTTGGAGCGAGCCAGTCAACCATTCACGCTATGTTTGGCTGCCGCTTTCCTTCCCTACCAGCACAACGCTCGAGATGAACTGGTATCCGAGCATCGATATTGATACGGCTGCCGGCACTGTGACAGGCAGTACGACAGGCGGTGAATTTACACCAGGAACGAACTATCAAATCGTTAATGTTGCCAGCGGCAGAGTGCTTGATGTGGCAGATCAATCTACGCAAAACGGAGCAAATGTAGCGATTTGGAGCTACTGGGGCGGCAACAATCAGAAATGGACTGTAGAAGCAGCAGGCAGCTACTATAAAATAAGTAATGTCAACAGCGGCAAGGCGCTTGATGTATATCAATCCTCGACCGAGAATCACGGCAATGTCATTCAATACGATTACTGGGGAGGAAATAATCAGCAGTGGAGCATTATCTATGTCGGCAATGACTCCTATCGCATCGTTAATCGCAATAGCGGCAGAGCACTTGATGCATCCGGAACTGAAAACGGCTCAAATGTGATCCAATACAGCTATTGGGGCGGCGATAATCAAAAGTGGAAATTCATCCCTGTAAATTAATTCATTTCAATCTGATAGAATCTTATCGTTAGAAAAAGGGCTGATTGAACCTCTCGCTCAAGGAGAGTCAATCAGCCCTATGTTTTGTATTGCTGAGAAGGCATCGTTCAAGCATCAGCTTAGGCTAGTGCAGAATCTTCCTTGTCCGCGCTCCATGCCTTCTCTAATGTATGGTTCAATTTTTTATATGCTGAAATCTTCGAGGAATTGTTGTCATACAAGCGTACACCAGTAAGTGCAATCAACTCCTTAACTGTTAGCTCAACTGTTACCACTTCGTCACCATGTGGAATTTTAGTTTTTTCCATCTGTAATCACCTCATTTATAGGATATGAAAAATGAAGAAAATTATGCGAAGCTGTATCCGTTTCCAAATTGTTCATGTAAGGTTAGTTTGTTGATTTATCGCACTTTTAATATAACATATCATGTAATATTTATCAAGTTTCCAGCATCGTTTTGGGCTGCTAATCATTTCCGAACATTGTGTTAGACAGCTAATAGAAAACATGGCTTTTCGCTTCATTTTTCGTTACAATTAAGGATGAAGTTGCGAAAAGGATGGTAAAAGATGATTAATATACAAAGCACCACAGATCAGCCTCTTGTTTGGGGAGAAAAAAAATTTCATACCTGGAACTATGAAATGCGCGAGCAATTCCAAACAAAGGTGTTTAAAGTCATGCTGGATGCGGGCTTCACCTGCCCCAATCGCGACGGCTCGATTGCCAAGGGCGGCTGCACCTTCTGCAGCGCGCGCGGCTCAGGCGATTTCGCTGGACGCCGCCGTGATGATTTGGTCACGCAGTTCAACACCATTCGGGACCGCCAGCATCAAAAATGGCCCGATGCCAAATACATCGGCTATTTTCAAGCTTATACCAACACGTATGCGCCAGTTGAAACGCTGCGTGACTATTATGAAGTCATTTTAGAGCAGCCCGGCGTGGTCGGCTTGTCGATTGCTACTCGACCAGACTGTCTGCCCGATGATGTTGTAGATTATTTGGCCGAGCTGAACGAACGGACCTATCTGTGGGTGGAAATGGGCTTGCAAACGGTGCACGAATCAACCTCCCAGCTCATTAACCGCGCGCATGACACAGCCTGCTACCTCGATGCAGTGCGGCGCTTGCGTGAGCGCAACATTCGCGTCTGTGCCCATATCATCTATGGGTTGCCGCAGGAAACGCATGAGATGATGCTGGAAACAGGCCGTCAAGTGGCACAAATGGATGTGCAGGGCATTAAAATTCATTTGCTGCATCTGATGCGTAAAACACCGATGGTCAAGCAATATGAAGCTGGCCTGCTTCGCTTTCTCGAGCAGGACGAATATGTAAAGCTGGTTGTCGATACGCTCGAATTTTTGCCTCCTGAGATGATCGTTCACCGCGTCACCGGCGATGCGCCGCGCGAGCTGTTGATTGGTCCGACGTGGAGCTTGAAAAAATGGGAAGTGCTTAATGCGATTGACCGCGAGCTGGAGCGACGCAACAGCTGGCAGGGCAAGCTTTGGGTGCCAGGAGAATAACGCGATGGGCTTTTATTCTGTATTGACTATGGCACAGCGCTGGATTAGTGAGCGAGTTGAGCGCGGTGAAACCGTAATTGATGCGACAGCAGGCGGCGGCGTTGATACGCTTATGCTTGCTGAGCTGGTCGGCCCTAAAGGCTGCGTGCTCGCTTTCGATATTCAACAGGAGGCGCTCGACAAAACGGCACGTAGGCTGGCGGCGTTTGATGAGCAGCATAAGCTGGCGCAGGTGAGGCTGATTAAGGACAGTCATGCCAATATGGCAGGCTATGCGGCTAGCCCTGTTGCTGCGATTATGTTTAATCTTGGCTATTTTCCAGGCGGCGATGAAAGCATTATTACGGAGCCAACCTCTACGCTGCAGGCTTTGCAGCAAGGCTTGCAGCTGCTTCGTGCCGGCGGCATTATGACATGCACGCTTTATCCTGGACATGCAGGCGGCGATGTTGAAGCACAAGTCGTCGAGCAGTGGGCCAGTTCACTGCCGCATGAGCTGGCGCATTGCGTGCTTTACCGCCAGCCTCAGCGGCCAAATGCTCCATATTTGATTGCAATTGAGCGAAAAGGCAATGCTGCTGCGGTTTAGGCACTAATTTATACATATAACATACTGTCACTAGTAAAGGAGAACTTATATGGCTATTAAAAAACTTGAGCATGTAGGCCTTATGGTCAAAGATATTGAAGCGTCTGTCGCCTTCTATACGAAGGTGCTGGGCATGAAGCATTTGCGCACAATGCCGCATTCCAACGGTGTGATTACGCTGGCATTTCTCGCTTATCCAGACTCCGAGGACACTGTGCTTGAGCTGATTCAAGGGTATAACTCCGAGCTGCCTGCTGAAGGCAAGGTGCATCATATCGCCTTCACCGTCAGCGAGATTGAGCAGGAATTTAGGCGGATGAAGGAGCTGCCTGAGGTTAAGCTGCAGGATGATGCGCTTACTGTATTGCCAGACGGCTCAAAGTATTTCTTCTTCTATGGACCGGATGGCGAGTCGCTTGAGCTGTTCGAGCCAGGCGAGATTGTTCCATATCCGTTGCAGTTCGAGCCGCAATTCAAGGAACGTATTTGGGGTGGACGAGCCTTGGAGGGCTTCGGTTTAACTCCGCCAGAAGGCGCGATTGGCGAGGGCTGGATGATTAGCGATCATCCGAACGGTATTACTAAAGTGATTAACGGGCCGCTTGCCGGCACAGGCCTCGATGTAATTCGCGAACAGTTCGGCCAGCAATGGTTTGGCAAAAATGGCTTGTCAGGCAAAAGCCAGCGCTTCCCGCTGCTGATCAAGCTGCTTGACTGCAATGATGACCTATCTGTGCAGGTTCACCCGACCGACGATTATGACAGGCTGCCAGCAGGCGAGCTGGGCAAAACTGAAATGTGGTACATTCTATCGGCCAAGCCTGGCGCCAAAATTATATACGGCCTTAAAGATCAGGTTACGAAGCAGCAGCTTGCAGCTGCGCTGGAAGGCGACCATGTCATGGAGCTGCTGCAGGAGGTGCCGGTTAAAGCTGGAGATGCGTTCTATATCCCGGCAGGTACTGTGCATGCGCTTTGCTCAGGAGTGGTCGTTGCTGAAATTCAACAGAACTCTGACACAACCTACCGTCTGTACGACTACAATCGTCCGGGACTAGACGGCAAGCTGCGCGAGCTGCATATCGAGGACTCGCTAGCGGTTATTGCCTACGAGGGAGCGGGAGCAACCTATTGCGATACGAGCGTGATGCAGGCTGGCGAGTGGCTGACTATTGCAACCTCGCCTTACTTCAAGGTCGATAAAGGGATCATTACCAACACAACAGAGCTAGCCACATCGAGCGACAGCTTTGAAATTCTCGTCATTGCCGAAGGCGAAGGCAGCATTGCTTGGGGCAATCAGCAGCAAGTAATTAAAGCAGGCGAATGCTTCCTGCTTCCTGCAACACTAGGCGCCTACACACTGGACGGCAAACTGACCGTGCTGCGTTCAGTTGTACCGAGCGTGTAACAGCTTTTTGCAGCATAAAAAGTGAAAAGGAGCTATGCAGGAAATGAGCTTGCCAGTTCGTCTAAAACTGGCAAGGCATTTCCAAGGCATAGCTCCTTTGTTTTCCGCCATATATGGTTGCTAGCCTAGACTGATAAGTAATAACAGCATAGGTTGACAATAGGACGTGCACCTTTAACGAATTCTATAACGCTATTATGAGCATTCTGTGTCTCATATTCTTTACAGTTAGCGAAAACGTTGTTTCACTTCAATAGCGATACTCAGTTTCCTTAAAATGTTTTACTTCTCTCTGCGCCTGACAGCCGTATGCTATACGGCTTGGCAGTTGGCTTCTGCTCGCCTTGCTCCTGCACATACATCATAATAAGCAGCGACTCTACCCCGTCACCTGTGATCAGCTCGCCAGTCGCCAAATAATGCGGCATATCAAACGGAACCTTCTCCATCACGATATGCTTTTGCAGCTCGCGCTCCTGATAGCCGTAGCTGGCAAATTGCTCACTCACCTGCTCCGGCCGCTCGGCAAGAGCCTTAAGCAAGCTTGACCATTCGGCTCTGTCAAGCTCCTGCTCCCACCATACCTTGCGCGGCTTATAGCGATGGTTCAAATAATAGTCCAGCTTCATCAAACCGACAATAACAGGCAAATCCAGCTCTTGTCCCGCTTCCTTCGCTGCATTCAAATACGACCATAGCCGCGAGAACAAATCCTCCAGCTGATGCCCGATCTTCTGCCAGCCCTGCGCCTCCCAATAGTCGCCGAAGCTTTGGAAGAAGTCAAACGGCGAGCTGAACACATGATCGACCAAATAAAGCAGCGTATGATCCATGCGATGAGCGTTCCAATATTTTTCCAGCACATCCTCTACCCGCTTAATCCGTACAATGTCGGCAAATGGCATCAGCTCGTTGCCGAGCATTTCATATGGCGCATGATCCATATAGATATAGCCCCACTTGTCAGCATCTTTGCGCAAGCCGGTTCCGCGCAGCATCTTCAAAAATCCAAGCTGCAGCTCCTCAGGGCGCAGCGCAAATACATCATTAAACGTGCCGCGGAAGGTATCATAATTTTCGAGCGGCAAGCCTGCAATCAAATCCAAATGCTGATCGATCTTCTGCGACTCCTTAACCTTCGTGACCGTGCGAACAAGCTTGGACCAATTCTGTCTGCGCTGTACCGCCAAATTCGTCGGATCATTCGTCGACTGCACGCCGATTTCAAAGCGGAAAATGCCTGGTGGAGCGTGCTCAGCCAAGTAATCCAGCACCTCGGGCCGCATAATATCTGCGGTAATTTCAAACTGAAACACGCAGCCGCGATGATTTTCAATTAAAAATTTGAACATTTCCAGCGCATAATCCCGCTTAATATTAAAGGTGCGATCGACAAATTTAATCAGCTTCGCGCCGCTGTCGATCAAATATAGCAAATCTGCTTTAGTCCGCTCGATATCGAAATAGCGAACGCCAACCTCTATGCTCGATAAGCAAAACTGGCAGCTGAACGGACAGCCGCGGCTTGTCTCAAAGTAAACGATGCGATTGCCAAGCTGCGGCAAATCCTCAACAAAGCGATGCGGCGAAGGCAGCGTGTTGAGATCAAGCTTCGGCCGCCCCGGATTGATGCGAATTTCTTTTCCGCTATCTAGCTGCTTGCGATAAGCGATGCCAAATACCATATGGTATTTTTGCGTCGTTGCAATCTCCGTCAGCAAATGATCAAACGTCTCCTCGCCTTCCCCCATAACAATAAAATCAACGTCAGGCAGACGCTCCATCCAGTAATCCGTATCGTAGCTGACTTCTGGGCCGCCTAGCACAATTTGCAGCTCCGGCTTGATCTTTTTCAGCATATTAATAACAACAATCGTCTCTTCAATGTTCCAAATGTAACAGGAAAAACCGATTACGTCAGGATTGCGCGAGAACAAATCAGAAACGATGTTCATCGCCGGGTCCTTAATGGTATATTCGGCAATATCCATATCAAATTTATGACCGCTGTACGCCTTCAAGCAGCGCAGCGCAAGCGATGTATGAATAAACTTAGCATTTAATGTCGAAAGTACGACCTTCATTTTGTACACCCTCATCTTATAAAATGTTGATAGCTAAACTTGTGCAATAAGCTCATTTTACTATTGTAGCGAAATCGGAAGCAAAAAAGAAGCAAAATAAAAGCCTGACTCTCGCCAATTGATACGGCTTGAGTCAGGCTAAGCTTATGTTTATTCATGATGACCGCGCTTGCTGCTGCGCTTTTTTATTCCTCTGCCGCTGGATCAAAGCTGCGTCCAGCGAATTCTGCATCCATCATATAGAAGGCGTTGCTGTCTTGATCGATGCGTTTCAGCTTTGTAATAATACCATCAAACAATGCTTCTTCTTCAACCTGCTCATCAATGAACCATTTCAGGAAGTTGATGGTTGCATGCTCGCGATCTTGAATCGCCAAATCCGAAAGATCGTAGAAGCGTTTCGTATTGGCTACCTCATGCTTATAGCCTTGCTCGAATACGTCCACCATCGAGGAATACGTATTGTTAGGCTCGCCAAGTGCTTGAATCGTTGCGCGCTGGCCGCGATCATTCAAAAATTTATAAATTTTCATGCCATGGAATCGTTCTTCCTCTGCCTGCACGAGGAAGAAGTTTGCAAAACCGTCCAAATTTTCAGAGGAACAGTATGCTGCCATTGCCAGATACACATGAGCGGAATAAAATTCATAATTCATTTGATCATTAAGTGCTTTAGCTAATTGGTCTTTCATTGTTGTGCACCTCGCTTTTCTTATTTGTAATAATTCTAACATAGAAATTAAAACAAGAAAAGTAGTTTTAGTATTTTATGGCAAACATTTATCCAACAACCTTCTTAATTGCTTTGTACAGCTTATCGGGAGACGCGGCTACCAAAGGCTGTGACTTGATCATAACAAAGCAGCCGGATTTACATGATTTGCATTGACCGAGACAGCCCGTCTTTTTCTGTTTGACCTCGGGGAATTTCTTCTTTATTCGCTTGTAAACAGGCTTCAGTCCCTGCTCCAAGCTGCGTTTGCAATACTTGATCTTCATGTTGCACCTTCCCGTCCTTTAGCATCGCGAATTCCAATATAGATGATGATAATGATTATCAACGAGAAAGTCAATCTAATTTGACAAAATGGCAGTTCCTTGCATGCAAAAAGCTGCATGCTCACATGCGGCTCGCTTTTGCCTTAGTGAGTATGCAGCTTTACTATTCCCATTTGCTATAATTTCATGCAGCACTACTGCTTACAGTATCGCTTATTGCGCTGACTGCTGCAGCAGCTCCTCTGCTTTCTTCAATTGAGTATCGTTTTCTGCAAGCTTTGCCCCAATATCCTCGACCATTGCCGCTCCATCCTGTGCCGAGTAAACGCCATCGACAGGAAGTCCTTTGGCTTGCTCGTACTGCTTCAAGGCTTGCTCGGTTTGCTCATCAAATATGCCTTCATCAGATGCTTCATAGCCCAGAACTTGCAAATACTGCTTTAACAGCTCAACATGCTCGCCATAGCTGCCTAGCTTCAACTCGACATCAGACGGAATTCTGTGCAGATTGGCATAGTCTGGCAGCTCAACAACATGAGTTGGCTCTACGCCTACCTTGTGGATGCCGTTGCCGCTCGGTGTCTTCCACTCCGCTTCTGTTAACACGAGCACCGATCCTTCATTAAATGGCTCAAAGCTTTGCACGACGCCTTTGCCATATGAGGTTACACCAACAATATATGCGCCTGCCGATTCCTTTAAGGCCGCGCTTAGCACCTCACTGGCACTAGCAGAATATTGATTGATCAGCACCGCAATCGGTTTATCGAAAACCTCCTGCGCCTTGGAAACATAGCTGGTCGTTCTGCTTGCATTTTTATAGACAACGTCAAGAATTTTCTTTCCTTGCGGAACTAGCATGTTGGCGATCGCAACCGTTTCATCGAGCAAGCCGCCCGGATTGGAGCGCAAATCAATAATCAAGCCTTTAAGCTCGCCTTCTGCCTCAAGCTGCTGCAGCGCTTCAGCAAATTCAACATCTGTATTTTTATTGAAGCGGGTAATCGAAATCAAGCCGAGATCCTGCTCAAGCCGCTCCGAATAAACCGTATGCAGTGGAATTTCCGCACGCTCAATTTCAAATTCCAACACTTCCTCCGAGCCTGCTCTTAGTACCCCGATAATAACCTTCGTCCCTTTCTCGCCTCGTACCTTGCCGAGCAGCTCATTAAAGTCAAGACCTTCAATAGACTCGCGGTCAACCTCAACAATTTCATCATCCGGCTTCAGTCCAGCCTTTTCTGCCGGCATATCCTTTACTAGCGAAGATACAAAGTAGCGTCCATTATCATTTCTAATTTCCGCCCCTATTCCGTAAAAATTATCCTGATACGATTCCACGTATTTCTCACCCTGCTCGTCGGGTAAAAATTGCGAATATTCATCCTCAAGCGAGCTTACCATCCCGGAAATCGCCCCGTTGATTAATTGCTCATCGTCAATATCGTACAAAAACTTTTCGTGAATACGATTATATGAGGCTTGCAGCAGATCAAAGTCTTCCACCTCCATAATGGAGTACTGGCGCTTGGCCCACGCCTGACCGCCAAAAAATCCGCCGATTAAAGCGACTACAATGAGCAGAATAAGGTATTGATTAAACTTGTTGCCTGACTTGTTTTGCTTAGGTTGGTCGAAATGTTGTTCCATCGTTGTTTCTCCTTGTATGTCGGTATGGTTTTCGTTACAATCAAGATTATGTACATGTACAGCAGGCTGAAGGGAGTTTTACGACAATGACTTATCAATTAATCGCCATCGATATCGATGATACACTGCTTAACGATGAGATCCAAGTTACAGAGCGCACAAAAAAAGCGCTTGAGCGCGCCATTGAAGCGGGTGTTACCGTGACACTGGCTACAGGCAGAATGTTTGCTTCCGCTCAACAAATTGCCAAACAAATTGAACTCAATGTACCTATTATCACCTATCAGGGAGCGCTAGTCAAAACTCTGATTGACGGCAAGGTGCTTTATGAGCGAAATGTGCCCGTTGACGCAGCGCGCAAGCTGCTTGGCTACGCAAAGGAGCATGGGCTGCATTTGCAATTGTATGTAAATGATGTATTGTACGGAACGGAAGATAATGCTCGTATTCAGGCTTATTCCAAGCTTTCCAATATCCCATATGTAATCGAGCCTGATTTTGAACAGTTGATTGACAAGCCTAATCATAAAATGCTGATCATTGACGAGCCTGAGGTGCTTGATCATCATAAAAGCATTCTTCAGGACATGCTGGGCGATCAGCTGCATATTACAAAATCAAAGGCGCACTTTTTGGAGTTTATGCATAAGGAAGGTACAAAAGGACATGCGCTGCAATTTATGGCTCAGCATATCGGCTGCACAATGGAGCAAACGATCGCAATTGGCGACGCCTGGAATGATCGTGAAATGATATCGGTAGCCGGACTAGGCGTGGCAATGGGTAACGCCGTACCAAGCCTGAAGGACATCGCTGACTATATCACACTGGACAACAACGAGGACGGCGTCGCGCACGTCATTGAGAAGTTTGTGTTTCAGGAGAAGTAAGCGGAAGTTGATTTAGCAATCATCTCGATTTATCTTATATAGAATCAGTCAACATTTTAAGTAATCGCAATAATAAAAGCAGGTACATTTTCTCATCTTATTCTGGATGAGAAATGTACCTGCTTTTTCATTCATACGTTCTTCATTAATTGTGGTATCGATGCTGAGCGCAGGTCTCGCGAAAGCACCCACGACAGCATATAGCCAAATCCAATCAGTCCTAATACTATACTGCATATAAATATCCAGGAGATTGAAATCATAGGACTTTCCATTGCCAGCAGTAAGGCTCCTGAAAGTGCTATGCTTGTCACGACACCTGTTAAGCTGGCAATAAAGCAAAACCAGCAAATTTGCAATGCTAGCATTCTACGCACCTGGTTAAACGTCAGGCCCATGCTAAATAAGATCGCAAACTCTTTTCGTCGCTGGTATACGAAGGCCTTCATTGTATAAAAAATACCAATTGCACTTACAAGTAAGGTAACCGCAACTATCGAATATAGAAAAATAAATCTTTGATTTGCAAATTCTTCCATCGAGCTCAAAGCTTGTTGTTTGTCGCCGAAGCGGACATTGGTATAAAACGAGGCATACGCCTCTAATTCTTCAAAGATAGCCTCTCGGCTTTCGTTTTCTATGTAAAGAAGCAGCGTGTTCCATTCTCTTGCCCGACTTCCTGCAGGTGACGCTTGGTCAGCACCGATGATAGATTGATTTGCATCTACATATGCTATTTTGTCAATACTCATTGAACCAGGTAAGTATCCTTCAACTATGGCAGCAACTTCAAGATTTCCAAGCTGCTGATCATCATGCTCAGGATCAAGCAAAAGCAATTGGTCACCTACAACAACATCCAGTTCCTTGGCATAATCCTTTGTTAAAACGACGATATTGGATAAATCCTTAGGTAAAGCGGGCAGAAGTCCTTTACCTGCCAACTGCTGCAAATCGCTTTTTTTATAGTACAGATTTACATACCGTTGCTCTTCCTCTACCGCCTTCACATTTATGACCGAAGCCCAGTCATCTTGACTGATTGGTATGACTGTTTTTATACCTTCTATTTGTGACACATCTGATGCCGCATGCTCTGGTAAAGCTACTGTAATACTACTGCTGTACAAATGAATGTCCGCAACAAACTCTTCATTCACAATATTAATGTTTGCTTTTTTGGCAGTATCAAAAACAGTAAAACCAATTACAGGCACGTTAATAGAAATCGCGATTGCCATAATGATTAATACATTTTGCTTAAAATAAAGTGATAAGTACTGAAAAGCAATAATTTTCTCTTTTTGTTTTTTTCGGATAATGCTATTTATCTTAAACGAAAGCCAATGATGAAAAATAGTCGGAAGCAGGAGCCATATTCCGCAGGCAAACATTATGCCTGCAAGTAAATAGAGCAATACAGGGCCTGAAAAAAATAAAATACTAATAATTAGAATAACTGAACCCGATAGCAGCAGCCACGAAAAATTCTGAATCGGCTTTGACAACCCTCTTTCCTTTTCTTTCACCATGTTGCGATGTTGAAGTGGTAGCTGAGAGAAACCACGAGCTAACAGAGGCAACAACAATATAAACAATAACGCCCCATAAATCACCATATAAAATAAAAGCGATCCCCAGTCCATATAAGTCTCAACACTCGAAATAGAAAATATTCGCTCCAGAAGTGCTGAGCTGGACATGCTAAGCAATGCTGCAATAACGACTCCAACAACACTTCCTATCCCAATAACAGCAGCAAGTTGATACAGTATAATAGAAAACAGCTGTTTTTTATTAGCACCGTTACTATGTAAAACAATCATTGGCAGTACAATACTTTGCAGCATGAGGTTAAAGTTGCTTAGGACAATAGCAAGACTGGCAATTAAGGAGGCAGTTATCACAATGAAAGAAATCGAACGCAAACCCTCGGCATTTTGCTTGGCCAAATCACTCTCTGTGACAAGCTGGTAAGCAATCGGCGACTCAATGGTACGTTCCAGTAAACGAACAAGCGAAAGGGGCTCCGAGCTACTGTTAATATCCAGCATTGCCCCTGTAACCTTTCCTTCTAATCCACTAACATCCTGCAGCGCAGACAAATTCATATAAACGAGATCAGGGAAAGAGGTCACATTTACATCCTCAATAATTTCTTTAACAAGCCATTTCTTTTGCTCAATATGAATGAGAGGCAAGGTGACAAATTCTCCTTGCTTAACATCAAGTCTTTGAGCCAAAGTGTTTGTTATAACAACCTCATCACCCGTTAAATCTTCATTAAAATTGTATCTTACTTTGGCAAGCTCGTCGTTTTGCAGACCTATAAGAAACAGCTGCTCTCCTTCAATTGGATTCATTAATACAAATGAAGCAGTATGTATGCCCGAGGTATTCAAAATATGCTGCTGAGCAAGTTGATCAAAATAAGTAAGCTGTCCAAATGAGTCCTTAGGCGGCGTAACGATCATATCTACATTTCCAAAAACATCTGTAAGCTGCTGCTTATAAGATCGATCCATATTCATAAGCAATAACGACATTGAAAGTACTAAGGTCATAGCAACTGTTACACTTGTTATTGAAGCAACCATTCTTGAACGATTGGCAGAAGACAAGCGATAAGCAATACCGAGCACTGACGTTATCATGATGGCCTTCCTTTCATGTCATAAAATGCAGCTATGATTTCTTCCCTTTTCCGGTCGAGATCCAGTTCCTCTAATAGTTGCAACTCTTCCTTAATCATTCCGTCGTGCATAAATAATATCCTCTCACCGTATGCAGCCATCAATGGATCGTGAGTAACCATGATAATGGTCTGTCCAAAGCTTCTCTTAATCTCCACAAGCAATTCCAAAATAGCTTTAGATGTTTCAAAATCAAGGTTCCCGGTAGGTTCATCAGCCAACAAAATCGTTGGCTCCTTAATTAAAGCCCTGGCTAGGGCAACCCTTTGTTGCTGGCCTCCTGACAGCTCATAGGGTCTAAAATCACCTCGTTGTTCAAGAGAAACTCGTTTAAGCATTTGTGATGTTCGTTCTTTTATGCTACTGGCATCTTCTCCATCCAGAATAAGTGGGATTGCTATGTTTTCATTAACTGTCATCGCATCGATTAAATTGAAATCTTGAAATACCACGCCGATTTCTTTTTTACGATATTGAGCTAGCTGCTGAGCATGTTTAGCATCAAAATGGATTTTTTTATCTCGTAAAAAAAGTGTACCCGAGGATGGTTCAATCATCCCGCCAATTATATTCAGTAGTGTAGTTTTTCCCGAGCCACTGGTTCCCATAATAACGACGAACTCTCCTGCATCGATTTCAAACTTCGTTTTCTGTAACGCTATTACCTTATTTGAACCTTGCTGGTAAACCTTTTCAACATCTCCAAGCCTTAAGATGGTATTGCTGCTCATATCCCTTCAGCTCCTATTCCGAATATGAAATTTTTCCCTAATTATCCATTCTAGAATAGTTATCGACCTGATCCTTCCAATCAATTAGCAAAGCCTGCTCTGGCATGGACTGCAACGTCCGCTAGAGCAGGCTTTTCAACTAATTTATTTCTTCAAGAGACTTTCTTAATGTTCATTCTTTACCTTTTTAACGGCGATCGTTGAGCTTTTGCTTGCTTCACTTTCGACATGCAGACGGGATACAGCTGTGATCGCATACGTGTACGTTTCACCAGCTACAGCAGTTTGATCAATGTATAATTGCATATTTTCAGCTGTAGCTGCGACGGTCGTGAGCAAATGCTCGGTTGTTGCTGTGCTCGGCGCCTGCTTTCCTGGTGCACGATAGATTGCGTAGTAGCGCGGCTCCTCACCTTTGTTGCCGGCCTTCCACTTTAACTGAACGCCGCTGCTAACATTTTTCGTTTGGGCCAACATCGGCTGCTTGGGAGCCTCTCCTCCCAGCCAAGGCATTGCTGGAATAAGTGCTGGCTTGGCGTAGGTTTGTTTGATCGCATCCAAAATGCCAAGCGGATTCGCTAGAAAATGATTGGAGCTGAACAAAATGCTGCCTGATACCTGCTTATCCTGATTGTAGCGCAGCTGTGCAGGCAGTTGATCTGGATGCTCCCAAAATGTCGTGCCAACCTTATAGGTCGCATGACCAATATAAAGATGAACATCATGGACTTGTGCGTACTGTTCCACCTCGTTCAGCCACCAGTCTACCAGCACATCGTAAGCAGCCGCATTATAGCCAAAATGCCAATAAATTTGCGGAGCAATATAATCGACCCAGCCCAGCTTAATCCATGTTCGCGTATCAGCATAAATCGCAGAGTAGCTTTCTAAGCCATTGGTAGCCGAGCCCGTCGGGTCACTTGCTTTGTTCTTCCAAATGCCAAACGGACTAATCCCGAATTTCACGTATGGCTTGCTCGCCTTGATTGTTTCGTACAAGCCGGATACGACCATATTGACATTGCTGCGGCGCCAATCGGCTAGGCCAAGTGTGCCGCCGCCTGCCACGTAAGCCTCGTACTGGCTTGCATCATTGAACACTTGAGAAGAAGGATACGGATAAAAATAATCGTCCATATGAATGCCGTCTACATCATACTTCTCTACAATTTCATTGACTGCCTCTAAAATATAGCTGCGCGCTTCCGCTACGCCTGGATTAAAATACAATTTGCCTTCATACTCTACAACCCAGTCCGGGTGCTGGCGTGCAGGATGTGTTTCCACTAAGGCATCCAGCTGATTGTGCATCGAAATACGGAACGGGTTGATCCAGGCATGGAACTCCATATTTCGCTTATGAGCTTCCTCAATCATAAAAGCAAGCGGATCATAATGATCGTCCGGCGCAACCCCCTGCTCACCTGTTAGCCAATGCGACCATGGAAAATATTCCGATGGGAAAAAGGAATCTGCTGTAGGTCGAACCTGGGCAAATACTGCGTTAATGCCGGCTGCCTGCAGCTCATCAAGCAAAGCAACAAAATCTGCGCGCTGTGATGCCGGGTTGGTATCGCCCTTGGCTGGCCAGTCAATGTTTTCAACGGTTGAAATCCACGCGCCGCGCAGCTCATGCTTTGGTGCGCTAATCGCATTGGTCACGACTAAAATTTGCTGAACCGTTTGACCGTTAACTTCAGCACGCACCGTCGTTACTCCTGGCGTAATCGCGGTAATCACTCCTGTCATTGGATCAATCGCGGCAATTTGCGGATTGTCAATCGAGAATGTTACACCTTCTGTAATCGGCTTCTCCCCTTCAATGCGATATGTGCCGTAAACTGTCGCTGTAATCGGCTCACCGCCCACGATTGCCGAGAATACATCCTTAATCGCAATCGAACGAAGTTCTCCTGGCTTTACCTCGAGTTCATAGCTTGTGACAAGCTCAGCACCACTATTTGTTGTAAAGCTGGCTGTAATGGTTGCTGTGCCGTAGCTGATGCCGCGCAGCTTGCCGTTTTCAATCCTGACGATTTCCTCATTGCTTGATACAATCGATGCTGCTGCTGTGACGTCGACCAGTTCATGCTGATTGAATATCGCATAAACAGCAAGTTCAGTCTCTTCTGAAGGAACTAGTGTGAGCGGCCCCTTTATCGCAATCGCGCCTGGCTCGACGAGTTCATCTACAACAGTAAGCACATAGCTGGCAGCTCGCCCATTGTATTGGGCAGAAAGCACTGTTTCGCCCGGAGCAAGCGCTTCCAAATTTCCTTCGCTATTTACCGCTGCAACCTCTGGATTGGAGCTTGATACAATTGCCTGCTGCAATGCGATCACATCCACCTGCTTCGAGCCATGCTTTGCTGCCAGCAACATAGGTGTGATCGTCTCACCCGCCTGCATTGGCCTTATATCGCTCCACTGCAGCTCCAACAGCTCAGAGTTGCCATAAATAAGCGAAATCTGATCAAAGTATAAAGTACCGGCAGTCTTGCTGCTTGTTTCCACATAGTAAATATAATTCAGTTTAAAAGGAGCCGCTAAATTAGTTGGAACATTCGCACTTACATACTGCCATCCATCGATGACAGTCGTCGTTGCAGTAAAGTCAAGCACTGGCTTATTGCCATTGGCGTCCTCAAGCTGGGCTCTAATCCAATGTCTGTACCCTGCACCATGTACCCAAAACCCAATTTTTGAAGGGGAGCCTTCAATGGTGCGACCAGGGGAGTTGTTAGCGCCATAAAACCTCAAATATGCCGCTGACGTACCTGATGATCCTGTAAAATCATAATCCAGCTTTGCAGACGAAAGTCCGTGTACAACTGGGGATGGCATGCTCGCCTGTGAAAGCTGTGCGAAATCCGAAGCCACACTTTTGGTCAAATATACATCAGACATGTCCTCGAAATCCTCAAATACAACATTTGTTGCCGTACTGGAGCTTACTTCCGCTTCTGCTGCAGCCGCCACTGACGAAAGGCCTGCCGCTACTAACATGCAACTTAACCATACTAGCCAAATACGTTTCACTTGCATCATCTTCGCGCTCTCCTTTATGTAGTTTTTCGTTGAATAACCCTGCAAGCAATTTTTAGATTTTTATTTCGAAATTTTATTTCAAAATAAAATCAATTTGTAAAAGTTTATTCAACTCACCAATATAGTAAGGGATAGCGCAAACATTTGTAAACTGTTTTCTTGCACAATTTTTCCACAGCTAAACATTTTGCGTGCAGCAAAAACGCCTTCACCTGTCTTGCAATGCCGATTGACATTGTAAAGACGGTTGAAGGCGCATGTTTACACATTTATGACCTGCATCAGAGCTCGTCATCACCAGCAGTTATTGCTGCAATTGTTACTCATTTACAGCCAACAAAATAAAGCATACCTTTGGGGCAGCATGCTTCATTCTATTTGCTTCGTTATACGTTACGCTTGACTTATGCCGAGCCTTTATGCGTTTTACAGTTATCATTAGGGCAGCTTCTAAAATTACCGATAAAATCAAGACGGTGGTCAATAACCTTGAAGCCATATTCCGCTTCAAGGCGCTGCTCCAGCTCTAGCAGCCAATCATCCTTGATTTCCTCAAGCGCTCCACATGTATGACAAATCAAATGGTGATGCATATGCTCATGATCCTGCCCACGCAAATCAAAGCGAGCAACGCCATCACCAAAATTCATTTTTGCAACGATTTGTAATTCCGCTAACAGCTCCAATGTCCGATAAACCGTAGCAAGCCCGATTTCAGGAAATTTCTCTTTAACAAGCATGTATACATCCTCTGCACTGAGATGATCTTCTTCATTCTCAAGCAGTACACGGACAATGATTTCACGCTGTGTCGTCAATTTATATCCGCTTTCCATCAAGCTGTGTTTTATTTTTTCGATCTCAGCCTGTATATTCATGGTTTCGCCTCCTCAGCCATACAAGGCAAGCTAATCTAAATATTTCTCAATTTAGAATGATTCTAAAATAATGGTATGCTATTTTGCCCAATAAAGCAACAATAAAAAAAGAGATGTCAGAAAATATTTGAATCCTTTCGACTCAAATGCTCTCTACATCCCATTTTCAGACAAAATATGACGTTTCTTCTTGCAAGCCTGTCAGCGCTCCGGAGCAATGCATCCTCCAGTCGCTTTTTAAAGCGTAATGCTTTTATTTGAATTTTTTAAGGTTGCATTACGATGTTAAAGGCAACACTCTTCGTTTTTCAGCGCTCCGGAGCAAAGCATCCTCCAGTCGCTTTTTAAATCGTAATGCTTTCTTATTGGAATTTTTATGGTAGCATTACGATGTTAAAGGCGACACTCTTCGTTTTTCGGATGCTTTGCTCCTCCGCTGGAGCGTTTTTTGAATGCAAGTCCAAGAAGCTTGGACGCTAGTAGAAAATGAGGAGCGCAGCATAGGAACTTGCTACGTGAGCACCGGAATTTTCGCTAGCGTTCAAGATTCGCCGTCGAATCCGCTACGAAGCTACGCATCGTCATCAAAGTCGGATTTTTGAACTTCCCCTTCCAATAAAGGTTCAAAATGCTGGGCTTTCAGGACCAAGAAGATGGCACGCTAGTAGAAAACGAGGAGCGCAGCGTAGAGCGTTGCTACGTGAGCACCGCAGTTTTCGCTAGCGTTCAAGCTTCGCCGTCGAATCCGCTACGAAGCTACGCATCGTCATCAAAGTCGGATTTTTGAACTTCCCCTTCCAATAAAGGTTCAAAAATTCGGCTTTCAGGACCAAGAAGCTTGGACGCTAGTAGAAAATGAGGAGCGCAGCGTAGGCAAAAAGCTACGTGAGCACCGGAATTTTCGCTAGCGTTCAAGATTCGACGTCGACTATGCTACAACGAAGTTACATCGTCATCAAAGTCGGATTTTTGAACTTCCTAATTTAGAGGTTGGCTAATACTTGATACCATATCCCCCTCTTCGAATACAACTCCTCGCGCACATAGTCCCAGCCGCCGAGATAGGAAATATCAAACAAGCCTGTTGGAATGACAAATTGATCCTTTGTCTCCTCTGCAACTGTCTCCTCCACCGGACGGAAGCCATGCTTTACGAAAATGCGCTGTGCTTCCTCCGACAGTAAAAACTGATAGAACGCTTCGACTACTTCTCGATTGCCATGCTGCTCAATATGCTTGTCAACTAGCGCGATTGGATTTTCAATTAGAATCGTATCCTCCGGCACGACAATATCGTACTCCACGCCTTTGGCAATTCTGGCAAGCAGCTCATTTTCATAGGTGACAATGACATCGCCTACGCCATATTCAAAGGCAGCCATTGAGGCACGACCGCTTTTATCGAGCGACTCGACATTAGCATGAATTTGTTTCAAATAGTTTTTCGCGTACTCTGCATCTGGAGCACCAAGCTGCTGCTCCGCTTGCTTGAGCCCAGCGCCATACATCGCGTTAATATCCCACTGTGCTCCGCCTGATGTTTTCGGGTTCGGATACAGCACCTTAACGCCTTCTTTCGTCAAATCATCCCAGCCTTGGATATTCAACGGATTGCCCTCGCGCGTGCCAAGCACAACAATCGACCTCGTTAGCATGCCTTGCTTGCCGAGCTGTCGCCAATCATGCGTAATAAAGCCGGCATCGGCAATCATATCAATATCGCCTTCCATTGCCAAAATCGCAATATCGGCCTCAAAGCCGCCAATAATCGCTCGCGCCTGCGTCCCCGACGCTTCGTACGACTCCTCAATATGAAGCGATTGCCCCGTTTCGGCAGCCCATTTGCTTTCAAATAACGGCAATAGCTCCTGCAGCGCGTCCTTCGCAACAGAATAAGCGCCAACCACCAAGGTCGCTTCGCCTGCAGCGGCTTGGTCGCCGCCACCTGCCTCTGAATTGCTGCTGCAGCCAGCCAATGTGCCAGCCACAAGTGTTAGTGCCAATATTGCAATAAAATATTTATTGATGATTGCTTTGAACACGTCATCCCACACCTTTTCCAATAAAGGTTCAAATTGCTCGATTTTCAGGACCAAGAAGCTTGGACGCTAGTAGAAAATGAGGAGCGCAGCGTAGGCAAAAGCTACGTGAGCACAGGAATTTTCGCTAGCGTTCAAGATTCGACGTCGACTATGCTACAACGAAGTTACATCGTCATCAAAGTCGAGCAATTTGAACTTCCTTTTCCAATAAAGGTTCAAATTAAATATAGACCGGCAATGGATCAACCTTCAAAGGATTCTCCATAATCCAGCTTTTCTCCTCATTAAAGAGATATGCACGATGTATGAGCACCTTGACCTGTTCACCTGGATGCAGCACATCCTTTTCAAGCGAGCGATACGTAATCAGCTTCTGGCCTTCAATTTCAAGCTCAACCATCCATTCACTGCCGCGGAAGTGCAAATGCTTCACACTTGCATCCATCGTAGCAGATGCCAGCACAATTTCACCTGACTTGCCTACTTCTATATATTCGGGGCGAATTAAAGCTTTAATGCCTTCATTAGTCGGCACATCCTCATAGCCTTTAAAGCATTGGATATTGTCGATTAGCGAGGATTCGCCAATAAAGCTGGCAACGAACGGCGTTTGCGGATTTTTGTAAATATCCCACGGCGTTCCTTTTTGCTCGAGCTTGCCTTTGCTAATAATCATAATTTCATCCGCTACCTCAATCGCTTCCTCCTGGTCATGGGTTACGAAAATCGAAGTAATGCCTAGCTCGCTTATCATATCCTTCAACCAGGTGCGCAGCTCCGTACGAATTTTCGCATCAATCGCCGCAAATGGCTCATCAAGCAATAGCAGCTGCGGTTCAGGAGCCAGCGCTCTGGCAAACGCAACACGCTGGCGCTGTCCCCCGGAAAGCTGGTGCGGATAGCGATGCTCAAAGCCCTTTAGCCCTGTCAGCTCGACTAAATATTGAACACGCTCTTTAATCGCCGCTTTATTTTGCTTCTTCACCTTTAAACCGAATGCGATATTGTCGAATACCGTCATATGCTTGAACAGCGCATAGTTTTGAAACACAAAACCGATGCCGCGCTCTTGCGGAGGAAGATCATTCACTCGTTTGCCGTGGAAGAAAATATCGCCTGAGGTTGGTGTTTCCAAGCCGGCGAGCATACGAAGAATCGAGGTTTTACCGCCGCCGCTTGGGCCGAGAAAACCGATCAGCTTGCCTTTTTCAATTTCAAAGCTAACATCCTGTACAGCATGAAAGCTGCCAAATTCCTTATTTAAGTTTTTGACCTCGATATGCATAAATTAATGCACTTCCTTTCTCTTCTTCGTCCACTCCATTAACAGCAGCAGCATAATGGAAAACGCCGCCAGCACAAGCGCAATGCCGTTCGCTGCAACGACATTGAAGTTTTCCACATCCTGATATACTAGCGTAGTAGCAGTCTGCGTCTTGTTAATAATATTGCCTGAGACAACCAGCACGGCGCCAAATTCCCCCAGCGAGCGCGCCACAGTCAATACAACGCCGTACATCACAGCAAAGCGAATATTCGGCCATGTCACCTTCCAAAAGGTATACCACGAGTAGGCGCCCAGCGTCGTTGCCGCCTGCTCCTGCTGATCGCCGATTTCCTGCAGCACAGGCATCACCTCGCGCACCATAATCGGAAACGTAACAAACAAGGTCGCCAGCACCATACCTGGCAGAGCGTATACTATTTGCACGCCCAAATTATTAAACATGGTGCCGAGCACCGTGTTCGGGCCAAGCAGCAATACAATCATCAAACCGCCAATAACTGGCGAAACGGCAAACGGCAAATCTACAATGCTGTTACAGAGCCGCTTGGCAAAAGGTGAAAGCCAGCTAGCCCGCACCAGATAGATCGCAAGCATTACGCCAAATAGCGTATTGACTACGGTCACGATCAACACGATTGTCGCCGTCATTTGCAGCGCATGCAGGGATTGTGGACGCAAAAGCGCATCGGCAAAACCTGAGAAACCATCTGCCCAAGCTCCAGTAAAAATTTTGTATAACGGCAAAAAAAGCACAACAGCAACTACAATATAGGTTAACGTAATCCAGAGCCTTCTCATTATGCCTGACCCCCACGATTAAGCTTATGAATGAACCAAAGAATCAGGAAAGAAATCGAAAGCAGCAAAACAGATACGGCAGCCGCGCCGTGCGGATTATTACTTTCAATTTCACCAAAAATATAAACCGAGGCTACCAATGTTTTGCCTGGAATATTTCCTGCAATTAAGACAACCGCGCCAAACTCGGCAATCGCCCTGGAGAAAGCGAGCATCGCCCCGCTTAAAATACCCGGCAGCATCGTTGGCAAAATAATTTGAAAAAAGGTTCGCGTCTTTGAGGAACCAAGCGTATAGGCCGCTTCTTCCTCCGATTGATCGAGCTCCTCCAGCAATGGCTGCAGGCCGCGTATTACAAAAGGAAAGGTAACAAACATCATCGCAATGACAATTGCCGGCTCATGAAATACAAGATCAAGCCCAAACCATTCATAAAACAAGCTGCTTGGTCCAACGAGCAGCAACAGAATAAAGCCTGCGACGGCAGTAGGCAGCGCGAAAGGCAAGTCTATGACACTATTTAAAATACTTTTTCCGACAAATTCATAGCGCGTCAGTACCCAGCCAATCATCGTGCCCAGCAATACGTTGATCAGCGTAGCAATAGCAGCCAGCTTGACGGTTAGCAGCACAGCCTTCCATGCTAATGGATCGGATAAACTATCTATGAAACTTGCTAATCCTTGCGAGAAGGATTGCGTATAGATCCCGACAATTGGAATAATAATCAGTCCGATAAAATAGATGAACACAATCGTTCGAAAGCTATAGCTCCAGGGTTTGCTGCGAAAAAGAGAGTTCAATCTGCTCTGCCTCCATCAATCAATGATTATTCCCACTTGAATACTAGGTATTTACAATGTATCACTCCCACCTAATGGAAGTCAATGTATTTTTCTCATATATTTTCACAAAAACAAAAACGCAACAGCCCTATGCAAACTGTCCAGTCACCATGCCAAAAACTTCTCAATTGGCAGGTGAATGACTGCTGCAAGCCATTGCGTCATCAACAAAACTATGCATCTTAACTTTCGTTTACTTAAGATGCTTGGTTATATGATTTCAATTGGATATTCTTCGCACATAAAAGGAATGGAACGAACATTCGGCATAATCTGCTCCCTTCAGAGGTTGCATACACGCCCTAGCACGTCGACGTTATTCCCCTTCAATAAAATAACGCTCTTCCCCGACTGTAATGGTCGATTTACCCTGTGTAAAGTCGGTGGCCCAGTCGACAAACTGCTCTGCTTGGTCTGCCTCAGGCAAGCAGCATACGGTTACTTTATCGGTAAAATCTATGCTGCCAAGCCTTGTCCCCCGCCCATGCAGCTCGTTCTCCAGCTTGCCATACCATGTATAGTCGACCTCGATAAACACCTCGCGGTGCAGCACATAAACGATTTCCTCTGCCGCTTCAATTCCCGCTACCGCTCCATCGGTATAGGCACGAACCAGCCCGCCAGCGCCTAGCATAATGCCGCCAAAGTATCTCGTGACAACTACTGCGACATTTTTCAGCCCTTTGTTCTTAATAACCTCTAAAATCGGCTTGCCAGCCGTACCGCTTGGCTCGCCATCGTCTGAAGCCTTTTGAAATTGATCGCGCTCGCCAACCATATAGGCGGAGCAGTTATGCGTAGCCTGTCGGTGCAGCCGTTTAATTTCGTCGATAAAAGCGATCGCTTCTTCTTCCGTTTCTACTGGTCGTGCATAGCCGATAAAGCGAGATTTTTTGATTACAATTTCACGGCTTCCATCCTTGCGCACCGTTCGATATCGCTGCAGCAAAACCATCACTCCCATTTATAAAATAAACAATCCTGCACAACGAAAACCGGAGTTGTGCAGGATTATATTTTCATATGCTTAGTTAAACTTGCATGATGCCGTCCCCTAATGCAGGTGATGCAGATCTATTAGAGACGAGCTTCCAGCTCAGCTTTTTCCTTCTCATAGCCAGGCTTGCCTAGCAAAGCAAACATATTTGTTTTATACGCTTCTACACCAGGCTGATCGAACGGATTAACCCCTAGCAAATATCCGCTTATCGCACATGCTTTTTCGAAGAAATAAACCATGTAGCCAAATGTATAAGGCGACATATCTTGAAGGTTAACAATCAGGTTAGGAACTTGTCCATCCGTATGAGCCAGCAGTGTGCCTTGGAACGCTTTTTTGTTAACGAAATCCATCGTTTTGCCTGCAAGGAAGTTCAAGCCATCTAGATCGCCTTCCTCTGCTTCAATCGTAATATGCTCAGGCACTTCATTCACCTGGATAACCGTTTCAAAAATATTGCGGTTCCCTTGCTGAATAAATTGACCCATTGAATGCAAATCAGTTGAGAAGTCAACAGAAGCTGGATAAATTCCTTTGAAATCCTTGCCTTCAGACTCGCCGAACAGCTGCTTCCACCATTCAGAAACAAAATGAAGGTTAGGCTCATAGTTAACCAAAATTTCCGTAACTTTGCCTTTGCGATACAAGCTGTTGCGAATCGCTGCATATTGATATGCTTCGTTTTCCGCTAGCTCTGGCTTGCTGTATGCTACAGAAGCGTCGGCAGCGCCTTGCATCATCGCGTCGATGTCGATGCCTGCTACAGCAATTGGCAGCAAGCCTACAGCTGTAAGCACAGAATAACGGCCACCAACATCATCAGGGATAATGAAGGACTCATAGCCTTCAGCTGTTGCCAACGATTTTAATGCACCTTTTGCTTTATCTGTTGTGGCATAAATGCGCTTGCGAGCTTCTTCCTTGCCATACTTTTTCTCAAGCTCAGCACGGAAAATACGGAAAGCAATCGCAGGCTCAGTTGTTGTTCCTGATTTGGAAATAACATTGATCGACCAGTCGCGGCCTTCAATCAGTTGCAGCAAATGCTTCACATATGTAGAACTGATATTATTGCCGGCAAACAATACTTGCGGCGTTTTACGCTGCTCTTTCGTTTGCAGATTATAGAAGGAATTGGACAGCATTTCAATTGCTGCTCTTGCGCCAAGATAAGAACCGCCAATACCGATCACGATCAATACTTCAGAATCGCCTTGAATTTTTGCAGCGGCTTGCTTGATGCGTGCAAACTCTTCCTTGTCATATTCTGTCGGCAAATTGATCCAGCCTAAATAATCAGAGCCTGCGCCTGTACCATTATGAAGCTGCTCATGCGCAACACGTACCTGCTCTGCAAAATAATCAATCTCGTGCTGACCTACAAAGCCAAGCGCTTTGCTATAATCGAATTGAACTGTATTTCCCATGGTTTCTACGACCTCCAACATTTCAGAAGATAGCTTCTTCTCTATTTAACACTTTTAATTAAGGATATCGAATTTGTACCGTAAACACAAGTGGGGGAGGTATAATAACTATTTAGACCTACCACAAACCCCCTCTATATAGCGGTAATTCAAAATTCTCGACTTTGATGACGATGCGATTGCGTTGGGGATTACTCGACGTCGAATCTTGAACGCTAGCGAAAACTCCGGTGCTCACGTAGGTCTTATCTACGCTGCGCTCCTTGTTTTCTAGTATCATCCCATCTTCTTGGTCCTGAAAGCCCGATTTTAAACCTTTCATTGGAATTGGAGGGTTTAAAACCGGACTTTGATGACGAGGTTGTGCGTTATAGCTTATTCGACGGCGAATCTTGAACGCTAGCGAAAGCTTATGCTTCCGTTATATGTTTCCTGCGGAAACATTGGAGGTGCTCACGTAGCTTTTGCTTACGCTGCGCTCCTCGTTTTCTACTAGCATCCAAGCTTCTTGGACTTGCATTCAAAAAAAGCTACAGCGGAGGAGCAAAGCATCCGGAAAACGAAGTGGGTCGCCTTTAACATCGTAATGCAAACTTAAAATTAAAATAAAAGCATTACGATTTAAAAAGCGACTGGAGGATGCTTTGCTCCGGAGCGCTGAACCATCAATAATATGGCGAAATCATGAGGTAGACGATTACGCCTGTCAAGCTGACATATAGCCAGATCGGCATCGTCCAGCGGGAAATTTTGCGGTGTTTTTCGATTTGATTGGTCATGCCTCTAATCGCTGAAAACAATGCAAATGGAACGACAGCGGCTGCCAGCACGATATGTGTGATCAGCACGAAGAAATAAATGTAGCGCAGCACGCCTTCGCCGCCATAGGATGTGGACTCTGTTAAGTAGTGGTAGGTTACATACGATACAAGAAACAGCGTCGTTGTAACAAATGCAACTCCGATAAAGGTTTTGTGCATTTTAATATTTTTCTTTTTAATCGCAATTAATGCAGTTAACAGCGCCAAAAACGTAAAGCTGTTAAAGATCGCATTCAGCATCGGCAATATTTTTACGTCAAAGCCGATTTCTCCATCATATGCCGGAAGGAAAAACAAAATTGTGATCAATGCGACAATAATGACCGTTAGCGTCATAACGAGCGCCGTGTAATTTTTCTCTTTCATTAGCTCGATTAACCTCCTAAACATTTCGTAGGCATGTTAGCTGCCGGACAACCGCTTCCATTGCTTGAGCAGCGGGCATTCGCCTTCATTTTTGCCTGGGGCGTGTCTCAGAACTCCGAGGACACTGAGCGGGTTTTCAGACACGCCCAAGCTCTCTTTCATACTTTAGCGCATAATAACGAACTGTACCACAACAATATTGACGCTTTTGTAACAGAAAACCGACGTTTTTATGGAGCAAGACTATGTTAAACTTTATGTATGGCTTTTCTCATTAATCTAATACATACAAGGGGTGAACCGATGAAATGGAATAAAATTGTTAGCTTAATAATAGGATCTGTCACTTCACTTGTATGCCTGTCGTTTTCAATTAATCTTGCCCTTGGTTCAGGTAAACTAACCATGTTTAATCTTTGGTTTTTCATAATACCAATAATGATTGCTTTCGCAGGGTCTCTTCTTTCCAAGCGATTACTAATATTGATTTCAATGGTTTGGTTAATACCATCGGCAATGTACTTAAGCTTTGGAGTGCTGTATATTTTCGCATATGCAGTTAGTTTAATCTTGCTTTATATCAAGCAGCAACCCAACAATTCATTGAAATGACTTTTCAAGAGATTTAACAGTGTCTTTAGCAAAAATGCTAGCCTCGCTCATTTGACAGAACGAAGCTAGCATCGTTTAAGCTTATTCACTTATAGTGCTCGTCCAGCTCTAACGGCTGCTGCTCAGCATGGTCGGCAGTCTGATGCAGCTCGCGGTATTTGCCTGGCGTAATGCCTTCTTTTTTGCGAAAGGTTGCCACGAAATGGCTCACATCGTTAAAGCCCGTCTGCTCGGCAACCTCGCGCAGCGCACGCTGCGGATGCTGCAATATAATGCGCTTTGCTTCTCGCAGCCGCAGCTGAATCAGATACGAATACGGGCTCATATCGAAGGCATGCTGAAACAGCTCATGCAGCCCGTTAATGCCGATGCCAGCATAATCCGAAATTTCCTGCAGTCCGATATTGTCCGCCATATGCTGCTCCATCCAGCTTACGATTGGCTGCAGCCTGCGGTAATATTGCGACAGCGACGGCTGATTGTTCAGCATCCCGAATTTGCGAAGCTGCATTAAAAAATTGTACAGCTCGCTCGAAGCCTCCATATTGGAATGCGAATCGCTGCTTGCAATTCGCTCTAACAGATCATTAAACAAAATTCCAAACTGCTGGTCATCGGACTCCTCATAGAAGGTAGAGCGGTCCATCTCCAAAGCCTTCATGATCGCTGTTGCCGCCGCGCCGCCAAATGTGATGTAAATGGTAGACCAGCGCTCGGAAGTCGGATAATAGCTATGCGGAGTGAACGGCGTCAGCAGCACGCCCTTGCCCTTGGACAGCATAACAGACTCCCCGTGCAGCTCAAAGCGTCCTTCCCCATCCAGCGTATGCAGCCAGTGATAATAAGGATAGCCTTCCGGACGCTGAAAAATTCGTTCCCAGGCGCTATAGCCGATCGACTCCAGGTAAAGCGGCAGCGACCGTTCCATTGACGAAAATACGTATCGAATATTTTCCATTCCCCACTCCAAGAGCTATCACCACCTTAGCGTTGATAACTCTCATTATGCATGATTAGCGATTATTTTTCCAGAAATGCGTTAAGCGAATCGAGCTTGTTGCCTTTATAATCGAATAAGGTTAAATTAGACCAGTTATTTTCATGACCTACAGACCAGGTTGGCTTGGAAGGAATCCAGCATGGCTCCCAGTAATAGAAGCCGAGGCCCAGTCCATCCGGCACCGCCTTGATGCGCTTGGTCAGCTCAAGCAGCCATTGGCGTTGTCCTTCCACAGTAGGCGGGAAGCCCGGATAGATCCATTCTTCCTTGTTAAAAATAAGAGGCTGTTCGTCTGGCGGTGTCATCGTCCATGGATAAGCCACCTCGACTACTACAATCGGCTTGCGGTAGCGTTTGGCCAAATCGGCCATATTGTCGGAAAACTCCTCCAATGTGCCATGCCACCATGAATAATAGGATAAGCCGATAATGTCGTAATCAATGCCCAGCGCAACCAGCTTGTCGTAGAAATATCGACTGCCTTCGTTATCTCCGCCGCGATCAATATGAATCATTACGGGAATTGCTGCATCTCCTGCTGCTGCAGCCGCCTGTACGCCGCGAATGCCAGCGGCGATCAGCTGCCCCAGCTTCTCCCATTGCTCTGGCGTATTATGCTCGCCATCGACGCGTCCTTCGCCCCAAATCATGCCGTTTGTAATTTCGTTGCCGACCTGAACCATATCAGGCGCCGTTCCCTGCGCAATAAGCTGTTCGATAAAGGATGCTGTAAACTGCTCGACCGCCTGAACCAGCTCCTCGAAGCTAAGCTGCTCCCACGCTTTCGGCATATACTGCTTGGAAGGGTCAGCCCAATAATCGGAATAATGAAAATCGAGCAGAAAATGCAGCCCTTTTTCCTTGATCCGCTTCGCCATCATCAATGTTTTTTGCGGATTGCAGTAGTCGAACTCCGGATTGTTCCAAATGCGCAAGCGTGCGGAATTAACGCCGCTGTCCTGCAAAATGTCCAGCACATCGCGCTGCACGCCATTTTCATAGTACGCACCGCCTTCCGCTTCAATTTCGTCAACGAATGAAATATCTGCGCCTTTAATAAATTCAATAGTCATAATTCATTAGCTCCTTTTATCGTAAATGTTGAGAGATACGCCCCAGGGCGTGTATGCAGCCCCTAGCCCTTTGTGCCGCCTGCAGAAAGCCCGGATATAAAATACTTTTGCAGGAACAAGTAGATCGCGGCAATCGGCACAGCGATCAAGATCGCCCCGGCCGTAAACACGGTGAAATTGCTGGAGTATTTCTCCGTTACAAAATTGTACAAGCCAACTGCCAGCGTATATTTGCTCTTATCGTGCAGGATGATCGACGGCAAAATAAAATCAAAGATCGGCAGCATAAAGTTGGTCAGCGCCACAATTGCCAATATCGGTGTAATTAACGGCAGCAGAATTTGTACAAATATACGGATTGGGCCTGCTCCATCGATTTTAGCCGCGTCGTCCAGCTCGCGAGAAATCGTATCAAGATAGCCTTTGACCAGCCAGGCGTTGAACGGAATTTGCCCGCCCACATAGATCAGAATCAAGCCTAGCAGCGTATTAAGCAAGCCGATCAAATTCAAGAAAATATACAGCGCCACCATCGCCATCATGACAGGAAACATTTGCAGCAGCAAAAAGGCATACATGCCGCTTTTTCTGCCGACAAATTGGAAGCGCGACAGCGCATAGGCCGTCATTGAAGTGAAAATAATCGACAGCAAGCAGCTGACCGAAGAGACGATCAGCGTATTTTTGTACCATGTGACATAGTTGCTTTCCGGGCTTGTAAATAGCCAGCGGTAATGCTCCAGTGTAGGCTCCTTCGGTATAATGCTGGAGGAGTAAAGACTCGTTCCAGTGTTGAAGGAAAGACCAAGCGCCCAGGCAAGCGGATAAAAAATAATGATCGACATGACGATAATGATGCCGTATATGCCTGCAACCTCAAGCTTGGATTTCAATCGATGATTCATGATTGATCACGCTCCTCCTTGAACGACTTCGTACGTCTGAATTGGAAGAAGGCAAACACAATGACAATGACGCCAATAATGAGCGAGATGGCAGCCGCCATATTGTAGTTGTTCGTCGTAAAGGTCAGTTTGTACACCCACGAGATGAGAATGTCGGTTCCTCCTGCCGTTTGTCCGCGCACCGCCGGGCCTCCGCCGTTGAACAAATAAATAATATTGAAGTTGTTGAAGTTTGCCGTATATTGAATGATCAACAGCGGCGCTGTTGCAAACAGCACATGCGGCAGTGTAATGTAGCGGAACTTTTGCCATCTTGTGCCGCCATCAACATCGGCAGCCTCATACGCATCATGCGAAATGCTTTGCAGCACCCCTGTGAAAAGAGCGAATAGAAACGGAAAGCCAAGCCAAACCTGAATGCTGATCAAGGCGAGCTTCGTATAGAGCGGATCGGTCAGCCACGGCAGCGGATCTATGTTGAGCCAGCCCAGCAGCGTGCGATTGATGGCGCCAAACTGGTCATTGAACAACGCCGAAAATATCATTATCGTAACAAAGTTGGGGATCGCCCATGGCAAAATTAAAATCGTACGAATCAAGCGCTTGAATTTGATGCGCTTGTCGTTCACTAACACAGCAAGAAACAGCCCCAGGCCAATTTGCAGCGTCGTCGAGACAATCGTCCATACGAGCGTCCACGACAGCACTTTAAGGAACGACTGATTCCAGATCGGCACTGTGACCAGATTGACGAAATTGTCAAAGCCGACCCAATCAACCAAATTGCGCGGCGGCGAATGGTATAAATCATAGTTGGTAAACGCCAGCGAAATCGCAAACAGCAGCGGAAAGATGACGACAAATATTAACAGAATAAAGCCCGGCACTGACAATAGGTACGGGAAACTGTTCATATAAGCCTGCTTGATTGCTTCTCTAAGCGGCGGCCGCTTCCAGCCGTTGCGAATTTGCTCGGCCTGCCGCTTTGCATCGCGAATGTTGATCACATAGATCAAGGCTGCAATCGCCAGTATAATGAGCGACAGAATGCCATATACCAGCAAAAAAATCGAATGATCCAGCTTCGGAATTGTGCCAAGTGTCGCAATCCCCCACAAGCCAAGCCCGATAAAATCAGCAAATGTAATAATGAAAGCCAGCTCAATAACAATGAATACAATCCCTTTTATATAGCTGCGATTGTACAGTTGTCCCAAGCCCGCAAATAAAATCGACAGCAGCATTGCCAGCCACGGACGATGAGTCTGATGGCGCAGCGCAGACTGCGGTTGCTCTTCCATAGCAATCTTCCTCCTCTTCAAGCTGCTCGTGCTCGCATGATGGTTGAAGGGGAGTCATGCTCGACTCCCCTTGGCAAAAGGCATGCTATTGTCCTGAAGCAGCAATTTGATCTTTAATTTGCTGAGTCGTTTCATCTAGTACCTCTTGCGGGTTATCTCCCTGTACAATAAAGTCAATTGCACTATCCATGTTCCATACTGCGCTCATCTCAGGGATATTCGGCATCGGCATCCCACTTTCGATTTGATCGACAAAGCCGCTGTACAGCTCATTGTCAATCGCTTGCTGCGCATCTGGCGAAGCCGGTATTTCGCCTGTTTTCGCATAGTACAAATTCGAGCTGTCCGCATTTGTCAAGTATAAAGCCAGCTCCTTGGCCCAAGTCGGATGCTCGGAGTAGGAGGAAATAAACCATGATTTCACACCAACAAAGGACGGTGCTGCTTTGCCATTGACCGTTGGAATCGACGCTGTACCCAGCTGATCGCCAAGCTTGTCGGCATAGTTTTTCATCGCCCACAGGCCGTTCATGACGATGCCTACCTTGCCTTCCAGGAACAGTGTATCCATAACATCAATCGTCATCGTAGCAGGTATGCCTGTATCCTTGACGAATTGCGCATAGGCGGTCATCCCTTGCACCGCTCCTTCATTGTTCAAGCCAAGATCGGACGGATCATATTTGCCATCTGCTTCACCGAAAATGTAGCCGCCGTAATTCGTAATAAACGGAATGGAGTAGTAGAAATCCGGCACCATCAGAAATGCGTACTTATCATTGGCCGCATCTGTCAGCTCAGCGGACAAAGCCGCTACCTCCTCCAAGGAAGCGGGAAGCTGATCGACCAACGCTTTATTGTAATAGACCGCATACGTTTCTACAGAAATCGGGAAGCCGTACGTTTCTCCTTCATATTGCACAGCATTCAATGCCGCCTCGCTATACTGCGCCTGCTCTTGTTCACTTAATGCGACAGGATCAGCAAGCCCCTGCACGACGATATCGCCCAGCCGATCCTGCGGCTGATAGAACAGATCCGGACCGTTGCCCGCCGGAGCTGCCAACGCCAGCTTCTGCACTTGCTCAGAGCCGCTTACAGGCACAATCTCTACTGTAATCCCTGTTGCTTGGGTATAGCCTTGCGCCAGCTGCTCTACGGCCGCCAGCTGATTTGGATCATCATTGGACCATACCACCAGCTTATCCGGCTTCTCCGTTTCCGTTTTCCCTTGATTTTGACCTTCATTGTTCGCCGTGCCATTGCTATTTTCGCCGCTGCCAGCATTATTGCTGCCTGGCACTTCTCTATCGGGCGCGCAAGCCGTTAATGCTATCGCAACTACAACAGTCATCATCCACATCAATGTCTTTTTCATTGCATTTCCCCCTCAATCTTCGTCTTATTCATGCTTGTTGTTGCTTCATTAAAATTATAGAACGCTTTCAAAGCGGTTTATATATAATAAAAGTTTGCTGCAAATATAATAATTTTATTGCCATTGTAAAAAAACAGCCCTGGCGAATCGAAATGATTTCGATCTGCCAGGACTGTTGTTGGTTTTTCGGACTAGTTCGTTTTATATAGCTTTACTTGATCCAGATTGATCCAGTTGTTAGCATTTGCGTTGGAATACACGCCAATTTCGATTTGCCCGTTCGTTACTTGAATATTGTCAATTTTAACCTTCACCCATTTTGTAGCGCTAACTGGCAGATCGACATTGCGCTCTGCGCCTCCGTAGTTTTTCGCATATAGCTGCACCGTGTTCTGTCCGCCGCTGTTCAGCACCCATGCCGATAACGTATACGTTCCATTGCTCAAGCCGGAAAGCGTTTGATAAGTAGATGCTTCATAGGCTGCGTCGCTCCAATGAGTCAGCTTGTAGCTGCCAGTAATACCGTTTTCTTCAACTTTTATGGCATTATAGGAAGCAGTATTGGCTGCCCAGCGATTCCAGCCAGTTGGAGTGGTTGTCCAGCCATCCGCCTCAAAGCTGTGATTGGTCACCAGATTAGTCGGCATGCTTTCGCTAAACACCGAGACGGTAGACAGCACATTGCCGTCAAAATCGAACAGTGTTTGGTTGTCCCAAGGATTGGACAGCAGGCCTGTATCATTGTTGTACAGCTTGCCTGCCTCCGAGCCCCAATGCGCACCGTCAACTGGCAGCCAGGTCGGCTCCCACCAGAAAATGCCGCGCCCGCGATTATTCGGCACATCTGCTACAATTTCCTTCAAATCACGCAAATACGCCGTTTGACCGGCAACTGTTGCCGGATACCCGCCAATGCTCTCTTCAGCCGTATAGAAGGAATTGCCCAGGCCATCGCCATCATCAAGCGTAAAGCCGTAAGCGGTTTCCACAATCATCACATCCTTGTCGTAACGGCTGCTAATCGCATTAAGATTATAAGCCAGTTCGCCCATCGTTCCATGCCAGAACGGATAATAGGTTAAGCCGATAATGTCATAATCCACATTTTCCGCTTCAATCTTGTCAAACCACCATGTATACAAATTATTGTCGCCGCCATGATCAAGATGCAGCACAATTTCAACATCCTCATTGCTGGAAAGTGCAGCGTTAATGCCGTTAATCGCTGAGCTCATCAGCTCGCCAAGCTTGGTGAAATCATCGATGCCACCGCCAACCTTGCCATCGTCCCATAAAATGCCGCTGCTCGCTTCATTGCCGACCTGAACCATTTCTGGAAGCACACCTGCTGCTTTCATTTGCGAAATAACGCTATTCGTATAATTATAAACGGTTGTCAGCAATTGACTGTACGTTAAGCCTTGCCACGCTTTAGGCTTGTTCTGCTTGCCTGGATCAGCCCAAAAGTCGCTGAAGTGAAAATCAACCAGCACATCCATGCCAAGCGCCTTTGCTCGTTGGGCTAGTGAAATGGTAGTAGCCAAATCATTGGTTCCACCGCCGTAAGGATTGCCCGAGCTATCGTATGGATCAACCCACAGACGCAAGCGAACAGCATTCATTCCGTAATCGCCTAAAATTTCCAAAGCATCCTTTTCAACCTGTTGATCGTAAAATTTGCCGCCGCGCTGCTCTACCTCTTGAAGCATGGAGACATCTCCACCCATAATAAAACTGCCGGCTGCTTTTGCTTCCTTTGCTGGAGTAATCATTGGTGTAAACAGTGCACAAACACAGGCTAAAGCAATTACTTTTAACCATACACGCATTACGATGCAACTCCTTTATAATTGGAATATTGTTACAATATCAATTATAAAGCGGTTGCAAATGCGGTGATATATAATAAAAATCTTTCATCGATATAAAAATTATACGACAAGCAATTGTTTATTCATCCGCAATCAGCTTTCGGTATACGCCATTTTCTCGCTCATAGGCGATGGCTTCACTTGTGTCGATCCCTTTAATTGCCCACAGCTTTGTCCCTTCAGCTAAAAAATTTGAAGAGTTGTCTGGCGTCTCCTCTGTTTCAGTACTGGATTGCGTAACGACCTCGCCGATTTCCTCCTCGACTTCAGCTTCGGAAATCGTTTCTTCTGTTAGACGATAAATGGTATTGTTCCACTTGACCGATTGAAAAGCAAACGAAGCATACTTTTCAGTTATAGAATCATTGGCTTGATTGGAGTCTTCTTCTTGCGCTGTTTTGTCCTCCTGCTTGGCCTGCAAGCTGTTCATTAAAGGCCAGCCTTCACCCCTCTTTGCTGCAGGCGCTTCCTGCGAGGAATTATTTTGTTGGTTAGAACAAGCGCAAAGCAAAAGAATAAGCAATACAATTAGCTTTACTTTCATATCCCGTTCACCTTGCCCCTCTGCTCCAAAATATAAACCCCATCATCTTCGTTAATCGGTCTATATTTGCCGTCGCTGGACTTGTGCAAGAACAATTTAACCTCCTGCTGCTCCTTTAATAGTGTCGTACTTTCTGAAATCACCGTCACCTCACCGTCAAAGCCGCCCATTTGCGAAACGGTAATAATCTCGTTGGAGGCCAGATCTCCTTTTAGCACATCCGCAATTTGCACATTGACCTCCGTTGTATATTCAACATATTTGCCTTTGGTAAAGGTACTGCCGACTTCTTCGACAACTGTGCCCTTTATGACTAAGTCCGCAGCTTCCATTAGTTCCTGCTCATTTTTATAAAAAACTGACCAGCCGGGAGACAAATAAACGACGACACTCTCATCGTGATGTTCAGTGGACCGCTTACCAGCAGCAGTTGCTTGTGTGAAAGGAAATAGGCTGTTTCCAGCAAAAATGCTCGAGTTGGTGATAGAACTTGTATCTGTTGATGCTGTGCTTAAACCAGTCGATATTGTGCTTAAATCATTTGGCCCACTATAGGAACAGGCGCTAAGCAGCAGTAGTGTAAATACCATTATTTTCAATTTCATCCACTGTTCACCTCATCTATCTTAACGAAATGCTAGCGTGGAAGGTTTTAAAATAGCAAAAAAAAGTATTCTCTCCAATTTGAGAGAATACTTTTTCTATAGTGAAGTCATTAATTATGAGCATCAATCAGCTTTTTATTCAACGTCTTACCCGAGCCAAGGTTTGTATATGACCCTTGCTCCAGCAAATAGATGCCGTCATCCTCATTAATCGGTCTATACGTGCCATCGCTCGATTGACGCAAAAATAAAATTGCCTCCTGCTGCTCCTGCAAATGGGTGGAGTGCTTGGCAACAACCTTTACATCGCCGTCAAAGCCTCCCATTTGCGAAACGGTAATTTGCTCGCCTGGTGCCTTTTCCCCTTTTAGAACATCTGCAATTTGCAGTTTAATTTCGGTATTGTAGTCCGTATAAATTCCTTTCGCAAAGGTGCTGCCAATTTCTTTGCTAACTTTCCCTTTTACGACGAGATCGGCTGCCTTCATTAAAGCTTGCTCATCCCCATAATAAACGGCCCATGATGGCTCGATATGAACAACTCTACTGCCTGCTGCCGCATCCGAATGCGAAAGCGGTGCAGCTGTTTTCGTTACGGGATAGAGGCTATTTACTACTGCAATATCCGAAGAGGACGGGGATAACGCCCTCGCTGGCGTCCCGTTGCTGTTAAATGTGTAAGGATGCATAATAGACGAGGTTTCTGCAACGGATGCATGCTGCAAGCCTAAGGAATGACCTAGCTCGTGGCCAGTCAGCCCCGCTAATATACTGCTTGTATATTTGGAATCCGAAGTGTAATGCTTGTTTAGATTAAGAACTGCTTTAACAATAAAGCCGTTATCCAGCGTACGGGTGCATAATCCATCCCAATCAACGTCAGACCGTGAAACATCTAACGAATAGTAGTTGTAATTTGCGCCTGCAGCTCCTGTTGCGGTAGAAAGTTTAAAATTCGAATGATTTCTCCATTTGGCCGCGCCGTTCGACCAGTGCGTATGCGAAGCGGAGCTTACAGTATACATCGTTTGTACTCTGCTTGCCCATTTGCCGGAGGTTGGCACTGCGGCCGTTGCAGATGCTTGTACCAGCAAGGAAATCCCAAGCAAAACCGCAGCAGCACTAGCTATCAGCTTTGCCTTTGCCCTTTCGTTCTTTAAACCGACCATACAATCACCCTTTCTGTTAAGCGCGGGACAGCATGATGATGTTAAGCCAAAATTCTGGAATAATATCCCTACTGGCTTAGACGAAAGGAAGCTTGCATAGGTTGCAGCAGCTTGCTACGAGATTACTTTAGCAGCATAATTTGTGCAGCAATATAGCTGCGATGCTCGCGGCTCATTTTTTGCGGCTTATGGAACTGTATATGAATCGTATCCCCGACAGCAAAGCTGTCCATGTCCAGTCGCTGCCGTTCTTCATCAATTAGCTCTGTATCGTCTTCAATTAATACGGAGCACATATAGCCAATGCTGTTTTCATTCTTTTGTCTAGGCTCATATACCTCCGCAGGACAGTCAAAAATAAATTGGCTCTCTTCTATACTGCTAATGTTAGTAGTAAGCGAATCCAGCTTCTTAGGTTCTTGACTGCAACCATTAAGCAGCACGCTTGCAAGCAGTAAGCCTGCGAATAGACTAACCGTTATCCTTCTACGCATAGAATCCCCCGTTCTATATAGCCATACTTTATTTGTTATCATGATTCAGCTCAAGCAGAAGCTTTTTGCTGCCTAGACGAGCTGCAAACGGAATAAAAATGATATATGCCCCTACTAACAGCAGCACTGGAATGGTATAGATAAACGTATAATGAAAATGCAATGTAGTCTCAGGATCAATCAGGCTTAAAACAAATGTTAGCAGTACTCCGAGTATAATGCCAAAAATGATTCCCGAAATCAGATAGGTCGTCACTTGCGTAACTATGAAACCAACAACTCCCCGCTTCTTCAATGAAATTGCGCGCAGCACTGCAATTTCTTTACGTTTCGCACGAATGTTATTAAATAGCGTTTGATATACAGCCAGCATAATGCTCAATAACATAGCTACCAAAATAACGATAAAAATCGTCCAGCGCTGTAAAAACATGTCTTTGTTGCGTACAAGCTCCTCTTGCAGCGTGCTAATGACTAGCTCAGGGTAGTAGCTTTTAAGCGTTTCGAGCTTATAGAGCGCAGCTTCATCAGGCTTAGCCTGAATAAATGCTTTGGAGAATTTCGCATCAGGCTGCGTCATTTTCATAATACTCCAGTCTAAATAAGCATCCCCGTAAGTAGGCATCTGCTCAACAATCCCTTGCACTGTGACCTCCATTACAGGTATGGTTTGCTGGTACTCCTCTGAAAAAACGCCAAGCAGCAGCTGTTCTCCCCTACTAACTCCAAGCCTTTCAGCAGCATGTTCACTTAGTACGACGCCGTCGCTGGAATATGCCGTATCAGCAGGCAACAGGTCCAGATTTTCTAGCCGATTTAGCTGAACAAAAGCAGCATCAAAGGAATAGCTACCTGTTTCTGTCATCATTTCCATATGCGATAATGTACTAACTGCAACAGCAGTTTGTTCACCTAATGTGCTATCAATTCTTTCTGTCAGCTCTGCTTGATCAAGCTTCGTATCCCAGCCTAGCTTGCTAGTTAGTATAATATCTGTAACAAACTGCGAGCGTATATAACGCTCCCCGTTTAAATTGACGGAGTGCAGCAGCGTCGTACCAAACACGGTTATGATCATCAATGTACTAGTAATTAGCATGATGAACGTATTGCGCTTCACCTGTGGCAGCATATGCTTCACGCTCAAATAAGGCACAGTTCCGAACAAATGCTTCAGCTTGGGAAGCAGGCGCGTCAGCAGCGACGTAAAGTAGATTGGAAACAGCATATACAGCCCTGTTATTAGAAAAAGTGCTGCGGCCAATACAGTACCGGCTGCTGGATTGATGTACCCGCCGATAAAGGCAAGTAAAAGACTTAGAGCCACTAAGATACGCCCTGCTATTTTTCTTCCTTTACCAAAGCTGAAGTTTAGTCGTTCATTGTGCTGCATAAATTTAAGCGGGAGTACATTTGAACAGCGGTAGGCTGGAGCAACCATAAATAGTTGAATAGCCAGCATACAGAGCAATGTAATAACGATCGCTTGCAAATGATGAAAGCTGCTGGTTGCAAGATCAGAGCCTAGTAAAGTCGCTAGGTATGGCTGAAAGAAATGAAAGCTAAGCCATGAGACGATAAAGCCGACAGTTCCGCCTGTTACATTTAATATCGCGCTTTGACGCCACACGATATAAAATAACTGCTCAGAGGAAGCGCCTAACGCGCGCATAACCGCAAACTGGTGGTTGTTCCTGTAGATGTACATTTCAAAGTTGGCAATTATAACCATAGATACAACGATTACGACTAAAATAGACAGCACGATAATAAATCCATTAAGGGCAAGCAAATCGCGCTTGGTTGCCTCATCAGTCTGTGCAGCAACACCAAACATCGTAACAATTAACGATACCGCCAATGCAATGCACAGAATGGAGGAAAGAACCATATACTTATTGCTTTTAAACAGCTTGAACGCCACATCTTTTATCGTTGTGATCATACACCCGCTTCCTCCAGCATTGCTTTCGTTTTTGCTAGAATTCTATCAAGATCTCGCCCGTCCTGCGTGCATACATACTCGTCTACAGCTTGACCATCATGAAAAAAGAGCACTCGATCCGCCTGTGATGCAACATATGCATCATGCGTCACTACGATCATGCTTTGTCCTTTGCTCTGCTTCATATTTTTTATAATCACAAGGATATCTGTGCTAGTGTTGTAGTCCAAATTGCCTGTTGGCTCATCCGCCAGCAGTAGTGGGGGTGATGAGATCAACGCTCTGCCTATAGCTACCCGCTGCTGCTGCCCCCCTGAAAGCTCTACAGGACGATGCTTTCTCCATTCTATCAATCCAAGCGCATCAATCATCCCGTTGACTTCCTTCTTAATGATCGTCTCGTCCATATTTTTCAGCACGAGCGGCAACGCAATATTGTCCTCTACCGATAAGTCCTTAAGCAAATGGTACGATTGAAAAATAAAGCCTACATTTTCACTACGATACTGAGTAGCCTTGGGCTCATCAAGCAGTTCTGTAACCTCTTGACCATTTAGTATAATATTGCCGCTATCTGGCGTATCCATCGCACCTAGAATGTTTAGCAGCGTGCTTTTGCCTGAGCCGCTAGTTCCCATAATCGCCAACATTTCTCCCTTTTGCACATCAAATGAAACCTGTTTAAGCGCTTGGACCGAATGATTTAACATTTGATACGACTTGCAAAGTGCGCGAACCGATAAAACAAACTCTCTCATAGAATCCCCCACTCCCTACTCTCTCTTTTCTATCGAACTATAATTACTGCTTTTTCCAAGAAGTGTAACTAATATAGCTGAATATTCTGAAATTTTCAACAGCTATTTCCAATTTTTTGAGCTATATATTGCTTCTATATATGGTAAATACATTCCATTTGTATTATACTGAGCCTAAAGATAGATTCGCATTGTGAAATCAAGTTTCATCAAATGAAACTTGAAGTAAGGAGGCAAATAGAAATGTCCACTTTTTCTTTCTCTGGTATTGATCATATTCAGCTTGCTGCCCCTCAAGGCTGCGAGACTGACGCTCGCCGTTTTTTTGGAGAGCTGCTAGGCTGGAAGGAGATCGCCAAGCCGGAGCCGTTAAGGCAGCGAGGCGGAGTTTGGTTTCAATGTGGCGTGCATGAGGTGCATATTGGCGTGCAGCAAAACTTCATCCCCGCTGCTAAAGCTCATCCTGCATTCGCGGTTCGCAGCCTGCAGGCTTTGCGTCAGCATTTGCAGCAGAATGAAATTGCCATTGTGGATGATGATGCTCGCTCGGAGCAAGGGATAAGCCGCTTTTATGTTAATGATCCGTTTGGCAATCGGCTCGAGTTTCTTGAGCAGGTATCGCCTTTAGATCAATGATGCAACCTATTTATCGCAAATATACCGTCACAAAAAAGTCTAGGGCGCGTCTCTCCTAACGAGACATGCCCTAGACTTTTTCTTGTTGATACAACCCGTTTACTTGACCATGGCCTCTCCAAGCGCCTCGATCCCGTAAGTATGACTTAAAGGACCATAGGCAAGCGCCAGCTCGCCGTTAATACGGTATACATGCTCTGACTTCACCGCATTCAACTGCTTCCATACCTCGCTGCTGCTTTCCCATTCATCGGTTATCGCAGCTAGCGATGTATCGAACATATTGAAGTAGCCAAGCACCAGATGATCAGGATTCAACTCGCTCAAGCCTTCCAAAGAAAGCTGCGCGCCTTCTGTGCCTAATTCACCTTCAAGCGGCTGCAAGCCCAAGCCTTCGTAGTAGAGCGTCAAGTAATTGCTGCCCTGCAGCCATGCGGCATTGTTGCGAACCTGCAAAAAGGCTACCGTTCCTTCAACATTAGCCAACGCCTGCTTCGTCTCTTCTACTTTGGCATTAAAGTCGGCAATAAATTTCTCTGCAGCATCCTCTTGCCCCAATATTTCGCCAAACGCCGTCACTAAAGGCTTCCAGTCGGACCATACGTTCACTTTCTCCTCATCGATCACCACGGTCGTAGCAATTTTGTCCAGCTGCTCGATAATCGCCGCGTTCGTCTGATTTCCCGCGATAATCAAATCCGGATCATAGGCAAGCAGCTCTTCCATATCCACCTCGGTGTTTTCACCGACAAATGTCCAATCGTCCAGCTTGTCTACATATGGCTTGTACGCTTCGCTCTCCATAGCCGTATGCTCGCGGCCGAATGGCGATACAAGCGCCAGAGATGGCAGGTCAAATAGCAGGATGGAATCTGCATAGCCCCAATGGACGACCGCTACCTTTTGCGGAGCCTGCTCAATTACGACCTCACCTTTTGCCCCATTATAGGTGCGTGGGAATTGTGCAGCTTGATTCGTTTGTGATGCTTCATTATCGCTTGCGTTATTTGCTGTATCATTTGCAGGCGCTTGATTGCTGCTGTTAGAGCTGTTATTGCCGCCAGTGGCCTGATTTTGCGTATTTCCGCCGCAGCCAGCCAACAACATAATGATGATTAGCAGCAGCATTCCGTACATCGATTTCTTCATCTGTAAACATCCACCCTTGTCTCTTTATATGATAACAATTCTCATTATCAGTAAATACAATAGCATTACTGCCGTTAAATGAGAATAGAGAATTTCCTGCAACGATGATGGACGATTTCATTTCGCGCTTTGCATCACTTGGCTTGGCGGTGTTCCTTTATGTTTCTTATACAAGCGGCTGAAATAATAAGGATCGTGATAGCCTACACTCCGCGCTACAGCCGCAACTGTATATTGGCCTGTCATCAGCATTGCCTGTGCCTGATCCATCCGATATTGTATTAAGTAATCAATTGGCGCAATCCCTGCAAATTTTTGAAACAACGCCGAAAAATATTTCGGCTTAAGCTGGCAGCGATCTGCAGGCTGCTTTAAGGTTAGCGGCTCCATATAATGAGCTTGGATGAACTGCAGCATTTCCTCCATCACCGGATAAAGCTGACCGTTTTGCTGCTGTCGCTCCGCTTGCAGCAGCAGGCTGACAATGCGGTAAAACAGTGACTTTTTCTCTAGCTGTCCAATTGCCCCAGGCCTTTGCGCCGCATGCAGTAGCTGCTCCATAAGCTGATGCAGCAGCGGATCACATGTCTTGCCCAGTTGCGTTACATCGGCTAGCAGTTGTGCTTCCTGCATGTCCAAATTTTCTGGCATATAGTGCAGCAAGCAATATTCGAACCCTTCGCTTCCAACCTCGATTTCCAAATGCATATTGTAGCCGCCTATTAAAGACGCCCCGGCAGATAACGGAATCGAACGCGAGCCATTGAAGGTGAAGGTAGCTTCTCCCTTTAAACCGATCACAACGCCGCAGCGAGTGGTCGGCTTGTCGATATGTCCGCGGTATACTCCGTTTGGCTCAAGATAGGTTCGATAAATGCCCTCAACGTAAAACGGAGCCTGTAAAAAAGCTTGTGCCAGCGCCTCGTAACGTTCCATTTGCAGTCCTCACTCTCCGTCAGCATGATGTCTTTATTGTAGCTTGTTTCAAGCTTTAAGTCAGCAGGTCTGCATCGTCGCCAAAGCAACGCGAGAAACGGGAAAGCAACAAAAACAGGGGAATTGTCTGAGTTAGTGCTAGCAACTCCCTGCATATTTATTATTTTTAGTTGATAGTAATCTCTCCAAGTGATTGGTCGCTAGTGTCAGGTCGCTCAAGACAATATTGGAGTTACATATAATTGAATCGCACTTAGGTGGGCTCCATTCATTAGTCCATTTGGAAAATATCCGTTTGCCACCGAAAATGAAATGGAATGATCTTGAGTAGCGGTAAATGTATCTACTAAATTTATGATTTGTTCTTGAGGTGTACCAACTGCATTACTAATTCGAATGACAGGATAATAATGACTATAGGTATCGGTACCATAAAAGAAAAATTGAGGTCCCCAGTCACCAATACTAATAATATCGAGACTCATTTTAGTGAATATTTCCATTTTATATTTTTGCCCAACAATAAGATCATCGCCGAATGTTTGGTTAAATACGCTTTGTTGTGTAAGAGCATCAAGACCTAAATTATAATCAAAATTTGAGAAAATATAGAGTCTTCCGTATCCTGCTGCCATTCCAGTTGGACCTTGCGGACCGGTCGGACCAGTATCTCCTTGCGGACCAGTATCTCCTTGCGGGCCAGTATCTCCTTGCGGGCCAGTATCTCCTTGCGGACCAGTATCTCCTTGCGGACCAGTATCTCCTTGCGGACCAGTATTTCCTTGCGGACCAGTGGAACCCGGTACTCCCGTTGGGCCCGTCGCACCGTTAAACCCATTTTGTCCGTTAAGTCCTCTCGATCCAGTAGGCCCAGTTGGGCCAGTTGGGCCAGTTGGGCCGCTCTCCTGTTCGGCTTGCAATTTTTCATTCTCTGTTGTCATATCCATCTAACTCCTTTGCCTTTAAATGGGACTTGCTATTCGTCCAGGCAGATCACAATAGCTGACTGTTCAGTTAAAGCAAGGTTACGCTACAGCGTTCTGTTAATCTGACTTGTACACATTATTCATATGACAAGCTACCTGATTAAGTGTGGGGGAAGCACCACTGAAGCTTAAATATGCTTATCCCTAGCTGACCGTTAGCTCTATCATTGGACATAAAAAGTGCTGACCCTCTAAGCTTAGATTCTGCAATCCAAGTTTGAGGGTCAGCACCAATAGGATATTTTTGGTCCAATCTTCATTTAATAGTGTAACGAACGATGTTACACCTATTTTGACAACAAACCGAGCTGCAACCTTAGCTTCTAATCGGCTCCGAGCTCACGACTCCATCAACATGCTCTCCCTGACTATGGATCTACTAAGTCAAAGCCACGAATGATATACTCGCAGAAGGAATAGAAATAAGCGGGGTGGTATAAGAAAATAAACTCGTTGCAGCTCCAATATCGGTCAGTCTTAATCTCACGGAGATTCCACCATTCACGATGGAAGTCCCGCTCAGCAGCTGTATGTGGCCAGAATAAGTGTCCGTACAGACATTGGTTGCTGAATATAATTTACTTTGTGCATCATCATTTGGAGCAAGCCCTACAAATGGACGCCCGCCCTGATTACCAGCAGCGGTTATGTGAACATGAAAAGTAACCAGGAAGATATGATTCGCGCTCAAAGTAAAGATGGACCCTGTTTCGTCAAGGGTTACCAACTGATTTACCCCCAGATCATTATCGACTTCAAACCCGGTAAAATTACCAATACCACTATACCACTGTTCTAAGCTCGTACTAAACGACTTGAACTGACTTAAGCCCGGTGTAAACCCGACTGGGCCGGTCGGACCCGCGTTCCCTTGCGGACCGGTCGGACCAGTATCTCCTTGCGGGCCAGTATCTCCTTGCGGACCAGTATTTCCTTGCGGACCAGTATCTCCTTGCGGACCAGTATTTCCTTGCGGGCCAGTATCTCCTCGCGGACCAGTATCTCCTCGCGGACCAGTATCTCCTCGCGGACCAGTATCTCCTCGCGGACCAGTGGAACCTGTTACTCCCGTTGGGCCCGTCGCACCGTTAAACCCATTTGTTCCGTTAAGGCCTCTCGGGCCAGTAGGCCCAGTTGGGCCAGTTGGGCCGATCTCCTGTTCGGCTTGCAATGTTCCATTCTCTGTTGTCATATCCACCTAACTCCTTTGCCTTTAAATGGGACTTGCTATTCGTCCAGGCAGATAACATTAGCTTTCTGTTCAGTTAAAGCAAGGTTCCGCTACAGCGTTCTGTTAATCTGACTTGTACACACTATTCATATGACAAGCTATCTGATTAAGTGTGGGGCAAGCACCACTGAAGCATAAATATGCTTAACCCTAACTGACTGTTAGCTCTTTTATTGAACATAAAAAGTGCTGACCCTCAAAGATTAGATTCGGCAATCCAAGCTTTGAGGGTCAGCACCCATACGATATTTTTGGTCCAACGTTAGCGTCTGATTGGCTCCGAGCTCACGACTCCATAGCGGTAGAGCAGCTTTTTGCCTAACAGTCCAACCAGGCGATCTGTGAAGAAACCAATCAGCCCCAGGCAAATTAAGCCGACAAAAATCCAGTCGGTGCGGAAAAACAGCCGTGAATTCCAGATCAGGTAGCCCAGTCCTTCATTGGCAGCAATCATTTCTGCGCCAATGATCGCCATATACGATGTACCCATTGCCAAACGAATGCCTGTAAACATATACGGCACTGTAGCTGGAATTACGACATAGATTAAAATTTGCCACTCGGATGCGCCAAGACTCCGCGCGGCACGCACTTTGTCTTCTTCTACTGCCAACACGCCTGTCAATGTATTCATCATCACAATAAACAGAGTTGCATACATAATTAGCGCAATTTTCGACTGCTCGCCTATGCCAAACCATACAAGAAACAGCGTAATGAAAGCAATCGGCGGAATAAAACGAATAAAATTAAGAAATGGCTCGGCAAATACACGCACAATCGCTACGCGGCCAATGATTAGTCCGAGTGGAATCGCAATCAGGCTGCCCAGTACCCAGCCAACAAAGACGCGATAAAAGCTGATGCCGATATAGCTCAGCAATGAGCCGTCCTCGAGCAGTTCAACTGCACCGTTCCATGTCGCAACAGGACCTGGAATAATATCAGGCCCATAAATGCCTGCCGCGATTTGCCATACGGCAATGACGAACAACCACAGCAATACAACCGAGACCCATTTATGTGTGAGCAGTTTCATCTCCCTCATCCCTTTCTCTCTATCGGAAATTCAAGCTTAAATCGAATATTCATGTTCAAAATGCCCTTGGATTTGTTTTTCCAACGCCAGGAAAGGAGCGGAGGATGGGTCTCTCGGGTACGCAAACGGCACCTCATAAATATGCGTAATGTTGCTGGACGGACCTCGCGTCATAATGCCGATCCGCTGCCCTAAAATTAACGCTTCTTGAATATCATGCGTAACGAAAATAACGGTTTTCTTCGTTTGCCGCCAAATTTGACTCAATTCCTTCTGCATGCTGCGCCTCGTCATCGCATCAAGCGCGCCAAACGGTTCATCCATCAATAATATATGGGAATCGTTCGCCAACACTCTCGCAAGCTGCACCCGTTGCTTCATCCCGCCAGAAAGCTCGCGCGGCAGCTTTGTTTCATGCCCCTTCAAGCCAACCAATTCAATAAAATGATCGGAAATCTCTTTGCGCCTGGCTTTGGCGAACTTTTGCATTTTCAAGCCGAACTCCACGTTCTCTCGCACATTAAGCCAAGGAAAGAGAGACGCATCCGCCTGCTGAAATACGACTGCGCGATCCTGGCCTGGCTTGCGCACCTCTGCGCCGCCTACCTGCAGCTGCCCGCTTGTTTTCGCGACAAAGCCAGCGATCATATTTAGCAATGTAGACTTGCCGCAGCCGCTCGGACCAAGCAGCACGAAAAACTCTCCGCCTTTAATGCTTAAATCGACATCCTGAATAATATAGTGCAGCTCTCCCTTTTGCTTAGTGCTATAGCTTTTATTCAAGCCGGCGATCGTAATCGTTTGCTGCTCTATTACATGTGCTGGTAGTGACATCATCATTCCTCCTATCATCCTAGCGGCGGTCGCTCCCTTTCTCGCATTTGAAAAGAGCGCGGATATTACCAAGAAGCTCAACAAGCTACGGCTCATATGTTACACGTTCTGGCAGCACTTCCTTCAATGCCTCCAGGCGCAGCTTATCCTTAACAGCAAAATCCTGCTGAATAATGCCTTCCGCCACCATATAGTCCTTCTGCTTATTCATCGTCTCGTAGGCCTGTTCGGAAAATTGCAGCGACCATCTGACATTTTCCAAATCAGCCAGCGTCATATCGCGAGGCTGCTTCACCTTCTCAAACATAATATCGGCGACTCGCTCGGGGTTCTCTTGAATGAACTGACTAGCTTCCTCAATCGCACGCAAAAAGTTTTTCACACCTTCTGCATTTTCCTCGAGCAGCGCATTAGGTATAATGATTTCTCCGCCCGTGCGCACCTCTGTTTGCGACATATCAGTTAATTGATGAACCCCAGGCAGAGAAGCGAATTTGTCAATCAAGGTCGCGCCCGTCACCCATACCGCGTCAATTTCACCGCTTTTCAAAGCGACATAACTTTCGTCAAATCCGCCCTGTCCGATAATCTCAACATCATCACTCGTCAGGCCATGCTGCTGCAAATATTTATCCCACAAATAAGAAACGAAGGTGCCACGGAAATTGCTTACCTTCCTGCCCTTCAAATCTGCTGCACTCTGAACCTCATCTCGTACAAACAGCTTCCAGTTGGCAGCATCCTGCTCGCTCAAGCCCGTGCCTGTCGAGGCGATAATCGAATACTCGCCTTTACTGACGGCATTGAGTACGGGAAAGTCCGCACCGTAGGCAGCATTTACTTGATTGATGAATAAGGCGTTGATCCCTTCCGCCGGTGTGGCGAAGGTAGCAATTTTCGCATCAATATTGTATTTTTCGAAAATGCCCTCTGTTAGCGCCACTTGAAAGGTAGGATTCGAGACCGTATCGGCAATCGTTAACGAGAGCTTGCCGGCCGCTGCTTCCGATGGCTGCTGCTTGCCGCAGCCTGCCAGCACAGCGAGTAAGCTTAAGCTTATAAATGCGTAAAGCATGGATTTGTGTTTCTTTCTCATCGCGATCTACTCCTCTTGATTAGCATTTGCATTGCGCTCGAGATCGCTCGCTACGCATAGCGCTCCCTCGACAAACTGCCGCTCCGTGCCAACAACTTCAACTACAGAGCTTGCACCAGCGGCTGCCGCGCCCGGCACTCGGAAGCTGGCGATGTCAAGCGGCTCAATCGCCGTCTCCTGCGGCTTTTCCAATTGCGGCACCCACTCATAAGGGACGCGATAAGCGCGATAAACCATATTGGCGTTAAAGTTTGTTTTGTACGGCGAAATATATTCCCAGACGATTTCATACTCTGCCGTCACCTCGAAAATTCGTCCATCCGCCCCCTCTGTAATGAGCGTATTGCCGTTTGGCAGGCGCTGTGCCGAGCTAATATACGGGCTGTAGAAGCGGTAAGAGTCCATCGGCTGCAAAAATCCGGCCGAGCTCGGCGTGTACTGCCATTCAATTTCCAGCGTAACCGGATTGATTTCCAGTACCCGCGAATAGTCGCGCCACGCATTTTTGCTGCCATATGGTGAAGCGGGATTCGGCAAGCCATAGCCGGCCCAGCCGCCGTTATCGAATACGAGCAAATTCCCTTCCCCAGGCAAGCCCTTCGGGATAATATGAGCATGATGCTGTCCGATAATCCAGCCCAAATGCTTCAGCTCAGGCTTGGAGAAGTCGGGGCCAAGCTGCCACACAATTTTCCCTGTTCGTTTGTCGGTAATTGCAATAATGTTAGACTCGCGCGCATCCCAAATGATATTGTCCGGATGAAAACGCTCATCGCCTGCATCATAAAACTTGTTCGGCCCTACGAGCGAAACCGAGTTAATATGCATCCAGTCACCGGCCGTCTCATTGCCGAAGGATCTGCCGTTCGGATCACGGAACAGTACATTTTTAGCAGCCTCATCAAAGCCCAGTTCGGCAAAATGATCACTCACGCTCCACTCCCAGACAATATTGCCCTGCCAATCCACTTCCAGAATGACATCGTCCAGCAGCTCTTTGTCGGAAATTTCTGAATTCTTAACGTTGCGATGTGCCAAAATGATCGTATTGCCCTCGTTCGTTAATGGCTCCTGACCTGGCGCATAGTAGCCGACTGGACTGCCAGTGCGCTGATAGTCATGGTGCTGACGTGCCATCCATTGCGGCTCATTGTCCGGATCTTCGATATATTCCAGCTTATTGAAGCTCCATACAATATTTCCTGCAAAATCAACCTGCACCAAATCCACCTCGTCCTGAAAGCCGTACTTCGGATCGCGCTGCTTCGTACTGCCTAGCACATAGCCGCCAGGAAATATTTTGTTAGGAAAGCCTCTCAGCCCTTTCCATAAATGAACCTCCTTGCCGCTCATATCAATCAGCAGCGCTCCTAGCCCTGCGGCCTGGTAAATCGTGTAACCGCTCCATGCCTTTTGTGGATTGTAAATCGTAGTACCAGTTGGATAAATTGTTGGATGTCCCATCTTCAACACTCCTCTATTTTTGTTTATTTAATAGCTTAATAGCGAGCCACCCTGCTGTCGTTTGGCTTGCTGCGCCAGCTGCGTCTGCTCCGCTTGTTGATGCGTTTGCTCTGCCTGTTGCTGCGTCTGCTCCACTTGTTGCTGCGTTTGCTCTGCCTGTTGCTGCGTCTGCTCCACTTGTTGCTGCGTCTGCTCCGCCTGTTGATGCGCCTGCTCCGCCTGTTGATGCGTCTGCTCCACTTGTTGCTGCGTCTGCTCCGCCTGTTGATGCGTCTGCTCCGCCTGTTGATGCGTCTGCTCCACTTGTTGCTGCGTCTGCTCTGCCTGTTGCTGTGCTGGCTCTGCCTTCGCTTTTTGTCTCTCTACTTGCTCATCAGTTTGCCTAGCATCAATCACTGCTGAGCTCTCCAGCTTGGCGACAGCTAAAATTTTTTCAGACATGCCTTGCAAATTTTCAATCAGCCTCTTGTAAAAGTGAAGCTGATGCTCCAGCTCCTGAGCAGAAAAGCCGTGAAACAGAACATCTGCATGAATATGACCAATATGGTGATGGCGCTCGATAAAAGCCTGGCCTAAATCGGTTATGCGCAAATAAATCGCTCTTCTGTCTTCCTTGTAACGTACTCGCTCTGCCAGTCCTTGCTCTTCGAGCTTATCGCACTGAGCCGTTATTGCGCCCGACGTCAAATCCATTTCCTCAGCCAAATCAGAAAGCCGCTGCTCGCCTGAACTCATGACCCTTCGCAAAATCATTAGGCCAGGCAGGCTAATTCCTTCTATCGAAATTTTATCCCGCTCCTTGACAAATTTTCTGACAGACTTTCTAAATAAATGGTCCAGTTCCTGGAGCTTTTCCCTGCTTATCTGTTCCATGATCCCTCCTAAAGCTTTTCAAGCTGTGTCTCTGTCTGTTGCGAATACATATGCTCGTTTCCCCGCCTGTACGCAAAAAGGCACGAAATGAACCCGCATCCTTTGGTCAAGGGTAGCAAAGTTATTTCGTGCCTTTAGTCATCTAATCGGCAGCTGCAATATTTCAGCAGAAAATGATTTAGCATTAAACTATTCAACAGTAAAAATATGATCAATGAATGATCTACAGCTAGATTACTCCAATAATTCCTATGTGTCAAGTGGGATTTATAAATATTTTTATACTCTCAAATTATTCGCAGCTAGCAGCAACCCATGCTTGCATGTTAGCCTGCTAACAAACTCGACGCCTCTACTTTAATTTTTTCAAAATGTATTTGACAACTTCTGAGCTGATCCCTATAATAAATGATGTTCAACACGAAAATGATAATCATTATCAATATTATATTTATCTATTAGGGGGATTTCATTCATGTTTAACAAGCAACACTATCTTATTACCGTATTATTGCTATTAATGCTGATCGTTAGTGCATGCGGCAATGCATCTACGAATCAGTCCACAAATACTGCGCCAGATGCCACCAGTTCGGACGACACTAATCAGTCCGCCACTACCTCACCGCCTGCTGAAGAAAATGCTTCAACCATTACCTATCAATCTGAAAACGGCCCAATCGAAATTCCAGCCAATCCAACACGAATCGTAGCACTGGCAAGTGCACCGAATGTGATCTCACTTGGCGGAACAGTCGTTGGCGTTGATGAATGGACAATGGGCAATCCGCTATTTACAGACAAGCTGGATGGAGTGACTGTTGTATCCGAGGCTAATCCTGAAAGCATTATGGATCTAAATCCTGATTTAATTATAGCTGGCGCGCATATGTCCAATCTGGAGCAGCTTGAGAAAATTGCGCCGACTGTTGTATATACGTGGGGCAAGCTGGATTATTTGGAGCAGCAAATCGAAATTGGCAAGCTGCTTAATAAAGAAGAAGAAGCAAAAGCATGGGCAGACTCCTTCAAACAGCGTACAGAAGCAATTGGCAAGGAAATCAAAGCGAATTATGGCGACAACGTATCGGTATCTGTGTTCGAGGTCGATGCTCAAAACAATTTCTATGTATTCGGCAATAACTGGGCTCGCGGCACAGAAATTTTATACCAGGCGATGGGCTTGGCAATGCCTGAAAAAGTAGAACAGGACGCGCTTGGGCCTGGCTACTACACACTGTCGCAGGAGGTTTTACCGGAATATGCTGGAGATTTCATCGTTTTAAGTCTTGGTCTTTCACCTAATAACGAGTTTTTGAACAGCGAAGTATGGAACAACATCCCTGCTGTAAAAAACAAGCAAATTATCGAAATTGACACAAGAGCATCATCATACAGCGATCCAATTACACTCGACTACCTAACAACCATCTTTGAAGAAGGCTTCCTCGGCAAGAAAAAATAAGGGGCAATATCTGAAGCTACAATTGAGCGCGAATGCTCGCCGCACTCACCTAAATACTCAACTCCCACCAAACAAAAAACAGCGCCTCTGCATCCACTGCAGCAGCGCTGTTTCTCATATCGTCATCAAAGTCCGGCATTTTGAACTACCTCTTCCAATCAAAGGTTCAAAATTGGGCTTTCAGGACCAAGAAGATGGCACGATACTAGAAGGCGAGGAGCGCAGCGTAGGCAATAAGCTACGTGAGCACCGGAGCCTTCGGTAGCGTGACATATTCGCCGTCGACTCCGCTACAGAGCAACCGCATCGTCATCAAAGTCCAATTTTGAACCATCCTCTTCCAATAAAAATTCAAAATGCTCGGCTTTCAGGACCAAGAAGATGGCACGATACTAGAAGGCGAGGAGCGCAGCGTAGGCAATAAGCTACGTGAGCACCGGAGCCTTCGGTAGCGTGACATATTCGACGTCGAGTAAGCTCCGAAGCATCACATCGTCATCAAAGTCGAGCATTTTGAATTACCTTACAAGTAGGAGCAAACATAGTCCGTTACTTCTGATACTACCAACTTAAACTTCTCATTTGCAGGAACTTGGAACTCGCCTTCGCCTTGAATATGAATCCACTCCGTTTGTCCGGGCAGCAGTACCTTCAAATCACCAGCTAAAATTTCCATAATTTCAGTCGTATCTGTGCCAAACTCGTATTCGCCCGGCAGCATAATGCCTAGCGTCTTTTTTGTGCCATCTGGAAATATAACCGCACGGCTCGTTACTTTCCCGTCGAAATATACATTTGCTTTCTTAATGACTGAAACATTGTCGAATTGAGACATTTCCATTTCCCCTTTGCATGTTGTACTGTATCATTTTTACTGCAGAAGCGATAGAAAGCAGCCCGCTACATGCAGGCTGCTCTCTACTTCCTATGCAATTACAGCAAATTTTTAACTTTGCTCACGACATTTTCAACCGTAAAGCCATATTCTTTAATGACACGGTCGCCAGGCGCAGATGCACCAAATGTTTCGATGCCAAGCACATCGCCTTTGTCGCCAACATATTTATGCCAGCCCATCGGATGAGCCATTTCAATGGCAAGACGAGCTTTAACCTCAGGCAAAATAACAGAATCTTTATACTCTTGAGATTGCTTGTCGAACAGCTCCCAGCTTGGCATGCTGATTACACGTACCGCAATGCCTTCTTCAGCCAGTGCTTTTTGAGCTGCAACCGCAAGCTGAACCTCAGAGCCAGTCGCAATAATTTGTGCAACTGGGTTAGCCGCGTCAGAGATCACGTATGCACCCTTCTTCACATTTTCGCGCGCACCGTTTACGCTGCCTTCAAGAATTGGCAGGTTTTGACGAGTCAATACAAGTGCCACAGGAGCACCTGTATTTTCTACTGCATAAGCCCAGGCTGCAGATGTTTCATTTGCATCAGCAGGACGAATTACAGTCAGATTTGGAATGACGCGAATAGACGCAAGCTGCTCAATTGGCTCATGCGTAGGACCATCCTCACCAACCGCGATCGAGTCATGCGTAAGCACGTAGATCGCAGGCACATTCATAAGTGCGGACAAACGTACCGCAGGACGCAAATAGTCTGTAAATACGAAGAATGTACCGCCATACACCTTTAGACCAGCATGCAGCAGCATACCGTTCATCGCTGCAGCCATACCGAACTCGCGTACACCAAAGTAAATGTTGCGGCCAGCATAGTTGTCAGGCGTGAAGCTTTCTTCGCCGTTAATATGAGTCATAGTAGAGCTTTCAAGGTCAGCGGAGCCGCCCACGAGGTTCGGAACGTTTTTCGCCAAGCCGTTAATCGCTTTACCAGAAGCAACGCGAGTAGACATTGCTGCATCTCCTGCACTGTATACAGGCAAATCAGCATCCCAGTTTTGCGGCAACGCGCCGGAAACTGCCAATTCAAATTGCTGTGCCAGCTCAGGATAAGCAGCTTTGTACGCCTCGAACATTGCATTCCACTCAGCATTTTTCTTCTCGCCTTGTGCTTTTACATCTGCAAAATGAGCGCGGACTTCATCCGGCACATGGAACTCATGATTTTCATCCCAGCCATAGAACTGCTTAGTAAGCTTCGTTTCATCAGCACCAAGCGGAGAACCATGCGTACCGCCATGACCGCCTTTGCCGCCTTTGTTTGGAGAGCCGTAGCCAATTACAGTTTTCACTTCGATAAGCGTCGGCTTGCCAGTTTCTGCTTGCGCAGCTGCAAGCGCCTGATCAAGAGCAGACAAATCATTGCCATCATAAACGCGCAATACTTGCCAGCCATAGCCTTCAAAGCGGCTTTGAACAGTTTCGGAATAGGAAAGACCAAGCTCGCCATCTAGGGTAATATCGTTGGAATCATACAGCACGATCAATTTGCCAAGCTTAAGGTGACCAGCTAAAGAAGCCGCTTCATGAGATACGCCTTCCATCAAGTCGCCATCGCCGCAAATCGCATACGTATAGTGGTTCACAACGTTGAAATTATCTTTGTTATATGTAGCACCCAATTGTGCTTCAGCCATTGCCATACCTACAGACATCGCAATCCCTTGTCCAAGCGGACCAGTAGTCGCATCTACGCCAGCAGTATGTCCAAACTCCGGATGACCTGGAGTTTTGGAGCCCCATTGACGGAATTGCTTCAATTCATCTAGCGGCAAATCATAGCCGGACAAATGAAGCAAGCTATATAGCAGCATTGAGCCATGACCAGCGGACAATACGAAGCGGTCACGGTTAATCCAGGAAGGGTTCGCCGGATTGTGATTCATCATTTTCGCAAATAGCGTATACCCCATTGGAGCCGCTCCCATTGGCATGCCAGGGTGTCCTGATTTCGCTTTTTCAATGGCATCGATTGCTAATGTACGAATCGTGTCAATTGAAAGCTGTTCAATAGATTTTTGAGAAACAGTCATTTCAGTTTCCTCCTACGTTTTCTCTTTTAATACTTCCTCTAATAGACAAACTATCACAAATTACTCTGAACATTGTACCATCACTTTTTAATTAAATACAACCGTCTTATTCTGATGGACAAGGATTCGGTCTTCCAAATGCCATTTCACCGCACGAGCCAATACGACCTTCTCAATCGTGCGTCCAATCCGCTTCAAATTATCAATATTGTCGCGGTGAGTCACACGCTGAACATCCTGCTCGATAATCGGACCAGCATCAAGCTCTTCCGTAACATAATGAGCCGTCGCACCGATAATTTTTACGCCGCGCTTGTAAGCTTGAGCGTAAGGGCTGCCGCCGATAAATGCCGGCAGGAAGGAATGATGAATATTGATGATGCGATTCGGAAACTCCTCGATAAATTTCGGCGGTATAATTTGCATATAGCGAGCCAGTACAATGAGATCAGCCTTGCCTGACACGAGCTCCAAATGCTTGCGTTCTGCTTCGGCCTTCGTATCAGCCGTAACAGGCACATGGTAATAAGGAATGCCGAAGGATTCCACTTGCTCCTTCATATCAGGATGGTTGCTGATGACCATTGTAATGTCTGCGTCCAGGTCGCCAGATTTCCACTGCCATAGCAATTCATTCAAGCAATGATCCTCCTTCGATACAAAGATCGCAAGACGTTTTTTGCGACTGGCGCGGAAGGTGCTCCATTTCATCTCAAAGCGATCCGCCACGCGATGGAAATCCTCAACAAGCACAGGCAGCTCTTTTTCCAGGTCATTCAAATCAAACTCAAAGCGAATAAAGAACATGCCGCCTTCAGGGTTCATAGTATACTGATCGGATTGCACAATATTAGCGCCGTGATCATGTAAAAATTGCGATACCGTCGCCACAATACCAGGACGATCAGGGCAAGATATAAGCATTCTCGCACGATTTTCATATGTGCTGGAATGTTGGCTTGTTACTTGTGACATAATAACCTTCCTTTTCAACTCTAATAAAATATTTATACTGCACCGGATAATAGCGCAATCAGGCGTTGATTGATTTCCGCCTCTGACAGTTGCTGCTCCAGCGCTTTCCCTTCTACTACCATATCATATAAACGTTCAAGCGGCTCGCGCTTGTCCGCTTTTTTCGCTTTTGCATCCGTTCTGAGCAGTTCCCATGTTTCTGCAACAAATGCTTGCGGCACAAGCTCCTGCGATTTAAAGAAATGGCGAATGCGCTCTACGTCTTCAATAAATTCTCCGCCAAAATGATCCTGCACATTTCCGCGCAGTAATGCAATTTCTACTTCGTACATCGGCGCAACATGCTTGGAATCCTTGCCGATCCATGGCGTTTCAAGGATAAACGGTCTGCCTTGCAGCGCCTCGTGGTGAACGACATTGCGAATCGTATCAAAGCCAATATAGCCAGAGCCAATTGGCGCATGTCTATCCTTGTGGGCGGCGATGCCGTTTTTGCTGTCGTTAATATGAACAACGGCGATGCGATCAAGCCCTACGATTTCATCGAATTGCTTCAGCACTCCGTCCAGATCATTTACAATATCGTAGCCAGCATCATGAATGTGGCATGTATCCAAACATACCGTTAAACGTTCATTTTGTTCAACCTTTTCTATAATAGAAGCAATCTCTTCAAACGTTCTGCCGACCTCAGTGCCTTTGCCGGCCATCGTCTCAAGCGCGATATTGACATTCGTTTCAGATGTGCCTGACAGCACCTCATTCAGTCCTTGGGCAATTCGATTAACCCCAAATTCTGCATCCTTATCGGTATAGGCGCCTGGATGTAGCACAATATTTTTTACACCAATATATTCGGTACGTCGAATTTCTTCCTGCAGGAAGCTCACGCCCAATTCATACGTATCTTCCTTATAAGAACCTAAATTAATAATGTAGGGAGCATGTACAACAATCTCGTGAATTCCCGCTTTTTCCATCATGGCCTTGCCTTCTTCTATAAACATCGTGTCGATAGGCTTGCGGCGAGTATTTTGCGGCGCACCTGTATAAATCATAAAGGTGCTTGAATCGTAGGACAACGCCTCATTGACGGCCGTTATAAGTCCTTTATCAGAAAATGATACGTGAGATCCAATTTTCAACATATTTTTAACTCTCCTTCTGAGGTTAATCACACTTTATTGTAGTGCAAGCCTATGCGATTCTGCAAGCTTAAAACAGCTATCTTGCTACATCTTACCCATATTTAACATATTCCAACTGAAAAACTGAGCAATTGCGACAGGTTCGCGCTATAATTTAGAAGGAGAATACGCTATAATTCATTTTGAGGTGAATACATATGCAGGATTGGTTTATGTACTTTATTATTTTTTGGGCTATTGTCATGCTTGCTGCAATGGGGATCGGCGGCTTCTTTATGTTTCGTAAATTTCTTAAAATCATGCCGATGCGTGATGGTAAATCAAAGCTGGATTGGCAAAATCACTGGGTAGAAGCAAGTCGGCATATGTGGACAGAGGAATCGAAGGCGTTCCTGGCCGAGCTGGTGTCTCCAGTTCCCAAGCCATTTCGCGATATTGCCTCTCATTCTATTGCAGCGCGAATCGGCCAAGTAGCCATAGAAAGCGGAGCGAAAGAAGTAACGAAGGAGCATTGTATAGAAGGCTATATTCGTGCAACGCCCAAGCGCGATTACAATAGCTTAATTTCATTTTTGAACAAGAAACAAATCGACTATAAACGTTATGAGCATCTGTTTAACAAATAATAAGTGCAACCTTTATCAAGAAGATTGCGTATATATATGTAGGAGGTGGCTTTATCATGAAATGGAAAAATAAAGTTAAACGCACAGCCACAACTACAAGCGCGATTATTTTAGCGCTAATGCTAGCAGCTTGCAGCGACAGCAACAACAATAATAATCCGATCGCTCCTTCAGCTACACCAGATACTGAGCAAAGCGAGCAAGGCAATATCCCAACAGACACATTGCCTGAGGATACAGGCGCTCTTGATCCCGGCACGCTAAACCCTGATGACACCGCTACTGGTGGAAACAACACATCTGGAGGAAACAACAACGCATCTGGAGGAACTAATACACCGGTACCAGGGGATACAGAAAGTGATACGAAGCAAGCCGAAGGCGTCTATGTCGGAGCTGCCGACAATCACACGCTTGAAATTAAAATCGGCAATGATTTTAGAACATTTCAAATTGATGATAGCTTTGCCTACGTTATTGATGAATTTGACAGCGACCAAGCCGTTAGCATTGAATATGTAGAAAAGAACATTGATGGCATTACGCAAGATTGGATCACGAAAATAGAGAAAAAATAAGTAAATCAATACTTACACCAAGCAACGCCAGTCACCGAGAGGAGACTGGCGTTGCTTGGTTTTGAGTTATGATCTTGCGGCAATATATTGCGGTCTCGGCTTGCTGCTTGAAAATGGCTCCTGCAGCTTGTTTTCAACACTATTGTATACGAAAAATGCATTGCTGCGTGGATAAGGCGAGATATTCGCACTCGAGCCATGCATAACATTACAGTCGAAGAATAGGACGGAACCCGCTTTCCCGATCGGCATTTCAATACGGCTCTCATTCACAAGCTTCGTTAAGCTTTCTTGGTCTGGCACACCGTACTGCTGGCGGCGAAGCGATTCCTTATAATGATCCTCGGGTGTTTCGCCTACACAGCTCACGAACCACTGATGAGATCCAGGAATAACCATTAATGAGCCATTGTAATAAGTATTATCCTCAAGCGCAATTGAGCAGCTTAGCGCACGCATGCGCGGCATGCCGTCCTCCGCGTGCCACGTTTCAAAATCCGAATGCCAATAAAACTCCTTACCCGTAAAGCCAGGCTTAAAATTAATTCTTGATTGATGCACATATACCTCACCGTCTAAAATCTGTTTTGCAACCGCCAGCAATCGAGGAGAGCTTGCCAGCTGCTGAAAAAACGCATCGTCACGGTGAACAGCAAAGATCGATCTAACCTCTTCGCTTTCAGGCTCCAGAATTACCTCCGGACGCGTAGAACCATGCGCCTCTGTCAGCAAACGCTTCGTCTCTGACTTGAATCGAGCAACCTCATCCTCATCAAAGAAGGACTGCAAAAATAAGAATCCATTTTGCTCATAAAACTCCAGCTCTGACGTCCCGATTTCGCTCTGATTCAATGTTTTTTGATATACAACCGGGTCCTTGCGCTCCAAAAGTGATGGAACAGCTGATTTACGAGTTGGATAATCATCTACTAATTGCTTCATTAAACAAAACCCCTTTAATAAAATTTTTTCAACATTCGCCGTCGAATCCACTCCGAAGCGATGCATCGTCATCAAAGTCCAGCTTTTTGAACTTCCTCTGGGACATAGGCTCCTTCTTCATCATGCACCTCTGCCCCACTACATGCCGGGTTAAACACACAAATCATTCGCATATCTGTTGTTCCTCTAAGCAGATGCTTTTCATGTCCATTCAGCACATACATCATCCCGGCTTCAATGCGGTATACTTCATTACTCTCAATCAGCTCGATCTCGCCTTCGCCCTCAATACAATACACGGCCTCTACATGGTGCTTATACCAAATCTTTGTTTCCGTGCCAGCTTTAATAATCGTGTCATGCAAGGAAAACCCTACATTGTCCCTTTTAAGCAGCAATCTGCGGCTGTTCCAATTTTGCGTATCAACATCACAATCTGTACCAATAATGTCACGTAAATGTCTAACGATCATGCCAGGTGTCCTCCTTACACATTTGCTATAGGTGCTCGCGCTTCAAGCTTAATGTCATTCATGCACTGCTCCAGCAGCTGAAGTCCTGTCTCCAAGCCTTCCATGTCAATCGTCAATGGCGGCATCACCTTAATAACCTCGCTGTTGGTGCCTGAAGTTTCCATAATTAATCCTTTTTCAAAGGCAAGCTGCGAAATCTGTTCTGCCACTCCCTCTTCCAAGGCAATGCCCTGCATTAAACCAAGTCCTCTATGCTCACCATTTAACTCGGGATAGTTACTGATGATGCGTTGAAGGGAGCGCTTCACCTTATCGGCCTTGACTGCTATGTCTGCAGCGAATTGTGAGGTTTTCCAATAGCGAAGCGCTTCCGTTGCCGTTATAAACGCTAAATTGTTTCCGCGAAACGTGCCATTATGCTCTCCTGGCGACCATTGGTCATGCTCTGGCTTCATTAATGTAATTGCCATTGGAAGTCCGTAGCCGCCGATTGATTTTGACATACAGATGATGTCGGGCTGGATTCCGCTTCGCTCAAAGCTGAAAAACGTGCCGGTTCGACCGCAGCCCATTTGCACATCATCGACAATAAGCAGCATGCCATATGCTTTACATAGTCGTTCCAGTCCTTTTAGCCATTCCGAGCTTGCAACGTTGATCCCCCCCTCACCTTGCACCGTCTCGACAATAATCGCTGCTGGAAGAGATACCCCGCTGCCGCTATCCTGCAAATAGTTTTCGATAAACTTCAACGTATCGATTTCCTTTCCCATATAGCCGTCATAAGGCATAGAGATGGAATGATTGAGAGGAACTCCCGCACCAGCTCTCTTGAATTTGTTCCCTGTTACAGCAAGAGCGCCAAGCGTCATCCCATGAAAGGCATTCGTAAAGCTCATAACCGTCTGCCGCCCGGTTACCTTGCGGGCCAGCTTCAATGCGCTTTCCACTGCATTCGTGCCTGTTGGACCAGGAAACATCACTTTGTAAGTCATATTTCTTGGCTTCAAAATGATTTCGTTGAATTCGCTCAAAAACCGCTCCTTCGCTTCAGTCGCCATATCCAGACTATGTGCAACACCATCTCTCATGATGTAATCGATTAGCTTCTGCTTCATTTGCGGCTCATTATGACCATAGTTTAAAGCTCCTGCACCAGCGAAGAAGTCAATGTAGCCATTGCCATTTGAATCCCATAATTGATAGCCGGTTGCCTTCTGAAACTTTGTTGGAAATGAACGGCAATAGCTTCTAACCTCAGACTCCAACACCTCAAATAACTGTAGATCCCTCGTTCCATTTAACATCTTCTTCATGGTTGCTTCTCTCCCTTATTCTCTTTTTAGAGGACCGATGATGCACAAGTCCTCCTGTTCATGCCGTTGATCTGGAAAATCCGCCTCCGCAAAGCAAGCTGACTGTACGATGTCAACATGTTTGGAAGCTGCCCACTTTTCAAACAGTCGTCGTGAGGAATAATTCGATGGTGAGATTGTCGCTTCTACATATTGAATATCAGGCTGCTCGACCAATTGATTAAGCATCTTCATTGCAATCCCGGAGCCTCTATATTGTTTCTGAACAGATATTTGCCAAATAAAAAGTGTACTTGTGCTGGAAGGCTTGCGAAAACCAATAATCATGCCGACAGGACGATTGGTTTCTATATCTTCAACAAGCAGGCAGCTCTGCGAAAACCAATGGCTCATCGCCAGGTAGAAATACGGGGAATTCAGATCAAGTTTGCCACTATCTCTTACCAGCTCCCACAGCTTTGCGCCATCAGCTTTGCTTGGTGCCCGGAATCGCAGCGCATCTATCAAATTTGGTTTGCTCATTCTGCACCTGCTGCAGCGGTTTCCGAGGCTAGCCCGTATTGACGCTCTTTCAAAAACCTCGTTAAAAATGCTTGAAGTCTTGGACTTTGCGGATTCTCAAAAATTTGCTCTGGCGTTCCTTGCTCTACAATAACCCCGCCATCCGTAAACAGAATTCGATCAGCGATCTCTCTAGCAAAGTCCATCTCATGTGTAATCAACAGCATCGCCGTGTCCTTCTTTTCAGCAATTCCTTTAATGACATCCAGTACTTCTCCAACCAGCTCTGGATCCAGTGCCGAGGTTACTTCATCAAATAGCAAAATTTTGGGCTCCATTACGAGCGCTCTGGCAATCGCTACCCTCTGCTTTTGCCCTCCCGACAGCTGCGCTGGATATTTCTTTATATGATCCTGCAAGCCCACTTGCTGTAGTAATTCAAGAGCACGCTGCTGTGCTTGAGGTTTTGGTATTTTTCGCACATGCACAAGCGCCTCCATTACATTGCGCAATATGGTCATATGAGGAAATAGATTAAAATGCTGAAAAACCATGCCAATGCTGCTTCTCATCCGATGCAAATGCTTTTCATTAGCGGTGATTAGCTTGCCTTTGTGCTGCATATGCCAGAGCAACTCTCCATTAACTTCAATTGTTCCCGAGGTAGGCTGCTCCAATGTCATTAGCAATCGAGCAATCGTTGTCTTTCCAGATCCACTGGGCCCAATAAGGGCAATTTTCTCGCCAGGCATAATATCAAGATCCAGCCGTTTCAACACAACACGTTGATCAAATACCTTCGTTACGTTGCGATAGCGTACAATAGGCTCTGCTGAAAAATTTTTAATATTCTGACTCATTTAATTGCTGCACTCCCTTCTCTTGCTTGCATTCTCCTCTCCAAAGCGCGCACGAGCAAAGCCGATGGGTAGCTAAGTACTAAAAAGATTAACCCTACCAATGTAAGAGCTTCAACATATTTGAAAGAGGATGAGCCTAGCGTTTTGGCTGTCATCAGCAGCTCAACTAGCGTAATGGCAGATAATGTAGGTGTTTCCTTGAACATCGTGATGAGGTAATTACCCATAACAGGAATCGTTGGCGGTATCGATTGCGGGAGAATAATCCGCAGCCATGTATTGGTTTTTGTGAAGTTAAGCGCGGTCGAAGCTTCCCATTGTCCTTTCGGCACCGCTTCGATACCGGATCGATAAACCTCAGACAAATAGGTTGAATAGTGAATACCAAGCCCAATCATTCCAGCGACAAACGGCGATAAGGTTAGACCAATGCTGGTCGGAAGAACAAATACTAATACGAACAATTGAATGATAAGTGGTGTTTTTCGAATAAAGTCTGCAATAGCTGACACAGGCAGCGATAGCCATTTGTTTTTGGATTGCTTGGCCATTGCTAGCGGAGCACCCAGGGCACAAGCAAAAATAAAAGCTGATAGCGTGGCCGCTATTGTAATCGGCACGACCTTTAATAGTTGCGGGAGTATCTCCCACGTGTAATTCCAATCCCACATCTGACTATCCCCTCCCTACAGCAGCTTTACGCTCGGCCAGGCGGATCACATAGGTTAATAGTGTTGCTGCAGCATAATAAAGAATGAGAATCCATGTAAATATGGCGGTTGTTTGCGAGATATCATAGGTACGAAGCATCATTCCCTGATAGGTGAGGTCGGTCAAAGTAATGAGATAGACAAGTGAAGTTCCTTTCAGCAGCTCAATCTGTAAATTGCCAAAGCTGGGGAGCATCATTGCCCAAGCTTGTGGAAGAATAATATTTTTCATACGTTGAAACGGAGTAAAGTTGAGTGCAATAGAAGCTTCAACCTGACCTTTTGGGACCGCAGCAATCGTGCTTCTTACAACCTCTGAGCCATATGCGCCGTAATTGAGTCCAATTGCAATAACAGCTGCCGTCATGGCAGGTATCCGAATATCCAGCAGGATTGGCAATGCAAAGTACATCCAGAACAGCTGCACAAGCAAGGAGGTTCCGCGAAATAGCTCAACATATACAGCTGCTGTGCCGCTAATAACGCGAAAGCGCGACAATCGGGCAAAGCCTGCAACAAATGACAGAGCTAAGGCAACAAGTGTGCTGTACATAGTAATGAGTAATGTAACCTTGAGCCCGCTAAGCAGCGGAGGCAATAATTCAAGTGAAAATAAATCCATTAGTTCAACAGCTCTTCCGTGGTCATATCACCTGGAAGCTCCTGTTCAGTAAATCCAAACGACATCAATATGTCAAGCAGCTCTCCAGACTCTTGCAGCTTCTGCAGCTCTTGATTAAAGGCTTCACGAAATTCGTCATCCTCCTGTCTGAATACAGCTGCACCATAGCCGCGAACACTATTTCCATCAACGATTGGCTGCTCAAAATCCATGACACGCTCAATTTCACTATCCTTTGCGGAATCCAGCACCGCCTGCAGAGATGGCCCTGTCATCGTAATTACATCTGCACGACCTGATTGCAAAGCAGAAATAGCAGATGGCTGATCAGGAACCGTCACGATTTGGCTTTCTTGCACCCCGACACTTTTCAAATAATTTACCTCGATCACGCCCACCATTACCGCTACCTTCACATCAGGATTATTTTTAATATCTTCATAGCTGTGAATATTGAGCGGATTCCCTTTTTTAACTGCAATCGCTTCACCGATGCTGTATTCTGGATTAGCAAAGTCAACCTGCTCTGCGCGCTCCTTCGTTATAAACATCCCAGCTGTAATTAAATCAAAGCGCTGTGCCTGCAAACCTGGAATTAAAGAGCCGAATTCTGTAAGCACGCCGTCCATTTGCTCGATCCCCAAATTCGTTAAAACCTTGCGTGCAACCTCTACAGACGCGCCTGTCAGCTTTCCATCCGGTGTGGCATAAGCATAGGGCATCTCATTAGCGAAGCCTACTGTAATAAATCCTTGACGCTTGGCTTTGTCCAGTGTTGTCTCGGAGGACTCTGCTTGATTAGTGTTATTCCCGTTGCTGCTGCATCCAGCCAGCAGCAACATGACCATCAAGCAAAATCCCAGGTACTTCGTACATTTCATTGCATGTTCTCCCTTCCGTAATTTGAATACGGTTACTAGGATAACACACTGTTCAATTCTGCTCACCCTTGATATATTCCCATATCCTGGGCTCTCCTTTGTTAAGCTAGTATGAGAGGCGATGACCTAGTCGATTCAGGTTAATACTGCCATATCCTCCCAAATGCTATAGGATATAATTTATAAAAAAATCGCTTCTTATATAGAGAAAATAAGAGAACAAAAGAAGAAATGTTATTTATTTAATAATTCCGTTCAAATCGGACGTAAATGGTCAATAATCAACGAAAATCGACAAATTTAAAGTTGATAAAAACTGGTCTCGGTTGTTCAAGACCAGCTTGGTTGGCGTACTGTAAGAGAAGATCGTTTTGGACATCGTGTGTAATAATGAAACTTATATTAAACAGCTTTCGTCGGGAAGATAAAGGGGGCGTACGATGAAAAATATAATGCTAGTCGCTTTTTCTATATGTTTATTGTTCTTGACTGGATGCAGTCAAAACAAAGCTGCAACGGCTGCAGCAGAAGTTAAGCCTATTCAAGTTTTTTATACAAGTACGATTGACAATATTGACCGTCTGGAAATACTCCGTTCTGACGGAGCCCGGAAAAATTCAACTAATAGCGCAGCTATTGCTGCTTGGCTTGAGCAAATCGGGAAATTGGAAGTTACAACGGAGCCTGATCCGGAGGAGTCCTCTGGTGTACTGTTTTCCATTACCTGCTATGAAAACAATGAGGTAGTATTGAGCCTAGCTCCACAAGCAATCAACGGTACCACGATTCTAGTAAATGAAGAGCTTGTAGATGCGATGCACGCATTATGGGACTCAGGCAACCTCATTGAGATGAAATAGCATTATGCTCCAGTTTCGTTTGTTACCCATCATCTCTTGCACGTCGGATGTTTTCCACTCAACAATGTGTGCATAAATAAACATGCACAGTGCAGTTCCCCTTCAGCTGTTCTGTGCATGTCGCTATTTTATTCAGCTTACAAGCTCATAGACAGGACCTTCACGGCTTGCCAACTGCAGTCTGTCTCCTTTTTGCAGTGGATAAGTTTTATAAGCGATCATCAGCTGTCCGTTCAAATAGGTTCCATTACGCGAGCCGACATCCTTTACCTGCAAATGACCATTCGACAGCTCAAGCTCCAAATGGATGCGAGATACCCCTTTGGCTGCCTCGCGGTAATGAACGCCTTCATCGGCACGTCCAATTAAAAAAGACGCTTCTACAATACTAATCCGTTCCTCTATCCCATTCATACTTCTCACAAGCATAGGCTCAGCCTGCTGCAGCAAAGAAGTCGCTTGCTGCTCATCCAGCTTGACGGTTGCCAGCTGGTTTGGCTTCTGCTGCGGCTTATTTCTGCCATCCCTAATGTTGTCCTGCTGGATGTTGTCCTGCTGGCCCGCGGCTGTCTTATCCAGCATGCCTGCTTCAGGCAAGCTTACAAGCGCATCCCCTATTCCCGATTTTGCAGCTTTTGGCGGAGAGCCAGCATGAATAGCTTGAGCCAAGCGTGCTGATGCATTAGCTGCATGCTCCGTTACCAAATCAAATGCGATTGGCTCTTCCAGCCTGCCTGAAGCAAACAGCGCCTGTATCGGCTTAAGCAGCATATAGCCAAGCAGTGCGAGCAAGCCCGCTGTAATGCCACAGCATAACAGCAGCTGCTCGACTGTTTGCTGCGGAACATATAGCTTAACCCAGCTAAATCCGATCGCCGCCAAAACAACGCCCACTAAAGCATAATGCTTCCATGATAGCTTGTGCTCGTTTGTCTCCTCCTCGTAAAGATCGTCGTCATCCTCCAGCTCCTGCCAGCGATTAAGATCGGGGAGATCAGATGCCAAATCGTTCTCGGAATGCGCTGCGTTCTCCGCCTCTTGCTGCAGCTTATCCTTTCCTTGAGCTCGATTAGTTTCGCTGACTGCAGAAGCCTTGTACTCTGTTATCGAAGCATGCTGACTTCCCATCATGCTACTCATCATGCTACTCATCATGCTACTCCTCATACTATTGCTGCTTGTATGCTGACTGGCTCCTGCATGCTGACTGCGCCCTGCATGTTGACTGGCTCCTGCATGCTGACTGGCCCCTGTATGCTCATAAGATTGCCTTGCAGTGCTTTTGGCTTGCTCGTGGATGAGATCAAGCAGCAATTGCCTTAGCGGAGCAATCGGCAGCTTCTCGGCAGACAGAAGCTGCAGAATGCGATGATAGCTCTTGGCATCCAAATCATCGACAAGCCCCGACCAACGAACGGCAAGCAGGAGCAGCTGCTGAGCCTGCTGCTCATAAACTGGCTCATGCAGCGGCAAATAAGCTAGCACAATTCGTTCTTGCTGCTCGTCTATATAAAGCACATGCTCATCAATCAGACAGCATTCAGGGCGCAGCATATATTCGTAGCATGTCGCCAGCGCATCCGCAAGAGATAGCAGCAGGCTGTAATAGCGCTGCATCGTTAGCTGCTGCGTACGCAAATAATGGGTGAGCATGCGGTAGCCTTCAATGTGATAGCTGAAGCTAATGCTGCCGTCAACCTCCAGCCAGTTTAGCGGCAGCAGCGTGCTTATCGAGTTTTCAGCAAGCATATGCAATTCAAGCTCATGCAGCTCTCGTCTTGCGAAGGTCTCTTTACTGGAGATCATCATTTGATGGCCTTTATAGTTGTTGAAATCAATAACTAGAGCTTTCATTTCTACAGCTCCTCCTTTCTTTATGTATACCTGCAAGGCACGCACTTACGCTTTCCACGTACTACAAGCTCATCACCCAAATCGCCAGCATCGCTGGTGCAACAGCAAGCATAAACGGAAATTGATGAAGCTTATGAATGCCAAACAGCAGCAGCTTGTCATTCGAAGGAGCTTCGATCAGCAAAGCATTGGAAAAATAAGAATGACGTTTGGCGAGCTTTAAAAGCATCCGATATGCAAGAAAGCCGAGTGATATAAACCCTCCGAAAATAAAAGATGCTGCGATAAGCTGGATAACCGTTCCTGCTCCAACAATTGCACCAAAGCCTGCAAAAAGCTTGACGTCCCCCGCTCCAATGCCTTTGCACCAATAAAGCAGCAGCATCGGAATAAAGCCGGCAGCTAGCCCTAATAGTGAAGCAGCAGCTCCAGCCAGACCAGCAAATGCTATATGATAAATAAACCCAGTCAATACAGCCATGATCGACAGCCAGTTCGGAATGCGAAATTGGGTAACATCATAAAACAACGCGATAACTGCAATTCCAAGCGCTAGCCATAAATGAATACTCATTCTTTCCTCCTCTGACGCCAGACTTGCGGTAATACAGAGCAGCAAGCCTGGCAACGGCAAACTAAAAATTCTACTTCCTTACTTCAAAAGGATGCTTGAGCTTGGCCTGCTGCTCAGTAAGCGTTAGCTCCAGCATCCACTGCCCTGGTGTTGTATTGCCAGATACATGCCAGGTCCATTCCACTTCACCTTTTTCGTTGGAGGTGGTTACTCCCAAGTTTTTGGCAACACTTGATCCGCTTTTATAAAATACATCAAGAGAAATACTCGAGCTTGGCAATGTAATCGCCTTAATTGTTGCTTTTCTTCCTGGCTTCAAAGGATTAGGCTCGATAGAAGTAATATAAATATAAGCTTCTTCCTCAGATTCATTAATTTCATAGCCGGCTGCAAGCGCATCTGGCAGCCAAACCCGCTGCATCGCTTGTTCTCTTACGCTTAGTGTATGTCCAAAAAAGGGGAGTGAAAAAGGAAGGTCGTATTGCAGAGCGACAATTACATCATGATTGCTGTTGTGAATCAGATCAGGCAGCTGCAAATATACAAGCTTGATTCCCTTCTTGTCTAAAACAGGATGCTGAGCTGAGCCAACAATTAGCTGCTCCAGCAATTCCTGGCCAATTACTGTCGTCGCCAAATTAGTTGCCGGCCAATAGTTGCCTTTAGCCCCTTCCTTCACGATCGTATCAAGCGGGTGCGGCAGCATTTCTCCCAGCTCATAGACTAGCTCCGCAACTCCTTCATCGGCATTGCGATAGCTGCCCTGCTCATTGGGCAAGAGCTCGTTATTGATATAATTCGAGGTTAGCGCTACCGGGTGAATGTAATTGGCCAGTCTTTGCGCGGATTGAGAAGCAAGCTGCTGCAGCGCCATTTGCGCCGAGATCGCCATAATTAGCACATAGAAGAAAAACAAGAACACAATAAAAAGCGGCATAACAAGCGCTGCTTCAAATGTAATCGAACCGTCCTCATTAGCAAGCTGCCTCGATTTTCGCTTAATACGAAGCGGAAATGAGCTCGGATCTTTGATAAGCATTGCCCTCCACCTCACTATCCATCGGACTAATTGCCCCCGCAATATTAGATAGCCCTGGCAGCGACCAAAGCGTCATGGACAGCTCCACCTGTGCCGTAATTGAAGTTGGCACTGCAAGCAGCGTTAATCCCGTATTATGCTCAATAACCGCAATCATTCTTGAAAGCCTCGCTTCCTTTCCACCCCTGTGCAGCAGCAAAAACAAACGCAAATATTGCTTGTAGTCAACCTGAACCGGAGCATAGCGCGACAACTCCGTTTTTCCTTCGCGCACCAGTTCTCCCATATCTGCTACTGCCTGCTTAATGCCATGCACTACAGCTGCGCCAAATATAAGCAGCGGGTGAGTTAGCGCACGATTGGCAACAAATCCTTCAATTGTACGAATCGCAAAGCGTACTGCAAATATTTCACCATATGCAAGCAATACATTGGCAAGCGGCTCATGTATGCCATACAGGATGTATTCAATTTCCTGCTGCGAAACTTCCAGCAGTTCCTGCGACAGCTTGCCTTCGTCAGTAAGCTTTCCCATAGGAAAACTCGAATATTTGCCCATTACAAACTCGTTCAAGTAAACATGATCTCTTACCGCAGCTGAAGCATTTCCCATTAGCTGCAAAATGCTCGATAGCTGTGTAACAGAACTGGCAGCCTGCTTTTTACTACTCCCCGTCAGCTCCGGAGAATCTTGTTCACTGCTTCTTTCACTAGCGTTTCGTTCACTATTCGATTGATAGCGCTTCTGCAGCTCATCATAGCTTGCCTGTACGCTTTGCATTCCCTCCTCTGCGCTAAGCAGTGCCTTAATAGCATCGAGTGCTGCGATACTTTCCTCGAATTGCTGCTCGTATTCAGCCAACTGAGAGCTTATTTCGCGCGAGCTCCCCATGCTTTGCTCCCATTCTGCAAGCAATACAGCCGGCGATTCATAATTAGAACGGTACTGCTGAATACGACTGCTAAGATCGACTACGAGCAGGTTCGCTTCATTTAGTCTTTGATTTACTTCGATATTAATCGTCGGCTGATCCACCAGGCTGCGTATTTGGCTGCCAAGGGCGCTTCCATCCTGTAAAATTTCCCGTAATGAAGCTTGCTGCTCGCGAACGGCTCTGCGATATTGATTGTAATACTGCTCGCCTCGGATCATAGAGTCGTCAAAGTCCAGCTTGTCCAGCTCATTTTTCAGCTCGGATGAACCGTCTGTCAGCGACCCGGACTGCCCTTTTAAATAGAGCTGGTATTGAATATTAATCGTTTGATCCAGGGCGCGCGCCTCCTGCAGCAAATTATCGATTTGATCAGCCAACTGCTCGCTTTCTACAAGCAGACGTTCAGTTTCGGTACTAAGCGCAGTGGTTACATTAGCTGCGGTATAGAGATAGGAGCTGATCTGGGAGCTGTATTTATATCTCCTCTCCTCTAGCTCGATTAGCTGCTCTACATCCAAAACATCAAGCTTCTGAGCAATTTCGAGCGACAAGCTGGACTCAGAGCTAAGCCAGGAAACATATTGCGTATAGCTGTTTAATGTGCTTTGAGCACTCGATGTTGCGGCTGTCGGGAAGCCCGACGTTCCAAGCTTCTCACCTAATTGGCGCTGCAAACTGAGTGCTTGCTCCAGCTTCTGTTCGCGATCCTCAAATAATTTTTCCAGCTCTGTCATGACGGTCATCATGCCTTCTGCTTTCGAAACCGCATCCTTTAACGGCAGCCATTGCTCGAGCAGTTCAAGTGTAAAATCAATCGGAGCTTTATACTTCATCTCCTCCATCACTTGACGCTCAAATACGGCGTGCTGTCCTAAATATTCCGTTTCAAACAATTCAAAACGTTCGAGCTTGGGCTGTACAAAATCGCTTCCTTGATCAACAGAAAATATCGACAAGCTATTTAATAGATTCAGCTCCATAGCCTGACGAAACAGCTGCTCAGCATCGCTGCCTCCCCTGGCAAAAAGTCCGTATCGCCTATACAGCTCTCGATCATAGGCGGAGATGACAGACTGCGCAGAAAGCTTCAGCGCAGATTCTGTCGTCCGTTGAAACAATAAAATACGAGAAAAGTCAATGAGCACCATTAAAAATACAACGAGAAACATCATAATGAGGGTACAAAATATCGTTACCGTACCATCGCTGCGAAAAAGCCAGTTTTTCAATGGGCACCCTCCTTGTTAGGAGGAGAAGGACTTTACAGCCTTCCCTCCTTTTGTTTTCCACGCTTGCTTTTGCTCATTGCTCAAGCTGGAAAATTTGTCAACATAATATAAAAACAGATCAATGCTTCTAATAAATTGAGTCGGGGCATGTATGTCGTATTGTGAGGCGTAGGAAGGGGGTGGCAGCAATGCTTGCTGCTGCCAATATAAAGGAGAAATGTCTTTTTCCAGCTGTACCGTAATCGTCGGTATAAACGTTTGATGAGTCAGCGCAACGCGGCCTTGAACACCGCTTTTCGTTTGCACAATATAGCTTTGCGCCTGTGCCAGCCGATCATCGACAAACTTGCCTGCTGGCTCTATAGCTGCAGCATCTCTAGCAACGATCACCTCTTTTTGCTTGCCGCTGCTTGGCAATGAAATCAAGCTTTTGAGCAGTAGCGCAGAAAGCTCATGCTCATATAAGCTATAATAGCTTTGGGATGTTGACTGAGCTGTACGAAAGGAACGCTCGCGCCCATCCCAGCTATAGCTGGCGCGCTCTGCTGAGGTTAAGCTAATGTACTGCACATAGACCTGCTGATACCCATAAACGGCTACAAGCAGCATAATGAGGATTAAAGCAATAATGAGCGGAAATACAAGCATTGCCTCCACCGTTGCACTGCCGTTCTCATTTCTTGCCCAATCTTTCAGATTACTTAAACGCATTATCAATTCCAGTTTTCGATTTATTGACTAATTTATTGACCTGCTCCATAATGAAATCCTTAAAAATAATGAAGATAAGCACCACAACAGCAATAATGAGTACAACCTCCAGTGTGCCGATTCCTTGCTCGTTGCGCCAAAACGCCTTCAATTCCTGCTTGGCGTTAGCTAGCTTCAGCTTCCAACTATTTTTCATAGCAATTCCTCCAACCTTTCATTACATATTTTGCATCATAAATATTGCCGGCGCGACAATAAGCACCATTAGCAGCAATAAAATGCCGACGAGAGGAAATATCATTTTGGATGACGCCTCTTCTCCTTTTGTGCGCGCCATTGTTTTGCGCGTTTCCCACAGTGACAAGCTTAGCTCTTGAACGGATGAAAGAAAATGCTCTCCTCCCTTGCGGTAATTCAGCAGCAAAATTGTAGTCAGCAGCGACATTTGCTGAACTGCACAATTGCGATTAAGCTTTTCGACCACAACGGAAAACGATACGCCGTTTTTCAGCTCATGGACTGCTTCATTCCACTCGACATATAGCGGATGATCGCTGGCTTGCTTATGCTGTGCACACTTTATAAAGCCCGTCTGTATAGAGTCGCCCGCTCCCACTAACAAGGTAAGTCGTGTCAGCAGCTTGGGCAGCTCCATCAGCATTGCTTTGCGGCGCTGGGCCAAAGCAGCCTTTGCGCTTTGAAATACATTCAGTACCAGCACGATTGCAATCACGAGCGAGATTGCCGCAATCGCCCATTCCTCGGCTGCATAAGCCAGCCAGCAGCCAACAACCAGCACCAGCAAAGCTTGTCCTACAGCTTCATTCAGCACATAAATCGTACCGTCAAAGCTCCATTGGTAGCGATGCAATTGCAGCATATAGCTATGCAGTACATGTAGCAGCGTCATGGCACGCTGTTCAAGTCCAGCCACATTGTACAGTCTATATGCAGGTGCATAAATGAGCTTAGAGGATGGCTTGCTGCTCTTTTTTCGCTTGGCTTGCGGCTTGCCTGATGCAGCCTGCTGGCGCTGCCTGGCCTCCTGCTTTGCTAAAGTGACGCCTGCTATAAACTGCTCACTGGGCAGCAAACTGGAACGCAGCCCCTGCAGAGCCAGCAGCAGCCAAAGCAACGTAACGAGAAACGCAGCGATCAGCATGTCTATCACCTACATTCTAATTGTCATAATTTTGTCCATTAGCCAGAACAGCAGCAGGAGCAGCAGCAATACGATCGTTAGCAGCGAATAGCCTAGCGGTGTTTGCAGCGTCTCCATATAAGAAGGAGACATGGAATGAAAAAATTGGAGAAATACGAAAGGGGCCGCCATCATCATTCTTCCTTCAAGCTTTTTCTGGGCGAGCAGCACTTGAATTTCATTGTCGATTGCGATTTGCTCACTGAGCATCGTTGCTGTTCGACGCATAACAGACAGTAGATCACCGCCGCTGCGCTTGCATGTTTGCAGCGCCTCAACGAACTGCGTCAATTCTTCAATATTTGCCCGTTCTGCAAGCTTTTGCAGACTTAGCTCGATGCTTTCGCCGTTGCGAATACGATGGTTAATAATGTCCAGCTCTGCAATAAGCTCAATGTTGGAATTCGGATAAAGCATTGCCATATCCTGACCTGCCACTGCAAAGCAATTTTCCAGGGAGCGGCCGGCCGCCAGAGAAGATACAAGCGACATGAGCACATCCTTGAGCTGCAGCTTCATTCTTAGCTTGCGCCTCGCAATAAGTCTCAGGCGATCATAGGGGAGCAGCAGCAAAGAAAAAGGAGCAAATAATAACGAAAGCAGCCACGATTGATAAAAGCTGTATGTGGTGAATATGAGCAGTGCGCTCCAGCTTACAAGGCTTTTGGCAAGCTCAAACCTGGACAGTACATACTGATCATAATTGACTAGCTGCAATAATACCTTCTGCTCTTCCCCAATCGTTGGAGCGCGCGGCTTGTAGATAAGCTTGTGCTTGCTGTGCACACTTATTTGCTGCACAAAGCGCTGGATAAAAGCTGTCGGACTGCTTTGTTGACCCTTGCGCTTGCTCTGCTTGCCAGCTATGTTAGCGGATTTGACTTTCATTTGTGCTTTCAATCGATCACCTCTTTTCCGAAGCTTTTGTTTTGTCTGTTTTACTTGGATGATTTTGCTTGCTCTGGCAGGGTTAAACCTGCCAGCTTTAATTTTTCGGTACGATGCAGCGGGAAATCCGTACGCTTTAGGCGCAAGCGCTGCTCAGGCTCGTCGCCATCATATTGAAATAGTGGCTGCAGAACGATTTCCCCATTGCTCATCCCGACAATTTGGCTAATTTCATATACGCCGCGGCTGCGGTCCTGAAATCTGGTCAAGTGAACCATAATATCAATAGCTGAGCTGATTTGACTGCGTACAACAGGCAGAGGCAGCTCGCTGGCGCTCAACACCATCGTTTCCAAGCGTGACAGCATGTCCCACACATTGTTGGCATGGCCGGTGCTCATGCTTCCGTCGTGCCCAGTATTCATTGCCTGCAGCATATCAAGCGCTTCCTTGCCTCGCACCTCTCCGACAATAATGCGGTTGGGACGCATTCGCAACGAGGCTCTGATAAGATCTCGAATCGAGATTTCCCCTTTGCCTTCCGTGTTTGCATTGCGCGTTTCCAGCGAGACCAGGTTGTCGATTTCCCGGATTTGCAGCTCCGCTGCATCCTCAATCGTAATAATCCGCTCATCACGTGGAATATAGCCAGAGAGCGCATTTAAGAAGGTGGTTTTGCCTGAACCCGTACCGCCGCCAATAAAAATGTTATACTTCGCCTGCACTAATGTTTCTAGCCACTGTGCAGCTTCTTCATGCAGCGCGCCCTTTTCAATTAATCGCTGCATGGTTAGCGGCTGCTCGGGAAATTTACGAATCGTGACGCATGGCCCTCGCAGCGCGATTGGCGGCAGTACAATATTGACGCGGGAGCCATCTGCAAGCCGAGCATCGACGATCGGCGATGCTTCATTCACTACGCGATTGATGGGAGCGACGATTTGCTGGATCAAGCTCTCAAGCCGTTCACGACTTTCAAACTTCAAATCTAGCTTTTCCACATAGCCATCACGCTCGATAAAAATATCATGCTCGCTGTTAATCATAATTTCTGAGATTGCTCGATCCTCCAGCAGCGGCTGCAGCACATCTAACCCGCGAAAGCTGTAGTATAAGCGGCTGACAAGCTCCAGCTTATCACCTGTTGAAATATGCTTTTCAGCCGCCCAATTCAACACCGCTTCCTCAATCCAGCCCCGCAGCTCTTCATCAGATAGTGCCTGTGAAAATAGATGGTGAGCGCGCAGCTGCTCCCTTATATCCAGCATCGCCTGCTCGATCATACTACCTTCTCTCCCGTAAGCAGAGGCTGGATGCAGCGTTCTACAGCAGCCCGATAGTGAACTGAGCCAAGCAATACCGGATCGCCTTGCTGCCACGCTTCAACATATGGCAAGCTTTCCAAATCGGATACGGACGAGCCTGGCTGACAGTTGCCATAAGGCTCGCTCAAAACAAGCAATCGCTTATGCTGCAGCTCCTCCAGCGCTTGAGCATTGTGCCGCTCGACGCAGGACATTGCAAGCTGATGCTTGCGCTGCCAGCCGGGCTGAGGCAGCAGCAGCATATAATGCGCATGGCACTGCTGCAGCAACGGCAGTGTCCAGTCGTCAAGTCCCGCAGGCAAATCAACAAGAACATGATCAAATAGCCCGCTTTCTGCAATTGCAGCTACCAATCGCTGCGCGTCTTCCGTCGTAAGTCCCCTGCGGTCGGCTTCGTGCTGAAAAGGACGCAGCATGTAGAAGCTGTATTCTTCGACTGCAGCAGCATGCTCAGCCAGCCACTTGCTGGCATTTTGCCTGCTCTTTACGACATATAACAAATCAGAGTAGGAAGCCGCTTGCTCTTGCAGCACACGGCCTGCCAGAAACGAATCGGACGTATTCCAGCGCTCAAGATTGCAGTAAAAAACGCGGTAGCCCTTGCTTGCAAGCAGCGCCGCAACGTGCAGCGCCATCACCGTTTTACCCGCCTGCTCCAGCGTCGAGCAAAAAGCGATCGTTTGCTGCCTGTCATCCGTTACGAGTCGTTTTTTTGCATGCCCGCTTCTAAAGCGCTCATAGCGCTGCTGCATCCCATGCAGCAAGGCAGAAACCGATTGGAACTTGTACAGCTCATGCTCCAGCAGCTCGCGCCGCTCGGCAGCAAGCACAATGATAGGGATAGCTCCTCGCTTGCTCGTATAGACCAGCTCATCAAGCTGTCCGCCACCGGCTTGCAGCCTTCTTAACAGCGAGCTGTGCAGATGCTCCTCGACAATGATCAGCTCCATTCGCTCCAATTCAGTAAGCTGATGAATTCGCTCAGGATTCGTATAGAGCTGCAGCCTCCATGTATGATAGATTGGACTGCCTTTCATATAGCTCATCATTCTCGTTACATATTCTGTATCTGACGAAATAACTGCGACAGCAATACTCAACGCTCTCCCTCCAATCGCAACAAAAAAAGCACCGCATAGCATGCTGTCAAAGGACAACATGTATACGGTGCTTCCGTCTCTTATTATTTCAAAATGTAGCACAGCAAGACAATATTTGTCAACCCATTTTTTAGAGGTAGTTCAAAAAATTCGACTTTGATGACGATGCAATGCTTCGTTGCTTAGTTGACGGCGAAATCCATATAGAGCACGTTACTGTGCATTTAATCGAAGCTGTATAGCTAGCAGATGTTGATTAAACAGGGCATAAGTTTTCAGCTAGAAATATGGTAAAACAGAGGGAGGTTAAATCTCAGTCGATTCAAACTCCCTCTGTTGCTTTAGAAAACTGGTTACATCCCGGCATCTTTGATAGCCTATATAAAGTTGATTTTTGAGTAATTAGATACTTATTCGGCTAATAAGTGAATTGTTAAGTATTGCTATATGAAATAGTGGCCGAATTTGTTCGAGTACTATATAACGTACTTCCTGTGTTCCCGTAAACAGGAACAGAAAAGCTAGCAGTAAGGCTCTTAGAAGTACTTGCTTTGTTAACACCGATAACAAGATTTGCCGTGTAATATTCGCCTATATCATAAAGTCTAGTATTTTTGAATGAAAAATCAGCTTTTCTCGTAACATCTGTGCCTCCAAAATAAACTGTAGTCTGTGTTGACTGTGATGCATCAAGATCATAATTCTCCCATAAAGTCACACTACTACCAACTGATACAGGTCCCTTACCAATAGATAAGTCAGCAGAAATACTATAAAACGGTCTTTCTATAAAGTCACCATACCAATTAGTTTTCTTTACAAAATCGACATAAGAATTACCCGAGAAATTAAAGTTAATTTTTATAGGGTTCGTGTAGGCTCCAAACCAAATTGCTGTTTCTGCATTAGGAACATTTTGATAATTTCCTGGACCACAATTATATGTAAGAGATTGGTAGTCTACTCTAAGATTTGCATAGACGCTATCTGCATCCCCCATAATTGAACTACCAACAATGCTCGCCTTTGCAACTTTAGAATGTGATTCATTGCAACCATTTCCGTAAGGATTAGTATAAGTAATATTCCCTGAGATATTTACCTCTTTAGAGTTGTTGACTCCTGCAAATGGTACAATTATATTATCTTCTTGATATTCACCTTCAACGACTTTATATATCCATGCATCTGTTACACTATTTGAATATTCAAAGTTACTTCCATCTACATTGTCTAATCCTAAATCTTTTGCAGGAATATCAAATGAGATTAAATCACGAGTTTTCTCATCGAAGAAATATAAAATTAATGTTTTTTGTCCTACTAATGCTTTATCAGAAACAAGGTCATAATCATTGGCTGACGATTTTAGCGCTAATCTAACTACACTTAGTTCACTTTCACTTTCGTTTACCACGTCAAAAACAGTATCAGCTTTGTTTATTCCGGATTGATAGGCGTCACCTTTAAAGGCAAATACTTTTTTCACCTCTTTATACTGTACTTCTCCTGAAAGAGTAATGACGTTTCCGTCAAAAACATAATCATTAATCTTTAATACCGATAATGATTGATTCACTGAAGGAGATTTGATATTTTTGTCATTTGAAACTTTATTTTGCAAATTCACTAAAGCAACACCACTATATTCTTCTTCAAACTTTAATTCTAACGGACTAGCAAATGCATGAACAGGAAGCATAACAAGAATAAGAATAATCACTACGATTAATCGTTTCATAAAAATCCCTCCACATATTTATTCATTACGACTATAAAAACTCTTTGTTTTCTAAAATGACAGATAGTAAAATCTCTTCGAATTCCTTTACGCTATCAACATTTAGCACGTCATTTTCAAATAGCTTATCATTCAATAAGTTCATATCATGTTGCAGTGCTGAGAAATATTCGAATTTATATTCTAAACTTGAATTAGTAAGCACTTCATATACAGTTAGTTTATAGTGTCTAAAGTAGTTATAGTAAGTACCACTAGGACTAAGTATAAACAGAGTATCCATTTTCTCTAAATTTTGTAAAAGATGATATAAATATGTTTGTTTGTTTTCTGTTGTTTGTAGATTCTCCAACGTACTATTTGTTGAATCGATTGCGGAAGCGAATGCTTCAAAATATTCTTTCTCTTTACTTACCTTATCACGATAAAAAGAAATATTTATGATTACACTGATTATTAAAAGTACGACAACACTATACTTAATCCATTTTTTCATGTTTTCATGTACCACCTCCTTCCTATCTATATGGCACGCACACGCTTATCCTCACGTAGCCACCTATAAAAACTAAATCAATTAGTTAACAATACAAACACTATCATGTTTTTAACAAAAATAGTAATTTTCTTCATAAGATGACTATTTTATATCATATTTGTTGAACATGACTTATGCAGTTCACGAGATTAACTGGTAATGGTGAGAATCTTTCCTTGAATAAACGGGCCACCAATACATAGCAAGCTGCGACGGCCAAAATTCAGAAATAAGTGTTGCAAAACGGCGT
>NZ_BOSE01000005.1:0-261318 GCF_018403185.1 Paenibacillus montaniterrae
TTTAAAAAGGTATCCTTCACAATTATTTAGGCGATTTTTATTTGTCAAGTATTTTTTTGAATGATAACTGTTCATCTATTAAAGTCTTGCTCTTACAATTGTTGGGGCGAACTGCATAAGTCCTGTAACTAAGCACCGACACCCACTTCGATATTAGGATGTCTTAACCTCTCAACGCTCTCCCTCCAATCGCAACAAAAAAGCACCGCATTGCATGCTGTCAAAGGACAACATGTATACGGTGCTTCCGTCTCTTATATTTGTCACCCATTTTTTAGAGATAGTTCAAAAAGTTCGACTTTGATGACGATGCAATACTTCGTTGCTTAGTCGACAGCGAATCTTGAACGCTAGCGAAAAGATTATGCTTTATAAGCATGTTACCTGCGGAAATATTTGAGGTGCTCACGTAGCTTTGTTTTAATCTAGTTAGTTATGTGAATATATCATCTTACCGTATTCGTCGTATATTATGACATTTGAATAGGACGTAGAGTCTTGTTTATCATAAGGGATAATTATACCTTTATTTGAAATTTGATCTTTAATTGTCGTTTGACTCTCTAATACAACTTCAACTGAATGTGCTGATTCAAGTAGATCATTATCTTTAATGATTAACGAAACAAAGGGGATAGCAGAAGCTGTTGCATATATAATAACGGGTTTGGTACTATTTGAAAGTCCAAAAGCTAATTTATTTTTTAAGGTATTATCCTCGTTTTTGTAAAGTAAATAATAACCAGTTCTCACTTCATCTTCAAAAAGAATGATCGCAATATCTCCAACTAACTTGAAATCAAGTGCTTGCAAATAATTGTCGGCAATAAATTTATTTATCTCCTGATAAGTAACAGGCTGTATTTTTGTTTTTGCGCATCCAGATATAAGGATACAAATAAATAAAAAAATAAATATTTTTTTCATTGCAGACTCCTAATTTGATTATATTCAAATTAATAATTATGATTTAATGGTGAGATCCAATAAATTACATTTTCAATTATTACTAGAGTAGGAGCTGATTCTATTGATTCATCCAATTTTAAAAGAGATACATATTTTCACAGATATTGACACTAATTCAGATAATTTTTGTATTGCTTTAGTTTTAGATATTGGTATCTCTCATGAAAATGAAGCCATTGATCAGTTTTATTGTAGTGTCATGTCAACCAAAGCGTTAAAGGAGATATTAATCTCCGAGCTTCACTTCTCAGGTAGAGGTTGTATTTTTATGGAGAAATTTATTTTATCTGACATAAAGAAAGTAATTGAGGATATTTTATCAAATATAAAAGGTGAGACATGGGAACAAGTTGCACACAACATAAATAAGTATTTCCCATGGGAGTATGACAATTATAACATGACTAAAATGTGACTGTGCCAAATTCCCAAAATAAAAAGGATGGTCGAGAAAACGTAAGGTTTTCCAACCATCCTCTTTGCACGCAGCGAAAGAAATGTCTGTCACGTTTACTTTTAGCTGTAAAGAACGGGCCCCAGCGGAGGAGCAAAGCAATCCGAAAAACGCTAGTGCGTCGCCTTTAACATCGTAATGCTACCTTAAAATTTAAAATAAAGAGCATTACGATTTAAAAAGCGACTGGAGGCTGCTTTGCTCCGCAGCGCCGAAAAACGCAGTGCGTCGCCTTTAACATCGTAATGCCACCTTAAAATTTAAAATAAAGAGCATTACGATTTAAAAAGCGACTGAAGGTTGCTTTGCTCCGCAGCGCTGCAAAAGCTCAACTTCTTTGAGTACGCAACAATCGCTTCGTAGCATACTCAAAAAAAAATGCCCCAGCGGAGGAGCAAAGCATCCGAAAAACGCAGTGCGTCGCCTTTAACATCGTAATGCTACCCATAAAAATTTAAATAAGAGCATTACGATTTAAAAAGCGACTGAAGGTTGCTTTGCTCCGCAGCGCTGAAAAACGCAGTGGGTCGCCTTTAACATCGTAATGCTACCTTAAAAATTTAAATAAGAGCATCACGATTTAAAAAGCGACTGGAGGTTGCTTTGCTCCGTAGCGCTGACTAACCTACCCAAAAAAGCGTTCGATCTCGATCTCAGCGTTTTCTACCGAATCGGAGCCATGAATCACATTATAATCGACAATTAGCGCATAGTCGCCGCGGATCGTGCCTGCTGTCGCCTCAATCGGATTGGTGAAGCCGATTAGCGTGCGGGCATTGCGAACGGCCTCATGCCCCTCCAAAATCATAGCGAATACAGGTCCTGACGTAATATATTCAACAAGCTCGCCGAAAAACGGCTTGGATTGCAGATGCGCATAGTGTACGCTGGCAAGCTGCTCATCAATCGTCATCAGCCTGGCTTCCGCTATTTTAAATCCCTTTTCCTCGAAGCGTGTTACAATTTTACCGATCAAGCCGCGTCTTACGCCATCAGGCTTAATCATGACAAAGGTTCTTTCCATCATAATCTCCTCCTGTTTCATGATCTTTCATTGAGCTATTGCTCGGTTAATTCAAGGAAAAGCTTGACATCCTCGGCAACGAGCGAAGCCGCCTCCTCCCAAAAATGCGGCTTGGTCAAATCAACGCCAAGATGCTTGTGCGCCAACTCCTCCACCATCAAGCGTCCAGTATCCTGCAGTAAAGCATCATACGCCGCACGGAAGCTCTCTCCTTCCGCAAGCGCACGCTTGTAAATGCCTGCACTAAATAAATAGCCGAAGGTATACGGGAAATTATAAAACGGTACATCCGTCAAATAAAAATGAAGCTTTGCCGCCCAGAAATGAGGATGGTAATCGGACAGCAAATCAAGAAACGCCTGCTTCTGTGCACGCACCATCAGCTCGTTCAAGGACTCGGTAGTTAGCGGCGCTTCAGCGCGTCTCTCGTAGAAGCTGCATTCAAAAATAAATCTGGCATGAATATTCATGTAAAAGGCGATCGCCCGCTGGATTTTATCATCGACAAGCGCCAGCTTTTCCTCCTTGCTTGGCGCGCGCAGCAGCGCCTGATCAGATACGATCATTTCGGCAAATGTGGAGGCGGTCTCTGCTACATTCATCGCGTATTCCTGAGTCAGCGGCGGCATATCCTTCATCACATGCTGATGATAGGCATGGCCGAGCTCATGAGCCAGCGTCGATACGTTGGACGCGGAGCCGGAAAAGGTCATAAATATCCGTGTCTGCTTGCTTTTTGGCAATGAAGTGCAGAAGCCTCCTGGACGTTTGCCAGGGCGGTCCTCCGCTTCAATCCAGCTATTTTCAAAAGCCATTCGGGCAAAGTCGGCCAGCTCCTTGCTAAAGCTGCCAAATTGCTCAATTATAAAAGCAGCTGCCTCGTCAAAGCTCATCGTTGTGCTCGAAGCCGCGAGCGGCGCTTCTACATCATGCCATGCCAGCTTATTTACGCCAAGCAGCTTGGCTTTGCGCTCGAAGTACGGTATAAGCAGCTGCTTGCCTTTTTCTACAGCCTGCCACATCGCATCGAGCGTCTGCTTGCTCATGCGGTTCATTTGCAGCGGCTCGTCAAGATAAGAATGCCAGCTGCGGTTTTTGTACCATTTGAGGCGAAAACCGGACAGATGATTCAACGTATCGGCACACAGATCCGCCTGCTCGCTCCAGCCCTGCTCCCATTGCTGAAAGGCTGCCTCTCGCTTGCTGCGGTCGCTTTCATCCAGCCGATTCGCCATCTGGCCTGCCGAAAGCTCGCTGCCATCCTCAAGCTTAAAGCTCATGCGGGACACAACCGTATTATAAAAGTCGCCCCAGCCATGATAACCATCTATCGCCAAATCAGCTGCTAATGCTTCGAGTTCTGGCGCCATCTTATGCTTGGCCAGCTCTCTTCGCTCATTTAAATTATAAGCGACTGGCTCAAGCTCTGGCTGTGATAAAAATCTCTCCCATTGCTGATCGGCAATTTGACTAATGGTGTGATCGAACTGAGTCAACACTGAGGTATAGGCTGCACTCAGCTGCTTTAGTCGATCATTCAGTTGAACGGCGCGCTTGTCAAACATATTTTGCGCCATTAAACAGGAAACAAAGGACTCTGCTTCCCGCAACGTTGCGAGCACTGCTTGAACCAATGATACTTGCTCATGTAAAGACTCATATGTAATGCTGTCAGCTTGCAGTGATTGAGCGAGCTTCTGAATTTGCAGCTCGACATTCGCTAACTCTTCTGACAGCTGTGTGGAATCGGAGCCGCCGGCATAAATGCTTTCCAGCTCCCATTGCTGCGAATAGCTCATAGCTGATCCCTCTTTCTATAATAATTGTGAAAGGAAGGCAACCTGCTGCTTCCAGCAGCAAACAATTGCCATATCGCCTTGTAAAGTGTATAACAATAAGTATACCGATTTTGGAGGTGCAACACCATGCTAAAGCAATTGTCACCTGAAACTGCGATCAAGCTTGCCAAGGAGCTAGGCATTCCAATCGAACAGCTTGTGCACACGCCAAGACATATTGTGCTGGCTAAGCTTGCCGAGCTGGCCAAGCGGCAAACTGATGAGGCTGACCAGGAGAATACCGGCAAATCTGACCAGGAGCAAGCAAATAAGGCTGGTCAAGAGCAGACTGATGAGGCTGACCGCAAGCAAGCTGGCGACACAAGCAAAAAGGAGTCTGAATAGATGATTCCTTTTGAAAATACATTGCCTTATGACGTTATTATGAATGATTATTATGTACAGCAATGTCCATTTTGTAACGCTGAGCACGTATTATTGCCATTGAAGAAAAAAGAAATTCCCGATATCCAGAGCGGCAAGAAAAAACTGCTGGTGTTTCCCTGCTGCTATTCCAGGCTGACGATCGTCAACATTGATGATGATTACCTGCTGGCCGACAGCAGCGTGCGCAAGCAAGCCTAACGAGGTTAACAAGCAAGCATCGACTTGCTTCCTTTACAACCGATGGCTGCCCAGCTAAATGTAAGAAAAGCTACAGAGAATCGCGATCCCGTTTTGACGTCTCGATTCTCTATAGCTTTACTGCAATTTTATTGGGTATAACAAATATGAAGCTTTAACCAAGCAAATCCAAAGCAAACCAAGCCAGGCTGGCTTCTACATACTGCGCTTTTCACGCTCACGCGCTTCAGCCAGCTTCTCTGCAATTTCCTTCCACCGCTCACGGCTTTCCCTGATCATGCCTGCATCTACAATAGACTGATCATTGACAACACGCGAGAACCATTTCACCGCTTCATTATAATTGCCGATCCGGTTGTTCAGCTCGCCAATCATATATAGCAGCTTGGCGTTTTTATCGCTATTCGTTTCCAGCTCGTAAACGATAACGTATTGGTCAAGCGCGTGCTGTAGAAAACGCTGCTCGTTTTCCACATCCTTCATCTCGCGGTATAGCCATGCAATATGGTGGAGAAAGCCGGCAATAAGCCGCGGATCCTCTTTAATTAGCTGGGCAATCATCAACGCACGCTTGTACGTAACGAGCGCCTGCTGGACTGTTCGTTCGCCGTGAAAAAATTGCTCATTCCAATGCTTCCCGATTTCACTGAAATAAAGCTGCTTTTGCTCTTCTGTCAGCTGCTTTTTGCCATTTTCAGAAAAGGCGTAGCCGCATTGCGGGCATATACGGATTACATAATAATCCGGATTGACTCCATTTTTATAATGCCCGCAAAAATCAGTGTCCATCTTCGATGGATTTTTGAAGCTCGGACGAACTCTAGTAATTTTAAAAGTAGCTGCACAACAACGGCATTCAGCAGTTGAAAGATATAAAGGATCCACTTGGTTTCACTCCTATTCGGCTGTATTAATAAAATGATATGCAGGTCCTGCCAGCTTCTCCAATACAAGCGCCCGAAGTGGTTCAGACAATTCGATTTCCGCCAATGCTTCATTCATACAGCTTAGCCATGCCTTTGCTCTCGTTTCCGTAATTTCAAAAGGCAAATGGCGCGCACGCATCATCGGATGACCAAACGCATCGGTATAAAGCGCTGGTCCACCAAAAAATTGCGTCAAAAACATATACTGCTTCTCCATCACCGGAGTAATATCCTCTGGAAATAAATGCCCGATTTCTTGATTCCTCTGAACTTTAGGGTAAAAAGCTTCAACCAGCTTGCGAATTGTCTCTGCTCCCCCAATTAACTCATATGTACTCTGTTGGGCCATTCTGATCAACTCCTACCTGGGTATGACTTCTATTATAGCATAACAATTGCAGCACAATATGAGACTTGACCGTATTGTCACAATAGCGGCAAACAAAAAAGCTGCCTAGCATTAGCACTAAGCAGCGTTAAAAATGAGCTCTACTTGTAATCATAGTCTTTTGAATTGGCTGGGGTGGAAACCGCTTCTCTGATTACATAAACAAAGGCACATACAAGAATACCTGTTAGAATGCTCATCGTCATCACTCCATCATTTCATATAGGTATAGTATATCACAATACGCGGCTTTTAAGATTTAATTTTACACGCAGCTTCAATTTTTTTGTTGGTAATAAACGGTATGCTTGTACTTTTTATTTCATATACATGTAGCAGCAAGCAAAATAATGAGAATAGGACGTACAAGCATGTTCAAAAAAATACTCCAACCGTTGACAATTCTCGCCTTATTATCCTTTGTGCTAATGCTGCTTATGCTGTTGTTTCCGACACATGCATTGTCTGCAGCGCTGCGTGGTCTCGCGATATGGTGGGAAGTGCTGTTCCCTGCACTGTTCCCTTTTTTTGTAATTTCCGAGCTAATGCTTGGCTTTGGCGTTGTTCACTTCTTTGGAAAAATGCTCGATCCTTTAATGCGGCCTTTATTTCGCATTCCCGGCATTGGCGGCTTTGTTGTCACGCTCGGCTATATTTCAGGCTATCCCGTTGGCGCCAGGCTTACCGCACAATTGTATGAACAGCGACTGCTGAATCAGCGTGAAGGCGAGCGGCTTGTTGCATTCACAACTTCATCCGACCCTATTTTTCTAATTGGTGCGGTTTCGATCGGCTTTTTTGGCCAAGCCGAGCTGGCAGTTGTTCTGGCGGCTGCCCATTATATCGGCGCACTTATTGTTGGCATTCTTATGCGGTTTCATGATTGGCGACACGAGTCATCAGAGCAAGAGGCCAAGCTGCAAATTAAAAGCGTGGCAAGCGGCTATAAACGAAGCCTGCTGAATCAAGCTCTGCGCGCAATGCACGAAGCAAGACTGCTGGACGGGCGTTCCTTTTCGGTCATTTTTCATCAAGCGATCAGCACAGCAATCCGTCTCATGATTGTCGTAGGCGGGCTTGTCGTCTTTTTCTCCGTAACGCTACAGCTGTTATCCGACGCTCAAGTGTTGTCTACGCTTATTATTGGCTTAAAGGAGCTGTTTCAATGGCTGGGAATTTCTCCCTTAGTTGCCGAGGCCGTCATTCCTGGTGTTTTTGAGGTTACGCTTGGCACACAGCAGGCGAGCCAAGCTGCACTTCCGTTGCAACATCAAGCGGCAATAGCGGTTGCAATCTTATCGTGGGGCGGTCTATCCGTGCATGCCCAGGTAGCCAGCCTGCTTAGTCAAACAAGCATACGTTATGCGCCATTTCTTATCGCGAGACTCGCTCACACCATCATTTCCGTTGCACTGCTGTATGCGCTCTGGAATTGGCTGGGACCGCAATAAAGAAGTCGCAACAAGCTTGAACATTGCTTTCATTTCCGCTATGCTCATATAAGTACAAGGAAATTGCAAAGGAGCTTATGACATTGAAATATGCTGTAATTGACCGCGGAGATTCTCTATCAAAACAATTGTCGCAACGCTTTATCGAGTTAGCAGGAACAAAAGGTCTTCAGCATGATCAGCAAGAGCCTGATATCGTTCTATCCATCGGCGGTGACGGAACACTGCTGCAAGCGTACCATCATTACATTGACCAAATTGACTCGCTTTCCTTTGTTGGCGTCCATACGGGCCATCTCGGCTTCTACGCTGACTGGAAGCCAAATGAGCTGGAATTGCTGGTTGACAAAATGAGTACGATCGAGCCGACAATCGTTCGTTATCCGCTTGCCCACATTGAGCTTGTCACCAAATCCGGTACTTATAACTACTTTGCCTTAAATGAGTTTACGCTTAAAGGCGTTGACAATACGATGGTGGCGCAAGTCAATATTAATGGCGAGCAATTTGAAATGTTTCGCGGTGACGGCATCGTCATTTCCACTCCGACTGGCAGCACCGCATACAATAAAAGCTTGGGCGGCTCAATCGTGCATCCAACGATTGAATCGCTGCAAATAACAGAGATTGCCTCAATCAACAACATCGTCTACCGTACACTCGGCTCGTCCGTGCTGCTGCCAAAGCATCATTACTGCGATATTATTTGCATGAAGCAGCAGCGTATACAAATCCATGTTGATCATATCGGCAAAATGTTCGATGATGTTGTTTCCATTACGTGCAAGGTTGCTTCCAAAAAGGTCAGCTTTGCCCGCTATCGACCATTTCCTTTCTGGAACCGCGTACGCAATGCCTTTATTGGTGTCGATTCGTTAAAATAATCTAAGACAAAGAGGGATTGTCCAGAAAGTCAGTACAAACTGACAATTTGAACAATCCCTCTTCTTATATAGATTCAGGCTAGGATTTGCTTCCAGAGCTCATTTGCTCGGATTGATTCTTGTTTGCCTTTGCTTTTTTATCCTGATAACGATTGCCTTTACGGTAAAAATGATCTTTCCGCTTCGACTTGCCTTCCTTCTTATTGTCCTGCTTTCCTTCAGCAGCGGCATTATCGAGCTGGGATGTCTGCTGCTTGGCGGCGTTTTGCTTCTGACCATTGCGCTGACGCTGCTTCTCATTGCCAGCATCCTGTGCTTGATCGTTTTGCTTGTCACGTTGACCAGACCGCTTGCCGCGCGAGGAACTATCCTTTTGATTAGAAGCCGGAGCTTCTTCAGCTGCGCTAGCCGAAGCTGCTGATTTCGTTTTCGCTTCCTTAACTGCAGGCACAGGAATCGTTCTTGTATACTCAACTTCCTCTATATAAATGTCATCATCGCTTAGCTCAACGCTTTCATTGCCCTGCTTTTTTTCCAGCAAAAAATAAGCACACCCGAAATTGCAATACTCATTAATATAGTCGGTTATATAGGAGAAGGTTGAATCCTTCGTAGCCTTTTGATGGCCATCCTTGAAAAAGCCTTTCAAGCGAAGCTGATTGTAGCCCCAATCTCCTACAATATAATCATAACGCTCTAATACTTCACTGTATCGATTGCGAAAGGCTTCTACATTCCAGCCATTTCGATTTTCAATAATTAATTCATAGGTATTACCCGCAATATGAATTAATGCCATTACAGCACCTCTTCCCTGGCTTAGATCAACATACTGGAGCAAGCGCCAGTTGTAGGCGTTTCTGACTGTTCCGTTGCTTCCAGCGCTGATTTGCTTGAGGGATCAGCGGCGATAGAGGCATATGCGGAATCCGTTTGCTCATGCGCATGGTACGAGCTGCGAACAAGCGGGCCGGACTCAACATGTCTAAATCCACGCTTTAACCCTTCCTGCTTCAGCTGTGCAAATTCGTCAGGATGCACATAGCGTTCAATTGGCAAATGCTTCGGTGTTGGCTGCAAATATTGACCTAGTGTCAGGATATTGCAATCAACCGCCCGCAAGTCATCCATCGCTTGCAAAATCTCATCCCATTGCTCGCCAACTCCAAGCATAATGCTTGATTTGGTAGGAATTTTAGGCTTCATTTCTTTAGCGCGCTTCAGCAGCTCCAAAGAACGCTCATATTTCGCTTTGGCACGAACACGATCAGATAAGCGTCTAACCGTCTCAATGTTGTGGTTCAATATATCTGGATTAGCATCCATCACGATTTGAAGCGCATCCCAATTGCCCATAAAGTCAGGGATAAGCACTTCTACCCGACAAAACGGCAATCTTTTGCGAATCGCTTTAATAGTCGCAGCAAAAATCGAAGCTCCGCCATCTGAAAGATCATCGCGAGCAACGGAGGTTACGACACAATGTCTCAAATCCATCTGCTCTGCTGCTTCAGCTACACGCTCCGGCTCCTGCAGGTCAAGCTCAGTAGGCATTCCTGTATTAACTGCACAAAAACGGCAAGCACGAGTACATATATCTCCCAGGATCATGAACGTAGCTGTACGATTGGACCAGCATTCATAAATATTGGGGCAGCGCGCTTCCTCACAAACCGTATGTAATGTCTTGGAACGCATCATATCTTTGATTTCGGAATAATTTCCATCAGTAGTTAATTTAATTCTAAGCCAGTCTGGCTTTTGCAATTTTTCACGTTGTTTCATTGACTGTACCTGCTTTCAATTACTTTTGTTTAGAAAGACATTGACTTTTAAGGTGGACATTGACCTTATTATAACATAAATTCTGAAAATAGAAGTGCCTAATGCGCGAGAAGAAGGCATAGTTGGATATTTTTCAGCAATCGGAGAACAATAAGCTTAATGCTTTGTGAAAGGATGGATTACATGACGAGGCTTCGTTCAATCATGCTTATTGTAATCATACTGCTTCCAAGCTATGCCTTTGCAGCTACAATTGCTCACGCCGAAGAAAAAAAGCAGCGCAGCGCCGAGGAAATATTCGCAACTAGATTCGAGCTATACAACAGTTTATCGGTCATGACTGAGCTTCCCTGGCAATGGATAGCCGCAATTGATCAATACGAGCGAACGTTGTCCAAGGCAAAGCCCAAAGCTCGCCCGCAGCTCGGAGAACTGACGGGAATATTTGTTGACGAAAGAAAATGGTCAGGTCCGCTTAATCCTGACACTGCCGATGAGCAGCCTGCATCAATTACACTTTTTAATGGAATTGGTCGTGACGGGGATGGCGACGGGTTGGCGAGTCGGAGCAATGATATTGATTTGCTAAGCTCGGTGCTTCATTTGGTTGGTCAACACGGACACAATAAAGACAATATTTTGATCGGCTTGTGGGATTACTATCAAAATGCGCGCGCAGTCAAGCGCATCGAGCAATTCCATCAGCTATACGAGCATTACGGCAAGCTTGATCTATTCGAGCATGCCTTCCCACTGCCGCTTGGCTCAACTTATTCGTATCGCGATACTTGGGGGGCTCGGCGTGGCTGGGGCGGACGCCGTATTCATGAGGGAACTGATATTTTTGCCGGACATGGCACTCCGGTGCGCAGCACATGCTATGGCGTTATTGAGGTTAAAGGCTGGAACCGTTATGGCGGCTGGCGTGTCGGAATCCGTGATTTAAACAACCATTACCATTACTACGCCCATCTTTCTGGCTTTACGAAGGAGCTACAATCCGGCCAAATCGTCGAGCCTGGTCAAGTAATTGGCTGGGTTGGCAGCTCGGGCTATGGCAAGCCAGGCACATCTGGTAAATTTCCGCCGCATTTGCATTATGGCATGTATAGCGACCGCGGCTTGATCGAATGGGCATTTGATCCATATCCAAGCTTGAAGCGTTGGGAAAATGAAGAGCGCAGACGACTTCGCAAGTAGCGATCGTCTAAGGCGTGTCTGAGAACTCCAAAGAACAGCTCATTTTGCCGAATTTTCGTTCCATGCAAGGCGCGTTTGGGAAGGCGTAGCGGGCCTCGGCCTGCGCAAACGAAACGAAGCAGGACGAAAGGCATGAAAGTGGCTACTGATCGGGTTTTCAGACGCGCCCTGGCGCTCTTTTTGTTTGTATTCATTCTCAAAGCATAGATTGTCTCCAGTTGCTTTATACGAGATAGCTCTCTGAGGGCAATTGCCATTTGTTGTGCAGCCCTATGGCGTCATGAGCAAGCCCTTACCTTCTTGCTGCTTCTCCAGCTCATTAAACCCCTCTTCAGTTCCATGAGCTTCTTCCTTCTGCTCGGCTGATCCACTTGAAACTCCCTGGCCTTGCTGAAGCGGCACCGAGATATTCGGCGCCTGTGGCGCTGATTCGCCGATAGGCTGGCCTTTGCTGTCATAATAGTACATCGGCACATCTCCTACAACGAGCAAATACGAAATTGGAATTTCCGTTTCCACTATTTCAGGCTCCATATCAAATGGAATAATGATCGCAACCTCTGTAATGACTTTAATATATACCTCCACGAGCACCATATTGATCGCCGCATTTTTTTCTCTAGTGTTTAGCTCGACCTTGACGGCGCCAAGCGGCTCAAAGGAAACGGGAATTTTAGGTCCATAAGTCGAAATGATCGCACTGTCGAGTGCATGGCCTAACGGAATGCGCTCCGGCATATGCTGCAAATCGGTTAGCGTGCCCTGCACCGTTTCAATCGTTGAAGAGGTAATCCGCATATGCTCATTGTAATTAAGCATAAAGCCGGATATTTTTCCATTGCTGTCCATTTTCCAGTCAATCAATGATTCTGAAGCAACACGCTGGGCAACCTGTTCGGTTACCGCACCATTAATAGCTTGTGTTGCTACCTGCTTGACACGAATTTTCGCTACATGCATAAGCGGCTCGCGAATGTTTTTCTCCACGAAAACAAAGGCCGGTATAATAATCGCCAGCAAGCCAATGAGAAAGAGGATGACGACTCGCTTCCAGACGCTGCGCTTGCCAGTATTTGCGGGCTTGCTCAAGCGGTTGAGCTTGAAGCCTTGAACGGCATCCTTTCGCTCTGTTGAAAAGGCTACTGCTGAGCGGTTTCGAATGGGTCGAGTTGTTTTTTTAGCTTTAAACATGCCGTAGCTAGGCTTGCTTTTCCGAACGAGCGGCTTCGGCTGCTCCAGCCATTTACGCTTTGCCCAGCCAGTAGAAAACGGTGTTGGGCGCTGCTCCCTCCCGTCAAGCCATTGACTAATATACCAGCTCAGTCCTCTACGCCCCCATCTAGCCACAGTCTCACCTCCTTCACCTTGTTTGGCTCTGCTTGCTTCTACTCTGATCTTTACGCAGGGCAAGCTATAACCGTTCTTAATAATACGTATGCTTGCCCAAGCCGAAAAAGACGAGCAGCTTGAACTTAGCGTCGATATGAACTTGCGTGACCACCAAGAAGATGGCACGATACTAGAAGGCGAGGAGCGTAGCGTAGGCACTTGCTACGTGAGCACCGCAGCCTTCGGTAGCGTGACATATTCGCCGTCGAATCCACTACACCGCAATTACATCGTCATCAAAGTCGATCATTTTAAACTACCTCTTCCAATGAGGTTTAAAATGTTCGGCTTTCAGGACCAAGAAGATGGCACGATACTAGAAGGCGAGGAGCGCAGCGTAGGCACTTGCTACGTGAGCACCGAAGCCTTCGGTAGCGTGACATATTCGCCGTCGAATCCACCACGAAGCAACACATCGTCATCAAAGTCGGACATTTTAAACTACCTCTACCTCAATAAAAAAAGATGCAGGCTTTAGAGGTCCCCCCCAAAAACCTGCATCTTTGCCCTTCCTTTATTAATCCGCTCACACTTCAGTCACTAGAATTAATATCTACCACTCTGCTAAAGCAAGCTTTTCAAATACTCCATATGATGCTTCAGCGTCTCTTGCGTTGATTTTGACATGCTGAAATCCTCGATGCTGAGCCATCCGTCGTAGCCGATGGCATGCAGAGCTTCAATTACCTGCTTCCAGTCGGCCTGCCCTTCATCAATTGCACTCCATTGCACCTGCCAAGCAGGAGAGCCCTGCTCATTGTGACGAGGACGCGCGTTTTTAACATGCACATGCGCCAAATACTGGCCGAGAATTTCCAGGCCCATGCGATAGCTCTCATAGCCTTCATGCACCATATTGCCCGGATCGTAAATGATTCCGATATGTTCAGGATCAAAGCCCTCCACAAGTCGTCTAGCAGCGGAGGCGCTGCAGGCAATATTGCCGTGATGTGTTTCCACTGCACCTTTTACCCCATATTGCTTGCTCAGCTTCTCAACCTCGGCCAAATACTGTCTGCCTTCCTGCAAAGCCTGCCAATAGTTAGTATTCGCACGATAGCCTGGCACTGCAATTCTAATAGATGGCGCTTCCAAAATGACTGCTGCTTTCATCGCTCGTTCTGTTGCTTCAAGATCGCCTTCCGCAATGTAAGCAGCCAGATTAGGAACCTGCAAACGGTGCGCACGAGTTAGCTCGGCAACTGCCTGCAGTTGTTCATCCGAGCTGTTTGCTGGCACTGTGGATAAATTATTGCCCCAAAAGGATGGCGCTTCATTGGCACGTGCTGGATCAGGCGTCGTGAATCTCCACTCAACTCCGTCATAGCCTTCCTGCTGCAATAGCTGCACCGTTTGCTCCAGCGTACAGTCAGGCATCATAACGGTAAATACAGAAAATTTCATCAGCTTTATCCTCCTGCAATCTTTATGGATTGTAGCAAAGCTTTGCGAGAAGACATGCACCGGAAGCTTTTGCTAGCTTCAGCTTAACATAAGCTGCTGGTGAACCGCTTTTCTCATATTGTTCATATTTGCATGTTCATTGATTGTAATTGACGTTATAATACAAATAACAGCTAAGCCAGAACAATATTAACACAATTATTATTCAACTATGATGGCTGGAAGGAGGCACTATGTCTGTACTGCGCAAATTAAAAACGGATGCGGATTTTCAAGCCGCTGTCGATAAAGAAAGCTTGATTCGCGTATTTCTTCACAATCAAATCGTCGAGCATCGGGCAATCATTGTCCGCTTTGATGAGCAAAAAATTATTACACAAAGCAATATAAGCGATCTAATGTACCATGATCGCAGCGAGTGCGAGTTCTTTCTGCTAAAATCGTAGCCTAAGCCGCCAAATTATCGTAAAGAAATGCCTGACAGCGAAGCGTCTCCCGCTGCCAGGCATTATAAGCTAGGACTGATCTGTAATAAGCAAAGGACCGTCTGCTGTAATCGCAAGCGTATGCTCGTATTGCGCAGACAAGCTGCCATCAACTGTTCTTGCTGTCCAGCCGTCATCATCAAGCTTGGCATGATATTTGCCGACATTCAGCATCGGCTCGATTGTAATAACCATGCCTTCTTTCAAGCGCGTGCCGCGGCCAGCTGGTCCATAATGGGGAACCTGTGGCTCCTCATGCATTTTGGAGCCAATGCCATGTCCAACAAAATCGCGTACAACGGAAAAGCCTTCGGCTTCAGCATATTTTTGAATCGCATGAGAAATATCACCGATGCGATTGCCAATTACAGCTTGCTCAATTCCTTTATATAGCGACTCCTTAGTAACATCCAGCAGCTTTTGCGCCTGCGGCTCAAGTGTGCCCACCGCGTAGCTCCATGCTGAATCGGCAAGCCAGCCCTCCAAATTAACCACCATATCAATTGTTACGATATCGCCATCCTTAAGCACCATTTCCTTGCTCGGAAAGCCGTGGCATATAACATCATTGACTGAAGCGCATGTTGCAAACGGATAGCCATGATACCCTTTTTGCTCAGGTGTGGCTCCGTGATCGCGCATAAATTTCTCGGCAAAGGTATCGATTTCCATCGTCGTAATGCCTGGTTTAATCATTTTGGCGATCTCCTTATGACAAGCCGCCAAAATTTCACCAGCCTTTTTCATCTTCATAATCTCTTCCATCGTTTTGATGACGATCATTCTGTATCCCACATTTCATTCATAATCTATGTTGAGCTTCCTTAATACTATACTATATCATATTTACGCATTCACTCGCACCCGGCAGTTCACTTCGCACTCACTGACTACAAATTTTTTTGCATATAAGCAACATCGAGAAAGCGGTCAAATTTGTAGGCGACCTCGGACAATATTCCTTTAAGCTGGTAGCCTTGACCTGCAAACAAGCGCATGCTGGCTTCATTCTCAGTGCATATCACAGCAATTAGCGTATGAAAGCTTAGCTCAAGCGCACGAGCTTCAATAAATTGCAAAGCTTGTCTGCCGATGCCTTTCGCCTTATACTGCGGATGCAAATATATTGTAACCTCCGCTGTTCGCTGACAGCTATGCTTTTTAATAAATGGGCTTAGCAAAACATAGCCGACAATCTGATACTGATCCAGTATGACGTAAGTACAATAGCGCGCGTCATGATGCTGCGTCAGCTCCTTCATTTTTTCCAGGCTTGCAGGATCAAGATCAAAGGATACCGTGGTGTGCGCGACATATTCGTTGTAAATTTCTCGTACAGCCTGCAAATGCTTGGCTTCAAGCGGTATAAAGTTTATCATGTAAAGCAGCTCCTATCCATATCTTGTGCAAAATGACGCGGTATAGCGCGCAACCGCCACAGGGAATTGTAATCATATGACGATACAAAAGGTTGACCGTTGCCACCATCATGCCGCATAATTGAAATAGTATTCGTTAATAATGGGATTTTTTTCAAGGTACTGATGATCAGATTAGGTTATAATAAATGGTCAGTATCTACTGGAATACAATTATTCAACGGGAGCAAACAGACGTGAAACGTAAACACATTGGACTTATGGTCGGTACTTTTTTTATTGTAGCTTTTATTGCTATTATAGTTGCCACAGCCTTAATCGTGCAAAAGGTAATTAAGGATGAGCAGGATAAGGAATCCTATTATGCTGCACAATACGGGCTGAATAAAGAAGACACAAGTCAAGCGAATACACCGGTCAAATTTCCTTCTCAATCCTATACTGCTGAACCAGACTCGCCGCAATTTAAAGCGATACAGCAAATTCGCGAATTGCATGCAGAGGCTGACTTCTTTCTGCTTGGCAGCAAGTTTTCCAATTACAAGCAAGGAAGCGACGAAGGCTGGAGCGATATTTTGAAATCCGAGCTGCTTGACCCAGCGCCGTATAATCAAATTATCGAAGCGATGACTGAAGAAGAGGATATCGTCAAGGACATGAACAATTTGCTGGCGTTGCTTGACATTGCCGTTACGCAATATGAGCCTGATGCGCTGCGATTTATTCATCGTATATTGCATGATCTTGACCTCTATGGCTATCCGGAGCAAGGAAAGGCTGCTTATGACTACTGGGGTGCAACCAATGCTGTTGCTTCCAGCAACCCGATGCAGCTTGAAGAAATCAATGCTTACATTGCGGAAAAGCAGAAAACGGAGTAGCAACCAGCTTCACAATGAAAAAAGCTTGCGGGCAAGGCTAACAATCTTTACGGATTGATGCCTGCTCGCAAGCTTTTTCATTGTTGGTTAGATAAAGCGGGTAACGAGTTTGTGTTATTTATTTGCTTGCAGCTTGTGCCAGCTTTTGGCGAACAGCTGCCGTTGCTTCAATCATATTTTTCAGCGCTGCCAGCGTTTCAGGCTCTTGGCGCGTTTTTAATCCGCAGTCAGGATTAATCCAGAACAAGCCTGGCTCAAGCACTCTTAGTGCGCGTTCAATTAACGATTCCATCTCAGCAACAGCGGGAACACGCGGGCTGTGAATATCGTAAACACCCAAGCCAATGCCAAGATCATAGGTTTGCTGCTCAAAATTGGCAATCAACTCGCCATGGCTGCGTGACGTTTCGATAGAAATAACATCCGCATCCATATCTCGGATCGAGCTAATCATATCGCTAAAATCGCAGTAGCACATATGGGTATGAATTTGCGTTTCATTTTGAACTCCGCAAGTCGTTAATCTAAATGCGCGAATTGAGAAATCAAGATAAGGCTTCTGCTCATCCTGCTTTAGCGGCAAGCCTTCACGCACTGCAGGCTCGTCAACCTGAATGATCGAAATGCCTGACTTCTCCAAAGCCTCTACCTCCTGCTTTAATGCAAAAGCAAGCTGGTAAGCAATCGTTTCACGCGACAGATCTTGACGAACGAATGACCAGTTCATAATGGTAATCGGGCCAGTCAGCATTCCTTTTACCGGACGCTTGGTGCGGGACTGCGCATATACGGTTTCCTTCACCGTCATCGGCGCCTCATACGTAACATCGCCATAAATGACGGGCGGCTTTACACAGCGAGAGCCGTACGATTGTACCCAACCGTTGGCGGTAAAGCAAAATCCGCCCAGTTTCTCTCCAAAAAATTCAACCATATCAGTACGTTCAAATTCTCCATGCACAAGCACATCAAGCCCTAGCTGCTCCTGATAGGCAATCCAGCGATCAATCTCCTCCGCTACAAATGCGTCATATTGCTCCGATGTCCACTCGCCCTTTCTCCAGCGGCTGCGAGCTGCGCGGACCTCTTTCGTTTGCGGGAAGCTGCCAATTGTCGTAGTAGGCAGCAACGGAAGTTGAAGCTTATTGACCTGCAGCGGATAGCGTTCTGCAAAGCTTGCTGCACGCGTCAAGCCTTGCTGCAACAGCTTGTCAATGCTTTGCTGCAGCTTATCCTTATAATTACGCTGCTCAAGAGCATTGAACGCTGCATATGCCTGCTTGCCTGCCTGCACAGCCTGCTCCCAGCTCTCAGCCTGACCGTTAAGCTTATTCGTCAGCTGCACAACCTCTGTCAGCTTTTCATCCGCAAACGCTAATACATCCTTAATAACCTGCGGCAGTTTATCTTCATATTGCACGCTTACCGGCACATGCAGCAGACTGCAGGAAGGCTGGATAATTAGACGGTCTGCAGTAACCAGCTTTTGCAGCTGCTCCAGCTTCGTATAGCTTTCTTCCAGCTCAGCGCGCCAAATATTTCTGCCATCGACTAGTCCAATCGCAACCAGCTTGTTGGCAGGAACACCATGGGCAAGCAACTGCTCAATATTGCCCTGCCAGCCATGTACACCATCCAGTCCTAGTGCAGCAATTGGCAAATGAATCAGCTCTGAGTAGCGTTCCACGCTTTCGAAATACGTTTGCAAAATGACCTTCACATTCGGTGCTGCCTCAGCTAATGCTTCATAAATGCGACGAACCTGCACCATGTCTTGCTCGCTGAATGCTGTTACAAGCGCAGGCTCATCAAATTGCACCCATTGCACACCTTCTGCCTGCAGCTCCTGCAATACTTGATAATACAATGGCAGCAGCTTTTCAACCCAGGCGCCCTGCTCATGTTTAGCATAGCCTTTAGCCAGCTTCACAAAGCTGAAAAGGCCCAAAATGACCGGTTTCCCTTCAATACCCAGCTCCTGCTTCGCCTCGCGATAAGCTGCTAGCGGCGCATTATGCGTAAGCTGCGGAGTAATATTATTGAACTCTGGTACAATGTAATGATAATTGGTATTAAACCATTTTGTCATTTCGCTTGCTGGCTGATCGTTGGAGCCGCGGGCGATTTCGTAATACAGCTTGGTAGAAACCTTGCCGCCCTCATACGAAAATCTTGGCGGTACGATGCCAAGCATTGCGGAAGTGTCCAGCACCTGATCGTAATAGCTGAAATCATTGACAGGAATGAGATCAATTCCAGCTGCTTGCTGCTTGCGCAAATGCGACAAGCGAATTTCCTTTAATTGCGCATGCAGCTCGGCTTCCTCCAGCTTGCCTGCCCAATATTGCTCAATTGCCTTTTTCCACTGCCGCTGGCTTCCAATGCGCGGATAGCCCAGATTACTTGATAACGCCATGTATAATCTCTCCTTAACTATTTCATTTAGCTCGTTGCTTACGCATTTCCGATGTGGCAAAGCTTTGCAAGTATTCGCATTCGCTTCAGCAACATTTGCTATCAGCTTATCATGGCTGCTCCATTCTAACTAATCTCGATTTCCTATATTTAGCTATAGCTAAAAGCTATAACTAGTGCAGAACATTGCTGCTCGTTTAGGTTGACTGCTTCTGTTGAATATTCTGTTTGCTTTTAGGTTAAGCTTATTTGGTTGATGTTGAAGATTTAAGAGAGAAATGAATAGAGGGTGTACAAGATGAAGCTGAAGGATAAAATTGCAATCGTTACTGGCGCAGCCTCAGGTATGGGAAAAGCGATCGCCCTTGATTTTGCAGCGGAAGGTGCCAAAGTCGCAGTCTCTGATTTGAATTTGGAAGGCGCACAGGCTGTTGTCGAGCTAATCAAGTCGAGCGGTGGAGAAGCATTTGCCATTAAGACAAATGTTGCTGACGATTCTGATATTAACGCCTTATTTATGGAAACGATGACGCAATACGGCCGCCTCGATATCCTTGTAAACAACGCCGGAATTATGGATGGAATGGAGCCCGTTGGCGAGCTTGCGGATGAGCGCTGGGACAAGCTGTTTGCCGTAAATACAACAGCCGTAATGAAAAGCATGCGCAAGGCGGTCAATATCTTTCTTGAGCAAGGACAAGGCGTCATCGTCAACAATATCTCCGCAGGCGGGTTGATGGGCGCTCGCGCAGGTGCAGCCTATACCGCCTCCAAGCATGCTGTAGTCGGCCTGACGCGCAACACAGCATTTATGTATGCAGGAAAAAATATTCGCTGCAATGGCATTGCGCCCGGTGCAGTTATTACCAACATCGCATCAACGATGACCAATATGAGCGAATTCGGCGCCTCCAGACAAGCACTAGGCTTGCCGATCAACCCTCGCGCAGGGCAGCCGGAGGAAATCGCCAAGCTCGCCGTTTTCCTAGCTTCCGACGATGCAAGCTTTATTAACGGTCAAGTCGTAACAGCCGACGGCGGCTGGACTGCCTACTAGAAAAAGGACGCTAGTAGAAAACGAGGAGCGCAGCGTAGGCACAAGCTACGTGAGCACCGCAGTTTTCGCTAGCGTTCAAGATTCGCCGTCTACAGAGAAGTCGCATCGTCATCAAAGTCCTGCTTTTTGAACAACCCCTTCCAATAAGAGTTCAAAAAGCAGGGCTTTCAGGACCAAGAAGATGGCACGATACTAGAAGGCGAGGAGCGCAGCGTAGGCAAATTGCTACGTGAGCACCGCAGCCTTCGGTAGCGTGACATATTCGCCGTCGAATCCACTACGAAGCAATCACATCGTCATCAAAGTCCTGCTTTTTGAACAACCCCTTCCAATAAGAGTTCAAAAAGCAGGGCTTTCAGGACCAAGAAGCTTGGACGCTAGTAGAAAACGAGGAGCGCAGCGTAGGGCAATTGCTACGTGAGCACCGCAGTTTTCGCTAGCGTTCAAGATTCGCCGTCGAATCCGCTACAACGCAACGCAACCACATCGTCATCAAAGCCCTACTTTTTGAACAACCTCTAAAGTTTGAACTGGCTTACTGCTTGGTTCAGCTGCCCCACAATCCCCTGCAGGGAGCTGGCTGCTTCGTGAATGCTTTGCACCTGAGCGAGCTGACTGTTAGTAACATGTGCAACAGAATTGGCTGTGCTGGCTACCTCCTTCGCTGAGGCTGAAGCGTGCGACATGCTGGCCGACACTTCCTGAGAGCTTGCGCTCATCTGCTCCGTAATTGCAGATGCATCATTAAGCTGAGCACTTACATTGCCTACAGCTTGTGCTATCGATTGAAAGCCATGTGCTGCTTCTACGACCAGCAAGCCGCTTTTTTCTCCTTGCTCAACCGTGCTGCTCATATATTGAGACGCCTGTTCAATCTCATTTCTCGTATCTGCAATTAATTCGGCAATATGCTGCGCTGCTGTTAAGGAGTTAGCTGCCAGCTTGCGAATTTCAGCGGCAACAACCGCAAAGCCTCTTCCCATTTCCCCTGCTCTTGCAGCTTCAATTGACGCATTCAGCGATAAAATACTCGTTTGATTTGCTATCATTGATATATTTTCTGTTATTTCTCCTATTTGGCCTGATTTCTTATATAGCTCTGTAATTCGTTCATTCAATCGCTGAATAGCTGTTAGATTGGCTTTCATCTGCTGATTCAGCTGTTCTATAAGCTGTGTCCCCTGCTCTGCTTCATGATTGGATTGGAGCGCCAACTCGGAAATCGAGGTTGTAGCTTCGGCAATTTTTTGAATGCCGACTGCCATTTCCTCCATTGCCTGATTAACCTCGATTGAAACAGTTGCCTGTACGGCAGCCTGATCGCTGACGTCATTTATATGGGAAGCAACATTAGTTGTCGCGGTGTACGACTGTTCTGCACTTGTCGTAAGCTGAACAGTAGCTGCCGCCACTGTTTGAGTGCTCGCAGAAATATTGCCAACCAGCTCGCGCATTCTGCCAATCATCTCATCAACCGCTTGCAAAATTTGCCCCAGCTCATCCTTGCCATAGCTCGCTCGTTCAACAAGCCGTAAATTACCTTCAGCCACTTGTTTCGTTTTTGCCAATACTTGCGAAACCGTTTTGCCCATATGATGAATGAGCAAGCCGCCAACTGCTGCAATAATTGCGACAATTGCCGCAAGCAGCGAGTAGGTGATCACTGCTGTTGTCCGATTGTCGGCATTTATTTGCTCTATGACAACAGCAACATACTCCTCCAGCATTTCACCGAACAGATTAACATCGCTTCGCGCTACATCAAATTGCTCGTGCAAGCCCGTATCCGCATAGCTTTTATTTTCAATATTATTTCTTGCCTGATCTGCCCATTGATTAAAGCTTTGCTCCATATCATGAAGCAGCTCTGTGATCGACTGGCCGCTTATTTCGTTAATCAGCGCCTCCTGGCTGGCTAACAATGCCTGTGCTGCATTTATCCGCTCGGCAACCTGCGTAATGTTCTCTTCAAAATCGTGCTGCAGCGCTTCCTGATTGCTCTGTCCTGAAAGACCGCCAATATGTAAAGCTTGATAGTCAGTCATTGCCTGGTACATATCCCGATCTGCATTAAGCACGTACGATTGGGCTTTATAGCTCGTATCATACAGAGTTCGCTGCAATTGCTTCACATCAGAGTTGCTTTTATTGATCAAATAAATAGAGGTTACCGCGAATGAAGCAAGCGGCACAAGAAAAATAAGCAGCAGTTTGAGCTTAAACGATACATGGTTTAACATAGGCGATGAGCTCCTTATCAGGTAGAGTTGTAGAATACAAGGGTTTCAATAATATGATATATCGGCTGGAAAATTATAAAAATGAATATATTAACATCGCTCATGCTTATATTCTTTTGCAAAGCAAAACAGGGCTTGTCCAGAAAGCCAGTAAAAACTGACAATTTGGACAAACCCCTTTTTTAGCTATGATGATTCAGCGCCTCGGAACTGCCTTGCTCCTTTTGCTGCTACTTCTGGCATAGCCTTAGCTGCAATCATGCTCCACGTATTTTAAATAATCGAAATCAGCATGCTTCATCGTACCGGACAAATCCTGCGCACATAGCCCAATAAAGGTTCCGGTAAAGCCCAGCTTCCCTTCATACTCGTCCGACAGCTGCCCCAGATCCAGAACAGGGCCAACCTTCTGCCAGTCCGCACCATTAGACGAACAATAAAATTGCACCTGCTCATAATCAATCGTCACTCTCAAATAGCAGCGGTCCCAGCCTTCTGCACAGACCACAGCATCGTCCGGTTCATCATACTGCCCCGATCGAGTCGTAATCAGCCCGATATGCTTGCCTTTCTCTTCATCGTAGCTGACCCGCAAGTAAAAATGGTCCGACTCGTCATAATATAGCGTCAGACCAGCCATCTGATTAAAATGCTCAGGAGCAAACTCGACACAGGTCTCTGCCTCGCAGCGATATTCCGTTAATCGTCTGGCAACCATGCTTTGACGGAACCAGGAATAGAGCGACTCTCTTCCCCGCAATCTTAAATAACCCGGGCGCTCGGACAAGCTGAGCCATTCCTCGTCGGCAGGTACGCGCAGCGTAAAATACTGCTTGCCGAGCTCTGCGCTGTCGAAATCATCAAGCTGCGGCAGTGGTGGAAACCGATGCGGCGGCAAAGCCGGAGCTGCAACGATTCGCTGCGGCGCTTTGCCTCCACCGACGAGGCGAAGCCATCCATCCTCTGTCCATTCCACAGGCACAAGCCCTGTTTCGCGGCCAAGTGGACTTAAGCGTCGTCCAGGAAGCTCGCGTGCGCAAATAAACGACAAGTACCACTCGCCGTGCTGCGTTTCTACCAGCGAAGCATGGCCCGCCTTTTGCAGCGGATGATTTGGCGCATCAATCGTCGTAATCAGCGGGTAATCGGGATCATATTCATAGGGACCTTCAATGCTGCGCGAACGCGCCAAGGTGGCAGCATGATTCCAGCCTGTCCCGCCTTCTGCCAGCAGTAAATAATACCAACCATTTCGCTGGAACATCACTGGCCCCTCGGTTACGCCGAGCGAGGTTCCTGTAGCGATCTTTCGCACTGGGCCGATCAGCTTGCGTTCATCGGGAGAATACTGCTGCAGCACGATACCACCAAATCTGTTTTTGCCTTTGCGAAAATCCCATTCCATATTCAGCAGCCATTTTGTGCCGTCATCATCATGGAATAAGAAAGGATCGAAGCCGCTGCTGTTCAAATAAAGCGGCTCCGTCCATGGACCGGCTATATCCTCTGCCGTAAGCAAATAATTGTGCAAATCCTTATAGACGCCGCGACGGCCCATCACTGTTGTAATCATCAAATAGAAAACCCCGTTATGATAGGTTAGCGCCGGCGCCCAAATTCCGCCCGAGCTCGGCACGCCGTGCAGGTCGAGCATAGCAGCCGTATGCAGCGGTCGTGATATAACCTGCCAATGCACCAAATCCTTAGAGTGATGAATCTGAACCCCGGGAAACCATTCAAAGGTCGAGGTCGCAATATAATAATCATCGCCCACGCGCAGCATGGAGGCATCTGGATTAAAGCCTCGCAGCACTGGATTAATGATCGTCGTCATTTCCTTCCCCTCCTGTTCCGATAAACAGACTTAAGTGTATCCCTATGCTATACTGAAGCTACCAGCAACTTGCGGAGGGAACTATGAATTATTTATTTGAAGCCGTCACCTTCAAAGACAAGCCAATGCTCTTCGAAACTAATATTCATTCAACAGATGCCTTTTCGGGCTACTATCACTGGCATCAATGCTGTGAAATGCTGCTTGTTCACGAGGGAAAAGGAAGCATCATCGTCAATCAAAAAGCGTATGAAATGCGCCCGGGCCGCCTCTTCTTTTTCCAGCCCTATCAGCTTCATCGGGTTACGGCCGAGGTAAGCGAGGCGACCCCCTACATAAGAACGCTGCTCTTTTTCGAGCCGCATCTGCTGGACAAGTCTTTGCTTTCCTTGCCGCAGCATCATGCGATATTCCAGACGTTATGGAAAAGCCGTCATGCGCAAACTGTCATCGACCTGCAGCCTGAAATGAACTATCTCCATCATATTTTTGCAAAATATGCACCGCGAACGGCAGCCGCTAACAATCTGGCGCAAGACGAGGATTTGACGATGCTTATGCTTCATATGCTGGAGGCCATTTCATTTTCAAGCAAGCGTGATGCAGAGCACAGCCAACAGCCGAGCGAATATCGTCCCTTTTCCTACTCCGAGCAGGTGATGAATTGGATCGAGGAGCATTACGCCGAGGATATCCAGCTAGCGGATATCGCCAATTCGCTTCATCTATCAAAATATTATCTTTCAAGAATATTTCAGCGCGAAACTGGCGGCAGCTTGTCTGAATACATCATTGCTAGACGCATCAAGCAAGCGTGCAGGCTGCTGTACAGCAGCTCGCTTTCTATCGAGCATATCGCCGCGCAGGTTGGCTATCCAAATGCCTCGTACTTCATTCGCTTATTCAAAAAAGTGATGGGCACAACGCCGCTGCAATATCGCAGCGCTGCACGCAAAGCTGCAACGGATTAGCTTGCCATTACCACAAATATAGATCATTGCCTTTAAGCTTAAAGATCGCTTCAATAAAATAGTAATCGCCGTAAATAATCGGATGATGATGAGCTGCTGCATGATATGCTGCAGAGCCTTGCTGCAAAATCGCATCAGATTGCGCTGTCCAGTCGCTGCGTTGCTCGTCCAGCGTTTTCAGCAGCTTCAGCGCAGCCTTCAAGTACAAGGAATGCTCATGCTGTCCAACTGCCTTGGCGATTTCAATTAAGCCGCAGGCTGCAATTGCAGCAGCTGTGTCGTCCTCGCGGCGCGGCTCAGCCGGCTGCCTGAAATCAACTGGAATGACCCCATCCTCAGGGATGTTGGCGATAAAATAATGGGCAATGCGCTTCGCTGTTTGCAAATATTGCTGCTTGCCAGTATGAATATAGCTCATCATAAAGCCATACAGTGCCCAGGTTTGCCCACGGGTCCACGAGGAGCCTTGCTCGTAGCCTTGCCCGCCGTACGTTTTTACAACGCCGCCATTAATCGGATCAAACTCCACTATATGATTAACCGAGCCATCCTCGCGCACGAAGGCGGTCATCGAGGTATCGGCATGCTTCATCGCAATTTGCTTGTAGCGTGGATCGCCTGTTTCCTCTGAAGCCCAGTACAGAAGCGGAATATTAAGCATGCAATCGATAATCGCCCAGCCTCTTGTATCACTTCCCTCAATATCATTCCAAGCTCTAATAAAGCCGCCCGCCAAATTAAATCGGCCTGCCAGCAAATTAGCAGCATGCAGCGCTCTTTTGCGCGACTCCGGATTTTTCGTCACACGATAATTGGCGACGCTGGTCGGCAGCCACATAAAGCCAACATCATGATGCAGGCCATAATAGTCCTGAAAGCATTGATCCAGCTTCTCTTCAGAAATTCCAGCGATCTCCTTGTACTTCTCATCGCGCGTCTCATGATACATCAACCACATCATGCCGCCCCAAAAGCCATTCGTCCACCAGCAAATCCCGTCAGCAACATCGCCTGATGGATTTTCTACAGAGCGGTCATCATAGGCTCCATTTACCGTTGTATACGGAATTTTGTTGCGGTTCTTCTCGCTCACCCAGTCCATCTTATGTGTAATTCGTCCAATAACCTCTTGCAGCCAGGCTTGCTCTGTTTCATTCAACATCATATAACCTCTTTTCTCTCGGACGTGTCTGAAAAGCTCATCGTGTTCAGACACGCTCTGGTAATAGCTTGATGCGATTATTATAGCGAGACTGATCACGCTAAAGTTTTCATTTATTGTTGCAAAATGTTGTTCTATTGCGCTCTTCTATATGACCTTCAAGCTGAGCTAGCCTTTGATCGCGCCTGAAGAAACGCCTTTGACAAAATATTTTTGCAGCGATAGAAAAGCGAGTAGTACCGGTACTAGCGACATTGTAGTACCCGCAAAAATCATATCCCAGCGCGAGGAAAATTCGCCTACATAGTAGAACAGCTCAACGATCATTGTTTTGGTCTGGCCTGAAGGCAGCACCAGCATCGGCATAAGGAAGTCATTCCAAATACCAAGACCTTGCAGCACGACCATACTCGCCGTTACAGGACCAAGCAATGGAAACACAATTCTCCAGAAAATGCCGATCCGCGAGCAGCCGTCGATTTCCGCAGACTCTTCAATTTCACGCGGAACTCCCTTCAAAAAGCTGGTATAGAGCAGGACGCCAAAGCCTACCGAGCCGGCAATGTAGATCATAATTGGACCTAGCAAATTGCCGAACAGCCCCATCATATTGAGCTGCTTGAATAGCGGAATCATATACACCTGAAACGGAACCATCATCCCGAACAGGAAAAACACATAAATCGCATTGGTCCAGCGATTATTCGTGCGCTCAATCGCGTAAGCTGCCATCGGAATAATGACAACCATCGCAATAATCGAGCCAACTGTAAGAATCGCACTGTTCAGCATCGCTTTCGGGTAATCAGTTTTGGTTAGCAAGTATTTAAAGCTTTCTGTATACAGCTCGGTAGGAAATGCCAGGGCATCTCTTAAAATGTCTGCGTTAGATTTAAAGGCTGACATAATGTTAAAAAAGATTGGAAAAACAAAAATAACAGCTATGACAAAAGTGATAACAAATATAATGATGTTGCTCGATGTTATCGGTGTTTTTGTACGTTTCTTCATCTTACATTTGCACCTCTCTTTTGCGCAGCAAACGAATTTGAATAAGTGAAATAATCATTATGAGGATAAACAGCACAATTGCCAGCGCCGTACCAAAGCCTTGACGGCCTTCGCCGAAGGCTACCTTATATATAATGTAAGTCAACGTTTCAGTGGCAAAGCCTGGACCACCATTGGTCATGACCGCGATTTGGTCAAACAGCTTCAAGGAGTTGATCATCGACAGCATAACGCAGACCGTCGTCGCACCGGCAAGCAATGGGAAGGTAACATGCCAGAACTGCTTCCATTTGCCTGCTCCGTCGATGCTTGCTGCCTCAAGCAGTTCCTGTGGGATGCCCTGCAAGCCTGCCAAATAAATAATCATATAATAGCCAGAAGCTTTCCAAACCGTTGACAGTATAATCGATAGCAATGCATAATCAGGATTTCCCAGCCAATCTGTCTTCAGTGCGGACAAGCCTACTAAATCGAGCAATTGATTGACAACGCCGAAGTTATAATTAAGAATAATCATCCAAATAAAGCCCATAATAATGCCGCTCATTAACACAGGGAAATAAAAAATGCTGCGGAACAAATTTTTCAGCCAACGCACCTGATCGACCAGTATCGCTAATAGGAGTGCGACTACATTTTCCAAAATAACAAGGGCTATTGCCACAATAATCGTGTTCGTCAACGCATTGTGCACCCTCGGACTGTTCCAAATTTCTTTAAAATTTTCAAAGCCAATATAGCGAATATTGTCGCTTATGCCATCCCATGAGGTGAAGCTTAAATAAATACTGCTAAAGGTTGGGACCATGACAAATATGCAATAGAGTAAAAAGGCAGGCAATATAAACCAGATTGCATAGCTCCGCCACCATTGTTTTCTTTTAATGCTTGAAGTTGAGGCATTCATATGTCTTTCTCCTCCTGCTCCTCTATATGGATGTAGAGTAGAAAACCTCCGTGGATCAAACGGAGGTTTCCCCAAACGATTAGCCTTTGCTTGCCATTTATTGAAGATTAGCCTTTACATTGCTGTCATATTCGGTATCCGCCTGCTTCATATAGTCAGCAACATCGCCATCGCTGACAACAAGCTCCTGCAGCAGCTTATAGAACCAGTTGCGGAATTGAGGCGGAATCGCATTTTCACCATACCATTGGTTGATCATCATAGATTTAGGAACAGACTCGTCACTCATTAGTCTTAGAACCTCTTGCATTTGTTCATTCGTCTCATAAGTAACCTCTTGCACTGTTGTAGGAATGCCGTTTACCGTTTCCAAATACGGTCCGTATTGCTCAGGATCGAAGAAAAATTTAATAAACGCTGTAATCGCTTCAACTTTATCCGGATCTTTAGAAGCCTCGGCAGATAGCGACCAGCCTGCCAGAGTAGGCAAACCATTCACAATAACAGAGCCGTCACGGCTTGGCAGCGCATAGAAGCCAAATTCAAAACCAGGATCAGCTTCTTCAATTTGGCCAAACATCCATGGACCAGAGTAAAGCTGAGCTGCTTTGCCCGTTACAAGCATTGATGCTGTTTGGTTGTCTCCTGTACTCAGCCAGCCTTTATCTACATATTTGGTAAACAATTCCTTATAATCTGTAATCGCTTGCACTGGAGCGGCATCAGTAAAGCTTGCCGTTTGAGCGATGCGCTTGGAATTCCAATCTGGATCGCTGCTATAAACATTGCTAATCAAGAAATAGTTAATCCAGAATCCCATATGGAACAAATCCTTGCCGCCCACTACGATTGGAGAAATGCCGCTTGCAAGCAGCTTCTCTTGAATTTCCAGAAACTCATCATACGTTTTAGGAAGCTCAGTTACGCCCGCATCTGCGTAAGCCTTTTTGCTGTAAATAATGCCGTTAGGATTATTGCCTGTTAACGGTGCGTTATAATATTTTCCATCATACTCAGGCAAAAATGTGAACAAGCTGTGCAGCTCTTCAGGCAGCTCAGCCAGCTTGCCTGCATCTGCGAAAATTTTCGTATCGCGCATTTCAACAAGATCCGGGAATTCCCCAACCGCTTCTTTCGTTTTCAGCCAGTCCAAGTAAGATTCACTCGTAGTCTCGCTAATATTTTTAATCGTTACATGCGGATAAGCATCCGTAAAAGCATCAATCGTAGTCTCAATTGCTTGTTTCGTTGCCGGGTCTCCCGTTGCATACGCAATTGAGATCGTAACCGGATTCGCCTGATTGCCTCCAGCCTCTCCCTCTGCTTGAGAATTGCCGCCATTATTGTTCCCGTTAGTCGTTGAGTTCGTATTCGTGTTGTTTCCTCCACAAGCCGTAAGCACCAGCATAACTGCTACTATTCCGGAAAAAAGCTTAAAGAATGATTTCTTTGCCATCTGTATGTCCTCCCTTTTTAATGAAAATCAAGGATGTCAATTTCCTTGAATTAAAATTACCATTGCTGCGCTTTGTTATAAATGAAGTTTTTTAAGCTCGGTATGCTAGTTATTTAAGCTGTTTACAGCGCTCCGGAGCAAAGCATCCTCAACGCTACGGAGCAATGCATTCTCCAGTCGCTTTTTAAATCGTAATGCTCTCTATTTGATTTTTTAAGGTTGCATTACGATGTTAAAGGCGACACACGTTCGTTTTTCAGCGCTCCGGAGCAAAACATCCTCCAGCCGCTTTTTAAATCGTAATGCTCTATTATTAAATTTTATAAGGTCGCATTACGATGTTAAAGGCGGCACACTCCGTTTTTCGGATTGTTTTGCTCCTCCGCTGTAGTTTTTTGAGTGCAGGACCAAGAAGATGGCACGATACTAGAAGGCAAGGAGCGCAGCGTAGGCACTTGCTACGTGAGCACCGGAGCCTTCGGTAGCGTGACATATTCGCCGCCGAATCAATTCCGAAGCCTGGCATCGTCATCAAAGTCCGGTTTTTAAACAACCTCTTTCCAATCGAAGTTTAAAAACTGGGCTTTCAGGACCAAGAAGCTTGGACGCTAGTAGAAAACGAGGAGCGCAGCGTAGGCCAAAAGCTACGTGAGCACCGCAGTTTTCGCTAGCGTTCAAGATTCGCCGTCGAATCCGCTACAAAGCAACTACATCGTCATCAAAGTCCAGTTTTTAAACAACCTCTTTCCAATCGAAGTTTAAAAAGCTTGAACTTCAGGACCTAGAAGATGGCACGATACTAGAAGGCGAGGAGCGCAGCGTAGGCACTTGCTACGTGAGCACCGCAGCCTTCGGTAGCGTGACATATTCGACGTCGAATACGCTACAACGCAATCGCATCGTCATCAAAGTCCAGTTTTTAAACATCCCCTTTCAAAGGGAAGGTTAGCTTGATTGACGTTCCTATACGCTCCACACTACTAATTTCAAGACCATATTGCTCGCCACACAGTGTTTTGATGCGATCATGCACATTTTTCAAGCCAACGTTCTTCGCTGGTGCTTTAGGGTCGGTCAGGCTGGCCTGCAGCCTTTGCAGCTCTTCCTTGGCAATGCCAGCACCGTCATCATAGATCGTGACCGCAAGCTGCTGCTCAACGGCCTCAACCATGACCAGCACGCTTCCTTTTCCGCCCTTGGGCTGGATACCGTGCTGTATCGCATTTTCAACAATCGGCTGCAGCGACAGCTTCAAAATTTGATAGTCAGGTTTAACCGTGTCGTCCATCGCGACTCGCAGCTCGATTCTGTTTTCAAATCTGACTCGCAAAATATAAAAATAATCCTCAAGATGGTTAAGCTCGTCCTTGATTGAGACCCAGTCCTCTCCGTAATCTATCACGTATTTTAATTGATTGGAGAGCGCAAGGATCATCTCTGCTACCTCTTCATCGTCGTTATAGACTGCATTCATACGGATGACCTCTAGTGTATTGTATAAATAATGCGGCCGAATTTGGCTTTTCAGCGCATTTAATTCCGCTTGCTTCTGTTTGATTTCTGCCACATAAGCATCATTAATAAAAATTTTCAGTCTCTCCACCATGCGGTTAAAGCCAAATGCAAGCCTGCCTATCTCGTCTTTACTGTAATGTTTAATTTGCGCATCCAAATTTCCCATTTCCACCTTATTCATATGCTGCAGTACAACGCGAATCGGCGAGGCCAGCTTTTTGGAAAACAACGTCCCCATAGCCAGCAGCACAATCGCACAAATGACAATTGCAATATAGACTGTTGTTTGCGTAGCTGTCAGCTGATCGAATAAATTCTCTTTGGAAACCTTTATTAAAATGCTGCCATTAATATAAGGAATTTCATCACTAAAAACTAAAAAGCCACTTGCTTCCTTGTTCAATCCGCTGGGCTGCTCCGTTTCTGTTTTGTCTGGCAAATTGCTGTAATAGATATGATCTTCACCATCAAGCACATAGAGCTCATCTGATTTGCCAAGATTCAATTCTTTAAAGTAGTTGCCCAAAACCGCAGCATCCACATCAATAAACAAGCTGCCTACCACTTTATGCTCCTTCGTCAGCTTGCCCGATATATCAATCAAATTTCGCCCAAATGTAATCACTTTTTGCTCGGGAGCGTTGTAATAGTGCTCCCCGTGTGTCGGAATAATCGTTAACTGATTGGGTCGATCCGCTAATGTTTCTCTCCACTCGACAGTAGGAAGCTGCTCGGCTTGAAGCGGCTTGCTTTGCCGGGTCTGATAGTAAAGTTTAGAGTCTTTGGCCCGAATAAAATAGACACTGCGAATATGCTTGTCGCTGTACAGCAGTGTTCTTAAAAAAGCATCGATCGGCACATTATTGATCTGCTCATATTCGTTGACATTCGCGGTCTGATCAATCGAAATCGTATGCGAGTAGCCTTCATACCTGCCTGTATACATGAGGCGAGTAATTTCATCGTAATCTGAGAAGAAGTTGTTAACGTTGTAGCTCATATACATTGACATTTGCTTCAAATTGTTCAGCGTAAACTGCTCAACATGACCTGTGAATGCTTGAAGCGAAAAAATGCTCAATGAAATAAGCGGTATTAACCCGACCAACAAAAATGCCGTAGAAAATTTAACAAATACACTGCTCCACCATTTCCTCATCGCCATCATCGGAGATCCCCCTCAACTTTCCAGCACTTCATATATGAAAACAAACTCTCTCGCGGCCAGCATTTAAGACCGGAGAGAGTTTTTAAATTCCTGGGGCAGCTTGCCTGTATGCTTTTTGAACATATCGCTGAAATGCCGCGCATTTTTGTAGCCAACCTTTTCTGCAATTTCGTACACCATCATATCGGAGTGCTTTAGCAAGGAAATCGCCTGGTTCATCCGCAAATCGGTTACATATTGTTTAAAGTTTTGCTTCATTTGCTTTTTAAAGAAGCTGCTGAAATAGTACGGATTCATAAAGGCGATAGCTGCCACTGTTTCTAAAGAGATGTCGTCCATATAATGACTTTCAATGTATTGAATGACCCGTTCAATTAGCTTCTGCTCCTTATTGATCGGATTGTCTCCGATTCGGTTGGACAGCTCTTGCAGCATGTTGTAAACCTCGTCGCACATTTTTTCATAAGTTTCGTATTGACCCAAGCGGTGCTGCAAATGCTGAATGTCAAAGCCTAATTCAGACATCGGTACATCGGACTTTTTTACCTCCTGCACAATATACAGCACAGAGGAAAAACAAGTAGCTACTGCCAGCTGTCGATTGCCAATCGTTGCTTGCTTAATAATTTGAAGCAGCGCTTTCATTTTTTCCAAAGCGATGTCCAGTTCATTTTCCGTTAACGCTTTAACAATTTCAGATTGCAGCGCAAACCATTCATGCTCACTGTTTTTTCGCTGCTCAAGCCGCTCGTAACGCAGCACTTGATTCAATCCTGAAAAATAGGTTAACCCCAGCGCTTCCTCAGCCTGCTTTTTAGATTTTTTCAGCTCGGCCAAGCGCTGGACAGGCTCTCCGACACCAACAGACACCTTTAGCTTAAGAAATTGCAAAATATTATTTTTAATTGCATTGCCGAGCAGCAGCAGCGTCTTGTCCTCCTCATAGCTTATCGCAAAAATAAAGTGATTGGATTTGATGCAGGTATATCCTTTGCCGTGTGTCCGAATGCTTTCCTGAATTATATTGTGAACAGCAAACTCTACCAGCTTTAATGTTTGCGCTGGCCAGCGACCATTGTCGTGCTCCATAGGATCGAGTGAAACTATCCCGACAGCATGCTTGGGACCTTTGAGCTCCTGCTGCAAATAGATGTAGCCCTCTGAGCTTTCAGCAAGAAGCCCCTCTGTCAATTGCTCAAGCCACAACTCAACCTCACTGTCGCGATTTATTCTTTCCAAATGATCAAGCTTGTTGCGCCGTAGATCCTCTTCATTCTCCTCATGAATTAAAGAAAGCGTTTTAGCAACAGCTGACTCGAGATCAGATTTTTTAATTGGCTTTACCAAATATTCTACAGCTCCATAAGCGATCGCATCCCTTGCATAGGAGAACTCCTGATAGGCGCTAATAAAAATGATTTTGCTTGGCAACTCTCGCAGCTTCGCCTCCTTAATTATGTCAATACCGCTATAGTGCGGCATGCTAATATCGCTAATGACAATATCAGGACTGTGCCGCTGCATCAGCTCCAAAAGCTCCTTGCCGTCATATGCATATCCGACAATTTCAATGCCAAGCTCTGACCAGGGCAGCAATTTGCTTAGGCCTTTTACAATTAGAGGTTCATCATCCGCAAACAATACCGTTATGTTTCTATTCATCGTTCCACCTCATTCTTTCGCTCAGCCCCAACTTAACACAACTTTTAAAGATTGTTAATAACCTTTTTTAAGGTAAAATACAGTTTTTTTAAGCATTAGAAAAAGCCTGCTTATCCAACAGGCTCTTTCCTAATTACATGGTATACGGCGTATAGCTTGCTACAAAGGAATGTATAATCCCCATAAATAATTGCTGTCTGCGAGTCTGAGTGGATAGAACTACACTATTCAGGAAGTGCCTGGTATCGCTAGCCAATGTATAAGCATATTTGCTGTCCGAGGTTATAGCTAATCCATTTTGAATCTGAGCGAAGGAAATCACCTTTCCCGGTGGAGTCGAAGTGCCAACGGGCACAACCGGGTAAATCACTAAGCCTTGACTGCTTTCAAATTGGTCTCCAAACGTCACACATACCCATTTTTCATCGGGAGAAACCGCTATGCAATTTTGTGCCGAAATATTAGGAGTAAGATTTTCGATCACCTGATTTCCATTCATTCTCAGTACAGGAAGCGGAGTTTCATATGTTCCATCGGTTTGAGTCACGTATCTGGTATTGTTGGAAAGCACAACTGGCACCGTCGGTGATATAATATCCGGCCCCGTCAAAACTTGGCTGTCGGTTAAATTACTTACAAGAGAATAATAAATCCCTACACCGTTATTATTACTACCACCATTACCAGGGATAATTAACGGGTTCATACTCTGAATCTGATCTCCCCCCATGCCTTTGACAATTGCAAGCTGACTTGGTCCACCATAAGGCCAAGGATAGCCATAAAGATCACTGACATGCTTAAAAATATTTCTCGTAATGGTTTGAGAGCCTATTGGTGTTGCATCCACAATCATTTGTAGAGTCGCATCCCCAAAACCTGAAGTCGCAATAAAAACATGTCCTGCTCCAGTTGTCATTCCTTTAACTCCGTTTGAAACATCCAGTGAATAAAGCAACTGGTTGCTAACTGCATCTACAACTGCAACAGTATTATTCAAGTACCCCAGATAGACATACAAACTATCTGGAGTCACCAAAATATATTCTACAGGATAGCTCGTCTTCATGCTGGATAAATCAATCGTAGTCACAATCCCCGGATTAACGGTATTAATAACGAATAGAGTTTTAAGATGACTATTGCTTACATACACCCGAGTCCCTTCCGGGTTGACTCCTACTTTTAATGGTGGATATAAATTAGGCGGCGTAGTACCGACTGGAACTGAAGCTACTGGCTTGTTCGTATCAGGGTCAACAAAGCCAAGAAAAGCGTTGCCGCTATAGTCTTGATAAGCCACATAAACATAATTGGTTACCATCTTTTGAATCAATCCTTTCATATGGATTATTTTGTTCAATGATGACTGACAGTGAACCCTAACTCTATGAGTGTCAGAAGTTCAGCATCGTCAAGCATTGTACAAGTTAATCTATGAAAGGTCCGTTCCAAAATTAACGGCTAATTGTCTCCACTTTTCTCCAAATTTTGTGCTATCGGTAAACCGTATACGCTTGTTAAAAACAAGTGAATGTATAGCAGCTAGCTGCTTTCCCGAATTACCTTCAGCTTACTCAACATCAAAATCAAAGTATTTCTTCGGATACGGCTCATTTTTCAACGTATAGTGCCACCATTCTTTACGATAAGGCTCAAAGCCTGCCGCCACCATTGTTTCCTTTAGCAGCAAGCGCAGCTCGCTTTGCTCTTTGGTCAACCCCGCTGCTTCATGGGCAGAAATATCACCAAAAAAATCATACGGCCCGCCCATATCGAGCGATTCGCCTGTCTCCTTATCAGCCAACGTCAGATCGACCGTGCTGCCGCGCGAATGCCCCGAGCGTCGAGCTAGAAAACCGAGCTCAAATACATCGCTTTTATCTACATCAGGGTAAAACTGTTCCTTCATCCGTTCATCCTGCTCATCTTTCGCCCATCTGCCAAAATGCGCTACTGCCTTTTGCGGGCGATAAGCATCATATATAAGCAGCACATAGCCGAGCGGCTCCATCGCTTGTTCGACCTTTTTCAGAGCCGCTGCAGCCTTTTCGCTTAAAATTGCAAACGGCGCGTTATAACCATCAATTTGCTCGCCAACAAAATTGTATTCACCGTAATAGCGAATATCATAAAGCGCATGCTCCAGCACCTCATCGACGTATACAAAGCCCTCTGGAAGCTCTCTTTTCTTGTCGAATTCTACTTCTTCAGCGGACTGAGCTTCTATAGATTCTGGTTCAGGTTCTATAGTGGATTCTGGTTCAGATTCTTTGGCGGATTCTGTGAGAGCTTCACTGTGAGACTCCTGTTGCAGCGCATCATCTGCTGGATCGCTGCCGTTGGAGTCGGTGCCAAAAGCTGATTCGATTCCCTCAGAATCAGCTACTGAAGAAATCTCATTTACTGATCCATCCTTGTCTTTGTCTGATCCCTTCTCTTCAGCGCTGTTCGTAACCTGCTGCTGATTGTCGGCCGATGGACTGGATGCAGCACAGCCTGCCAGTAATACAACGAAACATAACATCAACCATTTTAAGCGCATGTTGTTCCCTCCTTGCTCTACGACAAATGATTGATCGAAATTCTTAATCTATGAATCTATGAATCTATGAATGAGCAAGTGCAGCAGTTAAACGCTCAACTACTATCGCTACTCCATCTTCATCATTGCTGGCTGTTACTTCATCAGCAAGCTGTTTAAGCTCAGGGATGGCATTGCCCATTGCAACAGCATGTCCGCATGCTTCAAACAAGCCGATATCATTGGTATCGTCGCCAAATACGATAACTTCATCAAGACCTATGCTATAGACATCACAAAGCCGCTGCAGCGCAAGCTCCTTGGATACCTGCAAATGAGCAATCTGCACAAGCTGGCCTTGATCTGTGACAAGCACATTTACTTCATCGCCAAACTGCTCAACCAAGCCCCGCCAATTGTTTAGCCCGGCAGCTATTATTTTCGACGGGCTTACGGTTTGCATTTCCTCCAAGGATTTCAATATTGGCTCCCCGCCAACAGCCTGAACAACCGAAGCATCAAACTCGCTTATTGTAAACCATTGGTCTGCCACCTCAATACTAATGTCAGCATTCGGCTCCTGCATAATAAATGATAGTATCCGTGCAGAAAGCGTGCTGTCAATCGCTTGATGATACGTAAACTGGCTGTGACTGCAGTTTATCATCGCGCCGTTGTAATAAATATAAGCGCTTATCCGCTTTAACGCCTCAGGCAGCAGCATTTCCACAGCACGCGGCGGTCGTGCAGTAGCTACGATCAGTTTCAATCCCAACTGGTGTGCGCGAAGCAAAGCATTGCAGCTTCGTGCTGACACCTGCTTGCTTGAATTAAGCAAGGTTCCATCCAAATCTACAGCAATCGCTTTTATTGCCATACTATCACCCTCTCGTTTGATTCATTTGAGCTTGCAAACTTCTAAGCTTCACTCCTGCTGGATTGTCAGGCCTTGGACCAGGTGGCCCGCGTATATCCGATCCTCATTCCGACACGTTCCATATTGCGATGACTGGCGGAGCAGTATGTACATTGCCCTACTACAAGCTTGCAGCCGTTCAAATAAGCATCGTTAATTCTGCGTTGCAGCAGTCTCGTTTGCAATCCTTGCTGTCTGTACTGCGGCAATGTCGCTGCAAAGGTTAATGAAGCTACACCTTCCTCCATATGCATAACTGCAACGGCAGCAGGTGCATTACGATAAAATCCAATATAATAGCGCCAGTTTGGACGAATAAATAATACCCGATTGTTTTCAGCTACCGCCTCTTTTCCGTTCAATGAAAGACCAGTGCCAAGGCAGTGGATTTCAGCATAGGTGTCAAGCTCGTCAGCACTAAGCTCGCGAACGCTAATCTCCTCATGATCGTCAAACACTACTTCTCGTGACTCGCAATATAAGCTGGTATGAAAGGCTGATTGATAAAAGCCTGCACGATGCAAAGCCTGCAGAACAGAACGATTCGCTTTACTTGGAATAATATGAAACTCAAAATCTCGTTCACGTTCGCGATAAAATTGGAGCAGCTCAGGAATATCCGCTTCTTGTACCAACCCTTTTACATTGTTAAATAATCCCCATGGCATCGTCTTGCTGTAAAATGCGACACAGTCTGCTACCCGCTTGATTTCAATTCCTTCCGGGTTGCCTGTCCGCTCGCCTATTGCATTCATACGATCTGTCATATAGTGGATTTCGCTTTTTTCCAGCGTATCTGCCAGTGCTTCGTTAACCATTCTGCTGTCCGCCTCCTCGCATTTTATTAAACTATCAATCTAGATATATTACCATAACGTACCAGAAAAAAGACTGTAGATCAACTATGCTCGAAAGCTAAAGTTTCTCTACAGTCTGTAGGTCTGTCAAATATAGGCTAGTCGAAATAAATGGCTTTGCCGGTTTTCGAAGACTCGTAAACCGCCTCCAAAATTTCTGAAACAACACAAGCCTGCTCTGGTGTAACGAGCGGCTCACTGTCCTGCTCGATAGCCTGTAGCCAAAGTCTCGCTTCCAGCTCCGCAGGATCATCCTTGCTGCCATCATAGAAATCAACACCGCCAGCCTCAAGCTCGATGCGGTTCGTGAACAGCTTGCTGTTTTTCTCGCCGTTAATGCGCAAGCCATCCTCCATATCCGCTCCACCTTCTGTTCCACACAGCGTAGTTTTCGCTTCGCCAGTGTGCAGCATATTGATCGCCCAGCTTGATTCGAGCATAATCGTTGCACCATTTTGCATCGTAATCATTGCCATTGCCGAGTCCTCCACCGTAAACTTCTCAGGGTCCCATGAGCCCCACGCATTTGCGGCATTCGCTTTTTTCGACAGCTTATGAAATGCTGTGCCAAGCACGACCTTCGGCTTATAGTTGTCCATCATCCAAAGCGTTAAATCAAGCGCATGCGTCCCAATGTCGATTAGCGGGCCTCCGCCTTGCTTTTCCTCATCGAGAAACACGCCCCAGGTAGGCACTGCACGGCGGCGAATTGCATGAGCCTTGGCATAATAAATTTCGCCAAGCACTCCTTCCTCACACAGACTCTTTAAGTATTGTGAATCAGATCTGAAGCGATTTTGATAGCCGATTGTCAGCTTTTTGCCTGTACGCTTGGCAGCTTCAACCATGCGACGCGCATCTGCCGCCGTTTTAGCCATCGGCTTCTCGCACATCACATGCTTGCCCGCTTCCAGTGCAGCGATCGAAATATCGGCATGCGAGTCGTTTGGCGTACAGACATGCACGATATCGAGAGAGCTGTCGGACAAAAGCTCCATATAATGGGTATACACCCTTGCATCTGATGAACCAAACTTTTCACTGGCTTCTCTTGCCCGTGCTTCATCAATATCACAGAAGGCAACCATCTCAGCATTCGGCTGCTTTTGCAAGGCTGGCATATGCTTGCCAAACGCAATCCCGCCACAGCCTATAATTCCAATTCGATGTTTCTGTGTCATTTGCATACCTCCAATAGGTAAACAGCATCATTCTGCTTACCGTTTTTTCTTACTTTAATCGTGTGCCAAGTACACAATAGAATTGACACCTACTCTCATTGTACCGTTTCACATCGAGTACATACAACTTGTCCTTTAGGATGTTTAAAGCGGTATCTTTGTTCTTGAAATTACACCTTAATTTTGCTATCATTGAACTTGTCCTAAATTCAGGATGCTTTTAAGTCTCTAACTCTTATTGACATAACGAAAATATTGGTCTCATCGTTATGGTTTTAACAGATGACTCGAGCTTGTTGGCTGTTAAATTATCCATGTTAGAGATATATTGTCTACAGAACAATTAAACCCATCGCCATAAAATAAGGGCGAATGAGTTGACATGTATTTTTATCTATAAGGTTTGGAAAAGGAAATTAAATGCGGGCGCCCAGAAGCTCTGCAAACGTCGTTTGCACAAAGGGTGCGAAGTTAATTAGATTCATATCTCGTTAACAAGCATTTTATATGAATGCTCACTTGGAACACCAATTCGTAGTGACTTCATTTTGTTCCTTTTCAAAACCAAGGTAAAGGTATGTGCTCATCTCGTTCACCCTTTTTTGCTTTTAAATTTAAAACAGGAGAGTGTTTGATGTATGAAAAAGAAGAAGAAAGTGGAAAAGTTGATTCGAGAAACGCTTTATGAAGTTGAACTTATCAACATCGAGTTTAAACAAATCATTGATAAGACAAAAAAACAAGGAAAAAACAAATTGAGAGGCTTTGAGCTGATTTCCGATAATGACCTGGTAGATATTTATACAAAACGAAAGGATAGAAAATATGCTGCGCTAATTATCGAACTGTATGCGCTAGTGGAACAGCTCCTTAAGGATAGTTACTCAATCTTACTTGATAGAAAAGAATATAAAAAGGAAGAGGATCTAAATATCATTGTAGATTTACAAGAAAAGCTTAAGGATTCAATTCAGTTTGATTCTAGCTTCAATATTAAGCAGCTTGCAGACCTCAGGAATTATATTATTCATGATACATTTTCTTTAAAGCAAGCAAGAAAAAGTTTGGGGATTTACAGCAAAAACAACAAGGCACTGCTCAAGAGACTGTTAAAAAACGTATATCAATATGTGAATAGTATTGCAGTTCAATAAGTATTACCGTACTTTATAACGTACAGCTGTTTAAACAATAAAAGACTGGAGGGAGCATGTTGAGCATGAAACTTCCAGTCTTTAAGCTTGCTTTACCAGCACAGCATGTAAACAATTTTTCAGATGATTTAATTGAATAAAACTGCCATAATCAGCTATATTGCCGTTGACGTAGCGCCTCATAAAGCAATACTGTCGTCGCCATCGCTACATTCAGCGATTCGCTTTGCCCTGCCATCGGTATAATCACCGTCTGATTGACGAGCGCCTCCACTTCGGCTGACAGACCATCGCCTTCGCTGCCCATGACGAGCCAGGAGCCTTGCTTCCAGCTATATTCATAGCAATTTTGCGTTGCTTGCAGGCTTGTGCCTACGATATGAATGCCCTGCTGCTTTGCCTGCTCGATTAACGGACGCAGCTCTCCTTCTATAATGGGCAAATGGAACAAGGAGCCCATTGTAGAGCGTACTGTTTTGGGATTGTAGAGATCGACGCAGCCGCTCCCCAATATAACGGCATCGGCGCCAACCGCATCGGCGCTTCTTATAATGGTGCCGACATTTCCCGGGTCGCGCACGCCATCAAGCACGACGACAAGGCCATTGGGCTTGAACAACGCAGCGTCGTCAGCTTGCGGCTTGGCCAGCACAGCAAAAAGCGGCGGCGGCGAGTTCGTGCCGGTGCATTTGGCTAGAACATGCGGTGTTGCCTTGTACCATTCTGTATATGAATCCACCCTGGATTGCAGCGCGGCAATTTCCCCAGGCAGACCTTTTTCAGCATCATAAATTATCGCTTCAATTACAGCTTGAGCCGCAATCGCTTCCTTTAGCAAATGAATCCCTTCAATTACAAATCGCTGCTGGCGATCGCGATGTTTTTTTTCCTGCAGTGCTGCCCATTGCTTTACGCGATCATTTTGCACGGATGAAAGCAGCAAATGCTCTTTAGTCATACCTTTCACAAACCTTCCTGAAATCATTGCTAAGTGAATGATACATTACTCTTCTGGGCAAAGTAAAGCTATTACCAATCAAATACATAAGGAGGATATTAAGAATGCAAAATCTTGATCTTCGCCAAGCGATCATAAACCGTATTCAAAGTAATAGCAAAAATGAAATTCATGAAACGATTGACGGTTCATGCGATGCTGATGAGCGCGCATTGCCAGGACTAGGCGTATTGTTCGAAATTATTTGGAAGGACTCCAGCGAGGCTCAGCAATCGGAAATGGTTAACACGCTATATGAGCATTTGCATGCTGATCCATCCAAAGCCTCGCCTTCCTATTAAGCTTGATAATACGGCTGAGAGGTATAGACGATCCGGCCGTTTACAATCGTTTTTTCCACATAGGGCAGCCCATGAAATTGGTCGACTATAATGAGGTCGGCCTTTTTCCCTTTGGCGATGGAACCAACCTGCTCCGCGATCCCCATTGCCTGCGCAGGGTGCAATGTCGCCAGCTTTACCGCATCCTGCAGCGGCATATTCGCTTCCTCTACCAGCTTGAAAATAGCTTGCAGCATTGAAGCAGGATGATAATCGGAGCAAATAATGTCAGCGCCCGCTTCGCAAATGGCATCAATTGCCCGCAAATTATGATCATGTGATGCTCCGCGCACGACATTTGGAGCGCCCACGCATACATGCATCCCGCGAGCCGCCGCATGCTTGGCAACCTCTAATGTAATTGGAAACTCGCTTACGTTAATGCCGCTCGCCACTCCACTCTCTACCTTGTCCAATGTATCATCGTCATGGGAAGCCACCGCAATCCCTTTGCCGCGCGCACGCAGCACCAGCTTGTTCAGCTTGTCCCAATCAATCGCTTGCCTGCGCCGCAGCAAATCGTCTACAATCTCTTTTACCTCGCTTGCTGTTACGCCTTGATTTTTCATAACATAGCGCTCAAACGAGCCTTCCTGGCGATACTGACCTTGGCCCGGAGAATGATCCATATACGATAAATAATGAATGAGCCCTTCGTCAATAAAGTGCTCCACCATCGGCAGCCCATCAACATAGGAAACCTCAAACCGCAAATGAATAAGGTTGCGCACCAAGCCTCGTTCAGCATTGTAGCGATGGATCAAATCTATTAGCTCAGAAACGAGATGATAGCCGCGCAAGCTCAGACCCACTCCTAGCGAAAGAGAGTGATACATCGTCGTAATACCATGTACAGGCAGCTTGCGTTCAAATTCAAGCAGCGACATTTCCAAAGGGAATAAGGTGTTCGGCCGCGGCTGCACTTCTTTTTCGATTGCATCACAATGAATATCAATTAGCCCGGGCAAAATCATTTTGTTGGTAGCATCCATAACTTCGATATGCTGCACATTTTGCTGTTCATAGCTTGCAATAATGGTTTCAACTGCGACCTCGGCAGAAATAATTTGCTCAATAATGTTGTTTCGTATGACGACAGAAGCTTGTATGGATGTTTCCTCCGTCACCACGGTGCCAGAGGCCAGAATGAGCAGCCGTTCTTCCTCAGACTGCGTTATGTTGGAATCCGCAATTTTACTCATAGCGGCGCCTCCTTAATTAGTTGCATTTTATTCATTGTAAATCGTTGTAAAACATTTGTAAAACAGAAAGGCAAAAGCGCCTTTCGACACATAACAGCTTGCACTGCTACGCATCAAAAGGCGCTTGTTCATTTGCATATTAATACACTACGAATTAAGCACCTGGAAGCTTCGTTTGCCAAGCGGCATCAGCTCAGGCTTGTCGCAGCTGCTGCTCATCATATAATGCTGGCCGCTGGATGCCGCATCGTGAATGCCATGCATCGCCTCCAGTACATGATAGCCAAGCTTGCCGCTCGCTCGCTGCGCTCTGCCTTCCAATATTGCCGCAGCCATTTCGGCAGCGCCCAGTCCACGGCTATTGTCTGTATTGCCAAACAAATGCGGAATGCTGCTCCATTCCTTTGTACCGGCACGGTGAATTTTAATTTCGCCGCCAAACATGTTTGGATCCGGCACAACCAGCGTACCATGGCTGCCATGCACTTCAATGCGTGGAAGCGTTGAAAAGCCAGGGATATCGAAGGAGGTAATGATCGTACCGATGGCGCCGCCTGCAAAATCCAAAATACCCGCCACATGCGTCGGCACCTCAACCTTAATCTTCTGACCGTATTTCGGCTGGCTCGTAATCGTGCGTTCCGGATGGGAAATGTTAGCAGCCCCCGTTACCCGTGTAATCGGGCCAAGCATCGCTACCATCGCCGTCAAATAGTAGGGTCCCATATCGAACATCGGGCCGCCGCCAGTCTGATAATAAAATTCCGGACTAGGATGCCAGCTTTCATGTCCGCCCGATAGCATAAATGCGCTCGCGCTAATCGGCCTGCCGATCCAGCCATCCGCAATCGCTTTCGCGGCTGTCTGAATACCGCCGCCAAGGAATGTATCCGGCGCACTGCCTGCATAAAGCCCTTTCTCTTCCGCGAGTGCAAGCACCTGCTGTGCTTCCTCGCGTGTTACGGTGAACGGCTTCTCTACATAGACATGCTTGCCTGCCTCCAGCGCCTCCATGCTGACGCTGGCATGAGCTTGAGGAATCGTCAGGTTAATAACCATTTGAATTTCAGGATCTGCCAGCAGCTCGGCCACAGACAGCCCGCGGATCCCGTGTTTCTCCGCCTTCTCCTGAGCGCGCGCGACGTCAAGATCGGCGACAGCAACAACCTCCATGCTGTCGAATTTGCTGCCATTTTCCAAATAAATGCCGCTAATATTGCCCGCACCGATAATTCCGACTTTTAATTTATCCATTGACATCGTCACCCTATCCGCTACATAATCTAGTTCACTTGATTGTCCTGCATGCCTGTGTAAGTACCTGCCAGCACGCCTGCTTCTGCGGCAAGCGACTTGCCCTCTGCGCACCATAAGAAGCCGCGGCGCATCATTTCCTGCACCTCTGCGATTTCCATAATATTCGCTTGATGGCCAAGCGAGTTGTAATAGACTCTGCCCAAGCCCCAGCGCTTCGTCCACGCTACTGGCATATCTACTGCCTTATTAAAGGCATGAGGCCCGTCTACCGTTGGGAAGCGTGTTGTCGCCAGCACTTCAACGGCTGGATCAACATGCAAATAATATTGCTCGGACGCTACTTCAAAATTTGCAATGCCTTCTACAAGCGGGCTGGAGCTGTTGCACATTTCCACAGTATAACGCACACCGTCATTGCCCGGATGAGCAACCCATTGACCGCCCGTCATAAACTGCCAGTCTACGTTTTTGCGGAAAGCGTCGCACATTCCGCCATGACAGCCAGCAAGCCCAACACCGCTTTGCACGGCTGCCGATACGTTATTAACAAGCTCCTGCTCAATTTCACCCATCGTCCATACCGGAATAATCAAATCAAGGCTTTTCAAATATTCAGCATCGCCAAATGCCTCCAGCTTATCCTGAACGTCAACCTCAAATCCTTCTGCTTCAAGCTGCCGTTTAAAAATGTGAGCGACCTGCTCCGGCTGATGACCGTCCCAGCCACCCCATACAATTAGTGCTTTGCGCATCCTCTATTCCTCCTCTATTCCATTTCGCTAATCGCAACCCAGCGGCGCTGCTCAATTGAGCGCTCTACCGCCTCCAGCACCTCCTGGCATTTCACTCCATCCACAAAGTTCGGTACAGGCTGGCGATCATTAGTGATAGCGTCCATCAGCTCTACCATTTCATGCGTAAAGGTGTGCTCGTAGCCGATTGTATGCCCAGCCGGCCACCAAGCGTCCATATAAGCATGCGCTGGATCTGTAGCCAGCACGCGACGGAAGCCCTGCACATCTGCTGCATCGTCGCTGAAATAAACCTCGAGCTCATTCATGCGCTCAAAGTCAAAACGAACACTGCCCTTGCTGCCGTTGATTTCAAAGCCGTTCGTACAGCGATGGCCGCCAGCAAAGCGCGTTGCTTCAATGCTGCCAAGCGCGCCATTTTCAAATCTGGCCATCATGAGCGTTGCATCGTCTACTGTTACCTGTCCCATTTCCGTATTTTCGCCGCTCGCAGTGGCGCTTAGCCCCGTCATATTGGAGGCGATTGGACGCTCCTTAATAAAGGTTTCACTCATCCCGATCACTTCGGCAAATTCACCGACCAAATAACGAGCCATATCGACGACATGAGCACCTAGATCGCCCCAAGAGCCAGAACCGGCAATTTCCTTTTGCAATCTCCAAACAAGCGGGAATTGCGGGTCCATAATCCAGTCCTGCAAAAATTGGCCGCGGAAATGATAAATTTGTCCAAGTCTTCCTTCTTCAATCAGCTTTTTCGCCAATTGTACAGCTGGCGCAAAGCGATAGTTGAAGCCAACCATATGCTTGATGCCAGCAGCCTCGGCTGCAGCCAGCATTTCGCGGGAATCTGCAAGTGTTAGCGCCAGCGGCTTTTCACAAAAAATATGCTTGCCTGCCTGGGCCGCTGCAATCGCAATTTCCTTATGCGCATTGCTCGGCGCATTAATATCGATCAAGTCGATATCGTCACGCTTAAGCAGCTCGCGCCAATCCGTCACCGCTTCCTCCCAGCCAAACTGCAGACGCGCTGCTTCAAGCGCCTCGGCATTGCGTCCGCAAATCACCTTCATCTGCGGTGCGGTGCTATTAGGGAAAAACATCGGCAGCACACGATAAGCATTACTGTGCGCCTTACCCATAAATTTGTAGCCAACCATTCCAATACGAACTTGTTTCATCACAAATTCCCCTTTCTATTTTCAAATTGAAGATTGCCTGATTACTAAGGAAACCGGCATGATTGCATGCGATTCCTCGCGATGCTTATCGTCAAGCAGCATCGTAGCCGCTTTTACTCCCATTTCGTAAAACGGAACCGATATACTCGACAGCTTGGGAGTCACAATTTTTGCGCCATCGGAGTCATCATAGCCAATGATGCGGTAATGCTTGCCTGCTTCAAGCTGATGCGCAGCCAGCCCCTCCATTGCACCAATCGCCATCCGATCATTGGCTGCAAAAATGCTGTCGATCTCGCCCGCCTCGATTAAGCCTGCCAGCTTTTTGGCGGCATTCATCCCGCTTCTGCGGCTATAGTTCCCTTCGACAAGCCACTGCTCCTGGCAGTGGATATCGCGCTCATGAAGCGCCTTCAAGTATCCGTTATAGCGATCAATACTGTTGGAATACTGCTTAGGCCCATTCAGCAGCGCTACTCGCTTGCTGCCCTGCTCCAGCAAATGCGACACAGCTAGATAGCTGCCATACACATGATCGCCATCAACAAAACGAAACGGCATGCCAGCATAGCGCTGATTAATAATAACAAACGGATAGCTGTGATCGGTCAGCTCCTGCAGCGCTGTGCGTTCTTCCTCGCTGTCAGTTGATCCTAAAATGATGCAGGAATCTATCTTTTTAGAGCGAAATAGTTTAGTATAGTCTCTTTGCTTTGCAGGGTCCTGAAACACCATCAGCAAATCAATATTTTGCTTGCGTGCAACCTCTGCAATTCCGCTTAAAATTTCTGAAAAGTAATAGGTTGAAAATAAATGAACCTTAGGCACATGCGGCAGCACGACACCAAGGTTTCCGCTTTTTTGGCGAGCAAGCTGTTGAGCTAGCGCATTCAGTTCATATCCGAGCTGTTCAGCGGCTCTCAGCACCTTTTCACGCGTCTCCTTTTTGATCGGACCGACGTTGTTCATAACGCGCGATACAGTCGCTTCAGACACCCCGGCTAGCTTGGCAACATCTTTTCTGCTCATTCATTAACCTCCTTTTCTTAAGAAATTTACCAATACAATCACGATGTACACGCGTACATTATTTCATGTAATCGTTTACTTGTCAATCCTTTTTTATAACTGATTATGTTTGGGCCAAATTACTTACGCCGGGATGAACTAAGGGGCCGCCTGAAAGGGAAGACTCATGCCGATTTCCCAGACAGCCCCAAACAAAGCAGCCGCGCCTTATAGCGCCCAGTCGATTTCCTGCTGACCGATGCTGCGCAAAAACTCATTCGTTTTAGAATAAGGGCGGCTGCCAAAAAAGCCTCTGCTGGCAGACAGCGGGCTCGGATGCGGTGACATTAATACAAAATGGCGATCGCGATCAATCATGCGCAGCTTGTCCTGTGCATGTCTGCCCCATAAAATAAAAACAATCGGCTGCTCGCGTTCATTCAATACTTCAATAACACGATCCGTAAACAGCTCCCAGCCTAGCATGCGGTGGGAGTTTGGCTCCCCTTGCCTAACCGTAAGCACGCTGTTAAGCAGCAGCACTCCCTGCTTGGCCCATTTCTCCAGGCAGCCATGCTTAGGCAGCGGAATGCCCAGATCATCCTGCAGCTCCTTCAGCATATTGCGCAGCGATGGCGGAAACGGCACGCCTTCTTGAACGGAGAAGCTTAGCCCATGCGCTTGACCTGGTCCATGATACGGGTCCTGTCCCAAAATAAGCACCTTCGTCTCCGCATATGGCGTCATATGCAGCGCATTAAAAATATGATACATATCCGGATATACCGTCGCGCGGCTATATTCCTGCTTCAATGCTTGCCGCAGCTTAATATAGTAGTCTTTCTCAAATTCAGCCTCCAAATAGTGCGCCCAATCATTTTGTAAAATCTTCATGCCTGTCCTCCATTCCGTTCATAGCACTCTAGCAATCTACCTTCTAGCAATCTACTATCTACTATCTACTATTTACTATCTACTATCATCCAAATCTATTGTAAGTTGTTGAATTTATGCAGTCAAATCGCATACGGAGCCAGCTTGCCAAGCCCCGGGACGAAGCTTCATGCATGAACGGTATGGCGGCTTGCAGCTTTTACAGTTGCTGTTTAGCTTCCTTCTTCTTTCCTCTCGTAAATTTGCCCTCCGACAATAACAAGCCCGCTAGCGCCAGCAGCGTGCCGATTCCAACAGCAGGCGTAATGTTTTCCTTGAGCATAATCGCTGAGGCGATCACCGTTACAACCGGCACCATATAAATATAAACGCTTGTTTTGACCGCCCCCAGCATTTTAACAGCGGAGTTCCAGGTAACAAAGCAAAGCGCGGAGGCGCCCAAGCCAAGAAAGATAAGATGGAAAAGCGGAAGCGGCTCGACAAGCTGCCCCCATTGCGGCTTAAAGCCGTAAATCGCTAAAACAGGCAGCATAAAGATTAAACCGTAAAAAAACATTTTGCGTGTAGCTTGAACGGTGCTGTACGGAAACTGGCTGATCTTTTTGGTCAAGACCGAATAGACAGCCCACACTACAGCGGCCGCTATTGCAAGCAAGTCGCCCAGCGGATTAAGCTTTAGATTATAATTGCCGTTAAAGCTAATTAAAAAGATTCCTGCCAGTGCTATCGCAAAGCCAACGAAAAACTGCAGATTCAGCTTCTCGCCATCCAATAAAAAATGAGCAAGTATGGCAGTAAAAAATGGTACGATGGAAACGATGACGCCAACGTGAGAAGCTAGCGTGTAGGTTAGCGCAATATTTTCCAGCAAAAAATACAGAGTAACGCCGCATAGCCCAGCAGCGGCAAAATACCATTCATGCTTTATTACTACACGCTTAAACGCAATCGGTGCAAGCAAACATAAAGCAATAAAGCCAATAGCAAAGCGCAGAAACAAAATTTCAACTGGTGAAATCGTCTCCAGCAATAGCTTTGTAGAAATAAAGGTCATCCCCCACATTAGAATCGTGATCAAGGCCAAGGAATGCCCGATAAGCTTTGGATCTCTGTTCATATCTGTCCTTTCCACTGCAAATTGCTAGCTTTTGTAAATATTCATATACTGCTTTGGCGTCAGCCCAATAAATTTCTTGAAAAAGTTGGAGAAATGACTTTGATCGGAAAAGCCTGTCTGCAGGGCTGCGTCAATCGGCAAAACGCCCTGCTCCAGCAGCTTCTTAGCTTTGCCGATTCGTATCGTCTCCAAATAACTATAGGGCGAGATACCCTTCTGCTTTGTAAAGCTGCGCAGCAAATAATATTTGCTCAGTCCGGCAAGCTTGCTTAAATCATCCAGCGTAATGCTATCCATATAATGCTGCTCCAAATAATCGCAGATCGCTGTAATTGGCTCGCTTTGCTCTGAATTCGCCGATCGTGCATCCTGAATCGCATGCTCCTCAATCAGCTGCTGCAGCAAGAAATAGAACAGCTCTTCCTTTCTAAATTCCTTTTCCTTGCTCATAATCGCTAGATGCAGCTCTTTTAACAGCGGGACCAGTTCGCTGCCGAAAACAACATTTGCAGAGAAATACGGCAGCTCTTCCTTGCCTGTAATCTCCAGAGCTGCTTTGCGCATCGTTTGCGGCTGCACATTAATGCAGCGATAATTCAGCGCTTCTCCCTCCACCTGCTCGCAAGCATGATTGTCGAGCGGATTAAACAGCAGCAGATCGCCGGGCATAATGGTATACGTATTATGCTTGCAAGATAGATAGCGCTTGCCGCTTTCTATAAACCCGATCACATAATAATCGTGAAAGTGATTGGGAAACTTCTGCATAATGCCCGCAAAATGATATGCTTCAAGCTTCAGATCAGCATCGTATACAACTGATCTCATTTCTTTGCCCATAACCTCTTCGTCCTCCTCGCCATGCTTGCAAGTATAGCAGCTGTGATAGTCGCAAATCTTGTATCATATTGCTCCCATTATATAAAAAGCCGCTCCTTTACGGAGCGACCTCTAAAAATTTCGTATTCGGATTTTTTTCCATTGCTGTACGCATCGCATATTCATTTTCAAACAACGCTACATAGTTGTCTTTTTTGTCCTTCACTAGCGTGGAGTTAATGCGGAACTTGCCTGGGTCAATATTGTCATCCACAATCCAGCGGGCAAATTGATAGGTCATGCGATGCAGCTGTACATCAACCCCATACTCTGCCTGCATCCGATACTGGAATACTTCGAATTGGAGCTGTCCGACTACTCCTAAAATCGTCTCATTAAAGCTTGTGGAGTAGAACACTTGAATCGTGCCTTCCTCGGTCAGCTGATCGATGCCTTTTTGATATTGCTTTTGCTTAAGCGCGTTTTTAATCGTAACCTTCGCGAAAATTTCAGGCGAGAAGGTTGGCAGCTCATTGTATACAATATCCTTGCCTTGCGAAAGCGAATCGCCAATGCGGAAAATACCCGGATCGAATAAGCCGATAATGTCACCAGGATAAGCGACGTCAACAATATCGCGATCCTGCGCTAAAAATTGCTGCGGCTGCGCAAGCTTGATCGTTTTCCCATTGCGCACATGCTTGACGGACATGCCGCGCTCAAAGCGTCCCGAGCAAATACGCAGAAACGCGATGCGATCACGGTGAGCCGGATTCATATTCGCTTGAATTTTGAACACATAGCCGCTAAATTTATCATCTGTTGGATCAATTGGCCCTTCTTCGCTTACTTTCGCACCTGGCTTTGGAGCCATTTGCAGGAAGTTTTCAAGGAAGGTTTGCACACCGAAGTTATTGACCGCACTGCCAAAGAAAATTGGCGTCAGCTCGCCTGCGCGAACCTTTTCATAGTCAAATTGATCGCCAGCAACATCAAGCAGCTCCAAATCACCGATCAATTGATCGGTCAGGAAATCTCCCGCCATCTCGCGAATTAACGGATCATTATAATCTTCTACCTTTCTTACCTCAATGGTAGAATGATCATCCTTTCCTTGAAACAGCTCGACCTGATTTTTCATGCGGTCATAAACTCCGCACAGCTCGCGTCCAGAGCCAATCGGCCAGTTCATCGGAACAGAGCGGATGCCTAGCACCTGCTCTAATTCTTCCATTAAATCGAACGGATTTTTACCTTCGCGGTCCAATTTATTAATAAACGTAAAAATAGGGATTCCGCGCTGCCGACAAACCTGGAATAGCTTGATCGTTTGCGCCTCGACCCCTTTGGCTACGTCAATCAACATCACTGCACTGTCTGCCGCAGTAAGTGTACGATAAGTATCCTCGGAGAAATCCTGGTGACCAGGCGTATCAAGAATATTGACGCGATGTCCATTATAGTCAAATTGCATAACGGATGAGGTTACCGAAATTCCGCGCTGCTTTTCAATTTCCATCCAGTCGGAGGTTGCATGACGGTTCGCTTTGCGAGCCTTTACAGAGCCAGCAAGACGAATGGCTCCTCCAAATAGGAGGAGCTTCTCTGTCAAAGTCGTCTTACCTGCATCGGGATGGGCAATAATTGCAAACGTCCGTCGCTTGTCTACCTCTTGTTTTATCTCTTCACTTAGACTCATACTTGCCTTCCCTTCATTACAAAACATTCTAATTAAGTTGAATCAGCGCTACGGAGCAAAGCAATCCTCCAGTCGCTTTTTAAATCGTAATGCTCTTTTATTATATTTTTAAGGTTGCATTACGATGTTAAAGGCGACACACATTCGTTTTTCGGATTGCTTTGCTCCTCCGCTGATGCTCTCTCTTGACTGGTACCAAGAAGCTTGTACGCTAGTAGAAAACGAGGAGCGCAGCGTAGAGCAAAAGCTACGTGAGCACCTCAAATGTTTCCGCAGGAAACATACTTCGGAAGCATAATCTTTTCGGTAGCGTGACATATTCGCCGTCGACTATGCTACAAAGAAGCGGCATCGTCATCAAAGTCCAGCTTTTAAACCAACCTCTTACAATGAAAGGGTTAAAAGCTGGGCTTTCAGGACCAAGAAGATGGCATGAAGCTAGGGAATGAGGAGCGCAGCGTACGGTTTTTGGTACGTGAGCACCGCAGGCTCCCGATGAATGCTATCTTCGCCGTCGAATCCGCTACAAAGAAGCGGCATCGTCATCAAAGTCCAGCTTTTAAACCAACCTCTTACAATGAAAGGGTTAAAAGCTGGGCTTTCAGGACCAAGAAGATGGCACGATACTAGAAAGCGAGGAGCGCAGCGTAGGCGCTTGCTACGTGAGCACCGCAGCTTTCGGTAGCGTGACATATTCGCCGTCGACTATGCTACAAAGAAGCGGCATCGTCATCAAAGTCCAGCTTTTAAACCAACCTCTCAACTAGCGGCTATTGGTTACCCATATTACGTTGTCTTCCTCCTGCCCATTCACCGGCCACCAATGGAAGCCGTCTGCAGCAAGCAGTTCCTCTGCCGATTTTGGTCCCCATGTGCCGGCAGGGTAAAATTGCAGGTCGGAAGTGGATTCGCGCCACGCTTGGGCAATACGGTCGACAAATGACCAGGCATGCGCAACCTCGTCCCAGCGTGTAAAGTAAGTAGAATCGCCGCGCGCAGCATCGTGGATAAGACGCTCATACGCTTCCGGCGTGTTAATGCCAACCTGGCAGCTTTGACAAAATTCCATATTTACCGTCTGAATATCCGTGTCGGAGCCCGGCTTTTTCGCGTTCAGCTTAATGTAGATGCCCTCCATCGGATTGACGCGAATAACGAGCAAGTTCGGCGCCAAATCATGACGGCTGCCAAACAAAATATTGTCTGCAACAGACTTGAACTCGATAACAACCTCTGTTGTTTTAACCGGAAGGCGCTTGCCGGTACGGATGTAGAACGGCACGCCAGCCCAACGGAAATTATCAACAAACACTTTTGCAGCAAAATAGGTTTCCGTTGTCGACTCAGCATCAACGGACTCCTCCTCGCGATAGCCAGGCAGCGCCTTATCGCCAAATTTGCCAGCGCTATATTGTCCGCGAATTACATTGGCGCGCACATCATCGCTTGAGCTATAGCTGCGCAGCGAACGCATAACCTTTACCTTCTCATCACGAATATCCTCGCCAATCAAACGGCTAGGCGGCTCCATTGCAATCATCGCCAGCATTTGCAGCATATGATTCTGCCCCATGTCACGCAAAGCGCCTGATTTATCATAATAACCACCGCGCTCCTCTACCCCAACCGTTTCCGAAAGGGTAATTTGCACGTTAGCGATATGCTTGTTGTTCCAAAGCGGCTCGAAGAACGAGTTGGAAAAGCGCAGCACTTGAATGTTTTGCACCATTTCTTTGCCAAGATAATGGTCGATGCGGAAAATTTCCTCTTCCTTAAACACCTGGCATAGCTGCTCATTCAACTGCTGTGCAGATTCAAGATCATAGCCAAATGGCTTTTCAATAACAAGTCGGTGCCAGCCTTTAGACTCCAGCATGCCGCCGTCGCGCATATTAAAGGACACCGGGCCGAACAAGGATGGAGCCAGCGCCAAATAGAACAAGCGGTTTCCAGGAATATTAAACTGCTCATCAAGCTCATCTGAAAGCTTGTTCAACTGCTTAAAGCCTTCCACGTCATTAATGTCCAGCGACATATAGACAAAATGCTCGGCAAAAGCATTCCACATCGTTAAGTCCTCTACTTTGTAGCGGCAAAACTCATTGATGGAATCGTAAAGATCCGAGCGGAACTGCTCATTTGTACGAGGACGGCGAGCCAGTCCAACTACAGCGAAGTTTTCAGACAGCTTGCCTTCTTTGTACAAGCTGAACAATGCTGGAAACAACTTGCGGCGGGCCAAATCTCCTGTCGCACCAAACAAATAATAAATAGCGCCCTCAGGAGCGGCCGATTCAATGGTTGTATTGTACGTCATTTATCTCATTCTTTCTATTTATAATTTTATACACAATTACATGTAATGTAGTTTAGCATATTCACTTTAAAATCGCCATGAAGTTTCCATAAAAATTACTAATAAATTGTACAAGCATTGCTAATCAACAACCTCACCAAACTCACCGCTAATTAGAGGAACACCTATCGTTAGCGTATATTCTCCGTCAACCGAGCTCTCATGCAGCGCAGCTTGAATGTTAGCCATCTTTTCATTATCGACCCAGCGGTATTGTTTAACCTGGCTCGAGAACAGTGTAGCGCTTTTCGTGCCGCGATCCATATATTCATCGATCGTTTGTCCAACTGTCAAGCTCTTTAAGGAAGAGATTGCTCCTTTATCCTTAGCTTTCCCGAAAACCTTCATGCTCATTTGTACATTTTGATCTTTTTCTCGCAGCCATTGATGCATGTTGCGTATGTAGTTTTGCAGTTCTGCAGCTTTGCTTACTTTTGTACCTTCGACCTGCAGCAAAATTGTAATTTTTTCAGCGATTTTATCTTGGTCCGTACGGATTAGCTTAATATAGCTTCCCGACAATTGAGCTTCGCCATCCACAACATTGCCATGCGCTCGAATATTTTTTGGCAGCAGCTCGCCCTTTTCTGTGCGAAACAGTTCATCTGCAAGCTGCTCAAGCGAGCCGTACATAAGTGTCAAATCCCAGCGGAATGACCATTCGCCCGAAAGTGCGCCTTGCAGCAGCAGCTCGTCTGCCCAGCCGGTAAGCAATGCAAAATCTTGAATGGCTGCATCCTCGGCACGCTGGCCGGCAATCGACTTCTCCTGTATCCACGCTGTCAGCATAAGTGCTGCGACGAGCAGGATGCTCAGCATAAGCTTTAAGCCGGGCTTGCGGTTTGCTTTGTTTTGTTTTTTACTTTGCTTTTTCTTCTGCGGCTCATAGTTAGGTGTCATCATATAAATCATGGCAATGCCCCCTAATCCGTATTCCCCTATACATATACGCGATAAATAGAAGGCTTCCTGCTGACAAACGGGCAGATTCGTACGACAAAACCAAAGCAAATTCCGCTATCTTTTTTCATTTTGACAGCCAATCCATCATTGCGACAAAGCTTGCTGACAACAGGGCAGCAGCCAACTCTGCTCGACAGATGTTGGCCTGTCATTCTACAAAAAAATGCGCTGACATTATATGCAAATGCAACTGCACACAACGCCGGCGCACGCCGATCACTCGTAGCTATTCCTCTGCCAGTCCATGCTTGTGAGCATATATGGCCGCTTGTGTCCGATCCTCAACATCTAATTTGTTAAATATGTTCGTAATATGGAACTTTACCGTCTTAACACCGATAAATAATTCATCTGCAATTTCTTGATTCGACATTCCTTTTGCTACTCGTTTAAGCACATCCATTTCTCTTTCGGTCAATTGCTCATGGAGCATTGAGGCAGGCTCGCTTTTCGGCTGGCGCAAACGGTTCATCATTTTTGCTGCCACCTGCGCTTCAATTACCGACTGGCCGCGTACAGCTGCTCGAATGGCGTTGGCGATTTCGGTAGCTCTAGAGGTTTTAAGTAAGTAACTAAACGCTCCGGCTTCAATGACAGGGTATAGCTTGCTGTCATCAATAAAGCTTGTAAGTACAATAATTTTACAATCAGGGTGAACCTCTAAAATTTGTCTCGTCGTTTCTACACCGTCAATCGGCTCCATCACAAGATCCATCAATACGACATCAGGCTTGTAGCTGCTCGCAAAACGGATGCCATCATGCCCGTTGCTAGCCTCTCCTACAACCTCGATTCCATCCTCCGTATCAAGAACTGCCGCTAGTCCAATTCGAACCATTTCATGATCATCTACTAATAATACGGATATCGGTCTTTCCATTCTTTTGCTCCTCTCCGTTAAACCTTGCTTCCTACCATAGGAGGCTCATAAGGAATCGTCACATAGATGGCCGTTCCTTCGTCTATCTCGGATATTAATCGGAACTGTCCCCCCAGTTCAATGACCCGTTCCTCCATCGTAAGCAGTCCATATGAGCCCTGCTTGCGTTTGTTGACATCAAAGCCCGCCCCGTCGTCTTGAATGACGAGATGAATGTTTTGATCCAACCTGTATAGCTTAATGATCATATTCTCTGCTTTCGCATGACGCAATGCATTGGACAACGCTTCTTGTGCAATACGGAACAGATGATCCTCGTTTTCTTGACGCATCACAATCGAATTATCGACATCCATCTCAATATTCATTGGAATTTTTTGCTGCAGCTCGCTAACGAGCGTTGTCAGTGCATGTCCCAAGCTTTTTCCATCAAGATGAGCTGGACGCAGATGCAGTAAAAGCGCACGCATTTCCGACTGGGCAACCGAGGCCATCTCCTCGATAAGCTGAACCTGGCGACGCGCCTTCTGCCAATCATGCTCAATCGTACGCCCGACTGCTGTCGCGGTCATCGAGATCGCAAACAACTGCTGGCTAACTGCATCGTGCAGCTCGCGGGCCAGACGCTGTCGCTCTTCAATGACGGCATTAAAGCGGACCTGCTCCCGCCACAGCCGTTCTTCCTCATTATCCTCTGTCGACTCGACTTCCTCTTTTTCGCCATTTGCAATCGTAATGAGCGAGTATTTATTTTTCTGCTGTGTCAGCTTCTTGATGGCTGCCTTTAATCTGGAGTTCATATAGTACTGATATAACGCCGAAACTGCAAGCCCTATCCCAACTGCCGCCAAGCTGACAATAACCCATATGCCCTGCAAACGCAATATATCCAGTATGCCGACAGCCTGCAAAATAATGATTAGAAAGCATCCAATAATTAGCAGCCATAGTGCGGTTTCCAGCAGCTTGCGTCTTTGATACAGCTTTTGCTCGTTTTGCGTCGTCTCATTATTTTTCACAGCGCTTGCGCTCCTTACTCACGATCAGCAAATTTACACAGGAAATAGCAGACCGAACATCGGTCCGCTTTTCCTGGTCTTACATGTAGCTTGCTCATTATTCTGCTTTGTTAAGCTTGTTTTTCAATTGCTCCAGCTGCTCGTCAACTTTCATTTGACGCTCAAGATCAACTGCTGTAACTGGTGTTGCGCCTGATCCATTTGAGGAAAAGCTGTAAGGTGTGCGAAGCACATCTGCTTCTGCCTCAAGCTGCATAATTTTTTCTTCCATGCGCTGGAAGCCGCGTGCTGCAGTTCCGCTTTCAATGGAATGGCTTGATGTCACAGTAGACATTTGCTTTTGCGCTTTTGCAAGCTGAGCGCGTGCTGCAAGCTCATTGCGTTTGTTGCGAAGCTGATAGAACTCATCCTTCATCGTATGCAGCTGCATTTTCAAATCCTCAACTTGTGCTGCTGCGCTTGCATGAAGCTCAGTGTACTCACCAGCTTTTTGTTCGAAGTACAGTTTTTCTTCCAGCAGCTTGCGAGCAAGCTCTTCATGGTTGCTACGAAGTGCTGCTTCTGCTTTAGACTCGCGATCGTAAGCATTGCGCAGGCTGTCATCCAGACGCTGCTTGATGCTGCGCTCACTAGCCATTTGCTTGGCGACTGTAACCTCAGCCGCATGGATTTCTGCCTCCATGTCACGCAAGTATTGATTTAACATTACTACTGGATCTTCCAATTTGTCCAACCAATCATTTACAGATGCCTTTGTCATATCTCTCATTCTTTTGAAAATACTCATAGTATTATTCTCCCTTCTCTTTTTCAGATAATTTAGCTTTAAGCTCTTCAATTTCACGACGTAGTGCTTTTTTCTCAAGATCATCCATCATTTGCTCAGAAGCGCTTGGTGCTTGCGGCGCTTGATGAGGCGGCTGAGGAGCTTGAGGCTGATAAGTCGGTTGACCTTGCGGCTGATGCGGTGTATACGGTGGTGTGCCATGGTTCCAGTGACCGTTGTGGTGCGGACGCTGATTCATTGGATCCTGATACCCATAAGGATTGCCGCCATATGGTCGATGATAATGACCAAATGGGTTGTGAAGCTCTGGCGTTTTTGGTACAACCATACTTACAATCAGATACAGCACGATGAAAACTCCGCTTGATAGAATTGTAAGTACGACGAGCAATATACGGTACAAGGTAGCATCAACGTTGGTTAGCTCTCCCAAACCACCACATAGTCCTGTGAACATTTTATTGTCTCTTGAACGATATAATTTTCTCACAGGGACCATCCTTCCTTGTTTAACTTATCTTTCAGCTGCTGAAGCTCGATATCGACTTCAGCAGAGCGGCGATCGGTTTGCAGCGGATCGCCATACAGTCCATTGCCTTGACGGACTTGACGCAAGCTTTGCGTCTCCAGCTCCATATCTTGAATACGTGATTCCATTCTGCGCATGACCTCGCCAGGCTGTTGTCCGCCATTGAAGCTCATTCGCTCATTCAGACGCTGCTGCAAGCGAATTGATTCCATGCGGGCAACATAGTAAGCGCGCTTGTCATATACGATTTGGTATTCACTGCGCAGCTCTCTAAGCTGTGCCTCCAGTTCAATCAGCGAGTCGTTGCTTTGCTCATACAGCTTGCGATAATTGTTAGCTGTCTCTACAATCATTGTTTTCTCACTAAGCAGCGATCTGGCAATATTTTCTTCTCCTGCCTTCAACGCAATCATCGCTTGTTTTTCTTTTTGTTCAATTTGCTGCTCTGCCTGCAACCATTGCGCTTTTAATTGATTAGTATGTGTAATGTATTGCTGCTGCAAGCGCTCTGCTTGAATAATGTCGTCGCGAGTGGACCAAAGGAACTGGTCAATGAGCTTGACCGGATCTTCTGCCTTCTCAAGACGGTCATTCAATGTTGCTACAGAAATATCTCGAATGCGTCTTAAAATCCCCATCCATTTAACCTCCTTAAACTTTTTTGACTTAGCGACGGTAGAATGACTTATTACTGATCATGTAAATGCCTGCTCCAACCAATGCGATAGAGAAGATCAATGTGAACAATCCTCCAAGTTTGCCTAGCAGCATTACAAAACCGATTACTAAGAAAATACTACCTATCACTTTCTGTCCATTTCTTAATCCGATAAATCCACAAACGATAAGAACAATCGGAAGGAAGAAAGCGAATATTGCGCCTAAGTGGATGTTAAAAAACTTCAAAGCAAGCAGTCCGCCTATCGCGATACAAATTAACCCAATTAATGTTTTTCCGTTCATTTTTCCTAATCACCTCTTCGTGTTCAATTTTGCGTTGTATGTTGTTTGCTTGTTTTGCTTATGTACTTAGTATAGATGGAATAAACAATATTCAAAACGGACTAACGGCGGTTTTTGACCTAGACCATGGTCGAGGACTGCTCTACATACTAAGACGGGGACGGTCTAGGACTGCCAGCGAAAACATAAAGCAAGGAAAGCCCGCGCTGCCAATAGTCGCTTGCTTTCCTTGCATTCACTCTCATTTGACTGGTTATAAATTATTCAACTTGTACTCATTCCATCTTGATTGATACAACGCTGGGCTAATCGACGAATTTCGTGACTCATTCTAGGACTTACAGGATAGATCTCCTCTAAATAGGCAAGCAGACATAGCGCCGCTTGTGGTGTTCGATTGTAGCCCTGCACAATGTCCCCAAGCCTGCTTGCAAATGAAGGAAATCTCCGTTCCAAGCGCCGCTCATTGCCAAAGGCATCAGGGAAATAGCTGACTTCCTTTTCCAAAAGATGCATAATCGTTAGTAATCCGTCAATCGGATAGACTTGAATGAAGCGATAGGCTGACAGCTTTTCGCCGCGCAAATAGCGCCCCAAGCCAACATACAGATTTGTTACCGCTTCTACGATCACATGGTCAATGGAGTTGGCACGAATCGACGGGATGGGAGCTTTACCAGTGACAATCCCCTCATTATTAAAAGAAGCGTGCTGCCAAATAATTTTACCGCCTGTGTACCGTGCGTCGTCCAGCTCTTTTTCTTCAAATACGGCATACTCGCCGTAAATGCCATCATCGAACAATATTTTATAGCCTATCTCACAATTTTTGAAGCTAAAGCCCAGCGGATGAACGTTTTCAAGCCAATCCAGCTGATCGATAAAGCGTTGCTTACAGCCCGTCTGCGCTATTACAAAAAAATCAAGATCAGAAAATTCATCGATTCGCTCCCTTTCAACGCCAACTGATCCTAATCCCAACAATGCCAAGGCTCCACCACATTGTTCAAGAGACTTTGCAATCTCATCCAATCGGTGCAACAGTTTTGCTTTGTACGTCATAATTGTCTCTCCTTTAATCAAAAAATCTGAACCTAGCAGGCATTACTTTTTACGCTAATAAAAAACAAAAAGGGCTCAACCTTCGCATCATAGTACGAGGTTGAACCCGGCGGTTGCATTGCCTTTAGAATTTGTAATTATCGTAGCATTGCGACCAAAAGCTGTCAATATAGGCTGTTTACTCTGCGATCTCATTATCATTATAGTGCAAGCTATCCTCTTTATCCGATTCACTATCCAGCTTGCCGTTTTTCTGCAAAAATGCATTAAACTGCTGCTGCTTGGCTTCTATAATTTTATCTATGCCTGCGATCCTCAGCTTCTTTATATATTCTGGCAAGACGACCGCCGGGTCGACGGAGCCAGATTCCAGTGCTATTAAATACTGCTTATCGACGTTAACGACAGCAGCCACCTCAGACTTCACCTCATCGCCATCAAAAACGAAGCCGAGGCCTGGCGAAATAACGGCATCTTCATTAAACTGCTTGAATTGCTCCCACTTTTGCGGGTCCTCAGTATCCCACAAATAATTTAGAAACTGATTGCCCAGCATCCAGCTGGCGCCCGGGCTGTAGCGCGAGGTTGACTCCGTTTGCGTTATGACCTGCTCTGACACTTTTTTATAATGTATGTCTTCAATGCCGAAATTCAATAAATTGTTCAAGTAGGAATCGGAGTGCAGCAAATTAATGAGCTGCATAGCCAGCTCCGGATGCTGAGAGGTGGAGGATATGGCCAGCATGGAGCCAGTCGTTTCCGATGTAGCCAGCGATTTAGGGTTCATAGCGATTTGTCCCAGCTTGCCTGTCAAGCCTGTCTGTACACCAAGCTCCTCTGCCTTGCCTGGCTTGATCGGTGATACTACAGAAAAATATTCATTCGAAGCAAGCGCATCGTTAACCATCATTTGCGTCGTTGCTGCATCCTTATTAATGTAGCCCTTCAAATAAAAATCGCGCGCCAAATACAAATTATCAATATAACGTTCAAATTCATAGATCGGCTTAACGATCGTGGATGTCTCATCCTTTAAAATATAGCCCGGAATCGAGGTATCCCCCAAAGCATCGAAGTTATTAATGTAGTGCGAATTGAAATTCTCGCCATACTTGACAAACAACGGCGTCATCGACGGCATTTTCTGTTTCACTACCTTATAAATGGCATCCAAATCGGCAAGCGATTTGACCTGCTCCATATCGAGCTGCAGCTGCTCTGCAATATCCTTGCGGTAAACGATGCCGCCTTGAGCAGCAAATTCCTTATTGGAAGGAACTCCGTAATTAATCCCATCGATCTGGGCACTTTGCAAAATAAGCGGGTCGAGGGAAGCAAGAATTTCCTGCCCGTACTGCTCAAGCAAGTTATTTAATGGAAGGAACGCGCCTTTCGATACATTGACTGCATGCTTGCTCCACTGCGAAGTAAAAATAACGTCGATCTCCTCGCGTGAAGCGATCAAAATATTTTGCCGATTATCCCATGACCCCCAGTCCAATACGATCAGATCAAGCTTTGCATTAAGCTTTTCTAACAAATATTTGCTTGCTTCTTCTTCAATAAGCTGCTCATCGAGTTGTGGAGTTCCAATGTATACAAGCTTTAAGGTATAGCTGTCATCTGCTGAAGTGGCGGGTTCCAGCTCTGAAGCGCTTTCAACCTGAGGCAAATTAGCACCTGCTTTTTTTGCATTCAAGCAGCCCGCAAGATTGAGCATCGCCGCGATCATAAGCACAACTAACATCATTATACGAGCTTTATTATGCAGCAGCATTAACACCACCCCGCGCTTCCAATTTATACATTTATTTTATATCATTGTAAGCGAAATTCAAGACCCATTGCTTTATCCTTTTCAACATATGAATTATATTTCACCTTTTAGGACATGGTCGGAACTTCCATTCGCAATGGCAAAGCTTTTCAAATCCCGTTTATCCATCCAATTTAGAAGCATAACATAACAAAGCACCTTATCCATCGCTATCCAATAAAGATGGATGAGGTGCTTCTGTCTAGTGCCGTTTATCCCGATCAGCGAAAGAGCGGCTCTAGCGAATCAACTGCTGATGCTCCAATATGACGCCATTTGTCCTCTTGCTCGATTTTGTCATCGGGATCAAGCGGCTTCTGAAATTGCGCCAGACCGATTGCGTTCAGTATGCTAAAATTATCATCCTCAGGATCAACGCCAGTATGAACCAGATGCTTCATCAACAATGGTTCACCAAACTCAAGAAACGCATCATCGCGATCCAGCTTGCCGTGCAGCGCATAAACAGGCAGGCGAAGATAAATCGTTTCGCCCTCATGCTGGTGCAAAATATGGTCAAAAAATGCTTTTCGATACTCCCAGTTGCCATTTATGACGAAGCCGAGCTTCTCAAAATCTTCCCGTATTTCACCGTAATATGCTTTTTTTCCTTCAATAAATGTTGCCGGAATCGGCAGCATAGGCCTTACCTCCTTTATCATTTTGCAACCATTACATATATTGATTAGGTACGCGACGCGCAACACCTTCAGCAATTGCCGCTTTGATGACAGCACGGCTTACCTGTCTAACAACCTGTTCATTGAATATGCTGGGCACAATATAATGCTCATCGAGCTCATCTTCAGACACGACCTCTGCTATCGCTTGAGCTGCCGCCAGCTTCATGGACTCCGTTATTCTGGAGGCTCGACAATCGAGCGCGCCGCGAAACATGCCCGGAAACACCAGCACATTGTTAATTTGATTCGGATAATCGCTTCGGCCTGTAGCCAGGATGCTAACATGCGGCAGCGCAGCATCAGGCTCGATCTCAGGATTAGGATTAGCCATTGCAAATACGATGTTGCCTTTATTCATTTTTTTCACATCTTCTACCTTTAATACGCCCGCCTTCGAAACGCCGATAAAGACATCGGCCCCTACTATCGCGTCATGCAATGTGCCTTTGTTCGCTTCCACCTGCTCCTGAGAGGCAAGCCAGTTCCATACCGGGTGCTCGTAATGCTCGCCACGCGCAATAATCCCCTCCCTATCGACAGGAATAAGATGCTGCGCGCCAGCAAAGAGCAGCATTTTACAAATGGCTGAGCCGGCTGCGCCAACGCCATTGACGACAATCCGCACCTCCTCCAGCTTCTTGTCTACGAGCTTTAAAGCATTGTACAAGCCCGCCAGTACGACGATTGCCGTACCGTGCTGATCATCGTGGAATACTGGAATATCCAGTTCGTTGATCAATCGCTGCTCTACCTCAAAGCAGCGCGGCGAGCTAATATCTTCTATATTAATGCCGCCGAATATCGGACTGATCGCTTTTACGATATGAATAATTTCCTCGACGTTCTGTGTATCCAGGCAAATCGGGAATGCATCAACATTCGCAAGCTGCTTGAACAGCATCGCCTTCCCTTCCATTACAGGGATTGCAGCATGCGGACCAATATTGCCAAGCCCAAGCACTGCGGTGCCATCACTAATAACGGCAACGGAATTGCGCTTGATCGTAAGCGTATATGTATTGTCCGGATTCGCTTGAATTGCTTCGCATACCTTGGCCACACCCGGCGTGTAGACATGGGACAAATCATCTCTCGTTTTAATTGGTCTGGACGGCATCACTCTAATTTTCCCACCCAAATGAGCAAGAAAGATTCGATCGGAAACATGGATCGTGCGCAGCCCCTCTACCGCTTCAAACGCCGACAGCAGCGCAGCCTGCTTCTGGTCGGAGATCGAAACGGTAATATCGCGAATCGAGCCTTCCTTGCCAGAGCGTATAATATCGACTGATTCAACCTCTCCGCCATAGCTGTCAATTAAAGTGGCTACTTGACCAAACGGGAAATGCTTTTGCGTGCTTTCCAGCCTGACTACTATTGTCGTCTGTGCCATAATCAACCTTCCTTCGCCAGTGATTGCTTTGCGTACCGCTTCGCATTCTTATTAGTATGTACATTTGGCTGGCAATAATAATCTTTGTTCGTGATCATAGATCATAAAATTGTGATGTAGACTTTGAAAGCATACAAAAAAACGTCGAGCGGAACTGTATCCGCCCAACGTTTTTAATTTAAGGATTAATTATTTATTTACTTGCAAGAAATTCATCAAATTGCGCTTGCTTTTCAGCAATAACTTTATCCAGTCCTGCTGCTTTCATCGCTGACATATACTCATCCAGCACATCATCGATATTGACTACACCGCGGTCAATTGCGACTTGGTACTGCTTGATTACGTTGGCAAGCGCGCCTATTTCATTTTTCACCGGCTCACTGTTAAATACGAAGCCAAGAGCTGGAGATTTAGTTGCGCCTGTATTGAACTCTTTGAATTTCTCCCATTTTTGCGGATCTTCTGTATCCCACAAGTAGTTAAGGAACTGATTGCCCAGCATCCAATTGGCGCCAGGGCTATAATCACCTGTGCGATCTGTTTTGCTCATAATTTCGCCGTTTAGTGTAAAGTGAACATCTTTAATGCCGAAGTTGATCAAGTTGTTGATTTCCTTATCAGTATGAAGCAAATTAATAAACATCATCGCACGCTCAGGATCTTGTGAAGTTGAAGAAATCCCTAGCATAGAACCAGCCGTCTCAGAGGTTGCAATCGTTTTGTTAGTCAATTGAATTTGCCCAAGCTTGCCGCTCAAGCCAGCAGTTGTCGCTACTTCTTCATCCTTGCCAGGCTTCAATGATTCAATTGCTGAGAATACAATGCCTGCTTTCCATGCATCTGGCGCAGAAACCTGACTAGTTGCCGCATCGGCATTAATGTATCCTTTTTTGAAAAATTCATGTGTCAAGCGAGTGGTTTCAAGGAAACGCTCTGTCGTTTCAATCGGAACTACTGTTGTATCAGTGCCATCCTTGAAAATTGCCCCAGGAATCGTTGCATCGCCAAGGAAATCATAGTTGCCAAAGAAATGCGAGTTGAACGTATTGTCAGTAGATGAAATATAAAGCGGAGTTAGATCCGGGCGTTCTGCTTTAACCTTGGCGTAAACAGCATCCAGGTCTTTAATCGTTTTTACTTGGCTCATATCGATGCCAAGCTCTTCAGCAACATCCTTGCGGTATATGATACCGCCTGCTGCTGCTAACTCTTTTGTCGTTGGTATCCCGTAGTTTTTACCATTGATTCTAGCGCCTTCCAGGAATGTTGGGTCTTGTGTTTCCAAGATGCCTTGACCATGCTGCTGAATAAGGTTGTCAAGCTCAAGAAAAGCGCCTTTACCAACATTGCTGGCGTGACCGTTCCATTGTGCTGTGAAAATAATATCTACTTCTTCACGAGATGCGATCATCAGATTAACCTTCTCGTCCCAACTGCCCCAGTCTATCGGCATTAAATCAATTGTCGCATTAATTTTTTCAGTAAGCAGCTTATTCAGTGCTTCTTCAACTAATGCTTCATCCTTTTGTGGCGAACCTGGATAAACAAGTGTCAATTGGTACGGCTCCAGCTCGGATTCGCCAGTATTTCCTTCTTCCTCTGTTTGCCCATTGTTTTGGGTGTTTGTGTTTTGCTCTGTATTATTTGTCTGATTGCCCGTGTTGTTCGGTGCATTGTTGCCGCCACAAGCGCTTACAAGCATTGCAATTGCTAAAATAATTGCAGCCAGCAGCGTTGCACGCTGTTTAGTCTTTCTCATGTAACTGACCTCCCAAAAATTTAATATATGCTAACCAGCAAAGCTGGATATAGCCACAGTGAGGATGAGTCTCGCAGGACGCCAAATGACGTCCCGCGCCATTTCATAAACTGCATTTGCCTTGAACAGTCGGTTAGCCTTTTACTGCACCGACAGTTAAGCCTTTAACGAAATATTTTTGGAAGAACGGATAGGCAAAAATAATTGGCCCAATTCCGACAATAACCATCGCCATACGCACACTTTCGCTTGGGAATTTAAATTCTCCGCCCGCTGCCCGTATTGCAGCGGCTGCTGTGCTGTTGTTAGCCAAATATTGAATGTTAAGCATCGTCTTGTACATTAGATATTGAATCGATATATTCGCTTCCTTTGTAATAAACACCAAACTTAAAAACCAGTCATTCCAGTAGGTCAAGGTTTGGAACAAGGCAACCGTAGCAAGCACCGGGAGGGAAAGCGGTAAAACAATTTTAAAGAAAATCGTCATCTCGCCAGCTCCATCAATGTTGGCAGATTCCAGAATCGCCTGCGGAATCGTCGTCTGGAAGAAGGTTCGGGTAATTAGAACGAAAAATGCTGCAACAAGCAACGGAACGATAAGTGCCATCATTGTGTTTTTCAAATCAAGCATTTGCACATAGACGAGATACCACGGTACAAGACCACCGTTGAACAGCATTGTGAAAAACACGAGAAAGGTAAAAAATTTGGCATGCGGAAAATCTTTTCGCGAAATTGGGTAAGCATATAGTGCAATAATAATCATGCTTGTAATTGTTCCGATTAATGTAACGGTTATCGAAACACCGTATGATCTAACGATAGATGTTGCATCCTTGAATAAAAACTTATAAGCCTCAAGGCTAAATGTCTCTGGCCAAAAGCTATAGCCATGTTTCACAATTGCTGTTTCATCAGAAATCGAAACCATGATGACCAAAATGAGCGGAATCACGCATAGCAGCGAGTAAATGATAAACATAGAGTGAATGCCGAAAGTAGCCAGCTTAGGCAAACGATTTTTCGGGTTCGAAACATGAGGAACCTTCTCAATTTCAGCGCTCATATCGTCACCTCCTAAAAAATTTAGTAATCTATTATTTCGCAACGCAATACTTCGTAATCAAGTTCGTGCTTATTGAACTACCTTTCTTACAATGAAGAGTCAATAAGCTCGGACTTCAGTACCGAGAAGACTGAACGTTAGTAGAAAATGAGGAGCGCAGCGTAGGCAAAAGCTACGTGAGCACCGCAGTTTTCGCTAGCGTTCAGTATTCGATGCCGAATACGCTACAACGCAATACTTCGTAATCAAGTTCATGCCTATTGAACTACCGCTACTAGAAGAGGGCGTTGTCACTGTCTATTCGACGCACAATCCAATTCGACAAAAAGACGAGTGAAAACCCGACAACAGACTGAATTAATCCAGCAGCTGAGGATAAGCCGATATCGCCTACCGTAATAAAGGTACGATACACATACGTATCAATAACGTTCGTAACCGGGAACAGCACGCCCGATTCTCGCGGCACCTGGAAGAATAGTCCGAAATCAGCATTGAATATGCGACCGATTTGCAGAAGCGTCATAATTGTAATAATTGGCTTCAGCAACGGGATTGTTATCGTGAAAATTTGCTTGAATTTGCTTGCGCCGTCAATTGTGGCAGCCTCGTAATACTCCTCGTCTATACCAATAATCGCCGCCATATAGATAACCGTATAATAACCCATATTTTTCCACGTGTTCACACTCGATAAAATGTACGGCCACACCTCTTTAGTAAAATACCAGTTCAACGGATCGATGCCGAGCGCTGGAAGCAAACTTTTGTTGAAAAAACCGTTTGTATCACTTAAAAATGCATAAACGAGATAGCTGATCACAATCATGGACAAGAAATAAGGAAGGAACATGATCGTTTGATGCAGCTTCGCTAAAAAGCGGTTTTTAATCTCGTTCAGCATAATGGCAAAGGCTAGCGGGAAAATTAGGTTAAGAATGATGAAACCGCTGTTATAGAGCAGCGTATTTCGTGTAATAATCCATGAATCCGAGGTCATAAACAAATATTTGAAGTTAGAGAAGCCGCTCCATGGACTGCCTAGTATGCCATCGGTGTAGTTAATATTTTTGAAAGCAATAATGATACCGAACATCGGTATATAGTTGTTAATAATGAGGACAAGCAAAGCAGGCAGCATCATAAAATAGAAGACCCAATATTTTCGTACGGTTTTCCACAACGAGCGCTTCTTGGGCTTCTGTACCTTAGCTGTGTCCAGGTCCAGCTTTATCGTCTCTGTACTCATAACCCCCATCCTTTCTTCTCTTTATTGTCTTGCTGCTGTAATAATCAAATTGTATAAAAAAAAGACACCGAACATTGTCGGTGTCGTGACCTGATTAACGCTATCGTGACCATTTATTGCCTTATCCTATATTTTTCCATACGATTTGCGATATTCCTGCGGGGTTAAGCCTGTCGTTTTTTTAAACAGCTTGGAGAAATGAGAAAAATTAGCATATCCTACCTCAAAAGCAATATCACTCACCTTTTCATTGCTGTTCTCCAGCAGCTCCTTTGCTTTATTTATGCGCAGCTTGACCATATAATCGGTAAGCGACAAGCCTGTTTCCCTGCGAAACAAACGCGACAAATACGCAGGATTGAGATATACCTGCTCAGCTAGCCGTTCTCTGCTGAACTCTTCATCGAGATGGGCCAGCATATATTGCTGAACCTTTTCAACCACGTTGGAAACCTGCTTGCCTTCCGCATTCATATAGCCGCTAATTTGGCTGCAAACGGTTGTTGTCCAAGCCTTCAAGCGAACAAGCGACTTGATCGTGCCATCCTTCAGCTCCCAATCCTGCTCAGCCATCACATCCGTGCTGTTTACTCCTTTGGTCTGCAGCCATTGCAATATCGCATTCATAAAGCCAAAATAAAATGCCATCAGCTCATGATAGCCAACCTTGGCCTGCTGCAGCTTGTCAAAATAGCTGTCAATTTGATAGTTTAGCTGGGTCAGCTTGCCTGTTTCCAGCAGTACAATCCAATCAGGGAAATGAACGGCAGCCGCAACAAGCGGCTCCGAGCGGCTGCTAGTCTCTTGCTCCAGTCTGACGGTGCAGGATTGCGTCACATTTTGCTTCTCCAGCTGCTGCAGCGCTCTTATTCCGTCACGAATGGCGGTTAAAGGAATAATTTTGCCAATATAGCAGGATAGATGACAGTGCAGGTACTCGCGGCAATGCTCAATAAAGGAATAGGCAAGCTTCTCTATGCCGGCTTCCCGCAGCTGCTCCGGGTGGTAAATAATGAGATACAAGATGCCTTGACCGTCCTGTATGCAATGACCTTGTGCCTTTGTATTGGTTAGGAAAAATTCTTCGGCTACATTTTTTATCGCATAGGTCATAATTTCCTCATCGCGTGCCGACCATTCCTCCCTCCATTGCTCTACACTAATCTGCATCAGCTGAATTTCGCTTTCAGGCTCCAAAGGAATGCTGTAATTGCGCATGGCAGATTGCAAATAAGCACTGGCCAGCGACTGCCGATAATGAATCAAATCATGCCAGAAGCGTTCAATAAGCAAAGGGCGCTCCAGCTGCCACTGCTGATAAAATTGATCGTAGGTCGCGCGAATCGAGTCTAGTGAAGCCAGCTCCTCCGCCTTCACATAAGCATCATGCAGCGCTTGCTGTAATAAACTATGGTCAATAGGCTTCAGCAAATAGTTAAAGCTGGCAAGCTGGACAGCCTGCTGCGCGTATTTGAAATCAGCATGGCCCGTTAAAAAGATCGTCACGCAATTGGGAACATGCTCGTTAATCCACTCCAGCAGCTCGAGCCCATTCTGGTTCGGCATATCGATATCGGACAGCACAACATGCACCTGCTTGCTTTCCATTATGGCGCGCGCTTCCTCCGCATCCATTGCAGTATAGACCTCGCTGTATTTCAGCTCATCCCATTTTATCCCTTTTACGATGCCGCGAATGGCAATCTCTTCGTCATCGACAATTAATAGATTATAGCTCATTTGGCTCACTCCTCATAAATCGGAAACGTAATTTCAATTACTGCTCCGCTTACCACTTCGTCATGGTCCGCTCGATTGTGAAATTCGATAGCCGCCTTATTGCCGTAAAGCAGCTGCAAACGCTCGATAACATTGCCAATGCCGAGGCTTCGGCGCTGTTCGTCAACAATCGGCTCGCGCCGCTGCAGCTTTTCCAGCACCTCTGGCGAAAAGCCTTCGCCGTTGTCGGCAATCGTAATTTTAAAGCTTGAAGCGGACTGGCGAGAAGCTTTAATTTCAATATGAAACATTTGCTTGCGGTTTTTAAATCCGTGAATGATTGCATTTTCTACAAATGGCTGGATCGTTAATGCTGCAATTGGATAATCCAAAAACGGATCGACCTCATGAATGCTCATTCGCAGACGGTTCGGAAAGCGAAGCTGCTGGATGACGATATAATTTTCGATATGCTTCAGCTCCTCGCGCAAGGTGATCATTTCCTGATTCGAGGTCATAATAAAACGGAAATAGTCTGCTAAATGGAGCGACATTTTTTTGACTGATTCCATCTCCTCCAGCACAGCAAAATTGTAAATAATGTTCAACGAGTTCATGTAAAAGTGCGGATTGATCTGCGATTGAAGCTGCTTCAGCTCTCCTTGCTTGACGCGAAGCTGCTCCTCATACACATCTATTTTCAAATTTTTAACCTGCTCAGCCATATCGTTAAACGTATTGGCAAGGAAGTCGAACTCTACTGTACGATTGCCTTTAAGGCGAACGCCCAGATTGCCGAGCGAGATTTTTTTCATCCCGATCATCAGCTCATGCAGCGGTTTAAACAGCATGCGCTGCATAAACAGAACATATAGTCCGAGCACTACGAGAAAGAAAAGCGGAGCAACCAGTGTCGCATTGCGGAAAAACAGCAGCTCGCGCATCACTGTTTTTTCAGGGATCGCCAGCCGATAAGCTATATTGGCTACCTCACTGTGCTGATCCATAATGACATAATCCTTCTCATTGCTGCTAATCAGCTCAGAAGCGGCGCTGTCTTCACCGTTCTGCTGAGCCGTTAAAGAATCCTGCAGCTCGCCCTGCTCCGTGCGATAAATATTGCTGTAGCCGATATCACCATCATTCCACTGGAACAGCAGCAGCTCTTGAATGTCGGCAATGGTGACAATCGCGCCAAAGTACAGACTGTCGCTAACCTTAATATAATTTATGAGAAAATATTTGCCTTCAATGCGGTCGCTTTCCCCTATGTACCAGTGAGACTTCTCATATTGATACATCCCTTTCTGCTTGCCCACCTGCGAGCTCATATGCTCAGCCAGCAGCTTATGCGTGTCGTCATACAAGCTTTCTGTGCCGAAAATGATATCGTCTGGCTGGTAGAGAAACACGGAATTAAGCAGGTTGTATACCCCAACATCGCGATTCAGCTTGGCATCTATTCTAACCTTCGTAAGCGTATATTCATTGCTGCCGATCGGGTATGAGGTAAGCAAGCCAATGTCCGAATCAAGCACCGCCATCTTATACAAATAATCATCAATTTGAGCGAGATAATGATCAATTTGCCCGGCGAAGATGCTCAGCGTATTGCTGTACGTTTCGGAAACCTTCGTTTTGACCAGCTCACGCGAATTGCTATTATTCAATAGCATATAGACAATTACGGGAACCATGACAAGAATGAAGCCGATTGTAAGCCGATATTTGACCGATTGTCGAAAGCGCATTCAAAACCCTCATTTCTATTCAAGGCTCGATGATAGCTTCTACTAGTGCGAGAGTTCACAGTCGCTTCTAGTATTTTTCATATTTTACTATATGTTTCTATTTGCCGAATTGCAAGAATATAATGCAGCACAGTAAATAAAAAGGCTTCCTCAGATGGTCAGTGTGAGCTGACAATTTGAAGAAGCCCTCTATGAGTTATTGTATCCGCCTAAAATAATTCATGTTAATGGAATCTATTAGTTTCTGCGAAGTGAAGTTGTCTACATTTATTAGTATATCATCCCCAAAATCGCCGCAATAGAGTTGAATGCTGTTGTCTTCATTAAGAAATTCTATGTGAAAGTATTTCAGGGCATGTCCAAAGTATGGTTCCGCAAAATATTGTTTAAAATGATATGTGACTTCTTTATTTGTTATGCAATGGATCGTTGCAACACCATCTTCATCAGCTTGCAATGGAGTCTTGTCAATGCTATGTGCCGCAAAAAAATCAATGCTATACAGACTGCCTACATAATTAGGGTCATGCTCATGCTGCTCATCCATGGCCCAAAATTTTATTCTAATCATTGGACTGTGCTCACTAAATAAAATAAGCAATTCTTTTGCAACATCGCACTTTAAGGATAATTCCTCACTGCTATTTAAGGCTAACATATGCGTGTACATCCAGAACACCTCAATCATGAGACTTAGTATCTTAAGTTAATATTTTCGCCTCATCAGCTACAATTATAGCTTTCTCGCTTTAATGACAAACGTTAATGGAAGCATCCTGGCCTTATTGGCAAAATCACTGCTATCGTCCCTCGCTTGCATCATTTCATCGTCGGTTTGCTCAATCATTTGCTCTATGACAAATCCCGCTTTTGCCAGCGCATTCACATAGGTTGATAGCTTGCGATCCGATAGTTTCAGCTCACCTTCTCCAGCTAAATCAGGAGATACCGAATACCAGGTCTCATCGAAATAACACTTGTTAAAAACAAGCCGATTATTTTCAACGACAACGCATTTATGTATAGGGTGAGACCAGCTGAAAATAAAAACGCCGTCCTTTTTCAGGTAAGAAGCGATGCGGCAAAAGGTGCCTTCCAGGTCAGTAGTCCAGCCAATAGCATAAATTGAATATACAACGTCAAAATAATTTTCTGGTATGCCACATTCTTCTTCCATAGGAGAACAGATCAATGTTGCTGATAGGCCGCACGATGTCAGATGCTGCGCCGCCTTTTCAAGTTGTTTTTGTGAAATATCCACACCCCATAGCTCAGAGGCTTTGCGTTCCCCCTGATACTGCAAGGATCGACCATTTCCACAGCCAATTTCCAGCAGCTTTTTTCCCGAGACATCCCCAAAAAGCTGGTATTTTTCCTCTGAGACAAATGCTCCATAAAAAGGAAGCACAATGGCTTGTAAAAAATCATTTCCTGTCGTGTCCCAATAAAGGCTATTTGTTTTATAAACGGTATTTTTGTTCATGCCCAACACCTTCCCCTAACATTACGGATTTGTAATTTTATTACTATTCAGTATGACAGAAAAAACATATAAAAGAAGTGCCAACAGATACAGATTCCAAATGCTTGGGATACTTGATATCCCGAGATATAGCCCGTAAGGAAATGTACCAAGTACTCCAATTATCAGCATTCGTTTTCTTCTTATCATACTGGCATAAAGCACCACTGTCGCAGGAACTAAAAGCATCGTAATAACAATATAAAAAGTGGACGATGCCGGTTCAGAGCTAGAGTGCGGGTTGTAAAATAAAAATATAATACTAGTAATTATTACGATAAACGCACCTGCTGCCCCCATTATTCTAGATAATAGACTCACTTGCAGCACCTCCAAATATTTACAGATCAATTGTATTATAATAGAAAAATCCTCTTTAAGCACGACGCAAAGGCAAATTCAGCGCTGCTTAAAGAGGATTCTATTACTTTTTCAAGCTTGCCTTAATCTCTCATGATTACTCAGTATACTTCAGCAAACGATAGAACAACTCAAACAGCTGCTCTCTCGTCAACGGTGCAGTGAAGTCTGTTCCCTGCAGCTCGTTTTGTGTCAATAGGCCTGCTCCGGCAACCGCCTCGATAGAAAGCTGTGCCCAGGCATGCGCTTTAATTGTCGATTGTGCATCCGTTTCACCGAGCGGCAAATTCAATATGCGGGCAAGCATGACGTAAAGCTCCTCATGGCTCATCATCGCATTTGGTGCAAAGCTGTGTTCGTTCATACCGAGCAGCCAGCCGCGAGCGGTTAACTGATCGATGTACGGCTTAGCCCAGTGCTGATCCGGTACATCGGCAAATGACTTCGTATTTCCGGTACCTGCTGCCTGATGCGAACTCGCTTCTCCGCCAATCGCTTCTGTAATGCTGGAGAACTCTCCGACCGAATCTGCCAGCAGCGCTGTCAGCTTGCTAACCTCCGCTCGCGTTGCCTGCTGCTGCAGATGAAGCGCGCCACGCTGATCCCCCTGCACCAGCCCTGCTGCCACAAGCTTGCGAATCGCATCACTTTGCTCGTTAACATCAGTGAACTGGCGCGTTACCGCTGCTGCTGCATATAGTTGGCCCGTTGGCAGCTGCAGCTCCATAACGCCTGATTCACTTATTGTAATGCCTGTCACATAAGTCAGCTTCCCATCTGCCGCTACGCGATACAAGCCAAGACTTGATGCTGGAGCTGATCTCGAGGCTTTCGCAGCAAGATGCAGTTGAACGTCCAGCTCTCGCTGCCCGCTCGCTGTTTTCTCTATCACATTCCACTGTACAGGCGCCAGCAACGTGTCCACCCTTGCTCCGTTTAATGCAAGCTCCAGCTGCTCGTTAACCTCTTTACGAATTACAATGCTGCCAGTTTGCACAGCTTCAAGCTGTTCTACTACTGCATCTCGCGCAAGCTTAACAGTCTGCTCGCCCCATGTCAGCACGATTTGAGCACCAGCATGATTAGCAAGCTCTGTAGCTGGTATAACGAGCTCAGATTGATTAGCGGGAACAGATGCCTTCAAAATTGTTGATCCGTTTTCTTGTGAAATTGAAAGCACTTGCTCTGGCGTCACCGTAGTCGGAGCTGTCGGGCCTGGTGTTGGATGAGGCGAAGGGGTTGGCGTCGTGCCAGGCAAATCGCCTACGCGAATCAGCTCCCAATCGTCAAAATCTCCATAATCTCCCTCAGCATCATTAACCTCAACGCCAATCTCAAGCTGACCATTGCGCACTTCTATATCGGATACCGTAAGCTTTTTCCATTTATCCCAGCCCGTCCCCTCTAGTGGTGTTGCATAGGTTGTATCGCTTGTCGTTGCATACAACACGCTGGTGTCAGCAATTGGCTCTCCCTCTACGCCAATTCTTGTTTGCACGGACAGCTCATAGACACCATTAGGCAAGCCAGTTACGGTTTGCTTTGCACTAACATGATCTTGATTCCAGAAATGAATCGCGTAGCTTCCCTCATAGGCGGCATCGGTGCTTCTTGCTGCGTTGACAAGCTGCCAAGCGCTCATGTCCGAGCTTTCCAGCCCTGGGTTTGCGACATAATTTTTCGGACGTACAATGATCGTCGCCTTAACTACTCCTTCGCTAGCAAGCTTGCCAGTTAGTTCGTATTGCCCTGGCGTGTTGTAGTCGTAGCTGCTTGGCGACCAGCTTTCAACGTCGACTTGACGATACGTATCGTCGCTGAATAAAGCCGTTACCTGTGCAGGCAGTGGCGCATTTATTCCTTGGCTCGTTGTAAGCTGAAGCTCTTTTACCTGAGTGATCGTCGGTTCAATGTAACCGTCTCTTGAAGCGCGTACCGCCTGAAACACGTTGAGTGAAGGCAAAGCCTCGCCAAAATAGTTGAATAACGCCTGATTGGCCCAGCCGTTTCCGCCATCAACAGGGATGGCCTCCTTCTGATAAGCTGCGGCTTTGCTTGTCGCCCAGCCAGTATCTGTTCCCATTAGCCAAGCCGGCTCCCAATAGAAAATGCCGACGCCGAGCTTGTCTGGAACTGCTGCGACTGCGGCAATAACATCACGAATTGCATTGGCCTGTCCTTGCACAGTTGCCAGGTAGCCAGCCGCATCCGCTTGAGCCTGGCCAAATATATGTCCCGTTGGCCCATTATGAATCGGGTCCTCCAGTGTATACGCATAAGAGGTTTCAACAATTGCAATCTGCTTGCCAAATGTATCCGCAAGCTTATCCATAACCTGCTGCAAATTTTCCAGCGAGCCATGCCAGAACGGATAATAGGAAAGACCGATTACATCGTAATCAAGATCGGCATAGGTGTTGAAAAAGCTGGTTAGCCGCTCTACGCCGTCGCCAGGGTTGGCGCGGTGAATGACAATATCGATATGTCCACCAGACACAGCCGCTTCGAAATCACGTACCGCCTTGATTCCTTGCGCGATATAACGCTTCGCCTTTTCTGCTGAATTGCCATGCGGCCACAGCATGCCGCCGTTAATTTCATTGCCGATTTGAATCATATCAGGGTAAGCATGCTGTGCATATAACGACTGCAACGTTTCATACGTATAGTCATAAACCTGCTGCTCCAGTTCATCGGCCGTAAGCGCTGCCCATGATTTAGGAATGCTCTGTCTGCCCGGGTCTGTCCAGAAGTCGCTGTAATGCAAATCAACGAGCAGCTTCATATCGGCAGCCTTTGCCTGAGCCGCCATGCGAACAAGCGCCTCAGTATCAACATTGCCTGCGCCATAAGGATTGCCTTGCTCATCGGCAGGATCGACCCATGCGCGCAGCCTGACCCAATTAACACCATTGTCTTTCAGCAGCTCCAGCAACGGCTTTTCAATGCCTTCTGCTGTATAATATTTGCGGTCAACTGCTGACAGCGCGTCAAGCATCGAAATGTCCGCTCCCATCATAAAGTCGGAGCGCGCATCTCCTGCAAGCTCGTCGACCGGCTCTACCTGAATCGGTTGATAGCGGCTTTGCAGCGTGCTGGAAACAACGATTTGGCTCGTACCAGCAGCTACAGCACCACCCTGCTCGGTAACAGTTGCAGTAATAACTGCCTCGCCATCACCAACCGCCGTTACAAGTCCCTGCTCATCCACAATCGCTACTGCAGGATCGCTTGACTGGTAGCTTACTTGCTGACTTGAGCCCGCCGCTACTGACAGCTGTACCGTTTTACCCGGCCGCAAAATAGCTGAGTTGGGCTTAACAGCTGTATTGAGCGCAGGCGTTTTTGTCTCGCTAAGCTGTACATTGCGCATATAGCCGTAATGCTCGCCAGCGCTAGCCATTTTAATGCCGAGCATGATGACACCGTCACTGCCAACCTCTATTCCATTCAGCTTCAGCTCAGCTGGCGCTTCCCAGCTGCTGCCGTTATAGGCGATTGGCGCTTTCCAGTCTCCTTCACTCGTCACTGCATAGACTAGCGCCTGCTCTCCCGGGCTCGCAGCCTCGCTAAACAGCTCTAGCGAAAGCTGATAGCTGCCTGCTACTAGCCCGCTTTTCGTATGCTGCAGCTCAAAGTCTAACGATTCAGCATCCCAATATTCAAAACGGTCAGGCGAGCTGTTGTCGCCAAACGTTGCGGGCCGTGTGCCAAGCACCGTCCATGCTGTCGCTTCTCCGTTAATCGTTAACGCTTGCGAGGTGTACACATCCTCCTCAGCCGCACTGACAGCTGGCGCTACCGTTTGCAGCAGCGTGAAAACTAGCGATATTGACAGCAGCAGGCTGATCCATTTGCGATTCGTCATGTCACGATTCCTCCTAATGATAGCTCTTTTCAAAGCGTTACTCTTTTACTGAACCAAGCACGAGCCCTTTTACAAAATACTTTTGCAAAAACGGGTAAATGATAATGACAGGCAGCGCCCCGAGGAAAATTTGCGAAGCACGTACTGTCGTTTGCGACAGCAGCTCCAGCTCCTTCGGATTAAAGCTCATCGAGCTCATATCACGCTGCACGATTACCGTCTGCAAAAAAGTCGCAAGCGGATAATCGGTTTTGTCGTTCAAATATAGCAAGCCGTCAAACCATGAGTTCCAATGAAAGACGATGCTGAACAATCCAAGCGTCGCCAGCGCAGGCAATGAAACAGGCAAATAAATTTTGAACAGCGTTTTAAAATGCCCCGCGCCATCAATTAGCGCAGCCTCCTCCAGCTCCTTCGGTACACCGCGGAAAAAATTGAGCAGCAAAATCGTCAGCCAGACGTTAACTGCCCCCGGCAGCACCAGCACCCAAAACGAATCTACTAGATGAAGCTTCTGAATAACGACATAGAATGGCACAAGCCCGCCGTTGAAAATCATCGTAAATACGAACAGCCACGCATATATATTGCGACCTCTAAAGGCATAGGTTTCCTTGGACAGCGGATAAGCGGCGAGACAAGCCAGCACCAAGGTCAGCACAGTGCCGATTACCGTACGCTGCAGCGAAACCCAGATCGAGCCGAGAAAAACAGGGTTGTTCAATGTTTTTTCATAGGCAACCGTCGTAAAGCCAACAGGCCACAAGCTGACCAAATTGCCGTCTGCCGCTGCCTTGGCGCTAAACGAAACAGCCAACACATGCCATACCGGCAGCACACAGCATATCGCGATCAGCAGCAATAAAATCGTATTGCAAACGTTGAATATGCGATAAGGGATTGTTTTATGATACATCACTACCCCACCTCTCTTTATAATGCATCCTCTTCCAATCGAGATTTAAAAAGCTGGGCTTTCAGGACCAAGAAGCTTGGACGCTAGTAGAAAACGAGGAGCGCAGCGTAGAGCAGAACTACGTGAGCACCTACAATGTTTCCGCAGGAAACATACTTCGGAAGCATGAACTTTCGCTAGCGTTCAAGATTCGACGTCGAATACGCTACAAAGCAACGCATCGTCATCAAAGTCCAGCTTTTTAAACTACCCCTCTAGAAGATTCGATAATTTGCCAGCTTGTAGGCTAGACGATATGAGATGACAATGAGGACCATTGATACGACTGATTTAAATAGGCCGACTGCTGTAGCAAGGCCAAACTTTCCTTCCAGAATCGCAGTCCGATAAACAAAGGTATCAATTATATCGCCTTTCTCATAAACTAGCGCGTTATACAAATTGAAGATTTGGTCGAAGCCAGCGTTTAATATATTGCCAAGCGAAAGCGTACCAACGACGACAGCCATCGGCAAGAGCGATGGAATCGTAATGTAGAGCGTTTGCTTCCAGCGTGAAGCGCCATCTACTTCGGCCGCTTCGTACAAGGATGGATTTATATTAGCTAGTGCCGCAATAAAGACAATGGTGCCGTAGCCAAACTCCTTCCACACCTCGGAGACAACGACTGTAAAACGGAACCAGTTGCCGCTTGATAGAAACGGAACAGGATCTATGCCGAACGCTGCCACCAGAAACCGATTTACCAATCCGCCGTCCGTTGACAAAATGTCGACGAGTATCCCGCCCAAAATGACCCAGGACAGAAAATGCGGCAAGTAGACGAGCGTTTGAATCGTTCGGCTAATATAAGCTTTGCGGATTTCATTAAGCAATAGCGCAAACACAAAGGGAACGACAAGATTAAATACAATTTTCAAGCCGGCAATTATAAAGGTGTTCCAAATGACTTGGGCGCTGTCCTTGCGTTCAAACAGCATGCTGAAGTTGTCCCATCCAACCCATGGCGACCCGGTAAAGCCGAGCCACGGCTTGAAATCCTGGAAGGAGATGACAATCCCGAGCATCGGCACATAGCTGAACACGATCAAAAACAACAGAGATGGAAAAATCATTACATGAAAGGGCCAATCCTTCATTCGCTTCATCATAACGCCTCCTAACATGATGCTGTTTTATTGAAAAAAGCTCGCTCAGAGCATCCTTTCAGCGCTGAACGAGCTTGTCATAGGGCATTGCTTGCGTACGAAGCCGTTATTTTACTCCGTTATACCATTCATTGACTTCAGCAGTAATTTGATCTCCGCCTTCAGCTTTCCATTGTGCGACAAAATCATCAAAGGCATTGATATCCTTGTTGCCGTAAATGATTTCGTTAAATGCAGTCAGCTCGATTTTGTTCAAATAATCCAGCTTGCTGTTCATAGTTGGTGTCGGCGGTCCTGTAAACATGTTTTTGTATGATATTTCTTCCTGCTCCAGCAAAACAACTGCTGCTGCTGGCGTTTCAAGACCATAGGCCGCTTTTACTTCCTTTTCAAGACGCGTAACAGGCTCTTTGCCATCAGCCAGATTCATTAGCGCCTTCATTTGCGCATCTGGAATACGTGCGCCATCACGAACCAGCAAGTAGCGAACCGCGTTCACATAGCCGCCTGGAATGTCCTCCCAGCGCAGCAGCGTGCCATCATCAGCAATGTCGTAGTCGTAGTTTTTGAACAAGCCGTTCTCAAACTCACTGCCTTCCTTCGGATCTGCATAGTTGTCAAACAAGTAGTTTTGGTACGTAAAGAAAGCTTCTGGATGCTCCATTTTCGTGCTGATCAGCGTTACCCCATTCGTATAATGGGTTCCATGGCGCATAGCCGTTCCGTCCTCGCCAGTCGGTATCGGATAAGGCTTCCACACCGCATCCGGATCATTCGTCGCAGTATCGGACAACGGCCAGCCGCTCATCCAATACGGGCCAGGTATAATGCCTGCTGTGCCAGCCACTGCCGGAGCAGCAGTCTGGTTCTCATCCCAAAGCGCAATTTCTTGTGGAATGTATCCTTTGCTATGCCAATCGCGCAGCAGTGCCAAGCCTTCCTTCATCCCCGGGTGAATCGATCCATATTCAAGCGTGCCGTCATCAGCAACATTCCACTGCTCAGGCAAAGTGCCAAACGCCCCAAAAATCCATGAAGGGTCGCCCATCCACGTGCTTAGCTTGTTTTTCGTGCCAATGCTTAGCGGCGTTACCTCATTGGGCTTCAGGCCGCTTGGGTTGTTGTTCTTGAACTGCTCCATCACATGCTCCAGCTCAGCAATCGTTTTTGGTGCTTCCAAATCAAGCGCATCGAGCCAATCCTGGCGAATCCAAAGCAAGTAGTCATGGTTGTAGGCATAATCCAGAACCGGTATCCCCATACGTTTGCCATCTCTTGCATATGGATTCCACACATTTTCGTCAAGCGCCATCGCATTTTTCCAGGTATCGCTCGCATACTCGTCAAACAGCGAGCCAACCTCGCGGAACAAGCCTGAATCAATCAGCTCATGCGCCAGCTGGGCATTGCCGATTGTAACTACGTCCGGAATATCATTTCCAGAATTGAGCGACAAGCGCATTTTCGTTTCAAAAGCATTATTGGAATCGGTTACAGACCAAAGCGTTTTAATGTCAATGCCTAGCGTATCCAACGCCCATTTCGTAGCGACATTGTTTTCAATCGTTTCATTGTTCTTAAACTTCAGCTCCGGGTCGATGCCCCATACCGTAGAAATTGTTACTGGCGGATCATATTTGTCCTTGTACGAAGATTCAGACCCAGCATTGCCAGCCTGATTTCCTTCCTGCGTCGCCTCTGGCTTCGTATTCGTGGCTGCCCCATTGCTTCCGTTATTGCCGCCGCTACAAGCAGCCAAGGTCGAAACCAGCATAATCATCACCAGCGACCATATCATCCTTTTCATATAAGCTCCCCCTTGCAATTGATAAGTACAACTTGATTATAAAATGGGGACCACCGCCAGCCTATGACACAGTACCAACATTTCTGCACCTTTTCCAATCTATTGCATCAAAGGACAACTTTTTAAAACTCCTATTCAAATAAGAGTTTAAAAATTGGGCTTTCAGGACCAAGAAGCTTGGACGCTAGTAGAAAACGAGGAGCGCAGCGTAGGCAATTGCTACGTGAGCACCGCAGTTTTCGCTAGCGTTCAAGATTCGCCGTCGACTATGCTACAACGCAATCACATCGTCATCAAAGTCCAACTTTTAAACCACCCTTCCAATAGAAGTTTAAAAATTGGGCTTTCAGGACCAAGAAGATGGCACGATACTAGAAAGTGAGGAGCGCAGCGTAGGCACAAGCTACGTGAGCACCGGAACTTTCGGTAGCGTGACATATTCGCCGCCGAATACGCTACAACGCAAAACCGCGTCATCAAAGTCCAGTTTTTAAACATCCTCTACCTTTCGCGGTATTCGTGTGGGGTGCAGCTGTAGTATTTCCTAAACACCTTGCTAAAATATTGCGGATTTTGATAACCAAGCTCGGTAGTAATCTCATAAATCTTCTTATTCGTATGCTTCAGCATATAAACCGCCTTTTCCATGCGCATGCGAATAATGTAATCGCCCAGGCTTTCGCCTGTTTCATTTTTGTACAGCTTCGACAAATATACAGGGTGAAGGTACACGCGGTCGGCAATTGTTTTGACAGATGCATCTAAGCCAAGCTCCTTGCTAATAAGCTCCTGCACCTGCTTAATAATATGCTTCTTATGATGCGTATCGCTTTCGTCATACTGCATCGACAGCAGCTCAATCATGTCGGCGGACCATTTGTGCAAGCTGTCGGCACTTAGCAGCATAGAACGATCCAACAGCAAATTGACGCCATGCGGGTCAATGCTGTGCAAATCTATGCCCATTTTGTTCGCTACGTAAATGAGGCCGTTCGATATCGCGATAAACGCTTCATACAAACGCTCTCTCGTATATTGCTGCTGCGGATTACTATTGAGAAATATATTCAGCTTCTCCTTGGCAGCTTGCCACTGACCCCCTTCCAGCAAATTAATCAGCGTCGGCGGCTTATACAGCTCCTCCAGTGCAGCATTGCTTCCCTGCTGCTTATTGCTTATTTCATCGAGCATGATCACGACCGACTGGTCCATTTGCAGGCGGTAAAGCGTCGTAATTGCTTCTCGATAATATTTGGAAATGTGTTCGGGAAATACGAACCAGTCAGAAGCAACGATCGATATTTCTCCGTTCAGATAGCTGGAAACCTGCTCCTTCAGCAGACTGCATAAATGCTTAATAAAATCTTTATGGTAAAGCGAAGGGTCGCTGTCGTTTGGCAAGGAAATCAGTATCGCCACATGATCATGCGGCGAGTTGCTGTGCCACACACTATATGGTTCAGTAAATATTTCCTCGGCAATATTTCCGATCGCATACTCGATCAGCTCGCTCGAATGACGATCCATGCCAAGAAATCGCCCCGCAAGCTGCACGGTCAGCAGTATGCAGGATTGCTCGGGCTCAATATTAATCTCGTATTGCTGCAGCAGCTTGCCCAAATGCGCCGACGCTCTTTGTCTGCCAAGCAGCAGCTCATGCATAAGCTGCCTGCGAAGCACTGTATATTCTGTTTTGCGCGAGTACGTTGCCTGCGCCTGCTCCTCCTCGCGCAAACGCTCCTGCTTTAGCACCTCTACCTGCGCCGCAATGCAAGCCATGAACGCATCATCATCAACCGGCTTCAACAGATAGTCGCATGCACGAAGCTTAATCGCTTGCTTCGCATATTCAAAATCAGAATAGCCGGTCAGCAGTACCGTTTTTAGCCCTGGCCGCATTTGCTTGGCTTGTTCAATCAGCTCAAGCCCTGTTTGCTCAGGCATTTTAATATCCGTTACAAGGATTTGCACCGCGTTTGTTTCCAGAAGCTGTAGCGCCTCCGCTGCCGATGCTGCCTGATAGACCTGCTGTATGCCAAGCTCGCTCCATGGTATCGTAAGCGCCAAACTTTCTGTTACATAGGTTTCATCATCTACCAATAAAATGTCGACCATTGCTGATCTCCTCCTCAAGCGTTCTCAGTGTTATTTGGCAGCGGCTTCGCGCAAAGAAAGAGCATTGTTTGCGGGTACATCTGCAGCAACCCAGCTTATACTGACGCTTAAGCCGCCAAGCTTGGAGCGCTCCAGCACAATGCCAGCCCCTCCCCCATAGCGCAGCGTCAAGCGCTGATGAACATTCCACAGTCCACAGCCCATATCCTCCTGCATCGGGTAATTTAACCGCTTGCTTAAAGCGACAAGCTCTGCCTCACTCATCCCCTTGCCATCATCCTCAACGGTAACGCTTCGCTTATCCCCGTCCTTTGCCGCAATAATGCTGATATAGCCTGCTGTACTAGAACGTTCAATGCCGTGCAGGACAGCGTTTTCGACCAGCGGCTGAATCGATAGCGGAGGAATCATGTCACGGAGCATGTCGTCAGGCAAATCAATTTGATAGGTTAGCCGCTTCATACGCATTACGCTTATATCAAGATAATGCTGAATAAACTTCATTTCCTCCTGCAAGCTGACCAACTCCTTCTCCTGCCTCGTGGTATAGCGGTAGTAGTGCGATAAATTTTGCGACATAGCGATAATAGCCGAATAGTTTTGCAGCTTGGCCATGCTTGAAATAAATGAAAAGCAGTTATAGAAAAAATGCGGATTAATTTGAGATTGCAGCTGCTTGAGCTTTGCTTCGCGAATATGAATTTGCTCCAAATAGGAACGCTGAAACAGCTCTTGAATTTGGGTGACCATCGAATTAAAGCGATTGAACAGAAACGTAAATTCCGTGTTGCCCTTCGGCTTCAGCCTCACCGTATAATCTTCGTTTTTCAGGCGTTGAAAGCTGGTAACCAGCTGCTTGATCGGCACCTGCACCTGAGCATACAGCAAATAAACGACGACGATGGCCATAAGAAGCAGCGTAATAACCGAAGCATAGAACAGCAGATTGCTCTTTTTAATCGGCAGCATCATTTCTGAAATAGGCAAATAATCGATCAGCACCCAGCCTGTTGTCGTCGAACGCTCCATATTGACAAGATAGGATTCACCGTCCAGCTGCACCGTTTCGTAGCCGGACTTCTCCAGCTCATTTAGCGAAATATGCTCGATCAGTCTGCCGGCAAGCTCAACATCGGCTGTGCTGTGATAGACGATTTCGCCTGGCTTTACATAATAAAACGGGTTGCTCTGCCCTTCGCCGCGAAATGCATCAAGCATTTGCTCGATATTTTTACTGCTGAACTGCACCTCAAGCACAAGATTAGACTGCTCAGGATTGGCGGAGCTGGAAAATGGTGAAACAGTAACTAGCGAAAACAGATGCTCGCGTTTATCTGGCGACACATTGAAGCTGCTCATTTGCCAGCCGGCTGCTGACAGCTTGGCAAGCTGCTCTCGCTCCAAGCGATATACCTTGCTGGAGGTAATTACCCGCTCCAGCATCGGTGAATAAATCGTTAGCTGACTCGCCCAGTTTACAGAATTTTCCTGAATACTCAGCTTTTTTTGAATTCGCTTAATGAGCTCAATCGTTTCAAGATCGAGGTAATCCCCCTCTGGCTGGCGAATATCCTTTAGCGTGGAAATATCCGGATCATAGATTAACAGATTCGGCCATTGGCTAATCGAATGAATCATCGTGTCGATTTGCTGCTGAAAAAAATTCAGTTGATCGCGGCTTGAGTTTTTCAACTCCTCGCGCAGCACCTCGGAGCTCGTTTTATTGGAATATAGATAAAGCACAATAATAGGAATAAGCATTACAAGCAAAATCGTAAGCATTTTGCGAAATAAATTAAATTTGGGCATTCCTCTCACCTCTTGGCTGTAGCTGCATCATTTAGATGCTACAGAATTATAAAGCGTTTTCATAGAACATTTTATCAATATTTATGATACTTTTTTATGCAATTGAAAAAATAACCTGCCAATCCCCTGCTTTTCAGGTAATCGACCAAGTTTGGGCTGACAGCTTTTGATTTCACTGTCTATTTGCTATGATGTTGCTATGAAAACTAATCGCATGTTTATTAAAATTATGACTATTCTTGTTTTTTTGCTGCTCCTTGTTAGTCTGCGGCTATTATGGATAGATTTGTTTAGTGTTGCTAAAACTCCTAAAGCAATTGGCGGAACACTTGATCTTAGAGGCTATAGCTTGAAGGAATCGCTAGCCATGAACCTTGATGGCGAGTGGCTCTTCTATCCCTCTAATCTGGTATCAGCAAAAGATCTGCCCTTTCTGTCAACCGCGCCTGAGCTTGTCAACGTGCCTGGTGATTGGCAAGCTGCTTTCGGTGATCAGGCTGATTCTTCATACGGCTATGGAACCTATCGGCTGCGCATTCAGCTTGATCCGATTCAAGAGCCGATTTCGCTTTGGATTAAGGAAATTCAATCCGCTTCTATCGTGGAGCTTAATGGCAAGACCTTTCCAGCCCAAGGGAAAGTAGCAGCAGAGGCAGAATTATATCGTCCCAGCAACGCTGCTTACAAAACGGCTTATTTTGAAGAAGGCACGAGCAGTATTGACTTGCTAATTCGTGTTGCCAATTATGACAACCCTTTTCAGGGAGGGATAGAAGCGCCTATATTATTGGGCTATCAAAGCCAAATAGATGCATTGGCTTTTTTATCATCAGGAGCACTAATACTAACTATTGTCATTTTGCTGCTGCACTGTCTCTATGGTGTCATTCTTTATACTCTGAATCGCCAAGAACATGCTTTGCTGCTCGTTAGCCTTATGACACTGTCTGTTGCCATAATTTTGATGGCACGTCCAGACAATATCCTGTTCACGTGGTTGCCGATCAACTATACCTGGTCGGTAAAAATTCGCTTGCTCGCTTTTATTTGGCAAAACCTGCTTATTCTGCTTGTGTTCCAAAAGTTTTTATTTAAATCCAAGCTGAATAAATGGCTGCGGATTTACACGCTATCATTAGTTGGCTACTCCGTATTTATTTTATGCTCTACCGCCCCAGTGATCAGCACTGCGCTGCGGACATGGCCTGTTCAAGTTTATCAATTTATCCCTTTTATTTGCTTGCTGGTTACAATTGGGCAATTGTGGAGGGAATACAAGAGGAACAACGATCTGATTTTTCCGCTTTTGTCGGCATTAGCCATACTTAACAATTACGCTTGGTCCCTTGCAGGATATAGCGGGAGCTCTACACTTATGTATTACCCAATTGACATTCTCACGGCAATTGTAGGTTTTTCCGTATATTGGTTCAAACAATATTTTCGGCACGCTCGCGAAAATATAAAATATAACGAACAGCTGCGCATGGCTGACAAACGCAAGGATCTGTTTTTGGCTAATACGTCTCATGAGCTGCGAACGCCACTTCATGGCATTATGAATATTGCAAGAAATATAGAACGGAAGGAAAGAGAGCACCTAACCGAAAGCAGCAGGGAAGAATTGAATTTGCTGGTTACAGTTAGTCAGCGCATGTCGCACATTCTTGACGATTTGCTTGATGTTGTTCGTCTCAAGGAGCATCGCATTACGCTGAAGCAAGAGGCTATTTATATCCAGGCTGTCGTGCCAGGCGTAGTCAGCATGCTCAAGTATTTAACAGAAGGAAAGCCGGTCAAGCTAATTGCAGATATACCAGAGGATCTTCCTCAGGTTATGGCTGATGAAAAACGGCTTGTTCAAATTCTATACAATCTGCTGCACAATGCCTTGAAATATACCGATGAAGGGCATGTTATGGTGTCTGCTAAATATGATAATAATTATGTTCAGCTGCAAATAAGCGATACTGGATCAGGTATGGATGAGGCTACCATACATCGCGTGTTTGATCCGTATGAGCAAGGAAACAACGACGCTCGTGATGGACAGGGGATTGGTTTGGGGCTTAGCATCTGCAAGCAGCTAGTGGAGCTGCATGGCAGCGAGCTCCTGCTTCAATCCGAGCTGGGGAAAGGGTCTGTATTCAGCTTTCAATTATTCTTGGCCAACGCAGCCATTATATCTGAGTTGCCGAAGTCAGCGCCATACGATGAGGAATCAGATTTCAGTCGAGGCGAATCCGGGATTGCTTCTCCAGCTTTCCTGTCATCGTCTCATGAAAAGGCTAGAGCAACAGATCCTGCGATGTTGATTCCGCCGCTTATCAGCAACACTCGTCTAAGCCTGCTTCTGGTTGACGATGATCCAGTAAACCTGAATGTACTGAAAGGCATGCTTGCTGAAGAGCCTTACGAGATTAAAACGGCGCGTTCGGTCCAGGAAGCTTTGGACTTGCTTGATGCCAAACGATATGATTTGCTCATTAGTGACGTAATGATGCCCGGCCTTTCAGGCTATGAATTAACCAAGCTGGCAAGAGCTCGTTTCTCTATCTCTGAGCTTCCTATCCTGCTTCTGACTGCCCGAAGTCAACCGGCCGATATTTATACCGGCTTTCTGGCAGGAGCTAATGATTACGTCACCAAGCCGGTAGATGCTTTGGAACTCCGTTATCGCATACGCGCTCTTGCTGCTACCAAGCATTCCTACAACGAAAGGCTGCGGCTGGAGGCAGCGTATTTGCAATCTCAAATCAGCCCGCACTTTCTGTTTAATACCTTGAATTCGATCGCCGCGCTAAGTGAGCTGGACAATTCAAAAATGAGACAGCTCATTGATGCCTTCAGCACTTTTTTGCGCATCAGCTTCTCTTTCAAAAATACAAGAGAACTGATCCAGCTTTCGCATGAGCTGTCACTTGTAAAAGCTTACTTGTATATTGAAGAAACCCGTTATGCTGAACGCTTGTCAATTATGTGGGATATGGATACAGGCCTGGATGTACTTGTACCGCCGCTATCCATTCAGCCACTGGTAGAAAATGCGATTAAGCATGGCATCCAATACCGAGCAGGCATGCTTAACATTGAAATCCATATTGTTAAAAGAGAACGCAGCGTGCTTGTACAAGTAAAAGATAACGGGCCTGGCATTGAGCCGGCAACCTTAACATGGTTGCTGGACCTTTCCTTGCAAAATAGGAGCGGGATCGGTTTAAACAATACCCACCGCAGACTTATTCAATTATTCGGGCAAGGCTTGACCATTCACAGCCAACCAGGGGAAGGTACCACAGTATCCTTTACAGTACCTGTCAGATAGTGTAAAGTGCGAGGTTGGCTGAGGTTCAGAATGAAACGAGCCAGGGGGCATAAAGTCAAATTTTATCGACTTTATGCCCCCTTCTTTTGTTGTTAACCACACTGCGCCTGATGAACTAGGCTGACTTTGAACATAGTGTGCTATAATAATTAACAAACTCACTACTTTTTATTAAGCAGGTGTTCACTGATGCAGGATCTACCTTCACCTCGACCTGGTAAGGCGAAGCGCCACAGCTCTCACTTTGTGCAGGATGCCCGAGACAAAATAAATAGAACGATCTCCTTTATGGAGAAGGAATACAAACGAGCTATTTCGCGCGAGCAACTAGCTGCAATCGCGGAGTTGAACTCCGAGCATTATTCAAGAATATTTCGCAAATATACAGGAAGCAGCCCGATGAATTATTTGGTTGAATTGCGTATAAACAAAGCGAAGGAGTTGCTGCTGCATTCGACATACAGCATTGCTGAGATCGGACATATGGTAGGCTATAGCGATCCGTATCATTTTAGCCGTCGCTTCAAGCAAATCGTCGGTGTCGCCCCAACTCATTATGCAAAATCCGCATTGCCGAGAATAATTGCTCTAGATGGATTAGGACACTGCCAAGCCTTGAGAATTGCTCCTGTTGCTGCGGATATAGCGCGTGTTGGCGGTTATATTTCCTTAGATGATTCAGCGCATATACAACATATTTCTGATGCACTTCATCCAAGGCTGAACTATGCCGTACTGCAAGCCTTGCGGCCTGCCTGGATCATTACAGCTAATGAAGCGGTGCAGCCCGACATAGAAAAGCTGGCCAATATTATTCATATTGATGTGCTGCAAGATCCGATCTACGCACAATTGCGCCAAGTGGCTGCTGCCTTAAACCGTACCAAGGAAGCCGAAGCATGGACAGCACAATATGAAGCACAATGCAAGGCGCTGCGTGCTGACGTATTCGCCTCTATTGGCACTGAACGTGTTGCGATATTGCGAGTTAGGGAACAGCTGCTGCAAGTATATGGCGTGCTGAATATGGGCTATCCGTTGTACAACTCCTTGCAACTTGCTCCTCCTGAAAAAATAGCTATGCAATGCATGTGCAATAAGTATTTTCATTCCAGTGTAATTACCATTGACGAGCTGCCTTTTTATGAGGCAGAACATCTATTTGTAGTTTTGCAGCCTGACAAAGGTGCATATAGGCAATGGCAAACAATGTTGCAAAGCAGTGCTTGGCAAAGATTCCTTGCAGTGCAAAAAGGAAACGTCCACCATCTTGACGTGGCAAACTGGCTGGCTAATGATCCGATCTCGATTCAAAGACAGATGCAGGAAGCGGCTCAACTGCTCATTAAAGCAAACTAGCGTCATAATTATCCATTAAAGATGCAATAAAGGGCTATGGAGCCGTTTTGCTGCCTAGGCTAAAATGTGTATTGAGATTAATAATCACTATCACATTGTTGCAGGAGGGTATTATGTTGCAAGTATTAAAAAGATCCAATGCAGTGCTGCTCATTGCTTTAGCATGCCTTACACTGCTATTGGCAGGATGCGGTGGCAAGGAAACGGCAAATCAGGGGAGCACGACAGCCCCATCACCATCGCCCAATTCAACAGAGGAAGCCACAGCAGCGGCAACCAGGCTGATTACGGACGACTTGGGTCGCGAGTTGAAGGTTCCAACAGCTCCAAAGCGAATTGTAGCAGCTGAATTTTCCAGCGAGCTGTTGGCACTGGGAATTAAACCAATTGGAGCAGGAGACAACAGCTTTAAGATTGTCTATACATTCGATGAAATGAATGATGTAGCTCGTATTGGAGATCCTCCGAGCAGTGAGGTGATCGTGGAGCTTGCACCTGATTTGGTTGTCGCGCCCACCGTGTTCCTTGATATTTATCCAGAGCAGATGGAGCAAATTGAAAAAATTTCTCCCGTATACTATATTTCCTTTGAGCAGGACCCGATTTATGGTATTTTCACTAAATTAGCCAACTTGGTAGGCAAGGATCAGGAGGCGAATGCCTGGATTAAGGAATATGAGCAGGAAGCTGCTACAGCCAGAGCAGCACTTAAAGACGCGCTTGGCGAGGAGACGGTAACGATTTTTCGTGTTGAAAAAGGACGGCTGCGTATTTATTTGAACCGAAACTTTGCTGGCTATATGCTGCACAGTAGTTTGCAAGCCAGTTCTCCTGAAGCAGTTGCAGCAGAAATCGAGAAAAACCCTTTTGGCTCAGCAATAGAAATTTCACTTGAAATGCTTCCGAATTATGCAGCTGATCATATTCTGTTGATTGTGCGTGATGAAGGAGAAGACCAAGATGCATTTGAAGAAATCGAACAGCTTGAATTATGGAAAAGTTTGCCTGCCGTGCAAAATGGACATGTGTATAAGCTGGAAACAGACAAGTACTATGGTTCAGATATTATTACGATTCGTGAAACGATGAAGGAAACAGCGGCAATGCTGGTTGAAGGGGCGAAGCAGCCATGAAAATCTCGCAAACTATTCGCGAGCGCAGAACAATCAAAGAATTTAATGGCAAACCGCTGGATCCTTCAATCATCATGAAGCTATTAAATGACGCGATCTGGGCTCCGTTTCACTCACGCAAGGAGCCGTGGAGCTTTATTATGTTCACAGGAGATGGGAGAAAAAAGTTTGCCGAAGCGATAGCGCTAACTTATTCTGAGGAAATGCGTCAGCGTTGGGGGAAGTGGGCAATGCACCAATACTGCGAGCTCATGCAGGTGCATTTACTCGTCGTTTTTGATGCCGACCCGCGGCAAAAGTATTGGGAGGATGCCTTTGCTGCGACAGCTGCCCTTATACAAAACCTTCAGCTGCTTGCCTGGGAGCAAGGTATTGGTGTTGTATGGAAAACGAATGAGTGCAACTGGGATCCGGCTTTCCATCGAGCAGTAGGGCTGCATGCTGGACAAAGGATTGCCGGCGTTCTTCACTTCGGCTACTTTGATCGTATTCCTAAGCCACGCAAGCGCCAGACAATAGAACAACTATTGACACATATCGATTCATAGCAAAACAGCAAACGTCTCCTGAGATGCTTAACGTCGCAGGAGACGTTTGCTGTTGATAGATTTTTCCGAGATTATGCTTCCTCTTGCTGTTCAAAGCGTCTGGCAAGCACCAATGCAACTGCAATCAGAATAAACGCAGTTAGCGCCAGCATCGGAATGGTTAGCCAGCCAAACCAGTTCAAATAATCCTCCTGGCAGCTTGTCGGTCCACATGCTGCAATCGCACTGTCCTTGGGCATTTTCTGAATAATAATGTGATAAATCGATATGCCTCCGCCCACGACCACAAGCGGCAGTACATAGGGGAGAATAACGGTTTCCTGCTTATACGCAGCAACCGCCAAAAGCAACACTAGCGGATACATAAAAATGCGCTGAAACCAGCAAAGCACACACGGAACATAATTCAATACCTCGCTCATATAAAGACTTCCTGCCGTTGCGATTACTGCAACTAGCCAAGCAAATAGTAAGAAGCCTCCGCTTTTCGTCATAATAACTATTGCCATCCTTTCAATCGATTGCAGCTGGACGCATCCATCTGCTTGTTGAACATGTAAGATACATTTATTGTAAGCAACACAGCGGAAGCCCGCTATAGCTCGAAAGAGCTATAGCGGGCTTCAATGTTGGACTTATTGTTACAATCTATCCATAAAGCCGCTCCGCCAAGTTTGATAAAGTGGCGTATTTTCATAAATCTCCCTCCGATAACAAATATAAATGAGTAAAGCCCTTTTTATAAAAGGAGTGCAAAGTCTATCGTTTCGCTTTCCGTTGTGCCTGTCTGCTCCGCTTGGCATGCGCATGCTATAATGAATACATGCACATGCCTATTGAACAGGGAGTGAAACATAGATGCTGGGAAAGAAAGTTTTAATTGTAGAGGATGAGCCGGAAATTGCTACAATCGTAAGTCAATATTTGCAGGTACAGGGCTACAGCACTGATATAGCTGACAATATTTCCTCTTGTAATGCCTATCTTGAACGGGAAGATCCTGATTTTATCATTCTTGATTTAACGCTGCCGGATGGTGACGGGATTGAGCTTTGCCGCAGACTGCGTGCGAATATGCTGACCCCAATACTCGTTTTGAGCGCCAGAAGCAGTGATACGGATAAAGTGCTTGCGCTCGGCTTTGGGGCTGATGATTATATGACCAAGCCCTTTTCACTAAGCGAACTGGCGGCTAGAATACAAGCACATTTGCGCAGGCTCAACGGAATCGAGGCGGCAGCATTAGAGCTGTCTGGACGAGAGCTAAAGCTGCCACTGTCAGGACAGGCACTGACTGGGCAACCAATAACAGCCCCGCCAGCGACAGAACAAACCATCGTATGCGCAGGCGAGCTGACCATCGACAAGCGATCCCACAAAGTAAAACGTAATAACCAACTCATCACGCTTTCAGCTAAAGAATTCGACCTGCTTTATTTCCTCGCCTCCAATCCGGAGCAAGTTTTTACAAAAACGCAGCTGCTGGATCAAGTGTGGGGCTTTTCCTCCTACGTCGACGACAATACCGTTACCGTCTACATCGGGCGGCTGCGCAGCAAGCTGGAGCCACAAGCTGCAAAATCATCATACATAAAAACGGTTTGGGGAGTCGGATACCAGTTCAGCCCTGATGATGAAAAGGAGCAGCACTAAAATGGAATGGAAATCATGGTACAGCAAACGAATGCTGCTCGCACTGATATGCCTGCTCGCCGCTGCAGCCAGCAGCTTTTGGCTTGCGTACAGCTTTAAGGACGTCTCCCCTTCCTCCTCGCTCAAAGCAATCAAGGTGCTAACCAATGGCATGGTGAGCGAGCTGGAGCATCAGCATGCTGAGCTTGCAGATGACTCTTCCCCATTTTCAGCCAAATTGTCAGCTTGGGCGGAAGCCCAGCACGCTGAGCTGTTAGTGGTATCAGCAGACGGTACGATCTTGTATGACAGCAGCTCACAGCAAGCTGATGGCGGAGCCGGCCTGGCTGACAGCAGCAATAGGGAGACACGCGTGCTTTCACCTCGCTTTGAGCTGGACTTTGCACTGCGCTTGTCACGAGCCGAGCCAGCGACCTACCATATCGCTTTTCCGATTTTGGATGCGGCAAACGATACCTTTGTCGGCTATGCTCAGTTTGCGCTTCCCCAAGCATCCGTCGATCAGCAGCAGCCTTTCTCCAGCTTGCAAAGGGCAGCCGCTTTGCTTGTGCTTATCCTGTCATTTCTACTGCTCGTTTATCTTCTGCTAGCGATTAACCGTTACGTCAAACAGCAGCAGCTTGAGCCGATTAAGGCGCTTAAGGGCAATGCTGAAGCGATTTTGAAAGGAAACTATGAGCAGGAAGCGCAATGGACTAGCCGAAATGAGCTCGGCGAGCTATATGCTGTATTCGATCAAATGCGAGTTGAAATTCGCAGCCTGCATTTGTCGCAGGCCTCGCACAGTCAAGCGCATAAGGAGCTCATTTCCAACCTGTCGCATGATTTGAAAACGCCGCTTACGACGATAAAAGCTTATGTGGAAGCGATTCGGGAAGGCATTTGTCCCGATCTGCCAAGTGCCATGTCTTATTTGGACGTTGTACATGCCAATGCCAGCAAAATGTCTGCGCTTGTCGATGATCTGCTGCTCCATTCCTTGCGCGATCTGGAGCAAATAGCGGTGCATCCGAAGGAGCAATACAGCGCCGCGGTGCTGAAGCCGATGCTGCAGCATATCGCCCACTATATTGAGACATCAGGCGTCAGCTGTGATGCGCCCGACAGCTATCCGAATCTCTTGCTTGCCATCGATCCAATTCGAATTGAGCAGGTCATAGCCAATCTAGTCGCCAACTCCTTGAAGCATACAACTGTAGGTGACGTAATTGCGTTAAAGGTGGAGGAAAATGAGCAGGAACGCGCCCTTGAAATTACCGTTGCTGATACGGGAAGCGGCATATCGCCGCAGGACATGCCGTTTATTTTTGAACGCTATTATCAAGGTCAAGCCGCCCCTGCCTCAAGCAGCGAGCAGCTCCCTCCCCGCCATGGCGTCGGGCTGGGCTTGTCGATCTGCAAGCATATTGTCGAGGCTCATGGCGGAACGATTACATTTCATAGCAGGCCCGAACAAGGAACGACCTTTTGCATCAAGCTGCCGCTTAGCTGATCGCTGTTATACTTTGTTTATAATTTAGTCATATTTGTGCAAGTATTGCTCTCTATAATGAGCATCATGAGAGGAGAGAATGCTGAATGACAAAAAACGTTATGCTGCGTGCAGTTAATCTATGCAAAACGTATATGACTGGCAAGGAGCAGTACCATGCTATCCGCAATATTGATCTGTCCATCTACCAGCAGGATTTTACTGTCATCATGGGTGATTCAGGCTCGGGCAAATCAACCCTGCTTTATTTGCTAAGCGGGCTCGATTCCGTAACGGCTGGAGAAATTTATGTGGGCGATAAGCGCCTGGATGAGCTTAAAGGGAATGCGCTGGCAGCCTATCGCGCCTCGCAAATCGGCTTTGTCTATCAAAGCAGCAACCTGATTCCCGATCTGTCGCTGCTGGAAAATATCGCGCTGCCTGGCTACATCAATGGCCGCAGTAAAGCCGAAGCGCGCAAGCATGCGCTAAAGCTGATGGAAGAGCTGAAGCTAAGCAAGCAAGCGAGCAGGCTTCCTTCTGAGGTTTCCGGCGGACAACAGCAGCGCGCTGCCATTGCCAGAGCGCTGATCAATGAGCCGAAGCTGCTGTTTGCCGATGAGCCGACAGGCAGTCTCAATTACGAGCAAGGCGTGGCTGTGCTCGATATTTTAACGGCGATGCATGAAAGAGGCCAGTGCATTCTGATGGTGACCCACGACATTAAAGCGGCCTGCCGCGGCAGCCGTCTCATTTATATTCGGGATGGCAAAATTGGCGGAACGCTCGACATGGGCCCTTATACTCCAGAGCAAACCTCGGCGCGCGAAGAGATGATCTTTGCGTACGTTACGGGAAGGGGTTGAGCGGGATGCTCGCAATGCTGACGCTTTGCTGGGGCAATTTGCGGCGAAAAAAAATGCAAAATGCCTTGATTGCCCTGCTCATCGCTTTGTCGACGCTGCTCATTAGCACAGCCGTTGCCGTCATTATGAATTCCCAGGATATTTTCTCCAAGCGGCACATGGCTGCGTTTGGCGCACATGAAATTATTAATTTGACAGAAGGTCTGCATGATCAAGTCAAGGTTGCCGATTGGTGGGCTCAGCAGGGAGGTGTGCACAGCTCCCGATTGCTTCCCTACAAGCCGTGGACAGGACTTGCCTACAACGGCGATGAGCTGACGAACCTGTATTTGTATATGATGAGTACGCCTGACATGCCGCTTGGCGTAGACAATCTGTTGCCCGCGCAAGGACCTGCAACGCTCGATGCGCCGGAAGCCGGCACAGTTTGGGTGCCAACCTCGCTCGCCTACAAATACGACATGGCTGTTGGCGATGAGCTTATGTTCGCTGCCGGATCAGAGCCTGTATCCTATAAAATTAGCGCTGTTGTGATCGACTTGTCGCATGGCGGCCCGTTTTCTACAACGGCACGTATTTGGATGAGCGAAGAAGATTATGCGAGCCTGTCGCCACGCATTGCAGGCAACGAGAAGTATATGCTTGCTTTGCGCTATGACCAGCTTGAGCAAAGCTCCAGCTACTGGCAGCGCTTTGAGAACGATCTCGGCTCGCCATTTCTCGAATCGCGCACCTCCTACAATGAGCTGTTTTCCTTCTATTTTATATTGAATAAGGTGATCGGCTTTGTAATGTGCTTTCTCGGCGCTGTCATGATTGTCATTGCGCTGTTTACGATTGGCTTTACGATTACGGATACGATTCTGGCAAGCTACCGCACGATCGGCATTACCAAATCGCTTGGCATGTTAAGCTCGCAAATTATTGGGGTTTATCTGCTGCAGTATAGTCTGCTGGCGGTCGCCGCTATCGCTCCTGCTCTCGTTGGCGGCAAGCTGTTGTCTGACCTTGTTGTGCAAAGCTCGCTGTCCTTGCTGAAAACCGACTATGCTCCTGTAACCGCGAATACAGCCGCCATATTTTGGGGAGTCGGAGCGGCTTTGCTGCTCATTATTGTGCTCTGCGCCTGGCGATATGCCTGGAAGGCCCGTCAGGTGGAGCCGATTCAAGGAATTCGCTACGGCATGTCAGAGCAGAGCCACAGCCGCACGCACCGCGCTTCTACCAGCAGCAAATGGCTGGAGCATTTATCAGTGCCGGCTCTAATAGGCTGGAAGCAAATAAGCAGCAATAAAAAAGGAAGCCTTCTTATTTTTCTGCTTGCAACCATTACTACTGCCGTGCTCGTTTTCGGCACTAGTCTGGTGACCAGCATTTACAACATCAGTCAAACCGCACCGCAATGGGGCTATGACAATAATGATATCTCGATTATCGTCATTAATAACAGCGAACCGCTTATTCAGGAAATCGAGCGGGCTGTGCAAAGCAACGAGGCTGTGCGCAGCATTAATTGGACTGGCTCGGCAACAGGCGTTATTCCGCACACCGACACTGTGGACGGACAAACGTTCAGCCTGCCGCTAACCGTTGTTGATGGCAGCATGGATGAGCTGGGGTTAGCCTCTTTAGAAGGACGAAACCCGCAGCTTTACAATGAGATTTCAATCGGCGTCAATATTGCACGTCAGCTACAAAAAGAAGTTGGCGATACAATCAACATTTTTATAGAAGGAAAGCAGCATCAACTGCTTGTGACAGGCATTTTTCAGTCGATTTCCAACATGTCCAACACCGCGCGGATTAGCCGCGAACTGGTCCAGCAATTTGTGCTTGATTCGGGCTTTATTGAATTAAGCGAAGGCGCAGATGCCGACAGGCTTGTGCACGATTTAAGCAGTCGCTTTGCTCCTGATGTACAGGTTGTAACGCAGCAAACACTGCTCGACTCCGTATTTAAAGAAGCGGCGGGCGTTCTGCTCATTCCGATGCTGATGATGGCGATATTGTTTAGCGCCATTACCTGCTTGATTGTTTACAGCAATTGCCGCCTCGGCTTGCGCAAGGACATAAAAACGTATGGAATCTACGCATCTTTAGGACTGACAATAACATCGATTCGCCGCGCCTTGACGATTGGCACTGCGAGTATTGCAGTAATAGGCGCATTGACAGGCGTTGTCTGCGGCATCTATTTACTGCCTGCAATGCTGCGCGGCTTGCTCTCCAACTATGGCATCGAAAAACTGCCGCTCATTGTGGAGCCTGCCTATCTGGTTGTCATTGCCTTATGCGTACCGCTTATAACCGCAATTGGCTGCTGGCTTGCGTCAACGATCCTTCAGCGCATGTCGCTGCGCATGCTCATAGCAGAATAATATTTACAAAAAGAGAGGTTGTCAGATTGTCAGTTTCACTGGCCTTCTTGACGTCCTCTCTTTTTGCATTCAAGGGATTTACTTTTTTTTCTAAAAGTGATATCATATTTATATCAAATAGAAATCAAAACAACATCAAAAAAGGACGTGGTGCACTATGAAAACGAAACAGGCTTGGCATCTTAACGGGTTTGTAGCAATTTTGCTTGCGCTTGTACTTGCTGGACTCGGCGCATTTGCATTTTTTCAATCTGCGGACAACAATAACCTCGTATTAATTTTCAGCGGCATTTTATTAGTTGCGATTGCAGGCATAATTTGTACCTCGCTCACAATTGTTCAGCCTAACGAAGCGAAAGTCATCACCTTCTTCGGACGTTACATTGGCAGCTTAAGCAAGGACGGTCTATGGATGGTTGTGCCGCTTACTGTTAAAATGCATGTTACACTGCGTGTCAACAACTTCAACAGCCAAACCTTGAAGGTAAATGATGCGGAAGGCAATCCGATTGAAATTGGAGCTGTTGTCGTATACAAGGTTATCGATTCTGCCAAGGCGAGCTTTGATGTCGATGATTATGAAAGCTTTGTTGAAATCCAAAGTGAAACTGCCGTACGACATATTGCAGCGCAATATCCGTACGACAGCTTTTCTGCAGAGCATACTTTGACCTTGCGCGGCAATGCGGACGAGGTAGCTGAAAAGCTGCAAACAGAGCTGCAGGAGCGACTGAGCGTTGCTGGAGTAGCTGTTCTTGAAACTCGCCTTACTCATCTGGCCTATGCGCCTGAAATTGCCAGCGCTATGCTGCAGCGCCAGCAGGCTTCTGCTATTGTATCTGCCAGAAAGCAAATTGTGGACGGTGCAGTTGGCATGGTCGAAGCAGCGTTAAAGCAGCTTGAAGAAAAAGGAATTGAACTTGACAGTGAACGTCGTGCAGCGATGGTAAATAACTTGATGGTAACGATTGTTTCTGATCGTTCCACAACGCCCGTCATTAATACGGGAACGCTGTACAGCTAATTTGGAAATCGACTAATGGCAAAAGAAAAAAAATCTTTTCTGCTCCGACTCGATTCCGAGCTGCACCGGGCAATTGAGCAATGGGCAGCAGATGAGTTTCGCAGCGTAAATGGACAAATTGAATTTATTTTACGCGAAGCACTTCGCAAGTCTGGCAGAATAAAGTCGCCTCCAAAAGCCCCCGATTCCGATTAGATAACGGGCAAGCAACCTGGAAAGTCACTAACATCACGAGGAGCAGAGCATTCCATCATTCGTCGCGTTTTAAGCCTTAAGACGACTACGAATGTTTTCGGAATTGCCTTGCTCCTTCTTTGAAAAATATATTTTAAAACGCTTACTTTTCCATCTTGTCAAAGACTCTCCTCGCACTTATAATCAGATTGTACAAATTCTTGCAGTGATAGCTTATTGCAATTTGTGCAAACGTTTGCTCAAACCTTTGTGAAATCGCTTGCAAGGATTGTACCCATTACAAATTTGGGAGGTTGCTTTTTCGATGATTAAGAGAAGAGTTATTCATTTGCTGCTCTGCTTCATGTTTTTGTGCTCATTGGCATTCCATGTTGGTCCCGACCCTACTGCAAAAACGGCAGCAGCAGCGGAAAACAGCAGCGCAACTGTGTATTACTACACCCCTTATAAAAACTGGCAAGCCGTAAATATTCATCATAATGGCAGTGGAAGCTGGACTGCAGTACCTGGAACTGCTATGCAAGCAGCGTGCGCTGACTGGACGGTTTATACGGTAGAGCTGGACAGTGCCAGCAGCTTCCAAGCCGTATTTACTAACGGTGCTGGCGCTTGGGATAACAACAACGGCGCCAACTACAGCATGGGAAGCGGTGTCCATCAAGTGAAAAATGGCCAGCTGATCGCAAACGCCGGCAACCCATGCGACGCTCCTGGTGAAAATGAACCTATTCAGCTTACGGTATATTACAAGCCCAGCTCCAGCTGGAGCAGCGTAAACATACATTACAGACCTAACGGCGGTACATGGACAGCTGCGCCGGGTATTGCGATGACAAACGCATGTGAGGGCTGGTATGTTAAAGAATTGGATCTCGGCTCCGCCACCGGTATTACGGCAGCCTTCAATAATGGCTCGACGTGGGACAATAATGGCGGGCAGGATTACGCGATTGGCACTGGCATCGTGCAGCTGCACAATGGCGTACTATCCAGCGGCAGTCCATGTGCTCCAACCGTAGTTGATACAACTCCTCCTACTGCTCCTGCAGCTTTAAGCGCAGCATCGATTACGAGCAGCTCTGTTGAATTGAGCTGGTCCCCTTCTACCGATGAAACTGGTGGCAGCGGCCTTGCCGGATACGAGCTGTACCGCAACAATACGCTAATTCGTTCCGACCTGACTACAGCAAGCTTTGTCGACTCTGGTCTGGCACCAGCGACAACTTATATCTATAAGGTGCTCGCCAAGGACCAGGCAGGCAATAAATCTGCTTTCTCGCCTGAGTTTTCCGTTACGACAGCACAAGGCAATGTTGCTGAGGTTTATTACAGTACAGAGACTCGCGGCTGGAGCACCGTCAACATTCATTTTGCGCCTGCCGGCTCAGCCTGGACGACAGCCCCCGGCATTGCCATGAATGAAAACGCTTGCGCAGGCTGGGTCAAAAAGACCGTTTCTTTAGGAAGCGCTGCCTTCATGAAGGCTGCCTTCAATAACGGTGCTGGCGCATGGGACAATAATAATGGGCAGGACTATACGATCCCTGCTGGTGTGGCAACGGTTAAAAACGGCGTCGTTACGGCCAATGCTGCCAACCCATGCACGCCGCTGCCTGCTGATGAAATCGCCCCTACCGTTCCAGCCAATATTATAGCGGCCGTCAATGGCTTGCGAGTCTCCCTTTCCTGGGAAGCCTCACAGGATAATCCAGGCGGCAGAGGTGTTGCCGGCTATGAAATTACCCGTACAGGCGGCACAGCCGGAAGCAAAACCTATACAACCGCAGGCACCAGCTTTACTGATACAGCCACCGAAGCGCAGACGACCTATACGTATACGATTAAAGCCTATGATAAAGCGGAGCCAGCCAACATCTCTGCAGCAAGCGCACCTGTTACAGCAACAACCGGAGATGCCCCGCTTCCGCCGGTTGGAGGAGAGCCGCTGGGACGGGATATGCGCGAGGATACCATTTATTTCGTGATGACAGCAAGATTTTATGATGGAGACAGCTCCAACAATATGGGTGGTCAAATGCATGTATCAAGCGGCAATGCAGCCTACAACGATCCTATGTTCCGCGGCGACTTCAAGGGCTTGATTGAGAAGCTTGATTATATAAAAGCACTCGGCTTTTCAGCAATCTGGATTACACCTGTCGTACTCAATCGCTCCGACTATGATTTTCATGGCTACCATGGCTGGGACTTTTACCGCGTCGACCCGCGGCTGGAGTCTCCAGGCGCAACCTATCAGGATCTGATCAATGCTGCGCACAATAAAGATATCAAAATTATTCAGGACGTTGTTTACAATCACTCCAGCCGCTGGGGCGAAAAAAATCTGTTTGTGCCTACTGTTTTCGGAATCCGCGACAGCAAATGGAGCTGGTACTATGACGAGCCGATTCCCGGCTTCGAATATGATGGCATTACCGTACCGAACCCGTCAGGCAAAGCCTATAATGGCGATCTGTGGTCAACGGAAGAGCCGGCTGGCAACACCTGTGCGAATTGGGGCTTGCCGATGAACAACGGCAACTATCACTGCCAATGGCCAAATCCTACCTCGGGCATGTTCCCTGCTGAATACTACCATCAATGCTGGATCGGCAATTGGGAAGGTGAAGATTCTCGCAGCTGCTGGATTCATGAGGATCTTGCCGACTTCAACACCGAAAGCGAGCAGGTGCAAAGCTTCCTTAAGGATGTATATCGCAAATATATCGAAATGGGCGTGGACGGCTTCCGCATCGATACGGCAGTGCATATTCCGCGCGTCATATGGAATCGCCACTTCCTGCCGGATGCCATCAATCACTCCATTGAGACATTTGGCGAAAAAGGCGAGCATTTCTTTATGTTTGGCGAGGTTGGCTCGTTCGTAAACGATAAATGGAATCGCGGCTCCGTTAATCACTCGGCACAATTCTTCACCTGGAAGGAGCGGCGCCAATATAGTGCGGATGATGCAGTCGCGGCGCTTGAGCAATATCAATACGAGAACAACATGGGTACAGGCAATCAGCCAACGTCAGACAACGCCTTCCTGTACGGCAACAGCTATCATACGCCTGATCACAGCCAATTCTCAGGCATGAGCGTCATAGATATGCGCATGCATATGAATTTCAGCGATGCGGGCAATGCGTTCTGGAACGGCAAGGATTCCGACGACAGCTATAATGATGCAACCTTTAATGTTGTATACGTGGACAGCCACGACTACGGTCCGAACAAGTCAAACTCCCGCTATGCAGGCGGTACGGAAGCATGGGCGGAAAATATGAGTCTGATGTGGACCTTCCGTGGTATTCCTACGCTTTACTACGGCTCAGAAATTGAATTTCAAGCTGGCAAGCCAGCTGACTGCGGCCCGAGCTGTGCACTGGCTACAACGGGACGCGCCTATTTCGGCGATCATATTGAAGGCACCGTTGTCGCCAGCGACTTTGGCGTCGTACAATCCGCTTCTGGTCCAGTAGCAGAAACGCTGGAGCATCCGCTAGTCAAGCATGTGCAGCGGCTCAATATGATTCGCCGTGAAATTCCTGCTCTGCAAAAAGGACAGTATTCGACCGAAGGCATCCAGGGCTCAATTGCCTACAAGCGCCGCTATACCGATACTGAACAAGGCATCGACAGCTTCGCGCTAGTTGCAGTCAGCAGCTCTGCTACCTTCAGCGGCATTCCAAACGGCACCTACAAGGATGCCATTACCGGTGACGTCAAGCATGTCTCCAACGGCACCTTAAGAGCTGAACTATCCGGCAAAGGCAATTTGCGCATTTATGTGCTGGATCTTCCAGGGAACGCTGCTCCTGGCAAAATTGGCGAGGATGGCCCATTCCTTAAGTAAATGAATGAACCGTGGCCTGAGCGCTATATCCTGTGCAAAGGGATATGATCGCTTCAGGCTACGGTTCAACTTATTTGCTATGGGCTGTTGCAATTAAAGCGGAACGATAAAGGAAACACTCGTTCCTTCACCAGGTGTGCTGGAGATCGACAGTCCCCGTCCGTACAGCTGGATCAGGCGGCGATTCGTATTGTAAAGGCCAATTCCTCTGTTTCTCTGGCTTGGTTCCTGCAACAAGCCCGCAACGGTTTCCGCATCCATCCCTTTCCCATCATCCCTCACCTCTACGAGGAACGCGTTATCCTGTTTCACGGCGCGGATATGGACCGTGCCTCCTTTAATTTGACTCATTAATCCATGCTTGACCGCATTTTCAACGAGAGGCTGGATCGTAAGCGGAGGCAGCAGCTTGTCTTCCAGCTGGACGTCCCATTTGATCGACAATCGTTCGCCAAACCGCTCCTGCTCCACATACAAGTAAGCTTGAACAAGCTCGAGCTCGTGAGAAAGTCCAACCAGCTGCTTCGTATTAAGAAAGTCAAAGCTGATTCTCAAGTAGTTGGCAAAAGCTTCGCCCAGCTTATTCATCTTTGCAATGTCCACCGCGCTTAAGGCCATAATCGAATTCAGCGTGTTGAATATAAAATGAGGCTGGATTTGCGCCTGCAAATATGCGGCCTCCATGCGCAACAGCTCATTAATCGATTGCTTTAACCCCGTTAATGCGCGGATTCTGAATTTTAATTCCGTACCATCAACTGGCTTCGTTACATAATCATTCGCGCCCGACAAAAAACCTGCATAGATGTCGGAAGGCTGCGTACGAGCAGTCAACAGCAGCACTGGCAGCTCGGACAAGGAATACTGCTCACGAACCTTGCGCGTTAAATCATAACCAGACATGCCCGGCATCATAACGTCGGCGATTAGCAAATCCCACTGCTCTCTTCCTAGCAGCTGCAGCGCTTTATCTGCTGAATCAGCGATCGTGATCACATAAGGCTCAGTAGAAAGAATCGACTTCAGCACATCCAGATTAACCGGATCATCATCCACCGCCAAAATATGAATCATAGCTTTGTCAGAAGAGCGGCTTGCTCTCTCCAACGCCGTAACCACTGCGGTTGGCGCTTTCCTTTCTACAGCAAGGATTTCCGTATTGCTCGACTCAACCTTTACCAAATCCTTGTTCTCGTACATGGAAAGCTGTGCCGTTGAAATGTCCTCCGCATTCGCCAGTGGCAGTGAGAAGCTGAATACGGATCCTTTGCCAAGCTCTGAGGATACCGTTAAAGCTCCTCCGTGCAGTTCAACAAGCTGTCTGCAAATCGTTAGGCCAAGGCCGATCCCTCTCCCGTCATTCATGCCATGAATCCCTTGCTCATAGGGCAGAAATATACGCGCTTGTGTTTCTTCGTCCATACCAACTCCGGTGTCGGATACATGAAGCCAGACCGCATCATTTCGCTGCTCCGCGGTTAAGGTTATTTTTCCTTTTTCCGTAAATTTGATCGCGTTATGCAATAAGTTGTAAATAATTTGCACAAGCCGTTTTTCATCCGCCATTACAGCTGGCGTTGTTTTCGCTATATCCATCACAATATGAATCGGTTTGTTTTCATGCAGAAAACCGAGCATATTGATGACTCCCGGAACGACCGACTGAACAAGCAGCGGCTTGCTGTTAAGCTTGATGCGATGCTCCTTCAGCTGTACAGCATCAAGAAGGTCAACAAGCATCGACGACATGCGCCGGCTAATTGTGACCAGCAGCTTCATATCCTTGCGGCTTTTCTCGCTTAAATGCTCGACTTCATGACTAAGCACGGTTTCGGCAATATTCATAATTCCGTGCAGCGGCGTTCTAAGCTCATGGGACGTATTGGTCAAAAATTGATCCTTCAGCTTGTCTGCTTCACGCAGCTTCTCATTTAACTTCACGTTTTCCTGAACATAGTTGAAATATTGCTTAAACCAGAAGGTAGAAAAGCATATTATCGCCGCTATAATATCAATCGGATAATATACGACAAATTTAACAAAGATTCCCCAAACAATACTGGAGACTACAGCGATTGCCGAGAGAAGCAAGAAAATCGTGCCTTCTCCATTTCGATTCTTTACATAGATATGGACCGCCAAATAAATGCTCATAGCAATTGGCCATATATACAATAATGTGAATATTCGCAAATGAATGGAAGCATGCAATAACTCGGGTGAAGCTATAGCTATAAAAAGCGAATAGACTGCAAGAATGCATGTATAAAGCATAGCCAGCCTGCTTTTTCGAGCTACTGTCGAAAATTTCTTTAGCGAATAAAAAATTAAAAAGGTTACCCACAAATAAGCAAGCATTCTGATTTTCATTGCCCATTCATAATTAAATGAGAACCAGGTCATCAGAACAGTATCATGATCAGCCACTACGGTTACGCCAGCTACAAGCGTTAACAAGCTAAAGATAAACAAAGATCGTTCTCGGTTGAACAAATAAAGAATAATAGCGTATAAGCCATGAAGCACCAATATAACAAAAGTAATTAACTGAAAACCGATCGAGTACCACCGCTCATTATCTATCGCAGCCTCAGATCCGAAGCGAATAGGATATAGAATACCTCCCTTGTAAGGATTTTCAAAGTTTGAGACACGAACAAGCACAATAAGCTCTTGCTGATCTCTTTCCGTATAAGTAACCGTAAAGGAAACGCGATTGGGCACATAATCAGCAGCATTATCCGCCGGCTTGCCAACCAAGCCTTCAGTAAACCCATTAATTTCAACCGTAGATGCCGCTTCTATTTTTTTTGCCCACAAAGAAACAGGATGCTTCAAAGGGTCCGTTAAAATGCGCAGCTCATACGTACCGTATCCGATCGACGATTCTTTGTGCCCGGGAAATTCGCTTCTCCAATCGCCTGGAACATTTACCCAAGAAGCTTCTTCAGAGTACCGTTCTTCATCGTAGTAGGTATAGAGCTTATTCGGATAAAATTTCCACTCCCCATTCAACGGTATGGAGACGGATTGCTGCAGATCCCAGTCGCGTAAATCCAGCACGCCATTTACGATTTCAGGCTGCTCAGGAGTCGGAAATATGTTAAACCATCCCCAGCGAAGTACAATAAGAAAGCCGACAAATAAAAGCAGCACGGCGATATTAAGTATAATATACTTATGTTTCTTTCGTTTTCTCGTAATATCCATGCTTGATACTTCGACATTATCGACAACTAATCCTGCAAATTCGCATTTAGTAACGATATGAAATTAGTACTCTCCCTCCAAGCAGCCAACAAGTAAACAAATGCAGCAAGAGCAAAGATTTGCACATTGTTTGCACCGCTTTCATTTTCCATAATTAAAGCGTATTCATTTTTATTGGCCTAATCCTTGTTGCAATCAACAGGCGTATACAGTAAAAGGGGGAACCACTTCATGTATAGCGTACTTCTCGTTGATCCAAATCCGGTTACATTAAATGAAACTGCTGCACTTATTCACAACGCCGCATCCAGCTTCCGCATCCATGCCAGTACAAGCGAGTTTGCAGCAGCGCTCAATTTCCTGAATAGCAGGAGCTTTTCCTTAGTTATCATTAATATGAAAGGCTATAACTCTAGTGGCCTTGTGCTTTGCAGCCGCATTCGCCAGCAAAGCCGAGTACCGATTATTCTGCTTAGTGGAAAGGATGACTTCCGCCTTGCAAGAAAAGCATTAACCTATCAAATTAGCGACTATTTGACAGAACCGCTGCTGGAGGGCGCCTTGACTTCAAGCCTGCGAGCTGTACAAAGCGAGCTGGAGAAAAATCATGCTTATTACTTGGCTCCTGTCATGAAAACGGCTTCAGTAAACAAAAAAGATGCTGCGGCCAAGGCAGTTATTGACACGGTAAAGCGCTATGTACAGGATGAGCTGCATCAAAATATTACGCTAAAGCAAATTTCCAGAAAGCTGCATTTCAACTGTGCTTACCTGGGGCAAAAATTCAAGCACCATGAAAATATGTCCTTTAATGAATATTTACTGCAGCAGCGCATGGAGAAAGCAAAGCTGCTGCTGAAAAAGACCGATATGAAAATATATGAAATCGCCAATGAAATCGGCTATACCGAAATCGACTGGTTCTATAAAAAGTTTAAGGAATATACGGGCTCAAGCGCTAACGAATATAGAAAAAAATACGAGCTGTCTCGCGCCAATTAGGACGTATCTGAGAACTCCGAGGATACGCCCTAAAGCAAATCGCGCCTGTCGTTTGTCCGACAGGCGCGATTCGTGTATTCATTTCAATAATGATGAATGATGGAAATAAGCAAAATCAGCATATCCCCCGCTTTGCTGACTTGTATAGCAGAACAAGCCCGTACGGTACCCCATAAAATGATCCAGTGTATATTTCATATGCAGCGTTTGGCCGATAGTCTGCCATTGTCCTTGCTCACTTGCAAAATAAAAGCATGCCTGATCAATGCTATTTTCAAAGTTATACTCAATCTTCAAGTAAACATGCTCCGCAGTATACGGAACGGATTCAACGACCTGCTCCCGACCTTCCCCATCATTAATCGTCATCACGATGCTGCAAGCTCCATGCTCGTCAATCCTTGCCCCAACAGTGCCAAACCAATGCTGCAGCGCAACCAGACCAGCATGATCACCCGACTGCAAATTAGTCAATTCAAGCAGTGTTTCGTGCTTGCAGGCTGGTCCTTGCGTACGCTGTGTCAGCGTATTTCTTGCCTTCAGCACACTGTCTGCAAGCGCACCTGTTTTCAGCCTTAAGTAGCCTGGCCGCTCGGTCAGTGTCCAGAGCGCATGATCCGGATTATGGTTCCATTGCCATTGCAGCGCTAGCTTGTTAACTGTGTAATCAAACTCATCACTGCAAATAATTGGCGCAGTCGGCGTATATGGTAAAGGCGTCGTAAATTCCTCAGGCGCTTTTCCTTCTAAGCCGAATACGGGCCATCCATCCTTCCAGCTAACCGGCAACGCAATTGGAATTCTGCCAACTGCATCATGATCCTGAAAAAGAACCGAATACCATTGCCCGTTCCCTGCCTCAAAAATCCCTCCCTGAGCTACGCCATGATTGCGATAGCCCATATTGTCATCCAGCACAATTTGACTCTCAAATGGACCAAGCAGCTGCTTAGAGCGATAGCATATTTGCCTGCGCCGCTGATTGCCGTCTTTTGGCCATTCTATAAAGAAATAATAATAGAAGCCGTTAATTCGATAGGCATGGCAGCCTTCCGCGCGCAGCCCTATTCCTTCACGCTGCGCTTCCAGCAGCAGCTGATTGACTCCGCCTTCTTTAACAGCTGTAAGATCGGAAGTCAGCTCCGTAATTCGAATGTCCCCATTGCCATAGATGACAAACACACGATCCTCCTCAAACAGCAAACTTGGATCATGAAACAGCTGCTTAATCACAGAGCGCTGCCAATTTCCTTGATCAATATCATTCGTGTGATAAACATAAAATTGCCGCGTGTCAAGGCTGGAGAAGCATACATAGTAGATCCCGTTATGCTCACGCAGGCATGCCGCCCACGAGCCCTTGCTGTAAATGTGACCGCCGTCAATCATATTGTGCTGATCATTGTCCTCCAATGTATCAAATACATAATTAACAATTTCCCAATTCACTAAATCCTTCGATCTCATAATCGGACAGCCTGGCATCATATGCATGCTCGTACTCACCATATAGAAATACTCACCTGCGGCAATGACACTCGGATCCGGCACATCGGCCCAAATAATAGGGTTATTGATTTTGCTGCTCATCATGTTCCTCCCATGCAGTCAGTCTATAAAATATCTCTTAACAGCCTTTGACTATGCGCATCAAGCCGCTTCCAGTTCTCAATATCACAGCGTCTCCCGTCAAGATCGGATAAAATAATGCGGTCTCCGCCAGGAAAATGAATATGCTCATGCAAGTTGCGCATAATGATGCGCATAGGTCCCAGATGCGTTTGCAGCTCCCAGAACCATAAATCAGATTTTTGCTTGATCCGCTCGATTCTGCTCACTCTCGGCAAAAAATATCGCAGTCCAAGCTCTTCCTCCAAAGCAGCCGCGCTGTCTTTCTCCAGCTCGGCAAGCTCACGCACAATACCGAGCTCATCGCCCTCCTTGGTACGAATAGAAAGGTACGAGCTCGTATATTGCATCGGAAACGCCAAATAAACGAGCAGCTCATCATAGGTTTTGCCTGCAATAACGCCTTGCAGCACGCCCCCTTCACTGCGGTAAACGTAGACATCTACTGGCTGGAGGATGCGAATATCTTCAACGTTCATTAGCTTCCAACTCCTCTGATTTTCGACATTTCCATTTGGGCGTCAACCAGCTTGCGGTAAACGCCATCCGCCTTGGCAAGCAGCTGCTCATGCGTGCCGAGCTCAACCATTTTGCCGCGCTCCAGTACAACGAGACGATCGGCATTACGCAAGGTCGACAAACGATGGGCGATGGCGAAGGTCGTTCTGCCTTTTACCAAATTCGCAAGCGCCTCCTGGATTTGCCGTTCCGTTTCCGTATCAACAGAGGCCGTTGCTTCATCCAGTATTAAAATTCTCGGATCATGAATGACCGCTCTCGCAATCGCTACCCGCTGCTTCTCTCCGCCAGAGAGCTTGTGCCCGCGCTCGCCTACCCGAGTATCGTAGCCGTCAGGCAAACGAACAATAAAATCATGCGCATTGGCGATTTTAGCTGCACGCATAATTTCTTCAGGTGTCGCATCAGGCTTGGAGTACGCTATATTTTCGGCTATTGTTCCATCAAACAGGAAGGTTTCCTGCAGCACGACGCCGATTTGGCGGCGCAGCTCCGTCTGCTCAATATGGCGAATCGGAACGCCATCTATTAAAATCTCACCTTCATCCGCATCATAAAAGCGGCAGAGCAAATTAATGAACGTTGATTTTCCCGCTCCCGAATGCCCGACAAGTCCTATCATTTCCCCTGCCTTAACGTCAAGATTAATATTTTTCAAAACAGGATGATGCTTTTCATAGCCATACGTAACGTTGCGCAGCACAACCCCACCCTTGATCTGGTCAGGCTTGACTGCTTGCGGATGATCCGCTACATCCGCAGGCGTATCCATAATTTCAAAAATACGATGGGCAGAGGTCATCGCTCGACTCGTCCAGCTAATCATTTGACTAAGCCACTGAATCGGACCAAACAGCATGCCCAAATACGCGACAAATGCAAGCAGCACACCTAGCTGCAGCTCACTGTTCAGTACCTGATGTCCGCCCAAATACCAGACAACGACCGTGCCCAGGCTTGTAATCAAGCCAAAGGCCGGAAAGAAAAACTGCCACATTTTCTCCGAGCGCATATCATGCCGAACAACCTCTTCATTGGCAGTCTGATAGCGCTCCAGCTCAAGCTTCTCCTTGCCGAACGCTTTAATGACGCGTATTCCTTGCAGCGTATCGCCCACCTGCATATTCAAGCGAAAAATCGCTCGCCACTGCTGATAAAGTCGGCGTCCTACCTTCGGCCAAATCGTAAAGGATAAAAAAACGAGCAGCGGTATCGGCAGCAGCGTTAGCAGCGTCAGCTTCCAATCCATAGAAAAAATAATGACAAGAATAAAAATAAAGCGCAGCAAATGGCCCGCTATGTAAATAACACCGTCCGTCATAAATTGGCGCATCGACTCTGCGTCATTGTTGACTCGGCTAATAAATTGAGAGGTTTGCCTGCGGTCAAAAAAAGCAAGCGACAGTCTCATTAAAGACTCATATACATCCTTGCGTATATCCCCCATCAGCTTGGAGCTAATTGCGACTCCAATATAGCCCCGCAAAGCTTGCATTGCAGACATCACAACAAGCGTGGCAGCCCAGGCCGCAATAACAAGGAGAAAAATTGCGCCCCCCTGCTGCGGCTGCAGCACATCATCGATAATAATTTTCGTTAAGTAAGGCGGGATTAATTCTACTAATGTGGACAGAATTAGCAGACAAGCAGCCAGCACAGCCTTTAGCTTATATGGCTTCAAATAGCCGAGCATACGCAGCATCGCGTACTTTTTGCTCATGCATACCTCGCAAAACTGTGTGCCTTCTTCCAGCGGGCTATGGCAGTTCGAGCAGTAGCGCGGCATATCACTTTTTGACAAGACAGGCAGCTCTTCTCCTTGTACCAGCGCTGAAATCAGCTTGGCGGCGAAGCCCATTCCAGAAGATAAGGACGAGGTGTAGCGAGCTGCAACAACAGGACCTTCTTTCGTTTCGGCAATTAGCATCCCGCTTCCGACATTGCTCACCGCTCTTGCCTCTTGAATAGTTTCAATCGGCAGCCGTTTAATTGGAGTATGCTTTTCATCCCACACAATCAGCTCTTCATAAGTAATCGCCAGCCAATGCTCAGCTATTCTGCCTTGCAAATTAAGATCCGCCTTCATGCTGAACAGCAGTTCTTCCTTAACCTGCTCCCTGCACTGCTGCGGTAAAGCTGTCATGTCTATCATCTATCACTCATCCTTTTTCAAATGCTACGGAACATAGCATCCTCCAGTCAGCGCTACGGAACATAGCATCCTCCAGTCAGCGCTACGGAACATAGCATTCTCCGCTGGGGCTTTATTTGTTTCGAGTATGCTGCGAAGCGATCGTAGCGCACTCAAAGTTGACGAGGAGCAAGCAGATCCCGTATGCTTATGGATTACATTTACATATTAGACATTGTAAGCGCGTTTCAAATTGAAATCAATATATTTGTTTATGAGTTAATATTTTTACGAAATCTAGCTAGTCATTCTTAGAATCTACCACTGCCCAAAATGCCGGTTTAGCATGCAGATACTTGTCGAACAGAAGTGGAGCTTCTGTCCGTTTTACGGGAAAGCCGCTCAACCACGTATGATCATCTGCTATTCCCCAAAAAACAACTTCATTAATTATGTCTTTATTGGCTTTTAATGCTTCAAACAGCTCCCGATATCGATCAGCTTGCTTGCTCAACACTTCTTCCGGAATGCTTTCGCCGAAATCACTGCGGTCATCCCACGCATATAAGCTCATATCAAGCTCAGTAACACTGTTGACCAAGCCCAATTCGGCGAATCGCTCCATTGATTCAATAATATCTGCTACAGGCGGCCAATGAATGCTAATATGAGTCTGATGCCCCACGCCATCAATTGGCACTCCTTTATCGAGCATTTCCTTCACAAGATCGTAAAGCATTTCTCTTTTCGTAATGTCATCTGTTCCGTAATCGTTAATATACAGCTTGATGTCTGGTCCACCAGCCTCACGTGCGGCACGAAAAGCGGTTTCAATATAATCGGTCCCCGTAATTTGATACCATTCGCTGGCACGCATGCCGTGAGGATCACGAGGTTCAATCACCTCGTTGACAACATCCCAGGAAATAATATCATCCTTGTATCGACTAACAATTGTTCGTACATGATCATCCAGCCGTTCAAGCAGCAGCTTTTTGTTCGCTTCCCGCTTCGCTGGATCAGTTTCATCAACCATCGGCTTGCCTTCCGCATCTTTAAAAAACCAATCGCCGACCTGAGTATGCCACACTAATGTATGAAAGCGGAGCTGCATGTTGTTTTCTTTGGCAAACTGAACGATTTTATCTGCCTCTTCCCAACGATAGGTATCCTCCGCTGGATGAATTGAGGCAGGCTTCATGACATTTTCCGCGACAAGCATATTAACATGCTTCTTCAGCAAATCAGACTTCAAGCCGCTAGTCTGGAATGGCTCAATAGCCGCGCCGATCGGAAAATAATCATTAAAAGCTTCGTAAAGCGACGGAATGTCAGCTTCTACAGAAGGCTCTGGCGTAGGTTGAGTCGTCGTTGGCTGCGGCTCGCTATTTTTTCCTACTGCTTCGTCTGTCTCTGCTTCACCGCTTTGCCCCGCTGCTTCACCAGTCTCCGACTCGCCATTCTGCTCAACCATGCCCGTTTCTTGTACACCATTTGCTGATTGCGTATCGTTCACAGGCTGCTTCGTACACCCTGTAATGGCAAGCAAGGCTGCGGCTGTAATAACCGCAACCATTATCGTCAATCTTCTTTTTAACCTGTTACCATTCACATCTATCATGCCCCCCTATATGGCGATTTCAGCGCTCCGGAGCAATACATCCTACAGTCGCTTTTTAAATCGTAATGCTATCTTATTGGATTTTTTATGGTTGCATTACGATGTTAAAGGCGACCCACTCTCGTTTTTCAGCGCTCCGGAGCAATGCATCCTACAGTCGCTTTTTAAATCGTAATGCTCCTTATTTGAATTTTTATGGTTGCATTACGATGTTAAAGGCGACCCTCTTCGTTTTTCGGATGCTTTGCTCCTTCGCTGTAGCTTTTTTTTGTTGTTGAGTGCGCTACGAAGCCAGCGTAGCGGCATCAGCGCTACGGAGCAATGCATCCTACAGTCGCTTTTTAAATCGTAATGCTATCTTATTGGATTTTTTATGGTTGCATTACGATGTTAAAGGCGACCCACTCTCGTTTTTCGGATGCTTCGCTCCTTCGCTGTAGCTTTTTTTCTGTTGAGTGCGCTACGAAGCCAGCGTAGCGGCATCAGCGCTACGGAGCTAAGCATCCTACAGTCGCTTTTTAAATCGTAATGCTCCTTATTTGAATTTTTATGGTTGCATTACGATGTTAAAGGCGACCCACTTCGTTTTTCGGATGCTTTGCTCCTTCGCTGTAGCTTTTTTTTGTTGTTGAGTGCGCTACGAAGCGAGCGAGCGGCATCAGCGCTCCGGAGCAATGCATCCTACAGTCGCTTTTTAAATCGTAATGCTATCTTATTGGATTTTTTATGGTTGCATTACGATGTTAAAGGCGACCCACTCTCGTTTTTCGGATGCTTTGCTCCTTCGCTGTAGTTTTTTTTGAGTGCAGGCCAAGAAGCTCGGACGCTGGAGCACAGCGTAGAGCATTGCTACGTGAGTACCTAAAGGAGTTATCCGAAACTATAGTGAAGGTTTAAAGAATCCAGGTAACGTTAATTGATCATATTGGAGTCTGTAAAAATCTAATGAATATACACAACGTTAAGTGCGGCAAATCACCTAAATCACAGTAAAAATTGCCTAATAAGGTGCTATAGATTCATTAAAGTTAAGAATGACTTCATTTGCTACAAATAGCGTTATCCAGATTCCTTAGCCACTAGCTTTACACTTTTCGGATAGCGCCCAGCATCGTCATCAAAGTCCAGATTTTGAACGACCTCTTTCAATAAGGGTTCAAAATCTGGGCTTTCAGGACCAAGAAGATGGCACGATACTAGAAGGCGAGGAGCGCAGCGTGGGCACTTGCTACGTGAGCACCGAAGCCTTCGGTAGCGTGACATATTCGACGCCGACTAAGCTACAACGCAATCACATCGTCATCAAAGTCCAGATTTTGAACGACCTCTTCCAATAGAGGTTCAAAATCTGGGCTTTCAGGACCAAGAAGCTCGGACGCTAGCAGAAAACGAGGAGCGCAGCGTAGGCGATTGCTACGTAAGCACCGCAGTTTTCGCTAGCGTTCGAGATTCGACACCGACTAAGCTACAACGCTGCGCATCGTCATCAAAGTCCAGATTTTGAACGACCTCTTCCAATAAGGGTTCAAAATCTGGGCTTTCAGGACCAAGAAGATGGCACGATACTAGAAGGCGAGGAGCGCAGCGTAGGCACTTGCTACGTGAGCACTGCAGTTTTCGCTAGCGTTCGAGATTCGACGCCGACTAAGCTACAACGCTGCGCATCGTCATCAAAGTCCAGATTTTGAACTTCCCCTACCCGACGATTCCTGTGCGCTCTATACTCTCTACAAAATACCTCTGCACAAACAAGTAAATGATGATGAGCGGCAGTATCGCCATCAGAATGCCGGTATCCTGCACCATGCTTAAGTAAAACGGATCTGCCTTGGAGGCATCTCCTCCATCCAGCTGAATCGCCAAATTATATGGCAGCGATGACAGCTGGGTAGCCATAACCTTGCTTGAGGTCAAATACGTTGTCGTGTAGAAGCTGTCATTCCACTGCCAGACGAAGGAAAACAGCGTTACTGTAATAATGGCCGGAACCGCATTAGGCAGCATTATGCGCATGAAGGTTTTACCGATGCTGGCGCCATCAATATAGGCTGCCTCCTCTACTTCCTTCGGAATGCCTCGGAAAAACTGCCTGAAAATGAAAATGTACAAGCCGGCCTTTAATGAGTTGGCTGTCATTGACGTTAAAATAAACGGCCAATATGAATTGAGCAAGTTAACAGGCTTGCCTGTTAGTAAAGGAATTAGACCCATTAAAGTAAAATCCTTCAAGTTCAAATAAATCGGTATTAAAATCGTGGTCGGTGGTACAAGAATGGTCAGCAGCACGCCGGCAAATAGTAGATTGCTCCCCTTGAATTTTAAGCGAGCAAAGCCATAGCCAGCCAGGGCGCAGGAAACCGCAGTTAATATTGTTGTTACCGCAGACAGCGAAAACGTATTAAGCAATGTCTCCCAGTAGTCCATAATGCTAATGACCTGCTTGAAATTGTTAAGCGAGTAGTTTTGCGGAATCCACACCACGATTGGCGAATAAAGATCCGACTTATCCTTGATCGCCGTAGATATTTTTTGCAGAATCGGATACAAAATAACGAACGCCAAACCTAGAATTAGGGTGTACCGTACGAATGACCAAAGCCATTTCTTCCAGTTTTCAAAGGATAATAGTTTTGATTGAATCAAGCTTCACACCCTCCTTCTATTCGTGATAGAATACTTTTCTTGAAATTAGGAACGTACTAATTGCCAAAATAACGGCGATGCACAGGAAGTAAATCCAGGCCATTGCCGAGCTTAGACCAAAGTTGAACTTGGTAAAGCCAGTCTCGCGAATTAAATCAGTCAGCGCATTACGCGAAAACGAGTCGATAATGGTATACACGACGTTGACCAAAATAAGCGGACTCACCATTGGAAATGTAATTTTCCAAAACGCCTCATAGCCGGTTGCGCCTTCCATTTTCGAAGCCTCATACAGCTGCGGCGAAATTGTTTGAATCCCTGCCAGGAAAATGAGGATTTGCACGCCTGACAAGCTTACAATCTCATAAATGCGATCGACCGCCCCTGTTAAATAGAGCACGATGGATTCGCTAAAGCCAGCCTCCAGCATTAGCCTTTGCAGCTCGAAGCTGCTGAAGGCATTAATTGCGCCAGAGCCGCCAGCGTTCTGATCATTTACCGCTTGAATCAGGCTTGTGCTTTCCAGCGATAAAATAACGCCTGAGGCAAGAATAACAGGCAGAAAAAAGATAGCGCGAGCTACTGAACGGCCAAAAAACTTCTGATTAAGCAATACCGCCAAAAACAAGCTGAAAATAACAATTAGCGGAACATTAACGACCATATTCACAATCGACTCCGTCAATGTACGGTTAAAGCTCGTATTAACGGTTAAGGCTTCAATATAGTTTTTCAGACCGATAAATTCAATGGTCATCCCTTGCGCATTCGCCGTAATCGTGCTTAAGCTGTAGCGAAGGGAGGATATTAAAGGAATGAGAAAGAAAAAAATAAATCCGAGCAGCCATGGCAGCACATAAAGAAAGCCCCAAAACGCCTTTTGCTGCGCATACGTCCTGGTTATGCCGAGCTTCAATCCTTTTCTCATGAACGATCACCACCTGTTACATAGCCCTCGGCATCAATGATTTTGCCATCTACCGTCACCTGTGAGGTGCTGTAGTTGACGATAACATACATGCCATTTTCATACGTTGTTTTATACACGCCTTCACTTAATTTCTCATGGTCAACAATTCGTTTGGAGCCAACAAGCTGCAAGAAGTCATTGACCTCATTGTAAATAGCCGTTGCCTGGTCAAGCCAAATTTCGTAATTGACGGCATACAAATCATTTTGATCCGTATCCTTAATCGAATAGTTCGGCTCATAGATCCATTTGAAGTAGACATTGGAGCCATATTCCAGTGCTTTAAGCACATACTGCCGTTCATTCGTATAGGTGGACAAATTATACGGCGTCCCCGCATAGTCGATAAAGCCCCGTATCACCATCTGATAGAACGGGATCGTTTCGTCCTCAATTTTAAATTTACTGCTCGTCATCGGCGCGTTCGTCAAATGTGTCACATAAGGCAGCGCATACGCGTTACCACCGTCCGCAAGCATTTGCAAGCTTTGCTCCTCAATCATTTGCAATGCCCGTACAGAAATTTGCTCAGATTGCACGCGGTCGATTTGCTTGTTCTTCAAAAAGTCGCTGTTCAGCAAATCCGCCAAATCACGCAGAGCAATGCCGTTCGGCTCATATTTGCCAAGCCCCTTCAACAGCGATGCTGTATACGACTCCACATAACGAGGCGAGATAATATAGGATGGCGCTTTTTCACGATCGCGACGGTTTAGCGCCAAATCTACAGGATAAAGCATCGCCGGAATCTCTCTTAACGTGCGTGAAGCCTGCTTTCTTTCATTAAAGCCTTTGCTTGAGTTCGCCATTACCAGTGCCGACTCGAGAAATAAATCGAGCTGTTTCTCCTCTGCAAATGCAATAAACTCCTTCAGCCCGCTGCTGCCGCCTATGCCCTTGTCAACAGTAACCTTGGATGGCACCTTATGATCGAGCCCGCCGTTATACCAGCCTGCATATTTGACAGCCAGCTTCTTAATATTTCGCTCCTCGAGCTGTGCGATAATGCTTTTCGCCTGATCAAATGTCGTTAGCGGCTCTAGCGCCTGATACGGGATACCTGCCATATGCTTAAGCTTGGATATGCTGCCGATCAGCTCAACATAAAATGTGCTCTCCGTATTTTCGCTTTTTTCCAGAGGCTGCGGCAAAGCGTTGCGCTCCTGCAAATAGCTTTGATAATATTGCGCCATCTGCGGATATGAAGCCTGCTCCTTGCCAAGAAATACATAGCGAACCGTATAGTCCGTTTGCATTGGCTGCTCCTGAAACTTAGGCAGAGTGCGGCGCTGTCCGTTGGCGTCAAGCGTCACATCACCCTTGTTCACGACATAAAAGCTCGGGTACACATAGTTGTAGCTGTTCAATCTGCCGCTTACATCGGCATTAATTGTCGCTGCAGCTGCACCCTGCTCAATAATGCCAAGAAAGGCGCTATCCTCTCGGATTATGCCAAATACGGGCAGCCTCACCTTTTGCTCCTGATTGGCATCCTCTGTTGCTTCCATCGTCATATCCAGACCATATACGGCTTGCTGATAGGCAGGATATTTCGTTTTGCCGTTATTAAAATGAATCAACGCTCCTGAGCCGTCCGGAACGAGAATGGAGCCTGCTTCCTGAGCATCGCCGGCGCCAAAAAAGCTCAGCATCGTAACCATATTAACAGGGTACGCATCAGGGTACTGAATGTCTGCAACTGGAATCGTTGCAAGCAGGCTGTCGCCATCCAGCCTATACTCTATCGAAGCATAGAACACTCTTGGCTCGGGCTTTGTTTGCGATAGATTATGCTCTGCAGCATCCTGGATCAAATCCTCCTCGGTATATCCGATCGCATCAAATGCTTGCAGGGCGCGATCTAGCTGCAGCCCCTGAAGCGCGCTGTCATTTCTTTCGTATACATCAGTTTCCTTGTTTTCCTTATAAGCGATTAGCAGTGCCCGCTGCCCCGCTTTATCCATTTGTCCTGTCAATTCCTCAAATCGCGTCTTGCTCAGCTTCATCGGCAAATCCTCAACCGTTCTTTGCGCTGTGCCAAATTGATAGGTTACTTTAATGCCGTTGTCGATTGGCTCCACCTTCAGCTGCTTGTGAGCGGCGCTATCTGTGTAAGAGTTAATCGAGCTAATTTGTCCAAAGGAATTGTAAAAGTCGAGCCGCAGCTGGGCAGACAGCATATCCTTGTTTACTCCTGATGCTAAGGTATCGTCAGCTCTTCCCACTGGATTGCTGTGCCATACCTCTCCACTTTGCTTATGAACAATCGCGATTTCACCCGATTCCTCATTCACATAGAGCTGCAGCTGATCGTTTTCCAGCATTCCCTTCATCCCCGGCACTGCCGAGCTACTAAATGCAGCGGCAACGGGCTTCGCTTCAATGCTGACCTGCTGCTCCTGCGATTCATTCTCTGTACCCGCTTCATCTGCCGGCTGTCCATTCGTACAGCCTGCCAGAAGCACAATTGCCACTAATAGAGCAAGCCATTTTTTTGCTACTCTCATTTCTATCCCCCTCATGCCTTTCATCATATTTGCTCGGATACGCTTCCGTACGGGTTCATAGTGCCCTCCCTCAGCCTCTCATCACAATTTCTTGATAGATGACGGATATGAAAGAAATGATTTGCTGCACCAAGCTGAAAAACAGCAAGCAAAGGAATGCCATAAATCCGATTGCCACCAACGTCAGCAGCATCGTCATAATCGTTTTAAGCGGAGTATATTGATGAACAGTCATATTGCCTACAAATAGTAGAAAGACGAACCAGATCAGCGCAAAGCTGTTGGAAAAATGATAGAATGCCGTTTCTTCCATCGCAATCACATTGCTTAGCCATATCCACGGGAAATTAATAAGCACAAGCGGAATAAGGGCAAAGCAGGTAGAGTTGAAGATTTCGACGAATTTCCCTTCTCCGTCCATTAGCGTAGTGAGCGACCAGTTCGCCACACACCAGAACAATACAGGGACAAGCACATAAACGAACTCCATAAGACTGTTCATCGACTTAGGATTATAGAGATTGACCAGAAATCCGGCGTACTGCGAATGCAAAATATTCGTAAGCGACAACAGCAGCAAAATAACGAATGAAATCACTAAATTAATTTTATTGCTGCGCTCATATTTGAGCTCCCAATAGCCATTAAAGGGATGGACGATCAAATAAAAAGGATATTTGACAAGCTCTTTACTCGATGGTGACAATCTTTTTTCCTCCCTTCCATTTGCGAACCTTTCTCCAGACAATGAGAATAAGCAGCAGAACAACAACAGATGTCATAATCGTAGGGAAATAGGAGCGCAGAATCGCTTTCCGGTGCAGCAGAAAAGCTTTGGAATAGCCCTTGTTATCATAGCTTTCCTTGAAGTACTTTATCGCTTCTCCATAATTGCCCTGACGCAGCAGCGCTTTGCCAATACCGGAATAAGCGAATTCCAAATTCGCGTTCATATTAATCGTTTCCATATAACGCTGAAAGGCTGCTTCCTCATCGCCGCGATAATAGCTGCGCACAGCTTCATTTAATGTTCTGCCGTAGGCTGTTGTCTCGAAAACAGTAATTTCGCCCAATGCTTTATCAAGCACAAGCATGTTGTCCCCCACGCGTTCAATCGCGGTCGGCGCTGTAAATTTGCCTAGCTGATTGCCGAGTCCGCCAAACACATACATTAGATGACTGTCACCGTTGTAGGTGAAAATCCGTCCGCGCTTGGCGTCCAGCACCGAGTAGATTTCGCTGTCGGCAACATCAATATCGATTAAGCGGGAAGGCCCATCCACCGGCCTGTAGCGAATATCGCCCTCAGGCTCAAAGTAGCCCTCTCTTCTTAAAATATCTGTGCCTTGCGCATTAAGCTTTTTAATATTATCGCCCCACTGATCGCCGTTGGTGGCGTAGATGAAGCCTTCATCATTAATATCGAGATTCGTAAATTCTGTTGGTGTAAACTGTACCATTTGGCTGCGCTGCTCCTTAGTAGACAGCGTTTTCCACAAATATTCGATCGGGTCGACATATACACGGTTCGCACCAATAAAGGTAGTAAAGTCTCCATTCGCGCTGAACTCCATAAAGCCGTCGAACACCCCGGTCGACATAACATATATACGGCTTGCTTTATCGACGACGACACGAACCGGCTGAAAATCGAAGTTGGCCTGCAGCAGCTCGGACTGCGGCGAATCAACAATTTTAACAAGCTGAAGCTGCTGATCAAGCTGGACGACGCGCTTATTGCCTGTATCTGCCACGTAAAGCTGCTTATCCTCCGTTACGAAAATGCCCTGCGGATTGGAAAAGCCATCCTGCTGCCCGGCGTTATCAAATTGATCAATAACGTCTAGCAATGCATAATTGGAATCCAGCACGAGAATGCGATTATTGCCTGAATCCAGCACATAAATGTGTTGGTCAGCCGTAACATGCAAATCATTAGGCTCCTTCAAGCTGCCAACGCCAAGATCATCGCCAGTCAGCAGAGCAGTAGCATCATAAGCCGCTGGCGCCACAACTGTATTTCCCCAAAAAGAGTAGTTGTAGGAGCTGCCGCCGCCTTCAGCCTGCACCAGCATGGCGCCAGAGCTGAACAGCAAAGCAAAGCTTAGCGCGCATACAGCAAGTCTCTTTCTAAATCCGCCCTTATTAAAAAGCTTCATTGATGTTCCCCCTTTCTACTCTTTCATCCCCGAAGTCGCCATCGTTTGAATGACAGAGCTTTGCGAGATAATGAAGAGCGTAATAGGAACAGCCATTAAAATTAACGCAACTGCAGCTCCGACCCCCGCACGCGCAATACCGCCCTGTACAATTTGCCCGAGTGCATAATGCAGCGTTTTCAAATTCTCACTGTAAATGAAGCTTCCTCCATCCGTTCCCCATAGCGCCGGAAACTGCAATATTAGCAGGGTCAGCCAAGCTGGCTTCACATTCGGCATTACGATCGACCAATAAATGCGATATTCGTTGGCACCATCAATTTTCGCCGCTTCCAGCAGCGCATCAGGAATTTGCTCCATAAATTGCTTCATTAAAAACAGCCCCAGCGGAAACGCAAGCGCAGGCACAATAATGGAAGCATGCGTATTGATCCAGCCCAGCCAGGACATAACCATATAGTTTGGCGTTGCTGTAACATGTCCTGAAAACATCAAGGACAGCACCACGATCGAAAACAACGATTTCGAGCCAAGAAATCTGTATTTCGCCAGCGGATAGGCCGCTGCGGAAGCCAGAATGATATGGCCTGCGGTTCCGATCAACGTAATGAGCAGTGTATTCGTAAGGTAACGAGATAGCGGTACCCATGAGTTGCCCATGATCGCCACCAGATCGAAGAAATTGTCCAGCGTCGGATTGTTGACGAAAAATCGAGGCGGGAAAATAAACAATTCGTCCAATGGCTTGAAAGCATTGTTAATGGCATATATAAGCGGCAGCGCCATAAACGAGCCGAATAAGGCAAGGAGCACGAACAGCAGGAAGCTGACGGTAAAGGAGCGATTCAGCCTTTTAGGCATTCGCAAGCGAGCGATCAATTTGGATGCCATCGTTACTCACCCACCTTTCTTAACAGCTTCTGTGTTAATAGATTAGTTCCAATCATCAGTCCAAACAGCACGGTTGCAATTGCCGAGGCATAGCCCATTTCAAAGCGGATTGTTCCGTAATCCATCAAGTGGGTTACAACCGTATGAGCCGCATAATTGACGCTTGGAAAGCCGGCGAGTGCAATGGAAATATCCGCTACTGCAAACGAAGCGGTAATTTGCATAACCGCACCAAACATAAGCTGCGGACGCATCGAAGGCAGCGTTATAAACCATAGCTCCTGCCATCTGTTGCGAATGCCATCCACCGCAGCCGCTTCTATCAGCGACTTGTCAATCGTCTGCAAGCCGGCAATAAAGGCAAGAAAGCTTGTGCCAAGGCTTAGCCATAGCTGTACAATCATAACAATCGGCAAAATATACTTTTCATCCTGCAGCCACTGAATCGGCTCCAGAATAAAGCCAACCTTCATTAAAAAGCCGTTCAAATAACCGTAGCTGTCGCCTGAAAAGACGATGAGCCATATAAAAAACACATTGCCGGAAATCGAAGGGGCGTAAAAAATAAGCGTCATAAAGGCGCGCACCTTCGGCGAAAGCTCGTTAATAATCCAGGCGAATATAAAGCAGGCGATGTAGCTGATTGGGCCTGTTATCACTGCAAATAAAAACGTATTTTTCAAAGCAATCATAAAAACATCATCGTTAAGAAACAGCCGTGAGTAATTTTGCCAGCCAACAAAGCGTGGAAACTCCAGCATGTTGAAATAAAAGAAGCTAAGGATTAAAGAGAACACGACTGGTATGACGGTAAAGGTAAAAAAGATGATCATGTACGGACTCATCAAGATATAATAGTGCTTGTTTCTTTTCAGCTCGCTCATGACATGAGCAAATCTTGATGATTTCATCGGTCGGATGGAGCCCTGTACCGTTTGACTCGTCGTTTCCGTTTGCATCGGCTTCCACCTCCAAACTAATAAGGTAAATTGAATTCTTTCCGCTTGATCTCAATCTCATCATTGATATAAATAATATAGTCGGACAGCGCCTCGCGCGGATTTTCCTTGCCGTTGACAACCTTTCTAAAGGCATTATCGAGATGTCTGCCCGTAAAATAGCCGCCCGGCACTTGCGGAATTCCTTCCACCCACTGCCATTGACTTTCCAAATTGTTATAGTCCTTCACCGGCCAAGGCAGCTCTTCAAGCGCTGCAATATTGGCGGTTGGATAGCGTGCAGCTTCTCCCATCAGTCCTTCCATCTCGCGGCCATACTGAATTTGAACGTCCTTGGAGGTCCACCACTTCATAAATTCCCACGCAGCGTCCTTATCCTTGGCATTTTCCAGCATCATGACAGCTGTTGTTGAGCTGGCAACCTGATGGCTGATTGTCCCGTCCGGCTGTTCCGTTCCTGGCACAATCGTAAAATCCCATAATCCTCTAATTTCAGGAGCCATAACGGTCAGCATATTGTAGGTTGTATAATCCGCAATGCCGATCGGCATTTCACCGGTACGGAAGCGGTTAGGGAAATCAGCAATAAGCGGGAATTTATAGTTACTGTAGAACTGCGTCCAACGCTTAAACATTTCCATCGAAACCTCTGAGTCCAGCGCGCTTCTTTTGTCATCATCGCGGTAAAATTCGCCGCCGTTTTGATACAGCAGCATCGCAAAGGTCGCATTTGGCACGAGGTTGACATTGTTTGTCGGCGTTTCCAGTGGCAGCCAAAACTCCATATTATGCTTCTGCAGCACGGAGATCATGTTGTAGACATCCTGCCATGTTTTTGGCACCTCTAGCCCCAGCTCTTGCAAAATATCTTTGCGGTAAAACAGCATCGGGAAGGTTTGCTGCTCCGGCAGCCCGTAAATCCCTCCGTTATACTCATAAGGAACGATCCCGCTTTGACGGAAGCGAGACATGACAGATTCATAATCAGCAAACTGCGTCAAATCTGCGGCTGCATTTCTCATCGCGTAGTTGATCGGCACATCCTCGCCAACCTGCAGCGCAACATCAGGCCCTTCATTAGCCAGCGTTGCAGGCAAAAGAATATTGCCCGGCACCAGCCTTAACTGCACCGATATATTCGTTTCAGGCGTGAATGATTCATCGATCAAGTTTTTCAGCACCTGCGCCTGATCACGTCCTGTCGTAATCCACACTGTAATCGAGCGCTGCTTCTCCGAAATATTGCCAATGCTGTCGTAATCCTCGGTGTAGGAGGCTACTAAAGCACCCAGCTCATGCTTTAATTCCTGAAAGAAGCCGGATTCTGCCTGCGGAAGCTTGGAATCAGGAGAAGCTACAACGAGATAATCGAGCGTCAGCGGCTGCTCCTTTACCTGCAAAATCCATGTTCCCAGGCTGCCGACGTTAATTTTGAACGTTTTCAGCCGCTTGGCAATCGTTTCTGGATACTCAACCATATCGTTCAATTGCACGACAAGGGAATGGAGTGCCGACACCTTGTCGCTGCGCTCTCCTGTTATATCCTCGAGATATTGTGCCACGCTTTGGACCGTTTCCGCTTGCTCTGCAAATACTTCAAGCAGATCAGGAATCCGTTTCTCCAATTGGTAATCGCGATATGGATCAGGCGTGTTGGACGTAATCATTAAAATTTTGCGATACATTTCATTTAATTGCAGTACGCTGGATTCAATCGTACGAAGCAATGGTGCGATATCGCCAAGCGATACCATCATGCGAATACGATGCTTTCCTTTCGTTAAATGAAATAAATACGGCTCCTCACCGCCAAGCACATCCATTTTCCAATCGGTATCGTAATTGAAGCGTATTCGCTTCATTTCCTCAAACGGGTACTCGCCATCAATCATTAAGCTGCGTGTCGCGTAGATGCCTCGCAATTGATCCTGCTTGCGCTTTAAGGCAATTTGATATAATCCGTCCTCTTCCACTTCAAATTCCCACTCAATCCACTGGCCCGGCAGCTTCCAATTCAAGCCGCCAATCGTGTTGATGCGAAGCTTTGAAACATGGTAAGGCTCTACCGAAGGACTGGAGCGATCAGTTAACGCATAAAGCGTAGGCGAGGATTTGGCTGTAGCATCCTCAGCCTGAATAATGATTGACTGGTTTTTCGCCTCTGGAATGCCATCCGTTTCATATTGCGCCTTAAGCTGCTCATAGCTTAATAAAGGCTTCTCCTGATACAGCTCAATGTAGTCAATAGCCATCGGCTCTCTTAAAGCATTTAAGGTAAGCGTCTGCTCGCCTTTAGCAAAATAAAACAAGTAAGGGTCCTCGTAATAGCCGTCGCCATCGGTAAAGGACATCATCTGCCAGGAAGGAGTCTCGATTTGTCTAGGGCGCAAATCATTGCCTCGGTCGTCCTGCTTAATTTCATTGCTGGCATTGCCCCAAATCCGATTAAATAGCAAAATATCGGCGCCTCTAAACGGGATCTCGCCGTTTATCATAAACTCTCGCTCGATAGCTGAGCTTTTCCCTTCAACAGGGAAATAATGAATCCGAATATTGTACAGCCCTGCTGACTCAAGCTGAACCTTCCAGCTTATCGAGCCTGTATCCGGAGTAATAACTGATTTGCCTGGCAAGCCCTCATATTGATCAACAATCTCGAAGCCTTCGCCATTCACCTCAGCAAATTGTTCTCCTTCAATGCGAATGACCTGCTGAGGCCTCTCAGCAGCTTCATGCCGCTTTAAATATTGCGTATAGTCGTTCTCATTGCTTTCATCCGTAACAGCCACAAAGTCACTCATAGCCATCGCCAGCTGTTGATCGGATGAACGGGAAGGAATATACACGATAACAGATGTAATAATAAGAGCAAGAACTAGGAAGATAATCACATAGTTCTTCTTTTTGTTTCTCAAATTTCTTCCCTCCTTGCAAAAGCTGTATAGTCAGCGCTCCGGAGCAAAACATCCTCCAGTCGCTTTTTAAATCGTAATGCTTTCTTATTGGAATTTTTTATGGTTGCATTACGATGTTAAAGGCGACCCACTTTCGTTTTTCGGATTGCTTTGCTCCTCCGCTGTAGTATTTTTTGAGTGCAGTACCAAGAAGCTCGGACGCTAGTAGAAAATGAGGAGCGCAGCGTAGGCAATTGCTACGTGAGCACCTACAATGTTTCCGCAGGAAACATACTTCGGAAGCATACTCTTTCGCTAGCGTTCAAGATTCGCCGTCGACTATGCTACAACGCAACTGCATCGTCATCAAAGTCGAATATTTTGACTTCCCCTTCCAATCAAAGTTCAAAAGCGAGGCTTTCAGGACCAAGAAGATGGCACGATACTAGAAGGCGAGGAGCGCAGCGTAGGCAAAAGCTACGTGAGCACCGGAGCCTTCGGTAGCGTGACATATTCGCCGTCGAATACGCTACAACGCAACTACATCGTCATCAAAGTCGAACATTTTGAACTTCCCCTTCCAATGAAAGTTTAAAAGCTCGGCTTTCAGGACCAAGAAGATGGCACGATACTAGAAGGCGAGGAGCGCAGCGTAGGCACTTGCTACGTGAGCACCGGAGCCTTCGGTAGCGTGACATATTCGCCGTCGAATACGCTACAACGCAACTGCATCGTCATCAAAGTCGTGCTTTTAAACTACATCTACTGGCCGTAGATTTCATCTATTGCTGCTTGGAAGGATGCCTTATACTTCTCCACCACCGTTGAAACGGAGGTGCCTGAGGTAAGCTCAGCTTCGAAGTCCCAATATGGCAGCGATGGGAAGGTGTTATGATCTAGCACGATCAGACCGTCCTGTGCCATTCTTGCATTGTTAATGTCCGCTTCATCAGTAAAATTGCTTTCAAGCGTTGCTTGTGATGGATAGTCGTACATTGATTCAATATCGTTGATTTTTTCCCAGATATACATAAGCTGCTCTGGATTGTCGACTGATTTTGGAATAGTTAGTGCTTGGTATAGGGCTTCACCCGAATGATAAGCCGTTGCGCTTGGTCCTTTCGGGAATGGAACGAAGCCAATATCGTAATCCGCCATATCCGTTTTAATGCCGCTTACCTCGTACATCGCACCTGCATACATCAGCGTGTTGCCTTGACGGAAAAACTGACTCGGTTCTGTCCAGTCTCCACCTTCTGTAGGTCTTGACACTTGCTCAGTAGCGAGACGAGATACAAAGTTTAACGCTTCCAATGTTTTCGGATCATCCAGGTTTTGCTGATCCCCTAACGTTAGTGCCGCCTCATTCGCGTAAAGCGATTGCTCCAGCAATCCTCTATTCGCCAATCCCCAAACATCGAGCTTGCCATCATTGTTTGTATCCTTATTTGCTTCCTTGGCAACCTCGATAAAGGTATCCCAATTCCAATTATCTTCATCTACATATTCCTGCAGCGGCTTTAAGCCAAGCTGGTTCATTAGTGTTTTATTATAGAAAACTCCGCTAATATGGTTGGCCTTGTCATCTGTAAAGCCGTAGCCTTTTCCTTCAAAGGTATACAGCTCTTTGGTTACCTTCGTATTAAAGGCATTGTCATTGTTCACATAATCATCAAGCGGCCATAGCAAATCCTGCTTAACAAGCGTTGGCACCGTATACGTTTTACCTAGTCGGACGATGTCGCCAATTGGCTCGCCAGCCATCAGCGAGGCTACAACCTTCGTTTGATACTCACCGTAGTCAATCGGAACATATTCGATGTTGAAATTATGCTTTTCCATTAATGCTTCCAAATTAGCCTTGCGTTGGATGTTGTCTGGGTTGTCCTCCGGAATCGTCATATCCCACCAGGAAACGACTTTAATTGTTCTTCCTCCAAGATCGAAATCCATTTCTGGTGTAGCATTCGGATTTCCATTCCCTTCATCCGTTGCTTCTTCTTCCTCCGGATTGTTGTTATTAGCTGCTACCGGCTCTTGCGTTGGGCTTGAGTTGCCACTATTGGCTGGAGTCCCGCCCGTACCGTTGCTGCATGCAGCTACAACAAAAACGAAAATTAAACTTAACATTGTTAGTAAAACTTGCTTCATACGCATAATGCTTCCCCCTAAGAAAGTATTGATTACTTGAAAAGTGTAGCGCTTACATCGCGATTGCAACAACCTTACGCTGTTTAGATCAACTACCTGTTAAAGTATAGAAATCTAGATATGGCGCGGCTTGCGAGCATTGTCGAATTTGCAATGAAGTAAAGAGTTGCACGCTATATCAAAATCGGGTTATGCTGCGTGCGCCAAAAAGAAAAGCCATCTCCGCAGTCAGTATTTCGCTGGCAAAGATGGCTTGAGCTATATAAGCTGCTTATTCAAAGCACCGACACAAAACGAGGAGCGCAGCGTAGGCCAATAGCTACGTGAGCAGCTCAAATGTTTTCGCAGAAAACATACTTCGGAAGCACATAAGCCTTTCGCTAGCGTTCGAGACTCAATGTCGAATACGCTACATCGAAGTTACATCGTCATCAAAGTCGAACATTTTAACTTCCTTACTGGCCGTAGATTTCATCTATTGCTGCTTGGAACGCTGACTTATATTTCTCAACAAGGGTGGAAACGGAAACCCCCTCATTCAGCTCGCCGACGAAGTCCCAATACGGAAGGTTTGGAAAGGCTCCATGTTCTAGCACGATCAGGTTTGAAGCAACGAGCCGCGCGTTGCTAAGGTCATCCTCTGTGGTAAACACAGTCTCATAGTCAGCTTGGTCCGGATACTCATAGATGGAATCGATGTCATTGATCTTCTCCCAAATATATAAGAGCTGCTCCGGATTCTCGACTGATTTCGGAATTGCCAACGCCTGATACGCCCCCTCCAGGGAATGGTAGGTTGTCGCGTTCGGGCCTTTCGGGAACGGTACGAAGCCGATATCGAAATCCGGCATGTCCGTCTTGATTCCACCAAGCTCATATAGTGCGCCTGCATACATCAGCGTGTTGCCTTGGCGGAAAAACTGTCCCGGCTCCGTCCAATCGCCCCCTTCAGTCGGTCTGGCGATCTTCTCCGTAGCCAATCGGGAAACAAAGTTCAAGGCATCCAATGTCGCGGGATCTTCAAGTGTCTGCTTGCTCTCTTTCGTAAGCCCGGTGTTATTGGAATACAAGGCATGTTCGATCAGGGATGAATTCGCGAGTCCCCACGTATCCAGTTTACCGTCATTGTTCGTATCCTTGTTCGAATCCTTGGCAACTTGAACAAAGGTGTCCCAATTCCAATTATCTTCATTGACATATTCCTGCAACGGCTTTAACCCCAGCTGGTTCATTAGCGTACGATTGTAGAAGATTCCCTGGACAAGGTTTCCCCGCGTCTCGCTGAATCCATACCCTCTGCCTTCATAGGTGAAAAATTTGTTCGTAGCCAGCTGATCAAACGCCCGCTCGTTTTTCGTATACTCGTCGACCGGCCACAGCAAATCCTGTTTGACGAGCGTCGGAATCGTATAATTTTTGCCTAATCGTACGATATCGCCAACCGGCTCGCCCGCTAACAGGGAAGCGGTAACTTTCTCCTGGTATTCGCCGAAGTCAATAGCAATATATTCGACTTTGAAATTATGCTTCTCCATCAGTGCATCCAGGTTTTTCTTTTTCGCGATCTCGTCCGGGTTTCTTTCCTGATTCGTCATATCGTACCAAGAAACCACCTTAATCGTCTTACCGCCCAAATCAAAATCCATTTCCGGCGTACTGTAGACTTCATCCTCCTCGCCATCGTTCCCCGTCTCATCAGGTTCCTTCGATGTACCGTTGGCGGTGCCGCTATTCGTCTCCGATTCCACGTTTTCTTGGGTGCTGTTGCTCGGGTTGCCCGAGCCACCGCTACAGGCTGCAAGCAGTAGAACCAATCCCAATAATAGAACCATTAATTTGCGAACATGCATCTTTAATCCCCCTCAACGTTTAATATTTGGTCCAAATTTACCCAAAGTGTAGCGCTTACATTGCGATTACAACAACCTTACGCTGTTTAGATCAACTACCTGTTAAAGTATAGAAACCTAGATTTGGCGCGGCCTGCGAGCATTATCGAATCCGCAATGAAGTAAAGAGTTGCACGCTATATCAAAATCGGATTATGCTGCTGCGCACGCCAAAAAGAAAAGCCATCTCTGCAGTCAGCATTTCGCTGGCAGAGATGGCTTGAGCTATATAGCTGCTTATTCAAATTTCCAATAATCAAGCTTAAACAGGTTGGTGCTGCCGCTGCCTCTAAACACCAGAAACAGATGGTGCACACCTTGAACGCTCGTAGTCTCAGTCTTAAGCTCGACATATTGATCCTCAGCAGATGCCGGGACATCCAGCCTGCCGATCAGTTCGCCTTCAGGACTGCCTAGACGCAGCTCTATTGCTGCAGGAGTGCTGCCGCCTGCAACAGAAGCGGTAAAGGAAGCTGCTCCGCTGCTGCCAAAATCAACATTGGACAAGCCAATCCAGTCTCCATCATCAATGTCTGCTACAACTCGATGACTAGAATTAGCCGAGCTTGCTTCAATTTTAATGCCTGCATTCCAGCCGATTGTTTCAGCCTCGACACGCACATACGGATTGAACGGCTTTAGCTGCTCTACTCCTTTATAGTCGGCTGCTATTTCTTGAATCGAGCCATCCTCATTAAAGCTGACACGGTTCAAATGCGTCGAGCGATAGCCTTTCGCCATCCCCATAGCCTTGGACAATGTCTGGGCATGATAGGCAATATACCAATTGCTATGAAACTCAAATATAACATGGTGATTATTACCGCCAACCTGGAAGAAATGACCCGGATTTTTCAAAATAGTGCCTGCGTACGTCCATGGCCCCATTGGCGACTCACTGACCATATAGGCAATTTCACCGGCTGGCGGACTTCCTTCCTTGCGCGTGCCGCTGTAGAAGTTTGAGCAGTAGGTATAGTAGTATTGATCGCCAACCTTATTAATACCCGAGTTTTCAAACATGTAAGGAGCAGGAATGACCTCTGCTTCACCAACGACACTAATCATATCGTCGCCCAGCTTCATCACTCTTGCTGTATTAGGCATGGCATCCTTGCCCTGCGGTACGCCGCCGCCAAAGTAAATATAGCCTTGCCCATCATCATCAACAAATACTGCCGGATCAAACAGCCATGTAATGTCAGCCGCACCTGGTGTTTCTCTTGTAATTAATGGCTTGCCAATCGGATCAATCCAGGGTCCGGTCGGACTATCGCTTGTCAACACACCAATGCTGCTGGCGTTGTTGGCAAAATACAAGAAAAATTTATCCTTGCCGTCTATGGCCTTCTGTACGATTGCGGGCGCCCATGATTGCGTGGCCCATTTGGCAGCTCCATCCTTGCCTGCTACATGAATTTCCCCATGGTCGGTCCAATTGACAAGGTCTTCTGAGGAAATAACGCCCAGCTTGTTGATCGAACTATATGTATTGTCCTTGACCTCACCTTTATCATCATATTCCAGCATATCATTCGTCATATACAAATAAACGCGATCCTCATAAACGAGCGCATACGGATCTGCACCAAATCTATAGGACACAAGCGGATTATGATTGCCAATTTCCTTGCCCACTGCTGCTGCTAACGGTTTAATAGACTCTGTTTTATTTTCCTCTTGCTTCACTTCATCCAACTCCTCTGTAGTTGCTAGGCTTGTCGGGGTGACAAGCTTGCCTTCTTCCTCTGCACTGAATTCGATGATCCTTATCAATAAAGCGGCTATCCCAATAATCGCCAATAGACTCGCAGCGACGAGCAACCTCCTGTTCATCCGCACAAATAAGCAGCCCCCCTATTCTTTTAAATGAACCTTCCTCTTCAATGAGGTTTAAAAAGCTTGGCTTTCAGGACCAAGAAGCTTGGACGCTAGTAGAAAACGAGGAGCGCAGCGTAGGCCAATAGCTACGTGAGCACCGCAGCCTTCGGTAGCGTGACATATTCGCCGTCGACTATGCTACAACGCAATTACATCGTCATCAAAGTCGAGCTTTTTAAACTTCCTCTATAGAGTACAGGTGAAAGCTTAAGCCCACAACCTGTTAAACTTAAGCAAACCACCCCTCAACTTATAGCAGTACATTGGTTAATGCCGAATTGCTGCGCTCATCCTCAACAGGACCTGCCCAAAATGTTCAGATCCTGCTCCTTACTATTAACGTGCTATCTATACGCCTGTCTATCTATTTGCTTTTTGAGCGGCCTGCATTTTCTTACGGGGAGCTGCTTTATAATGTTAGAGGGTAGCGGCTGAGTGTATACATATTGCTTATTTTCATTTCGTTCCGGACGTTTCAATGACTGCTTGCGTGATCCTGCAACTCTGGCGCCAAAAACTTGCATGAACCAATGAATAGGGTAAGAGATTGAGAGCTTTCCATCATCCGATCCGGCGAAATTTACTGCTGCTGCTTTATTTCCGTGTGACGTCAGCCAGACTGAACCAGAATCTCCAGCCAATGATACTGCTGTATCACTGCGTATTATACTTTGATCTTTAAAGGTGATGACTCCCAGCTTGCCGTAATCGTTGTAATAGACTTGAATATCGGTATGGATGGACTCAACAGTTCCTGTTACAACGCCAGTAGTGCGACCCACCTTCTTAAATCTATCTCCGACTTTATAAGCGGCAATATAGCCATGCACTTTACCGAATACTGCATATTGGGGCTTTACCAGCTTACTGCGAAGCGGTTTTGATATCGCCGCATCTATATAATTGACCTTATGCTTTTTAAGCTTAACAAAGCGTTCTGCATAGCCAATCAGATTTTTGTCGACATTCCCGCCATCTGCACCCCCAGGCTGAATTGTTGGTGAAGCACGGGACGAATTGTTGTTAACTAACACGTGGTTATTGCTTAAAATATAACGGCTTCGTTCACATCGCCCCATACTGACGATAAGCCCGGCAGTGCCTGATCCCGCTGGGGTACCGATGCTGTAGCCGGCAATTACCGGACGCTTTCGTTTCATAAATTGATCGTTGCTCTTACTATGCCTGCTGAATCGTTCCACTGATACAATTCGAACCGGAACTCCGGATATTGTTCTGGCCGCAGAATTGATATAGCTTAGAGGTGCATTTTTGCCAGCCCGCTTCATAAAGCTGCTTGCTGTTGCTGAAGTCGTGTAAAGGATCAAGGCTGCACCACGATGAGGCTTTGCCGAATCCTTCAGACCAACGCCTATCCCGTGCACGCCTTGTATTTTAAGAATCTTATCAGCAATACGCTGCTTGACTAAATACGCTTCATGAAAACTTGTCAATCGTGCTCACCTTCTCATCGCAGATTTGTAGCATATTATGCTGACATATGGCAGCATGATTGCCCAATCTGCTTCGACGGCAGACAAAAAGACGACGTACACAGCCTTTAGCTGGTACGCCAATATGTTAAAGATTGATTTTAGTTATGCAATTGGATGCAGATCGTCACCTTCAAGCCATTCATTTCGCTTCTCTCCAGCTTGAGGCCGCTTTGTTCGCCAAAGGTAAGCACAAGCCTGCGATGAATATTGATTATGCCTGTCATTTCACTGAATTCGTCAATATTCTCAAGGCTGAGCTGCAGCTTGCCAAGCTGTTCATCCGTCAGCTTGTCGCCATTGTCTTCAATTACGATAAATACGTTATCGTCCTGCTGCCGGAACTGTATCCGCAGCAAACCGTCCTCGTTTTTATGCTCCAGACTGTGCTCATAAGCATTTTCAATAATAGGTTGAATAATGAGGCGCGGCACCTTCACCGCTGCGATCTCTTCTGGCAAATCGTCAAATTGCACCTGTATTCTCCTTGAGAAGCGCAGCCCTTGAATTTCTGTATATACGCGCGAATGCTTTGTTTCCTCGGAAAGCGGCACCAGATCATTACTATTGCGCGTAATAAAGCGGAAATATTCGCCCAGCATGATCGTAAATTGCTCGATTCGCTCCACATCATCCATTTTGGCGAGCGAATTTAGAATGAAAAAGCTGTTGTATAAAAAATGCGGATTTATTTGCGACTGCAGCTGCTTCAGCTCGGAGCGCTGCATCATCATTTTTTGCTTGTAGTCCTGATCAATCAATGTTTTCAGCTTAATAAGCATTTGATTATAGCGCGTGTACAAATATCCGAACTCATCCTTTTTCTCATGCTCGATCAGCCGATCAAGCTCGCCTTCCTCCATTCGCCTGAAGCTTTGCACAAATAGCAGCAATGGCTTATGAATAAAGCGATAGGTAAAAAATGAAACCGCGACAATCGCGATGAAGGAAGCCAAAGCAAACAGCCATGCCCAGCGATAAAAGAAATTTAACGGACGCTTGACGGTTTCCTCCGGCAAATAAGTAACGACAGTCAGCTTTAAGCTGTCAGAGCTCGCTTTATTGATATGATAGCTTGTCCCGGCATGGCTTAGCAGAGTCGTTGTGTCTCTCGCTTCCTTTGTTTGCATAAGAAAAGCCTGCAAAATCGGGCGAGAGCTATTGCTTCCCATTAGCCGAAAATCTGTTGTATCTGAATACAGGAATGCGCCACTATTTTCATATAAACTGATTTGCTTGAGCGAGTCGATTAATTTGCTGGAATCCAGCTCAATCTGCACCATATAAAGCGGAGGCTGATCCTTTTTCCCACCATACTTGGCTGCCAGCAAATGCAAAGAAGACCATAAAAAGCTTAAGCGCTCATGGTTATGCGCCACCTTGGATTGCATTTCCTTGTAGCTTTCTTTATCCAGCTCGACAACCGAATTTACTGCCGAGATCGTTTTGCCTAATGCTGGCACATGTATATTAATATCTTTAATGTATGAACTGCTATTTTTAAATGAAGTGAGGCGATGCAGCAAATACGCCATGCTTTTTCTTTGCTCCACACTGCTCATCATCTCCCATGTTGTGACGAGCTTCTTCAGCTCATTGTCCTGAAGCATATCGAACTGCTGCAGCTCCATCCATTCAATTTCACGGTTCAAATCCTCCAAGTAATAATTAAGCTGAGTAACCGTCGTCCTCGAAATATCGTCGCTCGCATTATTGTAGCTCCAATAGTACAAATAGAAGCCTAGCAGCACGATCGGAAATATAACGAGCACATACGTAATTAACAGCCTAATGAAAATTGAATTTCGAAATGAGGTAACTGGAAATTTTATCAAGTTGCTTCCTCCGCATGCTCTACTCTAATGACTTATCGATTCTCGGCATACCACTCGTTCACTTCTCTAGTAATGTCATCGCCGCCAAGCTTTCTCCAGCTTTCTACGAAGGCATCGAATTTTTCAATAGGATCGCCAAGTATAATATCGATGTAAGCTTCATGCTGCAAATCATGCAGGATGCTTTGCGCTTCTATCATCGTCTCAGTCGGAGCACCTGTATACTGCTCATAGAGCAGCTGTCCGTTCCTTTCATATTGGTGCAGGATCGCATATGCGCCATCCACGCCATATGTTTTTTCCCAGCCCCAGCCGGCTGAGCTATTGCTTCCTCCTGCAAGGTAGGCGTTAATCAGCTTTTGAATGGATCTTGCTTCCGCATTAAGCTGGCTCCAGTCCTCCGTCTGGCGTGCTTGCTCCAGTTGCAGGTAGGCCTCCAAATTTTTTCTTGCCGGGTACGGCGTTACTGGCGATAGCTGCCATACAGGATAAGGCGAGCTGTAATAGGTTTCAAAGTCTGCCGTTCCTCCCCAATTTTTCTCCAAATGCAAATTGAACATTTTCACAAGCGCTTCAGGATGCTCGAAGCCTTTGCGTACCGCAAAAAACTGGCCAGTGTTGAATTTTAATGGAACTTTGGCAGGCTCACCACTGACAGATACGATTGGATAAGCCTTCCACTCCGCATCCGAGTCAGTGCTGCGGCTGCTTTGAACGAAAAAGGAGGCCCACTGCTCACCGTAAATGAGGCCGATTTTCCCATCTGCAATTTGCTGCTTAACCTTGTTGCCGTTTTTAAATGGGAATTCCGGATCAAGCTGCCCGCTTTGGTACATAGTCTGCAGTGCTATCAACGCCTCTTTTACTTCTGGCTGGATGCCGCCAAACTTCAGCTTGCCATTGTCATCCGCGAGCCATATTTCAGGAAATGCGTTAAAGCCGGCCATAAAGCCTTTTATTCCCATGATCGGGTCCCATAAATAGTTCGTAACCGCTAACCCCAATGTATCGTCTTCGCCATTTTGATCGGGATCAAGCTCAGTAAATGCTCGCGCTATCTGCAAAACATCGCTGATCGTTTCTGGCGGCTGCAAATCCAGCTGCTGCAGCCAGTCCGTCCGCAGCCAGATGAACATCGCATTTTCAATCGATGAACTTGTCTCTGGTATAGCCATCAGCCTGCCGTCAATTGTAGCGGCATCAAACGGCCCTCTGCCCTCCTGATTTAAGATGGATTTCGTAAATGGCGTTGCATATTGCTCGTACACATCCGTAAGATCCTGAATCAAGCCAGCATTGCTGAGCAGCCTCAATTGCTCCGAAGAGACTTTAATCACATCTGGAATTTGTCCGGAAGCAATAGCGAAATTAAGCTTCTGTCGATAAAAATCACCGTCAGCCGTCCATTCATAGTTAATATTAATGCCGAGAATTTGTTTATATAGCCGAGACCAGCGATTATCCTGCAGCGATTCACCCGGTAACGAGCTCAACAGATTTTCAAACTCAGCGCCTACCTCGCGGACAAAGGAAATATCGATTGGAGGATCATACTTGCTCAAGCCAATTTCATCATACAAGGGGGCTGTTTCAGCTTGCTCTGACCTGTTATTGCCAGGCTCATCGTTCACAGAACTCGATAGACATGCAGATAACAGGACAGCGATCAATACCGTGACAGCTAAACAACGAACGTTTGCGATTGTAGATTCAGCCAAGAGATTCCCCCGCCTTCATGTAATGTATAGAGGATGTTCCAACACATTTATAAGCTCTCATGTACATGTTTTCTGGCATCTGACGGAGTCATGCCCATATACTGCTTGTACAGCTTCGTAAAATAAGCAGCATTTTCACAGCCGATTTGAATGGCGATTTCACCAACGGTCGCCTCGCTATACTTCAGCATGCGCTCCGCCTCGGTTACACGGCATATATTGACAAATTCAATAAAGGTTCTGCCTGTCAGCTTCTTGAACTGCTTGCAAAAATAAAACGGATCAAGCCCAACCATTCTCGCGGCCTGCTTGACGGTCGGCTTCTCGGCATAGTGCAGCTTCACCCATTCAATAAGCTGTTTGAAGCGGTCGCGATTGGCAAAGTAAGGCTCCTGCGTGCTTAATGAAGCTTGCTTGCCGTTTAGCCGAGCTAATTGGACAAGCCAGGCATACAGCTTTGCCTTGACGACGAGCTGGTAGCCAGGTTCCTTTTGCTCAAGCTCCTTAATAATCGCATCCAGTTGATGCGACAGCTCGTCCTTATAGCGATCAAGTGAAGAAACTAGCAGTGGAAAATGCTCCTCCCCCTCCAAATAACGAGATACGAGCTGGACATGAAGTGAATCATTCAGCCACTCCTGAAATAAGCCCGCGTTAAATACGATGCAATCGAGCGCGATTTCATCATCATTTTGCGAATAGCCAACATGCAGGCTGCCGCCTGGCACAAAAACAACATCTCCCTGCTTGGCTTCAATTGGTTGACTATCTATATAAAAGAGCGCTTGTCCCTTGCGCACGATGATGACCTCCATATGGGCATGCCAGTGCAAGTAAAGAATACAGTCTCCGGTTTTTTTGTTGGTCGGCCGATTGGGAAACAGCTGGATCGGATAGGCCCGCTGCGCCATATGCGTATCCTCCCAAAGCTCCTTTGGATTACTCATTGCCACTTCACCTCCACAAGATTAGAGAAAGTTCCGCCAATTTCAGATAGCGTATCCTTGATATATCTATCCTATAATAATGTTGCTAGCATTACTATATGACAATATTGGAGTGATAATAAACATGGAGCAAGCTATTAAAATTGGAACACTTGTAAATGGTAATACCGCCGACAGCATCATTCCGCAAATTGTTGGTCATGGCTTTGAATCGTTCAACCTTACCTTTTGGCAAACAACAGGTCAGACAGATTTAAAGGAGCTGGCAGCACGCTTGCGCAGTTTGGCTGATGAGCACGGCTTCGTTATTTCCGCGATTAGTGTGTTTGGCAACCCGCTTACTGGTGAAGGGAACAACTCCGATACTTTAGCCAGCTGGGAAAGACTGATTGATCATGCGCATTTATTCGGCACTGATATCGTCTCAGGCTTTACAGGGCGAATTACCGATCGTCCTATTGACGAATCAATCGCAAAATTTCAGCAAGTATTTGGCGAGCTCGCCAGACGAGCAGCAGACAAAGGCGTGCGCCTGGCCTTTGAAAACTGCGATATGGGCGGAACATGGGAGCGCGGAGATTGGAATATCGCGCATAACCCTACTGCCTGGGAGCTGATGTTCAATGCTGTGCCGATAGATAATATCGGGCTGGAATGGGAGCCCTGCCATCAAATGGTGAGTCTGATCGAGCCAATTCCTCAGCTGCGAAAATGGGTAGACAAAGTGTTTCACGTTCACGGCAAGGACGCGACAATCGCTTGGGACATTGTAAAAGAGTACGGCGTTCACGGGCCAAAGCCATTTGTATGGCATCGCACGCCTGGCTTTGGCGACAGCAATTGGAGCGATATTATTACCATTTTGCGTCAGCACGGATTTAAAGGCTCAATCGATATTGAAGGCTGGCATGATCCAGTATATAAGGATGAGCTTGAAATGACCGGACAAGTACATGCGCTCCACTATCTAAAGCGCTGCCGAGGCGGCCAATTTGTGCCAAATCCAGTTGAGGGGGCTTAGTTATGTCAACCTATAAAGTGATCATCGCAGGCTGTGGGCATATGGCTCATGTATGGGCCGACTACGCGCTAACAAGAGAGGATACCGTCATTGTAGGCCTGGTTGATATTTATGAAGAGGCTGCTGCAAAATTTGCAGAGAAAAAGCAACTAAGCTGCCCGATCTTTACAGATATTGAAACGGCCATTCAAGCAACGGGGGCCAACCTCGTATTTGATGTAACCGTTCCGGCAAGCCATTATACGATTGCTTCAACTGCGATGAGACTCGGCTGCGACGTGTTTAGCGAAAAGCCGCTAGCAGAGTCGCTAACACAATGTCTTGAGCTCGTCCAATTGTCCCGCAGCTTGGGCAGAACGCATGCCATTATGCAAAACCGTCGTTTTGACCCGAGAATTCGCGCGCTTAGACAAATGATTGCGAGCAATACGATCGGCACTGTTGGCTTTGCAAGTGCAGATTTCTTTATCGCGCCTCATTTTGGCGGCTTCCGTGATGCGATGGAAAGCCCGCTGCTGCTCGATATGGCGATTCATACGTTCGACCAGGCAAGATATATTATGGGCGCCAATCCAGTATCGGTTTACTGTCATGAGTTCAACCCGAAGGGCTCATGGTACAAAGGCAATGCAATGGCACTTTGTATTTTTGAAATGTCCGACGGCTCGGTGTTTGACTATCGAGGCTCCTGGTGCGCTGAAGGTGCTCCTACATCATGGGAAGCCGCTTGGCGCGTCATTGGCGATCAAGGCACCATCATATGGGATGGACATAAAGAGCCGTATGCGGAATGTGTAATCAATGAATCGCAAGAGCGAAAATTTTTGTCCGAGCACCAGCGAATCGATAGCGAGCCTGTTGAGATGCCGCTTACTTTTCATCAAGGCTGTCTGGCAAATATGTTTGCTGCGCTTGAGACGGGCACACCGCCAGAAACAAGCAGCAGCGATAATATTTACAGCATGGCGATGGTTCTTGCTGCTTTGGAAAGTGCCAAGCTTGGCGCTAAGGTAGACATTCAAAGCTTTATGAAGCAATAACCTTCGCAAGCTGTCTATGAAGCCATTCGTTTAACGGCGCAAGCCTTTCAGCGAATGGCTTCATTCTCAATCAAGGAGTCGCGATATTCCTGCGGCGTCATGCCAGTAGACTTTTTAAAGAAGCGCGTAAAGGAATGCGCCGCCTCATAGCCAACCTGCAAGGCAACGTCACGCACCTTAAGCTCCGCACTGCATAACAGCTCCTTTGCCTTCTTCATTCTACAGTCGTCAATATACTCAGACAGCTTCACTCCCCGTTCTTGCTTGAAAAAGCGTGAAAGATAGGATGGGTTAAAGTAATGCAGCTCAGCCAGGCGAACGAGCGATAAATCCTCGCTTAGATGCTCCTGGATGTATTTGCATATCTTTTCTATAATGATCGAAGCTCTGTCCCGCTCATTTAGCAGCGAGCTTGCAAAAATTTGCTCAGACAGGGCACGTAAATAATGGAACGCTTCCTTCATCGAGCTATGCTCGTCGAGTCGCATTAATTTGTTATATTCCCGTATTTGTTCATGCAGCTGGTTGCGGTTCATATAGGAGAGCAGCATCAACGCAATTGCATAATAAGCTTCGACAGAGCGGTGGACATGCTCATTTTTGTTCAGTATATAGTCCTCAAGCTCGCTAAAGCAGCTAAAAAAATGCTCCGCACGACCTGCATCAAGATGTGCGCTCATAATTTCAGCTTTTGGCGCAATGCGATAAACTTCCTGATAGGAAGCACTGGCTTGCTCGGGATAGTCAATTTGAATAATTGGAATACCGTCATTCATGTTCATTTTTTGCAATTGGCGCAGCCGCTCATATTGGCGAACAACCTGTGACCAGCTGCATTGCTCTCCACTCATCGTAAAAGACACTGCAATCTCTAACGATTTGTAACAGGTTTGCTGAATAAGCTCAAGCATCCCTTCCACGTAACGAAGCATATGACTGCTTATTTTCTCGTCTGCATCGCCTGAGGATTGCAGAAACCACAGTAAGTCTCCCTGCTTGTCCACTATCGCAACACTATTAATAGGCCCGGATAGAAATGAGCTCCATATTTGTTTAACTGATGCAATTCTCTCACTTATATCGCTAAAGGTGGTTCCAATCGCATAAGACAGATGGGCAAGCACGAGAACGACCGGAGCAGACGCTTCAAGCTTTATATTCAAGCGCTCGAAATCCTGTGCCATAGAACTGCCAGTCGTAATCTCGCTAATTCCAATATCGCTCAATACGCAGTGCCTGAAGTAATCTCCCTGCGCAACCAGCATCAGCGCATCCTTGTGCTGCTCGGATTGCTTGAGCAGGCTGTTAATATGATGATCATAGTTAATTTCATTGATCACCTCTTGGATAGTTTGAATAACTTTAGCATAGCCTTCAGTTTTTAATAAGTATTTAACGTTTGGCTTTTGAATCGCTTGATAGGCGTAGTCGAATTCGCTATAGCCTGTCAAAAATACAATTCTGCATCTTGGCCAGTATGCATGAATTTCCTGCATAAGCTCAATGCCGCTCATGCCCGGCATACGTATATCAGTCAGTACAATATCGATTCTTGTGCGCGACAGCCAATTCAGTGCTTCTTTGGCAGAAAACGCTTTGTAGATCTCCAATTCGTCGCCCATCGACTGGTTCAACACTTCATATAATGCTTCTGTAATAATTTCCTCGTCATCAACAACTAATAATCTGAACAATAGCATCTTCTCCTTACTATTGATAACGTTTACAAAAAATTTAAGCAAAATTTGAAGCGTAATAATGAATAATTATTATAAAAATACTGGAAATCTTCAAGGTTCAAATCTTTGCTTTGTTGTCATTCTTTTACTTGTATTGAGGGATTGTACAATCGTAATGACACAAAAAAATGAGCCGTACTGGATCTCTCCTTTCAGCTCATTTATTTCGCATTATTTTACGATAATTAGTTCATCGCCAGAATAATGATCTGTGCGGATACTCCCGGACTATAAATGCTTACAGCTTCATTCTCCTTTTTAAGCAGATTCAAAGATAGTGCTTGAAATGTGTCCGTTATTTTCAAGAATGCCGTACCAGATAACGGGTAAACCGATATTCCTGTACCTGAAATTTTTGCCGCCAGCGTGGTAGACTGAACAACACTTCCGTCCAAAGCCAGCCCAAGCTCAATGATCCCATCGCTCGCCGATGTTTTCAAATTGGCCGTATAAGAAATCATATAATCATGATTCGGCTCCAGTTGGAACACCGAGCCCGTTGCCCCGATCAAGCTACCGCTGCTTTGTTGGACGGTCCAACCGCTAATCGGTGTGTTATCGTCCACAGCGGTTGTCGCAGTTGTCGTGCTGGCATAAACATAGTCTGTATATACAGAACCTGTTGCTCCTGTTGGACTAGTTGTGCCTGTTGCTCCTGTTGAACTAGTTGTGCCTGTTGCTCCTGTTGGACCGGTTGCGCCTGTTGCTCCTGTTGGACCGGTTGCGCCTGTTGCTCCTGTTGAACTAGTTGTGCCTGTTGCTCCTGTTGAACTAGTTGTGCCTGTTGCTCCTGTTGAACTAGTTGTGCCTGTTGCTCCTGTTGGACCGGTTGCGCCTGTTGCTCCTGTTGCTTCTGTTGGACCGGTTGCGCCATTTTCATTTATCATCTTGTCAAGTCGCCTCCTTTCTAAGCTTCATGCTTCCATCTAATTAAGTGGATAGACGGTCATTTGCGCGCTAACGGTATCGCTGTTATTGAGAGCTATTTTGCAGCCGCTGGTCCAAATAGCCAGGGATAGCAGGCTGCCTGGATTCGTCACTAACACAAGAGCCGATCCGGCTAACTGCTCAGAATCGAAGGTGCTACTAGGATAACCCGCCTGGACAGAACCTGGAACAGGAGTGCCGCTCAACACAAGTCCCATCGCAACCGTATCTCTCCCTCTGCCTCGCAGTGTAGCATTGTAACGAACCAAATAAGTACCAGGTTGCAGCACTGGTCCGTTGCTGGTCATTGCAATCGAGCTTCCGCCGATTAACTGAGCCTTCCAGTCGCCAATCGAGACTGGGGTTATTCCATTGCCAACGGTTGAGTTATCTGTACTTGTGCAAAATGCGTAGCTAGGATCTGCCATTGGTTCCAGACCTCCCTTCATCTACAATTAAGGTAATCGTCATGTTCGCCACTTGTACTGTTGTCCCAGCAGGAGCAGTTGCCTCGGTTCCCGTCAACAGCATTCTCAGTGACAAACTACTTGGCATAACAAACCTGTCCTTAGTCACACTTACCATTGCTGTTGCAGATAACTTAATAACTTCACTCGATGTAAACGCTCCAACCGCTGAACCTTCAACTATATTACCCCCATCCTGTAAAAGCACGACCGAAACAAAGCTGCCTACCGATGCTGGGGTCACAGTGATGTCATAGTTAACAAGATAGATGCCGTAGTTCGCCAACCAAGGTCCTGTTGTGGCGTCAAAATAAACCGGATCTCCCGGGTTTCCTTGTTGACTCCACCCGTTAATTATGGGGTCTTGAACCGATGTACTAGTCGCGGTCGAGCTACCAGCATAATAAGGAAAGACCGACGACTCGAGACCAGTTGAATTCGTTATTTTTGACATCTCATGAATCCCTCCTTTCATGTGTGTGAAATAAATATATGGATTATAAATCATAAAATGCCTGAATTTTCATATTTACCAAAAATTCATTCTAGAAGCTTGACCAACAGCATCATTTAAAAAGGAAAGAGGATTGTCCAGAAATATCAGTAAAACTGAAAATCTGAACAATCCCTCTTCTTGCTTGTTGTCATTCATGATTAGGAAAAGCTGCATGAATTCTACTATATTCATCCATCGTAATCGACAGCACGGTTCCATGCTTGAAACGATATGGAAAACTGAAGCTTTCATCGGAGCGGATAAATTTGCCGCTATTTATATCCTCCGCAATGAACGGTACATAGCCTTGTCCTTCGCCACGCACACCGAAAAAGTCAATCATTAAGCACCATCTGCCATCAGGGAGCTGATAAGCCGTCGGCGCTTCATAAGCGCTTGATCCAAGCTTAGCCATCTCCGTATTGAATGCTTCAATTTGCGTATAGCTGCCAGTTAGTGTATCCGACTTGAGCAATATGACTCCAGTCGGGTTTGCCTCGCTTTTTAAGAAGCAATAGAATCTGCCATCAGCTTTATAGATAGCCGAGTCAATGACTCCGCTATCTTCCTTGCGATATAGAAGCTTAGGCTTGTCAAATGCAGTGAAATCCTTCGTGCGCGTATAGTAAATTGCTTTATTCCCAAATTGATTTGAAGCATGGGACGAGCTCCAATGCAGCACATAATCATCCTGCTCGCTGTCATAAAAAACATCCGGAGCCCACAAGCAGCCAAACTGATCATCGCCCAGCTCCAGCATACGCTGCTCTGACCAATGAACCAAATCATCAGATCCCCACAGCACAAGCTGCTTGCTGCCATATCGCGAAATATTGCCCCAATCGCCTTTATACTTTGATTCAAAGCAGCCTGCTAGTGAAAGATCAGTAGAAATAATATAAAATTTCCCCTGCTTCGTTCTTACAATTGTATGATCGCGGACACCGCAATCTCCTTTTCTGCTCCATAGTACAGGATTCCCGCCATTCACCTGCTCCCATTTCAAACCGTCCTGACTGAGAGCAAAATAGACCTGTTCTCCATCCACAGTGCTTTTCTCTTTAAAATGTACGAATAAGTAAGCTTGCATTGACTTCCCTCCTTTGTCAGCGCTCCGGAGTAAAGCATCCTCCAGTCGCTTTTTAAATCATCGCTACGGAGCTAAGCATCCTACAGTCGCTTTTTAAATCGTAATGCTTTCTTTTTTGAATTTTTATGGTTGCATTACGATGTTAAAGGCGACCCTCTTCGTTTTTCGGATGCTTTGCTCCTCCGCTGTAGCGTTTTTCTGTTGGGTACGCTACGAAGCTACACGTCGTCATCAAAGTCCAATTTTTAAACTACCTCTTCCAATGAGTGTTTAAAAATTGGGCTCTCAGGACCAAGAAGCTTGGACGCTAGTAGAAAACGAGGAGCGCAGCGTAGGCACTTGCTACGTGAGCACCGCAGTTTTCGCTAGCGTTCAAGATTCGCCGTCGAATACGCTACGAAGCTACACGTCGTCATCAAAGTCCAATTTTTAAACTACAGCTTAAAGCGGAATATTGTAATGGATTGCGGCTTAACACCATACTTAAAGCCGCTTGCGTCAGACTCAAGCTCGTAGCCATATTGCTGGGGAGCGATGCGTGTTGGTGCTTCGAAATCGTTTTGCTCCTCCAGTCCGTAGCCAGCCAGCTCATAGATTTCAACTTTTCTCGCAGAAGCCGTTGACCCAAGCTTGGTCAATTCAATTGTCAGGTCGAGCGCTTTCTCCTGCACGTTGACTGCCTTCACAATTGTATCTCCGCTTTCTTTTTCGTAGCTCGCCGTATAGTATAATGGCGCGATTACAAGCGGTTTGTCCTCCGCCTCATTAATAAGCTCGCCGTTAATGTATGCTTTCAGGCTTCGCCCTGATACCTCTAACGCGCACTCATAATCCACTTCACTCTCGACTGTGAACAGACTTTGCGTCAAGCAGGAGCCGCGACCGTTGACTAAGGAAACGAGCGCAGCGTCTTGATTTTGCCAGCCCCCGATTTCCCATAAGTAGCGATTTCCGCTATCCTGCTCGCCAAAGCTTAGCTCGAAGCCTTTATCTCCCTGCAATCTGCGCGCTTTAAACGTTACCGTGTAATGCTCCCAATCCGTCGCAGCTAGCTCGCGCCATTTGCTGTTCGTTTCAGATACGTTCGCTGTGTCATATTGAAGCAGCTGCTTTTCTCCTGTTTCATTGTTAATGAGCTGAATATCCCAGAAGCGAGCGGTATCCGGATTGGCGCCAAGCGCCAGCTTGCCATTGATCGCCTTTACCTTAGCAAACTGTGGCTCACCAAGACCCTCCGCTTGAACGTCCAGTAAATAATCGCCTTGATGATGCATAAACAGCTGTTGAACATAATAGTTGGCAGTACTATAAACCTGATGATTGTTATACCAAATGAGATCTGGCTTCCAGTTTACGTAGTCCACATTGCATAGCAGCGGTGCATAGCAAGCAAGTCCAACTGCATGCGCATTGTTTTGCAGACCAGTCATATAGGCTGCCTCTGCCAAAGCGTTGTAATAGGTGTTGCCCCAAGACGCATACTCACCCAAAAATACCTTCGGATCATCAGCACTAAAGGATTGATAACGATCAATGTTCGCCAGCATCCATTCCGGGGATACATAATAATGTTCATCGACGTAATCGGAACCGTTCTCTCTAGCGGATGCCCAGCCCCGCTCATACTCGCCTCCAGCGGGAAACGGGCCGCTAGAGTTAATAATTTTTATTTCGGGGTAACGCTCTTTAATAGCTTTATGAAAGTATGCATATCTTTCAAAAAACGGCTCGCCTACCTCTTCGTTGCCGATCGCAATATATTCCAAGCCAAACGGTTGCGGATGTCCCAGCTCAGCACGCTTCGCTCCCCATACCGTATCAACGCCGCCATTGGCAAACTCGATCAGATCAAGCGCATCGTCGATCCACGGACCAAGCTCATCCAAAGGCACAATCCGCTTATGATGCGGATCATAGCCTGCCGGAAGCACTGGAATTGGTTTGGCGCCAATATCCTCACAGAACTGGAAGTATTCATAGTAGCCTAGTCCAAGCGTCTGGTTGTAGCCCCAGTTGCTGCGGCGCGCCGGGCGCTCATGCAGCGGACCAATCGTATTTTTCCAGCGATACATTGAATTGCGGTCATCCGCATTTAATGAACCATCATGTACAAGGCAGCCGCCTGGGAAGCGCATAAACTTAGGCTTGAGCTCCTGCAGCAATTGTGCAATATCTGCTCTCATGCCGTTCGGTCGGTTGCGGAACGTTGCCTGCGGAAACAGTGATACCATGTCTAGCGCCAAGCTGCCTGTTCTTTTTGTTAAAATCAATAGGCGTCCACTATGACTGCTAGTTTTGGCGATTAGTTCAGCCTCGTATTTTACCCATTCCTTGCCGGCTACCGCAACTTCTGCCTCTGCCAACACTGCTCCGTCTGGCGTTTCGACGATAATTTGCAGCAGATCCGCTTCATCTGTCTCACGTTTGGCATACATGGAGAAGAGATAACGCTCGCCTTCCTTAAGCGGAATGCCAGAGTTGAAGCCGAGATTCATTAAGCCAACGCCATCTCCACCAGCTGCAACCTCGATTACAGCGTAATGAGGGTTTTTAACGTTTAATGGCGCATCAGTCTGTATCGAAATTTCCGCCATGCCTCCACCGCGTTCAACCTTCTCCCATGCTGTTAAAGCATGATAGCTTCTGTTGTCGATAGGGTCAAACTCAAAGGAACGATTGCGCACAAGCTCCGCATACAGTCCGCCATCAGCGGCATGATTCAAATCCTCAAAGAAAATTCCGAATAAATCTCCCAAGGCTGCTCCCTGACGATCCAAAGATACTGATAAACGACTAGATGGGTTCATTTGTTCACTCCCTAAAATTAATATAGCTTGAATCAATTGGATTAACATTAATATAAATTGATTATTGAATTAGTTAATCTAATATGATTCTAAACGAGCAGCAAGGAAAGTTCAATAATGAATTGCCATTTTTCGAAAATTAACCTTTTACCGAACCCAGCAGCACGCCCTTGACAAAGAACTTTTGCGCAAACGGATACATAATAATCATCGGGATTGAGGCGATCACCATCGCAGCGAGCTCAATCGTTTTAGCAGATACGAGCCCTGACTCCTCAGTATTCGCTAACAGCTGAGATACAGCGAGATTCGAGCCTTGCACCGTGCTGAGCATATTTTCAACTGCGCGGTTCGATTGAATCAGCTTTAAGATCATATACTGCAGCGTTTGCAAATCTAGCGACTGCGTATAGTATAGTGTCGTGCCATAGTCGTTCCAGATGTTAACCGCGGTAAATACCGATAGAGCTGCCAGCACAGGCTTGGACAAAGGGACGACGATTTGGCTGAAAATACGGAATTCGCCTGCTCCATCCAGCTTGGCCGATTCGAACAGTGATACCGGCAGCGCTTTATAATTCGCATTAAAAATAATGACGTTCCAAAAGCCGCCAAATAAAGACGGGATAATATACACCCAATACGTATCATACAAGCCCAGCCAATTGATGAGCATAAAAGAAGGAATGAGCCCGCCGCTAACATACATGCTCGTAAAGCCAACCACAACATAAAACTTTTTAATTTTCAAATACGGTCTGGAAAATGCGTACGCAAACATTGCTGTATAAAAAATCGACACCGCCGTTACAATAGCCGTCCGCGACGCCGTAATCCAGGCAGCCTTCATAATATGGGAATCAGCAAATACCGTTTGCCAGCTTGCAAAGGAAAACTGTTGCGGCCACAAAAACGCAGGTCCGCGTGTCAGAGCGCTTCCTGTACTCAACGAGCTGACAAGCGAAAACCAAAATGGGTAAACGGTTACGATCATAATAAGTATCATCACAACAAAGAGCGATGCATTAAACAGCTTTTCTCCTCTGCTTTTCCCTCCAACCATCACACGACCAACTCCTAACACTTTCATGTTAATCTCATGATTGTGCTTCCTCCGTACATGAAAAGCACTTCGAAAGCTTCTACTTTGCTTACAGCCTAGAACAAGCCTGTTTTCGTCAGCCGCTTCGATAGTGCATTGGCTCCAACTAATAACAGCAGCGCAAAAACAGATTTCATCAAGCCAATTGCTGTTGCCGATGCGAACTGGAATTGCAGCAGCCCGGTCTGATAAACATACGTATCAATAACCTGACTCGCTGGCAAATTCAATGTATTTTGCAAGACGTAAATTTGCGTAAAGTTGTTGTTTAGCATACCGCTAACTGCGAATATAATTAATACCATTAAAGTAGGCAATATACTCGGAATCGTAATGTGCAGCATCCGTTTCCAGCGACCTGCACCATCAATAGCCGCAGCTTCATGCAAGCTTTGATCCACGCCAGCCATCGCTGCCAAATATAAAATGGCTCCCCATCCCAAATCCTTTAGCAGGCCTGTGCCAATCGCGATCCCCCAGAAGTATTGGGGATCTGCCAAAAATTGTATCGGTTTATCAATCAAGTTCAGCTCCATTAGAACAACATTGACAATTCCCGTTGTATTCAACAATGTAATAAACAAACCGCCAAAAATAACCCATGACAGAAAATGCGGCAAATACGTAACCGTTTGAACTAACGACTTGAATTTCGGATGCTTGATTTCATTGAGCAGCAACGCAAACATCAGCGTTACGGGAATGCTGATGAAGGCCCCGATCAAATTTATCCCTAGCGTATTGCGAACCATCGGCCAAAACTGAAAGTTTTGAAAGACGCGAATAAAATGTTGAAAATTGTTCCACTCACTCGTAAAAATTCCTTTAACGCCCATAATCGGTTCAAAATTTTTAAATGCCATAACTAAGCCAAACAAAGGAGTAAAATCAAATATGAGTATGAGAATTACTGCTGGCCATAGCATAATGAGCAGCTCCAGCTGCGTTTTGTAGTCATGACCAAGCTTATATGTTTTTTGTTTCCTTCTCATCATGCCCGCCTCCTACCAGTCGTTGCTATAACATAGCGCGCCCATTCAGGCGCGCTATGCTTGATTGCGACTCTTTAAGAATTAATGCCTACCTCTTTAATGCCGAACTCATTATTTTTTTGCTGAACAAAATTGTTTCTCTCTTGATCAAGCGCTTCAATGCCCAGCTTTTTAATTTGCTCAATCAGCTCGTCGTAAAGCTGATTAAATTCCACATCGCTTTTGGCCAGTACAATTTTGGCTACTTGCGCTTCTTTATAGGTTTTAATTTGCAGCTCATCATTCGCAAGCTTGCTGTCAGCAGGGAACAAATCACCTGGCAGCTGGAAGGAGGAGTTGTCATAGATCTTCGTCTTTTCATGCTTGCCGTAAGCCGATTGCACACGATTTGCCGTTATCGAGAATGGATCTGTTTCCTCAGAAGGCGGCTGTTGAGTGCTGTATGAGAACGATGTATGATGGAATGGCCAGTAAGCAAACACTCCGGTTTTCATATAGTCTGTTGCATCCTGCAAGCCTTGCTCCGTTTTTACGACAAGGCCTTGCTCATCCAATTGATAGTGAATGCCTTCAAAGCCGTAAATATGAAGCATCATCCCTTCCTTGCTGCTCATAAAGCTAAGCCATTTTGCCAGCTTCTCTGGATGCTTCGTTGTTTTGGAAATGTAAGTTTTCATCCAGCCGCCGCCTGCTTGTTTGCTTTTACCGAGTACTGGCGCAGTTCCGGAATCAGCTAAAATCGGGCCTGAGGAAGTCCAATAGTCGTTTTTGTCAAATGAGGTATCCGCAGAGTTTCCAATGAAGGTAAATACGCGTCCTGAAGCCATGTCAGCTTTAACAGCCGCATTATCAACCGTCATCTGCCCAGGATCCAAAAATCCGCTCTGATACGCTTTGTTCAGAAATTTCAATGCCTCCTTCGTTTCAGGGGCAAGCAAACGATCACGATAATTGCCGTCTTTGTCGACAGGCATTGCACCGAAGCTATCCTGCAAAAATCCTAGTGTTGTATTCTGATACGATTTTCCATCAACCAGAAGCGGAATAACCGGAGCGCCATCCACCTGCAAATTCATATCTTGAATCTTTTGGTAGGCTGCCAGCAGTCCAGATTCGGTCTGAATATCTGCCAGTGTCAAGCCAGCCTCCTCCAAAATACGAGAGTTGACTACAAGCGCACCATTGGAAGCGTATTCAACGATATCAACATAAAACTGTCCAGAAGGCGGGTACAGCTTGCTTGCATCCTCTGATTGCATATGGCTCGGATAAGCGTAGAAACCGCCATCGCGCGACACAATCGCCTGTTTTATATCCGCAGGAAAGCTAGTTAGCAAATGCGACTGTGGGTCATATTGCTGCAAAAACTCATCCAGCTCCCATACCTTGCCTGCTTCGATCAGCTTTTTGCCCAGCACTTCATTCGTAATGGTCACCACATCAGGAAAATCCGCACCGCCTGATACAAGCATCAGATTCAGCTTCGTTTCGCCATCCTGTGCTGGAATGTTGAATTCAAAGGTTAAGCCTGTTTTTTCTGTAATAGCCCCAGTCACTGTCTGAGGGTCTGTATCCCAGTTCGTTGGCGGATTCCAAAAATCGATGGTTGAAAACCAGATCGCTTTGTCCAAATCCCCATTCCCTTCATTGCCGGAGCCTTGCGAAGATCCGTTGCTGTTTGCGCTTCCATTTCCTGATTGCTGACTGCAGCCTACGATTAGAAGCAATACGACAAGGCAAACGGCTAACATCCATTTTTTTCTCATGCTCTGTTCGACCTCCCAATTCTATTTGTTGAAGTTGAAGTTGTTGACAATTTCATCATAGCCGCTGCCAGCACGAACTCATATGTCTCGATTTTGATATTTTGGTGTTTTGTTCAGCATTGTTATTTTGAGCATTCACTCATAACTTTCTATATTTGCTTGGTGTAATCCCAAAATGCTTCTTGAACAACTTATTGAAATGAAAATAATCTTTGTAGCCTACTCGCTGAACAATATCCTGAATTGAAATCGATTGGTCGCCAAGCAGCTCCTTCGCCAAGGCAAGCCGCTTTTCCGTTACATACTCGGAATAGGTTTTCCCTGTTTCTTTTTTGACCAGCATGCTCAAGTAACCAATGCTCAAATTAAACTGCTTTGCAAGCGAGCTGAGCAAAATATCCTCGGTATACCTTTGATCAATATATGCGATTATTTTTTTCGCCTGATCGTTCGATACATGTGCTTCCTGCTCATTCATTAGCTCGAACAGCCCTTCGAGACGGGAAAAAAACTCATCAGGCGAACGATAAAAACGAACCAGCTGGTCGTAAGGCAAATGCTCCAGATCATTATAACGAACGGCATTGCCATAATACTTCAGTAACAGCGAAATAAACTGATTGTATACCGTAGTCAAGCGGTCAACCGCAATCCGCTCATCACTGCAGCGATCAGACCATTCTCCAAGCAGCGCTTTAATTGCAAGCAGATCGCCTTCCTTAATCGCCAGCTCGATTTGCAGCACCATTTTCTTATCCTTCGCGTCAAGCTCCTCTTTCTTATATGACATAAGCTGGCCGTAGCGATAAAAACCAGCGCTGCAGCAGGCGACTTCCGATTCATCATACAGCAAGGCTAACTTCGTATGGCCGTATCCGCGCGAGCTGATGCCGGCATACTGCGCATGCTCTGTCAATTCGCTCAAATAATCAAGAAAATGCGTTGAGCTGCTTTGCTCATCATAATTGATCAACACGGCCCATTTGTTCAATCCAGTACGCAATTGGCAGGTGCGGATCATCTGTACGTGTTGCTCTGCAGCCAGCAAGGGAAAGACGCTTGCGTCTGCAAGCTCACAGCTAATAAAGCGAAAATGCGGCTGCTCATGCTGGATGCCTTTGTTTTGCAGAAATTGCTCAACTGTTGTACCATTGCTTGGCTCAAGCAGCTCGAACAAATCATGCAAAAAAAGATCGACGCCTGGCTGCGTCTCACGCTTTGTCCGCAGCCGCTCGCTAATGCGCTGCAAGGACTCCAGCAGCTGTTCCGCCTCTACTTGCTTCAGCAAATAATCAAAGGCTCCCAATCTTAGCGCCTGCTGAGCGTATTGAAATTCAGAGTAGCCGCTAACAAGAATCACCTCAACGTCTAATTGCTGCTGCTTCAGCTTTTCCAATAGCTGGATGCCATCCAGACCCGGCATTCTAATATCTGAAACTACAACATCCGGCACATGCTCGATAATGAGCTGTAGCGCTGTTACACCGTCGTGGGCTTCGCCAATAACCTCGAAGCCATTGGCATTCCAATCTATCAAATGAGCAAGACCATAAGCTACCCATGGCTCATCATCAACAATTAGCACCTTGTACATCGCTAACCCCCTTTCTGCTACTCCAGTTTTTCGCGCACATCAAACGTAATCGTTACTGTTGTTCCTTTATCGCGTTCACTTTCAAGCTCCATGCTTGCCGCTTCCCCATAATACAGCTTAAGTCTGCGATAAATGTTGGTCAGCCCGATTCCTTGGCTGCTCTCCTTCATTTCAGCCTGTCCAACGAGGCGAAATTGCCCCCAGCTTGCTCGCAGCTGCTCCAGCTTGTCCTGCTCAATGCCGCATCCATCATCCTGAATGACATATTGGATGCGATGCTCATCAAGGGCGGTAATCGACACAACGGCAGTTCCAGGCGCAATCTTTTTTTCCAGACCGTGAAAAACTGCATTCTCAACTAATGGCTGCAGCAGCATTTTTAAAGCCGGCTTGCTGTACAACTGCTCGTCAGCTTCAATTTGAATTTGAATTTTTCCACGGAAGCGAAATTGAATAATGGTTGCATACTGCCGCAGATGAACCAGTTCATCCCATACAGTAACGGCATTGTCACCTTTTACCGAGTAGCGATACATGCTGGACAACGACGAAGTAATATCGGCCAAATCATGCACCTTATTGTATAAGGCCAGTCCGCGAATGGCCTCCAGCGTATTGTACAGGAAATGCGGATTAATTTGATGCCGATAAACCGCAAGCTCCATCCGATTTTTTGAAAGCTCCGTCTCATACATTTGCTTTTGCGCCAATTGAATGCTTTCACTTAGCGCGTCAATATCATCGAGCATTTGGTTCAAGCTGCCGCCCAGCACACCAATTTCATTGTAGTAGCGTATGCTGAAGCGGCTTTGTCTGCCTTTTTTCGGGTAGGTTCTGACAAATTCCATCAGCGCTTTGATCGGCCGCAGCAGCCTGCTATAAAAAGTAGCCATAAACAAGCAAAGCAGCAAAAATACGATCGCATACGTCGCAATATTCAAGCGCCAAATAACATTCATGTCCTCGAACAGCTCTTGCTTCGGAATGACGCTAATCAGCTCCCAGCCCGTATCCGGCAAAGCAATCGTCTGGACAATTTCCTCAGAACCGCCTAGTCTCAGCTGCTCTCTATCTTTGGCTTCGACATCCGTATTTGAAGCGCTTACAATTACTTGACCATGCTGATCCAGCAGCAGTAGCTGCGCATTTTCAGTAATTTTAGATTTTCGCAAAATCGTTTCAAAGTTTGAAACGTCCATAATAAACAAGCACATGCCGCGGTAGTCGCGAATAAAGCGGTCGGACTTCAGATTATAAATCGGCACGGCAATCGTATAGTACTTATTTAAGCGGCCTTGCCCCTCGTACACTCCTGAATAGCTAATGATTTCCGTCGTCTTAGCCTCTGTTTCGTGCGTCATCTCACCAATACTGCCTATCATTTCACCGCTGCTGTTATAGATTTGAATCCCTTTGATCGTATCCTTCAAGGAGGTAGTGCTGGAAAACTGCGCTTCAATATCACTGTTCATCAAAATTCGATCCAGCACATCATCCGCGCTTAAATAGGACTGAATAGTAGGGCTATAGAGCAATGAGTAGGATATCCCCTCCATATCGCCATAGAAGCTCTCCACGCTTTCCTCCACCTGCAATAAAATTTTATTGGTTGATTCCGTTACCTTCTGTTCAACGATTTGCTGCGCAATAATATTCGTCACAACAAAAGACAACAACAGCACAACTAGCATAATCGTAATCAAATATAGGAGTTGCCGGCCCAGACTTACATTGCCAAAAAATTTCATAGTCGTATCCATCCCTTGCCAATCTATTACCAGCTTGGCCAGTTAGCTGCTGGATGATTTATAGTTTACACCAGCAAATTTGAGAAGGAAATAATAAACCAACTATTCAGTTGAAGAGCCGTAATCCGTAATTTTCAAGCTAATATCAAAGCTTACAGTTGCGCGGCTAAATATGTCATCCCAATCATCCTTTACCTTTTTCCATACCTTTGGATGCGTAATACGCAGTCTGTCTCCAAAGCCGGCGACCTCCACCTTATATTCGGTTTGCATTTTTTTCATCAGGTTTTGCAGCATCGTCTCCAGTTTTTGCTCAAACTTTTGCTCGGCTTCTTTAAGAAAGAATGCTTTGGATGCAGTCTCTTCAGCATCCCAGGTTTCGATTAAACGTCCTTCCGTTTTAATATCAACATGAAATGAAAGCCTTTCACCATCGACCTTTGGTATAATTTTGCTTTCTCCAGACAAGATCTCGTAGGTAATAATAGAATTTCTGTCATTAACGGTTTTAAGCAAGCCCCCTGAGCTATCGCCTTGAATCCAGGAAATAGCGCTTAGATTTTCTTGATCCAAATCGCCAATCCATTTATTCGTAGAGCCTTTTATGATCCCGGCTCCGGTAAACTCAATCTCACCAGTATCGGCTGCTGCGATATTTTGTAATATAAAGCTTTGCTTGGCGTGGAAATATCCGTCCAGATTCGTGAGGATAACTTCTTTGTAAATTTTATTGTTGCGAAATTTATTGCGCACCATATCGCGAATGCGAAAAGCAGGAATTTCATCCGGCTCATCGGACTCAAGCGTATCCATCGCCTTGCCTCTCGATAGAAATACCATGCTGCTCGGCCTTATATCATTGTCGCGCAGCAGAAAATCAAGCAGCTTGTGCAGCTCTATTTTTTCAGCTAGCTCTGTTGAGATGACAAACACTTTAAGATGATGACCGATTACCGCACGATCTCGTTTCAACGAATAATTGCGCATAATCTCAAATATGGAATTCCCTGTTTCCGAAACATTCAAATACTTTTTAATGCTTCCAGACTCGGCTTGCTGCTGCCCTCGACCTACTGATTTTAACGGAACGATTTGAATGGTGGCAGTAATTAACGGTTGTACTTGAGTTCCTCCTCCTTGAGACTCAAGCTGCTTCTCTGCTGTTGTCTTGTTTGCCAGATCAACAGCCATCCCAACATACACGCTTCTCTCCTCGATTTCCTTGCTGCTCCAGCAGCCTGTCAGCAGCAGCGAGCATAAGAGCATCATGCCAATCAAATATGAAAGTCTACGCATCTTGCCTCAAGCCCTTTCTTCGTATAAGCCAAATAATCGACAGCGGCAGCGGAATTAGACAGAAAAGGATAATTCCTGACCAGCCAATAATATCTCCAAGTGCAAATAAATCATTGATATCCTGTGGTATTACAGATGCCAAGTAAATGATTGGCATCATTGCAAATATGACAGGACGGAACTTGATCCTTAGCAATTGTGAAATGCCTAATGAAGCACCGAAAAAATAACAGGTAAAGTTGCAAAATAATTGCATCATCCAAATGACTAGAAAAGGGAACTCCAGACGTTCGAAAAACAAGCCCGCTACCTCAAAGCTGCGCAGCAAATCAATCGTCGGCCAAGTGCTTCTCAAAATAGCATCAATAGACATGCCGCCAATTACGAAGATAATCGTAAAGAAATAGATCGCAAGCGGAACACTAATTCCTGCTATCATTGCTTTAATCGCCTTTTCAGGATGCTGCATATGGGCAACAAGAAACATAACAACCTCAAAGCCCGCAAAAATAAGTACGGTCGCTTTTAACCCTTTAAATACAGGAAGCAAGCCATCTCCCAGTACAGGAAGCAAATTGTCCACTTCAAAAATTCTGATGCTGAGCAAATAGGACACTATTAGCACGAATAAACTAACTGGGAGAATAAGCTGAAATAAACGGACGGTGGCATTTAGACCGCCAAACAGCAAATATCCGCTCACCCATATGAAAGGAATCATCGTCGCCCACATTGGAGTGCCCTCCAATAGAAAAAACAATGTAACCTCCGCCAGCACTCGCACCTCGAACCCAGCGATTGTTATAAAGAAAATAATGAGCAGCCAGCATAGTATAAAAGCCGGAACTTTGCCAATGACGATTCCAGCATACTGGAACACAGTTTTTTCAGGAAATTGCTGACTCAGCTTTACCATTACGACAATAAGCACCATTACGATCAAGCCGCCAAGCAAAACCGAAAGCCATACATCTGGTGTTTCCCCCGCTACTACAACAGCACGAGGCATTGTTAAAATTCCTGCTCCCAGAACAGAATCGGTTAAAAAGATGGAAGCCTGAGTGCTTGTAATTTTGTCATCAGATCGTGTAAACATAGCGGACCCCCTAACTATTCAGCTAAGACCTGCGTTTTTTATCCTGAGGCTTCAACATGCTTGGTCTACGCTTCATAAGCGTAACTGGCGCACGCAATACTAGATCCTTCCAATCGTTAAAACGGTATGGAGATGCTGGCGTTATATAAGGCACGCCAAAGCTTTTGAGCTTAGTCAAATGACTGCAAATGAACAAAAAGAACAGGATCGTGCCAAACATGCCGAGAGTAGCGGCAAACAGCATTCCCGAGAAACGCAAAATACGCAGCGTAATTCCTGCGCTGTAAATTGGAATCGCAAAGGAAGATATTGCGGTAACAGCAACAGCAATGACTAAAATCGGACTTACAATTCCTGCCTGCACCGCTGCATCTCCAATGATCAAGCCTCCAACAATCCCCATCGCCGGTCCGATCGGCTTAGGCAAGCGGATGCCTGCTTCTCGCAATATTTCAATTGAAACCTCTAATATTAGCACTTCAATTAATGATGGAAATGGTACTCCTTGTCTTGTTTCGATAATCGTGATCGCCAGCTCAGTTGGAATCAGCCCTGGATGAAAGGAAATAAACGAAATATATAAGGCTGGTATCATTAGCGCAAGGAAAGCGACAAAAAATCGAAGCGTTCGCAGCAAGGAACCCGGTAGCCAGCGCTCATAATAGTCCTCGGGCGATTGCAGCAGCATGCTGAACGTAACAGGGACGATTAAAGCGAAGGGTGTTCCATCAAGTAAAATCCCTATCCTGCCTTCGAGCAGCGCACTAATGACCCTGTCAGGCCTTTCAGTATTTTGCACCTGCTGAAACGGGCTCAGCCAATTATCCTCGATTAGCTGCTCCACATACCCCGACTCTGAAATAAAATCCATATTCATGTTGGCAATCCGGTCCTCTACCTCTTGCAGCAGCTCTTTATTTACAATTTCCTTCATATAGGCGATGACCAGATTTCTTTTAATGCGGCTGCCAACCTCTATCATCTTCAGTTCCAGATCAGCTCCACGCCCATGCTGGCGGAGCAGCGCTGTATTTTCGCCAAGCACCTCCGTAAAGCCGATACGCGGGCCGCGCAGCAATGCTTCAGAGGTTGGCTCATTGATTGCTCTAACTTTGGGAGCCGGTTCGCCTACTAGCAGTGCATGAGGCAAGCCATCTATAAGCAATGCCGTAAAACCGAACAAAATCGACTGCTCCAGCTCATATAAATCCGTTACTTCACTTATTTTGCTGATCGGCAGCAGCTTGTCCTTTAAGTAAGCAGCGAACGCTTGGCTTTGATTGTGCATCGCATAGCCTTCAAATTTAACGAAGCTGTTATCCATCAGATTTTGCATCACTTGTCTGTTAATTAGCGCTTCATTCTGCATGCCTTCTACAAAAATAAGGACGGCACGACTGTTTCGTATACTAATTCGGAAGTCTCGAAAATGCACGTCGCTATTATTGCCAAGCTGCTCCTTGATCAAGGCCATATCAGCATCATAATTGCCTGTAAGCTGAGGGGACGGCTGGCTCTGTGGTTGCTGCCAGGGATCACTTGGCTGCTGACCGTCATTTTGCTGCTGGTTCTCCCCTTGCTGCTGACCATCAACCTTTTGCTGAGCAATGTTTTGCGGTTGACCATCGCCTTGCTGATGACTATTGCCCTGCTGCTGACCGTCTTGCTTTGGCTGGTTATAGCCCCACTTATATAGACGTCCATGAATGCGGTAGGAGCCAAGCGCAATTAGCGTCATGACAATTGCTTGCATCCAGGCCTTCCAATCTGGAAAATACTCGATTACTTTACTCCACATTATGACCAGTCCCAATCTAATTTCAGTGAGCTTATTTTGCCCATATTTTTCTTGCTCATGCAGAAACCAGAATTTCAGGAAAACGCGGGTTCCAAACAGTTGTATCCTCTAATAAAAAAAGACATCTTCAACCCAGTCTTTCTACCTTTCGATAAAAAGACTTAGTTGAAGATGCCGTTGAATCAGCTTGTAATTAGATCAAATTTATAGCTTTACCGGCTGCATCAAGCCATCCTTGCCGAAGGTTACAGGATCGATGCAAACCTCACGATGAAAGCCTTTGCCATCTTTAAACCGAGTTAGCGGCGTTACAAAACGATGATAGGCAATCCAGTATTGATCCTTGCCCGGCTCTTGCATAATCGAATGATGACCTGTGCCGAGCATTCCTTTGGCAGCGTTTTTGACAAGCACGGGATAATGATACGTAACAGGTCCGTATAAATGCTCGGCTGTGCCGTAATTTACATGATAATTTTCGCTGCCTGTATCGTCGCAGGACCAAGTAAAATGATACAAGCCGCCCCGCTTCAACACGGTGACTGCTTCTCTAAAATCATGCAAACCGTCAATGTTGGCCATCGTGCTCTCTACCACGCTAACCATATCCTCACCAAGCTGCACGATCGCTCCATCCCCGTTGCCAAACAGCATGTAAGAAATTCCATCCTCATCTGTATAGATGGCAGGATCGATCGTTTGCCCCATTTTGATTGACAAACGCTTCATTTGCTCCATCGTAATAAGCGGCTCAGGCATTGCAGTAAATGGTCCGGCTGGTGAATCGGCAACTGCTGCACCGATCGCGCTTACGCCGTTTTCCATTTTGCCGCAAAAATAAAAATAGTATTTGCCGTGTTTCTCGGCGATTGCGGGCGCCCATGCACTTCCAATGGCCCAAGGAACCTGAGGAGACAGCAGATCGACAATTACGCCTTCATCCTGCCAAATCCGCAGGTCAGGGGAAGAAAACACATGAAATTGAGTGCCGGACCAGCCCGAAAACCCGTCAGTTGTCGGATAAAGGTAGTAACGATCGCCGAACTTGGCTAGATCAGGATCAGCAAATTGCCCTGGCAAAGTTTGATGTCCATCGCCATAAGCGGCGAGCAAGCGATTACATTCTTCTCTAGTAATTTGAATAACGCTGCCATGACGCTTTTTAGTAGCTCCCAAGTCAAAAGAGCCGTCCTCAACTACGCGGAATTCTCCCCTATCCAAATTAGCGCTTAACAGTGGCAGATAGCCTTTGCCTTCGGCAAAGCGGTCAATAATCAAGCACCATTCCTCGCGGTCGTTAAGCTTGAAAATTTGCGGGCCTTCTACGCCGTAGATCGCCTCTAGCGAAGGGGCTGACACAGGGGTGAATGCATCCTTTTCCAAAGAAGCTCCTTTTTCCAGCGTAATATTTTTCGTCGTTTCATCCTTCGACAGACGATAATAGCTTCCAGCATGAGCAATAATCGTTGTATCGATAATATGATTGTCCTGCTCGATATACAGCTCTGGCTCGCTGAAGGTGCGGAAATCCTTAGTGCGCGCACAGTATATTTTTTGCTTGCGCTCCTCGTTGTCAAAGTCCTTTGTAGCTGACGCCCAAAATACGAGGAAGTTTTGCGCCTGCTCATCATAAATCGCTTCCGGCGCCCATACACAGCCTGCTCCTTCTATGCCAAGCGTTACCGCCCAAGGCTCTGACCAGCTAACCAAATCCTGCGATTGCCAGACGATAATATCGCGGCTGCCTTCATTTACCGCTACATCCCAGCCCTTCCCGTTAGCAATCCTAAGATCCGTTGCAATGATATAGAAGCTGTTGTCTCGAGGCGAACGAATAATAAACGGATCACGAACGCCCTGCTCTCCCAAGCCGGAACGAAGCACAGGCTGACCATTGTTTAGATCCTTCCAATACAAGCCATCCTCACTATATGAGAAATAGACCTGTTCCCCATCCGGCTGCTCACCGATAAAATGAGCAAGTAAATACCCGTAGTACGCAGTTGACATAACCATTTCCTCCTGAACGTTGATTTACCTTTGAAGTAAAGATGATGTTAAATCATAATAATAGAATTTATAAATATATGAATCTATTAGCTATTATACTAAACTTGCCGGAAATTTTGAACTACCTCTTCAGCGCTACGGAGCAATGCATCCTCCAGCCGCTTTTTAAATCGTAATGCCCTTATTTTAATTTTTATGGTTGCATTTCGATGTTAAAGGCGGCACACTTCGTTTTTCGGATGCATTGCTCCTTCGCTGTAGATTTTTTGAATGCAGGACCAAGAAGGCTTGGACGCTAGTGAAAACATGGAGTGCTAGGGCGTGTATGCAAACTCAGAAGGGAGCAGATTATGCCGAATGTTCGTTCCATGCAAGGCGCTTTTTCGAAGGCGTACCGGGTGTACGTCAAGGAAAGGCAACGCAGTAGGGGGCGAAAAGGCGGGGTAAGATGCCCCTAAGCGGGTTTGCATTCACGCCCTAGCTGCGGCACTACTTTGTGAGCACTTTAAAGGGCTGTACAGAAGTAGGGTTACAGAGAAGGTTTAAAGAATCCTGGTAACCTTAATGAATCAGATTGGAGTTTATCGAAATCTAATGAATATACACAACGTTATTGACGATAAACTTCCCTGGTTATAGTGAAAATCGTCGAATAAGACGCTACACATTCATTAGAACCGAGAACACCCTCAATTGTCTCAAATAACGTTCTCCAGTTTCCTTAGCCTTTTAACCTCCCTTCCAAATAAAGGTTCAAAACTCGGCTTTCAGGACCAAGAAGATGGCACGATACTAGAAGGCGAGGAGCGCAGCGTAGGCCAGAAGCTACGTGAGCACCGCAGCCTTCGGTAGCGTGCCATATTCGACGTCGAGTAAGCTTCGAAGCGACACATCGTCATCAAAGTCGGATTTTTGAGCCTACCTCTACCAATGAAAGGCTCAAAAATTCGGCTTTCAGGACCAAGAAGATGGCACGATACTAGAAGGCGAGGAGCGCAGCGTAGGCCAAAAGCTACGTGAGCACCGCAGCCTTCGGTAGCGTGCCATATTCGACGTCGAGTAAGCTTCGAAGCGACACATCGTCATCAAAGTCGGATTTTTGAGCCTACCTCTACCAGAATAGATCTTTGTGACCTTGTAGCCAGGCAATCCCCTCTGCAAAATAATAGTCGCCGTAGATGAGCGGCACATCTATATTTCTCGACTCTGGAAAATGGCTCGTTCCGTGCAAAATCAAGCCTTCCTCATCCTCCCGATCCCAAGCACCATAATGGCTGTACAGCGACTGCAATATTTTTTCGCCGGCAGCGCGGTACATGGACTGCTCGCTCTCATTTACGAGGGAAGACAACAGCAACAGGCCCGTAGCGGCACAAGCACCAGCTGAAGAGTCACGATATTTAGTTACCTCTGGCGGCAGTCTGAAATCCCAATGTGGCACATAATCCTCTGGAAGATTGGCAATAAAATAATGCGCAACCTTTTTGGCTGCCTCCAAATAAGCTGTGTTGCCCGTATGCTTGTAGCCAAGCGCCATACCATACAGCGCCCACGAAGTGCCGCGCGACCATGCCGATTCAGGGGCGTAGCCTTGCCCGCCAAGCACCTTCACTTGTTCCCCGGTTTGCGGGTCGAATACAACAATATGATTAACAGATCCGTCTGCGCGAATAAAATGCTCCAGAACCGTATTCGTATGCTCGATTGCAATATGCTTATATCGCGGATCGCCACTTACTTCAGATGCCCAGTAGAGCAGCGGCATGTTCATCATGCAATCAATAATCGCCCAGCCGGCATTCTCATCTCCTGGCCTCCACGGATTCCAAGCGCGAATATAGCGGCCTTTTATATTAAATCTCGCAGCAAGCAAATTCGCGGCAAGCAATGCCCGTCGCTTCGAGCTTTCTTCACCTAGCAGCTTGTATCTCGCCACACTTGTAAGCGTCCACATAAATCCGATATCGTGATCAAGCGGATAATAGTCAAGCATGACCTGGTCAAGCTGCTGCTCACATGATTCTGCGTATGCGCGCAAGCGCTCATCCTTCGTATCGCGATAGATAAGCCATAGCAAGCCTGGCCAAAATCCAGCCGTCCACCATGACGCTCGTTCAAGCTGATAACGTCCGTCTACAGATGCATGCGGAAATCCGTCCGCAATTCTTTCGCTCGTTTTCGAAACCTTCTGCACAATACTGCGCCAAGCCTCTTCATACCATAATGCCTCGCCCATAAACCTGCCTCCTTGAGATGATGTACTTTCAAATTGAGTTCAGTGTCTCACACTTTGCTGCCATGCACAATTACTGGAAACGGACGATAATTATAGTAATGCCAAGTCTTGGACGAAAATCGCAGCGAAAGGTGCAAAATACTTAATCGTTCAGCGGAATGCTTTAGTTTAGTTGTTAATCCTGTAATTGATATATTAATCGAGCTAATAAAGTTGCGCCGCCCCTAAAGCGCATTATCTATAGCCCCTTCAACATCAAATAGCCATTCATCGATCAAAATCGACGAATGGCTATTAACTGGTAAACTATGCTGGATAGTCCTTATATAAAACTGGCATTACACTACCTGCGATTCAGCTTTTTTAGTATCAAGATTAATAGGCTACAATTACCCACGGCAATCCATAGCATAGCATAAAAAGGAGAGCTTTCCGAGGATACGAGTGTCATTCGCTCCTTACTCCATACCTTACTTTCTACTTCGCGCCAAAGTTAAAATATTGCTCAGCGTTGCGATAGCAGATCCCTTCGACAATCGAGCCCAGCAGCTCCATATCATGCGGTACTAATCCCGCTTCAACCCAGTCGCCAAGCAAATTGCACAAAATGCGACGGAAATATTCATGGCGCGGGTAAGAGAGAAAGCTGCGTGAATCCGTCAGCATGCCGACAAAACGAGCTAGCAGCCCCATATTGGCAAGCGATTTCATCTGTGCAAGCATACCATCGATTGTATCGTTGAACCACCAGGCAGAACCGAGCTGAATTTTCCCGGGAATACCGCCGCCCTGGAAGCTGCCAATGATTGAAGCAAGCACATCGTTGTCAGCCGCATTCAGCGAATACAAGATTGTGCGAGGCAGCCCGCCTCCACGCTCCATCCCGTCCAGCAGCTTGACAAGCGGCTCAGCGAGCGGTCCGTCGTTAATAGAATCATAGCCTGTATCAGGACCAAGCTTGTCATACATCGCGCTATTGTTGTTGCGATGCGCTTTAATATGAAGCTGCATCGTCCAGCCAAGCTCAGCATATAGCCGTCCCAGGTAGAGCAGTGTATAAGACTTATATGCCGCTTCCTCTTCAAGCGATACAGCCTCGCCGCGCAACGCCTTCTCATAAATCGCTGCCGCTTGCTCCTTCGTTGCCTCCGCATACATCACCTTGTCGATCGCATGATCAGACAACAGGCAGCCTGTATCATGGAAATATTGCACGCGTGCGCCAAGTGCCTTCAGCAATTGCTCATAGTCGCCAAGCTGATAGCCGCTAACCTCTTCCAGCCGCTGCAGCCAAGGCAAAAATGTCGCGCGGTTAATTTCCAACGCCTTGTCCGGGCGGAAAGATGGCCTTACCTGAAAGCCAAGCTCCTGCTCCTCGCTTAGCTTGCGATGATATTCCAGCGTATCAGCCGGATCATCGGTTGTGCATACTACGCGCACATTGGAGCCTCGAATTAAGCCGCGCGGTGTAAAGCTCTGCTCGCCAAGACGCGCATTCGCTTTCTCCCATATAACTGGAGCATTTTTCTCATTAATAAGCTCATCAATGCCAAACAATCTGCGCAGCTCCAAATGCGACCAATGATAGAGCGGATTGCCCAAGGTCATCGGTACAGTTTTGGCATAGGCTAGAAAACGATCATAGTCGCTTACGCCTTCCCCGCCTGTTACATACTGCTCTTCAATGCCATTGGCACGCATTGCACGCCACTTATAATGATCGCCATACAGCCATACCTCGGTCAAATTGGCGAATGGCTTATCTTCATAGATCGCTTTTGGGTCCAGATGACAATGGTAGTCAATAATCGGCATCGACTTGGCAAATTGCTCATACAGCGTTACAGCCGTTTCTGTATTCAGTAGAAACTGCTCATCCATAAATGCTTTCATCCGCTTTCACCTCACTCGTACTTATTGATAAAACTTGACTAGCTCATCCACCTTGACGGCCTGCCCTGTGCGAATTGATTTGTTCGCTGCAATTCCCGTCAAAATTGAACGCGCGCCATCTACATGGTTGGCAGCTCGATTGAACTCGTCGTACTCCGGAACGCCAAACAAATCGTTCAGCAGCACTGGATCGCCACCACCATGACCGCCTTCTCCTGTTACAAATTCAGCTTTATACGGCTCGCCAAACATCGGGAATACTAAAATGCTTACACCCTTTACCGCTCCCTCCAGCGCCTTGTCTCCGCCGGAATTAACATAGGACTGCTCAACAATTTTCATCTCAATCCGGCCTTTCGTGCCGTTAAAAGCAATATTGTAGCCTTCCCACGGCAAGTATGCATTAAGCGAATAGGTTAGCTGAGCTTTATTTTTATATTTTACCAGCACGCTCATCGTATCTTCAATTGAAATACCATCGCCAAACACGCTCTGGTCGCGTTTGTACCCGTCCTCCGCTTCGGCATCCAAGTACATCGCTTTCAAATGCTCATTGCTGTCCAGCGGCAATGCGAACGGATCGTCCTGTGCATTCGGATGACCAGTTGCACGATCGTAAAATTTCGTTACGCCGCGATTTTCTGCATTTTCACGACCGTAGAACAGCAAATCCCCCATTGCAAACACCGTATCCGGCTGAGAGCCGATCCAGAAATTAACGAGATCAAAGTGATGCGTAGATTTGTGTACAAGCAAGCCGCCGCTATTGCGCTTGTCGCGATGCCATCTGCGGAAATAGTCTGCGCCGTGCTGGGTATTCAGCAGCCATTCGAAATGAATAGACGTAACATCGCCGATGACACCGCTTGCAATCAGCTCGCGTGCTTTCGTATGATGCGGCGCATAACGATAGTTGAACGTAACGCGCACATTGCGGCCTGTCCGTTCTACTGCGTCAAGGATTTCCTGGCATTTCTCCTCATCAACCGTCATCGGCTTCTCGGTAATAACATCACAGCCAAGCTCCATTGCGCGAATAATATACGAATGATGCGTGCGATCAACGCTCGTCACAATAACAAAATCCGGTTTTTCAGTCTCGATCATTTTGTCGAACTCTTCGCTTTTGTAGGTGCGAACAGCATTGTAATCGTATTTTTCCTGCAGCAGCTTATTGGCATAGTTCATACGCGTCTGATTCACATCACAAAAAGCGAGCAATTCCGACGTCTCTCTATATGTTGTCGCGATTGCCGAATAGAAAAACTCTGCGCGTCCACCGGCGCCAACCTGTACATATTTTTTCTTCGTCATCTTATCAGCTCTCCTTGTCATTTAATGGCCTATGCATTAAATGTACAGCAAAATATCATCATTTTCCTCGTATATTATGCTAATATTAAGAAAACCTCTTATATTTTGTCGTCAAGGAGACGTTTCATATGAAAATAAAAAGCAAGCTGCAGTATGGCAACCCGCTAGAGCCTTTATATGTAGAATACAATCGACGCAAAGGTCATTTTTCCATGCAAAGCAGCCATATGCATAGTCATTATGAGCTGTACTATTTATTTGCCGGACAGCGTGTCTATTTTATTAAGGATCGTTCCTACACGATCCAGGCTGGCGACTTTGTCATTATTCCAAGCGATGTCGTGCACCGTACCTTGGATAGCGGCGTGCCTGACCATGAGCGGATGGTGCTTTATTTTAACGACAGCTATTTTGCGCAATTTCCTTCCGCGGATGCGGAGCTGCTGCTTGCTCCATTCCGCAGCTCGCATCATATTTTCAAGGTTATGCCGGGTGAAAGACTGCAGCTGGAGCAGCGTCTATATACGATGCTGCATGAAATTCAAGAGCAACCGCCCGGCTATCGACTGACCGTTCAGCATACCGCTGCCGCTGCCTTGCTGTATGTGGCGCGCCAGATGCAGCATGCCGAGCCTGATCCTGCCGCCGATCAACTGTCGCCAACTGAAGCAAAAATGATGGAAGTTGCCCAGTATATTAATGCACATTTTCGCGAGACCTTGACGCTGGAGCTGCTTAGCAGCAAATTTTTCCTTAGCGAAAGCTATTTAAGCCGCACCTTCAAAAAGCTTACCGGCTTCGCCTTTACGGAGTACGTCGGGATGACGCGAGTGAAGGAAGCGCAAAAGCTGCTGCGCGAGACGGACAAGCGAATTACCGATATTTCCGAGGAAGTCGGCTTTGGCAGCTTCGCTCATTTCGAGAAGGTATTCAAGGAGCTTACCCGCCTCTCGCCGCGCGAGTATCGCTCGCAATTTCGAGATCAAGCTTGATGGCAAGACGTAAAAGGGAATGGCTTGAAAAAAGAACATCCGCCCTTTAACAAGAAGCATGCAGCTTGCAATGCTGATCTTCCTGTCAGAGTAGATGTCCTTCTCTTTGTGCTCTTCAGTCGCTATGAACCCAGGGACGTGTATGTTAAAACTCAGTTAATTCAGTGCAACGAAGCTTATACTCGCTGAGTAGGTATCATAGCAATAGACCGCTGCTCCGTTAGCTGCGACAGCAAGCCGCAGCTGTACTCCGCCTTCTACAACAGTAGAACCAATTAACGTGGCTGCTCCTTCAACTGACATTGTACTATTGACGCCTCCTGATTCATACGTACTAAAATCATCTCCATTAGATGTCATAAGATAAGCAGATAAATTATATGTTTCATCGGAAGGTAATTTGAACAGAATTTGAAAATTGACCAGATACGTATGATTAGGGGCCAACTGGAATGTAGTTCTCGTGCTGTCCAGACTAATCAGCCCCCCTGAAGAGGGACCCAGAACAAAACCATTAACTACCACATCCAAAGTGTTCACGGTAAAACTAAGTGCTGTTGCGTATTGCGCAAATCCTAGCGCCCCCCCTGCTGGGCCTGGAGCCCCTGTTGGACCCGTTGCTCCTGTTCCTGATGGACCAGTTGGGCCTGCTATTCCTGTTGGACCTGTTGGGCCTGTTCCTGTTGGACCTGTCGAACCTGTTGGACCCGCTGGGCCAGTATCCCCTTTTTGTCCTGTCGGGCCTGTATCTCCGGTTGGGCCAGTCGGACCCGTATCTCCAGTTCCCCCCGAACCGGTTGCACCAGTCGGACCCGTTGGCCCTGGCGCACCGTTAAAACCATTTTGCCCATTTAACCCTCTTTGGCCTGTAGGTCCAGTCGGACCCGTTGGGCCTGTCGGGCCGACATCCTGTGCGGCTTGAAAATTCCGATCGTCTGTTGTCATTTCTGCCAAACTCCTTTATATTAGTGTAGCTCTCGGTAATTGCCGAGACGATTAAGGCTAGCATTCTCTATCCATGCAAAAAATGCTATTTCGACAACATGGGGTTCTCGGTATATTATTATCAATGCTACAGCTATTGATATGACTCATTCCAGGAATATATGCTCAAAGTTTATGCTCAACAAAACGGCAAAAAAAGGACACCGACTCTATAACAAGAAGACCGCCTTTACAGCGCTAATCTTCCTGTTTCAAGAGGATGCCCTTTATCTGAACTTTCTATTGAGATTCTTTCGTACTCTATTTAGTTATGAAGCTTCACAATCCATACATCACGTCCAGCTAGCTCAGCTGAGCCGCCTTGCATCGTTCGCCCACTAAGCAGTTCAGTGCCCTGCTTGCCCAAATCAATTGTTGCCGCAGCTTCATTATGGTTCAGAACAAACAAATATTCTACTCCGTCTTTAACACGTAACGTTACCTCCACGCCTTCAGGTACATCGGCAAGAAGTGGAGCAATTCCGCGATCAGCACATAATTTCGGCAGCCAATCGCTTAAAAACGCTGTTTCCGGGCTCGTTGCCAAATACCAGGCTTCACCTTCGCCAAACTTGTTGACGGTAAGCGCAGGCATACCAGCATAGAAGTCATCGCCGTATACAGCCTTCACTTCCGCACCCTCAGAATGAATCAGATCGCACAGCATGCCGCATTCGTACTCTGATTTCAAACCAATATTACGATCGGTAATTACGACGCGGTTGCGCTGGCTCGGCAGCAAAGCATCAATTTCTTCAGCCCAAATGCCAAGCAGCTTTCTCAATTCGCCAGGATAGCCGCCTACTTTAACAAGATCGCTTTCATTCACGATGCCGCTGAAGAAGGTTGTAATAAATGAGCCTCCCGCCGCAACATACTGTTCAAGCTTGCTGGCCACGCCCGGCTTGACCATATACATAACCGGTGCGATTACAAGCTCATAATCGCTTAGGTCCGCTTCCACACTAACCATGTCAACGGCAATCCCTGCGCGATATAGTGCGTCATAGTATTTATGCGCTTCGTCAACGTAGCGAAGAGCAATGGTCGGACCGCTGGACATTTCGATTGCCCACCAATTTTCCCAATCGAACATAATCGCAACTTTAGCCTTTACTCTGGAATCCAGTAATGCATCGCCAAGCTTTCCTAGCTCTGCACCGAGCTGTGCGCTTTCACGGAATACTCGAGTATGCTCATGACCAACATGCTCGATCACCGCGCCATGATATTTTTCACAAGCACCGATTGAGCGACGAAGCTGGAAGAACATAATGGTGTCCGCACCTCTCGCTACCGCCTGATAGCTCCATAAACGCATTATACCAGGACGTTTAAGCGAGTTGTATGGCTGCCAGTTTTGCTGACTTGGCGTCTGCTCCATCAGCATGAACGGTTGACCATCCTTTAAACCGCGCATCAAATCATGCATCATGCCAGTGTAGCTGTGCGGCGTATCGAATCGAGGGTAATTATCCCACGATACAACATCCATATGCTTGGCCCATTTATGATAGTCGAGCTTTTTGAAGGCTCCCATCAAATTCGTTGTGACTGGAATGTTAGGCGTATACTTTTTGACAGCCTCATGCTCCAGCTTATAGCATTCAAGCAAGCTGTCAGAATAGAAGCGCATGTAATCGAGCGAGATGCCCTGGAAGTTCGTCTCTGTCCGTCCGTTCGCGCCGCTCCATTCCTCACTGCGTCCGCTTGGCAGCACAATGTCCTCCCAGTCGTGGAACGTATGTCCCCAGAATCCGGTATTCCAGGCGCGGTTTACTGCTTCCAATGTGCCATAGCGCTCCTTGAGCCATTCGCGGAAAGCCGCTTCGCAGTTGTCGCAGTAGCAATTTCCCGCACCGCCGTATTCATTGTTAATATGCCAAATGAGCAAGGCTGGATGATCCTTGTAACGCTCAGCAAGCTTTTCCGCCATGCGTACTGCATACTTACGGTAGGTCGGACTGTTTGGACAGGAATTGTGGCGGCCGCCAAATTTACGTTTGTTGCCGTTAAAATCGACCTGAAGTACATCTGGATATTTGCGCGCCATCCAGGCAGGATGCGCTGCCGTGCTCGTTGCCAGACAAACACCTATGCCATCAGCATGAAGCTTGTCCATCATCTCATCGAGCCAGCCAAAATCATACGTATCCTCGTCCGGCTGATTTTTAGCCCAGGCAAATACGTTTAATGTCGCCACATCGATGCCTGCCAGCTTGAACATGCGCAGATCCTCGTCCCAAACCTGCTTTTCCCATTGATCGGGATTATAATCTCCACCGTACCAAATTTTCGGCTTGCTTGCGTTGATCATATTCTCACACCTCATCTTATATGATAAAATTGCATTTACACCTTTATAATATGACTTATAATTACAATATCCAATATAAAATTACAGCTTTATCATATAAGAATATGGAGGTTTTTAATATGCGACGTGCCGTTCCCGCCTTGCCAACTGAACTGCTTCCACTGCAGCTGGAGACCATTGGAATTAATCCCGACCAAGAACCGCTAAATCGTCCAGACGGTTACCCTTATTTCCACTGGCTTCAGACGCTCGAAGGCGAAGGCGAGCTTTCGGCAAACGGCAGAACATGGAAGATTCCGGAGCATTCAGGCGTTTTGTTCGCTCCGGGAACACCGCATCGCTATGAAGCAAGGAGCGAACGCTGGCTGACTGGCTACATCACCTTTCATGGAAGCCTGGCAGCAAGCTTTGTGCAATCACTCGGTTGGAGCAATATAGAACGCTTTCAATGGGAAGCAGGCAGCGATCAAATCACTGCGCAGCTAGAAGACTTATTGACATTTGCTGAATCGGGCGGTGATCCTTCAGGATGGCGCTACTCGGTTAATTTGTATCAATTTCTAACGCAGCTGAGAACTGATGCCTTTACAGAGGCTAACCGACCGTCGATGTCAAAGCAATTGGAGCGTGTTCAAGGACTATTGAATTGGCTGGAAAATGAATTCGCCAACCCGGAAATCGGATTGGCGGAAATGGCTGCGCAGCTTGGCATTGGTGAACGGCAGCTAAACGAAAAATTTCGCGAGCTGTTTGGTCAGACTGCATATGCATATTTAATTCAATTACGGCTGCGCAAGGCGAAGGAATGGCTTCCGTCTCGTCCAGATTGGACTGTTCGCCGCATAGGCGAGGCAGTTGGCTTCCGCGACGCAAGCCATTTCGTTGCTACTTTTCATCAAAAGGTAGGTATGACGCCAGAGTCATATCGCAAGCTCTACGGTACGGGGAGCAGCTCGGTGAATTGAATCGTATAGTCACGTCAAAGCCATAATGCTTATAGTTGCTGAAGGTCCAGAATTATAATATAAAGTTACCGGGACAGTAATATCTACATACAAACGTATATATTGTCCTCCAGTAATTAAGGCAGAGCTACTCAATGTTGCAAAATTGATAGTATTATTATTCCAATCGTCTAAAGTATATCCTGGGCCGTAATCGTTCCAATTTTGTTGGTCAGTGGAATATTGCAGGTAAGCCGATATTGTATCTCCACTTTCACAGGATAATACTATTTGAAACTGAACCATATAAATATGATTCTCCGCCAACTGAAATATAGTTCCCGTGCTATCGATATTAATCAAATTTCCGAGCACCGGGTTGGCAGTTGTATTAAATCCGTAAATAGGACCTCCTCCCCCACTACTCAGTGTATAAGTTTGGGTACATACATATTGAGCAAATCCCGGTGAAACCCCCGCCGGACCAGTTGGACCTGACGAACCGGTGTCCCCTTTTGGGCCTGTTTCTCCTTGCGGGCCAGTTGCTCCGACTGGCCCTGTTGAGCCTGTTTCCCCTTGCGGACCTGTTGGTCCTGTCGGTCCAGTTGCTCCGGCTGGACCCGTTGAGCCCGTTTCTCCTTGCGATCCAGTGGGACCAGTTGGACCCGTTGCTCCTGTTCCTGTCGGGCCAGTTGCTCCGGCTGGGCCTGTTGAGCCCGTTTCTCCTTGCGATCCAGTGGGACCAGTTGGACCCGTTGCTCCTGTTCCTGTCGGACCAGTTGGACCTGTCGTGCCGTTAAATCCGTTCTGTCCATTTAAGCCTCTCGGTCCAGTTGGACCCGTTGGACCCGTTGGGCCTATCTCCTGTTGAGCTTGAAACTTTTGATCTTCTGTTGTCATATACAACAAACTCCTTTACATTCTAATTGCTTTCGGCCATTAACGAAGCGGGTCACAAATCAGGAAATATAAACTGTTACAACTCCGGCCACATCGTCCGGAATATAGATGTTATTGTAAATTGTAGGCCGAGTGCTTCTGTTGCACCTGGTACCCCTGTCGGACCTGCAGGGCCCGTGGGAACGGCATACTAAATCAAGGGATCGTTATTTTCTTAATAATCAGTGCTATATCATGAAAACTCGACCCAAAAGGCTTCATGTTAGTACTTGCTGTAAGCTCCGCTGTTACAAATGAATGGGCCGACGCTGTAAATGATTTTGTTAAATAGAAAGGATAGCTGTAAAATGGGGAATAAGCAAAATTAATCGAAGATAATGCGAGTTTAAATGTTTCACTATGATTCTCCCAGGATATCTGAAATGTTGCATCAGCAAATTGGTTTTCATTTACACAATATTGGTAAATGAAAAAAAGAGTGAATTGATACGTTTGATTGGAATCAAACGTGCTTAGATCCTGATGCAAGATTTGAACCGGCTGATTCACCTGATCAATATTGCTAAAGCTATAGAAAATAGGAATTTCAGCCGGTCCCGTTGCACCTGGCGCTCCGGTTGGGCCCGTTGCACCTGGCGTTCCTACTCCAGCCGGTCCCGTGGGACCTGCTTCTCCGCTTCCTGTCGGGCCAGTCGGACCTGTTGCACCTGGTGCTCCTTTCGGGCCTGTTGCCCCCGGCGTTCCTGCTCCGGTTGGACCCGTTGGGCCTGGCCTTCCTGCTGCACCAGTCGGGCCCGTTGGGCCTGGCGTTCCTGTGCCAGTTGGGCCTGTTGGGCCGATTTCTCCTTTCAGACCAGTCGGACCCGTGGGACCGTTAAACCCATTCTGTCCATTCAAGCCATTTTGTCCAGTTGGACCTGTCGGGCCCGTGGGACCAGTTGGACCAGCCTCCTGCTGGACTTGCACATGTTGTTCTTCATTTGTCATTTCCATCTGGCTCCTTTTCTTAAACATGATATCGTATCGCTGTATCGAATCAGGAAGAGGCGATCGTTACCTTATTAATAATTAGCTCTATGTCATGAAAATTGGAACTGGAACTTACCATGTTATAACTGCTTGTAAATTCCGCTGTTACAAATGAATTGCTCGATGCTGTGAATGATTTTGTTAAATAGAAAGGAAAGTCGTAAACTCGGTTATCAGTAAATTGATCCGAAGGGAGGGAGATTGTAAAGGCTTCACTATAATTCTCACTGGATATCTCAAATGTTGCCTCACCTTGTGTGTTATTGTTTACACTATATTGGTAAGTGAACGCAAGAGTAAATTGATACGTTTGATTGGGTTCAAGCGTGCTTAGATCCTGATGCAAGATTTGATGCGGCGCGTTCACCTGATCAATATTGCTAAAGCTATATAAAATAGGAACTGCAGTCGGGTCCGTTGCACCTGGCGCTCCTGTCGGACCGGTTGGGCCCGTGGGACCCGTTGAGCCAGGCGCTCCGGTTGGGCCTGTGGGACCTGCTTCTCCGTTTCCTGTAGGGCCTGTCGGGCCTATTACACCTGGCGCCCCGGTTGGGCCTGTTTCCCCTGACTCTCCTGTCGGGCCCGTTGGGCCTGGCCTTCCTGCTGCTCCGGTCGGGCCCGTTGGGCCTGGCGTTCCTGCGCCAGTTGGGCCTGTTGGGCCGCTTTCTCCTTTCAGACCAGTCGGACCCGTGGGACCGTTAGACCCATTCTGTCCATTCAAGCCATTTTGTCCAGTTGGACCTGTCGGGCCCGTGGGACCGGTTGGACCGACCTCCTGCTGGACTTGCACATGTTGCTTTTCATTTGTCATTTCCATCTGACTCCTTTTCTTAAACATGATATCGTGTCACGAATCAGGAAGAAGCGATCGTTACCTTATTAATAATCAGCTCTATACCATGAAAATTGGAACTGGAACTTGCTATGTTAGTACTTGCTATAAGCTCCGCTGTTACAAATGAATGGGCCGATGATGTAAATGATTTTCTTAAATAGAAAGGATAGTCGTAAATTTGATTATCAGTAGACTGACCCGAAGGGAAGGCGATTTTAAAGGTTTCACTATTATTCTCCCAGGATATCTGAAATGTTGCATCAGCAAATGTGTTATTGTTTACGCTGTATTGGTAAGTGAACGCAAGAGTAAATTGATACGCTTGATTGGATTCAAGCATGCTTAAATCCTGATTCAAGATTTGATGCGGCGCGTTCACCTTATCAATATTGCTAAAGCTATAGAAAGTAGCAGCCGCACCTGAAATTCCTTGCGGACCGGTTGGACCGATTGGGCCGGCTGGGCCAGACTCTCCGGTTGGGCCCGTAGGACCTGCTTCTCCACTTCCTGTCGGGCCAGCCGGCCCTGTTGCACCTGACGCTCCAGTTGGACCCGTTGCACCTGGCGCTCCACCTGTCGGTCCCGTTGGGCCTGGCATTCCTGCTCCGGTTGGGCCCGTCGGACCTGGTGTCCCTGCTCCGGCTGCTCCTGCTGGGCCCGTTGGGCCGCTTTCTCCTTTCAGACCGGTCGGACCCTTGAGACCGTTAAACCCATTCAGTCCAATCAAGCCATTTTTTCCAGTTGGACCTGTTGGACCCGTGGGGCCTGTATGACCATTTTCTCCATTTTGACCACTTAAGCCATTTTGTCCATGGCGTCCAATTGGTCCTGTCGGACCGACCTCTTGCTCAACTTGCACGTTTTCGTCTTCAATAGCCATATACAGCAAGCTCCTTTACATCACATTTGTTCATAGCAATTGGCCAGAACAATGAATTTAAGATTTTCGCACCAGTCCACATACAATCTTGCTGTGTTTGCCAGACATGTCCAACTAACGCATGCGATTCGCCGCGTTTATTCAGCTCTCAAGATCATTGTAAGGACTTTCCCAGCGATCGATTATTTGAATGTTTGAAGCATGGTACATGTTAATGATATGTACGCTATTCAAATTTGGTGTAGGAAAAGTTACCTCCCGAGCATAAATGTGCGAAAGTCAGAGGTAAAAAAAGAGGTTGTGATCGCCATGCGCCCAGCAAGCTCTCACAGCCTCTCTCCGATTATTTATGTTCCCCTGAACTTTACAACGCTTGCAGTGACTCTGTTTTCCTTACCCTATGAAAGCAATCGAACGCTTTACTTTTTTGGCAAAGGCAATTGGATTATCGATCGACTCCCAATGAACATATATTAGACGAGGTTCTTCGAACAGCCAATGATTATGAACTGCCGTTACTTTTATTCCATTTTTGCGTAAATTGGTCAGCAGCTGATTAACCTGATGCTGAAAAACTGCCGTTTCTCCTAAACAAAGCGCCTTTCCGGAGCTGTCCAGCGATTCAAATGAAAACAATTGATATCGTACTAAAGGAGAGGTCGTACGTCTTCCTAAAATCGTTTCCTGAAATGAACGACTTCTTGAGACAAAACAAACAGGACCTTCTGTAATCATGTGCTCTGTTCCGCCTAAAATAGCTGAAAAACGATCACACAGCTTCCTAAAGTGATGACTTGCTTTTACGTGATGTCCTTCTTTTACATGAAGACTCAACTATATCATCCTTTCATTAGCATCGAATGCAAAGCTTATTCATTGATCTTTAACCTAAAAACGATATTGATTCCTTCGTTCTTCTGGCAAACACAATAGGATTCATGATCGCTTCCCAATGCATATACATTAACCGCGGGTTTTCAAACAGCCAATGATTATGAACCGAGGTCACTTTTATTCCGTGCTTGCGCAGGTTGGTTATTAAGCGATTGACCTGATTTTGATGAACGGCTGTTTCTCCCAAGCATAATGCACGATCGGAAGAATCCAGCGACTCAAATGAGAACATCTGCATTCGGACAAGAGGTGAACGTGATCTTCTTCCCAGAATGGTTTCGTGCAAATTCGTCAACCGTGTAACAAAACAAACCGGACCTGGTTCAATCGATGATTCACCTCCTAAAATATCTCCAAACTCAGAACAGAGCTGCTTAAAATGCGAGCTTGCTTTTACTTGGTGCGACATTTAACTCCTCCTTATTTTTTTGTTCACAATAATCTATGACCCAAGGAGCTAAATGTAACGGGCGATACCCCATTTTTGAATAATTTTCCATTTTTCTCTTATTTGACCATCAAAAAGACCAACCCTTCGTCCAGCAAATAGACGAAAGATTGGTCTTTTTTCAGTATTTATAAAATTACGGATTGATGAATAGACCATATGATACCAGGAGGTACAATTCCGATATTGAGCGTCAATGTTAAGCCATTGTCCACGTAAAACAATCCTAATTGTTCACCGCCGTTAAACTGCAGGTCTCCGGCCAAAGTAACCGTACCAGCTCCAAGCAAAGCGCGTCCAGTAAAATCCGTGAAATTAAGATCGATAATAGGCAGCACTCCTGAAATAAGGTCTGTGCCAGAGGCTAAATCTCTTACGCTAAAGTAAGGAAGAATATCGCTTCCTATGGAGGAGGTTGGAGGCGTCGTTAGATTATAGCTAATTGTCGCATAGACCGAGTACACGCCTGGCATTGGAACAGAATAAGTCCCTGATCCGCTGTCGAACAAGCCAAAAAAATTATAGTAAGGCGGATTTGTAGACCAGCCCCCAATCTGGGTAGTCGCAGAAATACCTGTTGCTGTCGTAATCGCAGAGAAGCCATTCGGATCTGTAATCATCGGTCTAACGTCAAAGAACACTGTAGTCCTGTCAGGCTCCTCTTGTACATTAATGAAAATATTTCCTCCTGGCTCCAGATTTAACGTCCCGCCAAAAGGAATTGCGCTTGTACCTCCTGGCGAGGTTACATTAAACAGTGGCTCACCGATATCAAACCCGCCTGTTGGGCCCGGCTCTCCTGCTGGGCCGGTTGCTCCTGTTGCTCCTGCTGGCCCCGCTTCTCCTGGTACACCTGTCGCGCCTGTTGGGCCGGTTGCTCCCGCTGCACCTGTCGCGCCTGTTGGGCCGGTTGCTCCCGGCACACCTGCACCAGTTGCCCCCGTCGGGCCGGTTGCTCCTGTCGCGCCGGTCGCTCCTGTTGGGCCGGTTGCTCCCGGCACACCTGCACCAGTTGCCCCCGTCGGGCCGGTTGCTCCTGTCGCGCCGGTCGCTCCTGTTGGGCCGGTTGCTCCCGTCGCACCTGCACCCGTCGCGCCTGTTGGGCCAGTCGATCCCGGTGCGCCTGTTGCCCCTGTCGCGCCTGCCCCCGTCGCGCCTGTTGGACCTATTGGCCCTGCTGGACCTGTTGGACCGGTTGGGCCAATGTCACCCACTTCTCCTTTTTCGCCTGGCAGCCCCATTTTTCCACGCTTAACTATTATACATTTTTTTATTGTTCTCCGTGATCTTGGCGGGCATAGAAGCGCTTTTTTACGTTTTTTCATACATATTTTCTTTTTTCTCCCGAGATACATTAGTCATTTCACCTCCTTCTCAAATACTTTCATTATATGAAAATCAGTATTATTCCGCTTATGCGTCCACCTACTGTTAAAAATGAGTACAGGCACGTGTATCACATTTATTACCTTGTACGCGATCTGCACTACAAAAAAACAACCTCTCGCAATACAGCTGCGAAAGGTAGTAGGGATGACCAATTAAAAAGTTTTTGCAAACGCGTAATTTACTAGGGCGTGTCTGAAAACCCGCTCAGAGGCCCCTTTCACCGCCTTTTCGCCCCCTGCTTCGTTCCGTTTGCTTGACGTACGCCCGGTACGCCTTCCCAAACGCGCCTTGCATGGAACGAAAATTCGGCAAAATTGGCTGTCCTCGGAGTTCTCAGACACGCCCTAGACTGCCGCCGCCTTTAAAAACATTGTCAGCGGCATCAATTGCAGCTCGCGTATGCCTTCGACAACTAGCCGGGCAATGCTTAAGCCGCCTTGCTCTTGAAAATGGGTATTGTCACTAATGCCGTTAGAATAGTTGATCCACTCTCCCGGCTCTCCCCACAGAAAGAGGGAAGTCGTGCCTTCCGGTCCCAGCTCTTCAAACAGCTGCTTGCTTTTCTCTGCCAAATCGATTAGCGCTACCTGCTCTTCCGCCGCCAGCTTCCTTACCGCTTCAAGGTAAGCTTGATGCGTATCGACCAGCTTGCCTTCCTGATCATAATAACGGCGATGCACAGACGTAAGCAGAACTGGCGTAGCCTTCACCGAGCGAGCCGCATCAATATATCGTTTTAGATGCTCGGGATAAGTCGTGGCCGGATCGGTAAATCGCGCCTCATCATTTTTTTGATCGTTATGACCGAACTGTATAAACAGGAAGTCCCCTTCCTTAATCTCTTCCATAATGCGATCAAGCCTGCCTTCGTCTATAAAGCTTTTCGTGCTGCGGCCACCGATCGCATGGTTGGCCACGACAACATCATGCTTGAAATAAAAGTTCAGCATTTGTCCCCAGCCGGAAAACGGGAAGTTGCCAGGCACCGGGTCAGTAACCGTCGAATCTCCCGCCAAATAAATCGTCGTTTGCTGTGAGGATGCCGTTATTTCCAGCGCATTAATTCGCGGCGCCAGCCCGCCAAAGCTTAGCTTCAGCTTTCCATCCCTCACATTTACGCCAAACTGCTCACGGGCAAATTGCCCCGCTACCGTCTTATAGTTGTGCAGCACAAGATGCTCGCCGTTCGTTTTTAAAGAAGTGTGGGTAGGTGCAAGCGTGTCGCCAATTAATAGCGAAACGATATAATGGCCGTTAGGAACATCAACCATAAATGTAGTGTCAAAAGGAATGCAAAAATCCCCTGTCAGCAGCTCATCTGTCCGCTTCTTGAATGTTACTTTTTCCAGCGAAGCAAAGCCGTAGCCTGACTTGTCATCATATCGTACAGCACTGCTAATCTTCTGATATTCTTCCTTAACAGCCCCTTCCGGGCCAAAATCAAAGCGCCACGTCATCGTGAGCTTCCCTCCCAAGCTTAGCATTTAGCATTTATACCTTTTACTGTAGCGAAGGAATCCGTTATAATCGACTATATTAATTGCTCAATTCATGAAAAAGTTGCAATTCTTGCACTGGCTATGGAGGTAACTATGGGCATGTACTACAATTCAACTGGCACGATATTGGTCGATCATTACAAACGCAAGGGCTTCTATACGATGCAGGAGCATCATGCTCATGATGACTATGAGCTGTACTACCTGTTTACAGGCGAGCGAAACTTCTTTATTCGCGATCGCTGCTATCGTGTAAAGCGAGGCTTCTTTGTGTTTGTTGAAAAAAACGAGCTGCACAAAACGATCGATACCGAGGTTCCCAATCATGAAAGGCTCGTTATAAATTTCGGCTCTGCACTGCTTGCAGATTTCCCTTTGCATGGAAGAAGCGGAGCAATTTTGCTGCCGCCGCAGGAGCAGTTTAAAGGCGAGTCACTTGTACGAGAGATCATTGCCGAAGCACAAGGCCATGCAGAAGGGCGCGACGTTATGCTGGAGTCGTTAATCAAGCAGCTTCTTCTGCTGCTGTTTCGCGCACAAAAAGAGCAGCCAGAGCTTGAAGCTGAAGCATCCACCGTTCACAAAACCATTTCCGAGGTGGCGGCATATGTAGGAACACACTATCGTGATCCGCTTCGTCTCAATGAAGTAGCGAGCCAGTTTTTTATTAGCCCTTATTACCTTAGCAGAAAGTTTAAAGAATGCACGGGCTTCGGCTTTTCCGAATATGTTCAGCTCGTACGGATTCGTGAAGCACAGCGGCTGCTGCGCGAAACCGATTTGAAAATGATTGAGGTAGCCGAGCAAATTGGCATCGAAGCGGTCGCCAATTTTTATAAGCTGTTTAAAGCAACGACAGGCTGCTCGCCTCTGCAATACCGCAAGCGCCAGCAAGCCCGTAAAAACTAAACGTGATAAAATGAGCGGTCTTTCACTTGCGGGGATTTTTATTTCTAGCTCCGATTCCTGCTCCAAGTGCAATACCTAGCGCAATGCCAAGCGCCAAATTATCTATAGCCAGCCCAAATATAAGCCCCAGCGCAACACCAATGCTAATGCCTGTAGCAACTGAATTATTGTTGTTTTGGTTATCACTCATAGAAAAGCCTCCCCGTCGTTTAATCGCAGCCAGCTTGCAGCTTACTAAGGACCAATGCTATTTGAGCTACGTTATACTAGACTACATAACATATATCGTTTACGCCAGTCAAGCTGCTTCATGCTATGTGCATTGCGTTCATGCTGCACATTGCGATAAGCAGTACCGTTATATAAGATACACTATTGATTAATTGACACAACATAAATATAGTCAAAAACATATATTGCCAACATTATTATATATAGTGTACACTATTAAATAAATAGAATACACTAAAAGGATGGGGAAATGATGAAGCTGGAACGAGAGCTTGCACTTGAAATTGTTAGAGTAACAGAATTGGCGGCTTTAGCCTCGGCTCCCTGGATGGGACTCGGAGAGAAAAACAATGCCGATGGCGCTGCGACAGAAGCGATGCGCGACATGTTTGATACGGTATGCATGAAAGGCACAGTCGTAATCGGTGAGGGTGAAATGGATGAAGCTCCCATGCTTTACATCGGGGAAAAAGTCGGCTCAGGACTAGGACCGGAGCTGGACGTAGCAGTCGACCCGCTGGAAGGGACCGAACTCGTTGCCAAAGGCTTGAACAACGCAATGTCCGTCGTCGCCGTTGCCAATAAAGGCAATCTGTTGAATGCTCCTGATATGTATATGGAGAAGCTGGCCGTTGGTCCTGCACTGGCTGGCAAGCTGTCGCTGCTCGACCCAATCGATGTTACCTTGCGCAAAGCATCGCAAATTCTGTGCAAGCCGATTAACGATATAACGGTTATGATCCTTGATCGTGAGCGCCATCAACAGATGATTCAAACTGTTCGCGCACTCGGCGTAAGAATTAAATTTCTTGCTGCTGGCGATGTTGCCGGCGCTATCGCACCGGCCTTTCCAGAAACGGGTATTGATATGTACATCGGCTCGGGCGGTGCTCCTGAAGGTGTTCTTGCTGCTGCCGCGCTTAAATGCTTGGGCGGCGAGCTGCAAGGAAGGCTAATGCCGGAAAATTCGATACAGGAGCAGCGCTGTCTGGACATGGGACTTGCTGATCCGAGAAAGCTGCTGACGATGGAGGATATGATCGGCAGCGGAGATGTTATATTTGCAGCAACTGGTGTTACTCCAAGCGACTTTCTTGGCGGCGTGCGCTATTTGCCCAATCAACGTGCCGAGACCTTCTCCATGGTTATGCGCGCCCAAACTAAAACCGTTCGTTTTATTCACTCGATTCACGATCTTACAACGAAACCGTATTTTCAGAAGCAAGCCATCTAAGATTGGTTGCAAGCCGAATCATCTCTATTATCTAGGAGGATCAACGAGCATGGAACAAACCTTTGTTATGATTAAGCCAGACGGTGTAAAGCTGGGACTAATAGGAACAATTATACAGCGCTTTGAGCACAAGCGCCTTCGTCTCGTAAGGGCAGAGATGATGCAGCTTTCGCTGGAACAAGCGAAAGCGCATTATCTCGATCTGGCGCATAAGCCGTTTTTTCATGATTTGCTTCAATTTATCACCTCCGGGGAAGTGATGGCTATGGTATGGGAGGGTCCCAATGCCGTCAAAGCTGCACGCTGCCTGATTGGCGCCACGAACCCGTTAGAGTCTCCTTCCGGCACAATTCGCGGCGATTTTGCGCTTGAGCTGGACAGCAACATTATTCACGGCTCTGACAGCGTGGAGAATGCTGCCCGCGAAATCCAACTGTACTTTCCAGACTATTATGCAGCCAAATCTGTATCGTGAATTGGAGTATAGCATGCTATAATGAGAAGCAATGGAGTTGTGATTGGTAAAGGGGGTTATTCACATTCAGCTTACACAAAGACAAATCGATATTGTTACATTTGTTCAGAATCAATCTCCCGTAACTAGTGATCAAATTGCGGATTTTCTAAATGTTAACCGTGCCACCTTGCGCTCAGATCTTGCTGTTCTCGTTATGCTGGGGTACCTGGATGCCAAGCCGAAAGTGGGCTACTTTCCCGGGAAAGTGCAAAATGCACCAACATGGACATCACGCCTGGATAATATGAAGGTTAGTGATGTACAGGGAGTTCCAATCGTGATTTCGATCAATGCCACCGTGCAGGACGCCGTTATTTCCTTGTTTTTAGAAAACGTAGGAAGCCTGATCGTAACCGATCAGCGCGGCGCGATTGCAGGCATGGTTTCGCGCAAGGACTTGCTTAAAGTAACACTTGGCAATCAGTCTGCCCCTGCTATGCCTGTCAGCCTGGTCATGACCAGACAGCCGAAAATAGTGACCGTTGAACCCGAAGAATCTGTACTGTCTGCGGCCAAAAAGCTGCTGCACAATGAGATAGGCATGCTCCCTGTCGTTCGTAAAACGGTTGATCAGGACGGCGCAGAGCTTCTTGAACCCATTGGCCGCATAACAAAAACAACAATGACCGAAATACTGCTCAGCTTGGCTGCGGAACCTTTCGCAAAGGATGGCAATCGTGTATGAATATAGATATAGACAATCAGCATTGGATCTATGTATGCTCTGATGCAGCCGGTACAACGGCAGAAACCGTCGCCAAAGCGACCATTAGACAATTTCAAATGAGTGAGGTGCAGTTAAAACGCTTCTCACAGCTGCAGGATGAGGAAGAAATTCGTGCGATCGTTCATGAAGCGGCAGCTCAGCAAGCCTTTATTATGTATACGCTTGTGCAGCCAGAGCTAAGAGAAATGATGCGCCTGGAAGCAGCCCTGCACAACGTGCACGCCTTTGACATTATGGGACCTGCGATGAAAGGCTTTGTCGACACCTTTCACAACACGCCGCAACAACTTCCTAAATTGCCGTATACGATGGACGAGGATTACTACCGACGAATCGAAGCGATCGAATACGCGGTGCGCAACGACGACGGCAAAAGCTTAACCGAGCTAACCCAGGCCGACATTGTGCTTATAGGTGTTTCTCGTACTTCCAAAACTCCATTAAGCGTTTACTTGGCGCATAAGGGCTACAAAACAGCAAATATTCCAATTGTTCCAGAGGTACAGCCGCCAGAAATTTTATTGCAGCTGGAGCCGCAGCGAGTAATCGGACTTACGATGAAAGCAGATCAGCTTATGCGCATTCGTGAAGCCCGCTTGCAGGGTCTCGGGCTATTATCAGGAGCTAAATATGCGGAGCAGGCGAGAGTTGAACGGGAGCTTGCGTATGCCCGGCAATTTATGGAGCGGATAGGCTGTATCATCATTGATGTTACGAATCGAGCAATTGAGGAAACAAGCGAAATAATAATAGATCATATCCAGCAATTCCAGCAATAACAAAGAGAGGGAGTTCAAAGCGTCAGTGAAGCCTGACGATTTGAACTCCCTTCTTCTTGTTTGCAATCATTCTTGTTTTTCGGCTAGGGCGTGTCTGAAAACCCGCTCAGACACGCGCTAATGACTATAGCGTAACCCCGTCCTTGAAGATCGCGATTTCCTTAAAGCCATTGCGCTCATTATGCGTTTGCCGCTCGCCAGAGGCAAGAGCAATAAGCTGCTCCCACAGCTCATCGCTTAATTCTGTCATCGTCTTTTCGTTCAGCAGTCGTCCTGCATTGAAGTCGATCCAGTTGCGCTTGCGCTCAGCCAGCTCGTTATTGGTTGCGATTTTAACCGTTGGCACCGGACCGCCAAATGGCGTTCCTCTCCCTGTCGTAAACAATACGATATGCGCCCCGGCTGCGCTAAGCGCGGTGACGGATACCAGATCATTGCCAGGTGCCTCGAGCAGCGTCAAGCCGCCGCTTTTTCGCACTTGCTCGCCATAAGCAATAACGTCCATGACCGTCGCATGACCGCCTTTTTGCGTACAGCCAAGCGACTTTTCCTCCAATGTGCTTATGCCGCCTGCTTTATTGCCCGGCGAAGGATTTTCGTAAATTTCCTGCCCATGACGAATAAAATATTGCTTGAAGCCGTTAATGAGCTGCACAATATCCTCAAACACCTGTTGGTCGACAGCACGCTCCATCAAAATCGTTTCTGCGCCAAACATTTCGGGCACCTCAGTTAATATTGCGGTGCCGCCTGCTGCAGTTACCCGGTCTGCGATTGCTCCGGCAAGCGGATTGGCTGTAATCCCGGACAAGCCGTCAGAGCCGCCGCATTTGAGGCCGATTTTCAAGCGGGATACAGGGACGGGCTCGCGCTTGAAGCTTTCGGCGTATTCGACCAGCTCCTCTATCAGCTCCAGAGATTCCTCGATTTCGTCTTCCGCCTGCTGTGCCTTGACAAATTTGATCCTGCGCTCGTCATATGGTCCAATAGCCTGCTGGAAAGCTTCAATTTGATTGTTTTCACAGCCGAGACCGATGACCAGTACCCCCGCAGCATTTGGATGACGCACCAGCGATGCCAGCAGCTTCTGCGTATAGGTCAAATCATCGCCAAGCTGCGAGCAGCCGTATGGGTGAGCGAAATGGTAAATGCCATCGACTCTGCCCGCATACATTGCAGATGCCTGTCGCGCTACAATTTCGCATGTTTTGTTAATGCAGCCAACCGTATTAATAATCCAGATCTCGTTGCGAATCCCGACCTCGCCATCTGCACGAACATAGCCTTGAAACGTACGCTCAGCAGCCTCAGGGCGAGCGGCTTCAGGCTGAGCGATCTGAGCAGCAGGCTCATATTTGTAGTCGATAATGCCTTTCAGCCCGGTTGCCAAATTATGCGTGTGAATCCAGGTGCCAGGCTCAATCGCAACTGTCGCGACGCCAATGGAATAGCCAAACTTCCATACATGCTCGCCTTCAGCGATGCTTCGCAGCGCAATTTTATGTCCAAAGGGAACCTCGCTGGTCAATTCCAGCTCGCTGCCATCCTCCAGCTTAAGCTTTTCCCCCTGCTGGAAAGGCCGAAGCGCTATGGCAACCGAGTCCTTCTCATTCAGCTTGATCCATTCATTCATAGCTCTCTCTCCCATTGCTCGATTATCGAGGTAATTTGCTCAGCAAGCTGCGGATATGCGGCATGCAAATTGCTTTGCCATAGCTCCTCCAAAGACAGCAAAACTGCAACTGTTTCCTGCAGTGACCGCTCGGCTTGATGGAACAATGCCCATATGTCCGCCAGCTTGATCAGCAGCTCGCGATCATCGCGCAGCAAATACTGCTCGCCTGTGAAGCTTTGCCCCCAATAGCCGGATTCATCCACCTTCACGATGCGATAATGACGCAGCAAGGCAGCGAGTGCTGCAGCCAAACCTTGCGGCAAGCTCACAGACTCGCCATCAGAGCCGACCTGATCTTTCTGAGCTATAAAAGCCTCGTTATGCTGCAAGTAAAACTTTAGCGAAGGCAGCAACCGCGTTTGGAATTTGCTAAGGCTGTTCATTGTAATATCCGAAAGCCGATGCTGGATAAATGGATTAAGAAAGCGCTCGCATACCTGCTTGGCATAAGTCTGCAATTCCGTCTGGTCGTATGGCAGAGACGGTATAATTTCCGATTCAATCGTACGAATGATCAATACTCCCAGCTCGTCATGCTCCATAGCTGCGCGCACCTCGGACAAGCCCTTGAGCATACCCAGCAATGCCATAAATGTATGCGCACCGTTCAGGATGCGAACCTTGCGCTGCTGAAACGGCTTCAAGTCGTCCACCCACAATACGTTAAGACCTGCGCTAGCCAAAGGAAGCTGCTGCTCCAGCTCGCTCTCGCCCTCAATCGCCCACAGATGATACGGCTCGGCCGTGGTTAGAAGCGGATCTTCATAGCCCCACTCAGCAAACCATTGCTCGGCCTGCTTAGCGTCCGGATAACCGGTAACAATGCGATCAACCAGCGAATTTAAAAATCGATTATGCTCCACTACCCAGCTTCTAAAGGCTTGCGGCAGTCTCCAATCCTCGCAATAGCGCAGCACGCATTCCCGCAGCGTATCGCCATTGCGCTCCAGCAGCTCGCAAGGCAAGCAAATTAAGCCTTTTGCCGGATCGCCGTTAAAAGCGATATATCTTTCATATAACAGCTGCGTCAGCTTGCCGGGAAAGGACTGCACTGGCTTGCCTTCACTGTATGCTTCCTGACGATACACAAGTCCAGCCTCCGTCGTGTTGGACACAACGAAACGAAGCTGCGGCTGCTTTGCCAGCGAGAAAAATTGCTCCCAATCCGAATACGGGTCAAATGCGCTTGAAAACACGGTAATCACTTGCTTGCGTTCAACCGGGCTGCCGTTTTCCAGCCCGCGTGTGACTAGCGTATACAGTCCGTCCTGCTCGGCCAGCTCTTCAATTTTTGGCTTGCCGCTTGGTCTTGGCTGAACGACGGCTACGCTTCCTTGAAATAGTCCCTGCTTGCGGCTTTCGTGAATCATCCAATCAAAGAAGCCGCGCAAAAAGTTGCCCTCGCCAATTTGAAGCACGGTTACTGGCGCTTCCGTCAGCTCGTCAAAAACATGCTTCTGCCCGGCTTCCAGGCTAATCCGATTTAATCGCTGCTTTATCATAATGTCCATGCTCCTTTACTAGATTGTTGTATTCATTATAGGAGATAATGATCAAGCATGAAATGGCAGATTTCGTGCAATTTGTACTCTATTTTGATCTTTGATACACTATAAGTACGTGTTCATACGCTTGATTTGAACATCCTTTACTATTAAATCAACTTGGCGAGGTGAGGTGCCTATGAATCCATATCGCAAAACCTTTGCATTCAACGCTGAGTTTCCATTTGAATATGTTTACCGTGATGCAAAAAGCGCGCAAAATGAGCTGCCCGATCATGTGCATGACTGGTACGAGTTCGTCTATGTTTATACGGGGAGAGGCACCTTTTTTATCGATCACAGCTTTTATGATGCGGAGCCAGGCGATATTTTCCTTATTCCCGGCAATACACTGCATCGCTCGTTTCCGCTGGAGGAGGATCCGAAGCGCGCGACGGCTTTTTATTTCAGCGCTTCTTTCGTCAACGCTCCTGCCTTGGGCGACTCCTTCTCCTATTTGCAGCCGTTCGAGACAGCCAAGCGCAATCAATCGTTCCGTCTAACGCTGGCTAAGGAGAAGCAAGAGCAAATTGAAGCGGTTATTGAGGAGATTCATCGCGAGTTTTGCGAGGCCAAAACCGGCTATAGACAGGCGGTCAGGCTGCATATGCAGCAGCTTTTGCTGCTGGTGGGCCGGTACGTTGAGGAAGCATGGGGCATCCAGTCTGGACATCGAGTCGGCTCGCCGCTGCCGGAGTGGCTGGAGGATGTGCTGGCTTATGCCGACGCTCATCCAAATGCGGATCTATCGCTCTCTGCGCTGGCACGACATGCCGCTGTTACAGCAGCACATTTCTCTCGCGTGTTCAAACGGCTAACGGGCATGAATGTAACCGATTATGTAACAGCGAAGCGCGTTATGCGAGCCAAGGAGCTGCTGCTGCAGGGTGATCGAAGCATAGCAGATATCGCTGAAAGCTGCGGCTTTGGCAGTACCACGCATTTTCACCGCAAGTTCAAAGCATTGACTGGTCTCACGCCTGCGCAATATAAGCGCAACGGCCACAGCTAGTGGCCATGCTGCCTAAGTGTGTGCAGCGAGCAATAGCAGAGCGGATCTATTCATGTAGGTAATACTAGCTTGCTAGCTAACTAACTAGCAGAGCGAATCTAAGGAATATGGGCAACGTTAAATGCCAGGTTTTGAGCCACTTGGAAATCTAAAGAATATTCATAACGTTAAGCACGGGGAATCGGTTGATCCACAAAGAAAACCGACTAATAGGACGTTGAGGTTTCATTAGAATTGGAAAGGTTTCGTATTCCGTAAATAGCGTTACTCAGCTTCCTTAGGCTAGCTTTTAGCCCTCCCCCTCTTTTGGTACTATAGCATCGATTTTATAGATAGGTTACTTCTAATACTTTCATGCTCCAACCGGAATAGAAAGATTTTGTCGGTATTTGCACCTGAACAACTATTGAGATAATAAGCTACTCCGCTTGAAACTGAATCTTGTGTTATGTTGCTGCAAACTCCTTTTTGGATATCTCTTTTTGAAAATTTATCCTTGGAGTTATCTAATCTAAAAGAAATGGAATCATCTTCTCTACGTGATAAATCTGTAATTATTGAATCTCCCTCGTCAGTATATAGGACGATTCTAATCTTTTGTCTCTCTTTTTCTAAAAAATCAAAAAAAGTATCCAAATTATAATCTTCGCTATGCGTAAGTACAACATCCCCATTTTTTATTGCCTTTTTTGATGAATAGTTCGCGTTACGCATGAGAAAAAACAATAAAACTAAGCAAGCACCTACAATAATGATCCACTTGATTTTCATAGTCTCACTCCTCACTTCTAATAATACTATATAAGTTGTTTTCTTTCTGCTACGGATATGAGAAAATCAGCTATTAAGGTGTTGAGGATTCATTAGAATTGGGGGCACTTATTTGTACGAAAATAACGTTCTCCAGCTTCCTTAGCGAGTCTAGTCTCCTCCTCTCATTAAATGTGCTGTATCAGTATAAAATGGGGTGCTGCGGCTATTTCTAGCCTGCAGCACCCCATTTTTCCATAAACTAGCTTTATTTCTCCAATGCACGCAGGATCATTACGACCGCCTCTGCACGTGTTGCATATTCATTGGGCGCAAAGCTATTGCTGCTGCGGCCTCCGATAATGCCCAGCTGTCGCATGGATTCAACTGCTCCTTTCCCCCATTCAGGAATTAAAGCGTCATCAGTAAATTGGGTGCTCTTGCTGTCTGCTGCTGGCAAATCTAAGACTCTAGCTAACAGAATTGCCATCTCTGTTCGAGTAATCTCTTGGTTCGGACGGAAGCTGCCATCCCCATATCCTTTAATAATTCCCCGCTGCATTGCTTGTGCGATGGCGTCATTCGCCCAAGCACCGATTTGATCATTGTCGGTAAAAGCAAGCTGCGCAGCATCGCCCTTCCATAGGAAGGCATTGTACAGCATGACGACAAACTCCGCTCGAGTAGTTGCAGCATTGGGCTTGAACTGATTGTTCAGATGCCCATTTACAATTTGCAAAGCCGCTGCTCGTTTAATTGCAGACTCTGCCCAATGTCCTGCAATATCAGTGAATATGAATTCTGGCTGCTCTACATGCTCTTGAGATGCTGGTTCTTCCGATTCATGCGACGACTCTGCTTCCTGATCAACAGGCAATTCAGTCTCTTCCTGTTCAGCAGGCGGGACAATGACGCTGCCGCCGGAATAGATCGGCAGCGTGCGTACGGTAACGCTTGGTCCTGTTTCGCTCCAGTTGCCTGCTGCATCAACCGCTTCGATCTTAAATGTGTAGCTTGTGTCCGGCTGCAAGCCCGTTACATGGAAGCTATTAACATTCCCGATAACGACAGCCTGCTTGCTCCCCTCGTCCCATGTCACTTTATATCGTGCAACAGCAACATTATCCTCAGCAATCGTCCAAATTAATGTCAAGCTTGTTTGGGCAACAGCAGTAGGTACGATCAGACTGTTGCTCGGCCACGTTGGAGCGACAACATCTACAGGTTCCTCAGGGTCTACCGGATCTATCGGATCCACCGGGTCTACTGGATCCACAGGTTCCACTGGATCTATCGGATCTATCGGGCCAACGTTGACCAATTTTTTGAATGTTTCAATTGCAGCTTCCAGACTTGCTGCTGCTTTATTTACTTCTTCCTGTGTCACATTTGCTTGATCCATTACCAATTGTGCTGCTGAAATCGCTTTTTTCAGCGCTGCAATAGCGAATGCGGGATATTGACCAGGCTTTGTTCCCGCTTCAGCTGCGTCAACCAGAGCTTCGGCTTCAGTGATTTTTTCTTCCAATGCAGCTCTATCCACAGAACCAACCGGATCCTCTGGATCAACTGGGTCGACTGGATCCACCGGATCTACCGGATCCTCTGGATCTACTGGGTTCACCGGATCCACCGGATCGACTGGATCAACTGGGTCTACCGGATCCACCGGATCCACCGGATCGACTGGGTCTACCGGATCCACCGGATCGACTGGGTCCACTGGGTCTACCGGGTCGACTGGGTCCACTGGGTCTACCGGATCTACCGGATCCTCTGGATCTACTGGGTTCACCGGATCCACCGGATCGACTGGATCAACTGGGTCTACCGGATCCACCGGATCCACCGGATCGACTGGGTCTACCGGATCTACCGGATCGACTGGGTCTACCGGATCTACCGGATCGACTGGGTCCACTGGGTCCACCGGATCTACCGGATCGATTGGGTCAACGTTGACCAGCTTTTTGAATGTCTTTATTGCCGCTAATAAGCGCTCTACTTCTGCATCGACTTCCTCTTGTGCTGCATTCGCATTTTGCAACACGGTCTGTGCAGCTGCGATTGCTTCTTCCAATGCTTCGAGCGCTTCGGCTGGATACTGCCCTGGCTCTGCGCCAATCTCAGCCTCGGTAACCAGTGCTTCGGCTTCGGCAATGGCTTCCTCCAGTTCTGCTTTATCCGCTGGCTTCTCTTGGTCGACGATCACGGCTGCCTGGAATGCTTCAATCGCGGCCAATAAGCTTATTAACGCTTGATCCAGTTCGCTCTGAGTAGCCTCCGCCCGTTCTGCGGCTGCCTGCGCCGTACTGATTGCAGCCGTTAGCGCTTCAATTGCTTCTGGCGGATACTGGCCAGGCTCTGTTCCGGCTTCTGCTGCATCGACAAGCATCACAGCTTCCGCGATCTTTTCTTCAAGCGCTGCTTTATCTATCGGGTCAGCAGAATTGGCATAAATTTGCACCTCGACCAGTCCGCTTCCCCAGCCATTGCTAAGGTTATTGTTATGGACATTTCTTACACTATTTACTTTAAGCTTAACATAGCGATAGCTTCCGCTAATTGCATCCGAGTTAAAGCCCGCCCATCTGTTATCGTTTTTGTTAACTAGCTCAGTCCAGCTTTCATTGTCCTGTGATGCCAATATTTGATAGCCGTGGTACATTTCCGAGCCGTTATATAGCCGATAGGCCACATCAATTCGTGACAGGTCATAGACGGCCTCTAAATCAATCGTATATTCGTATGGTGCAACCAAACCGCCAAAGAAATGAGTAGAGTCGCCGCTCGTTCGCAAATTGAAGGCGTAACCGTCATTCGCTTTTTCAATGCCCTGCACGCCATCATTGTTTGTTATTGTTGCTGGCTTGCCCTGTGATACGAGATGAACCTGCGGAAGCTGCACATTGCCGGTCTCAGCATCAAGCTTCCAGCCGGTTGTAAAGGCGATCGAGGCTGTTTGCTCCGATTCGTCTATCGTCATTGGCAGCCACACGTAGCGCGAATCAGCCAGCTGTCCAACACGCCATCGGTCTCCCATATAGACATATGTTTTCTCGCCGTCAGCATTAATCAGCTTCATAATGTTTGTTGGCTGGCTGTAGTAGGTGCTGTTGTTGCCGAAGGCGTACTTCTCCATAATGAGGCCGTCCTCTTTTACCGGAGTCCATCCATCAGGATCAGCAAGATCCGTTGTATAGCTGATCGTCCCTTGATTCGGCAGCCAGCCCGATTGCCCGGAGGCCGCCATATAGTAGCCATGCTCCGCCCGTACTACAGCAGGCGCTTCGCGTCCGACACCATCGTAGAAGTTGTACGATTCAAAATCATCCGCTTTCGTAGCTGGATCGCTGAACGAGTAGGTCGTAAAATCGACATCGGTGTATTCGTCATTCAGGCGATGAACGCGCATCGAATGCCCCTCTGCCGACACCAGATAAGCAGTGCCGTCATCGTCCATAAATACGGTAAAGTCGCGCGAGGTATAACCCATTTGTGCAATGTCGTTTTGCACGCTTGTTGGAACCGTCGCCTTAATACCGTTTGTTTTATAATGCTCGGAATCGAGAATGATTCCGCCTTCACTGCGCCAGTTGCGCAGTGTGCCGCCTGGACGCCAATGCCCGAGCACTGTATATGGGCCCGCCACATGATCGGCAGTCGCCACGACAACCTGGCTGGAAGCATAGCTGCCTGCCGTTTCCCAATGTCCCCACAGCACATATTTGCCTGTTTTCTCATTGTACAGCAGCTTCGGGCGCTCCCATTTATTGTCGAGCAGCGTATACTCTGCACCTTTAACGGTTTCCGTAAATTGATCGATAATGTCGCCCTCATACGTCCAGTTCACCAGATCGCGTGAGGAATATAGCGACACGGCATGGAATACGGCGCTATTATGAATTTTGTTTTCGCCTACCCAGTAATAGATCGGCTTGCCGTCTTCGGCCGTTTGCTGCAGAAAGCCGCCGCCATGCGCCTGGATTGGATTGCCCTCGGTATCGTACCAGGTTTCTCCGACAGGCACACCTACCGAAGCATAGTCGAGTATATGCTGCGGCTGAACGGTTTGCGCCCATCTAAATGCTTCCTCTATTTGCAGAGTCGCCCGGTCAACAGTCCATTGCGTGGCGGAATCATCAGCTAAAACCGCAGCCGCATGATTGAGCGCACGCGTTATTTTGCTCCATGCCGCATTCGTATAATTGCCTTTTTCAGTGTCCTTTTTCTCATCATATACCGCTTGAAGTGCTGTTTTATCCACATGTGGAGTTCCGAATACCGCCAGCTCGATGATCCCGTCAGCCCAGGTTGCGCCGTGGCCATTATGGACATTAATAATTTCGTTAACCGTTAAGCGAATATAGCGGTACTGTCCGTTATCTGCGATTGGATTCGTTATAAAGCCAACGACTTTGTTCTGCGAGCCGTCGACCAGCTGCGTCCAGCTTTCATTATCCTTGCTGCCCTCAAGCGTATAGCGGTAAACGGCATCCGAGCCCATTACGATTCTCGTAGTCAGATTGATTTCAGAAATTTGCGCTGGGTTCTCCAAATCTATCACAATATGATACGGCAGCGAGCTATGCTGAACACGCGGGGAGCTTGCCAAATCCGCACCGTCTGTAACCGCTGTTGCGTCCAGACCGTGTGAATCGGTCGCTTGCTTGCCTAAAGAAAGAAACTGGCCCGCTTGAACCGGGATAATGCCGTAGTTAGCATCCCAATCCAATTGATGGAACCAATCGCCTGTCACGATCCCGTTGTGGAACACGACGGGGAACTGTCTCGTATAGGTGCCCATTGGATCCTTGAAGTTCTCCGCATATTGCGCGCCCCAATGGTAGCCGTTGGCAAGCACAACCTCTCGCCCGTTAGCCCCGATCCATTTGGACATGCCATTTCCTTGCGTCGCATAGGTTGAGCCGTTGCCAAGCGCCCGAAGCGGTGTCCATTCCCCATCAAGCGTTGCTGCTGAAGCGTATTCCGCCTGACTCGGATACCAGCCGTTTGCCGTTGAGCCATAGAAGTAGTAGTAGCCATTATGCTTCATAATAGCTGGAGATTCCTTGTGCTGGCCCTCGAAAATCGTATTCACGATTTCAACAGGCTCCTCCCAGTCCTCATTCAGCTTCACAATAGCAAGATCGTTGTTGCCGCGCGTCGCGAAGATGATATAAGCGGTTTGATCCTCATCGACGAACAAAACCATGTCGCGCGCATCCTTGTCAAATGGTCGACCTCGGAACGTTGCGGTAAAATCGTTGCCGCCAGGTGTAACCGAAGCAATGAAAATATGTGCTCTCGTATAGGCGCTGCTGGCTTCCTCATGTGCTGTGAAAACGACTTTGCCCGTAGTCGGATTAAGCTTGTAGCCCTCGCCTTCAACACGCATATCCTCAAAAGAGCCAAGCAAGCGCTCATTGCCGTAATTGCGCCCATCTGTTCCGCTCAGCTCGTAAATACTCGTTGTAACTATGCCTGTTTGCGAATCTCTTGCCGCTCTGTAGCTATAATGGTACCAGGTATCGCCAACCTTAATTCCGTAGCTGCTGCCTTCATCCAAAGTCGAGTCTCCTGTGTAATTGTTTTTCTTTCTAGTCACCGCTGAAGGATCGTAGGTGAAGGTATGCACGCTATTCGTTTCCGCCGTTCCAACTGCCACTCCACCACGAATCGCCTTGACGGTATAGCTGTAGTCCTGACCAAGCTCAAGTCCGTAGTCGTCCACAGTATCGCCGTATACCCGCCCAATCAGCGTATCGCCACGGTAAACCTCGTAATAATCTGCACCTGCGATAAGCGGCCACGATACTTTTACGTTATTAACCGTTTCTTGGCCATCGAGTCTAAATTCAAGCGCTGTCGCCGCCCATGAGCTTCCATAAAATTGCGCGCTTCTAATCTCGCTGCTTTGCCCATTTGGCGCGATGGCAGCTGTCTTTACCGTCGTATTCTTATCGATTTGAAAAGGCCCTGTATACTTTGTGCTCTCCAAGGTAGGCTCCGATCCATCCGTTGTGTAATAGATGTATGAATTGCCTGCTGGATGAGTAATCGTAACTGGAACGTAAACCTGCCCGCCAGCAGGTGAAATGACCGGCGGAATATTGGTGATGCGATACTCAATCAAGTCCTCTGGGGTTAGCGCCTTGCTGAAAATCTGGACGTTGTCAAGCAAGCCGATATAATATTCGCCCGAGCCCCAGTTGCCTTTTCCAAGCTGAACAATACCGCCTGTCGTTGACAGTATATCCGCCAAGGCATAGCTGCTTGCGACAGTAGATTTCAGCTCGCCATTCACATAGAGCTTGGTGTCCGCGGCTGAAACGACAATATCAACATGCTTCCATCCTGTGCTGCTGCTCGTCTGCGCACTTTGCGGACGCGCCCCGCTGTTAAAGTATCGCTCTACCGTTATCGAGTCTGTTTTATCTAAAATGCCCACATAGCGCTCACTGAGATAGCTTTGTGTGGACGTGTCAGGAGCGGCAAACAATACCCAGCCGCTTCCTCCGCTCGTCTTGCTGTCATAGGAAATCGTGAACTCGTCAAGCCCGGCAAGCAGCGGCGTTCCATCCTCCTTCGTTACGTTCAACCAAAAGCTGCTGCTTATATTGGCAGCTTTTCCGTTGCCTTCAAAGGAATCAGCATAGCTTGCGGTGCCTTGAACAACTGCTTTAGCTCCTCCACCTGCAAGTCCACTACTTGCATCATCAAAGTTAAAGTCTGCAATTAAAAAGTCCCCTGCGTCAAAAGGCGGCACAATGACAGTGTAGGCTTGACTGAAGTCAAACCAGCTCATTGTCAGCGTCACTTCCTTGGCACTTGCTCCTTTTTCCGGACGATTTACTGCGCCTGAGCTTGGGTCAATAACGCTGCTGTCACTGGATTGCCAGACCAGATTCGGATCGCTAAATAATGCTAGCTGCTGACGAACGATCAAGCCGTCCAACAACGGCTTTAATGCGAGCAGTTCGTTCCAGGTGAAGCTGCGTATTTCATTGGCTAGCGCAAGTGCTGCATCCTCGCCTAGTGCAGTATTGAAAATACGCACATCACGGTAATGCGTATCCAAATTAGAGTAGGTCGCTATCGTGCGATTAAGTCGAAATTGCCCGTTGCCAATCTCATCTGCTCCAATCCCCTCAGAATCCACCTCTGCAGCTTTAACTCCGTCAACCCAAACGATCAGCTTGCCGGTATCAGCTGTTCCATCCAACGAAATCGTATAGTTATGCCACATATCGGCTGCTGGCGCCGGAAAGCTGGCGGTAACAACATCTGCACCATTATGCTTAAGCACAACCGCAGCCATGCCCTCGCTATAGTAAGGTCGAAGCGTAATATTGCTATCATTGTTGGCCCCATAGGATAGCAGCGTATTTTGCGAGCTGGTTGCGCGTGTCTGTGTCTTATTTAATTTAACATTCAGCGAAAATGAAATTTCTTCCCCTGTTACTGGCGTGCCGGGATTGCTGCCCGCAATATGACCGTTGTTGGCATTGCCGGGATTGACTAATGACACGTAATCGGTTCGCCAGACTGGATCGCTGCCGCTCAGCGCCTCACTTGGGTTCAGCTTGTTTTTATATTGATAGGTGCTGTTTAATGGGTAATGCGCTACCAGACCTGCTGGCTCGTCCTCCTCCCCTTCTGCCGCGTGAGCATAATGAAGCGATGTGAATGTGCTTAAAATAATCGTTGCGGTAAACAGCAAAAGCATTGATTTCCTAAGTCTATTCCTCGCTTTTTTCCATGCTTCAGATTTCATAACAATTCCCCCTGTTTTCAAGGTATAATAGAAACCGTTTTCATAAATTATATAAGCACATTTTGTCCTCTTAATTAAAGTGCAAATTCGCCTCATCACTGAACATTCCCGCAATATCATAAATGTGCACATATATCAAAAAAGTTCACAGGGGCATCCCCTCTTTGTTCAACATTCTGGTATCGTTCTACTATTGATTACAAATATGAACAGCTATAATAAAGCTGAAATGTTCAGAACGATACAATAGGAAAAGGGGAGTACATATGAGACTGAACAAAATTCGAAAGCACGGCAGCCTGTATGTAAAAATGCTGCTTGGCATTACGCTTGGCATTGTAATCGTATTGATTGCAAGCTCATCGGTCTACTATTTTTCATTTACACGCATTTTGCAGCAAAAAGCATTTGAATCCGATTTAAGCGACCTGAAGCATACCGGGCATGCGATAGCGATTACGACTGAAAATGCTCAAACTGTCTCCTTTCAAATTTACCGCAACAGCTCGATTGCCAAAATTCTTTATTACAGCAATCCTCATCCGTTCGATATCCAGGGCGCTATGCTCGATCTAAGCAATTATTTAAGCTCGATGCCGTTTATTGAATCAATCTATGTGTACAATGCTGCCCAGGAACGCTACTATATCGTTTCGCAAAACGGGCAAAAAGGTGTTATTCAGGCAGAGCAGCTGACGGATACTGCTTTTATGGAAATTGTAAGCGATTACCGAAGCTATAAGCCGTTTGCTCCAATACCGCGGATTATTGAGTCTGATGACCAGACAAGCAGCGGCACGGCTGTCTATACCTATTTATGCTATGATGCCATCCGCGCCGACAATAAAATGAATTCGGCAATAGCGGTTAATATTTCAGCAGACTGGATTAACCAGGGCATCTATCTAAATGAGAGCAATGAAGCGGATCAAATGTTTCTTGTCGACAACCAGGGCGTCGTCCGTTCTATCGAAAATTTGATTGCACTGGATTCTGATTCAAGCGATGCTGGCACATTGCTGACTCTAAATCCTGACAAGCAAGCGGCCTATTCGATTTCCAGCTTTAACGGAACTCGATCATTGTTAAGCTATACGGCGCGGGATCAGTTTGGCTGGTATTATGTGCGTGTTTCCCCATATCAGCAAATTGTTGGAGAAGTGCAGCAGGTAGGCGTGACTACGATTCAAATCGCTTCTATTATATTGATAGCAGGCTTGCTGCTGTCATGGCTGTTGTCGAAGTATTTGTATGTTCCGATTAATAAAATCGAGATTCGTATGGAGGATCTTGAATCGGAATGGCGCAACAGCAGCTATACAATCAGGCAGAATACTCTGCACAAGCTGCTGCAAATTCAAGGCTTTGATCCGAAGCTGCAGCTGGAAAAGCTGCGCAGAGTCGGGATTCAGTTCGATTTTACAAGCCCGTATCACTTGATATATTTGCGAATCGATCGATTTGAGGAACTGAAGCAGCAAGGCCATGGAGATGTGCTGACCTATAAATTTGCGATTATGAACATTAGTACGGAAATTTGCTCGAAATATTTCCGCGTAGAAGCGCTGGATTTGGAGGATGACAGCTTGCTTATGTTCGTTAATGTGCCCGAAGCCTCCACGGTTGCCCCAGATACTCTGGGCGTTATTTTGAAGGAGGTGCAGGCTGCCTGCAAGGAATATTTGCGGCTCGGGCTATCGATTGCGGTTACTCCGCTTTGCAGCGATCCGTATCAGCTGCATACGCTGTACAAGCAAGCTAGAGAGGCTTCACTGCATCGTTTCTTTGAAGGAAGAGGCGCCATTATCGACATGTCGAAGCAGCACTTCGAGCAGAAGCCGCATCATTTCCCGATCGGGAAGGAAAAACGCTTGATCGAGGCATTGAAAACCGGCAGGCAGGAGGAAGCCAAACTGCTATTCAGCGAGATTATGGAGGAGACACGCGCTTATTCGATTCATACGGCCCAGTTGACTGTTAAGCATTTGACAGCAACCTTGGAAAATATGGTGGCGGAAATAGAACGCAACGGCTCTCTGCAGCTTGGCTTTGGATCAGAGCTGCACGTTCCGAGATTTGAAAACGTTGAGACGCTCGAAGAGCTGACACATGATTTTCATCAGCTCTTCGATACGATTATGTCGAAGCTGAATGAGAAAAGAAGCGGCAAGCAGGAAGAACTTATACGTAAAATTAACGAAATTATTGCACAAGAGTTCGCAAATCCTATGCTTAGTCTGAACTACATTGCAGACGAGCTGGGCATGTCCACCTACCATATTAGCCGGGTGTACCGCCAGCAAAACTCAGCGACAATTATTGATGCCATCAACGATTATCGTATGGAGCATGCCAAGCAGCTGCTAACCAACACCGAGACCTCGATCGCCGAAATTTCAGCGAAAACGGGCTATACAAGCAGCTCTTATTTCCATCGCATGTTCAAAAAGCTGTATGGCGTCACCCCTTCCGAGTTTCGTAAAGCCAATCGTTGCTAAACGGTTGCTTGCTTATGAACGATTCGCTATAGTGGAGAGAGATAAGCTTCCGTACATATTTAATTAGGAGGGAATGCGCTTGGTTTCTCGTGTAGTCGCCGGTTTGAATGAAGAGCCTCTCGATTTTGCATATAGACGGATCAGTGTCGACAACCAGTTCAAGGAAACGTTCCACTCCCATCGCGGCACCGAGATTTTATTAATCCATCAAGGAAGCGGAACGATGATCGTCAACAACGTCAGCTATGATATTAGACCAGGCATGCTATGTATATTTCAGCCCTATCAGCTGCATCATCTAAAGCTCGATTATTCAGACCATCAATCCTTTGAGCGTTCTCTAGCTACCTTTGAACCAACAATGTTCGCTTCATATTTTGAGAAATGGCCGGCTCTCCAGGCCTTTTACAACTATATAAACACAAGCATCCTTCCTTCTCCGTGCATTTATGGAGTGGAAGAGACTCATGAAATGGTGACGCTGTTCCAAAGCATGCAGCAACGGCTGTCGAGCTTGTCCGAGGCTGAGCAGCTTGAGGAAATTTCTTTGTTTCTCGTGCAGCTGTTTCGCAGCTTGAAGCCGCTGTGGCAAAAGCAGCAGGTTCAGCTAAAACCGTTTCGCACTCGCAAAAATCATCATGTGGAGCAAATGCTGGGATGGATTGAGCAGCATTATACGAAGCCGTTTCATCTTGATGAGATGGCCAAGGAGCTGCATCTGTCTACCTATCATTTGTCGCATACGTTCAAGGAAACGGTCGGCATCAGCATTACCGAGTATATTGCTACGCGCAGAACCCATCAAGCGCTGCTGCTGCTCACTACGACGGATAAGCCGATCGCGTTGATCGCGGAAGAGATTGGCATTACAAACTGCTCGTATTTCTGCAAATTTTTTAAATCTCGCATGGGGGCTACGCCCCATCAATACCGCAAAAGATGGACCAAACAGTAGAGAGGTAGTTTAAAAAGCTGGACTTTGATGACGAGGTGACTTCTTTGTAGCGTTGTCGACGGCGAATATGTCACGCTACCGAAAGCTCCGGTGCTCACGTAGCGGTTATCTACGCTGCGCTCCTCGCTTTCTAGTATCGTGCCATCTTCTTGGTCCTGAAAGCCCAGCTTTTTAAACCTCATTGTAAGGTAATTCAAAAACTGGACTTTGATGACGAGGTAGTGCGTTGTGGTGGATTCGACGTCGAATCTTGGACGCTAGCGAAAACTGCGGTGCTCACGTAGCTCTGCTCTACGCTGCGCTCCTCATTTTCTACTAGCGTCCAAGCTTCTTGGTCCTGAAAGCCCAGCTATTTAAACCTCGATTGGAAGGTGATTCAAAAACTGGACTTTGATGACGAGGTGATTGCGTTGGAGGTTACTCGACGTCGAATCTTGGACGCTAACGAAAACTGCGGTGCTCACGTAGCTCTGCTCTACGCTGCGCTCCTCGTTTTCTACTAGCGTCCAACCTTCTTGGTCCTGAAAGCCCAATTTTTGAATTCTTATTGGAAGAGTGTTCAAAAACTGGGCTTTGCAATTTATTCAATATGGGTTGCGTTGAGTTGGGCGATTATGCTTAGCTCGGCTGCTTTGAAGGCGTGCTCTTGTGTCATGGCATGCTCTGTGCGGTTTATGCAGTCGAGTATTAATTGGCCGAAGTAGGGATGTCCTACTTTGCCTGATACGTTCATGTAATGCTCTCCTTCGGAATTGACTAAATATACGTTGTCCCCGCTTCGCTCTCGGCCGATGTCTACATATTTGCGCAGCTCAATGTAGCCGTCGGTGCCAAGAATGGTCGTACGTCCGTCTCCCCAGGTCGACAGACCGTCTGGCGTAAACCAATCCACTCTGAAATACCCTGTTGCACCGTTGTCTCCGACCAGTGTCGCGTCGCCGAAGTCTTCAAATTTGGCATATTGCTTATGATGATAGTTTGCTTTCTTGCTATGAACGACTTGTGCGTTTTGCGCACCTGTGTAATATAAAAACTGTTCAATCTGATGGCTGCCGATATCGCACAATATTCCGCCGAAACGCTCTCTGTCGAAGAACCACTCCGGGCGACTGTTGGCGCTGATTCGATGAGGTCCCAGGCCGATCACTTGTATGACACGTCCGATCGCTCCCTGCTCGATTAATTGTCCGGCGTATACCGCACTTTCCACATGGAGCCGTTCACTGTAATAGACCGCATATTTCTGCTTCGTTTCCTCAACCTTTTGCTTCGCCAATTGCAGCTGCTCCAATGTTGTAAGCGGTGCTTTATCGGTAAAATAGTCCTTCCCATGCGACATTACGCGCAAGCCTAATGCACAGCGCTCTGAAGGAATAGCTGCCCCTGCTACGAGCTGAATGCTGCTATCCTGTAAAATTTCTTGCTCCGAGCGAGCAATTTTTACATCAGGAAAGCTCTTTTGAAATGCCGCAACCTTCGCTGGATCAGGATCGTATACCCATTCCAGTTGAGCGCCAGCCGCTATTAGTCCAGCACTCATCCCATATATATGACCGTGGTCAAGACCGATTGCCGCAAAGCGAAACTCTCCAGGCGAACAAACCGGGCTTGGCTTCGCCTGCGGGACATAATACATTCCACTCTTTTTATCCATGCTGCTCGTTCCTTTCCTCAAGGTTTCTTCCTAATGTGATGTCGAGCTCTTTGAAGTTTTCAACATGCTGTTTTTTCTCATAGAAGTAAGTGGCATGCTTCAGCACTCCTTCACGTGTATAGAACGGATCATCAGGCTGCAGCGGCAGCTCTACGCATTGCCCAGTGCTGGCTGATTTGTAAATACTCATAATCAACTCCAGCGTCGCTCTCCCGCTAATACCATCAATGAGCAAATCTGCGCCAGTTTCAATCGCTGACAGCACATTATCGATTTGTCCTGCATGTCCCTGATGTACAAGCTCAGGCACTCGCTCATAATATTGCTGTATTGCGGTTTCCAGCTCAGCGTTAGGCTCCGGAAAACCATTAGACCTGGAGACCGATGCTGCAAGCTTCCACGGAGCAGAAATGCGCGCATTTAGTCCCTGGAAAATAAGCTGCTGCTCTTCTCCATGATGAACAACTGAGCTTGTCACCTGCCCAAGAGCTCCATCCGGGTAACGCAGCATCGCGATCGATAAATCTTCAATTTCTGCGTTGTCATGGGCTACGTTGCTCATAAAGGCTTGAACCTGACTTGGCCGCCCCTGCATCCAGAGCAGCGCATCAATATGGTGCACCGCATGGTTAAGAGTAGGACCTCCGCCTTCCTTTTCCCATGTACCGCGCCACCATAAGTCGTAGTAGCAATGTCCGCGCCACCAATAAGAGTCTACCTGGGCATGCAAAATTTTACCTGCCAGCCCGCTATCCAAAACTGCCTTCAGCTTCATCATCGGATTTGTAAAGCGATTTTGCGCGACAACGGATACGAGCTTCCCGCTGTTGCGTGCTGCTTCATTAATGTCGTCGCATTCCTTGAGCGATGCCGCCATTGGCTTCTCAATCAAAACATGGCTGCCAGCGTTCAGAAATGAAGTTGCAATTTCCGCATGCACATACGGAGGCGTACAAATGGATACAAGATCAATCTCTTGATGCAGCAGTTCTTTGTAATCGGATACAATTTGCGCATCAAGCTTGAATTTTTCAGCCAGATTCTGAGCTTTCTCAGGATAAGTATCACAAACGGCGACAATTTTACAGCGATCGGTAAATTGCAGATAGCCCGCTGCATGAGCGGATGAAATCGCACCTGCGCCGATTATTGCTACCTTCAACATATGCAGCCCTCCAATGTTATTTATGTCATTCCTCTTACTCATCATAAACAATGAAGCCGCTGCAATGTCCTTCTCTGTTGTGGCAAAAATAACGCTACATTGCGGAAACTTGTTAAACTTGCTATGCCACCATAATAATCCTAATTTTTCAATATATTCAATCGGTCAATGATCTGCTCAAACACCAAACTTTTCTGCCAGCTGCCTGGCAAGCTCATCGTCTGATAGTGGGTTGCGATGCGTATTTTCCAGGTAGATATATTTCTCGGTTTCTGGCATTAAATATGTTTTGTACCATTTGAAAAAGTCTGGATTGTCGCCCTGCATACGCAGCCAGCGCCGCAGCGTGTCCATATTTCCTACCGTGCTTTTAATGTTAGTCAGCCAGTCTGCCCGGAAGAAATGCTCCCACTTGCCATGCTCGGCCCTCTTTAGTGCTTTGAGGCCTTGCTCATACTTCCACATTGCCTGCGATGCATATACGAAAGCTAGCGGGTTATTACCATCACGATAAGCCTGATAGGACTGCCCCAGCTTTGCGAAGCCCTCGCAGCCAGATCGATGCAGCGCTGCATGCAGCTGCAAATGGTCCTGCAAGCGAATCCGTTCAGCTTCATCAAGTGCCGGCAATATTCGCTCGATGTTCTCCAGCATATCAGTCCAGCCTGGAATAGCATCTGCACAGAGTTTGCGAAGTCGTTCTACTTGCACTGGAAAATCCACTTCACCTGTAACCCATTTTAGAGAGGCAAGCGGCTGGTCGGATTTTCCCCGAAGCCAATGACCAACTATTTCTCGGGCTGGATGGTGATAGAATTCATCCCCGGCCTTGTCATCCTCATTTGGACCGTATTGAATCGTGCGAGTCGCGTAGTCGCAATAGAGCTCAGCTATTTCCGATCTTTTAGTAGAAAACATGCGGCTTACAAATGAATGTAGATGCTCCTCCGTATTCGCTTGCCCCCGCAGCCAAAGCTCTCGCACCAAATCTAGCGTATAGAGATGAGGTCGTATGTTGCCGCTATTAACGAGCACATAGTCCTTCGCGCCAACTCCAAATGCTTCCTCTACCTCGCGTTTAATCAGATCAGCATTTGCCGAAAACATTGTCAAATGATTCGAAGCCTGAAGATCGTGGAATGTAACATGATAATAAATGCCGTGCTTGCCTGCTTCATTTTTATTTGGAAGTGCGGGAACACGGGAGTTTTCATTCCCATTACGACGAGAAACCATTTTCCCGTAGCCGTTATCTGCCCATATTTTAATAATATCGTCTGGAATGTCGATATGTCCTGCTTTATACAATTCTGAAATTTCCCCGTACAGAGCTACACAGCAATAAGGATCGGCTACTTTGGCACGCACCATGTCATATTGTCTGCGTACAACGCGGCTAATCATTTCCCCGCGCTTCTCAGGTGTGTCAAATGATGGATCTTGAATCCAGAACGGCTGATCTCCTTGTCCGCGGAAGGAAAGCACCCACACGATGTTGCGATCCTTTTGTTTATTAATCGCTTCTTCCCATAGCTGCTCGAACAGGTCTGGGTTGGTCTGGTAGCTCGCTTGCTTGCCAGGATAAGCCCGTAAAAACATCTCTGCGCCCAGCGGTTCTGCATGATGATGCGTTACCCATAACCCCATCTCAGCAGCCAAATCTGCATGAACCCCATGCTTTGGCAAATCCGTTCCCGGTATAACCATATTGCCGCCGCAGCGCAGCAATGCTTCAAAAACCGGCTGCCATACTTCACGAGAAGGTGGATATTCTTCCTTCCAGCCGATCAAGCATACCTCGTCATTGACGAACCAGCCTCGAAAGCGTACGGATGGCTGAGGAGCATCATAATTTTCTGCAGGAACCTCAATATGATCGCGTTGTTTTGGGGGAAGATCCGCCCAGAACCAAAATGGATCGACACCGAGAAACTTCTCGCTATATCGCAGCATACCGTACACCAGGCCAAGCTGATCAGCAGCAGCAATGTGAAGCGTCAACCGGTCTCCGTCATGGACGAAACGAAAACAAAATGCTTCTGCGTGCTGTGGGCATTGGTCTTCTGGATGGGCATATCGAAACACGACATCCGCTTGCCCCTGCTCAATCAAAACGGGAGCTGTACCAAAAACATGCTCATGGTCTCGCTTCACCATATCCCAAGCATGTGCGACTGACGAGGCCGCCTGCTCAGGTAAACGATATGTCGTATTTTTATCAATTGTGAATGTCATCTTATCTCCTCCATCGTATGCAATATTCGATCAGCCCTTCAATGATCCGAGCAGCATGCCTTTGTTGAAATGCTTCTGCAGAAATGGGTAAATAATCATCATCGGTAGCGCTGACACAACAATTGCCGCCATTCGCGCACCAGGTGTATACGAAATGACTTGCTCCATTAACATAGCCGAATCATCCATAGACTGATTGAGCACAAGGATTTGTCTCAGGAAAACCTGCAGCGGCCACATGCTGGAGTCATTCAAGTAAATGAGAGCAGAAAAATACGTATTCCAGTAGCCTACCATATAGAACAGTACAAAGGTTGCGATGGAGGCTTTAGATAAAGGAAGCATAATATTAAAAAATGTTCTCCATTCCCCACAGCCGTCGACACGTGCCGACTCCTCTAATTCATGGGGGATGGAAGAAAAGAAGCTTCGCATGACAATTAAATAGAAGGGTGTGACTGCGCCAGGCAGCCAAAGCGACCAAAAGGTATCGATTAACTGAAATTCCTTGATAACAAGATAAGTAGGAATCAAGCCGCCAGAAAATAGCATCGTGAAGACAACCATAAAATTAATCAACGTTCTTCCTTTAAGCCATTTCTTCGATAAACCGTAGGCCATAAGAGTCGTTACCGAGATGCTGATCGCTGTTCCTACGACTGTTATCGTAACTGCATTCATAAAGCTTTGAGAAAAGGTATTATTACCAAGTAAGTAGAGATAAGCATCTAACGTCCATTCCTTCGGCCATATGAAAAAGCCTCTCGTTAAATACTCTCTTTCAGTTGCGAAGGATGTCATTAATACATAGAGAAGTGGAAAAATGATTGCGGCTCCCCATATGATTAGAATGCAGTATACGAATACGTCAATATGCTTTTCATTTTTAATGATGCGTTGAGCTTTCATTAATAAACGCCCTCCCTTCCTGAACGCTTGGCAATCGCGTTTGCAGCAAGAACTAATACTAGGCCGACAACTGACTTAAATAATCCAACTGCTGTCGTATAACTGAATTCACCCTGCTGCACGCCTACTCGGTAAATATAAGTGTCAAATACATCAGACACGACAAGGTTTAATGGATTTTGCAGGAGGAAAATATGCTCAAAGCCGATATCGATAAAGCTGCCTAAACGTAGAATGAACAGGATCAGTACAACCTGTGCTAGAGATGGAAGCGTAATATGCCAGATCTGCTTTAAGCGACTTGCTCCATCGATTTTCGCTGCTTCATACAACGTCGGGTCAATGGAGGCAAGTGCAGCCAAATATATAATGGCACTCCAGCCTACTTCCTTCCATATATTTTGCAGCAGCCATATCCAGCGAAAATGATCAGGATCAGTTAGCCCTTCATATCTGGGCAAGCCTACTGAAGCTAGCCATTCATTGATTCCACCAAATTCACTGGCAAACAAAATATTCGTAATTCCAACTACAACGATCATTGAGACAAAATGCGGCAAATAAACGATCGTTTGCAAGGATGACTTAAACCATTTGATGCGCACCTCATTAAGTATTAGTGCGAAAATAATAGGAGCAGGAAAATAAAAGCATATATCAATTAAATTAAGAATTAACGTGTTTTTAAGCAGTGTTGCAAATTGTTGCTCAGTAAACAAACGAACAAAATTTTCTAGTCCTACCCATTTACTTCCCCAAACTCCTCGAAACGGGCTATACTGCTGAAAGGATATTGCGATCCCAAACATCGGCAAATATTTGAATAAAATAATGGAAAGCAGCCCTGGCAGCACCATCAAGTAAATCGGAAATGCTCGTTTCATATAATGGGCCATTGTTGAAGAAGTCGTTCTCCTGGAATTAGCAACAATTGGTTTGCTTGCGGATGCCCTCATGCTGTCCCGCCTTTCTTCTTTCTTATTGAAAATTCAGTCGGCCGCAATCAATGCGGCCGGCTTCTTCATACTATTTGCCTTTTTGCTTAGCATAGGCGTCGTTCACTTCTTGAATAATTTGATCTCCGCCTCCAGCTTTCCACGCTTCAATAGCTTGATCAATGCTGTCTACAGGCTCTTGCCCGATAACAATTTTCAATTGTGCTTCAATAAACTTCACTTCAAGATCTTTCCATTTGCTTGCGTAGGTATCCGAGTATATCGTTAAGCCGCCAGAATCATTTCTCCATGGATACAGCGCATTATTTTCGTTATATTTCGCTACAAATTCAGCTTCCTTTGGGTCTGTCCATCTAAAGACATTCAGGTTGGCATCGGCACGCTTGAAGAACCAGTTATTTAAAATACGCGGCAAATCCGTTTCGATTAAATCGGTTGCCTTATATGTGCCATCAGCTTCCTTTGTATAATGAACACCTTCAATACCGCTCCTCATAATGTCCGTTCCTTCATCGGTTACCCACCAATCCAAAATTTTCAGGATGCGCTGCTGCTTTTTAGGATCAATCGTTCCATTGATGACAACTTTACGATCGCCTATTAATCCGGCAGGATTGCCGCGTAGACCTGTAGGGCCAAGCGGTGGCGCAAGCTGAACAAGCTCAGCGTCAGCATCATATTCCTTTAGCTTCACATTATCCGCCAGCATCGCCATTGGATGATGGTGGTACAAGCCTGTTTTGCCTGCTTGATACAGCTCATACACATTTGCATTGCTTCGGCTAAGGAAGTCCTTGTCGATAATGCCTTCCTCGTACATGTTGCGTAAATATGCTAAAAAGTCCTTCTGCTCCTGCGACTGCACAAATTGCGGGATCAGCTGATCATCTACCAGCTTCCAGCCATTCGCAAGCCCGAATGCCGCGCGTAATTGTCCAGTATTCGTACTGAGCGTATTATCCGTTGCAAAGCCAATTGTATCCTTCTTCCCGTTTTGATCAGGATCATTTAGTGCGAACGCTTTCACAATCTCATAAAATTCATCAAGGTTAAAGGTAGCTTCATCGGGCATCGTCAACCCTACATTACGAATCCAGTCAGCACGCACCTGGTAGCTGTCACGCACTTCAACTTCCCAAAGCGGAATACCGTAAATCTTTCCTTCCGGGTTCATCATTTCCCATTGATAGTCAGGATAGGCCTGTGCCAAATTCGGATATTGCTCCAGATAAGGCGCCAAATCCATAAATACTTCTTCACTTTGCCATTTTCCGTAATTATCGGCCGGCACTCGATACAGATCAGGCAAGCTGCCTGACGCTGCCATAACATTTAGCTTATCATTATACGTCGGACCATCTGTCCACATCAGCTTCAAATCAACATTAAACTTTTCATTCAAATACTGAATCGTTGGATGATCCTCTCTCCACTTGCCACCGCTCCATGATTCCGGCATAAATGTAAGCGTTAGACGCTCAGTCCCATCATCAAGCGCCGCTGCGTTAGCTGATCCTCCTTCTTTATCCCCTAAACCATTACTTTGCTGTTCCACGTTGTTCGTTGCCGCTTCATTCTCTGTTCCGGCACAAGCAGCAGCAACAGAAACGATTAGCAGTAATACTAGCAAACTTACAACTGACTTTTTCATCTTTTTCCCCCTTCTGCTCTCATTCTTTAGCCAAATCGACTATAGCCCAATTCTAAATGAAAAGATCGCCTTTGTTTTTACAACATTTTAAGATTCATTATCCGATCTTACTTTTCTTTTCTGTAAGGGATACGAAGTGAGACAACAGTTCCTCTCTCCTCAAAGGCATTGATCGTGATGCCATATTGCTTTCCGTATTGCAGCACAAGGCGAGCATGCACATTAGCAAGGCCAAGCGAATCATGCGTTCTGTATTGGGCTTCCTCCTTATGCTCTGCCACCTTAACGAGGGAGCTTCTTACAGATTCCAGTTTTTCGGGGGACATGCCCGGGCCATTGTCAGCTACTTCAATAATTAAGTCATCCCCTTCATCGAAGGCGTTAACTAAGATGCTGGCGTTTCCGTTTTTCGGCTCTACCGCATATTTCACTGCATTTTCTACAATTGGTTGCAGGGACAGCTTAACGAGATGTGCAGACATAAACTTCTCATTCACATACACCTTGCTTTGAAAATTTTGCATGAATCGAATATCAATAATCTCCAAATATTTGCTCAAATGCTCAATCTCTTCACGCAGCGTCACTTCCAGCGGCTCTAATTTCGCTGTATATCTGAAAAATGAAGCCAGGTTCCCTGCTATTTTTTCGATTCTAGGCACTTCCTCCATGTAGGCAATGCTTCGAATAATACCGAGCGTGTTATACAAAAAGTGCGGATTGATTTGCCCCTGCAGCGCTTTAATCATTGCATCTTTTTGCTGTACCTCCAGCTTCATCTCTCGCAGCTGATACTGGTACACGTCCTCGATTAGCGTATTTAATTGCTCCAGCATTTTACTAAAGCTGCGGCTTAAGCTTTGCAGCTCATCCTTACCGGGATGAAACTCAACGCGAACAGCCAAGTTTCCCCTTTCGACCTCATGCATAGCCTTTTTCAGCCGCAGAACGGGCTGTATCAAAATATTTGTCAGTATCGGTACGACTAAAATAACGATTAAAAACAGAAAGAGGAGAACGATCAGCAACGATTGAGTGGCCAAGTTTAATCCAGTTGCCATTTCATGCAGGGGAACAACTGCGACATTTCTCCACCTTGTAAAATCTGAACGGGTAAAGGTAAGTAAATAATCCTTTCCCGCAACCTTTTGCACCGTATCGGAGCTGTTTAAGTCAAAGTCATTCAATAGAGTTTCCGTTATCGGCTTGCCCACAAGACTGGCGTCCGGGTGGTACACAACCGTATCCTCGGCGGATACGATAACAAAGGTTCCCGTTTCCCCGATCGTTGTCTTTCCCATAATTTCATTAATTTCTGACAAGGATAGATTAATAATTAGTCTGCCGACAACACTCGTGTCCTCAATACTGAAAACAGGAATAACTAATGAGACAATCGGGATCTTATACGGATAGGAAAGATAAGTAGGGATGACCATCGTTTCATTGGTAAATGGTATAGAAAGCCAAGCCTCTATCGACTGATCCTCCACTCTGCCGTTAGAAGAAACAAATTCACCATCCTGCTTTAAAAGTACCAGACTCTCAATCTCGGAATAGTTGATCGCGATATACCTTCGCAGCGTATCCTCAATGATTGGCTTGTTGGATGCAGTTAAAGCAGCTTTTCCGGTTAGCCAGGCTTGAACTGCTCCTGCCTCATTGTTCGTGCTTAATCTGTCTCTCATTCCGGGAATAGGTCCAGCGATAACTGCTGAGGTAGATTGAATTAACTGCTTGAAGTAACGATCAATTTGATTATTCAAGCTTGCAGAAGAACTGCTGGCAATATTAAAGAAATCTTGCGTCGTTGCTCTGGTGTAGTAATATTGTGCAAACAGCGCAATTGTCACTACGCCAAGCAGACTAATCGTTAGAAAGGCAATGATCATTTTCTGTTTAATAGAGAATCGGTACAAGTAACGAACGATATGCTTCATAGCCCCATCCTCTTGCGGAAAGCGTTAGGGGAAACACCGACGGAATTTTTGAATACTCTAATAAAATAAGGCTGAGTAGCGAACCCGACACGTTCAGCAATTTCATAGTTTTTAAGCTGTGTCTCGAGCAAAAGCTGCTTTGCTTTTTCCACTCTAACCTCCTGAATATATTGAACTAACGTTCGACCTGTGCAGCGCTTGAACCATGCGCTAAAGTAGGAAATGCTCATGTTGGAGAACTGAGCCATCTCTGTTAAAGAAATATCCTTCTTATAGTGGCTATGAATGTATTCACAGACACGTTTTATGATGTGATTAGAGTTGGACAAGGCGTGCTTGGATAAATGAACCATTACGATATCTGCCAGCTGGTTGAAATAACGGATAATAACCGAATCTTCTGCTTCCATTGGAATAGAGGGTACAGGTCGCTCAAGAGATAGTTGCTCCATGATCCCGATCAGCTTCCGGTCGAACATGCGCAGCAAGTTTAGTCTTGCTGCTGGATTAATATATTTAAGCTTTAAGACGGAATCAATGATGTCCGTCAATTTTCTAGCTGCAGTCTGCGGCGACATCTCACCGAAGCAGTCCACAAGCTGTTGGAATCGTGACATATAGCTGTTAATATCTTTTAATCTCCCTATACTTTCTTCTGTTCTTTGCAAGGCTGCTTGAAGCTGCTCTATATCTACCGGCTTCAATAAGTATTCAGTCACGCCATAACGCATTGCTTTTTGAGCATATTGAAAGTTGTCATAGCCGCTAATAATAATAAAACTCATCGGAATGCCCTGCTCGTGAATGTTGTGAATAAGCGACAGACCGTCGAGCTTAGGCATCATAATATCTGTAATCAACACCGTCGGCCAAAGCTCTTGAATTAAAGCCCACGCTTCCTCACCGTTCGTTGCTTCCGATACTGTAAATTTCCCTTCGCCAATCCGGCTGACCATTTCGACAACAGAATTTCTGATCCACGGTTCATCCTCAGCTACTAGAATATGATACATCGCATTCACCTCGAGATTGTAATGCCTTAATTTTAGCAGATATTTATTGTCTAATATTCTACTTTGTTATCCGATCTTACAGTTTTGCCAGGGCGTGTCTGAGAACTCCGAAAACAATAAAAAAGAGTAAGCGATAGAGTCTAATAAGTACTCTAAGCTTACTCTTGGCAACTACTCTAATATTGCTTTATCTATTGGAATCACTTCGCCGAGCCACGCCTTGCGCGAAGTCCAGGCAGCCTCGCCTTGCCAGAAAGCATTGTGGGGAGGAAGTCCTAGCGGAAGAAAAACTGTCGTGCACAAGTACAAGCTTCCCGTAGAAATATAGCCTTCACCTAGCTCCTTCTGGCTGCCGGCAAAACCAATTGTTAGCCAACCCTGCTCATCGAATGTATTGGGCATCTCCAGCTGCCGTTTAATGACGGCCGTCAGCGCACAGCGAACCTGAGCTGGTTCAAGCTCTTCAGCAAGCTGCTGCCTTAATGCCATCAAGGCCAAATGCTGAAAGGCTCCAAAGCGATAAGCAAGCGAGCGGCCAAGCGGCGGGTAAGCTCCTTCCGGAGAAATAAGCCGCTCCAGCACCGAAGCATAACGTACTCCCCTATTTAACACTTTACTGCGCAATTGCGCCCAGTCCGCAAATTGATCGCCCAGCACATCCAATATATCAATCAGCAGCGGTTGAATGACAAAACTATTATAGTAATCCCAATGAAATGATGGACCGTCTCCATAAGCACCATCTCCTGCGTACCACTGCTCATGCTGCCGCAGCGCATAGTCAACGCGCATGCGGTCCCAATCTTTTCCCATCTTGTACAAAGCAGCTTCAATGACTGCGCTAAACAGCAGCCAATTGCTGAATACAGGACGAATCGTGCGCGTTGCCATTAATGCAGCAGCCAAATTCTGTTTCACTTTAGGCTCGAGCTGTTCATACAGCTCGTTCGGAGCACGCAGCAGCGCATTTGCCAAAAAAGCCGCATCGACTAGCGGCTGGCCGCCTTTGTCAAAATTCATAAAATCAGGAGAGGCTGGGTCCGTTGCTGCATCAATCGCCCGTCTAGCCATCTCAGCCATATGAGCGCGGGCTTTCCCTTCCTCTCCTGAACGCGGTCCGGTTTCCAGCCACGGCGCTATTCCTGCCAGCGTACGTCCCAACGCCTCCAAATGAGTATAGAGAATACGATCATCCGCCTTTGCTTCGACAGGCATTTCAATCCGAAGCCGACGTTCACTTAAAGCCTTAAGCACAGGATGCGCAATACGCAGCAGTGCATCGACCCAATACTGTCTATCAGTCGTCATATATGCATCCCTCCTTTTAGGGCGTGTCTAACCGTGTTCTTAGACGCGCCCTAGACACAGTATAGATCGTTGTGACGAGGTGCTCAATAAACTATAATATAGAAAAACTGACCTATCATGCTTTAGGAGCGTGTTTATATGTTGATGTTGCATTCCTGCGGCTGCCATACGATTCATGAAGATGGAATCGTAAGAAATCGCCCGAACGGATCAGGGAACTATACATTTGTCTTCTTTAAAAGCAGTGCTGAGCTAAAGCTTCACAATGATAGATTTAGCGTCGAGAAGAACAGCTTCATCCTGTTCCAGCCTGCAACTCCCCATCGTTATCGCGAGCTTGAAAGCCCGTTTATTAACGACTGGTTTCATTGCAGCGGCATTGAGCTGGATTACTTTCTGTCTCAAATACACTTTCCTGTAGATACGCTCGTGCGAGCTTCAGATCCATTGCTTATTTCCCGCTCTATTAGAGAGCTGCAACATACATTTCGTTTTGGCGGAACGCTGCGCGACGCAATTATCGACTGTGAGCTGCGCGCTTTCTTTATGAAGCTAAGCGACTTGCAGCAACGAACAGCACCAGAGAAGCTAAGTCGTTATTACATTCCATTCACCGAGCTGCGCAATGAGCTTTATCGCTCCCCGCCTTCCAACGTTTCCGTTGCGGAGCTTGCAGCACGTTTAAATATGAGCAAATCGTATTTCCAGCATATTTATAAAGATTTATTCCATTGCTCTGTCATGACAGATGTTATAAATGCAAGGCTTGAGCATGCCAAGTATCTTTTGGATCATAGCGAGCTATCTGTAGCCCATATTGCCAGCTTGTGCGGCTATGAAAATGATACCCATTTCATGCGGCAATTCAAAAAATTCGTCGGCGTCTCGCCCAGACAATATAAATTCAAGCAATGATAACCAGGGTTTTTAACTCCATATTTGCAGTACTCAGGATCAGTCCTGGCTTAATGTAAAATTTAATTAATGGAGGTTATTGTATAATGATTAAAAAAGCAGTTTTTTTTATTTTGTTTCTCATTCTTTTAATTGGCTGTTCATCCGCAAATGATGCTGATACTCAGATCGAAATTGACTTAAATAAGTATTATGGGGCTGAGGTCTATGTCAATCATGAGGATCACATTGAAAGTAAATTTTTGCGTGGTATTAATGATACTTATGACGTCATTCAGACCTTAAATAAGGTTAGTAAAGAGGAGTCAAAAGACTCATTTAATTTGCAAAAATGGGATTATATTGTTGTTCTTGGTGAAAAACTTGAACCGGTTAATAACAATGAGGATATTTATTTTGCAGCGGACTCAAATAAGCTGGTGATTTTTATTCAAGGAAATCAAATAAAGATAGATGATAAATTCGTTGTAACCTCTGATAATATAACTGAGAATTTTAAGAGGTTGTATGAGCAATTTAATTATGAACCTAGAGTTTGGGAAAAATACTAACATAGCTGAGATTTTTTCGACGAATTGAATGAATATATAAAAACTTAAGTCCCGAATGCAATACTTTCGCAGCGCATTCGGGACTTTTTGTTTCAAGTGGTATAGCTATCTAGTAAATGCCATTTTCCTGCAAATACTGCAGCCATTGCTGCTTGTAGCTTTCTTGAATTTTCTCAAGACCTGCTTGATTTGCTTTTTCCATAAACGTTTTCAATCCGCCTTCCACATCCTCAACAAGACCAGCCATTAGCGGGAATAAATATTGCTTCTCTACCTGCTCTAGCGCAGCCCGCTCTGCTTGATAGGAGCTGTAGTCCTCAGCGAAGCCAGTATAAATATCAGGAACTTGAACCTTATCGAGCTCTTTAAAAATTGCTTCAACCCCATCATAGCTAGGCTCGAACAGCATATAGTCAGGATTGCGCCATGCCCAGCCGTTCATTGCCTCGCGGGCAAAGCCGTTGGTGCTATTGTCGCCAACCATTTTGTAATAGCCGTCCTCTACGGTGTAGTTAACCCCTTCAAAGCCATATTGTGTCAATAGATTGTAACGCTCATCCGTTACCATCAGCTCATAGAATGCCAAGGCACGCTCTGCTTTTTTGCTGTTTTTCGGAATAGCAAAGCCGTTATGAATCGGGTGAACCGGTGTTGCATAGCCATTCGTCAAGCCAAATGGATGATAAGCCAAATCCCATTCCGGGTGAAGCGATTTCATTTGGTTAAGTGTATTATTGAAGCGTGTCGGATTGTCAGCCAACATAGCGGCTGCTGTACCGTTGATCAGCTTATCCTGATTGCTGTCTGTTTCATTAAGCTCGTTTTTTGAGAAGTAGCCTTTGTCGGCCCAGTTTTTGTACACTTTAAGATCGGCAAGATGCTCATCCGAACCCCAATAGCCTACCAAATTTGCTGGATCATGATAGGAAGCATGCAGCCCGTAAGGCAGCGCTCCTACACGCTGTCGCTGGAACTCCATATAGGAATCCTCAAGCGTTGCATCAACGGCTCCGCCTAGCGCAAGTGGTTGAATTGATGGCTCATTTTGCTTGATCCCTTCAAGGTACGCCTCGAATGTCGGGATATCAACCGGCTTTGGCAAATCGTATTTAACACGCAAATCCTCGCGCCATACGAAGCCGCCTGTTACGTATTCCTTGTAGGTAGCAGGCACAGTATAGATGCTGCCGTCAATTTTAACAGCTTCCCACATATCGGCTGGCACAAATTCATACAGCTTAGGCGCCGCTACTGACAGCAGCTCATCCAATGGAAGAAACGCGCCGCTTTTCGCATATTGCTGATATTGCGTCCATTCCGCTGTAAAGATCAGGTCTACATCCTGACCTGTGGACAGCAGCAGTCTATACTTCTGATCCCAGTCCGTCCAGGTCGTATAATTGAACTTAACTGTCGCATTCAAATCCTCAATCAGCCACTCATTAATTTGCTCTTCTACCTTGGGCAAATCCTTTGGCGCGTTGCCGAGCATATAAAATTGCAATTCAACTCGCTGTGAAGTATCAATGCCAGACGCAGCAGTTGGCTGATTGCCTTCCGCATTCGTTCCATTCGCTGTAGTCGTCGGGGTTGGTGTCGTGTTGGCTCCGCTATTCGAATTGCTGCTGCACGCCGCCAGCAGCGTCAACGCCAACACTAGCGAAAGTACAACATTTAAAGCTTTTCTCTGTTTTCCAAACATGAAAAATCCTCCCTTTGTTTTGATTCGTGTTCAGATTTTGAACTACCTTTATATGTTAGCTGGCAAGCCAGTTCTAACCCTTTACCGCCCCAATCGTCAGCCCCTTAACAAAATAGCGCTGAATAAACGGATACAGAAGCAGGATCGGCCCTGTCACGACAACGGCCATTGCCATTTTCATCGCTTCTGACGGAACCGGCCCTGACAGCACGACGCCTGCGCCCGCTCCAATACTATTTAGGAAATTGGATGTGTTAATAATATTGTACAAATAGAATTGCAGCTGATATTTCGCTGTATCATTGATAAACAGTGCCGAATGGAACCAGTCATTCCAGTAATGCAGCGCCAGAAACAAGCCAACCGTGGCCAGCCCTGGAACGGCTAGCGGCAATACGATGCGATAATAAATAATAAAATCGTTGGCGCCGTCGATTTTGGCCGATTCCACCACTTCGTCAGGCACAGCCGAGTTTATGAAGCTGCGCATCAATATAATGAGAAAGGGCGTCATCAGCGAAGGCCAAATAAGCGCATACATTGTGTTAGAAAATTTCAAGTAGTTGGTAATAAGCATATAATAAGGAACCAGCCCGCCGCCAAACAATGTTGTAAAGTAAATAACGAATGAAAAAAAGTTGCGGTATTTGAAATCCTTGCGCTGCAGCACATAGCCCGCCATTGTCATCAGCAGCAAGCCGACTGCCGTGCCAACGACTGTGACGAAGGTAGTTACTCCATACGCTCGCAGCAAATCCTCAGGAAACATAAACACGACTTTATAAGCATCGAGCGAAAATTCGGTCGGAATCAAATTATAGCCATCTCTCACGATCGACTCATTGCTGGAAAGCGAGGCCGACACAATAAGCAGAAACGGCAGCAGGCATAAGGCACTGCCAACGAGTACGACGGTGTAAGCGAGCAAGCGAAACCACTTGGTGGCGCTATCCTCTTTAATTTTCATCTCTATCCCTCCCTCCTAGGACGTGTTTGCATACACGCCCTAGAACAGTGCGTAATCTTTATTAATTTTTCGAATAATGCCGTTGACGGTCATAATTAAGATAAAGCCGAACACCGATTGATAGACTCCTGCAGCGGTCGCCATTCCCATATCAAAGGTAACGCGCAGCGAACGATAAACATAGGTATCGAGAATGTCCGTGGTGCTGAATAACAGCCCGTTATTGCCTACCATTTGATAGAATAGGTCGAACTGTCCCTTCATAATGCCGCCCAAAGCAAACAGCAGCAAGATGACAAATGTGTTTTTCAGCATAGGCAGCGTAATATGCCATGCTCGCTGAAAAATATTGGCCCCGTCGATTTTGGCCGCTTCATAATACTCATCGCTAATGCCTGTAATCGAGGCCAAATAAATGACCATGCTGTACCCGAAGTTTTTCCACAGGTAAAAAACGATAATAAGAAAAATCCACGCCTTCGGCATGGCGTATAAATTAATCGGCTCGCTGCCCAGCTTTTCCAGCATCGTATTCAGCACCCCCTGCTCATAGTTGAACAGGTTGAATACGATAACACTTAAAATAACGAACGAAACGAAGTAGGGCAGGAACAAGATGGACTGCGTAACCTTCTTGAACCATTTTCCTCTAATCTCGCTAAGCAGAACGGCCACTGATATCGACAGCACATTGACAAGCACAATAAACGCGATGTTGTAGCCGATCGTGTTGATCGTTAGCTGAACCAGCTTGCCGGATTTCCATAAAAACTCGAAATTTTTCAGACCAACAAATGCCATTTGAAACAGATTGGAAGAGTGAAAATCAAATTGAACAAATGCATAGTAAATTCCAATCATCGGCAAATAGTTGTTTATTAGAAAATAGAGCAATGTGGGCAGCAGCATGAGAAAGAGAATTTTATTTTTATTTAACTCATACAGCACTCCTTTTTTCTTGACCATGGTAGATCTCCTTTCATGAATTTGCGTCCTTGTCGGCCTGCTCAAACTATAAGCGAACTTGCCTGACGATTAAAAGTGCAAATCCAGTTCACCAATGAACAAATGAGCATTCTGCTAGTGAACAATTGTGAGATTAATGTACAAAAAGGCTTATTTGCAGCAAGTCGATCGTGTTAACTGTTGCGGCTGCACCATTTAAACAACAAAAACAGACTACCTTTAATCGATAGTCTGTTGAATAATTTGGAGTATAGGAAATGTTCACTGCTTTCTGCCCAAATTTTCCTGCTTTTAAACAAACGTAACCTTATACATGCATCGCAGATCCCCTTGCAAAATATGCTCTCCTCTTGTTACTTCAACCTCATTGCCAAGAACATCTTGAAACATTTTCAGCTCATTTCTGCAAATATCTGTGCAAACGCGCGCCGCTTCACAGATCGGGCAATGCTTCTCTACAATATAAAATGAACCATCATCATTGCTAATAATTTCAGCCATAAACCCTTCAGCTGTACGTGCTTTAGCAAAAGCGTCCAGCTTCTCCTTTATAGTACGGTGCTTTGCAGTTTTACTTTGATAGTCGATCAGCTGCTTGCTGGAATAAACGCTTAACAGCCTCTCCAGTCCTTCATCGCCAAACGCTTCCTTCATAGACTCAATCAAGCTTACTGTTAAAGTCGCATATCCATCAGGAAACAGCCGATTAGCCTCCGCTGTAAGAAACCACATTTTAGCGGGGCGTCCCATTGAGCGCGGCTCTTCTTTAAAATCTACCAGATCCTGCTCTTGCAAATCATATAAATGCTGCCGCACTGCCATAGCCGTGACGCCAAGCTCGCTCGACAATTGATGAGCATCCATTGCACCGTTATGCTTCAGCAGCTTTACAATCGATCTTCTCGTTCTTTCCGCGCCTATTTTTTCCGTAGATTTAACCTTCTTCATTCTACATCACCTACAGTTATCGTGTTACAGAGATTATAAAGAAAAATGTTGACAAAGTCAAAAGGAACATGTAACTTCTTTATAAAGAAATTTCTTTATAAAGTATCCGGATGCTTTAAACCTTATACATGGTGGAGGGAGAATAGATTGACGGTACAAAGTATCTTTGCCAAGCGATACGCTGCACTTTCAATTGGCATTATATTAGCGGCGATGACGATCGGCTTTGAAGGGTTGGCGGTAACGACAGTTGCTCCAATCATTGCCGGAGATTTGCAGGGCTTGCATTTATTCGGCTGGATCTTCAGCGCTTATTTGCTTGCGCAAATCGTAGGAACGTTAGTGATTGGTCGTCAGATTGACAGGAGAGGTCCTGCACTTTTGTTTACTGCTGCCATTATTATATTTGCGATTGGCTTAATCATTGCAGCTGTAGCGAATAATATGTATATTTTGATCATTTCTCGAGCATTGCAGGGCTTTGGCGCTGGAGCCATGTACACTTGTATTTATACAGCCATTTCTTTAAGCTACCCCGATTCACTCCGAGCAAAAATTTTAGGTGCGCTGGGAACAGCATATGTGCTGCCGTCGATGCTCGGTCCTTATGTTGCAGGTCTTTTAGCAAGCCAATGGTCTTGGCGCCTCGTCTTTTGGGGTGTTCTTCCTTTCCTGCTGTTGGCAATATTTTTAAGCATGCCTGTCTTTCTCCGCCTAAAAATGCCAGCAGTGCAGCAGGCTTCACAGCAAAGCGGTGTAATCAGCTTGTCTATTTTGCTGGCAATAGGCACCGGGCTTTTTCTTAGTGGTCTAGGCATGCTGCCTAAGATGCTAGGCATTGTTTTGGTGGTTGTCGGTTTGCTGCTCATGATTCAACCTTTGCGCAAGCTGCTTCCGGCAGGGACATTAAGCTTGCGGCCAGGTCTGGCTTCACTTATTGGCTCACGCGGCTTGTTTTTTGCAGCATATGTTTGTACTCAAAACTTCCTCGTGCTTGCATTGACTGATACTAAAGGGATGTCTGCCGACAAAGCTGGACTTATCGTTGCCAGTGCGGCTTTGAGTTGGAGCATTATTGCGATGTTGCAGGCTCGCTGGGATGCTGCCGATCAAGGGCGAGGCCGCCATAAGCGGATTATAAGCGGAATTATTCTCATGCTGGTTGGAATTGCAATTATGGTATGGATTCCAGCTATCAATACAACACTGGCAGTACTTGGGGAAATTATTATTGGTATCGGAATTGGGCTTGCCCATACAGTCAGTGGAACTGTAGCTTTTTCTGTTGTAAAAGAGGGAGAATCCGGTCAGGTTTCGGGCAGTCTGCAATTTGCCGATTCCTTCACGCCAGGAGTTGCTGTTGGCATCGGAGGAGCTATTATAGCCATTACCCAAACTGCAGGGATGTCTTTACAGGCTGGAATAACTTTGGCAATGAGCTTTAATTTAATTCTGTTAATTGTTAGCCTATATGCTAGTATACGTACACGTCGGGCTTAAAACATATCCATAACTTGAGCCTCACCGCCATGCTATTGCTTATAAGTGGGGAGGCTCTCCAACTATTTGAAATGGTTTTTATAGGTTTTCACCCAAGCATTCTTTCCGCGAAAGCATATGATGATTATGCCTATTCATTGAAAGGAGCGATCATATATGCATTTATTTCCAACCCCTGGAAGCGGCGGGGGATTTCCGGGTTTTCCGGGCGGACCTGGAGGACCTGGCGGGCCAGGGGGATTTCCAGGTGGTTTTCCGGGTGGATTTCCAGGCGGTTTCCCGGGCGGATTTCCAGGAACTCCGGGACCACCTGGGGGTGCACCGGGAGGCGTTCAAGCGCCAACAGCTCCTCCACCACAATTTGTGCCGCAAATGCAGGCAACCACGCTTGCCGTCGACCCCGGAGCAATCAGAGGCTGCTTATTCCGCAACACATACGTTTGGCTGAATAACGGCCAGCAATTCTGGTTTTTCCCGATATTCGTCGGACGTACTTCTGTTGCAGGGTTTAGATGGTTCGGTTACTTCTGGGCGTATTTCGGCACCGATTTGAATCGAATCCGCTCGTTCACATGCTTCTAATGCCGGTAGCGAAGGACGACAGCGAAGGAGGACGGCTTTCAGGGCTGTTCTCCTTGTTGTGTAATTTTATTGCTAATAATTTCTTGATAATACCACTGAGAGTTCAATGTTACTATCTACGAACAGCTTAAAATGGATTTTATTTTAATTTTACTTGAATATCTTATTTACTTGCATTATCATAAAAGAAATCACACGGTTTCTTTTGGGGTGAGTAGTTATATGGTACAAGTTCGTAAGCCTCAAATAAGAGAGGCTTTACTAAATTCAGCTAAACGCGAGTTTTTGAAACATGGATTTCAGCTATCCTCTACTCGAAGAATTGCAATTGGGGCAGGCACTACAACTGGCAACATGTATAAATATTTTCAAACTAAGAACGAACTTTTTGAGCAATTGGTTTCCGAGGTAAAAGCACAAATATATTCCTTCATTAGAGAGCATGAAGTCGAAAGCGGTGGGGTTCCTAATAGACTACAACAGCTTCAATCGTTTGTAAATTTAATGAGCGACTACCGAGATGAAATGTTATTGCTTATTGATGCTTCTAATGGCACGAAGTATCAGAATACTTACGAGGACTTGATTGAGATGATCTCGCTAAACTTACAAGAACATCTCCCAGACTTTAATCTCTCAATATCTGCAGCAGATTCTAAAATTCTTGTAAGAACAATTGCTGTAGGCCTTGTAGCAGGATGGGTTGACATACTACGTAATCATTCAGATAAGAAAGAAATTAAGAACGGTCTATACCAGTATTTTATGTTTGTTTTTAGAAGCTTCTTGTAAGCTTTTATTTTTCTTCCAAAAGAAAACGATTGATTCCTTTTAAGAGGAGGGAATAAAGTGGATCGAATGAAAGCTAACGGGTATGTAGAAGCGGGATTTGAACCAGTAAAGGATGCTTTTGAGCAAAATTTTAATAAGAAAGAGAATGGGGCAGCATGCGCTATTTATTATCAAGGTAGAAAAGTGGTGGATTTATGGGGCGGTTTAGCGGAACCACGTCTAAATAAATGTTGGGAAAAAGATACACTGGTACCCGTATTTTCGAGTACAAAAGGCTTTGCCGCCCTTGCAGTGGCAGTTGCGCATTCCAAAGGTTGGATTGACTATGATGCAAAAATATCGAGTTATTGGGCTGAGTTTGGAACTAATGGGAAAGAAAATATTACAATCAGGCAGCTATTGGCACACCAAGCTGGATTATGTACTCTTACTCAATTACAACTAGATAAAATTTCAGATTTAGATACCTCTCATATTGCTCCACAGCTTGCAGATCTAAAGCCCGAGTGGAATCCAGGAAGTATTCATGCATATCATACATGGACAATAGGGTGGTTCATTGGAGAAATCATGCGGAGAGCCGATCCTAAAGGGAGAACACTAGGGAAATTTTTTCACGAAGAAGTAGCACAGCCCTTACATGCTGAGTTTTTTATTGGTCTTCCTGATTATATTCCCCAGAGTAGACTTGCCGCTGTACAAGGAATGCATAGTCCATTCCAATTACTGTTTCACTTACATGAGATTCCTAAGCCACTGCTTATAGGTTTTCTGAACCCAAGATCGCTTACCTCACGAAGCATGGTGGATCGCAATAAGTTAGTCGCTCACGAAAACTTTAATAAGAGAGAGATGCTTTCAATCGAGTTACCTTCAGGCAATGGAGTCGGTGATGCAAGAAGCATGGCTAAAATATATAGCGAGTTCGCAACTGGTGGAAAGGCGCTAAACTTATCCAAAGACACGTTAATTGAGATTATGAAGCCTGCCAACCCTCCTTTCAATGGGTGGTATGACCATGTGAATAGATGTGAGGTTGGCTATTCGCTAGGTTTTTGGAAACCTATTTCAGGTCGAATGTTCGGTAGCAGCACACATTCCTTTGGACACCCAGGTGCAGGGGGATCCTTTTGTTTTGCAGATCCCGATCGTGCTGTTGGCTATGCATATGTCTTGAACAAAATTGGCGGGTATATGGATGGTAATCCGAGAGAAAATGAAGTTAGAAAAGCATTTTATCAGTGTATAACAAACTAGTTGAAGGTTTAGTCGATTATTCTCATTTGAGATGACACTGCCCGATTACACAACTTATGCAGCATTTCATTAATCTATACGACTCCGCTATGCTTAAGCAGCTTACTATGAAACTTCATGCAGATGCTCGCAGCCCCGAACGGAGTGAAGTCTGTCCTCCGATGGTCGATATGAAAATTCATAGAAAAATTCTATTAATTATAATTAAGAAGTTGTAAAAGTTGATTCGTTTTTACTGCCCTCTTTCGTAGACATGAAAGAGGGCAGTTTGCTTCATTGACCGATTATAGATATCACCATACTACAAAAGTGATCTGATGCCATATGTTTGTAAACGGTTTTGAACCCAGTGAAGTTGCAGGGCTCTTTCTATTGCTTAACGTACTTTGCTGGGCATGCCAAGCAAAGCACGCTAAGCAATAAAAATGACTGCTCAAATTGCTGAGCAGCCATCCTGCCTCGCCCTTAGCGAGTTTCTCTATGGATTGTATACTTTTTCAGACGCGGACAATACTTTCTGAGCTCCAGGCGCTCGGGATTTGTCCGTTTATTTTTGGTCGTTGTATAGTTGCGGTCCCCGCATTCTGTACACGCAAGTGTCACTACTACTCTCATCATGATTCCTCCCATTAAATTCGTTGAGTTTAAAAGGTATAAACTTTACAGGTATATTCACTTACAGGCTCGGCTGGGGTTTATATTCGACAAGCGCTTCCTCAATATGAGCGGCAGTTAGCCGGCGATCCTCAATAATCGCCTTGCGCTTTGCTTTAAGCACAACCTGCTCCATATCCGCATAGCTGCAGCCAGTTAACTGCTCCAGCGCTATTTGCATGGCTTGTTCCTCATGCGAGAAATCGCCGATCAATAAAGCAATATACGTTTCTGCCTCTTTTTTATCAGGCAAACTGTAGGTTATTTTCGTATCAAATCGGCGCCAGATCGCCTTATCCAGCTCCGCTTCCAAATTGGTGGCAGCGGTCAATATGCTGCCTCCTTCAAATTCGTCCAGACATTGCAGCAGCGTATTGACCACCCTCGCCATTTCCTTTACTTCGTCGTTATTTTCTCGCGTTCTAGCAATTGCATCAAATTCATCAAGAAACAAGACACACGGAGTAGCTTTGGCATATTCAAAAATTTTGCGAACATTGCTCGCCGTTTCGCCGAGATGGCTATGAATGATCGCATCAAGCCGCACCAGAATTAGCGGAAGCTCCATTCTCTTAGCCAAATAAAAGGCAGTTAATGTCTTTCCTGTACCTGGTGGTCCGAACATCACGATTTTATTGGGGATCGGCACATCGTAGTGTTCAAACTTTTCCTTCATCCCGAGTATCGTAATAAACTCCTCAATAATTTTGCGATTATAGTTCGGTAAGACTATTCGCTTCACTCTTCTGGCACATTCCTTGGCTGAATAGAAGGCAGCCATATCGATGCCTTTGGCGCGCGGCAGCCGTGTATTGGCGTTGGTTTTACTCATAAATGCTAGTCTCCTTCAATTTCCACGTCAGTTGGGTCGCCGATTGCCAAGGGTTTTGAAGCCATTACGAAATCCAGAACAAGCCATCCTGATCGATTTCAACCTGCTCCAGCTGCCGTTCAAAATCAGGATCAGGCAAAATGGTATCGACTAGAAACCATTCGCCGCCACTACTCTTGGCATATACGCTCCACATGCCTGCTTCCAAATAAAACTGGACGAGCGCTATGCGCTTCCATTCCCGTTTCGGATAATCTGGTCTTTCCTCAAACAAGGTCAAGCGATTCCTCTCAAATTCGTAGGTTAATCGCACCGCAGAGCGCACATCGCGCGGAACCTTCGCTGCAATGTATCCATCCAATATTTTCTCAAGCCTTCTCAGCGTAAAAAGATCCACTTTCTCTTCCCGCTTACATAGCATTGTCTGCATTACCAGCTCGACTTTTTAATGCCCGGGATTTGGCCTTTGTAGGCCAGCTCTCTAAACACAATGCGCGACACTTTAAATTTGCGCAAATAACCGTGCGGTCGGCCGCTTACTTCGCAACGGCTATGCAGTCGAGTTGGAGATGCATCGCGCGGTAGCTTGCTCAGCCCAACATAATCCTTGTTTTCTTTCAATTGTCTTCTGATTTCTGCATAACGCGCAACCGTCGCTTGTCTTTTCTTCTCCTTCACGACTTTCGATTTCTTAGCCATCTTCATCAACCTTTCTTTATTTAAATTTATGGTTAATCGTAATTGTTATGATTTTAAATAGTAATCGTTACGATTTCATTTGTCAAGCGTAAGCTTTGTCAGCGCTCCGGAGCAAAGCAATCCTCCAGTCGCTTTTCCTGTTCTTATTATTCCTCCTTACCCCTAAATTTCGATAAATATAGTGAATTTACATCTATAGCTAATAGATTGATAATATGGTAGAATTTAGATATCCAATGTGATCGTACCTGTTATAGTGGAGGTGATTGGTTAAAATTATATTGGAGGGATCATTCTGAAATCATCTAAAAAAAAGATTTTTATTGTGTACTCTTTGATTGTAGTTGTCGTGGCTATAATAGTAATGCAACGCTTCCTTACTCACGAGAAACTCTCTGATCATACCATAGTGAATGATGGTGTTATGGTCACTAAGCAATTTAGCGTGGAGTCGATAACGGCAAAGCAAAATACTTCGGCAAAAGGATCCATTTTTGTATGGGGTGATAAAGAAGTCCCCCAGCAAATAAGAATTGTTGCGTCGTTTGAAATTGATCCTGAAGATTTCGGCGGAGTAACTATTTACATCCCGAAGAAATGGTATATCGCTAATATTTTAAGTAGTTATCCAGAGGATCAAAAAACTTCACTGCACCCATATGCTTCTGAAACTGATATGAACTTAGGCAATGAATGGAGAAATAAAGTTGAAGTCGGTGTAACAAATCTACAAGACCCTGCAGGCGGAGGATCTGGAACGATAATAATTGATTTAGTTCCTGATGATAAGGCAATTTTACCTTCGGAAACTTTCAACATTATGGTTTCCGTTGGTTCCGATACCAAAGACGGTGTAAGGTCAATTGGTGTCAATTCAATCAAAATCCCTATCTCTGTGAATGCTGAGAGTAAGAATCAATTATTGATGCCTTCCAACGATACGATACTAAGAATGTAGAGCATGAACAAATCATCACAAAACATAAACATCAAGAAACAACTCTACAAGTACTTCTTCAACGTGCGAATCAGGCTGATGAATAACGTCAGACACGGTTATTTCATTAGGCAGCTATCTGGGCATGAGTTCTGAAATGTATCGGGCTCATGCCTTTTAATTTCTCCTCTGATGTTTGTTCAACTTTTGTTTTGGTCCAGGTGATTTAGACAGTATTGAGCAATTTGCACACGTTCTTCAAATGTCTTTGTACGCCCCTTTAATCATCTTTGGTTCATTCCTTTGCTTCGGTCATTAAACGCCTCATGGCTATTATACTGCTACCCTTTCATTAAAATCGTTCTGCCTGATACCTAATACTTTTCATGAGTTCCAGTACGGAATACTGCCCTGATAAATAATTCTTTACGGCTCGAAGTTTCTGCTCTGCTGTATAGGTGCGGTAAGGAAATACAACACCAAATACAGCCTCCCCGAATACTTCGTATTTTAGATACCATGAAATAAACTAAGCTCTCCTCCAGTCGCTTTTTAAAGCGTAATACTTTCTTATTTGAATTTCTATGGTTGCATTACAATGTTAAAGGCGACACACTTCGTTTTCCGGATGCTTTGCTCCTCCGCTGTAGCTATTTTTGAGTGCAGGACCAAGAAGCTTGGACGCTAGTAGAAAATGAGGAGCGCAGCGTAGAGCTAAAGCTACGTGAGCACCGGAATTTTCGCTAGCGTTCAAGATTCGCCGCCGAATACGCTACATCGAAGTTACATCGTCATCAAAGTCGGATTTTTGAACATCCCCTTCCAATTGAAGTTTAAAAAGCTGGGCTTTCAGGACCAAGAAGATGGCACGATACTAGAAGGCGAGGAGCGCAGCGTAGGCAAAAAGCTACGTGAGCACCGGAGCCTTCGGTAGCGTGACATATTCGACGCCGAATACGCTACATCGAAGTTACATCGTCATCAAAGTCCAGCTTTTTAAACCTCTCCTTCCAGTAAAAGTTCAAAAATTCGGCTTTCAGGACCAAGAAGCTTGGACGCTAGTAGAAAATGAGGAGCGCAGCGTAGAGCAAAAGCTACGTGAGCACCGGAATTTTCGCTAGCGTTCAAGATTCGCAGCCGAATATGCTCCAACGCAACTACATCGTCATCAAAGTCGGATTTTTGAACATCCCCTAAAGGTTGACTGTTCCCTTGGGTTTTGGTTTACAATTACCCCGAGGTGATATCGATGCGGATACAAGAGGTTTGCAGGGCGTTAGCCTTAACGAAAAAAGCAGTAGAATACTACATCAAGCAAGAGCTACTCACGCCAAAGACGCTGGAAAACGGCTATCGTCAATTTAGTGAGCAGGATGTTGAGCGGTTGCGGAAAATTAGCATTTTACGCAAGCTTGGATTAGGAATAAAGGAAATTAAGCAGGCGCTTGCAGAAGATGGAGCTGCCTTGCTCAGACGAAAAATACTGCAAAACGAGCAGCGCTTGATGTATGAGCAGCTGAGGCAGTCTTTATTAGCTGAATTAAGCGAACGCGGCGATTGGCAGGAAATCGAAGGCAAGCTTCTAGTATTGGAGCAGCAGGAAACGGTTAGCAGCAAGCTGCTTGGAGCGTTCCCAGGAGAATTTGGCCGCTTTATCGCCCTCCATTTCGCCCATTTTCTCCCGGATGCGATAGAAAATGCGGAGCAGCAAACGGCATACGAGGAAATCATCAACTTTCTTGATGATACAGCGACATTGTCATTTCCGGTGCAAGGGCAGTCAACGCTGGATGATCAGCAACCAGCTCTGGACAACCAGCTTTCAACTCTGTACGACCTGCAATCAGCTCTGGATGCTCAACAACCAACTCTGGAGAATCAGCAAGCAATGCTTTCGTTATCGGACTGGCGTCAGCTTTCAGCAGATATGATTATTAATGTACAGCGAGCGGAGCAATTTCTAGAGAAGAATGAGGAAAGCATCAAGGCCTATCTGGCCTTTAAACAATCTGAGCAATATTTGACTTCCCCTGCCTTCCAGATGCAGCAGCTGCTGAGACAATTTCAGCAAGCAAGCGGCTACTACGAACGCTTTATCCCTGCAATGAAGCGACTAAGTCCAGCTTATCGCGAATATATTGAGCAGCTTGAACAAGCATCCGGCGCACTGCGAGCCAAGTACGGCGATCAGCTCTAGCAGCTATAGAAGTTTACAGCAAACTCGCTCAGAGCGCGTGTGATGTATGAAAAATATCCGATAGTAAAAGACGCTAGTACCCCCTCTGCAGCGTCTTTTCTACATTTTTGCAACAAGATCATTCTTGACGCCTCGAAAAACTGTAATGAAGGTGGATTATTGTTGTCTTTTTAACGGCGATTGGATAATCTCCCTTGTGATCGTATGATTGACAAACGTAAACGTACAGGCTAATCTTTAAATAAATCACTGGTTATGATTTTAATGTCATAATTGTATTTTTAATCCATCCATTCGACTTTGACAACATTTCGCATATTGCACCTTACTTCTTCTAAGATTGCCGCTACTGCGGCAGCCCCAACAGCTTGCATTTAAGCAACTTACTTCCTTCTTTGGACCAGTCACGACCCTCTTGCTTTTTATATAATCCACCTTAGTTCAACAGCTGAAACGCTTTATCGACATCTGATGCTTGCACATAAGCATCGCTTGCTTCGCTGTGCTTTTCAGCATTCATGTATGCGGTTACATTTTGTCGAAAATTTATTCATACTCTAACAAGGAGGTGAGTCCTTTCCATCTGAAAGCCTGCAGCATTTAAAATCTAATAAATAGTAGGAGGAATAGTTAATGGTATCAATAGCTTATCGAAAACTGCCCTTACTTCTAGCTGCTGCTGTATTGATTTCATGCTTTACTGTAATTGGCCCGAAAACAGCGAATGCTGCACCTAGCGAGCCCTACCACTGGCAAAATGTTGTGACCAATGGCGGCGGCGGCTTTATACCCGGCATTATTTTTAATCAGAGTGAACAAGATTTAATTTATGCAAGAACAGATATCGGCGGTGCTTACCGCTGGAATCCTTCTGATGAAACCTGGATTCCGCTGCTCGATTTTGTCGGCTGGGACGATTGGGGCAAAACTGGAGTTGATGCGCTGGCAACTGACCCTGTTGATCCGGATCGCTTATATCTCGCAGTAGGAACCTATACGAACAGCTGGGACCCGAATAATGGTTATATTTTACGCTCTACGGACCGCGGCGAAACCTTCCAGGAAACGGAGCTTCCTTTCAAGGTAGGAGGCAATATGCCTGGCCGCTCGATGGGCGAACGCTTGCAAATCGATCCGAATGACAACTCCATCCTCTTCTTCGGTGCCCGCAGCGGCAACGGCTTGTGGAAGAGTACAGATTATGGCGCGACCTGGTCCAAGGTAACGAGCTTCCCGAACGCTGGAACTTATGTACAGGACCCTTCCAATGAATATCAAAGCGACATTATGGGCTTGGCATGGATCACATTTGACCCGACTACAGGCTCGCCTGGCAATGCGACACAAACGATTTATGTCGGCGTTGCTGATTTGGCTGAAAGCGTTTACCGCAGTACAGACGGCGGTGCAACCTGGCAGGCTGTTCCTGGACAGCCGACTGGATATTTGCCTCATCATGGCGAGCTGTCTGCTACTGGTGAGCTGTACATTACCTACAGCGATGGCATCGGCCCTTACGATGGTACAAAAGGCGAGGTATGGAAGCTGAATACGCAAACAGGCGTATGGACGAATATTAGCCCTGTGCCTGACAACGACAATTATTTCGGCTACGGCGGTCTCGCTGTCGACAAACAGCAGCCGAATACGATCATGGTTGCTTCCCTCAATTCATGGTGGCCGGATGCGATTATTTTCCGCAGTACAGATGGCGGCGCAACTTGGACGCGCATTTGGGATTGGGAAGGCTATCCGAATCGCAGCCTTCGTTACACCCATGACATTTCAGCTGCACCATGGCTTGATTTCGAGCAAAATCCGCAACCGCCAGAAATAACGCCTAAGCTGGGCTGGATGATTGGCGACCTGGAAATCGACCCATTTGATTCCAACCGTATGATGTATGGCACGGGCGCTACGATCTATGGCACCAAAAATTTAACTGCATGGGACAGCAATCAAAAAATTAAGCTTGAGGTTATGGCGCAAGGCATTGAAGAAACAGCTGTGCAGGATTTGGTAAGCCCGCCTGCTGGTCCTCCTCTCGTCAGTGCCATGTATGATGTAACAGGCTTCAGACATGACAATTTGCTTGCCCCACCTGCAAAAATGATGACGAATCCGAACAGCTCGCTAAGCCTTGATTACGCCGAGCTAAGCCCGAACTTCTTTGCGAGAGTCGGCACGGCGGACTACGCGGCTGATCCTAATGCCAAATCGATAGGCTTCTCCTATGATGGCGCAGCGAACTGGAATAAAGCAAACAGCGAGCCTGCCGGCACGAAAGGCGGCGGAAATGTCGCTGTCTCTGCCGATGGCAATGCGGTTGTATGGAGCACGCAGGATGTAGGCGTCTACTACTCGCATTCAGGCGGCAATAGCTGGACGAAGAGCACGGGCGTGCCTGATGGTGCGGAGGTCCGTTCCGACCGTGTTAATCCTGACAAGTTTTACGCCTCGATTGGCGGCAATTTCTATGTAAGCACGAATGGCGGAGCAAGCTTTACGCAAACAGCAGCAGCTGGCCTGCCGACGGAAGGATCGCTTAATTTCAAAGCGATGCCTGGTCGTGAAGGTGATATTTGGCTGGCTGGCGGCAGCGATACTGGCGCATATGGCTTATGGCATTCTACAGACTCAGGCCAAAGCTTTACGAAGCTGGCCAATGTTCAGGAGGCTGACACGATTGGCTTTGGTAAAGCAGCGCCTGGCAAAGACTATATGGCGTTGTATGTAACGGCGAAAATTGACAATGTGCGCGGCATTTACCGCTCTGATGATGCAGGCGCCACTTGGGTTAGAATTAATGACGACCAGCATCAATACGGTGTTCCAAATGCAACGATTACAGGCGATCCACGAATTTACGGCAGAGTTTATCTTGGAACAAACGGACGCGGCATTTTGTTTGCTGATCCAGTAAATGGTCCTGGAACTCCTGGCGGTCCTGATCCAGTCGAATCATCGACAATCAGCCCGAGCACAGCCAACTTTGACAAAAAGCTCGAGCTGCAAGCCGATCTTGCCGTTGCTCTCACTTTGAACGGCAATACATTGTCAGGCATCAGCAATGGCAGCTATACGCTCGTACCTGGAACAGACTACACCGTTAGCGGGACATCAGTTACGATATCGAAAAATTATTTGGCCAGCTTGCCGCTGGGCAGTGCTGCTTTAGCGTTCCACTTTAGCGCAGGTTCATCTCCTGTACTGAGCCTGACGATTCAGGATTCAACAACACCTGAGCCGGGCGAGCCAGGCGAGCTTAAGGTGGAAATGTATAACGGCGGCTTAAGCTCATCGACCGTTTCCATTAACCCTCGCATTCGACTTACGAATACGGGAAGCAGCGCAGTCGCACTGACAGATGTCAGCCTGCGCTACTACTTTACAGCTGATGGAGCGCAGCAGCAAAACTTCTACTGCGATTGGTCGCATGTCGGCAGCGCCAATGTACAGGGCAGCTTTCATACGTTGGCGACAAGCAAGCCGAATGCCGACTCTTATTTGAATATCAGCTTTACGAGTGCTGCTGGCTCTCTTGCTCCTGGTCAAAGCATCGAGCTGCAAACGCGCTTTTCCAAAAATGACTGGTCCAACTACAGCCAAAGCAATGACTACTCGTTCCATCCTTCGGCTACATCGTACGTTGAATTCAATAAGCTGACAGCGTATATCAACGGCGAGCTGCAATGGGGAATTGAGCCTTAATCTCAGTTAAAATTAACGTTCAAACACACACTTAAAGGAACAGCGCATACGAACTTCGGCTTCCATTTCTATTTTATGTAGAGATGGAAGCCGTTTTTTTATATCCATGCTCACATTTTTTGAAATTTGATATTGATTATCATTTTCGTATATGATAAAACTATTGTTAACTAGTTAACAATTTTGAATGAGGTGTTCTAATGGATAAATCAGCCCTACTGCATCAGCTTTATACCCAATATTTACATGTCATGCATATGTCAGAGCGGGCTGCCGAGCTAGTGCCGCAAATCTTAAAGCAAAGATTCAGCAATACAGAACTTCCTTCCCTTCCCGTTAATTTGACCGCGATTCATGTGATCGATTGTATCGGACGCCATAAATCGGTCAATGGCACGACATTAGCCGCTCATATGCGGTTGTCCAAAGCGGCAATTTCGAAAATGGGCAGCCGGCTTATGAATGCCGGGCTCGTTACGCGCAGTCAATTGCCGCATAACAAGAAAGAATATTTCTACTCCCTTACCGAGCTAGGCGAGGAGCTTTATGTGCTGCATTCTCAGCTGCATCATGAAGAGGAGCAAAAATTTTTAAGCTTTTTAGAAGAATGGGAAATGGAAGAGCTAACTGTCATTATCCGCTTCCTCCAACGTTTTGGTGAAACGCTGGAAGAAAGAATACGTGAAAGCGAGGAGCTAGCATGAGTGTAAAGCAGCTCATTGAAAGCCGGAGAAGCATTCGTAAAGTAAAGGACGAGCAAGTTGAGGATGCTCTTGTGTATGAACTGCTCCAGCAAGCCGCCGGGCTATGCCCGCATCCTGAGCGATTGAAGTCTACCCGCTTCCTGTTGGCTACCGAATATGAAGCAAGAGCACGCCTAACGCGCAGCCTAACTAATATTTTCGCCTCTAGCAAGCTGGGCAAATGGCTGCCGGATAAGCTCTGGGAAACCGTCAACAAGCGATTTATGGAAATTCCGGGACATTTGATTGTCATCACAAAGTCTGATGCGAATCCACAAAAGCAGGACGAAAATATTGCCGAAGCCTGCTATATGATGCAAACACTGCAGCTGCTTGCCTGGGAACGCGGCATAGGGATGCTTTGGGACTCGGAGGATATGCTCTATGTTCCGCAATTTCTAGAGGCGCTTTCGCTTGCGCCCGATGAACAAATGCTGGGCATTATTCATTACGGCTATATCGCCAAAATCCCGCGGCCGCGCAAGCGCACTGAGGCTGCCAAACGGCTTACTACTTACCCAAGTCTATAGGGATGTTTAAAAAGCACGACTTTGATGACGATGCGATTGCTTCGTAGTGGATTCGACGGCGAATATGTCACGCTACCGAAGGCTCCGGTGCTCACGTAGCAAGTGCCTACGCTGCGCTCCTCGCCTTCTAGTATCGTGCCATCTTCTTGGTCCTGAAAGCCCAGCTTTTTAAACTCTCTAAAAAAAAAGGAGGAAATGCGATGTCATCTGTTATCTCACAACCGCTTGTCGTGGAGGAATGGGCACAACGCCCTGTTGATCAACAGGAAGTGCTTGCAATACTGGAATCAGCTGTCTGGGCTCCAAATGACGGGCTGCGTGAACCGTGGCGCTTCATTTATGTAGATGGAGAGCATGCTGCAGCATTGTGGCCAGAGCATCCTGCTGCCCCTGCGCATTTAATTGTCGTTGCTATGCTGAGCGAAGCGTCTCACAAGCAGCTCGAGGATCTATGCGCTGTATACGGATTGATTCAAAATATTCATTTGCTGGCCTGGGAGCGTCAGCTCAGTGTGCGCACGTCAAATGCTGCGTGGATCTACTCTTCCGCGGTTCGCGAGCAGTTCAAACTTAAAGAGCGGGAACGAATCGCTGCTGTGCTGGACTTGGGATACGCAGCACGCTATACGACTAAGCAAGCGAACCATGATCCTGTCCCGCTGCAAATTGGCACCTATTAACATGAAACAGATTGTGGATAGCCGCGTACTAATGAATTCAACGCCAACTTGAAAATTGATCATACCGTTTGGTCCTATGCCAACGAAAAGGTTTCGTTGCAAATTTATTTGAAATAGCACTGCCTTTGCGAAAACCTATATTTTCAATAGTAAAATCCATAGTTTGTGAGGTTTTTATTTACTTTAAGCTGCGATAAGATGTGCAGATAAACGACTCAGACCAAGAAAGGAAGATCGTCAATGACTGACCTATTATCGCAGCCTGATGAAAAGCGAAAAGGCTTTTATATTTTATTTGAGGCTATGCTCGAGGCATCCTCGCGAGCCGATGGAAAATTTGTACAGGATATTTACTTGGAAGGACGTCTCGCCGATCAAGCCAAATATACGGGCGGGATCGACGACGATAGCATGCTCGAGCTGCTGAAAAGCTGTGAAGGCTTTCGCCGCTTGGTGCATAGCATCGGCGTATCGGTTCGCTCACTGGAAGGAAGTCAAAGCGAGGTTCGCTTTACTCTGGAAAATTGGGGAAAAACAAGCAAGTATGAATCAGGCTCCCGTATTAGTGCAATATGCCCCGCCGATGGGTCAGAGGTTGTAATGAAGCTTAGCGACTACAGCTGGACCTCAGAGGATGATGTGCTCGGGAAATTCACCTTTGAATTTGAGCAGGCAGGAGCGCTCGCGATTGCAAATGTCGTTTTTTATTTGCACGACGGCTACGACGCGCCTGAGCTTATAGCCGATGAACCGGTTGCTTTCGACTCCGATGCTTATCGCAGCATGATTAGCCGTTCCCTGCTGCATAAAGGCAACAATTATCGCTTGAAGAAAGCGATTGAAAAAGCAAAGCAAGGCGAGGATGTTACGATCGCCTACATCGGCGGCTCCATTACGCAAGGTGCAGGCGCCAAGCCGATCCACAGCGCCTGCTATGCGTACCAATCCTATCTCAGCTTCAAAAAGCTGTTTGCTAAAAACGGCGGCGAGCATATTCATTTCGTCAAGGCAGGGGTTGGCGGCACTCCCTCGGAGCTCGGCATGATTCGCTATGAGCGCGATGTGCTTAAAGACGGCGCTGTCTGGCCGGATATCGTCATTGTAGAATTTGCCGTTAATGACGCCGATGATGAAACTCGGGGCAAATGCTATGAGAGCCTCGTGCTGAAGGCGCTTGCCGCTGAAAATGAGCCCGCTGTTATTTTACTGTTCAGCGTATTTATTAACGATTGGAATTTGCAGGACAGACTTGCTCCAGTAGGCTTGCACTACGATCTTCCGATGGTGAGCGTCAAGGATGCGGTCGTTCCGCAATTCCACTTAAGCAAGGAAGCCGGTCATGTTGTAACGAAGCGGCAATATTTTTACGACAGCTATCATCCAACCAACATCGGCCATACCATTATGGCGGACTGTCTCGGCTGGTTGTTTGCCGAGGCAGAGTATTCCGAGCTGCATGAGCGAGATATCGACTTGAGCAAGCCGCCGATCATCGGAAACGACTTTGCCCATGTCCGCTTGCTGGACCGCTCAACGAATACAGCGATAGCCGAAATAGCCAAAGGCGCCTTTCATGAAACGGATACGGATTTGCAAATGGTTGAAATGAATGATCAGCCGTTCGCTACTGCCCAATTTCCTCATAACTGGATGCATACGGCTGAAGCGGGAAATGAAAGCTTCAAGCTAAAGCTGAAGAGCAGAAGTCTGCTGCTCGTCTACAAGGACAGCGGCAGCAATGATTTTGGCCGTGCAGACATTTTCGTGGACGGCAAGCTTGTGCAAACGGCTGACCCGCGAATTATAAATTGGACGCACTGCCATGCCACCATTCTCTACAATGAACCGGAAGCGCGCGAGCATACGATCGAAATTCAAATGGCGCCAGGCGACGAGCATAAACGCTTTACGATACTGGCCTTTGGATATGTGAGCTAATGCTCTTGCCTGAGCTATAGATAAACGCTGCACAACAGGCACAGAGGATTCTGAAAACGTTAAGGCGTGAAAATTCGGCATAAGCTGCTCCCTTCAGAGTTGCATACACGCCCTAATTGATCCCTCTGTGCCTTAGCTTAACTTCTTGGATTTCTTCTTGAAGTTAGCATTCAACAAAATCTTTACTCATAATAAATGGCATCGTAAGGAAACTCCAGCTTTTTCAGACGATACTGCTGCGGCGTCATCGCCATATATTGGCGAAACACCTTGCCAAAGTAGCTGGGGCTGTCGAAGCCGCACTGCCGTCCGACCTCATAAATCGGCTCATCTGTCGTGCGCAGCTTGGCGATTGCCGCTTCAATTCGCCGCTCCCGCAAATAATCGAGCGGTGATCGTTGCTCCGACTTCTGAAATAGTCGGCATAAATAATGCTTGTTAATTCCGCAATGCTCGGCCAGCATGTCCAAGGTTATCGGCAAAGCATAGTTATCTCTCATATAGCGCTTCGCCTTCTCGATAATCGAGCTGGAGCTCACTGTAATTTCCTTGCTTCGTTCCCTGCTGCTTTGCACAAGTGCTAGCATCCATTGATAGACCGCCGCAGACAGGGCATATTTGTCGGTCACCTTTTGCTCATCAATCATCTGCAGCAGCTTCCAATAGCTTTGAATTAACGCAGAGTCGCTGTCTCTTGTAATGATCGGCCCTTCCTGCTCGATTACGTAATCCCAGATCCGATTCGCTTCATCACCACGAATGTTAAGCCATATAATTTCCCACGGCTCTTGCTGCGCGCTATAGTAATATCGATGACGGCTAGGAACCTTCACAAGAAATGCAGTGCCTTTCGGCAATGCAATCGTCTGGTTGTCAATGTCAATATAGCCGAGACCGCTAAGCGTGTACTGGAATATAACATGTCCGCAATCCGGGCGCTCATCGCCTGCAAAGCTGTAGTCTATGCTGTCAATCCTCTGCCAGCCAATCGAATCCAGTGTCAATATTGTTTTATCCTCATTACGAAATGCATATGAAGCAACATTTTTCATTAGCTTTCCCCTTACAAAAGTCAATTTTGTTATATTATACGTCACAACATTTAGATTGTCTGCCTATTCGTGCAGCAGTAAGATGGTGTAAAAGGAGTGAGCTTATATGAAAACTACAAATCAGTCTGACAATAACGCTGTGCCAACGATAAACAATGACTCAAAGCAGTTATTGCTGGAGCTGTTGCCTGAAGAATGCTGGTGGGGCGGACGAGCCGCGGATGGCAGAAGCATGCCTTATCATTTAGAGGAGTTCAGCGCGGATTTGGACCAAAACCATAAAAGCAATCAAGCTTGTCCACTGCTGCTGTCTAATAAAGGCAGATATATTTGGAGCGAGGAGCCCTTCCATTTTGAATTCAGTCAAGGAAAGCTTTCTGTTCAGGGCGTTGGGCAGCTGTTTCTCGGAGAGGGTCACGAGACATTAAAAGGCGCCTTTCAGCATGCAGCACATCGTTTCTTTCCGCCAGCTCCTGACATTCCCGAGCCGCTGCTGTTTACTGCTCCGCAGTACAATTTATGGATCGAGCTGCTGTATGAGCCTACACAAGCGAAGGTTTTGCAGTATGCGAAAAGCGTGCTCGAGCATGGCATGCCTCCAGGTGTCATTATGATTGATGATAACTGGCATGAGCCGTACGGCACTTGGAAATTTCATTCAGGCCGCTTTCCTGATCCAAAGCAAATGGTGAACGAATTGCATGAAATGGGCTTTAAAGTGATGCTTTGGGTTTGTCCCTTTATTACGGCCGATTCGCTTACCTTTCGCGAGCTCGAGCCGACAGGCATACTGTTAAAGGACCGCAGCGGCAATACTGCGATCCGCAAATGGTGGAACGGCTACAGCGCTGTGCTGGATTGCACGAATCCGGCAGCCGTTGAATGGATTCAAGCGCAGCTTGATAAGCTGCAGCGAGAGTATGGAATCGATGGCTTTAAGCTGGATGCAGGCGACGTAGATTTTTATGAATGCGATGATTTAAGCTACGTGCCGACAAGCCGCAGCGGACATTGCGAAGCATGGGCGAAGGTTGGCTTAAAATACAGTCTGAATGAATATCGTGCTTGCTGGAAGCTGGCAGGCCAGCCGATTGCGCAACGATTAAAGGATAAGGCGCATGAATGGGAGGGCAACGGACTTGATGCACTTATTCCCGATGGCCTTGCGCAAGGCTTGCTCGGCTATGCCTATATTTGCCCGGATATGATTGGCGGAGGAGAATACGGCAGCTTCACTACAGCAAAATTCGATGCTGAGCTGTTTGTACGCTCTGCCCAATGCTCGGCGCTGTTTCCGATGATGCAATTTTCCGCAGCGCCATGGCGTCTGCTGGATGAAACAAATTTACAATATTGTATTGAAGCAGCAAAGCTGCATGCTGCATTTGGAGAAGAAATTTTGCAGCTTGCTATGCATGCCTCGCGCAGCGGCGAGCCGATTGTACGGCATATGGCTTATGAATTTGCCGAAGCTGGAATGGAACATGTTAAGGATCAATTTATGCTGGGCGACTCCTTGCTTGTCGCGCCTGTTATCGTCAAAGGAATGCGAGAACGCAACGTCGTATTCCCGGCCGGCACCTGGATTGGCGATGATGGCAGCGTAGTCGTAGGTCCAACCACTAAGCAAATCGAAGTTCCGCTCAGCAGACTTCCTTATTTCCGCAAATCTGAATAAATGAAAAAAATGCCCTGTGGACAGTCGGACAGTCCACAGGGCATTTCCATTAACTACCTCTTCTATTCCCTGCGCTCCTCGCGCACTGGTTTAACATGCTGCGGGATATCTTGCTCGCTGATTTGGATATATTCCACATCAAAGCTTCCCTTATAACCGAAAATCGGTCCAAACACGCGGTTGCGCACAATGACCTCGATATGGAATTTGTTCGTTGCTTCATCATAGGACTCCACAACATCGGCATATCCGGAAAACAACATCGGAAACGAAAAGGCCACTTTCCCTTCATAGAAATATTGCGCGCCAGATTTCAGCCCTATGCCTCCCGCTTCGGTTGGCTTCATCTCAATTTCAACCGCCAAATGCTGATGCGTGCCCAAGTAATCGATAATTTTGCCGCGCTGCTCGCTATAGATCATCGTAGCGTCAAAGCGTCTTTTTCCGTTCGGAAAATAATAGGTTCTGCACCAGGTAACCGTCTCTCTGCCGAATGAATCGCGATAGGCATAATTTTCGATTGTAAATGGAATATTGCGGCCTCGCTGTGGAAATAAAATATTGCGCCATGTTCCAATATAGAGGAACGGCAGCATATACCATTTTCCGTACCAGACATGCTCCATCGTGCCAGTGCCAATCGAGGCAATCCCATCCTCGCTGCTAAAGCCGAAGCGCTTTTGAATTTGCGGGTGCAGCTTGTTGAATTGCTCGCCTAAGGCTCGCATATAAATAGAACTCATCGCTTGTCCTCCCTTTGCGGGCTAGTTCGGAGACAATGGCTGGCGCTTGCAGCGGGCTCCCGTTCCAGCAAGCAAACAAGCGACAGCATCATCATCGCAACATTTAAAGTAACGGGATTAAACGGCGCAACATAAACGTCTGGGAAAGCTAAACCGCTAAGCAGCAAACCGATTAACAGGCCAATATTGCAGGTATGCAGCAGCTTGCTCCTTAGCAGCAAAATAAATAGCAAGCCAAAAATTATCTCTGCTATTCCAAGGAGTTGCAGAACCAACCGCTCATAGCCGGCAAATAAGGAAAATTGAGCTATTAGTGCAATTTCACCCGAATCGGGAAATAAAAGCTTAGGCACCAAGCCTTGATAAACCCATAAAAAGCATAGTGCAACCGCAATAACAAGCTGTCGCAAGCTGCGATAAAGCGAGCTTCGTGGATGAATGCCGTTTTCAAGCCATAACCGCAAAGCATCAAAGCTCCAGGCCGTGGCCCAGCCCATGAGTGGCCGAAACACAAGCTTGTCAAAATAGCGGCCCAAAGCGCCAAAGCGTATGCGATAATCATATAACGTTAGAAAGATCACCCCGTCCTCAGCAGGAATATAGCGCCAGAAGCCGCTCCCTTCCTTAATTAACGATAAGCGCTGCTCCGTACCGAACACGAGGCTCGAGGTGCGTACGCCATCGCGTTCCTTCGTTCCATACGATTCCCCTTCGCCTGCGATGCTAATGCCGAAGCCGATATTCGTCTTATAAAGAAACCTTTGCCGCTCCTCCTCGCTTTGCTTGGGCAAATAAGTAATCTCGGAAAATCTCAAGTCCCATTGCTGATGAATATCAGGCGTTTGCGTATAGTCCCACACCGTTTCAAGCGGCGCTTTAATCTTCGTTTCTACATAAATTTTATTGCGCATATGGCAGGTTCTCCTGAATTTGAACTTGTTTCCTTTTATTATATTATGCCGGGCTGCGCTTGTTAAACGACTGGACGCCGCTTTCTATTTGGCTGCCATTTCCCCCATGCTTTTAGCTTCTGCTCTAAAACAGCCCCATGCCAATAATCTACTTTAAATTGCTCGGCTTCTTTTTTCGCCTGCGGGGTTAAATCTGAGGTTGTAATAAGCAAGGACAAAATACAATCGTGATTTCGCTTTGCAGCAACTAATTCACGAACAGTCTGTACTTTAACTGTATTATGCTCTGCATAGCACTTTGCTTGTACGGTCGTTTTCTCGCCACGCCGATCAATAATGACCAGATCGACGCCGCCATCATTGCCGCCTACACCTACTTCCTTAACGATATAACCTTGATCTCGGAAATATAAAGCCAGCAGGCGTTCAAACTCAGCCCAAGACAAATCATTTAATTTACTGGATAGGATTATTTCGTCTGCTCTGAGCTTATTCTCTGATCGTCTTGATTTGACTGTGGTAGGACTTGTTTGTTTTATGGATGTTCGTTTGGCTGATGGCTGCTTTGCCTTAGCAGTTTTTGTTCTTTTTTTCTGCTCACGTCTTTTTTAGTCCACATTGTACCTGCAATCTCAGCTAACAGTACCGAACCTATTATAATTCCAATGAAAAATCCCCAGTGCAGACCCGGAATATTAAAATATATAGCCATGCCCCCAAGAATAAATAGCCCTCTTAATACATATGCAATTTGTCTTCCTTCAGCATAATATGTTCTAGCCATGGTTAACTCCTTTTCTAGTTCTACAGATCTACCATTTCTATGAACGATTAGTACTGTAACGTTGCCTATACAATAATCGCACTATTCCCTAATATTCGACATTTATGTAAAATTACCTCTTCTCGCAATCACATTTATAATGATACGTACATGAATATTCTATCTAAGCTTGCACCTTCTAAATTTTTTCACATAGCTTATATAAACAAGACCAGCTTCCCAATGCTTACCTTTATTTAATTTTTCAGCGATCTATTTACATTTTGTCAAAAATAGCTTAGTATGGATTACGATAATTTCATATTGATACTGCTTAATCCTCTATTATAGAGGAGCGGGGGAACCATGGAAGCATTTTTGCTTCAGGGGTGAATTCTTTCTATACAGGAAAGAACGGGTACTCTCAGACCCGAATCCGACAGCTAACCTCGTAAGCGTCATGAGAGAGAGCCTTCATGCACTTTTGGTTTGTCTTTATTAGATCATTCCAGAGCTTGGTAGCGGGATATTTCTCTGCTCCAAGCTCTTTTTAATTAGAGGAAGGTTTAAAAATCCGACTTTGATGACGATGCAGTTTCGTTGGAGTGGATTCGACTGCGAATCTTGAACGCTAGCGAAAACTCCGGTGCTCACGTAGCTTGTGCCTACGCTGCGCTCCTCGTTTTCTACTAGCGTCCAACCTTCTTGATCCTGAAAGCCGAATTTTTAAACCCTCATTGTAATTAGGGAAAGGTTTAAAAATCCGACTTTGATCACGAGGTGTTGCTTCGTAGCTTAGTCGGCGGCGAATCTTGAACGCTAGCGAAAACTCCGGTGCTCACGTAGCTTGTGCCTACGCTGCGCTCCTCACTTTCTAGTATCGTGCCATCTTCTTGGTCCTGAAAGCCAAGCTTTTTAAACCCTCATTGTAATTAGGGGAAGGTTTAAAAATCCGACTTTGATCACGAGGTGTTGCTTCGTAGCTTAGTCGGCGGCGAATATGTCGCGCTACCGAAAGTTCCGGTGCTCACGTAGGTCTATCTACGCTGCGCTCCTCACTTTCTAGTATCGTGCCATCTTCTTGGTCCTGAAAGCCGAATTTTTAAACCCTCATTGTAATTAAGAAGCTTAAAATGCTTAACTTTGATGAGCTACGCTCGCTTCGTAGCGTACCCAACAACAAAAGGCCCAGCGGAGGAGCAAAGCAATCCGTAAAACGTGAGTGGGTCGCCTTTAACATCGTAATGCAACCTTTAAAATTCAAATAAGAAAGCATTTCGATTTAAAAAGCGACTGGAGGTTGCTTTGCTCCGCAGCGCTGATGACGCTACGCTCGCTTCGTAGCGTATCCAACAACAAATGGCCCCAGCGGAGGAGCAAAGCAATCCGTAAAACGAGAGTGGGTCGCCTTTAACATCGTAATGCTACCTTTAAAATTCAAATAAGAGCATTACGATTTAAAAAGCGACTGGAGGATTGTTTTGCTCCGGAGCGCTGACTGGAGGATGCTTTGATCCGCAGCGCTGATTATAACAATCAACAAAGGAGTATCTATCAATGATTTGCGATGAAAAAATTATGGTGTGCGTACATTATGTGCAAAATGGGGAACGGTTGATCCGTCGCGGCGGAGAGCTATCTCAGCTATTTGAGTCTCCACTGTATGTGCTAAGCGTGATCTCCGAGCAGGATGAGCATGACCAGGCTCAAGCGCGTTCACATTGGCAGCGGATTTGTGAGGAATGGGGTGCCGAGCTCATTATTAAGCCGCGCGGACATAAAAAGGTAGCTGAAGCCATTGCCGAAGCCGCCAAGCAGTGCGGCATTACGCAATTGATTATCGGACAGTCAGCACAAACGCGTTGGCAGGAAATTATGCATGGCTCGATCATTAATGAGTTGCTGAATCGGCTTGATGGGGTCGATATCCATGTGGTCGCCGTTCAGCGCATCAATGAAAGCCTGGCTCAGACAAATGATTTGTCGGTTCCAGCTAAGCATGTTAAATAGAATAAGCAGGCGATGCTTGATCACGACGAACTGATCAAACATCGCCTGCTTTCTTATGTCTTCCCTATCCAATACCATACGGTAATGATGCAGTGAGCATGCCGATCAAATGGTTAGCCTTTTACCGCGCCAATCGTCATGCCTTTAACAAAATATTTCTGGAAGAACGGATAAGCGACCAGAATCGGCACGACAGCGATCACAGCAATGGCCATCCGGAAGGTTTCACTTGGCAGCTGCGCAATTTTATCGCCTGCGCTCGCGCTTAAATCGCCGTTGCTGGCAAGAAACTGAATATCGCTCATAATCCGATTCAGTACATTTTGCAGGCTGAATAGCTGCGGATCAGTTACATAAATTAATCCGTTATTCCAATCATTCCAATAGGCAAGGCCTTGGAACAACCCAACAGTCGCAAGAATAGGCAGCGACAACGGCAATACGATTTTGTAATACATTTTAAATTCGCTTGCCCCATCTATGCTGGCCGATTCAAGGACAGGCACTGGTATCGTTGTCATGAAAAATGTACGCATCAGCATCGCATAAAAGCCGTTGAGCAGCAAGCTCGGAACGATGAGCGCCCAAAGCGTGTTCTTCATATCCAGCAGCTGCGTATATACAAGATAAGTCGGTACTAGTCCACCGTTAAAAAGAATAGAGAAGAACAGAAAGAACGCAAAGAAGGTTCCGCCAGGCAAATCGCGCCGCGATAGCGGATAAGCGAGCATTGATGTAATAATCAAGCTGACAATCGTTCCTACGACAGTGATCAGCACCGTGATCCCATAAGCATTAAAAATGAGTGAAGACTGCTGCCACAAATATTCATAGGCCGACAAGCTGAATTGCTTCGGGATAAAGGAATAACCATGCTGTAAAATCGATGTTTCATCCGTAATGGAGGACATCACCAGCAATATGAACGGCAGTATACATGTAAGCGAAAATGATAACAAGATAATATGGGCAATCCATTGCCAGGTTCTAGCTTCTTTATTCATCGTATTCCCCTCCTTAGAACAGCGCGTTTTCTTTATTAATTTTGCGAACGACATAGTTCGATGTAAGCACGAGTATGAAGCCTACAATTGATTGATAGAAGCCTGCGGCTGATGACATGCCGATGTTGCCGAGCTGAAGCAGTCCGCGGAACACATAGGTGTCAATAACATTCGTTGTGCTATACAGTGCTCCCGCATTCATTGGAACCTGATAGAACAAGCCGAAGTCCGAGTAAAAAATTCGCCCGATCTGCAGTAGTGTCAGCATAATAATGACAGGCGTAATGAGTGGAATCGTAATTTGACGAATTTGATGCCATTTCGATGCGCCATCCAGCTTGGCTGCCTCATAATACTCCGGATCAATACCGATAATCGCAGCCAAAAAGATAATACAGGAGTATCCCGCACCCTTCCACACATGGACAAGCGTCAGTATAACAGGCCAGTACTTCGGTTCGTTGTACCAGGAAATCGGATCAATACCGAGTGCAGGCAGCACCGTCTTATTCATAAAGCCTGTTTCCATGCTCAGCATAGAGAATACTAAATAGCTTACAAGCACCATAGAAATTAGAAATGGTAAAATAATAACACTCTGATAAAAACGCGAGGCAAATTTGCTTCTGATCTCATTCAAAAGAATCGCAAAAGCTACAGATACAACGAGCCCAATGACAATAAAGGCCGAGTTGTACAATATTGTATTTCTAGTAATAATGTAAGCATCAGACGTCTGGAACAAAAACTTGAAATTCTCAAGGCCAATCCAATCGCTCGCCAAAATGCCTTTGGCAAAGTTAATATCCTTAAAGGCGATAACGAGTCCAAGCATCGGCAAATAGTTATTGATTAGCAAATACGCTAAACCCGGAAGCATCATAAGATAGAGCGGACTATATTTCCATATTCGCTTGAACGCCGTGCTCTGAGTACGCTTAGTCATTTGTGGTTCCCCTTTCTGTTTCTATGAAATAAGTATCTGTCGTACCTTTATGTTACTGAATAGGGGTCACTGCTCACTACCGTTCCAACGACTTCCGTTATGCACTTTACAGACTATCTGATATACCAAGAACGAAAATGGGGGATATGATGTTGAACATTGAAAAAATTAAAGAACGGCAACAATTGCGGAGAAAAATATTGGAGAAGCTCTACGAGTTGTTTTATTCCGGAGGGCCAGAGTGGCCATCTCAAAACAAAGTTCAAGGCTTGATTGGCACCAAAAAAGAGCTGTACATAGACAGTGAGTATCACAAAGCTTACCACTATTTACTCGCAAAAGAGTATATACAAGTATCGAGTCTCACTCCGAACGCCAAAAAGGCTGCGGATGAGCGGTTAGCGATCATGATTACTGCCAGAGGCATTGATTATGTTGAAGCGATATTGCTAAGTGAGGCTGAGGACAATAAAGGGAGTCTGGAAAGCAAGGTGGATCGCCTTTAAAGCCCGATTCTTCCGCTGATTTCTCAATCGAGTGAAAGTCGGAAAGGCTGGTTAGTCGCTAAGGAAGCTGGATAACGTTATCTATGACATATGAAGCCTTTCTTCATTCTAATGAATGCACAGCGTCTTATTAGGTGGAATTCTCTATAATGAGGCAGATTTCTGCCCATTAACGTTCTACATATTCCTTAGATTTTCTATCGACTCCAACCTCATCATTTAACGTTATCCAGATTCTTTAAACCTTACTTTAACCTTGCTAAGAAGCTTACAGGACAACTGCTTGTCCGTTTACTTGGCAATACGATTAAGCTCACGATTAATAACCGGCAGCAGCTCCGGCGGAATCCCATAAAAAACAAGCTGCGACATTTTCTCGATCGACATAACTCCTTGGGTCACCTCAAAAAACGGGTTATCCGTTACATGTGCAAAGTATTTAAGAAAAACAGCCTTTGCAGCCTCATTGCGATAAAGCTGTTCAATCGTATCATAAATCGAATAATAGCCTTCCTTCACCTCGATTTGCCCAGGTGCGGACAAGTCGAACCGCTCGAACCAGTTGACCACATGCTCTGTTTTCTCTTCCTTCACATAGATATAGCTGCTGTCGCTTTCCAGCACATGACGCAGCATGATTTCATCGGTATAGCGCTCTCCTTGCTCGTCTATTCCTTCAACAGAAATATGGTTGTCTCCCAAGATTAGTCTAACGGCCTTAATGACGTTAAGCGGCTGTCCATCCTTAATTTCCGTCAGCAGCTCGCCGTTCAAATAGACGCGAATATGCTGCAGATTGGATATAACGACAAGATCATTCAGCTGCTCATGTCGGTTGACGAACCTACGTCCAGCCAAGTGTACAAATGGCGACTTCGACCAATAAGCCTTGCACAGGTAGAAGGCATCCTTCTTCAAGCTCCGATCAATCGTAACCAGCCCTTTCAGGTTTTTGCCGACTTCCCCGCCTTCCTTGCGGTTGGCGCTTCCGAAATCAAACATATTCCATACATAGCCGCCAAGCACATACGGTCTTGCCTTAAAGGTCTCCAGCGCGTTATGGTGGAACAGCAGCTGATACTCCTCTGTGTAATCCTGTACCTGCGGCGTGTAGGAATGGTAGTTTGGATTCGTATCAACACCATACTCCGAGACGAGTACAGGCTTGTCTGGTCTTGTGCGATGGAAGTCGTCGAGTCGCTCGCCCAAATCCTTAATTTCTCCGTAGTACCAGCCATAATATAAGTTGTAGCCAACAAGATCGGTAAAAGTGTTAATAATACTGTCATCAGCTACGCCATTAATATTCGCCTGTGCAACGAAGCGGCTTGGGTCCAGCCTTCTGGCTTCTGCCACCAGCTCCTTGATGATGCGATACGTATTTTCCGTCTCGACGGCAATCGTAATTTCATTTTGTACGCCCCAGCAATAAATCGAGCTGTGGTTATAGGCCTGCTTGATCAGAAGCTCCAGCTGCTCGAACGCATTGCGGCTGTCCGGATCAAGCGTAGAAGGAAAGCTGATATAAGGAATCTCTGCCCAAACGAGCAAGCCATAACGGTCGCACAGGCTGTAAAAGTAGTCATCATGCTGATAATGCGCAAGCCGAATACTGTTAGCTCCGACCTCGCGAATAAGCTCCATATCCAGCTCCATATGCGCTTTCGTAATCGCATTTCCGATTCCGCCAAAGTCTTGGTGACGGCATACGCCGTTGATCTTGATCGGTTTTCCGTTCAGGATGACGCCTTGGTCAGCAGTAAGTTCTACTGTGCGAAACCCGATTTCAATCTGTCTCGTATCAACGATTTGCTCCTGTACAATCGCACGAATTTCAGCCGTGTATAAATACGGCTGCTCTATCCCATCCCAGAGCACCGGATTACAAATTGATCCGCTTAACTCAAACTCAGCTGCATCCGCGACAGCCAACTCCTGGCTATCCTCCCATACGACAGCTCCCTCGTGGTCCTTCAGCTGCACCAGCACGCGCCCATTGGCAGATGCTGCGGCTTCATTGACAAGCCGACCGCGCACATCGAGACGAAATACTCCTTCTCCGCTGCTTGCTTGAGTCAGATAGACGCCATCTCGACTATTGTCCATCACATCAAAATGAATATCATCCATCACCAGCAGCTTTACCTCACGGTACAGCCCGCCGTAAAATGTAAAATCAGCGCCAAGCGGATATACTTCATTGTTGTAGCTGTTGTCCACCTTAATCGCCAGCAAATTGTCGCCCTGCTTCAAATGTGGCGTTAATGCTGCGCGAAACATGGCATAGCCACAACGGCTTTCAGCTGCGAGCTGTCCATTAATATAAACCTCGCCCATATTGCCAGCTGCCCCGATCTCCAAATAAATGCGCTTGCTTAAATCCTCGGCGTTGATCGTTAATACCTTTTGGTACCAGCATGCTCCTCGGTAATAGGCTTCCGCTCCGCCTTGACCGTCGCTGTCATTCCACGTATGCGGCAGCGTAACGGGCTGACCTTGTACAATAGTCTGCCTGCTGTAAGCAGGGCTATCGGTCTTAGTAAATGTCCAGTTATCATTGAATGAAATTGTTTTCGGCATGATGCATCCTCTTTTCCTCATTTCTAAAAAATAGCCCGCCAAACTGAATCGTTGACGGGCTGCTAAACCTGGTAATGTCGTGTTACTTATTTGTTGCTTATTTGTCGTGTTGCTTATTTGCTGGCTGCCGCCCATTCATCAAGCTGTTTTTGCTTCTCAGCGATAACCTTCTCGATCCCTGCGGATTTCAGCTTGGAAATAAACTCTGGCAATACGACATCAGGATCGACACTGCCTGTTTCAAGCGGAAGCTTGTATTGGGTCACGACGTTGGTAACTGCGGCATATTCTGTCTTTACAGGTGTGGCGTCAAACGTAAAGCCAAGTGCCTTCGACTTAATCGCCGATTCGTTAAATGCTTCTGTTTCCTTCCAAATGTTCGGATCATTGCCAGTGAATACATGAGACAAAAACTGATTGCCGAACAGATAGCCCATATTCATGCTGTAGCCTGAAGTTGCAGCATCCACGCCTTCAGGAAAATCAATGACATTATCGGATTGGACAACATAATGCGTCCCTTCTATTCCCCAGTTAAACAAGTTAACAATGTCTTTATCCGTATACATCAAATTAAGAAACTCCATTGCTTTCTCTGGAACCTTGGAATTAATCGGGATGCCCCACATAATTCCGGTTACATTGGTTGTAGTGGAAACAGGCTGAACTAAAGTAGTCGTCACGACAGGGACGCCGCTGCTTTTTGACTCCTGTTCCTCAAAGCCAGGCTTCATATTGGAAAAATAAGCGAAGCCGCGGTTAGACTTCAATAAATCAAATTGCGAGGTCTTATTAGTAGCAGCATCCTTCAAAATCAAATCTGAAGAGTACCAGCTGCGCATTTTGCGAACGAACTCCGCATATTCCTCTGTTTCATACAAATTCACAACCTGCAAATCATTGTCGTAATTCGGCAATACGCCGATGGAATCGCCAAGCTGATCGAACCAGCGATAGGAATCAAGCATCGTTCTGCCGATATTGCCCGGAACAAGCGGAGTCAGATTCGGCTCCTTTTCTTTAACCAGCTTCAATACAGCCTCCACATCATCCAATGTCTTGATGCTGCTGACATCGATTTGATGCTTCTCTACGAGATCCTTGCGCATCGTCAGCCCTTGGCTGGCAGCAAAATCGCGAATCGTTGGCACGCCATATACCGAGCCTGAGATACGTGATGCATTGAGATAGATTGGATCCATTGCATCCTTGATGCCTTGTCCATGAGAATCGAGCAAGCTATCCAGCTCAATAATTTGTCCTTTCGCTACAAGTCCGCTGTAGAGCGTGCTGGTAACGACCATCAAATCCAGCTTCTCGCCGCTGCTTAGCATCAGATTGACCTGCTGCTCCCAGTTGCCAAAGCTGATCGGCGTTAATTTGACCGTTGCATTGATTTTTTCCTTGGCAATCGCATTGATCGAATCTTGCACAAGCGAAAGATCTTTAGGAACTGATCCAAAAATAGGATACGCTACATCCAGCACCACCGTTGTATCCGTGGAAGAATCTCCTCCCGAGCTGCTGCCCGTATTATTGCCTCCGCATGCTGACAAGAAGAGCATCGCTCCTATTACGAGTGCACTTATTACTGTTAGCCCCTTCTTCATCGTACTCCCCCTATTGCCATATTGTCGTTCACCTTGAAACCGCTTGCGAGCAAGTGGTAGCAAAGTGAATATGTGCTAATTGTACTGCCGCCGGATTAAGCATTCCGCTCTGAGCACGACTTTTCAATGTGCATTTGCAGACTTAGTGCTGCTGTGCTTGCTGATGCAGCTGGCGATATTCGTTGGGATTGAGGCTTGTATGCTTTTTAAACATCCGTGAAAAGTGAGAGAAGTTCGCATAGCCGATATGCGCTGCAACGGCGCCAATCGGCATGTCAGACTTGGCCAGCAGCTCTTGAGCCAGCTTTAATCTTTCCTGAAACAAGAAGTCGGAAATCGCCATTCCGACCTCCTTTTTGAAAATTCGATTTAGATAGTCAGGATTCAAAAACACATGATTGGCGATATCCTCACGTGACAAATCCTCGGCGATATGCCCTTTAATATAGCTGATAACCCGACTAACGACACTATTCGATTTCTCGACAGTGTTAACATACTCCGACGCTCTGTTTACAACATGCTTCATCCAGGCTATTAAATCGGTAACAGATCGAGTCGCATTTGCCGAAAAATCCAATGATCGCGGATCGCTAAACAATTGATGCGCATGAATCCCTTTTTTCTGAAGCGCAACGTACATCATTTGCTGAAAATTTTGCTGGAATTGATAGAGCAGCATGACATCCATTATTTCTCGCTGCAGTAGTTTCTCCAAATAATTTATCGCTTCCTGCAAGGCTTTATCGTACTCACCTTCATTAAGCATTGCAGACCAAACCGTTGTATCTGGAAGCTCATAATAGGCAGAACGCAGCGAAGCGCTGGAAATGTGAAACACTTTATTGTTGTATGCAACATTGTTGCGCTCAAACTCACGAAGACGATTAACCATGCCGAACATATCCTGTCCGCCAACCGCATCGCCAATATAGCAGGATAAATCACATGAAAAATAGCTTTTACAGTCCGCGACATAGCGTTCGCATTGCCCGGTTAGAGCTGATTCAAAATTGCCATCGCTGCTTGCGTCCAGAATCGCGAGCAGCCTGCCGCTGTCCAACGAGATTATTTGCCCGTTTCGATGATTGCCAACGAGCAGCTCCTCAGCGGCATTTTTAAGCGCATACTCCATTATTTTTTGCTCGCGCAGCGTAAGCTCCTTATGCCATCGCTGCACGCCAATCAACACAGGGATAAAGGTCATCGAATCATCGTATGGAATGTTGCGCTCAGCCGCAGCGCGCTTGACCGCCTCTGCATGCGGAGGAATAACCTGATGAATCAGATCAAGCCAAAACCGCTCAATCAGCACAGGCTGATGCTGAAACCAAAATTGGCCGTATTGGCTAAATTGAGCAGCTTTCGTATCTTCTTGAATTTTCTCGATCGCTTTCTGTATCGTTTGCTCCAGCTCCGGGAAGGGTACAGGCTTTAGCATATAGTCAAAGCTGCCAAGCTGAATTGCTTGCTTGGCATACTTAAAATCAGCATGACATGTCAGAAAGATGATTGCCGTTCGCGGATAGTGCTCTCTTACCCATTCGGCCAGCTGCAGTCCCGTAGCCTGTGGCATCTCAATATCGCAAAGCAAAATATCTACCTGCTCACTCTTAAAAACTTCCTTTGCCTGCTGTACGGTAAAAGCCGAAAATACTGCTGATATGCCTAGCTTGGGCCATTCAACGCCAGAGCGAATCCCTTCAACTGCATGAATTTCATCATCTACGATTAAAAGCTGAAGCATGTCCATGTCCTCCTCCTTCTGCATATTTCGAATGATAGGGAATCCGAATCTCTACTACCGCACCGTGCGGAAGATCATTATAACAGGAGATCGACGCTTGATCATCATACAAAAGCTGCAATCTTCTATGGACATTCCATATTCCGATATGCTCGCCTTCCTCATCTATCACTTTGTTGCCTGAGCGAATCTCCGCCAAGGCATGCTCGGAAAAGCCTTTTCCCGTATCACGAACGATTATTTCTACGTATGGCTCTGTTCCTGTTTCTATTAAATCGATCGATACCGCGATATGAAGCGGCTTGTCCAGCGTCATGCCATGCTTAATTGAATTTTCAAGCAGCGACTGGATGACCAAAGGCGGTACTGGAAACGGCTCCAGAAAATCCACCGTATCAATCGAGCAGCTAAGCGCTTTAGGAAAGCGCAGCTCCTGGATGCGAACATAATTGCGCACATGCTGCAGCTCCTCTCGCAGCAGTACAAATTTCAAATTGCTTTGAAACATAAAGCGAAAATAGCGAACCAGACAGATGGTCAGCTCCTGAATCAACTCGTAGTTTTTCACCTGCGCCAAATTATATAAAATATTTAGGGAATTCATAAAGAAATGCGGATTTATTTGCAGCTGCAAATGCTGCAGCTCTGCTCTTTGCTTATTGATTTGCTCCTCATACACATTAATTTTCAGCTCTTCAATTTGCGTCATCATCGTATTGAAGGTTCGGTTTACCATTTGAATTTCGTCCGATGCCGGATAAGTCTCGACCCGAACGTTCACATTTCCGGTGTTAATTCGCTTCATAACGACAATCAGCCGCTTTAAAGGCACGAGAACAATGCGGCGCAGCAAATATAAGCTAATCGGCACTAATCCGATTGATGCAATCGAGATCATTAAAATCAAGCGCGATAAATTCGGCAGGTTTTGCAAAATTTGTTGGTCCGGTATAACCGCAACCAGGCTGAAATCGCCTATCTGCGATGGTTCCCCGACGATTAGCAAATTATTCTTGTCGCCCGATCGATAGTATGAGCTGAAGTCCTTCGTCAGGTCGAGTTGATCGTCCGTAATTGGATTGGTGCTTACCATCATCTCCCCTGCTTCTGAAACGAGCAGCGCGCTGCCTTCTTTCCCCAAGTCGATAAGATGAAGCGGAATAAGCAGCGTCTTCGCATTGACCCAGGCGCCAATATAAAGATCGTCCGATTGCAAAATTCGCAGCGTATAGTAATCCTTACCAATCTGCCATACGATCCAGCGATTCCCTCCGTTCTCCGCAAGATCAGGCTTGCTCTCAAGAAACTGATGCAGCCGCTGTTCAACCTGCTCTCGCTCAGCATACGGAACAGTCGAGTTAAACACATCAAGCAAATCGCCGCGCGACTTGGAATAGACAAAAAATGCATCGACAGTCTTGTATAATACAACATCCGAAGCTAGTTTATTGGCAACACTGTGCTTCGCTAATTGATACTCATTTTCCGTATTGGGATCATTCATCAGCTGAAGATCAAAATCAGACAGCAGGCTAATGAGATTGCGGTCGGCATCTTTTAGTTGCGAGTCGATTTGTCCCATGTAAAGCGAGATTAGATTTCGATTGGATAGTGCAACCTGGTCATGAACGACCTGCATGCTGTAAAAATTGTTGTAAATCAGCAGTGTAATTAAAGGCACGGTAACAAGCAGCACACCCAGCACTAGCTTAAAACGTATCGAATTCCATGGAATATTCGGGATTTTCATAAGCCTTCTCCCCGTGTTCAAAGTTAAAAAACTGCCGAGATAAGCTCGACAGTTCTCCTACACCCTTATTTTCAGTTTTATCTCGACGGAATAATCTTAATCGATTATAAAATAACCGTCTACCGTTTGCACGACCTGGCATTGTGCATTTCACGACTTAACTGGCTTCATATACTCACGCTGTAACAGCCCCATATGAATTATATCATGCCATGTTCCGTCTCTAAATAAGCATTCCCGGCTGCTGCCCTCCTGCTGAAAGCCTATTTTCTTGTATAAATGAATCGCTCTTTCATTAAAAGAAAAGACTCTGAGTGAAACTCGATGCAAATTCATTTCAGAAAAGGCGTAGTCCAACAGCAAGGTTAAAGCTTCAGCGCCATAGCCCTTTCCCCAATAATCCGTTTCGCCGATATCAATAATGCACTCAGCGTTTCTGTTTTTATAGTCAATATTGATTAAGGACGTAATGCCAATCGGAATGTCCTCTGTTTTGTCCACAATAATATAGCTCTTGGCTGCGTGAGATCCCAAAATCACTTGCTCGACGAATGCGATCGTTTCCTCTGTTGAATAAAGATCCAGCGAAGGATTGGTGTATCGCATTACTTCGATATTGTTGCGCCAAGCGTCATACAGCTCCGCATCTCCCGTCGTTATTTTTCTAAAGTAAATACGTGATGATTCAAATAGCATAATTGTCACTCTCCCCAAGCATCATTTTGCCTCTCGCTATTCAATTGCTGTTTCATCTATAATCATATGCTGCATTGTAGTTTGATTGCAGCAATTTCTTGTTTATTCCTTCAGTCGTTGCAATAGCGCTGTCCAAATCCCTTCGTCCTCGCATAGAGAATGTCCCGCCTTCTCTATAGCGACAAAGTGACAATTGGGTACTTGCGCGACTGCTTGCTTAATGGCAGCAAATGGCGCCATCGTATCCTGCTCTCCATGAAACACATGGAGCGGAATTTGAATATCGCGCAGTTCAAATCCCCATGGCTGGCCCATCAGCACCTGCTCACGCACGGTTTCGGCAGGTCCTTGACGATGAGCCTCACGAAGATGCAGCATCGTACTTTCCAGCTGCTCATCGGTTTGAAGAAAGGACCGGTCCCATTCCGGCAAATGTGAATTTCCTGATTGCAGGCTTCGTTTAAATTTCTCCGGCTGTGTATCTATCAGCTTTATTTGTCCTGAAAACACTGCTCTCATCAGCCACGGAGCATTTCGACTTAGCCAAAAAGCGATCCTGTTCGGCTTCGACATCGAAGCTGGCGGCTTGCCATTTTCAAAGGGCGCAACGCTTGCTACCATTGCGGCGGAGCGTATTCCTCCAAGCGCTCGATACGCGCACGCTGCCGCATAAGCCCCGCCTCCCGAAACACCGAGCACTGAATACGCCTCAATTCCCAGGCAGCGCACAGCCTCTGCAACATCGTCTGCCCATGAGAGCAAGGTGCGGCCAGGCTTTGGATCCGATGCGCCAAAGCCTGGTCGATCAAAGGCGATTAGCCGAATGCCCAAATGCTTTGCATATTCATCATCACCGATAAACCATATTCGACTGCCGGGTGTACCATGAAACAGCAAAATCGGATATCCATCCGGCTGTCCATACTCCATATACGCCAGCTTCCGTCCGTCCAGCAAAGTTAAAGTTTCACCTGTTATTTTCACTTTTCTCATCTCCCTGCCTCATGCCGAACTTATTCATATAATGAGCCATCGCCTGCTCCAGCCACTCCACTTCCTTATCCGTAAACGGTACTTCTACCATACGCTCAAGCTGTGTAAACTTATCTGGATCAATTTCTTGCAAACGGTCAATCATATCCTGATCGACATAATGAAGTAATTGCTTAACATAAGAACCAACCATCGCTTCTACTTCAGGTGCATCAGGCGGTAAGCCTGCCAGCTGCTTTACCTCTCGCGTCAGCCCAACAAACTGCTGATCCAGCTGGTTTACTTCTTTCATGGAAATATTAAATAAATTGCTGGCTGCCTTTTCAGATAGATGACGGGCAATCCAGTCGCGCTGATTTCCTTCCTGCTGCATGTTGCGAATGAAGCTGAATAATGTATGGTGCTCCAGCTCTCCTTCATCATGCACAACAGCAATGATGCGCTCGATAGCCTGCATCGACGCCTCCAGCTCCTGTTTCTTGGCGTCAAGCGCCAGCTTATGCAGCTCAAGCATTTCGAGTATTGAAACATCGTAGCTGGAATATTGCAGCAGCGAGCGTATCTGTTCGAGGCTGAAGCCGCAAAACTTTAGACTTACAATTTTTTGCAGCTGCTCGACATCTTTATTTCGGTACAATCTGCGGCCATTGGGCTGCTTTTCTGGCCTTAATAAGCCAATTTCATCGTAATAATGCAGCGTCCTGATTGGAATGCCAGTCAACTCAGAAAACTTTCCGATCGAGTATGTCTCACCCATATAGAGGAAGCCTCCTTTCATATTTCCATTATAAATTCTACAGCTACTGTAGGTTCAAGTGCTTTTGCAATAAAACAATAGATAACTGATGCATAGTTCCTACTTGTTGAGGCATTATATCATTGAAATAAAAAAGGAGGGATAAAATGGGCATACTAAGTGGAAATCCAAAAGAAGAGCCTATGCACTATGGCGAAATTTTTAATGTTTGGAGCTACTCGCTTGCAGCTAAAGGCAAAATCTCTTGTTACCATACTCTGCTTCAGCATACTGGAGACGCTGATCTAAAAAAGCTGCTGGACGACCTAATTGACGAGGCTAAGCTGGAAGCAGCTGAATGTGACCAGCTGCTAAGTGAACATGAATTAGTTCCAGCACCGTTCTTGCCGGAAAAGCCAAAAGCTGCTTTAGAGGAAATTCCTGTTGGAGCAAGATTCAGCGATCCTGAGATTGGGTCAGCAATCGCGATGGATAATGTGGCTGCTCTTGTAGCCTGCAGTCAAGCAATGGGAGCTGCAATTCGTGAAGATATCGGAGCATTATTTGCGAAATACCACGCTTCAAAAACTGCATTAGCCGTGCGAATTCTAAGAATGAATAAAGAAAAAGGCTGGCTAATTCCCCCGCCTCTGCAGCTGAAAAAAGCTGACAAAGTCGAAGCATAAAGGCTAACAGCAAAGAAGCTGTATCCACAATAGTCCTTTACAAGACTTGGCATACAGCTTCTTCTTATTATGTATTAGAGCAAAACGATTATTCCCACTCCTTCTCTGATCTGGAGGATAACAGCCAATACTGCTCTTCTACTCCTCCTTTATCCCCTAAGGAATCGTATAGCTCAATTAATGTAAAGTATGTTTCTTCTTCATCGGGAAGCTGCTGTTGCACCGTTCTGTATACCTGAACTGCCTTTTCCGTCATTCCATGTTCAATATATAGCTTGCCCAAGCTTTTGGCATGATTTAACCACAATAGCCGAAGCCGTTCCCGTTCGTATTCAGCCCATAAGTACTCATAATCTCCTAAATAATTCCCTTCAAACTGCTGGAAGATGCGCTCATACTCCTCAACAAGCTCCAAACTTGGAGCAGCTAGCTGCTTAAGCTCGTTCTCCCATTCCTCTACATCCACTTGAGCCTCTCCAACTGATAGTCTATATCCAGTCTCTAAATCTACACTATTGATCGTAATCATATCCATTCCGATCTTTTTTAGCGTTTGACGAATATGATAAATTGTCGTGTAAAGCTGCTGCTGTGCTCTTGGCACTTCAAGATTGGGCCATAAAAGCTCCGTCAGCAGGCTTCGATCGACAGCTCGACCGCGGTTATGCAGTAGAAAAGCAAACAGCTCGCGCGCTTTGCTCGTGCGCCATTTAATCGTTTGAGGCTCTTCTCCTGGGAGCTGGTAGCGAATTTGGTTGAAGCAAAATAAAAAAGGCTTGGCGACTTCCTTCGGCTGACTCTCGCCTTTAATTTTAATCTTTTCACGCAAACGCTGCATGGTCAGCTTTAAACGATCCGAATTTACCGGCTTCATAATGTAATCTATTGCGTAAAGCTCAAAGGCTCGCACTGCATAGCGATCGTAGGCAGTTACAAATACGATTTCGATATTAGGCATAGATGACTGTATACGCTCCCCTAGCTTTAAGCCATCGACTTCAGGCATATGAATATCAAGAAAAACAACATCTGGCTGATGTCTGGTTACCATTTCAACCACATCATATGGATTGGAGCAGGTTTCGACAACGTCAACTCCATTGATGTCATGTTCGAATATTCTCTTAAGCTGCAACAGAGCCAATTGCTCATCATCCACAAGTATGGCTCTCATCACTATCTCCTTCCTGTTCGAACTTCTAGCATTATAAGCTTACCACGTTTTTGTTGAAATTTGTCGTATTTTTCCTAAACAATATAAAACAACCGCCACCGGTTGTAAAAACCGATAGCGGCTGCTTTCCTGATTAATCTATAAGCTGCGTTGCTTTCAGCAATCTTTGGATCAAGGCTGCCGCTTCGGCACGCGTCATTTTACCTTTTGGATCAAGCAATTGCTCGCTCTTTCCTTCGGTAATACCTTGAGAGATCAGCATAGCAACTGCTTCTTTCGCCCATGGTGCTACTTTATCAGCATCACCATACGTAGCAAGTACAGCGTTAATTTGATCTTCACTCATAGATGCTTCAGGGTTAATCAACTGGAAGCTGCGATAGATCATCGCCATTCCTTGCTCTCTTGTAATTTCAAGGTCGCCATGGAACGCGCCATCATTGTAACCAAGCACGATACCAAAATCATTAGCAATCGTAACGGCATCATGGAACCATGTTGCTGATGACACATCGTGGAATTTGTTTTGCTCCACATCCAAATGCATTAGACCTAATCCTTTAACTACAAAGACAGCAAATTCAGAGCGTGTAATAACACGGTCAGGCGTGAAGTTGTTATTTCCTGTTCCTTCAATAACCAGTCTTGCTGCCATGTTATTTACACTTTCTTTAGCCCAGTGCGTTTTCACATCATCCAAATCTCTAGGATTCCAGATGACAGAGTACGTTCCGTAGCTGCGCAAATCATTAATTTGAGCAAAGTAACGATTGTTTAGCTTCGTTACAACTGTTGGAACGTGGAATACCGTACCGTCCGGCTTAATCACTACGCCAGTTGTAATACGGTTCGGATCGATGCCTTCTGGAAGTGCAATGTACTTCACAGCATAGCCGGCTAACAGATCCGCTTGATTCGTTTGACCATTGTGTGCAAAAGTCAAATCAATCTCAACAGGATGGACTAGCAGCTCATAGCCTTTTGCAGCCACCTGTTCTTTGGCAAGGTTCGCCAAAGCTTCTGTAGAACGCTTGATGTTGATATTAACGGCAATTTCGCTAAGAGGTGTATCGCCAAATTGGCTTACAATCTCATTTAGCTTTAATTGATCTGTTGGGATTGGATAGATTGCAAGCAGATCTTCAATGTTCAGGCTAGAGCCAGTATCTGCAAGCTTCTTCAGATCCTCAACAGTCAAGCCTTGAATATCAACATCTCCACTACCAGGGACTTGAATGCCAAGCTTCTGGCCTTTGCTTTCGTTAAGAATGCCGGAAAGCTTGTCTCTATCCACTTTGACCGTAATTTGTGTACGATCACCTGATTGAACAGTTGTAGCCGATGCGAACGGAACCTTCGAATCGTCAACTGTGGAAATGATTGGGCTCTCTGGCGTTGGCGTTGGAACTGGTGTTGGAACAGTACCGCCACCGTTGCCTGGAGAAGTTGGTGCTTTTACTAGTTTCGCATATGCATCTAATAGAGCAGCTAGTGCGCTGTCTACTTCTGCTTGTGTTGCATTCGGATCAGCAAGGACAGCTTTCGCTGCTGCTTGTGCAGCTTGCAAAGCTCTCCAGCTATCAACAGTGTATTCGGAGCCTTTTAGCGTACCTGCTTCGATCGCTTCGTCGATCTCATCAGATTTTGCTTGAAGAGCTTCTTTGTTTACTACTTCTGGCACTGTTGGTTCTTTGACTAGTTTAGCATGTGCATCAGTTAGGGCAGCTAGTGCGCTGTCTACTTCTGCTTGTGTTGCATCCGCATCAGCTAGAACTGCTTTTGCTGCTGCTTGTGCATCTTGTAGTGCTTTCCAGCTGTCAGCTGTGTAGTCTGATCCTTTTAGCGTGCCTGCTTCGATCGCTTTGTCGATCTCATCAGCTTTTGCTTGAAGCTTAGACTTGTCTACCGCTGGCGCTGTTGGTACTGGTACAAGCTTCTCATGTGCATCTGTTAGAGCAGCTAGTGCATCGTCTACCTGCTTTTGCGTTGCATTTGCATCAGCTAGAACTGCTTTTGCTGCTGCTTGTGCATCTTGTAGTGCTTTCCAGCTATCAACAGTGTAGTCTGATCCTTTTAGCGTGCCTGCTTCGATCGCTTTGTCGATCTCGTCAGATTTTGCTTGAAGCTTAGACTTGTCTACTGCTGGTACTGTTGGTACTGGTACAAGATTCTCATGTGCATCTGTTAGAGCAGCTAGTGCATCGTCTACCTGCTTTTGCGTTGCATTTGCATCAGCTAGAACTGCTTTTGCTTCTGTCAACGCTTCTTCTAATGCTTGCCAGCTTGCTTCTGTGTACGCCTCTTCTTTCAGCTCACCTGTTGAAATCGCTTCGTCGACTTCTTCAGATTTCGCCTCAAGTTTAGACTTGTCTACTGTCGGCACTACTGGTACTGGCACTAGGTTCTCATGCGCTGTTTCCAATGCTTCTAGAGCTGCATTGACTTCTTCTTGTGTTGCAGTTGGATCTGCAAGTACTGCTTTCGCTTCTGTCAACGCTTCTTCTAATGCTTGCCAGCTTGCTTCTGTGTACGCCTCTTCTTTCAGCTCACCTGTTGAAATCGCTTCGTCGATTTCTTCAGATTTCGCCTCAAGTTTAGACTTGTCTACTGTCGGCACTACTGGTACTGGCACTAGGTTCTCATGCGCTGTTTCCAATGCTTCTAGAGCTGCATTGACTTCTTCTTGTGTTGCAGTTGGATCTGCAAGTACTGCTTTCGCTTCTGTCAACGCTTCTTCTAATGCTTGCCAGCTTGCTTCTGTGTACGCCTCTTCCTTCAGCTCACCTGTTGAAATCGCTTCGTCGATTTCTTCAGATTTCGCCTCAAGTTTAGACTTGTCTACTGTCGGCACTACTGGTACTGGCACTAGGTTCTCATGCGCTGTTTCCAATGCTTCTAGAGCTGC
>NZ_BOSE01000005.1:261413-404444 GCF_018403185.1 Paenibacillus montaniterrae
TCTTGTGTTGCAGTTGGATCAGCAAGTACTGCTTTCGCTTCTGTCAACGCTTCTTCTAATGCTTGCCAGCTTGCTTCTGTGTACGCCTCTTCCTTCAGCTCACCTGTTGAAATCGCTTCGTCGATTTCATTAGCTTTTGCTTGAAGCAAGGTTTTGTCCACTACTGGCAATGTTGTATCTACCTTGATTGTCTTGCTGTCGCTATTCGTTTTGCCGTCTTTCGTCGCGGTCACGACTACCGTATGATCACCATCAGTTAGGGCGTTGTCTGGCGTGTAGCTCCAGTTGCCTTCCTCGTTTACAGTTACTGCCACTGCTTCTGCTTCACCAATCTTCACCGTTACCGTCGAACCTGGGGTTGCGGTTCCTGTTATCGTTGGTTTTGAAACAAAGACCGTATCTTCTGCTGGCTCTATGATCGTGACTTCTGGAATCGGTGCAATTTTATTATCAGCTTCCATGTCAAATTTGTGAACAGGTGCACCATTTAAGCCTTTAATATTGCCATCCACTTTCTCATAAGAAACCAAGATGGTATCGGTATCTAGAATTGCCTTACTTGGCTTCAATCTCAGCGTTGTTTGATCCGAGTCAATTACATAACTCGCGATTGCTAACGGCTGTTCATTGATTGTTACCGTAAATCCATTCAAGTTAGATAAAGTAATCGGCTTATCAAAAGTCAAGACAATCTCTTGCTCATCAATCGTAACATCTTCAAGTGTTACAGTTGATAATTCAGGAGCAATTACGCTAAACGTAAAATACAGCCCATCTTCTAACGAAACATTTTCAGCTACGTAATGCGGAATTCCATTAATCTCGCTAATTGTTAAAGGATATTCGGTAGCATCAGAGAAATCCGAACTGCTGCTAACAAGCAATTTCTTACCAGCTAGAATTGCATCCTCCGGAATTGCTAATTGCACGGCTCCGACATTGTTCGTATTTTGGACTTTCCAAATCCGTTGCGCATGGTATTCCAAAGTATCCCCAATCTGCACATCGAATACTAAGCTTTTTCCATTGTCGCCCCAGATCAGGTATTGCCCGTCTTGAGTAAACTCATGCCCATTAGCTGCATTGGTGCCTTCAATCTTGCCTAGCCCAATTGCCACCTGTGGGATACCCGCATTAATACTACGGCTTTGTTTCTGGTTAAGACCTTGTGTATTGTCATATCCAATACCTGCGATGTTGTGCTTATAAGTACCATCGACTTCCCATACGATATCATCGTTGGTAGCAACGTAAGGGCTGTTACCACTATTAAGCGTAATCCCGTATTTCACCGCTAAATAAGTCTCGATCTTAGCTGCGTGTCCACTCGTCAATTGATCGTACAAAATAATCTCGGCGACATCACCGCCAAAGCCATGCCAATCATCAGTACCGCCATTTGTAGCTCCGATTACAGGAGTCAGCGTAAATGCTGAAAAATTATTATTCCGTCTAAGTGCTTCTGCTTTACCATCTACTCTAGCCGTTTTAGTACCAGCAATTTCATAGTTGACAAGCTGATGCCGAGTTCTATTGACAGTCCCAAAGTAGTCATAAATATTAGTTAGACCAGGTCCAGTGGTAAAATCATTACCATAACCACCCATTATTATTGCGCCGTTAGTTGAGTTATTAACGTGATCTTTCGCCCCAACTAGAGCTCCAGCGCTCGCGGTGCCATCAGGATACTTATAAACAGCATAACCTGATCTGAATGTAATTGGCTTATCCCCGATCAGTTTGGGTGAAAGTGGATAATGACCAATTCTCACGCCATTATTTTTGAATGTGACACTCGGGTTAAAATTCACACCGTTTGCATTCACTTCAGGCGTCTTCGTTTCTTGACCTGCCGGAATATCAAGCGTAAAGTTAATAGGATCTTGAGACTGATCTTCCCAACCTGTTAGCAGTCCGCCTTGTTGACCCAATCCCTCATCTGCTTTTAGCCAAAGGACAGGCTGTGATTCATGGACGCCGCCCGGAACAGCCGGTTTGACTACTCTCGCAAATGAAAAGGTCGCTCCATGTTCAAGCTGAATACTATTCAGCGTTACTTGCCCGGAAGCATTTAATTTGGTCGCGCTGTTATCAACGAGCAAATAATAATTGTATCGTTCCTCGATACCATCTAATTGCAACGTAATCTCGGTATCTACCCAATTAGCGGTTTTCTGAACCTTAAACTCGCGTGCAATTCGCTTTAAATCATCTGAAGGAACACCCGGAATAGTAACAGCTTGGTCGTACTCAACACTTCCATCATTATCACTGATTGTAAGGAATGATTTATCTGCTGCGATTTCATTTAGATTTTCTTCGTTAGATGCAGCAATTTCTTCGCCCAAAGCAATCGTTACTAACGCACCTGTTTCTTGTGATTTGGACTGCTTCTGTTCCAACGCGCTGGCATCGTCTTTACCTATTCCCGCAATCCGATTACCGAAGCCAGTGTTTTCTGCAGCTGTCCACATTTCAGTGGCTCCATCGCTAGCAAGATAATCCATGGAATTCCCGTTCTCATCTTTGAGCGTAAGTCCATATTTCAGTGCCAGGTAACTGTTCACTTGCTGACGCTCGGCGGGAGTGAGAATTCGATCAAATAGAATAACCTCCGAAATGGAACCATCAAAGCGACTATAATGACCAGCCCCAATGTAATAAGTTCCAAGATTCCCAAATTTCATTTGCACCTGATTTGCGGAATCAACCTCCAATTGACGACCATCTAGAGAAAGAGCCCACTCTTCGTTTGAACTTCTAATATTTAGTACACGACTCTTCAAGAGATCATACTCGCTCGGATCAATTTCGACGGTTCTACTTCTTGTTGAAAAAGCAGAAGTTACAATCTGCGATCCGTCACCATACTTGGCATTCTGATAACTACTCCCGAGCTCCCAAGGGAATGCATTAGGGTTTTCATAATGATCTCGAGCTTGTACAGAGAATATTTCCCTTTCAAAATCGTCAGTTCCAAATGCAGATGTACTGAAATAACCCGAACTACTATTAATCGTAATCCCTGGGTTGAAGTTAATAGTTGAAGCTTTGTATGGTTGTTTACTGTTTTGTGTTGCATTCCATGTTCTGTCATCCGCTAAGTCCTGCAACTTGATAACCATATCGTCAGTGTCCTTAATTGCGCTCTCTACTACATCTACCCAAGAAATTAAGCTAGCACTTACTCCACCTGGAGCACTGGGTTCTACCGGCGTCTCTTCACCCTCCGCCGCATAAATCAAGCTGGCTGGCAGAGTGCCGATAATCAACATGAAAGCAAGCGTGAGAATGATAAAACGATGCCATGTCTTAGTTCGACTTCTTGCTGAGTACATAACTTCCTCCTATACTTGATTAGCCTGTATTTTGACAGTTTCAGATACCGCAGTTTCTGAATTGTCCCGGAGAACAGTGAAAACTTGCACGTATCATGTATACAGAGGAAAATATAATGCTTCTTCTTTAACAAAACCTCCCTTCATTACAAAACTCGACATTCATACAATGACAAATTTCCACAATATTCCCCACTACCATAGTTTAGCAACCCCACCTATACAAAATCTATACACAGTAAAAACGTGAATAATAACCCAATTTAAGGAAAATCAATGCATTGAGTGCAGCTTAATCTATACTCTTCATAAATGTAAACCTTAAATAAACGAAAAAAAGCGCACATTCAAAGTTTAGAGTGTACGCTGCATATGTGGTAGGTTGATCATATTGATCCCCATCCACAACCTATTTCTTAAGCTGGTCATACGCCGCATCATATTCCCAGCTTCGTCCATAATCATCGCTGACCAAATAAATGACTCCGGCAAAACCGATGTCTGGATCAATTAACTCGATCGGAAAATAGCCTTCTTTCCCATTAAATGTCGGAGATAATGGATTCTTTCTATATCTTTCGAATTCGTCTGGTAGTGACACCATTAGCCGCTCCCAGCTAAGACCTTGATCCTGCGTCCAATAAATTACAGGACCGTAATCGGCAAAATATCTGTATCCAAAAAAGCCGATCTCTTTGCTTGAAAAGCCGACTCCTGTTAAATGCTCAGCGTAGACTTCATTAGGATTGCCAATTTCCTGCCACGTTTTTCCACCATCCGAGGTTTGATAGACAAAATTCAAAGCTCTCGCGACTCCTGCCGAGTTGCCAACGGTCATCCAGCCATCCTTCTTATTCGTAAATCCAATAAAAAGCTCACTGCCGCTAGCTCCTTCAATAATAGAATTACTCCATGTTTTCCCCATATCATCGCTTATCGCCACATGAATTTGCAAGGGTTCATTTTCACTAGCATTATACACAATCGCTGTCTTATCCTCTGAAATGAAAAATCCGCTTTCGCTTATCCCATTTTCCCAAGCTGCTTTAGCAGGGTCCACCTTTACTGGCGATTTTGCGATAACCTCTCCATCTCGATAAGAAATTAAAATATTGCCTTCTTCATCAATCGAATAGGAATTGCCGGCATCAAATGTTACTATTGATGCGTAAGCAGGACTGGAATAGATTGTCCCCGGCTTCATTTCCTCACCCGCCTTGACGATATTAGTACAAGCAGCCAATACACTGACTGAAATAATGAGAAACAGTGCTGGTACAAAAACGGAAAGACCATTGCGTTTTTTATTCATGGTTAGGATTGAAATAAATCGTTGCTGCATCGTTTGAACTCCTCCGGTAAAATTTGTGGATAAAGCGAGCTTGCGAGACTTCGGACCTTGCATCGCATCCAAAATCGCTTCGCAATACTGCTTGCGATACGCCAAATCATGTGCAGCTACAAGCGTCTCGTCGCAATAGATTTCGAGCTCGCGGCTAGCCTCGCGCGACATGAACCATACAATTGGATTAAACCAGTGAATGGCCTGCACGAGCATAAGCATTAGCTTGTAAAAAATATCATGTCGCTTATAGTGAATCAGCTCATGCTTAACAATAAAGATCAGCTGATTGCGATCATAGTATTGATGCGGCAACAACAGAACAGGTTTAAATATTCCCACTAGCATCGGATTTGGTGCTTTCTCGCTTACTAGAACTGTAACGGAAGCCCGCTTTATCCCCATCTCTTTAAATACGCCAGCCAAGTCCATCTCCTGCTCCTGTGCTATGAACGGCTTGCTCCAACGAAGTGCCTGTTTCCGGAAAAACAAATAGCTGGAAATATGATAGAGTAATACGACCAGTACTCCCAAAAGCCAAATCCATGCCAAGCTTTGCAGCAGCGAGGACAGATTGAATGTGCTCGCATCTGTATGTATTGGCTGTGCTGCTGGTTGCAATGCTGACTGTGACTCTGGCTGCAATGCCGGATCTGATACTGCTGATACTGGCTGCGGTGCAACAGACATTTCGAACTGCATCGTTGAAGAAGGAGCTCCTTGAAAAATCGCTTGCAAAGCTGAACGATCCGTTATATCAATGGATATAATAGAGTCGTCAAATGAGAGATTAAAAGGAAGCAATAAACGAATCGCGATGATTAACCATATCCAATAGCGCCATTTGGCTGAGTAGTGCTTTCTTAGCTTTGGCGATGCGATTGCCATTGCAATAATTAGCAAGCTTGTTGTAAATGAGATTAGCAATATGTCTATAAAAATCTCTTCAAGCATTATCGCTCATCCCTTTCAACCTGATCCAGCAGTGCGCGCAAATCAGCAAGATCCCGTTTATTGATCGCTTTTCCGTTGTATAAGGACATCACCATATCTTGAATGGAATTTCCAAAAAGCTTCTCCAGGGTAGATTTTCCTTCACTCTCCTTGTACTCCTCCTCTGCAATGGCTGCATGGTAGCTGTTGCAGCGACCTTGTTTTACACAATGAAGAAATCCTTTATCGACCAGACGAGACAGCACCGTCATTAAAGTTGCAAGTGCCCATTTACGCTTGCCGCGAAGCTGCTCTAAAATATACGATGCGCTTACTGGTTGGTCTGCCTGCCATACAACAAGCATGACCTCCAATTCCGCATCGGGCAGGCGTTTGATTTCATTTTCCATATAATGTCCTCCCATTTATACAAGTGTATAAAACTATATTACACAATTGTATAAATTAACGCAAGCAGAAATGATCCATCATTTAATTTGTGACCAATACACTTGTAAAGCTCCAATAAATGTGCTATTTTCTTAAACAGGAGATGATCAGATGAATGATAAATTTTCATTTAAAGCGATTAACCAGCATAAGCTGGTCGATGATGTGGTGAATCAGCTGCAGCAAAAGATTTCCTCAGGAGACATCAAGCCCGGAGATAAAATTCCGCCAGAGCCGGAGCTGATGGAGCTGTTTGGCGTGGGCCGCTCTACAATCCGTGAAGCGATCCGTGTTCTCGTGCATGCGGGACTGCTTGAGAAAAAGCAAGGCTATGGTACTTATCTGAAAGCAAGCCCGGTTATTCAAGAGCCGCTCACTCATCGCCTGCATCGTGCGGAGCTGATCGAGGTCTATGAAGCACGTAAAATGCTGGAGCTGGAAATTTCCAGATTAGCCGCTCTTCGTCGTGATGAGGAAGATCTGAAAAATATGCGGACTCATCTGGACACGCGCAGCTTTGCACTGCAGCAAAATGATCGGGAGCTCTATGCGAAATCAGATATCGAGTTTCATATGGCAATTGCGGTTGCCAGCAAAAACGGTGTGATCATTGATTTATTCCGCACCTTTTCCCATGTATTAACCGATGCGATCAACAAGCTAAATAAAGAATATCGCTCGCATGATCCGCAAACCTACTATCATGAACAGCTATACGAAGCGATTAAAAATCAAGATCCAGAGCTCGCTTTAAAGTGGACCCTTCTCAATCTGGAAGGGACGATTGCCGAATTATAATTTTTTTAAGATCAAACGTCAGATGATATGATGTTTATTGGAGGTTACGATGAAAAACAGCACATCTCAAGCTACTGTGTATACGATTTTGTTTTCGATCAGCCTGGTTCACCTGCTCAATGATTCGATTCAATCCGTTATTCCTGCTATATTTCCAATTTTGCATGATTCTCTTAAGCTAAGCTTTACGCAAATTGGCTGGATCGCCTTTACTTTAAATGTGACTGCTTCGATGTTTCAGCCGCTAATTGGACTGTACACCGATGCCAAGCCAAAGCCTGCGCTGCTGCCGATTGGCGTTGTATTTTCCTTGATCGGGATGGTAGTATTGGCGTTTGCCGCTAATTTTTGGCAGGTGATCGCTTCCGTCATACTGATCGGTATAGGCTCTTCCGTGCTCCATCCGGAAGCTTCCCGCGTCGCTTATTTGGCAGGCGGACCGCGTAAAGGATTAGCGCAGTCAATTTTCCAGACTGGCGGAAATATTGGTCAGGCGCTCGCTCCAGTATTCACTGCGCTAATCTTTGTTCCGCTTGGACAGTTCGGGATTATTTGGTTCACCCTTGCCGCGCTTGCCGCTATTTTTGTACAAATGCGCGTTGCTCGCTGGTATCGCGGCTACATCAGCCAGCAGAACGCGAACAAAAAAGCAGTGATTCATAAAGCCAATCCACTGCCCAAACCAATTATCGCCTACTCTATCGGCATATTGATCATGCTATTGTTTTCCAAATTTGTTTACATGGCAAGCATGACCGGCTTTTATGCGTTTTATTTGATCGACAAGCATAGCTTGTCTACCGAGCATGCGCAAATATTCATCTTCCTGCTGCTTGCCGCAGGAGCTGTGGGCACCTTTGCCGGCGGACCGATGGCGGATCGCTTTGGCAGACGCAATATGATCTGGTTTTCCATATTAGGAACAGCGCCTTTTTCCTTGCTGCTGCCTTACGCCAACCTCTTCTGGTCGGCTGTGCTATGCTTTTTTATCGGTTTTATTCTGCTTTCCGGCTTTTCCGTCATTATTGTGTACGCTCAAGAGCTGCTGCCAGGCAAGGTCGGAACCGTCTCCGGGCTGTTCTTCGGCCTCGCATTTGGTCTTGGCGGACTCGGTTCCGTCGTGCTTGGCACGTTGGCCGATCATACGAGCATCACATTTGTGATTCAAATATGCGCTTTCCTGCCGCTTATCGGCCTGCTTGCTGCGTTTTTGCCGACGGATGCCACCTTGCGTCTGCAGCCTGACAACATAGAGGCTGCTGCCACTAATGCCTAGGAGGAATTAAGATGACTGCTATTATCGAGGTTAAAGATATTACTTGGGAGCGCGAACATAAAACGATTTTGCAGCAAATTAACTGGACGATCAAGCAAGGCGAGCATTGGGCGCTCTTGGGGCTGAACGGCTCTGGCAAAACTACGCTGTTAAATATGATTAACGGCTATATTTGGCCGACGAAGGGGCAAATTTCCGTGCTTGGCCATAAATATGGGACGGTAGATTTGCGGGAAATGCGCAAGCGGATCGGATGGGTAAGCTCTTCCTTTCAAGAGCGAATTCATCCTAGAGAAAAAACACAGCATCTCGTCATTAGCGGGCTGCATGCTTCAGTAGGATTATTCGACAGGCCAGAAGAAGAGGATATAGAAAGAGCTGTGCAGCTTATGGAAACGCTCGGCTGTGCGCATCTGTTCGATCGCCCTTTTCAAACCTGCTCACAGGGAGAGAAGCAGAAGCTGCTCATTGCCCGTGCGCTGATGGCCTCGCCTGAGCTGCTTATTCTGGACGAAGCAAGCAACGGACTTGACTTTTTATCGCGTGAATCGTTGCTGCACAGCATTGCAAATCTGGTCAGACAAAAGGACTCTCCGACACTGCTCTATGTCACCCATCATGTAGAGGAAATATTGCCGGAATTTACACATACGCTGCTGCTTCGTGCTGGAACGGTGTTTGCAAGCGGCAAAACAGAAGAGGTTCTGACCAGCGAGCAGCTATCCTCTCTGTTTGACACCGCTGTTCAAGTAGATTGGAGAAATAATCGGGCTCATCTGTCATTACAAGCTTAATGCTGGAGTATGATCTGACGACTTGACATTGATTATGTGCTGAGAGAGGCTGAGCTGACAGTCATAGTATTATCGCCGGTTCCATTTTTCACGGTTCGATTTACTGGCTTTCAGCTCGGCTCCAGCCTCTCTGCACACATTTATCGCTTATTCATTCGTTTTTCGACGGTAAAACCAAAAGGTCAGCGGCATAAAGATGATGAGAATCATGCCAAGACCGCCGAAGGTTGTGAGCATCGTCGAGGTTTCAGCTGTACCGTGCACCAAGCCTCTCGCCGCAGCCGACGCCAGGCTGACCGGATTGAAATCGACAATCCTTCCCAGCCAGGCAGGCATTGTCGATGTATCGGCGAATACGTTGCTCGTAAACATAAGCGGATAGAGCACGAGATAGGACATCGTGCTGAGCGTCTCCGTCTTCTTCACGACGATGCCAAGGCAGGCAAAAATCCAGCTTAAGCAGAAGGCATAGAACATCACAAGCAGAAACGCCAGCAAGGCTCCTGCAATACCTGCATCCGGCCGAAAGCCAAGCAGCATGCCGATGCCAAATGTTGTCACAAGCGCAGCGGCAAACTGCAGCAGGGTAATCATCATCGTGCCAATGATCGCAGCAGGCTGCCAAAACGGCAATGTTCGAAAGCGGTTGAACACGCCGCGCTCAATATCGGTTTTAATTCCAATGCCAATGTACACCGTCATAGTCGTAACGGTATACACCATCATGCCTGGCAGCAGAAACTGCAAATAATTTCCCGTTGATCCGGATATGGCGCCTCCAAACAAATAAGTGAAAATCAGCAGAAAGACCGCTGGAAAAATAACTGAATCAATCGCCAAATAATGCAGCTTGCCTACCGTTTTCCGCCAGGAGCGCCAACCAAACACACCGATTGCATAAAGCGCATTGGCTCGCTGTGGCCGTTCGCGAGAGCTCATCGTCTGCAGTAATTTCGTATTTGCCTGGTTCATACCATTCCCTCCTCTAAGCCTTCCTCCTGTACGGCTTTCCCGGTTAACGCAAGAAACACCTCGTCCAGACTTGGTTGTCCTAGTGAAAACTGTGCCGTCTCAATGCCTGCTGCGGCAAGCTCCGTTAAGGCTGCAGCGGCCTGCCTGGCATCTGTCGTTTGAGCAGATAAAGCGGTCGGGTCAGCATACAGTCTGACATCCGTATGTAGCACGCGCCGCAGCACATGTTCAGCTTCTGATCGCTGATGCGGATGAGCAAGCCTGATCATAATTTTTCCTGAACCAACGGAAGCCTTTAGCTCGCTTGGCGTGCCTTCCGCTATGACGACTCCCCGATCTATAACCGCAAGGCGATCAGCCAACTGATCAGCTTCCTCCAAATATTGCGTCGTCAATAAAACGGTCGTGCCCTGCTCTGCCAAAAAACGGACAATATCCCACACATCATTGCGGCTTCGCGGATCTAATCCAGTTGTCGGCTCATCCAAAAACAACAACTCGGGAGCAACAAGCATTGCAGCAGCGATATCCAGCCTGCGCCGCATACCGCCGGAATACTTCTCGGCTGGTCGATCAGCAGCTTCAAGCAGATTGAACGCTGCGAGCAGCTGTTCCGCTCTTGCTGCAGCCGCTCGATGCGAGTATCCTGCCAGTCTTGAAAACAGCACCAAATTATCTCGACCACTCAGCTCCTCATCTACAGCAGCAAATTGTCCTGTCAATCCAATTTTCCGACGAACGGCATCCGACTCGCGAACGACATCCAAGCCGAAAATTCGCAGGCTGCCGCCATCTGGTCGAAGCAGTGTCGAGAGAATGTTGACCAATGTCGTCTTTCCTGCTCCATTTGGACCAAGCACGCCATAAACTGTCCCTCGCTCGATGCTTAAATCCAGTCCTTTCAGCACCTCCTTCGTGCCAAATGATTTTTTCAACGCCTGCACCTCTACGGCAAGTTCTTTTTTACCCAAGCTTCCACCCGCTTTCTCATTTTTTCCTGCTGCCAATTAGCTTACATGTTCAATTCTATAACACTGATGCAAATGAGAAGGTTAGGAAAATTACCGCTTTTACCAAGCCGTAATATACAAAATAAGCTTATCATGTTACTTTAATGTTTTTCGTAAATGTTTGAGAAGTGCGCAAGCCTTTGCTATAGTAGGAACGGGAGGCGAAGAAATGCGCTACTATAAACCAATAGAAATCGCCAGAGAACTGTACATCAGCACAAGTGCATTGCGGCATTATGAATCGTGGGGCATCGTTCCCGCTCCTGAGCGTTCGGATAAAGGCTACCGGCTGTACACCAAGCTGCATTTGGCTTATTTTCGCTGTTTGCGAGCGATGTTTGCCGGATTCGGCACAAGCGTAACCTGCGACGTGCTCCGCAACATTCAGAAGAGCGAGCTGGACGAAGCGTTCTGGCTTGTGAATCAGCAGCAGGCTAACCTGCATCACGACAAACGGATCGCCGAGCAAACACTCGAATTGCTGCAGCGTCCAGATCTGCCTCAATTGGCAAATAAAAAGCTGAAGAGCCGCATGACAATCGGCGAAGCAGCAGCAATCGCCGAGGTGCAGCCTTCAGCTATCAGACATTGGGAAAAAGAGGGGTTGATTGTTCCCGAGCGAGCCCCGGAAAACGGCTACCGGTTGTTTACACCTACGCATATAAGACAAATTTTGCTCATTCGCACCTTGCGCAAGACAGTGTATGTGCTGGAAAATATGAAGGAAATTGTGCAGAGCATTGAACAGCATAACCTTGAAAAAGCGAAGCAAATTACGCTGGAGGCGCTATCGAGCATACATGACCGCAGCCGCAGGCAGTTCTATGGCGTGCATCAACTGGTCGAGCTATGTATCGAAGCAGGTCTAATTGATCCGAAAGAATATGACAAGGGCCTATGGTATGACTATTACAACCAGACGAAGCAGCCATCTGAAGAGACTTGAAGAAACTACCGATGAGCAATTTCTGATATTGCTTTAGCCTTATAGGCCTCGACCTTCGACAGGTCTGCCTCCCGGTATAGATGTAATGCAGGATACTGCGTTTCCACAAAGAGTGAAAAGCCAAGCGCTTGCGCGCGAACACAGAAGTGTCGGTCTTCGCCGCGAAAGGACAGATTAGGAATTTCTGCAAACCGCATCCCGGCTTCAAGCGCTTTGCGACTTATTAAAGTGCAAGCTCCCAATCCGCCAACCTCATATATGCCCGGCTGGCGCAAAAGCTGCAAAAACTGATCAGAGCGGCGCCATTCCTCGTCCCTGTCGAGCATTTCTTGCCTGTCTTTTCGGTAAAATGTATATTCGTCCTGCAGCCATACTTGCGGCAGCTCGATTTCGTCCGGATACCATTGGGTCCAAAATATATTGGAGATGATATCTTTATTAGAGCGAATTAATTGCTCAAGTGTCTGAGGATGTAAAACCAAATCGGAATCGAGAATAAACAAATAATCAAAATAATGCTTCCGTGCGTATTGAATAATCTGATCCTTCAATCGCGCGACTTTCCAGATTAGCTTCTCGTCCCAAATATGAGTGTGCTCGTCTTTAAAATATGTGCTCATTCCAAAGTCTTGACTACTCGCAATCGTTACATTTAGGTGCGATTTTTGAAAATGAAGCAGCAGGTCGCTTGAAGCTCTGTTTTTGTTGTCGTCAACAAAATAATAGCTGACCTCCACTCCTTCATGATGAAGCTCCTCTAAAGACTTTAAATATTCTGCAAGAATATTCGGCTTTTCCTGGATAGGACTGCCTATAACTACTCGCTGTCGTGTACTATGCTTCTGTACCAAATTCATCGTCCCCCTCTCCTAGTTGATGCACCTTCCAAAAGTATTGGCGATTATAGAGAAGACTGGGATGCGTCGGATGATAACGAAGCGCCAATTCATTATGCCGAAATGCTTCCTCGTATCGCTCAAGCCGGCTGTAACACAAACAAAGCTGCAAATGAGGAAACCAGGTACCTATCGCTTCGTTCCATACTGCCATTGCTTCAGACTGGCTGCCTTCGATTGCGACCGTATACCAAAAAATCGCGCTGTCGTATTGCTGCTCATCCCAAAAAAATCCTCCTAGCGCGCAAGCTAATTCTGGCTGCGGCTTTTCGTACATTAGCGCATGTGCAAGCGCTGCAAATCTCTTTTCACGATCTCCCAATCGGGCATAGCATTCCGCCATATTCAGACATGCGCGAATATTATCCTCCTTCCATCCTTGACCTGTATCCAGCATCCGCTTATATTCCTTAACTGCCTCTTCGTCCAATTGATGGTCCTTCAATTCATTAGCAAAATAGAACAAATCCCGAACGGAGAATTTTTCTCCCTTCTCCTGCAGCTTTCGATAAATCTGCAGATTTCTGTCGGTATTTGGTTTTTGCTTTCTATGAATAATGCATACATCGCTTTCCAGGCAAGTGCCATAAACGGCTAAATCCTCATGCACAGCCCCCTCCCAAAGAAAATGTCTATCTCTTCTTACCAGGCGGGTGCGACGCAAAACGACAGTAGGTTTTCCAGCCTCGTCGAAGCCAACCTTATAGGGCATTATGACATGATCTATTGAAGGATTCAGGCTTTGCTTGAGCGCTATAAAGCGTTGGCGATCCTCTTCTTCAATAACATCGTCTGCGTCCAGCCATAAAATATAGTCCTGTGTTGCTTGGAAAAAAGAGAAATTGCGCGCATCCGCAAAATGATCATGCCATGGATAATCAAATACTCGATCGGTAAAACGACAGGCAATCTCCCTCGTCCTATCGATAGAGCCAGTATCTACAATATTGATCTCATCAGCAATGCCTGCTACAGAAGCAAGCACCCGTTCCAGCGTCTCCTCCTCGTCTCTTACAATCATACACAAGCTTATCGTAATCATTCTCTGTCACCTGCTTCAGCTGCATAAATAAATTCGCTCATATCCCAACATATTCCGCCGAAGTGCAGCATATGCTGTCCCTTCAGCGAAAAATAGCTATTCTACTATCCATGCTGCTTTAAACAAAGAAGGTGATCCGAGTACATCAAACCCGAATCACCCTGCTCCTGACAATGCAGCAGATCAGCTGACTACAATGATAGTGATCGCGGCGGGAGTCAATGAATGCGATACATCTAAGCCATAGGACGTTGCCTCAGTATTTGCGAACATTAGACGCAATGAATATTGTGTATTGTCATCGCCAGAGTATATATTCATAGATCCATTTAACAACACCGGTTTGTCTACGGAAACAACTGGAGTCATAACCTGACTCTCATAAATCGGTTGGCCAGCCTGAGGCGGGGTTTCAGAATACAGCTCAATTCCTGGATCGATATTAATGTCAGCGAGATCCACTATAGTTTCTATTGGAGTTACTGGATGAACGCGTACAAGTGCCCGATAGTTGATATAATAGATATGACCTGATTTTAATGTAAAATATTGATATAAAGTGGAACCATTTACAGTTACCGGTCCTCCTAATTGAATCATATCTCCTGAAGTTCCTGCTTGCGCAGCAATCGGGATTACCGTATGATCTGCAGTAGCACTTACAGAGCTAATAATCCTCATTGCAAATAAAGTAGAGTTCGCAAAATTGCCTGGCGCACCTGTCGCACCCACTGGTCCCGTCGGACCGCTGAATCCTTGCGGACCGGTCGCTCCTGTATCTCCCGTCGCCCCCCTGTCTCCCGTCGCACCCGTTGGACCTAACGGACCAGTTGGACCATCATTACCGCTAACCCCCGTCGCACCAGTCGGACCGGTCGCACCATCACTGCCACTCATCCCCGTCGCACCAGTTGGGCCGGTCGCACCATTGCTTCCTGGACTACCGTTTCCTCCACTAGGACCTGTCGGTCCCATTGGCCCTGTATCACCCTGGGAACCTGTTGGCCCTATTGGGCCAGTTGATCCAGTTCCGGCTGGACCTGTCGCGCCAGTCGGTCCAGAATCCCCTGGCGTACCTGGCGATCCGCTAGGCCCGGTTGGGCCTGGAGTTCCTGCCAGGCCAGTTGGGCCCATTAGACCTACCGGTCCAGTCGGGCCGGTCGCACCATTGATTCCTGGACTACCTTGTGGGCCACTCGGGCCGGTAATACCTCGTCCAGTTAACCCAGTCGGGCCGGTCGGACCGGTTGGACCAGTTGGACCCAAGTCAACTTCTGGCAACGTTGGGCCGGTTGATCCTGTTGGACCGGTTGATCCTGTTGGGCCGGTTGATCCTGTTGGGCCGGTTGGCCCATCTTCCGGCAAATTATCTGCCATGCATTATCTCCCCATTCATATTGATATGATCAGTTTCCAATTTATTATATTTCGCACTTAGCATGTCTTATGCTAACTAAATCGCACCAACCCTATGTAATTATTACAATAATGCTTCGATTCCAGAAAAGCCTAGGGCGCCTTAATGATCATTGCTGTTAAGACACCCTGTATGCTTATTTAGCTTGTTAAATTGTTAAGGAGTAAACGGAACATATGGCCCTACATATAACAAGCTTATATCCATTGCCACTTGCGTATTATAGGTATTGCTAATTACATTAGCTACATCTACGTCAACCACCTGGATTCCTCCAGTTCCAAGATTTTGGATAGAAAATGAGTTAGTACCGCTTGCATGAATCCGCCCGATTCCGGTTGCATGAACGCTTGAGGGGGGAGCTCCTACTGCTGATACAGGCTGCCATGCATTTAATCCAATTACCGTATCCGGGCTGTCACTTTGAACGATTCCGACAACTATCATATCACCAGTCGGCGTTCCTGCTTGCCAGCCAACATTAAGATTCATCACGACCTGATAAACACCAGGAACATTAACTGTAAACTCGTCATTCGTAGGAGCGTTAAGCGTAACCAGACCCGGAACTGTCATATATTCGACATAATCGATGACCAATTTATCTCCGGGATTATAGTAACCTGCGGTACCCGATCCATTATTCGAGTGCAATATGGCAAACGGCAGCACTTGCGGGCCAGTTGCTCCTGTTGCTCCCGTTGCTCCTGTTGCTCCCGTTGCTCCCGTTGCTCCCGTTGCTCCCGTTGCTCCCGTTGCTCCTGTTACTGCTGGGCCAGTTGGGCCGGTATCACCTGTTGCTCCCGTTGCTCCTGTTACTGCCGGGCCAGTTGGGCCAGTTGCTCCTGTCGCTCCTGTTCCTGCCGGGCCAGTTGGACCTGTTACTCCCGTTGCTCCTGTTACTGCCGGGCCGGTTGGACCGGTATCACCTGTTGCTCCTGTCGCTCCCGTTGCTCCTGTTCCTGCCGGTCCGGTTGGACCGGTATCACCTGTTGCTCCTGTCGCTCCCGTTGCTCCTGTTCCTGCCGGACCGGTTGGACCGGTATCACCTGTTGCTCCTGTCGCTCCTGTTGCTCCTGCTGCTCCTGTCGCTCCTGTCGCTCCTGTCGCTCCCGTTCCTGCCGGGCCGGTTGGACCGGTATCACCTGTTGCTCCTGTCGCTCCCGTCGCACCTGTCGCTCCCGTTCCTGCTGGACCCGTCGGGCCTGTTCCCCCTGTTCCACTCAAGCCTGTTGGACCTACTGGACCTGTCGGACCCGTCGGGCCCGTTCCCCCTGTTCCACTCAAGCCTGTTGGACCTACTGGTCCCGTGGGACCCGTCGGGCCTGTTCCCCCTGTTCCACTCAAGCCTGTTGGACCTACCGGTCCCGTCGGACCCGTCGGGCCCGTTTCACCTGTTCCACTCAAGCCTGTTGGACCTGTTGGACCTCTTAGACCTCTTGGACCTCTTGGACCTCTTGAGCCTCTTGAGCCTCTCGGACCTTTTGGTCCCCTCGGTCCTCTCTGCCCTCTTGATACTCTGGATGCACTTGAGCCATCCATATAGGTTGCCTCATTTACCATACGCAACCATTGCCGCTCAATCCTTTTCAATTTTAGAAGTTTCGTCCGCCTTGTTTTTTTCTTATATGCCTTTTCACTTTTACGACATTTATTTGCACAATATGAACAATATTTAGATTTGGGAAATGAAGCCAATCGCTTTATTTTGCGACTCTTGGTTTGAGCCATTATTATTTTCCCCCTGTGTTTGTGATACGATTTTTTCAATATATACACCTCCCATACATAGCTCCGTATATATTATGCAGATGTCTCGTATTATCTTGTGTTATTACCTAATTAGAAATAGGGAATTCAACAAAAAAAGACGTGACTGCTCTGATCATCCAGATCAAATGCAAGTACACGTCTAGCATTTATTTATAATATATGGAGCATTTACACTTGCTTCTTCAGCTTTGAGCGGATAATGCTGTAATTGTTTTGCAGTCGTTCATTCTGCGGGGACATCTCTGCTGCTGTCCGGGCAAACTCGCAGGCTTGCTCAAGTAAACCGAGCCCATAGCTGGCAAGCGCTCCTAAATCGTAGATCGTTGAGTCCCAAGCGAACGCCTCGTTCTTATAGATGTCGGATTTTTCTTTAATTTTTAGCGCTTCATGCACCATATGGTAAATGCGCGGCCAATCCTCTTTCTGATAAGCTAATCGGGCCATCTCCACATAAGGCTCCCTCATATAGGGCACCTCTGCTATCGCTTTGTACAGCCAGCTGCCAGCCTTGTCGTATTCTCCTTTCTCCTTGTACGCTCTGGCAATATATCGCATCGAGGCACAACGTTCCTCTCTCCATTGCGATCGCGGCAGCTCCAGATGCTTTTGCAATGTATCAATGCACTGATCCCAATAGCCGTAAAACATATATTCCCTGCCCAAATAATGCATATTCCGATCATCCTCGGGATCTTCCCGCACAGCCATTTCCAATAGCGGCAAATATTGCGCCCGGGACTTCTGCGGATCAGGATAATGATTAAGCTGGATATCCCCCTCCCAGGCATATTCATGATCAGAACCATAATACTTCAAAAATTCATGAACGGGATGACTCCAACGAAAACCGTGCCGACGATGAATCTTATCATACCAAAAGGTTAAACCACGAGAGCCGTCCGGATTAAAGCTCCATGTATACCTGTATTTTAGCTGGGTTGTCGACTTTGTCCAGGCCCGCTCCAGTTTTTCTCGCCAGCCTTCCTCCAGTACTTCATCAAGATCGGTACAGACACATACGTCTACATCACCAGGCACAAAATTCAACGAGATATTTCGAGCGACATCGAACCTCCACGGATCTACCTTCACCTGATAAACCAAGGCGCCTCTGGCTCGCAGCTTCGTTACCGTGCTATCTGTTGATCCTGTATCGGTGACAATAATCAAATCTGCCTCCTGCATTGAATCTATCCAGCGTTCTACAAACTGCTCCTCGTTTTTTGTGATCGCGTAGACCGCTACCTTCACTAAGCTCAACCTACCTTCCTTCGTCAGCTCAGACGAAAGCTTCAAGCCTTCGCCTGCTTTTCCAGCTTGGCTTGAATAATTTTATAGTTATCCTGCAGCCTTTCATCATTAGGAGACATTTCCGCTGCAATGCGCGCATGTTCACAGGCTTGCTCCAGTCTACCCATCTCATAGTTGGCAATCGCTCCCAAATCATATACGGTAGAGTCCCAGCAAAAACCTTCATTAATATAAGAATCTGTACGCTCCTTAATTCGCAGCGCTGCCTCCACCATATGGAGCTGCTTCGGCCAGTCCTTCTCAAGATAAGCGAGCTTAGCCATCTCGACGTACGGCTCTCTCGTATTAGGAGACTCTGCCAGCGCCTTATAATACCAACGGTTAGCTTCATTATAGTTTCCTTTTTCCTTATAAGATCGGGCGATATAACGCATGGAAGCGCAGCGCTCCTCATCCCAGCGCGCGCTTGGCATATTTAAGTGCTTCTGCAAAGTTTCGATACATTTATCCCAATAGCCATAAAACATATATTCTCTGCCAAGATAATGCATATTCCGATCATCGTCAGGATCTTCACGCACTGACATCTCTAGCAATGGGAGATATTGACCTCTTGATTTGCTCGGGTCTGGGAGATGGTTTAACTGGATGCTTCCCTCCCAGGCGTATTCATGTGGAATAGTTCCATAGTATTGCAGCACTTCATGTACCGGATGTGTCCAGCGGAAACCGTGTCTATGATGAATTTTTTCGTACCAGAACGTCACGCCTCGTGAGCCATCCGGATTGAAGCTCCATGTGTACTTATAGCGCAATTGAGTCGTCGTCGGCTTCCAGGCTTGCTCCAGCTTCTCCCGCCATCCCGGCTCAAGAACTTCATCAATATCTGTACAAATGCATATATCAACATCACCGGGCACAAAATTCAACGAAATGTTTCGAGCAATATCGAACCGCCATGGATCAACCTTGATCCGATAGACTTGTGCTCCTCTGGCAAGCAATTTGTCCACGGTATTATCTGTCGATCCAGTATCAGCTACTACAATCAAGTCAGCCTCTTGCATGGAATCCATCCAGCGATCAACGAAATGCGCCTCATTCTTTGTAATCGCATAGACTGCTACTTTTTTCCTACTCATAAAAGTTGCCCTTCCTTTCGTGCCAGCTCCAAAACTGTCTTTTTCAGCTGCTCAAACGATTCATCCCATGCCGATGCATTATAATGATAATCCGTTATCCGATCCTGGATGCGCTCTGCCTCCTTCAAGGCGAACCATGCTTCCGTATTGTTGCCGATCTGATGCAGGTACAACGCTTTGCTGTAGTACGGCTCTCTTCGGCCCGGTAAAAAATGGATGGCTTGATCCAGCGATAACTTTACTAACGCAGTTTCATTGCGAGCACTATATACTCTGGACTTCATATAATAGAGATAGGATTTGTCGCTATTCTCAATATTGATCGCTGTTTCAATCGCCTTCATAGCATCATCATATCGCCCGGCGGAAATATATTCCTCTGCCAGGAACGACCATGATTTCCATACATCCTTTCTTTCCTTTACTGATTGCTCCAGCAATGGCAAATAAGAGGAACGCGATTTGGATGTATCCGGCTTCTGATACATCCAAAATTCTGGTATATACTTTACTTTCTCTTCCCCGTTATATTCCAAAATCTCGTGTACTGGTAATTTCCATGTATAGCCCAACCGTGAATGAATTCGTTCATGCCAATGCTCTGATTCACCACCGCCCGGCCAGAAGGTTTTGAATTTGTGATAATAGCGAGTGTACCCATACTCCCACTGGTTGATGAGATGCTCTTTCCAGCCGTCCATTAGATATTCATCAATATCCAGTGAAATACACAGGTCAATTTCCGGATTTACAAGCGAGAGTACTGTATTCCGCGCATCATCAAATCTCCATGGTGAAACCAAAATTTTGTAGGTTGATAATGGTACATCAGGATTCGACTTACGAAACTCACTAATAATCTCGTTGGTTCCATCAGTAGAGCCGGTATCACATAACACGATCTCATCCGCTTGCTTCACAGATTCCAGAAAGCGCTGCATAAAGGCGGCTTCATTTTTATATATTCCGTATACCGCAATCGTAGGTGCGTGGGCGTCTATTACATCTTTTTCAGTGTATAGCTCTGGGTTGAAGCCTACATACATGCCGATCTCGTTTTCTGTATGACTAAGAGCAAGATGAGGGAATGTAGCCATTACTTCTTCGTGACTCCAATCATCCTTTTTATGCTCTTCATAAGGATTATCTCTGTAAGGACCTTGTGGATAATGAACAATTGGGATGCTGATGAGAACGAATTCGCTGGATTCTAACAATTTGTTATAGACCTCGATCGCTTCTTCCTTGATTAGATGCTCCAATACATCTCCGAAAATCGTCACGCCATATCGCTTATCAGGTACGAACTCTCTAACATCCTGCTGGTACAATTCATCATATTTTTGCTTAAGGTGGTACTGTTCTACATACGGCTCCCATACCTCAATTGCTGCAAATGTAGCTCCAGGCAGGATTGGTCTTAACAAATCCGAATATGTCCCTGCTCCAGCACCTACATCAAGAATCGATTTATTAGTGCATTTGCCGATAAGCCGTTTAATCGACTGTTTTTTCCATGCTTTACCTGATTCTGAGCTAAAGGGCATTTCTGTTCCTCCTATTTCCTCATAAAGATATATTGAAACAGTAAATTTATATGAGCGATGTAATAAAAGTATGCTTATGTCGTCTGATCACACCTCTCATTCAAGACTGCCATATAATGTGGACAAATTGCCAACGTCAAATGAACATTTTACTAATTAAGGGATTTTGATGTAGAATATATCAATTTTGCAACATATAGTAATTTTAGATTCTTAAAAACAGGCATCTCGCATTATATAGAAGACTATAATGTCGATTACAGCATCTAGTTAATCACATTAGTAGAGTATATAAGAGGTCCTTGTGCTTAGGAATCTGCAAAACTAGAATCCAGCAAAGCTGGATTACTAAAGATATTGGAGAGGAGTTTGTACCATGCAAGATCATAATCAATTTGAAGAAGACAACGATCTTCTTCAGGATGTAGGACCTACCGGTCCGACGGGGCCGACTGGACCAGGCGGGCCAACTGGAACTCCAGGGAACCCTGGTTTCAACGGCTCCACAGGGCCAACAGGACCAGGCGGATCACAGGGGCCGACAGGGCCAACTGGAGCACAGGGGTCGACAGGACCAACCGGAGCTGGCGCTACCGGGCCGACTGGACCAAGCGGCGGCCAGGGCCCTACTGGACCTGCCGGTACGGGTGATACCGGACCGACTGGACCAAGCGGCGATCCGGGTGCTACTGGACCTACCGGACCTCAGGGATTGATAGGACCAACTGGTAGTCCGGGACAATCAGCGACGGGGCCGACTGGACCAAGCGGTGGCCCGGGCGCTACTGGACCGACTGGACCTGCGGGTACGGGCGCTACTGGACCGACTGGGCCTAGCGGACCTGCTGGACAAAGCGGCGATCCCGGCGCTACTGGACCTACCGGACCTGCCGGACAGAGTGGCGAACCGGGTGATACCGGACCGACCGGACCAAGCGGTGGCCCGGGCGCTACTGGACCGACTGGACCTGCGGGTACAGGTGATACAGGGCCGACTGGACCAAGCGGCGATCCAGGTGCTACTGGACCTACCGGACCTGCCGGTACGGGTGATACCGGACCGACCGGACCAAGCGGTGGCCCGGGCGCTACTGGACCTACCGGACCTGCCGGTGCGGGCGCTACTGGACCGACTGGGCCTAGCGGACCTGCTGGACAAAGTGGCGATCCCGGCGCTACTGGACCGACTGGACCTGCGGGTGCAGGTGATACAGGGCCGACTGGACCAAGCGGCGATCCCGGCGCTACTGGGCCTACCGGACCTGCCGGTACGGGTGATACCGGACCGACCGGACCAAGCGGTGGCCCGGGCGCTACTGGACCGACTGGACCTGCGGGGACAGGTGATACAGGGCCGACTGGACCAAGCGGCGATCCCGGCGCTACTGGACCTACCGGACCTACGGGTACAGGTGATACAGGGCCGACTGGACCAAGCGGCGATCCCGGCGTTACTGGACCGACTGGACCTACGGGTACGGGTGATACAGGGCCGACCGGACCTACAGGGCCTGGCGGAGGAGGAGCTCCTGATTTATGGGATTCTTTTGTTTTTAACTCTTTCAATTTAGGTCCAACTATGCAAACACAAAGCACCCTTCCCTCCGTACAACTTGAACAAAACGAATACGCCAAAATCGATGTTTCATTCTCATTAGCATTTTCCATTACTGGTGCCACTGGGCCAGTAAGTGTTACGTTGCAGTATGAGTTGTTTGGCAGTGACGATAATGTGAATCCGATCTACCAAAACACCAGCATCTACAGTCTTGATCCTGCTATTGCATCAAAGCCATTTAGAGAACCGATTTCTTTTACAACTGTTCACAAGCCATCGCAGCCAGGAACGTTTACGTATACGCTGCAAGCACAACTAACTTCCGATTCATCTCAGTCAATCCTTAGCGAACAACTTGGCGCCATATCAATGAATGCACTTGCTGTAAATTCGACTGATGATCAGAATAGTGAGCCAGGAGAAGATGTCGAAGCAGCGAATGACAAGTATGTCTACTTTCTCAGCCATCCTGGTGGCGGAACCAGTCAGGATTTAAATGTCATTGACTACGTTGCCAACCCGTCAGCACTCGCTTCATTTTCACCAATATCGTTAGGTGCATACAGTAATACAATCGCCGTTTCGGCTGACTACAATTATGTGTATGGAGACAGCGGCACTGCTTTCGACTTAAATACGTTAGGTCCGATTGTTAGCACACAGTTGCACCAGGTCGTCAACCATTTTAACGTCGGAGCCAATGGGTGGGGCGTTATCGTTTCGCCAAACAACCGCTTTGTAGTCTTTAGTCAAGGTGCTATGCCATTCAATGCCGTTATCTTTGATTTGTTAATGGGTCCTGTACCTTCGCCTGTCTCACTTGGCAATGATGGCGGACTCGTAATGGCTGTCTCTCCGAATAGCAGATATTTCGCCTCAATTGGCCGCTATGGAAACGTTCAATTAGTCGATCTCGTTCAGAAGCAACCGATTGACAATAACTTCCTGGCAGGCCCTTACAGTCTGGATCCATCAGCGATGGCTTTCTCTCAAGATAGTCAAACTCTGTTTATCGGATCTGGAAATGACTTTAATATGGCGCAGTATAAAAACGTTTCTGGCGGTCAGGCATATAATTTGAATGACCCGTTATCCAGCATCGTAAACTGGCACGACAACTATATTTACGGCATTTATCGGTACGATACAACGTATTCTCAGGTCGTTAAATTGTCTGCCAAGGACGGCGTAATTTCCAACTACACCACAATCCCAAGCTGGCCTTATCAGTACAACCTGCAGATCTCGCCAGACAAAAACTGGGTTGTCGTGCAGCATGCTGCAGGGGTGCAGATGATCCCAACCAGCACTGACCAATGGCAGTTCAATGTACCAATTAATGTAGGAACGACGACAACCTACGCCTATCTTGCGATTACTCCGGACAGCACAATGGCTTATGCCTCCTATGACAATGTAATCTATCCAATCGTGCTTTCCGAGAGTACAACCTCTGCAGGAACGCCGATTACGATGACCGATCCTATTACGGATATGTGCTCTGCTCTTACACTGTGCAAGCAACAAGGAACTAACCTTGCAGATCGACTGTAATAGATCAGATCATTTCCTTCATTACAACTAAAATCTAAAAGCAACAAGCGACTAAGAGGCTTCTTTCAAGTATACAACCAAGCAGCAGATAGTTGAGCAAGCAGCGCTTAACTATCTGCTGTCTCCAATATCATATTCCCTCCTTTCCGTATGGCATCTATCCCTATTAGAAAAATTAACTTATCTTTTATGAAAGGAGTTGTTGCTTCATGCAACAAGTAGATCCTTTAGCTCAAAACAAAGCGGCTACTAGCAACTATGTTTACTTTCTCAGCCATCCTGGTGGCGGAACCAGTCAGGATTTAAATGTCATTGACTACGTTGCCAACCCGTCAGCACTCGCTTCATTTTCACCGATATCTTTGGGCGTATACAGTAATACAATCGCCGTTTCGGCTGATTACCATTATGTGTATGGAGACAGTGGCACTGCTTTCGACTTAAATGCGTTAGGTCCGATCGTCAGCACACAACTGCATCAGGTTGTCAACCATTTTAACGTCGGAATAACTGGGTGGGGCGTTATCGTTTCGCCAAACAATCGATTTGTAGTCTTTAGTCAAGGTGCTCTGCCATTCAATGCCGTTATCTTTGATTTGTTAATGAGTCCAGTACCTTCGCCTGTCACACTTGGCAATGATGGTGGACTCGTAATGGCTGTCTCTCCAAATAGCAGATATTTCGCCTCAATTGGCCGCTATGGAAACGTTCAATTAGTCGATCTCGTTCAGAAGCAACCGATTGACAATAACTTCTTGGCAGGTCCTTACAGTCTGGATCCATCAGCGATGGCTTTCTCTCAAGATAGTCAAACTCTGTTTATCGGTGTCAAAAATAACTGGGACATGGCGCAGTATAAAAACGTTTCTGGTGGTCAGACATATTATTTGAATGACTCGTTATCCAGCATCGTAAACTGGCACGACAACTATATTTACGGCATTTACCGATACGATACAACGTATTCTCAGGTCGTTAAATTGTCTGCTAAGGACGGTGTAATTTCTAACTATACCACAATCCCGAGCTGGCCTTATCAGTACAATCTGCAGATCTCGCCAGACAAAAACTGGGTTGTCGTGCAGCATGCAGCAGGGGTGCAAATGATTCCTACCAGCACTGACCAGTGGCAGTTCAATGTACCGATTAATGCAGGAACGACAACCTACGCCTATCTTGCGATTACTCCGGACAGCACAATGGCTTATGCCTCCTATGACAATGTTATCTATCCAATCGTGCTTTCGGAGAGTACAACCTCTGCAGGAACGCCGATCACGATGACCGATCCTATTACGGATATGTGCTCTGCTCTTACACTGTGCAAAAATCAAGGAGTAGGACTCGCAAGTCGACTGTAATAGACAGTATCGTTTCATTTGTTGCAATTAATTTCTTATGCAGCAAATAGTTAAGCAAGCCGCAGCTTAACTATTTGCTCCTCTAATCATATTACTTGCATAAAAAGCAATCACCCTGGAGTGCTTATGTTGATAATCTCAACAGCAGCGTTCTCAGGGTGATTTTTTATCTCAGGATTGGAGTGAAATTACTTCCACCATTGATCGAACGGCGTAACAGGCAGCTCCCGCTTGTGCTGGGTCATTGCATAGCGCTTCTCAATTGCAGATTTCGCAGCAGCTTCTACTTCGTTGCCGACCAAGTAGTCATCCAACTGGTTATATTCCATGCCAAGCTCAGCTTCGTCAGCCTGCTGCGGCTTGTTATCTAGCAGGTCCGCCGTTGGCGTTTTAAGGTACAATCGTTCAGGTGCATTCAGCTCCTTGAGCAGCTCGCGGCCTTGGCCCTTCGTAAGACCTGTTAGCGGCAAAATATCCGCTCCACCATCGCCATACTTCGTAAAGAAGCCGGTAATCGCTTCGGCTGCATGGTCGGTTCCAACTACAAGGCTTTGATGCTCGCCAGCAATTGCATATTGTGCGATCATCCGCATTCTCGCCTTCACATTTCCTTTATGATAATCGGATAATGCCCGATCATCGCTTTCCTGATACGTAATGGCAAATGCATCTACAGATGCGCCAATGTTAAAGGTGAGTGATTGGTCTGGTTTAATAAATTGCAGAGCAAGCTGCGCATCGTCCTCATCCTGCTGGACGCCATACGGTAGACGAACGGCATAAAAAACAGCCTCGTAGCCTTCTGCGCGCAGCTCTTCAACCGCTAGTTGAGTCAATCTTCCGGCAAGCGACGAGTCCTGACCACCACTAATGCCGAGCACGAAGCCTTTCGCTCCTGTTTTGCGGCAATATTCCTTAAGGAAGTTTACCCGTGTACGAATTTCCTCTGCTGCGTTGATCGCAGGCTTGACATGCAGTGCGTTCATAATTTCAGTTTGTTTACTCATCTTTCTGTCTCCCTTCGGCTATTTGTACAGGTTATTGCTTTTTATATATTCGTAAACCTTGTCGGGCACTAGATAACGAGGCTCGCCGCCCATTTTCAGCTCATCTCTAATATAGCTTGAGCTGATCTCCATTGCCAATCCCTTGTCTATTAGATGAAACGTCTGTCCGTCATCCGCATTGCGCAGAATTGGCGATTTGCTAATGGCAGATAGCATATTGATCCCGTCTCTTGCCATGACGATAAATTTATTCTCGTGAATCAAATCCTCAGCCCGCTTCCACTTTCCTTCGCCAATATCGACGAGCAGATCAGCACCCATAATGAAGTAAATTTCATCGTCAGGATATTTTTCGCGGAAATGTCTGAGCGTAAGATAGGTTGCGATTTCCCAGCCAAGCTGGTTCATTTCGTAATCATCGACTTCAAATTTATCGTTGTCAGCAATTGCCAGACGGACCATATTCATACGATGCTCGTCAGATACATGCAGCTGCTTATCCTGTCTCTTACTGGAGCAGGGCAGGAAAATAACTCGATCCAGCTTGCAGCGATGAGCCACCGTGCTTGCTGTCCATAGATGGACATTCGTTACAGGATCAAAGGAAGATCCGTATATTCCAATTTTCGCCATATATTGGCCTCCTTCAACGCTCCGGAGCAAAGCATCCTCAAGTCGCTTTTTAAATCGTAATGCTCTTATGAAATTTTTTATGGTCGCATTACGATGTTAAAGGCGACACACTCCGTTTTTCGGTATGCTTTGCTCCTTCGCTGTAGCTTTTTTTGAATGCGGGACCAAGAAGCTTGGACGCTAGTAGAAAATGAGGAGCGCAGCGTAGGCAAAAGCTACGTGAGCACCTTCAATGTTTCCGCAGGAAACATGCATCGGAAGCATATGCCTTTCGCTAGCGTTCAAGATTCGCCGCCGACTACGCTACAAAGCAAATCATCGTCATCAAAGTCGGATTTTTAAACCTCCCTTCCAATAGAAGTTTAAAAATTCGGCTTTCAGGACCAAGAAGATGGCACGATACTAGAAGGCGAGGAGCGCAGCGTAGGCAAAAAGCTACGTGAGCACCGAAGCCTTCGGTAGCGTGACATATTCGACGTCGAATCCACTACAACGCAATAGCATCGTCATCAAAGTCGGATTTTTAAACCTCCTTTTCAATAGAAGTTTAAAAATTCGGCTTTCAGGACCAAGAAGCTTGGACGCTAGTAGAAAATGAGGAGCGCAGCGTAGGCACTTGCTACGTGAGCACCGGAATTTTCGCTTGCGTTCAAGATTCGCCGTCGACTAACCTACAACGAAGTTACATCGTCATCAAAGTCGAACTTTTTAAACCTCCTTAACCTTTCTGCGTACTTCTTCTATTAATTTCATTTTATTCTCCCAACACTCCTGACTAAGATTTACCGGGTACTCGGCTGGGTTTAGCGTGCGTTTGTACTCTTCCCACAGGATATCCAAATTTTCCTGAACGAACTCGCGAATGTCCTGCAGCGCAGGAAGCTGATACACGAGCTTGCCTTGCTCAAAGATTGTATGGTGCAGCTCGCGCGCCTCGAATCCTGTGACGAATTTGGCAATGTACGTGTGTACGGGATGGAACATGTGCAGGCGCTGCTCGTTTTGCGGCTCCTCATGCTCCAGTGCGATGTAGTCGCCCTCGGATTTGCCGTTCGTCTTATTCACGATGCGGTATACTCGCTTGCGTCCTGGAGTAGAAATTTTCTCGGGATTGGAGCTGATTTTGATCGTATCGACCATTTTGCCCGCTTCGTCTTCAATTGCAATCAGCTTGTAGACGGCTCCCAGCGCCGGCTGATCGTAAGCGGTAATCAGCTTCGTTCCGATGCCCCATACATCGATGCGCGCTCCTTGCGCCTTCAGGTTCATGATCGTCTGCTCGTCGAGATCGTTGGAAGCGTAAATTTTAGCGTCGGGAAAGCCTGCTTCGTCCAGCATTTTGCGAGCTTCCTTGGACAAATAAGCAAGGTCGCCGCTGTCAAGGCGAATGCCCTTGAAGCTTATGCGATCGCCAAACTCCTTGGCAACCTTGATCGCTGTTGGCACGCCTGATCTGAGCGTATCATACGTGTCGACGAGAAATACACAATCTCTATGCGTTTCGGCATACGTTTTGAACGCCTTGTACTCGTCGCGATAAGCTTGCACCATTGCATGGGCATGCGTGCCTGATACCGGAATGCCGAACAGCTTGCCCGCTCTTACGTTCGAAGTTGCGTCAAAGCCTGCGATATACGCGGCTCTTGTTCCCCATATCGCAGCATCCATTTCCTGAGCGCGGCGAGTTCCGAACTCCATGCAGGCATCGTTAGGCGCCACATGCTTGACGCGAGCTGCCTTGGTCGCAATCAGCGTCTGGTAGTTGACGATATTGAGGATGGCCGTCTCAATAAGCTGCGCCTCGGCAAGCGGCGCTTCGATACGCATGATCGGTTCATTGGCAAAAACCAGCTCGCCTTCCTTCATGGAGCGGACGGTCCCTGTAAAGCGAATCGTCTGAAGATAGGCCAAATACTCATCGCTGTAGCCTTCTTCACGCAAATACGCGAGATCGCTCTCGCTAAAGCGAAAGCCGTGCAAATAGCGAATGACCCGCTCCAATCCGGCAAAGATCGCAAAGCCATTTTGGAAAGGCAGCTTGCGGAAATAGACTTCAAATACAGCTTTGCGGGTATGCATGCCGTCCTGCCAGTAGGCCTGAGCCATATTGATCTGATATTTGTCGGTATGCAGCGCCAGGCTGTCATCAGTATGGTTGAATGCTGCGAATTGTTCGTTGTAGTCCATATTAGTCTGCCCCTTTCTTGACAACCTGAGCGCCGAGCGAGCCTTTGAAATGTCTTAGCGCCCATATATGGCCCTCAGGATCAAAGCTTGCCACCGCATCCTCATGCACAATGATGTCGAACCCTTTATTATAAGCATCTACCGCTGTATGAAGCACGCAAATATCGGTGCATACGCCAACCAGATGAAGCTCGCTTATCCCTCTTGCGCGCAGTCGAAGCTCCAGATCCGTTCCGGCAAATGCGCTATATCTCGTCTTATCCATCCAGTACACATTAGCTGCTTGCTTGTTAGCCTGATACAGCTCCTCCAATGCTCCATACAGCTTGCGTCCTGCTGTGCCCTCAATGTTGTGCGGCGGAAACAGCCTCGTTTCAGGATGAAACGGATCATTTTCCTGGTGAATGTCGATTGCGAACACGACGTAATCACCATTGTCAATAAATGCTTTAGTAAGCTCAACCATTCGCCCTTCAAGCGCTTGGCCAGGCGCCCCGCAGGTCAAGGCCCCGTCTGCAGCTACAAAATCATATGTGTAATCGATATGAATTAACGCTTTTTTCTTTTCCATCTTCGTTCTCCTCCTTATGTCAGCCATTATATTTTGGCATGATAAATGGATCTCTTTAAGCCTACATCGACGAACCGATATAGCTGTGTCGGTCTTTTCGACGTTCTTGTCGTTTTCTTCCCCTTCACCTCTTCGATGAACGGCAATGATTTGATCTTTCTGGCAAACGCCGGCTCCAACGTTATCGCTGAATCATCAGTTACGGTAAGCAGAACAGCCTGCAGCTCCGAGTACGTAAACTCCTCAGGCAAAAACTCCTTGGCTGCTGTCGTTTCAAGCAGCTTCTGGCGAATGATGTGAATCGCATCGGCAACGATTTGTGCATGGTCAAAGGCAAGCTCCAGCTCCATTACCTCCTTGACCGAAAACAGCTGCACATCCGCAGCATCATCATTTGCCTCTCGGCTGGATAGCTTATGCTCTGGCACGATCGCATAATGCGCGTTGCTAATAATCCAGCCCCGCGGATCACGCCCGGGCTTATCGTATACGGCGAAATGCTCCAGATGAATATTTTCTACGCCCGTTTCTTCCTTCAACTCGCGCATTGCGCTTTCGAACGCGGTCTCATCAGGATTGACAAATCCGCCTGGCAGCGCCCACTTGCCAGCCTCAATATTAGGTCTACCTTCACTATCGTACATGCTGCGCTGAATGAGCATAATTTTAAGATCGAGCATCGGCGGCTTGAACTCCTCCGATTTAACAGGCAGTATGGTAAATACAGCGATATCGGAAGTATAGCCGTCAGGTGTTCGGTATTTTTTTACATCGTATTGCTGCAATGCTTCCTTGTTGCTCACTGTATGCCTCCTTCATTTATTAACAATTATCATTTTGTTAATTGTAATATAGTATATGTATTCCCTTTTGTCAACGTGCCAATACCTATTTGGTAAAAAAGTCTTATGCATATAGGCCTCAGCTTTAGCTGCCCCTCTATTAGCCATTGCGAGTTAACTGGTGGCTTTGTCTGATCATATCGTGTATGACATCCTCCGGAACGGTGCCGTCGAGAATAATCGAGTTCCAATGATCCTTATTAAGATGGAAGGCAGGAACGACTGATGGATACGTATTGCGATAGAAATCCAGCCAGCCGGGCTGACATTTCACATTAATCCAAATATGACCATCTTTTTCAAAAATCCAGGCAAACACTTTTTTATTGCTTTTATGTCTCATCACCGTCCAGTTTTTGTCGCGAAACGGATAATCCTCATATGTATTTTCCAGACTTGCGCAATAATGAATAGCTTCCTCTCTCGTTTTCATCCGTTGCATCTCCTTTTGCAATTACTTGAATGATTAAAACAGCTCATTCGCGCAGCTTGGCACGAATGAGCTGTATATGTTAACTTTTCGATAAAAGCAGTTTATATTTGCTGACAGTCCTCACAAATCCCGTAAACCTCAAAGCGATGATTCAAAATCTTGTAGTTGCCAGGAAATTCAGGTCCTTGATCCATTGGACAATATACAAATGGAAGCGTTTTTTCGCAATTGACGCAAATTAAATGATGATGATGATGGGAAACACAATTTTCTCTAAACTTCAACCCGCCTTCCATAAAATAAAAATGCTCCAGCACACCCATTTCGCTTAACATGCGGAGATTGTTATAAACGGTAGCCAAGCTGACGCTTGGATACTTGATGACCATTTGATCGTACACATCTTTAGGGGACAAATAGCCGTCATGCTCAGCGAAAATTTTCGCAAGTGTTTTGCGCTGCTCCGTCACCCTCCAGCCGTTCCTGGACATTTTATCCAGCATATCCTTTACCTTGCTCTCGCTTTCTTTCATATGTTTAACCTTCCTTTTCCTGAAGTTAACATTAGCTACTCGCACGACTATGATAAACGCTATCTTAACATTTTAGCAGGAAAGTAGGGTTCTTGTCATATGAAGGCTTTCAATCTGATATAGCAGGAGGCTGACTAAGCGGGTTCTTCATGGTTATTGACACAGCTGCAGCTTTTTCTCAAGCTCCTGCTTCGGAAATTGTTCACCTATAAATACGGCAACATCAAGCACTTCACCTTGCGGCGTTATTCGCAAAATATCCAGCTCACGGAAGGCATATTGAAACATCATTCTCCCTCCTGTACCTGCTTCAGTAAAAATCCCTTTTGCACGATAAACGTTTTCTGGCAGTTCATCGATCATTTGCTCTAAGCGTGCTCGATCGATTGGCTGATTGAAGTAATGTGTATGAACCATAACGTGATCATAGGAATGATAATGTTTATGTGGTTCATCGTGTGCATGATCGTGATTGCAATTATGATCATGATTATGGTCATGACCATGCCCGTCGTGACTGCATTCATGCTCATGCTCATCGTGAGTGCACCCGTGGCCATGAGCATGATGGTGGGTATGCTCGTCATGATGCTTCTTTTCAAAGGATACATCCATACTTTCTTGCAGCACCAGCTTAAGCAGCTCATTGCTTATCTCACAATAAACCGTCGAATATATCAATGCATTCGGATTCAATGCGGCTGCTAGACTGTTCGCCTCACTCAGCTCCTTATCGCTTATACGGTCGGCCTTATTCAATAAAATCATAGAGGCGCAACGAATTTGTTCCTCCATCAGACGATACGTCTTCCCTGTTCCTTTACGATGCCAATCGAGAAAATGCGCTACATCCACTACAGATATCATCGAATGAATTTCAATAGGCACCAGCATAGCTGCTTCAGTTACCGCTTCAAAAATTTCTACAGGATTGGCGACGCCTGTTGCTTCAATAAGAATCAGATCAGGTGATTGCTCTATCATCAAGTTTCTGATCTCCATACCCAAATCTCCCCGAATCGTGCAGCATATGCAGCCACTTAGCAGTTCACGAATTGAAATCGCTCCATCCAGCAGCTGACCGTCAAAATTGATATCTCCGACCTCATTCATAATCACTGCGGGCCGCAATCCTTTATTCGTATAATCATCTAACATTCTCATAAGCAGCGTCGTTTTCCCGCTTCCAAGAAAACCGGATAGAATGACTAACGGAGTAGTCTGTTTATTCAATGTATTCCCCTCAATTCGTTTTATAATCTGCTATCTACTTTGGAGCTTTTTCCACTCCGGTTATCGAAAGGCCAGTGGCGATAAATCGACGGTCAAATGAATAGACGGTCTTATCATCATCCAGTCGTTCACCAGAGTAGTGTTTTCGTACAAGCTCTCTTCCTTGCTCAGGAGTAATATCCTTATACCAAACTCCTTCTGGGTAGGCGATTACAACACAGGCATCCGCACACCGACCATTGCACATTGTTCTCGTTGTATGAATTTGTTTATCTGCTCCGATTAGAGCAATCTCATCTCGAATTGCATTAGTCACCTCATCGGCATTCCTTCTCATACAACTACCACCATTACAAATGAGCAGATGGCAGAAAGTCTCTTGCAAGTTCCATGTTGTCATAGCAGTTCTCCTTTCGAGCATTTAGGCACTACATAACCTATGTCTTAAATGTAATAATTACAATTATAGCGATTACTATAACGTTTGACAAATGATTTTCATAGTCTTATACTTTACTTAACTGTAAAAATTACATTTAATTTAACAAGCTAAAGGAGCGAATGTTATGACAAATTTACAAGCTGATTCGCGCATCCCTGTTACAGTACTGACAGGATTTCTTGGCGCGGGCAAAACAACGCTGTTGAATCATGTTCTGACTGCCAATCATGGTGAAAAAATTGCCGTCATTGTTAACGAGTTCGGTGAAGTTGGGATCGATAATCAATTGGTTGTCGGTGCAGATGAAGAAATTTTTGAAATGAACAATGGATGTATTTGCTGCACAGTAAGAGGTGATCTTATTCGCATTCTCGCTCAGCTTATGGAAGCGAAGCTTGGCAAAGGCAAGCGCAAGGCCGATTTTGATCGTGTGCTAATTGAAACAACAGGACTTGCTGATCCAGCTCCAGTAGCTCAGACGTTTTTTGTTGATCCAGAGATCGCAGAAAACTTCCAGCTTGACGCCATTGTGACGGTCGTAGATGCCAAGCATGCAGATCAGCATCTGGACGAAGGTCATGAAGCGCAAGAACAAGTTGCTTTTGCGGATATTCTTCTACTGAATAAAACAGATCTTGTATCTGAAGCCGAGCTGCAAAAGCTGGAAAAGCGACTACATACGATGAATTCTGCTGCCAAGCTCTATCGCACCCAGCAGTCGCAAATTGATATTAAGCAGATTCTAGGAATCGGCGCATTTGATTTGGACAAAAAGCTGGAAATTGACCCTGGTTTTCTTGAGGAAGAAGACCATGACCATGATGACGATGTAACCTCCGTCTTCTTCCGCGAGCTTCGCCCGCTTGATCTGAATAAAGTCGAGCAATTTCTGAATGAATGGCTAATCGATCATGGTGTCGACACGTTCCGCTATAAAGGTGTGCTCAATATTAAAGGAGTCAAAAAACGCGTCGTATTCCAAGGCATTCATATGCTGTTTAGCTCCTATCCGGATCGCGATTGGAAGTCGAATGAAGTGCCGAGCAGTGAATTTGTTGTGATCGGCCGCAATCTGGATGAAGAATGGTTTCGCAAGCGGTTTGCCGAATGTGTAGCAAGCTAACCCGATTTTAAAGCAGGGGGAGACCTCGCAGCTAAGCAAATAGCTAGCTACGAGGTCTTTGTTATTGGAGCTTGATGCTGGCATTGCTCACAAAGCCCATATATTTCAAAGCGGTGATTCACGATTTGGAAGTTTTGCGGCAAATCGAGATCGTACTCCATCGGACAAAAATCAACAGGGACCGTTTTCTCGCAGTGCAGACAGATCAGGTGATGATGGTGATGATGATCATTCGGCAAACAGCAGCCTTTAAATTTTGATCGCCCGTCCATAAAATACAGCTGCTCCAACAGCCCCATGTCGCTTAAAAGACGTAAATTTCGATATACGGTATCAAAGCTAACGCCGGGATAGTGCTTGGCCATCTTGTTATAAACATCTCTCGGCGATAAGTACCCCTCATAATCGCTAAAAATTCGCACAAGCGTTCGACGTTGCTCGGTAACTCGCAGCCCGTTTTGTGTCAGCTTTTCAAGCATTTGATTGAACTGTTTTGGTGTCCCCATATCGTCACCCTCCTGTTCAAGCCTTGCGTGATAGCGTGTTTCTCAATAAACCTTCAATTCGTTCTGGCTGCCAATACAGCAGTGCCGCCTTGAAGCGGTGGGGGTAGAAATAACTTCCATCCTTTTCCTTCACAAATTGATGAAGAATGGCTTCTGCAGCTTTTCGATCATAGCCTGCATCCAAAACAGCGGCTAAATTACTTTTGATCAGCTGCTCCTCGCTATCATACCGATAGACCCGCTCCAGCTCCATAATCTTGCAGTTGACATCTATGCCAAGCTCATACAGCATATTGGTCAAATAAATGTAATCCCGCCGCTGAAATTTGACCTTATAGCCGAGCTTTCGATGAATCTCCAACAGATGAGGCTTTTCCGGTCCACTCGTTAATCCGACGATAGCCAGCCGTTTTGCCGCATTGTTCATATTAAGAAGCGCCCGGTCAATATCCTGCATGCGATAGTAGCAATTGATCCCGAAAACGACATCATACTGATCCTGTGGCTTGTATTCCTCCCATTTGGCGCGAATAAACTGCGTATGATGAAGACCTCTTCTTCTGGTTTCCTCTTGCAAATAATCGAGCACGCTGCTGGAGCTGTCAACGCAGGTCAGCATGGATGCTTTTTCTGCTGCAGCGAATGTATAATTGCCCCATCCAGGCCCAATCTCCAGCACATGATCCCCAGGCTCCAGAAAGCGGAGAAGCTCAGCTCGAATGCTGGAGGCATAGTCATCCAGTGCATTCGATTTTTGCGGGATATAGGTTTGCCAGAACGCTTCCTCTTTATCGTCATCAATCATTCGTTCCGGCAAATTTCCACTCCAGTCCTTCATACCTTCGTTCCATAGCTGTTTAAAATTCATATCAAATCGTACGCCATGATACATCGTTATTCTTCTCCTTCTTCCGCATCTAACTGCATATAAGCAGCTACCTGTACAGCGACTCAACCGCCGTCATTTTCAAACCATAAGTCGCCGCCTCAATTTCCATCCTTACCCCATAAACCTTCTCCATGTTAGCTGCTGTAAACACTTCTTGCGGCTTGCCGCTGGCAAACACAGCTCCATCCTTAAGCATATAAACAACATCTGAATAACGGGCAGCCAGCTCAAGATCATGTAAAATCAGCACGACCAGTATGCCAGAACGCTTCGCCAGATTGCGCACAATTTCCAATACCTCAAGCTGATGGCGAATGTCCAGCGCTGAAGTTGGCTCGTCAAGCAGCAACATATGCGGCTGCTGAGCCAGCGCCCGCGCAATCAGCACCTTCTGTCGTTCACCACCGCTTAGCTCATCCATATAACGCTCAGCATACTGATTTAAATGCAGCTCGGAAAGCAGCGACTCCACAATAGCCAGGTCGTGCGTTCTTACTCCCCAACGAATATATGGCTTACGCCCAAGCATCACCGTCTCCATTACCGTAAGCGGAAATCCCAAGGGAGCTTGCTGCGGCACATAGGCTTGCATTTTCGCCAAATCAGCTGATTTGATAGAACGTACATCTTTGCCTGCAATGCTTACGCTCCCTTTCTGAAGCGGAAGAATGGAAGCCATGCTTTTAAGCAGGGTGGTCTTCCCAGCTCCGTTAGGGCCAACAATACTGGCCACTTCTCCTTGGTTCAGGCTCATATGAATATCGCGCAAAATAAGGTTGGAACGGTAGCCGAAGGTTAACCCTTTAATGTTCAAGAACAATTCGCTTCCCCCTTACGTCCAATATTCCTTGCTCTTTTTGATAAGTAAATAGACAAAAAACGGTGCGCCGAAAAAAGAAGTGACGATCCCGACCGGAATTTCAATCGGGGACAGGACCAGTCGCGCAGCTGTATCTGACAGCAGCAAGAGCAAGGCTCCGATCAGCCAGGAGCAAGGCAGCAAATAGCGATAATCGGTGCCGATCAGCATCCGGCTAATATGAGGAGCAACCAGCCCGATAAACCCGATAATTCCTGTAAAAGCAATGGTCGTTGAGGCGATCAGCGTTACGACCAACAGGCAAATCAAGCGCATCCGCTTCACTTTGACGCCTAGCGTCTGTGCTACCTCCTCACCGGATACGAGCGCATTCAGATTCCATGCGTACCTCATAAGCACCACCAGCGAGACAGCCAACAACGGCAATAAGAAATACAGCACCTCCCACTTCGCTCCCCAAAAGCCGCCCATTAGCCAGATCGTCAAATCCTTCAGCGCCTCATTATTGGAAAAATACTTAAGCGCCGATACGCCAGCGGAGAATAATTGACCGATTGCTACTCCCGCAAGCAGCAGCACCGTCGTTGAGCTGCTTTTCATGCGTGAGACACCATAGACAATCCCGACTGCCAAACAACCGAAAACAAAGGCATTAAAGGCGATCAGCCATTGATTGGAATGAGCAAGGTTGATTCCGAAGGCGCTAGCACCCGCTACAATAGCGAGTGCCGCACCAAAGGATGCCCCGCTGGAAACGCCGAGTGTAAATGGGTCGGCAAGCGGATTGCGCAGCAGCGCCTGCATAATCGCGCCAGCCGAGGCGAGCGCAATCCCGCTCACCACAGCCATCACAATTCGTGGAAGCCTGACTTCACGGACAATGTACACATTCATTTCATCGGTTGCGCCTCCCGTTATCATCGCAAAAAGCTCGCCTGCTGGCACATTAGCCGAGCCTTTCATAATCGCTGCGCCCGTTACAAGGAGCAGCAGAACAAGGAGCAGTACAAGCAATGAAAGCTTGCGAATCGAGCTGCTGCGATATAGGTGCGACATAGGCTCAGCAGTAGAGCTTAACTCCTGCGAGGCTGTATCCTTGAAGCGAACTGAGCTTCCCATTACTGGTTCTCCTTAAACGAATGGTACCAAATTCCTTGATAAGGAACGCCAAGCCATTCTTCAAAATATTCTCTGGCATAAACGTCAGGATCAACATCGACAAAACGTTCTGGATACAACCATTTGGCGAGCTGTAAAACACCGATATATCGTTTATCTGATCCAATAAAATTCGTATGGAAGAAGTAAACATCCCGATTTTCCCCTGCTTCCAGCTTGCTTAAGGAAGAAATGGACAAAATATTGGCGAATGCCTCATTAATTGGCCCGGTATCTGTTGCCTCGTACCCGCCAAGCCAAGTGCCATGCAGCGTAATAACGTCAGGGTTTCGTTGCAGCACATACTCCTCGTCGACCATAATGGTCGTAGAGGCTTCAGCAGGATTCCACTGCAAATCAGCCGCATCCTTACCGCCAGCCAATATAGTGGCATAGCCTTCGCCAACGCCAGGCGTACCATCTAATGATTGGCTCGGGAAAATACGATAGCCTCCATTAGAGTTAAGAAAGCCGGCTGACAAGGCCAGCACGCTCTTTTTTTCGTTTTCATCAATCGATTGAATACGTTCTGTCGAGATTTGCTCGATCCCATGCTTCCACTCCAGAAACTGCACCGCCCGCTCCTCTTGACCGAACAATTTGCCGAGCAATGTCCACTCCTCATCGACTTGATCTGGCAAATAATTGTTCATCCTAATTACCTTAATGCCGGCTGGCTCCAACTTTTCCTCCAGCTTCTCATCGGGACGATTTGTATAAGCAAATACGACCTGTGGCTTTAAACTAAGGATAACTTCGAGATTGACCTGTCCAGTCTCTCCGACATCAGGCAAGCCTTCAAGACCGAGATAGGCGTTATTTTTAATCGTATTGTCGCCAGTAGCAATAATTCGCTCGCCTGCTCCCAACAGAGAGATTGCCTCTGCCGTATTGCGATTAATGACTACTGCTCTTTCAATCGGGACATCTAATGTTATTTGCTTGCCGCTAGTATCAGTAAACGTCCACTCAGATTTTTCAGCTTGCTCGTCCAGATTGGACTGCTCATTTGACGCTTGATTAAGGCCAGATTGCTGATTTAACTGCTGGCTTGCTTCTGTTGTGATATGCGGACTGTTATCCTTGCCGCTCGAACAGCCTGCAAGCATAACCCCAATAATAACGATGCATGCGAAGAATACCAGCTTCGTACCTTTTTTGAAAAACATAGCTGCTCCCTTTCTTTATATGTAATAATTACAGTTTCGATTCATGTTTTGGTATAGTTAAAGAGCGTGTGCTTCATATGTTGTTATTCCCTATTTCTTATGTCCCGTCATAATCATTCGACTTGATAATCGAGGATCATAAACTTGCCCATCATAGCTTCCATATACTGAATCCAATACAAGCCCCGCTTCGTTCAACATAGCTGCCAACGCTTCGGCTGTATAAAGCTTGACTCGCTCGGTATAGCGCCGCGGCGGTCTATTCAACTCCTGAATGACAATTTTTTTCACGACAAAGCCTTCTTCGATTTGACGCATCTCCGAAATTACGACTCCTTGCTCAACCCTCTGCGAAAAAGGAACAAGGTGCTCTGCTACATAACTTGCATTCATCAGATCAATGACGAATCGTCCGTGTGGCTTTAAGGCTCTACGGATTTGTCTCAGTACCTTCATCTGCTCGCTGTCTTCCTCAAAATAGCCAAACGATGTGAATAAATTAACAACAGCGTCAAAGCCTTCTGTAAACCTCGCATCATCAGGCAGCGCTCGCATGTCGCCTTCGATCCACGTAATCCGTTGGTTTGGATCGGACATTCTTGCTACTTGAAGCAGTACAGAGGACAGATCAACTCCCGTTACGCGATAGTTTGCATCGGCAAACGTCAGAGCGTGCCTTCCTGTACCGCAGCACAGATCAAGAATATGACTTTGTTGCGGCAGCTTCAGCCATTGCAGCATATTTTGCACTTCACCTTCGGCATGCTCTCTGTTCCGATGACGGTAGATGAGCAAATAATCTTCGCCAAAGCTTTCTTCATACCACTTTTGTACAGTTTGAATCATTGTTCCTCCTTTTTTAATTGTAATAATTACACTTTAATAGATTAACAACAAACCTTCTACATGTCAATTACGAATCAACGTACTCAAACACATTAATCCGCTTGGCAGCAAAAATCCCGCCAACTACCTTAGAAAGAGTTGGCGGGATTTTTGCAATTTAGTCCTTGGCTATCTTACGGTCGGTTAAGCAACTAACGCAGGCTGAATAACTTATTTTTACAATAGCTTATAATATCGCTTCTTCTAATAATTCCGATAAAATGATCCTTGTCATCCACGATCGGCACAAAATTTTGCTGCATCGATAAATCGATCAAATCTTCAATTTGCGCTTCAATCCGAATCGGCTCTACCTTCATGCGCTGCGGCACATCGGTTAGCGAAATTTTATGCGTATTTTCGAAGCTTAGGCCCGGTGTGTTTTTCAGCTTCCACAATAAGTCGCCTTCGGTAAGTGTGCCTTCATATTTACCCTGCTGATTCACGATTGGTATTGCCGTAAAGCGGTGAAATTCCATTTTCTCCAATGCTTGCCGCATCGTAGCTTGCGGTGTAAGATAAGCTGTTTTTTCTTTAGGAAGCAGGTAAAATGCAATATTCATAGAAAAGGCTCTCCTTTTAAATCAGCTTAATGAATAGTTGATATATTTATGATAGCCTTTTACAATTCAATGTTCAACAGCAGCCCATTTACACAGGAGTAAAGGATTTACCGAAGGATGATCGATTTAGTTGTTGCCGACTCCCAGCTCGCTGATCCAATTTTGCATAGCAGCTACAACTGATTCCAGCTGCTGCCGCTCTTCAATTTCAGGTTCATTATCCCCCTTCTGCATCCCATAGGACCCAAACTGTCCATGATTCCCTCCATCTATACGAACAAAGACAGTTTCTGCGGGCAAGTTAGCTTTGCTCTCCTCCCAAACCTCTTGATTCAGCACCCCGTCATCTGTACCGGTAATTTGGAGAATAGATAGCCCTGAATCCTTCAAAGAACCACCTTCATCAGCGTAAGAGGCGAGAAAAAATACGCCTTTCAATACATCAGCGTTTTCCGATGCAAATCGGGCAGCGAATGCTCCACCCAAGGAATGTCCTCCAATTACGAATGCTTCATCAGGGTACTCATTTATAAAGGATTGTGCTTTATTTTGACCGAACATTGCCAGATTAAACGGCATTTTGGCAATATATACGCGATGTCCTAGCTCGGCTAACGCTCTTGCGAACGTCGAATAGCTTTCTGGTTCTACCAGTCCACCAGGGTAAAAAATAATGTTAGGCTGGATAATCTCCACACCTTCAGGCTCAAATTTGAAACCATCCTTTACTTCAGTAATGGTTACTTTATTGTCACTTTGAAATGCAGCCTCTGCTTCAGCAGATGGAGCATACGTAGCTGATTTCAAATATACCAACATCGCCACGACCAATAACACCAAGATTATACCTGTCCATGCAACGATTTTAGGCCATTTTCTTTTTTTCACTGCTTCTGTCATGGCTAATGCCTCCTCATATGAATCTAATACTATTCTTAACTTGCTTTGCTCCTTGCAGTCTTCGTTAGTCTCCATACAATGTAGCTCATATAAGTAAGGAGCCCAAATAGTACAGCAATACTTGTCATATGTGCAAGCACGACAAACATATACACCTCTGGACGGCCAATCGTGATCATAAAAGCAGCTCCGCTAAGCACCTGGAACACAATTAACAGCACGGAAATAAAGCCAAGTATTTTAAGCTCTCGATTCTCTTTATAGCTTCTGTAAATCCATACAAAGAGCACGACAATTAAAGCTGCAAGTAAAAATCCAGCAATGCGATGAATAAAGGCTATTTCTACGCCACCAGATAGCTCGGGGATAATTTGGCCGTTGCATAATGGAAATCCAGTACATGCCCCAGCTGAATCCGTATGGCTAACAAAAGCACCTGTGTACACCACAATGTAGGAGTATATCATTACTCCCCACACAAAATTACGAAACGCTTTAGTCGTTCCAGGCATTTTTTCAAAAACAGCTAATCCGCCAAGCCTCTCCTCTTGCATCGCTCCCAAGCTTGTCATTAAGGAGCCTGCAAGAGATATAAAAGCAAAGCCTAAGTGCAGCGCCATTACAGGAGGAGACTGCGAAAACACAACCGCCAACGCTCCCATCGCTCCTTGAATGCTTACAAAGATAAGCGTCAGGAAGGCAAAGAATTGCAGGTCCTTTCGATTCTTGCCATACATTAAAAATAAAACAAATACAATTACTGCCAAAATTCCAGCTGTCGTACTTACCAGTCTGTGCGTGTATTCAATGACTGAAGCAAGCGTGTGAGCGGGAACGAATTTCCCGTGACATAAAGGCCATTCTGTTCCACATCCTAGTCCTGACTCCGTACGAGTAACGACACCTCCGCCAAATGTTGCAAAAAACATAAAAACTGTCGTCAAATAGCTCAACCGTTTCAAAAAAGAAATCCGGTTCAAATTCTGTTCACCTGCCTGCTCTCATTGTTGTTTGGGTCGCTGCTTTACTGATTTCTAATAAATTATATTTACCGGTAAGTAAAATTACAAGTTGATTTTGATATATTTGTACAATTGTCATAGAATATTCATGGAGGCGATAACGATTAACAAGCAAACTCAACGATCTCGTGGTAGACCGAAGCAGACCAAGGATGATCTTTCCATACAAGAAGTAATTATTGCAACAGCTTCAAGATTATTTTTAGAAATAGGTTATGAGTCTTTGTCCCTTCATGAAATTGCAAATGCATGCAACGTAACAAAACCGACCATTTATTATTACTTCACAAGCAAATCTGAGCTTTTTAAAGTTGCAATCACTACAATGTTGAAAAATGTACATCAAAATACGATGCACTTATTGAATGAAGCTGACAATATGGAAGCAGGCTTGCTTCGCGTAGCTGAAGCTCGTATTGCCAGTCCTCACATCAAAGTAGAAATGCTATTGAAAGAAGCGGAAAGCTCCCTCAGTGAAGAGCAGCTGCAAGAAATTAAAGATGCCGAACAACGCGTCTATCTTCTTCTTTCTAATTTCTTTCAAGCCGCTATGGATGAAGGCTTGCTTCGCAAGGATGACCCACTATTCCTTGCCCATACCTTCTCCACCATGCTGCTGATTAGTAATCGAGAAGATGCTCTCCGTCTACAAGGTTCTCATTTGGAGCTTGCTGAAAAGGTTGTCGGATTATTTTTGAAGGGTACGCTTGCATAACGATACATAACGAAAAATAGCGGCAACCTATGCAGCATATGCGATCTGCAACTTATGCTGCATAAGGCTCGTCATTGAAGGTAGTTGAAATCATTAATTAACGATCGTATTCGTTGTGCAAGGAGAAGGACTATGAATATTACCGAGGAATTCCATGATGCCCGATTCAAGACATTTGTACTGGACAATTTTTGCGAAAATCGCGAGCAGATATTGGCGAGTGATGTAGAGCGAGTCACATCATTAAAGCTTACGAATCAAAAATTTGCTAGCTTGAAGGGGATTGAGCATTTCGTTTCGCTTGAGGAACTGGATTGCGCATTCAACAGCTTGTCGGAGCTCGATATTAGTCAAAACACAAGCCTTAAAACGCTGGATTGCAGCGGCAACAAGCTGACTTCACTGGATACAAGCCATAACCCAAGCTTGGAAAAGCTTGCTTGCCGCAACAATGAGCTTAGCCATTTGGATGTCAGTTTTAATCCGCTGCTGCAAGAGCTGAACTGCAATCAGAATACAATTATTGACCTGGATCTATCGGCCAATGCCGGGCTGAAGCAATTGGATTGCGGCTTTAACCGACTGCGAACGCTAGATGTCAGCCGCAACACGCAGCTTGTGCAGCTCATTTGCTATTGGAATATACTTTCGGAGCTGCAGCTTGACCAAAACACGAAACTGCAGGAGCTCAACTGCAGCTACAATGCGCTATTTCATTTGAATTTGGAAGCCAACACGCTGCTGAGCTATCTTGATTGCGGTCATAATCATTTAAGCAGCTTGACGATTAGCAATTGCACGCATTTGATTGAGCTGCGCTGCAACAACAATCATTTGACTCGGTTAGATGTTGCCGGCAATCCTGATTTACGCAGCCTGCGCTGCTTTAACAACCATATTACCGAGCTGGAGCTTAGCCATAATCCGCTTTTAACTGAGCTATATTGCTCTGAAAATAAAATTTCACAGTTGGATACGCAGCATAATTCCAAGCTGGAGCGATTAAGCCATTCAGATAATCTGATCGTTGTGCCAGACCATACCGTTGCAGGATTCACAACGTTTCAATATGATGGATCGCTGTCTTATTATACAGCTGCTCTTGATTATAAAGGGAAACCGCTTTCCATTATCGTTGATGTGCATGATAAGGCCAGCATAGAGCGAATCTCACCAGTAATCGAAAAGGCTTGGACTCATTTTGATCAGCTCCATGAGCAGGCAGTGCAGCGCATAGCCGAGCAGCACCCTGATGAGGATGTAAATGAATTGGTCCTTTCCACGCTACAATTTGAGGAGACCGGAACAATTCGACTAGGCTACGACGCAGGCGACACCGACGCCGGCCGACTTTATATTTATGCCATATTTAATAATATCCTTGAATTGGATAGCCAGCTTGTATATGAACTATATTGATCGATGCAGCAAGTGATGGTTGAGATGGCCAGGCCGTCAACCATCACTTGCTCTTTGGTTCGAATGGCTTCAGCACAGTGCAGTATATAAAAATCAAACCCGCGCATTAGCAGCATCAATGCCGGCACGAAACGCTTCCTCATCCCCGTTCTCCAAGCCAAATAACGCTTCCTGCAGCGCAAACGTTCCTTGATAAAACAGGACACGGTCCATCAGTGCAGACAGTTGAGGATTCTCATTGACTAAAAACTGAAAAAAATGTTCTCCATATGAAGCACGGAGCGCTGCATAATCTACAGCAGGATCGCCAAGGCCAGCTGAACCGAAATCAAGAATGCCGCTAATCTGTTGACTTGTCGCGTCATATAAAATATTGGTCGTACCGAAGTCGCCATGAATAAGCGTTGGAACAATCCTTGTACCGGCTTCAGATGCCAGAAACGCTTGGAAATGCTGCTCCGTCCACTTTCTTGCATCTGGCTTTAAATGCGGATACAGCTTTGTTTGAATCCGTTCGTAGAGCTCTGCCCATTCCGCATAAGCGTTGTAATTCTGCCGTTCCTCGAGTAATAATTCATCAGTATTAACACGATGCAGCTCGCGTAAGAATTCAGCTAGCTGACCAGCCAAACGTCTAACGATCACTTCATCACCAATCTGCTGCAGCAGCTCCGCATCAAGTGGTTCCCCTTCAATTTTCCGATAGCCGATAAACGGACGAGCCGATGCCGATGCATCAGCATTGCGGTAGACAGGTCGCGGAACCTCCAGTGGAACCCGATCGGCAATCAGATCCAATATGGCGGCCTCGCGCGACAGTTGGCGGACACCTGCTTCATATTTTGGAAAACGAAAAACCCATTCCGAATTAATGAGCAATATGTAACTGTTTTGACCAGCATTTATCGGCTCTACTGTGTTCAAAGCAAGCTCAGGACACGAGGTGCGAACGACCTGAGTTAAAAGCTCGAGCTTCATTTCCACCAGATCAAGCCCTTGTGCAAAGCCGTTTGGCACCACCCGCTTCACCATAAAGCCAAACCGTTCAAAAAAACCGCAGCTATGCTGAGAGGTTTCAATCATAACAATGGACAAATGCGGTTCTGCGGCAATTAGACGCAGCCGCTCTTCAAGAAGCTGAGTTCCGACTCCGTGGCGGTGCAAGTCACGACGGACCATACCCCAGCATAGAACCGCAAGCTCGCGATTTTTTTCTGAGGTTGCGTATCCGCCGCAGGCTACGACTTCTTCTTGCTCATTCACCATAACAAAGTACGGTCCAGGCAGCTTCTCCAGAAACGAGACGAAATCTTGCCGTTCCTCAATCGCAAAATATTTGGGTACATTGCCGTCAAACAAGGCCAGACAAGCCTCTCGGTCCTCATTCCGATACGCACGCAATCGATAGCTAGTCGAATCGAGCACCATCATCCCTCCAATTCTATTTCTTATTAAGAATAATAAGCCTATTCCCTCAATCTAGCAAAGCATTATTTCCCGAGAAATTATTTTAGTTGGTTCAGCTTCAATTTCTGGTATCGATTCAACAGCTCGTCCAGTTGAGCAGATTTTTGTATAACATCACTGGATTGCAAACCCTTTTCAAGACCAAGTTCAATCAACTCTTGGCGCAATGCTTCGATCTGTAATAGCAGCATGTGTTGTTCAAATAATTGAGACTTATCCCTGGATTGCAGTATCTTCCCTCCGCTTCCCCTGTTAATCGTTCCATTGTATAGATCACGCTGACTAAGTGTATGATAAATGAAAGTTTCTTAAAATTACCAACAGTAGTTTTATGAATGATCGATTTATTTTGATAAGGACTATTTTAATTATAAATTAACACTATAGATACCTCAAGCCCTCTCTTGGAATCGTCTAGACTTAAATAAGAGGTGTTGTTATGGAACGTACTCTTGCCGCTTTAATCGGTGCTAAAATTAAAATGCATCGCCAGAGCAAAGGCTTGACACAAGAACGCTTGGCTGAAGCTATCGGCTCTACTCCTTCGTATATTGGTCGTTTAGAGCGCGGCGAGCAAAATGTTAAAATCCAAACGATTGAAAAAATTGCAGATGCTTTAGAGATAAATGCCTCTCTACTATTCTCTGACGAGAATGAACAATTTCTCCGTTCGAAAAAATGGGTCTGGGAGAGTCTTACTTTGCTGTTGCAGCAAAGCGAAAGTCAACAGCATCGTTTATATCGTGTACTTAAAGAAATCGTAGCACATGATGAAGACAAATAAGGCGCTTCGTTATGGTACTCCAATAAAAATGCAGCCGCTTCACAAGAAGCAGGCTGCATTTTTTATTTGCGATAGCTCGATTCAAAAAGTTGTCACAAATCGATTATAACCTGACTCTTACGAGTCATTTCATTATTGTACAGCTTAAATTAACATTAGCTTTGTTCTGCGACAAACTTCTGAAATCAGAATAAAAAGATGTACATTAAGGAGCATGATATGAAAAATACGTTCAACCCTTTTCAAAGACTTCATTTTTATGCAGCTTGCATCATTGCCCCATTACTTTTAACATTAACTTTATCGGGTATCGGTTATTTATTTTACACAGATGTGGAAAAAGCCATTTACAAAAAAGAACTTTTCGGGCGAAGCGAGGTAAATGTTGAGCAGAGCTTGGATGAAGCGATTCACGAAATAAGCAGCAAGTATTCAGGCTATTCTATTGGCAAAATTAGCGTCATGGAAGAGCCTTATAACACCAGAGTTACGATTAGCAATGATGACGGTGATTCTTATTATATTTTTCTGGACAGCCATAATCAAATCGTTGCTGCGCAAAATGCTAAATATACGTACGCTAATTTTATGAGGAATTTTCATAGTTCCCTGTTTACCGGAAGCACCTTTATCCGATATTTAGTCGAGCTTACGGCTTGCTGGACAATATTCCTCATCGTATCGGGCATATATATGACATTTAAAAAGAAGCTGCTTTTCAAAGCAAAGCGAAAAATCAGCAAATTAAAGTTTCAAAAGATACATGCTATGCTGGGACTTGTCATTTCTATCCCTTTAATCATCATTGTAGTAACCGGAATCCCTTGGTCTGTCTTTATGGGAAGTCATATTAGCAAGTTTGGCCAAGAACACCCTGAATTGGGGAGAACCGAGCTGCGCTATAACCCGCCACAGTCTGATGTAAATGAAATTCCTTGGGCTACAAGAAGCTTGGATCAACCCGCCTCCAATCATACAGGTCATGCAGGTCATGCCGAGCATGCAGAGCATCATTCTGCTGCACGTGTAAATTTTAACATTCCCGGCCAGCAAAGCTTGGAAACCATTATAAACCAGGCTCAAGCTGAAAATATAACTAAACCGTTTTCGATCGTCTATCCATCCAATGGACAAGGAGTCTTTACGGTTTCTAAAGGAAGCAATACGGGCATAACCGGGCTAGATGTTAGTCCATACGAAGAAACAACCGCATATTTTGATCAGTACTCCGGCCAATTCATTACCAGAATAAACTATGATGATTATGGTATTATAGGAAAATGGTTTACTTGGGGAATTCCGCTCCACGAAGGACACTTGTTTGGAATCGCTAATAAAATTTTAAACTTGATGGTCTGCCTTGCGTTTCTTGCAGCGATCGTAATCGGCTTCCTTTCATGGATGCGAAAAATAAAGCCTGGAGATTTCAATATGCCTAGAAGAATAAATAAGCCTTGGTCAATAGGAGCATTAGCTACCGTATTGCTACTGGGCATATTAATGCCGCTGTTTGGCATATCTGTACTCGTTATCGTTATTATTGAGAGCATCATCTACTATTCTACTAAAAACAAAATGCTCCGCACTCCCTGAATTCGACAGCCGGACTAGGACAGCAATTGCCCGCTGTCCTGGTTTTGTTTAGCTTATTTTCTATTTTATTGATCGTCTTGGTCAGGCCAACTTCTCCACGACCACTTGTAAGACATAGCAGCCTCCGCTGTGATACAAGCCTTCTGTACGCTCAACTTCCCCTGTAAAAAAATGCTTAAGGCGATATTGCTTGCTCCATTTCAGCATTTCCGTTGCACTGTACAACCAACTTACATCCTTTGGACCGCCTGAATTGCAGTTGATTTGCTCCTCCTCGTACACTTCCATTAAAAAGCAACCGCCCGGCTTTAATGATAGAATGATTTTATTTAAAACCTGGTATTGATTGATGCGTGGAAAATGACCGAATACCATTACAGCAGCATCGTACTGCTCAATTGGCAGATCTTCTTCAATTAAATCCACCTGTTTTGTCTGCACCTGTACACCGTTTTTTGCTGCCAGTGCCTCCGTTTTGCGCAATCCTTCCTGCGAATAGTCATAAGCTACAACCTCATGCCCTATTCCAGCCAGAAACACAGCGTTGCGGCCTTCTCCTTCGGCGTAGGCTGCTACTTTGGACTTGGAAGCTATAAACTGTGAGGCCTCCTGTATAAAAAGATTCGCTTCCTCTCCATATACATAAACGCTTTCACGATATCGTTCATCCCAGCTTGGAACGCCTGGACTGCTGCCTTTAATTCTATTCAAATAAATCCCTCCTTATTAAAAACCTCACCAAATATCAATCCTTACTGAACGCTTTTCTAACTTAGAAGTCCAATGATCCTCGAAGTAACCAAAGCCGAGCACACCAACGAATCGTTCATTCGGCTGCAGCTCAGTTGCTGAACAAAATGTTTCGTTTTCAAAACGCATTGGCAAATGCCAGCTCATGCCAATTCCACTTGCGGCAGCAAGGATTTGCAGGTTTTGAACCAGGCAGCATGCCGCTGCAAAATCATCCTTTGCCTCTCGCTCGTCTGACGGTACAGGGGCTGCGACTATTAAGCAAGCAGCCGCTTCCTGAATTAGCGCAAGCAGCTGAGACTGCTCATTCTTGGCTAGCGTCTCTCCCAGCTTGTCGCGGTAATCCTTGGCTATCCAAATAAATCGCCATGGCTCACGCATATGATGATTTGGCGCCCATACTGCTTCATCCAGCAATGACAGCACCTGCTCTTCTGTTACCGGACGCGCACTAAATCGATCGTATTCTCTAATTTGCTCCATCGTTGTCTGCAGGCTCATGCATGTCCCTCCTTATCCTGCTGCTTTCCCAGCACTGTCCATTTTTCCTGCGCTGCTGTTCGGCGCTTGCTCTTCGGCATTTTATCGAATTCCCCAATGTACAGCAAGCAAATAAGTCGCTCATCGGCAGCAAGCCCAATCCCAGTGGTCAGAGCAGCATGCTCAACAATAGGCTCTGTATTCCATACGAGTCCAAGCTTACGCTCCCAGGCTAACAGTGTAAAGCTGTGTACGATCGCGCTTGCAGCAGCCAACTGCCGATCGTTAGATGCATCGTCCGCCAGCTCTCGCCGAATGACAGCGACAATCGCTGGAATTTTCGCGACTCGCTCGGCCATTGCTTGAATGAATTTGCCGGGCATCCAGCGATACAAGCCTTGACTGCTATAAGCGTCCATAATAGCTGCGCCCGCCTTGCGTTTGCCTTGCTCACTAGCACAAATAATGAACCGCAGCGCTTCCGGTTCATGTTCGAGCAACACGCTTTGAGCAGCCAAATCAAGCAGATTGGCCAGTTCCTTTCCAGATATCGCTCGTTTGGCAAAGCTGCGAATCGTTCGTCTCTCACGGATAATCCGCGCTACTTCTTGCACAGCCTCGGTTGTACTCGAAAAGGAAGCTTGTTCACTATGCGCACTGCTTGCGTCTTCCACTATACGATGAGCTGGAGTTGTCAGCCTGTTCATAATCTCATCCCTTTCAGTTTCATCTTTACACTATATTATAAAGATAATGATAATCATTATCAATATTTAGTTTTTAATTGTCTCCATACTAAGTATGCATAGATTCGTTCCTTCGACACACAATAGGGTATATACAACAAAAAGAAGGTAATGGAGGAAAAGACATGAAGAGAACCGTTTGGCAGCGAGCATGCTTGGTTGTAATCGTACTATGCCTGCTCACACTGCCCTCAACAATTGCATATGCGGATGATACGTCCTTCTCGAAAGCCGACATCTATATTGACGACAAACCGCTGAATACGCCATATACGCTCCGCAATGAGCATCTGATGGTGCCTTTCCTGTTTCTTAAGAATACAGGATTGAAGGTTGATTGGGATAAGCGCAACCGCGCGGCTATGTTCAGCTATGGCAACCTTTTGATCGCATTGCCGGAGGGTAAGCCGTATTTCGAAGCCTATGACAAGCGTACCAACTCGTGGAAGAAGCATCCACTTGCCGCTCCGGCCGAGGAACTGGATGGGGTGACGTTTGTACCGTTGCTGGAAGTCGCGCAAATTTTCGGAATGAAATTCTCTTACGACGCCAAACAAACTCGCACTTCTATTACAACGAATATTAAACCAGCCGCCCCGCCCATTCTTAAAGGAAACACTGAGCGCAAGCTGGTGGCGCTAACGTTCGACGACGGACCTGATGAGCAGTATACGCCTATCATTTTAGATATTCTCAAAGAGAAAAAAGTACCGGCTACCTTCTTCGTTTTAGGCAAGCAAGTAGAACTGCTGCCCGACATGACTAAGCGAATCGTCAAGGAAGGCCATTGTATCGCCAATCACTCGTGGAACCACGCCAAGCTGCCGGATGTAACATCTTCAGAGCTAGTCGAGGAAATTGTATCGACCCAGAAGGAAATCCGAAAAACGACCGGCGTGCTAACGAATCTGTTTCGTCCTCCGTACGGTGCGCTTGCAAAGTCGGATGCACTGCTCGTCCAGCAAATGGGCATGAAAAACGTCCTGTGGTCGGTGGATACATTGGATTGGAGCGGCTTATCCGCGGAAGACATTCTGGCGATCGTCAGAAGAGAGATAACGCCAGGAGGCATCATTTTGCAGCATAACTTCCATTCCAAAGAACAACGGCTGGACGGGTCAGTCGAAGCGCTGCCTATTATCATTGATGAGCTGCAGGAGCAAGGCTACCAATTTGTTACGATCGAGACGATGCTTGGGCCAGAGCATCCAGCTAGATAACGTCCATAGCTTGTTTCCGGCCTCATTAAAAAATGACCACGCCACAAAAGATAGGGATGTTCCGCTGTCACGTCAGTTTTCTCTGATGATCTGGACTTCCCTTTTATCATGTAAATTTCTTGGAGCCAGCACATCGCACCAGGGCGTGTATGCAAACTCAGAAGGGAGCAGATTATGCCGAATGTTCGTTCATGCAAGGCGCTTTTTCGAAGGCGTACCGGGTGTAAGAGCCCCTAAGCGGGGTTGCATACACGCCCTAGCTCCTGTCAATCCGATGAAGACTGCGGAATTGCAGCGGTGTCATCCCTTCAAGCCGGTGAAAGCAGGAAATAAAGTAGCTTGCTTGAGAAAAGCCCGTTTCCAGCGCAATTCGCTTTATAGGCAAATCCGTGGATGTGAGCAGACGTTTTGCTTGAAGCAAGCGCGCCTCTAATAAAAAATCAGTAAACGACTTGCCGAATGTTTGTCCAAACTTGCGGCTGAAGTAATGCGTGCTGTATCCGGCAAGCGCAGCCGCCTGCTCGATTGACATCGGCTGGCTGCTATGAGCGCGCACATAATTGGCTACAGCGCGAATTTTATCGGCTGCCTGGTTGACGGGAACATTTAAGCGGGAGGATGTCGTTTGCAGTCGCGTCAACAGCTCGTATAAAGCAGCAGCCAGCCGATGCTCATCCTCCACTTGATAGGATCTCCCGATTGCTAAAATGCTCTCGATTGAACGCTCAATCGCAGGCAAATCCGCTAATGCAAACAGCCAGGGCTCGTCCAGCCCTTTTCCATCCAGCAACTCCTCAAGCCGTTCACCAAAAAAATGCACCCAGCGTATGTTCCATGGATCATGAGCATCCGAGCAATACCACTGTCTCATGCCAGGTCCATACAAAAAGCCTTGTCCCTTTGTCAATTCGTATCGCTGGCCCTCCGTAAACAGATAGCCTTTGCCGCCAAGCACAATATGCAGATTGTAGCAGCGATCAAGATTATTTTCTGTCGTGCGATATTCGCGCTTTACGGAATGCTCAGGATAATCACTATAGCCTCCTATAAAGTCTGGAAAGCATATATGTCTAGGAAACAACGGCTTCGGCAAAAAAATATGCTCGTACATCTCATCACCTCAAGCATGATTTTAATATTTATATAATCATTAGGTTGCTAAAAACTAAATAGATGATTTACTTGATGACAATATTTTAATATAAGTCGCATATTTTTGTCATTTATTTCGAACACTCCCTCACATAAAATTGAGATATGCAAGAACGATACTACCACATTCATCTGTCAGCAAAGGAGAGGGAATCGATGCAGCAATTGCTATACGGAGTCGCTTATTACGATGAATATATGCCCTATGAGCGGCTTGACGAAGATATTCGAATGATGAAGGAAGCAGGAATTAATCTCGTGCGCATCGCAGAATCAACATGGAGCACGCATGAGCCGCAAAACGGGGTTTTTGACTTTACAAGTGTGGACCGCGTGCTTGATGCAATGCATCAGGCAGGCATACATGTCATCGTCGGAACGCCAACCTATGCGATTCCAACCTGGATGGTCAAGGAGCACCCGGATGTGCTGGCTGTTACACCGAACGGTCCGGGCAGGTATGGCGCGAGACAAATTATGGATATTACCAATCCAACCTATCTCTTCTATGCCGAGCGCATCATTCGCAAGCTGATTGGCCGCGTATGCAAGCATCCAGCAGTTATTGGCTATCAGATCGACAATGAAACCAAGCATTATCATACAAGCGGTCCCAATGTTCAGCAGCGCTTTATCAAGTACGTCAAGGAGCGCTTCGGTACAGTTGAGGAGCTGAACAAAGCATTTGGCCTCGATTACTGGAGCAACAGAATTAATAGCTGGGAGGACTTCCCTTCGGTTGTCGGCACGATCAACGGCAGCCTGGGCGCGGAATTTGCACGCTTTCAACGACAGCTTGTGACAGACTTTTTAGCCTGGCAGGCTTCCATTGTGAATGAATACAAGCGTCCAGACCAGTTCGTCACGCATAATTTCGATTTTGGCTGGAGAGGCCATTCGCACGGCGTGCAGCCGGATGTCGATCATTTCGCAGCTGCTCAAGCGGTTGATATTGCTGGAGCTGACATTTACCACCCGTCGCAAGACAAGCTGACTGGCAAGGAAATTTCATTTTGCGGCGATTCCACTCGCTCGTTGAAGGGAACAAATTATTTCGTGCTGGAAACTCAAGCCCAAGCTTTTCCGCATTGGACGCCTTACCCAGGGCAGCTGCGGCTTCAAGCGTTCAGCCATTTGGCTTCCGGGGCAAATATGGTGGAATATTGGCATTGGCATTCTATTCACAATTCAATTGAAACCTACTGGAAGGGCTTGCTTAGTCACGATTTGGGCCCGAATCCTACCTATGAGGAAGCGAAAACAATCGGGCGGGATTTTGCCAAGCTGTCCGACAAGCTCATTAACTTAAAGAAAAAGAACCGCGCAGCCGTACTTGTTAGCAATGAAGCGCTGACATCTATGCAATGGTTCCCGCTTCCGGGAGGAAACGTCAGCTACAACGATGTCGTTCGTCTCATGTATGACCGCCTCTATGAAATGAACATCGGCTGCGACATTTTGTATCCGCAATCCGACTCATTTGAGCAATACGATTTAATTGTCGTGCCTGCTTTGTATGCAGCATCGGACGAGCTGCTTGCCCGCTTGAACGAATACGTCAAAAACGGCGGCAACATCGTATACACCTTTAAAAGCGGCTTTGCCAATGAGCATATTAAAGTTAGAAGCGAGACGCAGCCTGCGATAATAGGCGATGCATGCGGCATTCAATACAGCCAGTTTGTGGAAGCAAGGGACGTAACCTTGAAGGGTGATCCGTTTGAGGTAGGTGCTGAGCATAATAACGTCAATGTTTGGATGGAGCTGCTCGTACCGACAACGGCGGAAGTCCTCGCCTTCTACGATCATCCGCACTGGGGAGCATACGCCGCTATTACTGAAAATCGATATGGCCAGGGCACAGCTACCTATATTGGCTGCTTGCCTAGCGAGCAAGTAATAAGAAAAGTGTTGGAGCGAGCCTGCCGTACCGCAGGATTATGGGGAGTGGATCAAGAGCTGCAATTTCCAATCATCGTTAAATCGGGGATAAATGAAGCAGGACGAACCATTCGTTATTATTTCAACTACTCCGATGAGCCTGTATCCTTCTCCTACCCTCACGAGGATGGAGTTGAGCTGCTAACTGAACAGCTCATTCGCACAAATGGGCAATTAAGCCTGGAGCGCTGGGGAGTAGCAATTATCGAAGCAGACGGCGAGTAAGAACCTAACTGGATAACGCTATTTGTGACAATCGAAGTCTGGCTGGCCGGAGTAATTTTCCGCTGGACTCTTATTAGATCATTGAGCGTTATCCAGTTGCTTTTTGAATCACCGCCACCTACATTCCTGATCTACTCTTATAAGCAAAAATTTCCTCAACGGCTCGGCGGTAGCCGCCTGCTGCGCGGAACGACTCTCCGATTTGTTCACATGCCTTTTGAATCGATGCATCCGCTAATACTTGCTCGGCTGCTTCCCTGAGATTTTGAGCAGTTAAGCCTTCCTGTTTCAGTTGAATCCCCGCTCCAAGCTTGGCAACCTGCTGCGCTACGACAGGCTGGTCGGCGCTTTGCGGTATGACGATGAGTGGCACGCCATAAGTTAAGCCCTCGCTAACGCTATTCATACCGCCGTGTGTAATGAACAATTTGGCATGTTGCAGCAATTCCAGCTGCGGCACATAGCTGCGTACAATAACATTCGCCGGGATGTCGCCCAATTCCTCGATTCGCGTTTGTCTGCCTGCTGATAAAATGACCGTGTAGTTTGTTTCAGCAAATGCTGCCAGGCAAAGCTTGTAAAACTGTATCGCCTGGTTGAAAACTGTGCCCAGCGAAATGTAAATTAAATGCTCCGTATCAACGTTCGTGAAATCGAATTCACGAGTTGCAGGCAGGTCTATAGTTGGCCCGACAAACTTGAAGGACTCATCAAAGCTCTCTCCATCCGGCTGGAAGCTTTTCGAGGTGTAGACAAGCGTTAGTGGCGCTGGATTGTAAGCAACCTCATAGGCAGAGCCTACCCGCACGTTGTACGTTGCCTCCAGCTCGCTCACTAGTTGTTGGAATTGCTGCCGGGCGCGTTCATTTACTTCTGCCTCAGCGCGAAGAGCTAGCTGCTCTTGCATTCGATCAAAGCTGCTCTCTTGCATAGCAAAGCTTGTGCAGGAGCAAATTGCCGGCAAGTCTAGAATTTGTGCTAGCAGCCGACCGCAACCAAACATCGAATCATGAATTATATAATCGAAATGCTCTCCTTGCGTTTGCTCAAGCACAGCTGGAATGACGATGTCAGCGGTGCGCAAAAGCCCGCCGACTCGTCCCCAAGGGCTTCTTCCTCCAGCCAGAAACGCCTCGATAAATTTGCCTTCATTAATCGTAATCATCCTTGCGCCAGTTGACTCAATACGCTCCCGAAATTGCTCCACTGCAACATAAACGACCTCTTCGCCTTGTCGGATCAGTTCTCGAACGACTCCTAGGGTCGGATTAATATGTCCTTCAGAGCCAGGATTAATAAATAAAACGCGTCCCATAGCTTCCACCTTTCGTTCCATTCATCCAGTTATACTGTCAATTAGTTATTCTAAGCCTGCTTAATGCGACGTTTGGCTGCGCCCTTGCAGCCATTGCTCGAACTGAGCCGGAGTCCGTACAGCATCGTCTAATACAGCCGTATAAATATCAAAGCTCTTCACCTGATTTCCGTATTCACTTCTTGCTGCCCAAAAGCTTTTAATCGTGAGAATCGCGCTCACCGCTTCTGGCGAAAGGCGATCTGGCAGCGTGCGAACATGGTGCAGATCAGGCTGTTTTTCTGGCTCATCTACGAACCAAATATCCATTTCCCAAACATTGCCGCTGTGGGATTTGTACGTCAAGCCGATAAAATAACCGTCCGGGTAAGCCGGATCGGTGTTCCAGCTGCCGGTATCATTTATAAATTTCAACTCTCGAACTCCCGGATTGCTCATTAGCTGCGCAGCAATGCCGGCAATTGCAGCAATATCCAGCCTGGAGCAAACGACCGTCATATCGAGGTCTCGCCAAACCATTAAGCCTAACGCCGCACTGCCAACCTTTACGGGCTCGCCGACTGCTTCAAGCAGCTCATTTAGCTTCAATTCCCCCGCCACAACAGCAGCTTCAGCTTGCAGCTGCTGTTGCCGGGCAAGCAAATTCTCCTGTTCTATCATTGTTCCTCCTTAATATCTGTTTTTACTTTTTGTGATTGCTTCATTACGATCACGTTCTTTTCATTAATCTTCTTCGCGTTCATCCTTGGGCCTATCGTTTTGCTTTGCTCGTTCACTATCGTTTTGCTTTGCTCGTTCACGCAGCTCTTCCATATTCCAGGTCAGCCTGTTCGCCTCTATATCTGCAATGACCGATTGAAGCCAGTTAATTTCAGCTTCAAGCACCACTCGTTGGTATTCTGCCTCCAGCAAAAACAGCCTCGGCAGCTTCAGCGACTCTCCTATCTGAAATTGCTCCGCGAGCCGTTTAGATGAATGGACAAGCGCATTTACTCGCTGCTGAAACAAACGTGCGACTTCTTCTGGCGTTAGCAATACTAGAAACGAGACCGCTGCAGGAAACTCTAAAAATTCCTGGGCTGGTGTGGAAATCATTTCGCGAATCCATGAATAGGCAGCGTCGCGTCCCAGCTCCGTAATCTCATAAACAACAAGATCTGGTCTCCCCTCATTCTTTTTCTTTCCTTGAATAGCGATCGCTTCGTCTCGATACAAGCGGTCAATCGTCTGATAGATGCTCGTTCGATGGCGAACGTTAATAACCTCGTCCTTTCCCCTTTCTTTAATAAGCTGCTGCAAACGATAAGGATGCATCGGCTCCTCAATCAGAAAGCAAAGTATGGCTAGTGCGACAGGTGATTTTTTAATTGCATTTCTCATAGTCATAATATTACTATTAATAACATAACGCGTCAACGGTTAACCGCAGCAAAAAAAAGCCTGCCTGGATTTTCATATCCAGAAAGGCTTTAAGCTAGAAACGTCCTGAACGAAAAATAGCGAACAGTAGCCAAAGAGACATTAACAGGGCTATGACGAACCCGATCTCAACAATCGGAATTTTCCCAATAATCGGAGACAGCGTACCGCTAATTGCCGCGCCAATAATGAAGCCAAGCATAACAATGCTTAGCGAAAGCAGCACGATGCTGAACGATAGGCGGTTCACAATTCGATCAAGCTTGGTAAGCAGCTCGTCCAATTGGGGCGAATTCGCTTCAATTCGCAGCTTGCCCTGCCGCATCACCTTTACAAGCTGCCTGAAGCCTAGCGGCACTTCCCGGATCAGATCAAAATAGTCCGGCACCTCCTCCAGCAGCTGCTTTCCAAGCTCAAGTGGATTCAATCGGTCGACAAAAAGCTTTTTGCCAAATGGCTCTGAAACGTCAATGATGCTTATAGCGGGATCAAGAGCAATCGCGACACCTTCCATGGTCAGCAGCGATTTGCCCAGCATCGTCATATCGCTTGGCATGCGAATGCGATGTTTGAAGGCTACCTGAAATAAATCCTGCACAGCGACACCAATGCTAACTTGATTCAGTGGTACCTTATAATATTTTTGTCGCAGCTCATCCACATCTTCAAATAATTTCTCTTGATCCACATCATCGGGAACAATGCCCATATGCGAAACCGCCCGAATGACTCCCTTAGTGCTTTGATTGCGCAGTGCAATGACTAGCGAAACAAAATGCTTCTTGTGATGGGGCGATAGCTTCCCGACCATCCCAAAATCTAAAAAAGCCACCCTGCCATCCGCTAGAACCATTACGTTCCCGGGATGGGGATCGGCATGAAAAAATCCATTCTCCAATATTTGACTAAATATAGCCGTTGCCAAGCGCTGCGCCAGCTGCTTGCAGTCGATGCCTGCGTTCGCCAGTCGGGTATGATCGGATAATGGGATTCCATCCACAAATTCCATCGTTAATACTCGCTTCGTTGTAAAATCCCAGTAAATCTCGGGAATATACACATAGGGCAGCTTGCTGCAGCTTTTCATCTTCTCTGCATTGCGCGCTTCCTCCAAATAATTCAGCTCTCTTATTAACGCGTAGCTTAGCTCTTCTACAGCATCTCTTAATCGGTAGTGCTTTGCCCAGCCCATTTTCGCTTCGCTAATCCTCGCCCATTCCGCTAGTATATCGAGATCCGTCTCAATTGTCGCTTGGATGCCCGGACGTTGAATTTTAACGATCACCTCTGCGCCGTTCTTCAGCACGGCCCGATGAACCTGACCGATCGAGGCCGCAGCCAGCGGCTCTTTGGAAAATGAGAGGAAAATGTCAGAAAGCGAGGCATTCAGTTCACTTTCCACTAGCTTGACCGCTTCACTATAAGAAAACGGCTTGACGTGGTCTTGAAGCTTTTGCAGCTCATCGATAATATCTGCGGGAATCAGATCCGGACGTGTGCTGGCGATTTGACCCAGCTTAACAAAGGTTGGTCCCAGCTGCTCCAGAGCCATTCGAATTCTAATGCCGAGATGATTACGCTTTGATAAATCTGCTTCCTCGTCCTTTTGAAACCAGTTCTTCCCCGTTCCCTTCAGCTCATCAGCCGCATAACCGAGGCTATTGCGCGCCAAAGTGCTCATTATCGTCTGGTAACGCAGCAAATGCTGAAATCGGTTTTTATACAAGCCCCTCCCTCCAATCAATGCTGCTGGTGGTGAGCTTGCTCAAGCGCTTCTACTCGTTGTTTTAAAAGTTCGACCTCTTCTTTAGTAGCCAGGCCCTGCTCCTTCAAAAACTCACTAAAGCGCTCCTTGGCTGTTCTTTCCACAAGTGCTTCCGTTTCCTTCCCTTTTGTTACGACGGCATCGATCCAGGCTTTAGACTCATCCTTAGTCATCTCGCCCTTTTTTACAAGCTCCTCAACAACCTTCTCCACCTGCTCCTTGCCCAATGCCGCCAGCCCAAACGCAAGCGACACAGCTTTGCCTATTGTATCCTTCATCGCAATCTTCTCCTTGTCATCATTTGCTTTTTTATAGAATGCCCAGATTGCTCTAAAAGAAACAAAAAAAGCTGCGGAGCAAAGCTTCCTCCAGTCAGCGCTCCGGAGCAAAGCTTCCTCCAGTCGCTTTTTAAATCGTAATGCTATTATTTGAATTTTAATGGTAGCATTACGATGTTAAAGGCGACCCACTTCGTTTTCCGGATGCTTTGCTCCTCCGCTGTAGTTTTTTTGAGGGCAGGACCAAGAAGCTTGGACGCTAGTAGAAGGCGAGGAGCGCAGCGTAGAGCAATTGCTACGTGAGCACCGCAGCCTTCGGTAGCGTGACATATTCGCCGTCGACTAAGTATCGAAGCACCTCATCGTCATCAAAGTCCAGTCTTTTGAACCTACCTCTTTCCAATGAGGGTTCAAAAATTCGGCTTTCAGGACCAAGAAGATGGCACGATACTAGAGGGCGAGGAGCGCAGCGTAGATAGACCTACGTGAGCACCGCAGCCCTCGGTAGCGTGACATATTCGCCGTCGACTAAGCTACAACGAAACAGCATCGTCATCAAAGTCCAGTCTTTTGAACCTACCTTAGCTGCCATAATGCTGGGGTCGTCGACGGCTCCCACCCCATCAGTGAAGTATGAGATTGCAGGCAAATGTAGGTGCTGCCGTTGTAAGTCACTTCCGTGCCCACTGTGTACGCTACGCCTGCCGCCCAAGCACCAGCTCCGCTATTGTTGCCGCCTTCGCCTCCACCGTTGTTGCCGCCTTCGCCTCCACCGTTATTGCCGCCTTCGCCTCCGCCGTTATTGCCGCCTTCGCCTCCACCATTGTTACCGCCTTCGCTTCCGCCGTTATTGCCGCCGGCTCCGTCAACGCAAGGACCAATGACTTTCCAAGCTCCCCACTCCCCGGACTGATCAGGGCGATCACCTTGCGTCCACCATTTCGCTTCATAAATGACTCCGTTGTACACTGCCCGATCGCCGCCAATATAAATAGTGCTGGCTCCCCATTCCGCTACTGGGCAGGCTGGCGTGACAGCTTCATCTGTCGTTACGCTTAGCGGAGCGCTTGCTGCTGACAGGTTGCCCGCCGCATCGCGTGCTTTAACTGTAAATACGTAAGTCGTATTGCTGCTTAATCCGCCTATCGTCGCGCTAGTTCCCGCTACGCTTGATGCGAGCGCACCGTCTTTAAATACTTGGTAGCCTGTTACTGCTTTGTTATCCGTCGCAGCCGTCCAGCTCAATGATACTGAGGTTGCTGTTTTGCCCGTAACTGTCAAGCCTGTCGGAGCAGTAGGCGGTGTCGTGTCTGGCTCACCCGTGCCTGGGCCTGGACCCTCCCCGTTGTTTAATTGCTCAGCCAGTACATCGAGCAGCTTCGTACCGCTGCAGCTGAATTTGCTGCTAACGCGACAGTCGCCGGACAGCTCCCAGAACATCGCGCCGCCAAGACCTTTGGATTTGATGTAATTAACCTTATTTTCAAATGATTGAGGATCGTCATAGCTAATAAAGGTTCCCGAGGCAGCATTGTACAGATAAGGCACTTTTGCTTCATCGTTCCAGTAACGGACAAAGCCATTTTTATTGACATAGTTCGCAGCGAGATCGCCATAATCAAATACGCCCGCTTCCCAGGTTCCCGCAGGTGTGCCTGTACATTGCTGATATTGACCATCACCGTTTGGCCCAGGCGCACATCCAGTCCAGCCACGGCCATAGAACGGCACTCCAAGCACGATTTTTTCGGCTGGAACGCCTGCATCAAGATGACCTTGCACGCCGCTGTTTGTATTGAAGGTTGCAGCATTCTCTACGTTGGCCGCCACAGCTGCGTTATCAAGATATAAAGGAGAATTATGAGCGCTTTGATTGCTCCAGCCGCCATTGAAGTCATATGTCATAATGTTGATCCAATCGACGATTTCACTAATTTCATCCAGCTCATTGTTTTGCGCATAAGTTGGTGAAGCAGAGGAAGCAATTGTCAGCGTATAGGTTTTGCCATCTGCGACTTCCGCAGCATCCAAATAATTGCGTACTTCCTGTAGAAGAAGCGTATGGTTTTGCTTGTCTTCCGGTCGGTAGCTGTTGCCAGGAAGACCGCCGCTTACCGGATACTCCCAGTCAAGATCTACGCCGTCCATTTGGTATTTGCGAATGAAGTCAACCGCAGATTGTGCAAAGGCTTTACGCGTCGCATCAGTTGCCGCTACATCGGAGAAGCGGTTCGACCACGACCAGCCTCCAACTGAGATGATAGTCTTCAAATGAGGATATTTCTGCTTCAGCTTGATTAGCTCATTCAAATTGCCACGTATCGGCTGATCCCAGGTGTCGCCCGGGAATGATTTTTGCGCGTCAATCCACGGATCGCCTAGCACGATCGTGCCGTTCGGCACGTTGATCGCTTGCCCTGCTTCATTTTGACAAGACCATGTTTGCGGATTAGGGCTTGCCGGATCGGGATTGCCGTGTATGCCATTCCAGCAAATATCAGCAAAAGCATAATTAATATGAGTCAGCTTGGAGCCATCAATATCAGCAACGTTGAAATTGCGACCATATGCTCCCCATGAAGGAAAGTAACCTACAATCTTATAGCCGTCCTCCTGCTGCGTGCTTGCAAAAGCTGCTGCAAATGTCGTCGGACCGAAAGCGCTTACAATAAGTAGTAGCATCGACATCAGCATTAATCGAGCTGACCATTTCTTTCCACGTTTAACCGAAACCATATAACCATCTCTCCCTTCGATTTGGCAAAGCGATTTTAGCGACATCTACCATGCTGCGAACGGTTCAAAAGCAATTTTACAACGGCATCACCTCATGTATAAAATTGGATGATTATGCAATTGTTTCTTCTCTGTACTTCTATTTTGCTGGATAAATGCTTACGTTGAACAGGGGGGATTTTTTGTTTGCCGGGGAGAAATTTATTTAACTTGCATCGTTCTGCAGGTAATTTCGCATGAATCATGCATGTTAAAGAGCGAGTTCATCGCTTTGGAGCAAAGCGTTCCTCCAGTCGTTTTTCGGAATGCTTTGCTCCTTTGCAGTTAGTTTTAATTTAGCGATCCTCTCGCGATAACTGTTTTTTGGCTATCATATCGAAGATATCGTGGCCGCAGCCTGTACATCCTTCATTTTTAAGCTGTTCAATGGTCGCAAACTGACCACTTATGCCAACATAGACCTCTCTTAAGCATCGCTTGCAGCGGTAAGTGCGCAATGTTTGTCTCACTTCTCCGGTATACAAAGCATCGTTGAATGTCCCGGAGTATTCCGGCTTCGTCTGATCTGTTGTGCGCAGAATAAACATTTGGCTGCGATTGGCGATCATCTCCGCCCCTTCGTAAGCGTTGAATTGTGGGAAATTAGCACTGACTGTCAACCCCATTCGAACAAATTCACGCTGCATGGCAAGCATAAACTCAGGCGACTTATGGGCGAAGGATAGAAATATCGGGAGTCCCTTCTCCTTCTTCAAGGCCTGTATACCTCGTGAAACGAACAAACCAATTCCTTGAAGCGTGTAAGGTGGATCGGTAAAAAAGCAATCATACTGGCTATGCAGGCTTGACGGAAGCGGCTCTCTTAAATCAAGTCGATGACATCCAATCGACAATCCCCACTCCTTGGCAATCGATTCGATATAGCTTAAAAACCTTTCGTCAATATCAAAAACATTCACTTTCGTAACGGTATGTCCTCCATCTGGAAACAAGCGCTGCAGCAGCAAACCGACAGAAACACTTACAAGATCATCATCGCCAACACATAAAATCTTCTTTCCGATTAGTGCATGCTGCTTCAAACAAAGGATAGCTCGACGCAGACTTGTTTCCGGCGTGCATTTGGACTGATCAAGCTGAACATCGACGGTCGGCCTCAGCGAAAACAACTCCTCTAAAACAGGCAGCAAATCCTTTACACTTTCTCTCCATTTTGTATCATCAAGCAAAGCTCGATAAAGAGGAAAATTCAAACCGCGGTAACCCCATTGCTGTTCAATCCATGCGAGCCCATTCGTTGTGCAGCGGACGCCGCGTTCCTGCATAAGTGCCCCCGCATTAATCAATTCACGTTTAATTGCCGCCGCCACTGGGGTAGGAAGCAGCGTTTTGCGCGCTAGCTCCTTCGTTGAAATTCCCGGGTTCAAGTAGCATTCAAGCAACAACTGCTCAATCACTTGAGTCCCTTCCTGCAATCGTATATTGCGACTAGCTTGTTCAATGTACATATTTAAACAAATCCTCCTGTTTTTTCCGTTATATAAATACAAAAAGGGCAGGAATGAACATACGTCATCCCTGCCCTTTAAAATCGCTGACTAAATAAACACCCTCTACAAACAAAAAAATCCGAGCTGAACCCAGCACGGATTGTAGGTGCATAACAATAGCAGCACGAAGGCCATGATTATTATCCGCTGTTCTTAACTAATTCCGAAGCGCTCAAAAATCCCACAACAAATAAACCACGCTAAATTAGCGATTGGTAACAGGACTGTTGAAAGCTTCAAGTATGGAATTTGGTTAGTTAAGAACGACCGCCGACATCAACATCTCTCCTTATAAGTGCTTATTTCATCCTACTATACGCATTTGAAATAGTCAAGCTGATTGGTGCGTCTCTATTAGCCTAGTTTCATCCGAGCTAGTGCTCATGTTATAAAAGGTAGTATAATGTTGCAAAGTAGGTGATCAGATGGATAAGAAAATGGAAAGACGCAAAAATATGATTCAAGCAGCTAAAAAGCTATTTGCTGAACATGGTTTTGAAAAAACTACGATGCAGAAAATTGCTGACGAGGCCAATTTAGGAGTAGCTACTCTATTTCGCTATTTCCCGAAAAAAGAGCATTTAATGATTGAAGTGATTAAAGAGGTTATTGAACAACAAGTACCTTACTTTGAAAAGATTATTCATTCAAACAAATCGGGGATTGAGAAAATTGATGACGTACTAACAACTTATATCAAGTATATTTCGGAAGAAAACAGTGTCTCAACCAAGCTGTTAGAAGCATTTGAACTGTATATTGCCTTTATGCCCATTGAAGCAGGTCTTTTAGAAGAAATCAACAAGGAATACGGGAAAATTAGAAACATCATCAATGCCATTGTGCAGCAAGGGAAGCATGACGGCAGCATACAGCTTTCCGCAAGCAATGAACTAGCTACCAGCACCTTGTTGAATCTGTTCGGAACATCTGTAAAGAAGTATTCATTATACACCATATTGCCAGAGGATGTTATAGTCCCTGTTCCAAAAAGAGAGGAGCTCATTACAGTAAAAAACATGCTCCTCTCCTTCTTGCAGCAAGGCAAATCATGAGCATCCCTCCTATATGAAACGATCCATTCGGCTCTCAATCCTTTTGATCAATTGAATGCTTGAACAAATTGAGGTACACTATATACGACCTATAAGCTAATAATCGGGCAGAAAGGATGGTTAACATGATGACTGATAGGCTAGACTCTGCGAATAGTTTAAAAGAAGAGCTTTATCGGCAACTATCGAGAATTGGAAAATGTCTGTCGAGCGATAAACGTTTGGAGATTTTGAATTTATTGTCTCAAGGACCGAAAACGGTGGAAAAGCTAACGACTGCCTCGGGTATGAATTTTGCAAATGTATCTCGCCATCTGCAGGTTTTGCTGGACGCGAAGCTTGTTAAGTTTACAAAGCGAGGCACCTACGTCATCTATTCATTGGCATCGCCAGCTATTGTTGATTTGTTAACTTCCTTATGGAGAATTAGCGAGCAGCAACTTCCAGAGATCGCAAGGCTGAAGGACGACTTTTTTCATAACTTCGATAATATCGAAACGCTAACGATGGATGAAGTTATGGAAAAATTGCATACAGAATCGGTCATTCTTTTGGATTTGCGGCCAAAAGAAGAGTATGAAACCAGTCATATTGAGGGCGCGATATCCGTCCCAATGGAGGAGTTGGAATATTATATGCGCGAACTACCTAAGGATGCTGAAATCGTAGCTTATTGCCGTGGGCCGCTTTGTGCGTATTCTGCAATTGCTGCACAGAAATTGCAGGCAGAAGGCTTTAAAGCCTATCGGATGGATGAGGGATTGAATGAATGGCAGGAGCATTTCGCCCACTAACTCGCTTCATATAAATAGCCCCCTGCATACCTGACAGAATGTCCTGCCTTGTATGAGAGGGGCTTTGAAATCTGGCATGAAACTACTTTTCATTCTGCTTATGCGACCAGATCACAACTGGAATTAAAAGCAACGACATGAAGCCTCCAGCTAGCGAAAGTGTGGAATAACTGGACGAAGCGACAACCATCCCGGACAGTGCTCCGCCTGAGGCACCTGCCAAAGCGATCAGAACATCAACACTGCCTTGTGTCTTTGCCCGATTTTGCGGTGATGTTGCATCGACGATTGCTGCAGTCCCGCTAATCAAGCCGAAGTTCCAACCGATGCCTAGCAAAGCCAGCGCCAATATAAGCATAGCCATAGAATCGCCAGGTGCAAATGCAGCTAATAAGCCAGCGAGCAGCAAGGTAACACCTGAAGCGTAGGACATTTTAGTACGTCCAAATTTGTCAACGAGCACTCCGGTAATCAGGGAAGGCAAGTACATTGCCGCGACGTGAATGCCGATAACGATCCCCACCGCTCCTAGTCCGTGCCCGTGGTGCTGCATATGAACCGGTGTCATCGTCATAATTGCAACCATTACAATTTGCGTTAAGACCATAACGGTGGCCCCGACCACGATGCCTGGCTTGTGAACAGGTTGTTGTTCAGCATTTGGCATAGTCGCCACGCTGCGCTGTCCGTCCTTCACACGTTCAAGCTCTGCAATTGCCTTGGATACAATAAGCGGATCAGGACGTAGAAACAGCAGAAGCACAATCCCGGCTAACATAAAGGCTGCGGATGCCAGCATAAAAGGTCCTGAAAGTGCAGGAGCGCCCAAGGAAGTTGCAAACTTTCCAGTCACAGTAACCAGATTCGGCCCTGCGACCGCACCAAATGTTGTAAATACCATAGCGGCACTTATCGCTTTTGCCCGCTGATTCGGCTGTGCCAAATCCGTGCCCGCATAACGCGCCTGCAAATTTGTTGCGGTACCTGCACCATAAACCAGCAAAGAAATAAACAACAGCGCCACATTATTCAAAATCGCGGCAAGGACCACACCTGCAGCACCAAGCCCACCTGCTAAAAACCCGGCTGCAAGCCCAATGCGGCGACCTGAGCGTTGGGAAAGTCGGCCCACAAGAAATGCTGCTGCCGCTGACCCTAATGTAAACAAAGCGGAAGGAATTCCCGCATATCCTTCTGTTCCAAGCATATCTTGCGCGAGCAAGGCTCCTACTGTAATTCCAGCAGCCAATCCCGCACCGCCAAAAATTTGCGAAGCAATTACGATCCTCATCGTCTTCTTATACAACTGGCGCTGCCTGTCTGGCGAAGCATATTCCTTTAAAGGCTCAGGAATGTGTATTAACTTTTCTTCACCGACAGTTGAAATTTCAGGCATACCTATTCTCCCTATCCTCTTTAGATTCAATTGATCAAACGATCCAAATTGCGCAGCATCTAGTTGATGCTATACTATTCAATCAATTAATTGAATTATAGTCTTCAATTCTCTTTCTCGTCAAGCTCCTCTCTAAAAATACTATTCGATACAACAAAAAAGACCGCTCTGCGAACGGCCTTCATACAATCAATGAAATTTAATGAGATTTTTCCCGCAACTGATCGATCCTTTCGGGAGAGAAGCCGGTAGCTGCAGCGATCAGCGAGACATCCAGCCCCAAGTCAAGCATGCGTTTGGCTACTTCTTCTTTGCCTTCGATTCTGCCTTCGATCTTGCCTTCTATTCTGCCTTCAATTCTACCTTCGCGCTTTTCTTCTCTTATTATCTTTCTTAACGTTTGTGCCAAACCCATAATAGCTGCGCCCCCCTTCACGGTAGTAAAGTGGTATTGGAAGAAGGACATTCCCTTTTCCCGCAACACTTCACTAATTAATAGGATTCCCGCAACTGCTCGATCCTTTCGGGAGAGAAGCCGGTAGCTGCAGCGATCAGCGAGACATCCAGTCCCAAGTCAAGCATGCGTTTGGCTACTTCTTCTTTGCCTTCTATTTTGCCTTCTATTTTGCCTTCTATTTTGCCTTCTATTTTGCCTTCAATTCTGCCTTCGCGCTTTTCTTCTCTTATTATCTTTCTTAGCGTTTGTGCCAAACCCATAATAGCTGCGCCTCCCTTCACGGCAGAAAAGTGGTACTGAAAAAAAGGAACATTCCCTTTTCCCGCAACACTTCACTATTCAATAGGATTCCCCACGCAACTGCTCGATCTTTTCCGGAGAGAAGCCAGTTGCAGCAGCGATCACTGTCACTTCCATTCCCAAGTCAAGCATACGTTTGGCTACTTCTTCTTTCCCTTCAATTCTTCCTTCTAATTTACCTTCGTGCCTTTCTTCTTTTCTGATCTTTTTTAGCGTTTGTTCCAAGCCCATAATAGCTGCGCCTCCCTTCACGTTTTTCACAAGTTCTTCGATATGTGATTCGCCTGTTGGCAATTGTTGTTTTAATACATTTGCCATCCACGCCGTAAATTTCTGCTGGCTATCTTCCGGCAATTGTTGAATTGTATGCATGAGCTTGCCGAGTCGTTCCAACAGCTGTCCTTGGTCTTCCGTCTGGTCGAGTAAAAAGACTGCGCCAATCGTATTGGATAATGAGAGCAGTTCCTCCTCGGTGTATCGGGCCACATCAATTAATAAATATTCAAAGTCCAATAGCTCCGTACCAAACATTTCTTCATGCCCCAGCAGCTTGCGAAACTGGCGCTCCGCCGTCCATCGCTGTTTTCCGTTGTATAGTACAATTGGCACAATCGGCGGCAGACGGAATGACTTTTTACGGATTTGGGCTTTCTTTTCGTCTTTTAACAAGTATCGCCAAATCTCCACCTGGTATAACAACAGGCGATATGGCATCTGGAAGTCTACTTTCGATTGCATTTCCAGCAGCAAGTAAAAAACAACTTCCTGTCCGTTTAACTGTACGCGATAAACGAGATCCGCTTCCTTGCGCTTGAAGTCTTGAAGCACAAATGAATGCGGAATTTCCTGGACGTTCATTTCATCAATGCTGTTTACCCATCCTTTATGCACAAAAGAACGGAGCAATTCCACAAACAGTTTCTTGCTGGAAAGCAGGAAGCGATACGATGTATCGTGACGCTGGTGAACAAATTCCTCGCGATCATCGGTATTCATTCGTATCCACTCCAATCGGATTCTTCTCTTATATTATATCGCTTATAGCAATGGATCACAACGAATGTGAAGGCTCTCTGACTCACGTAGTGACAGAAAAATGGTATGGAAAGAGGGGAACATCCTCTTCCATACCATCTTCATTTGCTATAGCTTTTTTAGGCTCTTGCTTCTTATGTGACAATAAGGCTATTTGCCATTTAGCTGCAAATAAATCTTATACAAGACCTGCGCCGCCTCTGCTCTCGTTGTTGCATCAATAGGGTTCAACATATGATTGCCCCGCCCATTGATGAATCCTGACTCGATCATTGCAGCCATATCTTCCGTAGCGTATTTTGCTAATGCTGAGGCATCTTTAAATTGCAAGAGTTCCTCAGTTGAAGCGCTCTGCAGTTCTTTATTTACTGCTCGCAGCGCTCTCATCGTTATTACAGCCATATCCTGCCTTGTTAATTCCGCTTCAGAGTTGAACTTGCCATTGTAGCCAACAATTATTCCAAGTGCTTTGGCTACTCCTACTTCGTCATAATGCTTGCTTGTTTCCTCAATATCGCTGAAGTTTGTGCTAAATTCAGCAGTAAGCTCCAATGTCCTTACAAGCCATGCTACATATTCAGCTCTTGTAATCTTATTGTCGGGACTGAAGCTTGTAGTCGATGTGCCGTCTATAAAGTGCTTGGACGCCATCATTTCAACTGCTGCTTCGTACCAAGAGTTGCTTGCTACGTCATCGAAGCTTATCTTGCTGTAAGCCACTACGTAAAGACCTAAATGAGTCGTTGTAAATACAATAGCTTTTTCAGCAGCGTTGTACTTGGCATTTTTGATTGGGACAGGTTTTCCGTTTCCATCCATATACCAAACCTCAAGGTATTCGGTGCTTGCCAGTTCTTCAGCAGTAGGGACATATGGTATTTTCACCTCTACTGGTGCATTCAGGCTGCTCTCGCTAATTGCAGTTCCATCTATGCTGACCGCAAACTCTATTGCAGGTCTGCTGCCAGTAACGCTTTTTATGTCAGCAGCAAGTGTTGATGTGTCTGCCAGACGAATGATCAGCTCCACACTCTTTGTAGCTGATGCTTTTGCCTTGAGCATATTTGCCGGCACGACTATGGTACCGATATTTGTAGCAACGACCACCCTTACATTTGCTTTATCCGACATTATTGTAGCTTCAGGAAGCTTAACAGCATACGCTTTGGCTCCATCTGTTTTCGGTATTTCCACCTTAACAGTCTGAATACCGCTGCTGTCTGTTTTCGCATGTTCCAGTGCTTTATTAATGTCTTCCTGCTTTATCGGTACTACTGTTGCTATGCCAGTCACTTTATCCAAGCTTGGCGGCTCAACCTTAATTGTATCTCCGTCAACTGTGACAGCAGCCGGTGTCGGCGGCTGTGAAGTCGGAGCCGACGTTGGTGCCACTGTCGGTGTTGGCGTCATGCTCGGCGTTGGTGCCACCGTCGGTGTTGGCGTCATGCTCGGCGTTGGTGCCACCGTCGGTGTTGGCGCCACCGTCGGCGTTGGCGTTGGCGTCACCGTCGGTGTTGGCGCCACCGTCGGCGTTGGCGTTGGTGCCACTGTCGGTGTTGGCTTCACCGTCGGCGTTGGTGCCACCGTTGGTGTTGGCGTTGGTGCCGCCGTCGGTGTTGGTGCCACCGTTGGCGTTGGCTTCACCGTCGGTGTTGGCGTCACCGTCGGCGTCGGCTCCACCGTTGGCGTTGGCTCCACCGTTGGCGTTGGCTTCACCGTCGGCGTTGGCGTCACTGTCGGCGTTGGTGCCACTGGCGGTGTTGGCGTCACTGGCGGTGTTGGCGTCGGTGTGGCTGCCACTGGTGTTCCGCTTACGTTAACGCCCGCTGATCTATTGCCTGCCTTATCGACAGTCTGCAGCGTTATGGTATAGGTAGTCCCGTTTACAAGTCCGGTGATGGTTGCAAGATTGGCGCCTCCACCGATGTTTTGCGCAGCTATCCCTTTTCCTGTCACTAGAACGTGATCAAATTCCGCATTTATCGGATTGATCCATGTAATCGTTAATGCTTTATCACCAGCCGTTACTTTTACTTCTGTCACTTCCTCAAGCTCCGGATCGGTCGGATCTACAGGCGGATTGCTAATGATGACGATCACTGAGTTGCTAGCGTAGTGAGTTGCTGTCTCCTTATATCTCACGTAGTAGGTTCCGACGTCGAGATTCGCGACTTCTATGTCGGTAATCGACGTCCAGTCGTCTGGATTTGCCCCTTGCTTCTGGTACTCCATCGTGGAATCAACACCAATGATTTTGCCGTCGTTTCCATCAATGACGGTCGGTGCAACTCCTGTTGGTGTTGTTGGCGCTTCCTGCTCCTGCTTGGAAGCCGCCTGAATGACTTCCCACTCCCATAAGCCTACGCCAACTCCACTGCTTGCAGACTGCTTCGTCATCGTTACACGCAGCGCTTTAAGCTTCAGCGGCTCGTCAAATTCATATAGATTGGAAGAGCCGATTGGCGTATTATGGACCAGCGTAATCCCTTCGGTAATGGTTCCCGCCGTTACCCATTCATTGGAAGCGCTATCGACCGGGATATAGGCGTACTCGTACTTTACAGGCGCTAGTATACCGCCTTCGTCAGACCATAGCACCAGATTGGAGCTTTCAATTGTTGCGCCCTGCGGCCATTCATATTGCACCCATTCCTCCGTTCCACTATTGCCCCATGTTCCCCAATGCGGAATATTGCTCTCTGTTTTTCTGCCGTCATTAACGGCGGCCAGGCTTTCCCAAGGCGATGTGTAGCTGGAAGTTACAAGGGCTAGAAACGCCATATTGTTGTCGCGTGGGCTGAGCAGCTTCATGTCAGCAAGCAGCCTTTCAAGCGCTTGGGCAACCTCCTCCTCTGTAGCGTCCATCTTTTGAATGACAGCCGATGCGCCTGCCTTTGCCGCTTCAATTGGCGCAAGGCCTTGATCAACAAAGTTTAAAGGATTTAATGTATTGACATGATTGTAAACGCTGATCAGCTCTGACTTGTCTACTGCTCCTGTATAGCCATATACCTTCCATTCCAAAATCCCGCTTCCGCTTGCTGCAGGCCTCATATCAATCCGAACCCCAGTAATATAGGCGGGCTCAAAGGTAGTAGTGTTGTACTTATCCAGCTCATTTCCAAGTCCGGATATTGCTCTTGGCGTATACCAGACTCCATTCTCGTCGCGGAGCTTGAGCTGCATATCCTTAGGACGGAAGTTGCCGGCGCCGTCCTGGAAAACATACACATCCATTGACGAAGCGAGGAATGGCTGCTCCCATTCATACGTAACCCATGCCGGATCTCCTTCTCTTCCCCAGTTGTGCCATGCGCTGTTCGGAGCATTGCGATTAGGCGAGAAATCTCTTGAGCTTTTCGGCTCAACGCCGTTATTCATCGCTTCCGGGTACCCGTCACCACCAGAGAAGCTAGCAGAAGGCTTGGCTGTTAACGCGGCGTTTTGCAGCGGCACATCTACCACATATACGGTGGCGCGCACCTCCAGATCGCTGCCTGCAACTTTACCGCGAGCTTCAAAGCTGCCAATTGCCGCATAGCTGTCTGGATCGATCTCATCCCACTCGATCTCGCTCGCTTTATAGCCATCATCAAATAAAATATTCATCTGCCCTTGAAGCGTCGGTGCTATACCTTTCTGTGTCACGACACTAACTGCCCGATATGCATCAACAGTGTCCGCTTCAATAACAATCGTTACATCCTTGCTTGCCGTCTTGTCTCCATCAGCAGCTGTGAATGTAAACACATAGGTACCAGCCTTGCCGACTCGCGCATAAGCGGTCGCTTTGTCTCCATCAACGAATGTAATATCCCCTGCGCCTTCCGGCTTTTCCTTGACCGTCCATGCATAGCTCATCTCAGGCTCAAATGCTGCACTGTGTACAGGGTCGGGAATGGCCGTACCCGATAGGACCAAAATGCTTTCATTCGCGATATCTTGAACAGCCGTCACATCGCTTATCTGTGGAGGCTGTTTTTCCGGCGGGGCAGCCAGTTCGAAGGTCAGTTCGTCTGAACCGCTCAGCTGCCCATCATTGGCAGTGAGTCTGACTGTGTAGGAGCCTTCCCTTGTACCGACAGCCTGCGTAATGCTTGCATTAGGATAAACAAAGCTCAGCTTGCCATCTTGCGGTGCGCTTATGAGCTCCCATTGATAGGTGAGTCTGCCATCAGGCGCGCCATCGTCGCTTACAATTCCGTTCAGCATAAATGGAATCAGCGCCTGCGGGCCTTGTGTCGCCGTCTCTGCATGAACCTGCGGAGCTTGATTTTCACCCGCGTCCAGCTTTTCAATTGTTAATTGAGCGGTTGGATCACTGTTCATTTGGAACATCGCAATTCCTTTATTGTTTTGCACGTAAAATTGTCCGGTCGGTTCATTATTCAGCTTGATGGTATAATAGCCATTTTCCAGTCCGGCCCCGTCAATTTTAATTCTTGAAGCATGCTCTTTTTTATCAAGGTTCGAAAGTGTCAGCTGAAACAGCTTGCCGTCTTTTTCAATTTCTGCATGCTCTATCTTTTCATTTTGCGAAACGATATAAATGTTCTCATCGAGCAAATTGATCCGTTTGCCAAAGCCGTCCAGTGGCGTAATCTCATAGCTGCTGCCTTTATCTGCAACCAAAGCTCCGTACCCGAATAGGCCAAATACGGGATCAGTTACTATATCCGAGCTGATGCTTAGCAAGGAGCCATAAATGCCCTCACCCGCTTCGCCAGAAAAATCATTCCAGCCGTTGTTCATGACGCGGGAGCCGCCATCGAACACGTCCTTGGTGCCGGTGCCTCCCTTATACATGGAATATCTCCAGGAGGTACTGCCTACAGACTGTGCTGAGATTTGTCCCATGTTGATCGCATTGAAGTTTGAAATTTTCGCCGCATAGTTGCGCTGCTGTGCAATGGCTGTTTGAGCAGCAGATCTGCCGTCATCCTGATAACGGAGCCAGTCATCCATAATATATCCCGCCAAGGAGGCAGTATATTGGAAGTTCCACCAGCCCTCGCCGCCACGGAATACCGGTACAGCATAATGGTACCAGGTTGGCTGAATGCCGCGCATTGCACGAGTTTTCCAGTCGGCCATTTCCATGCTTTTCTCGGCTGCCGCTGCTTGCCCGTCCTCAGGGTAGTATGTGCGCAGCGCCTTGGCTGCGGCATATGCGCCTTCTTCTCCGGTATTGTCATATTCGAACTCCGAGCCGTAAGGATAAGCAGCGAATGTCATGCTGCGCCCTTTGTCCAGAGCAAACTTATTCTTCAAATTTTCATACTCCGCATGCATTCCTTCTTCCTTCAGCGCCTCAATCATATCCGGGACTTGCTGTTCGCCGTAGTAGCCGATGGCGCCGCTGGAAATGCGATTATAGTAGATGCCGTAGGCTTTTTCCAAATAGTACTGCGGCGATTCGCGATACTCGATCAGATGCGGATACGCCTTTTGGATCCGATACATGTTGAAGAAGCCCGTCGCTGCCATCATTTCGGAAAACTCTCGTGTATATGGCTTATCCTTATCCGTGAATGCCCCCGAATCTCTCAGCCAGTTCGCAACGATAAAGCTGTCCTGCGTATGCTTCATAAAGCGTTCCCACATAAAATCGATCAGGTACATTTCAATCGAGCGAATTTCATCCGGGTTGGGGTCCAGGTAATTTTTCATGGCTATGGCATTGATATTGTCATGCCCCCAGTCATCTCCCCAATGATTAATATCCCGATCAAGACCGCCTGTAAGATACCAATCAAAGTAGTTGCCGTAGGTAGGACTTTGAGGGTCCTTGTCCTGCGTATGCTCTACCATAAATTCGGTATGGGTTCGCATCGTTTCATCAAGCTCGGCCATAACATTGAATTCAAGCTGAGTGAATTTGTCCACCCATTCATCGCCGACCTTCAGCTGATAGTCTACCCGTACGCTGTTATTGCCCAAATTGCCAAACTGCAGCTCATAAATATGATACTGCTCCCCATCTACCACTTTGGTCTCCAGAAATTGATAGGCTTCCGTATAGCCCGGGTTTCCGTCAGCAAGTCCGCGTCCGGTGCGTGAATTGTTAACCATCTCGCTTCTTTGCTTGCCAGGCTTAATATTCGGAATATGCGTTTCATCAAACGGATCATTTTCATGAACAGATTGAATCTCTAGCGATGTAACGTTAATTTTACTGTCATCATAATGCAGGGCCAGCTTGGTTGGCATATTGATCGCGGTCTGGAAGCCAGGCAGCGCAACTGCGTCAATCATGCCGGATCGGTACAGGATGGAGCGAAGGTTTTTCTCACGCTCCTCCATGGAATTGGAAGCATTATTTGTGCTTTGAGCATTTTCCTGCGGCTGGTTGTCGCCTGCACGCACCGCTGAAAATTTAAACTGATAGGTTTTTTCCTCATCCGGGCCCAGTACAAGGCTGGAGGCATCGGTAAAATACCCTCGACCGGTTTTCTGAATATCCTTGGAGTGAATATAGAGCACATTCAGACCCGGAAACCAGCCGCCGCTGTCGCCAGTCCAGTTGGCGAACGTCTCTCCTGCCCGCAGCTCCCCTTCTTCGTGCATCCAGTAATCGACATATTCGATGCGTGCGCCACTTTCCGGCACTGGGGTAAACAGCATGAAATTTCCTTCTCCGCTAGTGCGAATAGCATAAGCGTATCCACTGTCCGCACCGGCAAAGTTATGCACCGTCACACGATTGTCGTACGTATCCGATACTGAACGATATTTGTTGTTCCAAGGCATCGGCAAGCCGATATCGCCGAATTCAATATATTTATCGCTTTTGTTTTTCACGGTTATTTCCCATAGCATCGAGCCATCATCCGTGTTCATATCAAACACCGACTTTACGTCAAAGCCTTTCATCGCTCGCTGAGCGGTAGAGCTCAGGTCCTGACCGATAAAGTTAATCTCAACCTTCTTGCCGTCAGCCGAAGTCGTTCTCTCAAAATAAGGATTATCAGGATTAATAGCAGAATAGGTTGTTGATCCACCAGCCGCCAATGTTTTATTGGTGTCGACCTCGACAAAGTCCTCCCTGTTGTCAGGAAAATGCTCATCGTCTCCGGTGCGGTAAGAAAAAATCATTTCGCCCATCCATTGATGCTGGACATTGTTCTGTGGCGATGTATCGTTTGGCAGCACAAAATTGATTGGATTGCCATTTCTATTCGCAGGGTTATTGTTGATGTACAGCTCTTCAATCTGACCTAAATCACCGATCTTGGCAGAAAGGCTGGCATTGGAAATTCCATCATTTGCTGCGGCTGCCGAAGTCGCTGCGCTAATCTGCAAAGGCAGCATCTGAAAAACTAGCAGCAGTGTGAGCGTGAGTGGCATCAGTTTCTTCGTAATCGTTTTCATCTTAACCTCCTGCTTGTACATGGATAATGGTTAATTTTTCAGTCCAGTCAGCGTAATTCCCTCTACGAAATACCTTTGACCAATGAGGTAGAAGATGACGCCTGGCGCAAACGATAAGCATGTTGCCGCCATCGTCAACGACCAGTCGCTTTTTAGCTGTCCTCTAAAGTTGGTTAGCCCAAGCGCAATCGTATATTTTTCACTCGAATTAATGTAAATCATCTGCTGCAGCAAATCGTTCCATAAGCCGATGAAGATAAACAACGCGACCACAATCATAGCTGGTCGAATCGCTGGCATAATGATACTGAACAAAATCCGGAAGTAGCCGGCACCGTCAATTGTTGCTGCTTGATCAAGCTCTCGCGGTATGGACATAATAAACTGCCGAATCAAGAAAATATTAAACGCGCCGCCACCGCAAAAATAAGGCAAAATCAATGGCCAATAGCTGTCGCTAAATCCCAGACCTCGCGTCCAACCAATGTAAAGCGGAATAAGCGTAACCATGGCTGGCAGCAGCATGGAGCCAATGCAAAGCGCCCAGATCAGGCTTTTACCGCGAAATCGCAGCCTTGCAAAGGCATAGCCGCACAGCGTAGCCGTAAACGTCCCTGCCAAACAAGAAGGAACGATAATCAACATCGTGTTCCATAAATACTTCCAAAATTTAAATACCTCTAGCGTTTTCTCATAATTGGAAAACAACCAATTCCCCGGTATAAGCGCCGGCGGATAGCGATAGATTTCGGCGCTCGACATGAGCGACGTACGAAAAATCCACCAAATTGGAAAGATAGCCAGAAGGGCGAAAAATACGACAGCGACAAAAGTGAGAATATTCATCGTTCTGTCTCTGCGTTTTTTGCTTCTTAGTCTGCCATATGCCGCTACGCTCATTTGTCGTCGCCTCCTTCATTGTAAATCCACAAATTGGACGTCTTAAACAGCACAAGCGTAAAGACAGCAAGAATAACAAAAATAATTACGGTTGTTGCTGATGCGTAGCCTATTCTGTAATTGACAAACGCCTGATCATACATCAAATACGTCAAAAATCGGGAAGAATTGCCCGGGCCGCCGTTAGTTAAGGCAAGCGCCGGCGTTACCACCTGAAGATTGGCGATTAAGCTTAGCAGCAGGTTGTAAAAGATGATCGGCGTCATGCATGGCAAAGTAATATGCCGAAAGCGCTGCCAACCGTTCGCACCATCCATTTCCGCGGCCTCATGATACACACCCGGAACATTTTGCAGCCCGGCCAAAAAAATAACGATCAAATTCCCCGCCAACCAAACCGAAATCAAGGAGAGCGACGGGATAACATAGCTGGAATCGGCGATAAATAATATTTTATTCAGTCCGAGCTCGGAGAGAAGATAGTTGAAAAAACCAAAGTTCCCCTCGTAAAGCCATGACCACCCTACATAGATTGCAACGGCTGGCAACACATACGGCACATAAAATACAGCTCTGAAAAAACCGCGTGCCGGAATTTTACGATTCAGCAGCAGCGCAATAAATAGCGAATAAATCATGCTACCCGCTACAGATAAAAACGCAAAGTAGATCGTCGCAATAATAGAATCCTTAATATAAGGATCAGTGGTAAAAATTTTAATATAATTATCAATACCGATGAACTCCGGACTTTTCAAGCCGGTCCAATTCGTCAAGCTAATGCCCAGCACCCCTAGAAGAGGCAGGTACGTCAGAAAGATCAATCCTACAAAAGCAGGAATCAAGCAAATATATGCAACGCGCGCCTCACTCGAATAAATACGGGAACGGCGCTTTCGCAGTTTATTAACGGCTTCCATATTCCACTCACCACCTCATTATTAGGATGGCCGCACCTATCCAATATCGTAATAGCGGCCACCCCTCTTATCTATTATTTGTTGCCTGCATGAGCCGCCTTCAAGGCGTCAAGATTTTTCGTAATAGCATCTTTAGCGGTCGTTTTTCCAGTCCAGACATCGCCCAGAACTGAGCCGAGCAACGTGTTAAAGTCCGATGTATAATTCGTATAGAACCATGCAGCAGGTCTGGCAGCAGAGGATTGTGCATAGTCGACTACCGCTGATTTGTACTCGTCATATGGAGGGAAGTTTGGATTTTCGACCCATTTGCGAGTGAGCGTTTCATCCTTGTACCATTTATCAAGCGTTGGCATCCAAATTCCCGATGAGATAAGCGTCCAGTTGTTTTCCTCGGAGTTGTACCATTTTAGCCATTCCATCGCTTCTTCTGGATGCTTCGTTTGGGAGAATACGACATTGGCGCCACCGGTGTTAAGCGTGACTTTATCCTTCATGTAAGGCAATACCGCTACACCGTAGTTCAATCCTTCTTCTTTGGCCGTATTCAGGCTGGTCCCTATGTTCCATTGTCCGTTTGTTGCCATCGCAACTGTGCCTGCAATGATCGTGCGCTGAATTCCGTCATCCGTCTGTCCAACCGACAATGGAGCAACATGATCCTTCAAGTACAGATCAGCAACCTTCTGGATCGCTTCAATGCTGGCATCTTCCCCGATTCTAACTTCTGTGCCATCCTCGGAATAGAAGCCGCCGCCATTGCTCAGTGCCCAGGTTTCCAGCTGCCATGGTAGATTTTCAACGGATGCGCCATACTGAACGATGCTTTGCGAATCAAAGCCCTCCTCGCCAGGATGCTTGCCGTTTTTGTCAATCGTCAGCTTCTTGGCCGTCTCTACAAATTCATCCCATGTCCATGCTTGATCGAGCGCAGATGGAGGATACGGTACATTCGCTTCATCAAACATATCCTTGTTGTAGTACAGCAGCAAAATTTCATTAGCAGCCGCATATGCTACCGTTTTGCCTTCATATTTGTAGGCAAGGCTATCCAACGGCTTGCTCTCGCTCCCCTCATACATCGCGCTTACATCATTCAGCATGCCTTCAGCAGACCATTGAATGACACCGCCTTCCTGCAGCATCCCTGTATCGGGCAGCTGACCACCGGTTGCGAGCGCATTCAACTTTGTCATATAATTTTCCCAAGGAATCGCCATCACTTCGACCTCGATTCTATCCTGAGATGCATTAAATTTGTCTGCTACCGCCTGAGTCGCACTCCCTTCCGACGCACTTCCCCACATCGAGTAAACGATCTTGACCTTTTCTTCCTTTGAGCTTGCAGGTGTATTTGCAGCATTCGACCCTGGTGTTGCCGTGTTCCCTCCATTGTTTGCACATCCTACTGCACTCATTGTCAATGCCGTCAGGATTAGACCTACTCCAAGCTTCTTAACTGTTTTCATTGCCCCCATACTCCCTTCAAAATTTGCTTTAATAAAGTTAAACGTTTAGAATAATATCTTTAAGAAAACGCTTACTTAATTGTAGCATTCCTCGTTTATGTTGAAAAACAAAAATTCCAACCTATATTTATGATATTTCAACCTATTTGTTTCTGTTTGAAAATTACGGGTAATTGTGCTATTTTAATACAAAAGTCTCTGATTCGCCCTACAATTATATTATTTTGCAAACATAGATTTCATTCTAGCAAAACGTTTAGATTTAATTTCTTCTTATGTTATTTCACCTTATTTTAGCGCGAAGTGAGGAAAATCATTATGTCAGAGTTCATCTTGCACTTTGTAACTCCACCTATACCTTATTTTATTGACAGCGGAAAGCATACTTTTTTACCGGGAGAACGTCATGTTAGCCGTTATTCTATTAATGTGTTCGATATTATTATCGTTACCAAAGGAAAGCTGTTTCTAGGTGAAAATGATAATGAGTGGGTCATAGGCAAAGATGAAGCGATTATTTTAAGACCTGATGCCTATCACTATAGCACTGCCCCATGTGAAGAAGAGACCGAAATTACATGGATTCATTTTCAAACATTTGGAGCCTGGGACGAAATGCGCAGCATCAATGAGTGCTATGAAAACCAGATTACTTTATTTGAAAAACATAAGCAGCAAGCTTACCTCAACCATTGCGAAGTGAGTTCGATCTTTATACCAAAGAAATTAAAGCTGTCAAGCAAATCAATGAACGATCTCACTGAATTTTACTCCCTGGATACGGCTCCACGTTCGCTGCGCAATTGGAAAAAGCAAACTGCTTTTCAAACCTTTATGCAAGATATCAACTACGAATCCGTAATTTCAATAAATTCAACGGCAATACATCTTGCTGAAAAAATTGAATTGTTTATTCGCCAAAACTATACTTCAAAGATCACGAACTCCTTACTTAAGGCTGAATTCAATTATCATCCCAACTACTTAGCCAAATGCATGTTAAAAGTTTACGGCGTAACACCCATTGATTACGTGCTGCAATATCGGATAGAGCAAGCAAAAAAACTGCTCATTCAAACTGACTGGTCAATTGCTCGAATCGCTGATGAATTAGGCTTTAGCAATCCTGCCTATTTCTCCTCCGTCTTCACTAATAAGCAAGGAATTTCTCCCGCAAATTTTCGCAAAAAGGAGTTTCGCAAGCCTGAACTTAGCTAGTAGAAAACGAGGAGCGCTAGCTGCGGCAAAAAACTACGTGAGCACCGCAGGCTCCCGATGAATGCTATATTCGACGTCGACTAAGCTCCGAAGCAACCGCATCGTCATCAAAGTCGTGCTTTTTGAACCTCCACTTCAATAAGAGTTCAAAAAGCTCGGCTTTCAGGACCAAGAAGATGGCACGATACTAGAAAGCGAGGAGCGCAGCGTAGGCACAAGCTACGTGAGCACCGGAGCTTTCGGTAGCGTGACATATTCGCCGTCGACTAAGCTGCAACGAAGTTACATCGTCATCAAAGCTGAGCTTTTTGAACCTCCTCTCTTTCGAACTTATCACCAGTGAACAGTACCCGCTTCACTCCCTCCCCAGCCTGGGCTGTGAATATGAGACCTTTTTCCAGCATTACATATCTGCTTGGATATGCAGCATAGCTAGTAATTTCATATCCTTTTTCGGTGGGCTCAATATAGCCGTTTACACATCTTAGCTCCCCCTCCCCATCTGTATAAAGATACGTCGTTGAACCAAAACCAAGCATGTAAGCTACAAGCTCTTCTCCCATATCCCAATCATCACTTTCAATATTTGCGAAAAGGCTGCTGAATAATGGGTCGCTTGATTTCTTGAATATCGATTGGCCAAAGCGGTTTCGGGAAAGCTCAGGCATGTTTAAATTGGGAGCTGCAATGCTATACGTAGAGGCGGCCTCACCCGGCTTTAGCTTGCGCATTGTCGACTGGACATTCCAGTCATAACAATTAAACACAGCCATCGTTGCCCGGTACCCCGCTTCCAATAAGCGTGTATCTCCAAGCTTTTCATAAGCAGCTCTGGCAGCGCCTGCGACCAATCCTCCCCATAACGAGTGCGTCATATAAGATAGTGCTTCCCACCAACGATCCGGTGCGTTAGCTCTATAATCGTTACTAAAGCCGATATTGGCAATAATTAGCGGCGCATACAATCTCGCTTCATCTGTTAACTCGGCTAGACATAACGCTTCACAAGTAGGGCCAAACCCGGCATTATCATAGAAATGCTCTGTTACAGCGCCTTTATACCCTTGCGAGCCTTGTTTTAGCCCCGTTACAAATGCTAGCCATAGCTTGTTAAGCTTGGCATACCAATCCGTTAATTCTTTTTTCTTCAAATCCTCTAGCAAGTCAGCAATATAAAGAATAAATACACCTACAAGTTGCGATTCTTCTTGTTCACGCTTATTTCGATGACATTCTGGATCCAGCCGCATGCACATAATTTGAGCGGCCCAGCATAAATAGGTTTCCGGATCTCCATAAGTCAAAAGAGATTTATCGAACTTAGACAACAAATAATATACATGACCAATATAATCAAAATCATAAATACGGTAAAAAGAGCCATACAGCGATTTGGGAAGCGTAAAGTCCCCATTTTCAAACCAATGCTGCTTCAGGTCAAGAAATGCAGACATTTCAACCTTTTTGACTTGTGCTGGCACAGGCGGAGATAAAAGATTTTTCATTAAAATAAATGATAATTTGCCAAGCGACTCTCCTTGATTCGATAATGGCAAAAAAGCGTATGGCCGGGTTTCCTCAGCAGATTGAAAGCTATGGTCACATAGCCAAGCTGCCCTCTCCTCTAATATGGCATGAATGGGCTCCAGCACATTTCCAACAAGTACATCGCATTTTCCGTTAGTGAGTTTAGCGACGAGCTTAATCTCGCCAGCTGACTTCAGCGTCAGCACTGCACGTAAACGTTTAGAATTGACATTTGAATTTAACTGGAATGTATTTGAAATGTCGAACTCCTTAATCGTGCCATTGTCAGCCGTCACGCTTAACATCTTTACCGAATCCAGCTCAGCATGTTCTGGCAAATCCACTTCAGCAACAAATTTACCTTCCGTAGTTGTAACCGGCGAATATGTCCAATGTGGATGTCCATACTTTTTTGCATTTTTATAAAATTGTTCTTGCTCTCCAAACGGTGTGAAGACAAACGACCATTCTCTTTCTTCTAAGGGGTTAAGTGTAATAGAGGAGTAGCCACCGCCATAGATCCAATCACTATCAGCCGACTGTTCCATAGAACGACCATCCTCAATAAATGATAATCGGTGGTAAAGCAATCCATCTAATGATGGCGAGACCTGTTCCAAAAATCGGTTTGTATAGCAGCAATACGTGCCGAAAGCTGCAACACGATCGCCAGTACTGTAAATGGCAAGATGAGGAGCCTCATTGCTTCTGCGCATCGCAGCAAATTTGGCAAAATCACCTCCCAAATGCGGGAACACCGCACAAGAATGCTTCATGTTCTTTAACACATCAGGATCGCGGAACATAATATACGCCAGCGAGAGCCAGCTATGAAATCCGCTTACCTTTACACAATTTTGCGCTGGATTCGAGCAACGAATAATCCACTTCCATTCACCATTTTGATGCAGCAGATATTCATACTGAACTTTAAAGGCATCATGTAAAAAAGTAACAATCGCCGACTGATCACTTACGACTTCAATATGCGGCTGCAGGTTAACACTTTCAATGAGGACATCATCCACGGTAGCACTCCACTGTCCAAAACGCTTATGCTGATTAGCATAACCAGCCTCCGCCACATATTGCGAATCAATTACCCAGTTCATTTTTTCCGGATCATCTGTCAATAATAACGACTCCACAGTTCCTTGCGGGGACAGATAAACTTCAAAAGTATCGTTGCGAAGCAGTTTCAAGTTCTCACTCCTATGATCATAATTGTTTCTAACGGATAGTAGCCAAAGCTAAGCACCTCACAAATTTAAACGTTTAAATAAAAGCTTACAAAACAGCGTTTTCTTAATGATATCAAGCAATCCTTTTGCACTCACGGGTCAAGCATCCATACAATAATTATTCTGATTCACTATAAGCAAAAACAAAATCTAAACGTTTAAGTTAAGTCTTACTATTTTTATATCATATGATTACAGTTATTTGCAAGCGCTTTTTCTGCGCAGCGCCCTAGAACAACGCCTATTGGCTCCATGTCGATGATCCAATTTCAAAATCAAGCCGCATAAAAAAAGCAGCCTCAGTTTTTTAGCAGGACTACTAGGACTGAAGGCCGCATTTCGTTCTTTGGAAGGTATGTAGCTTATTTTTTCTTTATAATGGAATAAATCTCACATATGGCCAGTATCAAAATCACTGCCAGATGAACGGTCAAGAACATATTGAAGAATGAAAAGGAATAAGGAGCAATCCATTCTGTGAATAGCCTCGATTCCAGAATCCCTCTCCCTATCCGGGCAAACAGGTTGCCGCTATCATTAATATTGGGCTTCAGGGAACTGCCATCCACAAGCATAAAGATCAATTGAACAATTACAAATGTACCAATTATGATTAGCCATCGTTTGACTCGATTCAAGTAAGTCGATTTTTCTGTACGTGGCATTGAACACCTCTCCTCCTAACATGTATATAGTGTATATATACATCATATACACTTAATTTAATCAGTGTCAAGCAACTAGAAGGAGAAATGAGCAACAGTCGGCTTATTTATTGTTACATTGATCGATATTGAAAATTTTTGAATACCACATGAGAGAAGAAAACATCTTTAAGCTTCCTTATATAGGGTATAATGGTAGCAAGAACTTTAAGGGGGAGTCTTGGGCATGAATAATAGAACCATGTTAAGAAAACGGATCATAGCGATAGGTGCTTTCTTTGTGGCTATTGGCATAGGCTTTTTATTCGTGGAGACGTTTAGTACAATGATTGGCATCATACTGCTCGCTATTGGTATCGCTCTATATATCGCTTCAAACTTCTTTAGAACGAAAATGACCGAAAAGAATTAACGAAGCTGGATAACGTTATTTGTGATCAATGAAGCCTTTCTCATTCTAAGGAATATACAGGTTATGCATATTCGTTAGAATGTCCATCACCTGCAAACTGATCATTTAACGTTATCCAGATTCTTTAAACCTTCACTTTAACTGCGCTTTTCGCCTTTTTTCCTCTGTCTTTCCGATACCTTCAATGCAACATGTTGAGCATCCTTGTTGCGCAAATAGGCTGCGCGATCCTCCACAAATGCCGCTTCCTTCTTTAAGGCAAGATAGCTGTCCCAACGTTCTACCGGCAGCTGTCCGCTTTCAATCGCTCCCTTGATGGCACAGCCCGGTTCGCTTTGATGCTTGCAGTCAGAGAACCTGCATTTGCCGAAAAAGTGCTCCACATCAGAAAAGCCCTCCGAAATCCCTTCGTCAACCTCCCACATCCCCAGCTCCCGCATGCCTGGCGTATCGATAATGATTACGCCGCTGTCCAGCAGAATCAATTGGCGATGGGTGGTCGTATGCCTGCCCTTGCTGTCTTCCTCACGGATATCGCTGACTAACATGACTTCCTTTCCTGCAAGCGTATTGGCAAGGCTGGATTTACCTACGCCGGAAGAACCAAGAAAAACGATCGTTTTACCTTTCTTCAGATAGTTGGCAAGTGCTTCCATACCGTACCCCGTTTTCACGCTGATCGGATGAACGGTAGCACCAACTGCGATTTTTTCAACCTGAGCCACATATTCCGCGACATCTGCGATCAAATCTGCTTTTGTCAATATGACAACTGGAATAGCTCCTGACTGCCAGGCCTGGGCCAGATAGCGTTCGATCCGTCGCCGATTAAAGTCATGGTTCAACGATTGCATAATGAATACATAGTCAAAATTTGCTGCTACCGTCTGCTCTTTTATCGTCTTAACAAAGCCCGCCGCATGGCCTGAAAAGTCATTTCGAGAAAACTTGGATTTTCGTGGAAGTGTTTTAGTAATCAAGCTTTCGCCGTTGGGATTGTATTGAATCTCTACGAAATCTCCTGTAGTCGGAAATTCCTCAGTACAGTTGATGTAGTATACGCCCGGCTTCAACCTTGCAAGGCATTCCCCCTGCTCTGTGATGAGGCTGAATCGCTGCTTATGAACAGCGGTTACTCTGGCGTAGGTTCCTCCTGTATTTAATGAATCATGTTGCGGCACAAAGCCGTAGTCGTTAAGTGTTAACATATAAATGCCTCCCTGCTTATGAATTTAAAGAAAAAACGTACCTGGTAATGTCCAACCTTGCTTCTCCTTTCTGATCAGGGCGCAAACAAAAATACCGCAGCAAGCAGCCGTTCATGGCTGTCTGCTGCGGTCCGGTTTCAACTAAAGGTAATGGGTGGAAATGTGCACAAAAAAACACACCCTAAAGTGTGCTACCGTTGCTTTTGACCAAAGCGATATATTCACGAAAGGTTACTTTTTGGCATACTGAAATAAAGGTGGATTATCCCTTTCAATCAGTACTGCGCCCGTATTCAGTTTTAAGTGACGAACACCTCATAAGTTGTAGTCATTTAAACCAGCTCCTTTCATTTGTGCAAGTAAAAGCTTCACTTGTTTATTGTATCAGGTTTCAAGTTAGAAGTCCATATTTTGGTAACTTTGGTTGTAACCATAAAGAGAACGCCCACAAGACGTTCCCTTTGCTTGTGCTATCCTTCATTAAACATACTAAAATGTGAATTGAGGTTCACCATCATGATGAAGGAAAGTAGTTTACCGGGATTACGGATAGCCTAATTTGCCATAACTCAACTGAAATAACAGTATTAGTATACCATCCTATATTAGCATTGAACTGAACATGATCAGTGGTTGATGAGGCTTGATAGAAGTTTGAATGAGCAAATAGATAATCGTTAGGAGACGAAGCCGTATTTACAGGTAAACAGGGATGATACTTACTGTTGTTTGTAGTTGCGCCAGCTCCGGAAACCCAGAAATTAGGAAATATAAAAGGTTCGGCACCATATATATCGTTCACTTTTATAAAAGCTATTATTTCCACTTTGTAATATTGCTGCGGTATGAGATCATTCAATGTTTGAGAGAATATCGTTTGAGTTTGCCATGACTCAGTCATTAAATCCAGTGTAAAATCAGGAAAACTGAAATACATCCCATATCCAGCTGATCCAGTTGGACCTGTCGGGCCGACCACTCCCTGCGGGCCTTGTGATCCCGTATCCCCTTTCGCTCCAGGCGGGCCGCTCTCTCCCTGCGGGCCTTGTGGACCCGTATCCCCCTTCGCTCCCGTCGGACCCTGTAGACCTGTATCGCCTTTTGCTCCGGTTGGACCCGTAGGACCGCCTCCTGATGGGCCTGTTGGACCCGCTGGACCTGTCGGACCGTTAAATCCATTCTGTCCATTTAACCCTCTTTGTCCGTTTGGGCCTGTCGGACCTGTCGGACCTGTTGGGCCGATCGCGTCGGACACTATTGAATTTTCTTGATCTTTGTCCATGATTTTCAACCTTTCATATACAGAACTTAATAAGATGCTTATTTTAACATCTATTATCAATCTAATATATGTAAGGATTCATTTGCTGCGCGGGCCTTTAATACTTCATTTTGTAAAAAGCAGGATGCAGGCTTGCTTGTCCCATAGGTTAAAATTGTAAAACAATGCTAAGCCGTAAACAAAGCCCATAAGCCATACCCGACAATAATGACGCCGGACAGCCGGTTGATCCATAGCAAACCGCCCGGCTTCAGCTTTTTCCGAAAGAGTGATGCCGCAGAAGAAAGGAACAGCCACCAAAGCAATGAACCGCTGAACACACCTCCTACTAATAGCAGAGCAGGACCAGCCAATTGTTGCTCCACAGCTATCCCTGCTCCGGCAATAATGCCTGCAAAGGCCAATATCGTCATTGGGTTTGTTAACGTAATTGCAAGTACGGAAGCGTAAGCGGCAAGCATTTTTTTCCGTGGAGCCTCTGCCTCTGCATTTGAATACAGATCAGCAGGTCGAGAACGCCATGTGCGCCAGCCCATCCAAAGCAGCAGCATGCCGCCACATAGCTGAAGCCACATCTGATAGCCAATAAGCAGGTTTGTCAACCAGGCAAAGCCGAATGCGGCGATACAACCGTAAATCGCATCAGCTGTTGCCGCTCCCAGACCAGAAACAAATCCGTACAACCCCCCCTGAGCCAACGAGCGCCGAATGCAAATGACTCCTACCGGACCTACTGGTGCTGCAATCGCAAAGCCAATAATTACTCCCTTGAGCAAAATAGTCGCCGTCATCAGGACCTCCATTTATATAAATTTGATCGTTTGCCTATAATCTCATGAATATGTGCCAAAGATTGACTGCAAATTAGGCTTCAACTCGTTCTGCTACGTTCTCCTTCTCGTGCTCGTACCAGATCAAGCGGGAGCTTGGGCTCGACTCAACGGCGGAAAATTCCAATTCGGTTGCCGTTTGCTGCTCATAGAAACGTACGCTGCTAATTGGCAGCAGCGATAATACCATGCCATTGTCCAGCTTCATATAAAGTTGGTCTTGCTCTACATATACCTCCGCAATCAGCGACTTGCCCTGTTCAAGCGAAAAACGATACTTACCAAGAAACGGTTCATATTCTTCCGGCGCAAGAGGGACAATTTTGGGAAGCGCCACTTGTCGAGGCAGTTCAAACTGCTCGCCTGCAAGGATCTGTTCAATACTTTGAATCACCTGCTCGGTATAGGCATATTCCCGCTCTCCATTTTGCAGTAGGATTAGCGTTGCATCATGGTCGACATAGCGTTTAAACATTGTTGCATATCCCGGCCATCCGCCGCTATGCCATATAACTTTGCCAAGCTGATTATGCTGCTCAGTCAGCCATCCAAAGCCGTAGTCAAAGGTTTCACCGTTATTCAGCACCACCGGGCCAAACATCGCCTCACGCAGCTGTGAGCTTATAAACTCGTCATCATAAAGCGCGCGATCCAGACGCAGCAGATCCCCTGCCGTGCTGTTCACCATTCCATCTCCCTGCAAGCCATCCAAATAATAGACATAGTTCAGCTCCGCCACTTCGTCAGGCAGCACATAACCACCACGCTCCAATCGATAGACATAGCCCCAGGCATAGTCCTTCGGGACTAAGTCTGGATCAACCCGTCGATTGTATACCAGTGATCGTGTCATGCCAAGCGGTTGAAAAAGCTGCTCGGACAGAAAATCCGCGTATGACTGACCACTAATTCGCTCAACTAAAATAGCTAGCAAAACATAACCGGTATTGCTATACATCCAGCTATCATTAGGCGCAAATAATGATTCAGGTCGATGAGTAGCGAGCATCTGCAGTACATCTTCATTGGTAGCAATTATCGCAGGATCCCACTTCTTGGCGAACAGTTCCATATAGTCCGGCAAACCTGATGTATGGGTCAACAAGTGGCGCACCGTAATACCCGGATATGGCAATTCAGGCAGCCATCTGGAAACCGGATCATCCCACTGCAGTTTGCCAAGCTGCTGCAAGCGGACGATGGCCAGTGCCGTAATCGGCTTGGATACGGATGCTAGCTCAAACATTGAATCAGTGGTAAGCGGACGTACGCCCTCCTTGCTAAATTCCGCATTCCCTATCGCTTCACTAAGCAGAGGCTTGCCCTGTTCGGCGACCAGGATCACCCCATTAAAAGCTGCCTGTTCTCTTACATGTCCTATTAGTTCCGACAATTGTGCGATTCGTTCCTTCTTTGCTGCTATCATTTCCGTTCCTCCTTTATTCAACAATCGAAGCAAAGAGCAAGATATATTCCAATAGTCTCATTGTAAGCTCTCCCCTATAGATCAGCTGATTGCCTGTTCGCTCTTTCCGAAATAATAATCTCTTTAAACTGCGTCATGATGCGTTTCAAATGCTGTAAGTCTTCCCAAGGGAGCTTAGCGTAGAAACGTTCAATAATAGACAATTCAATTTGGCGATTAAGGTTCAAGTAATCAATTCCTGCTTGGTCCAATTCAACAAAAATTTCGCGACGGCTATCCGGATTGATATAGCGGCGGATAAATTGCTTCTTCTCCAGCTTGTTTAGCATTTGACTGACGGCACTGGGGGTAATATTTAGCAATTCGGCTAATTCACCCGTTAGTATACGTCCTTTCTCCTCCAGATGATTCAATGTAATCAGTTGCTTCTCTGAAATTGAATCGTCGAGCAAGGCAGCGTATTCTTGATTAAGCATCGCATGACAGTCGTATTCAATTTGGTTCAATTCAAGCAGAAATGAAATTCGTTCATCATTCATTTTATCATCCTTAATATTTAATTATGCTTAAATATTAATAAAGTCTTAGTATTCTGTCAAGATGCGGAAACAACGCCCGCAAAATTGATCACTTTCTTCCCTTTTCTTTTCTCGCATATATAAACTCAACCATCGGCAATATGATCATAGAAAAGCCTAGCAGCGCCAAGAGCAAAATATTCGTGGTACGGTGCATTAACATGTCCACGGCCATAGCGACAAGGATGAAAATTGTTAGTAGAAAATAGCTAAGCTTGTAGCTCTGTGCAGTAGTATTTGGATCTAGCTCCTCATCCTGTTGTGCCCCTTCTTCGCCGCGCCATGTCATCGTTGTGAAATATGTCATCCATAAAGAACTGATCGCAATCACCTCGTTCAGCCCCACCTCTCGGTCGGTGCTAATTTTGTAAATGGCCAACAGGATGACGGCCCAGGACGCTATCATCAAAATAATTGAGGCTGTTGTACGTAAACTCATTGCACTTCCTCCTTGCCAGGCCGATTTCTGTACTTAAGCTCCCACGGATACCATATAATATGAAACAACATATGGACAACGATAGCCGCAATAATGCCATACTGCCAGAAAAGATAGCCGCATATGACTGAAACCCACAGATTGCCGAGCACCATTGAGGCGATCAAAAATGGTGAAGGAATGCAGCCCTTGGCTATATTACCAGGCAAATGAGCCAAGCCAAATAATACGCCGGTTGTAATGATAGAAATCCAGAATGCAGCTGATTGAGATGGCGTCACGAATAGAACCGCCCACATCGTTAAGCTAAGCAATCCCCAGCGGAAAATAATCTCCTCCGTAATTCCGCCAGAAGTAATTCGCGCTGCAAGTCCAAGCTGTTGCCTGGCTTGCTCGGAGGCCAGCACGGAGGCTGTATCAATTCTGGGCCGAATAAAACAATAATAGCTCACAATCCATACCAAAGCGCAAATGATTCCGGCGATTATACCGATCCCCACTTGTTGAACCAGATTCGCTAGCTCCAATTCTCCGCGACTCAGTCCTTTCAGGAACGGGTCTGTAAGTCCAACCTTGCTGCCAAAATAAATCCCTGCTACTGCGGACAAGCCGACGATAACGATGGTTTGCAGGACCATCATTATAAATAGAGTTCGTTTGGATAGCTGGTTATCAGGCTTGTCAAACAGATCACTCGCTGTATATTTGCTCATTAGCCATATGCCCGGCATGCAAAGTGCAACCAAGATCAACGCTAAAATAAAATGATCCATTCCATCGCTCCCGATCAAATAATTTTTACTCTAACTACAACTCTGACAAATCACCGTGTGCTTAAGCCATCAAGCAGGATTTGAACGGCCTGTCTATAAATACGTTTATTTTCATGTTTATTATTCGTATAGTAGATTTTCCCAAGACCCTCCAACGTGCTGCTGACAATGAGAACTGCATCCTCAACGCTTATATTTTGAAGCTCCTTCTGCTCAATTCCTTTCATTATAATGGAACGGCAAGCCTGCAAGGTTACTTCATTAATGGACGTGATCTTTGCCAGAATCTCCTCCGTAATGACCTGGCTTCTCGCAAATTCCTCCAGTGCTGTAGATAGCGGATTTTGAAAATCCTCTGCATAATGCTCTGCCAGCAAATATAACTGCTGCTTAGCAGATTGTTCAGCTTGCGTTAAGTGCACCCATTTGCTTTGCCATTGTCTGGCATCCTCCTCGATTACCTCTAACAGCAGCTGTTCCTTGCTCTGAAAATGATGGTACAGACTGCCCTTGCTAACGCTTGCCGCCTTGCAAATATCATTTACACTTACGGCATTGTAGCCTTTTTCCATAAAAAGCTGCCCAGCCTGCTCCATAATCATTTGCTTCGTTTCACCGTGTTTTCTGTTCATAGCCTCACCTCCAATCCGACCGGTCGGTCTAATTATATCATAGTGACAACCAAAGTCTAGTTCTTTTTTCCATATCTTATGTTATATTAATTGGTAAGTGTAAAATTTAGCAAATATAGGAGGGGTATGAATGAGGCGTACGGAATTTCAATTAAAAGGTATTGCACAAATTTCAATTCGTGTACATAACATGGAAGCCGCTGTTCAATTTTATCGGGATATTTTGGGGCTGAAGCTCTTGTTTCAAGTACCTAACATGACTTTTTTTGAATGTAATGGGGTGCAAATTGTGTTGAGCATTGCGGAGAGTGCCCAATTTGATCATCCCAGCTCTGTATTTTATTTTAATGTAGATGATATTCACGCTGCTTATGAACTATTAGTAGAGAAGCAAGTGCAGTTTTTGGACAAGCCTCATAAAGTTGTCGAGACAGGACATTCGGAAACGTGGATGACTTTCTTTTATGATCCAGATCAAAATGTACACGCATTAATGTGTGAAATTCCTACTTTGCTTGATGAAGCCGGTCAGCCTCACAAGTAATCTTAAAGGCTTGCTTCATCAATTGGCGCGTGTAATACATCAAGGTGCTTTCGGGAATTGGAGACACAGTAAGCTCTGCTTCCAATTCCCTCACTCTTAGCTCATAATTTTCCGCTAGAAATTAAAACCGTAATTGTATACACCATATTACTGCAAACCTTCTCGTTCTGGCTGTGGTGATGTTGCATGAATTTGCAGCAAATAATCACCTTGATCCGTCATCAATAAGTTTATACGAAGTCCGCTACGGTCCAGCCCCTCCCATATCATATGCTCTCCCTGCTCTGAGGAACGAGCTGCTTGATCCAACACTGCCAAATTGTTCGTCCTTGGCTCTGACAAACCGTTAGTTAAAAGGGCTTTCAATTCTTTGCCCATCTCAACAAAATATTGCTCATCAGAGGTAACAAACCAGTATTCCCCTGACACCAATTGATCATCTTGAAAATTATAAATGACCGTTTGCTCTACTTCGGCATCCAAGTCAAGAGCCCCTTCAACAATAATTCTATTCGTCTCCTCTGACTGGATAGCTCCCTGCACTTGTTGATCGATTACTTCTTGTTTAGATATTAGCCAAGGCAGATTCTCGAACAGAAATGAACCATCTTTGCTAGTCTTTTCTAAAAGTTGGCTCAAGCTTCCATCATTTACAAAGGAAAATTTGTGGATCTTAAGAGAAGTCAAAACTGTTTCTGTTTCTATATCCACAATCTGAATTTCAATAGCATTACTGTTCTCATCTTGAAAATTAATGAAATCACCTTTTTCCGTAGATATCTGTAAATTATCTCCCCCTTGATACGTATCTCCCGATTCCAGCTTTATTCCTTCTCCTCCCAATTCTTTATACGAGGAATATTCTTTGAATCCTAATAAATCATGTAGAGTTTGTCCATGAATCACATAATTAACATAAAAGGGACCTATACTTTCCTTAGTCTGATTGGTAATTCGATATTCGATACTAAGCAAATTTTCATTTTGATTACTAAGCTCCACAAAATGGATCTTTGTGGTTTGCTCATCGATTACAATATTGCTGCTATCCGTATTATCGTTTGCGGCGCTTTTACCGCAACCTGCTATAGTGATAAGTGCAACTACTATTAAAAAGATTCTCTTTAACATGAATTCTACCTCCCATCAAAGTAAATAGAACCATTCCTTCGCCCTTCCCCAAAAAATCCAAAATGAGGATGTTCTCTCAATTTTAAGCATAAAAATCAAGGATGTAAATAACTTATCGACTTTACAATGCGAATGACTGGCACTCTTCTAAATTTTGATGAGTTAGGGCGTGTATGCAAACCCGCTTAGGGGCATCTTACACCACCTGTTCGCCCCCTGCTGCGTTGCCTTTCCTTGACGTACACCCGGTACGCCTTCGAAAAAGCGCCTTGCATGGAACGAACATTCGGCATAATCTGCTCCCTTCTGAGTTTGCATACACGCCCTAGTAGGAATTCAAGAAGTTGTAGAAGCATTTGAGGATGATTCCTTCAAAGATTGAAGTAGCACAATCATGACACCAATACATAAGAAGGAATCAGCTACATTAAATACTGGGAAGTTGATAACATGAATGTTGATCATATCCACAACTTCCCCTTTAGACACTCGATCGATATAATTGCCCAATGCTCCGCCTAATATAAGAGCCAAACCATAGGGCAATATCGTCTTCTCGCGGTGTGCATAAGGTAAATAGAGCACAATTCCCGATTTTCATGTAAGTCGACACAAGGATGCTATTTAATAATCGGCAAAGTCAAATAAAACTCAGTACCGATCCCCTGTTTGCTCTGCACTCCAATACGTCCGCCATGCTTTTCTACAATTTGCTTGCATATTGCAAGGCCAAGCCCCGCTCCTCCAAATGCACGGGAGCGCGACTTTTCTCCTCGGTAAAAGCGTTCGAACAAGTGAGGGAGATCATCTTCTGAGATGCCGATTCCGCTATCTTTAATCATAATTCGAATCCAGTTTCCTTCTTCCTGTGCCGAAATAGTCATTTCAGCGGGACGACCGCCATATTTTTTGGCATTTTCGATTATATTTTCAAATACTTGTGCCATGCGATCACGATCGACTTGAATGAGTCTGGAAGGAAAAGGCCGCACGACAGTTAACTCAACACTCGAGTCTTCATGGAATTCCAATTCAAATGGGGCTGCCATCGCTTCAAGGAACTCGCGACTGTCTGATTCCCGCAGCTCCATCGCTAATTGTCCAGATTCCAGTTGCGAAAATTGAAACAAATCTTCGATCAAGCGGTCAAGCTGATCCGTTTTGTTTTTAATGACTGCAAGATATCGGGCGACCTTCTGCTCATCTCGAGCTATGCCATCCTGCAAACCTTCGACATATCCGCGAATAGATGTAATCGGTGTTCGCAAGTCGTGGGAAATATTCGCCACCAGCTCATTGCGAGCCTGCTCATAAGCAGCTTGCTGATCCAGCGATTCTTTTAGCCTTGCTCTCATGACATCGAAGGCCGAAATAAAATTGCCCATCTCGTCATTGTACCGGCTGCGAATTTCGACATCGAGGTTGCCATTCATAATTTGTTCCGAAGCATCATTCAGTTCTTTCAGCGGCAGAAGGATACGCCTTGTAATGAATCGTGCCAATAGGTAAGCACATAACACAAACGCAACTACCAGAAAACCAAGCACGAACATAAAGTTAATGCCAGTTGCCCCATTAGCTGAGTCTCCATGATTTTCTCGAACCCCGGATATGCTCATCAAAACAACCGGAATGAAAATGATCCCGGTTAGCGATGCGATTAACTTGAAACGAATGCCGAGCTTCATCGCGGACCACCGTCGAGCTTATAGCCGACTCCCCACACCGTTTTGATCAGCGTTGGATTTGCAGGATCGACTTCGATTTTTTCCCGGATTTTCTTAATATGAACGGTTACAGTGTTTAAATCCCCATGCTCGTCGAAGCCCCATACATACCGGAAAATTTGTTCACGAGTTAATACCTGATTCGGGTGAAGAGCTAAATAACGCAGCACTTCAAATTCTCTGGCCGAGAGCGGGACAGGTTGATTTCGAACCGTAACTTCATAAGCTTTAACATTAAGCGCCAGCTCTTGATAGCGTATAATTTCAGCCGTCTCAGCAAGAGACGAAAGCTGATTTGCCCGACGGAGCTGTGCTTTGACCCGTGCAATCATCTCGCCCGGACTAAATGGTTTAACGACATAATCATCCGCGCCAATCCCTAGCCCGACAATTTTATCTACATCGCTTTTCTTGGCGCTAAGCATGATGATCGGGATTGCTGACTGTGATCGGATTATGCGACATACTTCTATCCCGTCAAACCTCGGAAGCATAATGTCCAAAATCATCAATTGCGGCCTACATTCACTAAACAGCTGTATTGCCTCTTGTCCGTCACTGGCGACGATAACCTCGAAGCGTTCTGCCTCCAAATAGTCTTTTAACAATTCTGCAATTTCTTTCTCATCTTCCACGATTAATATTTTGTCAAACAACGCGGGCTCACCCCATTTACGTCAAAATATCTTTCTTCCTTATCATCATAACACTACCTGTATATGAAACACTAAGATAGGTGAGAATGACGGTCAAGCCGCCCAGCAAATTGTGCGCTGCCGGGTCGTGCAAAGGAAGAAATGGAAAGGCTCTTAGCTGATACCCGATAAACAAATGCTCGAGCTGCGAAATGCCCTCGAGCAACGGAGAAAGTACAATAAGCACAAGAGCCGTTCCGATGGAAGCGCCTGGATTCGACGTTACCAGGGCCACAAATATTACGATCATGCCAAACGCCAGATTAGGCGGTACAGATAGAAGAATCATATGCATCAAAAGCTGTACCCCTTCGCTAAATGAGTATATGACTTCGCCAACAGCAGTTCGATCTCCCCACCCAAAAGCTATCGTCCCGACAACGTAGGAAGAAAAAACTAAAAATATAAGCAGAACCATCATAACCGTAAACATCGACACGATTTTGGCGTGAAGCAGATCCAATCTGCTTATCGGGCAAAGAAGTGCTTTCTTGAGCGTACCGCTTCGATATTCCTCTGCAATGGAATCGGCGGCCAGAATTGCAACAAAAATAGCGATAAACAATGGGCCGTTATGAAGGATGAGCAGTGGAAATGATTGACCGTTGGGTCCAGTATCAGTAAAGCCGGATGCATCCCACTCATATTGAAAAACTGCCGATATTTCCACCGCAATTTGAATAAGCATAAACAGGTACAGCTTCTTCTGTCTAAACACTTTAAATAGTTCGAAATGGATTAGCTTACTCAAGCGAGGTCCCACCTTTAAAGAATAAAGTCTCTTTTCTTGATCATGATTGCGCTAATGAAATAAGAAACGATGAGGTAACCGGCAAGCACCACGACGTTTTGTAATATAGCTGCTATGTTTGCCTGATGAATAGATTCATGAAAAAAGTACATTTGATTTACAATGGAATACGGCTTGAGTGTATCAACAATATTCAAATATTGCGCAGCTGTCAAAAGGCCGATTGACAACCCAATCGCCGCACTTATATTCGTAGCAGACAGGGCAACGATGATTACAATCATTCCGCAAGCCATATATGGCAGCAGCATGGAAAATGCCAGGCGAAGCGTTAGCCATACGCCTTCTGTCTGTGAATATAATGTATCAGCATAGATGGTCTGTTCTCCCCAACCAAAGGCCAGCGTTCCGATCACATATTCCGCTGCTATAGAAAAAGCAAGCAGTACTACCAAGAATGCGAATAAGGAGACAATCTTGGCGCAAAGCCATTCGATTCGCCGGACTGGGCACAGCAATGACAATTTTAACGTACCGCTGTTCACTTCACTTGTGATCATGTCAGCAACATAGATTGGAATAAAAACGATCATAAATTGAGCCATACTATTAAGAAGTGTTAACGGAAGAGACTGACCATTCGGCACCACGATCACCGACTTCCACTCCCCGCCCGCGTTATAGAAATAGGCCGTTAACCATGCATGCACGGCCAGAATCGCCATAAAAATATAAAGCTTTTTTAATCTGACCATTTTGTAGAGCTCGTTTTGGATCAGCCTGAGCATCATAGCCGGCCATCTCCTTCCGTAATGTCGAAAAAGAATTGCTCCAGCGTCCTAGTTTCCTTCCCTGAAGCAAGCAATTGCTTTACCTCCCCTTCTGCAATCAGCTTCCCTTTCCGGATCACAGCTGCCTTGTTGCATATTTGTTCAACATCATGAAGCAGATGACTCGAAATTAGAAAAGAAATGCCCTGCTCAGCAGCAAGCTGCACGATCAGCTCCTTGATCTCCTTCATGCCTTGCGGATCGAGTCCGTTCGTAGGCTCGTCCAGTATAATTAGCTTCGGCTGATTCAGCAGTGCGCCAGCAATGCCAAGCCGCTGCTTCATGCCAAGTGAAAAGGACGCGACTTTATCTTTCGCACGTTCGGATAGTCCGGCGATCTCCAGCACTTCATCTACTCGCTTCCGTGTTACGCTCGGATACAGATTCGCCATTAACTTAAGATTGTCATAGGCAGAAAGATAACCGTAAAAAGCCGGATTCTCGACGATCGCGCCGACAAGCGAAATTGCGGATTTGAACTGTGATTTTAGATGAAACCCGCCTATCCGTACTTCGCCGGCATCGGGATGAATGAGACCGGTAATCATGCGGATTGTCGTCGTTTTACCCGAACCGTTCGTGCCAAGAAACCCGTATATATCTCCTTCCGCTATACGAATATTCAGACGATCCACTGCCACCCTCGAGCCAAAGGTTTTCGTAAGCCCTTGTACTTCCAACAGTACCTGGTTTCCCATAAGCTTTCTCCTCCATTATTTTTATAGATAGCCTTACTCCTTTCATCGTAACCATTGAAAATAAACAGCTGCCGTTATAAAAATTAACATTTCATATTGAAATGATTAAAATTCGATAAAGCGTATAAAGAAGGCTCTTGAATACAACGAGCAGTCTGAGTATAATACTATGTAAATAACGACATCAGGCCGATGAAGAGAATCCAACTCGGAGGCGTTTTCGTCAAGGGGAAGTCATTCCCCCTAAGTTAACCGGGTCCGCCCGTTACCGCGGAACTAAGGGGATTGGGCAGTTTTGCTGCTCAATCAATTTGGGTGGCACCGCGAGAATAGCGCTCTTCGTCCCAATTGGACGAGAGCGCTTTTTATATTCTCATAAAAGGAGTGCACTGCCATGTTGGACATTAAATGGATCAGGCAAAATCAAGCAACGGTACAATCGATTGCAGACCAAAAGGGGATCTCTGTCTCAATCTCTCAATTAATCGAATACGATGACAAACGGCGGGCCTTGCTCTTTCAGTTGGAGCGGCTGCGGCAAGATCGTAATCGGCTAAGTCAGGAAATCCGGGAACTGATGCGGAGCAATAAGCGTGAGGAAGCTGAACGCAGCAAGCAATTTGTTAAAAAAATCAATCAACGCTTAAGCACAATTGAAGATGAGCATAAAGAAGTCGAAAGTCAGTATCACCAGCTTATGCTCCATGTGCCTAATATAGTATCACCGGATACGCCGATAGGCGTCTCCGATCACGACAATGTGGAGATTAGACGAGTAGGTGAACCAACGACGTTTGCTTTTGAAGCTAAAGATCATGTGACGCTTGGCAAGCTCCATCAGATGATCGATATTCCTCGCGGCGTCAAGACAGCTGGCAGCCGGAATTATTATCTTACCGGCATGGGGGCGCTCCTACACCGGGCTGTACAGCAGTTGGCCGTTGATCTGTTAATTCAAAAAGGATTTACACTGCTTGAGGTGCCGCTCATGGTCCGTACAGAGGCTTTGCTCAATACTGCACACTTCCCGCTTAGCCAAAGCCAGACATTCAAAATAGCGGAAGAGGATAAGTGGCTGGTGGGGACCTCAGAGGTGCCGCTAGTGTCATATTACGAACATGAAATCGTCGACCTTACCGAACCGATTCGACTTGCCGCTGTCTCTACCTGCTTCCGCAATGAAATCGGATCGGCAGGAAAAGACGTTCATGGCTTGTACCGATTGCACCAGTTTTCTAAGGTCGAGCAAGTGATTCTGTGCGAAGCAAGTTTAGATACAGCGGAGCAGCTATTGCAAGAGATTACAGCCAATGCAGAGAAAATCCTGTCGTTGCTGGAGCTTCCTTATCGCGTCATGGCTGTATGCACTGGCGACATGTCTCAGAAAACCTACAAACAATGGGACATCGAGACCTGGATGCCAAGCCGCCAGGCGTATGGTGAGACTCACTCCGCCTCCAACCTGCTGGATTTTCAAGCCCGCCGTTCGAACATTCGATACCGAAATGCAGACGGAAAGACGCAATTTTGTTACACCCTGAACAATACTGCCATCGCCTCGCCCCGTATATTGATCCCACTGCTGGAAAATCATCAGCAGGAAGACGGCTCTATTCGGATTCCGCAAGCGTTGCAGCGATACATGCAAGGGCTGAAATATTTGAAGCCCGGCTATTAGCACCTGGTGATCTCGCTAAAGTAATGGAACTCCCATTAACTTGATTTACTCTCATATTGATCAAAATTAGGCCCATGCGCAATGACATGGGCCTTCAAAAAGAACCTACTGAGCCGTAACCTGAATATTGTCAATATTCGGGCCTTCTGTACCGGTTGTTACGACTCGCAGCGTGTTATTCCCGGCATTCATTGATACCTGGATCGTTTTTTCACCCCAGGTTGACCAACTGCCGGTTGCTGTAAACGGGGTATTGCTAATCGCTTTCGTTCCATTCACATAGACGTCCAGATTTCTTGTTCCTGATTCCAGTGCATAGCGAATTTTCACATTCTTTGTTCCTGTAACAGCAGCGTAGATATTATTCCACTGAATGGCTGCATCGGACAAAGCGTTAAAGTTGACATAACCGCTGCCGCTATAGCCCGAATAAATGGTTTCTACGACTGCGTTAGTCAATGTCGTATTCGTCTCCGCTTCATACGTAGTGCCGGCGCCGCTGCCGCTTAGTTCAGCTACAAAAGTCGTTACGCTGTTGGCAGGAAGATGCGCAAAGAAGGAGCCGCTCGATGCATTTAGTGGTGTTCCTGCTTCCAAATTGCGGATGCTGTCCGTGATCCATCTGGATACGTTCGATGCAGCTCCATTTTGCAGGACAAAGTTCTGGTTGACGGCTGAATTGCCTCTGTTGACTGCCACGATCACAAGCTTGTTGTCGCCTTTATATGCGGATATAAACACGTTCGTATCGGGATTTTTCGTAGCGTCGACTCTTACATAACCGGGACGAACAAATTTCGAGTAATGAGCCATCGAATATCCGCGCTTGCTAATGGTTCCATCCTCTTTCATCGGGCCGTATTGCCTGCGGATATACCACCAGATATAAGCCTGGAATTCAGCCTCCACCATATTATGATGGATGTGATACGCAACGTCCAATGCCTCAGGCCACAGATCAGCCGAGTTGTTGTTGCTGTTCGGGTAGTATACTTCGGTCATCCAGAGTTCTTTTCCCGCCCCTTTTTGTTTGAACAGCGGATAAGGGAAATTGCTAAACTGGGTACCGTACGTATGAGCGCCAAGAATATCCATATTGGCGAGAGCTTGCGGATCGTTCAAGATCGGGTCGGACATATTTTTCAGATATTGAAATGACTCTGGCGCGATGACCTTGCAATTAATCGATCCAGCATTTTCCTTCATAAAGCGCAGCATTTCTTGCGGGGTCCACCATGTCCAGTCATGGGCGTAATCCGGCTCATTTTGGACTGAAATAGCATATAGGTCGACACCGTTATTTTTCATAAATGTGACGAAATCGTTAAGATGTTGCGCATAAGCAGCGTACTTGTCGTATCTGAGCCGTTTTGCATTTGGATCGCCATTGCGGTTGAAGGTCTCGACCATGTCACTTGGGGGATTCCATGGCGAAGCAATGACTAACGCCCCAAGTTCAGCTGCTCTTTTAGCCGTGGCTACTTCTCTGTGCCAATTATTTCGATTATCATCTACATAGATTCTTACAATCGTAAATCCGAGTTGGTTCGGCCCATTGCCAAACGCTGTTTCTCTTTGCGAGGCTGTCAGATCACCGATCCATGCCGGATGGTTCATGCCGCCAAAACCACGAATCACTTGCTTCTCTGAGGATAAATTAATGACGGCATCACTCGCCGCAGACACTATGGCAGGTGCCGGTGCGGCTAGCATGAGCGGCAACGCAGTCAGACATGCCAGCAGTACGAGCATTGACTTTTTTACGCGTGAAATCATTTCCTTCATCTCCTCTTAAAATTAAATCTTGATACGCTTTCACCGGGCAGCACAATTCGGTATAACGGTTGACCGCACAACCTGATCTGATCACCCCCTTTCGCGACTCATGCGAAATATCGAATCGAATGTATGCGCTTTCTTGTGTTATTTGATAATTATAGAAAAAGAAAAACGGTATCACAATTACCATTTCTTAACTTTGTTACCTTTTGTTTTCTTTCGTGCGTTGTTAAGGAATAAAAACACAAAAAAAGCTCATCAGAAATTACCGATGAACTGTTTTTTATTAAAGCATATTTAATCTAAGACACTTAAATATAGATCCAAAGATTTTTCGGTAGCCGAAGCGACAAGCTCTATGAACTTGTTGTAGTTTTTTTTAGCAATTGCCTCATCCAACGACTCATAGTATGCCAGTCGATGCTTTACTTCTATAATAATAGGTGGATATCCAGACTTCATTAGCTCCAGGTTCAACAGCAATCTCGATGTTCGTCCGTTACAATCTATAAAGGGATGTATGCCAACAAAAATAGCATGCAGCATAGTCCCTCGTACAATTGGATGAAGAGCTGTAGCTTCCTTCTCATACCAATTCATTAATGCTTCCATTTCACTATCCAGCTGATAATGGGGCGGGGGAGTATGGGAAGCGCCTGCTATCAGCACTTGTTGATCTCGATATACACCGGCATAATCATCGTTAATTCCCTTTAAAATGAGTCGATGTATATTTTTGATCTGCCATTGCGACATAGGCTCTTCTTTGCGAACAATATCCTCTACATAAGAAATAGCTTGTTGATGGTTAATCACTTCCAAGTGTTCGCGCAGCGTTTTACCGCCAACGGTTATACCTTCCAATACAACCTTTGTCTCACTTAAAGTCAAGGTGTTGCCTTCGATCGCATTGGTGTTGTACGTCCATTCTAGTAAAATCTTTTCCCGCAAGCTTTTTAATGTATATTCAGGCAACGGCCTCTTGTTATCTAGCAATAACTTTTTGGCATCTATTTTACTAAACAACGCTCACACCCCCATAACTACAATCTACCAACATTATATACCATCTATACTATATAATTAAACAATCCAAGGTAATCGAAAGGAGTTTAACGTACATGGACACTTATACTGCTGAACGCTTTATACATGAGTTGCAGCAATATCAGAATGAAGCGGAAATCGAAAAAATGAAGAAGTTTTTTAAAGGCTCAGATAAAAATACGAAGTGCTTGGGTCTAAACATGCGCACCGTGTTCGAAATTGCCAAACAATTTATGAATATGCCCTTATCGGAAATCGAACTGCTTCTGGAAAGCGATTATTATGAAGTGAGAATGGGTGCCGTGAGCATTATGGATTTTCAAGCCAAAGCCAAGAAACTCCCGGAAGAAAACAGGCAGGCATTGTACGAGCTGTATATTCGGAGACATGATCGAATCAACAACTGGGACTTTGTTGATCGTGCCGCTCCTTCTGTAGTCGGGACCTATTTGCTAGATAAACCCAAGGATAAACTGTACGAAATGGCACACTCCTCCAATATTTGGGAACGAAGAACTGCTATGGTAAGTACGTATAGCTTTATTAAACAGGGAAACACCGAGGACACCTTTGCCATCGCCGAAATACTCGTAAACGATCGGGAGGAATTAATTAACAAAGCAGTTGGCAGCTTCATTCGAGAAGCCGGCAAAAAAGACGAAGCAACGCTGAGGTCTTTCCTGGATAAGCATGCTCGCACCATGCCCAGAACCACTTTAAGATACGCAATCGAGAAGTTTGATAAAAGCACAAAAGACTACTACCTAAATCTAATGAAGAGTTAGCGTTTATGATGACGGCCCAAGGTCTGATGCCTGGCGTTACAGCGTCAGAGAAAATTACAATAAGATTGTCGCCATCAAATAAAAATATTTGCGACATAGTTCCGATCAGAAATAAAGAGAGAATTCAGAATTGTCCTGAATTCCCTCTCCTTATGCTAAATCTTGTTCCACGGAGCATTGACTTCATATATTTTAAGTAAATTGTTGATCGTAATCATTCCCGTACCGCCACCAGCATGCTCAATCGCTTCAATCAGCGCCTTTTGGTTCGAGTTTTCCAAACGAATGCAGCCAAATGTCGGGCGAAGCGGATACCAGGGCAAAGATTTATCCGTAGTCAGTTCTCCACCATGAATCAAAATCCCATTGCGCCCGGCCTCCTCTGCAATTTTGGCATCACCTGAAAGAGCAGGATGCAGCCAAACCCTATTGTATGGACCATATGAGAATATTGAGGGGCCTGGTGCGATCACCGATGTTGCGTACTCGCCCGTTGGTACATCGGCATCCTTCTTTATCCATTGCGTATGGTCAAATCCATTTGTCGGCAAATTAGAACCTCGGCCAAGAGCTTCAACAGGGCCGAATACTAAATTCCCCGCATTATTATACATTTCCAGTGTCCCCTTAAAATTACGATCTGCTGGAAAACTCGCTACCAAATGATACTGATAAGCCATTTAATTACTTCCTCCTTAATAAAAGGGCTCCGCATGTAAGTTATACGTATGTTTAAATTTCCTAAAACATACCTGGTGTTGGATGAAAATTAATCTTCAGAATAAAAAACCGCTCAAAGCCTTGAAATCCAAGGCTCTGAACGGTTTCCTCGTTAAAATCGAGCTATGCTTACAACCCTAATAATTGCTTTTTCTTTGTGTCAAATTGTTCTTGAGTAATAACACCAGAGCCAGAGTCGCCTTTCTTGCTAGGTTGAATAAGTTCCAATTGTACTACTCCTTGATCCGTTGCGGTATACTGCACAACTAGCTTGGAGTCTTCTTCTGTATAGAACGAATCCTCATCAAGATATCCCTCCATAGAACTTGAATTGAACAATTTCTTAATTAGAGTTGATGTTCAATTACTACCGATAACGTTATTGCTCAGGCTCCCAATCATCCTCTCTTGGCGTGCCGCTGTAGGCAATATTCTCCTGAACATCTGCACTTCGATTATCCGTCCAATACCGAGGCGTTCGGGAATGCACAATCTCGGCCAACATCTCGATCCGTTTTTGTAAAGCACTGCAAAGTGCGTCTCGTCTTGCTTCATCAATAAACATGGAGCCCTCCAGGATATCCCGATATTCTTCCTCAATGCCACGCAACAGAGACAGATCAAGCCATTCAAAAGACGTGACCAGTTTGATTTGCTCATTGTGATCATTTTTGAACGGTTTGCATGTGATTTTACTCGTTGCCGAAATGAGTGCTTTCGGCTTCGCAAACCATAAGGAAGACCCGCTGTCATAAATCGGGGCGGCTCCAATCCATTCTAACGTTTCCGCATGGCGAATGACGCCGAAATTATTTTGATGCCTATCCTCATTGGCGATAAGGTAGTCTACGACAATCATACGATCAAGTGCATCTACGATTCCAGTTATGCCGAGCGCCTCACAGCAGTTAACATAATGCTGATAAACAGACACATTATTAGATTTTTGCTGTGTCTGCATCACATACCACGCTGTTACAAGTTCAGTCTGTGGGGTAATGAAATTTTCACATACGCTGTAAGGATAATTGTCCTGGATTAGTAACGTATAAGCAACATGAGGAATGCCAAGCCGCTCCATCAATCGGCTTGCCAGCACTTCATTATATGGCTCCTGCTGGGTTGCTCCGCTGCCGCCTTTGATAAGACAACGTTTCCCATCCACGATCGTCCACTTCTTTTTTAGCCAGCCATCCGATGTGTTGTCCGGCGACATTAAGCTTATGTTACCTTCCTTTTCCCCTCTGCCAAGTAACACATTTCCAACATCTTCGGAAAAAACATTTTCAAAAAAATTAAGCTGTGACCAATCGGCATCCGAACCCGAAGGACAAATCCAATATTGATCGGATAAACTTAGACCCAAACTTTTATCCAACAGCTTTTGCGGGGTAGCTATGTTTAAATCGATCAACGCCTCTTTAATGCCGTCCCGACTGGCAGGAATTGCGCGCCCTCGCCACCATTCATTAAGCGCAGCACGGTCAATGCGACCTTTTTTAATAGGTACACCTACTGGAACGTGGCGCTCATCATACACACGACCGATAGCAGAAATGGCACCCGTCGCTTCATCAAGTTCAATTTCCACAACTGGGGCGTTTTTATGTTTCAGCACAAATCTTTTATTCCAGGCGTCCATCGTATCTTCAACTCCTTCTTACCCGTTTACATATTGTTTAGCCCAGCTGTCTATAGCTATCATTTAAATGTGAAGCAAAAGCTGCAATTAATAAATAAGCAGCTACTCCTATAACAACATTTCCGAGAGCAATCAATAATGTTTTTTTCATTGATCTGATACTTCTCCTTATGTAGAGATAACCTCTCAAAAACTAACATTTTTCCAATTATAGCACTTTATAATCTTATTATTGCTCTCCATACGCTCAGCCAGCCAACCCAAAGCGCTTGGGGTCCTCTTCCGTGCTTGAAGAGCGACAGAGACGTAAATAATCGCTTGATCAATTGACTGGCCAGATCGTATAGCAGTATCTATATAAAATTCAACAACACTGATTAGTATCCTTCTCCTCTGAAAACTACTCCCCGGTACACTGCCCTAATAGCTTAGGTTATAGTATGATATCCACTCAGACTCTAGTAATTCTCCACACCATGCGGACAGCAACGGCGCACCACAAGAAGGGTACTAACAAGTACACCCCCCAGAGCTCTCCTGCCTGAAGTTTCAGCATGCCATAATGAATGTGATAATTAGGGATGATAACAAACCAAAGTCCTGACGTTGGTTCCAGGTTCATAACTAAACTTTCAACCAAAAAATAAAAAAGGATGATTGGCCAGGCGTACAAACTGACATCCACTGTATTTTTAGATGCTTGACCAAGCAAAGTGCCGATCCCCAAAAACATTCCGATCACTGGCGAAACCAGTATTAACGTCTTAAAGATTTGTATCCAGCTATAGCCGTTCAGCAAGAAAAAAGCCAGCAAATGCAATACGGTTAACAGAGCGGTGATAGAAGCTTTTATTAATATCATTTCAAGCGGCTTCACACCAGCTTGTCGCAATACGCGGTTAGTATTCTGTTCGTGTTCCTCCACCATTAAGTTGCCTTGCATCAGCAAGGTCAGCATACACATAGTGAACGCAACGAAGAATGAATCATGTATTTCATGCGGAGCAAGCAAAAAACCTGCGTTCACGATAAGAACAGAAGCCACAATTAGCATAATTTGCCCGTTCCAGCGCAAGTCACAAAGCTCTTTGTAATAAAGAGCATAACGTCTGCTCATCTTGACGGTCCTCCAATGGCTATAGATGAATTAATTGTTTGAGCGCAGCATAGTTCCCTTTTGATAGAGGAATCGTGCTTTTCGCTTTGTTATCAAGGCTTAGACTGTAGCTGTTTTTGCTCCATACGATGATCTCGCGCACCCGCTGCAGGTTAACAAGATAAGAGCGATGGCAGCGAAAAAAACCAAACGGAACAAGCCTGATTTCCAGCTCCTTCAGGGCCGTTGAGGAAACGAATGTCTCATTGTTTACAAACAATAAGGTTTGTCCATCACGAGATTCCAAATAATCGATTTCCAGAGGATTAAACAGAATTATTTTATCCTCGACTTTAGCGAGAATCTTCTCAAACTTCACTTGACGCAAATCCGATTCCGGGATTTCGCTTTCCTCGTTGCCATTCCCCGTTTTTTCTTCCACTAGCACAAGTCCTCTGGCAGAAAAACGGTATACACGGGTCCCCAGGAGAATCGCTTCTTCCAGCGAAGAAGTAACAATCAGCACACAACCTCCATCCGCACTTATACGCTCCAAAATGGCGCTAAAAATGTACTTGCTTTGCAAATCAAGCCCATAGGTCGGATCTTCAAACAAATAAGCGGATGCTGGCTGAATAAGAGCCCGTGCGAAATGCAGCCGCCTTTGCTCGGAATACGTCAGACGCTTGTTAGCCCGTAAAGGCAAGGCGTTCAGTTCGCACAGTGCCAGAAGTTCTTCCACATTCGCGTCAGCACCGTATAAAGTCGACCAGAATTTGAGCGTTTGCCGCGCGTTTAACCGCTTGTACAGCCCATCCTCGCGTTGGCAGAGATACAAGCTGGAAGAGGAATCACCCGAAAATTCAATTTTATCTGAGACATACAACCCGGGATCATTCATAAGTGCAAATAGCGTTTGCATGTATTCCGCTTCCATCTGCACGGCCACGATTTCTCCCGCTTCCACGGACAAACTGAGCTCGGGCAGCAAAACCTGATTCTGCTCAATTTTGCCCAACTTATGGAGTGCAAACCTCATCACATCACCCCTTCATACATCGTACATAGGTTACTTGTCTCTTAACCATAACCCGAGCAGAACAATCAACGCAATTGAAACGAAACTTATTGGAACAAAAAAGCCGGGAGTAGACAACTTAGGTAAAAAAGGAATTGCCTGAGCCAAATAATCATATACCACAAGTGCAGGAATGATGGATAAAGCCACTAACAGGAAATTACGCAGTTTTCGCATGATATTCTCCTCCTAAGAAAAAGGGTTGAGATTCGGGATATATTCAAGCAAATTAATTCCGAACCCAAACGCGATTCCCAAAGCGATGGACCATCCGGCTATGGCGATCGTTTGCCAAAGCATAATGTAAGATTTGCTTGTACCAGCGCCAAGTGCGATGGCTGCCGCTACATGGAAGCAAATAATCGGTCCCAGCAGCGATACACCCGGCACTCCATACTTTTGAAAAAGCTTCTGCGCTCTTTGCCAACGGTTGCTGCGCATCTTCCCGTCCCGCGGTTTCTTATTCCGCCTCAATCGGGAGACTGCCAACACAAATACTATGACCGAAATCCAATTTCCTAAAGCGCCAATGATCACGACCGGTACAATAGGGAATCCGAATACAATTCCGATCGGAATCGTGACATAGGATTCGAAGAAAGGAATCGCGGAAACTACGAATACACTCAATAGTTTTATCCATAAATTCGCCTCCATAATCTGAATTAATAGCTCTTGCAACCATTCTGCCATACTTCTCTCACTCCATTCATTTATTGTGTTGCTTTCACTAACACATTAAGCCATGAAGGAGCAAATTGCCTTATATTACGGGCAAAAGGAGGGAAAAGAGACATGAATGGAGGAAAATCTGAGGGGAATGAACCTACTTAAAACAGATCAGCCATTGGCTTTATTACTGATTTTGACTGCGAGGCAGTTGCACAGTAACCGATGTGTCAGCGCGGAGGGGCAAGCGAAGCTGTCAAATCTAATCGCCATGAAAAGAAAAAACTCCTGTTCCTGTCGGAACAATGGAGTTTATCTGTCATTTAAAGTAGCAAGGGATGCGAATTTTTAAGCAGTGACTGGGCACTTCAAAGTTCCTCTACAAAGCTGTTTTGTAATTCTCCCAGCTTTTCGATCCTGACTTTGACTTCATCGCCCGGCTTTAAATATACTTGCTGATCTTCAGGATAGCCCAATACTACCCCCTCTGGAGTTCCCGTCAAGATGACATCTCCCGGCAGCAGTGTGAAATGATGAGATAAATAGCTAATAATCTCATCACAATAAAATATCATGTCGGCTGTGTTTGAATGCTGCCTTACCTCGTCATTGACGAACGTCTGAATGGATAACGCATTAGGATCTCCCACAGCATCCGCCGTCACGATCCATGGGCCAAGAGGCGCAAAGCCATCACAAACTTTGCCAAGCATCCACTGTGATGTACGCATCTGCAAGTCGCGCGCCGACAAGTCATTGGCGATCGTGTACCCAAAAACATAATCAAGCGCATATTCTCGCTGCACAAAACGAGCTTGTCGCCCTATAACAATTGCCAGTTCCGCCTCATAGTCCAGCTTGGAGGTCGCTCCAGGAATCACGATGGGCGAACGATGACCGGTTAACGCATTGTTGAACTTGTTGAATAAAATCGGGGCTTGCGGAATTGGAGAGCCCGTCTCCTCCGCATGTCTTCGATAGTTGAGTCCAACGCATATAATTTTCTGCGGGGAAGTAACCGCAGGCTCCCAGGTTAAGCCTGACTCACTCTTCAAGTAATCACTTGCTCGCTCTCCCTTCTCGACTGCAGATAACTCAAGCTTAAATCTCGCTGACTCCAACAGGTCCGCAATATAGGCCTCCAGTGCTCTTAAGGTTTGCTTGCCGCCCTGGATTACAGCCATCATATCCGTAGCAATCTGACACTTGGACGGATATTCCTGCAAAGCTGCAGCAACATCGATGATGCCATGCGATGTTCGAACACCCAGACGTGTTTCTTCTCCTTGTCTGAAAGACAACAGTTCCATACTTATTATTCCTCCTCGTTCATTTCCCCGTATCCTGCAGTCCCGTATGCGCCTTACATACTCATCCTATCGCTTCGGCCAGCAATCTTCCCATGGCACGATCTGCAGCCAAAAGAGTCTTCCTTGCCTCTTGCTCACTGTGAATAGCCGACACGTACCACAGTCCGTTCGGGCGAAGAAGCACGCCCTCCTCCAGCATGAGAGCGGCAAATTTTGCGTACAGTACGCCGTCTCGCTTGCTGAATGCTTCGAAGCTCTCTACCTTGCGTTCTTCTATAAACATCATATGGAACACAGGACCCTCCCGGTTAACAATGCCCGGCAGTCCGTGCTTTTTCATTAATTCTCTTATCCCGGTTGTCAATTGATTCGTTATTCGGTTCATCCGAATGTACGCTGCGCCATCGTCAGCAGCCAGCTCCCGGATCGTGGCCAGCGCGGCAGCGGTCGCAGCTGTGCTGCCATTCAGTGTGCCCAAGTGACTTACCGCACCTGTCTCTATCAGCTTCATAATTTCCGCACTTCCCGCGACTGCGCTTATAGCTATCCCGCCGCCGAGCGCTTTGCCCACCGTTACCAAATCCGGGTCAATTCCGAAATGTCCGTGTGCGCCGCCAAGACCGAGTCGAAATCCTGTAATAACTTCATCCAGAATCATCACAATTCCAAGCTCCCGTGTTAATGAACGCATCTGTTCCAGATAGCCCGCCTTGGGACGAATGCATCCAGAATTGCACATAATCGGCTCCGAGATGACAGCAGCAATCTCATTATGCTGCTCTTTCAGCGTCTGTTCGAGGGCAGCAGGATCGTTCCACGGCAATAGAATAATATCATCGAGACTGCTGGCGGATTGCCCGCCCGTCCCCGGAACGACAGGCCCTTGGGCTGCCGTCAGCGACGATGACAACTTCATGTCCGCGCTTGGGAACGATGTGAAGATGGCGTCGGACCAGCCATGGTAATGACCATGAAACCGAACGACCTTACGCTTGTTCGTATGCGCCCGCGCCAACCTTAATGCAAGCATGACCGCTTCCGTACCGGAGCCGCTCAAGGCTACGCGCTCAGCACAAGGCAATAGCTCGCATAGCGTACGTGCCAATTCAATCTCTCCTGCATGCTGCAGGCCGTACGCCACACCGCCCCGAGCAGCAGCTTCCAAAGCACCGATCAGTGAAGGATGGGCATGGCCGAGTATTAACGGACCGTAGCCGAGCAAATAATCAATGTACTCATTGCCGTCTACATCGCGAATGTACGGGCCGCTCCCGGATTCGGCAAACAACGGTGTCGGCTGCATTGCCGCCCTTAATGTACTAGCCACTCCTCCCGCCAGAAACTGCTTTGATTGCTCTAAATCAGCTATTGATTTCTTATAAGTCATTAACCATTTACCTCCTGATTCTCAAGCATTGTCATGCTCAGTATTTATACCCCCGACACTTCGTCCAATGGATACACGGGACGCCTTACGAAGCGATAATTAAAATGATGCAAATTAGCGCTGCAGCACCCTGGCGTATCCAACTGATAAACCGCGCGAGCCATCTTGCCGAAAGCAGCCTGCCAAGCAATCGCTGATTTGACGACAATTACCTTGTAGGTCAACGGATCCAGCCCCAAGGAGAGAAGATGACCGATGTCCCAGGGAGCGGTTCGACGCTCCGTTAACACCAGAGTCAGCAGTCCGCATTCCAGCACCGCCGTCTTGCCCATTTCGGCGTAATGTCCAGTATTGTACGGCCCGACATGCTGATAGCTACCATCTGACAAAAGCTTAACCGTCCCCGTCACTGTTACAGGCGCTCCATGCATCGCATCGCTCTTGCCGCCGACATTAGCCTTCAAGCGAGCTCCAACTCCAGCTTCAGCCGCAAGCCTTACTGTTTCCGGATCGCACAATACCTGCAGCGCACGCTGGGGAGGGTCAACGAGCAATTTTAGGAGATGAGTGGCATCCGCAGGCGCTCCGCCCCCAACATTATCCGCTCCTTCCGCAAGAATGACTGGCCCTGCAGGCAAGCGCCAGGCTTCAGCTAACGCTTCCTCCGGTAACCACAGTTCGACAGCAAAACGTTCCTTCTCCTTCAGCATCCAATTCGTAAGCAAAGCCAAGCAGTGATCAGCAACCGCTGAATCTCCGTTAGCCGTCACCACAAATGCCATGCCAGCATCCGGAACATCACTATATGGAAACCCTCCCGCGACCGTAATGTTGATCAGAGCGTATTCGTCCTCCAGCCGAAATGCTAGCTCCATCAATTCGCGCATTGCCCCTACTTCCGTTGTCATCGCTTGCGGTGCAAGCAGCATACCCGTGTGCGCATAGGAATGAACAGGCCGTATCTGTCCATCAATGTACGCTGTCAGCTTGTTATAAGCCTCTACCGCTCGCTCATACATATCCACATGCGGGTAGGTGTCATAGCCGACAATGATATCCGCATGTATCACCATCTGCTCGCTAATATTGGCATGCAAATCCAGCAGCAATGCGATAGGAAAGTCTTGGCCTACCTTGCTTCGAATCAAGCGCAAACATTCGCCTTCCACATCTGGACAATGCTCTGCCACCATTGCTCCATGCATGATCAGTATCAGCCCGTCTGCCGAAGCATCTATGGAATCGACCAGCCGATTCAACAGCTTGCGCGCCGTCTGTTCTTCCACCATGCCGCTTGGGGTAGCAGCGGTATAGAATCCAACTGTAATGCTATCGCCTTGATCTGCAGCAGCCTGAAGTATTCCTCCCATTGAGGTTCCGCTGCCTGTATAACGGGCTGCAAATTGCTTCTCTCCCTCCACCCACTCACCGTGAAAATGTTCCAGTTCCGTTATCCCGGGAGCAAAGGTATTGGTTTCATGAAAAATACCGCCTACCGCTATTCTGTGCGAAGCTCTGGCAGCTTCCTTCCTCCATGTTCTCAACCTGTCGCATCCTCCTTCTCCACTGACATAGCAATGGCAATGGCCCGGTTAATCCGTTCACGGAGCTGCAGCAGCCAATCCGCGCTGTGCGGATATGAGGTAAATGTTATCGGTTCTTCAAGTCCTTCCTCAATCAATTCCAGCACAGCAGTCCTGCCGACCAGACTTTCCAGCAGCTTTAACGCCCGCAAATCTTGCAATGCTTCATATAATACTTCCATTCGGATCGATTCTATCGGACCGTCCTCCCCTGGATAGACAAGGTAGGCATCGCCCGAACAAAAGGCAAGCCCCGCATCGGTTATTTTGAACGGATCAATCGCTTTGCGAGAAAACTGCGTATACCAGAAGTTATAGCCCCAATGCAAAAAACCTTCGATATTGTATTTATACAACTGAATGCCAATAATTCGATTGCGGGCCGACGGGAAACTGAAGAAGCGATTAGATACCTCAAGTTCTTGCGCGACACAATAATAAGTCCAGAGCGGCTTTACACCGCCGGATATAAACGGCTCCATATGATCGTTCGCGGGAATTGGAATGCCGACAATACCCTGCTCATAGAATGCATAATCCGACAGTGCATCAATAATAGGAAAATCACTTAAAAATTGCTCGAGGAATGCCCGATTATCCCGGTATTGCTCCAAATGCTCGCTATGCGGTTCATCGGAAATATGAAAATAGCAACGCCGCTCCAGTTTACGCGCTCGAATAAACTGTACAAGCTCGGGCAAAAACTGCGAGAGGAAAGAGCGATACTCTGGACTCGACGCATCAGTATCCCAGCCAAAAATCCGACGCTGTTCACCGTTCTCAACAGCCATCACTTTCGGCGCATGCTTGGCCCCCCATTGAGTAAAAAGATGAGCGTATTCGAAATAGTTGACTCCCAGCCGCTCGCACAGAATAGTCCAACGCTCAAGCTTGTCAAAGCCAAACTGATAATGATCGCCGTCCTTAATAACATCAACAAGCTGAACAGTCGGACGCTCTCCCCCCACCTCCGTATCCAGCGGCGGTGTAAACAGAGGCGTCAAAATCATATTAATACCGTGTCTTGCCGCAGTGTCTATATAACGCTCAATCAGTTGCCAGTGCGCTTCACTGAACATCTCTACTTCGTAATGGGTGGCCAAACAATCAGCATGGAACCATTCGGTATGTATAAGCTCCTGTTCCGGCAAATACGCATCGATAAGCTCCAGCTCAAAGCTGGCGCAGCCAATCTCATTCCCTTCGGCCCCCTCCAGAATAATCCGGATTGGGTAACTTCCCGAAACGACCCCGTCGGCAGGCGCGACGGACACCCACAATGCCCGCCATTGCCCCGGAGGCACATCTATCCGGCCTTTCTCAAGCGACAGCAGCGGATCGGGAAACAGCCCCGGTGTCGTTCGCAGCGTCCAACCGTCACAGCTCTCCTGACGCAAGGTCGGCAATTCGGACGGAACAAGCCCGACATTTCGAACAGTCACAACATTTGCAAGCAGTGATTCCACCTTGACCCGTACAGATTTAAGCGGCGCATTCGATCGATAAGCAACCTGAAACGCAAACGTCTCGTTCAGAAGCGATGTCGCCCGCACATACGCCTGTTCCCGATGCTCCTCATCAGCAAATATTTTAGCCAGCGAGTTGACACATATCAGTTCCAGCAAATGCTTCACTTCCTTATTTATAATTGCAAACGCAGCCCCGCTTGAGATGGGACAAACAAGTCTTGTCCCGCCGCGCTCAAGCGGGGCTGCGCACCTAAACGCATCAAGTGAGTTGGCCTGTTAGCAGACTACTAGTTTCCGTATCCGAGAGCGTTAAGCTGCTCAATGGCCGAATCTACATACAGCTTGTAGTTCATCGTATTTTCCATCGTTTCAAGGAAGGCATCATATTCTTCCAGCGGGCGAAGTCCGTATACAAATTTCGTAAACTCCTCCTCCAGATAACGATCGGCATCAGCCGGATTATAGCCTTCAGGATAACTAAGGAAGCCGTTCAGCACCTCGATCCGCGGCAATGTACTCGCAAAATCAATATATTCCGCCTGATCTGCAAACTTCACTTTCAAGTATTCAACCTCCGGACGGCCCGTGAACTGATACAGCCAGCTATATCCCGCTTCTTGCGCCATCAGTTCAGTAGCGACAACCTGGTCGCCTTCAATATTGAAATGCTTGCCTTCAATCCCAAATTGCACAAGCCTTGATCCTTCACCTTCCGAGACATAATTCAACAATTCGAATACTTTATTGAGTGTGTCCTTGTCCTTCTCCAACGACTTCGGAATGGCAAACATCGTACCGGCATTTCCGATATCGAACGAGTTTGCATAATTTCCGCCAGGTCCTTCCGGCGAATGGATCTGAATCCATTCAGCATTCGGATTCACCGTTTTAATTTGCTCGACAAATTCGTTTTTGCTCATGTTCGCCCAATCAATAAAAATGATGCCTGCTTGTCCTTTAATCGCTTTTTCCTGGTGTACCAGCCCCGTGTTGGCCATAATTTCCGGATCGACTACGCCAGCCTCGTTCAGTTTGCGGAAATAAGCAAGCGCATCGCGAATTTCCGGATCATACAACGAGTTGACAACTTTACCGTCCTTCACATAGAACTCGCCAGGATTCACTGTGCCGAACGAACCGTAAAATGGCGCAAAAGTGCTCAGCGATGTACCTGTAAGTCCAATTGTGTCGTTCTCATTATTGCCATCCGGATCGCGCTCGACGAATGCTTTGGCCACCTCAAAAAAATCGTCCACTGTCTTAGGAACTTCCAGCTTCAAATTATCCAACCAGTCTTTGCGAATCCATAAGCTCATGCTCGGAATGCCCGGAGCTTTCGGAATTGCATACAGCTTGCCGTCGATCATGCCTTTTTTTAGCGTATCTTCGCCCAAAAATTGCTTGACGACTTTAAGCTCATTATCCATGTACGGCGTAAGATCGAGCAAAATATCTTGTGCCTGATATTGCTGCAACTGCGCCTTGTTCAAACTGAACATATCAGGTAAATTCGTCGAAGACATCCGAATGTTCAATTGACTTTGATAATCGTCCGGACTTCCGTATGTTGTCATGTTGATATCGACATTTAATGCTTCATTCAGTGCTGCAAGAATAAAATCTTTGTCGGGAGACGGTAAGCCACTGGCGCTTTGCATAATGTCCAGCTTAACGACCTGCTCCGTCCCGTTGTTGCCCTGATCGTTTCCGTTACCGTCGGCGCCAGTCCCCGGGTCATTGCCATTGCCTTGTGAGCACGCTGTCAACACCGTAGTAAGCAGCAGCACCATCGCCAATAAAAGTCTTACTAAATAAGTCTTCTTCACAATCGAACACCCCTTAAATGATTTATTTATTGAATCGGGTTCAAGGGCAGCCTGCTGTAAAAAATCTGATGTTCCCCTTATGCCCGCATCAACCTTTAATTGAACCAAGCAGCATACCTTTTGTAAAATATTTTTGTAAAAACGGGTACACAACGATCACCGGCAATGACGCCATAACAACTGCCGCCATTTTCAAGGTTTGAGCGGGAGTTGTTGCCTCGAAATTTTCCAACTGCTGGGATTGCATCAAAATTTCTCTTACGACCACCTGCAGCGGAAACATGGAACGGTCGGTAATATACATAATCGCCTGGAAAAAATCATTCCAATGGCCAACCGCGTAGAATAACCCGATCGTAGCGATGACCGATGTCGACAACGGGACCGTCATTTGTGCCAAAATTCGAAACTCGCCCGCCCCGTCCATCTTGGCGGATTCGAAGATTTCCTCCGGCAGCTGCTCAAAGAAGCTTTTGACAATCAATACATTAAAGCTCCCGACAAGGCCTGGCAAAATGAGCGACCAATACGTATTCAGCAGCCCCAACGATTTAACAATCAAATAAGTGGGAACCATCCCGCCGGAAAACAGCATCGTGATCAAGATCATCATCAGAAACGAACTGCGTCCCGGCAGTTTTTTGCGGCTCAACGGATAGGCCAGCAAAATCGTTATTATCATATTGAGCAACGTGCCGACAATCGTAACCATCGCCGTCACACCGAAGGCTTGAACCATACCGGAATACTCCCATATCGTTCGATAGGCGCTAAAGGTAATTTCCCGCGGGATAATCGGAAACGAACCGCTCTTATGCACTACGCTTAGCGGCGTCAGCGACACAGAAACAACATATAGCAGCGGAAAAACAGCTACCAAACCTGCCAAGAACAGAATCGTATATACAATTCCGTTAATAACCCGATCCTCAACTCCTCTTACCATATCCCTTCACCCCACTTTTTTGCGATACGGTTCGAGGCCAATACTAATACGAAGCCAATCACCGATTTGAACAGTCCCACTGCGGAGGCAAGGCTGAAATTCATTTGCTGCAAGCCTGTGCGGAACACCCAAGTATCAATAATATCTGCTACAGAATAAACCTGAAGATTGTACAATACGTAGATTTGTCCGAATCCGGCATCCATAATGTGGCCCAAATTCAGAATAAACAGCATCACAATAACGCTGCGAATTCCCGGCAATGTAATATGCCAAATCATCCGCAAGCGGCTTGCGCCATCTACACGAGCCGCTTCATACAAGGTAGTATCAATACCGGACATCGCAGCTAAATAGATGATGGCCCCCCATCCAAGGTTTTGCCATATTTCGGATGTGACAAGCAAGGAGCGGAAGTAGGTCGGTGATGTCAAGAAAGGAATCGTGCTGCCCGTCATATCTTTAATCCAAGTGTTGACCAAACCCGACGTTTGCGACAACAAGGCAATCAAAATACCGTATATAATGACCCAGGATAGAAAATGCGGCATATAGGTGAGCGTTTGTACCAATGACTTAAACCAACGCACCCGGCACTCATTCAATAAAATCGCCATAAGTATCGGCGGAACAATTCCAAAAATCAATTTGTACACACTGATCAAAATCGTATTGCGCAGCAGCTGATAAAAATACGGTGATTCAAAAAAAGTCAGAAAGTGCTTATTCCACGGGTCCGCCCATGGACTAGCCATAATGCCCTCCATAATGCGAAAGTCCTTAAATGAAATAATGACACCATACATCGGCAAATATTTAAACAGAATATAATAAACAATTCCGGGTAACAGCATAATATACAGCACTCTATACTGCCATATTCTCCTGCCGATATCCCACTTCAACATCCCCTTTCGAGGTTTCTCGAGAACCGGTGTAGCCATTGCATTCCCCCATCTCAATTGTGTTAGCTTGCATTTTGTACAGCTTGTTTAACTTTATTGTAGCAACGGATTATTTCCGGCTATATGCAGTAAAATTGTCAATTTAGGTCGTAATCGTACAAATCGCTTAACTTCGCCGTTAACGAAAAAGAACTCCGCTCCCGCGCCAATGCGCAGTTGCTGGAGTTCTTTGATCAGAGCTCAATTAGATCCTTTGCTGCTTAGCTATAGATAAAATGCGCGCTCGCTTTGCAATTGGCTTGCGGAATAATCCGTACCCAATGAGCGCTGAACCCGGTCGGGAATACATGATGTTCATAACCGCCTGCCGCTACTTCAATGCGTTTATATTTCTTCCAAGTTCCATTGCCGAGGAAGTCTACTTCGATATCAAACGCAACCGACTGCGCTGATTCATGGGTCAAATGCAAAACTTTATGCTCGAAACCTGTCATCAAGTACGGGTCAGAAGCTGCTCCAGCTTCCACTTCTTGTTCCCACCAAGGACCACCCCAACCCGATGGCTTGCCGAATTGCCACAAGTCATCTGTCTTGCCGAACCATAAGTTCGATTGTGGTTCACCAGCCAGCAGGTTCGTATCGAAAATAGGCGTAACCTGATTCCCGGCGAGTACAAGCAGCCCTCTCCAAGAGCAGAAGTCAGGAATCATCCGCAAATGGGTAGAGATAGGGCGTATTCCCCATACCTTGCCGCCATATGCATTGTGAGACATCTCATAGAACATGCCATGGAAATTCATAAGCAACCGCTCTGTCTCTACCTCGCGAATTCGCGGCCACTCGGTAAACCACATATGATCCATCGCTTGAGTTGCTTTCGGCAACCGATACGTGCTCCATTCTCCGTTTACAAAAACCTTGAGAATGGCGGATGCGCGGTCAAATCCTGTAGCAAACAGCGGACTGTTGCCGGATGAAGCCACTTCGCAGTAAGGGCTCTCCTCCAAAATCGTCCAGGTCTGACCATCCCATTCTGCCAAGCGTCCGTCGCTTTTGCTCCCCAAATACTCGCGTTCATCATACGTATTGTTGGCAACGACGATCTTGCCGTCCTTCGTCCAGCCTCCCTTGAAATGCGGCCAGCAATTCGGGGACACCTTCAACTCAACCAGCAGATCAAACAATTGTTCCGTCTCCAGCGTATGAACGTTGATTTCAAACAATTTGCCTTCCATAGTCAATACATAAAGCTTGTTATCCGGATCAGTCAAATGAGGGAAGCATGCTGTCAGTCGATGTTCGATAAGTGTCTCTGCTGTCCGCACATTGCCGCTCGTGTCAATAAAATGCGGCCCAATCATCAATTGGCTGGATTTCGGGTGAATGATGCGGTTGGCGTATGTACCAACGACACTTTGCGGATGCTTGCGAACCTCCAGCTTGTCATTGACCTCGAACAGCCCGGTGCCTGTGCCGGTGCCAACACTGTGCGCCACATAAGAAATATACCAAAGCCGGTTTGCCCAAGGCATCACCGCTCCGATTCCCGTCTCTGAACGTTGACCATCAATGCCTGCTACTGCAGTAAGATGCGGGTATACACCGCCGACTTGAACGTGATTGCTCATGAAATGATAACCTCCAAATAATTGTTAATTGTAACGAGCCAATATTCAACCGATAAAGAAATTCCCCTGCGGCAGCAAATCTTCTTTGAAAATCGGACGTATCGCCACTTCAAACAAGAATTGCTTCTCCTCCAAACGATATTTCGCAAGCAGCTCCGGTCCGCACGCATTTGAGCCGGAACCGCTCATTTTATAATCAAGATGAACAATCGTTTGCGGCCGTTTCAGCTCCCGAAGCTTGTAGTCATGTGTTGCGGACGCAAGATCCTCCGGCTTGTAGTGACTGGCGCAGAAGGAAAATGGCTTCGACGCTGCGAACCATAAGCCCATCCCTTGCAAATTGGTTACCGCCGCCCATTCTGTGCCATAACGCGCGCCATTTTCCTGCGGGCGAATATAATGCTCCATCATGTCGTCCACAGTAGTCAAATAACGTGCCAGGCGATTGCTATGATGGCGATCAATATAGCTGGCATGCGGCCCATATCCAAAATATTCAACTTCCTCATTTCCTGCAGGCATCGTAAGCTGCAGTCCGAAACGCGGCAAAAATGGCAGATGATCAGCGATATTCGCCTCCACCCGCAATGCGGCTTCACCTGAACCGTTTATTTGCCAATGCATCGTTCCCCGTACAATCGGCCCTTTGCTGTAACCTGCCAGCGAGTAGTGAACAGTTATTTCCACTGTATTGGCCTCACTATGGAATGCCCAGCTTGTCTCGTATGTTTTTTGCACCGCGCGGGCATATCCTTCCTGCTCCCAGCTCTCCCGGATGTAGCAATCATTATCCAGCGGAGCACGCCATACCGTCAGTTCGGCCGGCTCATCCAGCATTGGAATGCCCTGCGCTTCTATGGCAGTCAACTTGCCTTGCCGCAGGTCGAAGCGATAACGAAACTCATCTCCCGAAATAATAAGCATCTCATGCTGCTGCTTTACTTCCAGCTTGGATGCTGGACAAGAAGGCATGACAGATCCTACTGCTGCTGCTGTCGGCTTATCGCCCATCTCTAATTGTTCCGCCTGCTCCTTCAATCTGAATTGAGCAAATGCCAGCTCATGCCCGGCATCACTCCACCAATGGTCCTGCGCAGTCACGGCTCGCAGCAACAGACACGCCCTTGCCGGGGCCGCAGCATACATACTCGGCCATGAATCACCGAGAGAAACGACTTGCTTGCAGCCAGCGGCCAGCTCTGCCAGTTCCAGCTCGCCTTGTCCCAGAACAGCTCCTTCGCATTCAAGTCGATAGCGGAATCTGACTTGCGCGAAACTGCTGAAATCGAATCGATTATGGATAATAAATACGCCTTGCTTCAAATCAACCGCCGTAAAACCGACCGGTGCAATAGCTTGCTTCAATTCCAGCAATGCGGAATGCGGCGTGCGATCCGGCGCTACAAGACCATCAATGCAGAAGTTCCCGTCATGCGGCTGCTCGCCAAAATCTCCTCCGTAGGCGAAGTGCTCCGGCTGACCGTCTCCCTGTTCGTTGGCCCTGCGCATAATGCCGTGGTCGCACCATTCCCACACACAGCCCCCCATCATCTGAGGGTAGCGATAGATTACTTCCCAATAATCATGCAGGTCGCCCGGCCCGTTCCCCATGGCATGGCTATACTCGCATTGAAAGAACGGCTTTACTTGCTCGGGATCGGATGCATAGGCCTCCATTTCTTCTATTGAAGCATACATGCGACTCTCTACATCCAGGCAAGACCGGTCGCTGTCTCCCAAATTAATCGGGGCTGCTCCCTCGTAGTGAACCGGGCGAGAATGATCTCTCTCCTTGACCCACCGAGCCATTGCCTGATGATTTGCACCATATCCCGCTTCATTGCCAATCGACCACATGATGATGCACGGATGGTTTTTGTCGCGCTCCACCATACGCACGGCTCGATCGAGAAACGCATTTTTCCAGGAAGGATCTCGTCCCAAACGGTGGAAGGAATCAGGGTTGCCCGTTATTTCTCTCCCCATGCCATGGCATTCCAGATCCGCTTCATCGATAACATAAAAGCCGTAACGATCGCACAAGTCGAGAAAACGCGAATCATTAGGATAATGCGCTGTGCGAATGGTATTAATATTGTGCTGCTTCATCAGCTTTAAGTCCTGAAGCATGCTATTCACTGGAACAGCATGCCCCAGCACCGGATGAGACTCATGACGATTGACTCCTTTAAGCTTCACCGGTCGACGATTGATCATAAAGACGCCCTGATCGATCTCGATTTGGCGGAAGCCGACAGCTAATGCAATTGCTTCCGTCCCCGCATGCAGCAGCAAGGTGTACAGGTAAGGTTCTTCGGCATGCCACAGCTTCGGACGTGCAACATCAAGCGTCAACTGTCCGGCACCGCCAATGATGCCGGTTGTTGCGGCGACCGGGTTGCCTTCCCTATCGAGCAGCTCCGCTCGAACAGTCAATTCTCCCTTGACAGTAAGCTCGCTGATCAACGCAGCCTGACCGAAATCTCCGCTCAACTGCGTTCTGTTAAAGATGTCCCTGATATGCTCCTTATCGCGTGCAAGCATATATACATCGCGATAAATGCCGGAATACCGCCACATATCCTGACCTTCCAGATAGGTGCCGTCACACCACTTCAGAACGAGCACGGCAATGGTGTTCTTCCCCGGCTTCACATATGGAGCAATATGAAACTCTGCCTGCATCCTGCTGCCCTGGCTATAGCCAACCAAGCAACCGTTGACCCAGACGTAGAAACAAGCGTTCACTCCTTCAAAGACAACATATGCCTCCTTGTCCGACCAAACGTCGGGGACCACAAATTCCCGGACATACAAACCCGCGGGATTATTGTCGGGAACAAAGGGCGGATCACATGGAATCAGATAATTCACATTCGTGTACTGCATCTGGTCGTAGCCGTTGCGCTGCCAGCAGGAGGGGACAATTAGCCCGTCCCAATCCGGCGTATGATAACCGGGAAGATAGAAGCCTTCCGGGACATCCGCCAGCGATGAACAATAGCGAAACCTCCACTGTCCGTTCAATGAACGATAGTAGGCAGAACTGCCTCGATTGCTTGCAGCAGCAAGTCTGCTGCTCTGGTACGGAATATAGCTAGCGCGTTGCGCCTCCCGATTTACTTGCACGATATCAGGATCCTCCCAATATCGGGGAATACTAATCATGGTTACTTAGCTCCTCCATTATGTTCAATCTAGTCGCCATGGCGCTCATGAAATGGAATCGCCGGCAAGGTCACACGAATACAAGTACCTTTGCCAACCGTACTGCGTATGCGCAAACCGCAATGGTCGCCAAAATGCAACCGTAACCGTTCTTGCACATTGGACATGCCAATTCCGGTCAACCGATCCTTGGTTTTCCCGTGCATGCCCGGTTGGAGCAATACCGTCTGCCGAGCTTTGGCAATGCCGATCCCATTGTCGCATATAAGAAAGGTCATGCTGCCTCCAGTCCGCTTCCCTCTGACCACAATCATTCCGGGAAAATCCTTGCCTTGCAATATGCCGTGAAAGATCGCATTCTCTACCAGCGGCTGCAGCGTCAGCTTCAGAATCGTGCAATGCTCAATGGCCGGATCAACTTCGCAGTGGAACTCAAATTTGCCAATATAGCGAATATTCTGAATTTGAATATATTGCTTAAGCGCCCGAATTTCATCGGCGACCGTTACTTCCGCCCTTGTCTTGTCAAACGTCAATTCAAGAATACCGACAAGCGAACGAATCGTTTCCCCTACTTCACCCAGTCGTTGCTGGCGGGCCAGACTCCCGATACAAGCGAGTGTATTGTATAGAAAGTGCGGTGAAATTTGGCTTTGCAGCACCTTCAGCTCCAGTTCTTTCTTCCGCTCCTCCATCTCCTTTGTCTTGACAATGAGCTGCTGTATTCGCTCCAGCATCGCATAGAAGCTCCGTGTCAGTCTGCCGATCTCGTCTTGCCGCGTAATAGTAACTTGAGGGACAATAATCGAATCCTGAACTCTGTCCAGCTTCAAGGCGAGCATGCGAATCGGCCTTGTAAGGAAGCGCGACATGATGAGTGCCATCACAAGCAAGACAACAAGCATGATCGCTCCCGCCGTTAGGAAGGTTTCGAACAACACGGCAATGCTTTTGTAGAAAAACTCTTCCTTAATAAAAAGGATGAGACTCCAGCCGAGACGGTTCTGACCCGATCGCAGCGTGACAAGCTTCCCTTGCGGGCCTGAATAACTGTCAATTCCAATTTTTAAACGCCCTGCCTCCTCAATAAAATGCTCCGGCAACTCGGTCATGTACGCATTCGGCAGCGAAGGCAGTAGATTTGTCTCCCTGTCATACAGGACGAGACGGTCCTCATTGGACAGCAACATAAATGTTTGAGTCGAAGAGGAAATATCAATCATTTTCTGATGCAGCTTCTTCAAATCCAACTCCACAATCGCAACAGCAAAAGGCTGCTCGCGCGTATCGGAAATCGAGCGTGCGATCGCAACCGTCTGTCCCGATTGCGGTGAATAATAAGGTTGGGTGACCATCGCCGCGTAGTTTTGACTGGCCTGCTCATAAATACCAGGTAATGCAGGATTGTTCACCACATCGCACACAAATTGTGCGTTGCAGAACACCTTCCCATCCTCTCGAACGATGTACAGCGTTTTTACAATATGGCTGTTTACAGTCGCGATGGATCGCAAAAATTCCGATATTCCCCGCTCTTCCCCTCGCTTCAGAAACTCAGCCTGAGTAGTGAGCAGCAGCAAAATGTTTTGCCCATTATCAAGGTAAGAATCGAGAAACTGATTTGTTCTTACCATTAGCGTCTGAGCATCATTCATAATTTGGGTCTTGAACAGCTTAGAGGTCTGTGTGTAATTATTGAAAGCCAGAAACGCAAACAAAGATACTGTAACAAGGAACAGCAACAAAAACTGCTTAGTCGCCACACTCCAATTTTGTATTCGCCAGCCATTCGTTCGGCCGGCCCCTCTGCCTGTAGAAATAGGACGACCGTCGTATTTGTCACTCTTCATATTTCCAGACACACCTCAAGATCAATGCTCAATCGTTCGCTGCGTACGGCTTCCATTCGAAGATTCTGCAGATGCATGGCTCATCCTCCTATTTTTACTCCATCTATTCGCCTCCGTTACACTCTATTATTTATGAAAGCTAGCATGGTTGTCCACGAAAAAACACTTTCATATTTTCATAGTAGCATTGATGATTTCTCTCCTAATATGCAGTAATGTTGTAAAAATAGGAGTACATGTTACCGAGTTGAAACGGTTATCTCTGTCTCCTGTACTCGGTCGGAGACAAGCCGGCATATTCACGAAAAACAGATGAAAAATAGCGATAACTTGGCACGCCGACCTGACAGGCGATCTCATAGATACGCAAACTCGTAGTACGGAGCAGGCGAGCGGCCATCTCCATTCGCTGCTGTTTAATATACTCCTGGAAGGAAATGCCTCGCTCCTCCGGGAACAGCCGACACAAATAATGGGCGCTAAGCCCAACTTGCTCCGCTACAACCGACAAGGTCAGCGGCTTCTCCAAATTGGACTTTATATAGCGCATTGCATCATCAATCTCACGGCGCGGCTTGCGCTCGTTGTTCCGAACGAATTCCATTTCATGAATGAGCAGAGCGACAAGCTCCTCTGCCGTATCGGCATTCATAACCGCTTTAGACATTTGAGAAAATTCATGCCATTCCCTCTTGTCCTTCAGCCACTCCCGCCTCCATTCGTTCACCAGTTCCTTGAACGCATCCGGATGCAATCTGTGCTGAAACGCCCATGAAACAAGCGAGCCTCTAAGCTGTGCCGTTCCTCCATTCATTGGATTGATATGCGCAGCCAGCAGTTCGCAAAATTCCGCTTTCTGATGCTCATCCGGCCACTGCGTTGGTTCATCCTGGACGCCCCACACCAATTGGGTTCGATCATAAAAGCGGAGCGGCTGTTCCCGCATAACCGCTGCCATAGCCGACTCCACTTGATCAGGCGCAGCAACAGACGAACCGATCACACCACAAATAGCCAGCTCATCTTGCAGCAATCCGGCCTGTTCTTCCAGCAAACCGCGAAGCTGTTCTACAATGGAAGCTAATTTCTCGCTTGTGATCGATGACTTGAGCGAGCCGGTATTATCGGCAAACACCAAATATACCCCTTCCAATGCCGGCAAATACATAAATGACATTTGCTCCTCCAGGGAGCCTAGTTGCCGTTCGAGAGCACGTTTTGCCAGCATCCGCACATCCGCTTTGGCGTCGACATGCAATGCGGCAAATTGAAGCGGCAGCTTGCAGCCCATTTCACGAGTCAGAAATTTATAAACTGCCAAACTAGCGACTGTTGGTTCGTCGCCGATCTTTTTGCCGCTTAGCAGCATGGACAATTGACGAGCGCGCTCCCAACGCTTCTCTTCTATCACATCTCGTCTTCGCATACCGTTTTTCTGCAAGGCTTGCCGGGCTTTATCAAGCGCCCGGACAAGCTCTGACGGCGTGAGCGTAACCTTCAACAAATAATCTATGGCGCCGTACCCGATAGATTCTCTGGCATAGGTAAAGTCAGAATGACAGGTCAGTAAAATAATTTGCGTATCCGGCAACTCCTGGCGCATTTCCCGCATGAATTTAATTCCGTCCATGACGGGCATCGTAATGTCCGTTATAACGATGTCCGGTCGATGTCTTCGGCAAAAAGCAAGCGCTTCCAAACCGTTGTCCGCCTCCCCAACATACTTGAAACCATAGACACTCCAATCGAAGGAACGCAGCTCCTCCCGCAATGGAGCTTCATCGTCGACGACTAGCACTTTCAAAGCATCCTTGGTCATGAGAACACCTCCTCGAGTTGACATATCATCCACTGCACTGCCTTCACAACGCCCCTGCCTTGCCCAACTGACAGGAATCTCGCCGCTGCTCGCATCCTCATCTGCATAGAGCAGCTCTACATTCATTTACCGCTATCTGCTTCATCCATACGACTGCATACATCTGCAAGCCAGGCTGACACAGCTTGTACAATGGCTTCCATATACCGTCTTCCGTGCGCTGCAGCTGCAGCTGCGGCAGAATCGGTGAAGCCGTCCACACCAGTCAGTTCCATATGGCGACCGATGAACGTCCCTGGTACCAGGCCCTTTATCCAGTCCCGTTCCGGGTGATGCTTACCCATTCGCGAGCGGTCAATACGATGCTCAAGCGCCATTACAAGCGAGGCTTCGAATCCGCCTGCATGTCCGGGAAATGGGCCCATTTCAGCTGCTCCAGCTGCTTCAAGAGCCTCCCGCGCAATGCTCCAGTAAGAAGCCGAAGCTGTCCAGACCTTATGCTGTACCGCAAGATCCGTCGCCGCCTGATGCATCAGATGCTCATTGCCACCGTGCGCATTCAGGAAAATGATGCGCTGAAAGCCGCTTTCAATTAAACTGTTACCGATATCTTTAAGTATACTAAGATACGTATTCGACGCAAATGATAATGTTCCGCCGAAAGCAAGATGATGCGATGAGCAGCCGATCGGCAATACAGGACCTAATACCAGCTTCGTCCCCTTATCCATTGCGTTCTGCACCGATCGTCTACTAATCTCGCCACAGACGAATGTATCGGTTCCCGTTGGCAAATGAGGACCATGCTGCTCAATCGCTCCAAGCGGAATGACAGCCGCATATCCGTCTTTGGCTCTATTCTTCAACTGTTCTCGCGTAAGCTGCTCAAAGTCGATTGTCACGGCGCTCATCTGCCTCCTCCCTGCTTACCACTGCTATCGCATCAATTTCTACTAGCAGATCATAGTTCAAATCACAATAAACGAGTGTTCGACTGGGATATGGAGCATGGAAATAACGTTGATACAATTCATTAAATTGCTTGTAGTGGCTGCGATCCTTTAAGTACACATTCATTTTAACAATATGCTGCAGAGTTAAGTCAGCTTTAGAGAGAATAAGCCGAATATTTTCCATCGTCTGCACCGTTTGCGATTCCAGATCTTGACCTACAACTTCGCCCGTTTCGGGCGACAGCCCGCCTTGTCCGGATACAAACACCAAATCTCCGAAAGCAGTTGCCGATGAAAAGGGCAATTGTTGATTTTCACTTGCTCCGATTTCTCTAATCACGGATACACTCCTCCTGGAACAATAAAGTTTATTGGACCTCATAATGAATGTCGAGCTCAGGTGTCGCAACATATCGACCTTTATGCAGCGATTCCATCGCACGATTAATCAGACAACTGGATATTAAAATTCGCTCCGCCGGAAAAGGCGGCTTTCTTGATACAATGAATTGCTCAATCGTGTTCGTCATTCGATCAAAATGGCTGAACGGCCAATTATTGTCGCTTAAGCAGACCGACTGAAAGATATTTCCGTTTCCGTCACGAAATGCGAAGCTCCACTGCTCGGCCAATCTTGTTTGCTGGATTACATAGCCTTTGCTTCCATCCTTGTAATGAACAGTCATCAAATACGTCGTATCCGCAGACTCCCTCGGATGAGGAGCATCCTCCACCGCCCGGACCGGCTTCAGCGCGGCAAGCAGCAGATCTTTCGGCCACTGCCGATAATCCATCGCTTCCCATACAGCGACGCCTTGCATAACCTCAATGCCCGCAATGCCGCTTTCTCCGCCTTCTCTGCGCTCAGCAAGGGATTGCAGCACCTCCAGCGCATGATAGCCGTATGCTTCGAGCTCAGACGAAAAGCTGACAACCAGCCATTCCCTTGCATTTGTCAAATGATGGTCGTCCGGCATATCCCGTCTTGGCGCAAGCGGAATAGACGAGCCTCCCATAAATGGAATCGCATGATCGCGCAGGTTTTCAAACATGCGCACCGACTGATCGGTACGATACGATAGAAATTTATCGGAGAAAATCGGCACACGCAAGTTTAGCTCAGCTAGCGCATCAAGCGTTTCGTTCATAAAGCGATATCTCGGATATTGCTTCCGTCCCCATTCATCCAACGGGTAATCGCCGTGCTCGCCAATAATAATTACACCATGCAATCCGCCGCAGCGTTCTGCATAATCTATCGTCTCGCGAATGCTGTCCAGCAGAGGAATGCCCAGACGGGCGGCTGTTTTTCTACCCGTATCGTTAGCTGGAAATTGATCGAGATATAGAGAAGCAACCTCTAACTGCGGACGGTAGCCCGGGAATTCACCTAACAAGCGGCCGATAATCATATGCGCATGAGAATTGTAGCGGTATTCAGTTGCAATTGCCGCTATTCTCATAATCCGAACCCTCCAGTTATCGGATAGAGCGAGCCGGTTGCATAGGAGGCCGCATCGGACAGCAGAAATGCCGCAAGCTCATTCACCTCATCGGGAAATCCGCTCCGTCCGATCAGCGTTTTCTGCCTGATGGCGTCCTTCTGCCGATCCGTATAGCCAGCCAGCAGCTCCTCCGATTTAAAATCACCCGGAACAATGGCGTTGACGCGAATGCTCCAGGGAGCAAGCTCAACGGCAGCTACCCGAGTCAATTGCTCTACAGCTGCTTTGCTTGCGCCATAAGCCGCATTTTCAGGCACAGGAATAGTGCCCAGAACGGAGGACGTATTTACGATTGCTCCGCCTCCGTTTGTACGCATTTGTCGGGCAGCGTGCTTATTCATGAGAAAAGTGCTGGTCAATGTTCCTTTAATGGTATCCTCCCAATCCAGCAAGTCTTGATTGACAATCGTAGCCGTTCTGTTGATATAGACGTTATGATAGAGTCCATCCAGACGGCCAAATCGCTCCCGGATCATTGACATAACATTTCTAATATGAATCTCGTTTGTCATGTCGGCCTCAGCATAGAGAAATCGCTGCGCATGGTCGCTTACCGGCATCCTGGCTTGCGGAATCGGTCTCGCGTCGCATGCGGCAACAACGGCGCCTCGTTCCAGAAACATATGCACAGCTGCAAGCCCCAGCATACCAGCCGCTCCAGTAATGAGTATCACTTTGTCCTTCAATTGAGCCACAAGCTTTAGTCTCCTTTATTGCAAATGTGATTGCTGTATTCGTTTACTGTATATGCTGTTCCGAAGCGTCAACACCACATTCCCCAGCACCTGCCCGGACAATCGACATCAAAACGCTGTATATTTCCTGTGTCCGCGACTGTAACATAACAAATCCGACCGTCAGCGCCGCCAAATGTCAAGTTCGTGCCATTGTTGCCCTTCAGCATAATTTCGCCCAATTCCTTTCCATCCGGCGAAAGCTTCGCAACCGTTCCTTTCCCGTAACGAGTCACATAAAGATTGCCTTCCATATCGCATCGCATACCATCTAGCAAGTGGTCATCGTATTGGATAAGCAGCCGCTTATTGGCGATTCCCCCATCGGCAAGCAAGTCATATGCCCATATACGTCTTTGCAAAGACTCGTTAACGTACAAAATACGCTCATCCGGGCTAATTTCAATACCATTCGTCGTCCCGCATTCGCCATCGAGCAATGTTACAGTCCGATCAGGCGCGATTATCCAAATATTCCCTGTTCCATGATCCCAATCAGGGTCGCTCGCCAGCAACGTGCCGTTCTTCATAATTGCAAGATCATTGGGCTGATTCATTGCCGGCTCATGCGCCCAAACGGAAATTTCTTTCGTCCTGCGATCAATATGAAAGATATGATGACGAGCATAGTCAGCAACCAGCAAATTGCCGTTTATATCGCAGCGAATGCCGCTGCCAATACTCCCTTCCGGCAATTCGATCCAAACCTCGGCATCACCTTGCGGGGAAATTTTGCCGATTGTTCCTTGCCGTTCGTAATTTACAGCATAAATAAAGCCATCCGGATCGCATGCGGGGCCTTCAATCCCGCTCGTAAATCCGCCAGGTTGTGTAAAATGTCGGCTCGTCATAACCATAATCGTCTCTCCCTCCTGTAGCACGATCCGACATCGCAGTTTAAGGACCGTCAACGAGTATAATCGGTTTGAATTCACCCGGGTTCCATACTGCTCCGCCGTCCCAGCCGTACAACCCGAGCCCTGAGCCGGTCCGATGATAGTTTCGGAAGTAATGTCCCATCACCACCGTTCCCGCTTGAGGCGCAGCGACATTAATCGTACTGAACGGAATCGCTTGAATAACGACCCAGCGATCGTTTTTTACAGCAGCGGCCGATTCCCACTCGCCATCCCATGCCGCACTAACTTCAGGACCACTATAATCAATATTGACGCCAAGCGAATTCGACATCAGCGCATAGTACCCGGTGCCCATCCCGTCGAGCAAATAGGTTTCTACGGAATCATCATCCCCGTTCCGCCACCACTCGTTCGGAGCATCTGGGTGCGCCCTTATTTGCGACACATCATGATCAAAGTTCTCATATCCGACATACAAATATTCGTCGTCCCACAGTGTATACACTTTCGTATCCACCAGCGGCGCTTCTCCGGTTTGCATTTGCCTGAAATCTGTAACCGGGTTCTCAACGCTTGACCAAGGAGCGGCACTGAAATCAAACGTCGACATAATTTGTTCCTTCGTATAGTCCGTTTTGATTGCATTAGTTGAAACGTCGATGTTGTCGCCAACAGCTAACGCCATGCGCTCGAACGCTTCCTTGATCGGCAGAATTCTGGCCTTGGCCCGCTCATCCGCGAGATTGAACGCTTCATCAAGCGCTGCCTGCGCCTCCTCCCTTATGCCGGGTCTGACTACATATTGACGGAATAACGTTTTGCCGCTCGTCGCCCATGTTTGCTGCGCATCGTCGTATTCCCAGCCTTCTTCAAGTAAATCATAGTAAACCCTCATCGACGCGGATGCTGCTCCGTACGCTTTGTCGAGAAATTGCGTCTTCAGCTGCTCGATATCTTCATCAGGATTCCAGAACAGCTTATTCATCAGCCAAAATTGCAAGGCATTGACGCCCCAGCCTTCATGAGCTGAATCAATCGTTCCCTCCGGCAACAGGCCTAGAATCCCCAAGTCCCGATAAAATTGCATGTCCGCTTTTACTTTCTCGGCAATCGGTCGTTCGAAATCGGTGTATGGGAAGCTCCCGTAATAATTGTAAACAATAACATTTTTCGTTTTCTCGGACCAAGCTTGCAGCTGCTGCTTGTATCTGTAGTTCGCGCTTCTGCTGTTGTCCGTATTGATTGGCGTACGTGCATCCTCATACAACGGCGCATATACGACTACAATATTATCCTCTAACGCTGTCTTCGGCGGCTCCTCCGTTAATGTATAAGCATACGCCACTACTTTCGCATCGGGATATGCGACTTTGACTTCTCTAGCCATCTTGTTCAGAAACGTGAAAAAGACAGTCGACACGTAGGCTGGATCATCCGGTTCCACAACCAGGCCTTCCTCGGTTACAAACGGTTGATCGGACAAGCCTTTCTGATAAAAATTTGAGTTGTCGTTCAGCCCGACTCCCACATACTCTGTGCCTGTTGCAGCGATCAAGCCTTTTGCTTTTTCTGCGAAAACGCCGGGCAAATCAGGATGATAAAAGTTAAACTGTGTCTTGGGCGAAAGCCCGATGTAGTTTCCTTCCTGATCCGTATTGTAATAATCTGGATGATCCTCAAAAAATTCTGAATTAGGCAGCCAGTAATTCAGATTGTGACCCAGCATAATGGGCTCGAGCCCAGTCGCTTTAAACCGTTGCCAATATTGTTGATTCGCGCCATGCGCCGACATTCTGGCATTGTTCTTGTTGCGGGCCAGCATAATATCGGTAGCATAGTCACCCTGAATTTCATTATTGGCGCTCACGCCAAGCGTCAGCCAACCGCGCACCTGCAGAGGGGATCTCTCCCAATAATCCGCCTTAAGCACAGCGAGATCCGCTTGCGGTTCAAATAGTGTACCAGTCTCAGATGAACGTGTCCAAAGCACACCTGCATTCTCTTCAAGGAAATCGTAGACACCATTCAAAACTCCCCGCGGCTCATCCCCCACGATAAAAATGCGGTTGACTTCGCTGTGCACTGCAAAACCGTCCGACCCTTCTATATGCTCAGCGTACTCCTCCTGAATAGCTGTAAATTCCGATAGCTGATCTATCGTTCCAAGTACAATCTGAAAACGTCCTTCCGTAATCGTTCCCGGAGTCGGCGGACCGCTCGGCTCATCCGGCCCATCCGGGACTTCGATGAGGGTTACATCGTCTATCCACAGCCGTCCGGGGCCGTTAGCTTGATTGAACGAGAACACAATCCAATTGGTATCGAATTGATGTTCCGGATCGCGAGTATAATGCACTTCGAATGGTTGCCACTCTGTCGTGACCGCCGCGTTAACCGAAAAAATTTGCTTTTGAGTGAAACCGACAACTTCGCTAATTTGCATGTTGGCATTTCCCGCTTTTTCACCCTTCAACCATGCTTTCAAAACATATGACGAGCCAGGTTTCGTATGAAAGTTCTGGGTTGAGCGTACATTAAAGGAATTGCCGCTATCCGCCCCCAGACGATACGATACGTCGCCGCTGCGCTTAGTTTCACGATCCAGCGCGGCTGTCCCGGCAAGCGCATACCAGCCGCTGCTTGTACCGGACTCAAACCCGCCATTGCTTAGCAGACTTTGTTGTACCTGAACAGTCAATTCAAGCTCAGGCCCGTAAACAGCACCGTCAACGTAAGGCTGGAAGCGTACAGTATATACGCCGTCCTCTGTCGATGACGGTACAAACAGAGAAGCCGTTATTGCGCCTGTCTGTCCCGATTCAAGTGAAAAGCCTTCATTCATGGCAATGTCGAACGGATTAATGTCATTAAGCGTATCAATCGACACCGCTTTCACAACACTATCGCCATTGTAAAACATAATTGACAGGTCGTAATTCCCTCCCTTATCAACTTCAAGCCGCCTTTCACCGAGGGATACACTTACTGTCTGATCCATTAATTGCTCACGTTCATAAATCGGCAATGTCGCGCCGCTGACGAGTTCGATCGTGCTTTGCAATTCTTTAGCTGCATAACGTTCCATTTCAGCAGCGTTGGAATTAATGATAATTTCGGCGCGAGGCTGGCCGTTCTCAACCAGCTGCGGTGCGTTCTCCGAGATTTCGTTACCAGTTGTTGCCACACTTGTCTTGCCGCCAGCTTCAACAGAAAGCTGGCTGCCAGGGATAACAAGAAGAGCTGCTAGCAAACAAACAATTGTCTTTTGCAACCAAAAACGGGCAGTTTTCATACGTTTATCCTCCTCATTTTGAAAACAAACGGTTTCTCCCTCCACCTATCCAACAAACTATAATAACAAGAAATCTATTTTTAACATTCTAGCACCACTGCATGCCGACACACTATGCATAGAAGTTGCAAAAATGTACACTGGATACATTTCCTTTTGAAGGATTTAACGGACGACCAAAGATTCATCGTAACCGATCTTAGCGGCAATACGCTATATATCGGAACGCCAAATAGCGATCGGCCGGAAACGAAGTTTTGGCGATCGCTCGAAAGTGCTAAATATGCCGAGCATTTCGATGTCCTCTATGATTTAACGTATTCCAAAGAGGACTATCAGGCGGCGCAAAATATGCTGGACAAGTTCTTTCCTGCAATAACTGATGCATTTGATGCTTGCGCACTCGATTGGGCGAAGGTGCTTCTGGTCGCATTAGAGCTTCATAAACTAAGCAGCCAGACGATTCATAAGTCCGTTAGCAACAAGCTTCAACAATTGCTTGACGCAAACGGTTCTCTTAATCCGGAATGGGCCAAAATCAAACGCAAGTATGACGATATCCTTACAGGCGAATGATCGTGGTCCACGATCGTTCTTCTACTTTTTTATTTATTGTAGATGACCGGGGTGTTGGATTTCCATTGGCTCCATAATGAATCCTCCACCGTCAGTTCGGCCATAAAATGACTTACATTAATTCTGCTCGTTGTGCCTGAATTGAATATCGGACTCCTGATCGGAGATTCACATATTTCATACGGACTTGTCTCATTGTGATTGACTAATGCATCCGGCCGGACGATAACCCATTCTATCTGTTCGTCCTTCCCGCCAATTTCCGCAATCAAATAATTCGCAGCCGTGACGTTATCCCGGTGAGGAGGAAGCAAGAGCTTTAGTATCGACATAATGATTTTTTCGCCCATTGAATTGCGCTCTCCAGCCAACGTATTCGTATAACCGGTTGTCCCCATCAGGATGAGCTTCACTCTTTTGTCAGCTCTTTGTTTCACTGTTTCACAGATTCTTTTTATGGTGTCAAACACCAAATAACGCGGCTTGCCAAATATCCCTTTGACCGTCATATTGTGACCGAGACAGCAGATAATAACATCGCAATCGCGCAAGAGATGATTCAGCTCGGTATCCTTTAATTCACTAATATTCCCCTGCACGATTTCTACCCATGGATTTCCCTGTAACTCCTTGGGGAGAACAGCACTTTTTCTGATGAGAATCCGGGTATGGATCTGCCTGTAAATGAATTGCCTGACGACTTGTTGACCGGTAGCTCCGCTTGCCCCAAGCACTAATACTCTCATAGTCAATCTCCTTAATTATTCGATTTAATTTCAATGTTAATGTATAGGAGTAGTATAGCGGCGGAAAAGTATGGGCGGGTAGCTACTAAAGTAGGTATCCATACAAAAAACCCCACTAAGTGGAGTTTGGTTTCGAAGCTTATTCAGATAATTTGTGAGGAGAGCGATTCAGATTAGTCCAAGCTCTCTGGCGCGCGCGATTGCTTCCGTTCGCCTTTTCACCTGCAATTTCTCAAAAATGTTGCGGTTATAGCCCTTCACTGTACTTAAAGCCAGAAAAAGCCGATCACCAATTTGTTGATTGGAGAGGCCTTGTGCAATCAATTGCAACACTTCCAGCTCGCGCTCGCTTAAGTTGTCGACGAAAGGCTGCGAATGGTTGTAGCGATGCAAGAGCGCGAAGTCTTCAAGCTTCTGTTCATCACGCATGTTGGACAGCAAAAAGTCGGTATAGTCCAGCTCGATCCGGCGGGCCACCGCTTCTGTTAATAGGTCAAGCATAGGCTTGCCTTCATCGACAAACAAACGAACGAAGCCATCATGCTTTGCCAGCATAAGCGCAGCCTTCAAGCTTTGCAGCGCTCTGTCGATACGGCCTTGACACTGAAAAGCTACCGCTTGGAGAACAAGAAGCTCAAGCTGCTTGTGCTTCAACTGCTTCGCTTTCGCTTGCTCAAGCAAGTCGCCCAGCACGGCCAGGGCGGCAGCTGCCTTTCCTTGGTGCATATAAATTCTTGCTTGCAGAGCAGGCCATTCCTTCGCCTCCAACAGCATTGCATCTTCTGGCAAATGGCCATGGCGAAGAGCAATCAGCAGCTCTACATGTCCAACCTTCCCCATCAGGTGCCGCAAGGATCGTTCCTGCACTTCACGACGCGCTTTAGCAAGCAAAGCTTCCGCGGCAGAAAGCTCTTGTCTGGCAAGCTTCAATTTGGCCGCGAACAATTGGCTGTCAGCCAGCCTGTCCGTGTTCTCAAGCTGCCCTGCGAGCAGGATACTCCGCTGGCAATACTCGTCGGCTGCATTCAAATCATTCCATTCATAATAGATGCGCGCCATGCCCAAGTAAGCGTCGCAGATCGCCGGCAACGGCGGTTCGCCAGCCAATTGAATGGCTTCTTTATAGGTTTGCACGGCCAGCTTCAACTGATTGTCCCGCTCCTGGATCTGTCCAGTGCCTAAAGCGGCCATCAGCGCAATAATTACATGTCCGATCCGCTTGCTAATCGCCAGCGCTTCTGCATACGCTTGCCTGGCGGCAGCGCGATTGCCCTGCAACTGATAAGCAACGCCTAACGTCCAGCTCGTCGCTGCACGAACAGACAGGTTGTCGGGATGCAGATGTTCCAGCGCAATGAGCGACTGGGCGATTATCGTGTCCGCATCGTTCCGCGTAACGGCGAGTGTAGCCTTGATTGATGCAATATGCCCGACCAAATCCGGATCAATCTGATCGGGATCGAGCAGCTTTAAGGCTGCTTCGGCAGCAAATAGCTTCTGCTCTATTCCGTTCAGCTCTCCAACCATTAATTGGGCGGAGGCATAAATTACCCAGAGCGACGGGCGATTATTGAGCGTCGCCTCGTCCTGACGCTGCAACCAGGTCAATACAGGATGGACGGCACCGCGAAAGTGCAGCGGCATGCCCTTGCCTTCGATTAATGCTGCGACCCGATCCGTATCCTGAGCAGCGGCAGCATGCTGAAACGCTTCGAGCTCCAATTCATTCTGTTCAAACCACTGGCTTGCTCTGCTGTGCAAAGCGGCAATCGCATCGCCCTTCTCCTTGCAGGCTTGCTTAAAGCGCTGTCGCAACAAATCAGCAAACAGATGATGGTAACGATACCAGCGACGTTCACTATCTAGCGGGACGATGAAAAGATTGGATCGCTCCAGAACCTCCAGCATTTCCTGTCCTCCGCGAGCAGTCTGTACGATAGCATCGCAAAGAGAGGCGCAAAAACGATCCAGCATGGAGGTATACAGCAAAAAGGTTTGAACCTCTTCCGGCTGCTGCCTGAGGACCTCCTCCATCAAATAATCCAGCACGAAACGATGGGTGCCGCTAAAAGCCGAGATGAATGGCTCCGTATTCGTATGGCCCTGCATGGAGAGAGCAGCCAATTGCAGCCCGACAGCCCACCCTTCCGTGCGCTTCTCCAGAGCAAGCACTTCGGTCGGTGACAGATGAAGCCCCATTACTTGATTTAAAAATAATACCGCTTCATGCGAGGTGAAGCGCAGGTCTTGCAGGCGCAACTCTGTTAATTGGTCTTGAGCCCGCAGTCTGGCGATCGACAGCGGCGGATCTTCGCGTGTTAAGATGATCAAATGCATCGGTAAAGGCTGGTTGTCAATGAGGAAAGCCAGCGCATCATGTATAGTTCGGGACTCGATCACGTGATAATCGTCGAGAACGAGGACGAAAGCAGCGGACCCGGACGACAATTCATTGATTAAAGCGGTCAGGATGTATGGAATTGGCGGCGGCTGCGGGGATTGCAAAGCTTTCCATGCACCTTCGCCATTAACGGCAACGATTTTTTTTAATGCTGCGACAAGATGAAGAAGAAAACGCTCAGGAGCATTGTCCTCTTCATCCAGCGACAGCCAGGCGGCCGGACGTTTGCTGTCCGCCAGCCACTCGCTGACTAACGTAGTTTTGCCATAGCCCGCAGAAGCGGAAATCAGCGTTAATTTTTTATGCATACCCGCGTTCAAGCGCTCGAACAAATGGGAGCGTCGCACAGCTTGCGATCGCGCCGGAGGAATATGCAGTTTTGTGGTCAGGATCGGAAGCTTCATTAATTTCTACACCACCATTTCAGCCTACTTGCGGTTATACAGCTCTCGCTGATACCGTATATTAAAATTTCTGTAGACTCCTCCGTTCTCCTGCTCCAAGAAATTCATCGCTATATATTTCGGATATTTTTTCCAAGACTCGCTGCGCATGCTCTGTAAATTTCAAATCCGCAATCCGATCCTTGAGCAGAAACACGCCGCTCTCATTGCTATGTTTACCGAGGGCTCCTTCAAATAATAGGTTAGCGCCATGGGTAGGCGGAGAGGAAAAATACTTCATAAACAGCTCAAACCATGCGGTTAGCCCGGAATCTTTTCCTTTTCTTAGCGTGTTGTTAATGCCCGGGTCAACACTGCGGATCTTGATGCCTTCTTTGGCTAGTTGCGGTGCGATGGCTCGAGTCCATAGCGAAAGCGCCAGCTTTGAAGCTGCATAAGGTCCAAACATTTTGCGAAAGGTTTTGGGATGCTCTAAGCTTTCGACCGAAAACTCCTTCGTAAATCTAAGGGCCTGTGATGAAGTGTTTATTACCGTTTTTAAGCTGCTGTTTTTCAACTGCTCCTTCAATTCCATCAGAATAATATAAGGTACGACTGTCAACAATTCATAATGCATTTCGCGGCCCTGCTTCGAATAGCGCAGCTCACTTAAGCCTCCTCCGGCGTTGTTGAACAAAATATCGATCCTCTGCTCCTTGCTTTTGATTTCATCCAAAGCGTGTCTCAAGCTGCCGTAATCGGTGAGATCCTTCACTTTATAGGCTCGGAGCACCCCTTCTTTACGATGATTTTGGATAAATCTATCGTCGGCTGGAAAATCCGATCGAATCAAAGCAATTACCTGCCAGTTCTCCGACAGCAATTTCCGGGTCAATGCCAATCCGATCCCGCTACTTGCGCCGGTTATCAGTGCGATTCGTTTTTGCTGGTTCGTATTCAACGTATGTCCTCCTTCACATTTCAGAATATTCACCGATCATTTGCGCACCTCAGTCGGAGGTGAACAGGAGGATCACAAAACTATATGAAAGCTCATGTCCCTCCTGCCCGCCTTTAATAGTCATATATGCGAACTGAGGGCGATCAGATCTGAGAGCCGCCTCCGTCGACAGGGAACTCAGCCCCGGTAGTATAGGTCGCATCAAAAGCCAGGAATGCAACAACTTTCGCGACTTCGACTGGATCGCCGAAACGCAGCATTGGAATCTGCTGTTTCATCTGCGCCTTAGTCTGCTCGGCAGCTTCTTTCGGCATCGACTTTTCCATAATACCTGTCTCAATGATGCCGGGACTAACTGCATTGACGCGAATATTTCGAGGTAATAACTCGCGTGCCAGACCTCGAGTCATTGAGCGAAGCGCCGCCTTACTAGCTGAGTAAGCACTGAGCATTGGGAGCCCTACTACGTTCACGATCGAGGTGGTAAGGACTACCCCGCTACCTTCGCTTAGCAGTGGAGCAAGCTTCTGCACGGTGAAGTACGGTCCTTTGGCATTGATTGTTAGGATCTCGTCGTACTTTTCTTCAGTCATTGCCTCAAAAGGAACAAACCCGGTGACTCCAGCGTTAACGAACAGGGCATCTATTGTTCCAAATTCATCCTTCACTCGATCGGCTAGCTCAGCAATATCCTTTAATGAGGCTGCATCGCTTAAGACCGCGATTGCGTTGCTGCCGAGTTGTTCACGAGCCGAATCCAGCGTCGCCTGAGTACGTCCGGTAATTAGAACATGTGCGCCTTCATCCACTAGCAGCTTCGCTGTCGCAAGGCCGATTCCGCTGCTGCCTCCCGTAATCACGACCTTTTTATCAAAAAATTTCCCCTTACTGAATTGTTCCATTTGAATCTTCCTCCCTTTGTATGATCCGTAATTGGATGTTTGGTACAGAAGTGATTATACAGCAATAAAATTAATAAGTAAACAAAATTAATTAAATTAGTTCACTTAATAAATTTTATACATAAAAGTCAGCAAATTTGTTATAATGAGTTACAAAGGCAGCAAAGGGAGGAACTTATCCGTGAGAAAAGCTGTAAGTGTAGATACTTATGTGGAAAAAATAAAACCGATAATAAGAAAAACAAAATTCAGCCAACTGAAGGTCGACGATATCGCAAAATATATGGATATTAGCAAAGTGACACTTTATAAGCATTTTTCCTCCAAAGACGACATCATCGAACAAGTCGTTGATTATTATGTTGAGTATTCGAAGAAGGCTGACGCCGTTGTCAAAGACGATTCTGTCTCTTTTTTGGAACGTTTTAAATTAACATTTTTGCAATCTTTAATGTGTGCCGCGTTTATCTCTGATTTGTTCTTGCAAGATCTGAAGGAGTTTTATCCGCACCATTTTGAGAATTTGTCCGTTGCCCTGCAAAATCGCAATAAAGGCCTACAAGCTTTTTTTGAATCCGGTATGGAGCAACAGATTTTCAACCGATTGAATGCCGTGCTATTTATGGTTCAAGATGATGCAGTGCTGCGACGCTTTATCGAGCCGTCATTTTCCATTCAGTATGATATCACCTTGAAGCAAGCGATTATGGATTTCTACTACATGAAGCAGTATCAATTGCTGAAACCTGAATATTTGAAGGAGATAGACAACTCCGATATGGAAAAGAAGGTCGTTCATATTTTGCAAGCCATTTCATAAGTGAAGGGCCATATCCGTGTCTGTTGTGTTTCGCTGAACGTAGGATAGGTCTACACCACGTCTGTGAGACCTCCCCGAGTAAGAGCAGTAACTTTCCCCTCATCTATCTGCCACTAACAGTTCCTACTGCCAAGCCTGTAGCGGACTTTCACCGCCTAGTTACCGCCCATGCCGGGCGCACAACAAAGGGGCCAAGCCTTTTTAGCTCGCCCCTCATCCTATTAATGATCTGCTATCCTTAAGCCTTTCAATTTCACTCCCGCTCAAGCCCTTGTCCATCCACGCGATGCCTCTCGATTAACTGCATAACCCACGTTGCATCAAATTGAAGCTTTTCCAACCGATGCCGGAAAAAGATCTGAATATATTTCTGCTCAAAGGGCGGCTTTCAATCTTGACGTTACCAAAAGTCATACCCCAAACCATCATTACTGTCTTTGGAATGCAACCTTTAGGCCTAGTCCGATATAAATTGCTCCTACGAATTTGCCACTTAGGCGGCTTAACCGGCTTATCCATGTCCTCCCTTTAACCAGTTTTCCAAGTGCAGAGATACCTAGTACAATTGAGGTTGTATACAATGCACTTAAAATCACAAAGACGACACCAAGGATCAAAAACTGCGTGGTGACTTGACCTCGTTCGTGATGAACAAATTGAGGCAAAAACGCCAGAAAAAACAACGCTGTCTTTGGATTAAGAACTTCTGCAACAGTTGCCGAAAAGAATGACTTTAAAGCTCCTCCCGATTTAACCTTTGGAAGTAGTGGTTCTGATGGCTTACTCATCATTTCGCGAATTCCTAAATATAGTAAGTATACCGCTCCTGCATATTTAACAATATTGAAAGCTAGAGCAGAGGTCATCAGTATAGTGGAAAGCCCGACAGTAGCAAATATGGTGTGAAGAAAATCCCCGATTGCGATGCCAAGCCCTGCCATAATGCCTCCTTTTCGCCCGTTTTGAACGGTACGAGTAATAGTAAGAAGGACGGCTGGTCCTGGAATTAAAAACAGAAGAATGACAACGATCACATACGCAAGTAAAGTTGAAAAATCCGGCATTAGGCTTCCCCCTTCAAAAGCACTCAAGGTGATATATTGTTGTTGCGGTTTTGTAGCCATTGTTCAAATTCAGCGGTGTGCTCACTTTATGATCTAATACAGCCGTATAGATGTCAAAGCTTTTCACCTGTTTACCATACTCTGCTCTTGATGCCCAGACGGTTTTGATCCGCAGGATAGAGAGAAGGTAAGCCGGATCAGCTTGCTTTGACGAGCAATTAGATCTTCAAACTCTTGCATTTCAGCATAAATAATGGAAGAAAGAATTATTCAATTTATTACTTTACCACTCCATTAAAATCTTATGCAATGGCCTTGTTATAAACGCGAGTTGACCAAATCAATGTGATAATCGTAATAACCGCAATGACAATAAATCCTACGAAAACTGATTGGTTTATAATTGATCCTTCCGCTAATTTTTTGGATGCTTCTACTCCATAATATAACGGATTGAAATGGGCGAGTACTTGTAACCACTTTGGTCCAAATGACATTGGTAATAAAATTCCGGAAAGTAAGGTTAACGGTAATTGTAAACTTGTTACTACGGCAGCAACCCCACCCACATCTTGGAAAATCAAACCCAGACTTCCAGACCATGCTGAAACCATCATTGTAAGAACCGAGAGTAATATTAATTGTAATAAAATACCAATAAAGTGCATTTCATAACCAAATAAACTTGAGATTACTAAAACGATAATTGCTGGAATAAGGAACGCTACGACATCTTTTAATACCCCTCCCATTAACATAGCGAACCGACTGGCTGGGGTTACACGTAAACGTTCAATAATCCCACTTTTGAGGTCAAAAACCATTGACCATCCAGCACCCATTCCTGAACTAAATGCTAAGAGAACTAAAATACCCGGCACAAACATATCTAAAACCTGAGCTGTAGTCATAGCAGGATGGGTAATGTTTTTCAATAATGGACTAAATAACAAGATATATAACAAGGGAGTCATCAAACCTGAGATTACCCAAACAATTTGGCGAGCTGACTCTTTTAATTTACGAACAAAGAAAATATTCGTTTCCCGTACAACCTGCATCATTGTTCTTCTTCCTTTCCGCCGTCACGTAATTCTTTACCAGTTAATGTTAAAAAGACATCATTTAAGGAAGGCATTGATAACGATCATGACTTATGCAGTTCACGAGATTAACTGGTAATGGTGAGAATCTTTCCTTGAATAAACGGGCCACCAATACATAGCAAGCTGCGACGGCCAAAATTCAGAAATAAGTGTTGCAAAACGGCGTAC
>NZ_BOSE01000006.1 GCF_018403185.1 Paenibacillus montaniterrae
GTCTTACGTCGATTTCTTCCACAAGTATCTTGTGTCGGTACGTTACGCACCATACGATGTGGTACTGAATGGCATAGACGTAACCACGACCACGCTTTATTTCTGACATATAATCACCTCTGATTAATGAATAACCTATGTCAGCGTTATTTACCTATAGAAACCTTGACATTAGAGGGATTATTGTAATCGTCACCTAAACATGTGTCGGATAGTTAACGTCGCACAAGCCACGCCCTATCCGAAGTTTTCTAACTCATGACTGAAGTCGCAAGTTTGCGAAAACTATGCATCAAGGAACTTCCAATACACTATTAATCTGTTTTGTTCTTTAATATATACAAAATCCATCCAACCATCAGCTACTAATTGATCATCCTTATTAAACAACAATATTCCAGAAAAGTTATCAAGTGAACCATCTAAGTAAAAATAATGATTCAAATCCCTAATTAATTGTCCTTCTACTTCTTTCCTTAATTTCTCCCCCATACAACTAGAAAGGCCCATATCATGATAATTTGGTTTGATTCTCATTATCCCCCTCTTTTAAAATCGGTTTTTGCAAATGTTTCGTATGACGTACTTACTTTAATAAACCCGAAAGGCTTTAGTGGAGTGGGGTGCAGCGCAACGGGCCGTAGACTTAGCCTTGCAGGGTTGACACGTAAATCATCATCTTCTCTGTCAAAAACATCACCAGTGACCAAGGAGCGCATGCGATGATGCGTTAATGCTGTATTATCCCAAGTTCGCGGCTTCTCTGAAATTACTTATACAATCAATTTGCCTTTAAAGTTTAGGTAAAATTCTTAGTATGTTCTCGATACTATTATCATCCCAAACTATAAGATAGCATTTTTCTTTCTGTAGGTTCTGCAGTGCACCTAATCTGTGGTTACCATCACTTATACTTAAAACACCTTCTCTATTTTCAGCAATTAGAGGCGGCATATCCCATCCACCTTTAATTCTCATAATGATTTGCTCTGTTCAACCCAGTATCTCTTTTTGGGCTTTTAATCCATCCGACAATCCAACATTTCCTCCCTCACCATTTAAAAAGAGGTGAACCCATGTTTCTATATCATCATTCTCAGCATATTCCTTTGCTGATTTTAAAGTATACTCCGTCATTCAGTTGTCACTCCTTTTTTGATCCTTTCGGGCGAACCAAGGAGCCGCCAGGCTTTGCTGCGCGAATACAATGTTAACTAATGCCTCCGACATCTTGAGCTGCTGTCAAAATACGCTATTCCCTTATTCAAGTCCTTATTTGGAATTGTATCCCATTTCCTTACTTATTTCACTACTTCTTTAAATAGGGTTTGTAAATTGTGCTGTTAATTTTTTTGTTGAAGTTAACGTACAGGACACCATAGTTGTAAGGATTGCATGAATACCCGAGAAAAAATAATAAAAACAAGTTGACATTGAAGTTTACTCCAATGTTATTGTGAATGTATGGAAAAACATTATTCTATTCATGAGGTTTCACAGATACTTGGTATTCCGAAGGATACGCTCCGGTATTATGACCGTATTGGGCTCGTATCGCCGTCTCGGGGACATAATTCTTATCGCAGGTATTCTAGGGACGACATGGTCGATTTGATGAATATTCAAATCATGCAGTATGCGGACTTTTCTCTAGAAGAAATCAAGGGGAAGTTTCAGTTCCACAGAATGCAGAGTGTAGATCCTGCTTATTGCCAGGAGATCGCTGAATTCCTTGATGCCAAAAAAGCAGAAGCACGAAAAAAAATCGCACATCTTGAAAAGGTCAGTCAGTTGCTCGACGTAGTAATTAATACGTTAAAGGACTTTAATCATGAAAGTGACCAGCAGCTGGCAGTGTTCGTTCGGGAGATTTACCGTGATCTTCACAATAAGGAACCTGAAATAACTAAGGAGGATTGTGATGGACATCAGAATTAAGAACTATTATTGTATGATTGCCGGCGTTCTTGCAATACTTTTTGCTATTACGCACGCATGGAACGGGCAATCTGCTGTACTGCCGACGCTCTTAGTGAACGATATATCCCTGGATACCCAGGTAACATTTACGTATGTCTGGCACATTATTACCGCTGAGAATCTCGTTTTCGGCATAGTATTCATTATCCTGTCATTTCTAAGCGAGAAAGCGAAGATCCGGTTTGCTGCTTGGATGATCGTGTCACTTCTGCTCGTTCGTCTGATGGTCATTCTTAGTGTAACCGCATATTATGATGTTTCTGCACTTACGAATACGTTAATCGATTCGTTCGCCATCTTAATCTATGCCGCTTTCATTATACTGGGCACAAGAATAAAAAAAGAGTAAGGAGGTCAATCTTTACAAACCAGTAGGAAGGTTTGTGCAGTAAACTGAGTTTCACTGCCAGTGATTGGCAATACGATAACGGGAAACTAGTTCAGTATAAACCGCCTTATGTGGCGGTTTTTCTTTAGCCACAAATCAACAACTCAAGAATAACAGGGCCTATAACTAAACAGTTCTCCTGATCATTCACTCTCGACCAAGGACGTTTCACACTATCAGCTCTTATTAAACGCACTTTCTACCCTATTTATTCAATTCGAACGCCTCCGCGTATGAAGGGTGTCCGGAGCAGCCGAACCCAGAACGAATGTCCGCAGCGTGACTCTCCTTATTTCAGCTTAGGTTACATTCAGTATTATGTTCTTTAGTTCAATTAGATTCTTGATTCTATAGCTGGCCTGGGAGAAGTCATGTGTTTTCGTGAAGTCGTTGTGAACAATAGCACAATCGATACCAGCAGCCACAGCCGAGGTCAACCCTCTGTTTGAATCCTCAACTACCAAGGTCTCTTCTTTAGTAGCACCGAATCGCTTTAGACCGGTCAAGTATGGTTCCGGGTGCGGCTTTGTGCGCTCGTAGTCTTCGCGAACAAGAACAAACTCCATGAATTGTAATATCTGACGTTTCTCATGAATGAGTTGAAAATCAACACGTTTTGCAGTCGTCACGATGGCCATTCTGACGTACTTAGAAAGTTCGGCTAGAGTTTCAACTACTCCTTCAATTTCTATGGCTTCTGTTCTTAGATATTCCTGATAATAAACGTTGCGGACCTCACGTTGCTTATTGATGATCTGTTCATCAATACCTGCCGCCCTTGCTTGGGCCCAAGTGCCCAACGATTCGGTCATGTCGCGGAGGTATTGATCTTTATTTAAGGTAAATCCAATTTCAGCTAAAGCGCGTTCTCCCGCTTTGTAATACCAGAATTCAGTATCAACCAGAACACCATCGTGATCGAAGAGGATGTACTTTTTAATTGGTTTCACCATCCTTTGTCCGCTGCAGCAACCATGCAGCTATTTATGACATACGCCGTTGGTCATCCATTAGTAGATGGGACACTCTCGTTTTTGGCTCTTTTAATTTTCAGCCCCAATGCGTGAATGCAGTGTTAGACGACGTCTTTCGGCCTTCAGTTCCTCTATCACAAGTATTTATTTATTACTTTATCATCCCAAATTTGGACTTCAATATATCTTTCGGGCCCTTTGTTACCATTTGGATTCCAAATTTGAGGCCTACCAATTTCTTTAACTAATTCAATAATTTCATGTTTTAGATAGATCCTTTCCCTATACGGCTTCCCATCCTTGTATCTCATTGTTGGAAAAAGATCTCCATAAGTAAAACTAATAGTCATTGGATCAAATTCTTCTAAAGGTATTCTTAGTTCTTTGCCATCCCTATACCATTCTTTCAGCCAGTTACATGCCCCAAAAGTCATATAGTGAGGATAAGCTTTGGTTGGCTTTCCTCCCTTGCTAATAAACAGTTCTCTTGCTAATTCCTCTAATTGCCTTCTAACGAGTAAATAATCATCAGATCGCTGACTTGCAAAAACACCCCCATCCTGCTTCAAAGTATCTTGCACACTTAGAGCTTCTTCATATGACAAAGAGGAAAGGTTCTTAAAAGGCCCCGTCTCCGCTTCATAGTAATGATATAAATAGTTATCACCCATGATTATCACCTACAAACGTTACTTTCGAAAGATATCATCTAACGTTCTTGCATTAAAGAACCTGCGCATAGCAGGTTGTGACATGAATCAACATCTCTGCCAAATCCATCACCGGTAACCAAGGAGCCGAGCCAAGCGACATCCTTCTATTTATTCGCTCTCAAATGGTCCTGCATATTTATCTTCTCAATCATTCTAATTCCTTCTTCATATTTCCAAATATGAATTCCTGTATCACCAGTTGGAATAAATACATTTGAATCATACGGTAGATTTAGGAAACTTCTAAATAACATGTTAATATAGAAACCATGCGATACGATTCCTATCCTCTTCAAACTAGGATTCTCAGCTATAAATGACAACAATTTAGATATGAACTTTTCTGCCCGGGCTCTAACTTCGATTTCATTTTCCGCATCTTGCCCTGACTCATGTCGTTTCCACCCATTTGTCGGAACCGGAAACTTAATATTGGCTTCTTCTTTCAACATCCCGGCAATAATTCCATTACTTCTTTCTACGAGATCATTATCTAGAATAATATCCATACTGTTAACTGATTGTATTATCTCTGCTGTTTCTTTTGCTCGTTTCAATGTGCTACTAAAAATTGCGTCTGGAGTGTATTGACACTGCATCCATTCTGCCAGTAATTTCGCTTGGCTTTTACCTAACTCAGTTAAAGGAAAATCAGCTTGACCTTCATAACGATCTTCAATGTCTGCAACTGATTGTCCATGCCTTATGACAACTAATTCTACCATGAATTATTCCCCTACTTTCATTAAATTACTTCCTGCGGACCGAGGGCGAAAACCCGATGCATGAATACCGTGTTCTAAGATGTTGGCGTCCTCTTCGAATTACTTAAGAATCCCATGCGGCAAGCATGCATGAACGCCTTTAACCCCATTAACAATCTGAGTAATTCTTAGGTCAACTATTGAACTTCCTAGTGCAATAGCTTCTACTCGATTCAATCCGAATAAATCTCCCATTAAATTAAGCATTCCATCAAGAGCTTGAACAGTTGCTTCATTCAAGTCTTCGTCGAATCCAAATGTGATCCATCCAGCTGGAGTATTCGCTCTTGGGTTCGACAAACTCATGTTTTCAATTAGATTTACTGTTATATCAACAACTTCCATCGGGCATTCAATAGCTTGACAGCTCACTTCACCATCGCCTTGCAATGCATGGCCATCACCAATCGCTAAATATCCACCATCAACAGATATTGGTAAGTACAATTTACTGCCTTTAACTAACTCTCTACAATCTATGTTACCTCCACAATAACGTGGTGGCCATGTAGAATGAACCCCTCCTGACTCTGGCGGCATTCCAATGACACCCATGAACGGTTTTAAAGATACTGAAAATGTTCTCCCATTTATATCGCACTTTCCATTCATTAATTTGCTATCAAGCTTCCAGTCCAGAATTATTTCTTGATATTCTGTTAAGTGTAACTTTTGGTTTTGCCAATTAGGGTACTGCCCAGCAGCGGTAAAACCATAATGACCAATAATAATGTCGTTAAATTCTATCTCGAGTACCATTCCCCGCTTGGCATTTTCTACATAAATAGGTCCAATTAACGCATGCCCCCCATCTATTTTGTCTCTTCTTGAGAATGGTTTCCTCCGGTCAGAGTTACTCGTTCCTGTTCCCCAACCGGCATCCAGCGTTTCAAAACGGATTGAATCCCCCGAATTCACTTTAATAATGGGAGATACTTCATTAGTAAATGATCCAATTAGATTTTCTTGAACTAATTCAATTTTATGAACTGCCATGAAATCTCCCCCAGTGTTTTTGATTTTTACGCCGCTCTCTTATATCGTTCTTGCATTCACGAACCCGAAAGGCTTAAGTGTAGCGCATGCGCAACGGGTCGGAGACTTAGCCTTGCAGGGTTACTCTGCCAAAATCATTACCAGTAGTGATGCGGAGCGCATGCAACGATGCGTTAATGCTATGTTAGACGGAGTTCTACACTTCATTGAACCGACCAACATAATTTTTAAAGTTGTTTAATTGATTAATTGCCTCAATCCGAATAGAATTAACATCCCCGTATATTCCTTGTGTTGCTAAATAATAACCATCAGATAATCGGTCCAAAATATGTGATAAATCCTCATCTAGCGAAAAAGCACTTCCTTGACGATAAAGACTTAATATATATGAGAAAAATTCATCATCTGAAATGTTTCCGGTCTCTATCTCACTTACCAATTCTCCTATCAATTGATAGAGTGGCTCTCTTATAGTTTCCTCACCGTACGCTTTCTTCAACTTCGACGCTACATCTTCTAAGGACTTATTGTTAGACAGAGACACATCGATTAGTTCATAAGGAAAAGATTCATTTCCTTCAATCATTCGATCAGCCCATGTAATTACTTCCTCTTTGGAAAAATAACCGATTATTAATCCTACATAATAATAGGCTGATTGTGCTCTTATTGATTTCATGGTTTACCTCATTTTTGTAGAATTTCGTCTAACGTTCTTGCATTCACGAACCCGAAAGGCTTAAGTGCAGCGCATGCGCAACGGGTCGGAGACTTAGCCTTGCAGGGTTATCACATGAATTTATTTCGCTGCAGAAAGCATCACCCTTGACCGAAGAGTGTATACGACGATGCTTTAATGCGTTGTTATCTGATGCAACTTACTTCTTAGATTAAACTTCATAATCTTTTTTCCATACATATGCTTGAAGGACAATTAACATATTCACCAAATCTATCAATCTCGACATATCCTTTCTTTCTATAAAAACTAATTGCCTCTACTTGCTGATCTCCAGTTTCTAATTTCATTAAATAATAATTTTGATTTTTTGCTTTCATTTCTAGGCTTTTTAATATGTCCCCTGCAATTCCCTGATTCCTATACTCTTCTAGTACAAAAAAACGCTTTAATTCAATTTCATCTTTATTAATTTCCTTGATAGCCCCACACCCAACTGCTTGCTCATCCAGATAAGCAATTACAAATTGAACATCTCCTATACTTAGAGTTTCTAAATCAATAGTAAACACTTCTTCAGTTGGATACAGTGAATATAAATAGTCATCCAGTTTTTGAAGTAACTTATTCAAATCAGGATGGCCCGACTTTACATCCAATAGGATAATAGGATTCATTATTTCTTTCTCCTTCAATGTTTGTTTTTTCATCAGTTCAGATAACGTTCTTGCATCAACACAGATGCCCACCTTAGATAGCTCTTATCTTAGGTGGGCATCTGTGTTGATGAGCTTGCTTCACTGTTAATACTTCTACAACCAAGGAGCGCATGCGACGATGTTTAATGCTGTGTTATCGGATACTCTTGCCTTCTTCGAATTTCTTGGATAGATATTCTTTAAATTCTTTAATAAATCCATTCAACCAGTCTTCTCCATAATCAAGTGATCCACTGTATGAATGGATAAATGCCACATCAAGATTCATTACCCACAGTCTTCGAACGATGATAAAATCTTCAACAGCTTTCTCATCATTCTCCGAAAAGGGTCTAACAGTTCTATATCCTTTAATTATTGCATTCCACAAAGTATTTGCTTGATCAATTTGATGATGACGTCTTCTTGATATCAACACCTGTGCAAGATCATATGAGCGCCAACCTTTGCATGACCATTCAAAATCTATATGTGTAAAAATTCCTTCATTAAATTGAACATTATTATTGCCATGCATGTCACCATGACAAATTCCCCAGTCAAGCCCCAGTTCAATTCTTCTTTCAATTATCTCACATAGCTTATTAGCGAATTCTAACAAGAAATCTGTTTGGGTATGATCGTTACCAATATAATTAATAATACGTTCAACTGACTGCCTAATGAGAAAGTTAATATCTAGATCATGCTTTGGTAGTTCTACCGTTATTCGATCCATTGCGAGATGTAACTCTGCCGCTGATTGGCCAAATAAAAAACAAGAATCTTCGTCATTAAGTGTATACTCTTCACCTTCAGCAAACTGAAACAAAACCGCATATCTATTTCCTTCCGGCGCCTTAATTTCACTACAGAAACTATTGTCAAGTTTTCTAATTGGTAATGCGACTTGTGTTGTTTTATTCAACAGCACCTCAGACAATTTATTAATAATCGATAGCTCATAATCAATATAATCCGCTCTAACCTCAACGCGATAAATTCTTAACACATAGAGCCCTTGATGGGTTCGGACTTTATATGTATCGTTCAGTCCTCTTAATAAATAGTTACATTCAATCCAAGGGCCAATTGAATATTGATCTGATAAGAATCGAATTAAATAATCTCCATTAATAACGGATCGTAAAACTAATGCTTGTTCTATCAAGATGATTCCTCATTTCTTATAGTTTATTTTTCGAGAGTTTCCGATAACGTTCTTGCATTTACGAATTCGAAAAGCTTAAATGTAGCGTCAGCGTAACGGTTCTAAGACTTTGCCTTGCAAGGTTGTCACATGAAACTACTAATGTATCGCAAGTGACCGAGGAACGCATGCGACGATGCGTTGATGCTGTGTTAGGCGAAGTTGATTCATCTATGAGAAGCTATCAAACTTTCAAGATCTTTTACAATTTTTCTGAACCTTTGATCAGAGACACCATAACCACCAGTATTAAGAGTTAAGACACCTAATTTAACATGGAGCTCTTCCGTCGAATTATCTAATAATGAATAATCCGATAAATCTTCTTCCAATGTAATAAAGCCATTAGACAATAATGACTTTTTAATCTTCCTAATTTCATGATTTGATAACTTTCCACAAAATTTCTTTTCTAGCTGTCCTCTGTTACTTATTAATTCAAGAGAATAGTCACTATTCTGATTCAACATCAATACGGCATGATATCCCGAATATGCATTAAAGACTTCATATTTAATTTGTGGTTTAACATTCCCAATATAAAGAACAATCAATAAAATCAATATTATTCCAGAAAGGACAACTATTGATCTTTTCTTCATAGTTCGATCCTTCTTTCACCGATTTAATCAATTTCGCCTAACGTTCTTGGACTAACGCACCCAAAGGGGGCACGTGAATCTACTTCTCTGCAAAATGCATCACCAGTGACCACGGAGCGCATACGACGATGCTTTAATACGGTGTTATCAGATGTTGCAACTTCATTGAATTAACTTACATTTTCAAGTTTTTTATATTACCCAATTTAATTACTTTTTCTTGATATCTTTTAATCTTCAACTCAAATTCATTCCTATTTCTTTCAAAATCGCTCGTCCACTTATACATTAGCTTTAACATTGTAATATCAGGTTTATAATGTGACTTTTCAATTCCTATTTTTTGTTTTATAAATCTAGTTAAAATCCTTATTTTCCGTTTCCATAATGGAGGATCAAGAAATATAATCACTTCTGCCATATCATACAAGCATCTGTACGACTCCCTATCTGTGCCTTCAAATATCCATGAACCTTTTTCATCAATTTCCTTAATAATCTCAACCTGTTCTTCAGAAGAACGTTTTTTCCTACCTTCTTTTGTATCGTTATGAACAATACAATTCAATTCATACCAGGGGATGTTTAAGCTTTTAGATAATTGTTTTGCCAATGTTGTTTTTCCACTTGCAACAATTCCAACAATGAAGATTTTCTTCATTGAATTCACTCACCTACAATAATTGTTTTTTGGCAATTTCTGATAACGTTCTTATATTAACGAACCCGAAAGGGCTTAAGTGGAGCGAATGCGGAACGGGTCGTTAGACTTAGGCTCGCAGGGGTTGTCAGCAGCAATCACTTCCCTGCCAAAACTTCTGCTGACCAGGGGGCGAACGCCCCGATTCGTTAATGCGGTGTTACGTGATGCTTCCGACCTCCTTGTGATTTCTGACGAATCCTAGACCAATTATCAATATACTCCTTAACCTCTATTCTAAGCTCGTCAGATAATACTTTTAATGAATTAATATTTTTATAATCGTTAATATCGAAAGTTAAATCCGCTTTATTCTGTAATGCTCTTATCCAACTGTATTCGACATCAATTATATGGAACATTGTCTTAATAATCGATCCCACTCCTGAATTACGTTCTTTTAACAATTCAGTGATTGGTAGTAATTCAAGACGTTGAAACCATTCATCTCTGATTTGCCAATTATATTGGAAAAGTGACTTCAATAGTAGCACCCCCTTTTAAAACGATTGCCGATCTTTCATATAACGTTATAAATTCACAAAACCGAGAACCTTAAGGCCCAGAGGGCCGGGCGCGACTGCGGTTAGGTGCGCAGGTTTGTCCGGCTGATATTCACTTCCTCGAAATACCTCGGGCGGACCAAGGGACTGCCAAAGCCGGCCCGCAGCGTGAATACTTTGTTATCTGATACCGGTGCCTTCTTGAGAAACATTCAATACTCTTATTTAGTTCTTTGAACTTCCTTTATAATTGGTTCTGAAACTGATGCAACATCTACGACATGGTTAAGACATGAGATGCCATAATGCTTGAATGGGCCTGGGTAATCCTCAGATGCAAATGTTCCAACTTTAATGAAGTCTAGGTACCTGGATTTACTATAAATTCTAAAGATTTCACCTTCAAATTCTTCGTAATTATCCCATGAAGTGTAACTTTCATTTCTAACAGAATATCCAATATACCATTCAAAATCCATTTGTATAAAAGGTAATGTTTCATCTACATCAATCGAATAGGTATCTTCAATTTCTATTTCTCCAATTGTTATCGTTTCAGGAGTTTCACTAGTTCTACTTCGACTAAAGAGTAATCTAAGTGTGTTCTCTTCAGGCTCACATATCTGCTCAAGATATATATCCTTTAAATTCAACAAGTCAGAATACTTCAAATGAGTCACTTCCTTTATTGAACTATATTGCTCTTGCACGGTTTCAGATAACGTTCTTACATTAACGAACCCTCATCCACCTTAAGGAAATCTGGGAGGCTTAGATAGCTCATATCTTAGCCTCTAGATTTCCGGCTGCGATGCGGTTAAGTGGTGCAGGGTTGTCCGCCTGATTCCTCTTCCTCGAAAACCCTCGGGCGTACCAAGGGGCGAGAAAGCGGCCCGCAGCCTGAATGCGGCGTTATCTGATGCCGACTTATCTTCGAATAATCCCAAGACTATAGTTCTTTAACCAATAACGAAACTTTCTTCGCATTGTAATAATAATCATAAACTTTGTCTTTCTCTGTCCATCCATCTATATCATGATTAACAATATTTCCATGTCTTCCATAGTACCTTATATTCTCTTGCTTCCCTGTAAGTAATGATGCGAGGTTACACCCGGCATTTCTTAAGCCCTCCTCGAAAAGAGCTAGTAAATGTGCACCAATTCCCAATCCTCTGCACTCAGATTTCACAAAAAGGTAATTTAAGTATCCATGTGCTTCTTTGGATTGGTCTACAAAACCTAGTGCAAACCCGATGACTTCATTGTTTTTTTCAGCTACCCAGCAAGTATTGCGGAAAAATCGGTAGAAAGATAGGTATATTGAGTCCCTTTCATTCGGCAAAGGCGAACAATCCATATGCATGATTTGAATGATTGAATGGTCATTCAGTTTACTGTATTTAACATCCATGTTCATCACCCTGTTTAAATAATATAGTCGGTTTAAGATAACGTTTCATATATTCACGACGCTCGACGAAGTCGAATGTGTCCACAGCAACCACTTCTTTGAAGTCGCTACTGGGACCGAGGACGACAGTCCGATGCGTGAATATGGTGTTATGCGTTGGCTTCCAACCTCTTCGCTACACTTACATCAATCAATCTTGTATAACTCCTATGGTATTAGGAAACTACTACGCATAACGTTCCTCACGACCCAGTGTTGCTGAATCCCCGGATGCCTGCCTTCCCTTCTACTTCCCCGAAATATTTCTATCGTACTAAGAGTGAATGCTCGTAGCGAAAATATTATATTATGTGTTGCTTCTAATTTCACTAAATATACCAGCAGTAAACATAGTTAGCACTTTTTTGCTTTGAAGTATTCAATGTTAGCTAAAGGTATGTTCCATTCTAAAAAAAACGAATGACCGAAATCACTCTCATAGTCTTCGATATTATGCGCTATCTCAGATTTGGAAATATTCAAAATTTCGTTAACTAAATTTTCGTCTCCGTTAAATAAATCAATCAGCCTTTTATCACTACTTATGTAACGAAAGTCATTTTTTTTACACGATATAATAAGATCTGATCCTTCTTTAGTAGGTATAATAGTTATATAAACAAATACATCTCTTTTTTGAATTTTTAAATTAAGAATACATGAAAAAGCAATCGTTTTTTCATTCTTAATCACTTTAAAATAAGATTCAAATATTTGATTTGAATTAATTAAATCATTGTACACCCCTAATTTTTTCTTATAATCCCTTATTTCCTTTTTTACATTTTTCAATTCTCTTATTTGTTTATATTTTTCTAAATATTTAGTTTTAAATATCTGATTGAATAAAATCATAAAAAGATAAGCTTTCTTATAAAAAACATCTTTACTGATTAAAATTTCTTCCTCTAACATCATTTTTCGAATAACTTTATTATATTCGGTGAATTCTACGGAATCCCAATTTCTCAATTTCCATTCTAACCACTCTACTAACTGAGTTGATTCTACAATGGCTTTTGATAAAGCTCTATAAGAAATTAAAAAAATCGAATTATTGTCATAGTGAATTTCCTCAACGTTTTCAATTTTCGAAAATAGATTTCGATCATGATAAGAACAAAAACCTGGAAATGTTAGAGCCGATTTCACAAAAGGTGCAGACAATTTATTCTTAAATGGATTTTGGAAATCAGTTTGTAAAATATAAACCTTACTCTTTTTTGACATGTACTTTAAGTTTTTCTCAGGAATCGAATGCGAATTGATAGCCTCATTGGGTTCTTTTCCACTTTTGGAATCGTTCTTGCATTCATCATTATTTAATAAGCAAATTCTTTTAACTTGTACTTCTCGTTTAAATTTATTAAAAATTGCATTTTTTGATTCGAAAAGTTCTTTAGGTGGATTTTGAGCGATTATTGACCTATAAAATTTTCTTGATATTTTTTCTTTCATAGTTCCCCTCATTCTTCTCTGACCTCAAAATTTATCTTTCATTCATTACACTATTCCCAAATTGATTTTTCGAATTTTAAAGATTTTGAAAGTTACGCATAACGTTTTTGCATTAACGAACCCGAAAGGCTTAAGTGAAGCGAAGCGCAACGGGTCGACAGACTTAGGCTCGCAGTGGTTGTCCGGCTGAATCCGCTTCCTGGATTCTTAACTTCGGCCGGACCAAGGAGCGTCAGCTCCGCAGCGTGAATACGGTGTTATACGAAGGACTTGACCCTCAGTACCGCTTACAAGTAGTTCTCAATTAATTCCCGAATGCCTTTTATCATCTCTCCAGTATCTCTGATATCGAATTCATCCCACTCCGCATGTAGTGCCTTGTTTCTAATTCCTGCATACGCTTTTATTCTCTTCCCTTTTACAACTGTTAGAATATCCGAGCTAATAAGGCTTTCAATGAGGGGCTCTAATGATACGCCTTTAGTTGTTATATTATTTTTGGTTGCTATCTTCTTGATTGTGTCCTCTAGTACTGAACTTGCTAATATTGCAGCTTCATTCTTTTTATTTGCTTTGTGATACTCAAAAGCATGATCAAGGAAATCATCAAATGTCTCAGCTGCGACAATATACTGTATATCCTTCAATATTCCCCTCTTCCATTCTTCAAAAGCTGAAGCAATCAAACCGAACATTCTCTGAAACACTAATGTAGGAATTCCTTGATTTAACTGTTCATGTTCCATAATCTTGTTACACTCATTGAAATGAAAACTTTGCTTTGGAGAAATCATCTGGATAAGATTTATAGAGGACGATAACCAAGTTTGAAATAGAGGGATGTAAGAATCTATTATCCAATAATCATCTTCTTTAGCCTTACTTGACAGAACCGCACCTTGAGTAATTAGTTCATTAAATCTCTGTTCGATTACTTCCTTCATGAGTAACCCTCCAATAGATTTTTTCAAGTCTTTCGCATAACGTTTTTGCATTAACGAACCAAAGAGCCTTAAGTAGGGCGAAGCGCAACGGGTCGACAGACTTAGGCTCGTAGGATGTCAGTAGCTTCAACTTCTCTGCCTAAACTTCCACTGACCGAGGGGCAAATGCCCCGTTGCGTTAATGCGGTGCTATATGATGAGGATACCTTCTTAGAGATTTCTATCAGGAATTACTTATTAAACTACTTCTGGATCAATCAACTCAGTCCAAACCATTTCTGGTATATTATCTGTTCTTAATGTTAATATACTTACATAATGTTTATCTGTCCTTATGCCCACTTCGAAGTAATGTTCAAACATTGACCTTATAGTCCAAGGCATTTCAAGAGTTTCAATTACTTCACTACTAATCCAGTAGAGATCTCCCTCATTTGTATTTATTATTTCACGTTTATTCGTTTTACCAAAATATACAAACTGCTCTCTTATTTCGAGCTCCTTCTGTCTTATTATTATGTACCTTAACTTAAGCTCTTCTAATTTGTCTTCTTCTATACCTGACTCCTCATGAATTTCTCGAATACACGATCTTAGGGGATCATCAATTTCATGTGGTTCTATATGTCCACCAATCCCTGTCCATAATCCTGGAGCTAGCTTTCTATCTGCTGATCGCTTCATCATTAAAATCTTGTCACAATTAAATAAAAAAGCGGTCGTCATTAATCGAGTTCGCATTTGATTCACTCCTTCTGGTTTTAATTGCATCCCTTTCATTTAACGTTCTTGCATTTACGAATCCGAAAGACTTAAGTGTAGCGCAGCGCAACGGGTCGTAGACTTTGACTTGCAGGATTGTCACGTGAATCAACTTCACTGCCAAAAGCATCACCAGTGAACGAGGAGCATATGCGACGATGCGCTAATGCTGTGTTATAAGATGCCACAACTTCTTAGCGTTTCCAGCAAATCAGCTATTTTCATCTAACATGGGTTTAATCTGTTTTAACTTTGGTTTCCCCCATATATTTGTTGTGTATTTTATATAATATTTATCGTGATACTGTTTGTTTTCATCGATTATATTAGCCAAATTACTTGGGATTTTTATTGTTTTAACTTCTTTAATCATAGTCTCTATGACCATTTCATTTGAACTAACTTCCCTTATTGTAACTAATTCACCTATACTTGAAGTCTTAGAACTCCAGACTAACAAAATAAAAATTATTAATGTGATTATTATTTTTATTGACATTTTTTTCATGCATTAACTCCTTATAATTCTCTTGTTATTTATTAATTCAATAATTTTGTCAAATTTTATATCTTGCATTGAATTAATTAACAAATCAAATTCATTAAATTGAAAATGTCTTGTTACCTCGTTCGGTACTACTACACAGTTCAATCCAGCCGATTTGGCTGCTTTAAATCCATTAAGTGAATCTTCAAATGAAATTGCTTCTTCAGCATTCACCCCTAAGTTCTCTAAAGACTTTATATATAGTTCAGGGTTTGGTTTCACTTCTTTAACGTTATCTGAAGTCAAAATACTAGAAAAATAAGTATCTAAGTTAAACCGTTCCAAATGTGGTTTTATCCATGATAAGGTTGAACTCGATGCAAGTCCAATCTTTAAGTTCATATCTTTTGCTTCTTCTAGGTACTCTCTAACACCAGGACGTAACCCTTCATTCTCTAGTAATTCTCGATACTTCCTCCTAAATTTAGTCTTAACCTCGTCTATAGCAACTTCCTTTCCTGTAATATTTGATAAATAAGTATAGGGATCAAAAACAGAAAAAGATGTCCCAATACATTGCGAATAAGTTTCAAGTGTTAATTCAACCCCATATTCGTTATAAATATCAGAAAACACATAATATGATGGAGTTTCGGTATCAACTATCAAACCGTCAAAATCAAAAATTATGGCTTTTATCATATGTTTTTCTCACTCTTTCAAGTCGACCTCAGGCCGACATATATTTTATAATTGTTTCCGTCGTCTCATCTAACGTTCTTGCATTAACGAACCTGCGCATAGCAGGTTGTCACATGAATCAGCATCACTGCCAGACACTTTATCAGTGACAGAGGAGTGCATGCGACCTAGCGTTAAAGCTTTGTTATACGACGGAACCTCTTCTTAGAGTCAACTCTCTAGTCTAAGATTTCCAGTGTTATTTTCAATTATTGGTTCTACATCGAAGGCCTGTGAGTCACACAATAGATTCGTACCTCCAATGAATTGGCAATTCCTGATCTCTACAGGGCCCATAAACCATGCATCAAAAAAATCTACATACTTCCTAAATTTATTTTCTATTAACCTAACTGTGTATGAGGATTCATTGTGCCCTCCACAGTCAAAATAGAAGATTTCATTAAAAACACACCGTTCAATCGATATTCCCTTATAAAAATATGCACCATGGAAACTAGCTAAATTAATAGAGCAATCTCGAATTATAACTTCCTCTGTAAATTCCATAATAGTCAAATCTAATTTATCAATAATACAATTCTCAATTAATACGCTTCTCCTTACCTGTTCATTCTCAAACAAGTTTGAATTGTATAAATCAATATCCTTTATAAAATAACCACTTACAGGTGAACCAGAGTAAACTAATTCTTGAACTTTTGTTTTTATTAACTTATCCATGGCTTCCCCCTGTTTAATTAGGTTCTGTCGTATAACGTTCTTGCATTAGTGAACAGGAGCGCACGAAGATGTGCTGATGCTGTGTTATATGATGTCGTAGGCTTCTCCGAATTATCCCAATAATTAATTTATCTTTCTTCTTACAACGAACGATCTCATGTTTCTTTCAAATCCTAATCTCTCATAAAACCCTTCAGCTTGCGGTGCCGAAGTTAATACATATTGCACTTCATCATTACCTAATTTATTTATTAATCTTTCGATTAGATCCTTACCAATCCCTAAACCTTGGTATGCTTTATTAACTGCTATATCTGAAATGTAACAACAGTACGAGTAATCGGTAATTGCTCTTAGAATTCCTACTAATTCTCCATCTACTCGAGCAGTTACAGTTTCATTTGCGTTTGATATCATTCTGGTTAGTCTGTCCAGATCATCTATTGGTCTTCTAATTCCAGAAGCTTTAAATACATCAGATACTTCTTCTGGAGAACAAACACTATTGTGCTCATAGATAACTTTCATTGAAATCTCCTCACTATTGTATTCCTGCGATTTCGTATAACGTTTTTGCATTAACGAACCCGAAAGCACCAGTGACCGAGGGGCGCATGCGACAATGCGTTAATGCAGTGTTATAAGATGTGGCGTGTTCTCGAATAACTTCCCAATTCACCTTCCTTCAAACCAAGCTTTATCTATAAGTTCTTCCCATTCAATAATTAATTTCTTGTATTTAATAATCCAGTAACCAAAATCAGAATTGTACTTCGACGAAGATGATCCATCAAATCTCTGTATAAAATAACTATCACTATTCGATATTTCTTCATTCTTAAGCACTTCAAATTCAACCAATAGTTCAGAGATATCAAGCTCAATCCTCTGAGCATTTTCCTCTACAATAATTCTATTCTTGCCTTTAATATTCGACGTATCATATAAAATTGAGTCTAAGATCTCGAACTCAACAAATGTAAATCTAGCCTTTCCTGTATACATTGCGTTCCCAGTATCATTAAGTGGATGATCTGATAGCACATCAATGTGATCAAATAAAATTGATAAATTCTGCTCTGTTTTTAAAACTTCTTCTATTAAGCAATCATGTAATGAAATTAGGCTTAAAGTGTTTATTGACTTGAATTTAATGTTAAAACCTTCTCTCATTTGGATTTAGTTTGTTTGGTTTTCGCCGATTTCTAATAACGTTCTTGCATTCATGAACTCCCGTAGGGAGTTGTCGCAGCACCACTTCCACGAACCTGCGTCTGCGACCGAGGTGGGTCAGCATGATGCGTGAATGTGGTGTTACCGAAGAAGTCGATTTCTCTAATTAACTTGCCTTCTCTTGATTTACATATATTTCTTTTTCTTGCTTGTAGATGTGATTGTAATATGTGAGCACATCTTCTAAGCTATTAAACTCGCTAATCTGGAATGGATAGCCTGGATTCTTCTTCTCTAGTAAAAATAAACTTCCCTCTTTATCAATAATAAGTGCTGTATGTGCCATCTCTAAAATATTGTCATTGTTTGAATCTAAATAAATCCGTAGCACTTTGAATTTATCTGAGAACTTTAGTTCGGAGTTCTCAACATTATCTAACGGCATAAATAATGCCCTGAAAATAGAAATCTGCCTGTTAGATAAATTTAATCCTAGTAGTTTTACTTTATTTAACTCTGATTCATACACTTCTATTAAGATTTCATTGTTGACATCTAAGGAATCTGAGACCAATAAAAAAGTGATATTCGGCAGTTAATATCTATACTATCTATTTCATCTGCGGACCAACCATTTAATGTTTTATTAAAATTAATATCTTCGTACTTTCGAATATTCGTTTTTACCCAACCTGAATTTGGTGAATGACACAAACTTAGCTTGCTTAGCATTGTATAATTCAATGAATTTGAACCATTTATCTGCATTTTTATCTGGAATTCCACTCTCGTGGAGCAGAGATTTAGTAAAATTAATTATCTCTTCAAATAACTATATCTGAATCCATATCTGAATCTGACGAGCACCCTAATATTAGAAGTATAAGTAATCCAAAAACAAGGACACAAATAGGTTTGATAGTTTTTACCCACTTTCAAATTTTTCATATAACGTTCCCGTATTCACGACATCCCACCGACTTAAGCGACCAACAGGAGCGGTCTCGATGCGGTTAGTCGGTGCGGATGTGTTCGCCTGAACTCGCTTCCTTGTCAATCTCCTCTGGCGAACCGAGGAACCATCAGGTTCCGAAGCGATGAATACAATGTTATCGGATGCTAATGCCTTCCTTGAGATGCCTCCAATATGAATTTTAAATGTTCTATACAATTCTTAATAATATTGTTTTCCCTTGATTCGATTTCTTTAATTAACTCATTCATTGCATTTTTTGCCAAATTATAGTCCTCTAACTTAATGTCATTACTATTTAGAGCCTCTTCAAGTTCATCTTCATCCTTAATAAATAAATCACCATTAGGAAAAACAATCACATCTAAATATAGATCATCCCAAAAAGGCACTCCTTCGCTGATCCCAATATTCTTAGATATATCGAAATACCATTGAATGATCTCTTTCTTCTCGTTAAGCATCGTTGTAACACAGTAATTTAATTCTGAGGGGAAGTGCTGCATCCAATAATAACCATTATCTACTATACAGATTTCTTTTTCTTCAATTCTTGTCTTTAATGGTTCTTTGACTTGATGAATAGTAATTAAGGTAATATGTCCTTTGAACTCAACTTCATCGAAAAACCTGCATACATAATCTTTATTTAATATTCGATGCCAATCTAATCGGTTTGCATATTTTCTTTTCATTTCACACCCCCGACATAACTTTCAAAACATATATCTTTGCATTAAATTCCGATAACGGAGGCTTAAGGCGACGAAGCCGCCGGATGGCTTCGCACCTTAGCCTCGCAGGGTTGTCCGCCTGAATTCCGCGCCTTCGAAATCCCTCGGGCGGACCAAGGGCCATATGGCCAAATGCGTGAATACTGTGTTGTGCGAAGTCTTGCTCTTCCCCGTTATACTTACAAATTGTTTCTAATTACTTCAATTAACTCCTTCTTCTCTTCATCAGGTATCCTTTCGCCAAGTCGCGCAGCTGCAATGGGAACAAACCAATTATTAACTTCATTCATTGAAATATTAGATTTCTTTAAGTATTCTTTGATGTAGTTCTCTAAGATTTGGTTTCTTATTTGTGAAATGAATTCATAAACTTCTTTCGGTATTTCATCAGAAATACGCCCTAATTTTAATATAAGATATGTTCTGGCGACATCTCCCGCTGGGGTTCCTTTCATTCCTGTCATCCAGTCAATCACCCAGTGCCTAGCTTCACTATAAATAATATTATCGGGGTGAAAATCACCATGACAAAGCTTACAATCATCTGAGAGTTCAGATAATTTCTTAAGAACTTTGTCCTTCTCTTGATTTGTTATTAATGGGGCATGCTTAATCTGTTCTGCTAATAATTCCTTTTGATTCGGCAAGTTCTCAACCAATCTCTGATGAATATCCAAATGAATATCTGCCAGACTCTTGGCTTCTGCAATCACGTTAGTTGGATCTTCGATTATGGATCTAAGCATGGTAATACCTGTGATTCGTTTATAAACAATACCCTTACGACCAACATAATCAATGATCTCAAATGGTTTAGGACATTGAATCCCAATATTGTAAACCTCTCTTGTATTGTTAAATTCAGAAATGATTAAATTCATAGGCATATCTTCTTTAAAGAGTTTTAAGATATGCTGGTTATCATAGGAAATAATTTCAGCAGTCCTACCCAATGCAATAATGTTATTTACATTCATAAAAGACACTCCCGTCTATTTACACTTGCAAGATTTCGCACAACGTTCTCGTATTAGCGAACCCGATAACCTCAAGCCCTAACGGGGGCTACCGCGATGCGGTTAGGTTCGCAGAGTCGTCCACCTGAATCCGCTCCCTCGAAATACCTCCGGCGAACCAAGGAGCTGTCAGGCTCCGCCGCGTGAATGCATTGTTATACACAGTTTCTGCCATCCTGAGTTACAAAAGAAATCTTTAAGCACTACCATCCTTCTCTTGATATTAAAGATTGAATCTGTGACATGTGATGTCTGTCATGCCATAAATATCTTTGCACTGCTGTTTCAAGGCTCATAATTCCATAGGCCACACTATTCATTTCTCGTTTATAGTCAAGAGGCTCCAGGTTGCGGAGCAATGTGAGAAATCGCGAATAAATCGATTCAATTAGTTTGAGAGAAATTTCAACAGGCATATTGTAATCTTCCAGTTCAGCCCATTTGTCTTGAGTATAAGATGGAATTACCGGGCACTCCTCGGTCAATGTTCTCTTGAATCGAAAATATGCGTTCATGTTATTGTCTGCAATGTGGTGAATAATCTGTCTAATCGTCCATCCATCTTGCCTGTACGGCGTATCTAATTGTTTATCATCAAGACCATCTACAATGTTCCTTAACAGTGATGGTATTTTTTCAATCTCCAGAATCAAAGATTTTATGTAATCTATATCGGGGTTTATATGTTCTTTAAATGGACCTATGGGATAACGAATACTATCCATAACTTGACCTCCCTTTAATCTGCAGAAATTACGTATAACGTTCTCGTACGAACCCGAAAGGCTTAAGTGGAGCGCAGCGCAACGGATCGTAGACTTAGCCTTGCAGGGTTGACATGATTTCACTTCTCTGTCAAATACATCACCAGTGACCGAGGAGCGTGTGCGACTATGCTCTAATGCTATGTTATCTGCTGTTGGCTCTTCTCAGCTTGTTCATTCAAAATCATCTTTTAACTTTTCTTTTAAGTTTGTTTCATTTATCCCTTCACTTACAAAATCAAATACCTTACCCTTTAATCTTTTAGTTCGATCTACGATTTGTCCTACATGATATCCTGTATGTTCCACCAGATGATAAATATCGTACATCCCTGAATCAGAATTTTCTAACTTCTTATCTAATACTATAAACACCTCATTAATCGAGCTGATAAATATTTCTTTACTCAACCTTCTTTGATCAAAGCTCTTTTCTATTCCTTTTTCGAACCTAATCTCTGAGTTATCTAATCGTGCAATGTTTCTTTCAATATGTAATCTAATATGTTCAACAATGCCGCCAATTGAATGATCAAAAGGTGGTTCAATTTCCCATATTTCTTCTTCACTCAATAATTCCACACATCTTATTATTTTTGGATAGTAATGATGGAGCATTCTTGCCCTCGAAATTTGGACAAATACTTTCATTTCATTCATCTTTGAATTCACCCACAAAACAATTTTTAGTCAATGGCAGATAACGTTACTGTATTTACGAACCTTAGAACCTTAAGACAGCATTAGCTGCCGGGTGGCTCCGCCACTTAGGTTCACAGGGTTGTCGCCTGATCCGCTTCTACGAAATTCCTCTTGGCGACCAAGGGACGCGTCAGCGCTCCGACGTGTGCGACGTTATAAGATGTCCCTGCCTTCACAATTACTTCTTCAGTTCTGTCAATCTTTTCTCAATGTTCTTTTTTTTTGTCTCTGGGTTTTTAAAGTGGCTAATCCCATATATAAATTTTGATTTCTGGGGATAAGGTAAGTTCTGATATAGTTCATATGCTATTTGATCTTTCTCAAATGCTTCTTTAAAATCTTGTGGAATCTTAATTTTTATTTCTTTGTTTCTGTAAATTCCATCAATGTAAAGTTCCATAAAGTGAGTAATTTCCCCTTTAGGTTCATACTTCGATTCAAACACACCAAATTCCGGATCATAAAAAGTTCCATCGTAGTAAAGTACACTATGTGTATATGTTGGAAATTTAACGAGTAATACGCAAAGTAGTGGAAGTTCATCAATCGTATCAATATCACGCCAACTCAAGTAATCAATCTTATATTTTTTTAGAGCTTTATAAAAATCTGAAGTTCCTGAACCTTCTTTTCCTCTCATCGCAGCCATTGCTTCTTCAATAGGAATTTGTGCCACCATTGCTAAGCATGCCTCATCACACAATGAAAAATCTGGCTGGGATACATAATTAATCTTAAACTTATTCATCTTCCAGCACCTCATGTAATTGTTTGTTTTTAATTGTTTTGGCGGGGATTTCTTATAACGTTTTTGCATTAACAAACCCGAAAGGCTTAAGTAGAGCGCTATGTTATATGAAGGATCGGCCGTCATTGACATACAATTTAATCCCCTTACTGTCCTTCAAATTAAATCTCTTCCTATAAAATTACTTGATACTACAGGCATGCCTATTTCTTTAGACCATATTGATAGTTGACCAGTATGATGAATTTCATGAACTATAATATGTCTTAATATCTCGCCTTTATAATAAGTTCTATCTATCCAGGATGGTGTTACAACTTCAAATTCTAAATTACTTGACCAATTATCAATATATTCCTTAACTTCTATTCTAAGCTCGTCAGATAGCACATTTAATGAATTAATATCTTTATACTCGTTAATATCAAAAATTAAATCCGTTTTATTCTGTAATGCTCTTATCCAACTGTATTCGACGTCAATTATATGAAACAATGTCTTAAAAATTGATCCTACTCCTGTATTACGTTCTTTTAACAATTCAGTGATTGGTACTAATTCGAGACATTGAAACCATTCATCTCTGATTTTCCAGTTATATTGAAAAAGTGACTTCAATTGCAGCACCCCCTATTAAATCAATTGCCCATCTGACACATAACGTTCTTGTATTCACGACGTCCGACCCTGTCGGATGTGTCTGCTGAATTACCTTCGAAATGCATCCAGCAGACACATCCGACAGGAGCCTCAACTTGAATATTATGTTGTAGGATGTCAACGACTTCTTCGCAATTGCCACATACTCTAAGATCTCATTTCATTTATTATGCTTTGAAGGCCTGAAAGATTTCCTTTACCTAGTGTTGAATAATAATTTACATGCTTTTGGGATGCATCTAAAGCTTTTATAAAATATTCTTTTCCATAATCTCTTTTTATACTTTCAAACAATAATCTATTGGTTTCATTATTAAATGCTCTCTTATAGACTTCTCCGCTCATCATCGCCAAAAATATGGTGATAAACGCTTGTGCTGATCCTTCATTCATTCCTGTGTTCTTATTAATTTCTATCTTTCCTTCAGTTCTAGTAATTTGCCCTGAATATACCTTCTTTGCTATTTCATAAGCTGCTTCGCTCATTTCGAAAGTGATTTTCATATATTCTCCTTTTATACAGATATTGTTTTTTAGTTTTTATATCCGTTAATTTCTGCTAACGTTCTCGTATTAACGAACCTGCGTATAGCAGATTGTCACATGAATCAACTTCTCTGCCAAAAGCATCACCAGTGACCGAGGAGCACATGCGACGAAGCGCTAATGCTGTGCTATCTGATGTTATTGCCTTCGTTGTGTCACTTACAGTGAAGTTGATTTATAACTTTCCTTTAAACATTGCTTTGTAATATATAAAATCTGTCCCATATGCTCGGAGAAGTGTGTTGTACACTGATGTAGCATCTCTATGTTTTTTCTTTTTTTTCCTCTGACTAATTGCACTTCTTCGAACTTCTCTTCCGGTAAATCCATTATTAGGGTAATGATAAATTCCATATTACTGTTAATCAGTGTTTCGGCTTCATTCTTTGTCATAAATGTCCTTAAAAATTCCTTGTCACGATTTCTGACTATTTCTTCATTGCAGATACCTGCTCTTATTCTTTCGTTTATATTTCCTTCAATATGCCTTAATAAGGTAGGTATATTATGACTTACATGATCAGGAGCCCAATTTAACTGTTCTTCACTTAATTGCTCTATAGCTTTAAAGGTACGTTTTTTTATTTCTTCAAACTTCTTTATAAGCCATTCACGATTATTAAATTCATACTTCACAGATACTCCTCCTCGTATAGTAGTTCTTGAACAAAATTTTGAATCAGTTTCCAGCTCTCGAGAGAGCGAGATCCATATCGGACTCGAATCGACTTCGGTTTACAGCTGGCATACCGCCATGTACTTGCCAACATAAACGTGCCCTCGTCTTAACCGCAAGAAAGCTTGTGCGTTTGGTCGATGTGCTGCTACGCAACGCCCAACTCTATACGCCGCGCAAGAAGGTGATGCCTGCAAAGGATTAACCCCTTCTTAAGCAAAAGTCCACTGTGAATCCCCAGTAAAAATCTGGTATTTACTATGTTTTTGGACTGGGACTAGTTTGATGCGCCTTTTTTCGGTACATTTCGTTGGTGTAGCCTAAAGTATTTCCAATTGAGCCGATTTAGGGACTTGACATCATACCGCTGGACTGTAATCAATTGCAATAATTTCCGATAACGTTCTTGCATTAACGAACCCGAAAGGCTTAAGTGGAACGCATGCGGAACGGGTCGTTAGACTTAGACTCGCAGGGTTGTCAGCAGCATCTGCTTCTTTGTCAATAACTTCTGCTGACCGAGGGGCATACGCCCGTTAATGCGGTGTTATAAGATGTAGCCGCCTTCTTCGAATACCTACAAGTATGTTCTCTCACAACATTCAACTATCGTTCTCAGTTAGTTTAGATTTGTATAAGAAGACAGTCCAAGTAATACCTTTTTTCAGCTTTCGTATCATTCTGCATTACTTCCAATTAGTGGAACGAAGCTGCCTATTTTTCGTCAGCAGCCTTGTGTTGAAGATTTTGGAGCTAACTAACCGTTCTATGGCAACTATACTTGAGTAGGAGACTCAAGGTCTACTACAATTCGCTCCTCTTCTTAAAAAGATACTCCCAAGGACTAATCATTATTTGAACTGTGCAAGCGTATCCAATAACTCACTACGCGACCTCTCGAGGAGAAGCACCCTTTGGTTACAAAGAAACCTTCACTTCATTTCTTGCTTGAGCGCATTGCCTTAACATGCTTAAGAGTTCCGTCATTTGCAAAGCGTGAATAATCGTCTGATTCTATGGCGTAAATAGCTATTTTTCCGTCTTTGTCACTATGTACTCCCCAGCCATAACGCTTGGAAAGAGCCGAAGAACGAAAGCACGGTTGGCCTTTTGAGAAAAAGTTCTCGCGGCTTATTCCTCTACGATTACCGTTAGATTCGTAAAGTACATCATCCGAAGTATACTGATAGGGTCTGTCTATAAGCATTTCGTACTCGATTCGCACAGCAGTCTTAGGTTCTCTCAACGGTGGTTCCGTGGCTTTGGTTGTTGGGCAATCCTCTGCCACTTCGATAAATGTATTAAAATAGTTTGTGGTGTGTTGTTTCATTTAATAACCCCCTTTAATAATTAATGATCATAGAGCTCTTCTGCCCAGTTAGTTTAAAGTACATTTAAGCTTTGATGAATGGGTGTATGCTTTGCGGCTATTTCTTATAACGTTTCTGTATTCACAACCCAGCTTATGCTGGGTGTCCGGCGCATGCCGGACCCAGGACGAATATCCGCAGCGTGAATATAATGTTATGTGGAGTCAGTGTCTTCTTTGAGTTGCATAATAAATCTCTAACTATATTCTTTGTTCTTCTTCCATCCATTGTTCAAGTGTGTCTTTTATTAAAAAACGATCCTTAGAAGAAATACTTTTAATTTCGTTCCAGTTCCCGTCAACGAGTCGCAAACAATAGTGTCCATTGATATTTGAATCGGGGTACCATCCTAGATCGAAAAGCATAGTATCTTTTCTCTCAGGAATGTACCATTTCCCCTTTTTGATTTTCAATTTAGTTATTTGTAATAAGTCTTCTGTGAAGAATCCCCAGTTTTCGATAAAGTAGTCACTATCCTCACTAAGGTTAAGGTCTACATCGTAAAATTTGTTATAGGTTATTGCATAACCTGCTGGAATCTTAAGTTGTATTAGATTCATTTCCCTCACCTTCTTACTAAAAAATTATATTCCCTACTGATTTTCACATAACGTTCTTGTTTTCCTGACGTCAATTCCCCTTAGATAGCTCTTATTCTTAGGGGATTCGATGTGTCTGACTGATTATGCTTCCTTAAATCCCATCGGGCAGACCGAGCAGCTTAAGCCGCGAAGCTGGAACACTTTGTTATCCGATGCCCCCTGCTTATTTGAGTCACTAATATACTATTTACGATTATTTATTATTTTTGAATAATTATTTGATAATAATTTCTGCACATTCTTCTGGCGTATTCAAACTCGTATTGACTGAGCAGCTATAGCGAATGTTTTTTGACATTATTTCACTTTGCTCATCTGATTGATCTTCTCTTCTGTCACCACGTTCTATACTTCTCTTACGACAAAGATCTAAAGGACAATACACCTCAGCTACATCTAAAGGATACCCATTAAAAATATCTTTGACCTTATCGTAATGTGGGTTTAACTCAGGTCTTTCAACAAGTATCCCATCGATTAAAACATTCTTTCCACTATCCGAAAACAATTTTGCTGTGTAATACATCATTATTATTGCTTCACTTAAGTACTTCCAGTAGTCTTTCCGCAGATGTTTATCACCAATCGTATTTTCAAAAAGATCATTGGCAACAACATAAAAAAATGGTTCAGAGTAAGTTTGCATAGCTTCGACTATTGAAGTTTTACTGAACTTGTTACTCCATTCAAAAATATAATTCTCCCTTTATCCATATTTCTCATCTTCCTTTGTTTAATATCTCTTGAGCAGTAAGATGTACTTCTTCTAGTTCTTCACCCTTTGTTGGATTATAAGCAATTCTTTCAATATGTCCTTGTAAAATTTTTCTTATTTCCTTTGGCAACTCCATTACAAAATATCTTAGACACCATTCTTTCCAGATATCGTCTCTACCATTAAGCACATTTATTACAAAAGGAATTGTTTCTTGAGGTATAGTTAAAAGTAGTCTTGATATCTCAATAGCAATTGGCCAGTTAATGTCTTGTAGCCATTCTAGTAACTCTGGAATTAATTCTTTAAGGTCGTTTTTATCTAGTTTTTTTAACTCATTTACTCTTTCAAAGTCATGTTTATCCCTCGGTAATAGGTTTATAAGATTACTCATTGTTTCTGTTCCTCTTCCTAATTATTTGCAATCATTTCAGATAACGTTTTTGCATTAACGAACCCGAAAGGCTTAAGATTAGCGAAGCGGAACGGGTCGTAGACTTAAGCCTTGCTGGGTTGTCACGTGAATCAGCTTTTCTGCCAAATTCATCACCAGTGACCGAGTGGCTTGACCCCTATGCGTGAATGCAGTGTTAGGTGATGTCACTATCTTCTTGAACTTCCTGCATCAATTAACTCTTCCATTTTGAAGAGAGAGTGCACTTTCAAACCAATTTCTTCCAACTTTCTTCTTCCTTCAGGATTTCTTTCAATTACACAAATGACATCCTCTACTATTGCACCCGCATCCCTTAAGTCATTCGTACTTAATATGACTTGACCACCTGTCGTGATAACGTCTTCAATAATACAAATTCTTTTCCCCTCTATACTTGTACCCTCAGCTAGTTTACATGTTCCATATTCTTTTGCTTTCTTTCTTACAAATGCAGTAGAAATATTAGACTTCAATGAAAGAGCGGTCGCTATTGGAATACCACCCATTTCTAGTCCAGCTAGAACTTCAATTCCCTCAGGTATTAATCCTACTAATTCATCTGCGACTTTAGTCAATACGGCTGGATTAGACTCAAATAAGTATTTATCAAAATATTCACTTGAAATTTGTCCCGATCTCAATGTAAATGTTCCAGTTAAATGTGCTACTTTATAGACTTCTCTTGCTAAACTGTTTTTCATATTATCCTCCTTAAGTATGCTTTCTTTAAAATGATTACAGTGATTTCACCTAACGTTTTTGTATTTACGAACCTTCACTGCCTTAAACGACCAACGGGAGTGGCCGCGACGCGGTTAGGCAGTGCAAGGTTATCCGGTTAATGCTTCCTTGCTACTGATTCGACTTCTTCGAAACCACTTTTATCTGCATTGGTCGGACCAAGGAGCGATAGCGACGTAGCGTGAATACGGTGTTATCGGAAGTTTGGTTCTTCGAAGAAATACTAAAGCATTAGTTAATGTTATATTGTGATTCCAACCAGTATAAATAATATGGGTCTTTAACATGTTCTACTATCTTTTTTTTAATTGATTCATTAGTTCTGATCTTCTCAGAATTTAATACTGAACATAGTACTAAAAATTTCCATAACGGATAAGGGTTTTGTTTCATCTTAGGAAAGAGATAGTACGATAATTTATTGTCCAACTTTTCTATATCTTTAAACAACATAATTTGACTTGCTAATGTAACTGTATTTGGTATTCCTGAAGAAATTTGGTTTGATAGTAATGCTTCAACACTTCTTCTATCCGAAATTAAAAGCCTCGCTAGAATAGCAGTAACTTGTCTACGTAGAAATGAGTCCGTTTGCCATAGATTTTTATATTGCCTAATAAATTTCAATAAATCTTCCGGATGGCTGTACTTAGTTCTAAACCAAAGAATACAGTAAAAATCTGAAGGGACTTTTCTATTAAATGAAAAACGTACAATATGATTTTCAAACTCTAGAAGGAATGATTTTGACGTTTCGTTTTTTGGAATTTCCCATTGAGTCACAAGAAAGCAAAGTTGATAAAGGGAAATGTCATCAAATACATCAATATTTTTTACTATATTTAATACATTTTCCGCACTCTTTTTCTGATACCCTACTTTTAATAGATAATAGATAAGATTTTGTCGGAGCACCGGGTATTCAATATATATATTTGGCAGATCATTTAGAAGTTTATGTGAATTCAATCTATTGAAGGTTGTAATATATCTCTTAGCAATTTTATCCCAATATTTAGCTCCTTGATCTTTGAAATGCTTTTTGAATCTCTTATAAACTTCAGAAGTAATAGCTTTGTATTCTGGGTCTGAGATTTTAGTGTTTTCGATACTATCAATATATTTATTTTCATTAATTTGAAAATGATAAAAACCATCAGTATCATTATAAATGTTTGTTTTGGAGAGATTTAAAGCTAAACCTCTAGTTTTTAGCATGTCTGAGATTGAGCTTATTATCTCAATTGCTTGTTTTTTGGAATCTACTCCTATAACAATGTCATCCATCCAGCGAGTATAACTATTATTCGTTTTTTGCTTAATCACATCATCTATTTCAAACAAAAAAGAATGAGCTAAAAGTCTTATTCCTTCAATATTTGTAGTTGGTAATCCTCTAGCAGAATAAGGTAGATAATCAGGTTTCCAAGATACTTCTTCGATTATTCTAAAAATCAAATCTATTATTACTTCACTAATTTTTGAAAGACTGGTAAACACTTTTCTTAGTTCTCGAATATCGATACTATCGTAATAATTAGCTAAATCAGTTACAACAATTAATTCTTTCTCTTCATTAAAATTATATATTTTTGATTGCATCTTTTTCCAATGAGCTCTTAAGGTAAGACCATACTCATCAACATCATGTGGCTTAGATACGTTATGCTTATCGCGTGAATAAAATGAATTTTCTGATGGTTGGTTCTCTAAAACACTTTTTGAGATGTTCTCAACAAGAACTTGAAATACTAGTGCATCTGTTGGTTGTGGAGCTACTAAATGTCTACAGACTCCTAATTTTTTTTCGATTCTATATGTCATAGCTTGTGAAACTTTATATGATCCGTTTAAGATATCATTTCTGATCGACGTCGCCCGTTCTTCTATATTGTAATTAAAATCATAATGATCGAACAAATCTTTAATATCTAAATTGCGTAATTGTTCCTTGACTATTTTCCGCCATACTTCTGTGATTTGTTTCTTTTCAAATATTTTTGAGAGCTCAGATTTTCTAAGCCTATCAAATCGTTCTGTCTGCATATAATCTCAACTCCAATAGATATATTTAGATTTAAAGCTTTAACCAAATTTCTTATAACGTACTTGCATTAACAAACCCGAAAGGCTTAAGTGAAGCGTAGCGCAATGGGTCGTCAGACTTCGCCTTGCAGGGTAGTCACGTGAATCTACTTCTCTGCCAAAAACATCACCAGTGACCGAGGTGTCTTCCACGAAATACCAACAATAATATTTGGTTAATAGTTTAAATAAACGGTAATTACAAGTCCTCATCAGGTATAAAATGAGGATGAAACCTATTTAATACATCCTCGGGAAACGAATTCACTAGGTCATCGGTTATTAATCCTCCATGAGTTACGAACACAATATTACTACCGGACGGGTACTCTTCTACTAGTTCTTCTAACAATGATGACAATCTTTCGCATGAACGCCTAGCAGAATCACCAATAGGTGGTTTATAGTCAGGTTCACGTGTACATCTGTCCCACATCTCGACAAATTCTTGAAAGGATTGCCTGGTAAGTCCCCCCAGTTAGCGCGTTCTCTCAAACGACTATCGATTTTTGTTGGTGATTGTTTTTCTTCTGCAATAAATTTTGCGGTTTCTTTAGCTCCTCGGAGTGGACTTGAAACTATTGAGGTTATAGGTATAGTATTAAGATGCTTTGCTGTAGCCAGTGCCTGATTAATCCCTTTCGGAGTAATTGGAACATCACCAATTGCTTTTTCCTTTATTGCATGCCTTACTAGAAAGAAATTGATACCTATGGTTCAAATCCTTCATGTGAGTGATTGAGATTTCATATGGTTTGCGCTGATTTCCTATAACGTTCTTGCATTAACGAACCAGAAAGGCTTAAGTGAAGCGCAGCGCAACGGGTCGATAGACTTAGCCTTGCAGGGTTGTCCGGCTGAATTGACTTCCCTGCAACTGAAATCCCTCTTTGAATCCACTTCTTCTGCTTCGGCCGGACCAAGGAGCGATAGCGACGCAGCGTGAATACGGTGTTATATGAAGGACTTGCCTTCCTCGAATATGCTTAATAATGCTTTTTCTTTACTTATCCAATATTCTTTCTATCGGGAAAAATAAATATAGATTCCCATCCGTCTCGTTTGATTTATAAAATTCGTGCACTGCACCGACTAACGAATAACCATTGCCCGGCAGATACTCAGTAACCATATATTTAAATTTACTTTGATATGTATCTTGATTACATTGAATAATAGCAAATTTGTACGATGGGATTATCCATTTTGTCCAACCTGTCGGAGCAACGGAATGATCCAATACCTCGCAACCCGCTAAATACTTTCCTTGGTCGGTCCAACGCTCAAAACTTTCTGAAATATCGCTCATTGCCCCCCAAAGTCCAACTAAATTTCCTTCTTCATTTGTCTTCGCTAGATTCTGAATTTCCCCAAAACCATTATTGGCCTCTTGCCAAAGGGCAGGTATCCATTGAGGAACTTCGGCCGCTAATCCTTGTCCTAATTTACCAATCACAGTAAATGATTCCTTAACTTCAATCTGAACTGACATAACCGAATCTCCTTTTGGTTTTATAATTCTATGGGTTTGCAAGTCTTTCATATAACGTTCTTGCATTAACGAACTTGCGAATAGCAGGTTGTCACGTGAATTTACTTCTCTCTCAAAGCGCCACCAGTGACCGAGGAGTGCATGCGACGAAGCGCTAATGCGGTGTTAGCAGAAGTTAATGCCTTCTTCGAGTTACTATACTAATCGCACTTTATCTTTCAACTCTTCATATGCATCTCTTAACCATGGATGAATTACCTTCAATGTATCTTTCCGTTCCCATAAAAAATTGATATAAGAAAATGCCCCATGTGTTAAAGATTCCTCAAGATTTCTATTAAGTTCATTTATATAGGGCGGAATCCCACTCTGATCCCAAGATATCTTATCAGCTACAAACAACACTTGATCAAGTAATGTTGAGCTCGATTTTAATGTAGTGTGACAGCCAATAGCATTTAATATTTCTTGATTATTAATGTTAAAAATTTCTTGTGCCATTACCTTCGATATCTTTTGGTGAATTATCATTGGGAATCTCTCTTCTTCAGGAAGCACCTCGATCTGTAATTCTCTTGCAACCTCTATTCTTTCGTTATTTGGAAATACTGCACTGATATCATGTAACCAGCCTGCAGTTTCCGCTGCTCTTACATTAGCATTGAACAACATAGCAATTCTTCTTGATTCAGACCCAACTTCTATACAATGCTTTGCCGTTATAGGACATTTATTCGATATTAAAAACAACTGAATATCTGTTTTTAACTCACCTGTAAAACTAACATGTTTTGTTAAAGGCTTAAAGATTGAATGCATCATTAGATCCTCCTACAGAATAAATGTTGCATTAATTTCTGCAAACGTTTTTGCATTAACGAACCCGAAAGGCTTAAGTAGAGCGTAACGAAACGGGTCGCAGACTTAGCCTTGCAGGGTTGTCACGTGAATCAGCTTCTCTGCCAAATGCATCACCAGTGACCGAGGAGCGAATACGACGGTACGTTAATGTGGTGTTAACTGAAGTTGCTGACTTCTTCGAGTTACTTGATAATATTCTATTACTAGTATCTGTATTAAAACTTGATTTCGTAATATTTAAATTTATAACCTGTTTTATAATATTCAATTAGGATGACTCTCTTTTCGTAGTTGACTTCATAATATACTCCTAATTTATATTTACAAACATGCTCTGGTAAAGTCTTACCATCAAAAGACCATATATCATCATAGCTATCTTTCGTCAATGCAACCAATCGTGATCTATCATTATCTTTTTCTTGTTGTTTCCTATTCGATTTTTTCATTTCAAGTGCAATAAGATTATCTTGTTCTATAATATTGCCTCGACTATGAACAATTAAATCACAGTTTATGTTTAGAATAACTTCATTAGCCCCTTTTATCGTTTTCATTAGAGTTTTAACTTTCCCATTTTTATTACGATTGTACTCTACATCAACTTTGTACTTTGAAAACTCTGATTCCCTAATTGATTCATATAAGTGAATCATAAGCGCTCCACAAAGTGTCCGCTCAGATACTTTAGAATTCAATAATTCAAGATCACTTAGAATAAACTTATTATTTGCTTTTTCAAATACTTCCATCAATCTTTTTATCATTTTTCCCTCCAGTGATTTAGATATTTAATAATGTTTTAGCAATTTCAGATAACGTTTTTGTATTCACGAACCCTCACTGGCTTAAGGGGCGTTAGCCCCGGGTCCGACGGACTTAGCCAGTGCAGGGTTGTCTGCTGAATGCACTTCCCCGAAATGCCTCTGCATACCAAGGGCCGAATGGCCTGCCGCGTGAATACGGTGTTAGGCGAAGTCGACCTGAACTACATTCAAAATCAAAAATCTATTGTTTCAATTTATATATTATTTCTTCTTCAAAGTCTAAATTGTGTATATTATTCTTTATCATATTATATAAACAGATCCTTACTGCCAGATAACCAAATGATTCGTTACTCGTAATCGAATCCTCCAATATATCAACTTCTTTAGTCGCATTATGAATCATTGTAGGTCGATATAGATTTAACTTCCCATGAACAATCTTAGAACGAAATGAATAGAAGTTGTCTACTAATTTTTGTAGTGTTTTTGAATCAATCTCTTCCTCATCAATAAAGTACCTGAGTTTACCGTAAATTTGATTTCTTGAGAAGTTTTGATTCGTGACAAGCAGTGCCTCTAAGGCCATGCACAACCATAAACAATTCATTGGACCATTCTCTTCATGAAAATATCTAAAGTAGTTAATTGATATTCCTGTTTTTGATTGCGCAACTTCTTTCCAAAAGTCCTTTTGTCCCTTAAGCCAATCAATAACGCTATTGACATGAATTCTATCAATTAGTCTAGAAAACGGATTTTTTTCATCGACGAGATTTCCTACAGAAAATGGATTTAGCAAACTTTTTGTAAATACGAACTTCTTATCATATCCATCAACTAATATTTTTATATTAGTAATTTCAAATCCAGCCGGATCAGAGATTTGACATGCTAAATAAAAGTTATGGATCATTACATTGAATTCATCCCTGTATATGACTCGGGTACAAGCTTCCTTTGTGAATACCTCATCGAAAACCGAGTTTTCAAATCTTTTCGCATCAATAGGATAATGAGCATCTATTTGCATAGTCTTCTCATCAATAAATGAGAAATAGTAATCAATGTCCCCCACTTCATTCATGTGTATATTAAATGTTACATTATTTAATTGCTTATAAAGAAAATCACTTATTCTTATAGTCAATATAGCTTGTAAATGAATCATCTCCATTTAATCACCTATTATTTAATAGTTTCACTTCCGATTTCGCCTAACGTTTTGGATTCACGAACCCGAGAATCTTAAAGGAGCGTTAGTGACTGGCCGCGATGCGGGTTAAGTTCGCAGGGGTGTCTGCCTGACTTCACTTCTTCGTAATCGCCTCGGGCAGACCAGGTCGGCGCATGCTCCGCAGCGTGAATCTTGTGTTAGGTGAAGTTACTGCCTTCCCGAGTTACCTTCAATTTACATCTTGTTAAAAGAAAATAATTCACGAATTCGTGAGTCTAAGAATATATTTCGATCTTTATGAATATCTTTGTTTATTAAATTTAAACAATCTTCAAAGATAGTTTTCCCGACTCCTGTAAATTCTTTAATAATGCTTTCTCCAATGCCTTTATTAATCATTTCTACAATTGCAAATTTAATTATTCCGGTTAAGTCAGTTCTTGTTGTTAAGCTTCCGAGGAAATATGCAGTATTACCCGTCTTGTCCGGAAGTTGTTCCCCCGAAAGTTGAATAAAGAGATAGTCGGAATTTGCTTTCTCGTTCCTCAATGATACATATAATTCAAATTGATCAACTAGGCTGTGTGGTAAATGGATAACATACCTGTTTATTTCAATAGTTCCGTACCGTAAATTCAAGTCATTAATTGAAAGACTTCGTACTATTTTATATTTGACACCTGTTAAAACAACTAATTTAAGTATTAGTGCCGGAACAATTTTCTTCTCAAATACTTCATCATTCATCATTCTCATGTTAAGTATCTCGTTACAATCATGTATAAGTCTAACTATTTCCGATTGAGAGAATATAGCTGAACCCTCTTTATCTTTAAGATTCTGGGATATCCATGAATTGATTCTAGCGCGAAATGATCTTGTACTATAAATGGGAGAATTCATTTCTTCATAAAGCTCTTTATTTTGAATAATCTTCTTATCTATAATAAATTGAAAAAATTCTACCAAGACAGAAATGAATCTACTTCCTGTGGAAATAGAATTAATCTTATTTTCCTTAATATAGAATTTCAAGCTTTCTAATATTAGCTCTGTATTAGCACCTCCTAGAAAATACGGCCACGATTCATCATCAACATTTTTGGTCTTTAAAAAGTTCCAAAAAATTAATAAATCCTTCTCATATCCTTGTGCTTGTATAAGGTATTCTTGTTTAGATTCAATAAAGAGTTTTATTATTTCAGAAAAATTCATTTTATAACACCCCATAAATTGTTTATTGACTTGCAGTAATTTCACCTAACGTTCTTGCATTAACGAACCTGCGCATAGCAGGTTGTCACATGAATCTACTTCTCTGCCAAAAGCATCACCAGTGACCGAGGAGCGCATGCGACGATGCGTTAATGCTATGTTATAGGAAGTCATCGTCTACTCTGAGTTATCTTACATCCTTTATATTAATAATGTGTCTACAAACAAAATTAGTTATTGATTTTTCTTTACATGTTCTATCAAAAAATCCTTATCTTCTTCATATGCGTATGTAATTTTATTAAGTTCATCAATTGAAAACCATGCCACGCTATATATATCTTTATCAGGGTCATCTATATTGACTTTGCCACCTACTAGCTTTACTTCATAATAAAAAGTTCTAATTTCAATTCCAGTGCTTGTTGTTTTTTGTTTCAAATAAAGCTGTTTAACAATTTCTACTTCATATCCAGTTTCTTCTCTTGTTTCTCTTATGCAACATTCCTCTGTTGTTTCATTCACTTCTAAACTACCAGATGGTACTAACCAACCATCTATACCTCTAGCTCGGACCATCAATAATTCATGAAGTTCATTCATGCAAACCGCAGCACAACCAGTCCATTTATTCATAGCCTTAATCCCCCCAAATGTTTAAGTCTAATTGAAATCTTCAAGTGTTTAATAGAATTACGATGATTTCCTATAACGTTCTTGCATTAACGAACCTGCCTATAGCAGGTTGTCACATGAATTATCCTCTCTGACAAAAGCATCACCAGTGACCGAGGAGCGCATGCGATGATGCGCTAATGCTGTGTTATAGGATGCCGCCGCTTCATTGAGTTACCTTCACATCATCTTTATGATAAATCCCGTCTTATCCCCTTTTTTGAATCCGCATTCTTCATAAAATTTATGGGTTCCTTCCATTCTAGAACTTGTCATTAACATAACTTTATAACAATTATGCTCTTTGGCGATTTCAACTGATTTCTGAAGGACTAATTTGCCGTAACCTTGTTTTCTATAATCAGAATGAGTAACAACATTCTCAATTAAACCGTAAGGTCTAGCTCCTCTTGTAAGATTTTTAATAATAACTAAAACACATGACGAAATTATCTTTCCTTCATGTTCAATAACAATGATCTTCATTAACGGGTCACTGATAATTTCATTCCAATGATTTTGAATCTCGTTAATATTCAAATCTGGGTCGTCTGGATTTAGATGCTTATAAAGTAATAGTAATTGATCTAATTCATTCTGTTTTATGATTCGAACAGATGCATTCGTGATAAAAGCTCCCTCACTTTCTAGGGTTTAAGATTTTCGGCGGTTTCCTATAACTCCCTAATTTCTGTAGTTGATACATACTTCCAATTTGATAGGATATATGCACCTTTTCGTAAATCCCCAGCTTACACCAGGTTTGATGAACCTTCATCCATACCACCGTGCCTTTCCTACAAGTCGGTTTACTATCTTTCAACGCTCCAACTCACATCGCACATCGCATAGCAAGCTCCTTCTCTATGCTTCAGCCACTCCTCCTCAACTACAAATCAAGCGGGCTTTTGATCCGGCTTATGTCCTTGCTGCTGACGTGGATGTAGCGCTGGGTTGTTTTTACGTTTTGGTGGCCGAGCAGCTCTTGGATGTAGCGAATGTCGATGCCGCTCTCCAGCAAATGCGTTGCGAAGGAATGACGCAAGGAATGGATGCTGGCGTCCTTTACAATGCCTGCAATAAGCAAGGCTCGTTCAAAGATTTTTTGTGCGGAACGTTCGTTAAGCGGCTCTGACTGGCGCTGGCCCGGGAATAGCCATAGACTTGGCTGCTCTTCGCTAATGTATTCGCTCAGTACTTGCCATGCTGCCTCGGATAGCAGTGTTTGTCTGTCCTTTTTACCTTTTCCCTGTCTGATGATGATAAGGCTTCTTTCCTGATCGATATGCTCCATTTTTAATCTGACGACCTCGCCAACACGCAAACCAGCACTGTATGTCATATAAAGCAATGCTTTATGCTTCGGGTTGGTTAATGCATTCAGCAGCCGCTTCACTTCATGAAGCGATAGTACAACAGGCAGCTTCTGCTCCTTTTTCATGCGGATGTATGATTGCTTATCTGCTTCCTTTAGCACTTTAATAAAGTAGAATTTAAGTGCGCTAATGCTCTGATTAATATAGGAGGATGAACAGCCTCTTTCAGTTAGCTCTAACGTATAGGTCGGGATATGCTTGCTGTTCCAGGCAACATGTTTGCGCGATACAAATTGACAGTATTGCTGTAAATGGCTTACATAGCTGCGAATTGTTTTCCGGCTGTACCCGCGCAGCATCAAGGCATCGATCATCCGTTGACGCTCAATTGCATCCCACTTTGGAGCTGCGTGATTGGCACTATTTATTTCGTTGGGCCGTGACAATGATGAATGAGAGGCTTCTTTATCGGGTGGTGCTTTTGATTCTGATGCACGTATATCGTTGGGTCGAGCTAATGGTAAGATATGCTCGTCTTGGAGAGGTTCTTCTTTGTATGCTGAGTTGCTTACCTGTTGCGATTTGGATAACTTTTTCGCTTCTGTCGAGCCTGCCAAATCGGTTATGTTCAACAAATCCAGTTCTTGCTGCAGCTGTTCCTCGAATGTCAGCTTAAAGCCAGACAGCTCTTGCTCTATCTGCAGCACAGCTGTAACTGTGTATGGTACTAGCCAGCATCTATGCAGCGGCATCCACCTTCGATCAGCAATTAACCGGATCTGCGCAACTATTTCCTTGCAATAAGGAAAGGTTAATGCGAGCCACTGCTCATCGAATTTTTTAACAAGAATCGACATGCAACTCCCCCCTATTATACCTTACTTTTCCAACTTTGTGAGCACAAAAAGGCCTGCAAGAATGTAAATTCTTGCAAGCCGATGCTTTCGGTCATTTTACTAGTAAATATTTATATCATTTTATACTCATTTTCCAATTACGACAATAGCCTTGAACTAAGATGCTGGTAGCTACATATGAAATTAGTCCAGCTACGCCTTTGTTTAGTCAAGGAATATCGACAGTCTATGCTCACGATCAAGCTTAAGCTGAAGTCGCTCCCATCTTGAGTCCAAATAGGCATCCGGTTCAACTATATCCCATGTATTCATATTGAGTGGATCGGCATAGCTAAGCACAAGCTCGGCGGGAAATTTTGATGGAGCATTTGCACTTCCGTTGCACCACCAGTAGCTGATAAGCTTTGCCCATTGCTTTTGCTCGGATTGAAAGGCTCCATCAGCACTAGCCAATGAAACCACTAGCTCGGAAGTTGACTGTGCTGCCTGCTTCTCGCGCAATCTTTCCAAGGTTGGAGCGACAATAGAGCGGGAAAGCTGCAGATGGTCTGCCAGCTCCAGCAAATCCTGTTCATCGGCATTCTCCATTAAAGAGGTAACAGCTTCTGTTGACACGAGCACATACCCGAGATCATTCATATAAATATCGCTTTTTCCGCCAGCAGGACGTTTCTTCATGCCGATCTGTTCTGCTAATGCCTGCAGCGCTTCATCTGTAAGCTTGCCAAGCGTATTGACCCCCATGTCCTCAGGCAGTTCGCCATACTCTCGCAAATATCCTACACTCCGCACCTGAGCCTGCCTAGCCTTCCGATCCCGCATTAATACGAGCATCAGCTTCATTAAATACGTCTGTCTTTCCAACTGCTCCACAATAACTGCCTCCTTAAATCGAATCGCCCCTTATTCAGTGTCGGGATTTTTATTATTGTAGCATGATCGGCATATCACGGCATGCAGTTCACACCTTTTCCGCTCGCACAAGGACACCCTTGCTCCATATAGCTCATATAGCTCATATAGCTCCTTCCTCTTTCCTCGACCTCTCCTTGCACATTACTCTTTGCCTACCACACTTTTATGCCTCTCCTTGCCCAATTCACTTTGCCTGCCGCATACCTATAGTCCCATTCTAACTCACCGCCGTAGTTTTCCCCGCCGCTGTATAGCTCCCTGCCTGTTTAATTTTTTTCTGCTCTTGTTCTGCAAGCTGTACCTTGGCGGGCAAATCAGCAGCTATAGAATAATAAAAGCTTCTTGAGCGCAACGCCTGGCGCAGCTCGGCTGCACTCGTTACCTGCTCCGTAAACGTATTGTACACACAGCCATATTGCGCCAAATGATGCGTGTCGCTGCCGGCAATAACGGGCAGCTTAAGCTGCTCCGCAAGCTGTTGGACCCGCTCTTCCATTTGCAGGCCGTATTTGTATAGGTCGCGCCCGTTAAGATCAAGCGCATCGAGGCGACGCAGCAAATCACCGCTTATTTGATACAAGCTGTTTTCCTCGCGGAACGGATGGGCTCCGATTGCAACGCAATCGAGCTCCTCGCTTAACGCCAGCAATTGCGCCAGGCCGATGTACGCCGCGCCAGCCCGGTACGGATTGAGCGCTTGACTCACGGTACGAATTGCTGCCAGTTCACCGATTACGACAATGTGCGCGCCCTCTGCTACATCGACCTCGATGCCGGGCAAAATCATCAGCTCCTTGTAGCGATAATGCCCCGCCTCATAAACTGCAATCTCGTCCAGGCAGTCATAAATGCTGTCAAAATTTACAGTATTAAAATGCTCGGTTAACGCAAGCACATCCAAATGCTCGCCCGCAGCGTCCAGCATATCCTGCAAATACTGCGGCGACAGCTCGCTTAGCTTGCTCCATTTGCAATGTGTATGAATATCTATTTTCATGCAATCTTCCCCCATTCTTTCAATATGATTATTATAATGAAAAATAATTTTCATTTATATAAATTTGAAAAAAATTAACGCAAACTCAACATTCCGATAACAAATCGCTAACAAATCACCTCTAAGCTTAAGTCAACAACAACTGCCAGCTAGCTGTGCAAAACAAATTTGAGGAGGAAGTAATATGAGCTTATCCCCATTGCGTAACCGTTTGGAGCTAACATCCCAACAAAAGCTGATGATTTTTATTTTGTCGATGTCGCTGTATGGCATTTCCAACATGATTACAGAGCTGTTGCCTGAGTTCAGAGTTGGACCTGTGGAGCTGAAGGTGGAGTACTTTATTTTTATCCCGTTGATCTTCGCGATTTTGTTCAATTCACTATATGCGGCAATCGGAGCATCTGTAGGCGAAATGATATTCGGCGAGCTTCTGCTCGGTCAATTTGGCGGAATTAGCGAATTGGAGAAATTCATTCAGTTTTCGCTCGCAGTATTCGTTGCCGGCATGCTCGTAAGGGATCCGCGCAACAAGCGCCAGCTTGCTGTCGCTGCCTATGTCGCAATCGGCATTGATCAATTGCTCGGCACGATTGTTGACATCGCCAAGGTGTATATCGGGATTGAGGATCTTGAGGCTGTTCCGGGACTGCCGCAAAGCATTCTCGCGATTGAAGGCTTTTCCTTTCTAAATGCGATGGTCGTCTCTGGCACCTTGTTCGCCCTGCTGCCAACGCTGTACCTCGTGCCGCGTCTTTATGGAAAGGTTGAACCGCTGCTGGGCATGAAGCCGCGTGACGGACGGGCAGCCAGCTCAATCAAAGATTTTGTTACACCGCGCTTTATCATTTTGGCAATCGTTCTCGCATTTGTTGCAGCGGCAGCAGAGTTTTTGGCGGAATCCGATAATGCGTTCTTCTCCTGGGAATGGGAGGCTGATTTCGGCAGCGGCGCCTTCTGGATTAGTCTTGCCATCTCGATCATCGTCTTTATTGCAGCAATCGCGGTCATTCGCGCCCGTAAAAAGCAGAAGCCTAAAGGAGAAAGCCTATCATGACCAGCAGCGTGCAAGCTGAGCACAACCAATCAATCATCATTGACGTTCAAGATGTGTCATTTCGTTATCCGGGAGCAGAAAGCAACTCCTTAAGCGAGGTGAATTTGCAAATTAAGCGCGGAGATTTTGTCGCGATCATTGGCAGCAATGGCAGCGGCAAGTCGACCCTATGCAAATGCTTGAACGGTTTGATTCCAACCTACTATACAGGAGATTTTGCCGGCAAGGTTGTCGTGAATGGCGTTGATACTTCGCAAGCCTCCATCGCGGAGTTGTCCAAGCATGTTGCGTATGTGTTCCAGGATTTTGAAAACCAGCTAGTACGCCCGACTGTGTTCGACGAGCTGGCGTTTGCGCCGCTTAATTTTGGCTACGAGGATTATAAGGAGCGTGCGCTTCAGGCTCTGCATATGCTTGACATGGCTGAATTGAAGCAACGCTGGATTTGGCAGCTGAGCGGCGGGCAAAAGCATATGACGGCACTTGCAGCAGCCATGGCGCTGGATCCGGAAATTATTATCGTCGACGAGCCGGTCGCCCAGCTTGATCCCGCCCATGCCAAGCTCATTTATGATAAGCTCGCGCTGTTAAATGAGCGCCACGGCAAGACGATTATTGTGATTGAGCATCATACTGAATTTATAGCGGACTACTGCAAAAGCGTCGTGCTGCTCGACCGTGGCGGCAAGGTGCGCTGGACAAGGCCAACGCAGCAAGCCTTGTCCTCTGTGGCGGAGCTAACAGAGCTGCACATTCAGCCGCCGCAGGTTACGCAAGCCTTTGCCGCGCTGCATGCTGACAGCAGGTCGGGCAATGGATTGTATCCCGTTACAATCGAGCAGGCGGTTGAGCAGCTTCAACCCCTGCTCGCTCATCGGGGACATAGGCCAATGAGTGAGCAGCACCAAGACCATGACGAGCGGCATACTGCTCACTTGCCTTACCAAGACAATGGCGCGCAGCTCACTGCTCACGCGTCTTGCCTGGACCATGACGAGCGGCACCAAGCTCGTCCGCTTCACCCCAGCACAAATGAGTCTGCGCAGCGAGATAACCAATCTCGCGCAGGGCGCGAGCCGCTGGTGCATGTTGAAGCGGCAACGAGCGGCTACCAGAGCATTGAGCGCAATATGAGCCCTACGCTGAAAGGAATTGATCTTGCGATTTATCCTGGCGAGCGAGTTGCCCTGATCGGCAATAACGGAGCCGGAAAATCTACGCTGCTGCGCCTTATTGCAGGCATTCGCAAGCCGTGGTCAGGCGCCGTTACCGTTTGTGGTCAGGATACAAGAAAGGTTACGCCCGAGCAGCTTTCGGATGTTGTTTCGTTTATTTTCCAAAATCCTGAGGAAATGTTTATCGCCGACCATATTCGCGCAGATATCGAGTTTTTCTTGAAGGCACGCAAGCAAAGCAACACTGAGCCTTTTATTGAGCATATTTTGCAAACCTTTCATTTGACTGAGCTGCAGCAGCGCGACGGGCGACTGTTAAGCGGAGGACAGCAGCGTCGAGCAACGCTGGCGATTGGCATGGCGATGAAGCCAACCATTATGCTGCTGGATGAACCGACTGCAAGCCTGGACATCGTGAGCCGTCGAGAAATGACACAGCTGTTTGATGAGCTGCAGGATCATGTGCAGGCGATCATTGTAGCAACGCATGATATGCAGCTCGTTGCCGATTGGGCAACACGCGTGATCGTCATGCATGAGGGTACGATTATTATGGATACGACCAGTGCGGACGTATTTCAGCATCCGCAGCTTTTAGATAAAGCCGCATTAGTGCCGCCGCAAATTGTCCAGCTTAGCCATGCGCTTAAGCTGCCGAGCGCAGCGCTAAGCGTCAACCAGTTTGTCGAACAGTTCAGAGACAAGGAGGAACAAGATGGAATATACCAACTCAGCGCACAAGCCTAGCTTTTGGGAAAAATTCAGCGTCGAGCGAATTAAGGTTGAGCTGCTGCGCACAGCGTACGGTCAGTCGATGACCTTTCTCTCGCGCTTTGATCCGCGCATTATGATCGCCTGGTACTCGTTTTTTGCGATTGTCCCATGGTTCATTCATAACAAGGCGGTGCTGCTTGGCTTGCTGCTTGCTGTTGCAGTCCTTACCTACTCCTCCAAGCCAAGCGTACTCGTCCTCATCGTGCTGGCGATCGGCTTGATTTCCGATGCCGCCTATATGCTCATTGTATCCTTAATGTTTGGCGGAGGGCTGGCTGCCGCTTGGGCGTTAAGCACCTTGACGCTCAAGCTGCTGGTCATAACGCTCGCCAGCATTGCTGTTTTCTCGAGCATGGACCCTGAGCGGCTAAGCGACGGCTTGCTCAGTATCGGTGCGCCTGCTCAATTCAGCTTTGGCGTCGCCTATGGCTTTCGCATGCTGCCGATTTTGATCGAGGAGTACAACAATATCCTGTATTCCTACCGTCTGCGCGGCAAATCGCCGGATAAAAAGGGCTTCCTCGGCTGGCGCATGCTCGTTTACAGCTTCAAGCTTTCGGTAGTAGCCTTCTATCCGCTCATTCTCAACACGGCCAAGCGCACCCGCACCACGGTTGAAGCTTTGGAGATTAAAGGCTTCACCTATGCGATGCATGATCCTAAGGTGAAAAAGCTAAAGCTTTCTTATTTGAAAATTAGACGCAGAGATATTGTATTTCTTGCACTGTCAGCACTGTATATTGCAGCTGTCTTTTATGTTGGCAGCTTTTTCGACGCCTGAGTACGAAAATTGAAAGGAGCGGTACGATGAATATTGATTTGCATTGCCATATAAAGCTTTCGAAAAAACAGGAGTTTTCTTTAACCTATTTCCAGCAAAGCATTGCCGAGGCGCGCGAAGCAGGGCTGCACGGCTTTGCGATGACCGAGCATTTTAATACGAGCAATTTCTATCAAATTTATGAGGCGTTGGACAGCCATTATCCTTACTATGAGCATTACTACGATGTAGACGGAATGAGGCTGTACCCCGGCATGGAGGTTGATGTCGCCAACAAAGGCCATATTCTAGTCATCGGCTCGCGCGACAGCATTTTGATGCTGCGCCATATGCTGACACCCTACACTGCAAAAAGCAATTTTATAGCGCTGAAGCAGCTGCTTGATTGGTGCGACGAGCTTGATCTGGTGCGGATCGGCGCGCATCCGTATCGCGAGAGCAATCCACTTACCGCTCATCCACCCGAGCTGCTGCGCCGCTTGCATGCATTTGATATGAACGGCAAAGATTTGTACAGCTATGGCGAGCAAATGCAACAGCAAGTCGCCCAGCTTGCCGCGGAAATTGGCATTCCTTATACCGTTGGCAGCGACACGCATCATCCGCTGCAATTCGGCGCCGTGTTCAACCGTTTTGAGGTGGAAATTGGCAGCTATGCCGATCTGCGCGCTGCTTTGCAGCAGGGTCAATACAGCATCCATATCGCGCAGGATTTGCCACATCGCGTCAAGGCAGCGAGCCTTGTCAAGAAGCTGCTGAAGGAGCGCGGTGACGTTACCGCCGCATTTATCTAGCTTTATGCAACTTGCACCTAGCTTTTATCTAGCTCTGTCCAGCTTTCATCCAGCTTTCGTTCAACTTTTATCTAGCTTCGTCCAGCTTTTATCCAGCTTTCAGCTTGCAGCGGCAAGCCTGTATTGCAATTATGCGGCAGACACCGCTACAATAATGTCAACGTCAACTAGGAAGTGATGAAGCAATGACTACCGTTCAATTTCAAATTCCGATTGAGCAAATGTCCAAAAGCCAGCAAAAAATTGCCGACTTTATCTTAAAATCAGCAGAGCGGATTCCTTTCTTCACCGAGGAGGATATTGCAGCAGGCGCGGGCGTGAGCATTTCGACTGTTTCCCGCTTCTGGCAAGCAGTCGGCTACGCCAATCTTAAAGCGTTCAAGAAGCAGCTCCACGAATCGCAATATGCTACCCCCGCTGTGAAAATTCAGCAGGTGCTCGATCATTCCGAATCGGATATTATGGTGCAAATGCTCGACTCAGCAGCAGCCAATCTTAAGGAAACGAAGCAGCGTCTGCAAAGCGACGCCTACCAGCAGGCGGTTGCGCAATTATGTGAAGCCAGACATATTTATGTCCATGCGCCGGGCTCGGCAGCCTGCCTTGGGCAGCTGCTGCAATTTCGCTTGAATCGCATCGGCATCGTCGTTCAGCTAATGGCTGAAAGCGGCCATGCGCTGCATGAGAAGCTCGTTCATGCCGGCAAAGGCGATGTCGTGCTGTGCTTTGGCTTTGTTAGACAGTCGCCGGAAATGCTCGTGATTCTCGATCATGCGGAGCAGGCCGGCTATACGACCATTCTCGTGACGGATGTGCTCGTCTCCGAGCTGATTGACCGCAGCGATATCGTGCTGCAGGTCGATCGCGGCGAGCGCGAAGCCTTTCATTCATTAGTCGCACCAATGGTTTTAATAGATAGTCTCGCGATATCAATTACAGGGTTGCGCGGCGAGCAAGCGATCGGCAAGCTGCAGCAGCTGCATCATATGCGAAAGCAATATGCTGCCTTGCTGCCGAAATAACAGGCCAAACCTTGCCTTAAAAGGCCACAACAGAGCAAAGGCTCCTTTCCGTTTCGAAAAACGGTGGGAGCCTGTTTGCTTTGCTCTTTACTTATTTCTTTTGGTTTGCTCTTTTCAATTTTGCTTATCTCATTTCGCTATCTCATTTCGCTATCGGATTTCGCTATAGCTTTCGCTTAATCCCCATATTTTGGGCAATCGCTCGTGCTTATCCTCGCTCCCAAGCTACTTATCCACTAGATGTGGATACTTTGTGCACAACAGATACTATTTCTTGATTTCTATCTATCATTTTAGATATATCCACATGTGTATAAGTTATATATATTATTTTCTATCTCTTCATCCACATATCCAGCTCGCACATGTTTTCAATCGCTCGGCTAAGCTAGCTAGACCGTTTGCACTTGTAGATAAGAGCAGCGGTTATGCAAGCTAAGCCCACAGCAGCATGCCATAGCTTATCGCTATAGCTGATCTTGCCCGTCGCAAATAGTTGAAAAACGCCCAACCGCTCGCCTGCAAAAAGAGCCAGCATATACAGCACAGCAGCGCTCATATAGCCCGCTACCACTTGATGGCTGACCGCCGCCACGAGCAGGCTTAGTCCGCCAAGCAGAACAGCCGTCGCCAACGTGCCTGCCAGCGTAGGAAGCTCAATTGCGGAATCGAGCCCGTACAGCAAGCCGCCATAGCCTCCCAGCAATAGACTTAATGCGATTAAGCTATAAATTGCCCTTAGCAACAGCACATAGGCATAGCTGGTTGCCTTCGTTCTCATCAGCTGCTCCAGCTCGCTCGTTTGCTCAGGCGCAGTAAGCGGCGTCAGCAGAATCACGCCTGTTAATACAGCAAAATACTGCAGCACCGTCATTACCGTCTGACTGTCGAGACGACTGCTGCCAAACAAAACATGGCAGATGCCAAATAGCAGCAAGCATAGTCCAATATGCGGCAAAGCAAAATGTCTAATATTAAGAACGGCGATGTGCCAGCCTTTGCGCAAGCCAATCTCTCCCACTTCTCATTCCCCTCCGCTTCTTCTCATAAATAACAACCGTAACCGCCACCAACACTAAGGAAAGCGCCGCATACAGCAGGCGATTCCATATAAAATCCTCAAGGCCCGCCGCAAAAAGCTCCGTATTCCCCAGCGCATTATGGCGCGGCATATACAGCAGACCGGGCTTGCCGCCGTCGATAAATGGAATGCCGACCATTAGCGTCATAAACCACCAGGCAAATTGCAGCGCAACCGCAATGGCCGTCCCACTCCACTCAGTAATAAGCAAACTTGCCGCAGCAACAACTAACACCGTTGGCAGCAGCCAGCCAAGGCTGTATTTGAAAAAAGCAAAGTAGTCGATCATCTGCTCGGGATAGCTGCTTGCTATAGCGTAGGTTTCATAGCCAGAAAGCAGCAGAATCGGCAGCATGACCATCGCTGCAATCGCTGCATATCGACTCGCAATAAAGCGCCAGGAGCGAATTGATCTTGGATAAAGATTTTCGTACAGTCCGTCCTTGCGATCACGCAGCGCAAGAGCTGCTGTAATAAATGCAGGCAGAAGTCCCGCGATGATGCCGATATAATCGGCAAATATTCTGGCATAAGCGCCCGAAATATGATCCTGCTCGATGATGGCAGCGTAATCGCGTTGCGCATCCTCGTAGCTTTTTGGGACCTGTCCAAAATTGCTGACAAGAAAGCTTTCGCCGTACTGGGAGCCGCCGCCAATCAACTGATCGACCTGCTCCATCGTTTGCTTAAACTGCTCATAGCTTAGGCTCGGGGAAGCTTCTGTCAACAGAGCAAGATGCTCGGCCATTTCACGCTGCTTCGCTTCACTAAGCACTACTGTTTTATAGAAGCCGTAAGGATAAGCGGTGTAGCTATTGTTCGCGAATTCCATCTGCAGCATCTGAATCGCCACGGGCATAATCACTTCAGGCAGCTCCACCTCCTTCATCCCATAGCTGGCTTGATTCGGGCTTGGCTTTTGCAGCTTTTCCAAGCCGTCGGCACGATAATTGGTCACATACATGAGCAGCAACGCCGCGATAAAGATCAGATAAGGAAGAGATCGCAGCACTCGTCTGCATTCCGTTGCCAATAATCTCATGACAATCACCCTCCTTGATGCAGCCCAAGCTGCCACATATACGCATCCTCAATATTCGGCTCAACGATGCTTGCAGCTTCGTTAATCGGGGCATCACTCAGCAAGCGCAGCTCGCAGCTATTGCCCTGCATCATCATCCCCGTTACTGTGTAGCCCTGCTTCCATAGCTGCACCTGGTCTCTGCTAACGGTTACCGTGTATACCTTGCCCGCGGCTGCCTGCAGCAATTGCTGGACCGTGCCTGTAAACAGCAGCCTGCCTTCGTGCATAATCGCAATATGCTCGCAGGTCGCCTCAATATCTCCGACAATATGCGTCGACAGGATCACAATACGCTCCTCGGCGAGCTCGGACAACAGATTGCGAAAGCGCACGCGCTCCTCCGGGTCCAGACCTGCCGTCGGCTCATCAACGATGAGCAGCTTCGGATCATGCAAGAGCGCCTGAGCGATTCCCAACCTGCGCTTCATTCCGCCAGATAATGCCTTGACCTTCTTATGCTGATGCTCGACCAGATTAACCTTGTCCAGCAGCTCCGGCACCCTTCGCTTTATTGTCGCATGAGGCAGCTCGCTCAGCAGCGCCAAATATTCCATCGCTCCCTTTACCGTCATGGAGCCATACATCGTAAATTCCTGCGGCAAATAACCGACCATTTCCCTAATCTTGTTCACCTGCTTGATCAATACGCCATCAATGCGCACCTCCCCCTTGCGTACTGGAAGCAGCGTTACGAGCGTTTTCATCAGCGTCGTTTTCCCGGCGCCATTCCTGCCAAGCAAGCCGAACATCCCTTGCTGAATGTGCAAATCAATATCGAACAGCACCTGTCTCGCTCCATAAAATTGGTTCAAATGCTCGATCTGCAGCGTTAGCGGCTGATTCATTGAAATTCTCCTCTCTATAAAAAAGGTATCATGTCCTCACAGAAGACATGATACCTGGTAAATTTCAATATTTGATCAAGCTTGTTCAACTTTATTTACAGCTTGAAAGCTGGCCGTGACGATGGCCCCGCCTTGTCGCTGATTAGCCAGCTGCAAGCCGCCGCCATGCTTCTCACACAGCAGCCTGCAAATCGACAAGCCAAGACCAAAGTGGCTGCCCCGCGTGCTTTGCTCGCTTCGGTAATAAGGCTCTGTTGCCCTTCTCAAATCCTCGCTGCTAAAGCCTTTGCCATCATCGGCTACAACAAGACTAAGCTGCGCATCGCGATAAGCAAGCTTTACTTCGATCCGGCGCTCACTGTACACAAGCGCATTATTAAGCAAATTTTCATAGACCCGCAGCAACAGATCGGTATCAAGCATCACACGGCCCTCCGGCAGCTCGCTGCTATTGAAATGCACCGCTTGTGGCGCCTGCAGCAATGGATGGATCTCCTTCATCTGCTCTGCCAGCTCGTTCAAGCTGACCGGCCTTGGCCGCAGCTTGATTTCCTCAAGCCTTTGCAGCTCCTGCATGCTGCTTGCATAATGCTCCAGCCGCTGCACCTGCTGACTCATTTTCTCCAAATGCGCCGCAAGCTTCTGCTCGCTTAATCTGCTGTCATGCGCAGCCTGCTGGATCAGCTCAAGCTGCCCCTTAAGCACCGTCAACGGCGTGCGCAAATCATGGGAAAACGCCGCATTCACCTGCTTGCGCTCCTCAATCATCCGCCACATTTCCGTATAATTTTGTGCCAGCGAGGCGCGCATCGCCTCAAATGACTGCACCAGCCTGCCGAATTCATCGTTGATCGGATACTCGACCTTGAAATCCAGCTGCTGAGCAGAAATATGGCCGGTAGCCATATTCAGAATCGAGAGCGGAGCTTTCATTTTCTGGCGATAAAACAGCAGCGCAGCCAGCACGATACTAATTGCAAATATAAGCGGCACTACGAGCGAGGAAGCAATGTCAATCAGATGGACCTTCCATTTATCGGAAGCGGAAAGCTCCTGCACATCCACTACGACATCAACCCCTTCCCCTAACCGCTTGCCTTCCGGGGTCGTAAGATAGAAGGTTTCGGACTCCCCTACATAGAGCTTGGTAATGTCACTGCGAACCATTTCCATCCCTTGAACAGTCAGCAGGCTGAGCAGCAGCGCAACGAGCAGGCTGACTGTCATATATATGCCAAAGGTAACGGGGATTGACAGCTGTCTGAACCAGACAATCAGCTTCTCCATTTGTAGCCTATCCCCCACACCGTTTCGATTGGCACGCTGGAGCCGGCGGCTGCCAGCTTGGCGCGTATTTTTCTTATATGCTCCGCGATGACTTGCGCATCTCCGTCTCCATCATAGCCCCATAGCTTTTCATAAATTTGCTCCTTGTCAAACACTTGTCCTTGATGCATCGACAGCAGCTCGATAATGTCATACTCCTTTTTCGTAAACGGAATAATGGCATCCTTATAGCTGATCTCCCGCGCTGCATAATCGATTTGCAGCTCATGGCTAAACCTGATTTTTGTTTTCTGCTTATGTCGTTCATCCCGCCGGATATGAGCCTCGACTCTTGCCGTCAGCTCCATAAGTGAAAACGGCTTAATAATATAGTCATCCCCGCCTACACTCAATCCCTTTATCCGGTCCACCTCTTCAACTCGTGCGGAAATAAATAAGATCGGACAGCTAACCAAGGCGCGTATATGCTGGCAAACCTCCAGCCCGTTCATTTGCGGCATATTGACATCGAGCATAATCAGATCAGGCTGCTGCTCGACCAGCCCAATTGCCTGCTCGCCGCTGGCTGCTGTCATAACCGTGAAGCCCTTGTAGTGAAAATGCTCCTGCAGCAGCTCCACGATATCCTGCTCATCATCCACAATTAACAGCTTATAGCTGCCCATCACCGCCACCCCCTGTCCCTTTAGTGTACACATTATTTATCAATTATTGATCAAGATCAAGCTAAATAAAAGAAGCGACCCATTCCTTTACCTCGAATGGATCGCTTAACAGCCTTTAGCCTATTATACTAATAAATCCGTAGTTAAGGCACACCCTGCATACTGCATACTACATACTACATACTACATACTACAAGCCAAGCTTCTGGCCTTTTTCCAAGCGTTGAATTTCCTTCTCGCCAGTGTCTGCCAGCTCGCGGAATTGGTTAATCGTGTCGCGCATTTTCGGCAAAGCATCCTGCTTGTAGGTGCTGATTGACTCCAAAGCGGACAGCACATCGGTAAATGCGCTCTTTAGCGTATCAACGGAAATGCTCGCTTCAAGCGACTGCTTGTGAATCGCCGCTCCTTGATCCTTCAGCATTCTCGACGTTCCACTAATCAGGTTGTTCGTCGTTTCGTTCAGCAGCTCAATTTTTTTCAGCACAATTTTTTGGTTGTACAGCGCGCTTGCAACTGTAACAGCGATTTTTAGCGCCGATACTGTTACATTGCGGGCACGGTCCACTCCGCGAATAAGCTCCTTATTGTTGCGGATCACAACCTCCATCGCCATAATGCCCTGCTGATTAACAACGAGCATTTGCTGCAAATCCATCACGCGCTGACGAAGCGGAAACAACACTTCCTCGGTAATAAAGCGAATCTTATCCTCTGACTCATCGCGAAGCTTTGCTGCTTCTACTTGTGTTTCGATCTCTGTATCCATCAGCATGCCCAGCTGAATTTCCTTCTGCAAGCGCTTGGTCAGCTCGCGCAACGTTTGCTGCTCGAGCTCAAGCGTCGTATTGTCATTGCGCAGCACCTGCTTGCCTTTGTCCAGCGATTCAATAATGTCGGAAATGACCACGTCCGCCTTCTGATACTTGTTAAAATAGCTGCGCAGCGGATTGAACAGCTTGCCAAGCAAACCTGATTTGGCAAAGTCTACTGCGCTCGGGTCCAGGTCCTTCAGCTGCAAATGCAGCTCAGACAGCCCCTTCGCCACTTGACCGCCTTCGTCGCCTGCCTTGGAAAGCTTGCCTACCGTTACTTGCAGCATATTGTTCTTTTCCGACGAAGCGCGCATAGTCCCCATGCCGAATTTATCAATCGATTGCAAAATTTCGCTGCGCTGGTTGTACGAATCGACATCGAGCTTAATAATGCTTTCCACATTGTTCTTCGCCAGCTCGCGAAGCTGCTTCACTTCCTCTGGCTCAGGCTTGATCTCTTCCTCAATTACCGCTTTAATGACTTCCGGCTCAGCCACTTCCATACTAAATGACATGCAATCCCCTCCAAAACTTTTCTCGTTTACGTTGCTCGTTACTTGTCTGCGGGTCTAGGTGTGCATTACATTTGTACATTAAGCAGAGAGCTGATTTTGTAGACGACATCATCGGTATCTGCGTTAATGCTTGCTGCTTCGTTAATTTTAGATATTTCCTGAAGCGCATCAATATTGGCATTGTAGCCAATTGTGTAAATCGGGATTTTGTACGCTTCGATCAAACGCCTAATTTGCTTAAGCTCATGGCCTTCATTCGTTTCACCATCGCTTAGTACGAAAATAAGCGGGCGAACATTGCTGTCGAGTGCCATCTCCTCCTGCAGCATATTGATCGCTACAGCAACCGCATCAAAGGTTGCCGTACCGCCGCCTGCCTGCAAGCTTTCAACCGCGCCAACAAACATCGACTGCTGATTCGTATCGTATACGCCCAGCGGCAAATTAATCTCTACATTGCTGGAGTAGGAAACAAGGCCGATGCTGTTGTCTCTGCCCAAATACTTCTGACCGTTCAGCAGCGATTCCTTAAGGCGTGCCAACGGCTCGCCGTCCATACTGCCCGATACATCAGCGACGAAAATCGCTGCAACCGGCTTATTGGCATTTTTCTTTTCCTTCCACAGGCGCTGCGCAGCCGAAAGCGTTGCTCCATCTATGCTGCCTAGCTGGGATTGATAGTCATCAAGCCCGTTAAAGCCATTCTTCTTGGCCTGCTCCTGGTATTTATCCTGCTTCACAAAATCAGAGAAGGCTTGAATAATGTCCAGCTTTTCCTTAGGCAAATCGCCCAGCGCATACAGCGGGCTGTCATGTCGTGCGCCGAATGGCGTAAACTCATAGCCTGCCTTGAAATCGGTCGCATTGACAAAGGTTTGATACTCTAGTACGAACGCATCCAGCATGCCCGTTTTCGCAGCCTCGCGCATTTGAATCGTTGTTGAAGCGATAAATGGCACATTTGCCTGGAAGCGCTCAAACCCTGCAACCGCGGCAGAGCTAAGCAGATCACTGGAATCAAAGCTTTGCAGCGCAGTTACAAGAAAGTTCAAGCCGGTCGAGCTGGCGAACGGGTCTGTATAGCCAAGCGACAGCACATTGTCAGCAATCGCGTCGGTAATCGTTTTAACGCTAATTTCACCGTATTTCTCGATTAGCTCATCATGCTTCGTTTTTGTCGTAACGATTCCCGTTACATTCCCTACCAGACGGTCGGTTACAAGCGTTGTTTTCACGCCTGCTGCTTTTACCATCTCGCCCCATAGCTCGTGCGATGGCGTAAAAGCTTCCGGTACATATTTGCCGGAGCGTATGTAATCGGTCGCCGTACCTGAAGCGATATTGCGAATTTTTACAGAAACCTTATTGCCGTTAATCTCAATGCCTTGCTTGTTAAATTCCTCTGCCACCTCATTCAGCCAACCATCAACACCAGTACCTGCCTTCTCATTGGAAGCAAAGATCTCGACAAAGCTCGATGTTGTGTTTTCGACCGAGACCGGGAACTTTTCAATATCAGGCAGCGTGTCGCCTAGTGAGACTGGGTTAATATCAACCTGCCCCTTGATCGGCTCGCGCGTTGTCACATTAATGTTCTTAACGATTTTCGCCAAGCTCTTATTCGCTTCATCGACCGTAACCTCGGAGTCGGTCTTGCCCATATTAGACGTAAGCGTTACTCCTATAAATACAATGGCAAATACTCCAACTACGATTCCGATCAGCGCGATAAGCTTCTTATTCACTAACATTCCCCCTTACTTGTAGTATTTCGTTTGCTCAATCAGCAGATTGATCTCCTTCATGCCCGGCATCTCATCCAGCTCGCGATAATCCGCACTGTTGAGCAGCGAGGTTTCGAGCAGCAGCCGATCCAGCTTCGTCAAAATTTCTTCATTCGAGCTGACGTAGCCCTTCACATAATCGGTATACTCCTTATGCAGCTGCAGCTTCTGCTGCCATACCTTGCTGGAAAACATCCGCTCAGCCTGACGCGGATCAATGCGATCAAGCTTAGACAGCTCGCTGCCGCGCAGCTTGTTGACCAAGCCCTGCACGTTCATATTAAACAGCTTCTCAACACCAACGATGACACTATGGAACCGTTTATAGCTCAGCTCATTTTCCTGGAAGCGCTGGCTCAGCACTTCAAGCAGGGCAACCTTCTTTTCCTTCATGCGCTCGATTTGATCCATCGCTATGCTCACTTCAGCTGAAAATATTTTATGATTGCGATAGCGTGCAACTTGCCCATAATAATCATCTTCTGCAGGCTCTTCTTCTCGGATTAAAACTTTTCCAGTGCGTCCAAACAAATAAATATAGCTAGCGTAAAACACGACCGCTGCACTTAAAATGAGAATCGTTAGCGCTACTGATTTCTCAAAGGCAGAGCTGCTCGTAATATCTACGCCCAACAAGCCTGGAGACAGGATAATAATATTTAATGCGATCACACCAACTAAAACGCCGACCAGCTTCAACAGCTTCATCCTGTTGACCCCCCGTCCATTCATCTGCTCACTTTAATATTTTACCACATAAATTATGTAAGTTAATGATTGATTTTTGTTTTCTGGACTTCCCTTCCAATGAGAGTTCAAAAAGCTGGGCTTTCAGGACCAAGAAGATGGCACGATACTAGAAAGCGAGGAGCGCAGCGTAGGCACAAGCTACGTGAGCACCGCAGCGCATCTAGAGCGTGACATATTCGCCGTCGACTACGCTACAACGCTATCGCATCGTCATCAAAGTCCTGCTTATTGAACTTCCTCTATTTACGAAATTTTTGCCCCTTCGTTTCATCATATGACGCAACCCCCTACGGTAGAAATACTTGTCAGCATTTACGAAACATTGCGCATTCGTTATGATGAAGCTAACAGCATATTAACGGTAAAGGATGATTATTGCACGATGAGCTACACCATTAAACAAATTATAGCTGCACTGCCGAGCTCGTCTCAGCCGCTTGAGCATACAGTCGATCAATTGCTGTATGGGGATGAGAATCGAGAGGTACGCAAAGTGGCGGTTGTTTTCGCTGCCAATCAGGAGGTGCTGCAGCAAGCCGCAGCGCTGGACATCGAGCTGATTATTACGCATGAGGGGCTTTATTACAGCCACCACCAATCGCATCCCGCCGTTGACAGCAGCGAGATATTTTGGAAGCGCGAGCAATTTATTAAGCAGCATCAGCTGGCGATTTATCGCTATCATGATCACTGCCATCGCCATACTCCCGACCTGTTAACCTATGGGCTGATCAAGCAATTAAACTGGGATACGAGCATCATCGCAGAGGAAGCAGAGGCAACAATAGTTGAGCTGCCCCTTGTTACTCTGGAGATGCTGATCGACCACCTGAAGCAGCGACTGAATTTGCCTTATTTGCGCTATGCCGGCAGCAAGGATATGCATTGCGCCAAAATAGCCGTTCTGGTCGGCTTTCGCGGCAACGGAGCTACAGTGCTTCCTTTGATCGCCAAGCATAAGCTGGATGCCGTTATTATAGGCGAGGGCATGGAATGGGAAGTGCCGGAGTTTGTGCGCGATGCCGCTCTGCTCGGCAGCCCTTGCGCCTTGATCACGCTTGGCCACGCGGAGAGCGAGCAGCCAGGCATGCAGCACATTGCGCAGCTGCTGCAGGCAGCCTGCCCAGAGCTGGAAGTACACCATTTGACAGCAAATCCAATTTATATGATCGGATAATGAATAATTAGCCAGAAATTAGACATAATAAAGTAGACTTTCCAATATCAAGAAGAAAGAAAGGAGCTTTACGATGTCTAACCAAAACAACAACCAAACGGATAAATTGAGCCAGCAGCAAGCTGCTAATGCAGAGGTTGAAACCAATCAGTTCAACCAAACTGAAATTGGCAATGAATTTGCTGAAGAATTTAACGAAGGCGTTGCAGGCCAAGGCCTATATGGCAACCAGGCTCAAGAGCAATCCCAAGCTCAGCGCAAGCTGAACGAAAACAACAACGCTCAATCCTAATGTCCCCCGGGATCATCTATATGTAAAGCAAAGACCTTCGCTGCAGCGCATGCTGCGCTGTGCGAAGGTCTTTTTATTAGTGATCCTATAGCGGGGAGTTTGCTGCGAGGGCTGGAACACGTGCTTTTAGAGCTTATGGAAGCAGATCTACCGCCGATTGCGGCACATAGGTTTTCGTGCCATTGAACACGACAACGCCGTCCAATTGATGCTCCTTACCGTTAAGAATCGCTATGTTTTTGTAAACTGGCAGTTCAAGCGTATCGCTGCCTTTTGTTACGACAACGATTGGATTGTTTACATCCTCAGCATTCCAGCCTACTTCAGCGCCTTTTTTCTCGAAGGCATCACGCGCAAGTACGAACAAGCGATTCGTTGTTTCCTCAAGATTTACGCCAAGCTTGCGGGCCATGTAGCGCGCAACATCTGTGTTTTCAACGACGCCAGTCAGGTTGTCGCCGTCAGGAGACCAGGAGTAAAGCACAACATCCTCGCCAGTGTGACCACCAGTTGTCCAGCCAATGCTGGCACGCTTCGAAATCATCGGTCCAACTGTGTAGTTCATAGAACCAGCTGGTGTTGCAACAATCGCTTCAACCTCTTCATCCGTCAAATCAGTAATGCCGTAATAGTCAGCCATAACCGCGCGAACATTGGAGCGGTCTTCGTTCAGCTTAGCAGCAATACCTTCGCCAGTCAGCTTCGCTTTTTTAAGCGGATCGATGAAGTGAGACAAAGGCAATTTATCATAGTTGCGGGATGTGTCGATATTGCCGATTGTAATACCGCCGTTGCCATGATCCGTAACAGAAACTACTGCTGTATCCTGATTCTTTTTCGCATATTCCAAAGCAACTCCAACCGCTTCGTCGAATGCAGCTACGTCGCTAATAATGCCGATTGGATCATTCGCATGTGCAGCCCAGTCAATTTTAGAGCCTTCCACCATTAGGAAGAATCCTTCCTCATTGCGGGATAGTACTTCGATTGCCTTCGATGTCATTTCTGCAATGCTCGGCTGCTCAGACGGATTGCGGTCCATCTCATAAGCCATTGATGTCGGTGCAAACAAGCCCCATAGCTTGTCAGCAGTAGAAGCGCGCATTGCTGCCGGCGTCGTTACGTAGTCATAACCACGAGATTTAATTACTTCAATCAAATCTTCTTTATCCGCACGCACATCAGGCTGCAAGTATTTATAGCCTGAGCCAAGCACAACGTCCAGGCCTGCATATACCTGCTGCTCGCTAATCGCGTCATAGTTGCCGCGGTCAGGGTAATGCGCTGTGAAGTCAGCTGGTGTTGCATGCATAAATTCAGATGTAGCAATGATGCCTGTTGATTTGCCGGAAAGTCTTGCTGCCTCCAATACGGAAGCAATCGGCTTGCGTTGATCCTCTTTTTTCAGTGGTTCGAGACCAGGCATTGTATTTTCATCTGGTAATACACCTACGTATCCAGTATGGCTCTTGTAGCCAGTTGCTAGCGCCGTGCCGCCAGGCGCGGAATCAGCGATTGGGGCATCGGCTGAATATGTGCGCACCAAACCAGAAGCCATTTCGTCCATCGCAAGCGGCTCGCCTCCTTGGTACCAGCGAGTAAGTGTCGTAGCACCAACGCTCATGCCATCAGGAATTAGAATAATAACGTTTTTAACCTGAGGCTTAGTCGCTTCTTCCTCTGCAGCCGCAGTCGGGATAGCCAGTCCTGCAGTAAGTACAAGCGCTGACATTAATAATGCAGCTTTTTTTCCGAATTTTAAATTGCGCAGCATCTTTTTAACCTACCTCCATTGTATTGTTATCAATGAAAGTGTAGTGCCCAAATGTTATCGTAGTGTATGCCGATCATGTAGATTATGTAAAGATGCCTGTCCGAATTTTCAACCAGCCATGCAATTCGCCCTTATCACATTATCCCCTAATCGCCGTCTTACAACACTTTCGTCAGCAAAATTTCCAAAGGCTCATTTTCAAGCAGCAGCCCGCCTGCATCCTTGTAGCCGAGTTTTCTATAGAAATGCTGTGCTTGCTCATTGGACAGTGTTGAGGTCATGACAAGCTTAAAGCCTTGCTGCTTCATTTGCACTTCCCAAAAGGCGACCACCTCCGCGCCAAAGCCTTTACCGCGATATGGCTCGTCAAGCCAGAGCATATTCATGAACGGGATATTGTCCCAGAAGTAGCCGTATCTCAACCAGCCTATATTGTCACCAGCTTTATTGCGCATAATATAAATTTCCTGCGCATCAATTTTTCGCTGAATCAGCTCTTTGCGGAGATGATGGTCACGCTTTTCAATAAAATGATAGTCCGTGCTTGTTGCTGCAACGATGTACATGGCATTCTCCTCCATTTTCGTTTAATTGATAAGACTAAGCTGCTTCGGATGAACGGAATACTCAGCGTAACCTCGACGCCATATTGTGACGGAGACGATCGCTTGCTCTTCCCCGTTCACGAAAAAATAGCCGGAGCCTTCTTGCCCTTTATAGCTCCATCCTGCTTGCTCCATCAGCCCGATAAGCCGATCGACCGAGCCCTCCATCCTGGTAAGATAGTTGCCGTCTTCGTCCATCGCTACAATATCCTTGTCCCCTGTTTGAAGTGCATAAACCGTTTTTACATTATCCACACCAATATAAAGCACATATAATGCTGATAGCATGACGAGACATGAGAACGCACCAACAAGCAGCCACATCGTTAGCCGCAGCCAAAATTTCTTCTTCATATAAAGCCTCCGTGTAATTGTATCCTTCGTTATGTTTATCACAGTTCATCCTACAGATCTTTGACGAGACAAGTCATGTCATATGTTGCAGTTATGCCTTCATCTTCAATTTCAGACTAAAAAACCGCCTGCCCTCCAGTGAGAGTGCAAGCGGCCTGATGAATCTAATCTACTTGAGTGTTTTTTTATTAATCAATCTCACGTTCGTAGCTTAGATCGAATGAAGTGCTGGAAATCGCGACACCACGCCCGTCGGTACCAACATAGATTTGTCCAGTCCGATCGATGAAGATCGCGCCAGAGTTGGAGCCAGACAGACCATCGGCCCAATTTGACTCAAGGTGTACCGAGGAGTCAGGTCTAAAGAAAGCAACTTTGCTTGCATCTACAATATACAACATCCCGTCAGCAGTCATCTCCATTCGTGGTCTGCACGGAAGAGATACCGAGCCTGTCGGCAGATCCCACCCGCCAAACCAGGTCCAGCTCTTTCCAAAGTCTGAAGATCTCAACAAAGCGTAAGAGCTTTGCGCATCCACTCCAGTTGCACAAATATAGATAATTGGTTTGCCCTCATTCCATCTTGAGTCTTCCAAAACGTCAGTAATCTCCGCAAATTCAGCTTCCACCTTGCCAATATTAAACTTTTGAATTGCGGTCCAAGTGGAGCCGCCGTCTGTTGAAATGGATAGTGCCCCGATCTTCCCATTTGGACCTAGATCGTAGCCAGCACCGTAAATGCGCTTGCCGGTATCCCGGTCGCCTTTAACAGACCAGAAGTAATCTCCCGCCAGTCCATCCTTCTTCGTAAGCACCTTCCAGGTCAGCGCGGTCATAGTCGGTTGAACAGATAGCCCTTGACCGAGATGGCCCGCGATGATTGCTCCATTACGCGGTATGCAAACGCACTGGACCGTGTTGCTTGCCAAACCGTTGCTCGTCGTATAATGTACATCGATCACCTCAGGTCCCGTGCTGGAATCAATGATGCGCACGATACCATCGTCGCTTGTAGCAACCGCCACGTTCGTGTAGCCAAATGAATAATAGTAGTCCAAGCCATTGATCACCTTTTCGGACAAAATTACTCCGGTCCTCGTTCTGACAATCTGACTCCAGGTCTTCCCTCCGTCTATCGTCACAGAAAGCCCCTTGTTTCCGCCAGCATAAACCGCTGTCGTACTCGCAGCGCTCGTATCGTCGACACCAGTGATGCAGGTAATTGTGTTCGTGCTCAGGCCAGCAGACGTATCGGCATAGCTCCAAAGCGCCGGATACTGTTCAACATCGGCCAGACTGGCGATTGCTACGCCGGAGTTGAACGTCGGTACATACCACTTTCCGTTCACTGCCGAATCAACGTACATTTTGTTGGCGAACAAATTCCCCCGCATCTCTTGAGAGTTAAACAACTTGACAGTACCCGTCTTCTTATTCCATACACGCACTGCGTCATCGCTCTCCAAATAAAGATTGTCTCCGTAAGCGGTCATCGAATTATGAGGCGATTCAAGATTGAACAGCAAGTAATCCCAAGTTTGCAACTGATCACTGGATCTCAGTAGGTAGGAGTAATTGCTAGTATAATCTCCGTTTTGTATATCGTACGAACAAAGCATATACACATGGTTCAATTCATCAACATAGACATCCGCCACTACTGGAGCAGAACTGGTTGGTGGATAGAAATCATCGTGATTATGATTAATTGTAAATGATGTCAGGTTCGTCCAGCTTTCTCCGTCGTCTCGCGATAGCGACAGCATATTGTTTGCGCAGACATAGATTGTATTATTGAAAATTCTCATATTGTTAAAATATTCGATGCCTGTGCCCTGCCACTCTGCTGGAAGGCGGAATGTCCATTTCCCTTGCAGTGATCCTGGCTCTACATGATACTTGGAGATTCCATGCACGTCACCATGTAGAAGACGTACCGCACCTAGTGGATCCTGAGTCGAATAGCTGTAATTGACCGCGATTGCATTGATGCGATTGCTAGCAATGCCGTTATTTTGCTGTGTAATCATAAACGTCTGCGTGCCGTTGCGGAGGCGTACGAACAGGCCACCTTCTGACGACTGCCCTTTGCTACAAGATGCGTACATAGCGCCACTCTGTTCATTCACGCAAATGTCAAAGTAACCGTAGACACCTCCCTGCGCGTCCGAATAAGAGAGAATTGTGTTCCACCGGCCCGCACCGTTGGGCAGCATCGATACGCCGCCCTGGAACACAGCGAAAATATTGCCGTCGCGATCACCTACTATACTGGTCGGGTTATTGCTGTACAACCCATCTGCGGTAGTGCTGTAATGCCAAATATTACTCATGGACTGTTCCCCCTTGATTGATGCTTTATTGCCGAAACAATGGGACAAGCCTAGTCCGTGTTTCGACGCCGACATAAAGCCGGTCACCATTATCTTATGTGGGAGTGCAGGTATGGTTTCTGGTGATATGCGGATTTGTCGATTGATCGGGATAAGAACACAGCACAAAAAAGCCTCCAGCAGTGCAGCAGCTGGAGGCAAGAACTATTTCATCGCAACACCCTTAAGTCCTTTAATATATCGGTTGGAAACAAAGCATTTTTGTCCGTTAATCATAATAATTTCTCGCTTCGCAGTATCGATTTCTGCAATATTGTCCTTATTGACGACATAGGAGTTGTGGCAGCGATAAAAGCGAGAATCCATGCTGAGAACATCCTTCAGCTTATAATAAAATTCTACCTGACGATTGACAGTATGAAGAATCAGCTTATGCGGCTGCAGCGCTGTCTCGAAAAATAAAATATCATTATAATCTACGCTAATCATTTTTTCGCCTGACTTTACCTGGAACAGCTTGCGATTCGAATAGCTGTTTCTCACATGGCGATTGTACGCTGTTTCAATACATTCAACGACACGCTTTTTAATATCGGTATATTGATCCTTGGAAATATAGTCCATTGCCTCAACCTTGTACGTGAAGGTAAGATAAGTCAGCTCTGAGTGGGTAGTAACAAAGACGATTGAGCCTTGAGGATCATACTCGCGAATTTCCGCAGCAATAACGATCCCATTTTTTTCTTCCTTCAAATCAACGTCAAGAAAGTAGAGTCCGACAACATTATTCGCCTTTACATAGTCGAGAATTTCTTTAGAGTGTGCAGTGGAAAGAGTAATTTTCATGTCCAAATTTTCGATCATAATGTAATCTGAGATGTATTTGGTCAATTGACGGCGCTGCTCATCATTATCTTCACAAATAAATACCTCTAGCATGAAACCTTCCTCCTAAAACAATCATGACCTCTGCCTGGATGTGCTCCCAAGCAACTAAAACGAACATCGGGGGATCATCCTACTCTGCAATATCCAATACTTGAGTAAACTTCCCGTCTAAAATTTGTGTGTCTAACGTTACATTGTTGCAGCTCGCAACAATTTCACGCAGATTGTTAAGTCCAAGACCTCGATTTACACCTTTGGTCGAAAAGCCTTTTTCATATATTTTGTGCAGCTCTGGTGTTGTTGGACGACTGCTATTGGAGACGACAATAAGCGTGGAGCCTCCCCTTTTCACTAAAGCAACATGGACGAAAGGCCGTTCACAATGAATCGCTTCCTCAATTGCATTGTCCAATATAATCCCTACGCAGCGGCACAGGTTTACAGGCTCCATATTAATATGTTCAACAGGCTCAACGACTTCTACATTGGCATCAATTTTGAGCTCTTGTGCTTTTATAATTTTAGAAGAGATAATGCCTTTCAGTTCTTGCATTTTCAAATTATGCAGCGAACCAAGCTTGTACGAATTAGACTTCATGCTCATACTGATCGGCATAATGTTGTTGTTAAAATATTGCTCGAGCTTATCAATATCCCTGGAGCGAATATACTCGGACATCGACAGCAGGATATTAATGTAATCATGTCGAAATTTCTGCATGTTCGTGTACATCTGCTCAAGATTTTCTGTATATTCTGTTAGACGCTCGTACTGGGCCTGTTGGTTGCGCATATTTGTTTCTTTTACAATCATTCTTGTCAGCAGAATACATACACCGATCAAAATTGCGAAATAAAAGATAAATAACACACTATTAGCACGTATATTTTCATCTGAAAAGCCAGATTGTTTACCTATTAAAATATTTATGTAGAAAATAATTAACGTGACGACACTTAAGATAGCAAAAACAGTACCATAGCTTCGCATAAAGCTGTCCTGCTTTAAGAAATTAGCCAATAAATACGACACTACAAAGCTTAGCAGTAACGTAACAATACATATTACAAGATTAATACCTGCTATATATGAAATAGATTGCAAATATTCAGCTGATGGTTTTCTGATCACCAAAAAAATTGTCCTTACAATATAGTCACTAATAACTAAATTTATTAAAGCAACCACTGGAACAACAATACTTGGAAATATCTTTTTATTAAAAAGACTTAATATGAGTATCCAAAATATGAGCAGAATAAAAACACCTATAATGCCCTGCCACATAAATAAAGGGTAGCCTAGTAAAACAGAGCCTATAAGTAATACGAATAGTAGCTTCTTACCTAACTGATACTGAAATAAAATGTAAATCGATAGCGATATGGTTATAGTCTGCAACGAAATATTAATAAAATCCGACATATGAGAACCTCTTATCGACCTATAATTTTGTTACTTATGATATATATCTTACTTCTACATTATATTATATCATAATAGTTTTAAACATAAATCAGTTACAATATTAAAAGGTTCACACAAATAAATAGACTTTTCCGAGGTTAGAGGTATTCTAGCCCAGAAAAGTCTATAATATCCATTATTGATTGTTTCAATTAGATTACTTCGATTGCTTCAGCAGCTCCATTGGGATCTTAGGCTCGTGTGAAAAATACAAACACGCACTTTCCAAAGCCTGCTCGCCGCTCTTCATTGCGACATTACCCATGAATTTAGTTGCCATACCCTTCATACCGTTAAGCAGACCTTGATTCTGTTTCGTATTGTTCATAATTTTTAACACTCCTTTTTAATAATTTATATGTGAGTGGTAGGATCATGACGATTTGTAACGCCATGCCCAACATAAGAAGACTCTTAATGAATGGGTCTGGATACAGTAATGCAATTACTGTAATCACAGCACACGTCACTATCGATTTGTTACGTAGTGAGCGTCTTCTTTCCGCTCCCAGAATCGGAGACTTGTCCGTATCTGCAGGAGCATAAAGATAAAGAAGAGTGATAAACAATAGTCCACATCCAATAACCATGAGGCTAGTAAACGGGATGTACTGGCTTAGAACAGGTGTGCCTACGAATAAGACGATACTAATGATGCTGCATACTGTGCTAGAATTAGCGTGCAAACCATAGGAGTACCTTCTTAATGCCGCATATGCAATGTGAAGAATAAGCGTCTGAAGAAAAAGCCCCAAGACAATGGCAACACCGTACACGATAATCCCTTTTGATAGATTCGTTAGTATCGTTTCAATGCCTAGCTTCATCTTCAAGTAGTCGATGTGATCGCCTTTACGCTCGTCATTCATCCTTTGCGCCAAGCGGCTTGCAAGTGACTCAATGAAACCCATTCGTTGAACCGTTTCATCTTGCATGTGCATCACCTCTCTATGCCCATATCTTAAACCGATAGGACAAGCGGTGAATGCTTTTGTCTTATTATGTAAAAAAATGATCATACCCGTAATGCTATTTTTCGACCATATGTCGCAAGTGTCGTCTTTTTATTCCCAGTCGATAAATTACGCTGCATAGCTTGTCAACAAATGCTGGCGTAAACACTCTGAAATTGTTGACAAAGGAGGAGCTAAAATTGAAAGCAAGCTAAGAATTAATTTTTTTTGATTATAGTTTCAGCACCGAGATACAAAACTTCTTTAATAAGATATGATGGTGGAGAAATTCCACTAGCTGCCTATAAGATTGAAAAGTCTAAAGGGCGTTTCAAATAATTCATAAAAAAATTAAGCCCCCAAGATTGTTGTGCAACTTCTGGAGGGCCTATACATTCAATTGTGAAAACGCTAGGAAATTCACTAAGAGCTTCCGAAACACAGCTTACTATTTATAATAGCGGGGTAGCAAATTTCATTTCAGGAAAACGGCTATTCGGTTCTTTCATTAAGTTTCCATCTCGATTTTTCAGATACATGTCGAAGAAATCCAGCATATAGGCATTCATAACGGAGTTTGCTCTTTCAGGGGCAATTTTACCTGTAATGCCTAGTAATTCGAAAATAGGAGAAATGAACTGAACATCGGTAAAATTCAAGTGCTCCGTATTTTCGATATAGAGGACTTGTCCTCCTTCGTTGACCGCTTCGCGTATTCGTTTAAGCTCCAGCTTTTTATCTTCTGTTACTTGATCCATCCACTCTCTTGTTGAGCCCATACGGTCAAGCTCTGCATCTGTGTAAACCCGGTTATCCCTCACCATTTTTAATTGTTCGAACTCACTTTCTGAATAGATGAATAAAAACGGCTTTTGCAGCCCCTCTCTGTCATGCAGTCGGTAAAGCCCTCCGTCCAAGTCTATTCCAGCCGTGATTCGCGGATCGAAAGAAGCATCATAGGCCGTTGCACCGCCGATGGAATGACCAAACACCCCGACATGCTTGAGATCAATCTTCCCTTTAAGGCGACTTGGAATCTGCCCTGATTGGATAAGCTCGAACTGGTCCAGCACAAAAGTCACATCATCTGTTAAAACGTCTCCCAATTTGTCGCGATTTCCTCTTTCGGTCCGATAATCGTGATCGGGCGAAAATAAGTCGTTGGTTGTGCTGGTCGTGATTCGACCGTCCGGAAACTCAGTGGCAAATGTATTGAAGGTGTGGTCGATCACGGCCACGATATATCCGTGACTTGCGAGATTTTCGGCTTGCGACGTATGGAGGAACCTGGAAGAACCGAAGCCGGGATTCGCAAGGATCAGCGGGTATGAAGTCTGCGCTGAAGATACTTCAGTCTCTGAATAAGTATGACTGGATACATATTTCAAGTGTTGAAAAGTAAACCCGGGAAGGCCGTAGTTCTCAGCCATATAACGTAAAATCCGAGTATCGGGAATAAAGGGAGCATACTTGCCTGAGCCAGCTTGGGCCGGATACCATACCTGAACCATCAATTCCCTCTTGCCAGTCGCGGTTGTGCCAAATGTCTCCTCCCGGCTTGAATCGATGAAATGAAAGACATGTGTACTTACCTTCAACTCGCCAGTTGGCTTCGGAAAGTTGAATACGGGAAACACATAGAGGAAGCAGCCCGTTACGATTAACCCAAACCCGGCAAAAAGGCGGCCCCACACCACCCTTCGGGTTCGGGAAGCATGAACAACTGTCGGTGTTTTGAGAGCATATATCAGGGAAAGAATAAGCATCAGGAGCATAAATCCGTATAAAAATACTAGTTGAATTCTGTACCCTTCAACAAGCAAATGGATCACTAAAAAAATGGAGCCTGCTCCGCTTGTCAGGAATAAAGCTGTTCTTCGGATACGCTGATTGACAATGAACTGGAATGCCAACAAACATACGCTCGAAAAGAATAGCAGCATTTCAAAAAATCTCACGCCAACTCCCCCTCTAAAATAATCCTATCAAAGGATTATTTTAGAGGAGGAACCAGGTTCGTACCATTGATTTAGATGACAATCACCTTACACGCTTGTAAGGTTGCTCAATGAACTGTGAGGCAGTTACAGTAAAACAGACTGTGACGCCAATGGCAGCAACGTCCCTTATTTATTATTAATTGCCCTTTGAAAATATTGAAATAAAAATTAAACACCCAAGAATGGTTTATCGCATTCCTGAGTGTGTAATCCATATAGTATCACACTAAAACGATGTGATCTTTAACCGATAGAACAAGCGGTGGATATTCCCACTTACTCAATTACGACGCATGGCTTGCCAGCAACTGCTGTCGCAAACGCTCCAAAATCGCCGAAATTCGATGAACATATTGCTGAATTTGCTCTCTCGTATAGCTTTGCTGGCGGTACTCGAGCTTAATATGAGCGGCATTCTGACTGCGTTTGACACGAAGCACCAAGTCGTACATGCAGTATTGATCCGCCTGAACCTCAGTAAAATGCTGGCACAGCTCCTCCTCATAGCAATACATGACAGAATAATCGTGGCGATTGCCAAGTGTGCCAAGCTCGCCCTCCAACCGTTTCTTCCGCTCTAGCTGCAACGCGATCAGACGACCTTCCAACGAAGTCGATACATTCACGTATTCCTCGCTTAAGTAGTTGAAGCAGCCAATTTCATCATAGTTTCGCAGCGTCGAACGCCAATTTTCAACGATGCCATATCGTTCTCCCTCATAGCTGTAGCCTAGCAACTGCTCAACGAGCAGCTGATAGACAACCGGAATATCGACAGCGTACTTTTTCGCAATTTGCCGCATCACCAATAGCTGCTCAGCTGTCAACGAATATGTAACCGCTATCATTCTCTTATTCTCCTTACTGCCTCGTCCCCGCAGTCCGGCATCGCGACCAGAAAATATATGCTTGGACGAAATAATCTCCATATTGCGAAGCAGACGGTAAGAGGACAGATTGCCTGCTTGAAGCTCAAACCCGCTTATTAAAGACCTGAATAATACATCCTCAAAGCATTTGGCGCTATAATCATCCAGGCAAATCGCATGAAATTCGATGTACAGATACCGCTGTTCCTCATGCTCCAAAAACTTGACGCGCCATGGATAGCCCTTTAATAAAGATATACTGGATTCTTGTGTCACAATGTACATTTCCGGCAGCATATTGATTTTAACAACCGGCACCTGCCATTGCTCAAGTGGCGGTAGATACTCGACATATTGGACATAGTGCTGCTCATGTTTATCGTATTTGAACATGACCTGCAGCGTGGCATGACTGCTGATCGTGCGGTAAAGCGCAACACGCAGCTCCTCATAGCTCATCGTATCAGGCAATGGGTACAGGTAAGGCTTGCGATGAATAGGCTGCTCATTATATTGCATCATGCATGCTTGCATTTTGGTTAGTTCGGCAGAAAAATCTGCCGGGTCCTCTGATTGATAACGACTGTAAAATAGCAAGGTACATCCCTCCTTGAACCTTTATATTCTTTTCGTTCTCGTGCGGGTAAGCAATAGCATAGTTACTCCAGCATAAAGCATTAGGCCTAGCAAATAGCCTACTAATGGATATATCTGATCATGAACGTCACCAAGCAATATAACGACAACCTCGTTCAACCAGTATGTCGGAAATATCGTGGCTACGTCCTTTACAATGAATGGAAGCTGCTCTCTTGGCAGAAACATGCCTCCCATTACAACGAACAGCAGACCCGCCAGCACGATGCATGCTAAGCTCATCGATTTAGTTCGGGAATAGTTCATAATGATGAATCCAAGCCCAGCCGCAATAATATTGAGCATCGCATAGGCAAGCAAGATGATAAGATAGTCAATACCTGTTAATGGCAGTTCAATATGCAGCGCTGTGTTGGTAAACAGCATCACCTCAATAAGCTGAACGGTGCCGATCGCAAGAAATACCGCAACAATTTGACAGTAATAGCTGAATTTGCTGTAGATACTTAATAAAATGCGCTGGTCTGTCGCATGCTGCCTGTCACCATAGAACAGCATTGTATTCATAGTGGTTAGAATAATAAGAACGCCGATGATGCTGTTTAGCATATTGGCCATTTCTGGTGCAACGCTGGGCTCAAATGCTTTGACTAGCAAATACGCAAATAAAATCGGCATTAGCAGCATGAAGATCAGCAAACCGTTGCGCTTAAACAAACGCCTAATATATAGCTCGAATACCTGCACTATTTTTTCTCCTTTCATTTGTTTCGATAGGGTGATTGTGATTAAGTATTTTCGGTTATGCCGTCCCGTCAGTCAGGCTAGCGTAAACCTGCTGCAGCTGCGGGCTAATCATGTCGATTTGCAGCAGCCTGTCTCCGAGGATCGCTTTAATACGCTGCATCCCCTGCTCGCCATCATCATTCAGCTCGACAACCATCGTACAAGCTTCAAGCTCGCGAATTTTATAATCGGCCAACTCGCCTTGCAGCTCTACTGCCGTGTCCGCAAGCGTAAGCTTTACTAATGCACAGCGATGCTGGTGCTGTTCAAGCAGCTCCTCCATTGAGCCTTGTACGATAAGATTTCCGTGCTGCATAATGCCTACATGCGTGCATAGCTGTTCAATTACTTCTACGTTTTGCGACAAGTATATGATGGTAATGCCCATCTCATGCAGCTTGCGAATGGTGGACAAAATAGTTGATTTGGCCTGATTATCCATCTCCTCTATCGGCTCGTCGAATATGATGACATCAGGCAAGTGAACGATACCGCACGCAATATTGAGCTGTTGAGTAAGCTCTGGCGATAGCTGTGAGGCCTTCTTCTTACGCTCTTCCCATAGCCCGACAAACTGCAGCGCCTGCTCCACCTGCTGCTTGAGCCGTTTGCCGCGATATTGATAGAGCTTTCCGAATAACAACACATTTTCATACACTGAGAGATCGTATATTAAAGCCTTTTCATAAGGCACATAGCCTACTCTGCGATTAGTACTGGCATTAATACGCTCGTTGAACCAGATTAACGTTCCGTTTGTCGATTTTTCCAAGCCCAGCATTACTTTGGCTAAGGTTGTTTTCCCAGCTTCAGCAGGTCCGATAATTCCATATATGCTTTGAGCCGGGATTGTAATCGATACGTCCTTTAATATGAGATGATGTTTTTCATATCCGAAGCTGATTGACTCTCCTCTAAAAACCGTACGCACCACTCGTATTCCTCCTAATTTTGCTACAACCTACCCGAAGGATAGTTTAGCATGATGCGCCAGCAAACAACTCGACCTATCCTAAAAGAGCGATACAATATAATAACTGTAAATAAAACGCAAAATAGTCCATCATAAAAAGGCCTAAATATACTAAAAACTCGATATTGGCAAATAAAAAAAATCGCATCCATGCATGCGATTTTCTGATCTATTATTCATGTAAAAATAGAAATTTTACCAGCTTAAAACATTTCCCTGCTTGAACACGTCTAAAACAATAATGCATAAGGAGGTGTAGAGTATCATACGCAGGCTTGGATTCATGTGCTGTATGACAATCTGTCTCGCGCTCTTAATAGCAGGCTGCGAATATACCAAAGAACCGCCAGAGGATTCCGATGCCATTCAGGAAGGGACCTTTGTGCTAGGCAAAAGCAATTATAACAGCAACAAGCTGCTTATTGGGAATGATATGCAGGTTTCAATCGGAGAACTGCAGGAGGCTTTAAAGCAATCTGCAGCTGAACTAATTCGAGAGCAAAACTATCAACTTTATTGGCTCGATCTTAGCAATTTACCAGAGGACATTTATGATACGATCGCTGTCGGCTCCAAAATCCGCTATACGCTGCTGTACAATGAACACCTGGATACAATTCCGCCGACCGTATTCGCTAAAGATATTAGTATAATAGATTGAATAAAGCATCACTTATCGATATATAAAGAGGGGGGCCAGAAAGTCCCTAAAGTAAAAAGGTTGGACGAGAAAACATATTTCTCCGTCCAACCTTTTTAAGTCCCAGCTTTTGAAGGAAGGTAGCGAGGCGAATGCCTGCTACTTTCAGTAGATTGTGGGCCAGGGCCACAATCCCAAACTCTGTATGAACGTTTTCTAGACCTCGCAAGGAAAACCTGCGGAACGACCGGTTGCCCTTGATGTGACTAAATACACTCTCAACCTCGACTTTTCGCCGAGCATAGATCGCGGATTTCTCGTCATCCTCAAGGGCTGTTTTTGCCTTTGCCTTTAACTCTTCCCATACCGTGTTCCAGTGAACCTGACGGTTGCCTTTTGCCTTCGTACATGCTGGCTTTAATGGGCATTCGCTACAATCCTCACATTCGTAAATCTTGAAGCTTTGCTCTAGGCCTGAGCGTGCCTTCTTCGTTTGGTACTTCTTAAACATAACGTATCGACCATTCGGGCAAATAAAGCGGTCGTCTAATTCTTCATACGTCCAATTGCTTGCGTGCTTCCTATTCTTTTTGTAGCGTCTGGTTTGCTCGTGCATATAGCTACCATATGGAATTAGAACATCAAATCGCTTCTCTTTTTCTTCCCCTAGCGCGTACAAGTAGTTCTCCTCACTACCATAACCTGCGTCAGCAATCACGGTTTTAGGCATGGGCAAAGAAGACGCTGCAAGTTGCTCCATATGCGGAATGAAGCAACGTGTATCCGTTGGTCGCTGATGAAGACTATAAAACAAAATAAATTGGTTTTCTGTTGCTATCTGCACATTGTATCCTGGTTTGAGCTGACCATTTTTCATGTGGTCTTCTTTCATTCGCATAAACGTTGCATCTGGATCCGTTTTGGAGTAGCTATTGCGATCGCCAAAGCAAGCTCTCTGCTGTTCGTACTTGGTTAGACGCGGAAGAAAGTCCTGACGAATTTGTTTCAGTGGCTGTTTCAAAGCACTACGCTTGTTACGTAAGGCTTTTCTGGCTTGGCGGTCATGGGTTTGAGCGATCTGCTCGGTTAAGCACTCTACTTGTTCTTCTAGAATAACCACTGTTTCTTCAAGCTGTACAGGAAGCTCATCCGGTTCGGTAGCGGCCATTTCACTGGCTTCTTGCTGCGTGAGCGTATGAATATGCGCAAGGGTTGCCTGCACGTTTTCTTTGAGTTTCTCTTCAAAGCGTAACGTAGATTTTTTCCATACAAAAGAGTACTTGTTCGCATTCGCTTCAATCTTTGTGTCATCCAAGAAATAGTTCTCCATCGTAATAAAGTTGTCACTGATGAGCTTTTGAATCATCGTTTCAAAGAGCTCGTCCATAAAGCTTTTCATTCGCACACCGCGGAAGTCATTCAAGGTACGAAAATCGGGTTGTTGCATCGCAGCTAGCCACATCGCCGGTAGGTTTTCTTGTACTAGTTTTTCGACGCCACGGCAGGAATAGACTTTTTGAGAGTAGCCATAAAGAATCACTTTGAGCATCATATTAGGATGGTAGGAGATACGGCCTCCACCTGTATAAGGAGCTAATAATTGCTCATCAGGAATAGATTCAATCATTTCATCAATGATACGAGCGACATGGTGGGAAGGGATAAGCGATTCTAGATCCAGGATCATGTGCATCTGCTTATTGTCATAAGCTTTGAAAGCAGGTATGAGCTTTCGCTTCACTTCCATTTTTACTTCTATATGTTCTAGAGGAAATGTGAGTTGCATGTTATAATGTTCAGTAGTAGTCAATTGATTACGCATAAAAACCGTGCATAAAAACCGTCCCTTTCTGAAATGGTGGTGTAGTAACTTTCATTTTACAGGAAAAGACGGTTTTTTTGTGAATATTTTTGTTTTTTACAAAAAAACGAGGCTGCCAGCAGTCAGTTTTCACTGACTTTCTGGACAGCCCCTTTATCCGTTCGCCCTTTGATTCAGGGCCTCGCTGTACTACATATGACGAACATTTTCTGGGAAGTGTACAGAAGGGCTCAAGCAAAACAATCAATATAGAGGAAGTAATTAAAATATATTGACAAAAATTTGAAGTGATAGTAAATTATATTTAAAAAGTGAGCAATCTTACTTTTCTCACTTCAAACTACCATAACGAAGGGAGTAATTTTTTATGGTCCGCAAAATATTTATTCCTCTTGTGGCGTTTTTGTTGTTCTGCACCTTCTTCTCAATCCCAGTCGGTTCTGCCTCGCAGGTGTCTCCAGAATTAGGTTGTTCTTGTGCACAACAAAATGTAAGTGAAGACGAACTCTCAAATCTAAATTCAAACAATGAATTTTTTGAATCCTTAACCCATCAACAAACGAATAAAGCATTAGAGAATCTAAATAGTTTCCAAGATTATAAAAAAGTATCTCAGTGGTTTGAAACAAACGGAATTATTGTAAAAACCAAGGATATTATCGGAATCAAACTGAATGAATATGTACATCCAATTACTAAAGAGAAGTATGATGATATAGTACAAATTTCTTACTATGGAGCTTCAAATAATTATGATAAAATAGGTGCAGTTGTTGCCTACATTAACGAAAGTAAAAACGAACTAATTCATCTACAAGGCCAGATTTTCTTTGAATTTAAGGAAGAGAACGGAGAATACAAAAATGCGAAATCTTACATTCATAGTATAGGTTACTCTCCCCTATTAGAATCTGGTGACTTCGAAAACTATCTAAGCTATGTGTATCAATCAAATACCAACAGTGATTCTGAAGTAATGTTATCTTCAAAATCTGCTGAAAGAGTCTGCGGGATGGTTGGAGTTGTAGTATGTGCTCAGCATTGCGGTATCTGGGGATTGGGATGTGGTCCTGTCTGTGGTACCATCTGTGGTTTGATTTGTGGGACTACTTTTGTATTTACCTGTTCATAAAAATTAAATTTGTGGGGGAGTGATTCATGAAGACTAAAATGTTTTGGATATATAACATAACATTCGCAACTTCCACAGGTGTTATTTTTGGCGTAAAGCCCTGGATTTTCTTTGAGGGCTTTACCATAGAACATATTATTCTCCCGTTGTGCATATCTCATGTAATTGCGAGTTTTATAGGCTATAAAAAATATGTTCGCGATAAATAAGCTAACGTAATGTTTCGATATACAAAACATTTGTCTAAACGCTGAGGCCTTCAATGATTTCTCTGTCCATCTCATACACGTAACGCCCTGATTGTATTGCAGGGCGTTACTACTTTTCAAGTCTACTGATAACTTACTTTCGTCCATAATCTGCTTTTATTTCCCCCCACAGATCAGTTTGCCACTTCATAATTTTCGTTGCATAGGTGTTCGTGTTCAGCCACTGTGTCGCGTGGTCAACCAGCCTCCATATCTCGCGAGTCGATTCGTTGCGCGGCAAATTCGTATTGGGCGCTTTTTGCTTCACCCATTTCATCGCGGTTTGCGAATCGCTGTAAATGTTGCGGCTATCTCCTGTTTTAGCTATGTAGGCAAGCGCATGCACGATCGCAAGATACTCGCCTATGTTGTTTGTGCCATTGGGAATCGGCCCCACAGAAAATAATACCTCGCCTGTAGCGGTATCTACTCCTTTGTACTCGATCGGTCCTGGATTGCCGGCTGTGCCAACATCAACAGATATCGTATAATAATCGATTTCGTCCTGTTCGTTACTGCCTGTACCTGAATTCTGCACAGCTTTACCTGCTGAATTTGGCGCTGTCTTGGCTTTAACTGCGGCCGTTTTGCTATTGCCGCTTTTCCCCCAATGCGCTTGCCAGCCTTGCGCATAAGCCTGCTCGGCTGCTGCTAGCGATTCAAAGGATTTATATTTCGCTCCCTCAAAGCCATTAACCTGCTGCTGACACTCAATCCAGTTCGTATAGACACCGGGCTGACTGCCAACCCAAACTACATAATATTTTTGCTTTGCCATTCCACACCTCTAAAGACAAATAGACCGCCCTCGCACAGGGAAACGGTCTATTGTCCGTTAGTCCTATCTAATTTTAAGCCAACCGCCCTTTATAGCGGCTATTGCTCCGGGAGTCGCGTTACCAGCACGGCTCCTTTTACATTATACGCATATGCGGCAAGTTCATATACCTCAAGCTATTCCTCATTCTTTACATGCATTATAGCATATGAAGTTTCTCTCATTCAAGAACGGCATTATAGCATATGCGCTGAGGCTTGATCGATTTTCGCTTGTACAACCTCAGCATCCGACTGCTGACGAGCAGAACCGGCCCAGAAGGAGGCGAGAAGCCCCGCTGCTGCAGCAGCGACGAGAAACCAGAAGCCATATTGCACGCTGTCTCCAAGCATAGCCTGCAGCAGCTGCAGTTGACTCGCCGGCAAATCGGCGTTGCTTTCCAGCATCGCAAGCGGATCAGTGACTACACCAAGCTCTCCTGCAAGCGACGGAAGCTCACTTTCGTTGGCAGCCATCAGCAGGCCCAGCTTATTGTTCACCAGCATGGTCAGCACTGCTGTACCGAGCACCCCTCCTATTGAACGGAAAAAGCTGACCGAGGAGGTTGCCGCGCCGCGAATCGAATCATCGACGCTCATGCTTACCGCCGTCTGCCCAATCATCATCATCATGCCGATTCCCAAGCCGAGCAGCATCATAATAAAGCAAATCCATATAAATGAGACCTGCTCCGGCAAATAGATCAGCATCAGCAAGGAAACAATGCAAAGCAGCATCGAAAGAGCCATGCTGAAGCGCCATGTATAGCGCTGGATAAGCATACCGCACAGCGTTGCGCCAAACATGACACAAAGCATTAGCGGCGTCAACGCTCCGCCTGTATAAGCTACATCTCCGCCAAGACTGCCTTGTACAAACAGCGGCACATAGACAAGAGCCGCAAACATAATAATGCCCTGCACAAAGGTTGTTATATATGTGCTGGCTATGACGCGATCTCGAAACAGATGAAATGGAATTACCGGCTCTCCCGCCTTAAGCTGCTGTACAACAAAGCTGAGCAAGGCTGCCGCACCCACAACAAGCAGGCCAATAATCTCCAGCGAGCCCCAAGCATACTGCACACCACCAAGCTTCAGCGCGAGCAGCGTGGATAAGGTGCCTGTTACTAGCAGAATCGGCGCGAGATAGCCGATCGAGCCTGCTGCCTTCGAACTCGAATCACTCTTTCGCGGCAGCAGCGCAAACAATACTGCAAATACTATTAGTCCCAGCGGCAAATTAATATAGAAGATATACCGCCAGTCCAGCAGTGACGTAATGAGCGCCCCGATAGTCGGCCCAACGACAGAGGATAAAGCAAACACACTCATATACAGCGTCTGATACTTGTTATTGCCCTTTGGCATGACCGAGAACACAACGGTAAATGTGATCGGCATCAGGAAGCCTGCCCCGATCCCTTTCAGACCGCGAAATACAATAAGCTGCTCCATCGACTGAGCCATGCCGCACAGCACGGAGCCGATAACAAATAAAGCAAGACCCGCCAGCAAAAACAGCCTTCTGCCGTATAGATCCGAGAGCTTGCCAGCTAGCGGCATCATTGCTGTCGTAGCCAGCATATAAATCGTAAACACCCACGACATGCTGGAAAAACCGTTCAGCTCTGTCGCAATGGTTGGCAATGCGGTAGAAACGATCGTCTGATCCAGTTGCGTTAAAAAAATACTGCACAGCAAAGCGGCAAACAAGCCATTGTACTGCAGCCTTGAAAGCCCGTAAGCGTTCCCTTCCATCTCCCATCACCTACATTCTCGTTACTTACAGTTTTGACATTTTGGCGCAGCGATGCAAATAACCGTGCAGCGTAAGTGCTGCTGGTCTTGCTACCGCAAAGCCTCCCAAGCGGTTGATTGTATCCTCAAGCTGCTGCTGCACATGCTCTGCCGCAGCATTGCCTTTTTTCGTCCATATCCCGACAAAACGGTCAGCGACTAGCGCGCTCGTCTGCTCCAGCGCATGCAGCCAGGTGACAAGCTGCTGCGACAGCTCGCCTACATGCGTTGATGTCACAATTAACGTGAGCTGCTGCTCATTGCCCGCCAGCAGCTCCTGCGGAGAGGAGATCAGCTGCAGCCTGCAGCCATTCCAGCCTGCGACCGTTTCCTCGATCAGTGCAAGCTCGTCCTCCAGCTCCTCCAGCTCGCTTGGTGCAACAAGCAGCTGTACAAGCTTCTGCTCCGCACCCTGCTGCTCCTGACGAGGCTGCAGCTGCGTCAATATGCCGTGCTGAGCAAGCGCTACCATTTGCTCCACGATTTCCTGCTGCAGCTGCTCCTTCGTCCCCGCATGACCTGTAATCATTTGCAGCGCCTCAAGCTCGCGATAGTAAAACTGATTCATCATCCCCCACAGACAGAACAGCACGACCTGCTCATTGGCATGCGGATCGATAATGCCGGCTTGCTTCCAGCGCTTGAACATTTCGCTTTTTTCCTTATAATCCTGCACCCATTGCGCGGAAGCAAACTGATTGAACAATTGCCCTCCATCAATGCTTTCCTTATGAAAGATTTTATAAAGATTCGGTATTTTGCATTTGATTTCAAAATGCATCTCGATATACTGCCGCAGCATTTGCTCAGGATGCACATCCTCCCAGCTCTGCTTCTGCAAATATGATTCCCACTGCTGGAACAGCCGCTCCAGCACCGCTTCATACAGCCGCTCCTTCGTGCTGAAATAGTAGTGGACCAGCGCCTGGTTCACTCCCGCCTTGGCAGCTATGTCGCTAATTCTCGTTGCAGAATAGCTGCTGCTGGCAAACAGCTCCTCAGCCGCATGCAAAATCCGCTCCTGCACATTCAATTTCCCATCATCAACTGCTGTCGTATCAACCACGACCACTCCACCTTTCCCTACAAATGAGCCTGCACCCGCAAGGCAGCAACGAGCTGCAGGCACTCCCTCACTGCTTGTTCCAGCAGCCTTAACGAAAGGCTGCAATTAACGCTTTATTGCCTGCCATCCATTCGTTGATCAGCTCTGTACAGCCTTCGAGCTGCGTATCAAGCAAATACAAGCCCTTGCTCATCGTCGCTGCTCCAAGCTCGGCAAGCACAGGCTTCAAATGCAGCTCAACCGCAAGCTGATGCTGCGGGCTTGCGCCAACCATCATCGGCAGCACAAGCTTGTTGTGCAGCGCTCCCATCGGCAATATATCCAAAAACAGCTTGAGCAAGCCCGTATAGGTCGCTTTATAGGTTGGGCTGGCTATGACAAGATAGCTTGAAGCCGCAACCTGTTCAATCAGATCTGCTATGACTGCCTGATCCCATTGCACCAAAGCGGTTCCATAATTCGCCAGGTCGATTTTGACAAGCTCGATCTCCTGCTCGCCTTGTTCAGCAAGCTGCTGCTTTAGCGCATCCAGCGCCGCTTCCGCGAAGCTGAACGTTTTTGACAAAGGCTTCGGATTGCCTACAATCATCGTCATTTTCATGATGTCGCTACCTCCAGCTCCGCCAGCTTGCGGTATTTGCCGCGATAGAACACCAGCGGCTCGCTTGCCGCTTCCGTCTCATAAATGTGCTTGCCATGACCGAGCAAAATCATATGATCGCCGCCAGCAAGCTGCTCGGACAGCTCGCATTCGACGCTGGCCAGACAGCCTTCAATGACAGGCAAGCCAAGCAAGCCTGAAAAATACGGGATGCCAGCAAATTTATCACTAGCACCGCGCTGAGCGAATTGGCGCGAAACCGCCTCCTGACCGTCCGCCAAAATATTGACGCAATATTTGCCGCTTGCTGCAAGCTGCGGCAGTGTCGAGCTGTTGTTGTCGACGCAGATGAGCACCATCGGCGGCACTAAAGAAAGCGACGTGAAGGCATTGGCTGTCATGCCGAGCGGCCTGCCCGCTTCATCAACGGTCGTAATGACCGTAACACCTGTAGCAAACTGCCCCATTGCAGCGCGCCACACTGTTGAATCTATCATCTCAACTCACTCCTATCTATCGCATTATCGTCATCATCTCTCATTTAGTCATTTAGCTATTGCATATTTTCCATGCGGTAAATGCGTATATGGCAGCCGCATCGACCATATCGTCCAGCGTTGGTTGAAAGCGTGCAGGGCCAAACGTCGCAGCCGGGATGCGATACATATTGAACACATTATGATCGCGCCACATGCTGGAGTATGCGTAATGCGCCAGCTGCAGCTCGCCTCGCTCTCCTGCCAGCATGCCTGCTCCAACCGCCTCGACCAGCGGAGCAATTTGCTGCTCGTCAGCCTCATGGCCTTGGCGATAAACAAGCGGCAGCACCTGCCCCTCCATGCCCGCTTCATGCAGCAGCCCTTCCAATTGGCGCTGAATCGGAGCAATCGACTGCTTCGCTGTAAGATTGACTTCAACATAAACCGAGCACACCTCGCTGCCGGCTCCCATAATATGCGGGTCGCCGCCGCGAATCGCGGAAATCTGCACCTTGGGAATCGATAAGCCGCCTGCTGCTTCATAGCGATTTTCCTGCTCGTAGCGAGCTGCCCAGCGCTGCAAATGCTCAATCAGCACCGCCACTCGCACCAATGGGTTCGGATGCTCGCGCAGCTGCTGCGGATGCTCCAGCATTGGCGTAAATACCTCCTCGCCGTACAAATCTATCCGATACAGCGCATGCCCGCAGCTCAGCCACGTCATGCCAAAGTCTGTTCCTTCTGCTGCAATCGCATAGTCTGGCGCGACTCCGCCATGTGACAGCAAATAATGCGCGCCAACTTCCTTGCCCATAAACTGGCTGCCGCGAAATTCCTCCACCTGCTCCGGCCCAATCTCCCCCGGACAAGCTGTAACATACAGATGTCCCTTTAGCGAGATCCCCGCCGATTTCAACGCTTTGGCAGCGATCAGCGTGCAGGTCATCGGACCGCGGTCATTTTCTACAGGACGGCCTGAAAATACGCCGTTGTTATAGCGCGCCTCCAGCCATTCGGAACGCTCGACCGTTTCAGGTCGGTAGCGCCAGGCATCGCGTTCATTGTACTGCGGCGCTTCTGTGTCCAGATGGCTTGTCAGCAGCAGGTTTTTCCCCTCGCCCGGAGCAGCCCCGCCCAGCGTGCCAATAACATTGAAGCGATCCTCAACCATGCCGACCTTGCGCGGTTTAAAGCCTTCCTTCTTCAGCCAGGCATACACATACTCGCCAGCTTCCTTCTCGTAGCCTGCGATGCTGCGAATATTGCCAAGCTCCAGCAATAAATCAATCAGCTCGGCGGGATTGATATGCTCGCGAATACGCTGCATCACGCTTCGCTCTTCCTCTGTCACCAGCCTTACAGCAGCAAGCCCCATCCCGCTCACGCTCCATTCCAATTTGAGATCACTTCATCTGTCTGCATAATCGTTGCAAAATTAAGCCCCAGTATCTTAAGCGCTGCCTGATGAACGTCCTGCTCATAAGCAGCGCAAGCATCATCCACTACTACAACCTCATAATCCTTCATAAATCCGTCTCGCACGGTAGAGTCGACACAGCATTCCGTCGTTACGCCCGCAACAATTAGCGTTTCCACCTGCAGCTGCTGCAATAGCAGCTCCAGATTGGTGCCGACAAATGCGCTGTAGCGCTGCTTGGTCACAACATAATCCTGTTCGGCTGGAACGAGTCGATATGGCTCTGCCCCAAAGCTGTCTTGCCGACAGAGCGCAACCGCCTGCTCGCCATCCATTCCCTGCCGTGCATACCAACGCTTCATCGCCCGCGAATCGGTCGCTGGCTGCGTGCTCAAGAAGATAAACACAACGGGAACATGATGCTCATGCGCCTTGTTGATAAGCCTTTCCATCTGGTCAACAGCAGCATCAATCGCGGATAAATCGACACCGTATTGTCCCATCTGCCCCTCGGCGCTGCAAAAATCCTGCTGAACATCTACGATAAGCAAGGCGGTCCGCTGCTTAAGCTCCCACTCCATACGCTCCACCCTCCACTCCTGTCGTCTCTTTGTCCCCACTGGTCAGGTTCAATGCAGATTCCATTTAAGATGATACAGTCGTACCGCGCAGCAACGGCAAAATGTCTCTGCCAAACACGGTTAAATCCTCCACATAATCCGGGAAGGTCAGCATCATGCCGTCAATTTGCGATACCTCCAATATTTCCTTAATGCGCGCAGTGATCGTATCGACACTGCCCGCAATTGTTTCATTCATAAACGCTTGCTTGGCGCGAACCGATATCGAGCTTTCACGTCCATCCGGGTCCAGCCCGTAGCTGCGCAGCAAGCCTTTAATCGCTTCAAGATCTGCGCCCTCATAATAATGCTTCACCCGCTCCTCGGCTTCAGCATCCGTCTTGCCAGTCACAACCGTAAACATCGAATACGTTTTGATCGTCTTGTTCCGCTCGGCAGCCAATTGTTTAGCTCTTGCATTAATCTCCGCCAAATCAGCCAAATCGCGTCCGCCTACAAAGCAGGCATCGCCTTCGTCAATCGTTACACCCAGCCCTTTATCCGATTGTCCTGCGCAAATAATAAACGGCTTTTCCTGAATCGGCTTAGGATTGGATTCGCAATCCTCCAGTGTAAAATATTTGCCTGTATGAGTAACGCGATCTTCCTTCCATAGCCGCTTCACGAGCTGCATCCATTCCTGAGCCAGATCATAGCGGTCGCTATGGCTCAGCTCCTCAGGCCATGTCCCCATTTGGCGAAACTCACCGGCATATGAGCCTGATACAACGTTCATGCCCACGCGCCCGCCGCTAATATCGTCAAGAGTCGCAAACATTTTGGCCGCTACGACCGGATGGAACAGCAGCGTATGTGCCGTTGCATAAATTTTTACGCGAGAAGTTGCCTCTGCCAGAGCAGCCATCATCGTCATGGATTCGAGAGAAGTTCCCCAATGATTGGTGTTGCCGCCATAGCCCTTCCATTTGGCCATCGCCATAATAAAATCAAAGCCGTATTCATCAGCAATTTTGGCTGCCTTGCGATTAATTTCGTATCTGCCATCAAGCTTTGGTGTCGTCTGCGAAATAATCCAGCCTCCGTTCGCTACAGGAAGAAACACGCCAAAATCCTTGTTACTAAAATCTTTACTCGTCATCTTGATCGCTCCTTTTCCATTCTCACAATCTGATCATGCTCCTACAGCTTTTACTGCTCCAGCCAAATCAGCTGCTCGCCGTCATAGATGCTGTCAATAAACGCATTGTTCATTACCTTGCTCACCTCTAGCTGCTCGCCAATAACGCTTGCCGCAAACAGCATGTCGATTTCGCGCTGCCACTGCTCGTCAGTTTGCCATGCTACGCCATGGCCCTCTGCACGCGAGCTTTCTACGAGCTCTCGCTCGACTGCCCAGCGATTCGTTTCCGCTGGAATATCATAGACAGAGTCAGAGCGAGCAGCCAACACCTGCAGCGACTCGTCAGGGTTAGCAACTGCATATTCATGTGCCTTCGACACTGCCCGCAAGAAATCCTCCACCGCCGTCGGATGCTCCGCTGCAAACTTGTTGTTCGCTGCAAGCACGCCGAACGAGGTTTCTGCGCCAAATTGTCCTGGATCAATAATCGACACGCTTTCTCCCATTTGCTCCAGTTGATAAGGCTCATTTGACTTGTAAACCGTTAACGCATCAACCTTGCCTGTGCTGAGCACCGTAGGATCATAGCCTACCGAAACCCCCTTCACTGAGGTCGGATCAACTCCGTTATGGTCGAACATCGCCAAAATATTGGCCGGCATAGCTCCATGATAGCCAATCGTTTTGCCAACCAGATCCTTTGGCTCAGCGATGCCGGAATCGCTCATAACAAGCAGCGCACTTGTGCCTACTCCGCCGAAGGTGGCAATCCCGCTAATATCTGCACCGTTGGCAACCGACTGAATAACAAGGCTCGGCGTGCCAGCAGAGGCAATTTGCGCTTGCCCGGCAGCCAAAAATTTCATCCCCTCCGAGTCAAGACCAGGCATAATTTTCACCTTCAAGCCCAATTCCTCGAAATAGCCAAGCTCATCAGCCATCACAACTTGAATATCCGGAGGTGAGGCTGCGTAATAATAGCCTGTCATATACGTAATCTCGCCAGCAGCTTCGTTCATAGCCTTGCGCTCTGCCCAATTGATGTCTTGAGTCGGCTCGCCAGACGCTTCATTGCCTGCATTACCCGATGATGAGCCGTTGCTTGCTTCTGGGGTTGGCGTCGGTGTATTGCTGGCGGAAGGCGCAGCATTATTGCCATTGCCGCAAGCAGACAGCACCATTGCGCAGCAAACGATCATTATTACTACCATCATATACAACCTTCTAGCTTTCTCCATCTCCCATACCTCCATTTATCTATTGTGTTCGTGTGCCTGCCAATTTCGCGGGCTATATCCCTCTATTGCTCGATACATGCCAGGAAAGCAGCTTAATCTCAATAAAACGCACGATATTCGTTAAGCAAATTCCCATTATCGCCAGCATAAAAATTGCAGAAAACATGCGCTCTGTTTGCATATAGTTGCTCGACATCATAATGATGTTGCCCAAGCCTTCGGTCGAGCCGCTCCACTCCCCAACGACTGCACCCATTACACTTAAGCTGACACAGGTTCTGGCAGCCGAGAACAAATACGGCAGACTGTTCGGCAGGCGCAGCTTCGTAAATATTTCACGCTTGCTCGCATGCAGGCTGTTCATATACTCCAGATGGTTCTCGTCGATCGAGCGAAAGCCCATAATCGAATTGATCAGCATCGGAAAGAACGTAATAATCGCTGCAATTAGCACCTTCGGCAAAGCATCAAAGCCAAACCATAGTATAAACAGCGGGGCGATTGCCATAATCGGCGTTACGTTAGCCAGTATCGCGATCGGCAGCAGCATGCGCTCCAGCAGCCTTGAATGCGCCATAAAGATACCCGCTGTAATCGCAACTGCCATGCCGAGAAAAAATCCGAGCAGCGCTTCATATAAGGTGACCCATGCATGAGGCAAATAAAAGGCAATGGAGCCGACCAGCTCCCGCACCACTGCCGTAGGCGCAGGCAATGTTACCGGATTTACGTTCAGCAGTCTTACCGCAGCCTCCCATAATAGAAATAAAGCGATAAATGCTGCTGCTGGCGGTAAATAGATCGATTCGGAAAACTTAAGCTTTAGCTTAACCAGCAGCTTGTCTTCCCTTTGCTTCTGTCTCACCTCTTGCCTGACGATCATCGTCGCTTCTTCTGCTGCACTTCGCATTGACTCCACATCCTTTCTTTGTATGGCGCTAATTTACTTCCACTTCTCGCGCAAATACCCGCGAATTTCCGATATATAATGATGGAATTGTTCATTGTCCTCGATGTCCGCGTGACGGGGACGCGGCAGATCAATATCTATTACCTTGCTCACCTGCCCTGGCCTTGCCGACATGACCACAACCTTGTCGGACAGCAGCACTGCTTCTCGCAGGCTATGTGTGACGAAAAGCACCGTTTTCTGATGGCTTTGCCATATGTCCAGCAGCTGGTAGCTAATCATCTCTCGCGTAATTTCATCCAAAGCTGAAAACGGCTCATCCATTAGCAAAATCGGCGCGCCTGATCCAAATGCTCTGGCAATCCCTACCCGCTGCTGCATCCCGCCCGACAGCTCCTTGGCATAGGAATGAACAAAGTCGCCCAAGCCAACTGACTGCAGCAGCTCAACAGGGTCCTCGCGTTGCTCCAGCTTCATTCCTGTCCCCTTCGTATTCACTTCAAACGGAACATTCATATTTTGCAGCACCGTTCGCCATGGAAACAAGGCTGGTGACTGTGGCACAAAGCCGAACTGCTTTTGCTTTTGAGCTCCTAGCGGCGATAGCCCGCCAATTGCAACCTCACCTTGATCAATGTCCGTTAATCCGCCAACTATTCGCAACAGAGTCGATTTTCCGCAGCCGCTCGGACCGATCAAACTTACAAATGTGCCTTGCTCAAATTCGAGATTAATGTCACGCAGCGCTTCTGTAACCTGCCCTCTTCGCTTGTAAAATTTGCTTACTTGCTGGATCTTGATGTACGTCACGTTGGATCACCACACTCACCTTTAAGTATTTAGTTAAAAATATTTAATTAATCAATTAAGCTGGTAATCAAATCGTATCACCGCGATATAATCATGTCAATTTATATAACCTTACTATAAATAAGTTTGTATTACTGCACGATTTATAGCATATATAATCCGCTTTCTTTGTTTTTTATTGTATTTTTCTACACATAAGTATTATTTTATTTTAGTTTAATGTTAATTTATATAACGTAAATATAACGCGAACCTTGTTTTTAGCTCACTTTTCCTTTTCAGCTTACTGTTCCCTTCCAGCTCACTATTGCATCCAGACATGCAGGCAGCAAAAAAGGCCTTTTTGAGTGGATCGCGTTTGCGAATCTCCCAAAAAGACCTTGGCGTACTAGCTACTTATTTATTTTATGATTAGAACCGGACAATTGCTTAGCTGAGCAACCTTCTGGCTGACGCCGCCAAGCATCATGCCTTTAATATTGCCTAAGCCGCGACTGCCGATTACGATAAGATCATAGCTTTGCTCCTGCGCAACCTTTACAATCATCCGTGATATACTGCTTCCCTGTACAAATAGCGCCTCCGTCTCAATCTCATACCCTTTCAGCTTTTGCTGAGACTCCTTCAGCAGCGCTTTGCCGGCATTGCTCATCTCGGCTAATATTTTTTCATAATCGGTGATGACCATTGTAGGCGGAATGACAAGCTCCTTGCCTACCGTAATAAGTGTCAGCTTTGCTTGATGCTCTTGTGCAAGCTGCCCTGCAGCATGCAGCACCTTATCGCTCATTTTGGAACCGTCGATCGCAACAAGAATTTTGTTAAACATCTCCATTCCTCCTTGTCTGAGCTTTTTTCCAAATGTACAGCTAATAGCAGGTGGCTATACTATCATTTTACATGAAAGCGCTTATCGTGAACAGGTTAAATTGTTGAATAATTCTGAAAACTTATAGATGGTGAAAGCTTCCTGAAATCATAGTATACTTAATCGAGTAATGACATTTCGTTAGGCGGTGCATCATTTTTGACCGAAAATCAAGAAAAACATAGAGCTGCCCGTAATCGCACAATGATACTGACAGAAGAAGAGCGGCAATTATACAAGCAACAGCTTATAACGCTGTCACAGCCAGCCACTACCGAGCAAATTTTAAATAAAACGATTCAGCAAAATTTATTCGAGGCGATGGACAAGCTACCTGATCAATTTGTTGATCTGATGTTTATCGATCCTCCTTATAATTTGACTAAAAGCTTTAACGGCAAAACGTTTAATAAAATGTCCAGTGACGCTTATACCGAATGGCTGGATTCATGGTTTTCACAGCTGATTCGCATCTTAAAGCCCCACGCTTCTGTATACATATGCGGTGACTGGCGCTCTAGTCACTCGATTTTTGAGGTTGCCTCAAAATATTTAAACATCATTAATCGCATTACATGGGAGCGTGAAAAAGGCAGAGGCTCGCTTACCAATTGGAAAAATGCATCTGAGGATATTTGGTTCTGCACCTGTTCAACCAGCTACACCTTTAACGTCGATCAGGTCAAGATGAAACGCAAGGTGATCGCGCCTTATCGCAACGAGCAGGGCAAGCCCAAGGATTGGGACGAACAGGCGGGAGACAAGTTCCGTTTGACCCATCCGTCGAATTTGTGGACAGATTTGACAGTGCCGTTCTGGTCGATGCCTGAAAATACCGACCATCCGACACAAAAGCCCGAGAAGCTGCTCGCCAAAATTATATTGGCAAGCTCCAATGAGCAGGATGTCGTATTTGATCCATTTCTCGGCTCAGGCACAACCTCCGTCGTCGCCAAAAAGCTGAAGCGGCACTATGTCGGCATCGAGCTGGATGAAACCTTCGCCTGCCTGGCGGAAAAGCGATTGAAGCTGGCCGAGGAGGATATAACCATTCAAGGCTACGCGGAAGGCGTATTCTGGGAACGAAACTCGCTGCAGGTGCAAGAAAAGGTGAAGCGGAACGAAGATTTTCAAGCAGAAAGCGAATAGCAGTGTGCATGACAAAAGCGCAGCGTCAAAGACATTACTTTGATGCTGCGCTTTTCTATTAATTCCAAGCTGCTAGACGATAAGCCTCAACAATACGATCAAGCTTAAGCTGTGAGGTGTCGCTAACGATATAGTTTGCTTGATGCAATGCATCCAAGCAGCCAACACCAACGGAAAACATGCCGGCGCTATTGATGGCCTCGATGCCTGCCTCTGAGTCTTCTACACCAATACAAGCATGATAAGGAATAGAAAAATAATCTGCGGCATTGGTAAACGTTTCAGGATGAGGCTTGCCAAAGCGGATTTTGCTGGCATCGACGACATAATCAAAGGCATCCTGCAAGCCAAGCTTATCCAGCACAAATGTTGCATTGCGACTTGCCGAGCCTAAAGCCAATTTAAATTGTCTTTCCTTCAGTTCGCGGATTAGCTCAGAAATGCCAGGCAGCACATCACTTGGCTTTATTGTATCGATCAATTGCTGGTAGATGGCATTTTTTTTGCTAGCCCACTGCTCTTTTTCATGTTCTGTCATTTCTTTTGCTTGTGAAGCAGCAGCAAGAACGCGGTTCAAGGATTCCATGCGGCTTACACCCTTTAAGCGCTCATTTAACGCACGATCTACAACAATGCCCAGCTCTTCTCCGATCTTTCGCCAAGCTAAATAATGAAACTCAGCAGTATCGGTTATAACTCCATCAAGATCAAAAATAAACAATTGCGGCTTTCTGTCCATTTACTGCTTCCTTCCCTGCTCTAACCATTTGGCACTTAGGTCAACCCATGAACCGAGGCTTAAGGACTTGACCTGTTCCTCAGACTTCACGGTTGCATCGCCAAGCGACATACCGTGAGGGCCCTTTTCGAACATATGAAGCTCGCATGGCACATTATACTCAACCAATTTCCCGGCCAAGCCGAGCAGATCGGTTGGCAGAATTACGCTATCCTCGTATGTTCCCCATATAAAGGTGCGCGGCACATCAGCGTTAACATATTGCAGCAAATTGAGTGATTTTTTCTCATCATCCGTCAAATTTTGCTTGCCCATTAAAATTTCGCGAATATTCGGTCCGCGGAAATCCGGCATTAGCCCCTTTTCCATCAGCTCAATGACAAAGGCTGGAGTTTCCTGCTCACGGGACTCCAATGTAACTGCTGGATAACCAAGAATAAGCTGATTCGGCTTAATTTGCTCAGAAGTGAGCCCTATTTCACTCGTAATGAGATCCTTTTTATAATACAGCCCCAAGCTTAAGGCAAGATTTCCTCCGGCTGAAAAACCGATTACTGTAATATCGTCTTGATCAACCAGCCATTCCTCCGCATGTTCACGAATAATCGCCATTGACTTGGCAAGCTCACGCAATGCTGTAGGAAAAGGATTTTCAATTTTAACGGAATAACTAAGCACAAATGCATGATACCCCATTCTGGCATAAGCCAACGCGACAGGCTCCGCTTCATTTTGTGAAATAAGCGCATAGCCTCCGCCTGGACAAATCAGCACAGCCGGGCGAATCAAGTGCTTGCGATCAAACTCTCCATCCTGCTGAATATAGGTTGTCAAAGTCGCCGAAGCATGCTCAAATAACTTTATCGTTTTATGGATCACGGTTTATCCGCCTTTCTATAATCGCGTATCCCATTTGCCGCAGAATGGATCAACTGGGCTTTTCCCAACAAATTTTGATTTCCCCATCAGCTTTTGTACGAGTAAAGGCAAAGTATAATCATTCGTGCCGTACGTGTTAATATAAGTTTTAACTCTAGGCACATCTAGCAAATGGTAAGGATTTTCAGTTGAAATAAAAATAGTTGGAATGGACTGCATATAAATGGGCACGTTAATTCCCATCGGATTGATCCATTCAATTCTTACTGTAGTCTGATTCGATTTTGTTGCCAGATTGCATAAATAGATGATGAGATCATAACGCTCCTTCATATCGTCAAATGAGCCCTGGTGTCCTTCGTAAACTCCGCTTGGCTCGAATCTGGTGACGCTAAAGCCTTCACGTTCCAGCAAAGGAGTAAAGGAGGCTGCAAGCCCTTTTGATTTATGATAGCCAAGAGCATTAGCCTCACTCTCAATATCATAAAGCAGAATATGCTTGTACCGCTCGCTAGTAAGGGGAAGCACGCCCGCTTCTTCCTTAACCAACGTAATCGAGCGGTCAGCAACCTGTCTGGCAATGGTCAAATGAGCTTCACTTTTCAGCACGGCGTTTGCATGATCCAGTGACGGAATATTGTTGATTTTATGCAAAGCAAGCGAGGCCTTTAAGCCAAGGATGCGCAAAACTGCTTCATCCAACCGTTGAGCGGAAAGCATCCCGGTTTCCAGCCCTTGCTTCATAAACAAAATATCTTCATCAAGGTTTTTCGTAAACAAAAACATATCACAGCCATGCTCAATCGCTTTGGGCACAAGTTCATTTCTCGGCATTGGAATATTCATTCCCGCCATCGTCGTTGCATCCGTAATAATTAACCCGTTAAAGCCCAATTGCTCCCGCAACAACCCGTTAAGAAGCTCTGGCGCAAGAGATGCAGGCAAAATCTGCTCATCCTGCAATGCCGGATTCAGCTTTTTTGAATATTCCGGCAACGAAATATGACCTACCATTACGGTTTTGGCACCTTCATTAATAAGATGGCGGTATATGTCTCCGAAGCTTTCGTCCCACTCTTCAGGCGACATCGTGTTTACTGATGTCACAAGATGCTGATCCCGCTCGTCTACGCCATCCCCGGGAAAATGCTTGATGGATACTGCCATTCCCCGCTCTTGCACCGCCTGCATATAGGCTGCTCCCATACGCTTCACTCGCTCCGGATCGCTGCCGAACGTTCGCGTGTTCGTAATTGGATTGCGGAAATTATAATCAACATCAACGACCGGGGCAAATGCATAGTTGGCGCCGACACTTTTACCTTCCATTGCGCACACCTCTCCCAGCCGATACGCCAGCTCAGTTTCATCAGTAGCCGCAATCGCCAGATTGGAGCCAATTTTCGTGCCATCCGACGTTATGCCTTGGCCTCCCGCCTCCAGATTAGCTGCAATCAGAAGCGGAATTTTGGTGTAGCGCTGCAACGTAGACACTGTAGCCAACACACTTTCTTTCTCCATGGAACGGCACATAAGTCCGCCTACTCCTAGCTCCTCGGTCAGCCTTCTTAAAAAAGGCTCGTCTTGCTTATAACCAACCATAAAAAACAATTGCCCGATTTTCTCGTTCGTTGTCATTTGCTCAAAGGTCGCTTGAACCCAGCGCAATTGTTCATCATCCAAATAAAACGGTTTATTCCGTAACATATTAATGTCCATGCTTTATCATTCTCCTCTCAACTAACTCTTCTACAGCCTGGTCTTGGGCGCCAACCGCTTGCGGCTGAACAGAGCGCGCAATTGCTCCTTATTCGTGGTATATGCCATGAAAGCAACGATAAACACGCCAACAATGACGGTTTGCAGCGAGCTGTCAATGCCTAGCACAACCATGCCGTAGGATAATGCATTCATGCCCAGCGCACCTGCAAAAATCCCTAACGATAAATTTGTAAATTGTGCTAAATAGAGGCCAACCAGAACTGGGCCCATAGAAGAGAACATCAATGAGGTTGAGCTCAAATTGCTAGCCGGTGTAACAAGCACCGTTGAAGCATTCAATACCGCCGCGACGCCGAGCAGCGCTCCAACCACTATATAAGTGATTACTATATTTTTCTTTTCCTTGACGCCCGCATTGACAGCCAGGCGCGGGCTAGCGGCAAGCGCCCTCGTATCGTAACCGAACTTGGTATGGCTCAGCAAATAATAAAACAGCACCATTACAAGCAAAAGCACAATATAAATCCAAGGAGAACGGGAGAATACAGTCAAATTAGCATGCATATACAACTGTGTTCCTGAACCGCCAAATATAACACCGGAAATCGCCTCATATATCATGACGACACCAAGCGAGACAATTATAGTCGGCACCCGCATCGTCAAATAAAGAATACCTTCAAGCACACTGAGTATAATTGCAATCACAATTGTAAGCACAAGCAGCATCACCGGCCCCAAGCCTAATGCAATGGCCAGATTGCTGCCAGTAATACCAGCCAGTATAATAATAATTCCAGGCGCAAAATCCCATCTGCCTCCGGAAAGAGGCAACGCAATCGCATATGCTATTATCGTTGTTAATACGCTGCCTCTCACGATTCGATCAAAAGCCCCGGAAGACATATAGCCGCTCTTGTCCATTAAAATGGTTATAAGCAAAATAATGAGATAGACGGCAAGCGGAAACACAAACGTTTTTAAAAGATTAACTACCCGTTTTAGAATCAAGCCTGTCATAGTTTCACTCCGTTACGGCTTGCCTAATTTTTTTGAAATAGCAAGCATAATTTAATTTCTTTCCGCTTTAATTTCAGCAAGCGTCCGATTCGTTAATTTTTGCAACGATTCCCAGGTTGCACGATCGTTGAAGCTTAGCATCGTTTGCTTTAACTCCTCTGCCGTAACAGCACCGTTTGACTTATCCTTTGGAATAACGTAGTTTTTAAAGTCCTCGATTTCTTCAACTGTAGTGAACGTTACGTAGTTGACATAGCCATTTTGCTGCCAATCCGAGTAAGCCTTTCCGTTTAGGCGATCATACAATTGCGCAAAGGAATTGGCGACAAGCTCGCCGTAATTGTTCGTTCCTGCCATAATAATGCTGCCATTTTCCATGCCTGCTGTTACTGAATCGTTATAACCAAGCGCCAACAGTCGAATGTCTGGCTTCGTGCTGTTAAGAATTGCCGGATAAACAAAATCCATGCCAGACCCTAAACCGAAAATCGCATCTACCTCAGGATAATTGGATATAATTTTAGTTACAGCATCTACTGCATTTTCCGGAGCAAATGAGTGATATTCCGTTGGATACACGGTAATCTCTCCCGCCGTGTCAAGATTTTTTATTTCATCCGTAAAGCCTTTAATGATCGCAGGAGCATCTACAAATGCGAACTCTGGAAACGACGTAATCCCGATATGCTTAACACCGGCAGCATACGCTTGCTTGGCATATTTCGCTCCTAATTGCTGCGGATCTTCTCCAAATTGCTTAATGCCCCCTACGAAATAATCACTTGTGATGGCTTCATCTACTTCTCCAAGTGTAACCGAATAGTACACGCCTGCTTCCTCAGCAAGGCTTACACTTTGCTCAAGCGCTGTGTCATAGCCGCTAATGACGGCGTCTACACCAGAAGCAAGCAAGTTTTCAAGACCGCTGATATGGTCCTCCTCGCTGGACCCTACGGTAGCAAAGTTAAACTTCACGTTAAAATGTTGTTCGAGATAAGCACTATATTCTTTAATTTGCTGTCCCTGAATGTCCGTATAGTTATATAACATAACGCCAATTGTAAAATCTTTCTGCTCACTGCTTGAACCACTATCTTTCTCGCCGCTGCATCCTGCCAAAACGACACCTGCAAGTAAAATAAACGCCAATAGATTGAACATCCATTTCTTTTGTTTCATGACAATTACCCCTTTATTATTTTTTATAACGCTATCCCTAGGCTACCTAGGCATAACTTCTCCCCTAGGTCTTCTCAGCAACAAAAACACTACAAGCAAAAAAATAATGCCTCTGATTAGAGATACAACTTCTGGCGCAACGCCTACCATTACAAGGCCATTATTCAGCACTACATAGGTAATGCTGCCGACAAAAGCAGAACTCATTTTTGAACGGCTTCCTCCGTTCAGTGCCATTCCACCCAGAACAAGCGCAACAATAACATCCATTTCCATGCCCATTCCTGTATTTTCACTAACGACTGCTGATCTCGACAGCGAAAGAATCGAGGCACAGCCTACTAGAACACCAGCTATTGCATACGAAATGAGCTTCGTATATTTTACACGCACTCCGCTTTGCGAAGCTGCAAGCGGATTGTCGCCGATTGCTTTGCTGTGTTTTCCGATTTTAGTAAAATGAAAGATTACATATCCAACAACGCCAACCAGCACAATAATGGTAATAATGATTGGCATGCTTCGTCCTATTTCTCTTAGCACGCCTGTATCTGTCAAGGCAATTTTGGCGCTTGATGTTGATACTTGATAGGTAACCAGCCCTCTTGCTACAAACATGATAGCAAGTGATGAAATAACCGCCATTAAACCAAATAAGTTACTTATGATTACATTTACCATATAACAAGCTACAGATACTGCTATTGCAGCAAGAACCCCAACTGCCAAAGGCGCCCCAGCATTTATCGTATAAATAGCCACCATAGAGCTTAGCGCAATAACAGCTCCGGCCGATATATCCATCCCGCCATGCGAAAATACAAAAACCATGCCAACGGATATCGTAAACAATACAACCAATTGTTTTAAGATTGTGCGAATATTGAAATCAGACAACAATGCTCCGTCTGTCATAACGGTAAACGCTATCAACACGAGCAGCAGCCCCGCATATTGGATTAGCGTGTTTTGATTCTTTTTAATAAAAAGCGGGATTGAAAGTTCGCTCATTCAATCATCACCTCCCTTAAATCATGTAATCGATTAGCATCGATTCACTCAGATGTTCATCTCGTATAAATTGGTTCGTTATTTTTCCATCCTTCATAATCAGAATTCGATCACTCATTCCAATTAACTCCGGCAGTTCCTCGGAAATAATTAAAATCGCATAACCTTGTTGCTTCAGCGCGTACAACAATTGATACATCGTCGTCTTGACGCCCACATCAACACCACGAGTCGGGCTATCCAAAATTAAAATCTTTGAATTGTTGCCGATCCACTTGCCAAAGGAAACCTTTTGTTTGTTTCCGCCTGAAAGCTCGCCAACTGGTTGATTCATGCCACTTGCCTTCACGTTAAGATTTTGCATTTGCTTGGCGGCAAAGCTTTTTTCCTGAGCCGGTAAAATCAGACCAAATTTAGCCAGCTTGTCCAAAGCAGATAAAACCAAATTCTCTTTAATTGACGCTTCCATAATGAGTGTTTCCTGGTCGCGATTTTTCGAGACATAGCCGATCTGATTGGCAATCGCAGTTTGTACGTTTTTGACAAGCTGCGGATATAGCTGCTGCTGATCATTTTCATGCTTGGCAGCTTCAGCCTGCTTGCGGGAAGGAGGGCGTTCACCGTACACGATCACTTCACCTTGATCTGGCTTTAGCTCGCCGAACATAACTTTTCCGATTTCATGCATTCCGCTGCCAGACAATCCACCAATTCCTAGTATTTCACCTTGATGGAGCTCAAGATTAATATTTTGAAGCAGTGAGGTATGAACACCGTTAACCCGCATCATAACCTGTTCGCCATGCGAACCGTCAAAGTCGCTTCTGTAGTAATTGCCTTCAATGACTCTGCCGACCATAGATTGCTTAATATAATGTTCATCAAATTCAGCACGATCAATTGTTGTAATAAGATTTCCATCCCGCATAACCGTCAATGCATCGCATATTTCCATCAGCTCTGGAAGATCATGAGAAATAAACAGTACAGCCTTGTTCTGATCGCGCAGCTTGCGCATAAGCTGATGAATTAATTGTCTGCCATCATGAGACAAAGCTGTTGTTGTCTCATCGACAATGAACAGCTCCGGCTCATAGTACAATGCTCTGGCAATTTCAATCAGCTTTCTCTGTTCAAAGTTCAGTTTGTATACTGGCAATGAAACATCCATATCTCCATAATCGATAAGCGCCAGCGCCTTTTCTGCTTCCTGCTGCATGCGCTTTCGATCAATAACACCATTCTTGTAAAAGCGAACTTCATCCCCCAAAAATATATTTTCTGCAATTGAAAGCTGCCCTATCGTGCCCGCCTCCTGCACAATCATCGATATTTTGTTGTCTCTTGCATCAAGCGGACTTTTAGGATTGTAAGAAGCTCCCTGAAGCATCAATTCACCTGCTGTTTTCGGAAGCAATCCACTAATAATAGCTGAAATCGTAGATTTCCCGGAACCGTTCTCACCGATTAGACCACGAATTTCCCCACGATAGATATTGATGCTTACGTCGTTAACAGCCGTAACCTCATTGAATTTTTTTATGATGTTTTTTGTTTCTAAAAATACGGGTTTGTCCATAAAAACCTTCCTTTAATTTGATATCGTTTTCTTCCCGCAGCCTCAGTGTACCATTATCGAAGAACGACTATAACTGCATCTTTTATCTTCATAAGGGCAAAATATTAACCAAAAAAATAGGCGAAAAGCGACAACTGCTGCAAGCTATGTAAAAGAAAAGTAATAGCTCTGCAAAGATTAAAAAATGACGTTAACATTTATCCTTTATAGAGTAAATTTTTAATCTTTCTATCGTAAGCTATTTATTTTAGTTAAGAGTATTGTTTATAAGATAAACATTTAGTATACTCTGTCCAACAAATGGATTAATTTATTAATGGTTAGGGGGTGCATACGCTTTGGAATTTCGCCATGAAATCATTTCGTTTCCGAAAAAGCTTCCGATCAAATTCTTTCTGCACCGGATTGGCAATGTGAGCAGGCATTGGCATCAGTCCTTAGAGCTGATTGTAGTTATGAAAGGAGATGTCGATATTACGGTAAACAGTTTATCTTATCGACTCGGAGCTGGTGATTTAATACTAATCAATTCGAACGAGGTGCATGAGCTTCATTCCGCGGATGCTACCATGGTAGCCTTGCAAATCAAGCTGGAGCTGCTTAAAGAAGTCGTCGCTGATGTAAAGAAAATGTACTTCGATTGCAATACAGTGAAGGCTGATCAGCCTGAATTATTCACAAATATTAAGCGCATCGTTGCTCAAATATTGCAATATAACATTAACGGTTCCGAATTTATCGACTTGAAAAATGCAGCCTTAATTTATGAGCTGATCTATGAGCTATGCACCAACTTCAGCAGTGATGAGCAAAAAACGTTGAGGCAGCCAAAGGAAGGACTAGATCGCCTTCAACGCATCCTGGAATACGTCAACAGTCACTACAACGAACCGATCTCGCTGCAGCAGGTGGCGAAGCAGCAATTTTTGTCGGTTCCTTATTTATCCAAATATTTCAAAAACAAATTAGGCTTGTCGTTTAGTGATTATTTGAAGGATTTAAGGCTGTATTATGCGGTGAATGATTTATTAAACGAGTCTTTAACAATCGACCAAATTGCCGCAAAAAACGGCTTTCCAAACCCGCGCTCTTTTGTAGTTGCATTTAGCGAAAAATATGGCGAGCTACCCAGCATATGGCGCAAAAAGCATGCGGAAGAAATGTTAGGAAGTGTTGAGACTACAAAAGAAAAATCGGTAAATTATTATCAGGACGAGCCTCATTCCTATCATGAGGAAATTTCACGGTTCATTGAAAGCAATCTGATTGAGCAGCAAGTCGCTCCACCTGCAAAAATATTGCAGCGCACCTCTTCTGCACATCAAATTACTTTGAATAAGCCAGGCAAAACGTTGAAGCATTACTTCAAAACCTTCATCGGGGTAAGTCGAGTTAAGGAAGTGCTGTATGCTGATGTTCAAGAAGCATTGCGTACTGCGCAACGAGAAATTGGATTTAAATATATTAAAATGCACAGCTTGCTTGATGATGATCTTATGGTTTACAGCGAGGATGCAGAAGGAAAAGCACTATATAACTTTCAACTGATTGACAAAGCATTTGACTTTTTGCTTTCAATAGGCTTAAAGCCGCTCGTGCAATTTTCCTTTATGCCTGCCAAGCTGGCCAGTGATCTATCCAAAACCGTGTTCTATGTCAATATTAATACGAGTCCGCCAAAGGATTTAAATAAATGGAATGGACTTGTGCACGCTCTCACCTTGCATCTCATTAAACGCTACGGTATTGCTGAGGTGCGCAGCTGGTTATTTTGCGTATGGAACGAACCAAGCTCATCGAATTTGCTGTTTGGCTTTAAGGAAGATGAAACCTTCTTTACGCTCTACCAAAACACATACAATACTGTAAAACGCATCGATCCATCACTGCAATTTGGCGGACCTGCCGCATTTTCAACCTATAACAAGAGCGAGGACTGGTTGTTTTCATTTCTGAATTTTTGCAAAGATCAGCAGTGCTTGCCGGATTTTATAACCGTTCACTATTACGATATCGATTTAAAATCAACCAATAATTATATCGGGATCGATAAACAATTAAATCTTAGTCCTGTCACCAACTCATTCCAGCAATTTATTGATCGGCTGCAGCTTCGCCTACGTGCGATCAAGCTGGATAATTTGCCCGTTTATATGACGGAGTGGAACTCCACCGTTTCTCATAAGGACCTGATGAACGACACCTGCTTCAAGTCCGCCTACGTCATAAAAAATATTTTAGAAAACTATGATCGGCTCAACTCGTTTGGGTATTGGCTGCTTACTGATTTGCATGAGGAAAATCGTCTGCCTCCTCAACAATTTCATGGCGGGCTAGGTTTGTTTACGGTTAACAATATTAAAAAGCCTGCATACCATGCCTTTTGCTTTTTAAACAGACTTGGTGATGAACTGATTGCGAAAGGGGACGGATACTTTATTACACGGAAGGAGCAGCAAATCCAGATTTTGCTGTACAATTATTATCACTATGATGATATCTATGCCAACGGAATTTCGATAAGCATTTCACATCAGGAACGATATTCGCACTTTCCAGGCAAAGCGAAGCGTGAATTTATTTTGGAGCTAATGCCGCTCGCTGGCAGCTTTGAAATTAGGCACTCCTTTGTAAATCGCAGCTATGGCAGCGCTTTTGATCATTCGTTGCTGCTCGGTCACGATAGCGAGCTTTCCTTGCAGGATATCGAATACCTAAAGCAAATTTCAATTCCGAGAATCGAGAAGGAATTTGCTCAAGCAGCTAACACGTTAACGATTCAGGCTACGCTTGAACCATTTGAAATTCGTCTAATCGAGGTGTCAGCGCGGCATACTGTGTAATCATTGTGATGAGGCTGGACAAAGCTTTACCATTAGTATATCATAATCTTTCCTTTCAAAGGCATCATACAAACAAAGGAGATGCTCAGTAAGTCAGTGAAAGCTGACAAACAGAACATCTCCTTTGCTATTAAGTCCGGCTATTACTTTATAAACCGCCGTACAAGCTGGCTCAGCTTGTACACGAGCCATACGATCGATGCTGCCAGCATCATATCGAACGCGACATTGAACAAGAACAAATGCTTGCCCAAATCGGCCAATCCGTCGCCAACGATCGGAATAAGGAAGCCGAAGCAGCCGATCAAGCCGACGACCATAAACAGCTCAAGCTGAATGCGAGTGCGCAGATCGGCTTTGCGAAGCCATTCCACAATAAGCACGCCGTAGTACAGCACGTAAACGAGTACGATAAACCATAGCTGATTAGGCAGCACCGTCCGTTTTAACTCGCTCCATAAGCTGTATTTGAAGGTTACCGCGCCTGGCGGCTTGCCTTCTGATATTTCATAGGTTCCCAAATAGTATGGGCGTATCGTCATGCTATGCTCTGCCGCATACGACATCCGCTCAATCAGGCGACCGGGATCCTTCAAGTAAAACAGCGCAACATCCATATGCGAAATGCGATTGTAGAAGTCTTCCTGCAAGCTCGGATCATCCTGCTTGATTGCCGTATCCGCTTGAAAATAATTGGTGCCGGCCAGCACAGATAAATGAGCGGGCAGTCCCAGCTCCTCCAGATCTTCTTCCACTGTAGTGGAACCATTTAATATGCCAAAAAACACCGTTTGATACAAATTGATTTGCTTAAAGTCCTTCGGAGCAAAAATATACATCGCCGCCGATATGACAACAAGCGCAACACTGCAAGCAATCGCCAGTCGTTTCCACGAGCGATCCTGCTTGTGCAGCATGGCAAAACGCACGCATAGCAGTGCAAAAAACAAGCCAATTGGCGCGTTTTGCGTTTTGGCGCAAATTAAAAACAAGCCGGAAATAACGAACAGCACGAACAGCTTTTTGCTCGGCTCCTTTTTTGCTAATACCGTTATCCCCAGCGCTAAGGTCAGCAGCATAAAAATAAGCGATACTGGCTCGCCAAACAGCGAGTTGAAATATGCCAAATAGCCCACATCGTGAAACATAATGAGCAGCACTGCGGTTAACGCGATCGCAACCACAATCCCTTTCTTTTTAAAGGCGGCGATTAACAAGCAGCTTGCAACCATTAGCAGCAGCGCATATAGCGCACCAAGAAAGCGGATATCAAAAAAGCTCGAGTTAAAAATAAGGGCAATCGTACGCGCGAGCAGCACGATCAACAATTGCGAGGTCAGATAAAAACCTCTAAAAAATGAATCATACGCAAATTCAGCATGAGCATAAGAGAAAAAGCGCTCCTCATAGCTTTCCAGTTCATTGTAATAATTTAGGCCAATCGAGCCCATAATCCGTAAAAAGTCCCCATTATCTGCAACTCCGATAAAGCTGCCTGCAAACAACAGCACAACAAAAATAGCTAGCGCAGCGACGCAGTACAGCCACTCCAGCCTAAACCGAATTCTCATACCCTACTCTCCATTTCCTTTACAATCTCTCTCTTTTTCAAGCTATCCTGTTAGCTTGCATCTACTTTGCAAAGCATTAACCCCTTTGCTATATTATCACATTTGTAAACTATTGCTAAATATTTTGTGCATATTTCGATGTGAAAAGTTAATCATCCATTAACAAACGCTCGTTATAATGAAGTCATTCTCATCTACCTACAAAAAAGAAAGGAAAACAACTATGGGAATTCATATCTACTTTCAATCGTTGAACGATCTGGAGCGCATTATTCGTTGTCCAGGAAAATTCAAATTCGAGGAGCATAGTGTAGCCGCTCATTCGTGGAAGGTCGTACAGTACGCCAAAACATTAGCCGATATTGAAGAAAGCAACGGCGTGAGCATTGATTGGAAAAAGCTATACGAAATTACGAGCAGCCATGATTATGGCGAAATTTTCATTGGAGATATTAAAACACCGGTCAAGCACTACTCACTTGAGCTGAGAGGCATGCTGCAGCAGGTAGAGGAAGGCATGATTGCCCATTTTATCGATGAGCATATTCCAGTCGAGCTGCAGGACATCTTTCGCCGCCAGCTGCGCGAGGGCAAGGATCAAACGGTGGAAGGTTTAATTCTTGAGGTTGCAGATAAGCTGGATCAAGTATATGAGGCTTTTACCGAATTGAAGCGCGGAAATACCGAAAAAGAGTTTGTGACGATGTACCGCGAGGCATTACGGAAAATTAGCCGGATCAAGCTGCATTGTGTCGATTATTTTCTGGCTCATATTTTGCCGGACCTGATCAGCGAAAGTGAAGCTTGCCCTGTAGACATTAAACGCATTACACAGGAAGCGCTGGACCCTGCACAATAGTCCCGCTTGCTCCTGTCGAATTGGCGAAACTGCTGCTCTGTTCTTTGCTACTTCTTTCCACAGCTCCACTCCTTCTTTTATTCCCCTCGACTACAATTGTTCCTTACATTCGTATACACTCACTCGCTCGCTTCTTAATTCCTGCTAAATTCCTTGCAAGACCTCTTCATCTCCATATTAACCCCGATTACAGCTTCGCTTTTTTCTGCTTTTTTAGCTTGTTTTCTATCACTGCAGTTCATCAATGCTAATTTATGCTATATAATGTAAAGATAAGATTATTTAATTACATAAGGAGACATAATAATGAACGTCCTGGAGTTCTTGAAGTTTCTGTTTCCAGAATATCAAATTTTGAACGCTGTACGATTATACGGCTTGATCAGCTTAAAGGAAAAGAAGCAGCCTGCGCAGCAAGCGATTATGGACAATCAACCCTACGTGTACTCGCAAGCCGTTTTAGTGCCTGTTGCCCCGAAGCATAAAATAGGCATCTCATCATTTTTTCGTTTTCTTTTATTTGCAGCCATTATGGCCTATCCTCTCTACTTCATTACAACATTCCCGGCAAATCAAATTGAGGATATATACAGTGTATACAAATCGGGCTATGTCATCTTGGAGGGTAGTCAAAACGTTCTCTTTTTTACGCTTATCTTTTTACTGCTCGCACTATCTATAATGCGCGCTTCTTTTCGTAAAATGTATTACAGACTGCCTTGGCTGATGGCTTATATTGTAATTATGACGCTGAACTCGATTATTCTCGCAATTGCTTTAAGCATTCTCAACCTTGGCCATCATGTGATGAACTCCAACGATGCTGTTACTTACTTTTTGCTCATGAGCGGTCAAATTGTATTTTGCAGGCTGCTGATGTGCATCTTGCTGTTCAAAAAGCCTGTCACAACTCTTGGAGGTGGAACGGAATGAATCAAGTTAATCCTAACACCCCACAGCCAAGCTTTGGCTGGGAGCCACCGCTTAGTGAGCAGCAGCTATTTATAAATAAAAAAGAGCAGCGCTGGAAAAAAACATTTATTCGAATAGGAGCAAGCTTCCTGATAGCCGGCTTGCTAGGAATTGGTTATCTGATCTACTTCATCATCGTTAGCGACGATAAGGTTGATGAAGCCGAGTTGGAAAAAGCAAGGGAACTGCAGCAATCCGTCAAGCTGCCGATCGGTGTTTTTTTGGATATCGATAAAAACGAATTAAGCTCCTTCGATACTACAGTTGAGCATCATTTTAATGGCGACACAGGAAAAATTTATATTTGGGATATCGATTTTAGTGATGGCGATTATGTACAAGTACTGGTCGATGGCGTAGCTTTATCCGAGCCTTTTCTTATTACCTCCAAGCCAAAGATTTTTGATGTGCCAAGTAAAGCCGTTGTTGAGGTTAAAGGAATTCGGGACGTCAACGATGGAATTAGTTATGGCATCACCTTTAGTGTTAATGAAATCAGCTATTACAATTATGTGGAGGAGCAGCAGAGCAATCGATACACCTTGATTCGCAAATAGCGCTGCTTGAACTGAAACAAACACTCCCTGCTTCGGATGGAAGCAGGGAGTTTATATTTTACAAAAAGATTAAAATCAAAGCCCCAACTATAAAGCAATAATAAGAGAAATAGCGCAGGTTCCCTTTTTCCATAATGCCCATAAACCAGCGCATCGAGAAGTAGGTGACAACAAGACTTGCAATGAAGGCGATTAAGTATTGCAGCCATAGCGCCTGCAGCTCGGGATCGCTGACTATATCAGCTATGCCCAGCACCAAGCCGCCAAGGCTGATTGGAATATATAGCATAAAGGAATAGCGCAAGGCGGTATCCTGCTTCATGCCTGTAGCAATGGAAGCAATAACCGTTAAGCCTGAACGGCTAAGACCCGGAATCAAGGCAATAGCCTGCGCCAGACCAACAATTATCGCATCCTTCATTGATAAATCTCCGTCACGTTTAACGCCGCGAAGGTTGCGAATCAGCCATAGCAATACACCCGTTACAAGCAAGGCGATTGCAATAGTTGTCACTGAGCTGGAAAAAATCTCTTCAATCTTGTCCTTAAACAGAACACCAATAACACCTGCCGGTATTGTACCGATTATTACATACAAAATAAAATTATAATCTGACTTATACTGCTTGTCGCGAGTGACAACATAGCCTACTCCATTTTTGACCAGCCGAGCAATGACTTCACGATAAATAAATAAAATAGCAATAAGCGACGCTGTATTCGTCATTATTTCAAATGAAAAGCCCTGCAGCTCTATACCAAGCAGCTTTTGCGCTACAATGAGATGCCCGCTTGAGGAAACCGGAATCGGCTCCGTAAATCCTTGAATTGCACCCAATAGCAAATACTTTAACCATTCCACGATATCCGACATAGCTATAGCGCTCCCTTATTTTATAAAATGTAAAAGTCCGAGCTTTTGTGTCATTCCAATCCATTGCGACAAACACGCAGCTTAGCTTCATCATCCAGCTTGCTTGCAAATGCATAGCTTTTCAACCTCCAACCCATACTAAGCTTCGGAGGTGATTGCTTTGTTTAATGGATTATCTGTCGATAAACAGACATTGGCTCAAGCTTGGCAGCAAGCATTGCCTAATTTTCTAAATACGGCTGATGAATGCACCGTACAGTCGGATGCCAAATACGATGATGCTTTGCTTATTCATATTGCGAACAATGGACGCAGCCATTACTCCGCCGACTTCCGTCTGCAATATATGGATGAGCGCGAAGTTAAGGTAGAGCTGCTTGACGTTGAAAAAGGGCATACCGCGGTTGATGAGCAAACCGAGCATGTTCAGGAATTAGTGGAGGATTATGTCCGCCATATTCATGAATGCGCGCAAAGCTTGAAAGGACTGACTAACCAATGACAAAAGCGAAACCAGGCATTGATAAAAACCTGCAAAATGTCGTAAATGAATTGGATACCCCTGATTTAAATGCGCATGCCAATCAGCAGCTTAATCAGAAGCATATGGATCAGCGCCATGAAGATATGCAGCATTTTAGAAAGAAAGCATACGAGAACGAAAACCAGGAGTAATCATCTCAAGGCTTCATAAAAAGCTAAGCTTATGCTTTCGATGTGCTTTTTATTCTCAAGAAGTCATTTCAGGATGCTTCATAAAAAGCTAAGCTGATGCTTTCGATGTGCTTTTTATTCTCAAGAAGTCATTTCAGGATGCTTCATAAAAAGCTGGAGGAGGAAACATTTATGCCCAACGCGAACGGTACTGACCGCAATCATTCTAATAAAGACCATCATCCAAAGACGAATCATCAGCCGAATGAGCCTTTATCTGGCTCTAAGAAGGTGAAGAATCGCAATCACTCCCGCAATAACCACGGTGAAGGCTCATAGTTTAGCAGCATAATGATAAAGGGGATTAATGATTAAGAAGCTTAATCGTTGATCCCCTTTCTTGTTTACTTAACATCCTCAGCGATAAAGTAGCTGTAGCTGGCTAGCAGGCCAAGCACAAATACCGCTGCTATCACTCCAAGCGCTGCAAGCGGCGAGTAGCTGTATTTTTCAATATCGCCGCTGGCAACCAGATAGGCGCCCGTCCACGGGAAAAAAGCGCCCAAATCCTCATTGGAAACCGCCACATTGCCCAGCATTACAGTTGCAGCGGCAATAATGGTTGGCACCAAGCTTTTCATCCACAGTGTAATGAACACGAAAGGCGTCATTGTACAATACAGCAGCAAGCAGCCGGTCACATATTGCTGCAGCGATTGAGCTGCAATCGCCAAGCTGAAATGATCCGCTTTGCCGAGCCAAGCGAATATTAACGCGCCCAGCCACGCTACTACGGTAAGCAGCAGCATCCACAGCAGCAGCATGACAAGCTTCGCCGTAAGAAAATGCGTCTTGGACACAGGAATGGTCAGCACGCTTTTCAGTGTGCGCTCCGTATACTCGCGGCTAAATAAGTAAGCGGCGATGACACCATATACAACGATGCCGAACAAAATAAGTACATAATGATTCGTTTGATCAAACATGCCCTCGTAGGTGAATATAACTGGCTCATTGCTCAGCCTATGCTTTAATAGTGCTGCAAATACCATCGTGGGCGCTACCATCCCGCCCAGCAAGCTAATGAACAGCATCTTTGAGCGCTTCAGCTTCATGCATTCCGCAATAATTAAATCAACCAATATCGCCACCGCCAATCAGCTTGGTAAAGTAATCCTCCAGCTTGTCCTCGCTCACCAGCATTTCATGCACTTGAAGGCCACTGGCAACAAAAGCTGAATTGAACTGTGAGCGCAGTTCAAGCGCCGTATAAATCCTTAGCTTATTGTCCGTATGCACCTGATAATCGTTAATGCCAAATTGCTGCTCCAAAAGCAGGCAGGCCTTATTGACATCGGACACTTCTAGCTGTACATATTGGCGATTGCGCTCATGCAGCTTGGCTATTGACACCTCTTCCATCAAGCGCCCCTTATGCATAACACCGATAATATCCGCAAGCTGCTCAATTTCACTTAAAATATGGCTGGATATAAGTATCGTTGTGCCCCGCTCCCGACACAATGCTTCTAAATATTGGCGAACAACAGTAATGCCTACTGGGTCCAGTCCATTTATCGGCTCATCCAATATAAGCAGCTCAGGCTCATGCATAACAGCAGCAGCTATGCCGAGGCGCTGCTTCATGCCTAATGAATAATTGGCAAAGGTTTTCTTCCGTTCCTGATGCAGCCCTACAATTTCAAGCGCTTGCTCGACACTGCTTTGATACTGCTGTCCGCGCAGCCTTGCAATAATTTGCAAATTTTCTTTTCCGGTCAGGTTTTCATAAAAGCCGGGCATCTCCAGCATCGAGCCGATTCGTCGGTATGTCATTTTAGGGTTGTGCAGATGCGGCTTGCCAAACAATAAAATTTCACCAGAGCTTGGCCTGGCAAGGTTGAGCAGCATTCGCATCAGCGTCGTTTTGCCTGCTCCATTGCGGCCAAGCAAGCCATATATTTTTCCTTTTGGCACATGCAGATCGACTTGATCAACGCCAAGCTGCTCGGCAAAGCGCTTCGTTAGTTGTCGCGTCTCAATTACGTATTCGCTCATCGAGCTATCCCCCTTTTCACAGCATCAGTATAGCAAAGAAAGCTGACATGGCTATTGCCCATTCCTTACTTTTTTCTTAAACGGGGGAAAAGGTTATCGTAAAGGTTGAGCCGGCACCAGGCGTGCTTGCAGCTTCAATCGTCCCTCCCTGCATCTCGCATAGCTGTTTGGCAATCCACAGTCCAAGGCCGCTGCTAGACCTGCTGCGGGACGAATCTGCTTTATACAGCCGTTCAAAAATTTGCTGCAGCTGCTGCTCATCCATTCCGATGCCGTTGTCGGCAATAATCAATTGAATGCCCTGTTTGCCTCGTCTAGCTGCCAGAGCGGGCTTGAGCGAGATATGCAGCGAGGTGCATTGGCTATGGACGATCGCATTATGGATTACATTGGAGATGATTCGCCCTGCCGCAGCTTCATCAAGCTCTGTCCAAACCGCTTGCTCTGGCAGGCTTGCGCTCAGCTCAATCGAATGCTGCTCGAAAACCGGCAGCCACTCTATGATCGTCTGCCTGGCAAGCTCCGCCAAATCAACCTTTCTCATAGATAATACCATCGCATTGGAATCGATTTTAAACCAGTCAAATAATGTATCCACCAGCTTGTTCAAATCGTAGGCTTTCTTGCGAGCCACGCTAATATAATGCGGCTGCTCCTCCCGCGCAGGCACCCCGTCCTCCAAAGCATCTAAATAACCTAATAGGGAAGCTAGCGGAGTGCGCACATCATGGGACAAACTTGTCATTAGCTCCTTGTTCGCCTGTTCAATTTTTTTCTGCTCAGCCAGCCGCACATGATAGCTGTGCATCAAGCTGTTGAACTGATAGCTGACCTGTGACAACAACCCGTTTCCTTTGCTGTACAGCTTGCGCTGCTCTCCGCGCTCCAATCCTTGCATGACCTCCAGCATTTGCTTCAATGCTTGTCTTTGCTTAATCAGCTGCCAAAGCAGCAAGCCTGCCAGCAGCGCCAGTGCAGCGATTGCGATCATCATGCCTTGGCACCACCCGATTTGTCATATCCTTCACTGGCAAATTTATAGCCGACTCCCCATACGGTTTGAATATAGCGCGGCTGCTCTGGATTCGACTCTATTTTTTTGCGTAGCCTGCGAATATGCACCATAATATTATTGTCGTCAAAGGCGTATTCATTCTCCCACACCGCCTGATAAATCTGCCGCTTGGTAAACACTCTGCCAGGCTGGGAAGCCAAATAATAAAGCAGATCAAATTCCTTTGCGGTCAGCTCCACATAAACGTTCTCAACATAAACCTCTCTCTTCTCCGGAATGATCTCCAGCCCCGATAACGTTAACCGCTTTAAGCTTTTGCTCTGCTGCTGCTCGCCGCCAAGCGTCGTATAGCGACGAATTAGCGATTGTACACGCGCCACAAATTCATGCGTGCTGAACGGCTTCGTGATATAATCGTCAGCACCGAGACGCAAGCCTGATACCTTGTCAATCTCGCTGTCCTTCGCCGTAAGCATAAGCACCGGAACATGGCTAATTTTGCGCAGCTCCGTCAGCACCTCGAAGCCATTCAGCTCAGGTAGCATCACATCCAGAATGACGAGCTGATAGCGTTGGTTTAGCGCCTCTGCAAGTCCGGACTTGCCATCATGCTTTAACATCACCGTATAATTTTCCATTTCCAAATATGTTTTCAGAAGCGCGCACAGCTCCCGATCATCATCTATCATCAATATATTTTGCGACATATTCGCCACCACCTTTATAGCCATTTTATATCCTGCACATCGTTTAAAGCCAGAATAAGCATCTATAGCCTGGGCATCGTAGCCATGCCCAACACTATACATGCTTATCCTTACATTCTCGAAATACTTCGAGATGCCGCACCAGCAGTTCAGCCATTACAGAAACAGCAAGCCTCCGGCCGCTCCAGCCAGTACAACGACCCAGGAAGGCAGCTTCCAAAATACAAGCAGCACAAACAATATTGCAGCAAACACAAAGTCTATCGGCGCCATGATCGTTGTTTTCCATAGCGGATCATACAGTGCCGCTAGCAAAATGCCGACCACCGCTGCATTAATGCCCGCTAGCGCCGCTTGCACCTTGGCGCTGCTGCGCAAAGCGTTCCAGAACGGCAACGCACCGATTACGAGCAAAAATGAAGGCAAAAATATCGCAAGCGTTGCAAGCACTGCTCCGGAAAAGCCTTGCGCGAAATAGCCCAAATATGCTGAAATCGTAAACAGCGGCCCCGGCACAGCCTGCGTTGCGCCATAGCCGGCCAGAAAGGTCTGCTCGCTAATTCCGCCTACCGCTACAACCTCCTGCTGAAGCAAGGGCAGCACAACATGCCCGCCGCCAAATACTAATGAACCGACACGATAGAAGCTGTCGAACAGATTGAGCCAGTCCAGTCCAGCATATTGACTGACAAGCGGCAACACGGCCAGCAATACAAAAAACAATGCAATACACCATACAGCAAGGCTACGGCTGACCGAAATTTGCAGGCTAATCGGCTCGGCATTCGCCGCATGACGATAAAGCAGCAAACCCGCAAGGCCAGCCAGCACAATCACTAAAATTTGCGCAAATGCCGTTTGCCAAAGCAGCACAACTGCCGCCGCCAATATGGCAATCGTCGCTCTTGAGCGATCAGGGGCCAGCTTTTGCCCCATCGACAGCACCGCCTGAGCAACGATTGCCACCGCTACCAGCTTTAGCCCGTGCAGCCAGCCGCCATCAGCGAGCTGTCCGTTTTGCAGCAGCAAGGCAAAGATTAGCAACGCCAGCACGGAGGGCAGCGTAAAGCCGAGCCAGGCGAGCAGGCCGCCCCATAGCCCGGCGCGCACAATGCCGATTCCGATGCCAACCTGACTGCTGGCAGGACCCGGCAGAAACTGGCATAAGGCAACAAGATCCGCATAGCTCCGCTCATCCAGCCATTTTCTGCGCTGGACATACTCATTATGAAAATAAGCCAAATGCGCAACAGGTCCGCCAAATGAAGTCAAGCCCAGCTTAAAGGATACGGCAATCACCTCAAGCAGCGCCTTAAGTCTGGGCTGCCGCTTGGACTGCGCGGGCAATTGATCACTCTGCATAATAATCGATTCCTCCTTATATGGATGCAGGCCGAACACCTGCTAATCTTCGATGATTAGGATGGGCATGTACGTTAATCCTTTACATCATAGGGGAAGCGACTGCTACATTCAATACATGAATTGTTAATTTTTTGTTTACGGAATATGAAGCTTTGCCGCAGCATAGCCAGCCTCGCGCTGATTCTGCGCACTGCTTATTCAAGCCCTGCGACAGTTGAAGTCGAGCTTTGTTCAACGGCTGCTGCTGTGCTATAATACGGTGTAAAATTTCACTTATTACCGAGTTTAATTAATGTATTAGAAAGCCGAGGAGTCTATCATGCACGAGGTTACAGGATATAAATCAATTGCCCTCGATATTGCGCAGCGCATCGTAAGCGGAGAGTTTCCGATCAATGGAAAAATATCAGGAAGATCTTTGCTGGCCAGCCAATATCATGTCTCACCCGAAACGATCCGCAAAGCAATTGCACTGCTGAAGGACGAGAACATTGTTCATGTTTCGCAAGGCAAGGAGATTGTCATTCTATCCGATCAAAATGCTTACAACTACATTACGAAGCACAACTATCTCAAATCCGCCTATTCCCTCAAGCAGGAGCTGCAGCAGCTGCTTCAGCAAAAAAAGGAGCTTGACCGCCGCTTTGAAGGCTTGCTGGGCGAAATTATTCAGGCCTCTGACCGTCTGAAAAATTTGAAGCCCTACCATCCGGTAGAAATTAAAATTGACGAGCCTTCACATGCTGTAGGCAAAACAATAGGCAATCTGCTTTTTTGGCAGCATACTGGCGCCACAATTATTGCCTTGCGCAGAGGCACGGAAGTTTTTATATCTCCAGGCCCACATGTCGTTCTACTCGCTTATGATATTTTGGTGGTTGTTGGTGACGGAAATGTTCAGGAGCGTACTGAGCAATTTCTTAATCAGCCCACGATTCCAGTTCAATCCTAATTTCAATCCTAAACGGTTTATTTCACTGCATGCCCGCGGTGAAATAAACCGTTTTTTGTGTTTTTCTACACAAGCAATTTCTCCTGCAACAAACAACTTGTACAAGTATAATAGGTTGTTTGTTTTAAAAAGCTATGTTATAGTACTACATATCATGTTGCCGCAGCTATTCAACCGATTGCCCCGTTCATTCCCATTTGCACTTTCTTCAATAGCGTTAAGGATTGCTAAGCTGAACACCATTTATTGAACGTAAAACATTTTGTTCAAAATCAATTAAAGGAGGTCAGCTATGATTGAATTTAAAGCTGTTAACAAAACGTATGACGATGGTCATCAAGTACTGAAAAATTTAAATTTGAAAATTAATGAAGGGGAAATTACCGTTCTTATCGGACCTAGCGGATGCGGGAAAACGACAACTATGAAGCTGATTAATCGTTTGATTGCTCCTTCTTCAGGTGAAATCAACATTCATCATGAAAATATTGCAGCAATCGATCCGATTAAGCTGAGAAGAAAAATTGGCTATGTTATTCAAAACATAGGGCTGTTTCCGCATATGACGATCGCGCAAAATATCGGGGTTGTGCCTCGTCTGCTCAAATGGGATAAAGAGAGAATCAATGCCAGAGTTGATGAGCTGCTAACACTTGTAGGACTCGATCCGCACATTTATCGCAATCGCTATCCTTCCGAGCTTAGCGGCGGGCAACAGCAGCGGGTCGGAGTTGTGCGGGCCTTGGCCGCCAACCCTGATCTTATTTTGATGGATGAGCCGTTCAGCGCGCTCGATCCGATTAGCCGCGAGCAGCTGCAGGATGAACTGGTAAGACTGCAGCAGGAAATTAAAACATCGATTGTATTCGTCACTCATGATATGGATGAAGCCATTAAAATAGCAGACACCATTGTCATTATGAAGGATGGCGAAATTGTGCAGTCAGGTGCGCCTGAGCATATATTGCGCCACCCTGCCAATGACTTCGTAAAAAGCTTTATCGGCGCCAAACGGATGCAAGCGCTGCAAATGCAGATGGAGCCGATTGTCGATGATGTGATGGTAGAAAATCCCGCAACCACTTACCCTTCACGAGGGCTGGCGTATGCGGTGAAGCTAATGGAAAAGCGCAAGGTTGACTCCTTACTCGTCGTCGATAAAAACAACAAGCTGCTTGGCAGCGTATCCATTTATCAAGTATTGGATCAATACAAGGATGAGACGAAGCTCGTCGCTGATGTGATGAAGCCGATTCAATATGCCGTCTCCTCTGGAACGACGCTTACTGCCGCGCTAAATATGATGAATGAGCATCAGCTGTCCAATGTGCCGGTTATAAAAGGCAAGCATGAATTTGTCGGTCTAATTACGAAGGGCTCGATGGTTAGCTATATGACCGATTTATATGCGGTTGATGCAGTCGGAGGCGAGAGCCATGCCGTTCATTAATACGATTAGCAGCTTCTTCTCCTTTTTGCAGGAGCGCTACCCGGATATTTTAACGGCAACACGCGAGCATTTGACAATCGCGGCAATTTCAGTGCTGTTAAGCACGCTCGTGGCAGTGCCAACCGGGATGTATCTGGCAAAAAACAAAGCAAAATGGCTGCACAGCACCGTATTTTCCATTGCCAACCTGTTTCAGACGATTCCAAGCCTTGCTTTGCTGGCACTATTAATTCCGCTGCTGGGCATTGGACTCAAGCCTGCGATATTCGCGCTGTTTCTGTATGCGCTGCTGCCGATTTTGCGTAATACGCTGGCAGGCTTTCAGTCTGTTGACCAATCCGTAATCGACGCTGCCAAAGGGATGGGCTATAGCGCGACGCAGCGTCTGTTTCATATTCAACTGCCGCTGGCCTTTCCGTATATGATGTCGGGCTTGCGCATGACAACTGTTTATATTATAAGCTGGACGACTTTAGCGGCATTAATCGGCGCTGGCGGGCTTGGCCAGCTCATCGTTTCAGGCATTGGCGTAAATCGCAAAGAGCTGATTCTGGCAGGAGCGCTAGCAGCGATTCTGCTCACACTGTTGACCGACCAAATTCTTGGTTTGATTGAGCGTAAAATGTTCAAGCGGGCAAAATCCGCTTAAAACGGCAACAACAAGAGCAATAACAATAGCAAGAGCTATTGGCAATTTATTTTTATAATATTCGAGGTGGTTTGATGAAGAAGCATAAGATTCGTTTTTTTGCCCTGTTCACATTAACTGCAATTTTAGTATTGGCAGGCTGCAGCAATAGCAGCTCAGATAAAATCAAAATAGGAACGCAAACGTATTCCGAGCCAAAAATTATCGCTGAAATGTATAAGGCGCTGATCGAGGCGAATACGGATATTGCCGTTGATATTGTCCCAGACTTGGCAGCAAGCCCGATCGTAATCCAGTCCTTGGACAAAAACGATATTCAGATGGCTACGCTCTATACGGGTGAGATTTTCAACGGTCATTTTGAAATCGAGGATACGAAGGATCGTCAGAAGGTGCTGGAGCAAGCGCAGCAAGGCTTCGATGAGACGTTTGGCTTCAAATGGTTCGATCCTTTTGGCTTTGAAAACACGTACGCCTTTACCGTTCGCCAGGAGCTGGCTGATCAATACGGACTGAACACCGTCTCTGATCTGAAGGAGCATGCCGATACGTTGAAGCTGGGCGTCGATACAACATGGCTTGAGCGTGACAGCGATGGCTATCGCGCCTTCCAGGAGCATTATGGCTTCAAGTTCAACGAAAGCTTCCCGATGGAAATTTCGCTAGTGTATCAAGCGGTTGCCGATCAGCAGGTTGACATCGTGCTTGCTTATACGACAGATCCGGGGATCAAGGAGTTTAATTTGAAAACACTTGAGGACGATTTGCAGTTCTTCCCACCATACGATGCTTCGCCAGTATTGCGCAAGGATACGCTGGAGAAGCATCCTGAGCTGGAGGAAATCGTAACGATGCTCATTGGCAAAATTGATGCGCAGACGATGACCGCGCTTAACTATGAGGTCGATGTAAACAAGCGCAGCCCGCAGGAAGTGGCGGTTGAATTTTTGAAAGCCAACAATTTGCTGCAGGATTAACGCTAAGGATGTGATAGAGCTATGAAGCTAGAGACAAATGGAGTTCTCGCCCTCCTTCAATATATGAGCGAGAATGCCACCACGCTGCTTGGTTTGACATTGGAGCATATTATAATGGTCTTGCTCGGCCTGGCGCTTGCTCTGCTCGTTGGCGTGCCATTGGGCGTGCTAAGTGCGAAGCATGAAAGACTCGCTTCGGTAATTCTGTCTGCGGCCAATATATTACAGGTCATCCCCAGCCTCGCGCTGCTGGCGCTATTGATGATGTTTCTTGGTCTGGGCTTTAAGACGATTGTTGTTGGCCTTTTCTGCTACTCGCTGCTGCCGATTATCCGCAACACCTATGTTGGCTTGAAGGAAATCGATCCGCATATTAACGAAGCAGGCAAAGGTCTCGGCATGAGCAATTGGCAGCTGCTTGTCAAGGTTCAGCTGCCGCTCTCGCTGCCCTTTCTAATGGCAGGCTTTCGCATCGCAGCAGTTATTGCGATCGGCGTCGCAACGCTTGCGCCGCTTATTGGCGGCGATGGCTTGGGCCGGGAAATTTATGCAGGACTGAATATGCGCAACAGCTTGAAAATATATGCCGGCGCCATTCCTGCCGCATTGCTGGCCATTATAGCGGATGTTGCGCTCGGCAAGCTGCAAAGCAAGCTTAAAAACAAGCATAATAAGCCGCAGCCTGAGCAAAAGCAGCTGCCGCTAACAGAGCAGGATAAAGCAATGACCGCTTAATGAAAAAACTCCCCTTTGAGCGACAGTTGATTGATTAAGCTGTCTGCCTGAGGGGAGTTTTATTGTACTTGCCTATTGCTTATATAGCCTGCCGCACCGCAGCTTCATTAAGATAATTGCAGCTTTAACGTTAGTTGTTCCTTGCCAGCCGGAATGTTTACAATCCCGTCGATTGCGACTGCTGCTTCACCATCCATTGCTATTACTCGTTTATCGTCATAAACCCGAATTGAGAACGGCTTGCCGCTGCCAGCAACATCGACCGTTATATGATCCTGTTCTCTCGTCGCCTGCACACGCACTTCTGCTTCTCCATTTACATTATAAATGGTCGTAGCGATGCTCTTTCCATCCTCTAGCTGATAAATCGCGATCGTCGCATCATGCGCATAATCATAGTCAGGACGAGTCTCATTTGCCCCGTGTACGATGATCGAATTCGGGCGGACAAATAGAGGCAAACTAAAGAAGTCATATTCCCCGGTTAGCCACTTCCCGCCTTCTATCACTTCACCGCTAATGAAATGAGTCCACTTTCCTTCCGGCAAATAATAGCGAACAACACCGTCTGCTCTTAGGACAGGAGCTACTAACAAATGATCTCCCAGCATATATTGACGATCAATATACTCTACCGCAGGATCATTCGGGAATTCCAGCACCATCGCACGCATCATCGGAATCCCTTGTTCATGCGACTTTGCTGCCAATTGATATAAATAAGGCATCAATCTGCATTTCAAATTGGTAAAGTAGCGAGTAACGTCCACCGCTTCCTCATCATACACCCACGGCACCCGGTAGGATTTGCTCCCATGAAGCCGACTATGACTTGATAGCAGACCAAATGCTAGCCAACGTTTAAACACATCGACTTGCGGCATATTTTCAAAACCGCCAATATCATGACTCCAGTAAGCGAAGCCTGATAATCCTAATGACAAACCGCCGCGCAAGCTTTCTGCCATCGATTCATAATCAGAATTGCAATCGCCTCCCCAATGAATAGGGAATTGTTGGCCTCCCGCCGTTGCAGAACGAGCGAATACGACCGCCTCGCCTTTGCCCAGCTTTTCTTCCAACACCTCAAACACCACTTTATTGTACAAATAAGCATAGTAGTTATGCATTTTTTGCGGATCTGAGCCGTCGTAGTACACGACATCGGTCGGAATGCGTTCGCCGAAATCCGTTTTGAAGCTATCGACTCCTTGATCAATTAAATCGCGCAAATATTGAGCGAACCATTCACAGGCTGCCGGATTGGTAAAATCGACAATGCCCATCCCTGCCTGCCACATATCGGTCTGCCATACATCACCGTTCGCTTTTTTGAGCAAATACCCATGCTCCATGCCTTCGTCAAACAGCTTGGAGCGCTCAGCAATATAAGGATTAATCCATACGCTGATTTTCAACCCTTTTGCTTTCAAGCGCTGCAGCATCCCAACTGGATCGGGGAACGTTTCGTTATCCCACGTAAAGTCGGTCCAATGAAAGCCTCTCATCCAGAAACAGTCGAAGTGAAAGACGGACAGTGGCAAATTACGTTCGGCCATCCCGTCAATAAACGTATTAATCGTTTGTTCATCATAATTTGTCGTAAATGATGTCGTCAGCCACAAGCCAAAGGACCAAGCTGGCGGCAAGGCTGGCTTGCCGGTTAAGCTTGTATATTTCACCAGTACATCCTTCATATCGGGACCGTCGATAACGAAGTATTCGAGGGATTCCCCTTCTACTGCAAACTGCACCTTTTTCACTTTCTCCGAAGCAACCTCAAAGGAAACGAGCTCTGGATGGTTGACGAACACGCCATATCCTTTATTGCTCATATAGAAGGGTACATTTTTGTAGGCCTGCTCCGAGCTTGTTCCGCCATCCTTGTTCCACATATCAATCACTTGACCGTTTTTCACAAAGGAAGTAAAACGCTCGCCCAATCCGTAAACCAGCTCGCCCACGCCGAGGTCCAGCTCTTCGCGCATATAAGTTCTTGTTTTACCTTCTTTAATATAGGCCATCGACTTCACGCGACTGCCCGTCAGGCGCTCCGCTCCGCGATAGAAGGAAACATGCCACTCCTCGCCCATTTGAACATGAGCGCTCAATGAGCCGCTAGTAAATATAATTTCGTTAGCCGTCTCTTCGATTTTCACAAAATCGCCTGTCTCCGGAGTCAGCATAAATCGCGGACCGCGTTGTCTTACTCCTTTAAAATGAACGAGCTTTACCCCGATAATTCCAGGCTTTGGTGAATGAAATTGCACCTTTAACATCGGCGTGTTTAATATATTTGAGCGAATAGCTATCGGACGTGGAGATACGTGGACAGTCAGCTCCTTATTATCAATTATATGATCATAGGGCTCGACTGCGCTTATCACCTCGTACTGCTCGCGAATCATCCAATTTCCGTCAGTAAACTTCATATTCTCCACCTTTTTCTATGTTGTGACATCTTATTGTGGCAGCTTTACAAGGACGTTATAGGTTTCACCTGCCTGAATATTGCTAACAGTATGACCCTCGATGATCTGATCGTCCACATAAACAGCCATTTCTTTTATATCCGCATGACGCTCGATTACAATATGGAACTCTGCGCCTCTAAACTGGCGATGAATTGAGGCCGTTTGCCAGTGAGACGGTAGCTGAGGAGCAATTGATAGTCCTTCCTTGCTGCCTCTTACCCCAAATAATCCGTCAATAATGCAGCGATATACCCAGGCTGCTGTTCCTGTATTAAAAAGATGACTCGATCTTCCCGCAGTCCGAGGTATTTGCCGGTAGGCTCCGCGGTAATAATTAGGAATAAATACTGGCAATTGACCACGATGAATAAGATCAGCTTGATCTGGACCAGGTATCATTTTTCTTAATAAGCGATATGCATGATCCTGCTGCTCCACCTGGTACAGGGCAAAAATATAAAAAGCTGCCGCGTGATTATAAACCGCACCATTTTCCGCACTGCCCGGATGCTTTTGCGTTAGACGACCTACATCCTCACGCATCTTCGTAAATGCCGGCGCTAATTTCTCAACACCATAAGGAGTTTCCAACAGCTCCTCTACTGCACGCAAAATTTTTGCTTGTTTTTCTTCATCTGCTGCTCCACTCATTAGCGACCAGCCTTGAGGATTGATGTAGATTTTGCCTTCCTCATCGGTATGAACACCAAACAACACGTTGTCATCCGTAATTCCTCTGGCATACCAGTTTCCATCCCACAAATATTTGTTTGCAATGGCATTGGTCTGCTCCGCTTCTGCTCTGAAGCGCTCTGCAACATCCGCTCGTCCTGCATCCTCACAAATCTGTGCCCACACCTTAAATGCATAAGCGGAAGCAATCGTCAGCCAGCCGGAAACACCTTTGCCCTTGTAGCCGACCATATTCATCGGGTCGCACCAATCGCCCTGCTCTATATAATTTAGCCCGCGCTCATCTCTCGTCGTGAGCAGCCAATTCATCGCGCGCACAATGTGCTCAAACACGCTAACAGCTGTTGGATCATCCTGGAATGGAACCATTTCATCCAAAATCGAATAGTCATTGGTCTCGTCCAAGTAGGTCATTAGACAGATCGGCAGCCAAATACAGTGATCTGTATGCGGCACTTGGTTAATATATTTCAGCTCTGCATCCTTATGCAAAATAATACCGTCCGGCATAGCACCAGATGCTGCTTGCTGCTGTAGTGCAGTCAGAAAAGCTTGACGCGCGGTTGTCGGGTCAATATAACTCATGCCCATATTGTCCTGCAAATAGTTGCGAGTTTGCGGATCTGTCGTTAGACGATTCGTCTGTCCGTGATAGTAAATTTGTCTCGGCAACCAATGGTTTACAAATTGATCAAAGGAGGCATCAGGTGTTTGAATCGTCATCCTGCCTGCGCCGCGCCCAATATATTGCTGGTAGGCTTGCTGCGCTGTGGTAAAGCCGTCCTCTCCTGCTGCATTGGTCTGTACAAAGTATTTATCTCTTAAAGCTGCAATTTCTTGTTTATTGTTGGCAGGCCCGAATAAAAAGCGGAATTGCTGCTCCTCTTCAGCCTCCAATGTTAAGCGAAATTGCATAACAGCAGCAGGTGTTTCATAGCGTGCATCACTATTGCTTAACATGTCATTGGCTAATGCGGAAGGATTATGAATGCCTCCTTCTCCTTCGAAGACCTCCCAATTGGCTTCCCAGCTATGTGGCGCTTTATCGCTTAACAAAAAGGTCATATCCTTCAGCTTTTTAATCTTTTCATAGTCCTTATACTTCTGATAAGGAGTAATCGAGGTGCAAACAATTCCTTGCAGATCAGCTTCATATTGACCAGCCTGATTCATCCAGGACATATATCCAATCGTAAATGACGGGTAAATACTAATTTTCCGTTGCTTATGCGAGTTGTTTTTGACGGTAACCTTCCACATTTCAAGCGGCTCGTCAGGTGACAAAGAAAGCGACATATTGAGTTCTACCTCGTCAAATACGACCTTCCAGGAAATTTCGTGCTGTCCAACAATAAATTGATATTGGTCTGGCATGGCGCGTACAGGCTCATATGGAGCCGAAAATAGTTTCTTGCTTTCCTCATCCTTTATATAGACAAATCTGCCTGGATGATGCGCAAAATAAGGTTGTTCAGGCTGCATAAAGGTTTTCATTTCCATATTGGGCGCATATGAATATTTCGCAGGCTCAGGCTGCATAAATTGTGCGACCGCGTAGCCTCTGCAATTGACGTCCATCATCATATGATCATTCCATAAGAAACCTGATGCTTTGGGCATGACGACCGGGCTATTCAAAATAATAGATTGCTCGTCCTTTGCTGTCTCTACCATTTTCTCTATCATGTGATCTACTCCTTACCTTCATATTCAAACCAATCAAAATATGCTTTTGTTTTATAACGCGAGTAGTTATACATGGCGATAAATACTCCTGTAAAACCACCGGCAACTTCTGTAGACAGCAGACGGGTTTCCCCTTCACCTATCCCGATCCATTGCCCATTGCCTGCTCGATAGGAGAACAGATAGTCTGTCGGCGTTGCTTCTATCCGTATTTGCACATCGGTGCTGTCAATTGGCTCAGAGTGCTTTTCATCAATCAAGCTGCCGATTTGCCTGCGCAATACAAGCTGCAGCTGACCATTAACTTTCGTCAATCCAATATCGTAATGATGCTTGTCATCCATAAATACAGTTAAACCCGCTTCATCATCATGCTGCGGATTATATGCCATGCTCGCAGTAATCTTGCAGCTATGATGCTGCTGTCTGCGCCCGATAAATGCAGGATACCCTGTACTAGCCAAGCGATCAGGAGAGCCAGCAAGCATTAGATAGCTTTCTCGCTCCGACAAAGACCATGTCGTCTGTGCTTCGCTGCGGATAAATGTCCAGCTATTATCAAGCTGTGCACCAGCAAACTCGTCTCGAACAGGTGTATGCTCCCACTTTGCCAGCGGCAGGCTTGGTGCTTGCTCTTCTAATTCAACTGTACCTTGATGACCAATTATCGGCCAGCCATCCTCTGTCCAGTGAACAGGCGCTAAAAAGGTTTCTCTGCCAATATGATGACGATATGGATACGAAACTGGACGTACTCCCAGAAACACCGCCCACCAGCTTCCGTCTTGTGCCTGCACCAGATCAGCATGACCAGTAGATTGAATTTTACGACCTGAACTGCGATGGGTAAGAATCGGATTATACGGACATGACTCAAAGGGGCCGTATGGCGATTTGCTGCGAGCAACAACCTCTGTATGTCCATACTCTGTTCCGCCCTCAGCGCACATTAAATAATAGTAGTCGTTGATTTTATATAAATGAGGAGCCTCTGTAAATTTCCCCCCAGTTCCTTGCCAAATGAATTGTGTTTCCGTTAATTTCTTGCCTGTCTCAATATCAATTTCGCATTGATAGATCCCAATTCCTTGTTCCGTTCCTGTACTTGTAAAATAAACTTTGCCATCCTCAAATAAGAGGGATGGATCGATGCCTGACTGATCTACATAGATCGGTTCTGACCACTCGCCGGCAGGATCATCTGCCCACACGTAAAAATGGCCACATTTCTTTTCATTCGTCGTTACCATATAAAAGCGTCCTTCGTGATAGCGAATCGTCGGTGCCCAGACGCCTTCAGAAATTTTTGCTCCTTCCAGCTGCAGCTGACTTTCCTTCGTTAAACAATGACCAATTTGCCGCCAGTGCACGAGATCCTTGCTATGCCAGATCGGAATTCCTGGAAAATATCCAAATGAGCTCGTTACAACATAATAGTCATCGCCAGCACGACAGATGCTAGGGTCAGGATAAAAGCCTGGAATAATCGGATTTTGGAATTTCATAGTCCACACCTCCTAAACATTTTTCAAAGGAACTTCTATAATATCTAATTGATAAGGTGCAAGCTCAAGCTCCGCTTCTCTCGCTGCTTCATTAAGCAGACTATAACCAGGGTGATCGAGTGGAATGACAACCTTCTCTCTGCTCAGATTCAAAATAAACAGATACTTGTTGCTGTCATTAAAGCGTTCTATAATTTGCACGCCCGCCGGCAAGCCAGCATGATAAGCAATATGCTGCTCCTCAGCTAATCGAGTCAATAGCTTTCGAAGATAGCGCTCCTCTGGATGAGTAGCTGCATAATACACCTTGCCGTTGCCTACGCGGTTGCAGGTTACCGCCGCTGTTCCGCTGTAAAATTCGTCCTCGTACCAAGCAATCGCTTCTGCTCCCTGCAAGCTGACAATATCGCACCAAGCAGAGCATGTATACGTCTCTCCAGCTTCGTCTCGAATATGCACAACATCTTGTCCAATCGCATCATACTCTTCCACATAAATGCCTGAGCTTTGCTGCAAATATCCTGGCAGCATTGCCTGGATATGCTGATTATTAATCAGTTTCACTCCGGAACGGAATGTTGTTAACACGGTACCTCCAGCGTGCGCAAACTGCTCCAGCCTGTTAGCCGTTTCAGCGTCCAATACATATAAGCTGGGAGCTATTACAAGCTTATATTGATCTAGTAAAGCACCGACTTCTATGACATCACAGCCAATTCCGAGCTTGGTCAATGCGCGGTGATAATCTTTTATATTTTCATAATAATCAAACCCGTTGGATTGATGCTGGATACGCATCGCTTCCATATTTTCATGTGAGATTAAAATCGCTGCCTGATGCTGAAAGGTCGTATTTATTAATTTCGGCGACAAACGATTCACTTCTTGCGCAAACTGCGAAAATTCCTGAAATCTTCGACCAGGCACATCACTCGGATCAATTAAGCCCTGCCAAAACTGCTCTGCTCCAGCCGCCGCCGAGCGCCAGCGAAAATGCAACACTTTATCTGCGCCTTTGGCAATAGCTTGCCAGGCAAAGGCTCGAATAAATCCTGGGTAAGGAGCTCGCCATGTCGGAAACCAGCAGCCTGGCGCTCCACTAAGCTGCTCCATAATGTAAAAGTTTTTTCTTTTAATGCCTCGTGTAACATCGAGCGCTAAAGCTCCACTATACGAGCCGGTTGCTTGCTTATGAGGAGCCGTATTCGGATAATAATCGAAAGAAGCAACATCAAGCACACGACCAAGCTGGTGCAAATTCAACCGTTGCGGGTATGTGTGAAAATTATGGGTTATAAACTGCTGCTTGCTATATTGGCGAATAAGTTTGATTTGTTCTGTCAAAAACGATTCCGTCGTATCCCATTGAAATCTGGTGAAGTCTAATAAATACGATGGATTTTGAAAGCGAGAGCCGCCATAAGGCACCGTAACTTGTTGCCAATCACTGTATTCTCCGCTCCAGACAATCGTCCCCCACTGTTCATTTAATTGGCTAATGGTTTCATATTTGTCAATCAACCACTGCCTAAATGAAGCATTGCACTGAGGGCAGTGACAATCCTGCATGCCAAATTCATTGTCGATTTGCCAGCCAATAACGGCTGGATGCTTGCCATAACGACTAGCCAGCTGATTGATAATAGCTGCTGCATAGTGCTTTAATGAATGGCTATTCAAGCAACGATGACCTCTGACGCCGGCATGATTAGTCGCTCCATTGGCATGAATCGGGAGAACATCCGGATGTTGATCTGTCAGCCAGCGAGGCGGAGTATTGGTAGGCGTGCAGAGAATAACTGCTATGTCATGTTTGGCAAACAAGTCGATTACTTCATCCAACCATTCCAGCGCATACTGCCCTGGCGCAGGCTCCATTCGACACCACGCGAATTCTGCTAATCGAACAACGGTGACTCCCGCTTCCTTCATTCGCTTAACATCTGCTTCCCATTTCGCTGAATCCCATTGTTCCGGATAATAAACTACTCCTACTTGCAATCGCTCATTCATCATTGCGCAACTCCATTTCTAACATAAAGGCTGTTCCGACAATCAAATGATCTCGTTGGAACAGCCTCATGCTACACTACTATATAATGAACTATTTTAATTTATCCCAAGCAGCTTGCATATTTTCTGTCCATTGCTGTGCATCTACTCTTCCTGCTAAAAACTCTTGAATGACGCTGCCAAATTCTTGCGTTACGCCATCCGGGTATTTACCAGAAATGTTAGGGAATGCTTCACCACGATTCACATAATCAACCAGCTCGGACGCAAGTGATCCCATATCTTCCGGGGAAGCTTCAATTGTAGATAGAGTAGGAATGAATTTGAAGTTTTTCGTAATATACTCTTTCCCCATATCAGATGTAACCAGCCAGTTCAAAAACATTTTTGCTTCTTCTTTTACTTTGGAATCTTTATTCACAACCAGGTTAACAGGTACGCCAACCGTAACTTTGCTCGTTACTGCTGCATCGTCGCTAATCGGCATTGGCAGAATGCCCATATTCATATCAGGATTAATGCTGTCGATCATATTTTGCGTCCAGTTTCCTTGCTGCATCATAGCTGCTTCGCCATTCGCAAACATCGTAACTGCCGTATTATGGTCGGTTGTTAATGGATTTTTGTTACCATAGTCTAATGTTAATTGCATTAATTTTGCCCAATTCAAAAAGTGCTCATTGCCCGCAATTGTAGCCGTTCCATCATTCAATCCATCAATAAATGCATTCGTATCCGGCTGATTGTTAAACGCTACACTAACGCCTTGGCTGCCGACTAACCACCATTCGTAATAAGCATTGGCAAATGGAGTTATGCCCGCATCAGAGATTTTTTTCGCTGCTGATTCAAGCTCAGAATAGGTTTTAGGCAGCGGATCAATGCCTACTTCTGCAAAAATGTCTTTGTTATAAATATAGCCGAAGCCTTCCATACTAAGAGGCAAGCCATATACTTTTCCATCTAGTGTAACCGGATCAGCTGCTGCTGGCGAAATGTCTTTCACCCACGGTTGATCAGATAAGTCCTCAATTCGTTCTTGCCATAGCAACAATTTAGAATAACCGCCATTGGAGAAAATATCCGGGCCTTCACCAGAAGCAAACTTCGTTTTCAAGCCAGCTTCGTAGTCGCCGCTGCCGCCTACTGTTTGTACATCGATTTTAATATTAGGATGCTCGGCTTCAAACGCTCTTGCCAGCTCATGCAATCCTTCTACAATTTCAGTCTTGAATTGGAAAACGGTAACTGTCTTTTTCTCTTGAGATCCATCTGCTTGCGTGTTTCCATTGGTGCCTTCTTTTGAATTGCCACCACAAGCCGCTAATACGAGTACCATAGCTAATAAAATGGAAACTAATTTTCTCTTTTGCATTTTAACGCTCCCCCTCAAAATTCAATTAAGTTAATTTATAATAACATGTCGTTATTACCCTTTGACTGAGCCGGCTGCAATCCCTTCTACAATGTAACGCTGTAAAAACAGGAAGAACACAATAATAGGTGTAACGCCTAGTACTAATGCCGGCAGTGCAAGATCCCATTGCTTCGTATATTCTGAGAAAAACGAAAAGGTTGCTAATGGAATCGTTCTAAGCTCTGGTTTTTGCAAAATTAATGACGGTAACAAATAGTCATTCCAAATCGCTAACGTATTCAGTACAATGACTGTCATTAGCATCGGCTTCAGCATCGGCAATACAATTCGGAAAAAGACACCAATGCGAGTAGAGCCGTCCACTGTAGCCGCTTCTTCAATTTCTAATGGAATTGATTTCACAAACCCATGGAAAAGGAAGACCGCCATCGGAGTACTTAAGCCCAAATAACTAATAATGAGTCCGATTTTCGAATTCATTAAACCTAATTCACTAATGACGCGAATAAGCGGCATCATAATCGTCTGAAATGGCACGACCATAGCGGCAACTAATACAAGCAGAAAAATCTGATTAAATAATGTATTAGCACGAACCATTCGGTAAGCCGCCATACAGCTAATAAGCCCGATTAATGCTACGCCGACAACAGTAATGACGAGAGAATTGGCAAAGGCTTCTGGAAAACGAGTTAACGTCCACGCTCTGGAGTAGTTCTCCCATTGAAATACTTGCGGCCAGCTTGCAGCGTCCGACATAATTTCCCCAAAGGGTTTAACGGAGTTTACAAAAAGGAAGTAAAACGGTGCGAGAAAAACGAGTGAAACTAGCACCATCCCTATTTCGAGAATAAGTGTTCTGCCCGTGTATCGTTTCATCGTTATGCCTCCACCTCCTTGCTTTTCGTCACACGAACCTGAATTAACGTAATAATTGCAACTGTAACAAAGAATAATAATGCTTTAGCGGTACCAAGACCGTAACGGTTATTTTGGAACGCTTCATTATAAATATTCATCGCTACTGATTCCGTGGACTTGTACGGTCCGCCTGCTGTTAGCGACAGGTTAATATCAAAGATTTTGAACGACCAGGAAATAGCCAAAAATAAACAGATCGTAACGGCTGGCATAACTAGTGGAATAGTAATGCTGCGCAGCATTTGCCAGCGATTAGCTCCATCAATTTCTGCAGCCTCAACAATTTCTTTAGGCACATTCGTTAATGATGAAATATAAATGACCATCAAGTAACCAGCCTGATGCCATATAAACACAATAACGATACCCCAAAATCCCGTGGTTGGATCACCTAGCCAAGCTAGTCCGAAAAAAGACCAGTCCGTAAGCTTATAAATGGTGTCAAACCCTTTAATAAAAATAAACTGCCAAATAAAACCTAGCAGTAAGCCGCCGATTACGTTCGGCATAAAGAAAACCGTCCGCATAATGTTCCGTAATTTCAATGCATTCGTTAACAAGTATGCAAAAACGAAGCCTACTATATTCACCAAGACTACGCCAACAACGGTAAACTTAGTGGTAAATATAAACGACTGCCAAAAACCTGTATCATCCGTGAACAGTGTTTTAAAGTTGCTAAGCCCTACCCAGTTGACTGTTTTTGCGATACCATTCCAATCTGTTAACGAATAGTACATCCCTAATAAAAATGGTACTATGAGAATAAGAACGAAGAATAAGAACACGGGTCCGACAAAGAACGCTTGTAGTCCCCATTCCATCTTTCTTTTTTTCATGAGGTATCTCCCTTCTTCAATCTTTGATGCTAAAGTACTTTCATTATAAAGACAGGAAGACTATACAAATACCTACTAGCGTGAACTAAAAGGGGTAAAATATTGATTGGGAGTGTTAAGTTGAAGTTCAAGACAATTCGAAGCAAGCTCATTGTATTTTTATTGCTGGCAACGATTATACCGATATCGACTACGATGCTGGTCAGTTATTATTATACAAGTGAGTCTTTAAAACAAAGAATAGCTGACGAGAATATGAATTTGCTATTTCAAGGGGCGCATAATTTGTCGGCGCTATTAGATAATTTAAATCGCGCAAGCTCTAATATTTATACGATTCAGACACTTATTCAAGGCGGCTACAACGATATGTATAGTGAATCGCGTGTATATGACGCACTGCGTTACATGACAACGGTCGTTCCCGATGTGTTTCAGGTGTATTTGTATGAAAATAAAAATAACAAGGCAACCCTTGTTACCTTGCACACGCCTAGTCGCAACTACAATATTGATGTTTATCCTGCCTTGGAGACTAACGAGCAGCTATTACCAACTCATTTAAGCCATACGTATGGACTAACATCGTTAACAGCCAACCATACACCTCGACATGTATTTACTTTTCAAAATCAAATACAAAAAATACCTTCTACGGAGGTAATCGGTTACTTAGCGATTGATGTTGATATTAAAGCGGTTACGAATATCGTTCATAATTTGTATAATCCCGGCGCTGAAAAATTTTATATTATCGATCATCATAATCAGCTCATATATAGTGATGATGCTGAACAGTACGAGCAGCCTTTTGCAGCCAGCTGGTACAACGAAGGTGTGCTGGCCAGCGAACAAATGCAAAATTATTTTGAAGCAGACAACAGCTTGTTTGTTTATCAAAAAATAAAAAACAATTTAACCGACTGGACATTAGTAAAGGAAATTCCTATCTCCTATTTAACGAAGGAAGCTAAAAAAGCTGCTACGATTAACATGTTGCTGCTAGCGATCTCGTTAATTACGATTATTATTGCAACCATCATTATTTCGATTCGTATTACATCGCCAGTACGCCAGCTTACAAGGTATATGAGCTTAATTCAAAGCGGTCAATTAAATGTCGCGATTCCATCCGTAAAGCAGCATGATGAAATTAGTGATGTCATTAATCGTTTCCGCGAAATGATGAATACGATTAACAATTTAGTTTTACGGGAGTATCAATTAGAATTGTCGAGTAAAAATAACCAGCTAAAAGCAATGCAGGCACAAATAAACCCGCATTTTCTCAATAATACCCTGCAAATTATCGGGACTTTAGCTTTAGAGCAAAATAATACCCGGATCTATAAGCTGCTTTCCTCGCTAGCTAAAATGATGCAGTACAGCATGCATAACAACAACAAGGTCGTGACACTCAACGATGAGCTTGATCATGTGAAGGCTTATCTTGAGCTGCAAAAGGAGCGGTATGAAAATCTATTTTCCGTACACTTTAATATCGATGAAGCGCTGCTGCCCAAGCCTGTACCAAAGCTGATATTACAACCGATCGTGGAAAATTATTTCAAGCACGGCTTCGAGCGAAATAAAGATAATCAGCAATTAATGATTCAAGTAAGTGCATTGCCTGCTAACATGATATGTATCAAAATAAGCAATAATGGACTACCAATTGCACCTGAGAAGCTGCAAGCCTTGCATCAAAAGCTGGAGCATACCGCGATTAATTTGCTTGACCAAGCTGACCATGATCGTGATGAGCATTCAATAAACTCCTCCATCGGTCTAAATAATGTACTAACAAGATTGAAATTACTTTACGATAACAAAGCAACCTTAGAGATTAGTAATCAATCAGACAACAACGGAACTGTTGTAATGATTACGTTTCCTGCACAAGTGAAATTGGAGCGTGAATAAAAGTGAAAGCTTTAATAGTAGATGATGAATCTCGCGTACGCAAGGCGATTCGGCTATTAGTGAATTGGGAAGAGCATGGCATTCATGAAATTAGAGAGGCAGATGGCGGCAACAAGGCAATCGAAATGATGAATGAATATAAGCCTCAGCTCGTCATTACGGATATGATGATGGATGCTGGCAACGGCATGGAGTTAACGGCCTGGATAGAGAGGTTCTCAAAAACCTGCAAATTTATCGTCATAAGCGGACATGATGATTTTGAATATATGCGCCATACCGTACAGCACGGCGGAATCGACTATATATTAAAACCGATCGATGCCGATATTATTAATTCTGCTGTAGCTACGGCTGTAAAGGCATGGTTAGCCGAAGAGCATTCGCGCCAAATTCAACTCGAGCAATCGATTATGCTGAATGAAATAAAACCGGTGCATGATGAGAAGCTGCTTTCACGGCTTATTGATGATGTCGCAAATATTAACACTACGGTGCAGCGATTAATAAAAAATCGTGTTATTCCAGATGGGATTACGGATGTACAACTCGTTATATTACAATTTAACAATGCAGATCAACCGCTATTAGAAAGGTTCGGCAACGATGTCGATCTATTGTTATTCGCTATTGAAAATATTTGTCATGAGTGCATTGGCGGGAATGCTAACGGTATAGCATTTAAATACTGGGGTTCATTCGAGCAAATCATATTACTGCTGTGGGATCATAAAGTAGATGCAGCCTTCATTACGAGCCAAATTAATCAGACGATGCATACTCTTTTTTCCCGCAAGTTCCACTTTGGAACAACGAAGCTGGACAAGTTTCCAACTAGTCTGGCTAAACAATATGACGAGGCGATCGCAGCATTAGATCATCGTAATTTGCTTGATGTCGCATCCTATTTGCATGATGCTAGTGAACCTCTCCTGCGTCTGCAACATCATGCAGATTATTCGTTTGCAGACGTTAGAGAGGAATGGCGAGTCGCATTATTAAGCGGCAATCAGCACCTGATTGAGAAATGCTCGACCTCCTGGCTGCAGCAATTTGTAAATCATGGTTATTTAAGCCCTCATCTATTACAAAACTGGTTAGAAGATATGCTTAGCTTTCGCAACTCTTTATTGCAAGAAATATCGAGCAATCAAAAAAATGAGCTATTAGCAATGTTGGAACAGCAGGATACAGCAGTTCCGCCACCGAGCATAAATGATTACAGCATTAAGATTCATGATTGGCGGCAATGGGTGCTGCAGTTCAACTTGAACCTGTCGCAAGCCATTACCAATAGCTTGCAAAACAAATCGCGTTCATTCTCTGATATTGTGTCATATATAGAGCTGCATTATAATGAAGAGCTTACCTTGCAGGAAATTGCTGATACGTTTCAAATTAGCCGTGAATATATTTCCAGAAAGTTCAAGCAAGATTATGCGATCAGTTTCACAGAATATTTAACCAGCTTTCGCTTGAACAAAGCAAAAGCTTTATTGCGAAATCGTAATTTGAAGCTAAATCAAATAGCAGAAATGGTAGGTATTCCAGATATCAAATACTTTAGCAAAGTATTTAAAAAGCATGAAGGCGTAACGCCAAATGAATACCGCAAAACGTTAATGAATTAAAAACAGATCAGCTTCTCCATCGGAGAAGCTGATCTGTTTGTATTCGCAATCCTTTCAACCCTCGTGCAAGCTAATGACAGCTCTTAGCTTTCATTCTTTACAGCTTTATCAGCATTCAGTTCACTGTCAGTCTGCTCGAGTACGTTAGCAATGTATTGCTTAAGCTCTTCTTCACTCGTTACAGCCAGAACTGCGGCTTTACCAACATAGGTTTCTTGCAGCAGATTCATTGGAGGAATTTGCATGCTTTCGCCCATCGTGCTTTTATAGCCTACCGTAGCAAGCTTCCACATATCATTTACCGATAAATTCGTATCGACGTAAGGACTAACCTCCTCCAGAATAGCTGGAAGCTTCATAACCGAGGTCGTAGAAGTCAATTTATCGACAATTGCCTTGAAAAACTCCCGCTGCCGCTCAGTGCGCGTAAAGTCGGAGGTGGCGTCATGGCGGAAACGAACATATTGCAGCGCCTTGTCGCCGTCCAAATGCTGCTGCCCTTGCTTCAAATCAATATCATACTCATGCTTGTCCGCTTTACTTGGATAATACATATCCTTCTCTACGTAAAAATCCACTCCGTCTATTGCATCTACCAGCTTGATAAAGCCTTGAAAGTCGGTATATACATAATATTGAATCGGTATCCCCAGCAAATCGCCAACCGCTTGCATCGCCGTATTCGGCCCATGGGTGATTGCCGTATTGATGCGGTTCTTCTTATGTCCAGGAATATCAATATAAGTGTCGCGCATGATGGAAAACAGATGAATGCGCTGCTTAACCGGATCGAGCGAAACGACCATCATCGAGTCTGATCTCGGAATTTCCCCTTCCGAGAAGCCGCGGGCATCAACGCCCATCAGCAAAATATTAACAGGCTCCGTGCCTGTCCATTCTGGGGGCTTAACCACTTCTGTTTCCGCTGAAGGCAAACCTTTAAAAGGAGAATTGTCTGGAGATTTCTGCAAGCTTTGCAATCCATTCAAAACCGAAGCAATATAATACGTTGCACAACCGATTAGCGCAAGCGCAACGATCATTATAACCATTAAAATTTTTTTCTTGCTTATGTTCATTAGAGTATGTCCTTTCTCTTTTTAAAACTAGCTCCATGGCTACGTAACGGCGAGTCTGCAATCCTCCTAAGTGTAGCCGCTGAATGTATATAAAAAGAGATAGACTTGTATAGAAGTTGTAAAATTTGCGATTATGGCATAGAAAATGCTCCTCTTTGCAGTAGACAGTTCTGTTATTTCAACTGTCTACCAAAAGAGGAGCATGGATCGGCAACTTATTTGACGGCCCCGATCGTAATCCCTTTTACAAAATACTTTTGAAAAAATGGATATGCGATCAGAATCGGCAGCACGCCAATTGCAGCGATTGCCATCCGCACCGATGTGCTAGGAAGCTGAGCAATAGCTTGGCTCGCTCCTGTCCCGGCTGCACTGCTGTTGCTGGTCAGAAATTGAATATCCATAATCATTTTTGTCAGCACTGTCTGTATCCCGAACAGATTGGTATCTGTAAGATAGATCAGTCCATTGAACCAATCATTCCAGTAGGCGATTGCCTGGAACAAGCCTATTGTAGCCATTATTGGCAAAGACAACGGCAATATAATACGATAAAAAATTTTAATTTCCCCCGCTCCATCAATGCTTGCCGCTTCGATCAAGGCCGGCGGGATAGAAGTCAAGAAGAAGGTCCGTACCAGCAGCACGTTGAATCCGTTCATAAGCAGCCCAGGAATGAGCAAGCCAAAAATTGTATTTTTAAGATCAAAAGTTTGCGTGTAGACGAGATAGGTCGGAACGAGTCCCCCATTAAACAGCAGCGTGAAAAACACGAGAAAGGTCCATAAGCGAGCAAGCGGCATATCTCTGCGCGACAAAGGATAGGCCAGCATTGACGTAATCGCCAGACTGACGACAGTCCCGATTACAGTAATCAGAACTGTAATCCCGTATGCTCTGCCGATCTCCAGCTTATGAATCCACAAATATTCATATGCTTTCAAGCTGAACTGTTCAGGAAAAAACGAGTAGCCATTTTGAATAATGCTTTGCTCACTGCTAAGTGAGGAAATAATAAGCAAGCAGAACGGAATAATACAAGCGGCAGCAAAAAGAGACAGTATAACATTGGCCACTATGTTGATTCCTTTATGATCCAGTGCCATTGTCGATCACCTCAATCTAATTAAAATAGAGCATTCTCACGATTTATTTTACGGACGATGAAATTTGCCGACAGAACCAGAATGAATCCGACAATAGACTGATAAACGCCTGCAGCAGATGCCATACCGATATCGCCCATAACCATTAACGATCTGTACACATACGTATCAATCACATTGGTTGCATCCGACAGCATGCCTGTATTCATTGGAACCTGATAGAACAAGCCGAAATCCGAGTAAAAAATGCGTCCGATGCTAAGCAATGTAAGCATTACGATTACAGGTGTAATAAGCGGAATCGTAATGGCCCGAATTTGCTGCCATTTCGAGGCGCCATCCAGCTTGGCTGCTTCATAGTATTCATGGTCTATACTAATAATTGATGCCAGATAGATAATGCAGGAGAAGCCCACTGATTTCCACAGGTTCACGAGCGTTAATATATAAGGCCAGTACTTCGGTTCGGTGTACCATGAAATCGGATCAATACCGAACAGCGGCAGAATTGTCTTGTTCATGAAGCCTGACTCCATGCTGAAAGCTGCATAAGCCAGATAGCCTACCACGACATAAGAAATCAAATGCGGAAGTACAATAATGCTTTGATAAAAGCGGGACAATATTTTTTTTCTAACCTCGTTTAACAAAATAGCAAAAATAATCGCAAGTATTGTTCCTAAAACAATAAAGACCGCATTATATAAAATGGTGTTGCGAGTAATGATATAGGCATCGCTCGTTTTAAAGAGATACTCGAAATTTTTAAATCCGACCCAGTCGCTTCCCCAAATGCCTTGCGTAAAATTTACGTTTTTAAAGGCGATAAACATTCCTAGCATCGGCAAATAGTTATTGATGAATAAATAAATTAGCCCGGGAAGCATAAGCAGCATAAGAGGCCAATATTTGTAATACGTCTTCCACTTGCTTCTTAACGTATTGCCCATTTGAAATCCGTCCCCTCCAATTCACTTGAAACGGACAATCCAATCGACAAGCAGCGATTGAATTGTCCGTCCTCCCTTAACTCACTCCATTAGCTGCAGCCCAAGCGTCAAGCTGCTTTTGCTTCTCTTCAATAATTTTATTAATACCGGCATCCTCCAGCTTTTTCAGGAAATCCGGAAGCGTTTTGTCGACATCAACGACTCCGCTCTCCAGCACTCTGCGATATTGCTCCAAAACAGCGTTGCAAGCAGCAATTTCATTTTTCAGCTCATCGCCATTGAAGGAAAATCCGAGCGCCTTGGAAGCGGCAGCTGATTTATTAAACTGCTCCATCTCCTTGTAAACCTCCGGGTCATCGCCTTCGAATACATAGGATAAAAATTGATTGCCGTGCATCCAGCTATAGTTTTTATAAGCAACATTATCGCCCGTAACCCCTTCAGGGTACTTAATCACATTGTCGCTGCCTTCAACCTTTACATAATGCTTGCCTTCAATTCCCCAATCAATCAAATTAATAATCTCTTGATCGGTATAGAGCAAATTCAAAAATTGGAGTGTTTTCGCCGGATTTTCTGATTTTGCAGCAACACCAAGTGCAACATTAGTTACTGTATCCGTTTTGGCAACGGCTTCCCCAGTGCGAGCAGCAACCATCTCCAGACCAACATTGCGGCTTTCCTGCTCTTCAAAACCAGGCTTCATGGCGGAGAACCAGCCAGCTGCTTTGCCCGATTTAACAATAACGTTGGTAAACTCAGGCGTTGTTGCCGCGTCTTGCAGCAAATAGCCTGCAACATACCATTCACGCAGCTTGCGTAAAATATGCTCATACTCCTCTGTTGCAAACAGGTTGACTACTTCCAAATTGTCCAAGCCGTTATTCATCAATACGCCAAGATTGTTGCCTAGCGGATCATGGATAGCGTACGTGCTTAAAATAGAGCCATTCGATAAATTCGCAGCGCCAACCATGCCCGGCTCATTTTCTTTAATCGCCTTAAATATAATCTCTACATCGTCAAACGTTGTTACCTGGCTCAAATCAATATTATGCTTTTCTACCAGGTCCTTTCTTACAACAAAACCGTAATCCTGCGCAAGGTCGCGAATACTCGGAATACCGTAGCTTACGCCATCAACCTTGGTTGCGTTATAGTAGTTCTCGCCAAGCACGTCAATGGTAGCTTGGGCATTCTCCTCCATAATGTTCCCGATTGGATATAGTGCGCCTCGTGAAATCTGAGTGCTGTAATCGCCCAGCATGACGAATGCATCCAGCTTCTCGCCGCCAGAGAGCATTAAATTAATTTGATTTGTGAAAGCGCTGTTGCTAATTGGCAGCAGCTTTACAGTGGCGTTGATCTTCTCCAACGTAATTTTGTTGATTTCATCCTGAACCAGTTGAAGATCGGTTGGAACACTTTCAAATGTCGGGTATGCATAAACAATTTCATATGGCTTTTCCCCTTCACCCGCACCGCCAGTATTCGTCTCTTGCGTCTGATTATTGCCATTCGCTCCATTCCCGCTGCAAGCGGCCAATACAAGCATCGTCGCCAGCAGCATCGTTAACCAGCTAGCCTTTTTCTTCATAACTTCTCCCCCCGTACATTAACGTTCAGATCCGAAGTAATTCGAATCATGGCTTCATTATATAGTTGGCGATACTGGGCCACTACTCAGATTTCGACATGTCAGTTGCACAGAATCGACTTTACTGCTGCTTCGTCGCACGGTAGTTCAATCGATATTCATGCGGACTGGCACCGGCAAACTTTTTGAATCTGCGCGAAAAATGGGCGAGATTGGAATAGCCGGACTGCACAGCAATGGTGCTGATTGGCAGCGTCGTTCGCTCAAGCAGATGCTGTGCCTGCTGCATTCTTTTGCTAATAATAAGCTCCGTAACCGAACAACCGGCTTCTTTTTTGAGGAGTCGATCCAAATAATCGGCATTAAGGTAAAGATGGTTCGCAACCTCTTCCCTCGTTAATTTTTCAGCGTCGATATGCTGCGCAATAAATCGCTCCACCCGTTCTATAATGGATGGTGAATTCTCTACAGTATCCATATATTCCATAGCTTTGCGAACGGTATAGTGTACCCAATCAATCATGTGGCTGACCGAATGCGCCGCCTTCTGAAATCGTTCCGTCGAATCAGCGTTGTCAAATAAAAGATGGGCTTCAATGCCTTTGAGCTTCAGCACATAAAATACGGTCTGAAGCAAATTATGGTGGAACCGATACAAGTTATCTGCATCCATCGCTTCCGAGCCGATGAAGCCCGTAAGAAAGGCTTCCGCCTCGGCAATGACCTGCTCTCCTCGTCCTTCCTTAAGCATGACGGCCCACAAATTCATATCAGGCAGGGCAAGCTCTGCGCTTGCAGCGTTTCGGCTTTCCCACGTAAACACATTTTTATGAATCGCAACATTACGCTTGTCCCACTCCAGCAGCTGACTGACCATTTTGCTTAACTCGTGACTATAAATATCCAAACCGATATAGATGGATAAATCGCAGTAGAAATAAGTAGAAGCAGATTCTATAAATGCTGTGCACCGTTCTTGCAGTTGACTTCTTAGTATAGATACGTCCTGCTCAACCGGAATAAGCGCAAGCAGCTTGCGCTGTTCCAGCTTGAAGAGAAAGCCTGCTCCCTGCAATCCTAACAGTTCCTCGCCGCTATTCGTTAACGCGTACTCTATAATTTTTTCATCTCTTACAGTAAGCGGCTTATGATAGCGATCAATTGACAGCAGCACCGGCAGCAGCCGCAGCTGTTCATCGAAAGGAATGTTGCGCTCCTCTGCTTCTTTTTTAATCGCCGCCAAATTCGACGGGACCGTCTGATCGATAATATCCATCCATAAACGTTCAGCGACTAAAGGCTGATGGCGTGCCCAATAGTAGCCAATTTGACTATATTGAATCTGATCATGCTCCTGTCGAATTTTCTCCAATACGCGAGCCACCACTTCATAAAGCTCATCGTTCAGCACTGGCTTGAGCAAATAATCGAAGCTGCCGAGCTGCATAGCACGTTTCGCATAATTAAAATCAGCATGACAAGTCATAAATACAGCTTCTGTTCGCGGATAATGCTCCTTTACCCAAGCCAGCAGCTCAAGTCCGCTGCCTTGAGGCATCTCGATGTCGCACAACATAAGATCAATCGCGACACTATCGAATATCTCCTTCGCTTGACGAGAATTGTAAGCCTTATAGACAGCGGTAATGCCTAGCTTCTCCCATTCGATGTCTGCTTCCAAAGCATCTGTTAGAAGCTTCTCATCATCTACTATTAACATTTGAATCATTACGCTTTACCTCCCTGATTCATGCTGTTGGCCAAGTCGGGCTTGAAGGGCAGTGTGAGATTTACAACTGCTCCTTGCGAAGCTGCATTAAAAAATTCAACGGAGGCTCGCTGCCCATACATTAGCCTCAACCGCTGCTTCACATTCCAAATCCCTATATGCTCGCCTTCCTCATCAACAATTCGCTTGTCTTGCTCGAGACTCTCGATAATACCTGGTTTAAATCCCGCTCCAGTGTCACGAATTTGGATAAACAAATTGGGCTGCGGAGACTCAATAAGCTCAATCACAATTTCAATGCGCACTGGCTCGTCAAGCGTAATGCCGTGCTTGATTACATTTTCAACAAATGTATGGATAATCAACGGAGGAACTGGTGTGCGCAGCAGAAAATCCTGTACTTGAATGTTGGACACGATCTGATCGGGAAACCTCAATTGCTGAATACGCAAATAGTTGCGTACATGCTGCAGTTCGTCCTTTAATGCGACAAAATCCAGATTGCTTTGAAACATATAGCGGAAATATTGGATGAGACATAGTGAAATTTCTTCTATTTTCTTTACATCCTTCATGCGAGCTAACGTATACAGCATATTTAATGTATTAATAAAGAAATGCGGCTTAATTTGCAGCTGCAAATGTTGAAGCTCTGCTTTTTGCTTCTTCAGCTGCTCCTCGTACACACTTATGCGCAAATCTTTAATCTCGCTTATCATATTGTTAAAGGTATCATTAAGAATTTGAAATTCTACCGATGTTTGATATTGCTTGATCTGCATGTCCAGATTGCCTTGGCTAATCAGATTCATCGTGCGCAACAGTCGATTAATTGGCTTAAGCAAGGTTGTCCGGAGAAACATAAAGCCGATTAGCAGGATGATAATCGAACCAAACGGAAGCAAATAAGAGATTGCTTTCAACGTGGGAAGCTGCTGCAAAATTTGCTCGTCTGGAATAAACGCGAACAGTCCAAATTCTCCTCTGGTCGATTGCTCTCCTATTGCAAGAAAGGTGCGTTTTTCCCCGGTAAGGTAAAAGGATGGAGCATCGAGCTTAATCGCTACACCATACTCATGCACAAAAGCAGCATTGACGATAGGATTGCCCTCATGATCGCTAAGCACTGCTGCTCCTGTATCTTCCAGCCCCAGTAAATCCAGCGTCGTCTGAAGCGAGCTGACATTAATCCAGGCACTAATGACAGAATGGTCGCTTAAAATAAACGTTCTGACCAAAAATACTTGATCACCGTTTTTCGTAATATACCATTTGCGCTGCATCTGCTGATCTGGAATAGGCTTGTGCGCAACCTCCTGTGTAATATGCGACTTTATATACATCCGGTCGTGCAAGGCTGAACGCTCGCGAAAGGCATATAAATATTGCTCGTCCTTGGGAAGATAGATGGAAATACCGTCGATAACCGGGAAGCGTACAATCGAATTTGATATTTCCTTATTCAAGCGGGTCGCTGCAAATACACGCTCGTCGCGATCCGTAATAAATGCCATATCAGATAAATCCGTATCGGACATCAAGCCGATCAAGTAGTTGTCAACCTCGCTCAGTCGTCCATCAAGCTGATCGCGGTACAACGTTAACAAGTCTTCACTGGAGTTGGCAACCTGCTGACGCACAACCTCAATTGCATACACATTTGAGTAAATAATAAAGCCAATAAGCGGGATGACAATCATTAATAAGCCAGCCATCAGCTTCATGCGAATTGAACGCCACGTTAATTTTCGCAACAGATTATTGGATATCCAGAACAATGCTAACTTCCTCCTGTCTCAATACGGTGCGCGAATAAGTTATCCTATGATAGCCTCACCTGTGTCGGTTGACAAGCTCCATTCTCGACCAATTGGTTGTATCGTTTCGACTTTATAGGATGTCCAAACATTCCGAATTTGATGGCGAGAGCTTTGCACACAAAAAAGCACCTTGTTCATTAAAGGTGCTTGGCTTCTTGCATTTTATTTAAAAGATCAGCTAGATATGGAAAGCTCAGTACAACCATAATATTTTGACTAAACCCGATAAGCTGTTTCGTTTCCGCATTAAACGAGAGGACAACCTGCGGCTTCTTCGTCTGCTTGTTTTTGAAAATGATCATGCCGGGAGCAACCTCTTCAATCAGCATGGGGTCTTCAAGATCCAGCTCATCATGCTTAATATCGCCGATTTGCTTCAGCAGCTGCTTGGCCGTGGCGATAACCTCATCTTTATTAGGGCTGCTGCCAGGTTGAACCTTCGATTCATAGAATTCGTAAGTTTGAATTTCCTGAATTTCTCCATCTTCAGCGTCCAGCATAATTGTATACTGATCGCGACTGTCATAGCTGTTAGTAGCAAACACACTGTATAAGCCATTAGGTATATCACCGAGCTCCTCTTTATATTGAACGAGCGGGTCCGGATCTGCTCTTCCTTTAAAGCTGTACAGCATGTTCTTTATCTGCTTCAGCTCGAGCGCATTTACTTCTATATTTAAATCCTCCAATGAAAAATTGGTATTATAATACTTATTAATCGCATTCACGCTTAATGTATGAATGACTTCCTCCGATAAAGCTCCTGGACTTTCCTGCTTCTGCTCGGGCGTTACCTGAGCGATTTTTTTCACCATTACCGTATCCTTCGGAATAGGCTGGTAATAGGCGCTGGCACTGCAGCCTGACATTAAAAGCGCGGAGACCAGCCCGACAGCGATTAATCTAGTTATGTTCATTGCTTCACCTCATTACGTTTCCCGGTCTCGAATATAACCTTAATGGTTGTCCCTACATTCTCTTCGCTGGCAACCTCGAACGTACCGTGATGCATCCGCGCCACGCTTTGGCAGATGGATAACCCGAGACCAACGCCGTTGTATCGTCGTGATCTTGCTTTGTCTGAAACGTAGAACGGTTCAAAAATTTTGTCCAAATGCTCGGGCGCGATGCCAATCCCTTGATCAGCCACCACTAAAACGCAGCGCTGCTCCTCGCCATATACCTTGATCGTAATAGTATCCTGCTCAGCAGATGCTTTAATCGCGTTATCGACCAAGTTATAGATGAGCATTTTCATCAAGTCCTTGTCCATCTCCATCCAGCAATCGTTAGCGTCTATTGCAATTTGAATTTGTCTTTCTTTCGCTTTCATTGTTAATACGGGCTCAGCTTCATCAAGCACCGCCTTCAAATTTTCCATACTCAGCTCAAAATGGTCCTCGCGTATTAATATTAAGTCCATCATTTTTAAGGAAAGCGATTCTAGCCGTTTCGCTTCATCATGGATAACATTCAGCCCATCTACAAAAACATCCTCCTGATATTTCGTAACGCGCAAAAAATTAGCATAGCCGATAATCGAGGTCAGCGGGGTTTTCAGCTCATGCGTGAAGTCATGGATAAAGCGCTGCTTTTCGAGATTGTTCAGCTCAAGCTCATTAATTTTATCCTCAACCACCTGAACCATTCGGTTAAAGTTTTCAGCCAGATTGCCGATTTCATCCTTCGTGTTCACATCTACTCTTTTCGAAATATCGCCTTGAGCAATCACTTTGGCTGTTCTAACCATTCTTTCAATTGGTCGAGTCAGTCCTTTACTAATGAAAATCATAAGGATCAAATAGAGCAGACAAGCTATAATATCAACCTTCATGAAAAACTGATACTGCTCAACCCGTTCTTCATAAACCGCAGTAACATCCTTCATATAGCGGATTGAATATTTTCTGTCATTAAGATCGACCAGGCTGGAGGTGAACAGAATCGTTCGCTCTCCCACATCGCTCAATATAGACAAAATTTCATCTTTAGCTGGAGACTGAAGCTCTTCCCATTTTTGCGGGATAGCAAAATCTATGTTGCTGTACGCAACTCGATTTGGTTCCTCGATAATGTTGAGATACATAGTATGATCGCTATTTTTGGCAACAAATTCATTGCCGATTGTCGTCCATACGGTTTGTTCGTAGTCCGGGGATCGATAGATTTTAAGAAAAGGAACGATGGCTTCCATTGTGGAACGAATACTCATATTTTCTCTAAGCGTCGTGTCGATTTCCTGCTGCAGCAGCTTGCTGTGATTGCGTTCGATAATGAGTACGGAAGCCAATGTAAAAATGATAATAAAGGGCAGGATGGAGAATAGGTAAATCTTCTGCCAAAGCTTCATGCCTAATCCTCCATTCGGTAGCCGATTTTGTAGACGGTTTTTATATGATCGTACAGGTTGAGCTTCTTGCGCAATGATTTAATATGCATGTCCACTGTTCGCGTCTCGCCAAAATAGGAGATTCCCCATACTTTATCAAGCAGTTGCTCTCTGGACAGGGCAATATTTTTATTTTTAAGCAGCACAACAAGCAGTTCAAACTCCTTAACCGTCAGCTCTACTGGCTTGCCATGAAGCTTCACCTCTCTTTTGTCCAGCAGCACCTGCACGTCTTTAAACGCCATAATCGTTTCCTCTCTGCCAAATCTGCGCAGCACCGTCTCAATTCGGGCAAGCAGCTCAAGCGATTCGAATGGCTTTACGATATAATCCTCCGCGCCCAGCTTCAAGCCGTGCACCTTGTCGATAACAGAATTTTTTGCAGTCAGAAAAATAACCGGTATGCGCAGTGGTTCTATTTTCTTCATCAATTCAAAGCCGTCGATTCCCGGAATCATCACATCCAGCAAAATTAAATCGAACCTTTCTCGCTGAAGCAATTCATAAGCATCCCGCCCGTTATACACTTCTGTAGTGTCATAGTTTACGATGTTAAGATTCATTTTAATGATTTTTGAAATATTAATATCGTCTTCAACAATTAATATTTTTTTATTCAAAGCATTCCGCACTCCTGACCATTTACGATTAAAAACATTATACATGCTGCCCTGTTAAAAGTGAATTAATGCGAAAAAAGCCTCGATTTCCACACTGTCTGGCAAGCGGAACTCGAGGCTTTCATATGCGTAAATGATGGCATTTACTCTATCCATTCTATGATGACGATGTTGTCAATATTGCTGCCATCTGCACTCCATACATTAACATGCTTATTGCCGCTGCCATGCAATTCACTATTTTGCGCTATAAAATCATCATACGATATTTTCTCATAGCGCTTATGCTCCCCCTTAATGGAATCGAGGAAGTAGTCAATTTTATAATAGCAAATGTAGATCCGACTATCGGCAGTCAAATTGAATTCAGCAAGCTTTCAGCGCTCCGGAGCAAAAACATCCTCCAGTCGCTTTTTAAATCGTAATGCTCCTTATTTGAATTTTTTAAGGTTGCATTACGATGTTATAGGCGACACACTGCGTTTTTCGGATGCTTTGCTCCTCCGCTGTAGCTTTTTTTTGAGTGCAAGGCCAAGAAGCTTGGACGATAGTAGAAAGCGAGGAGCGCTAGCTGCGACACAAGCTACGTGAGCACCTACAATGTTTCCGCAGGAAACATACCTCGGAAGCATAACCTTTTCGCTAGCGTTCAAGATTCGCCGTCGACTATGCTACAACGCAGCACATCGTCATCAAAGTCCAGCTTTTGAACCCACCTCTTCCGATCGAGGTTTAAAAAGCTGGGCTTTCAGGACCAAGAAGATGGCGCGATACTAGAAGGCGAGGAGCGCAGCGTAGGCAAATTGCTACGTGAGCACCGCAGCCTTCGGTAGCGTGACATATTCGCCGTCGAATACGCTACAACGCAGCGCATCGTCATCAAAGTCCAGCTTTTTAAACTTCCTCTTCCAATGAAAGGTTCAAAACTGGACTTTCAGGACCAAGAAGCTTGGACGCTAGTAGAAAATGAGGAGCGCAGCGTAGGCAAAAAACTACGTGAGCACCGGAATTTTCGCTAGCGTTCAAGATTCGCCGTCGACTATGCTACAACGCAGCGCATCGTCATCAAAGTCCAGTTTTTGAACCCACCTCTATAACTGTTTTTAGCCATCTCTTTGCTAGCAGATAATGCCCCGCCGCCGTCGGGTGAATGCCGTCCCATAGCCATGCTTCTGCATGTGTACGCTTGGCTGCTTCATCAAATACATCCTGCAGCGGCACAAATAAGGCGTCGAACTGCTCGGCAAGCTGCCGTGTCTTTACTTGATAATCACTAATCAATTCGCGCCATTGCGCAAAGTTGTCCCGCGTTGCCTCCGTCTCTAATATAAACGGCTCGCACAGCACCAGCTTCGTTTGCGGCAGCACTTCCTTTGTCTCAGCCAGCAAATGGCGGTAGGTGCGCTCAAAGCGGTCAGTTGCGCCTCCTGCATGCTGATGCACAATATGCCATGCATCGTTTACACCTGCTAAAATACTGATCAGATCAGGCTGCAAGCTAATCGCATCCTCGTTCCAGCGCGCGTATAGATCGGAGACACGATTGCCGCTAATGCCGCGATTGATGAACTGCGGATGGTACTCGGCATATTTGCTGCCCAGCTTGCCTGCAATCATATAAACATAGCCATGCCCTAAAATATGATTCAAATCGCTGCCGCGATCGCGATTGCCATCGGTAATGGAATCGCCTTGAAATAAAATAACTGAAGAGTGCTTGATTATTTGATTTTCCATTTAGCTCAATTCCTTTTCAATAGACGAAATAGAGGCAGCGCAACAGCTCTGCCTCCTATCATTCAACTATATTCAAATCGAATTGTCTACTGAGGCTAGTCGGCGCTCCGGAGCAATGCATCCTTCGCTGAAGTATCTGTTGGGTAGTCCCTTCAGTAAAATTGGGTACCGCTAAATAGGCTAGCCTTTTATGGAGCCGGCAGCCAGGCCTTCTACAATTCGATCGCTTAAAAAGATAAAGGCTATTAGAATTGGCAGGATGCTGATCATGAGTGTCGCGCCAATTGCACCCCAATCGGTTGTGTATTGACCGATGAAGTTTTGCACGCCGACCGTTAAGGTTTTTAGTTCATTTGAGCTAATAAACGTATTTACGAATATAAACTCGTTCCAGTTATAAATCATATTGACGATCCCGGTAGTCGCCACCACTGTACCGGTCATCGGGAAAATGATCGTCAGCACCAGTCGATGAATGGAGCTGCCGTCCATAACTGCCGCTTCTTCTATTTCTCTAGGGATCGTATAATAGAAGCCGAGCATAATAAGCACCGTTATCGGCAGGTTGAAGGCAATATACGATATTATGATCGACAGCGGATGGTCGATTAAGTGAGCGAAGTTAAACATGCTGTACAGCGGAATCAAGGTGGAATGGACCGGAATCATCATCGCGACCATTATCATCCCCAACGCCAGCTTGCTCAGCTTCCAGTTCATGCGCGTAATCGCATACGTAGCGAAGGACGCGATTACAACGGTTAATAGAGTAGCCACCACCGTTATCCATAAGCTGTTCAGAAAGTAAGTGCCGATATTGCCGGCGCTCCAAACCTTCTCATAGTTTTCCCATTTCGGTTGAAGCGGAAAAGACAACGGATGCGAGCTGAAGATCTGCTGATTGCTCTTCAACGAAAAGGTTAGCAGCCAATAGATCGGGAAGAGCTGGACAACTGCAATGATGAACAGCACGATATAAAGTACAGCTCTGCCGGCTGCTCCGATTGGCGAGCTGCCTGCTGTAGAACGTAAAGGTAAGCCTTGCATCGCACTTCTCTCCTATCAATATTGGATTTGCTCTTTGGAGGCGGTTAGCGCTCGAATGAGCCAAGTCACAACTAAGCAAATGAGCAGCAGGAAGAAGCTGACCGCGCTCGCATAGCCGAAGTCAAAGGATTTGAAGGCAATCCGATACATGTACGACGCCATAACCTCGCTCGCGCCATTCGGGCCGCCGCCTGTCATGACATAAATGAGATCGAAATATTTAAGCGAGCCGACCATCGCAAGCACCAGCGTCACCTTAAGCACCTCGGTAATGAGCGGAACTTTTATCCGATAAGCGATTTGCCATGCTGTTGCGCCATCGATTGTTGCTGCTTCCTCTACTTCCTTTGGCACGCCCTTTAAGGCTGCATAATAGATCAAAATGTAAAAGCCCGCGTACTGCCACAAAATCGGCAAAAAGATTGCAAACAGCACAATATCGGTGTTGGCCAGCCACTCTGGCGTATTGACGACGCCAAGCTTTTCCAAAAAAATGTTAATCAAGCCGTTGGACGGATGATAAATTTTCAACCACAGCTGTGCGATTGCAACTGAGGATAGCAGCATCGGAATCAAATATATTTTGCGCAGCGTATTAGCCCCTTTAATTTTGGAAGCCAGCACTAATGAAACCGCCAAATAAAGAATCAGGCTCAAGCAGGAAAACAAGGCAAGCAGCAAGGAATGCAGCGCACTGCTCCAAAACGCCTTGTCGCCAATCAGCTCCTTATAGTTTTCAAGGCCGACAAACGTCATTGCCTTAATGCCGTTCCAGTCGTTCAACCCATAGTAACCAGTCAGCACAATCGGAATGTAAATGATTAGAGCCAACAGCAGCAGTGCTGGCAGCATATACAGCGCAATAATCCATTTGTTGGACATCATCTTGTTCATGGTGCGAATCCCTCCCAGCAAGAAGGCTGCTCTAAAGCTCCAGCAAATTTGGATTTTAGAACAGCCCTGTAATCGTTCAACTATTTTTTAATCGCTTGCTCATGTGCCTCGGAAAATTGCTCAGGAGTGGCAGCATTGCCAAACAGTGCTTGAATTTGATTCAAGTGAACCTCGGCTGCTTCCGCTTCCAGCTGCACGTCTGCATATAGCGTAATGCTGGTTGCATTATTCATTTCATTGAACAATTCGACATACAAATCAGCCAGCTCAACGCTGCTTGTATCGACCTTTGTAGCAGGAATGACGCCTGCATCGGTTACTGCTTTTTCACCCCATTTTTCAACGAAGTAAGCTACAAATTGCTTCGCCTGTTCCTTCACTGGCGAGTTTTCCGCTACGAACAATCCGACGCCAGGGCCGCCGACCCAGCTGTTCGCATCGCCTTTGCCGCCGCTGACGACAGGGAATTTAAAGAAGCCTACCTTATCCTTGAACTCCTGCGGAATTTCCTCATTAGCTGTAAAGTTAGCCAGCTCCCATGTACCCATCAAATACATCGCTGCTGCTTCATTATAGAAATCAGCCTTGCCTTCATCATTGGACAGACCGTTGAAGCCTTTGTTAAATGCGTTCAGATTAACCAGGTTCTGCACCTCGCCAGCTGCTTGCAGCAAGCTGTCCTGCATGTACGTGTCCTTGCCTGCCAATGCGTTGGAGAATACCTCCTGGCCTGCGATGCGATCCGCCAGGTACATATACCAGAGTGAACCAGTCCAGCGATCCTTGTTGCCAAGCGCGATTGGCGTTACGCCGTTATCAACAAGCGTCTGCACAACGTTAAGGAACTCATCATATGTCGTTGGCACTTCAAGATTGTGGTTAGCAAAAATTTCCTTGTTGTAGTAGATCGGCGCAATGTTGAATTCAAGCGGAACACCATACGTGCTGCCGTCTACCTGAAATGCGTCCGTCGTACCTGCTACAAACTGATCGCCCAAGCCGTTGCCAAGCAAATCGTCCAGCGAAGCGAACAAGCCGCCTTCCACATACGGCTGCAGGAAGCCTGCTGCCCACGTTACCCCTACATCAGGCAGTGTATTGGAGGTGGATAAAACTTTCAGCTTGTTTTTATACTGCTCGTTGTCCAGCACCTCCAGCTTGATCGTTACATTCGGATGCTCGTCCTGGTACTGCTTAATGATGTCATTGACCACTTTGTTTTGCGCAGTGGATACGCCTTCAGGCCACAAATGCATAAAATTAATCGTAACCTTTTCATCAGCGCTCGTCGGGTCTGGATTTGCTGAGTTGCTTTCATTCTGATTATTGCCTTCTGCAGAGCCATTGCTGCCTCCGTTCGAGCTGCTGCAGCCTGCCAGCACTACCGTTAGGATCAAAAAGAGCAAAACTATCATTTTTTGTGTCTTCATGTGAATGATCTCCCCTTTTCTTGAAATCGTTTACAGTTTTATTTTATTAGGGATTATTGTATTGGGTAAGGATACAGCCATTAGGAAAAACTCCACTTTTATTAGAGGTAGTTTCAAAAGCTCGACTTTGATGACGATGTAATGCTTCGTAGTGGATTCGACGGCGAATATGTCACGCTACCGAAAAGGTTATGCTTCCGAAGTATGTTTCCTGCGGAAACATTGTAGGTGCTCACGTAGCTTTTTGCCTACGCTGCGCCCCTCGCCTTCTAGGGCGTGTCTGAGAACTCCGAGGACAGCCAATTTTGCCGAATTTTCGTTCCATGCAAGGCGCGATTGTGAAGGCGTACCGGGCGTACGTCAAGCAAACGGAACGAAGCAGGGGGCGAAAAGGCGGTGAAAGAGACCCCTGAGCGGGTTTTCAGACACGTCCTAGTATCGCGCCATCTTCTTGGTCCTGAAAGCCAAGCTTTTTAAACCTCATTGATAAGGGTAGTTTCAAAAGCTCGACTTTGATGACGATGTAATGCTTCGTAGTGGATTCGACGGCGAATATGTCGCGCTACCCGCTACCGTAGCCACACGAGATGGCGGTTGGGTTGAGTGCTCTATTAAATCAGGTTTGCTGCTTGCGATATTGGGCGGGGCTTAGCTGCTCATGCGCACGAAAGACGCGAATAAAATAGCGATCTGTCTGATAACCGACCTGTTCGGCGATTTGCTGGATCGACAAGCCGGTTGTTAGCAGCAGCCGCTTGGCAAGCTGCAGCCGTTGGCGCGTCACATAATCGGAAAAGCTGATGCCCGTCTGCTCCTTAAATAGCTGGCTAAAGTAATTCGCGTTCATATGCAGCATCTCAGCCAGCTGCTTCGCTGAAATGGCTTCACCAAGATGCTCGCGAACATATTGCATGGCCTTGTTAATATCCGCATGTCCTGTTTCCTGCTCCAGCTCCAGCAGCTGTACGTCGGCAACCTTCATTAGCCGATCCTGCTGCAGCTTTTCTTCTCTGCGCTCCAGCGCCCGCTGTACGGCCGCTATAATTGATTTTTTCTCCAGCGGCTTTAGCAAATAATCAATCGCTTCAAATTGAATCGCCTTTTGTGCATAGGCAAATTCGGAATAGCCGGATATAAAAATACAGTGCGGCTTTCGCTTTAAGCTGCTTACTCTTTCTACGAGCTCCAAGCCCGTCAGGCCAGGCATGCGAATATCGGAAATAAGCACATCAATCGCTTGCTTCTGCAGTAGCTCAAGTGCCGCCAGACCGTTGTCGGCAAGGTAAATGTGGTAGCTGCCCGTCAGCCACCCCTCCAGCACGCGCTTGATCCCTTCCCTTGTCCGCGGCTCATCGTCGGCAATTAATAGCTGAATCATACCATTTCCTCCCTTATTTGCGCAGGAATATGAAAGCCAACCTCGGTTTCCTGCTGCGAGCTTTTAATAAACAGCCCTTGATGGCTGCTGCCGTAATATAGCTTCAAGCGCTGATTGGTGTTTTTTAGTCCCATCCCTAGATGCTTGTCCTTGTCCTGCTGATGAGCGACAGGAGCTGCATCCTGCGCCAGCTCATGCGTTAATTTATGGAGCTGCTCGCTTGTAAAGCCTGGTCCGTTATCGATAACTGAAATGACAAGCTGCGGCGCTTCATCAGCCCGTCTTACAAGAATCGTCAGTCGACCAGGGTTCAGGTTGCGCTCAATGCCATGCTCGATCGCATTTTCAATAATCGGCTGGATCATCAGCTTCGGAATCGGCACCTGTTTAAGCGACTCCTGGCAAATGATTTGCCACTCAAAGCGCTCCATCAGCCGCATTTTCATAATGAGCAAATAACGCTCGGCATGCTCCAGCTCATCGCCAACCGTCACCCATTGATCACTGTCCTGCTTCGTGATCACATAGCGGAACACTCCGCTCATCGCCACAATGACCTCGGCAAGCTCGCTTTGCCCTTTCTCCTCCAGCTCCCAGTAGAATGCCTCCAGCGTATTAAACAGAAAATGCGGATTAATTTGTGCCTGCAGCGCTTTAAGCTCGGTCTTGCTTTGCAAAATTTCCTTCTCATATACAACCTGAATGAGTGCTTGCAGCGAATCTACCATTTGGTTATAGGTGTTGTTCAGCTCGGCGATTTCGATCGTCTGACTGCTGGCATCAATATGCTTTAGCCCGCCTAATCGCGCACCTCGCATGGCCCTGATCAGCTTCAAAATCGGGCGGCTAATTCGTTCTGCGATAAAATAGCTTAATATTAAGAAAAGCACGCTGCTGACAAACAAAAAAATGATGATCGTTGAACGAAGCAGCGCCAGCCCTTCTGTTGCTTTGGTGACTGGTGTTAAAATGCTCAGCTCCCAGCCAGCAAGCGGTATGCTGCGTTTCACATTAAAATAGTCCTGATTACGAATGTCGACGACGTCCATAGCCCCTGTAGCTTCAGGCAGCGCTAGCGAATCGCCAGCATTTGTGAAAATGACATGGCCTTGCTGATCCGTCAGCCACATATAGTCGGCTTGCTCCTGCCCCGTATCGGTCAGCAGCGATAAATCGAACAGCGAGAGATCGACATGCACAACTAAATAGCCGACATGCTGAAATGATTGGTTCATGAGTCGAATGTTGCGCATCGTTACGATGCTGTTAGGAAATTTGTCGTTGTAGCTGGTCCATACCAAGCGGCCCGCTGCCTGATCGGTGAGCTCAATCCACTGCTGCACATAGCGCTCATCGAGTCGCTCATTGCTAATTGGCAAATAGCTTTCATGACCGAGGGTGTAAATTTCGATTGCTTTAATGCCCTGCTGGTACGCCTCCAGCTTGCGAACCTCCTGCTGCAGCAGCTGCAGCTGATCAAAGCTCGCCTGCTTGCCGTTGTAGCTGTCCTGCAGCAGCGACTGCACCATCGCATTCGTTGCCACCTGCGAAGAAAAGGTATCGATTTGCTTCATTAGCAGCTCGACATTGGCAATCGACTGCACCGCTGTATTTTCCATATGCTTCTCAGCATTGGTTTGCAGCAAGCGGCTGACCTGCACATTAATATAAATGCCGACCGTTAGTAGAATAAAGAGCATCATGCTTGTATAGACGACAAACATTTGCTTGCGAAACGTATTCAGCTTCATCCAGCTTCGCATTGCCATTCCTCATTTCTGAGCAAAATGAATTGCATTCCAGCTGCTGCGCCTTATTAAAGCGCTTGCAGCGCCTACCATAAAATGTAATCAAAAATCACGCAAAGCACAACCGTAAACTTGTACCATCTAAAGAAATAAAAGAAACTTCTATATAATCTGCAGGATAGGTGGACAAATTAAAAAAGACGGCAGCTCATTCGGAAATACGTGAACGAGTGACGTCTTTTCGCTTTATTATTTATTTTTCAAATATATCCCGGTTATCGTTCCAATAATAATTGATATTAAAACAGTAATAACCAAGCCTTGCATAAGACCAAGCTTTACTGATAGAATCCCGGAAACCACACCAACCAAAGCTACAACAAGAATAAAATAGGTTAGTTTATTTTTCATTTATCTTGTGAGACCACCAGCAATAAATCCACTTACAGCTCCACCGGCAAAACCACCTACGAAACCAACAATCGCTCCACCGACTGCTCCTGGCACCGCGCCTGCACCTAGAAACGAACTTCCGATAAAGGCCCCAGTAACAGCGCCAGATACTGCACCTCCTGCTGCACCAGATACTGCTCCAACTAATGCTCCATAAGCAGCTTTACCCCAATCCCAACCACCAGTAAGAGTATACAACTCCTCAAGGTCAAGCGTTGCAAATTTAGAATTTAGACTCATTTCCATTTTAAATTCTCCTTTGATTTAATATATTTTGAAAGATGTTATGGCTATTATCCTATAACATCTATTCAATATAAAGAAAACTTAGATGTTGTTTGGATTTATTGAAATATACAGATCAAAAAAAGGAGATTCACCATATTGAATTTTATCGTCATTAACATTTACATTGTATACAGACGTAATTTGCTGCAACTCATGCCGTAAAATATATGTAAATAATTCATTATAGGCATCTTCTATCTTATTCGGATCACCAACATACCTCGTATACAGCGCATTCACCAACTGAAATACATCTTTAAACTTATAAGGCGAGTTAAGCTCAATAACTCTATCAATCGCCACAAGAAACTCAATATCTAGCATCTGTTCTCCATTTACAATTTCAACACTGTGCGTAGCTGATATCATTGGTCCGGCTTTTTGGGCCCCACTCTCTTGTAGTTTCCGTACAAAATGCTGAAGCGCATCATTAATTTCAGAAGCAGTTAATTTGCCTCTGAATGATGCAACCTTTTCGTATCTAAGCGTCTTGCCCTGTTCAATCGTTGTTGCTGTATTCATTGATCAGCCTCCTTTTGGCGCTGTACATACAATCATTACACAAAAGATTACATTCTAATCCAAATCATGTAAATATCCCAAACGGGATATTTACATGATTTGGATTACGATATATAATACTTAGTTTACTAGAAGGAGTGTGAGCACGACGCTTATTTCGTTAAAGCTCGATAGTGATATTCCGTTATATGAGCAATTGCGCAATCAGATTGTGCTTGGTATTGCGACTGGCAAGCTGCAGCCGCAAGAAAAGCTGCCTACAGTGCGACAGCTGGCGGAGGAGCTTGGCATTAATACGATGACCGTCAATAAGGCATACGCTTTGTTAAAGCAGGAGCATTATATTGTGATCGATCGTCGGCATGGCGCAAAGGTACACGCACATCCTGGCAAGGCTGCAATCGATGAGGAAGCCGCTGACCAGCTGGAGCAAAAGCTCGAGCTTATGATCGCGGAGGCATCGCTGCAGGGCGTAGCCGCAGATACCTTTTACAATCTGTGCGCGCGCATTTACTCGAGAATGAATATCCAGAAAGCATGAGGTGATGGTATGCTGATCGTATTAACGATTCCTGCGATTATTGTTTTTATTACACTTTTGCTTACATATCGCTCAGTGGCCAAATATAAGAACGGTATGCTGTTTGCAGTAACGCTGCCGCCGCATGTGCTGGAGCACTCGGAGCTGCAAAGCATTCAAGCGACTTATCGTAAGCAATTCAAGGCAACCTGGATCGGCATCCTGATTGCTTATCTTCCTTTGTTCGCGATGAATCAATGGGCCGCGCTACAAATCATCTATTATTTGCTATGGATTACGATTTCAATTGTTGTCGTCGTATTTCCGTTTCGCAAAGCGTTTCGCGCTACGCTGGCACTAAAGCGGCACGAGGAGTGGTTTGTTGGGGAAAAGCGCGTCATACACGCCGATTTGCGAGCAGCTCAATTGAAAAATAAACGCGCGGCATCGCCAGCGCTGTTCGTGCTGCCGCTGGCACTATCGGTGCTGCTGACGATTTGGGCTGGTTCCGCAGATAAGCAGCTGTATGGCATTGGCGTCTGTGCAATGGTGATAACGCTGCTGATGCTTGGCGCGGTTATGCTTATGCTGCGCAGCAAGGCCACCGTATATAGCGAGCATTCCGAGGTCAATATTGCCTTGAATCAACTGAAGCGTCGCTCCCTCTCTTATTTGTTCTTCACTCTGGCTCTTGTTGAAAATGTTCACTTTTACTTAATTGCCCAACAGCTGCTTAACGAAAATGAGCAGATGGCAAACCTTTGGCTGGGGATAACGATTGGCTTCACACTTCTGCCTGCCGCGATGATTATTATTGTGTATCGGCGAGTGAACGCGATGCAGCGTGAAATGCTGGAGCTGGAGGGCAAGCCGATTTACAGCGACGATGATGAATATTGGGCAAATGGGTTTACCTATCACAATCCTTATGACAAAAGCATTATGGTGCCGAAGCGAGTCGGCATTGGCGAAACGATCAATACAGGTACGATAGCCGGCAAGATCATTATGGGTGGAGCTGTAGGCTTGCTTGTCGTTGTTGTGTTCGGAGTGTCGTTCATGCTCATTCGCTCAGAGCTTACAGCTCCAAGCTTGACGATTTCGAGCGATGCTCAAGTCATGATTGACTACCCGATGTACTCCTTCTCATTTGCGATTGAAGAGATTGAAGAAGCGGAGCTGGTCGACAGCGTTCCTTCCGGCGTCAAAACCAACGGGGAGGCCGTCAGCAGCTATGCGCGCGGACATTTCCGCTTGAAGGATATCGGCAAAGCGCGGCTGTATGTGTTTAAGAACAATCCGCCATATATCCGGCTTAAGCTGGCCGATCAAGTTGTGTATTACAACGATGCTGATCCTGAGGCAACTAAAGCGCTGTTTGAGCAGCTGCAGAACGCTATGCGCTGACCTGTCTCGATATGACAAGCCCCCGACTGTCCTGGCTCTTGGACGGCGGGGGCTGCTTGCTGTGTCGCAATTTATTAAATTGACTGGTTCGAGCAGGCTAAGCAGCTTTAAAGTGTTCAGCATATCGCCTATACACGCTTCGCTCCAAATTGATATACTTGAGCTAGCCACTTCTGGCGCTGCTGCTCGCTGGAGCCTCTAACAGGAGATAGCTGGGTAACTTTTTTGGTGGAAATGCCGCAAAATTTTAATATATTGCGAATCATTACTTTCTGTCCCGCCCGCCTGTTCACAAGCAGCTCATACCAGCCTGGTGTATCGGATGTAATGATGAGATGAGCCGATTTGCCGCTCAGCAGCTTATCCCAGTAAGCGGAGTTTTTGCGGTACTTAAATGCAAAGCCCGGCATAAAGGTACGATCAAAAAATCCTTTCAATATAGCCGGCATAGAGCCCCACCAGTTCGGATAAATAAACACGATATGATCAGCCCAGCTAATAAGCTTTTGCGCTTGCTGCAGGTCCTCCTCTAAATCCATAGACTTGCGATACCCGTATTTTAGCACAGGATCAAATTGCAGTTGGCTTAAATCAATCATTTGCACCGCCGCAGCATGATCTGCTGCCCCTTGTATATAGGAAGCGGCCAAGGCAGCGCAAAAGCTTTCCGGGTTCGGGTGTCCGTTTACGACTAAAATATTTGAGCTCATTCCATTATTCCTCCTTGTTAAAAGCTACTACAAGCATACTGGAAAATGGATTGCGGCCCTATGTTCAAACACGCAAAATGATTGACTATTTATGCAAAGGTAGGGATGCACTAGATGACGAATAGCTTATCGATCACATTGGTATATCCTGTTATTAAAACGATTGTGCAGAAAGGATACAACACCGAGCCAATTTTCCAGGCGGCAGGCTTTGATCCGCGGCGTTTGCAGCATGCAGATAATCGAATCGAAACTGAACAATTGAAGCAATTGATCGAGGCGGCAGCACAACATACAGGCGATGATTACTTTGGCTTAAGCCAAGGGATGCTGATGGAATTTGCCGATTTGGGGATTTTGGGCTATGTGATTTCCCATAGCAAAACGGTTGGTGATGCGCTGCAAGCCTATCTTCGCTATTACCAAATTTTGATGGACTGTGTGCATACTATAATCACCATCGAAGAGGAGCAGCTCGTTATTCGTTTTATTGAGGAGGAAGCTCTCCATCTGTCCAGGCATTGTATGGATGAGATGGCAGTAGGCTTGTCTCGTATTATAAAAGCGCTGGCGATGCAGCCGCTGCCGCTAAGACAGGTCAGCTTCACCTATGAGCAGCCAGGCAGCATTGGTCCTTACATCGAAGCGTTCGGTTTGGCCCCGCAATTCGCTCAGCGGTATACGGAGCTGCGCTTCGATAAGGATATCCTTAACTGCGAGGTTATGTATGCCGACCACTATATGCTGCAAGCATTTGAGGAAATGGCACAAGCCGCAATGAAACGGCTCTTGCAAGGCAAGCAGTTTTCAGACCGAGTGATCGAATGGATGCATCAATGCATGCCGAACAGCTTTCCTACCTTGAAACAGACAGCAGAAGCTTTTTATATGAGCGAGCGAAGATTGCAGCAAAAGCTGGCAGAGGAGCAGACCACCTTTATCCAGCTTGCCAATCAAGTGAAAAAGGAGTTGGCGATCAGCCTTTTGAAGCAGGATGAATGCTCGATTAGCCAAATTGCCTATTTGTTGCATTTTGCGGAGCCAAGCTCATTTCAAAATGCGTTCAAGCGTTGGACGGGCAAAACTCCGGGGCAGTATCGCTTGACGCTGCAATCATCTGTTTATGATTTGGCTGAGTAGATTTGGCCAAGTAGAGCAGAGGCTTGCGGCGGACATTTAGCTTTGTTATGGAGCTTCGGTTGAGAGGTTGATCAATAAGTAAGGGCATTAAGTAAGGGCAATAGGTTAGCTCGAAGCTGCTTCCTATTGCCCTTTTGCGTGCATCCAGTTTATTTCTATTGCCGCGCTTATACTTGCTTTTGCAGCATTGCAGCTAAACTAGCTGTTCAATCCGAGCAGATCAAGCAGCCTGATGAGCATAACGACCGCTTCTGCACGAGTTGCGATCTGCAGTGGCTCAAGCTTTTGACTGCTTGATCCTACAATCAGCTTCTCTTCAACTGCTTTGGCAAATGCTGCTGACGCCCATTTTGGAACCTCAGCATGGTCTGTAAAGCTCGATAAAGCCTGGTCTTCCGCATTATGATCATCCCATTCCACAGCTCTGCTAATGAAGGCTACCATTTCCGCTCGTGTAATGGCTTCAGATGGTCGAACTGTTCCGTCTGCATAACCTTGTATAACTTGATGCTCGACAGCAGCCGCTACAGCCTGAGCTGCCCATGGAGCTACAGTATCTGCATCTTGAAAATCAAGCTTGGCTGCAGAATCAGTCCATCCGAGTGCTCGAGCAAGAATCGTTATAAATTGCTCGCGAGTGATCAATTCATCTGGACGGAAGCTTCCATCCGCAAAGCCATCGACAAGCTGGATAGCCGCTGCTCGTTTAATCGCAAGCTGCGCCCAATGGTTTGCAGTATCATTGAATTGAGCTGGCGACTCGGGGGACGGATTCTCTAGTAAAACTTCATCCTTAACTGCAAGCAATGCAAACGTTGCAAACTGATCGACTTCGGCTACGAATGTACCTGCATCCACTTCGCCTGCAATTTCAAGCCATTCAGCCTGAACAGGATCATAATAATGAAGTGCTGCACGATAGCCTTGCTGCAGCATGCTTTCATCGAAAGCAAAGCTTAAACGAGTTGGCTGCTTCAAGCTTCCTTCAAAGCTTTTTAACAGCTCAAATGCAGCGCTTAGTGGTTGTGATTCTGCCGGTAATGCAGCTCGTTGTTGCTCGCTTAGCGCAAGCTTCTCAATTGAAACTGTAAATGGTCCATCATATGCGTTACTGCCAATTTCCACCTTCAGCTCGTTGCCATAGCTTGTCGAGCAGCCGATTTCATTACAATAAAGATATAGCTTATTCGACGGTACAGACGGCTGTGGGCTGATGACCTGTCTTGCAACTTCTACCGAAATGCCAGCTGCAAGCTGCTGCGGATTGTCAATGCCAGCAGGCAATGCCAGATTGCCTTTGAACTGGTATGTGCCTGCTACAGCTCCGTTGTACGTTGGTGTGCCATTGTCCCATGTGACTGCTACTTCTAGTGCTGTATTATCGCTTAGTGTAACTTTTACTTTCTCAGGTAATTCTAATGCAGATAGCTCCGTTCCGTATGTTACGGTTAACTTTTCCAATTCAGCTACCAACTTCACTGTAACTGGCACTACTTGCGCTTCTTCCACTTCCACCTCGATGCCAGCAACCAGCTCTTGCGGATTGCTGATGCCAGCAGGCAGTGCTAGATTGCCTTTGAACTGGTACGTACCCGCTACAGTTCCGTTGTATGCTGGTGTACCGTTGTCCCATGTGACTGCTACTTCCAGCGTTGTATTATCGCTGAGCGTGACTTCTACTTTCTCTGGCAGCTCTAGTGTAGTGCGCTGGGTTCCATTTGGAACGATTAGCTTATCCAGTTGTGCTACTGACTCTACTGTAACAGGAACTATTGGTGCTTCTTCCACTTCAACCTCAATACTTGCAACTAACCCCTGTGGATTGTTTATACCAGCAGGCAGCGCTAGTTCACCTTTGAACTGATAAGTTCCCGCTACAGTTCCATTGTATGCTGGTGTAAAGTTGTCCCAAGAAACTGCTACTTCCAGTGTTGTATTATCGCTTAACGTCACTTTCACCTTTTCTGGCAGTTCTATTGCAGAGAGCTCCGTTCCATTCGGTACGATTAGCTTGTCTAGTTGTGCTACTGATTCTACTGTAACAGCAACTATTGGTGCTTCTTCTACTTCTACCTCGATGCTTGCAACTAGCTCCCCTGGATTCTCTATACCAGCAGGCAGCGATAAATCACCTTTGAACAGATACGTACCCGCTACAGTTCCGTTGTATGCTGGTGTGCCGTTGTCCCATGCCACTGCTACTTCCAGCGTTGTATCATCGCTTAGCGTGACTTTCACCTTTGCAGGCAGTTCCAGTACAGAGAGCTCCGTTCCATTTGGTACAATTAGCTTGTCCATTTGTGCTACCGACTTCACTGTTACTGGTACTACTGGCGCTTCTTCCACTTCTACAACAATGCTAGCTGCTAGCTCTTGTGGGTTGTCTATCCCAACAGGTAATGCTAGATTGCCCTTGAACAGATACGTGCCCGCTACAGTTCCGTTGTATGCTGGTGTGCCGTTGTCCCATGCCACTGCAACTTCCAGCGTTGTATCGTCACTTAACGTCACTTCCACCTTTTCTGGCAGCTCTAATGCAGATTGCTCAGTTCCATTCGGCACGATTAGCTTGTCTAGTTGAGCTACTGATTCTACTGTAACAGGAACTACTGGCGCTTCTTCTACTTCAACTTCAATGCTAGCTGTTAGTTCTTGTGGATTGTCTATACCAGCAGGCAGCGCTAGATTGCCTTTGAACTGATACGTTCCCGCTACAGTTCCATTGTATGCTGGTGTACCGTTGTCCCAAGAAACTGCTACTTCCAGCGTTGTATCGTCACTTAACGTCACTTCCACCTTTTCTGGCAGCGCAAGCGCAGAAAGCTCAGTTCCATTCGGCATGATTAGCTTTTCTAGTTGAGCTACTGACTTCACCGTTACTGGTACTACTGGCGCTTCTTCTACTTCAACTTCAATGCTAGCTGTTAGTTCTTGTGGATTGTCTATACCAGCAGGCAGTGCTAGATTGCCTTTGAACAGATACGTGCCCGCTACAGTTCCGTTGTATGCTGGTGTGCCGTTGTCCCAAGAAACTGCTACTTCCAGCGTTTTATCATCGCTTAACGTCACTTCCACCTTTTCTGGCAGTTCTAGTGCAGAGAGCTCCGTTCCATTCGGCACGATTAGCTTGTCTAGTTGTGCTACTGATTCTACTGTAACAGCAACTATTGGTGCTTCTTTTACTTCTACCTCTATGCTTGCAACTAGCTCCCCTGGATTCTCTATACCAGCAGGCAGCGCTAGATTGCCTCTAAATAGATACGTGCCCGCTACAGTTCCGTTGTATGCTGGTGTGCCATTGTCCCATGCCACCGCAACTTCCAGCGTTGTATTATCGCTTAACGTTAATTCTACCTTTTCTGGTAGCTTCAGTTCAATTAGCTCAGTTTTATACGGTACGATAAGCTTGTCTAGTTGAGCTACTGATTCTACTGTAACAGCAACTACTGGTGCTTCTTCTACTTCTATCTCGATGCTGGCAACTAGCTCCCCTGGATTGTCTATACCAGCAGGCAGCGCTAGATTGCCTTTGAAGTGATACGTTCCCGCTACAGTTCCGTTGTATGCTGGTTTGCCATTGTCCCATGCCACTGCTACTTCCAGCGTTGTATCGTCACTTAACGTCACTTCCACCTTTTCTGGCAGCTCTAATGCAGATTGCTCCGTTCCAGTCGGCACGATAAGCTTGTCTAGTTGAGCTACTGATTCTACTGTAACAGCAACTATTGGTGCTTCTTCTACTTCTACCTCGATGCTTGCAACTAGCTCCCCTGGATTCTCTATACCAGCAGGCAGTGCTAGATTGCCTTTGAACTGATACGTACCCGCTACAGTTCCGTTGTATGCTGGTGTGCCGCTGTCCCATGCCACCGCAACTTCCAGCGTTGTATTGTCGCTTAGCGTTACTTCTACTTTCTCTGGTAACTCTAATGTAGAAAGCTCCGTTCCATTCGGTACGATAAGCTTGTCTAGTTGTGCTACTGATTCTACTGTAACAGCAACTATTGGTGCTTCTTCTACTTCAACCTCAATACTTGCAACTAGCTCCCCTGGATTGTCTATACCAGCAGGCAGCGCTAGATTGCCGCTAAACAGATACGTTCCCGCTACAGTTCCGTTGTATGCTGGTGTACCGTTGTCCCAAGAAACTGCTACTTCCAGCGTTGTATCATCGCTTAACGTCACTTCCACCTTTTCTGGCAGTTCCAGTGCAGATAGCTCCGTTCCATTTGGCACGATAAGCTTGTCCATTTGTGCTACCGACTTCACTGTTACTGGTACTACTGGCGCTTCTTCCACTTCTACAACAATGCTAGCTGCCAGCTCTTGTGGGTTGTCTATCCCAACAGGCAGCGCTAGATCACCTTTAAACAGGTACGTACCAGCTACAGTTCCGTTGTATGCTGGTGTGCCGTTGTCCCATGCCACCGCAACGTCCAGCGTTGTATCGTCGCTTAACGTTACTTCCACCTTTTCTGGCAGCTCTAATGCAGATAGCTCCGTTCCATTCGGTACGATCAGCTTGTCTAGCTCAGAGACACTTGCTGCAATTGCATTTTGCGTAAACTTAAGCTCTATTGGAGCTCCTGCTTCATAACCAGCCGACCAATCCTGCTTGTATCTGACTAGAACGTTTAGATCACCAGGGAATATGGGTGGAGCAGACGAAAGATACGGCGTATAAACGGTGCCATTATCAAGCGAATATTCCATCGCTTCCGTTAAACCAATAATGGTATTGCTTGCATCATCGATGCTCAATTCAGCGGGCGCACCAACCTTTACATGCAGAAAAGGACCTGATGCAGCATTGCCCGCCGTTAAATAGCTGCCATCCTCAAGCTGTTCTACGAATCGCAAGTTATAAGTGCCAGCAAACCACTTTTCCCATTGTCTGTTCCCATTAGCATCAATTTTCAGCAGCATTCCGTTCAAGCTATTATTGCCCCCAGCAATGATGTAACCACCATCTAAAGTAGAAGCTATATGATAAGCCAGGGAATTGCTGTTTGTTTGAGAAGGATAGGTGCGCATCCACTCTTGTTCATGATTGGCATTCACCTTAATCAAAAGCGCACGCTGACCAGAGCTTAAATCACTTCCGGTTAGAAAATAACTGCCGTCCTCCAATATGTACGCACTTTGCAAGGTCGTAGACCCGGTGCCCACGCTTATAAAATCTCTAACAATATTGCCTGCTTGATCGATCATAACGGTATAGCCGTTAGTGTTCAGGCTGCCGCTATCGCCAATAATTAAATAATTATTCCCTATTTTTTGTACATCTCTTACATACTGCTCGCCAGCTCTTGAAATGCGTTTGTCTGTAATTTTGTTGCCGTTATGATCTGTCCACAGCAGCTGAATATCGCGCTCCGCCCCTGAACCAACGTAGCCGATTACGAAAAAGCCGTTAGTATCCTCAAATATCGCCGCAACACTTCCTTGAGAATAGTCGCCGGTTTCCTTTACAAACATATAGGAGCCTCCGGCATCAAGCTTGCCGTATATCCATTGGTCGCGCACAAAATCCCGCCCTGCAAACAAATAACCGTCGTCCCTTGCTTGCATGACATAATTAAGCGAAGTAAAACGATCCGGCTCTTCCTCGAAAATGAGCGTTGACCATTCGATAGCTCTTGCTTTATTCATCTTACTAATATAGTTTTCTCCCACGACAATATATTTGCCGTCTGAGGTAGGCTTAACGGCGCTAATACCAAAGTTTTGCGATACTGTCGTATGCACCAGCCTGCTGCCCTGCTCATCCAATAATTCTGCAGCTTGAACAGATGGCGCCAATACGGGGAGCGCTAGCAGAAAGACAAGCCATAACATTACTGTCTGTTTACATGTTTGCCATTGCAAGATTCTCATCCTCCATAGTTTTTATTTATCATTTAGATGCGACGCCTATAACCTTGCTGTATCAATGCTTGCTGCCTATCTACTACAATAAATTTATTACATAACTCTACCACATTTTACTATACTAAAGTGCAATAGATTTGACAATTTGCTGCAGCTGCTTTCAAACGCCATATTCATATAAAACAGCAAAAAAATACCTTCAGAAGCTCAATCATGATAAACTCATGATCTTAAGCCTGTGAAGGTATGGAGGTGTATAGTGATATGTTGATATGGTGAAAGAACAGTGAAGCTTAAGCCTCCGCCTGCATCACCCAGTGTCCCGGACTCGCCTCCACCAAACGAGCATTGGAGAGCTGGTAAGGATCGCCTTGATCCAGTTCCTCGACGCGCAGCTGCTTGCGATCCGGCACAATATCAGGATCAGGGATTGGGATTGCAGTAAGCAACGATTGGGTATAAGCATGCAGTGGGTTGGCAAACAGCTCCTCGCTCTCGGCCAGCTCAACAATTTTCCCGCGATACATAACCGCAACACGGTCGCTAATTTGCTTAACCATCGCCAAATCATGAGCAATAAACAGATACGTCAAGCCAAGACGCTGCTGAAGCTCCTGCAGCAGCTCGGCAATCTGCGCTTGAATAGAAACGTCAAGCGCTGAAAGCGGCTCGTCGCAAACGATAAATTCCGGATTAACAGCAAGCGTTCTGGCAATACCGATCCGTTGCCGCTGCCCGCCTGAAAATTCATGCGGATAGCGCATCGCATGCGAGGCTTCCAGTCCAACCATTTCAAGCAGCTCTTCAACTCTGCTTTGCCGCTCGCGCTTACTGGATACAAGTCCGTGTACGTCCAGAGGCTCGCCAATAATGTCAGCGACGCGCAATCTAGGGTTCAAAGAGGCGAATGGGTCCTGAAAGATCATGCCCATATGGCGTCTCAGCTTTTTCAGTTCTTTTTTATTCAAATGCTGCAGCGGAAAGCCTTTAAACAGCACCTCGCCGCCAGTAATTTCGTGCAGCCGCAAAATGCTTCTGCCTGTCGTTGACTTGCCGCTTCCCGATTCGCCTACCAGGCCAAGCGTTTCTCCGCTTTGAATATGAAAGCTGATATCATCAACTGCCTTAAGCGTTCTCCCTTTTCCCAAATCAAAATGCTGCTTCAAAGACGAGACAGCAATGAGTGGAGTGTCTGCTTGTTTATGAACAGAGCCAGCAGCTGACGACTTCTGTTTCTTCTGATCAAGCCGCGGCAGCGCGTTTAACAGCCGCTTCGTATATTCATGCTGTGGATTTTTGAATATTTCTCTCGTTTCTCCGCTTTCAACGATCTCGCCGTTTTTCATAACGATCACCCGATCGCACATGCCTGCTACAATTCCCAGATCATGCGTTATCAAAATAATCGCCGTGCCAAATTGCGCCTGCAGCTCCTTCATTTGCTGCAAAATTTGCGCTTGAATCGTTACATCGAGCGAGGTTGTCGGCTCATCAGCAATTAAAATCGAAGGCGAGCAGGCCATTGCCATTGCAATCATCGCACGCTGTCTCATACCGCCCGAAAATTCATGAGGATATTGGCTGTAGCGGATTTCGCTGTTTTGAATGCCGGCAAGCTTAAGCATGTTAATCGCTTCTTGCTTTGCTTGCTCGGGCTTCATCGCTCTATGCCTGAGCAAGCCCTCCTCGATCTGGCGGCCAACGCGCATCGTCGGATTGAGTGAAGACATCGGGTCCTGGAACACCATGCTAATGTCGCGTCCGCGGATTTGCTCCATTTGCTGCTCTGATTTTTGCGCCAGGTTTTCGCCATTAAACCAAATTTCTCCACTCTTCATCATCGAAGGAGGAGAAGGCAGCAGCCGCATAATAGAGCGAGCCGTTACACTTTTTCCACTGCCTGATTCCCCGACAATGCCTAATGTCTCGCCTTGATTCAAATGAAAGCTGACGCCTTTTACAGCTTGAACCTCTTTGTCATGGGCGAAAAAGGACACTGATAAATTGTCTACCTTTAATAATGCGCTCATCCTATCACCTTCAAAGTCAATGATGTCTATATCGTTAAGCTTTAATGACATGCTTGGAATAAATTATCTTGTTCTTTCCAAAACTAAGCCTCAGCCTGCTTGTCAACCTTTTTTTCAGTATTGACAGGTGGGTGGCCTCAAAATATAATCTACTATATCTATAGGAATAATGCAATTTAAATTCAAGCCGCAATCGTATATATTAAATCGTATATAATTAATGAAATTGAACTTATACCATATTAACTGATTGTCAGAACGAGAACAACAAAGGAGTAGATAGCATTGACAGGGCAAGTTGCATTACATCAGGACAGCATCGCAGACAAAGCTGTCTCTATCTACAAAAAAATGCTGCGACATCCTACTTATAAATGGCTCTTGCTCATTTTAGGCTTGCCGCTATCCATTATTCTAATTCCAATCTTCCGCTATTTTTCGGCAAAAAGCGGATATGCTCGTCTTAAGGAAAGCACTGTACAGGAGCTGACGCAATCAGGTCTGCCAGCGCAGTTGTTGCAGGAGGCACGCGAGCAGGTCAGACGCAAGCACCAATTTTTTGGGCAGTCGGTTAACGAAAAAGCGCTTGAGCAGGAAGCCAAAGCATGGGCTGACACAAAATTTTCAAATGCAGTAGATCAGCGCATGCAGCTTCAACAGCACACAGCAGAACCGTTTATGTTCGAGCATGCGTTTCAATGGTTTATTATGCACCCCGCTCGCTTTGCGTTATCCATTATTATTGCATTTCCCATGTACGTGCTGATGCTGATTTACAGCAACCCTTATGTGAAATACATTATTGAACGGTTAGTTATGGCTGTATTAGTCATTTTAGGCGTATCTGTACTCGTGTTTACGATTTTATATATTTCTCCAATGGACCCGGCGTCTAATTTGTTAGGTGAAACGGCAACCGAGGAGCAAATTGCCTCCTTCAATCAACTGTACGGTCTGGATCAACCTTATCTGGTTCAGCTCTGGGACACATTAAAAGGCATTGTAACACTAGATCTCGGCAAATCCTTTGCAGGCAATGAGCTCGTATCAACTGCGATTGCCAACAAATTTCCGATTACACTTACGTTGACCGTCATTGCTACCATTCTGGCGGTTATAATCGCTTTGCCAATCGGTATTATTTCTGCAACCAAGCCTAATTCGGTATTCGACTATTCCTTTATGTTCATTGCTCTGCTTGGACTGTCGATTCCAAACTTTTGGCTTGGGCTAATTTTTATATTGAATTTTTCGATTAAGCTGTCCTGGCTCCCGGCAACCTACAGCCCGGGGAACTGGATGTCGGCGATTATGCCTGTTGTCGTGCTGGGCACGGCGCTAATGGCTTCTGTCGCCAGAATGACTCGCTCCTCAATGCTTGAGGTCATTCATGAGGATTACATTATTACAGCCAGAGCCAAGGGCTTGAAAAGCAGGCATGTGCTGTGGAAGCATGCTATCGGCAATGCCTTGATTCCGATTATTACTGTAATCGGCTTGCTGTTCGGCAGCATGCTTGGCGGCGCGGCAGTGACAGAAAAGGTATTCAATATTAGCGGGATCGGAAGCTACATTGTCGACAGGCAGTTTATACCGGATATTCCTAGCATTATGGGCGGTGTTGTCTACACTGCTATTACGATTTCAATTGTGAATGTGATCGTCGATCTGCTGTATGCCTTTTTAGATCCGCGCATCCGTTCAAAAATGAAACAATATTAAATCAGGGGGAGACGACTGTGGTCAACATTGCATCAACACAACAGGAAATCAACTTTCGGTTGAAGTCAGCCCCGGAATATAGAGAAGCCAGCCTGGCGGGACTGCTTTCCTTATTAGTTGCCGCTATATTGCTGCTAAACGCGATATGGGTGGAAGGTAACAGCTTTCAGCCTCTTCTGCTCATCATCGGCGGCAGCTACCTGTTCTTTGCTGTTATACAGCTTGTAATCTGGTTCTTTATTCGACGCAATTTGCTCCATCATGGACATATTACGCCTGCTGTACGAAGATCAGGCTATTTGCTGCTGCCAGCGATTTTGGTTGCCAATGTGTTTGTAGTCATTGCTGGCAGCCAGCTGATTAAACGTTCAAAAAGCACTGCCTATACTTTGGCTGTTTATACACTGCTGTCCACGATTTTGACCTTTGCCGTTTCAGCGCTGAATACACTGAAGCCTTATGTAGCAGATTACTTCTTAATTGGCATGGCGCTGCTGTTAATTTGCGCCATTTTCCAGCTTGTTTCACTACTGCTGCTTGCCAAATATAAGCAAGAGGATTTTCTGCCACGCTGGATGTACGTGGTCGCAGCAATACTCATTGCAACAGCCGCTACCGGAAATGTGTTCGCTTTGTTCCTGGGCATTATGCTAATTGCGAAAATCCGCAATCAAGGCTACACCTCGGGAACGCGCTTCGGCGAAATTTTCGAGAAGCTGGCCAGAAGCATGACGTCCATGCTGGGCTTGCTTTTTGTATCTTTTTTAGTTACATTAGCAATTACAAGCATGCTTACCTTTGACAGCAGCTTGGCGATTGACAACAACTACAGCGCAATTTTACAGCAGCCTAGCGCAATGTACCCGCTTGGCACCGACAATTTCGGACGCGATTTATTTTCCCGCATCATAATGGGGGCTAGAATATCGCTGCTTGTCGGCGTTCTAACGACGGTTATTCCATTAATAATTGGCGGATTGCTTGGCGCGATTTCAGGCTATTATGGCAAGCATACGGACAATATTATTATGAGAGCCTTGGACATTTTGTACGCTATTCCGGGCATTCTGCTGGCAATTGCTATTATCGCAGCTTTTGGCGCTGGTATCTTTAATCTTATTATTGCGCTCAGCATTGGCTCAATTCCAACCTATGCGCGGATTATGCGGGCGAATGTACTGCAGGTTTCCTCACTGGAATATGTGCAAGCCGCTTCAGCGATCGGCTCCAGTGACCGCTTGATTTTATTCCGTCATATTTTGCCCAATACGGTTGCACCGATGATTGTGCAGTCCACGCTTACAATCGGTACTGCCGTCATTTCAACAAGCAGCCTAAGCTTTCTAGGGCTTGGCGTTGAGCCGCATATACCGGAGTGGGGCAATATTTTGAAGCTGGGCAGCGCTTATTTGGAAACTCATCCTTATACCGCGATCTACCCTGGTCTTGCCATTATTCTGCTCGTGCTTGCCTTCAACTTTTTAGGAGACGGCCTGCGCGATGCGCTTGATCCGAAGCTTAACTAGGCAATGAGCTTAAGCGTCACTTAGCAGCGGATCTGTCACGCTTGTATTCTATCGCCTTGCTGAATGCATATTAAGGCTATGCTTAAGATGGGCTTTGAATAATCAATACATTTCATATAAACAACATTGGAGGGAAATAGCATGAAAAAAAATATGAAATTCATCGCCTTGCTGCTGATCGTTTCCGTGGTGCTAAGTGCCTGCACATTGAAAACGAAAGACGAATCCGGCGAGTCAACTACACCATCTAATAATGCCAACGTCGATCAGACGCCTGTCGATATCGAGCTGCTTGGCATGAGTGCCAATGAGGATGATCTTAACATTGTGCGCGACCAGCTTGCCAAAAACGGCTTTAACGTCAAGCTGAACATTCAGCCTGACTACGGCAGCTTCAAGACACAAGAGGATGCCGGCAATTTCGATATTTCCTTGTCCAGCTGGACTACGGTTACAGGTAACCCGGACTATGCTGTCCGCTCCTTGTTCAAAACTGGCGGAGACTACAGCATTTTGTCTGATCCGGAAATCGATGCGTTGATTGATGAAGCATCGACGCAAACGCCTGAGCAATATCAAGACACGTACAAACGCTTTGAAGAAGCGCTGGTGTTTGAAAAAGCTTATATCGCTCCTTTATTTAATTCGATTAAATCGCAAGCATTCAACAAAGAGGTTTTGGCCGCAGACTCTGTACGCATCTCCAAATCCCGTTCTTTGCCTTGGGAGGAGCTTGAATTTACGGACACTGCAAAGCACGGCACTGACCCGCTAATTTTGCAATCGACATTCCCTACCCTGACTTCTCTTGATCCAATCAAGGGCAATGACGGTTCGATCAATATTATTAATACAAACCTGTATGTTCGTCTTGTTAACTTGACTGATGACGATAAAATTACGTCAGACGGCTCGCTTTCCTTAAATCATGCGATCGCGGAAGGCAATACCGAATACTACTTTATTTTGCGCGACGATATTAACTTTGCTAAAGTTACAGACAAAAAAGCAGTTGATTCCGGCGAGCGTGTCGGAGCAGACGATGTTATCTTCTCCTTGAACCGTGCCAAAGACAGAAACTCTGTGCCTGATCATCGTACCTATACGCTGCATGAGCATATTAATACGGTTGAGACTGTAACGGATCTTGCCGCTCTTGACGCACTTAAGGTTTCTGGCAGCGACGAGACAGTTCGAGCAGCGCTAGAGAAAGGCCTGGATGTTAAAATTTCCGAGCTTGTTGCCGATAAAAAAGATGCCAACAACAAAGAAGGCAAATACCAGGTTGTGAAGCTAACGACAACGACACCGTTCCCGCAGGTGCTTAACTATTTGGCTCACCAATCTGCAGGTATCGTTTCTCAGAAGCAGGTTCAAGCGATTAATACGTATGATGTAGAAAACTTCGATGTGAACAAAGATATTCCATATGGCGATCAAAATACCGTTACGGAAGGAAGCCAATACAACAATACGCTGTATACGAGCGGCCCTTACATTTTATCCCATAAAAACGACTACGAGGCTACCTTCTATAAAAACCCTGCGTATATGAAGGGTACTGAGCATGAGCCAAGAATCGAAAACATTAAAATCAAATTCATTCAGGATGCTGACAGCACGTTATCAGCGCTTCGCAGCGGAGAAATCCACTTGTTCTACGGCGTCAGCGAGTCCAAATTTGACGTTGTAAAAGGCGACAGCAAGCTAGAGCTGCAGTCCATTCCGAGCAACGCGGTATCGTACTTGCTATTCAACACAAGCAATCGTCCAGTAGCTGAAAGTGCAGATTTGCGCAAAGCGGTGCTGTACTCGATTAACCAGGAAGAATTTATTACGTTCTACTCTGGCAACAAGTACAAAGCTACCTCAACCCTTAGCCCAATCGTCAACACTGGTTTGGAGCTTAAAGCAGATGCAGCTAAAGCTAAAGAGCATCTGAATGCTTATAAAGCAAGCAAATAATCGGATAGATCATTTGGCGTAAAAGTCAAAACTGAGAGGCTGCCTATTGGCAGTCTCTTGCTTTAACCGCAGCTGCTATGAAAAGAATGATTATGACAGGGAGAGATACGCGATGAGTGAAACGACACAAGGAACAAAAACGAAGCTGTCGCAATGGGAAGCGTTAATGCTGGAATCATTGCGCGGACTTGGCTGGTCAGATGACGAATTGATCGATCGGGTTATGCGTCAGGAGCTGCCTCAGGATGATAGCAAATTTGAATTTGATTACTCGGGATTGGCTGCGCTGGCCAATGAGCAGCAGGAGACCTTTATAAGTGCGGTCAAGGATGGCTATACGATCAAATACAATACGATTCGCGGCATCCATAGCTGGATTTTGCTTACCTTCAAGCAGGACGCCCAACTCATGCTTGAGCCACCCGACGCAGAAGCGATTTATGCCGAGCTTAGTGACAGTGAAGCCAAGCGGCTCGCTTCCGTTCTATCATTCGGCTGGCAAATTAAAACTGTCTCTCGTGACGCAGAGCAGGCATTAACATCAGGCAAGCAAGTAGAGCCAGGAAAGCAAACATATGAAATTAAGCCGATTGCCGGCAATTAGCAGACAGCAAAGGACAGCATGTTCAAGCACTTCAGCTTGAGCTCGCTGTCCTTTGCTGTTCAGGACCAAAGAAGATGACACGATACTAGAAGGCGAGGAGCGCAGCGTAGGCACAAGCTACGTGAGCACCGGAATTTTCGCTAGCGTTCAAGATTCGACGTCGAATAACCTCCAACGCAATCGCATCGTCATCAAAGTCCTGCTTTTTAACCTACTTCTTCCAATCGAGGTTTAAAAAGCTGGGCTTTCAGGACCAAGAAGCTTGGACGCTAGTAGAAAATGAGGAGCGCAGCGTAGGCAAATTGCTACGTGAGCACCGGAATTTTCGCTAGCGTTCAAGATTCGCCGTCGAATCCGCAACAGAGAAGTTACATCGTCATCAAAGTCCAGCTTTTTAAACTTCCCCTTCCAATCGAGGTTTAAAAGCTGGGCTTTCAGGACCAAGAAGATGGCAAGATACTAGAAGGCGAGGAGCGTAGCGTAGAGCGTTGCTACGTGAGCACCGCAGCCTTCGGTAGCGTGACATATTCGCCGTCGACTAAGCTACAAAGCATCACATCGTCATCAAAGTCCAGCTTTTTAACCTACCTCTCTTAAAACAGCTTGTTACGCACGAGCAGTGCTGCCCCCGTCGCAACAGCATCCTCCAGCAACAGCCCTTCCATAAATTGCGCCTGGTATAGCGGCGAGTTGTACGTATACTTATGCGCGATGCTGGCTACAATTTCCGAGTAGCCTTTGTATGCCGAAATGAGCGCCCCGCCAATAATGACCTGATGCGGCTGAAACGTATTAATTAAATTCGCTACGCCTATGCCTAAATACATAGCAGACTGATGAAACAGCTCGCGCACGACTGGGTTTTCATGCCTCAGCTCGCGAATTAAAAAATCAAAATCAATTTGCGCTTCCTGAGCTGGAGCTGGGGTTGTCGAGCTTATACCCGTTCTGCCCAACCGATACTGTGTTTTATATTGCTCAACCAGGGCAGGAATCGACGCGTAATTTTCCAGCGCGCCTGCCGGCTTCCCTGGCAATATTGGCGGATCTCCTGCTCTAATAATCATCTCGCCAAATGCGCCTTCGCGATCATAGCTGCCCTGTACCAGGCTGCCGCCGGAAATCATCGCCGTGCGCAAGCCAACTCCTGCATTAATATAAAGCAAATGCTCAGCTTCAAGCCCTTGCTTGCGAAACATTAGCTGCTCGCCAATAGCTGCACAATCTGCGCCATTGTCAACCAATACAGGCATATCCATCCATTGTGCGACAAGCTCGGAGATCGGCAAATTCGCCCAGCCCTCTGCCGGAAAATGTGCAGGATTGATTAAAACGCCGCTCGTGCGATCAAGCGGACCGATTGAACCGATGCCAATGCCGACGATTTGCTCAAGCGAAAGCTGATGATCCTTGCAATAAGCGGAAATTTTTTGCGCGACAAGCTCGATAAACACCTCTGGCTTCATTGAGCTGTCCATTCTCCAGCGCGTAAGCGATTTCGCGTTAAGCGCCAGGTCATACAAACCAAGTGTCGCGTAAAAGCGTGAAATTTCAATCCCGACAATATAACCGTAATCGTGATTCACATTATATAAAATCGGCCTCCGTCCACCCTTGGACGGGCCGTAGCCGGAAGAAAGCAGCAAGCCTTCCTCTACCATATCCTGCAGCAGTCTGCTGGCAGTAGAGCTCGCTAGTTGCAGCGCTTGCTGAATCTCTTCCTTCGCGACATCATTTCGCTGTGCAATATATTGAAAAATGCCTCTTTTAGACGGAGATAAAGAAATAGAGCGTCTCATTATACACTGCCCTCAATTCTCAAGTAATAATATAGGAATTATATACTATAACCATTATAACGAACAGTCCACACAAAAAAATGATTTTCTCTTTAAACTTAATCCCAAAATGGAATAAAGATGATATGATATATAAAGACTTATCTAATCGGGAGTGATTATCTTTGACTAAAATTAAAAGGTTATTCTCTTTTTGGGAAAAACTTGAGAAATATACCCTTTTCCAGCTATTTGTCTCATTTTTGAAAATTAGCCCCTCCTCTTTCGGCGGCGGTTATGCCTTAATTCCAATCATCGAAAAAGAGGCCGTCCAGCAGCGCAAATGGTTAAGTGAGAGGGAAATTGCTGATGTCTTTGCCTTGGCTCAATCCGCTCCAGGTGCAATTGCTTTGAACTCGGCGATTTTTATCGGGTACCGTATGAAGGGAAAGCTTGGAGCGCTGGCTGCGCTAAGCGGCATCATCCTCCCCACCTTTCTTATTATGATCGTTTTATCCTTATTATTTTTGCAGGTTCACGATCATCCGAAGGTTGAAGCTGCCTTCACCGCTATTCGTACGACGATACTGGCGCTTATCGTCTATGCGGCGTTAAAAATGGGCAAGCAAGCGATTGTCAACTATGCAGCAATGATTATTTGCATTGCCGCTGTGCTGGCACTCTATTTCTTCAGCAGCTGGCTACACCCAATTTTTATTATTGTACTAGGCGCGATAGCCGGAATTGCAGTCTGCTCCCGCCATTCTGACGAGCTGCAACAGACCAAGCAAGAAGAAAAGCAGCAAACAGCTGCCCAGGATGATTATAGCGACTATATGATATAGCGAGGTAGATGCAGCATGATGGAGCTTCTCCAACTCTTTATTACCTTTTTTATGATCGGCCTTGTATCATTTGGCGGCGGGTATGCGATGATTCCGCTCATGCAAACGGAAGTAGTCAACCGCTATCAATGGCTGACCCTCGATCAATTTACTGACGTAACCGCCATCGCCGGCATGAGTCCGGGACCAATTGCCGTCAATATGGCGGTTTCGATCGGCTATATGCATAAGCAATTGCCTGGAGCTGTTGCTGCAACACTTGGCATTATCGGGCCTGCCTTTTTATGCATTTTAGTACTCGCCGCTTTCTACAAGAGAATGAAAAACAACCGTTACTGGCAAGGCTCCATGTTTGGAGTCCGCGCTGCTGTAACAGGCTTTATTGTTTATTCCGCGATCATATTTACTAAAAACAACGCTCTGTTCGGGGCAAATATGTGGTACACGCTTAGCCAGCTTATTATTTTCGGCGGTTCCTTTATTGCGATCGCCTATCTTAAAAAACATCCAGTCTATGTCATTGCTATATCAGGCTTGGTCGGGATCGCGTTATACAGCTAATCTCAAACTAATCGCATATCTTTCTGGAAATTAGAAATAATAGTGATGCGCAGCTTGCGCAAGTACACCATATCAATTTACGCTTACAGAAAGGTGCGTGCTGCAGATGGAGCTGCTTAAGGATTTAGGTGTCGTCATGATCAGAGTTGTTACCATCTTTCCCTTGATGCTGGCTGTCACACTGTTTATGGGGCGAAGAACGATAGGTGAAATGCCTGTATTTGATTTTCTAATTATTATTGCTTTAGGTGCTGTTGTCGGGGCAGATATTGCCGATCCGAACATTGAGCACATTCCAACTATATTTGTTATTCTGCTAGTCGCTCTGCTGCAAAAGTTGTTTTCGATCAGTTCAATCCGTTATCGCAGGTTTGGCAAACTAATTTCCTTCGAGCCCATCATTATCGTTTATCAAGGGAAGCTAATCCATAAAAATATGAAGAAGATCAAATATTCTGTAGACAACGTGCTACATATGCTGCGCGAGGAACAGATATTTGATCTAAAGGACGTTCATTTATGCGTCGTAGAATCGAATGGGCGAATTAGCGTTTTGGAGAAAACAGAGCCGCCGCAGCCCGAGGCTGCAATTTCATTTCCTATTATAAAGGAAGGGAAGATCGAGGTCGCCATATTGTCCGGGCTCGGCATTAGCGAGGCGTGGGTAAGACAGCAGCTGGCACAAAGGCAGCTTGCTCTGGATTCTGTTTTTCTCGCAACAGTCGATCAAAACAAAATTCTTTCCATCACGCTATACGAGGAGGAAGCCCATCAAAGCCTGCCACCCATTATCCATTAGCATTAGCAGCCTTGCACGCCTCTTCTCCCTACACGATCACCCTGCTCGTTACCTCAACCAGCTTGTCCGCAATTTTCTCAAGCGGCATAATATAGTCTACAGTCCCCGATTCAATAGCTGCTCTCGGCATTTCAAATACGGTGCATTTCATTTTATCCTGAGCGATAATCGAAGCAGCGCCAGCCTGCTTGGCCTCTGGCAGCTGCTGCGCGCCATCCTTGCCATTTCCCGTCAACACGACATAATGGCTTTTGAGCTCACGCAGCTTGCTTACCGAGGCAAATAACTCGTTGATCGGCCAACCAGACAGCTCTTCCTGCTCCTGCTGCTGCAAAGCAATGCGCAGCCGCCCGTTCCTATTAACGACCTTCATCAAACTGCCGCCAGGCGCCACATACACATGTCCATTAAGCACAATATCCCCATGACACGCCTCCTTCACCCGCAACGCGGAAATACTGTCCAAATGCTCCGCAAGTGCTGCTGTAAAGCGCGGCGGCATATGCTGCACAATTAAAATCGGGTAGGCAAAGCTTGACGGCAAAGCAGACAATATTTGCGACAGCACCTGGGTTCCGCCAGCAGCCGCACCGATAGCCACGATCTGCTCAACCTCAAGCTCGGAATAGGGATTCGTTTTAGGCATGCCGGACATCATTTTTAGAGCCGCATAAAACGGAACACCCGACCAGGGGCTTAAATAATTCACTTTTGCCGCCGCCTTAATCTTTTGCAGCAATTCAACTTGAAAATCGTACTCATCACTGAACTGTTCGCATTTCGGCTTTTGCACAAAGTCAATGGCACCTTCATGAAGTGCAGCAATCGTTTGCCTAATGCCATAGTAAGTAGGTGAAGCAAGCATAATGATCGGAGCAGCCGCAGCTCTCATAATATCAGCTACCGCAATTGCAACATTTTCGGCAGACAGCTCGCTTGCCATGACAACAACATCCGGTCTGACACGCTGCACTTTTTCTGCTATATCATATCCACTGCTGGATATATCGATTATTTCCAGAAAATGATCCTCTTTTACTGCTGCCCTTATCAGCTTTCTTATGAATGGATCGTCGTCAGCAACCAGTATTTTTATTCGCACTTTTTTACACATCCCAACTATGAAAACTTCTAATTTTAAGATCATAAAGAGCTAGTAATTTAGGACTAATTTTCATAATTCTATGATTTTGGAAAAGCTGTTACTAAGACCATTATACCATCTTTTAGTAATTTTAGTACGTGAATAATAGGTTGTAATTAAAAGTTTGCGAAAAGGATACACTTAAAATAAAAGGAGTTGTCCCTAATCATGAACTTAAGAGATGCACGCAAATTAAAACAACTTAGTCAAGAAAAAGTTAGCAGATTGGTCAATATTTCCTTGAAGCATTACCAGAACATTGAATACGGCATAGCAATGCCAACCGTGAACATCGCTTTGCACATTTGCGAGGTCCTTGAGGTAGACCCGCGCACTATTGAGGAGTGGAAGGATAGAAAAAAAACGCAATAATCCATGAAAGGATTAATAAAAAAAGCCCAGTCACCATTTGATGACTGGGCTTTATCATTAAGAAAGGATGCAATTCATCTGCAATTTTGCATAACCTTTCAAGCTTACATATTCATTTAAAAAGGCGGGTACAATAGCCTGCGCACTAGCCTTTCACCGACCCCGCTGTTAACCCTCTTACTAGAGATTTATACGTAAAGAAGCCGATCAGAATCGGGATAATAACAACCATCGTTCCGGCAGCTGACATTTTGCCCCAGAAATAACCTTGCTGCGTCATAAATTTACTCATATACACAGGCAAAGTCGCCGATTGCGTAGCAGTCGCAGTAACTGCGAAGAAAAACTCATTCCATGTCACAATAAACACTAACAACGCAGAAGAAATGATTCCGTTTTTAATTAAAGGCAGCATAATCTTGAAAAAGGTTCCGGCCTTGGAGCAGCCATCGATTTTTGCCGCCTCTACAATTTCACCAGGAATTTCTTTGAAATACGTCGTGCACATCCAGATCATTAATGGAATTCCCGCTCCTGTATTCAACAAAATTAAAGCTAGCTTGGTGTCCAGCAAATGAAGCTTTGCCAGTACAATATAGACCGGTGTAATGACGGCCACCGCAGGCAAAAAGATCGTTGTAATAAACCAAAAATATATATTGTTTGCTTTTTTAAGCGATGAGTAAACAAGCGCATAAGCGCCCAACACTCCCAAAATGGCCGATACCGCAACGGTTCCCGCTGTAACGAGCACAGAATTGTTTAAATGCTTGAAAAATTCAGGCGTAACGACAGCCCGATAATTTTCCAGGGTAGGCGTAAAGGTCAGCGAAGGCACAGCCACTTGACTTTCAAATTTGAAGCTGGACAAAAACATATAAAGCATCGGAAAAAGCCATAGCAGCACTACAACATACGCTATTGTTGTCAACATATTATTTTTCAAACGTCTGCTCAATCTTCTCACCACCTAAGCTTGATGTTCAACTATTTTTAGTATTGGTTTTATTCATAAAGCCGTAAAATCTTTGGACAACAATAAGCGTTAGCACTACGGTCACAACTGCTATAGCGGCAGCTGTTCCAACATTCCAATCATAGAAAAGCGCCTTATAGGAATAATACGGCAGGTTGCTCGACGAACTGCCCGGTCCACCGGATGTCGTCACGTAAATTAAGCCGAAAACCTTCAAAATATTAATCAGACCTAATGTCATAGCCACATTAATATGATCCTTAATAAGCGGCAGTTGAATGCTGGTCAGCAGCTTCCAGCCAGTCGCTCCATCGATTTTCGCACTTTCAATAATTTCAGAAGGCATATTTTGCAAGCCGGCCATTATAATAAGGAAGAAAAACGGCGTCCATTGCCATATGATCAGTATCATTATTGTAAGCAGCGCGTATTTTCCGAAGAAATCAATCGGATCAATCCCTAGCGCACTTGAAATATAATAGTTTAGTCCAAGCGATGGGTTAAGCATTAGCGTCTTCCATATAATACCTACAACCGCTTCCATTACGAAGTATGGAATAACGAACAGCGTTCTTAACAAATTCACACCTTTAAAGCTTCGATTCAGCATCAAGCCGAACAAAATGCCCAGCACAGTGCAGATTGTTAATGTTACGACAACAATTGCCAAGGAGTTAAAAACGACCTGATAAAACTGGCCGTCGGTCAAGATTTTTTTATAGTTGCTGATGCCTGCAAAATGAATGCCCAAATCAGGCCTTTTTACATTCCAGCTAATAAACGAAAAGATTATTGTAAGAATAAACGGAATTTGTGTGACTACCCCAACCACGACAAGCGCTGGAACAATTAGCAATTTACTCTTATCGCCCTTAGTATTCATTAGTTTTCTCCTCTTCCATTAATAAAAATTACTGGTACGAGCATCTCCGTACCAGTAATTTTGGAGAATGCAGTACTTGTTACTTCACGTATCCTCCTGCAACAGCTACATCGGTCAAGATTTTTTGTCCTTCTTCCAAAACTGCATCAATTGATTTTTGATCGACTAGATAGGATGCAAGCAATTGGGCGATTTGCTCACCCCAGGAAGAATATTCAGCCATATTTGGAATCGAGTTGCCCGTATATGGCGTTTTATTGATTGAAGGATTATAGAAATCCACCTGCAGGATTGCTTTTTTAGTTATATCTGCAAAATCGCTGGCTTGCTTATAGTTTTCATTGTCATACGTAGAAACGCGAGTGCCTGATGGCGTGCTTTCCCAGCCTTTTTTCTCGCCAACAAGGCTGATATATTCCTTGCTTGTCGCCCATGTCAAAAATTTGAATGCAGCATCTTTGTTTTTAGAGGAAGCGTTGATCGCCAAGCCCCAGCCACCGATCGTATTGGTTGCGTCCTGCTTCACTTGAAGCGGCGCCATTGCATATCCGATTTTTCCGGAAACCTGTGAATCCGTAGAGTTGGCGAGTGTTCCAGCAGAAACGCTGGCGTCATACCACATCGCAGCCTTGCCTGTTGACATCAAATTCAATGCTTCTGTGTAGCCGGTAGAGGTTGGCCCCGCTTGACCAGCGTCAGCTAAAATTTTCTTGTAAAACTCAATTGCATTTTTCATTTCTGGCGTATTGAAGGTAGCATTCCAGTCCACATCATAGTATTGCGCGCCAAATGCGTTGGCAATGGAGCTGAAAATGAACATGTTTTGCCCACTTCCTGGCAAGCCGCGCAATGCGATGCCTGCTATTCCTTGCGCTTTATCCTGCGCCTGTACTGCCAGCTCATACACTTGTTCCCATGTTGGATTTTCCGGCATCGTCAAGTTCTTTGCTTCAAAAATCTCTTTATTATAGAACAATAAGGTCGTTTCTGCGTAAAAAGGCAGTGCCCCTAGCCCTTTAGTTTGCGAGGATAGAGAATCTCTTACAACCGGGAAAACATCGTCCAGGTCATACCATGCTTTATCCTCATCGCTCATTCCATTCAACAGCTCGTCCAGCGGCTCGGTCCAGCCATTATCCAAATATACGGCTGAATCCTGTGCGCCAATTGTAAACAAGTCATATTGTCCGCCGCCCAAGCCAACGTCCTGAGTAATTTTCGAACGAATCTCATTCTCGGACAGAACCGTATAATTTACCTTGATGCCTGTTTTTGCAGTAAACTCTGAAGTCATCTCTTCCATAACGACCATATCATTGTTGTTTACTGTCGCAATATTGAGCACCACTTCCTTGCCCTTATTATTGCCGCTGTCTCCATTAGCGCTGCCGTTATTTTCAGAACAGCCGACTAATAATGAGCCGAATAGTGCAGCTACCGATAGTAAGCTTACTGCATTTTTCATCTGTTTGTTCATAAGTTGACCCTCCATTAACCGTAATGTGTTTCTATAAAATCGATAATATCGAGTGAATCCATATACTTTTTAACTACCATCAAGCCTGTCCCTTCCAGCATGCCGCCCTTCTCGCATTTAGAAATGCGAATATCAATCGAATCGACAATTTCCTCTGGCAGGTCACTGCTCAAATTCGTTTTAAGCTGCGCGATAAGCTTAGGCGAATTGACAATCATATCGCCAAACACGATCGTGTCCGGATTCAATATATAGAGCAGGTTTTTAATTCCGTATGATAGAAACCACGCCATTTGGTTGACTGCCCAAACCGCCAGCTCATCATCCTTTTCATAGTAATGATAAATATCGTTAATCGTAGAATGCTCGTGAAGCTGGCTGTGCGGAAACTCATGCAAGCGCTGTTCTACCAGGCGCACCAGGTTTTTAGGCGCCGCATAGCGCTCCAATATGCCTACTTTATTAAATTCATTGCGCTTGGCGTTGAAATTAATGCCCATATGGCCAATTTCTCCTGCGATTCCGTTCTTGCCGCGAATCAAATTTCCGTCAATAATAATCCCGCCGCCAATCCCGTCACCCAGGTTCAAATACATCATAATGCCCTTCGTATTTCCTGTTTCTTCTACGTAGTCTCTCCATTCCCTTAAGGCAGATACGTTAGCATCATGATCAATGTAAACCTTCATATGAGGGTATTTGCTCTGAATCTGCTTCTGGAAATCAACCTTGGACAGCTCGGGCATATCGTAGACTTTGGCTATCGTTTGGCCGTTATAGGTCATTAGTGGGCCGACTATGGCAATCCCGATGCCCAGCACCTTTTTGCCTGCATCCAATGCGATCATTCTGTCGATCCCTTCATAAATGATAGAAAGAATCGCCTCCACCGGAGTATCCTTATTAATTTCCACCATGCTTTCTTGCAGCACTGCCGCTTGAATATCGCATAAAGCAAACTCAATCGCGTCGCGATTAATTCGTATGGCAACGGATACTACATCATCAAGCGCCAAGGTGATGCCGGTAATTTTACGACCGTTTTCAGATTGAATTGGACCCTGTTCCTTGATTACACCCATTTCTTCAAATTCATTAATAATATTCGTAATCGTTGCTTTGTTAAGCCCGCTTTTCACTGCAAGCATTGATCTTGATATGATGCGATGTCTTAGCAGCAAGTTTAAGACGAGGCCGCGATTCGCTCTTTTTACTTCATCTATGTTTTGTGCTCGTTTCATTTTTCCTCCATTCTGTTTATCATATAAACTTTTATTGGACAAAAAATTTACATATTCAACTTTTGTTCGTTCGACAATTAGAATATATTACACACTGGAAGCGTTGTCAACTAGAAATATCGATTTAATTTCGTTGATTTTCGATAAACATCGTAAGAAATTTGTCGAATCGCTGAATATTCCACATTGAATTAATAAATTTTTTCGAATCTAAATGTTTACATGATAAACTTTATAATTTATGATATGGGTATATTTTAATACTAACACTGAATTAGACGAGGAGAAATTGATATGAGTCAAACGATGAAAGTAGCGATCATGAATACAGTCGGCAAACTGGACTTTGAGCAGAAGCCGTTGCCTCAAGTAAAGGATGATGATGTTCTTATTAAACTGGACTACGTAGGCATCTGCGGTTCAGATATGCATCTATTTGAAAACGGTTTTATCGGTGAAAAGCATGTTACAGAGCCGATCGTGCTCGGACATGAGCCTGGCGGAATTGTTGAAGCGGTCGGGAAAAATGTAACCTCGCTCAAACCTGGCGACCGCGTCGCGGTTGAACCTGGGATTCCTTGCTATACATGTGATTATTGCAAATCAGGTCGTTACAATCTTTGTCCGCATGTTTACTTCTACGCATCTTTGCCTGTGCTGGAAGGCTGCTTCGCAGAGTACATTTCCCATCCTGCGAATTTATGCTTCAAGCTTCCTGACAACGTAAGCACATTGGAAGGCGCTTTAATGGAGCCTTTGGCGGTCGGCATGCATGCCGCGCTGCAATCTGGCGCTCAGGTAGGTTCATCTGCCGTCATCCTTGGTGCTGGAGCGATCGGGCTGCTGACGATGCTTTCTTTAAAAAGCATGGGCGTAAGCACGATTACAGTTGTTGATCTTGTGCAGAATCGTCTCGACAAAGCAAAGGAGCTAGGCTGCACCCATACCATCAACGCCAGCGAGACCAATGCAATTGAAGCGGTAATGTCGCTTACAGGCGGCGAAGGCGCTGACTATGTATTTGAAACAGCCGGCTCAGAGGCAACGATAATGCAAACTGCCAAATTAGTTAAGCGCGGCGGTACGATTGTACTCGTTGGCTATACGAGCAGCGGCAAGGCGCAAATGCATGTGAACAACATTATCGATAATGAAGTAACGATTAAAACCGTATTCCGCTACCGCAACATATATCCTAAAGCAATTGAGGCTGTTGCCAGCGGCAGCATTCCACTAAAAGCGATTGTGTCCGACGTATTCGAGTTTAGCCGCATACAGGAAGCAATGGAAAAAGCGATCCAGCATAAAGATAAGGTTACCAAATGCGTCATTCGCATTCATGACTAAATTTTCGATTATATGTACGAAATGGAGGGCTATGCGTGGAAAAAGAAAGCACAATTGTTGCTGGAGTAGATTTTGGCAGTGATTCTGTAAGAGTCATTATGGTGGAAGGCGCAACAGGAACAACACTTGCTGAAGCGGCCTGTCATTACCCACGCTGGTCGACAAAACAATTTTGCAATGAAGCTATTAGTCAGTTCAGACAGCATCCATTGGATTATATCGAGGCCTTTACAAAAGCTTTCAAAACTGCACTTAACAATGCTGGCGAACAGGCTGGACAGCGGCTGCGCAGCATCGGCATCGATACGACAGGCTCAACGCCCTGCCCTATTGATGAAAACGGCGTGCCGCTCGCTTTGAAGAGTGAATTCTCAAGCAATCCGAACGCTATGTTTCATCTATGGAAGGATCACACCGCCGTCGCCGAAGCCGAGGAAATAAATACTGTTTTTTCTACCGCTGCTGAAATCGACTATACACGCTATCAAGGCACCTATTCCTCGGAATGGTTCTGGGCAAAAATTTTGCATACGATCAGAAGCGATGAGCAGGTGAAGCAAGCCGCCTACTCTTGGCTCGAGCATTGCGATTGGTTTGTCAATCTGTTGCTTGGGCAAAGCGACCCGCAGGCAATGTACCGCTCCTCCTGCGCTGCAGGCCATAAAGCGCTTTGGCACAGCCATTTTCAAGGCCTGCCGGCTGACGAGGTGCTGCTGCAGCTCGATCCCTATCTGCTGCTCGTCAAGCAAAGATACGGAGCCGGGCCAAGCCACGCTGATACAGCAGCAGGTACGATTTGCAAAGCATGGGCTGCTCAATTGGGCGTCAATGAGCAGGTCGTCATTTCCGGAAGCTCATTTGACGCGCATGCCGGAGCAGTCGGCGCAGGCATTCAGCCTCGCACACTAGTCAAGGTTGTTGGAACATCCACTGTTGATATGATGATTGAACAGCCCGAGCGTCTGGTCGGCAAGGAAATGAAGCAGATTTGCGGAATCGCCGAGCATTCAATCGTGCCCGGCTATGTAGGAATTGAAGCTGGACAAGCTGCATTTGGCGATATTTTCGCTTGGTTCAAGTCCGTCTTAATGTGGCCGCTTTCGAGCACTTTGCAGCATATGGACAGCTTAAACGAGCAGCAAAAACAACAGCTGCAGGAGCAAGCCGAACAGCAGCTGCTCGTCCAGCTCGAAGCCGCTGCCAAGCAGCTTCCGCTCGACGCAAGCCAAGTGACCGCGCTGGACTGGTTCAACGGCAGAAGATATCCGGTGCTGAATGAAAATGTTAAAGGTGTGATTGCTGGCTTGAATCTCGGCAGCACCGCTCCTGCGATTTATCAATCGCTGATTGCCGCTGCAGTTTTCGGAGCCAAGCGTATTTTTGACAGCTTCCTCGAGCACGGACTAAGCATTGATCGCATTATCATCATTGGCGGAATAGCGAAAAAATCTCCTTATATTATGCAGATGATGAGCGATGTTCTAGGACGTCCGATTATGATCAGCAAGGAGGATCAGGTTTGTGCCAAAGGAGCCGCGATTTATGGCGCTGTAGCATGCGGCTTGTTTCCCAGCATTGAGGAAGCGCAGCGCGTTTACTGCGAGCCATACGAAACAGATTATGATCCTGATTTCAGCAAGCAGCAGCTATATGAAAGCAAATATAAGCAGTATCTCGAACTGGCTCAGCATATTGAAGCCTTTCACAGCAATTAAACTACACTGATAAAGGAAGTGCATATATGAATACTAGCATCGAGCAGCTATCTGTTATGTCGTTGCGCAGCCTTGCGATTGATATGATCGAGCAGGCCGGCTCCGGCCATCCCGGCATGCCGCTTGGCTGTGCTCCTATGGCCTATGCCCTATGGACTCGACATATGAAGCATAATCCGAAAAATCCAGCCTGGTTTAACCGCGATCGCTTCGTGCTTTCCGCTGGCCACGGCTCAAGCCTGCTCTACAGCTTATTGCATCTGTCAGGCTATCCCCTTTCAATAGAAGATTTAAAGCAATTTCGCCAATGGCAAAGCAAGACGCCAGGCCATCCCGAATATAAGCATACACCGGGCATCGACGCAACTACCGGACCGCTTGGGCAAGGCATCGCTACAGCGGTAGGCCTCGCGCTTGCCGAGCAGCATCTGGCCGCCGTGTATAACCAGCCTTCTATGAGCATCATCGACCATTTTACGTATGTCATCTGTGGCGATGGCGATCTTATGGAGGGCATCTCATACGAAGCCGCATCGCTCGCAGGGCATTTACAGCTGGGCAAGCTGATTGTACTGTACGATTCCAATGATATTTCGCTTGACGGCGAGCTGCATATGACATTTTCCGAGGATGTTAAGCTGAGATTCGAGGCGCAGGGCTGGCAATATATTAAGGTTGAGGATGGCAACGACATCTCGCAAATCCTGCAGGCACTTGAGCTTGCCAAATCCGATTCCGCCAAGCCGACCTTGATCGAGGTGAAAACGACGATCGGCTTCGGCTCACCCAACAAAGCAGGCAAATCTGCCTCGCACGGCTCTCCTCTAGGTGCCGAGGAAGCTAAATTGACCAAGCAAGCCTTGGCTTGGAAGCATGAAGAAGCCTTCTACATCCCTGAGCAGGTCTATGCTCATTTTGAAGAAGAGGTCGCCCAAAAAGGAATCAGGCAGGAACAAGCATGGCAGGCATTATGGGAGCAATATGCTCTTGCCTATCCTGAGCTGGCCAAGCAGCTGCAGACGGCAATTCATAATGAGCTTGAGTTGAATTGGCAGGAGGCGTTGCCCCAATATCAATATGGCAGCGAAGCTGCAAGCCGCGCCGTTTCCGAAGAAATCATCAACCGTTTAAGCCAGCAGCTGCCAAGTCTGATCGGTGGTTCTGCCGATCTTGCCAGCTCCAACAAAACGATGATCAAGCACTCGGAGCCGTTTTTACCGCAATCCTATCAAGGCAAAAACATTTGGTTCGGCGTTAGAGAATTTGCGATGGGCGCCATGCTAAATGGGCTGGCGCTGCACGGCGGGTTGAAGCCGTACGCAGGCACATTTTTCGTTTTCTCCGACTATTTGCGTCCTGCGATTCGTCTTGCAGCGCTTATGGGTTTGCCTGTTACCTATGTATTTACGCATGACAGCATTGCAGTTGGCGAGGATGGGCCAACGCATGAGCCCATCGAGCAGCTAGCTTCCTTGCGAGCTATGCCGAACCTGTCCATTATCCGCCCTGCCGATGCCAATGAAACAGCAGCAGCTTGGCGAATTGCACTGGAATCAACCTCAACTCCAACTGCACTTGTGCTTAGCCGACAAAATCTGTCTACGATGAAGGATTCGCATCTGCTTGCCTACGATGGCGTTTCCAGAGGCGCCTATACGGTGTCCAAAGGAAATTCTGACAAACCGCACGCTTTATTATTGGCAACAGGCTCCGAGGTGCAGCTGGCGCTGCAGGTTCAACAAATGCTAGCCAAGGAGCAAATTGACGTTGCAGTAGTGAGCATGCCTAGCTGGGATCGCTTCGAACAGCAGCCAGCGGAATACAAGCATACTGTGCTTCCCCCATCCATCAAGAAGCGGGTTGCCATTGAAATGGCGGCTTCTCTAGGCTGGGAGCGCTATGTCGGCGATGAAGGAGACATTATCGCAATTGATAAATTCGGCGCCTCCGCTCCTGGAGATACAATCATCGAGCAGTATGGCTTTAGCGTCGTGCAAGTAGCGGCACGCGTTAAGAAACTGCTAGAGCTGCAGTAAGGCTGCCATGCACGATTTCGCATGGCATTATATTAGCTTTCTCTCCCCCTTATATGGAATTCAACGAGCCGCAGACGAACCGTCTGCGGCTATTTATGATGCGTCCCCTGCTTTTCGTGCCAATTTCCACAATCTTCTTTAAAAAGTGAAGTAGATTGTAAAGTTATTCAGGTAAAAAGGAAAATTATGTACCGTTATAATCAAGCTTAGGGATAGTTAAGCGCTTTCAATTGATGTCGCTTCGCTATTTCTACTAAATCTAATAGGGGGAATGTATCGGATGAAAGGTAAACTTACGAGGTGGATGTCGGTGATGCTTGCAGTTGCACTGCTGCTTCCATCAGGCTGGCTCGCTCCTGCTACAAAGGCAGAGTCGAATCCTGAAAAAGTCGTATACCATGAAACTTTTGAAAGCGGTTTAGGCGTAGCCACTCCGGCTGGCGCAAAGCTGACAGCTGTCTCGGATGCGATCTTTGCAGGCAATGAAGACGGCAATGCGATTCACCTAACAGAAAGATCGGCCGGCTGGAATGGCGCTGATATTCCATTCAGCAGTGTCGGTATGGAAAACGGCAAAGCATATACCATTACTGTGACAGGCTTCGTTGCCGCTGATACAACCGTACCAGAAGGCGCACAGGCGCTATTGCAAAATGTAGATACGTATAATGGTTTGTACGTGCCGGCAGATTTGACTGCTGGGCAAGCCTTTACGTTAACAGGCAAGTATACGGTAAATACGGAGCCAAATGGAGATGGCAATGCTGACCGCGCCTTGCGTATTCAGTCGAATTCAGCAGGTGCTGAGGTGCCTTTCTTCATTGGCGATATTTTAATTACGACTACCGAAGAAAACACTGGCGAGGAGGAGCCTGAGGAGGAGCGTCCACCTGCCAAGCCATTTGCGCCTATTACTTTTGAAGATGAACAGCTTGGCGGCTTTGAAGGCAGACATGGCGATGAGCAACTAACTATTACCGATGAAGCGAATCATACCGAAGGCGGCAAGTATGCCTTGAAGGTAGAAAACCGCAACAACACTTGGCATGGCCCTTCATTGCGCGTCGAGCAATATGTCGATAAAGGCCAGGAGTACCGCATTTCCGCTTGGGTTAAGCTGATTTCTCCAGATTCAGCACAGCTACAGCTGTCCACGCAGGTAGGAAATGGTGACGGAGCAAGCTATAACAATTTGCAGGGCAAAACCATTAGCGTTGAGGATGGTTGGGTTAAATTTGAAGGAACGTACCGTTACAGCAGTGTTGGCAATGAGTATTTGACGATTTACGTGGAAAGCTCGAACAACAGCACGGCTTCCTTCTACATTGACGATATTACCTTTGAGCCAACTGGCACGGGCATTATCGATATCGAACGCGATTTAACGCCGCTAAAGGACGCCTATAAGGACTACTTCCTGATTGGGAACGCCATCTCTCTTGGCGAATTAGAAGGAACGCGCCTGGAGCTGCTTAAAATGCATCATAATCTGGTCACCGCAGAAAATGCGATGAAACCAAGCTATGCATACGATGATGAAGGCAATTTCGACTTTACGACTGAAGATGAGCTTGTGCAAAAAGCGCTGAATGAAGGCTTTAAAATTCACGGACACGTGCTGGTATGGCATCAGCAATCGCGCGAAGCGCTTCATACCGATGTCAATGGCAATCCGCTATCGCGCGAGCAAGCGCTGGCTAACCTTGAAACTCATGTCAAAACAGCCGTTGCGCATTTCGGAGATAACGTTATTTCCTGGGATGTTGTCAACGAAGCAATGAATGACAACCCGTCGAATCCGGAAGATTGGAAGGCTTCCCTGCGTCAATCCGGTTGGCTGAAAGCGATCGGTCCTGACTATATCGAGCATGCATTCCGCTTTGCGAAGGAAGTGATCGACGAAAACGGCTGGGACATTAAACTGTACTATAATGACTACAACGATGACAATCAACGCAAAGCAGAAGCCATTTATCAAATGGTTAAAGAAATTAACGAAAGCTATGCCGCAGAAAATAATGGCGAGCTGCTGATCGACGGCATCGGCATGCAGGCGCACTACAACTTGAACACGAACCCGGAAAATGTTCGCCTTTCTATGGAAAAGTTCATTTCCCTCGGTGTTGAGGTTGGCGTAACTGAACTGGATGTTACCGCTGGCAGCGACAATGTGCTGACGGAGGAGCAAGCGAAGCAGCAGGCTTATCTGTATGCGCAGCTATTCAAGCTGTACAAGGAAAATGCAGAGCATATCTCTCGCGTCACGCTGTGGGGATTAAATGATGCAACAAGCTGGAGAGCGGCGCAAAGCCCGCTACTATTCGATAGAAATCTGAAGGCTAAGCCTGCTTATTACGCCATTTTAGATCCTGAGAAATTTATCGAGGAGTATGACGGAGGCGAACAGGTTGAGGCCAACCGCGGCCAGGCAGTATTTGGTACGCCAGTAATTGACGGTCAGATCGACGGCATTTGGAATAACGCGCCAAGCCTGCAAGTCAACCGTTATCAAATGGCATGGCAAGGAGCGAACGGTGTCGCGAAAGCGTTGTGGGATCAAGAAAATCTGTACGTTCTGTTCCAGGTGAGCGACTCCGAACTGGATAAATCGAATGCAAATGCCTGGGAGCAGGATTCAATCGAGGTTTTCATCGATGAAAAGAACGATAAAGCAACCTATTATAAGGATGATGACGGTCAATATCGCGTTAACTTCGAAAATGCCGGCTCATTTAATCCGGAAAGCATAGCTGAGGGCTTCGAATCCGCTACTCATGTAACGGAGTCCGGCTACACAGTTGAAGTGAAAATTCCGTTTAGAGCGATTACGCCAGCGAAAAATACCGAAATCGGCTTCGACCTGCAAATTAATGACGCCAAGGATGGCGCTCGTCAAAGCATTGCCACCTGGAACGATTTAACGGGTCGCGGCTTTGAAAATCCGGCTGTGTTTGGCATATTAACCTTAGTTGATACGATCGGCAACCCGGGCGGCAATCCAAATCCTGATCCGGGCACGAATCCAGGTACGACTCCACCTGCCAGCAGCGGGGATAGTAATGCCATTACACCTGCATTAACGAACAACAACAATCATATCGTCGGCCAAGTGACAGCCGAGCAGCTTAACCAAGCAATTGCAAAAGCTGCTGCCGATGCAAATGGACAAAAGCAAGTTGTGATTGAATTGACCAAGCAAGCAAATGCTGCTTCCTATGAAGTGCAGCTGCCAGCCAAAGGATTGCAAAACTACGATAAAGCCGATCTTATCATTAAAACAGAATTGGCAACGATTACTCTGTCTGCTCAGTCTCTACTTAATGCAGCAAGCAGCGCGGAGCAGCTCGCTATTCGTGTTGCCCCTGGTTCTATCGAGCAGCTTGATACAGCAGCAGGCGAAAAGGTTGGCGACCGTCCGACAGTAAGCGTTAGTTTGCTAGCTGACAATAAAGCTGTGGCCAGCTTGAATAGCAACGCAGCTACGATTTCAATTCCTTACAAGCCAGAAGCAGAGCTGAATCACGACAGCATCGTTGTATGGCGTCTCGACGAAAACGGCAGCGCCGTCACCATTGCAAACAGCCGCTATGATGCAGCAGGCGCTGTAATCTTCGAAACAAACGAACCAGGCAGCTTCGCAGTTGCATATGCTGCCCATGCCTATAGCGATGTAGCTAATCTGCCTTGGGCGCAGCAGGCGATCCATACAATGGCAGCACGCGATATTATAACGGGTACGTCGGAAACCAGCTTTGCTCCGCATACGCCGATTAATCGCGCTGACTTTATCGCTTCGCTAGTTCGAGCACTTGGCCTCAAGGCTGATGTTAGCAGCACATCGATGTTTAACGATGTACAGGACAATGCAAGCTACTATGAGGAGCTGGCAATTGCGAAGACGCTGGGGATCGCTACCGGCTTTAACGACAATACCTTCAAGCCTGATAGCAGCATTTCTCGTCAGGATATGATGGTGCTGACCGTACGAGCACTTGCTAAAGCAGGCAAGCAGCTTGAAGAAGCTGGCTCGCTAGACAGCTTCAGCGATGCTGATTATGTAGCGCCATATGCAAAAGCTCAAGCTGAAGCGCTTGTGCAAAGCGGCATTATTAACGGTAAAAACGGAAAATTAGCTCCGCAGGATTCACTTACTCGCGCTGAAGCAGCCGTTATTCTATACCGTATCTGGAAGCTGTAAAAACTGAAAGCAAGCAATATGCAATAAAAATAGGGGTTGCCAGAAGTCAATGAACATTGACTTCTGAGCAACCCCTATTCATGCTGTGAATTACTTGCGTTCGGATATAATTGGACTCGTGTTTTCCACTACATCCAGAATCTTTTCACCTTTGATCATCGAGGAATGACATTTAGGGCATTCGGGAGTTGCGGAAAAAGAAAAATTGTCTCTCATCCATCCCTTGCAGTTCTCGTTCGTGCATGACCATATTACAGTTAACTCAGTTGGAATATCTTCTAATGGTTTTTTTCGAGAATTATACATGTGCTCCCCTCTTTCTATTCCTAATTTATCAAGGATACTCGATAGCTGCCCGACTGAAATTAGTGTAAAAAAATTGCCCCAAGCATGTTGTTCGGGGCAATTCGTTCATGTACTAAAGTTTTACAACGTTTTCTGCTTGAGGACCGCGGTTGCCTTGAACAATGTTAAATTCAACGCGTTGACCCTCTTCCAATGTTTTATAGCCTTCGCTTACGATAGCGCTGAAATGTACGAATACGTCGCTTCCGCCTTCAACCTCGATAAATCCAAATCCTTTTTCACCATTAAACCATTTCACTGTACCTGTTTCCATTAAATAAACCCACCTTTTCATTGTTCCCAAAATTTACTGAAATAAAAAAAATTTGCATGCTGCTTGCGGTTATTGAATAACTAATAACCTCACATCATGCAAATATCACTCTGTTCGTTATTTCAATAACTCATTATAACACACATTGAATAGAAATGCCAACAAGTATTTTCTTATATCACCAGTATTGAAATTTTCTGTTAACGCTGCTCTCTAACGTTCAAGAAAATAATCGGTTCGCCTACTCATAATCTTGCTTAATCCTCCCTCCGACTGAGATTCAACCCAACTATAGACCAATTCATTTAAACTCGGCATCAGATAAAATGAACGTAAACAAACGATCTTCAGTAGGAGGAGTCTCATGTCTAACCTGCGTTCAAAACGGACTTGGTTAATCGCAGTCTCATTACTTGCCATAGGCGTAAGTACGTATTTGACTATTACAAACTTTTTCTTTGGTGTAACATCCTCTGGACTTATCCAAAACAAATTAAACCAGCATATGCAGCTATCCAACATTTATTACATCGTGCTATATTTGCATATCGCTACTGGTATTATCGCATTATTGATTGGCTGGCTCCAATTTATCGAGTCCTTTAGAAAAAGAGCTATCGGTTTTCATCGAATAATCGGTAAAATCTATAGCGTTTGTATTCTCTTCTCTGGCATAAGCGGCCTGTTTATCGCTTTCAAAGCTACTGGCGGATGGATATCTACGTTAGCCTTCTTACTGCTTTCTTTATTATGGATTTACACCATTATAAAAGGGTATCGAGCTATTGTTGTGAATAGAGATCAACGAAGTCATCAGAAATGGATGCTGCGCAATTATGCGCTGACCTTTGCTGCAGTCACACTGCGCATATATTTACCAATCTGCATGCTGTTGTTTGGATTTGAAATGTTTGAGCTGTATTACCGCGCCATCGCCTGGCTTTGCTGGATTCCGAATCTTATCATTGCAGAGTGGATCATCCGACGAACTGCTCATCGACTTTCATAAGAAAGGGTATAGAAAATCAATAACCCGTTTTCGAGCCAAGCAGCTTACGCTGCCTCCGACTCGAAAACGGGTTTTAGCTAATCATTTATAGTCTTGCCTGCATTATGACAATTATAGTTATATGAAGTTACTGCCAAAGCTCATTGGCCGCTGCCTGGAACGGCTCCTTATACTTCTCAATGACAGTCGATACGGAAACCCCTTCGCGCAGCTCGCCAACAAATTCATAGTATGGCATTGACGGATAAGCGTCTATTCCTTCAATAACTCTTATGCTTTCCCCGGCCGTTCTTGCATTCTGTACATCCGCTTCGTTTTGGAACCATTTCTCAAGATCCGCTTGTCTTGGATAGTCATACACCGATTCTATATCATATATTTTTTCCCACAGATATACAATTTGCTCGGGATTCTCTACTGCCTTAGGAATGGTGTAATAATTTGGAATCGTATTGAACGAATGATAGCCTGTTGCACTAGGTCCTTTCGGGAATGGCAGGAAACCGATATCGTAGTCCGCCATATCCGTATTAAAGGAATCCATCTCATAATCCGCACCAGCGAACATCAGCGTATTGCCTTGAATGAAAAACTGCTTCGGCTCAGTCCAGTCTCCCCCTTCCGTCGGTCTTGCCACCGCTTCCGTTGCAAGGCGGGAAATGAAGTTCAACGCTTCCAGCGTTTTAGGATCTTCAAGCGTTTGCTGTCCTTCCGCGAACATGCTTGCTTCATTGGCAGCCAAAGCCTGAATTAGAATCGAGTCTGATGCAAGCCCCCACGTATCGAGCTTGCCATCGTTATTCGTATCCTGATTCGCTTCCTTGGCAACCTGGACAAAGGTATCCCAGTTCCAATTGTCCGCATCAACATATTCTTGAAGCGATTTGATACCGAGCTGATTCATCAGGGTGCGGTTATAGAAAACACCTTGCGATGCGCCAGCAACTCCGATCCGGAAGCCGTAGCCTTCGCCGTCAAACTGTGACAGCTCGCTTGTATATTGCAAAACAAACGCATTATCATTCGTCACATAATCATCGAGCGGCCAGAATAGATCCTGCTTGACCAGCGTAGGAATCATCCATGGTCTTGCCAATCGAATAATGTCTCCAATCGGCTCGCCGGCCATTAGTGAAGCCGTAACCTTATCTTTATACTCGCCATAGTCTACAACGACATATTCTACCTTGAAATTATGCTTCTCCATAAGAGCATCCAGATTAGCCTTCATCTGAATCCCGTCCGGGCTATTCTCCTGAATTGACTCGTCATACCAGGAAACGAGCTTTAACGTTCTGCCCCCCATATCAAAATCCATCTCAGGCGTTGCATTAGGATTAACGGATTCTTCTTCCGTCTGCTCGGAAGAATTATCATCTGGAGCAGCATTGCCACCATTATTGCTAGCGTTAGAAGCGTCTGAATCATTTACAGCTCCCCCGTCTCCTGTCGTACTGCTCCCGTCATTGCCGCCATTGCTGCAAGCCATCATAAATACAAGCATCAAACTACATAAAACGAACAGCACTTTCCGAGTGTTCATTTGCGATCCCCCTTTTTATCGTCAGCCCATTCTTTAGATAACGCTTTCATAACCAAATTATATAAATGCTCTCAGCTGTACCACCATAGAGCATTTAAAGATTATTTGTAAAAATTAAACATACTTTTCAGACTAAATGTCCAAGCTTTTCACAGGTTGTAATGGGCTGTAAACGATGTAAAATCTTCCGTAAGCAGTATTGCTATTGTAAGGGGGAGAGTCGTGTGAATATAGAACAATTTGAATATCTCAATCCGAACATTATTCATTTTGTAGAAAGAAAAAATACTCCAGATTGGATTATTCCAAAGCGACAAAACGGTTTCCATGAGCTCTACTTTATATTGGATGGAAAAGCTGCCTTTAACGTTGATGGACAATGCTTCACAGCTCAGGCTGGCGATATTGTTTACATCAAGGGCGGCAGTACTCGTGAAGCGCATACGTACAAAGCCTGTCCGGTGCATACCTTCGCCGTTAACTTTCACTGGTTGAATGACAATCACGTATCGCTGCCATTTGGAGCATTGCTTAAAAATAAAATGAATCAGGACATCCTCGCCTATCTTACAGAAATTCAACAAGTCCATTCACTTAAGCCTACCTTTAGCAAATTTAAAGAACGCGCCTTGTTTATGCTGCTGCTAAATCATTTGTTTCAATTGTATTTCTGCAGAGTCCAGTCCAACATCGACCCAAGAATAAAAAAAATTTTAGATTATATCCATCTCCATTTTGCCGACCAGATCGAAATTAACAGACTCGCGCACATGATCAATCTGCATGCCGTCTATTTAGGCAAGCTGTTTAAAGAGAACACTGGCTTTACCGTTAAAGCCTACTTGAACCGAATTCGCATTAATCAAGCAGAGCGCCTGCTTGCCGCCGGACAATTCAGCGTAACGGAGGTTGCCGAGCAGTGCGGGTTTAGCGATATATACTACTTCAGCAAGGTGTTTAAAAGGACGAAGGGCTATTCTCCTTCAATTGTTATCAAGCAAAACATTATATAAGTACAAAAAAAGATGCACCGTCAGTTAATTGCATTGCATAAGCTGACGATGCATCTCAATAGTGTTCTAGTATCCAATCTTTAGCTGCCTTAATCGTTAACCCGGTTGAATTTAACGGGCATTAACCTGCAAGCGAATAACATTCCAGGAAGCCTTGGACAGCAGCGCTTTAACATTGGCCTGATCAATCGTTGTTTTGCCGCCATTATGCGGAACGACATTGTCAGGAGCATCCTTCGTATTGATCGCCTTCAAGTCGTCATGCTCAAGCACAATATGCTCAAGCAGACTGACATTGCCAAAGCTGCGCAAATCAACATCAAGCTCCATTTGCTCGCTCAAATGGCGGTTGACAGCAAATATTGTAATGATGTCCTGCTCCTCATCATGCACGCTAATCGCTTCAAGATATGGAACATCTGTATAGTCCTTGGAATCATATTTCGGCGAATCAATAATCGCCTGCAGCGCCTTGCCTCTGCCGTATTTGGAGGCATGAAGAAACGGATAATACGTTGTTTGCAGCCATAGCGCACCATTGCGCTCTGTCATAATTGGCGCAATAACGTTGATCAATTGAGCTAAACAAGCCACCTTTACGCGATCCGCATGCCTTAAAATCGTAATCAAGTAGCAGCCTAGCGCCAGCGCATCCTCATGGGTATAAACATCCTCAAATTCAGGCGGCGCGATTTGCCAGCGTTCCTCCGCACGGCTTGAGCCGATCGTTTTCCATACATTCCATTCATCAAGCGACAGCATCAGCTTTTTCTTGCTGCGCTTTTTAGCTTGAACTGCGTCCGAAATCGAAGCGACACTCGAAATGAAATGATCGAGATTCATCGACGACGCCAGGAAGTTGGCTGTATCATTGTTGTTATTGTTGTAATACGCATGCAGCGATAAATAATCAACCTGCTCGTAGCACAAATCAAGCACCGTATCCTCCCAATAGCCAAATGTGCTCATGCCGCTGCTGGAGCTGCCGCATGCCACCAGCTCGATTGTCGGATCGACCCACTTCATCGCCTTCGCTGTTTCATTGGCGATGCGGCCATATTCCTCAGCCGTTTTCGCGCCAATTTGCCATGGACCGTCCATTTCATTGCCGAGACACCATGTTTTAAAGCGATGCGGCTCCTTATAGCCGTGGGAAATACGCAAGTCACTCCAGTATGAGCCGGAAGGATGATTGCAATATTCAACCAGATTGCGAGCAGCGTCAATCCCTCTTGTGCCAAGATTGACTGCCATCATCACCTCAGTGCCGACCAGCTTCGCCCAGTCAGCAAACTCATTCGTGCCAACCTCATTCGTTTCCGTTGTCCACCACGCAAGCTCAAGCAGACGCTTGCGCTGCTCCTTAGGACCAACGCCATCCTCCCAATTGTAGCCCGATACGAAGTTTCCTCCAGGATAGCGAATAATCGGTACCTGCAGCGCCTTTATCGCCTCTATCGCATCCTGGCGAAAGCCTTGTTGATCAGCAGTTGGATGATCAGGCTCATAGATCCCCCCATATACCGCTCTACCCAAATGCTCAATAAATGAGCCATATATACGCTTGTCTACAGAAGAAATGACAAAGTGCTTATCGATTAACATGTTAGACTTCAAAGCCATACTCGCAGCCTCCCTATTTAGAATTAACTTATAACCAAATTCTATAGCTTGATATTCTCATTAAATTTGTATCATATTATAGTTATTGATACAATTAAAATCATCAGGATTCGTAAAATTCATAATTCTAAAGGAGAGGCAATATGCTTTTAACAACGAACACAGCTTCCCTGCAGGTGTATGAGGCGCTTGCGAGCGACATCCGCCTTAAAATTATCGACCTGCTATTCATAAAGGAAATGCATATTAAAGAGCTGGCTGCCGAGCTTTATTTAAGCAATGCCGTTGTGAGCAGCCATGTGAGCAAGCTGGAAAAGGCGGGCATTGTCGGCAGTCAAATGAGACGGATTGATGGAGGAACATATAAATATTGCTTCGTAACGAGCGAATTTATGCAAATTAAGCTATCCCCTGCCAAACGAGAGACATATTTCAAAGAAACAGCCATTCCTGTCGGGCATTATTCAGAGCATGAGGCAGTACCGACCTGCGGCATAGCAACAACTGAAAAAATTATTGGCCATTACGATGACCCCGTTTCCTTTCTTGAGCCCGAAAGGATGAATGCCGGTATTCTCTGGTTTGCCAGAGGCTTTGTTGAATATAAAATTCCAAATTACTTGCTGGGCGACCAGCGGCTGACCGAGCTGGAAATCTCAATGGAAATCGGCTCGGAGGCGCCTCAGGTTAACGAGCATTGGCCGTCTGATATCCGCTTTTATTTGGATCAGCAGCTGCTCGGAACATGGACTAGCCCGGGCGATTTTGGCGAACAAAGAGGCAGATTGACACCCGCCTGGTGGAAAAGCGACGTCAACCAGTACGGCATGCTGAAGGTGCTGCGCCTGAATGAACGCGGCGCCTTTATTGACGGCGTTAAAATTTCAAGCATGACGATTGATGCCCTTGATCCATCCGCCAGCTACTGGAGCTTTCGAATTAGCGCCGAGGAGCTGAAGAAGGGGCGCGGCGGCTTGACGCTTTACGGCCGCGGCTTCGGCAACTACGATCAGGACATCGTAGTCAGAAGCTATTACACCGAGCTCGATTAGCTTCTGATTTGCCCCAAGCACAAGTCCGTATATGCAAAGGGCTGCTGATCGAATCCTTCGATTCAACCAGCAGCCTTATATGCATACATTACCAAGGGGGAGTAATATTGCATTTTTCCCAAAAAGCTAAGAAATAATACCAACCTGTTTTAGAACTTGACGAATTTCCTCTCTGGCCGCATCATCCAGGGAACGGAAAGGAGCACGTACCGGGCCGGAAGGCAAGCCGACAATGTCCAGCGCAGCCTTGACCATGGCAGGCTGACCGTACTTTTTGGCAAGCTCGCGAATCGGCTGCCAGCTGTAGTAGCGCTCGATCGCTTCCTCTTGGCGCCCTGCCTTAATATCCTCGTACAGCGCTACAAATTCACTTGCCATAAAGTTGGCATTGGTAGACGTACAGCCTGCAAGCCCTGAAGCAATCGCGCCTAGAGCAAGTCCGTCAGAACCGCACATAACGGCAATTTTGTCCCCTGCATAGGCTTGCGTGCGAACAAGCGCATGCAAATCTGTCGCACCCTGCTTCACTCCTGCAACATTGGACAGCTCAGCAAGCCCTTTAATTTCCTCAGGCGTTAAATGCACGCCAATGCTTGCGCTGTTGTAAATAAAGATTGGAAAATCGACCGCGTCATTCAGCAGCTGAAAATGGTAGGCTATATCAGTCGGACGCACCTCCGAAACATAAGGCGGCGTAACCATAACACCACTGGCGCCATATTCTTTGGCAGCCTCGGTCAGCATAATCGCCTCCGCCGTTCCGCTGGCTGCTGTACAGCATAGCAGCGGCACTCTGCCAGCCACTGCTTGCGCGGCATATCGGAACAACGCTTTGCGCTCCTCAGCCGTCATACTAGGATATTCGGCGTACGTTCCGCCTACAACAATACCATGAGCGCCCGCAGCAATATAATGATCGATATTGCGCGCCAGCGCCGCCTCGTCAATAGCTGATCCATCCGCAGTAAATGGCGTGATGGCGAGTACATAAATCCCTTTCAGCTGAGCCTTCAATTGTGCAGCCTTCATCCTGCTTCACCCTCTCGTGTCGTCGTTATAGCTTGTAGCCCAGCAGCTTGCCAAGCTGCTCCAATCCTTCCTCAATTTCCGCCATGGATATCGCATAGGACAAGCGCAAATGCTTGCCGCTGCCAAAGCCGGTCCCCGGCATGACTGCAATATTGCCCTCAGTAAGCAGCACATCAGCAAGCTTGTCCACCGAATCAATAACCTGACCGCATAATGTTTTGCCCAGCCATTCCGAAGCATCTACCCAGACATAAAACGCACCATCCGGCACCAGGCATTTCAAGCCGCGAAGCTGGCGAATTCCTGCAACAAGCACTTCTCTCCTTGCCAAATACGTGTTGCGCATCTCCTTAATGCTGTCCTGCGGCCCATCAAGCGCCGCAAGCGCAGCGGCTTGGGCAATCGAGGCAGGATTGCTAGTCGTATGCGATTGCAGCTTAAGCATGGCCGCTGCTACATGTGCCGGAGAGGCGGAATAGCCAATTCTCCAGCCAGTCATGCTGTAGCTTTTCGAAACCGCGTTAATGACAATCGTTCTTTCCTTCATCCCGGGCAAACTGGCAATGCTGGTGAAGCCTTCCTCTTGAAACACGAAGCAGGAATATACCTCATCGCTAATTACCCACAAATTATGGCGTATGCAAAATTGTGCAATTTGCTCCAGCTCCGCACGCGTATATACCGCGCCAGAAGGGTTGTTCGGCTGATTCAAAATAAGCAGCTTGCTCGCCGAGGTGACCGCCTGCTCCAGCATATCGGGCGTCACCTTGTAGCCTGAGCTGGCATCTGTTTCCACTAAGCAGGGAATGCCGCCTGCGAACTTGATCTGCTCCGGGAAGGAAACCCAATACGGCGTTGGCAGCAGCACCTCATCGCCCTGCTGCAGCAGCGTATTAATCGCATTAAATAGCGAATGCTTGCCGCCAATCGAGACGACAATCTCATCAGGCTCGTAGTGCACGCCGCATTGCTCCTGCAAGGAGCGCGCTACAGCCTGGCGCAAGGATAAAATGCCTGCTGTGTCGGTGTAGCCCGTAAAATTATCGTTTATTGCATCTATCGCTGCTTGCTTGGCATGCGGCGGGGTCGGAAAATCAGGCTGGCCCAGCCCGAAGCGGTATACCTTGCTCCCTTCCCGCTGCATGCGAGCAACCTTTGCTTCCAGCTCTGCCGTTGGCGAAGGCAGCAGCTTTTCTGTCCAAGGAGCCAGAAGGTTGTTATTTGTTTGTTCTGCAATCATCGCCAGCTCACCTCGATCAAATTTGTAATAAGCGGTCCGCGGCTTGCAGTCCGCAGGCTGTTGCTCCGCTTCAGCTTTCACCTAAGCTTCCACTTGAGACGCCGCCTCTAATGCAAAGTAGGCATACACATAAGCGGCTTTTTCCAGCTCATCAATCGTTACCCACTCGTCAACCTTGTGGGCGATGCTAAAATCGCCAGGACCGTAAATAACCGCCGGAATTCCTTTCGCAACAAAATGCGTCATGTCACAATTGGCGGTCAGACCGGTAATGACCGTCTCCTGTCCGTACACATCGGCCAGCACCTGTTTGCCGAGCTGCACAAGCTCATGCTGCTCATTCGTTTCCGAGGCTGTGCCGGTTGTCGGGATCATCCGCTCAATATAGACCTGCCCTGCAAGCTGGGGGTCACTCTCCAATACGTTCATCATTTCCTCAAGCGCAGCCTGCTCCGACTCGCCGGGAATTAAGCGCCGATCAATAAGCGCCTCGCAGTAATCCGGAATCATCGACTCCTTTATGCCGCCCTTTATAATCGTTACGGCAAGCGAGGATTGCCCGGTAAGCGGATGAGTGCGATGAACAAGCTGCTCCTCAGCAAATCGATCGAGTGCCACAACCGCCTTGGCCATTAGCGAAACTGCATTTTTGCCAAGCTGCGGCGTAGAGGAATGAGCAGATACGCCCTTAACCGCAACAATCGGTCGAATGCTGCCGCGATGAGCAATAGCGAGTGTTCGATTCGTCGCTTCGCCAATTACGGCAAAGGAAGCAGTCAGCTCCTGCGGCAAGCCTTTGGCGCCTAGACTGGCAGCCTCCTCATCGACTACCGCAGCCAAAATGATATCTCCAGGAAGCGCAATTGCTGCACTGGCGATCGCTTCAATCGCCACCATCATCGCCGCAAGCGGACCTTTCGCATCCATCACACCGCGCCCGATAACGCGGCCATCATCAACCTGCATCGTAAACGGATCGCTGCTCCAACCTTCTCCCGCCGGCACGACATCAATATGCGTATTGAAAATGATCGACTTCCCTCGACCGGAGCCCTTCAACACGGCAATTACATTAGGCCGTCCAGGCTCTACCTCCTGCAACGACACCTCGCAGCCTGCTGCTCGCATAAAATTTGCGATATAGTGCGCCGCCTCCTGCTCCTTGCCACCGGGATTCACGCTCTGAAACGCAACTAGCCGCTCCAGCACCTGCAGCACACGTTCGATTTTGATTTCACTTCCCAGCTTCAGCTTTAATTCGTCCATCCTCATATCGACTTCACCATGCCTCCGTCGACGAGCAGTGTTTGCCCGGTCACATAGCTCGCATCATCCGAGCAAAGGAATGCAACTACCTTTGCCAGCTCCTCCGGCTTGCCGTAGCGGCCAAGCGGAATTGCCGCTTCTGTTTTCGCCTTGTACTGCTCGGGCGTAATGCCTGCTTTTTGCGCTCGCAGCTGATCCAGGCTGCGCACACGGTCGGTATCAATGCGCCCTGGCGCTACTGTGTTGACGCGAATGCCGTAGCCGGCAAGCTCCTCCGACAGCGTTTTGCTTAAGCCCGCTACTCCCGTGCGCATTACGTTGGACAGCGTTAAGCCAGCAATCGGCTGCTTGACAGATGACGAAGCGAGATTAACAATCGCCCCCGACCGTTCCTTCAAATGCGGCAGCGCATAGCGCACCGTACGCACAATGCTCATCAGATTCAGCTCAAACGCGTAAAACCAATCCTCTTCCTGCAATTGCTCAAATATGCCCGCTGGCGGTCCGCCGCTATTCGTCACTACAATATCCAGCCCGCCAAATACATTGACCGTCTGCTCGACGCAGGTGCGAATATCGTCTTCCTTGCAAACATCGACCTGCAGGCCAATTACCGACGAGCCTGTAGCAGCGGCAATTTCCGCAGCAGTCTGCTCCGCCACCGCCAAATCCCGGCTAAACAGCACAACGTTCGCGCCTCTTGCCGCCAGCTCGCTCGCAACCGCTTTTCCCAGTCCTTTGCTCGCCGCCGCAACGATAGCGGTTTTCCCATTCATTGAAGTTGTCATAGGCTTAACCTCCGATAATAGTCAATTCTCTTGGCAGCGACGTTAAAATTTCGCAGCCCGTCTCAGTTACAACCAAGGTTTCGCTAAAGCCAACGCCGTACTGGTTAGGCACGCGCAGCGCTGGTGGAATATGAAACACCATGCCCGGCTGCAGTACACGCTCATCATCACGCTGCAAGCTCATAATATGCCCTTCGCCCCAGTCAGGCGCAAAAGCAACTCCAATTGAATAGCCTGTACGCTTGCGGAACAAATCGTATAGGCCGGCTTTTTCAATCGTGCCGCGGCAAGCCTGATCGACCTCGCCAGCAGTAACGCCCGGCTTGATCGTCTCGATCGCGGCATTCAGGGATGCAATGCATACCTCGCTCACGCGCTTGATTTCATCCGAAGGCTCGCCCGTATAGGCAGCCCGCATCAGCGCGCCATGATAGCGATTGACTGCACCCGCTACCTCAAGCAGCAGCGTCTCGCCTTGCCCAATCACTTTATGTCCCCAAGCCGCATGCATATTGCCGGAGCGGTTGCCGGACGAAATAAACGGCTCCATTCCCAAATATTCTCCGCCAGCCAATATCATCGCCGAAAACATCGCTGCCGCCGCTTCATCCTCATTAGCGCCAACTCGAATTGCATCCAGCCCTGCCTGCATCGAGGCATCTGCAACCTTGCAGGCTTGGCGAATATAGTTAAGCTCGTTGGCCGACTTAATAACACGAAATGCTTCAACCGTACCCTGCCCGTCCACAAGCGAATATTGATCAGCCAAGCATGCAGCCAGCTTCTTGTAATTGCGAACCTGCAAAAACCACGAGCCTGTCTCGACACCAATCTCGCCTGCTGCAACACCCATAGCTTTAACAGTAGCAGCTGTCATTTCCACCGGGTCATTCGTATCCTCATAAGTTACAACCTGCTCCAATGACAGACAGCTGTACGTCTCCACATTCGCCAGCTCGCCACGGCGCAGCACCAGCCTCGGCTCACCTTGCGCCGGCACGATTAAGCATTGATACATGTAATAGCCCGGGCTTTGATAGCCGGTCAAATAAAAAATATTTTCCGGAGTATGCACCAGCAGCGCCGGCCATTTCTTGCTTTGCAGCTCCTGCTGCACCTTGCTCACACGACTTTGAAATTCTTCAATTGGAAATATTAGCTGCGACATTGTCATCCCTCTTTCGTATTTTGAATATTCAGCGCTTCGGAGCAATGCATCCTCCAGCCGCTTTTTAAATCGTAATGCTCTTATTTGAATTTTATGGTTGCATTACGATGTTAAAGGCGACACACTCCGTTTTTCAGCGCTCCGGAGCAATGCATCCTCCAGCCGCTTTTTAAATCGTAATGCTCTTATTTGAATTTTTATGGTTGCATTACGATGTTAAAGGCGGCACACTTCGTTTTTCGGTATGCATTGCTCCTCCGCTGTAGCTTTTTGAATGCAGGACCAAGAAGATGTGGCACGATATTAGAAGGCAAGGAGCGCAGCGTAGAGCAAAGCTACGTGAGCACCGCAGTTTTCGCTAGCGTTCAAGATTCGCCGCCGAATACGCTACAACGCAATTACATCGTCATCAAAGTCGGATTTTTGAACTTCCTCTTCCAATGAGAGTTCAAAAATTCGGCTTTCAGGACCAAGAAGATGGCACGATACTAGAAGGCGAGGAGCGCAGCGTAGAGCAAAGCTACGTGAGCACCGCAGCCTTCGGTAGCGTGACATATTCGCCGTCGACTAAGCTACAACGCAACCACATCGTCATCAAAGTCGAACTTTTTGAACTTCCTCTTCCAATGAGAGTTCAAAAATTCGGCTTTCAGGACCAAGAAGCTTGGACGATAGTAGAAAACGAGGAGCGCAGCGTAGAGCAAAGCTACGTGAGCACCGCAGTTTTCGCTAGCGTTCAAGATTCGCCGCCGACTAAGCTACAACGCAACCACATCGTCATCAAAGTCGGATTTTTGAACTTCCTCTACCCGCTATATAGCTCTGATCGCCGATCCCGCAAATACGGAATCCTCTCCTCATACTGCTCGTTAAGTGACAAATCAATTGTCAGCAGCTGCATCGCTTCCTGATCCAGTTCCGCATCGAGCAGTAACTCACCGCTGGGAGCAGCCACCTTGTTGTTGCCAAACAGCCAGCTTTCCTCTGTTAGCCCACCAACCCCGTTGACTGCTGCTACAAATCTCGTATTTTCCAGCGCTCTCGTCGCAAAGTAAATATTCCAGCGATGCGCTAAATCCTTCGTAAATGCCGAGGGCGCAACTAGCAGATCAGCTCCCTGCAACGTCAGCGACCTTGCCATTTCAGGAAATGCTGCATCATAGCAAATCATTAGGCCAACCTTGGCAAAATCAAAGGCGATGACGAGCAGCTCATCGCCAGCCGCAAAATAGCGTTGCTCCTCAGCCCATAGATGAACCTTGGCATACTGAGCAACGATTTCCCCTTTGCGGTTGATGACCAGCGCACCATTGACAATGCCCGATGTTGAGAGCAGTGGCATCGGCAAAATTGCGTTGATCGCAGCCGCCTTTGCCGCCTCGCAAAGCTGTCGCACCGCCGCACTCTGCTCATGCTGAGCAAGCTCTCGATAACGACTGCCGAGTGCATCCAAGTCATAGCCTGTCAGAAACAGCTCAGGAAAAACAACAAGATCAGCCTGCCGCATACCCGCTTCCTGCATAAAGGAAATCGCCTTGCGCGTATTGCCAGCCACATCTCCTATAACACTATCAAATTGCACAAGCGCCAAAGTAGCTGCTCGCATACGATCACCCTCCATTTATTTGCGCATGTTATTGAATACGGCCGCTGAAACGCCCTGCCGCTGTCTGTAACGAAACTGGATATCACTATTTCATTCAATCGTTTGAATTCAAATTCTAATGAATCTATTGCATCTTATTTGGCCAATTTCCTCAGAAAACAAGCATTTTTCAAGCATTAACGATATAGAGATTCATTAGCGCTCCAAATAGCGCCATTCAACCAAATTAACGTTACTCAGCTTCATTAGAATTCACCAGCGCTCCGAAGCGCTAGCTGCGGCAAATTGCTACGTGAGCACCGCAGCCTTCGGTAGCGTTCAAGATTCGCCGTCGACTATGCTAAGTAGCAACGCATCGTCATCAAAGTCCAGCTTTTTAACCTACCCTTCCAATCGAGGTTTAAAAAGCTGGGCTTTCAGGACCAAGAAGCTTGGACGCTAGTAGAAAATGAGGAGCGCAGCGTAGGCAAATTGCTACGTGAGCACCGGAATTTTCGCTAGCGTTCAAGATTCGCCGTCGACTATGCTACGTAGCAACGCATCGTCATCAAAGTCCAGCTTTTTAACCTACCTCTTCCAATCGAGGTTTAAAAAGCTGGGCTTTCAGGACCAAGAAGATGGCACGATACTAGAAGGCGAGGAGCGCAGCGTAGGCCATTAGCTACGTGAGCACCGAAGCCTTCGGTAGCGTGACATATTCGCCGTCGAATCCTCTACGAAGCATCACATCGTCATCAAAGTCCTGCTTTTTAACCTACCTCTTCCAATCGAGGTTTAAAAAGCTGGGCTTTCAGGACCAAGAAGCTTGGACGCTAGTAGAAAATGAGGAGCGCAGCGTAGGCAATAAGCTACGTGAGCACCGGAATTTTCGCTAGCGTTCAAGATTCGCCGTCGAATCCTCTACGAAGCATCACATCGTCATCAAAGTCCAGCTTTTTAACCTACCTCTAACTGATTTTAGTTAAAAACTGTTCTAACTTGGGATACCCCCCCACCTCGCCCAGCTTGCTGGTCGGAACATCCTCGACGATTACTCCGTCATCCATAAAGATGATGCGGTCTCCGACGCGTCTGGCAAATTCCATTTCATGCGTGACGATGACGACCGTCATCCCGTCTCGCACAACATCGACAATGACATCGAGCACCTCGCCCGTCATTTCCGGATCAAGCGCTGAGGTCGGTTCATCAAACAGCATCAGCTTTGGATTCATTGCCAGTGCTCTTGCAATCGCGATCCGCTGCTGCTGTCCGCCTGACAGCTGCTCGGGATAATGATTCATCCGCTCTGTTAGCTGCACGCGATCAAGCAGTCGCAGTGCGCGTTCGCGGACAATTTTTTCATCCTCCTTGCGCACGATCTTTGGCGCGAGCATGATATTTTCCAACGCAGTCAGATGGGTGAACAAATCGAAGGATTGGAACACCATGCCGATCTCGGAACGATTTTGTCTGGAAGCCAAAATGTCCTTGCCTTCAAACAATATTTTGCCGCTATCAATCGACTCAAGCCCTGCCATGCAACGAAGCAATGTGGACTTTCCTGAGCCGGACGGCCCGATAATGACGACCTTTTCACCTTCTTTAATGTCCAAACGAACCTGCTTCAATATTTGCTGACCGTTATACGATTTCGTTAAAGCTTCAATATGAATCATGGTCATCCTCCTCTCGTGATCAGATGCGGTTACGCTGCCGGTTGACTCTCACTGGAAAGCTGAGAATTAGCAACAATTTTACGATTTTTCCGCTCGGAAGCTTTCACGACATCAAGACGCCGCTCGATGTAGCCCTGCAGCATCGTAAAGAGCGCGGTAAAGACGAGATAGTAAATGACCGCTGCAATTAACGTGTCGATATAGTTAAAGGTAGCACTTGCGGCTTGCTGTGCAGTCAGCAGCAGATCCATATAGCCGACAACCGAAGCCATCGCCGATGTTTTCAGCATGCCGATAAACTGATTGCCCGTAGGCGGAACGATTACGCGAAATGCTTGCGGCAGCACGATGTAGCGCATCGCTTGCCAGCGGCTCATGCCAAGCACATGCGCCGCGCGATGCTGGCCTTTGCCAACCGAATTTAAGCCTGAGCGAATAATTTCCGCCATATAGGCCGCTTCATTCAAGGCCAGCGCCAGCAAGGCGCATTCAAAGCCCGACAGCTTGATGCCGAATTGCGGAAGCGCATTGAACACAAAGATAAGCTGAACAAGTACGGGAATGCCTCTAAAAAACCAAATGTATCCGTTCGCCGCGCCATTCAAAGCCTTCCACTTTGACATTTTCATTAATGCAATAATAAATCCGAGTAAAACGCCAAACAGTTGTGCCAACAGCGTCAGCTTTAACGTATTGATCGCAGCAGTAGTAAACGACTGTGAGGTCATATAATCAACGATGCTGTTCACATGCTCCAAGAAGCTCATTATTATCACTCTCCCTTGATTAGCTGTCGGCAATGCAGCAACACTGCCGACAGCACCTGTTCATCCCGATCCTGTTATTCATTAACTGCTATCGCTATTTAGCCAAGCGGTTAGAATATGCTCATTTCAAATGGCAAATTGTATTTCTCCATCAGCTTGAAGTAAACGCCTTGCTTGACCAAGGAATCAACGGCTTCAGATATTGCTTGCGCCAGTTCGCTTTCGCCTTTATTGACGGCGATACCAATTTGTGTGCCAGAATCCATTGTATGGGCAATTTCAAATACGCCTGCGCGCTCCTCCATCAAATAAGCTGCACCTGGAGAAGAGTGCAAAAATGCGTCTGCTCGTCCATTTTCAGTTGCCAGCACCGCATCGTTTGCGGTAGGCAGCGCCAAAATTGTAATTTGCTCAACACCTTGGCTTTTCAGTTCTTCATTGAACTCCGTTACATAAACCTCTTCAATCGCGCCTCTCGTTACAGCAACTGTTTTGCCGGATAACGATTCCATCGAGGTGATGCCTTGCTCATTGCCGGCCGGCACGACGATGGAGCGTCCAATGCCCATATACTTAACGAAATCAACCTGCTCAGCGCGAGCATCGGTAATAAACATCGCCGAATTGATCAGATCAATTCGTTTGCCTTGCAAGGCAGGGATCAGTCCATCAAAGTTCATTGCGACGATTTCCACCTCAAGCCCCAGCTCTTTGGCGATCAGCTCCATAAACTCGATATCAAAGCCGACATATTGCTCGTTTTCCATATATTCAAATGGAGGATAGGTTGCAGCAACTCCGTACGTAATTTTGCCTGGTGTCACAAGCTCGTACGAATTACCGCTATCTGTTGACGCCTCATTGGTCGTACCAGCATTGCTGTTATTGCCTGTTGTCGTGCTGCCGCCGGATTGGTTCGTATTGCTGCTTGAGCATGCTGCGAGAAATACCATCAAACCTGCAAGTAATAGGCTAAACTTTTTCAACTTCATATAAATCCCTCCATTGTGTCTGGTTAATGTAATGTAGAACAAACTCTTCAGTTTTGCGGTTATGCTCGACGAGAAAGCGTCCTGCCTCCTCAGCGCGTCCTTGCTTCATCAGGTCAACCAAATGGCGATGCTCCTGAATAGAGCCTTCAACCATATGCTGGTCTCGCAGCAAAATGCGGCGGTAACGCTCGCTTTGCTCCCATAGCCGGTTAATGATGCCAAGCATGAGCGGCTGCTGCGCCAGACCGTAAATGTACATATGAAACTGGCGGTTTGTTGCAAGAATCGTCTCCAGTTCACTGCCAGCAAGCTTTTCCTGCTCGGCAATCATGCCATACAGCTTGTCCACGTCCTCCTTCGTCATATGCTGGACACCAAGCTTGATTGCCGCTTCCTCAAGCAAGCAGCGAACAAAGTAAATTTCCTGCAAGTGCTTGACGGACAGCTCGCTAATAGTCGCGCCGCGATGAGAATGAAGCTTGACGAAGTCCTGGGCAGCCAGCTTCTCCAGCGCACTGCGCACAGGCATTTTACTCACCTGCAGTCGTTCGGCAATCGCATCCTGATCCACCTTCTCTCCTGGCGCCAGCTCTCCTGTCAAAATCCACTGCTTAATTTGGAAATAAACATGCTCTGCTACCGTTCGCATATTTGGCGGTTTCTCCAATACACATCGCCTCCAGATTTGATCAAATATCAAATATCACATTCAAGATGCTCACATCATAATAGATGTTTTAATATCGCGTCAATATATCTAACATATTTTAATCGAATAATGTAATTTAAAGTCGAATAATGCAAATTCAATTAGATATTTTATAGTTTCTTTTAATTTAAAGTTATGTTATCTTACATTTATCATTAAAAATCAAAGTCATTCAATTAATTCACGTCATATAATATGACACATAACATTGAGGTGCAGCCTATGTATATTACTAGTGTTGATATTTTCAGATATGATCTTCCGTTATCGCCGCCGTTTACCCATGCTTCATCTGGCACCGTAACTCATTTGCAGGAGGTGTATGTGAAGCTGACAGCAGATACGGGAGAGGTTGGCTGGAGCGAGGTGCGAGGAAACTGTGAATATGTAACCGGAGATACGCCAGAGCGCATTGTTGCCGTGCTGCAGCATCGCCTCGCCCCTTGCTTGCTGGGCAAGAATCCATTGCAGCGCAATGCGATTAATCGCGAGCTGGATCGCCTGATTGCCGGCAATAGCGCTGCCAGGGCAGCGATCGACATCGCGCTGCTTGATTTGGCAGGAAAACACTATCATATCCCGGTCGCACAGCTGCTTGGCGGCATTGTTCAGTCCAGCTTTGCCAGCGATGCTACGATTGCATTTGGTACAGTTGAGCAAGCGCGGCAAGAAGCAACAGACTATTTGCAGGCTGGTTTTCGGGTGTTGAAGGTTCGGGTTGGTACGGATCGTGTGCTGGACCTCGCGCGTGTTGCAGCTGCCAGAGAAAGAATAGAGCAATTGGGTTTAACGGAGGAGGTGCTGTTTTGCGTCGATGCCAATCAAGGCTGGAGCGTGAAGGAAGCGGCAATCCGTATTGCGCAATACGCGCCGCTTGGAGTGGAATGGCTCGAACAGCCCGTGCCAGCAGAGCATATCGCCGGCTTAAAAGCCTTAAAGCAAATGAGCACTATTCCGATTGTAGCCGATGAAAGCTGCAAGTCCATTGCCGATGTCGCACGCATCGCCGCGGAGGATGCAGCAGATATCGTTCATCTGAAAATTGTAAAGGCAGGCTCGATTGCCAACCTGCAGCAAATGATGAGTATCGCCGAGGCATTTCATATTCCAGTCATGCTTGGACAAATGGATGAAGGGCGATTAGCGACCGCTGCACTGCTGCATGCCGCAGCAGCCTCCAACGCCAAGCATTTTGAGGTATGGGGCTTTCAACGCGTCAAGGCTGAGGATGATCCTGCTTCAGCGCTAATGGTAGAGAACGGCCGTGTTCATTTGCCAGCGGGCGCCGGCCTGGGCATAAGCGTGGACGAAAACCGCTTGCACAAGGTGGTCAGTCTGTCCCTTTAAGCAGAGAGCCCTGCTACCTGCCAGGCAGTGAACTGCCCTAAAGCTGTCAGCGAGCAGGAAAAGCAACATTCGCCGCTCGCTGACACAGCATAGGCAGTCAGCCTCACATGCACCATATTTCATCCCTGACTGACCAGACGTTTGTAGTGTGAGCAAACTTCTATTCATGCACAGCTCGGTTGGCTCTCCCCGCTGCTTTTACCGGGCATTCGCTTAGCTATGCGCTTCTTCAGCAGCCATCGCAATCGCTTTTGTTTCGTGTATAGTACCAAATGGATGGGCTGGCGGGCCGTAAATCGTATAGAGCTTGAGCGGCTTATTCCCTGTGTTGATGACGTTATGCCACGTCCCGGCCGGAACGAGAATCGCATAATCCTCCTCAACATGCTGCTGGAAATAGAGATTGTCTTGTGTGCTGCCCATTTGTACAAGCGCTTTGCCTTCCTCTATACGCAAAAATTGATCATGTTGCGGATGTACCTCCAGCCCGATTTCTTCCCCTGCATTAAGGCTCATCAGCACAACCTGAAGATGACTCCCTGTCCACAGCGCCGTACGAAAATTTCGGTTTTGCTCTGTTGCTTCCTCAATATTAATAACAAAAGGATTGGCTCCGTAGTCATGCAGCATCAGCTCTCTTTGCCATTGCTTCCTTTCCTCGCTCCAATCAAAGCCGCTCCAACGGTAATAATCAGCCCCAATATGGTTGCAACAATAATTACTCCAATAGATATAGCCGGGATAATGCCATCCAGCGTATTCATATAATCTGGGATACAACCCCAATCACCCCTTATCTCGTCATTCCTATATGTTATGCTGCTGCCTAAGTAAAGGTAACGTTAAAACACCAGCGGTTCAATTGAACTAAAAATATATAAACAAATTTTAGATTTTCATGGTATATTATTCCTATATTATGAAATAAGGAGTAGAAAACAACCTATGAAAAAAGCTCTTCTCACAGCAATTATTTTCTGCTTGATTATGATTGGCCTGCCTCAGGCAATGGCACACGCCTCAACCAACACTGTAAAAGTGAAAGAGGTAAAAGGTGACGCTATATTGTTGGAGGATGGTACACTATGGCTTAAAAAGCCGCAAAAAGGTTTTACAAAGTATCAAACGAACGCAGCCACCATTCGAAGCCAGGATTCATCTCCTGACAGCATCGGGCTTACTGAGAAAGGCGAGCTCGTATACTGGGGCGACAAGAACACACCTACTGTTGATAAGAAGCAAACGAATATTAAACAGCTTGACGGCAACTATTATGTGAAGCATGATGGCACAGTTTGGAATACGGATGGACAGCAATATACGAATTATAGCGACGTCGTCATTTTAGGCAATGGCGCTTTCTTCAATAAAAAAGGCGAGCTGCGCAACTCTAGCGATGGATATGTATTGGCAACAGTCGATGATCCAGAATCGATCGTTAGCCTGAAAGCAACTGAAGATTTCATTGCATTTCTCGATAAAAACGGAAAAGTTACGGCTCTGAGCGATTATGATTTTGAAGTGATTGATGGCGTTGTTGTCTACAACACTTACGTTGTTGCTGAAAATGCGGTCAGCATTGATTTCCATCCATCTGACGCATTAATTGTAACAAAAAAAGATGGTACAGCCTGGATAACAGCGATAGAAGGGACTTATAAGGACAAATTTAAATTAGTCGAGCAAATAAAAGACATTAAAGACGCGGTTCAAGTATCCGATTATTATGGAACATTAGCCTACGATCCAGAGGCTGGACGAGATTCTGATGAAACGATTATTGTTACAACTGAAAGAAATAAACCACAGTGGTTAGTTAAGCATAAAGACGGAAGCTGGAAAATTTACCGAGATAATAAGGTTTATCCTATTGAAGCGCCGACGATAACCGGCCTGTCATTGACAGCTTCTAATAGCAAGCTTGCGGTAGGCAATACGGTCAGCTTCAAGCCTGTTCAAACCTACAGCAATGGATACAAGGAAACATTGTCTGGCGCAAAGCTAACGTTTGACAAGCCCTATTTGGTTAAAGCACTAAGTAATGGCTCTTACAAAGCTGTTGCAGTAGGCGAAACTAAAGTAAGCGTAACGGAAAATGGCAGCAGCAAGTCAGTTACAATTTCAATTAGCGCCAGCTCCAATTTAACTGGAGCGGTGAGCAAGGATAATACGACATACTTGCCACTCGTTTCCGTATTCAAAGCTTTAGGAGCAACGGTCAGCAACAAAGACGGCAAAACCTTTGATGTTAGCCTTGGCGATACAAAGCTGCAGCTTAAAACAGGGCAAAAGAAAGCAAAGCTTAATGGCAAGGACATTACCTTAAACCAAGCCGTTCAAGTCCATAATGGCACAACTGTTTTCCCTGCTGCCCTCTTAACAAAAGCGTCAATCGCCAAGCTTGATTGGGACAGCAAATATAAGAAAATGAAAATTACGATCGGCAAAGCAGCTTTGGTTGTCGAATCTGCAGAGACAGCAGCGATCGAGAAGAAGGAAAAGCAGGGCAATCTGACCCAATTTATTAACAAATCCTATTGGGTTAACCGCTACAGCGATTGGGAAAGATTCATGAAGCTTACCGTTACAGATATCGTGCCAACAAGCGGAGATAATTTCCAAGTTGTCTTCAAAAATGCTAATGGCAAAACGTATAAGATGAAGGAAACTTCCAGAGATTTCGTTTCAGGTATTTTGAATGATTCAGATACATTCTTGTCCTTCGATCCGTACAAAAAATATAGCTGGTCAACTTCAACGTGGAACATGATTAAGGCCGAGAAAATTGCAGTAGGCATGAGTAAAACACAGGTTGAGCTTTCTTGGGGACGTCCTTCCTCCACCTCAAAGCTATCTTCTAGCGGCATTACAGTAGAGGTATGGAGATACGGTACGCAATATGTCAGCTTTACAAACGGTATTGTTCAATCCATTTATACGTATTAAATGAACAAGGGGGCTGCTTCAGATCGTCAGTTTTCACTGACCTTCTGGCATGCCCCCTTCGTTCATCTAACCACTCAGCTATTGATTGCGGTGTACGATATAATCCAGCAAATATTTCAAAAACATGGTGCGCGGCCGCAGCTGCTTCAACGCGTCCATCGCACTGCAATAATGCTCCCACATCGCCTTCTGCGCCCCTTCATGCCCCAGCACAGTAACAAAGGTTGATGTATTATTGCGAATATCGAGGCCAACCGGCTTGCCAAGCAGGCTGGCATCTCCAATAAAATCAAGCAAGTCATCCTTAATTTGAAAGGCGATGCCAGCATGGTAAGCATATGTCTTCAAGGCCGCAATTTCCGTTTCGTTCACCTGCGCCAAAATTGCCGGCATAACGAGTGCCGCTTCAAATGCGATCGCCGTTTTGTAATAGCAGATTTCATTCAATTGTTGCAGTGTCAAGCTCTTTCCTTTCGAGCTTAGATCCATCAACTGACCAATGCACAGCTCTTCCGCTTTTTGTGAGGAATAGCGCATCATTTTAAGGACAATCGTGGAATCAAATGAATAAAGCGAGGACTGCTCATAGATCGCTCTTTGAATAAGCAGCAGGCTCGTCAATTCAGCAGTTGCGCTATTGTGAAGCATATGCAGCGTAGGGCGCCCACGACGTGTCGCAGCATTATCCTGAGTAGGCAAATCATCAATAATTAATGAAGCGGTATGCATATACTCCAACGATCGCAGCACAGGCATTAGCGCCACATCCGACAAGCCGTATTCCTGAGTTCCCATCACCCAGGACATAATCGGCCGCAGCCGTTTGCCACCGCCTTCAAGGCTGTAATTCGCCGCATCATACAGCAATTGCTTGACAGGCAGCATCACTTCCTTCGCCTCCAGCAGCAACGCCGCATTAAATTGCTCGCGGGCACGCTGAATCATTTCCGAAAAGGCCTGCTTCTGCTGCTGTTCATTTTTCAGCATATCTACGAGCTGGTCGCGGATCAGCTTATCTAAAAAGTCGACATCATCAGCTTTATCGACCAATTGAATAATTTGCAGCTTAAAGCCATCATTACCCACAAACAAGCTATTCATCAAGCTAGTAAATTGCTCTGCTCCATGCTTGCTCTTAAACCGTTTAAGCCCGCCTATCGCGCGTCCCAGCATGACATCGCGTGTTTTTTCATCAGAGTGGTATACATGATGCAGCAAATAAGCGATAACGGCCCAGTACAGCTCGAACGGATTGATTAGATCTGTCCGCTCCCCGCGGTAAGTCAAAAAATACGTATACGGAGTAACCGCTCCTGCAGCTTTATCATCCAGCATATCAGCAAAATCATCCGCCAGCTGATTGTATATCCCATAATAAAAGGTTTGCCTGTCGAACTCCTCATCCTCCTTAGCACGAAGCACCGAGCGTGCAATTAACCGTGAGGAAGCTGATTTCAGAATGATCGGAATGTAGAGCTCTTCATTGGAATAAGCTTTATTGCTCATCTGCTTCGTTCGATCGAGCTCTTGCGCGTGAAAGAAGACGTAAGCCTGTTCCAAAAACAATCGCTCTGTTTCTGGACGTTGAACATTTTTAACGTATTGGAAGGCCTCGCTAAGCTCAGAATGGATAAACTTGAGGGCCGGGTTGTCAGTACCTGTCCACTGCTCCAGGTCTGGCACAATACCTGTGCTTAGCGCTGCGCGCAACAGCTCAGCGTAATCAAGCTTTTCCTGCTCGGTCAAAGCCTTGGAGTCGAGCAAATCATCTATAAACGGATAGGTCAAACCGTAGCAATAGCCTAAACGAATCGCTTCATCCAAAATTTGTGAACGCTCGGCTGGAGGTACAGCCTCGTCCATCTCCTCTATTGCATGCATAACAACGCCAACAATAATTTTAATCAGCTTGCGCTGTGCATGCTCAGCATTCATTTCTGCCGGCAAATGATCAGCAACCTGCTTCAGCTTGCCGATCACCCAGATGACTGCCAGCTCTACCTGCTCCTTCTGGGCCCAGCGGTATACCTTTTCCAAACTAATAAATTCGAGCAGCTGACCTTGATCGTCCGCCCTGGAATGAAGCAGCATTCGCTTAACATCAGCTGTGATCGTTCGAATTCTCGCTTGTGTATCCGGCTCGTTCAGCCTTTTCCCCAAATCTCTCAAGTAAATGTAAGATACACTGCGATCAAGATAGTCATCCAGCTTGCCCGCTTTCTCCAGCCATTCAATATATCGCTGGCCTTGAGCTGCTGATCTGGACTGTCTATTGTAGCCTGTTAGCCAGGAAAGCCAGGAACGGCTGCTTTTATGCTTTTGCCCCCACTGCTTAAAATCTTCCTTAAGCACAGATGCGTAATTTTTACTTTTCACCAGCTCGTACAAGGCTGAAAAATAGCGGGCAGCCTTGCGCTCAGCCGACCTATAGCAGTTCTCTGTGTCTATAACTAAAACGTTATTCATATGGTACATGACCTCAATTTCATTAGATGACAATCCATAAACATTCACAATCTACAATACGCCAAATATGTATAGAGGTTACGAAATCATTTCAATCACTTATCTTTATTGCTATGAGTTCATTTTTTCAGAAAGACCTGAAGATATATTTTTCTTGAAAAAGTGCCAAAAGAAAAGGATAATGGTGGAAAATACAAAATTAGTAGGAAAGAAGATATACCTTCCTAAAGCCTCAGAACTATTATAGAGGATGTTCAACAAGTCCGACTTTGATCAGAGCAGGACGTTGAAGAGCAATCGAACTAAATCGCAAATGAACAGGAGGTCCTAATATGAATACGATCATTTGCCAAAAATGCGGGCATTCGAACAATAACAGTAACAATTATTGCGGAAAATGCGCAGCACCGTTGCAGCGCACTCAAAAAGTTCCACCGCCACCTCCGCAAGCAGCACAAGCGTCTCAGCCGCCTTGGCCACCGCAGCAAGCACAAGCGTCTCAGCCGCCTTGGCCGCCGCAGCAAGCTCAAGCGTCTCAGCCGCCTTGGCCGCCGCAGCAAGCTCAAGCGTCTCAGCCGCCTTGGCCGCCGCAGCAAGCTCAAGCGTCTCAGCCGTCTTGGCCGCCGCAGCAAGCGCAAGCGTCTCAGTCATCGCAGCAACCTTGGTCGCCGGAACCGCCGCAATTTACAGCGCTCTCCGGACCCCAATTCGCCAAGGTGAAAAAGCCTAACTTAATATGGAGAATTATAAAAATTGGGGTGCTGTCCGTCGTTGGTTTTTTCGTCCTTCTTATCGCCCTTGTTGTCATAATCATTATCTTCTCGTCAAATAGTTCAACAACGACTAATAGCTCTACAAGCACCTCTCAAAGCACCAGCAGTGATGCCGCCTCCGAAGTTTCTGTTTCGCCTGAGGAGCTGAAGCAAAGGGTCGGCGAGCAAGATGCAATCGTCTGGGAAAATTTTATGAATATCGTGACCGCACATAATCAGTTAATGGATGGCATGGACAAATACTCGCGAGCAACGATTAGCTCGCTGGATTTTTATAATCTTTGTAAAGAGGTTGAGGAACATCAAGCGAAAATGTCCCTCTATTCGCCGCCCGATACACCTGATATCGCAACAGAATACATAAGCTCAATCCAGGATATGGCGCTGTACTCACAAATTACTGCACAAAATCTAATGAAATATTTAGATAGCGAAGCAACAAGCGATCTGGCTGAGATTAGTGAGTCAATAGAAAAAGTGAAAGCTTCTATTGACATTATTTCTAACAATCGCACAAAGGTATTAAGTGATGCCGGGTTTACGAAAGAAGAAATTGTAGAAATCGCCAATCAAATTGAATTGCCGTAAACGAAGCATGGATATACCGCCCAATATTTGTAAATGCTATTGCATGAAGCTCAATATTACGCATTTCATTTAGGGAGGCAGTTTGTGTGGGAAAATTTGAAGGAAAAGTTGTGATCATTACAGGAGCGGCTGGCGGGATCGGTCAAGTAACCGCGAAAAAGCTCGCTGAGCAGGGAGCGAAGCTTGCACTGGTTGATTTGAAGCTCGAAGCGGTTCAACAGGTCATGGCAGAGCTTGGGCTTAATGACTCCAATGCTATTGCCCTGCAGGCAAATGTCGCGAAGGAAGAAGAAGTAAAGGCTTATGTTGATGCTACGGTTGCAAAGTTCGGTCGCATCGACGGCTTTTTCAACAACGCCGGCATTGAAGGCATTACGGCAAATGTGGAGGACTATCCGACGGAAACATTTGAAATGGTGCTAAACGTTAACGTTAAGGGCGTATTTTTTGGCTTGAAGTATGTCGTGCCCGTTATGAAGAAGCAAGGCTATGGCAGCATCGTTAACACTTCTTCAGGAGCAGGCTTGATCGGCTCGCCAGGCTTTGTAGGCTATAACAGCTCCAAGCATGCGGTTATCGGCATGACGCGAGTTGTCGCCCTTGAAACTGCTCCGCATGGCGTACGAGTTAATGCTGTCGCGCCTGGTGTCATTAACACGCGCATGATGCGACAAATCGAGAAAAACACAGTGCCTGAGGATGCAGAAGGTGCAAAACAAGCCTTTAGTGCTGCTGTGCCGATGGGCAGATACGGTGAAGCGGAGGAAGTGGCGAATGTTGCCTTGTTCCTGCTGTCTGACGATGCGTCATACGTTACACAATCAATTTACACCGTTGATGGAGGACAAATGAATCAGTAGTTGCCATGCTCCCAACGTGCGCGACCCATACACGAAAGCGAGAAGCGCGTTATTGCCGCACTTCTCGCTTTTTAGCTTCGTGTACTGCTTTTTAGCCTCGTGTACTGCTTTTCAGCTTCGCGTACTGCCGCTTGCTGCCGAGCTTACTTTGAGCCCCAAATCGCTTTATTGTTGGAACCAATTAGCGAGAACGTCATCACTTCATTGCGGCTAGCAAGCTCATTGCGCTGTTTAAAGAACACGCCTTTATACGTTACCCCGCCAATCACCATCGTGCAATGATAGGTGCCCGCAGTATGCGACCAAGTGCCCGAAACGCTGCCCGATATTGTTCCGTTCGAGTTAAGCGTTACGCTCTGGGTCGGCAGCATGCCAACCCCCGAGGTTGCAGCATCCAGTCCCATGTCGACAAACTGATATGTTCCCGCCATATCGCTCAAGCTATAGCCCGTAGGCGAGATGCTGCTGCCCAAAAATTCATAGACTGCGGTAACTGGCCATTTATCCGCATTTAAAAATTGCTGGTGCACGCGCACTTCATGCGCCTCTGTGCCATTATTAAAGCGCGTATGGTAAACCAAATATCTTGCGCCGTCCGTGTCGATTAATGCGGAGTTGTGTCCGCCTGATTTATAGCCTAACGGCAGGCCAGACAAATTATAATTTCCAAAAAGCTTCACACCATGATTGCCCTGGTTGACTGAAGACGATGAATAAACGGCTGAATTGCCGGCAGCGTCCGTATAAGGTCCATCAATGCTCGTCGAGCGGTAGACACGAATATGATAGCCGCCGTCTCTACCCAGCCAGCCATAGGATACATATAGATAGTAGTAGCCCGCTTCCCGATCGTAAACAATATAGGGAGCCTCGCCGGATTTGCCGAAGCCGCCAGCGATTTTTTTACCGAAATAACGGTCGGTATTGCCGCTGTCAGAGCCTGGATAAATTGGTTTGCCGGTTGCACGGTCAATTTGCAAAATATAAATGCCGCCTGACCAGGAGCCATAGCTCATCCACAGATTGCCTGCGCTGTCATACGATAGCTCTGGGTCGATGGCATTCGGAAACTGTGAATTGTTAAAGCCGCCGTTACTCGTAAACCAGCCGCTTCTTGTCCCGGACAATGTTCCGTTGTCGATCAGCTCCGGAATATTCGTATACTTGAACCACGTATCAACGGTTTTCGTCCCTAACGCCGAGCTTGTCGTAATCGGATTGCTTGCATTGGTGAAGCCTGAGTAAAGAATCGTATCGACATATTCGTAAGGCCCGTTGATCGATTTTGATACTGCAAATCCGATGGCAGAGCGAATATAGGTTGAGGACGTGCAGTAATACATCATATACGCGCCTGTAGAACCATCGGCCCATACGTATGATGCATTATAGATTGGCCCGGGCGCCCAAACGGAATGTCCGCCAGAGCTGTCCTGATCATTATAGCCTGCCCAGGCAAAGGATGGCGCTAACGCATTGACTAGCGATGTTCCGGTGCTTCTAGCAGCGTTGCCGGTTCCTCCAGCCTTGACCAGCTCCCACTTCTGCATGTCTCCGCCCCAGTATGCCCACTGCTGAACATTTGCACCGCTAGCCGTACTGCCATCCGCCACATCAAGCGCAGCAGTATATCCCGACGCTTTAGTAAGGAAGGCTACGGACCCATCAGCATTTTGCTGGATTCTAAAAAGCTGCATAGTGCCGCCCCAATAAGCCCACTGCTCAATGTTAGCTCCATTAGCGGAGGAGCCACTGTTGACATCAAGTGCGCTATTGTAGGAGGAATTAGCCGTTAAGATGTAATAATCCCCGTTGCCATAATGACGAATTCTGAACTTTTGCGCATCCGATCCGTTATAGGTCCACTGCCGTATGTTCGTGCCGTCGCTGCTCGACCCGTTCTCAACATCAAGATATAAGCCGCTGTTTCTGTTCTTGATGTAGTAATAGCCTTCAAAGGTGGACGCTGCGTATAAGCTTGAGTTGGTGTAGCCCTGTGTTCCCAAATACGACCAGTTTCTTAAATCGGTGCTGGATGCCTGTGCCAAATGAGAGCCGAAAATATAGTACCTGTTCGTTGAAGCGTCGTAGTATACAGATGGGTCGTGTACCGATACTCGTGTTGTATTTGCTGTCGATGATGAACTGGCTGCGCCGTAGGCACTGCTGCTGCCTACAAGTGCTGCCAGCATGGCAAAAATTACAACCGCTGCAATAAGCTTTGTGCTCCATAGCTTTTGCTTATGAATATGCTGCATCATCTTTCAAATCTCCTTTCATTTCTCTTCCCAAAGAGTTTTGAAGCGCTTACAAATTAGTTTGGAAACCTCAAGCTCAGGCTAAAGTGAACTTGCCTCCCTTCTATTCATTATTTGCTCTCTTTAGAAACACTCACTCCTATTTGAGCCTATCTTAAACCGAAGCTTATGTCTAAGTAAGGGAATTATTGTCGAACAACTTTTAAAATTTAATATTTTTATTAACTTATTAATGTAAACATGACCTTTGTAACCATTGAATCTAAGCAAGCATTTGGCTTAATCGTTAGCTCTAGGTAGGCAACGTTGCAGACAGGAAGCAATTGTACATTTCTGCTCTATCTATTTGTTTATAAATATGTTAATTTTTAATATGTTAACAAATCATTTGTAATAACATTAAAATGAAAAGGGTGATGAGAATGGCGAAATTAATAGAAGCTGCTCCTGAAGAGGTCGGACTGAATCCGGCCCGTGTCCAAGCGCTGCATGATTTTGTAGACCGAATGTATGAAACGAACGTAACACCTGCTCAAGTATATGCTGTCGCCAGAGCTGGCAGGCTGATTGCGCATCGTGCCGTAGGCAAGCTGAGTCCGCAGCAGCCGTCAGTTGAGTTAAGCACATCAGCTTTATTTCCACTCTGCTCCATTACAAAGGTGTACACAGCAGCAGCAATTATGATTTTAGTTGAACATGGGCTTGTCGGGCTTAATCGTCCGGTCTGCGATTATATCCCTGAATTTGCTCAAGGCGGCAAAGCTGATGTGCGCGTCCATCACTTGCTTACACATACTTCCGGCATTCGTGGGGATGATGTATATCATTATCGCAATACTTCGACTGATCCGCTTCCGCCATGCGAGCCGAACTCCAATCCAGAGCTCCACGAATTTATTTATTCGGCTTGCGGCGTGTCATTGGGGAATAAGCCAGGAGAGAAAATGGAATATCTCGGTTACGGCTATGAGCTGTTAGGGGAAATCATCCGAAAAACGAGCGGCTTGTCCTATCCCGAGTTTATGCAAAAGCATCTGTTTGACCCGCTTGGCTTAAAGGATACCTATTACAATGTTCCTGCTGCAGAGCGCCACCGCATCGTACGCCGCGCACCAGAGGATGCATGTGCGGAATGGCTGGAAACAGATCAAGCTATCGACTCTGAGTCTGCTGGCGGCGGCCTGTATGCGACGGCCTATGATGTCGCGGTGTTTGCGCAAATGTTTCTGAACGGCGGCGAATATAACGGCAATCGAATTCTCAGCCCTGTGTCAGTCCGAGAAATGACGCGCAATCGCATTCCCGGCGTCCCTTCAGAATACCGTGATGAGTATTTTCCGGAGGCGTATTGGGGGTTGGGCTGGAGTGTGAACGGCAACAAGCTCGACGGAGGCGACCTGTTCTCGCCAAAAGCATACTCTCATTGGGGCGCAGCAGGCGTTTTTGTAGCCGTCGATCCCGTCTATGATTTGGTATCGGTATATTTTACGGTGGAGAGAGATTTACAGAAGCCGTTCAAAAATATGTATACCGACCATTTCAATAATGTGCTGCTTTCATCCATTAATAAGTAGCTAGGCGAAAGCAGCAAAATAAACGGCATACGGAAAACATGGAGCTAAACGGCTACTCCCGTTTAGCTCCATGTTTTTAGTTTGCACCGCTGATTTGTCAAGCTCATATCGCTCCAACACAGACTCTTTCCTGACCATGCGCCTTACAACCACCAGGGCATAACCATGTTCCGCTTAGAAGCTGCTCTTTATCGTATCCTGTGGCAACAGGCTAGAGTAACAAAACCTTCCAACATGTCGTCAATAATATAAATCTTAGAAAGGAGAAAAACGAATGCCGAAAAAAGAACTATTGTTTCATTTATTCATTACAACGCCTTTTCTTACACTTTGCCAAGCAATCTACGCTGCAAACCAAGCCATAAACGCTCAAAAACAAGAATATACATTGGGTTACGATTGGATTTTTCTATTTTTTATCTATCTGCTGCTGCTTATTCCTGTCAACACTATCTTAAGTTTCGCATTATTTGGAATCAGTTCTTGGTTGAAGAAGTCGACCTTGAGCCTACTTGTATTTAATATCATCGGTTTAGTTGGTGTTGGCGTATTACTTCTTCTGAAAAATACTGATACCGTCTACTTATATTCTTCATTCCTCGTGATCAGCGTCATATCCATACTGTTTTATAAGAAGAACCAAAAATCAACTTAGTGATCACCATTCCCCCCACTTCAGCAGCTCTACCATAACTCCCCGCACGCAGTTTATTTCGCCAAATTCTTTCAGATTTAAACAAGAATGATATAGTATAATCATAAGAAGCATGTCAAATTTGCCCATATAATAAAGGGAATTTTTCCACTTTTGTCGAATAAAACTACTATGTTTTTAAAATCGCTACTATTTGGAGGAACATTTGAAATGGATAGTTCAGCAAATCTAGCTTTTAAGGCACATATATCAAACCTGATGCGCGCCAGATTTTCTTTCATATATATTTCGACCTGGGAAGAAGAGCGTGCCCTCTCCCTTATTTCTACTGTCGCTACAACTGAAAGCCTTATTAAAACGCAGCGCAAAGTATTTACATGGAGCGTAACGAATGGCTTGGCTGAAATAGGCCAACGAGGCAGAGAGGATTGCAAGGCTCCTTTAAAATGCTTGGAATATATCGAAGCGTTTGATCAGCCTGCTATATTTATTTTGAAGGATTTCCATGTCTACTTTGGCGCTGGGGGTAAATCACCAGACCATCAGGTTATCCGAAAAATTCGTGATTTAATCCCCGTGCTCAAGCAAAGCCCTAACCCGAAAAATGTTGTCATTATAAGCCCAATTTTGCATTTGCCAATTGAGCTGCAGAAGCAGGTTACAATTGTCGATTTCGAGCTGCCATCATTCACTGAAATAAAAATATTGCTGGATGAAATGATTTTTGCCAATCAGGCTAGTGGACGCATTACGTTCGATCTGCTTCCAGAAGATGAGGAAAGATTAGCTAAAGCAGCGCTCGGCCTTACTCTGCATGAAGCCGAAAATGCGTTTGCCCGAGCAATGGTCGAGGATGGGAAATTAAGTAAACAAGACGTTGATATTATTTTAGAAGAAAAGCGCCAAATCATTAAAAAGTCGGAAATTCTTGAATTTGTTAAAACTGATCTGAAAATAGAGGATGTTGGCGGTTTGGAAAACCTGAAGCGCTGGCTGCAAAAGCGCAACAAATCATGGCTGGATTCCGCTGCGGTCTATGGCTTGCCTGCACCGAAAGGCGTTCTCATTACTGGTGTGCCAGGCTGTGGTAAAAGCTTGATTGCGAAGGCAGTAAGTGCAATGTGGCATTTGCCGCTATTGCGTCTGGATTTGGGTAAAATTTTTAGCGGTATTGTTGGCAGTAGTGAGGAAAACATGCGCAAGGCGATTCAAACAGTCGAGGCAATTTCCCCTTCAATTTTATGGATTGACGAAATCGAAAAAGGATTCAGCGGCATGTCGAGTGCTGGCGACAGCGGCACATCGAGTCGCATATTCGGTACGTTCCTGACATGGATGCAGGAGAAAACCAAGCCGGTATTTGTTATTGCAACAGCAAACAACATTCATTCCCTGCCAGCAGAGCTGCTGCGCAAAGGCCGCTTTGATGAAATCTTTTTTGTTGATTTGCCGACAAAAAAAGAACGCAAAGATATTTTCCGCCTACATATAAATAAACGACTAAAGAATCCACAGGTAATCGGTGATTTTAATTTGACTGAAGATGTGCTGGAGCTGCTTGCTCAAGCTACCGAAGGCTATGTTGGAGCTGAAATCGAGCAAGCTGTAATTACAGCATTATTTGAGGCTTTCTCTGAGGATCGCGCCATTAAGCTGGACGATTTCCAGAAAGCATTTGCAGCCACTGTTCCACTCTCGATTACACAGGCTGAGCAAATACATGCTATTCGTGAATGGGCTAATGTACGGGCAGTAGCGGCTACCCCTCATGAAGACCGTGTTGAATATAAAAGCGAGGTTCCTGGCTGGCAGCCTCCTGAGCCGGCAATTGAAGATATTCATGCTTCTCGTGGCGGCAGAGCGATTGATTTTTAACAAAAAGGCAAGGTGATAATTATGTCAAAGAAACAAATTCGCGTACAAATCTTTGCTGATGGACAAATAAAAGCTGACGTAATCGGCGTAAAAGGAAAAGCATGCATGGACTATATCGATATTTTGGAGCAGCTGCTGGATGCCGAAACGGTAGATTCTGAATATACCGCAGAATACTATGAAACAGAGCTAGTCGATTTGCGCCAGCAGCAGAAGAATATGAATAACAATTATTAAAAGGAGGAAGCTTGATGTCTGTCTCTCTTGCTTTAGTTCCGATTGCACTGGCTATGAGACTCGTAATGGGTAAGAAAAATTTCGACAATTGGGTTCAATCCATGCAATTCTCCATCCCTTCACTGTTTGAAAAAGAGTCAGAGCTTGCTCGAACCGTTCGCAAAGCCGGCTATGATTGTGAAAAATGGGGCAGCAGCTATAAAACACATATCGATGGTGAAGATTTATTTTTCTTCTGGGAATTTTTAAATGGAAAGTGGGTTGCTGTTTTCGGAAAATATGACTCCAGGCAACATATAGAGCGGTTTATTGCTAATGTTAATAGAGCAGCGGGGAAGCAAATGTTTGATGTTAGCACGCTTCAACAAAATGAGCTGAAAACAGGGAGTGCTGCGTTGCCAGCGACCAACACAACAGCGGCCATGCTTCCGCAAGCCTTTCCTACTAACTTCCGAGATGGTGAGCTATTGTTTAAAACGTTAAAGGAGTTCGGCATTAATCCTGTACGCAATGGTTCGGTTATTACTTGTAAAATAGAAAATTCGCACCTGACATTTCGGCAATCAGGTGATCATCCGTTTCAAGTGGAAATACATAATGAGCCTGATTTGCGAAAAATTTTTCAGTATTTATCTGATATCGACGACGATTATAAACGCTGCCTGCAGGAAGTTGTGTACAAAAAGCTAAAGGCCCGTGCTGAAGAACGGAATATGACAATTGAGAGCGAGGAAGTTATGGAAGATAACTCGATCGTGTTGACCTTAAACATTGGGAGCTGACGATATGATTGAATATTCTACTCAAAAAATCTTTGAAATTTGTGAGAGTTATTCCTTTGACCGGTATTTTGTTGGAGATCGTATTCCAGAAAAAAAAATTATAAATGCGCGTTCCAAATACCCAGTTCCAGAAAATGTTCAAATATTGGCGTTGATTGACACTGCTCTTTGGAACAGCGGAAAAACTGGTATGGCTATTACAGACAGAGGATTATATTGGTACAATGGTGGCCCGAGTAGCTCTGAAAAATCCTCTATTAGCTGGGAAGAATTCAGCGAAGTAATAATTTGGTCCTCTAAAGAAGATCGCATAGAAATAGGGGACAAAAGTTACTTTTTCATATATCCCCGAATCAACGATAAAGTAACTGAGTTGCTTGAAGAAATTCAATTTTATTTGCTCGGTTATGATGATGAGGATGAGGACGAATATGATGATCTTTTATTAGACGATGACGAGGATGAAGACAACGCAATAACGATTAGTTTGTCTTTTGACGATTCTGATGATGATTTAACCGACAGCTCCACTGAGTGGATGATTGCGATTGCTGGTCAGCAATATGGACCTTATCAGTTGGATGTCATTCGCGACATGGTCCAAACAGGGCAGATTCAGCCTGCGACTACTCATGTATGGACGGCCGGAATGGCGAATTGGGTTGAGTTTTTACAGCAGCCGGAAATGGCGGCGCTAGTAAGGCCGCAAGCTCCAGCTATGCCGCCAGTTCCTCCGCCTCCTCCTGTCCAGCCTGCTCCCCCTGCACAGCCAGCCCTCGATGCACTGTTTGCAGAGCCGGTACAAGCTGGCAATAGTAGCGTTGATGGTTCGCTAATAGATTTTAATCAAGCGACAGAGGAGCAATTGCAGGAGCTGCCTGGGATCGGAATTATAGGAGCTAAGCGGATTGTGCAGGAACGCGGTTCTATTGGCGGGTTCCAGTCAGCTGAGCAAGTCGGTGAACTGCTTGGGTTAAAGCCGCATCAGGTCAATAAGCTGAAAAGCAAGGCTGTCTTCCGTCCTATTACTATCACTCCTATTCATCGCGGCGGTGGCCGTATGGTTGACTATTAATTATGGCACTGCGAATACATCAATTTATTCCGTCAACGAAAGTCGAGGGACCGGGCATCCGTGCTTGCTTGCAAGTACAAGGCTGCCCGATCCATTGCCCAGGCTGTGCGGTTCCGTTTACTTGGAACGAATCTGGCGGATTTACAGTAGAAGTGGAAGAGCTGGCAGAAAAAATTTTACATGGCCCTAAAGTAGAAGGAATTACGTTTTTGGGAGGAGAGCCCTTTGCACAGGCTGGTGAGTTGGCTCGGCTTGCTGCTATTTTAAAGCAGGAAGGGCTTTCCGTTATGACGTTCACCGGGTATGTGCTGGAGGAGCTTCTTAACTCCAATGATCCAGGCATTCTAAAGCTAATCGAGCTAACTGATCTGCTTATAGACGGACCGTTCAAGCAGGAGCTGCTCGATACAAGCCGCCCTTGGGTTGGCTCTTCCAATCAAAGATATCATTTTTTAAGCGAGCGATATTGCGAGCTTGAAGATCAGCTTCCTAATATCGGGAACCGCTTGGAGGTACGGCTGTCTCCCGACGGCAGAGTAGCTGTGAACGGTCTTGCCAAGAAGGCTGATTTAGAGGCATTGTTCAAGGAGCTGCTATAGGCATCACACAATATGATCATGGCTCTTCATGTTGTTTGTGGAAATTCAGCGCTACATACCTTCCTTGTATTTCCTGAAGTTTGCCAAGCAACGCTTCTTTAAGCTCTGGCGGAGACAGCACGACTACCTTGGCCCCATAGCTCAGCACAACAGACAAGGCGTAGTCTTCACTGTAAAACACGGTTTGCACGTCAATATAGTCTCCTTCATAGCTGCATTGATCGGCAAACTGCTCCGAAACGCGCGGCTCGGCGGATTTATCGAATCGCAGATGAGCATAAATGCCAAGCGGCTTATCCTGTTCTTCGTCAGCAGTATAGACCGCTCTTGGCTGGAACAACTCGTCCGATACTTGAAGAGCCTTCATCCTTGAAATGCGAAATAGACGGCTCGCTGAGCGAGTCAAGCAATAGCCTTCGACATACCAGACGCCGCGCTCCCATAGCAGGCGATATGGTTCCAGCTGGCGCTCGGTAATGGCGCCAGCCGCATTTTGATAGGTAAAGGCAATCATACGCTTCTGTTGTATCGCATAATAAATGTCGCGAACCACCGCTTTGTCGGCTTGTGACGTACTGGCATCGAGCAGCAAATCATGAGCGGCTTCCGAACTGGACAGCTTGGGATGGAGACTGCCCAGCTTGTCCTTTAATAGTGTAAATTTATCTCCGACCGCTCCTTCCACCCCTTGCAGCAGCTGGTAAATGACCGAGAAGTCCTGCACCGTAAATTGCTGCTTGGTTAAGAAAAAGCTGTCCATAAGCTCAAACCCGCCATCTGCTCCTGTGTAGGAAACGACCGGTATGCCGGCCTGGTTGATCAGTTCAATTTCCCGATAAATTGTTCTTGTCGACACCTCGAAGCGCGCGGCTAAATCGGAGGCCCTCACCCGTTTTTTAGCCATTAGCTCTAGTGTGATCGCCAGCATACGATGCAGCTTCATGCCCTCACCTCTTTATCCATCCTAGTAGCCCTATTTCTTCAGCATACCAAATCAAGCTGGACGAGTCGAACGAAGCCAATATAGCTGCATTAGCGTTAATGGATCGTTCTGGTAATAAAAAGCTTTATGCCTAGCTAAGGCTGCGGAAAAACTGCCTCAAATCCTTTACAAATTGTGCAGGCTGCTCCATCGCGAAGAAATGTCCGCCTTCCGCTGCTTCTGTCCAATGCATAATGTTGTGATCCTTTTCTGCGAGGCGGCGAACCGACATATCATGCGATGTCGATACAAGCACGCCTGTCGGCACGGTTCCTTTTTCTTTAGGTGCCCAAGCCATCGGATCGTGCATCGACTCATAATAAACTTGCGCCGATGACCATGCCGTTCCACTGAACCAATATAAGCTGACATTGCTCAGCATTCGATCTCGATCAATCACTGCTTCTGGCATTGCTTCCTCAGGCGCGGTCCACTGTTTAAATATTTCAGCAATCCATGCCAGCTGGCTGACAGGGGAATCATGCAGCCCGTAGGCTAGTGTATTCGGACTTTTCGATTGAATTTGCATGTAGCCGTCATTAAAGCTTTCCATCCGCGACAAACGCTGCAGCTCTTCCTCGCTCAAGCCTTCCAGCTCGCCTTCTTCACCAGTTGGAAATGTAAACATCGCGTTCATATGAACCCCCACTAGGCGCTCCGGTGCTTGCTTTCCCATTTCAGGCGCAATAAAGGCTCCTGTATCGCCGCCCTGCACGCCAAAATGCTCGTAGCCTAATCGGCTCATCAGCTCGAGAAATGCACCAGCCATGCGTGCCGGCGTCCAGCCGCTCTCCTGCAGCGGAGAGGAGAAGCCAAAGCCGGGGATGGACGGGATCACGAGATGGAACGCATCCTCAGCGCTGCCTCCGTGTGCGATAGGATTCGTGAGCGGCTCGATCACATAGAGAAACTCGATAAACGAGCCTGGCCAGCCATGAATGAGCATTAGCGGCTTGGCATTGGGCTCCTGCGAGCGAATATGAAGAAAATGAATGTTCTGCCCCTCTATCGTTGTTATATAATGCGGAAATTGGTTGAAGAACGCTTCCTGCTTGCGCCAATCAAATTGATGCTGCCAGTAGGCTGCCAGCTCCTGCAAATAGGCCAGCGGCACTCCCCGCTCCCAGCCTGTATCTACTAATTGCGGATAGCGGCTGCGGTCAAGCCTCCGCTTTAAATCATCAATGTCCTCCTGTGAAACATGAACACGGAATGGTTGGATACGTTCATCATTTAATTTGTGCTGAGCTTGATAAATATCGTTCATAGTCTTGCTCCTTTCAAATTTAGATCCATGAACAAAATAGCACAGTAATTATGACAAAAAGCTTGTCATAATTAAAAATAATAGGCTTGCAACATAACGAGCTTTGATTAAGGTAGCAATAATTGACTGCATAATCATCATATGGAATGATAAAGTGGGTGATAAAAATAATGGAAATAAATGAAAAGGATACAGGACTCGGAGCAAAGGAGCAAGACTCTGCATCCCTGTCAGAGGAATGCACAGCGAGCGGCAAAGGCGGCCCTCGCGCAGGAGCAGGTCGAAAGCCGATAGGTGTGACTCGAAAAATATCGCTTACCTTGCCGCAGCCGTATTGGGATGAAATCGATCGATGCTGCTCTAAGGGCGACTACTCTATATCCGAGGTGCTTAGAGAAATTATTGAGGACTATCTTCAGCAAGCAGATCTTCTGCAATAAATTATGAGGGAGGTTATGAACATGATCCTGCAATTAAAAAATGGCGAAATTTATTATGATACAGCAGGCAGCGGAGAGGCTGTTATTTTAATGCATGGCAACTTTAACGATCATCAAATATGGAACGAGCAGCTTCCTGCTCTTGCTGAGCATTATCAAGTGATACGTTACGACTTGCGGGGTTACGGCCGTTCCAGCACGCCTGAGGCTGCATTTTCCAATGTTGCAGATCTAAAAGCGCTAATCGACGAGTTGGCGCTCGCTCAAGTTCATCTCGTTGGCTCCTCGTCAGGCGGCGGAGCAGCGATAGATTTTGCATTGGAATTTCCTCAACTGGTGCGAAGCCTTACATTGGTTGCGCCTTCCGTTAACGGCAATCGCTATCCATGGCGGATGACTTGGCAAGCGATCAAAAACTATAATGCCGTGAAGCGCAAAGGCCGTGAGCAAGCGATAGAAGCTTTTATTAGCAATCCATTCTGGCAATATTTTTTTCCTGCTGAAAGCAAGGGAGCAGCCCGTATGAAGGTTTTGCACAATGTTAGAAACAGCAGCAACTTCTACCGCTTCCCGCCGGCACTTTCTGCTGCGGTGAAGCCATACGCATTTAACAGATTGCGGGAGATTAAGGTGCCGGCGCTGATCATCGTATCAGATCAAGACCATCCCTTTAACCTTAAAACTGCCGAGACGCTGCATGCCAATATAGAAAACTGTTCCAAAATCGTAATGCCTGGCTGCAGCCATCTCCCGTTTGTCGAGGAGCCAGCAGCATTCAATCAAATGGTTTTGGATTTTCTTTCGCAGCAGCGCCTTCGTTGAGCAGATGATTCAGCCGATATGGTGAATTGCAGTCGCTACTACGAATAGAAAAAGAGCCATGGATGCATTTATGAGCTCCATCAGCATAAGTGAGCGGGACATTTTGGTCGGAGACTTCGGAAAAACGCCTGCTAAATCGAGGGCATAAACGAGAAAATATAATACGGCAATGACTTGTGCCATTAAAACAGATTGATCGTGGGAAATTAACAAGAAATAGCATGTTATATACGAGGTTATGCCAAGCAGAATGAGAAACAGATTAAATCCCCAAAACAGACCGCCTCTTAAATGCGAAAAATCTCTGTTCTCAATTGGCCCTCCCGGCACTAAAACTGTCAGTAATGTCGCATTTAAAAATAGGAGTATGCTTGCTATAATCATAAGCTCCTGCATATTGTCTTCTCTTCCCTTCGCTAATGTTTATGCCGAGCTTAACATGAAGGGAAGTTCGTGTATTGTAAAAAATAAGCAGCCATTTACAACAATATAGATTATTGCGGTCCATGCCAAAGGTAGTCAAGTGTTAGTTCAGGCAGCTGTTTTTCAAGCTGCTTGATCGTTTTTCCGGCAAATTTATGAGCGGCTTTAAGCAAATGTGATTGATCATAGTAGCGATGCTCCAGCCAATTTCTCCGCCCTTTCATCTCAACATGCTTTCTGAATTTCACAATATTGCCGTAGCTTTTGGGGGTGAGGCCGACGTCTTTTTTAAAGCCTCGTTCTAGTGTACTGACAGAAACACGAAAATGGTGAGCCATCCTCACAATGCTCAGCTGCTCGCACTCCTGCTCCACATAAGCGAGCATCTCCTCTATTCGACTCGTATCCTTCTCGTCAAGCTCCTCCAGTTTGTAAAGCAGGTAATGATTAATGGCATAAAGAGTATCGTCGATGTCTGTTGAACCAATTAGTATGCGATACAGCTTGTCCAGGCCAGCATCAACACATGCTGCTGGTACCATTTGCTCTGTTAATTGAATACCAGGGTATTGAAATAATTGCAGCAATCCCAGCGGAGTTAATGCGATGCCAATTTGAGTTAAATGTGAGCCATATTGCACATACTTCGCGCTTTTAATTTGACCAATTATAACTGAGTCGGGAATTACGGTTATCTGCTCTTGTTCCATCAACCTGTAGGCTGAACCATAGTTGAAAATAACATTGACATGACCTAGCGGCATAATCAAATCGTCCCTGTTGTCCTCAGCTAAAAAGTCGAAATCAACGACCCAAATGTAGTCTACTAATTTGCGTAATGCATCTATAGGCCTAAAGGTACGAATCATTTATCGGCTCCTTCAATTTGTAAATGGAATTTTAGACAATTTCATGAAAAAATCTCTATTCAAATAGTGACAATTTTGTTACAATGTATAGGAAATATTTCCTAAGGAGGTGTTAGAATTGTCAGCATCAAGAATTTTGAAATGGGTAACAGGATCGTTTGAGCTTATTTTGGCCATACCTCTAATTGGTGGGACCCTTGTCATTTCAAGCGGATATACTGTTTTAGGATTGATGTTTATCCTTCATATTGTAACCCTGGTACTATCGAGCAAGAACAGAGAGCCAATGTACGGATCTATACTAGGTATTATTACTTCACTCCTGGCGTGGATTCCGCTAGTAGGATGGATTTTGCATCTACTTACTGCAATCTTCCTAATGGTTACTGCCGCTCAAAAGCCAAGAGCTGCAGTTGCTCCGCCACCACCGCCACCATTCGGTACATAAGCTTTTTGTATGCAAAAAACGTCTCTTGTTTAAGAGACGTTTTTTTGTGTTAGGTTTAGACCTTTGAGCAAATGATTGCAGACTACAGTGTATTGAGCAGGTACGAGGTTCCGATCATTAGCCCAAGCACAACGCCAGCTATTAAAGACCATTTAACCGTTGTTCTCCACTCTGTACTTCCGATTACAAAGTAATGTTTGAATTTCATTGGCTCACCTCTTCGTCCATTTATTGTAAATCATAACAACAATTTCGAGCATTCGCAACACATTTGGCTTTGCAGCAAGCAGTTTTTGCAACAGGCGGATATTTGCTCCCTCTCCAGACCGATTTTGCGCTCCGACTACCGACCAGCCGAGAAGCCTACCTCTAGCCTGATTTTTCCATTTGCGGAATCACATACAATTAAGAAAACTAGCTAGAAGCGGCATACCAATCAGGCATTAGCAGGATAAGCACAAGGGTCAGGGATGAGCCTGACTCAATTAACGATCGGAGGAGATGTAAGAAGTGAAGCAGCTAATTGAATTCAGAAACGTAACGAAGGAATACAACGTTGGGGAAGTGACGATTAAGGCTCTAGCTGGTGTTGATTTTTCTATCTTGGAGGGCGAATTCGTCGTTGTTTTAGGTGCAAGTGGTGCTGGTAAAAGCACGATATTGAATATACTTGGCGGTATGGATACAGCCAGCTCCGGTCAAGTGATTGTTGGCGACAAAGAAATTACACGCTTCAATGAAAAAAAGCTTACACAATATCGCGGCGAAAAGGTTGGCTTCGTATTTCAATTTTATAATTTAATTCCGAACCTGAACGCCTTGGAGAATGTTGAATTTGCTACGGAAGTATGCAGCAGCCATTTGGATGCTAAAGATATTTTAACGAAGGTTGGCTTGCAGCATCGGCTTAAAAACTTCCCTTCCCAGCTCTCTGGCGGAGAACAGCAGCGCGTTGCAATCGCGAGAGCCGTTGCCAAAAATCCTTTGCTTTTACTTTGTGATGAACCAACAGGTGCTTTAGATTATGTTACAGGCAAATCTGTCTTAAAGCTGCTACAGGATCTGAATAAGGAAACCAATAAATGCGTTGTGCTGGTCACTCATAATTCAGCGATTGCCCCAATGGCTGATAAAGTGATAAAGGTAAAAAGCGGGATGATTGAAAGTGTAACGGTCAATCAAGAAAAACAGAGTGTTGAAGGGATCGAGTGGTAATCATGAAGCTATTTATTAAATCATTAAGGGATATCAGGCAATCTATGGGGCAATTTATAGCCTTTGTGCTGGTTATCGCGGTTGGAGCCTTTTTCTATACAGGGCTAATTACGTTAAGCGATAATCTTGGCAGCTATTCGAACGCTTATTTCAAGGAGCATAACTTAAGCGACCTGAATGTTTATTACAGTGAAATTTCGCAGCAGGATGCGCAAGCTTTAAGTAAAATTAACGGCATAAATAAACTGGAAGCCCGCTACACCTTTGATGCCACGCAGGCATTTGACAATAATCAAGCAGCATTAAAAATTCATTCGATCCCTGCAAATAACGAAATCAATACTCCGGCAATTATCGAAGGCAGCTTTCCGGTAAAATCAGATGAAATTTTGCTGGATTCCCATTATGCAAAGGAACATCAGCTACAGGTCGGCGAGCAAATCCGTATCGTTGCCAACGGAAGCAATTTGGCATTTACGATTAGCGGCTTGACTGAAAATGTGGAATACGCTAAAAAGAACGCGATCCAGGACCATAAGAGCTCTGGCTTCGCTTATATGCTGGAAGAAGCAATACCTGAAATCTCAGGCAGCTTCACCTATAACGAACTCCTGATTGATGCTCAAGATGGCTATCATATTGATACACTTGGCCAGTCCATTGAAGCACAATCCAAAGCTCTCCCCTATTTAAATCAAATCAGCAAAGAGCGGTCGTTCAGCTATTCTCAGCTGCAGCAAACGATCTACAACAATAAGATGATGAGCAGAGTTATTCCGTTAGTGCTCTTTATCATTGAAGCGGTCATTCTTTTTCTTACAATGTCACGGATCATTGATTCGCAAAGAAATCAAGTCGGCATTATGAAGGCTTTGGGCGTAAAAAATAGAAGCATCATGCTTCATTACATGGGATATCCGGTGCTGGTGGGCATCCTCGGCTCACTTCTCGGTTATGTCATTGCAGCTATTGTATTTGTCCCATTCGTCGAGACATCGAATGCGCGGTCGTACTCTTTGCCTGACATTGAATTCTCTCTTTCCCTATTGTATGTTGTACCTCCTATTCTCATCTCCAGCGCTTTCGGAATTTTGTCATGTTACTTAAGCGGGAGAAGCATATTAAAGGAACGAGCAGCTCAGGCTATGCGTCACAAGCCGCCTAAGAAAATGAAAAAGCTGTTAATCGAAAGAATTCCGGGGATTTGGGGCAACATCTCTTATAGCTACAAGCTCATTTTGAGAAACATATTTTTAAATAAACCTAAAGCGCTCGCGAGCATCGTTGCAGTTGTGGTCAGCACAGTATTGTTAATTACTGCCTTTGGCACTCAAACCTCGCTATTAAAGGTAGCCTCCCAGGTTGAAGAGGTGTATGCGTATGATCTTAGAATAGATTATAAGCTGGGAGCATCACCTGAATCGACCGCGCTGCTGCCCGACGGCATTGAAAACAGCTACTTCTTGTCGACCTTTCCTGTGGAATTTGTAAAGGGCGATGAAAGCGAAATCGCAACCCTAATTGTAACCGAGAAGGAAAATAATCTGATCCATTTCTTTGATGAACAAGACAAGCAGATCGCCTTGCAGGATCATGGGGTGCTTGTACCAAAATCGTACGCAGATCACTATCAAATTGCTGAAGGAGACCTTATCCAGCTTGTCTTTACTGCGCCAGAGCTGGCAAATAAAACAGTCGAAATGAAGGTTTTACAAATAACGAATCAATATTCGAACCCGTCATTTTACGTTACACCAGCCTATTTGCAAAGCTTGGGTATCGACTACATTCCGAACTCCTTGCTCGTAGAAACCAGTAATGTAGCAGATGTTGCAAGTACACGCAGCTTCTTTGAGAGTGAGCAGCAAGTAGAAACGATTTCAGACAAGATTGATCTTAAGGAATCGGCTCAATATATTGTGAAGCAAAACAGCTTTCTCTTTATTATGTTTATTGTTTCGGCGGCCGTTCTTTCCTTCGGCGCCATCTATACAATCTCTTCGATCAACATTTATGAACGAAATCGTGAGCTGGCAACACTTAAAGTATTAGGCTATCCTAAGCAGAAAATCAATCGGCTTATCTTTTTTGAAAACATTGTGCTTACTGCCCTTGCGATCCTTGTCGCGTTGCCAATTGGCGGCTATATGTTCACCCTTGTTGTAAAAGCATTGTCAAGCACTCACCAGCAAATTCCGAACCAATTGAATCTCGTCGTTATACTTGCTGCTGTCGTGCTGGCTTTTGTGCTCACCATACTTTCAAACCTGCTGCTGCGCCGAAAAGTGAATCACATTAATATGATCGAGTCGTTAAAAGCGATGGAGTAACAAAAAATTATCCGCGAATTAACATTTGGAAAAAGTCGTGGCACAGTAAAAGGAGCAAACCGCAAATTGTCGGGTTCTGCTCCTTTTCAAATCCTGAAGGCTTAACATGGCAAAAAATTATAGGTTGACTTATCGCGTAATACGGAGTATATTTTGTGTGTAACCGGTTACCTATACAGATGGAGTGAAAATATGATTTCAATCAAAGATGTTGCCAAGCATGCAGGCGTGTCTGTAGCAACTGTATCCAGAGTTTTGAACAATAGTGGCTATGTAGGCCAGGATACACGGATTAAAGTCGAAAAGGCGATTCAGGAGCTCAATTATAAGCCGAATGAAGTGGCAAGAAGTTTGTTCAAGAAGCAGTCCAGCACGATTGGCTTGATCGTGCCCGATATTACGAACCCCTTCTTTCCTGAGCTTGCAAGAGCTGTTGAAGATACTGCAATTCAGTTAGGATATAACGTTATTCTTTGTAATTCTGATGAAGATGAACAAAAAGAGCAAAATTACCTGGACTTACTGCAGCAGCAATATGTAAAAGGTATTATTGTTTCCTCAAATACGATGACTGCGAAGCAAATCAAGCAATTAAATATTCCAGTCGTCAGTATCGACCGCGTCATTAGCAAGGGCTTGCCGACAATTGTCGTAGAGAACAAAAAAGGCGCGATGATGGCCACGCGCTTTTTGCAGAGCAAAGGCTGTCGCAGAATCGGCCATATTAGTGGAAACAGCGGCGTATCCAATGCTGAAGAACGCTGCGAGGGCTATAAGGAAATTGTCAGTGGGGAGCCTTGGTTTGACGAAACCTATATTGTAAATGGCAAGTATGATATGCAAGCCTCTATTCAAGCAGCGATGGAGCTGCTGCAAAGACATCCTGAGATAGACGGTATCTTTGCGGCGAATGACATTATGGCGATTGGTGCGATTAAAGCAGCATATCAGCTTGGCAAAAAGGTTCCTGGCGATATTGCAATCGTTGGCTTCGACGGCATCAGCCTCTCCAAGGCAACGACTCCGGAGCTGACTACGGTACAGCAGCCCCTTTATGAAATGGGTGAGAAGGCAACCAAGATGCTGGTAGGCTTGATGGAGCAGCAGCAGGATATGGACCAGGAAAATTACCAAATATTAGACGTTGCACTTATAGAGAGAGAATCAACCTAACAAGGAGAGATAGGAATGGAGCGGAAACCTAAAATTACTGTTGTTGGCAGCATCAACATGGATCTAGTCACCATAACAAACCAGATGCCTCAAATCGGCGAAACGCTCCTTGGCAAGCAGTTTCAGATGAATCCCGGCGGGAAAGGAGCCAATCAAGCCGTAGCTGCAGCACGTCTTGGTGCTGATGTAAGCTTGATTGGCTGCGTCGGCACTGACCGTTTCGGTCAGGAAATTTTAGAGCATCTAAGCAATGAAGGCATTGACGTGTCCAATGTGGAACCGGTTACAGATCAAACCGCAACGGCTACCATTACCGTTTACGACACAGACAACAGCATCATTGTCGTACCGGCGGCCAATTATCATGTAACCGCAGCCTTTGTGGAGTCCAAGCGAGAAGCTATCGCAAATAGTGATGTTCTGCTCGTGCAGTTGGAAATACTACTGGAAGGTGTGCAAAAAGCTGTAGAAATTGCCAAAGAGAATGGCGTCACCGTTATTCTGAATCCTGCCCCCATTCAGGAGCTGCCTGAAGAATTAATACAGCAGGTTGACTACCTGACGCCGAACGAGCATGAGCAAATGGAGTTGATGCGGCAGCATAGCGGAAATATCGGCGATAAGCTGATCGTTACGAAAGGAAGTCAAGGCTTGTCGATTAGACAGGATGGGCACGAGTTGAACATTCCCGCTTATAAAGTCGAGGTCGTGGATACGACTGGTGCGGGAGATTCTTTCAATGGCGGGCTGGCTGTTGCATTAAGCCGCGGCATGTCGCTAAAGGCTGCCTGTGAATACGGCAATGCTGTTGCAGCCTTGTCGACCACCAAGCTCGGCGCGCAAAGCGGAATGCCAACCAGTGAAGAGGTAGCACAGTTTATTCAAGGAGGAAAAAACTAATGAACAAAAGACCGATTATCATTGATACTGACCCAGGGATTGACGATGCAGTTGCGTTAGCAATTGCCCTGTACAGCGACCAGCTGGATGTGCGCTTGATTACGACTATTGCCGGAAATGTTGGCTTGGATAAGGTAACGCTGAACGCTTTGAAATTGCTGAAGTTTTTCAAGAAGGATATTCCGGTGGCAATGGGTGCAGACCGTCCATTAATGAAGGACCCGATTGATGCCAGCAACGTGCACGGCTCAACTGGAATGGATGGCTACGAGTTTGAAGAGCCATCGAAGGAGCTGCTCTTGAAAGAAAACGCAGTCAATGCAATGTACCGAGTTATTATGGAAAGCGAGCAGCCGGTCACGCTCGTTCCGATCGGACCTTTGACGAATATCGCGCTTTTGCTCAAAGTATACCCGGAAGTGAAGGAGAATATTGCCGAGGTTGTGCTTATGGGTGGATCAACGGCTCGCGGCAACGCTGGAGTTATGGCAGAGTTCAATATCTATGCTGACCCTGAAGCGGCCAAAATCGTGTTCCAAAGCCATTTGCCAGTTGTTATGGTTGGACTTGATGTTGGATTGAAAGCGCTCGTTTATCCGGAAGACAGCGCACAGCTGAAAGAGATGAACGAAACTGGAAACATGATCTATCAATTGTTCCAAAAATATAGAGGCGGCAGCATGAAGACAGGCTTGAAAATGTACGATAGCTGCGCAATCGCTTATCTTTTGCAGCCTGAAATGTTTACAGTGGCTGAAACATTTATCGATGTAGAGACTCATGGCTCGCTAACCTCCGGTTGCACCGTCGTTGACCTGAAAGGATATTTGGGACAAGCCAACAATGCCAAAGTATGCCTCGATATCGATCCGCAAATGTTTAAAACCTGGTTTATGGAAAGCTTGAGCAAGTGCAACTAAGCTGATCCAATTTGCATCTTAGGAGGAACATGACTATGGGCTCTAATCTAATTATGTACGGCTCAGCGGTTATTGCTGTACTTATCGTTATTTATATGCTAATCAAGAAAATGGATATTAAAATTACATTATTCCTAATGGGGATCATTTTGATTCTGGTCGCCACAGCTATGGGCAACGATATTGCGATCAAGGATTTCGCTTCGACGGGCTCTGTCTGGCTCGATCCGCTCCAGGTCATCGTTACCCAGTTTAAACAGACCTTAACGGCTGCGGGCTTCATTATATTATTGCTTGGAGGCTACACTGCCTATATGTCCTCCATCGGAGCGAATGAAGTAACAGTTAACGCCTTGACGAAGCCCATCTCAAAAATTAAGTCGCCCTATATTTTGGTGCCTATCGTTTTCTTGCTTGGCAATCTATTGTCGCTCGTTATTCCGAGTGCATCTAACCTCGCCATTATTTTGCTGGCGACCTTGTTCCCGATTCTAAGAAAAGCGGGCATGTCAGCGCTTTCTGCGGCTGCGGTCATCGCTACATCGGCTACAATCGTACCTACACCGCTTGGAAGCGATAACGTTGCCATCGCCGAGGAATTGGCCAAGCATTCGTTGTTTGCCAACCTGTCGGTTACGGACTATGTGTTCAGATACCATGCTATCGTCTCGATCCCGACCTTGATCTTTATCGCGCTCGTTCATTATTACTGGCAGAAGCGAATGGACAAGAAAGCAAGCAGCCTGCTGGTTGAAGGCGAAGAGAATCACGAATCCAAAGAAATTACCGAGATTAAAGGCGGCATGCTGTTCAAAACTGTATATGCGATTTTGCCGATCTTCCCGATTATTTTGCTGCTGGGCACTTACGCTATTCAAATTACAACAGGCAATGCGATCGAGCTTAGCGTAGAGTCAGCAACCTTGGTATCGTTCGTGCTTGCTATTATTTGTGAGCTTATTCGCCACAAAGGCAGCAAAACTGTGCTGGAAAAAACCGAATCCTTCTTCAAAGGAATGGGCGGAGCAGTACCAATCGTCGCCCTGCTGGTTGCAGCTTCCGTCTTTGTTACGGGACTAAAATCAATCGGCTTGGTGGATGCGCTGCAGCAATCGATGCAAAACATTCAAGGCAACGGCTTGGACTTCATTCTGCCGCTTATTCTGGTAGCTATTACAGCGCTAATTGTCATTCTTAGCGGCAGCGGAACAGCCTTAATCTTCGCGATGGTGCCGTTGATGGTTCCATTAGCCGATGCAGCAGGCATTAGCCCAATTGCGATATCAGTGCCAATGGGACTTGCGGGCAATCTGTTCCGTGCTGTATCCCCGGTTGCGGCCGTCGTGCTGATCGTTGCTGGTACAGTGAAAACCGATCCGATCGCAATCGTCAAAAGAACTGCGGTTCCGATGATCGCAGGCGTTATCTTTATGTTCGTGCTGTCGATGGTTATCTTCCTCTAAACGCATATCCAGCAATCTTGGTTTGCGGAGGAATGCTTTGCTCTACAATTACGATAAACAAGGAGAGGGCTTGCTCAGATTGTCGGTTTTCACTGACTTTCTGGAGCAAGCCCTTTATGATTTATCAATTATCGTTAACGAGCATCACTAAAAAGCTTTACTGTCTTTGGAAAACGAGACGCTCGATAAATACAGCTGCCTCGGCGCGTGTTGTTGTCCTGCTTGCTTCAAGCTTGCCGCCGTAGCCTTGAATAATATTTTGCTCGACTAATGAGGCAAGTATTTGCTTTGCATAGCTTGCAACCGATGACGAATCAGTAAACTGCGCCAAAGCTGCATCGTCCTTGGCGGAAGCCAGCTGCAAGCTGTCCACCTTGTCAATTGCTTTATAGGCCATCACAAACATTTCCTGCCGCTCTATCTGTTGCTCAGGCTTAAACTCGCCGGAAGGATAGCCATTAATGATGCCTAGCTGAGCTGCTGTCGTGACGGCTTCATAGTAGTAAGCATTTGCCTCGACATCTGTAAATGCTGCGGAACGCTCTGAAGCAGCTGCAGTCAGCCCTAAAGCGCGCATCAGCATGACGGCAAAATCAGCTCGAGTTACAGGCTCATTTGGTGCAAAGCGTTGTTCATTAATGCCGTTAATAACTCCTTTGGCAGCCAATGTGCTAATCGCGTCATAAGCCCAATGCGTGCTTGGCACATCAATGAATGATTTGCTGCCGACCAGGATGAGGTATTGGCCAGGTTGATTAACCTTCGCTCTCATTCCCTCTGCCTTCTTATCGTAATAAGCATTGGGAATGGCAGTCGTCGTCTTACCATCATCCGCAATCTGTCTTATTGTCAGCTTTGAAAGCTGACTGGATTCCGCAGCGGTCGGTATATACGGAATAAACAGCTCTAATGGTCGCGCTGAGTAATTGTAATCCAGTGGCTGCCCGTTGCTATGCCATTCAATCGCGATCGCAGCTTTCGCTCCTGCAATCTCATTATCCGCTAGCGCATCGGCTTGAGCCTCCCCTGATTCATTGCGAATTTGAATGCTAATGGTTGCATTTTCATTGTCGGTAACTACTGCTGCATCAGCAAATGCTTCGCCTGGAATGAGAATACTACCAATCGGAGTAAGCAGCTCGATATCGTACGCTTCAACCTTGGCAGAGAAAAGCTGCGCTGGCACTAGAAGCTGATAAGCCTTTGCTGCTGGTGCATCCTTGTCGCCGAAAGCAATTGTTACTTTTCGCTCCGATTGTGAATTCAAGCCAGCAATCGCTGCTTTGGCCTGTTCCGAGCTTAGCTCGCCTGTCACTCTTCCATCTGCTGCTGTTCCTTTCAATTCAAAGAAAGTTGTTGGAGCAGGACTTGGGTTGACCGGACTAACGGGAGTACCCGGATAGCCTGGATTTTCGTTAGTTGGCGGAGCTATAAAGCTTAAGAAATGACCAAGCTGAATATTTCCCGCTTCATCACGAACAATTTCTAACGGCACCTCCAAGCTTTTAAAGTTGCTCTCGGAGATAACTGTTCCGGCTGCATTAGCAGAGCGCGTTCCGTCATAAAAATAGTTGTTTCTCGTTCTAGCGTTGTCAGGCACTTGATCCTTTGCAATATTTTCTGTCGCAAATGAGACGAACCCGTCAATCGTAAAGTCTGGCTTAATATGACCGTAGGTTGTGAACACAATATTGCCCTTCAAATTGTTGAAGCCAATATTATTGTAGGCGATCACTCCAGGGTTGCTATTGCTTGTAAAGCCTGCTGTACCATTATTGAAAGCAATGCTGTTGCGAATGACATGTGGAACATGAATGCCTTCGCCGCCCAGTTTAAAGCCATTGCCGTCGCCTTTAAGCTCGGTGCTGCCCATTGGATAGCCGTTGTTAAAAGCAATGCTATTCTCAATCGTTACCGCTCCAATTGCGCCAGAGCCAGCCTTCGTATACAAATCCCAGCCGTCATCCACATTATTGTAGGCGATCGCGCCGCGGAATACATTGCCAACGCCGGAAGTCAGCTTGGCGGCAAAGCCATCCGCATTATTGTCGGACGGATCACGGTTGGCAAATGACGTGCTGTTGAGGATCAAATTATAGGATGGCCAGTCTGCAATATTGGTAGAGTTATCGGTTCTGCTAATTTGCAAGCCTGTGTCTCCATGCTCATAGAAGCGGCACAGCTCAATCATATTGTGACTGCCGCCTACTGTAAAACCCTTCGTATTGCCTGCGGAACGGGCAAAATCTAAGCCGATAATATGCCAATAGTTGCCGCTAAGCACAACACCCTCTGACTTTTTATCAAAATCAATGACTGGCCGTGCTCCCTCTGCTGCCTTTAGCGTCTTCATCGCATTCGCGGTTCCATCATTGTATTTTTTAATGTCGAGCTTTTGATTGCGTACGTATTGTCCATCCTGTACAATAATCGTTTGCCCGGGAGCGACATAAGCAATTGCCGAATCGAGATCGAGCGGATTATTTACTGTTCCATCTCCCTCCGGGCTGCCATCTGGAGCAACATAAATATCTCCTTCATACTGCTTTACTGTAACGGTATGGTTTTGCACAATCGTGTCATAGCTCGTTAAAAACTCCGTATCGCTCGGCATAAAGCTGATCGTAAAGCGATTATTGCCCCGCACCAAATCTGTTGCCTTGACCAATAGTTGATTCGCTTCTATCGGCTCATCATTGACAATGATCGTATCGCCTTGCTTAATCGTGACGGAACCAGATGTGTTGGCTTTGACTTTAACTTCATACTGCTCAGTAGTTGAGGTTTGCTTCAAGGATACGAGCTCAATTGCCGGCTCCAGCGGAACAGCCGGCGGCTCTACCCGAGGTGCATCCGATGCCGCAGCAGTCACCTTAAGCTCAATATTATGAACCTCAATCGTAGCAAGCCGCGCCGTATAAAATCCTACATACATTTTATGATCCTGAACATGTAAAATATCGGGTGTGTACAAAACAGCTGGCTCGCCATCGTTCAGCTTTCCTGTAAATCCGCTATTCGTTTTCGCTAATGTCAGTTTGTACGATTGAGCGGGGTAACTGTTTTCCAGTGATGGACGCCCTTCTTGCAGCATAATCGCTTGAATACCCTGACTGCCGCTGCCATCCGGCGATTCAATTCCGGTGCGGGCAAATAGCTGTGTGCCATTCGGATTTCGCGTTCCTCCGCTATAGCCGCCGACTGCAGCAATATTCGAAGCGAACACCGATGAATCATTGGCGGTGCCGATAGCGTCGCGCGCCATTATGCCAAACGATTCTTGTCCGTCATGCTCTGGGGACTTGGCGTATTCAATTACCTTTATATCTGCCGACAGCTCGAAATTATCCTCCAGCGCATCCAGCTCAACATAATAAAAGCTAATGCCGTCGTGGTCGCCCGTCACTTTACCTGCCGAGCCGCCAAGCGCTTTTAGCGTAACGACGCCTTGCTCATCCACTTCGATCGTGTTATTGCTTGATGAGGTTGATTGTCCAAAGCGAATGCTCTTCCATTCTAGCGGCACATCGTCGCGAACATGAACCTTCAGCTCAAGCGCAGGCAGCTCGCTATCATTTGCTGAAATCGTAATTGTATATGGGCCTGCTGCGTTTGCGTTATAATTTGTCGTGTCGATGTGGTAGCGACTATCTGTAATCGCTTGCAAATCGCCGTTGTCGTAAGCAATGGCCAGTTTTAATTGCGATAGATCCAATTGCTCGCCCAGCTTGTAGGTCGTTTTCGGATATTGAATCACGGCTAACGCCACAGCTTCTTTTTCCTTAATAGTGAGCGAAAGTGTGGTTGACTGGTCACGATACGAGATCACCAGCTTTTGCACGCCAGCAGCAGATGCATCAAAATCTGATATGTTCAGCTTCAGCTCCTCTCTTGCAATGCGTTTTCTCGAGCCGTCGCTGTAATGGCCATAGACGATCATTCCATCCAATTGCAGCTGTTCATTAATGAAATAGGTTGATTTAGTTGGCAGCTGCGCAATTTCCAGGCCGGTTAAGCTGGCATCGGCAACATGAACTGTAAATTCAACCACAGCATTCGTATTTTCTGTCGAAACGACGGCAACACGATAGCTGCCTGCAGCGGTGAAGCGATGCGGCTCGCCTTTTTCATTATTGCCGTATCCATCATACTGCTGACCTTCGACCATAATCGTATATAGCTCTGGTGTAAGCTCTCTCTCCATATACCCAGCGTCATAAATCGCTTCAACCGTTAAGCCTTGCAGCTGAAGCTCCTCTCCCACATAATAGCTCGTAACAGCTGGTTCATATACGATTTCCAGGGAGGTCACCTCTAGTGCCACCACCTCATAAGCCAATAAAGCTGTTTTCCCTTTATAATGAATCGTCAGCTCCTTGCTGCCTGCTTCTGAGCTGTCAAAGCCCGTTACAATGTACTCCTTATCCGACAATACCGTCTCACTGCCGTCATGCATAACCGCTTTCACAACTAAGCCTGTTAGATCAAGCTGTTCCTGGAGACGATACTTGGTTTTCATTGCTGAAGCATCGAGCTTAAGCTCTTGAACAGCGGCTGAATCCATTTGCAGCTTAATATCGGAAAATGCAACCTTCGCATCGCGTGCAACATAGACCCCGGCATATAATTGCTCTGAAAATAAAGCATCCGCCTGGATAAGCTGACTTTCACCATTTACTGTTAATGTATAGCTGTTTTGATTTTTTTCAATTTTTAGCTGATAAACCTCATTTGCTGCTGGTGCAGTTGCTGCAGCGTACGGGTCCAGCTTAGTTTGAGTGCCGCCCTTGCCGTCAACTACGCCAAATTTATAAAAGCCTTTCATCACCGTATCGAGCGCGCCAACCGCCACATAATTCGAGGTGGTCGCTGAAGAAGAACGATGCTCGCCAACGGCGTCGCGCAGCATAAGTCCAAATGATTTTTGATTCGGTGTTGAAATCGAGGCGTTGCTGTTAAATGCCGCTACAGTTGCTGTCGCTTCTAATGTAAAGCTGGCATCAGCCGCAGCCTGATACGCCAAAAATGATAGCCCCTCATCTCCAGAGGCGACCTTTCCGCCAGTTGCCTCCAACGTGTAGCTGCCCGCTCCTTCAATGACTGGCTCTGGATTTTTATCCTCTGATGTATTTCCGCCAAAGGAGTAAAATTGCAGCTCGCCAAGCTCTGGCGGCTGTTCGGAAGCAAGCGTCAGCTCGATATTGTTGTATGTAATGTCTGCATTGCGAGCAGTAAAGAGCCCAACATAGCTCACATCCGAAGCATATTGATCAACGACATAGCTAAAACCATTTACGGTTACTACAAAAAGATTGGCAGATTTTTTTATACTGAGCTGATAGCTGCTGCCCGCAGCTGGAACGGCTAATTGCTCATCCAAATCCTGCTTCGCTTGTACAGTGCCTAGCCGATTAAATAGCTTGAGCTTTTTATCTAATGCGCCAACAGCTAAATAATCGTCCTTGGCATAGTCACTTCCATGAACATAGCTATGCACACTGTTTCTAAGCATAATGCCGAAGGAAGCTTGATTATGATCGGCAATGCTATTGACCGTTGCAGTGGCTGAAAACTCAAAATCTTGATCAAGTGGAACCGACTGATACAAATAAGCAATCCCGTCTGTTGTTGATGAAATTTTCCCGCGGTCGTTCATGCTTTTTATATGAACCGCGCCTTGCTCATCCTCAACGATGCTAAAATTGTCAGCAGTAATTTTATCTTGTCCGCCAACATCACCAAATACAGAGGCTTGCCAGTTGGAGCCTGGCTGCAGCATTGCGATTGCCGGCTCCTGAGTTGGTTCATTGACGCCTTCTTCCGCAGCGATCACCCCTATGTTCGCAGGCAATAAAAGCATGAATGCAAGTAATGAAGTGAATGTTCTTCTAATCATTTTCCGTCTCATGTGAACGCTTTCAACTCCTTGCTTGAATTTTGGATTGTACCAGTTTCTCCTTGCTACACACCACCTTCTCACCGTCTATATTGCAAGCATGCAGCACATCGTTCAATGCTGCGCCGCTGTGCCCTAGCCGCATGCTGCACGGACTATATTATGCTGAAGCGACTAGTACTTCAATAATCATAAGCTCAGCCTTTTGCGTTTCAATTAAAAAATGAACCAGAATTTTAACAAATAGTAACAAGATGCTTATTACTTCCTGAAATGATTATTCAAAGAAGAAAGCCAAACCTGACAGGTTTGGCTTTCTTCTTGGCAATCACTTACTGTTCGAGCGATTTATCGATCAAGCGAATGATCATTGCAACTGACTCGGCGCGGGATGCAGAATCATTCGGTTTGAACATTCCATTGCCTTGCCCGTTTACAATACCCGCAGCTGCAAATGCGTTGATTTGTTCTGACGCCCAGCTCGTTGTTACATCCGAGAATAGATTCGATGTGCCAGGAACATAGTTCGTCAGCCGTGCAAGCATCACAACGATCTCGGCGCGGGAAATTTCTTGATTAGGACGGAAGGTTCCATCGCTATAGCCTGTAATGATTCCATTGGCCTGTAATGCTGCAATTGCTGCTGAAGCCCAATGCCCTTGCGTGTCGGCAAAGGACGAACCGCTAGCACCCTTTAGTCCAAATGCTTGTGCAAGCATCGTAGCAAATTCAGCGCGAGTTACTTTAGCATTAGGACGATATGAACCATCACTGTATCCTGTTACTATCCCCATCCTGGATGCGCGCTCTACTACTGAAGCACTCCACGAGGAAGCTGGGACATCAGTAAAGCTTACGGCAGGAGCGGACTTCTCTTTCTCCACAATCTCTTTCACTGCTTCTACATCAACCTTGTCATTAAAGACAGGCTTCGTAGCTGTTGGTCTTTGCGTTGGTGCCGGTGTTGCTGTCGGTACCGGCGTCGATGTCGGCGCTGGTGTCGACGTTGGTGTTGCTGTCGGCGTTGGCACTGGTGCTGAAGTTGGTGTAGGCGCCGCTGTCGGAGTTGGCGTCGTCGGCTCATTTCCCGCTGCTTTCACGATTGAAAACGTGTCAACCATATCTCCTTCAATCGTACGCGCTTCCACACGAATCTCATTTTCAGTAATCTCAATAGCTGAATATACAGGCACATCTTCATCAAAAATATAATTCAAATATTGATATTGACTGCCATCATAAAATTTCCAGCCGGAAGCACCGCCATCTAAATATACCGTGCCCTCATTGGTCGTTTTATTTGGTTTTCCGTCCACCATCGGATACGTGCGTGCATAGACATGATCATGACCAACCAGCACCAAATCCACTTTCTTCTCTTCCAAAATCGGTGCAAAATACGTCTGAGTATATTCCACAAGCGACTCGCGGCCATTTTCAGTATGATAGGCCGGACGATGGAACATGACGACCGTCCATTTCTGTTTGTTCTGATCTAAATCTTTTTCTAACCAAGCTGCTTGAGCAATCATTTGCTCCTCTGTGCCTTCCGAGTTCAATACAACGAAATGCGTATCATCAACATTATAAGCGTATGCATACTGTACTTGAGTTTCAGGTCCGTTTTTCGGAAAATTGGCCCCTTTCGTGAATACATCCTTGCCTTCGCTCTTCACATCATGATTACCCAATGTTAAAGCCGTTGGCAGCGATGCTGCATAGACTGAGGTCGCTTCCCAGAACTTTTGCCATTCCTCAAATGCGCCGCCTGCATCGACCATATCTCCACCATGCATAACAAACTGGGTTGCCGGATATTGTGCCAATGCATTTGTCATAAGCTCTTGATAGGTTTGCATGCCTTGCAATTGATTAGTATGAGAGTCTGTAACAAACAAGAATGAGGTCGGTGTTGATTTGTCCTGATCGATCGTAGCATAGTCGTACCACTCCGACCAATTGCCCTCATAGCCGACACGGTATTTATAGGCCGTATTTGCTTTCAAGCCTGCAATTAAAGCATTATGGAAGCGGATTTCGCCCTTTGTTCCATTCTCCTTCATGCTTAGCACTTGCAGCTCACTTTCTGCCTGCTGCTGCTTTACATGATCGGCAGCCGGGGCTTCACCAGTTCCCCATTCACTCGCTTCAATATATTGCACATATGAGAGGGCTTGATCCGGATTTGTTTGCCATGCGACACTTAGCTGTGAAGACATATCTTCTGACACATATGTTTGAACATATTGAGGCTTATCCGTGCCGTATTGCTCGACAACTTCATAATTGACAACCTTACTGTTCTGATCACCGTTAACCGCTTGAACTTGGTAGGCTCCGAGCGCCAACGTCGTCACGTCTGTCGTGAATTGTCCGTTAGCATCTGTTTTACCAAGACTGCCGCTCAATAGCTGGCTGGTTACATCGGCTTCTGCAATATAGCCTGTTGTTTGTCCATCTGCCAACATAACCTCGAACAATCCATCCTCAGCTTCTGCCGCAGCGTAGTAACGCTCACCCGCTTTTGCAACCATTAAAATGTCTGAAGACGTATCATCGTCCTCATATACATTAGTCGTTTCCGCGTTAATTGTAACTAGCGAGCTTTGCTTTAACAACCCAGCGAACATAATGTCCACGCCTTCTTGCGGTTTGCCTTGGCGGTCAAATACTGTAAAGGTGGAAGCCGTGCCCAAACCTGATCCTGTCATCTCCAGGCGATATGGAAATGCGATGGTGTAGCGAACAGGAGCAGCGATTGGCGAGCTAGTTTGAACCTCGCCGGCTGCAAGGCTCGTATTGCTCATGGTGATCGTTTTGTACGCTTCCCCGCGCTCTAGTACAGCATGCGAGCTCACTCTGAACTGAACCGTAACATCATGCGCTGCTGCTGATAGATTAGCAAGCGCCACCTGAACCATTCCGTTCTCATTATCAATCGTTGAGTTTACAGCAATCCCGTTCGCTTCAGTTATCGTTTCAACCTGAAGAGTTTTCGGATCATAATTTAGTGAAAATGACGCCTGATCGGCACCAGCGTAATCCTGAATACTAACTTGAACAGCGTAAATTTCATTGCTTACTGCTTCTTCGTTCCCAGTCATGGACAAACGCTCTCCTGCTTGTATTGTAAAAGCGTATGCTTTCTCGGCAGGATTGCCGTTTTTATCCTTCACTTCAATGACAAGCTCATGATAACCGCCATCTACAAGTTCTCCTGGATAAGTCAACACATTAGTATCGGGAGAATAACTCACTTTATCCGTAATGTCCGTTCCGTCCAATGAAACAGATAATGAATCCAAATCAAGTCCTGATCCGCTATCAGTCAGCTCGACCTGTAATTCATCCAGCGGAGCAGTCAGCACTGCATTTTCAAGAGGAGCTATTGCTTTAATGGTAGGAACCTCGTTATCCTCATTAGATTCCTCGTAAATAAAGGTAATGTCATCCACCCAAAGTGAGCCTTTATTTTTCTTGCTCATATTCGATTGCTTCAGCTGGAAAAACAATTCAAGAACAATCGGCTCTGGCTTGCCTTGCGGCACATCCGCCTCAATATACTTCCAGCCGGACCAGTTGATGCCCAATTCGCTCTCATCATAGAATTCTGCCTGAAAGGAAGAGCCCTCTTGATCTCTAAATTTAGTCGTTAGCAAATGTCCTTCGTTGTTCCCGTAAACCCACATGCCAACTTTAATCGGATACCCTGTTACCGGGATTCTTCCCGCATTATACCCTACTTCAATTTGCGAAGGGTTATCTACAATGTCAATCATATCGTAGTCAATTCGAGCCGAGTATTGACCATTTCTTACATACTTCTTGTTATCCTCCAAATGCAGCGTAGCCTCATACATACGTTTAGGGTTAAATTTCACATCTGAAATTCCATCCTCGAAATCTTCCACCATTACATATGGCGCAGTCTCATCTGCTGCATAGATATGTTGCTTTTGACCGAAGCCAGTGCTCCACCCGCCTACCAGCAGCGAAAGCATGGATGCGATCAATATTGTTTTGCGCAATATCATTGATTTCATTACTTTTCTATCTCCTCTTAGTAAATTTCATCATCCAAGGAGTACTATAACAGTGCATTGTAAAATAAAAGCTCATAAATTATTAAGAAATAATATTTATTCATTTACATCGATATGAATAGTTATACAAAGTAATTGAACTAACTTCCAGTAAATGGAGTTCTAACTATTTTTCGAAACACAAAAAAGGCTGTACATAAAGCCAGCGAAACCCTGACAGTTTGTACAGCCTTCAACTTGGATAACTTTACTTTTCAGTAATCACTTTATCTTTGCCAATCACTACGGTTATAGAGTTGTCATTAAAGAGATTACCTATAACCACTTCCCACTGTTCATTGGCGTTATGATATTGAATATTATCAATAACAGCGATGCCCTCATTCCACTTTTCGTTTGCATAGTCAAGGCATGCTCTAATGATCTCTTTCTCACCAGGAAGTTGTTGCTCCTGTATAATCTTTTTCGCTGAAGAAACCCCTGGATACGTATCATAGCCATCGCCAAGCTTCACAGTAAGCAAGCTGCCAATCCGTTCATCTTTCAGATTGGTTATCCATACAGCATCTCTAACTTCAATTTGATTGGTAGTTGAGTGTTGTATAGCTTCAACAATCAATACCTGATCATCAGCAAAATGAACAGCGTATCCAGTTATTGATTGATCAGTTTGGTTGCTGCAGGAAAGAAGGAGCAAGAGCATACCTACAATCCACGTTTTCAGCAGCTTCATCATATAAACCCTTAAAGATTCGCCTTTATAAATTCATAGGTCATCTCCGCTACTTTTCTATTTCCAGCCTCCGAAAAACCATGTCCTTCCCCTGGAAATAGCTCGAAGCTTATGCTCGAATATAAGCTTGCAGCTTTCTTGGCACATTCAAGCGCCACGATATCATCTTGATCCCCATGAAAGATCAACACATTTTTGTGGAATTTTCCAATATGCTCAAAAACATCATAACGATGAATGCTCTCAAAAAATACTCTGCCAAGGGTCATTCCCCATAGCTCATGACTGTCAGGAATGCTGTCCAAGGTCGGATATCGTTCGTTCCAATTTTCTGCGATGCAAAATGCCGGGAATAGCAGCAGCAATCCTTTTATATCGTCTATTCGTTCATCGGCAGCTAATGCTGATACCAAGCCGCCCTGACTGCCGCCAAACAGAAAAATATTGTCGCGATCTACGTTGTCCCACTTCTTAATCTCGTCAACAACCGCGCACAAATCTTCTTTCTCTGTAAATAGCGTCATCTCCGTTGTCTGAAGGCCGCTCTTTGAACGGACCGATCCACCGCAAAAGTCAAAGCAGTATGCGCCCACACCCTTGGAAACCAAATATTCGCTATTCATAACAAAATCCGCATTCGTTCCATTATAGCCATGGCTGAAAATAACAATCGGGCATTTTTCTACATTTTCAGGCATATAGGAAACTCCATAAATTTCTCGATCCTGATGCTTGATCATTACTACGGTTTTAACACCAACACTCATTTTAAAACCTCCAATACCGGGGATGCCTGGTGGATTATAAACCATCACTATGGCAACCGTATTTTCCCTAGCTTATCGCAACACTAAAGTCACTGTCCCCCGACTTTAGTCCAGTATTTGGTATTTTAAAGCTTATTAAGCTCCTTCACAACGTCCAGCGGAATTTTCAGCTTGCGATCCTCAGTCAGCAGCCCATTCACTTCCTGCTGTACATCGGTAATTTGCGTGTAGCAATAGCCTGCAATATAGTCGGTCTCCTTTATTGCACGGTGGAGATCCTGGATTCGCTTAATAAATGACTCCTCCGATGTCTCTTGATGGCCATAGCCCCATCCCGCTTCATTCTTTAAGGCAACTCCACCAAATTCGCTGATAATGATCGGCTGCCCATTATACCGGTAGCCATCCGCATATGCGTATCTCTTCTTATTAAATGCAATCTCGTTATGGACAATGCTGTATTTGTCCGCGTACCGCTTACGGAATTCATCACCGCTCTCCACATAATCGTGAAGCGTTAATATATCCGACACCGTATGCTCCCAGCCATCATTCGAGACTACGAGCCGCGTAGCGTCAAAGGCTTTAGTCAAGTGATAGATTGACTCCGTAAACGCCTGCTGCTTCCGATCCTTGGCAACATTCATAATCCCCCACGATTCATTGAAGGGAACCCAAGTCACTATACAAGGGTGGTTGTAATATTGGCGAACGACATCCATCCACTCGCTTGTAAAGCTCTGAATCGCATCATCATTAAATTCGAAGGTGGCGGCCATCTCAGACCATACGAGCACTCCTTTAACATCGCACCAGTAAAGAAATCTCGGATCCTCCAGCTTCATATGCTTGCGCACACCGTTATAGCCCATCTCGAGAATCAAATCAATATCGCGAATGATGGCTTCTTCAGACGGCGGCGTTAAATGACTTTCCTGCCAATAGCCCTGATCGAGCAGCAAACGCTGATAGATCGGCTCATTATTCAGCAGCACCTGCCCATTTCGTGTAGAAATTTTCCGCATTCCGAAATAGGAGTAGACATGGTCCAGCTTTTCTTCCCCTCGATACAGCGTAAATTCAATATCATACAAATTCGGGCTGTCGGGCGACCAATAGCACATCTTCCAGGGCCCGTTCACTTCATGCAGCAAATCGATATCGAAGCGGAGCCATTCCCGATCGACAACATGCACCACCCGTTTCACTTGCTTGCCCTTCAAGCTAATTACGGTCTCCAGCCTTACTTCTTCGTCAGCAAAATCTCCCGCCACATGATACTCCAGCGACACCGACCTTGTATCAAGATCAGGCGTCATCTTAACCTCTTTAATATAGGTCGCATTCACATACTCCAGCCATACGCTTTGCCATATTCCGGTCGTCTGGACGTAAAAACACTCAAAGCTGTCCTTCTCCCAGCGCTGCTTGCCGCGCGGCTGAGCCGCATTCATGCTATCCTCCGCCTTCACCGTCACACGATTGCTTTCCCCATACACAATATAAGGCGTAATATCAAATGAAAACGCCGTGTACCCGCCTTGATGCCGTCCGACATACTGGCCGTTTACCCAAACCTTTGCCACGTAGTCAACAGCCTGGAAATGCAAAATGGCCCGCTTGCCTGCTGCCGATGCCGGAATCTCGATTAGACGCTCATACCAGACATAAGGGTGATGCTTCGTTTCCCCTATGCCACTCGCTTGCGTTTCATAGGTGAACGGAACCGTAATCGTTTGCGTTCCGCCAAACTGCTCCGCCCACTTTGCCTGTTCTCCTTCGTTATCATCATCGAAGCCAAAGCTCCATTGCCCATTCAAATTTGTCCATTCACTTCGCACAAATTGTGGTCTGGGATAATCCTTTATATACATTTTAGTTGTCATGTCCTATCTCCTGTTCTCTGAATCATAATGTCCGAAGACGCACCAGCCTTCCAGTCTCATCCCTTAAGCAAATGGTGGTTAGCCTTTAACTCCCGTCATCGACACTCCTTGAACAATATGCTTTTGCAGCAAAATATAAACAATCATCGTCGGGATCGCCGCGATCGCGCTTGCGGTCATAATCGTGTTTACATGCAGCACATTGTTTGCTAAAAAGGTCGGCAGACCCGTAGCCAGCACCATATTTTCTTCCGTATTAATGACGATGTATGGCCAGATGAAATTGTTCCAGGACATTATGAAATAAAAGATCCCGATTGAGATCATCGCCGAGCGCGTAAGCGGCATATAAATCGACCACCATAGTCGAAGATCCTTGCAGCCATCTAGTTGGGCCGCCTCCATATAATCCTTCGGCAGTCCATTCATAAATTGCATAATTAATATAAGCCCGAGTGGATTGGTCAAGCTAGGCAAAATAATTCCCCAGTTGCTATCGAGCAAATTCATGCTTAGCACAGTTTCATATAACGGAATCAGCATCGCTTCCGTCGGAATGAGCAAGCCTGAAGCGCATAGAATGAACCAAAACCCTTTCGTCTTAAACGTTTTCCGTGAAAATGCGAACGCTGCAAGCGAGCTGATCAGAACTGTAATAATGGTCGTTATCGCGCCAATAATCAAGCTATTGTAAGTCCAGCGCAATATTTGCGACTCCGTAAGCACCTTTTTGTAGTTTTGCAGCGTCAAATCCGAGAAGTCTACCCATTCATTGATCGTAATTGCGGATACACCTTCAGGCTTGAATGAAACGACAAACATCCAAACGAGAGGTATAACAAATATGACGGCCAATAGGACGGTTAAACTGTAGATTGCAACTTTAGCCACCTGTTTTCCCCTCCATTACGATTCTTTCCTGTTCAGAAGCATGAATTGGATTGCAGCTATTAACAGCATAAAGAGACAGAATAGCGTAGACTGCGCCGCCGCAAGGCCAAACATATCCTTCTTGAAGCCGGTCACGTAGATGTAGCGGACAATAGTATTCGTTACGTCTCCCGGGCCGCCGTTCGTCATAATCTGCACTTGACCAAACAACTTCAGTCCCGCAATGATCTGGAAAAATATTTGCACCTTCATCACAGAGGATAAGCCTGGCAGCGTTATATAACGAAACTTGTGGAACGTTGATGCTCCGTCAATATCTGCCGCCTCATAAAGCTCAGGCGATATTTCCTGAAGTCCTGCCAGAAACAAAACCATAACAAATCCTACCGTCCACCACACGGTAGCGATAACGATCGACCACCAGGCAGCACCGGGATCTGTCAGCCAATTGATCGGCGGGATGCCGAGTGACTCAAGGATGACATTTACAAGTCCATGCTTTGAATCAAACATTCTTAACCATATAAAGCTAATAACAGAGACGGACAGCACATAAGGAAGAAAGTAGATCGATCTGAACGTCGTCTGAAACGGGATTTTCCTTTGAATTAATAGTGCTAATATTAAACCTAGTAAAATAATAATTGGAACAACAAGCAGTACAAAGTAAAGGCTGTTCCATAAATATTTGAAGAAATCGCCATTCGTCAACAGCTTCGTGTAATTGTCGAGGCCAACATATTTTTGCATGCCGAGAATGCCCCAGGTATGAAAGCTGATCCACACGCCACGCAAAAGCGGCCATATATAAAATACAATGAGCGGAATTAGAAAAGGAGACAAAAAAGCGATCGCTGAAAATTCAAGCTTAAGTAGTTTCTTCCACCGGGCACCGGCACTATGCTGCGCTCTCACATTCATCCTCCTTAAAAAGCTGGCTTGCCAGCCTGCTTGCATATAGGTGAAGGAACGGAACCGCATGCTGCCATGCAGTTCCACCTACGCCCTAGTTTTGAATAATTTCGTTAATCTCTTTTTCCATATTGCTTAGTCCTTCTTCAACTGAAACAGTCTTAAAAATAATCGCTTGAAGCGCTTCTTTCACAACAGTGTCAATCGCATTATACTGATCTGTTTTTGGTGCATATTTTACAGTTTGCTGAGACGCGATGAACTCTGCACGATAAGGCAGATTCAAATACTCTTCGCTGGCTACAACAGCTTTACCAGCTGGTACATGACCAGCATTTGCCCAAATTTTTCCGCCTTCCATCGTAAAGTATTTCATAAATTTCATGGAGGCTACCTTTTTCTCATCTGATACATAGTTTGGAATAACAAGCGTGTGAGAGCCGGACCAATGAGCATCGCTGCCGAAGAATGGCGGGATTGAGGCAATTCCTACATTTAGTCCTTCCTCGCCAAGATGCCAGCCCGCTTCCCAAACTCCGCCGAACCAGGTTGCTGATTTTCCGTTATGGAACGAATCCCAAGGCGTCTTGTCATTAATGTCGCTCAGTCCTTGGTCGTAAAGATCAAGGTAGAAGTTCAGTACATTTTTCGCATTATCGTTGTTGAGAGCCGCTTGCGACAGATCGTCTGTTAAAATATTTCCACCAGCCTGATAGTACAAATTGTAAAATGGCTCATGGAAGTATGGCGTATTGACTCCAAATGGCGTCACACCCGGTACTTTGTTTTTAATTTCTGTCAGGAACTGCTTAAAGCCCTCTGGAGAAATCTCTCCGAATTTCGGCGTGCCGTCCTCGTTCAGCAAGCCTGCCTGACTTAAAATATCCTTGTTGTAATAGAACATATGGAAATGTGTATCGAGCGGAACAGCGTATGGCTTGCCTTCATAGCTGACGCTTTCTACGTTTGCATCTGTAATCTCGTTAAAGTCGAACTGCGCCTGTGCCGCAATTTCATCCAGCGGGCTAAGCTGATCCGCTTTGACGAACGGTGCTAATCTATCAGCATGAGCTACTGCTACGTCCGGTCCTTTGCCTGAAGCAAGCGCTGTGCCAAGCTTGGCATAATACTCATTGGACTCCAGTCTAAGCGTCTTGACGATTACTTCCTTCTGAGATTCGTTAAATCCATTAACGATCTGATCGACGAAATCACCTTCGCCTCCGCCGAACAGATTCCAGAACGTAATTTCGACTGGCTCGTTTGATGCAGTCTCCTCGGCTCCACTATTTGAATGATTTGTCTGAGAGGAGTTGCTTGTGTTTGCCGGTTGATTTCCGTTGCTTGAGCAGCCCGCAAGCACTAAAATAACTGCAAGTGCTGCTAATAATGTTGAAGTCCAGCTTTTGTTTGCTACCATTCTTTTATTTTCCCCTTTTCTTAGGGCGTGTCTGAAAACCCGCTCAGTGGCCCCTTTCACCGCCTTTTCGCCCCCTGCTTCGTTCCGCTTGCTTGACGTACGCCCGGTACGCCTTCACAATCGCGCCTTGCATGGAACGAAAATTCGGCAAAATTGGCTGTCCTCGGAGTTCTCAGACACGCCCTATTAATTTCGGAGCTTTATGCATCCGCTCCCCCAAAGCTGTAAGCGTCTACATTTCGTTCCTGATATCATCTTAGCCCTTGCTCAGCCTTGCGAAAACGCACATAACCTCCTAATCCTTCGTAAAATCCCACTTTAAAAAACCGCACGAAGCTTTTACTGATTCGTGCGGTGCAATATTGAACAATAGCGGTGTCATATTTACAGATCGCGCATAATGCAGTTCGCAATAGTCCGCTTAATTAATGATCGACCTAGCATAAAGCCTGTTCATCTCCCTATACTCGCTCGGCGTCATCCCTTCCATCTTCTTAAACAGCTTGGAAAAATATTTGGAGTCTTGAACGCCAACCATTACGCAAATTTCGCTGCTTTTCATCTCCGTGCTGCGCAGCAGCGCCTTTGCTCTCTCTAAACGAACCTTGTTAATATAGTCAATAACCCCTTCGCCTGTTTCCTTCTTGAACAGATTAGCCAAATAATTTTTGCTTAAATGCACATGCTGGCTAAGAATTTGCAGCGACAGCTCTTGCGTATAATGCTGCTCGATATAGGCAATCACTTTAGGGACTGCGCCTTGATCGCTAGCATAGCCGCTGCGCAGCTTGCCGATCAATTCCTCGTATACCTCGATAAACCAAAGCTTCATATCCGCTAAGGTTTCAAGCTCTTTAATTTGATCGTACAGCTCTTTCTTGCGCTCATACAGCCATTCATGATCATTGGTCAGCTCCGAATACATCGCTGTCAAATTCAGCAGCAGCTCAATCGCAATGAGCTGCGCTCGATCATAATCCATGCTTGCTTCCGTATCATCGAGTATTCCTGTTACATACTCCTTCATCGCTTCTTTATCCAAGGAGTACAAATATTCGTTAAGCCTCTTGCTCGTAATTAGAGTCGGGCTGCTTCCTGCATCTGATTGCGGCCCAGGCGTAGAGGAAATCACGCTTCCGCAGCCTAAAAACAGCTTAAGCTTATAGCGCTCCTCAGCTTGCGCATAAGCATTGCGCAGCTGCGAAAGCGAGGAAAATTGATCACTCACCGATACTGTGACCGAAACGTTCCAGACCTTGGAAAACTGGTTGACGATGTGATAACCAAGCCTTATTGCCGCATCGTCTTCCACATCCTTCAGCAGCATATTCCATTCGCCAATGCTGCCCGAGAATTGCTCGCTAACGTACCCTTCAGCAGAGCAAGCTTCATATACAGCCTCTGCACCTTGCGCATGCAGCAACAGCATATCGCCCTCCGCCAAACGTTTGCTCAGCTGCTCCAGATAATCCACTTTAATATGAAGCAGCAGCAGCTTACCCTCCAGCTGCGACAAACCTGACGCGTGCAGCTTCTCCTCCGTCATAGAGGCTGAAGACATTGTGCCTTGCACAAGACCTAGCAGCAGCGTCTCTGGTGCAATCATCTCGACAGTCGCATCGCTCGCCTGCGCATGCGGCGTATGGCCGCTTCTCTCTCTTTCTTCGTCCAGCGTGGACTTGAGCTTCAGCATGACCTCCTCGAGATCCTTCGGCATCATGTCCGATTTGATTAAATAATCAGTCGTCCCAAGGCGCATTGCCTTTTGCGCATAGTCGAAATCCTCGAGACATGTAAGCAAAATAAGCTTTACCTGTCTGTCCAGCGACCTGACCTCAGCGATAAATTCCATTCCGTCCATTATCGGCATCTTAATATCGGATATGACTACATCCGGCTTCAGCTCCTCGAATGCGAGCAAGCCGTCCTTTCCATTGCCAGCTTCGCCCACAACGTTGAAGCCTATGCTCTCCCAATCAATCATCGCCTTGATGCCGTATCGCACCAAATGCTCATCATCGACAATTAACACGTTATACATCACTGTTCTCCCCCTTCATAATGGGAAGCGTTATCGTAACAGCGGTTCCCTCGCCCGGTCTGCTCGTAATCGCCAAGCCATACTCTTGCCCGCAAATTAGCTTAATTCGTTCCGATACGTTGGAAAGTCCCACTCCGAGAAATGAAGCGCCCTTCGCCGACTCGTCAAAGGAAGCTTGCTCAGGGCTATATACGGCCTGCTCAAATCCATGTCCGTTATCTACGATCTCGAACAAGAGACGTTTTCCTTCCTCTCGGCAGCGAATCGAAATAACTCCGCCTTCCGTCTGATCGGCAAAGCCGTGCAAAATCGCATTTTCCACGATTGGCTGCAAAATAACCTTCGGCGTTCTGTACATTTTCACCTCATCGGCGATATCAAACTGCACGTCAAATTTGCCAGCCGCTCGCAAGTTTTGAATGCCTAAATAACATTCCACATGCTCGATTTCCTCCTGTACGAGAACTGTGTCGCTTCCTTTGCCGATGCTAATATGCAGCAATCTCGATAACAATCTCGCCATCTCAGCCGCATTATTCGCCTTCTGAAACAGTGCTGTCCACTTGATCGCATCCAGCGTATTGTATAGAAAATGCGGATTAATTTGCGCTTCCAGCGCTTTGACCTCCGCTATTCTTTTATTGTTTTGCTCCTGGTACACGACGTCCAGCAGCTCCTCGATTTTTGCAACCATATCGTTGAAGTGATGCTGCAGCCGACCGATTTCATCCAGTCGCTTTGGATCCTGCTTAATTCTGGCCGACAGATTGCCGATATGAACCTGATTCATCGCTCTCACCATTTTTTTCAAAGGACTGGAGACCGAGCTGGCCATCGCATAGGCAGTAATAATTGAAAAGACAATGCCCGCTAGCATAATGATCACGATCACCTGAATGACTCGATCTGAATCCTTATACAAGCTGGAGCGTTCGATAACATGCACCACTCTCCAATCATTTGTTTGCAGCTTTAAATAATTGACCATAACTTCCTTGCCTTTATAGCGGGCAACGAAGCTGTCCTCTGCGTCTTCGTTATATAGCGCTGCACTTCCGTTCTCTTCAAACCATTGTTCAACCGAGGTTAGCAGCATTGATTTGTCAGCATGGGAAATAATGCTTCCCTTCTCATCAATTAGAAAGCTTTCGGTGCCTAGCTCGCTTCCAGCATTCTTTTTCAAAATATCACTTAGTATTTCTTCCCGTATATCCAGCACAACGGCCATATCAAGCTGACGACCATCATGAATATTAAACACCTGCTTCGATACAGAAAAAACCATCTCGTTATGGCTGTCCGCTGTATCTGAATATAAGCCTAAACGAGTGGGAAACCATACAAAATCGTTGCCGGCAGCTATCGTCTGATGGTAGAAGTCGTTCTTGTAATCCTCTTGATCATCCCAGCGAAAAATGCCTTTGATGTACATCGATTCCGTCATAAAGGATACGGATTTGAATTCTGGAGAAACGGCCGTATAATAGGCAAGCTTGGACGTAAGCGAGAGGTTTTCGACAACGCTTTCATCTTGATGCCTAATTTTTTGCAGCAGCGGCATAATTTCCGGGCTTGTAATCAACTGCATTACGATATCCTTATAGCCGGAGAAGCTGATGTCGATATTGTCCACCGTCTGTCTAATCAATTGCTTGGATGCATCTGCAACCTTCTTGTCGATCGCATCCTTCGTAATCGAATAGGAGACAGTGCCTAGCAGCAATAGAGGAACGGTCGTTATTGTAATAAGCAGCAGCATCCATTTGTATGTAATGCTTGATCTAAATGGCATTGAGACCTTTCTTAGTGTCTCTATCATATCATCATCTCCACAGGTGCAAGTTCTACTTAACAATATACGAACCTTCTATCATCCCGCAACAACAAAGAAGGACCCGTCTATTGGACAGGACCCTTCTTTGTCTTATTTCACAGCAAGCTCTGGATTATGGATACAGGGTGAAATTATCGAAGGATGTGCTCTTATGCGCCGTTCTAAGGCCAACCTTGCCATGCGTAAACGCTGTTGGCGAATAGTCGTTATAATCAATTTTCGGCACATTCATATCTCCCACGTATACCTTGATGTTCGTTCCGTTGACGGTTACCTTCATCCTATGCCATGTATTGATTGCCAGTGGCGTAGCAACCCCCGTCAAATTGCTCCAGCTATAGTTTTGCTTGCCGAGGTAAACGCCATCGGTCTTGATATAAGCGTAGTAGCCTTGCATAAAGTCAGCATTGCCCTGTCCGCGCTCCAATCCGTTTGCCGGATTTTTGCCGCGTATAATCAGACCTGCATCGCCGCCGGCTTCATTCATTTTAATGTCGGCTTCAACCGTATAGTTCGCCCAATTGTCATTGCCGAACGTCGTCTTGGCAAATGTTCCGCCTGCAGAATGATATTGTCCGTTGCTAACGGACCAGTTCCCTTCCCAACGCTTCCAGCCATCGCTGTTATTATCATTAAAGTTGTCCGTCAGATGAGGCACAGCTACGTGATGATGGAATTCCATCGAGGCAAAGTCGGCTTCTCCTGTCACGAATTCCACTCTCAGCTCCCTTGGCCCTTGCGTCAGCGGAACATTGTGCACCGTAATCGATCTCCAAGCATCCCAGCCGCCCGTATTTGGAACCGATACGATGCCTGTCAGATCAGTTGTACCATCCCATAGCCTAATTTGCACACCATTCATCGTCGTTGCCATACGGAAGGTCACATCGTAAGCTCCAGTCGAAGCAACATTGACACGATACTTCAACCATTCGCCGGACTGATTCCAGCCAACGTTATAGCCGCCTTCCGGATTGACGCGAATGTCGACGCCATCCTTGCGGTACTGCCCACCGATGTTTTCCGGCGTAGTATCATGGTAAGCGACGCCTTCCCCACCGCTCATATAATGAACAGCTTCAATTTTTCCCGGAACAGGCTTGTAGGCATCCCAGGCACTGCTGCCACCAACCTTATTGCTGAATGCGACATAAGCAAAATCGGCGTGGGTGTCCTCGGTCAAATAGCCGACTTTGCCACCAGCCAAATTGGCGCTTCTCGTCACCTTCAGCATATGATCAACATAGATTTTGAATTCCGTGCCGGCTTTCTCTACCCGAATATTATGCCATTTGCTGTAATCGAAGCCAGCAGGCAAATCAGCATTCACCCAGCCTTGAGACACGCCATTGACAACAAAATTCGTCTCAACCCGATTATATTTCGAGCTTAAGAGCGCTACTCCATAATTGTTTTCATCAATATAGGAAAACGTGACGCCATACTTTGGCGAGGCGCTCGTTCCTCTCGCCATTTGCTTTGTATGGAACTCAGCTGTATAGTTGGTGGCCGTCGACGCATTGGTTACTTGCTTGTACCATGTCGTAGCGCCCATTGAATTTTGCCACATTAATTCCTGATTGTAGATGCCCCAATTGCCGCCGTTCACATTGCTCCAGCTTGAACCAATTGTTGTTCGATTAAATCTATCCTGGAAATCGGGCTGTGCAGGATCAGGCTGAAAGGTTGCAGTTGGACCTAATACAATCATCTTATCTCCGTTCCAGACCACTCTATCCATATTCGTGCTGCGGATTGGCCAGCCTTCTGGCGTGTACCCTCTCCAGTCATGATAGAACATATATAGCGAGTCCAAATCCGGTCCCGTCACTAAGCTGTTATGGCCTAGCCCAATGGTCGGCCCTTCTGTAGAAATAAGAACCGGATTCTGATTGGTCGCAGGAACAAAGCCTGTGAGCGGATTGTTGCTAACTGCATAATCGACGCGGTATGCGGGACTATGCACGTGATTGCCGGTGTAGGTCATAAAGTATTTGCCATTGCGCTTAATGACGGTCGCCCCTTCCGTCCAGCCTCCATTTATCGACGCGCCAGTATTCACGCCAGGGCCGAACGTATATGGATCACTCATCCGATGCGCAATAATTTGTCCATGCTCTGCGCGATAAAAATACCATTGTCCATCATCATCTATAAACACATGTCCATCAATCGTCAAGCCTTTATTCGGGGTCTGAATCGTAAATGGCCCGGTTGGACTTTCACTTCTCAGCACGTAATGACCGCCTCCTCCCGGAGACGTGTACATGTAAAAGTAACCATTCCAGTAAATTACTTCAGGCGCATAAGCTCCTTTCGTCAACGGATCAGTTGCTACCAAGCCGACATAGGTCCAGTTCACCAAATCAGTGGAGCTCCATGCTTTAATGCCTGTTTCCGAATCCTTAGTGCTGACATACAAATAGTAAACGCCCTTAAATTTCAGCACATAAGGATCGCCTGAGCCATAGGTTGGCCATTCGTTGCTAAGCGTTTTTGGATTCTGATAAGCGTAAGCTAACGAAGAGGGAAGCGCGAGACATACAATCATTAGCACGAGCAGTACTTTAAATTTTTTGAACATCATACTCATCCTCTCATACGATCATGTAATCGCTTGCAATTTACGTTAACATCGTATCATCATCCATATTCGATTTTTATATCTTATTAAGTATATTTTTATGAAAAAGTGTAACGGGCACAGCAACTCTTCGCGGATTGTACGTTCCCTGAATTTGCTCCAGCAGCATGTCAACCGTCACCTTGCACATCTCCTCCACATTTTGCTTCACATAGCTGACATCGGGCAGCTCCGACTGATCGAAGCTAACCAGCTCCAGACTTCGTCCAGAGGATTGCCCCAGCAGTTGAATCGCTCGATGCGCATAATGCGTCAGCTCAGCATTGACCGTAAAAACAGCTGTAATCTGCGGATGCTCCTTCAGAAACTCCTGAATCATAAATACCCCGTTGCCTGATGCAATATCGGCAATGCTGAGCATGCACCACAAATTTTTATTGATTGATAGATTTCGCTCCAAAAATGCTTTCTCAAACCCTTGCGCACGATCGGTTGTCGCTGAATTCGTAACATTAACCGTTACGAAGGCGATATGCTCATGCCCTTTGCGAAGCAAATAATTGACCGCCTGATAAGCGCCGTCCAAATTGTTGGCACTGGCGCTATACGTTTCAATTTCCTTCATGTAGCGATCAATCAGCACAAGCGGGAAGCGATCCAGCGACAGCCTTAAAATATCGTTGTTGTACATCTCCTGCTCGATCGGGAAAATAATAAGTCCCTTCACCCGCAAATGCATCAAATCCTCGATTGCTCTGCTTTCCTCCAGTGCTGATTCCTGCGTAATTTTAATGAGTAGATGATAACCATTCTCCCGCACATATTGCTCAACGGCGTTAATAATATGTTGATCGACCTTTGTTTTCATGCACGGCAGAATAAGCCCGATCAGCCCCTTATAGCGGCTCATCGATTCATTGTCATCATCAATATGCTTTACAAACGTCCCTTTGCCGCGATGTCTGACGAGCACGCCTTCTTCAACCAATCCATTTATCGCATTTTTAGTCGTAATCTTGCTTACATGATAATGCTCCATCAGCTCCGTCTCCGACGGCACGCGATCCCCTGCCCGCAATTTACCCGAGCGGATCATATAACGGATATCCTCTTGAATTTGTTTGTACAATGGCATAGACTTCATCAGAATTGCCTCGCTTTACATGGAATTGCGTCGCATGAAATAATGAGTTCAGAGCTGCTTCGCAGGCCCGGACTATATGCATCATTTCATTTTCATTTTGGCAGAAACAGCAAAAATCTACAACCGTCAGTCAAGCGCTATTCCATGAAGCAAAAGCTCGACCATTTGCTCCAAAAGTTGTTCCAGTGGAGCTTGTGCTGCTCTGCGATCACGCCGCTCCTCCATTAGCTGATACAAGCTGCCGATATACATTTGAATAAATAAATCCATATTGAAGGGTCGCAATATGCCTTCCTTAACTCCTTGCTCGACCAATAGCTGCACTTGACCCCAGCCGAGCGTCACATGCTTATCAATTTCTGCCCATTGCTTCGGATATTTCTGTTTGAACTCCTTCAGGAGACGAATATCGGACAGAATAAACCATTCCGGTACATTAACAAGTGTCTTTTTCAGCTTCTCAAGCAGCGTTAGACTTACATCCTCCATAATAGAAGCCTCTGCGGCTTGCATCTCGAGAATGGAATTTGTAACGATTGCATCAATGATTTGCTCCTTGGACTCAAAGCTTTGGTAAATCGTTTTCGAGCTGACTCCTAATCGCGCCGCTAAATCTCTCATCGTAAACCTTAGACCGTTTTCAATAATCTCTTCCTTTGCGGCCTCAATGACACGTTGTTTCATTATTAGTTAGCTCCTCCTTTTTCGCTTAGATTAGGCTGATCTAATCAACTTCGGCAAGAAAATAAGCGGATAGACGATCAAGAACGAATTGGGAAGCCACCACCAAATATCAAAATCTCCCCTTATCGCCCAAAAGGAAATAGCCTGCAGCCCTGCACAAAACGTCAAGCTTAAGGAGACGATGCAAAGCGGCAGCCAAGCTCTACTCTTTCTTCGAAAAAGAGCAATACTTAATAACCCGGTAAGCGAAACCATCAAATCCAATGGAATAAACGAAAGATTCCATGCCACCATAATCGGATTATCGTAATCCTTATACAGAAACTCACTCGGCAGCAGCCCCATTAATACAATGAACCAATAAGCTAAAAACCCAACATCCGTAATCAGCATAGACACTTTCAATGATTTCCCCATAGTAACCTCCAGTGCGAAGTATGCACAGCAGTGCAAAAGCAACGATAAATGAAAAGTGTAAAAAGAATGCGAAATATGCGAGGAAAACAAATAAATAATTTTGTTTTCTTTGTTTTACATGATACTACTTTCTTGCTTGAGGTTCAAGTGGTGGGAATGTGAGGGTTGGAGATGTGGGATTTCGATTCATTTGGTAAAAAAGGGGCTGTCTGAAAAGTAAAGGGCTGAAAGGCAGACAAGGGATGCTGGCTAGTCGCTAAGGAAGCTGGATAACGTTATGTGTGACCAATGAAGCCTTGCTCATGCTAAGGAATATACAACGTCTTATTAGTCGGTTTTCCCCGTATTTAAGGGAGATTTCCGTACTTAAGGTTATGCATATTCGTTAGAATGTCCTTCGCCTGCAAACGGATCATTTAACGTTATCCAGATTCTTTAAACCTTCACTTTTACCTTGCACAGAGGCTTATATCTCAGCTTCTTTAATGCTATTAACCATTTTTTTGAGAACGTTTATACACATTCAAAATAACTAACCAACTCATGACGACGATTGCTGCAAAAAGCACAAGCATATTACTGTACAAATAAGTAGAACCATCAAAATTGATTGGTAGCAGCTTCCGATCCAGCAAGCTAATAGATAGCAAACCGCCTACAATGGCAATTCCCATTCCCTCTGCTAAAAAGCTTGTGAAATTAAGCAAACTCATTCCAGCGCCAGCTTCCTTTTGCTTCAAGCTGCTCGATACAATTGTAGATATAACGGTTTTGGTAAAGGAAAGCCCTCCAAAAACAAAAACCAAGATCGTTGTCATAAGCCATGGTGTTGCTTCTATAAAACATGCAGCGATTAAAAAGCTGATCGAAAGAAAGGCAGCCCCTATAGTTAGCACATACAAGGAACCTTTCCGATCAACAAGCAATCCCCCAATATAGCCGAAAATAATGACACTAATGGTTCCAGGAAAAAGTATTCCGCTGCCAATTGCTGCAGTACTTAAATGGTGAACATCCTTCATCATATAAGGAACCATCGAAATAAAGCCCGCTACAGTACCGAAGATAAGCCCTCCACAAAGGACTCCGATCATAAATGATGCATTTTTCCCCAGTGCAGGATCAACAAAAGGATCTGCTGCTTTTCTAATATGCCTTATAAATAATAAAAGCAATACAACACTAATAATTAACAAGAAAACCTTATAGGATGTTGTGAACATCATAAAACATACGATGCCTGCTGACATCAATACCATCCCTGCAATATCAAAACGGCCTTCAACTCTTTCTTCCTTTTCCAGCAGTTTTATTAGAAATGGAACCGTAATCATCGTCACGGTTGGAATAAGCAGCAAGTATGACCAATTGATGTAGTGAGCAATGAACCCGCCAATAGCTGGCCCAACACCTTCTCCCATCGCTACTATAGAACCGATAAGGCCAAATGCTCTACCTCTATTTTCCTTTGGAATATAGCGTGCGACGACAACCATCACAAGTGCAGGAAATGCTGCTGCACCGATTCCTTGAATTAAACGGGCTGTAATCAGAATAGGAAAGAAAGAGTGTCCAGCAAACCCAATTATCGATCCGAAGCAGTTCATGATAATTCCAAAAAGAAGCAGCTTTTTCAGACCCAGCTGATCCGATAGCTTTCCATATACCGCTGTCCCAACAGAAAAGGTCAACATAAAAGCAGTATTCACCCAATTTGCAATCGCTGGCGGTTTACCAAAATAATCGGCAATATCGGGTAATGAAACATTCAAAACCATTTCATTTAGTACACTGAAAAAAGATAAAACACAAAGCCAAACTAAAACTTGATTATGGTTATATCGTACAGTTAAACGTGAATAAGACTTATTCACATTTTACCCTCCAATAGCGAGGGCAGACGTAGTTTATAGGGTCATTGATACGCTTCCCTCTGTTAATTGTACCCTGTTATATTTATAGCACTTCATAATAATGCCTCCTGAATTTGATGGATATAGTTTATCATACATTTATACGTACAAGTAAGCTTGAATTCCAACTATATAATTGTTATAACAATTGAATAAGATGATAAGGAGAGAATTTCCATGGATAGGATGAATGACATGGAACGAAAAGTAACCAAATTTGGTAACAGCTTAGGTATCACCATGACTGACGCTTTAAAACAAATAGGATTGGATCAAGGCGATATTGTCAACATAGCTGTTAACCCTGAATCGGGAGAAATTATCATTAAAAAATCAACAAAGGTTTCATTGCCAGAAGGGGTTAGCTCAGATTTCATGAGTACCTTGACAGATGTCATTGAGGAATATGATCAAACACTGAAAGGACTTAAGGACAGATGACCTCGAATCGTTTTTTAACTTCCAAGAAGTAATAGCTATTAATGTGGCTATGATACAACGCTACAGTCCCGGTGAACAAATAGGAGTTAAAGAACTGGGATTACTTGAATCATCTGTCCATCGACCTCTAACTTCTGTATTTGGCAAAGACGCTTATCCAACTATCTTTGAGAAAGCGGCGGCTTTGTTTGAATCACTTGGTCAAAACCACCCCTTTCACAATGCAAATAAACGAACTGCTTTCACAGCACTGGTAATATTCCTCCATTATAATGGCCTTCATTTTAAAATGAATACAAAAAAAGCTGAAGATTTTACGGTAGATATGGTCAATCATCAGTTTAATTTTCAAGAGATCGCTTCGATTATTGAAGGTCACTGCCTTACGATTCATGCTTGACAAGCAAAAACACCATCCTCATGAGGATGGTGTTCATTATGGTGGAGGTGCACCGTGGCTTTCCGAAGCTACAATTCGCGACCACAAGGTGAATTGGTGATGTTTGTAGAAGTTGCTAAAACGATTAAATTGACTCCATCTTCAATAATATATGTTTATCCAGCAGTGCTTTGAGCTTAGCCTCCTCTTCACTTCCTGTTGTTGGAAAACGATGCAAGGCAACGCCATATTTTTCGAAAATCTTTTCTTTCTTTTTATCTCGTTCTAGTTGCTTCGGATTATTTTCATGAAAAGCAAAACCATCCACTTCGATAGCAAGGACCGGAGAGTTATCAAACTTATAGTAAATAACAAAATCAACCGATGCTCGGTATAGCACGAACCGCCGTTCCTCTTCTTCTAATATGTTAAGATTAGGAAATAAATTCATAAGCAACACCTGATTAGCCAGCCGGAAATCTTTATAGCGGGAATCTTTTAAAATCGTATCTAACAAAGCATGCATAATGTTCTCACTTTTATGTCGCGAGCTTTGATATTGCCCGACTTTCTCTCGAAAATCCCTAAGTTTGTTCGAGTAATCTCGATACAGTAAGTCAAAGATTGAGATAATCTCGCTTTCCACCACATTGGGATCTAGCGTACTATATTCCATATATCTCATTAAATCGCTGATTTCATTCCCGTATTTTCTGAATGCTCTTCGATCTGTCACCAGAATAAATTGGTTCTGAGCACGCGATACAGCCACATTGATCTTACAAGGATCATTCACAAATTTCATTCCCATTTTTCCCGATCGGGTCTGATCTAGAACCGTAGACATAATCATAGTTGATTTTTCACGACCTTGATACTTATGGATAGTGTCGCTCTCAACCATCACATCAAATTTCTTAGAGGCTTTATCGGCCTGGTGCCGATAGGGCGTAACCACTCCAACTTCAGTATGGCCGACTGAAGCCTCAGCCACCATACCTTTGAGGATTTCCTTCTCAATTATATCCAATTCCCTCTGATTAAACTTTCCCTTCCTTCCATCTCTCATATGATTACCCTCGACCGTTCCATAAATTAAAAGGGGATTATCCGTTTCATTCGCATGTGTGAAGACAATCAATTCCCCGTTATAATACTTTTTATTACAAAACTCAATGATTTGTGGATGGCAGCGATAATGTTCCCTTAGCATCACTTTTGGAATAGAATCGCCATATAAAGAGAGTAGCGAAGAAAGGATATTATGCTGAAAATAATTATACGCTTCATTTACCCCATCAAAAAGTTCTCGTTGCACTAATTCCTTGATCTCTGAATCCACGATTTGTGGCAATTGCTTAGTATCTCCAACAATAATCGCCCGTCTGCAGCTGGATAAGGCTAAAGCTCCCGTCAACAAGTCAACCTGGGAGGACTCGTCAATAATACAATAGTCAAATAAATAATTAGCCGGGATGCTATTACGCAAGGAATGAGTGGTGCTTAACACAATCGGATAATGCTCTATAAAAGAACCAAAATGCTTCCTGTCCATATATGTTTTCTCATCACACGTTAATTGTTGACGGTTATGATACTTTTCATATAATTTATGCCGAAAGAGCTTAGTCGAATAGTTCTGATGCTCATCCATTAAATGCTGATAGGAATGAGCATTTAATTCACGGTCGATAGCATCAATTTGTGAGTTCAATGCCTCAACCTTGAGATTATAGAATTGACGCTGATAATTCAATATCACTTCATGCCCTTGATCCTTTAATAACTTAAATCGAGTAAACCCATACTTGAAAAACAGCTTGAACTTATATAAAAGATAGTCTTCAGTCCCCAACTCTACTGCTAGAAAGCTATCCTTCATAAATTCCAAAATTCGCTCTGGCGTCTGTCGGTAAAAGGACAATTTGTGTAGCTGCTGCACATCCTTCTGGACATAAAAATGCTCAAAATGCTCCTGCTCCAAAAGAAATTCCGCCAGCTTCTGTTTGAGAACAGCTCTTTCACGATCCAGTTCCATTAAGCGGCGAATGCTGCTATCCAAGCTAGCCAGCTTTTCCTTAATCTCGAACACTGGCTGCTCACTTTGCCAATCCGCAACATTCCATGTTGGAAGTTTACGAAAAAAATCTTTTTTATTGGACTGGTTACCTAAACTAGCGGCAAAGAAGTCGTAACCTTCCCGCTCAAGCTTCTCACGGACATTCTCAACTGCTGCATTATTTCCTGAAACTACGGCCACAGTCTTACCCTGTATTACAGTTAAATTGGCGATTATATTCAAGATTGTCTGAGTTTTACCTGTACCCGGCGGCCCTTCTATGATACTGATGGTGCTTTGCAAGGCTTGATGGAGCGCACTCTTCTGACTGAGATTGTGCCGAAATGGAAATATGCAGCTAGAATCAATATCACTGCTACTGTGAATAGGATTAGCATTAAGGTAATGGTTCAATACGCTATCAGGGTGAATGAATGTTAGCTTAGAAAACTCTCTTGACAGAAAAGCTTCTTTATCCCCTTGACCCTCTTCATTCTTCACATGTTTCGAAATAGTCCTCCAATACTCCATAATAGATTTCGCTTCTGTGTACTGGATGCCACAACTTTTAATCTCGATACGCTCGCTTTCATAGGATCGAACAGTTCCATTTGCAAAATGCACTCTTATTCTAGGACCGAAATCGAGTATTCGAGTCACATTAAAAAAGGGATAACCGTCACAAAAAACCGCCATGCCCTCCATTATCTTGACGACTTCGGGATGCTCCAAAATAACTATGTCTGCAGGATTATAGTTATAATCCTGCGATGAGTTATTATAGAAAATTTTAACCTTGGATTTTATATATTCATATGAAGCAACTTGCTCTGTCTTGTCTTTGCCTCGAATTATAATTAAATACTTTTCAATATCCATCTCAAACCTCTATATTGTATTAGGATTATCAGCAATATAGCTGACTTCTACGTTACCCAACGTAATTCCTGCTAAAAAACCTGGGTTCAGCTACCTAAGAGATAATCATCACGGCTTTAATTTTCCATATTTATATAAGGATCAACTTAGATTGTAGAAAATTTTGGAAAAATGTAGTACTATTGGAGTGAAATTTAATTAGGAGGTTATTAGATTGAAAGAATCAGTAAAAAAACAATTCTATAAAAAATGGTGGGTTGGTGCAGTTCTTATTATTGTTATCGGAATGATTAGTGGTTGCAGCGTTGAAAGTGGTGAAACGAAAACCGTACCCGTTAATAAATCAACTACCAGTACACCTGAAGTAAAAGATAGCGAACTAAAACAGGATGAGCCTGTGAAGGAAGAACAAGATAGTTCCGTTGCCGATGATAATGTACCTAAAGAATATATATCTGCACTGAACTCAGCTGAATCCTACTCAAAAACAATGCACATGTCTAAGACTGGAATTTTTGAGCAGTTAACATCTGAATATGGCGAAAACTTTTCTGAGGAAGCTGCGCAATACGCAATCGATAATTTGAAAGCTGACTGGAAAGAGAATGCTTTGAAGTCTGCTAAAAGCTACTCCGATACTATGCACATGTCTAAAAAAGGCATCTACGAGCAATTGATCTCTGAATTTGGCGAACAATTTACTGCTGAAGAAGCGCAATACGCAGTCGATAATTTAGAAGCTGACTGGAACGAAAATGCTTTGAAGTCTGCTAAATCATATCAGGATACAATGGACATGGCGCCTGAAGCGATCAGAGAGCAATTGACCTCTGAATTTGGCGAGCAATTCACCGCTGAAGAAGCGCAATACGCAATCGATAATTTAGATAAATAAGCCTATTCTGAAAAAACTCTGACTATAGCGGTCAGAGTTTTTTCATAGCTCCTTAATCCAACCATCCCTTGCTGCGTGCGATATCTATTGCCTCGATCCGTGTATTTGCCCCGAGCTTCCCAATCGCCTCTGACATGTAGTTTCGTACCGTTCCATAGGATAGAAACAGCTTTGCTCCAATATCTTGAAGAACTAAGCCTTGGGCAGCCAACTTCATAACCTCACGCTCCCTGGGTGATAATGGACATGGATCATCCCATACCGCGAGCGACAATTCTGAATTGATGACACGTTTCCCATCATAGACCCGACGAATCGCATCAGCCAGTTCGTCGCTGCCCGTATCTTTAAGAAGATATCCATAAACTCCTGCTTGCATAGCTCGCTGGAAATATCCAGGACGCGCGAATGTCGTCAGAATGATTACACGACAAGCTAACTTATTTTTTTGAACCAATTCCGCAATATCTAACCCCGTTTTCAGTGGCATCTCAATATCCAAAACAGCTACATCTGGTTCATATTGCTGAATCATGGACATCACTTCTTCCCCATTTTCAGCTTGACCGACTACTTCAATATCATCTTCTAACGAGAGTAAAGTTGCCAGTGCTCCCCTTAATAATTTTTGATCTTCTGCCAAAACAATACGAATCATCTAAGCTCTACCTACCCTTTCATTTCGTATTACCCTAGGTATATGTAAGGTGACTTCTGTCCCTTTGCCTGAGGACGAAGATAGCGACATGCGTCCGTCGATCATAACCAACCGTTGCCGTAATCCGGCAATGCCATTACTGCTAGTATAGAATTGTTCCGTATCTGCCCCAATACCGTCATCACGTACAGATACACGAACTTCCCCTTCCTGAATATTTAGATGAACGTTGCACTTTGTTGCTCGGCTATGTCGAACCACATTAGTAATCGTCTCGCGAAAACACATCGCCAAAATCGTCTCCTGCAAAGGTGTTAAAGGAAGCTGATTGCTCACTAAAGCGTCTTCCATCCCTACATTAGAAGCTCTGGGATCTGAAATCGATTGATATTGAAATAAAAGCGATATGCCCGCAGCTGAACATAACGATACAGCATGCTTATATTCGTCAGCGAAATAGGTGACTTTCATCTCCGTAACCAATTCACGCATTTGTTTCAAGGCTGCTCGTGCCGTTTCTCGTATTTCACGAGCCTCTTCTATCGCTCGCTCGGGATGACGATTGACCAATTTCTCAACGACCTCCCCTTTTAGTGCGATTAATGACAGCGTATGCCCCAATGTATCATGTAATTCACGCGCTATCCGCTGGCGCTCCTCCTGCTGTGCCATTCGTTCAGCAGTTTCTGCCCGCAACCGAGCAGACTTCTGTTGAAACCTGATCGACGTTCGAATAATATACGGCAGAATACAGATTCCAAACATTGGCACCAGCCCTACCCATAATAGGATGCCCATCCGATCCAAGTAAGGAACAGCGATAAATCCCATAGCTACAGTAAAAACAATCGTTATAGAGAGTAATATCGGCAGCTTTTGTTTGCTAAGCGGAACAGCTATCATAAAACCTATAAATGTATACATAGGGTGAAATACAGCTGCTAAAATTAAAAGTATACCCACCTGAACTATCAATATTGGCGTAGCCCACTTTGCATAAAAGTAGGATTGTCGAAACAATAGAACAAATATGCCTAACAGAACAAAGCCAAGCCACTGTATACCTGGTGGCTCATAAAGTAAAAAGTACATAGGGATTATTAAATTTGTTAACAAAAAATAAGGGGCGACTCCTTCCGATTTTGGAAAGAGACGCCAGTTCTCTCTATTCAATTAAACCGCATCCCGTCGATTATATATATAGATTGATAGTAGCATAAAGAAGAGACCGCATCCTGTCAAAATTATGAAATCAATACTTGCTGGAGTTTTTCCGGCGATCATATTCCATGCCCCGTTGGCGTAACGGTGAGACGGAAGCCATTCCCCGACCGAGCCCATCCAGCTTGGCAAAGTACTAAGCGGCATCCATAGCCCTCCCACAATGGCAAGCCCCATCTGTAATACATTTCCGATTGCAACGGAGGTATTCGCATTTTTAAGCGTTCCTAACAAGGCACCAAGCGCCAGAAAAGATATGCTGCCAATCCATAACCATAATCCGCATAAAATCCATTGCCCGGCTGTCAATTGTATATCATGAACAAGGCCAGCAGATAAAAATATAACAACAATTACGATCAAATGAACAGCCATTTGCGATACAATTTTGCTGCCAATCCAGACTGCAGGAGACAGTGGAGTTAGCTTCAACAAGCGTACCCACCCGTCTTGATGCTCGAACGATAGACGGATACCGAATTGAGATACGGCTGTACCAATCAAACTGAATGCAGTCATCGACATCAATGAAAAGACACCCCAAGTTGTCGATTGAATCGATTTGTCCACCCCATTCATACTCGCAAATAAAAAGTAGAAAGCAAGCGGCATCGCAATAGAGAATAGTAAGAAAAATGGACTGCGGATAATTCGTATACTTTCTGCTTTGGTCTGTGCAACAAACATATGTAACATAGCTAATTTCCTCCTAAAAATGTTCTTTATCGTATAGTCGTTGATTTATGTGTACCTGTAAGAGTTAGGAATGTATCCTCCAAGCTGGCAGATTGTATATCAATATCTGAAATTCCCCATTCAGACTGCATCAGTGTAAATAACAATTCATCGGTCTCCTGGGCATAAAGACGAATTCGCTCGCCGTTGCACTCTACCTTTTCTACACCAGGTAATGTGAGCCATTCCTGCTGGGCTGGCGCGTTCGCCGCTCTAAATGAAACGGTTCTAAGCGTTGTTTGTGCTTTTAAACGTTCCGGAGTCCCTTCCGCAACAACCTGTCCACTGGCAATTACTGCGATATGATCTGCGACAGCATCCGCTTCCTCTAAATGATGTGTCGTTAAGAGCACAGTACGTCCGTCATTTGCCAACGCTTGGATGGTGTCCCAAAAGCGACCACGAGCCTCGATATCCATTCCTACAGTTGGTTCATCAAGCAGGAGAAGCTCTGGATTCCCCGCCAAGCTTTGGGCAAAAGCTAATCTACGGCGTTGTCCTCCAGACAGGGAGGATGCGCGCCGTTTCTGATCAGCGTGGAGACCAGAAATGTCTAACAATCGCTCTAGCGACATCGGATTACGATAATAACTGCGGAACAATTGAAGCACTTCCTTGACCGTAAGTCCATCTGCCGCTTTAACATCCTGCATAAGCGCTCCGACGCGTTGCCGTAATTCTTTTGTTCCAGACGGAACCCCCAAGACCTTAACTTCTCCTGATGTTGGCGTGATCAGTCCGAGTATCATAGAAATGGTTGTCGTCTTGCCTGCCCCATTCGGTCCGAGCAGTGCCGATATTTGACCTTTCTCAAATGAGAGATTCATATGATCAACGGCACAGTAGTCGCCGAATTTCTTCACTAGATTTATACATTCTATCGCCTTTTTCATTATATATTAACCTCCGCTAATTTCTTCTTTCGTTACTTGATGTCCTCATTATATTGAAAAAGCGCGAGATTCAATTAGTGTGGGTTGTCACAAGCCGATTATGACAAATGTCAGAAAAAAGAAAGCAAAAAAAGAAGGGCCTCTAGACCTCTACGGGTGTAGTTACGATTTTTATGTCACCGATGCAAGCCATATTATGGTAAAATAATCCTGACCGATCATAAATATAACAAGGATGGTGTACGATTTGAAGTTGCTCTCAAGAAAGAGAGAATTTGAAATATCAGGAACTGGAATCAGTAAGGTTGAGATATTGTACATTGGCGGGATTGAACAATCCATATTAATACAAGCCGAGCATATTGACAAACCTGTGCTTCTATTCCTACATGGAGGTCCAAGTATGCCGCTTCCAGGTGTAAGCTGCAGATCTCGGGATTATACGGTGGCAACTACCACTAAGGAACTCGTTCAACATTATGTACTTGTGTTTTGGGACCAGAGAGGAACAGGGAAGTCCTATCACCCAAGCATCCCTACAGAATCAATAAAACTCTCTCAGTTCATTTCTGACGCAGAGGAGCTTGTAGATTATCTCAGGAAACGTTTTAACCAAAATAAAATAGTTATTGCCGCACATTCGTGGGGAAGCATTATCGGTCTAACCCTCGCAGCAAAAATACCTGATAAATTACATGCTTACATAGGAATTTCTCAGATTGTAGATTGGCCTGAAAACGACCGATTATGTCGGGAATGGGCAATAAATGAAGCAAAAAAGAACGGGCACAAAAAAGCTGTTGATGAATTGACTCAATTAGGAGAACCACCCTACACCGAAAGCTTCAAGCAATGGGGGCAGTTGAGAAAGTGGTTAATGAAATATAATTCCATGATCTATAAAGATAAAGAGATTCAACCTCCCAGCCTTTTGGATGCTGTAAAGATTATGCTTCACTCACCTGATTATACGCTTAAGGACATTTACAATTCATTTTATAAAGGCTTCCTATTTTCTTTCACACAACAAATGATCCAAGATTTTTCTACGGTAAATTTTATAAAGTCCTCTAATAAAATCGAGATACCTATATACTTTATTCATGGTCGTAAAGATGTTCATGTTTACGGCAGTCTTGTTCAAACATATTTTGATCATTTGAATGCGACGAAATCGAAACATTTGTTCTGGGTTGAGAAGTCTTCGCATATGTTTCACCCTGACGATGCAAAAGAGATTGAAAATATTCTGATCAAGCATGTTGGTGCTGCTATTGGCAAATAAGATAATACTTTACCTTTTTCGCACTAATCACAATTTTAATACCAGCAAAATAAACGAATCTCTTCGATTCCTGTAGAGACTTTAGTCGGTCAAAACAACAATTTAAACCCTTGACTAAGAATCGCGTTTTTACATTGACCGATGTCTGTATTTAGCTCTAATGATACGCCAACAAAGCTGATAGTCTCGAAATATGAACGAGTTGTACAGCAACTTAATCGTCTGCTCATCAATCCAGACGGCACGCGACCGCTCGACTTCTCGCCAAGCCCGATGTTTACATGGTGTTAGTTTTTGACCATCCATATTGAATACCGTTATCAACGGTTCCTCTCCGTCATGAAAATGATTATGATTCATCGATCTCACAACATCTGTACGACATGCTCTGGCCTATAGTATTAACATATAACAAAAACACCATCCTCATGCGGATGGTGTTCATGATGGTGGAGGCGAACCATGGCTGTGCAAATCCACAATTCGCCGCAATATTTTACCAACTTCAAACCTGATTTGTCATATCTCTAAGTGCAGTTTTTCCCTTAGTAATACTATAAGCTCCTTTGCAGACTCAGTGGCTTGCTCTAATGAAATAGTTAATCGATCTGTCACCGAGATAATGTCTTCATGATTTTCAGGTGTTTCGAGTACCTTCCTAATATTTAAATCAGTTGTCCGTATTATTTCTGCTTTATTCATCAACCGGAGTATTGCACTCATTGAATAATGTGCTGCCCTTAGTGTACGGATAATTTTCAATCGCTTTATTTCCTTCGCTGTATAGGAGCGTGATCCATTTGAAAGTCTAGGGACTGTCAGCAAGCCATTCCGTTCCCAATTCCGAATAACCTCAGATGAAAGGTCCAGTGCCTGAGCAGCCTCTTTTCGTGTATACGTTTGAATAGATGCAGATTCTAATCCACCCATCCACTGCTCCGAAAGCTCAATAGCTTCTAATGCCCGATAATATTCTTTTTCTAAATGTGACAGATAGGCTTGTGCATATTCCAGTGCTTGAGCAAAATCCTCTCTACCGCTAGCTTCTACAATAGCTCTTGCCTTTTCCCGAATGAGTCCCTGCACAATTTCACAACGAAATGCGACTCTAGCTACTTTTAGTTGAAATAGATGCACGTCTGAATAAATGCGGTAGCCATTCTCGCCTCTCGGAACAGATGAGATATATCTCCAGTCTTCATAAATCCGTACGGTGTTGGGATGTACCCCAACTAATGCTGCGATTTCTTTGGTTTTGTACATCCCGTAACCCTACTTCCATTTAAAAAATTTGAACGCCCCAACCAAGCTGATAACCGTACAAATACCTAATATTAACATGGGCACCGCCATACCTGCCATGGCTTCACCTGTAGTTACCATTTTTAATAAATGAATACCATGTGACAAAGGTAGGATATCCATTATCAATTGAACGAAGCGCGGCATCACTTCATATGGAATCGTCGCACCTGAGAACAATAACATGGTAAAGTAGGCAACAGAACTCCACATATTCGCTGCCTTTTGATCAGGTACGACACTGCCAATGAAAATACCAATACTGTACATGGCTACAATAACGAATGCATATACACTCAAAAACATAAACCAGGAACCTGCTAATCGATAATCAAAAAATAAATAATACACAAGAGTAACACCAACGAATGAAACAAGGGCAGAGGAAAGCTGAATTAGACCTTGTGCAAACAAAAGCTGTAAAGGCGATACTGGCGTCACTTGGAAGCGTTTCAGAATGCCCCGGTGCCGATAATCAGCAATCGTTAGCGGTAGACCCATTACACCCGTTGCAAGTACGCCAATAGTTATAACAGCCGCGTAAGATAATTCGAAGTTAGAAGAGCCTGACGATGCCTCTTTGCTAAGCAAGTAACCAAACAGAACTGCCAAAATGATCGGAAAGCATATACCGAAAATCAAAATATCAATACCTTTCCATACGAGCTTACCTTCGATTTTCAAAAGTGCAAACATTGTACTCATTCCCAGTGTTCCCCCTCACCTGCAAAAAGTAAATATGCGTCTTCAAGCGTTGTTTTCTCACTTGCGATTAACGCTTCCTGAATTGTTCCATGAAAGACAGTTTGCCCCTCACGCAAAATTAATATCTCATCGCATAACGCTTCAACCTCATCCATGTAATGTGATGTCAGAACTATTGCCAAACCATTTTCTTTCATTGTTAAAAGCTGCTTCCACAGCATACGACGAGCCTTAGTATCAAGCCCTGTTGTCAGTTCATCTAAAAACACAAGCTTCGGTTCAGGAATGAGGGCAAGCAGTACGGCTAGTCGCTGACGCTCCCCACCAGAAAGCAATTTAACAAGTTGCTTTTCCTTACCTGCCAACCCAAAGGTTTGTAGTAAAGCAGGTAAGTCAGCCGATTTTCGATAAAGTGCTTGCCACTGTCTGCATGCTTCGGAGACGGTTAATTTATCTTGGAAATTGGTTTCTTGAAACTGCACTCCTACTTGTTGAAATACCTCCTTTCGATTGCGTACTGGCGATTTACCAACTATACCAAGCTCATCATGAGTGCTTTTTTCAATACCGAGCACTGCAGCAATTGTTGATGATTTTCCTGCTCCATTCGCACCTAGTAATCCAAATACATGCCCAGGCTTTACTTGAAAACTAATCCGATCTACTGCCGTTTTCTGACCATACGTAACCGACAAATTTTCAACCTTCAGTACCACGTTCTAACCTCCTAAATTAATCTTAGGACGTAACTATAACAAAAGAGCTATAGGGTGGTGGCATAGTGGAGGGTTTGAATCGTTGCAATTCTAATTGACTATTCGAAACTTGCACAATTTACATTGGCATTTCATATTGGAATAGCAAAAATCCACAACCTCTTGCGGTTGTGGATTTACATGGTGGAGGCGAGCTTACACTGTTAAAAACCCTGTCAGTTAGGTATATAAATTTGAAGCTTGGTAAAAATACGATTAAAGCCAAAGGATGATCATTAGGTTTTTAATTTATTCATTCTATAATTCATATTCTAAATGCAAAAGCTGCCACATTAAATGTAGCAGCTTTTATAGTTCTCATTGCGCCACATGCCAGTTGCAATGATCGCAATGCGCATGAATATGTTTATTCCCGTTCCAGTCACAAAAATATTGAAGTTTCTTCTTTTCGCACATTGGGCATTCAATCGGCTCGCCATCTGGATTCCCGTCGCTCTTTTCATATATCTCAAGTACCCTTTCAGATACTGTTGTAAAGGCGGCTACCATCTTTTCAATTTCTTCCTCGCTAAATTTCCTTCTCATTAAAAACCCACCTTTCATCATTTGAACGGAACCATAAATACATTCCGCTCTTTATCCCACTTAAGATACTGTTCTTTGACTAGCCAGTTCACCGCATCTTTAACTTGCTGCTCACTCCGCATAGATCGCTGTGCAGTGAGCTTTACGTCAAGTCCAAACCATTCATACCTATGACTGTGAAACAGCACCGTATACACTTTGCGAATGGTATCGTCTCGTATTCCTAACATGGCTCATCGTCCACCTCTATGCTTTGAATATCTTCTACAGGAAACCAATCATCGCCCACTCTAAAACGTCCATATAAGCGGCTGACACTCTCCACCACTCCAACAACGCGCAATTGCTCAAACGGATCATACAAGTTGATGCAAAGCGGAACACGATGACGCATTGACTGCTGCAGCGCTCGATTGATCTGCTCCAGCTCATGGTCTGCCAGCTGCTTACGTGGCATGCGCTGCTGCTCAGCTGCCCAATCATTGAGCGCCTGGACGTGTTCAGGCAGCATCATGCGAGATGATTCCCAAACGCCATTTCCTTCTAGCTTGCCTGCCATTTCCGCAATACCTCCATATCTACTACACCGCTTTTGTTAAACGTCCTCACGCTCTTAGCTTGATAGCAATACGCCTTAAAATGTGTATCTCCTGCAGCAAGCACTTTGACATTGCGGATAGATATATTGCGCTTATTGTCAATATAAATAAGTTGAACGTCCTTGCCAATGTAGTTTTGCATACGTATCACCTCATCATTCGTTTGAAGCTATTATATACGAACACTTGTTCTGTTTCAAGTTAAAAAAAGATCCCACTTCTCTATTCAGTGGGATCTTTTTTGTTTATTTTTTCTTCAATCGCCGTAATGATGAAGTCATTTAGACTCATCCCTGCGCGCTTGGCAGCGGCTTCATACACCGCCTTACGCCCTTTAGGGGCATAAGGGTATAGTCTATCATAATTGGCGGCATTGTATTTGTTTTTGGCGCGTGTTGCTGCTGAACCTTTTTTCTCTTTATCCATGTAATCACCTCTGTATTATCATACTCCAAAAAATATACTAACGCAAGTATAAAAACACTTGACAATATACTCACGTGAGTATATAATTAAAGTATAGAAAGGAGGTGAGAACAATATGGATAATTTAACGGCTAAAGCATTTGAAAAAATGCAAAAAAGAGAACACCTCCTGCGAGTGTTACGCGACCAAATGGGACTTGGACGCATTTCGCGGGAAGTGTTCCGGCAAGAAGTTTCAAAAGTCGTTGAACGTTACGCACTAACGGACAACGAACAGCGCGCTTATGACCTGCATAACAAGATCACTGATCAGCGCAAAAGCAAGTAAAGTGTTGGAGAGGGTTAGCGGCCCTCTCCTCCCAATCTTAACATAAAAGCTTTGATTAATAAACTGGGAGGGCTTGAGTATGGCTCATATCATTAGTTTCACTGCTGCTAAGCAACAACGTGAAGATGAACAATTACTTGACGATTTTAAAGGGTTTTTAATTGAAATTATGCAGGAAATGACTACTGAAGAAAGAATGGAATTACTCAACTGCTTTGAGCAAGGAGACGTCGAGAAATATCTTTCCATTACTCAGCCGATTTGGAATAGAAAGGTCATTCGAGAAATTAATTCGGGGAGGGTTCACTGATATGGATAACTTGGGATCGATGGTAAAGGTACTGTCAAAAGAGTCCGCAAAAGATTATGTTCTAAACGTCTTACACATGGATAAGGTTCGATCGCTACTTTCGCCTGACACTGATTACTGGTTTTTCAAAGGGAAAAACGAAAACGGTGATTGGATGGAGATCAGAATTGAACGCAAGCCTAATAAACACAAATTACATAACGTTTCAGAAAGAAAATGGGAAGCATTAAGCGAAGGTGATTTTACATGGATAGATGCTCTTCCAGAATGGAATATTGCACCTTCTGACGATGTAGACAGTTACTTGCCTAAAGAATAAAATCGGGGCTTTAGCCCCTTCAAGGAGTGATTAACTATGAGCAGACTAAAGCAGTTAAAACACTTAGACTACGCCGTATATGGCAATCTGATCGTACCTATGCTGATGTTTGACGCAATATCCATCATGGACATATTCGACGATAACGAAGGCGGCAAATGTCGGATTGTGAGCCGCCGAAGAAAAAATAAATCCTACAACTGAATCTTGCAACCAGTAATTCTATAGCCCCTCTAATTTACAGAGGGGCTATTTGTCTCTATTTTACGCGCTGTACAACATCAGATATTTCACAGTCTAGCACCTCGCATATGCGGTCAATAACCTCTAATGCGACATAATCATCTTTCCATAGTTTTGACGCTGTTCCTGGCGCCAAGCCTACCATTTTTGCAAACTCAGTTTTTGCTAAGTCTCGCTCTATCAATAAATGTCGCAGTGGCTTATATGTTATCACGTCATCACCTCACAAATCTTGTAACTATAATACACAATGTTGGCGATAATTTCAACTTCTTGAAAATAATTTCGCGAACATAGTTGACAATAAATTCGTGATGTTGTATATTAATTACAAGAAGTTGAATATATTTTCGAGATGATGATTAGAATGAAGGTTTACGTTAATGGTAAGTTTGAAAAGTTGGAGTTTAATTTCAATGGTGTTAACTGTGCGCAAGATGTCATCGGTAATCAGGACGGCTTGCAATTTTTTCACTATAACGAGGAGGTCGATGCTTATGAGTGCGATCAAAGCACCTTCGATTACTGGAAAAAGGCACTTGCAGATCACGAGGAGCTGGAAGAAAAGAAACAAGAACTAATCACGATTTACGGCTCCGAAATTGTTTATGCTGCAATTAATGAAGCAGGTGATTACGACTTTGATGATCAACCTGCGGTTTACATCGCAGCACTGGAAGAATTACAAAAAGAAAAGCCCCACCCGGCAGAGTAGGACTTATGAGAATAGCAGAGTTGCCCCTCTGTTATTCTCCCCCATTATAACATATGGAGGATATGATGATACAGTACGAGGACGATTTTTGCAATTGGCTCAAAAGTGACAATTTAACGGATGGTACGATCCGTAACCTCCGTTTTGCATTTGTAGAGTTTGCTAGGTTCTGTTTGGAGATAGGTGTTGATTTTGACACATTATCCGTTGATGTTAGCCGGCAATATATGATTCGCCTCAATGAACGTCCGAGCTACCAGAAACCTAATCAGTTGTTATCTAAAAGTACCATCCTTAAGCATTTTCAATTTTTAAAAAAGTTGGAACGGTACTTAAATGAAAAAGGTCTATATATCGGAATACTGGTAGGTGATATACGCCGACCTCAACCTCGTAAAACAGTCATTAACGGGTTCACTGCTGAACAATTGCAGGCTATTATCGATGCCGTAAGAGAAACTAGGAAGGACGAGTATTACAGAGATCGCATGACCCTAATCCTATACTTACTAGCATCGACAGGGTTGAGAATTGGTGAAGCCTTACGACTCAATATTAGTGACTTTGATTTCAAATATCGCGTTATGCTCGTTCTTGGAAAAGGTGATAAAGAACGAATCGTTCCGTTTTCTCCAGAACTGCGCGAATTACTCCAAATCTACATTCAAAAATATAATCTGAACAAAGATGATTTATTGTTTGCATCACGATATGGCAAGCCTCTGTCACCAGCAACTATTCGTGATGCATTACGAGTTGCTAAAAGACGGCTTGGCACTAAATACAACATCGATCAGATGCGAGTTAGCCCGCATACGTTCAGGCATACTTTCGCAAAACTTTGGGTGGTCAATGACGGCAATCAAATCGCATTAAGTCGGATTATGGGGCATGAGTCTATGGCCATGACCAATAAATATGTGCAACTATGGAGCGTTGATTTAACTGATGCATATGACACATGTAATCCTTGCAAAAATATAAAAATATCTATGGAGTGATGACCATGGCTAAACTAAACGAATATTTGAGAGGTCTTATTGCGGGTAAGATTATGACGATGGCTGCGTCAGAGCTATACAATGCTGCTAAGCTCTGTAAGTCACTAGAAATTTTAGCGGACTGTAATGATGCTTATGATTTGGAGTTTGTACAGCGTTCTTTTGATTCTTCTGATGAATGGGAATATGCGGACTTAAAAACGGATAATTTGTACTATGTTTGCGTTGAGTTCCCTGATGGTAGGCATTTACCTGTACCGATGCTAGCGGCAAGAGATTACGATGGAGATAAAGTAAGAGACAGGAGTTTTTCTCATGGTATACAGGGGGAGATGATTGAGTATGCAATTAAGCATATTAGACCATTCCGTCGAGCAGCCATTAAAGCTATGGCTCAGTATGCCGTAGATGAACGTAAATATTACTTTATGCCCCACCAACCAAGTCGATGGTCATAAATTCAGAAACAAAGCCCCTCCTTCTTGCAGAGGGGCTTTGTTCTGCTACTTTAGCAGTGGTTAGTACACCATTATATATCTACATTGGTACTTTGCTTTTCTAAGGCATCGCTTCTTTCTTTTCTGTTCAAAAACCACAGAAAAGACTTTTTGTGTATTGAATAAATAAAGTAGCATGTCCACAATAAAGGTAATATCCACCAAAGACCATATATGGAAAGCCTAAGTGGATAATTGCTTAATTCTAAAGCGGAACCAATAAGACTGATTAAAACGATGATTCCATAGGATAAAGTCATTACTGGGTATCGCGCTATTAAGGACGAGTTATCATCTTTTGAACTACTTAAATTTTTATCTGTAAGTTTTGCAATGGAATTTACCAGAAAGAATAATATCAAAATAACCGACGAAGCACCGACAGAGCTAATGATCAGCAACTTACCTATACTCATATTTTGAGCATTATTGAATAAGCTTGTGAATCCCTGCATTGCCCCAAACGAACCTAAAAGAATAGCTGCGAAAATACCTAAAATGCTAATGAATTGTGTTGTTGCCCCTTTAACATTCGAGTTAAGTTTACTCAACTTTTTTTCAAGCTTTTCCAGGTGTTTTAACTGTAGTTCAAATTCTTCTTGTTGTTTTTTGAATTGAGCATCAAGTTCCATGCTTCGCTCATGAATTTTTAATATTTCCTCAGCCTGTTGTTTATAGAGATAGTTCTTTTGCTGTTGTGCAAGTTCAAAATGTGCAACCATTTTAAGGAATTTATTAAAATTGTCCGAAACTTCATCCTCGCAATATGCTTTATACTTATCTTGAATTGAATGAACCATATATAACAGGTCATGGGATTTATTTTCGTATACAAATTGCGTGATCACTGGATATGGAAGCATTACAATGTCTAGTGTCTCGATTATGTCATGCAATCGTATAATGAGATCATCCAAATTGTCTAACTCATCTACAGGTATTTTACTTATAACACCTTGGATTCTTATTAGTACATCCATAAGTTGTGTGTTAATGTTTACTTCATCTTTATTCACTAAAGTCATTTGCTATATTCTCCAATGAATATACTACTTTCTCTTGTCTGGCTATCTTTTCTTTATTGTTCCACCACGTGCTGTGCTCATGACTTTCCTCAACCAAAACATTTATATTTTCGTCGAGATATTTTATTATGTGCTTATCAAAATCTTCATAATCTACATCGTAATTGCCATCTGAAAAAATCGGGTATCTACCAAAACCAGAAAATCTAAAATACTGAGACCTCACTACAGGACCGTAGGTCCAAGCTTCAAATGGTTCGTCGTACATACGTCTAAGTTGAGGAGTAATTCCATTTTCTATGATAAAATCACCGACTGCAAAATACATAATTTTTTGTAATTGCAAGTTACTGATTCTGTCTCCTTCTAAATTGGCTACAGCAATCACATGATCGGCAAATTTTCTCATGCTCATAGACAATTCCTCCTTTATATGTATTTTTGCGAACAACCGTTCTTAGTGTTACCATAATTATTGCATAATAGGGTCATTTTGTACATAGGCAGCACAACCCAACTACATGAATTAAAACTGCAACGAAAACAAAAAAAGCCCCACCGCCAAAAGGCAGCAGGGCTGGTTGCAAAAATTAGGTTGTTTTTGTTGATTGGTTGCAATCACACAATCTACTTAAGCAGCCGCATCGCAATAACGTTATTAAGCCAGTTTAATTCACTATTAGTGATCGTTCGTTTCTGCACCTTTTCGAGCCATTTCTGGTCACTAATCACTTTCTTATCAAGTGCTTTGGCGATGTTGTTTTCGAGCATTTTCCATTCCGAATCAGACAATTTCATTTCTTCCTCATCCCCTTCCTTCAACCTTTTCAACTCATCTTGTATCAACGGAATAAACACAGTCTTTGCTGATGCAATACTATTGCCAACTCCCATAAAGTTAGTGCCAGGACATGTCTTGCTGCTCTTGCCAGCAATGTAGTCACCAAGGTACACACCAGACGCGCTATACCAAGCGTGGTACACGATTGTATTTGTACTTGGTACAATCTTTAGCCGCTCACATAAACAGGCGTACAGATGGATTGTAGCGTCTCTCTGAGCTTGCGTCATGGTATCGCCGCCTTTGTCAAAGTTGCCGATGATCTCGATGCACAATGCGCCTGTGTTAGCACCTGAGATGCCAGCTGGTGTTTTATTGAGGTCGCGGTCAAGACTTATTGCGATTTTTCCATCTTCAAACACAGTTATGTTTTGCCCTGTGGCCGACCATTTGTTGTTATTAACATGATGGTTACGCATGCCCTCTAAACACGTAAAATGGTCTTGCTGTGCCACGCCGTTAATCATCCGGCGCGTGGCATAGTTTGGCGCAGCAGTATGATGTACATGCAGCTTATTGATTGTACGAGCGATAGACTGGCCTTGCAGCCAGCCCCTAAACTCGCCTATGTCCATCAACAAAAAGTTACCCTTGCGTTGCATCACGCATCACCCTTTGTAGATTGCTTAACAAGCTGATGCCCATAAACGGCACACGCGCCTGTTATAACGCCCTGTATGATCGTCTCGACCGTCCAGCCTAACAAGCCGCAAGAGAGCAGCACAGCCGCTACAGTGACGATATAGACGATAGTCCAGTCAGGCACTTTAGGCGTTTTTTTGAGCGTGAAGCCAATCACCCAGCATGCCGCCAATACAATCAATAGTCTTGCTTCGATAAGTCCTTGTACAATATTCCAATCCATTGTTCATCATCCCTTCGTTATTCGTTATTTGATTACTAAAGCTAGTAAGGCCGCTACCACAGTTCCAATAATTGTGGTAGCTACCCAATAAATAATTTTGTCGATCTTATCAAGCCGTTTATGGGCTGATTTCGATTTTTCTAAAGCTTCTTTCGCCACATCGTCTGATACATCAAGCTTCTCTACGAGCTTATTTACACTGGCTGCCATGTCAGTAATCGCTTTTGTGCTATTTTCCTGCATAGCTTCCAAGCGCCCTACTTTTACATTGATGTCGTTTAACGCTTGCTCTTGATTCACTGCTCCACCCCCATTTAGGCAATAAAAAAAGACCTACTCTGTAGCGGTCTCGTCATCATCTGTATTTTGCTCTGGACTTTGCTCTGTAACGGTCGGGCTATCTCCCCATACGGCAAAGATTGCATTTTGCTGAGCTTCCGGCAGCTCTGCCTGCACCTCTAATCTACCTGATGCACTGTTTAGGTACGCTTTGCGGTGCGGCTCGCCAAGCAGATGCTCTACGCCTTCAACTTCGATGACCTTTTGCGTTTTTACGCTGACACTATGCTCACTAAGCATATCCAATGTGTATCTAGTAATCATGGTTGCGCCTCCTTAATCTATTAAGTATGAAAATTGAAAATCAAAACGGGATGTATTGGTTAGGTTAGTGCCCCTAATTGCCTTATAAATAGCTACAAAACTTGGGCCATTATATTTCAACTCCACGCTAGTTCCTCCCTGTATCACTTGAGCTCCAAATTGCGCCCCTTCGGGAACATCCAATCCGTGAACAATTCCAATGTTGAAACCGTAATACATCCCTAAAGAGGATGTATTTAATGCGACCTTATAAGGAAGCCCTTCAATTTTTACAATTCCTATGTCGCTAGTACCTTTGTTTGATATTGATACTGAGCAATGAATAGTAACCAATTTCCCTATTCTAGTATACGCCCCCAATCGATGGTTGTACGTAATTCCAGTTGCTGAACCAGCAATTAAGGTTGGTGTCCAAGTTCCTTGTTCGTAAAAGTCGGATTGATTTTTAGTGATCGCTTGCTTAACTCTAAGAGGTGTCATATCCGTTGCGTTGTCTGTGCCTGCTTCTGCTTGGGCTTGCGTGGCTATAGTTCTGTTCACCTGTGCGCCCGTTGCGATGCCGTTGAGTTTTGTTTTATCCGCTGCTGACATCAAACCATTAGCTGATGTTGTTACGACAGCCGTGGATGCTTTTGCATTCCAAGTTGATTTTTCAGCATCCGAAACAAAACGATTACTTGCATCCTGTGCAATAATGCTTGGTGGATGTGTTGCTGGATGCACATAGTTATTTGCCCCTGTTGCGATACCGTTAAGTTTCGTTACCATTGCAGCGCTCATAAGTCCATTTGCGCTTGTAGTGGCCACCCCAGGATTAGGTTGTGCTCCTGCTGCTATGCCATCTAATTTAGATTTATCAGTTGAGGACATTAAACCATCTTTCGATGATGTAGCATTTTCTTTATAAAATACTTCCTTCCACGCCCCCCAACTTCCATAATAATTTCTTTCAAAACATCTTAAATTATCATGGGCGTACGTTGTAAATCTTTGCACTACTCCTGCATGTCTTTCAATTCTTAAACTGAATGCTAAATTAACTGGTGTGTTTGATATATTTGCTACTTCGGCATTGCTATTATTATAAAAAATACCTTCAGTTGTATAAGTGTTTAAATCTGCGCCAGAAGGAATTTTTGTTGCGTTAACTTTACTATCTACATAGTCTAAGGATGCAATTTCTCTCCAATCTGTCCAATTTCCGCTAAAGGAACTTCTAATCAATAACCTTGTGTTGGTAGTGTTATTATACGATAAAGCTATCTGCCCTCTATTTCCTGTCTTACTTGAATAGAAATAGGTATATACATGCCAGTACATTCCACTACCTCCACCGGGACCATTTGCATGGTTAGTAACAATATAAGCCTCCTGGGTGGTATTTGGATCAGCAGAGCTTGTAGTTGCAACCATATTTGTTGCATAGTCTTTAGCTAAATTGAGTGCTTCATTCATGCGATCTCTAGCCCATGATGTAGTTGCTAATTGATTATCATTGCTTGTAGCTAAAGGTTTTGGAGCAGTTGGTATTCCCGCAAAAGTGGGAGAGTTATTATTTGGTAATTCAAACCATTCACTCCAAGTGTCCGAAGTAGTTGTAGTTTGTAGTCTATAAAATATATTATTACTACCACTACTGGATTGTGTTGGATATACAAACTGCATTATCCTACTAGATGTTGATTTTATAGTTTCAACTATGGCATAAGCATTATTCCAGCCATTAGCAGGTGTATTTATATGAAAAATGCTATATCCATTTGGATAAGAAGATGGTGGATCAGTTACAAGTTTTGCCGCAATAGCAGGAAATTTAGCATTAGATTCAGCATTATTTGCAGCTCTTTGAACGAATGCTGTTGTAGCTAATTGTGTTGTGTTTGTACCTTCTGCAGCAGTAGGAGCTGTCGGAATGCCTGTAAATGTAGGAGATTCTGATGAAGCAACTGTTCTCCAACCTCCCCACGCTCCAGTGGTAAGAAAACTACCAAATAAGAAAATACCTGTCATAGAAAAAGCATAAGCGTATATTCTCGAAGCTCCAAATTTTTCAAGATACAAAATTCCAGATACAAAACTAATGCCAAGAGCAGTGTTATTGTTTGAGTGTATTGACATATGAAGTTTACTTTTCTCTGGCATAGCCGCTGCTATATCCTGCATAGTGCTAGAACTATTTAGAGTAGAAGAAATTTCATTTACCGTGGTAAATATTTTCCATCCATTGTGTAACTCAGAATTAAGATTAACTTGAAGAATGCCGTCATTTATTGGGTCTGCAATCCAATCTCCCCATGTTCCATCAACCCCAACTCGAACCCAGCTCCTTACACCGGTTGCTTGTGTTACTCGTTGAATTGTTCTATTTGTAGCATCCACAAGTCTAAAAACCTCTAACAAACCTTCTACAAAACCTACGGGTTTATTTGTGGCGGTAGAATTGCAATAGTAGATTCTAGTTACTGTATTTAAATTATTTAAGTCACCTGAATACCTTGAAAGCGTACCGTTATCGAGCGTCAGCTTATTCATCTGAGCTGCGGCAACTGCCGCATAATAACTTCCATGTTGTCCGTCTAAAAGGTCGGCATTCAAGTTAGTTTGTAGCGTCCCGTTCTTATCTGCTTTGGCAGTCCAGTTAGTACGCTCGGCGGCAGTGACGTGTATAGTCGTATCATCCATATGGGCTTTTGCTGCCTCTAAATTAGTCGCTGGCACACTGTACCAATTGGTTTTTCCGATGATAACCCGAATCATAAAAGCCAAATAACCTAACAGTGTAGTGAGTTTACCTGTGGTCGCCCTCGGTTGATTGGTATCGTTTATCGTGCGATCACCGATTTTTTCGTCAGTGGCGCTTCCAGGACCAGATGCAGCGTCAATCTTATCCCAGTTGTCATTTAGCATTGTTTCGATGTTAAATGTATCATTAGCGTCCGCAACTGGGTCTTTCTTTAACAAATCCAAATTCGGTGTATGACTAGCCATTGCTTACACCTCCTGCAAATTTATCTAATGTTGTGCTGTCCATCTGTGCAATTGTCATAGCCTGTACCTCTTTTATAAGCAGATAGCGGAAACTAAAAGATATTTTAAGGTGTGCTGGTATCGCAGCTTCTAGCGCTTCTTGTAAATCTGGAATGTTTTCGGGCGTGCCTAGTCCACTAGTAAATTTAATTTTAATAGTGGATTCACTAAAGCCAACCTCTACATTTCCGTTTGTCCAGCTGTCCGATATAACCTTAATTTCCTCTGCACCAATTTTCCCGCTGTCTCCTCGCATTTTTGCTAGTATAACAGCTCTACGGTCTGCTAATGACTTAGACAAATCGGTCGGTATTCCAAGTTCGTATTCATACAGCGGAATCGCCCATGTGGCTTTTTGGATGTCAATTTGCTCCTGATATACGACAATTTCTTTGTCCGTATCATCAAGTTTTTTTCCTACGCTTCCGGCCATATCATTTACAAATGGATCGCTGCGCAATATTTTGTGTAGCGATCTTATAATCTGCTCTTTACGCAATTGTCACACCACCTAAAACAGCAACCTGTTTGTCTCCTATGCTAACGTTATTGGTCGTGTTGTTAATTTTTAGGTTGCTATAATCCAGCACTCCCTCGCAGTTGTATATGACATTACCAACGGCTGCATAGCTGACATAATTAGATTCAAACGCGATTGATTTTAGGTAATCAGTTAATGCTCGTACTACTAAGTCATGTACCTGTGCATCTGTGTAGTTGCTGTCCTTACTTATTGTCACTGATACGTTGATGGATAATGCTACAGCGCTCTCGACATAACAAAAAGCCCCTATTGGAGCTTGACCGTATCCTAATCCCTCGCTGTTAGGGTCAATATAGTCTTGTACTGCTGCGACTAATGCGGCGCTTGCTGGCTGTTTGTTTTGATCGATAATGACTAATGTTACGGTGTTATCTCCTCTCGACAACGGGTACACTTTAACGCCGCCTACGCCTGCGACAGAAGTCGCCCACTGCTTATAATGGTTAACATTACCGCTGGTCGCTGGCGTGCGTACAGCCAAGTAATAACGCTCGCGCAAGCTGTCATCCGACTCAGCTGCAAAGCCATCGTAGGTAGGTGCTGGATTGGTCACTGATGTTATGCCGGACAACGTTACAGGCATTTGTGTGATTTGATTAGCCCCAACATTACCAATCTCACCAGCCAATACAGCGGCTATTGCAACAGTTCCGCTGCCGCTGATTACTTTAGTTTCAGTCGCTTGAAATTGTATTCCGGAATCCGTCTCGAATAGGTCGCCTTTATTAATTGTTCCACTACCAGTAACTAACAGTGTGCCAATTGCATGTGTTGCAGGGTTACGCTCAATCCCTTTGCGTTGGTATACATAGGTAGCGAGTAGCGCCCCTGTGAGCTTGTCAACGTCATACAATGTCTTTAGTCTCTCAAACTCGCTGTCATAATCGCTCATTACTATGGCAAATGCTTTGAGTAGATCGTACACAATATAGCCCGCTGACTTATCGTATGCGTCACTAATATTGTCTAAAAGCTGTTGTAATAGCTCATCCACTAAACAGCACCTCACTTTCCAGCCCTTCGATCAGGCTTCCGTTGACTGTCTGTACGCTGAAGGTTATTACAGCTTTATTGTCCTGGCGCTCGAAATTAAAATCATCAACAGATACAATCTCGCTGTGTTTTGTAAGCTGCTCCTCTACCTGTCGGCGTACCTCACTGCTTATGGTGCTGATCGGAAGATCCTTGCGCCCGATAAATTGACTGATGCTAAGTCCAAAATCAATATCGCCGTATACTTTATATTTCCCCTGCTCGCTAAGCAGCACCATGTCAATCCATTGTTTGATTGCATCCTCATACGATGCACCAACAGGTTTTCCCGATGCAAAAACAAATTTTCGTTGCTCAAAATCAAACTTCAAAACATATCCTAATCCCTGTTGTTGGCTGCCTTCTTTATCTGGCTCGTAGTTTACCACTGGAAACATGTCATTCACCCGCCTTATCGATCAGGGCATATTTTTGCCCACTCGAATCTGGTATTAATATGACCTCATCGCCAATGGCTAAAGGCTTTGGAACAGGCGTATGATACTCATTTGCTTGATGAGTGTGCTTAAAATAAAGCTGATTGGCAATAAATAAATCCTCTTTATCTAGCAAAATATCGTCGCCAACGGCTACGGTGATATTGGGTAATGGTTTAATTACCTTGCCAACAATAAAGCCTGCAGCAATGGGTTTGTTTTTGCTATCGTTAAACATTTTGACCATTTCTAGTTCCCATGCTTCCATCACCTCACCCCTTTCAACTCGACAGCAACTTTGTGTATACCGTTGCTGATGGTATGGCTGGCGCTCATAATTAAGTATTTACCAACCATTTCTATATTCGGCTCATTTAATTCAATTGTTCTTCCAGCCCGCACGTCGTCATGACCTAGCAGCTCACATGACACGCTCTCATTAACTTTATTGAGTTCGGTGAGCGTTGTTTTTGCGATGTTTCGAGCTTGGGCGCGGTTTTTATCGTCCACCGTTACAACCTCGGTTAGCAGGCCGTATTTAGCAATGCTGCTGGCATCCTGTAATGTTGTATATACCTTTGTCCGATCATCACCGTCAGCAACGACGATAACATTGTTTTTCATATCCTCTATGCTTCTTTCCACACTTGGATTGCTCACTGTTTTGGCAATCGGAAAGGAATAGGTGTTACCGCTCAGCTTAATATAAGGGTTAATTAGCAGCTCACTTTGCCGCTCAATGACTAAAGTATCTTTATCCATTTCCATGCGGTGCTGCTGCCCTGTTTCTTGGCGCACTTGGTCGAGTATATCTAAAATAATGTCGCTCACCGTCTGATCTTTATAAATCTTCTTGATGAGCGTATTCATTTTTGCGATACGATGCTTCACACCAAACTTATCTAACAATTTTCCTATAGCATCCGAAGCGGAAGCTTTTTTGAACTGTATGATTGTCTCATTTTTGTTGAGATACCAAGCGCGATCAAAGGCAGTTACAGTCAAATTGTTTTGTCCATCTCTTGATGTTGTCACCACTACAAAATAATTAAGCGGCTGTTTATTGCTCAGTAAAATGAGCTGGTCGCCAGTCTCAACACTATAAGCACCTCTAGCCATATCAAAGCTTAGTTCCACCCCTAATGCATCGATATGGCTAGACCAAGTTATATTGCTGCATGCATTCGTAATGTTAGTTTGCAGCTTGCCTTTTGCAAGAATGATTTCATGTGCCATGTCCTCACCTCAAAAACACAAACTCTTTAAGAGTTAGTGTGTATGGTATATCGCCAGCTCGATCAACCCCATATTCAAACGACTCAACCAAGCAGGCCATGTTCAGCATTTCTATGTTATCGGCGGTAATGATTAAGCGTATCGGATTTTTACTATTGGCCCACTTATTAATCTTGTTGACACATGCCCATCCTTTTTCTTTAGATTTTGCAAATGCATAATCTTTGGTCGGGAAAAATGATGTGAGTGTTGCAACTTTGAGATCGCGATTGCCAGCGATATTAAGCTTGCCTACTCCGTTCGCGCTGCTAAACAGCTCATATTCCTCGTTCATGCGAACGTTTATCGGAATCATAAGCTCTGCTGGAAGGATAGGCAGCACTAATGATTCCGCGAAATTGTTATATGCCAGTACAATGTCCATCCTATCCCTCCTATACGTTACCTATTGCCGCATTACCTAATGCCAATTTTAGTTTAGCGGCAGCCGCTGTCATGATACGGTTGACATACTCCTCGTCCCCTATCACATTCCCTTGAATAATAATGTTTATATTTGTTTCGCCCTTGCTGTTGTCAATAAGTTGCTGCGATTTATCCGAAGGAATGACTTGTGTTCCGTTCGGTAGGTTTAAAATCTCGCCGCCGTTGCGCTCATTGATACGTGCCAAGCCGCCAGTAAAGTATGGTGTACCAAGTCCGAAGTTAGGTATGCGAGGAATATTAAATCCAAATTTATCCGATCCAATAAACTCTTGAGCAAATTCAGGGATTGGAATACTGAACCCATTGATCTTGTCGATCACGATATTGACTAGATCAATAACCCCATTCAACGGTGCTTTAGCATAAGTCTTGATCATACTAAATGTGCTGCTAAATGCCTGCACAATGCTATCCCATGCACCTTTCCAGTCACCCTTAAAGACTGATTTTACGAAGTTTACAATGTTTCCGAATATATCTTTCATGCTTTTATACATATCTTCTACGGAAGATAATAGCCCTTGCCCGAACGGAAACGAGCTTAACCAGTTTTTGATATTGGTTATCTTTTCCGTGATGGACGATTTTAATTTGTCTATGGCTTCGCCCGCTTTGGTAGGGATCGACTTGAAAAATCCGATAACGGCATCGATTGGGGCTTTAGCTTTGTCTTTTAACTTCCCTAGCGTCGCATCGAATATTTGAGTTATTCCGCTCCATGCTCCCTTCCAATCGCCTTTAAATACAGATTTAATGAATTTGGTGATTCCACCAAATATATTTTTGGCATTCTCGACCGACTCTTTAAATCCCTTTACGATTGACTGGCCTAACGGAAACGAATTTAACCAATCCTCTATTGCTTGCACTTTGTTCATTACGGATTCTTTTAAATTGTCGAAGGCTTCGCCTGCTTTTTCGGGAATGGATTTAAAAAAACCAGCAATTGCATCTATAGGAGCTTTCACTTTGTCTTTTAATTTCCCGATTGTCGCATCAGAAATTTGAGTCAGCCCTTCCCATGCTCCCTTCCAATCGCCTTTAAAAACTGACTTAAAAAATTGGGTTATGCCGCCAAAGATTTCCTTCGCATTTTCTACCGATTCCTTAAACCCCTTTACGATTGACTGGCCTAGTGGGAATGAATTAAGCCAGTCCTCAACGCCTTTAACCTTCTCCATGACGGATTCTTTCATGTCATTAAAAGCGCCTGATACTTTATCTCTAATGCCACCAAATATGTTTGATACCCAATCCTTGATTCCACCCCAAGCATTCTTTATGCCATCCCAAAGAGCCGCTGCCTTTTCTTTTACTACATCCCAGTTTTGCCAAAGGGCTACGCCTGCAGCGACAACTAGGCCGATGATTGTCGCAACCCAACCAAATGGGGAAGCTTTTGTAGCGATATTTAAAGCAATCTGCGCAACGGTCATGACTTTGGTTGCAGCTGTCCAAGCCTTATACAATTTGCTGATCGTACCTATCACCTTTTGAGCTGCGATTGCAGATGTTAAGCCTACGACAACCGGTACTAACCAACCAGCATTGTCTTTTGCCCAACTAATCGCTTTACCAAAGCCATCTAAAACTTTAGCGCCTTGAGTAAAAGCCTTATCTATAGCGGATTCTATCGCTGGCCCTTGATTTTTAAACCATTCGCCAAACTCGGATAGCTTTGGCAACACCCTATCAGCAATAGGAATGAGTACGTTAGTTTCAACAAGCCTTCCGATTCCTTGGAAAGCTTGTGTTGCATCGTTATATTTGATCTTGTTTATCTCGCCCATCGTATCTTTTGTCATATCGAATTGATTGCGAGCTGTTCCAAGTGCAGCTATTACATCGGCTTCCATATCCTCAAACTGCGTGCCAAATAGAGCTACGCCTATTGTGCTCTTTTCGATTGGGTCTTTGATGTTACTTAATTTATCAATGACCATCTGCATGGCGTCCTTGCCTTGTATAGCGCCGCTCGCTAGATCATCTAATATGTTTTGCCCATCACCCATAATGGATTGCAGCGTTGTAAAGGTATCGTTTGCCGACTTACCGCCTTTTTGCAAGTTTTTGACCATTTGTGTAGCAGTTTCTGCTCCTACTTTTTTGGTCAACTCCATATACTCCGCTGACTTTACACCGCCTTTGGTGAGAGCATCAGTCCACTCCACTATGTCATCCGGCGCAAATAGCTGCGCAAGGGCTTCATTCGTAAGCTTGCTATCGTCTTTAATACGAATCCCAAACTCTTTTACTGCATCCCCGACCTTATCAAGATTAAATGCCCCTGTCTCTAGCCCCGCTGCAAACTGATCAAACATTTCATTTGCGCTATAGCCTAACGTTTTATAATAAACGCTGTACTCATTCGCGGTATCCAGCAGCTCGTCCGACTTATTCAATCCTTTTTGCGCGCCTTGAGATAACAAATTGAATGATTGCTCGGATGTAATGCCGAAGTTTTTCATCATCGTATCAGCGGCCTTGACGGATTGTGTAACATCCTCGCCAAAAACATCACGATAAGTAACAGCCATAGCCGTTGTTTGCTTTAACTCTTCCCCTACTTGTCCTGTCACTTGCTTAGCGGTAGTCATAGCAGTGGCTAAATCATTCCAGGATTCGCCCATGTTCTGCTTGTAAAGATCGGTTATCTGCTCTTTCATTTCCGCTGTCTCAGCGGCTGTAGCACCCGTAGCGGCTTGCAAATTAGTAAGTGAGGATTGATAATCCTTAACAAACTGAATCCCCTCACTGATCTTGCTAGCGGCTTGCTGTACACCTATAAATGCTGCCGCTGCAACTCCAGCCTTTTTAGCAACAGATGTAAAGCTGTTTGAAGCAGATTTTTTGAAGTTGCTCATATGATGATCGAGCTTCTTCATTTGCTTGGATTGATCTTTGGTTAGGTTTGCAGTTTTTTTGAACTTACTACTAAAGTTGTCTTTGAGGTTGAGGATTGTATTTATTGACTTCGATCGTGCCACTTTGTTTTCTCCCCCTCACATCACGCAAAAAAGAGAGGGCATTTATTTGCCCCCTCCAAACATTGCTTTATAACGCTCTGCTTCGCGTTCATGCTCTCTTACCATGCATGCAAAATAGAACGACTTTTCTGTTTCACTCAAATTCACCAATCGCGCATGATCATGACCTCTGAGCAAAAAATACTCAATCAATTGCAGCTCAGCGTCATGCGCTATTAGTTTTTTACATCTTCAGTAAGATCAGGCTTCGCGAATCCAGAAAGCTCCATGATTTCAACTGCCAGCTCACTAATTTCCCACGGCTCTAATACTTCATTGACAGCATCTACAGGATCACCATCACCTATAAAGTCGGGATGCTGGAACAAAGGAACTCCATGGTAGACAGCAAGTGAATTTGCATACATTTTTTCAGCTGTTGAGTCGCCGTTTGTATCACTTATCTTGTAGAGGATATTACGTTTTACCGACTGCAGCACAATCTCTGCTTCAAGAGATTGAACATATACCTCTTTTGATTTTACCTCTTGCGTTTCCTTTGCGGCTTTCTTTTGCAGCAATGCTGCAAGTGTTAGCTTAGTGTTTTTATTAGTTTTGTTTGTCATGATTCAACTTCTCCTTTTATATAAAATGAATTACATTACTTCCGGAAAATCGATATCAGCAAATGAGAATGGAATAGATTCCTCTGCAATTGATTTTGCTTCACTATTAGCACCAAACTCGCTGAATGTGATACCTGTGATAACAGCCCTCTCAGCCTTCCCTGTCGCCTTATTGCCCATTTTTGTGGTAATAACTACATCTGGCATGATGCCTGATTTAATGGCATCCCGAAGCAATTTAATACCGCGCGACTGTACTTTATTAAAGGTAAGAGTGCCTTCACCTGTATAGCCTTGAAATTTTTTGTACGTTCGGTGGTCGCCCAGGTAATTGACATCTGCAAAATCAAGAGATACCTTCCATTCAAAACTCTTAATATCTTCAAGAAGCTCTCCATTAAGCCACACAAAACAATCATTACCGCTGATTACTCCATTTGTTTTATCTAATGCCATAGTCCTTACCCTCCTATTGCAGCTCTACGCCAAATTTAAAATCTTCCATCGCATCAGGGCATTTTATATAGCCAGCTAGAAATACATGGCTGCCGAACGGATTATTTTTGACGGTTTGATCATCCCAATCCTCGGCCTGTGTTTTGCCAGCAGCGAGCCAAGCATTTCGCTGTGTATCAACATCAACGTCGGCGATGTTTGTAAAAGATGAATCCAGTACACCATCAGCAGCAAGTGTTGCAAAATAGCCGTTGATCGCGCTAATAAGCAAAATTTGATTGTCATAAGTGTTTTTGTATCGACCAATGTACGAATCCTTAAACGCTGAAGCAATGTCCTCTTTGATTTGATCGAGGGTTTCTACAATTAGGATTTTTCTAAAATCCTCGCTTATGGTTGCGGTAAATGTTTTGAGACTATTAATACCTCGCCCAATGCGTACCGTTTCCTCATCATTAAACAGGACAAATTCACCGTTGTTAATTGCAGCATTTACATCTGCTGGCTCTACAACGCTGCTTAAATCGTCAAATGCAATATAAGTGCTGGATCTTGTTAGCGGCAGCCCTGCTAATGTACCAAGCAACCGCGCTACAAATTTTTCACCTGTTACTGTTCTGCCATCGCTGTACGTAACAGCTTCATTCGTGTAGTTAACGATATGCATAGAATCTGGTGAAGTAATCTTATGAACAATAGCCTTAATTGACTTACCAGCGGTTTCTTGCTCCTTTACGTAAGCAGCTAGTTCAATCTGCTCTCCTTCATTCCCCTCTGCTAACCCGATCCAGTTATATTTTCGACTGCCAATCACTGCAATCGCATCGGCTATCACAGAGTCGCTTACTGTCGGCACACAGGCCACAATCACCTTTGCTGCCCCGCCAATCAATACATCTTTGATGTACTGTGTGTTTTCGGGCGTATACAAGCCGCTGCTGATTGAAGTAACGCTTTTATATTCAGCCACAGTAGCGGATGTATCTCCTTGCGTATCATCCTTTACAATCAGCGCTACAATCCCGCGCTGGCTACGTGCAATAATCGATGCTGCCAGCTTTTTAAATACAATCTCAATCGTTGGCAATCCAATTGTCATTGTGTTATCCCTCTTTTCTCACTTTCACTTTTAGGTGCTCCATCATTTCGCTGCCCGCTCCGCTATCTTGATCAGCTCGCTCAAGCAGATAAATCGAAAAGCTAGTCTGCAGCACGCCATCCGTTACAATACTGTCTACCTCATCGGGAAAAACATAGAAGCTTTCCGTTATCACAAATGGATTTCGGAAAGCTTCTTCTAATGTTTCTTGTTTTTCGAGTAATTCAATTTCATATTCATATCGATCACTCGGAAAATAAAAAATTGTGACCTCAATGTTACGTTCGCGCTGATTACCAATGCTAGTTGCCGTTTTCACGTCAACAAATTCAACAAAAAGGGAAGGTCGATCAAACCCTTCCTCTATGTCATTGCTTTGTATTGGTACTTCTGGCATTAGATGTGTAAGCTTGTGACAAATCGCCTGCATGACTTGCGATAAAGTGATCATGTCTTACATCTCCTCAAGCAGTTCATCAATAAACTGCTCAGCATCTTTGACGTATTGTGCTTCAAATTCTTTTTCGGTCTGCTGAAATACTTTCTTTCCTCTTGCAAACCCTACTTCTTTGCCATTCCTTATGATTCTGTGCCCATCCTCAATTAAATGAGCATGTGGAGCAGAATTGTATACTCGTATGGATTGATCTCCGGCAAAGATATAGACTTTCCCGCGCTTGATACCTTTAATGTAGTTTCCTGTATACTGTTTCACTTCCAGTTTAGCGCGCTTAATTGTTAAGTTTTTTAGCTTATTGCCTTCACGCATTAAGAATCTGCGCGTTTCCCTCGGAACAGTTCTCTCGGCAAATTCAAGCATATCTTTTGCAAAATCATCCAGCTCGCGCAAGTCAAAATCGCTCATTCAATCACTTCCTCAACCCAAATATCCATTCGGGTGTTGCTCATGTACGGATCAGATACATATTTAACATCAAAGCGTCTACCCCTGTACTTTAAATACATGTCGTTTTTGATCATTTTCGCTGAATTAAAACGACAAACTACTTTGTGCGTGCACCTTACAAGTATCGTTTCGGCGGGTCTATTTTGCATACTGTTTGTTTGAGGTATAAAATCGCACCACAAATCTTTAATTTTTTTATCTTCTTTTGTATTTTTTCCTAAAGAATTTGTGCTGCCGCCTTTCTTCCCCCAAACCTCAACTTTATGCTTTAATTTTCCTGCATCCATACTTAAAGACCGTCCTTAAGCTTCGGTATGATGTTGATGAATACTTGATCATAACCATCCATTTTCTTTTCGGGATTTCTGTTTTCGTAATGCATGGATACATGCAAGAAAACAGCGACCTTGTATAGTGCCTTTTCTGATTCAGGTACACCAGCTTGCTCAAGTGACTCCTTGGCTGCTGCTAGCATGATTTCTAGCATTTCATCCTCATCGTCTGTATCAATTCGGAGATAATCTTTTACGTGTTGTAAAGTTACTGCCAACTCAGATTCCCCCTTTTGGCATACTCTAAGCGCTACACTAACAAGTACACATCAATATTTGTGCCGTTTAATGCACTACTAAGTGTTATCGTGTTATGTTCCAATGCGGTTGTATTAGTAGTGACTGTTGGCGCTGTTCCTTCTAGCACATCGTTCCTATATGCTTTTAACACTGTGTTATGACGTAATTTGTACGGTAAGCCTAGCTTATTTCCCCATCCAATACTAACAGTATCGGTATTTTCATTTACCTCTGCTGGCAGCTCGATTTTCATCACCTTCTTAAACGCTTTTGCGGATTCTACCGCTGTATTTCCATTTAAGGTAATTGTCTCCGAAATGGCATCATCGTTGTAGTTCGTCCCATGAATGATAACATCCCCTTTAATTTCAGGAGCGTTACCTGTAACGCGCAAGCTTCTTGGTGCTGCAGGGCTTGTTATTCCCTCGCTGATTACCTGTGCTTCTTTTTTTAGTGCAGTAGCAGCTAGCACGCCATTAAGATTTTGAGCGGTTGCTTTTTCCCCGGTTATGCTTATTCTTACAGGATACATTCGTTCAACCGTCTTACCTCTAACATCGGTACGCACATAGTTTTCAAAATGCGGTGAATACTTACTCATTATTTATACCTCCTAAGAGGATAGGAAGGGCATTCGCCCCTCTTATCCTTCGTCTTGGAAAGTCCAGTAGGTAAATGTTTCTTTGGCAAACAAGGGCTTACCACCGCTGTATACCTTACCACGCCATACTGTTTTATCTTCTGAGAATTTTTCAGATGTATTTGCTTCCAATGTAAAAGCTTCGGATTCATTGACGATATACGTTGATAAATCCCCAAATAAAATACCGCCCTCATCAGATGGCGGTATTTGAGAAGTGAAGATAACTGGCAAGCCAGCAATTAGATATACGGAAGCACCAGGGCCGCCTTGTACTGGTGTTGTTGTCACTAGCGGCTTGCCTGCAGCATCTGTAAGCGAGAAAAACTTAGTGAAGAATGTTGAGCGACTCATCACCCATGTTCCGTTATCACCATAAGGGCTATCTACTGCCGCCAAGATCATACCGATTTGCTGCCAATCCATTTGCGAATAGGTTTGGACAGCTGAAGGTGTTGCTTTAAGGTCCGTCAGAATACCTTGAAAGTTAGAATCAGGACCAATTACGCTGTTGAGTACATTGTTTTCCAACTGTAAACCAATATACTTACCAATTTCTCCAGCTAGATATTGCTCGAACGCTAGAATACTGTTTTTAAGTAACAAGTTTTTAACAATGATCGTCGCAACGACTGCCTGCTGCGAAATTTTAACTTCTGTGAAACTAAAATTTAAAGTTACTGTACCGTTAGGATTTTCAGTAGGTGCTCCAGCTGTACCAATAGGTAACGCAACATCGCCTGTGAATCCATACTTTGTAATAGCAGAATATAATTTTCCGTATTGCTTAATGACTGAATACACTTTATCCAATGTTGTTTGTGGAACTAGATATTCCGATCCGCTTGTCACGCTGCCGCCGTTCATTTCGGTAATGGCCCGTTTGCCATATGACATGATTTCTGCATCTGACTCGCTAACTTGACCGTTCAAATACGAACGATAGAAAGCATCGCGGTACTTAGTGGAGCTGCGATAATTATCTTCCGTTAATTCTCCGTTGCGCCCGCTGAACAGCCCTCGCTTGTTATCTTCTGGCGCATCCTTTAATTGTTCATTGATTTCGTCGATTTCCTCAGAGATTGACCGTAGTTCGTCGGCTCTCTGGTTCAGTTCTTCCACCGAAACCCCACGATGATTTTTTACGCTTTCCTTCAAGTTCAGTCGCTTTTGCTCTAATTCAGACTTTTTTCGCTTTAGTTCCGCTGCTTCTTTTTGTGTAAGTGCCATAATATAAATCCTCCCCTTGCAGCTTATAGCTGCTCAATTAAATTAATCAGTGCTGCTTTTTTCGCTTCATCATCGTCTATGTTTACTTGCTCTTGTTCCTGTTCCTCGGCTATTACCACCGTTTCTTCATAGGCTGGGAATGCCAAAACACTAACCTCGTAAATCTCATTAATTTGTGCAATAATGTCAATTTTGTTCTCCCAGTCTGTGGCGATGGTAGCTTTTGAATCAAAGTAGAAGCTCATTCCATCAACTAATTCGCGGGTTACTCTGTCGAATACATAATCATCAAGCCAAGTATTACCTAGCGTTACTTCTACGAATAGTCCTACTTCATCAATCTCTAAGCGTGCATTTTTGCCTGCTCGTCCTAGCACCCAAGCTGTGTTATGATCCCATAGCACAGGCACAGAAGATAAATCCACACCATCAAGAGCTGTTTTGCTTACTTTCTCTTTCCAAACACTTCCCCGCCAAGGTGTGCCAAGAACGTCAAATAAAATGGCGTAACCTCGGATTTTCCGAATGGTCACGCCATCTAGTTCCTCAGCAACTGCACGAAACCGTGCCCTGCTTACATCGTACTGCACTCTTCTCTTTGATTGAGATGAGAGCGGCGATTGCTTATTTTTCTCCTTGCTCGTCATCCTCTTCACCTCCTTCCACGGAATATACGCCTGGTTTCAGTGTTTGAAAGTTTTTGCTTTCCATGTACTCATCCAGCATTTTTGGCCCTTTAGGTAGTCCAATCCGCTTACGGACTTCATTCCTCGTCATTACTGATGCAAACATCATTTCTTTAAAAAAAGCTGTCCTGGCGGATAGTGTACTAATTTCCAAATCGATCAATTCAGCTAGCACTTTATTATGGTGATTCATTTCAGTTCGAGTAAATATTTTGTAAGTCATCTCTTCTTCGATTTGAAATACTATTGGCATAATTGTATTGCTAATGAATTGTTCGATTTGAATTTCAGTTGCGCTATGCGTAAAAATGTCTCTACTGCCACCAAAATAGGTATATAGATAGTCCACTACCTCGTTCAGCACTTCTTTATTTAGCGGCTGCATTTTCAAATCCAAATTGTGTACTTCGTATTCTGGCCCGACCATTCCAAATCCAGTTGTGTTTTCGGATGTTAAAAATAACTCTTTAAACTCCTCCAACTTCTTTTTCATATCACTGCCCTTTAATTGTGATTTATTAATCAATAAGGCTGCGATCCGTTGGCTGTTCTTGGAGTCGTTAACGGCTTGGGATTGTAATGTATTGACGATTTCCATGTATCCCCTAGTCGCTTGATTTGGTGCTCCACCCGTTAACGTTGGAAACCTCTGAAAATGTATAATATCCTCGTAATAGAAAAGACCTTTCGCTCCCGCTTCAGGGAAATAAATGACTATGTTCCCATCTTCGTCTTGTTGAAATTCGTGTTGTGAAAATGGAAGCGGATAGATGGCACGCAAATTCCCGTTATCATCCCAATCAGGGAAAGCATATGCGTTGTTGGCAATTAGCAACCGCGAAACCATAAGTGTCCAAAATACTTGCGGCGTTTGTAGAGGATTAGCCCGCTTCGCAAGTACGTACTGAACGCTGCTTTTCATAGTTTGTACATTTCCTTCATCATCTGCTTTGGCGTGATAGAACGGCACACTTCCTACTTTTTCAGCAATAAAATTGATTGCTGTTCTTACTTCTGGCGTATCGTACAAATTGCGCCCGAAACTCAGCAAGGGTATGCCTCTACGTAATAGATCAATGATCTGCGCTGCTGTAATGGTTTCTTCTTGTTTAGGTGGTCGAAACACATTTGCGATTCTTTGCCATACTCCCAATTAGTTACACCTCCTAACTTTGATACTCTTCGAATAGATCGATTACCTTTTTATAAGCGATATAAGCCAGTAAGAAAGACATATACCCGTCAATACGTGCTCTGCTTTTAGACTTGTCAGGCTGTATACCGTTATTAGCATCGATCTTTGCTGCGGTGTTTGTCACACACCAGCGGAATAAACCATTATGCCTGCTAAACTGAATAATTTTATCCTCAAACAGCACACGCGTTTCTTTCATTGGCGTGCTTAATGATTTTGCACCTGTAGCAATTGGAAACGTCACGCCGCGCTCGTTTTGATCTTCTTTCGGAAACCCGTTCATTTCCATGTCATCCACCCAATCACCACCATGCCAACGGTCATAACCAATTTTCCAGAATGTAACTTGATAGGTTGTTGCTAGTTCAAGAAACCATGCTGTTACATCCGATTTTTTTACCATTGCGCCATCGCATATATGCAGCAATTCTTTGTTTAACGGGTCTTTGGCAGCCGTTTTTACAAAACTCTCATATGCCATTTTATCAGCCTTACTGTTTTGCTCAATCCTTTGACGTGCAATAAAGTATTTTTGAAATACGTGTAATTTCCCGTCTAACGGAACGATAGCAGTCGCGCAACATAGGTCTGTTGTCTCTGCCAAATCCACACCGCCAACGGCATAACGATCTTGGATTAAAGATAAATTCATGTCGGTTGAACATCTATCAACCTTTGCCAAATCAAAATACGTAATACTCGTTCCTGCAGCACGGTTAAGATGCTTAGCTAGGAATGAAGGAAGCTGCGCAGGATCTTGCAGCGCTTTTTGATATTCTCCCTTCAAGTAGCTCATGGTTGGACGGCCTTCGGGAATGCCTGGATTTGCTTTAATCCAGCATGACGGATCAGCAGGATCATCACCGTCATCAATTCTGAATATCATCGGGAAAATGCGCTCTTTACTCTTCCCGTCCAGCACATCCATACAGCGCTTGAGAATTGAATCAAAGATTCCCTCACGCACGAAACCGAATGTCGAAATAATAACGCCTAGCGGTTGTGTTCTTGCACCTTGAGCAGAAGAAAATACGTCATAGGTGTTACGATTTTTAATCGCGTGCAGCTCATCGATAATATAAGCATGTGGGTTTAAACCATCTTGGTTCTCGCTGTTTTTTGAGCCAGCTTTCATGAAGCTGTTTGTTCGCGGAAAAAGCAACATTTCTGTGTTATCTTTATCCCGCTTCGTTTTCCAATGCTTCTTTGGGTTATCTTGCGGCGTTAATACTTTGCTTGATTGCAGGAATGCTTTAGCATTCTCATAAACAATCGCCGCTTGCGTTTTCATTGTGGCCAAACACCATACTTGTGCTGCTGGCTCGTTGTCAGCCATTAGCAAAAAGTCTGCAATGGCTGAAATAAACGTCGATTTCCCCCATTTTCGCGCTACAAAAAGGACGAGTTCCCTAAAGTAGCGCACAACTACCCCGATTTCCTCGTCCATCATCTTAAATCCAAATATACATGCTGCTATATATTTTTGCTCAATCGATAATTCTAATGGTTGTCCTGCCCATCGCCCTTCTCGATGCTTAACGAGTCTACAAAAATCCATGAATGCTTCAACATCAACTGGGTCGTACCATACCTTCTTACTTTTGAGCAGCTTTTCTATTAGTTTCTTTAGCTTTTTAATATCTTTACTATGCTTTTTTGGTTCCCGCTTTACGTAATCATGCCAATCCGCAATATATGTTGGGATGCTATTTCCCATTTCCCCGCTCCAAGATTTGTTCAAACTCATCTTTTTTAGGCGGTTCTTTTAGCGGCGGCGGGGTAGGCGGAACCAACTCCGCAAGTTGCTTAATTATCTTTTGATAATTGGCATTCATGGTATTGTACAATTGAGCTACTGGACGCTGCCGCTCGTAAGGTTTAGTTGTTGGTGATTGACTGAACAACTCGACATGTCCGTTTTCTTCCAGATCGCGTTCATATTCTTCAAGTGTTATACGCATGAATGCCGCACGTTGGATTAATCCATCTGCCACACGCATTAAATCTTCTGGCAGCTCCTTATAGCTTTCGCGCAGACGATTCTCTTCTTTGTTTAACTTTCGTCTCCTATCTTTTTTTTCTTTATCAGCTTGTTTCTTTTCTTCTTCTTCCTGTTTCCGCTTTGCTTCCCGCTCGGCCTCCATTTCCACCATCCGTAACCGGTGTTTTTCTTGTTCAATGAGGATTTGCGCGGCTGCATCTCTTCTTGCTATTTCCTCTTCTGAAAGTTTCATTCTTTTCTCAAATTCTTCGTCATTTTCTTCGATGTTTCCATTTTTTTGAAGATTTTCAAATTCGCTCGTTTTCAAGATTGTCACCGTCCTTTCATGGGGGGTAGGGGGGTCACGCGAAAATTGCCCGCGAGTAAATTTGTAACTTCCCTATGCGGTTACGAGCAATGTTAATTTTATTTAGCCCCTGGGGGGGATTTAAAACAATCATGCATTTCGTCCATGACTAACACTGCTCTCCCTATTCCGTCTAATTCGTTTTGATTCCATGATATAAGGTCTCTTCTCGTCCTTATCTTTGTGTTACTGTACTTTGTTGCCTTCAAGAATCTATCTACCGCATCCCGTAATTCAGCAAATTCCTTGGAGCTTAATCCTTCACTGTTCAACAATAGGAGAATCTTTCCATCTTCTTTTTCTGGTGTGTGGAACTGCTCGGTTCTGATCTTCCGACTGTATTTTCAAATCCTTCTCAATACTATTGCACAATGCTTTGATTCTATTTTTCTTTTCTTTCATATCCTCTGTCGTATATGCATCAATTGATTTTAATGCATCAAGGTATTTTAATTTTGCAAACATTTCATCCATCATTTTAATCATCCTCTCGTATTTTTAACTTCTGACGTGTCCGATTCGGTCACATTTCTTCCTCAATATCTTTTGAAGGTGGTATTAAAAAGTTTTGCAGCCCATTGCTCCTTGAATGCTTATTGTTATGGCAATCAGTACATAAATACTGTAGGTTATCTGGATTATAAGCAATGTTCCAATCGTGTTTGTTATCATTTGTTAACTCTATGATGTGGTCTACATCCTTACCCCGCTTGACTATATCTCTCTTAACGCAAGACTCACATAATCCATTTGCCCTTGCTATTACAAATTTTCTAACCTTACGCCATTCAGTTGTTGCATATATCTCAGGATGACGCGCCATATCCTACTCACTCTTTCCTTGAATACTTCTCTTCGTGCTTCAGTTCTAGTTCATTTTGGCGGGCTAATTGTTTGGGTGCATCTTTGTGGATGCTTTGGACGTTGATTATATAAAAGAGTGTCAGCAGGATAGCGCCGAAGCTCTTGCAAAATCTCTTTTGTTGCTTGGTTAGTTGCATCTCGTTCACGCTCCTTTTTTGTAATAGTTTATCTTTTTCTCCTATCGATGTTCGGTTTTAGGACAAAGAAAAAGCCACTCGTTAGAGTGACTTGAACTTGACTTTATATGTTATTGTGGCTTTTCCGTCAGCTATACTTATATCTTCCTCTTTTTGCAAAGTAACTTTATAGCCTAATTCCTTGATTTGATTAACTAATGACACATATTTATCTTCTTCACTTTCGCCCTCCGCTATTAGGTTGTGTTTTTGGGCGAATTTTTCAATCTCTGCTTTTATTAGTTCATCTATCTCTTTGGTGGAATGTGAGATCATAGTTCGTTTCCTCCCTTTTGAAACTGGCCTTCGAATCTCGTATTTACAATTCATTCGATGGTATCATTTTACTTGTCAAATTTATGCTTTACAAGCACCTTAACAAGACAAGTACATGCCATTTTAAAGACAATTTGCAGCCAGTTCTAAATACTCCGCTATTGCTCTCTTATGCCAGCGAACAAAAGTACGTTCTGTAATGTTTAAAGCTACTGCTGCTGTTGTGGATGAATATCCATCAATATATTTATATTTCAGCAATTTTGCAAAATCAGGCTTGTACTGCTCCAACGCTGCAAGAACATTGTCTATTCGTTTTAATTCAATCTGAATGTCTTGCATCTCCGCTATGATATCAAGTACTTTATCAATATCATTGCGTTCATCGTATCCTCTTGCTGCCAAGACTCTTGCAATTTTGAATTTTAGGTCTTGTAATGTTTTTGTATCCTCCTCATCCACCCCAACTGTAGCAATAGCCCTATGTTGACTCTTGATTCCTGCTGGGTATTTACCTCCTAAATATGCGTGTGCTACCGTTTCTAGTTGCTGCTCTTTTTTTGATAAATACATGTAGGTCGGTAGCCCGCGCAACTTTCGGTGTAGCTCCTGCAAATGATCATCTTCATTTAGTCTGCTTACGGTGATTCCCGCTCCTACAGAATAGTTGGACAATACATGTAAGCGAGCTTTCATACGTTTATAGTTGTTTAGTTGCTCGATTGCTTCCTGTTCGATTGCTTCCTGTTCGGTCATTTGCTTCACCTGCAATTCTGTATACTTTTAGTGATTCTTTTTGTCGTTGGCGTTCTGACTTCGGTACAACTGCCCGCTTCGGCTGCTTGTACTCGACATATGCCATTCTTCTACCGCTCATGCTCATCTGATATGCCTTCTCCCTTCAAAAATTTTTCAAAATCTTTTTCGCATTTTTTGCATAGTTCAAACCTATGTTCAATCCCGTCCCCGATCCAAAGCAAAAAAAATACTCGAACTTTTTTGTTACCTTAATGACAAACCTCGGAAACTGATGTTCCGATATTTCTTTATTGCATCGATCACATGTTTTATATCTTACTTCCCCCACTACATCAGCCCCCTGCTTGCCTTGAGAATCCGTTCTGCATCCTTGATTGCCTGCATAGGATGCTCGTCCTGCGCTCTCATTATGTCACCGCGCTCGTTGCGATATATCCAAACCTCTTCCCTCGTCCATTTTCCGTGATGGATTTTTGAGGGCTTACTTTGAGCAACAATAAGTTCGGTTTTGTCTCCTTGTTCAGAAGCTGGGTCAACGTCAGCATGATTAACGTCGTACTTCTCTTGATCAGCTTGATCGGTGCAGCCCGCTATATTGTCTGCTTCCTCTTCTTGTTTTGGCTGCTCTATTGCTGACTGTCTTGCTGCAGGAACTTCTTCAACTATTGGAGCAACTTGCTTTGCCTGCTTTGCGTCCTTAATGCTCATGCTTCCTTTAGCCTGGTATTCCTCGTATGCTTCCTGTTGTTGCTCTTGCGGCATCGTTGACAGCTCATAAGCGGTCGATATGTTTACATTGCCTTCCCGAAGCTCCTCCTTAAATGCAGGAGTCAGATTTTTGTCGATTGATTCCATGCGGGCTATTTGTGTTGGTGATGTATCCAGCACACTTGCAATTAAATCTCTTAGCCTGCCTGGTATCTTATCCCGCTTCTTTATTTGCTCAAGAATGGACTTCATTTCCTTTGCCTGCTGAATCTTCTCCCAATCTGACAGCTGACGTGCTGTTGAATTGGTTGTAATCAGCAATAAGCGCTCCTGTAGCTCGTCTTTTTCTGTTTCTATCATACAAGGCACTTTCTCAAACTCTTTCTTTCCTTCCTCCACTAAAGCTAAAGCAGCCAAGCGGCGGCGGTGGCCTGCTATCACTCTGTATTTGCCATTGTCCAATGGTGTGACAACTAGGTTTTGCTTTATGCCAAATGCAGCAATGGACGCTTTTAGCTCCTCGATCTGCTCGACGCTATAAAAGTTATCTTCTGATGGCTCTAGCTCGTCCACCGGAATAAAGGTTATTTTATAGCTTTGGCTGTTGTCGTCTTTGCTTGCTGCTGGCTTTCCACCGCCTAAAAGTTGATTGAGGTTAAACTTCGACATGCTCTTGTCTCCTCTCGACTAGATTCTCGTCCATGATGTTTCCCAGTCGCTGCGCAATTTTCTTGTATTCTTCCTCTCCAAAACTTTGTATAGATTTTTTTGCACGTTCGATTGCTTTCTTGTAGCGCTCTGATCCTGCAATTTTATAACCTGTCTCGCCGCATGTAACACACCAGCATTCATATTTTCCAGCGTGGAATATATAAAATGGTATGCCATATTGCTCAAATACCTTCTCGCCTGTTACCGTTCGATATTCTGTTTGACTTACTTTGATTCGAAACTGAACAGGATTTCTCAACTTTCTTATAGGAGCTGGCGCTTTTTCCTTGCGCGGTTTTGATTTTCGGTTTCTGCTTGGTTTTCTTTGTCGTTTCAATTCTTCTCCGAATAGAATCATGTCAACCCCTGTTTCTTTCTTAAATAAATCTATAGTTTCGTTGAAATGATTTGTGTGTGCTTCCTTAAAATCGATCTTTCTGTCTTTTGTTACTAGTTGTTCGTACCACCAAGGGCGAAACACTTTAATGTATCGCATATGAGAAAAATCATCCCAATACTTAAATACCCGCATGAGTTGGAAGCGCGGAACAACTTTTCCCGCTTCCAGTGCTTCCCTTACGATCCGATAATGCTTCTTTTTAACCCTCTGCTTTGTCATCTAACCCGCTCCTTTGTTTTTGTGTCCGATTCGGTCACTTTTCAAAATCCGCAAAATTTATTGAGGATTACCGCGCTTGACAACTCAAGGCGGCTTTACTTGCTTTAGTGCTTCGGGGGTAAATTCATAGTCACCGCTATTCAATCTGTTTAGTACGCCGTTAATGGCATACGAATGATTCATGAGGCCGCCCTCTTCATATGTCCGTTTCCAAGCCATCAAATCGGTTTCCAGTTTTTCTGCATCTATGGCTTTAACATGACTAATGCTGAATCCCTTTTGCTTATTCTCTATCCAGCTTTCTTGTACGCTGATCACATCCTCATAGCTTGAGCAGCGTGCTTTTAACTCTTCATTTTCTTTATGTGCTTGCTCTAGTTGATCAAGAAGAGTCTTAACCCATTGCGGCATGCGTGAGTCAAAATACTCCTCAACGCCAATGTCTAACTTATCAGGCACGATAAACATTTCTTCGCCATTATCAAAGCGGATCATTCCTTTTTCATGGTTAATTTCAATCACTTGATTCACCCTTTCGCAATTTTAATTACCCATTCAGCTACGGCTTTACGCTCAAGCAGAATTTTTTGAAAAGTTCAGTTTTTGTATTTTCGCGTGTAGTCTTTAATCATGGATCTTCTTCCCCGATCTCTACCCAAATCTCATAAGGCAGTGGATCTTCCCCCTGACCTTGGCAATCCTCTACATATTCTTCGTATTGCCGGTCAAGTTCGATCTCGTCTAGGCAAACTCCGCAAACGTCCCAATTGTCCATTTTGGCAAAGTTTTTTCCGCATCTTTCGCATTTATCGCTCATCTAGTTCGCTCTCCTCTAAAAATGGTAATACCGAATATAGCCATGCACGATATTGTTCGCCTGTTACCCCGCCTGGGCATGGCTGCACTCCATCAGAAAGAGCTTGTTTTACAGCGACTAACTTTTTGTTTGCTTCATTAAGTTGATTTATAGCTTTCTTGTACTCTGTGATTGCCTTCCCCACTGGTATTGGGTGTTCCGCAATCAGCATACGCTCCATATCATTGACAGAGATCAAATCTTGCTGTAACTGCTTTGCAGATTCACGAGCCTCAATTACCTTTTCATCCCCTTCGACTTCTACAATCGGTTCAAAGATCCACTCGTCAAATCCGCATTTCTTGCAATCCTCTGTAGGCTTTTTTTTATACGGCAATACCTTGTTGATTGCATCGCCGCAATTATTACAAAAAAATACGCCCTTCTCCATTGACTTACCCTCTCCTTTTCTTAATCATCGTACTGTTCAGTTGTACTTCTTCGGTGTGATGGTCCCACACTTTCAATTTCCCTCCCCTCTTAGGTACTCAGCCACTAATGCAAGGTAGTCGTAAGCAGCTCCACAGCGGCGAGAGTATTCAAGTATTGGTTTGGCGGCAAAGGTGCTTTCGTCTACTTTTTCCGTTTTACGGATGTGCGTCCTAAACAACGGGTACTCCTTTTGACCATGAAGCCATTCTTCTCCTTGTTTGTTTACCTCGTTACGTTGGTAGCTCGTAACGAAGCAACCTCTAAGCTGGAGATCAGGATTAAGCTCCTCTTGCGTGTTTTCAATTTGCTCTTTCAGCTCAGCTAAGCCGTCAAATGCGAACTTGTCTATTTTGATCGGGATTAGCACATCATCAGAAGCGACCAGCGCATTAATGACCGATATATTAATGTCAGGTGCATTGTCTATTATGCAGTAGTCGTATTTGTCGGCTACGGTTTTAAGTGCTGATCGTATGCGTGTCTGCTGTGGGCGTGTGCTATCTAGTAATACTTTCAGATTTGCACGCAATAGATTCATATTTGCTGGTATAACGTGTAAATTATCGTATCCCGTTTGAGTGATGATCTGGCTTACGTCAGGATTGCGCTCTGTCATAACATCAGCAATGCTTAATGCATCATAGTTGTGAGCATCGAACATTTTTGAAGCGTTGCCCTGCTTGTCATTGTCGATAAGTAGCACACGCTTGTTATGGACTGTAGCCAAGATATGAGCGATGTTTACGGCGCTGATCGTTTTTGCTACGCCGCCTTTCAAGTTGATTACTGAGATTGTTTTCATGCTTTTCCCTCTTTCATTTTTTATCATCAAACGAGAAATTTTTAACTGCATTCCGTAACAAGCGTTCGCAGCGCTTGCCAATACAAGACTTCATGAAACGAAGGTCTTTGTTCGTGAATAACCCGCTCCAACTATCTACAAAATTCATCAGTTCCAGTATTTCAGCCGGCTTCATCGTTTTTAAGCCTTCCTGAAATTTCTTTCTATCTTCTTGAGTTAGCTTGATCGGGGCGGTCATGTCTTACCCTCCCTCTGGTTCTTGCCCTTCGTCTAGCTCGCCCGATATTTCGATAATAATTTCAATGTCCTTTTCAATCAGCGCAAAGGCACATCGTGTGTCGTAATCTCTTGCCTGCCAATCCTTTCGGAATAGATCGAGGTCGTCTTTGTAAATGTCTTGGAATGGGTTTGCTTGCTCGGCGTAAAACATTCCTAGCATGATCTGCTCATCGTAGGCCTGTTCCCAACCCGCTAGATAGTATGTCTTGGAATGAGGGATTTTCAATAAGCGGAACAGAGCAATAACTCCGTTAAAATGATCGTAGGCTTTTTGGATGTTCTGGAAGTCCTCCTCTGACATGTTCTGTCCCTTGTTGGCTTCGCGGATTTGCTCAATCGATCTGCCGCCTGTAACGATCTTGCCTTTGATAATTTTGTGATCATTGCCCATGTCCATCCATCCTTTCAGAAACGTAATCCAAGAACATTACTGCCCCGTTGAATTTAACCCTGTACTGTTCAATATCTTCTGTTTTCAAGTATTGGCGACCGTATATCGCCTTCATATCCCGCCAGATATTCCACGGTATAAAATAAAAGTTGTCTTTGATGCCCACGCATACACCTGTAACAGCTCCTAACTTTCGGTGATGCTCTAGGCTTTCCATTTGCTCATCCGTAAGCACTGATCGCTTTATTTGATCGGTATTTGTATATTTCGCTTCAAAGTGAATTGCAGTACCGCCTTTAAGCGTGCCGCTAAAATCTGGCTGCGCGGCTGCTGTGAAGCGTCCAGTAAATTGACCGTTAGCCAGTTTTTTTGTAACCCTGAAAGGCTCAGGTACTTTATTAATCTCAGCTCGCTCTTGAGAGCTATAGATCACGCACCCTGTTTTGATTAGTTCCTCGAACAAGTGACCTTGTGCGTTGCTCATCATATTTCTCGCCTGGGTTTTCAATTGTTCATCATTCTTTTTCATACTCCCGCTCCTCCTAAAATAATTCCAACTGTCCGTATCCAATATCTTCAACTTTGACTAAATTCGATGCTCCTTCCCATGGGTCTCTGTATCCGTATCCTAATTTGCCTTCATAAACTATTTCGTGTCCGTTTTTATATTCATAAACGCTATATGCGTTAATAACACCTTCCTCAATTGCTGCGCAATGAGTTTTGTAGTATTTATTAACACCGACCAGTGTCAACCCTTTTGATTCAAGAATGGGTCGTAATCTCTCTGCGTTTTCGATTAGTTCATTCATCGTTGCCGTTAATCCAGCATAGCTTTCCGTATCCATGTCTTTCCTCCTTAAAATAATCTCAGTTGCCCCCACTCGGCGGCTGCTGGGTTAATCCATAACACTTCCTCGCGAGATGCCCCGCCCTCTGCTTTGGCTGACTTGGTTTCTCTGTACCAGTGGGCCAGCCGTTTATTGTAAAGCTCGTTATCATACCCACTTAACAGCACCGCTCCTGGATGAGCGTCAAGTAAGTCTAATAGCTCAATGTGGTCTTGATCTGTCATTTCGTGTCGGTAGGATGTCGTTGTGCGAGTGCTGTGAACATAAGGTGGATCGGCGTAAATAAGCACATTAGGCTTTGCATACCGCTGCAGCAATTGGCTTGCTGGTTGGCATTCGATTTGCACACCTTTCAAGCGATCTGCGACAACTTGAATCCGTTCCGGAAACTTTAACCACTCTTTGCCCGGCAATGGCCCGTTAAGTTCAATGAGACTGCGCCAACCGGTACGGTGCGAGGTTTTCCCCCCCCGACCTTGCCACAAACGTACTATCAGGCGGCGCGCTCTTTCTAAGCTGTCCTCTGCTGGATAATAACTGCCGTAGTATTCTTGTCTTGCGTGCGGCGTCCAGCGTATGACGTGAGCTAATTCCTCTGGACGCTCGCGAATGACTTGAAATAGATTGACTATCTCACCGTCAATATCATTGATTGTTTCGAGCTGGCTGCGTTCTTTTGAAAAAAGAACAGCCCCACTCCCGAAGAATGGCTCAATATAGGTTTCATGCGGCGGCATATGAGATATTATCCAATCGGCTAAGCTCCATTTGCTGCCTGGGTAGTGCAAAATGCGTGGTATAGTCATTTCTTTCTGCCTCCATCCCTCTTAGGGAAATTCCTTTCTCGTTTTTCTTTTGTTAATAATCCAATTTCTCGGCTGGTCATCGGCTTACGTGTAGACGCTTCATCGAGACTCCACCCTGATTTAACCCTCCTATGAAATGTCCTTTCAGATATTCCATTCTTGGTAGCGAGTCTTAAATACTCGACTGGGTACTTTCGACTGAATTCGTGTGCTCTGGCCGCTTGAGCGCTTCGATCTTGAAGGGGCTGCGTGGCAGCTCTTTCTTTGCTCCAACCTAGCCTATTAACCCGATAGCGAAATGTGCTATAGCAAATTCCGTTCTGTTCAGCTAAGGCAATCCAGTCTTTTCCTAGACTTCTTTTTTGATGCGGTGGTGTTCGTAACGCCTTTTCTTTCGACCAGGCTAATCTTCTAATCCTCACTTCGAGTAAAGCTGGCCTTATTCCGATTGCTTCTGCCTGCTCGTAATCCTCTGGTGCAATGTAGTAATCGTAGGGATTCATTTGATTACTCCTTTCTTAATGCACAATCGATATTGTTCTTTCGTCCTGTGGCATAACCCATACAGGATTCCAGCTCAATTCAAACGTCAAGCCCGCTTCTGCTTCGGCTGCTGCAGCCAGAATGACATTTCCCATCTGTTCGGCTGCTCCGCATGGTACTGCATTCCCAATGTATTCGCGCGCCTTTGCGTCTGAGCATCCCTCCAACTGAAACGGTCGTCCGTCCGGCAGATGTGTAGGGAAACTTTGGAGCATTGCCAGCTCGTAGGTAGTTAGCGGTCTGTGCCAAGTACCATCTTGAGCAATAATTACCCATGTTCCTTGCTCGTTATCTGCTGGTATGCGCGGATCAGCAATAGCTGCTGCTGATGCATGAACGTCTGCGCTGCCTATTACTGTTTTGCTTGGTTTATGCCAAGCCTGCACGCCCATTGTGTCAGCTCGCGGCGCGCTTTTAATGCGGGGATCGGCAATTAGTTGAGCACCGTTTTGCACATCTGTTGCACCAGTGACCGTTGCAGCTGGGTTATTTGCCGACTGCATGCGGAATTGATCGGTATATCTTCCCTCGCGGTTTGGCACTCGCGGGTCAGATACACTACCGGCAGCTTGCATGATACGATTGGCTGCTCGGACAGTCTTAGCGGTATCATCCCAATCTTGTACGCCGTAGCTATCAGGCATTAAATCAGTGTTAACTCGCGGGTCAGATATTGCGATTGCTCCGCTCCCAAATCTTGTTCCAGTTACGCATGGGGCAACCTCTTCTGCTCCGACTACCCTGTACTGTGCTGGATGTCGTCCAGGCTTCTCTGTCAATTTCGGGTCAGCGATGCAAGCAGCTCCTTGATTGACTCCTGCAGCACCTGTTACGCATCCCGCTTCATTCTCGGTGGACTGAACACGAAGCAAGTTTGTTTTACCGTCTCCGCTAATCTTTACCCTTGGGTCAGATACCGCCGCTACTCCATTGCTGCGACCAAATCCTGCCGTACTTGTTACTGCTCTGCTTGGCTTAGACCAATCGGCAACCTCATATGCTCCAGCTCGTGGGCTATGAACGACTCTAAGCGACTGCCAATCGACCTTATTGAGATCGCGCCAGTCACCGCCAGCAGGAATAAGGGCCAATCTCATCCACGTTTTCCATTGCAGGCGTGGTAATCGATGTAGCGGCCCGCCCGCTTCTGTGTCGCCTGGTGATGGTAGATTTCCGATTACATCACCGATAGAGCGCATTGGCTTAGGCGTTGGATAATAGATTACATTCGGAATCTGCTTCGGATCGCGTGCTAGAATCAAGAAACGTACCCGTTGTTGACCAAGACCGCCTATTTCGCCTAAATTATGATCCGCTCGAATACTAACCTCGTATCCGAAACTTTTGAGCAGCTTCTCGATCTTTCTCAGCAGCGGCTTTCCGCGCGATGTAATGCGCGGTACATTTTCCATTTGTATGACTGCTGGTATGCCGCCGCCGTAATCAACACAGGCTTGCAGCGATAATTTAAGTCCGCTGACCGTTAGATAATTTAAGGCTTGATATTTGTCGCTTTCGGATTTCTTTTGCGGCAACAGCCCAGACAAGCCTTTGCATGGTGGCGACAGAAAGAGAAACCACGGCACTCGCTCTTTGAACGCTTTCCAAATATCCCAGCTCGTAGCTTCTCGCCAATCTTCCGGCGGCTCATGTCCATGCCATGCTACATATTGCCAGCGCTCGAACAAATCCATTGTTACGGCTGTCTGCTCCCCTGTAATCAAATCATGGTTATGATTAGCAACTGGATCACTGTCGATTGAGCAGAGCAATTTGAAGCGATAAAGCTTCCCGCCGTACTCAACTTGGGACTTTAATAGTCCTGCCGACTCGCCGCCAATCCCGCCAAATAGTACGGCTGCTGTCTTGTGCTGCACATTATCTATAGCTAACAAATCTATTCCTCCTTATTTTTGCCTAGTGTAGATTTGATTTTTGGTTGATCTTATTTCTGCTCGAATCTCTTGAATTTTTCCCTCGATCATTTCGTCAGCCTTGGCGCTGGTTAAGCCTGCTGCTCTAAGATCGCTCTTAACTGCTAACAAGAAATATTCCAAGTTATAAAGCTTGTTATAAAGAAGTTGATGCCAACTGTTGTACGCCATCTGTACGCTTGTCTCTTTTTCCGCTGCCCGCTCCTTAGACATAACTCAACCCTCCTATATTCAGAATTTTCAAACGATTGGAGCTATCATTCTCTTGATCGGCGTAGCTTGAGGTATACCGACCAGCCTGTAAGATCGTTATACTCAGCTCTTGCATCCGTCAAATCCCAATCGGGGTATTGCTTCTTCCAGTAGATCAGATTATCTATTTCATCTTTGACAATCCGCTCCACCTGACGGCGTGAATACTTATGATCGTTTGTGCTGTACTCAGGCCTTTCTAGGTTCTGGCTGCTGCTCCATCGCTTCTTGCCGTTCGGATTTTTCATAAGGTATCGGGCGATAGCTTCTAATCCATATTCATTAGGCTTCAAACGGTCTGCATTGACAAATCCTATTCTGTCGCCTTTTTTCTGCCCTTTTTTCTTCGGCTTCCTCCACAATTCTTCTATCTCATCCCGATCTAATCCACCATTCATAATAATGTGATGGTGGATACGAACAGGCTTCTCATCGTCTTTACCTGTTCTATATTCGGTGATAAGCACATATTTTAATGGGTCAAGCCCTTCCTTCTTCCGCTTGTACGCTATGCGCCGAATGTATTTAGACACTTCTTTTTCAGCTGCTTCTATTGTGTCAGGCAATTCTGCGTAGGTAAGGGATACATGAAGGTCGCCTTCTCCAAAGTTCGTATTCAACAACTGTACAAAGTACCGCTTAGCGTTTTTATCGTTCAAATTCTTTTGTTTGGGAGCTGACACTTTCCCTTTCTTTGAACGCTTTCTTGGTGTAGGAAGGCTTGTGTGCGAATATATGTCAACTTCCATGTATTTCTTGCCACAGTAAATCTTTTTTTCTCTTATACAGCTTCTCACGGCTATTCCTCCAGCTCGTTCATGATCTGCCGTAAGGGGTATATCTATCTGCCACGCTTCAAGGGCTTTTCTCTCCCTGCACATATCTGCATCGTCAGAAAGATAATACCCATTACAAGCCCGATAACGCTTGGTTAAGCGTTTTTTAAGGTTGTTGCTCGCCGCGAGAAATGCTACAATTAATTTAGTAGATTAATAGATTCTCGCTTTGAGTTCGCCCCTGGTCGCTACCGTTAATAGCACCAAAGGGCGTTCTTTTTTGCCCTCATATGGCATCGGCAAGCGTTATGTCTTGCGGACGTACGAGCATAACGCTGTTTCCGTTTAAATCCATCAACTCAGCTTGGATGAACATTCCAGTTTCCGACTTTCGGTAGATGATTGCTGAGATATGCTTGTACCTTAAGCCGCGATGCATGATAGCTTGTCCGCTTGCCATTGCTGCCTTTAACTCCTCGTTATCCAATGCGCTTACCCCCTTTTAATCAAATGGCTTGCCGTAATTATGCGGCTGATTCCGCATCTCTTGCTGCAGCATATCTAGGGCCAGTTCGTATGCTTCTACTCCTTTACCAGCACTAGGGCAAACTGTTAAAGAAGCTAGTCCAAGATTTTGCAGTGCTTCACCGTATGTATGTGTTCCTCTCTTAGCTTCGATAACGATCTGTTCCGCTGTTTCTTCTATTGACATGGGTTCACCTCCAACTTTTTGAGGAAGCGTCCCAATTTTTTAGATTCTTCCGCAGTTAAGAAAATTGCGCCGACCTCTTCGCCGTCAAAATATTGCTTTAATTCGACGACTCCGCCAGTTGCGTCAGCAACCAATTTACTCGAAAGATTATCGTAAATTACTTCTTTCAAGAACTTCACCCCTTAAATGAAAAATATGAATCTTTGATGTATCAGCTACATCTAATGAGTAATGATGAAGGAGGAAACATCATTACCCATTAGATAGAGCTGATCGGCTCTATCAATCTATTACAATCCAATCATCGGCCTGTAAGTCATTAAGGCTTGGTAGCCATGCTCGTACTCCATCTAAACCATCAAGGCGGTACACCAAGCATCTAGTCGCACCGTTTTGAGGTTTTACTTTTTTGTATTCAAGCTCAGCGGAATTGCGCCTCGTCATAAACCGCTTTTCCTCTGCTGCCTGTCTAGCAGCTTCTTGTATATTCACAATCTCACCTTATTCCCCTTAAATGCTAAATTACTTGCTTTTCAGTTGAGCTCCGCTCCTCTTCTTTTTGCTTCTCAATTTCTTTTAATACAATATTTGCCCATACATCCACTAAATTCTTTGGATTCGGGTGCGGAATGGTTTTAACTGTAGCTCTTATCATTTCTTCTCCTCACTTCCTTAATGAGCTTGTATAATATTTCCTCTTTCTCTGCTAAAATGTTAATTGATCAAATTTATCAAGAAAGAGGGTGCTAGATTGCTTAGTTTTTTTAAATCACTGTTCAAATCTACAAATGAACCTCGTGAAGAGTCCATAAGTTATCGCAAAACCATTGATATTGAACAATTTAGGCAATATCAAACATCTGTAGCAGGTATAACATTTGAAAATCTTGACGGATCTTCAAGAGAGCTTATAGCTTCTCGTTGTCGTTACGGTCAAAAATTATTGCTTACCAGAGAGCCTGAAAACCCTCATGACAGTAAAGCAGTAAAAATTTTGACTCAAGATGGGCAACAACTGGGCTACTTAGACAAGAAAGAAGCAAGTGATATGCAAGCTTTACTAAAGGGAACATCAAAGACGTTTAGCCATGTTGAAGCATATTTTTTAGAATTTACCGAATTTGAAAATGACAAAGGTAAACTAATTCCATCCTGCGAAATTTGTATTCGTAAATACTACAAAAACAAGTATTGATTAAGTTAGCCGTCATAACTTGGCGGCCAACTTTAATATCCACGTACTTCTGCGCAAGCTTCTTCATCAGTTTTCAAAAACTGTGCCACATTGCTTTGTTCCCTTTCGGGAACATTTTGTTCAAAAAAATGTCCCGCTTCTGATTGAGGGATGTTTAATACTTCCAACATTGTTGCAAACTCCTCAACGCTGATTTTAATTTTTCCATTTTCTTTCTTATGATAAGAGGTACGGTTAATATTTAGAGCTTGTGCCATGTCCTCTTGAGATACCTTGCGAGATAGTCGTTCAAATCTCAATCTTTGCAAGTTGAATTTCATCGTTCCTCACCGCCTTTCATGATTACACTATAATTATTTCGTTCCCGTTTGTCAACATATGTATTCGATTTTTACCTTTTTGTTGCCTAGAGGGAACAGTTTGCTATATAATAACGCTGAGGTGATAAAAGGGTGCGCAACTCAAAAGAAGTAATTCGGTTAATTAAAAAATTGAGAGAATCTAAGGAAATGTCAGTTGAAGAATTGGCAAACAGGGTCGGTATAGCTAAATCCTCGCTGTCAAGATATGAAAATGAACAGCGTTCATTTCCTATTAATGATATTGGTCTATATGCAAACGCATTAGGTACAACGGTGGAATTTTTATTGGGAATTGGTACTCAAAGTAATGTCAAACTAAGCAGCAATGACATGGAACTGATAAGAAAATATAACTCTTTGGATGATATAGGAAAGTACACTGTTGATACAACTTTAGACGTCCAGTACAAACGCTGTACTTCTCAGGATAATGATCTAATTGCTGCTCATAGCGACGATTATTCGGAAGAACAGCAAAAGCTTATGCTTGAGGACATAGCCGAATTAGAAAGGCTGCATAATAAACGAAAAAATAAATAGGAGCGTGAATCAATGGGGTACGAGAGCCTATTGATCAAAGCAGAGCAGCACGGGGTAAACATCTACGAAATTGGCTTACGATCACCAGCAAAAGGACTAATAAAAAATAACATCATCGCTATTAATAAAAATATATCCGCAACAGAGAAAACTTGTGTGTTGGCTGAAGAATTGGGGCATTACTTCACTTCAACGGGAAATATCCTTGATCAGTCCTCAATCTCGAATCGTAAACAGGAATATCGTGCAAGAGCATGGAGCTATGAAACGCTCATCTCACTCGAAAGAATTGTTGAAGTGGGACAAGCAGGGATTGAAGGCAGACATGCAGTAGCGGAATATTTAGGAGTAACCGAGGAGTTTTTACAGAATACAATTGAGCACTACCAACGTAAATATGGGCTTCATACGTTTTATCGAGAATTTTTAATATATTTTGAACCTCTGCAAGTAATTCGTTTATAAATACCTTAAGTGATGCATTTATGCATCTTTGCGTCCAAAATACAGAACATACGTTCTTTAAGAGAGGAGTTTTACAATGAAAAAGAAAGTAATTCGAGTTGCGGCCTATCCCCGCTACAGTTCTGATAATCAACGAGACGAATCAATCACTGCCCAAATGAGAGCAATTAGAGAATATTGCAAGCAAAAAGGCTATGTAATCGTTGATATATATCCCGACGAGGAGTTTTCAGCGACTGTAGACCGCAGGCCAGAGTTCCAGCGAATGATTGCTGATGCACAAAAGAAATTATTTGATGTTGTCGTTGTTCATAAGCTTGATCGATTTGCTCGTAACCGCTATGATAGTGCTCACTATAAGCGCATCCTAAAAAAGAACGGCATACGTGTTGAATCTGTGCTTGAGCAATTGGACGGATCGCCAGAATCGGTAATCCTCGAAAGCGTCTTAGAGGGAATGGCTGAATACTATAGCCTTAATCTATCTCGAGAGGTTAAAAAGGGGATGTTTGAAAATGCATTTCAAGGCATCCATACCGGCGGTAAACCACCTTATGGATTAAAAGTCAATCCTGTCACAAAAAAGTATGAAATCGACGAAAAACGTTATCGTGCAGTTCAACTGTATTTTGATGGCATTGATAACGATCTATCGAACGAGAAAATAGCCGCAATTCTCAATAAGGAAGGATTCAGAACCCAAAAAGGACGACTTTTCACGAAAAATAGCTTTTACGGGTGGGCCACAAATAGAAAATACAAAGGAGATTATGTGTTTAACGCTGCATCCGCAAAAGACGAAGAAGGCAGGCGCAATAATAGTAAGAAGAAGCCAGAAAGTGAACAAATTATTATTCCTGGCATCATTCCTGCTATAATTACTGATATAGAATTATGGGATAGAGTTAACGAGAAATTTAAGAATCGTAGACATGAACCAGGAAGGATGAAAACTAAAGTGGCGTACCTATTAACTGGTAAAATAATTTGCGGCAAATGCGGATCACAGTATGCAGGAAATTCTTATCACAATGCTAAAAGCAAGGAACGAACTTTGCTTACTTATTATAAATGTCAATCTAAATGCGGAAATACTAATGTGCGCAAAGATGATATTGAATCGCTAGTCATTCGCGAACTAGCTGCGCATTGCTTTTCGGATGAAGCAATGCAAGAGATAGTTATGCGAGTACAGGAACTTTATAAGAGCGAAAAATCTCAATTGGAAAACGATGTTGAACCAATTAAAAAAGAGCTTGCTGATATAGAGAAGCAAATTAAAAACTATACAACTGCAATCGGCGCTGGCGTAATGAGTGTTATTGAAAACCTTAAGCAAGCAGAGCAGCGCCAAGAAGCTCTTTTGTATGCACTAGACCGCGCTAAAATGGTTTCAAAAATAGATGCTCTTGATAATGATCATATTTTAGCCGTTTTGACAAGCAAAAAGAACTCCCTTATGTCAGCAGATGATGATGACAAAAAAGCAGTTCTCCAAGAATATGTTCAACAAGTAGTTATTCAGCCTTCGACTGATATTAACAATTATGAAGCTGAGATAACATACAGGGTTTTTAATGGTGGAGGCGAGGGGATTTGAACCCCTGTCCGAAGACTACGCCACATAGGCCTCTACGGGTGTAGTCACAGTTTTAATGTCGGCAAAGCAAACGCCCCGTAACCGGCTTTCGCTAGGCCCAGCCTGATTGTCTTCTTCAGCACACCCCAGGCGGAGATGTGACAGCGTATCCCACTAAAGTTGAGCCCTCATCCCGGTACATGGGCGATACAGAGCGAGAGCACGCGTGCAGGTTATTAAGCTGCTACAGCGTAAGAAGTTTGTTGTTTGCCATTTAATAGGCTTTAGCGTTTTATAGTGGACGACTCCCCACTACCCGCAACCCATGCTCGTTCAATCCCCGTCGAATCCATAAACGCCCCCTAATAGGCTTCCACTCTTAACACGAGCTTCTGCTATAAGGGCGCTTGCTTCTTCGCGAAGTAAGCACGGATCAAATGAACTCTGACTGTCTGTCAGCCACCGACTAACAAGCTCAGTCACTACTACATACTATACGCAGCCAATCTGCAAATGTTGCATCGATTAGCTATGTTTATAGTATAACATGAACCATCAAGCAATACACGCTGCAATCTATGGTAAGCTGCGCAATGTTTGCTATCTGATCACTTTTTGCTTTTCACGCAGTATGCGCTGAATATCGCGCTGTGAATCGCGCTTGGCTGCCGCTTCACGCTTGTCATATTGCTTTTTACCTTTACCAAGTCCAATCAACAGCTTCGCATAGCCATTGCGAATATAAATTTTCAGCGGCACAATCGCATAGCCTTCCTGCTTGGCCTGACCAAACAGCTTGGAAATTTGCTCCTTGTGCAGCAGCAGCTTGCGAGCTCGAGTAGGATCGGTATTATGAATATTCCCTTGCTCAAATGGGCTGATATGCATATTGTGAATGAAAATCTCGCCGTTGCGAATTGTAGCAAATGCGTCATTGATATTAGCCTTGCCGTTGCGAATCGACTTGATCTCCGTCCCAGTCAGCACCATTCCCGCTTCATAGGTTTCTTCAATGAAATAGTCATGGGAAGCCTTCTTATTTTGCGCTAACGGCTTGTCATTATTCTTTTGTTTTCCCATGCCTTTCACCTCTCTACTCTAATCTCATGGAATTATATTGTAGCAATTTGTGCCGTATAAATCAATATATAGAAAGAACCGCTCTCCGAAAAGGTAGAGCGGCTCCTCGCACGCATTGTGCGTAATCAGCTATTAAAGCTTAACTACGTTTTCTGCTTGTGGTCCACGGTTGCCTTCAACTACGTTGAACTCAACTTGTTGGCCTTCTTCAAGAGTTTTGAAGCCGTCGCCTACGATCGCGGAGAAGTGAACGAATACATCGTTACCGCCTTCAACTTCGATGAAGCCGTAGCCTTTTTCTGCGTTAAACCATTTAACTGTACCTTGTTGCATGTGAAATAGCCTCCTTCACTAAATAAATAATATGCGCCTATTTCGTTGTAAAACAAAAAATTCACACATTGAAAAAGGTTCATTAAAGCTGATGATACCCTTTTCAATATGTGAATTCAGGTAGTTCAGATCAGATAGTTTGAGTTTACTATAGGAATGGGAAAAAAGCAAGAGGTATTCGCAACGTTTTAGCCGTTTTCCCAATAATGGCTAGAACTGTATGCCTACTCGCATATGCAAATCATCCTTACATATACTGCTATTTGCGTACATTGCCAGCAGCGCAAGCAACTGAACGAGCCTTGCGCTGCTGGATATCCAAGCCGCTACTTTTTACGCACAAAAGCAGACATTGCTTTCTTTGCTTTTACTTTTTTCTTCTTGCCTTTTTTCACTTTGGCGTGAAGGGAAGGAGCGTCCTTGTCGCCGCCGCCATTAAATACGCCGCTTGCTGACGTCTTTTTCTTGCGCTTCTTGCTGAGCGATACTCCGCTGCCACTCGCACCTGCTGGCTTCTTTTTCTTCTTATCCTTTTTCAAGCCCGCATCAAATGGGTTGGAGAAATATGAGTCGTTCTCCGCACTGCGAATAAATTCGCCATTTGCTTGATCGTATGCATCAAAATCCAGCAGCAACGCGTCGGAGGCTTCCTCGCTCCACGGATTCTCCTTGCTCGCGGCGCTTGTGCCTGGTCCGCGCTTAAAGTCCTTCTTTCTTGCACCATTACGGCTACCGCTATTCTCTCTTCCACCATTGCCGCTGCTGCGTCCGCTACGCGCCTCATCGCTTCTGCTGCCTCGGCCTTCCTTCCGACCTCTGCCCGACGAATAATTGCCGCCAGACTGCTGATCTGAAGCTTTGCGCTTGCGGCTTGCAAAACCACCGCCACCAGCTCCGCCATGATTAGAGCCTTTTTGATTGGCAAACTCGAAGTCAATCGTATGATCGCTCATATTGACGCGACTTACGATTATTTCCACCTCGTCGCCAATCCGATATATTTTTGAGGTGCGCTCGCCGACAAGAATCATATGCTCAGGATGGAAATGATAGTAGTCGTCATGCAAGTCGCCCAAGCGAATTAGCCCCTCCACCGTATTCTCCAGCTCTACGAACAAGCCAAAGCTGGTTACGCTGCTAATAATGCCGGAGAAGGTTTCGCCGATTTTATCGAGCATATACTCACATTTTTTAAGCTTATCTGTATCGCGTTCCGCTTCAACCGCTACACGCTCGCGCTGAGAGGAATGCTGGGCAATATCCGGCATGCGGGCCGCCAGCGCATCATGCCGCTTTGGCGAAAGTGCGCCGCCGCCCGCCAATACCTCGCGAATGATGCGATGGATAACAAGGTCCGGATAACGACGGATCGGCGAAGTGAAGTGCGAGTAAAATTCTGCTGCAAGCCCAAAGTGCCCCAAGCTTTCCGCATCATATTTCGCTTGCTTCATCGAACGCAGCATCATCGTTGAGATAACGGTCGCTTCCTTCGTGCCTTGAATTTTATCCAGCAGCGTTTGCAACGCTCTCGGATGCACCGAGTTGCCTTTGCCTTTGACGATATAGCCAAAGTTGGCTGCGAAGGTCATGAACGTTTGCAGCTTTTCCTGATCCGGGTCTTCATGGATCCGATACAGGAACGGCACCTTCAGCCAATAGAAATGCTCAGCAACCGTTTCATTGGCCGCCAGCATAAATTCTTCGATTATTTGCTCGGCTATGGAACGCTCGCGCTTCACAATGTCGATTGCTTTGCCCTGCTCATCGACAATAATTTTCGACTCCTGAAAATCAAAATCGATTGCCCCGCGCTTCATCCGCTTTCTGCGCAAGCCAGTCGCCAGCTCCTCCATCAGCTTGAACATATCAAGCAGCGGCGCATAGCGCTCCTTCAGCTCGGTCTCGGGGTTTTCCTCGTCCGCCATTAAAATACGGCGCACATCAGTATAGGTCATTCGCTCCGTTGTTCGAATGACGCTAGTGAATATATCATGGCGCACCTGCTTGAGCGTGCCCGCTTCAAACTCCATTTCACAGCTAAGCGTCAAGCGATCGACCTTCGGATTCAAGGAGCATATGCCGTTGGAAAGTCGATGCGGCAGCATCGGAATAACGCGGTCAACCAGATAGACGCTCGTGCCGCGGCGAAATGCCTCTTGATCTAATGCAGAGCGCTCCTTGACATAGTAGCCTACGTCGGCAATATGAACGCCTAGCACATAATTGCCATTGTCCAGCCGCTTCACATGCACCGCATCATCCAAATCCTTGGCATCGGCGCCGTCAATCGTGACGATCACCTCATTGCGCAGGTCGCGTCTGCCTTGACTGAAAATCTCTTCCTCTGAAATTTGCTCTGGCGCCGCAATCGCCTCCGCCATAACCTCTTCGGGAAATTGCTCTGGCAGCTGATGCTTGCGTATAATTGATAAAATATCGACGCCTGGATCATTTTTATGGCCGAGTATTTCAATTACTTCACCTTCAGCCGCTGAACGGCCTTCGGGATAAACGTTAATTTGTACAACAACCTTTTGCCCGCTTACCGCTCCCATCGTTTTATCCTTCGGAATAAATATATCCCGATTGATCCGCTGATCGTCAGGCAATACAAAAGCAAACGCCTCATGGTTTTCTAAAACGCCAACAATTTGCGTAATGGCACGCTGAACGACGCGAACGACCTCGCCTTCCATCCGTCCGCCGGATTCGCTTTTGCTAGTGATGCGCACGAGCACAATATCTCCGTTCATCGCGCTTTTCAAATCATTGGCATGAAGATATACGTCAGGATGCTCGCTGTCATCAGGCAGGAGGAAAGCAAAGCCCTTTGCATGAGCCTGCACAGTACCACGCAATAAGTTCATGCGCTCAGGTACTCCATAGCGCTCATTGCGTGTACGGTAAATTTTGCCCTGCTCTTCAAGTGCCACGAGCATTTTCAAAAAGCTTTTAAAATCTGCTGCATCCGTAATGTTGAAATGCTGCTCTAGCTCAGAATAGGTCATTGGCTTGTAGGCGACTTCCTTCATAAATTCGAGCAGTTGGCTCTCGTTTATCATCCTGTGATCTCCTTTATCGTTGAAATTGGGTGATGGCTGGTTCATCTCTTTATTGTAAGTATATACGTTTCTCCTGTATTACATCCCCATCTAAGTACAAGCTTAACTGCTCAAGTCGCAATTGTACATCAGCATTCAGCCACATTCGGCTAATTTCTGCTCTAAAAAACAAAAAAGCGAGGATAACCTCGCTTTTTCCAAGTACCATTATTGGTTCACAAAATACGATACAACTAACGCTAGAATAAAGAAGCCTGCTGCCAAGCCTACAGTTAAACGCTCCAGGAACAAGTCCAGACCGCGTGCTTTTTGTTTACCGAAAAGATGCTCCGCACCGCCAGTAATCGCGCCAGAAAGACCAGCACTTTTACCTTTTTGCAGCAATACAGCGCCAATCAAGCCGATAGCAAATACGATTAGCAAGATTTTCAATGCAATTTCCATTACTTCCACCTCCAGCATAGCACTCGCTACATAAACAGTTAGTTCCATTGTAGCATACACAAGCTCCTGTTACAATAGCGAGCCCTTGACAGATGGTTGAGCGTACAGGAACTGCGACTGAGCTTGATTTTGGCGCTCCTCCTGCAGCAATTGCGTAATGTACTGGAAGTTTTTTTCGGCGTCCTCCATCGTTTTTCCAGTATGGGATTGCTGCTCAATATACAGCACCTTTGATTCCAAATTAGTCATCGACGTTAAATGCTTTCTATAATCAATTTCGCCATGCTCCAACAGGCAGTCCTTTCTGCCCCTTGTAATGGTTCTTAGATGAACGAATGGCGTACGTGCCTCATAGCGCTCATAAATTTCAAATGGATTTAGGCCAGCCAAGTACAAATCGCTAAAGTCAAGCTCAAGCTGAATTTGCTGCTCGTCAAACGGCTCCAGCAGCTTATCGAGCACAAAGCAGTCCTCCTCCTGATCTTGATCGTCCACACTTTTATCAAATTCGCGCGAGAAATTATGGAGCACAAGCTGAAGCTTTTGCTGCTCTGTAATTTTAACCATGCTGTTCAATAAATGCTGTAAAAACTGAAGCTCATGCTGCTTCAGCGTTTCCCGAATTGGCAGCCACGGCACGACAATGTAGTGCGAGCCTGTTTCCAAGACTAATTTGGCTAACCGTTCAAACTCCTTCTCGATTTTTTGCTCATCGTAAACTGGAATTGCCACATGGACCGAAGGAATTTGCAGGCCGAGACGCTTGGCTATTGTGCGAATTGTGCTTGGCTTGAACGTATAATAGGCCACTAGCTCAATTGTGCTATAGCCAATCTTTTTTACGTCCATCAATGTTTTAACGAGGTCCTTTTCCGCCAAATGCTTGAGCGAATACATTTGCAGGCCAATTTGAACGTGCTTCGCGTTATCCACTACCTCTCACCTCCTTAGCGCTCCATGGCTAATTTTTCATCGCCTTCATTATTGCCTGTCCTGATGAAAACATGTACCAACTGGTTGAAGCAATGGTGGTTGCGCTATAATATGGATGAGCTGACTTTCGCAGCTTCTGTCAAGAAAGACAAGAAAGTGGTGCTTTATGAATATAAACGTACATATTATCGCTCCTTATGAATCGATGCAGTTCATCATTAAGGAATGCATGCCTTTATTCCCTGAACTAGATATTACGTACTCTGTTGGAGACCTGGCTAAGGGGATGGAATTAGCTGTTTTGCAAGAGCAGCAAGGAGCTGACATTATTATAAGCAGAGGCGGTACAGCTAAATTAATAAAAAAAGCAGTTTCCGTTCCTGTTATCGATATTCAGCTATCGGGCTACGATATGATTCGTTCGCTAATGCTGGCCAGCCACTTTGAGGATAAGACCGCAATTGTCGGCTTTCCCAACATTACTTCCGGCGCCCAGGCGATTATCGAATTGCTGGACCTGCCGTTAAAAGTGTTTACGATCAACAGCTCCGACGAGGTTGCTCCGCTGCTATTGGAGCTGAAAAACAGAGGCTATAAACAGATCGCCGGCGATGTAATCACATTTGAGACAGCCAACGCCTACGGGCTTAAAGGCTTTTTGATTCAATCCGGCAAGGAAAGCATTATTAAGGCGCTGGAGGATGCCAAGCTCGTTTATGGATACTTGCAAAAAAACAGCAAGGTACAGCGCATCCTGGAGCAGTTTGCTTTGAACACGAACCGCAATTTGCTCATTTTTGATGAAAATAATGAAATGATCTATGAATACTTGACTGACTTTAATACTAAGCTCGTCACGCAGGAGCAAATGTCTCTGCTGCATGCTGAGCTGGAGCGACAACAGGATAAAGTAAAGCGGAACTTCGTAGTCGGCAACAGTATTATCGACATTACCGGTTATTATCAGCCGTTTGATGGCATGTACTATAAAATTTATCTTTTGAAAAAAAATCCATTTAATTTGATGGAGCAAAAAGGAATTTCTGTTCTGTCTTCAGCGATCAATGAGCCGATTGCTGCCGCATCCTCGTCCATTCGGCTTATATTGAATCAAATAACCGCTTTATACGAAAGCAAGGAGCCAATACTTCTGCAAGGTGAAAAAGGAAGCGGCAAAGACTTTATATCAAGCTACATCCATCAGCAATTTGCGCAAAATGGACTGCTTGTAACGATTGATTTCAAGCACTTCAATCTCGACCAGCTTGATTTTGAGCAGCTGTCGAAGCTGTCCAATGTGCGTACGATCAGAATGAAAAATTTGCAGCATATTCAAGATTACGATCAAGCGATTGCATTTATAAACATGTGCTTGCAGCAACGTCTTCATCTCTTTTTGATAGTACAGGATGCTGCAGCCAGCTCGCTGCTTTCCGAAGTTTCCATGAGCAAAATTACGATGCCCAAGCTTGCGGACAGGCAAGAGGATATTCAGCCCTTGGTGCAATATTTTTTAAGCGACTATCATCAACGCTTGGGAACGACAGCTGTTAAAATTAGCAATGACGCCTTGAATATGCTTCATGCCCATGCACGCAGCTGCAACATAGATGATCTAAAGAGCATAATCAAGCAAGCCGCTCTCATGGAAAAAGATTATGTGCTCCACTCGGAAACGATAAAGCAAGTATTGTCGCATGCAGCGAAGCCGCTGGATTTCATTTCACTAAGCGGCACATTAAGGGATATTGAAAAAGAGATTATAAATTATGTGCTGCAAGAAGAAAATAATAACCAATCGAGAGCTGCTGAACGCCTCGGAATCAATAGAGCTACATTGTGGCGCAAGCTTAAAGACTAACTTTAAGCCTGCGCCATTTTCTCACAACAAACTGTTGCAATATTAAACACTTTTAAAGAAAATCTAAAATCCCATAAAATATATGTTGCTATTTTAAACAAATTATTTTAAGATGATTGCTGTAAACGCTTCAAAAAAAGTAATGCGAGGAGTTAAGACTATGAAAATTAAAGCGACTTTAGATCGAATTCCTGGTGGAATGATGGTTGTTCCGCTATTATTAGCTGCAACCATTAACACGTTCTTTCCTAATCTGCTGCGGATAGGCGGATTTACGGAAGCTTTGTTTGTGAACAGTGCAAGCGCATTAATTGCTTTATTCTTATTAATTGCAGGCACTCAAATCAATATCAAAACAGCCAAGTCATCGGTTGGCAAAGGCGTAACCCTGCTAGTTTTCAAATGGGTAATCGGTTCACTTGTTGGTTTGCTCGGTTTTTGGCTTGCAGATTCCAATGGACTATTTCTAGGATTGGCTCCAATTGCGATTATCGCCGCGATGACAAACTCTAACGGCGGTCTATATATCGCGCTAGCTGGTCAATACGGCAAGGAGGATGATAAAGCAGCCTATCCTTTCCTTGCGCTTAGCGACGGACCATTTTTAACGATGGTCTCGCTCTCGATCTTCGGAGCAATGGGCTTTGCAACAGGCATGTTCTCTTTAACGTCCTTGATTGCGGTCGTACTGCCGCTTGTAATCGGGGTTGTAATTGGCAACCTGGATCGTGAAATGGGCGACTTCCTTAATAAAGGCAGCGACAAGCTCGTTCCATTCTTTGCTTTCGCCTTGGGGATGGGCATCAATTTCGAAGCGATAATTAAAGGTGGACTAAGCGGTGTTTTATTAGGCGTGCTAACTGTGCTGCTAACTGGCGGGATCGGATACTTAATTTTCAAAGCAATTGGCTGGAACCCGATTGTTGGCGCATCTGAAGGCTCTACAGCCGGAAATGCCGTAGGGACGCCGGCTGCGATTGCTGCTGCCAATGCTACCTTCGCCCCGATTGCAGAGCTGGCCACCGTGCAAATAGCTGCCAGTGTTGTGACGACCGCGATTCTGCTGCCGATCTTTATCGGCTTCCTTGCCAAACGCGTAGAGAAAAATGGCGGCTTGGCGAAATACAACGAACGAAACTAAACATGAGAGAAGAGGCTTCCCTCTTCTCTTTCACGCTTCTATTTTTTGGAGGAGATTGGAATGAAACTAGCGATAATTGCTGATGATTTAACAGGAGCTAATGACAGCGGTGTGCAATTAGCGCGCCACGGCTTGAAAACTGCTGTACTGTTCGAAATGGATGGTGCGAATACGAAGCATTACGAGGCCGTCGTGTTCGATACCGACAGTCGTTCCATTAAGCATACTGAAGCTTATGAGAAGGTAAAGCAAGCTGCGCAATTTTTAGTGGATGCAGGGTTTGATTTTATATTCAAAAAGCTCGATTCCACCATGCGCGGAAATATCGGAGCTGAGATCGATGCCATCTATGACGTGCTAAAGCCTCATTTTATGATGATTGCGCCAGGCTATCCTAAAAACAATCGGGAAATTCGTCATTCTACGCACTATTTGAATAAAATCCCGTTGGGAGAAACGGAAATTGCCAAAGATCCGAAAACGCCAGTCACCATTTCCTACCTGCCCGATCTTTTGCAGCAGCAAACAGATCGCGCTATTGCAGCCATTACGATTGATGATTTGGTGCAAGGGGAAGCGCATATCGCCGACATGCTTAAGCAATATGCCGATCAAGGCATCCCTTATCTCATTATTGATTCAACGGAAGAAGAGCATTTGCAGCAAATACTCGCCTACACGAAGCATTTGCCGTATCAATTTGCCTGGGTTGGCTCTGCGGGCATTGCCAACTACTTGCCTGAGCACTACGGCATAGCAGTCAAGCAAAAATCGTCCACTATCCCTGCTAATAACGGTCCAATCCTTACCGTCGTCGGCAGTGTTAATATAAATTCAAGAGTGCAATTAAACAAACTGCTTGAGGAAGGCAATGTTTATGCGATTCCATTTGAATCGTACAAGGCTTTGTCCAGTCCCGCAGATCGCGAACATGAAATAAGCAAGGTCTATAAGCTGGCCTATGAAAAAGCCGTCGCCGGGCTAGATGTCGTCATCTATTCAACTGCCGAACAGGCTGACATTGAACAAGCGTGGAAGGTTGGCGAAGCACAAGGGCTTTCCCATACCGAAATCAGCAATGAAATTGTGAAAGCAATCGGGAATGTCTGCTCGATGCTGCTGGAAAAGCAGCTGTTTAAAGGCGTTTCGATGACTGGCGGAGATACGGCAAAGCAAATTTGCAGCTTATGGGGAATTAAAGGCTTCGAGCTGCTTGACGAGTTGGAAATCGGAGTGCCAATCTCCAAATTTCTCGGCATCGAGCATTTGCACGTCATTACGAAGGCAGGCGGCTTCGGCTCTGAGCGCGTATTTATTCATGCGATTAACAAATTGAAGGGAGATCATCAATGATGAAACCAATTATCGGAATTACGATGGGCGATGCAGCTGGCGTTGGCCCGGAAATTATCGTAAAGGCATTAGGCTATAAGGAGCTTTATGACAAGTGCAAACCTGTCGTAATCGGTGATGCTAAAATGCTGGAGCGTGTTCTGCCAATTGTCGATTCGCCATTAACTATTCATGCCATTAAGCAACCGGAGGAAGCGAAGTACGAGTATGGCTCCATAGATGTGATCGATTTGGATTTATTGCCAGCTGATTTGCCGTTTGGCCAGGTTTCGGCCGCTGCAGGAGATGCTGCTTTTCAATACTTGGCAAGAGCAATTGAACTGGCAAAGGAGCAACGCATTCATTCTATATGCACAGCTCCGCTGAACAAGGAAGCACTTCACCTGGGTGGTCACATCTATCCTGGACATACTGAAATTTTAGCCGATTTAACGGATACTGAAGACTTTTCGATGATGCTGACTACGCCGAATTTGCGCGTTATTCATTTGACCACCCATATGGGATTAATAGCTGCAATTCAAAGCATTACGCCTGAAAGAACCTATAAGGTAGTGAAATTAGCGCATGAGACGCTTGCCAATGCCGGATTCAAAAATCCAAGCATTGCAGTATGCGGCATCAATCCGCATGCTGGCGAAAATGGCTTGTTCGGAAACGGCGAAGAGGAAGAAAAGCTAGTACCAGGGATTGAACGGGCTAAAGCAGAAGGGATCAATGCATCCGGCCCCTACCCTGCCGACACTTTGTTTTTCAGAGCTGGCAGAGGCGATTTTGATATCGTCGTAGCCTGCTACCACGACCAAGGCCATGCTCCTATTAAAGTAATGGGCATTGAGGAAGGCGTCAACATTACCGTTGGCTTGAAAGGCGGAATTATCCGAACCTCTGTCGATCATGGCACAGCCTTCGATATTGCTGGTAAAAATATAGCAGATGAGAAAAGCATGATTGCAGCGATTAATTCCGCAATTGAACTTGCACCAAGACGCTAACACAGCTACAAAAAAATCCCTTGCCGATGCATCCGGCAAGGGATTTTTTCTATTTAGCAAAATGTTAATTTAAGCTTATTTGAAAGCTTTAAGGTTGTAGAATGCTGATTTGCCTGCGTATTGTGCAGTCGAACCAAGCTGATCCTCGATACGAAGCAATTGGTTGTATTTCGCAACGCGGTCTGTACGTGAAGGAGCACCCGTTTTGATTTGACCTGCATTAGTAGCTGCAGCAATATCAGCAATTGTGCTGTCTTCAGATTCACCAGAGCGGTGAGAAATAACTGCTGTATAGCCAGCGCGTTTCGCCATTTCGATAGCATCGAATGTTTCAGTCAATGTACCGATTTGGTTAACCTTAACAAGGATTGAGTTACCTACGCCTTTTTCAATACCGTCAGCTAGACGAGCTGTGTTTGTAACGAACAGGTCGTCACCAACCAATTGAACCTTTTTGCCTAGGCGGTCAGTAAGCAGCTTCCAGCCTTCCCAGTCATCCTCGGAACAGCCGTCCTCGATTGTAATGATAGGGTATTTATCAACCCAAGACTCAAGCAGATCAACAAACTCAGCAGAAGTGAAGGATTTGCCTTCGCCAGCAAGCACGTATTTGCCGTCTTTGTAGAACTCAGTAGAAGCAACGTCCATACCGATAAATACTTCTTCGCCTGGTTTGTAGCCAGCACGCTCGATTGCTTCGATAATTGTGCTGATTGCTTCTTCGTTGGAGCCAAGGTTAGGAGCAAAGCCGCCTTCGTCGCCAACTGCAGTGTTAAGACCTTTGCTGTGAAGAACAGCTTTAAGGTTATGGAAAATTTCAGCACCAATGCGAAGTGCTTCCTTGAAGCTTTCAGCACCAACTGGAAGAATCATAAATTCTTGTACGTCGATGTTGTTGTCCGCATGCTCACCGCCATTGATGATGTTCATCATAGGAACTGGAAGAACCTTTGCGTTGAAGCCGCCAAGATATGTGTAAAGAGGTACATCCAAAGCATCAGCAGCAGCGCGAGCAACCGCCATAGATACAGCAAGAATTGCGTTTGCACCCAGCTTGCCTTTGTTATCTGTACCGTCTAGTTGAATCATTTTACGGTCGATCGCTACTTGATCAAGAGCGTCCAGGCCGATAATTTCTGGAGCAATAATCGTATTTACGTTTTCAACCGCTTTAAGCACACCTTTACCTAGGTAACGAGATTTGTCGCCATCACGAAGCTCAACAGCCTCATATGCGCCAGTAGATGCGCCAGATGGAACGATTGCACGGCCTTTGCCGCCGGATTCTAGTGAAACTTCAACTTCTACAGTCGGGTTACCACGGGAGTCAAGAACCTCACGTGCGTATACATCAACGATGATAGACATTTCGTGTAACACTCCTTATTATTTTTATAGTTTTATTGTACATGCAAAGCTATTACTTAATCAATGTAGAACCTGTCATTTCTTCAGGTTTATCCAGATTAAGCAGCGTCAGCATTGTAGGGGCAATATCAGCCAAAATGCCGTCCTCACGCAGCTCTACGCCTTCTCTGGTAACAATGAACGGAACCGGGTTCGTCGTATGTGCAGTATGCGGGCGTCCATTTTCATCAAATACCATATCGGCGTTACCGTGGTCAGCTGTAATGATGCAAACTCCGCCAGCAGCATGAACCGCTTCTACCACTTTGCCCAAGCACTCATCCGTTGCTTCTACCGCCTTAATTGTAGGCTCAAGCATGCCTGAATGACCAACCATATCCGGATTCGCAAAGTTAAGAATAATAACGTCATGCTTATCCTTCTCGATTTCGTTTACTGTTGATTCTGCAAGCTCGTAGGCGCTCATTTCAGGCTTCAAATCATAGGTTGCTACCTTAGGCGAGTTAATCAATACGCGAGTCTCTCCTGGCAGCTCAACGTCGCGGCCACCGCTGAAGAAGAACGTGACATGCGGATATTTCTCCGTTTCCGCAGTGCGCAGCTGCGTCAAATTGTTTTGCGCCAGCACTTCGCCTAGTGTATTATCCAGGTTTTTCGGTGAGTAAGCAACCAAGCCGCCAACCGTTTCACTGAACAGCGTCATACAGACGTAGAACAGATCCTGCGGCTGCTTATCTCCACGCTCAAAGCCGCGGAAGTCTTCGTTCGTAAATACTTGGCTCAATTGGATAGCACGGTCTGGACGGAAGTTGAAGAAAATAACCGAGTCGCCGGATTCAACTAGTCCAACCGGAGCTCCATCCTCCTGTACCAGCACAGTTGGCACGAAAAATTCATCGTACACATCTGCTGCATAGGAGTCCTTCACTGCCTGCAGCGCATCCTTTGCCGTTGGACCTTCGCCATACACCATCGCGCGGTAAGACTTTTCAACGCGATCCCAACGCTTGTCGCGGTCCATTGCATAGTAGCGGCCTTGCAGGGAAGCGATTTTGCCAACGCCGGTTTCAGCGATTTTCTGCTGCAGCTGCTCCACAAAATGCACGCCGCTGTCAGGCGCTACATCGCGGCCATCAAGGAAGGCATGGATGTAAACATCGTGGAAGTCATTGCGTTTGGCAAGATCTAGCAAAGCGAACAAATGATCAATGTGGCTGTGCACGCCGCCATTCGACAGCAAGCCGTACAAATGCAGCTTTTTGCCGTTTTCCTTTGCATGCAGCAAAGCTTTCAGCAGCGTTTCATTTTCATAGAAATCGCCTTCGCGCACAGATTTCGTAATACGAGTCAAATCCTGATACACAATGCGTCCAGCGCCAATATTCAAGTGGCCAACCTCAGAGTTGCCCATTTGTCCTTCTGGCAAGCCAACTGCCTCGCCGCATGCTGTAAGAGTAGTATGCGGGTACTGGCTCCAATAGCGGTCGTAATTCGGCTTGTTCGCCTGTGCAACCGCGTTGCCTGTCACATCATTGCGCAATCCAAATCCATCCAAAATAATTAAAGCTACTGGTTTACGATTTGCCATCTTACTTGGCCCCCTCGACAAGAGCGATATAGGAATCCGGCTCCAGGCTTGCACCGCCAACTAGCGCGCCGTCAATATCAGCCTGGCCCATATATTCAGCAACATTGTTAGGCTTAACGCTGCCGCCGTACTGAATGCGGATTGCATCTGCAGTTGCTTGATCGTAAAGCTCGGCAATGATGCTGCGAACATAGCCGATTACATCCTGTGCGTCAGCAGATGTTGAGGATTTGCCTGTTCCGATTGCCCAAACTGGCTCGTACGCGATAACGGATTGCGCAGCCTGCTCAGCTGAAACGCCTTTGAATGCTGCTTCTGTTTGCACTCTGCAAACATCCTTCGTTGTGCCAGCCTCGCGCTCTTCCAAATTTTCGCCGATACAAACGATTGGCACCAGGCTATGCCTAAATGCAGCATGCACCTTTTTGTTAACTGTCTCGTCAGTTTCAGCAAAGTATTGGCGACGCTCAGAGTGGCCGATCAATACATATTTCACGCCGAGATCCTTCAGCATTACGCCGCTGATTTCACCAGTAAAGGCACCATTGTCTTCAAAGTGAAGATTTTGTGCGCCGATCGCAATCGATGTTCCTTTAGCAGCCTCAACAAGCGCTGGAAGGTTAGTAAATGGCGCGCAAATGACGCTCTCCACGCCTGCAACCTCAGCTTTGCCTTTAACAGCCTCAAAGAAAGCTACTGCCTCAGAAACCGTCTTAAACATCTTCCAGTTACCTGCAATAATAGGTGTTCTGCTCATGATAGATCCTCCTCAAGATTTTTCAATAACTTGCTCTTAATACTTCTTGCAATTGAAAAATCGCTACGAAAGCATTCTCTTGATTTTTCAATAACTTGCTCTTAATACTTCTTTGCAATGCTGCTCTTTAACAGTCCACAAGGATGTACGATTTTTTGCAAGATCGCACATCCTTATCAGGACAAATTATTTATCGTTAAGTGCTACAACGCCTGGTAGAGCTTTGCCTTCCATAAATTCAAGGGAAGCGCCGCCGCCAGTAGAGATGAAGTCCATTTGATCAGCCAGGCCGAATTTTTCAGCTGCAGCTGCGGAATCACCACCGCCGATGACTGTGTAAGCAGCTGTTTCTGCTGTAGCTTGTGCAACTGCACGTGTACCATGGGAGAACGGCTCGATTTCGAACACGCCCATAGGTCCGTTCCATACGACAAGCTTGGAGTTTTTAATAACGTCAGCGTAGATTTCACGCGTTTTCGGACCGATATCGATGCCTTCCATATCAGCAGGAATGCCGTCTACTGGTACGATTTTCGTATTTGCTTTCGCGCTGAACTCGTCTGTTACAACGATATCAACTGGCAGGTACAGGTTCTTGCCTGCTTTTTTCGCTTTTTCAATAAACTCAAGCGTCAAATCAAGCTTGCTGTTGTCCAGCAGCGATTGACCGATTTCATAGCCTTGAGCCTTGAAGAATGTATAGGAAAGACCGCCGCCGATAATGATATTGTCTGCGATCTCGATCATTTTCTCGATTACAGCAATTTTATCTTTAACTTTGGAGCCGCCAACGATAGCTGTGAAAGGACGGTCAGGATTGTTAAGCGCCTTGCCAAGCACATCAAGCTCTTTTTCCATAAGCAAGCCTGATACAGCCGGCAAATAATGCGCGATTCCTTCAGTAGAAGCATGTGCACGGTGAGCCGCACCGAATGCATCGTTAACAAATAGATCAGCAAGCTCAGCAAATTGCTTAGCCAGCTCTGGATCGTTTTTCTCTTCGCCAGGATAGAAGCGAACATTTTCAAGCAGCAATACATCGCCGTTTTGCATGTCAGCGATTTGAGCTTTTACCGCGTCGCCAACTGCTTCATTAGCTTTAGCAACCGGCTTGCCAAGCAGCTCGGATAGTCTAGCGGCGCTTGCAGTGTGACGAAGCTCTTCTACAACCTCACCATTTGGACGTCCCAAGTGGCTTGCCAAAATGATTTTCGCACCTTTTTCGATCAAGAAATTGATCGTTGGCAATGTTTCACGAATACGTTTATCATCTGTAATCGCGCCATTTTCCAAAGGCACGTTGAAATCTACACGAACAAATACTTTTTTACCAGCTAAATCAGCCACGTCACGAATACTTTTTTTATTCATGGATTAGCCCTCCTATGGATTTCAAGTTTGCATAATGAATGCAATAAAAGCAGGCGCCCTTCCGAGGGAAGAAACGCCTGCTTTTTACGCCCGCTTTAAGCTACGCTAAGCAAGGCTATGGACCGACATCTTCATGAAGAGTCATGCCCCGTCGGCTTTCTTTCCTTATAGACCTTTGCTTGCGATGTAAGCAGCCAGGTCAACTACGCGGTTAGAATAACCCCACTCGTTGTCGTACCAAGAAACAACTTTAACCATGTTGCCTTCAACAACCATTGTAGAAAGTGCATCGATTGTAGAAGAAGCAGGATCACCGTTGTAATCAGAAGATACAAGCGGCTCTTCGCTGTAGTTAAGGATGCCTTTAAGCGCACCTTCAGAAGCTTCTTTAAGAGCTGCATTTACTTCTTCAACTGTAACGTTAACTTTTAGCTCAGCAACCAAGTCAGTTACAGAAACGTTAGGTGTAGGTACGCGCATAGCCATACCGTTCAATTTGCCTTTAAGCTCTGGCAATACAAGAGATACAGCTTTAGCCGCACCAGTAGTAGATGGGATAATGTTTTCTGCAGCCGCGCGAGCACGACGAAGGTCTTTATGTGGTAGATCTAGTACAGATTGGTCGTTAGTGTAAGAGTGAACAGTTGTCATCATACCTTTAACAATGCCAAATTTATCGTTGATTACTTTTGCAAATGGTGCTAGGCAGTTTGTTGTACAAGAAGCGTTGGAGATAACTGTGTGGCTAGCAGCATCGTATTTGTCATGGTTAACGCCCATAACGATTGTAATGTCTTCGTTAGTAGCTGGAGCAGAGATGATAACTTTTTTAGCTCCGCCTTGCAAGTGAAGCTCAGCTTTTTCTTTTGCAGTGAAGATACCAGTAGATTCAACTACGATTTCAGCGCCTACAGAAGACCATGGAAGATCAGCAGGGTTGCGCTCAGCGAAAACTTTGATTTCTTTACCGTTAACTACAAGAGCGCCTTCTTTAGCTTCTACAGTGCCTTCGAATTTGCCATGAGTTGTATCATATTTTAGCAGATGAGCCAAAGTGTTAACGTCTGTAAGATCGTTAACTGCTACTACCTCAACTTCAGGATTGTTGAAAGATGCACGGAATACGTTACGACCGATACGGCCGAAACCATTGATACCAATTTTAACCATTGTCATTTCCTCCTAGTCATTTGGCAAAATTTAAATTTATGTCAAGTCGAATTGTAATCGCAAGTTCGAAAAGCATGGCTCAACAAACTTTACATCATTACAACTCGCCATGATGCCCACTTTCTTCATGCATTCGGATCATTTCCAAAGCCGCGCTTTCATCTGTAACAAGCGCATGGTTATGACCGAAGCGCATTATTGCATCAATTGCTACAGCCTTGCTTGGGCCGCCCGCAACTGCAACAATGCATTCAATTTTCAAAATGTCTTCCAGTCGCATGCCTACAGTTTTCATTTTGTGAATCGGCTCGCCATGTCGATTGAAGTAAAAACCGAACGATTCTGCCATTGCCCCTTCGGCGACCATCGCACGTACTTCCTCAGGATCTGTCTTTCTTCGCCTCGCCATTACTGTAGCGTCACCAATGCCATGGATAAAAATTCTTGCATGGCGGATTACCTCTACTATCTCCTTAATGGAAGGCTCCTGCATCATCGACTCGTAAGCCTCTTCGCTAATGTGATCAGGAACGTGCAGCAAACGATATTGCCCGCCTGTACGCTTCGCCATCATGGAAGCAATCGTGTTGGCCTGATAATCAAGGCTTTCACCCAAGCCGCCGCGAGCGGGTACAAACATAACATCCTTTATCGTACCGGGCAGGCTTAAATATTTGGCTACTTGAGCCGTTGTTGTGCCGCCCGACACTGCAATCACATCGCCTGATTTGATGACACGCTTCAAAAGCAAGCCAGCAGCTCGACCCAGCTCTCGCTTGGACGCTTCAGACTGCTCTGAATTTCCTGGAACTACAATCACCTGCTGCAAGCCGTACATATTCTGAAGCTTTATTTCCAGCTCCGAGTTACCGAAAACAAGTGGACCAAGCTGCTCAAGCTCCTCCAGCACCATTCTGCCCTCTTCACTAAGCGACATTCCCGATGCCGAAATGATCAGCAAACCTTGCTCCTTCAACAACTCTGTTTCCGCCCGTAGAACTCGCTCCGTCATTGATAGCACATTAGCAAGCGCACGACGACCGATTGTTCCTGCAAGCATAACTTGTTGCAGAATCTTGTAACGTTTTCTCATCACTTCCAAAAGCTCAGGTACTAACTGCCGCTGCAGTTCTATAAGCTGTCGCATAAATACCATCACTCCATCGGCAAGAGTCAACGTAGAGGTTCAATCACCCTTGGACATTTATTGTCCCTGTGGTGTTATTTAAGTCCCACTTATATTGTAATAGATTACGCCAGCCATAGCAAGAGCACTTTTTAAATGAAATCGATTACTTCATCTATTCGTTGCAAAAATATGCTGCTTATTGTCAGCTAACTGCAAATAATGTGCAGCATTTGTAAGCAGCAAACAGATAGCCGATGCTTTCCGACCTGTTTCTACGCCGATTACTTCGTATGTATAAGCTGCTTCGCCGCGCACTCAGCAGGCTCAATTTCTAGCTTACCCGTTAAAAACAAATCTCATAAGCAAGAACTTGCGAGAAACACTTGATTCGCGCGCCATTTTCCAATACAATATAGTAGTTGCGCCCGTGGTCCAATGGATATGACGTAGGCCTCCGGAGCCTGAGATCTAGGTTCGATTCCTAGCGGGCGCGCCAATACATAAACTAAACTTTGCCACGATACAAGGCGAGCTGGATCGATACACAATCCAGCTCGCTTTTTTTTCTGGAATTTTTCTTCTCATGTAGCGTTTAGCGCTTGCGCAGAGCGGCAACAATGGTAACAAACAAAAAAGTTTGACTATCTTTGACTTTTAAACAAAATTCCATTATGATATTATCACACAGCACCACAAAGCAATCAGCAAAGGCAATTATACCTTGCTTTTCAGCGATAGTTTCAGGCATGCATGGAACAGCCGCAGGAAAGACAAAAAAATTTTAGGAGGATTGGTTAAATATGAACTTTGTACCTATGGTTATTGAACAAAGCAATCGCGGAGAGCGTTCTTATGACATTTATTCTCGATTGTTAAAGGATCGTATCGTTATGCTAGGGTCAGGGGTCAATGATGTCGTCGCCAATTCTATCATTGCTCAATTGTTGTTTTTAGCAGCGGAGGACCCTGAAAAAGACATTCATCTATATATCAATAGTCCGGGCGGTTCGATTACTGCAGGGATGGCAATCTATGATACGATGCAATATATTAAGCCTGATGTATCTACAATCTGCGTTGGGATGGCCGCATCAATGGGAGCATTCCTGCTTACCGCTGGTGCAAAAGGCAAGCGTTTTGCGCTGCCTAACAGTGAGGTTATGATTCATCAGCCTCTTGGCGGTGCTGAAGGCCAAGCAAGTGATATTGCGATTCGTGCCAAACGCATCATTAATATGCGTGAAAAATTGAATCGCATTATGGCAGAGCGCTCAGGTCAGCCGATTGAGCGAATTAATCAAGACACTGATCGCGATTACTTTATGAGTGCGCAGGAAGCTGTCGATTACGGCTTGATTGACAAAGTAATCGAGCGCGTGTAACGAAGTTGCCTTAATCTTATGTTGTAAGACTGTTGCATGTTGTTGTCTACTATCGAACCCCTATCTCTACGGCGGGGCTGATAATCAGCCCCCTACACTAGTGTAGCTCTTGAGATATGGACCTGGGTGGACAGCACTGCTGCAGTCTTTTTCTTTTTTCTTTAAATTTCTCCTTTCTACCCCTAAAGCAAATCTCACACTCGACTAAATTATCCACTTTGTGATTTTTATCACATAACAATTTCATGCTTCCATATATGATAAAGGCATCAGATGATCAGCACTTCCAAGATAATCTGCAGATTAGCATCAGTTGCGTGTATGGGGGATTCATTATGGAAACAGAAGCGTTGCACAAAATCGAGCTGCTTGCAGCCAAAAAGCTGAAAATATTTGAACAAAGCAAGCTGCGCTATCTTCTGCGCTCGATGGTTGCCAGTATGTTTATCGGCTTCGGCGTGATTGTCGCCTTCAAAACTGGAAGCTTCTTTTACGAGGTCCATTCCCCATTTGCATATCCTGCAGCCGCTATTACGTTTTGTATGGCCATCATCTTGATCTACTATGGAGGTGGAGATCTTTTTACCGGCAATACCTTTTACCTTAGCTACAGCTCGCTGCGCGGCAAAATGAGCTGGCGGCAATCTTTAAGGCTGCTGGGCTTAAGCTATATCGGCAATATGATTGGCGCTATTCTGTTTGCACTTATGATTGCGATGACAGGCCTGTTTGCCAGCGAGCAGATTTACGGCTTTCTAATTGAAACCGCGCATAAAAAAGTGGACGCAACGACCATTGAGCTGCTTTTCCGCGGCATTCTCTGTAACTGGCTCGTCTGCCTGGCATTTTTCGTACCTTACGCAATGAAAGCCGACGGCGCAAAAATATTTATTATGATCCTGCTCGTCTTCAGCTTTTTTATTGCAGGCTTTGAGCACAGCATCGCGAATATGTCGGTATTCGCAATCTCGATTGCAGCAGCAGGCTGGGGCTCTTTGACACTCGAGCAAATTCTGCATAACCTAATTCCCGCAACATTGGGCAATATGATAGGCGGGGTGGTGTTTATGGCTATGTTTTACTACTACATTAATAAACCTTTTGTAGAGGATGTTTAAAAACCGGACTTTGATGACGATGCCGTGCGTTGTAGCTTAGTCGGCGGCGAATCTTGAACGCTAGCGAAAACTGCGGTGCTCACGTAGCTGGTGCCTACGCTGCGCTCCTCGTTTTCTACTAGCGTCCAAGCTTCTTGGTCCTGAAAGCCCGGTTTTTAAACTCCTATTGGAAGTGGAGGTTTAAAAAGCCGGACTTTGATGACGATGCTGCGCGTTGTAGCTTAGTCGGCGGCGAATATGTCACGCTACCGAAAGCTTCGGTGCTCACGTAGGTCTATCTACGCTGCGCTCCTCGCTTTCTAGTATCGTGCCATCTTCTTGGTCCTGAAAGCCCCGTTTTTAAACTCCTATTGGAAGTGGAGGTTTATAAAGCCGGACTTTGATGACGATGCCGTGCGTTGTAGCTTAGTCGGCGGCGAATCTTGAACGCTAGCGAAAACTGCGGTACTCACGTAGCTTGTGCCTACGCTGCGCTCCTCGTTTTCTACTAGCGTCCAAGCTTCTTGGTCCTGAAAGCCCGGTTTTTAAACTCCTATTGGAAGTGGAGGTTTATAAAGCCGGACTTTGATGACGATGTATCTTCAATTAAAAATGAAAGCGAGGAATTATGATGAAAACTAGAAAGGTTGTTATTATTGGAGCGGGATTTGTTGGTTCTACAACGGCTTATACCTTAATGCTGCGCAATCGTGTCAATGAGCTGGTGCTGATTGACGCTAATCATGCTAAAGCAGCAGGCGACGCATTGGATATGAACCACGGCATGCCGTATATCGGGGGCGCAAAGCTGTGGGCGGGCGGCTATGAGGATTGTGCAGGCGCTGAGATTATTATTATTACAGCAGGAGCTGCACAGCGTCCAGGAGAAACACGCACCGATTTATTGAAGCGCAACGCGGATATTTTCGACAGCATCATTAAGCAAATTTTGCCTTACAATCAGGAAGCGATCCTGCTTATTGCGACCAATCCGGTTGATATTATGGCCTATGTGACATTGAAAAAATCCGGCTGGCCTGTTAACCGTGTTATTGGCTCTGGTACATTGCTGGACAGCGCACGCTTCCGCTACCTGCTTGGCAAGGAGCTGAAAATCGACCCTCGCAGCGTGCATGCCCATATTATTGGCGAGCACGGCGATTCGGAGCTTGCAGTATGGAGCCTGGCCAATGTTGCTGGCGTAGAGCTGGAAATTGCCGAGGACATCAAGCAAAAGCTGTTCCTGCAAACACGCGACGCAGCGTATGAAATTATTGAAGCAAAAGGCGCTACGTACTATGCCATCGCCTTGGCGCTTGATCGCATCGTTACTGCCATTCTCGACGACGAAGGAGCAGTGCTGAACGTATCGACATTGCTTGATAACTACTGTGGAGTATCGGATGTATATTTAGGCGTACCATGCATCGTAGACCGCACTGGCGTACGCGAAGCACTAGAGCTAACACTAACAGATGAAGAACAAGCCCTCTTCGAAAAATCCGCCAACAAGCTAAAAGCGCTCATAGACAGCTTAAACCTTGACCTGGACCCAAACAAAATCTAACCAACACAGACCTCTCCCCAGCGCAAATGCATCGTCTTCAAAGCCCAGCTTTTAAACCTCATCTTCAAATGAAAGTTTAAAAAGCTGGGCTTTCAGGACCAAGAAGATGGCACGATACTAGAAAGCGAGGAGCGCAGCGTAGGCACTTACTACGTGAGCACCTAAAATGTTTCAGCAGGAAACATACATCGGAAGCATAACCTTTCGGTAGCGTGACATATTCGCCGTCGAATCCACTACGAAGAAAATTACATCGTCATCAAAGTCCAGCTTTTTAAACATCCCATCTAAAAAGGCTGCCAGTTATTCCATTCCTTCGGAATAGACCAACTGGCAGCCTGATGTGTCTTTGCAACACATTATTGATTTTCAAGCTCTTCCTTGCTAACTAGCGCGATTAGCGCGTTAACAGCCTGCTCTGCGTCAGAGCCCTCTGCACTAATTGTAATTTCAGTGCCCGAGCTGATTGCAAGACTCATAATACCCATAATCGACTTCGCGTTCACTTTCTTATCGTCTTTTTCCACAAAAACCTCGGAGGAAAATTTGTTCGCTTCTTGGACGAATAACGCTGCGGGTCTAGCATGTAACCCTGTTTTCAAACGAACAACTACTGGAAGCCTTGCCATGTAATACATACCCCCTATATTTAAAGTCAAAAATTATAATCGGTCATTTAGAGCTTTATAAGTTATTATACCATTTACATACCATTTCTACTAGGTTAAAGTTGCACCATTCCTTATTTTTTCTGCCATTTCATCAATTTTACGCAATCGATGGTTGACACCGGACTTGCTCACCTTAACCTTTAACAGCTCGCCAACCTCTGTCAAATTAAGATCTGGATGCTGCAATCGAACCTCGGCCACCTCGCGAATTTTATCGGGCAAGTTCTCGAGTCCGATTTCCTTTTGCAGCAGCTTTATGTTATCGATTTGTCTAACAGCAGCACCAATCGTTTTATTCAAATTCGCTGTCTCACAATTGACGATCCGATTTACCGAATTTCTCATATCACGCATAATGCGCACATCCTCAAACTTGAACAGCGCTTGATGCGCACCGATAATGTTGAGCAATTCAATAATTTTCTCGCCTTCCTTAATGTAAAAAATAAACCCTTTTTTACGCTCAATGCAGCGCGCATTGAGGCCGAAGCCATTGGCAAGCTCCACCAGCGCCTTGCAATGCTCCTCATACATTGAAGCGATTTCCAAATGGTACGAAGAGCCTTCCGGATTGTTAACTGATCCTCCAGCGAGGAAAGCACCACGCAAATAAGCGCGCTTGCAGCAATTTTTGCGAATGATTTTGCTATCGATTCCATCGTTGAACATGAAGCCTTCAGAAACAATTCGCAAATCAGTTAAAATTTCCTGAACCTTCTCTGGCATTCGCACGATGTAAACATTATTTTTCTTCAAGCGCATTTTTTTACGCACAAGCAGCTCAACATGAACAGCGAAATGCTTTTTAACCAATGTATAAATACGACGAGCAATTGCAGCATTCTCGGTCGAAATATCCAATACAACCTTGCGGCTGGACAGGCTGACAGATCCATTCATGCGGATCAAGGCAGCTAGCTCCGCCCGCTCACAGCAGGCATCCGTTTCGACCATCGTCAGTTCTTTTTTCGTTTGCGCCGCAAAAGACATCGTTCTCACCTCTTTCTAAGCATCCAGTTTTCCACCAGCTTGTAGATATGATGACTCAAACGCTCAGCATCATGACGCAAAAACGTACGGAAAAGTACAAGCTGGTCGGCAATGACCTGATAGCCTCGCTTAGTCACCTCGTCAATATCAAGCTGAACTGCCTTTGCGCCAATTTCCGCATACTTGCTTTCCACATGCGGAGGGATTTCACCATTATTCACAATAACGTAATCAAATAAATGATGACCGATATGATCATAAATCGCGTCCAAATGGTCGCTCACCGAATAATTGTCTGTTTCCCCCGGCTGCGTCATAACATTGCATACAAACAGCTTTACCGCTGTCGATTCTACAATCGCCTGAGCCAGCTTAGGCACGATCAAATTAGGCATGATGCTCGTATAAAGACTGCCTGGCCCGATTAAGATCGCATCTGCCTGCTCAATCGCTTCCACCGCTTCCGGCAATGCCTCAACATCCTGCGGCTCCAGAAAGACGCGCTTGATCGCACCATTTGCCTTCGGAATCATCGACTCGCCTGTTATGATTGTGCCATCCCGCATCTCTGCCTTAAGCACAATCGCGCGATTCGCTGCTGGAAGCACTTTGCCGCGTACCGCAAGCACGTGAGACAGCTCTTTAATGCCGGTAACAAAATCCCCTGATATGTCGGTAATCGCTGCCAGCATCAGGTTGCCGAGCGTATGCCCGGCAAGTCCTGAGCCTGACTTAAAGCGATACTGTAACACCTCTGCGAGCAACGGCTCTGCATCAGCCATTGCCGATAATACGTTGCGAATATCCCCAGGCGGAGGGATTTGCAGCTCATTCCGCAATATGCCTGAGCTGCCGCCATCGTCTGCTACCGTAACAATGGCAGTAATATCAAGCGGCTTCTCCTTCAATCCTCGAAGCATGACGGATAACCCCGTACCTCCGCCGATCACTACTATTTTCGGACGTCTAACGACCTTCTGCACGATGTGCATGCTCTCCCCTCATTATGTCCTGTCGCGCTCTGAATCGCGGTGACTTACACGTATCTGCTCCGTCTCCCTCAGCTTCAGCGTTTTTCCTAGATACTCGGAAATCGCAACCGAGCGATGTTTGCCTCCCGTACAGCCTATGCCAATAATGACCTGGCTTTTGCCTTCCTCCTCGTATTGCGGAATCAAATACTCCAGCATATCAACAAGCTTGACAAGGAAGGTCTGGGTCTCTGGCCATTTCATGACATACTCATAAACATCAGGATGCTGACCAGTATTCGGGCGCAGCGTATCGATATAATGCGGATTCGGCAAGAATCGGACGTCAAAAACAAGATCGGCATCGAGTGGAATGCCATATTTGAATCCGAAGGACGTAATATTAACCGTTAGCGCTTTGTGCTGCGCTTGGCCAAAATGATTAATAATCCGTTCCTTCAGCATGGCCGGCTTCAAGTCGCTCGTATTAATAACGAGTGTTGCCTTGCCCTTCAAATCCTCAAGCAAAGTGCGCTCGGCGTGAATGCCCTCCAGCGGCATGCTTTGCTGCGACATCGGATGACGGCGTCGGCTTTCCTTGTAGCGTCTTACCAATGTTTCATCGCTTGCGTCCAAAAATAAAATTTCGCAATTAATCGTATGATGCTCATTCATGTACTCAATTGATTCAGAAAGCGCAGTAAAAAATTCTCGGCCGCGCAAATCAATAACAAGCGCAACCTTGCCTATTTTACCGTTTGACTGCTCAATAAGCTCAGCAAATTTGGGAATAAGTACTGGCGGCAAATTATCGACACAGAAAAAGCCCAGATCCTCCAGGCTTTGCACAGCGATCGTTTTACCTGCACCAGACATTCCCGTTATAATAACAAGCTGCGATAAATTCGTTGCGATTTCCATTAGCAGCACCTACTATCCTCTTAGAATTAAACCTGCTGCACCTACAACCCCTGCATTGTTTCCAAGCACCGCTGGAACGATCTTCACATTTTCCTTGGAAGCATCCTGCGTATATTTTTCAAATACTTCGCGAATTTGATCAAATAAGAAATCGCCGGCCTTTGCCACGCCGCCACCGACAATAAAGCACTCCGGATTCAAAATAACCGCCATCATCGCCATCGAGCGGCCCAAATAATACGCTGCGCGTGATACGATGCGTGTGGCAACCTCATCGCCTGCCTTCGCCGCATCCAGCACATCCTTCGCCATAATTTTCTCAACATTGACCAAAGAAGTACGATCTCCGCGCGCAACAGCCTCTTCTGCCATGCGGATAATGCCTGTTGCGGAAGACACCGTTTCCAGGCAGCCCATTTTGCCGCAGCCGCATTGAATCGCCTCAAGATCAGGAACGATTGCCATATGCCCAAGCTCGCCAGCTACGCTTTGAAAGCCTTCTACAATTTTGCCATCAATAATAATGCCGCCGCCTACGCCAGTGCCGAGCGTGTACATCACGCAATTTTGAATACCGCGGCCAGCGCCAGCCCAAGCTTCGCCCAGAGCTGCAACGTTAGCGTCATTATTTACTTTTACTAGTATATTAAGCTCTTTCTCCAAAAAGCCTTTAATGTCAACATTATTTAAGTATAAATTAGGCGAATGCTTCATAAATCCGTTTGGAATATCAAGAAAGCCGGCAATGCCTATCCCGACGCCAGCCAGCTGCTCCCACGAATACGGAGATTCCTCAACGATTTGTCTCACGTAGGTTGCAATGTTGTGAAGAATAGTGTCTGGCCCTTTATTAACCTCTGTTGGTCCCTCATAAGTTTGCAACAATTCACCTTCCGCATTACAAATGCCTAATTTGACGGTTGTTCCACCTACATCAACACCAACATAAATCTTTTCAGACATGACAATGCCACCTCATTCATTTAGATAAAGTTCAATTTCAACTATAAGCGTTCCAACGTTCACGGTCAAGCATACGCGCCCGTCCCGCAGTGTATGTCAAATGCGGAAAAGACTACTAGCTCCCAAGCGGAATACCGTAGCCTTTCCCTGTCGTAAGCGCGCAGCTTATCTTCTGTAGTCCTGCTTTCTGCTGTAATCTACTAGCCATGGCGCATCCTTCAGCTTGTTCTTGACGCCGAGCACCTTGTCAATTTCCTTGACTCGCTTGCTTACTGTTGTAATGCTCGTGCCATAGCGCAAGGCAGCTTCATGATACGTAATCGGCTTGTTATACAGCTTGGCAATCAAATATTCCAGGGCAGCCGCCCAAGCTTCAATTTTGGTCAGCTTCGACATGACAGAATAGCCCTTGGACAGAAAATTAACCCAAAGCGTAATCATATCATGCTGCTGAATGACATTGTAGCGCTTCGCAGTTTGCGCAAGCGTAAGCTCGGCAACCTTCTCCCATAAAGGATCGCTATGGATCAAGCTGCTGCTTTCCAGCGTAGGCACCCGCTCCGCTTCCACCTGCAGCAGCTTTCCGCCCAGCACAACGGCAAAAGCATCCTTCATTCCCATGGAACGCAGCGTATACATAACCAGACGCTTCAAATAATCGTCCTCATCGCCTCTTAATAGAAACTGCTGCAGCTTCTGCTCGACTTCTTCATTGTAGCAATGCTCCAAATTATAAATCGACTTCAGCTTGCCTTCGCGATTGCTATGATCGATTGCCCAAAAAAAGTACGCTCTTCTTAGCTTCGGATCCATCTCAACACCACGCTCATGCGCTTGATGCTCCCAAGCCTCCATTTGCTCCTCAACGCTTTCATAGTAGCTGTACGGCAGCGAGCCCTGCAACGGCTCCTCCTGAACGAGCTTAAGCAACAGCAGGAAGTATGCTGACAGCGGCGATTGCTCATCCAGTGTGCGATGCATGAGCCAATATTTTTCGGCTAGCTCCCATTTGCCTGCGTTGCAGGCTGCAACCGCCGTATAGTGGCACAGACATGGATCCTTTCGCACCTCGCCATGCTTCATTAAACGCTGAAAATGGCGCAGCGCAGTCGTATGATCCTTTAAAATGCCCATCGTCGTCGCCAGCTTGAACAAATGCTCCTGATAAAATGGATCTAGCTTCGCCAATACAGGAGTAAGCTGCTGCAGCTCCTCCTGCCTGCCCTCATAATGATAAAAGATAGCCAGGTTGCATAACGCATGCAGATTGACAGGGTCGCGCTCAAGCACCGCCTCAATCGCCCGCTTCGCTTCATCAGCAAGACCGATGTAATAGTAAGCAAGCGCCAAATTATTGCTTGCCGCAAGAAAATCCGGATGCTCCTCGCTAATCGTCTCCAGCAACTCGATCGCTTCAACAAACTTTCCATCCTCAAGCAGCTCGCGAGCGCGAATATGCTCATATACGCCAGCTCTCGCCTTTACCTTCGTCAATGGCGTAGGGCGCTCAAGCTCATACTGGAGAAATTCGATCATTTCCTCTGCTTCCTCGAGAAAATGTCCCTCTTCATCCTCCTGCAAATAGTGAAGCAACTCACGCTCTGCATCCTCGAAAAATTCCATATTAGCAAAATTGTTAGCCATATAGAAATGGCACTCTGTCATATCCGGATCTATTTCATTAATGACCTTCTGCAAAATCGTATTCGACTCACCATACTTCCCGATTTCCGACAGCACACCTGCCATATTGCAATAATTAATCGGGTTGTTCGGTTCGTAGTCTACCGCTTTTTGAAAATATTTAAGTGCCTTGTCATAGTGGAAACGGTCCAGGGAGCGTATCGCGCGCTCATAGAAAAAATTCGCATCAAGCTGCAGCAGCGTATATTCGCGCTGCTGACCTGCAACACGCTTATTCTTTTTCATTTGCAAGGCACCTCCTCAAAACTTAATTTCTTGTTACTAGCTGTACGTCAATTATAGCACAGTACGTTTCGCAACATAAAATATAAACAAATAAAAAACCGCGGATGACTAGACATCAATCCGCAGCTTATATTTTCCAATTGCCTTAACAGGCACTATACACCATTATTTTTAAATAAAACGCTTATTGAACCGCCATCAATAATAATTTTGGTAGCTTCGGCCAATAAAGGAGCTACACTTAACACTTTAAAGCGATCAGGCTTGTTTTCAGGCAATACAATCGTATCCGTAACAATAACTTCCTTAATGCCAGGATGATCCAGACGAGTAATCGCATCACCAGAGAACAACGGATGCGTTGCGCAAACGAATACGTCCTCTGCTCCATGATCCTTCAAGCTTTCTACGACATTAATGATCGTGCCGCCAGTGTCAATCATATCCTCGATAATAATAGGCGTTTGTCCAGCTACGTCACCGATCACATGCGTAATGCTCGATTCATTGTGGGCAGAACGCTTCTTGATCATAATCGCAAATGAAGTATCCAAATAATTCGCCAGCTTCTCAGCTGTTGACGCGCGTCCAGCATCTGGAGAAACCACTACCGGATTTTTAATATTTTTCGCCTTCAAATAACTGCTAATGAGATCAAGTGCTGTCATATGATCAACTGGAATATTAAAGAAGCCTTGAATAGCTGGTGCATGCAAGTCAATAGTAAGCACGCGAGTAGCACCGACTGTCGTCAGTACATCAGCTACCATTTTCGCGGAAATCGGCTCGCGTGGCGCAGCCTTTCTTTCCTGGCGGGCGTAGCCATAATACGGCATAATGATATTAATGGTACGAGCCGATGCACGCTTTGCTGCGTCAATCATAACGAGCAATTCCACGAAATACTCATTAATTGGATGAGATAACGACTGAACTAGGAATACATCACAATTCCGAATCGTTTCCTCATAGTGTACATAGACCTCACCACTTTTGAAGCGAGAAATTTTAATCGCTCCCAATGGCATATCTAGATGCTCACTAATTCTTTGAGCTAGAGCGGGATTCGATGAACCTGAAAAAATACGCACCTTGTCGCTTAACATGATACCCTCCTGAGCGTTTCAACCATATTCATAAAAATAAACGAAGCATTTCTACTTGTCTTATTATACATACATTTGTGTAGATTTCAAAAATGAAATGACACTATTTTTCGACAAATTTCAATTTTATCGCATTTTATTCGTCGTTGGCTTCCCGTGACGCTCCTTCAATTCGCTTAAAATCGCATCCAATGGCAAGCCTCGCTCACGCAGCAGTACCATAAGATGGAAGATCAAGTCGCTCGCTTCCGCACGAAGCTCGTCATTGTCTTGATTTTTTGCAGCAATAATGACCTCAGCCGACTCCTCGCCAACCTTTTTCAAAATTTTGTCTACGCCTTTGTCGAACAGATAGCTTGTATACGTGCCTTCCGGACGCTCCGCATGACGCTGGGCAATCGTTTCTTCAAGCTGCCCCAGCATCGCAAAGCGGTCGCCTGCTGCCGATTCTGCTGCTTGCACAGCTCCCTCCACCTCAAGCGGCTGCGTAAAGCAGCTGTAGCTGCCCGTATGGCAAGCCGGACCTGTCTGAATGACTTTAATAAGCAATGTATCGCCATCACAATCATAGCTCATGCTTACTATACGTTGTTTATGCCCGCTGGTCGCACCTTTGTTCCACAGCTCATTGCGCGAGCGGCTCCAGTACCATGTGTAGCCTGTTTCCTGAGACAGCTTCAGCGACTCCTTGTTCATATAGGCGAGCATCAGCACCTCTTTGCTCTGCGCATCCTGCACAACTGCCGGCACCAGGCCGTTGTCATCCCATTTTATTGCCGCTTCATTCATCGCACCTCTACTCCTTTGGCTCGTAAATCATGTTTCACGTCAGCAATCGTTAATTCCTTGTAGTGGAAAATCGTTGCCGCCAAGCCCGCATCCGCATTCGCCTGCTGGAACACCTCGGCAAAATGCTCAATCTTGCCTGCTCCGCCTGAAGCAATGACAGGAATTCCGACACGCTCGCTGACTGCCTTCGTCAAGCTGATGTCGAAGCCGTCCTTAGTCCCGTCAGCATCCATGCTCGTCAGCAATATTTCACCTGCGCCAAGCTTCTCCGCCTTGCTTGCCCATTCCAGCGCGCGAATTCCGGTTGGCTTGCGTCCGCCATGCGTATACACTTCCCAATCCTGCCACTCCTCATTAAAGCGCGCATCGATTGCAACAACGATGCATTGCGCACCAAAGCGGCGCGAGCCTTCGGTAATCAGCTCGGGATTAAGCACAGCCGCAGTATTAATGCCCGTTTTATCCGCACCGGCACGCAGTATGCGCGTCATATCGTCAACGCTGGAGATGCCCCCGCCCACTGTAAATGGAATCGTAATCTCTCCCGCCGTTCGACGAACGACATCAATCATCGTAGCGCGTCCCTCCACCGAAGCAGAAATATCCAAAAACACCAGCTCATCCGCGCCTTCCTTGTCATACGTGGCGGCCAACTCGACAGGATCACCCGCATCGCGCAAATTAACAAAATTGACGCCTTTTACGACACGCCCATCCTTCACGTCCAGGCAAGGAATAATTCGCTTTGCCAGCATAACCATTTCCCCCTAACTTCTTGTTTTTACCGATCAGTTAACCAGCTCCGATACAGCCGTTACGCTCTCTCAGCGAGCGCTAAAAAATTGTGAAGCAGCTTCATGCCCAGCTCGCCGCTTTTCTCCGGGTGGAATTGCATGCCATATACATTATCCTTATTAACAATCGCCGTGACTGGCCCGTAATAATCGCCTGTAGCAAGCAAATTCTTCTGATCGCCAACAAGCACATGGTAGGAGTGAACAAAGTACACATGACCCTCCTCCAGCTGCTCAAAAAGCGGAGAAGGCTGCAAAAACGTCAGCTTATTCCAGCCCATATGCGGAATCTTGAAGTCACCCTGGAAGCGAACAACCTTGCCGCCCAGCAAGCCGAGCCCCTGATGCTCGCCATACTCCTCGCTCGTTTCAAACAAAAGCTGCATCCCCAGGCAGATGCCTAGCATTGGCTTGCCTGTCGCCGCAAATTGCTTGGCGACCTCGCCCAAGCCCGTTTCATTCAAATGCTGCATCGCATCGCCGAATGCGCCAACACCAGGCAATATAACAGCAGAAGCGGCCATAATCTGTTCTTGATCACTCGTTGTGACCGCTTCATAGCCAAGTCGCTCAATTGCTTTGCTGACAGAGTGCAGATTGCCCATGCCGTAATCAATAATCGCAATCATCGTGAAGTACCCCTCTCTACTTACGCGTTTTACAGGACTCCCTTGGTTGAAGGTACTCCTTGAACACGAGGATCAATGCTGGTCGCTTCATCAAGCGCGCGTCCGAGCGCTTTATATACCGCTTCAATCATATGATGGGTATTAGCGCCATAATGGACAATAACATGCAGGGTAATACGAGCCTCTATCGCAAACTTCCACAAAAACTCATGCACCAAATCTACCGCGAAGCTGCCTACATGCGTCGCAGGATACTGTGCACGATATTCGAAGTGAGGACGGTTGCTAATATCGACTACAACTTGCGCCAAAGCCTCGTCCATCGGTACAAATACACTTGCACAGCGCTTAATGCCCCGTTTGTCGCCCAGCGCCTGCAGAAAAGCCTGCCCGAGACAAATGCCAATATCCTCTACAGTATGGTGATCATCAATTTCAATATCTCCCTTGGCATCGACAGTCAAATTAAAATGGCCATGCTTCGTAAATGCATCCAGCATATGGTTCAAAAACGGTACATCCGTCGCAATATTTGCCTCTCCTGCACCGTCTACAGCCAAGCTTAGCTTAATATCCGTTTCCTTTGTTGCACGAACGATAGACGCCTCGCGCTTTGTCTGTTCAGTCATACTATATACCCCTCACCTTGTATCAATTTATTACTGCCCTTCCTTATTAAGACGAACCTCAATCGCGCGGGCATGACCTTCCAGCCCTTCATGGCGCGCAAGTGTCATAATTTTATGACCATTGGCAAGCAAGGCCTGCTTGCTGTACAAAATCATGCTGGACTTCTTCAGAAAATCATCCACATTTACAGGAGATGAGAAACGAGCTGTACCATTCGTTGGAATGATATGATTCGGTCCGGCAAAATAATCACCCACTGGCTCAGAGCTGTAAGGACCGAGGAAAATCGCACCCGCATTTTCAATATAGCTGAGCTGCGACATCGGATCGACGGTCATAATTTCAAGATGCTCTGGAGCAAGCTGATTAACGACTTTAATGCCCTCCTCCAATGAAGCAACAAGCAGCACAGCACCATACTGTTCAATCGACGCTTTGGCGATTTCATAGCGCGGCAGGCTCGCAAGCTGCGAGTCCACCTCGGCAATGACAGCCTGCGCAAGCTTTTCGGAGGCAGTTACGAGAATCGCTGAAGCCATCTCATCATGCTCGGCCTGCGACAGCAGGTCTGCTGCAATATAAGCCGGATCTGCACTATCATCCGCAAGCACAACGATTTCACTCGGGCCAGCAATGCTGTCAATATCAACTACACCGTACACGGAGCGTTTGGCTAATGCTACATAAATATTGCCCGGTCCGCAAATTTTATCTACAGGCGCTATCGACTCCGTTCCATATGCCAGCGCTGCAACGGCTTGCGCACCGCCAACGCGGTACAGCTCCTTAACGCCAGCTTCAGCAGCAGCAACCAGAATGTACGGATCGATCCCTTCCGTTCCGCCAGTGGCAGGCGGCGTAACCATTACAATCTCAGGCACGCCTGCAACCTGTGCTGGAATCACATTCATCAGCACGGATGATGGATAAGCTGCCTTTCCGCCTGGCACATACACCCCAACACGCTTTAAGGGACGCATAATTTGCCCCAGCATCGTACCGTCCTCCGCCAAATCCATCCAGGAGTTGCGCAGCTGCTTTTCATGAAAGCGGCGAATATTGTCGGCTGCCTCTCGGATCGCCAGCAAAAACGCTTCATCCACCTGCGCATAAGCAGCCTGAATCTCCTCATCGGTGACGCGCAATTGCTCGCTGCTCAGCTTGACGCGGTCAAACTGCTCAGTAAAGCGAAGCAGCGCTGCATCACCCTCTGCTTTAACAGCCGCTACAATTTGCTGCACTGCCGCATTTTGCTCCGGCGAGCCGTACTCCACTTCTCTCTTCAAGCCAAATTGCTCTGGCTTCAACAATTTCATACTCATGCTTCTCCCATCCTTCTTCATAGAGGTTGTTGTTCGTCCATCTATTTATAGCCGTTCAGCTTTAAAGCCTAGACCTCTATTCTAATTCATCTGCAGCAACACCGCCACACTTTACACGCGCGCTGCGAGCGCCTCCTGCAAGCGATCGCACAGGCTTTGTATCCGTTCGTTTTTCATGCGATAGCTGACGCGATTCGCGATCAAGCGGCTCGTTATGCTGAAAATTTCGGTTTGCTCCACCAAACCATTCTCACGCAGCGTCTGTCCTGTTTCTACCATATCGACGATGCGGTCAGCCAGGCCAATCATCGGCGCCAGCTCAATCGAGCCGTTCAGCTTAATAACCTCTACCTGCTGTCCCTGCTCGCGGAAATAGGCAGAAGCGACATTTGGATATTTGGTAGCAACACGCGGATGAATGGACGGCTTCCAGTCAGGCAGCGCGATCACGCTCATACGGCATTTTGCAATACCCAAATCAAGCAGCTCATAAACATCCTTGTTTTCCTCCATCAGCACATCCTTGCCCACGATCCCAATATCAGTAACCCCGTACTCCACGTAGGTCGGCACATCGACAGGCTTCGCCATAATAAACTCCATCTTCGCGTCAGGCAGCTCGATCATCAGCTTGCGCGTGTCTTCATATTCGATTGGAATAGGAATGCCCGCTTCTCTGAACAAATTCGACGCCTGCTTGTATATCCGTCCTTTAGGCATCGCTACCTTTAGCACTTGCTCCTCATTGCCGCTCATTATACACTCGCTCCTTTATTTCCATAGCATTTCACTGCGCTATAGCTTTTTCCGTTATAGACAAAGCTGCCGCCAGCCTCCGCTGCCGCTTGCAGCTCGCTCCACAGCTGCTCCTCATCAACCTTGCTGGTAATGACCTGCTTGCCCTGTTGACGCTGCTCAGTAGCCGCCTGCAGCGCTTCGATACGACCGGCTTCATTATAGGCGATCAAAAGGCGCTCGCCCGCTTCCTGCTGCTTGTTGCCTACCAGCTCCAAGATGCGCGTTGTTTTCAAGGCAAAGCCTGTCGCCGGCGCTTTACGACCAAAGCCTGTCAGCAAATTATCATAGCGGCCGCCGCTCACTACCGGAAAGCCAAGGTCGGCAGCATAGCCTTCAAATGTCATGCCCGTGTAATACGAAAAATCACTAACCATTGTCAAATCAATCAGCACATGCTCGCAAACTCCGTAAGCCTTAAGCACATCCCAAATTTGACAAAGATGCTCAATCGCCTGACGCGCAGTCTCATTGCTGCTTACACCGAGCGCATATTGGCAAATCTCCTCGCCGCCGCGCAAGCGAAGCAAATCCATCAGCTCCTGACGCAGCTCAGCTTCAAGCTCCAGCTTGTTCAGCAGCTCGCGATAGCCGACATAATTGCGGCTAATCAGCATTTCTTTTAGTGCGGCCTGATCCTCCAAGCGCCCATGCAGCGCCTCCTCCAGCAGTCCGTTCAAGAAGCCAACATGCCCGATTGCAATTTTAAATTGGCTAACGCCTGCCGCCTTCAAGGAAGCAATCGCTAACGCGACCACCTCCGCATCAGCTTCGGCAGAAGCATCCCCTACAAGCTCAACGCCTGTTTGGAAAAACTCCGATTCTCTACCCGCTTCCTCTTCAATAGAGCGAAACACATTGGCATGATAGGACAGCCGCAATGGAAACGACTCATGCTTAAGCAATGATGAAACAACACGCGCAATAGGCGTCGTCATATCGGAACGAAGCACCATTGTAGTGCCTCGATTATTCAACAGCTTGAACAGCTTTGCATCAGATGTCGCGCTTGCAACGCCGACTGTATCATAAAACTCCATTGTTGGAGTCACGATTTGCTCATATCCCCAGCCCTCCATACAATGAAGCACCTTATGCTCAATAGCGCGCAGCTGCTTCACCGCATCAGGCAAATAATCTCTAAACCCTACTGGCTTTTCAAACACTTTTGGCTTTGACATATCCGTTCTCCTCATCACTTCATCATGGTAAAGCGTTAATGTATTATCTTGCTAACAAAATAAAGCTTTTTCATATCCTAGCATGCACGATGTATTCAAGTCAAGAGAGAGATGCCTAGTCCTTGCGAAAGCGATAGCCAACTCCCCAGATTGTTTCAATCCATAGCGGATTAGACGGATCGGCCTCGATCTTCTCGCGCAGCTTTCTAACATGCACCGTTACCGTTGATGCATCGCCAAGAGCATCATAGCCCCAAACTCGCTCGAATAAATGCTCCTTGCTGAACACTTGATTCGGGTGCTGCGCCATAAACACCAGCAAATCAAATTCCTTCAATGTTAAAAACCTCTCTTCGCCATGCAGCTGCACTCTTCTTGCTCCTACCTCTATCGTAAGCCCGCCAATTTGCAGCACTTGCTCAGTACGCCGCTGCACCAAGCGATCATAGCGCGAGAGATGAGCCTTTACGCGCGCTACCAGCTCATTTGGATTAAACGGCTTTACGATATAATCGTCAGCGCCACGATCAAAGCCCTTCATCTTGTCGATATCCTCCTGACGAGCGGTCACCATAATAATGGGAATATCAAGCGACAGCCCCTCGCGAAGCTGCTGGCAAAGCTGGAAGCCATCAAGGCCCGGCAGCATTACATCAAGCAGAATCAGATCATAATGCTCCTGCTGCTGCTTCACCATATCCAGTGCCTTATGCCCGCTTGCCACAAGCACGCAGCGAAATCCATTCAGCTCCAAATAGTCCCGTATCAGCTCTGCTATCGTCAGCTCATCCTCTACGATCAGTATCGTTTTCATCAGCATCCTCCTTCCTTAGCGTAAAGTAAAGGCTTGTACCCTCATGCAAGCTGCTGCTGGCCCATACTCGTCCTCCGTGCGCCTCGATAATCTTTCTAACGATCGACAAGCCCAGACCGCTCCCTCCTGCCTTGGAGCTTCTTGAAGGGTCAGCCCGATAAAAGCTTTCAAATATATAAGGAAGCTGCTGCTGCTCGATGCCTTGCCCGTTATCCTTAATTTCAACTAGCAGCTCAGAATCCTTATCTTGCAAATGAATCTCGATTTTTTTATAGCTTTTGTCACTATATTTAATGCTGTTGTCAACAAGATTGACTACCGCTCGCTTTAGCTGGTCACGGTCTGCTAGCGCTACATAACGACCTTGCCGATCCGTTTGCAAGTTAATTTCTCCTGCCTCGCCATAAAGCTGGTAACGATAGGATAGCTCCTCCGTACAATCATGAAAAAAGGAAACCAGCTCCACTGGTTCAACATGCAATGGCTGCCGCTGTAAATCAAGCTTCGAATATAGCAGCAGCTCATCAATTAACCGATCCATCCGCTCTGCAGTCTGTTCAATTATGTTAAGGTAGCGCTCCAGCTTTTGTTCATTATTGGCAACCCCATCCTGTATTCCTTTAACATAACCTCTAATGGACGTAAGCGGAGTTTTCAGATCATGTGAAATGCTTGCAACCAACTCCTGCCGATTTTGCTCATATTGCCGCTGCTTAGTCCGTGCCTCAATGAGCGAAAGCCTCATCTGCTCGAAGCTTCTCGCAAGCTCACCCAGCTCATCTCTTCGGCTGCTGCCATCAGAAGCGCTCCAATTCAAATCACCCTCGCTAATTTTCGCGGTTGCATGAGACAACGTGCGAATCGGAGCAATGATGCTTCTGGACATATAGTAGGTTAGTATGCCGTTAGTTGCAGCCAAAACGACAAGCATAGCTGCAAAGCGAAGCTGAACAAACCATTGCATGCGATCTGAACTGAAATCATCCTTCCACGCTACAAACATCATGTAGCCAAGCACGATTTCTATAACAAAAAATCCAATAATCGGTATAATGATCATGGCAATATTCGATAATATCAAGCGCTGCTTAATCGACATATGGATCACTGTCCTTTCTGCTTTTATCTAGTATAACCTAAACAGCGGGCTGCCGAGATAACCGACTGCCCGCTGTTTATCGTTCAACTCTCCGATTAGCCCCTTTCTTGCTTGCGCTTGCTAACGGACTTGGCGTCTATAATCGGCACTAGAATCGCACATAAGACCGCTGCATAATATGGCAAAAATTTAATACCGAAAGGCGACTGAAACAGAGTTACACTAATAATGCCGATAAAGCTGGAAAGTGCAACACCGAGCACAAAGCCGCCAATTAACCCGACAATGATCGCGATAAAGGTTCGCATTCAGATTCAACTCCTTTTCTTTACATTCGATATAAGTCCTAACTTAAGCTGATATTGTACGCTTTCTGCAGGCATGAATCGAGCGGTAGCAGTTCGAGATCGCTGCCGCCAGTAATAGTGTGCCAACAAGCGGATGCAGCGCACGAAGCGAGCCTAACGGCAAATTAGCTGAAAGATACATCAGAAATGTTGACAGCATGAGCAGCAGCAAGTGCCAATACGCCCAGCGCCGGTGCGCAGCAGCAAAAGCTGCAAGCAGCATTACAACCGGTAAATTAAAGCCGAATAGGTGAACAAACTGTACATGCGTTGACCAATGCGAGGCATTGCCGAATACGGCCAGCCCTGCCCAATAAAACTGAAGGACTACACATAGGAATAGCAGCACTGACAGCGACGCATACAGCAGCCTTGCTGCTGCTCTGATTGATTGCTTCATATTGATTCATCTTCCTTTCATCCACTTCATGCTTCAACAATACACAACAGTTCTAAAGCAATCGTTATGCAATTCTTAACGAATTATTAAATCCAATCCCGTTCGCAACAAAAAAAGACATTGCGATTTGACGTATCAAACCGTAATGTCTTTTATGTATGTATTATTGGAAATCCATTATTGTGGTGCATCGTCAATTTTCTCGCGAATCACCTGTAGCGGATTGCCGCCAACAAAGCTGTAGGGGGCAACATCCTTATGGACAACTGATCCGGCCGCAACAACTGCATGATCACCGATTGTAACGCCTGGTAGAATCGTGCAATTAGCACCTATCATAACATTTGAGCCAATATGCACTTCCCCTAAGCGGTACTCTTTAATTAAATATTCATGCGTCAAAATCGTCGAGTTATAGCCAATGATGCTGTTATTCCCTACCGTAATTTTTTCAGGGAAAAACACATCAACCATCACCATTAATGCAAACGAAGTCGTTTGTCCAACCTTCATGCCCAGCACTCGTCGATAAATCCAATTTTTCACAGGAAGCAGTGGACAGTAGCGAGTAAGCTGAATAAATATAAAGTTTTTAACCGCCTTCCACGGGCTGACTGTTGAATAAACCTGCCACAAGGCATTTGGTCCTTCAGTTGGATAACGAGTGATTTTTCGCAAGATTAACGACGCTCCAATCCTACAATATCATAAAGCTCCTGCATTGATTGAATAATATAATGAGCACCTGCTTCACGCAGTACCTGCTCGCCCTTCAACGACCATGAGACTCCGACTGTCTTCACGCCCGCATTTATGCCTGACTGAATATCAACTGTACTGTCTCCAACCATTAACGCTCGCTGCGGGTCCGCTCCAAGTCCTTGCAGCGCTTTTTGCACGGGCTCAGCATGCGGCTTGGCATGCTGCACATCGTCGATCGTTATCACGACATCCATATACTTGGCAATATTCGTAAATGCGAGACCGCGATCTGTCGTCAGGCGCATTTTCGTAGTTACGACTCCCAGCTTGACTCCATCAGCATGCAGGTCAGCCAGCACCTCCTCAACCTGCTCGAACAGCTTGACATATTGATCATGCAGGCGCAAATTAACCTCGCGATAAGCATCGATCAAGTGGTCAACATTATCCAGCCCGGAAAAGCGTCTCATCTGGTCAACCAACGGCGCTCCCATGGAAGGGATAATATGCTCTCTGCTAAAGCCCTCCTCTGCTACACCCTCTAGTGCATGCAAAAATGAAATAATAATTAACTCATTCGTGTCCAATATCGTTCCGTCTAAATCAAACAGTACTGTATCGTAAGCTCTCATTGCTGCCTCCTAAAACTTTTTTCCTGCTGCTGACTTGCACATGAAAAGGCAGGCAATATAGAACGACGATAGGAGACAATCCTATCGTCGTTTCCTTTTAGGCTTAGCCTTCATGAGCAAGCGTTAGCTTGACCGCGCATTCGCATGCTAGTCGCCGCCACCGCCACCGCCGCCATCACTGCCGCCGCTGTCGCTGCTGCTATGATTACTGCTACTGCCGCTGTCACTGCTGCTATCGTTGCCGTTACTGCTATCGTTGCTTTTACTGCTGCCGTCACTGCTCGTGCTGGTACTATCTTTGCCTGCACCTTTAGCTTGATTGCTTTCAGTCGGCTTGCTTTCTCCATTCTCGCTTTTGCCTGCTTCATCCTGCTTGGCAGACTTTTTGTCCTGTGCAGCTATCGCTGCTCCAGAATGATCGCTGGAGCTGCTATCCCTTTGATCATGCTTCTCTTTGCTAGTCTTCTCTTTTCCCTGCTGATCAACTGCAGCTTGCTTTGTATTGATTAGCGGGTCCAGATAGCGATCCTTTGCAAGACCTGTAGCGCGCCGTACGATAATAAAAATTATAACGGCAACCACAAGCAGCAATGCAAGCAGCTGGGAGCTGCGAATATTGCCGTAAGCCGGATCGAGATAACCTTGCTCGAACAGCACAGTCATCGGCGCCCATAGCGCTGTCAGCAAATCCGCCAGCCACTGCGGACCTGAAAACGCCAACGAGTCTGTACGAAGCGCTTCAATAAAGAAGCGACCGATTGAGTACCACCCGATATAAGTTGCAAGCAGCTCGCCTTCGCGCAGAAAACGCTGCCTGCGTATAACGAATAGCAGCACCAAACCTACCAGGCTCCATAGCGATTCATATAGAAACGTCGGATGCACATAAGTTCCGTTAATAAGCATTTGATCAACAATAAAGCCCGGAATATGTAAAGTTTCTCGCAAGAAAGATTCCTCGACAGGACCTCCATAAGCTTCTTGATTGACGAAGTTCCCCCAGCGACCGATCATTTGACCGACGAGTAATGAGGGAGCGCATATATCAGCAATTCTCCAAAAGCTGTATCCTTTGGCACGACTAAAGAAATAACCGCAAATGAGTGCGCCAATGATCGCCCCATAGATCGCGATTCCGCCGTTCCAAATTTTTATTATATCGCCTAAATTGTTTTTGTAGTAATCCCATTGAAATGCTACATAGTAAATTCTCGCGAAAATTATCGCCGTTGGTGCTCCAATTAGCAGCAGGTCCATGAAAAAATCGGATTTAATGCCAAAGCGCTTGCCCTCTTGAATAGCCAGCACTAGCCCTGCCACTGCGCCAAGCGCCAAAATAACCCCATACCAGCGAATGGACAGTGCACCAATCTGAATGATTTCGGGATTGATCAATGATATTCACCCTTCCTTATCTAACAATCCTATCACAAATTCACCTCCAAGCGCATTTCTTGCTCGCTTTGCCAGCTTAGCTTGGAGGTGTTATAGGTGTGCTGCTAGGAGCCTTGCTTCATTTCCTTTGTTGGACCCTCTACCGGTGGAACAGTCAAACCAGCTTGACGAAGCAATACAGTCATCTGTCCACGATGATGCGTTTGATGCTCAATTAATTTCCCCAGCATTTTCCCTTTTGTCGTTGGGCCTGTGAAGCCGTTGACCTCTGTCAGCAAGTCCTCATCAGTAAGCTTTTCTGCCTCCTTGAGAATAGCATTGGCGATAATTTCATAGCGATGTACAATTTGAACGACACTTGAAGGAGTTTGCTCATCGCGCGTTAGACTAGGTACATCCAGTCCGATTACATGCTTGGCAATTGATCCTGCTGAACCTGTCAAATGCCACGCCAGCCAGCCTAAGGAGTTATGACCCTCCACAATGCTGAAATCGAGCTTGTCATCCTTCATCGCCTTAAATACAGATAATGTGCCCTCTGCATTGGCCTTCCAATCCGTTAAGAAATCTTCTACTACACGATACATAGCTTTTGCTCTCCCTTCGAGATATAAAATAGCTTCATTGTTGCGAACTTCGTTATGGATCAATCATAATCGTCGATGTCATCTGCGATCGTTTCGGTCAGCTTGTTCGTGAATTGAAGTGCAGCATTATAGCCCATACGCTTCAAGCGGAAATTCATTGCCGCTACCTCAATTATGACAGCCAAGTTTCTGCCCGGGCGAACTGGAATCGTCACAAGCGGCACATGCGTCTCAATAATTTGTGTCGTTTCCTCGTCAAGCCCCAGTCGGTCATATTGCTTGTCTTGCTGCCAATTTTCCAAACGAATAACCAAGCCAATTCGTTTTTGCGTCCGAACAGCGCCAGCCCCGAACAACGTCATTACATTAATAATACCTAGTCCGCGAATTTCAAGCAAATGACGAATCAGCTCAGGAGCAGCTCCTGTCAGCTTGCCATCCGCTGTCTGGCGAATTTCTACAGCGTCATCGGCAACGAGTCTATGGCCGCGCTTAACCAGCTCTAATGCCGTTTCACTTTTACCAATGCCGCTGCCGCCTGTTATTAGGATACCTACACCATATACGTCCACCAGTACGCCATGAATGGTTGCGGTAGGAGCCAGCTGGTTTTCCAGAAAGTCTGTAATCCGACTCGATAATATCGTCGTTGCAATCGAGCTGCGCAGCACAGGAATATTGTGCTGATTGGAAAATTCGATCAGCTCTTCAGGCGCGTCCAGCCCACGAGTAATAATAATGCAAGGCGTCTCGTCCGAGCAAATTCTCCGCATACGTTCGCGACGCTCTTCCTCCGCCAGCATATTAATAAAGGATATTTCAGTACGCCCCAAAATTTGAATGCGCTCACTTGGATGATATTGAAAATAGCCCGCCATTTCCAAGCCTGGTCTATACAAATCATCTACTGTAATCAATCGCTTCTGTCCGTCTTCACCAGATAATATTTCAAGCTGGAAATGTCTAACTAAGTCTGCTACCCTTACTTTTTTCGGCATACATGCATCCTCCTTCAACACCAGTACAACGATCTCACTGTTTCCATCGTATAGCAAAAATTAAGGAAACGCAATGTTTTAGCCCCTGTGCCACTATAATAAATAAAGCCCCACCGCAGTTAATCTGCAGTGAGGCTTTACTAATGAAAGGGAAATTAGTTCTCGAAAATGTTAAGCTCAGTTTCTTTATCGAAGATATGAGCTTTGTTCATGTCAAGCGCAAGCTTAACTGTTGCACCATCGCGAAGTGTAGAACGACCGTCAACACGAGCGATTACAGTGTCTGTACCAATGCCGTTCAAGTATAGGTACATTTCGTGACCAAGGTTTTCAGCAACCTCGATGTTTGCATTAACGATTGTTTTTGGAGAAGCTTCAAGGAAAACTGGCTCTTCGTGAATGTCCTCAGGACGAATACCAAGAACAACCTCTTTGCCAATGTAGCCTTTAGAACGAAGAATTGCTGCTTTACCTTCAGGAACAACAACATCAACGCCTGTAGCTTTGAAGTGTACTTCTCCGCCTTGCTCAGAAAGAGCACCGCTAACAAAGTTCATGGATGGAGATCCGATGAAGCCTGCAACGAAAATATTTACAGGGTGGTTGTACAGCTCTTCAGGAGAAGCTGTTTGTTGAATGAAACCATCTTTCATAACAACGATACGGTCACCCATTGTCATCGCTTCGATTTGGTCATGCGTTACGTAAATTGTAGTTGTTTCCAAACGTTTTGTAAGCTTGGAAATTTCCGCACGCATCTGACCGCGTAGTTTAGCATCCAAATTGGAAAGCGGCTCATCCATAAGGAATACTTGTGGCTCACGAACGATCGCACGACCAAGTGCAACACGCTGACGCTGACCACCGGAAAGAGCCTTAGGCTTACGATCCAGCAAATGCTCGATATCTAGAATTTTAGCTGCTTCACGAACGCGTTTGTCGATGTCAGCTTTTTTGAACTTACGAAGTTTCAAGCCGAACGCCATGTTTTGGTAAACGTTCATATGTGGATACAACGCATAGGATTGGAATACCATCGCGATATCGCGATCTTTAGGAGCTACGTCATTTACTAGACGATCACCGATGAAAAGTTTACCTTCGGAAATTTCTTCAAGACCCGCGATCATACGAAGAGTTGTCGATTTACCGCAACCAGATGGACCAACGAGTACTAGGAACTCTTTATCTTTGATATCAAGATTGACATCAGTTACCGAAGCTCTGTCACTTCCTGGATATCTTTTGTAAATACCTTCTAAACGTACGCCTGCCATGTGTATTTCCCCCTAAGTGAAATTTTCTTATAGCCTTATCTTATCCTAAGTCTAAACGAATGACTATGCACATACTTTACAAAAAAACTAATGTGTTTTCGTAACTTTGTACAATAGCAAAATGATCTTAACCAGCACTGCATCCCTGAACAGTCTTACATCAAGCCCGGTCTCCTGCTTCAGCTTGTCCAGGCGATACAGCAAGGTGTTGCGATGAATATAAAGCTTTTTTGCGGTTTCACTTACGTTGCAGTCCAGACTGAAGAAGGTGTCGAGTGTTGCCAGCATCTCCGGCTCTACAAACAGCTCTGAACGCTTTAGCGATTGCTCCAAATACTTTTGCCGCTGAGCTTCGGGAATCGCATAAAGCAGCGCCTCTAGTCGCAGCATCCATGGCAAATGAATATTGCTGCTAGGATGGAATTTGCGGCCAATATTGATCGACTCGCGCAATGTTGTTACCGTTTCAATCATCATCTTGGCAGGAGCCGCCGGATAAGTAATAGCAAGCTGGCTCTCTCCAAGCCATTCAGCAGCAAGCATATCATGCAGCGCAAGCACAATATTGGTCAGCAGCTCCTCCATAGTTTCATCATCCTCATGCTCAAAATCTACGCCTTCCTCATCCTTCAGCAGCGTAACCGGGCCCCAAATCAGCCACTCATCATGTCCTAAAGGAATAAGCAGCGCATCTTCTGACAAAAACGAACGCAGCAGCTTATCGAGCTCTGCATAGCTCCCTTTATGCTGTGAAGAACCATCCGCTACGAGCAAGATCGGAAGCATATCATTGTAAAATGAATTCGCGAGCACCAAATGATCTGGAATATAACCGCTTGTCGTTCCTTGATCGATTTGACCCTGCAGCCACTCCCCCAGCTTGGTCGCTTGCTTTTCCTGCTTAGACATGCCGGCATACTGGTTTTCCAGATTTGTGCTCGGCTTATTAAAAATGAGCATCGCAATAAGCTGCATCTCCGTAGAGCTCAGTTTTCTTTGAATAAACTCAAGCACTTCGCAATAATCGGCATGCAGCTCTTTAATTAACCATATATCTTGTGTTCCTTCAATGTACTGTCCTTTTTCGATCGTAGCATTTTCAAAAGACGGGCCCATAAATTTGTACATATCCTCGAGACTTCGATTGCTCGTCATAACAGAGCAGTTAAGAATATATTCAAGCTGCTTTTGCAGATCCATTGAACTCATATGCGGCACTCCCCTGATTCTCTGTTTGGTACTATTGTATCATATTGTTTTATACCTATGCCCGCGAGCATACAGCTGTTATAGCACGCCGTCAATTCTTGACGCTCCAAAGGCTTCGTGATAACCTTTAAGCAATGTACGTTGACTTTATAAATAGAGATAATTGCTTGTATATACGAGTAATTGGATAGGGAGGATCCATTTAAATGTCCAGAGTTGTAATTTTGTCAGGCAGTCCCAATGCCAGCTCTCGCTTAAATGGCATGACTAACTTTGTACGGCAAGCACTTGCTGAAGCTGGATTGCAGACAGCTATCATTCAAGTTATTGATTTGCCTCCTGAAGACCTTGTCTATGCCAACTTCAATAGTCCGAGCATTTTAGCTGCCAATGAGCTAATTGAAGCTGCCGATGCAGTCGTGATCGCTAGCCCGGTCTATAAGGCATCCTATACAGGTGTTTTGAAAGCATATATCGATTTGCTGCCACAAAAAGGATTTGAGCATAAGCTGATTGCTCCGGTATTTATTGCAGGATCAATGGCGCATATGCTGGCCGTCGATTATGCGCTTAAGCCAATGCTTGCTTCAATGGGAGCCAACCATTTTACTAAGACCGTCTACGCAACTGATGCCAACATTACCCGCGAGCAATCAGAGGATGGTCTGTACCGCTTTATAATAGAAGCTGATATCGAAGCGCGTCTGCAAGGAATCGTAAATGAGCTGCTGCAATATTTAAATAAATAATGAATGATAAAGAGGGGTTGCTTAGAATGTCCGCTTTCACCGACTTTCTAAGCAACCCCTTAAAGTTGATCCGATATTCATTTTCTAATATTCATTTAAAACAAAAAAAGAGAGGCGCCCTCTCTAGCTTGTAAAAAACTGGTGAGCCATGAAGGACTCGAACCTTCGACACCCTGATTAAAAGTCAGGTGCTCTACCAACTGAGCTAATGGCTCTCATAAGAGAAAATGGTGGAGGCTGATGGATTCGAACCACCGAACTCAAAGAGAACAGATTTACAGTCTGCTGCGTTTGGCCACTTCGCTAAGCCTCCATCAGAAATGGTGGCTCGGGACGGAATCGAACCGCCGACACGAGGATTTTCAGTCCTCTGCTCTACCGACTGAGCTACCGAGCCATACATGCAAATTTTCAATTTTAGACAATAAAATGGCGGAGCTGACGAGATTCGAACTCGCGATCTCCTGCGTGACAGGCAGGCATGTTAGGCCTCTACACCACAGCTCCGCATTTAATGGTGGAGGATGACGGGATCGAACCGCCGACCCTCTGCTTGTAAGGCAGATGCTCTCCCAGCTGAGCTAATCCTCCATATGGTAGCGGCGAAGGGGATCGAACCCCCGACCTCACGGGTATGAACCGTACGCTCTAGCCAGCTGAGCTACACCGCCACATTTTTCAGACTTGTCCATATTACTGAATAATAAAGGACTTGTCAAGCACTCACAACATTAAAATTCACATATCTTCATAAAGGAATGTTGATATTTATTTTAATATTGCTCGCTAGTTGCCTGCTTGAACAGGCGAGAAGGCTTGCACCCTCAAAACTGGATACGAAAGCTTGATTCATCGTGCGATCGATGTTTGTTTACCCAGTGGTTACTGGGCTCCCCGCAAAGGATTCGGAATCTCCGTCGAAGCCATTGCTTCACTTTGTGGGGTATCTTTAGGATAAGCCCTCGACCGATTAGTACTGGTCAGCTCCATGCATTGCTGCACTTCCACCCCCAGCCTATCAACCTCGTCGTCTTCAAGGGGTCTTACTAGTTGGGAAATCTCATCTTGAGGGGGG
>NZ_BOSE01000007.1 GCF_018403185.1 Paenibacillus montaniterrae
TACAAAGAAGCTGCATCGTCATCAAAGCTGAGCTTTTTGAACTTCCTCTTAAAATGAGTGTTCAAAAAGCTCAGCTTTCAGGACCAAGAAGATGGCACGATACTAGAAGGCGAGGAGCGCAGCGTAGAGCGTTGCTACGTGAGCACCGCAGCCTTCGGTAGCGTGACATATTCGACGCCGAATCCGCTACAAAGAAGCTGCATCGTCATCAAAGCTGAGCTTTTTGAACTTCCTCTTAAAATGAGTGTTCAAAAAGCTCAGCTTTCAGGACCAAGAAGATGGCACGATACTAGAAGGCGAGGAGCGCAGCGTAGGCAATAAGCTACGTGAGCACCGCAGCCTTCGGTAGCGTGACATATTCGACGTCGATCCCGCTACAAAGAAACTACATCGTCATCAAAGCTGGGCTTTTTGAACTTCCTCTATGAGTTGTATGGGAACAGTATAGCATATCAGCAACTTGTACGTACAATGCAAAACTAATCTTGATTAACTTGTTTTCTGGCTGCCCAATGGTCTAAACTTACGTTATAATAAAGATAGTGCTTTCTTAATTAATTCACTTCCACATGTATGTGCAATTTGATGCATAGCTTTGGGCAAAACTTCAAACCTTAAATAGGGAGTGTCTGCAACCCGTTCAGGAGCACTCTTAACCACGCTGGAAAGTGAAAGTTAGATGAACTGTATTGACATATGTTACAGTTTGGTATACTTTAATAGTACACAACTGTAATGTATGTCAATACAGTTATAGAATAGAGATAACGGAGGAAATCATAATGTATAAAACAGTAGTAATCGGAACTGGTCCTGCGGGACTAACAGCAGCGATTTATTTGGCACGCGCCAACATGTCACCTGTCGTTATTGAAGGCTGGCAGCCTGGCGGTCAATTGACCACAACAACTGAAATCGAAAACTTCCCAGGCTTTCCTGAAGGCATTTTGGGCTCTGAATTGATGTCTAATATGCGCAAGCAAGCTGAGCGCTTTGGCGCTACGTTCAAAACGGGCTCAGTAAAAAGTGTAGATTTCAGCAAACGTCCATTTACGCTTGATGTAGAAGGATTGGGCGAGGTCGTAGCGGAATCTGTTATTATTTCCACTGGCGCTTCTGCTAAATACCTTGGCATTCCTGGCGAGCAGGACAATATCGGTCGCGGCGTAAGTACATGCGCAACCTGTGACGGCTTCTTCTTCCGCGGCAAAAAAATCGTCGTAATCGGCGGCGGCGACTCTGCAATGGAAGAAGCAAACTTCTTGACTCGCTTTGCTACATCGGTAACACTTGTGCACCGTCGCAGCGAGCTGCGCGCTTCGAAAATTATGCAGGATCGTGCGCGCGCCAACGAAAAAATCAGCTGGGCGCTTGATCGCACACCGGTTGAGGTGCTTGCTAACGGCATGGGCGTTACCGGCTTAAAGGTTCGCAACAATGAAACTGGCGAGGAAGAGGTCATCGAAACTGACGGCGTATTCGTCGCAATCGGACATACGCCAAACACTGGCTTCCTTGGCGGTCAAATCGATACGGATGCTAGCGGCTACATTCTTGTTAAGCCTGGCACAACTGCTACCAACATTCCTGGCGTATTCGCATGCGGTGACGTTCAAGATACCGTATATCGTCAAGCAATTACAGCTGCAGGCACGGGCTGTATGGCTGCCCTTGAATGCGAGCGTTTCTTGGAAGGCTTGGAGTAAGCATCAGGATCATTCCATTACATGCAAAAGCGATTGTCTCAGCTTTGCCGACAAGACTCTCTGTCTGTCAGCAAAGCAAGCGACAATCGCTTTTCTTTCTATTCAAGCCAGACGGTAGCGGCGGCAAGCTATCCTTTCAATGAGCCGGCCAACGCTCCTGCGATAAAATAACGCTGCAAAAAAACAAACATAACAATCATCGGCAGCGCTGTAACGATAACGCCGGTCATTAGCAGCGGATAGTTCGTAATATACTCCCCTTTAAATTGAATGAGTGCAAGCGGCAAGGTCAGCTTGCCCTTCTCTACTAGCAACAGCATTGGGAATAATAGATCATTCCATACAATAACAAACAAAAATGCCGCTGTCGTTGCCAAATAAGGAGCGATGAGCGGAACTACGATTTGCGTAAACAGTCTGAACTCGCCTGCGCCATCGATCTCTCCCGCTTCCAGCAGCTCCTTCGGTAGCGTCTTGACAAAGCCTGTCAGCATAAAGACGCTTAGCGGCAGCAAAATAGTTAGCGTAACGAGAATAAGCCCAGCGTGGCTGTTCGTTAGCGACAGATCTCGCAGCAGTGTATAAATCGGAATCATATTAACCTGTGATGGAATCATTAAGCCGACCGCAAACAGCGAAAACAGCATCGCTCCGATCTTGCTTTTACCGTAGCGCATAATGGCATAGGCAATGCTTCCCGCCAGCAGCAGCTCAAGTGCAACCGTAACGAAGGTAACGAGCGTGCTATTCCAAAAATAGCGCCACATCGTTTGCTTGGCAAACAGAACTTGCAAATTGTCCAGCGTAAGCTGCGCTGGCCATGACAACGGATTGGCATAAAACTCTGCATTCGTTTTAAATGTTGTAAATACGACGATCAGCAGCGGAGCAATAATGATGCCTGCGAAGCAAGCAAGCAGGAGTTTGCCTATAAAACGAAGCATAACCCATCCCTCCTTTTTTTGAATCGGTAGTTCAAAACGCACGACTTTGATTACGATGCTATTCGGAAGTAGCGTATTCGACTTCGAATATGTCTGCCTACCGAAAACTCCCGTACTCTCGTAGGTTCCGTTCTACGCTGCGTTCCTCGTTTTCTAGTATTCAGCCATCTTCTCGGTACTGAAAGCCCTACATTTTGAACCTTTATTTGAATCGGTAGTTCAAAATGCACGACTTTGATTACGATGCTATTCGGAAGTAGCGTATTCGACTTCGAATATGACTGCCTACCGAAAACTCCGGTACTCTCGTAGGTTCCGTTCTACGCTGCGTTCCTCGTTTTCTAGTATTTGATTTAATAGCTGACGCGGTCTGTTCGCAGCAGCTTGAATTGCAGGAAGGTTATGACTGCTATAAGCAGCAGAAAGTAAACGGATGCTGTCGCAGCTTTGCCAAACGCATAATTGAGGAAGGCTGAGCTGTAAATATACGTCGATAAAATTTCCGTGGCATAGTTAGGGCCGCCTCCTGTCATCGTAAATACAAGATCGAATGCTTTAAACGACTGGATCGTCGTATACGATACAACGATTGCTGCGGCTGGTGCGAGCAGCGGCCAAGTAATGCGAAAAAACAACCCCGTCTGCGAAGCGCCATCGAGAATCGCTGCCTCTTTAATTTCTGCCGGAATGGACTGCAAGCCAGCAACAAACAGTACCGCCATTTGCCCAATATGCGCCCAGGCCTGCACTGCAGCAATAGAAAAGATCGCGATGCCCGGATTGCCGAGCCAATTTTGCGCCAAGCTCTCCAAACCGATTATTTGCAGCAGCTTATTCAGTGCGCCTAGATTGGAATCATAGATAAACGTCCAAATAAAGCCGACCGACACCGATGACAAAATCGTAGGCAAAAAATATAACGCCCGCAAAAAAACGTTCAGCTTCGACTTTTTATATATTTGCAGCGCCAGCAGCAAGGACACAACTGTCTGGATGAGTACGACCGTCAGCATAAACTTCACGTTATTGCCCAGTGATTTGCGAAATATTATGTCCTCGCTCACCTTTACATAGTTTTGCAAGCCGACATACTGATAGGACGGCGAAAGGCCGTCCCAATTCGTAAAGGAGTAGTAGAGTGCCGAAATGGTAGGGTACATAAACAGCACTGCATATAACACAAGTCCAGGCAAAATAAACGGAAGCAAGCGCAAATGCTTTTTCATGCTACTGCCCGATCTGCTGCTCCACGATCGCTTGCGCTTCGGCTGCGGCTTGCTCAGCCGATACCCCACTTAAAACGGCTTGAATGGAATTCGTGACCGCCTTCTGCACCTCGCCATTTGAAATGGTAAAGCGCGGCTGGAAGCGTGTATGCTTGGTCGTCCATTCACTAACAATTTGCAGCTCCTCGGATGTATATTCTACATCCTTGACCGTCACGTTTTGCCCGGTTCCATTTGCATATTCAGCAGCAATGTCACTGCGGCTCAAAAATTCAATGAACAGCTTCGCTTCCTCAGTATGCTTCGACTTGCTGTTGACCGCCAGCATAAATGTAGTCGTATGAATACCCTCATAAACCGCTTCATCCGCAGATACCGTAATCGGCGCCAGCAAGCCCTGCTTCAGATTTGGATTGCTCGCTTTATTGGAGGCGAGATGGAAGGAGCCCGTACCTAATATTGCAGCCTGCTCCTGTACAAACAGCGCAATCGACGAATCCTGCTTCGCGCCGACAGCATCCTTTTGTAAATATCCTTTGTCATTCAGCTCTTTGAACTGTGCCAGCGTTTTAACCCACCATTCATCAGTCAGCTTGGCCTCGCCTGCCTCCAGCTTGACGAAAATGTCCTCATCAGGCGCATTGTTCATTACCATCGAATTCATGAGTTGGCCCGGTCCAATATCCGCTCCGGGAAATGCAATCGGAGTAAGCCCGGCTTGCTTGAACACCTCCAGCGCAGCCAAAAAGCTGTCCCAGTCAAGAGGCACCTCTACCTGATGCTGCTCAAACAGCGCAACATTGTAAATCGGGATGTTGTACACCAACTGATATGGCAGCGCAAATTGCTTGCCATCCTGCTGTCCTGCGGCGATCAGGTTTGGTTCAAAATGCTCGACAAAGCTTTCGCCTGTCAGATCGGTAAACAATCCAGCTCTGGCAATCGCTTGGAACTGTGCGCCTGGAAATACTGTAAACACATCGCCGACAGAGCCATCTGCGATTTTAGCCTGAGCAGTCGATTGATATTGATCCGACGGGAAAACCTGCGTTTCTACATGTATATAGGGATATTCCTGCTCAAATTTGGCTATAATGCCGTCCAGCACTTCAACATCCTCGCCGCGCCAGTGAATAAAGCTAAGCGTCACATCCTGCTTCTCAGCCTCACTGCCGCTATTTCCGCCATTGCTTTGCTGCTTGTTATGTTGACTGCCGCTAGAATTGCTGCCGCATGCTGACACAAGCAGCATCACCGCCACAAGTATTGTCATCCAGCTCCATTTTCTCATATCCAATCTGCCTCCTAATCTTGCTTAACCAAGCCTCGCTCGGCAAGCTTCTGCTTTAATACCGGCATAAGCAGCCGTCCTGAAATCTCAGCTTCCTCCAAATGCGGATAGCCGGACAAAATAAACGATGTAACACCAATGTCGACAAATTCAAGAATACGGTCGGAAATTTGCTCAGGAGTTCCAACAAAGGCAACGGCGCCGCCGCCGCGAATAGCAGACAATCCCGCCCACATATTTGGCGCAATCACATAATTATCCTCAAGCGACTGATTGAACAAATCCATTTGCCGATTTTGACCTACAGCATCTGTTTTCGCGTGCAGCTTTTCTTTAGACTTTACGAGCTCCGGGTCGGCCTTGCTTAAGATTTTCCACGCTGCTGCCCACGCCTCTTCCTCTGTTTCTCTGACAACAAGTTGGGCCCGCATCCCATATCTTAGCGTGCGCTCGATTCCTTGCTGCTCTTTCAGCTCCTGCAAATAACCCTTCATTTCTTGAATTTGCGATTCAATCCAATCAGGCGGCTCCGCCCACATTAAATAGACATCGGCTGTCAATGCGGCCGTTTTCTTGCCAGCAACCGAGCTGCCGCCAAAATAAACGGGCGGGTGGGGCTGCTGCAGAACAGCTGGTTGACAGGAGCCTCCTTCAACGAGATAATGCTTGCCCTCAAAGTTGAAGCCACCTGTCTTTACGTCACCCGCTTCCCAAACCCCTTTAACAACCTGCAAAAACTCCAGCGTTCGCTCATAACGCTCATCATGCTTGTCATAAAGCGGATCGCCACATGCCTTCAAATCCTGCGGATAATGCCCCGTCACGACGTTGACCATCGTTCTGCCGCCTGTCATTTGGTCTAATGTGGCTGCATTGCGCGCAGCAAGCACTGGCGAAATCAAGCCTGGGCGCAGTGCGACCAGCGTTTTCAGCTTGCTTGTGTGCGCAGCAATCCAGGAGCCGACTACAAAGCCATCCCAGCAATCTCCGCCAGTAGGGATTAGCACAAATTCGTAGCCTGCCTGTTCAGCTGCTTTGGCCACCTCCGTCAAATATTGCGGAGATGCTGGTCGTTGCGGGGCAATCCCCACATATTCTCCGTCCCCTGTCGTTGGTATGAACCATCCGACCTCAACCTGTTGCTGTTCTGACATATGTCTCCCTCCATGCTCCGATTCATAATCTTAATTCCCTATAGATTTACTTGGTTTAATGTGCTATAAGTAGATTACAAAAAGTTGTCACAACCGTCTATGTCCATTTGTTGTAGATTGATTTGTCAATTTGTGGGCGGCTAGCCCCGTGTAGGTTAGGAGTGGAATGCAATGGAGTTTGCGCAAGGAATCTGCCTCGACAATATGAATGAGCATGAGCAGGAGTGGCTTTCCATCTACCCGCTGCAGCCAACGGATTACGAAAAGCAGCACGGCATCTGGCCGCTGCGGATTGGAGCCAATATTGCCAAGCCGCACTATCATATCGGTCCGCGTGTGACACAATACTATTACTTACTGTGCGTGCTGGAAGGAGAGGGCACATTTATACAGCGGAAAAAGCGCTATGTACTGCAGCCGCGCGACATTTTTTGCTTGTTTCCGCAAGTTATCCATGAATATTATTGTGATCCGCAGCAGCCGATCAAAAAGCTGATCCTGGCATTTGATGGCAAGCAGGCGCTCGCCACCTTGGCTCGCCTTGGACTTACGCCGGAGCAGCCGCATATGGCAGAGCGCGTTTCCGAGCAAACAATTACAGCTTTCCTGAACTTATTTAACGAGCATCAGCAAGCGATTGCCCGTCTGCATGGCATGTATGCAATCTTTCATTCTCTGGAGCTGCAAAACCCGCTGGTTCAGCAGCATGAAGGCTTGCTCGATTGGCTGGAGAAAGGCAAGCAGCTGATCGAGCATCATTTTTCGGAACCGATTACCATCGAGGAAATTGCTCATTTGGTAGGCATTGAGCGGAGTCATTTTTCCAAAATGTATCGCAAAGTTTATGGCATTGCGCCAATCGACTTTCTGCTTCAGCTTAGAATGCAGGAGGCCCAGCTGCTGCTCCAGCACACTAGCTATAAAATCGCTGAGATCGCCCAGGCTGTCGGCTACCAGGATATCTCCTCCTTCTCCAAAGCATTCAAAAAACGGGTTGGCATTTCCCCTCACGCTTATCGTGAAGGGGGGAGGCTAGATGGGTGAACGGTGGTTAATAGAATAGTGAAGCTGAACGACTAGGCACAATTGAACTCTTTTACAGAATGTTGCCTTCCGTTTCAGGAAGCATGAAGCTCAATAATCGCTTTGAAGCTGACGAAAGGGGAACATCTTTCAGTGTAGCAATCCCGGCATGGCGCGTTGGTATTGGCCGATTAAGCGGAATTTCGATCAGCTTTCCGCTTGCCAATTCCTCCATCACATAATCCCGAACGACAAATGCAAGTCCAAAGCCGCTCTGAGCAAATTGCACAAGCAAATCAATGCTTCCCAGCTCAAACTCTGGATGAAGCTTGACTCCGTTAGCCGCTGCGTATTCATCGAGATAGGTTCGAGTACTTCCCCCTTGTTCCAGAAGCAGCAAGGGGAAGCGATGCAGCTCGTCTAATTGCAGCGGCTTATGTGACAATGCTTCAAAAGCAGGCCCTCCTACCAGACAGTCCTGCAGCGCTGTGCTCTTATGAAAGTTGAGCTTAGCATCTTCAGCTGGCAGGTTTACAACCCCAAAATCAATTGCCCCTTCTTTTAAGAGCACAATAGTTTCAGGTGTAGTACGATTTGTGACACGAACCTTTATCTCCGGATATTGTTTATGAAATTGCTCCAAATACGGCAGCAAATAATGTTTGCATAACGTATCGCTTGCCCCAATATTAATCTCACCAAAGAGCAAGCTCTGCATTTCATTAATCTTCTTTTCCCCCAAATCGATTAAATGAATCGCCTGCTCTACAAATTGAAACAGAACCTCTCCTTCTGTTGTTAAAATCACGCCCTTGGGAGTTCGAAAAAACAGCTTTCCTCCGATACCCTCCTCAAGCTGCTTTAGCGTATGACTGACTGCTGGTTGCGTAATATTGAGCTTTTTTGCTGCATTTGTTACCCCTCCAAGCTTAGCGGCCCAATAAAAAACCCGATACCATTCCAAATTCAAGCTCAAAGTCATTACCTCTCTTTATGGATATCATTATTAATAACAATTTTACTTATATAGATAGCAAAATTATAATGAACCCTGTAATTGATTTCAAGTTAACGAGGAGGCTATTATGATGTCGGTTAAAGCCATTGTAGGGGCAAATTGGGGAGATGAAGGTAAAGGAAAAATGACGGATTTCCTTTCGGAAAAATCATCATATGTAGTTCGTTTTCAAGGTGGAAGCAACGCTGGTCATACGATCATAAACGACTACGGAAAGTTCTCACTTCATATGCTGCCTTCGGGTGTATTCCATACAAACGTTATAAATGTGATTGGCCCTGGCGTCGCGCTGGATGTTGAGCAATTATTCAAAGAGCTTGAAGCGCTGCTGGCAAGAGGAATCGCCAAGCCGCGTTTAAGCATCTCTGAGCGGGTACAAATTGTACTTCCAGTTCATCGCCTATTCGATGAGTTCGAAGAAGAACGTTTAGGTGCTCGCCATTTCGGATCAACGAAACGCGGAATCGCGCCATTTTATTCCGACAAATATGAAAAACTAGGGATTCAGGCAGCAGATTTATACGATGAAGCGAGACTTCGGCAAAGAATTGATCAAGCGTTGGAGTCTAAAAACATCCTGCTTAAGCATTTGTACGATAAAGCAGCTGTTCATGCAGAGGAGTTGGTCACCACTTTGTTAAATTATGGCCAACGACTACTTCCTTTTCTATGCGACACGACGACGCTGCTTCACAAGGCGCTTGCCAATGGAGAAACAGTATTGTTGGAGGGTCAGCTGGGCGCTCTTCGCGATCCGGATCATGGTATCTATCCATTCACGACTTCATCCTCTACACTTGCAGGCTTTGCTCCTGTTGGTGCAGGCATTCCACCGTATGCAATAACCGACATAATTGCTGTTGTAAAAGCCTATTCCAGCTGTGTTGGTACAGGACCATTTGTTGCGGAATTAGATGGCAGCGAAGCAGAAGAGCTGAGACAACGCGGCGGCAGCGCAGGAGAATTTGGGACCTTGACAGGACGGCCGCGCCGAGTAGGTTGGTTTGATGCAGTAGCGACTCGGTATGGATGTATGGCACAAGGAGCTACTGAAGTAGCGCTAACCAATCTTGATGTACTCGGATATTTAGAAAAGATTCCAGTTTGTACAGACTATATACTCGAAGACGGTACGAAAACCAGGTATTTCCCGGTAAGCGCAAAGCTCGACAAGGCAAAACCACTATTTCAATTTTTTGATGGTTGGAAAAGTGATATTTCCCATGTGCGTTCCTTTGATGAACTTCCCTCAGCGGCGCAAAATTATGTCAATTTTATTGAATCTGAAGTCGGCGTAAAAGTAACCTATATTTCTGTAGGACCAAAGCGTGAGCAACTAATCGCCAGAAGTATTTAAATAAATTAGTGCCATCCTACAGTTATGAGCAAGATGCGGTTGCTTATTACGATTGTTCGTTGCCAAGCTGATCGACATGGTACAATAGAGCTGCTTTTAGTTCGTATACCTGCATCATCGAACGATAGAGGGTGAGTTTATAAAGGAGTGGTTTTCGCTCTTCTGGATTTACAAAGCAGAGTAGAATCGCTTCATAGGGTGGTTTCGAAATAAGAGATTCTTAAACCGTTGGCCGAAAAGGGAAAGGTGAAAAGATGGTTTAGACATGCAGCAAGTGACGGCAGGCGAATTTTATTTGCCAGTCATATAGACCGTCGCAATTAGATTTTCAACATTACGGTAGCACCGAACTCGTCGTTTTTTAGCTTATACAAGGCTGTTAATGTCTTCAAGCAGGCTATTTGCCATCTTGCTGTTAAACCAGCGAAGAATGTCTTCTTCATGGTTTAACCGTCTTAATCAGTTCAATCATAGGCTGCGGCTGAGAACGTTTTGCCCAGTTCATCCACTCGCGTAAATAAACATCGGCAAATACTTGCAGGGCCTATTTAAGGCAGTAGGCCCCGCAACTGCGGCGCTTCCTTTTGCTCGGCGATTCGCATGTCATCGACAGCCTTGTTCACCATTTTCATGACGTGAAATTTATCGAAAGTAATCACTATGGTAGGGAACTGATCTTCAATTCCACGAAGAGACAACCGACATACCACAGCTGATTTCATGTATTCGTGTGACGTTTACTCCCTTCTATAGCAGTAAATGATGTTATCTTGACCCTTTACCTCGGTCGCGAACACGACATCTTAGTATCAACATCCATATTAAGCTCGGCCATAACTTGATCGTTATACTTGATGTAGGTTAGTTGCCATGCTTCTTCGAGTGCGAATGCGGTTTAAACATACTCGTAATCAGATTATCATACTATTCATACCATCCTGCTCATATTCTTACTGTAGCAGTATTCACTTTTACTCAACGAGGGAAACATCAGGCATTCAGTGTAGGAGGAAGCATTTTATATTTGACAACTTCTTATGAATACTGATAAAATGGTATATATTGATTAATTATACACATTTTTACTTATTCACAACTATTCTAAAGCATCTCCTAATACTCCTTCCTTTTTTTCATATAGATTGCATAGCTTATCTTAATTCAAGATTGGGGGTGAGCTTATTAAAAAAAATCTTATTTTCATGACAGTAATCATCCTAATTGGTTTAATATTGTATCATATTCCATCTAAATATGAGAGAAACTATCAAGTAAGTACCATTGACGGTGAAATTGCAAATTTCAAAATTGATATTACATATTATCGCCTACTGTTAGTTCCAAATAGAGTTGAGGGAAAAATAACATTAAATGAAATAACCTACAGAAGTTTTCAACCAGACTCCAATCGTAATTTTATCCAACGACTTTACAAAAAAATTAATGGCGAATTGGAATACCCTTGGTTTATAGCTGATGGAGCTGTCGGGTCAGAAGAATTAAAAAGGATCGTAATTATACTAGACGAAAGCAATATATTCGAGCAGAGTTATTTCATGCAGTATGATGAGAGGATTTCACCGACATCTAAAGTGTTTTACGGACCAGCAATAAATGCTAATGAAGCAATAATATTGTCAAAAAAATTTATGGATAGTTAAATGAATCATCTATGAAGGGAGTGATGCTAAAGTTTAATCAAGTAATTACAAATTGAAAGGAATGAATAGGGTGAAAAAAATTATTGTGTTAGTATTGTTGGTTGGCTTATTCTCTTCAGCATACCCCGTACAAGCAAACTCATTTAAACTAGAAGATATCGAAATACGTAAACAAGAAAAAATTGATAAAGTTTTCACTGAAATGAACAGAATTGTTAACACACAAAATCACATGAAATACTTGAATTCATTGGGAATAAATACACAAATGAAGAGTTCATCTTATGCGAATGAAGTGACGAACATACTGCAACTAGAACAACAATTAAGCAATCTAGGTGTCAGAAAAATTGATCCTAATAACCAATCTGATATGTTATTGCTAAAAGAATTGTTTGCTGATCAAGAAAAAGGAACTATTTCTACGAACAACAGTACAGCTAAGATTCCAGATCCTCCAAATTTATCTGCAATAGCTTCGATATATACATTATATCATTATAAAGGGACATATACTGTCGATAATACAACTTATGACTACGCGTATATCCGTGTTGTTGACAATAAAGGATACAACAAATTATACATTAGAAATGAATTTGATGCTGCACCTAGAAATGCAACACAATCAGTTATAAGAGCTGTTTTAAGCCATACTTTTAAGTATTCTTTCTCATCTCTTTTATCAAAGAAACCAATAGGTGTTGCAATTGATTGGACAATGGGAGCAGTTATTGCAGGATTAGGCGCGTATAATTCATCAAATATATATAGTGGAAATGAGCCTTTATATAGAATTTATTCTAGTTCTACATCTTCTCTAACTTATTATTATATATATCACAACAATAGTTGGAAACTCATGGGTACTGGAGGAGAATTTAATTATTCAAGAGGAGGAATAGCACAATTTAATTATAATGGGCAAGCTAAAACTGAATATGCCACGTTACAAGAATGGACTAGCAGTACAGATGGAGTTTGGTATGATTATGTAACTTCATTTCATAATAATAGGCATATCAGCAATTATCATAGAATAGAAAGTTTTGGGTCACTAAAAATTACTGGTTATAATGGAGCACAATTCACTCACACACCAGTTTTTGTTAATTTACCTGGATACTTAATATAGCTTACACACACCTAAAGATATATTTTGTTGTAAATTTATTGTTAAACAATCGCCTACTGGAAATTAATCAGTAGGCGATTGTTTATGAAGAAGCACTTCTTTGCCTGTACCGAAAAATATAATACAGACATTTGCAGTAAAAATAAAGGTAATTCTAGCTTTTGCACGGACCTGTCGTTTCCCTTGCAATAACATCGACAGAAAGTGATACCTTGCGCTGTGGAATATAGTTCCCGTCAATTTGATCAAGCAGCATCGTAACGGCTGCTTTTCCTTTTTGCACAATATCCTGCGCAACGGTTGTCAAGGTAGGTGACGTATAGTTCGATATAAACAAATTATCAAAACCAATAACGGAGTATTCCTCAGGCACCTTCTTGCCCAGCTCCTTCATTCGCTTCAGCACACCCATCGCGCCTACGTCAGAAAAAGAAAAGATTGCTGTTACATCGTCAAGCTGTAAAATGCGGTCGACAGAGTGATAGCCGCCATCCAGAGATGTAGGCAGCTGAATCACCATACGGGAATCGTACGCAATCCCCGCTTCGGCAAGCGCATCCTTATAGCCCAGCCAGCGCTCATGAAGCACGCCGTAGTATGGAAGCTGCTCTTCGGGCACTTCACCTGTCAATATCGCTATTTTCCGATGACCCAGCTCAATCAAATACTTCGTCGCGCAATAGCTGCCATGCCTGTCCTCCAGGCAAACCTGATAAAATTGCTCATCAGTTAAATAGCTGTCGACAAATACAACAGGAATGTTCAGTTTGTTTACACGCTCGATCACCTGCGAGCCCTGATTCGTTCCCACGACAATTAAGCCGTCAAGCTGACGCTCCTTCACAAAAGAAAATGTCTCAGTAGCTTCATCAATTCCCATTAAAATGATATGGAAGCGCCGATCTCTAGCTCCTTCTTCTACGCCTGCTAGCAAATCCCAGTAAAAGGGATTGTCCTGCATCCGCCCAGGCTTCATGACCGGAATAACCATGCCGATCAGGTCGCTTCTGCGCGTCTTTAAATTTCGTGCCGTCAAGTTGGGCGTATAGCCAAGTCTGTCAATGATTTGCTGGATTTTTTTACGAGTTTTTTCAGAGACTCTGCCCTTTTGGTTTATTACGTTGGACACAGTTGCAATTGATACGCCAGCTTCCTCTGCTACATCAACAATACTAATATCTTTCTTCATGAAACGTTCGCTCACTTTCACCCTTCTCAACTTGCATATGGATATATTTTACCATATTCGCGAGCGTTGCATTTGATTTTTTTATTTGTGATGCTCGCAGGCTGGTGCTTCGGCGTTTGTGGTCGATGCTCTGAAGGCACAGCCATTTCTAAGGAAGCTGTGACACGCTATTATGGTCAATTAGAGATCTTTTGAGTTCTAATGAATTTCTATCACGTTATTTGAGGTATTTGACGGTGGTGTATCGACAAATAGTCGATTAGCGTGTCCTGGATTCGTTACGTCCTGCAGGTGCATTGTTTGATTGAATAGCGTTTGTCAGTTTCATTAGAAGCAGAAAGCGCAGGTTTCAAGGTTTGTGCAACCTCAAAGCCTGCGCTTGTTTATGACGCTTGGTCCGTGCTTTTATGCCCAGCTAACACCATTCCTAATATCCCCCCAGGTAATTTACCAGCCTGTGTTGCCGCCTCCTGAAATGATCGTGTATTGGTTGCCAGGGTTGGATATGCCGCCAGAGGCTGCACCTGTTACGCTCACATTGGTAAATGTGCCTGAACCTATTACGCTGTCGAAGAGAAGTCCGTACGTACCTGCTCCGTTCACTGCTACATTGCGAAGTGATACGTTGTTAATGCTTTGCCCGTAGCTGAATTTGATTCCTTCATAGGTGCTGCTGTTAATCTGTACATCCTCGATCACAATTGGCGCGTTAATATTTTGCCCTTCTGCGTAAATCCACAAGCCGCCGAAGCTCGTGTTCCAGTTGGGCTCCCAGCCGCCTGTGCGGTTGAGTGTGTTGCGCTTGACTTCGGTTGTTCCAGCAAATCCGACTGGATTGAAGCGTGTGCTGATCACAATCCCCGAGGATGCGGTTACGGTATCTGCTCCGATATTGTCTAAAATTTTGTTGGAGGTTCCGCCATAGATGGCATACGTATTTGCGAGCACTGGTACTTGGGCTGTATTGTAGCGGAAGCTGTTATGCTCGTTGGCGCTGCCGCTCGACCACATCGCGAATGCATCATCCCCCGTATTGCGCACATTAAAATGGCTAATTGTTGTATACTTGACGCCGCCATGGAAGTTTACGCCGTCAGCCCATGTATTGCGGATTTTGCCGTCCACGATGTACAAGCCGTCTGTGCCTGCGCTCAGCCATACGCCCACCTTCATATGCTCAACCCAAACATTTTGAATCAATGAGCGCTGACCGAAATTGCCTTCAAACGCCGCATGGTCGCCGCTATCATTGCGGAACAGTGAATCTCCGAATATCGCCAGATCTGCGATCGTTACACGACTTCCTGTGCCATAAAAGCCGCCCTTGCCGCCTGTTCCCTGCAGAACGGTATGCCATGGACCCGCGCCGCGAATATGAATTTGCTCAACATTGATTCTATCATTCATTCTAAATGTGCCCGGCGGTATCCATACCCCGGCTTTGCCGTTAGCTTTCGCATAGTTGATCGCGCTGCGAATCGCATTGGTGTCATCGCCCGAATCATTGGCTACTGCCCCGAAATCGGTAATGCTTACGAAATCGCTTGGCATGCTGTAAGGCGCATCGACTTGCTCGAAATTAATTAGATCTATCGTGTAATAGCTTGCTGTATCGCCGCTATCCTTCTGCAAGCGAACGGTTGCTCCCGCCGGGATTGAATCTACAACAAAACGGCTTTCATCATAAAAATGATGCCCGTTGCCACCCGATGGATGATCGTGGTACGGGTATTGTCCATATGTCCATGCATATTTGGAGCTTAATTGCAAAGTTTGCTTTTTCACGCCATTTACATACAAGCTGAGCGTATCCTCCAGACCGCCGCCATTAGGCGCATCCGGCATTTGATAGCGAATAACGAGCCCCGTTGTCTCAATCGGTGCGATCCACTCTACATAATGGCCAGTATTGGTCAGCTTTACTGCGCTTCTGCCTGACGATTCAGCCTCTACCGTCAAATAAGTACGAGAAGGATTTAAAATTACTGCATTGGTCGCTCCATGCTCTGCCTCTAGCTCAACATACGGCAAGCTTGCACCACGCACTTCAAGCGGAATGCCGTTGGCTAGCGTCAGCTTGTCGAGATTGACTATTCCCGTATTGCCGGCATCGTACTGTAAACTAATCGTATTTAAGCCTTTGCGCAGCGGGAAGCTATCCGTAAATTCGCTCCATGCGGTGCTACCGCCTGTGCTTGGCAATGCAATCGTTTTCAATAATATTCCATTTACATACACATTAAGCTGCCCGCTGCCGCTGCTAGCTCTTGCATAGCGCAACACAGCATCTGAACTGCCTTCTTTAGCAGCGCGAACAGTAAAGATGATGCGCGCTCCTTCGGATGTAAAGCCTGTAACATAATTGGCAGCTGCTGTAGCACCGCCTGCCACAAATTGATCCTCCGCCTCATAAACATAGCCCCCCACTGGAGGTGTCGGCGTTGGTGTTGGTGTTGCCGTTGGCGTCGCTGTTGGTGTCGCCGTTGGCGTTGGCGTCGCTGTTGGTGTTGCTGTTGGCGTCGCTATTGGTGTCGCCGTTGGCGTTGGCGTTGCTGTTGGTGTCGCCGTTGGCGTCGCTGTCGGTGTCGCCGTTGGTGTCGCCGTTGGCGTTGCTGTTGGTATCGCCGTTGGCGTTGCTGTTGGTGTTGGCGCACCTGTCAGCTCAATATAATCGAAGTTGACATTGCCGCTGTCTGTTCCATCGAATTTCAAAGTCAGCGTACGATAGCCGCTGCCAAGCGTTACGCTTTCGTTTACTGTAGCCCAGCTGCTCCAGCCTGCTGTAGCAGGCAAAGTAAGCTGGCGCTGCTTTACGCCATCAGCATAAAGACTGACTGTTTTGCTGCTGCCCGTACCGTTGGCATAACGGATAATAAAGGATTGAGTGCCGCCAGCAGATAAATTCAATGCAAATGTAATAGCAGCACTTCCCCGATTGCTGTCGGTAAACCCGCCAACAAAGCCTGAGCCTGAATAACCTGCATGCTCGGTTTCAACAACAGCACCCCCAGACAATATCGCTGCCTCAGCTTCATAGCGCGATTCGCTCGGCGGAGCAGCAAGCTCAATATCCAACTTGTCTAAATTGACATTGCCGCTGTCTGAGTTGTCAAAGCGATACATAATCGTGTTGCTGCCAGCCTGCAGTTGGACAAGCTCGCTTACTGCAGACCATGAATTCCAATTTGCCGTTGCCGGCAGTGCAACTTGCTTTTGCTTGACACCGTTCACATAAAGGCTAAGCGTCATTGTACTATTCGTGCCATTCGCATAGCGCAAACTGACCTGATGCAGAGCAGCTGCTGTTGAACTAACCGTAAATTGCACCGCTGCACTGCCCTTATTTCCATCCGTAAAGCCTCCAACAAAGCCCGTCCCTGAATATCCGCTATGATCAGAAGCATAGCTTGCTCCCCCAAAGAGAGAAGCATGCTCCGCTTCATAACTCGCAGCATAAACCTTTGAGCTTAATGGAAGCAAAGAAAAAATAAGACAAGCAATGATGACATACACCAAACTTGCCTTCACCTTAAATCGCCTAACCGTCATCGTTCACATTCCTTTCCCCTGCTGTTTATATGAAATTAGTCTATTGTTGCATGGCACGCTAGTAGAAAACGAGGAGCGCAGCGTAGGCAAAAGCTACGTGAGCACCGGAGCACTCGGTAGCGTGACATATTCGACGCCGACTAAGCTACAACGCAATCACATCGTCATCAAAGTCGGATTTTTGAACTACCCCTTCCAATTGAGGTTTAAAAAGCTGGGCTTTCAGGACCAAGAAGCTTGGACGCTAGTAGAAAATGAGGAGCGCAGCGTAGGCAAATTGCTACGTGAGCACCGGAATTTTCGCTAGCGCCCAAGATTCGCCGTCGAATCCGCTACGAAGCTACGCATCGTCATCAAAGTCCTGTTTTTTAAACTACCCCTTCCAATGAAGGTTCAAAAATTCGGCTTTCAGGACCAAGAAGATGGCACGATACTAGAGGGCGAGGAGCGCAGCGTAGGCAAAAGCTACGTGAGCACCGGAGCACTCGGTAGAGTGACATATTCGCCGTCGAATCTACTACGAAGCCCCGCATCGTCATCAAAGTCGGATTTTTGAACTACCTCTCTATGAATCTGTTGATTAATATTGCTGCTTCTGACCTTGTCGCCTCCCCTCCCGGTGACAGCGTATCTGGGGTCGTGCCTTTCAACAGACCGATCGCCAGAGCCGTTTCAACATCGGCTTGTGCCCATGTCGACACCTGATCTCCGTCTTTATAAAGCGACAAATCCGCCTGCATAGGCGCTAGCTCAGGATCGACCAGGCGCAATGTGCGTACGAGCATAACGACGAGCTGCTCACGGGTAATGAAGGCTTGCGGCTTAAAGCTGCCGTCCGCGTAGCCTTGAGCAATTTGCAGTTCGCCTGCAACGCTTGCCGCTGCATAATACCAATCCTGCTCGGCTACATCCGTAAAACGCGCTGCTCCGACTCCAGGCATGCCCAGCGCATTGACAATAAGCTGTGCAAATTCGGCTCTCGTCACTCGCTCCTCTGGTGCAAAACGCTTATCGCTCTTGCCATTGATGATGCCATATGCAGCCAAGCGCTCGATTTCCTGCTTAGCCCAATGCGACTGAATATCATCGAAGCTTCGTGCTTGCTCGACTACTACCCAGTTGCTGCTGTACAGCTGTGGAATCTCAACCGTCAAGCCGCCGTTTTCCTGCTTGGTCAACACTGCCGGCACATAGCGGTAACGTTTGGCGGCAGCATCATAGTATTGCACGCTCCATTTTTGCTGTACGACTGCTTCCTCCGCTTTTGTTCCATCCAAATGAGCGGTCACTTGCAGCGTAAGCTGCTGCTGCGCAGAATCAACCTGCTTGCCATCGACATATACGGAAATCGAATGGAATGCGCTTTGCGGCTTCATCTCCGGCAACGTAAGAGGAAGCTGCTCAGCTTGCGACATGTACAATGCAATCAGCTCGCCCTCTTGTCCAAGCAGATTTGCAAGCTCCCTTGTAGAAAGCCTATATTGCACCTCGCCCAACTGTACAACAATCGACTTGAGCTGCTGTTGTGCTGCAAGCTGCTGCAGCTGTTCAGCAGAAAGCTCCAGCGCTGCCTGCTTGGCTGCCGCTTCTGCAGGCATCCTGATCAGCATGCCCTCTCCTGTCGCATGGTTAAGCAGCTGCTGCCAAGCGCTATCTGTCACTTGGTAGGCTGTTACAGCCTGGCCTTGCTCATCCTTGCGCTCTGTGACAATAAAGCTGCTGTCAGGCTTCGGCTGTTCAGGCTGAGGCTGGGGCTGAACGACTGCTCCGCCTGTAGTTGCCGCTGTAGCCGTCAAGCTATTCTTGCTCCAATTGCCGCTTTCATCAACTGCATCCAACATAAATTGATAGCTGCTGCCTGAGCGCAATCCGGAAATGAGCACTTCTTTTTCCGTGCCGGCTATAAGCTGATAGCCGCCATTCCAGGTCAAACGATAGCTGACCGCGCTTGCATCGACTGCCTCCGGCAATGTTAATTTAATTTCCGAAGCACTTTGCACGCTTGCCGATAGACGAGCAGCATTTGTGCTCCATACCGGAGCCTCAGTGTCACGCACTGTCACTGTATAAGCTCTTGTGCTGCTGCCTGCCGTCACCGTTACAACGCTGCTGCCTGCCTTAACCGCTTGCAAACTGCCATCTGGCTGTACTGCAACTGCCTCTCCCTCCACTGCAATGCTTGCCGAATCAAGCTTATCTCCTGCCATTGTCCAAGCTGTCAGCTCGGCCGTATCGCCAAGCTCCAGCACAAACGGAGCTTGCCGCACGCCGTTAAAGGTCACGTAGAAATCAAAATCCTTAAAGCTGTAGCCTTGGTTTAACCGTTTCAGCTCAAATGCCGCAGCGCCTTCACGTAAATCGCCCAGTCTTGAGTCTCTCACGATCGTCCCGCCAAGCGCAGCAGTGCCGGAAATATTGCCTGAAGCTGCAATCCCCCAAGTACCAGAACGCTCAACGCTGTTGCGCTCCAGCAGCAGTCCACTCGCCGGCTGCTCGCCAAGGAAGGAAATCCCTTGATAGGTGCTGTCGACAATACTGTTGTCTTGAATGACAATACTGCCATCCAGCGGTCGATCACTCGTATAAATAAACATCGCGCCAAAATCTGCAGGCCAGTTATGCTCTCTGCCCCCTGTACGCAGCAGCGTATTGCGTGCTACTAGCGTTGTGCCTTCAAAGCGCTCAGGATTATGTCTCGTGCTTACACTAATACCTGCGCCAAATGCAATCGTATCAGCCGCAATGTTGTCAACAACCGTCACATCCTTGCCGCCATAGATTGATATATTGCTTGCCAGCCATGGCAGCTCTACTGTATTGAAGCGGAACGTATTGCCCACTGATTGTGTGCCGTTCGCCCACATTGCCAATCCATCATCACCCGAATAGCGTATGGAAGCATGCTCCGCCATTGAATGGCTGGTGCCGCTGCTGAAGTTAATGCCATCGGCATACGTATTGCGAATTTGTACATCTGACACGTACAAGCCTGTAGTAGCCAGCATTTCTCCGCTGTCCAGCTCCTTCTGATTGATCCAAATGCCCGTTTTCGTACGGTTAATTCGCAAATGAGACAGAATCGAGCCCGTGCCGTATGTGCCGTCAAATCCAGATTCCTCCAGCTCGTCGATGCGAGCGGAGCGCTTGCCGTCAATCGCCAGATCATATATTTCCACATCGCTGCCAAGCCCGATAAAGCCGTAGCCAATCAGCTCTGTATGCCATTTGCCCGCTCCGCGTATCGTAATGTTGGATACTGGAATAGGTTCGCCTGCTATCTCATATTGACCAGCAGGAATGTAAACACCATAGCCCAGCTTTTGCGCAGCCGCGATCGCCTCGATTATCGCTGCCCGATCATCCTGTCCATCGCCCGCAACTGCTCCATAATCTGCTGCATTGACATAGCCCTGCGGCTGCTCATAGGCTTCTGGCGCAAGCGCCAATTCGATCAGATCCACAATCATATATGGCTGCTCGTTCAGCTTTTGAATCGTAATGACATCGCCAGCTTTAACCTCAGGAATAGCAATTGTGTGCTCGTCATAGAAGCGATGAGCATTGCCATCGGCAGGACGATTGCTCCACGGATAGCTGCCGTATACCCACGCATATTGTGAGCTAATAACAGGCTGCTCGACCAGTTTGCCGTTAATAAGCAGCCCATACTGCGCAGTTATTCCGCTGCCATCCTCGCTATCCGGCAAAATGTAACGCAAGGTCAAACGATTTGCAGCCTGCTGAACCTCAAAGGTAATGTCATCCTCGGCTTCAACCAGCTTCACTGCGCCTCTTGCCGAGCTTTCTGCTGCCATAGAATAATACTGTCTGCCTGGCTCCAGCAGCTCGCCAGTCGTTGCTGCCAGCTCCGCTTCATAAACAACCGCTTCAGCCGTTGCGCCGCGATAGGCTAGCGGCAGCACCTGCTCGACAGTAAGTTGATCAAGCCACAGCGGCTGCTTGTCGCTATAGACGCTGGACAACACGACTGTATTTAGCCCTTGGCGCAGCGAAAGCTCAAATTGTGCGGTTTGCCATTCATCCCAGCTTGCCGCGGAGTTGAGCTGCACCGTTCCACCAGCAAGTCCGTTAACCTTAGCCTCAAGCTGCTTGCTGCCGCTGCCGGCGAAGGCGTAGCGCAGTGCAGTTTTGTAGGTGCCATCTTCAGGCGCATGAACCGTAAATATAAGCTGCTGCTCTTGGTCGGTAAAGCCCGCTACAACGCCGCTTCCTTCCGCATTCCGTGCCAGCAGCGTTTCAACTGCAAGCCCGCCTCTGACAAAAGCGTCCTCAGCTTGAATCGTTACATCCGCTACTGTGTAAACGATGCTTAGCTGTGGAGCGCTTGACGCGCTTGATGCATTTGCAACGCTCGCCGCTTTATACGGCGTCAGCTCCAGCTTGCCTTTCCCTGATGCAAGTTGCCAGGACAAGCTGGCGTCAGGCTCAGCGCCAAGCTGCTGCTGCGTTGCCGATTCGTAACGTCCAAGCTCATCGTTCCAATAAACGAACAAGCCAGTCGCTTTATGTTGCAGCCATTGATAGCCGTTATAATCCCACAGCACCCACTCTGCTTCATCCGGCGCATATGTCGCCGAGCTTTCTTCAAGCACAATTTGCTCCTGCTTAATGAGCAGCTGCTTGCCTTGTCCATGCAGCTGGAATGGCTGGTTGTGCGGAATCCAGCTTGTATATACAGGCTCACTATTGCTTTCCTCCGCATGAGGCACTACCGTTTCGCTTGCCTGCTCAATGCTCCAGTGCAAATCTGCCGCTTCAACCGACTGCAGCGATTGCTGCGCATAGCCTGCCCGATCACGCAAATGCACATATTCAAGCGGAGCCGTTGTGCTGCGAATAAGCGCATGGCTGCCTGTTGGCGCCGGCTCAATCCACCAGTAGCTTTGCTCCTCGCCAGCGGCTGGGCTGACCGTCACCAGCAGCTGATCCTTTGTGCTGTACTGGATTTGCTTGCCGCTTAAGCGATTTGTAATCGTATATTGCTGCGGCGTATCGGGATTTGCTTCAATTAGCCAATGCCCTCTGCCATCTGTTTCGGCAAGCTCGCCATATAAAATGACGCCGTTGGCGTTTTCATACAAATACTGCGAGGTAGCCTCATTTTTCAAGCGCGCGTATCCCTCTGGAATAGCGATCGGCATATGCTCTGGCGCTGCTTCTACAATCCAGCCCGCGCTTCCCCAGAATGAAGGAATATTGCTCGCCTGCGCATAGCCAGTTCCATCCTCAACATGAACAAGCTTGTCAGGCTGATAAACGTTCACGATATTGATGATGCCCTCGCCGCTTTCCGGCAGCGTCCATTTTGCGCTAGTCCAGCTTGACTCAATTTCACCAGCAGGCAATGGCGCCAGATGGGCATTTTCACCGCTATCCATCCCTTCAATATGGATGTAATGGCCCGTTGCCCGATTTATAATGCGATACTGATCATTGTCGAGTGCTTCCAGCTGCCAATGGGAAGCAGCATCCTCCAATGCAGGCTCGCCGTATGCAACCTTGCCATCCTGCTCATACAAATATTGGCCGGTATAGCTGTTCTTCAAGCGAATAAAGCTTGGTCCGCTATCCTTAACAGCAATAAAACGCCACTGCGGACTGCCCCATGCGGCTGGAATAGCTCCATATTGCACATGGCCGAGCTTTTTCTCTACATGCAAGTAAATTTCACCCTGCTCATTTATCGCCGAAATATGCTTGTTGCCCGCTGTTTGCATATTGGCAATATTCCATAATATAGCGTCATCTACTTCCACCTGCTCAACAAGTGGTACAGGGGTAAGGTCATCGGTTACACCGTTCAAGCTGATATAGTGTCCTGTAGCGCGATTTTGCAGCGTATATGCGCCGTCATGCTCTTCAACCAGCCAGTGTCCGCGCTCATCGGAGCTGCTTACATTGCCGTAACGAAGAACGCCTTCATCCTCATACATATACAGCTCAAGCCAATCATTTTGAATGCGGATATAGCCCGGCTGCTCCTGATCGGGATTGTCAACATGAGGAGCCTTCGTCTTTACCTCCTCCAGCATCCATTGCGCTGAGCCCCAATTTGCGAGGATCGAGCTTGCCTGGGCATAACCGGTCGAATCCTCCAAATGAATCAGCTGTTCGCTTTGCTGACTGCTTTGAATATTCCACAGTCCTTCCCCAGCACTTACAAGCTTCCACTGGGTCTCCGCTTTAGCAGGCTCGCTTAACTCCTCCAGCACAAGCGGACTAAGATGGTCCTGCAGGCCGCTGCGTGAAATGGCCTTGCCGCTGCTGCGGTTTACAAGCCGCACATCCTCGCCCTGCTGCTCAATCACCCAATGTCCAGCAGGATTTGATTCTGCTGTATCTGTGGAATAGCTGACCTTATCATCCAGTGCCATCAAATAAGCGCCGGTATAGCTGTTTTTCAGGCGCATATAGGTGTTGACCGGTTCAAGCTTCCACTGCACACTGCCCCATTGCGGCGGAATATTGCTCGCCTGGGCATAGCCAGTTCCATCCTCGACATGCAAATACGACTGTGACTTTGCAGCGCTCTCTACGTTGAAAAACCCATCTGTAAGCGCATTCAACAAATGCCACTGAATACGTTCCGCTTCCTGCGGCTGACTGGCCTGCTCATCATGCAGAAGCACAACGGGCTCCAAATGCGACTCGGCTGCAGACACCGCCATCCATTTACCAGTTTCGCGGTTTTGAATTTTTACTTGTTCCCCATCCTGCACAATTTGCCAGTGCGAGGCTTGGTCGGTTTCTACCGGGCTGCCATAAGCAACCTTGTCCTCCAGCGCATACAAATAAGCGCCCGTATACTGATTTTGAATGCGCACATATGAAGCATCCTGCGCCGCTTCAGCTTGCACATCCGCTGCTTGCACCTTCCCGCTTGGAAAAGCAGGGAGGGAGCTAAACAGCAGCAGCAATGCCAAAGCAATCAGCTTTAGTTTCTGACCTGTCAACATAATAAAGCTCCCTTCTACTGTTTTGAAATGGTGGTGAATAGTACCACTGGTGGTTTCAGACACGCCCTAATGAAACTGGATAACGCTATTTGTGACAAATGACGTCTTTCTCCGTTCTAATGAATGCACAGCATCTTATTAGTTTATTTTCACACTAAATGAGGCCGTTTTTCTTCATTAGCGTTACACATATTCGTTAGATCTCCATTGACAGCAAACTGCTACTTTAGCGTTATCCAGATTCTTTAAAACCTTCACTTTAGCTTTGCTCAGAAGTCTTGCGGGATAGCAGCGCTCCGGAGCAATGCATCCTTCAGTCAGCGCTACGGAGCAATGCATCCTTCAGTCGCTTTTTAAATCGTAATGCTCTTATTTGAATTTATAAGGTAGCATTACGATGTTAAAGGCGACCCACTTCGTTTTCCGGATACTTTGCTCCTCCGCTGTAGCTTTTTTTGAGTGTTGGACCAAGAAGATGGCACGATACTAGAAGGCGAGGAGCGCAGCGTAGGCCATTAGCTACGTGAGCACCTACAACGTTTCCGTAGGAAACATACTTCGGAAGCATACTTTTTCGGTAGCGTGACATATTCGACGTCGAGTAATCCCCCACGCAACACATCGTCATCAAAGTCATGTTTTTTAAACTTCACCTTCCAAATCAAGGTTTAAAAAGCAGGGCTTTCAGGACCAAGAAGATGGCACGATACTAGAAGGCGAGGAGCGAAGCGTAGGCACTAGCTACGTGAGCACCTACAATGTTTCCGTAGGAAACATACTTCGGAAGCATACTTTTTCGGTAGCGTGACATATTCGACGTCGAGTAATCCCTCACGCAACACATCGTCATCAAAGTCATGTTTTTTAAACTTCCTCTTAAAGAAATGGAATGACGGCGCTGCTGCTCTTTCCCTCTACTGCCTGCTGAAGCGGTATCGTTTTACCCTCGAAGCTGAGCTCCTTAATCGGAACGAGGCTGTGCACGACAAATTTGCGCGTTTGCCAGGTTGGACGATAGCTGTCGTGCAGCTTTTGCTCGGTAATGCTCAAGCGCTGCTGCTGCAGCTCGATCGTGCCTGCTACCTCATACGCAGCCGCAACCTTATAGGCAGGCTGTTCATACAGATGCGGCTTAATGCCAAGCCACTGCTCAGCCTGCTTTGCCTCTAAAGCATCACTGCCCTCCGCTGACTCATTGCTTGCAGCTTGACTTTCCACCTGCTCATTGCTTGAAGCCTGGCCTTCCGCTTGCTCGATGCCTACAGCATGATCAAACTCGAGATTAAACGTTTTACCATCATCTTCATATAACCGATAGCGCAGCTTTTGCTGCTCGCCATCGAGATAGATATGATAGATAATTTGCTCAGCTGCGTGCTCGGTTGATTGACGCACATTTTCCTCAAAGCGCACGCTATTGGCGCGGATGTATAGCGGAATTTTATGCAGATCGGCGCTTGCTGCGATGACCTGCCCGCCGTCTATGCAGGTATCGCTCCAGTAGTCAAACCAGCGTCCAGGCGGCAGCAGCACGGTGCGGCTGTGATGATCGGGCCGCAGAATCGGCGCTACGAGAACATTGTCGCCAAACATAAATTGATCGGTGATCGACTCCGCAGCTGCAAGAGTCGGAAACTCAAGAAACATCGGACGCATGATCGGCAGCCCTGTACGTGCCGCCTCCTCCGCCAGTGTATACAGCTGCGGCAGCCAACGGTAGCGCAGCTCAATCGCTTCCCGAACCGCTGCTTCGAACCTCTCGCCGAATACCCACGGCTCCTGACGCGCGCTTTTCAGCTCGCTATGATTGCGGAAGTAAGGAGTAAACACTGCTGCCTGCGTCCAGCGCACCAGCAGCTCGCCTTGCGCATCATGCGCGAAGCCGCCAACATCGGCGCCGCAGAACGGCACGCCGGACAGCCCCAGGTTCAAGCACATTGGAATCAGCATTTGCAAATGCTCCCAAAAGCTGCGGTTGTCGCCCGTCCAAACCATGCCGTAGCGTTGAATGCCAGCATAGCCGGAACGGGTTAATACGAATGGGCGCTCCTGCAGCGACTGCAGCAGTCCTTCATAGGTCGCCTTGCTCATCGTCAAGCCATATACATTGTGCAGCTCGCGATGCGTTTTGCGTGCTCCTCTGCCTTCATGGGCATGCAATATATGCAAATCCATCGTTTTCGACTCATTAAATACCGACGGCTCGTTCATATCATTCCAAATGCCCGCTACTCCCTGCTTAATAAGCCAATCCTGCTTCTCGCCCCACCAGCGCCGCACCTGCTCGCTCGTAAAGTCGGGAAATGCGCTATCGCCAGGCCATACAGGACCGATAAAGCTTGCACCATGCTCATCCTCGCAGAAATAACGCCGCTTCGCCCCTTCATCATAAACATGATAGCCTTCATCCTGCTTCACGCCCGGGTCAACAATCGTCACAATGCGAACTCCCTGCTGCTGCAAGGAACGGTTCATCTCGGCAAACTGCGGGAAGCGCTGCTGATCAACCGTAAAGACGCGATAGCCGTCCATATAGTGAATATCGAGATAAATCGCATCAAGCGGAATTTGCTTGTCGCGGAACGTCTCTGCAAGCTGCCGCACCTCCGCCTCGCTTTGATAGCTGTAGCGAGATTGATGATAGCCGAGCGACCATTTCGGCGGCAGAGGCGCATAGCCGGTTAGCTCGCGATACTGCGCAAGCACTTCCCTCGCATTTGGACCAGCCAGCAAATAATAATCGAGATCGCCGCTCTCTGCGCCAAACGTCATATAATCAGGATGGCGCATATCGAAATAAGACTGCGATGTATTATCGAACAGCAGCCCGTAGGCTCGCTGCTCATCTATCGCCAAATAATAAGGAATCGACACATATAGCGCATTCGTTTCCTGATTATGAGGAGCGTACACATCGGTGTTCCACATCAGCAGCTTCTCGCCTTTTTTGTTGAGAAAGCCCGCTTTTTCGCCAAAGCCGTAGAAGCGCTCCGCTGGCGTAGACTGCTTGGTGCAGCGAACCCCTCCAGAAGGCGTCACGCCCATCCCGTCAACGGGCTCGTCAACAATAAGCGCGCCAGTCTGGACATCGAAAAAGCTGATGCTGAACGGCTGATGTGAGACAACGACTTTTACATTTGCCGTTTGAATAATCGTCTGCTGCTCAAGCTGCTCGATGTGAAGCGAGCAAGGCTGCGGCTGAAGCACAACCCCGTAGCTTTCAAAAATTAATGCTGCGCCTGCCGGACGATGCAGCAGGCGAATGATAGAATCTGTATAAACGACAGCATAGATTTCAGCATGCTGACATTGAAAATGAATGCTTCTCCCAAGCGTATTAACCTGCTTGACATTGCCAGGAGCCGTTATCGGCTCGATCTGTTCAGCTTCAAAATGCTCAGGATGTATTGATAGACTAGTTTCCAATGCTGGTTGTCTCCTCTCCAATTCTCTTTATCTGTTTAGCCCTTCGTTGCCCCGTCAGCAAGGCCCGAAATCAGGTAGCGCTGCAGGAACAAGAAGACAATGGCAATTGGCACGGCAATAAGCACTGCGCCCGCTGCGAATCTCGTAAAATTGTTGGCAAACTTGTCATTAATAAAGTTGAACAAGCCGAGCGCCAACGTGAATTTTTCCGGACTGCGCAAAATAATGCGCGGCAGCAAAAAGTCCATAAACGGAGACATAAAATTAAATAGTGCGACCACTGCAATAATTGGCTTGGCAAGCGGCAGTAAAATTTGAAAGAATATTCGAAAATGACCTGCTCCATCAATTTTCGCCGACTCATCCAAATCGCGCGGGATCGTATCGAAATAGCCTTTAACCAAAAAGGCGTTCATCGGAAGTCCGCCGCCGATATAAATGATGACCAGCCCCCATAAGGAATCAAGCAGCCCAACTGTATTGAGCAGCAAGTAAATGGCCACCATCCCCATCAACACGGGAAACATTTGCAGCAGCAGGAAGGAATAGATGCCATACTTTCTTCCTACAAACTCATAGCGCGAAAAGGCAAATGCCACAAAGGCTACGACCACAACGGAAGCGATCGATGTAATCGTCGCAACAAACAATGTGTTTTTGTACCAAAGCAAATAGTTGCTGCTTGGATCATTAAACAGCCAGTTGTAATGGACGAACGACCAATTTTCAGGAATGAGGCTGGAGCTGAACAAGCTGCTGCCTGGATTCAAGGACAAGCTGATCGTCCACAGCAGAGGATAGGAAATAATGAGAAACATTAACAGCACGATCAAATAAATGCCTGTTAGCTCCAAGCGATTTTTTAGCGTTTTTCTCATTTAGAACATCTTCTCCTCTCTGAACGAGCGGCTTCTGCGGAATTGAAGCAGTGCCAGAATCGCAACAATAACCCCCATAATAATCGAAATCACAGCTGCCATTTTGTAATTGTTGTTTTCAAAGGTGAGCTTGTATACCCACGAAATCAAAATGTCGGTGCCGCCGGCCATCTGTCCGCGAACAGGAGGTCCTCCCTCATTGAACAAGTAGATGACATTGAAATTGTTGAAGTTGCCCGCATACTGCATGATGAGCAGCGGTGCTGTTGCATACATCACATGCGGCAGCGTAATATGTCTGAACTTATCCCAGCGACTGCCGCCATCGACCTCGGCCGCTTCATACCAGTCCTTCGAAACGCTTTGCAGCACACCGCTGAACAAAGCAAATACGAATGGGAAGCCAAGCCATACTTGAATCATAATAATGCTGATTCTCGACCAGGTCGGATCGCTCAGCCACGGAATGGAGATGCCAAACGGAGCCAGCAGCTCACGGTTAATCGCGCCAAAGCCATCATTAAACATCGCCGCAAAAATAAGAATCGTAACAAAGGACGGAACCGCCCACGGCAAAATAAAAATCGTGCGGATCAGCTTTTTAAACTTCACTCTGGCATCATTAACCATAACGGCAAGCCCCATCGCCACTGCAATTTGCAGCGTAGTGGAGACGAATGTCCAAATAATCGTCCATGACAGTACGGAAATCAGGCTCGATCTCCAGCTCGGATCAGTAAACAGCACAGTAAAGTTTTCAAAGCCTACCCAGTCGAGCAGCTTCGCTGGCGGCGAATTGTACATATTGTAGTTGGTGAACGCGAGCGCGATCATAAACACCAGCGGAAAAATAACGACAAAGGTTAATATAAACAAGCCCGGCAGCACCATAAAATACGGGAAGCCGCGATCCCAGGTCAAACGTGCGCCTTCCGACACACTGGGAAACTTGAAGCCCTGCTTCAGCTTGCTCGCATCCTTGTAGGCATCGATCAAATTGTAAACATAAAATACTGCCAAAAAGAGGGTGACTAGGACGCTTAACAAGCCCTGAACGAGCAAGCTTCTTGAATCATCCTCCATGGGGATTGTACCTAATGTATAAATGCCCCAGAAGCCAATGTTCATGAAGTCATACAGCAATCCCAGCATGGCAAACGATAAAACAAGAAATAATATCCCCTTGATCCATCTGCGATTGTAAAGCTGACCAAGCCCCGGCAATATGGAGAGCAGCACTGCTGCAATCGGCTTATGCGACGAGAATCGACGGTCAGCGGTCATTTCTGATTGTGGTTTCAAGTTCACACCTTCTTTGTTAAAGCGGAAGATGCTGTTGCATCCCCCGCTTCATGTAATTATTGATTGGCGCCAGCCATTTTAATTAAATCTTGAATTTGCGTTACAGCTTCATCCATAACTTCCTGTACGTCCTGGCCTTCGCTAATGAATTTCAGCGCATTGGCCATTGGGTCCCATACATGAGACAGCTCAGCAACGTTAGGGAAAGGCTTGCCGTATTTCGTTTGCTCCGTAAAGCCGACAACAAGCGGATCCTCTGTAATTGCCGGATCCTCTAGCGCTTTCAGATTCGGCGGCATTTCTCCCGTTGCTTTGAACCATTCAAGCGAGTTTTCCGCATTCGTCAGGAACACTGCCAGGTCAGTTGCCCAGTAAGCATTTTGCGAGAATGCAGACAGCATCCAGCCCTTCACGCCGATAAAGGATTGCGGATGATTGCCGTTTTCCAGCACTGGAAGCGGAGCCACCGCCAAATTGTCGCCCAACTGAGCGCGATGATCGGTAATCGCCCACGGGCCGTTAATAACAGCCGCTACTTTGCCTTCATTGAACAAGCCGCCTACGACGTCGCCGTTGACGCCTTTAGGCAGGTAGCCTTTGTCAAACCAGCTTTGAATCAATTTTGCGCCTTCAACTGCGCCTTGCTGGTTAAAGCCGATATCAGAAATATCAAAGCCGTTGCCATCCTCCTTGAAGATGTAGCCGCCGCTGCCGCCCATAAATGCCCAAGCGAAGTAGAAGTCTGTCGCATTAAATAAAAAGCCGTATTGATCCTTGCTTGCATCCGTTTGTTCCTCAGCAATTTTCTCCAGCTCGGCGATCGTTTTCGGAGCTTCCGGAATTAACGCTTTGTTATAAAGCAGCGCATAGGTCTCTACAACAAACGGCATGCCGTACAGATTTCCGTCATAGCTCAATGCGCCAAGCGTATCCTCTGTAAAGTTTGCGCGCACCTCATCGCTAATTTCGATTGGTTGAACAAGCCCTTGTACCGACAGGCTGCCGATCCCTGGCTGATAGAACAGATCAGGACCGTTGCCAGCCGGACCGTCAAGCGACAACGCTTGAATTTGGTCATTCATCGCAATTGGCGTAATTTTAACTGCAATGCCTGTTTGCTCGGTATAACGCTTTGTAATCGTTTCCAAGGCAGCTAGTTTTTCAGCATTATCATCTGCCCAAATTTTCAACTCAGCCGGCTTTTCTGGCTGGTTTGCTGTTTCATCCGTGCCTTCCGGTGTGCTGCTCGGCGTATTGGTCGCCTGATTGGTCGATTGATTCGTGCCTTGGTTCGTATTGCCGCCATTGCTGCGATCAGGGCCGCAGGCAGACAGCATCGTTGTAGCCAAAATCGTTGTCATTGCAAACGCTAGTATACGTTTTGTTTTCAATGTAAATCCTCCCTTGGTTTAGGACGCGCTGTCCTCGGAGTTCTCAGACACGCCCTTGCTATCATTTTCATGTTCAGCGTCTCTCTAATTTGCCGCAGCTGCGGCACTCATTCACCCTTGTTTAACCACCCTGTTGTTTCTCTTACCTTCAATTCGACAGGCAACACCACCTTTCGAGAGTAGTGGGAGCTGTTTTCGATCTGATGAAACAGCAGCTGCGCCGCAGCGATCCCTTTTACGACAATATTTTGCGAAACCGTCGTAAGCGGCGGACTCGTAAACGCTGTCATATACAAATCATCGAAGCCAACGACCGATATGTCCTGCGGCACGTTAACGCCTCGCTCCTTCAGGCCTTTAAGAATACCGATCGCGGCAATATCGGAAAATGAGAAGATTGCCGTAACATCGGAATGCTTCTCCAGCCAGCCCGCCGCCTCTTGTCCCCCCTCGGCCGAGGTCGGAAGCTGAATCATAAGCGAGGAGTCATACGGAATTCCCGCTTCCTCCAACGCAAGCCGATAGCCATTCCAGCGCTCATGAAGCACGCCGTATTGATGAATGCGCTCAAGCGGGATGTCGCCGATATGGACGGCAATGTTGCGATGGTTCAGCTCAAGCAAATGCTTGGTTGCCAGCCAGCCGCCAAGCCTGTCATCGAGCGAAACCTGGTACAAATCCGGATTCATCAAATAATTATCAACAAAAACGAACGGAATATTGAGCGCCAGCACCTTCTCTATCGCCGAGGATTGCTCGCCAGCTCCAACAATAATCAAGCCGTCAAGCTGTCTTTCCTTCACAAACTCGAAGCTTTCCTCCGCTTCATCAAACCCGGATAAAATAATGTGAAAATCTCGTTCACGCGCGTACTCCTCCACCCCTGACAGCAAATCCCAATAGAATGGGTTATCCTTAAGCCGTCCAGGCTTAACAGTAGGCACGACCAGCCCGATCAAGCCGGATCGTTTCGTTTTCAAATTGCGTGCCAACAAATTTGGGGCGTAGCCGAGCTCGTCAATCGCCTTGCGAACCCTTTTCTCTGTCAACGTAGAAACTCTGCCTTTGCCATTAATCACATTGGACACGGTTGCAATCGAAACCTTGGCAAGCTGCGCGACATCGATGATGTTAATTTCCTGTTTCATAGCTACTCCTCAGTTTAATGGTTAAAGGTTTAATCATATATCGCAGTCATTGGTTAAACCTTTAATCAAATCATAGCAGCTGATTAAAACATCGTCAATATGCTTATTAAAAAATATTTACTTGGCTCATTTTCAATCGGTTCATCTCGATTGATCACACTTCTATCCTGCTTCAAGTACATAGCGGCCTCGACTTTCTATAACCATTTGATATACTATAGTTGAATTCAATAAAATCATCTTTTTAGTTGACCAAGGACGGTACCTAAAATGGACTATAGACGATTCTTTTTAACTAGTTTATTCATAGCAGTAGTCGGATGGTTAACTATATATTTACTATCACCTGTACTCTTTTTTCCAATTGTGTTGCTCATTCCATATCTATTTCTCGATATTATGCCTCGCATCAGTTTAGTCTTCGCTGTTATTGTGTTCTTCATGTCCAAAAAATGGTTTTCCGTCGAACGTGCGCTATCCCTTCTTCTTATTATGCCAATTATGCTTACAGCAGTTATTCCATTTTTCCGTGAAAAAATAAATTTGTATAAAACACCTACCACTACTTTAATACGCTCTTATTTTAAAACGTTTGAGTACTCTCAACCTAAGGTCCTTGATCTTTCAGATCCTTTTACTACTTTCGACAATCAAAATAAAACGTTGGAGATAAATATACGCTTAATCCCTGATTGGCTCAGTTATGATTTAGACATCTATAGAGAGAGAAACTACGGCTTTGACGATGAATCTTTTGCAAAATTTTTTATGAATCAATTAAAGCTTAATTATGTTGGCCGTACTGAACGCATAAATGAGTTTAATCTCAAAGCTGATCATATTATTGTTCATGGCTATTGGGGAGATGAGTTAATAGTTGAGGTTTATTATACGAAAATAAATGATGAGTATATCGTTACTGAGCCCTATCCCAATCTGAAATTAATAGTGGAAAATGGCGAGGGATTCTTGTTGTATCAGCATGACGGCAGCATAACGAAATTAAAAGTTTATGAGAATAAAGAAACGAATTCTTATCTCGAATTTAATTTACATGATTGAAATGTGCAGTAGGAAGCTGCCAAAGCAAAAGGAGCAGGCGTTGGAGGAATACAATCCTCTAACGCCTGCTCCCGGCTATTCATTCTACTGCTCTGAGCCGTCCAGAAAATGATCGATAAAGAATTGAAGCTGATACTCCAGGCTTAGCGGATCATTGAAATAAAACGCTTTGGCATCGGCTGTAAATACGCGGTTGTTTTTTACAGCATCAATGCTTTTATAGGTTTCGGTTTCCAGGAAGGAGTTGTCCTCTGCCTCATCCTTGCTGTAAATGACGTAATCGCCCATATAGTCGCCCATTACCTCAAAGGAAAGCGCCAGGTAGCCATCAGTTTGCGTCGCTTCTTCAACCTTCTCAGGCAGCTTCAAGCCCATTTCACCATACAAAATTTCGGTTCCTCGGCCAAAATTGTAGCCGTAGACATAGAGCTGCTTATTGAACATTTCGATGACCGATACGGTTGCGTCATCTCCTACCTTGGCTCTAATGTTTTCTCCAGCCTCGCTTGCTCTTGCCTGGAAATCCTCTGCCCATGCTTTGGCTTCCGCTTCCTTGTTGAGCAGCTTGCCAATTTCAATATGCTGCTGCAAATAATCCAGCTTGCCGTACGTATAGGTTACCGTTGGCGCGATTTCATTAAGCTTGTCGAGATTGCTAATATTGCTTTGCCCAATAATCAAATCAGGCTGCAGCGCCAAAATTTTCTCAAGACTTTCATCACTTACTACCTCAACATCCTTTAGCTGCTCGGCAAAATTAGGATTATCCTTCGCCATCTGGTCCACTCCTACTAGCGGAACGTCCAGCAGCATCACATTGCCCGTTAAAAATCTTGTTAGCACGACGACACGCTGCGGATTTTTTGGAACCGTGACCGGGCCATTTTCCGATTCATATACAAAGGTATCCTCAGACTGCGAAGCACCTGGGCTGTTGGCATTTGCTCCAGAATTCTCGGAGCTGGTAGTGGTCCCGCCGCAGGCAGTCAGCAGTAAAGTTAATAGTAAAGCAATTGGCAAAAGCTTATTCATCAGGTCAGTCTCCTTTAATGATTATGATTCTCATTATTAATTACAGTCTCATTATAGTAGGCTGCCTAACAGTAAGCCATGTCTTTTTGTTCGATATTCACATTGTACAATTGTTTTCAAATAGCTTAACCGCTCTTCTTAGCTGATATTGAATAGAAACAGGATTGTACGGTATCCAGTCATTTTGATCAAGCATAAAGGCTTGTCCGTTCTGAACGGCCGGCAAGCTTTGCCATATGTCGCTTTGAACAATGGAATCGGCATGTGCTGTCGAGCCCTCCTCATCGGGGAAGACAATGACGAGCATTTTGTCGCCGGCAAACAGCGGCAGCTCGCTTAACGCAATCGAAAGGGAATGAAATTTGTGCCCGTGCCGCTCAAGCTGCTGCCGAATCCGCTCTGGAGGGGCCAAGCCTAACGAGTGATAAATAACGTAGCCTGCATTTCTTGCGCCATAGACGAGCAGCTGCTGCGGCTTAATAACGACAATCGAAACTACCGCATGCATGGCATCCGTTTGACTGATCAGCTGCCTCGCTGCTGCTTCCTCCCGCTCAAATTCGGCCAGCCAGCGCTCGGCTCGCTCGCTTTCCTGAACGATGTTTGCAATATAGCGGAAATGCTCCTTCCACCCCATATCCATCCAGGAAACCGTAACAACAGGCGCTATAATTCTAAGCCGCTCGGCATTAAATTCAAGATGTGCAGAGGAGGGATCGGAGGCGATAATCAGCTCGGTTTTACTTTCTAGCAGCGCCCGCTTTAATTGCTCGGCTGAGCAGTCATCACTCATTAAGCGCATCGTTTGCGGAACCGACAACTCGCTGGAGCTTATATATTCACTGCTGTCGGCGATTGACACAGTTGGCTCTACCCCGAGCAGCATAAGATGACTCGCATACGGCGGAATCAGCACCGCAACTCGCTTGGAAAACTGTGCAGCATAATTGGACGGAGAGATGCCCGTATGCTGCTTAAAGCGGCGACTCAAATAAAACTCATCCTTGTAGCCAGTTTTAATGGCAACCTCTCTTAACGTTTCTTTGCCCTGCAGCAACAGCTCCATCGCATGATGAACACGCAGAGTGGTCATATAGTGGTTGGGCGAATATCCTGTTAGCTGCTTAAAGGCTACAGAATAGTGCGAGCTGCTGATGCCCGTCGCCGCGGCAAGCTGCTCACGGGAAATTTTTTCGCGAAACTGCTGCTCCATATAGCGCACGCTTTGCTCCAGGCTCCACAATTCAGTCTCGCCTTTTTCCGAATGCTCGAGACATTGCAGCAGCTCGTAAAGCATTTCGTGGAAAATCAGTTGATTTTTAATATGTCGCAGCTCTTCGACAGGCAAGCGGTGAATGTACAGCTGTTGAGCAAACTCAATGAATTTTGCTCCTGCGTCAATATAAGCTTCTTTACTGAGCGACGTAATTTTGCTTTGCCGCTGCAGGCTGCCCGCTGCCTTATTCGTCTGTATAACAGGAGCTACGCCTACGGCATAGCACTGGAGCAGACTGTTGCTGCTGGACTTGATAGATACGCCAGAGCCTTCTGGCAGCAGCAACAGCTTCCCTTTCTGCAGCGAATAGCTTCTTCCTTCGACAACGGCCTCACCTTGGCCGCCAGCGACAGCCAGGAGCAAGGTTGTGCCAGGCTCCTCCGGAACAGAGAGCTGCAAACTGCCATAACAAGCATCAATAGTTGTCAAGCTATATGCGGCAAAATAAGACTCCAGCCATTCCGAGCCCGTTCCCATACTTTACTGCCTCCATCTCATTGTCAAACTTTTCGCCTATGAATATTTGCCCTATCTACTGGAAATTCATGCACTTCTGCCAGCTGCTGAACAAAGCATATATCCGCAGGAGAAAATGAGAACTCGGGCAGCTGCTCAAGCTCGACCCACTGATAGCTGTCATGGTCGCTTAAAACAATCGTACCGCCAACGTATTTTGCCTTATAGGCTTTCAGCAAAATATGCAAGCTGCCATCGACATGCTCGCTAGCCGCAAAAAATTGATACGGCTCAATATCAATGGACATTTCCTCGCGCAGCTCTCTAATCAGGCATTGCTCGCCCGTTTCGCCGGCCTCGATCTTACCGCCCGGAAACTCCCACATGCCCTCCTGCGCCTTCCCCTTTTTGCGTCTGGCAATCAAAATTTGCCCGTGCTCATTTTCGATAATGGCGGCCGCCACCTCCAGCATGCCAATCACTCCTAGCCAATTGTGTATAGAACGAATCCAGCTTTATAGCCGATAACGTGCAGGTCCTTTAAATACTTCTCTAACATGCCATTGAATATAGCTTTCTTCTGGCTTGTACAGCGGGTGAACCGGGGCACGCAGCTTTTTCCCATGGAACCGCATCAGCCATTCATCAAAACCATTGCTTCCATGCGCAAGCTCAGCTACAAGCAATTCTCTTTCTTCTGTTATTGTAAACACGCCTCGATCAAATAATTTATGGTGCAAGGAGCAAAGTGCCAACCCATTGGCTTCTTTATCCGGTCCACCCGCCTGATGCCACTGAATATGGGCGGCATCTACAGCAACCAGCTGATTGCCCAGCCTTACATTAAAGCCACAAACTGCACAGCTATACTCATACGCCTTTAATATATTTTCCCTGAACCTTGAATCGCGGCTTCGTTTTCTCCTTAACGCAATATCTAGTCCAAGCTCATCAATAATATCCTGATGAATAGTTTCCGGAAAATGCTCATTAAGCAGAATGAAAGCCAGCTCTTGAATTAAAGAATGATTGCTTTGCAGCAAGGCGAGAACTTGTTCATTAAAGCCTCCTGCGATCCCGTCCTGTAGCAGCTGCTTATCCGTAAAGCTTTGCTTATTTACAGAGCCTGACAAGCTCCAAATTCCATCAGATTCCAAGCGTACAAACGGCTGTTCAGGGTGATATGACTTTCTAGTCGGCCCAAATTCAATTAGCAAGCTTTTCATTTTTTCACGGACAAGCTCATAAGGCAGCACTGTTTCATTCTGTTGGAGTCTAGCCAGTGCCAGCAGTATTAGCAACGGCTTATGAGGTGCTCGCTGGCCGTTCTTTTTCCATATTGAAAGATTCGCAAGCCTTTCCTTCAATTGCGAAGGATCCATTTTGCTATTCATCTGTGCTACTCCTATCCTTTCTCATAGTCGTCAACAGCCAGCTTGCCGAGCATTGTTAGCACTGCATCCTCCATCGGCGGATTGTGCAGGCCAAAGCGCACATCGCGGTACATTCTTTGCAGCGGATGATCCAGCGCAAGGCTATGCGCGCCAACGATGCGCATTGCTTTGTCGACGACGGATAGAGCAGTTTCAATAGCTGTTACCTTGACAGCATTCAGCTCGGCAACAAGCTGCTCCTGCGGCTGTGCCTGCTGATCCCATCTCGCTGCAACACTATATAAAAAGTGCCGTGCGGCTTGCAGCTCAAGCTCGATTTTCCCGAGCTGCTGCACTATGTTGGGCAGCTGGATAATAGGAGCAGGCAGGGAGTTGGGATGGTAGTGGTAAGCGAATTTGATCGCTTCCTTTCTAGCAGCCAGCGCGATTCCCAGATAGCAGGCAGGAATGTGCAGCAAGGAAGGCGTCGCTGCCCGCGCAGCCTTGTCAGGGAAACGATAGACTAAAGCCGTCTCGGGGACGACAACATTATCCAGCACAAGATCATGGCTCGCAGTACCGCGCATGCCGAGCATATGCCAGGTTTGCTCGATGCAGAGGCCCGTCGCCTCGCGCGGAATGATAAACTCTGCCGTCCCTTGCTCAAGGCTCGCCGTAACAATAAAGTAATCAAGCACCGGCGACAAGGTTGTAAATGTTTTTCTGCCGCTTAGCACATAGGAGCCATCCTCACGCTGCTTGGCCGTTGTCAACGGCTTGCCTCCGCGCGTCGGGCTTCCTGATGCTTTTTCCGTTGCGGCGCGATTGACCAGCAGCTGCTGCTTCACAATTTGCTCATTTAATTGAGCGATTGCCGCCTGGGGCCAAAGCTGCTTATCATTAATATCCTTGACCACGCTTAAATGCCAGCCGACACCTAGCGCAGTCGCTGCATCTCCTTGTGCGAGCCGCTCCTGATACAATACAAGCTCATACAGTGAAATGCCTGCGCCGCCGCTCGCTGCCGGCACGGGATAGGAGAAATAGCCGATGCCGCGCAACGCTTCAATATGCTTATATGCAAAATCATGCTCGGCGTCAACGCGATGCGCTTCTGCCGCAAAGCTGTCCGCTAGCTCGCCAATAGCGTTCATGCGCTGCTCCTGCTGCTTGTTTAACACAAATAAATGATCCAGTCGTTTCATAGCGTTCGCCCTTTGCTTAATCTCATTTTGGAGAAGCAGCAAGACGACTGCTCTCCACGCTTTTTGTCTCTTTACTATACCAAAAAACGCATCTCCAGTCTGCTTATCATCACGCTGATATGCTGACTAAAGATGCGCTTCCGCTCTTCACACCATGCTTATTTATTTCCAGCTGCCAACTCGCCGCGCACCCATTCCTTGCCATCTGCAAATGCTACAGGAATGACCAGGCCGCTGCTATCCTCATTTTTCTTGTACACTTGAAAGTGAATATGCGGCTCAGAGGAATTGCCCGAATTGCCGCATTCCCCAAGCAGCTGTCCCGCTTTTACGGTGTCGCCGACCTGCACAACAATCGAATCCTTTTTGAAATGCGCAAGCTCGCTGAACTCGCCATTTTGATGCTCGATCACGACTATATTGCCTGCGGGCTGCTGCTCATTCATTTGCCCCGGGATATTATCCTCAATTCCGTCTACCACCTCAACAACTACGCCACCTGCAGGCGCGAGCACCTCTGCGCCAAACGCATAATAGCTTTCATTGTGCGTTGGATCACCATCATAGGAATAGCCGTCCTTCACTTTAATAAAGTCATAGGCATAGCGCACATGCTCGTATTCGTAATGATAGTTGAGGAACACATTTTTCCCGCCCCAGAAAACGAGCCACTCATCGGCAAATGGAAGCTGGAATGTCGTTGTCGAATAGAGCTGGTCCGTATCTGGATAAGAAGTAAGCGGCAGCACCTGAAAGCCTGCAATCGTATTTTGCTCATCTACAATCGCCGTCAATCCCTTGCTCTGCTCAGCATCGCTCCATACATAGCTGCGATAGCCGTTAATATCCATCGTTGATGCCAGCTCAAATTGCGCTACGCCAGCAGTAAATTCATTGACGAGCGAAATAAAATCTTGTTCTGTTACGATGCCCTGCAAATCACTGCTAAATTGGGCATAGAGCTGTTTGGCTTCACCCTTCAGCATTGCGCTGGCAATATTCTCCCCAGCAATATTGCTTTCGTTATTCGGTGGCTGCTCCACATTTTCATTAGTTGCTTCAGGCATTTCATTCCCTCCTTGATTTTGCGCGTCGCCGCAGCCAGCTAGTAAAACCGATACTAACACTACCGCAAACAACTGGACCATATAACTTCTCTTTCTCATACTTGGTTCTCTCCTTCATTATTCTTTACAGTTACAGTGTAACCCCCTTATCTTAACGGAGAAAAAACGCAAGCTTACTTTTACCTTAATTCATTTCAGCAGCAGCTAACCCATGCTAAAATGTAATCAGCCTAAGGCAAGCACGAATTGAGGTGGAACGATGGACAATGCCAAGCTGCTCATCGTGGATGATGAGCGAGCGATCGTCGATATGGTGTCAACGATTTTAAGGAAGGAAGGCTTTACGCAAATTGACTGCGCCTATAGCGGTGAAGCTGCACTAGAAGCATGCAAGCAGAAAAAGTACGATCTTATTTTGCTCGATATTATGATGCCAGGGGCAAGCGGTCTCGAAATATGTCCGTTTATTCGCCAGACAACGGATGCGCCGATTCTGTTTTTAACCGCAAAATCCTCTGATCTGGATGTACTGACAGGCTTTGCTGTCGGCGGCGATGATTATATTCGCAAGCCGTTCAATCCGCTCGAGGTCGCAGCTCGAGCACGCGCTCAGCTTCGCCGATATTTGCAAGGCCAGAAAGCTGAAGCGCCTGCAACAGCAAAAATTTATGATCTCGGTCATTTCCAGGTGGATGAGGCGAAGGCGACGTTAACCGTTGACGGAAAAGCGATGCACTGTCCAGCGCTCGTCTTTCAGTTGCTGCTGTTTCTATGCAAGCATCCCAATCGTGTTTTCAGCAAAAGCGAGCTTTATGAGCGCGTATGGGGCGAATCGATGCTGAATGATGACAACACGGTGATGGTTCATATTCACCGCATACGGGAGCGGATTGAGAAGGACCCGGCGAACCCGCAATATTTAGTAAATGTGCGCGGCATGGGCTATAAGCTTGTTCTGCCAAGCCCGTCAGGAGGCAAGCATGCTACGTAGACGGCTGACAGTTCGCTTTGCCTGGCAAATGGCGATTGCCGGCCTGCTGCTGCTTATTTTGGCAATTATCATTTTTGCCTGGATGTTCAGAGAGCTGGAGAGCATTGAAATCAAGCGCAACTTTGCGCCCTATGGCATTTCCCGCTTGATTGCAGAATCAACGGTTGATGAGCATGGCTTGCTCGTAAGCGAAAAGCTGCTTGAGCAGCTGGAGCAGGATGGAGGCTGGCTGCAAAGCCTGGATGAGCACGGCAATGTGCTGCAATCCTTCTTTACACCTGATGATGTGCCGATCAGCTACCATCCCGGGCAGCTGATCGATTACTGGTACGGAGTCGAGCCTTTTCCGTACACCCTTGGCTTCTGGATTCAGCAAAAGGATGACCGCTTCTTTATTATGCTGTACGGCAAGTCGAAAGTAGGCTCGCTATCACTGCAGCCGCATATGGCTCAAGCTGAAATTGCCGACGGCAGCATTACGTTCCCGCACGAGGTGGAAGCGAGTCTGACGAGCATGCAAGCATGGGTGCAAATCGTCGATCAGCAAGGCAATGAGATCGCCTCCTGGCATAAGCCTGATCATGCTGTGAGCAGCTATACGCTAAGGGAGCTGGCTCTTCGCTCCAGCTATCCCGAGCGGTACGGAACGATGCTGCAATCGCAATATGATGAGCAGCGCCAGCTTACCTGGATCGTTCAGACACCGCTAGACAGCTCCAAGCAGTCTGCAAGCATGCCAGGCATGCCGGATGATCTGCGCATCATTGTGATCAGCATTGCCTTGTTTCTGGCCGCAGCATTTCTCATTATGGTCATGCTTGCCTTCGGCTACGCGAATCTGTTTGTTAAGCCAATTATTGATATCGTGGGCTGGATTCAGCGCCTTGGCAGCGATCAGGAGGATGCGGACAAACTGCCTCAGCCATCAGCAAAATCGATCTTCAAACGGAGGAAGCATCTGTTTAAGGAGGTGCAGGATTCCATTCACGCTTTGGCTGCCGAGCTGCGTGCAAGCAAGGCTGCCGCGAAGCAGACACAAGCATATCGCGAGGAATGGATTGCCGGAGTTACCCATGATATGAGAACACCGCTTTCCTCTATTCAAGGCTATGCGCATATGCTCGCTGCCGATAAATACAGCTGGACGGAAGAAGAGGTTCGCTCCTTCGCAGCTACCATTTTGAAGAAAAGCCAGTACATGGATCAGCTGCTGGAGGATTTGGCGCTGACCTATCGCCTGCGCAGCGGCAAGCTGCCTGTTTCACTGGATTTACACAATGTTGGCGCTTTGCTGAAAGAAGCGGTCGAGCACGCTGCAGCGAATCCGCTAAGCGCAGGAAGAAGCATAACATGCCATATTCCCGGGCAGCACATTTACGGATATCTTTATCCGCCATGGTTTGAGCGAATCGTGGAAAATTTAATCGCCAATGCTGTTTTGCACAACCCGGGCGATACGAAAATCGTAATCGAGCTTATTCCTTTAGCTCAGCAAGGCTGGCAGCTTAATGTGCAGGACAACGGCAACGGAATGGATGCGCCAACGATCGAGCAGCTATTCGAGCGCTACTATCGCGGCACAAATACGGATGAGTCGATCGAAGGCAGCGGACTGGGCATGGCGATTACGAAGGAGCTTGTACAAGCGATGGGCGGACGAATCAAGGTTGCATCACAGCCAGATGAGGGCTCGACGATCAGCTTGATTTGGGAAGGGCAACGCAACAAAGCAGCAGCCGACAGCTAACCTGGCAGCTGTCGGCTTTTTAATTTGAGTTTTGAGCAAACGATTGCACATTTTGAAATTTCTTTAATTTTTGTAGTTCCACTTAATAATTCTCTCTTTTCCTCTATTATTCTCGAGCTTTCTTAAGTTGTATATTTTTGCTATCCCGTGTACATTAATTACAAGCCATGAAATGATTGCATAAGTTTGCACTAACCGCTATAGTAGATAGGAAGGCTCATTTTAGGAAGGATCGATCTTATGGTTACCATTAAAGATATCGCGAAAGCGGCGGGAGTTTCTCCCTCAACAGTATCGCGCGTTATATCCAATCATTCGAGAATTAGCAAAGCTACTACTATAAAAGTGAAACGAATTATGGAGGAAATGGGCTACCATCCAAATGTGATGGCGAAAAGTCTTGTCTCCAAAACAACCAATACATTAGCAATTGTACTGCCGCGTCCAGCAGAAGAGCTGTTTCAGGACTTTTTCTTCGGGGAGCTGCTGCGCGGCATTTTGGCGCATTCGACGAAAGCCGGATACGATATGCTGCTTGCTGCTGCAACCTCTCCGACTGACGAGCAAGAAACGATCTCTCGTCTTGTGCTCGGCAGACGCGTAGATGGCGTAGTGCTGCTATCCTCAAGACAAGATGATCCTTTAATTAAAATGCTTGCAGATCATGATTTCCCAACTGTTCTTATCGGGCGCACCGAGGGTCACGATAATATTATTACGGTTGATACGGACAATGTGCAGGCCGCTTATGATGCTACGACGCATTTGATCAAGCAAGGCCATAGCAAAATCGGCTTCGTAATCGGCGTGCCGAATTTAACCGTATCCGTTGATCGCTTGGAGGGGTACCGCAAGGCGATGCAGCAGGCAGGACTGGCGATAAATCCGGAGTGGATTATTGACAGCGAGTTTTTACAGCAAAGCGGCTACCGCGCTATGTCATTTGTCATGAATATTCCAGAGCGTCCTACTGCGCTTGTCGTCATTGACGACGTCACCGCTTTTGGCGTGCTGCGCGGCGTGACTGAGCTTGGCTTTAGTGTCCCTAATGATATTTGCTTAATCAGCTTCAACAATATCGCCTTATCAGAGCTGGCTTCCCCGGCACTGAGCTCTGTAGATATCGGAACGTATCAGCTTGGCTATACCGCTTCTCATTTGCTGGTGCGACGTCTGCAGGACAATGCTTCTTCCCAAATACGCAACATCATCCCGCATCGTTTAGTCGTAAGAGAATCATCCATTAAAGACAATCAAAAGAGAGGATAATGACGATGAATGAAAAAAAACCATACTTAGTCGACGCCGTGATCGGCAACTCCAGCCTGCTTGCTACACTCGGCCGCACAGGAAAAATGTATCGCCTGTGGTGGCCTCATATTGATACACCGCAGCATATGGATGCAATGCGTGTCGGGATTCATGCAGCGGAAGGCGCTCCCGTTGAATGGTTTGACGAGGCTGGCAATGGCTGGTCGCATGAGATTGGCTATGTGCAAGGCAGCAATGTGCTTGCGATTAAAGCAGCCAGCCAGCAGGCTGAATTAACGATCAACAGCCGTCATTTTGCTGTTCCTGGCAAGGATCTGCTCGTCCGTGAATATGCGCTTAGCAACTCAGGCAATGAAAGCAAGCAGCTTTCATTTGTACTGCATTCCAGCTTTCTAATTAGTGAAAACAGCCTTTACAATACAACGATGTTTCATGCCGAAGCTGATGCCTTGATTCATTTCCGCCATCAGTACTTTTTTGCGGTCTCGAGTGCAATCGTATGCACTAAATTTCAAAGCGGCATCTCATGGGAAAATGTGCAGCAAGGCGAGCTAAACGGCAATATGATCGATATGCAGCCGACTGGCGCTATGTCCTGGCAGCTGACAATTGCTCCGGGAGAAACGGTTGTGCTTCCTATTTATATTGCAGCGGCGCACAATGAACAGGACGCTGTCCAGCTGCTGGCTGAAGCACGCCAGAAAACGAGCGGCCAGTGGGCAGATGAAACGAACAGCTATTGGCAAAGCTATGTCGCTCAAGCTGTTCCTTGCCCGGTTGACGATGCACGTATTAAGGAGCTGTATGAGCGCTCTATTTTAACGTTTAAGCTTATGTCCGATGAAAAAACAGGCACGATCATTGCCGCTCCAGAATTTGACGAAACCTTCAGCCGTTGCGGCGGCTATTCATTCTGTTGGGGGCGCGACGCGGCCTTTATCACGACAGCATTGGATAAGGTGGGCCTAACAGATTTGACCGATGCCTTCTACGATTGGACATTGCGCGCACAATCTCCTGACGGCTCTTGGCAGCAGCGCCACTACCATGATGGTCAATTGGCGCCGTCATGGGGCTTGCAAATTGATGAAGGCTCCTCTATTTTATGGGGAATGTGGCAGCATTACCTTGTGAAGCAGGATCGCGGCTTTGCTTCTCGTGTATGGCCGTCTGTATTAAAAGGCGCGCAGTTCCTTGCCTCCTTTATCGATGAGGAGACGGGCTTGCCGAAGCCAAGCATCGACCTGTGGGAAGAGCGCGAAGCCTCGCATACGTATTCCTCGGCGGCAGTTTACGGCGGACTTAAAGCTGCGGCTGGCTTTGCCGAGCTGGCTGGCGAATACGAGCTGGCTGAGCAATGGAGCGAGCAGGCTGACCGTGTTAAAGCTGCTATAGAACAAAGCTGCTTTAACGAAGAGCTGCAATGCTTCTATCGCGGAATCAATCTAACCGTATCTTCAGACAAATATAATGAGGGGATCTCTGCCGGCAAGCAAGGGACTGTGCTCGATCTCGACAAAGGCTACAAAAAATATGTATTGAAGCATGATCCGATCGTAGATATTAGCTTGCTCGGCATTAGCGTTCCGTTTAATGCAGTTGACGCTACTGATGCTCGCATGCGCAGCACCGCTGACGTCGTGGAAAAGCTGCTCACCGTACCAAACGTTGGCGGTATTAAACGCTATGAGGACGACATTTATATTGGCGGCAACCCTTGGATTCTGACAACATTATGGCTTGCACATTACCGCTTCGCTACAGGTGATGTCGAGGCTGGACGCAACTATATTCAATGGGTGCTGGAGCATCGCACGGAAACAGGGCTGCTGCCTGAGCAAATCGACAAGCATACAGGTGAAACGGCGTGGGTAGTTCCGTTAACCTGGTCGCATGCTATGTTTATACTGGCCGTATTTATGCTGGCTGAAGCGAACTAGGGCGTTCAAGATTTTGACATATGCAAGTTGGGCTGCACCGCAATTGTTGCTTATATGTAACAGTTGAGGGTGCAGCTTTTGCTATTTAACGGTGGTAAAATTAGGATACACAAAAGCAAGCATTATCAGTGACTTGTGGCTTGACAAATGGAATGTAATTTGTAATAATTATAAACAAGGAATTGATCTAAGTATACTTATAAATCAAAAATTCTAATGTATGGGATTATTGATTTTAGCAAAAACTGTAAGCAGAGACACAACAGATTACGGATAGGAGGAGTTATAAATGAGTACCATTCAAGAGCAGTTAAACCGTCAAATCGCCAACTGGAGCGTGCTTTATGTGAAGCTTCACAATTACCATTGGTATGTAAAGGGCACACAATTTTTCACACTCCATGCAAAATTCCAAGAGCTTTATGAGGAAGCGGCGCTTCATATCGATGAAATCGCTGAGCGCTTGCTAGCTGTCAAAGGCCAGCCGCTTGCTAAAATGGCGGATTATTTGGAGCATTCCAGCATTCAGGAAGCACACGGCAATGAAACAGCGCGTGAAATGGTGGATCAGCTTATTAACGACTTTACAACTGTAATCGGAGAGCTTAAAGAAGGCATGGAGGTTGCACAGCAGGCTGGTGATGAAACCACTGCCGATATGCTGCTAGCCATTCACACCTCTCTTGAAAAGCATGTCTGGATGCTGTCTGCCTTTAACGGCTAATTCGCATCGTAATAATTTAGTAACAGCGGCAGCTCGGGATGATAACATAAAGTTCCGAGCTGCCGCTGTTTTTGCATGCTCTCCTCCAACCGTTTTTTTAGAATCGCTCTACCTGTTAATTAGATGTATTCGGTTCATTGCATTCAGTTAATCAGATGCATTCTCGCTTGCTATACCGATCCCTTCTCTTGCCGCTTCTATAAACGCTGATATAATGGGTGAAAGCCACTTGTCTTTATGCCATAACATTTGTGTGTACACATGCAAATCTTGAATTTGCCATGGCAGAGCAATAAGCTCGCCCCGTGCAATTTCGGCTTCAACAACAATTTCAGGAAGAAAAGCAATGCCGATTCCTGCAATGGCGCATTGTTTAATCGCTTCAGCACTTTGAAACTCTAAATACGTAATGCTATCGATGCCCTCCTTCTCAAATGAGCGGTCAAACATCGTTCGATAGGGGCAACCCTTTTCATTCGTCAAAAACACTTCTCCATGAAAATCTTCCAGCTGCAAATCAGCTCTTTTTGCGAGCGGGTGATCCGGAGCAGCGAATAAGCGGAAGGCTTCTTCCAGCAGCGGCTCGACAGCTAGTCCGCTTGAACGAATCGTTTCATCCAGCATAAACACAACATCCGCATTTCCTTCAAAAAGCGTTTGCTTGAGCTCTTGATTGGGAACAGAGCGGAAAATGAGACGTACTCCCGGATATCGCGCACGAAATCGTTGAAAGACAACAGGAAGCCGATAGGCGCAAAGCACCTCGTTGGCACTGATCGTTAAAGTTCCGCTTAAGTTTTCATTGTCATGAACGGCGCTGCGCGCTTCATCCAATTGATTTAGAATATCTTGCGTATGAGTTAAAAAACGTTTGCCGGCAGTTGTCAGAACAAGCTGCTTGCCCAAGCGATCAAAGAGACGAACGCCGAGCTCATCCTCCAATGCCTTTATTTGCATCGTGACATTGGAAGGAACGTAGTTGAGCACTTCCGCAGCCCGAGTAAAGTTTAAAGTCGATGCAACCGTGCGGAACGTAACCAATTGGCGCAATTCCATCATGCTTCCCCCAGTATCTTCAATAATATTGAATATTATGTTGAGTTTTATTCACTTTTATTGAGCGTATCATAGTTCTATACTAACAACAAGGAATGCATTCCCTATCATTCATGTTGAAGGGAGCAACAATACGATGGATTATGAAATTTTTAATTTAGGCGACGTAACCCTGCAATCAGGAGCAACGCTGCCAAGCGCTTTTCTGGCTTATAAAACCTATGGAACATTAAATGAGCAGAAAGATAATGTTATTGTCTATCCTACTGCTTTCGGGGACCAGCATGCTCAGAATGAATGGTTGATTGGCAGTGGCATGGCACTGGATCCGCAAAAATATTTTATAATCGTGCCAAATCTGCTAGGCAACGGATTATCTTCTTCTCCTAGCAACACGCCACCTCCATTTGATGGGGCTAATTTTCCGCAAGTCACGATCTATGACAACGTCACATTTCAACATCGGCTAGTGACTGAAAAATTTGGCATTCAAAAGATCGCCCTTGTAGTTGGATGGTCAATGGGAGGCATTCAAGCATTCCAGTGGGCAGCAAGCTATCCGAATATGGTGGAAAGAATTGCACCTTTCGCCGGAGTAGCTAAAACCTGGGCTCATACATTTATCGTACTTGATGGAATGCGCGCTGCACTTATGGCTGCAGTTAACTTCGATTCAAGCAGGCTAAACGAGCTGACTTCTGCAAACATGCGAGCAGTTGGCCGTGTCTATGCAGGCTGGGGCTTATCGCAGGCATTTTACAGAGAAGAGCTTTATCGAGCGATGGGATTCGACTCATTAGCAGATTTTGTGAGCGGTGTCTGGGAAAAAAGCTTTATGATGATGGACCCGCACAACGTACTTGCCATGCTATGGACAGGGCAGCATGCGGATATTAGTGCCAACCCAATTTACAACGGAAATTTCGCTGATGCACTCAAAAGCATTAAAGCACTTGCCTGCATCATGCCAGGGAGCACCGATCTCTTCTGCACAGCGGACGATAACGAATACGAGGCCAAGCTTATCCCTAATGCTATGTTTAAGCCGATCGAGTCAATCTGGGGACATTTTGCTGGTAGAGGAATTAATAGCGCCGATAATAAATTTATTGATGACAACTTAAAGCATCTGTTGACGCTTAAATAGATAAAAAGGAAGGACCTGCTTATGTGATTGGCAGGTCCGCCGCTTGCTCAAATTAGTTCAAGCGATGCAGCATTTCGTACTTATTGCCGCAAGGGTCTTCGAAATAAACCGCGTAATAGGTCGGACTGATCGGGAACAACCGCGGTCCGTCGTTGATCGTTCCTCCATTTTGCACCACGATCTCGGCGATGCGATCGACTTCCGCCTGATCGCTCGCCCAGAATCCGATCAAATTGGCGTTAGGCTTATGCTCCCGGTCTTCCGTGATTGCAAAATAAGCGGCGCTCGGCAATTCCCCATCCGCGGCAAATACCCGCCAATTCGAACTGTGGAAGGTTCGTGTAAATCCCAATTCGGGCAAAAGCTTTTCATAAAAGGGCAGTGCGATTGCCAAATCGTTGACGCGAAGATCAATATGACTGAATTTGTTCATCGTGATTCCTTACCTCCATCATGTTTGGAATGAGTAGTTTGCTCCCGAATAGCGGCCAACACGTCTTCCCAGTGCAGCTTCATCTGCTCCCGCGTAGTCGGATGATCCAGATTTTCCTGGTGAAAACTAATCGTTGTTTTGTCTGCTTGATTGGATAGTAACCGAATTTGCAGAGTGGACGGCTCCGCCAACTCCCTCTTCTTCCATCGTAAGCGGAGCTGCCTGTACGGTTTGACGACTCGGAATTGGCCGGAAATGCCTTCCGCGGAGTGAAAGGTCTCCCCCTCGCTAAAGGACAGGGGCGAAATGGTCCCGATCCACAGCTTCAACCCTTCGGCAGAGGTCAGGTATGCCCATGCCTGCTCCGGCGAGATCAGCAGCGTTCTTCGGACCCCTACCTGAAAGCCCGCCGAAGCCGTTTGACCGATTACCTTGTTCGATATGGACGGTCTACTTCTCATCGTATCCCTTCTCTCTCTATGTTTGTTAGTACTAACTAACTACATCACAAAATTTTTAGGGACTCACCCCCCTCACGAACAATTCGATACTCGACTCTATAAATGCTGGCAGGGTTACTTTCGAAATCGTCGACGCTCCGAGTAGCTGTGTCATGAAGGCCCCGTAATTCATCCACATAAACGTGATCGCCTGTGTTTCCGCATCCGTCAGAATCATTCGCTTCCTGCTCTGCATGTCGGTAAAATAATTCGTCAGCAGCTCCAGTAATTTACGTGGATGCTTCTGTGCTTTCTCGCGGATTTCGATCAATTCGTCGTCCCTTAAGACGATAAGGAACAATTTACGGTTACGATCCATAATTTCATGATACATCCGGCTAATCATAAGCAGGTCCGTCCTCAGATCCCAAGTGATTTTTTCGTTAAAGACCTGGGTCATTTCAATCGAATAATGATAACGGTCAACCGCTTTCTCTAGCAAATTGAATTTGCTGCCAAAGTTGCGGAACAACGTCATCTCACTGACGCCTGCCGCTAAGGCAATTTCCTTGGTCGATACGCCCTTGTAGCCTTTCTCGGCCATTAAGTCGATGGCAGCCAGCATCAACCTGCTTTTACTGCCCAATGTCTGCTTGTCTTCCAAATCATCACCTTCCCGGAACTGATCAACTAATAACTTGATAGTTAGTGCTCACTATCATTTAATGTTTATAATATCCTTCATTGTTCCAGATGTCAATCGCTTTCACCTGCGGAGCTTCCTGAAAAATCGGCTTTCAGGACCAAGAAGCTTGGACGCTAGTAGAAAATGAGGAGCGCAGCGTAGGCACAAGCTACGTGAGCACCGCAATTTTCGCTAGCGTTCAAGATTCGCCGCCGAATACGCTACGAAGAAGTCGCATCGTCATCAAAGTCGTGCTTTTTGAACTACCCTTCCAATGAGGTTTAAAAAGTTCGGCTTTCAGGACCAAGAAGCTTGGACGCTAGTAGAAAATGAGGAGCGCAGCGTAGGCAAAAGCTACGTGAGCACCGGAATTTTCGCTAGCGTTCAAGATTCGCCGTCGAATACGCTACGAAGAAGTCGCATCGTCATCAAAGTCGGACTTTTTAAACTACCCTTCCAATGAGGTTTAAAAAGTTCGGCTTTCAGGACCAAGAAGCTTGAACGCTAGTAGAAAATGAGGAGCGCAGCGTAGGCAAAAGCTACGTGAGCACCGGAATTTTCGCTAGCGTTCAAGATTCGCCGTCGAATACGCTACAACGCCCAGCATCGTCATCAAAGTCGGACTTTTTAAACTACCCTTCCAATGAGGTTTAAAAAGTTCGGCTTTCAGGACCAAGAAGCTTGGACGCTAGTAGAAAATGAGGAGCGCAGCGTAGGCAACAAGCTACGTGAGCACCGGAATTTTCGCTAGCGTTCAAGATTCGCCGCCGAATACGCTACATCGAAAGCACATCGTCATCAAAGTCGGACTTTTTAAACTACCCTTCCAATGAGGTTTAAAAAGTTCGGCTTTCAGGACCAAGAAGCTTGGACGCTAGTAGAAAACGAGGAGCGCAGCGTAGGCCAAAAGCTACGTGAGCACCGCAGTTTTCGGTAGCGTTCAAGATTCGCCGCCGAATACGCTACGAAGAAGTCGCATCGTCATCAAAGTCGGACTTTTTAAACCACCTCTACAAAGCAGCTTCCTAGTTTTTGTTCATTCCATTGCATCTCCAAACAATCACCGTGGTTTAATGCTGCCACTCCGGCAGGAGTGCCGGTATATATCAAATCGCCCTCTCCCAGGCCATATTGCTCATCAATATAGCGTACAAGCTGTTCAAAGCTAAAGATCATATCCTTAGGCTGGCCAATTTGAGCGGTCTCGCCATTGCGCAGCAGCTTGAATTGGCCTTGAATGAGCTGCTCAGAGGACGTAAATGGCAGCCATTTTCCGACGGTGGCTGAACCTTTGAAGCCTTTAGCGGCAAGCCAAGGATGCCCTTTTGCTTTGAGCTCGGACTGCACATCGCGCAGTGTTAAATCAAGGCCAAGCGTAAAGCTATCGACTGCCTGCTCAAGCGGCATTCCGGTGCGATAGCTGCTGCCAATTCGCAGCACTAGCTCCAGCTCAAAATGAACAGCACCGCGATCATGAGGAATAGTAAGCACGCCTCCGTCTGTTTCACGTAATGCATGTGTCGGCTTCGTAAAAATCATCGGCGAGGTCGGTACTTCATTGCCCAATTCCAATGCGTGTAAGCGATAGTTACGTCCAACACAATAAATGTTGCCAGGCTTCATGCTGCATCATCCCTTCTTCTGTGCTTCGATTTTTTCGGCAAGCTCATTCAGCTCTGCCCAACGATCCATAAGCTCCTCAAGCTTTTGCTCAACCTGCTGCTGCTTTTCGGAAAGCTCCTGCAGCGTAGCTGCTGATGAAGCATGCTGCTCCATTTGCGCCTCTATTTCCTTCAGTTCCTGTTCCGCTTCACTTATCCACTGCTCAATATGCTCAAATTCACGCTGTTCCTTAAAGGACATTTTTAATGCACGCTCTTGTTGGCGTGTTTGTTTAGGCTGCTCTGCGGCCTTTCCTTGCTCTTGCGCTTGACTCGCTGCCGACAGTCGCTCACGCTCCGCAGCGTATGCGGCATAATCTGAGTAATTTCCAGTGTGCACAAGCAGTTCGCTGCTTTCTTCAAAGGCAATAATTTTATCAACGGTACGATCAAGGAAATAACGATCATGCGACACAACAAATACTACACCAGGGAAATCGTCGAGATAATCCTCTAAAATCGTAAGCGTGGCGATATCAAGATCATTGGTCGGCTCATCCAGCAGCAATACATTCGGCGCTTCCATCAGTACGCGCAATAGCTGTAGACGGCGTTTCTCGCCGCCGGAAAGCTTGGCAATTGGCGTCCACTGCATCGTTGCATTGAACAGAAAGCGCTCCAGCATTTGACTGGCGGATATTGACGTGCCGTCTGCTGTTTTGACCTGCTCGGCAGCCTCGCGTATATATTCCAGCACACGCAGGCTTTCATTCATTTCCTCGCGTTCCTGTGAAAACCAGCCCAGCTTTACAGTTGGCCCTATTTCAATTGTGCCTTCGTCAGGAGCAAGCTGACCGCCAATCATTTTAAGCAGCGTTGATTTGCCTGCGCCATTGCGGCCTACAATGCCAACCCGGTCGCCCGGTGTTGCAATGTAACTGAAATTTTGAATGAGCTTGCGTCCGCTCAAGCTTTTGCTTACCTGCTCAATTTCAACAATTTTACGGCCCAAGCGTGTGGAAGCAACCGATAGCTCAATTTTCCCGTTACCTTCCTTCGGCCCAGCAGCCTGCAGCTGTTCAAAGCGGTCAATTCTCGCCTTTTGCTTTGTTGTGCGTGCTTTGGCGCCGCGCCGGATCCAGGCCAGCTCGTTGCGCAGCAGGTTTTGCCGTTTCGATTCGGCAGCGGCCTCGCGCTCCTCGCGCTCCAGCTTCAGCTCCAAAAATCTGCTGTAGTTGGCTTCATAGAAATAGGCGCGTCCCTGGTCCAGCTCCATAATTCGATTGCTAACTCGATCAAGAAAATACCGGTCATGCGTAATCATCAGCACTGCGCCGCGCCGCTTTTGCAGCATCATTTCCAGCCATTGTACCGATTCATTGTCGATATGGTTGGTCGGCTCATCCAAAATTAACAGGTCTGATGGCAGAACAAGTGCTGCCGCCATCGCAACACGCTTGCGCTGACCTCCTGACATCTGCTTGACCGGCATGCTCCAGTCTGTAATGCCAAGCTTGCCCAGCACCTGCTTTGCTTCGCTTTCAAGCTGCCAAGCCCCTAGCTCCTCCATCGCGTTGTTCGCATTGACAAGCTTTTGCTGAGCTTGCTCATCGACAGGATTCAGCTCGACCAGCTCAAGCGCTTCCCGATATGCGGTGTACGCCTTTAGCTGCGGTGAATCTCCGCCCAACACATGCTCAAGCGCTGTTTCCTGCTCGAGAAACTGCGGATCCTGCGACAGCATGCGAATAACCGCATGATTGGCAACATTGATTTGACCTGAATCGGCCGGCTCCAGACCAGCAATCACCTTCAAAAAGGTGGATTTGCCTGTACCATTCACCCCGATAATGCCAATTTTGTCGCCTTCTTCAATTCCAAAGCTGACATTCTCAAACAGCAGCTTTTCTCCATAGCTTTTAGTTATATGCTCAACAGATAATAAATGCATGTGATTACCTACTTTTCTATAAAAACTTGTCACGCCGCTTCCAAGTCGCGGCTCATTGCCTCAATGCGCAACGGAAGGAAGCATAATTCAAGCTCTATTGTAACATAAAAAGCATTTGCGCAAGCAGTCCATCGCCGCTTGCGCAAATGCTTAAAATTATTTATAATATGCCGTTATTTGCGGCCAATCATATTTTCCGGACGAACATATTCATCAAATTGCTCGGCAGTAAGCAGTCCGCTCGCTACAGCAGATTCTTTCAAGGTTGTTCCTTGCTTATGCGCTGTTTTCGCAATTTTCGCAGCATTTTCATAGCCGATATGCGGATTAAGCGCAGTAACGAGCATTAGAGATTGCTCCAGATTGCGTTTAATAACCGCTTCATTAGGCTCAATGCCAACCGCACAGTTGTTGTTGAAGGAAATCATCGAGTCAGCCAGCAAAGCAACTGATTGCAGGAAGTTGTACAAAATAACCGGCTTGAATACATTCAGCTCAAAATTGCCTTGGCTTGCCGCCATGCCAATTGCCGTATCGTTGCCGATCACTTGGCAAACTGCCATTGTCATCGCTTCGCTTTGCGTAGGATTAACCTTGCCTGGCATAATTGAGCTGCCCGGCTCATTTTCAGGAATCGTAATTTCGCCAATGCCGCAGCGTGGTCCGCTTGCCAGCCAGCGTACATCATTCGCGATTTTCATCAGATCAGCAGCTAGCGCCTTCATTGCGCCGTGGGTGTATACCATTTGATCATGGCTAGTCAAGGAATGGAATTTGTTGCTCGCTGTAACAAACTGTTTGCCAGTAAGCTTCGTTACTTCCTCGGCAACCGTCACCGCATAGTCTGGATGTGCATTCAAGCCAGTACCAACCGCTGTGCCGCCAAGCGCAAGCTCACGCATGCTGTTAACGCTGTGCTGAATCATCTCACGCGATTTTTCAAGCATCGCAGACCATCCGCTAATTTCTTGTCCTAGCGTAATAGGCGTTGCATCCTGCAGGTGCGTGCGGCCAATTTTTACGATATGGTCGAACGCTTCCATCTTTTCCTTCAGTGTCGCATTCAACACATCAATAGCTGGCAGCAGGCGATCCTCGACTGCAATTACTCCAGCAATATGCATTGCTGCAGGGAACGTATCATTCGAGCTTTGCGAACGGTTAACATCATCGTTCGGATGAATGCGCAGCTCGCTGCCGCGCTCAGCCAAAAGCTGGTTGGCACGATGCGCAACAACCTCGTTGACGTTCATATTCGTTTGTGTGCCGCTGCCTGTTTGCCATACTACGAGTGGGAATTGATCGTCCCATTTGCCAGCAAGCACTTCATCAACTGCTTCAGCAATAACAGCAGCCTTGTCCGCATCAAGCACGCCAAGACGCTGATTCGCAAGCGCAGATGCTTTTTTCACAATCGCCATCGCATAAACGACCTCTAGCGGCATCTTTTCTCCACCAATTTTAAAGTTCAACAAGCTGCGTTGGGTTTGCGCCCCCCAAAGCTTATCGGCTGGTACTTGAATTTCACCCATAGTGTCGCGTTCAATACGATATTCCATTGCCTTACAACTCCTTTTCTTTAATTCGCTATGTTTATAGTCCGCATTTTTCAGATCAGCAAGCTGCCAGCCTTTCCGTAATTGCGTTAAGCCAGCGCTTACACTTTTGCTAATGTAATGGACCAGATGGTTATCAATTTAATAGAGAATACACAATACGCCCAAGTCCATTACTGGATTGAGCGCAGCTGTTATTGCCCTTTCGCTTCACGATACGCTTGCATATATGCAGCCGACTTTTCTTTAATCAGCTCGAAGTTTCCTGTTTTCACAGCATCCTTCGTCAAGTCAGAGCCAATGCCTACCGCTACTGCGCCCGCTTGTATCCAATCCTTCAAATTCGCAAGGGATACTCCGCCAGTCGGCATTATATTAGCTTGTGGCAGCGGTCCTTTAACCGCTGAAATAACGCTTGGAGAATACAAATTGCCTGGGAACAGCTTCACAATATCTACGCCAAGCTCAAGTGCAGACTGAATTTCCTGAATCGTCATGACGCCTGGCAAGCACGGAATGCAATAGCGATTGCACAGCTTCACGGTTTCCGGGTTTAATGCAGGAGCAACGACATATTCTGCGCCGGCCATAATAGCCGCTCTAGCTGTCTCTGGGTCGAGCACGGTACCAACACCAATAATCGCAAAATTCGGATCAGTTGGATCCAGTTCACAAGAATATTGCGCGCTTAGCTCCTCAATCGCCTTTAACGCATGGGGAACTGTCATCGTAATTTCAATTGCTTTAATTCCACCTTCAACCGCATAACGCGCCATTCGTACAACTTCCTCTGCAGAATCAGCACGCAGAACAGCTACAACACCAGCTTCAACAAGCTGCTGCAACACTTTAAGCTTCTTCATTTCTCTGCTTCTCCCCTCTAAACATATGTACTTCAGCGCTCCGGAGCAAAGCATCCTCCAGTCGCTTTTTAAATCGCAATGCTTTTTATTTTAATTTTTACGGTTGCATTACGATGTTAAAGGCGACCCACTTCGTTTTTCGGATGCTTTGCTCCTCCGCTGTAGCTTTTTTGAGGCAAAACCAAGATGCTTGAACGTTAGTAGAAAACGAGGAGCGCTAGCCGCGGCAAAAGCTACGTGAGCACCATAGTTTTCGCTAGCGTTCAAGATTCGCCGTCGAATCCACTACAACGCCATTACATCGTCATCAAAGTCGGATTTTTGAACTACCCCTTCCAATGAAGGTTCAAAAATTCGGCTTTCAGGACCAAGAAGCTTGGACGCTAGTAGAAAATGAGGAGCGCAGCGTAGGCAAATAGCTACGTGAGCACCGGAATTTTCGCTAGCGTTCAAGATTCGCCGTCGAATCCACTCCAATGCCATTACATCGTCATCAAAGTCGGATTTTTGAACTACCCTTCCAATGAAGGTTCAAAAATTCGGCTTTCAGGACCAAGAAGATGGCACGATACTAGAAGGCGAGGAGCGCAGCGTAGGCCAATTGCTACGTGAGCACCGAAGCCTTCGGTAGCGTGACATATTCGCCGTCGAATAGCCTCCAACGCCATTACATCGTCATCAAAGTCGGATTTTTGAACTACCTTTTCAGGTTGATTATAAACCTTTTAAATATAGAGAGCAATGCTCGTCTGAAAGGGTATTCATGCCGTAAACGCATCTATTTCTTCCGTTTTCCGGTCGCGATCAAATAGGACAGGAGGGCGCCAAGCACCATAACCATCATTATCGATGCCATCGGAACAGCGGTATCTTCGCCGCCTAATCCGACAAGAGGCGCTACAATGCCGCCAAACAGGAAGGATGACATGCCGAGCATGGCCGAAGCACTGCCTGCTCGCGAGCCTTGCTCCTCCAGCGCCAATGAATTAGCTGTCGTATTGACAAGCCCTACACTGCTTACAACGAAAAACAGTCCAGTTATAACTAAAGCTAGCGGCCCGTTTAATAGGATCGCGCTCAATAAAATTACCGCACCAATACAGCTGTATATTAAGCCGGAAATTAGCAGGGTGCTGCCTTTAATACGGTGGGCAGTACGTCCGGCAACTTGACCTAGCAGGACGATGCCTAGTCCGTTCAAGCCAAATACTAAACTATACTCACGTACTGACAACTCGTAAATGCCTTGCAAAACGAAGGAAGAGCCTGAGATATATGCAAACATCGCTGCCATCATAAAGCCTTGAGTCATTACAAAGCCCATAAAGCTGCGATCCTTGAGCAGCAAGCCGAATGTACGCAAGGTTTGCATAAATCCGCCATGCGAGCGCCGCTCGGCAGGCAATGTTTCGCCCAATGACAAATATATGCCAATCAGCATTACTAGTCCAAACAAGGATAGCGCGCCAAATACGCCCTTCCAGGACATGAAGCCAATAATTTCACCGCCAATAATTGGTGCAAGAATAGGCGCTGCACCATTAATGATCATAAGCGTCGCCATAAAGCGGATCAGCTCAGGACCAGAATAAAGGTCGCGTACGCTGGCGCGTGAAATAACAAGCCCGGCCGCTCCTGCAAAGCCTTGAACAAATCTTAGTATAATAAAGCTTTCAATTGATGATGTCATGATGCACAGGGCAGATACAATTGTATAAATAAGCATGCCGATTAATAGAGGCGTTCTTCTACCCTTTATATCGCTAATTGGCCCGATAACAAGCTGACCAACAGCTATTCCGACCAGGCAGGCCGTCAAGCTTAACTGAACCATCGACGGCGCAGCTCCGAGCTCCTCAGAAATCTGCGGAAACGCAGGCAAATACATATCAATTGATAAAGGCCCAAGTGCCGACAATGATCCAAGTATTGCGGCAATCCCTAAGCGCTTGCGTTTGCTTAGGGTTTGTTGTTCAATGTTTTCCATATTGTTTTCTCCTGTAGGGTAGTTTAAAAAGCACGACTTTGATGACGATGCGGTGCTTCGTAGTTGATTCGACGGCGAATCTTGAACGCTAGCGAAAGGTTATGCTTCCGACGTATGTTTCCTTCGTAAACATTGTAGGTGCTCACGTAGCTCTGCTCTACGCTGCGCTCCTCGTTTTCTACTAGCGTCCAACCTTCTTGGTCCTGAAAGCCGAGCTTTTTAAACTTTCATTGAAATGAAGTTCAAAATATTGTACTTTGCTGATGATGTTGAGCGCTCTAGCTTGATCGACGGCGAATTTTGAACTTTTTATAAAATAAAATTCAAAAGCTCGACTTTGCGATATTTTTCGCGAAAGCCAAGCTTTTGAACTGCTTTTACATAAAGATTAAGATTAAAATCCCGACTACGAAGCAATAATAGGAGAAGTAGCGCAGGTTGCCTTTTTCCATAATGCCCATAAACCAGCGCATCGAGAAGTAAGTGACGACAAGGCTTGTCAAAAATGCAATTAAGTATTGTACCCATAACGCCTGCAGATCCGGGTCGCTGATTATATCAGATATACCCAGCACCAGGCCGCCAAGGCTGACAGGAATATATAGCATAAAGGAATAGCGCAGGGCGGTATCCTGCTTCATGCCTGTAGCGATGGAAGCAATTACGGTTGAGCCCGAACGGCTAAGCCCTGGGATCAAGGCAACCGCCTGAGCCAGACCAACGATAATCGCATCCTTCATTGATAAATCACCGTCTCGTTTAACGCCGCGCAGGTTGCGAATTAACCATAGCGCTACACCCGTAACAAGCAATGCTATTGCGACGGTCGTAACGGAGGTGGAAAAAATCTCCTCAATTTTGTCCTTGAAGAGAACACCAATAACCCCGGCTGGTATTGTACCGATAATGACGTACAATATAAAGTTAAAATCAGACTTGTACTGCTTATCGCGAGTAGCAACATAGCCTACTCCATTTTTGACTAGCCGAGCAATGACTTCACGATAAATAAATAAAATAGCAATAAGCGACGCTGTATTTGTCATTATTTCAAATGATAGACCATGCTGCTCTACGCCCAGCAAATTTTGCGCAATAATAAGATGTCCGCTTGAAGAAACCGGAATCGGCTCCGTAAATCCTTGAATTGCGCCTAACAATAAATACTTTAACCATTCAATTACATCTGACATATATATATAGCTCCACTGTCATGCGATGATATTTTGCTGACTGAAGCTTACCTCCTTATTTGATAAAATGTACACAGGCTGAGTTTTCGTTGTCGTTCAAAATTGTTAGTTATCCCTGACCATGATTACTCTCTCCTTTCTCTATTAATAGACGAAGTTCAACAGCCTGTTCCCTGCGCAGTTTCAAATTTTGCTTTCGCACCAAATGATATTTGATAGAAAAGTTGGATGAGGACTATACTCAACATTACAACCTTTATAGTATAAACGATTCCCTATGAAAAAGGAATGTTGCCTCAACCTCTCTACTTTCTGTTAAAATAGATAGGCAAGCTGATAACGGAGGTCAACAACTTGGATTACATTATTTTGGATATAGAATTTAATGGTCGCAAATTTGCAAGCGAGCTGCCAATGGAAGTGATTGAAATAGGGGCGGTCAGACTAAATGAGCAGTTAGAGCAGGTCGATACGTTTACAGCATTTATTAAACCTGTTTATTTTACAAAGCTAAACAGCTTTATTCAGAAAAAAACAGGCATCCCGCAGGAAGAAATTGATCGTGCGGATCGCTTTCCAGCGGTAAGCGAGCGATTTCTGCAATGGCTTGCACGCTCAGAAAGCCTTATTTTTGTTACTTGGGGCAAAGAGGATATGAAGCGGATTATTCTTGATACACGCATGCACAAGCTAAGTGATCAATATTGGATGGAAACGCCGTATTTTGATTTGCTTAAAGGCTTTACGAGCTACAAGGGCTTAACAAATGATGTGAGTGTGGAAGGCGCATTGGAAATGCTTGCGCTTGAAGGCTCGGGCCAGGCTCATCGAGCGCTTGACGATGCCATTATGACGGCGCAAATTTTCCGCGCAATCTTTAACGAGCTTGACTTTACACGCAAGCAATACTTTGTAGATACGTATACCAATGCCAAAGAACGACGTGCTCTAAAAAATGCCGTTCGACTGCTGCGCTCGCACAAGCTAGAGCCAACCTGGGAAAATTACGCAGAAAAATTTCTTAAAGAAAAGATCGAAAGCGAAGACCCGCGCAAGCTGGCGGAAATGAAGCTGCATTTTGAGAAGGAAGCTGCCAAGCCGTATAAAGCAAAGCCTGCCAGACCACAGAAGAAAGCGGTCCAGGAAGAAAACAGCAGCAAGCAATAATTGCAACTAGACCTGCACGTCTGCCCCGTAGAAAACGGGACAGCGGCAGGTCGCGCTCTAGCGGCAGGTCACGCTCTAGCGGCAGGTCGCGCTCTTTATGAAAGCTCCGCTTCATCGTTTAGATTCAAGCGGCAAAGTAACCGTAAATTGCGTACCCGCTCCTGGCTTGCTGCTAACCGCAATCGAGCCTTGGTGCATTTCCACAATTTTTTGCACAATCGACAGGCCAAGTCCGCTGCCGCCGGCAGTACGGGTGCGCGATTTGTCCGCTTTATAGAAGCGCTCGAAAATGCGCGGCAAATCAGCCTCAGCAATTCCCGCTCCCGAGTCAGCGATGCAGACAAGCACGCTATCTCCGCTGCGCGACATTGCTACGCTAATACTCCCACCATCTGGCGTAAACTTGATTGCATTATGGATCAGATTCATCCAAACCTGACTCATTAGCATCTCATCAGCAGCGATCATGATCGCCTGCGCATCAACGTCCATTTCGATATTTTTCTCCGCCCACTGCGGCTCGCAGGCAAGAATGACGGCAGTAAGCTGCTTATCCAGCCGATATGCCGAACGCTGAAAAGGATGCTGCTCTGAATCGAGAACCGCCAGCTTTAGCAAATTGTCGCTAAGCTTGGATAAGCGAGCGCACTCCTCCTCAATAATCGTCAAATACCGCTGCCGCTGCTGCTGATCAAGCTGCTCATTTTTGAGCGCTTTGGCAAATCCACTGATCGACGTTAGCGGAGTTCCGATTTCATGCGATACGTTGGAAATAAACTCCTGACGCAGCTCTTCCATCTCCTTCAAATTTGCCGCCATATCATTAATACCGATGACCAGCTGGTGCAGTGGATGCTTTTTTTGCTTGCTGCCGTTTCTATCGCCAAAATGCGGCTGGATATTGACATGAAAATCGCCGCGTGAAATACGTCTGATCGCTTCCATCAGCTCCGTCCAGAATTGATGCTCCTTTGGGCGAATAAGCCGTCCTAAAATTGCCAAGCCAAAGCCAAAAAGCAGAAAGCCGAACGTTGCATTAATGATTAATGCCAATAGGCCATGAGGCTCCCAGCCGGTTTTCGCATAGATTACAGCAGTCAAAAAGAACGAAGCAGTCAAGCCAAGCAGCAGTCCCGCCAAGACGAGCAGGACGTTCATTGCAACATGCATAACATCGGCAAGCCGCTTCATTCCAGCACCTCTAACATCCGCAAGCCGCTTCATTCCAGCACCTCCAGCCGATAGCCCAGACCGCGAATCGTGCGAATCCGAAAGGCATGCCGCTCCTCAGGAAATCGGTCGCGCAGCCTTTTAATATGCACATCGACGGTTCTTTCATCGCCGTCATAATCATAGCCCCATATTTGCTCGATTAATTGATCTCGCGTAAAGGTTTTGCCCGGATAGCCGGCCAGCTTGAACAGCAGCTCGAATTCCTTTAGAGGAAGCGTAATCTCCTGGTCGCCCACTCTGCATTCAAACGTGTCGCGACGCAAAGTGATATCGCCGATTTGCACTGTCTGCGAGCTCATAATTCGATAGCGCTTCAATAACGCTTTGACTCGCGCGACAAGCACCATTGGGTCGAAAGGCTTCACCAGGTAATCATCCGTTCCCAGCTCAAAGCCCTTCACAATTTGCGAAGGCTCGCCTTTTGCAGTAAGCATGAGCAATGGCAGCTCGGTCTGCTCGCGCAGCTGGCGGCACAGCTCCCAGCCGTCCATGCCAGGCATCATAATGTCGAGGATGATGAGATCGGGCTTCGCCTCACCCAAAATGTTCATCGCGTCCAGTCCGTCCACCGCTTCAACCACGACAAAGCCTTCCAGCCGCAAAAAATGTCCCACCAATTCACGGATATGCGGATCGTCATCAACGACTAATATGCGGGTCATTCCAGTTCCTCCAATCTTATGTTTTACGCATATAAGCTTTTACAGTAAGCGGTGCAAATATAGCAACAATTACTGCTGCGCCAATCAAGGAAATGGCAAAATCCGCTCCAATCGTCCCGGTATTAGCCAGCTCGCGCACCGCATTGACCAAATGAGAAACCGGATTGATGCTGGCAAACCAATTAAGCCAATTCGGCATCGTTTCGACCGGCACGAAGGCGTTGGAAACGAAGGTGAGCGGAAACAGAATAAGCATCGATATTCCCTGTACGCTTGAAGCCGTACGTGCAATAACGCCAAAGAAAGCGAAAATCCAGCTAATTGCCCAGGAGCATGCTATAACGAGCAGCGCGGCGAGCGCGACATGCTCCAGACCGCCTTCAGGCCGATAGCCCATAATATACCCCATTGTAAAGGTCAGCACTGTGGCAATTGTATATCGGATCGTGTCAGCGAGCAAGGCTCCTGCCAAAGGAGCGATGCGTGCAATTGGCAGTGATTTGAATCGATCAAAAACACCTTTGTCCATATCCTCCCTCAGCTGCACGCCAGTGACAACCGAGCTCGTAATAACAGTCTGGACGAGAATGCCCGGGATAATTACCGGCAAATAATCAAGCACATTGCCCGAAATCGCTCCTCCAAAAATATAGGTAAACATTAACGTAAAAATGATCGGTTGAATCGTTACATCAAATAATTGCTCGGGCGTACGCTTAAGCTTTAGCAGGCCGCGATAAGCCATCGTGAGCGAGTTGCGGACCGATTGCCCAAAGCTGGCATATTTTTTTAGGGCTCTTCCTGAGCCGGAATGGATTGCTGCGTGTTTCATCCGATTGCCTCCTTCGATACCTTCGATTCATTCGATTCATTCGTTTGCTCAGATGACTGCTGGGCATTGGCCGCAACACCATGCCCCGTCGTTGCTAGAAATACTTCGTCAAGCGTCGGCTTCTGAACGCTTAATTCGGCAAGCCTGATTCCCTCCTCGCGAATCGCGATCAACAGGTCTGCAACTCTGTCCGCATCCGCCATCGGAGCCGTGAACTTTCCGGCTTCCGCTGACAGGCTTGCTTCCACCTTAAGCACTCGCTCGATAATTTGCCGGGCCTTCTCGCTCTGCAGCGGATTTTGCACCCGCAGATGGAGCGAGGACATGCCTACAGAAGCTTTCAGCTCATCCACCGTGCCTTCCGCCACGACTCGCCCGTGATCGATGACCGCAATTCGGTCAGCCAATTGATCTGCTTCGTCAAGATATTGCGTCGTCAGCAGAACGGTCGAGCCCGTCTTCACCAGCCGACGTATTGTCTCCCACATTTGCGTTCGCGTTCGTGGATCAAGCCCGGTCGTTGGCTCGTCAAGGAAAATAAGCGGCGGCTGAGCAATCAAGCTTGCTGCAAGGTCTAGCCGACGACGCATGCCGCCCGAAAAGTTTTTCAGCGGTCGCTTGGCCGCTTCCATTAAACCGAACTCCTCCAGCAGCTCGCTTGCTTTACGACGAGCTTCGGCGCGCCCTAGCCCGAGCAATCTCGAGAAAATAAGCAAATTTTCAATTGCGCTTAGCGATTCATCCACTGAGGCGTATTGACCCGTTACGCCGATCAATTGCCGAACAACATGCGGCTCCTTGGCTGCATCATGTCCAAAAACACGGACCGTTCCCGCATCCGGCCGCAGCAGCGTAGCAAGCATGCGGATCGTAGTCGTTTTGCCCGCACCGTTCGGCCCCAGCACGCCATAAATCGTGCCTGCACGGACCTGTAGATTTACGCCGTCTACCGCGCGTTTATCACCGAATGCTTTTACGAGCCCATCAGCTTCGATTGCCCATTGTCCATTCCATTTGTCTGTCATTGCAATTCCTCCCTTAATGGTTTAGGACGATCATAAAGCACAATTATGAACTGAATTTGAATTAAGCAGATTTTTTTGCAAACAAAAAAGCAGCGAGTGGATTTGCCGCTTAAAGCGATACTCGCTTTAAGATTGTCATTGCATTTTAAAGTTGAATCATTTATTATGGATAACACAGGTCCATATTGTCAATGTTATTGAGACGAAAGGAGGAAACTTGCAGATCAACTGAGAAAAAGAAAAACAAAGGCTTGGTTGATAAAGTTATAAACCGCAAAGTAAGCAGGAAGTGATGATTTTTTTGCATTATAATCATGGATATTATTTATCCATAATTAATTGTTTTGGTGAGTTAACTACAGAAGCTTGGGGGAAAAATGAATGATCGATCTAAATAATATTAAGCGCGGGCCAATCATGTTTGCTCTAATTATCGGCATGTTTGTCGCTGGTTTGAACGAGACGTTAATGGGTAATGCTCTTCCTGAATTAATGAAATCGTTTGGTGTGTCTGCGGCAACAGGCCAGTGGCTATCCACCGCCTATATGCTCGTTGTTGGCGTGCTTGTTCCAGTAACGGCAATGATGCAGCAATGGTTTACGACTCGGCAAATATTTCTGTCGGCGATGTGTTTGTTTCTCTTCGGCACGGTCATCTCGGCGGCGTCGCCGGAATTTGCTGTGCTGCTGGTCGGGCGAATTATTCAAGCGATAGGAACTGGCATGCTGATGCCGCTTGTAATGAACGTTATTATGACGATTTATCCGCCGGAAAAACGCGGAGGCGCGATGGGGATGTTCGGGCTTGTCGTTATGTTCGCACCAGCGATTGGCCCTACGCTATCGGGCTTAATCGTCGATGCGCTATCATGGCGCTGGCTGTTTTACTTTGTAATCCCGTTTGTACTGCTCTCCATTATTATAGGAGCTGCCTTCTTAAAAAATGTGACGGAGGTCAGCAAACCGCGAGTGGACCTCTTATCGATCTTGTTGTCAACGATCGGCTTCGGCGGCATCGTTTATGGGTTTAGCCGTGCTGGTGAACACGGTTGGTCGGAACAGGAGGTTATCTGGACAATTGCTGCGGGCAGTGCTTCCTTGTTGCTGTTCGTTTGGAGGCAGCTATTTTTAAAGCAGCCTGTCATGGATTTGCGGGCGTTTCGGTATCCGACATTTGCGCTTGTCTCGATGCTAATGTTTGTGCTCATGATGACTTTTTTCTCATCCGCGATCATGCTTCCTATGTTTATGCAAGGCGTGCTTATGGTAACAGCCTTCAAATCAGGTTTGATCCTGCTTCCTGGCGGGATTGTGAATGGGCTCATGGCTCCAATCTCAGGTAAGCTGTTTGACAAGTTTGGGCCCCGCATAACGATCATCCCCGGACTGACCATTACTGTTATTTCGTTGTGGCAGTTCACCCGTTTCGACGAAGCGACGAGCACTGGTGTCCTCATCACTGTTCACATTGCATTGATGATTGGCATTGCGCTAGTCATGATGCCCGCACAGACAGCAGGGCTCAACCAATTGCCAAGCCATCTGCACCCGCATGGGACAGCGATCTTGAATACACTGCAGCAGGTATCCGGCGCAATCGGCACTGCCCTATACATCAGTATTATGTCGAGCGGACAGAAGCATTACTTAAGCGGAGCAAGCGATCCGCAAGCTCCGACGGAAATCGCTAGTGGTCTTGCAGTTGGCATCAACAATGCGTTCTGGTTTGGCAGCATTATCGCTCTCGTAGCGCTTGTACTCGGTCTCTTTCTTCGTAAAGGCAAACCGATTGAGCATGAGCAGCAGGCAGCAAAATAAATCATACAGCCCCATTAGAGCGCTCTAATGGGGCTGTATGGTCACTCATACACTTCAAATTCTGATAGCTGCGCCGCTGACCATGCGCTGTTGGCGTAGATGCTTAATCGAATATATTTAGCCTCGGCAGCTGGCTCCAGTATAAGCTCGACCTCATTGCCCGATGCCGGATCATAGGTGATCGAGCCGCGCGGATACAAGGTTGTGTAGTCTGTTCCATCGATGCTGCCAAGCAGCTCGATTTCCTGGGTGCGCGCTTCCCAGGCGTCCTGCGGCGGCAGCCTTAGCTTAACCTTGCGAACCTTGATCGCACTGTCCAGCTCGAGCGTTAGCGATTGAGGAAAACGGTTAGCTGTACTTTCCCAATACGTAAATGGATCGCCATCAACAGTCAGCTCCGCCGCAAAGGCATCTGCTGTAATCGAGCTTGCTGTTGCCCGCTTGCCCAGTGCCGCATTTACCTCAGCTGGGCGCTTGGCAAAGTGCTCCGCAGCTTCGCTTGGCTGATCGCTGCGAACGAGCGCAACATAGCCTACCTTTGCACCTTTTATTTCAGAGACGTAGTCAAAGCTGACATAGTCGCCTGCCTCGCTTGCGACCAGCTCAGCGATTTTTCTGCCATTGGCTTCATAGGCCGTTGCCACGGTATGCGCCCAATCCGCCTGCTTTTTAATTTTCAAGCTCGTATCTGAGCCGATCGGCTGATAAACCCGAATTTGATCAGCAGCGCGCAGCTCTACCAGCAAATGCTCGCCCGCATCCAGCTCCAGCCCGTTGTATACCGTATAGTGGCCTGCTCTCACTGCATCATCTGCCGAGGAAATATGAAAGCCGCCCGGTGCCAGCTCAACCTGCTCATTCAAAGCATAGCTCTGCTCCTTGCTCCAATTGGCCGTAACGGTGTAGCTTTCAAACTTCGTTTCGCTCACATCGGGTGCTGGCTGCTGAAAGCTGACGACTCGTTCATCAGCATAACGGGCAAGCACATGCTTTTGCAGCACCCCTGCCGCATCGACCCATGGATTCGTTACACCATGATAGAGGTCGACGCTCAAGTTATAGCCCATAGCCGCATTCCAACGCAGCATATCGAGATTGTCCGTCATCGTTTCGCCAGCCAAATTATGATGATATTGCATCACCTTGTCGCGCAGCAGCATGCCAGACAGCGGATAATATTCGGTGTAGGTTGCCGTATTTTTACGATAGCCGAGCACATCCCACAAATAAGTCGAGCCCATAAACCCGATGCTGTTGTCTGCCAATACATCTGTACCGTCCTCCATGTACAACGGGTGCTTTAGCTGCTCAACGTAACGGCGAAGACCGGCAAAATAAGCCGTCGATGGGTCTGTGCCTTCAGGTATAGCGGGATTAAACACATATGGAGAATTGCGAATGCCCCATTGATCCTCGAAGATGCCGTCAAAGCCAGCCTCTTCAATCAGCTTGCGATGCTCCTCTGCTGTTCGCTCATAAAAAAACGGGTGCCCTGTATTGACCACATAGCCACTATGCGGACCGTAGTCCTCCTGTACAATCGTTCCATTTTCCCGATTCACCATTAGCTCTTGCAGCGTTACGCCGTCAGGCAGCTTTTTTAGTGTAGGCGCATTAATTCCCCACCAGCTCATATTCGTATAAGGCACCACGATGTTGCCTGCTGCCTGCGCACGCTTGACGAAATCAGTAAATGCCGCTTCTCCGCCCCACTGCGGATCTGGCGGCAGAAAGTCAGGATAGTTCTCATCATGTCCGCCCTGCTGGAAAGCAACCAAATGAATCATGCCGCTGTAGTTGAGCTTGTCAACATAGTTGTCCGACAAGTGTTGCCAGCTCGCATCCTTTAGCGCAGAAATATCTGTTTTGTAAAGCGGCAGTTCATAGTATTGCTCTGCATGGTCGCCAAGCTTGGCTGCAAGCGAGCGATACTGGTCGATGCCATTCTGTTCGCGGTAGCTGACAATTGACTGCTCGTAATCGCCGCCCAGCTCAACGACTACCTTCGCGCTTTTCCACTTCTGGCCTGGCTCGATCCACGTTTTGTAATTGTGAACGAACGAGGTTTTTCCCGGATCTTGAAGCTGATGCTTGAAGCCGAGCTCCGTCATCAAAATCGTCTCATCATGCACATCATACATCGCCATGCCGCCAAGCTTCGTGTCGATTGCTAGATAGGAGGCAAACATAACTCCAGGGTATTGATCGGCAAATGAATTATGCTCCGTAAAAAACGCTCCTTTCAGCTTGGCGCCTGGAAGCATAGGCAGCATGCCATCGTGCACAATCTCCTCGTCTACCTTCAGCTCATTCGGAAAACGAACGCTCTTAATCACCTCGCTGCTACTATTTTCAAGTGAGGCCTGCAGCTTTATCCGCTGCGGCTCAGCAAACGAGATGCGGATTTCTACAGGCAGCGGATCCTCGTAGGAGAGTTGAAGCTCCCGCTCCGCTTGCTTCCATTTGTAGCTGAACGAGGCTGCTTCCGCGCTCTGGATAGAGCTGGTTTCGCCGAGCAGGACATGCCATAGAGACGCATTGCCAACAGAAAGCGGCTGCTCGCTTCCTTGCTGCTTTACGTAGGCAATGCCGCCGTTTTGTCTGGAGAAGGCAATCTCATATTGATCATGCTTGACGATTAGCTGCTGCTCAGCTTCTATAAACTTCACCATACTGCGCTCATTCCTTATCCCAATCAAATAGGCGATGCCGATTGCCAGCACCAGGCAAACAGCACCGATCAACATCATCCACCGCCGAGTCAAACGAAGCTTTTTCATTATACTCACCGTCCACATTCAGCTCATTTAATAGAAAAGCAGGGCTGCCCGTGTAGATGCTCTCTACAATCGAGCAGCACTGCTCTGCTTAGCTCTCGCTATAGTGAATAGCTATGGCTGAATCGTATCGTAAAATTTTTCTTGCATGAATTTGGCTGCCGAATCAAGCTGCTCCTGCATGTTGACGCCTTGCTTGGAGAATACCTCTTGAATAACGTTAGTCATCGCACCATAGTAATCCTGTGTATTATATTGCGATTCCGGCTTGCCATCGATCAAGCTCAATGTTTCCTGATTGTACTGGTAGACGTTGTCGTACTTTTTGAACAGCTCTGTTACTTTTTGGCCGTATTCAGAATCTGCTTTGTAATACTGCAGTACAGCAGGCACGAAGTATTTATTTTCATTTTTGCGATCTTGAATGTTGCGCTCCAGTGATTCAAGCCCTTTATCGGAGAAATAATCAAAGGTCGCGTAATGGAAAGCAATTTCCTGCTCATCCTTCGTTGCATTAGGATTAATGACGAGGAAGTCTCCGCCAAGCACGCCGTAATGCTTGCCGCCTTGCTCATAGGCAGGGATCGGATAAACTAAAATATCCTCCAGCCTCATGCCGCCTTGATTCAACGCTTGATCAACAGGGCCGTCAGGTCCGGCAATGACCATCGCTGTGCGACCTTGAGCAAATGCACCGACTGCATCGCCCCAGTTAAGCGCCCAGTCCTGCGGAATCGCATTAGCTTCCCATTTCAGCTTGTTGTAGTATTCCAGCGCCTTCAAGCCAGCCTCGGAATTGAAAATCGCCGTTACCTTGCCGTCAACCACCTGCTGGATATCGCCGCCAGCAGTAAATAAGAAATTCGTCCAGTTCCAGCCTGCGTCATTCGTTCTGCCCATCGGCGCAATTCCGGAAATACCCGCATCCGGATCAGCAACCGCCTGCGCTGCCTGCAGCATGTCATCCCAAGTCCAATTATATGGCGGGATAGCTACTCCTTTTTCGTCTAGCATCTTTTTGTTGACGACAACCCCTGTCGGGTAGCCTTGCTGCGCAATGCCGTAAATACGTCCATCCACCATGAACAGATCCTGCAGCACCGGATTCATTTGATCCTTGAACTCATAATTGTTGAACAGCTCAGTAATATCGGCTGCCCAGCCCTTTTCCGCTAAAAATTTGCCCTCTGACGCATACGTATTAAATAATGTTGGAGCTTCGTTGGCTCCCATTTTGATGCCGATCTCGCTCGGGTTGTACTGCCAGTCGCTCTTAACAATTTCTACATTCGGAAATACTTCATTAAAGCGTCTGATTTTATCGTCCTCCAGCGCGCGATCCTCCACGCGATCCGGTGTAGGATAATAAACGCTAATCGTTACCTTCTTCTGAGTAATATCCTCCTCTGCCGGTGGTTCTGAAGCATTATTGGCCGGAGGCGTTGTCGTGTTGTTATTGTTGGCTGGAGTATTCGCACCGTTGTTGCCGCTGCAAGCTGTAGCAACAAGCACAAACGCCAGCAATGCAGTCAGCATAAATGAAAATTTACGCATTTGTATTTCCCCTTTTCTCGATAATTTTTGCTACACGCTCATCATAATGGAACAGCATGCCAAGCGCGATGTGCATCTCTATGCTGATCATGTGCAAATCTATGCTTTGGCTGAGCCTGCCGATTACCTGCCGATTTACGCTCCATTAGCCCTTTACCCCGCCCATATACAAGCCTCTTAATATAAACTTCTGGAAGAACAGGAAGATCACTATTGGCGGCAGCATCACAATCGTAAGAATCGCAAATTTAATATTCATATCCAGACGGCGTGCATTCAGCACAAAGTCTTTAATCGCAACAGAAAGCGGTTTATTTTCCTGGCTTAAAATAAAGCTCGGCCAAAACCAGTCATTCCACGCTGTCGAGAACAGAAAGATCGCAAGCGTGGCAAAGATCGGAATCGACAGCGGAAAGGCAATTTGGAAAAAGGAGCGCAGCTCGGATGCGCCATCAATCCGCGCAGACTCGAAAATTTCAACATGAATGCCATCAATAAATGTTTTCAGCAGCAGCAAGAAAAACGCATTGGCGCCGGCAGGCAGCCAAATTGCCGCAAAGGAGCCCATTAAGCCCAAATCCTTCAGGTTGATAAAGTTGGGGATCATATAGGTTGTTGCCGGAATGAACAAGGTCATAAGAAAGTAGTAATAAATGCCTTTCTTGAACGGAACCTTCATCTTCGACAGCGCATAGGAAGCAAGCCCAAGCACAACAACGGTAACGAGCATATTGCCGACGAACAAAATAATCGTATTTCTAAAGTAAAATGGCAGGTCGATATAATTCCAGGCCTTTATATAGTTTTCAAAATGCCACTCCCGCGGAAAGAATGTAGGCGGAAATGAGTTGACCTCCGTATTCAGCTTCAAGCCGTTAAACATAGAGATTAAAATCGGGTAAATCATACAGCACATCATGGCCACTACGAGTACATTCATCGCATAGTAGCCCCATCTGGTTGCTGGCTTCTGCAAATCATAGCTGGACATTATGCCACGCTCATGCGATTTCATCCTTGGACGCCTCCTTTGTTGTTCACGCGATACTGAATAACTGCCAATATGCTTAATGCGAGGAACATCAGCACGCCAAGCGCCGAGGCTACACCATAGTCCTGTCTAACAAAGGCATACTTCACAATAAGCAACGCATACGTAAGCGTTGCGTTATTCGGTCCGCCGTCCAGCATCGCATAATGAGTTTGAAAGCCTTGTGAGGTGGAAATAAGCTGAAGCATAAGCAGCAGTACAATTTGATTGCGAATTGCAGGCAGCGTAATATGGCGAATGCGCTGCCATATGCCTGCACCATCAATTTCCGCTGCTTCATACCAGTCTCGCGGCACGCTTAAAATTGCCGCCAAATAAATGAGCATGGCCGAGCCAAAGCTTTGCCATGTTTCCATAATGACGATCGAAATCATCGACCAGCTGCGATCAACCATAAAGTTGATTTGCCCAATTCCGATTGCCTTAAGCAACGCATTGATCGGACCTACCGGATCGTAAAGCCAGCGCCATACGCCATACAGCACGACGAATGGCACAACATAGGGCAAGTAGGCGGCAACGCGGGCGAAGCCTTGAAACCTTCGCATTTCCGAAATGCATAGCGCAAACAAAATCGGCACCCAGAAGCCGATTGCCAGCGCCAGCCCCATATAGTAGAGCGTGTTTTTAACCGATGTCAGCACGTCCGGATCGGAAAATATCGCCTTGTAATTATCGAATCCGACAAAGGAGTCGCCCTTTACAAAATCGACGTAGTAAAAGCTATTCAGCACCCCTTTAAAGATAGGAAGCCACAAAAACAGCGTAAAGGTCGCCAGTGCGGGCAGGACGAATAAAAATCCCCATAAATAGCCCTTGCTCCATCCTGACCGCTGCTTTTGCGGCTTTGCCAGCGTTGATTGTACAGCTTTGATTTGCTCCATAATGCAGTCCCTCATTCCTTTTTGTGCGTTTCTATCGTTCATTTTAGATAAAGGAGCGAGGCAATACGATGTGCGAATCTATCGGAATGATAGGCGTTTTTACTTCTTCATTTCAGAAGGACTCATGCCGTAATATTTTTTGAAAATTTTGCTGAAATGCTCCGGGGACTCATAGCCGACACGCTCCGAAATTTCATAGCGCCGCAAATCCGTTTGCAGCAGCAGGCGCTTGCTTTCCTCCATCCGCAGCTTGACGACGTACTCCCATAGATTGTAGCCGCTAATCTTTTTGAACAGATAGCTCAAATAGTTGGGGCTGACATGGTTTTTTTGCGCAATTTCGTTTAAGGTCAAGCCCTTTTGCGCATAGTTTTGTTCAATGTAGCTGCGGCAGCGCTCGACAATCATATTATTTTGCTTCGTAATTTCCGCTTCATCAGGCTCGCTGTCTCCGTACAGCTCCCATTTAAAATCGCCGAAATAAAACACGTAATGATCTGGAAATCTGCGACTCCAGGCTAGCGCTTTATCTGCTTGATCAGCCATTTCCTTCATAAATTCAAGCCCTTTGAAAATTTGGCTGATGCCGATGACTGCCGACAAGCCTAAATATTTTTCAATATTATGCTGCAGGCTGCGGCCGATCATCTCTAGCTGATTGACCTTGTCCGCACTGGCATCGCCATACTGCTGCTCGCTCCACTGCACGAGGGTAGCAATAGGCTGCTCTGCCTCCTGGTACGTGCAATGATCCCATTGCTCATTAAGCAGCTCCTCGGCAATGTTCATTGCTGCGTAGTGCAGCAGCTGCCCGTCCTGCACAGAATTCAGCCGCTTGCTGCTGGCCAGATCAAGCTTAAGCTTCATCATAGCAAAATACGGCCCGCTAACTATCGTGCTATATTGCAGGGCAAGCTCATGCGTAATTTCCGCGCGCTCCTTTTCGTCCGCCGTAACCAGTCTGCCAAGCAGCCGCGCGCGCTCAGGCGAAGGCTGCTGCATCCGAAAGCTGTCGTTAAACTGTGAAAGAATTTGCTCCTGACTATGCTCTGCCCGGCTCCTGTGCAGCAGCACATCGCGAATCGAAGCCAGCAGCTGCTCGCTGTTCAACGGCTTGATCAAATAGTCCTTCGCTCCCAGCCGCATGGCCTGCTGCGCATACTGGAACGTTTCATGGGCGGATATAACAATAACCTGAACCCATGGCTTAATAATTTTGGCCTGCTGCATCAATTCAATGCCGCTCATCGAGCCCATCTGGATATCGGTAATCAACAGATCAATCTGCTCCATCTTTAAATAGTCGAGCGCTTCATAGCCGCTATGGGCTGTATAAATATGATCGATGCTAATGCCGGACGCCGCCAGCAGGCTGCTTAGTCCTTCACAAATTAAAGGCTCATCGTCAACGATCAGTAGATTGTACATCCATCATCATCCTCTCTCTGCTCATTTCTCCAATTCATTACCATCATCCGCCTGCTCGTACGTTGCAGGCAGTACAATGATCGCAACCGTCCCTCCGCCCTCGCGATGACGATAGCGCAAGCCGTACATATTGCCAAAATGCAGCTGAATGCGCTGATGAATGTTGCGGATGCCGTAGCCCAGCTTCGGATTGGCTTCCTCCTCGTACAGCAGCTGCTCAATTGCGGCAATATTCGTTTGCTTGTAGCCATTGTCCTCCACCTTGATCGTGACACGCTCGCCAGTCAGCTCCGCGGAAATGGCAATTTCTCCATCCTCGCCCATTTGCTTGACGCCGTGAATCATCGCGTTTTCGATAAGCGGCTGCAGTGTAATTTTCGGAATGCGAACCCGCTTGACTGGATCGGGAATATCCCAGCTTACCTGGAACTCGTAGGCATAGCGCTTTTGCTGCAAATTTACGTAAGCATTGGCATGCTCAAGCTCCTCCTCGAGCGAGATCAGCTCCTTGCCGCGGCTAAGCCCTATCTTCATCAGCTTGGACAGCTCCTTGATCATTTCCGATGTTTCATGCGTGCCTTCAAGCGTGCTTTTCCAGTAAATGCTTTCAAGCGTGTTGTACAGCAAATGCGGATTGATTTGCTGATAGAGCAGCTGAAGCTGCGCTTCCTTCGCCTTTAAGTCCATGCGGTACTTGTAATGGATAAGCGCATTCAGCCTGCGCGCCATATCGTACAAGGCGGCCATTAGCACGCCGACCTCATCATTGCGCAGCTTGGACGGCGTTTCCGGCACTAGCCTGCCTGGCTCATACGTTCTTACAAAATAAGCGAGCTTTTGCAGCGGCCGCATTAACGAGCGCCAAAAGTAGACGAGCATGATGCAGCCGAACAGCAAATAAGCGATCGAAATAATTTGGATGACGCGCTTCAGTTCATTTTGCTGCTTAAGCAGCGACTTGGCGGGAATCTCGTAAATGAGCCGATGTCCCGAGCGCTCATGCTGGCTCATAATATAGATGAAATCGGAGGTAATCAAATCACTGGTCCAGTATATGTCATCAAGATTAAGCTCCTGCTTTGACTCATTAGGCTGCAGCAGCTGCTGCGGCACATCGAGCTGCTCGCCAATCCGTGCGGCGTCAGTAGAGCTCAATATTCGGTTAGTGTCATCAACATAATGAATGATTCCTTCCGGCAAGGACACGGATTGCAGCGACTCTGCTAACTTTATATCCATTTTGATGGCAACGAGCACTCCTAGAAATTGCTTGCCGTTGCTTACATTGCCAACTGCACGAATGTAGGCCAGCGTATTAAATTGGCTATGGCCGACTCGGTAAGGAATGATGTCCATATAGCCGCTGCCGCGCATGCTAATCGCATCGTCATACCATGACGGCTTCGTGCTGTCGTTAAAAAAGCGAACGCCCGACTGCTGGAATTGCTGTCGCGGTACAAAAAAGTAATCATCATGCGGATCGTATATGTACAGCCAGTAATAGACGGCCTCCCCTCCATTTAACGGGATCGAATAGCTGGCCAGCAAGCGGTCAAGACTGTCGTATTTGCGAACACGCTCGATGACGCTATCGTCTGTGTTAGGCGATAGCTGCTGGGTAATCGGATTGTGAATAATCGTTGAGGTGATTTTGCCTACGTTGTCAATGTCGCGATGGATGAGCGTATGATTTTGCTTAATCAGCTCGACATAGGCATTCGTCACATGATTTTTCAGCAGCTTCTCCGCCTCATAGTTTCCATACCAATGCAGCAGCAAAATCGGACTTACCATTAACAAAAACAATAAAACCAGCTGCTGCTTCATATTCATGCGAGTCAGCGGATTGATATGAATTAGGCGCATTGCGGATCTCCTGTCGTTATATTTGGTCCTGAAAGCCAGCATTTTTGAACACTTACTTGTAAGTGAAATATATCAAAAAAACAACCTGTGCAGTGTAGCTAATATTACGCATTTCACGGTTATGCCGGGTAAAGATGCGTAGAAATACACATTACCTGCACGCAGCTAAAGCACATAAAGCATAATATTGCACATAAAAATCGTAGCTTTGCATATTCAGCCACCCTCGACCGATAGGCTATGCTGGTTAGGCAAGCATGTATGCGCTTGCAAATTTGATAGGAAAGGATGAATGGAATGAGCAAAAAGCTCAAGTCATGCTGGTTTTCGTTTATTGCACTTATTATGCTGCTCGCGCAGCTTGCCGTACCTCCCGCTTTCGCCGCTGAAGCGAACCACAATCTCGCATTAGGCAAGCAGGTTACTGCAAGCGGGTACACAGATGTCTATGAGGCAAGCCATGTAACAGACGGTAATTCAAGCACGTACTGGGAAAGTCCAAACCATGCATTTCCGCAATGGCTTCAGGTTGATCTAGGCTCGACTGCCGAGCTCGAGCAGCTCGTGCTTAAGCTGCCTGCCGGTTGGGAGGCGCGCACGCAAACGATCGAAGTATCGGTCAGCGAAGATGGAACAAGCTACTCGACGATTGTCCCATCCAGCGCGTTCACCTTTCAGCCCGCAAGCGGCAATCTCGTAGCGCTGCAGCTCGAAGCGGTTGCTGCCCGCTATGTAAAATTAAGCTTTGCCAGCAATACGGCCTGGCCGGCAGCCCAGCTTTCCGAGCTGGAGGTATATGGCTCATCAGTACAGCAGCCTGAGCCTTCCAACGTTTATCAAGCCGAGCAAGCCAGCCTATCGGGCGGGGCCAAGATCAACAATGATCATAGCGGCTACAATGGCAGCGGCTTTGTTGACGGCTACTGGAATCAAGGCGCAGCTACTTCATTTACCGTTAATGCTCCGGCAGCCGGCAGCTATGACGCCATCCTCCGTTACGGCAATGCGACAGACGGCAGCCGCACGCTCAGCCTGTATGTCAATGGCAGCAAGCTTAAGCAAACGACCTTGCCTAATCTTGCAAGCTGGTCTTCATGGGCAACCGTAACCGAGCAAATAACATTGCAGGCGGGCAGCAACACGATTGTATTTCAGTATGATGCAGGCGACACGGGCAACGTCAATCTCGACCAGCTTGCTCTTACACCGTCTGTTGCACCTACTGCAACGCCAACTGCCACACCTACGGCGACACCAACACCTGCGCCGACAGCGACGCCTACACCTACTCCTACTGCGACGCCGACTGCTACACCGACTGCTACACCTACGACTTCACCTACCGCGACTCCGCCTGCGGGCAGCAATATTGCCCTGAACAAACCGATCACCGCTTCCTCAACTGTACACACCTTTATAGCCAGCAATGCCAATGATGGCAGCACCACGACGTATTGGGAAGGCGGAAGCAGTCCAAGTCAGCTTACTGTCGATCTTGAGGCGGAATATATTATTAGTTCGGTTGTTGTGAAGCTGAATCCTGCTCAAGCATGGGGAGCTCGCACACAAACAATCGAAGTGCTGGGCAGCAGCAACAATACAGCATTCAGCAGCCTTGCAGCCGCTCAGCCTTATTCGTTTAACCCGGACACAGGAAATACTATCACGATTCCTGTATCAGCTACCGTGAAGCAGCTGCGATTAAATATGCTTAGCAACACTGGTGCGCCAGCCGGGCAGGTTGCCGAGCTGGAAATATACGGGACGCCAGCGCCAAACCCGGATCTGATCATAAGCACTGTGACATGGACGCCAGCTTCACCAACGGAAACAAGCGATATCGTCCTGCACACGACAGTGGAAAATATCGGCAGTCTTGGCTCGCCCGCTACTGAAGTCAGCTTCTATGCGGACAATTCCTTGCTTGGCAGCGCTCCAGTTGGCGCTTTGTCTGCCCAGTCATCGCAAGTAGTGTCGCTAAACATTGGCAGCAGACATGCTGGCAGCTACACGATTAGCGCGATCGTTGATGAAAGCAAGCTTGTTAACGAGCAAAATAAAAGCAACAACAGCTTTACGAGCAGCTCGCCGCTTACCGTCAATCCAATTGCAAGCTCTGATTTGGTTGCGACTGCTGCCTGGAACCCTGGTAGCCCAAGCAATGGAGATCAGGTTTCCTTCATCGTTCATATAAAAAATCAAGGCAACATCGCCTCTGGAGCTGGTCCGCATCAGCTGAGCGTTTCATTGAAAGACAGCAGCGGTGCAGTTGTTCAAGCCTGGAGCGGCTCCTATCAGGGCGTGCTTGCTGCTGGTGCAACGGCAACCGTCAATATTGGCAGCTGGACAGCAGTTGATGGCAGCTACACTGTTACAACAACCGTTTCAATCGACAGCAACGAAGCCGAGCTTAAGCAGGCCAACAATACGAGCAGCACCAGTCTTTACGCCGGACGCGGCGCTAATATGCCGTTTACTGTGCTTGAAGCCGAGGCAAGCTCCAATACGACCAACGGAACCATCCTGGCGCCTAACTTCAAGCCTGGAGATTTTGCAGGGGAGGCTTCAGGACGCTCAGCTGTATATCTTGATGCGCAGGGAGAATATGTGGAGTTTACACTAACTGCTCCGGCAAATGCCTTCGTTTTGCGCCATGCGGTAGCTGAAAACACATCAGGAACAATCAGCCTTTATGTAGACGGCGTTGACAAAGGCAGCTTCAATGTCAGCTCCAAATACGCCTATGTATACGCCACGCCTAGCACGCTGGGACAGCTTGGCTACAATAATGATCCGGGGCCTGGCCTGACAGCTTACTGGCTGTATGAGGATGCTCAGCTGCTGCTCGATCAGGTGTACCCTGCCGGCACAAAAATTAAAATTCAGAAGGACGCAGGCGATGTGCCGTGGATCTACGTAGATATGCTGGAAACCGAGCATGTTGCGCCAGCCGCGCAAAATCCCGATCCGGCAAAATATGTCGAGGTTTCAGCTACGAAATCAATTGAGCAGGCACTGAATGAATTTAGACAGGATAGTACGAAGAAAGGCATTTTCATCCCGGCGGGCGAGTGGGAAATTAGCAACAAAATTTATTTGTATGGCCGGGCTACAGAAATAATCGGCGCCGGTCCATGGCATACGAAGCTGGTTGCACCGCAGAATCAGACCAATACGGATGTTGGCTTTAACATTGGTTCCTCTGCTAACGGCTCAACCATTAAGGATTTATCCGCTTGGGGCAACTATGTGTACCGCATCGATGGGCCAGGCAAATTTATCGATGGCAACGGCATGCAAAACGTGACTGTGCAAAATCTGTGGGTGGAGCATTTCATTTGCTTATATTGGGGTGTCAATTCCTCCTACAACACCTTTAAAGACAATCGAATCAAAAATACGTTCGCCGATGGCATTAATATGACAAACGGCTCCTCCTACAACGTGATCGACAACAACTACTCGCGCGGGGCCGGCGATGACGCCTTCGCCTTGTTCAGCGCGATCGACTCAGGCGGCAGCTACAATGTCGGCAATCAGTACATCAACTTGACCGCAACCTGCGTCAGACGCGCAGCAGCCTTCGCTGTTTACGGCGGCTCTGGCAATCTATTTCAAAATCTGTATGCGGCGGACACATTAACCTACCCGGGCATTACGATTAGCAGCTTAAGCTTTGGCTACAATACGTTGGGCTTTGGCGATCAAGACACCGTCATTGACGGCGCGACGCTCGATCGAACAGGCGGGGATTTCTGGACCAGTGTAGGCGCGGATGACAAAATCAATGAGTATCAAAACTTTGGAGCAATCTGGTTTCATGGCGGCGACCGCACCTTCAAAAACATCGTCGTCAAAAATATCGATATTAACAATCCGGTCTACTTCGGCTTAATGTTCCAGACAAAATCACCAGAAAATTTGGCAATGGAAAATGTACGCGTCGAAAATGTAAACATTAATAACCCTGGCCGCTACGGCATCAAGCTCGTCGTAAGAGCCGAGCAAGGCCAAGGGCCGGCTAGAGGTGAAGCAAGCTTTAAAAATGTGAAAATCCATCAACCAGGCGTCGCACCAATCTACGGCGAGCAAGGCAGCCCGAACTTTAACATAATTCGCCTCGAAGGCAACAACTGGTAAACAGCGTTACGGAGCTAAGCATCCTCCAGTCAGCGCTCCGGAGCAATGCATCCTACAGTCGCTTTTTAAATCGTAATGCTCCTGTTTTAAATTTTTATAGGTTGCATTACGATGTTAAAGGCGACATACTTCGTTTTTCGGATGCTTTGCTCCTCCGCTGGTGTCTTTTTTCTTGACTGTTAAACTTCGATGTTGAATAAACCCCAAAGTTCTTTCAGCGCTCCGGAGCTAAGCATCCTCCAGTCGCTTTTTAAATCGTAATGTTCTTATTTGAATTTTAATGGTTACATTACGATGTTAAAGGCGACTCACTTCGTTTTTCGGATGCTTTGCTCCTCCGCTGTAGCTTGTTAGGCTTCCAGGAAGCAAAAAGCTTGGACGCTAGTAGAAAATGAGGAGCGCAGCGTAGGCACAAGCCACGTGAGCACCTCAAATGTTTTCGCAGAAAACATACTTCGTAAGCATAAGCCTTCGCTAGCGTTCAAGCTTCGCCGTCGAATCCGCTACAACGAAATAACATCGTCATCAAAGTCGTGCTTGTTAAACTTCCACTTCAAATGGAGGTTTAAAAACTGGGCTTTCAGGACCAAGAAGATGGCACGTTACTAGAAGGCGAGGAGCGCAGCGTAGGCAAAAAGCTACGTGAGCACCGCAGCCTTCGGTAGCGTGACATATTCGCCGTCGACTAAGCTACAACGCACAGCATCGTCATCAAAGTCGGGCTTTTTAAACTACTTTTCAAATAGAGGTTTAAAAAGCTCGGCTTTCAGGACCAAGAAGATGGCACGATACTAGAAGGCGAGGAGCGCAGCGTAGAGCAGGGCTACGTGAGCACCGCAGCCTTCGGTAGCGTGACATCTTCGACGTCGAATATACTACAATGCAATATCATCGTCATCAAAGTCGGACTTTTTAAACTACTTTTCAAATAGAGGTTTAAAAACTGGGCTTTCAGGACCAAGAAGCTTGGACGCTAGTAGAAAATGAGGAGCGCAGCGTAGGCAGAAAGCTACGTGAGCACCGCAGTTTTCGCTAGCGTTCAAGATTCGACGTCGAATACACTACAACGCAATATCATCGTCATCAAAGTCCAGTTTTTAAACTACCTCTCTCTCATTTGAACCAGCCTTTTTCTTTGAAACGCGTTATTGCCTCAATCCTATTACTCACTCCGAGCTTTTCCAATATCGTTGAGATATAGTTTCGTACTGTACCCGTGGACAAAAACAGCTCGCTGGCGATTTCCTTCGTGTTTTTCCCGTCAGCAACTAGCCCTAGCACCTCCTGCTCACGCTCGGTAAGCGGATTGTCCCCACCACTGTAGGCTTCGTCCATCAGCTCGGCATCGTAGATGCGCTTGCCTTCCATGACGCTGCGAATTGATGTTGCCAGTTCCTCAGAAGGGCTATCCTTCAGCAGATAGCCGAATACTCCTGCTTTCATCGCCCGCTCAAAATAGCCAGCTCTGGCAAAGGTCGTTAAAATGATCACTTTGCAGTCGCTGCCCTTCAGTTCCTCGGCTGCTTCCAGCCCGCTCTTGATCGGCATTTCAATATCCATAATACACACATCAGGCTTCAACTGCTCAACAAGCTGCAAAGCTTCTTCACCATTAGAGGCTTTGCCAACAACCTGCATATCATCCTCGAGATCAATAAGCGAGGCCAGCGCCCCCAGCAGCATGCGTTGATCCTCTGCAATAACAATATTTATCATGTTATCGACTCCTTCATAGGCTGGCGAACTGCATTTGGTACTGCTATATGCAAGCTTGTACCGTTGTCGCCAGAAATCATGAGTGTTCCATTAACAAATTCCAAGCGCTCTTTCATACCTCGCAGCCCGTTGCCGCTTTTTCTATCCTGCTTGTCGCCTAAACCAATACCGTTATCCTCGACCGTCAAATGCACCTCATCGGCGGTAACCTCAATCGCAATGCGACAGCGCGTAGCTTCACTATGCTTCACTACATTCGTTACGGCTTCCTTCATGCACATGCAAAGCACATTTTCAGCCAGCAGCGCAGTAGATTGCAGACGCGGATCGCCTTCCAGCACCAAATCAATTTGAGCAGCAGACAGCATTTGCCGAACATTGTTGACCTCATCCTCTAGGCTTGTGCCGCGCATTTTTGTAACCAATTCACGCACTTCCTTTAAAGCAATGCGAGCCGTCTGCCTAATGTCCTTAAGCTCTCTTTCTGCTTTATCCAAATCCTTATGCAGCAGCCTGCCTGCCAAATCGCTTTTAAGCCCGATCAAGCTTAGCTTCTGCCCGACCGTATCATGCAAATCACGCGAAATTCGCTGCCGCTCCTCCAGCTTCACCAGCTCAGAAATCCGCTTATTGGCATGCTCAAGCTCATCTTCAAGCTGATCCTGCTTCTTCTGATTGTAAGTATTGAAAGGCAACAGAATAACTACAACTAGACAGATTAAGATAAACGGAAACTGCGTGAAAAAGATTTGTCTCTGTGTAGCCAGACCGTAGTTGACCGTTATAAAGGTGGTGGCCAAATGAATAATGTACAGCGTATAAAATCCCGCTTTATTTTTAATATTGCCAATAAAAAATGCAAGAAAGATGGAAAAGTACACATAGCTGAAAACAAGGGTCATAACCATTGAAATTACAATTTGCATACTTGTCCATACATATACCGGCCAACCCTTCGACAAAAAGGCCAGCACGTAAAAGATGAAGAACGCTATGATCAGAATCGTCCCTGTTACAACCTGCATCGTCGATGACAGGCCGAATATGAAGTAAAACGGCAATATGCAAAAGACCAGCCAAATATACGGCGACAGGCCTGTGCCTTTGTGGAAGGTTTGGTACCATTTATCCATACAAGCCCCCCTAGAGGTAGTTTAAAAAGACGGACTTTGATGACGATGATTTGCTACGTAGCTTAGTCGGCGGCGAATATGTCACGCTACCGAGGGCTCCGGTGCTCACGTAGGTCTATCTACGCTGCGCTCCTCGCCCTCTAGTATCGTGCCATCTTCTTGGTCCTGAAAGCCCGGCTTTTTAAACCTCATTATTGGAAATTTAAAAAGCCGGACTTTGATGACGATGATTTGCTACATAGCTTAGTCGGCGGCGAATATGTCACGCTACCGAGGGCTCCGGTGCTCACGTAGGTCTATCTACGCTGCGCTCCTCGCCCTCTAGTATCGTGCCATCTTCTTGGTCCTGAAAGCCCGCCCTTTGAAGTTTAAGTTGTTGTTTTTAGTGTATCATAGATAAGCTGCTTCGTCCGTATTAAGCTGTTTTTGCTTAGCTACAAAGCAAGGGGTTTCTCGTCGGTCATCTGATGACCTTGAGATTCCCCTTGTTTATTGCTATGCAGCTATTTTAATCTAATGCTTTTCAGCTTGCTTTATCGATCGCTAGTGTTTGTTTTGCAGCTAGAAGTCTGCCTTCGCGAAAGCTGACAAAGCGTTTTGTCTGCTCATCCCAAAGTGCTACTTTCAATGATAGCAAGCTTTCCTTCAAGCCAATGGTTGTGGCTTTATGCAGTGGAGGAGTCTCCTCATGCGCGTCCTGCAAGTAATAGTTCGGTACTTTAGGGCTCAAATGATGCACATGGTGGTAGCCGATATTGCCAGTCAGCCATTGCAGCAGCTTAGGCAAGCGATAGAAGGAGCTGCCTTCTACTGCAGCATGCACATAGCTCCATTCTTCATTATGCTCAAAGTAGGAATCTTCAAACTGATGCTGTACGTAAAACAACCATATGCCAAGTGCCCCTGAAATATAGAAGGCTGGCAATTGAATCAGCAGCAGAGCCTTCCAGCCGACAAGCAGAAGCAGAATCCCATACATCGCTACAATTAACACATTCATCAAATACGTGTTAAGACGCTCCTTGCGTTTTGCTCCCTTGCGATTAAAGCGGTATTGAATTAAAAACACATAAAACGGGCCAAGTACAAACATCACAAACGGATTGCGGTACAAGCGATAGCGTAAACGCTGGAATTTGGATGCTTCCTCATACTCCGCTACCGTCATAATCCATAAATCGCCTACGCCGCGCTTGTCAAGATTGCTGCTCGTTGCGTGGTGAATCGCATGCGAGTTTTTCCACTGCAGATAAGGAACATGGGTAATAGTTCCGGTTATAATACCTACAATATCATTGGCACGCTTGCTGCTAAAAAACGATCCGTGACAGCAATCATGAAAAATGATAAAGGTGCGAATAATGAAAAATCCGCTAACAATTGCTAATGGTAATGCCAACCAATACGAGATTGACAAGCTGAAATAAGCAGCAGCCCATAAAGCAACAAGCGGAATTAGTGTATTGCATAATTGTCCAATACTAATGGACTTCGTTGTTTTCTCAAATTTCTGCACGCTTTTGCGAAGCTGCAGCTGCCTAGGGTCTTGCATAAGCTCCCTCTCCTTTAGTTTGCAGCAGCCAAAGCTTAAGCAGCTACAAAGATGTAATCGTTCCTGTTAATAATATAATTGTAACTGCTTTCTCATCCAGTTGTAAGTCATAAACGTAAGGAAGACGACATGACAAATGTCATGTCGTCTTCAAAAAGAAAACAAGAAGCCTGGGCGCTAGTAGAAAGCGAGGAGCGCAGCGTAGGCACTTACTACGTGAACACCGCAGCTTTCGCTAGCGTCCAAGATTCGCCGCCGACTAAGCTACAACGCAAAACCGCGTCATCAAAGTCCAGCTTTTTGAACTACCTCTCCAATAAGCGTTCAAAAAGCTGGGCTTTCAGGACCAAGAAGCTTGGACGCTAGTAGAAAGCGAGGAGCGCAGCGTAGGCAAAAAGCTACGTGAGCACCGCAGCTTTCGCTAGCGTCCAAGCTTCGCCGCCGACTAAGCTACAACGCAATTACATCGTCATCAAAGTCCAGCTTTTTGAACTACCTCTCCAATAAGCGTTCAAAAAGCTGGGCTTTCAGGACCAAGAAGCTTGGACGCTAGTAGAAAATGAGGAGCGCAGCGTAGGCACTTACTACGTGAGCACCGGAATTTTCGCTAGCGTCCAAGATTCGCCGCCGACTAAGCTACAACGAACAACATCGTCATCAAAGTCCAGCTTTTTGAACTACCTCTCCAATAAGCGTTCAAAAAGCTGGGCTTTCAGGACCAAGAATATGGCACGATACTAGAAAGCGAGGAGCGCAGCGTAGGCCAATTGCTACGTGAGCACCGCAGCTTTCGGTAGCGTGACATATTCGCCGCCGACTAAGCTACAACGAACAACATCGTCATCAAAGTCCAGCTTTTTGGACTTCCGCTAAAATGCCCATTCACCTTTGCGGAATACGGGGACAACCCCCCCATCCGCTTGAATCCCGTCAATGTCCATTTCTGCTGAGCCAATCATAAAGTCATTATGCGTAATGCTTTCGTTGACGCCATGGGCTGCCAGCTCCTCTGGCGACATTTGCTTGCCGCCTTCAATGTTGAAGGCATAGCCGCTGCCAATTGCCAAATGGTTGGACGCATTTTCGTCAAACAGCGTGTTGAAGAACAGTATGCCCGACTGTGAAATCGGCGAGCGATGCGGCACGAGCGCCACTTCGCCCAAATAATGCGAGCCTTCATCAATTTCGATCAGCTTCGCCAAAAATTCCTCGCCTTGCTTTGCTTCATAGGCTACTATGCGCCCATTTTCAAATGTAATTTTGAACTCATCGATTACATTTCCGCCATAGCTAAGCGGCTTGGTGCTCGATACATAGCCGTTGGTACCGTCACGGTAAGGGACAGTAAATACTTCCTCTGTCGGCATGTTCGCCATAAAGATATGTCCCTGCGCATTTTCACTGCCAGCCGATACCCATACATGCTTGTCATCAAGCTCAATCGTCAGGTCCGTGCCTGGCGCGCGATAATGCAGCTTTTTGAAGCGATAGTTGTTGAGCGCCACTGCCTTTTCGTGCAAATTAACGTTGTGCTGCTGCCAAGCTGCGATCGGGTCTGGCGTGTCCAGACGAACAGCCTTGAAAATTGCATCCCACAGCAACGCAACGGCTTCCTCCTCGGAAGCTTGCGGGAACACCTTTTTCGCCCATTCAGCTCCTGCTGCCGCTACAACGGTCCAGCTTACTTTATCAGATTGAATGGCACGTCTAAATTCAACAAGCTTCGTGCCTGACGCTTTTTGGAAAGCTGAAATGCGGTTTGAATCAATTCCTTTCAGCAAATCAGGGCTCGACGACACAAGCGAAACGAATGCTGCGTTGTTGTCTACAAACTCCTTACGTTTGTCAGCCTCCCAGTCAGGAAAGTAGCTGAAAATTTCCTCTGCCGCCTTTGTATACTTTAAGCGGGACAATTTATCGTCAATCCAGTCGACGTGAACATTGCTTGCTCCCGCCTCATAGGCTTCTTCAGCAATCAAACGAACAAGCTCCGCCTGATCCACTGCCCCCGTTACAAATACCGGCTGTCCCGGCTGCACATTAACGCCAACCTGAACAATAAGCTTCGCATACTTCTGCAACTGCGCTTTCCAATCCATTGTCATATGTACATCTCCTTTAAAATCAGATCATTACCACGTTTTAGTATGATCAACAGCTGACCTCTCTATTATAGCACTGATTAAATCTGCAATGCAGCTTCTTCGTAAATGCACGCTCTTTGCTTACAGCAGCGCAAGTTATTAGACTTAAGCTTATAATATTCCTTGACAGGAATATTCCTGTTGAGGTATATTGTAAATGTAAGCAAGAGGCACTGCTAAAACGAGGTGATGGCACCGAATGACGAATAACACAACGACATTTAGCGCTCTGGCAGAGCCCAACCGATTACGCATCGTGGATTTACTGGCGGGAGGCCCCCTATCCGTGGGCGAGATCGCGAAAAGTCTGCAACTAAGGCAGCCTCAAGCGTCCAAACATTTGCGCGTCCTATTGGAAGCCGGCCTGGTGGAAGTCGAAGCGGAAGCAAATCGGCGGAACTACAAGCTTCGAATTGAGCCTTTGAAAGAACTTGATGAATGGTTGGAGCGTTACCGGCGGATCTGGAACGAGCGTTACGACAACTTAGAGCGATATTTGCAGCAACTGCAAGTGAAGCCAAAAGAATAAGAACCCAAAATTCGAGGAGGAACAAACAATGACAAATCAAATGTTGAGCAAAGTTGAAGGAAACGTATTGACTCTGGAGCGCGTTTTTAACGCTCCTCGCGAGCTTGTATTCCAAGCATTCTCCGAAGCCGAGCATCTGAAGCAATGGTGGGGGCCAAGCGGCTGGTCCATTCCAGTATGCAACGTCGACTTCCGCCCGGGCGGCATCTGGCATTACTGCATGAAGTGCGAAGACAAGGCGCAAGGCGATTTCTACGGCATGGAGTCTTGGGGTAAAGCTATCTACAAGGCAATCACAACGAACGAGCAGATCGAATACACCGATTACTTCTCCGATAGCGAAGGCAATGTTTCGGCAGATATGCCTTCAACGAATGTCATCCTACAGTTCGTGGAATTCGAAGGCAAAACAAAGCTAATCAACCAAGCGACTTACGCATCCGCCGAAGCACTGCAACAGGTGTTGGATATGGGCATGGAGCAAGGCATCACGGAAACTTGGGATCGTCTGGAAGGGCACCTGCAGAGCGCTCAATAAGTGAAATAATAACCGCATACCGGTTTTCATGATGGATAGTTACACTTGAACTAATCAGTCTGTTTTTTCAAGGGAGCAAGTCGCCGCGGCGACCTGCTCCCTGTATTGGTTGAACTAACGTCTCCCGTTAGTTTCATCTTCAATACTTTATTTTCATGAAACACCCTGCTGCTTGTACGTGAAGCTTCACTGGCACGCTCGGTTAAATCGAGCATTTTGCATATAAAGAAGCCTGTCCTTCACATGGAAAGACAGGCTTGGCAATTTATCGCTTTATATAATCGGTCAAACGGGTTAGAGCAACAGCCCCATCCAATCGTCCAGCGTAATAGGCCCGAAGTAATATGGAAGATCAAGCTGCTCAGAAACCGCTCGCAGCGCTTGCTCATCATAACGAACGCCGACAAGCTGCTCAGCGACTTCGTTGCGATCTCCACGTCCAAAGAAATCGCCATAAATAGCTGCATCCTTTATTACGCCATCCTCAACGTTCAAGCGCACATCAAACGTTCCTGCTCCTTCAATGCGCTTGCGCTGCTGCATATTAAACTGCGGCGAACGACCGTAGTTCCATTCCCAGCTGCGATAACGCTCGTCCGCCAGCTGATAGACCTTCTTCCAGTCCTCTTCAGTCAGCTTGTAGCTAGGCACTTCATCATGCCCGGCAAAAATAGAATGCAATATTTTCAAGCGGAACTGCTCGATCGTAAGCGGTTCCCGTAAAAATTCGGATATGTTGGCTACACGGCTGCGCACCGACTTCGTTGATTTCGAGACATATTTCTCGGCATTCACTTTTAACGCGCTAGCCACATTTTCCATTTCCGAGTTGAAGAGCAGCGTGCCGTGGCTAATAATTTTTCCACGCGAGTGAAACTGTGCGTTGCCGGAAATTTTGCGTTCGCCCACTTGTATATCATTGCGTCCGCTCAGCTCAGCCTCTACACCAAGCTCGCGCAGTGCTGCGACAACAGGCTCGGTAAACTTTTTGAAGTTATGAAATGAAGATCCGTCATCCTTCATAATAAAGCTGAAATTCAAATTGCCCAAATCATGATAGACTGCACCGCCTCCACTCATGCGGCGAACGATATGGATGCCATGCTGCTTGACGTAATCGGCGTTGATTTCCTCGACTGTATTTTGGTTTTTACCGATAATAATCGAGGGTTCATTAATGTAAAAAAGAAGATAGTTGTTTTCTGGAAGCTGTCTAAAAATATATTCCTCAAGCGCGAGATTAACGGCTGGATCGTGATGCTGCTCATTGCTAACAAATAACATTTGCTTGATCCTCCTTGTCGACTATTAATTTAGAAATTATACCTTTTTTGCTTTGCGCTTTTCAAGCTTATGAGGAAGTGCCATAATAGCGTGTATAGAATCCATAAATTGATAAAGCTGCGGTAAGCAGCAGATCGGAGGAAAGCATATGCACTATCGCAATTTGGGAAAAAGCGGCTTGAAGCTGTCCGCTATCGGCCTTGGCACAAATGCCTTTGGCAAGCGGGCTGACCGCCAGACGTCGATTTCTATCATTGAGCAAGCAATTGAGCGAGGCATTACCTTTATTGATACAGCGAATATTTACGCTGGCACACAATCGGAGACGATAATCGGAGAAGCGCTAAAGGGTAAAAGAGAGCAGGTCGTGCTAACCACGAAAGCGGGCTTGCCAGCAGGATCTGGCGTTTACGATCGCGGCTCATCAGCGCGCCATCTTATGACGCAGCTTGAAGCGAGCCTGCGCAGGCTGCAAACCGATCATGTTGACCTGTATCAAATTCACACCTTCGACCCGCACACACCGCTTGAGGAGACGCTGCGCTGCCTGGAGCATATGATCAGCTCGGGCAAGGTCAGATATATCGGCTGCTCCAATTACTACGCATGGGAGCTGATGAAGGCGCTGGGCATCAGCAGACAGCTTGGCATTAGCGCGTATATTTCGCATCAGACAAGCTACTCCTTGGCCGACCGCACGCCGGAGCGCGAGCTGATTCCGCTTTGTCTCGATCAAGGCATCGGGATTATCCCATACTTCCCACTTGCCGGCGGCATTTTGACAGGCAAGTATGTGCAAGGCATTCCGCAAGGCTCGAGAGCGGAAACTGATCCAGGCTTCAATCGCTTTTTCTCGGAGCACACGCTAGTGCTTAGCAAGCAGGTCGCGCAGCTTGCCCAGGAGCTCGGCACATCTCCAAATGTGCTGTCGATCGCCTGGCTGCTGCATCAGCCTGTCGTAGGCAGCGTCATTGTCGGCGCGACTAAGCCAGAGCAGCTGCTGGATAATTTACAAGCGCTGGAGCTGGAGCTTGATGCCAGCGTGCTGCAGCGACTTGATGAAATAAGCGCTCCCTTCAAGCATGGCGAGCCGTTCGCCTTTTATCGCATTTAGCATTGATTCAGTCACTTTTAAAGCCTGGTGCTCCATTTTTATTTTGGATTGCATCAGGCTTTAATGTTCGTTCGGCAAGGATACGGTTCCACCAATGTGCAGCATATTGCCGATCAGGCTGGCATTAGCATCGGTCTGCTGTACCGCCATTACAAAACAATGGATCAGCTATTCGAGGAATTGACACGGTTTGCGGACGAGGTGTATCTCGATCTTTCTTCCAGCGATGACTTGGCACACCTCTTACTGTTGATGACGCAATCCTTCTTCTCTACGGTCACGAAGGGTCAGCAAGCAGTTCTCAAACAGATCAATAGCGATCTACTGCAAACGACTGCTGAGCTTATCGCCAAAGGGCAGCGGCAAGGCAAGTTCCGTGAAGGTGATGCTGGAGGAGAAATTTTCGATGCCGTCGAGATCGCTCTTGACCTTAATATTTGAAAAGGAAGGTGAAGCGTTGTGAAGCATTCAGGCACATTTGAGGTTGTTCGGGCAGATCGCGCGGGTGTAGAGGTTAGAAACCAGATGGCAGAGATTTTCGCCGACGGCTTTTCGCAGTGGTAAAAGGCAGGCAAAGGGGATGGCTAGTCGCTAAAGAAGCTGGATAACGTTATGTGCGACCAATGAAGCCTTGCTCAGGCTAAGGAATATACAGCGTCTTATTAGGCGGTTTTCCCCGTATTTGAGGCAGCTTTCCGTACTTAAGGTTATGCATGTTCGTAAGAATGTCCATCGCCTGCAAATGGATCATTTAACGTTATCCAGATTCTTAAACCCTCACTTTTACCTTGCAAAGCGGCTTACAGCTCAGCCTTTTTGTTTAAGTATGGTCAGCAGGGAATACGAGCCCGATCTGCTTTCTTACCTCGTCCATTATTTCCATCGTTGCCAGCGAGTTGGCGTGGCTGTTTATCGGCGATTCCTTCTTGTTTTCTTCGATCAACGCTATAAAATGCTGGATCTCGTAGTACATATCATGAGTAACGGTCGGCAGCGACAGGTCATTGACCTCACCCGTTCGCGTTTTCCAGATCAGTTCATTCGGATCGCTAACCCGGTTAAGCAGAAATGAGCCTTCCTCGCCTTGAATTTCCAGCGGCAAATATGAGTTGCTAATTTTCGAGTATTGAATAACGGCATCCAGGCCGTCATATTGCATAATAATGCTGCCTTGTCCATCAACGCCGGACTCGAGCATCACTGCCGAGGCATGGATCGCGCGCGGCCTGCCAAACAGCATAACCGCCGGATAGATGCAGTAGACGCCAATATCCATTAATGCGCCATTGGAAAATTCGGGCTTAAAGGCGTTCAGCACCGTCCCTTGCTTATAGGCATCGTAGCGCGAGGAGTATTGACAAAAGCTCGCAAAATAGCGGCGTATCGTACCCAGCTTATCAAGCTGCTCGACGGCTTGCCTGAAGGCCGGCAGCGTGGTTGATTTCATCGCTTCCATAAACAGCACGCCTTTAGCGCGAGCCAGCTCAAGCAGCTCCTTAAGCTCTCTTGCATTCGAGGTTGCCGGCTTCTCACACAGCACATGTATGCCTTTGCTTAATGCCAGCTTGGCATAATACGCATGCAAATTTGTCGGCGATGCGATGTAAAGCGCCCCGATCAAGCCGCTGTCCAGCATTTCCTCAACGTCGGTAAAGCAATGCGGAATATGATGCTTGGCAGCAAAGGCCTGCGCCGTCTCCATCGCTCGGGAGCAAATCGCACTCACCTTGAAATTAGTCAGCATCGAGCCTGCGGCAATAAAACGATCACTAATAAAATTCGTTCCAATCATTCCAAACGAAACCATAACGTTTCTCTCCTTCATCTCGGTATTGTTGGGCTATGTGCAGCGCTAAGCGCTATTGCTGCGATGACTGTTGCAGCTGTCTCCATACCGACTTGTTGCTGTACGTTTTGTTAAAGCTGATTTCTTCTCCAAACCAGCTTGGCGGGGCAAATGAATCTGCTTCCTCCATCGATGCAAACTCAACCTCAACTACGATAAAATTAACCTGGTCATACACATCTATTTCCACAGTCGTATTATTCCAGGTTGCGGTAATGCGGTTTTTCGTTAGCGGTACATAGCCGCAGGCAGCGATGAGCTGCTCATAAATGACCTGAGTGATGCTGTACTCTACTTCTTCGCGAGCAAGCCCCACTCCATTTTTAAATGTATGCGTATATTCATAAGCACCCGTTGCAAGATCCTTGATCCGCCGCACGCGCAGCTCCTGATCCTCATCCAGCGCAATATAGGTTTGCTCAATCCTTTGCTCGGATTGCACAGCTATGATGCCTTGATCAACCAATTGCTGATACGGAACTTCCAATAAATACTTTCGTTCAATCTCCAACGCCATTATGTATTCCTCCTAAAAGCTTTCATAGCTAGTATCACTTCTTTGCGACAAAAAGTTGCAGCGGAAGCATGTTCCATTCTACACGCTATCAAAATATGCCGCTCTGTGCAAGTAGCGATAGCGTATGGTCTCAAGCTTGAAGCATCATGGTACAATAGAAGCAGCCAGGGCGTGTCGAAGAACGTCCAAGTCGCGTCTGAGAACGTCCAAGAACAGGTTTTCAGGCACGTCCTAATGTTCAGAAGGGAGTTTCGCAATGGAAATAACGTCAATCAAGCTGTCGCTAATCGATGAGGATAAGGAGCAGCCAAGATATCAGTTTAATGAAGAGGCGCTCGAGGAGCTTGCGAACAGCATTCGCGAAATTGGCCTGCTTTCGCCGATTAAAGTTCGGGCGATGGATAATGGCCGCTACAAAATCATTTATGGCAATCGCCGCTATAAAGCTTCTATGATGGTTGGACTCGAAGCTATTCCTTGCATTGTATCTACTGCATCGGATGAAATGGACATTTATTTGGAGCAAATTGCAGAAAATTTGACACGCGAGGATTTTTCACCGATTGAAGAAGCAGAGGCTTTCCACAAGCTGATGAATGATGATCGTTTTCGCAGCTCGAGCAAGCTGCTTTCCAGCAAGCTTGGCAAACCGGAAAGCTACATAAAAAACAAGCTGGAGCTGTTGAAATTCAGCAGCGCCGTAAAAAAGCTTATTGTAAGCGGCACGCAAATTCGCAAGGACTGTCTGACGGAGGATCAGCTTATGCCGTTGAAGGATTTGCCGCTTGAATTTCGCGATACGCTCGCTCTAACAGCGGCACGTGATGAGCTGCCGGTGAGCGATGTGAAAAAAATCGCCAAGCTGTTCAAGGACAGCTCGATTTCAGATGCAACAAAACAAAAGCTACTCATGAAAAACGGCAGCAGCTTGATTGAAACATGGTCTGTCTACGAACAAAATCGCAAGGAAAAGCTGGCAAGGGAAAAGGAGCAGAATGAAAGAGCACGGCAGGAAGAAGAGCGGAAAGCCGAAGGACAAGCCGCTGCACTGCAGTCCGGTACTGCAGACCTTGGAGCGATCCAGCCCGAAAGCAGCTTGGCAGGTGGCAGCGCGGCAGACAGCAGCTTGGCAGCGAGCAGTTCAACAGGCGGCAGCGCGCCAGACAGCAGCTTGGCAGCGAGCAGCTCGACTGGCGGCAGCGCAGAAAATCACTCCACCGCAGACAGCCATACAGCAGATCGCAGTAGAAATACTTTACCACTGGACAAGGACCAGTATGCTGCTGGTCTAGAGCAAGCGTTGCAGCAAGCAGATGCTCTGCTGCAAGAGCTGCAAAGCGGCGTGCTACAGCAGCATGAAGCCTGCGAGCAGTTGGCCGTTGATATGCTTGTCAAGCTGGAGCAGCTGCAGCAGCTATGGCAGACGATTCAGCAAACAAGCCGCATGTAGTGTGCTGCTTACAAAAAAGAGCTCAAGGCATAAGGGCATTGCACATGCATCCATTATGCCTTGAGCTCTTTTATTGGCTTGAGAAGCTATTGCTCCTTCGGTATAAACTCGAAAATCTCCCCTGATTCAAAGGTGTCGATCAAGCGGTCCAGCCATCTATAATAAGCGAGCGCTTCTTCTATTTTTTCCTTATCGCTTTGCAGCAGCTGCATCATCTGCGGATGGCCTTCATGCTGCACCATCATTGCCTCGATTTCCTTCAGACTGCGCTTGAGCGCACTCATATTTTGCTCGACTGCCTTTCTCCATTTGATCGAAAAAAAGTCACTGAAGTTTTGATACCAATCAGGGACTACCTCATATAAATCCTTGCGCGAGCCTTTCTCCCAAACCTTGTTTATCATTTTCAAATCATGAAGTGTTCTCATGCCCGTACTCATCGATGTTTTGCTCATACCCATCGTCTGGCTCATTTCATCCAGGGTTACAGGCCCACGGTTAAAATACATATTTCCATATAAATAACCGATGGAGAGTGTGATGCCATACAAATCCATGTTTTTTCCGATCGATTCGATGACGCGTCTCCTCGTATTCAGCAATTGCGAGCGCTGCTCTTCTGTTAATACATCTAGTTCATTCATTATGTGCCTCCCTGAAAGCCGTATGGCGATGCGAGCTAGCTAGAACCTGTCTAAAACCCGCTCAGTGGCCCCTTTCACCGCCTTTTCGCCCCCTGCTTCGTTTCGTTTGCGCAGGCCAACGCCCAGTACGCCTTCTCAAACGCGCCTTGCATGGAACGGAAATTCGGCGAAATTGGCTGTCCTCGGAGTCCTCAGACACGCCCTACACCATTTACACCATTGTAAATTAGCGACTTGCAGCTGTAAAGAATGTGATCTGGGCGAAAAAGGGAGTTATCCAGAGCATACAGTACGTAAAGTTTGTAAAGTTAAAACTGTACGTACTACACAAAGGCTCAGCCGCTTTGACCCCATCTGTATTTTTTTTCTACACTTATAGTGCGTGTTCAAAAGGTTCGCTATTATGAGCAGCAAGCTTGGAGGCTACTAAAAAACAAGCTTTTTGAACATCTTATTAATGTTCAAGTTGCTGTACATCACAATGAAAGGGGGATACAGCATGTCGATTATCGAAGCAAAACAATTGACCAAAATATTTGGCTCAGAGCCCAAAAAGGCGTTGTCTTTACTGCAGCAAGGCTGGACTAAAGATAAAATTTTGGCCGAAACAAAAATGACTGTCGGCGTTAATCAAGCCAGCTTTACGATAGAAGAAGGACAAATCTTCGTCATTATGGGCCTGTCAGGAAGTGGTAAATCGACACTGGTTCGACTACTCAACCGCCTGATCGAGCCGAGCTCAGGTCAGCTTTTATTCAAAGGCCAGGACATTATGAATATGTCCGTTGAGCAGCTAAGACAATTTAGACGAAAAAATGTCGGCATGGTATTTCAAAAATTCGCCTTGTTCCCTCACCGCACCGTACTCCGCAATGTGGAATACGGACTAGAGGTGCAAGGTATGGAGAAAAGCAAAAGAAAGGAAATGGCGATGCAAGCCCTCGAGCTGGTGGGTCTGAAAGGCTGGGAAAACAGCTTGCCCGATCAGCTGAGCGGCGGTATGCAGCAGCGTGTCGGTTTGGCGCGCGGCTTGGCCAACAATCCTGATGTGCTGCTTATGGATGAAGCGTTCAGCGCGCTTGATCCCCTGATTCGCAAGGATATGCAGGATGAATTGCTCGAACTGCAAAGCAAAATGAAAAAAACCATCGTATTTATTACGCATGATTTGGATGAAGCATTGCGAATAGGCGATCAAATCGCGCTGATGAAGGATGGCAGCATCGTGCAAATTGGCACGCCAGAAGAAATTCTGATGCAGCCAGCCAACAAATACGTTGAGCGATTTGTTGAGGACGTTGATTTATCCAAAGTACTGACAGCAGCACATGTAATGGAAAAAGCAGAAACGATTACGATTGATAAAGGACCTCGCGTAGCCTTGCAATTTATGCGGGAGCGCGGCGTATCCAGCTTGTACGTTGTCGATAAATCGATGCAGCTGCTCGGACTAGTAAGCGCTGAGGATGCATCTAACGCCATTAAAGAAGGCCAAAAGCTGGAGGAGCTAATCCAGCAGGATGTGCCTGAGATTGCCCCGGATACGGTGCTTAACGAGCTATTCGAGCTAATGGGCAATTCCAGACTGCCTGTCGCTGTAGTTGACAGCAATAGACGACTGAAGGGTGTCGTCATTAAAGGTGCTGTATTGGCTGCTCTGGCAGGAAATTCGTTAGCTGACGGAGGTGGCAACCATGAATCTTCCTAAAATTCCGCTCGGCTCCTGGATTGAAGCTTTGGAAAAATGGCTGGATCAAAACTTTGAGCCTTTATTCGATTTCATTACCCTCATTATACGCGGCATCGTCGACGGTTTAGAGACTGTTCTCCGCTACCCACCATCTCTTATCATTATTATTGTTTTCACGGCGCTTGCCTGGCTTATCGGCAGATGGGGGCTTGCCGCATTTACAGCGATTGGCTTGCTGTTAATTGAAAATTTGGGCTATTGGGATCAAACGATGCAGACACTTGCTCTCGTTCTGACAGCCGCTATTATTTCGATTTTGATCGGTGTTCCACTTGGCATATTATGTGCACGCAGCAACAGAATGCAGCGCATTATTACACCGCTGCTTGACTTTATGCAGACGATGCCAGCCTTTGTCTATTTGCTGCCATCGATTACATTCTTCAGTCTGGGCGTTGTACCTGGCGTAATCTCATCTATTATATTTGCGATTCCGCCGACGATCAGACTTACGAATCTCGGCATACGCCAAGTGCCAGCCGAGCTTGTTGAAGCAGCAGACGCCTTTGGTTCAACGCCGTCGCAAAAGCTGTTCAAGCTGCAGCTGCCGATTGCGATGCCAACCATTATGGCCGGCATTAACCAAACGATTATGCTGTCGCTGTCGATGGTCGTAATCGCCTCGATGGTAGGGGCACAAGGGGTTGGCGCTACCGTTTATCGTGCTGTAACTCAGGTTAAAACAGGGATCGGCTTTGAAGCCGGTATTGCGATCGTAATTTTGGCTATTATTCTGGATCGCTTTACGCAGCGCGCGATGCGCAACGGTAAAGCTGCAGAAGGCCGTTAAGCTATGATCCATGAGTCATCAAATAAATAAATTTGAAAAACAGGAGTGATTGATTTGAAGAAAAACAAGACGATGGTATTTGCTGCGATTCTGGCTGTACTGGTCCTACTTGCAGGCTGCGGTACAAACAATAATGGCAACGGGGGCAGTAATACAGATAATGCCGGCAACGGCGGCTCCTCCGACAAAAACAAAAGCATTAAGCTGGCTTATGTTGCGTGGGATTCAGAAATTGCCAGCACGAATGTAGTGAAGGAAGTACTGGAAACGAAGCTTGGCTACAAGGTTGAAATGCTGCAGGTTGACGCTGGCCCGATGTGGACAGGAATTGCCGATGGCAGCGCAGACGCGATGGTTGCCGCTTGGCTGCCTACAACGCATGAGTCTTATGTTAATGAGCTGGAAGGTAAATTCGAGGACTTGGGTCCGAACTTGAGCGGAACTAAGCTGGGCTTGGTCGTACCTGCTTATATGGACATCAACAGCATCGAGGATTTAAATGCTGAGGTTGGCAGCACGGTAGACAATACGATTATCGGAATCGAGCCAGGTGCCGGATTAATGATGAAAACAGAAGAAGTGTTCGAGCAATACGGCTTGCAGGACAACGGCTGGACCTTGATGGAAAGCTCCTCCGCTGCTATGGCGAAAGCACTTCAGGATGCGTACAGCAAGCAAGAGCCAATTATTGTTACGGGCTGGACACCGCATTGGAAATTTGCGAGCATGGATCTGAAATATTTGGAGGACCCGAAAGGCATCTACGGTGAGGATGAGCAAATTCATACTGTCGTGCGCACTGGCCTAAAGGATGATCAGCCGGAAGCATATGCGTTCCTCGACGCCTTCAACTGGTCGCCAGACGATATGGCAGAGGTTATGATGCAAATTGTTGAAGGAGCTTCTCCTGAGGATGCTGCAAAGGCTTGGGTAGAGGCTAATGCTGACAAGGTAGATGCTTGGCTGCAATAAGAGCACGTACTAAATTGTATATGGTAACATAAGCATTGAGCAGCATTAAGCAGCTTAAAGCAGCAAAGAGAAAGGGCCTGCGATGGCCCCAGTCTTTGCTGCTTTTTTCTATGTTATTACTTACACAAGCACTTCCTCTTTTACTTCAACCTGCTCGGCGGCTATCGCTTCGTCTGCTTTAGCTGTCGGCTTGGCAGGCTTTCTTTCCTTGCCCGCAAGCTCATACGGCAAGCAGAGCGGCACTCCCGTCCGCGGATCAGGGATGATGTCTGCTTCGATTCCGAATACTTCGCGCAGCACCTCGCTTGTCATGACCTCAGCAGGAGAGCCTTCGCACACGACACGACCTGTTTTAATCGCTACCATATGCTGAGCAAAGCGAGTAGCATGATTCAAATCATGCACGACCATTACAATCGTCCGCTTCTCTTCCTCATTCAAATGCTCAAGCAGCTTCAGCACCTCAAGCTGATGCGCCATATCCAGATACGTCGTCGGCTCATCAAGAAACAGCATATCGGTCCCTTGGGCCAGCGCCATCGCGATCCATGCCCGCTGCCGCTGCCCGCCAGATAGCTGGTCGACAGGACGATCATAAAAATCGATCATGCCTGTTACTTGAAGCGCCCATTCAATATATTTTTTATCTTCCTTAGTCAAGCTGCCAAAGCCCTTCTGATGCGGAAAGCGCCCGTACGATATTAGCTCGAACACCGTCAGGCCGTCTGGCGCAACAGGATTTTGCGGCAGGATAGCCAGCTCCTTGGCTATGTCCTTCGTCGACTGGCTATGAATCGACTTGCCATCCAAAAACACTGTTCCGTTGCGCGGCTTCATAATTCTCGCCATCGTTTTCAGAATAGTAGACTTGCCAGAACCGTTGGCGCCAACAAGCGCCGTAATTTTCCCTTGCGGTATGGACAGGTTCAAATCCTCCACGATCAAGCGGTCGACGTACCCAATACTTAAACCTTCTGTATATAATCGGCTCATCCATTTCCCCTCCTCATGTTTGATTATGAGTTCAAAATCATTTGATGAATCAGCTCTTTGTTTTTCTCTTTAAACAGCTCATTATGGGAGGAAACCATTCCCCATGCATGCGCATCCGGCGAAATATACTGCTTCGCTTTGTTTACCGCGTTTGCCGCATCCTGGAAGGCGCCAGCAATCAAATGCAGCTTGCCTTCATGGTGCAAAATATCGCCTGCAGCATATAGCCCTTCGACCGAGCTTTCGCTCATTGGCGTTCCTTTTACATAGAAATCATCCTTGAGCTCAATATTGAGCGGGCTGTTTTTCAGCAAATCGCTATCTCGTTCAAAGCCATGATTAATGATAACTTCATCGACCTCAAGCTCACGGGTCGTATGATCATCAATGCTTTTCAGCACGACCTTTTCAATCGTTTCATGATTGTCAGCCGCCACCAGCTTCTCAATTGTCGTATTCAGCAGGCATTCCACCGAGCTGTTCATCAGTCTGGACACTTCAGCTTCATGCCCCTTTAGCATATCCTTGCGGTAGGTCAAATATATCTTTTTCGCAATCGGCTCCAGCTCATTCGCCCAATCAATTGCGGCATTGCCGCCGCCCGATATAAGCACGGTTTTTCCTTTAAAGCGCGCCAGCGATTTTACGGTATAATGCAAATTGGAAACCTCGAATTTTTCCGCTCCTTCAAGCTGCAGCTTGGTCGGCTTCAGTATGCCTCCGCCTACAGCAAGAATGACCGTTTTCGAGTAATGCTGCTGGCCTGATGCTGTATCTATAACAAAAATGCCGTCTGCATTTTTTTGAATAGAGGTTACCTTCTCGCCCAGCACAACTTCCGGCTTAAAGGTTAAGCCCTGCTGCACAAGCTGCTCAATCAGCTTTTCGGCAGGCATTGGCGTAAGACCGCCTACATCCCAAATCATTTTTTCAGGGTAAACGTGAACCTTGCCGCCAAGGAATGGCTGAAACTCAATAATTTTTGTTTTCATTTCTCGCAAGCCACTATAAAACGCGGAATACAAGCCAGCTGGGCCGCCGCCAATGATCGTCACTTCAAATATTTCACTCATCGCTCAACACCTCTGTTTTCATTTATTAAAAGCAGTTCATGTACTTGAATTAGGCTCGGGAACGAGCTAATAAATATAAGAAGTACGGCGCGCCAATAACGGCTACGACAATGCCGACAGGAATTTCTGACGGCTGTAAAATGGTACGACCAATCGTATCGCCGGCAATCACGAGCAAGCTGCCCAGCAAAGCGGAAGTCGGAAGCATCAACTCATGTCTCGGTCCGACCAACCTTCTTGCCAAATGCGGGGCAATTAGTCCAACAAAACCGATGCCACCGCTCACTGATACGGATGATCCAGCCAAGCCTACAGCAGCGGCTAGCAGCCAAATCTGCTCCTTCTTGATTGGCGTGCCGAGCCCGATTGAGGTCTGCTCGCCAAGATTAAGCACATTCAGCACGCGCGCCTTGTAAAATACAAGCGGCAGCAAGATGACGATCCACGGCAGCAAGGCAACAACAAATTTCCAATTCGTTCCCCAAATGCTGCCCGCCATCCACGTTGCGACAAACTGATATTTCTCAGGATCAAGCCGCAGCGTCAGCACAATCATTGCTGCGCTTATGCCCGCCGCAACACCGATACCTGACAGCACAAGCCGCGTAGGCGAGATGCCCTCATTCTTTTTATAGGACAGCATAAAGATGAGCAGCGCAGCAAAGCCTGCGCCAAACAAAGCCATGATCGGCAATAAAAATATTGGAGCATTTGACGTTACCGGATAAAAGGATACGAACAGCATCACCATCAGACCCGCTCCGGCGTTAATGCCGAGAATGCCGGGATCAGCCAATGCGTTGCGTGAAATGCCTTGTAAAATCGCTCCTGAAACCGCTAAGCCCGAACCGATCAATATCGAAATGACGATTCGCGGCAAGCGAAACTCAAATAGAATAAGCGGCTGATTATCTACGCCCATGCCAAACAACGTTTTGAATACATCCAGCGGCGAAAGGCGAATATGACCCGTATTCATACTAATAATAAAGCTGAGAATGACAAGCCCGCCTATAATCAGCATAATCGTATAGGCGCGTTTTCGCTTGCGCCGATCTGCAGCAAAAATGGAAGATTCCACTTACAGCCCCCTCCTTTCCTTACGTGCCAAGTAAAGGAAGAACGGAACGCCTATAAGCGAAATAATCGCGCCAATCGGTGTTTCATAAGGCGGATTGATCATTCTCGCGCCCAAATCAGACAGCACGACCAGCAAGCTGCCCAGCACCGCCGAGCATGGAATAATTAAGCGATAATCTACGCCAACCAAATATCTCGTCAAATGCGGAATAATCAGTCCGACAAAGCTGACAGCTCCGACTACCGAAACCGCAGCTCCCGCCAAAATTAGTACGATAATCATGCCGACGAGTTTGATCAGCTTGGTACGCTGTCCAAGACCAACTGCAATTTCCTCGCCAAGGCTGAGCAGCGTAATGGAACGGGAAATGATTAGAGCACCGATCAAGGCCGCGGCGATCCAGGGAAACATAATCTCGAGATGCGACCATCTCGTGCCCGCCACGCCGCCAGCATACCAAAATGCCAAATCCTGTCCGATGCGGAAATGCAATGCAATACCTTCGCTAAGCGCAACGAGCAGTGCGCTCACTGCCGCGCCTGCAAGCACCAAACGAACTGGCGTCAAGCCGCCTCTGGCAAGCGAGCCGATCCCGAACACAAGCCCGGCGCCAAGTGCTGCTCCAAGAAAAGCAAATAAAATAAGCGACATATAAGGCAGACCAGGAAAGAATGCAAAGCATAACGCCAGCATAAAGCCCGCTCCTGCATTAAGACCTAGCAGGCCTGAGTCGGCCAGCGGGTTGCGAGTCATGCCCTGCATGATCGAGCCTGCAACAGCGAAGCAGGCGCCAACCATCGCGCCTCCCAGCACTCTTGGTAGCCGCAGCTCCTGAATAATTTGGTGATTGGTTAAATCCGGATTGAACTGAAAGACAGCTTCCCAAACCGTCGTAAACGCAATATCCGCCGCACCAAAGGAAACTGAGACGGCAATTCCAAGCAATAATGCAATAACTCCGCCAAACAAGATAAAGCTTGCTACCAATGGCCGAGTACGAATATTTTCAGTCTGTTGGATCTCAGAAGGATGAATGGATGACATCGATGTACTCCTCACTCTAACTCAATAATATGTAAGTAGTAATGATTATTAGTATCAATTTTATTTCACAGATAATGATTCTCATTGTCAAAATCATAAAATATTGTTGCTGCTTTGTCAATTTATTTTATCCTTTAAAAGCAGAAAAAGCGTAAAATGTGAATAATCGTTCAACATTTTCCATACGCTTTTTCTCCTTATGCTTCTCAATATTCGGTTATTGCCACTTTAGCTCATCCTGCATATCCCACATCGACCATGCCGCCTCAAGCAGATGTCCTTGATTGTCTCTAAAGTAAAAATATTTCGCTTCTCCTTCTCCCAGTACATGAAGCTCATCGACCTCAACCTGCTGCTGTTTCAAAAAAGCATGTGCAGCTTCGATATCCTGACAATTGATTGCCATAATCGGAAATGGACTGCCGTTGCGCATTATTTCCATTCGATTGTGGTCAGTTGTTTCAATTAATAGTGCAGCGATCGAATGCTTGTGCGGATGATGCAGCACCGCTAAAAAAGAGCCGCGATCCTTGAATCTGTTCATCAGCTTGAAATTGAGCTTTTCCGTATACCAGGCAATTGAGGCATCAAGATCATTTGTCGGAATATAAACGTAGCCAATTTGCGTAAAGTTCAGTTTGTCGCTCATCCTTCCACTCCTTAACCTGTATTGTGCCAAAGATACATGCATGCCTTGCCGTATCTTAGCCTCCTCAAATTTCGGCATTTTTCCGATAATTCCTGCTAGAGCGTGAATGCAAACACGCCCTAAGCGAGCAAGGAACTGGCAATTTGCTCGACCACTCGATTAATGCCCATTGGACCGTAGGAGCCAATCCAGGTTGCAGCATCGACTGTGTAGACATGCTCTTCCTTTACTGCCTCCAGCGAGTTCCAGGCGTCTGTTTGCTGCATTTCGATCACCGTCTGTCTGGAGTAATCATTGCTGAGCAGGAAATAGTAATTGGCGTCTACCTTGGGCAAAGCATCGAGCGAAATATGATAGGCGGTATCAGCAGCATTTGCTACGAATTGCGGAGCCGGCAAGCGTAAATCTTCATATAAAACAGCTCCTGTGCGATGTGCTGCGGTATGCACGCGAATAACCGCTTCACGCGGACGAATTAACGCTACACGCTGCCCATGCAGACGCGCAGCGAGCTTGCTCGACAGCAGTGCGGTTTTCTTCTCATACGATTGCAAAATATGTGTCGCTTGCTTTTCCTTGCCAACCAGCATGCCAAACGTAATCAGCATATTGCGCCAATCCTCGTTGCGCTTGAACATCGCCGTCGGAGCGATAGCGGCCAGGCTAGCATATATCGGTTCATGGACCTCGGTGCAAATAATAAGATCGGGCTTAAGCGAGCTTACCGCTTCTATATTCGGCTGCTCGTATGTGCCAAGCACGACCGTTTGCGTCAGCCTGCGCTGCAAGTAGTCAGGAAAATAAGCGATTGTCCCGGCAGCTTGCACGCTTCCTGCAGGCGGCTTATTCAGCGTAGTAAGCTGATCTGCATATTGCAGGTCCAGAACGGCTATCCGTCGCGGTCTTTGTTTAAAGAGCAGTTCGCCCTTCATATGCTTGAGCATAACGCCTGTCTCGCTCTGAACACAATAAACGATGGGCGAATAAGCGAGGAGCTGATGCTCCTCCTTAGTATTGTGGCTATCAGGATGGAGTTGTTGATTTTGACGAAATTGCAAGGGAGAGATGCCGACATACTTTCTAAATGCACGGCTGAAGTAATACACATCCTGGTAGCCCACCTGTTGCGCAATATCACCAATCGAAGCCGAGGTAGTTTGCAGCAGCCGCTGCGCTTTTTCCATTCTCACTTGAATCAAATATTCCATCGGCCCTTTCTGCAGACGCTCTCGAAATAAGCGCTGCAGCTGTCGCGGGCTGCAGGAAGCAAGCTCAGCCAGCTGCTGCAGCTCAATCCGCTTATGCGCATGCGCTTCAATATAAGCCTGGACAATGTCTGCACCATCAAGTGCAGCAGACAGACTGCCTGCAAGCTGCTGACTTTGCTCCATCAGCTCATACAGCAGGGCATGCAGCAGCGCCTTGACATGGAACTGATTGAGCAGTGAGTCGGAGCTCCATTTGTCATGCATCAGCTGAAGCATATGATGCAACGCGAAAGGCTCTGCAGGAGCAAAGCCGAATGAGGACCGATCCATGCTCGGCGTCACGCTTGCACTGGAGCGGCTGGCAGGCTCCAATTGCACGACACGCGGCAGCACAGCGGTATAGGCAATGCTGTAGCATTGGACAGCGCCTTTGCTTGCAGTCAAACGCAGCGTACTCCCCTTGTCAGCATGGCAAATAAAAAAGCCGGCAAATTTGAAGGAAGTCCGATCGATTTGCAGCAAGCCTTGCCCGCTGCTCACAAATAAAATTATGCTGCTTTTTAACAGCAACTGCTGCACGCCATCCTTTGCAAGCACATCTAGCCGCTGCACATCCAGTACATTAATTGCCGCTTCATTCCAAAGCGGCAATTGTTCCAGTAGCCTCATTCGCCCCATCTCCAATACTAAAACAGCACTTTATTCCGAAAATATAATCTTGCTTTATTTTATTTGATAATCATTCTCATTGTCAACGAAATAAGTGCACAAGGCTAAGGTTCAAAAACGGGGCTTTCAGGACCAAGAAGATGGCACGATACTAGAAAGCGAGGAGCGCAGCGTAGATAGACCTACGTGAGCACCGGAGCTTTCGGTAGCGTGACATATTCGACGTCGAGTCAACTACAACGCACCTCATCGTCATCAAAGTCCCGTTTTTGAACTTCCGCTTTTCAATAAAGGTTCAAAAACGGGACTTTCAGGACCAAGAAGCTTGGACGCTAGTAGAAAACGAGGAGCGCAGCGTAGGCAAAAGCTACGTGAGCACCGCAGTTTTCGCTAGCGTTCAAGATTCGCCGCCGACTAAGCTACAACGCACCTCATCGTCATCAAAGTCCCGTTTTTGAACTTCCGCTTTCAATAAAGGTTCAAAAAGCTCGGCTTTCAGGACCAAGAAGATGGCACGATACTAGAAAGCGAGGAGCGCAGCGTAGAGCAAAAGCTACGTGAGCACCGGAGCTTTCGGTAGCGTGACATATTCGCCGTCGAATCCACTACAATGAAACAGCATCGTCATCAAAGTCGAGCTTTTTGACTTCCGCTTTTGGGGCATTTTTTGCAATATTCTGGGGCCATCTGATAATACAAACAACAAGTAAGCCTTTGGCTCCTGGGCACAACAGTGTCTGGCTCCGCTTGCTCGACAAACCTGGTCAGCGGATTTTTTCTCATTGCAAAAAGCTGCGCCGGAGCATGAACGGCAAGGAAGGAAAAGTCATCCTTTTTTCGCTGACGCAGCTGAGGAGGATCCTGATCATCCTCAGCATAAAGCGGAGCAATCCGCACCATTACATTTTCCCATAAAATCGCCGTCGACACGGAGCCAGCAGTAGCGACGCTTTGCAGCAGCGGTGCAATGTGCTCAGCAAACAGCTGGCCTACATACTGCTCGCGCCATTGCTCTCTGCTGCCCCCACTCGCTGCAGGTGCAGTCAGCTCCACAGAAGCAAGCCGCAGGTCGGGAAAGCGCGAACGCGAGCGATTTTCTGCTTCTGCTATCGTTACGAGCTGACAGCCTGTAAGGCTCGGCACAATCCCTTTGTCATAATAGGTCATCGCATAAAGGGCAGGTGCAGCAAGCAGGAACGCATAGCGCTTGATCAGCATTGACGCTGCAATGCTGATGCTCGCGGCGCCAATATATTGAGCAAACCAGCTTAAATACGCGTCGCACTGCTCGCGCTGCAGCAGCTCGCTAACAGCTATCGACTTAAGCGGCTGAGCGAGCCTCTCATCATGTTCCCAGCCAATGCTATAATCGCTCATCAATTCGTTCCAGGCTGGCGAGGACAGAAATGGCTCCATGCTACTGAGCTCCGAGCAACGCTTCGGCTGCCTGATCAACGATCAAATTTATCGCAATCGGACCATAGTAGGCGATCCAAAGCGTAGTGTCTACTTCGTACACGCGATTATTTTTAACTGGCTCAAGCGAGGTCCATGTATTCGTTCCCAGCACTTCCTCAACCGCGCCGGCAAACATCGCATCGGACAGCAGGAAATAATGATCGGCCTCAATCTCACTCAATACTTCTAAAGGAATTTCATAGGCGGTATCATCCACCTCGGTCGTTGCTGCAGGTGCATGCAAGCCCAAATCTTCATAGAGAATAGCACCGGTACGATGCTGCGGCGTATGAACGCGAATGCCTTCATCACGTGGACGAATAAGCGCAACAGTTTGATCGCCAAGCTTGTCCGCCAGCTGCTGCTTCAGGCCAGCTACCTTCTCATCATAGGCCTGCTCGACTGCTTTTGCTTCCTCCTGCTTATTGACAATTTTGCTGATCGTATCCAGCGTCACGCGCCAGTCCTCATAAAAATCAAGCATAATAGTAGGTGCTATTTTGTCCAGGCTGTCATAAATTTCCGCCTGAAAATCTGTAGCAATAATCAAATCCGGGTCCAATGCCAGCACTGCCTCCAAATTAGGCTCATCGCGAGTGCCAAGCAGCTTTACATCTCCTATTTGATCCATTAAATACTCTGGAAAATCAGTATCCGAGCCTGCTGCTGTTACACTTCCTGCTGGCTGCTCGCCAAGCACAATCAGTTGATCAACAAATTTGGTATCGAGCACAGCAATAACCTCAGGCTTCTCCTCTAATGTATATTCACCCTTCATATGCTGTATCGTTACAGGGTATGCTGCTTCGCTATTCGACTCAGCTCCTGTATTCGTATTGCCCGCAGGTTCTTCTGTATTCGTATTGCTTGACGCCACCGGGTTGCCTTCTTCGCCAGAGCTGCACGCTCCTAATATCAACATAAAACTAAGCATTGCTGCTGCCAGCCAACTTGCATATTTGCCTTTCTTCACGCTAACTATCCCCTTCATATGTGTTTATGATAATGATTTTCATTATTAGTTAGAGTATACTTAGCGGAGCCTTTTATTTCAATGGAATCCTGCGACAGAAAAAATGAACTTTAACGACACAGCATGTGAAGCTCAAGAAGACAGCTTGTGCCGTCGCAAAAAAAAATACCTCGACGATCATTGTTGAAATGATGCCCGAGGTACTTATTTCAATACATATTCAGCTATATTTTTGCTATGGTCGCCCACCCGCTCCAAATTGCTGAGCACATCGAGGAAAATAGCTCCCGCATTGCCGCGGCATAAATTTTCATTCAAACGCTTAAAGTGGCCTGTGCGGAACTCATGCTCCATACGATCCAAATCCGCTTCACGTCCAAGCACGTCGGCAGCGGCTGAGCGATCCTGCTGCTCCAACGCGTAAAGCGCTCTGCCTATAATCCAATCTGCGGCATCAATCATTTGATGCAATTGCTTCGTTGCTTCCTCAGAAAATTGTACGCGATTTCGCACACAATAGTCAGCCAGCTCGACAATATTTTCCGCGTGGTCGCCAATCCGCTCAATATCGTTGACAATATGGAGCAGACCCGTCAGCTTTTCCGATTCTCCTGCCGTTAAGTCATGCTGATGGATGCTGACAATGTAGTCGGTAATAAGCTGATTGAGCTCATTGACCAAGGTTTCCTTTTTCAATGCCAAATTCGCCGAGCGGCTGTCATGCTCGAAAAAGTATTGCGAAGCATGTCCCAGTGTCTCGCGCGCGATACCGCCCATCCGCAATATTTCATGCTGAGCTTGCCCGAGGGCGACACTTGGCGTAGCTAAAAAGCGCTTGTCCAAATATTGCGCGCCAAACCATACCTCTGCGGTCGTCTGATGCGTTTGAATGAGATGATTGGCGATCCGCAGCAGCCATGGAGCCAGCATCAGGCATACAACGCCTGTCAGCACCTGAAATAAACTATGCGCAACTGCAAGCTGAAGCTTCATGTGTGTAAGCTGCTCCAGCCACGACATTAAGGAAAGCAACGGCTTTTGCAAAACGAGGAACAGAATCGCTCCAAACAGATAGTACATCACATCGATCAATACGACGCGCTTTGCTTTAATGCTTGCGCCAATGACAGCTATGCAAGCAATGATCGCCGAGCCCAGATTGCTGCCGAGCAAAATGGGCAGCGCCCCCGCCAGATCAATCAGCCCTTCATCTGCCACCGTTTGCAGCACGCCAATCGCGGCGTTGGAGCTAGTCAGCAGCAGCGACAGCACGATGCCCGCCAGCAAGCCAAACAGCGGGAAGTCAGCAAGATTGAGCAGAAACATTGTCATCTCGTTCGACAGACTGTCGCTACGCAAGCCGTCCCTAACGAATGATAAGCCGAGGAACAAGGTGCCAAAGCCGAGAATAATTTGTCCAACATACTGAATACGTTTATAATGGCCAAACAGCAGCAAAAATACGCCAGCTGCGACAATCGGAAGCGCGTAGTCCTCAATGCGAAAGCCTACGATAAAAATCGTTACGATTGTCCCCAAATTAACACCGATTAACACATGCACAGCCTGCTTCATGCTTAAAATACTCGCATTCAGCAAACCGATTATTAAAATGACCGCACCTGTAGCGCTTTGAAACAGGGTCGTAATAAAAATTCCCGCAACAACGCCGAGCAAAGGATGCGCCGTATAGGTTGCCAGCCAGTGACGAATTCGATCTCCAGTTATTTTTTGCAAGCCTTCGGACAAGGACTTGATACCGAATAAAAAAATCGCTATACCGCCTATCAGATAAAAGACCAAATGCTGTGTATCCACGATTTCCTCCGTAACGCCGGGCATTTATGATGCTTTGTAATGCCTGCAGTGAATTTGTAACATAACTGAAATATTCCTTTCATTTCCCTTTAACATACTTTGTCTATACTTCTAAGTGACCCCCTTTTTAATGATATATAAATTTGACAGCCCACAGCCCGTTGCTGTGGGTCCTTTTTTTGTGCTCCGGAGCAAAGCGTTTCTCAGCGCTACGGAGTAGCTTTTTGAATGCAGGACCAAGAAGCTTGTGCGCTAGTATAAGGCAAGGAGTGCTAGCTGCAGCACTACTTGTGAGCAACTAAAAGGCTGTGTAGAAAACCCCTTGGCAGGTTACAGAGAAGGTTTAAAGAATTCTGGTAACGTTAAATGAATTTAGTTGGAGCTTATCGAGATCTAATGAATATACACAACGTTAATGATGATAAACTACCTTGGTTGTAGTAAAAATCATCAAATAAGACGCTACACATTCATTAGAATTGAGAACTGCCTCATTTGTCTCAATTAACGTTCTCCAGTTTCCTTAGGCCACTAGCACCCTCACTTTTTAGGCAGCCCGCTGGAAGCCTATTCCTTCGCTAGCGTTCAAGATTCGCTGCCGAATCCGCCACAGAGCAGATCATCGTCATCAAAGTCCAGCAGTTGAACTTACCTCTTTCATTGTGAGTTCAAATGCTGGGCTTTCAGGACCAAGAAGCTTGGACGCTAGTAGAAAATGAGGAGCGCAGCGTAGGCAATAAGCTACGTGAGCACCGGAATTTTCGCTAGCGTTCAAGCTTCGCCGCCGAATCCGCCAAAGAGCAGATCATCGTCATCAAAGTCCAGTATTTGAAGTTACCTCTTCCAATGAGAGTTCAAATGCTGGGCTTTCAGGACCAAGAAGATGGCACGATACTAGAGGGCGAGGAGCGCAGCGTAGGCCAATAGCTACGTGAGCACCGCAGGCCCCCGATGAATGCTATATTCGCCGTCGAATACGCTACAACGCCCATCATCGTCATCAAAGTCCAGCAGTTGAACTTACCCCTTCCAATGAGAGTTCAAATGCTGGGCTTTCAGGACCAAGAAGATAGCATGAAGTTAGGGAATGAGGAGCGCAGCGTACGGTTTTGGTACGTGAGCACCGCAGGCTCCCGATGAATGCTATCTTCGCCGTCGAATACGCTACAACGCAACTACATCGTCATCAAAGTCCAGTATTTGAAGTTACATCTTCAAACCAGTCCCAAAATAACCCTACTTGTTCGGGCCTATGCGCATCCGACCCGTAGACAACAGGAATATCCAGCTCCAGGCAGCGCTTAATGAACCATTGCGGTACATACTCCTGCTCACAGCTTGCCACACGGAAGCCAGCTATATTAACGTCTACGCCTACTCCATGCTCCTTAAGCAAGGGCAGCAGCGCTTCCAGCCGCTGGTTGAATTGCTGCTCATTCATTGCTGGAAGCTGCTTTTGAAATTTGTGGATTAAATTTATGTGGCCGATACGACTGCGAACAGGCAGCTTGCCCGCTTCCTGTATAGCAAGCTCGACATGATCAAAATACATATCGACGAGCACGTCGATTGAACCATAGAACGAAAGCAAATTCGCTTTAAAATCATCTACCGTAAAATCTACACAATAATTGCCATCCTCACCAGGCAGATAGTGGACCGAATAAATGACATCTTCTAGCAAGTGCCCCCATTGTTCCAACAAACGATCCGTATATTCAACGCTGCCGTGCAAATAATCAAGCTCCAAGCCAACCGTAATTTCGATTTGCTCAGCATAGCGCTTCTTAACTGCTAATACGTAATCAAAATATTGCTGCAGCTCAGCTTCGGGCATGCCAAGCTCGTCAAATAAAGCTTTATCCTTCACCCAGCCCTGCGGCAAAGGAGGATGCTCCGTAACCGTATAACGCTGAAAGCCTAACGCAATCGCGCGCTCAATATACTCCTCCAGGGGAGCGTTGCTGCCATGATAACAAAACTGTGTATGGGTATGTCCATCCCATTTCAGCATGTTGTTCCACCTCATCTACATGTATAAATTCAATTTATTTTACCACAGATATGAAAAACGCGTGATGCCTCTGCTTGTTCATGCTCGAGCAAGAGTGCAGTTATATAAAAATTGAAAGGAGGACAGACGGGGAATTTGCATATTTATCGTTCAAAGAGGCTCTTCCCCACGCATTGCCGAATTACCGCACATATTAATAACTTGTACCATCCATCCTGAATTAACAATGCGCGACAAGTTCTTTTCATCCAGAAGAGTTTCTCTACAGAAGTCAAGGAGGAAGGAGGCGTAAAAATCAATTTTTCGTTTTTAGAGAACTGTATTATAAACAGAACAGGATGAATTGAATCGGTACAAAAAGTTTCTGCTTCATCGCCTCGGCGAAAGCCGAACCGAGAGCATTTTGTGCAAAGGAGTTTGATGTCTATGTCAACAGAAGAACGTAATTTGTCGGCTCTACAAGATGTCGGACCAACAGGACCTTCGGGGCCGACCGGTTCCACGGGACCTACAGGACCTACCGGTTCCACGGGACCTACGGGATCTACGGGGCCGACCGGTTTCTCTGGCCCAACAGGACCTGCAGGCGATCAAGGGCCAGCTGGAGATACGGGACCTACCGGTTTTTCTGGGCCAACAGGACCTGCAGGCGATCAAGGGCCAACTGGGTATACGGGACCTACCGGTTCCACTGGACCTACAGGACCTACCGGTTCCACTGGACCTACGGGGCCTACAGGTTTCTCTGGGCCAACAGGGCCGACAGGGCCTCAAGGAGAGGTTGGACCTCAAGGGCCTACGGGAACCCAGGGGCCTACAGGTATCTCTGGACCAACAGGACCAACAGGTTTACCAGGGGCTAATGGTAGTACAGGTCCAACAGGCCCCACGGGACCGGCTGGGCCTACAGGTTTCTCTGGGCCAACAGGGCCGACAGGGCCTCAAGGAGAGGTTGGACCTCAAGGGCCTACGGGAACCCAGGGGCCTACAGGTTTCTCTGGGCCAACAGGAACGACAGGGCCTCAAGGAGAGGTTGGACCTCAAGGGCCTACGGGAACCCAGGGGCCTTCCGGTGAGCAAGGACCAACAGGACCAACAGGTTTACCGGGTCTACCAGGGGCTAATGGTAGTACAGGTCCAACAGGCCCCACGGGACCGGCTGGGCCTACAGGTTTCTCTGGGCCAACAGGGCCGACAGGGCCTCAAGGACCAATTGGACCTCAAGGAGTGATTGGACCTCAAGGGCCTACGGGAACCCAGGGGCCTTCTGGTGAGCAAGGACCAACAGGACCAACAGGTTTACCGGGTTTACCAGGGGCTAATGGTAGTACAGGTCCAACGGGTCCTACGGGTCCTAGCGGTTTCTCTGGGCCAACAGGACCTGAAGGCGCTACAGGAGCTCAAGGACCTGTTGGCGATCAAGGTCCAGCAGGAGCTACTGGACCAACGGGACCAGCAGGCCAAAACAATGTAGTCCTTGTTACAGAAAGTAGTCAAAATATCGCTTTGGACCAAAGCCTTACTTTGGCATCTAGCACGATTAACATCCAGGCAGGATCAAGAATTAAAGTTGAATATTATTTAAGCGTAACGCCGACTTATGTAAATGTGGCTGAAGAAGCATTTATAAATTTATCCCTTGATCTGAACGCAGCAGGTCATGATGAAGGAACGGTTTACGCCTCTTATTTCCACCCGAGCGGCGCTCCTTTTAACCCGCTTGGCAACGGGATCTTTGCTTATAGTTACGTGAACATTTTTGAAACAAACGGTCAAGCAGGAAATGTTCAAGTTTCTTTAACAGGAGGACTTCCTGCTCAATATAATACTAATGTTACCAGCATTGAAATTGTTAAAGTGAACATGGTATTAACAGAGTGCTAATAAGTTTCACTGGGGGAGTGTATGCTCCCCCTTTTTTATGCCGTTATTCTTCTCACTGATTGTCTTTGTCCGCTCAATGCCCCATTGTTCCAACAAACGATCCGTATATTCAACGCTGCCGTGCAAATAATCAAGCTCCACGCCAACCGTAATTTCGATTTGCTCGGCACCTCATCTACATGTATAAATTCAATTTATTTTACCACAGATATGAGAAACGCGTGATGCCTCTGCTTGTTCATGCTTGACGATTATATCAGCTATGCAACATTTTGTACGCTGCTGTCGTTTACAACTATGAAAGACATTAAAAAGGAGATCAGCTTATGAAAAGACATCATGTATGGAAATGGACAGCTACGCTTTTGCTTGCATGCTCAATTGTGCTAAGTGGCTGCAGCAGCAATAAAGACAATAATAGCGAGGTTGTGCCTACTGAAACACCTGCTTCGGAAAATGGCTCCGGCAACGCCGTTGCTCCTGAGGACTCCAATAATAGCGAACCTGGACAAGAAAATACAGAAAATGGAAATCAAGAAAATGCTCCTGAAACTGACGCTGGAGCGGACAATACCACGCCAGAAAAAGCAGAAGGCTTGCAAGGCATCGTTCAACAAATTAATGAGAATGTAGAAATGCCTCCGATGATGGAGCTCGATGGCGACGCCATTAAAGACACCTTTTATTTAGAGGCCGATCAATATGCTGAAGGCGTGTTCCTCGTTGCAATGATGAATATAAAGGCAACCGACATGGCTATCATTAAATTAAATGATACCAATGACTTCGATACAATCAAGGAAGCATTAACTAAGCGTGCCGAGGATGTTATTAAAACATTCAGTACTTATTTGCCAGATCAGCATGAGGACGCCAAAAACTACCAGATCGTACAAGAAGGTGAGTATGTGCTTTACTCAATTTCTCATGATCAGGAAAAAGTGCTGGAAACATTTAAAGCAGCTTTGAAATAATTGGCTTTCAGCAACTAACAGAAAAAACTAAACACGCAAACACACCCTGGTTCAGGACAAATGTCCAACAGCAGGGTGTGTTTTTATTTTGTCTATAGCCGCAGCATATAAATTGGTTAAGCTGCTTACTCCATTATTGCAGCTGAATCCCGATGCCAAATGGATCCTTTGTATAATAACCGGCTTCATTTTTATGAACGGCGTAGCCTGCCTTCGTCAAACGCTCTACAATCGTATCAAGCTCATCAGCATTGGCTAATTTTATCGTGTAATATTCAATGCCTGTAGCGTGTGGCGGCAGCGGCGTACCGCCACGACCATTCCATATATTCAAGCCTAGATGATGATGGTAGCGGCCTGCTGCTACAAATAACGCTCCATTCGCCGACCAGTCGGACTCAAGTGAAAAGCCAAGCAGCTCGCAATAGTACTGATACGCCGTATTCAAATCTGCTACATGAAGATGCACATGCCCTACGACTGTTCCACGATCAAGCCCTTGAAACGGTCCCTGATCAGCTTCTGCCAATATCCCTTCCCAATCGATTGGGTCTGTAGCCATTTTAACTCGATCATGAGCATCATACGCCCACTCGGAACGCGGCCGATCGCGGTATATTTCTATTCCGTTCTGATCCGGATCCGACAAATACAATGCTTCGCTAACCATATGATCCGCTTGCCCAACTGCAACCTTCAAGTCAACAAAATGCTTCAAAATATTGCCTAATGCCCTTCTGCTAGGAACTAAAAGTGCAAAGTGGTACAGCCCGGTATGTCCACGATGGCTGCCTGAATAAGGCTTGCTTGTCTGCTCCAGCTCAAGCAGAACATCAGCTCCATTCGCAGTCAAGCTTGCCGCAGCATCCGTCGTATGGATAGCTTTCAAGCCAATTACCTGCTCATAAAAAGCAATAGAACGCTTAATATCTGAAACTTTTAACTTAACAATCCCAAGAGAGGTTGCCGGATTTAATTGATAGGTCATAGTACAAACCTCCAAATTTTATTGTAACTTACTTTTTGTAAGTTTATTTTACTGTGAGCAGCTTTGCTTGTCAATGCGCAAGGTTAATAACCCTAATTTAGAGGATGTCCCAACAGCCCGACTTTGATAACGAAGCGGTCCATAGTGCACTGCAGCGAGCTCGAAAAAAAGCTGACTTTCAGATGTGCGTTCGCACATGCAAATTTTACCAGCTATCATATGATATAGAAGTTCTAAAACTCATAGAAACTTTGAGGAGGTGTCCTATTTTGGATATAAGATCCAATAACGAAAACTTTGAACCATCTTCTTCTCTTCCAGAGAAAGAAGTTACGACGAGCGGTATTCGTCCAATTCATTGTGGACCTACTGGGCCAACTGGACCGACCGGGCCGACGGGGGCAATGGGCTTTCCTGGCATGCCTGGACCTACTGGGCCAACCGGCGCTACCGGGGCTACTGGTGCTATAGGGCCGACTGGGCCAGGCACAGGCGCGACTGGTGCAACTGGTGCGACTGGCGCTACTGGACCTACAGGGCCTGCGGGTACTGGCGCTACCGGTCCCAATGGCGCTACTGGCGCTACTGGCGCTACTGGCGCTACTGGCGCTACTGGGCCAGGCACAGGTGCTACTGGCGCTACTGGGGCCACTGGCGCTACTGGAGCCACTGGCGCTACTGGGGCCACTGGCGCTACTGGACCGACGGGGCCAACGGGACCGACGGGTACTACAGGACCGACGGGTGCTACAGGCAGCAGTGCAATCATTCCTTATGCGTCAGGGTTACCTGTTGCAATAACTACGATTGCTGGCGGGTTAGTTGGACTTCCTGCTGTTATAGGCTTTGGAAGCAGCGCAGTTTTACCAACAGTATTAGGTGCAACCATTGATTTGACAGATCCAACAGGATCTTCACCTTTTAATGAAGCTTTCTCTGTGCCAAGAGCTGGAACAATTACAGATATAGCAGCCTATTTCAGTGTCACAGCAGCTCTAGCCATACCTGGCACAACTATTACAATTACGGCCCAATTATACGAATCTACGACTCCTGACAATACCTTCTCGCCAATCGCTGGAGCTATAGTTACACTAGCACCAGCTTTAACTGGTCCTCTAAATATAGGCGACATAACCTCAGGCACTACCACAGGATTGAGCATACCTGTTGCTGCAGGCACAAGACTTCTTATGGTGTTTTCTGCAACAGCGGCTGGCACTACTCTCGTTAATACTGTTACAGGCTATGCTAGCGCAGGCGTTAGCATCGTCTAACAGCAAGCCAATCTCAGCTATTCACAATTGAGCTGTTCCGTATTATTGCGGGACAGCTCCTTCTTTTTTATAGCGGCAAATTTACTTGAGCTTCTGTACATACACATATCTTTTGCCTATTCAATATAATAAAAAAGTTGTTGGGAGGTGTTTACATTTGGATAAAATGTCCAATGGCAATAACGATTTTTTTCATTCAAATAAAGAGGTAACGACTAGCGGAATCCGTCATTTTCATCATGGCCCGACCGGCCCAACTGGGCCTACAGGCTCGACAGGCGCTACGGGGATAGCAGGTATCGCTGGAGCGACAGGGGCTACAGGACCTGCAGGTAATATTGGTCCGACCGGCCCTGCAGGTCCTACAGGGCCAGGTGATGGCGATACTGGACCTACTGGGCCTGCTGGACCTACCGGCGGCACCGGACCTACCGGACCCGCAGGTACTGGCGCTACAGGGGCTTCTGGTAATACTGGCCCTACTGGACCAACCGGACCAGCAGGTACTGGCGCTACAGGGGCTTCGGGCAATACTGGTCCTACAGGGGCTACAGGGTCGACTGGACCGACTGGACCGACTGGACCGACTGGCTCTGCTCCTATCATTCCTTTCGCATCAGGAGCAACCGTGTCCGTCTCTACACTGGCTCCCACCGGTGGTGCAGGAAAGCCTGCCTTAATTGGCTACGGGGACAGCTTATCATTGACAGTAGACTTGGGTCCAACGATTAATTTGACTGGTGAAGGAGCTATTAATTTGGCCTTCTCCATGCCACGGGACGGAATCATTACAGCTATTGCAGCCTTTTTCAGTATCGTAACTCCGCCAACCTTCTTAGACGCAAATGTTACAGTCCATGCCCAGTTATTTCGTTCCCCCGGACCATCTCCCGACAATATCTTCTTTCCAATTGAAAATGCAACGGTTGACCTTACGCCTGCCTATACCGGCACCATCATAGAAGGAGCCGGAAGCTCAGGTCTTGCATCAGGATTAAACATACCTGTTACTGCAGGCACGAGAATTCTTTTTGTGCTCACTGCTACAGCATCAGGCGCAACACTCACAAATACTATTTCAGGTTATGTAAGCGGCGGAGTAAGCATCGCTTAGTAATACTCAATTCACTTATTCATATGAGCTGTCCCGCATTCATCTACGGAGCAGCTCTATCTTTTGGATACTCCAGTTAATCCACTCTCCGGCCAGCAATCTGCATATTGCTAATAAACACTAATTTAATGTGTATTTACACATACGTATCGGATGCCTGTTCCATATACTATAAAAGTTCTAAGGAGGTGTATGAATTTGGATCTGAGATCTAATAACGAAAATTGTGATAAACCTTCCTCTCAATCTGATAAAGAGGTTACGACTAGCGGCATCCGTCCGATCCATCATGGAGCAACTGGACCGACGGGGCCGACCGGGGCTACAGGGGCTACAGGGGCTACAGGGGCTACAGGGGCTACAGGGGCTGCAGGGCAGCCAGGCTTACCTGGAATTCCAGGGGCTACTGGACCAACGGGACCGACGGGGCCAACGGGACCGACGGGGCCAACGGGACCGACGGGGCCGACCGGGCCAGCGGGACCTGCTGGGCCTGCTGATTCCATTGTAACCGGCACTCCTATTTTCACTGTCGCCGGTACAACAGGCAGCGCTGTAACCTTAGGGGCAAATGATCCATTGAATTTTACTTCCAACACACTCGAAATTACAGTTACACCAGGGTCGGTGAATGTAGGCATTGAATTGCCTGGCGGAGTTACAGGCACTACTGGACCGACGGGGCCAACAGGGGCAATCGGGCCGACGGGACCAGCAGGTTCAGGAGCTGGCGGTACTGGGGATACTGGGCCGACTGGACCGACGGGACCACCAGGACCTACTGGCGTCATGGGACCGACTGGACCTGCGGGTACTGGCGCTACTGGTGACACTGGACCGACGGGACCACCAGGACCTACTGGAGCAGGATCTGGACCGACTGGACCTGCGGGCGCTACTGGCGTCACGGGACCGACTGGACCTGCGGGTACTGGCGCTACTGGCGCTACGGGGCCGACGGGACCTGCGGGCTCGGGCGCTACTGGCGCTACGGGGCCGACGGGACCTGCGGGCTCGGGCGCTACGGGGGCCACGGGTGCTACGGGACCGACGGGACCTGCGGGATCTGGCGCTACGGGGGCCACGGGCGCTACGGGGCCGACGGGACCTGCGGGCTCGGGCGCTACGGGGGCCACGGGTGCTACGGGGCCGACGGGACCTGCGGGCTCGGGCGCTACGGGGGCCACGGGTGCTACGGGGCCGACGGGACCTGCGGGCTCGGGCGCTACGGGGGCCACGGGTGCTACAGGGCCGACGGGACCTGCGGGATCTGGCGCTACGGGGGCCACGGGCGCTACGGGAGCTACGGGACCGTCCATCATAAGTAATAATGCACAATTTGTACCAACTGGAGCCGTACCTACCAACCTCACAGCAATTAGTCTTACAGAAAGATTCAACAACAGTAATGGCAGTATTAATCTTTCCGGAGGGAATATAATCAATTTGGCTCCAAACAGTCTCTATTATATTTCTTTAGTTCTTAGACTGACTTATAATCCCGGCTCCTCCGATGTAACAAATATTGAAACAATATTAACATTGAATAATAATAATTTGCCTATAACCGATCAATTTTCCAGCGCTGGAGTCACTGGAGCTCCGACTACTAATTCAATTACTCTAGTAGCCTCAGGGTTGCTGCCAACCACCGCAAACACACAGCTCAGAGTTTTGCTACAGTTTCAAACAACTGCCACCACTTTAGCTTTTACGCCTGATCGATCCAATATCAGTATTATACAAATTTCCTGAATTGGGAAGGTCCCTGGAAAGTATCGTTTATTCTCAAGTACGATAGACGATGCTTTCCTTTTCTACGGTTACCATAGAGCTGATTTGGAAATGCAGATGAAGACTTCGTTGATGTAAATGGAATCAATCTCACACATATCTCTCCTTATCGTGAAGTTCTCCTTGCAGCTTACGTTATGTGCTAATAAAGGCTAAATTACTGTGTATCTGCACATACGCATCGGAAGCCTGTTCCATATACTATAAAAGTTCTAAGGAGGTGTATGAATTTGGATACAAAATCCAATAATGAGAATTTTGAAAGACCTTCCTCTTCATCTGAGAAAGAGGTTACGACTAGCGGCATCCGTCCAATCCATCACGGGGCTACAGGGCCTACAGGGCCAACTGGACCTACCGGGGCTGCAGGGCTGCCAGGCTTACCTGGAATTCCAGGTGCTCCCGGACCAACTGGACCAACGGGGCCAGCGGGACCTGCAGGACCTGCCGATTCCATCGTTACAGGCACTCCTATTTTCACTGTCGCCGGTACAACTGGCAGTGCTGTAACCTTAGGCGCAAACGAGCCATTGAACTTTACTTCCAACACTCTGGAAATTACCGTTACACCAGGATCGGTAAATGTAGACATCGAGTTGCCTGGCGGAGTTACGGGTAGCATTGGACCGACTGGACCAACTGGGGCAGTAGGACCAACAGGACCTGCAGGGTCAGGGTCTGGCGGTACTGGTGACACTGGGCCTACGGGACCTACGGGACCTGCAGGACCGACTGGACCAAGCACAGGAGCAACTGGCGATACTGGACCGACTGGTCCAACCGGACCTGCAGGTACTGGTGCTACTGGAGCTACAGGGGCTACTGGCGCTACAGGGGCTACTGGACCGACTGGACCTGCGGGAGCAGGAGCTGGATCTACGGGACCGACTGGTGCTACAGGGGCTACTGGTGCTACAGGGGCTACTGGCGCCACAGGCGCTGGCGCTACTGGGCCAACGGGTGCTACTGGGCCAACGGGCGCTACTGGGCCAACGGGTGCTACTGGCGCTATAAGCGTTGAAGGCTTCTCGGCATTCAAATCGATGACTAACGCAACAGCGGGCGGTACACTTACAGCCTGGACCGATGCTGCTCCATATATTCCGACAGGCTCCTTCGATCCCACAACCGGTGTTTATACAGTTCCGGCAACAGCACATTATGCAATAGGCGCCACGGTCAATTATTCTTTGCCAACTGCAGCTACTGGAATTGCCGCCAACGTCAATCCAACGCTTACAATCCAAAGTGGAGCTACAGTGCTGCTAACCGGTACGTTCCCTATCTTTAATACTAACGCCCAAGGCGTGGATCTTCGCACTATACTGGGCAACGGAACGATTGTTATGACAGGAGACTTCGCTTTAACTAGTGGAGAGACCATTACAATGCACTATAATGATGGCGGCCTAACAACTCCTGTAGATTTTGGAACTGGAGCTACCAATGATGGCAATGGCATTACTTGGTCTATTCGTCAAATCTCACAATAGGAAGCTGTAGATGTAAAGACTCTTTGCGAATATCGCAAGGAGTCTTTTTTATAGATGTCCATGCACTCATTTCCCGCTCATATCAATTGTAATGTTTTGGTTAAGATGCGGTTGCCGGGCAGGAATAAGGCTGATTCGTTCGAATAGTATAGTTTGGAAAGACTGTAGTATAGAACGATCAGATGGAGGTAATTCAATGGTTTTAACGAAAGAGGAACGATCCTGGATATTATATGACTGCGGCAATTCAGCCTACTCAATCGCAATATCCACTGCATTGCTGCCTGTTGTATTCGGCATGTTTGACAATGTGAACAGCAGCATGGATTTAGGCTATTTCAATACGCTCGCAAGTCTGCTGCTGGCGATACTGAGCCCTATACTCGGAACAATTGCCGATTACAAGGATCGGAAAAAGCGGTTTTTTCTCTTTTTCTTTATTATTGGAGTAGTCTTTACCGCATCACTGGCGTTCGTCTCCCCTTCAAGTGGAATGTGGCAGCTGCTGGCGGTTTTCTACGTACTTTCTTCCATCGGCTTTGCGGGAGCGAACATATTCTATGATTCGTTTCTGGTTGATGTTTCCTCCGACGAACGAATGGATAAGGTTTCGTCCAAAGGATATGCATACGGGTATATTTCAAGCGTTATTCCATTCGGTATCAGCCTCGCCCTCATTTATGCACTAGGGATGGATCAAGCAATTGGATATCAGGCGGGCTTTATGGTGACCGCTGTATGGTGGGGGCTGTTGACGCTTCCGATGCTTAGAGATGTGAAGCAGCGACATTTTATTGAGCCTGAGCCGAAACCGGTCCTGAACAGCTTCAAAAGATTGGCGGAAACCTTTAGAAATATTAGACAGTACAGAACCGTCTTCGTATTTTTGATCGCCTACTTTTTCTATATTGATGGTGTAGACACCATTATTAAAATGGTCGTGCCGTACGCCACATCGGTTTTGGGCAATGAAGCGCTCAATACCTTTACCTTGCTTGGCATCCTGCTCGTTATCCAAATTATCGCGTTTCCATTTGCGATCCTGTACGGCAATCTGGCCAAAAAATATTCTGCAAGAGGGATGATTATTTTTGCAATTTTCACCTATATTGCGGCGTGCATCGGCGGATTTTTTATCTCAACGGTTTGGCATATTTTCCTCTTGGGCGCTTTAATCGCATCGGCTCAAGGCGGGATTCAGGCTTTAAGCCGCTCGTATTTTGCAAAAATTATTCCGAAGCAAAATTCGAATGAATTTTTCGGCTTTTACAATATATTCGGCAAGTTTGCAGCGATTATCGGACCGGGCGTCATGGCGCTAACGACGACCTTGACAGGCAATCCCCGCTTCTCGATATTAGCGATTATTCCGCTCTTTATTATTGGCTTCCTCGTATTCATCACGCTGCCAAAGGAACCGAAAATAGCAGCCATTGACTGATTCACTTCATATCGGGCCAAATATAAAATTTCTTACTTGCACTAATATGAAATCTAAAACTTTAGCAGGAGAAGTCATCTCGGGAAATATAATATAGACAACAGCTGCCGCCCAACCAATCATCGCGATGGTTGCAAAGGCAGCTTTTTCTTTCCTGTCATTCGACTTCATTTTAGGCCATTGATAAAGGAACAGCAGCACGACAACTACCGTTACACTGCCTATGTATACCCCTTTCATGTTCCTCACCTCTTTATGAAGCATCAATTTGAAGCTTTACTGTGGAGCGCTGCCTCGACCTGTTCGCAAAACCTCCGCTTCAATATCAAATGTGACCTCAACCGTTGCAAATCTTTCTTCCCAATCTGCCTTTTCCTTCTTCCACTTTTCAGGATACTTCCGCCGAAATTCATCGGCAAAGCCAACAATATCTGCCTTCAGCTCTTTTTGTACGATTTCAAGAGTATCTGTCAGCCGCTGTTCTATTTTTTGTGCTAAAGCGGCTTCCAGCATCTGAAGCTTCTCCAGCTCCTTTAAGTTCCAGTCCGTTTGGTTTTGAATGACATCATCTATCATTTCTATCTTAACCGTCATTTTAAGCCGATGACCGTCCATTTCCGGAATTAACACAGTTCTGCCTTTGAGAATATCCATCGATATGTAACCGTCTGCTTCCTCAGGCTTTACCGTGACGATTGACTCTTTAATCTCATTTCGAAACCAAAGCACGCCTCTAGTTAGCTGATCATTAATAGAGCCAATCATTTTCCCTTGTTTTAACACAGCGGAACGATTAATGTAGGAAACCGTTTCTAATACGGCCTTGCCTTGTTCTCGAGGAGATTTTGCAACCATTGGCAGCACCGAAGTCCCTGATTCCCCCTTCAGCATTTCCATTAAATCGAATAGTGTCACCTTCATTAGCACTTCAGATTCAGCTAATTTAATAAGCACCTCGGATGAGCTCCTTTCCAGAGACGGTCGCAACGCAATAATCTCCTTCGCCTTCCCATCGCTAATAAATATGTAGCTTCTCAAGCGCGGCTCAGGATGTCGAACGAAGAAGTCCAATTCATCGCGAATGCCCGTCTCGGCAAATGCCTTGCTGATCACAATCGCCTCCGCATGACTCCACAGCATTTGCCGTGAAAGCTTCTCATCAAGATCCTCCATCGCATCTGCCAAGGATACTCCTTTTCCTGTTTGCAGAATCGTTTTGTTTTTTCCTCCGCCACTGTCTCCTCCCATTTCACTTCGATTGCCGCTGCCGCCAGGAGAGTGGATTTCAACTGTAAGCTCGATTAGCCCTTCTTCCGTTTTATCCAGTGCCACTCCGGTTATGATGGCAAGATCATTCGTCTCTCTGCGATCCCAGCAGCCCGTCAGCAGCATAATAGCCATACAAATGAAACAAATAGCGATTGACCGCTTCACTTTTCGCTCTCTCCTTTATGCCTCACGATCAGTTTTCGGATATACGCTGCCAAGAGGAGAAGCATCGGGATCGCAAGTCCATACACTAAAGTATCCATAAATCCTTTGGAGACAATTTCAAAATGCTCGGCAGCCTCAGAGGAATTAAGGAATGCCTTCAAGGAAAATACTCCGATTACAAGGCCAAGCGGCAATACGAGCGGACGATAATCTGAAAGATTAAGCCACTCGGCAGTTCCCAGCACAACCGTATAGTAAAAGGCGCAAAGCTTAATAAAGGTCCCGGCAATCCAGATCGCCATGACGAGTGATTCAAGATGTGACAAAAATTCGGCAATGCTAATATATCTGGAAGCGCTCATAAATGGCGCGTTAAAGTTCTCTGTCACATTTCCAAATATCCAGATGACAACAATATTGGTCAATACGAGCGTCAGCATGACGACGAGTACCGAGAGCATGCCGAATTTCATCGCTTTTTCCCGGTTTGTTAAAAACGGGAGAAAAAAATAGACGATACCGAATTGAGCAAACCACGTATATAACACCAATGAGCCCTTTAGTGAAGGCATCATCCCGTTTTCCATAATAGGAAGCATTCGTTTTATTTCGATATCCGGCAGCAGCAAAACGATAATAACGAGAAATAGCAAGAAAAAAATCGGGAAAACCATCCCGGCAAGCCTTCCTACGACCTCAAGCCCTCCATGCACAGCAGAGGCGCATAACAGAATCATCATTCCGATGATTACGAATTTCGGAGTATGCGGCAGAAATTCACTAACGACAAATTCTCCATACTGCCAAAACATTACACTAAGCGAAGTAACAAGCATTAACAGCAAAATCAAGCCAAGCGTCTTACCTAAAAAGGTGCCGAGAATACGCTGGCTGTATTGGATAATCGTATCCTCGGGATATAGCTTGTTAAGCTTGTACGCAATAAATATACATAGAAATCCTACAGGTGAAGCCCAAATAGGAGAGAGCCAAATATCCTGCTTTGCAGCATCATAGACTGAAGCTGGAATAAATAGTATTCCTGTGGCCAAAATAGCGTGATACATTAATATTCCCATCTGCAAGGCAGATATTTTTCCTTTTTCGATCATTGATCTCACCTCAGCTTCACTCCTCCCCTCCCTTATCGAAATCCGGCTTCTGATCCGCGGCTTGCCGATATTCATTATAGTCGCCTGTAAAATGGGGACGCGTATTTAATTTCCATAACGGGGCACGAATGAGCGTATCCTTCATATCCTTTCCTTTCATCGGCGCTATTGGAGTAAGGTAAGGAACGCCAAAGGAACGCAGCGTGCTCAAATGGGTCATAATCGCCAATAGACCTGTCATGATGCCAACAAGTCCAAATGTACCGGCAAGCAGCATAATCGGAAAACGCAGCATCCTGATCGGGATCGCAAGATTGTAGCGTGGAACGGTAAACGATGCGATACCAGTAATCGCCACGACCATGACCATATGATCTGAAACGAGGCCTGCGTCAACAGCCGCTTGACCAATAACTAATGCTCCGACAATACTGACGGCAGCACCTACTTGTTTGGGAAGTCTAAGTCCCGCTTCCCGCAAGCCTTCAAATGTAATCTCCATGAGCAAGGCTTCTATCAGTGCTGGAAACGGCACGACCTCGCGCGAATCTATCATCGTCAGCAGCAGGGTGGTTGGCACCATCTCTTGATGGTAAGTAATAATCGCAACATATAAAGACGGCAGCAAAAGCGAAATCAAGCAAAATAAGTAGCGCAGCCAGCGTGTTGCCGTAGAGATCATAAAATTATGGTAGTGATCCTCTGCGGATTGAAATAAGGCAAAAAACGTCGTCGGAGCAATTAACGCAAACGGCGTTCCGTCTATAATGAGCACGACGCGTCCTTCAAGCAAGCTGGACACAGCCGTATCTGGCCGTTCTGTAATAAGCACTTGCGGAAAAGGCGAGTAGGAATGATCCTGAATCAGTTCTTCAATATAGCCCGATTCCAATATGCCATCAATATCAATCCGGCTAAGACGCTGAGTCATTTCCTCAAGCAGCGTTTCATTTGCCAAATCTTCAATGTAAGCCAGAATGATCGTCGTTTGCGTATAGCGTCCCAGCTTCAACGATTTCATTTTTAGTTGTGGACTTCTAATCTTTCTTCTGAGCAAGGAGGTGTTGACCTCTACCGTTTCGGTAAAGCCTTCACGCGGGCCTCTGACCACCAATTCACCTGTCGGCTCTTCAATCGAACGCTTCTCCCATTTGGCTAGTCCTAGCGCATAGCCTTGTTGCTCATTTTCCAGCAGCAAAATCGGGTTCCCAATCGAGAGCTGCTCGATGCAGGCATTAAAGGATTCAAGCTTCGTTACCTCAGCAACAGACAGCTTCTGCTCTATTAAGCTTTTAGCATTTATTGCGCTATATTCAGCATTATTCATAAGCGGAGTTAAAACATTGCTGTCCATTTCTTCAATATTTGCCATACCTTTTATGTAAATGAGCTGCGCTTTAGTCTTGCCAGCAATTAAAAATGAGCGAAAAACAACATCCGAGCAATCGTCATAAAGCATATGCAGCATTTCCAGGTTTTGCTCCAGATCAGAATATAAAGGCTTGAGATGCTGGGCATCATTGTGCTGATCTCTATTATTCTTTTTGAGCTTGACTCTTTTTCGATAAAACACGCGCATCCCACTTCCTCATTTGGTATAAGGATATACATGCATTTCTGCTAAAGTATAAGTAGTATCCCATTGCCAGCTAAAAATATACCATTATTGGAAGGATCATCTCATGCCTGGAAACCGTGCAGCTCTCTGCCCAACCAATGGCATAATAAAAAGGCATGGGCTCGATACCTGATCGAGTCCATGCCTGCATGAAATGGTTACTTTATGAACAATTCTATACTATGCCGAGATGCCGAGCTTGCAGCTACGCGCTGTGGAAGTTAGTGCCGTCAGTTGTCGCTTTAATATAGCCGGCACGGATAACAAAGTCTCCAAAATGCTCGCCTTTTTTGCGATCTTTCGCGTAATGCTCAATGATCGGCTCCAGCGTCGCAATAATTTCCTCTTCGCCAATGTTTTCTTTATACATTTTGTTCAGACGCTCACCCGCAAAGCCCGCACCCAAATACATATTGTACTTGCCGGGCGATTTACCGATAAAGGAAATTTCGCCTAATGCAGGACGTGCGCAGCCGTTCGGGCAGCCCGTCATGCGCACGTTGATTTCACTGTCGCGCAAACCATATTTCTCCAAAATCGGCTCCAGCTTGTCAAGCAGCGTTGGCAAGTAGCGCTCTGCCTCAGCCATTGCAAGACCGCAGGTCGGCAGCGCTACACAGGACAGCGCATTGCGGCGCAAGCCTGACAGCTCTTCTCCGATTGAAATGTTATACTTTTTCAGCAGCTTGTTGATCGCTGCTTTTTGCTTGGCAGGGATATTGCCGATCATCACATTTTGGTTAGCCGTTAAACGGAAATCTCCCTTTAACACTTTGGCAATTTCACGCAAGCCGGTCATGAGCTGCTCTTGCTCAGTGTCAGCGATCCGTCCGCTGCGCACAAACAGCGTCACGTTCCATGTGCCGTCATAGTTTTTCGCCCAGCCATAACGGTCGCCAGAGCTTTCAAAGGCAAATTCACGCGCTGGCGCCAGCTCCCAGCCCAAACGATCCTGCAGCTCTTCCTTAAACCAATCGAGCCCATGACGGTCAATCGTATATTTGAAGCGCGCGTTTTTACGGACAGAACGGTTGCCGTAATCACGCTGAATCGTAACGACCTTTTCAGCCAGCTCAAGCGTTTTGTCCGGCGTAATAAAGCCGATCACTTTGCCGAGCTGCGGATACGTATTCGTGTCGCCGTGGGTCATCCCCATGCCGCCGCCTACTGTCACATTGAAGCCAACAAGCTGATCCTTCTCGACAACGGCAATAAAGCCCAAATCCTGCGAGTATACATCAATATCATTAGAAGGCGGAACCGCGATTCCGATTTTAAATTTACGCGGCAAATAGACATGCCCATAAATCGGCTCTACCGGATCAGCCGGCTCGCTATATGGCTTATACGGATTTTCCAGCTTCTCTCCATCCAGCCAAATCTCATGATAAGCCGGCGTACGCGGCGCCAAATGCTTGGTCAGCTCCTTCGACCAGTGATATACCTCCTCATGCACCTTTGATTGCAAAGGATTAGGATTGCACATCACGTTGCGGCTAACGTCGCCGCATGCTGCCAACGTTGTCAGCAGTGTATCGTTAATGCCTTTGATTGTTTGCTTCAGATTCCATTTCAGCACGCCGTGCAATTGAAACGCTTGGCGAGTTGTTACCCGAATGGTGCCGTTGCCGTATTTTTGCGCAAGCTCGTCAATAACAAGCCATTGCTCCGGCGTAGCGACACCACCAGGCGTAACGACGCGCAGCATAAACTGGAATGCAGGCTCCAGCTTTTGCTTCTCGCGCTCCTTGCGCAAATCGCGGTCATCCTGCATATAGCTGCCGTGGAATTTCAACAGGCGATTGTCCAGCTCAGACAACCCGCCCGTAACGCGGTTATGCAATTGCTCGGCAAGCGAGCCGCGCAAATAATTACTTGCTACCTTCAAATCTTCAACATCACTCGGTTTTCCGCCGATTGGCTCAACCTTCTTTTTGCTTGTCATCGCCAAACCCCTCCCATAGCTCCGTCGATCCTGTCCTGCTATGCTAATGTAAATCCTCTATCTGAACTGGCAGCAGCACCATCAGCCATACGATTAATAAACATCTCGCTGATAGCGGCCAGCGTCCTGCAATTCATTCAAGTAAGCCGCAGCTGCTTCCTCGCTTACATTGCGCTGCTCCTTCACAATTTGCAGCAATGCCTTGTGCACATCATGCGCCATATGCTTCTCATCGCCGCAAATATAGATGTGCGCGCCTTCCTCCAGCCATGCGTAAAGCTCAGCGGCATGCTCCAGCAAGCGATGCTGAACGTATACCTTCTGCTCTGTATCGCGCGAGAACGCAACCTCAAGCTTGGTCAATACGCCATCATTCAGCATGCGCTGCCAGTCCGTCTGGTACAGGAAGTCCGTCACATAGTGGCGATCTCCGAAGAACAGCCAGGACTTGCCGCTAGCTCCCGCTTCCTCGCGCTCCTCCATAAAGGCGCGGAAAGGTGCAACCCCGGTGCCCGGTCCAACCATAATAATTGGCGTTTCGTCACTTGCTGGCAGCTTGAAGTTCGGATTGGACTGTACAAAAACAGATACTTTATCGCCAACCTCAAGGCGCTCGGATACATAAACAGAGCAAACGCCGTTGCGCTCGCGTCCATGCGACTCATACTGCACCTTGCGAATCGTCAGATGCACCTCATCCGGATGCGCCTTGATGCTGCTCGCAATCGAATAAAGTCTGGCAGGAATTTTGCGCAGCACATTTACAACATCACTCGGCTGCCATGTAAATGGACCGTAATCATTGAGCAAATCTAGCAAATCGCGCCCTTTAGCGTACTCTCTTAATTTGGCGCTATCAGTCAGCAGCTGATTAAACTGCTCATTTTTCGAGAAAGGCGCAAACTTTTCCAGCAGCGTTTTGGAAAGCACCGTAATCTCGTACTGCGTCGTCAGCGCTTCTTCAATCGTCAGCACATCGCCTTCCTTGGTCGTCACCTGCTCGCTTGCCTTCCAGCCAAGCGTCTCGATCAGCTCTGCAACGAGCTGCGGATCGTTATGCGGCACAATGCCTAGCGCATCACCCGGCTCATAAGCAATGCCTGAGCCTTCCAGCGACAGCTCAAGATGGCGTGTCTCACGATCGGAGCCTCTGCCATTCAGATTAATGCTTTCTATTACTTCAGCCTGAAAAGGCTTATTGCGTGTATAAACAACTGCTGCTGAAGGCGCTTCAGTAGTCGCTGCGGCAGCCGCTGCTGCCGCTTGCAGCGGTTGAGCTGCAGCTGCGCTTGCACTGCTCAGCTTGTCAGCAACAGCTTGAATCCAGCCGCTCGCCGCTTCTTCATAATCCACATCACAATCGACTCGCCCGACGAGCCGTTCTGCGCCAAGCTCTTCAAGGCGCTGGTCAAAATCCTGACCAGTTTTGCAGAAAAACTCATAAGAAGTATCACCGAGAGCCAATACGGAATATTTCAAATGCTTCAGCTCAGGTGCACGTTTGCCATGTAAAAATTCATAGAAGGATATCGCATTATCAGGCGGATCTCCTTCACCGTGCGTGCTGACAAGCACAAAAAGATGCACAGCCTTTTTCAGCTCGTTCGTTTTGAACTTGTTCATTGCAGACAGCGTGACATCAAAGCCATCCGCCTTCAATCGATCAGCCAAACGACCAGCCAGACGCTGTGCATTGCCTGTTTGCGAGCCAAACAAAATCGTGGCTTCCTTCGGCACTTGAACTGCTGCTACGTTAGGAACTGCTGCTATACCAGAAACTGTAGCGATACCAGAATTTGCTCCTATTGCTTGCTCAGCGACAGGCAAAGCCTGCAGCGTCGCCCCTTGCGTATTCTCGTTGCGGTAAAAAGCTAAATATCCGCTCAACCAATGAATTTGTGCTTCTGTCAACGTTGGCAGTAGCGCATTTAAATGCTGCAGCTGCTCCTCCGAGAACGGACTATTCGTTACTAATAATTGCAAACTATACACCCCGCATGCATTATGAATTAATTCCTATCATATTACTCTGATTTAGTCTATCATTAAAATTACCATATTGCTTGCGAGGGGTCAACGCAGTTTGTTATAAGAATTATTGAAGGTATTTGTTTATAATCCTTATAGAGGTTGTTTAAAAATCGGACTTTGATGACGAGGCAGCTTCTCTGTAGCTTATTCGACGGCGAATCTTGAACGCTAGCGAAAACTGCGGTGCTCACGTAGGTCTATCTACGCTGCGCTCCTCGTTTTCTACTAGCGTCCAAGCTTCTTGGTCCTGAAAGCCCTATTTTTAAACTTCGATTTGAAGTGGATGTTTAATAACAGGACTTTGATGACGAGGTAACTCTCTGTAGCCGATTCGGCGGCGAATATGTCACGCTACCGAAGGCTCCGGTGCTCACGTAGGTCTTATCTACGCTGCGCTCCTCGCCTTCTAGTATCGTGCCATCTTCTTGGTCCTGAAAGCCCTATTTTTAAACTCTCATTGGAAGTGGTTGTTTAAAAATAGGACTTTGATTGGAGGTGAGGAGGGTTTTATGAAGGTTAGGTTAAGTGAATTTAGTGAGGATTGGGTTAGGCTTTTTCATGAGGAAGCTCATTTTCTGAAAACTATATTTATGATGTTGCTGGAGAATGGGGCATCCCAGGAAGAAGATTATTCCGCAAAGGTGGAGAGAACAGAACTCACCACATCCATTTCTATGAAATTAATAACCCCGTTTGTGATGGAAATGGAGCAACTTGCACTTGCCTGGTTTAGAAAATAGATTAACGTGAGATTTAAAGAAGCTGGGTAACGGTGGATTTTAACATAGCCAAAACTTTTATATGGATTTACAGGGGAGGATTATTTTGAAGATCAACAGCGTTGCTTTCAATTTTACTGTTGCGATTATGCTAGTTATTTTTCATGTTATAAGCTATAGGTTAAGCCCTATGTTTCTGCACATATCAAGAGGGTTAATTGCTGTCTTTTTGCTTTATTTAATATTTTTTGTTAAGAAAACGAACAAGGGCGGTAAGAAGTAGTTTGCTGGCTTGATTCAAGCATTGTAGTAAGCCAAAAAACAGCTTGCCTAAATCATTTAAGTGATCGTTCCATCACTTTTATTGTTCAGACAAGCTGTTGTTTATTGACCTGCTTTATTACGTTATGCAAAATCAATCTTCAGCTCACGAATGCATTCTGGCGAGTCGTACATATCATTATGTACCTCGTTCGTTACAGGGTAGGCGCGAAGCTGATAGCCTTCCAGTCTTGGCAAATGCATTTGCAAAAATTCGTAGTTGCGCTCCTTCGGATTAAGCCAGGCTTCTATCCCTTCCTCATCCAGCACAATTGGCAATGTCGACTGCCAATCTGACATATGTCCTACATTTTCCTCGGTTAGCATCGTAAAAACATGATACTCCTTCCCTTGCGCATTGCGAAAGCGATCAAAGATGCCAGCGATGCCAAACAGTGGCTTGCCAGTCATGACGATGTGCATCGCTCGTGGATCTCGCTCCTGACCGATTTGCTTTGCGCCATAGAAGCCTGTGCACGGAATGATGCAGCGGTTGCGTTGAGCCAGCTCCAGCAAAAATGGCTTGCGTCGAATATCCGCCTTGGTCGTATTGATCGAATCTTTAGCCCAGAATGGAAACATGCCCCATCTCGCTTCGTGCACAATCCGCTGCTGATGACGATCATTCATCACAATTGAAATATGCGAGGTTGGCGCAACATTAAACCGCTGATTGGTCGACTGGATGACCTTGCGAGCCTTGAACTGCTCTACAATATCGGATACATCCGCCTTTAACGAAAACCGTTCGATCATAAAAATACCTCCTATACTATTCAGCAACTGAGTCATTCCAGTTTCTGTAGCACGGAGGTAAATTATGCATCTAGTGGGTAAATTTTTTGCGATAGCGCAAAGGAGACAGGCCAACCTGATTGGCGAATAGTCGCGAGAAGTGTGCGGTCTGCTTAAACCCTGTTTCCAGCGCAATTTGCGAAATCGGCCAGTCCGTCTTTATGAGCAGCAGCTTCGCCTGATCAATGCGATAGTAAAGCAAATATTGCTGCGGCGTGCAGTCAAATACTTCACTCATACTGCGCGTAATGTAATTAATGTGCAGCTCCAGCGCCTCGCTCAGCATTTGATTGTTGATCGACTGGCTAAAGTTGCGCTTAAGAAATGCGGCTGCTTTCTCGGCAACAACAACGGAAGCCTTCGCAGTATCGCTTCTCCAGCCCTCATCGAGCATTTGCAGCAAATGGAGAAACCGCTGCTGACGATTCCAGAACGCACCATGCGAGCTGCTTCTAGCCGCCTCGTGCAGCGCTTCAAGCATATGCTTCATCTCCTTGGTCGCCTGCAGCTTAAGATGCTTCGGCACGCGCAACGCATAGGTATAGTAGTCGCCGCGCAGCGTTCCCTGGTCACAGCTTTCGATTTCCTCCCATGGACCAGCAGTTTGAAAATGAATCCAATCGAAGGTTGTACGAGCCTTGCAGGGCGCGTAGGAATAATGCCAGGCATCCGGTCGAAGGATGAGCACCTCGCCTTTATTCAGCTCCCAGCGATGCTCTCCCTCGGCAAGATACAGACAGCCCTCCCGCACATAAATCATATCAAAAAGGCCAATATTGTTGCGGTTAGGATGCTCCTCGCCAATATTATAGGTATGAGAGTTTGATTCTATAAAATAAGGAAACGGCGGTGACTTGAATGTAAGCAATAAAGATGATTCCAACATGTTCTCTCCTCAGGCATTGTTCTTACTTATTTATCGAAAAAGGCTTAGCTTCAGCTTGATAACCAATTCATTTCCTTGTGTATATAGACGATCAATCACGATTAAAGTTTCATCTGCATCATAGATCGGAAATGTAATTTCATTCAGCCATGAAACAGGCAATGTAAGGCCCTTTACCTTTAAGCCGACAGGCTGCAGTTTGAGCTCGGGATCATGCCAGGTTACGACATAGCTGGCATGCAGCTCGGCTGGTACGCGGTCTGCGAGCAGCACATTGAGATCAGCATATAAAATATTGTCCTGCAGTGTAAAATGCGCTCCTTCAATCGTCAGCTGCTTATGCGGCTGCCTGTTCATATTTGCTTTCAAAAGCGCGTTGATGTCAGATTCAGTCAGCACGAGGTCTGTACTTAAATTGCGTACCATCCCCAACAGCTTGTCCTCTAGCTTAATCGGCGTATAATCCATCGTCAACTGCTTGCTCGGTGCGATATAAATGATTAGTCCACCAATCAGCAGAGCAAGCACGAGCACGAACGATAGCGGAAGCAAAACCCATCTTTTTTTCATAAAATCTCTCCTAAACTGGTGATCTCTTCAATGATATACTATTATTAATATGTAGCGATAGATATTAAAACAAGAAAAGGATAGATGCAGTCTATGAACAATGGAGAAGACCAGGTAAAGGTAAGCCTTGAAGAAATCGTACAAGCTCATATGCATTTAAAAGACGTCATATCCCATACTCCCTTGCAATACAATCGCGTCCTATCTGAACGATACGGCGCTAATGTCTATCTTAAACGCGAGGACTTGCAAATCGTTCGCTCCTTCAAAATTCGTGGAGCTTATCATATGATACGTTCACTGTCGGAAAACGGTCCACTTTCTGGCGTTATATGCGCCAGCGCTGGAAACCACGCTCAGGGCGTTGCCTATTCCTGTCAGGCGCTCGGCATCCCGGGAAAAATTTTTATGCCTAGCACGACTCCTAATCAAAAGGTGAAGCAGGTGCAGTTTTTTGGCGGCTCTTCCGTCGAGATTATACTAAAAGGCGATACTTTTGACGATGCTTATAATGAGGCGATTGCTGAAAGCGAAGCAAGCGGCTATACGTTTGTTCATCCTTTTGACGACCGCATGATTATTGCTGGAAACGGAACAGTTGGCTTAGAAATATTAAACGATATTGAGCAGGCTCCGCAATATATTTTTGTAACTGTAGGCGGTGGCGGGCTCGCTGCCGGTGTTAGCTCCTATGTGAAAAGCATCGCTCCTCAAACCGCCGTTATAGGCGTGGAGCCCGAAGGCGCTGCCTCGCTGCGCTACTCGCTGGATCATGATCAAGTGCTAACCTTGCCGCAAATTGATAAGTTCGTAGACGGTGCAGCTGTAAAACGAGTAGGTGAGCAAACCTTTGCGATATGCAAGGAGCTGCTTGACGACGTCATTCATGTCAACGAAGGACAAGTATGCACCACGATGCTTGATCTCTACAATGAAAATGCTATTGTCGCAGAGCCAGCTGGCGCGCTGCCGATTGCAGCGCTCGAGCAGTACCGCGAGCATATTCAAGGCAAAACCGTTGTTTGCGTCGTAAGCGGCGGCAACAACGATGTGGATCGGATGCAGGAAATTAAAGAACGTTCCTTAATCTATGAAGGCTACAAGCATTACTTTATGGTCAGCTTCCCGCAGCGCGCTGGCGCATTGCGCGAATTTCTCGTCCAGGTGCTGGGGCCAAATGATGATATCACCCGCTTCGAATATGTAAAAAAATCAAACAAAGAAAACGGCCCGGCGCTCGTCGGCATCGAGCTCAAATACCGCGAGGATTATGCAGCGCTAATTGAGCGAATGAACAGCAGAGGGTATCCGGTTGTTGAGTTAAACAAAGATCCAGTACTATTCAACATCCTCATCTGAGATGTAGTTCTAAAAGCACGACTTTGATGACGAGGTAATTGCATTGGAGTGGATTCGACGGCGAATATGAAACGCTACCGAAAACTGCGGTGCTCACGTAGCTTTTTGCCTACGCTGCGCTCCTCGTTTTCTAGTATCGTCTCATCTTCTTGGTCCTGAAAGCCGAACTTTTAGAACCTTATTGGAAGGTGGTTTAAAAAGTTGGACTTTGATGACGAGGTAATTGCATTGGAGTGGATTCGACGGCGAATATGTCACGCTACCGAAGGCTCCGGTGCTCACGTAGCTTCTGCCTACGCTGCGCTCCTCGCCTTCTAGTATCGTGCCATCTTCTTGGTCCTGAAAGCCCAATTTTTAAACTTCTATTTGGAAGTGGTGGTTTAAAAAGTTGGACTTTGATGACGAGGTAATTGCATTGGAGTGGATTCGACGGCGAATATGTCACGCTACCGAAGGCTCCGGTGCTCACGTAGTAAGTGCCTACGCTGCGCTCCTCGCATTCTAGTATCGTCTCATCTTCTTGGTCCTGAAAGCCCAATTTTTAAACTTCTATTGGAAGAGGTAGTTCTAAAAGCACGACTTTGATGACGAGGTAGTTCGTTGGAGTGGATTCGACGGCGAATCTTGAACGCTAGCGAAGGCATATGCTTCCGAAGTATGTTTCCGGTGGAAACATTGGAGGTGCTCACAAAGCTTTTTGCCTACGCTTCGCTCCTTGTTTTCTACTAGCGTCCAAGCTTCTTGGTCCTGCACTCAAAAAAAGCTACAGCGAAGGAGCAAAGCATCCGAAAAACGAAGTGGGTTGCCTTTAACATCGTAATGCTACCATTAAATTTCAAATAAGAGCATTACGATTTAAAAAGCGACTGGAGAGTGCTTTACTCCGGAGCGCTGAGGATGCTTTACTCCGCAGCGCTGCATTATAAATTTAAAGAGATAAGGAACGGAGAGAATACTGCATGTCATTAGAGCAAATCGAACAGTTTTTGAAAGACTTATCCAGCCTGGGGCCGCTGCCGGGTATCCTTGTTCCGCTGCTCGAAGCGTTTTTGCCCTTTTTGCCATTAATCGTTATTATTGCAGCAAATGTTAACATTTACGGCTTTGGCTTTGGTATTTTATTTTCATGGATAGGAATTGTGGTAGGAGCAACGGCAATCTTTGGCTTGTGCAGAAAATACGGACACAGGCTGCGTGATCGTCTGCAAAAGCGCTATGCTACGGTCGAAAAAATATTTGGCTGGATTGAGAGCAGAGGCTTTACACCTTTGTTTCTATTATCCTGCTTCCCTTTTACTCCTTCAGTACTAATTACATTGGTATCAGCTTTAAGCAAGCTGCCTTTCCGCTCCTTCCTGGTAGCTGTCGCGCTAGGTAAAGCCGTAATGGTGCTGTTTATCGCATTGCTCAGCTTCGATATTACGAATCTCTTTTCAGAGCCTTGGCGTATTGTTGCTTCTGTTGCAGGGATTGCCATATTGTGGCTAGGCGGAAAAAAGTTGGAGCAGCGCTACAATAAGTAATTGAATTAGTAATAAATCGTAGATAAGGTGTTGCGGCATGTCTAAAAATGATCATATGCTGGCCATTCTATGGCTACTAGCATCGGGCAAGAAATTAACGGCAAAGCAGCTCGCTGAAAAGCTCGAGGTGAATGTTAGAAGCATTTACCGCTATATCGACTCTTTGTGCCTTAGCGGTGTGCCGATTATTGCCGACTCAGGGCATAATGGCGGCTACAGCTTGCAAGGGAATTTTGTCAAGGCGCCGCTCACCTTTGATCTGGAGGAGCAAAAGGCGCTCGTTCATGCAGCAACCTTTGCCAAAGAAGCGGGCTACCCTTTCAATGACGCGCTGCAGCGGGCAATAGACAAGCTCGCGCTTTACAGCAATCCGGAACAGGCCAATTTGCTCGATCATCATTCAGGAGGCCTGGACGTGATTAGTCGCGCGACTTCTCCTGATGTACAAAAACGATTGGCTGAGCTTGAGCTGGCGGTAGCGAATGAACGCTCGGTGGAAATTGAGTACCAGAAGCCGCAAACAGACCATGCTCAAAAACGAACAATTGATCCTTACAGCATCATTTATTGGAATAATAAATGGTATATGGTTGGCTATTGCAAGCTGCGGGAAGAGATACGCAGCTTTCGATTGGAACGAATCGTAAGTATAACTCCGACACAGACATCCTTTAAGCGTCCTCGCGATTTTTCCGCACGTGAATTTTTCTTAAGCCGCTTGCTGTCCGAGACTGCGGACAAGGACAAGCAAGCTATGCTGCCCGTTATTATAGAAGGCAGACAAGGGGCTTTAGATGACTTGTGCATACATTGGTATCTAGGTCATTTTCTGCATGAGCGAACAGCAAACCATGCGACCTTTTTGCTTGATGAGCAATCCATTCATACTTATATTCCTTATTATTTATTATCATATGGTCGAGCGATTAAAGTAGTTCAGCCTCAGAGCCTGAAGCAAAAGCTTGTTGAAATTACGAGTAATTTACAGCGACATTATGAGAATTAGACAACTTCACTGACAGCAGCTGTCAGTGAAGCTGTTCTATAATAAGCTCAGTCCTTAGGGCTAAATCATATTTCAATAATAGGAGGAAATAGCATGAGTGAGCACATTCCAACAACAGGAGCTAATGGGACATATACAAAAAATGGGGTACCAAACGGCTTTACAACTTTAACCCCATTTATTGTAGTAAGTCAGCCTGCAGAAGCGATTCAATTTTACAAAGAGGTATTCGGTGCGGAAGTAATCGATGTAACAGAATTTACTGACGAGCAGGGCCAGAGCCTTATCGTTCACGCCGAGCTCGATTTTGGCAATGGACGACTGCAGCTCGGCGCTGCTAATCCAAGCTACAAACTAGTTTTGCCTCCTGCAGAAGACAACGCCTGCTACTCCCTGTCTATCTATGTGCCAAGCGTTGATCAAACCTTTGAGCTCGCAGTTGCAAAAGGCGCAAAAGTAAGAGAACCAATAGCTAATTTTGTTTCAGGCGATCGCTATGGAAGCATCCTCGATCCATTTGGCATCAGATGGTCCATTATGACAAGAGTCGAAGACCTGTCGCAAGAGGAAAGCAACCGCAGAGTACAAGAATGGGCAAAAAGCTTCAGCGGACAATAATACTATCATCAAAGTCCAATTTTTAAACAACCTCATTCCAATGAGAGTTTAAAAATTGGGCTTTCAGGTCCAAGAAGATGGCACGATACTAGAAGGCGAGGAGCGCAGCGTAGATAGGACCTACGTGAGCACCGGAGCCTTCGGTAGCGTGACATATTCGCCGCCGACTACGCTACGGAGAAGCCGCATCGTCATCAAAGCCCAATTTTTAAACAACCTCTAATTGAAATATTTCTCCATAGATGCTAGATTGGATAAATAGAAGCAGCACACTGCTTGTAAGCAATTAGCCATGTTTGGAGGAAATTATATGAAAATTTTACAGGAGTTCAAGGAATTTGCTGTTAAGGGCAATGTCATCGATTTGGCTGTCGGTGTTATTATCGGTGGTGCATTTGGAAAAATTGTCACCTCTCTCGTTAACGACATCATTATGCCGCCAATCGGGGCATTACTTGGCGAGGTTGATTTCAAAGAGTTAAAAATCCCCCTCATCCCTACAGAAGGGATGACCCCGGAAAAGCTTGCTGAAGCGCCTGCAATTCTTTACGGCTCATTCATCAATACAGTATTGGACTTCCTAATCGTTGCGCTTTGTATCTTCTTCATGGTGAAAGGCATTAATCACTTGAGACGATTGACGGAAAAGGAAAAGGTAGAGGAAGCAGCGCCAGAGCCTACGGAAAAGGAATGCCCTTATTGCTTGTCTCAGGTTCCTGTTAAGGCAACTCGCTGCAAGCATTGTACATCTCAGCTGGCTGAAGGCAAGCTTTCATGAGCAGCAGCGAATGGTTCGACATTTATGATGAGGAGCTTCGTCCTCTCGGACAAGCTACTCGCGAAGAAGCGCATCGCTTAGGGCATTGGCATCGCACCTTTCATTGTTGGCTGTACGAGCTGCGCTCCGGCGTCCCCTATGTTATTTTTCAGCGGCGCCAGCATGGCAAGGATACGAACCCGCTCTGCTATGACATTACAGTAGCTGGCCATTTAAGCGCTGGCGAGCAGCTGCAGGATGCAATCAGAGAGATTGAAGAAGAGATCGGCATTACAGCCAGCTTCGAACAATTGACGCCGATTATGGATGTGAAGGAGGATGCGCGTGGTGAGGTGAACGGCAAGCCCTATTGGGACCGCGAGCTAAGCCATGTATTTGCCTTGCTTAACCCTGTTGCGATGCAGCAATGGCACCTGCAGCAGGAGGAAGTAATGGCCATCTATGCTGCTCCGCTGCTTGAGCTTAAAGCGTTGTTTACAGATCAAGTCGAGCAATTGGAAGCCTCCGGATTTCTGCTGGATGGCAATGGGGCGCTTAGACCCCACATTCAAACGATCCAGGCTGAGCAATTCGTGCCAAGAGATCGCTCGTATTATCTCGATGTCCTCGATGCGATCGAGCGTATAGTAGGTTAAGGTTAAAGCGCAAGCCTTGGAGACTAAAGCTCTCTGGCTTGCGCTTTAACCTTCATATGAATGAAATGGACTGGAGGTTGTATGATGCAGTGGATTGCTATGCTGACGATGCTAATCGATCATCTCGGCGTTGTTTTTTTCCCTGATCAGATATGGCTTCGCATAATTGGAAGAATTGCATTTCCATTGTATGCTTACCTCATCGTGATCGGCTATCAACGCACGCGCAATTATCGCAACTACCTTATTCGCCTTGGGCTGCTGGCGATTATTTCTCAGCCTGTCTACCAATGGGCCTTCGATACGACGCAGCTTAACGTCATTGTAACGCTGTTTGTTGGGCTTCTGCTATTAAAGCTGATGGATATGACGAAAAATAACAAGCCGCTGCAGCTTGCTATTGCCGCTGCCGTCCTCGTGCTTTCCTTATTTTTCTCGCTTGACTATGGCGCTTACGGCATTGCTCTAATGCTTATTTTTCGATACGTAAAAAAAGAGCAGCTGCTAATCTACCACGCCCTGCTTGAGCTTCTCTTTTTATTTGTATGGGGCATTCAATTTTTCAGCTTGATTGTAACGTATTTTATTAGCTTTCAGCCTAACAATTTGGCAAAAGCGGATCGCTTGCAGGTACCTCGCTGGCTATGGCGAAGCTTCTATCCATTGCACTTGCTCATTTTGGCACTACTCCAATATACCTTCTAAAGAGGATACTTAAAACAAGTAATTAATATATTTGTTAGAAAAATATTAGTTTAGTAAATGAATTTTAAACGTATAATTCATGTCCTTTTAAATCTTGCTGTATATACTTATAGCATAAAGATTTGGGAGGAACCTACCAATGATGAAAATCATCAAATTTAAAAATCGCTCTGTTCCTGTGTACTTCCCTTCAGATAAACTTCAAAATTATGACAAGCTAAGTGATAAGCTTCAGGAGTTGGAGTATGACTTCTCTTTCCGTAAAAAATGGAAAACTGTCAGATCTGTCGAAGTTATACGCGATGTTGCCATTTTTCAGTACAATGACGGCACAAAGCTATATTTGGAAGTTTCGTAGTTTAATAGGCAAAAGTACATTAAACGTCGAATAACCGCTAATGACTCATACCCCCTGGTCATTAGCGGTTATTCGTTTATAGCCACTTATAAATGTGTGTGCACGGCAAGCTCTGCCAGCCTCATTTCTTCAAGCTGTGCTACTGGAATTGGTCGGCTCATATAATAGCCTTGCGCAAAATTACAGCCAAGCTGAGAAATCAACGAATACTGCTCCGACGTTTCAATCCCTTCGGCTATTAATTCTACATCAAGCTCCTTGAGCATCGAAATCGTGTGCTTTACAACGGTATAATAGCTTTTGCTGCTTTCCATTTTATGAATAAACTGCTTATCGAGCTTTACGCAGCTTACAGGCATGGAGCTCAAGCTTTCCAGGCAAGCATATCCTGTGCCAAAATCATCAATGGCTATAAGAAAGCCCGCTTGCTGCAACGCCTGTACCTCTGCAATCACTTGCTCATCAACAAGCTCCATCGTGCTTTCCGTTAATTCAAATTGAATATGATTCCTTGCTATCTGATAGTGTGCAGCTTGCTTGCTAACGACATCAACAATATTGCCCAGCTTTAGCTGAACAGGCGATACATTAATCGAAATATGAAGCTCCGAGTCGCTTAATATGTGCTGGATGCGCTTCAACTGTTGGCAAGCCTCGGCAATAATCCATTCACCTAATTCCACAATCACGCCGCTTTGCTCGGCAAGTGGAATAAACTCCAGTGGACTGATTAAACCGAATTGCGGATGCAGCCAACGCACCAATGCTTCAAAACCAACTAACTCGCCGTTATCCAAACGATAAATAGGCTGAAAATCGAGACGAAACTGATTGTACTGAAGCCCATCAAATAATGTTGCCTCCAATAAAATTTCCCTATGATATTGATCCACCTGCTCGGATAGTATCATGTAGTTCCGCTTTACTCCTTTACGCTTGGCGATTTGCAGCGCATACAGGCTTTTTGCTATGTCCAGCTCATCATATGCCGCTTGGTCATTAAAGTATGAGCCTACATATAATCGAATTGGACAGCTTTCACCATCAATCATGACGCTATTGCCGATCACTTTGCGCAAAGCCTGCTCAACAAGCTCTACATCCTGCTTCATCAATTGAAAGGTTACTACAATTTTGTTCTTTCGTTCTTCAATTGATGTGATTTGCTTTCGAAAGCTCCATTGTGCATGGGTGATTTGCTCGCATATTGCAGATTGGAGCCTTTTCTGATCCAAGGCTGCCTTCAATCCTGCTTCCCATTCGATTGTCATAATTAGCACTTCGCACACCTCACCAGTTGTCATATCATGCTTGTACATATTACTATTTTGACATGATTCGGTATTAAATGTTAATAGGCTAATAAAAAAAACTGCCCTTTTATTAAAAGGACAGTTAAATGCATCATAGATTTGGAGAATACTTATATCCAAACCCCCATACCGTTTTAATCAGTTTAGGTTCTTTAGGATTTTGTTCAATTTTTTTTCTAAGATTCACAATATGTACGTCAATTGCCCGATCTGTCACAAAAGAATCAAAGCCTCTTATTGCACTAATCAACTCATCTCTACTAAAAACCTTATTGGGTGAGGTTAAAAACAATTTCATAATCTCGTACTCTGAAAACGTTGTCTCTACCGCTTGTCCTCTAACAATTAATTGTCTGCGTTCGTAATCTAACTGAATCGATTCATCTACCTCAGGCTGCAAGAAACGCGTCTCTTTGATTTCAGATGTCATTCGAATTGAGCGTCGAATTAATGCCTCCACTCTTGCCGTCAGCTCATGCATACTAAAAGGTTTACATAAATAATCATCTGCACCTGCTTTTAATGCGGATACTCTGTCAGAAACTTCGCTTTTCATAGAAAGAATCATAATAGGTATCGTAGACTTCTCTCTCACCTCGTAGCACAATGTGATACCATTCATATCTGGCAGCATGAGATCTAGTAACAGCAGATGAGGCATAAATTGATCAATAAGCTGTAAGCCTTCCTTGCCAGTAAAGGCTTGCTTCACATCGTAGCCTTCTTCTGACAAATACATAGACAGCATATCGCTCATCATAACGTCATCTTCAACAACCAACACTTTATACATCGACGTCACCCTTACGATTTGTTCACAATTTGCGCTTCTCACGTGATTATCTATTAACTTGTGTAATATTAATATACAACATACTTCCAATTACCACAATATTTTGTTAGCAAACTATTAGTTAATTGTTAGTCAATTATTAGTTTTTCTGGTATAACATTAATTTTTTAGTATAATATTCGATATCTCAAAAAGTAATAGATTTAATTTTTGCTCCAAGCGATCAATAAATGCTGAAAGCTTGCAGGCATGCTCCTCACGAGCAATTCGCTCACCCTCTATCGCTAATTCCACAATTTCCTCAGCGCCCAGGTAGCTGGATGCGCCTTTAAGCGTGTGCAGCGCTCTCGTTACTTCAGCATAATCCTTGTCCTCGTAAAGCTTCTTCAAGCGCGGAATGAATAAAGCATAATCATGCAAATATTGCTCCAGCATATGGACGTAAATGTTTACCTTCCCATTTACTCGCTCAATGGCCTGCATAGCCTGGATCGAGCTGAGTGCTTCCAGCTGTTTCAGCAGCTCCACATTCGTCTCACGAGCGTGTCTTGCATCTGACAGTGATTTTCGGTTTTCACTTTTATTTTTGGATACATGCCGATCGATTACCAGCTGCAGCTGATCAATGGAAAGCGGCTTCGTAATGACGGCGTTCATTCCATGAAGCAAATATGACTCATGATCTGATGGTAATACATTAGCAGTTACCGCCACAATAGGAAGATCGTAATGTTTTTTCTGTGCGCGGATCACCTTCGTTGCTTCTACCCCATCCATTTCAGGCATGTGAATATCCATAAGCACAAGATCGTAGCTATTGCTTTGAATAAGCTGAACCGCCTCAAGACCATGGCTCGCAATTGTTACTCTGCAGTTGCAAAACTTCAGCATTTCAGCCGCTACCAATTGATTCACTTTATTGTCCTCGGCAAGCAGCACATGATATTGCGGCTCGTGAGCTACAGCGATCTGGTTTTCGCTTGCCGATTGCTGCGGCTTATCAGGATCGGGTTGCTGCTTGGCGACTGGAATTCTCTGCTTGGCATGCAGCACAAGATCAACCGCATCCTTAAAGCGTTTCTGAGTCACCGGCTTGGTCAAAATCGCAGCAGGCTGCTGCTCCGGCTCCAAAATAAGCAGCTCCTCGCGTCCATATGCGGTCGTGACGGCAATGATCGGAATGCCTCTGCTGGCTGCGGCCCTTTGGAAATCGAGCCATGTCTCCATGCCGTACATATCGTTCATTTCCATATCCATAATCATGAAGGAAGGATATGCCCCTTCACCCAAGCGCATTAAACGGAAATAGGCTTTTTTCCAGGAACGCTTTCTAACCGCGTTGTAGTTGCAGGAAGCAAGCAGCTTGGTCCAATAATTCGCCATGACATCATGGTCCTCAACAATCCATACGATGCTTTCCAGCTCATACTTTGTTTTGAGCGGCTCAGGCGGAAGCTGATAACCGACCTTTTTAAACGGCAGTGTAAAAGTGAACGTGCTTCCAATATGCAGCTTGCTGCTTACCTCCAGCCTGCCGCCTAGCAGTTCGACCAAATTTTTCGAAATGACGAGTCCGAGACCTGTTCCGCCATACTTTCTTGTAGTGGAGGAGTCCGCTTGCCTGAACGGCTTGAACAAATGCTTGAGCTGCTCCTCCGACATGCCGATCCCCGAATCCTTGACCGTAAATTGAATATCCAGCTCATCCTCGCGTTCAGCGGCAACGGCAATGTGCAGCGCAACAATCCCATGCTCGGTAAATTTGATTGCATTAACGCAAAGATTGGACAGCACCTGCTCCAGACGCAGCGCATCTCCAAGCATATGGTGCGGAACCTCTGGCTCGATTTCGATTTTAAATTCGAATTGCTCCTTCCCGCCAAGAAATACACTTAGCTGATCAGCCAAGTAGTTAATAACGGTATGAAGCTGGAACACGACTAAATCCGGCTCGATCTTTTTCGCTTCCAGCTTGGAGAAATCGAGAATGTCATTAACGATGCTCAGCAGCATGCTTGATGAATCCTTCATATGCTGCACATATTCCTTCTGCAGTTGATCGAGCTCCGTTTTTTGCATAAGCTGCGACAAGCCGATAATGCCATTCAATGGCGTTCTGATTTCGTGGCTCATTAAAGCAAGGAAGGTGCTTTTCGCTTGATTGGCCTCCTCCGCCACCTCTGTTGCGCGAACAAGCTTGCGCTGCACCTCGAGCTGTTCGGTAATGTCGCGCGATATGCAGGAATAGAGCGTTTCGCCAGTAAAGGTATCCTTATACGCAACTATAATAATCGACACATTAATAAATTTGCCAGAAATATTTTGAAATTGCGCCTCACACTCGAAAAACCCCTGCTTTCGTGCTGTGAGCGAGCCTCTAAGCAGCTGCCTGAACAGATGAGCCGGCAAAAAGCTTCTAATCGACAGCCCTTTTACTTCATCTTCAGAAAGCCCTAGTATGCTGCGTCCAGCCGCATTCATATAAATGATATTTGCCTGCTTATCCACCGAAGCAATTAAATCCTTGGCCGATTCTACTACCATTTGCAAATGATTTCTCGAGCTTTCCAGCCTTCTTTGCTCTGTAATGTCATTGAAGATCGCTATAATGCCGGAAATGCGCCCATTGCGATCACGCAGGCTGCTTGAGCGATTGTAGACGGGGATTCTTTTGCCTTCACGATTAATCACTGTAAGCTCAAAATCATAGTTGTTATACTGCTTGCGCAGCTCTAAAAACAACTCTACACCAGGCTGAATTTCACGCCCTAGCTCGGCTGAGAACTGCTCTGCCTTCACGCGAACCTCATCGATATCCATAAACATAAGCGGTGTAACCTTGCCGATAATTTCATCAGAGGAATAGCCGAGCATTTGCTCAGCTGCCTGGTTCATATAGGTAATCACATAACGCTCGTCCATAACAAATACAGGGCTTTTATTTTGATTAATAACGGCGTCAAGCCGATCGAACATTATTTGCAGCCGTCCCATCATACCGTTGACCGTATTAGCCAAAACGCCTATTTCATCCTTGTTCGACGCATTTAAATGTCCACCGTCAAAATGACCCGCCGCAGCTTGCTTCGTAACCTGCAAAATTGCTTCAAGCCTGGAAATAATCGTTTGAAAATAAAGAAAAAAAACAAACGCCAGCACAACAATTGCTGCGGACACTACGAGCAGCATGCGCCATAATGTAGGCGCTGCCAGCTTTTCCAGTGCGCCTAAATCCTTTACTTCCATAATGACCCAGTCGGTGTTTTCGATCGCCTGATAAAACAGAATGTATTTGTGCAGCATAACATCGATTTGCTTATAGCCTGTAGATTCTGTTAAGGCAAGTGCTGCCAGCTGCTTGAGATGAGTGCGCAGCACCGTATCCTGCTGGTTTGTAAAATCCGTTTGCAAATGATCGTAGAGCAGCTCGCCGCTATGGTTGTACAAATACAAATTGCCCCCCTCAATTTGCAGCATTTGCTCATAGGCTGCAGGAGGAAAGGCATAAGCGGCATATAAAGCTCCAATTAGTTGATTGGATTCATCCATACTATAGACAGGAACGCTAATGTAGCCCAAGCGCTCGTTAGAATCATTTAAAGTGATCGGATCTGTCAGCACTGTATCCCCGCGCAGCGACCGTGCAATCGGCAGCCTCCAGCTTAATTGCTGTGACGAGCTGCCCCGCAGACTCGTCGCTATCCCGTCCTCGCTAATGAAGCCGATTTCCTCATATTGAAAGGAATTGAGCTGCTGCTCCTGCTCCAAATATTCCATCATTGCACTCGTATCGCCCGAGCGCACCTCATTGGTACGGCTCATGACCAACACCTCAGCTTTGCGCGTATCCAGCCAGGAGCTCAGTACAAAGGAGCGGCTTTCCTGTTTCAGCCTGATTTTATCGATTTCGGTTTCAACCATATCTTTTTTCATGGAGGTGTAATTATATAAACCGACAATCATTAGCGGTACGAAGGAAATCAAAATAATTATAATTAAGCCCTTTGTGCGAAGAGACAGCCTATTCATCGAGTTGACCTCCTCAAAATCATTAGGGCGAGTCTGAAAACCGCTCAGCGGCCTCGGAGTTCTCAGACACGCCCTAGCTAATAATGCTTCTCATATTTTTGTGGCTGGAAAGCATCTGCTCAAAAAATTCTTTCTCTTCCTCCACAATTCTCACCCAAGCCTCTACACAGCGCGGATCAAAATGGCTGCCGCTCTCTTCCTTTATAATACTCATCGCCTTCTCATGCGTCATCGCCTTGCGGTAGGAGCGAGAGGAGGTCAACGCATCATACACATCGGCAACCGCCGTTACCCGTGCGACCAGCGGAATCGCTTCGCCTTCAAGCCGGTCAGGATAGCCGGTTCCATCCCATTTTTCATGATGCGAGCGAATAATTGCCAGCTCCTCTACCATAAAGCCGACTTGCTTGCACAAATTGTAGCCGTCCACCGGATGCCTTTCGATTAATTTGCGTTCGTCCTGCGTCAGTTTGTCCGGCTTGTTCAGCACATAATCTGGAATATACAGCTTGCCCACATCATGCACCAGTCCACCTAAAGCAATTGACTTAAGCTGTGTGGAGGACAAGCCCATTTCTTCTCCCAGCTTAAGCGCATATACCGTTACCCGATAATTATGCCCTGCGGTATAGGCATCCTTCGTTTCAGTTTGCTTCACTAGCTCGCTAACGCTCGGCGTCATATAGGTTTGAATCCAGCGATCCGGGTCGGCGCGATACAGTCGCTTGACAGAAGCCGTTAATGATTCAGTATGTCTATATTCCAGCACAAGCACGATCATCATAACGAGCATCGCCAAAAACAAAAGCCCATGGAACATCCACCAATTCAAAGCCTCAGGAGCAAGCGTAAATAAAATCACTTGAGCTGTATTCATCCAGCCGGTACCATATACGATGGCCAATTGAATCGAGAAACGAGAAGCCATGTATGTAATGAGATGGCGGTATACCGTCCACGTATTAAAAAGCAAAATAAAAAATGTTGTCAGCCTTGCGCCGTTGCGACTATACAAAAACTGCTTGAAGGAATCATCTGCCACCAGCAAAATAAGCAGGCCAATCAATACCAGCAGCACACACCAAACAGGCATTAACGCTTTGCGATGCTTGCCCAGCCAACGAACAAGGCGATGATCGGCAGACAATGAGCTTAGCCATAGCCAGAACGAAGAAAGCAGCAGCGCCAGCTGGGCAAATATAAAGTGCTGCGCGCTGTCGCCTGTTCCAAGCATCGGCGAAAATCCATGACACAAAAGCATAGCGCCAATCGAAGCATATGCCAAGGAAACGAACAGTATTTTGATGTTGCGAAGCTGCTGTGCAACTATGCCCATGACAAGAAAAATAATGATAGCCAGCAGCGCTTCAAAGCCAATTAAATAAATGATTGAGGAATGCAAGACTACGCTATTGTTAAATACTAGCCGGTTCAACCAAAAATAGATAAGAATTGGTGTTACCATCGCCAGTCCCAATTGAAGCATCACAAGTCCTCTTGAACGCATAGATGTTCCCCCGATCGATTCTCTATCTATTATCCGCTCTTGGCTGTTATAGCTGCTTTAGCCACTTTCCAACTTCATTGACAGGCATTGGCTTTTTGAAATAGTATCCTTGCATCAAATGGCATCCCGCATCCTTTAAAAAATTCAGCTGCGGCTCTGTTTCCACACCTTCAGCTACTAGCTGTATGTTCAGCTGATTCGCAAGGCCAATCATCGAATTTACAATTGCACGCTTGGTTGGCAACTCATAATGCTCAATATAAGCCTTATCAATTTTAATCGTTTGAAAATGAAGCTGCTCAAGAGAGCCCAGAAACGAATAGCCCGAGCCGAAATTATCCATCGACAGCTTGACGCCAAGCCGCTGCAATGGCTGTACCTGCTCTCCGACGCTTGCGCCGCAGTGAATCATCGTTTGCTCCGTAATTTCCAGCTCCAACAGATTGGGAGCAAGACCGGATTCTACTAAAGCGCTTTGCGTCATATTATAGAGCATGCTCGACTCTATTAGTTTACTAGATAAATTAACCGAAACGACCAAATTGTCTTTAAACTCCAAATTCCACTCATAACAGTCATGACAAGCTCGATGAAGCACCCATTCTGTCATGGGCAAAATCAATCCTGTCTCTTCTGCAATCGGGATAAATTCATCGGGAGCGATTTTCCCTAGGGTCGGATGCGTATAGCGAAGCAACGCCTCAAAGCCGATTGGCCGATTAGAGCTTATATCCCATTTCGGCTGATAATAGACCTGCAGCTTCTCCTTAATTAATGCATCGCGCAGCCCCTTCTCTATCTCCATCTTGCGAATCACTTTTCGTTCCATGTCGCCATTGTATTCACAATACTGGTTCTTTCCAAGATTTTTCGCATAATACATCGCCGTATCAGCGGCCTTCAGCAAGCCGTCCTTCGTATTGCCATGCTCGATCGAGTAGCTGACGCCAATACTTCCCGTTACCTCAAGCTGGTGGTCGCCGAGCATGAAGGGCTTTCTTATTTCCTCCAGCAAATGCTCTACTGCCTGCAATACCTGCGCTTTATTCTCAAATGGCATGACAATCATAAATTCATCTCCGCCGATGCGGAATACATACTGCGGCACATTGGCATGCTTTCTAAGCCGCGCACCCATTTGCTGAATCAATAAATCTCCTACATCATGCCCAAGCGTGTCGTTAATATATTTGAACTGATCAAGGTCGATAAACATTGTTGCGAATTTACGTTGAAATAACGTAGGGTTGGTGAAAAATTCATTCATCGCATGACGATTGCTAAGTCCCGTCAGCGAATCGGTATAGGCCATCTTTTTATACATAATCTGCTCCCATACCTGTGCGAACCAGGTTAGCTGAACAATGATCACAATCGCAATCAGCACCGTAATGAGCAGCGTCGTTGGCGCTGAAATCAGCTTCTGATTGCTAATATATGCAGGATCTATGCACCAAAATGAGCTGGCCTCCATCCCTACATAATGCATGCCTGTAACTGCGAAAGCCATCAATAAAGCGGCTGCTGAGCGCAGAACAAACCCGCTTTCCGCGGATTTGATTTTAATAAACAAGTTCAAGGCAGCATAAGAAGCAAGGAAAGCAATTAATGCGGAGGTAGCCCAAAGCACTGGATCGTAGCTGATCGTCATGATGTCATTTTTCATTGATGACATTCCGACGTAATGCATCGTTACGATGCCTGATGCCATAAATAAGCTGGAGAGCAGCAGCTTCAGCTGAGATATTGTTGTACTAGATACATAGAAAGCAATTAAAGAGGCTCCTATGCTGGCAAACACCGAAACGATAGACTTCCCAATATGATAATCGACCTGTATCGGCAAATGAAAAGCTACCATTCCTACAAAATGCATCGTCCATATGCCGCACCCCATCACAACACCTGCGATAATTAGCCAGCCCCACGCTATTTTGCCAGGAATGCTGGTTACCTTTTTGGATAAACCAAGCGCCTGATAAGAGGTGAAAAATGCTATAATTAAAGATAATGCAACAATCCATATATTATAACTGCCAGTTAACGCAACCAATGTGTACCTCCACCATTATCCGTAAATAGACTATCTTATCAATTATACAACATTATGATTCCGATGTAACATTTCTAAAACCTCGTTCAATAACTGTTACTTTCATAGTAAGTGTAAACGATAAAACTATAAAAAAACTGTATAAGCTGACCTTTTTATCAGCTCATACAGTTTTTTTCATATCAACATTCGATTAATGAATAAGCTCATTTTGCTTCAGCAGTCTTTCAATCATAATGACGATCTCTGCTCTCGTGATCTCAGCCTTCGGCGCTAATATGGTTGAGGTTCTGCCTTGGATGATGCCTGATTTGAGCGCGGTGGCCATCCCCTGCTTTGCCCACACAGATAATTGCTCCTGATCCTGATAGCTTTGCAGCCACTGCTCTGCTTCCTCGTTGGACACGCTGTAATTCAGCTCCATAATCCCCATAGCTCTTGTAATCACAGCAATGGCTTCTTCGCGCGTAATTGTTTGCATCGGACGGAAGCTGCCGTTGCTGTAGCCATTAATCAGTCCATATTCCATGGCGGCCTGGACTGGTGATAACGCCCAGCTAGTATCTTCAATGTCGACAAAGGTCGCTTGCTCCTTTGTTCCAGTCAGCCCTAACGCTCTAGCCAATATCGCAGTAAACTCTGCTCTCGTCACAGCAACATCAGGTGCAAACTGCATTGCGGTCTGACCTTGCACAATTAGACGATCGGCAAAAGCTTCGATGGCACTGGATGCCCAGTGACCTTGAATATCAACAAATGAAGTCTCCTTCTTCTGAACGAACGCGTATACCCCATCAATCAAGCTTTGAATCTCAACGTAGTTTTTGCCGTTCTTTTGCATCAGCTTAGTTGGAACATGCGTATAGCTTCCATCAGAACGAATGACGATGGCAGTTGAGATGGAGCCTGGATCAATAGATGGGTCAAGCTCGATCATTCGCTCTGCATAATGCTGATAAGGCAAATGCGAGACATGTCTTTCACCCTTCGTATAGGACACAATCATTTCTAAAGGTGATCCGACAGTTGCGGGCATACTGTTTATCCATTCAGTTGGCAGCGCTGGATTTTGATTAATCTCAAAGGATACATGAACCGTCTCATCAAATGCTACTGCGCCTAGCTGACCTAAAATACGTTGCATATTGAACTGACCAGCAGACCATACCAATGTTCCTTCGGACGTATGCAGCTCGATTGCGATTTGCTTTTCAATCAGCTTGGATAACAATTGACCTTTAATTTGAAGCAGCACCTTATCCGCTGGATAATTTACAGCGACCTTTAAGATCGCGTCCAGATCAGCTGTTTCCAAATATTGCATTACTCCATCAGTATTCAAAGTAATCTCGGTTACGGTTTTGCCATTTTCCGTTTTAAGAGAAGCATCCCATAAATTGCGATTCGTCTTATCATCAATGCTGATATCCAAATCATTTGTAGGAGCTGGTGTTGGCGTTGGCGTTACTGTTCTGCTATCGCTCACCGTTACAGTTAGCGTCGCATCATTGCCTGCGCTGAACGTAAAGGTGAACGTATGCGAGCCTTCCGCTAGTGTTGCCAGATACTCCTTCTTCAGCGTCAATTCATCGCCTGTTGTGTTGAGTACGTAGACGCTGCTTGGCAGAGCAGTTCCGCTTCTTTCGATACTAGTGAAAGTATTACCTTGCAGGTTTATGCTTACTGTGATGTCTGTATAGCCGTTTGATGCACTGTGCTTGTCGAAGCTTGCTGCTGTTGGCGTTACAGTGCTATTACCAGGCGTACTGTCGCTTACTGTTATAGCCAGCGTAGCCTCATTGCCTGCGCTGAACTTGAAGATGAACGTATGCGGACCTTCAGCCAGGGTCGCTAGATACTCCTTCTTCAGCGTCAGCCCATCACCTGCTGCGTTGAGTTCATATGCACTGCTTGGCACAGTAGTTCTGTTTCTTAAAATGCTAGTGAATGTATTGCCTTGCAAATCCATACTGACCGCGATATCTGCATAGTCAGTTGAAGCAGCGTACTTATTAAAGCTCGCTGTCGTTGGACTAATCGTACTGTTCGCTGGTGTGCTGTCGCTTATCGATACTGTTAGAGTTGCATCATTGCCTGCGTTAAACTTGAAGGTGAATGTGTGCGGACCTTCAGCTAGGGTCGCTAGATACTCCTTCTTCAGTGTCAGTTCATCACCGGATCCATTCAATTCATAAGCGCTGCTTGGCAGAGCAGTCCCGCTTCTTAAGATGCTAGTGAATGTATTGCCTTGCAAATCCATACTGACTGCGACGTCTGCATAGTCTGTTGAAGCAGCGTACTTATCAAAGCTTGCTGTCGTTGGCGTGATTATACTGTTCGTTGGTGTGCTGTCGCTCACCGTTACACTCAATGTCGCATCATTGCCTGCACTGAACTTGAAGGTAAATGTATGCGTCCCCTCCGCTAACGTTGCCAAAAACTCCTTCTTAAGTGTCAGCTCATCGCCGGTTCCGTTCACTTCGTAAGCGTTACTTGGCAAAGCAGTTCCGCTTCTTAAGATGCTAGCGAATGTATTGCCCTGCAAATCCATACTGACTACAACATCAGTGTAGCCACTTGATGTAGCGTACTTATCAAAGCTTGCTGTCGTTGGTGTGATTGTACTGTTCGCTGGTGTACTGTCGCTTACCGTTACTGTAAGAGCCGCATCGTTGCCTGCACTGAACTTAAAGGTAAATGTATGTGAACCCTCCGCTAACGTTGCTAGATACTCCTTCTTCAGCGTCAGTTCATCGCCGGTTCCGTTCACTTCGTAAGCGTTACTTGGCAAAGCGGTTCCGCTTTTTTCGATGCTAGTGAATGTGTTGCCTTGCAAATCCATATCAACTACAACGTCTGCATAGTCACTTGATGCAGAGTATTTATCAAACGTAGCTGTCATTGGCGTTATCGTACTGTTCGATGGGGTGCTGTCGCTCACTGTTACAGTCAGCACTGCATCATTTCCTGCGTTAAACTTGAAGGTGAATGTATGCGGACCTTCAGCTAGGGTCGCTAGATACTCCTTCTTCAACGTCAGCTCATCACCTGCTGCGTTGAGTTCATATGCACTGCTTGGCACAGTAGTTCCGCTTCTTTCCATGCTAGTGAATGTATTGCCTTGCAAATCCATACTGACCGCGATATCTGCATATTCACTTGATGCAGCGTACTTATCAAAGCTCGCTGTCGTTGGCGTGATTGTACTGTTCGCTGGTGTACTGTCGCTTACCGTTACTGTAAGAGCCGCATCGTTGCCTGCACTGAACTTAAAGGTAAATGTATGTGAACCCTCCGCTAACGTTGCTAGATACTCCTTCTTCAGTGTCAGTTCATCGCCGGTTCCGTTCACTTCGTAAGCGTTACTTGGCAAAGCGGTTCCGCTTTTTTCGATGCTAGTGAATGTGTTGCCTTGCAAATCCATACTGACTACAACATCAGTGTAGCCACTCGATGTAGCGTACTTATCAAAGCTCGCTGTCGTTGGCGTGATCGTACTGTTCGCTGGTGTGCTGTCGCTCACCGTTACACTCAGTGTCGCATCATTGCCTGCGCTGAACTTGAAGGTGAATGTGTGCAAGCCTTCTGATAGCGTTGCTAGATATTCCTTCTTTAGCAGCATCACGTCGCTAGTTGCATTCACTTCATAAGCGCTGCTTAGCAGTGCCGTTCCGCCCGTTTCTATACCTGTGAAAGTATTGCCTTGCAAATCCATACTAACTACGATATCCGCATAACCACTTGATGCACTGTATTTGTCAAAACTCGCTGTCGTTGGACTAATCGTACTGTTCGCTGGCGTGCTGTCGCTTACCGTTACGGTCAGTGTCGCATCATTGCCTGCGCTGAACTTGAAGGTAAATGTATGCGAGCCTTCCGCTAACGTTGCTAGATACTCCTTTTTCAGCGTCAGCTCATCGCCGGTTCCGTTCACTTCGTAAGCGTTACTTGGCAAAGCGGTTCCGCTTCTTAAGATGCTAGTGAATGTATTGCCTTGCAAATCCATATCAACTACAACGTCTGCATAGTCACTTGATGCAGAGTACTTATCAAACGTAGCTGTCGTTGGCGTTATCGTACTGTTCGATGGGGTGCTGTCGCTCACCGTTACACTCAGTGTCGCATCATTGCCTGCGCTGAACTTGAAGGTGAATGTGTGCAAGCCTTCCGCTAACGTTGCTAGATACTCCTTTTTCAGTTTCAGTTCATCGCCGGTTCCGTTCACTTCGTAAGCACTGCTTGGTAGAGCGATTCCGCTTCTTTCGATACTAGTAAATGTATTGCCTTGCAAATCCATACTGACCGCGATGTCTGTATAGTCACTTGATGCAACATACTTATCAAAGCTAGCTGTCGTTGGCGTTATCGTACTGTTCGATGGGGTGCTGTCGCTCACCGTTACACTCAGTATCACATCATTGCCTGCGCTGAACTTGAAGGTGAATGTGTGCAAGCCTTCCGCTAACGTTGCTAGATACTCCTTTTTCAGTTTCAGTTCATCGCCGGTTCCGTTCACTTCGTAAGCACTGCTTGGTAGAGCGATTCCGCTTCTTTCGATGCTAGCGAATGTATTGCCTTGCAAATCCATACTGACCGCGATATCTGCATTGTCACTTGATCCACTGTATTTATCAAAAGCAGCTGTCGTTGGACTAATCGTACTGTTCGCTGGCGTACTGTCGCTAACCGTTACGCTCATCGTTGCATCATTGCCTGCACTGAACTTAAAGGTAAATGTGTGCGAGCCTTCCGCTAACATTGCTAGATACTCCTTTTTCAGTGTCAGCTCATTACCGGATCCATTCACTTCGTAAGCGTTGCTTGATAGAGCAGTTCCGCCTAACTCGAGACTGGAAAACGTATTACCCTGCAAATCCATACTAACTACGATATCCGCATAGCCACTTGATGCACTATATTTGTCAAAGCTCACTGTTGTTGGCGTAATCGTGCTGTTCGCTGGTGTACTGTCGCTTACCGCTATGGTCAGTGTCGCATCATTGCCTGCACTGAACTTAAAGGTAAATGTGTGCGAGCCTTCCGCTAACGTTGCTAGATACTCCTTTTTCAGTGTCAGCTCATTACCGGGTCCATTCACTTCGTAAGCGTTGCTTGATAGAGCAGTTCCACTTCTTTCGATGCTAGCGAATGTATTGCCTAACAAATCCATACTGACTGCAATATCTGCATTGTCACTTGATCCACTGTATTTATCAAAAGTAGCTGTCGTTGGACTAATCGTACTGTTCGCCGGTGTACTGTCGCTCACTGTTACAGTCAGCATAGCATCGTTGCCTGCACTGAACTTGAAGGTGAACGTATGCGAGCCAGTGCTTAAATACTCTAAATACTCTTTTTTCAGCGTCAGCTCATCACCTGATCCATTAAGCTCATACGAGTCCGGCAATAGTGTAAATCCTTCTCTGTCAATACTAGAAAACGTATTGCCCTGCAAATCCATGTTAATTACTATATCCGCATAACCACTTGATGCACTATACTTGTCAAAGCTTGCTGTTACTGGACTGATCGTGCTATTAAATATCGTACTATCGCTAATCGTTAAGCTTAGCGTCGTGTTATTGCCAGCACTAAACTTAAACGTAAATATGTGAGTTCCTGGGCTTAAGCTTTCAAGATACTCCTTCTTCAACGTTAGTTGAGTCCCTGCACTGTTCAATTCGTAAGAGCTAGGCAGCATCATAAAGCCGCTTCTTTCTATGCTTGCGAAGGAGTTACCTTTTAGATCCATACTAACTACAATGTCCGTATAGTCACTAGATACACTGTTCTTGTCAAAGTTGGCTGTTGTCGGGCTGATTGTACTATTCGCTGGTGTGCTGTCACTCACTGTTACGCTCAGCATAGCATCGTTGCCTGCACTGAATTTGAAGGTAAAAGTATGCGGACCTTCCGCTAACGTTGCTAAATACTCCTTCTTCAGCAGAATCACATCGCCTGTTGCATTCATTTCAAAGGCACTGCTTGGCAGAGCCGTCCCACCTGTTTCTATACCTGTGAAAGTATTACCTTGCAGATCCACACTAACTACAACGTCCGCATAACCGCTTGATGCACTATACTTGTCAAAGCTCGTTGTTGTCGGGCTGATCGTACTGTTCGCTGGCGTGCTGTCGCTTACTGTTATGCTCAGCGTTGCATCGTTGCCTGCACTGAACTTGAAGGTGAACGTATGCGGGCCCTCCGCTAATGTTGCTAGATATTCCTTCTTCAACGTCAGCTCATCGCCTGATCCATTCAATTCATAGGCGCTGCTTGATAGAGCGGTTCCACCCGTTTCTATAACTATGAAAGTATTGCCCTGCAAATCCATATTGACCAGGACATCTGCATAGCCGCTTGATGCACTATACTTGTCGAAGCTTGCTGTCGTTGGTGTGATCGTGCTGTTCGCTGGCGTGCTATCACTCACTGTTACGCTCATTGTCGCATCATTACCTGCGCTGAACTTGAACGTGAATGTATGCGCACCTTCCGCTAACGTAGACAGATACTCCTTCTTCAACGTCAGTTCATCGCCCGCTCCATTTACTTCATAGGCGCTGCTTGGCAGAGCGGTTCCGTCTAACTCGATGCTAGTGAATGTATTGCCCTGCAAATCCATGTCAACTACAACGTCCGTATAGCCGCTTGATGCTGCGTATTTATCGAAGCTCACTGTTGTTGGGCTGATCGTACTATTTGCTGGCGTGCTGTCACTTACTGTTACAGTCATTGTCGCATCATTGCCTGCGCTGAACTTGAAGGTGAATGTATGCGAGCCTTCCGCTAACGCAGACAGATACTCCTTCTTCAACGTCAGTTCATCGCCCGCTCCATTTACTTCATAAGCATTGCTTGGCAGAGCTGTTCCACTTGACTCGATGCTAGTAAATGTATTGCCCTGCAAATCCATGTCAACTACAACGTCTGCATAGCCACTGGATGCGTTGTATTTATCAAAGCTAGTGCTTGTTGGCGTAATCGTGCTACTCAAAAGTGGAGTACTGTTGCTAATATTTATTGTTGCAGCACCTAGAGCCGTGTCTTTAAATACAATTGTGACCGTCTGTGCTCCTGTATTTAATGTGCTTAGGTACTCCTTCTTAAGTGTAATTGTTCTCGTATTAAGATCGGCAGTATAATTGCTTGGATCAATAATTGCTCCTCCGTTACTTAACTGCACAACTTCAAAGCCGTGACCACTATAATCGATCACAACATCTTGATAACCTGCCGATGAAGTATACTTATCAAAAGAATAGCTTGGTAATGGCGGCAAACCTGTCGCTGATTCATCTGCTACCGTGTAAGAGACGAAATCGGTATTAGACACTAAATTGTTATTATTCAACGTCCAGGTTATTACAACTTTATTGGCGTATCGAATACCCTCAGTAGGAAAGCTGGTAAATAAACTCGATAAATTTCTGATTTCATGTACCGTTTGACCAACAGTTTCTGGAAAGTTTCGCTCCCCTTCATAAATTTTACTGCTGAAGGCATTAAAAACCTCTATTTTAACCCCACGGAATGATGCAGTACCGAATGAATCTTTCAAGTAAATATCCTTAAATGTAAACGAGCCAATCGTCTGTGCCTTTAATTCAAATACACCAGTAGTTAGCGAGGAATTATAATATATATTCTCATCCCATAATTCCATTAAATTTGGAACTGCATATTTTCCATGCATCAGCTTATAGCCACTTCCTGCCGTATCCGCAGCCCCTAAGCCCTGGCCAAAATAGTATGTAATATCTGCTGCTTTCGTAGTTTGATTGGAATACGCCGTTACTAAAGAAAACAGAAGAACAAACAACAAAAAGACCTTCGTTGTTTTATGATGCGCCAGCTTCATTAGCTTCAAATTACATTCCCTCTTTCTATTCATTTAAATACTACTGTGCTAAAAACTTTTTTTAGCACCTAATTGCATTACCATCTGAAAGACTGTAATTTACGATTTACTTAATAAGAGTTTAAATTTTGGGAGAATCATAGGTTTAGGGCTCTTTGGGAGCAGAGCCAAATCATAGGAGGGAACATCAGCATACTACATACATATAAAGCTGTGATTTACATCAATCATTTTATCACACTATTACTTGTCCATGTTGACTTTTTTTGTTAATTTGTGATCCATATCACCAATTCGAAAAGCTACAACATTCTTCCGTTTTCTGCACATTAATATAAGCGATTACATTTTTAAGCTTAGATTAATGTATTTCATTCTAAAATTTGTTATAGTATTAGCATATCTTTTATTTTGTGAGAGGAGTCTAAAGGAATGGACAATAAAGAAACGCAATCTCAAGAGTTTGCGAAAAACAACGAGGTTGCGGAAAACGCATCAGTTGTTAACGATGCGCCACGTAACTACAATCAAGGGGCAGGAGGCAGCAAACCTTCCAAAAGCAATCCTTTTTGGATGATCGCTTCCATTATTTTAGCAATCGCGCTTGTGCTTGTTATCATCTTCCCAATTGGTGGAGGAAAGTCTGAGACGATTGCAACAGTAAACAGTAAAAATATTACGAAAGATGATTTGTTGAATACACTGCAAGAATATTATGGCGACAGTATTGTAAATGTTCTTGACCGCATGATTACAGAAGAAGTTGTTGGACAAGAAGCAAAGGCTAAAAACATTACGATGACAGATGCAGATATTTCTGCAGAAATCGCTGCATTGAAGATTGATTATGGAACAGAAGAAAACTTCCAAAGCTTCCTGTCTTACTACGGCATGACAGAGGAAGATTTGAAAAAAGAACTGAAGCTTACAACACTTATTCGACTATTGCTGCAAGATACTGTGGAAGTAACAGATGAGGAAATTCAAACCTATTTTGATGAAAACAAAGCAAATTTAGGTGGCTCTGAAGAGCAGGTTCGCGCTTCCCATATTCTTGTATCAGATAAAGAATTAGCAGAGGATCTTTTGGCACAGCTTAAAAATGGTGCAGATTTTGCTGAGCTAGCTGCTCAGTACGGTACAGACGCTACTGCTGCAAACGGTGGAGATCTAGGCTTCTTCAGCTACGCTGATATGGTTGAGGAATTCTCCAAAGCAGCATTTGCTCTGGACGTAAACGAGCTTAGCGATATTGTTGAAAGTGAATTCGGCTACCACCTTATCCTAAAAACCGACTATAAAGAAGCAGTTGAAGCTAATTTTGACTCAGTGAAGGATGCCATTAAAATTAAACTAATTAATGAAAAAATTTATGCAGATAACAGCACTTACACAGAGGATCTTCGTTCAAAAGCTAAAATTACTAACAAGCTTCAAGCGGAAACTCCAGCAACGAATGATCCAGCAACAGGCGGCACTGGTCTGGAAGAAGCACCTATAGACGGTGCAACTGGTGGCGATGCTGCCACTGGTGACGATGCTGCTACCGGTGACGATGCTGCTACCGGTGACGATGCTGCTACCGGCGACGATGCTGCTACTGGTGATGATGCTGCTACCGGCGACGATGCTGCTACTAACGGCGCAGCGCAGTAACATTTGAACGTATACAGAGGCAGGCCATGCTCATTTTGGTACAAGCGTTGCTACTATGCCTTTAGTATTCCACAAAACACCCCTGAAAATGTCAATCGAAACGATCGCTTGACAGCTCAGGGGTGTTTTTAATGAAATAAAAATAGTGATGCGGCGCAAGTTTTTGTCAAACTAAGGCTAGCCTCCATTCGCTAGAAAAATGCTCACCGCAAACGTCCACACGATTAAAGCAAAGCTCAGCCCTGCCCATATTTCATTCGCTTTATAGTCTCCTCCTCGTTTTATTTTGTCTATAATCCGAATCATATTAATGAAAAAAATAAATGCTGCAAACGGCATGCCATATACCGCCACAAATATAAAGCTTTCCATTCTTCATCCCTCCTTCATAAAAAAAGATGCAAAGCTGATCAAATAATCAGTTCTGCATCTTGATGTTTGTTTATTTGCTAGTGTTCATGCTTTAATAATCTGTTGCAGCTGCTTCTGCCTTGTCTACTATAGCTATGCCAGCGCTTGCTCCAATTCGGCTGGCGCCTGCTTCAACCATAGCAATTGCAGTTGCATAATCTCGAATTCCGCCGGACGCTTTGACGCCGATATGCTCACCAACCGTACGGCGCATTAATTGAATATGCTCGGCAGTAGCTCCGCCACTGCTAAAGCCAGTAGATGTTTTTACATAATGTGCGCCAGCTTCAACAGCCAGCTTGCATGCTTCAACAATCTCCTCGTCAGTCAGCAGGCAGGTTTCCAGTATGACCTTAACGATTGCTCGATTGGCAGCAGCAGCGACGACTGCTTCAATATCCGATTTGACTGCACTTAAAAACCTACTTTTTAAGTAACCGATATTGAGCACCATGTCGATCTCTGTAGCTCCATCGTGAATCGCTTGCTTCGTCTCCAACGCCTTTATCGCGCTGGAAGAAGCCCCTAACGGAAAGCCAATGACTGTCGTAACGCCTACCCGATCCGCATCCTTGAGCTGTTCAGCAGCCAGCTTGACCCAGCAAGGATTTACGCACACTGTTGCAAATTGGTACTGAGCCGCTTCAGCGCAAAGCTGAATGATTTCCTGCTCAGTTGCCCCAGCCTTAAGTAAAGTGTGGTCTATCATTGCAGCTAATTCATTACGATTCATGCACTTTCTTCCTCTCTTGTTTCTTAGTACTATTGTACAGTTAATCACCTTTGAGAGGAAGTTCAAAAAGCAGGGCTTTGATGACGATGCAATGCTTCGCTGGTTAGTCGACGGCGAATATGGCGCGCTAGCGAAAACTCCGGTGCTCACGTAGCTTTTGCCTACGCTGCGCTCCTCGTTTTCTACTAGCACGCCATCTTCTTGGTCCTGAAAGCCCTGCTTTTTGAACACTTATTTGAAGCGGAAGTTCTAAAAGCAGAACTTTGATGACGTTGTGTCGCTTCGCTGATTAGTCGACGGCGAATATGGCGCCTCGTAGTTTAACTTCTATATTAGATTAGGTAAGGAGGTTATCTTTGCGTTGGGAATGCAAATTTCTATACACAAAACACAAATCGACTGTAAAAGCATGGTCATGATAACCCTGCGTATCATGACCTGCTTGAAGAAACTAAATGGTTGCCGATCGTTTTCGAGTAGCTTCGATTACGATTTTGCCTATAGCAATTCTTTGCGTAATTCTGCAGCTGATTTAGGAGACAGGTATCCAAGCGGAATATCGAAAACAGTTTTCGCTCCTACTTGACCTTCCTTATACAGCTTGTAAGCAGCGCGCGCATAGGCAACTAGAACGCTGGACGTAAACTCCGGGTTGCTGTCCAGCTTCAAGCCAAACTCCATAATTTGCGTAGAGTCTGTGCCTGTTTTACCGCTTCTAAGCACAAGGCCACCATGTGGCATTGCGGAATGATTTTGCTTAAGCTCTTCTTCAGAGATGAAATGAACAACTGTATCGTAGTCTGCAAAATAGTTTGGCATCGACACGATTTCATCACGAATTTTCGCTTGATCAGCGCCTTCCTCGGCTACGACATAGCATTCACGCAAATGCTTTTCACGAGTCGTAAACTCTGGATTTTCGCCATTGCGAACCTTTTGCACAGCAGTTTCTACAGGAATTGTATACTGCACGCCATGCTTAACACCCGCTACGCGACGAATCGCATCAGAGTGTCCTTGGCTTACGCCTTTGCCCCAAAATGTGTAGCCATTGCCTTCAGGAAGAATCGATTCAAACAACAATCTGTTCATCGAGAACAAACCTGGATCCCAGCCTGTTGAAATGACAGCCAGCTTGCCGCTTTCTACTGCAGCACCGTTCACTGCATCAAAATATTCAGGAATACGTGCATGCGTATCAAAGCTGTCGACTACGTTAAACATTTTTGCAAATTGTGGGCCTTGCTCTGGCAAATCTGTCGCAGAACCACCGCACAAGATCATTACATCAATATCATTTACGAAATTTGCTGCTTCCTCAATCGAATATGCTTTTGTGCTCGAAGAGATGGTTGCAGGGTCTCTGCGAGTGAAAATTGCATCCAACTGCATATCCGGATTTTGCGCGATGGCTAATTCAACACCACGACCTAAGTTGCCGTATCCTACGATTCCAACGCGAATCCGATTTGTCATGCTGATAACTCACCTTTCCTCTTGTGTATTCTAAAATCTTAAACCCAGCCTCTAGCTTCCATAGCAGCAGAGATGCGTTTAATGGCAATCATGTACGCAGCCTTACGAAGGTTTACATTGTATTCTTTCGCAAGATCACGGACAGCCTTATATGAGTTAATCATATTTACTTCTAGTTTTTCAAGTACTTCTTGCTCACTCCAGTAATAGTTCATCAAATTTTGAACCCATTCGAAGTAAGAAACAGTAACGCCACCAGCGTTAGCAAGTACGTCAGGAATAACTACGATGCCTTTTTCCGTTAGTACACGATCAGCTTCAGGAGTAGTAGGGCCGTTAGCTGCTTCAGCAACGATTGCAGCTTTGATTGCACTTGCGTTTGCAGCAGTGATCACATTTTCAAGCGCTGCAGGTACAAGAACTGTTACATCAAGCTCAAGCAATTTTTCGTTGCTAATGTGGTATTGCTCGCCGTAATCAAGAATGGAAGCATTGTCTTTAAGCTCTCCAACTTTCGCAAGATCTAATCCGTTTGGATCATAAATGCCGCCTTTAGAGTCAGACACTGCAACAACTTTGCAGCCAGCTTCTTCAAGCAAACGAGCAGCAATGCGTCCAGCGTTACCAAAGCCTTGAATCGCTACAGTAGCTTCAGCTGGAGTTTTGCCCATATCCTCAAGCGCTGCAAGGATTGTGTATACACAGCCTTGAGCTGTTGCTTCGTTACGACCTTTAGAGCCGCCAAGAATAATCGGTTTACCAGTAATTACACCTGGAGAGTTTACGCCAGCAAGCTTGCTGTACGTATCCATCATCCAGCCCATTGTTTGAGCGTTAGTGTATACGTCTGGAGCAGGAATGTCTTTTTGCGGACCAACGAAAGAAGCAATTGCTTCCATGAAGCCGCGGCTAATTCTTTCCAATTCGCCTTTGCTGTGCTCACGCGGGTTACAAATAACTCCGCCTTTACCACCGCCATAAGGAAGACCAACTACACCGCACTTAAAGCTCATCCACATGGACAACGCTTTTACTTCATCCAAAGTTACATCCGGATGGAAACGAATTCCGCCTTTAGTAGGACCGATCGCATCGTTGTGCTGAGAACGATAGCCTTCAAACACACGTACAGAACCGTCATCCATTTTTACCGGGAAGTTGACTGTAAGCACTCGCATTGGGCGCTTCAACACATTTGTAATATGCTCTGGCAAGTTTAATAGCGCTGCTGCTGCATCAACCTGTTGTTGTGCAATCTCATAAGGATTTAGAGTTTCTTGAATAACTGATACCGTCATTTTTAATCTGCCCTTCACTTTAGAATTCGATCACCTGATCGTGTCGTTATTTACAGCATACTGCTAATTTTGTATTTTGGGAAGAATTTTGTGTGCATTTAGTGCAAACTTTTTTTCGAATTTTACATTGTCATTTTATATAACATTATTAAGTTAGATATGATTATATTTGCGAATAGGTTATTTTACATACAGGAAAATAATTGATTATATTTCCGTATTCTTCATCTGTTTTGTGCAGTTTCACAAATTTCGTGGCAGTTTATTTTAATTTCCCTTCTTCATTATGTGATGTTTACACAAAAAACATATTGATCCAGACAAAACCTATCCCTCTATCGCATACAAATCGCATCGTTTTATCTCATGTTCAGATTAAAAAGTTCACAATTCGTTCACATTTATAACAGTTAAAATATCAGTATGCAAAAAGTGCAAACAGCTCATAAAATAAATTTTAACCGTAATAAAAAACACTTATCCGCGTAATTTCATCATTACACAGACAAGTGTTTTAAACTGAATTTGCACTATTCTACAGCGCTCCGGAGCAATGCATCCTTCAGTCGCTTTTTAAATCGTAATGCTCTTATTTGAATTTTTAAGGTGGCATTACGATGTTAAAGGCGACTCTCTTCGTTTTCCGGATGCTTTGCTCCTCCGCTGGGGCCCTCTTTACTGCTGAGTACGCTACGAAGCAATTGTAGCTTCTTCATAGCAGAGCTTTTTGAATGCCCTTTTTCAGCGCTGCGGAGCAATGCATCCTTCAGTCGCTTTTTAAATCGTAATGCTCTCTTATTTGAATTCTTAAGGGATGCATTACGATGTTAAAGGCGACTCTCTTCGTTTTCCGGATGCTTTGCTCCTCCGCTGGAGCTTTTTTAAGGGCAAAACCAAGAAGCTTGGACGCTAGTAGAAAACGAGGAGCGCTAGCCGCGGCAAAAAGCTACGTGAGCACCGCAGTTTTCGGTAGCGCTCAATATACGACGTCGAATTAACCTCAAAGCGTTACTTCGAAATCAAAGTCCAGCTTTTAGAACTTCCACTTCCAATAGAAGTTTAAAAATTGGGCTTTCAGGACCAAGAAGCTTGGACGCTAGTAGAAAACGAGGAGCGCAGCGTAGGCAAAGCTACGTGAGCACCGCAGTTTTCGCTAGCGTTCAAGATTCGACGCCGACTACGCTGCAACGCATCACATCGTCATCAAAGTCCAATTTTTAAACTACCTCTACTTGCGGTGCATTTTAAATTCTAGAAACAAATCATTATAATGCGACAACATCCTGCGTCCCAGGTTCTCATAGACCTCTAAGCGCGAGGTAAGCTCCTCGTCCGGGTAGAAGCGTTCGTCTCCTGAAATTTCTTCATCCAGCAGCTCCAAAGCCGCTGCATTAGGCGTTGAATAGCCTACGTATTCCGTATTTTGTGCCGCGATCTCCGGATCAAGCATAAAATTAATAAATTGATGCGCCCCTTCTACGTTCCTTGCAGTCGCCGGTATGACCATATTGTCGAACCACAGGTTAGAGCCTTCTTCAGGCACAACATAGTCAAGCGCTTCATTTTCCCACATTATTTCAGCAGCGTCGCCTGACCATACTAAAGCCGCTGCTGCTTCCTCGCCTGCCATCAGCATTTTGATCTCGTCGCCAACAATCGCTTTTACATTTGGCGTAAGTGTGGACAGCTTGTCAACCGCCTGCTGCAAATGCTCCTCGTTCGTATCGTTCAATGAGTAGCCCAGTGAGTTTAAGCCCATGCCAATGACTTCACGAGCGCCGTCAAGCAGCAAAATATTATTTTTCAGCTGCTCATCCCAAAGATCGTTCCAGCTATTGAACGTTAGATCTCCAACATGGTCTGGATGAAATACGATGCCGACTGTTCCCCAAAAATACGGAATCGAGTATTGATTTCCTTTATCGAAGGAAAGATCTAAAAAGCTCTCGTCAATGTATTGCAAATTTGGAATTTTGCTATGATCGATAGGCAGCAGCAAATTGTCCTCCTTCATTTTTTCAATCGCATATTCAGAAGGAACACTAATATCAAACGTTGTGCCGCCTTGCTTGATCTTGGTCATCATTGCCTCATTGGAATCGAAGGTTTGATAAATGACCTTAATCCCCGTCTCCTCTTCAAAACGGGTAATAAGCTCTGGATCGATATAATCGCCCCAGTTATAAATCGTAAGCGTGTTGTCGCCTGCGTAGCCTGCGCTTTTGTTTAATGTATTCACAAGATAGATCAAAGCAAAGCTGGCGATAAAAACAAGTAAAAAGGTTCTTATTAGCTGCTTCATTCGCTCACCACCCCATTTGCAGGTCGTTGGTTGCGGCGTTCAATATAGTAGTAGCCGATTACGAGTACAATCGTAAACAGGAAGATCAGCGTCGATAATGCATTGATTGACAGCGAGACGCCCTGGCGTGCTCGAGAGTAAATTTCTACTGCTAATGTCGAGTAGCCATTGCCGGTTACGAAAAATGTTACCGCAAAATCGTCCAGTGAATACGTTAACGCCATAAAAAATCCAGCATAAATGCCGGGCTTAATATATGGCAAAATAACGCGGGAAATGACCTGCCAGGAGCTTGCGCCAAGGTCGCGCGCCGCATCGAACAAGCTGATGTTCATTTCCTGCAGCTTCGGCAGCACCATAACAACTACGATCGGAATGCTGAACGCGATATGCGACAGCAGCACCGATGTAAAGCCGAGCTGTATGCCAATAATCGTAAACAAAATCAGGAACGACGCGCCAATAATAACGTCCGGGCTGACGATCAGCACATTGTTAAGCGTCAGCAGCGTCGCCTTCGACTTGACTCTTAAGAAATGAAGCGAAATAGCGCCAAACACGCCAATAATTGTAGCTATTGCCGCAGACAGCAGCGCGATAATAAATGTGTTCAGCACAATAATGAGCAAACGTGTATCCTGCATCACCTCTGCATAATGCTCAAGCGTAAAACCGTCAAAGCCCTGCATCGTTCCGCCGCTGTTGAAGGAATAGACCGTCAAGTAAACAATTGGCGCGTACAGTACAATAAATACGAAAATCAGATACAGGTTGGAGAGCTTGAATTTACCGTTTGACAAGATCGAGCCCCCGCTTTCTTAAGCCCATCAGCACCATGACCAGAGCCATAATAATAATGAGGAACACAGCAATGGTCGCACCCATGCCCCAGTCCTCAGTTACAAGAAAATGCTGCTCAATCGCTGTTCCAAGCGTAATTACGCGATTGCCCGCGATTAGTCGGGTAAGCATAAACAGCGACAGCGATGGAATAAAGACCGCGATGCAGCCAGCCTTTACACCGTCCAGCGTAAGTGGAAAGATCACCTTGCGGAAGGTTACCCATGATGATGCTCCCAAATCTCTTGCTGCGTAAATGAGCGACGGATTTAACTTCTCTATCGCGTTGTAAATCGGTAAAATCATAAACGGAATAAAAATATAAACCGATACAAAAACAAAGCTGAAATCCGTAAATAAAATTTGCCGATTGCCGATGCCAATCGCTTCAAACAAGGCGTTTACGACGCCGTAGGTGCCAAAAATCCCGATAAATGCATATGCCTTTAACAGCAAATTCACCCAGCTTGGCACAATGATAAGCAGCAGCCACAGCGCTTTATGCTTCGTTTTCGTCAGCAGGTACGCGGTTGGGTACGCAACGGCCAGCGAGAAAAACGTAATGAGCAGCGCATACCAAAAAGAACTGAGCGTCATTTTCATATATGTAGCTGTAAAAAACTTCTCATAGTTGGCAAATGTAAATTGTCCCTCTACGTTAAAAAACGAATAGTATACGATAAGCACGATTGGCGCGACAACAAACAGCACCATCCAAACCAAATATGGGATTAAGTAAATCGTGCGCGTTCTAGCTTCCATGTTTCATCTCCCCGCTCCAGCCTCGCTAACCTTCAGTCGAAGCCTCTTCATAAGATTCCAAACGTTTGTCGAACTCTTCCTCAGTCTCACCCAGCCGCATAACATGAATGGCTTCCGGCTCAAAGGTTAAGCCGATCCGTTCGCCAACTTTAGCGCTGCGCGTGCTATGTACAAGCCATTCGTTATTATTGTCGTCATAGCAGCAAATTTCATAATGAACGCCGCGGAACAACTGGGAATCGACACGAGCCTGCAAACTGCCAGCCTCCGCGCTCACCATTTCAATATCCTCTGGACGAATGACAATATCGACAATTTCGTTCGGGTTCAAGCCTTTATCCACGCATTCAAAGACATGCCCGGAAATTTCCACTTCAAAATCTTTAATCATTTTGCCTTTAATAATGTTCGATTCCCCAATGAAATCAGCAACGAAGCGATTAATAGGTTCATCATATATGTCGATTGGCGTGCCCGATTGCTGGATAACGCCTTCGTTCAATACAAAAATTTCGTCAGACATTGCCAGCGCTTCCTCTTGGTCATGGGTGACAAATATAAAGGTAATGCCAAGTCGGCGCTGCAGCTCGCGCAGCTCGTACTGCATTTCTGTACGCAGCTTCAAATCAAGCGCAGAAAGCGGCTCATCCAGCAGCAAAATTTCGGGCTCGTTGACGATAGCACGCGCTATTGCGACCCGCTGCCTTTGTCCACCGGACATCTCGTTAATTTCGCGATTCTCGTAGCCGCCCAGATTGACAAATTTCAATGCTTCCGACACTTTCTCGCGCACTGTCGCTTCTTTCATCTTTTTGATGCGCAGGCCGAACGCAACATTCTCAAACACATTTAAATGTGGGAACAACGCATAATCCTGAAACACAGTGTTGACCTGTCTTTCGTTGGCAGGAGTGTTGTTGATGAGCTTGCCATTAAAATAAATTTGTCCCTCTGAAGGTGTGATAAATCCGGCAATGAGACGCAAAATCGTCGTTTTGCCGCAGCCGGATGGACCGAGCAGGGTATAAAACTTGCCGCGCTCTATTTCAAAGCTGACATTTTTCAGTACCGCTGGCTCCGCATCACTATAGCGTTTGGACACCCCTTCAAAGCGGATAATCGTTTGATCCATTCCCATTACTCCTTTATCAATGCAATTAAGGTGATTATACATGATTAGCGGGAAATTGTGTTTAAATTCGACAATCCTCTTCTTTATCATTATTGCAAATGTGCTTCGATTCAATTCAGCGCTACGCCCATATCAGCCTATTGACTCGAACATTCCTGCGGAATGGGGTCGTTATAGACTGACATGGACGGAGCTGGAGCAAGGAAAGGCATCGCCCTTTTTGCAACATTTTTACTGTTTTTTCGTTATTTTCTAATGAGGGAGGTTTTTGTTGTGAAAATGTCTTATGTTGTTTTTTGCTCTGTTTTTCTCCTGACTGTCCTGCTAGCTGGCTGCTCTGATGCTGGGGAGAGTAGGTTGAATGAATATGCAATTGCAAAAAGGGTTGCCTTTGAAAGTCTTTCTCCTGATGAAAGGAAGTCGATTTTGCCGTGGAAGGGTGAAACGGTTATGTTTCTTCCCAATTCCAAGGTTCCTGGGTATGTTAAAGCAGATGGTTTATCCTCTGAAGCAAGTATTTATAAGGTTCAGTTTTTTACGAGCAAGGATGAATTTGTTGGTCCTATTGGGGTGTTCGTTGATGTGTTAAGTGAATCTGTCGTTGGTCGTCAAATTAGGAATTAGAGATAGACATGCATCGCTCAAAATCGTTTTACAACATGCTGTTTGGTCTTTTATGCCAATAAAACAAGGGAGCTTAAGGTGTTTGTGAACGACCTTAGAGCTCCATTGTTTGGTTTCATTTGAGCTTATACATTTACTTCATTATTCCTTGTTATTGCGTAATCAGCTTTGCTTCGCTTGATGCTTGCTGAGGCTGCTGCTTGCGGCGGTAGCTTCCGTTCATGTACAGGAAGGTTAATGCCGAGCATACAACTGCGAAGCCTAGCAGCACCCATACGTTGTCCCAATAAAGGTTCATGCTGCTGCTGGAGATGGCTTGCTTCAAGCCGCTTACTGAATAGGTCATTGGCAGCAATGGGTTAATGGTTTGCAGCCACCCTGGCACGAGCTCAAGCGGGAATGTGCCGGCTGAGCTTGTAAGCTGCAAAATAAGCAATACGATTGCGATGAAGCGCCCTACATTGTCGAGCGCCACGCAGAGCAGCTGGATCAGCATCATAAACGATACGCTCGTTATGATCAGGAAGCCGAAAAATGCTGCCATATGCATCACTTCAAGATCTAAAATTACTAGCATAGCTGCACCTAGTATTAGCGCCTGCAGAACGGAGATTAGCAACACGGTTGCCGTTTTGCCGAGATACCATCTAGTTCCACTGGCAGGCTTGATTGCCGGCTCGCGCATGGAGTAAACGATGGTCAACAGCATGCAGCCTACATAAAGTCCTAGCGAAATAAAGTATGGAGCAAAGCCAGTACCGTAATTCGGCACTACGTTGTACGGTTCTTTCTCTACCGCAACCGGTTTGGCAAATTGCTGCTTCATTTGCTCAGTTAGTGTTAAATTCAGCGCTTCGCCGTTAGCATTGCCCAGCTTGTCAGACAGCTCTTTCGCTCCATCCTTCAGCTTGCCCAAGCCGTCAATCAATTCAGCTTGGCCGTCTTGAAGCTGCTTGTTGCCGGCGATTAACTGTCCGGTTGAGCTGTTCAGTTCACTGATGCCTGCGGCTAGCTGCTTCGAACCATCGGCTGCCGATGCAGCTCCTGCGGCTAGCTCCTTCGCTCCGCCGTCTGCACTGGTTAGCGCGCCAACTAGCTCAGTTGAGCCTGTCTCAAGCTGTGCAAGGCCAGCCTCGACGGCTTGTGATCCCGCAACTAGCTGAGCCTCACCTTCTTCCTTGGCTAGCAAGCCTTGCACAAGCGCATCGCTGGCAGCCTGCAGCTGCTTGAACGATTCTGTGGCTGCCAGCTCCTGCTGCTGGGAGGCAAGCTGGGATAATCCTGCCTGCAGCTGCAGAGCCCCCTGCTTCAAAGAGGTAGTTCCTTCGCTGCTGCTTACCAAGCCTTGATGCAAGGATTGGTACTGGCTGTTTAATTGCTGCGCACCTTGCTGCAAGCTATGCCCCGCTTTATCCAATTGGCTTGTGCCGTTTGCCAGCGTTTGAGCACCGGTGTTTAATTCAGTTAAACCGTTAGCAAGCTGCTTGCCTGCGGTATTAAGCTTTTCTGTACCTGTCTGCACCTTCAGCAAGCCATCCCCCAATGTTTGCTGACCTGCAGCCAGCTCCTCGGCACCTTTACTTGCATCCTGTGCGCCATTGGCAAGCTGCATTGCTCCATCGCTTGCAGCTTCAAGGCCCTCTAATGCTTCACCTAGCTTGTCGTAAATCGAAGTAACATATGTTTCTGTAATTTGCTGATTCAAACGGGCAGAAAGCTCACTGACCGCTGTGTTGCCAATTTGCGAGGCTAGAAAGTTAAAGGATTCATTAGGTGTATAAATTAACTCTGCCTGCTCGGGAGCATCCGTTACAAGTGACACGGCCTGCTCAGAAAACTGAGACGGAATTTCCAGCATCATATAATAACGATTGGCTTCAAGCCCTTCCAGCGCTTCTTCCTTGGTCACAAATGACCAGGCGAAATCATCGGATTCCTTCAGCTTGTCGACAAATTCTGCTCCAATTGACACCTGCTCTCCTTCAAGCTGCGCCCCCTGATCCTCATTGACGACAGCAACAGGTACCTTTTCCAATCTAGCATAAGGATCCCAGAACGCTCCGAGAAACATTGCAGAGTAAAGCAATGGTATGAGCATAACCGCAATCACTGGAATAATGACTTTCGGATTGCGGACAATACTGCTAAATTCAGCAGCAAATTGATTTTTTCTTGACATAATTCCCACTCCTGTCCAATTGACTAAATTCCTCATTTGGTCATTTTATAGCAAAAAGAAAGGCAGCTCTATTTGAGTGCCAAGCCATTCTCTAAATAAAAACGCAATTGCCTTGCAACTTCGCTTTTGTCCAAGCTTTGATGATTTTTACTCCACTCAACCGCAAGCGCCATATACAAACGCAAAATGATAAACGCAGTGAGCTCTGGGTCGCACGGCTTGATTTCCTTGCGCTCAATAGCCTGCTCGACTTTACCCGCGATATGCTCAATAATGAGCCTTTCAATTTGCTGAGTTGCCTCGACTGCCATTGGCGTGCCGATTTCCCGCACTTCCTGTGTAAGCTTCAAGGCCAGCTCATGCTCCTTGCGGAACTCAAGCAATATATTCAGCGCTTCAGATAAAGCATCAAAGAAAGCAAGCTTTTTGCTTAGCACCTGATTCGTCGCATATTTCATTTCGCTTAGCAGCTGATTGAGCACTTCCTGAAAAAGCTCTTCCTTGTTTGTAAAAAAGGTATAAATCGTGCCTTTTCCTACATTTGCTATTTTTGCTACCTGATCCATCGTCGTTCCTTTGTAGCCGAACAAAGCAAAGGATTTGTTTGCTGCTTCTACGATGAGTGCCCGACGATCTACGCTCATGCCAACACCTCCCAACTCCAATCTGACCAAGTGACCGAATTTTAATTTTGGTCAATATCAGAATTCTAGCGCATTTTTATGGACATTGCAAGTACTTTTTCATCGTCAAATTTTTGCAGCATGGCATGTTTAGCGACAAAGCGCTATAATAAAGTTAGTACTTTTTTAGTATTATGCTAGGGCGTGTCTGAGAACTCCGAGGACAGCCAATTTTGCCGAATTTTTGTTCCATGCAAGGCGCGTTTGTGAAGGCGTACCGGGCGTACGTCAAGCAAACGGAACGAAGCAGGGGGCGAAAAGGCGGTGAAAGGGGCCTCTGAGCGGGTTTTCAGACACGCCCTAGCCAATCATTACAACTATAAAGGAGCGTTTATGATGAACTATACAGAAATTACTACAGCAGAGCAATGGGAGCAGGCCTTTGAGCGCTCTAAGGAGCATCCAATTGTTGTGTTCAAGCATAGTACAACTTGTCCGGTAAGCGCCAATGCTTATCAGGAGTTTACCAATTACTTGTCCGACAAGCCGCGCAGCGATGCAGAGTATTTGCTTGTTAAGGTAATTGAATCTCGTCCGATTTCACTACAAATTGCTGAAGATACAGCGATCAAGCATGAGTCTCCACAAATTATGCTGCTGGAAAACAAGCAGAAGGTTTGGAGTGCTTCACATTGGTCCGTAACGAAAGCTCATATTACCGCTGTACTTGATTAAATAGCTTAAAAAAGGGTCGTAGGAGAGGTTGCCCTCTTTCCCTACGACCCTTTGCTTTAACGCCGATGCAGCGAAAGACGATATCTCCGCCCATATCTTGCGCCGTAATGCACAATTCTCGCCAATATTTGTCGTTCGTCTAATAGAACGAACATCCGGTGATCTGGCCGTGTATTATATTCTAAAATCCACGGCTTTAAATCATAATCCAATGCGATGTCGAGGCCAATCTCATTAAGCGACGGCCAATACTTGCGAACCTGGCGCATAACAGCCAAGCTCAGCTTGGTAATGCGGGGGATCGCAATTCTGCGTTGATGTGGAGTAAGCAAATCACTAACCCCGCCCACAGCGCCGCCTCCACCGCCATTGCTGACAACTCTGCCGTCTTGCGAAATGCGTGCCGCAATTCCCGTAACCTCAAAATTTCCACGCGGGCTACGCTGTACGACTACGCGAAAATCGTACACATTTCCTTCATAACGCAATGAGCGTATTCCTCTTTGTACAATATAGCTCTCTCTCTTCGTGCGTCTTAATATTGCTGCATAAAGCGCCCTGAAGCTTGTATAGGTTGTTTTTCTGAAGCCAGCATGGCTTGTATAGTGCGTTCCCTGCTTGCTTATCCGAATAACTCCTCTTCCCAGCGAGCCATGCTTAGGCTTAATGTAGACCATACCATATAGATTAAGCATTCGCAGCAAAGAAGCCTGTGTCATGAGGCGTGTCGTCGGAATATGTGCGCGAATAAAGCTGTTGCCCGTTAAAATAGACGTTTTAAGCATCTTATTGGATCGACGCTGCCTTCTCCTTGCTGATATAGATACGCGAGGCTGGTTCATCGGATTTTCACTCTCCTTTCGAAACCATCTTCTACAACATATGTAATTCGAACAAGGTTCGCAATGGACATATATCTGAATTAGTGATCGCAATCTTATTTGTGATAAAATAATAAAAGCAAAAAAATAAGCACCAAAAAAAGGAGTATGACACACATGCGTTTAAAACATCTCACACTTCTTGCAATCTTCTTGCTAATCCTTAGCGGCTGCGGTAATGAAAAGCCTTCTAACGGTAAGCAAGGCGAACAACAAGGATCGCAAAATCAGACGGAGGAGCCGGTATACTCCAACGAAGGTCTGGAGCTGCTCGATTCCAGCAAGCATCCAGAGGTAACAATTGAAATGAGCAATGGGGGCATTATTAAAATTGAGCTGTACCCTGAAATCGCGCCAAATACGGTGAGCAATTTCGTAACGCTTGCCCAGGAAGGCTATTACGACGGGGTGATCTTTCATCGCGTCATTCCTGGCTTTATGATTCAAGGCGGCGATCCGCTTGGCACTGGTGGAGGAGGGCCCGGCTATACCATCAAGGGCGAATTCTCATCCAATGGCTTTGACAACCCAATCGTGCACGCACGCGGCGTAATCTCAATGGCTAGGGTTGATGGTCTAAACGATAGTGCAGGCTCGCAATTTTTCATTATGCAGGCCGATTCTCCTCATCTTGATGGCGACTATGCTGCATTTGGCGAAGTAACAGAAGGAATGGAAGTCGTGGACGAAATCGCTGCCCAAAAAACGGGTCAAGGCAACATGCCTCTTGATCCGCTCGTTATGAACAAGGTGACGGTTGATTTGCGCGACAGCGAAGTTCCGGAGCTTGAAAAAATCGTGCAGTAGGTATTAATGCATACAGCTGCAAGGCACAACAGCGGCTGGTTGAATTTCGCATTATGCTGGATAAATATGAAGGAGGGATTAAGATGGAGGAGCAAGCAAAGCAGGAAATCCCGATTGCAAAGATGAGAAGCAATCAGATCGGGATCGTCATTACGCTAGTTATTGCCATCGTATTAGATATCCAATGGCTTATTGCAGTGCTATGGCTCATTCAAGTGATGACGCTGCTGCTTGGCCCAGGCGCCAATGTGTTTGTCACCTTGCTGGAGCCGCTTGCCAAAAGCATTTACGGCACAAAGCAAACAGAAGCAAAAGAGCTTGCTAAATTCAATTTAAGCCTTGGATTTACCTTTCTTACCTTGTCGCTGATTTGTATATCGCTGCAATGGAAAACGGCTGCATATATTATTGCAGGCATGATGGGACTTGCTGCGTTAGCCGCACTGTTAGGCTATTGCATAGGCTGCACAATTTATTTTCAGTATAAAAAGTATAAAGCACTGCGTAACTCCGCAAGATAATTTAACAAAAAAAACGGGCAAGCTGCCATTGCTTTGCTTAAAGCTTTGGCTGCCTGCCCGTTTTATCGTTTAGTGTAGATATGCTCTTATGCTCTTATACTCTTATACTCTTATGCTCGCTGCCGCTTACGTCTTACGCAAGCATCGACAGCAGCTCCGTCTCCTGATCCTCAAGCACAAGCTCTCCACTTTCAATACCTATGCGCTGTTCATGAATAATGAGCGCACGCAGCATTTCAAAATCAGGACGTACAATCAAATTTTCCATATAAGCCGAGCGACGAGCAAACGGTCTGCGCGCACGATTCAGGTTGGCAATAATTCCAGCCGACGTTTGCACACCTACCCCGTGGCCGAAAAACAAGTCTCGATCAAGCATAATCGCATTTTCCCCTTGCCATTCCGGATGACGCGGATGATGATCCGGATTGCGGAAATAGCAGCAATCACCTGGATAGGCATCATTCAGATCATAGCTGGCAACGAGTCGCAGGTCATAGTCCTTCTGCCAATCTCTCAGAAATAAATCCTGGAAATAATAATTGAAGGTGGCATCTCCAATCGTTTCAAGCACGGCACGATAGTATAAAATAATAATGGCGCCAGAGCATTCAAACGCATAAAGCTGTCCATTGTTATAAATATCCCGGATCGCATCAGAAGGTCTGACATCCTTGCGCAGCAGGAAGCCGCCATTGCGGGTTCTTATCCAAAAACGCGGATTGCACCTGGAGCGGCTAAAAACTGCGAATTGCGCACCGCTATGAAACATTGCATAACAAGCGTCCACTGTATTCTTTCTCATTCTCAGCTCAAATCTCAAGGCGTCCAACGAGGAATAATCATATCGAACTCGACTGGCAATTTTCCAGCGAACGATATTGCGCTCGACCTCTGATAAACTGTCCATATTTAGTTCATCCAGCGAGCCTGTATTAAGTACGATCACATCAATAACCTCCTATGCCTATTGCATCGTTAGGTTATTGTACGCCCGCATTAGCGGATTGGTGATTAAAGTTTCGCAAAGATTCACCATTGAGTGTGCTCCGGAGCAAAGCATCCTCAGCGCTCTGGAGCAATGCATCCTACAGCCGCTTTTTAAATCGTAATGCTCTTATTTTAATTTTTAAGGTTGCATTACGATGTTAAAGGCGGCACACTTCGTTTTACGGATGCATTGCTCCTCCGCTGTAGTTTGCTTGCTGGGCTTCCAGGAAGCAAGAGCTTGCTCGCTAGTAGAGGGCAAGGAGCCGCAGCGTAGGCCAATAGCTACGTGAGCACCGGAGCCTTCGGTAGCGTGCCATCTTCGCCGTCGAATAAGCTTCAAAGAAGTTGCATCGTCATCAAAGTTCGACTTTTTAAACTACCCTTTAAATGAGGTTTAAAAAGTCGGGCTTTCAGGTCCAAGAATATGGCACGATACTAGAGGGCGAGGAGCGCAGCGTAGATAAACCTACGTGAGCACCGGAGCCCTCGGTAGCGTGACATATTCGCCGTCGAATAAGCTTCATAGAAGTTGCATCGTCATCAAAGCCCGACTTTTTAAACTACCCTTTAAATGAGGTTTAAAAAGTCGGGCTTTCAGGACCAAGAAGCTTGCTCGCTAGTAGAAAACGAGGAGCGCAGCGTAGGCCAAAGCTACGTGAGCACCGCAGTTTTCGCTAGCGTGCAAGATTCGCCGCCGACTACGCTACAGAGAAGTTGCATCGTCATCAAAGCCCGACTTTTTAAACTACCTCTCCAAAAGGCCTGCTGCAATTAGCCCTTTACGGATTCCTTGCTCATCCACATGAGTCGTCACATAATCCGCGTAAGGAATAACGTCCGGATGAGCATTGCCCATTGCAATACCGAAGCCAATATATTGCAGCATTTCTTTATCGTTCAAGCCGTCGCCGAAGGCGAGCGCCTCTGATTTGTCAATCCCAAGTCTCGATAGCATCGCTTCGATTCCTTTTGCTTTCGAGCCGCCAAAAGGCAGTACATCCAAGGCATCCTCATGCCAGCGAATAAAGGTCAGGCGATCATGGAAAGTTTCATATGGTTGATCCTCACCCTCCACGACATGCAAAAACATTTGATAAATCGGTTCCTTGCTCCAGAAGTCATGCTCCTGCTCGGGAAACTGGATTTTTAATGATTGGATTGAGCGAATAACTCGTTCATTGTCCAATTGATCAGTAGCGTAACGGCTTTCCCCTTCAAAGCAAAGCGCATGTCCTTGCTGGCGAGCCAGTGAAACGAACGCTTCAACTGTTGAGGGAGCAATTGGATTGCGGTAAATGACCTCACCCTTGTATACAGCCAATGCACCGTTCAGGCATACATAGGATTCGATGCCAACCTCCTCCAGCAGCGAATTTAAAAAATAAGGAGCGCGGCCAGTCGCAATAACAGGTTCGACTCCCAGCTGCTTAATTTCACGAATTGCTTCAATCGTATCCTGCGGGACAATCTTATCCTCGTTTACAAGTGTACCGTCAATGTCAAAAAAAGCGATTTTGTAGGACATTTTCACTCTCTCCCATTCTCTCTATCTAAAGATGCTGCATGTTCTTTCCAAAGTATATCCGACCCTATAGGGTCAGGCAATGACAATATTTTCAAGCTAATAATGAATTATAGCTTCCGTATGCGATTTGACGTCCTCAAGCATAGGTTAAGCAGTATTCGCCATACTTTAGATATATGCTGCATCAATAGTTGATTGCGCGTTTCTCATGTGCTACACTGTTGCCAATTCGGATGGAGGTAATATTATGGAAGAACTTGAACTAGAACAAGCAATTATCGTTGGCTTGCACCTGAATGACCGCTCTCAGTCTGATTTTGACTATAGCATGGCTGAGCTTGCGGCATTAGCTGATGCCTGTCACATTAAAGTCGTTGATTCATTAACTCAAAAAGCGCAACGCATTAATCCATCCCACTATATAGGCACGGGCAAAATTGACGAGCTGCGGGCGATGGCTAATGCTCATCAAGTCGAAACGATCATATTTAATGATGAGCTGTCTCCATCGCAAATTCGCAATTTGGAGGCTGATCTTGACTGCAAGATCATTGACCGCACCATTTTAATTCTCGATATTTTTGCCGAGCGCGCGCAAACGCGCGAAGCTCAGCTGCAGGTGGAGGTAGCACGGCTGCAGTATATGCTGCCGCGATTAGTCGGCTTGCGCGCTTCGCTTGGACGGCAGGGCGGCGGAGCAGGTCTGCGTAACAGAGGTGCTGGGGAGACAAAGCTGGAGCTTGACAGACGTCGCATCGAGGAGCGGATCTCCATGCTGCAGCATGAGCTGGAGAAGCTGGTAGCAACGCGCCAAACGCAGCGCATGAAGCGTAAAAAGAACGAGGTTCCTGTTGTCTGTCTCGTAGGCTATACGAATACAGGCAAATCCAGCCTCATGAACGCGCTGCTGCGCCATACCGACCCTGAAACGACGAAGGAAGTGTTCGTCAAGGATATGCTGTTTGCCACGCTGGAAACGTCGGTCAGACATATTGAACTGCCCGACAACAAAAGCTTTCTGCTGACAGATACGGTCGGCTTTGTCAGCCAGTTGCCGCATCATCTCGTTAAAGCATTCCGCTCCACATTAGAAGAGGTTACAGAGGCAGATTTGCTCATTCATGTCGTTGATTTTTCACATGAGGACTATAACAAGCTGATTGATGTTACCAATGAAACGCTGGAGGCGCTTGGAACCTCAGGCATTGACATGCTTTACGTGTACAACAAATGCGATCTGACAGAGCATCCATATCCTGTGATGCAAGGCAACTCGCTGTATATGTCAGTGCGTGAGGGAGCTGGATTGGAGGAGCTTCTGCAATGCATTCGCCAGCGCATATTCAGCCACTATATGAAATGCAGCGTCCTCATCCCTTATGATCAAGGCAGAATCGTTTCCTACTTTAATGAGCATGCGCAAGTATTTCAAACCGAATATGAGGAAAATGGCACAAGACTGGAAATGGAATGCAGCCAAATCGACTTTGAGCGTTATAAGGAGCACTTTGTTGATCTAACTCTACTCAGCTGATAAGCAGCAAACTCCCCTCATAGTAGACAGTAGAAAAAAACTTCTACTGCTCAATAAGGGGAGTTTTTCTAATGTCAAAAAGAAGTCCTGCTTCCTTAGCAGTAAAATTTAAATGGGACAGTTAGGGGTTCGATAAGAAAATATAAAGCAGATGGTTTGGAGGCATTGAGGAAATCGAATGCATGGAAGTCAGTACGATCTGTTACAGAAACAGGCTACTGCTATGGTACAATATAGCTATTAGATTTTGGAGGGCTACGGGATGACACATATCCACTATGTCGAAAGTGACAGAAGGCATGACAGCAGCTTCATTATTGATGTTCCTATTGGCTATCATTGGCTTCTTGTCATAACCAAAACACCTGCACGATTTTGGGTTAATGGCAAGCTGAAAGAATATCCAGCACATAGTGCTGTACTCTATCGTCCTCATCAAAAGGTATATTACTCGGCTTGCACGAATCAATTCGTTAATGATTGGATTCGTTTTGAAACAAATGAGCCTTATATTACAGAATCACCGCTTGCTCTCGGTGTTCCCTTCTCCTTGAACGATCCAGACTACATAGATAAGCTTTTCAAATTACTCGTGATTGAACACAATTATGAGCAGCTATACAAAGCCTCCTCTATCAGCAGCTTGCTTCGCATCCTGTTTAACAAGCTGCTGGAATCACATTTTCATGATAACATTACATCCAAGCATTACAAGCTGCTGCGTCTTCGCAATGCGATACAAAGCAATCCAGGCGAACAATGGACAGTGGAAAAAATGGCAAAACAAGTCATGATTAGTCCTGGCTATCTGCAAAACTTGTACAAAAAAACGTTTGGCGTATCCTGCATGGAAGAAGTGATCAACAGCCGAATAAAATTAGCAAAGGAATATTTAAGCCATAGTTCGCAAAGTATTGCTGAAATCGCCGAGCAATGCGGCTATCAAAACGTCGAGCATTTCTGTCGACAATTCAAAAAAGTAACGCAAAAAACGCCGCGACAATATCAAAAGCTCGAATATTAATTTATTTTGAGGATGCTTTATTCAAAAAATATTGGTCAACAGCAAGCTTCATGACACTGCTTGGCTGCTTCCTTACACATACGGCTTGATCAGCAAACAGCATGCCATATGGCGCTTCCGACGTATAAGGCTCCCAAGTCGGCATATGCTGACCAGTGCTGTCTGGCCCGTTCGGATCGCCATTCCTGATGAAGTTGGCCCAGTAGTTGCACATGTGACGAGCTAAATCATAATGCTTGCCTGTGAATGGGCGCCAGCATTTGGCTAGCGTTTCAAAGAAAAACCAAAGATCAACGCTATGGAATGTTCCGGGATTATCCCATCCTGGTATGTCCGCATCAAAATTATAGTAGTATAAAGGCGTATTCGCTCCAGTATCCTCGTTGGCCTTGGCCATAATTCGTATCGCGTATTCAATACTGCTAATCGCAGCCTTTTTCTTGGACAGCTCTAATGAATTAGCTTCTGCTTCACATAGCTCAAGGAAGAGTTGTGCGCCGCTCCCAAATACATCTTGGGCCATTTGCTTCAATTCCTCCATACTGTTCACATTAGGTGTGTTAATAAACTCTGTTGATGTGTGTCCTAGCATAACAGGAACCTTTAAACGCTTGTTTTGCATGAACAGCTCAAACGGATCACCTACACTGAACTTCTGATCTACCACGGTTCCCCAGAAGCTATTGTAAGCTACAGCCTTGTCACGCAGGTAAACAGCGTCCAGCTCACGCGCTTCCTTTAGCGAGGATACACCTAAATAGTCGAAGAACGCTTCGCCCTTCTTTTCTGCTTCAGACAACTGCATTCTTACCATTGGCATAAAGGTTCCCGGGTAAGCATGTCTAAATACGCCACTTTGAACGATAGCTTGTTTGCATAACCCTTCATTTTGGGGGGAGGTCAGCTGACTCATGACACTAGCGCCACCTGCAGATTGCCCCCCGATTGTAATGTTGTCAGGATCACCGCCGAATGCTGAGATATTGCGCTTCACCCATCTAGTTGCGAATTGCTGGTCCAGATTGCCAAAGTTTGCTGGAGCTTCTGGAGCTTCAGCTGTAATGTCCGGATGGCATAAAAATCCGAACACATTTAATCGATAATTAATCGTTACAACTACAATGCCTCGTCTAGCAATGCGTTCCCCGTCAAACTCCATTTCCGATGGGTGACCTACTTGAAGCCCTCCGCCAAAATACCAGACATAGACAGGCAGCTTCTCATCTGAATGCTTGGCAGGTGTCCAAACATTCAAATAAAGACAATCCTCGCTCATTGCGATATCTGGCTCTACTGCCCATTCACGTGTATAGATGTTGTTGTCGTCCAGCTCCTGTCTGACCTGCAGCGAGATCGGAGCAAACTCGTACGCCTTTAACACGCCCTCCCAGTCACTGGCAGGCTGTGGTGCTCGCCAACGATTTTCCCCGACAGGCGGCGCAGCAAAAGGGATCCCTTTAAAGCTTGTAATACGAGGATCGGCAGCTGGAAGACCTCTTACGATTCCATTCTCAACCTTCACTTCTCTTAGCATGCAATCTCCCTTCTATACCAGCATCTGTTTTACTTGATTCTTCTACGGCAGCTGGCAAACGCTTTCATAATCTCTTACAGTAAAGAGTAATAGACTCTAACCTGCAAAACAATGATGAATCCACATAACTAATTGATTTATTCTCACAATTATGAAAAGCGGACATAACCAAAGAATCATAATTTGTCGTTTGATGGATGCAGCGATGAGTTATGTTAAGGGAAGGTTCGGTTAAAAAGAAGTAAGAAGATAAGAAAAACATGACGCCGGCAGCATACCGACGTCATGTTTTTTCAAAATTATTCTTAATATTCATCAAACAGACTATGGTGAATAATCGTCAACAGAATTGAAACAATCAATGCTTGCGCTTGTAGTACGTAATGCCTAGCGCCAGCGCGAGCACTGCACCCTTTACAATGTCCATCGCAAAGTATGGAACGGACATCATAATGAGGCCGTTGGACAGTATCCCGATTAATACTGCGCCAACAAAGGTTCCGAATGCATTCGGCTTGCCGGAGCCCAGCACCGAGAAGCCGATAAATGCCGCTGCTACCGCATCCATCAAATATGGAGCGCCTGCATTTACTTCCGCCGTCATAACGCGCGCCGCAAGGATCATACCGCCAATGCCGGCAAACAAGGCAGCCAGCACATAGGCAATAAAGCGATACTTGCGAACAGGGATGCCGGAAAGCTTGGCTGCTTCTGAATTGCCGCCGATCATATACATATAGCGTCCGTATTTCGTATGAGTTAACAATAAGTGCACAAGGATTACAGCAACAAACATAATAATAATAATCCATGGCGCCTTGCCTAATTGGCCAAACAGAGCTGGAATCGAGCCCGGCGCATAATCGCCGCTTGGCATAATCATATTTTGTGAAATGGTCGCGCCTCGCGTATAGGTTTGTGCCACACCTTGAATAACAAACATAGTAGCGAGCGTCATCAGCATATCCTGAATCTTGAAGCTGGTGACGAGAAAGCCGTTAATAATACCGACTAATGCGCATAATACAAGTACAACAAGGATGCTGACGAGCATATTTTGACTATGCCAGACAAACATGGAGATGACCACCGCATTGGCCAGTGAAGCTGTTGAGCCTACAGACAAGTCGAAGCCGCCGACAGCTAACGATAGCGTTAATCCAATTGCAATAATCGTTGTAATCGAGATGGAACGCAAAATGCTTGTAATATTGTTGGAGGTTAAGAAATTGTCAGTCGCGACGCCAAAAAATACAATCAGGATGACAATCGTAATTAATGTTCCGTATTTATACAAGAAATCAAACCAATTGATTCCTTTCTTGCTTACCTTCGCTGTCATTATGCTTGACCTCCTGTACTGTAAAACATAATTTCTTCCTCATTCGTTTGATCCGTAACGAGCTCCTTCGCTACCTTGCCGTCATACATTACATACATGCGATCCGTAATTCCAATCATTTCATTCGTTTCGCTTGATGCGAAAATAACGCTTTTGCCTTGGGCGGCCAGCTCTGCAATCAGGTTGTAAATATCCCGCTTCGCCCCGACATCAACGCCTTTGGTAGGCTCATCAAAAATATATAGCTCGGCATCCGCAAGTAGCCATTTGCCTATAGCGATCTTTTGCTGATTGCCGCCGGACAAATTGGCCACCATCGTTTTTTCGCTCGGCGTTTTAATGCCAAGCTTGACAATCATTGAGTTCGCTGCAATCCGTTCCTTGGTCTTGTTCAGCCACAGCTTCATTGATGTATGAGGCGTAAGGTTGGCTACCGTAAGATTAACGCCTACGATTTCATCTACAAATATTCCTTCGCGACGACGCTCCTCAGGAATCATTGCAAGCCCGCCAGCTACCGCTTCATGCGGTGTGCGATATTGCAGCGCTTTGCCATGCATGCGCACACTTCCGCGTTTTTTTGGCGCCGCACCGAACAAAATGCGACACAGCTCCGTTTTACCCGCACCAACCAGTCCGGCAATACCTACGATCTCGCCTTTATGAACCTTTAACGATACGCCATGAACCTTATCATCATCAGCAATTTGCTCTGCTTCAAAAGCCAGCTCGCCAATTGACGGTGTGCGCTGTGGAAACTGCCCACCAAGCTGCGTGCCAAGCATATGCTGCGTAACCTGATGCTGATCCATCGTATTAATCGGTGCGGAAATGACCAGCTTTCCATCACGCAAAATGGTAATATCATCGCAAATTTGAAACAGCTCCGGCAAGCGATGAGAAATGAAAATAATGCCGACTCCTTCCTTCTTCAGCCGTTCGATTAAAGCAAACAAGCGAGATGTTTCGCTGTCGCTAAGCGGCGCGGTAGGCTCATCGAGAATGAGGAATTTGCATTCCTTCGAAATAGCTCGAGCAATCAGGACGAGCTGCTTTTCCGCCAATGTCAGCTCCTGTACAAGCTTGCCTGTCGGCAGCGTAAAGCCAATTTGCTGCATAATGGCCGCGGCATCCCGGTGTATCTTTCTCCATTTGACCCAGGTCTTGTCCTTCGAATCATGAACGAGCCGCTCCAGCAAAATATTTTCGGCTACGCTCAAGTTCGGCACAAGCAGCATATCGACCTCTTGGTATACGATTTGAATGCCGCTGTCCTTCGCATCCTTCGGCTTGCGGATTTGCAATGGCTCGCCATCCAGTTCAATCGTGCCTGTGTAATGGTCGTATGCGCCTGCTAGCACCTTCATCAGCGTTGATTTGCCTGCTCCATTAGCGCCGATCAACGCATGCGATGTACCAGATTGCATTTGAAAATTAACGCCTGACAATGCCTGAACGCCAGGGAAGGCAATCGATATTTCTTTCATTTCCAGCTTCACTTGCCCATTTGCTTTCAACTGCTTCCACCTACCTCAAACAGGATATAGAGCGCCCTCCACATCGTGATGATGGGAAAGCGCTCTATGATAGACTTATAAATTTTACTTATTTGCTTCCTTCAGTTCCTTCATCCAGTCCTCAAGGAACGCATCGCTTGTTCCCCAACCAGGAATGATCGCGTTTAGATCATCCATTTTTACTGTTTCAGCCGCTGAAGTTAGATCCTCTTGCTTGATCAGGCTTGCATCAAGGCTGTACGTAACAGGTGTTTCTTCGCCAGCAAGCTTTTTCGCAGCCAGACGCACCGTAACTGAGCCGATTAGTTTTGGATCAACTGCCGCAGTAGATACCCAAGGGCTGTTTTCTGCTTGAATCGCTTCAAGATCAGGATTCGATACGTCGATACCGAAGATTTTAACCTCTGTGCGACCAGCCTCTACCAAAGCGCGGTGCGCACCAATGGCAAATGCGTCCCAAGTCGCGAAGATCGCATCAAGCTCGCCTTCTGGATACTTGTTAAGCAGTGTTGCAACTGCATTTTGCGTATCAACAGATGTGTTGTCGTTCGCTACACCGTAGCGGTCAAGCTCAACGATACCCGGGTTTGCAGCCAGCACCTCTTGATACACTTGATTGCGGCGCACCATTGCCGGGAAACCGTCAACCCATAGGTAAAGAATTTTCGCTTCGCCGCCAGTTTCCTGTACAAGATGATCCAATGCCATTTGAGCTAGCGATTGGTCGTTTTGCGACGTTGATGTAACGCCATCAACTTGCTCAAGCTCTTCCACGGAATCAAAAGCTACAACTTCAATTCCTTTTTCTCTCAGCTTTTTCACAAGCTCAACCGTTGTTGCATCGTCGCCATGTGAGACGATAACAGCATCAAGATCCTCGTTAGCCGCTTGCTCAAGCGCATCGTGGAATTTCAACGTGTCGCCGTTTGCCGAGAACGTGTCCACTTTAAAGCCAAGCGATTCCCCTTCTTGCTTAGCTCCTGCTAAAAATTGAGCTGTATGGTCATCTCCGCCGATTTTACGGATGACTTTAATTTTAATATCTCCCTTTTCAGCTAGCGCTGCAGGCAGGTTTTCAACCTTTGGCGTCGTGTTGGAAGAAGTACCGCCGCTATTATTGCTTTCGCCGCAAGCTGTCACAACCAGAACTGCTGCTAGCAATAATACAAACAGTGAATATAACTTGCTGGTTTTCATTCAACTCTCCCCTTTTAATATATATAAGTATTAATACATAGTAATCCTATCGGATTTAGCAGATAGTGTCAATACATTTTTTCGCATATAACGCCAAAATTGTCGAAAACGGCAAATTTTTAAGATGTAGACCTCAGTAATTATAGAGCAATTTGACCAATTTATAAAGATAAATATCGGTTTATTATTATGTATTTTGAAGCTTACGGCAGCTGCCAGTTCATTTAAACAAAAAAGAGACGTATACGAAAAGCGCAGCATAGCTGCTTTCGCTTCGTCTCTTTAGAGTTCAAAAATTTGAGAGTTTAAAAATTCGGCTTTCAGGACCAAGAAGATGGCGCGATACTAGAAGGCGAGGAGCGCAGCGTAGGCACTAGCTACGTGAGCACCGGAGCCTTCGGTAGCGCGCCATATTCGCCGTCGAATCCACTACAACGCAATTACATCGTCATCAAAGTCGGATTTTTAAACCTCCGCTTTAGCTTCGCTTATTTTTTGTTCTAGCTCTGTGCGACACTGCGCAATCCGCTCATCAGACCATTGCAGCGTATCAGCCATCGCCGCAAGCACAGGCTCCTTCCATGTCTCAACCTGCTCAATTCGGAAGAACATATCGCCTGTACGGCGGATAAAATAGTCGACTGGCTTAGCCGTCATTTCATACTCAAGCGAGTACTTAAGCATGATCGCCTGCAAGCTGGACAGCTTGAATTTCGCTCCCCATTCCAGCGCCTCCGGCATTAAGCTGTAAATGATTTCGATGTTGGTGCCATAACGATGCGCCAGCGCTGCAGCCACTTCCTTCTCCAAGCCGAGCTTGATGCCTTCTGCAATTTTCTTTTCCATATAAGCGGGCATACGGCTGGAGCCGCCAAAGTCGCCGCCAGAAATCGGAATGTTGCGGGTTGAAGTATGCGCCGAATTGACCTGCTTGCCTTCCTTTTGCAGCAGCTCTACTGTCTTGTTAACGACATCCTCTGCCATTTTGCGGTAGCCGGTCAGCTTGCCGCCAGCAATGGAAATCAACCCTGAGTCAGAGACGAAAATTTCATCACGACGCGAAATTTCCGAAGGCGACTTGCCTTCCTCATGAATCAGCGGACGCAAGCCGGCCCAGCTTGATTCTATATCCTGCTCTGTCAGCTTCAAGCTTGGGAACATATTGTTGGCCGCATTTAGCAGGTAGCTGCGATCCTCAGCCGTCGTTAATGGGTTGCTCGTATCCCCTGTGTAATTAGTATCGGTTGTTCCGAAATAAGTTTTGCCTTCACGCGGAATAGCGAATGCCATACGACCGTCCGGAATATCAAAGTACACCGCCTGTCTAAGCGGGAAGCGCGACTGGTCGAATACAAGGTGCACACCTTTTGTTAAACGCAGCGTTTTCCCTTTTTTCGAGCCATCCAGCTCGCGAATCGTATCTACCCACGGTCCAGCAGCATTAATAATTTTTTGCGCATATAGCTTATACGTTTTCTGCTTGAGCAGATCACGCACCTCTACGCCAATCAGCTTGCCGGCTTGATCGTACAGCAGCTGCTCAGCCTTGGTGTAATTTACGGCGAGCGAGCCCAGCTCACGCGCTTTTTTCATCACTTCTATCGTCAAACGAGCATCATCGGTGCGGTATTCTACATAGTAGCCGCCGCCCTTCATGCCTTCCTTCTTCAACAATGGCTCCTTGGCCAGCGTCTGCTCAGTGGACAGCATCGAGCGGCGCTCGCTCTTTTTAACCCCTGCAAGAAAATCGTAAACGCGCAAGCCGATTGAAGTCGAAAACTTGCCAAACGTTCCGCCAGCATAAAGCGGAAGCAGCATCCATTCAGGAGTCGTTACATGCGGTCCATTTTCATAAACGATTTCGCGCTCCTTGCCTACCTCGGCGACAACTCCGATTTCGAGCTGCTTAAGATAGCGAAGTCCGCCATGCACAAGCTTCGTTGAGCGGCTTGAGGTTCCGCCAGCAAAATCCTGCATTTCAATTAAGCCAAGCTTTAGCCCTCTTGTAGCAGCATCAAGCGCAATGCCCGCTCCGGTAATGCCACCGCCAATAACAAGGATATCCAATTGCTGTTTAGCCATTTGCTCCAGCGTTGCCTCGCGCTGGTACACACTGAATGACTGTGAATTGTTCGTTTTTCCCATATTCTCATCTCCTTGATCTGTGCAGCCATATAAAACAAAAAAGAGAAACCTTGGAAGCCGTTCACATGAGCTAAAAGCTCGCATGAACGGCATTCGCGGTTTCTCCGTGTCTCCAACCATTATTAACTTGTCACGATTATAACATATTTACTCACAAAATGCCATCGCTGCTTTTACAGCCCGCAGCCAGCCTTTAAATAATTGCTCGCGCTCCGCCTCCGCCATTTGCGGCAAGAATACGCGGTCGATTTGACGAAGGGAAGCAAGCTCCTCCTTGCTGCTCCAGAAACCAACAGCCAGGCCAGCCAAATAAGCAGCGCCTATCGCTGTAGATTCATGAATAAGCGGTCGTTCTATCTGCTTGCCTGTAATATCGCTTTGGAATTGCATGAGGAAATTATTTTGAATTGCTCCGCCATCAACGGACATTTTGTTCAGCTTGTAGCCGGAATCCTCTTCCATCACCTGGATAAGCTCGCGCGATTGATACGCCAGCGACTCCAGCACTGCGCGGATAATATGTGCTTTAGTTGTGCCGCGCGTAATGCCGAACACTGAACCGCGCACATCGCTGTTCCAGTATGGCGTGCCCAAGCCGACGAAAGCTGGAACGACATAGACCCCTTCCGAAGATTGAACGGCTGTTGCCAATTCTTCCGTTTCACTGGCAGACTTAATAATTTGAAGTCCGTCGCGCAGCCATTGAATCGCAGCGCCAGCGACAAACACGCTTCCTTCAAGTGCATACTCCAGCTTGCCGTCAACCTCCCAAGCAACCGTCGTAAGCAAGCCGTGCTTGGAGGCAATCGCCTTATCGCCGGTATTCATCAGCATAAAGCAGCCTGTGCCGTACGTATTTTTCGTATCGCCTTTTTGGAAGGCCTGCTGACCAAACAATGCTGCCTGCTGATCGCCAGCTGCGCCTGCAATAGCAATTGCACGCCCTAAAATAGCTTCATCAGTATAGCCGTAAATTTCTGAGGACGATTTCACTTCTGGCAGCAGGCTCGCGGGAACGCCAAGCCATTGCAGCAGCTGCTCATCCCAGCGACGCTGATGAATATTAAACATCAGTGTACGGGAAGCATTGGATACATCGGTAACATGCACCTTGCCGCCTGTCAGCTTCCAGATAAGCCATGTTTCGATCGTGCCAAACAGCAGCTTGCCTTGCTCAGCCTGCTCGCGTGCTCCTTCAACATGATCCAGCACCCACTTTACCTTCGTACCTGAGAAATATGGATCAATGACCAGTCCTGTCTTTTCCTGGAAATCGCTTTCATAGCCCTGCTGCTTTAGCTGCTCGCAAATGCCAGCGCTTTGTTTGGACTGCCATACTAATCCGTTATATATGGGCTGCCCGGTTTCTTTATGCCAAATTACTGTCGTTTCGCGTTGATTCGTAATGCCGATCCCTTGTATCGCTTCAGGACTTACCGCTGCCTTTTGCAGAACCTGGCGCATAACACGCAAGACGGACCGCCAAATAAACTCAGCATCTACCTCAACATGCCCTGGATGCGGATATTTAAGAGGAAGCTCCTCCTGCTCAATCGCAGTAATTTCACCCTGTTGATTAACTAGTATAGCTCTTGTGCTTGTCGTTCCCTGATCGATCGACATCATATATTGTGTCAAACGAACTCCTCCTTCTGCTTTCCCAAATTAACGATACGTCCATAGCTCCTTGCGAGAGGTTGTAATCGCTGTCGCTCCAGCATCAAGCGCTTCGTGAATATGCTGATGAGTCTTGATCAAGCCTCCTGCAATAACGGGAATGCCTGTTTGCTGCTTAACCTCCTGAATTGCTTCAGGAATGATGCCAGGCAGCACCTCGATAAAATCAGGACTAGACTTTTCAATCATGCGGTAGCTTCGCTCCATCGCATCACTGTCGATCAAAAACATGCGCTGAATGGCAATCAAGCCGCGCTGCTTTGTACGCATAACTACACTGGCTCTTGTGGAGATGATGCCAGCAGGCTGGATGGTCTGACACAAAAAGTCTGCGGCATACTCATCATTTTTCAAGCCATCAATTAAGTCGGCATGCAAAAAAACCTGCTTATTGTGTGCTTTAGCGAGATCGACAACGCTCTTCAGTTGTCCAATATGTCCGCCGAGCAGTACCATGTGCTGAAGCGGTGAGGCAATGACCGATTCAACATCCTTGATTTTACTTACTGCTGGCAGGACAGACTGATTTAGCTGGTGCCCGCTCATCATTTCCTCTCCTTTTTCTTGCTGTTCAGTTAATATGGTTGAGTTAATGGTTGCGACAAGAATATGGGATTAATCATGCAGCATGGAATTGTGAAAATGCTGTCATAACTTTATTTCTCAATATTATGAACGTTTTCTGCTTGCTGCGTCAAGTTTTAATGTGTTCCAGAAACATCGAGTGTAACGTTATGGACATTTTTCTTAAATGTAGATTGATCGATTCTTTCTTTAAGCTTTTCATAAAACAAATCTTCATCAAAAGGAATATCAACCCAGCTATCCGTCCAGGCAGAGAGATGCATCGCATTGGATATCGTTAGACCCTTAATGCCTTCTACGCCAGGTGCAATCAGCTTGGTGCCGTGCAGGATCGCGTTCACCCAGTCGTTCATAATTCCAATATGCTGGCTGTTGTCGCCTGGCGTAGGAATTTCACATTTCCAGCACTCAGGACTGCCAAAGCCGCCTTTAAACTCTCGATTAAATTCTCTTTCGGAAACACGCAGGCGCCAAAACGTTAGCTTATCATCCTCAATCACTACTTTTCCACGGTCACCGCTAACTTCCAATCTGTTGGTGCCCGGTGCTTCTCCTGTAGTTGTGACAAATAAGCCTGTAGCCCCGTTTTCATATTCGACATAAGCAGTAACATCGTCTTCAACTTCAATATTATGATACTTGCCAAAGGACATGAAAGCGCGTACTCTTTTGGGCATGCCGTACATCCATTGCCATAAGTCGAGCTGATGCGGATCTTGATTAAGCAGCACTCCGCCGCCTTCGCCAGACCAGGTAGCCCGCCATCCGCCTGCGTCATAGTAGCTTTGCGGTCGATACCAATTTGTTATAATCCAGATCGATCTTTTCAGATCTCCAAGCTCTCCTGAATCGATAAGATCTTTAAGCTTTTGATACACTGGATTTGTTCTCTGGTTGTACATAATGGCAAATACTTTATCGCTTTGCTGCGCAACCTCATTCATTTCTCTGACAGCCTTCGTATAAACTCCCGCAGGCTTCTCAATAAGGGTATGGTAGCCATAATTCAGCGCCTGAATCGCCAATCCAGGGTGATCATAATGAGTTGTAGCGACTAACACGGCATCAAAGGCTTGGGATTGAAAAAATGCATCTGCTTGATCAAACCGTTGAACGCGATCGCCAAAGCTTTGCTTGGCCCACTCCAATCTTTCCGCATTAATGTCGCATACCGCAGTTAGCTCAGCATTGGGCACCTTCCCTGCCACAATATTTTTGGCATGGCTTGTGCCCATGCCTCCGATCCCGATAATGCCAATCCGTACCTTTTCCATACAAGCTCTCCTCCTACTAGTTCTCGATTTTATTTAACAGCTTTTTCAACGCCTGGACTGCAATTGCGAAGCTTCTTGCGCCGCCTTCGGGCAAATCAAAGCCAGGAGAATGAGGCTCCAGTGCTGCAAATCCTGTGAAATTGCCCAAATGAGGCTCAAGCGATAAAAATCCTTCATAGCCACTGCGATATAACTGGCTTAAAATCTCTTCAACAGCACCGTCACCTTCTCCTGCGGGCACTACATGATGATCGCTATAAACGGCATCCTTAACATGGATATATGCAACATAATCCTTAAGCAGTTCGTACGCATCCGGATAATTTTTCACATCGCATTGGACAAAATTTGCAAAGTCAAATATTGCTTTCACTTGATCAGAATTCATGCTTTTAATCAGATCAAGGCATCTTTCCGGCGTATCCCCGTATATCCCTTTTTCATTTTCATGAAGAAGAATGACGCCGCTTCCTTCTGCTGCTTTTACAAACTGTTTCCAGCGGTCAATAACTTGCTCTCGATACGCTTCTGGCTGCGCTCCATCTGGAATAAAGAAGCTAAACATTCGGATGTAGCGACATTCCATAATTTTCGCAACCTCTAACGTATGCTTGAACAGCTCCAGGTGCGGTTCAAAATCGTCGGTAATGCCGATCTTGCCTAGCGGAGAACCGACTGCGGAAAGCTTAAATCCTCTTGCATCAAGCCGGCTCTTAATCCCTCTCACTTCATCGAGCGTGTAATAGACAAGATTTTTCCCGTCCACGCCCCTCATTTCAATATACTTAATGCCATGCTGGTCCAATACATCCATCTGCGTGTTTAAATTAGCGTCAATTTCATCTGCGAATGCCGACAACATAAATTTGGTCATAAGCTGCCAACCTCTCTTTTTTGGAATTTTGCTGAGCGGGTTTTCAGACACGCCCTAGCATATCTTTAATTAATTTGAATTTTATAGCAACTCAAGCTTTTGTTCATTGTATTTATTGCGCAATACATTGCAAATATTGCTTTTTTCGGATTGAAGAAGTTGGTGACATTCAATAGAATGAATATAGAGGTGGTAGTTATGGACAACCAAATACAGCGCTATCATAGCAATCATTTTTCTTTGTTTCATACAGTAACCGATGCTCCCAACGATGTTACGACGCATTTGCATGACTGCTATGAATTGTTTTATTTCATTTCCGGAGATCTTACCTATTATATAGAAGGGCAAGCGTACAAGCTTTGTCCCAATGATTTGATCCTGACAAATTCAAGAGAGCTGCATCGCATTGTCTTTAACTCCAAGTGTCGTTATGAAAGAAAATTTATCCACTTTAAGCCGGAGTACATCTCCTCCTTCCAGACGGGAGAGTACAATACGCTCTATTATTTAGAAAATAGAAAGCTGGGCTATTTTAATCGAATCCCTGCAAAGGATGTTATGGAATACAAAATAGATGAGCTGTGGGGGCAAATTGAAAAAGCTGCGCTGGAGTCCTCTCCAGAAAGTGGAATGATGATGAAGGCTATATTTGTGCAAATGCTGATTACAATTAATAAAATTTTCGCAAAATACGATCATTCACATGTGGATCATCGCAAGTATGATCATAAAATCGTCGCGATACTGGAGTATATTAATAAAAACCTCGAAGAAAAAATTTCACTGGATATACTGCAGCAAAAATTTTACGTCAACAAATATTACCTTTGCCACATCTTTAAGCTAAGCACCGGCTTTACCGTATTCGAATATATCACCTATAAAAGAATTATGAGAGCATCAGAGCTCCTTATGTCCGGCATGCCGGCGCTCGATACAGCTCATGCCGTTGGCTATAGCGACTACTCAACTTTTTATAAAGCATTCAAGGGTATTACTGGGTATACTCCTAAGCATTATTATCGAAATTAAGTGGCGCGGCTGCTTGATCAGCGCTACGGAGTAAAGCATCCTCAGCGCTCCGGAGCAATGCATCCTCAGCGCTCCGGAGCAAAGCATCCTCAGCGCTCCGGAGCAAAGCATCCTCCAGTCGCTTTTTAAATCGTAATGCTCTTATTTTAATTTTATAGGTAGCATTACGATGTTAAAGGCGACACACTTCGTTTTTCAGCGCTCCGGAGCAAAACATCCTCAAGTCGCTTTTTAAATCGTAATGCTCTTATTTTATTTTTATAGGTAGCATTACGATGTTAAAGGCGACACACTTCGTTTTTCAGCGCTCCGGAGCAATGCATCCTCCAGTCGCTTTTTAAATCGTAATGCTCTTATTTTATTTTTATAGGTAGCATTACGATGTTAAAGGCGACACACTTCGTTTTTCGGATGCTTTGCTCCTCCGCTGGAGCTTTTTTTAGGGCAGGAGCAAGTAGCTTGGATGATAGTAGAAAACAAGGAGCTTAGCGTAGGCAAAAGCTACGTGAGCACCGGAAATTTCGGCTGAGTTTCATATTCGACGTCGAATACGCTACAACGCCCAGCATCGTCATCAAAGTCCAGCTTTTGAACTTCCCCTTCCAATAAGAGTTCAAAAGCTGGGCTTTCAGGACCAAGAAGCTTGGACGCTAGTAGAAAATGAGGAGCGCAGCGTAGGCAAAATGCTACGTGAGCACCGGAAATTTCGCTAGCGTTCAAGATTCGCCGCCGAATCCGCCACAGAGCAGATCATCGTCATCAAAGTCCGGCTTTTGAACTTACCTATAAATAGATGCGATAGTTGCCGCTTAGCGCTAGAATTGCAAACATATACAAGCAATTATCGTAGTAGCGGCGCTCGCCTGTTCTTACAGGTGTATTCCACAGCAGCTCGACTGCCGCTTTAGCTGTCGCTTCATTGCTCGCCGCCAGTGATGCCTGTGCATTTGTTGCAAGCAGGCCTACTGGGTGCAGCGATTTTTCCTCAAACGGCTCTCCTTCAATTGTATATCTGCTATAATCGTCAGGCTGCTTGTCAGCGAAGAAGGCTTGAATACGGTCAGCGATATCGCGCTGACGCGGATCGACGCCAAACCAGGCATAATCGAGCCCAATATTTGCTGCCACGCGGTATGAGTCGCTAAAGAAGTGACCAAAACCGCGAATATGATTCGGCGTTCCGTCATAATGCGCATATTCTGCTGCCAGCCCTGTAACAGGATGACAGCTAATATCGATATAATCGCGACTTGCCTGAGCTGCTTCCTTCCAGAAATTTCGATCCTCCTCATACGCCCATAATGCAAACAGCTCATAAAAATGCGGTAAATGGTACGACGGATCGGAGAACTCAACCTCCGGCACAAATTTAATCAGCTTGTTGTCGGGATTCCACATAGGAAAGCCCGGAGGCTGCTGATGCAGGCAGGTGTGCAAAATATCTTTCGCTTGCTGGCTGTAATTGTACGGTGCTTCACGGTCTCCCCAACGCTTGCTGGCAAAAAACAATGCCAGCGCAAAATATTCTTCGCCATCAGGCGCAGGTCCTTGCGCATTTCGCGTGCCGTCTGGCTGGCACGACCAGGCAAAATAGCCTTTATGAAGACCTTCGGTCATATACATGAAGCTGTACGTCCAATTCCACAGCTTGTCGAAAATGTCCTGGCGATCGTACTGCACCGCCATCATCATCCCGTAGGACATCCCCTCTGAACGAACATCTAAATTGCCCGTATCCAGCAAATAGCCTTTGTCTTCGCTCAGCTCATAGTAGATTTTAGTCGCTTCATGATCACCAAACAATGCATCCCATGTGTCCTGCACCTTTTTCGCGATTTCCTCTTCATTGTAGCCATACTCTGCAAACAAGTTGCGGTAATGCCCTGTATAATAAGCCCCTTGGTTCATTGATACTGTCATTCGCTATCATCCATTTCTTATAAGTTTGTAAGTTTAGTCAGCGCTCCGGAGCAATGCATCCTCAAGTCGCTTTTTAAATCGCAATGCTCTTATTATATTTTTTAAGGTTGCATTACGATGTTAAAGGCGACCCGCCTCCTTTTCCGGATGCTTCGCTCCTCCGCTGTAGTTTTTTTGAGTGCAAGAACAAGAAGCTTGGACGCTAGTAGAAAACAAGGAGCGCAGCGTAGATAGACCTACGTGAGCACCGCAGTTTTCGCTAGCGTTCAAGATTCGTCGCCGACTAAGATCCGAAGCAATTACATCGCCATCAAAGTCTAGTCTTTTGAACTTTCCTCTCTATATTGTAGAATAGCTTTAGCGCTTACATAACCTACTAAACTATAGATGTTTCCCTGTAAACTCAAGGTTGGCGACCATGAAAATTGACCACACGATGATCGCTTCAAATAAAGTTTAAAAAGTTCGGCTTTCAGGACCAAGAAGATGGCACGATACTAGAGGGCGAGGAGCGCAGCGTAGATAGACCTACGTGAGCACCGGAGCACTCGGTAGCGTGACATATTCGCCGTCGATAAGCTACAACGCGTTACATCGTCATCAAAGTCGGACTTTTTAAACCTCCTCTTTCCAATGAGGGTTCAAAAGCCGGGCTTTCAGGACCAAGAAGCTTGGACGCTAGTAGAAAATGAGGAGCGCAGCGTAGGCAAAAAGCTACGTGAGCACCGCAATTTTCGCTAGCGTTCAAGATTCGCCGTCGAATACGCTACAACGCCCAGCATCGTCATCAAAGTCCTGCTTTTGAACCGACCTCTTACCCCTTAACGCCGCCGACCATCATCCCTTTTACAAAATACTTCTGCAAGAATGGATAAACCATAATAATCGGTACTGAGGCTACTATGGTCATCGTTGCACGAATGGCGGTTGGTGTGACCGTACCTTGGTTTTGCAAGCCTCCGCCTGCAAATACATCTCCTGCTGTTCGCTGCGTCATTGATGCGTTGGAGTTTTGCAATATTTTTTGCAGCTCGTATTGCAGCGTGCTTAGCTCAATTGTTGAGGAGTTGTACAGGAACACATCAAACCAGGAGTTCCATTGAAACACGCCGCTGAATAGCGCCACCGTTGCCAATACAGGCACGCAAAGCGGCAGTACGATGCTGAAGAAGGTTCGGTAATCACCCGCTCCATCTATTCGGGCTGACTCCAGAATGCTTTCCGGAAGTCCGTCGATAAAGGAGCGAATTATGATGAGATTGAATACCCCGATCAGCCCCGGCAAAATATACACCCAGAACGAATCAAGCAGATTCAAATCACGAATCAACAGGAAGTTCGGAATCAAACCACCGTTGATATACATCGTTAATATAAATGCAATCGTTACAAATTTACGCAGTATAAAGTCCTGTCTGCTAATCGCATACGCTACCATTGCCGAACAAAATACGGTGACAACTGTGCCAATTACCGTTCTCAGGATGGAAATGATTGTAGCATTATATATGCTTTTTTCGGAAAGCACATACTTATAATTGTCCAATGACCATTCTCTGGGCCATAAATAAATCCCGCCCCGAATGGAGTCCTTCGCATCGTTAAAGGAAATGGCAAGCGTATTGAGAAACGGATATAGCGTTACAATCATGAGCATCGTCAACAATGCATAGTTTACGTAATCAAATATTTTATCGCTCTTTGAAAAATTCGTACGCATCCTTACACCTGCTTTCTAGTAAAGTCTCGCTTCGCCTAAGCGTTTCGCTATATTATTGGCTGCAAACAGCAGGATAAAGCTGACAACTGTTTTGAACATGCCTGCAGCTATCGATAAAGAGAAGTTACCTTGTGCAATCCCGTATTTCAGCACAAAGATATCTATATTCTCTGAATAATCAACGTTCATACCATTTCCGAGCAAGTATTGCGGCTCAAAGCCTGATTCAAGCAAATAACCGATATTCATAATGAGAAGCACGACAATAACCGATTTAATGCCCGGCAGCGTAATATGCCACATACGCTGAAAACGTCCAGCTCCATCGATTTCAGCTGCTTCATACTGAGCGGGATCAATCATCGTCATCGCTGCCAAATAAACTATCGTATTCCAGCCGACATCCTTCCATACAGTAGAGGCTCCGAAAATTCCCCAGAAATACTCACCTACACCTAAAAACAATACACTTTCCTTAATAATGCCTGCACGCAATAACAGGTCGTTAATGATGCCTTCTGGCGATAATGTCTGCTGCACAATTCCCGCAGCAACAACCCATGAAATAAAGTGAGGCAAATAGCTAATCGTTTGTACCAATCGTTTAAATACGACTACTCGCACCTCATTGAGCAATAAGGCAAGTAAAATAGCTGTCACAAAGCCAAGAACTAGATTAATTCCACTCATCGCAAGCGTATTGCGCAGTACTCTTAAAAATCGGTCGTCCTCAAACAAAAACGCGAAATGCTGGAAGCCGACCCATTCCTGTTCTGCAAAGCTTTTGCTAGGTCTATAATTTTGAAAAGCGATTGTCCAGCCCCAAATCGGCAAGTACTTGAATATAAACAACCATATTAAAAATGGTATCGTCATCGTTAGCAGCGCATGCTGCCGTATGCAGGTTTTAAAGAAGTGTACGAGCTTATTCGATGATTTTTTAGGATGCTGAACAACTTTAGGTACCTCCACTCGTTCCATCATGAACTCTCCTCTCACTCGTAAAGCATTCTATGGTTGAAAGAAGGGACCTCCACGATGGAGAATCATCTCCATCGCATGGTCCCGCTCAAGCTTTCAATTATTTCGCTTCTTCAACAAGCTTTTTCACTTCTGCAGTCATAAAGGCCTCATATCCAGCAGTGTCCAGCTTATTAAATTCGCTAATATATTCCTCCCAGTTGCTTTCGAACTTGCTAGGATCCTCAAGAACCAGTTTAGGGAAGTACTTGCGCGTAATCTCAGTTTTCTTGGTCTCATAAATTTGCTCTGGAGAACCTTGTTCCTTCGGAATCCCCCATGCAGGGAACCAAGGACGATCGTCTGGAGCAGCAAACATTTCGGCATACGTTTTTACGCCATAAGCATCAAGAATCGTTTTATCTGCTTCAGTCAAGCCCAATTGGAATACTTCTGCTTGCATACCAGGTGAAACGGCATTGCCATTAGAGAAGGTAGAGTTAGCGCCATAAATCGGCCAGTTCCAATCATAATATTTAAATCCGAATGACTCGCGGAATGCCTCATCGATTTTAGCAATTTGTTCAGCTGTACGATAGTAGCGTCCATTTTCGTCAATTTCGAACGTTTCCCCTTCAATGCCCCAGCTTCTTAAAATTTGATTTTCCTCTTTAAGCAGGTTATCGAAGTATTGAATGATGCGCGCAGGGTCTTGTGCACTGATTGTAATACCGATACCACGGTTTTTAACAAAGCCTGGAGGGTCAAGGTACTGATCCTTTTCACCATCAAACGTAATTGGCAGCGGGAAGTACACAAAATCATCCTGAGAAGGATCGGCTTTAGCTGCATCTCTTAGCACGTTTTGCGCATTAGCAATTTGCCAGCCATAGTCAAACATACCAAGTACTTTACCGCTAGACAGCTTCGCCAAATATTGATCGTAGTTATCAATAAAGGAAGCTTTATCAAATAATCCTTCGGCATTCAACTCATTAAGAATTTTCAAATAACGCTTAGTATCTTCGTTGCCTGCATATACCTTAGCATCGAATGTTTCCATATCGACGATAACTTCACCATCGTTTGGATAGCCAGCCAAATGCATTGGCGGGTTCGTTGTTGCAAAGAATCTCCAGTCATGAGTCAATGAGATAAAGCCTGTCAAATCTTCCTCTGGATGGTTATTCACATAATCACGAATCAATTGGAAATATTCATCAATCGTTTTAATTTGAGGATAGCCTGCTTCTTTCAAAACTCGGCGCTGTATCCAGAATGCACCTTGGTTAATATTTGGATCTGGCAGGAACTCTCCGACTTGTGCAGACATCGGCAGGAAGTAGATTTTTCCGTCAGCCGATTTGATGCGCTCCAAATCGTTGCCATACGCTTTTTTAATGTTAGGACCATGCTCTTCAATAAGATCAGTGAGATCAATAAAGCCATCTGCGCCAAGCACATCGTCTATAGCAGCATCCGGTATCAAGACATCAGGATATTTTCTTGATGCGTTCATCGTACCAATTTTGGTATTAAGATCACCTACAAGGTTTTCAATCTTAAAGTTAACACCTGTTTGGTCTTCAAGTATTTTACCGATCGTTGTCTCATTCGTGTTAATATCCTTTGCTGCACCTGCTCCATTGAAGTACGTAAATGTTACTTTGTCTAATGGTTGTTCTTCATTGCCGCCTTCGTTCCCGGAATTTGTCCCAGGATTGGAAGTGTTGGAAGGAGTATTCCCACCGTTATTGCCTGCGCAGCCTGTAATGACGAGCGCAAGCACGAGCACTAGCATTGCTGCCATATACACTGGTGTTTTTCGCTTCATGCAATTTCATCCCCTTTAATCTTTTATTGTAAGCACTTACATTGTAACAAGAGGGTAGGTGAATAATCAGTGAGAGAACTTTAGATTCTAATATAAAAACTATAGTTCTTATGGCTGGACTGGTATAACTAGATAAATCGTAGTACCTATTCCTTGCTGACTCGTTATCGAAAATTCAAATTGATCATCGTAAAACAGCTTTAAGCGGTAGAGCACATTTTGCATGCCTATGCGCTCGCCCAGATCTTTATTTTCCTCCAGATAGGAGTATATCTTCTGAACCTGCTCCTCGTTCATCCCCGCTCCGTTGTCCTCGATATAAGCATGCAGCTTATCCTCTACCAGCTTGAGCGAAATCGTTACTTTTCCACCTCGTTTAACCTTTTCAACGCCATGAATGCACGCGTTCTCTACAAAGGGAAGGTAGATCATTTTAGGTACAAGGCAGCCTTCCGCCTCAGGGTCCATCTCAATACTGTAATCCAATCGATCGGCAAAGCGGTATTTTTGAATTTCAAGGAAGCAGATGATGAACTCTACCTCTTCTTTTAATTTGATCTTGTCACGCTTCCATGTTAAAGAGCTGCGAAACAGCTTGGCCATATTGTGAATAATTTTGGCTGTTTCCTTCTCGTTTTTCATCATGCTGCGCATTCGGATCGTTTCCAGGGCATTGAATAGAAAGTGGGGGTTGATTTGGCTTTGCAGCGCATTAAGCTGGGCATGGCGATGCTCAAGCTCCATATTTTTCTCTTTAATATCCGCAACGTATACGTCATTAATGAGTGAGCTGATTTGCCGTGTCATGCGATTGAACTCGGTCGTAACCTGACCGATCTCATCTACTGCTTCACGATTCTTCACCAGTTCGAAGTTTCCATTTTTGACGCGCTTCATCTGTCCTAGCAAAAATCCAAGACGTTTTGTAACGGAACGGGAAATGACTACGATAATTACGGTTGCCAGTAAAATGTTGATTAAAGCAAACCATAATACAAACTGCCTTGCTTCCAACGCTTCATGAGCGATTTGATCCTCTGCTACATGAGCGACAATATACCAGTCCTGCAAAGGATTCATATCGAAAGGATGGACTTCAAATACATTAATATCGCTGCTAACCTGGATGTCATTCAGCTGCAGCTGCTCCTGTCGCCAGTTCACATTTGGATCGGTAGTATATTGCACGACACCGTACGGGTCTACCAAATATACGCTGCCAGGAATGTTCAAATTACCAAGAATAATATCAAAGGACTCTGTTTTCAGCTCAATTTTCAGTACCTTTTCCCAATTGCTTAGTGAATCGTTATAATCCATCACCCGAATAATGTTGAAGGTATCCGGATGCTCCGCTACTCGGCCTGAGGAAATGCTATCCTCCTTGCTGGCTCGAACAAAAATAGGCTCACTGGACGTTGTTTGGTCAAGCATGTTGTACCAATCGCTTTCGCGAATCGCATCGGAAAGAAAAGCGATGCCGCCAGAGTGTAGAACCATCGGATTGTCGACATAAATTTTAATGTTTTGCACTGACGTATAGACAGGCGTGTAGCTACTAATAATACGCCGCATATATCCGTCATAAGCAGCTACAAAATCGGCCGGGTTGCGATATTGCGAATCCAGTAGCAAATATAAGTTGTAATCGGTATAAAACACCCAGGATACGCTAACTGCCGCTTCGATCATGCGCTCCAGCTCCAGATGAACCTGCTCCAAAGAAATCTGAATATCCTCCATCCGCTGCTCCTGTACATTGCTGCTCATCATATTGTAAAAGATGACATTCGTTAAAATAATCGGGATAAATACACAGAGAAAATACATCATTAGAAATTTATTGCGCAGCCGAATATCGTCCAAATGCAGATTTTGTTTAATGCGGTGGATGAGCTTCATTATGTCTCACCTGCTGCATTGGATTTAAAGGTTTGGCGGTAGGCAGTTGGGGAAAGCTTCTCCAGCTTCTCAAATTGCGATACAAAATATTCAGGATGGCTAAAGCCCACCTTATCGGCTACTTCATAAATTTTCAGATCGGTTTGCCGCAGCAGCTTCTTCGCTTCCTGAATCCGAAGCTGCAGCAAATACTCATTGAAGTACAATTGATAGTTTTTCTTGAACAATTGACCCAAATAGACGGGATTAATATAGAACTGCGCAGCTATCGATTTGAGGCTGATCGGCTCGGCATAGTGCATATCGATATATTTCTTTATTCTTTGAATGCCTCCCTTGGCGATTTCCTTGCGCTCCTCGGCAATGCAGCGGCTGCAATCATAGGCGAAGGACAGCAGCAGCTCGCGCAAGGTGGCACGGTTCATATAGGCTGCTTCCCAGCCGATCAGCTCATTCAAATGCGTAAGACGGTTTTTGTCGATTTGCATCGTTTGCACAATATGCAAACAATCTGCGACCAGCTTATGAATCGTAGCTTTAATCGCTTCAACAGAGCAGCGCTGCTTGCCGAACTGCTCAAGCAAGCCATCCAGCTCACGCTTGACGCCCGCTTCGTTGTGCTGCTCGATTTCATGCAGCAGTCCTTTGTAGGCATCAGAAGGCAGCATAATGGTGCGCAGCTCATGCTGCTTTAGCTCGGCATTATCGAACAGCTGCCGATCATCGATGTATTTGAATTGTGCTGCATTCCGTGCGCCACGGTATGCCTCGCCAAGAAAATGTACGCCCGTACATTTTTCGCTGTAATAAATATGCAGCTGCTGATTGACAGCCAGCCGATTATGAAGCTGCTTGACAAAATTGTGGATTGAACCATTTTGCCGCAGAAAGCGCTGCGGTACAATGATGCCGAATTGTCCTCTTTGCGGAAACATCATATGAATCGTCATGTCCGGCAGCAGCGATTGAATGATGTTCATCATTTGCTGCATTTGAGTGTGGCTGAGCTGCCCTTGATTTTGGGCTGAGTGATAGTGATGCTCGATGAGCACATAGTAATGCTCCTCGTCTGAATTGAGCCCCATAGTATGGTATACCTCAAGCAGCTGCTGCTCGGAAATTGTTCCCAATGCCAACTGATTAAGCAGCTCTTGATTTTGCTGCGTAGTGGATTGCCTGCTCTTTTGTGACTCGCGGTTGATCGTTTCTGCCAGCTGAACGAGCGTCGTTTCCAGCGTTCCTTCATCAATCGGCTTAAGCAGAAAATCGCACACACCGTATTTAACTGCCTGCTGCGCATACTTGAATTCATCGTAACCGCTTACAATAATGAACTTTGTTGTCAGCTTTTCCTCCTGAATAACTTTCTGAATCAGCTCCAGTCCATCAAATTCAGGCATGCGAATATCGGTAATAACAACGTCCGGCCGCTCATTTACGATAAAATGAAAGGCATCCTCTCCGTTATCCTGCTCTCCAACAACTTCAAAGCCGCAAGCCTCCCAATTGACGAGTGCCCTTAAGCCCTGGCGAAAAAAGATTTCATCATCTACTAACAGTACACTTAACATGCCATTCACCCCAAACATTTTTAATAATTAATTGTGTGTATACGTATGTGAATTCATCGGTGTAACGAGCTTCTATAAGATGGATGATATGCCATTATCATATAACCGCTCACTTAAAATGTCTACTGGCACTACAAACGTTTTACACGCAAGCGTATGTTGAATAAACCTCAACAAGCCGCAGGGCACGATGCAGAAGCGCTCGTGCCTTGCGGCTTTTTTACGATTCATATGGTGTGATCGTTCATGGTGTGATCGTTCATGGTGTGATCGTTCAGTGAGCTGGTCGCGACAATAATAACCAATCCTGTAGCTTTATGCTGTCTTTTCCTTTGCCAGCGTTCCTCTCCTGTCGTAAGCAACCAGCAGCATAGCGGCACCAATTACTGCGCAAATAATGAACATCGTGGAGTACGAAGTAAGGTCAGCAATCGGCCCCATAACGATGCCGCCGAGTGACACGCCAAGATCGGCCATCGCAATAAATAAACCGATTAATACGTTACGCTCACTTTTTGGCAGCACAAAGCTTAAATAGGTAGTCAATGTCGGGTAAAGCAGTGCTTGAGCAACCCCCATCAATAGCGCGCCGCTGTAGAACAGATAAGCTCCTGCAGTTGCGGCAAAGCTTATGCAAAGCGAAGCAGCAGCAATCAGCAGCATGGTGCCGATCATAAAGGACGAGCGCCATTTGCCATCGGACGGAATTTTGCTTTTGAGCAAAAAGCGCGCCGCGACAACAACTGCCGCCTGCAGCATCAAATAGATCGCTGCGCTGCCTTGCGGGATTTGCAGCGCATAAAGTGGAACAAAGGCGGTTACTGCGCCAAACACCAGCGACGCGCTTAGCATTAAGGCACTGCTTCTGAACAAATGCGGATTGCGTACAAGCTGGCTTGCTGCTTTAAGCATTCCCGCGCCAGCATTTGCTCCGCCAGCCCCAGCGGTTCCAGCGGCCTCGCCAGCTTCAGGCTGCTGCTCTATGGTGGCTGTAAAGCCAACCAGGCCAGTAAGCACAGCAATGGCGATCATCGTCATGGCAAATATACTCATTTCCCCTGTTTGCCATATGCCGATCGCCAGCAAAGGGCCTATTATGCCCGGCAAGTAGGAGCAAAGCGAGTACATTGAGATGCCCTGCGAGCGGTCTTTTTCAGGCAGCGCATCAATAATGCCAAGCTGCAGCGCCATTGAGAAGAAGGCCGTGCATACGCCTTGCAGCATGCGCGCAAAGAAGTACCCGCCTATGCCAGTAAACGTATAAAGCAGCAAAGCAATCCCGTTGATCGTTAGAATGATGCGCAATATGCGAATCGGGCCGTAGCGTTGGATGAACTGGCCAGCCCATGGCCGAAAGACCATCGTCGTCAGCAGGTAGGCTCCCATAATAATGCCAATTGTCGAATTGGACGCGCCAAGCGACTCCCCTTTTAAGGGAATAATCACATTCAAAATCGAATTCGCGCTGAAATATAACAGCGTCAGCAGATACAGCCGCAAAAACGGCCAGGATAATGCTCCCTTCACCCCGCTTACGCTCCCTCCGTTTTGTGGTGTTATGTTGAGGTGCTACATAATAATTTTCTGCAGCAGTTCCTTGGCATAAGAGGATTGAACCTCCTTCAGATGCTTAGTCTCAATAAGCTCTTCAATCATGCCGCCTTTAATAATCAACATTCTGTCGCATAAGTAAGCTGCCGCTGCGATATCGTGAGTAATGAAAATATAGCCTACGCCTAACGTATCCTTCAATTCTTTCAGCAATTCAAGCACTTGCATTTGCACGGAGCCGTCAAGCGAGCTTACCGCTTCGTCAAGCAAAATGCATGAAGGCTTGGTGGATACAGCTCTGGCAATGCATACCCGCTGCGCTTCTCCACCTGACAGCTGATGAGGATATTTGGCAAGATAGGAGCCATCCAAGCCTACCTGCACCAGCAGCTTGACGATCTCATCCTCTGATGGCGGAGCGGCTTGACGTGCAATCGTCAACGGCTCCATAAGCGCTTGCCGTACCGTATAAAACGGATTGATCGAAGAGGTATAATCCTGAAAGACAGCGCTAATCGCATCTCTTCTGACGCTTCGTTCCGTTACAGGCCGCCCATTAAAGACAATTCGGCCTTGATCCGGCTTTTCAATTCCTAGCAGCAAGCGGCCAAGCGTTGATTTGCCGCTGCCGCTTTCACCGATAATGCCGAGGCATTCGCCATGCTGCCAGTCGAAGCTGATATTATGCAGCACTTGCTGCCGAGCTTTGCGCAGCCAGCCATTTTGGCGATACGATTTGTATACTCCTTCAACCTTCAACAACAGCCTCGCCCCCCATCAGCTCCGTAAAATGGCGGCTTAGCGCAAGCTTGGACGATACCAGATACCGGGTATACGGATGCTTGGCCTCGGCCAGCACATCGCTCGTTTTGCCGCGTTCAATAATATGTCCATCCTTCATAACCAGCACATCGTCTGCAATCCGCTTCACGATGCCAAGATCATGAGATACGAAAATCATCATGCCGCCCAAGCGGCTGCGCAGCGCGATGAACTGCTCTACCACCTCATATTGCGTAATCGCATCCAATGCCGTCGTTGGCTCGTCGGCAATAATGACATCCGGCTCAAGTACGAGCGCCAGCGCAATCATCGTTCGCTGCAGCATCCCTCCCGACAGCTGATAAGGGTAGCTCTTTAACACTTTGTCCGGATCCTTCAAGCCAACGCTTGCCAGTGCCGCTTTCAGCTTGGCGATAGCGTCGCTGCGGCTCCATGGATAGTGAACAGCCAGTGTTTTAAGCAGATGAGCGCCGACCGGGCGAGACGGATCAAATGCACGCATGCCGTTCTGCATAATCATGCAAAGATGCTTTCCTCTAAACTGACGCATCTCCTTGTCGGAAAGCTCCTCCAGATTGATCCCATTCAGCTCAATATGGCCGGACTGCTGCAAGCTTGCCGGATTCAGTCTCATAATCGCTCTGCACGTAAGCGACTTTCCGCTGCCGCTTTCGCCAACAATAGCCAGACACTTTCCTTGCTCAACGCGAAAGGAGCTGTCGGGGACGATAACGCTGCCTGTGCGGCTGTCCCATATTTTCAAGCGGCTAATTTCGAGTGAATGCATAGCTTTATGCCACCTCCTTGCGGCGCAGCTTCGGCAGAATCGTGTTCATGCCCGCCTTAGACGGCTTACCATAGGTCATCAGCTTCGGATCAAGCGCCGTTTGCAGTGAATCCGACAGAAAATTGACCGCCGAGACGACAACGATAATGGCTATTCCGGGAGCCAGCATCAGCTCTGGCCGGGTGAACATCACTGATCTTGCTTCGTTCAGCATCATTCCCCACTCTGCATGAGGCGCCTGAATGCCGAGACCGAGGAAGGACAAGCCGGATATTTGCAAAATCATCGAGCCAAAGGAGCTGCTCGATACGACGGCGATTTCCGGCAGCGCAACCGGAGTAATATGTCTGGCCATAATGCGCATATGACCGGCGCCGAGCACCTTAGCGAATTTCACATAGTCAGCATCGGCAAACTGCATCACTGCGGTTCTAATAACGCGGGCAAACCAGGCCCACTTCATCAGTACAAAGGCCAGCAATATATTTTCCAGCCCTGCTCCCAGCATGCCAACCACTGCCAGCGTCATAACGTAGCCTGGAAAAGACAGCATGCAGTCGCAGATACGCATGAGCAGCGCGTCCACTTTGCCTCTGAAATACCCTGCTGCAAATCCTAGCAGCGCGCCGATACAAGCGGAAGCGGCAAGCGCAGCGAGCACATACAGCACACTGGGACGAATGCCATAAATGAGACGCGACAGCACACAGCGCCCGAGATGGTCGTTGCCAAGCCAATATTGCCAGGAAGCCCCGGCAAATCGCAGCTCCATATTCACTTCATTCGGATTATGCGGGGCGATAAACGGCGCGCATAGCCCAACCAGCAGCGTAGCTGCTACAACTGAAAGTGAAGCAACCGCCATTTTATCTTTCATCAACCGCTTTAGCAGATTCATTTAGAACTCCTTCCTTAGCTTAGGATTAAATGCTGCATTAATAATGTCTGAGGCAGTATTGAATAGAACAAAGGCTGCTGCAAGCACGAGAACATAGGCCTGGATAATCGGGAAATCTCGTCCCAGAATCGAATTGACGGTAAGCGTGCCAAGACCTGGCCATGCGAAAATATTTTCGACAACGACCGTGCTGCCCAGTATGACAGGGATCGCAAGCCCAAATACCGACACGGCAACCTGCAAGGAATTGCGCAGCACATACATGATCACGCTTGTCTCCGACAAACCGCATGCTCTGCCGTACAGCACATAGTCCTCGTTAAGATTGCTGAGCATGGAGCTGCGGATCATCCGAAAATAAATGCCCGCATAGCCGATTACAATGACCGCAACCGGCAGTATGTAGCTGCTGATCGAATCCATCCCGCTGGTCGGCAGCAAATCAAGCTTGACGGAAAAATACCACACCATCAAGGCAGCCAGCCAGTAAGCGGGCAGCGAGGTCAGCAGGAAGGAGAAGCCGCGAACTGACAGATCAAGCCATCCTCCCTCTCGCAAGGCACAGACTACGCCCATTACGATTGAAAATAAAATAATAAAGGCAGATGATACCAGCGTCAGCTTGAGCGTGTTGAGCAAAGCCGGGCCGAGCAGCGACCATACCGGTTTGCCAGTCACATAGGAGCTGCCAAAATCTAGCTGAAAGCTGGAAATGAGCCAATCGAAATATTGAATCAAAAACGGGCGATCCATGCCAAGCTCGGCTCGCGTCTCCGCAATCAGCTCCTCCGTGATCGTCGGCACGCCTTGCGCATGCAGCACAACCTCGGCAGGATCCATCGGAGAAAGCTGATTCAGCACAAATGCCAAAAATGAAATGACAATGAGCAATGGCAGCGCGACAGCAATGCGCCGCAAAATATATCCTCCCATATTGCTTCCTTTCCTCCTCTAACGCGCTAATCCGCAGGTTTTCAGCTTATTCTATTCGAAATACATCAGCTCGAATGGCAGCTCAAATTGCGTTTGCTTGAATGAAATGCTCTGCAAGCCGGTTGGTGCAACCACCGTAACACTACCGTTCGTCAGCGGAATAAACACTGCCTCTTCATGAACAATTGTTAAAATATCGCGATAGAGCGCCTTGCGCGTCTCTTCATCTGTCGACACCATTACCTCATCAATCATCTGATACAGCTGCTCCGCTTGTGCAATGCCGCTTGTCGTATGGCGATAGGAGGAATCGGCAGCAAAGGCGGCAATCGTGCTTTGCGGATCGTACGCCAGCCCCCATGTCTGGTTGAACAGCAGCTCGTAATCGCCGGTCGAGCGACGATTGGCAATGGAGCTTGATTCTTCGCCGATAAGTTCAAGCTTCATGCCGATTTTGAGTGCTTCACTTTGCAGCAGCTCAGCTTCTGTTTTTTGCGAGGAGGAGTTGACATCATAGTATAGCTTCAACACCAGCGGACTCCCGTTCTTCGTGCGAATGTCGCTGCCTGCCTCCTGCACCCAGCCTGCCTGCTCCAGCAGCTGCATCGCTTTTCCCGGATCGTAGCTTCTAGCCTCGAGCCCTATATCCGCATAGTTGACATTTGCAGAAAAAAGCGTCTCTGCCGCTGTTTCTGTGCCGCTGAAAATGGTGCGGCTAATCATTTCGCGATCGACGACATGCCAGATCGCTTCGCGCACTGCTTTATCGCTTGCTGGACTTTCCTGCTTGCTGCTGTTGGCTACAATCATTTTCGTGTTCATCGGCTCACTTCGCACGATCTGATAATCGCCTGAATCGACCAAGCGCTGCATCGCTTCCACATCAAGGCTGTCAGCACCGCGATCATCGGTAAATACGAAATTAACCTCACCTTTTTGCAAGGCAAGCAATGTCGTTTCACCGGCAGGCAGTACTTTAGCGGTAATCGACTTCACCTTAGGCTCGCCGCCCCAGTAGCTTTCATTCGCTGTGAAACGGGCATACTGCTCGGTTACATGCTCCGTCAGTTTATAAGGCCCTGTGCCGTTGTATCCCTTAACGCCGTCCTTCGTTTCTCCATCAATAAAATCATTAGGAGACAAAAACACAAAGGGACGGGTCATTGACAGCTCCAGCAAAGCCGGGTAATAGGGCTCCGTCAGCTTCATTTGGACGGTATGCTCATCAATAACGCTAACTTCCTCAAGCATAGTCGACAGCTTGATCCAGGCATGCTTGCTTGCATTGCGCTGCACCGCTTCAATGTTGAGCTTAACCGCCTCGGCATTGAAGGGAGCTCCGTCATGGAACGTTACATTTTTTCGCAGCTGGAACGTATACACCTTGCCATCGCTGGAAATTTCCCATGATTCCGCCAGCAGCGGCTTAATGCCATCCTTCGTGTTCTCGACAAGCGATTCATACACGATTCCTTGCGCCGCCATCGAACCAGGGTATAGATGCGGGTTCATGTCGTTAATATCTTTGGCCGTTGCATAAATGATTTCTTTGACGCTGCTATCCCCTTCTGCACTGCTTTGCACATCTGCGCCGTTTTGTGCGCCTGAGCTGCTCTGCGCTCCTTCACCGTTGTTGCCAGCACTGCAGGCAGACAGCCATATAATCGCCAATAGCGCAGTCAGCAATACAACTCCCTTTTTTATGTTCATTCTCCAAGCACTCCTTTTTAATCGTAAATATTACGAAATAACTCAATCGCAATTAATTGTAATGATAACCATTATCGTTGTCAATAACATTTTTACTATTTTTTCTAGATCTAAAAAATCGATTGACTCCGTACCATTATCTGGATATAATCTCCTCAGATTTATTAGTAATCATTACTATTAACAACATTGGCACGAGCGCATCTATTTCAATTGCACTTGGAGGGTTAGCGCATGAAACTGGAGCTTGATTTTGTCAAATGCAATCCTGTACACAACATGACGATCCTTGTAAAAACAGAATATCCTGTCGAACAGCACCTCCACATCGCCTCGCAGATGATGGCCTATCATCATCTCTATGCCGAGCAGGTCGGTTTTGTTGAGAAGGCAAGCCGACTCGACTGTGCTGCGAGGCTGCAAATGGCAGGAGGAGAATTTTGCGGCAACGCTTGTATGTCCTTGGCAGCCTATCTCGCGGCGGAGCAAAATTTGCCGGAGGGCGGCAAAACAGAATTTGCTTTAGAGGCTTCAGGAGCAGCTATGCCTGTGCATTGCCAGGTAAAGCAAGATGGTGGAGCATATATCTGCGAGGTGGAAATGCCTGTTCCCGAGCGGTTGGAACGAGCCTCGGTTTCAGTTGAAGGCCGTGACATTGAACTTGGCATTGTCCGCTATCGCGATAGCTTCCACGCGATTATCGAGGTTGAGCATGTTGATCATCTTGCCAGAGCCATGTCAGAACGACTTGCCAGGCTGCTTGGTATAGCTTCCGGAGGTTCGCTGGTCGGCATAATGTTGTATCGTTCGGCCAGCAATGAGCTGCTGCCACTTATTTATGTGCCTGCCCTGAACAGCATGATCTGGGAGCAGGGCTGCGGCTCGGGAACCGCCTCACTAGGCGCTTACCTTGCATGGAGCCGTCAACAAAATATTGCCATTCCGATTCGCCAGCCTGGCGGCTGCATTCATGTGATTGCAGCCTGCAGCAACGGCCAAATTTCTAGCCTGCGAATTAAAAGCTCAGTCAGCATCGTCGCTCAAGGCAGGGCTTATGTGGACGACAATATCCAAAACTTAGGAGGTAGATGCTAGAATGGAAAAGCTTCAAATGCAAATGCTGCAGTTTCGAGACAGCTTCGCACATGCTGCCGTACTTTATGACGGTACTTCACGCTACATGATGGAGCTGGAAAATACAATTGACTGTTTTTCTGCTTTTATTACTAACGAAGACTATCAGCGAGACTGGCTCGCTCTGTCACAGCAGGAGCTCGCAATGCTGAATCCGCTTGTTATGGAATTAAGAGCCTCATCTGCGCGCTGTGTGGCAATTATGGAAAAATACCGAGCGCTTAAGCTGCTCGAAAAAGGCGATAACAAAAATGATTATTTCTTCAACATAGAAGCCTCAATTGAAAAAGAGTTCGGAAGCTTTCAAATTACACCCGATTCTAAAGTGGTGCTGGTTGGCTCTGGCGCCTTTCCGATGACGCCACTGCTTATTGCAAAGCGTACGGGAGCTGCTGTAACCGGAATCGATATTGACGAGGAAGCCGTCAGCTTAGGAGAAAAAATCGTAAAGCTGCTAGGCGCCGATCTTCCTATCCAGCTAAAACACACTGAACTGGAGCAGCTTGATTGGATCGGTGAAACAACCCATATTATTTTCAGCTCTACGGTTTCGTTAAAATATCATTTGCTCGATTGGCTCTTTGATGCCGCCAATCCTGAAGTCGTAGTTGCAATGCGCTATGGAGACGGATTGAAGTCGCTGTTCAACTTCCCTATGGAGGAAGTTGATTCTCGCAAATGGAAGCTGGTGGAAGCTGCGATACGGCCAACGCATATCTTTGACGTCGCCCTATACAGCAAAGCGCTTGCACCTGTTATGCAAGGAGGTGATCGTATATGAGCAAGCTGTTTCATCGTGCTTTAATAGCAGGAACAGGTCCTGTAGCTGTACAGCTTGCAGTGATGCTCAAACGATATTGGAAGTGCACAGTCGGTATCGCCGGACGCCAGTCTGTTCGCTCTGCGCCATTTTTCGACGCCCTGCGGCAAAGTGACAGCACCGTGCGCGCAGAGGTGCAAAACTCGCAGCATCACGGACTTGAAGGAGAATATCAAATCGATAGTGTGTATGATAGCTATGAGCTCGTCGCAGGACAATGGGATGTTCTGATCTTGTCGGTTACGGCGGACGCCTATGTACACGTATTGGAGCTGCTTCAACGGCAAGTGCTTCACCGCCTGCAATGTGTTGTGCTTATTTCGCCTACATTCGGCTCTAATGCGCTGGTCACCGAATATTTGCAGGAAAATCGCTGTACGGCAGAGGTGCTCAGCTTCTCTACTTATCTTGGTGACACGCGTCGATTGGACGATAAACCGTTCAACTATGTACTTACTACAGCGGTAAAACGTAAGGTTTACGCAGGAGCTGCGTTTACAGACTGTGAGACAGCTGCTATTGAATCAGCCCAATCAGCAGAAGCCTTTCAAGAGCTTTACAGGGATTCAGGCATCAGCTTGGAAGTGGTGAATTCACCGCTGGAAGCAGAGACTCGCAATATTTCGTTGTATGTCCATCCGCCGCTATTTATGAATGAAATTTCGCTTGGCGTTATTTTCGATCGGCCTGCTGTTCCGAAATTCGTATATAAGCTGTTTCCTGAAGGACCAATTACGATGCAGTTAATAAAGGAATTGCTTCGACAGTGGGAGGAAATATCGGCACTTGTCAGAAAGCTGGGAGGCGCACCTGTCAATCTGCTGCAGTTCATGGTTGACGATAATTACCCGGTAAGACCGGAAAGCTTGCCGCGTCATGAAATCGACCGCTTCCCTCAGCTTTCTCCTGTGCAGCAGCAATATTTACTATTTGTGAGGTACGCTTCCCTGCTCATTGACCCTTTTTCAGAGCCGGACGAGGCGGGCAAATACTTTGATTTTTCCGCTGTGCCGATACGGCATATTTTCATAAATCATGAGGGGGCTTGGGATATACCGCGCATGCCGAAGGAGGATTATTACCGAATCAAAATAATCCAGGGCATCGCCAAAGATGCTGGCCTGCAATGCCCGATGATCGATGCCTTCATCGACCGCTATGAGCATATGCTTTCAGCCGCAGCACGCAAGCTCCAGGGAGAAACGTTATCGGAGGCATTCACAATTCAAAGCTTCGAGCGTGATATTAGGCGAATTTGCAGGCAGCTGCTGCCCTCAATAAGAGGCTCCCATAAGCAGCCATAATCCATATATAGGCACAAAATATAGACACAAAGCAGCCCCCGCACCAGGCATGTCCAGTAGTGGTTGGAACCGTGCCTTGTACGGGGGCTTTGTGCTTTGAGTTCTATAACCCGGTTAAGCTACTTGCTAAGCAGCGATCTGTCCAATAGATCTGTCAAAATTAAAGCTTTTCCGGCATTGCTTCTGGACGTGTACAGCTGTGCTGAACCTGGTAGTGACGTTCTCCCGCTGATGCAATGTGAACGCCATGCATCACTTCGAGCACCTGCAGCGCCAATTCTCCGCTTGCTCGATGAGGACGATTTTCGCGAATCGCAATCGCCATATCCAGCAAGCCAATGCCACGAGACTGCTCTGTATGTGAATGCGTCAAAGCAATTTCCTCGAATTGGTCACTGCCAGCTCGTCTAAGCTTGACAGGGCCAGCAAATGTGTTCGGATCAGGCACGATCAACGTGCCTTCGCTGCCGTACAGCTCGATATTAGGCAAGCTGCTGCCGCCTTTAATGTCAAAGCTGGTAATCAACGTTGCCGTTGCTCCGGAAGCAAAGTCGAGCACGCTGTTAATATGTGTCGGTGTTTCAACCTCGATCATTTCTCCGTGTCGCGGCTGACTCGTAATCATGCGCTGCGGATACGAAATAACCGCAGAGCCTGTCACGCGCTCGATCGGACCAAGCAGCGTAATAAACGCAGACAAGTAGTACGGTCCCATATCGAACATTGGTCCTGCTCCAGTCGCATATAGAAACCCAGGATTCGGATGCCAGCTTTCCGGGCCGCCCGACAGCATAAAGCCTGTAGCAGCGATCGGCTTGCCAATTATGCCGTCGTCAATAAGCTTGCGACATGTTTGGATGCCGCCGCCCAGCACGGTGTCAGGCGCTACGCCAACCCGCAAATTGCGTTCCTTTGCCTTGGCAATAATCCGCTGGCCATCCTCGACGGTTACTGCAAGCGGCTTTTCGGAATAGACATGCTTGCCTGCCTCGAGTGCAGCGAGGCTAATGCTGGCATGCGCCTGCGGAATTGTCAGATTGAGCACAACCTCAATCTCAGGATCAGCAAGCAGCTGCTCAGTCGTCAGCACCTTGCCAATTCCATATGCAGCAGCCTTGCTTTGTGCCAGCTCCGCATTTAGATCCGCCAGCGCTACAACTTCAAGCTGCTCGTAATGCACACAATTTTTCAAATACGCCTCGCTAATATTTCCACAGCCTATGATCCCAACTTTAACTTTTTGCACTTTATTGTTCTCCCCTACCGTTCAAGTTAAGTAAATCTTGCACTATCCTAACCTTACTTGCATTTGGCAATTTCGACAATAACCTGTACCGCTTTTTCCATCGTATCCAGCGAAATATATTCGTATTTGCCATGAAAATTTTCGCCGCCAGCAAAAATATTCGGCGTTGGCAACCCCATATAGGACAGTCTCGAGCCATCCGTTCCACCGCGGATTGGCTGTACAATTGGTGTAATGCCCAGGCTGGTCATCGCTTCATGAGCGCGATTGACAATCTCCATGTTCTGCTCAATGATGTCACGCATATTGAAGTAGCTGTCGGTAATTTCAAGCTCAATCGCTTGCTCGCCGTATTTTTGCTGCAGCTGCTTCGCCGTTTGCTGCATAAACTGCTTGCGCTCCTCGTATTTCTGCTTGTCGAATTCACGAATGAGATAGTGCAGCTTCGTCACCTCTACGCCGCCTTCAATTCGACCGAGATGGTAAAAGCCTTCATAGCCTTCAGTATGCTCAGGAGTTTCCAGCAGCGGCATCGCCGCTTGGAAGTCAAGGGCTATGCGAGTTGAATTGACCATTTTGCCTTTTGCCGTGCCTGGGTGCACACTGCGACCGTAGCAGGTTACAACTGCGCTCGCTGCATTGAAATTTTCATATTGCAGCTCGCCCAGCGGTCCGCCATCCATCGTATAAGCAAAATCTGCGCCAAAGCGCTCGACATCAAAGCGATCTGCACCACGGCCAATCTCCTCATCGGGGGTGAATGCGATCTTGATTGTGCCATGCTTAATTTCCGGGTGCTCCTGCAAATAGGCAATCGCGGTCATAATTTCCGCGATCCCAGCCTTGTCGTCTGCGCCAAGCAGCGTCGTTCCATCGGTAGTAATAAGCGTTTGCCCTACATAGCCGCGCAGCTCAGGAAACTGCTCCGGGGAAAGCACGATTTGTCTTGTTGCGTTCAGCACGATGTCGCCGCCATCATACGCTTCAACAATTTGCGGATTGACATTCGTTCCCGTAAGCTCGGTCGCCGTATCCATATGCGCCAGAAAGCCGATCACAGGCTGCTGCTCGTCGCAATTAGCTGGCAAGGTCGCCATCACATAGCAATTCTCGTCGAGCGTAACATCGTCCAGCCCAAGCTGCTTAAGCTCCTCCACCAGCTGCTTGGCAAGCACCCACTGTCCTTCTGTTGAAGGACAGGATTGAGAGGCCGCATCGGACTGAGTGCCAATTTGAACATAGGATAAAAAGCGCTGTAATAATTGATCTCTCATATTTGTACTGCTCCTTTGTGTAATCAGCGCTACGGAGCAAAGCATCCTCCAGTCGCTTTTTAAATCGTAATGCTCTTATTTAAATTTTAAGGTTGCATTACGATGTTAAAGGCGACACACTTCGTTTTTCGGATGCTTTGCTCCTTCGCTGTAGTTTTTTTGAATGCAGGACCAAGAAGCTTGGACGCTAGTAGAAGGCGAGGAGCGCTAGCTGCGGCACAAGCTACGTGAGCACCGGAATTTTCGCTAGCGTTCAAGATTCGCCGCCGAATCCACTACAACGCAATTACATCGTCATCAAAGCCGGACATTTTAAACTACCTCTCCAATGAGGTTTAAAAAGCTGGGCTTTCAGGACCAAGAAGCTTGGACGCTAGTAGAAAATGAGGAGCGCAGCGTAGGCAAAATGCTACGTGAGCACCGGAATTTTCGCTAGCGTTCAAGATTCGCCGTCGAATCCACTACAGCGCATTACATCGTCATCAAAGTCCGGCTTTTTAAACTACCTCTCCAAAAATAGTGGATTTGGTTTTCCCTTCTCTTCAACCTCAATCGAAAAAACCGAGCCAGCGAGCGGCTCTTCCTTTAGCCGCTCCTCGCTAAGCCAGGCGCGTGCTGTCGTAATGTACAGCGTGCTAAGATTCGGTCCGCCGAAGCAGCAGGAGGTTACCTGAGACACTGGAAGCTCAATGCGCTTCAGTTCCTTGCCGGTTACCGGATCGGAGCAGGTAACACAATAGCCGCCCCAATGCGCCACCCATAGTCTGCCCTCTGCATCGGTGCACATTCCATCGGGAACACCAAGCGCAGCATCAAATTCAATCACTGTGCGGCGATTGGATATCGTGCCTCGCTCGACATCAAAATCAAAGGCATCAACACGTCTCGTTGGCGAATCGATAAAGTACATCGTACGTCCATCCTTGCTCCAATCCATGCCGTTAGAGCAGCCAAGCTCGCCAACATGCTTCGTAACCAGGCCTGTCCCATCGCAGCTGTATAGCGAGCCCGTCCACTCGGAGCCCTTCATCGGCATCGTGCCGATCCATAAACGGCCTGCTGCGTCGACTTTGCCATCATTGCTGCGATGATGCGGATGATTCGCCTCCAGCTCTGCCAGCAGCGTCAGCTTGCCTGAGCGCTCCAGCACATAAATGCCATCCTCAAGCGCAGCAAGCAAGCTGCCATTCGAAGCAGGAACAACAGCCCCAACGCGCTGCGGCAGCGGAATCGTATCGTGCTGATTTGTTTCAGGTGTAAAAAGATGCACTTCCTTCGCTTCAATGTCAACCCAAAGCAGCTGATTGCTTTCCGCCAGCCATTGCGGTCCTTCTCCGAGCTGACAAACAGTTGGAACGACAAGCTTTAAATGATTCATTTGGCACCTCCAGCTATAAGTGAGTGTTTGAACTTCCTCTTAAAGTGTGTTCAAAAAGCGCGGCTTTCAGGACCAAGAAGATGGCTCGATACTAGAAAGCGAGGAGCGCAGCGTAGGCAAAAGCTACGTGAGCACCTATAATGTTTCCGAAGGAAACATACGTCGGAAGCATAACCTTTCGCTAGCGTTCAAGATTCGCCGTCGACTACGCTACACCGCAATTACATCGTCATCAAAGTTGCGCTTTTTGAACTTCCTCTTAAAATGATTGTTCAAAAAACGCGGCTTTCAGGACCAAGAAGATGGCTCGATACTAGAAAGCGAGGAGCGCAGCGTAGGCAAAAGCTACGTGAGCACCGCAGCTTTCGGTAGCGTGACATATTCGACGTCGAATCCACTACAACGCAATTACATCGTCATCAAAGTTGCGCTTTTTGAACTTCCTCTCTAAGTTATTTCCATTTATTATGTCATATCTTACGTCTTCCCGCTATGCTTAACCATATATTCAAAGGCCTGCTCTGCTGGCAGCGGCTTGCTGTAATAATAGCCCTGCGCCTCTTGACAGCGATGCTGCTGCAAAAAGTGCACCTGCTCCAATGTTTCTACGCCTTCAGCTATAACGGTAATGTTCATATGGTTCGCGATATCGAGAATAGAGCGAATAATCGCTTGATTGCTGGCGTTCAAGTTGCGCACAAAGCTTTGGTCAATTTTCAAGCGATCGATCGGAAACTGGCTCAAATAGCTGAGCGAGCTATAGCCGGTACCAAAATCATCGATGCTGACACCTACGCCCAGCTCTTTAATTTTCGTCAAGGCACTTATTGCATGCATCGCATTTTGTGCCACGCTTTCAGTTATCTCCAGCTCCAAATATTGCGGCGGCAGCCCAGCCTCGTGCAGCGCTTTAGCTACAAGCTCAGGAAACTCGTGATCGGCAAACTGCCTGAAGGAGATGTTGACAGCTACGGACAGGCCTTCCATTCCATGCTCCAGCCACACTTTCATTTGGCGGCATGCCTCTTTCAGCACCCATTCACCGATAGGCGTAATCAGGTTCGTTTCCTCCGCGATATGAATAAATTGTCCAGGAGCGATGATGCCATAAACAGGATGCTTCCAGCGCAGCAGCGCCTCCATGCCGATCAAGCGGCTGCTGCTCAAATTCATTTTGGGCTGATACCACAGCTCCAGCTCGCCTTGTCCGACTGCTCTGCGCAAATCACGTTCCAGCTCCAAACGATTCGTAATTTTTTGATGAAGCTCCTCACTGAAGAAGCAGAAATTGCTCTTTCGCCCTTCCTTGGCATGATACATCGCGGCGTCGGCACATTTCAGCAGCTGCTCAATAGCGAGCCCGTCATCAGGGTACATGCTAATCCCGATGCTTGGCGTCACATATACCTCGACTTCATCAAGAACAAACGGCGCAGACAATTGATCGATTATCGACAGCGCGAGCTCTGCTGCTTGACTGCGATCCGCATAATCGAGAAACAGCGTAAATTCATCGCCACCCTGACGCGAGGCATAGCCATGTGTCGGCAAGCTCGTCTGCAGACGGCGGGCAACCTGTCGCAGCAACTCATCCCCCTTGGAATGTCCCATCGTGTCATTCACCGTTTTAAATCGATCGAGGTCAATGAACAGCACCGCAATCTGATAATATTCCTGCTCTGCACGCGCAATCGCATGCTTCAGCTTGCTTGTAAACAGCGTCCGATTAGGCAAATTCGTTAAGGCATCGTAATGAGCCATATAATGGATCAGCTCTTCCGCCTTTTTCCGCTCCGTAATTTCAACCATCGAGGCTACAACCTCATGCACCTTGCCTTGATTGACGACAGGAGAAAGCGAAACAAAGAAATAGCTGCCCTCATAGTGCATTTCAAATTGGCTGCCTGTGCCTGCAAAGGCTTGCTCATAATACCTTTCAACCTGCTCAAAATCCGCTTTCCACACCTCGCGCAGCGTTTTGCCTTCGACCTGCTCTGTTGTAATGGAAAGCTTTTCTGCAATTTTGCCCTCGCTAAGCGTAAACACAACCTCGCCAAGCTCATTTCGCTTAACCTTGTAAATACAGTTTTGCAAGCTTTTGATCGTTCGCCTGAAATCATGCTGCATCGCCTCGGCAAGCTTCGTCTCGGCTTTGACTCGATCGGTAATATCAGAACGAATCGACACGTATTGATACGGCTTACGGTCTTCATCTACAAATGGAACAATCGTTGTGTTCATCCAGTAGTAGCTGCCGTCCTTAGCACGATTTTTCACCTCGCCGCGCCATACTTTGCCCTGCTGAATCGTATTCCACATGTCGGCAAAAAAATGCTTCGGATGATGCTTGGAGTTAATGATGCGATGGGTGCGGCCGATAAGCTCGCTGCGATCATATTTCGAAATTTTACAAAATTTATCGTTAACATAGGTAATAACGCCTTTATTATCGGTAATGGCAATAATGGAGGCCTCGTCAAACGCCTCCTTCAAAAATGCCAAATCGCGCAGCTTGGATAAATCCTCTACAAATTCGGCAGCCTGCCGCGTACGATCCTGCGCAATGAAATAATAGACAGTTTTACTTTCGCTTTCATACGGCTTAATCGTTACAAATAACGTTAATCGGCTATTGTCAGGCGACGCATAAAAAACGTAGCCGTCCCATTGCCCTTCCTGCTCTATGCTTTCCCAAATACTGCGCCAGCTGATGATGCGTTTTGTTTTTAATGAAAATGGCTGGAAGAAAAGCTCAAGTGGCTTGCCCGACATAGTATCGGCATGGTCACCAACTGATGCTTTGAACAAATCATTCATTGAAGTGATAAGATGCTGTTCATCAAGCTGAGCCAGCCAAAAAATTTGATTCCATATTTCGACATTATTCTGCATATGTAAAGCAGGCAGTTCCACATTCATCAACCCCTATCGTGCTGTATCCCATGTCTCTGAACTATGCTTATCAGCATTATACATCAATTACTAGCGCTATGAATGAAACTTCATTTGTAATTCTTAAAAAATTTGTCGAAATATAGATAAAAAAACAGCTTTGCAAGGTCGCAAAACCTGTCAAAGCTGTTTTAACTTGGTAGTAGACATGAAATTCAGCGCTCAGGAGCAAGCATCCTCAAGTCGCTTTTTAAACCCTGATGCTTCTTGATTCAATCGTAGGTTGCATCAGGGTTTAAAGGCGACACACTTCGTTTTTCGGTATGCTTGCTCCTTCGCTGTAGCTATTCTCATTCATCTCTAGGGAGATTTTATGCTAGTAGAAAATGAGGAGCGCAGCGTAGGCAAGCTGCTACGTGAGCACCGGAATTTTCGCTAGCGTGACATATTCGCCGTCGAATCCACTTCAACGCGTTACATCGTCATCAAAGTCGGATTTTTGAACTTCCTCTAAAATGAGATTACGTCGTATCCTATTAGTACAACAACTACTAGCAACACAATAAGCGCGATCAAAAACGGCAGGGCGTTTTTGCCTTTTTTGCGGCGAGCAAGCACCATTTCCATCATACCGATCAGCAATATCGCACATAGCGCTTTAAGATGGAATACACCACTTACACCGCCAGTAAACAGCATATATCCGCCTGTAACGATCATGACCAGGTAAAACAGACGCAAAATCATTGGCAGCACTTTGTTTTTCGGGATAAAATAACAAATCACAAACAAAATTACGAGAATTAACCATGAAGCAGCATGCGTATGGTACATTCCAGCGTACATTGATTTTCCTCCTTGGCTTTGACAAATATGTATAGATTTATTGCCATGTTTCACTAAAATTATAGCAGTTCTACATTAATAATCAAATAGGAGTCATTATAAACACTACTATTTCACATTTTTGCTACATCGTTTGTGACAATTGTTTGTTATGTTGAATATATTGCTCGACATCGCGTTCGCTTAAGCGATAGAAAGCCATCGTAACCAGCATCGCGCTATAGCCGATGATCGGAACGAGTGAAAAGATAATCCAAATGCCGTGCAAAGCCTCTGATGTTTGTACGGCTGCCTGCTCCACATAGCCAAACATGGCAAGCAAAGCGAGACATAAGCTTGAAGACAGCGCACCAGCAAGCTTCGTAAACATCGTTTGTACCGAGAAAGCAAGACCTGCTGTACGCTGACCCGTGATCGCGTTGCCATACTCGATGCAATCTGCTGTAAACATCCCGTACAGCAGCAGCGGAATTTGCATCACAAGGACTCGCGCAGCAGCGATAACAAGAAACAATGCAAACTGCTCATACCCTACAAAGTATTGCACCACGCACAAAGCAATTGTCAGCACGCAGCAGTAGACCGTCAATCTTTTTTTGCCAAGCCATTGAATGAGCTTGGGCAGCAGCGGTGACACGATTACAATTGGCAGCACAAGCACGCCGAGCAGCACCGTCAGCATCTGTTCGTTGCCCAGATTGGAATTGGCAAAGTAAGCGGCGATCGTTTGCAGCGTATTGGTCGTGCTCATTAGCAAATACCCGATATAAAAAATAAAAAAGTATTTATTGCGCAGCATCGTACGGAAAACTCCCCAGAAGGAGACTTGCGGCTGCTTGTAAACGACTCTTTCTTTGGCGATGAAAGGCAGCGGCACCATAGCAAGAAACGCTGCAACACAGTAGATTGCAACTGCCCCCAGCCAGCCCAGCTCTCCCTTCAGCATCATAAATGCCGCTGTTGCAATTGCAGCAATCGCACCAGCCATACGCGCATAGGCAAGCAGGCGATCCCGCTCAACCGTTTGGTCGCTCATGACCGTTGACAAGGAAAACATCGGAGAATCCGATACCGTATAGGCCATTCCCCACAAAATATAGGTAACATAAGCAAAGGCAAGCTGCAATGAATATTCCGCCTGCATATTTACAAAGGCAAAGAGAAGCGTAAGCGGAATTAGAATACTCATGCTTTTTAGCCACGGAATATATTTGCCGCTTTTCAGCTTGCTGCGGTCAACAATTGCTCCCATAATCGGATCATTAACCGCATCCCATAGCCTTGCGATAAATAATAAGGTAGCTGTAGCTCCTAGTGACAAGCCGACCTCTTCTGTATAAAAATAAGTTAAAAATTGCAGCTGCAACATATACATCAGGTTTTGCCCGAAGGAATAGCTGCTGTAGCTCAAGCGTTCCCATTTGCTGGTCATATTCCGCTTTAACTTAGAGGCTTGATTCATCATTAATCGTTCCTCCTATACGAATGTGACTATTATCATTTACATTGTTTTCTATATTTCTACAAACTGTAATTGCAAACATTTTTACACACCTTATGATATACTACTCATATACAATATGTAAATTTTTACTTTTTATCATTTATATATTAATTGCATCATACTTTATTCAAACGTTGCAAATTGTTTGAAGTAAGGAGAACTAGCCTATGCTTATTAAACTGCTGCTAATTGAGAAAAATTTGCCCAATGCCCAGCAAGCTGTCTCTTTATTAGAACCACTGGATCATATACTCATTTGTGGAGTTGCTACCTCCTATGAGCATAGCATCGAGCTAATCGAAAAAAAGCAGCCTGATATCGTTTTGCTTGAGTTGAATATGCTTGAGGAGCAAAGCATGTACATATCTGCCGGCATAAAAAAACAGTTCCCTCACATCCACATTATCATTTATACGGGCTATGACTATGTACCTTATTTTAATCAGCTGATCGAAAATGGCGTTAGCGGCATGCTCTACAAAACGGCCTCTGCCGAGGAGCTCAATGTGATGCTTTACAACGTGCTGCGCGGCAACACGATTATTCCGCTCTCCTTATATCGGCAAATTAAGCTGCACCGCTCCGAGCATCTCAAGCATTATTGGGAAATCGAGATGACGCCAATCGAGCAAAGCCTGCTGGAAATGATTGATGAGCGCTACACAAACGCTTTGATTGCGAAAAAAATACATGTCAGTGAAAGCTCGGTTGAAAAATATTTGCGCAAATTATACGATAAATTAGGAGTACGCAATAAAAGCCAGGCCATTGAACGAATGCGGCAGGATAGACGCTTGCGTCCGATCGGCTTTGCAGAAAAAGCATCGCCGCATGCATTAGCCAGTCCAAGAACGGAGGTTGTTGAGCATGAGCATTTATAATTTTGAAGTGAAGGATACTAAGGGAGAGCTTCGCTCCTTGAAGGATTATGAGGGAAAGGTCGTGCTGATTGTTAATACCGCGAGCAAATGCGGCTTTACCCCTCAATTTGAAGGTCTACAGCAGCTGTATAATAAATATGCCGAGCGTGGCCTCGTTATTCTTGGGTTCCCGTGCAGTCAATTCAACAATCAGGAGTTTGAAACTATCGACGAAACGACTCAGTTTTGCCAAATGAACTATGGCGTCACGTTTCCGATGTTCGCCAAAATTGATGTTAACGGCGAGCATGCCGATCCGCTGTTCAGCTACTTGAAGGAGCAAAAGCGCGGTCTGCTCTCTCGCAAAATTGAATGGAACTTCACGAAATTTTTAGTCGATCGCCAGGGGCAGGTCGTCAAGCGCTTCGCGCCGACAACAGCACCTGAAAAGCTAGAGCAGGATATTGTAAGGCTGCTGTAGCTGTTATCGCAAAACTGCTGTGGCTGCTACGGCAAACTGCTGTGGCTGCTATGCAACTGCTGGCTGCTATAGTTGCCTAACTGCCGCATGTAAATTGCTTGCCAGCTACATCCAGTTCATTACATCACACTACATCACGCTAAAAAAGGGCTATGTGCGGCCAACCTGACTGCTTGCATGCTTCAAAAGCTGAAGCTTGCTTGCCAGGAACCGCTCACTAGCCCTTCTTCGTTACTTGAATTGCAGACCTATTTGAATTGCAGACCGAATTGCGCTTCATACAGCTTGGCGTATACGCCATTTGCCGCCAGCAGCTGCTCATGGCTGCCTTGCTCAGCAATGCCATCCTCCGTTACAACAACGATCACATCGGCATTTTTAATCGTAGCCAGCCTGTGAGCAATCACAAGAGTTGTTCTGCCTTGAGACAGCTCGGACAATGACTGCTGAATCGCAACCTCGGTTTCCGTATCGAGAGCGGAGGTAGCCTCATCGAGAATAAGAATCGGTGGATTTTTAAGAAACATGCGCGCGATCGCAATCCGTTGCTTTTGACCGCCAGACAGCTTCACGCCTCGCTCGCCAATAACCGTATCCAGACCGTCCGGCTGGTCCAGCAAAAAGGATTCGAGCCGTGCACGACGAGCTGCTTCCCAAATCTCCTGCTCTGTCGCATCGAGCTTGCCGTACTGAATATTTTCTCTGATCGTGCCTGCGAACAAAAATACATCCTGCTGCACAATCCCGATTTGCTGGCGCAGAGATTGCTGGGTATAGCTGCGAATATCTACTCCATCAATCCGGATCGAGCCTTCGCTCACCTCATAGAAACGAGGCAGCAAGCTGCAAATCGTCGTCTTGCCCGCGCCCGATGGTCCGACAAAAGCAACTGTCTGTCCTTGCTTAATCGTTAGATCAATATTGCGCAGCACCTGCTTATGCGATTCGTAGCCGAAGCTGACATTTACAAACTGAATGTTATCCCGAAATTGCACCAGCTTTTTCGCATTAGGCTCATCCTGAATATCAGGCTCTGTTTCCATCAGCTCGACATAGCGTTTAAAGCCTGCGAAGCCTTGCGGATAGCTTTCTACAACCGCATTTATCTTTTCAATTGGGCGGAAAAACACATTCGTCAGCAGGATAAAGCTTACAAATTCCCCATAGCTAAGCTCTTTGCTAATGACGAACCAGGTGCCGCACACGACAACAAACAAGGTAACAAAGCGCATCATCATATAAGTGATTGAACCATTTTTAGCAATCAGCTTATAGGAGGACAGCTTCGTTTTCTTGAATTGCAAATTGTTTTGCTCAAATTGCTTTTCCTCGAACTGCTCGTTCGTGAATGCTTTAACGACGCGAATACCGCCTACATTATCCTCAATTCTGGCGTTAAAGTCGCCAATATCCTTGTAAAGCTGGTGAATCGCCGCCGTCATCTTCTTGTTGAAGTAAATCACGACCAAAATAATGAGCGGTACGACAATAAACGTAAGCACGGCCAGCTTCCAGTTAATAGCCAGCATTAACACAAAGGCGCCAATCAAGGTCATAATCGCAATAAATAAATCCTCTGGCCCATGATGCGCCATCTCACCGATCATGTTCATGTCATTAGTCAATCGGCCAATAAGATGCCCGGTTTTGGACTGGTCGAAAAAGCGGAAGCTCAGCTTCTGGATATGCGCGAACAGATTGCGTCGCATATCCGTTTCAATGCTAATGCCTAGCATATGTCCCCAGTAGTTGACGATATACATCAGCACGGTGTTGACGACATAAAGCAGCAGCAGCGCAATTGAGGCTGAGATAATGCTGCTCCATTGACCGGTTGGCAGCAGCTTGTCAATAAACATTTGCATCGCGATTGGAAAGGCAAGCTCCAGCAAGCCTGCAATAATTGCACAACCAAAATCAAGCAAAAACAACCTTTTATAAGGCCGATAAAAACTGAAGAATTTTGAAATCATCGACTGCTTCTCCTTTTTCTGCAACAACATAATAGCTAGAGTATAGACAAAGACTGGAATCGTTGCAAGCATTCGTGAGGAGCTGTTTTTGCTGCTGCCGGGCGATTTTGCTGCAAAATTGAAGGCGGACTGCAAGTCGTCAGAACACCCCGTTCCAATTATGCTGGTCCCGCGCGGATATGCTGTCTTCCTTATAAGTTCCGCATCCGTTCATATATAAAATCATGAACAAATTAAAAACACGCCGAAGCCGTCATTTCCGATTGCGCTCCATCCATGCCGTGGCCCAATCAACCAACGGTCGCTGCTCCAGAAAGCGGACATCGGCATTTCCGACTTTATGAATCTGTACATTCCTTTCGCGATCGTATTCCTCTCCCAATCGAATAAAATCTTCATCGTCCACGGCCTGGGTCTTGTAAGTAACCCATTCGCGCTTTCCGTTTATCATTAACGCGCTGCTTTCGTTGGAGAACTTCTTGCCAGGGAAGTTCGCTCGCGTTTCCGCCAGGTGCAGCGACGTATTTTTGTCGTAGCCGACGCCAACCAAAAGCACGTAACCATTTAACTGGTACAGCTTATCCAGCGGGGAGCCATCTCCAAAAATATTGCTCAAATCATGATTCTCCGTTATAAACGACGCATGCTTGCCCACTGCTGCTATGGAACGTGCCGGGTGGTCAGACCTTTGGGCCTGTGGCCACTTGCGGAACATTTCGGCAACGACTCCCATACCGATTGACGGGGTAATCTCTTTATCATAAGCGGGCCAATGCTTTCTAATGGCAGGCCACCACTCTACCGGCTCTTCCCAGTGAACGCCTGTGGCTGGATCAAGGTTCTTCCACGTTTGGGAGGGCATGATCAAGGTTCCTTCTGCTCCGACGATTTCAAGTAGGGATCGAATGTATGTCTCAGCTCCGCCTATAACAAAACCGAGTTTGCTTAACGAGGTATGTACCATGACGGTATGTCCTTCCATTAGTCCGCATTGTTTGAATTGGTCGATAAGATCTTCTTTAGTTAGAATGGGTCTTGTTTCCTTCGTAATCATAATTGGAATCTCCACCTTGTCATTAGTTAATAAAATAAAAAAACAACCCAGCTACAAGTAGCGGGGTTGTCTCTAGCAATACTAGCGAATCAGTGCCCTTCAATTTCATTACTTTCTATATTATACCAATCTAGTTAAGGCGGCAATAGTGCTTTTAGTTAGCTGACCAGCATTTAAGCTGAGCCTGTGGCGACTGCCTTGCGAATTGTAAGCTTTTGCGTAAACCATTGCTTCTCCATTACCGTTTCCAGATGGACATTTGGATGCTGATTTACAATTTTGCGGACAGTAGCAAGACCAATGCCGCGATGCTTGCCCTTTGTTGAAAAATTTTCCTCAAAAAGCTGTTCAACAGGAGCAGGCTGCTGCTCGGCACGATTTTCGATAATGATCACGATAGAGCCTTCGATTGTATGCAGCAACGCCAAATTAATACATGGCTGATCTGTGCACTCGCTGGCTTCTATCGCATTATCCAGCAGTATACCAATAACTCTGGCCAAATCGATAATATTCATATCTATCGTCGTAATCAGATCCGGCACCTGCACATTAACTACGATTTTATTTTTCTCCGCTGCAATCAGCTTCGTTGCAATCAAACCCTTCAGCTCTTGAATTTTTATGTTTTTAAACTGAATGAACATTAAATTATGCTGCAAGGTTTGCTGCTCCACCTTCATAATATGGTCATGAAAATAGCGGCGCAAGCCCTCCATGTTGTTATCATCGAGAAAGCCACGTATCGTCAGCAAGATGTTGACATAATCGTGGCGGAACGTATGCATATTATGATTGACCGCTTCCAATTCCTTCATATAGTGCAGAAATTGCTCCTGCTCAAATTGCTTGCGGCGCATTGCATTATGCTTACTAATATACAAAAACAGCAGGCTGCACAGCACCATAATAGAAAAGAAGTAACCGATTTGCATCAGTAAATTGATCGCAATGACGCGATTCGAGTCATCCTCTGGAGAGTTGAACATATTAAAATAGACAACTGCTATCGTGCCCAGCAAAATAACGACAAGCAAGGTCTGTACATACCAAGGCAGCTCCAGATCATGAAATTTATCGTAAACATAACGCTTATATAAAAAGACCAGCAGTGAAAAAAGAAATCCGTATGCGAGCACCTCAGCTGCAATCGCCAGCTTGCCAAGCGAGTACAGCCATCCCGAATGCAGCAGCTGTACAAAATGCCCTGAAATCATAGTGCCAATGATCGTTACACACAATGAAATAATTGAAAAAACGGACGCTTTAAAGTAATACAGCATCATGAGCGAGGCAGCGGCAAAATAACTGATCGCCGCAACATTAGCGTCAAGCAGCATCAGCATCCAGCTCGGAACGGCAACCAAGCCCATATACAAAAGGACTTGCTTTAGCGTCGGCCTTACGTTCAATATGTAAAAGAAAGCTGTAAATGTGAATATACATTCTAATATTCCATTGTGCATGAGCTTCATTTTAACATCTAACTGCCTTTCCTAATCTTTTGCTTTGATCACTTCCATAATAACAAAAAATTCGACAACGCCATCATATTACTCCCATTCGTATCTTTTTTGCTCATAACTTTAGCCTAACATGTTAGCTTAAGAGGGCAGCAGCAAATTTGCACATAAAAAAATCAGCTTTTCCATCGGTTTTTCTGCTGCCACTGCTTTTGCTTGCGCTGCTTTTCATCTCTGCTCAGCGCCTCCTCAACATAATCGCGTTCAGGAATACTCATTCTTATACCAATCAATTGAAAAATAATGATCACATTCAACACGATAATGACATAGACCATTTCCACACGCCCCTTGCTCTGAAGCTTAGCCTGCTAGTATACATATCGTTACTCTGCTTATACCTGCTTGTTTAATATGTATGATGAGTGAGCAAGCAACATGCTCGGCGGCATTGGATATACACGATTACTACTTCTTTTTCATGTACTTTTCACTATAAATCCAACCAAAATATACTATTCCGTAATTCATATTCACCTCTTATTTCGCTTAAGCTACTCTGCCAATGCTTTTCCGCATCATCAGTTGAGCAATTAGCGATGCGACGATTATGCCAAGCACGATGCCAGAAATCGGTGCAACGACGAGTATGCCGATCGTATTGCCGCTTGTTGCCAGCATCAGCTTCGCAGCTGTCGTAACAAGCGCTACACAGACGACGATAGCCCAGAAAGCAAGCTTTTGCTTACCACTGCGATCAAGCGCTGGTGATTGCTGCGGCTGTATGCGCAGCAAATGAAAAACGAGTAAGCTGACCAGCCCCAATAGCCCGAGCAGTGAAAAACCATATTGCAGCAGCTTATACACGGGCAGACCTAACAGCTGTGTTTGCCAAATCCATGGCGCAAAGGCTTCAAAACTGCTATGGGCATGTGTAAATTCATCAATGAACACATGGCTGCCAAAGCCGATAATGACCGAAATGATAAACGTAAGCAGAGCCCGCCAGGAAGCAAGCTGCTCAGCTTCAAACAATGCGAGACAACGGCTGTTCAAGCCGCCAACCGTTGGCAAATGCGCTGCCAACGGAATTTTCACCAGCCTATGGAACAACAGTCCGAACAATAAGCATAGAGGCAAAGCTTGCAGCAACAAGCCCTGCCAAGTATGGCCAATGCTGCGATAAGGCTCCAGCCGAATAAAATACTCCATATCTGGCGACATACTGCCCAATATAAGACCTGTCGCGCTAAAATAAGCCGGTCGAATATAGCGAAGCGGCAAGGCGTAGAGGGCGTGGGATACTGTAAATGGCAAACGAATTCACTCCTTTTTAGAGGTAGTTCAAAATGCTTGACTTTGATGACGATGTGTTGCTTCGTAGCTTATTCGACGTCGAATCTTGAACGCTAGCGAAAACTGCGGTGCTCACGTAGCTAATGGCCTACGCTGCGCTCCTCGTTTTCTACTAGCGTCCAAGCTTCTTGGTCCTGAAAGCCCAGCTTTTTGAACCTTTATTTGAAGGGTAGTTCAAAATGCTTGGCTTTGATGACGATGCTGTTTCGTTGTAGTGGATTCGACGGCGAATATGTCACGCTACCGATGGCTGCGGTGCTCACGTAGCTGCTGGCCTACGCTGCGCTCCTCGCCTTCTAGTATCGTGCCATCTTCTTGGTCCTGAAAGCCCTGCTTTTTGAACCTTTATTTGAGTGGTAGTTCAAAATGCTGGACTTTGATGGCGATGTGTTGCGCTGTAGCGTAGTCGACGTCGAATATGTCATGCTACCGATGGCTGCGGTGCTCACGCTAATGGCCTACGCTGCGCTCCTCGTTCTCTACTAGCGTCCAAGCTTCTTGGTCTTGCCCTGAAAAAGCTACAGCGAAGGAGCAAAGCATCAGCAAAACGAAGTGGGTCGCCTTTAACATCGTAATGCAACCTTTAAAAATTAAATAAGAGCATTACGATTTAAAAAGCGACTTGAGGATGCTTTTGTTCCGGAGCGCTGAGGATGCTTTTGCTCCGGAGCGCTGTACAATTGCAAGAAAATGCGATATAAAGATAGCATGTTCATTGCCTGCAACGGTCAATGGATTAAAAACTAGAAAGCTTCTATATAAAGAAGCTAGGGATAGGAGCAATGATAATGCAAACAACTGTGAAGAAGCTCTCTCCGCTTGTGGAGCAGCTTGGCCTGCAGCCTCATGTTGAAGGAGGCTGGTACAAGGAGCTTTGGAAAGCTAATTTTACAATCCCGCAGCATGTGTTGGGCGAACCATACTCTGGTCCGCGAGCAGCAGCCAGCTCCATTTACTTTTTACTGCATGCGGATGAGTTTTCCGATTGGCACAAGGTTTATTCGGACGAGCTATGGATGTGGCATTCGGGCAGTCCTTTACTGCTTAGTCTAGGTGGAACTTCAGAGCAGCCAGCTGTACGCAAGGATATTATAGTAGGACCAGACATTGCAGCAGGTCAGCTGCCCCAGGCGCTAGTACCGGCCAATGAATGGCAAATGGCCAAGCCGCTTGGCGAGGAGCCTGTGCTCGTATCCTGTGTTGTAGCTCCCGGCTTCCATTATGATGACTTTAAGCTTATTGATCGTACCAACAAATAATCGAGCCGTCTCCCCATGTACATGAAAAACCGACTAATTCATAAGCTGCTTACAGTTGAAATGCTGTTGCAGCGATGTGAAGGTCGGTTTTTTCTTGTTAGTTATTGATTTGTGCTACATGCCGATAATATGGTAGCCTGCATCGACATGGATTACTTCTCCTGTGATTCCGCGCGACAGATGGCTGAGCAGAAACATCGTGGCATCGCCTACCTCGGCTTGATCGACATTTCTTCTTAATGGAGCGCGCTCCTCTATGACCGACATAATGTCGTTAAAGCCTGATACTCCTTTTGCGGCAAGCGTGCGAATCGGTCCTGCCGATACAGCGTTGACGCGGATTTCATATTTGCCCAAATCCTCTGCCAAATAGCGAACGCTCGCCTCCAGCGCAGCTTTGGCTACGCCCATCACATTGTAATTTTTCATTACACGCTCAGCGCCAATATAGCTTTGTGTTACTATGCTGCCGCCTTCTGGCATCAAGCGCTTGGCTTCTTTGGCTACGGCAACCAGGGAATAGGCGCTAGCATTTTGTGCAATAAGGTAGCCAGTCCGCGTCGTATCTACATATTCTCCCTGCAGCTCTTCCTTTTCTGCATATGCGATAGAGTGTACAAGTCCATGAAGGACTCCTACCTCAGCCTCGATCTGGCGAAAAGCGGCAGTGATGCTTTCGTCCTGATCCACATCGCAGCATACAATAGCTTTAGCTTCCACGTCCTCCTTCTGCAGAAGCTGCTGCAGCTTTTGCAATGAACGCTCCTTGCGGTAAGTAAAAATAAGGCGAGCACCTTGCTCATGCAAGCTTTTCGCTATTCCCCAAGCGATGCTCCGTTCATTGGCAACGCCCATGATCACAATATTTTTATTAGCTAGTAACATATATGTTCTCCTTTATGCTGGTTATCTTATGTTTGCCGTTATTGAGTAGAATAGGTCAGAGCTTGTCATTCCAAGAATAGCCTGATTATGCAGTGTATAAACCCGTTACAATCCAGTAAGCTGCAATGCCAACACATATCGCAACACAGCCCAGCTTTACAGGGCTAACCTTGTTTTGGCTCGTAGTGACCAGCTCGTTATTACGGTCAAGCCCGGCTATTAGCATTCCTAACAAGGCTGCAATTGCCGAGAAGCGCAGCAGCTTAAAAAGATAAGGCAAAAGCTCATCATAGGTAGTCACGTGGCTTGAACCGTCAAAATATTCCGTAGCGTATCCCTTGAACAACAGTAGACCGACGAGCAATGCCAGTACAAAGCTGTATACTCCTGTTTTAACAATTTTTTTCTCCATTCCATTTTCACTCCTTAGCTTCAAACAACTCTATCATAACATTAAAGCATAAGCTTCATGAAATGAAAAAAGCCAGACCCTCGAAATTGCAAGGGCTGGCTTGTTCAGCGACACAGCTAATTTAAAATTTTCACAGCAGCAGGGGGCGAAAGGAAGTGAAATGAGACACTTAGCGCGCTTGAGTTACGCCCTAATTATTGCAGCGATATTCAGGTGCCGCTTGACGACAGCAGCCCATCAATGACTCCCTTCATCTCTTCTTCCTTCATATAGCCGAGCTTCCGGTAAACTACTTCTCCGCTGCTGTCCAAAAATATTGAGACTGGTATTGGCTTAATAGCGAACGCTTCTGCTAATGTATGATTGGGGTCAAGCAGCACCTTGAACGAATACTGATGCTCTGCAATATATTCGCTCACTCTAACGCTTTCCTCCCCTACACTTATCGCCAAAACCGTGACCCCTTTATCCTCGTACTCCTCATGGATCTTTTGAATATCCGGCATCTCCTTTTTACACCATTTGCACCAGGTCGCCCAAAAGTTCAGATACACAATGCGTCCTTCATAATTGGAAAGCGACACCTGCTTGCCAGCCAAATCGTGCAACGTAAAATCTGCCACTCGTTCTTCACCATTTGCATCCAGTCCGTAAACGACAGCAGGCTGGGAAGGGTTATGCATGCTCTCCGCATTTCTGCTGTCTATGATATAAACCAGCAAAAAGATCAGCAGCATAACACCGATTGTTAGCTTTAGGCTATAGCTTTTGTTCATTTACAAGCTCTCCCCAATCCGTACGAGTTACATAAGGTCAGCATTCCTCTTCGCAAAATTCCTCTTCCACTGTCGGTTCCGGAGCAGGGCTCGGAGCTGTTGGCGATGTATAGCCTGGAGTTGAGGTTGACGGGGATGCCGGTGTTTCATTTGGATGTGATTGTGGTTGCGCCTGCTCCGGGGAAGCAACGGCTACTGGCTTCGACTTACTGCTACTAACATAATTCACTGCTTTACTTTGTTCATCCTTCGGTCTGTCTGACGCTTGCAACGTAGCTGAGCTTGCTGGCTGAGACTTATTCGCCGGCTCCTGTGCTAGCGTCACCCCCGTTTTTTGCTGCTCCTTATTGGCTGTCGACTTGGGAGTTGAGCTGGCTTCCACAACAGTAGATTTGGAGCTCGAGGATGCCTGTAGGTCAGCATCCGGCGCAGCTGCTGCCTGCTTCACGGCTTCGCTTAAGTTCGACTGGTCAATAGGGGTCACTGCTTGAGCTTGCTGCTTGGTTGAGAAAGCTTTATCATCAACTGAAGCAGCCGCATTCTTTTTCTCAACCTGCGATCGGGAAGAAGGTGTTGCAGTCAAGTCCGGCTCTGTCTCGGCTGCCACCTTCTCGCTATTACGATCAAGGGTAGAGGATGAGGATTGCGCAGAAGCCGTTTGAGCAGCAGCAGTGCTAGTGTTTGTTTCGGCAACCTCTACCGTCCCAACAAGCTCTTGCTCCTTTCGCTCGCTTACGGAGTATGCAGAAGGAGCAGCAATCCTATTGTCGCTAGCTGCCTCTTCCGTGAATGAATCGGTTTCAGCATTCGCAGAGTCCAAACCCTCAGATACTTTCTGGCCCTGCTTGGCAGATACAGCCGCGTAGGTCAGAAGCGTAAATCCAACCGCCAAAACAATAAATGTAGTAGTAAATTTCGATATTCTCAACTTGCGCAACATGCTGTTGCCTCCTTTAGCTGCTCGTATTGTTGGGAGAGCGATATGCTATTTTGCTTAGAGAACGATATGCTCCAGCAGCCTATACTAGCAGTTTTCTTCACTCGAGCTGCCGCCATTAGAAGGAGCAGGCTCAGTTGCCGGGCTTGATGGCGCCGAAGTCGCTGGCGATGAGGCACCACTACCAGCAGAAGATTGATTTGAAGAAGCAGAAGGAGCAGTAGTCTCGGATTGAGTCGTTCCTGGCTTCACCGTCTCCTGCTTTGTTATGCTAATTGTCTTCGACTGGCTGCTGCTTGCAGTTTCCACTGATTTAGTGCTCTCGCTTGCCGGTAGAGCAGCATCAGATGCCTTCGTGCTCACTGGCGCTTGCACTGCCGTTGATTCTGACTTGTTGTTGGCAGAAGCTGCCGCTGAGGAAGCTTCTTTAGTGGAACCTGTCTCTTTATTGTCAGCTTTTGGCTCTTTAACTGCTGCCTTCTCTTCAGTTACAGTGCTCTTCGCTTTTTCCTCCTTCACTGCTTTTTCCGCAGCAGGCGCAGAAGCTGAAGTCTGTTTTACGTCTGGTGCAGCTGTTGGTACTGCGCTCTTGGAGGCTGGCGATGAATCAGCAGAGGAGGCAGAGAAAGCTGTATTTCCCGCTGCTGTTTTCGTACTTTTTTTAGCCTCTGTTTCATTCTGTTCCTCAGTTGCCGAAGCTTGGCTGATTACCGCTGGTGTGATCGTATCGTTAGTGCTTGCCGCGGATTCAGTTGCAGCTGCGTTCTGATCGTTCGGACTCGCAATTTCTCCAGGCGAACGATCAGAAGCTGTCTCGACTGCTACCTCTGTCTTTGTCGCTTCTTCCTGCAGTGCGACAGCGCCAGCCTCTGGTGTGTCAGCCTCTGCCTCCAGCCTGTCATTTGACTGTGCCGTAGTCGACGCGTTCACTTGTTCATTGGAAGAAGCGATTTTTGCTTCCTTAGCAGACACCGCCGCATAGGTTAATACGATAAACGCTGCCGCAGAAACAATAAAAATAAATGAAAACTTTGAAACTTTAAGCTTGCTCATAAATGTATGCCTCCTAATTGATCATATTTGTGCAGACAAAAAAAGAAGATCCAACAGGAACGGCTGCTGGGAGCCTGCTCCGATTGAATCTCTGGTTATCCAGTCGATTAGGTTGGTTATTCTTGATCGTCCGACAGAAAGAATCGCTACAGCGTACTCGCTCTAGCCAGAGCTTGAACGCTTTCGATTCAATCCTTTTCATGATTGTAAAGCAGCTCATTTCCAAAAGTCAATTGCTTTTTATTATTTTCCGATAGGCTTTATCGGATTTAGATACTATTTAATTATTTTAATTCCGACTATTCCAATAAGAAAATTTATAAAAGTCGTTGACAGAAAAAAATCGGCGCTTTATGATGAGGGCAAGAGAAGTAGATTTCAACCTGAATAAGCAAATGAAATAGATCCACTGGATGTCCAGAGATCCGATTGCGGCGCAAGCTTAATGCTTTGTCCGTAATGGGATCTTTTTTTGTCTAATTGGTCTGTTTTGTTCACGTCATTCTAAAGCCGGGAGGGTAGACAATCGTGCAAGGACAGGTACAGGTGCATATTCTACTATCTCTATCCTAATGAAGAGGTGTTTATGATGAAGAGAAACAAGCTTTTACGACCATGGCTCGCCTTGCTGCTGGCTACCGTCTTGGCATTTCCAGTTATTATTCCAGGTGGGGTCAGTGACGCGGCAAGCAATCAGACGAACTCTGACACTGCCGATTATTTTGGCTCCCGCTTCCCCGCTCTGGCCGGACAGGAGCATGTATTTGACACACTGACCTACTATGAGCTTGATTATTTGCTGCGCAATGCTGGAACAGCTGCCGATGATAATTACATTATTCTGTTTGGCGGCTCCTGGCAGCCTGAAACTCAAGCGGCAATCGGCTATATCAATGAAGTTGCGCAGGCGTACGGCATAACCTCAATTAGAGTGTTTGATACCAAACTGGCTGGCCCGGAGCTCGAATTTGACATTGCCGATCCGAACAGCCCATACGGCGAGTCCTTTACTAGACGATATGTCGATCTCGGAGCCAGATATCTTACCAATTTGAACGACCATACTTCCGGTAAATCAGGAACACTGTCGGCAGAATATACCTCCACAGCGATAAATGAAACCGAACAAATTTCACCGCCAGGAGGAGAAGGAACGAAAACAGTCAACATTGCCGAAGCCCCGTTTCTCTTTATATACAATAAAGGAAATATCGGCTCTCCGATCGTTGCCTCTCTCGAAGGGCTTGATGCAGCCGGCGGACTGGAAGGATTGCAGAGCGGCAGCGGTGTCAATGATTACATAGCGGCATTGCAGAAATTGTTCGATCAAATTTCTGATACAGGCGCTGACAATGTAAAACGCGCCCGTCACAAAGTGCTAAGCAATCTGGAATATATTCCTGGATCATACAACGAGTTTAAGTCATCTCCGCGAAACCCAGAGGATCCAATCGCACCGGACATTTTCACTGCCGAAGATCCGCCAGCTGTGATCGATTCTGTTACACTCGATGAATTGAAGCATGCCTTGAGCCAGGATCAGGCTGCGGTAGTCTTTATTGGCTGCGCCTGGTGCGGAGACAGCCAGGGCATCGTGAAATATTTGAACCAGGTAGCCAACGAATATGGCGTAGGGAAGGTATACAACTGGGATTTCAAGCTGGACGGCGGAGTCGGCGGCTTAACCAGCTATACGATACCTCGCAATCCTCGTTATGCCTGGGGCGAAACGTTGAACGGCAATGCGCTCCATACAAGAACGAGCAATGTAGCGATCACCCATATTTTCACGGATTTGGTCAATACCTATTTGCCTAATCTTGTATCTCAGGATACGAATCGAAACAATCGCATTACCGGCATTAACCCGATTACTAACGCTGAGGTAAGCTCCAGCAGGCTGCAAGCGCCGTATATTTTCGTTTACGACAAACGGAATTATGATGAGCACAACAATTGGGCGCCTGTGCTGGGACATGTGGAGCTGATGGGCTATTGGCGAGATACGCACCATAATGAAAATGCGAAAAGCTTAAGATTAAACAGCTTGCGCACGCTATTGTCACGCCTGGAATGGAAGCCTGAGGGCCTGCAAGCCAGCTCTATCTCTACACCGGATGGCAAAGGTCAAATTACAGGCATAGCCAATAAAGCGCTGGAATACCGTTTAAAAGGCACGTCTGAATATATCGCCGTTGCCAGCAATAGCAACACAATCGACAATCTCGAGCGCGGCGTTTATGAGATGCGATACGCATCCAAGCCGGGCTTCGACACCTCCAACAATAATGATGGCACGGCTGTTGCAAGACCATATCCTGCCAGCGAGCCTGTAAATCTATATATTAGCGGCTATCAGGAAGCAGCTCCGCCAGACGAAAGCAAGCTTCGCGTTGAGCCTGCAAGCTCACTGGATAACAATGATGGGAAAATTATTGGCTTGAAAGCCGTTCATGAGCAGCAGCCGCAGTATGCTTTGGAGTATCGCAAGGACGGAGGAGAGTTTGCCCCTGTTCCTGAGACGGCTCTGGCAAACGACGTATGGTCCGGCCTTGAAGCAGGTGTGTATGAAATTCGTTACGGAGCCTATAAAGCCGGGAATAGCATGCTTAATCCAAGTCTTGCTGTAAGCTTGACCGTAAAGGGACATGTAGCTGCTCCTGCTGGTTTGCAGGGCATAGCGCCAACGTCCAGCTTGCAAAACAACGGCAAAATTATCGGTGTAAGCACTGATCAGGAATATCGCCCGGCTAATGCAGCCTCGTATATTTCGGTTACTGGCAACGAAATTATCGAGCTTTCTCCTGGCAATTACTTCGTTCGCTACAAGGCGACTGCTGCTACGCTTGCCAGTGAAGCAACTGAGGTGACAGTGCCGCAATACTATCCATCTACCGGGAATGGCGGCGGTGGTGGCTCCGGCAGCAACAATACGGGGAACGGCAATAGCAATAGCGAGCCTGCGGACGGCATCACGCTCACGAATAATGGGGCACGCGCCGAAATAAGCGCCAAGGCAGACGCAGAAAGTGGACTTTCCATTGCCTTTCTCAACGATAAAGCCGTTGCAGGCTTGCTGGAGCAGGCTAAAAAAGTAGAGCTTGCAGGAAGCAAGGCTACGCTGGAAATCAAGGTAGAGGAAGCTGAACGCGCTGACAGCATTCAAGTGACGATACCGCGCGACGCCTTCAATAAGCTGGTATCTGGCAGTAATGCGGATGTGGTCGTTAGTACCAGCTTCGCCGCGGTCACCTTTAACACTGTGGCGCTTAAATCTATCAGTGCTAACGAAGATAAGGGCGATATTAGCTTGATCCTGATTCAATCCGAGCTGACCGAGGAAGGAAAGCATGTGCTGGGCGACCGTCCGGTATATGATGTGCTAGTTTATGCTGGAGAAACAACGATCAGTTCGCTCAACGGCTCGGAGGTGCATGTGTCATTGCCGTATACGCTGCAGCAGGGTGAAGACTCACATGCAATTATTGTATATCACTTAACCGATGCAGGAGAGCTTCACATCGTCAAGGGCCAATATGAGCCTGATCAAGGAGCAGTTACCTTTAGCACAGCGGATTTTTCACAATACATTATTGGCTACAACAAAATTGACTTCGAGGATGTCAAGCCGGATGCGTGGTATGCTTCGGCCATATCCTATCTAGCGGCGCGCGACCTTGCTAACGGCACAGGTGACAATCGCTTCAGCCCTGATTCCAGCATCACACGCGGGCAGTTCCTTGTACTGCTGCTCAACGCCTACGGCATTGCACCTGAAGAAGCTAGTGCAAATAATTTTGCGGATGCCGGCAATACGTATTATACGGGTTATCTTGCAGCAGCAAAGCGACTGGGCATCGCCAACGGCTTTGAAGACAATCGCTTCGCTCCAGAAAGCTCTATTTCTCGTCAGGACCTGTTTACGCTTCTTTACCGTGCGCTAACTGTACTTGACGAACTGCCAGAAACGCATGCAGGAACAGCTGCTCTTTCCGATTTTTCGGATGCCGGCACTATTTCGGGCTATGCGAAGGATGCCATTGCGCATTTAGTTGAGGCAGAAGTTCTCGCTGGCGCGAATGGCAAGCTGCTGCCGCATGAGACGACAAGTCGCGCAGAAGCAGCACAGGTGCTGTACAATCTGCTATCTCGTTAAGCAAATCACTTGGCCACAACCCTATGAAGGAGTGCAAAAACTATGGAAAACAACGTATTGTCTGCGCTAGAGACAAACTGGCTATCGTTGCTAATATCAGCCGTTTTGCTAGGCTTGCTTTACTGGCTGGCACGCAAACGAATCGGCTTCGGCACACGCGTGCTGCTGGCGCTTGGACTTGGGCTGGGAGCAGGACTGCTGTTTAATCAGCTACAGCTGGAGACGGAAGGCGTTAGCCTCATCGGCTCGATCTATATTAACTTTATTCGCATGATCGTCATCCCGCTCGTGTTCGTGCTGGTGATCAACAGCATTATTTCCATTACAAATCTCGGATATTTGCGCAAGCTAAGCGTAAAAACGATCGGCTGGTTTCTTGGTACGACCGGTGTTGCTGCAATTATCGGACTTCTTGTCGCACTGGCTCTCAATCCGGGCGCAGACTTTGAAGCATCGCCACCGAGCAATTACGAGGCCCGCAGTGTGCCTAGCTTCTTCCAGGTTATTTTGGATCAAGTCCCATCCAATCCAATTAATGAAGCAGCTCAGGGCAAAGTAGTGCCTGTGCTGATCTTCGCCTTATTTTTGGCAGTCGCCATCGTCAAGGTCGGCACGAAAAATCCAGACTCGGTTCAGCCCGTTAAAGCCTTCATCCAGTCTGCTACCGAGGTTTTGCACCAAGTGGTCAAATTCGTGCTTCGCTTCACACCTTACGGGGTTTATGCGCTTATTGCAGTAATGGCCTCCAAATACGGCTGGGAAACATTAGAGCCATTGGCGCTGCTTATTTTAGTTAGCTATATCGCGCTCATCCTTCATTTCGTATTCGTATTCGGCGGTTTGGTTACGTTCGTAGCGAAAGTTAATCCGCTTAAATTTCTTAAGAAGGCTTATCCGACAATAGCGGTGGCGTTCACAACACGCAGCAGCTATGCGACATTGCCGATAAATTTAGAGGTTATTACGAAAAGATTGCGCGTCTCTCCCGCCATAGCCAGCTTCGTCGCTCCACTGGGCGCATCTATGAACTTCAATGGCTGCGGCGGCGTGTGGCCGGCGGTAGTATCCGTATTCGTAGCCGAGGTGTACAGCATTCCGCTAACGATAACGGATTATGTACTGATTGTACTAATCAGCATCATATCTTCCATTGGCGTGGCCGGTGTTCCGGGGCCTGCCTCAATCTCTACTACGGTCGTGCTAACCGCGGTTGGCTTGCCGCTTGAAGGGATTGCACTCGTTGTCGCTGTCGAGGCGCTGATCGATATGGGTCGCACCGCAGTAAATGCAACAGGCACCACGGTAACTGCGCTGTTGGTTGCTGATTCTGAAGGGGAATTCGATCGAGAAAGTTTTAATCGAGGAGAAGAAGACGAACTGGAGCTAAATCCAGTATAATTCACTTTTGTAACGAAACTGGTAATCGCCATAGATGTGAATGTTGCTCATCTCATGCGCGATCCAGTTTCGTTACATTTTTTTACCTCAAAATGTATTTGCTACGACTCTTTGCGAGTCGTCGTTTCCCGTTCACGGTTGCGGCGGTCTCGCTCCAACGCCTCCGCAACATAATCTCTTGGCTCTACTTTCCCTAGCTTGAAGTTAATACGTAACAGCAGCACAATAGCAATAAGTAGTAAAATTGTATTCAGCATAAGCATCATCTGCTTTCCTGTATGATGGATCAACGTCAAAATGTTTAACAGTCCTGATAGATTGCCAGCTTGTCCATAATTTGGGTCACGACCTCATCTACTGCATATTCATCCGTTGCAATAAACTGCTCAAAGCGTCCGTTCTGCAGCGCTTGCGTACACTTTTGCGCTTGCTGATAGGACCAGCCTCCTGGAGGATCGCCCCGCTTCTGCAGACGCTTATGAATCGTTTCTTCAGTAGCGAGCAAACAAAAATGATGCAGCTCGGCATCAATTTCTCGTAAACCATTTGTAATATATTCGAAGTTTTCCGTCTTATAAATCGTCATAGGGATGATCAGATGCATCTTATATTTCTTCTTAATCTCATGCGCGGTCTGTACGGTCAGTATTCTCCATAGCTCCATATCTTGAAAATCATCTGTTCGCTCATTAGCTAGCCTAACGGATTCAGGAATGAGCTTCCTTAGCATAAAACCTAGTTCTTCCGGATCATAAATCAAGCTATTACTCAGTACTGACTGCAGCATGTAAGCAACTGATGTTTTGCCAGAGCCAAAGGCTCCATTGATCATGACGATCATGATACACCTCCATCACAAACTTATTATAAATTTGAAACGCGATGATGTAGAGTTAAACTTCTTAATTTCCAAACATTACAGCAATCATTCTAATATTAACATATTTATTATGCATGAACGCATATTTTGAGAAATTTTATGTTTATTAGCAAATAGCATAAAGGAGAGCCACAAGCACGCTATAAATGAATAAGCGATGCTTATGCTCTCCTTTATGAACGGCGCGAGCCATAAGGCTCGAATTGTAAAGAAGTGCGGTTGCCTGCTGTTATGGAAAGGTATTTCGAGCGCGTCTGAACAAAAATTCGGATAATTAGCTATCCTCAGATTCTCAGACACGCTCTGGAGGAAGTAAAAAACATATGGAATGATCGCTATCCCTGTTACTTTCACATAGGTCAACAAACTCATTCCTATAGTTCTATTTTACCACCAATACGCTTAAACCCGTCGAAATACTAACGAAAGGTGCTTTTTTTGTCATATCTTGCACTATACTCGCATAGTTGCTAAAAATTCGCCAAAAAAATAAACAGCAGCACAATTACAGCCGACATTAGATAAAAGACTGTTGAGCGCCGCCCGCTTTGTCTCAGCCATATGCCGTAGGAGCAAATAATTGTTGTGCTCGTATAATAGAGCATAAATAGAATGGCCTCAGGAGATGTAAAGTAAGCGAGCAAATTAATGCTGCCAACCCCGACAACGAGTGGTGTAATAAACACGAGCAGCAGGCCAATCAGCATAAACATAATCGTTTGCGATAGAAAGCAGTATTTGTTGAAGGCTCGCAAAAAAACGACGCAAATAAAATACCATACTGAGCCGCATAGAAAAAAAATGGGTGCTGTCCACCACAAAACTGTGCTAAGCTCTGTCAAACGCTCATTATATACGAGCCAGAGCGTCAGCATATATACATTCATACCCGCCAAATAGCCGGTAATAAGAACATAAGGGTAGTAGAGTATAGAATTAATTGCAATCGCATCCTTTTTCTACTCAAATGCAAGAATGTTAGGCGGATCTTATTGACAAATCATCAGAACATTGCCGTCTGGATCCTTAATATTGAACCATTGATTATTCTGAATGTCAGTTAAAATGTCAATGCCGCTCTCTTTAGCATATTGATATGCCCGCTCGATATGATCCGTTCTCAGTTGCATGGACGGAACTTTAAATACGTGATCTGGCGCATAAATTTTACTGTCCAGCACAATATCCGCTCCATTCTGCATAGGCAGCACATAAATATGACCGAAGTGAATCTCTCCATCGTTCGGCAAATTGAGCAGCTTGCAGTACCAATCGCGTGCAGCCTCGATATCGCTTACTGGAATAAATACACCTTGAACTCTATTTTGAATTGGCTGTGACATACCAATACCTCCTTAAGACCATTCGAAATAACCTATTCGAAATCAATTCGCTCAAAAGCTTTTAAAACTCGCAAATTATTCAAAGTAATAGATCCTGTCCATTCCTTTTTTGCTATTTCCCATTGCTCCTCATATCTTCCCCATGACCAGTTTGGCTCCCAGGTGCCTTGCCCGTTCATGGAATCGATAAGTTGATCCAAATCCTGCGGAATTACATCCTCATATTTGCTGTAAAAGCTGGAGTCTGGCGATGTGACGACCTGAAGCGGCACAGCACAATAACCGTTGCGCTGCTCAGGCTCCTTTACGACACAGCTTTCGACAAAGCGATTCATTTCTCGGGAAATAATTTGCTGCTTCTCATCGGAAAGCACAGAATATAGCCTAATATAGCAAAATAGCTCATGCATTTCGTTGCATGCACAGCTTGTTCGCAAATATTCGATAGCATCCTGCAGTAGTGTCTGCGTTTTCTGCTTAAGCTGCTCTGGCAGCAGATGTGGATATTGAAGCAAGTAAGCAACAATTTCAGCGTTTGGATTCCCCCAGGTTTCGGTTTGCGGGGAGTAATTCCACCAAATCGCCCGCGGGTTCTGATCAGCCTCTTGCGGGATAATTTCCCATCCATTTATGTCTGGCTTGTAGCTATTAGCGAAATATTCGAAGCTGCGAATCAGCATATCCTCTTTCTCAGTAGAAGTCGTTAGCAGTGAAAGATGCTGCAAGGCAACAGTTGTCGCCAGTGCAGATGATTCCTTGCATCTCAAATCGGGCTCGAGCGCGTTGCCAAAGCCGCCATCGCTGTTCTGGTAAGCAGCTAGCTCCATTAACACCTGCTGCTCACCACCGGATTCAAATTCATAACAGAACAGAGCGCGTTCCAGCGCTCGAGCCTCTGTATATAAGTACTGGCGTGCCTGCTCGAATTGTGAGCGAGATAGCTTTTTCATTGAACCGCTCCTTAGCATTATCTTCTAGTCATTTCTACTATTTTAGCATATATCATAATAGTTTTACATATTTTGGTTTAATCTTTGTTGCAGCAGCAGGATGCTGGCTTACTGTTCATCAGCAGCATGAACATACCAGCGCGGTACAATGCTGGCAAAGTTATGATGATCCTCTATAACTCGTACAAGCCGCTGCAGCATCTCGTTGGTTTCTTCAGGCTTTACCTTTTGAATCCATACAATAGAGGAAATCAAGCTCATCGCGATATAGAGGGTGTACAGCCTCCAAAAATACTCGGGCGGCGATTGCTCATTAAAATAGCCGCGAATTTGCCCAATTGCAAATGGAACGCTGACCTCAACGCTAAACAAACCGACCTTGAGAAACTCGTGAAACGGATCTCCCCAGTCGCATCGATTGAAATCAATTACTCCTGCAAGCTTGCCGTCCTTCACGACCAAATTGCCGGGGTGATAGTCATCATGCTGAAAAAGGTTAGGCCTGTCCTCCATAAGATGAATATGCTCGTCGATAAAGGCGATCATGCTTTCATCATGCGGTATCCGCATACCGAGCTGTTCATAGCTTCTCATATAGGCTTGATGCTTGGCTTGCTTGCGCTCATGCCAGGAGGGCATAGCTTGATCTGCTTGATGACGATGAATCTTTTTCAGCTCTTTGCCCGCTTCTATCCCAATCTGTAGCTGCTGCTCCTCCGTATAATGCAGCAAGGCATCGGTTGCTTCTTCGCCGTCAATATAGCTTAAAATCATATAGCCCTTCGAGATATCTTGCCATTCGCCCAGCTCAATCGCTTTGGAGCAGCTTACATCATATTGCTGCATCGCTTGCAGCGCACGAAACTCAGCATATTTGGCACCAGCTTGCGCGCTATCGAAAATTTTTACTACATAGCTGCCCTCCGCTTGCTGCACAAGAAACTTCTGATCGTCAGAGTATCCTTTCAAAATAGGCTTAATATTCGATGCATGCTGAAATTTTGCAAGACGTTTAATATATTCCTGCTCCTTACCTGCTAAATTCACAGCAACAACCTCCGATTAGATTTCATAGTGTAAGCGCATTCGCAAATGATGTCTTCGCTCCTTGTTACGGTTGCTCCAATTCCTTTACTGCTTGAGCAAGCTCCCTCCGGTACCGAGCTACATAGGGCACAGCTAATAAGCTTAGAACTGCTAAAGTTGTAAAGATTAGCAGTCTAATCCAAGTCGCCATTGTTAGAAACTGTAGCATCACCATCGGCCACACGGCAGAAAGTGCAGTAATGAATCTTGATCCTGCTGTAACATGGCTCATTGTGCCGCATTGTTGGCAAGTTACCGGCTTATACAACCAAGAGATTGATTTTAGCACTTGCTTATAGCTAAAACGCATGCCGCATTTTTCACAGGCTTGCATCAGCATCCCCCGTTTCTCGCTTCATATAATTACCGTGCTTAATAATTTCTGTCCTTAAGATCCTTGTCGTCAAACCAGACCTGGATAAATTCGATAACAGGACTGCCGTGCAAGGCGATCATAAATTCACCCTGTACAAAAATATCCTCTGAGAAATCACTTTCTACAAATCCGTAGGACAACAGCTGCTTTGCGGCAGCCTCCTGCTCATCTCCAACCCTAATCGCATAGACCGAATGATCAGCTGAAACCAGCTCAAGTCCGCCTACTCTGCCGTACAAATCATTGTCAGCATCACCTGGAAAGCTGATCTGCACGCCCTGCTCCTTATAGTCACGACCATGCCCGCCAAAGCCGTGCAAATATTGCCCAGCACCCCAAAGCTCAATTACTTCCTCCTCAAGCATGCCAAACTTTATATCCGCGACATCGAGGTTGTGATTAAGATCATCCAGGCTCAAACGATTTTTATCGGGCAGCCAATAGAGAACGACCACGGCCGAGACAATTACCAATCCTAGCAAACTAAACATGATGGCTTGTTTTCGTTGTATCATAGCATGACTTCCTTTACATTCCTTCTTCATCCTTCCCCCAGAAAGCAAACACCCATCTGCTGCTTGCTTTCGCCTTTGACAGATGGGTTTTCTAGGTGACGGTATGTTTTTAACTAGCTTCATAATTTCATTTTAACAAACATTAGGCTATAAAGGGAATGAAAAAGATTGCTCACATACTAATTAAAACCATTGATGCCATTAACAGCCTTATTTTCTCAAGAAATTTATATAATCTGCTTTGTATATTTGGATCATGCCGTCAAGTTGTGTGAAAACCTGAAGCCGTTTTTGCAAGCCTAGGCCATAACACCTGCTAGATACTGGATTTGCGCTGCTTTTTAGCTGCATAAGCTGCAGCCATTCTCGTAATGACGAGCAAGACAACATAGAAAAACACGATGTTCAGAAAAAAGCCAAGAAGGTTAAGGTTTACCCCTTTAATGAACCAAATTTGCTTGCCATTTGGAGCATGATGATAATCTGTCAGAAACGCAAAAGGAAAGCCATACGTAGAGCTTGCCATGCCGGTCTCTCCCGGTCTGCCTGGAAAGATCAAAATTGTTAGTAGACTAAGCCAGGCAGCATAATTTACTAGCTTTGTATTCATTTCACGATCCTCCTTTAGTTTTAAAGCTCGACTAATGGCCAGAGAGATAGTTCCAAATTCCAACAAGAAATAGAATACCGCACAACGTCAGAATAAAGGTAAGCAGGAACGTAATAAGTGACAACTTCTTTTGGCGGCTTCTTGATGATACTGCTACCGACTGTTCGAGCTGCTCGATACGCTGCTTCATATCATCGAGGTCCTGTCGCAGCTGTTCGTTATTAGGCTTCTGCTCCATTGTATTACCTCCTTCAATCAACTTTTTTAGGCTCATCCTTTGATAGCTCTGCTTGATGCTGCTTGGCATATTGCTCCAGCTCGGCTTCAATTTCTTCATCAATTGGAGTTTTCTTGATCGGCTGCTGCTGCTCGCTTTCGTCATCTGAAGTATCGGAATGCTCGTTGTCCAGCAGCTGATTTTGCCGTTTTTCCGACTCTTTTTCTTCCATCATCATTTTGTAGTTTAGCGTATCCTCATCGTCGATCCCCAGCTTTAGCTTGATGCTCAGCAAGTCGTTGCGTATTTTCTTTGTTCTAAAGTAGGTAGCAAAAACCATTGCAAATACGACCAAAATCATTAAAGGAATCGCATATCCGCCTAGAAACAAGAAACAAATGAATGCAATCAATATTCCCAAAAAGAACATGAAAGTCCCGCCTCTCTATCAGCTATAGCTCACCTGGCCATTGCTTTGTCAGCTCGTTGCTCCAACAGGCATACACGCCCTAGCTAGGAGAAGCTTCTTCTTTATAGTGCGCAATGTCTCCATGCAGCACGATTTGCGGCTGATCGCCCCGCAGCTCGATTTTGCACAGACAGGCTGGATAAATATATGGAAGCTGCCATAAATCCTCCATCCGTCGCTGCTCGAAATGAGCCATAATCAGCTTGACAACAACGGTATGGGTGACGATGAGTATGGTTTCGCCTCGATGCTTATCGATCAACTGATGAAGCTCGTCAATCGCTCGTTGTGATACAGCTTGAAAGGTTTCGCTGCCGGACACTGCAAATTTGTCTGGATCATTCCAAAAGTATGCAAATTGCTCAGGAAACAGCTGCTTCGCCTCATCCTGCGTTTTGCCTTCCCATACACCTAAGCTGATCTCCTTAAAGGCATCGCTTGCTATGACGGGGAGCGTTCGTGCCCCCTTCACGATTTGCGCCGTTTTTAGCGCTCTGTCGCTTGAGCTTGCATAAATATGATCGATTGGCACATCCTCAAGCGCTTCTGCAAGCCACTCGGCCTGCTTAACGCCCAGTGCAGTGAGCGGAGAGTCTTGATGCCCCTGCAATTTATGCTCGACATTCCATTCTGTCTGCCCATGCCTTACCACATATATTGTCGTTACTTCTGACATCTGTTTGCTGTCTATAGGCTTAATAAAGGAGACAATTCTGTTTGCTTCCGCAAAGCCCAGCTTCTGGTGAAACTGCTGGCTTGCCACATTGCTGAGCTCTGTATCCGAGCCTATTTCACTGCAGCCGAGCGAGGCCGCCCAACGTTCTCCTGCTTCAACGAGCCTTCTCGACACTCCCTGCTTTCTGAAGGACTCTTCAACGTAAATCGCCTCAATGTAGCCTACTGGTGAAGATTGCGAGCCTTCTACATAATCGGTGCGCAGAGACATATGAATAAAGCCTATATAGCGATCGTCAGCAAGCGCTGCATAAACGATATCTTTCGCCGAGGAGATAAGCTGCTGGAATTCCTCCCTCATTTCTTGAAAATCATTATAGGGCCACAGCTTTACAGACATTTTTGCAACCTGATCAACACTCAATTCGTTCAACTGCTTAATTTGAATCATTACGCTTCGCTCCCTTGTCAAATATGTATGCTCTCCCTGCGCAATAAATAAGATAGCCGATCAAAAATCCCAATGAATTAAGGAGAATATCATCAATATCGAGACTTCCTCTTTTGCTTATAAGCTGGGCCAGCTCCAAGGCAATTAATGCGATTAAAAATATTCCGTAGGCCTTCAAGCCCTGCTTCAAGCAGGCCGCAGGCAGCAAAATGCCAAACGGAATAAATACGCCAATATTGCCGAACAGGTTAATTACCCATGTATTCGTATTAAATTGATCAATATTCAGAAAGTGTCTAATTGTAGCAAAAGGAACAAGATTGTAGCTGTAATCTGTATATGGATATCGACCAAAGCCGAATAGCATCAAATAAGTGAGAAATGCCGTATAGCCTAGCAATAATAGAAGTGCTGCCGATTGATATTTATGCATCTGCAGTTCACCTGGCTTCTTTTTCTATCAAGTTCCGTTCGAGCAATGCCATCAATGGAAGGCGGTTTTCTTCCAGTCAAGCTGTTAATGCTGTTTAAGCTTGGCCTTGAGGAAAGCTACAAGCAAATATACGGCTATGCCAGCCAACAATACAGCAATAATTTCAGAAATCATATAAACGGGATTATTTAACGTACTTCCAAATTCAACCGTTTGCTGCAATTTATCAATAGAATTGTACGATTCAAGTATATTGGGGGCATATCTATCGGTTGCTACTATACCTGCTGCAACCTTTAGTCCAAAATAGACAATCATTAAGCAAACAGAAAAAATTAACGCTTTAACTAGAGTGCGTTTCATTATACTTCAACCTTTCTTTCTTTTTTAGTCAGTTTTTACCACTTCCATTATTATACAGTATATGAACATAAAAGCTATACAGAATGAGCAATAAATCTCGAAATTAAAGTATTATGTCGCTCTCATATAGAAAAAAGCATGCTTGCTCCTATTCTGCTGAATGATAGCAGATATAGATTCAAGCATGCTTGTTATCGCGGCTCAGATTGGATTGGCCGCACGCGGGTACGCCTCGCAGTAGCCGGGCAGAAATACGCAATGTCTGCATTAAGAAGCGCTCGATTCATAAAAAACAAGACGGTTTCCGAAAGGATCAGTAAGCGTCATCTCCTCCAGCTCCCAAGGCGTCTTTTCTATACCTGGCCGCAAATAGCGATATGACTTTGCTGTCAACTGCTGATGCAGTTGGTGTAATCCGCTCATCTCAATTCTGATTGCTGCTCCAGGCGTGCAGTCGCCATGATGCTCCGATAGATGGATGGTGACTGTGCCTAGTGTAAGCTGCATGTACAAGGGAAGCTCAGGCTCAAACCGATGCTCCCAGTCAATATTAAACCCTAAGTAATCGACATAGAACTCTTTTGCTTTCGCAATATCAAATATGCGTAGAATAGGAATAACTTGCTTCAGCATTAAACGATTCTCCTTATCTCTAACTATTATCACTTGCTGGTGACTGTGACAGCCTTTTGTAAATTCCCTTGATCAATATGTAAAAGGCAGCTATTATTATAAGCTTCTGCAGCCATGAGATGATCACAAACCATTGGCCAATTGTGATTGCGCTATCTCGTGAAACGTTGTCGTACAGCCAATTATCCACAAACAATGGAATAGCCATTTGGACGACTTTCCATATAAGCATTAATCGAAAAAAAGTTGCTCCCTCACGAAAAGCTCGCTTCTGACAAATCATGCTTCCGGCTATGCATAGCCCGATGAGCGACACTTCAAGCAATATCGCAATAAATTGTATGCTAATCATCCCCTTTTCCTATCGTCTTATCCAGCAGCTGCATAAGCTGCTCATCACTCCAGTCGAACAATTCCAGCAGCGCTGCATATGGATCACCCTCCAGCTGCAGCAGCTTGGCAAATGCCGGCTCTGTTTTTACACCAGAAGCTTTTAGCGCTCTAATTTGTTGCCTGAAGCTGCTATCAATCAGTTGCAGTATGCGGTGTTCAACAACCATATGTTTGTACCCGTATTGCTGGACCGCTGCGACTGGCTGCGCAAACAGCTGAATAAGCCAATCGTTATAATGGAAGCTGCACACCGCTCTTGGTACGCCTTCAACAAGCTTATATGTATAACGGTAGCCACGCATCCTGCTAAAATAATGGTCAACTATAACCTGAAAATCAGTAAAATGGTAAACCTCGCAAATGATATCGAGATCGCTGTCGTCAATGTTAATATCAATCGGAACGGTCCCAACTAGAACAGGCGAATACTCTTGCAAAATCGTGAAAATACGCAGCTCCTGCAAGGTGTGATAGGCATGCTGCTGCGTGGCGCTGCCCTGCAATAAATAATCAATGCCTTGATGAAAGGCTGCAATAGGAGTCATTGTGCCTCCTTTATGCTTCAATAATTGGCAGCAGCTCTGATATCCGATTGACAATATAGCGCGGCTGAAGCTGCTCATCGATCGCTTGCCCGCTCCGATTGTAGTAGCAGAAGTCGATTCCGATGTTCTTGGCCCCAGCATAGTCATCCTTAAGGGAATCGCCAACAAAAAGCACCTCATCACGCGACAAGCCCAGCTCCTGCAATGATATAGTGAAAATATCCTTGCTTGGCTTTCTTACGCCAGCTTCATCCGACACAACAATCGAGTCAAACAGATGATCTATGCTGCCAGCAGCCAAACGTCCGCGCTGCGCTATGCCGACTCCATTCGAAACAATCCCTAATTTATATTTCGCGCTTGCTGCATGAATTACCTCCGGGGCACCGTCTTCATATATACAGGTGCTGCAGAAATATTCCCAGTACGTTTGCGCCAGCTTGCCGTGCAGCCGCTCGTCGCGGTTCAATGTATCGCGAAATGAGCTGATCAGCACCTCCTCGATTGAATCCAGCCCTTGCTTGTGAACGAAGCTAAGCCAATGTCGATCGTTATGCTGCAAATAGGTAGACCAAAACTGCTCCCAGCTCCAATCATGATGCTCGACCAAGCGATGCGCTTCAACTGTTTTCTGCATGCATTGCAGCTCACTTAATGAATAATTCAATAACGTATTGTCTAAATCAAATAGAATAGCTTTATACATGTTGCTCCTCCAGCTTTCGCTTAATATTTGCCAAGGACTGTTCGTCATGGACAGGTGAACGCAAGCGCCAGCCGTCTATTTGGAAGCCACCCGTTTGCTGAAAAACATGCTGTATGAGCTGCTGGCAGCGCTCGCTTTTCAAGATGGTTTTGCTCCAGAGCGGTGCTGCTCCATAAGCTGCTCTACCAGCTGCAGACATTCCTCCAAGCGGCTGATTGTATGCGGGGCTGCCTCCACTGAAGGCTCCCATTGACGAAAGCCTTGCAGCCAAACTGGCGTTAAACCTGCTTTACTCGCTCCCTGAATATCATTAACAGGATGATCGCCTACAAATAAGCAGGCTTGCGCCTCGACGCCTAAACGCTCTAAAGCCAGCTTGAAGATTGCTTGATCGGGCTTTTTGCAGCCGACCTCATCAGATACGATAATATCATCAAAATAAGAGCGCAAACCTGTCTGATCAATTTTTCTATGCTGTGCTCGGATAGAACCGTTAGTAATAACGCCAAGCTTGATTCCTTTTGCCTTCAGCCTTTGCAAGGTATGCTCTGCACCATCCATCAGAACCGTGCATCTGAAAAATTGCTCAAACCAATAATTTAACAGCTGATCTACCGTTACCCCGCTTTTCATATTGAACTTCTCGAGCAGCTCCTGGTACAGCTCTCGCTTGTTGCGGTAACCATCACGATCAGCCACTCGCATATACTCAATCAGTTCGGTTCGTTCGGACGGGTGTGTCTTCACGGTAAAGCGGTCAATAAACTGCTCTGAATACGCCTTGAAGGCGGCCTGCCGATTAACTAACGTATTATCGAGATCGAAGATAACTGCTTGTATGTCCAATGCGTTCCCCTCCTGCAATAAAATGCTGGGGCATATCCACATCAATATGGCTATGCCCCGCAGCTGTGTATTACTTGCTGATCAAGCTCTTTTTCTAATCGGAATGTACAAGTCAACCTTCGCTTTTCCTTCAGGATCAATCGATGGATCGTTCATGCAAAATTCCAGGCAATCGCGATCGTCTGGCTCATACTCGCTGTTTGGCAGCCATTGACCGAACACGCTTTGATAAGCGATAGCGAATTTGTCCAGTGTATCATAGAAGACGTATTTGCCATAAAGTCCGCCTGGCAGCTGCTTGAATTGAACGACAGCGTCCGCTTGCTTGATAAATTGCGCCGGCAGTGTAACACAAGCATCATAGCGGCAGGCGAGCTCTTCTGTCGTGTTAGGGTCGTCTAGCGAAATGCCGATAAAATACTGCTCAGGCGGGTATAGCTGGTGCTCATGCGCCCATTGCCCAAGCTTTTGCCAGGCATGGTACGTTTCCAAATAACTTCCGACATGCCTGACATAGGCCACCTCTAACGGCGGCAATTGTGTAACCGAAATATTCATATTCCAAATCCTCCTCAAAAAGTGGTTGCCTTCTTTTTGATCATAGCGCGGAGGATTCCATTGTTCTTTAGTAATATTGCGAATAAATTGCGAAATCTTGCTATCTTGTACAACTCTACCTTCATGCAATATTTTTCTAAGCTTTCCTGGCGTCATATCGAATTGCTTTTTAAAGCTGGCATTAAAATGCGAGACACTTTCATAGCCGCAAAGCAGCGAGATTTCCAGCATAGACTTATCTGTTTCGCGCAAATAACGAACTGCCAGCTTTAAACGCTCATTGACAATGTAAGCAGCTGGCGTTATTCCGACGACCGCTGTAAACACTCGCGAGAAATGGTACTTGGAGAAATTGGATACTGCTGCTAGCTTATCTAATGTTAATTTTTCGGAAATATGCGCTTCAATATAGGTAGTTACTTGATGAATTCGTTCAATATATTCGTTCATCTGATGCGTCCTTTCGCGCGATTGCAGGCTATACGGATTTGAAAATATGACCTTCATCCTCTGTAATGATTACCTGATATGGCGCTGCTAGTATAAAGTCTACCATTCGCTTTATATTCTCTCTATTTTTCCCATAATCAATAAGCGTAGTTTTTACCTTTGGACGGCTTGAGAGACTAATCGTGCATCGATTATGAGCTGTTTCTAAAATATGAAGCTCGATCTCGTCTCCCCAAGTGAGCCAGTTCATTCCTGCTGAAGCGGTCAGTATTCCCAGACTGAAGTTGCTTTGCTCTATGCTGCATTTGTTGATTTGCTGCAGCGCATGCGTGCATAGCCCGAAGGCCTCCTGCTTGGATGCGGCAATTTCCAGCTGCAATGTATTGTGAACCTTGACAACACTGCTAGTTGACTGACCTGTTCGCTTGAGATTGGCCCACTGAATGAAGGAAAGAATAGCTGTAGTCATTAATCCGAAAAATAGACCTGACATTATGGCATACTTCAACCATGACTCTGTAATATCCACTAACATCAGCGCCATGCCGGCACCGTATAAAATCGACATAACTAAAAATAAAATCAGCTTTTGCTTCACTCGAGCTCTCCTTTCATGCTCTACTTCTATTCGATTTCGACTTCAAATATAGTATCCTTTGGCTCACCAAAGCGAACCAGAATATGCCACATATACTTTAATTGCTGTACTACCTGTTCATAGCTTCCATATTCCTTCCACAGCTCAGGAGATTGCATCAGGCTTGCAGCAGCCAGGCCAATGCAGTGCGCATTAATTTTACCACTCTGTGCAACTCTTTTGGCTAGCTCTGGCATTGCCGGTCCGCGGAAATTGGAAGGAACCTCGTCCACATGCAATTCCAAGCCTCGGTGCCAATACAGATCGAGCCCATATTTGGAGCATAGCTGCTCCAGCACTTGCCCTGTTGCAGTGCCTTGGAACGACGGATCGGCAACTAAAGCCTCTGCGTCGTCTTGCAGTACAATATCGCCATGAACCTGGGCTTCAATATAGTAATCAAGGTTTCGGCTCGGTTTACCATTCAGCCAAGCGGCTCTTGAGAGCGGCAAATGATTAGTGAGCTGCTCAAGCAGCAGCTCCGGCGTCAACTCTTTTCTGCCAAGTGCTTCATTGTGGAAAAATACATCCTTCCACAAAGCCGCCAATACATCGTCAAACTCAGCAAACGTTCCTTTTTCCTTAGGATTTTGCGAGGAGTCCAGATAGGTAAAGGTACAGCGTTTGGATACAGCTGAATGCAGTACAACATAACAAGAGCCAAAGCGGGGAGCTGGTCCGTCATAGCTGCCCAGAAGCTCAAGTGCCCCGTACTTGGGCCGCTCGCTTGCAGCGGTTGATGCTTGATGATAGGCGCCGCCAAATATAGCTTTCTCCCATTCATCCCTCGCGCCACCCGGATAAGCGGTCAAGCCGCCGTTGGATATGCGCGTTTGAAATTGATTTTTATAAATTCCCTCTGCAAGCAAATCATCTGCTACCGTTTTCGTTGCTGTTATAGGTCGGTCGGGATGAAAATGCAGAGCTACTTTGGCGTGAGCATAAATTTGCCGGCTCGCTTCATTAAATCGCGCTCGCGCTGTATCGGACATATACAATACTTCCTCGATTATTTGCTGAGCTTCTGCTTTTCGAGCTTTGGCAGAGTTCGTAATATATTCGATTGCAAGGCTCTGTGCCTTCGTTAGCTTATTGCTCATCATCATCACCTTCCGCGATTTCTCATCCCATTTTAACATCATTTCCCACAATTTAGTTGAATCTCTTTTCATTTTCTATAACATAATAGCCTTTAGCTCCATAGGCTGGAACTAAAGGCTATTATTCATGTCCTGCTTATAGCAGGCTTTCTGCAGGCGAGTTCATTGCAAGGGTCAACTCCTGCTGCTCGAAAATATCAATGAAAACATCTACAATGTGAGGATCAAAATGCAAGCCGCGCTGTCGCTTGATTTCTTCTATTGTTTCCTCCGGGCTCCATGCTTTTTTATATGGCCGTTCATGGGTTAACGCGTCATAGAAATCAGCAAGAGCAACAATTCGCGCCTCTAGCGGTATCGCTTCTCCCTTTAAGCCCTCTGGATAGCCAGTACCATCCCATTTTTCATGATGTGCAACAGCAATAACCTGAGCCAGCTTCAATATCGCAAACGAGCTGCCCTCCAAAATGCTTGCGCCAATCGTCGTATGGGTCTTCATCCGTTCAAATTCCTCGGGCAGAAACCGGCCCGGCTTCATCAAAATTTCATCAGGAATGCCAATTTTTCCGATATCGTGCAGCGCTGCTGCCATGCGAATCATTTCTGATTCATGCTCTGTAAAGCCGAGCCGCTTTGCGATCAATTGGGATATCCAGCCAACCCGCAGCGTGTGCTGTCCGGTCATATCATCGCGATATTCCGCTGCCCGACCAAGCAGCTGCAAAATTTCGATTTGTGCACGCTTTAGCTCCTCAGTCCGCTCGCGCACCTTTTCCTCCAGCGTAGCAGTATAGTGCTGCAGCTGCATATGAAGCTCACGTGTTTTCAATAAATTATTAATACGCAAAATAACCTCGGTTCGGTCGTATGGCTTCGTTAAAAAATCGTTAACACCTGCCCGCAAGCCCTGCTGCTTGGCTTCATGCGTTACATCAGCGGTGAGCATTAAAACAGGCAAATATTGCTCCTCGCCAATATGCTCGCGAATTAGCTGCAGCACCTCCAGGCCATCCATGCCAGGCATATGGAGATCCAACAAAACAATATCTGGCTTAACCTCTGCAAGCAACGGCAGAATTTGATAAGGATCCATCGTTGTATAAATATGTTTAAAGCCTGCTCGCGTCAATATGCGTTCCAATAAACTAATGTTGTATTCCTGATCGTCTACGATTAAAATATTGGCTTGTTGTCTTGTGTCGTCCATTATTGTTCTCTCCATTATCGTTACGCTTGATGTTCACTGCAGCCAGCTAGAGCAGCTTGTATTTTGTTAAGCAGTCTAGTGAAATCGACCGGCTTAGTATCAAAATCATCGCAACCGGCTTCGCGGGCCTTTTGCTCATCTCCTGCCATTGCATGTGCAGTCAGCACGATAACCGGGATATGCTTTGTCTCCGCTGACTGCTTTAAAGTGCGCGTCGCTTCCCAGCCATCAACAACGGGTAAACTGAGATCCATTAATACAAGATCGGGCCGCTCCGATACTGCCAGCTCTATCCCTTGCTGACCATCTTCTGCTGCAATAACGCGAAACCCTTTACGAGACAAGCGACGAGATAGCATGTCGCGATTCATTTCATTGTCCTCGACCAATAAAATGGCTTCCATAACGTCTCACTCTCCTGTTAAATGAAATGGACTTGCATAAAAGATAAGCTTGATCATTCAGACCGTTCGACTGCCGTAGCTATTAGCTGCTCGATCTCCTTAATTACTGTTAAATAATCGGTAGAGCCTTTTTGAATAATGGATTCAACATTGCCATTCAGCTTCTCCCTGTCCTCAGACGTAATCGACTTGGCTGTAATGACAACAATCGGAATATTGTGCCACTCCTCCTCTTTGCGTACCTCCTCCACGAAGGTAAATCCGTCCATCTCCGGCATCATCAAATCGAGCAAAATTAGATCCGGCTTTTTTTCGGCTGCCATATATTCCAGTGCAAGCTTGCCGTTTCCTGTCTGCACTGCCGAATAGCCTTCCTTTTCCAGCAGCCGTGCGATCAGCTCGTTGGTCGCAGCATCATCTTCAATGACGAGCACAGTATGATCAACATGCTTCGGGATGTATTTGTTCATAACCTGCAGCAATCGATCCTTCTGCAACGGCTTCGTTAAAAACTCGGATGCACCTAGCGTATAGCCAAGCTGCTTGTCGATGGTCATTGACCATATTACGACGGGAATATCCTGCAGCTTCGGGTTGCTTTTTAATGCAGAGAGCACATTCCAGCCATCCATGCTAGGCATAAGAATATCAAGCAATATTACATGCGGCTGGAGCTTCTCTGCGAGCTCAATTCCTTTCGTTCCGCTTTCTGCAAAGGCTAGCGTCCAGCCTTCCTTCGCAAGATAACGCTGCATTAATTGATGGTTAAACGGCTCGTCATCAATAAGCAGGATATGAACAGAATCAGCTTGATCAACATATTCTGCATGCTGCGCCAGCGTCTGTTGATCGGCTGATGCATCATTTGCAGCCAATGGCGAGGCTGGAATCCAGCACGAGAATAGACTGCCTTTGCCTGTTTCGCTTTCTACTTTAATCTCCCCGCCCATAAGCTGACAGAAGCGTTGGCTAATGGCCAGTCCAAGGCCAGTGCCGCCATATTTGCGAGTCGTTGAATTATCCGCTTGTGTAAAAGGCTGAAACAATCTTTCTATTTGTTCCGGCGTCATCCCGATTCCGGTATCCTGCACAAAAAAGGTATAACCGTCCACGTTATTCATGGACTGCCTGGCTACTTTAAGCACCACCGATCCATTGTGTGTAAACTTTCCGGCATTGCTGATCAAATTAATTATAATCTGTCGCAGCTTGGTCAAATCAGCTGTGATTGCGCCTTGAACAGAGTAGATTTCCAACGAATTTCCATTGCCCTCTACAAGCGGTCTAACTGTTGTCTCAATATCTTGTACTAAATCATTCAGCTCAAATTCCTCAACATAGATATCCATCTTTCCTGCTTCAATCTTTGAAATATCGAGAATATCATTTATTAACGACAGCAAATGATTGCCCGCCGTGCGAATTTTGTTTAAATCTTCGGCCAGGATTGGCTCATTAAGCTCCTCTACCTCCTCGATCAGCATTTCGCTGTACCCGATTATGGCATTAAGCGGCGTACGCAGCTCATGGCTCATATTCGCCAAAAACTGGCTCTTGATCATATTCGCTTTAATCGCTTCATTTTTTGCATGCTCAAGCTCGGCCGTTCGCTCCTCTACCAGCTCCTCCAAATGATCGTTAAGCTCTCGCAGCTCCTCATTTTTCCGCTGGATTTCCAGCGCTTTTTCCTCTAGCTCTGAGTCCTTGTGCGTAAAACGGTTGGAAACATAAATTCCTATGAGCGACAAGCCAAGTGTAAACAAGGTGCCGCCCGCTATGAGATAAGCCAGCCATTGCTGATCCAGTATGATGCCTGAAGCGGATCTTGCTTTCTCACCCAGATGAAAATGGGCTGCGGCCATTCCTACATAATGCATGCCAACTACAGCGGCTCCCATAATTAAACCGCTTCCAATTTTCTTCCAGTGCCCACCTCGAACAGCCCCCTGCCTGAAATAGAAGGAAAGCCATAATGCTGCAACGGAAGCAACCAAAGCAATGACAATCGACAGTGCAAACCAGAATGGATCGTATGTAATATCAATAATCATGGCAGCCATTCCGATATAATGCATGGCGGAAATGCCTGCTGCCAGCAATATTCCCCCGCCGAATATTTGGCTGAGCGAGGTCTGTCTTCTGCCCACCATATACAAAGCAATAAATGAGGCTATAATGGCTACTAATACGGATAGGAATACCAGGGTCAAATCATAGGCAACAGAAACTGGTAGAGAAAATGCAAGCATGCCTACAAAGTGCATCGACCAAATCCCCATCCCCATCGCTACCGCGCCAAACAACAGCCACAGCCAGCGGCTCCTTCCCGCTGAGGTGCTGATTCGTTCTACGAGATCCAGTACAGTGTAAGAGGCTACGACTGCTACGATGTACGAAAACAACACAAGAATGATGTCATAAGAGCCATGAACATGTTCCATAAAATCTCTCCTGTACGCTTGATGGTGATTCGATTATAACTTGAATTCAAGCAGCAATCTACGACTTTAATGTTAAAATCCCAATATTTTCTGATAAAAACCGACAGATTTCGTTGCAAACCCGTATTTTATGCATGAAAAAGCCTCGTCTGTCAGGAATTTCTATTCCCAACAAACGAGGCTTGCAAGTAAGCTCTGGCTTCGTGCAAATTCGTACAAGTCTCACAAGCTCCATCCCTTCATTATTGAAGTTCATAGTAGAGCTTGATTTCCTTTATTACACCGTCGTCTACTTCAAAGGTTAAAAACTGTACAGATTCAGCTATAACATACGCGCAATTGTTTGGATCAGTTCTTCCATCTTTGGCCATTTCTATAGTAGGGTAAGCAGCAATAAGCTGCTCCAAGGAATCGTTTATTGTTACTTCTTTTGAGGTTGAGTAGCTTTCATTGGTTATCGTGATCGATTGAATCCAAAACTGCTCTTGATCCTGCTTAGGAGAAAACAACTGCAGCTCAAGGCCGTCGTATTGCTGCGTTTTCACGTGAGTGCCCGCAAGCGTATCTGCAGTTTCTCCCAGCACAGTCGTTTCTTCCGAGCTCGGAGCTCCGAGAAGCTCTTCCAAGTTCACTTCATTTTCCTTATCCTTCAATGCAATTGAGCTGTTGCCAATACGTACTGCAAAATCAGAAAGCTCCTGCGGAGCAGTGGATTCAGGCACCTGCGGATTAGAAGGCTCATTTGTATTCGTACCTGTTTGCTCCTCCTGCCCAGCGTTCTCCTTCTCTGGCTGCGTGCTTTTGGCGCATCCCGCCAATAAAGACATTATCAATATGGCACATGCAAACAACTTGGCTACCTTCATCATTACGCCTTCTTTCACTTAATTTCATTAACTAATCACCCGACAGTAAACGAGTATGGCTCGGATTCCAATTGGATCTCATGAACCTCACCGTTAGATTGTACTTGAAATGGACTGCCTGCCTTAACTTCGCTCAACGGCTCAATAGCTGCTTCAAACATATTAGCCGTTACAGCAGGTTTTTGTGTGCATCCTGTCATTCCACCTAAGGAAAGTGAAAGAATAAGCAGCGCGGCTAGTATTCTCATTCAAATGATCCCCTTAGTAAATTGATATATCATCTGACGCAATATAGTTAATAAACGTTGCAGACCATTTGTTAATTTTTTTCACAAAAATTGCTAGCCCTTGTTCTGCTGCTTAACAACTTCTATTAGTTCATTCACGCAATATTTGATTGAGCTGAGGGGCAAACTGCTTTAGCTTGTCTTTAATAAACGGCTGTGTGCTTTCTGGAATCTCGTGCAAATGAAAAAATTGAGCCTCTATTATTTCAACACCATCTGGCGCTAGCTCGCCTTCAAATGAGTTGCAAATGTAAGCGACAATAACGTTATAATATTCGTGCCCATTGACCAGCTTCGTATAAAGCTCCTTGCCAGAAAACACACCAAAAAGCTGAAGCTCGCCAAGCTCAAGGTTAATTTCCTCTTTTACCTCTCTTCTTAGGCACTCCTCTGTCGATTCGCCAAGCTCCATTAAACCGCCTGGTATTCCCCACGAATGATCCGGATATTGGATCAATAAAATTTGCCCAAGCGAATTAATGATAACCGCACTTGGTCTTACCAAAATAAGCGGCTGATTCCCTACCAATTTTCTAATATCCTCAATGTACCCCATCGTTAAAGCCTCCATTTTCTTGACTATAAACAGCATGGCTCTGGCTTCCAGCCGATTTCCTGACTCCAGCTGTTTGCCTTTTGCATAATGCGCCAAATAACCGCTGATTTGCCTTCAACATAGCGCTCTCTTTCATATGTATATTGCTTTGCCAGCTCTTTCTTTACCTCTTCATACTCGCTGCAAGCCTCCTTGTGAGCCCGCAAATAATCTCGAAATAACAAATGAAATTGCTCGGACCAGCTTCCCGCTTCTCTTACATGAATATGGGTTCTTCTCATGCCAGCAGCTTCTCTAAAGTATTTTTTGCTAAGATCCGGATTATTTCGTCTGTATACAAATCCAAGTGTGCTTAAGCCATGCTCAAGCTGCTCGGTATGCTTCAGATCGTGCACCGAAATTTGAATATCGATAATCGGCTTTGCAGCTAAGCCAGCTACCGCAGTTGAACCAATATGATCAATTCTCACTATTGAATCTGCTATTTCCGTGACAAGCCGTTGACGAAGCTCTTCATATAAAACCGGCCATTGCTCATTGTATGGCTCAATCACGACTGCTTCCTGCATCACGCTATCTCCTCCAAAGTCATTTCCATATCCAGCGAACATAAAACGCCTCAACCACAGATAGCCTATAGCTTCAGGTTGAGGCATACGTTCTGCTTATTGCCCAAGCCTTTAACTTTCAAGCACTTGAACGTCTCCGTTGTCATATCCCACGATTACTTTTTTTGTCATTCCTACAAACAACCCGTTGTCTACAACTCCCGGGATCAGATTAAGCTCTCGATGCAGCTCAACCGGTGCAGCAATCTGATTAAAGCTGCAATCTACAATATAATTTCCATTGTCCGTTACATAGAGCTCTCCGTCTCGAGCTCTTAATATCGGCTCGCAGCCTAATTGAAAAAGCTTGCGAATCGTGGCTTCATAGCCGAATTTTACGATCTCTACAGGCAGCGCAAATTTGCCAAGCTGACGCACTACTTTATGCTCGTCAACGACGATGGTAAGCTGCTTGCTGGCAGCAGCTACAATTTTCTCGCGCAATAAAGCGCCACCGCCGCCTTTAATCAGATTAAATGCAGAGTCAACCTCATCTGCTCCGTCAATCGTTAGATCAAGCTCCGTCATTTCAGAAAAGGAAACCAACGGAATGCCCAATTGCGTTGCAAGCTGCTCAGATTGAAGCGATGTCGCAATTGCTTGAATGCTCAAGCCTTGCTGAACCAGCCTACCGAGCCTTTGTATCGCATAATAGGCGGTTGAGCCAGTGCCCAAGCCGACTATCATTCCGTCCCGTACATCATCCACTGCTCGTTCGGCGGCTATTCGTTTGGCTTCCATGACAAACCTCCCAGCTATCCAATATATTGCTTTAGCTCTCTAATGTCCTCGATAAATACTTTGGGCAAAACATGATGCTGCTTCATTTTATTGCGATCAGCCCGGTAAGCGATAAATGGAATGCCGGCAGCTATAGAGGCTGCCCCATCTATCCAGGCATCCCCTACTGAAACCCAGGCCTCAGGCAACAGCTCCTGATGCTGCCGTAGAACATATTGAAAGGCATCAGGCGACGGCTTTAACGAGCCCATGCTTTCTCTGCCAACGACATGATCGAAATAATGAAGGATGTTATGGTCCTTTAGCGCAGCTTGTGCCGTTTTATTCGAGTTATTTGTCACAATGACCATCCGATACCTTCCCTGCAATTCCTCCAGCAGCTCGAGCACTCCCGGCTCCAGATCGGCTTGTTTCATGCCGATCACTTCAAATTGCTCAGCAATGTCCCACATCTGCGATAGCTGCTGCTCTGTCATTAGCTTTGTCTGAACGGCTTCTTTAATGATTGTAGACGATGTATGACGATCAAGATCTAATTGTGCCGGAAGTACGCCCTCGGACACAAGAAAGGCATAGATTGCCTGCTTCATAGCCTTGAAATCTATAGAGGACTGCAGCAACGTATTATCCATATCAAAAATAATTGCTTTAATGCTGCACGTCATAGCTCTACAATTCCTGTTGTCGTATACGGATAATCGAGCTGCTGTTTTACTACAGGCACAGCTTCTTTGCCTGCAAAAAGCTCAATAATATACAAGCCCAAGTCAATTGAAGTAGCAACTCCACCTGCTGTAATCACGTTGCCATCCTTTACGATGCGCGCTTTAACGACCTCTGCGCAGTAAGGCTCCAGCAAATCATAAACATTAGGATGCGTCGTTGCTTTCTTATTCTTCAGGAAGCCGGCTGCGCCCCACAATAGCGAACCTGTACAAACCGATGCTTTATAAGGAACAGCTTCGGCAGTTTTAATCCAGTCTACGAATTCCTTATCCTCGCGCAGCTTTCTAGTTCCCATTCCTCCCGGGATAAAAACGAAATCGTACTGCGATAAATCAGGACGAATTACATTGACCTTAACCTTCATTCCCAGCTCATCAGTAACCTCATCTGTCAGCCCGCAAATATCCCAGGTTGTCCCTTTAGACGGTTCAAATAAGTTCAACCGGTATATGACATCGTAGAATCCTACGAAATCAAGGAAGGTAACACCGTTAAACAATACTAATGCGAATTTCATCAACTTGACCTTCTTTCAATTTAAGATGGCATCTACACAAGCTGCTTGCTCATATGTATCGCAATTAATTTCCGTTCAGCTTGTTCTGTTATATGGATATCATAAGGTTTAAACCCGTACTTTACATAGAAAGCCAGGCCTCTTGAATTCGTATTATGACAGGCAAGACGTATTGTCTCGGCTCCCAGAACCGATTTGGCCTTATTAAGCATAACATCCAAAAGAAACTGAGACGCTCCTCGTCCTCTATATTGGGGCGATACAACAACATTACCAAGCCAGCAAGTACGTGCCTCTGCGTCATAGCCATAAATATTGGCATAAGCGACTACTTCATCTGCCGCACGATCCAAAATAACTGTCGGCTCAAACCGATCCTTTAGCAAAGCTAAAATTTGATCTGGAGTTAACGGGTATTGAAACTTCGGGCTAATATAGACAAGCTCATCTGCAGCTTGCGGAAAGGTGCAGATGACTTCCAGGTCCATATGTTCGAGATTTCTGTGCGTATACATACTTGTTGCTCCTTTATAAACGAGTTCAAAAAGCTAATGATTTAAGTCTTTGGCAAAGCGATAGCCTGTGATTTGAAAGCCTGCATTTTTATAAAATTGATGCGCTTGCTGCCTTTCTGCTTTTATTCCACTTGTGAGCACAATATGGGTAGAGCCCTGCTGTTTTGCCCATTGCTCCACATGGCGAATGATTTGCTTGCCAAATCCTCGGTTTTGATATTGCCGTTTGATCACTAATGCAGAAATTTGCACGACTATATCATCTATTTCGTATGCCAAGCTGAGTCGGACTCCAGCCATTCCAACTACTTCACCATCATGCTCCGCCATAAAGGTATGGTAACTGGCATCCTGTTGCATTCGCTCAAGCCTTGCCATCATTGCATCCTGTTCTGTTGGATACCCCAAGTCAGCCATCAGGCTGCACATCGCGTCCAAGTCATCGGCGCGATACTGTCGAATGATCATAGCTGATCAAGCCTCCTTGTAAATGTTACTTACATGCTCAGCTATGCCTTCCAGCCCATTTCCTTATAGATTCGCTTTACTTGCTTAATTAAGCTGTCATTCTCTCTGCCTTTTTCGAAAATGTCTTTATCTGGCAGTACAGCCCACCGAAAAATCTGCTCAATGCTTCCATAGCTGCGCTTATAGCCTTTTGCCAGCTTTAAAATATTCTCTTTGGTCGGGGCAAACGAGAGGACAACTCTTAACTCTTCATCTGTCCATGGCTTCCCTTTATTTTCAATAGAGTGCTTCTGCTTCTTCTCATATTCAAATAGCAGCAGCTTCGTCTTCTGAATCACCTCGTCCGTTGGCAGCTCCTCTATTCCTTCATTCAACAGCTCAAACAATTTCTCTTTAAACTCTTTCTTCTTCATCAATATCCCTCCCTGAATGAATGGTCCACGCTCAAATGAATCTGGTTTCTATAGAAGTTCTTTCTTTTAGGAGAGATTCCTTTAATTTTTTGTAAAATATGCCTATTCCCTCTAACTATCCCTCCGGCGATCGTTTACAACTCCAAATACCATTAATAAAATTGATATGATATAAAATACAATCGGCACCCATTCATCATCATACAGCCCGAATTGACTCCCCACACGACCAGCAATACTGCTTAAAAAATACGTTAAAATTAAACCGATGAATCCAACTGCAAACATGAGTAAGCCGTAGACATCTTTCATATCTTTCCCTCCTAATTTTGTTAATTATATCCTAAATTTACGAATCAAAGAAAGACCCATCTGTAGATAGCCTGCGGGCTATCTACAGATGGGTCTTCTGAGTTAATTCAAGGGTTCTTTCCTCAATAAGCTTTTCTATTTTCAACGTGTTATGCTTTTCCTCGTCAGTTCCATGCCTAGACTGCAAACGGGTAATGTCCTTATAGGAAACACCTTCAACGTTCCCCCACTTCTTCCAAGGCACAACATCAAAAAGATAATGTTTAAAATATTTCCGAGGCTTGATTGATCCAGGGGCATAATTGTAAGTCCCCATGTTTACGGGGTCATCCACCATTTCTCCAGTACCAGCATTGTAAACGACCTCGAACCTGCCATCTGCTGAAATGAATTTTACATTTAAGGCAGCGTTAATCCCTTCCACATTATAGCGATGGAATTTTGCGCTAAACAACTGCCATTTATGCTGGGCTGTCAAGGTTATCATTTCGTCCAGGCTGGATGGGGCACCGCTGTACTTGTTCAGTGTATTTCTAAAAAAATGTATTTCCTCCGTAAGCTCGCTTAGCCTTCTGACATGCTGATCAAATGTCTCGAAATAGCGATTAAAGTTTTGATGATTGATGATTGCATCCGGATTACTTTCTAAATCCTCCATCATTTTGGCTAGAACCGTTTTAGCTGCAATTTTATTCGGCCCATCAATCGAATGCCACTTTTTATGCTTTAATTTTACTTGAGTATACAGCTCGTCAAGCCCGCTAAAATATTCATCAGATAAAAACTCGGTATGATCCTCAGTCCAGCTATCAAACAGCTCTTGATTCCATACCGTTTTATATTCCAATCGAAATGTAACCAGCAAAATGATAACGATGCAAATATAAATGGCTGCCCTTTTCTTAGACATATGTTCCTCCTTTCATGATGCGGGATCTGAAAGATAAGGGTAATGAATGCATCGGTACTGTTTTACCATCATGTATATCCATTGATTGCCCAAAATGTTCTTCCGTATACAAAAAAGGAGGATTCAGAAGGTCAGTAAATACTGACAATTTGAATCCCCATCCAATCATGTGTTAGTCCCACTGATAGCTAGCAAGCATTTCTCCCCATGGAGCAATTCCTTCCTCTTGAAAGCCAAGCTTAGCATACATTTTTTTTGCTTGTTCATTGTTAGGGTTATAACCAAGCCTTAATACGCTAGAACGGTCAGCACGTTTACTTATCTCATCAATAATTTGCAGCATGGCAAGATAACCGTAGCCTCGCCCTTGAAATTGAGCATCAATCATAAAGCGATAAATCCAGTAATTCCCATCATCCTGGTCTATGCCATACATGGCGAAACCGATCATATCGTTTTCCAAATAGATAGCCTTAACCTCAAAACCATGTAAAAACTGCACTTCTGCAATTGAATATAAGTTCGAAGCAATATATTGCTCCTGTTCTTTTCTAGGTTTGAGCCGAATGCAGGCTTCCCAATTACTTTGATCAATCTTTTCTAATTTAATCATCTCGGGTCCTCCTCAATTTTGTAGAGAAATCCGATATGAAACCGAATTTTTCTACGTTACTATCACCGACATATGCAGAAATTGGTTTGTTTTCATCCCACATCACTCCTTTCATTATATACTTTCAATAAAGCCGTTTCTCGTAGCTTTCCTGTAAGCCCTTCTCGATCACTTCTTCTGTAAATTCGGGCGAATTGACATGAGCAGCTACTATTTTCGGGATCGATGGTAAAGAATTTGCGTCTATCCAGGAGCTATGATCCCATAGCTTAGAACGCTTGAAGGCTTTGGCACAATGAATGAAGCACTCCTCAACCTCAACTCCGATTCCAAGAAGCGGCTTCTTATCCTTCACTTTCATCTGCTCTAACATATGCTCATCCTTGATTACGCAGGCTTTTCCATTAATTCGCAATGTTTCTTCGAGGCCAGGAATAATAAATATGATCCCGATCCGTGGATTAGCCAATATATTGCGCAACGAGTCCATTCTGCGATTACCGGGTCTTTCTGGAATAACTAAATGCTTATTATCAATTACGAATACGAAGCCTGGCGCATCTCCGCGCGGCGACACATCACATAACCCTTGATCATCCGACGTAGAAATAAACAATAATGGCGACAGCAAAATAAAGTGACGGCAGTGCTGATCCAGATGATGTATCGTCTTATTTTTCACAACCTCGCTCGGATAGCCCAATATCGCTCTTAGCTCTTCTTCCGAGGACAAGCTGTTTGTAAAAGGATTATTCATTACGATCCCTCGATTCTAATCTAATATGCTTCAGCTTGTTGCTTCAAAGGTGATCATTTGATTCGCATTTACTACCTTCTGCCCAAATGTATAATCGGCAGATTGACTAATTTGATGAAAGCCTGCTTTTTCAAGCAATAGTTCAAACTCTTGAAGCCCGTACCAGCTAACTGCAAATCTTTGAAGCTCAGACTGAAGCAGCGCTCCATCCTTCCACTTTTCATATTTCAGCAGAGAAACTGTTTTTTGCTCAATTAGATTAACCTCTATTCGTCTGTCCTCCAGAACAAGAACCTCTTGTTGTGGAGTTTCCAACGTTCGGGTAGAGATCGCATTGGCATTGAAGTCAGTTGGAAGAAAAAGATCGAGGATCAATTTACCGCCTGGAACCAAATGCTTGTTAAATTGCTTTAACGCTGCAACTGCCTTCTCCCGCTCCTCAATTAATTGAAACGATCCTCCGGGTATAATAATGGCTTCATATCGGGCATCCAGCGAGAAGCTGTGCATCTCACCTTCGATAAGCAGTGGATTGAGCTTTAATTGTTCACATCTTTTTCTGCATGCTTCAAGCATTGCGCAGGAATTATCGATCCCATCAATTTGAACGCCAGCCTGCAGTAACGGGATTAATACTCGCCCAGAACCGCAGCCAACTTCAAGCACCTTGCCTTTCACATTGGAAAGCCTATCTAAATAATAATCGACATCGCCAGTTGAATAGCCAAGCGGCTTGCTTAGATCATAGAACTCTGTACAGAGCTCTCCGTAATGACTGTACATATATTCACTCCTGTAAGAGGCCTTTTTACTCAAACAATCGATACATCTGCATTTCCTCATCCATCGCCTGAGCGAGCGCAAAGGCTTCCTGTATATTCTTCTTATTTTGAATCATCTCATAGCATAATCGTATAGCAAACATAAGCGCTGCATTGCCGTCTGGATAATCGTCCGGTCCAATAAATGACTTGCAGCCAGCAGCAAAAAATGCGCTAGCCATCTCTTCTGTGCCCAGCGTACATCCGTTGGCAATTACCGTCTTCCCTTTGAGCGCTGCAAATCGTCTAATTTCCTCTGGTCCAAAATCACCGCGCGGCTCTTCAGCCTCGTAGACCTCTTCCCCTAGCTCGGGCATAATAAACTTCCCGTCTTCACCATGAAAAGATAGCAGAAGCAAATCTGTATTCGGATATAGATCATCACCGGACAGCACAGCTATAAAATCATTAGGTCTGCCTACCCAATACGTAAACACTCTTGCTCCAAAATACTCTAGCGTGGAGCGAATCGCTTGCACTTCCATGTCACAATTTGGGCCGCATACAACGGCTACATTCATTTCAGGCTTACTCATGTTTTCCTCCAGTTTGTTATGTTAAATATTCGTGCTTCAAGATTGAATATTGATAGGAATCATGCCACTTTCCTTTGTGCCACATATGCTCCCGCAAATGGCCTTCATACTTCATTCCGATTTTTTGCATGACTCGTCCAGAGCCGATGTTAGCAGGTCGACAAGTCGCATAGATACGATGCAAATCGAGCGTATGAAAACCGAAATCGAGTAATGCAGCGGCAGCTTCTGTAGCAAAGCCTTGTCCCCACGCATTTTTGTGAAAGCAGTAGCCAATTTCGCCTTGTCCTGGCTGAACAATATGAATCCCGCAGCCGCCAATAAGCGTATTAGCTTGCTTATGAATAACCGCCAATTCAAAGCTTTTACGTGGATACTCTTGCTGCATGCTGAGAGTCATGCTAATAAATGCTTCTGTTTCCTCTATTGAATTTGGCCCCCATATCATATATGTTGCTACGACAGGATCTGAGGCATATGCATGCACCTGCTCCAAGTCCTGCTGTACAAATTCTCTGATCAAAAGCCTGTTCGTCTCAATTTGCATCATGATCACCTTCCTTCTTTTCTAGAGCGTGTCGTTCTCAGACACGTCCTAGAAAATGAGCTCGCAATCTTTATGCTCCCAGATATCAAACAAATTGCCATCGGGGTCCTCTAATACGAAAAATTTTCCGTATTGGCCTTCATCACTAATGCTTCCAACCTTCACATTTTCCGATTGCAGGTAGGCATGCAGCGCTTCAATATTATCTGTAAAAAAGGTAATTACCCATCTTTTCTTATTATTTATTTCAAATACTGCTCTTGTTTCGTTATCGCTTTGGATCAGATCAAGGATTGGTCGATCGCCTCTAAACAAGCTTAAATAACCCGGTCTCGGATGCCTTACATTAAATCCGAAATGCTTTATAAACCATGCTGCTGATTTTTCGACATCAGCAACAGGAATTACATTATAGGCTATACCCAATATTTTTCCATTTTCCATAAATATGCACCTCCGGAATAATTAAAACAACCTTGGCAACAATGATAGATGGTGATCATAATGAGAAAAAAGCTAATAATAATAATCGCATTAGGTACAATACTGTTTTTCCAAGCAGCTTCACAATCAGCACAAGCTGCTCAAAACGACGAAAAAATTGAACTGTTAGAGCAGGCGCTAATCCAGCAGCTGCACCCGGTAATCTATCAATCGCTTCAAAATCTATATCATGAAACATATCCTCAATTTGTCGATATCAAAATCGTTCATATTGAATCCTATGTAACAGGTACAAGCTCTTCGGTTAGCGAACAGGATCGCAAAGCATCGGCAGCGGGAGGGGCTAAAGTTTTTAGCCTAATTGTTCAAGTAACCGCAATACATCATCATGAACTGGTACAAATTTTTATGAACAATGAAGCTGGCGGCTCTACGTATACAGTGACAAAAGTGAAAACGAGCAAGTATTAAGCTTTAAGCGTTAAACCCTTTTTGAAACCCTTCAATAAAATCAGGCAAGCCTAATACCACCGTTGCAATAAGCGCGCCAATTCCAATGCCCAGCCATAGCTTTCTTTTCTTTTTATTGCCTATAAGAATCGAAATTGCGGCAAACACGATTACGAGAATTTCAACTATATATGTCACCTTGTGACCTCCTTCAACCTTCAACTATCTAATGGAGCTTAGCTTTTCAATAGCCTGCTCTTCACTTTCCAAAAAGAAAAAGTTTTTACCGCTGTTGCTTTCGTAAATATAATCCTTTAGGCTTTTACTCGTATAAGCTGAGAAATCGCCGACGATTGCCATTTTGATTTGGTAGTTGATAAATTTTTGCGTAATCTCTCCCAATATTTTTGTTTTCAGGTCAAAAAAGTCCTCGATAATAGCCGATTTATTGATAATGATGCGATTGCAGCCAGTTTCATAGCTTACAGTAGCGATCAGATCGAGCGCTGACTGCACATCTGTTATAAGCAGTTCACTGCTGCTTACAAGGGCAAGCTCTACGTCATTTCTGTTGATTGTCGTAATATTCATTTCGAAAACCTTCCTTCGTTACTTTATAAATGCCGAGCGTAATGATAAACCATATTGCCAAACGTCTTAATATCTGCAAGATAATCGTATCCTGCAGGATTAGGTTTCGTCTGATTATACATTCTCGCTGCTACAACATTAAGCTCCGGGATAACTAGACAAGCACATCCAGTTATGCCTAATGACTGATAGGAGCCTATAGGGAGTTTATCGCCTAATTCTGTCAATGAACGGGGCTCCTTTATGAATAATACAGGTTGCTGCTGCTGTAGCAGCAATGAGCCTTTTTACACTTAATACATAATCGTTAAGCTCATGAAAGACAATAGTTTCAACTTTCTCAAGGTTCAGCAACGACTGTTACTCCTTCTCACATAAATTTAATAACGGTTGCAATTAACATTGAGGCAGGCAGCAACAATGCCTGTGCCAGCAACGTACCGAGCAAGCGGGACAGCATGAGCACGTTGTATATTTTTCCAAGCTGATCGCGGTATATTTCATTATTCATTGCTTTGTCGGTAATCAGGCCGATTTGCGGGTCAATAAAGATCGTTAATAATATTGTCGCGATTCCGTTTATTAGACCGGATGATTGCGAGGCCGTCAATCTTAATTCTGGCACCAGATACGCTGCGTACAGCGAAGAAAGTACACCTACTGTATAAATGGCGGTAACCAAAATATTTAACACAATAAATCTTTTGGATATTCCCAAATATCTATACTGGGACAAATTAAACGTAGGCTTTTTGACATAATATTTTGTATTCTTGAGCTGGGCAATTGTTACACTTGAAATAAGCTTTGGCAATGAGCCTGCAAGCTCCAGCCTTGAAATGACTCTGCCCCAAATGTTGACGAAGGTTGGAAACAGCAAAATAGCCAGCAATGTACCAATCGTTGCTGATAAAAGTAGCACCCTAAAATTGCCCAGCACATTAAAGGACGAATCAGCAATGCCGTAGTCGACGATGTTGCCTGTAAGCGGCGCTTGTATCAAATTTGCCGTTCTTGAAATAAGCACGACAATTCCTGTTAACGATAAAGCAACCGCAATCTTGTTTATTTTCACCCCGGCATATCTCAGTGAGTAAGATAATGTTTCAGATGTATGTATAATCATGGTGAGCACAAAAATAACGATAAAATAGTTCAGCATGTAGATTTTCTCCATTGGATGGCATTGTATTTACAGTTGCCTTGCTTGTTAGATACTAAGTATTTTAACATGGATTACCAATTGTTTCATTCAGACAAATTCCCTTTTTGCACTGAGCTTTCAATAATAAGCTGCGCGTAATCCCATAATGCCTTCGAGCCTTCTGCAATTTCTTTATTACGATTCATTACTTGGCCTTTGCTTATATTATATTTTTTCCAGGTATCACCTTGATTTAAATGGTTATGAATTAACGGCTGCAGTCGATCTAAGGAGGCAGCAAATTTGGCCTCATTCGTCTCCTTCTTCTCAAATTCCAACCACAGCTCTAAAAACTGTTGTTCAAGCTCTGAAGGCAGCATGCCAAACAATCTTTTGGCTGCTTGTATTTCTCGTTCGAATTTGTCACTTTGACCATTGGTATCATAGGCGAAGGTATCGCCTGCATCAATCTCCACTAAATCATGAATCAACAGCATTTTTATAACTTTGAACAAGTCAACGGGTTCATTCGCATGTTTGTGCAGCACCACTGCCATCATCGCAAGATGCCAAGAATGTTCAGCATCATTTTCCAGTCTGGAATCGTGGATTATTCTGGTCTTTCTATTAATTGTTTTGAGCTTGTCTATCTCAATCAAGAACGCAATTTCTTTCTCAAGCATATTTTCCATCTAATCGCCCTCCGCTTCTTTAGTGCATATTCTTTAATTCTCGGCAGTCGGGTCAAAAACCTTTTGGATTTTACACTTCAATTCCAGCTTTGGAAAAAATAAATGGCATATGAGAGAAAACACGTACGATTTACGTGCTTCTCTCATATGCCAAAATTATGCTTAGTGCCAGCTACTACCGGTTAATCAAATCGACGCCAAGCGCAACAAGAACTCCCGTTCCAAGCGCCCATACGATGATGCTGATCGTTTGCCATAGCAGTACATAGCGCTTGCTCGCGCCAGACAAGATGGAAATAAAAGCGCCAATGTGGTTGCCTATAAGCAGAGGTCCGATGAAGGCAACTCCTGGTACGCCATATTTATTGAATAGATCGCTGGCCCGCTGCATTCGCTTGCTCGATGCCCCGCTGTTATGCTTGGCCGCGCGGCGTCGCTGCAGCCACTTCTGTCCTCTTTCGCTTACCAGTACTACAAGAGCCACTGATAACCAATTCCCTATGATCGCTACGGCAATTGTCATCCAAAATGGCAAGCCGACTGCAATCCCGATCGGTACTGCGATATACGCTTCCAAAAACGGAATAACTGAAATAAGCCATATCCCTGCAAACTGCAATATAGGGGGAGCATCCTTAATTTGCTCTAAAATATTCGTAATGAAATCCATTGCGACGTGCCTCCTGGTTACATCAATTTTCAATCATCCACCGTGATTGCTTATGTAAACCATCTTACAAGGAAACGAAAGCCGCTCCCAGCGTCGCACGATTGAACTTCCTCTCAGTCTCCAGACTGAAACATCACTAGCCTTGCGAGCTCTATTAAAACTTGTAATACCAAAAAACAGCCATCTCATTTGCAAAAAATTTTGTATATAGCATCGTATCTACTCCGCCAATTTGAAAACCATTTTTTGCGTAAAATCGGCATGCCGCTACATTGATATCTTGCGTTTCCAGCATTAGCCCTAGCAATTTTTGCTGCTTGGCCCATGCGATCGCTTTGTTCATCAATAGGGTTCCGATTCCTTTTTGTCTCCCATCTTTAGCTACTGCTATATCCTCAAGCAAAGCAAAACCGTTCCAGTTCGTACTCAGTTTGATTCGTCCGATGCAAGCCTGACCCTCATAATACAAATAAACGGCTTTATCTGGATCGTTCACATAGCTTATATCAAGCTCTTCATCGTCATAGTGCTTAATGTAGGGCTCTGCCAACAGCTCTTCCGTATACTGCCATTGGCTGTTTTCGTACTTCGGCAATATGCGTCCGAACACGACAAAGCCTTCATTGGGCTGACTATAATCGTTTATGTTTTCAGCAGTCATTTTAACAAGCAAAATCTAACACGCCTCCATTACGATTCGTTAATTCTGCTCATGACGAGAGTGTTGTAATAGTTCCCATCGGACAGCAGCTTATCTTGTTTTAATATTCCTTCGACTTCAAAGCCTAGCTTCTTATAAAGTTTAATTGCATTCTCATTTGTTTCGAGCACATACAGCACCATTTTTTTGATTCCGCTGGAATCCGCCCAGGACATTGATTGCTGCAATAAATGTTTCCCGATACCGTTGCCCCAAAATTGTTTCAGCACGCACACTCCAAACTCTACCTTATGGGACAGCCGTTTTAATTGAGTTCCTGCGCATCGTGAAAATCCAACAATTCTCTTGTCAACAGTCGCCACTAAAAATAAATGTCGCGGACTATCATTGTCCCTCTTGATTATTTGGGCAAATTGTTCCGCATCAATATAGTCTTCTCCGCTTTCCCTATCCAGATTTTCACTCTCTCCATCGATCTGTACACGTAGATGAGACAACGCAGCTGCATCTTCTGCAACAGCAACTCTAATCGAATAGGTTATGCCACGCACTGTAAATTCCGTTGGCGCAACTATCATTTAGAATGCACCCTTTAACAAATGATGTACAGAAATCTCGCCGATAGACGTAACAGCAAAGTCAGCCTCCGATAAGTCTTGATTACCCGAGTTGGGGTTAACAAATCCGATACATTGCATGCCTGCACTTTTGGCTGCTTTAACCCCATGCTTTGCATCCTCGAGGACAACGCAGTCCTCTGGCTTCACCTTAAGCATCCGTGCAGCTTCCAAATATACATCTGGCGCAGGCTTCCCTCTATCCACTTCCTCGCCGCTTACAATACAGCTGAACTGATCGATAATATTAAACTTCGTCAATACCGCTTCTATAAATACTCTAGGCGATGAAGATGCAAGCCCAATTGAAATGTTATTGTTGCGAAGCTCGAGTAGAAGCTCTCTTATTCCACTGATTGGTTCAAGTTCAATTTCATCCAAATGCGTCAGCTTTCTCGCTAGCTGAGCCTCGATCATCTCTTCAACGGTATTGGTTACACCATATTGTTCCTTGATCAGTCTCCACATTTCAGGGTTTGTCATTCCAACATACTGCTCCAGCTTTTCTTTTTCCAGATTAAGGCCGAATTGCTCCAATATCATCAAATCGACTGCAAAATGCAGCGGCTCACTGTCAATAATGACGCCATCCATATCAAATATAAATGCTTTTACCATCGTTATTCTCTCCTTTAACTATTCACATTTATCTCTCTCTGGTTATTGTACCAAAACCATCTGCTTTCGCAGTATTCCTAGCCGAACGTCCTCTAAGTCGCCTATTATAAATTCGGTTGAGTAAGGGGTTGCCGAAAGACTTCCTTTGCTTTGTGAAAAGCAGGTAATCCGATTGAAACACCTATCGTGAAGGTTCCAACAATCGGAACCAATAAATATTTGATGCTTTTCCTTTTTCCTTCGTACAGAATAAATCCGATCAATACGATCGCTGATACGATCACGTCCCACCAGGCAAATGCGCCAATTCGGGTTTGAGCCGCTTCATCAAAATACATCGACACAGCTATATATTAGCATGATTTTCCTAATAATAGAAAAGAACCATTCTTTCATCGAAAGATATGGTTCAATGTGTTACCAATATTAACAGTAATATTTTATTACCCCTGAATGACAGGGCCTAGCTGTGATTCCAGTAAAAAGTTTGCTGGTTCATTTCCAATTACAAATATTGCAACCGTCGCTAGGTCCAACACCTGATGAACGTTCAAACCATCCGATGTTACTGAAGTTCCGCCATAGATAAGCGCTAACGAATATAAAATATCATCACTTTCCGGATAAATGATGATCGCATTGCTTAACAGTACCGGTTTGCCTGGACTTCCAGGTGTCACGATTTGACTGTCTAATATTGGAGTATTCTGTCCAAATTGGATACCAGATAAAAGTTCCAAGCCAGGATCTGTATCGCTATCATTTCGTACCAAGCCGCGATAAGCTACGCAGTAATAGTAGCCGCTTTTTAAAGTAAATTGCTGCATATAGCTGTTATTGCCTATCGTTATCGGATTCACCCAGTTAATCTTATCTCCAAAGTTATACTGTGGACTAAGTGGAATGAGCGTATGATCAGAGCCTTGCGCAGCTTTTACTGGATCGACTAATATGGCATACGATCCGGAAAGATATATCATACCTGATGAGCCTGTAAGTCCTTGCGGGCCCGTCGGCCCGGCTATTCCAGAAGGCCCTGTGCTTCCCATTGCCCCACTAATGCCCGTTGGACCCGGGGAACCACTAGGACCCGTCGAACCAGGGGATCCCATTGGTCCGGTTGATCCAGTACTCCCTGTTCCTCCCTGTCCAGCCGGTCCCATCGGCCCCGTATCGCCCGACCTCCCCTTTAAACCTGTAGGACCACTCGGGCCGGTTGGGCCCGTTGCCCCTACAATGCCTTTAGCTCCAGTTGCTCCTGTCGGGCCAATCTCACCAGTTGGTCCCATTGGGCCGGTTGAACCGACCGCTCCTGTAAATCCAAGCTGACCTGTCGGACCTGTTAGACCGACTAAGCCTGTAGCCCCTTGGCTGCCTGTTGGGCCTGTCAAGCCTGTCGGGCCTGTGTTACCGTGAAAGCCAGTTGGACCTATCGGGCCTGTTGGACCTGTTGGACCTGCCGGGCCTGTTGGGCCGATAGCATCGTCAGCACCTGAGGAGCTTGTCGGGCCGATTGGATCTTGCGGAAATTCGCGGTTTGTCAGTTTTTTTCTCTCAGACATAGCTGTATCCTCCTTTCAAGTAGTTAAAGCTGATGCAGACGTCTTATTCTTATATTTTCCCAGGAAAAAGATTTTGCCTCATGCCGTTCATCGGATGCTTGACCAGTGACTCGTCTCCGACAACATATATCGATACTGTCGCAATATCCAGAGAAGTATGAACGTTCAAACCGTGCGAGGTTGCTGCGGTACCACCATATGACAAGCATAGAGAAAACTTGATGCTATCATCGTCTGAAAATACAATGATAGAATTGCTCAGCAGCACCGGTTTTCCAGAAATGGCAGGAGTGGCAATCTGACTGTCTGGCAAAAATTCTGTATCATTTTGTACAATTTCAATGCCAGGATCTACATTCGTATAACTGCGGACCAAAGCTCGATAAGAAATATAATAGAAGTAACCACCCTTTAGTTGGAAATATTTATAATAATGATTATTTCCTACAGTAATCGGATCCGTCCACGTTACATAATCTCCAAATCCGTACATCGAAACTAGTGGGATTGGCGTATGATCCATAGTAGTTGGAGGGTTAGCTGGATACGAATCGATTAACATAGCATAGTCTGCTGCAGTAGTAAGAAGACCTGGTGCGCCTGTTTGTCCAGGCGAGCCTGTTGGACCCGTCAAACCTGGCAGGCCAGTTGGACCTGGTGCGCCTGTTGCTCCTGTTGCTCCTGCTGCGCCAGTTGGACCCGTTGCTCCGGGCAACCCTGTTGGTCCTGTCGGACCTGGACTTCCTGTTGCTCCTGTTCCTGACGGTCCTGTCGGACCTGTCGGACCGCTCTCTCCATTTTCTCCAGGATTACCAGTCATGCCTTGCGGGCCAGTCGGCCCGGTATCTCCTATGCTTCCTGTTGGGCCTGTCGGACCAGAACGCCCTTGCTGACCTGTAGGACCTGTTGCTCCCGTTGCCCCCTCATGCCCTGGTGATCCTGTCGGTCCCATTGGACCTGTAGGACCTTGCGGACCTGTATCGCCTGTTGCTCCTGTTGCTCCTGTGCTTCCTAGTTGACCGTTCTCTCCTTGCGGACCACGAACTCCAGCATGTCCGGTCGGCCCCGTCGGACCGGTCGGGCCAGTCGGACCGCCATCCTGTTGGGCTAGTAAACCCCCGTCTTCAATAGTCATATACACCGTACTCCTTTACTTGAATTGGCTCTCGGTTCTCACCAAGGCGGATGAAGCCACAATGTCTGTGCCAGTCATAGAATGTTACACTTTATCGATATGTGTAGTACGTAGATTATGTGTGAGGAATGGCACCTCTGAACTATAAATATGCGCAAAAATCCACCTAAATGCCCGCTTCATAAGCCAGCACCTTTTCAAAAGCATTAAAAGAGGGGAGTATGTACTCCCCCAAGGAAAAATTATGAAGATACCTGATTATGCGCTGCCGAGAACAACTATTGTAATTGAAGCAGGGTCTAGTGGAGTGCGAGAGCCCAAGCCTTGTGAAGATGCTGTTGTTCCAGTATATGACATGGCCAATGCATACTTGTCATTATCATTTGATGATTGTATAACAATTGTATTGTTCAATAGTACTGGTTTGCCGGCAACGGCAGGAGATGAAATCTGGCTATCAAACAGTGGACTATCGTTTTGTGTGATTTCTATGCCAGGATCCGTGCTATCATTGCGTACCAAGGCACGGTAGAAAATAGAGTAGTAATACCCGCTTTTTAACTGGAAATATTTGTAGTACGTATTACTTTCAACTGTAATCGAATCCGTCCACGTTACGAAATCACCCAGATTATTCTGAGTGACAAGCGGGATAGGTGTACTATCTTCGGTAGTAGATTGTCCTGGATACGGATTTATTAAAATGGCATATTCCATGCCAGAAGTAGAGCCGCTCGACGATCCAGTCGGACCTGCCGGACCTGTTGGACCGGATGAGCCAGTTGCTCCGGTTGGGCCGGGTGAGCCAGTTGCTCCGGTTGGGCCGGGTGAGCCAGTTGCTCCGGTTGGACCGGGTGAGCCAGTTGCTCCGGTTGGGCCGGGCGAGCCAGTTGCTCCGGTTGGGCCGGGTGAGCCAGTTGCTCCGGTTGAGCCGGGTGAGCCAGTTGCTCCGGTTGGGCCGGGTGAGCCAGTTGCTCCGGTTGGGCCGGTTGCTCCCCTATCTCCTGTTCCCCCACCCCCTGCCGGGCCGGTTGGACCAGTTGCGCCTGTTGCTCCCCTCCCTGATGGACCGGTTGGACCGGTCGGGCCGTTATTTCCATTTCCTCCCTGCAAGCCAGTAAACCCTCTCGGACCTGTTGGCCCTGTGGGACCTGTCGGGCCGGCATCCTGCTGTACCTGTAGATCTTGATCTTCTGTTGACATAACATCAAACTCCTTTACAAAATTTACTCTTTGATTTTGCCGAGGCGAATAAACTACCATTTGTCTGCTCCGATCCTAATGCACTCCATTGTGTATGATGAACTTGTCCTGTTGAAACGCAATGCGGCATGCGGAGCACATCACCTCCGTAGAAACTCTCGATTAATAGAGCCTCTCAGTGCTTTGTTAATAATATGTTACTCTTTATCGATATGAGCGTTAGGGGGATTGTGTGTGGGGGAAAAGCACCTCTCAGCCATAAATGTGCGAATTCTCTGGCTATACTTGTCAAGCCAAGGAATACAAAGACCATTCCCCTGCAGGAGAATGGTCGATTGATCAATACTTCTGAATGACTGGACCCAACTGAGATTCCTTGTAGAAATCTGATTGTGGATCTTTGCCAATTACAAATATTACAATTGAGGCAGGATCCAGATTGCCTACTCCTTGCAAGCCTTGTGTTGTAGCTGAGATCCCTCCTCTTATGAGCGCTAATGAATATAGCGTATCATCACTATATGAATTGATGATGATAGCGTTATGCAACAGCACCGGTCTGTAAGGCTTGCCAGAGCTCGCGACCTGACTGTCAATAATTGGGAGATTCTGCTGATCGCTGTTCAAAATTTCTATACCAGGATCTGCATTTACATTCACGCCATTTTGAGACAAATAGTCGTTTCGCACCATGGCTTTATAGGCTACACAATAATAATATCCGCTCTTTAATTTGAAGTGCTGGCGATAATCTGGGTTTCCATTAATCGTTGTTGGATTTACCCAAGTTATCTTATCGCCGAAAGTAAAGTATGGAAGAAGTGGAATTATCGTATGATCTGAACCTAAGTCAGCTGATACCGTTCCCGTTAAATACGCATAAGTTCCAGACAAATGATAAAGCCCCGAAACACCGACAATCCCTTGCTGTCCAGCTGGGCCAACACTTCCTTGAGGACCTGTACTTCCCGTATCTCCACTGCTTCCCGTAGCTCCCGCATAGCCAGTGGGACCAAGCAAGCCGTTTTCTCCAGTAGGGCCAGGCAAGCCGGTGCTACCTGTAACTCCATGCCCAGCCGGACCGGTTGCCCCTGTGGTACCCGCACGTCCAGATAAACCTATCGGGCCGGTCGGACCAGTCGGGCCAGTTATACCTGTACCCCCTTTGAGGCCCATTGGTCCTGTGGAGCCAGCCGGACCCGATGGACCTGTTGGACCAACTGTACCGGTCAGACCTGCAAATCCAGTTGGTCCGGTTGAACCCGTTGGACCGGTCGAGCCGATAGCACCTTTTGGACCGATCGGGCCGGTACTCCCAGGACTCCCATGTCGACCAGTCAAGCCAACTGTACCTTGGGGCCCCTTAGGACCCGTCGGGCCGGTCGGACCCGTTGGACCGGTCTGACCAGTAGTCGCAGCTGCAGGACCTTGTTGTCCCGTCAACCCTGTTGCACCCGTTGGACCAGTTGGACCGGTGATACCAGTCGGGCCGCTAGCTCCTGGAGGCCCCGTTGGACCAGTTGGGCCTTCCGGAAACTCAGAATCCGTCAGTCCTTTTATATCAGACATATTTTTTCCTCCTTTCAAGAAGTGAAGACTAATGCAGCGACTATACTTACTTCCTCCACGGAATGAGATTCTGCCTCATTGCAGCTAGCTCGTCTTGATTTAGCTGCTCACTGCCGACAACATAAATGGATATTGATGCAGCATCCAATGCCTGGGAAAGATGCAAGCCGTTTGATGTTGCCGTTGTATTAGGTGATGTTAAAGCCAGTCCGTATGCATCACTATCATTATCTGAATAAATGATGATGGAATTGCTCAACAGCACTGGTCTGCCAGGATCAGCAGAAGAGGCAACCTGACTGTCAGGCATATAGCCTCCATCAAGACTTGACTGCAATATTTCAATACCTGGATCATTACTATTTTCGTCATCTTTTACGACCAAAGCACGATAGGAAACAAAGTAGTAATATCCACTCTTTAATTGGAAATTCTGATAATACTGATTTTGATCAACTGTAATTGGATTAGTCCAGGTCACAAAGCCCCCGACGTTAAATTGTGAACTAAGCGGAATCGCCGTGTGAGGGTATTGACCAGCTGAAAACGAGGAGATAAAAATTGCATAATCTGCCGCTGTAGTAAGAATGCCTGGCGATCCGGTTGGACCCTGTGCTCCTGTCGGACCAGTAACCCCCTGCAGGCCTGTCGGTCCGGTTCCCCCTGTATCCCCCTTGGCTCCTGAAGGACCGGTTGGACCCGTTGCCCCAGGCAGTCCGGACGGCCCCGTTGGGCCGTTACTTCCTGTAGCTCCTATTCCGGTTGGACCCGTTGGGCCTTGAGGACCCGAATCTCCATTTTGTCCTGGGAGACCTGATGGACCTTGAGGACCTGTTGGACCACTATTCCCCTGGCTTCCTGTCGGACCTTGAGGGCCTGTCGGACCAGTCAAACCAGCTGGACCAGTATCCCCTGGAGGCCCTTGCAATCCTTGAGGGCCTCTTAGTCCCCCTGGTCCTGTCGGCCCTGTGTCTCCTGTGTCCCCTATCGCACCTGTAGGCCCTGTGTCTCCATTTAAACCATCATGCCCCTGTTCACCTCTACTTCCTTGTTCTCCTGTTGGGCCAGTCGGGCCGACAGCTCCCGTCGGCCCACCTGCACTCCCTGTCGGACCGGTTGGGCCATTCGGGCCGGTTGGGCCAGTTGGGCCAGTTGGGCCGGTTGGGCCTGTATCTTGTTCGGGATCCGTCAGACTGAACGGATTATTAATATCAGACATATACAATCCTCCAATCATATTGATTTATTTTTCTTTCCTGCTCTTGGTATTGCTGCCTGATCCTCTGCTGCCTCCATTCCGTTTTATGTTATTGAAAAAAGGGTGACCCAAGACGATTAGCTCATACCCTAGATCAGCATATTACTCTAACTATTTGTCTCATTCCGATTATTTTTTGGTTTAGAGACAGACCGGTTTAAATGTCAGAAGCACAAATGGGCAGAAGCACAAATGGGCAGAAGCACAAGAAAAAACGGGCTAATCATCATAGGCTATCTATACAGTGGTTGTAAACGGGAGGATGGTGAAGTTGAAAAAGAGGGATTTCAAGCGAGCTTCTTCACGAAAGAGAACTAACAATAAAAGATTAAATATTATATGCTGTCTAGCCTCTCCGTATAAGCATGCACGCTGCAAATCTGCGTGCAGCACAAGGCTCCGATGTCCGTTCAAATCTCCTATTATCAGATTACGAAAAGGCGCACATAGAAAAAAATATGTGGATAGCAATAAATGTAACCATCCCAATAAGAATAAAGCTGTGCATGCTTCACAAAGCATAATTACATTAGCAGGACCACGGGGACCAAGAGGTGCAAGAGGATTAAGAGGTACAAGAGGATTAAGAGGTACAAGAGGATTAAGAGGCGCGAGAGGGCCAAGAGGAGCAAGGGGACTCAAGGGGGATAGGGGACCGATCGGGCCGATGGGACCTGAAGGCAGCAGTGGACCAACCGGGCCGATGGGACTTGTTGGACCAACAGGCCCTTCTGGGGTGACTGGCGATGTTGGGCCTATCGGGCCTACCGGAACGACTGGACCTACTGGGGCAACGGGCAATGTCGGGCCTACTGGACCAATCGGACTTACTGGCGCTACGGGCGTGACAGGCGATGTTGGAGCTACAGGGCCGGTCGGGCCTACTGGTGCTACCGGCGCTACCGGCGCTACGGGACCCACTGGACCTGTTGGACCGACGGGTGTTACCGGCGCTACCGGCGCTACGGGACCCACTGGACCTGTTGGGCCGACTGGTGCTACCGGCGCTACGGGACCCACTGGACCCACTGGACCTGTTGGGCCGACTGGTGCTACCGGCGCTACGGGACCCACTGGACCCACTGGACCTGTTGGACCGACTGGTGCTACCGGCGCTACGGGACCCACTGGACCTGTTGGGCCGACTGGTGCTACCGGTGCTACGGGCGCTACGGGACCCACTGGACCTGTTGGACCGACTGGTGCTACCGGCGCTACGGGACCCACTGGACCTGTTGGGCCGACGGGTGCTACCGGCGCTACCGGCGCTACGGGACCCACTGGACCTGTTGGGCCGACCGGTGCTACAGGCGCTACAGGCGCTACGGGACCCACTGGACCTGTTGGGCCGACTGGTGCTACAGGCGCTACAGGCGCTACGGGACCCACTGGACCTGTTGGGCCGACCGGTGCTACCGGCGCTACCGGCGCTACGGGACCCACTGGACCTGTTGGGCCGACCGGTGCTACCGGTGCTACAGGCGCTACGGGACCCACTGGACCTGTTGGGCCGACGGGTGCTACAGGCGCTACCGGCGCTACGGGACCCACTGGACCTGTTGGGCCGACCGGTGCTACCGGCGCTACGGGACCCACTGGACCCACTGGACCTGTTGGGCCGACTGGTGCTACAGGCGCTACAGGCGCTACGGGACCCACTGGACCTGTTGGGCCGACTGGTGCTACAGGCGCTACAGGCGCTACGGGACCCACTGGACCTGTTGGACCGACTGGTGCTACCGGTGCTACGGGGGCTACGGGACCCACTGGACTTGTTGGACCGACTGGTGCTACCGGCGCTACCGGCGCTACGGGACCCACTGGACCACAGATGCTGCCATTTGCCTCATTACACTCAACTAAATCTGATGAAGAAATACAACATAACGAAAAATTCACTATGACTTATATTTCATTCCAGACAGGTGATATCATCGAGTTGCTAAATGGGGGAACAGACTTCTTAATAAAATATCCCGGTGTGTACCATACTACGATGAATATGAATATTTCCTGGTTTAACGAGCCAGAAAATTATGATATGCTGGCAGTTGGCGTTTTCGATAATGACTTACCTACTGTTATGATCGGATTAAATGTGTATATTCCTCCAGGTGAATCAGTACAATACCATATCCCAAGTACCCATGTGACCGGAATTGGCCGTCTGCACGCTGACGGTACGAAAACATTTAGTATACAGTTTTTGAATGCAACGGGCTCTGCCCAGACTAACAGTGCCAGACTTATTGGAGCGTCTGGTGATTATGGTGTCAATGCCAAGGTTAACATGGATATGAATTTGTTATGGGTTCATCCGTATGTGCCATATACTGGCCCTACAGGGGTTACAGGTCCATCGCCATAACCAAAAATATTGAAGCCAACTATAATTTGATTGGGGGATCTTATTATTCTGCTTGCAAGCATAACCATGATCCCCTTCTTGGTTGTTAACTGATTTTTTATTTTTACATTTTTTTCAATTTATAGAAAATGTATATGAACCCAATCTGTGAAGTATTCCATGTTACTGTTCTTTTGGGTTGTTGGCTGTCCAGCTTTTTCAAATCTCTTTTTAGACTCATAAAAAAATCCTTCGTTGTAATGACCATGCCAGATCAATCGTTTCATTTAGGCTCGTTGATATGTTCAGTCATATGCTCATTGTCGCATTCAATTTGCTAAATTATTCAAATGAGACATCCATCTCTTTAACATATACACCAGTTCCAGAAATGTATACGTCCATACCGCTCTCTGTTCGATTTACGTTGACGTAAACTCGACCATCCTTCTCAATTTCCAATCCCTGTTCAACGATAAATTCAATTTGCTCCGCTTTATGATCCAAATAAGTTAAGTAATATGCACCCATAACGCCTGAAGCTGTGCCTGTAACGGCATCTTCAACTGTTCCTGAAAAAGGAGACGAAAAATGCCGAGCATGCATCATCGCTTTGTTGTCAAATGCCTTTAATGTAAACGGGTGAACAGAGGTTTTCGGCTGCTCGATTAAAATATCCGGGAACTGGTAGTTATGGGGCTTCATTCTTGAAAAGCTTTCTACTTCCTTGACAGGCACCAGCAAAGTCCATGTGCCAGTATTTCCATATACAATTGGCAGCGAATCATCTATGTCTTGTTCGCTTATTCCAAGACTGGCAGCGAGCTTTTTTACAGAGCCATTAAAGGAAGCAAACATAGGCTGATCCTGTTTCATTGTTACGAAAAGCTCATCATGCCTTTGCTCAAATCGGATAGGCAATACTCCTACATTTGTTTCAATCGTTATATTATTGCGAGTTTCCCCGATCAGCCCCAATGATTTAAGACAATACATCGACCCTACTGTTGCATGCCCGCAAAGATTTATTTCATGTCCTGGCGTAAAATAGCGCAATTTATAGTCCGCTATATCCGATTTCAGCACAAACACAGTCTCATTAAATCCTACTGTCTTTGCAATACGCTGCATGCTGTCTACGCTTAAATCGTCTGCTTCTAACACAATTCCGGCGGGATTGCCTTTGTTCGGTATTGATGAGAATGCATCGTAATGAAGCACTTTTCTTGTTTGCATCACTATTCCTACTTTCATATTTTTGTATACGGCACTGGTCAGTCAACCATAATTGCACCAAACCCAACAATTTCACTATTTTCCTCAGCATTCGGATGTGTAATAACTAATTTAAGCTTCCCTGCCGGTATGCTCGCCCAGTCCGAAAAGCCCCAGCTTCCTGTCTTATACCTGTACGTGCCATAGCTGACATCGTCAACGAGCAAGGTAATATCGAAAAAGGATTCCGTTTTATCTAAAGCAGACTCGTACTCGCCAAGCGCCGCTACTCTAATTCGGTCCTTCGCCATAATTTGCAGGTCAGAGGAATACTGTTGCGAATACAAATTAATTTGAAAACTGTAAGGAAATACGGCCGCGTTTCTGTTTTTAATAATTCCTCCATCACCTTCACGTGCTTGTTCTATAAAAGGGGTACTGGCGTACAATTCATCTATATTGGTTTCATCGTCCTCGGAAGGTAGCGGATGATGCATCTTCAATTCTTTTCCTGCTTCAAATATAAAAGGCGTTTCTTCATACAGCTTATCTACGTCAACACGCTTAAAAATGCTCGTCTGCAGCTTATTCAATAGATCAATTTGACCGATGTTCAGGTTTTTGATACCTACTAAAACGGCAACAAGCATTAGAGCCAGGATTAAAACAATTATAGTTGTTAAGGTTATGCGTTTTTTCATGGCTGCCAATGAAATAACGAAAATTACAAAGCCTCCAGCTAATATAAGTATTAACCAGCTTCGAATTTCAACAAAGTCATTGTTGTAGTGACCTTTATTGACCGCCTTTATATAGGTACCATCACTGGTTAGAATGGCAATTGCTTCTTGCACGTCTAAATTGATGATCGAGTAGTATGCAGTTCCTTTAGGAAATGTATTGGAAAAATTCCCAGCATACGTTCCTTCTTTGTCCGAATAACGTGTTACTTTACCAATTTCATTCTCAATATCGTCAGGTGAAACCGTTTCGTCCGTTACTTCATACATATCTCCTGCGTACACAACAAACCGAGAAGCCCAGTCTGCCCATACAAATGCACTTGGTGCAAGAAAAAATAAAATCAGTACGATCAAGATGGATTTTTTCAAGCTAAAACCCCCTTGGTTAACTGCCTTCTGTTTAAGCTAATTATTGTTCGCAGCAGGCGCTTTGTTTTTATGTTGTTCAACAGCTGCAATGCTTTCCTCTACAATAGCCCTTTCCAGTATTGCCACGCTTTCAAATACTGCGGCAAATCTTCCTTATGATGCCGCAGGCAGATGCCAATACGGCAATAAAGCTGAACAGCTACTTCCTCAATAAGCCTTGAATCAGTTACCGGTTTATGATGCAACAAATGATAGGCGGCAAACAACGTGTCTGTATCAATATCATCTGGTGATGAACAGAAAGCGTACATAAAATCGTATAGCAGCGGACCAACTATCGGCGATGGGTCAATCACACCTGCAAAGGAAGACTGTTCAAACACGAAATTATGCACACCCGTATCTCCATGCAATAAATACTTGCTAATCGTACTCTCGTCATGAAACAGCTTGTTAACGAGCGAATTTACTAGCTCAAAGTCCTCAATCGGCAACGTATCCTGAATATTATCTTTAGCTTCCTCAATACTGATAGCATTAAATTGATGCCATGACTCGCAAGGAAAATCTATCCGGCCCCAAATATCAGCTCTTTGGTACAGCTCATAATGATTAATCAAGTTACTAATAAGCGTCGACAACCAAGCTCTCTTGATTCCTCTATTAAAATGTGTTGTTCCTCTTATGTAGGAATACAAAATAAATGATTGCTCATGATCGACATAAAGTACTTTAGGGAATAATGCTATCTCCTTATACGTCTCATAGAAGGACTGAACCAGTTGAATCTGGTCTAAACGGTCGAATTTCAAAATATATTGGCCATTATGTTGATCGACAAGACTATATACGCGTCCTTCTGTCGTACCACTTAATTGTTTAATGTCAACAATATGACTACCAAGTATCTCTTTTTGTTGCAATTGCTCTAAAACGCGCGTCATTTCATTCTCTAGTTTCATAGTTAATAGCTCCTACTTTTTTTCGTAGTTAAGGAATCCAGAATTAATCCTTGAATCTAAACAATTTCTCAGCCACATTTTTACAAATAATCTCGTCATCGACCACCCGGTCCATAAAAGAGGACAAGCTGTTGACATAGACGCCCACCTTAAGATAGCTCTACTCTTAAGTTGGGCGTCTATGTTGTGAGCCTTGCTTTTTTTGCTTTTACTGCTTCGCGTCATCATTCTTGCTTGATCTTCTTATATCTCGTTGCAAATATAACAGAGAATCCATTAAATATTATGTGTAATACGAGTGCAAACAAAATCGATTGAGTCAACTCAGTGATGGCTCCTAATATAATCCCTCCGAAAAAAGCAATTACTATAAATCTAATGCATTGAGCTGATAATTTATAATACTGCAAATGACAAATTGCGAAGAGAAGTGCAGAAATGATAACTGGAACTGTTACAGGCATGTAAAAGAGCTGTATAACTTCGACTGAAGTGAAAACTAGCTTTAGGTTCGGTAATAGTAATCCCCGAAAAATAATTTCCTCGATGATTGGATAAGTTACGATGAAATTGGTTATATTATATTTCCCTTTAGGATTATAGCCGGAAAAGCGAGCTGCTGCGATATTAACCAAAGCTACAGCTCCGAAGATCGGAATGGCTTTTTCATAAGAAGTTGGCATTTCAAATACGTACCCCGCCTTAAAAAACGGGGTAACGACAATGATCAACACCGCCCAAACTAATACTGTATGTTTTTCCATCCCTTTTAGGCGCTTTTTAATAAGAACATCCACAAGTTTATACGAAAACGTTAATAGAACGGATATGCACAATGCAAGATACATTTCTCTCTTCCTCAAATAGTACTTATTTTACCTAGTGCCTTAGCCTCGTTTATAAATTTTCTCGCTTCCCTTGGTGACTTTAATATCATAATATGCTTATCATTGTAATTCGCAAGCTTTTGTAAAATGCCTGGAATTTTGGTCTTTCGAAACGTCCAAACCCATTTTAAAAATTCAAAGTCCAAGCTTTCTGGACAACCTTCATTCAAGTCAGGTCTGGTCTTGCCATGATACATAATTCTTCTCTTAATCACTCTATAGACGGTTATCCATCTCGGGAAATCTAAAAGAATAATAACGTCAGCTCGGTTCATTCTTATGTCGAGCGTTCGCCCATAATTACCATCAATAATCCATTGCTCTTCTAGTACCAGATTTTCTTGAACGGAGTCCCACTCCTCATCAGGGGTTGGAGTCCAGCCTGGTTTCCAGAAATACGCATCTAAATGATGAACTGGCAGCTGCAAAGCTTCTCCAAGTTGCTTGGCAAGTGTGGATTTACCTGCACCGCCAGATCCAATAATCATAATTCTTTTCATTATGAATACTCTCAGTCTTTAATAATCAATTTAATTAGATTTTCTTCCTCAAACATTTTCAAAACTCTCTCTCGATTTCTTTGATTCTGAAATGTGTACCATTATTCCAATAAGTCAGGATGTTAATGTTACTTGCTCTACTTCAAATTCCATCTAAATCCCCTGCCATATGCTCCTGTTTCAATATCGAAAAAATTACGGCGTCAACAAATTTATTTTTCTCGTAAAAATAATCTCGCAAAGTCCCTTCTTCAGTTAGGCCTACCTTCTGCAATAGCTTTCTTGAACTAATATTATGTGGATCAATAAAAGCTTCGATACGATTTAATCCGAGTTGTGAAAATCCGTAGTTGATGACTGTTTTTAACACTTCAGTCATGATCCCTTGACGCCAAAAAGGCGGGCTTAATTCATAGCCGACTTCAATTTTAAAATGTTCCTTTGACCAATTATGAAAGCCACATGTCCCTATAATTCGGTCTTCATGCTTAAATGTTATTCCCCATCGTATTCCTTGAGCATTAGTAAACCTATCATTCCAGTTTTTAATTAACTCTTCAGCCTGTCCTACTACTGTAAAGCTCTCCAAATCATAAAATTCAGTTACTTCATCTTTAGAAAAATAACTAAATAGATCGGGCGCATCCTCCAAACGCAACTGTCTTAGAATAAATCTCTCGGTTTCAAGTATTGGGAAGTTGTTCACGCATTACACCCTTTCTTTAACTCCATCACATTTTTCTCTCTACTTTAATCTTAAGCAATAATACGGTTTTATCCTCATTTATCATCTGTGTGATATGATTCATATCCTGGTAATCGTATGTCCTTACCGAGTTTCCGGTTTCTCGATAAACTCCCAGTATTTTAGTTTCTTCCGCTCCCAAGCCCAGCTCTTCTTCTCCAATTGCAAAATCCCAAGTACTTCCCACTACCCCCTCAGAATTTAATAAATTTTCTATTGATTGCGGAGCTGTGTATACATTGGGTGAATACAAAAAGAACGAAGCATTTTCTTCTGATCGAGGATTAATAATACCAAACCCTAACTGTCCTTCCACTAGCTTATCCGGATTTAAACCATAAGAAAGTTCTATTAATCGGAAAGGGTCCGTCTTCTCGCCGTTTTGATAACCTTCTACCCAAAACGTTACCCAGCTCGTATCGGCTTCTGTTAATCTGAAATTGAAGTCATATAAAATTCCTAGATTTAAATCCTTAAATGTTTTTGTATATGTGGAGTCCTTGTTGGCAGAAATATAAGCAATTTTCTCTTCACTTTCAGCTTTCTCGCTACAACCCAAGCAAATTAGAAATAAAAGCATTATGGCTAAATATGATATGGCTCGAAACCTTTTCAACATCTTCACTCCCGCTACTTTTTGAACAGCTACTCGTTTCATCAATTTTTACCTGCGTAAAGAAAATAATGATAGAACTCCGTATCTCTTATGTAGCCATTTTTCTCGTATAGATGTTGTGCTCTATCATTATTAATTGCTGTTGAAAGTCCTATTCCTTTAGCTTTTGTTTGGACTGCATAAGACTTTGCTGCTTCTAGTAATAATTGAGCTGCTCCTAAATTCCGGTACTGTTCAACGACATATAAATCATTAAGAATCCAAACACGTTCCATAGAGATAGAGGAGAACGAAGGATATAACTGAGTGAATCCGATCGTCCTTTGTGAAGCTTTATCTAATACAAGGAAAATGGTGGATTCCATATAACTTAGCCGTTCAAATAAAAATTGCTTGGCCACTTCTATATTTGATTCTTGCTTGTAAAAGATTCTATATTGATTAAAAAGAACAGCTAGTTCATCCAGATTCTGAATAGTCGCTTGAATAACTTCTAGAGAAATTGTCATTTTTACATTCCTTTCTGCATTTTGATATCATTATCTATTAAAACGTTGGCGAAGATATTCTAGAACTGGGTTATCCAATATTTACAATTGCTGTTTTGAACTTCTTTCAGCATTCCATTATTTGCTTCGATGATCTTTCGTGATGCAATATTAGCTTCATCGCAAGTAAGCAGCACTTCTTGAATGCCTATTTCTCTCGCTTTTTGCAATAATTCTTTTAATGCATATTTCCCATAGTTTTTTCTTCTTTCTGAGGGACGAATTACATATCCAATGTGCCCACCATGTTCTAATAATTTCTCAGTTAAATAATGTCTAAGCTTACCATAACCTATTGGTCGATCATCAACATAAAACCAATATATTGTTTAGGGCACTATGCCTTCAGGTAAATTGATGCCCTTTGACATATTACTATAATGCTTTAACTTCTCCTTAAAATCTTGCATATCGTTGGTATATAAACTATTAACAAACCCATTCTCACCTTCACCAATTTCACGAATCATATTATATATTTCTTCTGGTTCATCAATGTCTAATGGTTTAATGTTCATTTATTTCTTCCTTTCCATATGAAATAGAACATGCTTACACAGCGGACTACTGCTTTCCACTCGCGGGTGATCAAACATTTTAATAAAGCTCATGCCTATTTTTTGCATCACATTTTTCGATGGCGTATTTATTTCGGCTGTAAAACTATAGACTTCCTTGAAACCTAAAGTATTGAACCCATACTCCAAGCATGCTGTTGCTCCCTCAGTAGCATATCCGTGGCCCCATGCTTCCTTTTTTAAGCGCCAGCCAATTTCGATGCATGGTGTAAAGTCGGCTTGAAACGTTGCTTTATGGAAGCCGATAAAGCCGATGAAATCTCCGTTTTCCTTGGTCTCGACAGCGTACCAGCCAAAGCCACACTCATGAAATTCTGCTACAATTGCTTTATAAAAGGCATTTGTCTCTTCTGTTGACAATGTTTTCGGAAAAAATTTCATAACTTGTTCATCCGCATTGAGCTGACAGAACGGCTCCAAATCTGATTCTTGCCAGTCGCGCAACCTTAACCTTGATGTTTCAATGTAAATCATCGAGCTCCCCCCAGTATATTGCTGTTTCCCATCAATTCCAGCTTATTGCTTTGCTTCCATCAATTATTCTCTATGGCATAGGCAAATACCTTTCGCTGCTTAGCGTTCGTTTTGCTAAAGACAACAAAAAACTCCAAGAAACGAGCTTGGAGTTCAACAATGTGACTAGCTATACAATAGGTCCTTCAATTGCCTGACTGAGCTGAAGTTCAAAATCAGCTGAACGCGAGTCATGATTGTGAATGTAGACACGGTAATCTCCGTCTTCTGGAATCGTAATGCTCACTTCACCCGTTCCTGTTTTGATCACTTCACCATATTCTTGTTCCGTTGAAATGGATAGAAGTCCTATTTCAAGTTCTCTTTCCTCCTTGCTGGTAATCCACATCGTGAAGGTCTCGCCTTTATTAAATGGCAGCTTAGCAAAATTGTTGTAACCTTTTCCATTTATCGTGACGGACAGGTTCTGTCCATCCGATGTGGTGATGACCCCTACTACTTCTGGGGCTGCTAAGGGCTCCGAAGCTTGTTTATTGGACTGTTTATGCTTGTCCCCTTCATCTACTGCAATGCTAACGGTTCCTGTAATGTTTTCCAATACTCCGCTGCTATTCCCCTTATCCAAAGACTTGCCGTCAAAATTTCCAATCCATAAATAGTAGGTTCCAGCCAATTTAGCACTTACCTTATGCGAGCCCGCGTTTTTAACATGGTTGCCCGCCAGCCCAGAATGCCCCAAATAACCTTCGTTATCGTTCGGATCTGCTGTTTTTCGAAAATGAACATTTAAGTGTCCGTCCCCTTCTCCTTGCAAATTATATTGAATAATGTCGCCCTCCTGAATCGTATAAGGACCGCCTATTGCCACGAACTCATTAACCTGCAACGCATCATATGCCACAGGAATCTCTTGTTTGACGCTAAGCGGACCGTTGATCTCTTCGACGACCTGCTTGTCCAATGCTTCATTATTTTCGGTAGCTGTAATCGAATTAGCAGCAAATACAGCACCCGCCCCAATGATCGCGATTAGAACAATACCAAACAAGAAAGCTCCTGCCTTCTTTTTTCTAGTATCCATAATGGAAAAAATACGTGCTTTCATGCCTTTCCTCCCTCCATAAAAATAAGTCGAGACTGCCGTTCCAGGCGTCTTTTGTTTGCGCATCATGCCAATAATGGCCTCGCCATACAGCTTTCTTTGGCGGAAATCAGCAGCACGCAAAACCTGCGCATCACAGGAAATTTCACACTGCTCAGCCGTCGTTCTGGACATAAGATGCATAGCCGGATTAAACCAATGCAATGCCGCAGCCACCATAACGATTGCCTTGTACCAAAGATCGTGACGGAGAAAATGAACGAATTCATGCTTTAGAATTAGTGCCAGCTCATCCTCCGGAATGTCAAATGACGGCAGTACAATGACCGGCTTTCTCAATCCCATTAACATTGGACTCGTAATGCCTGAGCATATCTTCAAGCTTATTGGCTTCTGTATATTTAGCTGCTGCTTAAGCTGCTCCGCTATTCCTAACACGTTTGCATCGGTAACAGGTTCACCCCAACGGCGTATCATGTTGGTTAAGCGCCTGTGCCGCAGCCCATGTATCACGATATAAATGAACAAGCCCATCATCCATATAACTGAAATTACCCACCACAAGGAGACGGAAGCAGCTCCTGCCGCAGTCTCTCTTGCAGTTTCCCCTGTTGCTTGCAGCACCACCGCCGCATTATTTGCCAGCTGCTGATCAATTGGCACAGGGAAAACAAGGCGTTCAGGAATTTGCACAGAAATAAATGAAAAATCGATAACGGGGCGAAATGGAATCATCCATCCAACGATGAGCAGCAGACAGATCCTGTATAACCACTTCGCCTTGTAGCGTTTGGCTAAAACAGGCAGCACTCCCATCCAAATTAAGGAGACGATAGACATGGAAACTGAACATGCAAGCAGGAGCATAATAAAAGACGTCATGTCAATCCCTCATCTCTTTTAGCCATTGTTCCAGTTCATCGAGGTCCTTTTCCTTTAATTTGTTGCCGTTATAAAGCGTCGCTACCAAACTCGTTATAGAATTACTGTGGAATCGATCCATAAAATCGCCTGTTTCAAGCTTCAAATAATCATCCTTACTGATCAAAGGGAAATAAGTACGCTCCTTGCTTTTTTTCTCCGTTCGGAGAAATCCGCGATCCACCAAGCGCGACATCAAGGTAATGATCGTTTGTGCTTTCCATTCTTTCTCTTTACCTAACCGTTCCATAATCAGGCTGGTCGTAATTGGAGAAGTGCTATCCCAAATCACTCTCATAATTTCAAACTCAGCATCAGGAAGTTTTTTAAATGCGCCGCCCAATTCCTCACCTCCATTTTCTACATTTGTCTACTTTTATATTCTACAATTGTCTTATATTAAAGTCAAGACTTCTCTCATTGAGAAGAAGTCTTGCGCTTTACTTTCCAGCTAATATTGTAAATTCCCATGGAATATTTTCATTGTTCCACCCACGATGCTCGTCGAACTTCTGCAAGCTAAAGCCAGCTGCTATGACTGAATTTATAATGTCGCTTAACGTATATAATCGAATTGAGGTGTCAGGGAAATTCAGTTGTTCCTCCTCGCTAAAGAACCCTTTGTAGGCAACATCTCCACTTTTAAGCCCCGTATCAAAATAATTTACTTTTCCCTGGGAGTTAATAACTTTACTTAAAGGATGAAAATCACTTAAAATCATTTTCCCGCCATCCTTCAACAAATCGTGTAGAATGCGCATGAACAGTTCAAGATCAGCGAAATAGTGAAGAATCCCGCCTTCTAAATAAAGAAGATCAAAGCTCCCCCCATATCTCTTTCGATCGATGTCATAAATATCTGTGACAACATATTCTATTGAAGTATTTGCTTCAGCAGCAAGCTCTATGGCGTACTTTTTATTTTCCTCAGAAATATCGAACACGGTTACTTCTGCTCCCAGCAAAGCTAAAGGTACCGCCTTTCTCCCATTTGATCCACAGAGATTGGCGATCCTTTTCCCTTCAACATGCTTAAAATAGTGTTTATGCTTCTTGAGAAAGGCCAACGGATTTTCTAATATCAGTTTAGCTTTTTCACTTGGAGATCCATCTCTTTTAGTCCAAAATTCGTAAGCTCGATACTCCCAGGCACTTTTATTTTGTCTGCTTTGTTCGTTCATTGGACTTCACTCCTCAACCATGCATCATTAGTGAAATAAGAATTACTCGTAATACCCATTTAACTCTGGCAGCTTTTTATTATTTCATCAGGATATTCAAACACACTAATCTCTTGCTACATCCTGTTCTGTAGTAATTCTGAATCTGTCCAATTTAAAATTCAATGCTGCAATTTCTTGTTTGCTTAACCCTCGAGTATCTAAATAAAACGAGCCCGATATATCTTCAGTTGAATTTGCTTGTATCTTCTTATTCGCTTCATTCGTTAATCCATCTTTGCTTACTCGTTTGTTTAATTCATTTGTTAAAATGGGTTGAACTGTCAGTACATTTATTTCTCGATTCGTGTTATTCTTAAGGTTAATTGTATAAGAAACACGTGTTTCATCCAATTCTCCACCTAAGCTAAATTGAATTGGACCTAACACTAAGCCGTCCTCAACTGCTTTATTCGTGTTGCAGCCAGTTAATACAAAAAAACATATTAACAATAATAAACTCCTTATATTCCTCATAAACCCTCGACGAGACACATTAACTTGAGTTATCTTCTACCCTGATCGTAATACGGTATCTCATTTCCTCCTATTAGACTTTTTATTCCATGCTTGTAATACGGCATCAGCTTATCAGCTTCGTCAAGCTCGAGCCAAGCAATCTCAGTAATTTCATCAGGTCTTTTTATTTCTATAGTTCCTCCAACTATCTCAGATCTAAACGTAAAAAATATAGCATGCTCCTGCTCCTGCTCAAAGATACATTCATTGATTGCAACAATTCCAAAGACCTTTACATCAAGTCCTGTCTCTTCTTTTGCTTCTCTTACTGCTGCTTGCTCTAATGTTTCCTCTCTCTCAACCGCGCCACCAGGGAGTGACCAAGTCGAATTGCCCTGATTCTTTACTGCCAGGACTTTGGAGCTTGTTTCATCCATTATTAATGAGTAGGCTACGTCAACTCTCTTCATACACATTCTCCCTTACATTATATAGATTATGGGGTGCTTGTAATACTGTTATAGTGCCTTCATATGTTGTTCCTTCACCATCATCGAAAGCAATCTTACCACCAAGTTTGAGATCCACTTCCCCAGTAGCAAAAGGATACCATTGAGAGAAGCATTCAGGATTCCCTATGAATATCCCCATATTTATCCACGCTTTGTAGTTTGGATTGAAGCTGTTTGCTGCTGTCGCTGAATACGAAGCTGTTCGATCTTATTCAGGACACGCATCAATTCAACGCTTCGATTATCTTGATCTAATGTCGTCATGCTGTTTGTTTATTACCATCGTATACAGCTTAGCTATTATTACTCCGATAGCTGCACCTACTGAATTCAAAACAATATCGTTTAATGTTGCAATTCTGCCGATCGGTAAAACGTATTGGAAAGCTTCAATTAATATTGAAAATATAGCTAAACATAAAATGATGTAATATTTATTTTTAGACTTTATTCTAAAGCTGCAACAATAAGCTAGTGGTAAAAACAACAAAACATTTATTATACTCTCTATTCCTTGTGTTTTCATACTATTGATAGAAAAACTGAAATCCATGAAATGATTTTCTTTTATTCCAGTTGGATAAAGAGTAATAAAACAAATGCTAATCACATTAAGACTAATTAAAAAATCCAAGGCCGTTCTTTTGAAACTATCTGTTTGCTTTTTCTTGACTCTAAAAAACAAAATTATACTAAATACCAGAACAACAATCAAAAACCCAACAATCACCATTGGAATTAAATCTTTATAAATTCTCCAATATTGAATTAGCTGATCCATCCGTCTCTTCTTTTGACTCCTTTCTTAAATGGTCAAAGCAATGATTATCAAGCGTTGTCCTGGCCTGCCAACCAATTATGGCTGCCATACCTCCCATATGTTCCCGTCTGGATCTGCGAACGTTATGTTGGGTCCGCTTGTCATTCTTTCTCCCAATATGTTCACTCCATTTTCCTGGAACCGCTCCAGCAGCTCTTCAATCCGTGGAGTAATGAAGCACGCTATTGCATGAGGTTTGCCACCATCCTCTGTCCATGAAAAGCGCAATCGTCCGCCTTCTTTGTCCGATTTGTGAAGGAATAAAGCGGGTACAGCTTGCCTTAAGCCAGGCGTAGGCAAATCTCCATTCTGATCGGGAAAATTCAAAACAGCCGTTACCATCCCAGGCCCAACACGTTCGTTGTCTGCGGGCTGAAATCCTAAATTCTTTTGATACCATTTAATAGACTCGTAAACATCATGGACTGGTACGTAAATGCAGGTTACACCTGTAATCTGCTCCAGTCCTTCCCCCACCTTAATTTCCGCATGCTCTCGCATATTCGTTTCCTCCTCTATCAAATGATTGTGCTGCCTGTTCAGTCTCAAACTCCTTCAATCCAATAATAAGTATGCTCTACTAAGATTTTAACTCAATATGCTCGGATTGAATCGTTTTTATCACTTCATTCAAATTTGTTATTTCAAAGGGATAGTGAATACCTTTAATGTCGTTTTTCAATACGAGCTTCGCTAAAGCTACCGCCACCATAGCAGTCGTTTCATAGTCTGACACTACGCTGACTCTCCATGACTTTACTTGAGAGCGCCCATCTATACTGCCGCTTGCTTCCACAGTCAAATAAGCTTTTTCGTCATGGTTTGGATTATGAGTCACGATTTTTTTAATAAGTCCCTTTCGATTAGCAAGCCACCGTAACAACCCGAGCTTTTTTAATAAACTGATCTTTTTATTAAATAATTCTTCATCCCATGCCGTCCAATAATGTAGCTTGTGCAGGTTCATCGCCTCAGCAATACATTTTCGTTCCGCATGTTCGATTTTCCGAACCTTTTTCTCAAATCCGGAAGAGCCAAATGTGATCTGTCGCATTTCTTTGAAGCCTGCTTTGCCTTCTACGTTTTCAGCCACAATATGCAGCATGTCAGAAACACCTGTTGCACCTGCCTGCGCATTTGTACTCTGGAGCAATGCCACATTTACTTCTTCAGGCTCCTCCATCGTTTCCGTTGCTTCTTTCACCATCAAACCAGATAATCCAGGAATAAATCCTGCCATAACGATAGAGGCTGTGTTGGGCGAATCCAGTTCTCGTAATTTATTTACAAAGGCTGCTTCGGTCGTAACATCTACACAAGCAACACCACACTCAATACATACTTGTTGAACGATCGGTTTTTCCTGCTTCGCCACAATGATTACGGCAGCCACTCCAACCAATGCCGCACGAATCGACTCTTTTTTACGTGCATCAGCTTGCCGGAACTCAGCACCTGGAATCAATTCCGCAATTTTTCTTCCACGGTCAACTTTGTAATCACTCACTATAACGTGAGCCTCTTCGGGTTTCCTCATTATTTCTCTACATACTAATTGGCCAAGCACACCCGAGGCACCGATGACTAGAATAGTTTGCATAAATGTTCCTCCTGGTTTCCAACGGAAATGTGTCCTCATCTACCGTAAAAACAATTCCCTGAAGTTTTATTCAAATAAGGTTTTTTCTTTATTGAGTTCTCTATCAAATATTTCTTTCGGGTAAGGAATTGCGATTTCTGGAATTTCGTCTTGTTTATAGAACCTTAACTCTTCTGCTTCGCCATCTAGCGCATAAAGAATACCCTCTATTATTGAACATTCAAACATAATAACGAGATACTCAACTTTATGCCCATTACTGTATTCATACTTATATTTGTCTCCTCCAAATACCCCAATGATTCTTTCTGGATTGACAGTCAGTCCCGTTTCTTCATACACTTCTCTTCTTATGGCCTGTGCCGGCGTTTCACCAATTTCTATAGCTCCCGCAGGTAAGCCCCAGATTGTTTCATTGCTCTTGCGAATAAATAGTATCTCGTTATTTTCATTTCTCACAATTGCCGCAACTGAAGGCATAAATAGTAATTCTGAACCAACCTTGCTTCGCATGTTCTTATAATATTCTGACATTGGCACGCGGCTCACCCTCATCTTTTATTTAATAGCTCTGACTACATACTGCTTACATTAAAGCGATTTCCATCCGGGTCGTAAAAATGAAAACTAACCATTCCTCTAGTTAAAAATCCTCCAATTTCAGAGGTGTCTATACTGCTGCTAATCAAATATTGGTGATATCTAAAAAAGTCCTCTCTTTCCTTGATCCAGCATGATGGTTGAACTTGATCATTTACCTTTCCTGAAAATGTTCCTTCAGGCCTCTGTTCGATTACCCATAGCGAATCCGCTTCTGAATGATTTAATTTTAACGACATGATGACGAAATGGTTGTTTTTATCCTGCTCAACGACTTTCATCCCCATATATTGTTCATACCATTTGACAGAATCCTCAAGATTGTTTACTCCAACTCTAATCCATGAAGGTAATAACTCATTAATAGGAACCGCTAAATCCTCTTGCAATGTCAATCTAATGCCCTCTGATGTAGCCCAAATATCAACGTATCTGGTTTTAGGCCCATCATATATTGGAGATACCCTAATGCCATCCAGCGAAAGCGTGTTGTGCATGCTTTCTAGATTTCGCGTTCGAAAGCACAAACGAATATTCGATTCAACGGTTCCCCTATCAACAAAATGATGCGGCAGCTTTGAATTTGTAAGATATGTAATCAACCACGTGCCGAAATCCATTTGCGTCATTTTCCCTTCCAGACATCTAGGATCTACCTTCCAGTCTTCTTGCATTTTCACCTTCCAGCCAAAGTATTGTTCAAACCACTTCACACAATTTCCAAAATTGTCCCATAGTACATCGATAAACTGTCCATCATAATAGAGCGTGGGTACTGAACTATTAGTTGACATGTTTTCCCTCCTTCTCCAAATAAACCTGCAATGACTTCAATACGACTTCTTCATTTATTCCACTCATTCTACTTATTCGATTAGCCCATTCCTCAATACTGTCAAGTTGAACTTCTTTTTCTCTACCAGTTTGATAGCTAGTAAAACTTTTGTAGTTATCAAATTCCCAATGGGCCACTTGATTCTCTAAAAATAATCGTTTCTCAACTAATGGAGTACTTAACTTCCTTTGAGTTTTCTCTCCTGCTGCTAATAGCTCATTATCAGAAATCGGAGTCAGATCAAATCTTTGTTTACTATGCTTCCCATTTGGTCTTTTGTAGGTTACAACAAGATGGTCTAACAGAACCTTCAACCTAATTTGGGTGCCTGGAAAGAACCCGTCCAGAAATTGTTCAGTATATGCTTCATGTTGTCGGTCGATAAGTATAGGTTCTATCCATTGATCTCCAAGATCACATAAGTACTTATTTCCTTCCTCATTTATAACTACTACAGCCACATGTGAATGCGGCGTAAATATAGCGTAGCAATTCAGCTTATTCTTTCTAAACTCATCAATCAACCAAATGGATAGGTCGAAGCAATTTCCTGATGTCCCATACTGCTCTCTATGTTGCTTCATTAGCTCAACGCTTCTTTGCTTATCACCCAAAGAAATCTGGCTGTACCATCCCTTCGTTATTGTTTCCATTGGAAAGTCATTGAACTTCCGCCAAATTTCAAGAATATCCTGAGTTGCTCTCATTGTCTTTCCCCCATAATTCATGATCACTTAACAATCGCATCAAAATTATTTCTTTGTACCACTTCCCTCTTAAAATCCAGCTTTAATTTCATGAATTTGTTTAGTATGCCTTTGTTCATGCAAGTACACTGATTTGACCCATTCAATTAATAACATCTCTTTAAATACAGGATGTGTGAACTGTCTTTTACTCAGCACTGATGGGTCTTCTACCGAGTTTAATAGTTTATATAGCTTCTCTCTTGAATGGCTTAGCCTTTCAATAATTTCTTCATATTCTAAAATTTCATCAGTTGGTTTAACGATGTCAGGAGCAGTTAACCTTTTACTTCTATCAAGTAGAAAGTCTAATGATTTTTTCTCTAGTAATGAATCTTCTTTACTCTTTAGCCCTCGCATAATCGCTACGACATATAGCTCTTCAGTCTTTGCCAGGTGTTGACATACTTGACAGATGCTCCAGCTGGATGAGGCTATCTGTCTGTTCAACTGTTCTTTGCTCAAACCATCAAGAGCTCTTATTAATTCGTCTCTTGTCGCTTCTAAGTTTTGATAGATCTCTTCAATTTTCATGGAAAACTTCCTCTCAACAATATCTTTTAATTCTCTTAAATCTTTAATTGATGCTTTTATATTGACAAAACGCCCATGCCTTAGATAGCTCATATCTAGGCTTGGGCGTTTGTTGTCTGAGCTTTGTTCCATTATTATACATCGAGAAGCCTCTCGACGATAGCCTTTATTGTTTTGACTGCTATACCTCTCCCCAAAATATCTCCGTTTCATAATCGAAATGAACAATACCATCCTTATTAGTTCTATCAAACAAATTTCGTAATTCCTTCATCATCGGAATGTAGTGTGGATGTCCAGGTACAGGGCTATAGGAAGATGATAGCAAGCGGCCTCTCAAGCTCTCAAAATCAAATTCTTGACTAATTCTGAATCTTTCTTCATGCATGGTGACTTCCTTGAAGAAAGATTGAAGCATCGTTTGCGATACATTTTTGTGGTTTACTTTTTTGTAGTCGGTTCCGTACGTATGAAGGAGATCATCATATTCTTCACGGAAAGGAGTACCATTTGTTAGACGGGTATTCCATATTAATATTACTTTCCCACCAGGCTGTAAAATTCTACGAAACTCAGCTTGTGCTCCTGAGCGATCAAACCAATGAAATGCTTGTGCGCAGACGATAAATTCAACCGACTGATCAGGTAATCCAGTTGATTCAGCGGAACCTGATATAGCCTGAAAATTCGAGTTTTTGTTTAGCATCTGCTCTGAGGCTGCTCGCATTGCTTCATTTGGCTCGACTGCAATCACATAGCTTCTGCGTTCCAGAATTAGCTTTGAAAATATGCCTGTACCAGCACCTATGTCTGCAATTCTACTGTTCGAACGCAAACCGACATGATCGTACAAATAATCAATAGCTTCTTCAGGATAGCTTGGACGATACTTCAAATACGAATCGACTCGGTCTGAAAATCTTTCTTTATTGTTCATCATTCATCGCTCCTTTATAGCAATTACAACTGGCTTCAACATTTAGATATCTTACAAATGAGCAAGAATATTAACTAGTTTTCCAAATGGATCACGTACAAAGAAACGTCTAACACCCCAAGGCTCATTTACAGGGCCATATTCTATCTGAAATCCAGCATTCTTTATTCTTTCATAAGCAGCCTCGACATCGTCCACTTCAATTGATATATCAGGTACAGGAGTTTCAGAACCCCCTTGCGAAGCAAAACTAATTTGTACTCTCATTTCTTGGTCAGCTCCATAAGTGGCAATCCACCCCAGATCCATCAATAGCTCAAGTCCTAAAACTTCCTCATAAAAGTATTTAGCTTCTGAAATATTGTTTGAATAAAAGTTAGTCACAATCCGTTTAACAATCATCGTTCTCCTCCATTTGCATAAAAATGCTGGTTGTTTTTTTGTTTTATAAACGCTGCCTATATTTCTCTTGAACATTTGGCAATAGGGTTACTATCTGTATGAATAAACCTAGTATAATGTAAATTAAATGAATGGTAGAAAACCAATCTATTATATAAACTTGAACAGCAATCCAAATGATTAATATTTATCTTATTTAAAGGTCCTCTATGTGTCATTCCTATATAATTGCCTGCTGGTATTTCATAGGAGTACATTCCTTCTGGTATATCTATAATTTGCTCAACCTCCACTCCAGCTAAGTAACCTTGTTCATTTCTCTTTATGATACCTAATGTCTTAACAGGATGCTTTCTGTAAGGAATTTCTTCAATTTTAGAAAATAAAATCGGCCAAACATCACTAGGACTTACTATAGTTCCTATACTCCCAACTCCAAGGATATTCATTGATGGAAATTTATAAATTGTGGGTTCCATATTATCCTTCTTCGTTTCGAATATTCCTTACTTTAATCATTCAATTTGCATATTGGAATTAGTATTTCGACAGGCTCCTCATCTACTTCATCATTTATATAAAAGATCTCGATTTGGCAAGCACCATAAAATTTATGTTCATATCTATTTTGTTTCATCCAATCAAAAAGCTTATTGTAACCTTCACCTATTGTTTTATTTGTACATGATACTTTTACATACTCTGTGTCTGGCAGTGTAAAAGCAATCATTCCTTCAGGAACATTGTCGACTTCTGTAACCTCTACACACGCAAAATAAGTAGCAAGAATACCATTACACATTCCAGGACTGAATAGAGTTTCGTAATCCTTTGAGTTTTTTATTTCTTTTCTTCTTTCCCAAAACTCTCTTTGAACAGTAACAGCGACTTCAGGGAATGACTCCGGAAAATTCCCAGTAATAGACATTCCTACAAGCTTATATTCTCTGTTAACAACTTCAATTTCAAATGATGCCTCCAGTTGTTTATTCATAATTGTTCATTTCCTCCTTTGGATTTACATACTAAATGATTTGAACAATATTACTTGAAATTTTCTTATATTTATTAAAAAGATTTAAATCATGACAGGGTAATGGAATATACTCATTCTGAAGAGCATCAGAAATAAAAGATTCATTTTTTTCTGTATTTGAGTAAACTCCAATAGGTCTATTCCCAATTAAATTGCTACAGTTATAACATTCGTCTCCAGTAATTACATAACTTTTATCATTCTCTTCAAAATAAATTACTGACGAACCGATTGAATGACCACCAATAACTTTGAACTTAAATTTATTATCAAACAAAAACTCATTTTTAACTGTTATCACATTTTCTTTAAGCAGTCTTTCTCGGGTAGACGGTTTTCCATTATTTATTACGTTCATATATTCATCATAAGAGATAATTATCAATGAATCTCTGAATAAATCTAAATTGTCTATATGGTCAAAGTGGCTATGAGTGATAAATATAACATCAATCTGATTCAAGTTAGTTAGATGGTTTATTTCATCTTCTATATTTATCAAGGTTATGCCCCACTTTTCAGCGATAATTTGATCTCGAAAACCAACATCAAATAAAATGGTTTTATTATTGTATTGAGCCAAATAATAAGACCATGAGATTTGCATTTTCTCGTCGCTTTTTATATCACGATAAATATACTTTGCAAACAGGGATGATTCACCAAACTTTATAGCATAAAGATTCATATTTTTCTCCTTTTATAGCTTTTCAATCTTAAAGGATTCCTAGGTCCTTTTCACTGAATATCGATGAATCTAAATTTAAATTGTATTCTATAAAGAGTCTTCTAAACCTTTCCGTTCTTAGCTGGCCTAGATTAATCGCTCCTTTTTCATACTCATCCCAAAGCAGTTGATTAATTTTTCTATAGCTTTCTAACTGGCTTGGCATAATAAAAACCCCAAATTCTTCAAATGTATTTGTAAGAGCATATATTTCTGCTTTGACATAATCAAATAATGTATCATCAGCATCAAATAAAATGATTTCGTATTGCAATCCAGTAGCCTCCTTGCTTTTCAATTTATTCTTTCATTCATGATGTAAAGAGGTGCCATCACTGGTTTCTTTTAAGTGCTTGTTGAAAAAATCCAAAACGTACTGGTTCACGATATTCGCGCTTCTTTTACCGTCAATGTCGCCCGTCATGCCGAGCAGCTTCAAAAGCTTTGAATAGAGCTGCAAATCGGTAAAATTATAATGCTCCGTACCTTCAATATACACCATTGATGCTTGGTCTATGATTTTGTACTCCCGTTTTCGTTCCTCAATCATCTTGTTGAATTCTTCTTTCGTTAAACCTGAATTTTTGATTTCTTCTTCAGAAATATTTCCGCTAAGCGCCTTGTTTTTGAGGTCTATAAAGCTACTCGATTCCATGAATAGAAACGGCTTTGAAATCGCCTGCTTGTCGTTGACATTGTATAGTGAGCCATCCATGTTGATTCCAGCTTTAATTCTGTGATTTGAATATGCGGTGTTAAATGCCGTGGCACCGCCAAACGAATGACCCATCATCCCGATGTTGTCCATATCCAGTTTTCTCTCAAAGGCATCACGATTTAGCTGATTCAACTGGTCGATGACAAAGTCAGCATCCTGCGTCCAAATGTTCCCGAGCTTGTCGATGTTTTCGGAAGCTCCGTTCAAATATTGCTCAGTTGTTAGGCCTGTCACCCGTCCGTCGGGAAAAGCCGTGGCCGTTGTGCTGTAAGTATGATCAATCGCAACTGTTACAAATCCATGGCTTGCCAAATGCTCGGCTTGGGAAGCGTGCAGCAGCCGACTTGTTCCAAAGCCGTGGCTGACTATGACGACTGGATATCGGGCTTCAGCTGATGAAATCGTGGCGTTTTCGTATGAGTTGGTTTTGATGTAGCGCCAATAGTCCAATGCAAACGCGGGAAGGCCAAATCCATCTGCGAACCTCTCAATATATTCGTGAAATGTGCTTGCGTCTTCGGGAAAGAGAGGTGCCTGTTTCTGTCCATTCAAATCTTGTGCCGGGTACCATACTTGGATCATCAGTTCTCTTTTATCGTGCGGATTGTTTGTCAGCGATTCTTCTCTGCCGCGGTCGGTCAAATGAAACGTTTTCGTTCCGACCGAATAAGCGCCGTCAGGCTTAGGCAAATTGAAAACCGGTAGATATACAGATAGGAAGACGGAGAACGCCAGTATAGTAAATGTTAGAACATACAAACCATATTTCAACGGCCTCCATCTCCTGTTAGGAAGCCTTTTTCTGATGATCGTGATAAAGGCAAGGGGGATGGAGATCAGATAAATCAAAACCATTTGCCACCTATACCCCTCAAAAAAAAGCTGTCCCGCTAATACAGCAATGCTCGCAAATCCAGCCGAAGCAGCGAGCTTTCTCGGCATAGTTTGCTGAAACAGCATAACAAAAGTCAAAAAAGTTAATAATATTTCGAAAATTCTCACGTTTTTCTCCCTTATATTGGTGGTCTTATACTAGTGTGTGGTTGAAAATTCAATCCTGCTAATTCCAAGTCTTCAGCAACCTTATTACTATTTGTTTACATGAGCATCAGGAGCTTTATCCAAGACTAGATTAAGGACGATTTTATGCTCTAAGAAAGCTTTTAGTCCACACAGTACTATCGTATATCCTCCCATTGAGTTAATACATTGGTTTAAGACCTCCTCAGTATTTCCTGCGAATCCGTAGTTTTCAATGGAGACAAAAGTCTCATTATGAATTCTTGGGGAAAAGAGCCATTTAATATTAGTCCCATCCGACGATTCAACAAGAATCCGTTTGTTTTTCTCGATATCTTTTACATAGATTTCATCTGAAACGCCATACATCTCCCATTCCCAAAGAATTCGTTTTCCAACTTCTAAACGATCACTACTTTTAGTAAACCAAAATTTTGTTGTAATCTCTGGATCTATAAAGGCTTCAAATACTTCTTCGACTGGTCTTTTAATAAGCATTTCGGATCTTACAATTGGTTCATGGCTTAATAACATGTTGACACTTCCTTTCGCGAAGTTTGCTCTATTACTGGAATTTCTGGTTCACTTCTTTTTCCAGTTATGTTATCATACTTGTACAGAAACCGAGTGCGGCAAACACTCAGCTTAACAATTGGCTTAGATGGGAGCTCCCTTCTTAGTTAAAAAAGACCAAAAACCCACCTCTGGCTGCAACTGAACTGCAACCTTAGGGTGGGTTTTTACTTTCTCTTGATAATCGTTAACACATCCTTTGCTTCCATGGCCTCACCTCCTTTCAAAGGGAAACCATGACCACCCAGATTCAATTGTCTTCCCTATTGTACCATCTTCTACCGAAATACTATCAACTCACCAATCATCTATCTTTTTTTATAATAGTGTATTTCAATATTTTTGCTTTTTAATACCATTTGATCTTTCTTTAATTCAATCTCGAATAATGAGTCTTGCAGCAGGATTTGTTTTTCCGTTATCCATTGATAATTTATATTTTTTTCTTCCTCACTAAAGTTCCTTTGTGAACTTCCACCTTCTACTGAAACGTAATTAAATGTTTTAGCATGAATATTAGTCTCTGTTACTTCCAAGTAATTATATTGTCCTAACTCTTCATCACTTCCAACTATTTGACTTACTTGATCTGATTCCCAAACTCCAAGTAACATAGCTTTATTATCTTGCTTACAGCTTGTTAAGAAAACTGTAACCATCAGCAATAACATCAATGTCATAAATTTAGGCATTAAAGTTTCCTTTCTTGTTGTGGTTAGGCGACTCCGCAATAGTATTCTAAAGGGTTCATCTCTTCAGTATTTACTTTGCTGAACTGTGAAGCTGCTGGTCCAATTTTTCTATCTCCTTTTTCTTTTTCTTTCAAACGAATCACCCTCACTTCCATAGTCTATTTATTCCTTGTAGATACGAGTTTCCATAATTGTCTCCTGAATTCTTATATGTTAGTCTCTGCTATTTTTCTTGCGACGAAAAAATGATATTCCTCCAAAACCACTTATTACAGCAATATAAAAACCCAGATCATACCACCAACCAGAGTTATATGTTTCATATAATCTAATGTTTTCATTGAAAACACCAATAATTAATGAAATCGGAGCCACCCAGCCATGCCAAATACCCCATAAAAATCCTCTATGAGTAATGCTCACAATATTACTTCCAGCTGGATACTCTTTGACAAGTTCTGCTAACAATGATGATAACCTTTCACATGCCTTCGTAGTGGAATCGCCTATAGGTGGTATAGTCGGGTTCACGTGGAGACAACACCTACGTCTATTCCCCTCCATGAAACCAATCCGTAATACGAATAGGAATTACGAGCAACCCAGAATAATAAAATCTAAAATTGATTTGTTGGCTGCTGACCCTACGATTAGCGGTCTTGCATTAACGAACAAGTTCACAGCAATTTCTTATATAAATTTGGATGTTCGATAGCATTCTAGTATTCGCTAACCTGAAATATGTAATAAAGACCAAGTTCCAGGAAAACTTGGTCAGTACAATTAGCATGGATGGGCAGTCCCTTCTTAATCAGTTATATTTTACCTTTATTTACATCTGCGTACAAGCGTTCTCAATGTTCCTTATCTTCCCTGTTAGAGCGACTACCTTTCGCTCTTTGAGCCTGAACCAGCAACCATCCCCCTACGAGAACAGCAACTCCAATAAAAAAGTACTTCAAGTATTGCTCGGCGATATTAAATATATATTTCCAATTCTCGCCAAAGAAATAGCCGATTGAAAAAAATGCTATAATCCATAAAGCCGCCCCGATATAGGCATATGGGAGCACTTTCTGATAAGGTACACGGATAATTCCTATAAAATAGCCGATAAATTGTCGTACACCAGGAATGAAAAAGCTGAGCAGCAATAGTCGATTCCCGTATTTGTCATAGTAGTAACGCGTCTTCTCAACAATCTCCGGCTTGAGGAAAAGCCAGCGGCCGTAACGTTCTATCACTGGCATACCGACCTTGTAGCCAATCATGTATGTGATGGTAATCCCTATAATCGATCCCGCCAAAGCTGCTATAATTGCTGATAGCCCGTGAAGCACATCTTTAGAGGCTAAGAAACCGGTATAAGTCAAGGTACTATTGCCCGGAGGAATGGGGAGAGCGATGAAATCCAGCGGCAAACCAATTAGCAGGACCAGGTATCCATATTCGTGAAATAATCGTTCAACTACACCGATCAGATCCATTAACATTCTCCCTCTTGTACTGAAAAATTCCGCTGCCTCCGCCCATCACCAGTCACGACAAAGCTGTCAGGAGCGGACAAGCGGACAGAGATGCCCGTTACAGCGATTTTGTGACGAGCAATGCCTTTTCTCTGCAGAGCAGCACACACACCTTCGGAGCCAACCAGATATAAATCCGTAGACGGCTGTATCCAATAGCTGTGATCGGAATGATCGGTAATTATCGCTGTCGTCGGCAGATCCGTCTTCCCTTTTTCCTTAAGCAACGACATTGCGGCTGACGCCGGCGGGAACGTGCTGACAACCATCGTCGGCTGTTCCTCCTGCAAAAGTATGAGCAGACGCTGCTGGCTGGTCGCGCGAATATGCTTCAGAAAAAATGTTAGCATGCTGTCCGTACGTGTCTTCTGATACAAATAGCCGTACGAGGAAGGAAAATGCTTCATCCATTGCAGAAAGCAATGCCGTTCAAGCGCATACATACGGGGATGGACCAACTCCATAAAGTCGACCACTTTCACCTCTATTCCCGGTTTGTATAGCGCTGATGCTTCCAAAATCGCCTTGGCTGCCTGCATATGGCCATCCCCGAATGAGCCTGATAGAATCAGTAGTTTTTCCCGCTTCACACGATCCATAACAATTACTTCCCTCACAACGTTTAATTTTGCATGCACCAAATAACCAGCATCGCCGTCAGGAATCCGACCATTCCTCCTGCCATACAATCGATCGGATAGTGATAGCCCCAATAAACTCGGGATACGGCTACTAACAAGGCCAGTCCAATTAAAATAAATATCATTACTGGCGAAGAGACGAACATTAAAGGTGTAACAAGGGCAAAAATTGCGGTTGTATGACCGGATGGAAAGGAGTAATCCTTCAATGGGAATTTGCCTACCTTAACCCGTTCCATCTTGCGAAAAGGCCGATCTCTGCGCACCTTTCTCTTGATCAGGACAACAGCGATATGGCTAACGACCAAGGCAATTAAGCTTTGCAGCCCGATTCTGCTGAGTTCCCCTTCGGCAAACCATGCCAAAGATACTGCGCAAATAATAGTAAACAACGCACCTCCCAAGTGAGTGATCCATCCGAACAATCGGTCCAGGACCCGACCACTCAGTCGCTGGTTGCACCAGAAAAACATCATATGATCAATTTGTCTTATCCAATGCATACTTCTTTCTACTCCCTCCTAAAATGAATTCGAGCTTGGTTGGAGTAACCATAAATCCTCTGCAACAGGCTGTTATGCTAAATATAACAAAGCAAGGGGAATGCTCCCAGCGTCGTGCGATTGAATTAATATCGGTCGATAGACCGAAAACCAATATCTTGCGTCACATGAAATAAACGTTCCTTTACAATTAGTTCGAAAAATAGTCCAAAAAAATCAAAAGTACCATTCTACCGCGACAGGTAGAACGGTTCTTTTCAACTGGTCTTCTAATAAGCATTTCAGATGAAGAACAATAGTTCTGTATCTTGAATCTTAAGCTTGTTACTGTCATTCTGGATACGCTTGACCCGTATGTAGCTTATGCATACGATATGTCTCCTTTTTGTCGGGTAACGCGCTCGTTTACACCTTACCCAACATCAGGAGATTTTTGATTTTTAGTCCAGGTCCGTCACTTGCGATTCATTAAGAACGGAATTAACACCAGTGACAAAATCGCTACTGCATAGTGCAGCGGATTGGCGACGGATTCAATGTTCGGTTCCATCGGGTTGGCGGATGTATTAAGCGACATGAGTACAGCCATAATTAAGCTAAGAATCGCATAATAAATGACTGCTCGTGAACTCCGGTTCTGCATAATGCGGAATATAAATGCCCCAATTACATTGACAAAAAAGGCTGATAAAGTAATAGAAACGCCGTTTAACATGACAAAATCATAATCATTGCTCGACATAATCGCCCATGCCAACAAATTGGCTGCAATCGCAGAAATCACGCCCACCACAGAGCCCTTTAGCAAGGTTCTTCTCAATGTTGGTGAGATGTTTTGTTGTTGTTGTGTTGCTGTCTGCATAACAAATAACCCCTTTCCCGAACTAGTTAATTTTTGATTCGATACTTGCTTCTGGTGGATCAAGCACAAGCCGCGGCTTGCGCAGCGTCAGACTAAGCGCGATACCTGCGGCAGTCAGTATAGACGTTAGCAGAAATGCATCGCTATAGGCCGCAGCCATGCCCTCCCATTCCACACTCATATTTAATTCATTCGTTCGAAAAGCAAGGAATCCGGTTAGTCCCGCTACCGCTAGCGATGTTACGATATGCTGAGCAGCCGCAGTTAAAGAGGTCACCCTACCAACAAGATCCCGCGGCGCGGAATTAAGAACATGCGTATTTAACGACATCATAATTAGCCCCATCCCACTTCCAATGACAAACAAGGGAAGCAATAGCATAATTAACTCGGAATACGGGGATATCCGGGATAGCCAGAATAATGCGACCGAGACAGCTGTTAGACCGATGAGTGCCAGCGGACGAGCCCCTACCTTGTCGAACAACCGGCCCCCTATCGGTGTGAAGAGCATGGAGCCGACGGCTTGAGCAAGCATGATTAAACCCGTGTCCAACGGAGAATAACCCCGAACAACCTGCAAATATACGGGAAACAAAATCATGACGCCAAACAAGGCAATTTGCACAAGCCATAGAAGCAAAATACCTTTTGTAAAATCCGGAGATTTAAACACACGCAATTCGAGTAGAGGTTGTTCCTGTCTCAGTTCCGTTACAATTAGCCCGAATAATGCGATTACCCCAAGGAAAAGGGCAATTACAGTGAGTGGAGATTTCAAGTCCGAGGCTCCTTCTCCGACACCAAAGGCCAGCATTGAGAAAGCAATAGGAGCAAGGATCACACCGAGAATGTCCAGCTTTGACACATGGTTACGTGACAAGTCCGGCAGGTGTTTCCAGCCGATCGCGATAGCTATGAGTCCGATGGGCAGATTAATGAGAAATATCCACTGCCAAGAAACATGGTCAATCAGCCAGCCGGACAGCACGGGACCAAACGCAGGAGCAATCAGGATAGGAATCCCGAGTACGCCCATCACAGCTCCGATCTTGTGAGGAGGCGCCAGTCGGTAAATTATCGCCATACCAATTGGTGTGACCATACCGCCACCCAGTCCCTGTAGAATTCGGAACACGATCAGTTGCTCAATAGTTTGAGCCATAGCACAAAGTATCGATCCAAGCGTAAAGAACACAATGGTCGCAAGGAAAATGCGTTTGGCGCCGAATTTGTCCATCATCCAGCCGGCAAGTGGAATGACGGCTGACAACGCTAAGGTATACGCCGTAAACGTCCACTGCACAACAGACAATGGGCTATCAAATTCCTGCTGAAATTTGGGAAAAGCTACATTCACGATCGTACTGTCCAGAATGACCATAATCATTCCGACAACTACTGCAAGCAAAGGGGCTATAATCGTGCGGATAGAAAAGGGTTGCTCCTCTTGCAAAATAAATCCCTCCTTTCTAAACTATGATTTTAAAAATCACAGTTTAACTAAAAATGTGACTACATAAATCACAGTATATGCCAATACTGTGATTTTGTCAATCACATTTAGAAAATTTCTATGTTCTTAGTCATTATTTTCCTGATTGATTTTAAGAATCAAATCTGCTATCGTATACCTTTCCAACACTTGAATCAGTTGCCGCTCCGATTCATTAATGACGTCGGTAAACATTGCTCTCGTTTCCTGGGCAAAAGGGCCGTCTTTTGTTGTGTCCAGCAAGCCTGTATATAAGGGCTCTACCATCTGAATTGCCCGGTATACATCGGCAAACGAAATATCTTCTGGCTTGCGGCTAAGTGCATAGCCGCCATCCCTCCCTTCTCTTGCATCGACGATCCCCGCCTTAACCAAGCGGGAAAGAACACGGCGTGTTAAGGTAGCCTCGCTGCAGACATTTTCAGCAATTTCGTTACTGGCACAGTGCTCCTTTTGTTGTCCGGACATAAACACAAGCGATTGCAGCGCATAGCCAAGCCACTTGGGCGTTGCCGTTAATGTATACTTTTCCTTTATCATAAGATGCTCACCTCACTGTATTCAAGTGAGCATTTTGCATAATTCCATTTCACTAATTGTCGTTATTGATCTATTTATGCAAAATGCCGAAGTAATTCTATTGTATCAGCAGATATCCGCTGTCGCCACATTATATGGGTAGGGGAGTTTTTGAGGTCGGGCATCTTTGGTCGTTGCGCTTTTACTGGTTTTCTCGTTCGTATTTTTACTTAGTTTTATTATCAGTCATTGGATTAGAAAAATTCCACTGATGAAACAGCATTATTGCCAACATCTCTATCAGTGACTAAGGATCGCATGCGACAATGAGTTTGATACCTAGTCTCTGTTTCCTTTCTTGCGACGAAAAAATGATATTCCTCCAAAACCACTTATTACAGCAATATAAAAACCTAGATCATACCACCAACCAGAGTTATAGGTTTCATATAATCTAATGTTTTCATTGAAAACGCCAATAATTAATGAGATCGGAGCTACCCAGCCGTGCCAAATCCCCCATAAAAATCCCGCAGGGTTTTGCGCATTATTTGTGCCATCACCAGGTACGCATCCCGTCAAGACAATCATTGTTAAACATAATATCAGGGCAATCATTAAGTATTTAAGCTTCACAATCATCACCTATCCTTCTGAAATCTACAGATACACCTGCTATGAAACAGTAAGTACGATCTAATCTAACAATTCAATAGAGATACTAGTTTTTCCTGCACTTGAAGTTCTGTCCATCAACTCAATAATTCCTTTGTTCATTCCCCGAACTCATCCTTGCAATTCAAATCACTAATTGTTCTTCAATTCTCTCGAGTACCTGCAAAGAGACCATGAATTGCTTCCGAATGCTTATGATAAAAGTTTATGAATATCTTTTAATTTCTCTTTTGACTGGTTTAAAAACTCAATGTCGTATTCAAAAAATCCTTTTAGTGTGGTTTCAATCAATCGATTTTGTAAATACCTCATTTTCTTAATCGAATAGGCAATTTCGTAACCTCCTATTCTTTGATTGATAAAAATTACTTTTAACTCTTCTGCACTAATTGCGCTTAAACTTATGTTCTCAATTTCGCTATTTTCAGCATTTAATAACTTTTCAACAAAACGAGCAAATTCATTTCGTTCAATCCAAATATCGACTTGCCCTGCTAACTGATCGTCCTTTATAATTACAAGATAGTTAATGGATTTCAATCGTTCTAATTCAACATCTATGAAGGAAAAAAATTATATTCGACTTTTTATCTTTAGATTGAAGAACAAAATCATACTTCTCAAGTGGCTTCTTCAAGTGCTTCACCCTTATCCCAAAAATACTCTGTTAATTCTATCTCGATCATAATCTAAAATCCAACCATTAAACGCTTCAAAAATCCTCATTAATTCTTCTCTAGACGATGCGATGACATCGCAACCTCGATCATCATAAATATGAAATATTGTTTTATTGTTTATATTGATAAAATACACCCTATGGTAGATCATTGGCTTAATTCCAACATCATGGTTACAAATAGCTTTGATTAATTGAATATAATTTAAGTCCCCAACCCTACATCGGGTCCAGTATCTATACATATTACTCCTTGGATCCGGCATCTCGTCCGGTTCACAATCTGGAAGTATTTCTAGTTTCAAAAATCTAATCGACTTTTTCTTATTAATATATTTTTTATATAGGTTTAACTTCTTCACTTTGTTATTAGGTCTATCAGCAAAGTAAGCATGAGTAACTAGCAGGACTTCATCTTCTACTTTATGAAGCGCTCTAAACAATTCGAGCGCTCGATAATAAACCTGTTCCATATAATGCTCTTTGTTAATCCCAAATAGTAGGGGATTTCCAAGTTCAAATCTGATCGATATGTCCCAGCTATAAAATAGAGGCGGTTTTAACGTTAGATTTTCAAAATGTTCTTCTAAATATTTCTTCAGATCCATCGTTGTTTTCTCTCCGTTTTTCATTTTAAACTAGATAGCTCCTATCTTAGTCGAAATGGGTTGGAGCATGAGTCATATTCTTGCTACGCTAGATTAATGTATTCGATTACGCTATTTAAATATGTTTCAATTGGTTTAGAACTATCGACCATCAAATATTCATATTTTTCAGGCTTCTTACTCTGTTGAATTCCATTTCTAAATGCTTCGTATGTTGTATTTTGTATTTGGCTAATTTTTCTTTCTCGTGTCATTAAGCTATTTTGAATCAATTCATAATTATCGACGTAACATTCTACATATTTGTATTGGGCCTTATACTTTGCACTCAATTGCTGACCTTTTTCAATCATTTCTTCATATAAACAGGGCGCGTCAAAAATTACACTATACCCTTGACTTAAGTAAAATTCGATTAATGACCAATCAATATGATATGAAGTTTTACCTAAGGTATACATACTTAGGTTTTGATCTTCTAATGCTTCTAAAATAGCTGTTTTAGAGATATCATGATCGACTATAATTGCATTCGTTGCTTTAGATATAAGTTTCGCCAGCGTTGATTTTCCTGATCCGGGAAAGCCCGACATTTGTAAAAAGAACATGCTGTTTCCTCTCACTGTAATAAATTTTTAAACTAATCATAATTCCATACAAGTTGTCCTTTTCTAATCTTTGCTGCATATATTATTTGCCCGGTGTGATAATGGATTTCTCTAACCATTGCAATCATGAGATTAAGAACCGTTGTTTCATTAGTTACCTGGCTATATGTAAGGGACGGACGATTGATAAACGGTTGGGATAATAACAATTCAGGATTTGATCTGAGGTGTTCGAGGTATTGAATAATTATATCGAATGTTAAATATTTAATTTTTCCCAATTAAATATAACATACACTATCTGTAATAGTATTAACACGATATAACCTATATTTATTATTAAAAACTTCTTTAGTCTTCTAAATCTGTTACGATATACATCGTTCTCTATTTCATCCCTACTTAGTTTTTTCTTTAAACTTAAAGCTGTTTTGATTAAAGTTAGCAATTCAATTACTCCCATTACTAACCAAATTGTAGTCAAAATTAAAAACAGCGAACTGAAAGTGGATAATATAATTTTAAGCCCTATATCTGATACTATTCGAAATGCTATATTGATTAATAAAGTTATGATCACTAAACAATATCCAATCAAGCTATAAACAGGAAATGCTTTATATGAATTGATCCTTGCTTTAAAGAAGGTTGATAAAGCTTTCATTTTTTAGTACCTCCTTTAGTCTTCAGCTTACGTTTTCTTTTTAACGAACCTGCCTGTTGCGGTTGTCCTACTCACTATTTGCATATATCTTTCTTAATTTAAAGTTGTCTAAAATTCTTTTGTCATAGGATACTGTGTATCGTTTATTCACTTCAATAATATCTGTTAGATCTAACGGGACAACAATCGTTCTTTCTCGACCACTTAAATTAATCACGCTCATTTCATTCTTGCTTATTTTTTCAACAAATACTACTTCGATAGTAGTTGATCGATACGAATCCCAAAACAAAAACAATCCAATAATTACTATCAAAACCAAGATTAATCGCTGAATTAAACTTTTCATAAATACTCCTTTTGGCCTAAGTGAAACGTAGCGCTACAGTTGTAAAAATAGAGCTTAATTAAATGATACGACGGATGCCGCCTCTTGGGGGGTTATCGTTAATTCCTGTCTATTCTCCTTATTTTCATACAATAGAATCCCGAATTCGAAAACCGATTGAATTCTTCCATTTCTACTACTTCCAAACGCACCTCATGTAATATTGCTTGTAGTTTGTCTTTATTATTGTATTTATCAAAATCCATATACATTAAATGACCATTAGGTTTTAAGATATAAGATATTTTTTCAAATACTTCACGATAAGCCCCTATCTCTTGAAGGGCAGATCCGATCATTGTTACCAAATCATAATCCATTTTTTGAAGCTTGCAGGTTAAGAAGTCCTCACAAATTATATTTGAGGAATTCGGATGACCTTCCCTTCTCTGCCTATATCTAAATATGTTGCAAATCTCTTGGTCAATATCTATGCTCGTAAGTCGACCTAATCCGTTCAAGATATAGCCTAAATAATCATCCCACTCTCCAACACCAATTCCAATATTAATAACATTCATTCCGTCGAATACTTCAAAATGTCTTGCAAAAAAATCTCTTGTTTCCAATTCCAAATATAGGCTTCTAGGAGAGATGTTCCATTGATATGATTCCGGCTCGCGCATGCTTAAATAAAACTCTAAAAGCTTTTGATCATTCATTCGTATCCCCCTGACGGCATTTTTGTATCACGGATTTTGAACCTTTTCGAGCAACGGCAAAGCATCTTGGGCTTCGACGAATTGCTTTAATCATTTATTCTCGACTGCAAGGCTAAAAACCTTTCGCCATTGAAACTTCGTCTTTACCAATTGTGCAACTGATCCTGATTCAATCGTCGGAGCGTTCAGAGCTAAAAATATGATTAAATACAATAGCTTGACCTAGATAAAGGAACAGCATATAATTAGGGTGCTAATTAATTTGATAAAGGAGAACGAGTGATGATCGAGGATGAAATCCGAATGCTTCTTGATAAAATATGCGCTCGAACACGACGTAACTACTCTGAATATTTGCGCCAATATAACCTTCATGTAGGCCAAGATCATGCACTTCGCCAACTTTGGATGGAAGAAGGCATTACACAGTTAGAGTTAAGTAAGCGCATGGGTTGCGAACCTCCCACTACGACAAATATGATAAAAAAGCTTGAAGAATACGGTTTAGTTTATCGCAAGGGTGATAGCGAAGATGGGAGAGTGAGCAGGGTTTATTTAACACCTGAAGGTAAGGCGTTACAGAAACCGATTCAGGAAGTTTGGAAAATTCAGCAAGAAAAAATGTTGGAAGGTATCTTGCCTGAGGAGCGCTTGTTGCTCCGTCGTCTCATGCAACAAATTCATGAAAATATTTCTAAATCCCACGACTAAACATCTTTTTTCAAAAACATAATTAGCATGCTAATTAATATAGAGGTGAACAAAATGACAAAACATATACCCTTGAACGTGCTTGATTTAGTCAGTATATCAGAAGGGCAAACGATTAAAGAAGCAATAGAACAATCTTTAGAAACTGCGCAACTGTTAGATAAGCTAGGTTTTAAGAGACTCTGGTTTGCAGAGCATCATAACACGAGCAGTTTGGCATCCATGGCAACTTCCAACCTGATTGGACTGGCTGCAAAGATGACGGAAAGAATTCGTGTTGGTTCTGGTGGTATTATGCTGCCTAACCATGCTCCACTGCAGGTAGCTGAGAGTTTTGGTACACTTGCCCAATTGTTTCCTGACCGAATTGATCTGGGCCTTGGTCGGGCTCCAGGCACCGATGCGCAGACGGCTCAGCTCTTAACTCGTTCCGGCAGTGATCCGCAATCTTTTGCCAATTCAATTTTTGATCTGATGGGCTGGTTCAGTGAGGATGGGGTGGCCCATAGTGTCCCTGTAACCTCAAATGTAGGGACAGGCACGAATATACCAATATGGATCTTAAGTTCAAGCACAAGCGGCGCCTCGATTGCTGGTCAACTGGGATTGCCTTATTCCATTGCCACACACTTCACACCGGACAATTATAGAGAGAAGATTGACCTCTATCGTTCGGCCTTCAAATCGACAGCTCCAACAGCACAAATTGAAGAACCTTATGTCATGGCTGGAATAAACGTACTTGTTGCTCCAACAGATGAGGAAGCACAGAAACTTTGGACCACAACACAGCGATTTTTATTGGATGCGCAAACTGGAAAACGGCGATTATTGCAGCCACCTGTGGATCCTGAAGAAATAGGAACAGAACAGGAAAGAGCATTTATAGAATCGATGTTCAGCATTAAAGCAGTAGGTTCTCCAGAAACAGTACGTAAAAAATTAGAAGAGTTTACAGAGCGAAGTGGGGCCGATGAACTGATTGTTGTGACATACACCTACAATCCTGAAGATAGAAAGCGGTCGATGAAGATGCTTGCAGATCTCTGGTTCTAAACAAAGCAACAATTGTCAGTATGTGACTAATGTAGAGCAGGAGAACGATTATATGGACCGAACGTGCAGCATTATTTAGAGAGTCTATAGAGGTCATGAGAAAAGTATGGAAAGTGTCATTTCCAAAAATGAGGACTGATAGAATGGAATTGGAGCAAGGAGACATTATTCCCAAGCCCACTTTATCCGACATTCCCATTCTGGGAACAGGATATTCCGGCCAAACAATTGAGTGGTTAGCCGAGCATACAGATGGTTGGTTATTTTATTCACAGGGTGTCAATGACCAGCGCAAACTTGTAAATAAGTGGCGAGAAATTACCGGTGAATTCAAACCGTTTACTCAAGCTTTAGCGATTGACTTATCAAGGAATCCAAACGAAGCACCTAAACCAATACAAGGAGGTTTTAGATCGGGATATCGATTTATAATCGATTACTTCCGCGCCTGCAAATAAATCGTAAAGGAATGAAATATAAATGATTAAAGGCTTAGATCGAATTAACGAATTGGCGAAAAAAAAGCGCGAAACTGGATTAACAAACGCCGAAATGGTTGAGCAAATTGTCTTGCAACAAGATTATTTACGTGAAATTCGCGGGCAAGTGCTCAACACGATTTCAGGGTTGACTGTACTCGATCCACTCGGAAATGATGTAACACCTGAAAGAGTCCGCAACTTGAAACCAAAAGAATAAATTCATGTATAAAGGTGAATAGAGTGAACGATTATTTAGTAAAAGGAATTTCTCATAATAAACAAGTTCGCGCGTATGCCGCTATTACAACCGAAACAATTGAAGAAGCAAGACGCCGCCATGATATGTTATCGGTTGCTTCTGTTGTATTGGGACGTTCTATAACAGCAGGAGTCATACTCGGCAGCATGCTAAAAGGCGAACAAAAACTAACCATAAAAATTAATGGTGGCGGTCCTATCGGTACAATTCTAGTTGATGCAAATGCCAGGGGCAACGTGAGGGGCTTAGTTTCAAATCCGCATGCACCAGCGCCACTTAATCAGCAGGGGGCACCAGATATTAGATCAGCGGTGGGCACAAACGGGAACATTTCCGTCACGAAAGATACTGGTTTAAACCACCCTTTTATTGGGCAGGTGCCTATTGTATCAGGTGAAATAGGCGAGGATTTTGCCTCTTATCTATTGCATTCAGAACAAGTACCATCTTTTGTTGGCATAGACGTTCTTGTAAATCCAGATTACACCATTAAAGCGGCTGGTGGTTTTATTATTCAGCCGCTACCGAATACAGAAGAAAATGTCAGCATTCTTGAAGCAACACCTGTTCAATTTCAATGTGAATGTTCAAGAGAAAGAATCGCTAACGCTATTGTAAGTCTCGGAAGCGGAGAAATTCAAAGTATAATAGATACAGATGGACAGGCTGAAGCACAATGCCATTTTTGTAATGAAAAGTATCAATTTTCACGAGAAAATTTAGAAGAAATAAAAAAATTAGCGATTTAACATTCTTTTCCGTTTGAAATAAAGATTTTTTTTCGATGATTTAAGCAGTGTCTTAAGGTAAAGGGGAGCGATTGTTCAAGCAATCGCTTCTTACCAGCATTGCAAAGATTTTAATATTACAATCACCCTTTCTTGAAGCTCTACTCCCTAATTTTTGCAAATATATGCGTATCCCTTAACCTTTTTCCATCTGCTGAAAAATCATCGTTTTTTAAAGTGCCTTCCAATGTAAATCCAAGTCTTTCAGGAATTGATTTGCTCTTTACATTTAAGGTATCGCATCTTATTTCAATTCTACGTGCGCTCAATTCATTAAAAGCAAATTCGGCTATTCCTCTAACTGCTTCAGTCATATATCCTTTGCCGCTGAACCTTGTATCAATCCAATATCCAATTTCAAATTTGGGTATGTCCCAATTTGGATTATGTAGACCAGATGATCCTATGAATTGATTGCTTTCCTTCAAAAATATTAATAACCTCATGTCTTTGCGTGTCAGAAAGTTAGAATAGGCTTCTCTCAGATTTATCTCAGTTTGTTCTTCGGACTGTTCATTATGCGCAAAGGGCAGCCAAAGTTTCAATTCTTCAATCGATTTACAAATGGATTCGTAAACTACCTTTCCGTCGCCCGGGCGAGGTACTCGTATTAGCAATCTTTCAGTATTGAATTCCGAAGGGACAGGCAACAACATCGGATTCATCTAATCACATCCTTGAATACATTTTTTATTACAGATTTTTCGTTGATTTCCTATAACGTTCTTGTATTTACTTCTACAATTTCTTAGTATTTAATAAACCTTCTCTATTAAATCTTTCCAACACCTACATGAATCTTTATATTTAGATAAAGGTATACTAGACAAGTAGAGCATCTCTATTATTGGGTCATTAGGTTTCAAGGTCATAGCTTCCTCAATCATCTTCTTCCCTCTTTGTTCCCATTCTTCATATTCACCAAAAAAGTAAGGAAACAGAGAAATCATATATCCAAACATCCATAAAAAATCTACATCTTTTTTGAACAAGTTAATACCGCTATTCGTCACCTCAATTAATGCATAAGTAAGTTCTGTTTTAATCAGCTTCTCTGCGAAAGATCACCAGTGACGAGGAGTGTATTCTACGTGCGTTAATGCTTGTTATCCAAAGTTGGTGTCTTCATTAAACTACTAACAAATTTCTTTGTATTCAATCCAGCCTTTGTATTTATATAAATCCCTTAATGCTTCATTATAGTTATACTTAGTTGTACACCATGTTTTTTCAAAAACATTGTTAATTAAATGATTCGTGAATAAGTCGTTTATTTCCTCGCGGTTTACGAATATATATTCTTCTTTACTTGGCACTTCCCATAGTTCATAAATAGTCTCTTTATCGTCCCTCTTAGGTTTCAAGGGACTAAGATTCATTAAAATTCTTTCGTCTTCTGATTTCCACCAAAATGTATCTGTACCCCAATAAAAATCTTTAGCCCAAAATTCTGGCGATTCATGATAAGTTATTTCATCTTCATCTAGTAATGATAAATGTCCCCATCTGGAATTGATCAGATGGATTCCTTCAAATTGAGTTAGAGGAAATCTTGAAATTAGTTCTATTAATGTTGAACGACAAAAGTCAAAGCCTGTTTTATTTGTTTCAAATATCCAAGGTTTTATCATCACTAAATCCCTATTTTTCTTTTTGCGATTTCGGATAACCATTCCTTTGCAAGAATCCATCCATTTAATCCGTATGAAGACATAATAACTATGTATTTGTATTGTGATTGCTTTAAGTTCTGTTCTAATTGAACAGCGTCTTCATAAATCATTGGCCAACCATAATTTTTAGTTTTACTAAGGAGTTCTAAATTCTCTTCGTTCCTAAAGAAGTAATCCAACTCATACTCATTTATCGTAAGAATGATACTGCCAGATAGTTGGTGTTCAAACATATGACAAAGAACACCTTCGAAAGTAACGTCAGTGTATTCAATCAATCTCTTATTTTCATATAAAGTATGAAGAACAATTCTCGTATTATATAAATCTACTTCATAGGATAAGATCTCGTTATCATGAACTAAGGACACTAAACTCTCTCCTTTATGATCTGCGAAGATTTAACATGGTATCTCAGCATTCACCAGCTCTCCGAACTCAACTGATTTTCAGCCTATAGATAACTTCGCCATCTTGGTTAGTCATATTCTCACAAACAAAAAACATGCTTTTATACAAATTCTGGGCTATAAGATTGTTTCTTTCCACAGTCAATGAAATTATTCTACATTTCGGATGCCTTTTCCTGATAAAATCTATTATCGCTCCTAAAGCTCTCTTACCATTCCCTTTGCCTTGGTATGATTTATCTATTTGGAAACCACCTATCCAATAATTATCTGTACTCATCGGTGTGTAACTCAAATAAAAAAAGCCGAAAATCTTCCCTTCTTTTTCTAGAACATATGGATCAAGTGCCTCATCCCAAGGTTTTATATATGCGAAAGCTATACTCTCAAAAACCGGAAGGAACTAAAGATATTTGCTTCTCTTCAAGAGATATCTTGACAGCTTGTTCCCAATTATTACGTGTTAATGGTTCAATATTGATTAGTTCCATTGAATATCATCCCTTGTCCAAAACCTTATTCATAGATTTTATAGGTTGCTTTAATTTCTTCCTTAAATATTGTTTTTGTACTTGCTATCGCATCTTTTAACCTTTCTGCTGTAAAGCTAGTTATGGGCTTAGGTAAAGAATTAATGTCAAAAAAACCGTATTCATCTATTTCCTTTTGATCCACTTGAATTTCACCTATATACTTATATGCTTTGAATGTGTAAATATATCGATTTCTGTGCGGTTGAAAATACAATCCTGCTAATTCCAAGTCTTCAACAACAATATTGACCTCTTCTTTTAACTCCCTCTCTGCTGCTTTCCACGCACTCTCTCCACTTTCTACCATTCCTCCAGGCAATGACCATACTTTTCTTCCATATGTTTGATGCACTAACAAAACTCGATTCAATTGATCGATTATAATTATTGCAGCAGCATCTTGACCTTTTTCCATAAATAACCCACGCTTTCATTCGTTTCTTGATAATTTTCCAATCTCTATGAATTTGCTTCAATTCAAATCTATTTTTCATGTAGTTCACTGCGCTTAGTACTAATGAGAAGCATTCATAGAATCTAATTCATTAATATTTATTCAGTTGGGACCATTGGTATCAATAGCTACCAATCTATTTACATTCTGCTTTACAACACTAAACTTCGCATAAAGAGTTTTTATTTAAATATTAGTTGTTCAATAGATCCCACAAGAATCCTTCATTCATTCTAAAAAGCATACCTACTGCACCAAGCGTTCTAATCGTCAATTTTTCACCGTTTTCATATTCATATTTTTTTTCATATGAGGCAAGAAATACTGAGTTCCGAAAATGAGAGGATTTAAAATCAATTCTTTTCTCATCCTTATCACATACATCGAATAAGTTCATATCAAATTCACAACTAATTTCGTATTCCTGTAAAATCCACTTTTCAAATTTTTCGTGTGAAGGCTTAGTTACTAGCATTATGATTAAACTAATACTTAAACCTATTGTAATAAACCTCAATAATTTTTTTATCTTAATCTAAATCACCTCTCAATTACTTCAATACTTTATTGATTTTCTTCTGGTACACTGATTAGTTTATTCTTGTTGATTATTTTTAAATCTCTCTTCTAATTCCTTATTTCTTAATTTAATCTCTGCGATTTGATTTTCTACAATATTTGAGCTCTTTATTAAGTAAATAATTCCACTCAGAATACATAATGCTCCTATCCAATAGTTTAGTGTTAGATTTACATAATAATCCTCGTGAGAAAATGAACCAGCGGCTGCTGATTGGTATGCTGCAAAACCTAACTTGGGGACTATTTCTTCTACGATCTTAGATATTGTAATAATGCAAATACCTAAAATGATAAAGATTAAAGAGAACTTAAATTTAATGTTTTTCATGAAATTCACCGACCTTGAATTAAGATATTCAATCACCCTTCGGGCATTCCGATAACACTCTTTTCTCAAAATATCAATTCATAAAAATCCTTTGAGAACCAAAAGCAAATGATTCCCAATAAAATCAATATCATTCCTATACTCTTTAATATCTTTTCTATAATCGCTGGTATCTCTTTCTTTGGGATATTATCCTCAAACTCACTATTGGGTTTCATTACTCGATACTGACACTCCAAAAATACTTTGTAAACAATATCTGGGAAACTAAATAATACTATTCCTATGAAAAATGCAGGTATTGATAAATAACCAAAAGTATTTTCTGTCCACTCGAAATCTATGCTTTCAAAATCTCTTTTAATTAATTTCATACTTGTTGTCCTTTTCTTTGTTCGATTATGTCAATATGAAGTCAACTACATCTCAGAATTAACTTTTACTTACTGTTATATAAATTACATACTTAGAATTGGGTAGATATTGTATTAACATTGTCTTTTCTAATTCTATTGGAATTAAAGTCGAAATCCATTACGTGTGTTTACTACTTGTAACCACTTTCAATAGCAATCCTTTATGCATTTATATCTTTCTACTCCAGAATACTTCTCTCCTAGACTTGTTATCTTAAAACCTATCTTTTTATAGAAGTTCACAGAGTTCTTGTCTGTTTCTACTTCTATTCTTTTAATTTGATTTTCTTTTATAAATTCATAGATTAGTTTTTTCCCTAATCCTTGTCTTCTCTTGCTTGCTTTGATTGATATGTGTTTTAATTCAACTTCGTTCTCGGTTAACCAAATTACTCCGATAATTCCAACCAAATTCTTGCCTTCTATTCTTCCTAACAATATTCTATTTTGATCATTCCTGTATCGTTCGTATTCCCTTTTTACTCGTTCTACATCTGGATACATACATTCAGCTAGTAATGTTATTATTTCCTCTTGATTGTTATAATCCCTTAAGTTAATCATCAATTCACACTTCACTTTTTCATTGTAATATTTTCACATCAACGAACCCGAAAGGCCTAAGTTAGCGCAGCGAACGACCAAGGAGCGAATGCACTTGCGCCCTTGATACTATTCTTCAAGATATCTTTCTTTCTTGTTCTTATATAAAACTCTTCCAAATTCTCTTGTCGGTGGAATTACACGGATAATCCTGCTTGATTCTATAGATTTACTTATTACAATTTGATAATCCTCTAGTATATATTCCATAATTGCAGCATCGTTTAATGTTTCCGTATATAGCTTTGGTCTTTTCTGTAACTCTTCTCGTCCCAGTTGTATGTAATCTAGATCGTTTCTCAGTCTTTCACTCGTACTCTGGAGCGTACTTTCACCAATGCGCCAAATAATTGTATTTTGTATTTCTTTACCAAGATCATAAAGCGTTTTAATAGGCTTTTCGAATTTATCCTTTGTAGTAGTGCCAATGAAATGTCCGAAATAAGCTGGTAAATCTTGTTCCTTTAATCTGAATACAAAACCATTATATTTTTTTCCATCTTTTCTATACCTCTTTAATGCTTTCATCCACCATTTATCAATTGAGAAATGACCTGTTATTGGAAAGCAATACACACCATTTTGATTTTTATTAATGCCGTTTTTTAAAATGTTTTTTGAATTATTTACTGGGGACCAGTGAACTACGAGCATATAGTCAACTCCTGTATTATTTTGCTTAAGCATTCACCTAATCAACTATTAATCACCAGCTTTCAAATCTCACCGATTTCTCATAACATCTTCCTTTAATACCAGCGAACACCTCTAAAAACAAAAATACCCGACTACACATATTCGTCAGGTATCTCTTGATAGTATTTATATACGTCGCAAGGAGGTCCGATCTTGAAAATAAAGATGACAATTTTCTAGCATTCAAAATTTCATACGATATCCGATAGTTTCCTACTCGGCTACAATCTTCTTATTAATTTATCCGGTTCATCATTAGAAATGTTCATATATAATGAATGACCGCCTTTATTTGATTATATCCTAACGATACAGTACAGCCAACTTGTCGTACCGAAGTTATGTTTTTCATTCAGTGTGCAGTAATGCTGTACATCAGATGTTAGCGACTTCTTCGAAATATACCTATTCTTTCCTTAAAGATGCAAATCAAAATTCAGACAAACGATTGTATGTGATTTTTTTAATATTAATTATTATCGATAAAATACAATTGATAGAAGTAAGACCCATCCAAATAAATATTGAATATGACATCCACACCCATGTCATCAAATAACTACTGTTTAATAAATAAGGCAAGATCATTACCAATACCAAAAGCATAATGCTTAAAATTAGTGAGATAATACTTCCTGTCCTTTTTCTGAATCTTGACTTTTCATCTTTAATATTTAGTTTTAGTCCCCTAAAGAGTTTCATTACTTGGACGCATAAGATAACGACGGCTACGATTATTAAGAATGAAAATACCAAATCAATTAATAGATACACGTCATCATAATTAAATTTATTCATGTCATTTCCATTCATATTCTCATATATGTTATTAGCAATTTGCGATGGTGCAGTTGAATTCAAATTAGCCAGAACAAATATAGCCTGCTGCTTTTCTAAATCAATAAGAACCTGTGAGGAGTAATTAGGATTAGATCCATTATGACTAACAACTCTATTTTTGGTATCAATACTCCATCCGAATGAATAGTATTGATTTTCATCTTCGTACCCCGCCGTTTGGATGTCGACTTGATGAGATTGTTGTATCGCTTTCAATAAATGATCTGGTATGTCGCCTATCCCCATTTGGGCATTAATCCAGCGTTCTAGATCTTTTGGATTTGTTACCAAATATCCTGCAGCGATATTCCCATAATATCTAGGAGCATCATATTCTAAGCTTCTTCCAAAAAATACACGATATCCTTTGGTAAGCTTATCAGATTCCTTTTCCTGACCTGTTGAAAAATAACTATCCATCATTCCTAAAGGAACCAGTATGTTTTCAGTCACGTAATCCTGATAACGTTTACCTGTAACTTTTTCAATAATTAAAGCTAAAATATCATAATTAACTGTAGCATAATTATACGCTGTCCCAGGATGCGCATCTAATGCAATGCCTGATACATTTTGTATCGTTTTTTCTAGCATATCATCCGTAGTACCTTCAGGAATTAACCGAATACTCCAAGGTGGAATTCCACTTGTATGAGCTAACAACTGATGAATTGTAATATTAACTTTCTTCTCCTTAAATGTAGGCTCAAAGGATGGAATATAATCTGTAACATAATTCGAAAGAGATAAGTAGCCCTCATTTTCTAATAGAATTACGGCCAAAGCCGTGAATGCCTTTGTAGTCGATCCCAATTCAAATAATGACTCTTCATTGATCCTCTTCTCATTATTAACATCTGCATATCCGTAATTCTTATATTCTGTCTTGCCCTGCTCAGATACTACTACAGCTACCCCCGGAGTCGCTGATTTGACCATTATGGTTTCTACCATATGATCCGTATTATCATAATTCCCTGTCCTTATCAAACTCCTGAGTTCATCCCAACACACTATTGTAGTAATGATTGCGATAAGCAGGATGACACATATTGTTGATGTGCCTGTTTTACTTAGTATTTTTTTCAATGCGGCTCTCCCTATTGTAAGTCTTCTAAAAATCCCCTAATTTTTATCCTTGAATATCCTCTGGCGGACCAGGGGACGCGTAAACGGCCCGCAGCGTGAATGCGATGTTATCCCCCTCCATGAACGCCCTTCATACTAGTAAGTTCATCAAAAATATCATATTAGTAAGGAACATAAATACAACTAAAAATCCGAAAAACGAAAGGACTATTATAGGTTCAATCCCATGCATCAAAAAATTCCTTTCTGCCCTTCCTCTAGTAGCAAAATAATATAAAAACACCATAAATAATTGACTCCACTGCATAGAAGCATCTATCTTTGTTGTGTAAAATAAATCTACAATTATTATTAAGCCTGCAATTAATCCAATCGGAAATACTACATAATCAAATTTTTTATAAAAGAGAATTGAAATAATCTTCATGGTGTTCCTCCATAAAATCCTTCTAATACAATCCAAATTTACTCATTCTTTTTGAAGAGCTTTCAAAAAAGACCTCTCTGTCATTCGATGATAGGCAATTAACCTTCCATTATAAACCACATTAAATACGCCGTAAGGGGTAGGTGATAACTCCATCATCTGTGTTCGATCTTGAAAATAAATAATGTGCGGATGAATATTTGCTACATTCGCTGCTTTTATAAGATTCTCTGTAGCTACTTCCAAATACGGACATTGATTTGTTTTTAATATAGTCAGTCCTTCAGAAAACCTTGCCAAACGCTGACTCCAATTGTCAGGAAAATAGGGTAGCAACGTATCTTCGAATGAATAAACATAAAGTTCAAATGAATAAGGCCCACTTTGGACGAAAGAAAAGCCATTTTTGATAAATAACTCTTTACTAGGCGCCCATCCGGTATCAGAGTTTGTTAATACAGCTACTCCTTTCATTTTCTGTTGTCTGGCAGCTTCCAAGCATAACTGAATGAGCTGAGAACCAAGCCCCATCCCGGGAGTTCCTACCCAGATACAGTGAATTACCATATAATTGTCTGCATGAATGGCTCTCCAAGAATATTGGCCAGGGGAGTATTCTATAAAGCCTAACGTCTTTTTTCCATCTTTGATTTGCAAATATTCTAATCCTTGATCAAAGTTTTCTTCAGTCCATTTAAGCTTTTTTAAATAACCTGAATGATTTTTCATACTCCTCATACAGTAACAGCCGTTTTGTCCGATCTTATTTTTCACAATCTCTAGCTGTGAGTTCATTAAATAAGCACCTTCTTCATCCTTTAATTTCTATATGTAGTTCAATTTTTTCTAACTTACACAACCCGACAGGCTAAAGAAGAGTGTAACGGGTCACTCAACAAGATTTGGTAGCGATCACGAGATGATGATAGTTGATGACTTTTAGCCCCTTATCTGTAGAGTATCTATTAAATATTTTTTCTACATCCTCTAGACAATGCTTCCACACAAAGGTTTTTACTGAATCTTTCTGTCCATAACATTTTTTAATTAATATATCTTTTGGAGTTTCTAAGTATTCAATTTCTTCTATTACTTGTATCTTAAAGTCAGTTAATCCAATACTTCTCTTAAATTGATGTTTTGCTTCTATTTGTTCAAGATTATATGGATCTTCTTTCAACGGACTAAATAAGCCAGGAAAATAACTTCTTAAACCTCCGTCCGTTCCACTGTGATATAAACCAATCATCACTCCTCCTGGCTTTAGGATACGAGATGCTTCATGATATAGCCATGGCCCCTTTTTGGTGTAAATTAAATTTAGACTTCCATGGATATCTATATTCACCTAAAGTATCATTCAGCAATGAATACCATTCGGAACTATGTGGAGTAATCCAATCAGGATGTGCTGATGGATCGGGGAAAGTGATTTTTTCAATCATGGTACAGGAACACCTCACTTTCTTCAAATGAATCACTTTTAATCCTTATGTTATTATAATTCCCATATTCAATTATTCTGCTCTTAAATGTTTCAAACTCCTCATTGTTCTTTAATGCTATTCTGATACATGATCTAATTCCCTTTTTTCTCTTAATATCGATAATCCAATTAACAAATATAATTTCTTCAATTTCAGCCGGATTTAACTCTTCTGATCTATAAATTATCTTCTCTGCGTTTACTATTATTTTCGTGTCTTTTTTCCATTCGCTTAGCATTAAAATAAATATAACTAATAAAATACTACCTAAAAATATCATAGTTACATATTTAACGTCTGATTCGACAAGTATTGCTACACTTAAATAAATAAGAAAAGTCATCGACATACTTAAAGATAAATAGAAACTTCTCCACGAATAAATATTCGCAAGAGTAAACTCTGATCTTTTCTTTTCTACTTCCATACATTCACCTCATCCAGACATTGAATTTAATATTTACTGCAAGATACGCAGATTTTTTTGATTTTCGCTATATGCATTCATTTTAACATATGCTTCCAGTTATTGCTTTATTTAAATATGATTCTACTAACCAAATGTCCATGCAAAAGAAAAAGACCAAGTGTAAGATCACTTGGTCTAACTGTGAGCTATCTGTGACAAAGTCCGCTGCGTAGAGCTATAGAGCCAGCCATCTCACTCAGTTTATTTCATTAGCGTTAAACTTATATCATCTACATTAACCCATCCATTACCGCCTATAACATATACTTCTATAGGTTCATTGGCACTCAGCGTAACTTCTTGTGACAGCGACAAATAATCGTACTCATATGGAATGTTCATTTCTGCAAGTACAGTGTTGCCCACTTTAATGCCTATTTTCCCACCGTCTCCACCTGCACTGACAAATGCGGAGAAGGTGTACGTTCTTTCCTGTTCTACCGTAAGCTGCTGACTTATAATATTTTCATTACCTATATCTAAATATGCCAAGTTGCTACCAGTAACAGGCCGATTTGTGCCTATGCCTGAATTTCCTGTAAAGTGCCATGCTCCATCCTCGGACTCGAAACTTGAGTCTTTAATGATATTAAGCTCTGAAGCGTTCAATTCAGCAGTCTCATCACTGTTTGCATGACGAACAGCAACCGAATAGTGTTTGAAGGTTTCTAGCTTGAACTCGCCTCCCTGATACTGACTAATCTTTGAATTAGGTATTACAAAAGCAGAGATTTGCTGATCATTTTCCCGTTCGTCCGTAAAATAATATCTCCCAAATGAGGATACAGATTGAAAAGGACTGTCAGGATTTACGTACTGCACCGTATCTTGAAATACTTTCGGATCGGTTTTTTCATAAAACAATGCAAATATGTAAGGCATATTAACAGTATTCGTTACGGCTATCTTCCCATCTGTTTCATTCGTTGCATATTGCAGGGCATCTCCTAATGATTCAAAAAAAGCAGAGCTGACCTTATCAGGAAATTTTGTGAAATAATCATTTGTAAAGCCTACGAAACAAATAGCAAAAGCGGCTACGATAGGAATAAAAGTAGCTGCAAATTTCTTTCTGAGCACCCACACTCCAGTTGCAACGAAATAGATCGAAGGGATATAGATAATGTTAATACGGTTAATGTTTACATCGGTTATAAATGCCATCGCAATAGCTGATATAAACCAAGCCAGCATAACAAATTCATGATTCCATCTTCTGTCTTTTAGTGAATATACCGCTTTTCCTAATCCAATAAGTAATAATGGGATACAAAAAATATATAAAAAGCCATACGGTGGAAGTGAGTTCCATATTAGTCCATCATCCTGTTTTAAGAACATAACGATGAACTTTTTAAAGTTCTCGATTCCCTGTTGAAGCATATTGCCAGAAAATACAGAAGAAACTTGATCGAATCTTGGAGTTCCTGTCAGCCTTGGAATTGTAAATAGACCTAGATCAATCGATGCAAGCTTCAGTCGATTGATTAGCACGAACAAAAGTATCGGTGTAGACGTAACGATAAATACGGCTATACCAAGGATTAGCTGTTTGATTTTTAATCGTTTAAAGAATAATGCGTAACCAACCGCAATGATTAAAAACACGGGAACAAAAAAGTAAGACGTTCCATAGGCGTATAAAGAAAGAGCGAATACAAAGCAAGCTGCTGGGAACCATTTATTTTTCTCAAAGGAGGTGTACAGCAATAACACGCCAATAAGTACTAAGCTGGGAAATAAATTAGATTCTAGCGCCCATCTAGACATCATAATATGCCAAGGGCTAATCGCTAGTAAAAACATTCCTAGCAGCGCAAATAGCTTGTTATGATGGATTCGAGTAAATAGTAAATAAAAAACCAGCAAGCCTATAATTCCAAATATAATGCTAACTGCTCTAACAGATAACGGGGTTAAGCCAAACAAATATATGAATGGCATCGATAAATAAGCATATAACGCATTTTGTCCACTGCCCCAAGCGATAAAATGAATGGGATTGTAGTAGCCGTTGCGATCGATCCCATAATGAAGAACAGCATAGGCATCATACCCTATAGAAGCCTCATCTTGATTAAGACCGGGCGGAACAATATGTATTAAAAATAATCGAATAGCAGCACCGAGTAAGAATATAGCCAAAAACCATTTATAATCCTTAACCCAGTTAACAATTTGCTTCATTAATTTTGCTCCTTATATATTATTCTATAATTTACACAATTTGCTCTCTACTATACTATTATAATAATACTACCGGCCTTATTTGAATATAGGAGTTGTTAAATAATAATTTAACCTTCAGCCTTACTTCGCTCTTGCGTTAACATGAAACAATACCTTTACCTCAGCTAATTTTTCTATGTTTTAAGATTTTTAGCCTTAATACTCGAAGGACAACTACAATAAGCCAATAAACTAGCATACTCACTACAAAATCTCTCAAAAAATCGATAGCTGTATAGGAATACCAATAAAATATGTGTAGATGTCCTTGCGAGTATCTAGCTGCATCTTCGACATCAACAACTGCTCCCTCTTGAACGGGCTGCTTCATTATACTAATATTGGAACGTCCTGATTGCGTTGAGTTTTTATAGGATGTGCTGGCTTCTAACGTTATTAAATGTATAATAGGTATTAATAAAGAGATGACAAGACCGAGAAGTATAACCCTGCCTTTGCTCATAATGACTTGCCTCCAAGTTTAATAAACATCTTTTTCATATCCACTTAATGATCCTTCCTTCAACAACTGGAATACCATTATGCTCTGCCCACTTTGTCCATTCTTCCACTTGTTTTTCTTCCTCCTTCTTAAACCTAAAATGTAAGTCCGATGATACCAATTTTTTTCCGACTCTTTTAATTCCAATGTTTTGTGTAAAGTACCCTTCTACTATAATCTTTTCTATATCCTTTATAGGAACTTCTCTGTTTTTCGTTTTAATGCTGTCTGATGTAATTACTATTTCTTTTCCAAATCGGGCAAGTAAGTATAGTTTTACGATGATTACGAATAAAGCTGTCGATATCCCCAACCACACTAATAAATTGAGAATGATAGAATCGCTACTATCTAATAACAATTCTAGACGTATAGTATTTCCTAATAAGAATACAAACAATATGATTTGCAAATAATTGGATCGTGGTACTTTTATATTATAGGTCTTTATCATATTCGCTCCCCTCTTCTACCTTCTAATATCTTGATCTGCGACATTCATTAAAACATTTTTCCAGCTCCTTCTTATCTTTTTCATCTTATGTCAAGCGGCATTAAATCCCCCCATTCCTCTTTTTTGTAGAAGAAAATCAGACGCCCACCTTAGATTGCTCGTATCTTAGGTGGGCGTCTGTGTCAGTGAGCTCTTGCTTTAGTAGATTATTCATAATAATCATTTGCTCGAAGCGAAATAATTGGAGAGTATCCTCCAATCCATACATTATAAATGGTTGAACTATTTTTTTCTAATATCATTCAATTGGTCAGTAAAATGTCCAAACTCACCATAATTCCAAAAGCCTCGAGTTTTTATACCACTCGCTGTTGTTTTAGTCCCATATCCATGCTCAAATCCATCTTTCCATTGCCCTTCATAAGACTGCCCATTTTTCCAGACATACGTCCCTTGAGCATCAAAAGTTCCGTACTTCCAGTATCCTCGATAAACATCTCCATTTGCATATATCTTTTCGCCATAACCATGTTCAAGATCATTACTCCAATATCCTATATATACTGTACCATCCAGCCAAGTATAAATTCCTTTACCATGCTTCATTTTCTTAATGATCTGGCCTTCATACCGTTCACCGTTTTCATAATTATTAATCGCATAATTATCGAGTGATTTTAGGCTATTAATCCACTCTCCTTGGTGGACACGTCCATCAATATCTATAAATTGAACTGGTACTTCTATTTCCGTTTCTTGCTGAGTAACCAGTGGAAGAGCTTTCTTTAAAACTGGATTAATAAATGAGCTAGGGACAAAAGTGTCATCTACATACGTTTTATAAAACCAGACAGTAAAATCATACAATCTATAAAAAATTTGTTCGATCTTAGACAGATCAACGATTATCTCACTTTCTCTACTGTCGAAAAGTTCAATTTCCCTTGATAGTTCATACATGTTATCCTCTATCAGCTTATTCTTCCATAATGCGTGGATAATTCCATCCATATGTAGATCACTTGTAACTATCCCAGTATTACCAACTATAATATTAAGGACAGTTCTCATTATCTGCTGAATATTAACCATTGCAGCAAATGGATCTTTTGAGATCAAATTTTCGGTGTTTTTAGCAAGAAGAAATAGTTCAGTGAAATTGCCCTTTAAAAAATCAAAATTAGAATAGTTAATAATTCTACACCCTCTTTCAATTTAAATCCTTTCATAACGTTCCCTTATTCACGAACTCGATAGGTTTAATACCAACGGGGGCGGCCGTGACGCGGTCCAAGTCCAAGATATCCTTAAACCAGTTCTTTCATTAAATAATAGTGTTTATGTCCTTTTGGAGCATTATCAATAATTGCAATCACTTGATATCCATGCTTCTTATAAAAATTAGGAGCTTGAAAACTAAAGGTATTAAGCTTAATAAAGGTACATTCTTTCTCCCTAGCGATTCTTTCTATTTCCATTAGCAATTTTGAGCCATGCCCTTGATGCCTTTGAGTCTGATCAATCCATAAAATATCAACCTCGAGCCAATTCCAACACAATACACTAAGCACTCCACCAATGATCTGGTTATTTTCATCTTTAATGTTGAGATTAATTTCTTCGTATCTATTCTTAATATCATCTGGAAGTTGACTTGCATTGAACTCAATAAGCTTGGTTCTAACATATTTGCTTTCTTCTTCTGTGCTTTTAGATATCATATGATTGGACACGTTAATCCTCCTCCGAGTCTATGTAGTCGATCCAGACCGCGTGTTAATCCCTTAATTTCTTTGTCAAGTAGAGTACAATATCATCATCAATCAGAACTTTATCGCCGTATTTAACATAATCCTTTCCATTATGTATTCCTTTACCATCTGGAATGTAGCCACGCTTTACATATAATACTTGGGCTACGCCATAATCGGAAAATATCCCGACTCCAATTCCAGCAATCGCTGACTTCTCACTTATTATCTCTTCGGCTTTGTCCATCAACCTAGATCCTATACCTAGTCCACGGTATTTAATCAAGACATTAAAATCATTCACTTCGGGAATCTTCTTCTCCCTAAATGCGGGATAATACGAATTCCAGATAACATTTACATACCCCGCAAATTCACCATCTAATTCGGCTATCAGTGTAATTCGTTCCCCATTGTATTGTTCGGTAATATATGTTTCGTATAGTAATTCAGGCTTTTCCCACCCTTGTTCTTTAAAAGCATTTGAAATAATAATGGGGTCACTTTCAGTTATTTTACGAATAAGTAGGTTCATATTGATCTCCCTTTCTTTACACCGTTTTTTTTGATTTGTGGAGATTGCTTCAAACGTTCTTGAAATAACGACAGATACCCACCTTAGATTGCTCTTATCTTAGGTGGGTATCTGTGTTAGTGAGCTTTCTTCCCTGATATTTCTTCTTTCAACCTAGGATTAAATCCAACGTTGCGTTAATGCTGTGTTATACGTAGTACCACGCTTCATCAAATAATCATTCACAACTTGATTCATAGATTTTATACTTTTCGTCTCCGATTGAATATCATATACCGATTTCAATCCAATTATTTTTTTCGTAATACTCATTTAATTGGCGTTCGAGATCAGAAATAACAGGCATCTTGAATACATTCAGCTTTCTACTGGTACATTTGTACATACCACATCTTGAATCCAAGCTCCTCATAGAACTTCACTGTTCTGTGCCACTTAGACCTGTAATTCCCATAACACTATGTATTAACGACGCCCCGCCACCTTAAGTCCTGTAAGAGACGGGCGCGATGCGGTTTTACTGATCATAAATACTTTTTTGAATCTTTGTGATTTCTTTAGTTTCTGGATCGTAATCAAAAAAATAAACATTCTTCTCATCATCTTTATATACCCAGAAACCATCCTCATTGCTAGTCCCACTGACTTGTCCATAAATGCTAAACCCATTAGGTACTACCACTGGAGGCTGCGAACTTTCCACTGATCTTATCTCTTGCTTCAAATCAAACACTTGATAGATCAAAAAGCAAATTACCAGTATCAGACAGGCAATTAATAAATTTGAATTCTTCATAGTTTCTCCTTAATGGTTTAAGATTTTAAAGTTTTTAGATTTTTCGGAGGTTTCACATAGCGTTCTCATTCTATCAAAAGACCGCTAGTGACTGAATGCGGCGATGCGTTAATGCTGTGTTATTTGCTGTTGTATTCTTATCGATATACTACAGAAAGAATCGGTTTTTAACTTTTTCAAATAATTAATCCATATTTTAAATATCCTCGATTATAATTTTCAGTAGATGTATTGATGAATCCATAATCTAAAGATAAGTGTCAAACATATTGTTATTCCTATAATAACTTGCCCCATTACTCTAAATCGGGTATATTTTATCAAATAATAAACCACACTCGATGATAATAAAATGATTATTCCATTGATCATTACGGTCAGAGGAAAAGTAATGATTCTTACTATTCCGCTGATAGGATATATGAAAAATAATAATATCTCTATTAGTATGAGAGGACTTATAAGTAACATGAAGTAATAAAAATAACTTTTATATTTCCTTTCCTCCACTGAATCACCTTCTTAACCTATTAATGCAATTACACATACACGAAGTCCGACGGACTCGGACATGTCTGGTCATTTATGCCTCTCCGAACCCCCTCATCTGGACCGAGGGCGAAAGCCCGATGCATGAATTATGTTAGATGGTGTTGCTGGCTCCTTCGAATCACTCGGGATAATTTTCAGATGCTTCTATCAGTCTATTCTCTTCGTCTAAAGCTTTTAATATTCTGTCTATATCACTAAATTCCCGATAACGTTCTTGCATTCACGAGCCTACAGTAGGTTGTAACATGAATCAGCTTCTCTGCCAACATCACTAGTGACCAAGGAGCGAATGCTACGTTACGAATTCAGTGTTAGCTGAAGTCGTCGCTCCCTTGAAATATCTCTCACAATCGATGATTTCCCTTCTAATTTGTGTCACCCATGTAACATCCCTTTTGATGTCTATTCATTATTTTCTCCGATAACTTACTTGGATAAATTCTTAATTTATTTAGGCTATCTATTTCAATCCACTCGACACCTACTTGATTATTATCTGGATTCGTTCCTATAAATTTCTCTACTGATTCTTTGATTCTACATTCAAAATAGAACTCTACTTGATGCACATCATAATCCCATTCTGCAAATTCATGATTCTTGCCTATATATTCTCTAATGTAAACAATATCTCCTACTACCACTTCACAACCCAATTCTTCATTACATTCCCTTTCGACAGTTACCTTTAATTCTTCTCCTTTTTCTTGTCCACCACCCGGGAAAAGATAGAAAAATCCCTGCTCATCTTGATTTCTTGTTAAAAGTAATTGATTATTTTCAATAATAATTGCTTTTGCTGAATTTCTTATAGGTTTCATTTTATTCTCCTGTACGAAGCATCACCAGTGACTGAGGAGCGTATGCCACGATGCGTGAAGGCTGTGTTATGTTTTAACTTGACTTAAAAACACGAATATTATTAGTGTTATTAGAATAATCTCTAAAATTAATATTAATATTCGTAAACTCTTTTTCGATTTTTTCTGTAAATATATCTGATCATATCTAGCAATCGATGAACATATAATACAAACTCCCGTACAGATTATAAATATTGAACTATAAACTATATCGTTTATCTTATTAAATGAGTAAGGGATAAAAAGAATGAAGACCATAATAAATGAAGTAAACAAAATGCATACTGAAATCTTTCCTAGTAAAGATAGATTTAAAAAATCTTGTTTGGTTTTTAATCTTAGCATATGATCATCCTTCAAAGAGATTTTTGCTTTCGAAAGATATCGTCTAACGTACTTGCTTCAATAAACACAAAAGGCTTAAGTGGGTTGCAGCACAACGGATAGTAGACTTAGCCTTGCAGGGTCACATGAATAAACTTATCTGCCAAAAGCACACCGCCACAGTAATCGAGGAGCGTATGCGACGTTGCTTTAATTCAGTGTTTTAAGATGTGGCTGCCTTCTTCGAGCCCCTCACAATATCTTTTTATATTTGCTAAAATTTCCATCCCCAAACGTAAAATATTCAAAGCACAATCTACCTCTTTTTCGTCTGGGTAATAATCATAAACACTGTTAAGAAATCTCTCAAACATAGACTTTAGATCCATGTTCCTGAGTTCATTAATAGCCTCTACTTTGCTTAACCTCCATACACGAATAGGGTCATTACCCTCAATTATCAAACAGTTTTTTAAAGTAGGCCATATTTTAGTAATCATCAATCTAGTATTCTGGGACAAACGATTCCCACCGTGATCTAACAAACTTTCATATGCAAATCTTGGAAAAACATCAATTGATCTTATTGATTTAATTGAATTCTCTCTTATCTGTTCGGGTGGCATATCTGGGATAAAATTTTCACCATATATTACTTCATAGGTTCCACTTACAAAACCTGCATAATTCTTAGGCAGTGATTTGCCTATAATATCACATTGAATATACCGAAAAGGGGTCACGTCAATCTTGGCTAACTCTTTATGAATATCGTAATATTTTCCTAAATCCAGGTTAGTGACATTCATTAACAATTTAATATCTATATCACTGCAACCGGGAATAAAGTCACCAGTTATTACTGAACCATGAATGATAATTCCTATAAGCTGATTTTTAGTGTGTTTGTAATATACATTTGCCGCTTGTTCAATTATCGGTTTTGCTTCTCCTTCAATATTCTGCAATGAAAACATATACTTGTATCTCCTTTGAAAGACTTAAGTGAAGCGCAACGGGTCGTAAACTTAACCTTGCAGGGTAGGTACTTGAATCAGCTTCTCTATCAAAAGCAAAAAGCATCACCAGTGATCAAAGAGCGCATGCGAAGATGCATTAATGTGGTCTTATACGAAGTATTCGCTTAGTTGAACACACAATCATAAAAGTTTGAATGTAGTTAAATAGTTATTCTTCATTCTTCTAATAAATTATTTAAATGATTGGGTATTCCGGGTTGAGATTTCACTTGCAATACCTTGTCTCCAATATAAATTTGAACCTCTCATGACTAAAGTCACGAGATTCTTGGGTAGTCTCTTCTAACGAAGAGAAATTCACCAAGCTAACCCTGTCGTTCCGACAGTTCGTGTAAGAATTACACAGCAAGAAGTCTTTTGCCT
>NZ_BOSE01000008.1 GCF_018403185.1 Paenibacillus montaniterrae
TCCCCGTGCTCTGTAGTATATCTGCTTATCCGAGTACATTATATCATCAAACGGTAGGGTTGATGGTGCAACTTTCATTGTATTTTTGTGCCTTGAGCACAGCGAAAGGAATGAGACTTAACATGAACATACGGGATATGATCGAGGGCAAGAAAGAATGGCGAGCTCACGTAGCGCGTGTCAAGGCGCTGCCGCAGGATTACCAGATCGTTTATAAGGAAATTCAGAAATATCTTTATAAGGTCGGTCCGGTTGAACTGTCTGATGGGATTGGTATACTTGCGGGAATTGTTGATCTGTTCGAAGAAGGCGCCGCTTCGGGGAAAGGTGTGCTCGAAGTGACAGGCCAAGATGTCGCGGCTTTCTGCGACGATCTAATCAAGGATTCGAAAACGTATATGGACATTTATCAAGAATCTGTTAGGAGGAAAAAGGATGGAAACAGCGATTAACGTGCAAGGGTTGCGAAAAGCTTTTAAGAACACGGAAGTACTCAAGGGTGTCGATTTTGAAGTGAAGCGAGGGGAAATTTTTGCCCTGCTCGGCTCCAACGGCGCAGGCAAAACAACGACTGTCAGAATCCTTGCCACACTGCTCAAGCAAGATGGCGGAGCCGCAACCGTCAATGGCTTCGATGTTGCAACGCAATCCGATTATGTGCGGCAAGCGATCAGTCTGACTGGACAATTTGCCGCCGTGGATGAAATGCTGACTGGGCGGGAAAACTTAATTATGCTAGCCAAGCTGCGTCATCTTAAAAATCCGCGTCAAGTTGCAGACGACATGATTAAACGCTTCGGCCTGACAAAAGCCGCCGACCGCAGAGCATCTACGTATTCAGGCGGGATGCGACGCAGGCTCGACATCGCTTTAAGCCTGGTAGGAAATCCGAAGATCATTTTTCTCGACGAGCCAACTACCGGACTTGATCCCGAGGCTCGCATCGAGGTGTGGAAAATCGTCAAGGAGCTTGCTGAAGGTGGCACAACGATACTTCTGACCACACAGTACTTGGAGGAAGCCGAGCAGTTGGCCGATCGAATCGCCATTTTGCACGAGGGCAAAATTATCGCGTGCGGCACGCTTGCGGAACTGAAAAAGCTATTCCCATCTGCCAAGGTGGAGTACGTTGAAAAACAGCCGTCGTTAGAGGAAATCTTCCTCGCGATCATCAGTAAGAAGGAGGCGGTATAAATGGAAATGATGAAGAAGCACTTTTTTAGCGATATGGGCGTTATGCTTGGACGTTCGATGCGGCATATTACCCGCAGCATGGACACGATTATTACAGTTTGCATCACTCCGATTGCGATGATGCTGCTATTCGTCTACGTATTTGGCGGAGCAATCCAAAGCGGAACGGATAATTATGTGAATTACTTGCTGCCCGGCATATTGTTGATGGCAATCGCAAGCGGAATTTCTTACACGGCTTACCGTCTGTTTTTAGATAAGCAGCGAGGCATCATTGAGCGGTTCCACTCTATGCCGATTTCGCGTTCCGCTGTACTATGGGGACATGTGCTAACCTCGTTAGTATCCAATGCGATTACAGTTGTCGTCATTATACTGGTTGCCTTGCTTATGGGCTTCCGCTCCTCGGCAGGAGTATTGCCATGGCTTGCAGTAGCCGGCATTCTCATGCTGTTCACACTGGCCTTGACCTGGGTAGCGGCAATTGCCGGATTATCCGCCAAATCAGTGGAAGGTGCAAGCGCGTTTTCCTATCCGTTGATCTTTCTGCCGTTTATTAGTTCAGCATTTGTGCCAACCGAATCGATGCCGCGGGTCGTTCGCGCCTTTGCTGAAAATCAGCCCGTAACCTCGATTGTGGAATCTATCCGTGCGCTGCTGTCAGGCCAACCGGTAGGCCATGATCTATGGATCGCTCTTGCATGGTGCTTGGCAATACTGATTGTCGCATATCTTTTTGCAATGCGTGCATATAAACGAAAAGCTGCTTAATGTTAGCAGCCACATTATAACGATCATGGCAGCAGTGACAGCAAAGCATCATATAAGCGATCAGTCTATCTCTACCATCAAATTCTCCCCTCAGGGCAAACATCGTAAAAAGGACATCTGCTAAGGTGAACTTAAACGTTGTTGACCAGAGGGGATTTTTTATGCCAATCTACGCAGCTCGAATTAAAAGTGTAAAGAAATAGAGCTTGCTAAAGAAATAATGCGCGCGGCCAAGATCGAAATGACTGTAAGCGATATTTCGTGGTCATGTTGTGCAAAAATCGCGCAATGCATCCTTCCTGGTTTGTTTACAGTCCGCTTATCGAGGAGTAAGATTTATCAATGTAAGGCTCACAAATATATAATCCTTTATCGCTTAATTCTGCAAAGCAGAAACGGGGGAACCATCGGAATGGCGCGTCATTCCAGGGGTGAATCGCCTGATTGTCTCAATCGGCGTAAGGTTACTTTCAGACCTGAATCCGTCAGCTAACCTCGTAAGCGTATCGAAAGAGGAACTCATCGCGCCTATTTTAAAGAAGCCGCGGGAAGGTCCAGCTTTCCTGCGGCTTCTTTTTGCTGTCCGATGAAAAATTAACATGCTTTCAGTAGCAAGTATGCAATTATTTTCAATCCTGAATGGAGTGTAAACAACTATGGCGGCTTTTAAACGACTTCTCATTGGCAGACCGTTGAAGTCAACAGAATTAGGCGAGCAAAAACTGAATAAAAAGAAGGCACTCGCGATTCTCTCTTCTGATGCCCTATCATCTGTTGCATATGGCCCGGAACAAATCTTGCTTGTCTTAATCACAGTAAGTGCAGCAGCATTTTGGTACTCGATCCCTATTGGCATCGGCGTGTTAATTCTATTGTGCGCACTCATTCTTTCTTATCGGCAAATTATTTTCGCATATCCTCATGGCGGCGGGGCTTATGTCGTCTCCAAAAACAATCTTGGTGTATATCCCGGTCTTGTTGCAGGTGGTTCGCTGCTGGTCGATTACATTTTGACGGTAGCTGTCAGCGTATCGGCCGGTACGGATGCTATTACGTCCGCCTTTCCTGAGCTTCATGAATATACAGTGCCTATAGCGGTTGTATTCGTGCTTCTGCTTACGCTGTTAAATTTAAGAGGCGTAACCGAATCCGCCTCGATTCTGGCTTACCCGGTCTATTTGTTCGTACTGTCACTATTGATTTTGATCGGGGCCGGATTATATCGCATTATGAGTGGTGAAGTCGCTCCGGAGCTGCATACTCCGCTCGGCACACCTGTCGCCGGGATCAGCTTGTTTCTGCTGCTTAAGGCATTTGCATCAGGAAGCTCGGCGCTTACTGGAGTCGAGGCGATTTCAAATGCGATCCCGAACTTCAAGAGCCCTGCACCGAACAATGCTGCCAAAACCTTGTCAGCTATGGGCGTGTTGCTAGCTGTTTTGTTTTCTGGCATTGTCGTGCTCGCATACTTTTACGGCATCAAGCCGCTCGAAGAGGCTACCGTCGTTTCACAAATTGCTGAAGAAACGTTCGGGCGGAACTTTATGTACTTTTTCGTGCAAGGAACAACAGCACTTATTTTAATACTCGCTGCCAACACAGGATATTCGGCGTTCCCATTGCTTGCTGTTAACCTGGCAAACGATAAGTTCATTCCAAGAATGTTTACCGTTCGCGGTGATCGACTCGGCTATTCAAATGGCATCATTATACTGGGGCTGCTGTCAATTGTGCTTATCGTCGTTTTCCAAGGCAAGACGGAGCAGCTTATTCCGCTGTATGCTGTAGGAGTATTCATTCCGTTCACATTGTCACAGACAGGCATGATGTTGAAGTGGATCCGCGAGAAGCCTGCAGGCTGGGCAACCAAGCTGGCCATCAACACAACGGGAGCGGTTATTAGCTTCACAGTCACAATCATGTTTTTCATTACCAAATTTGCACAGGTGTGGTCAGTGCTCGTATTTCTGCCGCTTATCATCTATCTGTTCCATCGCATCAAAAAGCATTACGAGGCAGTTGGCGATCAATTGCGGCTTACAACTTGCGAACCAAGCGTGCCGATCGAAGGAAACGTCATTATCGTGCCAGTATCCGGCATCACCCATGTTGTGGAGCAGTCGCTGAATTATGCTCAGTCACTTGGGGCTAAACAAATTATCGCAGTATATATCCCGTTCGACCGCGAGGATGAAGCCAAGTTCGAAGAGAAATGGAGTAAATGGAAGCCGGACATTCGCCTTGTTACATTGCACTCCCCTTATCGAAGCATCATTCAGCCGCTCAGCAAGTTTATAGATATGGTGAAGCGCAAGGCAAACGAATCCAAATATCAGGTTACAGTCATCATCCCGCAGTTTATTCCAAAAAAGGGCTGGCACAACCTGCTTCATAACCAGAGCAGCCTTATGATTCGGGCGCACCTGCTTTACCGCAAAGATATCATTATTACAACTGTACCGTATCATTTGAAAAAATAAATTGATTCTATTAACAAAAAGGCTGTATCTCCATAAACGAGCAATGGAGATACAGCCCACACCTAGCAATCGCTTGCCAGATCATTTATTTGCAAATAAGCACGCATCATTCCCCGTTCATGCGAGGCAGCCTTGCAATCATCGCCATCTGTACATAGATCGCCCAGCTTACTGAGCAGCATCCAAATTGTGCTCCTCACTTGCCAGCTCACCTGCAGCGGCACGCGCGTCTTTCAGCTCAAATCGCACATTGTCGATATAGACGTGATGAGCCTCCCCCGCATCATCCGCTTGCTTGCCCAACAAAAATTTAAGCTGTGCCTGCTCATCGCTTGCCATTGTAAATTCGTAGCTGATCTGCTGCACCTCTTCTGTCAGCTTTGCTTGTTCGTTTAGCGAGCGGACATAGGCGCTGTTTTCCACGACTACATCGATCGTACGTGCAGTGCTGGCGCGAGCGGCAAAGGTAACGACATAGGTTTTGCCTTTTTGCAATGCTGCTGCATCCTGAAATAAAACAATATCCCACGGGTTGGCGCCTGCATGCTCAACCGAAGCATGCAAAGCTTTCGAATCTGCTGTGAAGCTCGCTTTCGAGTCTCCATCATACACGCCCTGCACATGTGTATGCCAGCCCTCCATGCCATAATCGAAGCTGCCGTTCACTGCAAGGAACGCCTTGCTGCGCGCATCCTTCACCTCTACTCGCACATTGTCGATCGACACGGTATGCTCGCCAATTTCAGCCGCCTGCTCCAGCTTGCCGAGCAGCAGCTTGAACGATAGTTGCGCGTCCTGATCCACTGGCAGCTCGTAGCTGAAGCTTTGCCACTCTGTCGTTAGCGCAACTCGCTCTGACACGAAGCGCTGATAGCTGGCGGTTTCCAGGACGATTTCCATTTCGCGCGCCTGCGAGGCTTTGGCATCAAGTGAAATGACGTAGGTTTGGTTTTTCTTAAGCGGCAAATCAGCTTGAGACAGCATTACATCCCAAGGGTTGTTGCCTGTGCTGGCGATCGTATATAACAATTCGCCATTTACATGCTCAATTCCGGTCTGCTGATCCCAGCCATCGTAGCGCCCTTGTACATGCTCGCTCCAGCCGTTCAAGCCATTGGAGAAATCTCCATTTTTCAGCGGAAATTGCAGCTCAAGCGGCAGCTCGCCCACACTGTTGTTCGTGGTACGAACAAGCTTGACATCATCCAAATAAATGCTGCCCTCCGCACCGCCGAGCCAAAACGCCAGCTGACCAGAATCTGCCGCAGCAGCATCAACCGTAAAGCTTACTGTATAGCCTTTCATCTGCTCGTTCAGCGTTACGCTTTGCGCTGATCCATACAGACTGCCATCACCGCCAAGCAGCGCCGCTTCTATTGTACGCGGCTGATCTGCTCTTGCCGCAAACGTCAGCTCATAGTCATTGCCGGCAACCAGACTGACGCCTTTTTGCAGCAGCGCCAGATCGCTAGCTTGCTTCCCGCCGTTAATAATGCTTGCATGCAGCTCGCGCTGCTGCGGATTTACCGACAGCTGAGCTATCGCATTGCCAGCTGTGTCCAGCTTCCAATACGTCAAGCGATGGATATATCCCAAATCAAAGCTTCCATTATAAATGTGGTTGCCATCCGCCAACGGCTCCTTGTCTGCCTCTTCATTGTACGGGTCCGGCGCCTCGATTTGCTCCAGCTTCACATTGCCAATCCATACTGCATGCTGATTGAGACCCATATTGAACTCAAGTCTTGCCTGCTTGTCGGTATCGGCGGTCATTTGGAAGATCATGTCGTAGCTTTGCACGGAATCGGTTAGCGGCACTTCATAGTTTTCCGAATAAACGGACCAGCCTCTGCTTTCCCCTCCGCCAATTTTTACAGTCATATTGCGGCTGGCCTGCGACTTGGCGTCAAAGCTCAGCTTATACCAGCGCCCCTTGCCAACCGTTACATGCTGAATCAACTGAAGCGAATGCACCTCACGCCCCATTTGCGCAATATCCGCCTTGGCAAAGCGTGTTCCATCTATCGTATCAATACTTAGCTTGCCCTCACCGCCAAACTGATCAAGATATACAAAGTTCCAGTAATCCTCATCGAATGGCTGTGCCGATTCTGTAATGGTCGTAATTGGCTGCTCATAGCCAGCATCATAGACATAGCTGCCGTTGATCGCCTGCTTATAAGGCTCGGCAATCGGCTCAACTTCAATGCTTGGCTCCTCTACCTGTCGGTACGGCCGTCCGACCAGATCATAGACGCGTACATAGTCGACCAGCATTTCTGCCGGCAGCTCGGATGCAGCCGGAGTTCGACCGCCATCATAATTGCCGCCAACAGCCAAATTCAAAATCATATAGAACGGCTTATCGAACGGTGCCGGAAATGCGTATTTAGCAGGCTGGCCATCGCCCCAGCTATCCCAATTATTAATCGTTTGGAACAGCTTGCCGTCTACATACCAGCGAATTTCGCCTGGCTCCCACTCAATGCCGTAGATATGGAAATCTGTAATGTCCTCGCCTTCAGGGAAATGATACGCTTTTGCCGCCGATTTATTGTTAGGCCAGCTTCTGCCATAGTGAAGCGCTCCGCCGATCTCATTCAGCAGGCGTCCTCTTGCTTCCATAATATCAATTTCGCCAGAGGCAGCCCATGTGCCATAATCGCTGTCCTGCGGCATCATCCAAAAAGCAGGCCATAAGCCTTCTCCTGCAGGCAGCTTAATTCTGGCTTCAAATTTACCATATGTTTGCGAGAAGGTCGGTTCGGTAAACAACCGTCCTGACGTGTATGGCTTGCCTTCATACTGCTCTTGCTTGGCGGTAATTTTCAGCAGTCCATCCTCTACTGCAATATTTTCAGCGCGATAATATTGCTGCTCATTGTTGCCCCAGCCATCAAGGCCATACTGAGCGCCTGTTCCCAACTGGTAGCCCCATTTATCAAGATCGACTCCGTTTTCATCCAAATTCGTCCCGCTGCCATCAAACTCATCGCTCCAAACAAGCTTCCATTCCTGTTGCGCTGGCGGACTTGTCGGCTGTGGCGGTGCAGTTGGAGCAGGTGTTGTACCCGAGCCACCACTGCTAGTGCCATCGCCGCCTCCCTGCTGGTCTGGCAGCTTAATGCCCGCTTCATTCACTAGCTGCTCAATTTTGCCCGTTGATTTCAGCTCGCTTCCTTCCGCACCACGCATGAATGCAAGCGTGCCGATTATTGATTCCTTGTCCAGCTCAATGCTGGCATCACTTTCAACGTTAAGCTGCTCAATATGCGATTGATCGCTTATCGCTACCCGCGCCTTGCCTGCAATCTTATTGACTGCGAGAGATTGCACACTCGCACGCTTAAGATCGATGCTTCCGCCGCCATTTATATGCAGCACTCCTGCGATTTCAGCATTGCTGAGCTGCAGCTCGCCTTCCCCCACGCCGGCTGTCACATACACATTGCCCGTTACCTTGACATGGTCGAGCGCGACGCCAGCCGTGTTGATCACGAGGTTGCCTTCAATCGTCAGTCCACGGTAAGTGCCTGCTTCTTGAATAATTTGACCGCTCAATCGATCAAGCAAAGTAACCGCCTCCGCTCTTGTTAACGCTTTCAAAGGTTTGATTGTGCCATCTGGAAATCCTGTTATCGCCCCCTGGTCGAGCAAGCTTTCCAGTGACTGTCGGGCGTAACCGCTAACGGTATGCCCATCCGAATATTGAGCCAGCAAGCCTGACTCCCGTTCGACTGCAGCGAGCTTATAGGCCGCTGCCAGCATTTTCGCAGCATCCTGGCGGTTGACCGAAGCATTAGGCTTGAAGCTGCCGTCCGGGTAGCCCTGCACTATGCCGGCCTTCAATACCGCAGCAACATCGTTGTAAAACCAATCACTGGCCTGCACATCTTGAAATGATACTGAACCTGTCTCTGCTGTACTGAACTGAAATACTGCATGCAATAACCGGGCGAATTGCGCGCGCGTGATCGGCTCATCCGGCCGCAGACTGCCATCCGGATAACCGCTAATCATCCCCTTAGCATGCCACTCGCTCATAATTGTGGCTCCCCAATGTTCGCGTTCTTTATCTGACTCAGCTCCGTATATCGTTGATGGCAGCAGTATCGTCAATATGAGCAGCCATATTATACTCTGTCGCTTCATTATTCCTAGCTCCCTTCCAAATCTGTAAGTAAGCGCTTTATTATTAGCGCATAGAAAACGACTTGCCTGATTCCTTAAAGCAAGTCGTTTTCTGCTGTAAGTGATAGTAAACGCTTAAATGATTAAACGCTCCGTACACGCTGCCAATGACTACTTGGCATTTTCATACCACTCATTAACTTCATTCGTAATTTGCTCGCCGCCAGATTTGAACCAGTTTTCGACCATCGTGTCGAAGCTGTCAAGTGGCTGCTGACCGTAAATGATTTTGCTGTACGTTTCATTAACAAGCTTATTAAGCAGCTCATTTTTATCCTGCATCGTCTCTGTCAAAGGTCCCATGTAGTAGTTTTTCATGCGAATATCCTTTTGCTCGACGACTACCTTCATCGCTTCAATGTTTTCCTTCGTACGAGAATTAAACTCTGTTTTCTCGTATGGCGTTACTGGCTCTTCTCCATTTGCCAGCTTCAGATGCGTTTCTCCATACAGGCTTGGAATACGCGCGCCTTCATACGTTAGCGTATAGTAAAGCGCTGGTGCGATTTGCCCCTTCAAGCCCGGGAACAGATCAGGATGAGCCGCTGCATCTGTCGTTACAGTGCCATCCGGCAATAGTGCATAGTCATAGCCTTCTGCAAAGCCGTTTTCAAATTCGCTGCCCGGCTGCGGATTGGCCAGATTATCAAAGAACCAGTTATAGTAGTGCAAAATCGCTTCCGGATTTTTGCTGTCCTTGTTGACGAAAATATAGCCGTTAACTGGAGGGTTGCCTCCCGCTGAGCCAATTTTGCCGTCTGGGCCAGCCGGAATTGGATATGCTTTATATTTTGCATCCGGCACATTCGCTAGCAGATCCGGGAATGGCCATGCCGGCAGCCAGTTGCGGCCGAAAATAATCCCCGCTTCGCCTTTCGTGAACAGCTCGGAGCCAGCGTTTTCATCATATAGCGCTGAGTCTTCGGAAATATAACCCTTTTCCATCCACTCCTTCAGTTTGGCTAGCGCAGTTTTCGCATTAGGATTAATCGAGCCATTTTCCAGCTTGCCATCTTCCGTCAGGTTCCATTGACCAGGCATCGTGCCATAAGCGCCGAACACAAAGCCGATATCAGTCATCCAAGTGTTGTAGCCATTTTTGAAGCCTGTTGCCAAGCCAATCGTATCCTTTTTGTTGTTGCCATCAGGATCCTGATTGACGAATGCATCCATTACCGCCTCAAGCTCCTCAATCGTTGTTGGTGCTTGCAGCTTCAATTTATCGAGCCAATCCTGGCGAATCCACATTACATGGTCGTCATTGTAGGCGTAGTCCAAAATTGGCAGCGCCATCTTTTGACCATCGCGTGTAATCGGCAGCCAGATCGCTGGATCAAGCGCCAAGCCTTCTTTATAAGTATCGTTCGCATATTTCTCAACCAATTCATCGACAGGCATAAACTGACCGGAATCAATCAGCATATTAACCGTTTCCAAATCGCCGCGATAGGTCACGACATCCGGCATTTTTTCACCGGAAGAAAGCATAAGACGCAGCTTTGTTTTGTAGGCATCATTTGTATTCGTCACAACCCAGTTATATTTGATGTCGATGCCAAGACGTTCCTTAATCAGACGAGTATGAACATTATCCTCGATGCTCTCGCCTTCCTTGAACACGGAGCCGTTCTCATTAATGCCCCATACCGTCGTAAGTGTAATCGGTTCCTGATACTTGCCGTCTACGAAGTTGGAGCTCTCTGCAGTGTTAGTGCTGCCTTCATTTTGCTTGTTGCCAGAGTTGCTTGTATTGCTGGAATTGCTGTTGCTTGTTGTACCGCCATTATTGCCGCCTGCGCAAGCAGCAAGTACTCCGGCCAGCGAAATAATGAGCAGTATGGAAAGCCATCTTTTCATATACATCCCCCTAAAAGCAAAATTTTGTTTCAATAGCAATAACTGCTATACTTTTATCTTACTGCGCCAACATTTTTGCGAAAGGCCACATTTTTTGGATTAATGCCACTTTCTTTGTTACTCCTTAACCGCTCCAAGAATAATCCCTTTAACGAAATAGCGCTGCAAAAACGGATAAACGAGCAAAATTGGCAGCGTCCCAATAAAAATTTGCGCTGATTTTACGGTGCGCTGCGAAATGTTTTTCAGCTCATTGATATCAGGGTTGATTTTGTTGAAGTCCTGCTGCACAATGACCGTTTGTAAAAATGTAGACAGCGGATATTTGCGATAGTCCGATATATACAGCAAGCCGTCGAACCAGGAATTCCAGTGCATCACCATCGTAAACAGCGAGATCGTGGCGATCGCCGGCATCGACACTGGCAAGTAAATGCTGATTAAGGTGCGGAAATGTCCAGCGCCATCAATAAGCGACGCTTCCTCCAGTTCCTTCGGCACAGCGCGGAAGAAGTTCATAAGCAGCACCATATTGAAAACATTGATCGCCACTGGCAAAACGAGCGCCCACATCGTATTCATCAAATGAAGCTCGCGAATGAGCATATAGCTCGGTACGATCCCGCCGCTGAACAGCATCGTAAACAGAAAATACCACATATAGATCGGGCGGCTTTTGAAATGGCCGCTATCCTTGGACAATGCATAGCCAGCCAGTGTAATCAGCAGCATGCCGATTATGGTTCCAAGCACTGTTCGCTGCAAGCCAACCAGCAGCGCATTGTGGAAGTTTGGATTATTCAATGTCTTCTCATACGCCTCGAAATTAAAGCCGATTGGCCACAGTCCAACCAGATTGGAATTCGCCGGCGCGCTTGCACTAAAGCTGACCGCCAGAATATGAATGAGCGGCAGCACGCAGGACAAGCAAATCAACGTCAGCAATGCGTAGTTGAATACGGTAAAGGTTTTATAGCCTTTTGTTTTATAGTACATGCGTTCTCATCCTTTTCTAGAAGATTCGGTAGCCGGCGAATTTGTATGCCATGCGATAGGAAATGACGATCAGCACCAAGCCAATCGCTGATTTGAACAAGCCAACCGCTGTACCGAAGCTGTACTGCCCGTTCAATATGGCGGTACGATAGACGAATGTATCGATGATGTCACCTTTATCATAAACAAGCGTATTGTACAGGTTGAAAATTTGATCGAAGCCGCCATTCAATATATTGCCGAGCGACAATGTGCCGACAACTACAGCAATCGGAATCATTGCCGGTACTGTAATATGCAGCGTCTGCTTCCAGCGATTCGCGCCATCGACCTCCGCCGCTTCATAAAGCGCTGGATTAACGCCAGCCAAGGAAGCGAGAAACACAATCGTATTAAAGCCGAAGTTTTGCCAAATATCGCTGACCACGACGGTAAAGCGGAACCAGTTGCCATCTGCCAGCCACGGGATCGACTGGATCCCAAGCGAGTTCAAGGTCGAGTTCACGATGCCCTTGCTGCTCAGCATATCAGTCAAAATCGCGCCCAGAATTACCCAAGATATAAAGTGCGGCAAATAAACGAGCGTTTGAATCGTACGTTTAAATGCCATTTTGCGAACCTCATTAAGCAGAATCGCAAACACGAACGGCACAATTAAGCCAAATACAATTTTCAAGCTGGAAATGACCAGCGTATTCCAGATAACCTCCTTGCTGTCCGGGTATTGAAACATAAATTCAAAATGCTTTAAGCCGACAAATTTGGAGCCAAAAATGCCATCATAGGGCTTAAAATCCTGAAACGCCATTACTAATCCGCCCATTGGCATGTAAGCAAAAATAAATGTTACAATTGCCGCAGGCAACAGCATCAAATGCAACGGCCATGTCCGACTTAGCTTCTCCTTTTCCCGTTTGCGCTTTTTTGCAGCGACCACGTTATCCTGCAGCTGCGCGCGCGCGACATTATCCACTGTATTGCCCCCTTCCGAAAATTAAGTTATAATTTGTCTCTCCCGTACATTTATTCTATCAGCATGATTTTCTGTGCTACAGACCACGATTTTTGGAAGCATACCAATTTTTTTGTCTCTATTCCACATTACAAATTTTGAGAGCGGGGATGAATGATGCGACTGCGTGAAAATACGTTCGCTAAAATTATTACCCTAATTATTTTGCTGCTCATTCCAATCATTTTGCTGTATACCCTGTCAATGCAAACGAGTATGCAGGTTATTAAGGAGGAGGTGCATTCCCTCCAGCAAAAGGATATCAATTTTCTCGCTGATGAATTTAACAAAAGCGTTACGACGCTTTCTTCGCTTGGCTTTTTGCTTAGCGAGGACATTCATATTCAGCAGCTGCAAACGCTCCATCTGATCGAAAGCGCTTACGAGCGCAATGACGAGCGGCTGCGCATTATGGAGCGGCTGCGCCTGCTTAATGTATCGCAGCGCTGGGATACGCAATACAGCATTTTAGCGCCTGCCAATCAGGAATTTGTATCGACCAACACCTATGTCACCTATGATTTGGAGTCCGTAAAGGAGCAGCTGGCGCCAAACTGGAAGTATCAGGAGATGGTGACGCAAAACATTGTGCAGCAGCGCTTTGTGCGTCATATCGTCAAGCCCAAAAGCAAGCTGGTCGATTTGGACAGAGCCGGCATTATTGTGGAGATTTCTTTTCCTGAGGAGCATATCATTAAAGATTTGGATACGTTTAAGGAAACCGGCAAGGGCGACCCGTTTCTTTATCATTTGCAAGGCGATACGATTCAAAATAAAACCGCCAATCAAGCGATGATTGATGAAATTCATGCGCTGGTGCAAAGCGGAGCGCTCAAGCCCAACGCAAGCAATGATCCGGTCAACATCGGCGGCAAGCGCTATCTCGTAACCTTTGCGCTTATTCCAACCTTGAATTGGTATTTGGTAGATTATGTGCCGATTGAAAATATGCTGCAGCCGATCGTGAAAACGCAGGTGCTGTTCTATGTCTCGGTTGTGCTGCTGCTCATTTTAGGCTTGCTTGCAGCGTACTTGCTTTATCGCAATGTGCAGCGCCCGATCAGCCTGCTCATTCGCAACGTCAAGCGTCTGCAGGAAGGCAATTACTCGACACGGATAACGGTTAATCCGAAAAATGAGTTCTCTTATCTGTTTGCCCGCTTTAACGACATGGCAGCAGAAACCGAGCGGCTGATCGAGAAGGTGTATGTCGAGGAGCTGCGCCGCCGCGAAGCGAATGTAAAGCAGCTGCAGTCGCAAATCAATCCGCATTTTCTATACAATTGCTTCGCTTTAATTCGCAGTCTGGCCAGACTCGACAAAAAGGAATCGGTGATGATGATGTCGATGCATCTCGCCAAATATTATCGTTATACAACAAGAGTGGAAAAGCTGACCGCTACGCTCAAGGAAGAACTGCAGCTGCTGGAAAGCTATCTGGAAATTCAAAAGTTTCATATTCAGCATATGAGCTATCGCGTTGACGTACCAGAGTCGATGCTGCGGCTGGAGCTGCCTAGACTGCTGCTACAGCCGATTGTTGAAAATGCTGTACTGCACGGCATTGAGCAATTTGACGGCGATGGGCTTATTACGATTAGAGGGGAAAGCGCGGCGGGCTGGCACAGCATTATCGTGGAGGATAACGGTGTGGGCATGACAGAAGAAGCGCTGCAGGCGTTGGAGCGCGAGCTGATGCATGCGCCGGATGACCATACCGGCTGCGCGCTTTGGAATATTAAGCAGCGGATGCTGCTGCAATACGGGCCGAGCGCCTCGCTCAGCTTTGAAATTCGCAAGCAGGGCGGACTCGCCGTTAAGCTGACCTGGCAGGCCCAGCCGTAATAGAAACCCAGCAATATTTACACAATTTATCGGGGAGGGTCCACTATGTACCAATTGCTTATTGTAGATGACCAGCCGGATCTGGTTGAGGATCTGGCGACAAATATTGACTGGAGCAGCATCGGCATTAGCTCGGTCTATCAGGCACATTCCGCTAACGAAGCGCTCGATACGATGAAAATGACGCAAATTGATATCGTCATTACCGATATACGGATGCCTGGCATTTCAGGCCTTGATTTGATTGAGGCGATTAAGGCATCGTGGAGCCATGTCAAATGCATTCTGCTGTCAGGCTACAACGATTTCGAATATGCGCAGCGTGCGCTGCAATATCAGGCGAGCGACTATTTGCTTAAGCCGGTCGAGGATAATGAGCTGCTGGAGGCGGTGCAAAAAGCGATTGGCGAGCTGGAGCAGCATTGGCTGGAGATCAGCTCCTGGCAGAAGGCGATTAGCTCGATTAAAGCGAATTTGCCAATATTGCGCTCGCATCTGCTAACGACCTTGCTGCACAAGCAGCTGCCGCAGGAGCAGCTGCAAAAGCGGCTTAGCATGGTGGAGCTGCTGATTCCGCTGGATAGCCCTTGCTATATGATGCTGCTGCGGATGGAGGATTATTTTTACGAGCAGAGCGAGCAGGACAGCTCCTTGCTGGAATATGCGATCTGCAATATTGCTGAGGAAATTTTCGATGACGGCTACCGACTATGGCATGTTAAAGACAGCTATGGCTACTATGCTTTTCTTATTTTGCCTGCTTTACAAGGAGAAAAAGGGTCATTTGCCGCTGACGACTCAGCAGTGAGCGCATTAAATGCCGAGGTGATTGAACAGAAAGCCGCTCATTTGCAGCACTATGTCAAGCTCTATCTGAAGGGAACGATCTCGCTGGTGCTTAGTCAGCAGCTAAGCTTCCCGCAGCAATTAACGTCGGTCTATGAGCAGCTGCTGCGCAGCTTCAGACAGCGGATTGGCAGCGAGCGAGACTTCCTCTTGACGATGCATGAGGAACGAGCAGCAGAAAGCGACGATGCCGATTGCTTAAGTGAGCTTTATGCGCCGCCATTGCTTAATCATTTGCTGGAAATCGGGCAATGGGACGCGGTTGAGGAGAAGCTTCATGCAATCTTTAACGAGCTCGAGCAAAAACGGGGCGATTCGCATGAGCATATATTGGAGGCATACTATGCGATTGTCAGCTCGCTTAGCTATGCGATTCATAAAAACAAGCTGCGGATGGCGGATTGCCTCGGCGACGAATTCAACCATATGCTTGAAGGACCGCGCTTCCATACAATTGCCCAGCTTCGCGTCTGGCTTGATGAGGTGATTCAGGCATACAAGCGCGTATTGTCCGAACGCTCGCAAGATTCGAGAACAGGCGTCATTCAGAAGGTACAGGAATATGCGGCGCAGCATTTGACGGAAGCATCACTGCAATCACTTGCCGATCACGTCTTCCTCAACGCCTCTTATCTGTCGAAAATTTACAAGCTGGAAACAGGGGAAGGCATTAGCGAATATTTATCGCGCTTGCGTATGGAAACCGCCGCCCATCTGCTACGTACAACGAATGAAAAAATTTATGAAATTTCAGTCAAGGTCGGCTACAACAAAACGAGCTACTTTATTAAAGTGTTCAAGGATCGCTATGGCGTCACGCCGCAGGAGTACCGCGACCAGTAATGGGAGCAGCCCGGTGCGCTCCTGCCAGATCAGCAGAAGCTGCAACGAAGCCCAAAGTAAAGACGTGTCTGCTCTATGTGAGCAGCACGCTGTACTTTGGGCTTCAGCATTCATTTACTTGCTTTTTTTTGTTAGAAAATAAACAACAGCTATGACTAAACATACAATCACAATCGTTCCTACCAGCCTAGCCAGGTCTATTCTATACATATAGTAACCTCTCTGCTCTCCAGCAGTTGATCTTGATATTGCGTAAATTGCTCCATTGTTTGAATTTCGCCTTTATTCAGTAAATACGTATAAAATTTTCCTAAGTATAGGGCATCCTCGTATTGCTTATACACCATATCGCTTTCCCAAAATTGTTCATTCGTTAAGCCCGTAATTTCAATCCATTTCTTCATAATCTTTTGAATGAGCTCTTTGTTATCGGCGGTATATTCGGGATTTTCCAGCACTTGTTGTTGGAATTTGATTTCCTGCTCTACTTCTTCCTTTGCAACAGCAATGCCTTCGTTTTTCGCTTCGCGAATCGTCAAATCCTTTTTCAACAGTTCATTTAACAGCTCTTCGTCAGAAGCTGAGAACTCCGTATTGGATAAAGCATGAAACATTTCAATGTTATACTTATAAAATAAAAACCGTTCATAGGTTACATTTATATCTTGTACGCTGGCAACCGTTTCATTGAAAGACAGGCTGGCTGTTTCTTTTTGAATGGCATCAAATGTGTCCTCGATAATATTATTTTCTTCTTTAGATGAACTGCTGAAATATATTGCTGCTGCAATCAAGAGCAGTACAACCAAAAACAAGCTGCTGATTGCTATCGTAAGCGTGCTTCTTCTAAACACAGTATTCCTCCTGCTTTTTATCGTGAATCGTAGTATTACGATAACGATAACATAAAAGCGGAGATAATCGTTCAATCACTAGTAAAATAACGGTCTAATATCTTAACTGTCAGCCCACATAAACAAGCCTGCCCCTTCATGGCGAGCTATGTGCAGCAATGAAGGGGCAGTATTTGTTGTATCCTTTTTACTTCAAGCGCAATACACGCATTGCATTCAATACGGCAAGCAGCGTTACACCGACATCGGAGAACACAGCCTCCCACATTGTCGCAATGCCAAAGGCACCTAGTGCCAAAAAGATTGCCTTAACGCCCAAAGCAAAAATAATATTTTGCCATACAATGCGGCGCGTGCTGCGTGCAATTGAGATCGCAGTAGCCAGCTTGGAGGGCTCATCTGTCATAATTACGATATCCGCAGCTTCTATCGCGGCGTCGGAGCCTAGTCCGCCCATCGCGATTCCGACATCAGCCTGTGCCAATACCGGCGTGTCATTGATGCCATCGCCAATAAAAGCGAGCTTTTCCTTCGGACCTTTGGCGGCAGCAAGGCGCTCGATATGCTCTACCTTATGCTGCGGCAGCAGCTCTGCGTGCACTTCATCCACGCCAAGCTGCTTGCCAACCGCCTCGCCGACTGCCTTCACATCTCCTGTCAGCATCACCGTTTTTTTAACGCCCAGCTGTTTTAAGGAAGCAATCGCAGCGGCAGCATCCTGCTTAACCTCATCTGCAATTACGAGATGTCCTGCATATTTGCCATCGACTGCGATATAGACAAGCGTGCCTGCGTGATCGGGAGCAGCATAAGGAATGGCTTCACGCTCCAGCAGTCTCGCATTGCCTACTAAAATCGAACGTCCTTGCCAGCGAATGCTGACGCCATGGCCCGATATTTCCTCATAATGCTCGAGCTGCTGATCTGAAATTGGCTGCCCGTAAGCAGCGATAATCGAGGCCGCGATCGGATGTGTGGAATGCTGTTCGGCATAAGCCGTATATTCAAGCAGCTGCTGCTCGGTATAACGGCCAGTCGAATGCACCTTCGTCACCTGAAAGCTGCCTTTGGTTAAGGTGCCTGTTTTATCAAATACCGCATATTTCACATCGTTCAACGCTTCAAGATAGTTGCTGCCTTTTATTAAAATTCCATTTTTTGAAGCTGCGCCGATGCCGCCGAAAAATCCGAGCGGAATCGATACAACAAGCGCGCATGGGCACGAAATAACCAGGAATATTAGGGCGCGATACAGCCAATCTGCAAACTGCTCAGCTGGAAACAGCAGCGGCGGCAGCACAGCTAAGGCAACTGCTACAATGACCACAACCGGCGTGTAGTAGCGCGCGAATTTGGTAATAAAGTTTTCCGTTGGCGCCTTCTTGCTGCTGGCATTCTGCACCATGTCGAGAATTTTAGAAACGGTTGATTCGCCGTAGCTTTTGGTAACCTCGACCGTAAGCAAGCCGCTCGTATTAATAAAGCCGCTCAGCACCTCGCTGCCAGCCGTTACCTCTCTTGGCATCGATTCGCCTGTTAGCGCGGATGTATCGACGTACGAGCTGCCCTCTACAATTTTCCCGTCAAGCGGTACTCTTTCGCCCGGCTTAACGACAATAACATTGCCAATCTGTACGTCCTCAGGCGATACTTTGCGAACATCATGCCCTACCTTCAAATTGGCATAGTCAGGACGGATGTCAAGTAAGGCGCTAATTGACTTGCGCGAGCGATTAACAGCAAGACCCTGCAGCATTTCGCCCACCTGATAGAACAGCATAACGCCTACCGCTTCAGGGTACTCTTTGATCGCAAAAGCTCCCAAGGTTGCGATCGTCATTAAGAAATATTCATCAAACCATTGTCCGCGAGCGATATTTCGCGCAGCTCGCCATACAATATCTCCACCTACGATGACATAGGCGGCTACAAGCACGAGCACAGAAAGCCACTGCGGCATTGGCGCTAATAGACCTGTAAGCAGGAGCGCAGCACCTGCAATAAGCCGATAAAGCAATACCCGGTTTAAACCGTGACTATGCTGATGACCATGCTGATTAGCACGCTTTTGTCTGCTTGCAGCATTGCGACTAGAAGCTGAATCATCCTCTGAATGAGCTCCATGCCGATGGGAATGATGTATGCCAGCTTCATGCTGATGCGTGTGCGAATGCTCATGCGCGCGAGCCGGCTCATTTGCTGCCAGGCGTGCAGCAGCTTTATCAACAATATCTATATGAGGCTCTAGCGCCTTAACCTTTTTATGAGCTTCTGCCAAAACCTCATCTTCATGTTCGGAGCCCGTTTCGATCGTTAGCGTCTTGGTAACAAAGTTAACAGAGCTCGAAGTTACGCCTTTAACCTTGCCAACGCCATTTTCAATTTTTAGCGCGCAATTGGCGCAATCCAAGCCTTCAAGCAGCCATTCATGTTTTACCGTTGTCGTAGACTTACTCATCGTCAGCCACTCCCTTCGTATCTCTATCATACATGAATATATGCTCATATGTAAATGTTTGATACTGAAATAGGCCAAGCTGCTACCGGGATACTAATTATGTTCATAATAGTATTTTTGTTGGTTGGCATATTTATGCAAAAGTATCACCAAGAAGCCAGTGATTACGGACAATCTGACTGACTTCTTAAATGAAAACAGAAAAACCGTTCCAACCCGACCGAAAGAAAGCACTCCAGTCGGGGTAAGAACGGTTTTATTTTGCAATTGCTATACTCGCTTCAGCAGAACGTCCTGCTCATAGGCTTTCACTTGCTTCAGCCAATCCTCGCGCACCGGCACGCCAGCCGTTGCACAATAGTAATCCCATACTGCGCCAAATGGATAGGATTTGAACTCCTCAGTAATTGCCAAACGAGATGTATAGTCCTTGTTCAGCTCAGCCTCGCGCAGCTGATCTACAGGCTCCAGCATAGCGCGCAGCAGCGCTTTAATAGTATTGCGCGTGCCAATGACCCAAGCAGCTACATGATTGATGCTGCCGTCAAAGAAATCGAGACCGATATGCGTTCTGTCCAGCAGCTTGCCGCGCACTAGCTCGCGCGCAATATCAAGCAGCTCGTCGTCCATAATGACAACATGGTCGCTGTCCCAACGTACCGGACGGCTCACATGCAGCAGCAGCTGGTCGATATACATCAATACAGAGGAAATTTTATTGGAAATGACCTCTGTTGGATGGAAATGCCCTGCATCAAGGCATAGTGCCTTGTTATTGGCGATCGCGTAGCCCATATAAAATTCATGCGAGCCAACAACGTAGCTTTCTGAACCAATGCCGAACAACTTGCTTTCTACCGCATCGATATTGTATTGCGGATCAATCGGCTGGGCAAAAATTTCATCAAGCGACTGCTTCAAGCGCTGGCGCGGCGCCAGGCGATCAACTGGAATATCCTTGTAGCCGTCGGGCACCCAGAAGTTGGTTACGCAGGTCTGACCGGTTTCCTTGCCGAAATATTCCGCGATTGTGCGTGACGCCTTGCAATGATCGATCCAAAACTTGCGAATCCCTTCATCAGGATGGCTTAACGTAAAGCCGTCGTCAGCCTTTGGATGCGAGAAGCAGGTTGGATTAAAATCAAGCCCGAGACCTTGCTCCTTCGCCCATTCAACCCAGCTCGCAAAATGCTTCGGCTCAAGCTGATCCAAATCAATCTGCTCATCCGTGTCGGCATAAATCGCATGCAAATTAACTTTATGCTTGCCGGGAATTAACGACAATGCCTGCTCCAAATCCTGACGCAGCTCATCAGCCGTTCTTGCCCGTCCAGGATAGCTGCCCGTTACAGCAATGCCGCCGCTGAGCGACTCATCCTTGAACAAAAAGCCTTGCACATCGTCTCCTTGCCAGCAATGAATTGAAACTTTAATATTAGCCAGCTGCTCAAGCGCCGCATCCACATCAATGCCGTGCTGCGCATACATTTCCTTTGCCAACTTATAGCTTTCTACTACGCGTTGATCCATCTGTCAGGCCTCCATTCTATTAACTATCTATTTTCTTGCACAGAGCAGTTTTAACGAAACTGGATATCGCTATTGGCGCTAATTCGCACATGTGTCAATTCTTACGAAACTATAGCGTCTTATTTCGTAACTTTCACCTGTCAACAGTCGATTTTCTATGATTAACGATATGAAGCTTCGTTAGAGTTCCATATGACACCAAATTGACCATTTAACGTTATTCAGTTTCGTTAGGGTTCCGTCAATAGTCACAGTACGGCTCAACGAATGTACATTCATCATGCTCTGCGATTAGCCTCATCTTATGCAAGTTGCTTTCCCTTCTATCCCAAGCTGCGCCAGCGCTGCAGCACTTGTTCCAGCCCATCCACCTGCTGCGGCTGGTAGCTAATAATCTCGAACGAATCAGCTATCAGCTTGCGAGCTTCTGCTATATCAGTCAGCTCGCCGGAAGCGATCATTTGTACAACGAGGTTGCCTATCGCGGTTGATTCTGAAGGTCCGGCTTTTACCTCTCTGCCGATCAGATCAGCGGTAAGCTGATTCAACAGCCCGTTGTTTGCCCCGCCGCCAACGATATGCAGCACCTCTGGCTTTGTACCAGTCAGCTCCTCCAGCTCGTTCATATAATCATAGTAGGTTAGAGCCAGGCTGTCATAAATCGTACGGGCGATTTCGCCAGCCGTTTGCGGTACAGATTGCCCGGTTTCGCGGCAATAGGCTTGTATTTCCTCGATCATATTGTCCGGATTCAAAAATCTGGCATCGTTGCAGCGAACAAACCGCTGGAACGGCTTCTCCCGCGCCGCCAGCTCCACCAGCTCGGCAAAGCTGTGCGCATTGCTCTGCAATCGGCGCGCTTCCTGGATCATCCACATGCCCATAATGTTTTTCAAGAAGCGATATGTTTGGTAGGCGCCTCGTTCATTTGTATAGTTCAGCGCCAGCGCTCGCTCATCATTAAGCGGCTTGCTCAGCTCCAAGCCAAGCAGCGACCAGGTTCCGCTGCTAATGTAAGCCCAAGGCTGCCCACCTGTTGCAGGCACACCTACGACCGCCGATGCTGTATCATGCGTTGGCACTACAATGCATTGACAATCCGGCAGCTCATAGCGCTGGTGCAGCTCAGGCAGCAAAGAGCCGAGCAGCGCGCCTGGCTCGGTCAATGGCGCAAACTGCTCGCGTTTAAGCTTCAATAAAGCAAGCAGCTCTTCATCGTAATCGCCTGTTGCCAGATTGATCATTTGGCTCGTTGAAGCATTTGTTGCTTCATTCATGCTTTTTCCCGTTAAGCGATAATATAAATAATCAGGTACAAACATAATTTGCTCCGCTTCGCCAAGCTGCTGCTTATCATGCACATAAAGCTGATAAAGCGTATTGAAGCTCAGCTCCTGTATGCCTGTTTTGGCGTAAACTGCGGCACGCGAAATATGCTGGTGCAGCGCGTCCGGAGCTCCATTCGTGCGCGCATCGCGATAAGCGTATACATCGTGCAGTCGTGCGCCATCACGGTCAAGCAGCACATAATCGACCGCCCAAGTATCAATGCCGAGCGTGCACTGCTCGATGCCTGCTTGCTTAGCTTTGCCAAGGCCAATTAAAATTTCCTCAAATAAGTGCTCAATATCCCAATAATCATGATTGCCCTTGCGCTCAAATCCGTTGGCAAAGCGATGCAGCTCCTGCAAGCGCAGCTTCCCCTGCTCAAGCGTGCCATGCACCAAACGACCGCTCGACGCGCCGATATCAACTGCGATATGATGAATCATTACGCCCTCTCCTTATATAAAATGTCTATATAATGTCGTCAATGATGATCGCATACACAATTCCCGGCCCATGCACACCAATCGTCAAATCATTTTCAATGTCGGCTGAGCGGCTGGGACCAGATACAAAATGAATGCCTGCAGGCAATTCAGCGCGGCCAAGCTCGTCAAATTGCTTCAGCACCTCGCCCAGCTTGGTGACAACCGAGCTGCGCGGAATAAGCGCAAACAACAGTGTCGGCAAAAGACTGACTGAACGCCCCTTTGTTTTGCTGGACAATAGGGTGATCGAGCCTGTATAGGCTACGGCATAGTCAGCCAACACCACGCCAATATCCGCTTCAGCCGCTCGTGCCTTCCAATCCTCGGTCTCATCGTTATTCCAGCAGCGCACCTGCACATGCGGCAGCGCCTGCTCCAGCCCCAAGCGCGCCAGCGGCTCCTCATCCTGCCGCAATATATGAAGCGCCTTCAATTCCGCTGCCTTTTCTGCAATTAAGACGCTGGCATCCTGCAGCGTCGCTGCATGCAGCACATAGCCGCCTGCAGCTTCAAAATTACGCTGGAACATATCGAGCTTCTCTGTTTCACTCAGCTCGTACTGCTGCCAAAAATCCGGCGCGCCGCTGAATGGACGCTGCGGCTTTTGCTTGACGCGCGGGCGCTTCAGCTTGGCCGCAATCATATCCAAAAACTGTTCCTGCTTGCTCAGCGCTTGCTCATCAAGCTGCTTCAGCCAATCCTGTTCACGTTCACTCATGCGATATTCCTCCGTCCTGCCTGCCCTTCAGCCATTGCTGCATGCGCTGCTCGACCTCAGCATTGGCCTTAACCTGCTGCCCAAGCTCCGCCTTCAGCTCGCCATACCGCTCGCGGAACAGCTTCTTGGCAATGCTTGGCGCGATGCGATGCGAATTCCAGCCCTTTAAAGGTCCGATCTTGGCTGGAATACCGCCATCCCTTACTACAAGCTTTTGCCCCAGCTTGCCGAGCTTCAAGGTGCTATGATATACCTTCGAGCTGGACATTACCCCGGCAAAGCCCTTCATGCCAGCGCTTTCCAGAGCATTGCCATGCCCTGCCTCGACCTTGCGTCTGCGCAAGGAAACGAGCATATCATGCAGCGGTATTTTCACAGGACAAGCCTCGTAGCAAGCGCCGCAAAGGCTGGAAGCGTTAGCAATGTCGTCCCATTCGGCAACATTCTTTTTCAGCGCCGGCGTCAACACTGCACCAATCGGTCCACTGTACGTGCCGCCATAGGCATGACCGCCAATATGGCGATAAACCGGACAAGCGTTCAAGCAAGCACCGCAGCGAATGCAATTGAGCAGCTCCTGAAACTCAGGATCACCCAGCTGCAAAGAACGACCATTATCGAGAATAATGATGTGCATTTCCTCAGGTCCGTCGCCATCGTCAGCACGCTTTGGCCCGGAGATGCCGGACATGTAAACCGTCAGCTTCTGCCCTGTTGCCGAGCGCGGCAGCAGCGTTGCCATCACCTCAAGATCAGCCCAGGACGGAATAATCCGCTCCATGCCCATAAATGTAATTTGCGTTTTCGGCACAGTCGATACCATGCGAGCATTGCCTTCATTTTCAAACAGCACAATCGAGCCGGTTTCGGCAATTGCAAAATTACAGCCGGTTACGCCAATATCAGCCTGCAAAAACTTCTCGCGCAGCTTTTTGCGCACATAGCCAGCCAGAACGGAAGTTTCAGGCGGCAGCTGCTCGCCTGCATCCTCCGACAGCAGCTCGGCGATTTGGTAGCGATTTTTATGAATGGCCGGAATAATAATATGCGATGGCGCTTCATTCGCCAGCTGAATAATGTACTCGCCAAGGTCCGTTTCGATCGCCTCTATGCCGAGCGACTGCAGCGCCTGATTCAGGTGAATTTCCTCAGTCACCATCGACTTAGACTTGACCGCGCTTTTCGCTTCCTTCGCCTGTGCAATGGCAAGCCCGATTTGAATCGCTTCTTGTGCTGTCGCTGCAAAATGAACATGGACTCCATTTTCTCTCGCGTTGGTTGCAAATTCACCCAAATAATAGTCCAGGTGAGCTATCGTATGCAGCCGAATTTGCCGTCCTCGCTCTCTCCACTCATCCCAGTTTCCATGCTCTTCTGCCGCCTTCAGCTTGCCGCTGCGCAATCTCTCTGTCGTAAAGCGCACCGCCTGCCGCAAGAAATCGTTGTTCAGCGCCAGCTGCGCGCGTTCCTTCACTGTACCTTTAAGCGCCGTTTGCTGCGTGCTCATTGCTATTGCTCACCCCCTCATACAACAGCTCTACCAGGTGCATTACCCGCACAGGCTGATTGCGATAGCGCAAATTGCCGGCAATGTTCATCAGACAGCCCATATCAAGTCCAACCAGCACCTCTGCCTCGGTCTCGATCAAATGATCGACCTTTTCGCTTACCATCGCGCCCGAGATGTCGGCCATTTTAATCGCAAATGTACCACCAAAGCCACAGCAATCCTCAGCGAATGGCAGCGGCACAAACTCCAGTCCGCGCACATTGCGCAGCAGCTCCATCGGCTCGCTTTTCACGCCCAGCAGCCGGCTGCCGTGACAGGACGGATGGTAGGTAACCTTATGCGGAAAATGGGCGCCAAGATCTTTAATGCCAAGCACGCCCACCAAAAATTGTGAAAATTCGAACATCTTCCCCTGCAGCTTCCTTGCCTGCTCCTGCCACTGCGGCTCATCCTTGAACATCTCTACATAATGATGCACCATATGCGCGCATGAGCCCGACGGCGTAATGACAAAATCGCTGTCGGCAAAAGCGGAAATAATTGTTTTTGCCGCGGCTTTTGCTTCCTCCCAATAACCGCTGTTGTAGGCTGGTTGGCCACAGCAGGTTTGCACGTTAGGAAACTCCAGTACAATTCCATAGTTTGCGAAAAGCCGCATCATTGTTTCTCCAACTCTAGGATAGATCGCATCGCTTAGACATGTAATAAACAATGATACCTTCATAAGCTACACCAGCTTTCACCTTAAATTCATCAGATATACGAAGCAAAGGCGAAGCAGCTCCCTCCAGCAGCTTCACCAATTGCTTCATCCTCGCCTCGTCTGTTCTCCTCACTCGCGATCATTGCTGCTATCCACTTATGCCAAGGTAACGGCGATTCCAGCCGCTGCAAGTGCTGTCTGCATTTCTTCATCCAGCTCCCTGTCGCTAATAATCGTATCCACCATGGACAGGTCCGCAACTTGAGTAAATGACTTCACGCCAAATTTGCTTGAATCCGCCAGCAGTATAATCTGGTCGGCAGCTTCAATCATTTGCTGCTTCAGCCGCGCCTGCAGCTCGCCCGACTCGCTGATGCCCCGTTCAAGATGAACGCCCTTGCACGAAAAAAACAGCTTGTTTACATGAAAGGACTCTAATGTTTTTTCAGCAATCGGACCAACGAACGACAAGGAGCGCGGCGACAGACGTCCACCTAGCGAAATAACCTCGATTTTTTCCTTCGCGCTCAGCTCTGTCGCAACCTTTACTGCATTGGTTAAAATCGTTATCGGAATATCAGGCATAATTTTAGCCATATACCAAGCCGAGGTGCTTGCATCCAGCAAAATCCGATCATGAGGCTGAATCAGCTTTACCGCTTCCTCTGCAATACGCTTTTTTTCCTGGGAACGGGTAACTTCCCTTTCAAAATAAGGAATTTCCAGTTGTGACTCCTTTACGCTCACGGCTCCGCCATGGGAACGCTTGAGACGTCCAGCCTGCTCCAGCTTATCAAGGTCTCTGCGAATCGTTTCCTCCGTAACCGAGCACAGCTCGCTTAATTCCGAAACGCGTATACTCCCTCGCTCATTCACAAGCTGAACTATTTTTTCGTAACGCTCTGCAACCAGCATTCGCTATCCTCTTTTCACTACTTGATTTAAAACGTTCTAGTCCAAATTATAGCACGTGTTTAACAAGGAGCGCAGCGTAGAGCAAAGCTACGAGAGCGCCTAATATGTTTCAGCAGGAAACATAACTCGGAAGCATCTGTCTTCGGCAAACAGCCCCATTCGATCAGCAAAGCAATGACCGACGCTTCGGCTTATCTCGTAAACGCTGCAGGCACGCCGCCGTCAATCGTCAGCATGCAGCCTGTTGTTTTACTAGCCTTTGAGGAAGCAAAAAATGCAATTCCTTCGGCAATATCCTTAGGGAAAATATTAACGAGCAGCGTTGTCCGCTTGCGGTAATATTCCTCCAGTTGATCCGGCTCAATGCCGTAAGCCGCCGCACGCTCATTGCGCCAGTTGGAATTCCAGATTGCCGAGCCCTGCAAAATCGCATCAGGCAGTACCGTATTTACACGAATGCCGAATTCGCCGCCCTCGGCTGCAATACAACGGGCTAGATGCGCTTCAAGCGCCTTGGCTGAGCTGTAGGCTGACGCATTTTTGCCTGCGTATACCGAGTTTTTCGAGCCAACAAACACCATGCTGCCGCCAAGCGCCTGCTGCTTCATCAGCTTGAATGCTTCTCTCGCCACTAGAAAATAGCCTGTGCCAAGTACATTAATATTCAAATTCCATTCCTTAAGCGAGGTTTCGTCAAATGGGCTGGACGTTGCCAAGCCTGCATTGTTGACAATGATGTCAACGCCACCGTAGGTTAGAGCCGCCGTTTCATAGGCTGCCTGTACCTGCTCCTCCTGCGTAACATCCATTTTCACAGCAATAGCGCGCAGCTCACCGTACTTCTCATTAAGCTCGTCAGCAACCTTTTGCGCACCTTCAAGATTCAAGTCAGCAAGCACAACATGCGCACCTTCAGAGACTAAGCGCTTCGCTGTTTCACTGCCGATGCCGCCTGCGCCGCCAGTAATAAAGGCAATTTGTCTGGAAAATTCAGCTTCTGGCGGAGACAGCGTTAATTTGTACAGCTCAAGCGGCCAATACTCGACGTTGAATGACTCATTCTCGCTCAAGGAAACGAAGCTGCCAAGTGTCGTTGCGCCGCGCATAACCGCAATCGCACGGTGGTAGAGCGCTCCGCTCACTTTGGACATCGTCCAGTTTTTGCCTGTGTTGATCATGCCGACGCCTGGAATAAGGATAACGCGCGGCGCAGCTTCAAACATAACCTCGCCATTCGCTTGATTCCGCTCAAAATAAGCCTTGTAGCCTTCTTTATACGCCTGCAAGCCTTCCTGCAGCCTCTGCTTCAAGCCTTCCAGATCCTGCTCGTTCGGCTCCCACTCGATAAATAGCGGTGTTACCTTTGTATGCACCAAATGGTCAGGGCATGCAGCGCCGATTTGCGAAAGCGTGCTTGCCTGCTCGCTTCCAACAAATTGCAGCACATCCTCCTCATCGTCAAATGTGACGATCATTTTCTTCTCATCGCTCACAAGTCCGCGCACAAGCGGCATAATTTGCGCTGCCATTTGCTTGCGGGCATCAGCAGCCAGTGGAGCATGCTTTTGTCCGCCAAACAGCGTTGCTTCGTTCACTTTCGCTTCAATATATTGCTCAGCTTCATTAATGATTTTAATCGTCTGGCTGTAGCAAGCCTCAGACGTATCTCCCCATGTTACCAATCCGTGCTTCTCCATCAATACCAGCTCGGCATTGGGGTTGGCGCGCACGCCTTCCGCGATCATTTTCGATAAAGTAAAGCCCGGTCTTACATAAGGCACCCATACGAAGCGGTCGCCGAAAATTTCCTTGGCGATTTGCTGACCGTTGTCCGCACAGCAAATGCTAATAATCGCATCCGGATGCGTATGGTCAACATGCGGAAAAGGCAAAAATGCATGCAGCAGCGTTTCAATCGAAGCACGCGGATGCTTGCTGTCCACCATGCAATGCGCCAAATACGCGACCATATCCTCGTCGCTCATTGCCTCACGCTCAAATAGCGGCGCAATGTCATCAAGCTTTAAGCCTGTAAAATGCTGCGCCTTCATCGTAGCAAGATCAGAGCCGCTGCCCTTTACGTACATCACATCAATCTCTTGCCCGCGAAAATCTATTATTTTTGTTTTAGTAGAGGTGTTTCCGCCGCCCCAGTTGCAAACGCGGCGATCCGATCCGATCAAATTAGAGCGATATACGAGCGATTCCAGTCCATCCTTTTGCTGCGGTGCTTGAGCTGCATCCCATAAAAGCTGTACCAAATTTATTTCCTCCTCAAATTATCTTTGTTTTTATTTGTTTATGTTTGTTTTATTATGATTGTAGTTTATCATGTCTGTTTGTTTTTGTATACAATATTTTTCAAACAAATTCGGGCATAAAAAATAGGAGCGTCTGCTAGCGGCAGCTCCTATATCTGCTTATTCTGCCAAGCTGTAATCCTCGCTTGTCAGCTTGAATATGTCCTTGATGCCTGATGTTAAATGCACCTTTTTATCCTTTGTCACAAATATTGCTTCGACATGATCGAGCGCTTCCGCAAATGCAAGGCCTTCCTGCAAGCCTTGTACAAATACGGCGGTCGACAGCGCATCCGCTTGGATCGACTTATCAGTTATAATTGTCACACTTGCCAGCTCATTGCTGACTGGAAACCCTGTAGCCGGGTCCATAATATGATGATAGATTTGCTCCTGATCGATAAAATATCTTTCATATATTCCCGAGGTTACAACCGTTTTATTGCGCACTGCAATAGTTCCTAAATGCGCTCCCCGCTTCTCCTCCGGACTTTGTATGCCAATCGTCCAGACCGCATGCTCCGGCTTGTTGCCCAAGGCAACAACATTGCCGCCAAGATCGATAATCGCGCTTGAGAAGCCTTGCTTTTGCAAGTATTCGGCGACAACGTCACCTGCATAGCCTTTGGCGATTGCTCCCAAATCAAGCGTCATGCCCGCTTCTGCAAGCTTCACCGAAGTACGGTCTTCATCAAGCTCCAGCATGTTGTAAGCGACAAGCTGCCGCGCTTGCTCAATGGCTGCGCGATCGGGCACCCTGCTGCCGCCATTGCCAATTGCCCACAAATCCGTTAGCGGGCCAATCGTCGGATCGAATTTGCCACCGGAGCGCTCCGCATATTGCTTCGCCTGCTTAATAACGTGGAACGTTTCCTGCGATACCTGTACAGCAGCTTGACCGGCAGCTTGATTGATGCTTGCCACCTCACTGCCTTCCTCAAAGCGATTCATCGTCTCATTTATGCGCTCCAGCAGCTTTTTTATTTGTGCAAAATGAGCCTCGCTCATTCGTTCATCGTATACCCTTACGCTGACAACGGTATCGAATATAAAGAAGCTTTCGCTAATCGGAAGAGTTGAACTTGCGCTTGAACTGTCGCTCGAACCGATGCCCTTACCGCTGCAGGCTGAAATAATCACTAAACCTATTATTAAAATGGCTGCTCCAATTCGTTTATCGTGCATGCGATCCCCTCCATCCGCGCTTCTGGATTGAGCTTATCAAACTTTTGCAATCTATCCTGTGACAATTATCATTCTCGCTCAATATTGGAGGTGATAAGCTTAAACTATGTCGACAGCTAGCTAAAAAGACAGGAGTGAGAGCTATGAAACGAGGCGATATTGCGATTGCGGCCCTTATATTAATTGCACTCGCATGGTTTGCATTTTCTGCACTAAAAGATAGCCATAGCTTTGAGCAAGCGGCGTTTGCCTCGATATATGTGAATGGGGAGCACTATGATGAAGTAGCGCTTACTGAAGAGGAGCATGAAATCGAAATTCGCTCAGAGCGTGGCTATAACCGTCTGAAGGTTTCCAATTACGGCATTGAAATGCTGGAGGCCGACTGTCCCGATCAGCTTTGCATTGGCTTCGGACATATTCATGCTACAAATGAAAAGATTGTGTGCCTGCCTAATCGTATATTTATAGAGGTTCATGGTGCTGACGACTCGGAAGGGGTCGATGCTATTGTCTCCTGATCAAGTTCAATTGCGCAGGCTTATTATCATTTCCATCCTTGCTTCACTCGCGGTCGTGCTGGGCATTGTAGAAGCGCTCATCCCGTTTACAGTGACGATACCAGGCGCCAAGCTGGGACTGGGCAATATCGTTGTATTGACTGCCCTGGTGTGCTTCGGTGGTCGGGATGCGCTTCTGCTCATCTGCATTAAAACGCTGCTGACATCGTTTATTTTAGGCAGCTTTTCCACCTTCCTGTTTAGTGTGCTGGGAGCGCTGAGCAGCTTTTTGCTTATGTATGTAATGGTGCGCTTCTGCTCCAAGCTGTTCAGCTTCATGATGATCAGTGTTGCAGGCGGCATCGCGCATAATTTAGGTCAACTGCTGGCAGCCTCGATCGTGCTTGGCACCTCGAAAATATTTTACTACTTGCCATTTCTGCTGCTGGCAGGCGTAGCAACCGGCTTATTTGTCGGCGCAGCCTCCAACCATCTCATTCAATCGCTGAACAGATTGCAATTGTTTGCTGTGCGTAATCCGCAAGGCTGAATAAGGCTGTGCATATAAAGCGAAAGGAGCTGCAGCATGCCCTACTTTCCTAATAGCGATAACAAGACAGCTGCCATACAACTAAATAACATCAGCTTGACGCGCGGCAAGCAAGCTGTGCTTAAGCAGCTTACGCTTGAAATTCCGGCTGGACAGTGGGTTGCGCTTGCCGGCTGCAACGGCTCTGGCAAATCCAGTCTGGCCCGCTTAATAAACGGCTTGCTGCAAGCAGAGCAGGGTGAAATTGTCATTCACGGCAAACGGCTTCATTCCGAGCATTTTTTCGATATCCGTTCGCAGATCGGTTATCTTTTCGCTTCGCCTGATGATCAGTTTTTCGGATTGACCGTTCGCGACGACATCGCCTTTGGCTTGGAAAATCTTGCTCTGGCACGCGAGCTGATCGAGCAGCGAATCGAGCATTATGCACAATTGCTTGGTCTCATCCCATTGCTGGACCGCCACCCTGCCACCTTGTCGGGCGGTCAAAAGCAGCGTGCTGCCCTGGCTGCAGTATTAGCTATGGAGCCTTCTATTCTTATACTGGATGAAGCAACCTCAATGCTCGACAGCTCCTTTCGCGACGATTTTCTTACACTATTAACGCAATTGAACAGAGAACAACAATTGACGATTATTACAATTTCGCATGACATCAAGGAGCTTGCCGCTGCCGACCGTCTTATTATGCTGCATGATGGCACTGTGCTTGCTGACGGCAAGCCTGACGTCTTGCTTAAGCGACAGCATTTGCTTAACACATGCCGCCTTGAAGCCCCTTATGCCCTTCAGCTTTGCAGGGAGCTAAAGCTGCACGGTATCGATATCGGCGAGTCTTTAGATGAGCAGGAGGTGCTAAGTAAGCTATGGGCATTACTTTCGAGCAAGTCTCTTACAGCTACAAGGAGCTCGCGCTAAAGCATCAGCTTGCGCTCGACCATATTAATTTATCCGTAAAAAGCAGCCAGTTCATTACAATAGTAGGCGCTCCCGGCTCAGGCAAATCGACGCTGCTGCAGCATTTAAATGGATTGCTTAGAGCCGATCATGGCACCATTCATCTGCTGGATATGGTTGTGTCCCCTTCTCCCGCCAAATTGCCGAAGCAGCTGAGCCAACGAGTCGGCCTTGTTTTTCAATATGCTGAGCAGCAGCTTTTCAAGCAGACCGTCTGGGAAGATTTGCTGTATGGCCCGCTCAACTTTGAAGTGAGCAAGGCTGAGGCAGAGTCTGCAGCGCTGGCTGCTGCCGAATTTATGGGGCTTGATGAAGCTGTTCTTGCCAAAAGTCCCTATGAGCTGAGCTCAGGACAAATTCGCAAGGCTGCCATTGCAGCAGTATTGGCAGCAAAGCCTGAAATCATCGTGCTTGATGAGCCGACTGCTTCCCTCGATGCTGCAAGCAGAGGCGAGCTGATGGGGCTGCTCCATCGCCAATGCAGTGAGCAGCAGCGTACCGTTATTGTCGTTACGCATGCTTTAGAGGACGTGCTGCCGTATACCAATCAGATCATTGCTTTGCATAAAGGCAGCGTTCTGTTTTCAGGAGCACCACACGAGCTGATGCTGCGCATAGATGTGCTTGAAGCCGCCGGGCTGCAAATGCCTGCAGCCTATCACTTCTATTTTTCTCTTGAGCAGCAGTTGGGCCTGGACTTGAGCAAGCTTCAATATTACCCAAGTGCGCCGCAGTTAGCAGCAGCCATTAAGGCTGCGCTTGACGGTTTGAACTAACCTGTACAGAAAGGAGCTTAACGATGAAGCACAAATTGATGCTGGGCCGCTATATCGAGGGGTATTCCTTGCTGCATCGGCTAGATCCGCGCTCCAAGCTGGCAGGCATGTTCTTGTTTATAGCAGCCGTGTTTCTGATAGACTCCTATATTACGCTTTCGATTGGATTTGCTTTTACCATTATGATCATGATATTGAGCAAAATTCCGCTAACCTATTATGCAAGAGCTGTAAAACCGCTTTTGCTGCTTATTGCTTTTATTACGTTATTCCATATTTTCTTTCACAGTGAAGGGGCTCGTTTGCTGAAGGCTGGCGTGCTTACCGTCTATTCTGGCGGTTTGGAGAAAGGTATTGTAGCCGCTGGTCGTATGACACTGTTCATTTCCTTCGCGGCAGTGCTGAGCTTTACGACTCAGCCAGACCGAATTGCCGGCGCGCTGAGCAGCTTTCTGCGCCCGCTGCAAAAGCTCGGGCTGCCTGTTGATCGGCTAGCGCTGATGCTTTCACTTTCGCTTCGTTTTGTCCCAACTATTTTTGAGGAGGCGGAAAGAATTTGGAAGGCTCAAGTTTCTCGCGGATTTTCTTTGGCTGGTCAGCCATTTAAGGAGAAAGCGCGGCGCATTATTGCGCTGCTTGTCCCTGTTACAGTCAGCGCCTTTCGTCGAGCAGAAAGCTTGGCTGACGCGATGGAGGCACGCAGCTACCGCCTAGGAGCGCCGCGCACGCAATATCGTCAAATGAGCTGGCAGCAAATTGATACGTTGTTTTTACTTTCCTTTGCTCTACCACTCTACTTCATCTCATTACTCAATTGAAAGGATGGTCAACATGAACCGTATGAAATTGAATGGAAGGTTATGGAGCGGATTTTGGCAGCTTGCCGATCCTAAAATTTGGATTGCTTCGACGATCCCTATGCTGATCGCTACGGCGCTCGCTTACAACAAGGATAGGGCGGTGGATTGGGGCTGGGTGCTGCTTGCGCTGATTGGCATTTATTTGATTGAAATTGGCAAAAACGCTGTCAATGAGTTCGTTGATTATTGGACTGGCGTCGATCAATATGTTACAGCTGACAAACGAAATCCGTTTAGTGGGGGCAAAAAGACGATTATCGATGGCAAGCTGTCCATGCTGGAAACAGCAATCATTGCGCTAATTACGCTGGCAATGGCATTTTTCATTGGCTTGTACATCGCTCTCGTTCGCGAGTCGAATGTATTCTGGATCGGCATGCTTGGCGGATTTCTTGCCGTATTTTACAGCCTTCCTCCCTTTAAATTCAATTACAATGGACTAGGGGAAGCCGCTGTCGGCCTTACATTTGGTCCGCTTATGATGATGGGCATGTATGTCATGCTTACTGGCGAGCTTGACGCCAACGCTGCCTTTATTGGCTTGCCATTAGCCTTTCTCATTATCGCCGTGCTATGGATTAACCAGTACCCCGATTACGAGGCCGATATGAAGGGCGGCAAACGAAACTGGCTTGTGCGGATTGGCAAAACTAGAGGCTTGAAGGTATATGCAGCGCTTTACGCAGCAGCTTACATTAGCATCGCAGCAGTTGCGCTTGCCAGCGGCAACTACTTTTGGCTGCTTGGTCTTATCACTATCCCAATAGCTGTGCAAGCTGTACGCATCGCTTCCCATAACCTGGACAACCTGCCGCAATTTCTGCAAGCCAATGCGCGCACAATTATGATTTACCAGTTGACAGGTGTAGCGATGATTGCAGCAGCACTGCTAGCCTAGCTTGTAGAGGTAGTTCAAAAAGCTCGACTTTGATGACGATGAGGTGCTTTGAAGCTTATTCGACGGCGAATCTTGAACGCTAGCGAAAATTCCGGTGCTCACGTAGTTTTGGTCTACGCTGCGCTCCTCATTTTCTAACTAGCGTCCAAGCTTCTTGGTCCTGAAAGCCGAGCTTTTGAACCTCTATTGGAAGAGGTAGTTCAAAAAACCCGACTTTGATGACGATGTGGCGCTTCGTAGAGGATTCGACGGCGAATCTTGAACGCTAGCGAAAATTCCGGTGCTCACGTAGTTTTGTCTACGCTGCGCTCCTCATTTTCTAACTAGCGTCCAAGCTTCTTGGTCCTGAAAGCCGAGCTTTTGAACCTCTATTGGAAGGGGGAAAGGCGCCACTGTCATACACGCCCTATATAAACAGCGACAGTCCAAGGTTTTATTCTCCCTTAAACTGTCGCTGTTTTAATTTCAGAAGCAGTCTTTGGAAAGTTACGGGGAGTGCGCAGGAGTAGATGAGTCATGTTACGTTTCAATTTGTAACGAAACTGGAGATCGCTATTTGAAGCAATTCGTTCAAATTAAAACTCTAACGAAACTGTAACGTCTTATTTGGAGATTTTCTGTAGAAAATAAGCAAATTCCAAGCATTAGCGATATAGAGTTTCATTAGCGCTGCCAATGGTGCCATCCGACCAATTAACGTTATCCAGCTTCATTAGAATTACCTACACATACCCATATTCGATGTCGATTAAGCTACAACGCACTACGTCGTCATCAACTTCGGAGCTTTTGAGCTTCCTTATTTCAAAAAATAGGCTACAAGCACCTGCAAATCCCTCTCCCCAGGATGACCTGCAAAATACTCGATAATCCGCTTCGCCTTTAACGTGTACTGCTCAGCAAATTGTCGGCTGCGATCAAGTGCATCGCTGTGGCGAATCGCTGCCAATGCTTCGTCAAATTGCTCCTCGCTGGCGCCGCTATGAAGCTGAAGCAGCAGCGGCTTGATCCGCTCATCTTCAAGCGCGTAAATGACGGGCAGTGTTATGTTGCCTCTGCGCAAATCTGCGGCCGATGGCTTGCCCAATTGCTCGCTGCTGCTCGTAAAGTCGAGCAGATCATCCTGTATTTGAAAGGCGATGCCCAGTGCTTCTCCGAATTGATACAATTGGTCCGCCACTGCCTCATCAGCACCAGCCGCTTTAGCGCCCGCCGACATGCATGCGCCCATTAACAATGCTGTTTTTCGCTTTGTTTTCTCTAAATATTGCTCGAGTGTAAGATTGAAATTAAAGCGGTGCTGCAGCTGATCATATTCCCCTTCGCAAAGCTCGGTAATCAGCGCAGCCAGCTCGGTTCCCGTGTAAAAATCCTCTTCGATCGACTCGCCCTCTGTAGACCACTCCAGCGCTCTTGCCAGCATATAGTTGCCGATATGGACGGCGGTGTTAATGTCCGTTGCGGCATGCAGCGCTTGCTTGCCGCGGCGCAAGGGCGAATCATCTATAATGTCATCATGTACAAGCGATGCCATATGCAAATATTCAAGCACGCCCGCTGCCTTCCACGCAAGGTGAGCTCGCTCAGGCGTACCAAATCTTCCGCCTACAAGCGCCATGATCGGACGCAGCCTTTTGCCTCCCGCCAAAATCAAACGCTCTACACTGGAATAAAGCAAAGAAGGCCGCTGCAGCTCATGGTCAGATTGAAGGATATGCAGCAGCAGCTTATTAATTTCAGACATAGACAAATGGAGCTGTTCATGCAATGGCTTGTTCATGCTCACCGCTCCCTACGCGCTATATTGATCTAAATAATCTTTTACTTCCCGCTTCAGCTCAGCCGCGACTCCTTTAACGTCGCTGCCATCTATCGCTTTAAGCTGCGCCCTTTTATAAATCGGACTCAGCTTGACTAACAGCTTTTGCTCCTTGCGGCTTACAGCTAAACGATATATCATGCCGATTAAATAATCTCCATCCAGTATGGAACGGGCCAGACGCTCATTGTCGCCAAGCTGCAGCTTGCGATGCTTGCGTATGCCGACCGAAATAAGCATGCAGCATGATAAAATCGTTATTTTGCGAGAGCGTGCCATACGATAGGAGCCGATTAACTCAGCCAGCTCGTACAAAGCGCGATCTTTCACATCCAGCTCGATATGAAGTTGCATATGAATCAGCTCGTTCACCACATTGAGTGCATCCTGCAACAGATTGTTATTCATGACAACAGCTCCCCTCAGCCAATTTATGCAAAGAAAGCGTAATGTCCATCGTCGCATTACGCTTTCAGTTCCGTTATCCGTTAATCTGTATAGAGATACCAACGCCTAACGAGCGGCAACCGCCTCCAAAATTTCTTAAGTCGCGGATACACATAATAATCAAGCCCCAGCGTGCTGCCAGATCCGCCAATCAAGGCAATGCTTGCAGCCAGGTACCATAGCATTTCGCTCGGCGCCATGCCGGATACCCAAACCATTACGCCCATGCACAACGATACAATTGCAGCTGGTGCAGTGAACAAGCCAACGATGAGCAGCAAGCCGACTAGCAGCTCTGCTGCGACCATGCCTGTTTGGAAAATATACGCTAATGTGGTATAACCGCCATCCGAGCTATAAAACATCAGGTCCATCGACCAGTCAACAATGCTTTTCATAAAGTCCGGAACTGGCAATGCAGTCAGTGCTTCTGACGAGTAGCTGCTGGCTGCTGATACAGCATCGGCTGTATCGGCTACTGAAGCGCCTGAGGTGCCGTCTACTGCTTTGGCTGGTATTAAAAACATCGCTCCGGGATCATCTAAAATTTTCCCCATTTTATCAAAGCCTTGCTTGAACCACATCCAGCCTGCAAATATTCGAAGCGGCACAAGCCAGAAGTTTGGTGAGCGCTTGGCGAAGTGACCGCCTACAAAGCTGCGATTGTTTTTCACATTTAAGAACTCGTGCAATATATAATGGTAAACCTTATTAAAACCGCACACCTGGAACAAATAAAGCATATTAATAAGATGCTTTATCCCCATAGCCGGAAATCCGCTCAACGAATACATTTTTTTCGGGGTGCCAACACTGGCAACGCCATATTTGCTGCCAATACAAACCATCGTGCCATGAAAGGTGGGCTTATACGATTTTTTCGGCAAACTCGTAAATTCAGCTGCTATGTTGTGAGCTATAATCGGTGCGGCAAGCTCAGCGTTTTCCACCATTTGCGGTACTGGACGCTCGCTGCCTTCAGGAATATAGAAAATGTTGTCTCCGACCACGTACACATTTGTATGCTCGGGCACCTGCAGCTTATCATTGGTAACGATGCGTTGACGCCCTTGCTTTTCAACATCAAGCTCCCCGACAAGATCGGAGCCTTCAACGCCGGCAGTCCATATTACTGTTCGCGAAGAAATAAAGCTGTCTCCCACCATAACGCCATTTTCGGCAACCTCGGTAATTTTTGCACCGGTTATGATGTTGACGCCGAGCTTATGCAATCGTCTTTCTGCTTTCTCAATCAGCTTTTTCGGCAAAATAGGCAAAATTGTATCGACCATATCGGCGACATGCAACGAAACCTCTGCCGGATCAACATAAAACTGCTTGCAAAGCTCCTGCGTATACTCAGCCAATTCACCGATCATTTCGACGCCTGTAAAACCGCCGCCTACTACAACAAATGTAAGCATTTCTTGACGAACTTGCGGATCTGGCTGCTTTACAGCCTCACGAAACATGTGGAGTGCATGCTCCTTCAGCTTGACTGCATCCTCATAGGACCAAAGTGAAAAAGCATGCTCTTGCGCGCCTTTAATTCCGAAGAAGGTCGGCTTGCTGCCCGTGCCAATAACTAAATAATCGTAATTGTAGCTTTGACTCAGTCCTGTCAGCTTTTGCGCTTCAAAATCGATAAGCTCAATATGATCAAGCACAACTTCAACATTGCGAAATCCAGAAAAAATCTTTTTCAAATCAATTCGAATGGAATCCTCCTCGACTCGATTCGCGGCTACCTCATGAAGCTCTGTTAATAACGTATGATACGGCTTTCGATCAATTAACGTGATGCGAACATCTTTATTTTTGCGAAGCTTGTTAGCCAGCTTTTTGGCTGTCAGCACTCCGCCATAACCGCCGCCCAAAACGATAATTTGCTTCATATCCGTCTCTCCTTATGTCGCATTTTGTTTTTAGGCCTTTTATTTGGCGCCGGCGAGCGCTTTGGCCGCCAGCTCGACAAATCCATTGACATGGATAGATACGCCGGAAATTGCATCGGTGCTGCCGTCATCACCTAGTGCAATGGCTGCCGGATCCTGCTTCTCGATCAAAAACTGCTCGGCTTTATAGGCTTGCTCATGCCATTCGGCTACGGCGTTTCCTTTTTCCTTCATGCCATATTCACCTGATTTGGAGCGAGTCACCTTGTCGGTGCCTCTGTCCTTATGCACGCCATTCCAGCTTGCTGCTACGATGTTGCCGTTCATTACTGTGAGGCTTACAGTTTCCTTCCAGCCGGAATTTTCGTCAAAGCTGTCTGCTTCTGCATAATAGCTGCCATCCTTATAAATTCCGCGTTCGACTGGTCCTGCTTTCAGGGCAGCATCAGCCAATTGGGCAAATCCGCTCGCAGTAATGGAAACACCAGACACCGCATCGGTTTTGCCGTCATCGTTAACAATAACAGCTGCTGGATCCTGCTTCTCAATTAAAAACTGTTCGAGCTTTTCTGCTTGCTCATGCCATTCAGCTGCAGCATTTCCTTTCTCCTTCATGCCGTATCCGCCTGCTTTGGATAAAGCTTTTTTATCAAGTCCGCCATTTTTATTAAGCGCATTCCAGTTTACTGCGACAATCTTACCCGCTTCAACCTGCAAAGCCACTACCTCTTGCCAGTCTGAATCTCCTTCAGCAGCGCCCTCAGCATAGTAAGAGCCATCGGCATAACCGTCAGCGGATTGTGGCGCGGTCGAATTTACAGGCTTCTCTGATTCTGTTGGCTTCGCCTCCCCACCGCAGCCAGCAGCTACAACCGCTACTAGCAATAGTGACAACAACAACCTTCCTATTCTTTTCATAACAATCTTCCTCCCCATGTCTCTCATCGTGTTTTTGTGAATCAATTCACATAATTGATTATTTGTATTGTACGTATGGAAGGGCTTTAAAGTATGTGATTATTATCACAAAGTTTTTCATATTCGTTTGATATATTTACTGCAAGAAAAAGCGACTATCATTCAACAATAAAGGAGAGAACCGTATGATGAATCATCAATCCGATCACATTAAGCTAAAAACTTTAGTTATTGTCGCACATCCAGCTCTGCACACCAGCTCTCGTGCCAATCAAAAGCTGGCGCAGACAGCGGCAAGGAACGCAACAACTGTACATGATTTATATGCTGCGTACAGCGGCACCACGCTAAATGCAGCGCATGAGCAGCAACTGCTGCTTGAACATGACCGAATTATATTGCAATTTCCAATCTGGTGGTACAGCTGTCCGAGTCTGCTTAAGCAATGGCTGGACGACGTTCTGACGTATGGCTGGGCATATGGCGAAGGAGGCAATAAGCTGCACGGCAAGGAATGGGGACTGGCTGTAACCGCCGGCGGCTCCAATGAAACCTATAGTCCACAGGGCTACAATCTTTATTCGCTTGAGCAGCTGCTGCGTCCATTTGAGGTAACAGCCAGCATTATAGGCGTGCGCTTTCTGCCGATATTTATCGTATTTAATGCGATGCAGCTAAATGAGCAGGAGCTTGATATTAAAGCTGAGAAATACGCTGCTTATTTAACCTCGATTCACTAGGACGTATCTGAAAACACGCTTAGTGTCCTCGGAGCTCTTAGATACGCCCTGACAAAAGCTGAAGTTTTCTCATCTAGTTCTTAAGCAAATGTTAAGCATTTATTCAGCCGCTATACAGCGATCTGACAGTAGCAATTAAACACAGCTCTCTACAATTGGACTCATGCAAACAATTGAAGGAGAGCTGTTATCGATGAAAACAAAGCTTGGACTGGGACTGTTATCTATATTCTTAATTATCACTATTGTTGCAATTATACTAGTCATCAATGACAAGTCTGAGGACAAGAGCAATAATCAGCCGGAATCAATGGACGTTGGCCAATATACGAAGGTAGAAAAAGAAGAGTATGATGTGATTGTTGCCGGAACCGACCCGGAAGGCGTGATGGCTGCCATCTCGGCAGCCCGTAACGGCATGAAGGTGCTGCTGATTGATGGGCGCGACCGCGACCGATTGGGCGGCTTGTTTACCTTGGGAGGTTTAAATACGCTTGATCTTAATAATTCGCCGTCACAACCGTCGTTTTCCAATAAACTGAAATTTCTCAATGAAGGATTGTTCCGCGAATGGTTCGATCAGCTCGAAGGCACTTCTTTCGATACGCAAACAGCGGCGAATGTGTTCTTCAAGATGGTGAAGGACGAACCAAATATTGATCTGATGATGAACGTTTCCGAGATGCAACCAGTGGTTGAAGCTAACGACTCGATGTTAAAGGTGAGCGGTCTTGACGTTGTCGGCCAGGACAACAGTAAAACTCGCATTCGGGCCAAGATCGTGATCGACGCTACGCAGGACGCCGATATTGCTGCAGCAGCTGGAGCGCCATATATGACAGGTCGTGAGGATTTGGGCGATAAAGAAGCAAAAACGGCTGTAACACTCGTTATTAAAATTAAAGGCATTACCGATGAAGTTTGGAACGCCTTCGGCAAGCGCAAGGGCAGCGGTCAGTTCGGGACAACCATTTGGGGGTTTCCCGAAGCAGCCGAATATGTTGCTTCTGACCCGGATCGGGTGCGCGTAAGATCACTCAACATCGGCCGACAGGCTGATGGCACAGCACTAATTAATGCGATGATGGTGTTCGGTGTTGACCCGCTTGATCCGAATTCGCGTAAAGAAGGCTATGAGATTGGCAAACAAGAAGCACCGCGCTTTATTGACTATATGAAACAAACTGTTAAAGAATTCGAAGCAGTGGAATATGCAGGTGTAGCAGAAGAACTGTACGTTCGGGAAAGCCGCCATATTGTAGGCGAATATGTTCTTTCGATCCGTGATCTGATGGAAAATCGCGATCATTATGATGCTATTGCTTATGGCTCCTACCAGGTCGATCTGCACAGTACGGGCAGCAAGGATGCCGGATACGTTCTGATGAAGCCGATGCAGTACGGCGTGCCGTTCCGCTCGCTTGTTCCATTGAAGGTTGATGATTTGCTTGTTGTGGGCCGTTCCGCAAGCTTTCAATCGATGGCCCATGGCAGTGCACGGGTTGTGCCACTCGGAATGGCGACAGGCCAAGCGGCGGGAGCTGCGGCGGCGATGTCGATCCAGGACGGAGTCACTGTACGAGAAATGTCGAAATCACAGGAGTATATGGACAAACTGCGCAGCCTGCTAACAGAGCAAGGCGTTGATCTGAAAATGAACAAGCTTTCGACTCCTTACTATCTGAAGCATAAAGCGACGCGCGGGTTGCTGACAGCTATAGGCTTGCTAATTACGACAGGTGGTTATAATAATGAGGGCTTCAAGCTGGACGAGCCATCGAACCCTATGCGCTTTGCCGGTCATATTCCTAAATTAAGAAAGGCTGTGCCTGACAAATTTACCGGAAACGCTGCTGCGAGCATGCAGGACCTTACTGAAGAGGAGATGAAGAGCATTCCGCTATCTATGGAACGCGCCATTCATATTTTGTCTGCTTCGATGGGATTGGATCAGCACAAAGGAACAGTGGAGCATTTTGTTGATCAAAAATGGCTTGCCGGTGAAACATTGGCTGCCATCGATGATTGGACATCCCTGACGAACGGAGAAGTGTATTTGATTATTGATGATGTGCTGAGAAATTATGCAAACTATTCGGAGTACGGATCAAGTGCTCCCTCTACCTCAGGAACCGATACAAGGCAGGTGATGAGCAATGATATTTAAAGCACGCATCAATGCCTGGCGAGCGGGGTTACAGCGAATTTTAGAGGGGAGTCCGCGGCGAAAATACAGTATAATAACAGGCTTGACGCTGCTGCTGCCGCTTGGCTTAATGCTGTGGACGGAGTCGCTGCAGCGCGGCTCTCTGACCAACGCGTTTGGATGGATGCTGAAGAACGCCACCATCTCGATGTTCAATTATGGTATTTATTTGAGTGTTTTTGTTTTGATCTATGCGCTTGTCGGTCGATTTGTGTTTGCTGCTGGCCTATCGGCTTTGCTATTGGCACTGGCTGCCTTGACCAGCTATTTCAAGTCCTCGCTCATTGGAGAGCCGTTCTTCCCTTGGGATTTGATGCTGAGAAAAGAGGGGCTTAATATTTTCTCTTACATCTCCAGCTTCTCGACGGCCTTCAAGCTGCTGGTCATATTACTGTGTATCGCCTGCATATTTCTGCTGCGCATCGTTGTGCCAAAGCTTTCGCTGCCGCTGCTGGCGCGGCTTGGGCTTGGCCTGTTGTCCATATATGTGCTGTACGCGGCAAGCGTGCAGTCACCATGGGCTGGCAAGCTGGCCAAGGAGCTTGGTTATAAGGAAACCGTCTGGAATCAGAACAAAAACTACACCGATAACGGGCTGGCAGCTGCTTTCGTCATGAATGTAAAGCATACAATTATTGAACGGCCCGAGGGCTACAGCAAGGAGGAGCTTGCCCGAATTGCGGAAAGTATAGTCGCCATTCAACAGGCTAGCGCTCAGTCGGCTAACGATGGGCAGGACAATTCTGCAGCTGGTAGCGAGGCCGCAGTTAAGCCGAATGTTATTTTCATTATGAATGAAGCCTTCTGGGACCCGACGCTGCTGCCGAATGTGTCCTTCAGTGAGGACCCGATTCCGACTGTACGAGGTTTGCAGCAGCAGTTTACGTCAGGGTATCTGCTGTCGCCGCAGTTCGGCGGCGGGACAAGCAATGTCGAGTTTGAGGTGCTGACCGGTCTGTCGATGAGTTTGCTGCCGCAAGGGGCAGTGCCTTATCAGCAGCATGTTGGCGATTCACTGCCGACACTGGCCTCCTATTTTGAAGATCAAGGCTATTACAGCATGGGGATTCATCCGTACGACGGCTGGTTTTGGAGTCGCAATCGGGTGTACAAATCGTTTGGCTTTGAGCGCTTCAAGAGCAAGACAGGCTTTGATAATCCTCAGTTCAAAGGCGCTTATATTTCAGATGAGGAAGTGACAAAGAGCATTATCGAGGAGGTTTCAGCTTCCGACAGACCGATGTTTATTTATGCTGTTACGATGCAAAATCACGGACCGTACAGCAAACCGCGCTATCAAGAGCATGAGGTGCAGGTTTCGGGGGAACTGACAGAGGATGCGGCTCAGATTTTGCAAACCTATACTCAAGGTGTGCGCGATGCCGATAAAGCGCTGGGAGATTTAATTGCGCATTTTGAGCAATCAGGCGAACCGACTGTAATTATTTTCTACGGCGACCATTTGCCGATGCTGGGCGAGGAATACTCAGTCTATCTGCAAGGGGGGCTTATTTCCAGCTCTAGCGCATGGGACTGGTCGCTTGAGGAATGGCAGCGGATGCGAAGCATTCCATTCGTCACCTGGTCAAACATTCCAATGGAAAAACAATCGTATCCCGCATTGAGCTACGCCTTCCTCGGGTCCGTCATCCTGGATGAGCTGCATATGGACAAGCCCGCACAATTTGCGCTTGGCTCCAAGCTGGCAAAGCAGCTTCCCGCCATGACAGGACCGCTCTATGTTGATGCGCAGAGCCAGTTGTATGCCAAAGTGCCTGAGCACTCCAAGTCATTGGTGGATGATTACCGCAAGCTGCAGTATGATTTGATGTTCGGCAAGCGATACTTGGCTGATTATGTAGACGGCGCATTTATTCACAAGACACCGCAAGAAGGCTATACGCTGGAATAATCGCTATAGCCTTGCAATAGATGAAGGAGTGGCAAGTAAGCCAGCGAGTATGCTGGCTACCGTCCACTCCTCTATTCATTTTAAAGGGGCCGGAGATTACGTGCTGGCTAACCTTTTACCGCACCTGCTGTCATGCCCGCCACAATTCGTTTATTGAAGAAAATAAATAATATAAGCGGTGGAATCGTAATCAGCAATATGTTGGAGAACAACAGATTGTATTGCGAGACAAATTGGCTCGTAAAATTATAAAGCGTCAGCTGCACCGTAACGTTTTTGACGCCCGGCAGAAAATAAAGCGGGTTCGTAAAATCGTTGAAGATCGTCACTGCCTGCACAACGATAACCGTAGCCGTAACAGGCTGCAGCAATGGCATTATAATTTTGAAAAACAGCTTAAAGCCGCTATAGCCGTCCATAATGGCCGCTTCATCAATTTCCTTCGGAATCGAGGCGACAAACCCGCGATACAGCATTGCGCAAAATGGAAAGCCGAGCGCCACTTCAACCAGTATTAAGCCTGGCAGCGTTTTAAATAACTGAAGCCCATCCAGCACCCATATCGTCGGTACAATCGCGGGTGGTATAATAAGCCCCATTAGCACCAGCAGGCTCAGCCACGGCGTAAATCGATCTGTTCGACGCTGCATCACAAATGCCGCCATCGCAGAAACGATCACCAGCAGCGCGATTGAAGCCAGCGTAAGCACCGTACTATTATAGAAGGCGCGTACCAGCATATAGTCTCTGTATACAAATACCTCCTTAATATTTTCCCACAGCAAGTTTACTTGCGGCAGCGCCAAATCCATTAACGATGCTTCTCGCGGTGATTTCATGGCAGTAATGATGACAAAATAAAGCGGTATCCAGAAGATGACGATACTGGCTATCAATGCGATAAATTCCATTGCAAATCGCTGCACACGCTTGCTCATAGATCCACCTCATTTTTCGTCAAGTAACGCGATAACGGATATACGAGCAGCGTTACAAAAATAAACAGGATGACATTGCCTGCTGTTGCCAGCCCATAAAATCCGCCTTGATACTGCTTATAAATGATTGAAGCGATGACATCTGTGGCAAAGCCCGGTCCGCCCTTCGTCATTGCCCAGATCAAATCAAAGGAACGCAAGCCGCCAATAAACGAAAGAATGATAACCGAGTTTGTCGCTGGGCGGCTGAGCGGAACGATAATGCTCCAAAATTTATTCCAGCTATTGCCGCCATCAATTTGCAACGCTTCATAATACTCCTGCGGGATCGATAAAATACCGGCAATATAAATGACCGTAGCAAAGCCAACACCCTTCCACACATCAACGAAAGCAACAGAAAGCAGCGCCAGCTTGCGATCTCCCAGCCAATCGGGCCCATCAATACCAAGCATTTGCAGCCCCATATTAATAATGCCTTCCGTTGGATGCATCATAACCGTGAACGTAATGCCGACTGCAATCGTACTGACCAAGGTCGGGAAAAACACAACCGAACGCAAATAGCCGGTCAGCCTCAAGCCTAACGTAAGAAATACGCCTAGCAATAAACCCAGCACTACCTTCAAGCCACTGGTCACAACAGCATAAATTGCCGTATTCTTAAAGCCAATCAGCAACGAAGGCTCGCTAAAAAACATTTGAAAATTTTTTAGACCAATAAATTCATAAGTCGATAAATTCCATCTCGTTAAGCTAAAGAAAAAAGACATCAAAGTAGGAACGATGAAAATAACAATATAAACAATCGCCGCAGGCAGTAAAAACTTGTAAGAATAAATCCTTCTAAACACCTTAGTCATAAACTCACCCCGTCAGCGCTCCGGAGCAAAGCATCCTCCAGTCGCTTTTTAAATCGTAATGTTCTTATTATATTTTAAGGTTGCATTACGATGTTAAAGGCGACCCACTGCGTTTTTCGGATGCTTTGCTCCTCCGCTGTAGCTTTTTTTTTGAGAGCAGCTCCAAGAAGATGGCACGATACTAGAAAGCGAGGAGCGCAGCGTAGACAAAAACTACGTGAGCACCGCAGCTTTCGGTAGCGTGACATATTCGCCGTCGATTTCACTACAGCGCCCAGCATCGTCATCAAAGTCGTATTTTTGAACCTCCTCTTCCAATGGAAGTTCAAAAATTCGGCTTTCAGGACCAAGAAGATGGCACGATACTAGAAAGCGAGGAGCGCAGCGTAGGCGATAACTACGTGAGCACCGCAGCTTTCGGTAGCGTGACATATTCGCCGTCGAATACGCTACAAAGAAACCGCATCGTCATCAAAGTCGTATTTTTGAACCTCTTCTTCCTTTACCAGCCTTCTAGTCCTAATTGCTGTGCCTGCTTCTCCACATCCCTATCATAGAGCTCCGCACCCTCTAGTGCTGTCTTTTGACCAGAGCCGACCTCGACCGTAATTTGCTCAAGGCTAGGTCCCTTAACTGGGGAAACAAATTCCAATGCTGCTGCGTTGTTGCCATTTTCAAAATATGGAAGGATATCCTTTACTACCTGTGGCACGGAATCCGGCATATCTGCGCCAACAATCAAATATGGTCCGATCGGAGCAGCCACCTCAGACATAGCTTTTACTCCGTCTACAGATGCGATAAATTCCAAAAATAATTTCGCTTCTTCAATACGTGGAGAGTTTTTGTAAATATACGCTCCGCCCGGCATCCACACGGTCAAGCCATGCGTATCCGCCGACTCGCCAGGCTGTGCAAAAAATCCGATATCTTCAATCGCTTCCGGCATGTTTTGCTGCATGGCTGAGATCGCAAAGCTCAGCATCGGGTAGTGCGCGCCTTCACCCTCTGCCAGCTTGCGCAAGCCAGCATCATAGGTTGTGGCCAGGTAATCTTTATTCATTAAGCCAACCGTTTCCTCGAGCTTTTCAAAGCTGCGCAATGCCGCCGGATTGCTGGCGTATTTTGCTTTATTATGCGTGTAATCGTCAGCAAAGCTTGGATCTGCAAGCTGTACGTTATAGTAATCGGCTAGCACCAGCAGCTGGGACGTCCACGTATCCTTGTAGCTGCCGATAATCGGCGCTACATCTGTACCCTCCAGCGCCTTCAGATTACTCATCAGCTCTTCCCATGTTTTTGGAACCTGAAGATTGTGCTGCTCATAAACCTTTTTGTTGTAAAGCCAGCCACCCGCCATAGACGAGCCGGTTGGTACACCAAAAACTTTGCCATTTTGCGTTACCGTTGATTTGAACGAATCCATAACATTGCTCATAAACGGTTCATTCGTAAGATCCAAAAGATTTGTGTCCGGATTAAGCGCTTGCAATAATGAACCGGAATTGTAGAAAAATACATCGGTCATATCGCCGGTCGCCAGACGTGTCTTCACAATGTTGTCTCCCTCACTGCCGCCTGGCCGAATATCGGTTTCAACGGTAATGTAGTCATATTTTTTCTGAAATTCCTCGACCAGCTTTTCAGCTGTTGCAATGGAATCCGGATTGTTATCAACGAGCAAGCTCAGTGTCACTTTATCTCTCGGATTGCCAGTATTCCCGTTGTTCGTCGTTGAGCTGTTGGAATCCGAGTTTGACACTCCATTGTTAGATGAACCGCTGCAGGCTGCAAGCACACTAGCGATCAGTGCAATTGCAAGCAGCATTAAGGCTGCCTTTTTCATGCTTGTTCCCCCTTATTTGTTTTGGTTACAGCTTCATTATAAACGGGAGTTGTCAGGAGCATATATCTGCAAAATTTATAGATCGGTGTACACTTTTTTAAGGGGATATTGAACACGTACTTTAATGTAGACCAGTAAACTGCTGCTCTTTATATTTGCCCGGAGATTGTCCAGTATACTGCTTGAATACGGATGAGAAATGGCGGTAGGTTAAGAAGCCTACCTGCTCGCATACATCGCTTACGTTTTTCCCTTCGCTCAGCAGCTTTTTCGCATAATCGATTTTGCATTTCGTGCGATACTTGACAAAATTTTCACCCGTCACTTCTTTAAATAGCATGCTGAAGTATGCCGGATGCAGACCAACCTGGCCAGCAACTTCCTGCAGCGTTAAATCCTTATCGCAATTTTGCGCGATATAGTCAAGTGCTCGAGCAATGCTGCCTGGTATCGGCTCAGTCGGTTCCTCCTGATCGGAGGAAAGCTCATCAATTTGCTGCTTATACCAGTCCAGCAGCTGCGTAATGCTCAAGCTATGAACCATATTGCCAAAGCCGTGAAACGAAGCGCCGCCTAGTAAAGCAGAACGGGCTGAAGCTATACTGCTTTTGGAGAGTGCGAGCAAAATAAACAAAATCTCATTTTCAATAAATGAATAGTTCAGCCTCGTTTGCTCACAAAACGCAATAAAGCCTTTATTCAAATGTTTAAATTGTGCTGCATTTCCTTCGACAATCGCTTTTAACAGCTGTGAGCGCAGCGAAATCAGCTCATTCATTTCAAGCTTTGTACTCTCGCTATTGTTGATGCTGCTTATTTCTTGAATAGACATAATGCGCTCTCGCTGCAGCCGACTGCTTGTTTCATAAGCTAGCATCGCTTCTTCCAAACTGCTTCTTAAGCCTGCCCATTCTGTATAAGTTGCGCCAATTCCAATATATTGATCGGTTATATTGCTGATCGCCAGCCATTCTATTAAACGTTCTGCCTGCTTATCTTTGGAAATCAGCACATTAATGGCATAGCTGTGATGCGTAAAAGAATATAGCAGCACATCCTGAAAAAGCTCCTGCTTGAACGGTGTATCACTGACGCAAATTGTAAACTCTGCATAGCTCGTCACCGGCATCCCCTGCTCGATCTCGATCGACTCATCCCACTCCTGTTGCATGAGCAGAAACTCCTTCAGACGCATGACGATAAACTCTTGATGATTCGCTGCGAGCTGCTGGTTTAGCAGGCTGAGCTGCTGTTGCTGCAACAGCGCTGCTTTAACTTTTTGCAGCGCCTTTTCTATCGCTGCTTCGGTTATCGGCTTTTCCAAGTAGTCAATTACTCCAATCTGAATCGCCTGCTTTACATAATGATAATCGTTAAAACCGCTAAAAATGACGCAAGCGGTACTCGGCAGCTCCTCCTTAATGATTTCGATTAATTGCAAGCCATCAAGTCCAGGCATCCGAATATCAGACAATACAATATCCGGCTTATGCTCACGCACCAGGGAAAGAGCCTGCACGCCATCCTGCGCCGTACCGATCAGCTCCATTCCAAGGCTTTGCCAGTCAACCAACACCTTCAACGCTTCGACTACAATGTATTCATCATCGCACAGCACTACCTTCATTCTTCTGCACGCTCCTCTGCTGGAAATGGAATAATATATAATTCAATCGTTGTGCCCACGCCAACCTCGCTTGCAATGACAAACCTTGAGGAGTTGCCATAGTACAGCTTCAATCTTTCTTTTACATTGTTGACACCGTAGCCGCGCTCTGTCGCTTGTATATTGCTCATGCCAACCCCGTTGTCTTTAATTTTAAAATATAGCTCATGTCCGATCATTTTCCCCTCCAGCCAAATATGACCCGTGCCAAGCTTTGGCTCCAGGCCATGATAAATCGCATTTTCTACAAGCGGCTGCAGCACCAGCTTTAAGATATGAATGCTCATAATTTGCGGATCAACCTCAACATGATAGCTGAACCGATTGTTATAGCGTATATTTTGAATATTCATGTAATGCTCAATATGCTGAAGCTCCCGGAAAATCGGGATTGTCTCCTTGCCTTTATTAAGACTCAGCTTAAAGCTTTCAGATAAAGACAACGCCATTTGGGCTACCTCATCTGTCTTTTTCATGCGCGCCATTAAATAAATGGCATCGAGCGTATTGTATAAAAAATGCGGCTTGATTTGCTCCTGCAGTGCTCTGAGCTCTGCTTCCCTTTCCTTCAATTTCGACCTGACCAGCTTGTCAGACAAGTTTTGATTTTCCTTGACAATGGAGGAAAAGGTTTTGCCAAGTGAGCCGATCTCATCATCCTGAAACAAAGTATCACCTGTAATCGGGATTCCTTGCTTCCAGTCCATCATCATCTTTTTAAGCCGCAGCAACGGCCTTGTTATCGATCCGGATACAATAAACGAAACAATTAGCGCCAGCAACGCGATAGCCGTCGCAAGCAACGCGGTCGCACTGCCAATCCGCTGCGAATCACGCAGCAGCTCCTCTCGCTTAATAATGTGCATAAAGCTCCAGCCTGTCACCCGATTAAAATGCTCGCTCATTAAATAGCCCTGCTTTGTCAATGAGCTTTTAAGCGCTTCCAAGCTTTGCAGATCGATTTCCGGCAAAGCGTCGTCATGATCAACATATATAATTTGTGGCGGCTCGGCATTGAAATCTACAGCCATGTAGTGACCATTTTCCTTGTCCGAGTTAAAGACTGGCTGGAACATCGATTTGGAGACATTAATAATGAGCATTCCGATGACGTTGCCGTCTATCGTGCTGGAATCGCGATATAATCTGACGCTGGAAAAGGAATTTTCATTATCTCCAAGCACATTTTGACTAAAATAAACGACGCCTCCTTGAGCTTGCTGCACCTTTTGATACCAATCGCTCGCTTCAATTCTCTCTTTCTTCAGCTCTCCCTCATAGATTCCTGCATCATCCGTTTTGCCAAAGCAATATGCCGTATACTGAAGATCGAGTACGCATAAAGAATTGATAAAGCGAATGTCTACCGAGTTTTCATGGATAATTTGAGATAATAGGTTAATAAGTCTGTTTCGATAATCGACGGGTTGTTCAGAGGTGTTGCCAGCTTCTTCGGTAATTTCGTACAGCACATCTCTAACTGAATGGTTATATACGATGTAGCGATGCAAGCTTAAAATGTTGCGAAACAGCAAGTCGGCGACCTCATTAGAAGTGGCAAGCTGCGTTTCATTCGTTTGCGTATTGTAGGTAACGAGGCGATCCTTGGCGATGCCGTAAGAAAAATATCCTAATATTAAGAGAGGAGGCAAGGAAACAAGCACTAACGTAACAAAAAATTTTGTTCTTGTTTTTCGAGGAATTAGTAAATGCAACAGCTTCTTCAATTGCTTTCTGGTACGCATTAAATCCCCCCTTATTTTATTTTGAGGCTTAACTGCTAATTATCGTCTATTATAGCAACAAACCTTAAAATCGAGTCAACTTAAAAAATAGTCAGCTTAAAAGCGCCTATTAAGCAAACACTCAATGTTTTAACAAGCGCCAAAACGATGTATTATTGTAGGGGATACTACTTAACGCTTAGCCTTTTAGAGCGTACTACCTTTTTATATATAAGGAGATAAATGCGATGCATGCAATTGAAAAGCGAATCGTTGAGCTTAGGCAGTATGAGCCGCAGCTCGTTAAGCCTGACGGCTTTGAAGCATATTGGGAGCAAATAAGACAAGAAGCGCTGGCGGAGAGCTTTGATGCAATTCGCAAGCCAGCTGCTACACTTATGCAGGGGGTCGCAAGCTATGAGGTTGTGTATGAGGGCTTTGCCGGCACAAGCATTCATGCGACGCTGTCCATCCCTGCAAACCGGGCAGACGAACAGCATTATCCATGCTTGATCTCGCTGCCAGGCTACACCAGCGAACGAAGCAACAGCTATCAGCATGCCCATTGGCTGCTAATGGGCGTAGCGGTCATGTCGATTGATGTACGCGGACAAGGACGCGAGACGGGCAATTCGCTTGGCAGCAGTCACGGGATGACGCGAGGGTGGATTACAGAAGGGCTGCTGGAGCTGGAGCGCTGCTACTATAAAGCAGTCGCTGTTGATATGCTGCGTGGGCTTCACTGGCTCAAAGCGCAGCCGGAAATTGACGCTGCGCGAATTGGAGTTATCGGCGCCAGTCAAGGCGGAGGGCTAGCTTCGCTGCTTGCTGCGCAAGACCGTGACATTGCTCTGCTGGTAGCCGACATCCCCAATATGTGCCATATCGACTACGGAGTGATGCACTCGACTGGATCATTAACCGAGGTCGCAGAGTTTTGCAGAAGAAGCCCTGAGCTGCTCGATCAGGTGCTTGGCAATTTAAGCTACTTTGACCTGCTGCATATGGCAGAGCGCATCAAAATGCCTGTGCTGATGAGCGTTGGCTTGAAGGATACTGTATGCACGCCTGAGCAAATTTTCCCGTTTTTCAAGCAGATCGCCTCACCGCAAAAGCAGCTGGAAATTTACCCGTTCTCCGGTCATGTGGTGGAGCGTGCGCAGGAGCAAAAGGCGATTTCCTTCGTGCATCAGCATCTAGGGCAAGCAAGCCGCTAATGCCTTGCGGCCGCAAAAAAATGGCCTTCAGCTGCAAGGCCATTTTTTTATCCATTATTACTTACTGGAGATTACTTGATTAAGGAACTTGTCCGCGTCACTATTAAACTTCCAGGCAACACCGAATTTATCAACCAGCATTCCAAAGCACGATGACCACGGTGTATTGGACAAAGGCATAACAACATGACCGCCGTCGGACAATTGCTCGAAGTATTGCTCCAGCAATTGCTTATCATCATTCACTAGGCTGATAAGCACATGATTTCCTTTCACTAGCTCCCCTGTTACTGCCTTCATGGAAGGCAGTACGTCCGACATCATCATTTTTCCACCTGCAAATTCAATGGAACACTCCATAATCATATTTAATTCATTTTCCGGCAATGGGTAGTTTGGGTCTTGCGGGAAATCCTTAAATTTAACTTTTTTAACTTCTTTCGCATTTAAAGCCTTCGTGTAAAAATCAATCGCTTGCTCTGCAACACCATCAAAATTTAAATATACAATAGCTGGCATAAAGTACAACCTCCTTCTTGGTATATATGTAGTATAATGAATAAGAGGTGACAGCTGTATGTCATCGTTTATAAATAAAGTATAAAAGAAGGAGAATCTATGGAGAAGGTTGAGAGATTAATATCCATCATTATGATATTGCTGAAAAAGGATGTTGTTTCAACCACAGAATTTGCGCAACTATTTAATGTGTCCAAAAGAACGATACTTCGCGATATGGAAACATTGAGTTTATCAAACATTCCGATCTATGCAGTCACAGGCGTTCATGGCGGCTACGGTATTATGGATGAATACAAATTTGACAAGCGGCTATTAAGCAGCTCCGACCTGGAAAATATATTGACTGCGCTTAGCGGCCTGGAGCAAATTCTAATTGATGAGGAGGTTGAAGTGACAATAAGAAAAATAGAAGCAATGGTCAGCCCATTGTCTCCAAAGGGCTCCATTCAACTGTCATTTTATGATTGGGAAGGCCGGTCTGAAATTCGTCCAGCCTTGAAGATGTGTCAGGAAGCAATATTGGCGAGACGGCTCATTTCATTTGACTATATTGATAAAAACGGCAACAAAACGAATAGACTGATTGAGCCCTATCAGCTTCATTTTAGCGAAACGAGCTGGTACTTGAAAGGTTTCTGTTTGCATCGTATGAAATATAGAACATTTAAATTATCCAGGATCGAGCATCTACAAATCGATGAAAAAACCTTTAACCCTAGAGAGCAATCGTTAGAGCAAGAACGTGAAGCACAGTATCAACCGGAGCTAGTTGCAGTAAAAGCATTGATTTCACCTGCAATAAAGGATCAGTTCATAGAAAGATACGGACGCAAGAGCATAGAAAGCTATAGCTCTGAACAATTGTTAGCCACGATTTATATTCCCCAGAACAGTATTGGCTTTCAATTTTTAGCAAGCTTCGGTACAAATCTGCGGGTCATAGAGCCAGCTTCATACGTTGAAGAGTTTCGAGGTTATTTAATTGAAATGGTCGAGAAATATTCGTAAATGTGGAACCTTCCGTAACATACACGGAAGGTTATTTCAAATGAACAAATGTCACTTAGTTGATCAGTTCCCCTATGAAATTCAGTTGCCTAACTTGATCAAGCATCATAACACTATTTAGTTCAGATATCTTATATTGTTGATAAAACGTTTTCTAAGGCTATAAAAGAGTATTTAACTGCTCACTTATGATGAAATATTGATATTATAAGATTAAATTCAAAATATGGATGTATATGTGATAAATTAAAAAAGATCATTTGGTGATGTACTTAACTAAAGTAAAGAAAGGAGAAAACTCAATAGAATCATCAATTCAGATTGTTTGAACAATACATTATCATTAGAAAAGGAGTATTTTATTTTGAAAAAAATATTTATCGGGTTATTACTTACACTGTCTGTGTTGTTTAGCACTTCATCTACTACATATGCTTCAGATTATATTTTTGAAATAAACTCCAATAATGCTGCAAGAATGCAAGAAGAAAGAATTCAAGAAATATATGAAGAAAGAGCACGTGTACAAAGTGAAATGAATGAAGGTTACGAAGAAAAATTAGAAGAATTACAGAAAGATTTGGAGTCATTAGGAGTTGAATTCTTAACAGATTCTGAAGTTAAATCAAAATTAAGAGCCACTGGTCAAATAACTCCTTTTGTAGAAACACCTAAAAGCAATAATATAACTTGGTCTAGTTATAGGAATCCTAATTGGGTCTTAAACGGTGTTAAATATGAAGTCCAGCATTTGACAGCCGAGTCAAACTCAAAACCTTCGACTCTTACCGATAGCCAAACAATTTCGTTACAATCCTCCAGTTCTTGGAAAGTCGGGTTACAGAATTTTGTTCTTACTGCAGCAAAAGAAGGAGTATCGACAATAAATACTGGTGTTGGTATAGCTTTAACTGTATATGATGCAGTTAAGAGTTTTATTAGTGATTCTAATTTTACTAAATCAACAACTGTGAGTAATGTTAAAGCAAGTTACACTACTTCTTTTTATGAAACTATTGATTTCATGTATGTAAAAAAAGTAGGGCAGCAAGATAAAGATCAAGTTTTATCTTTTGTAACAAATTCAATGACAGGTAAAACGTCTTGGGTTGTTCCTAAATTCTCATACAATAAATATAATGGGGCAACAGAGAGCGTTGAGCATGTAACGGGAACTCGTTCCTTTGACTATAAAGCAACTGGACATCGAAACGGTTCATTTGCTGTTCATGCTTACGTTGATCCAATGTTTGGCTCTCATTCTATGGTCACTAGGGTACAAATAACCGGCATTGAAGACCAAACAGTGCAAACAATTATACCTAGGCAGTACAAAGTACCAGGGTATGTAAAGTAGTAAAAATAGATTATGGAGGTTACAATATGTGTGTTGTAACCTCATATTGTTCTTTAAGGAGAGAGTAAAATGAAAATGAAAATAATAACTACTATAGCCCTTATTATAGTCATCACTGCAATATTTTTATTTAATTACTCTTTTCCTAAGGAGATTAATATTGTAAAAACGGCTATTGCATTTGTTGAATATGATGAACATCCACCGATTCTAACAAAGGTTCATGTGGCAGGAACTATGTATCGACCAGTTTTTAAGCAACATCGATTTGAGGGTAAAATAACCATTGATAGACATGATTTCACTCTGACAGAACAGAACATAGCTCTCCCGATACTGAATCGCGAAAATGGAGTAAATTACAGTCAGTTAGTATACTTCCGTGACACAAAACCATTTGATCCAGTTGCTATCGCTTCGATTTATTATGATGATAACTTTGAACAGTTTACAATAGTCACAAGAGAGGAATGGATTGAAAAAACACCACAGTCCCTATACTATATTGTGAGCGGACAATCATATAGTGAAGCTTTTGAATCTCAAAAAGTACTAAGCGATAGACTAGGTGATGATAGTTTTGTAGCTCCTCAAAATAGCCTGAAGTAGTGAAGGTTATCAAGATACGTCCTATTATGACAAAGCAATACCCCTCACAATTAGAATCTGTGAGGGGTATTGCTTTGTCATAAGGTAGTTATTAAATGCTCGTCCCAAATATCTTATAAATATGCAAGTTTTTTGGAATAACAGGTTTATGATTACAAAAAAACCTTTACAATAGATAAAGAGAAGTACCCTTAATCCATTGATACGTGTCATTCAAAGGGAATATGATGCCCTGTTCATTCATTTTGCAAATGGATTTCTTTTGGTTTATTCATTCCTAATGATATGGATCAATTTTGTAGGGGTAAATCCAGCACTGAGGAGGTGTGTGACTATGTGGAGACGAAAATTAATAATATACTCTGCCTTCTTTATTGGATCATTAATATTTTTGGCTATAGACCATCGAGGTGTGTCTACCGGTGATTATTTGTTTAGAGCGTTGGGGTTATCTCCCTGGAGTGACGGACGCAATAATCAAGGTTTGCATTACTCTGTAGTTATCGGGATTGTGCTGTTACTCATTAGTGGACAGCTGCTTATTCATCATCTCCGCACCAAATATGATCGAGTGGGCTTGAAGGTTGTTGTTTTTAGCGTCATCTTCTTTCTTTTGTTTCCAGTAGCGTCTCGCTGGCTGTTCGTCGTTGGCAATTTGAATAGCTCAGGATTATCTGCTTTGGATTATTCAAGCAAAGATTACAATTGCAGCTTTCGCTACAATGAGGATGAAGCACTTTATGTTTGCACGATTAAGCTTTTTAATTATGGAAAGCAACAAGAGACGGTCGAAATTAAGCCGTATTTTGATGATCCTCATAGCGCGAGAATCGCAGAGGCTTCACCAAAAATCGAGTATAAAACGATCGTTATACCGCCACGATCTGACTCAACCTATACACTTTTTTTCGACGGCCTGCTTGACCATGAAGCAAAAGGTGGCGGCTTTACAAGTTTAGGAGGAGTCGTTTTAAAGCAAGATGACATCGAGAAAGTATTCATTTGGAAGTAGCTCCGCGCTTATTTGTCGTAAAGCCGAGTTAAGCCGCCATCAGCAGCTATATCTGCATACACAGCCTGCTGATGGCGGCTTAATTCACATTCGCTCACTTTCGTAAATTATGTTTCCGTCATCGTACCGCCGTTTACATGAAGCACTTGCCCTGACACGTAAGAGGAATCGTCAGAGGCTAAGTAAATGTAGGTTGGAGCGAGCTCAAATGGCTGGCCAGCTCGCTTCATCGGCGTATCCAAGCCAAACGTTTTGACATAATCTGCCGAATAGCTGGAGACGATAAGCGGGGTCCATATCGGACCTGGAGCTACCGCATTGACGCGGATGCCCTGCTCAGCAAGCTGTAACGACAAGGAACGAGTGAACGACACAATAGCCCCTTTGGTCGAGGAATAATCAACAAGCAGCGGTTCGCCAGCGTAAGCGGTAACTGAGGCCGTGCTAATAATTGTGCTTCCCTTCTTCATATGTGGCAGAGCAGCCTGCGTCATATAGAAAAAGGACAGGATATTCGTTCGGTAGGTTTGCTCCAGCTGCTCATCGGATATATCCATAATGCTTGTTTGCGGGTATTGCACCCCGTGGTTCAAAATAAGCACATCGAGCTTGCCAAAGCTCTCTAATGTTTTTTGCACGACCTGATGGGAAAAGCTGCGCTGCCTTAAATCGCCTGCGATCAGCAGGCAGTGGCTGCCATATGCCTCCACCATTTGCTTAGTATTTTCCGCATCGATTTGTTCGTGCGGCATATACGTAATGACCATATTGGCGCCTTCCTTGGCAAAGCCTATCGCAACCGCTCTGCCTATGCCGCTGTCGCCACCTGTAATGATCGCCACCTTGCCCTTCAGCTTGCCGCTTCCAACATATTCGGGATTGTCTGAAATCGGCACTGGCACCATCAAATATTCCAGGCCAGGCTGAACCTCCTGATGCTGAGGAGGAAATGTAATTGGCCTTTGCTTGCATTCTGTTTCGAATCCGTAATAGGGATATTCAGGAATCATCACATGCTGTCTCCTTTACGTTGGTTCTCTATGCAGGATATTCGCCCAACTTGAATTGGTGACAAAATACAAGCTTCTGTTCTGTAATGCCGCGATGTCCGGTGGCCTGCTGTTGTATAATAAACTTGCATTTAATCATCCAAGAGGAGTTGTCATGCTCTATGCTGACCAGCATTCCCGATCATTTAGCTGAGAATATGAATATTTTATTTGTTGGCTTTAACCCTAGTCTGCGCTCAGGTGAGACGGGGCATCACTATGCCAATCCGCACAACCGCTTCTGGAAAATCCTTCACGAAGCCGGCTTGACCGAGCGTCGATATAATGCTGCTGAGGGTAGCAAGCTGCTCGCAGACTATGGGTATGGCTTTACGAATATTGTGGCCCGCCCTACGCGTACGGCCGCCGAAATTACAAAGGAGGAGTACCGTGAAGGTGCGGCTCTTCTTAAGGAGAAGCTGAAACGCTATCGGCCGAAGGTCGTCTGCTATGTTGGCAAAGGCGTCTATGAGCAGCTGTCGGATCAACGCGATATTCCGTGGGGCAAGCAGGAGCAGTCGATCGTGCCGGGTGTGATCGACTTTGTTGCTCCATCCTCAAGCGGTCTCGTACGCATGCCGCTGCAAGAAATAATCGAGATCTATCGGCAAATCCCGATCTAGGACATGCTTGAAAGCTCCGAATGCCGGTTGCTAAGAAACCAGACGCATTTCCATCCCCTGATATGCTCCATAAGGGACATTGCTTCCAGTAAAGCTCCCAATGCGCTGAGGAGAAACTGCCATCACAATCATGTAAGCTTCTTCCTCGGTTCTGCCTGCCAATTGCAGCAGCCGTTCAATATCGCCCAGTACATAGGCCTCCACCATTTCGTCTATGTCAGCGGCCTGGCTGTCGGCAGGATGCTCGATATCCCACTGCCAATCGTCTACTCCAGCCGATCTGGCTGGCTCAAGCGCCCGCCGCGCCCGGTGCAGCAGCGACTTGACCGCACCCTCTGTCGTATCCAAATAAGCTGCGCACTCCGCTGCAGAGTAGTCAAATACGTCCCGCATTAGCAATACGATGCGCTGCAGCGGTGATAAATCGCGCATTAGCACATGAAATGCAGCAGCCATCCGTTCCTTGCTTTTATCTTCCTCGTCCTGAAGCTGCCGCTCGCAGTGCTTAGATTGCTGCTGCATAATTTCCCGATACAGCGTGGACCGTCGCAGGCTGTCTATCCAACTGTTTTTGGCTATCCGCAGCAGCAGCGCCTCCGGATTGGCATGATCGCCGCGCCGCTGCCTTCTGGCCTCTGCCTTCAGCATTGTCTCCTGCAATAGATCCTCCGCATCCTGCTCTGAGCGCGTAAGCGACAAACAATAGCGGTACAAACGAGCTCGCAGCTCAGGCTCAAATATGCTGTCAGACGTTTTTGCCGTTTGCTTTACTTTCATGATCTTCCACTCCTTTCACAGACAGAGATAGGTATATGAGGTAAACGAATGAACCTTGCCAAAAGATACGCAAATTGGGCGTATCTTTTACAATTTTTAATTCGATTACATATTGAAAACTTCACTATGGAGGCGATTTTCTATGAATGTTGTACCTTATGTTGTGGAACAAACCGGGCGCGGAGAGCGCATGTATGACATCTATTCCCGACTTCTGAAAGACCGCATCATTTTCGTCGGTGCGGCAATCGACGACACGCTAGCCAACAGCATCGTTGCCCAGCTGCTGTTCTTGCAAGCCGAGGACCCTGAAAAGGATATCCACATGTACATCAACAGCCCAGGAGGCTCGACCTCTGCTGGCTTTGCCATCTTCGATACGATGCAGCACATCAAGCCGCAAGTCGTTACCATTTGCACAGGCTTTGCCGCTTCCTTCGCTTCTCTGCTGCTGCTTGCTGGCGCCAAAGGCAAACGGTTTGCGCTGCCAAATAGCGAAATTATGATCCATCAGCCGCATGGCGGCGCTCAAGGCCAAGCCAGCGATATTGCGATCAGCGCCAGACGCATTCTGCAAATTAGAGAGAAGATCGTGCAAATTTCGGCCGAGCGAACCGGACAGCCAGCTGACAAAATCGAAAAGGATATGGACCGCGACTACTTTATGTCAGCCGAAGAAGCGCTCGCTTATGGCATCATCGACAAGGTAATCACAATGGTGCCTTAATTTTAATTAACTTGCTTTTTTAACAGGGAGACTTTATGTTCATTTTACATGACATCGATCAGGAGATAAAATGGTTTTAGCGACATTCTAGCGCGTATTTAACCATGCTGACAGGAGGTATTCGACGATGTTTGAAACGGAGTTAACGCGCATGCTGAAAATTCGTTACCCGCTATTTCAAGCACCGATGGCAGGAGGTCCGACAACACCGGCCTTAGTAGCAGCCGTTTCAAATGCCGGAGGCTTGGGCAATCTGGGGGCAGGCTACTTGGCGCCGGAACAACTTCGCGACGAGATCCGCAAGATTAGGGAGCTAACAGACCAGCCTTTCGGAGTAAACTTGTTTGTGCCTGAGCGTGAGGAAGAGTTAGAGGAAACAGCCGTTCAGATGACGGATTATCTTAATCAATACCGCATCCAACTTGGCATACCTCAAAGCCCATCCATATTGAAGTCTTCAGAATCGTTTGAGGAGCAAGTGCAAGTATTGCTTGAAGAGAAAATCCCGGTATTTAGCTTTACCTTTGGGGTAGCGCCACATGACGTCATTCAAGCGATGAAACAGCGTGGTACAGTCGTAATCGGCACTGCAACAACCGTTGCAGAAGCTGAGCATTTGCAAGTAGCCGGTGTCGATGCAATCGTAGCACAGGGATATGAAGCAGGAGGTCATCGAGGTACATTTTTGAATAAGGTTGCACAGTCTTTGATTGGTACCATGGCTCTTGTTCCGCAAATTGTAGATTATGTGTCGATTCCGGTCATTGCATCGGGCGGGATCATGGATGGGAGAGGACTTGTAGCCAGCCTCGCATTAGGCGCAGCTGCTGTGCAGATGGGCACGGCGTTTCTGGCATGTTCGGAGAGCGGCGCCCATGAAGTGTACAAACAGAAGATTGTTACAGCCAATGAGGACTCTACCGACATTACTTGCGCATATTCAGGCAAAGCGGCAAGAGGTATTCGAACAACATTTATGAATGACATGCAGCAGTATTCAGGAGCAATCCCTCCTTACCCTATCCAAAACGCTATGACGCGAGACATTCGACAAGCAGCTGCAAAAGCGAATAACCCTGAATTTATGTCGCTTTGGGCGGGTCAGGGTTTAAGATTAGCCAAAAACAGAACCGCAGCTGAAATCGTCCAGCAAACGATGGAGCAAGCAAATAGCCTTGTTAGAAAAAGCTTCCTTAATTAAAGCGGAGTTGCCTGAAAAGGGAAAGACGTAAAGCTGAATATACAACGTCTTAATGGGCGGAATGCACTGTAATTGAAGCAGTGTTCCGCCCATTCACGTTACCCGGATTCTCTAGCCCTTACTGACGGTAGCTTTCCAACGGTCCAAAGAAAGAGTAGGCAAGCGGCTTACGCGACAGCACCAGCCTTTGCAGCGCCAAGCCCGCTTCAAGCTGGTAAATGCGCAGCGTATGCGCTCCCTTGCCCAAATGATGCACGGTTGTTGTCTGATGCGCATTGTTTAATACGCCCTGCTCCCAATCCTTTGATTCTCCAGCAGTAAAGCGGTCGCTCAATGCAGCCGTTATTACAGGCTCGGATTGATCAAAGGCAACTGCATAGCGCAAGCGGCTGCTTCTCGTCAGCGGGTTTGAAGGAGCAATGTACAAAGTCAGCTCATAATCTGCTTCCTCCGTTGTATACAACAAATATTCAATATAAGGCGCCTGCCCAGGCTCTGCAAAATTTGCGGTAGATGGGAACAGCTTGAGCGTAGACAAGGCCTTGCCATAATGTTCAAGCACTTCCCAGCTTGTACCGTCTGTGCTGACTCGCTTATGCGTATGCTCCGCTTCAATTGCAATAATGCCGTCAGCTTCAATGAATGCTCCATCCGGCAACGCAGAGGTATCAATATACTCAGCGGCAAGCTGGATATCGATCCGCTGCCCGGCACCGATTAGCGTCACTACGCCGCTGTCACTGTGCGAAAGCCGCTTCCAATCCACTGTTACCGTAATTTCTGCTCCCTGTTCAATCAGTCCAGAGGAAGGCTGGCAGACCAGCCAGTTTGCATCCGTTACGATTTCAAATTGGAACGGAACGTCCCCTCCGTTGCTAACCGTCAGCTTGCGCGTTTGAGGCTGCAGCTGATTAATGTGCGGTAGCGTGGCTGCTCCGGAAATTATGCCTTCCGCGCTTCCCTCTGCGTGCACAATCATAAGCGACTTGCCTGCTAGTAGCGCTGCCGACTTAACTTGCGGATACTGCCAGCCGTCGGCATTCCAGTTTACGTAGCCAATATGAGGCGAAGACATCATGCCGCGCCACTTGCCTCCAGCAATTTCATGATTATAAAAATGCTCGAGTGCCTGATCGCGCTCAATCGTTGCTTCCACCAGCTTGGCATAGTGATTGGCCAGCTGGCTATGATAAGGCGCTTGACTTAACCAATGGTTGTAGCCCGCATAAATGTTCATCTTCTTCACATTAGCTGATGCAGCAGCCGGGAAATAGACAAGCTGGTCATACGCGTCCTTATGCTGATCAGCGATTCGCAATCTGCATTCCTCGGCCCGCTGCTCCAGCTCTATAGCTTGCTGCAGCACGCGCTCCGCTTCTTTAAATTGCGTAATGCTGTACGTATCCGGGTAGGTGACCTCCGGCTTGCGCGCGCCATTCATCCGTGTATAATCAGCGAGAATTTGCGCAATGTCTGCTACCGTTTGCGAATCGGTTGTATGAGCAAACTGCTGCGCCGTCCATTTTTGCAAAAATTGCTGCGTGCGATTCAGCTTGCCTGTTCCCCAGCCTTCAAAATCATAAGCCAGCTCCATGAAATAAGACAACGGCAGCTCATTCGGCTTTAAGTCGCCAACATTGACTATCCATATGTCGCGAATACCGTAATCATAAGCCATCGTCATCTGCTCCCACACCTTTTCAAGCGGAGTCGTATTTACCCACTCGTAGGAGCGTGGACCGCCGTGATAATCAAAATGATAGTAAATGCCCCAGCCAGCACAGCGAGCCCGATCCTCCTCCAGCGGCAGCGTGCGCATATTACCAAAATTATCATCCGACAGCATAATCGTCACATCGTTCAGCACATCCCAATGCTTCAGGCCTGCCACCTGCTCATTGCCATGCCAAAACTTTTCTACCTCTTTATATACGACCAGCATTTGCGGCGCATCCGCCAAGCCATGCTTCTGCAAAATTTGCTTCTGTGTCAGGATAACATCCTTAAGGCGATCAATGTTCTTTTCCAGCGTTCCGCCCAGCTCGGAATCACGCTCGCCTCGCATGCCAAGCGTAATAATGCTTTCCAGCGACTTGTTGCGAATAACGCCGTCCTCCCAAAACCGTGTAATCGCTTCACGATTGACATCAAAATCCCATTCGTTGCTATCCGAGTAGCGCTTATAAGTCTTTTGCCACTCCTCGCCGGCACGAAACAGCGGCTCATGATGCGAGGTGCCCATCACGATGCCGTATGCATCAGCCAGCTCGGCATTAGCAAGCGGATAGCTTTGTCCATCCTCGCTAAACACAGCACTCCACATCGCAGGCCATAAATAGTTGCCATTCAACCGCAAAATCAATTCAAAAATCGGCTTATACATATGCTCATTGAAGCCGCCGCAATGATTCATCGCCCACGATCCAAGCGAAGGCCACTCATCATTGAGGAAAAAGCCTCTATATTTAATAGACGGCTGCTTCGACACATAGCTTAGCTCGCTCAGCGGAATTTGCAGCTGCTCAGTCTGAGCAGGCTTGACATCGCCCCAGTATACCCATGGGCTGACGCCTATTAACCCCGACAGATGGTAAATGCCGTAAAAGGTGCCGCGCTTATCTGCGCCAGCAATAACAATCGCCCGTCCTATATTGGCAAAGGGCTGTTCAATTACTTCGATCAGAAATGTTTCCCGCTTGCGCTCCCATGCCGCCAGCTTGCCCTGCGCGGCAAGCTGATCAATAAGACGGCTGCTGCCTGCCGTCCCTACAATAATCGCATATTCGCTGGCAAGCGAATGATCCGTCACAATGACTGGCTTGCTGCCGCTTACCAATTCAACATCGCCTGCAAAGGATTGCGCAACCAGCTTCAGCCCTTTCGCATCTGCTCCGCTATCATCCATATAAACAGGAGTAGCCTTGCCATTGCTGACAAGCGTAAAATGTGTATGCTGCTGTTCATTTCGTCCAGTATTCATCCTGTATGTCCTCCATACCAAGTAATTTTGCTTACGCTCTGGAGACTTGATTGCAATAAAGCTGGCCCTTCAAGCTGCCATACTTCAGCATTATAGCGGCTTTCTGCAAAATGTAACCATAGAGGATTAAAGGATTATTTGTAATAATTAAAGATGTTTTGCGAAAATGCTGATTACAGCTTTATACCTAGAATGCTGGAATCGCTGTTTCATCATAATTGTCTTGCAAAAACTGTCGTACTGGCTCACTCGTCATCGCTTTAGCCAGCTTCTGAATCGGCTCGGAATCTACATTATCCTTGCGGGCAACAAGCGTAATTGCGAAATCATTTTCCACGCCTTCAGTTAAAAGCGCGTCATGCTTAGGCGTTAAGCCAAGCGGAGCAGCATAGGCAGGCGTCATCACGACAGCATCCGCATCATCATACATCCGCGCCAGCATGAGCAGATCGATTTCCTCAAATTTATAGTTTTTAGGATTTTCTATTATATCGCCCTGAGTATAGAAGCTTCCTGTTTTCTCCTTCAGCGTTATAACGCCGTGCTGCGCCAACAGTGATAAAGAGCGATCAACGTTGGAAACATCGTTAGCAATCGCAATAACAGCTCCTTCAGGCAGCTCGTCCATCGAGGAATAGTTTTTCGCATAGACCCCATAATTGGCAAAGTAGATCGGCACAACCGACACTAGCTCAGCATCATTGTTGCGGTTGAATTCCTCCATATACGGAACATGCTGAAAGAAGTTGGCATCGACCTCATTGGCCGCAAGCGCAGTATTCGGCTGCACATTATCGCTCAGCACTACGAGCTCCAGCTCGATTCCTTCCTTAGCCAACTCAGGCTTGACCAGCTCCAAAATTTCCGTCATTGGCGGTATTAAAGATGCTACCTTCAACGTAACCGGTTGATTGTTAGCCGAACCCGCTCCATTTTGATTTTGAGATTGATTACTTTCCTTGTCAGCTTGTCCACAAGCTGTTAAAACAACTACACATAGCAGTATGGTATACAGTATTTTTTTCATGCTGTCCTCTCTCCGATCTCTATCTTTTATCTATCTTTCTGGCAACGGTTGTGCCAACAAATTGAAGCAGCTGCACAATAATCACCATAATGATCATAACATAAAGCATCAAATCAGTCTTAAATTGCTGGTAGCCATAGCGAATCGCAAAATCTCCGATACCGCCGCCTCCGACAATGCCCATCACTGTTGAATACGAAATAAAGCTAACCGTCGAGGTCGTAAGCCCAAACACAAGGCCCGAACGCGCCTCTACATAAAGGAATTTGAAAATAACATCCTTTACGGAAGCCCCCATCGCAACGGCTGCCTCCAATACGCCCCTGGGCACATCCAGCATCGACTGCTCAGCCAGCCGAGAATAATGCGCGATCGCGATAATCGCAAGCGGAACGGTAGCAGCTGCAGTGCCAATTGCTGTGCCGATAAGCAATCTGGTGAACGGGATTAAAAAGACAACAAGCAATAAAAAGGGAATTGAGCGAACGATATTGACTAGCGTGTCGAGTATGGAATAGACCCACTTGTTTTCCAGCAAGCTTCCTTTTCTGCACAGAAAAAGAAAGGTTCCAATCGGCAAACCGATCAATACGGCTGCCACGACCGAGACCCCCACCATAACGAACGTTTCTCCCAAGGCTTCTACGATTTCGGACTGATATTGCCGCAATACATCAGGTATCATCCGCCCCCCTCCCCCTTCAGCTGCTCCACAAAGCTTTGAGGGCTTTTTTCCAAATGCTGAACGCCTTGCGGCTCAATCGCCAGCGTATCGTAAATCTCGCCTTCTGCCATAACGGAAACGCGATTGCAGATGCTTTTGATCACTTCCATCTCATGACTGACGATGACAATGGTTACACCCAGCTCTTTATTGATCTTATCTAGCACACTTAATATTTCCGCCGTCGTGCTCGCATCAAGCGAGGAGGTCGGCTCGTCGCATAATAAAACCTGCGGACTGCTTGCTAACGCCCTGGCAATTGCGATCCGCTGCTTTTGCCCGCCGCTTAGCTGCGCCGGATATTTATCTGCTGCATGTCCAAGTCCAACAAAATCAAGGCACTCCATAACACGCGCTTTTCGCTCATGACGAGGAAAATCAACTAGCTGCAATGGAATAAGCACATTTTGATATGCGGTTTTATTGGCTAGCAAATTAAACTGCTGAAAAATCATCCCGATTGCTTTTCGCGCCTGACGAAGCTCAGCCTGGCTTAAGCTCGTTAGCAGCTGGCCATTTACTTCAACCTCGCCCGAATCGGGTGTGTCCAATATGTTCATAAGCCGCAGCAAAGTCGATTTTCCCGCTCCACTGGCGCCAATAATGCCGTAAATTTCGCTGCTATTGATCGTTAACGATACCGACTTGATTGCCTGAAATTGTGCAAAGCTTTTGCTAACATTGGTAAGTTTAATCATTTGCTAGCCGCTTGCTGCATCAGCTCGTAAATTTTACGAGTAGTGTTAATGTTGCGGATCGTCATTTTCTTGTAGAGCTCCGTTCCGATAATTTTGCTTAGCCCGCTTTTCGTAACGTTTTCTTTCGCGATAGACCATACAATCGCACCCTTTACATAGCGCACGGTATCAATTTCAGGCTTAATGGTCAGCTGCTCCAAGGTTGCTTCATGATCGACCTCTTCCCAAAGAAACATCACATCGCATTTCATGAATGCATCATTGGTCCAGTGATCAGGAATATCCTTCATCATCGCCGCGTATTGCTCGATACTGCGAATGACCACTTTAATTTGCAGTCGAAAATCGTTGGCAATCGATTGCTCCAATAAATGGACCAGTTCATGCTGTGACAGCCCGTCCTGTTCAAATATAACATTGCCGGTATTAATATAGGTGACGACGTTGTTCATTCCGGCTTGTTCAAAGCTTTCCTTCAGCTGCTTCATATCGACTTTATTATTTCCGCCTACATTAATTCCTCGCAGTAATGCCACATAAATCATTAAAGCGTCCCCCCTTTATTACAGTATAAGCGATAACCAACCCAACCAAAACAGTTCTGCTCTGTTCGTTAAGCTAGCATGCGAAAAACGGCCAACTCGTTATACTGTACATATGCGCGTTTTGAGTGGAGCGCTAGACCCGTTTAAACAAAATTGAGGCGTTATGTCCGCCAAAGCCAAACCCATTAGATATGGCATAGCTTACATCGCTGTCAATCGCTTGATTCGGCACATAGTCCAGATCACATTCCTCATCCTCCGCCGTTAAATTAATGGTCGGAGGTATTTTTCCTGTTTGCATAGCTTTCAACGTAATAATAGCTTCTATGCCGCCGGCTGCACCAAACAAATGGCCTGTCATCGACTTGGTCGCACTGACTTTTACACGATAAGCATCTGTATGGAACACAGCTTTAATTGCTTTTGTTTCAGACTTATCGCCTTCTGCCGTGCCCGTTGCGTGCGCATTAATATAGTCGATCTGAGCAGGCAATATCCCCGCCATATCAAGCGCAAGCTTCATTGCTTTCGCTGCTCCGTTATAATCAGGACTTGTAATATGAAACGCATCTGTAGTTGCACCGTATCCTACGATCTCACCAAGTATGTGCGCCCCGCGTTGCTGGGCATGCTCCATTTCCTCCAGCAGCAAAATTCCCGCGCCTTCCGACATTACAAAGCCATCTCTCCTCTTATCGAATGGTCGGCTCGCTTGCTGCGGATGCTCATTGTGAGTGGACATAGCCTTCATATTGCTAAAACCAGAAAATGCAAATTCATTTATCGAGGCTTCAGCCCCGCCAGCTATCACTGCATCAGTATATCCGTGCTTTATGCTTAAAAATCCTTCGCCAATTGCTTGGTTCGACGTTGCGCAAGCGGCTACGGGAGAAAAGCTGGGTCCTTTGAAGCCTGTTTTAATCGCGATAATCCCCGCCGCCATGTTGCTGATCATCATCGGCACCATGAACGGAGAAACTCTTTTGCTTCCTTTACTTATAAATTGTTCATGATTTTTCAGTATTGTACCTATACCGCCAATTCCTGAACCTACATAAATACCAACTCTATCCTTTGCAAAGCTGGTTTCTTCTATATTTGCCATATCCAGAGCTTGCTTGGCTGCAGCGTAAGCATACTGCACGAACAAGTCATATTTGTTAAGCTCTTTTACATCAAAGTAATCTGAAGCATTAAAATGCTCTACTGTGCCTGCAATTTGCGAAGGGAGCGCTGCGAAAGCCGGGTCACTGAGCCTTTTAATTCCGCTCTTTCCGTTCAACACATTATTCCACAAGCTTTCAGCATCATTGCCTGACGGAGATATAACACCATATCCTGTAACTACAACTCTTCTCATATTAGTTTTCCACCTTGTCTTCCAAAAAAGTATAGAACTGCTTTTTTACCGCAGCCACCGTCTCCGCAAATAGCGCTTCCCCAACAATTCTGCGATACTGTAATGCTCCTTTTATGCTCATCAGAGTTGACACGACTAGTTCATCGTGTTTACTGGCTGGTGCATATTCTTTTACTAAATCGCCCAGCAGTTCAATTTCATACAAGCTAAGATGCTTAATTTTCGCTTTAAGCTGCTCTGACAAATTTTCGTAATCTGACTGCAAGCTTAATATCGGACATATTTCATCCGTCGCTATTGTATTTACTCTACTTTCTATAAAAGACCACGGATGTCCCTTACCTTCTTTAATAGCATGCAGGCATTGCTCAAAGCTCATAAAAAGCTTCTTTTCTATTAACTCGCAAACTGCAATTCCGAGATCATCCTTCTTCTCAAAATGATAGTGTACAGCAGCCTTGGTCATCTGCATCTCTCTGGCAATATCCGCATAACTAAAAGATGAAAAGCTGCGGCATCTAATTAAACGTAGAGCATAATTTATAATTTCCTCTCTCTTGGCAGCCACGTACTCACCTTCCACATCTAATTACTTACTAGTAGGTAAGTTAGTGCTTATTAAACCATATGGCAAATAAAAAATCAACCATTCCATGCCTCTCTAAAAAACTTTATAGACAGACTTCAATCTTTTCGAACACCTGCCTGACTCTCCGCATATAGTATTCATGAATGTATTTCGGTTTTCGGATATACAACGAAAAGAAATGAGGGATCGATTTGAAATTCAGCTTTTTAAGCCCTGCCTACAACAGCGCTGAGTGGATCATTACTATGCTGGACAGCATCCCGAAGGAATACGCCTATGAAATTATTGTTTGCGAAGACGGATCAACGGACCAAACGTTGGAGTTGTTGCGCAACTATCAAAAAAGCTGTCCGCAGTTGAACATATTAGAAAACGAAACGAATAGAGGGGCAAGTTATTCCTATAATCGCTGTATTGCTGAAGCAAGCGGCGATTACATTGGCATAATTGACAGCGATGATATGTATTTGCCGACAATCCGCGATGTTTTGCGGCAAATTGACGGCACTTATGATATTTATTACTACAACATGCTTACTAAGGATGGCCAGCAATTTGTTATTAATGAGCAAAACCGCTATGGCTGGTGCGGTCAATTCAAAATTATAAGAAGAAGCAAGATTGGCCCGGCCGTCTTTACGTTAAGAAGCGATATGGCTGGCGATTGCGATTTTAACCGCATGCTTTTAAGTCAAAATCCTTCACGCATATATACTGGCATTTTCGCGTACTGGTACAACTATCCACGCGAAAATTCCGAGTACGATTTATTTCGCCGCGGTCTGAAGTCGTAAGCTGACCAGGCAGAAAGGTGTTGAATTTATGAAAATCAGCTTCTTGTCACCAGCCTACAACAGCGCAGACTGGATCAAAACGATGCTCGATAGTATACCAAGAGAATATGCTTATGAAATTATCGTCTGCAACGACGCGTCGACGGATGAGACTGAAAGCATTTTACTCGATTATCAACAGCACTGTCCGCAATTAAAAATTATTAAAAATGAAACCAATATTGGTGCCAGCAAATCCTATAATCGACTGATTGAAGAAGCGACAGGAGATTATATCGCAATTATAGACAGCGATGATTGTTATTTGCCGTCAATAAGAGATGTGCTGGCTCAAGTCAATGGCGACTTTGACATCTACTACTACAACATGATGACAAGGGAAGGAGCAGTACTGAGAAAGCAGCCATCGGATGGATATCTTTGGCCCGGCCAATTCAAAATTATCCGCAGAAGCTTTATTGGCGATGCCCGGTTTGTCACCAGAAAAGAATACGCCGGGGACTGGGATTTTAATAGCGCATTAATTAACAAACGACCTGTTTGCAAATTTACCGATATTATCGCCTACTGGTACAACTACCCTAGAGTGAATTCGGAATCGGATTTGCATCAGCGTGGACTAAAGTAGCGCTCTGTAAAATAGTGCTCAACTATTAGAATGACGGAAAGGTGCCCAATCTATGTTTGAACATAAAACATTGCTCATTACAGGAGGAACGGGGTCGTTTGGCAACGCGGTGCTGAAGCGATTTCTGCAATCCAATTTGCAAGAAATCCGCATCTTTTCCCGCGATGAGAAGAAGCAGGATGATATGCGAAAGCTGTACAAAAATGAAAAGCTAAAATTTTATATAGGCGATGTGCGAGACATGAGCAGCCTGCAGCATGCCGTGACCGGGGTTGACTATATTTTTCATGCGGCGGCGCTCAAGCAGGTGCCTTCCTGCGAGTTCTATCCTTTAGAAGCGGTAAAAACGAATGTGCTGGGCACAGACAATGTACTGACTGCTGCGATTAATGCCGGCGTGCGCAAAGTTATTTGCCTGTCCACGGACAAAGCGGCCTACCCGGTTAATGCAATGGGGATTTCCAAAGCGATGATGGAAAAAACGTTTATCGCCAAATCGCGTATGGTCAGCGCTGATCAGACTCTCATTTGCGGTACGAGATACGGCAATGTGATGGCTTCACGCGGCTCGGTCATTCCGCTCTTCGTCGAGCAGATCAAAAGCGGCAGGCCGCTTACGATTACCGATACGAATATGACTCGCTTTATTATGAGCCTCGATGAAGCGGTGGAATTGGTGCTATATGCGTTCCAGCATGCCGAAAACGGCGACATTATGGTGCAAAAGTCTCCCGCCTCCTATATTGGAGACTTGGCGCAGGCTCTAAAGGAGCTGTTCGATGTCGATAATGAAATTCAAATGATCGGCACACGGCACGGTGAAAAAATATATGAGGTGCTGCTAACTAAGGAAGAAGCGGCAAAAGCGATTGATATGGGCAATTTTTATCGCGTTCCCGCTGACAACCGCGATTTGAACTATGACAAATATTTGGATCAAGGCTCGCCAAAAATTTCGTTAACCGAGGAGTACAATTCCAACAACACTCGAATTCTTAATGTCGAGGAAATTAAAGCGAAGCTTATCAAGCTTCCATTTATTCAAGAAGAGCTGCGGCTGTGGAAAGGAGGAGCTATATGAAGCTACTTGTCCTCGGCGCAAGCGGTATGGCTGGTCATACGATTGCTTTGTACTTTTTGGAAAAGGGCCATAGCGTGACGTCCTTTACGCGCGGGCGATTTCCGATTGGCAGCAATGTACGCGGTGATATAGCGGATCAAGCTCAGCTTAAGAAGCTGTTAACTGAGGAGCAATTCGATGCTGTCATTAATTGTGTCGGCATGCTGAACAGCGCTTGTGACCGTGAGCCTGCAAAGGCAGTTTATGCAAACAGCTATTTTCCGCATATGCTGGCCGAGCTGCTGCAGTCATCCAAGGCTCAGCTCATTCATATGAGCACCGATTGCGTATTTTCGGGTCAGTCCAGTCCTTATCATGAAAGCAGCTTTCCAGACGGAACGACCTTATACGACCGCAGCAAAGCGCTTGGAGAGCTTAACAACGAGCATAGCTTAACGTTTCGCAACTCGATCATTGGACCGGATATGAAGCCTGACGGCATCGGCTTGTTTAACTGGTTTATGAAGCAAAGCGGTACGATTTACGGCTATACCGGGGCAATCTGGACAGGAGTAACGACGCTGACACTGGCCAAGGCGATGGAGCAAGCGATCACAGAGCGTCTAACTGGTCTATACCATCTCGTTTATCCGCAAAGCATTAGCAAGTTCGAGCTGCTAAAGCTGTTCAACAAGCATTTTAAACGCAACAGTCTGATGATCCTGCCATCCAACGCTGTGCAGGCCGATAAAACGTTAATTAATCAACGAAATGATTTTGGCTTCATAGTGCCAGACTATGAGAAGATGATTGTGGAAATGAAAAGCTGGATTATGCAGCATCCTGCTTTGTATCCGCATTATGCTGTTTTAAACTGAAGGGTGTAAAAAACATACGGCAAGTCTATTCCTGAAACAGAAAAGACTTGCCGCTCGTACATACTATTGCTGATCCTCGATAAATGTTTGCGTTTGCTGCAGCTGCTGCTTCATAAGCTCAAGCTGCTCTTGATTTTGCTGCACCATATCCATATGCTCCTCGAACTGAATCGCATTTTCCAGTGCTTGCTCTGCGTGGGTAAGAGATTGCTGCGCCTGCTCCACTAATTGCTCGTCTGGATGCGACATCGCTTGTTTCACTGCACGATTTGCTCTTTGCACCGCATTTCCTAACAGGCTGACTGGATGATCCTGCTTCCAGCTTGTATCCGAATGCTTAGACATACGCATTTCCTCCTTATCATTTCCATTACAGGTTCCGCCATTAGTGTGAGAACATAATTGCAAAAGTATGCAAACAATCAATACAGCACAAAGCCGGAGGAATGTGTTTGTTCGTGTTGAATATATTGTAAGTGAAAAGGAGGCGAACGTAATGAATGCCTGGATTTGGATTGCGATTGCTGTAGTGTTTATTCTAGTCTTGCTCGTTGGAATAATAGCTTCTAAAATGAGTTCGTTTGATAAAAGCAACTATATGGAGGATGAGCACGGCAATATTGTGCTGCTCGATACTTCAGCTATGCGGGCAGGCTCTTCCTCTGCGTATGACAGCACCATTCAAATGGAGCTGCGCGGCCACAAGCTGTCTAATGGCGAAAGCTGGAACGATGCATGGCTGCGTACCATTTCCTCGATCCGCCAAAACACCCAGAATCCCGAGTGGTACATTCAATACATTATTGAGCAGCGTCGTAAAGCCGGGCTGCCCGAGCTTGAAGGACTTGAGCTCGACAAGAAGTAATAATCTGCGTTTTTTATTGATAGTGCAGCAGCAGGTCCAACGGATAGCGGCCAGCATTGCGGCCGTACAGTGCAAGACCTCCTTGCTTCGCTCTCAGCTCGACGCGGCAAACTCTTGCTGCATCCAGCTTGGCGACTACTCGCCCAGGCAAAACGACTCGGCATAGATAGCCGTAGGAGCCCGCATCCTCCAAACGATTTGCAGCCTGCTGATAATGCCAGGATAAGGCACCGCGGCTGTCTGCCGGATCATCTGGCAGCACGATGCTGTCTATCATTTCACCGTCAACCCATACCTCAACTCGCGACTCATGCTTCTCTTCATCCGTCATATAATACGTATTTGGATTCAGCTCAACCTGTGCGTCGGCACCGTGCATCATGCTAATGTCATGATGCAGCAGCTTTGCGCCTTGCGCATCGCGGGCAAGCACGCGCTTGGCGCTCGCTTCAAACAACAGCTCGGCACGGCTAATAAACGGCTGCTCCTTGCGGTCCGGCAGCTGCAGCTCGTATGCAAAGCCCCCTGTTCCAGCGCCATTTTGCTTCGCCTCGCTGAGCGAAGACCAGGCCAGCTCGAATGAACAGGAGCTAAAGTCGGCTATCGGCTTGCTTATAAATTGCCCTGCTGCCTCATAAGCGCCATGCTGCTTGCCGCTTCGCACATCGAAAACAATAAAGTTGCGCGTCACGACTTCATGCTGCTCAGCCACGAGCTTTACAGTGAGTACAGCTGCTGCATCGACTGCAGGCATCGTCAATGCTAATGCTGGAAGCGAGAACGTGCCGTAGCCGCTCCAACGCACAGGCTGCTCGCCTGACTGGGCAATGACGCGCGTGCCCAACTGGTCATGCCACAGCTCCCAGCATAGGGTCAGCGTTTGACCATGATAGCGATCCGAGAAGCTGGAGCCGATTAGCGAAATCGTTTTTTGGCTGCCGGCAGCTACTGTTTCACTTGGCGGCGCATCGATTACGACAAAATCCGCAGCGTGCAAATCGGCCAGTGTCATTCCCGGCACATACGCATCATAGCCAAAATCTTTGTCTGTTCCGTCAAGCCGATAATAGCCGTTAAATTCATTGGTTACATCGCGGAATTCAGTAAAGACGAAGCCGCACAGCTTCTCGTGCTTGCGGAACTCGTTCATCATGTAGCGATAATGCCAGGCCAAGTCGCTGTCTCCAGCACCGCCTTCAATTCCCCATACATTGCCGCATTCGCTGTTCATCAGCGGCGCATCGCTCTGCACATGCTCGCCTATATAGTTAAAGGACGAGCCCGTATACGTTTTGTCTACAACCTCCTGCACATGGTTGCGAACCTGCTCATAGCCATTTATATAAAAATGCCAAGTATTCAAATCTGTTTCAACATGGTCCCAATTGCAAGGCGAGTTGTCCTCCACCAGTCTGGTAGGATCAACGGACTTGGCCCAGCGGTACATAGCACGCACCCATTGCTGCGTTTCAGGCAAATAGCTTTGCTTCGCCTCTCCTCCGCTAGTCAGGCTGTTAGCCATGCCGTTAGTGAATAAGCCCCATGTTTCATTGAACATGACCCATGAAAAAATAGAAGGATGATTCCAGTCGCGCTGAATAACCTCCCAGGCTTCGCGCTCATAGCTGGAGCGTGCACGTTCATCGGGCTCCCCCCAAAAGCACGGCATATCCTCCATTACTAGAATGCCAAGCTTATCGGCCCAATACAGCTTGCGCGGTTCCTCTGGCTTAATATGAATTCTGACAAAGTTCAAGCCGAGTCGCTTCAAAAGAAAAATTTCCTGGCGCATTTCCTCATCGCTCGGATACGTAAAATATCCCGTAGGATGATACGACTGATCAAGCGCGCCATTCAAATAAACCGGCTTGCCATTCAACGTAATCCAGCGGTAGCCGCGATCGCCAAAAGCGGCCGAGCCAATTTCTCGAATGCCGAAATAGGTTTGCACGACATCCTGCCCGAAGCTGCCTGACAAGACAAGCTCGCCTTCATAAAGCTCCGGCTGCTCGGGACTCCACAGCCTTGGTTGATTAACGGTAAAGCTTTCTGTCCATTGATTGAGACCAGCTGTTAATTGCACCTCGCGCTCAACAAGCACATTTCCTTCGTCGAATTTGAAGCTCAGTCTTGCCGGGCCTGCCTGCTTCGCTTCTACCTCCAGCGCAACCGTTACCTCTCCGCTTAAAGCGGTTTCGAATTTGGCATTGCGAATAAATGCGGCAGGTCTTGCTTCCAGCCAAACCGGCTGCCAAATGCCGCGTATCTCGCCGTAGCCCTGCTTGCCTCGCGCCTGCCAGGCATGGTCCTCATCAACAGCTTTCACAACAATGGTGTTGCTGCCTGCTGTATTCCAATGCTCGGTTGCTTCCAGCTCAAAGCTGCCATAGCCGCCACTATGTGAGCCAAGCAGCTGCTCATTCAGCCAAACGCTGCATTCATAATCGACAGCTCCAAAGCGTAAAAAGATGCGCGCATCGGAGGTTTGCGGCTGCCAGTCTGTTGTTCGTTTATACCAGCCAGTGCCTGCGACGTTCTCGCCAATGCCCGATAATGGGCTGGCCCAAGAAAAAGGTACTGTAATTTCTCGATCATAGTGAGCTGGCTCCTGTGAGCTAATCTGATGTTCCGCTTCACCGGACAGCAGCGCAAATTGCCATTGTCCGTTCAAATTTTGCCAGTCTGTACGCTGCCAATCAGGACGCGGGTATTCGGGTCTTGGAATGCTGATTGTCTGCTCTGTCGCAGTTTTAATCTGCATCGGATCACTACCTTTCTACTGAATTTGAAATCATCATATCATCTATATTATATAATTACAATATACATTATGAATTTACAATATAACTCCTCAACATGTACAATGTAGGTAATAAACTGCTATTTCAAAGAGAATGAGGGTCAGCTATGAATGAAATTCCAAAGCAAGAGGTTATTCGGTTTCCTGCCTCGCGCATTATCGACGTAGCCAAAGCTTTGTCTGGCGATGTGCGCATACGTATTTTGGAAGCGCTTGGCGATCAGCCGATGAGTGTAGGTCAGCTTGCGGAGGCGCTCGGTGTCGCACAGCCAACTGTCTCGATCAATGTGCAAATGCTGGAGCAAGCAGAGCTGGTCAGCTCAACACTTGGCGCAAACCGCGAAAAAATATGCTCCGTTAACTGCAGGCAAATTTTGCTCGATCTGCCGACTCGCCCTGGCGACGGCTTGCACCGCATTGAAACGATAGAAATGCCAATTGGACTTTATGCCGATTGCTCCGTGCAGCCAACCTGCGGCATGGCAGCAGCAGACGGCAGCTTGATCGGCTCCGCCGATGATCCGCGCGCCTTCTTCATGCCTGAGCGCATCGAGGCTCAGCTGCTATGGTTTTCCAATGACGGCTGGGTTGAATACTTGTTTGCCAATCCGCTGCCGCCGGGCGCTGAGCTGGCTGAGCTGCGCATTAGCGCCGAGCTTTGCTCGGAAGCCCCTTCCTTTCGCATGAACTGGCTGTCGGATATTACACTGTCCATTAACGGTCATTCCATCGGAACCTGGACAAGTCCGGCAGATTATGGCGATCGCAAGGGCAAGCTGACACCAGAACGCTGGCGCAGCGGCAGCGAGTACGGCCAGCTTATCGAATGGCACATCAGCTCGAGCGGCAGCTTTATTGGCGGCAAGCGCAGTACCGATACGACGCTGGCTCAGCTCGGTCTTTCGTTCAATGAGCCAATTGCCGTTCGCTTTGCCGTCCTGCCTGATGCGATCAATTGCAACGGAATGAATTTGTTCGGCAGCAGCTTCGGCGATCATCCGCAATCGATCAAGCTGAGCTTCGTGCGCCAGGCTCAAGATGAAGAATGAGCGATGAGAGCAGCCAGCACAAATAGACTTGCCTTCAGTTGGAGGGCAGGTCTATTTGATCCTTCTCTTGTTTCATAAGATAGCTTGCTTGCGCTAGCTCTTATGCTGCTGGCGTATTCGCTCGCGATATTTCTTCGGCGTCACGCCGGTTTCATTTTTAAATACGCGATTAAAGTGACGAATATTGGAGAAGCCGGTGGATTCAGCTAATCTCGCAATTTTCTCATCTGTCGAAGCAAGACGCTGCTTGGCATCGGCAATTCGCAGCTCTGTCATATATTCTATAAATGTTTTGCCTAGCCGCTGCTTGAACAATGTACTGAAATAAGCAGCATTCAAATACACTCTGTCCGCGATGTCGGTTAACGTAATAGGCTCCACATAATGCCGCTTCAAATATCGCAGCGCCGTTGAGATTGGATCGTTCTCCAGCTGCTTGCTGCCAGCCGCGATAACCGCAGTCAGGCTGCCAAACAGCTGGCGGCACTGCTCAGTCAGCTCGGCGCGCGAGCTGATCGAGCAAATTTCAATGAGCAAGCCGCGAATGTCTCGCCCGCCAAGCCAAGCCTTGGCGATTCCCAAATCCTCGGACAATTCATAGTAATGGATTAACAGCTTGCAAATTTGCTGATGCACCTGCTCTGGCGTATGTGCATGATCGCATAGCTCGGCAACAACCGAATCAACGAGCTCATTAATGCCCTGCAATCTTCCTTCGTTAATCGCTTGCTCGAGTGCTTCCCAAGACCATTTGCGCCGCTCTGACTTAAAGAACTGCTGCTTTACCGCTTGCTCATACGCAAGCACCTTGTCGCCGCCCACCACAAGCCGATACAGCAGCGCGACCTGCGCCTCGCGAAACGCCGAAAGCATCGACTCAAAGCCTTTTACAGGCCTGCCGATGCCGATCGTTACAGTCAGATTGGACAGCGATTTAATTTGCCTGCGCACGGATTCGGCCATCTCCAGCAAGCGCTGCTCGCCATCCTCTGCATTAGGCAAATTAACGAGCGCCGCTACCTCGGAATCAGAAAATACAAAGCTGAAGCCGCTCATCCGCAAGTCGATTATTTCTTGCACGAACTGTTGAATATATAGCTGAAACAAGGACGGATCTGTTTGCCGATAGCGCTCAAGATCCATGGAATCCTTGTCAAGCTTGATGACCATGCAATTGAAGTAAGGCTCCGTCAGCTCAATCCCGATTTGCGCCAGCAAATCGAGATGATGCTGCTGTACACTGCCGCGCATAATACCGGCAACGAGCTGGTCTGCAGCCTGCTGCAGCAGCTCTTGCCCTTCGAGCGAAGCTTCATGCTGCTGCTCAGAGCGTCTGGCTTGCCAATCCCGCTTTAGCCCCTCCAGCACCTGCAGCAGCTCCTCGCGCTCCACCGGCTTCATCAAATAATCGCGCGCCCCGCTGCGCATCGACTGCTGTGCATACGAGAAATCCTCATAGCCGCTAATGACGACGACCTGCAGCTCGGGAAACCGCTCGCGTGCAATTTTCTGCAGCTGCAAGCCATCCATGCGCGGCATGCGAATGTCGGTCAGTACGACATCAGGCCGATGCTTCTCCAAAAGCTCAAGCGCCTCATAGCCATCGCGCGCATCTGCAACGATAGTCCAATCATCGCCAGCGGCAGCGATCATTGCACGCAGGCCTCTGCGAAAAATAGCTTCATCGTCCACAATCATGATCGTTGGCATGCTGCTGCTCTCCCTTCGCCAAATTCATCGTGCTTCGCTATAACGCTGCGCCGGCAGCGTCATCATGACCTTCAGTCCTTGATAGGGCATGCTTTCTATAGTTAGACCGTAGGCTTCGCCGTAGTGCAGCACAATTCTGCGATGAACATTCAACAAACCGTTGCCTGATTGTCCACCGAGCTCCTTGGAATGCTGCATCCGCTCGCGCAGCGCATCAAGCTCCTCCTTGGCAAGTCCGATGCCATCATCCTCCACCGTAATCGTAAGCGTATTTCCTGCAAGCGCTGCGCTTAGCTGAATATTGCCGCTGCCAATGCCTTTGTCGATCCCATGGTTGATCGCATTTTCCACGATTGGCTGAACAATAAGCGGAATGACCAGCAGTCCTAACGCTTCCTCAGGCACCTGCTCCGTGTAATGCATGCGCTCCTCATAGCGGATCTTTTGAATGCTCATATAACCGCGAACATGAACAAGCTCATCACGCAGCGTAACGTTCTCCTTGCGATTGCTCAAGCTGTAGCGCAGCAGCCTCCCCAAATTGTTGGACATCGTTACAATATCGCGATTGTCCGCCACCTCTGCCAGCATACTAATCGAACCGAGCGTGTTATATAAAAAATGAGGGTTGATTTGGCTTTGCAGCGCAGCAATTTGCGCATCCTTTTCGCGTATTTCCGTTTCGTACAGCAAATATCCGAGCTCGCTAAGCTTGGACACCATCATGTTGAAGGAATGTCCAAGCCGACCAACCTCATCGCCGGAATAAACGGGAAATTGCACAAGCAGCTCGCCCTGCTCTACCTTGCGCATTAACCGGCTCAGCTTGCGCAGCGGCAAGGTAATGCGATAGGCGACGATAACGGATACGGCGATTGCCAAGCCGATGCAGACGAGCATCGCCAAGGCGATCGAATTGCGCACTACGAGAGAGTCCTTCATCAGCTCTCTGACCGGCACCGCGCTTATCGTCGTCCAGCCTGTAATCTCCGAGGTAACGTATGCCACCAGCTGCTTGTCACGCTGGTTGCCGCTGCTGTGCAATACGCCTTGGCCGCTTAATGCGCCAAGCTCCAGCACCGGCTGTGCGTCATCGCGTCTTATGACGACCTGACCTTGAGCGTCGGCAATGTACATGACCTCCTGGGCGCTCGTCTCTGCTTGCTGCAGCAGCTTGCGCACGCTGACAGGATCAATATCAATGACAATATAGCCCAATGTTCGCCCTGTATCGAAGCTGCGCAGCTCGCGAGCAATCGAAAATACCTGATAGCTCATGCCGCTCGTTGAGGAAACCTCATGCGTCGTTATAAACGTCGGCTGTCCAAAACGACTGCGAGCCTGCTTGAGCCAATCGGCGCTTTCATCGAGCTTGTAGGTCGTAATATATTGGCTCTCGGGCAGCACAACATACGAGGCTCCCTTCTCTCCATAAAGCGATACGCCCATAATATCGAGACGACCATTAATAAAAATCGACGAGACAAACCGGTTCAGGCTCTCGATTTCCTCAAGCGACAGCGGCTGGCCCGGCTCCCGCTCGGACGATATAAAATCCATAATCTCCTTGTAGGAGTACGGCGTCAGCGTTAATCGATCAAGCTCATTCATATACGTATCTATGTTGAGCGACACTTGCTTAAGCGTTTGCAATTGATAGCTGCCGACATTTTTCTCCATCGCCTTCTGAAAGCTTGCAAACGTATATACCCCCATCGCCGCCAGTGGAACAAGAATGAGCAAGCAATTAATCCAAATTAGCTTGCGCGCCAGCTCCTGATTTTTGAATGCACGCACAGCTTTACGCAGCAGCTTGATCATAGGCTTATTCCTCCAGCGCCGCATCGACCTTCAGCTGTGCATGTCTCAGCGCCTCTTCCGGTGTCTGCTTATCGTAAATCATCCGTTCAAATTCAGCGATCAATATTTCAATCATCGACCATTGCTTGGGATGGCGCGGCCAATATACGACATAGTCAGCAGCGGCTGCATAATCGTTGCGGTACTCCAAACGATTGAACGCCTCGCTTTCGACAACCTTGGTCATGCTTGGCACATGTCCGGCCTGCGCCCATAGCTCGCCGTGCTCCACCATCCACTTGGAAAAGAGCATCGCCGCGCGTCTTTTCTCATCGGTCATATTGTGCTTTTTCGGAATCGCCAACGAATGGGAGTCGCCCCACTGGGCCGGGCGATCATACAGCACCGGCACCGTTATTACCCCAAGCTCAAGCTCGGGCGATTTTTCAAATGCGCCAGTTCCCCACATGCCGAGAAATAAAACTGCCGCCTTGCCGTCATAAAACAGCTTGAACGAATCGTTAATATTCGCTCCGATCAGACCGTCCTTATACAGCTCGTCAATAAAGGCAAGCGCCCGCAGCGCCTGAGGATTGTTGAATGCCGCTTGGCCTTGCTCATTGTAGAAGATGCCGCCGCCTTCCAGCTGATTGTACAGACTCCACCAGAGCCAGACGGAATCGATTCTCGTGCTTGGCATCGCCATCGGTGCAACATCAGCTGGAATTGCTTGGCGAATTTGCTCTAAAAATTGGCGGAAGCCCTGCTCGCCTGGTTCAATTAGCGGCTTTCCTGTCGCTTCATCAAGCACGCCTGCCTGACGCAAATGCTTTTTGTTGTAATACATAACAAGCGCATGCGTATCAAGCGGCACGGCATAGGATTGCCCGTTGTATTCGGTTGACTCGCGAATGTTCGAGTTCAGCTGGCTCAGATCGAGCCCGACCTGCTCGGCAGCGGCAGTGACATCCTCAATATAGCCGTTTTGCACAAACTGCGGCATGCTGGTCGTATGAATGATTGCAATATCAGGCGCGTTGCCCGACAATATGGCTGTGCGCAGACGAGTATAGTAATCATCAAGCCGCGAATTCGTTTGCACGACGACAATCTCGCTTTGCTCCTTATTGAAGCGCTCCACCATTTCGGTCATAAACTGATTGTCGCCGCCGCTAAACGGCGTCCAGTAATCCAATCGCACCACTTCCTTGCGCGGTTCGGGCTCAGGCTGCTCCTCATTCGCCTTCGTGCAGCCGGTCAATGCAGCAGACAGCAGCAGTGCCGCCACTGCTGCCACAATCCATCTCCTCACCATGTCTCGTGCCATTCTGAATGTCCCCCTCGTCAGGATGCTCCTGCCCCTTCGATCTATCAATATCGTTTCTATTACGCCTTCTATCTTAATATATCGATATAGTCAATCGCGAGAGATTCATTGATTTTGTCGAGTACGATTTCATTAACACCTTTGCTGAGCTTCAGTTCAACGACAACAGCTGTAAATTGCTGACGCTCGCCAGGCGGAAAAGCTGCATCGGCCGCATGCTTGCCATTGAGCTTGATCGCAAGCTGCTGCTCGGTCTCCGCACGGTTTGAAGCGGCGATCCGCAGCTTATACTTGCCGCTCTCCGGCACGCTAATGTTAGTGAGCTTTACCACGCCGCTCCCGTCGCTTGCGCCTGACGCAATTCCCCAGCCAGAGGCAAACGGATTGCTTTCCGTCCAGGCTCCCTTTTCGGCTTGCCCGTTCTCCGCTTCATAACGCGTCAGCTCCAACGCTTCAAGCGTCGTGCCTTCTGTTGGGCGAACCGCTATCGTATTCATTCCTGCAGCAAGCGGCAGGCTGGCCCAGACATAGCCTGTTGCATCAGCCTTGACTTCTGGCAGCTCAAGCTGCCCCCATTGCTCGCCGTTTACCTCCAGTGTAAGATGTGCTCCATTGCCGCCGCCACTGTAATGCAGCAGTAGCGGCATTTCGCCTTCTACACTTGCAGGAATGAGATCAAATAACAGCCTGTCGCCCTCCTGCCTGGCATGCTCGGCACGAAATACGCCTTCACCGGATGGAACTGTAATTGCGGTATTTAGCGACAAAGGCTTGCCGAATACGGGCATGCCCTGTTCATCCCAGCTTACCAGCTGCGCTCGAGCCTTGCGATTGCTCCAGCCATCGTGAATGCCGCTTGTGGCATGATACACTATCCAGGTCTCGCTGCCGTCAGGCGAGCTTGTAAAGGAATTATGTCCGGGCCCGTACACCTCGGCCTCCTCATCCATCGTCATTAACGGCTGCTCCAGCTTGGTCCAATGCTCTGGCTTAAGCGGATCACCGCCTGCCTGCAATTCGAGCAGGCCAATGCTGTAAAACGGTGTCCAGCTTCCCGCTCCTGAGTAAGCGATAAACAAGCGGCCATCCCGCTTCAATATAGCCTGCCCCTCCTGAATATAAGGAGGCCCGCCTGCCTGCTCCCAATCAAGCGTTGGCTCGCTAAGCAGTACGCGCGGCCCGCTGATCGTCAATGGATCGCTCATCGGCGCGATGTAGGTGTTTTGGCTAATGTTGACATCGCCTTCCCAGCCAGACCATACGAAGTAAAGCTCGTTCTCATGCTCCATCACAAGCCCGTCAATAGCCCACTTGTCGCTGCCATCATCTATTTTCCCGCGAAATTCGTATTCGCCAAGCGGATCATCGCCGACAGCCTCAAGCGCATACATGCGATGGTTTTCATTAAGCCCATCATCGGCTGCAAAGTAGATGTACCATTTGCCTTGAATATATTGCAGCTCGGGCGCCCATAAATTAGCCGAATACATCGTGCCAAATGGCGGATACCATACCACCTTGTGCTCGGCCTGGCGGAAATCGAGCGTGCGCGACTTCATCACCATAATATCCGCGCCGTTATGGGTAAAGGTCATATAGTAGTAGCCGTCCTGATAGACAACGCTTGGATCGGGCGTATCCATATCAACCAGAGTATTTTTAAATGTGCCGCCATGACCCGCATAGACCGTCATATCGCCATCTCCCCCATCCTGCTTATTGCCGAAGCCGAGCCATACAAGCAGGGCTATAACGGCAAAGGCAGCTCCCAGAGCCGCCAGTAATGTTGCTGTTTTTTTATTCATGCAATTAATCTCCTCTCTCAGCTGCGACTCCTGCTATTTAACCGCTGACTGAGTGATTGCCTTTACAAAGGAACGCTGACCAGCGATAAAAATAATGAGCACCGGCAAGGTCGCAATTGTAGTCATCGCCATTAGCTTGCCGTAAGCCTGCGTGTAGCTGCCCTGCGACATTAATGCAATCCCCGCGGTAATCGTGCGCATTTCTGGCGAGGTTGTCGCATACAGCGGCCATACAAAATCGTTGTAAATGCCCATAAATGTGAAAATGCCGAGCGTAACCATTATCGAAACAGAAGCCGGCAGCAAAATCCGCGTATAAATTTGCCACTTGTTGGCGCCATCGATTCGCGCCGCCTCTTCAATTTCCTTCGGAAACGAAATAAAAAACTGATAGAGCAGAAACACCCCGAAGGCGCCTGCCGTATAGGGCAGCACAAGTGCGGCATACGTATTGATCAGGCCAAGTCCGTTAAATTCCATATACATAGGCAAGAAAGTTAGCACGCCAGGAATCATTAAGGACGCGATAAACATCGAAAACAGTGTTTTGCGGAACGGCATGTCGCTCAAGCGGGCAAGCGCATAGGCGGCCATCGAGCCGATCAACAATACAATCGCCGTTCCAATTATACCGACCGACAAGGAGTTCGTAATCCAGCGCATAATCGGCACATTCATCAGCTCGCCGTTCAAGCCTTGAATATAGTTTTCTAGCGTCGGTTTTTTCGGAATAAAATTCATTTGTCCGGCAAGCGCCTCAAAATCATTTTTCAAGGAGGTCGACAGCATCCAGATTAGCGGCAGCAAAAACAAGGCTGCCAGCAGTACGGCCAGCACAATTAGCATCGCTTGGCGAAATTTGCTCATCTTAGTTCCCCTCCTTGCGACCATAGGTTAGTCGATATTGCACAATCGAAATAATCATAATAATGAACGCCATAATAATCGCCATCGCCGAAGCGGAGCCAACATCCTTGCGAATAAACGCATGATCGAGCACATTCATCAGCAGCACGCGCGTCGTATCGCCAGGACCGCCGCGCGTCAGCAAAAACGGCTGCGCATAAATGTTGAACGAGGCAATCGTCGACGTAATCATAACAAACAGCATGACAGGTCGGATCGAAGGCAATGTAATATGCTTGAACTTGCTCCACACATTGGCGCCATCAATCGAGGCTGCCTCATAGTAATCTTCCGGCACCTCATTCAAGGCATTAATAAAAATAATCATATTAAAGCCAATCGTCCACCAAAGTGTCGTAGCGATTAGCGAAATCCATACCCATGGCGTATCTGTAAGCCAAGGAATCGACTGAATGCCCAGCTTTTGCAGCATGCTGTTCAGCAAGCCTGCATTCGTATCAAACATCATTAGCCAGATAACTGCCATAACGGATGCCGAAATCGCATACGGCATAAAATAAAAGGTGCGGAACAGGCCTCTAATTTTTCGCGGCAATGCATTTACGAGCAAGGCGATGCCGAGTCCTACAAGAATGAGCAGCGGCACTGAGAACAGCACAAATTGAATCGTCACCCACAATCCGCGAAAAAACAGCGAATTTTCGTAGCTGCCAGACGTAAAGATCGCAATATAATGGCTTAGTCCAACGAACGGATGCTCCTGCGACAGCAATTCAAAATCATGCAAGCTGATATAAATGCCGTAGCCAATCGGAAACAGCATAAACGCCGCAAAGCACAGCGTATACGGCAATGCAAACAGAGAGGAGCTTAAACGGGACTTCCAGGTTGTTTTCACACTTATGACCTCCTACAGCTTCATTAGGCTGAAAAAGGGAAGGGCGGAGCGGCTCCGTCCTATCCCTCATCACAATCTAATCTTTATTCAATCGCTTGCTTCGACTTGGCAGCCGCATCATCCATTGCTTGCTGGGCTGGTTTTTTACCCAGCAGTGCGTTGTTCAGCTCACCCCAGATCGGCTCGGAAATGGTCGGCCAGTTCAACACATTTGGCGCGAACTGCACGTAAGAGAAGCTTTCAGCAATTGTGCTTTGCGGCAGTGCTTTAAATTCCTCGCTTTCCAGCATTGGCTTGGCTGCCAGTGCCTGACCGGATTCAGCCCAATCCAATGAATTGGAGGATACATATTTCAGGAAGTCGCCAATGCCCGCCAATACGTTCTCGTCTGTTACGCCTTGCGGAATCGCAAAGTTATGTGAGCCGCCATAAACAGCCTGCTTCGCCTTGCCGATTTGCGGCACCGGCGCAACGCCATAGTTCAGACCTGCTTCATCGTATTGCGATTTCATCCAAGGACCGTTGAATTGAATCGCATTTTTGCCTTGCAGGAATAAGGTGTTTTCTCCATCCTGCTGAACATTGGCAGGAGAGATGCCTTTGTCGATTAGTCCGCGCATCCATTCAACCATTTCCACTGCTTCAGGCGAGTTGTAGGCTACGTCGCTGCCATTCCACAGCTCTCCGCCATTTTGCCAAACGAGAGTCGGGAATATAAACTGCTGCGGCCAAAGTGTCGGTACAACATAGCCGTACACGCCGGCAGCTTGATCCGTTAACTGCTGAGCAGCAGCCTCGAATTCCTCGCGGTTGGTTGGTGGCGCCGTAATGCCTGCTTTGTCAAACAAATCCTTGTTGTAATACATCACCAGCGGATGAATATCAAGCGGAATGCCGTACCATTTGCCGTCAATCGTCGCATAATCAATCGCCGCTTCCACATAATCGCTTTTGCTCAAGCCTGCATTCGCGGCAATATCGTCAATTGCCTGCAGCTGGCCTTTATTTTGATAGGTCGGAATTTGATCAAGATGCATAATGACCAAATCAGGGCGATCCTTGGCGGCGCTAAGCGCTACGTCAAGCTGCTTGTAATATTCGCCGCTTGGCTGAATAACAAATTTGACACTGTATTGATCCTGTGATGCATTGTATCTGTCTACGATTTGCTTCATAAATGGGCCGTCTGCGCCAGAAAACGGAGACCAGAACAAAAACTCGGTTTTTCCTGCTTTGCTGCCGCCTTCAGAGCCTTGACCGCCAGAATTGCCGTCGTTGCCTCCGTTACCGCTATTGCCGCCGCTGTTGCCGCCGCTACAGCCAGCCGCTACCAGCATGATCGCGAGCATTAGCGTAAGCATAGTTGACCATCTTTTCTTCATCGTGATTTCCCCCTCATGGACGTTCGATTGGAAGCCGTATGTTCTTCCTTGCTTCACATCTTAAGCCCAACCGCCATGCAAAGATATGTCATCTCTTTCGATAAAGTGGACATTTTTTTAGATGCCGAGCGCAGTCCATTCAATCGCTTCCAGCCGCAAGTCATCACTCGCTTTAAGCGCCACGGAGCTAAGCTCGCCTGTCCACGGCTCGCTTATGAGCAGCTCGCGTCCATACCAGAGCTGCAGCTGTCCGTCCTGCTTAAGCAAATGCACCGTGCCGCTGCGTTCGTCTGCCGCAACAGGCAGCACAAGGCTGATCTGCTGCTGTTGCGCCCCAGGCGCTGCTACCGCTGCAAGCTGCAGCGATGCTGCACCCAGCCTGCCCTGCACATCAAAGCGCAGCCTGCAAGCTTCTGCTGCAAATGGATTAAGCAGCTCAATTGCCGTTCCTCCTGCGCGCTTGCTCCCCTGCAGTGCAGCACCTTCTATTCGCCATGCTCCCTCTCGCGCGACGACATAAGCAAGCAGCGGCACAGCCGTATCCTCCGTCAGCGTCATATGGCCAGTCAAGGCCACGCCTGCAAAGGCAGCGGCTGTATAATAGGTGGACAAGCCAAAGCATGGAAAGCATGGCTGCTCACCGCTACCTAGCGCATGCATGGTCGCTTTAAGCGTCAGTACGCCATCAAGATAAACCGCGATATGATTGCCTGTCACAGTCAGCAGCAGCTGGTGATAGGCATCAAAGCGAAAGCCCGCCGGCACGCTAACCGTTTGCGGCTCCAGCTGCATGCCAGCAAACACCTCATACAGGCCGATTGTGCCTTTGCCGACATCAAGCAGCACTTCAGCATACTGCTGCTCATTGCGGTATGCAACAACCGCGCCATACAGCCCGCCCATATGATGGGGCTGCCAGCGCATGTTCACTTCAAATGTTGCAGCGACGTAGCCTCGCTCCAGCAGCAATCTTCCTGTTCCTACAACACTTTGCTGCAACAGCTGCCGATTCCCTATATGCCACTGCCCGCTCTCAGCGCGCCAATCTGCACCAGGCGCTGCTCCATGTTGCCCAGCGAATAAATCGCGGAAGCCCGGCAGCGCCGGGGCTGTGCGCTCCTCATTGCTTGGACCGGGAACCCACATCTGCTCGCCAAGCCAAAACAGCGGATCAATCCGCATTTGCCGGCGTTCTCCTTCAGCTTCGGATTTCTCACGCCCATGGTAAACGACCCAGTCGTCCACATTGTTCGGTGCTTTCACTACACTGTTGTGACCAACACCTTCCACAAGGTCATCTTGGCGAAGCAGCGGCTGGTACGTCTGCTCATCAGGGTGCTTGGTCCATTTCAACTCAGCGATGGAAACTCCCTCCTCATGCTGCGCGGTGCTGTAGCCAATATAATAGTGCGGCTTCGTAAACGCATTGCCGCTGTACATCACATAGTGAACGCCGCGCCGCTGCAGGTAGAAGGCGCCCTCAATCGTATGCCAGTCTCGCCCATCGCCAAAGCGGTTGCGCTCGTAAATTTCTTCATCAAGCGTAGGCTTGACGATTAACCTTGGCTTGCCCTCCGGCGTAAATGGATCAAGCAAGCGATCCGCCAGTATAACGGTGCCCGGCCGCTCACGGTCTATGCCGAGCGTTTCGTTAGTGGAATAGAGCAGCAGCAGTCCGCCGTCGACATCCCGCACAACATGGGCGTCGATGGAAAAGGTATTGAACAATTGACGGCGGAATTGGAAGGGGCCCTCAGGCTGCTCTGAAACCGCTGCCTGCAAATATTCAACATGCACATCCTCCTCCCCACACGGGCGAGACGATACATATAAGTAAAACAAGCCGTTATCGTAAAAAACCGCCGGCGCCCAATAATCGAACTGCCCTTGCTGCTGGTAGGCATATCCGAGATGGGTCCAGCTCACTAAATCTGTCGAGTGAAGCACGCTAACCCCACCGCCTGAGGTTGCGTAAGCGTAGTATTCACCATTGAATTTCAGCACGAACGGGTCCGGGTTGACCATAGGATTCAGCTCGCTGCAGGCCTGAGCTGCAGCGCTCGCCATAATAGGTACGGGGTTTGTATATTTGCTCATCGATATTCCTCCAAGTCTATTAGCTGCAAATTTGCGAGAGGAGGCTCACAGCCCAGCCTCTTTCTTCTCTTCGCTAAAGTATAGCGAGCGGCATACAGGTCAGGACAGCTCGCATCTTTGGAGGTTATGGACGTATTTTTGGAAATGCTGCTTTATTGCAAACAATATGTCCAGAGCTTACAAAAAATCGACCTGTTTTCATTGGCTGGAACATGATTGACTGAAAGCAGATGCGCGAATTGAAAGCGCATACTTTAAGGAAGGGGTTGAAGCGAATGAAGCTGGATTACCGCTCCTGGAGCAAGCTCAGCAGCCGAGCGCTGGCGGCGCTGCTGTTTATCGCATTGCTGCTGCCGGCAGGAGGCGCTGAGGCAGCAACGCAGCAGAGCAATTTTTACAATGTTATTATGCAGGATGGAGCCGACCCTTGGGTTTACCGACATACAGATGGATATTACTACTTCACTAAAACAACCGGAAACAACGTAACGATTTGGAAAAGCGCCAGCTTGACTGGCATTGACGCAGCTGCGACGCGCGTCATTGAAACAGGCTGCTGCAGCATATGGGCGCCAGAGATCCATTACATTAATGGGGCATGGTACATTTATTACGCCAAGGACGACGGCGACAATGTCAATCATCGCATGTATGTAATGGAAAACACCTCAGCCGATCCGATGCAGGGTACCTGGGTCAATAAAGGACAAATTACCGATCCGACTAATAAATGGGCAATTGACGGCACAGTGCTGCAGGTTGGGAGCCAGTTGTACTTCATATGGTCGGGCTGGGAGGGTGATGTCAATGTACGGCAAAACCTATACATTGCTGCAATGAGCAATCCGTGGACGATCAGCTCCAATCGGGTTGAAATCGCTCGCCCGACCTACAGCTGGGAAACGAATCATTCGCCTCATGTCAACGAAGGGCCGCAAGTAATTGTGCGCAACGGCGTCATCAATCTTGTCTATTCCGCCAGCGGCAGCTGGACCAACGATTATTGCCTCGGGCTCATTACTGCAAGCACAAGCAGCAATTTGCTGTCCGCTTCCTCCTGGACAAAACGCAGCCAGCCTATTTTCTCCTCAGCTAACGGCCTGTATGGTCCAGGCCATCATTCGTTCACCGTGTCGCCCGACGGCAAGGAGGATTGGATCATTTATCATGTGGCCAAATATAACAATGCTGGCTGGAATCGGGAAATTCGCGCTCAGCGCTTTACGTGGAACCCCGACAATACGCCTAATTTAGGTACGCCTCTGCCGCCAAATACACCGATTGCTCTGCCTTCAGGCGAATCACAGCGCGTACGCTATGAAGCTGAGGAAGGAACATTCGGCGGCGGTGCCTATGCTTCGCCTGGACCGGGCAGCTCAGGAGGCAGCAAAGCCGGGCATATTGATACAGCGGCCAGCTTTGTAGAATTCTCAGTCTATGCAGCAGCGGCCGGCGAATACATCCTGTCGGCGCGCACGGGAAATGGTACTGCAGGCGGCGGCTGGTCGAATTTAAATATTGCGATCAACGGCACGACCTCGCCGTTTCATGTGACGAACAAGGGCTGGGACAATTGGGGACTGTCTACAATTCGTACCCAGCTGCATGCAGGCTGGAATACGGTGCGATTTACGAAAGGAAACGGCTATGCGGAAATTGACTTCTTTGACCTTATGCCCGCCGAGCCTGCCGCATTGACCGGCTCTGTCTACAAGCTGATTAATCCAAACAGCGGCAAGGCGCTGGATGTTGCTGGAGGCGGCACGGCCAACGGCACGAATGTGCAAATTTGGGAGGATAACAACAGCACCGCGCAGGAATGGCGCATCACGAGCCTTGGCGACGGCGCATATACGTTGATCAATACGAATAGCGGCAAAGCGCTGGATGTCGCAGGCACAGGCACTGCTGATGGCACCAATGTTCATATTTGGCAGGACTATGGCGGCAACGCGGCACAGCGCTGGGCATTGATTCGCAGCAACAATGGCTGGAAGCTGATCAATCCGAACAGCGGCAAGGCGCTGGATGTTGCAGGCAGTGGAAGTGCCAATGGCACAAACGTTCACATTTGGAGCGACTACGGCAATGCTGCGCAGACATGGCAGTTGCAGCGGAAATATTAAGCAGCGCTCTCTTATACTGGTTAAAAAGGCACAAGCTTACGAAATTAGTAGGCTTGTGCCTCTTAACCTTCTATTACTATGGTCTTTACAGCTCTCTTATTTATATATCGTAAAGACGGTGTTGGTCGTTTGCTCAGCTTGCCAGTTGATGACTTCATCATAGCCCAAGCCCTTTGCTTTCTCGAGCATCTCCTGCTTCAAGCTGTCGAACTCTGCCTCGTCCTTGGCGAACATCATCTTCCATGAATATTCCTTGATCACTTTGCCGACCTGGCTTCGTTTAAGCTTAATATCCGACGGCTCCTCCACTGGCGCCTGACCGTTAAAGAACGATTTTGAGACCGCTACCTGATTGTTTTTAACGAACAATTCCTTGTCGGTTAGTACACCCATAGTGTCTTGCCAGCTCTTTTTCACTGGATCAGGGTCGCGCGTCAGCTCGGATGTCCATAGCTTGTAATCATACGGCTCTCCAGTGTTCGGATTGATCTGTGACAAGGCGAGGGTAGTATTGTTCAGCTTTCCGAAGTTGCCGGCACCGTCGCTCCATATACCGCCGCCATACTCTTCTGGTACAGGTGTATCGCCGTTGTACATCGCCTGTAATCCGTATTCGGTCAATACAGGTTTTCCGTTATCATCCAAATCCCAGGCAAGTCCCTTAGGCCCCCAGAAGCCTTCCATGATTCCATCGGGCGAGAACATCCAATCGAGCAATGCCATGACGCGTTCCGGATGCTTTGTCTTCGCTCCAATTGACCAAAGCCAGTTGCCGCCATAAGGATTAAATCCAGATGAGTAAATATTCTGCTCCTCGAAGGGAACGAGAGCAAAGCCTTTGCCTGCTGCTGTATTCTCCGGTGTATTATAGGCAGGCGTCAACCAAGGAAACTGTGCGAACAGCACTTGACCATCCTTGAATTTGTTGGAGACATCTCCGAATGTTTGAGTCAGCGAATCAGGATCAAGCAGCCCCATCTGATTGGCATCGAAATAGAACTTTAAGCCCTTCATATAATAGCTTTCATCGTCCAGAATCGGCTGATAATCTGGTTCGTCGGCCTTGACGAGAATCAAGGCGCCCGGATTGAACCCGTCACTTTCTGAATAGCCATGGAATTGCGCAGTCACCTTGGCTAATGTGGAGAATTCCCCATCCCAATCCGACCACAATGAGAAGCCGTATGTCTTCTTGCCGGAATCCGACTTCGGCTGCAGCTCCTGCATCTGCTTCAGCAGCGGTAAATAATCATCGAGCGTCTTGATCGTCGGACTGCCCAGTTGTTGGTATAGGTCCCAACGAAGATAAGGTCCGAACGTCATCTCCGCTCCTTCACTTGGGCCATCGCCACTTCCGATACTATGGCCGATGCCGTAAATGGCCGTTCCGTCCCCATATTGCTGGCGATTGGCTTCCAATGCCTCGGGTGCAAAGTTCATAATATTTTTACCGTATGTTTCAAGCAGATCATCCTTTGTCCAGTCCAGCAGCAGTCCGCCCTTGATCGCATCAGTGTAGTCTTTGCCGCCCATGCCAACAATAAGATCTCCAAGATCGCCCGAAGCCATTTGCGTGGCGACTCTCCCTTCTACTCCACCCTGGATAATATTCAGATTAATATTAAATTTATCCTTGACCAGCTTGGCGAACCATCCAGGCTGCGGACCAGCATAGTTAGCAAGGACGGAGAACACATTTAGCGTAACCTCTGGTTCTTGCGACCAGTCAACCTCACCGTTTTCTCCAATGCTTGCTGGATTATTTGATGTTTGATTACTTTTGCTGCAAGCGGTCACGAAGATCAGTACAAGACACACCAAGATGATAAAAGTGGGCCATTTCTTTTTTATTAACATGCTTATTCCAACTCCCCTATAATTTTAATGATAATGATGCTCCGCTGTTTTGCCCGATTGCCTTGCCGCTCACCCCCCTTCAATCCCATAAAGATGCATCATGTAGGTAACTAACCTTTGACTGCTCCGATCATGATGCCTTTGACGAAGAAACGCTGGAAGAAAGGATAGACAAGCAAGATCGGAACTACGACAATCATCGTAACTGTAGTCCGTATAGATGTAGCTGTCGGCATCATGGACAGATCCAAGCGCGTCGATCCTCCAGTCTGTCTCATAATCTCAGCCACCGACGTCGCTTCGTTCAAGTAGCGCCACAAAATAAACTGCAGCGTGTACAGTCTCTGATCGGTTACCAGAAACAGCGTGTCATAAAATTGGTTCCACTGCCCGACTGCGGAGAAAATCGCGATCGTAGCGAGGATCGGTGTAATCAGCGGCATGATGATTTTCCAGAAGACCGTAAAATAACCGGCACCGTCTATTTGAGCCGACTCCTGAAGGGAAATCGGCGTTGATTCCACATACGTCTTGACCAGAATGATGTAAAATGGTGATACGATCGCTGGCAAGAGATACGCTAAAAAATTGTTAAGCAAGCCGAGATTGCGCATAATCAAATACCAAGGAATTAGACCAGCGTTAAAATACATCGTAATGACAAGGAAGCGATACCAGAATCGACGTCCCCACATCTCTTGTTTCGTAAATAGATAGCCAAGAAAGCCTGAGGCCGCAACGGTCAACAGCGTGCCGATAACCGTTCGTCCTAATGACACCAGCGCAGCCTGTCCAAACCCGGGAATTTGAAATACTTGGGCATAATTGGATAAATGAATTTCTATCGGGTAAAACATCACCAGTCCTCTACTGCTCAAGTCGTTGTTGCTAATCGTATTGATGAACAAGTAATAGAAGGGGAAGAAGCAGGTTAAGGTAAACAAAGCCAGTACAGTATAGTTAATAATGTCGAAAAAGCTGATCTTACTTCTAATCGCCATAAGAGAATTCTCCTTTCTTTGCCCTTCTAAATAATCGTTTCACCGCGCACTGCTTTCGACAAACCATTGGCTAAAAACAGAAGAAACAGGCTAACGAAAGATTTCATAATGCTGACGGCTGTCGCGAAACCAAAATTGGACCCTGTTATTCCAACGTTGTATACATAGAGATCCAGCACCTCGATATTGCTCATGTTCATCGCGTTAGCAAATATAAAATATTGCTCCATCCCATTGTTGATGAAGTTCGCTATCGACAGCACGAGCAGGACAAAGAACGTAGGCATAATGCCTGGTATCGTCACATGCCAAATCTGGCGGAAGCGGCTTGCTCCATCAACTTTGGCCGCTTCATATAACTCCTGGTCAATTCCGGTAATAGCTGCAATATACATAATTGCTCCCCAGCCAAGTCCCTTCCAGACTCCCCATAATGTCATCGCTAACCAGGTGTGCTGGTTGGAAGCAAGGATGTTTGTCGGCTCCTCGATCCAACCGAGGCTCATCAGAACGTTGTTAAGAAAACCGCCATCGACCGAGAACAACATGAAGGCAAACGAGTACACCAATACCCAGCTAATAAAATTAGGCAGCGTCGTAAACGTTTGCACGATTTTCTTGAACGATGCATTTCTGACTTCTGTTAACATAATGGCAAAGATAACTGGCAATACCGATGTCAATATGCCAAGTGAGCTGATCGCAAATGTATTGCGCAGCACACGAACCATCTCCGATCGCTGTACCTCATTGGAAAACATCGCTGTGAACCAGTGGAAACCAACAAAATCGCTTTTGGAGAGCGGAATCCCTGGTCGATAATCATAGAATGCATAGATCCAACCGCCTAATGGCAAGTAAGAGAAAATAAACACCAGCACTAGAAAAGGACACGCCATCAAAAAAAGCCAATGCTTGCTTTTAATTTGAAAACGCTCTCTAATTGGTGTTGAGGTGGACGCTTGGCTCGGACCAACTTGCATAGTACTCCTCCTTAAACTGAGTCATCTGTAAAAGTGTTTTTTTCAACACGGTCAAGTAAGTATCATTCTAGCGTACTTTCTATCGACAAAACCTTGAAAATATAGACAAAAAGTAGCATTATATAGATATAATGGTGTATAAGAGGGAGAGGGTATTAATGCAGGATTTTTATTTGCAGTGGTTTACTAATGATGAGCAGTTTCCTTTCTTTATCCAGTATGGCGGTCATGATGAAGATATGTACCTGCATAAGCATTACGACTTCTCCGAGCTTGTCATCGTCTTAAAGGGCAATGCTGTACATGTTGTCAACAGTCACTCTTATTTTGTCAAGAAAGGAGATGTATTCGTCATTAATGGCGATACGCTCCACGCTTACAAGGATCCTCATCAGTTCAGAATTTGCAACATCATGTATCGGCCAGAGATGTTAACCTATGCAGGCTCTGATCTGAAAAGTATTAATGGATACCAGGCTCTGTTCATTCTGGGACCGCATTATCGCAACATCCATCACTATGAGAGCAGGTTAAGCCTGCCGATCCCTAACCTGGAATATGTTTCATCATTGATTGACATTATGATTAGAGAATATGAAGGGAAACCGCAAGCCTATCAAACCATGCTGGCCTCGTTGTTTACAGAAATGGTCGTATACTTATCCAGACAATACGACAGTCAAGAGGTTGGCATGCACAGCCATATCATGCGTCTGGCCAATGCCATCTCCTTCATGGAGGATCATTATCTCGAACCGATCTCTCTTGAAGATATTGCACGCCACTCTGATATATCAGTCAGACATCTGAATCGAATCTTTCGCACCTATTACCAGACAACGCCGATTTCCTATCTGCTTCATCTGCGTCTGGAGCATGCCTGCATGCTGCTGAAAAATACACATCTTTCTATTACAGAAGTCTCTTATAAAAGCGGATTTAATGACAGCAATTATTTCACCAGGCTATTTCGCAAAGCATACGGCATATCTCCAAAATTATTTCGAAACCAAAAAATTGAATGTACGGGGAGTCAATTTCCGCTGAAAACTCTATTTTTATGAATAAATTAACATAAAGGCTAATAATATCATGATGAACAACAGCGCAGGTGTATTTTTACTACTGCATAATGTAAGCGCTGTACTGGCATGGTTCATCATTTTATTGAGGAAAATGGAGGGATTGGCTTAATGGTGGAAACGATATCGCGCAGGTCTATAAGCATGGTTCTTGTGTTTGCATTGTTGTTAACAACGCTGTTCATTCCTACATCTACTGTACAGGCAGCCACGGTCTATGTAACGGATACGGGATCGACCATTGTCGTTAATACGGGTACTGGATTGGAATACACGATCAACAAATCGAACGGGGACATGATTTCCTGCAAGCTGAATGGGATTGAACTGAATGGGCAAAGCAAGCCTTCTCATATCGGCTCTGGTCTGGGTTCTGCAACTGTCAGCTGGAGCAAATCGCCATCAGGCTCAACTGTGCTGATTACCGTTGCTACCCCAACACTGACTCACTATTACTCTTCTCGCGGCGGGGAAAATATTATTTACATGGCAACCTATATTACCGCTCAGCCAGCTGTAGGGGAGCTGCGTTATATTTTCCGTGGAAATGGCAGCGTTCTTACTAATGTGCCCGCGAACTCCAATATCCGCAACAACAGTGGAGCTGTTGAAAGCTCGGATGTATTTCGTTTAGCCAACGGTCAAACAGTCTCCAAATATTACGGCAATGATCAGGCTAAAGATCTGACCATTCGTGGGGTAACCGGTTCTGGCGTAGGTGTGTTTATGGCCTACGGCAACCGCGAAAAGAGCTCCGGCGGACCATTTTTTCGCGACATCCAGTTCCAAAGCGGCAGCGATACCGAGGTTTATAACTATATGAACTCAGGCCATGCCCAGACTGAGGGCTGGCGCATGGGGCTTCATGGCCCTTATGCCCTCGTATTTACTACCGGATCAACACCTGCTGTGCCGGATTTCAGCTGGATGTCTGGACTTGGACTGACTGGCTGGGTATCGAGCCGCGGCAATGTTGTGCTTAACGGGTTATTTGGCATGGACAGCGGCTACACCTATACGGTTGGCTTTGCCAACAGCAATGCCCAATATTGGACAGCTGCGAGCTCCAGCGGCTCTGCCGTAAAGCAGGGCATGATTCCCGGCAACTATACGATGACAGTTTATAAAGGTGAGCTTGCTGTCTACACCGAATCCGTAACGGTTCAAGCAGGCTCGACTACTACCTTGAATTCCCGCTCGATAAACAATGATCCAAGCACAGCTCCAGCAATTTGGCGAATCGGCAATTGGGACGGCACGCCGAGGGAGCTGTTAAATGGCCAGACCATCCCGATTCGTCATCCTTCTGACAGCCGCAATCCGAGCTGGGGACCGGTGAACTATGCTGTTGGCAGCGCTACCAATAAGTTTCCAGCCATTCAGTTTCGTGGCCAAAACTCGCCAACCACCATTACGTTCAATCTTAGCGCTTCACAAGCATCAACCTCTCATGTGTTAAGAATTGGTATTACGACAGCCTACAATAATGGCAGACCAAGTGTAACGGTAAATGGCAACAGCTTAAGCAACCCGAGCGCTTCATCGCAGCCCAACAGTCGCAGCTTTACAATTGGAACCTATCGCGGTAATAATCATACCTTCACTTGGACGATACCCGCTGCCTACTTTAATAACGGTGCCAATACCATTACGATTACACCGATTAGCGGCTCCAGTGATCTCGGCCCATGGCTAAGCGCCGGCTGGGTCTATGATAGCGTAGATTTGCTTTGATTGTTGCGAAATAAAAAAAGCTCCTCTTGAAGCAGACCGCTGAAGGATCACGGCTGTCTGCCTCCTGAGGAGCATTTCTTTTTTATGCGTTCAAATCGTACAGACCTGGACTATGCTCATTCGGCAATTCAGGCAGAATTGGCACAGGATGTCCTGGTGGTGGCGGAACTACCTGCAGCTCTCCTCCGTTGCGGATTGGCGTTTGTCCGCTGAAAATTTCCCCTATGCGAGTATCATCCAGTCTGAAGTTGAACTGGGCATTGTGGAAGCCCATATCAACATATTTGCGGCATTCCGGGTATTTGTTAATATCATAGTTCGGCACCGGGAACAGCTTGCCCCAGCTAACGCCAAGTGTTTCGAGCGCCTTGGCAAACGCATTCTGGTGAGCATTATCCCGCACGATCAGGAAAGCGAGCGTTTCACGGAAAGCTTTGTTGCTGCTCATTTCGTAGATCCGTGATTTTTGCAGCACTCCTGTTGACTCCAACACTAAATTGTCCAGCAAATCAGCGACCAAATTTCCATGGGCGTATACATAGTTGCCCATCCACGGATTGCCTGCAGCATCAACAGGAATTGAGCTTTGCGCGCCCATAATAAAATGATGCGGATTGGCATGCTTGACTGCTTCATCAAGCGGTGCTCCATCTACTCCCGCATCACCCGGAAGCTCTGCGCCAGAGCCTGTCAGCAGCTGATTAATCGTATGCTGTACAAGCTCGACGTGGCTAAGCTCCTCCAAAAATACGCCGCGAATCAAGTCGCGATATTGCAAAGCGTTTCCACGAAAATTGTTGCTTTGGAAGAAGAACTGCATCATCGTCCGCATTTCTCCAAATCTTCCGCCAAGTGCTTCCTGCAGCACCTTTGCCGCTTCCGGATCGGGCTTATCCGGTACGATCATATTGATCAAATCCTCTTTGTAAAAATACAAATTGTAAAACCTCCTACCGTTTATTTTTTCGCATTTAGTTTGAACATTAAGCGGAAAATTATTCTAACAGACGGAAATAGCACAGCAGCGAAATAGCATATAGGAAAGCAAAAGGGGGAAAGTGAAAAAAGCTGCAGCCTTCAACTGAAGATTGCAGCTTAATATATGGACCGATTTATGGATAGCTGATGATGTGCACGGGCTTAGCCTTTAAGCATATGGTAAACTTGCTCTACGTCCTTATCACCGCGACCCGATAGGTTGACGATGATGATTTGCTCCTTGCTCATCGTTGGCGCCAGCTTTTTCGCATGTGCGATCGCGTGGGCGCTTTCCAGAGCCGGAATAATGCCTTCTGTCGCAGACAGCTCTTGAAACGCTGCCAGCACTTCTTCATTGCTGATCGTTACATATTCCGCTCTGCCGCTAACTTTTAAATAGCTGTGCTCCGGACCGATTCCCGGATAATCCAGGCCTGCAGCAATGGAGTAGGTCGGCTTGGGATTGCCTTCCTCATCAAGCAGCACCAAGCATTTGAAGCCGTGAAGAATGCTCGGAACCCCTTGCGTCAAGGATGGGGCAAGCTCAGGCTCGACGCCGATCAAGCGAACGCCTGGCTCGTCCAAATAATGCGCGAATGCGCCTATCGCATTGCTGCCGCCGCCCGCACACGCGATTACAGCATCCGGCAGGCGTCCTTCCTTCTCCACAATTTGGCGCTTCGACTCCTCGCTAATAACGGACTGGAAGTGCTTGACGATTGTAGGGAACGGATGCGGACCTACCGCGGAGCCCAGCAAATAAAAGGTCGTCTTATAATTTTCGATCAGATCATTAAGCGCTGCATCGACGGCATCCTTCAGGCGGCCTTGTCCACTTGTAACAGGTACTACCTTTGCTCCGAGCAGCTCCATGCGGAATACATTTAGCGCCTGGCGGCGAGTGTCCTCTGCCCCCATATAAATGATGCATTCCATATCGAACATCGCACAAGCAGTTGCAGTAGCAACGCCGTGCTGTCCCGCTCCGGTTTCGGCGATGACGCGCTTGGCGCCCATGCGCTTCGCCAGCAAAATTTGACCGACCACATTGTTAATTTTATGAGCGCCAGTATGATTAAGATCCTCGCGCTTTAAATATATTTTAGCTCCACCCCAAGCCTCTGTAAGTCTTGCTGCATAGGTGAGCGGATTTTCTCTGCCAACATATTCCTTCAAATAATAATTCAGTTCTTCATTAAACTGAGGCTCGTCCTTGAACTTGAGAAACTGCTCATATAAATAGTCCAGCACCTCCTGCAGCTCGGGCGGCACATAGCTTCCGCCAAATTCACCAAAAAAACCTGCTGATTGTGTTGCATCACTCATCTCATGTACACCTCCAAATAATGAACTACCCGTTTGAATCAAATTATACACGCACTCCGCTGTAAAAAACTACTATTAGTTTCGCATAAAAAAGGAAGCGATTGTTTGCCTCAGCAAAATCGCTTCCTTGTATATAAATAATGATTTATAAGTTCATAAGCTATACATACTGCTTTTCAGTCGATAAACCAAGCGACTGAGAGGTTGTTTCGTCTACTTTGCGCAAAAGCTCTGGATTATCGAGCAATGAAACCCCATAGGAAGGAATCATTTGCTTAAGCTTCGGCTCCCACGCTTTTATATGCTGCGGGAAGCATTTATTAATAACCTCGAGCATGACATGAACCGCAGTAGAAGCACCTGGCGAAGCGCCAAGCAAGGCTGCGATTGATCCGTCAGCAGCGCTAACTACTTCAGTACCAAACTGAAGCGTGCCTTTGCCGCCAGCTTCAGTATCCTTGATGACCTGAACACGTTGGCCTGCAATTACAATATCCCAATCCTCGCTTTTCGCATTCGGGATAAACTCGCGCAGCTCTTCCATCCGTTTCTCATTGGACAGCATGACTTGCTGAATCAAATATTTCGTCAGCGCCATCTCTTTAACACCAGCAGCCAGCATCGTCACGACGTTATGCGGCTTGACAGAGGTCAACAAATCGAACATGGAGCCTGTTTTAAGAAACTTCGGCGAGAAGCCGGCAAATGGTCCGAACAGTAGTGACTTTTGGTTATCGATATATCTTGTATCGAGATGCGGGACTGACATTGGAGGGGCGCCCACTTTAGCTTTGCCGTATACCTTAGCATGATGCTTGGCAACCACCTCTGGATTTTTGCACACCATAAACAAACCGCTGACCGGGAAGCCGCCAATATGCTTTCCTTCCGGAATTCCGGATTTTTGCAGCAGATGCAAGCTTCCGCCTCCGCCCCCGATAAAGACGAATTTTGCTGTATGACGCTCTACGGTGCCATTTGTCAGATTGCGTACCTTCAGCTCCCATAAGCCATTTGTCCGCTTAATATCAGCAACGCTATGGTTGTAGTTCATTTCAACATTTTTATTTTGCAAATGCTTGAACAGCATACGAGTCAATGAGCCAAAGTTAACATCCGTTCCAGTGTCAATTTTAGTTGCTGCGATCGGTTCATTCGTCGTACGACCTTCCATAATTAACGGGATCCATTGCTTCAATTGCTCTGGGTCATCAGAATATTCCATTCCGCGAAACAGAGGATTTTTTGACAGCGCTTCAAAACGCTTTTTTAAGAACGCAACATTTTTTTCACCTTGTACCATACTCATATGCGGCAGCGGCATAATAAAATCTTGCGGATTGCTAATCAGCTTGCTGTCTACGAGATAAGACCAAAATTGCTTGGAAATTTGAAACTGCTCATTGATTTTGATCGCTTTGCTTACATCAATCGATCCATCCGGCTTTTCCGTCGTATAGTTAAGCTCGCATAACGCAGCATGCCCTGTCCCTGCATTATTCCATTCGTTCGAGCTTTCCTCTCCCGGCTTGGCAAGCTTCTCAAACACTTTAATTTCCCAGCTTGGCATTAACTCTTTTAGCAATGATCCTAATGTCGCACTCATAATTCCGGCACCAATTAAAATAACATCTGTTTGGTTTTCTCTGTTACTCATTTTAACCGTCCTTATATTCTAAGATTAGATTCAATATATGATAATCACAGTGCAGCACTATGATTTACACATTCACATAATTACTATTATATGATAGTTACTTGACAGTTGAAAGACGGAAAATTTCGTATATATGCTATAACTTGGGTTAAAACGATAGAACTTTTTTATACAGATTCAAATTTTTTCTATTAGAACGCTCCCGAGCAAAGCATCCTCCAGTCGCTTTTTAAATCAGCGCTACGGAGCAAAGCATCCTCCAGCCGCTTTTTAAATCAGCGCTACGGAGCAAAGCATCCTCCAGCCGCTTTTTAAATCGTAATGCTTTCTTATTTTAAGGTGGCATTACGATGTTAAAGGCGGCACACTGCGTTTTTCGGATGCTTTGCTCCTCCGCTGGAGCTTTTTTGAGTGCAGGACCAAGAAGATTGAACGATACTAGAAAGCGAGGAGCGCAGCGTAGAGCAAAAGCTACGTGAGCACCGCAGCGCATCTAGAGCGTGACATATTCGACGTCGTATACGCTACAACGCAACTGCAGCGTCATCAAAGTCGAGTATTTTGAACATCATCTTCCAATAAGAGTTTAAAAATTGGGCTTTCAGGACCAAGAAGCTTGAACGCTAGTTAGAAAACGAGGAGCGCAGCATAGAGCAAAAGCTACGTAAGCACCTTCAATGTTTCCACAGGAAACATACTTCGGAAGCATTAGCCTTTCGCTAGCGTTCAAGATTCGCCGCCGACTATGCTACAGAGAAGTTACATCGTCATCAAAGTCGAGTATTTTGAACATCATCTTCCAATAAGAGTTTAAAAATTGGGCTTTCAGGACCAAGAAGATGGCACGATACTAGAAAGCGAGGAGCGCAGCGTAGAGCAAAAGCTACGTGAGCACCGCAGCTTTCGGTAGCGTGACATATTCGCCGTCGAATACGCTACAAAGAAACTGCAGCGTCATCAAAGTCCGATTTTTAAACCTCATCTCGCAGTAAGCCATAGCACTTTACATCCTCATACTGCCCCTCCTTACACAAATGCTCGCGCAAAATGCCTTCAAACTTCATGCCGATTTTCTCCATAACTCTGGAGGAGGCCGGGTTGCGGGTCAAGGCTGCAGCGAATACCTTATTCAGCTTTAACTGCTCGAAGGCATACTGCACAACGCGTGCTGCCGCCTCGGTGCAGTAGCCCTGACCCCAATAGGCTCTGCCTATCCAGTAACCTAAATCGGCTTTATTGTTCCGCTTGTCGATATTAAGCCCGACAATCCCGAGAAATGTTCCACCTTCTGTAAGCGTCACAGCAAAGGAATAGCCATCGCCGTGCATGGCCGCTTCATGTCTCGACTGAATAAATCCTGCTGCAGAGCCTAGCGGATACGGGTGTGGAATGTTCATCGTCGTATCCGCTACCTCTTTTTCACTAGCTAACCGCTCAATTGCTTCGGCGTCACCAAGCTCAAGCAGTCGCAAAGTTAACCGTTCTGTTACAAGCATCATTGACATTCGATAACTCCTCCTCTGATATCACGAGCCATTCGGGATCAGCTGGCTGTTCAGATCCCAACTAACGGATGAGATAGAAATAAAACAAGCAAACATGCATATCAATATGCATGTCGGCTTGTTTTATAATTCTGCCATTTTCTTCGTATATATCATTTTATTGAATAGCTACACGATATATTACACTGAATATTCTGTCAATATGCTAATTTGTGTGCAGCTTGAGCAACGGCTACTGAGGCAAGGATAAACGCGCCAACGCCGTGCAGATCATTTTCGCTTACTGGCCGCGTTACATAGTTTTCATAATCGCCAGCTGAGGTGCCGATACAAATGTTTGGCAAAACGAAGCTATCCTGCTGCGGAATCATATTCAGCAATCCCTGATAGGCCCGCTCTGCTGCCGCAAACTCAGCTTCACCTACAAGCCCCCGCGCATAAGCTTTAGCTATTGCGTAAATAAACAGACTTGTGCCCGAGGTTTCCAGCCAGTTATCGTTGCGATCTCCCTTGTCAACAACCTGATACCATAGGCCAGTTGCTTGATCCTGATGCGGCAAAAGTGCATGCACAAATTGAACCAGCGCCTCTTCAAGCTGCTTAAGCTGCGGCTCCTCTGCAGGCAGCTCATCAAGAAATTGGCTAAGCGCCAAGCCATACCAGCCTAAAGAGCGCGCCCAAAATTCCGGAGAGCAGCCCGTCGTTGGATCCGCCCACGGCATTTGCCTGCTTTCATCCCAAGCATGATACAGCAGGCCAGTGCGCTCGTCGCGCATATGCTGACGCATAAGCCGCTCCTGCAGCAGCACGAGTTCTCTAAGCTCAGGCTCCTCGAAGGCATTGGCATACTTTAAGGCAAATACTCCTCCCATATATAAGCCATCCAGCCACATATTGTACGGATATTTATCTTTATGCCAGAAGCCGCCTTCGCTAGTTCGATTTAATGTATCGAATAAACAGCGCAGCTTGCGTGCCGCCTTGGCATAACGCAAATCCTCCGGATATTGCTGATCTAAGCGAAACAAAAGCAACCCAGGCTGGATCGCATCCAGCTCATCTCTGGCAAAATATAAGTTGCCCTGAGGATCAATAAGCTTATCGACATAGCGCTTTAAATACTCATTATAGCGCTGATCGCCTGTGCAGTGCAGAACCTGCTCCATGCCGCACAAAAATACACCCTGATGATAATGCCATCGTCCGGCTGGTGGCAGCTCTTCAGGTAAATATCGCTCCATTAAAGCTTGGCAAGCCGCTTCCGCCCAATCGAGCGGAGTCCATTCATTTCGTCTGTTCATCATATCCTCCTTAATCAGCGCTCCGGAGCAAAGATTCCTACAGTCGCTTTTTAAACCCTAATGCTTTCTTATTTTAATTTTAAGGTGGCATTACGATGTTAAAGGCGGCACACTGCGTTTTTCGGATGCTTTGCTCCTCCGCTGGTGCTTTTTGAGTACTGGACCAAGAAGCTTGGACGCTAGTAGAAAGCGAGAAGCGCCAGCGTAGAGCAAAAAGCTACGTGAGCACCTTCAATGTTTCCGCAGGAAACATACTTCGGAAGCATTAGCCTTTCGCTAGCGTTCAAGATTCGCCGCCGAATAAGCTACAACGCATAACATCGTCATCAAAGTCCGATTTTTAAACCTCCCCTTCAAATCGAAGTTCAAAATCTCGGCTTTCAGGACCAAGAAGATGGCACGATACTAGAAAGCGAGGAGCGCAGCGTAGGCATTAGCTACGTGAGCACCGCAGCTTTCGGTAGCGTGACATATTCGCCGCCGACTATGCTACAACGCATAACATCGTCATCAAAGTCGTGCATTTTGAACATCATCTTCCAATAAAAGTTTTAAAATCGGGCTTTCAGGACCAAGAAGCTTGGACGCTAGTAGAAAACGAGGAGCACAGCGTAGGCAAAAAGCTACGTGAGCACCGCAGTTTTCGCTAGCGTTCAAGATTCGCCGCCGAATAAGCTACAACGCATAACATCGTCATCAAAGTCCGATTTTTAAACCACCACTAAACTTAGCCTTTGATTGATCCTAGCATTGCTCCTTTCGCAAAATGCTTCTGCAAGAACGGATATACGCACAGAATCGGCAAGGTCGCAACTACGATTACTGCCATTTTGACGGTTTGCTCTGGCGGCGGCACTGTTGCATCCAGATCAGAGCTGAATTCCATTCCGCTTGCCAATACGACAATTTGGCGAAGCAGCACTTGAATCGGCCACATCTTGCTGTCGTTTAAATACATAATGGCGTTCAAGTAGGTGTTCCAGTAGGTTACGGCATAGAACAGCGATAATGTGGCAATTGCAGGCATCGATAGCGGCAAGACAATTCGGAATAAAATACCGAAGTCGCTGCTGCCGTCAATTTTGGCTGATTCCTCCAGACCTTCAGGAATGTTTTGAAAAAAGTTTTTCAATATAATTAAATTAAAAGCGCTGATTGTGGACGGAATAATTAACGCCAAGTAGCTGTCGATCAAGCCCATCTCTTTAACGACGAGAAAGCTTGGAATTAAGCCTCCGCTAAACAGCATTGTAAATACGACGAGAAACATAATATATTTGCGGCCGTCAAGATCGCGGCGCGCCAAGCCGTAGGCCATAAGCGATGTTATCAGCATACTGAACAGCGTACCAAACAGCGTAACACCGACCGAAACGCCCATTGCTTTAAAGATCGTATTGGTTGAGAATATGAAACGGTAAGCATCAAAGCTCCATTCAGTAGGGATCAGAATAAAGCGTTTGGCTGCCAGTTCAGCACTCGTTGTAAACGAGCCTGCCACTACATGCACGAAAGGCAGCACGGTTATCAGCGCGATAATCGTTAATAGAAAGTAATTGACTAAAGCAAATATGCGTCCTTTGAAAGTACGATCCTCAATCATCGTCTCCCCTCCTCGTTGTAATTAATAAACGCCTTCCTCACCCATTTTTTTCGCCAAATAGTTTGCGAACATGACCAGAATTAGACCGACAAGCGATTTGAAGAAGCCGATCGCCGTACTATAGCTGAACTGACCTTGACGCAAGCCGGCGGTATAGACATACGTATCAATAATTTCAGCTACCTCGCGATTCATGGAGTTCAACAGCAAGTACACATGCTCAAAGCCCAGCTCCAGCACATCGCCAATTTTTAGAATCAGCAGTACGATAATGACGCTGCGGATAGCCGGCAGTGTAATATGCCAAACTTGTCTCATGCGGGAAGCGCCATCCATTCGGGCTGCTTCATATAGCTGCGGATCGATTGAGGCAATCGCCGCCAAATATATAATCGTTCCCCACCCCGCTTCACGCCATATGACCTGAATAATGTAAATCGGTCGAAACCAGGCGTTGCTCAGCAGGAAATTGACTTTTTCAAAACCAAAGTAGACGAGCAATTCATTAATGATGCCGCCATCCATCGTAAGCATAACGAAGCTGATCGAAACGATAATGACCCAGGATAGAAAATGCGGCAAGTAAACAAGCGATTGAAACAGTCGTTTGAAAAAATTGATCCTTACCTCATTCAGCATTAGAGCCAAAATAATCGGTATCGGAAAATAAAAGAACAGGTTCATCGCAAATAAAATTAACGTATTGGATAATATGTTTAAAAAATCCGGCTCAGTAAATAAGCGTTCAAAATGCTTGAATCCTACCCACTCGCTGCCTGTAAAGCCAAAAAAGGGCTTAAAGTCTTGAAATGCAATGACAAGGCCAAACATCGGAATATACTTGAAAATAATAAAATACAAAATACCTGGCGCAATCATGATATACAGCCACTTGTTGCGCCATATTCGCCTGGACAGCTCGCTTTTTAGCCTGCTTGCTGGAGCTTGTTTTGCTAGCGCTTCCTGCATGTCCTTCTCCCCTTCCCGTGTTGAATATCCAAATAACATAATGCTGTGTACAGAGCTATTTCATTTCATAGCTTCATATTTGTAATAGAGCAGACCGTTTTACTGACCAGATGCAGAGGAAGAGAAGGGCATAAGCCTGAAGCTTGCCCCTCTACTTCTTCCTTCATGCTAAAGCAGCGCGGTTCGCCTGCCTGTTTATTGCTTGTAAGCAGCGTTGAACTCCTCAATAATTTGCTGACCGCCACGAGACTTCCAATCCTCAACTGCTGCCTCAAAGCCAGCGCGGTCGATTGTACCGTACATATATTTATAGGTTGCATCAGTAATCAGCTCTTGCAGCTGAGTGCCTTTTTCTGCAAAGGTTACAGAATCCAGTGAAGCGGTTGGATCATGAATGGCTATTTTCTCGTTTTCAACGATGAGCTGCTCGGCAAGAATACGAGCTTCAAGATCATGGAAAGGCTCAAGCATGCCGTTGGTTTCAGCTTCGCCAATTACACTGTCCTTGTAGCCTTTAACCTCGCGTTCTGTCAGCTCCTTATCATCAGATGCCTTAGCTTTGCCATCCTCTACTGTATAGTGAACGTTTTCAATGCCCCAGAACATCAAATTCGCTACTTCAGGCGTCATCATTTTGTCGAAGAAAGCGAGAATGCTCTTAAGCTGAGCCTCGTCTTTGATCGCTGTTTTCGGGAACAGCACGACGTTGTTGTAGCCAGGAATTGCCCATGTCGTTACATTTCCGTTAGGACCTTCAATTAACGCATGTACGCTTGTTACAGCACTAGGTACGTTTTTCACCAGGTCTTTATCCAAGGTGTTGACATCCTGCATCGCACCAATGTAGATGCCCGCTTTGCCGCTTGTGAACAACGCTACCTGATCAGTTTTGCTCGTGCCGGCAAAGTCAACGTTCATTAGGCCGTTATCGCGGAATTTTTTCATATAATCCATCGCGGCGAAATACTCGTCAAACATAAACTCTGGCAGCAGCTGTCCATCCTTTTCGCCCCAGTTAGTTGGTACGTTAAACCAGGAAGCAATCGTTTTAAATGCGCCATAGATCAGATCGTTGCGGTCAGCCAAGCCAATTGTATCGTCAACATTGTTGCCGTCCGGATCTTCCTTCGTAAATTTCTCTGCCATCACATATAAATCATCAACTGTTTTAGGCGCTTCCAAACCTAGCTTGTCGGCCCAATCCTTACGATAAATAATGCCTTGACGCGCTAGCGGACGTCCAATATAGAGCGAATACAGCTTGCCGTCTACCTTCGTATTGTTCAAAATTTCAGGCTTTAATTTGTTCAGATTAGGGAACTCCTCCAGGTAAGGTCCGATCTCCCAAAACTGTCCTTCGCGAATCGCTTCTTTCATTTGTAAAAATGTGCTTTGGTTTTTCAAGTAAACAACCTCTGGCAGGCTGCTCGTTGCAAATGAAGCGTTCAATTTCTCCTCATATGAGTCTGCAGGGAAGAATTGATAAGTAAGCTTCGTATTTGTTAGCTTTTCAACCTCAGTTTTAATCGTATCTGGCGGTGTTTCAGCCACATTCAGCGGCAGCATAATTGTAAATTCTGTTGGTTCTGCTGGTTGCTCTGGTGTACTGCCGGAATTCGAATCTGTGTCTGTCGTCGATGTTGGTGTCGGTGTTGCATTGGAGTTGTTGTTCTTGCCTCCACAGGCGCTAAGCACCAAAGAAAGCGCTAACAAAATAGACAATAAACTAAATGCTTGCTTCTTCCTCATACTCCGTGACCTCCGTTTTCTTTTCATTTAAATTTACTTTCGACTCGACTGTGCCTTTCTAGCTGAACTCGCAATCAAGCTGTTTATTGCTTGCTTCCTCAAGATAGCACCCACAGCCTTGGTGCCGAAACAATCATTTGCTCATGCTGAAGCCTTTTGCAGAGCATGTGAGGTAATGATTATTGAGCGAGTTTATGATACTCGCCGCCGCGCCACCAGAACGCGTCTGAAAATTTTGAGGACACTGAACGGATTTTCAGGCACGCTCCTGTGCTGGCATAAAAAAACTGCGGCAGGCAAGCGCTGAAATGCGCTGCTCTGCCGCAGTCTGTTAAAATGCTCAAAATGCTCATCGGGGTACATGCCTACTGATTGTATGCTGCTGAATACTCAGCAATAATTTGGTTGCCGCCGTTTTTGCGCCATAGCTCCACTTGCTGGGCAAAGCCCTGCTCGTCGATTGCGCCTAAAATATAATTGTACGTAGCATCGGATATGATTTTGAAGAGCTCGCTGCCCCGTTCATCATAGGTTGCAGACTCCAGCCCGATCGTCGGGTCCGCTACTATAAATTTATTGTTATCCTCCACCAGCTGCTCGGCATAGCTCCATAAATGATGCTGCTGCGCGACCTCCATTACATTGGGATTACTCAGATCAGCAATCATAAGCGAGAACAGCGCATCAACCTCCTGTGTACGCAAAGCGGCCAGCTCCTCAGGCAAAATCGCCTTGCCGTCCTTCACATAATAATGCTTATCCTCGATGCCAAAGTGAAGCAGATTGGCAACATCAGCGTCCATTGTACGGTCAAAAAAGGCCAGCACCTTCAGCAGCTCCTCTTCTGTAGCAATTGCCTTTTTGGAAAACAGATACAAGCCGTTGAAATTAGGGATCGACCATATGCGATAGCCTGACGGACCTTCTATGCGGTTAATTACGGTAAACTCCACGCTTTCATTAAATTGCTTGGCCTCCTCATACAGTCGCTTCACATCCGTCATAGCGCCGATATATACGCCCGCGACCCCACGGATCAACAGCTCACGCTGCATTTCCTTGCTTGTTACGGGAAAATCAACATTAATCAGCTTTTCCTCATACAGCGTTTTCATAAAGTTCATCGTGTTCATATACGCTTCGGTTTCGAACTCCGGTATGAAGCCTTGCTCTGTCAGCTCCCAGTTGTTCGGAGTACCAAAATAGGAGCTTAACGTTTTGAATGCACCGTATATCAGATCGTTGCGATCGGTTAAGCCAATCGTATCATCAACCCCGTTGTCATCCGGGTCCTGATACGTAAAGGCATGCAGAACATCATACAATTGCTCAATCGTGGACGGCTCTTTCAGCCCCAAATTTTCAAGCCAGTCCTTGCGCACAATAATACCTTGACGCGAAGATGGACGCTCGGTATATAAGCCGTAAATTTTCCCGTCGACTGCAGTTTGCCTGAAAATATCCTCGCTCAAATGCTTTAAGTTAGGAAAATCCTTCAGGTAAGGACCGATTTCCCAAAATGCGCCTGTACGAATCGCATTTTTGACAGAAAGATAGTCTGTATATTTTACAAAGGTCACCTTTTTGTAGGAGCTTGTCGTTAGTGCAGTGTTCATTTTATCAGAGTAGATTCCATCCGGCACCCAGCTTATGTCGAGCCGAGTATTTGTCAGCTGCTGCAGCAGGTCGAGTGTTTCATCACTTGGAGAATGAGGAAAATGCAACGGCACCATTATCGAAATTTCGGTTGGCTTCGTCTCCTCGACTGTTGTCATGCCCACAGAAGCAGCGCAGCCACATAAATATGCAATCATCATTACAGGCACGCAAAATCGAATGAAATTGAGCATGCAGGAGCGTTTATACCGCTTCATTCTAGATCCCCCTCTAGGATTTTATGGTATTTCATGGTAAAACTGAGATGATGATTATTGCCACGCTAGATGATTATTGTCTATAATGTATGCGTTTACTAAAATAAAGCTAATGACTATCTTCATAACTCATAATAAGGTGTTGAGGGCTATGCGTTCTTTGAACTATCTAACCAAGCTGATTATTTTCGGCTGCCTGCTGAGTACAATTCCCGTTATTTTTATCGGAATCTTCGCTTATGTGACAGCATCAAATGAAATACAAAAAAATGTTAACGAAGGAAAAATGCAGTTGATCATGCAGATCAATTCAAATGTAGAACAGAAACTAACGACTGTCAACCACACGATGAATCAGGTGCTTGCCTCAACTGTACTTAAGCGGGCCATGTCGCAAACGCTAAATGCCGCCGATTTTATGCTTTATGATGATCTGCGCAACGAAATTCGCCATATGCAATCCTTTGACACCCGACTTGAGGATGTTATTTTGCTCAACCAGCGCCATAATTGGCTCATTAAAAATTCTGGGCTGTACGAGTTGAGCGAATATGAATATGCCGAGCAGCTGTCAGAGCTGATTCATGTTCCTGAGCATTCTTCCTGGGTGCTGACGCCGTCTTATTTGTTCTATAGCGAGGAATTTTCAAGAAATACAGCGCTGTGCCCATACAATATTACGCTCGTCAAGCAGCTTCCAGCCAATAGCCTGGACACATACGGCCTTGCCCTGGCTACGATCCCGACCTGCACATTGCAGGAAATGGTCGAGCAAAACATCGATTCCAGCTCCAAGGTCATTATTTTTGACGAGCAGCACAATATTTTGGTTCATACGGATCAGTCGCTTATCGGACAGAAAATAGACGAAGCTGGCATTGATCTGGCTGCCTTGAATGAAATGAGCGGTCAGTACAATACGCAAATTAATCAAATTTCGTCGGCTGTCACCTATTACAAATCGTCGCTCACCGGCTGGACGTATATGTCCATTTCATCAATCGAGGCTTTGACAAGCGAATCGAAAAAAATCGGCCAGTACACGCTATATATTTGCATCGGGCTGATTGTGCTTTGCTTTCTGTTTGTATGGCTGGGTACCAAGCAGTTTTATAGTCCGGTGCGCCGTTTGCTGCTGCAAATTAGCGGCAGCGATCAGCAAGCGGAGGACCAGCAGCTGGAGCGAAGCACGAATGAATTTCAGCTTATTAGCGAGCGCGTGCATGAGCTGTTCCAGTCGAAATCCGAGCTGGAGCATCAGGTCAAGCAGCATATTCATCAGGTGCGCACGCTGTTTTTCATGAAGGCCTATCAAGGGCAAATTAAAGCTGGAGAAATGCGCACTCAGCTGCAGCAATTTGGCTATGGCAAGCAGCTCGAGCAGTGGCATACGATGGCCGGCATGACGATTCAAATTGATTTTCATGCCGCGAGCAGCCATACGATTCAAGATATCGACCTGCTGCTGTTTGCACTGCACAATGTCGTAGAGGAGTGGATTCCTGCTGAGCAACGGCTCGCTCCGATCATTTTGGATCAAAGCGTCGTCGTTATTATCGGCTCGGCTGAACAGGAAGCAGACGTGTTCCACTCGATGCAGTACAGCTTAACGGAATCGCTGCAGCGGCAGGTGCAGCAGCTGTTGAATTTGCAAATTAGTATCGGGATCAGTGCGCCGTTTTACGAGCTTGGCGGCATAGGCAGCGCTTATCGGGAAGGACTGGATGCACTGAAGCATCGCATGATTCTCGGGGCAGGAATTATTATTCAATATGATCAAATGAATGAGCATCGTCATGTGCTGCAGCTTAGCTATCCGCAGCAGCTCGAGCACGAATTGCTGGATGCGATCAAGGTGGCCGAGGAGGAGCGCGCCAAGGAGCTGCTGACTCAGCTGCTTCATAGCGTATTCCAGTCCGACCGCTCGCCGCATGAGTTTCAGTTCCCGCTGACGAGACTGCTTAATAATTTGATCATCTCGATGCAGGAATCGGGCATTACGCTTAAGCAGCTCAAGCATCAGCAGGGCTCTCTGCTGGAGCAGCTGCTGAAAATCCAGCATAAGCAGGAAATCGAACGCTGGTTCTGGAAAACGGTCATCCAGCCGCTTGTTGTTATTTATCGCGATAGGCAAGAGGAACAATATCATAAGCTGTCTGAAAAGATTATTGATCTGGTGCAGCAATATTACGATACCGACTTGACGCTGGAGGAGTGCGCTGCGCGTCTGCATTACAACGCGAATTATTTAAGCAGCGTGTTCCGCAAGGAGACCAGTGTTTCATTTAGCGACTATTTGACGATGTATCGCTTTAAAATGGCTAAGAAATGGCTGGCCGAATCGGATATTGCGATCAAGGATATTGCTGCCAAGCTGCGCTATAACAACCCGCAAAACTTTATTCGCTCCTTCCGCAAGCATGAAGGGATGACGCCTGGACAGTATCGCGACAGGTTTAAAAGCGCTTGATGAAAGGTTCTTGCATTATAGAATGATCGAAGACGCTTCCTGCTCGGCAGCAAATGCTGGCAGGAAGCGTCTTCTGTCTTTTGACAGCGCTAGGAGCGGCATCAAGCTCTAGCTCCGCTCTTTTGCTCCTACCAGTCCATAAAAAAACAGCTCAAGCATTTGATCAATTTGCTGATTGGCCGCTGGTTCCTGGTTGGCCTCCCGCCAATAGCTGCTAAGCTCACGTTGAAACATCATAAAGTAGCGCATTGTCACGGCTTCGGCTTGAGCCTGATTGATATAGCCCTCTTGCTTCCCCAACGCAACAAATTTTCTAAAAAAATGTGCGATTTTCTGCTCCGTGTAGCTTTCCATCTTTTGCATCATTCCACTTAGCTCATGAGATGAAAGCTGTGGCAGCTCATCGGATAGCTTCCTTAAATTTTTGGCTTCCAGCAGCATAATTTCCTTTGTTTTTTCTGGAAATGTCAGCTCAGAATTGAGAATTTGCTCGTATTGATGCAGCTGTTGGTCCATCCAATAAAAGAGCGTATCCGTGTAAAGCTGCTCCTTCGTGCCAAAATAGTTATAGATTGTTGCAGCCGACACTCTCGCTTGATAGGCAATATCGTTTACACTAATCTTTTGATAGCCGAATTTGAAAAACAGATCTGCTGCTGCATTGAATATTTGTGCAGCTTTTTTTTGCTTTCTTCGTTCGAAACCGTCCACGAAACTCACCTCATTTGTAGTGTAACGAAGGTTTTGGAGTATTTCAATCAATCGAGTATAAAACATTGTAAGAGAGCGTATTATTATTTATAATAGTTTTATAGTATTTTTACTATTTCACTATAAAACTATAAAACTAAAGCTTCGTAAGTTGAAATGATGGGAGTGTATGGAAATGAAGCAGCTTCAAATTCCTTCTTATTTGCATGAACTATTCGGTGAAAGGCAATCGCGTGGCGTTATTGCTATCATTTTGCTATTTGGCGGCGTGCTGACGGCGCTGCTGTATTTCGTTTTTCCCGAGATGACAGCAGCCTTGCCATTATGGCGCTGTGCGTTGGCTTTGCTGCTTATGTTTGATGTTTTTTGCGGCTGTATTGCAAATTTCACTGCATCAACAAGCCATTATTATGCAGCGAGAAAGCGGCATCGTATCCTTTTTATCTCCGTTCATGTCCATCTCATCCTAATCGCGCTGCTGCTTTCCAGCGATATCGTCAATGCGCTGATCATATGGGCGTACACGATCGCTGCCGCTTTTATCGTTAATGCCTTGAACGGCAAGCAGTTGCAGTTAGTAACAGCTGGCCTGCTATTGGCGTTTGGTCTTGGCTGCATGCCGATGCTGCCTGCGATCCAGCCATATATGCTGGCAATTGGATCGTTGTTCATGCTGAAGGTAATGTTCAGCTTCGCTGTTGACCATTACAGTGCCCTGTCTTCCCAATGAATATGCCAGCCATAGTCCTTTCTTATTAATCCTTACAGCTATTTAGCTATAAAGCAAAAAGTGGCTTCCCTTTTACAGAAGCCACTTTTTTATGTGTGCTAATTTTCTATTCGTATAGGTTAGCATTTAGCTAAAGCCCGCACCCTGCAAAGGCTGCTCAATTTCTGCAGGATGCCACTGTTAAGCACTACGCCGAGCTTTGCTTGAAGCCCTCGAGAAACATGCTCAACGCGTTCATCGCTTCGTCCAGCGCATGTTCGTTCAGCGATTCCCTGGCTAGCCAAAGCGCCATTTCATTTAAGCCGCCAGAAATAAAGTAGGTCGTTACCTCAAGTGGAGCTTGGCGCAAGCAGCCCTGCTCCTGCATCGTTTGCAGCTGAGCGCGCAAAAGCCGCATCGAGTGCCGCTGGTCCATTGCTCTCCACTCCTCCCAGCCTAAAATCGCTGGGCCGTCTACGAGCATAATCCGTTTATTGCGCTCCTCAACTGCCGCCATCACAAATGCGCGACAGCCCAAATAGAGCTGCTGCCATACATCTTCGCTAGTCGAGGCCGCTTGCTCAACTTTGTCAGCAACCTCCCTCTGCACGCCCTCCAGCACGCTACGAAACAATTCCTTCTTATTTCGAAAATGATGGTACAGCGCGCCGCGGGTTAGATTCGCTGCTTGCACGATCGACTCCAATGCCGTATCCGCATAACCGTATTCCGTAAAATGTGTTCTGGCGATATCGACTAGCTGGCGAATCGTTTCGGTTGTCTCTTCCTTGCCTCTTCTCATAACCGATATGCTTCTCCATTCGTATTTTCTACTTCATCATTCTGTCTATTAAATCCAGCGCAGCTGGATCATTGGATTTGACCAGCGTCCTTAGCGCTCGTCGCACTAGCCCTGCATCCTGAAGCCTTCCAGACTCCAGCTGCTTGTCCATCCATTCTATTGTGACGTCTTTGAAATCCTTCGTCAAATCGTTCAAATGGTTAGCGACAGACTTGCGCACATAGGCCGACCGATCAGTTAGCAAACGCTCCAGCAAAGCAAGATTGACAAGCGGATCGCCGCAAATGGCATCGATTCGCTTGGCCCATGGCAGGCGCGGACGAGTTCCTTCGCTAACAAGCCGCCGCACATGAGCATTAGCATCGCTGGTCCAAGCATTTAATTGCTCAATGCTTTCTGCTGGATAGCGAAGCAGGTAGGGACGAATCGCATATTCCGAGGTATGGCGCTTCGTAATTTCATACAATGCTGCCATTGAAAGCTCAAAATGCTCCAGCCCATAATGCTCCACGAAATAGGCGATTGGCATTAGGAAATACCCCTCGGTAAACATCCCCTCCTCCTTCTCCATCTCCGGCCCTATGATGCTTAGCAGAATGCGCAGCTGTTCAGGATACTCTTGATGAATCGCCTGACATAAATGCTCAGCTATAAGCTGAACGCGCCCCTTTAGCTCCAGCGGCCGAGCCCTCTCTGCAACTGCTTGTACAAAGCTGTGCGTCGGGAAGTCAGGATAGACTGGCTCAATTAGCTTAGCAAGCCGCTCTGCCAACTCGCCTGCGAAATAATGCTTTAATGGCGTATACGTTCCCATTCTCAGCTCTCCTGCTTCCAAATTTCCTCAGCATACTGATTGCTGTACTCCTGTGACGGCGGAATGACCGTAATTACATCAATAAGTACGCCGTTAGGGTCCGATACAATAAAATGCCGCTGCCCAAAATCCTCACTGCGAATGTCGAGCTGCAAAGGCAGCTTGCTGCGACGAACCAGCCGTTCATACTCGGCATCGACATCCTCCACCTCGAAATTAAGGATTAGCCCCTGCACGTTCCTGTTGTAGCCATTGGGAATTGTAGCGTGTGTGGCATCGAGCACGGCTAGCTCAAACGATTGTTCCGCACCAGCTAATTTAAGACTGACATACCAATCCGCTTCAAATACTTTTTCAAATCTGAAATGCTCCACGTAAAATGCGGCAGTCTCTGCTACTCGCTCCGTTAAAATAACTGGATAAAAACTGGATGGCTTCATGACCAAAACCCCTCTCATTTGAATGACTCAAATTTAACATACATACAGTATGTATGTAAACTGTTTTTTTATTATTCGCCTGGCATGCTGCATCAAATGGCTGAAGTTACAGCAACAGCTTGCTATCATAACGAAAAAAACACGCCTGTTCAGCGTGCTTTTTGAGCTTCTATGCCGTTATTTCTTTTTAACGGGAATCCAGATTTCGGAGTAATAGTTCGGGCTGTACGGATTATCGTTGGGGTAAACCTCCAGCTCTGGCGTTCCTGCATACTCGTAGCCGCTTGAAGGAAACCATTCTGAAAATATTTGCTTCCATACCTTCGGCATCGCATCAGGCATGGCGCCATGCACCTCAAATATCGCCCAGGTTGACGCTGGAATTTCCACGCTGAGCAATCCTTCCGGCACTTCACCTTGATGAGCCGTGGCAATCCAATAATCCATCATTTTCGGCTTAGCTTTCCCGCTGTCAATACAAATGCCTAAAACTCCTTTAAGCTCACCGTCATTCAATGCACATAGTCGATCATTGGTACCATCGGCATGAACATCGCGCCAAAACAGAGCAATTCCTTGATGCTGCTCCTCGTTCTCATAGGAAAATTCCCGCTTTACTCCCACGACCTGAAATGCTTCCTTCTGCATAATACTGTACTTCATCGGTTCGACTCCTTTCAGACTCACCTGAATAGCCAGGCGGTTATAGGATTGCAGCCTGCCTGTGCAGCTTCGCGCTTCGCTAGGCGTAATGCCGTGCTGCTTGCGAAATGCTTTCGTGAAGGCTTCGGGAGTGTCGTAGCCATATTTGAGCGCGATATCGATAATTTTGCAGTCCGAGTGAGACAGCTCTTGAGCAGCCAGCGTCAAGCGCCGATTGCGAATATATTCCCCAACCGTCATATCTGTAAGTATGGCAAACGTTCGCTGGAAATGAAACGGCGATGAATTGGCTTGCTGGGCAATTTGTTCAATCGATATCTCCTCCAGCAAATGCTGCTCAATATAGTCAATCGCCTTCTGTAAAGACTCAACCCATGACATTCTGATCACTCCTCCTATCTGTATTGTAGTCACCGATAACCGTATCTTCCTGTCTTTAAATGCTTAGTGAGGACAGATCACTTTCGCCAATACATGAGGTGCCATAACGACTGCCGAATGATCCTGTCCTGGCAGCAGCTGATGCTCAGCATGAGGCAGCAGATCCACCAGCGCTTTAGCCGCGTCATGGAACAACAGCTCGCACTGCCCAAGCTTAAACCTCGAATTCCCATGCCGGGTTCCAGACGACTTCCCATAAGTGACCATCCGGATCGAGGAAATGACCTGAATAGCCGCCCCAAAACGTATCATGCGGCGGATCCGTAATAACCGCCCCTGCCTTGCGTGCTTGCTCGATGACCTCGTCCACTTCTGCTTTACTTGCTACATTGTGGCCGATTGTCATTTCGGTAGAGCTTGGCGCTACTAACGGAACCTTGGCCTCATGAGCCAAATCCCGACGACTCCAAATCGCCAGCTTTACACCAGCCTGCAAATCGAAAAAAGCAACAGCCCCATGCTCAAACTCTTGACCGATTATTCCTTCGGTTGGCAGCCCCAATCCATCGCGATAAAATGTGAGCGACCGCTGCAAATCATCGACTCCCAATGTGAGTACGGTAATACGTGGCTTCATTGTTCATTCCTCCTGCCGTTTACTAGCGTTACATCTGCATTCTACCGCAAGTCTCATTATCATGATTGTAAAAATCGGACAGCTTTATCCAAACACTTGGCTGGGCGCCAAGCCGTAATAGCGCTTGAAATGCTTATTAAAATGGGATTGATCATAATAACCGTATTGGGCGGCAATGTGAGCAAGCGCAGCTCGCTCGCCTTGCTGCAGCTCTCTTAACAAATATTGAAAGCGAATGATGCTGGAAATTTCCTTCGGGCTTGCACCAATTTCGCTTATAAATACCCTTCGCAAATTTCGTTCACTATAACAAAGCTGCTCCGCAAGCGCGCGAATTGACAGCATGCCGCAACTGTCGTAAATATATTGCATGCCAGTATGCAGGACTGGATTCAAAGCAGCCTCATTGCTGCTTAGTATCGCCATTAATATTGCTTCAATCTGTGCAATTTGTTCAACGATTCCGCTGCAGCCAGCAAGCTGCTCTAAAAAATGTCCAGCTTCCCGCCCCCAAATATGATCAAGCGATACTTGATCCTTAAGCTGAGAAACATGAGACCCCAAAAAGATATGCGCATGCTCCACATAAAGCCGTATCCCTAAAAACGAGCTTTGCCGTGAAACCTGAGTCGTTGCGCAGGAAGTCATTAACCCGGCAGCAAACGCATGATTGGGTGTGCCGTCAGCTTTCCATTCAATAATAATATCTACACAGCCATCCGGTATAATGCGGTTGTCGGATAAAGCTGAATGACAGCTGGATATTGTCCAGTAGCAGGAGACATAGGGTGCAAGCAAGCTGCGGGGCGAATATTCCCGATAGTGAAAGCCGAACTCAAATGGCTTCTGATGTCGAATGACTGGAGGCTGCAAAGGACGGTAATGCTGCATGTTCACCACATCCCAACTTCGTTAAACTTCTGGTACAGGCGTATATTCTTCAATCATTGTAGCACATCAAATTGCAGCATATCACCGTTCAGAAGGTTCTTTCAGCACCAAAGCTTCGATCGCTTGCAAGACCGCTTGCGGATGCAGCTGCGGCAGCATATGGGCGGCATTCTCCAGCTCGATAAGCGTTGAATCCGGTACCTCCTTATGCAAACGATAGCTGTGCTGCTTCGTTTCAAATGGATCATTTACACCTACAACAATAGCTAGCGGCTGCTTAATTGTATGATATTGATCCATCATTTCCTTTGCAGCAGGGACAAAAGCCAGCACATCCTCTCTGTTTGCCTTAAATTGAGAAGGTCGCAGCCAGTAGCTGTGCGTGGCCAGACGGTAAGCCTCCGAAGCCTGTTCAGGCTTGAAGGTTTCGTCTAACGTGCGATCTGCCATTACCGGCCCCACGACGCCAAGCAGCAAATTCATCACAGCATCTCCTACGATTGGCGTTGTGACCAGTGTAGAAATCGGATCGCCTTTTTCCGCAGGATATCCCTCCGGGTACATGCCGCCGCCTAATGTTACAACCCCAGAAATATGCTCGGGATATTCCAGCGCATAGGTAAGCACAAGCAAACCGCTCCAGGAATGGCCGACTAATATCGGCTTTTCAATCTCCAGTGCATGTAACGCTTGATGCAGCAGTCTTGCTTGCGTTTTTGGGGTAACGTCCTCATCTGCAGGCCGTTCGCTGTATCCATAGCCAGGCCGATCAAAAGCAATCGCCTGATAGCCCTCAGCAGCTGCCAGCTCCATCACTTCAGCAAAATCATTTGCGCTTAGTACGCCACCGTGCAGAAATACAACAGGCTGCCCTGTTCCTTTGCTTATATAATGCAGCTTAACCCCTTCCACCGTTACAAACTGTCCAGCAGGCGGATACTTCTTCTCGAACTGCCAAAATTTAAACTGATTGTACCAGAAAAGCATAACTAGCAGTGTGGCAATCCCCATAAAAACGATCATTTTAATATTCCTCCTCAGCAAGCGCTCCATCCCCAATCCTTATACATCAGTTATGCGAATCACATACTAATCAGTATGTTAGAAGCAAATGAAAGCAGCAGTCCTCCTTCACTTGACTGCTACTCCTTTCCACAACGTTCTGGAAACCGTCTCAATCAGCATTCGCAAGGCTTGCGGATCAGGGTCGATCAGCCATTCAATAAGAACTCCCTTTAACAACGAATCAAGCATCGCCGCTAATGCACGCGGACGGATGTCATCCGAGAGAAACCCTCGCTGCTGCAGTTGCTGTAAAAAGCCCCCGACCTTATCTAAAAATGCTGTATGCAGCAGCTGAAGCTTCTGCTGTATTTCAGGCTCCTGCCCAGACACTAAAAATTGCAGAAACAGCTTGGAGCGCTCATCTCCATCCTCGAGGCACAGAAATTGCTGCTCTAGCCATACAACGAGCTCAGCCATTGGATCGGCTGCCGCCAGTATGTGTTCCATCTGTGCCGGCAGCATGCGAATTTGCCGTTCATAGGCTCTTTCCAGCACATTCAAAAATAAATCCTGCTTGCTTGAAAAATGCCAGTAGACAGCGCCTTTGCTTAAACCTGCATGCTCGGCCACCTTATCCAAGGATGAATTGGCATAGCCCTGCACTGCAAAAACAGCTTCGGCAGCCAGGATGACTCGCGATCTTGTATCGGCTTGGTCAAACGCATGCTGATCCGCTTGCTTCTCTTTAAACCATTGCCGCATCGCTTCCTTGCTGCCAAAATGTCTGCGAACAGCAGTCCAATGAACGCCAGCTGCTTGCGCTACCTCAGCAAATGTAATTTGATCAAAAGCTTTCGACATTGCCAGCTGCTCTGCCGCTGCGAAAACTTTCTCCTTAACTGACAACTGCATCACCTCGCTTCAACCTTAATGCTATTTCATCACAAAAACATACCACGTAGTATGTGAATATCATAATCGGTAAATCAACCGCTGTCAATATTGTGCTTGCACAGCTGTTGAGCGGTACAAAAAAGAGAGGCAGATGGATGCCTCCCTCTTCACCTTAAATATTAGCACGATGCTGCAGACTTATTTGGTCGTGATACGTACCGTGCTTGTCGCTGAATCCCACTTCACATCAGCTCCAAGCGCTTCACTAACAAAGCGGATCGGAACCATCGTCGCTTGATTGATCACTTTAGGCGCAGTGTTCAGCTCGGTCTTTTTCCCGCCAATAGTAGCGATTTTGGAATCTATCGTCAATTTGATGACCACACCATTCTTCTCGGAGGTGACGGTGCGCGTGGAGCCATTCCACTTGACCTCACTGCCAAGCGCTTCAAAAATGCCGCGCATCGGGACGAGAACACTGCCGTTCACCATTACTGGCGGCTGTTCATACGACTGCGGCACACCATCGATTTCAACATCAATACCTGATACATTTGGCATGCTGATCACATTGCCGCTCCCATCGTATACGGTCATTTTGGCAGAAGCTGTGCCCGAGTCCAGTGTCAGCTGGAACGAAGCGGTCGAGCCGCTAGCGACATACTGCTGGGACGTCTTTACAGACATCGACTTGCCTGCCGAATTATAAGGAGTAACCTTAACAGTGAACGTTTGTCCTTTGCTGCCGTTCGTAACAGCTCCGGTAATGTAGCTTTTGCCGTTAAGCTGGTACATCCCGTAGCCCCAGCCTTTAGGGTTTTGATAGCCTCCAGCGGCCAGCGCCCTCACCTTTTTGACGCTAGAGCCTGCCTGCAGCGTCGTTTCAAAGGTGCCGACATGTTGATGCGCCGAATATTGACTGCTTGCTCTAACCTCTATTAATTTCCCTCCCGCATCAAAGCCATAAACGACAACTCCAGCAGTTTTGCTTGAGCCGCCGTTCTCAAGCGCAGAGGTAACTAGCCATTTGCCGTCCGTCAAGCGAGAACCAGTAGAAAGCAGCTCCAGATCTGTAGCCTTGCCGGTAGCAAACGCCTTAACGCTTGCAACCTGAGCGCCGGCTTTAAACGTGACATCAAAATTCCCAACATTCTGTCTCGCCAAATAGCCTTGCGCAGTCCTTGTCTCGATCAGCTTCCCATTTTTGTCGTAGCCCTCAAAGACTACTCCGATCGTACGGCTCGAGCCACCGTTTTCAACGCTTGCCGTTGCGGTTACTTTGCCAGCGGCAGATGCGACTCCGTGCCCGAGCAGCGTAATGACTTTGGCTTCTCCTGTCGTCTCCACCTTAACCGAATCAATCAAATCCTTATGCTTCAATTGAATATTGAAGCTGCCGCTTGAATGGTTTGCAAGGTAGGCGTTCGCAGCCTTCACTTCTACCGTGCGACCAGCCTTATCAAGTCCGTAAGCCACCATACCGGCAACCTGACTGGAGCCGCCGTTTTCAACAACGCCCGTCACTTCCAAATAATCACCATTTGCGCGGCTGCCTGATGCCAGCAGTGCAAGGTAGGATTTGTTGCCGATCGGCTGCACCTCAACCGATTTAATGCTTGAACCGCTGTCCAACATAATTTCTAATACTGCGGTTTTGTCGCGCATGATAAATTCCGTCTTGCCTTTTACTTCAATCCTGTTCCCCTGTCCATCCAAACCAATCGCAACGGCGCCGCCGACCTGACTGGCGCCATCATTGCGCACATCGACTGTCACCTTCATTTTCGAGTCGACCAGCTCGTAATTTGAGTTCAAAATTTGAAATTGTCCCGCAGCCTCTGCCTGGCTAACGCCCAGCCCTAGCAGCGGCAGCGCCAACAACGCCAGCATGACGGTGTAAAGCGTCAACCTTTTCACAAAAATTTGCAATTCTAACACTCCTTATCAACATATAAACATCACAGCAATGAAATCTGAACGAGCGACCTGCTTCTCGTTCATCAGTGACCATTATAGTATTGATAGGTAGTTGATAAAATAGGAATAATTTACTGAATTCTGGAAATTCGAGATCGGCTTACGAATTTCTATCGCTCCTGCAACTACAACTGGGCAATGTTTTTATATAATTTAATAGCTACTGCGAAGATGGCGTGGGACTTCCGTATCAGGCTAGAAAGTTCTAGGGTAAAAGCTGACGAGTCCTGTTCCCCTTACCTACTGCAACGGTTTATAGCCGTAATCCGGAATAGCCGTCCAACGCTTCCTTAAGTAGTGAGCTGCAGCCTTCGGTTTGCGATCACGGGTAAACACACCCTTTTTATTGCCATTAACCCGGCGAATATGCTGGCTTGTCGCAAAATCTGCAAAGTTCCAAACATGCTCGCCCACAAAGCTATCAATGCCATCAAATACTTCGTGATTGACGCGCAAATATTCGCTTTGAAATTCCTCAGTAAACAAGACCGGATTCACTTCATGGAAGCCAGCGATCGTATCAGCACCATATTCCGTCATAATCATCGGCTTTCCAGGGCAACGCTTCACCCAAGCGTCCAGCTCGGCCTTAAGCATAACTTTTGCCACTTCCAGATCACCGCTATATTCATACCAGCCATAGTAACGATTTAATCCCAGCACATCTACGATTTCAGCTATTTTATCCTGCTCCGGACTTGAACCGATATAGGTTACAATCATGACCGGCCTTGACTGCGGATCGATTTTCTTCGTCAAATCGACTAGCGGCTTGAAATACTCATACGCGCCTTCCTCTTCCGTTGCAGCTTCGTTGGCTATCGACCACATGACAACGCACGGATGGTTTTTGTCGCGTGCAACCATATCCATTAGCACATCCTGATGATGCTCAAACGTTTTTACTCTTGCCCAGGTGCTATCCTCCTTGGCAATGGCTCCCGTAGCATGGAAATTAAAATGCACGCCTACTGCCGGCGTTTCATTAATGACGACGATACCCTCTCTGTCGGCAAGCCGCATTAACTCTTCCGAATAAGGGTAATGGGATGTGCGGAACGAATTGGCGCCGATCCATTTCATTAGGTTAAAATCGATAATATTTACCGCCTCTGCAAAGCCGCGTCCGTGAATAGGGGAATCCTCATGCTTGCCGAATCCTTTAAAGTAAAATGGCTTTCCGTTAATTAGAAATTTCCCGTCTCTTACCTCTACTGTACGAACGCCAAAAGGCTCCTCATATACATCAACGACTTGTCCATCGCGTAATAGCTCAACCTTCAGCGTATATAAATAAGCATTTAACGGCTCCCATAATTGAACGTTGTCGAACTCAAGTCGGCCCTTGGAACCCGCTCCGCTTACAACCTCATTCCCTGCTTCATCCATTACGGTTACCTTAATCGCAGCAGTGTCACCAGCCGTATCAATCGCGTAATCTACAACAGCGCTTGCTCCTTTATAATCCGCTGTAATAACGACATCCTTAATAAATGTTTTTGGCGTAGTATAAAGCTTGATCGGCCGCTGCAGCCCGGCATAGTTGAAGAAATCAAAGTTCGGCAAATTGCGAACAACTTTTCCTAGACCTGCAACCTCCTCTTCCTGATAAATCCCGATCGGCAAAGTAGAATCATCTAAAATATTGTTCAAGGCAACCGTAATTCTCAGCTTGTTATGTTCAATATAATCATTGACCAGCACTTCAAAGGGTAAAAATCCTCCTTTATGCTCGATCGAAAAAGCGCCATTCAAATACACTTTAGCCAAATGTGTCGCTGAACCAAAACGAAGCACAATTCGTTCGCTTTGCAGCACAGTAGGGATGCTTATCTCCTTCTCGTACCATACCCAACCGACATGACTATGAATTTCCTGTTTAACACCAATATCGTTATAGGAAGCAGGCACAGCCATTGGAATCGTATCGGTTAATCTCGTACGATACCATTGCTCCTCAAAGCCTGTACCGTTATCCAGCTTAAACTCCCAAACCCCGCTCAAATCAATGACACTTCGAGTTGCAGTGTTGATTGGAAATAACATGAAAACCTCTCCCCTTTTCTTCTCATAGCGGCATTAATAATAACCTTGCTTATGGTTCACGGCTCCCGCGCTTATACTCCATTGGCGACGCACCAAAATACTTTTTGAACACCTTTATAAAATAGCCTTTATCCTCGAAGCCGAGCTTGTCCGCAATTTTTTCGATACTCTCATTCGTATTATCGATAAGCTTTTTTGCTTCCTCTATTTTCATCTGGTTGACGTAATCAATGAAATTCATTTGCGCATGCTGTTTAAAGATTCTGCTAAAATAGCTCGGATTTAAATGCAGATGCGCTGCGACATCCCCTAGCGTAATTTTTTTATCCAAATTCAAAAGCACATACTTTTGCGCTTTAATGATTTCCTCTTTTTTCGGCAAATCATGAACGTCCTTTATTTTTGCAACCGCTTTGTGCAGGCTGTCAGCTAGCCATTCCGCCAATTGCTTCACTGTTTTCGCTTCGGCAATTGAACGATGGACTACAGATTCCGTTGATTCCAGCTCGGCATGCTGCAGCGACCGAATCATTTTATCCACCTCGAACAAAAGATCGCGCACCCATTGCTTGACCATATCAGGCTCATACTGATGCTTAGAAATCGTGCTCGTCCAGCTTTGTACCCAGGCATCCAAGCCATGCAAATCCTCCTGCAGAATGAGCCGTTTAAGCGCTTGAATCGAATCCATCGCATGCAAGAGAGGGTATTCTGCTGAAAAGCTTATCTGCTTCTGTTCAAGGATTGACCCGGGCTCCAAATAAAATCTTTGCGCGGAGTATGCGAGCATTGCATTTAATTCACCGGTTAAGCCGTCAGGAAATGTGCAATTGCTTCCTATAATTGAAGTAATCGTTAGTTTTAGAAACTTGCGCAAATTCATATGGATTTCCTTGATCGCTTGCTGGATTTCTCCTTCAGCAATAAAGGCCTCGCGCGCGTAGAAAATAAAAAAGGTATCTTCCTTATAAAATAAACAAAACCCTGTTCCTGATCGGCTCAACGTCTCAGCAATCACATTGTCGATGGCAAATTTTAGAGCATCCTCCGAATATCGCGTCTTTAGAAGCTGCTCGTAATCGTCGATGAACGATAGAATTGGCATGCAATTTTTATAGGTCGAATTTAACTCCAGCTCATGCTCATGCTTTTTTAACCATGCGGAAATCGCCTTGGCATCGCCCGTTATTAGTCGCTCCAGCAGCTTGCTTCTTAGGACGGTTAAATTCTCTTTAATAAAAAACTTCATATTATTTAGAATGTTATGACTGGCTGCTTCCTTATCCAGCTCTTCTTTTAAGCGCAGCATCATTTGCGTAATACTTTCAGGATCAAACGTCTCCTTTAAAATATAGTCAAATGAATTCAAGCGTATCGCTGTCTGGGCGTAGCCGAAATCATCATAGCAGGTTAAAAAAACCGATTTCACCTTTGGATTGATCGCGATTGCCTCTTTAATCAGAGTAATTCCGTCTTTTTTAGGCATTCCGATATCCGTCATAATGACATCTGGATTCGTATCGCTCATCATCGTTAGCGCTTGCTGGCCGTCCTCGCATAGCCCCACTACCTGGAAGCCCAAATCTGCCCACGGAATCATTTTTCTTAAATACTCTAGCACGAGGTAATCATCATCAACGAGCATAATTTTATACATGTGCTATCCCTCCTGATTCCCTGGAATATAAAATGTAATTTGGGTTCCGCCCGATGATAGATTTTCGATATTCATTTGAAATTTATAGCCATAAATCAGATGCATCCGTTGATACACATTGCCAATCCCGATTCCGGTAAAGGAGGATTGATTTCGATTCTCTGCCTCGAAGGAGTCTGTCAGCTGGAGTTCAGCTTGCAATTGCTGCAGCTGATCCGGCGTTAATCCTTTGCCATTATCCGCTACCGAAATCCGCACGCCATCCCCCTCCATTTTTGAGGTGATAGTAATCGTCCCGCTTTTCTCATCAAATCCGTGCAGGATGGAATTTTCAATTAACGGCTGAAGGAAAAAGCACGGCACCTCGAAGTCCAAAGTGCTCGGCTCCAAATCCTCGGCTAATTCAATGCTGGAATTGCTTTTGAAATTCATTAATCTTAAATAGTGCCGGATGACCTCGATTTCCATTTTCAACGGGACAAGCTCATTTTTTCGGTTAAAGGTCATTCTTAGCAATAACGTTAAAGATTGAATCACCTTTGAGCTTGCTTGATCTCCATTCATCGAGATGTTCAGCCTTAAGGAATTAAGCGTATTGAACAGAAAGTGCGGGTTAATTTGCGCCTGCAGCATTTCCAGCTCTGCTTTCCGCTTGCTTTTTTCGACTGCTTTAATTTGCTCGATCATTTGTTCAATCGTATCCATCATCGTATCCAAAGAGTGGCCTAATTGCTCGATGTCCCCTCTTCCCTTTACGCCTGACCGAACATTTAAATTACCCAGCTTTACTTGCTTAATAACCTTATTCAATGACTTGAGCGGCTTTGTCAGCAAACTGACAAGCAGCACTAACAGGATCAAGAACAGCAAGAAAAAGAACAGCAGGATGAACAAGGTATTTCCCATCACCTTCTGAATATTGCCAACCGCCGTTTTCTGGGGAACGAGACTAACCAGGCTCCAATCGCCATAGGCAAATGGATGGCTGACCATCAAGTAGTCCTTCTGATGAGCTTGCACCACATGATAGCCTCCGGCTTGCTGCATGGTTTCATAGTATGGAAAGTCTTGTTCAATCAGCTCCTGCTTATTATGAGACAGCACCTTGCCATTCGCATCAACGAGCATAATTTCTTGCTGCGCATCGAAGGCGCGATCATTGAGCAGTGATCGAATCTTCTCTTCATGAATGCTGATCATCTGCAGCGCCTTGTGCTTTTCAGTAAGCTTCACCACACCGGCAATGGAAATTAGATAAGGAAATTGCTCCTTCTCCGCCTCAATATAATTGGGATGAACGCCAATCCAGTGAATACCGTAATTGGAGCTGTCAATAATATCAGCATAAAGCTCCTGCCAGCTCATGTCTCCGCGTTTAAGATTCGGGTAATTCGTATAGGTATAGCCATGATCAAGTACAATCGCTAAATAGGAGGGGACCAGTAGATTGGTCAGCCCTTCTAAATTTCTCGATATTTCAATGTCATCAAGCGCATTCGACTCTCGCGTCGTTAAGCCTTTCTCTGAGCGTTCAATATTGCGGTTTAAAATCGCTTTAATCGGCTCGTTGAATTGTATATAATTGGACAAATACAGCAGGTTATCGAAATAATCGGACAGCTGAATATCCAGCACTTCCAACGTATCCTCCGACTGTGATACGGATAGCTGCACCAGCTCGTCTTGTACGAGCTTATTCATTAAAATAAACGATAAAATTAAAGGCAAAAGGATACATAGAACGGAGGAAAGAATAAGTCGCGCCCTCAAAGATCGGTTATTCAATGCTTGCATCAATTTTTTCATTGCCTCATCACGTTCTTTCCCTTTCGCCCGCTAAAATGGATAAAGAGAGAGGCTTCGCTCTCTCTGTTATCCTCTATTCATTATTTATTGCGATCAATTACTTTTTGTACGGCATCTGTAGCATTTTTCATGGTTGCATCCAGTTCCTGTTCACCTAACAAATACTTCTCAACCTCTGCTTTATAAGCATTATATACTTCGGTCATATAGCCTGCAGGTAGGAATTGCTTCGCTTCCTCGCCAGTCTCAAGTACATAGGTGAGTGATTCGACATCAACCGCAGCTGGATTCGCAGTTGTCGCTACCAGATTGTTCAGCACTTCTTTCACATCTGTTTGCTTCCAGGCTGGAATCGCTTTATTTTGCACAAGCATGCCTTCCGTTGACATCCATCTCATAAATTTGTAAGCTTCTTCTTTATGCTCGGAATTTTTACCAAGCGCAATCATATCGGCAGATGCGAAACGATATTGTTCATCATCCGCTTTATCCTTGGGCCATGGAGCCCATGCAATTGTAAATTCCGGAGTGAAGCCGCCCCATTCCGTAACCATATAGCTTGGGATCGGAACCATACTTGCCTTTTCAGTGAAAAATTGCTGGCGATAATTCAGCTTTTGCGAAACGATGTTGGCATACGGCTCAGAGGACTGATCGACACGCTCTAACTCATAACGCAATTGCAGCGAAGCTTCTACAGCTGGATCTTCCATATTAGATGAACCGTCTGCTTTAATCAACAAACTTTCGTCGCCCTTGCTAAATAGCTTTAAAGTATCATAAATCGTTGACCATGTATGAAGATAAGAGCCATAGCGCTGATCAGTCGTTAACTGTTTGGCATAGGCTTTGTAGTCATCCCATGTCCAATCCGTCGGTACCGCCAATCCTGCTTCATCCAAATGATCCTTGTTCATCATAATCAAGTACGTATTGTATTTCATCGGAAGCGCATAGTAAGTGCCGTTTTCATCAGCTGGAGTTACACCCATATTATAAATTTCTTCTGCATTAACGCCTTCCTCGTCAAGATAAGCATTTAGCGGATCAACCATCCCAGCGGAAATACGCTTCGCCAAATCCTCTGAGCTGGAAAACATAATCAAGTCTAGTTTATCCCCGGATGCCGCAAGCAAATCAAGCTTTTTCAAGTAGTCGCGCGCATCCATATTTTCAACCAGCGCATTGACATTAATCTTCACGCCTGGATTCGCCTCTTCATAGGCTGCAATCGTTTTTTCCCAGGAGCCGTTTTCTTCATTAATCCAAGTATACAAGTTTAAAGTTACAGTATCCTCAGCTTCTGCATCCTTCCCATTCTCAGAAGCCGTATCCTTGCCGCAAGCAGCCAGTACAAGGCTGCTTACCAGCATAACAGACATTAAAGTGACCAGCCATTTCTTTCTCATAATAATCCCCCTATATATTTTTATCACATACATTCAAAGCCCCTACCAAATCCCGGCTTTCAGGACCAAGAAGATGGCACGATACTAGAAGGCGAGGAGCGCAGCGTAGATAGACCTACGTGAGCACCGGAGCCCTCGGTAGCGTGACATATTCGCCGTCGAATCCGCTACAACGCAACTACATCGTCATCAACCCCCCGCCAAAGCCCGGCTTTCAGGACCAAGAAGCTTGGACGCTAGTAGAAAACGAGGAGCGCAGCGTAGGCAAAAGCTACGTGAGCACCGCAGTTTTCGCTAGCGTTCAAGATTCGCCGTCGAATCCGCTACAGAGAAGCCACATCGTCATCAAACCCCCGCTAAAGCCCGGCTTTCAGGACCAAGAAGATGGCACGATACTAGAGGGCGAGGAGCGCAGCGTAGATACCTACTACGTGAGCACCGGAGCCCTCGGTAGCGTGACATATTCGCCGTCGAATCCGCTACAACGCAACTACATCGTCATCAAAGTCGGGCTTAGCCTTTGACGCCACCTAGCGCTATCCCTTCTATAACCTGCTTCTGACCAATAATAAATACAATGAGCAAAGGAACAATCGCGGATACAGCAGCGGCCATCATTAACGAAAAAATAGACCCGTGCGCATCAGCAAACTGCTTAATGCCAATTTGAATCGTATACAGTGAATCTGAACGCAAGAAGATAAGTGGATTCTGATAATCGTTCCAAGTCCAAATAAATCTTAAAATCGCATAGGTAGCAATCGCCGGTTTAATTAATGGCAGCGCAATGCTGAAAAACGTGCGAATATGGCCAGCGCCATCCATTCTCGCCGACTCAATCACTTCGTCATGGACCGATACAAAAAACTGTCTCAGCATAAACGTACCGAAGGCACTAAAGCTGTTCAGCAAAATTAAGCCCAAATGTGAATCGATTAAGCCGCTTGAAGAATAAATCAAATATTGCGGAATAACAATCGCTTGCGGTGGAATCATATACGTCGATAGTACGACCAGGAAAAGCAAGTCCCTGCCCTTGAAATTAATTTTGGCAAAGGCATATGCAGCAAAGCATGAAAACACAGATGATACAATGGTCGTAAACACCGATATTTTGATCGAATTCCAGTAATACAAGGCAAACGATTTTGCCCCGAACCAAACCTCGTTATAGTTTTCTACAGCGTTCCATGTGGACGGAATCCACTCAATCGGAAACTTGAGTACATCTGATTCTAATTTAAAGGACGCTGAAATCATCCATAAAAATGGCATTATGAAAATGAGGCCGACGATTGCGAACAAAATCGTTGCCAGCAATTTAGGCCAATGTATTCTTTTAAATGCTGACTCCACCTATCCCCCTCCTTTCTAATAATTTACCCATTTCTTCTGCCCCATCCATTGCAAGAACGTAATGACAACTAGAATAAGGAACAGAATTACTGAAATTGCCGAAGCGTAGCCCGTTTTCAATTCCTCGAACGCTTGCTGGTACATATACAGCACCGGTATCGTTGATGAATTTGCCGGCCCGCCTTCTGTTAGCACGATGATTAAATCGAACACCTTGAAGGTCGACACTATTCCTTGAATAAGCAGCAGAAAGGTGGTTGGCGTCACCAGCGGCACGGTAATGTTTTTGAATTTGTACCACATGGACGCTCCATCTACCTCTGCCGCTTCATACAATTGCGGCGGAATATTTTGCAGCGCAGCAATATATAAAATGACCTGAAAACCAATCTGTGTCCAAATGATAATCAACATCACGGAAACGAGTGCCCAATCCGTACTCGCAATCCATCCAGGAACATTTTCTATGCCAAGCGCCATTAAGGTTTGGTTTATTGGCCCTTGCGTAGGATGGAACAGCACCTGAAAAACTAAAGCGATCGCAACCGTACTTGAAATATAAGGCATAAAATAAATGACTTTGAACGTATCCTTAAAATAAACCCCTTTATTGATCACTACCGCAAGAATGAGCGACAGGAACAGCCCAATCGGAACAACTAATAGCAAAATAAAATTGTTGGTAAGCCCTTTCAAAAACACTGAATCACTAAACAGCGCCGCGAAATTGTCCAAGCCTACAAAATTTGCCCCTGCTAGTCCGGTTACAAAATTCCAATCGGTCATGCTTAAAATAAAGGAAGCAACAATCGGGAAAAGAATCAGCACAGCGCTGCCAAGCAGCATCGGTGCGACAAATAAATATCCCGCTACATTATCTCTTAATTGATTTTTACTCAATAACATGTTCACCTCCTTGATATGTACCCATTATAGGTTTTGCGAAATCCCCTCAACAATGGAATATCATTACGGCTTCGGTAATATTTTTACCTCTTTAGCGCATTTAAATATAGAAAAACCACCAGCTAGTACGATAACGTATCGCAACTAACTGGCGGTATCATGTTGTCATCCCTATTGCCAAAGCTTAATCTCAAGCTACAATCAATGCGGCCATACGCGGTCAAATGCCTGGCGGCTTCGTTCCCACAAAGCATAAGACGACTCGCTTGGCTGTGCTGCTGTCAGCACCTCCTGGGCAACTACCCCCATGTAGCCGATGTCCTGCAATGCCAGCAGAAATCCTGTCACATCAATGCTTCCTTCCCCTGGATATAGGCGGTCAAAGTCAAGCAATTCATGTGCAGGAAGCGGCTTGGCGTCGTTAATATGAACATGAACAATTTGCTTGGCTTCCAGCTTCCGAATAAGGCCAAGATCAGCTTCAGTTGTATGCCAATGATAGCAATCAAGCAGCAGTCCGATATTCGGCCGATCCAACAGCTGAATCCAGTCGAGAAAATGGCCTATTTCCCAGAGAAACGGGTAATCGCAAGATTGGCGAAGATGATGAGGGCCAACGAACTCCAACGCCAGCGACATGCCATAAGCATTGAGAATATCAGCACATAGCCTTAGCCTTTTGCTCGCGGCTATTAAAAAATGAGCTGGCAGATCATTGACTGAAGGCAGCACATATGTGCAGCATACTTTGCAGCCTAAAACAGCTGCGGCTTGTGCCTGCTGCTTTAATAGAGGCAGATCAGCTTGAAATCGATCGTCTGATTCCCGCCACTGCACAGGCAAGCCGATCGCTCCAATCTCGATTCCTGAATGACGCAGCATCTCCCCGGCATCGTCCAGGCTAGTTCGCTTGATCCAGTCAACAATCCGACCGCCATCCTCTTCAATAGCTTGAAACTTGAATTGTGAAGCAAGCTGCACAAACTCACTTGTATCCTTAACAACGCCAATTCCTGCTCGACTTATCCCTCGCTTCATGAAGCATCCCTCCAACATTATAAATGTAGCATAGCAATGGCGATATGCCCCGGTCAATTATTCGGACCAGTCGAACAATACGCCATGATAGCGATCCTTATGAAGACGAAGGCCCTCGTATGCGACGGCAGCCTCCTCGGGTTTCATAATATGGCTGATTAATGGCTCAATCACCAGTCTGTTATTACTTATCAGTTCGAGAACCACGTTGGAGTTTCTAACCAGTGAATGCTTGACATAGTTGTCCGGCTCCAGCGGATACCGCCACTCGTGAGCGCCCTTAAAGGTAATTGCCCCTTTGCCAATCAAATGACTATAGTTGAAAACATCGGTAACATTGACTGTATATTCTCCACGAGGACTACCGAGAAAGATTAGTTCTCCAAATTGAGCAATCATCGGCAAACTATCAACCGCTACCTTAGGGACGCCAGTGGCCTCGATCAACGTGGAAACGCCAACTCCGCTAGTAGCCTTGCGAATTTGCGAAACCACATCGCCGTCCGCTGCAGACAATCCAAGATAGAGTCCGCATTGTCCAGCGAGCTTTAGCCTTTCTTCCGACAGATCGATTCCAATTACATTCGCTCCCTGCAGCTTTGCCAATTGCGAGGCCATGTTGCCGACCAAGCCTAGCCCGGTCACGGCTATCGTGTCGCCCAGTTCAATTTGGGACACCCTGATGGCTGTCATCGCTACAGTTGCCAAGCGAGTAAAGGGGATTAATCGCAGGTCCATATTTGCAGGAGCTTTAAGGAACACCCCTGAGGTTGGAACCACTTCATATAAGCAATGCTTGCCATAGTGAAATATAAGATCACCAACAGCAATCCCTGCTGTCTCCTCTCCCAATGCCACAACTTCACTAACAGCGGCATACCCGGGAATTCCCGGCATGCTGAACCAGCCTTCTCCACCAGAAAGACAGGCTAGCTCTGTTCCCGGACTGATCAGCGTATACCGTTTTTTTACAAGCGCTTGCCCTGGTCGGAGCACCGGGGGGTTATAAGACAACTCATCTACCAGAAGTTCTACTTTCCAAGGAGCAGTAAACACAATTTGTTTATTTTTCATTACGCTTATCCCCCATCACTCATGGAATTGTCATTACAAGCTTGCTAGCTTCGAATCACGCTTATTTCGGCTGCATTTAATGCACTGATTCTGATTGAATCAACAGCAAGAGCGAAGCCGTCAGCTTGATGAAGCGCAATGCCCCTGCTCTCACCTGGCAATAAATCAAAGAAATTATCACTCATGCGCACATTGCTCTGTGCAATCTGTATATTTACCATACGCGCTACTGCTCCGCTCGCTCGAATATAAAGCAAGCCCTGCTCTTGCGACCAATAAGCAGCAAGAACTGACTCAGGCAACTTCAGCAATTGATGATCTCGCAAATAATAGTAATTGTCGTAGCAGCTCCATTCCTCAGCCGAAAGCTTGATGACAGCCTCGGTCGCGGCAATGCCGCCAAGCAGCTCTTCTTCCTTCCACTGCTTCAGCTTAACCGAGCGATTGGCTGGAACAGTTGCTGCCACCTCCATCTGCTGAACAAGCGCGCCGCTTACATGATAAGTCTCCAGCCGAATGCTGCCTGTCATGCTTTGCAGCGTATCGTTAACGACCCAGAGATCAGTAGACGCACCGGGCTCATGATCAATCGTCAATAGCAGCGGATGATAAAATTTGCGAGCATAATAGAAGGATGCTTTCGGAAGCAGCTCATAATCAATTAAAGACCAGCTCGTTCCCGGCCAACTGTCATTATGCTGCCAAATCAATGAGCCGCTTGTCCGTTGCTTGTTGCGACGATAATGCTCGATGCCGAACTTCAAGCCCTCCGCCTGCGTCAGCATGGAAAAGCTCATATATTGCTCGATATTGTTCGGAGCACCTGTATAGCCCTCCATCAGCAATATTCCTTTACGATGGTTAGTATCCTTATTGCGATAAGCCATCTCTACACTTCCCCAATAAAATTGTCCATCGGGAATGTATTTTTCTAATGTGTAGCGATTGGCTGAAGCATGCATGCCAAATTCACTGCTGAACAGAGTATGATCTTTCTTGTAATTTTTGAAGCTTACACCTTCAATACTGTAATCCAGCATCGTCTTCTCGCCAAATTTTCTTGGGTAAACCGAGCCGTGCCAAACCTGCCAATTGTGGCGGTCCCCCTGATCGGGATCATTCGCGTCATTGCCGCCGAATGGTGAAGATGGCCAGTATGGACGTGCAGGATCAAGCTCCTCCAGCAATTGCGGCAGCAGCTCATGATAGATGGTCTCGCCGTAGAAAGGACATGTAATATCTCCATCAGCCAGCTTCATATCGTAAAGCCAATCGATTTCATTATTGCCGCACCAAAGTGCTAGCGACGCATAATTTCTTAGCCGCTTAATATTGTAGCTCGCTTCCTGCTTCACATTTTCCATAAAGTCGGCATTATAATCAGGAAATAGGGCATTAGCAAATGTGAAGTCTTGCCATACTAACAAGCCAAGCCGATCGCACTCACGATAGAAAATATCCTTTTCGTAAATCCCTCCTGCCCATACACGCAGCATATTCATGTTGCTGCCAACCGCAAGCTCGATCAAGTCGGTGTACCGCTTATCAGGAGCGGCTCCAATAAAATTGTCTACAGGAATCCAATTGGAGCCTTTGGCAAATAGTTTGACACCGTTCAGTATAAAAGCAAAGGAGTGATTGCCTTGTTCATCCTTAAGCTGCAGCTCAATAGAGCGGATGCCAAAGGGCTGCACGCAGCTGTCAACAGCCATGTCATCAACGAGCAAAGTCATTTCCAATTGATATAAATAAGGACTTCCAAGATCATGCGTCCACCACAGATTTGGACTGGCGATATGAAGCAAGCTTTCGCTGTGCCCGCCTTGAAGCGCCTGCACTTGTTCTGCAACCAGGTGGCCCTGGGCATTCAGCAAGGACACCTTTACAGTCAGCTTAGCAGCTGGATTATACCGTTTAACCTCGGTCTCTATCAGCAGCACTGCCTCTTCGTCTGCGATTGATAATGTTTTAGCATATACGCTTTCAATTCTCGCATGAGCACTTCTGCGCAAATGAACCTTGCCCCATATGCCTGCTGTCACTAATCTTGGACCCCAATCCCAGCCATAATTCATTGCAGCCTTGCGTATCCATGGACGCTCCTTCGTATAGGAGGACCATTGCATCTGCTGCTTGTCCTTATGATGAAGAAACAACGGATCAAATCTAACAGCTATCGTATTTTTGCCCGTTTTAGCTATTCTAGTAATATCGAATGAATACCCTCGATGCATATTAGCCGTCTTTGCAACTTCAAGACCATTGACATAAATCGTAGCAAATGTATCCAGTCCTTCGAAAACAAGTTCGAGCTTCTCATGCTGAGCAGGACGGTTGTCCAGCTGAAATTTTGTGCGATACCACCATTCCTTTTCTTCAATCCAGCGACAGTTTAAATCGTTATGTCCGTAATAGGGATGAGCAATCATGTTCCTCTCAATCAAAGTCGAATGGACATCACCTGGTACTGTAGTTGTTAGCCAAAATCTATCATCCAGCCCTTCATCAGCTATTTGCAAGGGAGGAAACTGCCCGACATCAAAATGCTGTAATCTCCATTCTCCCGTAAGTTCCATGCTCTCCTCCATCATCATTATTGAATCGCGCTCTCAGCTGCTTTTCCTTTTTCTACAAGCGTTTCATAGGCTTGCTCTAATGTCGTCTGGCCGAACATAACCGATTCCATCTCTGATTTGTAGGTTGCTGTAAAGTCTTCAGCTCCGGAAGGGGCCGGATAGAACGGCAATGCATTCGGCTTGGCAACCTCAAGCAAGTCGATGCCAAGTCGTTCGCCCGAAGTAAGGTTTGGCTCAATGCTTGCCAGAACATCACTATTAATTGGAATGCCGCGAGTCGTTGCCAGAAGCTTGCCCGCTTCTTGATCTGAAATAAACCATTTCAAAAATTGCTTGGCTTGCTCGATATTATTGGACTTGGCGCTAACCGAGAAGAAAATCGTCGATTGCGCCCATCCCCCTCCGGCATTTCCGACAGGATAGCTGTTGACTGCAATTTCTCCTCCTTCCGGCAGCAGCGCTTCTACAGCACTTGCAGAGCCAACTGACGACCCTCTCAGTATGACGTGCCCATTGGCAAACGAATCTGTCTGAGGATCATTTTCCTTGGAATATAGCTGCAAGTCAGCGGGTGGAACGATGCCTTGCTTTTGAAAATCGGCATATATTTCATTAAACTCGAACCATGTCTCCTTATCCAAATTGAAGGTCTTACCATCCTTGAAAATAGGACCAAGCCCTTTAGAGGTTTGATAAAACTGATACCACTCCCAAATATTTCTCAGGTCATCAATCGGATAAACATCTTCGGGAAGCTTGGTACGGGCTTCACGAGCATATTCAAAAAACTCTTCCCATGTCCAATTGTTGTGTGGAAGTGTAATGCCATATTGTTCAAAGGCCTTTTTGTTGTATACCATAGCCTGCCCATTGTAACTGAGCGGAACCCCGTACAGCTTTCCATCTATCTTCACATTCTCTATCACTTGCTCATCCACGATTTCTGATAGATCAAGCTCAGACAAGTCGGCCAGCAAGCCGCGCTTGACATAGCTTTGAATATAAGCCGCATCCATCTGCATAATATCGGGCAAGGTGCCTGATGCAGCCAGTGTCGGCAGCTTGCTCCAGTAGCCGTCCCAAGCGGTATACTCAGGAGTGAAGGTTAGACCGGCATGCTGCTCCTCATAAAGCTTTAATGCTTTCGTTGTTGCTTCATGCCGCTGGTCAGAGCCCCACCACATAATCTTTATGTTCGTACTGCCTCCACTCTTTGAAGCGCCTGAGTTTGACTTGTTGGCAGACTCCGTTGAGTTGGAGGAGCAGCCGGAAATGACCAGTGCGGAAACTAGAGTAGCTGTGGTCAACAGCTTAAACCATGGATTGATTGCTTTCATGTTAAATACACTCCCTTTTCATTTTTTGAACTATCCCTTTATTCCTGTCGTAGCAATACCCTCAACAAAATGCTTCTGAGCCAGGAAGAAAATAATCGCGGATGGCAAAACAGATAGCAGCGACATGGCCAGCAATTGCCCCCACTGGACTTCAAATTGGTCAATAAACATTCTCAAGCCAAGACCGACTGTAAACTTTTCGACTGAGCTTAAATAAAGCAATTGAGAAAAGAAATCGTCCCAGCTCCACAGAAACGTAAAAATGGCTACCGTATACAGCGCTGGCTTAATGAGCGGCATAGTAATACGAAAAAATATTCCGTAAACAGATGCTCCGTCTATTTGCGCAGCTTCATCCAGCTCACGCGGAATTCCGCGAATAAACTGTATAACTAGAAATATAAAGAATGCTCCTCCTCCAAAAAAATGCGGCAGGATCAAAGGAATATAGCTGTCGACGAAACCAAGCTTGTTGTACAGAATATATTGCGGAACCACCGTAACCTGTGCCGGCAGCATCAGCGTCATCATTAACACAGCAAACCAGAAATTGCGAAATTTAAAATTAAGCCTGGCAAAGCCATATCCAACCAGCGCAGCAGTCAGCACCCCGCCCAGCACATTCCAAAATTCCATCATCAACGTATTAGCAAAAAATGTTGTAAACGTATATTGCGAAGAGAAGGTCCAGCCTTCTGTATAGTTCTCCCACATCCACTGCTTGGGCCAAATCGTAGGCAATGACAGCTCAGAAGTGCTCTTGAATGAAGCGCCAATCCACCATATAACTGGATAGATCATCAGCAAGGAGAAAGGGATTAGAATGAGATGGCTTTTCCAAGCCTTTTTTGCTTCTGTTGCCATAGTTATCCTCTCCCCTCGGATTCATAATGGACCCAATATTTAGAAACTACAAAGTTGATAATCGTGAATACGGCGATAATGAGCAGCAGGATCCATGCCAGAGCAGAAGCATAACCCATTTGAAATTGCTTAAAGGCTTTTTCATAAAGAAATAAAACATACATGTAGGTTGCATTGGCAGGACCGCCCGCTGTAATGACAAACGCCGAAGTGAACATTTGAAAAGCATTGATGATTCCTAATACGAGGTTGAAAAACATGACAGGCGACAGCATTGGAAGTGTTATATTCCAAAACTTCCTCAGCACTCCTGCCCCGTCTACTGAAGCTGATTCATATAAATCCTTCGGGATTTGCTTCAGCCCAGCCAAAAATATGACCATCGTTGAGCCAAACTGCCAGGCACTCAACAAAACAAGGGTGCCGAGCGCTGTATTGGGATTGGAGATCCAGCCAATGCCTTCAATTCCAAACCAGCCAAGTACATGATTGATATAGCCATCTAGCCCAAACATATTGCGCCATAATGCTGCAACAGCAATACTGCCGCCAATAAGAGAAGGGAAATAAATTAATGTACGATAAAAGCTCATTCCTTTAATATCCCGATTAAGCAGCATTGCAACCATCAATGAAAAAAATAGCTTGATAGGGACAGCAAACAACACAAAAGTAAAGGTGACCGCAAGCGACTTGACAAAAAGTCTGTCCTTTTGAAAAATATTTTCATAATTTTGCGACCCAATCCAGGTTGGGGAATCAAGCAATGAATACTGCGTGAACGATAAATAAAGCGATTGCAAAATGGGCCATAGCGTTAGCAGCAGGAAGCCTATTAACCAAGGGGAAATAAAGACATACCCTGCTATATTATGTTGATGTTTAATTCGCGACTGCTTCGCAAACATAGCATTCCCTCATTTCTGTTAGAATCAGGTTTCACGATAAAATGTATCCGCTTTCTCAGTTTATATTAAAAGATACATAGAGAATTTGTCAACTAAAATAAACTAACTTTTATCTTATATGTAAACCTAACAAGGTTACTTTAATCGCTTTCAAAACAAACAATTATTCATTAGATTTTCTAGAACACAAAAAAAAGCGTCTCTGTCCTTAGACAAAAACGCTTCTTATCGAATAACAAATGTTGATTTAATTGCTGCTTTTGTAAACCGAAGCAGGGTCAGGTGCATCTATGCTCCCGCGAATAATGAGATCGCTTTGCAGTAAAATCTTCTCATAAGGCATATAAATATTGGCCAGGCGCCTGAAAAGCATTTCTACTCCTTTAATACCAAGTACTTCCTTTTCAGCATTTACCGTGCTGAGCTCAGGAAACTGCTCTAAAATCTCCGCATCATTGTCAAAGCCGATTATGGATGTATGATGCGGAACGCGAATACCAAGCTCATTCATGGCATTCAAGCAAAGTGAAGCAATTTTATCGTTAGCGCATACGAACGCAGTAGGAAGGCTTCCCTCCTTCAGTTGCTTAAATCTCCGTGCAATAAGCTCCAGGTTGCTAATGGCCAGCGTTGGTTGGATAGAAAGTAAATCACGATCTGGCTCGTACGGTATTTCATGCTCCTGCAATGCAGATTTGAAGCCGCTCCAGCGATCAGAAAAGCTTCTCGCGAATCTCCAGTCCCCGACAAATTGAATATTGGTATGACCTTTCCCTATCAAATACATCACTTGCTTGCGTACAATATCATAATTGTTCATAAAAATACTGTCTGAGCTAACCAAATCATCTTCATGATCAATCAGTACAAAGGGCACACCAATATTGCGCAGTTCAACCAGCATGGCGGATTGAATCAATCCAATCCCGATAATGCCCAGCAGCCCTTCAGGCCTCATAACCTTATGAAAATTGTCAGGTACATCATCTGTAATAAGAACAGAGGCGACGCCGCTGTTCTCCAGTCCCTTAAAGACACCGTCAAGGATCCTTCCCCAGTAGCCTGACTCTCTGTTCTGACTTCTAATATTGGGAATAAGAATCCCGACTAGCCTGCTTTGCTCTTCATTCAGTTGCTTTATTAGCTGAGTTCGCTTGCCGAGCTTTTGTTCGAGATAGCCAAGCTGGGATGCCACCTCAAATATTTTTTCCCTCGTAGCGGCACTAATGCCTGACTTTCCTGATAACGCTTTAGAAACTGCATATTTCGAAACGCCAACTCGATCGGCAATTTCTTGCATCGTTACCTTCTTATGCTTATCCATCGCAGTCCACTCCGACATTCATTAGTTTACTTGTAAACCAAATATTCTGCATATTATCATAACAAATTATGATATGGCTGTATAGAATACTTAGCTACTTAACGTGACAATAAACGCTTTAGTGGATTATATGAATGGTCGTGCCCACTAGCTAAGCACGGCGGCCAATTTGCGAATAACGTTGAAAAACAATAGGTTTATGCCCTTCGAGCGATAGGCGGTTTGATTGAAGCTCCCTGTCAGATATAGATCGAGCGCTGGTACAACCAGCATAAACGCTCCACTGACGCCAAGATGGCCCCAGGCTGTGTACTTGCGAGTGAATGGGAGAAATTGCAGCTGCATCAGACCGTAGCCATATTTCATGCCGACCCTCATTTTTTTCCAGTCCTGCATCTTGCGTAAGCTGTCATCCTTCAACAGCTGCTGCTTGGTTAGCGCCTTCATGAAAAGCAGCAGATCCTCTGTCGTACTGACCGTTTGACCGCTGGCATAGAAGCTGCTGAAGCTGCGATAGTCGTTAAGCTTTATGTGCAGCTCGTCAAGATGCAGGCTCGCGACCGGGTGTTCACTGGGAACAGCGGGCTCGGAATAATGCGCCAAATAGGAGTGGTTCATGTTGAGCGGCGTGAAAATAGTTTCATGCAGCACTTCTGCATAGCGCTTTGCAGTAATTGACTCAATAATAAGCCCCAGTAAATTGTAGCCTGTATCAGTATAATGAAACCCCTTGCCGGGCGGAAAGCGCGGCTGCAAATGCTGCTTGGACCATTCGATCGTTTCTTCCGGCGTCCAGAAGCGTGCCGGTTCCTCTAATACTTCCTCAAGAAATGGACGATGCCGCTTCGGCTTATCCTCGAAAAAATCAGGCAAGCCTGATGTATTGCTCAATAAATGCTGGAGCTGAATTTCGTGCGAGTAGTCTTCTCCCTTATAGACATGCAGCCCTTCAAGCAAGTCTGAAGGCAAATATTTCGCAATCGGATCATTATAGGCGGCAAGACCTTTCTCAATCAGCATCGCCAATATGACCGAAGTGAATGTCTTCCCAACACTTGCTGTATGAAAGGGCTGATGCGGATTCGCCAGCAGCTCATCTGTGCTGCCCGCTGCCATTGGCCAATGTATATGCCTTGCATCCGAGTGCACGAGTATATATATGTTATGCAGCTTAGAGTCCTGGCTTACTTTGCTAGCTAGCGTCTGCTCGATTTCCCCTTTAATCGCTTCAACATCCATCCCGCTTCCCCCTTGCGCTTATTTACTTAATCCTCTTCACCTGGTCGAATGCATCATTGCTGCGCATCCGGCTGCTTGCGCAATCGTGCTGCCAGCATGACATCCTCGGCGGCACTGTCCAGCAGTTCCTTCATGCTTTTCAGATCAGCTGCAATCGGCAATTGTCCATTGATCGCCATCACCGCCAAGCCTGTTTGAAATACCCTCATCTTAAGCAAAATGATCCGCAGCTCCTCATCAGTAAAGCCTGCCAGCTCAGGGTCTTTTTTCATATGGGTTACTAGCTCATTGCCCATATCCTGATCATAATGCTGCAAATAATCGTTTGGCTTTAAGACCAGATCCCGAAACAACAGCGGAAATTCCATCGCAAACTGTAAGCTTGCCATGCCAATATCGTCAAATGGGCTGCCCGTATTCTGTTTATCAATCATTTGCTGTCCGATTTGGCTAATCCTTTGAACGACTGCACGCTTCAGCTCCTCCACATCGCTAAAGTTAACGTAGATTGGTGCAATTGAGCTGCCCAGCTGCTCCGCTACTTTCCGTATTGAAATGCTGTCCATTCCTTCTGATTTGGCAATGCTGAACGCAGCTTCGACAATTTGCTCGGCTGAAAACCTCTTCTTCGGTGCCATACTTGATTCTCCTCACACTAGGGCGTGTCTGACAGTGGTCCTCGGAGTTCTCAGGCACGCCCTAAATAAATAACGATTGTTATATATCATATGATATATAACAATCGTTATGCTGTAAAGCTCTAACTTTTTTTAGTAGCCAAGCGTTGCAAATAAAAAAGGCGACCCGGGCGGGCCGCCTTTAACTAGCTTACGGTGTGGTTCTATGACAGAACCGAGCTAATGAACTTTTCCAGAGAAGCAACATCAGTAATATTTTTGTTGCACTCATGGCCGTTCATACAAATATAATTGCCAACTGATTTATAATTATCAGGCGAGCTTTCTGGTCTCTTTTTCGAAATGGCCGAAAATAACGCGAGCTTTTCAAACTTATTGCAAACGAAGCAATAGTTTTTCTTATTCGTCTCTGTAAATCTGCCTTCAATACCAACAAATTGTCCGTCCGCATCGTACACAATAAACATTTTATTGGTCGCAATATCGGTCCAGCTCAAATAAGACACATAACGGAAATCAATTTGCGAAAGGTCCGGCAGCTTCAGCTTTTTGTTTTTCTTGAACAGCTTGCGCAGCTGACCTTCAGTAATACGCGGAAACTCGATCAGATATGGCTCGAGCTCCTGCAAATATTGCTGCAAATCGGTGACAGACTTCAACTCTGAAACAGGCTCCAGCATCGACTTCATGCTTGCCGTAGCGTTAGGAAACAGCTCAAGCACCCTGGATTGCGCACTAAAGCGTACAGATTCCAATACCTTTGGATCGCTAATGGTTCGAAAGCCTTGAAGCGCTGCATTCGCTTGACTCTTGATGACATTATATTGATAGTTTCTAATAAATGGTTCGCACATGGACAACAGCCCCTTATTTTAAATTTGAATATAAAATAAGCTGCAAAGCCAAATATTAGAAAACGATAATTTGTAAACGGGCGACATCGTAAGATTGGCCCCCCACGCAAAGTATCGCCTCTAAATCAGGCTTTGCATGAGGCTTTGCCAATCCGGCAATCTCTGATTGCCATCAGTATCACCCTCCTTTTTCGCTAGAATGTAAACATTATAGCGTAAAAGCGCTATAAAATAAAGTAAGAGCGTTATGCCGGCTTAAATGCATTTGCCAAATGGTCAACCAATGCTTGCTGCAGCGTTCCTTTCGTAATCGCCTTCTTCTCAAAGGACAGCCCTGAACGAATCATCATCTTTACAACCTCCGGCCTTAGCCCTGTTACGATCGGCTGACCTCCCATCATATTCACTCCGTCAAAGACGTTAATCAGCTTTTGCACGACATTCGCATCCATTTCCATTACACCTGACAAATCAATGATCAGCGTTTCAATTTTGTCATTGCCAATTTGCGTTATGATCTTGTCCTCAATCGTTTCGGCGCGAAGCTCGTCGATCGCACCAACGAGTGGAAGAATAGAAGTTGTGCGGGTCAACGGAATAATCGGCACAGAAAGATCTTCGACCATTGCACGCTGTGCTCGAATCAGATCATCCTTAAATTGTGAATAGCTAATAAACAGCTGATTTAGAAATTGATCCATCAGCTGGTTAATATTTTTCTCCAGACTGTAATAATGCTCTCGCGATTCGCATTGATTGTTCAGCCGATCGAAATTGTACAGAAAATCCCACATTACGCGCCGTACAGCCTGAATCCATTCCAGTTTAAAGGCAAGCGTCAAGGAATGCTTTGCCCACATAACACCTTCTTGCTTGGCGAAAGCAATTACTTCATACTCCTTTCCATCAATAATGTACAGCACCAGCTTATGTGCATTCTCAAGCAGGTTAATATTGCCGATTGTGAGAATTTCGTCAATTTTATCTCGTACATTGACAGCTTCCATTAGCAGCCGTTGTTCAAACGCTTCCCGATTTACAATAAAAAATTCATTTAAGTGTGTTGTAGCTTCCAGCTCCAGCGTAACCACCTCTTTTAATTTCATATTGTTCATTTCCTTTGGAAACGAGATGGTAAATTTCGTCCCGACACCTTCCTCGCTTTGCACTTCAATCGTGCCCCCATGCTGATAAATGACAGAAAAAACAAGAGTAAGCCCCATCCCCGTTCCGTTCGCCTTCGTCGAAAAAAATGGCGTGCCAAGCATACTCAGTTTTTCCTGTGGAATGCCTAAACCATTGTCCTGAATGCAAACGATTACCTCATCGTCCGTAACGGTGTGTTCAATATAGATGGAGCCCTGATCAGGAATCGCCTCAAAGGCATTTTTCAATAAATTAAAAAAAACTTTTTTTAGTTGATTTTTTTTGCCGAATATGTATGTATCTGGGGCTTGCAAATCTTTGTGGATCGTTACCCGATAAAACTGATCCTGGAACAGCTGGGTCAATGCATCGAGCTCTACCGCCAAATTAACCGAAACATATGTCTCGTCCTCCATCTCGGGTTTGGACACTTGCAGTAAATTTTGCAAAATATCAATCGCGTTTTCCAGTTCTGATTCGGCAATTTCTACGTAATTGCGATCATGCCGTTCTCTTAGCAGCTGCAAAAATCCTTTAACAGCAGTTAACGGATTTTTAACCTCATGGGCTATACCTGCGGCAATTTGACCAACGGAAGCCAAATGGCTCATGTGAATGTCTTTTCTTTTACGCTCTACAGTATTTTCTACCTTCTGCATTCTGAACCTCCGATCTTCAATTGTCCTTCATGCTCACATAAATGTGAGATTAAATTTCCATTAAATGACGTTATGCTCACTCTATATAGTATCACAGCCTTTGACGAAATAGAGTGAAAATTTCGACGTCTGCGATTATTTAGCTCGAAGGTACTACTGAGTTGTTTCTGCATGCCACGAACAGTACAATACGACTTCATCTTCATCGTGCTTCTGTCGATGAATAGAGTATAGACAAAATTGTAACTAACGGAGGCCACTATGATGAACAATCGCAGAAAAACTCCTTTTCGCTACGTATTGAAAGAGCCTGTCGCTTTTGATCTGCAATTTTTAAGTATTAATGGCATTGTTCCACCCGAAAAGCCTGTGCTTGCCATTTTATATAATTTGAATCGCAATGGCTGCCGCATATGGATGCCGGTTTCCTTGCCTGTTGAGAACAATCATATTGAGGTAAGCATGGAAATATTATTAAATGATGTGCCTTTAACATTAAAGGGATCGCTGCGCTGGAGCCTTCCACATGAAGGCGGCTACTACTATGGAGTCGAGCTGGATGAATCAGATGAAGAACGTGACCGGCTGCCCGCTGAATTAAGGGAGCTGGCAGGACAAAATCGTATCCTGGCACAATAAAGCTGCCTTGCTCTATATGCGTTATGACCATTCCGTTGAGCACCTGAATCCTTCGAAAAAACATGTAGCTTTCCTGTGTTTTACTGGATTCAGGTGACCATCAGCATCATAAAAACTTCTAATATATTTGCATACTGTTCTGTGTTAAAATGCATATTGAGGAAATTAGATGTACTTTCCTACTTATTTCCATTATTGGAATGAAGGAGTATGATGCTAATTGAAAAAGCTAGGCATGATGGTTTTATCTTTAGTTTTAATGTCTACATTAGTGTCCAGTCTATTGAATCCAACTGCTTCAGCGAACCCCAATTTAACGGAAACAGAGAAAAACGACAGCTTTGAAACAGCAACCTCTATTGAATTGAACCGCAAATATACCGGTGTAATTGAAGGCTACTCTTCTGATGCAGGCTCCAGTGTCGATTATTACAAATTTACACTTCCTGTTGACGGTAATGTAATTGTAACGATTCATAATCAGGAAGGTAAAAACTGGTACCTTGACATTCTTACTCCAGAACACACCTTCAACACGCTATTCTCCAACAATTTGACCGAGCCACTAGACAAGTCTAAAAAGAGCAGCAGAATCGAGGTTGGTTTGCCGGCCGGAACCTACTATATGAAAGTGACCGGCTCGCCCGAAACGGTTAGTGTGCCTTATTCCTTTGAAACGACTTACTTGCAAGGGGCGAATTTTGAGAAAGAACCTAATGATACATTGCAGGAAGCGACAGCTGTACAATTGAATAAAGCTTATTCCGGGGTAATTGAGGAATACTATGATACTTGGACTTATTCAGGAACGAGTAATGACTATTTCGTTTTTACATTAGATAAAAAGACAGAAATCGCTGCTGGGATCAAGAATAAGGCAGGCTCTACATGGTATATGGAGCTTACTGATGCAAAGGGAGCTCAACTATTAAAGCATTATTCGAACCCAAACAGCAGCTCCTATTCCTCGACCGTAAAAACACTCGAAGCCGGTAAATATTATATTCGAATGAGCGGCTACAATGATGCAGCAGACAAAGTTTACAAGTTTATGCTTTCAGATAAAGGCGTAAAAGAGCTCCGTGCTTTGAACGACATTTCCGTCTATATAGACGGTGAGCATCAAGCCTACACTCAGCCACCTGTGCTGGAAAACGGGACTACACTTGTTCCAATGCGTGCCATTTTTGAGAAGTTAGGAGCTACCGTCGTTTGGAACAGTAAAAACAAAGTGGTCACTGCGAAAAAAGGCGAGACAGAAATCAAATTAACGATCGATTCCAAGGTTGCAACGGTGAACAACAAAAGCATACCTCTTGCCCAACCAGCAAAAGTAATGAACGGGTCAACAATGGTACCTTTGCGCTTTGTTAGCGAGGCGTTGGGCGCCAACATCATTTGGTTCCAGGACACCTCCACAATCTATATCGGTTCGTAACCATCAAAAATTTCTATAATCGAGGAAGCTTCCAGACATGATGGCCTGGAAGCTTCTTGGTGTATCATAATCCATTCTGCTAAGAAAAGCTCTTCAGATGCTCCGCTAGACGATCCATCGTCTGTTCTGCACCCGGGACGGCGTAGGCTTTCACCTTTTCGAATGTTTCGTCCGTTTCTTCGAAAACGGTACGATAAGTAACTTTGGTTTTCCCATCTACTTCTTCAAAGCAAGCTGTCGCCAAAAAATGGGGAAACGCATCATGCTTGAAAACGATTCGTTCGGGTTTTACAAGCTCAATAAATATATGGATGTTTGGAAAATCAACGCCATCAGGACTGTGCATAACAAACTCCCATGTACCCCCCGGTTTCAGATCAAACGTCTGAAAAGTCGATGTAAAGCCTTGAGGTCCCCACCATTTCACCAAATGCTCCTCTTTCGTCCAGGCATCAAATACAAGCTCGCGCGACGCATCAAATACGCGGGAGATTACGATCTCACGATCACCTACTTGCGCTGCAGTAATGTTATTGTTTATTCCATTGTTTTGGTTCATATCCGTTCCTCTAATTAGGCTTGTTCTACATATTTTTTGAAATTATCCATAATCGCTTGCCAGCCGGCCTGCTGGAACTCAACAGGGTGGGTGCTTTCAGGGTCAAAGGTTTCCACGACCTTCGTTTCATTTCCTTGATTATTGAACGAAATATCAACCTTCCTCCCGTCACCCATTGTATATGAAATCAACTCATGCTGCTTTACAGCATCATAAGTGCCAACAAAATCAAAGCCCGCACTGCCATCTTTCGCTTCCATTCTCGTAAGAAACTTGCCGCCGACTTGCAAATCATTTTCCGCTTTTGGCGCATGCCAATCCTCTGAAGCCTGGTTCCACTTCATAATATGGTCCGGCTCCGTCCAACAATTCCAAACTTTTTCAATTGGTGCTTGAATGACTGCCTCTACCGTTACTCTCGCTTGATTACTTGTTTCCATTTAATGGACACCTCTCTCAATTTATCATTATTTTTGCGTCTCACTATTTTAGACGTAATCCAATTGCGAAATTCATCGGTTTATTTGCTCAGGCAGTCCAAATCGCGAAAATAATTTTGCATTTATGAAATTTTGCACATGGAAGATTTTATTATCCTTGATTTCTACGACGTGAATTCCCCATGGAACAAGGATGGATGGCTCTTTACTTGGCATATATTGCGCAAACGCAGGGTAACCGCCATTTACTGTAACTGGTATAAAGCGAGAGCCTTCACAATGCCATCTTGTAAGCTCGAAAAATTGGGACAAATCGTCCTTGCCATGTATCCACATAACGAAAGGCGGCATCGACATACTGCCTTCCTCATGAAACAACGCTACTAGCGCTTGAATATCAAATTGCTCAAAGGCTTTTACGTATCGTGAAAGCAGCTCCTGATCAGGCTCGACATCCATCATATTGAACTCGTCGGAACGAAGCTGCGCTTTGTTCAATGTTTCTCTTGCTCTTTGCAGGGCGCTGTTTACCGCTGCTGGCGACATTTCTAACGTTTCTGCGATCTCTTTGGAGGACCATTCGAATACATCCTTCAAAATAAGTACCGCGCGCTGACGAAGAGGCAATGTTTGCAGAAGTGCAATAAAGCAGAGCTGAAGCGTATCTTTACGCATGAGAATCTCTTCCGGATTATCGGAAAAATCTGGAGCAGGCCAGACCCATGATGAGTCGGGCAGCATTTCACGAGGTTCGACGATAGAAACTGCCGGGTCTGACAAGTCTACTGGGAGAGTCCGACGTTTGGCTTGGCGAAGCTTGTCCAGGCATATGTTTGAAGCAATCCGATAAACCCATGTTTTAAATGAAGCTTCTTGCCTGAAAGAGCTCCAGCTTTTCCATACGCGAATGTACGTTTCCTGGACAGCATCGTCCGCATCAATGATGGAGCCCAGCATTCTGTAACAGTACGAGGTTAACTCCGGCTTTAAATTCTCAAATAATTGAAGCTCTAATGCTGTGTCGTTCATCGCTGCCTCCTTGTCATTACGGGTAATCCAATCTTTCTTCTTAAATTATACCATATTGTCGTCGCTTACTATATGGGGGCTGTCATCTATTAAGAAGCACCAAAGAACCAGACGTGTTCTTTGATGCTTCTTGTCATAATGTGGAAGGATCAACTCTTGACTAGGACATATTTATGAAGATACTGGCGCAGGAATTGGCGTTAAGGTTAGCATAATATCTCTAACTTTCAGTGAAGTTAAAGTATTTGCAATTGATGGATCAACGCCAATACCTAAGCCTACAAATGAGCCAGTTGTCGTACCTGAATAGTAAAAAATATAATTAAATTCACTAAAAGGGAAGCTACTATCAACATAACCCGTTATAACCGTATAACTTTCATAATAACTCCCCTCCCGGATAAACGTAGGAATTACATTAGCCTGAAAATATCCTTTCGAGTTGGTGAGGGCTTCTAAATATGCATAAATTTCGAATTTATAATATTGACCTGACAAAGAATGGTTAAATATCGTCTGATACCCAACATCATTCAAATTTACAGGGTAATCCTTATAGAGATATACGCTCCCTGCTCCAGCTGGACCCGTTGGGCCAGTTTGCCCTGTTGGACCAGTGTCACCTTTCGGACCAGCGTCTCCCTTCGGGCCTGGATCTCCAGTCTGACCTGGGTCGCCCTTCGGACCCGGATCTCCCTTTTGGCCTGGTGTTCCTGTTGGACCGGTAGGGCCAGTAGGACCAGTTCCTGATGGACCTGTTGGCCCTGGTGCTCCTGTTGGGCCCGGCGCTCCTGTTCCTGACGGTCCGGTCGGACCGGTCGCGCCGTTAAAGCCGTTTTGCCCCTGTAATCCTCTCGGGCCAGTCGGGCCCGTTGGGCCGGTTGGACCGATATCCTGCTGGCTCTGCAAATTTTCATTTTCAATTGCCATTTCACAAAACTCCTTTAGATTAGATTGCCTTTCAGCTTTGGCCAAGGCGGATAGCACCCAATCTTCTACCTATACCCGCTGCACTTAGGGGCATGTCCAATTGAAACCATGAGAATGAGCATGAAAAGGATGCTACATGTTATTGTTATGTACGATAACTTGATTTCGCTTGGGGAAAAGCACCATAAAAATATAAATGTGCGCATTATCCCTCCGAAATTTTCGTTGTATATAAAAGAAAATGGACATTCGCTCTGCAAGTAAGAAGTCGCTTTACTGCGAATCTTCACATTACGAGGATGTCCATTTTCTTAACACACAGATACCACTTCTGGATTAAACTGTGTTCGTGTGGATAAGGTTAAGTTATAGCTACGAAATTTATACTTGCTGTAGGGTAGACGAAGGAACCAATAGACGCCAAGCCACTACCAACGGTAAACTGCAAGTACAAGCCTCCATCAACAATAGCGGAGCCGCTCAACATAAGCGTCGAGGGATTTACTAATGAACTCCCAGTTCCCCCAGGGTAAAATGCCTGGAAATTGTCCCCACTTTCAGAAGTTGAAAGATAAGCAAATACTCCTGTTGATTGAGTGGCACTGAAAAAAACTTGAAAATTTACTAGATACATATGATTCGGAGCCAACTGGAAAGTAGTTCCAGTACCGTCAACACTAATTAAATTCCCAGCTTGCTTATCAAGTGTGAACCCATTAACTGGTGTTTCAAGATTAGGTACGCCAATTCCAGTGTAAGTTGTATATTGGGCGAACCCTGGTGACAAACCTGCTGGTCCCGTTGGACCAGCCTGCCCCGGGTTCCCTTGCGGGCCCGTATCTCCCTTTTGGCCTGGAGTTCCTGTTGGACCAGTCACTCCTATTCCCGTTGGACCCGTTGGCCCTGGCGTTCCCGTCGGCCCTGTAGGCCCTGCTCCTGACGGCCCGGTCGGACCTGTCGCTCCGTTAAACCCATTTTGTCCCGCTAATCCTCTCGGGCCAGTCGGACCGGTCGGACCCGTTGGGCCGACATCCTGCTGGGCCTGCAAATTTTCATTTTCATTTGCCATTTCACAAAACTCCTTTAGATTAGATTGCCTTTCAGCTTTCGCCAAGGCGGATAGCGCCCAATCTTCTACCTCTACCCGCTGCACTTAGGTGCATGTCCAATTGAAGCGCATGAGAATGAGCATGAAAAGGATGCTACATGTTATTGGTATGTGTAGCAACTTGATTTTGCTTGGGGAGAATACCTTGGAAATATAAATGTGCGCATTATCCTTTCAAATTTTCCTTGTATATACAAGAAAAATCCGCTAAGCCCCTACAGTAGTAGGAACTTCGCGGTTTTATTATTCTCTATACTATTTATTGTACGTCTTTAGCTTCGCAACCCCGTAGATAGCTGAATCGATATCTTGCTCGATATCACGCCTTACTGAAGTATCGCCTTGACCAAGCCAAAGAAAAAATTCCTTTGGTCCTATGTTCCTGGTCAATGGGCTGTGTGTAGAAATTAGCACCAATATTGATGTTTTCCAATAAAGGTAGAGCTCTTATAGGCTATTAATTATTTATGAACCTTGCGAAACTGGAGTGATCGTCAGAAGCATATCCAGGAATTGGATGTTTGGCGATACGTTCCCACTGAGTTCCAATTTAACATAAGAATTTTCGGACGCGGTAAAAATATGTGAGGTGTTCAAGAAATAATTGTAAGAATTATCAGAAACCAGACCCTCAACTACAACTGGAGAATAGTAGTTCCCATTCTCCCATGTTACAGTAAACGGGACAGTATATGGACCACCAAAATAGGCTAATCGTACATATATTTCGAACCTATAAAGCCCTGATTCAAGTTGCCCCAATTGTTGCTGGAACAGGGTTGTATTTCCTCCAGTAAAACTCACATCAGGGAAAGTATAGACGCTAATCTTTCCGCCCGTACCACCTGATCCTGTTGGACCCGTGGGACCTGTTGGTCCCGTACCTCCTGCTCCCGTCGGGCCCGTCGGACCCGTTCCTGACGGACCGGTCGCTCCGTTAAACCCGTTTTGTCCCTGTAATCCCCTTGGGCCAGTCGGGCCAGTCGGCCCCGTTGGACCGATATCCTGCTGAGCCTGCAAATTTTCATTTTCATTTGCCATTTCACAAAACTCCTTTCGAGCGGTATCCTAATGATATGTGGGGTAAAGCTTCTAACAATGCGCATTTACATCATTACGCTTCTCGTTTTTTTGGAACATACGTTCTTATCTTGGTCTTTTCAGACCATCAAGCTATTGCCACAAAGTTCATACTAGCTGATGGGACCCCCGAACTATAAGTGAGATTTACCTCACCACTTGCAACTTTAAGCTGCAAGTACACTCCACCGTTGACAATAGCAGAGCCATTTAACATAGTTTGTCCGGGCATAGCATTTTGCGAGCCACCTGCGGTATACTGTGAGAAATCATTATTTGGATTATTCGCTGTTGCAAGAAAAGCAATTATTCCACCTGGCTGAGGGTTAAAACAAATTTGATAGTTGACCAAATATACGTGATTGGGAGACAAATAAAACATTGAATCGTTGTGAAGACTAACTAAATTCCCTGTTTGAAAATCTAGTCCAAAACCATTAACCGGTACCCCACTCCACTGGCCAACGAACATAGTAGTTGACGTTGTATATTGAGCGAAACCCAGCGACAATCCAGTAGGACCGGTTGGACCCATATCCCCTTTCGGTCCCGCGTTTCCTTGTGGTCCTGGATCCCCCTTCGGCCCCGCTTCTCCCTGCGGTCCTGGATCCCCCTTCGGCCCCGCTTCTCCCTGCGGTCCTATATCTCCTTTCGGTCCCTGCTCTCCTGTTGGACCTTGCTCTCCTGTTGACCCCGTTGGACCTTGTGCTCCTGTTGGACCCGTACCTCCTGCTCCCGTCGGGCCGGTTGGACCCGTTCCTGACGGCCCGGTCGGACCAGTCGGACCGTTAAACCCGTTTTGTCCCTGTAATCCCCTTGGGCCAGTCGGTCCAGTCGGCCCCGTTGGACCGACCTCCTGTTCAGCTTGCAACCGATCATCATCTTCCATTGACACAATGCATCACGCTCCCTTTTTTAAATTATATGATTATGAGTAGGATGATATGCGGTGAAGCAACTGCGTGTTTGCCCGAAAGTTAAACAACGCAAAAAAGCCGAGAATACTTTAACAGTAATCCCAGCTTTATATCTATTGTTTTTATAGCTCAACCCATACACCGCGTTGATCAGCTGAACGGATTTCCGCTTCCACAATTTCTAACGACTCAACTGCGCTTTCAGGCAAGCAGGCTTCTACACGCTCACCTTTATTCACTGCTTCAACAAACGCTTTAATTTCACGGTAATAGCCCATATCACCAGGCAACTCAGGTACAAAGCCTGCTACATCGTTAGGATTTACCTTTACGACATCCTTTTCAAAAATGATATTGCCTTTTTCGAAATTAACGCGGTAGCCCATCGCGAAGCCAAAATCACCCTGCAATGTCCAGTCTGCCTGTGCATTGACCACCTTGCCGTCTGGATAAGCGTAGTGAGTGGAAACCATATCGTAAGCGCTGCCGGCAATAACATTGCGCGCGAGTGAGCTAACCGCTGTTGGCTTGCCAAACAGCCAGTTCACCATATCCGTATCGTGAATATGCATATCCAGCATGCAGCCGCCAGACAATTCCCCGTTCAGGAACCAGCCTTGCGGAGAGGCGCTGCCACGGAAAAAGCTTGCACTTGTTACCGCACCAAAGCGGCCATCCTCAATACATGCTTTCAAATATTCATACGCAGGCCAGAAACGCAAGCATTGCCCAATCATCAGCGTTTTGCCGGTGCGGCGTGCTGCTTCAGCCATTTTATGGCCTTCTTCTGCTGTTCTGGCTACAGGCTTTTCGCATAGTACGTGGATGCCACGTTCCAGCAGTGGAATTACTAGCTCAGCATGCAGCGGAGTCGGCAGCGTAAGGTCGATAATATCGAACTGCTCTTGCTCGAGCATTTGCTCCAAATTGTCATACAGCTTATATTTCGATAAATCATAAACCTCTTGCTCTGTCGCAATATTTCCCCAGGTACCGCCATTTTTTAATTCCTCGATGCGAATGTCACAAATCGCCGTCAGTTCAATGTCCGCTCCTTCACGCATTAAGCGCTCGTAGTTGTCAAAATGCATGCGGCCCATAAATCCGAATCCTACCAGTCCAATTTTCAACATAATAAAAGCTCCTCTCCGATTGTTGTATTACTTGCTTGATCTACCCAAAATAGCATCCATTGCCGCTGATGTGTTATAAATAATTTGCTCGCTGTGGTGTTTATATGGCGGAATCATTTCAGCCGAAACATAATTGTCGTAGCCAATATCTTGCAGCGCCTTCATGACCGCCGGATAATCCACGTCGCCTGCCAGCAAATCAACAAAGCCATGCAAGCCGCCCGCTTCTCTACGGTAATCCTTAAAGTGCACCTTTTTAATACGGTGACCCAAAATACGAACCCATTGCTCAGGATAGCCGCTGTGCACGACATTGCCGACGTCAAAGTATGAACCAACGAATTCAGAGTTAAAGGAATCGATAAAGCCTCTTAGCTCTAATGGAGATAGCAAAAATTTATTCCACACGTTTTCGATGGCAATCGCCACGCCTGCGCTTTTAGCGAAAGGCACCAGCTTGGCAATCGCTTCCTGAGCACGATCATAGGCTTTATCATAATCTACCACCTCAGACCCCGGAATAAAGTCAACTCCAACTGCCCCTGGAATAACGAGAATCGCATCAACGCCAAATGCGGCTGCTGCCTCTAACTGTTTTTTACAGATATCGATTGCCTTGCTGCGGTTTTCTTCCTTTTCACTGGTCATCGCATAATCCCAATACAATCCTGTTGCCAATCCGGCAATTTCCAGCTGGGCGTCCTCCAAATATGCCTGGATCTGACGAATGTCCTTGTCACTTGATTCCAGGCCTAGCTCGCCACTAGCATTCAAGCTCAGCTCAATACCATCAAAGCCTGCTTTTTTGGCAATCGCAATACTATCCTTAATAGAAGTTCCTTCTGCAAAAGACCAAATATTAATTCCTTTTTTCATCTTGCTCACTCCTCATATATTTTTAAACAGCTTGTCAGCGCTTCGGAGCCTTTTCTCGTGCTAAGACCAAGAAGCTTGGACGCTAGTAGAAAATGAGGAGCGCAGCGTAGGCACAAGCTACGTGAGCACCGGAATTTTCGCTAGCGTTCAAGATTCGCCGTCGAATAGGCTACAACGCAGAGCATCCTCATCAAAATCGTGTTTTTGAACTTCCCCTTCCAATAAAGGTTCAAAAACTCGGCTTTCAGGACCAAGAAGATGGCACGATACTAGAAGGCGAGGAGCGCAGCGTAGGCAAAAAGCTACGTGAGCACCGCAGCCTTCGGTAGCGTGACATATTCGCCGTCGACTACGCTACAACGCAGAGCATCGTCATCAAAGTCGTGTTTTTGAAATTCCTATCTAAAGAGTAGTGTTCCGAATAGGTTCGGCTTATGATAATTAACTTCCCCAGTTGGACTCCATGCCTGAAACTGTCTCTGTCCAGATTCATCCTGATCAATGCGATAAAAATTGATTCGCCATGCATCACCTGCTCGAGCAGTCTTCCCCAGTGCTGCTGTTGGCAGCTTTAGCAAATAAATATTTCCCGGCTGCTGCGAATGCTCAAACGGCTTCACTGCTGTGTATAGACCTTCGATATCCCAGGCAGTGTCAACAACAATATGTGACTTGCCCTGCGCTCCTGTAATTTTTGCATCGAAGACTACATTATGCGGACTTACTTCAAGCTCGATATATTGCTTGCCATCGCCAGCAAGATCAATGAATACTTCAATTACATCCTGCTCGTATAAAGGATCATCTCGCTTGGTATAGTCAGACTTTACATAATGATCGGTGCACTCGAAGCGGATGTACAATGCTTCTGAGCTCCAGCATGCCTTTACTTCTGTTTGTTCCTTTGGTGCCAGGCCCGTCACTGTATCAACCAGCTGTACAGATGGACAGTGCTCCCATTGAATATGGTCAATGAGCTGCTGTTCATCTGAAAACAATACGTGAGGGCACTCATACATTGGGGGCAAAGCATCGCCTCCTTTCAAATCCGCTGCTAAATTTGTAAATTTCCTTTGTTGAACTTGTTTTTTAGAAATGTAATAATACCTATATATTAAAAGAGTTTCTCTTTTAATTCTTTAGCTAGAAAAGATATTATTTGCACATTTCCGTTATAGATTCGATCACATGTTGGCAGGAGGCAGTTATCATGTCTGAAATTGAGCAAACGTTCCCTGTAAGGAAGAAAATTCCCTTTTCGAGCTGGTCTCCTTCCATTCATTATGCGCAGCATCAATTGTTGAATACTGGTGCTCTGCCAGCCAGAAGAATCTATGATTTTGAATTGCTTTATGTCTATCGCGGAACAGCAGCGACCACGATAAATGGCCAGCGTCATCTCGCACAGCAAGGTCAGTTGTTGTTCATCCCTGCTGGTGTACTGCATCAAAATGAAGCTGTATCAGAGCCAAGCACACATTTTTTAGGGATCCATTTTGATTTTCTTAATGATATAGAGGTGCAAAAGGAAGATGATATTGTCGTAGATCAGCCCAGCCCTGCTGCGGAAGCCTTTGCCGTTGAGCCTATATGGGAGCCTTTTCCCGCTCTGTCCCAGCAGGTTGTCTATACCCCGCCAGCAGCCTGCGTGCAATTCATGGAACAGCTGACCGAGGAATTTGCTGCGCGTCCTGCTGGCTATGAATTGATGTGCAGGTCCCTTATGCTCCATATTTTAGTGATGCTGCTGCGCCAATCTCGGCTTCGCTATGAGGATGCTCCTTCGCAGCATCATCGCAAGCTGCTAAAGCTGATTGCGCAAATGGAAACAGAATACGCATTGGATTGGACCAATAAATACGTAGCGAAGCAGTTAGGCTTAAGCATTGACCATGCTGCCAAGCTGTTCCGCGAGTTGACAGGACTACCGCCTCACGCTTATGTGCAAACGATTCGTCATCGAGAAGCAAGACGCTTGCTGCGGGAAACGGATCTTTCCATTGAGAGAATCGGAGAACAGCTCGGCTATGCAGGCATCCACTACTTCAGTCGATTGTTCAAAAAGTACGAAGGGATAGCGCCGACGGAGTACCGCAAGCTATCCAGGGTCCTGTAGGCTCCAGACTTTGATGACGATGTGTTGCTTCGTAGTTAACTCGACGTCGAATCTTGAACGCTAGCGAAAGATTATGCTTCCGGAGTATGTTTCCTGCGGAAACATTGGAGGTGCTCACGTAGCTTCTGCTCTACGCTGCGCTCCTCGTTTTCTACTAGCGTCCAAGCTTCTTGGTCCTGAAAGCCTGGGTTGCAAGAAGTATAAAAAACTCGGATGTTGTATAGCAGGATGTTTTTGTCTGCTTTACATTTCATCCGAGTCTTTTTAATTATTTTTTGCTTGCTAAAAACTCATCCAGTTGCCTTTGAACCTCTGCTACGTATTCGTCAATGCCTGCAGCTTTCAAATTTTCGATCGCCTTTGGATATGAGGTTTCAAAGTCAACAAAGCCGTCGCGAATTGGTGCGAGCTGCTTGCCTACTACTTCCTTCAGTGCCGTTTCAATCATTTTCACTTTTTCGTTATTGAAGCGGAAGCCAAGCGCATCTGAGACAATGGCATCGTTGTCCCATGATTTATAGTTGTCAATGTCTTCTTGCAAAGCTTCTGGAGCGAATAATTGATAGTTTTGATTGCGGAACATCCACTCATAGAAGAATTCGGTATTCGCCAGCTTTTTGATGCGTCCGTCAACTAGCTCGTAATCTTTGCCTTCTACGCCATAAAGAGCAAATAAGTAGTTTTCCTGGCTTTTATACAGCCAGTTTACAAATTTGATGGCTCCTTCCGGGTTAGGTGCAGTTACAGGCACACTAAGCACCTCGCCGCCCGTTGACGTAATATAGCGCGGCTTATCATCTGCCAGCAGGTATGATTTCAATACAGCATCTGGCGCATTAGCTTTTACTGCTGAAGCGATTTCCATCTCTTTGCCCAGTGAGCCTTCTACCCAAAGGTACAATCCGGTCTGCATGCGTGAGTCGCGTTCATTGTATTTGATCGTTAAATCCTCTGTATATAAGCCTGCATCATACATGCTTCGGTTAAATTTGGCTACTTCCTGGAATGCTTCGGTCTCAAAGTAGCTAATTGCTTTTTTGCTATCCGGTCCATATACAACTAGATCCTCTGCGGCAATCCAGAAATATTGCTCATCTGCAAAATAACGTGTAAGAGGCTTGAAAATAACGTCCGCAGGGCCTTTGTATTCAGGAAACTGTTCCGAAACCTTGGTCGCAAATTCCTTTAAATCCTCTGGTGTATTAAGGTCTGTCATGCCAACCTTATCCATTAAATCCTGACGTACCGTAACGAGCTGATACATCGCTGAGGATGGCGCATAAGCAGACGGGATACCATAAATTTGTCCGTCAATGACTGCACCTTGAAGCTGTTCCTTAGGCAATACCTTCAACATATCTTGACCGTACGTTTCGATTAGCTCATCAAGCGGCTGCGCTTGCTTTTTATTGACCATTGTGGATAGATCAGGCAAGCCATCCCAGTACAAATCAATTGGTTCGTTTGCTGCGAGCATAATATCCTTCTGCTCCCAATATTGAGCCCACGGTACAAAAACAACTTCAACCTCCAGGCTCAAATCGTCTGCCATTCGTTGTTTAAACTCATTGTTCAAAAATTCAGAAAAGCGTTCAGTTTCCTCACCCGGGTACAAAATCGTTATTTTTTCTAATTTCTGCTTTTCCCCCTCAGCATTACCCCCTGAATTACTGGAACTACAAGCGGACAATACGAGCAATAAAACGAGTGCTAACAAGACCATTGCATTCTTTTTTCTCATTTCCAAGTATCCTCCTACACGATTAGATTGTTTATGTGATGCCTGTAAGCGGGCGAGACCATCATCTTTCGGACAGCCCCTCCTCTTACAGGCTATAAACCTACTCCTTAACAGCCCCTGCCATTATCCCTTGAACAAAATACCGTTGAATGAACGGATATAAGAACATGATTGGACCGATCGTAATAATCGTAACGGCCATTTTAACGGTTTCGGCAGGAAGCGTAATGCTGCCGGACGCGCCCGAAGGTATGCGGCCAGAGCTTATCGCATTCACATTGGACAAGATGTTGTATAAGTAGTATTGCAAAGGAAACAGATCCTTTTTATTAACGAAGATTAGCGCATGCCACCAGTCGTTCCAATACGCTAATGCATACATAAGGCCAACTGTTAACAGCGGGGTTTTGCTAAGCGGCATGGCGATGCTCCAAAAAATTTTGAAGTAGTTGGCGCCGTCAATTTCTGCAGCTTCATATAATGAAGGAGAAATAGCCGAGAAGTATGTTCTCATTAAAAACATGTTCCACACATTAAGCATAGCCGGCAAAATCATTGCCCAAATCGTATTTTTCAAGCCGTAATAATTGACACTGACCATGTACCATGGAATCAAGCCTGCAGAAAAGATGATCGTGAAGTTTGAGATAAACGCCAATACATTGCGGTATCTCAGCTTCTTGATCGAAATGGCAAATGCCAGCATGCTCGTTATGAGCAGCGCTCCTGCAGTCCCGACTGTGGTAATGAAGAACGTCACCCCGTACGAACGCAAAATCGAAGCACCGCTATTTACAAAAATGTATCGATATGTGTCTAAGGTAGGAAGCTGTGGCAAAAGTGCATATCCATTTCTTGCAATCGCGCTTTCCGAAGAGAATGAAACACTGATGGTCAGCAAAAATGGATATAAGCATATCAAAGCAAATATTGCGATAAAGCAATAAGCAAACACAACGACCCATCTATCCCCTAACGAACTTTTTAGTTTCATTAAAAAAGACCCTCTCCGTCGTTGATTTTTTTAGCAAAATAGTTTGCCGCGGTTACAAGAATGAGTCCCATAACCGATTGCATTAAGCCAACTGCAGTCGAATAAGAAAATCCAAGCGTGCGCATCGACTGATACACGTAGGTATCAATGACGGATACCTCTCCGCTCAACACTGGATTATCACCGACAATACCGTAGATCATACCGAAATCGCCGTAAAAAATTCGTCCTACGCTGAGCAGCGTCAATACGACAATGGTTGGCTTCAGCATTGGAATGGTCAGATAGAAAATTTGCTGCAGCTTGCTTGCTCCATCAACCTTTGCAGATTCATATAAGCTTTGATCAAAGTTGGACATAGCCGCCATATATACAATGGAGCTGTAGCCACTAAATTTCCAAACGCTTGCCAGTATAATAATAGGCTTCCAATATTGCGGCTCGGAGTACCAGCGAATCGGCTCAAAGCCAAAAAACTGCAAAACCTTATTCGCTACCCCTACATCTGTTGAAAATACACCGTAAACAATCGCGCCTACGACAACCCAGGAAATAAAATACGGGAAAAACATCATGCTTTGCGTCAGCTTTTTAAAGGTCATGCTGCGAATTTCGTTAAGCAGGACGGCAATCGCAACGGGAACTACCGTGCCCAAAATAATCGTGTAAAAGTTTATAACTAGCGTATTGTAGGTAACCTGCCAGCCCATGCTGTGCTCGGAAAAAAAGTATTCAAAGTTAGTTAACCCGACAAAAGGACTGCCAAATATGCCATCGACAACATTAAATTCTGTAAATGCCATCCACACTCCGGCAAACGGAATATAGCTGAACATAAGCAGCAATATCACTGCTGGCACGCTCATTAAATACAAAACTCGATGCCGCTTTATTTCATATAAAAACCCTTTTTTGATCGGCTTCAGCTCCTGGATACGTGTACCGTCGATTCCGGAGTTCATAACCTCTCTACCTCCCTACACCAGCATTGAATTTGCTGGAAGCTTGCTCAGCAATTCCTGCTTAAGTTGATTGATATCAACGATCTCGCCGCTCAATCTCGCTTGCTCTGCAGCGTAGGCCATGATGTGACTTTCTACTGAATGGTCGATCGACGAGCGACTGTCTTCCTTCTTCTGCTTGCCATCGACAGGGTCCATACGATCGAGGAAGTCAGCCATCAAGCCGGCATCTCCGCCATTATGCCCTCCTGAAACAATAGCTGGGCGAATCACCTCTTGCTGAATGCCATCAACCATGTTGGAAGCAAATCTTGTAATTTCAATAACGTTCGCACTATCATCTGCGCGAATTTCACCATGCTCGCACATAATTTTGAGCGTGCGATACATTTTGTTCGTAAAGCCGCTTAAATTAAAGGTTACCGTTACACCATTTTCAAATTCGATAATGGAAACCTGGTGGTCGCACACATCATTGTCTGTGCGGAAAACACAGCGACCATACTGGCTCGTTTCCAATGCCTTCAACAGTCCTTCCTCGGTTTGATCGTGTCCGATAACCGTTGCCGGCCATTGACCGCGAATTGGCAAATACGCCTTGCGCGCATCGAATCTGCAGTCTGCTGCAACCGGACAGTCTATGCAGCGCTCTGTACTGCCTTTAGGCGCATTTTCCTCTTTAAAGAAGGTGAGATCGCCGTAGGAAGAAATACGCTTCGCATTGCTGCCGACCAGCCAGGACAAAATATCCATGTCGTGGCAGGACTTTTGCATAATGATCGGGCTGGCAAGGTCCGCTCTGCGCCAATTTCCGCGCACAAAGGAATGCGCCATATGGAAATTGCCAATGTTTTCATTATGTTGAATCGTAATAACCTTGCCCAGCGTGCCGCTGTCGATAATTTTTTTAATTTCCGAGAAAAACTGCGTGTAGCGCAGCACGTGACATACAATAACCTCGCGCCCTAGTGCATTGGCCTTCTGCTGAATCGCTACACATTCCTCAGGGCTTGGAGAAATTGGCTTCTCAAGCAGAATGTCATAGCCTAAATCAAGGGCGAGCATCGACGCCTCATAGTGGTCAAGGTCCATCGAAGCAATGATGACCGCGTCCGCCATCTTCTCCAGCCCTGCCCATTGCTTTACCGACTCGAACTGACGCTCAGGCGGAATATTGAACTGCTCCGCTGCTACCTTTCTCCGCTGCTCATGCGGCTCTACAACAGCGACAATCTCCACTCTAGGATCTGAATAGCCTGCATAAATCATTCCTCTTTGTCCTGCACCGATTAATACTAGCTTCAAAATATTCCCTCCAACCTTCTCCAAGATGAATTATTTGCTGTGAAACAAGTCGGAGTGTTACTCCGGAACCTGCGGATCTTCTAACGGGTAATATCCTTCCGGATAATAGGACTTCCATATGTCTCGATATGGATCATCCTCCGAATATGCAATCGTTATTTGTCCTGCATGATAAAAGCCGTCCTCATCCTGTTCTTGAATGTACATGTTCACGGCAGCGCCGTCGTCGTATGTCACGCCAATCGCAACCTCATATGTTCCTGAAGGCAGATCAGGCAGACATAGCAGTTCATTGTGCACCAAATCTCCCGTTAGCCATGAGGACGTATCAGCTTGCAGCGCCATAACAACGTTTTCCTGCTCATTATGCAATCGAAGCCATAGTTTGAATGGCCGATAAAACTTAGCGCTTCCGTCATTTACAAACCAAAGTCGTAATGGAAAGTGGCCGCCGGCATAAGCGATTGCCGGAAATGTAACGCGCCGCAAAGCTAATCGAGCTCCCAAGGAAGCATCGGCATCGCCGCAAAGCGCAACATGCCATCTTTTCGCTTCATTACGCAATTCTTCGCCCCATTTTTGCTCGGGCACTGCAAGCAGCACAGGCTGCTCCTTCCAAATTGAACCCAAGCGCTGCTTGGCAATCTGCTCGCTGCACGCCAGCCAGTTGTCCTCTGTTGCAGTCAGCCATAAGCCAAAGGAACGCTTTTGCGCGCGCATTTGTTGGATAAACGCGCTGTCTTGCACATTTGCCAGTAGATAAGGCGCTTGAAAGGAGTCAGCATAAGCTTCCCATTCATCAGTCGTGCTCCCAAGCATCGTTGCAACCACTGCAAATAGGCGAGCATCCTCCCCATAGGCACTGCCAACTTTGCGAATAAATGCAGCGAAATGGGCGCTGTTATGATCCTGCTCTACCCAGTCTGGTTGACCCGGCTCAAGCCATAGCACGAGATAGGGATGCTGGGCCGCCGCCGCGAGCTGCTGCTCGATGACGTCCAGCTGATAGCTGCTGCGCTCTGGCTCAACATCCTTCCACTTTAGCTTGATAAGCTGGTAGCTTTGTGGGTAGATATTGCCCTTTATTAGCTGTGGACGCGCAACAATCGTCTCATATGCCTCATATTGATCCAATGCAAAGCAATTGTGCATCGCATTCTCCCCTCCTTAAAACGTAATCGTCATTATTTTCAGAAAGTCCGCTATATCCTTGCCGTTCAGATATGGGTCATTGCCGATTCGCTCGAGCTCCTCAGACAGCACGAACATGCCTGTTGTATGGAAGCGCGCTCCTGCCTTGTACTGCTCAATGACTGCACGCTGTAGCGAGGTTTTGGGCTCAAAGGTTAACGGATCAGCATTGCGATCACCAAAAAGCTCATGATGGAGCATGCTGTCTCCTCCAGCAACTGGATAGTTGTAAAACTGACGCTGTACGCTTACGATATTACTTTTCTTTTCATCCAGACAAAGGCTTAAGCGGCCATCATACAGCCAGCTTTCACTCCAAAATCCGCGAAGCTGTTGCTCTGGAAAATACGTAGTGTAAAACGATAACGCCAGCTTCATCGAGCTTTGCAGTCGTTCAGTCGTATATCCGGGACCAGATGGAATATGCAGCGCCAGCATCCGATCGCCAGGCTGCAGCACAAGCTCCCATTCATCGACCTTGATCGTGGTTGGCTTGCTCTCAATAAAACCGAGCGGATTAATGCGGTTAGCGGTAATTTCTCCGTTATGCTCGACCCATTGTGTTGTAAAGCTGCCAGTTGGATCAAACACTCCATTGACCCCGTCAAACTGACCGTCCTTGCGCACGTTGGCGCCTTCATGATGCAGTGCCAGCACCTCGCCTGACTGACGGTGGCGATACACGTTAATCTCGCTGCTAAAGATGTGCGGAATAAAGTAAAACCGATCAAGCAAGAAAATCGACTGCGTATAAAAATTAAGCTCCCACGGAAAATCCTTCACCGTGGCATCTCCATAGCGCACAAATCGATCAAGCTGTGGCGAAAGAAAGTTGCCCGGAATATCCGCAAAGTAGGAAGAAGGGATGCCGCGAGCAGCCATGCGTCGCTGTGAAGGCTCAATACAGGCCAGCAGCAACAAAAATGTATAGCGCTCCCCCTTTTCCATGCATTGCGGCTGCATCGGCCTGTAGTCGATTTCGTCGCAGTTTTCTCTTGCTGTGCACATTTGCTCAATTAGAAACTGACTAAACAACAACAGAATGTCATCCTTTTCAATTTCCTCGATGCTTTGCAGTAATTCGCGTCTTGCAAACTCCGGCACGGCATACTTGGTAAAAACACTTTCCAAAAAGCTTCTTGAAATGAATTGTCTGTCTGAACCTGGTTCATAAGACTGATATCTTTGCTCCAGCCCTTCTGGAACATAATCAAATTGACAATGTGCGATACAGTGCTCGTAATCAGGTTTTCTGCTGATCATTTAATCCAATCCTCTCTCGATAACAATGTGTCCCATTGGATAGTAGCCGTCTTTCCAACCCTCTATAGCAAGCCTTACATTTCCAACCTCTTCTATTTCCGTTTCAATACCAATTTGAATTTCGTAGGTTCCTGGCTCAAGGTGATCAGGAAGCGCGAAGCTTTCCTCCCACCACACGTCCTCCTCGGGCAGCCACTGACGAATATCCTGCTGACTGCGGAATACATATTGCGCGTTTTCTCCAACTAATCGCACAACGAGTGGATAGCGGTTGTAGATCGGAGCCACTCCTACATTGGCCCATAGCCCCATCACCTTTAAGGCTTCTCCAGCGGTCACCAACGAATCGAATACAAATTTGCGAAGCTCAAAACGATAGCCCATTCGTTTTAACCAGTTTTCTACTGCTGGCTGCCACGGCTTTGGCACAACTGTTGCCTTGCTGTTAAAAGAAGAAATATGCCACTTTAACGATTCCTCAATAATGTACTCAATATCCCAGCCCTGGTCGTACCAGTCCTGCATGTGCCAGCAAGCCTCGAATACGATTGGGGCCTTCTTCCACGCTTCACTCATGCCGAAATTTTGAATGTTTTGCGGATAGAAGTCCGTCATATGCGACCAGCGCTTTCCGTGAAAGCCTCCCATGTCGCCGAGGCAATCGACGCGGAATCCAACATTCCTTTTCTTTGACAGCAGGATTTGACTGGACATTGGATCATGCAGCAAGGATTGCAGTGGCGTCAGCTTGAATCCATCCATATACGCATCGACGATTTTCGAAATCGCATCCGGATTCATAAACTCCGTTCCGCCGCCTTCTCCCCACGCGCCAACTATTGTAAGGTCGATCGAGCTAATAACGGGATGGCCATCAAATTTCTCGGCAAATGCTCGAATAAATTCAGCCCAGTAATCTGCATATGGCGTCGTATTCGGATCAATCCGCCAAAACGGAAAGGATGGCTCCTCTGGATACATGTCGCGCAGCCACTGAGGGATATCATCCTCAAGCTGCAGCGCATAAGGCGAGCATCGTACGATTGCAGTACAGCCTTGGCTGCGTGCTGCCGAAAGCTTCTGCTCAATCAATTCCCACCTGTAGTCCCCTTTGATCGGCTCGATATCTCGCCAGCGCACACTGAAAAAAACAAGCTTGCTGTCAGGATGATTCCATGTTTTGCTGATTGGGGTGAAGCGATACGGCTCTACAAGCCGGCCCTTCGTGTCGCGAATTTCCGCTGGTGCGTCCATTAAGGCTTGAGCAGCAGTAAATCCAATGCCTGGATTGGTAAACCATTGATCAATGCGTGGAGGAAATACTGTGACGGCTTTTTTCAAAATACATACTCCTTTCGACCAACACCCTCAATTATGTTTCGTTATTTTATTTCGTTTGTTTACTAAACCTTATTTCGTAATTATATCACTTTTATGGCATATTTCAATACATTTTTAGTGAGAAAAAAATTGTGAAGCGTTGTCATTTTTTAAAATGACGCATTGATGTAACTATATATGACATATACATTGCTTTTTTCTATATTTTTGCTTGCTGACTCCGTGTTTTTTCTGTGCGAATTGACTTTGTTTTTAGTTGCATTTCAATTTCACGAAACAAGTTGCACGTTTGTTTCTTTTATTGTTTATCGTTTCGTAAACTCGTGATTCATGGTATACTATAAGTAATAGCCGCTCATAGTGGGAAAGGAAGAAATGAAAATTCATGAGTACAATTAGAGATGTAGCCAAGCTCGCTAATGTTTCAGCTGCTACGGTTTCGAGAGTTTTAAATAATGACTCTACCTACAAAATAACCGATGAAACACGAGCTAAGGTTTGGGAGGCTGTTACGAAGCTAAACTACAAGCTTAGCTCCAACGCCAAACGACAAAGCCCAGCTGCAGCTGTTAATAGTGATATAAAAATTGGTTGTGTGCTTAGTGTAACGAAGGATAAATATAATGATCCTTACTTTATGGCCATCCTGTCGGGAGCAGAGGAACAGCTTCTGAGCAAAGGGCATGATATTGCATTTATTAAGACGGGACATGAGTTAGGAGATCAAAAAGTGTTGTTTAACACGTTCAATGAGCCAATATCAGGCTTGATTCTTATGGAATCTCTGCATACGGAAACGTATGATTACTTAAGACAGCGTGTGCCGCATATTGTGGGAATTGATACCGGGCGCTTGGAAATTGATAATATCGGGTACGATCACCATCACGTATCTGCGATCGCCGTTGAGCATCTTATTGGGAAGGGGCATAAAAAGATTGGCTTTATTGGCGGAAGCGGCTTACAGGGGAATATTCGTTACAGCGAGCGCTATCGCGGCTATTACGCCGCCATGCATGCAGCAAATCTTGAGGTTGACCCGCAATGGGTGATTGATTGCATGTGGGATGAAAGCATAGTCATCGAGCGGATTAATCAGCTCATTGATGCGCAGCATTATCCTACGGCCTTCTTTGTTGCAAGTGACCTGATGGCTATGGCTGCACTTAGCGCGCTTTACAATAAAGGAATCTCTGTGCCTGATGAGGTTGCCATTATCGGCTTGTCCAATATTGAAATGTCCAGATACTGCTCGCCACCGCTATCCACCATTCATATTCCGGCAAAGGAAATTGGAAAAGTAGCGGTCGAGCTTCTGCTTGCCCGCATTAACGGCGATGAGCTTCCGCCGAGACGCGTGCTGCTGCCAACCGAATTAATTGCAAGAAGCTCCACCTAATTGTTCTGGCTCCTCGGGCGTTTTTCAGCGCTCCGGAGCAAAGCATCCTCCAGTCGCTTTTTAAATCGTAATGCTCTTATTTGAATTTTTTATGGTAGCATTACGATGTTAAAGGCGACTCACTGCGTTTTTCGGATGCTTTGCTCCTCCGCTGGTGCTTTTTTTGAGGTCAGGACTAAGAAGCTAGCGCGCAAGCTTCGACGTCGAGAATCCACCTACGCAATTCCATCGTCATCAAAGTCGGGCATTATTTGGATTCGATGCGGCCTGGCGGATTGGCACTCTCTTTTAGAGCAGCTTGTGCTGACGGCCAGCTGGAAGCGTCGAGGCCTAGCGCGGTGCGTAAATAAGCTGCGGTCAGCTTCTGCAGCAGCTTGACCCGTTCAGGGTTTTCATCGGTTGTTTCCTTGACCTCATAGCCGGAAATTCCTCCAAGCGAGTGCTCTGCCCCAAACAGAGTCAATAGACTTTTTTCTCCCGGACTTAGAACGTACGGATCGGTAAACCAGTCCGGTCCCCGGGTGGACAGCAGAGACTGGTCATGGTCTCCTGCAACTACGAGAGCTGGCGTGCTCATATTTGCAAAGCTTGGGTTCATGAACGGAAAATGCTCGGCCGCGAACGGTGTTAGATCAGCTCCGCCGCTTCCGGTTGTGGCAAGCAATACTCCCGCTTTAATCCGCGGATCGGACATGTCTTGTCCTGGTTCGCCATAGGCGTCAAGAACCCGCGCTCCCAGCAGCATGCTTGCTGTCTGGCCGCCCCAAGAGTGTCCGGCTACAGCAATGCGTTCCCGATCGAGACGCCCGCGAAGGCCGGGAACGGAAGCTTCAATGAGCTCCAACTGGTCGAGGATAAGCTTCAAATCGTCGACTCGCATGCGCCAGATCAACGGCGTGCGAGGGTCTTCAGATGGAATGTTCAACGTTCTTGAATCGAGATGGGTCGGTTGAATAACTACGAAGCCGTGAGCGGCCCAGAAGTCAACCAACGGAGCATAACCATCCATCGACCAGCCAAAACCATGCGAAAACACAATGATAGGCAAATCCTGCCCGATCACCGGCGCAGTCACTCGCACTTGCAACTCCTCACCACGTTCTTTCTCCGCTGGCAATCCTATTGGCTTCACTGAAATGATTGAAGCAGGCACATTCATTTTTATATCCATCATATAAGTTCCTCTCTTCCTTTTTACTTTAATTTGGTCTCGTAAAACTTTTGGTTGATATATCAACCTTGAACTACTGTAACTTATTGTGGTTGATATGTCAACTATGATATGATTGGCCTATGGATAAAAACGAGTTAACTAAAGAGGAAATGCAAATATGGCATATGTGGAAAGGCTCTTTTCAGAGCATCTTTGGTCGCGTAATTAAAGAAATGACTGAGCAAACAGGGCTATCAGAGGGTGACTATGGAGTATTGGATCGGCTAGCCCTTTTAGGAAATGGCAGCTTGCGGCAGCAGGAGCTGGCGGATTCAATGGACTGGGATAAAAGCCGCTTGTCGCATCATCTGACACGGATGGAAAAACGCGGCCTTGTAATGAGGAAGCCTTTACAGTCAGATCGCGGTATTCAAGTCGTGATCACTTCCGCTGGACAATCAATACTTGATGAAGCACGCCCTGTCGTCTCCCAGGCAATACGCAAACATTTTCTTGATCAATTAACCGCGCAGGACATTGAATCAATTACTAAGCTGGCGGAAAGAACAAGAACAGCACATTCATCAGAAGGAAGTTGAGTCAATGATCGAAATTACGGATGAACTGGTACGCCGATTAATTGATAGCCAATTCCCGGAATGGAGAAATCTGGACATAAGACCTGTAGAAAAAAACGGCCATGATAACCGCACCTATCGGTTGGGCAACGAGATGACCGTCCGCCTGCCGAGTCATGAAAGGTATGCCTCAGCTATCGAGAAGGAGTTAACTTGGCTTCCTATTTTCAAGCCTTTACTCTCCCTGCCAATTCCGTTCCCCGTCGCAAAAGGGAAGCCGGCGGACGACTATCCTCTTCCATGGTCCGTCAACCAATGGATCGAGGGCACCACTGTTACACGTGACAACATACGCGACTTAAACGAATTTGCTGAAGATCTTGCGAAATTTTTAAAGGAGTTGCAGGCAATCGACGCAAGCTGCGGCATACCAGCAGGGGTTCAGAACTTTCATCGCGGAGGAAATCTTGCTGTTTATGACCAGGAAACAAGGTCGATCATCGAAAAGCTTTCCAACGCAAACGATCAAAAGCTGCTTACTGAAATATGGGAGCTTGCTCTTGCGACAAAATACCAGGCGGAGCCGCTGTGGTTGCATGGTGATGTTGCAGTAGGCAATCTGCTTGTGAGAGAGGGACGTTTGTGCGGTGTCATTGATTTCGGAACTATGGGCGTAGGCGATCCTGCGTGCGATCTTGTTATGGCTTGGAATTTTTTTGACGACACAAGCCGTAAAATCTTCTTGAAACTTATGAATTTTGATAAAGATACTATTAATCGTGCACGAGGCTGGGCCTTGTGGAAGGCACTTATTACTTATGATCGGAACGAGAAGGACACAGAACCTTCAATCTGGGGGGAAAATGTAATTGAAACGATCGTCCGAGATTACAAACAGCTATAGTATTCAATAAAAACGGGCTGTTCAGTCGTCAGTTTTCACTGATTCTGAACAGCCCGTAGCATGTTTTAAGGCAAAAAAGTCCTTCGGTTTCGCCCTACCTCTCGAAACAGTCACCACTCTATAGTGGCTCCACTTACAAATCTGTACACGGCAAATTGTTCATTCATCTCTAAAGTGAGAGCGTATCAGTCACCAAAAAGAGATTCAACAATTCTTTCATGCCTTGATCTGTTAGATACATCCGGTTTCCCTTGTTCGCCGCTTGTGCACACTCGACAAACATCATTAACATAATATTTCATAAGCTTATATCGTAATACTACACACCATCGTACTACATGTATATTCATATTCCACTTAAATTGAACAGCCCTTCATTAGGTATGCATCCCTAACAGGAGCATAGTTCAATTTACAATTCTATCTGAGTTTCACAGCCGCATTATTATATTTCAGATAATCAATTTTCATGTTAATCTTCAGTTTATGTAAGCTTAAGCCCTAATAAACGTAACAGATATATATAACAGTAAAATACTATTATAGCATAGAATGTTTTTCTGTGCAATGGAATGCTATCAACTTGAAGCAGCCAACTACATTTATACACCTATCAAAAAACTACCGATTGATTCCGCAGAATAAGCAATGTGATTGACGATGGCTAAGAGCCCTTGAGACTCAGGTTCTCTCAGGCTCTTCGTTTTTGTGCGGTTTAGCTCACTGTCATTTTCTCTTTGCTTTTGGATAGCGCTGCTCTAAGTACAGTCACACTAAATGTAATAAGGATAATTGCCGCTAACATTTTCATTTCTCCAGTTACGTTCGTGCCGCCATAAATAATGGAAAAATAACCGCTGGCGCCGTAGGTTGCCGGGAAAATATTGCTTAAGGATTGATAAAAATCCGATAATAGCGCTCGAGGAACGATAACACCTGCCGTTACAAGCTGAATGGAAAGACTAACAATATTGAAGAGCATACCAGCCAAGCCGAATACGACAGTGAACATTTGAGTTAAACATAAAAACGCCAAGTATACTAAAACTTGGAACATAAAGCCTTCCCATACACTTACATGCAGCTCAAACTTAAAAAGCAACAGCAAGCTGATCGTTAGTGCGGAAAGAAGCACAGAAACGATGAATTGAATCAAAAAGCGGGAAAATAATATCGACCATTTGTTATGGAACGGCGCGAGCTTTTGACTTGCTTGAAATAAATTCATACTCATAAGCATGCTTCCTACAAACGATGCGAGCACCACCAGAAGCGGTATCATCGAGGCAGCGAAGCCTTCTGTTTGATTTAGCTTGATGATTTCCGGCTGCACGCCTTGCATCGATAGCGATTGTACGCCATCCTTTATATACGCCTCTGGAGCATTGATGACTTGCTCTTTTTTCATAGCAAACACTTGCTCATTAATCTTTGCTGTAGCCTCCTTCGCTGCATTCTCCATTATTTGTTTGGATAACGAAGGGCTCGCTTGATTGATATAGTATGTCATCACAGCTGTATTTGCTGCAATGTCTTCTGTAAAGCTTTGTGGAACGACAATCAGCATATCAAGCTCTCGTTTATTTAGCTGTTCGGTTCCATCGCTTTGTTGAGCAATTGTTGTTGTTGTGAAGGGCAAGCTCTCTGTAAGCAGGCTGGAATTAAACGAAGCGTCATCATTTACAACTCCTACCTTCAAATTATTCATGCGATCGGTAACGCCATCATAAGCAGTTAACCATACTGTGAAAAAAATGAGCAAAAAAGTAAATGCAACGCCAATTCCGACAAAGGTTAGATTGGACTTAAAAAATGATTTAAATGTGTTCATGCTAATTTCCTCCTTTTTATTAAAGCAAGTACTTGCTTGCATTTAGTATAAAATTTTTTGCTAGGGCTTTAAGCCTCTAGCAAAAAGAAACGTGCTTTGCTGTAAAAATTCATCCTGGTCAACTGCTATGAGCTGCTGACCAAACCTTGCCTTTGAAATGAAGTAGCCAAAGTTAAGCCATACAAAATTCATCGCTTGCAGCTCAATATTGACATCGACAATTTTATTTTTCTGTCTCATTTCTGCCAAGTAATTATAAACGACGCTTTTGAAGGATTGCGGAAACTTGGATATAAGCTCATTCAGCTCTGGATAATTGCCAGCCTCACGAAAGCCGATCAACACGATGTCGCGAATGGAATCAAGCCTTTCTTGATACGTTTTAGCGATTAAACATAAATCCTTCTCCAAATCCCATGAAAGCTCACTCAAAAAACGTTCGTCATATACGGTTTGAAACGTCATGCTGTCCACAACCGCTTCAAATAATCCTTGTTTGCTGCCGAAATGTCTAAAGATCGTTACTTCATTAACTCCTGATGCAATTGCGATCTCTTTTGTCGTTGTACCTTTAAAGCCTTTTGAAACAAATAAAGAGACAGTCGCCTCGATTATTTTTTTCCTGGTATCATCCATTGTCTTCATCCTTTGCATGCAAGTGGATACTTACATTTTAGTGAATGAGCTTGACAATTGCAACCATTTCTTTTTTGATCCAGCGCAAGCTTTGCTACATTGCAGGCGGCACGTAAATATTCAAAAACGTTAAAACCGTCAAATTGCCGATATCGACAATAAAATGCGACAGCACAACATAACGCAAGCTTTTCGTTTTTAAATAAGTGATTGCCCAGACGATCCCCGCCACAAATAAAAAGATATACAAATGATAGGATCTGTTGGCTGCTGAAAAAACGCCCCACATTAGCGGATGGCTGATCATAAAAAGTATTGTTGTAAACAAAACAGCAGCCCATTGAGGAAATTTAAGGAGCAGCCTATCCAATAAAATGCCGCGCCAGTAATACTCCTCAAGCAAGGGATTAATGAGTGCGAATAAAAGCCAAAATACTACTAACCAAACGGAGTCAAACAAATGATAGTTCATCACTAGAATCGTTAAAGGAAACATGCCAAGCAGCAATGTGATCGTTATCCACACAGGGGCTTTCCTTGATTTTTTCAACCAATGAGCTAGAGGCTTGTCACCCTTAAACCTCCAAATACAATAGCCCATCGAGCTCCAGTATACGATTGCAAGCGGCACCCAAGCCCAGCCTTCAATCAAAGCGTTAAAGGCTGTAGCGGTTAAAAAGCCTAGCCCTATAATGACAAATGGCGAAGCGAGCACGCTCCAAAATGCTTTATCTCGAGTTTGTATCCTCATCCCATTCCTCTTCCCTGATCATTATTTGAACATTTTTATTATCAGCTCTGCATCTGGCACCGGAGCTTGAGGCCATTGCAATTTATTAATGGCAAGACCTTGAATGAAGGCATAATAAGCAACCGCTAATTGAACCGGGTCCTGTTGAATAATTTCCTGGCGTTGCTGTCCTTCCACAATTAGAGGAACGAGACAGCTTACGGGTGATTTGAACTCCGGTGAGCTTAGCAGCTGCTTCACTTCGTCTGGCACAGCATCAGAGGTGCTAGCTTGAATCATAATTAAAAACAATAAGATATACTGCCCTTCAGAAAAGCTTTGGAAAATTTGCTCTGTCATCCATTTAATTTTTGCAAGTGGCGTTCCGGCTTGCAGCTGCGACTGTTCTATAATTTGCACCGAGCTGTCTGCCGCTCTGCGAACTAAACGCGTAAATATTTCTTCCTTCGATGCAAAATAATGATAGACGAGTCCGTGGCTTAAATGAGCTTCCTTGGCAATATCACTTATCTTTGTCGCCACCATTCCCCGTCTTGAAAACACATTTAAGGCAGCATGTAAAATATCCTCGCTTCTTTGATTCCGGATTTCTAAATTTTGCTCCCTAGACCTTGGCATTAGCGCGCAGCTCCTTTTGATTGAATAACCAGTCAATTAAAAATAAAATAAATTCCCGACATTGTCAATTCATCTGCCCACACTTTACATTAATTTAATGTTCAAGCACAAGCAATGAAAAAGCTCTCCACCCAAATGTAATCGAGTGAAGAGCTATACCAACTGCAAGCGACGACGAGTGCCTTTATGATGATGCAGGAACAAAATTAATCGGAGTCACAACTATCAGAACATTTTCGATATCCATGGCAGTCACAGCACCATACGCATTATTATCCCAGTACAAACTAAGACTAACTTTGATTTGGGTTGCAGATTGTGTACTATAATAGCTCGTAAAATAGAAAGGAATCGTAACTGGATTGGTGTAATTAGGTATTGAAGCAAAATAGGAGTTGATATATGTGGTTGAGTTATATACGCTGAAATATCCACTGTACTGATTTCCATTGCCTGTTATCGTCACATTACTGAACATTTCATACCTGTAGCTACCTGGAGATAGATTTAAAATTTGACTCGAAATGACGATGTCCTCGATATTCGATCCCCAGGTTTGTCCAGTAGTTTCATAATAGGTTCCCATTCCAAATGTACCCGTTGGACCAGTAGCACCCTGCGGACCTGTCGCACCAGTTTGTCCCGTATCCCCTGTTGGACCTGCCGGGCCCGTATCTCCTGTCGGGCCTGTTTCTCCCGTTGGGCCCGTTGGACCCGTATCTCCTGTCGGGCCCACCGAACCACTTCCTGAAGGACCAGTTGCTCCTGCCGGGCCTGTTGGACCAGTTGCTCCTGCTGATCCTGTTGAGCCCGTTGCTCCTGCTGATCCTGTTGGGCCGGTTGCTCCCGGCTCGCCATTAAAGCCATTTTGTCCATTTAAGCCTCTTGGTCCTGTTGGGCCCGTCGGACCAGTAGGGCCGCTATCCTGTAGAGCCTGCGAATCATCGTTTTCTGTCGTCATATCCCATTCTCCCTTACATCAAAATAGCTCTCGGAACTGCGATGCGGCTAAAGCGTTCATTTTCACTCGCCCCAATTGACATCAAGCTGTTCCAAGAAACTTGCTCTTACATAAGGCAATCATAAAATGTCACATTTTATGGATATGATGCAGACTCCATATTTACGACTGAAGTTAAAAAAGTAGAGGGTGTAAATTCGATCAAAGATCGAGCTCACACCCTCTTTAAGGCTCATATATTGCTGACAAACTATCAGCGAGTATTATTTAATAACGACATATTCCAGGTTAACGAGCTTCGCGTACGTCACGATTTGGTCTGTTGTCAAGTTCAAGGAAACGACCGTATGGTGACCGCCGCCATTCTCGATCCAGGCTTTCACTCCATCCTGGAAGTTCGGCTTCACTTTCCAAAGCACGCGTGCAACAGGAAGCTTAGGAGCCGGAACGGTTGGCTCAAACGCAGAGACCTCGTTAATAAGTAATTTGTAATGAGTGCCGAAGTCAGCCATCGATACAACTACACCTTCGCCAGCTTTGCCGTCGAACACAAGACGCGCCGGATCTTCACGATCACCAATGCCAAGCGGAGATACAACAATTTTCGGCTTATTGCTTGCCAGGGACGGATCTACCTCAAGCATATGAGATTGCAGAATCGCTTCCTGACCAGCCGCCATTTCGTAGGTGTAATCCTCCATAAAGCCAGTGTTTTGATTGCGGCTCATCACCTTCAGCAAGCGATCAAGCGCCGCTGTTTTCCAGTCGCCTTCGCCTGCAAAGCCGTAGCCTTGTGCCATTAGACGCTGTACAGCAAGGCCCGGAAGCTGCTTCATGCCATGCAAATCTTCAAAGTTTGTCGTGAAGGCATTATAGCCCTTCTCATCCAGGAAACGTTTTAGCGCAATTTCATAGCTAGCTTGAATTCTGACGCTGGCTTCCCAAGCTTCCTTGCTGTTCGCGCCGTATTCGAAATCGTAAAGCTCCGCATACTGGGCCATCAACTGATCGATTTCCTGCTCTGTAACAGCATTCACATATTGTACAAGATCGCCAATGCCGTAATAATCAACGGTCCAGCCAAATTGAATTTGCGCTTCAACCTTATCGCCTTCGGTTACGCCAACATTGCGCATATTGTCGCCAAAGCGCGCTACTTTAATATTGAAGCTTTCATTGTAAGCAACCGCAACGTCCATCCAATCCGCAATTTGCTGCTGTACCTCTGGGCGCTCCCAGTAGCCTACCACGATTTTGTTTTGTTTGTTCAAGCGAGCATTAATGAAGCCGTATTCGCGGTCACCGTGAGCGGCCTGATTCAAATTCATGAAATCCATGTCAATCGTTGCCCAAGGAATGCTTTCATTGTATTGAGTAGCCAGGTGCAGCAACGGCTTCTGCAGCAATTTAGTGCCGCGAATCCACATTTTCGCAGGAGAGAATGTGTGCATCCAAGTGATGACGCCTGCTACCTCGTCGCGATAGTTGACCTCTTTCATAATGCTCGTAATTTTATCCGCGCTGACAGCCAAATCCTGAAGAACAAGCGGATATGGCAGCACACCGCTGTTATTCAAGGCATCCGTCATCGTCTGTGCGTGAGCCTTTACTTCTGCTAGCGCTTCTTCCCCGTACAAATGCTGCGAACCTACAACGAACCAAAACTGTTTAGTAGCTGTTGACATATGAATCCTCCTCATTTTGAATGGATATGGGTTGATGACAATTACTTTTGCCCGTAATAAGCATCTTTTCCGTGCTTGCGAAGATAATGTTTATCCAGAATGCCCTGCGGCAGTTCTTTGGCAAAATGGTTTAGCTGACGCGCATACAAATTCATTTTGCATACCTCTTCCAGCACAACGCTGTTAACGACCGCTGACTTCACATCTTTTCCCCATGTGAAAGGCGCATGTCCCTGCAGCAGAACTGCCGGAATCGCCATCACATCAAGACCTCGTTTCTCGAACGTTTCAATGATGACATGCCCTGTTTCGACCTCATACCCCCGGTCGATCTCCTCCTGGGTAAGAAAGCGAGCGCATGGAACAGCACCATAGAAGGTATCAGCATGCGTCGTTCCCATTACCGGAACATCAAGTCCTGCTTGCGCCCAGATCGTTGCCCAGGTCGAGTGCGTATGCACGATGCCGCCAATCTCTGGATAATGCTTGTACAGTACAGCATGCGTTGCCGTGTCGGAGGACGGTCGCAAATCTCCCTCTACAACATTGCCATCGAGATCGACTACTACCATATCGCTTGGCTTCATCGTCTCATAGCTTACACCGCTCGGTTTAATCACGAAAAGTCCGCTGTCCCGATCGATGCCGCTTGCATTGCCCCATGTGAATTTAACAAGTCCGTGCTTTGGCAGCTCCAGATTCGCTTCATAAACTTCTTCCTTCAGTTGTTCCAACATTGTTAAGCCCTCCCGTTCTCAAGCAAATGGTCTACAGCAGCCTGTTCAATGGCCAGCCCTGCCCGATACCGTTCAATAAATGCTTCAAAGCCGTTAACATCTACTGGATCCGGGGTAATTTCTTCACCCGCAACATCCTGGAATACCTTCTGCGCAAGGAAATCGTCCAGGCTTTCTGCTTGATCCTTGTTGATCATATAAGATGCGAGCAGCGCCATTCCCCATGCTCCGCCTTCTCCGGCTGTAGTCATCACCGACACAGGCACGTTCAGCGCAGCAGCCAGCATTTTCTGTCCGACAACTGGCGTTTTGAACAGTCCCCCGTGAGCTAGTATGCTATCAATCGCCACATGCTCATTCTCGGTCAAGATGTCCATCCCGATCTTCAGCGCGCCGAATGCTGTGAACAGATGCGTCCGCATAAAGTTGGCAAGGTTAAATCTGCTTTCAGGTGAGCGAACGAACAACGGACGGCCTTGCTCAAGTCCCGTAATATTCTCGCCCGACAAATAACCGTAGCTCAGCAGTCCTCCGCCATCAGGATCGGCCTCAAGCGCCTTGTTCAACAGTACGCTGAACAGCTTGCCAGAATCGGCTCCTAAGCCCATTGCCTCGGAAAACTCACGGAATAAATCCATCCATGCGTTAAGGTCGCTTGAGCAGTTGTTCGCATGCACCATAGCGACTGGACTGCCGCTTGGAGTTGTAACCATGTCGATCTCTGGATACACCTTGGACAATTCCTTCTCCAATACAATCATCGCAAAAACAGAAGTCCCGACGGAGATGTTGCCCGTGCGCTTTCTGACGCTGTTCGTCGCCACCATGCCCGTACCCGCATCACCTTCAGGCGGGCAGAGCGGAATGCCAGCAGCAAGATCCTGCTGCGGGTCCAATATACCAGCTCCCGCTTCCGTCAGCTCGCCGGCATGCTGGCCGGAAAGATATACTTTAGGAAGAAGCTCCTCAAGCTTCCACGGGTAGCCTTTCTCGGCAATCAGCTCGTCGAATTGCTTGACCATCGCAGGATGGTAGTTATGCGTCGTTTCATCAATCGGGAATATGCCGGATGCATCTCCGATGCCAATCGCTTTATTGCCGGTCAATAGCCAATGGATGTATCCGGCTAGCGTGGTCACATAATCGATGCGCGGCACATGCTCCTCTTCATTCAAAATTGCCTGATACAAATGAGCGATGCTCCAGCGCTCCGGTATATTGAATTGAAATAAGTCCGTTAATTTCCTTGCTGCTGCACCAGTCGTCGCATTGCGCCAGGTGCGGAATGGCACCAGCAATTTACCCTGGCTGTCAAAAGCCATATATCCGTGCATCATCGCAGAGAATCCGATCGAGCCGATTGTGCGGAGGATGACACCGTATTTGCTTTCCACTTCCTGCTTCATTTCTCGATAAGCAGCTTGAAGGCCGGCTATAATCGTCTCCTGATCGTAGGTCCAATATCCATCCTTCAATTGGTTTTCCCATTCGAAGCTTCCAGATGCAATCGTATTGAAATGACGATCAATCAGCACTGCCTTAATCCGCGTAGATCCAAACTCGATGCCTAGCGATGTTTCTCCTCTAGTTATCGCATCTTTCAAGTCAGTATGATTCATAATGATACATGTCCCCTTTCTGTTCGCTGTTTTAACTCGGAAACCTATCATTTTCATCTAAAGAAGGCGCTTCCCTTCATAACAATTTCAGTATAATTTTTTGTACGTACATTTGTCAATATCATATAGTAGTTATACTTACATATATAATTGCTGCAATTTAGCTTGAAACCCGGGCTCCCTTACGGTTAAACGTACCGTACAACTTGCTGCTTTCGACAATAATTGACGCTATGTTTTTCAAATTTTGAAATTAATGCTAGAATATATACGTACAACTTTATGAACATGATGAAAGAAGTGGACGATGTGAAGCCAAAATACCAGGTCATCATTGATGAAATAAAAAGCAATATTTTATCGGGAGCGTATAAGGCAGGCGAGCAGATTCCATCGGAGTTTGCGCTGCAGGAAATTTACAATGTAAGCCGTCAAACCGTTCGCAAAGCGATTCTGGAGCTATCGAATGAGGGGTTTTTAAGAAGCGAGAAGGGCTCCGGCACGTACGTCAGCAGCCAGTACAGAAGCAGATCGACTGGAAAAACAACGAATAAAACGATCGGCGTGATCACGACCTATATTTCCGACTATATCTTCCCTTCGATCATTCGCGGCATTGAAAGTCGGTTAAACGAAGACAACTATTCCTTGCTGCTGGCAAGCACCAATAATGATGTCGTACAAGAAAAGAAGGCGCTGGAAATGATGCTGTCCTACGGCTTGGATGGAATGATAGTCGAGCCTACCAGAAGCAATGTTTACAATCCCAATATTGCGTACTATTTAGCGTTTCAAGAGCAGGATGTCCCGTTCGTCATGATCAATGCCTATTACGAGGAGCTGGAGGTTCCATTCTTCTGTCTCGATGATGTGCAGTCCAGCTATTTGGCAACGAGTGAGCTAATCGCGAAAGGACATACTCAGATCGGAATTATCGCAAAAATGGATGATTTGCAAGGGAAGTATCGCATGAAAGGATTCATCAAAGCACTTGGGGAAGCCAGATTAAAGTTCCAGCCAGAGCATGTGCTTTCGTTCGATACCGCGACGAAGCCTGATTTGTCCGTTAACCTGGAAGCATATCTTAGTGATCATCTTGACGGATTAACCGCATTAGTATGCTACAACGACGAGGTTGGCCTAGAGGTCGTGCAGGTATGCAGGAAGCTGGGAATCTCGGTACCTGAGCAGCTGTCGATCATCGGTCAGGACAATTCGTATATCGCCAAAAACGCGAACATTAAGCTAACTACTCTTACACACCCGCAAGAACAGATGGGTCGCGATGCAGCGGACTGGATCATTAAGCGGCTGCAGGGCAAAAAGGATCTGCCTGCAAGCACCATCTATCAGCCTGAATTCATTGAAGGGGAAACTGTTAAAGCAATCGAAGGAAAATAAATTAAGGAACGAATTGAAATCCATTTATGGAGTTGGTCAAATGTATCCACATCATCAAATTGCCATTAACGCTATTACCGACAAGTTGAAGATCAGACCAGAAGTTCAAGGAGTTATTATTGGAGGTTCTGTGGCGCATGGCTTCGCCAATGAATCGTCAGACATCGATATTATGATCGTCTACTCCGACGAGGACTATGCACGCTCCCGATCAACCTATAATTTGGGCTACTTTGAAACGGAAGCCTGCGCTTATGAGGGTGGGTATGTGGATGGCAAAATTATATCGCCCTCCTTCATTAAGCAAGTTGCAGAGTTCGGGAGTGAGCCGGCGAAATTTGCTTTTCAGGATGCATTTCTTACCTACTCCAACATTGACGGGCTGCAGCAGTTAGTCACTGCCGCAGCAAAATATCCGGTAGATAAAAAAGAGGAGAACATGCAAAAGTTCTATGCTCAATTTGAAACCTGGAAATGGTACTACTACGAAGGGTTGAAACGCGACAATCGTTTATTGATTGACCATAGTCTAACCCAGTATCTATTTTTCGCAGGAAGGCTGATATTGGCATACAATGAAATACTGTTCCCATCCTACAAGTGGTTCCTGAAGGCTTTGCAGGAGGTTCCGAGCAAGCCGAAAGACTTAATGACCGACATCGATCTGGTACTTGAGAAACGAACGCCGGAAGCCGTTGAGAAGCTGTACAAGAGCATAGTAGAATTCCATAACTGGTACGCTGCGGAGCATCATTGGACGGTTCAATTCATGGTGGATAGCCAATTGAACTGGCTGGACGGGCCAGTGCCCGTGCTTGATTTGTAATCCATCCCGCAAACCGCCTGCTTAAAAATAATTGTTCTGCGCAGTCGAGGCAGGCGGCTTTTCTTGCGACTCTTTCTTCGTGCTGCACGAATCATCCGGACGACGGTACCTTCCCGCTTCCAGCTTCATATCGATAAAGTCAACGACCTGCTGCAGCGAGTCAATTTGGCTGACGATATTTTCCCGGTGCTTCTTTAGACGCTCCACCAATTCAGGATATTCTGCGGGATCAGCATCGGCGGTAACCGTCAAAAACGGCCGCATTTCCTCCAGCGGCATCCCCGTCTTTTTCAGGCAGGAAATCAATTGGAGTGTTTGGATGTCCTCCTGTCGATAAATGCGATGGCCGTTTTCCTTGCGCTCCGCTCGGGGCAGCAACGCGATCTTTTCATAGTAACGAATCGTGTCCTCGGAAATGCCGCTTTGCTCTGCTGCTTGCTTGATCGTAAAGGTTTGCTCCGCCTTCATTCTCGTCCCCCCAAACATATTTTATTATGCATTATACATCTTGGAGCTGGCTCCAAGTCAAACTGTTCTCCAATAAGCCAAGCCTCATTCTCCACTCCTTGACTTGGAGTCGACTCCAAGTTTTACAATGAGCGCATCCAGGGAAATATCCCTGTTTCAGAAGGAGTGAGAGACAATGAACAGATCACAACCTAAATATACCGCATTAATTACTGGTGCAAACGCCGGGATCGGCCTGGAGTTAGCACGGAAACTGCTGGCGGAAGGCTGGCAGGTAGTTGCTTTGAATCGTTCGGAGTTTCCGGCAGACGATGCAAGCATCGAAAAAGCGCGCAAAAGCAGTCAGCTGCGCATTTATAAAGTGACCGACCTCGCGGATTACGGGGGCTTGAGAAGAGCGCTGCAGCAGATCAAATCCAACGAGCATCAGATTGATATTTTGTTTAACAACGCTGGCGGCAGCTTTCCAGAGCTAAGTTATTCAAAGCAAGGGCGAGAGAAGCATTACGAGGTAATGACGGTAGTGCCGTATATTGTATTGATGGAATTAAAGGAGCTCCTTAAAAACGGCAGCTTAAAAACGGTAATTAACACCTCAACCTCAGCCATCAAATTTACGAAGGAATTGAGCATTGAAATTTTGGAGCGGCCTAAAACGTTCCGCAAGCTGATTGGCCCGTATGCCACCTCCAAGCTGGCGCTGTCGCTATGGTCTCAGGCCATCGCACCGCAGCTTGCCAAGGATGACATCAAAATCCGCAGTGTAGATCCAGGCGGCAACAATACGCTAAGAAAAGGGAAAAATTCCGGTCTGCCTTTATTGGTCAAGCCATTGATGAAGCTGTTCTTCCCCCCGCCAACTAAAGGGGCGAGTCTGCTGTATGAAGGTGCTCTTGGAAAACAGCGAACTAAGAGCGGCGTATTTTTATTAAAGGGTCAGGTTGCGGAATTAAAGTTTCAGAATCAGGCACAGCATGTACTGGATAGGGTAAAGGCGATTTACGAGCATGAATTTTTACAATAGCTTTTTTAAGTCAGCAAGCGTCGACCGAGCTGCAGGCGTGCTTCAAGCTCAATTCTATACTTGCAATCCTCGCAGCAATGCATGCCTTGCCGGTCCCGCTTTACATAGTCGTATGCCTGAGTTCCTTCGAACACTATAAACTCGTTTTTGCAAATGTAACAGGTCGCATGAAAGCGAAATCCATCGGAGTAGCTTTGCACGAAAATCCCTCCCGTTGTCGCAATAAGATGCAGCGCCATTGACGTGGCAGCCACGATACGTTATAACAATATAAAAATCAAAATAACACACTGTGCTATTTATTTTAATACAGTGTACTAAATAAAACAAGAGGTGTGTACCTTGCCTAAAATCGTGGACCACGAACAAAAAAGGAGACTGATTGCCGAATCGGCTTGGCATATTATCGAAACAAAAGGGATTGAGCATGCTTCTATTCGTGCCGTTGCCGCTGCAGCAAAATTGTCGCCGGGCGCGTTGCGCCATTATTTTTCGACGCAGGATGAGCTGCTGCTGTTTATCGTGGATTACTACCTGACAAGAGCAGCACAGAATGCAGAAGGACTGGAAATTAGCCATATCCCGTTGAAAGCCGCAAAGGAAGTGCTGTTAGAGCTGCTGCCTATGAATTCGGAAAAACGAACGGCAATCAGCGTCTGGTGGGTATTTGCCATTCGTTCGCTCACAAGCTCAGCCCTGCAGGCAAAAATGAACGAGCTTACGGACGGACTTCACCACCTGACTAAAACGGTTCTCGGCCTGCTCGCTGATGCGGAGCTGCTTCTCCCGTCAATAGATATCGAGCTTGAAAAGCTTAGATTAGCCGCAGTCGTCGAAGGCTTGAACATCCTTGCATTGCTTCGCCCGGAGCAGTATACACCTGAAACGATTGAGCGGATCATCAGCTCGCATCTGCGCGAGCTTTGTCGGCCGCGCGCAGGACAATAAAAATTGAGCGGCGGCAAGCAAGAAGAAGGGTGTAGAGATTGTCAGTTTTCGCTGACCACCTGTACACCCTTCGTATGACTTAAGCTAATAGCTGTAACATCGAATGCATCCTATTGCAAAGCTTGCAGCAGTCGAGTCATAATTGTAGCAAACTCTGCCCTAGTAATTGCTTGGTTAGGCTTGAACGTTCCATCCGCATAGCCTGTTACAATTTCATGCGCAGCCAGTGCATCAATATACGCATATGACCATGCGCTTGTACTTACATCTTTGAAGGAAGCTGCGCCATTCCCCTCCAATTTAAATGCTCTAGTCATGAGAGCAGCCAGCTCTGCACGGCTAATCATATCGTTTGGTCGGAATGAGCCGTCGCTATAGCCTTGCATTAAACCGGATTGGAAAGCCGCGCCGATATATGAGCTTGCCCAGTGGCTTGCAGGAACATCAGTAAAGCTGCTTGCCTGGCCCTCCAAGCCCAGATAGGTTGCAATCACTTTAATCGATTCTGCACGAGTCAGGCTATGGTCTGGACGGAAGCTTCCATCTGGATAGCCGCTTAATAAGCCTTTTGAGATCAGCAGATCAATGTTGGCTTTAGCCCAGTGTCCTTCTGTATCGGTAAAGCTAATCTCTTCTGTTGGGTCCTGCTCATCTTGAGGTGTTTCCGTTGCATCGTCCCCCGGTGGAGTGGTAGGTCCACCATTGTTATCGCCGCCACTTGGCGGTGGTGTAGAACCGCCTCCATTGTTGCCGCCGCTTGGTGGAGGTGTCGTGCCGCCTCCATTGCCGCCGCCCGGATTAGTAGGCGCAGAACCGTCTACATAGGTTAGTGCAGGCGCAAATTGTGTAAGCAATCTTGCCTTTGTTTGTTGTTCTAGCGCATACCCCATGCCTAAAATATTGGCATCATCCCATGCTCGCCCTACTAGCTGCATAGCGATTGAATAGCCGCTTGGACTAACACCGACAGGAACAACTACAGTTGGCAATCCTACATTAGAGGTCAAGACGCCAGTCGCACGATCAGAGCTTAGTTGGCTTGTTGCGCCATCATTATTGTACACATCGCTTATGAAGCCAGCATAGACGACGCTATCTACGTCATACTCGTCCATCCATTGCTTAATCACCTCTTTGTATGCTGTTCTGTATTCAATATAGGCTTGTACCTCGCTTTCCGTCATGCGTGGACGCTCAGTGTAGTTTCTTTGGTTATATGAAAGTACCTTATCAGAAGCCAGAAGCCGATCGCCATTTTCATAAGGGAAATCATCATGTAGCTCAATATAACGAGCCCAGCCTTCCGTTGAACCATTTATACCGCTAGGTCGCTGAGGCGCACTTGGCGGGGCGCTCATTTCGACCATAGTTGCTCCAGCAGCCTCTAGCTCAGAGAATTTATCCATTACAGCTTGTCCTGTACCGTCATCAGCAAATGAAGATACAAAGGAAGAAGGAATATAACCAATTCGCTTGCCTTGCAGGGCATCAAGCTGTAGCGCCTCGGTCCAATCAGCAGGACGTTTCGCATCTGCATCGACTGTTAGCATATCAAGCGGATCAGTGCCGGTAGTTGCATTTAATAGATAGGCCAGGTCAGTTACAGTACGGGCGATTGGGCCCGCATAGTCTTGTCCCCATGTTAAAGGCATGACGCCGCGTGTACTAGCCATGCCATCTGTGCCGCGGAACGTTGTAAGGCTCGCTCCTACGCTTGGTGCATAAAGAGATACCCCTGTTTGCGAACCCATAGCCGCTGCTGCAAAGTTTGCCGAAACAGATACTGCAGATCCGCCGCTTGAACCAAATGATGTTTTAGACGGATATAGCGCATTCCATGTTTGCATCCATCCGCTTTCACTGAAGCTTCCGCTATTCGCAAACTCAGACGTGTTGACCTTGCCAATAATAACTGCGCCGGCTTCTCTCAGCTTCTCTACTTGGTAAGCATCGGATTTGGGCTGCCAGCCTTCAAGAGCTCTACTGCCGCCAGTCGTTGGCATGTCCTTCGTGTCATAAATATCTTTAATGGCAATTGGGATGCCTAGCAGCTCGCCAGTACGGCCTTCTCGACGAGCGAGATCGGCTGCTTTAGCTTGCTCGATGGCAGATTCGGACACATGGAGAAAGGAATGAAAGCCTAATTGCCCTAAATCATAGGCTGTAATTCGATCTAAATAAGCACGTGTAATTTGTTCAGAGGTCGTAATGCCCTTCTCCATATCTGCTTGCATTTCAGCAATCGATTTATTGATCACATCATATGGAGAAGAGGTTACAAGTTTAGGCAATGCAGGTGCTGCCGGAATATCAAGACGTGTTACTGCTTCACATGCGTCCACATCCACGCCTGCAATGGCAGACAAATCCCAGTTGCTGATCGTACAAATTTGCGCCTCGCTCAAATTGGTTACATCTGGCTGAGTCGTTAATTCACCCAGAGCAGTAACGGTGCTGGCTACTCCTGCTTCACCTGTTTGCCCAACAAGGACATAGCGAGCAAGCGATTTCGTTTCACCCGGCTCAATCGTCAAGCTGTGAATGAAGCCATAAAAGTTTGCATCATTGCCGGAAGTCGCTAAAGGCGTCGTGAACGGATTTTTTTGCTGGTTGCCGGTACCGGTTAGGGCGCCTTCAAATGGAGCAGATGAGCCTAAAACAATTCCTACAGGCAAATCACCCTCTCGGTTATTGCCTATCAGCACCCAGGAATCCTCGGGTGTAATCGTTAAATCCTCTGAGGAGGTGGCCTTGACTTGGCTTGCATATTCTCCTGTACCATAGCCTAAAGAGCCGCCAAATGATACGTCTACCGTTACAGCAGCGCCGGTTGTGTTGGTGAAGCTATCAAAAAATCTCGTTTTGTTATGCGTACTATCGAAATAAATATTACGTGTAATGAGTACTTCGCCTAAATTTACAGATTGCGTTGTATTAAAGGAATTCACATTATCAAATTCCAGGCCAAAGCCTCGCATCATTTGCCCATTCATTATTGGTTCTGGGGTAGAGGATACCTGGACAAAAATATTACCGAAACCTTGTGCTTGCGTTGATACAATTCTGCGCAAGCTGCCTGTATCCAGATTCGGAGCAAAGGAGTCGTGAAACTCCCATACTGTTCCGCTTTCAGAGGTGAGATTGGTTAACGCATTGGCAGACTGAAACGGAAGCACTCCGGTCATTACAACTGATAATGCCAGCGTTGCAGCTAGTGCTTTCTTTTTGCTCCAGTTTAATTTTGTGTGTGATCGTTCAGAGGGAGAGGAAGAAGAGGTGACATTGCGCGTGGTAGACTTAAATGCATCCTTTAGATTAATCAAAATGGCTCAGCTCCTTCATATTATGCATAGAAACTTATATACTATAAATTAATGTAATGAAATATAATACCAATCTATCAAATTGGTCAATAGTCTTTAAATTTTTAGTAGATTAATTCACATGAATAATGATAAATTTTGTGATTCGCTAACATAAATTTTAATTAACTGAATTTTACTAGTATTTTATGTAATGTTTATTAACACGAAATATAAGATGTACTACTCAAGAGCGATATATAACTAAGCGATACTTCTATAAAAAAACAGCAGCCCCGGTTCTCATCTATTGAGAACCAGGGCTGCTGTTTCAACTTTACATTTCTATCTGTTAAAGGTCTTTCCCGTATCACGTAAAAATACACCTGGATTAGAATACAAATGATTCGAAAGTAAATCTATTAATCCTGTTAAATTCACATCATTTTATGATTTCACAGCCACTTATGTAAAACAGCCCTCGCCGTCTGAGGCAAGAGCTGTTTTAGCCAGATATATTTCAGGTCTTTTCAACCTGTTTTTTATTCGATGGCGCGAACCAGCCAAGCAGAGCAATCGCAACCAGTACCCCATAGAATATTAGTGTCCAGGCTGTGCTATGTGGAAAATGATGCTCCAGCACACCGATGTCTTCGTGAGCCAATGTAATGACGGCCAGCTTTACGCCGACCCACGCTACGATTGCATAAGCAGTCGTCTCAAGAGCAGGACGCTGTGAAAGCAGCTTAACGAACCAAGTAGCCGCGAATTTGATTAGCACAAGACCGGCGATGCCTCCAATTAGAACAACGAGGAATTTGCCTCCGTCCATTCCGCCAAAATTGCCAAGCGGCGAATCCGGCAGACCAAGCGCCAAGGCTACTGCTGCAAGAATGGAATCAATCGCAAAGGCAAGGTCCGCAATCGCGATTTTCCCAACAGTTGGCCAGAACCCTTTCCCTGCAGCTTCCTTTTTCGTTTCCTCTTGATTTTTCTCATTTTTCTTACCGAAACGAGCTTTTACGATATGGTTTATCCCGAGATAAAGCAGGTAAGCCGCTCCAATCGCCTGAATTTGCCATACATTTGCAATAAATGAGATTGCAAACAGCGCGGCAAAGCGAAAAACAAAAGCCATAATAATCCCGTAGTTAATGGCTCTCTTCTTCTGATCATCCGGCAAGTGCTTTGCGATGACCGCCAACACAAGCGCATTATCCGCAGACAGCAAACCTTCCAAACCGATAAGAATCAGTAACGCCCATGCGTACTCCAACCAAATTGAATCCATCTTGAATTCTCACCTCATTAATTAGTGCGATACTAGGCTTGCAGCATTATGTAGATAATCTTTTCTTTACTGCCAAAGGTTATACGTTAAAAGTGGTCGAAGGAGTTCATTTTTTTATCCCGATAATTCGGTATTTTTCGTAAATCGCTCAGCTTATCGAGGTTCACCTGCCTATAATATTTCTCATGCAGCGCAAACTCATCCATTATTTCGAGATAAAGCCAATAATGTTCCGATTTCGTTCCGCATTACTATAACAAATCTATTTTAATGGGGCTTTTTCCTTTGTACAAGTGCCCCCCGCCATATTTATTTTGGTATCGTTACAGTAAAAGCTTTTGCAAAACATACCATGCTGCGTACAATACAAAAGCAATTATGGAAAAAAACACTGCAAGCAGCAATCCCCTTACAAACCTTATACATCCAATTCTGATCAATCCGTAACATCCGCCGTATACAATAAGTCCGACAGCAGCTCCAGCCAAAAATGCGTGAGGTGCACGCAACAGAATAATATAAAATATAAAGCTTAGCCCTAACAAAAAATAATTGATCCACAAAAACATAGCCGTTACTCGCCTTTGCATCAAGCTTCCCCCTATTAGCTTTTTGATGATCCTGCCTATACATTGATTAATAATACGAATTATGCCTAGACTTACCATCAATGTAAAGAAAAAACGTGTCCTTTTTCTATTTAAAGCTTAAAAAACCCGAATGCTTACATTTCGTAATGCATTCGGGACTTTTTTGCTCGGGCTTCAGTGATAATTGTATTTATTCGATCGCTTGAAACAAATCAAATTGATTGTTTTATAAATGCTGAAGGCCGATGCGGTTCCCTTCGCTGTCTATAAACATGCCTACATACCCAGCGTGATCGCCTAAGTAGGTTTTAGCCATAACCACTTGACCACCCGCTTCAGAAACCTTCGAAAGAATAATATCCAGATCAGGCCTTCCGTCGATATAGACCGTAACTCCATCTGGAGAAGGTGTATGATTTGGCCCCTTGACCAAAAGTCCTCCGTTCTGCTCCTCCTTAGCCGGGAAAAAAGCGTACTCCTCATCCCCCATCTGCATCGATTGCATCTCCATTGCTAAAATATGCTCATAAAATGCTTTCGCTCGCCCCATGTCCGATACAGGAATTTCCACCCAAATAAATACTCGATCTCTCATTGCTCATTCTCCATTCGCTTTAAAATTTGCTTGCTATTCTATTAGACGAATGAACGCTCGCAAAATCATCGGCCCTCCCTTATATGAAGAAGTCAATATATTTTGTTTAACCCGTTCCTTATTCTTTACTGATCGTTCTCAATATGCTATATTGAACTACAGGAGGGAAATAGCATGGCGAGAAGCAAGGAGTTTGATGAGAACGCAGTTCTAGATAAAGCGATGAGACTTTTCTGGGAACAAGGCTACGAGAAGACATCCATGACCGATCTGGTCGAGTTCATGGGAATTCATCGAAGAAGTTTGTATGACACATTTGGCGATAAACATACATTGTATTTAAAAGCAATGGATCGCTTTAATGAGAAAATCAACGCCGCTCTTGCAGCTGGAGTGAAACGTTCCAAAACAGCGAAGGAAGCGCTGCTGTTTATTTTTAACTTCATGATTGATGGGCAAGCAGACTCACCCCCCGGCTGTTTGATGGTAAATTCAGCAGTGGAGCTGGCGGCGCGCGATGCTGACGTTGATTTGAAATTCACTAAGATGTTTACAGTAGCAGAACAGCAACTCAAGGAAATTATACTTTGGGGCCAGCGAGACGGTGAATTCTCCAGCGATTACGACGCCGATGAATTGGCGGAATACGTGCACAATGTTTGGGTCGGATTAAGGGTAATGACAAGAACCTCGGTAGCCAAAGAAAAGCTTCATCGAATAGCAAATACATCGATAAAATTTTTAGAAGGGTGATTAATTTTTTTTCACTTAATTAGAACGATCGTTCTCAAATTGTGGATGGAAGTATATAACAAGGAGGATCATGTCTATGTCAATCAAGGTCGCGCTTGTAACAGGAGCAAATAAAGGAATCGGTTTCGAGGTCGCTAGACAGCTTGGACAGCAAGGGATCACGGTATTACTTGGCGCACGCACGAAGGCAGCCGCAGATGAATCAGCGAGCAAGCTGCATAACGAAGGTATTCAAGCCATTGGTGTGCAGTTGGAGGTCACGAATGCCGCTCATATTGCAGAATTGGCCAGTTTTATTAATGAGGAGTATGGTCGATTGGATATTCTGGTGAACAACGCTGGAATTCTGGTTGGCGCTCACGGCTATGACGGGGGTTTTTTACGGGACTCATTTGAAGTAAACACCTTCGCGCCATTCTTCATCACAGAAGCGTTGCTGCCGCTACTGCTTAAAAGTGATGCTGGAAGAATCGTAAACCAAAGCAGCGCTTTAGGGTCCATCGGTTTTATGGAAACGAATGAACAGGTGCAGAAATTAGCTACACCAGCATACTCTGCTTCCAAAGCCGCTCTGAACATGCTGACCGTATATTGGGCGCAAAAATGGAAGGATACCCATTTAAAGATAAATGCAGCCCATCCTGGCCTGGTCAGAACGCAAATGGGTGGTGAAAACGCAGAGCTGTCGGTGGAAGAGGGCGCGAAAACAGCAGTACGACTCGCTACCCTGCCTAATGACGGCCCGACAGGCGGATTCTTCTATATGGACAATCAGCTCCCATGGTAATAAAGCTTATATTGAAATGAATATGAAAGGATGAAAAGAAAATGACAAAGCAAGCGATGATGAAAGCGATTGGGTACTATAAACCAAAGGATGGAGTACCAGCATTTGAAGAGGTTAAAGTTGAGAGACCTCAAGCGTCGGGCAGAGATCTGCTCGTGGAAGTGAAGGCAGTATCTGTCAATCCAACGGATTGGCGCTCGCATATGGCTAAAAATCCTGAAGATTCTTCTTTAACGATAGCAGGTCGAGACGTAGCAGGTGTCGTGGTTGCGACCGGACCCGATTGCAACCTGTTTAAGGTTGGCGATCAAGTTTATTATTCTGGCAGCAACATTCGACCAGGCGGGTTCAGCGAGTTTCATTTGGTCGATGAACGAATTGTCGGCAGAAAGCCGCAAACACTTAATTACGCAGAAGCAGCTGCGCTACCGTTAACAACGATCACAGCATGGGAAGGCTTATATGACCGCTTGGGAATATCCAATAATCCGTCCGATAACAAAGGTAAAAGTATTTTGATCATTGGTGCTGCCGGAGGTGTTGGATCGATTGCTACTCAGCTGGCCAAGCTTGCCGGACTACAGGTCATCGCGACAGCATCACGCCCAGAATCAATTGAATGGACCAAGGAAAATGGTGCGGATCATGTTATCGATCATCGACAACCGCTAGAACCTCAACTTAAAAAGCTTGGCCTGCATGGCGTCAATTATATTTTCGTATTAAATAGTCCGGATCAGCATTTGGATGAGATGAAGAAAGTAATTTTGCCGCAAGGTAAAATCTGCTCGATCCTGCCATTCGAACAACCGGTTGATCTTGGCGCTTTCTTTGCAAAAAGCGTGACGTATGTTTGGGAACTAATGTTCACTCGCTCGCTGTTTCAGACGGATGATATGATTGAGCAGCACCGATTGCTTAATGAGGTGTCTCATTTGGTGGACTCCGGGAAAATACGAACAACATTAAAGGAGCGTTTGGCACCCATTAATCCAGATAATATGAAGGAAGCATTTCGCAAAAGTTTGTCCGGTAGTATGCTCGGTAAGATCGTATTAGAAGGCTTTGAAGAATGACTGTTCAAAGAAGGGTCCTGGCCTTGGCTCAAGAATATGATATATAGTTTTAAAAGTGGATTCTTAGCAAAAATTTTTTCCTTATCTGCCCAACCTTTTTCGTTTTCGTTGCAGTATTTAGGTGAGTGCCATTGAAAAGAAGGAGTTACGTCATGGATAAACAACAAGCCGACCGTGTAATTCAGGATTACATTAAGCCATTGTACGGATTTGCTTTGAACAGAACGGGCAATATCGCCGAAGCCGAGGAACTGGCGGGGAGAATTACGCTGGAGGTTTACCAAACGCTTCTCAAAAAGACGGAGTTTCTTGATCTGAATAGCTACGTCTTTAAGATTGCGCATTATGTGTGGGCGAAGTATGTCGATGAAAAAGTGAAAGCATCCAGCCAGCTGCGGATAGATGACAACGAGCTGATTTCCAAGGAAGAGGACTTCGACGAGATCATCCGTCAAGAAACAGCTGGTGCGCTGCGCAGGGAAATCGCTTTTTTATCTCACCAGCAACGGGAAATCGTAATCAAGTACTATTACGACGGCATGAAAATTAGCGAAATTGCGGCTGTAATGAGGCTTTCCGGCGGCACGGTCAAATGGCACTTATTCGAAGCGAAAAAGGAGCTGAAACACAAGATGAATACAATCCGATCGATTGGCAATCTTGGCATCAATCCGATCCGCATGTCAAGCTTAGGGCATAGTGGATCCCCGGGCAGCAAAGGAGATACTTCCGACTTTCTGGCGACGGCCATCAGACAAAACATCGCTTATTCTGCTTATCACAAGCCGCTTACGGTTAAGCAAATCGGCGAAGAACTCGGTATTTCGCCTGTATATGCTGAAGATGAGGTTGAAGTGCTTGAGGAATACGGTTTTTTGGATCAACTACCGGGCGGTAAATATCGTACCAATATGTATATCGAAGATCCATCCCAAACAAAAAGTGAGGCGCTTCACCGTTTGTTCGAAGAGTATGCCGAGATTGCGGTTGAGCATTATTTCAAGAGCTTTTTCTTGATGGATGATGCATTCAAAGGAACTGGAGTTTATATCCCGGACGGAGATATCCACCTGCTTCTGTGGAGCCTCATCCCCTATGCAAGCAAGCATCTGGCCTTTACTGAACTGGATAAGGTGAAGCATGAAGAGGTGTCGATTAGCCGCAAAGATGGCGGCCATTACGCAGCCTATGCTACGATCGACAGAGAGTTTGACGTTAGCTTTGATCGCAATTTATATCATGTTTGCGGCTTTATGAACCGAAATATCGATGAACTGTCACTAAAGGCATGGCAAGTCGATACGTGGTGGTGTGGCAGGGAAGGCGGTTGGAGAGACAATCTAGGCTCAGATTACGTCAGCCTGATGCATGTAATCAATGGAGATTTACCACAAAACCATACGAACCTCGATGCCTATCGACGTCTTTTTGACAAGCAGTATTTACTGCACACGGAAGCTGGCCCTGAAGTCAATATTGTTTATTGTAAAGATAAGCAAACTGGAGAACGTCTGCATGCGTTGCTTCCGCAACCTTCTGAACGAATTAAAGAAGCCGCATCGAAATTAGATCAGGCTGTCTATCTATTGAATCTTGACGGCCAGCCAGAGCATGCGCATAAATATGTACGTTATTGGTCGCAGAACAGCATGGCTTCCGGAACGATGAGTAGCTACGTGCTTAAACATTTAGTCGACATCGGTATGTTAAAGGTACCTGCGCCACAGCGCCAAAAAGGCATTTCAACGATGATGTTCATGAATCAAAGCTAGCGAAAAAGCAGTCAAAATAGCATGCACGACAGCAATCTTTATAACATTCGCTTTTGCTGCATGGAGTAGAGTATAGTAAAGGTAGTTGAAAATAAATTCCAGGAGGCATAGTTATGTCCCAAGAGATTTGGATTAATTTGCCGGTCAAAGATGTAGTGCGGTCAACTGCCTTTTTCAATGAAGTTGGACTCCATGCGGCGAGCGTTGGAAATGAGCGAGCCAGACTTGTCATAGGCGAGACAGCCATTTTGCTGTTCCCTGTGGCGGCATTTGAGAAATTTACAGGGTCAAAAGCTACAGATACTTCCCTAGATGCAGAAGTTATATTTTCCATAGGTGCTGAAAGCAGAGAAGAAGTAGATGCCTTTATTCAAAAAGTAGAGCTTGCCGGAGGCAGCATCTTTAGCAGGCCAAGTGAAATTGACGGTTGGATGTACGGCGCAGGATTTGCCGATCTGGACGGCCATCGTTGGAATCTGCTGTACATGGATCAAAGCAAAATGCCGAAACAGAGCTAATAGGGAACTCCGTGTCACCTGCTTATAGTTATTGTATTTTACGCCCCAATAATTCGAAATGCCCCGTTTAGGGGCATTTCGAACGGAGCAGGCCCTGATTCAACCAAGTCAAGGCCCTATTAAAGTCTCGCAAATGTAATGTAATCGACTTGGACGGGCTCCGCCGATTCAGCCCGAAGTGCCCGGTTGATCTGTCCTCGGTGATATTGCCCATGCAAGAGGACCTGCAGCAGGATGTCGCGGACAGACGTCTGGAACGGAACTCCGCTCTGGTTTGCATAGTCGATTATCTCGTCCAGCTTGGATTCCTCTAGCTCTTCGATATAAACGCGATATTGCTCGGCGTTTTCCTTGAACATTATCCGAACCTCTGACAGGTCTTCTGCTTCCTCCCACAACGAATATTGCGTGCTGCCTTTGCCTTGTAATCGGGACAGCCAGACTTGTTCCGCGACTGCAATGTGCCGAACCAGCTTCAAAAGGTCCTTGTTCTTCGTCCCACTCTCCTCGAGTGCGTCCAGAATGCGTTCGTCCGCCCAGTACATGTGCTCCGCCATGCGCTTGATCGTCTCCATTTTGGTTTCCCCCTTTTCGTCTTATCGTAATCCATTCATACATCGGTGGGATTTATTCTCGTTCTCCCGCTGCATATTCGCCCGGACAGATATCCATTACTTCTCTTGAAGGCTGGATTAAAGCCATTTCGAATCTGCAAGGCCAATGCACGTCCGGTGCCATTTCCCCGTCAAGCAAGCCGGCAATTGTTTCGCCGTCTCTTACTGGCACCTCCGCTTCAAACAAGTAGGCCGCGACACTAAATGCATGCCGTGACACGTCGTTCGGGTCCAATGTATGAAAATGATACTGGACATCTGGAAGCCCGAGCGCAAAAAGTCCAAGCGAGTCGATCAAGCTGTCATCCGTCCCATGAATAGTAAAGAAGCGGATATTCAAGCCAAACTGCAAGAAGCGAGCAGCTCCTTCATAAGGATTCTCGATAATTTCAGCTGTATGCATCAGCTTCCCGCTCGATGGAATCCAGATTGCGCAGCAGCTCGGAAACAGGCTTACAGCAGTCTCAAGCCAATCCGCCAACAAGTCGCAGCGCGATTTATAGTCCAGTCCCGCAGCCATGAAGTCGCTGATCATCAGCTTATAGCGGCATCTTTGCAAAACGTTCTCTGCATCCGGCATCGTCCAGAACTGAGTACGCTCCAGGTCCGTAATCGTATCCGATTGAAATGGAGTAACGTCCGCCATCATCACCTGGGCAGGCATCTCCCCGTCCTGATAGGTTACTTTATAGGCCTCGATCGCAAAGGAAGACAATGCATCGGCTGCCGAAACAGTGTCCGTTTTCCCGCAACGGGCTTCTAACGCAGTACGGATGACCTCCGCATTTGGCCGCTCCACTTGCTCCTCAAACAGCAGATACATTTGAAATAATCGTTGAAATTCACTTTTTTCGTCTAAATTTTGTTGCAGCACGCGTTCGCTCTCCATTCTCCCTTACCACTCCATTTCGCTGAATTGATGCATATGTCACTAACTAATAATACGTATTTCTCAATTATATTGGTTCTTGTTTCCATTATAGTGCTCGCTTGTGATGAAACAACCTACTTTTTACCTGTATTATGGAAACTCCATACCGACCGCCTTAAGTAAACGAAGCAGCAGCTCCTTGCGCGGCTGCTGTGCTTTGCGCGCTAATGAGGCCAGCTTCTCAGTATTACCCCAGATCGGGTACAATACGCGCTCGGTCTCATCATCAGAAAGCGTCTCTATTTGCTGCACCAGCAGCAACAGCTTGTCCTCGCTTTCCAGCTCCGTCTGAAGCTTCAGCTTCAGCGAATCGTGGGAGCGGAGCAGACAGGCGATTAAGGTGGGGATCGAGCTCGCTGTTATGCCATAGGTTTCGGCAAAAACAGCTGTGAATTTATCATGAACAAGCTGATGCTCATCGTCCACAAGATTCATATAATCTTCAACAAGCGGAAAATACCGCTCAGACGCTAGCCCCAGCCCGAACACCGCATAGCTGCCCGGCATTACACTTTTTTCATCATCCCCATCCTCGTACCACTCAAACTCTACCATTGCCTCACGTGCGTATTCCTCCAATAATGGGTGCAGCTCGGAATAAGCCAACGCATTTGCAAAGAAACGATGCGTATCTGATCTGGCAAGTCCCTTAATAGGCAAATACTCTCTACTACTCGATTTCAGCTTGATTTTATAGCTTTTTGGGAAGTCCTTGCGAAGCAAGGAAAGAATAAACGAAATCGACAGCTCGTACGCTGCTGCTGCTTCCTTGCGAATATGGATCGTAAAGAGAGAAAAAACATCGTTAGCCTTGCATTCAACCAGCTCACGGCGCATATGGACTTCGTCATTCGAGAAGCTGTCGCTGCCCTTCTTCAGCATGCGTGCGGCTTTATCGCTGCCAAGCTGCTTCGCCAGCTGCAAAAAAGTTTGCCCTTTAGATTTGCTGTAGTTCGGCTCGAAGCGAATAATCATGACCGCGCAGTAAAGTAGAAGATCGACAGGCTGGCTTGGCTCATCCTTGTTTTCCAGTACAGCACCCGGCTTGATCGTATATTCATCTGCCCTGTAGTCGTTACGGGTGATAACACAATACTGCGGCAAAAATTCATTCTCGACCCACTGAGTCAAAGCCCAAATCATATCTCTTCGATGCTCCGCAAGAGCCTCGACTGCTCCTTTATTCAACTCCTGAATTCGGTCAAAACTAGCGATAACCTTTGCAGCTTCGATTTCTGGGAACAAATGTGGATCGAGCAGATGACGCGACAAAAAGAAGGTTTCCAGCCTTTTTGTCGCGTTAGAGCCCTTCTCCAGCTTGTTCTCAATATAGAGCTGTATCTGCTCCAAAAGCCGCCGCTTCTTCTCCTCATACACCAATTCAAGCACGGTTAATTCTACAGGCCCGTCCATCGTTGCGAACCTTCCCTGAAAGGTAAGCCTGTAGTCGATCAGCGGTGAAGCTTCCAGCTTGTCCAGCCTTTCCTTTATAATATCCGCCAGCAGCGGCTGAACCTCCTGCAATATTTGCTCCTTGGTAAAGGGTGAGACCTTCATCGACTTTTTACCTGAGGCACTGCCCATAGCTTTCGAACCATCAACCGTAGTCCTTCCCGGTCGATAATCGAGCAGAATAAAGCTAAAGATCCCTATTTGCAGTGGTGTGCGCTTGCCCAGTCCATCTCTCTCAACTCGTTCTTCCTGCTCGTCAAACCATTTGTAAATGGCTGTTTTCATCTCTTCTATTGCTTCTTTTTGTTGTTCGTTCATTGTGTCCCGCCTTCCGCATGTTCCCCTCAGCTGGTTTCGTTAGCTCGTTAAAACGTATCTATTTCAACAATGGCTTACTTCTATTATTTTACATACGAAGCTACTTTTTGGGCAATGAGACTAATGTCCAATTCTCAGCAATTGAATAATAAGAGGGAACAAAAGCATACTAACCATTGAAATAAAGAAAGGAGCTTGAGCATGTTTAATTTAACAGATAAAGTCGCAATTGTTACTGGCGGGGCTTCAGGTATTGGCTTAGCGACAGTTAAAGCTTTTTTAGATAAGGGTGCAAAAGTTGTAATCGCTGATTATAATGAACAAGCTGGAAAAGCAGTCGAACAGGACCTGAGCAAAGGCAGTTCCAATCCGACATTCATCTACGTGAATGCGGCTGAAGAAAAGTCTGTTGAAAACCTTGTCAGTGAAACCGTTAAACGTTTCGGTCGCGTAGATATTATGGTCAACAACGCAGGAATTGGTGTACTTGCCAAAACCCATGAGCTCACGTTCGAGGAGTATAATAAAGTTATTTCGATCAACCAAAACGGTGTCTTTTTTGGTGCAAAATATGCCATTCGTGAAATGCTGAAAACTGGTGGAGGTTCGATTGTTAATACTGCGTCGATTTTAGGGCATGTAGGTGAGGCAGGTGCTTTCGCATATAATGCGAGTAAAGGTGCGGTTAACATTTTAACGAAATCACTAGCTCTAGAATATGCCGATCAAAATATTCGAGTAAACGCGGTATGTCCTGGATATGTGGAATCTGGTATGGTCAACAAGGAAGCGCTAGGAGATTTCTATGACGGGCTAGTTGCCAGACACCCGATCGGCCGCCTTGGTCAACCAGAGGAAATCGCTCATGGCATCGTATTTTTATGTGAAAATGAGTTCGTAACTGGCTGCTCCCTTTTAATTGACGGCGGCTATACGGCACAATAAGCTAATCCTTTATGTAAGAATGGAGTGTTCAATATGGGAAGAAACAATAACCAAGGCCACAGTAAAAACAAAAGCTCCTTGCCTCAAACGCCAAAAAATCAAAAAATTGCTCCTAATGAGGTTCAAGCAGAGTTTGCTCAAGAGATTGCAGATCTAACAAAATCATCTCCCAAGAAAAAATAAATTCCCCGACGGACAACGATCCAAATGCGAATAAGAGCACTCCTCCTCAAAGGCGTGCTCTTGTTTATTTACCTGGCAATTCGCTAGAACGTATTGTATACATTTTCACATTCTTCCGCAGTCGGTTCATAAAAACAATGCTTCTTCCAGCGTCCCACAAACGGCTGACCGTACCAAGTTGGCGGACATGGACCTGGACTTTCGTAAGAACCTGGACGGAAATACCAGAGGGAGAATTTGGCTGGCCAGTTACGTTCGCCATTCACTGCCCGTCGCGCTAAACGGCGTTCCCTCTCTCTTGCATTTTGATAATACATTCCATGCTGCAGTGCTTCGAATGCATGGGGCTGGTTGATCATTTGGGGAATGGTCCGAATGCCTTTAAAGTCAGAGCAATTCGCTCGTATTCGATTAATGCCGACATTTCCAACAAGGAGCATCCCCATTTCTCCCTCAGCCTCAGCTTCAGCTCGAAGCAGCCTCGCCAACATATTGATATCTTGATTCCTGGCTTTTACGACTGCCATAGGTTCACCTCTTTAGGTTTCTAGACCATTATATTGTCTGGGAGACGTATGTGTTACTATGGCAGGTTGCTATTGCATTTTACGAACCGCAAACCATAGTTCGATATAATTGAGGCCATCCTTCTCACCGTTCATTTCGAACTCCAAACCGTCCGCCTGCTCATAGCCGGACGTCGGCAGCCATTCGGTGTAAAAGCGTTTGTACAGCAAGTCGATCGTCCTATCGAACTGGTCCCACGGATGCGGCTCCGACGAGAAAATCGCCCATGTATGCGCGGGAATACAGATTGAGGTGTACCCATCAGTATTGCTGCCATCGCCTTTGAAGGCGCACAGCATGTAAGGAAACGTGTCTGGTTCGGTTTTCCGGTAGCTGCATACCGCTTGTACTGGATATAAATCGTGGCTAACGAACGAAGGCAGAGCACCTGCACATGCTTCAAGTCGCTTCACATCTCCGTTCGCATGGCTCTGCTCCCATAGCTTCGCCGGCGTTTGCGGCGGCTCCCCGCCTCCATCGACACGAAATATCCCTTCTATGCCAAACACTTCAAAGCATTCCTTCGTTTCAATTCGATAGTTCATCGCCTCTGCCCCTTTAATCGTGTTAAGGAAGGACAGACGAGGGTAGGCTTTGAGCGCAATCCCTTCCTGACGGGCCATGGCTGGCGTGATCCCGTGCAGCGCATGGAACGCCCGAGCGAACGAAATCGGTGATTCATAGCCGTATTTTAGCGCTACATCAATCACCTTCTCCGTCCCGCCACGCTGTAGCTCCAGCGCAGCAAGCGTTAGTCGTCTCCGCCTAATGTACTCTGCCAGTGTCACGTCCGTAATGAATGAGAACATCCGTTGGAACTGATACGACGAACAGCAGGCCATGCGAGCCACCTCCCTCAATTCGATCTCCCCAGTCAGGTTTGCTTCAATGTAGTCTATTGCTCGGTTCATCCGCTCCAGCCACTCCATCTTAGTCCCTCCTCTCGCATTTAAGTATAGGTGAGGCTATAATTAGCTTCGCAACAATTTGTGCCCAATGAAGTTGCTTAAGAGTTATTTTAGTATAACGAATCTTGCTGTTACTTCAATGAAAAGAGAGGTATTCCCAGAACTTTCGCTTGGCTCGCACAGAATTTTTGGGAAACATCTCTTGTGTGAGCTAAGGTGATTCGTTATAATCATGGTAATCAAGTGTTGAAGGTGAATAAAACCATGAAAAGAAACAAGCTGAGTCAACTTCATCATCACAAACGGCGTTAGCACACCTGTAAAAATTCAGGGTGGGCTAACGCTTTTCGCGTTGGCCTCCCTGCGGCATATGAAACGCGCAGGACCAAGAGGTCCGGCGCGTTTTTTTATTTTAGCAAAAAAAGAAGGGAATGATTGTTGTGCAAAATGTAAAAGGTACCTATGATTTCTTTGGAAGGCAACAAGTGCTTAGAAGGAAAGTTCAAACCACACTTCAAACAATCTTTGAGCTGTATGATTTTGATTCAATGGACTCCACAATATTGAACGAACTCGACCTTTTGACATCTAAATATGCAGGTGGCGACGAAATTTTAAAGGAAATGTATCAATTAACGGATCAAGGCTCACGGAAACTTGGACTGCGATACGATCTCACTATTCCTTTTGCAAAGGTGATTGCATTAAATCCTGGTATTGAATTTCCTTACAAGAGATATGAAATTGGCAAGGTTTTTCGAGATGGACCTGTTAAACGAGGCCGTTTACGCGAGTTTTTACAGTGTGATGTCGATGTAGTTGGAATTGCAGGGCCTGAAGCAGAAGCTGAATTAATGCAGCTAGCCGTTGAGGTTTTCCAAAGGCTGGAGATTCCGATTCTACTAAAGTGGAACAATAGACGCTTTTTAAGTGAAGTTCTTGAGTCAATTGGCGTACCAACGACTGAATTGCTATCCGTCATGTTGACTCTAGACAAAATTGAGAAAATTGGAAATGACGCGGCAATAAAAGAACTCGTTAGTAAAGGGTTGGATTCTCAAGTAACCAATGCCATAAATGATCTAATTCAATTGGAAAATCCAACATTTGAAAATGTATCTAGTAAATATGCAATCGAGGAAAGCCGCGGCGCACAAGAAGTTCAGTCCCTGCAGAATATCATTCAAAAATTAGGTTTGGAGCAGAGTTGTAAGTTTGACCCTTTTCTGTCGCGTGGGTTATCGTTCTACACAGGAACAGTTTATGAGATCTTTGATGCTTCCAAAACATTTACTTCTAGCTTAGGTGGCGGTGGAAGATACGATGCCATAATTGGACAGTTAGTCGGTAGAGATGACTTTCAATATCCAACAGTGGGAATTTCTTTTGGAATGGAATCAATAATAGAGATGCTTGAGAATCGCTCTGTTCAACAACAAGGCGCTTTAGTTACGGTCATCCCTATTGGAAATACTATTGCAGAAGCTCTCAAATTAGCAGCAAAGCTAAGGACTAGCGGCATTCGTACAAGTGTAGACACAAGTAAACGGAAATTAAAAAAATCACTTGCAACAGCCTCTTCTAAAGGAATTCGGTACGTCATGTTAATAGGAGAACATGAAGAAAGCCTTGGAAAAGTACGGTTGAAAGATATGATCGAGATGACTGAGATGGTGTTAACCATTCAGGAAGCTATTAGCGTAATCTCTTCCTCAAGACCGTAATTCCCATTTTTAACTATAGACTATAATGATGATGATCTAATTGAGGGCCCCTCTTTCGAGGGGTCACTTTGACTGCTCCTTTATCACTTGCTCAATCCCAAGCAGAATTAGCCTCAAGCCAAACTCAAACGCCTTATCAGTCCCCATCAGTTCAAACAGTCCGCTTGTGAACATTCTCCGAAATAATCCCGCATCCGCCTCACTCATAGAATCCAGAAGGCGAATTACTTTATCACCTGGAAGCGCTTCCTCTCCCTGGTCCTTAATAATCGCGGAAACATTGCGCTGGTGCTCATAATCGTCCAGAACGAAGTTGAACACATAATTCATAAGTGTGAGCACAACTTGCATTTTCTGCTCTTGCTCAAGCGGCGTCGATTCCACGCAGAGCAGCATACGGTTGTTGAACCGGATAATATCCGTTTCGTGAGGCAGCGTTGACATCATAAGCTGCGTAGAGCAAGGATAGCGGCCGAGCACGCTTCGAACGGTTATTGCAAGTCCCTTTAATTGCTCCTTCCAATCTCCCGCGGGTTGGTGCTCCTCCAAAATAATTTTCGACACCTGGTTGGCCAGACGTTGATAGATATCTTGTTTGCTCTTGAAGTGCCAGTACAGCGAGGGAGCCTGAATCCCCAGCCGGCTAGCCAATCTTCTCATACTGAATTTCTCGATCCCTTCCTCGCCCAGAAGCTCCCAGGAAGTTTGCAAAATCTTATCCTCCGAAATCTGAGGCAATTGTTTTTTCATCGATACCCACCCTTTTAACCTAACGGTGTAAGTTTATACTTTACACGTTTATAAGTTCATGATATCATCTAACACTGTAAGGTTCAAACTAACACTGTTAGATTGGCTCTAAAATAAACAATCGAAAGCGGTGATCCACATGAATGCAGAAAACCTCTATTTTTTTGAAAAAGCACCTGTCGCCAAAGCTGTCGCTCACTTCGCAGTACCGATGATGCTAGGCACGTCAATGAGCGTCATCTATTCCATTTTGAACGCCTATTTCCTTGGTACACTTCATAATACCGCCATGCTCACCGCACTCGCGCTGACCTTGCCATTATTCGCAATCATTATGGCACTCGGCAATTTGATCGGTATAGGCAGCGGTACATTCATCTCCCGTTTACTGGGAGAGAAAAAATTTGATGATGTAAAGCATCTTTCTTCATTCGCTTTTTACAGCAGTTTGATGCTCGGTCTAATTGTGATTGCTGTTGGCCTCCCGTTGATCGATCCTATCGTTCACGGTCTAGGTGCAACGCCAGAATCCTTTGGATTTACGCGAGACTATGTCCTGATTATGCTTATAGGTTCACCATTCGTCGTATTATTTTTCACACTGGAGAATATCGTACGCTCAGAGGGTGCTGCCATTACATCGATGATCGGTATGATACTTAGTGTTGTTGTAAATATTATTCTTGATGCGCTTGTTATCTTCGTATTCCATTGGGACGTGATGGGCGTTGCATCTGCTACGGTCATTTCCAATTTGATTGCGAGTGTATTTTACGCCTTCCATATGGGATATAAGAGCCAATTTTTAACCATCTCCATAAAATGGTTCAAGGCTACCAAAGATATTGTGAGCAATGTATTAAAAATTGGAGTTCCCGTTTTTATTATGAGCATTTTTTTAGGAGCGATGTCGCTCATCTTTAACCATTTTCTTATTGAATATGGGGATTCAGCCGTAGCGGCTTACGGAATATCATCACGTCTATTACAATTTCCCGAGTTTATTCTGATGGGGTTATGCGAAGGAGTCGTACCGCTTATTGCCTTCTCATTTACAGCAAATAAAGTACGCATGAAGCATACCATTGGATTTACGATCAAAGCGATTATGGGATTGGCTGTCGTATTCGGCATCATCGTATATCTAATATCCGATCACTTGATAGGCTTATTTACAAATGACCCGCAATTAATCGAAATGGGCAGCTACATTCTGCATGTGACATTCTTGTCCTTATTCATTTCAGGAATGACCACATTGTTCATAGGGATCTTCCAGGCAACAGCGCAAGGAACGGCCGCGTTGATTATGTCAGTTATTCAAGGAGTTGCTCTGATTCCTGTATTGTTTATCGCCAAGCAAATGAACGGCTTCCACGGGGTAGTCTGGTCACTCGTCATTGCAGATGCCATCGCGTTCCTTACAGGGGCCATCATGATGTATGCTTTGCGGAAAAAATTGCAGCCGGATTTGGATAGTTTAGTGCAGTAGAAACATATAACATGCGGAAGGAAGGTCGAGGAATAGATCTATCCTTCCTACTTAGCGCTCTGAAGCGGTTTAATCAGCTTTATTTCATAAATAGGATTACAAACAGAACCACTAGCATGATTGCTGCGCCTGTAAAATATGCTATTAAACCTGCCTTGCTTTGAGCTACTTTTGCATTAAGCGAATCGACTTGTTCTTTTAGCTCCGCCAAATACACTGCTTCAGTAACCGGTGAGGTTTCATCATTATCTTTATTCGTACTCTGGATAAATTCTATCGCCTCATCTAAAGTACAGCCTGATTGCACAGAAAAAAATTTGGTCGCGTCATCAACTCGCCGATCATTCAATAGATATGCAACACCTTGTAAAATTTGAAAATTATCCAACCGCGTTTCTTCATGATTGATTAAATCAAGCTCACGAACATTTTCTTTTTTCGGTCCATAGTATAGCTTGAAATCTTCTTCGAAAAAAATATTTTTATTGTTCATCTTCACTTCACATCCTTTTTCAAGCAATATCCTTGATTACAGCGTCATCCTCGCAAATATATCCCACAAAATGATTGATTGAAACCTATTTTAGAATGTACCTTGCTGGAAAAGAATCCGCTCTAAGAACCAAATCGGAGGGTCCATATGCCCTAATTTTTCCAGAACCATGTTGGCCAATTCTTGATGAGTCAGGGGAATATCGATTTTCTGGTAAAAGCCTACTCTGCTTCCGACGGCAGCAATGCTTGCAGCAAGCCCTCCAAGTCGGCGATCGGCACAGCCAAACCGGCCTCTATCATTTGCTCTTGATGCAGGATATTCGCAGTGGCGTATACAACGGCGATGGCTTTGCCATGCTCATTGATGACGGGAGAGCCACTATTGCCGCTATAAACCGGCGCATTAAGGGCCATGACCGGCTTTTGACGGCCTTGGATCGGGATCAAGCCGATTATAGCGCCTTCAGTAGCGATTTGGGTGAAATAAAGCGGATTGCCAATCACGTAGATATGCTCGTCAGGCTCCCATTGCTTGCTGTTCCGTTCAATTTCAATGAACGGCAGCTGTTGATCGCCAATGTCCGCCTTCAGTATGGCGATATCCAAATTAGGGTCACTGTCCGACAGCTCCGCTTTATAGCTCTGACGATGCTCCGGGAACTTCACTATGATATAGTCGTTATCTTCGATAACGTGATAATTCGTCACAATGTAGCCGCCGTTAATATGGAAACCGGTACCCTTGCCCTTGTCCGTGCTGACTAAGACAACTGCTTCTTTGTAGCCTTGAATTTCAGCCTGGCTGGATAATTCCTGCGACTTGAACAAGAAGGGTAGCGTCTTCATGTTATAGATTTGCGGCCAGAATGCCAATATATTTCCGACTAGAGCGGCCACGAGCAGGAATATGATCGTATTTCTAATCCATTTTCGTCGAGTGACAGATGAACCCCCATCTTCATCATCATCCTCCGTCTCAAAGTCCCACTCCTCGTCTTCATACGATTTGTGAGTCTCATTTTCTTGCTTTTCATCGGAATTAGATAGAGCGTTCTCGTTGTTTCGATTCGGATTATTTTCCATGCGCATCCTCCCGTACTCGCTGGTATCTTATCCCGCTATTGTATCATTAATCTGCCTATAAATCCTACTTATAGTATGGTTCAGCGCGCTGAAGACCTTCCTTTATTGCCGGTCAATGTCTCCCTTTAAATCGTTTAATCGCATCCTCGGTCACCGGCTCGAAGAAGTTAATAAGGTTGCCATCAGGATCACGGAACAGCATAGAGCGGTTCCCCCACGGCATCGTAGTCGGTTCCTTTACCCAATTATCAACAAATGGCTTCAAGCGCACATATTCAGCCTCGACATCGTCGACCCGGAACTCAATAATGACAGTGCGATTATTAGCACCCATAACGGAATCGGTGCCGAAAAGATGCGTCGTCTGGGAGTGGCCGATTGCAAGCGTGCATGATGGCACAACGAGTTCGGCAAATACGGGCGCAGGTCGCTCTGCCGTTACCCTCAACACTTTCTCATAGAACTCGACGAGACGATCCACGTCGTCAGTAATGATGCGTACAGAAACGAAATTCATAAAATATCATCCTTCCTAATAGTAGGTTTGGCTGTGTCTTACAGCCTTGTAAAAGCGTACTTTTTACTTATCCATCTTCCTTACCGTTACATGTCCAATTATAAAAAACCGCTACTGACAACGTTATGTCAGTAACGGTTTAGAATTCTTTCGGCTTCCTCACGAATTCGACTTCGAAATGATTCAGGTTCCAACACTGTTACGCTCGCTCCCCAGCCAAGCACCCATTGCAGTATTTCATCCAGCTGACGGACACGTAATATCACATCCAATCCATTCTGATGCTCTTTCATATCCTCTACGTAATGATAGCTCGATTCCTTCACCTTATCTGCGATATCATGGTTAAAACGAAGGCTTACCCGCAAGTGACGATCATCTAATGGTGTATACTCCCTTAAGTCAAAATGCTCCGGGAGTTCAAATCGTTCGTCTAGCTCGATAAGTTCAGTCATTCGGGACAAGCGAAAATGGCGGATGTCTTGACGTAGATCACACCAGGCCACAAGCATCCAAGACCCTTCTACTAGTACAAGGCCATAGGGAGCGACGGTACGTACGCTATGTCGGCTCCCCGTGGAATCCGTATTTCTTTTCGAATAATGAAAACTGATCTTTCGCCCATTTAATAGAGCTCGGCGGATTTGATCGAGATTTTCCCTTTCGTTTGACGAAGCTGCCTGTTTGCCAGGAGCGAGCAAGCGCAACGACTTGCGTATACGGGAGGTCTCACTGCGGACACTATCTGATAAAGTGGCTTCGATCTTCCTCCTAGCAGCATGAGCTCTAACACGATAGTCATCATCAAATCGTTGCTCGATAAATTCTAATCCTATAAGCAAGGCCACAGCTTCCTCTATTGTAAAACTGATCGGCGGCAGAAAATATCCCTCCATTAAGGAATATCCAGTGCCAGTAGTGCCTATAATCGGAACGCCCGCTTCGCTGAGCGCTTGAATGTCGCGATAAATGGTCCTCACACTGGTTTCAAATCGTGCCGCCAAATCTTCGGCACGTACCACCTGCCTGCCTTGCAGCTCCAGCACGATGGCTAACAAACGATCTGTTTTGTTCATTGACTGCTCCTTTGGAACGTAATACTGGATAACATAAACTTGCCGCTATCTCATCATATGAGATATTGTCCGCCAAATTCGCTTCGATATAATCCATTGCGCTTTTCAGCCTCTCCAACCAATCCATCATTCGTATTTTCGTAGATTGCCAATTTAATATGGTACTACGAGAGGGTTTACACAATCTCGTAAACAATGATAAAGTAAACTTGGGCACACTGGAATAATATAGACTTATTTCTAGTTAATTTCAAACTGTGAGGAGAGGTATGAATGATGTCATCCAATCAACCAGCAGTAAATCAGGGTAAGTTAGTAAACGAGGCTCCCGAACAAATCATTTCCGCGCAACTGAAGTATGAGATTGATTATAATAATGCCACTTTGGTCATTATTTCTACTGGGCTCGGCCAGGTTCCTGCTGTAGGATTTGTATTAAGTGCTCTTGTCGAAATATTTTGGCCTTCCTCGCAACAAGATGTTTGGGCGGAGATTGAAAGTAAAGTAGAACAACTGGTGGATCAGAAAATTAGCGATCTGGTATACAGGCAAGTTGAAGAAAGCCTGACAGGATTGCATAACAATTTAAATGAGTACTTGTGGGCCGTGCAAAATACGCGTGACAAGAACCTCATTACTCAAAAATTTAACATTGCCCATGGACACTTTATTCAAGAACTTCCCCATTTTCAATCAAAAGGGTACGAACTACTTCTTCTCCCACTATTTACTCAATTCGCCAATCTACATCTAAGCCTCCTGCGTGACGGGGTACTATACGGCGCCGACTGGGGCTGGAGCGAAGATATTCAACTTCATCAGCGCGAGCAAATCACTCAAACAATCGAGCAATATACAACATATACAAATCAAGTCTACACGAATGCTTTAAATGATACGAAATCCAAAGCTCCAAGCAACAAATATTTTACCGAGCCGTTTAATACGATTAACAGGTTTACCAGAGAAATGACCTTAACTGTTCTCGACTTTAAAACGTTGTGGTCGTATTATGATCCCACCTTATACCCCGCCCCCGTCAAAATTTACTTGGATCGAGAAATATATTCCGATGCTGTCGGAACAGCAGATGACAGCGGGCCCATTCAACTCCCTTCTCCTCCTACAAAACCGATCACGAAAATTGAAGTATGGTCATGGGACCGCATCGACGCCTGTCAGGTTACATATGAGCAAGGTGGTGGTCCTGATGGTGTGACACAAACCCCTCGCATGGGAAATAAGGACGGCGGAGCCGCAAACGTATTTGACCTAACAAAGCTCGGACCTGTTACCGGGGTTAAGACGCAATCAGGTACAATCCTGGATGCTTGGTGGTTCACCTTTAGCGATGGCTCAACCAGTATTCGACTGGGAGGAGATTCTGGCAGCTACAAGAACTACTTCAGTTACCCCGATGAGATCTTGTCCAGCATTAAAATAATGGGAGTCAGCAATTACTTCAAAAGTGCGGATTGCGCCGTCTTTGGATTTAAGTTCAAGCAAGAAACAACGATACCGGAATTTGCTGTATTGCGTACAATGTATGTGGCATCGCCTGCAAAAATAAGTGCACAAGAACTGGCACGTTATGTCGGAGCTGAGGAAGTCGATAAATTGGGAGCACGCATTCAGGAATGGTCCGAACTGTATCAGTGGGATGCGATGCGCCAAACCCGTTGGGAAAAGATACGCACGGAGATTGAATTGAGACATCCATAGTATGCAGCCTGCTCGCTGACAGAGAATGAGGCCCGCGGATTCTAACAATGAATCCCGAGCCCCATTTTCTTAACAAATGAGAAGCAAATTGCGTTAAACTCAATCTAGAAGCGTGTACATTTGAATGCTCTCGACTTTGGCGTCTTTGATATGAAATGTCATAACATCCACGTAATTTGCCGGTTCATATCGAAAATCATCCTCTTCGTCAGGTGCTCCATTGCCGATCAGATTTCCTTCGGGATAAGCTTCTTTCAGCTTTTCGACGCTGTCCCCAACTTTGATATTTCTGACTGTGGCATATTTGGGATCGGTAATTTTAATATTGAAGATGTAGAACTTCTTCCCTTCAGCCGCATCAATGGTTTTGATTTCAACTCCCGAAAATTTGTATTGCTTCTCGGTAAAGCCGATCAGTGTATCCATATTCAAACCATCATCCTCGGAATAGGTGTGGGATTTTTTCTCTTCCGCCTCCCCCAGCATGCTTTCGAGCTTTTCATCGTCTACAATGTCAGAAATGGCAATGGTATGGTCATTATAGACAAAGGCCAATTCTTTCAGAATAACATTCCCTTCCTTTTGAATTGTGCCTTCCTTAATGACTTGGGAATCCGGGTTATTGCTTGCTGGATTGCCTCCAGGCGGTTCGGTCGCAGCCTCCTCCTCTTCATTGACATTGGGTGGTGCCGTCGGCGTATTCGCCTGATTTTCCTGACATCCCGCCAAAAGTATGCATAAAAATGCCGCAAGTAACATCAGGATTGCTGATCTTCTCCATGTTTTCATCCTTACCCCTCCAAAAATTGAATTGATTTATCTTATGAGGTTAGTATAGGAAAACAATTTATTATTGTAATAACAGACTTGTATCAATCTTGTAACATCACCTTACAACCGCTGAAGAACGATGGAAACGGTGGTTCCTTCACCAATTTTGCTATCTATTTCCAAATGTCCGTTAAATTTCTCGACGATTTCTTTGCAAATGGACAATCCTAATCCCGATCCCTTGGCGACAGTCGAATTTTTCGCTCGGTAAAATCTTTCCTGAACCCTTGCAAGTTCATCCTCCCCGATCCCAATACCTTGATCCCTAATTTGGATTATCGCTTCATTCTGTCTTATAAACGTTTCAATTTTGATCGATGTCTCGGCATGGGAATACTTTATGGCGTTATCCAAAATATTCACGATGGCGTGCGACATCAAGATTTTGTTCACATCAACGTAAACCGCACTTCCCGCCTTTACTTCCAGTGATATCCCTTTGCTCTCTGCTTTGTCTTTCATATCCGCTACTACAAGCTTGGTTAATTCAGATAAATCCGTCTTTTCCGTGCCGATCTCTTCCAGACCTGCTTTGTCAAACCGGGATAACATCAATAACTCATTAATGAGCTGAGTGAGCCGTTCCGATTCATGTACAAGATGATAATATATCTTTTGCAGTTCCTTATCTTCACTTTCCTTCTCATATAAATATTGGGAAAATCCACTAATAGCGGCGAGCGGGGTTTTCAGTTCATGAGATACATTGGAGACAAACTGCTTCTGATACTGAATGTAGTCATTCAATTGAATGCCCATCCGGTTTAAGCCCGCCGCAAGCATCCCCAGCTCATCCTTCCTGTTCAAATGAACCCGCTGGAACTGCTGTTTGGAGAAATTCTCGGTGGCCGCAAGCAAATATTTGATCGGTTTTGTCGTAGTACGAGCAATAAATAAACTGGAAATCGTAATCAGAACCAGGAATCCTGCCGCGCCGGCAATGAGAATATAGCGGATTTGATCCATCATATCGTAAAAGTAAGAAATGTCATCGACAAACTCGAACACATAAATATTTTGATAGTACTTATCTTGAATAGGAACGGCGAAATACAGCAATTTATTGTCAGTGATGGTGTAAGCGTAGTTCCCCTTGAGGGCCCTTTCAATGTTCCCTTTAAAAATCAAAGGACTCCCGTCAGCAATGATGATTCCGTCCACCGCTAAGCCCAGCAGTTGCTGGCTACTATCGTAGATCCGCACTTCCTTCCCTGAAGCTTTCAATGCTTCCAGAGCGCTTCTCGGCACATCTGAGGCTTGCCCATCGGCGGTAGCTTTGTCATGCTTTGCGAGCACTTCCCTAAAGGATAACTCACCCAAATCCGCCTTTTTCATCATTTGCTTCTCGATGGTTACAAAACTGAAATAATCAATCGCTTTATCCACCGAAAAAATAATGACTGTAAAGGAAAGCACCGAAAAAAATAAATAATTCAACAACAGCCGGGTTGCATATTTCAGACGGAGTCACCTCCAAGCTGATAGCCAAATCCGTAAATGGTTTTGACGTACCTTGGATTCTCGGCATCCTCTTCCAGCTTCTTTCTTAACCGCATGATCGTCATATCTACGCTGCGGCTATCACCCAAAAAATCATACCCCCACGCGATTTCCAGCAGTTCGTCCCTCGTAAATATTTTCCCAGGCCTTCTCAGCAGCGTTTCGAGAATTTTAAATTCCTTTGCCGTCAGCGAAATCGGGATGCCATTTTTCAGCACCACTTTTGTATCCAGATCAAACACAAGTTCTCCATGGACTATCCGCTCTTCCTCGCCATTATTCGGCTCCTTATTCTCATATCTTCTAAGTACAACCTTAATTCTGGCAATGAGTTCACGGTTATCGAAAGGCTTGGTCATGTAATCCTCTGCGCCCAGCTCGAGCCCCAATACCTTATCTACAATTTCATTCTTCGCCGACAGCATAATAACGGGAATCGCCTGTTTCTTGGTAATTTCCTTGCAAAGGTCATAACCGGAGTAGTCAGGCAGCATCAAATCCAGCAACACCAGGTCCGGTTGAAAGGCTTCCAGTTCCTTAAGTCCCTCACCGCCATTCTCTGCTGTTCGCACCTGGAAGCTTTCTCTCCTGAGTACCAGCTCGATCAAGTCTCTTAGAGCCTCTTCATCATCAATCACGAGAATCTTTTTCACTTGACTCCTCCTCTTGAAAGTTTTACCGTTGAAAGGGATGCTCATGCACCTTGATCGAGCAATTCGGATTAATGGTTGTTTATTTAATACTCCCTATAGTCTTAAAGGAAGAAGATCGAAATTATACTCTCCGGTTTAAACATTCTAACTCATAAGGCGTTTTTTCACTAATATTTCGCCGTTACTTATGGTATGGTTCACCGTAACATCCATAGAGCGAAATTGAAAAGGACTCCGTCTTTTCCGTGACGTTGTTCTCGGCGATTCCGCCAAGCGAGAAGTGTCTACATCTCTAGAGATCTAATATAATCCCACTCCCACACAAAACATTAACCATTGCCAATCAACCCGAATAACAACAGACGGTTCATCTCAGCCATCTTTACTTTATAGTTTCCTGATTTTGCCCAAGATAATTGAATGGTTCCAATCGCATTTAACAATTCAAGAACAGTCTCCAGAGAAACCGAAGAGTGAATAGCTCCTTCCTTTTTCGCAAGTTCAATAAGCTCTTGAAGCATTTGAATTCTAATTTTATTCGTATTTTCACTATAGAGACTCGATAACACATGGTCCTCTACGGCGCCAGGCGAACCAAGCAATTGATAGTCCTGATCGGCACAAATATCCATGATTTGAATGATTTTATCCTTGAAATCGATGTCTTGCTTCATGATTTCTTCGGCCATATGAAGGGTAGTTTGCATCAGAACGTTTGCGCATTCCTTGACAATCCCTTCTTTGCTTTCGAAATAGTTATACAGCGATACGGATGATACGCCGGACTCAGCGGCAATATCCTTTATGCTGACATGAACGAAACCTTTTTCTTTAAAGAGCTTTAATGCCGCATTAACAACTGCCGTCTTCTTTTTCTGAGTCCTTATTTCGAATTTATTCATTACACATTCCTCCATCCCACATCCCAATCTAAAATCAATGTAGCACAATTCGAAAGGTTTTTAAATTTAATGGTCATAAATTTAAAAAAATATTGACTTACCATTCTGATCGGAGATAAAATCAAATAGAATATTTTTAAATATTACACCTTGATATTTAAAAACTTTTATTTCGAAACAACCAAAATGGAGGAATAATATGAGAATACTGGTCTACGGGGCAGGGGTTTTGGGAAGTTATTTAGCTCACGAATTAGTGCACGGGGGCAACGAAGTCACAATGTTAGCCAGAGGACGGCGGGCGGATGAGTTACAGCAGAACGGTAATGTGATCCGCCATTATTTACAGCTCCGAACAACGGTCGATAAAGTAAACGTTATTTTTGAATTACAGCCGGAGGATGTTTATGATCTCATCTTCGTAGTGATGAAATATCCGGATTTCGAGGCAGTCCTTCCTGCCCTTGCAGCGAATCAAAGCAAACATATTGTTATTATGGGCAATAATGCAAGTCCCATTGAAATGCGGCACTATTTGCAATCCAATAGCCCTGTAGAGAAAAAGGTTGCCTTTGCTTTTCAGACGCTTGCCGGATGGAGAGAGAACGGTCGGGTTAACTGCTTACGCGGTCCAAAGGTGACCTTGGTTTTCGGCGGCTTGGGCGAGCAGCTACATTGGAGCTTGGTCATTGACCAAGCTCTAAAGAACACAAGGTATAAAACGATCACCTTTACAAATATGGATGAATGGCTGAAAAGTCACTTCGTTATGATCTTGCCTTTGAATCGCATAGCCGTCTCGTATAATGGAAATCTGCGCAAAGCGGCCAGGGACAAAAGGTTGCTTAACTACGTCATTGACGCAATAGATGAAGGCCATCAAGTGTTGATAAAAAATGGTTACACAATTACGCCTGCGAATCAACAACAGTTAGTCCGAAAATATCGCAAGATGTTTTTTACCGTGTTGAAGATTATATTATCAACCCCCATCGGCAGAATCATACTAAGCGATAAGGCGGTATCTGCCAGCGAAATGATTGCGTTGTACCAAGCTTTTTCTGACTTAAAGAAAAGAGGTAACATGGCCACACCAAATTGGGACAAGCTTTACAATTACACCCCTTTGCAATAATGGCAATAATCACATGTTCTTGTCTCTAATCGATAGAAATCTGCCTATTCTAAGTCAGATATGGGATGAGCATTGAATTCAGCAGACCGTAATCCTGCGCGAATATAATGACCCACTCGCGGGAGCCGACGTCCATGTTACTCACGCTTACGGCAGCTCATGATGCTGTACCTCAACAAAATAGACCCTTGTAGTTATACAGGTGGTTCGAGAACTATAAGTTTAATAAAGCAACCCTTATCTAGGGTGTCTGCGTAACTTCCAAATCATCCACCAGCGAGCACTATTATTATGCTTCGCAAAGCTTCTCGAAAAAATTTCGCCTACTTGTGATACGGCTCACCCCGATTAATCTTCACCGCACGATACACCTGCTCGACCAGCACTAGTCGCATCAGCTGATGCGGGAACGTGATGCGACCGAAGCTTAGCTTATGATTCGCCCGCTTCAGCACTTCAGCAGATAAGCCGTTGCTGCCGCCTATGACGAACACGATGTGGCTTTTGCCGTAGGTGGCGAGCTTGTCGAGCTGCTCGGCGAGCTCCTCGCTTGACCATAGCTGCCCATCTATCGCCATTGCGATAACATGCGCCTCCTGCTTAATATGCGCAAGGATTTTCTCGCCCTCACGCACGCGCACCTGCTCTTCTTCTGCCGCACTCATCGTCTCAGGCGCTTTTTCGTCTGACACCTCGGTAATCGTCAGCTTAAGGTAAGGGCCGAGACGTTTGGCGTACTCGGCTATCCCCATAGTTAGATATTTTTCCTTCAGCTTGCCGACCGCTATAATTTGGATATGCATCTATACCACCAATACCTCAGCCGCTTGCTCGCATAGATCGCATTTGCGCGGCGGGTCCCAATCTGCAAATTCGGTTTCCTTCAAATCGACCATATCTGGCGCATCCTCAAACTCGTCCACAAAACGCTCTAATGCATGCTCTATACATGCTTTACATACACAATACATGATGTCTCTTCCTTTTTCTTAGCATATTTATTTTTAGCATACCATATTTCGCTATACATTGTCCTAGCCTCGGTGGCAAGCTCCAGCCAAAAAAAGCCGCAGCAAGACAGGCTTAACGCACATGTACTACTACGTGCTCAACCTGGCTGTTGCGACTTTTCTTTATTGCGCTATTTACTTACTTATCCTGACTGCTGCGGCTCTCCCTATTGCACTGTCTACGCTCTATCGCCCCTCCAACTCCTGCTAGAGCTCTGCTCGTTGCACCAGGATTAGCTCTCGGGCTTGTTCTCGCCGAGCGTGACCGTTGCCTTCATCAGTTGCTTGCCTCGATAGAAATGAACGACGATTTCATCGCCGATTTTTTTGTTGCTGTACAAATATTTGCGCAGATCGCGCGTGCTTGTTATTTTCGTATCGTCGAGCTTGACGATGACGTCATTGTAGGTTAGCCCCGCTTCCTTGGCTGGCCCTGACGCCTCAAGCACAATAATGCCCTCGTACACTTCCTTCGGCAGATTCAAGGTCGAGTCCTCGCCGCTCTCGGCATCCGCCTCAAGCTGCTGGCGGCTCCAATATTGCTGCAAATCGATCATGCTAACGCCAAGAAATGCACGTGACACATAGCCCTTCTCCATCAGCTCTTCAACAACCGGCACTACGTTGTTGATCGGAATCGCATATCCGATGCTTTCAACGCCAAAATTGCTAATTTTCATGCTGTTGATGCCGACCACGCGTCCATTCAAATCGACCAGCGGCCCGCCACTATTGCCTTGGTTGATCGCGGCATCAACGCGAATGACCTCCTGCTCCCAGTCGAGCACTCCGTTCTGGCCAAGCGACACTGGCACTGTCTCACGCGTCACGCTAACGACACCAAATGTGATCGCTTCCCCCATGCCGAGCGGATTGCCCATTGCCATGACAAATTCCGCAGCGCGCAGCTTGGAGGAATCGCCAATTTCCGCAACATAGTCAATTCCTTTGGCATCAACCTTCAACACAGCCAAATCGGTGATCTGATCCATTCCGACAATTTCTGCCTCAAGCCGTTTGCCTGTCGTCAGTACAGCCTTCACCCGATGCGCAGTTGAAACGACATGAAAGTTGGTGACGATGTACGCATACTGCTCATCCTTTTGAATAATGACGCCAGAGCCTACGCCTGCTTCTTTGTATACTCCGTTTTCCTCGCTATCCTTTTCCAGCGCGCCGCCATTCAGATCGAGCGAAAACTTCTGCTCATTTATAATGCTGACGACCGCAGGGCGAATCGTGTCGCTGGCGTGCACGGCGCGGGCAGATAAATCGAGATTGGATAGTTTCTTCGTTGGAGAGAAGCCGAACAGGATGCCATACAGGGCGGTTATGACTACTGCCGTTGCGATGACAGACATGAGCACCAGCTGCAGGCTTTTGCGATTTTTCAGGCGAAATCGCCGCCAGCCTCCCTGCTTTCTTGCGCCAAGATGCTCCTTCAGCGCCTTGCGCGATACCTTCGGGGAATAAAAATCATCGTCGAACAAGCCCATATTCCGCACTCCTCTCCATTATTTGTAGCTATCTTTATTTATTTAAATTGAAAAATTAGGAATGTTTTTGCAACATTAGACTACACTAGTAATATCGTACATTATTCAATGTAAGTTTATCATAAATTAATAGAGGAGGCTGAAATTTTATGTCCACTTCCCGCTCCCTTGAGCATATGCAGCTTGCAGCCCAGCTCGCTGACCTGAAACAAGAGCATTATCAAACACTGCTAACGCTCAATGGATTGCTCGCCATTTTAACGAATAAAGGTATTATTAATGATGGAGAGCTGACGCGCATGATGCAGCGCATTGATCATACACTAGAGCAGCTTATTGCCGACCTAGCTCATCCCAAGGCGTTGGTCGATCAGCAAAAGTAGGCCGCAGCGGAAATTCCTCTCGCTTATAAAATATTCCGTTGTTTTCAAATATAGAATTGACCGTAAGCATCGCCAAATCCATTTGATTATGATCCTGACTTAAATGAGCGAGATAAACCCGCTTCGTTCGGTCGGTCATCAGCTCAATTAACGCTTCTCCAGCCGCAACATTCGACAAATGCCCGATATCGCTCAAAATGCGACGCTTAATGTTCCACGGATAGCGGCCCATGCGCAGCATTTCCGTATCGTGATTGGATTCCAGCACCAGCGCATCGCAATCTATAATTTTCGCTTTTACCTTTTCGCTTACATAACCTAGATCCGTTGCCACACCCAGCCTATAGCCATCTTCTTCAAATGTGTAGCCAACCGGCTCAGCCGCATCATGTGAAATATGATAGGTATGTACGCGCATACTGCCAAAGTGCAGCTCTTCCCCACTTTGGAATATCATACGCTTGTCCTGGCTAATCGAGCCGACATGGCGCTCCAATGCGTCCCATGTTGGCTGATTGGCGTAGATCGGCACATTGTATTTGCGGGCAAAGGCGCCAAGCCCTTTAATATGATCAGAGTGCTCATGTGTAACAAGCAAAGCGTCTAAATCATGCCCGGATATCCCCTGCTGCTTCATCAGCTCGTCGAGCTTTTTGGCGCTTAAGCCCGCATCAACCATAACGGTGCGCTCATTGCCTTGAATAATTGTTGCATTCCCCGTTGAACCACTAGCTAGTACTGTAAAGCGTAATCCCATTTTTCTGTTCAATTCCCTTCCCCAGGCTGACAGGAGCCTTAAAGCTTGTCCTCCATATTGTCCGTCAACACCTCTCCACTTATGGCATCGACATAATACACCTTGCTGTCATCAAGCATGACGCGCCAGGCTGGTGTTGCTACCTGCACCTCAGAATCAAAAATTTGGCCATAATAGCCCAGTTGAATATCGACAATGACAGAGCCGGGCTCCAAATACGTCTCGATCAAGCTCGAGACGACCTTAGATGCGGCCAGCACCTGCTGTTTATCGCCAGTGCGCGTAATTTCTACACGATCCTGCAAATAAGCCGTTATCTTCAAGTTGCTGTTGTACAGCTCCAGCTTCGTATGAAACATCGGCCGCCCATCGACCATGCGATGCATAACAAACACGCCATCGCGACTGCTGTGCAAATCATAGGCATATTCCGACAAATCGGGAATCAGCTCGCCCAACGTGCGGTCAAGCTGATTCTCATTGAACACTACCGCACTATCCACTGCAGGGATGATTAGCGTCGGCTCCCGCTTGTCCATGCTGTCTGATTGCAGCAAATAGGTGAGATCCCCCATCATAGGCGTTTCAGACGGCAAAGTGGTCGACAATGTAATCTTTTTTTGCTGCATAAGCTGCAGCTTGTCGGCAGGCAGCTCGGCTGAGTTGGGATTGGCGTTGAGCTGCGCCTGCACATCCAGCCAAAGCTGATACCCTAACAAAATATTGAGCAGCAGAAATGATACGATCATGACCGTTTTCGCTCTACTCCAATCCAACTCGCTTCACCTCAACCTTCCTGATTTGATCATTGCAGCTTCACGCCCGCTCCAATCGTAATCCTTACTACCGTTATCTAACTGAATACGCTCATTTCCTGCTACGGCTGCGCGTCATTCGCTTCTTCCGGATTATAGCCGGCAGGCATAGCATCCATCAGCACTTCCTCGCTGCCATCGCTCAGCAGCACCGCCCATACCGGTATAAATTCAATGCTCGCTTCCTGCTGCGGCACTGCCTTGAGCGCAGGATAAATCGACACAATTTCCTCTGCTCTTGCATAAAGCTCAAGCTGCTGCATGAGCGGCTCGCCGCCATACAGCCAGCGAATGTCCTTAGACTCGGCAGCGGCAGGCAGCTTAATTAACGAGCGCTCATACTCAACGACGACGCCCTGCTGCAGGCCGACCTGAATATATCCATAATTGAACGGGCTAATATCAATAACCGGAAACTGCTCAATATATTTGCGAAAACGAACATAGCGCTCGTCGCGAATTGGAATTTCCACAAGCTGGTATTTAGTATCCCAGCCTCCATGCTGATTGACAAAATCAACAGCCAAGTACACATTTTCACTAATCGGCACACTGTTCGTCTGTGAAGCAACTGAGTTGGTATAGCTGATCCAAAGCCCGTTTTGTTCAACCTTCAAGCCGCGCTTGCCGTCCGTATAAATTTGCGAGCCTGAGCGATTGACAATGGCACGTGTTGTGCTGGAGTCAAAAAACAGACTGCGCTGCATTTGCTCAGAGGTGAAAACATCATAGCTGTACCTATACTGCGTCGCTTGAATCGGCTCCTTGGCTACATAAAGCTGGTCGGAAATAAATTGATAGCGCGGCAAAAATTCGCCAAAGCCGATGTAGTCGCCAATATCCTTCACCGTTAAATCGACATGAATCGCCTGGTATACGGTAGAGCCGTTCTGATCGAAGAAATACGCCAGCACTTCCTCCGACTCCTCCAGCGCATAAATATACACACCATCTAGCTGAACGCTATCCTGCACTCCTTCTGTATCCAGTTTGAGCAGCTTTTTCAGCAGCTCGAACGAAATGCCTTCTGTAAAGCTCAGCTCGATGCCTTTATGCTGCCGCCGCAGCTCATCCCAATCGACAGCAGCCCCTGTTAGCACCTGAAATCCTTTAAACTCGCGGCTAGCCAGACGCTGACGGAGGATCAGCTCGTAAAACTGCGTGTGTGGATAAACAATCGCATGCTCATCATCGCCAAGATGCAAAATAAGCTCTTCTGGAAAAATCACTTGCTCCACATTGCTCGTTTGCCCAAGCAGCTCGGTATTGACATAATCCTGATCTGACCGCGTTGGCGGGCTAAGCCATGGCATGCGGTAAGCAAGAAAGTAAGTTTGGACGAGGCTCAGCGCCACCAAAAAGATCAGCAGCCCAGTTTTTATACGCTCGATCATTTGGCATCGCCCCCTTCCTGCAGCAATGGCAAGCTGAAGGTCACGGTTGTTCCGACATTAAGCTCAGACTCCAGCATAATTTTTCCGCCATGATGCTTGACGATTTCCCGGGCAATAGACAAGCCCAGTCCTGTGCCGCCCATATTGCGCGAGCGCGCCTTATCTACACGATAGAAGCGATCGAAAATGCGCGACAAATCCTTGGCCGGAATGCCGATCCCCGTATCCTGCACACTAATTTCCACGTATGCTTTATCCTTCGATTTCATAGCCGTAATGCTAATGCTGCCGCCATCGCTCGTATATTTGACCGCATTGGACACCAAATTATCCAGCACCTGATCGATTTGATCGCGATCGAGCCAAACCTGCTTAATGCTGCGATCCACCTTCACTTTAGCTGTAATTGATTTTTGTCTAAGCTGGAAGGAGAAGCGGTCTGCCACTTCATCCAGCATGTCCTGAATATTCGTCTGCTGACGGCGCAGCGGAGCCTGATTAGAGTCAAGCCGCGACAAATGCAGCAGATCGCTGACAAGCCGAATCATCCGCTCAGTCTCATTGCGAATTACTCCGACAAAGCGCTCCGACAGCTCGCGCTCCTCTAATGCTCCGTCATTTAATGCCTCAGCATAGCTTTTAATCGTTGTAAGCGGCGTGCGCAGCTCATGTGATACGTTGGCGACAAACTGGCGGCGAGAATGCTCCAGCTTCTCCTGATCGGTTACATCCTGCAGTACGGCAATCGCTCCTGTCATGCCGCGGTCGCGCCGATGAACAGGCGAAAGCGTCACCTTCAAAATGGTCTCCTCTGCATCATCCTTGCTTGGCTGCTCGTAGCGTTCCTTGCTCAAAATAAATATTTGCGTGCGGCCCCGCTTCAGCTCAGCAAGCTGCTCCTCCGTCAAGCCGAGCGCTGCCGGAAGCTGAACATCCTGCAGCGTGCCAACCTCCATCAGCTCAAGCGCCCGCTTGTTCCAGACGATGACATTGTTATTCTCGTCGGCTGCCAATACGCCATCGCTCATGTTGGACAGCACGGAGCTAAGCTTCTCGTTCTCCTCCTCGTTGGCCGACAACGCTTCCTTCAAGCGAATCGTCATGTCGTTGAACGCCATGCTCAAGCGCCCAATCTCGTCGTTGCCCAGTACAGGAGCCTTCATGTCAAAATGCCCCTCCGCCACCAGCTCAGCCTGACGCGTCAAGCCTTGAATCGGATGGGTAATCGTATGAGCCAGCACAACACCGAGTACGCCGGTTAAGCATAGCGCGATAATCGTGCCGGAGAAAAATATTTGATTGACGCGGTTCATCGTATCGTATACCTCAGTCATTGAAGCTACAATATGAACGGCGCCAACCACCTTTTCGTTATGCGTAACAGGCACGGCGATCATTTTTTTGCGTGTGCCGTCCTCATCAATAAACTCCTCTTCGTTGTCAGAGATGTTTTGCAGCGCACGGCTGACCGCCAACGATTTATTTTTTTGTCCGATATACGATTGATGCAGCTGCAGCGAGGTAGCCACGATTTTACCGTTGCCATCGAGCACCTGCACCTCCGCCCCGCTAATGCTGAACAAATTGCGCACCACCAGGTTAAGATCCTCGGTCGTATTTTCCGTGACATCAGTATCGCTATCAATTGCCGGCGACAAGCTCGGTGCTGCAAATTTGGCCAAAATGTCGGCCTGCTCCTTCAAATTGTTCGTAAAATTGTTGACGAGCGACGCTTTGACCGTGCTTATAAAATAAACCCCGATCAGCTGCATCGCCACCAAAATGAGCAGCACATAAATGATGACCAGCTTCACCTGCACCGTTTGAAAAAACGATTTGAGCTTTGCTTTCACGTTCATCCTAAACTCCCGAATTTCGGATTGCGCATCATATAGCCTAAGCCGCGACGCGTCAATATATATTCTGGTCGGCTTGGATCATTCTCAATTTTTTCGCGCAAGCGCCTGATCGTCACATCGACTGTGCGCACATCGCCGAAATATTCAAAGCCCCATACCGCCTGTAGCAAATGCTCGCGTGTCATTACCTTGCCGCTGTTGCGCGCCATATAATGAACCAGCTCAAATTCACGATGCGTCAGCTCGACAGGCTCGCCATCCTTGTACAGCACATACATGTCGGTGTCGATAAACAGGTTGAACAGCTTGAAGCCCTGCGGCTCCTGCTCAGGCTCGCTTCCTCCAACCTCGGCCTCCTGCTCCTGCTGCAGTGTTTTTTTCTGCCGCCGCAAATGCGCCTTCACGCGCGCCAGCAGCTCGCGTGTGCTGAACGGCTTTGTCACGTAGTCGTCTGCACCAAGCTCAAGCCCGAGCACCTTGTCGATTTCCGTGTCCTTCGCGGTCAGCATAATAATTGGCATATTAAGCCTGGTTCGCACCTCGCGGCACACATCCATGCCGTCCTTTACCGGCAGCATCAAATCAAGCAAAATAAGATCCGGTTGCTCGGAAAAAGCTAACGTCACCGCCTCCTGCCCGTCGAAAGCGCAAATGACCTCATAGCCTTCCTTCTCAAGGCTGAACTTCAATATATCTGCAATCGGCTGCTCATCATCTACAACTAAAACCTTTCCGTACATGTGCCAACACCGCCTTCATTCATCCTCATTGCCTTCTATTTTACCATAGCTCAGCGGCTTGTACCTTATTGCATGACCGCTCCTGCATATAAATTTCATAAGATATACCCGCATATATGTTAAAAAAGCTGAATCCGACAGCAGCGACGCTTTAATTCGGATTCAGCTTATGTTCTTTATCTATTATAAGTAGCTTAGCGGATTGACCGTGCTACCATTCTTCTGAATTTCAAAATGCAGATGGACACCAGTGGATCGTCCCGTGTTGCCCATAATGCCGATCTTATCGCCCTTAGCCAGCTTGTCACCCTCGCTTACACTGTAGGAGCTCAAATGCCCGTAAAGCGTTTTGTAGCCATTTTTGTGGTCGATAATAACGGTTTTGCCATAGCCGTTTTTCGTACCTACAAATTCCACGACACCGGCATCAGCGGCTTTAATTGTTTTGTCGCCTGTGAAGTCTACACCGGAATGCATGCGGCCCCAACGCTTGCCGTATTTGCTCGATACCCGATGATTCGAGACCGGATAAGCAAACGAGCCTGTACCTGTACCCGCTATAATCATCGTGCCTTTTTCGATAATAGTTGGCACTGCTTCCTTAATGACTTCCTTCGTCACTAGCTCCTCGGAAAGAATGTAGCCATTTTCCTTCGTAATCTCGTAGACTAGACGCTGGCTTCCTGGAGCGCCAGTTTGGATCGTTTTCGTTTCGCCTTCACGCATTTCCTTATTTTCAACATATTCAATCGGAACTGCGATCTCTTCAATTTCAACAAGCTGCTCAACCGAGCGAACGGTAATCTCAGGCATGCGAACTGTCAAATCCAGCTCATCGCCTGCCGTAATTTTATCGCCTTCGATTTGCGGGTTGTTTTCATAAATAACCTGTTCAGAGATGCCGAACTTCTGCGCAATGCAGCCGATGCAATCTCCTTTTTGCACGACATATTTCGTTGGCTTCGTGCTGCCATCCACGATTTTTTTGTAGAGGTCCTCTTCGTCCATAATAGACGTTGGCTCTACCTGATCAACCGTAATATCGACGGATTCTACAAATTTAACATCTTTAACCGTCAGCGATGAATCGCCAATCTCGGTAGCTTCTTCTGCTTCCTTAGCCGATGATGTGCTCTCAGCTTGAGCTTCATCCGCGTTATAGGATAGCGATTGAATTTGCATCGTATCTTCAGCAGCAGCGACCTGAGGCGCATATTGCTTTTGGAGACGATTCAAAACATTCGTTGCCGCAATTTCATCCTTCACATAACCTAATGTTTTGCCATCGACAACGATAGCAATACCAACTGCATTTGACGTAAAGGATTGCTCAAGCTTGTTAAGCGTTGCATCTGTATCGGCAGTAAGCTTAAAGCCTACCTCGCTTTCATATGTAAGCTCGCCTGTGTTAAGCTCCATCGAAATGCCCGGGTTATTGTTTGCCAGCTCCAGCTGCTCTTCCTCAATCATTTGCTGAACCGTATCTACTTGATCAACTGTTCCTACGTATTGCCCATTTTGATAGACATGAAAGATTTCAAATGTATTAGTATGAATATATTGCTTATATTGTTGTATGCCTATAATCGTTGCTGCAGCTACAGCTATAATAGCTCCACTTATCAGTACTGATTTCTTGCGCCAAAGTGGAGTCGATTCTATCACTGTGTCGGTGCTATCATTTAGCTGATCTAGCTCATCCTGCGAGTCTTTTGACGAACGGTTACCTTTAAGTCTACTAACTATATTTGTAACATATTCCTTCATACGACTCATGTCCCCGAATCTGGCCATGATAATCTCCTTTTCTCACTTTTGCAATGAATAGTCGTGTCGAAACAGGAAAAAAGACCTATCTTCCTGTCGGATCACCTGCCTTTTACTTTAACATATCGTAAAGAACACGAGCAACCTTTGCCCAAACTATGACACATTAATATTTTTTTAGAATTGAGAGCGCTCTTATAATTTTTCTCATAAATGCCTCGGTTGAATGAAACGAAAAAGCGTCATCATTCGTCGTAAATCGACACGATTCTGCTAGCTTTATGTGGTGTGAAGGGAGATCAGTGACCTGCCATTAACTGTAAAGTTGTTGCGCTGTAAAAATTAGCATGTTAAAATCAAGCTGACAAATAACGATTGGAGTTGAAGAGGATAATGTAAATTTTCTTGCTGCGTTTTAAAGAGTAGAGCACATTGGGCTTTATTCTTTGCGTGCATGAAAGTTGCCTTATTCTTTTCACTTGGGAAATAGATCCGCTGTATAACCTGATGCAGGTTAGAGGTGGGCATTTTTTGAGCTACAAGAAGGGTAACTTTCTTGTAGCTCTTTTTTTCGACTTATTTCTAGGAGGATGAAAACGATGGAAATTGAGGTTGTAGATGATTATGTGAGCCAGTTCTTGTTAGGTGAAGTGGTTCACGACAAAATTAATCGGTTGCCGGAGGTTTACCAAACTATCGACAGGTGCACCTAGCGGATCTTCGGAAAAGGTGCGCGTGCATTTCAGTATAGTTGGTCATAACGTATCAAGGATTTAACTTACGGTTGGCTTTTATACGGTTTCTCCGGCAGTAAGGAGAAAACATGAAACACATTTCAAAATATGAAACCATTCGGCGCATATTGTCCGCCTTCAAGCAGCCAAAATATCGCTATGCTCAAATTATGGATGCGATTTTCAAGCAAAACATCGGCCACTACGAACAAATGACGATACTGCCCAAATTTTTACGTGACGAGTTGACGCGAGAGCTTGGTCTGAGCGTATGCAGCATCGTTCCAGTAAAGGAGCTCATGTCAAAGCAGGTAAGCAAGGTGCTGTTTTCTATTGCTGGAGGCGAACATATTGAGGCTGTGCAGCTGAAATATGAGCAGGGTTGGAAATCGTACTGTATCTCCACGCAGTGCGGCTGCGGCTTCAAATGCAGGTTTTGCGCCACCGGTACCATCGGCCTGAAACGAAATTTGGCAGCCGAAGAAATTACTGACCAACTGCTGTACTTCCGCTTGAATGGTCATGCCCTCGACAGCGTCTCCTTTATGGGTATGGGGGAAGCACTTGCTAATCCGCATCTATTTGATGCGCTCTCGATTTTGACTGACCCGCTTCTCTTTGGTCTGGGACATCGACGAATTACGGTTTCCACCATCGGCTTGCTGCCGGGAATAGACAGGCTGACCCGGGAGTATCCGCAGGTCAATCTAACCTTCTCGCTGCATTCGCCATTCGACGAGCAACGAAGCGAGCTAATGCCAATCAATGACCACTTCCCGCTTCGTGACGTACTGGAGGCGCTCGATCGTCATATCCAGCTTACAGGGAGAAAGGTATATATTGCGTATATTCTGCTTCGAGGAGTAAACGATTCAGCGGCACATGCAGAAGCAGTTGCCAATTTACTAAGGGGAAGAGGACCTGTAGAACATCTCTATCACGTTAATCTGATTCCATTCAATTCGACTGAAGTTACGCCGGAAAATTACGAGCAATCTGATACGGAGCAAATTAAAGCGTTTGTTCGGATTTTGAAATCAAAAGGGATCAGCACCACAGTCCGCACTCAGTTCGGGTCGGACATCAACGCAGCATGCGGCCAGTTGTACCGTTCCAGGTAAATGGTTAGAGATGTACGTACAGTGCAGGAGGTTTGACCTTGGTCACTGAGGGAGAGCATGGAGTTTGACTTTGGAAGTGAGATGAATTCTCCTTAGAGGGTATTCATTTGCGGAGTATAAGGACATCGTTTCCTTAAGGACAAAGTGAGGAGCAGAAAGGCTGCGTTATTTTAAGCAGCCTTTCTGTTTTTCCGGCATATTTTTGTATGGCAATGTGCTGAAATGTGTTGATTCATTTTTTTATTAAGCTACTATATTAATGAAAAGAAAATTTTATTTTGTGTCTGTTATTTATTAGTCGATCTTGCAGGGATAAGAGCTTTGTTGCTAGGAAAGAGTGGATACAAATATTTTTACTATTGATCGCTAGAACACCAAGTGTTACATCCTGTTTTTACTGTTTTTACTGTTTTTACTGTTTTTACTGTTTTTACTGTTTTTACTGTCATTATTAATTGATTTTTATTTTATTACCTTTATCATTTCTATAATTTTTATAATATTTTTTATTAAACTAAATTAGTGAGTTTCTATATGACATAATAATATTTTAATAGTTGGATTATAAATGCTCGTTTTTAGTACTTATATCTTCTTACAATTAGTGCACTATTTTATATATACATAGAGTATATAACTAAGTATATACCCTATGTATGCTAATCGTTCTTCTCTATTTTTACCGTTTGCGTTTGACTATCCCATTTTACAGTTGCGCCTAATGCCTCGGCGATTGCTCTAATCGGCACATACGTAACCCCGTTTTTCACTTCACCTTTATGCTCGAGCTTTTTGCCATTCACAATGAGTGCAGCTTCGGTGCTGTTACGCTTTATTTGATTTGTGCTCGCTTTGAGCTCCTTTAGTCGAGTATCAATTTGCTGTACAAACTGATGCCAGCCCGTCCATTTTCCATCCTTGTTCATGAGCCGCGGGCAGTTTTTCCCGCTCCAATCATAATGCCGCCGCAAGCGATCCACACCCCAATTGCGTTCCAAGAGCATATTGGCTATTAGCTCTACCGCATTTGTCAGAGCTTGGGCGTATTCGCCTGCAGCTACATCTCGCTCGCAAATTTCAATGCCGATTGATGTCCGGTTGCCGCTTGCGGCGCCGCTGCCATCGCCTGCATGCCAAGCGACCTCATTTAGCGGCAAAACCTCAATTGCCTCCTTGGCATCAATAACGATGTGATAAGAGGCCGTTCTCGTATTGTTTGGATTGGTTAGCCAGCCGCGTTCATTAGCAGCGGTACTGGATGGGTTGCCCGTGTTGTGAACGGTGATTGATGAAGCTGTCATCGACAGCCCTGGACGGCGGTTGCAGGCGGTGGTTTGAGGGATGTAGTCCTTGCGGTAGATGTAGCTAGCTTGGGTCATCGTTGTCACCTTTAAGCGATTGCTTAAGAACTTGATGCCCATAGACAGCAAATGCGCCTGTAAGCACCCCTTGAATAAGCGTCTCTACACTCCAACCCAGCAGACCAACCGATAAAGCAACAGCAGCGACTGTAACGAGATATACAATTGTCCAGTCTGCCACCTTCGGCGTTTGCTTGAGAACATAGCCAAACACCCAGCAAGCGGCAACCACGATTAGTAGTTTGGGGTCAATAAGATTAAAAGCAGTAGTCCAGTCCATTGTTTACTCTCCTCCTACGTCTCACTTTCAATGCGATCAATTCTCGTATGAGCGTGCTTTGTAGATTCTTCTACTCTAGTAACGCGTTCGGACAGCGCATCAAAGCGCTGTCCCTGAAGCTTTTGTTCTACTCTCACATCGTCTACGCCACGTTTGATGTACTCCACATCGATTCGCATAGACGCATCCCGCTCACCACTTGAGCGGGCATCCTGCTTAGCTTGTCTAGCTTTGCCGATCCATCCCAAGGCAATGCCGCTCAGCGTGCCTAAAATCGCTAGCAGTCCTGTATAGTCCATCCGCACACCTCCATTTAGGCAATAAAAAAAGACCTACTCTGTAGCGGTCTCGTCATCCTCTGTATTTTGTTCTGGACTTTGCTCTGTAATGGTCGGGCTATCTCCCCATACGGCAAATATCGCATTCTGCTGAGCTATTGGCAGCTCTGCCTGCACCTCTGCCCTACCAGCAACACTGTTTAAGTAGGCTTTGCGGTGCGGCTCGCCAAGCAGATGCTCTACTCCGTCCACCTCAATGACTTTTTGCGTTTTTACGCTAACGCCGCTCTCGTTTAGCATGTCCACTGTGTATCTAGTGATCATGGCTGTTCCTCCTTAGATAAAATATGAAAATTCAAAACCAAACCTTGTAGTATTTGTTAGTCTTATTGCGCCAAGGTTAGTATAAATTGAACTGAAGTTCGATTTATACACGATATTAATCACTGTAGCTCTAAGATTTATTGATCCCATAACATATAATACACCTTCTGGGAGTTCAAGCGAGCTAACATTGCTTATTAGGAACGAAGGGTATATTGCTAAAAGTCCTTGCACAGGGAAGGGTAAACCCTCAATTCTGACACTACCCGACAAACTGCCTTTAGAACTAAGAACTATATAGCCAAAAATAGTTACTAAATTGCCCGTTTTAAAATATTTCCCTGCTTGTATATTATAAGTTATACCATCACTAGCACCGTCAACTGTCAGTGTAGGCGTCCATATGCCTTCTTCTTGATTTTTGGAAATAGCCTGTTTAACCCTAAGTGGTGTCATATCCGTTGTGTTGTCTGTACCTGCTTCGGCTTGGGCTTGGGTTGCAATAGCACGGTTTACTTGTGCTCTTGCTGCTATGCCATCTAATTTAACTTTATCCGCCGCAGACATAGCCCCCTGAACCAATGTTGTGGCTGCTGGGAGCCTTGCCGCTGGCACAGTACCGGCGTTTAGGTTGCTGGCATTTTGATAGTAGCTGCCGTGCTGTCCATCCACCATGTCAGCATTAAGGTTAGTTTGGAGAGTAGCATCATTTAATGATATAAGAACCCAACCACTCCACTTTGTTGTGCCTTCTGAGGCATAAATACTTTGATAGAATCTAGGTTGGTCAGGTACACCACGTGTAAACGAACCATACATTCTAGTTGCAGACGCTTTTTCAAAGCGAATAATAGAACCTGTAAATGGATATAACGGCGCAGATTGTGTCGGGCTTATATATTCCAGAATGCTATTAATGGGCAGTGCATTAAAAATATCATCTATTGTACTAGTATTGGTTAATCCAAGTTCTGATAAAGAGCTATACCTTTTCCATCCGCCGTGCATATCGGCATTCAGATTAGTTTGGAGTGTTCCATTCTTATCTGCCTTACCATTCCAAGCAGTGCGCTCGGCTGCTGTTATATGCTTTACGTTGTCATTAATGTGAGTGGTCAAATTTGACTGTACCGCGTTAGCCTTTGTCGTTGCGTCACTTGCTGCTGTGGTAATAGCTGCATCCACCTCAGCCTTGCGCGCAATATCGTCAGGTTCCACAGGTGCTGCCACTTTAGCGCGTCCGCTGGAATCGCGTTTGATAATCGTATTTGCTGTTGCTGTGTTGGTTGCCGCTTCTACTGATTCATTCAGATCATTAATCTCCTGCCCTAATTGATTCATATCATCGGGCATAACCGTATCGTCCATTTTCCAATCCGTTTTCGCCATTCTATTCAGCCTCCTTTACTACGATCGTCTGCAGCATTAAGTGATCTGCAACGATCGGGATATTAACTTGATTAGACGTAAGCACGTTGTTCCTCGCATCCTTGAGCTCAATGCTTGTAATTAAAGAGACATCGGCAACCGGCACAATGTAGTTCAGCGCCAGAACATTGTCCGTAACCTCTTTCACTTTGAAGCTTGAAATCTCATAAGAACCGTTAATTACAACTTTGGCTATACGTCCATCTACATACTCTGCTAACTCATTTAACAAAGCTGATACTATCATTTCACAACCACCTCTGTTCCATAGCTTACAAACGGCTTGCTGCCGAGCTTCCAGCTGCCGTCGAGCTTATAGTTCCACGTCATCTCTTGCATGCTGATCTGCTCCTGAAGCTCGATTACATTTTCAAGCGACGTGTTTTGCTGATAGACCAAGTTTGCTGGCTTAATCGTCTCTACTGTATAATGAACCTCGCGAAATACGCTGGCGTTATCAATATTGGCTGTAACGGTCAGCACGAATTCCTGCGGATCGACCGAGACAATGGTCATTCCTGGACCGACGAGCATGTCGAGCTGCCGCTGCAGATAACGTATTGTAAATGGCGGTTTCGTTTGGTAGCGATTCAGAATGCGACGACGACGGAAGTCCAATGTTTCCGTGCTAGGGTCGGCTAATATGCCCAGCATCTGTTCACGGCGCTTGATTGCCTGCACGCTCGAGGTCATAACGAACTGATCATTAAAAAGCTGGTCTACCGCGCCTTGCAGCAGATCCAGCTCAATTGTTTCCGTATAGTCCAGTGCTCTAAAATCTTCGATTAGTCTGTAATACTCGGGCAGGTACTTCATAATACGTTCAGCCATGGATGACCACCGTCCCAAGTACCGGAATCTCATCTGTGCTTAATGTCAAGTTAACAGCCGCTCCGTTTATTTTCGTGCCTGTAACATCCTCAACGCTTGCTACAGTCAGTAAGCGTGCATCGATCTGCGCTGTTCGAACAACAAGCTGCTGTTGATTGGACCATTCTTTGCGTAGCTCTAGCAAATAGGATTCAATTGCCTCCTCCACATCCGTTTGCACCTGCGAGGGAACAACACCGCTTGACAAGGTTAACGTCGTTTCAATATTAATCGTCTGACTTGTAACGCCAGCAATCGTTACCTCATGTCCAATTGGTGCAACACCAAGACCTTGTCCGCTATTTACAGTAGGATCTATAATCGTTTGCACCTCTTCAACCAGCGCAGATGACGGAACAGACCAATCGGACGTAATAACCGTACATTTTACAGTGCCGCCTCCATTCCAGGCAGGGTATACTTTGGTAGCACCAACGCCTGGAATAGCATTCAGTTTATTTTTATAATCCGAGATATTTCCGCCAAATGCAGGCTCATTCACAGTGTTATAAAGACGTTGTCTTAAAGCGTCATCGGTTTCTTCGTCCTCGCCCGGTACAAGAACATCGCTAAGCTCAGCTCGTGCCAGCCCTGCAACATAATCTATTGGGAGAATCGTACCAAACTGCTCATTTCCAATTGTGCCCGGAGTTTCACAGGTTAGCCTGTATACGCCAGTGCTGATGCGCTGTCGGACTGTATAAGTTAAATCCGAAATCGCAAACCGTGAGCCTATTGGAACATCTATAAGCGCATTAGAGCCATTGTAAAATAGACCTTTGCGTGTTGACGGAGTAGCTAAGTTGCGATTGACGCCAAACTCAGCTGCCTTTCGCGTCAAGTATTCTCCGCTTGATGTGTCTGCAAACGACAGCCTATAGTTAATGTCCAGCTCGATATACATTTTAGTTAGTTCAGCTGCGGCAGGTGCTAATGCATCGTAAATAACACTGCCTTCCCGTTTGTCGATATGATTGCTTATTCGATCGAGCATGCGCTGCAAAATGGCATCATAAGTCATGTGCTCATACATTTGTACTCACCTCCTCATCAAAGCTGCCAAATAAGCTGTTAACCCTAAAAGAAAACACCAGTTGATCACCATTAGTGGTTATGTCCAGCACATCTACACTTTGAATTCTTTCATCGACCATTAACGCCTCTTCTACCATCCGTTTGAGCTCAGATTGCATAAAGGCTGGTTGATCACCAATAAGAGTTGACAGCTCATGGCCATAATCATCTGAATAAATCACATACCAGTACCGATCTGTTTGCAGTGCCTTATACACAGCCTGCTTAACAGCTTCCAACTGATCGATCTTGCCACTTACTCTTCCTTTATCAAAATCAAGCTTCCATGTTAAGGAGGGCTGATCGGCATTAAGGTTGTCGTCAGTTGCCGGCACATTGATTTCAGGGATCATCGGATCACCACCTGTCTAATAGAATATACTTCTGTCCACCTTGCACACGGAGTAATAGAACGTTGTCGTTTACTTGCACACCATCAGATATGACATATACTGTCCCATCTATAATGATCTCTTTGCGCTGCATAGATTGTGGCAAAATTAAAAAAGCCGCTGTGAGCGTAAAGCGTTGATCAACCTTTACCTCTAGCGGACTATCTTTTATAACCGTACCTGTCATCAATGCAACCGGATTACTTGCCTTAACTGCATCTACTGCAGCTTGTTTTACAAGATTGAGTAGATCTGCCATTATATCACCTTCAAATCTAACGTCATGGTATGGTCGCCATCACCAAATGAATGTGAGCACTCATCAACCAACAAAGGCTGGTCTACACCATATTCATCAATTTTAATGTGTACTCTCATGCCAGCCCGTACCCGGATATCACCTAATGCCTGGACCTGCAATGATTTTCTTTCTCTATTTTTCAACTTGGCGAGATTGTCCAGCAATTCAGTAATTTGTGGCTCATTCATATCCTCATCTACGCTTTGATATAGCTGAAGCACTCCCCAGCGCTTCATATTAACGCTATCCTGCGCCATATATATTTCCCGCTTGCCTGTCTTGCTGTTATCTCGATAAAGCTTAATCCGATTATACGTATCATCATCAATTGATGTTTTCACAGAGTAGTCATATAGCAGACTTTTTTCCCCGATATAAATATCCAACTGTGTATCCTCTACATTACGCAGGCACAGCTTGCCAAAATCATCATACAGGCAATAATCATTGCCTGTATGATGATAGGTTAGCGTGATGGCCTTGCATATGATGTCCAGCAGCTTTTGCCCATCCTCGCTCATGGTCGGAATTTTATAGCCTGTTTCAGCAACATGACCCAGCTGCAGTTGAAAATCGTTCGCGATGCGCTTAACGATATCGGTAGCGGTTTGGCCCTCAAATACATACGTATCTGTATTCATAAGATACCTGATCTGGTCATAGGCTGTGATCGATACCGATTCGTCTCGTCCAGCATCAATGCTGAAAATATAGCCATGAAATACTTCGATATCCCCTACACGAACTCGTACCCGATCACCGTTGCTATAGGTAAAGTCTTTGGACTGATATAGTCCTCCTTTTATCAGGTTAAAGCTGATGCTTCCTGCCTTGCCTATGCGCGATGTTTTCCAAGTCAGACTATCTACGATATCACTAATATCCCATTCGGTACCGTTATGGTGAAGCAGTTTAATCTCATATATCATGGCAGCTTCAGCACCCTTCCGATTTGCAGACGATTAACCTCAGCGTCCGTGATGCCGTTAAGCTTCTGGATTTCCGGCCATTTCGATCCATTACCCAAATGCTTCTGTGCCAGATCCCATAACGTATCACCCTTAACAATCTTATGCGTTTTAGGCTGCTTCTTCTCATTAGGTCTCGCAGGCCCACTGTTTGAAGCAGTTGCACTTGATGAAAGCTTTCTCGCCCGGTAAAAGATATACTGCTTTAACTTAATGCTGTATTCAATATCCCCTATGCCTCCTGCCATTTCATTCCATGTAAAGGATTCGATACTGGCCGGCGTATTAATCTCGTACGTATCACTGGAAAGGATAAAGCGTACTGGATGCTTGGTTCTCATCCATTTATTAATGAGTTTGATATACTCTACTGGTTGTAGCAGCTCATCTACAGTTACAAATGGGTAACGAGTTGCAGGAAATAATCCACTAAAGCTAATTTCTGAAAGGGATTTGCTGCCAATGACATTTATTTCTCCAATTCCCGGCACATTATACGTCTTACCTTGACCCGCTTCACTCACTTCTACTGAAGCAGGATTTACAGGGAATTGAAAAGACTCCTCATTATTATTGAAGCTCATTTTGACATAATAGGTTTCTTTCTGTGATTCCGTTTTCGAAGTAACTGCCAATTCAATCCCTCCTAACCGCCATAGGCCGCATCTACGGATGTAGCAATATCTTGATTAAGTCGATCCGAGATTTTAGCAACGATAATGTCAATATCGCTATCCCTGCGAACATGCATATCACCAAAGTTAATAGAAGGAGTAAGCGACACGAAGTTTTGAATATTGTTCATCTCCGCCAGCTCGCGCATCATTTTCAGATCCTCGCTGCTAATATCTACCGTATTGTTAATGCTGCCAACCTCGCCGACACGATCGACGTTTGCAATATTATCAGGTGTCCCGCCATCATTTCCTCCTCCTGGAGGGAAACCGCCAAATAGATCACCTTTCGCCGAGCCTCCTCCGAATAAATCGGTCAGAGAACCAATGCCATCTCCAAGCGAAGAACCGCCTTCAAAACCTTTGTTGAACGCTGCTATAGGGTCTTTTTCCTCCATTTTGTACTTATCAAGGCTGAATGGATCCTTGTCAGTCGTGGGCTCCTCTATTGCATCTAACTTTTTCCTAAATGCATCGCTCATTGCATGAGGATTGCCCTCATCCTCGAATGGATTAATTTGCCCTAAGTCTATGCCAAACATGTCTTTCAAGCCATTTAGCAATCCATTAATACCGCCAATGATTCCATTAATTGCACCAAGAATCATCGACTTAAAGCCGCTAGCAAAGTTTTCTGCTCCAACAAGCATGTCATACATAGCTTCGCCAAAATACATCGTTAAATCATAAATCAATTTTTGCACCGTGTAGATTGGATCAATAAATAAATTTACAAGAAATTCAACAAACGAAAGCAATGCATTCCAAACAGCGGCTACTATATTCCAGATCACAGCAAACAGCATCATAAACAATCCTGCAACAAATCCAAGTACTTCCCCTGTGCTTATACCAAACATATTTAGAATGGTAATGATTAAATAGATGATGCCGATAATAAGCAGAAGCGGCAGCAGTGGTTGAAGCCAGGCAAAAAACATGGCCATTCCGGCTACGAGCGCAGCGATTCCGATTGCAGCAAGTACATTTTTAACAATATCAAGATTGTTAATAATCAAATCAAAAGCCCACATTCCAATACTGGCAATAAGGTTAAAGCCTGCAGCCACCATATTGATAAATGTATTCAAGCTTCCGGATTTAAATGCTTCATCCAACTTGCTGCTAATGCCAGCTAAGGCTGGCCCGATAGCTTCGAAGATAGTATTTTTAGCAACCTCCCCTATGCTGGAGAAGGTTACTGGCAGGTCACTAAATTTTTCATTAATGGAGTCCGTAGCATTTAGCATACTGTTTTTAAGAATCATGCTTGTCAACTGACCTTCTGCAGCTAGCTTCTGCAAATCTGCGATGCTTGTTCCCGTATAGCTGGAAATCGCTTCGGCAATATCTGGTGCGGTTGTCATAATTGCAGTGAAATCATCCTTTGACATGACGCCTTTTTTCATAATGTTGCCTACAGTATTCATACCTGCCTGCTGATCAGACTCGGACTTACCACCTAGCTTGACTGCTTTCTGTGCAGCCTCTGCAAACTGGATGCTCTCGTCATTGCTTGCAAATGCTCCTGGTGAAGCCAAGGAGATATCCGAAATAAAACCAGCCATTTGTTGATAGTTTGCTCTGCTTCGATTGGAGGCAGCGAAGATTTTATTTTGCAGATCCTCAGTTGTTTGCATGCTATCATTTATTGTTTGTAATCTGGCATGTAGATTGGTATATTGATCAGTTGCCGATATACCGGAGCTTATAAGTGATTTAAATTGATCAGCATTAAAAACATGTTTGCCTAATATATCTTTCAATTTGCCGAAGCCCGAGGCTAGCGTATTTTTCATTTTGCCAGCAAAACCAATACTGCCACTGTTACCATCGCTGGCAGCATCATCTCCACCTGCTGAGCTTGAACTACCTGAACCTGAACCTTTGCCTGAGCCCGGGCCCTTATTAGGACCACATTCACAGCACTTAAAGCAATCGGTAGCTTTGTTCATATTTTGCTTTGCTTGATTTGTCTTCGAGCCCTTCAATATATCTTTTGAGCCTGGCGCAAGTTTTACTGGAATTTGCCCGATATGTTTAGTTAGCAAATTGCGTATTCGTGTTGCGGTTCTTATAACCTGGTTAATATCATAGCCAATTTTAATTTTTACCGCCTGCGCCCGTTTCACAGCTTGTGATAAGGATTGCTTGAACTTTGTTAAATCCAAAGTAAGCTTAATTGGTTTCAATGCACTTGTTCTTAACGATTTGAACTCTTGGTTTAGCGCCTTGATTTGCTGGCTGGCTTTGGTCGCTGCTTGCGACATACTGCTGAACATTTTGCTTGCATTAGTTCGCTCTGCGCTAGGAAGCTTGAGTGTGATTTTGGCTGTTATTTTACCAATCGACTTCTCAAGTAAATTCCGCATTTTCACTGCTGTCTGTTTTACCTGTTCAGCGCTATAGCTTATTTTTGCTTTAACTGATTTTAAGCTCTTCTCAGCTTGTGACAACGCTTGTTTGAACTTTACCAGATCAAGTAGCAGCTTTATCGGTTTTGATAAGGTAGTTCGAAGCTGATTAATTGTAGTTAACAGCGTCTTAATTTGTCGATTGGTCTGTTCTGCTGCTTTCGCAAGGCCATTAAACATGCCAAGCAAATTCGTTTTCGCTGTATTGGGCAGCTTAAGCTCAATTTTTGCTGTTACAGCTTCAATTGTTTTTTCCAGCAATTTGCGCATTTCGTTTGCTGTTCTCTTAATTTGGCTATCACTAAAGCTAATTTTAGGTTTAATTGCTTTAGCGCTTTTTTCAGCTTGCGACAAGGCTTGCTTGAATTTCGCCACATCTAAGGTTAGCTTGATTGGTTTCATTGCATTCGTTTTAAATGTGTTAAACATTTGATTCAACGTCTTGATTTGCTCGCTTCCTTTTATATCGGCTTGCGGCATCTTAGTAGACATTTTGCTGCCTGCTTTAGGAACCTTGGGACAAATCGAGGTCTTTATTTTTCCAATTGAATCTTCAAGCAGCTTCCGCATATTTTTCGCGGTTTGCTTAACTTGAGCAGCATCATAACTTACCTTAAGCTTAGTGGCCTGAGCACTTTTTGAAGCTCGTGATAGTGATTGCTTAAACTTCGCCAGATCCAGAGTTAACTTGATTGGTCTTATTGCATTCGTTCTTAGTGAGTTAATCGATTGGTTAAGAGTTTTTATTTGCTGATTGCCTTTTGTTGCTGACTGTGACAGGCTGCTGAACAGCTTATTGGCATTAGTTCGCTCTGTACTTGGTAGTTTTAATGTGATTTTGGCTGTTATTTTACCAATCGTTTTTTCGATTAAAACTCGCATATTGACCGCTGTTTGCTTAACCTGTGCGGCGTTATAGCTAAGTTTAGGCTTGATTGCTTTAACACTTTTTTCAGCTTGTGATAGAGCCTGCTTAAACTTCACCAGGTCAAGATTAAGCTTGATCGATTTTGATACAGTAGTACGAAGTTGATTTACTGTAGTTAAGACCGTCTTTATTCGCCGATTTGATTGCTCTGCAGCTTTAACAAGACTATTAAATAAGCCTAGTAAATTAGCCTTTATCGCATTTGGCAGCTTGAGCTGAACTTTCCCCGTTACGGTCCCAATTGTCTTTTCCAACAACTTACGTATTTCGTTTGCTGTTCTCTTCACTTGACCAACCTTGTAGCCAACCACAAGCTTTATTGCTTTAGCGCTTTTCTCTGCCTGTGACAAGGATTGCTTAAACTTTGCCACATCTAGTGCAAGTTTAATCGGCTTTAATAAGTTAGTACGAAGTTGATTCGCTGTAGTGATCAACGTTTTTATTTGCCGGTTTGATTGCTCTGCCGATTTAAAGAGTCCGTTTAGCATACCAAGCAAATTAGCTTTCTCGGTACTTGGCAGCTTAAGCTCAATTTTACTTGTAATAGTTCCTATCGTGTTTTCCAACAGCTTTCGCATCTCATTCGCTGTCTTTGTTACCTGACCGGAATTGTAGCCAATCTCAGGCTTAATTGAGTTGGCGTTTTTCTCCACTTGCGTCATCGTTTTATTGAACTTTGCCACATCAAGCTTCATCTTGATCGGTTTCTCCGCAATGGTTCGGACTTGTTTCATTGAGCTTGTAAACGTTTTTAGCTGGCGGTTAATGCCATCCATTGCTTTTGATATGCTATCAAACATCTTTAAAGTATCGGATGTCGTTGCCATATACTCCCTCCTTCCATCATAATCATTGCACCAGTCGAATTTTTGTGTATTCAAGCAGCATCCCTTCGCATTGCAAAGGGATGCTGTTGATATACAGTGAGTCAGATTATAGATCAGTTCATATACTTGTCCAGCTATCTTCTTCTCATTTTTGCCCGCTGCTTGCGTTCGGCTTCTACTCTTACTTTAATACAGCCAATTAATGCAGCTTTACTGGCTGGATTAAGGGCGGCAAATTCCCACGGCATAATGTGATACTCGTTGAGGGCAAAATAGGCATAGACTGCTTCAGGATCGCCCTCATCAATTAGTTTTTTACCTCATCCGCCATTTGGTCTACATCCTGGTCAAAGCCGTTCAGCTCTTGCACTTTAATCAACAGGTTGGCATATTCCCCAGATAGTAGCATTGACTTGATCAGATTGTCTGCGCCCATCACTTTATAGGAAGCCTGCAGATCTGAATTTTGCAGATCAGGATAGACAATGCTTGCCACGACTAGCTTGGCTGCATATTCCTCTTGATTAATTTCTTGCTGACGAGCACCATTTTTCCCTTTCGTGTAACGCGTTGCAGATTTGCGAATTGTTTCATTTTCCTGCTCAGTCAACGTTTTCAGCTTCCATTTGATTGGTTTGCCCTGCTCATCCTTAAAACGCTCAGAAACAATAACCTCCTCAACGACCTCAGCTTGAACATTTTGTGCGAAAAAAGCTTTTAAACTCATAAATAATCCCTCCTGTATAATATAAAAACTATCGTTTTATTTTCGAATGAACAATCTAGATAATAGTAAGCTCAACTGTTAAATTCTTAAGGCTATATATTCCAATAGCAATTTATTAGCGAAAGTGCGTATAAATTGCTATTGGTAAAAAGGCGCCTAATTAGGCGCCTGTAATTGTATTAAATTGCTCTTTAATTTCATAGTCATTGAAGGTGAATGGCAATTCTTCCTCCAGCATATCGTCACTAGTTGCGTCAAAGCGAGCCGCGATGACACTATCCAGGTTACAGCCTCTCAAATATACGGTTTGCTTGCCAGTAGCACTGCCTGGCTGCTCATTTGTCACCATCAGCTCAAACCAAAAGTCTTGGCCAGTTTGGATATAGTTTCGCATTAGTTGACGGAACATGGATGAAACATAATACACGGTCATAGTTCCAGTACCGTTCCAGCCTGCTGAACGCTGTGGAGTATTTGTTTTGCCTAGTACAGGAACATCTACTTTATTTTTTTCGATCGTTGCCTCCAGGCTTTTGGCATAAAACAACTCTTCCACGCGACCATTTACTGTAGCATAAGCTTTTGCGTGTTTTCCGCTAATTGCATCTTTCTCCAAAAAATATGGCATATTAAGCCACCTCCACTGTCATATAAATTTTTTCGATACTGTCGACCGGTTGTACATTAAGCTCAATAACAACGGAATCAACGCTATTGCCTTGTGCAACTCTAATGTCTGTTTGACTGTCGAAGTTTTGAATCGCCTCAAGTGATTGGAGAGACAACAAGTAATTAATAACCTCAGCTTCAAGCAGCGCACGACCATCTGCGTTATTGCTTACTTTACCGATATAATATGAATCAAAAATACGCTTTACATCGTTACCGATCGCATCCAGCACGCGGACAACCCGGTTTTTACTGAACGATTTGCTGCGCTCAGGTGTAAAGCTTTTCAGCGTGTTAATATCCTGCTCGATAACCGCTGTATTATTTAGCGCAGTAATAACCAGCTCGCCGTTTTGCAGTGCCGCGATTGTTTCGCTATTCGTTAAACGCGGATAAGCATCAACGGCGTTAGGGATAGCAGTGTATGTCAAAGATTCATTCACATCCGCTGCTGCCTGCATACCCGCAATTTCCCATACTAAAGATGTAGGCGGCACCTGCAAGCCATCAGACGTCACTACGCCGTTGCGCAAGCTAATGATGCCTTCATAATCAGCAGAAGGGTAGTTGACAAGCACTGCTTGAATCTTCTTCCCTTCTTCATCGCGCTGACGTTTCACGTAAGCAACTGCAAGCTGCTTGCTCGCCGCATCATCAAGCGGTACGACTAAAGTGTTAAAGGAATAGGCTTCGAATGCCGATAGTGCAGCCGAGAAATCTGCTCCTGAAGAAGAGCCATCTGTTCCACCAGCCAGTGGAATACCCGCTGTCGCTGCAAGCGCACCAGTTCCTGACCAATCGATAAATGCATTCGCTGCAAGAGCTTCAATGTCTGCTACCGTTTGACGATCAACCTCATTGTTATCAAGCAGTGTAATGACATCAAACAGCTCAGGCTGGTCAATGTTCTCCTGAACGACAATCTTCAGGTCATTGCCACGCGTGCCGCCCCATTTGGCAGTTGCCGTTAATCCTTCATGTGATACAGAGGCCTTTGCCGCTCCTGTTCCACCTAAACGATAAAGCAGTACCTTTTGTGCTTGGCTGACCGCTGAAGCAATATGCCGAATACGTGCATCTGTTGCATTAAAGCCGATCAACTCTAGTGATTGATTGCCAAATTCAGCCGCCTCCAGCACAATAACATTTGCAGGATCGCCCCAAGGCAGCGCCGCAGGGGCAGCTACAACACCACGATCTCCAATTGATCCCAATGTTTGCGGTTTTGCTTTGAAATTAATGTAAACTCCTGGTCTTACTTTATTTTGTGATACCCATGTTCCTCCAGCCATATTACTTCACGCCTCTCTTTAAATAGTTTTGAATTGCTTTGTCTGCCTCTGCGATGGTGTAGGCTTTGTTATCCTCCAGCACCGCGGCTAAAATGTCCTTTTCTTGTCCCGAACGCTGGTGGGACTGTAAAAACTGCTCCTTCGTAAATTTCGGAGACGTTCGTTTCTTAACCAACGGTCGTTCCCTCCTCGAGCTTCTGCATTTTCGGACTGTCCAGCTGCTGCTCTCGAACGAGCATGGCATACGTAACAAAGAGATGCAGCTCTCCATCAATCATTTCAATGCTTAAGCTTTGTCCTGGCAGCTGGTAGCCGCCTACTGTAACATACTTTAGTGCTGCCATCATCACTTCTGCGATCGCATACTTGTCATCGATACTTTGCTGTGCAGCAACGTATTGAACCACAAAAGGAAGGCTGCGGCGGTAGCGATTGCCTAGCTCCTGAGTTTGCGTAAACTCCAGCAAACGCACGAGAAAGTACGGAGATTCAAGCGGCGGATTTGGCGCTACGCTTGATACGGTTACAGTGGGAAAGGCAGCAGCTAGTGCATCATGCACCGCGTAACGAACATCATTAATTGTGACTTGCATATCCTCACCCTCCCGATCATTATTGGTTTGGCATACGTGCCTGCAGCAGCTCGATCAATAGCTTGAACGCGCTCTGCTTGTCCTGCAGTTAATTTTGACCTGCCGCTAATACTCTCTCTTAACCTGTTAAAGCATGTCACTCACCTCCTTGCATCATGCTCATTCGAAGTAAGTCATAAAAAATGCACCTGCATGCGAAAAGTTTTGAGCTGTCTGCCAATTGGCTGACAAGACCAAGCTTTTCGTTATGAGGTGCATCGTACGATTTAGCAACAGTATGCTTTGAACATTGACTAGCTGCAATCACCTGCGCTAGTTGTTGTTGCTTCTCTATGATTTTTCTTCGATGATATCATAATAACACGGTAAAAACGGAAAAAACGGCCTTAATGCGGACAACAGGCGGACATGATGCGGACAGCTTATTTTAAGCTTGAACGATCACCGTCTTCTAGCGCTATTATCAGCTATCGGTAATGTTCCTTACGCCTTTCCCTCGTTCAAAGCCTTCTATATAAAAACAAATGCACCCGCTAATGAAAAGGGCCGGCGCCATCATTGCGGGCACGCCTTTCATTAACAGGTGCATTTGACTGCTAAGTATTTCTTTCATGGGCTAGAAGAAATTAAGCGGAAAGCTTAATATATTCCTGTACGGCAACGGTATTCCAGCGACGCAAGGTGCGCTCGGTAACGTTTAAGCGGAACGAGGTTTCCCTTGCTGACAAAGCTTCGATATAGCGCCAACGCAGCAGCTTTTCATAGTCTGGCTTGTATTGCTCCAACGCCTCCATCACCCCGTCGATCCGCTTCACTTCAGCCTGCAGGTCCTGCAGCTCGGATACGCGCTCCAGCACCTCGTCCATGTCGCTTCTAATTGTATAGCCTCTAGCGGCGATCACTTTATCAATTTTGCGCTTCAATTCCTGCAGCAGCTTCGTGTCCTCCTCATCCTGCCCAACTGAAGCGATGGCTCGCTGCTGACTTTTAATGCCGGTAGGGTACTTTCCTTGCAAATACGTATGAGCTACCGTTTCCAGCTGCTGTTCGCGCTTCGATAGATACATATAGGATGGCATGCCGCGCAAGCGCTGGTGCAGCTCCTGCAAATGATCATCTTCATTTAATCGGCTTACGGTAATTCCCGCTCCTACAGAGTAGTTGGACAACACCTTAATGCGTGCCACCAGTCTCTTATAGCTCGTCAATTGCTCAATTGCTTCCCGTTCCGTCATATAGCCTCGCTCCTTCTATGAATATTCTGAAATTAATACGGTCGCATACGATTACAACCTACAACGGCTGGATAGTAGTTATCTTTTTAACCCTCTGCTTGCGCCGCTTCGTTGTTACGCTTACTCGCAAACAAGCCATGTATAGGCAAACCAGCATATATTCCAGCGCATACTGCTCAGCGTTAGCAGCTTGACTGCTTTCTTTCATTTTTACCTCCAACATGTTAGACCTGGCTAAAGCTTAACAGAACGTGCAATTTTTACGCCGCAAGGCTTGCAAAGCTGCTTGTCCAATGCAGGCTGAAGCTGATCAACACTGCCGCAAATGACGCAGCCCGGCACATATTTGCTCATCATAATGCGCTGCTCGCTATCTGAGAAAATTTCAATCGAGTCGCCTTCCTTAATGCCAAATACACGACGCATTTCAACTGGAATAACAATCCTGCCCAATCCATCAACTTTTCTGACAATACCTTTTGATCTAATCATTTAACCTATCTCCTTTCGTCAGCCCTGCTGACTTCACTGTATAAGGCTCACCAGAATCGGTGGCAAATAAATAATTTAGCGATAATTCCGGAAAGAAGCATTTTCTTAATCCGAAAAGCCTCTGCGATTGAAAACGATGAACGAAGTTTCGTTTGTCATATTTATAATATAAACGATTATGAGTTCAAAATCAACTGTTTTTCTAAAAATATGAACTCATCTTCGTTCAAATATTGATTTACAAACGGTTTTTAGTCGTGTATGATAGTAATGTATACGTTATTACGTACACCATTGTATGTTGAGGAGTGTTAGTTTCCATGCGCAATACGACAAGAATGACCGAGATTCTAGCAGAAATGATTGATCAGAGAGGCAGTAGAAGAGCGTTCGCTGAAAAAATCGGGATGCCGCCTACTACGCTGCAGTCAATGCTTACCCGTGATTTAAGCAGAGCCTCGGTAACAAATGTAGTAGATGTTTGCAGGGAGCTTGGCATTACGGTAGAGGAGCTGGAAGCTATGGCTAGCGGGCTTCACTATGAGCCTGACACGATCGCAGCGCACCACGATAGCGAGGAATGGACTGAGGAAGAGCTTGAGGAAATCGAGCGCTTCAAACAATTCGTACGCTTGAAGCGCAAAGAGAAGGAAATATAAACGCCGCCGCTTCACGAACTAGCATTCACAGCCATCCTAACAAAAGGTGTCATTCGATATAGGAATAAATAGCAGCCGAGGTGAGGTCATTTGCAGCTATATGAGCGACTTCTTGCTATTGCAGAAGAGCAATCTGTCTATGTATATGAAAAGCCAATGTCCAGAAGAAACAAAGGCTTGTACGCAGATCAAGTCATATGGATCAACAAAAATTTAAATACGAAGCAGGAAAAGGCGTGTATTTTGTCCGAGGAGCTGGGACATTACTTTACTTCTAGCGGCAATATTCTTGATCAGTCCTCCATTTCGAACCGCAAGCAGGAATACCGCGCCAGAGCATGGGGCTATGAGCAGCTTATTCCGCTGCACAGGTTTGTTGAAGCATGGCAGCAGGATATTGAGGGCAGACACGCCATTGCGGAATATTTGGAGGTAACGGAGGACTTTTTACAGCATACGATCGATCATTACCAACGCAAATTTGGTCTGTACGCCACCTATGAAAACTATCTCATTTACTTTGAACCACTAAATATTATTAAAATGTAATCGTTCATATTGCAATGCAGCTTCAGTGCTTTTTTTTAGCAGCAAAAACAGAACATATGTTCTGTTTTTGCTGCTAAAGCGAAATAATAGTGTTGCATCATGATTTATAAATTATTTCAAGGCAGAGATTGCGATAGTCAGCTCATACTTTTCAACTTCATTTGCAAATACACATTCAAAGCGATAGACAGGCTGGTAAAAACCTTTGGAATCCAGCTCATAAATGAGACTCACATCCCTGACTGTAATTGATTTCGTTTGTCTCTGGCGGTTGTGATGAAAGAACTTGCCCGCTGACAATCTATCATAAGCTTCAAATTCGCTAATTATTTCGCCGCTTCTGTAATAATCTGCAATGACAATGTTGTTATCGATTTCTTTAATTGTACCGTCGCTATAATAACTGCATCTCAATACTCCATCCCAAATTTGATTGCCAACTTGCAGCATGTTAGCGGTAAATATGTAGGAGCCGTCCTCCATCACAGAAAACGATATGTTTGCTGGCAATTCAAGCTCGAGTTCAGCGAGTGCTCCTCGTATAGTCAGCTCATCGGCATCTTTAACCTTCACCAGATGATCATCAAATTGCGAAAAATCAGTTAAGCGATAGGTCAGTCCTTTATAGTTAACCCACATATGTATCGAAGCTTCATGATTGTCCGGTTTATAGGCAATGTAGCGAACTGATTCATCATAGGCCCTAGTCTCATCTTCGTCCATAGTTGCCCCTATTGCTGAAAAAACAGAGCTGGCCAGCGCTTTTGCAGCTTGTTCGTCGCCGAATGCAGCTTGATAGATGCCAGCAGTATTGCTGTCTCTGGAAAGCTCCACCTCTGACGTCAGCTCTACTCCCTTCATGTTCATTTTGTAAATATAATCGCTGCGCAAATTTCCCAGCTCTTTCATGGAATATACGGTAAATATGCTGCCGAATGCCAAAATCATTACTAGCATCGGTGCAGCATAACCAAACAGCTTTGCAGCTGACCGTTTCTGCCTATGGAAAAGCATCAACGCCAGCATTACTGCGCCGTAACCAAGCCATGCGCCAAATGTATTATTAATTAGGTCATCTATTTCAAAAACGCCTAGCGAACCGACGAGCTGAATAAGCTCAATAATTAATGAGAAAAGAAATCCGCATAAAACGGTAAGCCAAGCTTTTTGAAGCCCTTTATGCCATAAAGGCAATAAGAATCCAAACGGAACAAACATCAAAATATTTAATATAATGTTTCTCCAACCACAGAACGACCATTGATTCCATGCTTCAATATAAGAATAAAAGGGCTGTAAGCTGTACGATGAGAAGAAGCTTCCTCTACTAAAAAATACTGCTCCAAACACTATGAAGAGATAACATATGCTGATTAATGTCAAAGCTGCGGTTCGTTTGCTAAATTTTTTGGAGCCTTTCATCAGCCTCTTGTACACGAAAAAGTATCCGACACTGAGTAAAACCGTCAGTATAATAGCAGCTGCAATTCCAAGCGTCAAATACTCCTTGGCAAGTCTAACAACGTCGCTAAATCTCATTACATTTTCCTTCCTAATATTTTAATTTTTTCCTTTAGTTTATATATGCCTTCCCAAGCCCCAGTCGAACCGAATTATCAGGAAAATTGCTACATTTATTTCACTAAATCACTGAATCTTTCGGGAATCGGCAACTCGTCAAGCTTTATCCCTTCCGGGGCAATCTTCCCGCCAAACATCCAAGTTGAGTAGCGCTGCATTACATCACGCGCCTTCATAAATCGTGTATCTCCATCCAATTGACGAGTGTCCCAATATTCAGCTTCCTCGTCAATTCCTGTCGGGTCTGGCGATTCTGTATTGCTCCAAGAAAGATTATCTACCGCACCTGTGAACGCTTTGTCAATCTCCAATACCATTCGAACTAATGTCGAATCTTTATGTTTAGCCCAAGGAGAACTCCCGTCAGCATCGGTATTCAAAACAATTGCAGCTCCGCGTTCCAGTTCTTCCGCATACAAAGTTTTGAATATATTGTGGTTCTCGGTGAGCATGCTCGCTACTTCTTCGGCCGAAAGCTGGAAATCCCCTAAGCCTTGTACCTCTGCAACTCCAAGAATATACGCATCAATCACTTGGTAGGAATGTTCAAGTAGCGCTTTAGTAGCTTCGCTACGGTCATCAACATATTCCAAAATTTCATTATCAACAAACTTTGTCGCCCCGGAACCATCCGTTTTGTACATAATGCCTTTCTTTGTTTCTTCTGCGTTTGTTTGCGGGTTCCATTCCTTGTATTCAGTTTCAACGACTGTTTTTCCATTCTGATTTGTACGTTCATTTTCAATATTGTTTCCTTCTGCATTAGCAAATACGATTGTTGCCCCTATCAGTACCAGTAAGATGACAGCCGAAGATATACCTAACCAAATAGGCTTGTTTTTCATACACATCCCCCTAACTAAATCAGCTTAATATTTCCAACAATTGATAGTATTGACGACAATTTTGCTAGAAGGGTTTCATTTTCCACAAAAAAACGGATGCTGTTCCGCAATAAGGAACAGATCCGTTTTTCTACACGCTGCTATGCTTTAATATTTTTCAAGTATGGCCATCAGCTCGTCGTATTCTTCCCTGCTTAGATGCTGAGCCATCATTTGCTGAATGTCCAGCAGCTCCTGCTCGGTCAGCCCATCCTCAAGATAAGTTGAAAACATTTGCCACGACTCGGGAGGAAGCTTGTTCATCATTAGCTCAAACATCCGCTCTTTATCCTCCATCGCTATGCTTTCTTTGGATGCATCGATTTCTTCTGGCGTAATCGTTGGCGTGCCGCCGCCTTCAATCGGAGCTAACGCCTCCTGCGCCGGCTCCAGGCTATCGTCGAACTCGGCAGCATTTGATGAAGTGTCACCTTCTTCATTGACTTCTTCATTGACTTCTTCATTGACGCCTTCGCCACTGCCTGGCTCAGCAGCATCCTCATCGTCAGCTTGCGTCCCGGCTTCCTGATCAGGCGAGTCCAACGGCTCCTCTTCCGACTCCTTGCCGCCCTGCGCTTCAGTGGATGCATCAGCTACTTCTTTTTCTACCACTTCATCCTGTACTGTTCTCTGCTTGCCCCACAGCATGCCCCAAACGTCAGCAAAGGCAACAGGCTCCACCTCCAGCGGAAGCTCAAACTGCTTAACCAAGGATTGTACATAACTGGTTACGACGTATCCTGTCGTCCAAATTGATAATATACAAGCAATAAGTACAGTTGCTACAATTCTCGCTATCCACAATCCAATCTTCCAGGCCATTTCTCCCAACTCCTCAAACTTTCCATTTGATATGTGCCTATGCCCGTCCAAAAATAGAGGACAATTACTTCAAAAAGCATAGACGTTTCTATCATTATTGACAGTTTGAGAGTTGATCATTCTAGCAAATCGCATTTTCGCCAAATAAAAAGCTTTGCCAACAGTGTGAAACTCACATCGTCGACAAAGCTATGATTATGCCTATAGTAATCTTATTCGTAAATTGGCAATACTTGATTCGTTTGCTCACGATTACGGCCAACCGAGAAAATTGCAATTGGAATGCCTGTTAGCTCCGAAATACGGTTAACGAAATTCAAGGTGTTCTGCGGAAGATCCTCCAAGCGCTTCACATTGGAAATGTCCTCGCTCCAGCCCGGCAGCTCTTCATAAATCGCTTCGCATTCGCTTACTGCCTTCAAGCTCGCAGGATAGTTATAAATGACTTCGCCGCGATATTTATAGCCCGTGCAAATTTTCACCGTCTCAAGTCCTGTCAGTACGTCAAGCGAGTTCAAGGACAAGCCGGTAATACCGCTAACACGACGCGCATGACGGACAACAACCGTGTCGAACCAGCCGACGCGGCGCGGACGGCCTGTAACTGTTCCATACTCATTGCCCTTGTCGCGAATAAGCTGACCGATCTCATTGTCCTGCTCGGTCGGGAACGGACCATCGCCAACGCGAGTCGTATACGCTTTGGCTACACCGATAACCTGCTTAATGCGGGAAGGTCCTACGCCAGAGCCGATGCATACGCCGCCTGCCGACGGGTTGGAGGATGTCACGTATGGATAGGTGCCTTGGTCGATATCAAGCATTACGCCTTGCGCGCCCTCGAACAATACCTTCTTATTGGCATCAATCGCATCATTCAGCACAACAGATGTGTCAGTCACATACGGACGCAGCACCCCTGCAAAGCCAAGATAATCCTTAATAATTTGCTCAGCGTCAACAGGCTCTGCGCCATAGACTTGCTGAATCAATTGATTTTTCTCTTTCACAATTGCGCGCACGCGAGCCGTAAACTCTTCCGGATCCATAAGATCAGCAATACGAATACCGCTGCGTGAAGCTTTATCCATATAGCAAGGGCCAATTCCCTTGCGAGTCGTACCAATTTTGTTGTCGCCTTTACGATCCTCTTCAAGCGCATCAAGAATAAGATGATATGGCATAATAACATGTGCGCGATCACTAATAACGAGATTATCGGTTGAGAAGCCGTTTTCATGAATATACTCAATTTCAGCAATAAGTGCCTCAGGATTAATAACCATACCGTTACCAATGACACATGTTTTATTCGTATTGAAGATACCAGAAGGAATCATCGTCAGCTTATATTTTTTATTATCAATTAAAATCGTGTGACCGGCATTGTTACCGCCTTGGTAGCGTGCAACGACATCTGCACCTTCCGCAAGAAAATCGGTAATTTTACCTTTCCCTTCATCTCCCCACTGCGTACCAACAACTACAACTGTTGACATAACCATACCTCCACTCGATGTCTTCCATCGATTAATTTAAGACATGAAAGTTCATATTATCTATATGCTGCAAATACTTCGCCGTTACAGAAACAGCATTTATATTTTATCAATGAGACCATTAAAAGTCAAACAAAAAAGCGAACAAATCATATTGCTCGCTAAATAAATGTTCGGATATTTATGATGCCTGAGACGGATCCTGATGATTTCGATCAAGGTTCACAAATTTATTGAAATTTTTAAGAAATACAAGCTCTACCGTTCCTACTGGGCCGTTCCGCTGCTTGGCGATAATAATCTCGATAATATTTTTCTTTTCCGACTCTTTATCATAGTAATCGTCGCGGTATAAGAACGAAACAATATCAGCATCCTGCTCGATCGAGCCCGATTCCCGCAGGTCGGACATCATCGGCCGCTTATCCTGACGCTGCTCAACGCCGCGGCTGAGCTGTGACAGTGCAATCACCGGCACTTCCAATTCACGGGCAATCTGCTTTAATGTACGGGAAATTTCCGATACCTCCTGCTGCCGGTTTTCACCAGCCTTGCCGCGTCCGGAAATAAGCTGCAAGTAATCGATCAAAATCATGCCGAGCCCTTTTTCCTTCTTTAGACGGCGGCATTTGGCGCGAATATCGGCTACCGTAATCCCCGGCGTATCATCAATGTAAATTTGCGCCTCGGACAAAGCACCAATTGCCATCGTCAGCTTCTCCCAATCGTCCGGCTCCAAGTTACCTGTGCGCAAGCGGGTCGCATCCACATTCGCCTCTGCGCAAATCATACGATTCACAAGCTGTGCCGCCGACATCTCGAGTGAAAAGATTGCGACGGTTTCCTTCGCACGCACGCCTACATTTTGCGCAATATTTAAGGCGAACGCAGTTTTACCAACGGAGGGACGAGCCGCTACAATAATCAAGTCACTGCGCTGGAAGCCCGCTGTCATCCGATCCAGATCGACGAAGCCCGAAGGGATCCCCGTCGTGCCGCCCCGATTGGCATATAAAAACTCGACCTTCTCAAAAACCTCCATCAGCACATCGCGAATCGAAATAAATCCGCTGCTGGAGCGCCGATTGGATATTTCCAATATTTTTTTCTCGGCATCGCTCAGCAAACTGCTAACATCATCAGCGCTGGCATAGCCGTCTGAGACGATGTTGGTCGCCGTACGAATAAGACGGCGCAGCATCGACTTTTCCTCTACAATTTGTGCATAATACTCCACATTGGCCGCAGTAGGCACCGAGTTGGCCAGCTTCGCCAAATAACTGACGCCGCCAATCTCCTCCAGCGTCCCCATATCCTGCAGATGAGCTGTCAATGTAACGAGGTCAATTGGCTGATTGTTCTCTCCTAGCTCAATCATGGCCTCAAAGATCAATTGATGGGCAGTGCTGTAAAAATCCTCACTTTTGACGCGCTCCATCGCAGCAATCAATGCCTCTGGCTGCAGCAGCGCAGCGCCGATAACAGCCTGCTCGGCCTCCATATTTTGCGGCGGCACACGATCAAATATTGCCTCTGAATTCATAGCCCTTTACCTCTCTTCTCGTTACATCATTGCACGTTATTCTTCAACAGCCTGTACTTTAAGGTTGATCTTCACATCATGGTGCAGCTTCACAGGCACTTGTGTTGTGCCTAGCGAGCGAATTGGATCGTCCAGCTCAATTTTGCGCTTATCGATTTTGTAGCCTTGCTTGGCTAGCGCCTCAGCGATTTGCTTGCTTGTAATCGCGCCAAACAAGCGGCCGCCCTCGCCTGCCTTCGCTTTTACTTGAACGGTAATTTGCTCGAGCTTCTCGCCCAGCTTGATTGCATCCTCTTTTTCCTTTTGCTTGCGCTTTTCTTCAGCTGCTTTTTGCATATCCAACGTCTTCACATTGCCGTCCGAAGCAATTTTCACTAAATTTTTTGGCAATAGGAAGTTGCGAACATAGCCTTCCGACAAATCTTTAATTTCCCCTTTTTTGCCTTGACCCTTTACATCCTGCAAAAAAATGACCTTCATTCAAATAACCCCTCTTCTTCATCAATTTGTTTCAGTACAGCCTTTAATTGGGCTGCTACCTCATCAACCGATCCTTCGAGCTGCGCGGCAGCATTCGTTAAATGACCGCCGCCTCCCATTCGCTCCATAATGACCTGCACATTGATTTGGCCAAACGATCTTGCGCTAATGCCGATCAAGCCATCTGGACGCTCGGCGATAACGAACGAGGCATAAATATTGGACATATTAAGCAGCGTGTCAGCTGATTGAGCAATGAGTAGCTGCGGCTTCACTTCGCCTTCGGCAACAACTGCAATCGCAATATGCTCATAGTGAATCGTTGCATGCTTAATAATTTCCGATTTTGAAATATAACCGTGCAGATCCTCCTGCAGCATCCGCTGAATCATCGAGGAATCTGCGCCATTGCGCCGCAAAAAGGAAGCCGCTTCAAATGTTCTGGCACCTGTGCGCAGCGCAAAGCTCTTCGTATCGACCGTAATGCCGGCAAGCAGCGAGGTCGCCTCACGAACATCGAGCGAGATGCGGTCATGAATATATTGCAGCAGCTCCGTTACGAGCTCACAGGTAGAGGAAGCGTACGGCTCCAAATAAACAAGCGTAGCATTGCTAAGAAACTCCTCGCTGCGGCGATGGTGGTCAATAACCGCAATGCGCTCCGTCATCGACAGCAGCTTCGGCTCCGCTACCATCGAAGCCTTGTGCGTATCCACGACAACAGCAAGCGTATTGCTGTTCATAAGGCCAAACGCCTGCTCTGGCGTAACAAAGCGCTGCGCGATTTTTTCATCCTCGCGCAACAGCTCCATCATACGGTCTATCGAAGGATTGACGCCCTCCAGCACAATATAGCTTTCCTTGCCCAGCATGCGCGCTGCCTTCAACACACCAACAGCTGCTCCAATCGCATCCGTATCCGGAATGCGATGACCCATAATAACTACATTGTAGCTTTCCTTAATCAAATCGCGCAATGTATGCGCCACGACGCGTGCGCGAACTCTCGTCCGCTTTTCTACAGCGTTTGTTTTGCCTCCGTAAAAGGTTTGACGCGTGCCAAACTTAACAGTTGCCTGGTCGCCGCCGCGGCCAAGTGCAATATCAAGGCTGCGGTGCACCCACTGTCCTAGCTCGGTAATATACTCGGCACCCGCTGCAAAGCCGATGCTTAGCGTGATCGGAATTTTCTGATCGCTGGTCTGCTCGCGCACCTCGTCCAAAATATCGAAGCGGGTTTGCTCCAATATTCTTAACGTGCGCTGATCCGTAATGAGCAAGAAGCGGTCTGACGTTAGCCGCTTCAAAAAGATCTCATAGCGCTGCGCCCAATCGGTAATCATGCTCGTCACTTTCGACAGCAGTGTAGTGCGCTGGTTATCATCCAGCCCTTGCGCTACTTCCTCCAAATTATCGATCATGACAATGCCCAAAGCCAGCCGCTCCTCATCATACTTCTTCTGAATCGCCCATGACTCGGTAATGTCGTTCACATAGACGACGCGCGCTTTATCGCGTACTGTCAAGCGGTACATTCTTTGATTGAGCGTCAGCTCGATTGGCGCCTGCGAATCCTTGGTCGATGACAAGCCAGGAAACAGCTTGTTGAGCGGCTCGCCTACCAGATTTTCATGCTGAAACAAGTTGGCGATATACGGGTTATGCCATTCAACCGTATACTCCTCATTAAAGATAACAATACCGAATGGCAGCTGCTGAAAAATATCGGTGCCGCTCGTTTTCAATCGATAGGACAGTGTTTGCACATACTGCTTGAATTCGCGGCGAAACGCGCGCTCGGCTATGTACATATAAACTGCGGCTGCAATCGTCAGCAGTAGCCCGATTAATCCCGGAACCCAATGATAATAGCTCAAGCCAACCGATAGCAAAAACATAATAACCAAAGACAATACATGATGCAGTCCATGCCAGCGCTTTGACAAAAAATTTGGCATATGAAAATCGCTCCTGTGCCTATTGTTACTTAGAAATCATCTTTCTAAGCGGAAAAGCTGTGTCCAAAACACCAATAATGCTTGCTGGCGGCAGCAGCAGTACTGGAAATGCAATAAGGAATGGAACCACTTTCGACCAGCCGCGATTGTCAGCGATATAATAGAAAAAGCCCACTGCCTGAATCGCAAACACGATGCTCAAGGCTGGAACAAGATTCATAATCGCAAGCGTCATAAACGAGCCATCTGTCGGATCGATCGTAAGCTCTAACAAATAGGCAATAAAGTAAATAAAAACTAACGAGCGCGGCAATTTCCAATCCTTAGCCCGAGGGTAAGCAGCAACGTCGATTCCCTCTGCATTAACAAGTCTACGCGCAACATAATGAGAGCATACCACGATAAGCAATGCCATAACGAAAAACACTAACGGGATCATGTTAATCATCATTTTAACAAAGCTGTCGATCATATCGGTATTCCACACGAGCACCGGAAAGCCTTCGTTTGCCGTATTCATCATCGTCGTAAGGGTTTTGCCCATATCAGACAATAAGGAAATTTTCAGCACATTTTCCATGACGAACAGACCGATCATCAGCATTAAAATGACTAACGCAATCATCTTCGGAATGATTTTATTGGATGCCAAGCCTTTTTTGTAATATTCTCCAAGAGCAATGCCTGGAATAATCGCAAATACACTAAAGCCAATAAATACAACAGGGTCCACGATCAAACAACCAATGATCAGCACAACAAGCGAATGCACAATAAATGCATTTCGGCTTAGCAGAGAATAAAGGACCGTATATGGAACCAACATAAGCAATAACGCGATGAAGTTTAACCCAGGCACAACCATCAGAAAGGTGCTTGCCAGGGCGATGGCGCTCCATAATATCGGCTTCTTACCAGTTTTCAAATCATTCACCTCAAGACGTCAAAATCACAACATTTACACTAACCATTATTATATCATAAATTATGCCCCGCCGTGTGGTCACTCATTAGGTTAGGGCAATGGTACATATTCGTTAAATATTCAAGCAAAATTTAATTGTATTTTACAGCACAGATGATTATGATTCATTGTAGAGTTCATCGTATTGTATGAACATTTTCATGTAGGAAATTAAGGAAGTGACAATCAATAATGAAAAAGCAATTTTTAGTGGTAGGGCTAGGGAGATTCGGCAGCAGCATGACGCGCACCCTGGTGCAAAATGGTCATGAGGTGCTTGCAGTAGACAAGGATCCCGAGCTGGTGCAGGATATAGCGCCGTATGCCACACATGCCTTGCAGGCTGATTGTACAGATGAATTAGTATTGAAGGAAATTGGCGTAAGCAATTTTACACACGCGATTGTAGCAATTGGCGATGATCTTCAGGCGAGCATTCTTGCCACCTTGATGCTCAAGGAAATGAATTTGCCAAATGTTATTGCCAAAGCGCGTGATGAAATGCACGGCAATGTGCTGCGCAAAATTGGCGCTGACAAAATCATTTACCCTGAGCGGGATATGGCGGTTCGTCTAGCGAATCAGCTCAGCTCCAACAGCATCATTGATTATATTGAGCTTTCCGAGGAATATAATATTGTGGAAATGCTGGCTCCTCCGGCGATGAGCGGCTTGTCCTTGCAAAAGCTGGATATCCGTGCTCGCTTCGGTTGTACGATTCTTGCGATTAAAACCGAGCATCGCATGAACGTATCTCCGCGGGCGGAGGACATCATTCAAGCTGGCAATGCCCTGCTCATTATCGGCAGCCATGAGCAAATTTCACAGCTGGAGAAGTATTATGAGCGAAAGAAATAAAGCTTGGAGCAGCTCCGACTACTCTAAAAACCCGTTTAAATTTCGTAATCATTTAAGTCCGCCGCAATTTATTATTGTGACCTTCGCGATTTTGATCGCGATCGGAACGCTGCTGCTTATGATGCCTTTTTCATCGGCAGATGGAAGCTCGATGGGATTTATCAATGCGTTCTTTATGGCTGTATCGGCAGTATGTGTGAATGGTCTTAGTGTTATTGATCTCGGTGGGGACTTTTCCTTGTTTGGACAAATAGTCGTGATGATGCTGGTTCAAATCGGGGGACTTGGCTTTATGACCATCAGCGTCATTATAGCGATTGTATTGGGAAAGCGAATTGGTCTAAAGGAGCGTCTGCTTATCCAGCAAACGACTCAAGCTTCAACCGCACAGGGGCTTGTTCGGCTTTGCATTTATATTTTTATCATCGTATTCGCCTTCGAATCAATCGCGACACTAATATTGACGCTGCATTGGCAGCCAAGCATGGGCTGGGGCACCGCTTTCTTCTACGGCATGTTTCACTCGATCTCTGCCTTCAACAACGCTGGCTTTGCACTATGGCCTGAAGGACTTGTCGCTTATGTAGGCGATCCTGTCGTCAACTTTGTCATTATAGCGCTGTTCGTTGCTGGCGGTCTTGGCTATATCGTAATCGTAGAGCTTGTTCAGAAGAGAAGATGGAGCAAGTTTTCGCTTCATACGAAAATCGTGCTTTCCGGATCTCTAGTTATTTCAATCATTGGCTTCTGCCTGATCTTGTTGCTGGAATCTATGAATCCTGCCACCTTTACCGGGCTAACCTGGTTTGAGCGGATTCAAGCTGCCTGGTTCCAAACTCTTGTGCCGCGCAGCTCCGGCTTTAATACGATCGATATTACAAGCATGCTCGCTGCCTCACAGTTTTTGCTTATCATTTATATGTTTATCGGTGCTGCTTCTGGCGGTACTGGCGGTGGCGTTAAAATAAATACGATCGTCGTGCTCATTTTGGTAACAATTACAACCTTTAAAGGTGGCGGACAAGTACATGCCTTCGGTCGTCGCATTCCGCAAGGCTCGCTAATGCGCGCGCTCGCGGTCGTTATGAGCTCGCTAACTGCTGTGCTGATCGTTGCGCTTGCTTTAACGATTACTGAGGATATGCTGGAGAATCATTTTTTAGAGGTGCTGTTTGAGGCGACCTCGGCCTTCAGTACAACAGGCTTGTCGATGGGACTAACTAAGGAATTAACACTGCCAGGCAAAATAATCGTATGTATCACGATGTTTGTAGGGCGACTCGGTCCATTAACACTTGCCTATGCGCTTGCCAATCGCAAGCAGCAATCGCGTGTGGGTTACCCGGAGGATAATATTTTGATCGGTTAAACCATGCACTAAAAGCTACATGATGGCAAGCATTCTCACCTGTGTTGTTCTCGGAGTGCTCAGAAACGCCCTAGTGAGAATGCTTGCCTTTTTAGTTTTCAGATCAACAGCATTGCAATTTCGAATAAAATCACTTATTATGGACACCATAGGTCTATATTTATTCAATCTTAGTGAAGGAGGATAATCCGTTGCAATTTTCCAAAAGCACCGATTATGCGCTGCATGCATTAATTCATTTGGGTCAGTCTGAGCGCAGCAACAACATTGGGATTAAGGAGCTATCCGGCACACTTGGCGTTTCCGAAAGCTATCTATCGAAAATTATGTCCAAGCTGAGACAAGACGGGATTGTTCGTGCTGTTCCCGGGGTGAATGGCGGTTATGAGCTGGCAAGGCCGGCTGATCAGATTACATTTCTTGATGTCATTCAAGTGATTGAAGGAAGACAGCAGCTATTTACATGCTCGAATTCGCGTTCGCGTCAGCATAGCATATTAGCAGATGAGGCAGCATCAGAGCAGGATCCGAAGCATGCAGAGCGAAGTGGATGCCTGGTTGAGAAAGTAATGTTCGGCGCGGAGCAGCAGCTGTATCAATACTTGCGAGAGCATACCATTCAGACGGTATTGGACGAAGCATTTAAACGATGCAGCCATCATACAACCAAGAAGTGACTCACTTCTTGCACACTAATTATGGATAATATAGGTCTATAAAAACAAAAAGGAGTAATGACTATGAACGATTTTTTTAATTCAGCCGTATGGGAGCAAGCATGGAAGAACGATTTTGATTCTGCTGCAAGGAAGATGAGAAGGGCTGGAATCGAACCCTCCAGAGCGTTCGATCATAAGGCCGAAGCATTTAACGAGCAATCGTTTAACGAAGAAGGAAGAAAGAGAAGCAAACGAATTATAAACTGGATTGAAGGACAAGGAGTTCAATTCGAAAATGCTTCGATTTTGGATATTGGCGCTGCCTCAGGCGTATTTTCAGTGCCATTTGCAGAGCGAGGGGCGCAAGTAACGGCCGTTGAAACCTCTCCCCCGCTAATTGAGCTGCTAGAGAATAACCTATCAGCATTCCCCGAGGGCCAAGTCAAAATTGTATCTGAAAGGTTTGAGGATATTGATGTGCAGGCTAGAGGCTGGAGCCAGGCCTTCGATCTTGTTTTTGTTTCGATGTGCCCAGTCGTTCACGATTGGGATAGCGTGGAGAAAATCCTTCATTGCGCGAGGAAGTACTGTTATATTAGTATGCCTGCAGGTCCAGCGGAGCACAGTATCGTAAATGAAATTTGGCCGCTTATCACTGACCAGCCCTTCCCGTCGAAACCTACAGAAATGATCTATTTGCTGCATCTGCTATATCTCAAGGGCTATGCTTATGAATCGCTAATTACGAAGGAAGCCAAAACGAAGGAAGTTTCCAGAGAAGCCACCTTAGAGGATGTGCTGACACGGCTTAGCCATCACCGTCAGTCGATCGATGAGCGGAAACGAAGCATCATTGCCGACTACCTGGAGCAAGCCTATCCATCCGGCAAAGTAACCATTACAGAGGGCGGGCGGTTTGGCAAAGTATTGATTCGTTTGCAGGATCAAAATATGTATTCGAGAGCTTGAGGCCATATAATAAATAAATATGGATAGGTAGACAAGGGCTGTCCAGCAAAACCAAAGTCCTGCACCTTTCGACAGCCCTTCTAGGCATGTTCACATTACATCGGCTGAGCATCAGCCGCTTGTACAACCAGCTTATCGAGCGTTAAGCTGTGCAAAAACCGTTGATCAACCGCAAAGCCTATGCCTGGCAGGTCAGGCAAGGTCACTCTGCCACCAGCTACCGTAACCTCCGGGGCAATGATATCGCGCTCCCAGTAGCGGGAGGAAGCAGAAATATCGCCAGGAAGCGTAAACCCAGGCAAGGAAGCAAGCGCCATATTATGAGCGCGGCCAATTCCAGTTTCCAGCATGCCGCCACACCATAATCGGACATTTTTTTCCTGACAAAGCTGATGAATTCGAAGCGCTTCGTTCCAGCCGCCTACCCGTCCAAGCTTCACATTAATGACACGACAGCTTTCCAGCTCAAGCGCATGCCTTGCATCGTCATAGCTGACAATGCTTTCATCTAGGCAAATCGGGGTTTGCAGCTCTCTTTGCAGCTTGGCATGATCGATAATATCGTCTACTGCCAACGGCTGCTCGATCATAAGCAAACCAAACGCATCCAGCTTCTGCAAATGCTCCGCATCCGCCAGCGTATAAGCAGAGTTGGCATCAGCCATTAGCGCAAGCTGCGGATAGCGTGCGCGCAGGGCGGAGATTAACGATAGGTCGCTGCCCGGCTTAATCTTTACTTTGATCCGCTCATAGCCCTGCTCAACATATTGATCAATTAGTTGAAAATAGTCGGGAATTTCCCGCTGCAAGCCAATCGCTACGCCTACCTTGGGCTGCCTGTTGACTCCGCCTACAAGCTGGTACAACGGCTTGTGCTGCTGCTTGGCGAATAAATCCCATACTGCCATCTCCAATCCTGCTTTCGCCATCGGATTGCGTCTAACACCCTTCCAGCGCCCGCTGAGCTGCTGCGGATCGTCTAATGGCTGCTGCAGTAGAAGCGGGATAAGAAATTGCTGCAGCATATGCCATGCTCCTTGTACCGTTTCTTCGGTATACCATGGCGTTTCAAAGGCAACGCATTCCCCCCAGCCCGACAAGCCCTGCTCATCCTGTACCTGAACAATAATGGTCTCGCGATCATGGTACGTTCCGTACGATGTAGCAAAAGGCATAACAAGCTGCATGCGAATGCGATGCAATGTAACGGCTTCAATCTTCACATGCCCCACATCCCTTGCGATTTTTGCAAATTCATTGAGGAAGCAGCGCCAACAGCTCGCGGCGCAGCAGCTTGCCCGCAGCGTTGCGCGGCAGCTCGGCGACAGCATAAATCTCAGCTGGCAGCTTGTACTTCGCAAGCCTTGCCCGACAATAATCAAGCAGCTCTCCTTCAGCAAATGCCTCGCCTGCTCGCAGCACTACAAATGCGACAGGCCGTTGTCCCCAGGCTTGATCGGCAATAGCGGCAACACCTGCCTCCAAAACAGCAGGATGCCCTGCCAAAACCGCCTCGATTTCCGCCGGATATACATTTTCGCCGCCTGAAATAATTAAATCCTTGCGACGATCAAGCACATAAAGAAAGCCTTCCTGATCGACATACCCAATGTCGCCAGTATGAAGCCAGCCGTCGATAAAGCTATCTTTAGCATCCCGATTAAAGTAACCGCTTGTAACATTGGGTCCGCGCACGACAATTTCGCCCGCTTGTCCAGTTGGAAGCTCGACTCCGCTGCTCACAATGCGCAGCTCCGACTGAAACAGCGGCTTACCCGCTGAACCAAGCTTGCTAAGCATATATTGCGGCGACAAAGTAGCAAACTGCGAGCAGGTTTCAGTCATACCATAGGTTTGCATCACAGGTATGCCTCGCTCCACGCAAGCTTGCAGCAACGCAAGCGGGGCTGGTCCACCACCAAGCAGCATGCAGCGAAAGCTCTGCGGATAACGCGCCTCGCCCATTGCCTCCAGCATGCGTGCCAGCATATTGCTGACCACGGACATAATCGTCACGCCCTGCTCCATAATGGCGGCGTTAGCCTGCTCAGGAGCGAATTTGGGCTGCAAAACGATCGGTATGCCGTAGATTACGCTGCGCAGCAATATAGACAGACCGCTTATATGAAAAAGCGGTACGGTGACGAGCCATTTGTCTTGCTCCGTCAAGCCAAGATTAAGCATGGAGCCTATAGCCGAGCTCCAATGGTTGGAGTAGCTTTGCAGCACGCCCTTCGGCGCTCCAGTAGTGCCTGACGTATACATAATCGTATAGACTGCATCGGCTGCAACGTCATGCAGCAGTCGCGTATCCACGACTGCTGCAGTATTTGATAATTCATGTATGGACAAGATTTGCAGCATGCTGTTTGCCTGCTTCAGCTCGGCTGCTATATGTGCAAAGCTGTCGCTGTAAATAAGCACGCGGCTTTGGCTGTCCTGCAGCTGATACAACAGCTCAGGCGCGGTAAGACGGGTATTGAGCGGCATAAGCATTGCGCCCGTATACGGAATGCTATGAACAAGCGCAATCAGCTCAAGGCTGCTGTCGCATAAGCAAGCAACCGTCTCCTCTGGCTGCACGCCCATGTTCAACAGCTCTGCAGCCATGCTGCGGGAGCGCTGACGTAGCTCGGCAAAGGTAATCCGACGATTCTGCTCGCTCTCCACTGCCACTGCATCCGGCGTTAACGATGCCCGCTTCTCAAGCCATATTGGCATTCGCATAGTAAAGCCTCCTTAATTATGACTGGCTTTGATGACGATGAAATGCCGTTTTAGTGTTACCATCGTATATTTATTAAGGGAAGCGAGGGAATTGGTTGAAGTCCGGCGTTCTTTTTTCCTTGAACGCATCGCGGCCTTCCTTCGCCTCGTCAGTTGTGTAATAGAGCAATGTAGCATCGCCAGCCAGCTGCTGAATGCCTGCAAGGCCATCTGTATCCGCGTTGAACGCGGCCTTTAGGAAGCGCAGCGCGGTTGGGCTTTTCGATAAAATTTCCTGGCACCATTTCACCGTTTCAGCTTCTAGCTGATCAAGCGGCACCACTGTATTGACAAGTCCCATTTCCAGCGCTTCCTGCGCATTGTATTGACGGCACAAGTACCAAATTTCACGAGCTTTTTTATGACCTACGATGCGAGCCAGATAGCCTGCGCCGTAGCCGCCATCAAAGCTGCCGACAACTGGACCAGTTTGTCCGAAGCGCGCGTTGTCCGCGGCAATCGTCAAGTCGCATACAATGTGCAGCACATGCCCGCCGCCGATTGCGTAACCTGCAACCATCGCGATAACCGGTTTTGGAATTGTACGAATCAAGCGCTGCAAATCAAGCACATTAAGACGAGGAATTTGATCTTCGCCAACATATCCGCCATGACCGCGAACCTTTTGGTCGCCGCCAGAGCAGAACGCCAAATCTCCTGCACCCGTCAAAATGATAACGCCAATGCTCGCATCATCACGAGCCCAAGCAAATGCATCAATTAGCTCTGAAACCGTTTTTGGACGGAAAGCGTTGCGAACCTCTGGACGATTAATCGTAATCTTGGCCATTCCTTCATAGGTTTCATAAATAATATCTTCGTATTCTCCTTGCTTCACCCAAGGTACTACTGACATGCTTACACCTTCCTTATCTGATCTAAAAATCTCATTACTATTGTATCAAATAATTGCGGCTGTTCCATATGTACATTATGTCCAGCTTCTGAAACAAGCTCTAGCTCCGCACAAGGCAGCCGCTGCTGCATGGCTTGCGCAATATCACAGTATTTGCTGTCTAGTCTGCCGGCGATCAGCTGCACAGGTATCGTTAACTGGTGCAGCTGCTCCCACCAGGAAGGCTGCTGGCCAGTTCCTATGCCGCGCAAGCTTTGCGCCAAGCCAAACGGGTTATTGCCCAGCCTGGCTTCATGCAGCTGCTGACGAGCGGCTGCGGGCAGCTTTTGCAGCGAGGCAAACAATGGCAAGCTGCCCCAATATTCGGCAAACCATGCAATGCCCTGCTGCTCGATCCGCGCTGCCAATGCATCATCACTCGCTCTGCGCGCCGCTCGCTCTTCTTCCGACGCTAACCCGGGCGAGCTGCTTTCCAGGATGAGCGAGCATGCTTTGCCTCCTGCCAGCATCGCGAACGACAGCGCAATCCGTCCGCCCATTGAGTAACCAAGCACATGGGCCGACTCTATTCTGAAATGCTCAAGCACCTGCTCTATATCCTTTACGGTTTGCTGCGTGCTGTAGCGTTCTGCTTGCTCTGGCGCAGAAGTACCGCCATGACCAAGCATATCAAGCAAAATGAGCTGGTAACGGCTCGCCCAGCGCTCAATAAAAGGCTGCCACTGCCGCTGAGAGCCTGAAAATCCATGAATAAGCAGCAGCGGCTCCCCCGCCCCTGCACCGGCTATATTGACCTCATACTGTACGTCTCGAATATCCAGCTTCATGCTTGTTCACCTTCAGCTTTCCGCTGCCAAGCGCTCAGCCAGCTTTGGCCAAATGCTGCGATGCAGCTCCACATTAACTGCGCGATCAGTAGGCAGCTCAATCATTTGCAGCCCACCGCTCGCTTGAGCCTGCTGGAAGGCTTGCTGAAACTGTGCCCAGCTGTAGACGCGCTGAAATTGACCGCCGTAAAGCTTGGCGGCATGCTCATAATCAAGCCCGATCGGCGTGCCGAACAGCGTCTCGAAATGATTCGGCAGCTGCGCCTGCGGCAGAAAGGAAAAAATCCCGCCGCCATCGTTATTTACGATAACTATTGTAAGATCGAGCCCATGCAGCTTCGCCCCCAGCAAGCCATTCAAATCATGATAAAAGGACAAATCGCCAAGCAGCAGCACCGTTCCGCGCTGCATAGCGCTCACGCCCATCGCTGTCGATACAAGACCGTCAATGCCATTAGCGCCGCGATTAGCCATCATCCGAATTCCTTTATCGTCCGTTCGCCAGAAGCTGTCCACATCGCGAATCGGCATTGAATTGCCGACAAACAGCGTGCTATGGCGATTCATCAGCTGCTGCAATTGATAAACAACCGAGCCTTCGAACAGCCCGCCAGCCGCTTCAGCTGCTGCCGCTTCTGTCAGCACCTCTTGCGAGCTGAGCTGCAGCTGCTGCCAGCGCTTCAGCCATGCTGAATCCGCATTGGCATCTCCCTTTCTTTCTTGTCCAAGCTTGGCGGCAAGCTGCTCGCAAAATATAGCCGGCTCAGCCATCACGCGGGCTGCCACCAGCAAGGTCGGATCACGCCAGCCCGCTTCATCAACTACAATATGCTTCGCTTGCTCATGCTTGCTCATATAAAGCAGAAGCGGCTTGGAAACCGGCATCGCGCCAAACCTGAGCAGCACATCAGGCTGCAGCTCCTCCACAATGGAATCAATCCGCAAAAAAGCGTCGTAGCTATCAATAATTAGCCGTTTGCTATGCGCTCCGCTACGCAGCTGCGACAGCGGATCAGCAATAATCGGATATTGCAGCAGCTCGGCAAGCTGGATTACCCTTTCCGCGAAGCGTGGATCATCATGCGGCCCGCAAACAATAAGCCCTTTGCGCGTCGCTGACAGCTCAGCAGCCAGCTGCTGCAGCACTGCTTCCGATAAGCCAGCCTGAGCCTCGGCAACGGCGGTATAGGCCTGACTATTGTCGCGCCGCGCATCAGCAAACAGCTGCGGATGATCAAGATTCGGCAGCAAAGGCTCGCGCAGCGGGAAGTTCAAGTGCACCACTCCAGCCGGTGCTGTCCCTGCTGTCATCATCGCCCTTGACGCCGTAACGCGCGCATGACGCAGCATAGCTGGCGCAGCCTCTGGCAGCGGCATCTCCATAAACCATTTGGCATGGCTGCCGTACATGCCAAGCTGATCTATCGTTTGCGGCGCTCCAACCCCTCTCAGCTCATGCGGTCGATCTGCCGTCAACACAACAAGCGGCACGCGCGACAAATTCGCTTCAGCAATCGCAGGATAGTAATTGGCTGCCGCCGTGCCGGATGTACACAGCAGCGCTACAGGCTGGCGACTGCTTTTGGCAAGGCCTAATGCAAAAAAAGCAGCAGAGCGCTCGTCGATTTGAATCCATATTTTCAAGTCCGGATGCTCCGCCGCAAGCACTGCAATTGGAGTAGAGCGAGAGCCAGGGCTGACAACCATATGCTTGAGTCCTGATCGCACCAATTCATCAACAAATGCACCTAAATATAACGTTGTCCCTTCGTTGCTCATCTAATTCCCTCCTGGAAAGCATTACCTACTATGTTTTTTGCTTTTTTTTCCGATACTTGCAGAAAAAAGGCAGCTTACTAAGCCTGCCTTATCCGATCCATTTATTCTAGTTATTCAAGCGCCCTTAGCGCCTGCAGCATCGGCCTGAACTTCAGCGCTGTCTCCTTATACTCGCTAAGCGGATCGGAGTCGCCAACAATGCCGCAGCCTGCAAATAAATAGGCTTTAGCCTCAAGCAGCAAAGCAGACCGAATCGCCACCGCAAATTCGCCCTCCAGCTCCGTATTCATCCAGCCGATCGGCGCCGCATACCAGCCTCGATCCATATGCTCAAGACGCCGTATCGCCTCAATTGCTTCCTCGCGCGGCATGCCTCCAAGCGCAGGTGTCGGATGCAGCGCTTCAACCGCCTGCAGCAGCGTTACCCCTTGCTTAATTACGCCCGAAATAGGAGTAGCCAAATGCTGAATATCCTTCAGCTTGCGAATAATCGGGGCATTAGGCGCGTCCACCTGCAGACACAGCTCCTGCATCGCCGACTTAATCATATCGACAGCTAGCTTATGCTCATGCAAATTTTTAACATCATTGCTCAAAAAGCTAGCCAGCTCTTCATCCTCCGTCGGCGAGCCGCCTCGTCCAATCGTACCAGCTAACGACAGCGTCAGCAATTGCTGCTGCTGATGCTTGATCAAACGCTCTGGCGTAGCGCCAATAAAGCAGCTGTTCTCCTTATCGATGGCAAACACATACGTGTTCAGCTGCTCCTCAAGCAGGCTGAGCAAGACAGATTCGCTGCTGAAAGCTTCCTTGCCTTGAAGCATTAAAGAGCGCGCAAGTACGACCTTTTCCAGTTGCCCCTCACGAATCGACAAAGCCGCTTCGCGTACTGCCTCCATCCAATCAGATGGTACAATTTCCTCCTTCATAGCAGGGCAGTCTGTATCTTGCTCGGCTTGAAGAGGCGCAAGCTGCTGCAAATCACTAAGCATTTGAGCCAGCTCTTCATCATCAAGCACGGCATCATCAGCCTGCACCAAGCGATTGCTGGTCAAATAAAATTTGCCGTCATGAGCTGTAACCATATATTTAGGCACAGCAAAGCTAGTATGAGCAAAATCGCTCCACTTCTCGGACTGTGCACGATACGGGTCAAAAGAAAAGCCGCCAAATAGGATCGGTCCTGTATATGGCGAGCTTTTGCCTTCAACAACAGCAGATGCAGCCAGCTCCTGCCATATTGAATCAACATACTGAAAACGGTTTTCCGGATCATTTGCCTCAAGCGTAAATACGCTCCCCAAGCCGACATATGTCAACGCTCGTCCAGGCTCAGACCAAAAAAAACGATTGCCACGATACATACGCTTTTTATATGAAAAAAAGGCTGGCAAATCCGTTTTGTCAATTTCAAAAACGGAGCTGACCAACACTTGCTTACCGAAAAGACGGGCTTGTCGCTGACCTTTTTCCATTATGCTGTACATATTCGTGCTTAACTTACTATAAGCCACGTTATTCACCCTTGTCATAAACCTTGCCGTTTTATCTTTTTCAAGAATACACTCATGCCCGCATATCGTCAACTTCCTGCCAAGTTTAGAGCGTTGACACAACAGAATCCTTCCCCTAAACTTATAATGCGTGTTTAAAACTTCCACTAACCATAAATTTGAACAACTATACTTTAATAGTAAGGATGCGTTGATATGCAAACTGAACTGCAAACTGTTAGCAGTAACGTATGGTGGAGATTAATGCGACCACATACACTTACAGCATCGTTTGTGCCTGTTTTCACAGGTACTGCCATGGCTTTGGCGGACGGCAGCATGGATATTCCTTTATTCATTTTGATGATGCTGGCCTCGCTGCTTATTCAAGCTGCTACCAATATGTTTAACGAATATTATGATTATGTTCGCGGACTCGACAACAAAGATTCAGTCGGCATCGGCGGTACAATTGTACGCGATGGCGTAGCGCCAAAATTTGTACGCAATCTGGCCTTTATCTTTTACTTTATTGCCTTATTAATCGGCATTTATATTTGCAACGCCAGCTCCTGGTGGATCGCCGCGATTGGTCTGCTGTCGATGGCAGTCGGCTATTTTTATACCGCCGGGCCATTGCCAATCGCTTACACACCGCTCGGCGAGCTGTTTTCCGGCTTCTTTATGGGTCCGGTTATTATTATGATAACGTACTTTATCCAGTCCGGAAGCTTTAGCTGGAGCCATTTTTTCGTTTCTATTAGTGTAGGCTTTTTAATCGGCGCAATCAATATGGCTAACAATATTAGAGATCTTGAAGGCGACAAGGAGCATGGACGCCGCACGATAGCGATATTGTTAGGGCAAACTCGCGCCATTCAATTTCTTGGCGCCATGTTCGCGATTGCATTTATATGGATCGTTGCCCTTGTATTTCTTGAGCATACGACGCCTTGGGCCTTGCTTGTCTGGCTCAGCGTGCCGCAGGCAGTGAAAGCCTATAAGCAGTTCCAGGGAAAAACCGCTGCATTTGAAATGATGCCGGCCATGAAATCAACTGGCAAGCTAAACACGATTTTCGGCTTTTTGCTAACAATCAGCTACTTGATCCAATTCGCAATCAACCAATTTCAAGCATAAGGCAGGTGCATGCTCATGGAAATGATGGATATTAAAGGAACAATTATTGAAGCGTTAGGCATCGAAACCTTGCTGCTTACACCGGAAAAAGTGATCTGCACAATGCCGGTCAATGAACGGACGAAGCAGCCATTTGGCTATTTGCACGGAGGCGCTTCTGTCGTTTTGGCGGAAACCGTAGCCAGTATTGGCGCATGGGCTTGCATCGATCAGGAGCGAGAGGTTGCAATGGGCATGGAAATTAACGCTAACCATTTGCGCAGTGTAAGCCAGGGCATTGTCACAGCTACCGGCATGCCGCTGCACAGGGGTCGCCGCAGCATGGTTTGGGAAATCAAGCTTACCGATGAGCAGGATCGCCTGATCTGCATTTCCCGCTGCACGGTTGCAATTTCTCCCAAGCGTCCGGAGCAGTAAACAGCCACCATATAGCATCATGCAGAAAAAGCGAGTGCTCGCCATTCATTCACGGCGAGCACTCGCTTTCTAGTTATAGATCAATGATTCCTTTGCCGACTTAGCTGTCGAGCGTAACCCCTTGCTGCTCCGCTTTTTTCGGAGAAAACATCAGTTTAAGCATTGGCGGTGTTACCAATGTCGTTACAATAACGACTAGCACGACTGCTGTGAAGTGGCTTTGCGGCAACAAACCTGAAGCGAGTCCAGAAGCTGCGATAATGAGGGCAACCTCGCCTCGCGAAATCATTCCCGCTCCTATAATGAGTGACGATCTCGTATTGAAGCCCGTCAAGCGAGCGCCAAGCCCGCCGCCCAGCAGCTTTGTAATAATTGCAATTACGCTTAACAGCACTAAAAACACAATTTGATCGCCTAGCCCTGTAAATGTAATATTAAGGCCGATGCTTACAAAAAATACAGGTACGAACAGCGTATACGTAATCGGCTCTACGCGATGCTCCACCTCTTTGCGAAATTTCGTTTGACCGATGGCAATACCTGCTGCAAATGAACCGATAATTCCTGCAACTCCCAGCCATTCCGCAAAGTAAGCAAAGCCAAAGCAAACAATAATCGCTCCACTCATAACTGCTTCTGTCACCTTAAGCTTGACTGCAAATTTCATAATGAACGGCACTAGCCAAATGCTTGCTACTGCAATAACTGCGAAGAAAATAACTTTTTTGCCAATTAGCAACGGGATCGAGACATCGCCTCCGCCAACCCCTAAAAAGCTCGTCATAATCGCCAGCAAAATAACGACCACGATATCGTCAACGACCGCTGCCCCCAGGATGGTCGTTCCTTCCCGCGAGTTCAATTGATTCATTTCCTTTAAAGCCTGAACTGAAATGCTGACGCTCGTAGCGCAAAGCAGCAGCCCTATAAACATAGATTCAGCCTGGGACAGACCAAGCGCCGCTGCCAAGCTATAACCTCCAATAAGCGGCAGAATAATGCCCCCAAGCGCAACAGCTACTGCAGACTTCCAATTTTCCTTCAGCTGCTGCAAATCGGTTTCAAGCCCGGCAATAAACATAAGCAGCAGCACGCCGATCTCGGCAAAAAGATCAACAAATTCACTTGGCTGCACCCAGTTTAGCACCGCTGGTCCCAATAAAATACCGGCAAGCAGCTTGCCCAATACCGATGGCTGCCCAAGCATTACCGATAAGTGACCCGCAATCTTTGTAAACAATAATATAACGACGATAGTCAAAATGTATTCCATCGACTTCCTCCTCACCCATTAAAATAAAATAAGGCCCGTTAACAACGGGCTCCATAAATAACCGACGCCTGAATGAGGCATAGGGATAGTTTTATCTGCGACAACCACTTTTAAACAGTGAAGTCGGCAAAAAAACAGGAGGAGCCCTTGGTGACAGGCTCCTCCTAATGTTTCTTACATATTTAACTACTATTCAGTAGTGTAAGGTAGCAATGCGATTTGACGAGAACGCTTGATTGCAATCGTCAATAGACGTTGATACTTTGCGCTTGTTCCAGTTACACGACGAGGTAAAATTTTACCGCGCTCGCTGATAAACTTTTTAAGCAATTCAGTATCTTTATAATCAATGTGCGTAATTTTGTTCACTGTGAAGTAACAAACTTTACGGCGCTTGTTGCGTCCGCCTTTACGAACGAATTTACGCTCGCCGCGATCTTCTCCGCCTTCTTTTTTGAAGCTCATTCGAACCCTTCCTTTCGTTAAAAATTCAATTCATGTTTTCTCTTAGAACGGCAAATCATCTTCAGAGATATCAATTGGGCGCCCATCATCTTTGAATGGATCGACATTGCTGTTTCGTGACGGCTGTTGTTGTGACGGCCGGTTATAGCCTCCACCACCACCACCTGCAGCGTACCCTTCACCGCCGCTATAGCTTTCATCACGCTGACTGCCTTCACGATTCGATTCCAGAAAGCGAACATTATCGGCAATGACTTCCGTAACATAGACACGCTTGCCTTCGTTATTCTCATAATTTCTTACTTGAATACGACCTTCAACAGCTGTCAGACGACCTTTGCGCAAATAATTTGCACAGGTTTCCGCCAGTTGACGCCATGTCACAACTGGAATAAAATCTGCTTCACGCTCGCCGTTGCTTCCGGAAAACGGACGATCAACAGCAATTGTAAATTGAGTTACGGCAACACCAGCGGGTGTATAGCGAAGCTCTGGATCTCTTGTCAATCTACCGATCAAAATGACACGGTTTAACATCTACATGACCTCCCAATCGAAACCTACCACTTCTTAAGCAACATCTCTTACGATCAACACACGAATTACCTCATCGGCAATTTTCATGACACGGTCTAGCTCAGTAACAACTTCAGCCGGAGCTGTGAATTGTACTAACACGTACTGACCTTCACGAAGCTTGTTGATTTCATACGCAAGACGACGTTTACCAAGAATATCGGTTTTAATAACCTCACCGCCGTTAGAGATGACATTATTGAACTTCTCAACTAGAGCTTGAACAGCTTCCTGTTCAACATCTGGACGAATGATGTACATCACTTCATATTTGCGCATTTCATTTCACCTCCTTTTGGACTTACGGCCCCATTTGATGGAGCAAGGAAAAGCGAGTTTAACTCGCACCCAAAGATTATAGCAAACTATTAAACAGATAGCAAGGAAAGCAAGAGCTTGTCGCGATCATTTTAAATGGAAATGTAGCGGGAAATGGGCATGGTGATTGCCATGCAAATACTATACAATATGATGTACGATCATTTAAGGAGGCGAGTTTTATGAATTCTATTTCGTATGAGGCTTATGAACAATTGGCTGAGTCGTATTTTAATGATTTTGACACAAAGCCATATAACGCCTATTATGAGCGGCCAGCAACGATTTCCTTACTGCCGAATGTGGCGGGAAAGCAAGTGCTGGATGCGGCATGTGCCGCAGGCTGGTATACCCAATGGCTGCTGGATCACGGCGCCAGGGTGACGGCTATTGATTTTAGCCCCAACATGGTTGAGATGACGCGCAAGCGAGTAGGAGAGCAAGCAGACATTTATCAGGCCGATTTAAGTAAACCGCTAGATTTTATCAACGACGCCTCCCATCATATCGTAATCTCCTCGCTTACCTTGCATTATTTGCAGGACTGGACAGTTGTGCTAAACGAATTTCACCGCATCTTAACAAGCGGCGGCACGCTGGTTATGTCTGTGCATCACCCATTTATGGACTTCACGCTGTTTAACCGCGATAATTACTTTTTAACCGAGCTGCTGGACGATGAATGGAATACGCCACATGGCAAAGTTGCTATGCAGTTTTACCGCAGACCGCTTAACGCCATACTTTCTTATGTGCTGGAAAGTGGATTCATTATTGAAAAGGTGGACGAGCCGATGCCGACAGAAGCTTTTAAGCAAGTGCTGCCTGAAACGTATGAACGGCTTACAAAAAGACCGCAGTTTTTATTTATTCGCGCGAGAAAAGATTAACAAATTACTTTGAAAAATGTTATCCGTGCGTGCATAAAGCTGGGCCAAGCGTGGCACTATATAATCGACGGTGAAGAGAGGTGTGGTTCCGTTGTACTTCGATAAGAGTTCAACAGATTTGCTCGTTCATTGCAGTTAAATGCAGCAAAGAAACACCATTGCAAACCTTTGTGAATGCTGATGGATACGAATGTATGACTTAGCCTACGCTGAGATGTTTTTCGTAACAAATTCTTTGCAATAAATGAACCTTTGCGCAACTAATCAAACACCGTCTTAAAAGCCTCATCCACAATCGTGAGATTGCGGGTGGGGCTATTGCGCATTTAAGAACGGTTTTACTCCTGCTCCTGCTCGTGCATGAATAAACATAGATAGATGCTATTCCTGCAAATGATACGTTTTAATCGCCAGCTGCAGCAAAAGCTTAGTTTCGGGATCGTCAAGCCGCAATTGCAGCTCGCTGCGAATTCGTTCAAGTCTGTAATTGACAGTATTATAATGAACATACAGCTTTTCCGCTGTTTCCTTGGCGTTGCAGTTGCAGGCAAAATAGGTGGATAACGTCGTAAGCAGCGCTCCCTGCTGCTTGCGCTCCATAGCCAGCAGCGGATACAAATAAAGCTGCTTGAATTCCTCCAGCTCCTCGCTTCCCTGCATGCGGTACAGCAGCAGGTATACGCCTAGCTGATTGTAATGCAGCACCTCCTCTTGCGTGCGATACACTTTGCGGATTTCCATAACACGGCGCGCCTCGCGATAAGCATTAGCTACATCCGTTGCTTGCGCGACAGCGCGACTTAAGCAAAGCGTCGCTTTACGCTCTCCCAGCTCGCTAGCCAAGCTTTGACGGATTTTATGGGCCAGCTGCTTATACTGCTCCTCGCTCCACCGCTTGCCCTGATGGGAAATAAGGCAGACGAGCTCACCTTCAAGCAGCGTCCACATTAGCTGTACCTCTGGCACCAGCTCTGAATTCCAGCGCAATTGCTTTACAATTTGCTGCAGCTCCTTGACATTGGGCTGCTCCTCCCAAAATGAAACCGAGCCGACCATATACGCACTTGTAGGTTCCATCGGCCATCCGCAAGCCTCGGCGCGCAACTGCAAATCCATGCTGGATACCATGCGGCCTGATAGCCAATCCTGAACAAATTGCTCCAAATACTTGGTCTCAATATTTTGCCGCACCTGCATATTGCTAATTTCAAAGCCAAGCAAACGGGTCGCCCAATTCAAGGTAAGCGCATCAACCGTGCGATAATGATTGTATTGCTCAATGACGACCAGGCGGTAGTTGTACATGGTATCTCCCGGTACAGTTACACTATGCGCATGAAAGCTTTCATTTCCGACAGCAATTACATTGCTGTCCAGCCGCTCTGTGCCAAGCAGCTTCGACCATTCGCTGTCTTTGACTGTCTTGCTCCAGCCTTCCAGCCCTGGCGGAACGATTAATTTGCGATCCTTGTCAATGAGCAGCAACGGATTGTTGATCATCACATAAAGATGCTTTAAAAATGAGACTAGACCATCACCATGTAGCAACAATTGGGATAGTCTTTGAACTCTGCTTTGCAAGATCATTAAATCCTTCGCCTCTGACACAAGCACGCGCTCCATAATTTCCCGCACAAGATCGGAAAAGGTGGCACTTGGCGGCAGCTCAATTAAAGGCAGGCCATAGCGATTGGCCGCTTCCACGACCTCCTGCGGAATTTCATCAAAAAATCGCTTCGGCTTCAGGCCAAGCGCAGCAATGCCTTTGCCTGCCAGCTGCTCAACGAGCACAGCCAGCTTTTCCGGCTGATCCTTGAACGGATAACCGGTCGTCATCAGCAGCTCGCCAGCGCGAACCCATTCTACGACATCAGGTACTTCCATCACATTGACGCGTGTTATGACATTACTTAAGCCTGTGCTCCCTCCAAGCAAAACGGCGTCCTGCAGGCCAGGCACCTCAAACAAGGAGCTTACTGTAAATGCATCTGCATGCATCGCTTCCACCTTCCCCTCATTCACTGCTGTTTCCTTGCAATGTTGATTATGCGATTGAAGGCCAGGAGCCTACAAGCGAAGTGATTGCATAAACGCTTCGCTTGTCGCAACCCAGCCGAATATTCCACCCTGTTGATGAATCATATTTAACGCTGCTTCATGGTCTGCCGCGTCAAATGCAGCTGTCCCATCCGACAGCACCACGCATTGGTAATCCCGATCATTCGCCTCGCGGACTGTTGTTGAAACACATACATGAGTTGTAACGCCGCAAACGATCAGATGCGTTATTCCGCGCGCCTGCAGCAGCTCATCCAGCTCCGTGCGGTAGAAGGCGCCTTTACCGGGCTTATCCACCACTATTTCCCCGGAAATAGGAGTAAGGTCGGGCACAATATCATGCCCTCGCTCGCCTCGAATTAGAATTCTCCCCATTGGCCCGGGATCGCCGATTCCCGCTCCTTGCTTGCGGCTGCGTGCTAATTTGGAGGGCGGACAATCCGATAAATCAGGCAAATGCCCTTCTCTCGTATGAATAACTAGCATCCCTTGCGAGCGAGCCGCTGCAAGCACCTTCTGCACCGTTGGAATGATCGCTCTCGTTGCTGAAATATCGTTGCCAAGCAGCTCGCCAAAGCCTCCCGACGAGCAAAAATCATTTTGCATATCAATAATGAGCAGTGCTGCTGTCGCTGGGCTGTACGAATACACATAGGGCTTTGCAGGCGTTATCGTGTTCGTCATCATGTTCGTCTGCGTCATCGTGCAAGCCTCCCTCCACAATCGTTGTTAGTTGTCGTGCTGAGCTGCAGCTGCTTGCGGCAGCGTTATATCGACCAGCGTCGTTTCAAAAAAACGATTGGCCGGCACTGCTGCCTCAACGGGCAGGAAGATGCTAAGCTGCTCGGTTGGCTCACTATCATCGTTGGCAACAGAATGCACAACCTGAGCCGGCACTAAAAACGTATCGCCAGCCTGGTAGCTTTGCCACTCACCATTGCAAAGCAGCTTCACCTTGCCTTTCGTTATATGAATAATTTCCGCTACATTATGGTAGTGAGGAAGAACGGCGCCACCAACGCCGATCTTCTCCCACAAAATTGAATTGGCTCGTATGCCTAAGGAATCCGCCTCCGCTGCAGACAACAGCTCGCGATGGTACAGCTCAACATGATTAGGCATAAGCTGCCAATGCTGCTCCTTTGCTTCCTTTACGACCGTTACCTCTTGCCTGCTCATGGACATAGCCTTCCTTTCTTGTGCCGTTATTGTGGAATCGTACCAATAACCCCTTCAACCAAATAATCTGTAGATTCAAGCTCCTCAACGGTTAGCTCCTGACCTTCCTCAATTTTTACGTTTCCGCTCTGATCCTTGATCGGTCCGGCAAATGGGTTAAGCTCACCCGACAGCAGCGCTGCCTTCTGCTGCTCAACGTAGCTGACAACATCGCTTGGCACGTTGGCCCCAAATGGGCTAAGCTTTACAACATCGTCGGCCAGTGTTCCGCGATATTTGCCGTCATACTGGCTTCCTTTAAACTCGCCTGCCGTGCCAACCTTAACCATATCGACAAACAGCTCACCCCAGTTCCATTCCGAGCCGGTAACCCAGCCATTTGGCGCCAGCTCGGAGGCATCCGCATGATAGCCGACAGTCATTACACCGCTGCGTTCCGCTGTTTCAACGACCGTTTTCATACAATCCTGATGCAAGCTCAGCAAGTCTACGCCTGAATCAATAAGCGAGTTGGCTGCATTGGCCTGCTGGCCAGGATCGCACCAGCTGCCTGTAAATACAACATTGGTCGTAGCCTCAGGATTAACGGAACGAGCACCAAGCGTAAAGGCATTAATATTAAGCAAAACCTGTGGAATCGGCACGGATACGATAAAGCCAAGCTTGCCGCTTTGCGACATTTTGCCGGCAGCTACACCAGCCAAATAAACAGGCTCCCAAATCGTTCCGAAATACGTACCGAGGTTTTCTGCTGTTTTCAAGCCGCCTTGATGGTAGAACAGTACATCAGGATGACGCTTCGCCACATTCAACGCAGGCTCCAAATGCCCATAGGAGGTAGGGAAAATAATTTTTGCCCCTTCTTGAATCATTTGCTCCATAACACGCTCTGCTTCCGCGCTTTCCGGCACGTTCTCAGCACGCAGCACCTTCAAATCGGGATACGCTTCTTCAACTGCTACGCTGCCCAGATAAGCTGCCTGATTGTAGCCGTAGTCATCCTTCGTGCCGACGAAGATAAAGCCGACAGCTGAGCCGCCAACGCCTGGCACAGCATCGCTTGACTGCGCATTGCCGCCGCCAGTCCCTTCACTATTGCTATTCGTCCCTGTATTAGCAGGGTTGCTTGGCTGACTGCAGCCTGCAAGCAGCAGCATCACGGCCACAAGCAGTAAAATAATCGATTGGCTTGATTTCTTCCATGTTGACGTTGATTTCATGTTGTTTCCCTCCAGTGTGATATGATGTTCTCTATCTATTGCGTAAAGCTTAGCTTCTATTGCCGGATTAACGGCTAATGCTCGCCTGCCCCAGTCTCGTCTCTTTCGTTGCTGTGAATGCTTGCCGAGCCGAGCAATTGGTGAACCTGCTTCGTCTTAGCCCGTCAGCCCGAGCCGGCGAGCACCTTGCCGAGCGCCTCCGGCGTTTGACTTTGCTTGCGTCGTTCAACAATGAGCAAAGCTACCAGCGTCAGCACGTACGGCACCATAAACAGAAAGTAAGGCGAGATCGCCAACCCCTGCTGCTGCACAGTAAGCTGCAGCGCTTGAGCCGCCCCGAACAAGTAGGCGCCCAGCATTGCCTGAACCGGCTTCCAGGATGCAAAAATAACGAGTGCTACTGCTACAACTCCGCGACCAGCGACCATATTTTCCACCCAGCTGTGCGTATAAGCGATCGATAGCTGTGCGCCGCCGATCCCTGCCAAAAAGCCTCCTGCCAATACAGCCAAATAGCGAACAAGCCGCGGATTAATGCCGCTTGCGAACAACACTTCCTCACGCTCGCCTGCCGCCCGCAAAATAATGCCAAGTCTCGTACGGAAGATCAGGTACCAAAGCATTGGTACAAGCAGCATTGACAAATAGGTAAGCGGGTCATGATTGAACAAAATTTTGCCGAGATAAGGAATATCGGACAATAGCGGGATCGGTACAGGATTAAAGCCGACAATTTGCTGACTGACAAAGCCTTTGCCAAAAAACGCCGTTACCCCCATGCCAAAGAACATGATCGTTAAGCCAGTCGCCAGCTGATTGGCGCCGCAGCTTATGACGAGAAAGGCGTGAATCAATGAGATCAGCAAACCGCATAACCCACCTGCAACTGTGCCGAGCCAAGGATTGCCGCTCCAGACTGTAACCGCAAAGCCGCCGAGTGCGCCGCACAGCATCGAGCCTTCCGTTCCCAAATTGATTACTCCTGCCCGCTCCGATACAAGCTCTCCTTGACTGGCAAGCATCACTGACGTGCCTGATCGAATCGCGCCTGTTAAAATATCTGCAATCATCGCTTCACCAACTTTCCGCTGCCAAGAATAAAGAACAGTACAAGTGCCATCAAAATATTAACCGAGGAAGACGGCAGTCCTGAGAAAATTTCCAGCTTATTGCCCGCCACGCTAATCATGCCGAGCAAAAATGCGGTAGCCATCAGGCGAAGCGGGTTATTCCACGCCATCATTGCTGCCAAAAAGCCAAGGTAGCCAAAGTTCGTACCAACCGTGGCCCGCAGTCTGCCTTCAATGCCAGCGATTTCGATCATCCCGGCAATACCCGCGATCGCGCCAGCAGCAAGCAGCACCCAAAAGTACATGCGGTTAATGTTCATACCGGCACGCTCTGCCGCCAGCCGATTGCTGCCAAGCACGCGTATGCGGTAGCCCAATCTCGTTTTGCTTAAAATAAACCAAACAGCGACTGCCAAAACGATGGCGATGACAAAGCCGATATGCAGGCGGGTTCCATTAATGACCGGCAGCCGCAAGCTATAGGAAATTTCGGGGGAGAATGGCCAGTTGAAGGAATTAGGGTCCTTCAGCATGCCATGAACAAAAAAGCCGACAATAAATACCGCCACATAGTTTAGGAGCACACTCGTAATCGTTTCGTTCAGCTTGCCTTTAACCTTCAATACTGCTACTACTGAAGCCCAGGCAGCTCCGCCCAGCGCGCCTGCCAGCAGCATAATCGGGATGCCGATCAGCGCAGGCATTTGATCCAAATAAAAGATTGCAAACCAGGTTGCAAACAAGGCGCCAATCGCCAGCTGGCCTTCCCCGCCGACATTGACAAGACCTGCCTTGGCGGGCAAAGCAGCGGCCAAGCCGGTTAAAATAAATGGAGTAGCCTTCAGCAGCACCTCGCCAAAGCCATATAAATCTCCAAATGTAGTAGCAACCATTGAGCTGTACAGCTCGATTGGATTAACCTCGTAAAAGGTTAGAAAAATACCGAACAAAATAAATGGCGCAATAATGGCTGCTGTTTGAATCATCCACGAGGAATGACGCTGCAGAAAGGTAGATTTGCTCTCGAATGCGATTGATGTTGGTTGACTCATGCTGACTCTCCTTTCAGCATTAATTGGCCGATCTGGGCTGCATTGGTTGACGCTGTTTCATATGGCGACGTAAGCCGCTTCCCGGCAAGCACGACCAGTTGGTCCGACAGCTTGAACAGCTCATCCAAATCCTCGGAGAACAGCACGATCGCTGTGCCTTGCTTCGCTAGCTCTAGCAAATGCTGCTGAATCGTACGTGTCGTACCGATATCAAGCCCGCGGCTTGGGTAGCTGATGATCAGCACCTCTGGCTTGCGAATTAGCGCTCTTGTCAGCACCATTCGCTGCACATTGCCGCCTGACAGCGTGTCGGCCCTTCGACTGCTGGCTGCCAGCGCCAGTGCTTGCGCTTGCTCGCTTTGCTCCAGCTCTTGCGCCAACGCTTTCCAGTCGATGCCCAGCCCTTTTTTCTTAAGCTCCATACCGTCCAGCACCATATGCTGCAAAATGCTGAAGCCCGGAATAACCGACTCCTTAATCGGGTCCTCGGATACAAAGCTGACACCCGCTTCAAGAAAAGCGCGCACATCAGGCTTTAAAGGCTTGCCAGCCACCTCAATGCTTCCTTTAAGCAGGCCGCGCAGACCAAACAAAACCTCTGCCAGCTCCTTCTGTCCGCTGCCGGATATGCCAGCTACGCCAACGATCTGCCCTTTCCTTACCTGCAGGTTTAAATCCTGAATGATCACTTCGCCATAATCACCCTTGATCATTCCGTCCTTGATTACTAACGCCAGCTCGCTCGAGGTCTGTATGCCGCTTTGCTTTTCAACGGTCTTCAGTTCCTTGTCACCCATCATCGCGCCAATAAGCTGATCTGCCGTTAAGCCGTCCTCCTTGCTTGCCGTATACGTGAGAACGCCGCTGCGCAGCACGCTAACCTGATCGGCACAAGCCAGCACCTCATTAATTTTGTGTGTAATTAGCAATATGCCATAGCCATCGGCACGCAGCATGCGCAGCATATTCAAAAAGGCTTCAACCTCCTGCGGCACCAGCACGCTCGTCGGCTCATCGAATATAATGATGCGCGTATTTTCAGCCAGCAGCACCTTGACGATTTCCAGCCGCTGACGTTGTCCAAGATCGAGCTCCCATACATAGGCGTCCGGATTGACTGCCAGACCGTATTTAGAGGAAATTTCAATAATGCGCTGCTTCAGCTTTTTCCGGTTGAAGGTGAAGCCCTTCTCGACTGATAGCGCAATATTGTCCAAAATAGTCAAGGCCGGAACAACGCGAAAATCCTGGAACACCATGCCTATTCCTTTGGCCCGCGCCTTCGTTGGTGGATGAAGCTCCACTTCCTCGCCGTCCATCATAATGGAACCGCCATCTGGCGCGTATACGCCATAGAGCATTTTCATCAGCGTGCTTTTGCCCGCTCCATTTTCACCTAATATGGCATGAATGGAGCCTGGCTTGACGACCAAATCAATTTCGCTATTTGCAACCAGCGGTCCAAATACTTTGGTCAAGCCTTTTGTTTTCAGGAGATAGCGCTCATCATGCTTTTCCATTGTCCATCCCCTCCTGTTGTGAATTATTGTCAGTTTATATGACATGTTGCGTTGTTTTTCTTTATAGGTAGATTATATAACATGAATATGTAATAATCTTTATACTATACCTATAAATATATGTACTTTTATTTAGTTTTCGCTCATAAACCTAACGCGTATATAACGTTAAATCCTTCGTTTTTTTGAAGCTAGCTATGAGAGCTCCACATTGCATGTCGCTGGCTTTTGTATGCATGCAAAAAGACGCAGCTGCCAGATTGCGAGCAATCAGCAGCTGCGTCTACTCTATAGAGGATTTTATGTTATTAATCTTTACATTGTTAACAAGAAATGAACCTGCTTCTGCTTATACGCCAAAAACCCAATGCACTTAGCTGCCAACAGCGGCTCTCCAGCTGCCGAGCACAGAGATATCCTGCGCATTTTTAACCGCATACCCCTCACAAACAAAGCCGCTAACCTCCGTGCCATCAATTAGCTCGATTTTTCCGATGCCAAGCGGAGCGGGAATAGCAGCTGCAAATGAGCCAAAGCTGTGCAGCGGCATCCGCCATAGCTCTACCACAATTTCGCAGCCTTCCTCCTGTGGCACTTTAATAAGTCCAGGCTTGCTAGGCTCGGTATCCAGCTTAAAAAGTCGGTATGCGCGTGCTGTTTTCGTTTCCTTGACAAAGGCTGCGCCGCATTGCTGCATTTGCGGCTCCAGCGGCATGCCTCGCATATGCAAGCCGCAGACAGCTACTAGCACGCTCGGAACAGTCAGCTCCTCCTGCGACATTTGCTGCTGCTGCAATATTAGCCGCTGCAGTCGAGCAGCCAGCTCCACGTTAGCGCCTTCCAGCTCCGGCAAGGAAAATAAGCTTATACCAAACGGCAAGTCCTCTCCCGCTGCTGCACCTGGAACCGAAAGTGCAGCCAAATCAAGTAAATTGCAATGGTTGGTATACAGCCCCAGCTGGCTATTGTAGAGCACTGGCTGCTCCTGCAGCTGCTGGCGAGTGTAGGTGCCGCCTACTGTCGGCAGAATCATTACGGCGTGGGCCAGCTTGCGATGGGCTTCCAGCTTCATGCGCTGAATTTGGTGCTGGGCTTGAAACACTGCCGCGCCTGTATACTGCTTTACTTTGCCTGATTGTAAAATATCGCGCGTGACCGGCAACGTGCTGCCTTCATGCGCTTCAACAAAGCTGCCCAGTGCTGCCCAGCGTTCCTCGACAAATGGCCCTTCATACAGCAGCTTGGCCGCTTCCTGAAAGAGCTGTAAATCAACATATTCTACAGGAAGCTGCAGCTTATGCACCGCCGCAACTGTACGCTGCCACGCTTCTCTGTACTGCTCGGCATAATCGCCGAAAAACGTCAGCTGGCTAGCGGGAAGAAGCACCTTGGCAGGCAGCGCTGGAATGACCTTGGGACGCTGCAGCGACCACGGATCGGTGTGATCGACACCGCGCACACATTGATCCACCTGCATCGCGTCCTCAATCGTATTGGCAAATACAGTGACACAATCAATGCTTTGGCAGGCGGGCACAACGCCTTTCACAGGCCATGCGCCTACGCTCGGCTTATAGCCGATAATGCCGTTAAGCGCGGCGGGCACGCGTCCAGAGCCGGCCGTATCCGTGCCAAGTGCAAACATAACCTGGCCGCGCGCTACTGCTACGGCCGAGCCAGAGCTTGAGCCGCCGCTTATGAGCTCGGGGCGCAGCGCATTATGCACCTCGCCATAAGGGCTGCGCACGCCAACAAGGCCAGTTGCAAATTGATCGAGATTCGTTTTGCCAACCGGAATTGCACCAGCCGCAATTAAACGCTCGACCACCGTTGCATGCTGCTTCGGAATATACTCGTAGTCCGGGCAAGCAGCTGTAGTCGGCACTCCCGCCAAATCAATATTGTCCTTGATCGCAAATGGTATGCCCCACAGCGGAAGCTGCTCCGGAGAGCTGGCTGCCAGACGATCAAGATAAGGGCGAATTCGCTCCATGCGCGGCGGAGTAATCCATATATTCAGCGCCTGCTCGGCTTCAGCCTTGGCAATGATTGCTTCGATTACTTCACGCGGAGTAATCGCGCCATCCGCATAGAGCTGCTTTAAGTGACTGATGCTTTTCATATCATAACGTTCTGTTTGAATCATCGCTGCACACTCCTTCTCTTCTACTTGCCCGCCAGCGCTTTCAACGCCTCAATTACATTCGTTGAGTTGGATACACTGCCGAATACGCCGCCCTGCATCGTCACCATCTTTAATGCAGCTAAATGATTGCCGTAATCCGTCGCGCCCGTACAATCCTCCAAAATCAAGCATTCGTAGCCGCGGTCATTGGCCTCGCGCATCGTCGTATGCACGCAAACATCCGTCGTAATGCCTGTCAAAATAATGTTTTCAATTCGGCGATTGCGCAAAATCAGATCAAGATCTGTCGCATAGAAGCTTCCCTTGCCAGGCTTATCGATAATAAATTCGCCTGCTACAGGGTACAGCTCCTCAATAATGTCCCAGCCCTTTTCTCCTCGTACTAAAATTTTACCTGCCGGTCCTTGCGAGCCAATTTCCGCACCGATTTGCGCACTGCGCCAGCGTTTATTTTCTGGCAGATCAGACAAGTCCGGCTTATGCCCTTCGCGCGTATGAATTACTGTAAAGTCGGGAATTTGCCGCACAACCTCAAGCAAAGCTTTAATCGGCTCAATAGCTCGCCGTGTAAGCGATAGATCATAGCCCATTTGATCGACATAGCCGCCAGGCCCGCAAAAATCAGTTTGCATATCAATAATCATTAACGCAGTGTTGTCAGCGCGTAGATTTCCATTATAAGGATAATGATAAGGATTTGCTTGAATATACATTCATAACACCTCTTTCGTGCAATATATGTTTCTTTGTTACATTATATAACATCGTCAGTAACGATTCATTGTAGTTATTCCACAAATATTTGTGAGAAATGTTGGTTTTTCATCATAAGAAAAGAGGGAGAATGCAAGAATTGTGTCACATTATGTATCATTGACTCGGATAGTGCAGAAAAATGAGATTTGAAGAGAGTGAAGCAACACAAAGGGATGTAAAAGTATTGAGGTATTGAGGTATTGAAGTATAGGGATATAGAAGTATTTACAGAGATACGAAGAATGGGAACAGTGAAATGAAGATGAATGAGGTTACTAGCATAAAAGATTAGAATAAATAAATTGTCCACATGTGGATATTTTTTTCTTGTAGTTATCCTCAAGTCTATTGAACATTATGCAGTGACATATCGGAGTTATGTTTAGTGCTTTAGCTAAAATAGTAACGTTGCTTTGACAAAAAATAAGCCAGGCGTGCACAAAACACTCCTGGCTTAAAGCTTGTTTCAAGGCTTCCTGGCTAAATATAAATCAATCGTGTCATATACGTGCAGAACATTACCGAAGTCAACAATAGCCTGCTGAATCTCTTGCATAAAGGCTTGTCTGATCTCAGGCGGCAATGCTCGATGATCGGAATAAGTATGCAGTAAGGCGATATAGCCTGGCGCATCAAATGTTCTAACTTGCTTGTAAAGCTTATGCTCAAGCTGATTAAATCCATAAGATAAAATGATTTCTTTTCTTGCTTGATAGAGCTTACTGTCTTGCTCGATCATTGGAGCTGTATAGTTCCAGCTGCCAGCAGCGCTATAGCGCTTATAGATGTCTTGAATTTCTTGATGCAGCGGATCATCACTCCGGTTTACAAATGGTCTGTTCCAAAATAGCGCCAGTGCGGCTCCGGGCTTCAGCATACGGAATACTTTAGGATAACCGATCTCCGCTTTAATCCAATGAAAGGCTGTAGCGGAATAGATGAGATCAACCGCAGCCTCCTCTTCTGCAAACTGCTCAAATTCACAATGCAGCACTTGCAGATGGCGATATTGCTTGAACTTCTCGCGCGTAAAAGCGGCTAGCTGCTCGCCGAACTCCACAGCCGTCACCTGACAGCCTCTGTCCAGTATCGGCTTTGTAGCTTGTCCAGTACCACAGCCTATCTCAACGGCCTTCATACCCCGTTCCAGCCCCGCATAAGCGGCAATATCCGTAAACAGCTCAGCATTGTAATGCGGCCGCCAGCGATCGTAGTTGATGACATCCTCATTAAAGGTAAGACGTTTATCCATGCCCATTCCCTCCTCTGCCAAATTGACACTTCAAGTATTAATTTGCCCGTTAAATGCAAAAAAACTTCTTTGTAAGTCAAAGAAGCCTTTTGCAATCAAATATGACGAATGGCGGAGAAGGTGGGATTCGAACCCACGCACGCCTGACGACGCCTAGCTGATTTCGAGTCAGCCCCCTTGGACCTCTTGGGTACTTCTCCGTTTGCACAAACATTAATATAACATAAAAGCTAATCGAGATTCAACTGTAAATTCAATCCTCTTTCCAACCATCTGTCAGCTCCGATTTGCCGATTACCTTTTTCATATTTTTTTCGAATTTTGCACGAGGCAGCAGAATGCTATGTCCACAGCCTGCGCATTTCATACGTATATCCATCCCCATGCGAATAACGATCATTTCATTGGATCCACAAGGATGAACTTTTTTCATCTGAACGATATCCCCAAGCTCAAATTGCTTACGCTCCATTATGCTATACCTCCTGAACGTTATGATTGCTCATTCATTTGCAAGGAATGCTCTTCCAGCGTTAGTTTAAAGCGTTCATTCATATACCGTTTTACTGTATCCTCATAGGTTGCTTCACACTGAACCTCGATCCGCATCACAATTTCGTCCTTATCGAATTGCTGGATGCCCAGCACTGTAGGCTGACCGATTATTTTTTCATGCTCAAGCGTCTCTGCACATTGCTTGACGATTTGCATAATATAGCGCAAATTGCTTTGATAAGCAATCGCAATATCCAGCGAAACGGTAGCTGCATGCAAGGAGAAATTCGTAACCTCCGTAATGAGACTGTTGGGCACGATGTGAACCTCTCCCTTTTCATTAACAATTCTCGTTGTACGCAGACCAATTACTTCTACCTTGCCTTTGAATTTGCCAGTAGAAATCATATCGCCAACCGCAAATTGATCCTCCAGCACAATGAAAAAGCCGGTAATGACGTCTTTCACAAGGCTTTGTGCCCCAAAGCCGATCGCTATGCCGGCAATACCTGCGCCTGCAATGAGCGGCCCAAGCGAGATGCCGAGCTCCGAAAGCACCAGCAGACCAATAATAAAGTAGATCGTATATGAGACCATATTGTTGAGCAGCTTGCCAATCGTCGTAATTCTCCGCTTTTGGCTGGCATGTCGCACATTAAGCTGCTCTAATACGATTTTATTGATTGATTTATGAAGAATCCATGCAAGCAGCCTGCCAATGACGATCAGCAGCAAAATTCGCAAAACAGAAATGCTAAACTGACTCCAAAATTCATCGATTACGATATTGCTCGTTACGTTGTTTATCCACTCTTTCCACATCGCCGAAAAACCCTTCCTGAGCCAATTATACTAGCTGCTTATAGCCCTGCTCCAGCTTTTCAAAAATGCCGCGAATTTCAACCTGCTCTGAGCGAATGATTTCCTGCACCTTCTCCACCTCCTCTGCAGGAAAATGAATCGATAGCGCACAGCCTGCTGTAATTTCCTTTGGTGTTGGGCATATATCAATCTCGATTTCTGCATATTCTAATAACATCTCTGCTCGCAGCGCCTGCTGCGTAGAATCGAAAGCAATTAACATCTGCTCGCTCATGAAGCTGCAGCCCCTCTCTTATCGGCGTATTAAGTATAATCTGCACTATTTCGCTACATACTAGTAGTAGAGGTCGTTCAAAAACTCGACTTTGATGACGATGTCTTGCGTTGCAGGCTTAGTCGACGGCGAATATGTCACGCTACCGAAGGCTCCGGTGCTCACGTAGCTTTTGCCTACGCTGCGCTCCTCGCCTTCTAGTATCGTCCCATATTCTTGGTCCTGAAAGCCAAGTTTTTGAACCTTTATTGGAGATGGTCGTTCAAAAACTCGACTTTGATGACGATGCCTTGCGTTGTAGCTTTGTCGACGGCGAATATGTCACGCTTCCGAAGGCTCCGGTGCTCACGTAGCTTTTGCCTACGCTGCGCTCCTCGCCTTCTAGTATCGTGCCATCTTCTTGGTCCTGAAAGCGATGCTTTTGAACAGATAGTATTATATTTTGTTTCAAGAAAGGAAACTTACAAGAAACGATGGATAATAATCAATCGATTAAGGTTCCCTATAATTCTCCGATGATTCGCACCATTTTGCAACAGGAGCTGACTAACTTGCTGCAAACTGCTATGCCGCATCAGCCGATCATCGTCATTTGCATTGGCACGGATCGCTCTACAGGAGATTCGCTTGGCCCGCTTGTTGGCTCTTCCTTGGAAAAGTATCGCTCTCGCTTTATGCATGTATACGGGACCATTGCTGAGCCTGTGCATGCGTTAAATCTGTCTGATACTTTAGCTCTAATAGAAGAGCAATTTGCCGAGCCGTTCATTATCGGGATTGATGCCTGCTTAGGGCAAGCTACTAGTGTTGGCTGCATTCAAGCCGGATGTGGTCCAGTTCGCCCTGGCGCAGGCGTTAACAAGGAGCTTCCGCCTGTCGGACATATGCATATAACTGGAATCGTTAATGTCGGCGGGTTTATGGAATATTTTGTGCTGCAAAATACTCGACTTCATCTCGTTATGTCCATGTCCGAAGTAATTGCGCAATGCCTTTATCATGCTATTTCCCGTCATATTCGCAGAGCTCAGCTTGACGAGCCCACAACCTCTCTGTCGCGAATTAATTTATAGCCAAACTTAATTTGCTTCCTCAATAACTTTGCGCTCTTCTGGCGTGAGCGTATAATTGGACTGACCCTTTTGAACCGGTTTGCCATACAGATACATGCCTTCTCTGCTGTGAATGCTTGTTAATACGACACCGTCCTTATGATCATTCAATATTGCAAGCGAGAAGCTTAAATCGCTGCCTGCATCTGCAAACGCATTATAGCGATGCAGCGCGACTTTGCTTTTTTGCAATGGCACGCGTTGTTCCAGCGCATCAATTTTCGCCGCTGAGCTGTCTATCGAATCTTGATGCGACTTTTGCTCTTGCTTAATTCCGATAATGACTTGCTCCAAATTTTCTACTCCCGTGCCCTCCATCATGGCATGATACGAGCGTCCAAGTTTTTTTAATCTACGACTCAACGACATGACAGCTGCAGCTTGAATAATGATAATTGCAGAAAGCGCAATAACAATAATTTCAATATTCTCATTGATTACGTGCAACGCGTTTCTCTCCTTTAAGCTTAAATATAGCCTAATATTCTTTTACTTTCTTTAGAGGTGGTTTAAAAATTGGACTTTGATGACGATGATTTTGCTCCGCAGCTTAGTCGACGGCGAAGATGACACGCTACCGAAAGGTTATGCTTCCGAGGCATGTTTCCTGCGGAAACATTGGAGGTGCTCACGTAGTTTTTTCCTACGCTGCGCTCCTCGCCTTTCTAGTATCGGGTCATCTTCTTGGTCCTGAAAGCCGAGCTTTTAACACGCCCTAGTATTGTTCGATAATTTCCTTTACTGCTGCGATAAAACGATCTACTTCCTCTACAGTTGAGCTGTACCCTACACTGGCCCGTACTGCGCCGCGCTCGCTGGTGCCTGCCGCATTATGAGCAGTCGGCGTGCAGTGAAAGCCTGAGCGGACTGCAATATGATAATGCTGATCAAGTATAAAGGCCATCTCGGAAGGATCAATATGAGGTACGTAAAATGAAACAATGCCTGTTCTCGGCTCGCCTAACGCTGGACCTAGACATACTACGCCCTCAATCTCACTGAGACCGCCTAGAAGCCTCTGAGAGAGCTCCCATTCATGCTGATAGATATTCTCTACCCCAACTCGCGCAACGTATTGTACGCCCGCTGCAAGCCCTGCTATGCCCGCTGTGTTTTGCGTGCCTGCTTCATAGCGATCAGGACGGACCAGCGGTTGATGTGGCGCTTCGGATTGACTGCCTGTTCCACCTTGCAGCAACGGCTCAAGCTCAATATGCGGAGCTATGTAAAGCCCGCCTGTCCCCTGTGGACCTAGCAGCCCTTTATGCCCTGGAAATGCCAGCATGTCGATCCCCAGCTGCTCAACATCTATTGGAATAATCCCTACACTTTGCGCGCCATCGACCAGCAGCTTGGCGCCATGCTCATGCACAATCGTGCTAATTTCAGCAATTGGCATAATTGTACCGAGCAAGTTAGAGCTATGGTTAACGATCACAAGCGATGTATTGTGCTGCATGCTGCGCTGCAATTGATCAAGCTTGAATCTGCCGCGCTCATCAGCATCAATGTAAGTCACTTGTACTCCTGTTTGCTCAAGCGCATGTAATGGCCTTCTCACGGAATTATGCTCGACTGAGCTGGCAATGACATGATCCCCTTGCTTGACAAAGCCCTTGATCGCCATATTTAAAGCCATCGTCGTATTGTAAGTAAAGGCAATATCATTAGGATTTTTTATATTCAGCAGCTTGGCGAGCTGCTTTCTTCCGTTGAATAATATTCGACTTGCTCGTACTGCCATTGCATGGCTACCGCGGCCAGGATTGGCGCTGTCATGCTTCATCGCTTCCGTTACCGCTTCAATGACTTCATTTGGCTTGGGCCACGATGTTGCGGCGTGATCCATATAAATATACGTTTCTCTCTCAGACAATTATATCCCCCCTAAACAAAACAATGGCACATCTAAGTTTAATCCTTTCGTAAAAAGATTACAACTTAGATGTGCCATTATTAAAGTCAGTGTTCAAAAAGCTCAGCTTTCAGGACCAAGAAGATGACACGATACTAGAAAGCGAGGAGCGCAGCGTAGGCCATTAGCTACGTGAGCACCGCAACTTTCGGTAGCGTGACATATTCGATGTCGACTACGCTACAACGAATAACATCGTCATCAAAGTTGAACTTTTTGAACTTCCTCTTAAATGGATTTTTTAGTTAACGTTGAAGTAATTCTAATATGCGCTCCAAATCCTGTTTATTGTAATATTCCAGCTCAATTTTCCCTTTATGCTTGGCCTGTTTAATTTTAACTCCCGTCTGAAACTTCTCCCGCAACGTAGTCTCAACACTTTCAATAAATGGATCTCGCTTCTTAGTCGTTTCCTTCTTCTTTTGCACCGTTTTACGCGTTGATAGATTAGTAATTTCATCCTCAAGCTCGCGTACACTCCACTGGCCATCTATACATTGCTGCGCCAGCTCAAGCTGAAGCTTTTCTTCTTTAACTCCAACAATGGCACGTGCATGCCCCATCGACAATGTTCCACGTGAAACATTATCCTTTATCGTTTCAGGCAGGCTTAGTAAGCGCACAAAATTGGCTATATGAGAACGAGACTTTCCTACCTTTAATGACAACTCTTCCTGTGTCAATTTAAACTTGTTGATGAGTGCTTCATAGGCCTGCGCCGTTTCGATCGCATTCAGATCCTCGCGCTGCAGGTTTTCAATCAATGCCATCTCCATAACTTGTGCATCAGACAGCTCTCGCACGACAGCAGGAATGACATCATTGCCGCATAGCTGTGAAGCGCGGAACCGACGTTCGCCTGCTACGATTTCAAAGCCGCGCAGCACTTTGCGCACTATGATCGGCTGAATAACTCCCTGTTGCTTAATTGATTCTGCCAGCTCGCGAATCGTATCATCGTCAAACGTTTTTCTGGGCTGATATGGATTCGGACGTATATCAGAAAGGGGAATGCGGATAACCTCTTCCTCTTTGGTTTCAACTGGAAACAGCGCATCAAGCCCTTTACCTAGAGACCTTTTCAAAAGAAATCACTTCCTTAGCTAGTTCAAGATACACTTCTGCCCCTTTAGACTTGGGATCATACGAGATAATAGCTTGACCGTGTGAAGGAGCTTCACTTAGCCGCACGTTTCGAGGAATAATCGTTTGGTACACCTTCTGCTGAAAGTATTTCTTCACTTCCTCGATGACTTGCAATCCAAGATTCGTTCTTGCATCCAGCATCGTAAGCAGTACACCTTCTATTTGCAATGAGGTATTCAGATGCTTTTGCACCAAGCGAACCGTATTCAGCAATTGACTAAGTCCTTCCAACGCGTAATATTCGCACTGGATCGGAATTAACACGGAGTCAGCAGCAGTAAGCGAGTTAATGGTCAATATGCCTAGGGACGGTGGACAATCGATCATGACATAGTCGTATTGATCCCTCACCAGTGAGATCGCCTTTTTAAGACGCTGCTCACGAGATATCGTAGGTACTAGCTCAATTTCTGCACCTGCAAGCTGAATCGTGGCCGGTATAATATGCAGCCCAGGAATCGCTGTTTCTAATATTGTATCCTTCGGATGCACTTCGTTAATAAGCACATCATAAATACAATTTGAAACATCTCCCTTATTTATGCCAAGGCCGCTTGTCGTATTGCCCTGCGGGTCAATATCAATCAGCAGCACTTTTTTTCCTAACGATGCCAAACAGGCAGACAGATTGACAGAAGTCGTCGTTTTCCCTACACCGCCCTTTTGATTCGCAATCGCAATTACTTTAGACATCTTTCTCACCTCATGTTTACAACTATTGAAGAAATGGCATCGTTGCTCTATATAATGAGACGCATATTAGCCGCTCTTGTTTTGCTAGCCGCAATAGTTTGGACAAATGTACCAAATAAAAACCCGCATATCTTGTCTATTGGGCCAAAAGAGCTTCTTATAGCTCCGCTTATGTAGCGAGTTTCCCAGCAGGATGGCAGCTTGCTTGTCTCTAAGCATTTCGCTCGACGCATTGCTCACCACACAAAAATTTCATGATGCATATATGTTCATAGCTGCTCATTTTTGCAGGCACTGACACGATAATTCCCGTGCTTGCCTCGAACTACTTCAATAAACGTTACGCTTATTTTTTGTTTTTAGGAATTTGAATCACGATCTCGTAATGATCATCATGATCCTCTTCCTTTGTTTGAATTGCCAAGCCAGAGCCAGATACCATTTCAATCGATTGACGAATCGTATTAAGGGCAAGTCGAACATCCTTTGTGAAAGAAATTCTTTTTGCTTTTTTAGGCTTCGTCGCTTCTTTCAAAAAGGCAATGCGCGCTTCTGTCTGTTTCACATTCCATTCGTTCTTTAATATGTCCTCAAGCACCTTGACCTGCTGCTCTTCCTTATCCAGGGACAGCAAAGCACGAGCATGACGCTCCGTAATGCTGCGCTCCATAAGTGCCTGCTTTACTGGCTCTGGCAGCGCCAACAATCTTAATTTATTAGCAATGGTAGATTGGCTTTTGCCTAATCGTTGCGCCAGACTTTCTTGTGTTAGCTGGTGCAGCTCGATAAGACGCTGATAAGCTACCGCTTCCTCCACTGCTGTTAAATTTTCACGCTGCAAGTTTTCGATCAAGGCAATTGAAGCTGTCTGTGCATCATTAAATTCACGTACAATTGCAGGAATCGTTTCGTGTCCAAGCTTGGTAACAGCCCTCCATCTTCGTTCTCCAGCAATAATTTCATATTTGTTGTTGCGCATTCGAACGACTATTGGCTGAATAACGCCATGTGTTCGAATTGTTTGACACAACTCCTCAATACGATCATCATCGAATATGGTTCTAGGTTGAAACGGGCTTGTTACAATTTCACTAAGCGGAATTTGCTTAACTTCCTCATGATTTGTTTTCTGCTCAGCGAATCCGAACAACTTTGAAATATGATCCTTCATATTGACTATAACCACCTAAATGTTGTGATGAATTTAAATTACCAATGTTCAAATGAAATAACCAGGTCTTGCCACAATACTAACTCCGATAAACAACGATCATAGTATAATTCGACTTAGTTTCACGAATATCCTGCTCTTTCAGCAAAATCATATAAGAGGATGTTCAAAAAGCCCAACTTTGATCACAATGTATTCACTAGTTGCTTTGTCGGCGTCGAATATGAGGTTCAGTCAAGCTTTTTGAACACTCACTATAAGAAAACCTCAAACAAGAACTTTACGAAAAAAGAGTGCGTAGCTATATATAGATATATTTTATTGTCGCAGCAAACAAAAAAGCAACTAACTGGTGTTAGTTGCTATTATACCTTGTAAACAACTATAAAGCATAGACTATTCATGTTCCACGTGAAACATTTATTTAACAAGCGGCTGCTTCAATGGCGTTCCAGCCTTGCGCGGATACTTTTTAGGAGTAGCAGCCAGTTTTTCTATACAGACGATATGACGTTCAGACTGCTCATTAGGCAATCGCAGCTCATACTGCTTGCTTACCCTTCCTTTAAGCTCCTTCAAGCTGTAATCGGCCTCCTGCAGCTCCTCAGCAAGGCTGGCGCCCTTCATCCCGGCGAATAGTCCTCCAGGCTTGACAAACGGCAAACAAAATTCGTTCAAAACCGCTAATCGTGCAACTGCACGAGCAGTAACCAACTCGTATGTATCACGATATTGTGCCATGCGCGCTACATCCTCGGCACGGCCGTGCACAGCTTCAACCTGCTCCAGCCCTAGCTCCTCCACCACATGCTTTAGAAAACCAATTCGTTTGTTCAAGGAATCGACAATTAGCACCTGCAGATGCGGAAAAACAATTTTCAACGGAAGGCTGGGGAAGCCAGCCCCCGAGCCAATATCCGCCAAATTGCGCTTTTCCTTCATGTCGACAAAGAACGCTAGTGAAATGGAATCAAAAAAATGCTTCTCATATACCGCATCACGCTCAGTAATACCGGTTAAGTTCATCTTTTCATTCCACTCCACCAGCAGCTCATAATAGCGCTCAAGCTGCGCCAGCTGTTGCTCATTCAAGGCAATTTGATGAACAGCCAGCTGCTCTGTAAACCATTGAATTGTCTGGTCCATCATGATCCTTTCGCAGCCGTTACTCGGTTGTAATGCTCCAAGTAAATAAGCAAAACGGAAATGTCTGCCGGCGTAACGCCGCCAATGCGGCTCGCCTGCCCAATCGAAAGCGGACGAATAAGCTCCAGCTTCTGTCTTGCTTCATTGGCTAATCCTTTAATGTCTTGATAATCAATATCTTCAGGAATACGCTTGCGCTCCATTTTGTTCAAGCGCTCTACCTGCTGCAGCTGCTTTTCAATATAGCCTGCATATTTGATCTGGATTTCTACCTGCTCCTTCATCTCCTCTGTCAGCTCATAAGGCGATGGGAAGTGCTTCTCCAGCATTTCATAGGTTACCTCTGGACGACGCAGCAATAGAATAACGCTGCCGCCTTGGGTCAGCTCAGCAGAGCCCGCTTCATCAAGCAGAGCTTTTACATCAGAAGGCTTGATTTTTGTTTCCTGCAAACGCTGAATTTCCAGCTCGACCAGCTCTTTTTTGCGAAGAAACGCTTGATAGCGCTCCTCAGTAATAAGCCCGATTTCATAGCCTAGCGGCGTTAAACGAAGATCCGCATTGTCATGGCGCAACAGCAAACGATACTCGGCACGAGAGGTCAGCAGGCGGTACGGGTCATTGGTGCCTTTTGTTACCAAATCATCGATCATTACGCCAATATAACCATCCGCGCGACCAATAATGACAGGCTCCTTGCCTTGTACTTTGCGTGCTGCATTAATACCGGCAATGATCCCTTGTCCAGCAGCTTCCTCATAGCCGGATGTTCCATTAATTTGTCCTGCTGTGAACAAGCCTTCGATTTTTTTCGTTTCCAGCGTCGGCCATAGCTGAGTTGGCACGACGGCATCATACTCAATTGCATAGCCGTTCCGCATCATTTGCGCATTTTCCAATCCAGGCACCGAACGAATCATGTCCAGCTGAACATCCTCCGGCATACTGGTAGAAAAGCCTTGCACATAGTACTCTAGCGTATTGCGACCTTCTGGCTCCAGGAAAATTTGGTGCTTTGGCTTGTCGGCAAAGCGAACAATTTTGTCCTCGATCGATGGGCAATAGCGTGGACCAGTTCCCTCAATTGCTCCTGAGAACATCGGTGCGCGATGCAAATTGTCATTAATAATTTTATGGGTAGACTCGGACGTGTAAGTTAACCAGCATGGGATTTGCTCCACGTTCGATTCCTTTGTTTCGTAGGAGAAAAACTTTGGATTTTCATCTCCTGGCTGAATTTCCGTTTTGGAGAAATCAATCGTTTCTCCATTTACCCGCGGCGGCGTGCCTGTTTTAAAGCGAATCAGCTCCAGGCCATTCTCCTTCAAGCAAGCCGCAAGCTTGATCGAAGGCTGCTGATTGTTTGGCCCGCTTTCATACATCAGCTCGCCCATAATAATTTTACCGCGCAAATAGGTGCCCGTTGTAACAACGACCGCTTTAGCATGGTAGCGAGCACCCGTTTGAGAAACCACTCCTACACAGCGTCCATCCTCCATAATTAGCTCATCGACCATTCCTTGACGCAACGTTAAATTAGGCGTAGATTCGATTGTTTTTTTCATTTCGTGCTGATACATAAATTTGTCAGCTTGCGCGCGCAACGCATGCACCGCAGGACCTTTGCCCGTATTCAGCATACGCATTTGAATAAAGGTTTTGTCGATGTTTCGCCCCATTTCTCCGCCAAGCGCATCGATTTCACGCACGACATGACCTTTGGCTGGTCCGCCAATCGACGGATTGCACGGCATAAACGCGACCATATCAAGATTAATCGTCAACAGCAGCGTATCACAGCCCATGCGAGCGGCTGCAAGCGCCGCTTCACAGCCTGCATGACCAGCGCCAACAACGATCACATCATATTGCTTTGCTGTATATCCCATTATTCTTACCTCCTTACTTACCTAAGCAGAATTGCGAGAAAATTTGATCGATCAAGGAGTCTCCCGCTTCGTCTCCTAAAATTTCGCCCAGCGCTTCCCACGCCAGTCGAGCATCAATTTGAATCACATCTATCGGAATGCCCGCATACGTAGCCTCGATGGCATCATGCATCGACTGTTTCGCACGCTTTAACAACGATATATGACGCACATTGCTAACATAGGTCAAATCATTAGCCTCCAGCTTGCCCTCGAAAAACATATCGCTAATTGCCGCTTCCAGCTGATCAAGACCTTCTTGCTGCAACATAGACATTTTAACAATAGATCCGCCATTAAGGAAGGGGATAACTTCATCCAGCTCAAGCTTCGTTGGCAAATCCATCTTATTAACAATGACGATGACAGATCGGCCCTGCAAAGACTTCAGCAGCTCGCGATCCTCCTCCTGCAGCGGCTCATTGTTGTTAAGCACGAACAGGATCAAATCCGCTTCCGTAATCGCATCACGCGAGCGCTCTACACCGATCCGTTCAACAACGTCGCTTGTTTCGCGTATGCCGGCTGTATCAAGCAAGCGCAGCGGAATACCATTCAGCGTTACATACTGTTCAATTACGTCACGCGTCGTCCCTGGAATATCAGTCACGATCGCACGATTTTCCTGGGTCAGCGTATTCATTAACGACGATTTGCCGACATTGGGCCTGCCGACAATTGCTGTTAAAATCCCTTCACGCAATATTTTGCCTTCACTTGCTGTTTTCAGCAAATGATCAATTTCCACGATGGTTTTCTCACACTGCTCGCGGATATATTGACTGGTCATTTCTTCGACATCATGCTCTGGATAATCAATATTGACTTCTATATGCGCCAGCAGCTCGATCACATTTTGCCGCAGTGCTTTAATTTTATTCGATAATACACCTTCGGCCTGCTTGCGGGCAACGGCAAATGCGCGATCCGATTTAGAACGAATAAGGTCAATTACCGCCTCTGCCTGCATCAAATCGATACGTCCATTCAAAAATGCCCGCTTCGTAAATTCTCCGGGCTCGGCTATCCGCACATCCTCCTGCTGCAGCAATATATCCATGACGCGTGCTACTGCAATAACGCCGCCATGCGCATTAATTTCTACAACATCCTCGGCGGTAAAGGAACGCGGTCCCCGCATAAGCGAGACGAGTACCTCTTCCTCTCGCTCATTCGTGTCAGGATTGACAATATGACCGTAGTGTATCGTATGTGAAGCTGCATCACACAGCGACTGCTTCGTTTGGAAAATGCGATCGACTGCCTGGATCGCTTGAGGACCACTGACGCGAATAATCGCGATGCCGCCCTCTCCGACCGCAGTTGCAATAGCCGCGATCGTATCATGCTCTATCATAATTATATTCACCTCTCAAAACGGAAAACAGCAATGACCTCAACTAGTCATTGCTGTACCGCTATTCTATCTACATGTATGGCATTTACAGCTCATTCTCTACTTCAAAGCAATGACAACACGACGATTCGGCTCGTCCCCTTGACTAAAGGTTCGCACCTTCGGATGACTTTGCAATTGAGAATGAATCACTTTGCGCTCATGCGGCATCATCGGCTCCAGCACAATTTCTTTCCTTGTGCGAATTACGCGACCAGCCAAGCGCTCTGATAGCTCCTCCAAGGTCTTGCGTCGACGTTCTCGAAAATTTTCAGCATCTAAAACAATACGGATATGACTGTCCGAATAACGGTTAGCTACAATTGTAACTAAATATTGCAGCGCATCAAGCGTTTGACCACGTCGTCCAATAAGCATGCCCAGATCTCCACTGCATGAAATCGAAAGCTGAAAACCATCTTTCGTTTCCGACCATGCCAATTGAACATCCAGCCCCATCGCTTTAGCGACGTCAATAATAAATCGCTCTGCTTCCTCTTTCGGATCAGGAATCAATTCCAATTCAACCTTGGCATCCTTCGAACCGATCAAGCCTAAAAAACCTTTTGCAGGCTGTTCCACTACGACAACCTTTACGCGATCTTCTGTCACTTGCAATTGCGCTAAACCATTTCGAACCGCATCCTCGATTGTCTTACCTGATGCAACAATTTTCGTCATTTCGCAAGAACCTCCTTCTTATCTTTCCCTTTACGGGCTGGTAGTACATATAGGAAGTAATTTTGAACAATGGTGTAAATGTTACTGAATACCCAATACAATGGAAGTGCCATTGGGAATGACAGTGACATTACAAAAATCATAACAGGGAAAATCGTTAGCAAAATTGACATCATCGGCATTTGCTGCTGCTGAGTAACCTGCATCATTTTCGTTTGAACAAACGTTGTGATAGCAGCCAATAACGGCAAGAAATACCATGGGCTTGTCTCATTTAAAGTCCAGCCAAACAACTCGCTGGAACGCAAATTTTCGTTCCAATAAATCGCATTATACAGCGCAATGAAAATCGGCATCTGCACAATCATTGGCAAACAGCCCGCCAATGGGTTAATATTGTGCACCTGATAAATCTTCATCATTTCTTCCTGCAATTTTTGCGGATTATCCTTGTACTTATTTCTAAGCTCGGTAAGCTGAGGCTGCAGCGCCTGCATTGCCTTGGAGCTGCGATATTGCTTCAACGTCAAAGGCAATATCAACGTACGAACGACAATCGTAAGCAATAAAATGGCAAGGACATAAATGCCACCGAACCAATTTGCAAACGTATCCAATGTTAGAGCGAAATAATACACAACATTACGCTCCCAGAAATTACCTTCCAATAAGTTTTCGGTTGTTTTGGTATGATCCACCTCTGGCATACAACCAGACAGCAAGCTGATCGATAACAGCAGACCAACCACTAGTATCCATTTTCGATTGTTACGAAACAACATGCAATCTCCTCTCTGAGACTAGTACACTTATCTCAAAATAGACTATACCATAAATTATTCCACAAATAAACATCAGCTAACCGCATTGAGATGCGCTCATGCGGCAAGTTTGTGTCCAACACAAAAAGCCCTAGCTTCTGCTTTTCATTGTAGCTGATCTAGGACTCTTAACCTTGCTATCCTTAAGCAAGCCCGCCTTGCGCAGCACATGCTTAATGGAACGCTCCAATTCAGCATAGCTCATCGTGACCGCAGGCTTTCTTACTATTAATATGAAGTCAACGTACGGTACAATTTGTCCCTCCATGTGGCGGACGATTTCCTTCACCAAACGGCGCATACGATTGCGAACGACAGCGTTGCCAATTTTTTTGCTGGCAGAAATGCCGACACGGAATGGCTGTGCACTGGGCTGCTTCGACCAATAGACAACGAATTGACCGTTTGCAAACGATCTTCCCCCTCGATATACACGACTATAATCCTCTCGATTTCGTAGACGTAGCTTTCTGCGCACCGATTCAGTCCCCATTCCATTTCAAAATCACTCTAATAAAAAAAGACCACCGAGTGTGGTCTTTTCAACTATGCGCTAAGCACTTTTCTTCCTTTACGGCGACGAGCTGCCAAAACCTTACGTCCATTTTTACTGCTCATACGTTTACGGAAACCGTGTACTTTAGCACGTTTGCTTACATTCGGCTTAAATGTAGGACCCATTATGCTGCACCTCCTATATGATTCTTATCCAAACGCCAAAATCCATGCTCTTCAATTGCTTATCCCCATCCTCCAGCGGATCAGGGCTGCGATAAGCGAAGCGAATTGCTTTACTTCTATATAAGTCAGGATGCGAGCGCTCAATAGACAAATCAAAAAAACACGCTTTTTTCATTAAACCATGCTGAGGGCAAAAAGTCAATCTAGCGCAGCAGGTAAAAGCTGTACATTTTCCTTCTCTTTATTGCCATATTAGCTGTTGTGGATAACCGGCAAGAGCCAGCCTGCAGCACAGTGGGAATGAAATGTGGATATTTTTATTCACAGCTTAGCGAGTGCTGTCGAAATTTGCACACAATATAAACAATATCTTGTGTTGTAGATAACTTATATGCACAACCTATTGAAATTGTGGATAAAATCATCAATTTCATTGAAATACAAGGGATCTTTTGCTATGATAGAAATGTTTTCGTTGTGGATTATTTGAAATTGCATCCATGTTATTAACACCCTGTGGATAATATTGTGTACAACATCTTGCATATATGAATAACTTTATTTGAGCATATCTGTGTAATGTGGACAACTTCTTCAATAAACGATTATATTTCGACATAACGACACGCAATCATTGCAAATGCATTTTTATGATAAGGAGTGACAGTCTGTGGATAGCCATACTCAAGACTTATGGCAGCAAGTATTGTCCATTATTCAAACCAAGCTTAGCAAGCCAAGCTATGACACCTGGTTCAAAGCGACCAAAGCAAAATTTATTGACGATTCTTTATTGGAAATCATAGCGCCGACAACATTTGCTGCCGAATGGCTAGAAAATAAATATACGAATCTCATTAAATCGACGCTTTATGATTATTTAGGTCGCAATATTAACATTAAGTATTCCATTGGTGAAGCGAAATCAGCTGAACAGTCTGTGGTTTTTCCATCCAAACAGCCTGCCAGTCCAGTGATTGCAGAAGAAGCTCCTTCCAATATGCTCAATCCCAAATATACGTTTGATACGTTTGTCATTGGCACGAACAATCGCTTTGCTCACGCCGCCTCGCTTGCTGTCGCAGAAGCGCCTGCCAAAGCATACAATCCTTTGTTTTTGTACGGTGGTGTAGGGTTAGGAAAAACGCATCTGATGCATGCAATCGGGCACTATATTATCGAGCATAATCCCAATATGCGCGTGCTGTACATTTCATCTGAAAAGTTTACCAATGAATTCATCAATGCGATTCGCGACAGTCAAGGGGAAAGCTTCCGCACCAAATACCGCAACATCGATGTGCTGCTGATCGACGATATTCAATTTATCGCCGGCAAAGAGCAGACCCAGGAGGAATTTTTCCATACCTTCAATGCCCTGCACGAAGAGCGCAAGCAAATCATTATTTCCAGCGATCGCCCGCCAAAGGAAATCCCAACCTTGGAGGAGCGGCTTAGATCCCGCTTTGAATGGGGATTGATTACCGATATTCAGCCACCGGATTTGGAAACAAGGATCGCGATTTTGCGCAAAAAAGCAAAAGCCGAAAATCTTGATATTCCAAACGAGGCCATGAACTATATCGCGAATCAAATCGATACCAACATTCGAGAGCTGGAAGGCGCATTGATTCGAGTTGTCGCCTATTCATCATTAATTAACGCGGACATTACGTCACATTTGGCCGCAGAAGCGCTTAAGGACATCATTCCTTCATCGCGACCGCGCATGATTACGATTAATGACATCCAGATGAAGGTTGGCGAGTTTTATGGCTTGAAGATTGAGGACTTCAAGGCGCGCAAGCGTACAAAGGCCGTAGCCTTTCCGAGGCAAATCGCGATGTATTTGTCACGCGAGCTGACTGATTTTTCATTGCCTAAAATCGGCGAAGCTTTTGGCGGCCGCGACCATACAACCGTTATTCATGCCCATGAAAAAATATCGCAGCTGATCCAAACCGATCAGGAGCTGTACAAAATCATCAACAATATTACGGAAAAAATCAAAAATTAAATGTGAACAACTAAACAAGCCTATGCACACGCTATGCACATGTGGATAGGCTTGTTTTATCCGCTACAACAGGGGTTATCCACATATTCAGTGCCCCTACTGCTACTACTACTAATTTTTTTAAACATCATCTTCATTAAAAGCGAGGAGATCCCGTTGAAATTAACGATAGCGAAAAATGAGCTCAATCAAGCGATTCAAAACGTAGCCAAAGCAATTTCTGCCCGTCCAACGATTCCAATTTTGGGTGGTATAAAGATTGATGTAACCCATCAAAATGTTACGCTAACAGCTAGTGATACTGATATATCTATTCAAAGCTTTATCCCCGTAGAACAAAATGGACAAATTATTGCTGAAATTGATAAGCCAGGCAGTGTCGTGCTTCCTGCCAAATTTGTCGTTGAAATTGTTAAAAAGCTGCCTTCGGATCAGGTCTCTATTGAAGTAAGCCAGCATTTCCAAACACTTATTCAATCAGGTTCTACCGAAATTCAGATGGTCGGACTAGATCCGGAGGATTTCCCTGTGCTGCCAAGCATTGAGCAGGATCAAGTGCTGCAGGTTCCGGGAGAACTAATCAAATCGATGATTCGCCAAACGGTGCTAGCCGCTTCAACAAGTGAGCAAACACCAATTTTGACCGGGGTGCTGTGGAATTTGCAGCAAGGCGAGCTGAAATTTACGGCAACTGACCGTCACAGATTGGCAAGCCGCGTCACCAAAGTCGACACAGACGAGCAATTTCGTTTTAGCAACATCGTAATTGCAGCAAAAACTTTAAATGAGCTGTACAAGCTTATTCCAGATCAGCATGCGCCAATCGACATCGTCGTCACGGATAATCAAGTGCTATTCAAGCTCGATCATATTTTGTTCTATACGCGCATTCTTGATGGCACCTATCCGGATACGTCAAAAATAATTCCGTCCGTTTTCGAAACAGAAATTGTGCTTGATACGAAAAATTTGATGGATGCGATGGATCGCGCTTATTTGATGTCGCGTGAGGAAAAAACTAATATCGTTCGATTGTCGACCATTGACAATGGCTTGATCGAGGTTTCCTCAAGCTCAACTGAGCTGGGCCGAGTAACCGAACAAATCGAGGCGATCGACTATAAAGGTGAGCAGCTGCGCATCGCCTTCAACTCCAAATATATGCTGGACGTGCTCAAGGTCATCGACAGCGAAAAAATTGTCGCCTGCTTTACTGGCGCGATGCGCCCGATTATTATTCGCCCGCTTGACCATGATTATTGCGTCTATGTCATTTTGCCGTACCGGACAACGGGCTAGGAGGAGTCAGCATGAAGCAGATTGAAATATCCACAGCATATATTACGCTCGGCGCTTTTCTGAAGCTGTCCGATTGCGTATCCACAGGTGGACAAGCTAAATTCTTTTTGCAGGAAAATCAGGTGTTGATAAATAATGAGCCTGACCAGCGTCGCGGTCGAAAGCTCTATCCTGGGGATAAAGTTGAGGTAGAAGGATTTGGAGCTTTTACGATCGTCGCTTCATAATGAGACAGTCGTCCAGGAGGGCAAAAGGTGCTACTCAATAGTATAAAGCTGAAAAATTATCGCAATTACGAATCGCTGGAGCTTGAAACGCCGCATATGGTCAATGTGTTTCTTGGCGCCAATGCACAGGGCAAAACCAATTTGCTGGAAGCGATCCTGGTGCTTGCCCTGACCAAATCGCACCGTACCTCCAAGGACAAGGAACTGATTGGCTGGCATAGTGACCAAGCTTTTATAAGCGGCAACGTCGATAAAAAGTATGGCAGGCTCTCGCTCGAGCTGATGTACAGCCATAAAGGTAAAAAAGCAAAGCTGAACGGTCTGGAGCAGCGCAAGCTTAGCGACTATGTAGGTGGCTTGAATGTCGTAATGTTTGCGCCCGAGGATCTTGAAATTGTTAAAGGAACGCCAGGGGTACGACGCCGATTTCTTGATATGGAAATCGGCCAAGTGCAGCCTGGCTATCTTCATTGGCTGCAGCAATATCATAAGGTGCTGCAGCAGCGCAATAATGTGCTGAAGCATGGATATCAGGCAACAGATAAGGCGATGCTTGAAGTATGGAATATGCAATTAGCCCAATTCGGTGTTAAAATAATGATGAAAAGGAAACACTTCATAGATAAGCTGCAAATTTATGCCAAGCAAATTCATGCCGGCATAACGAACGGAGCTGAAGAGCTGCGGCTTGCTTACCGTCCATCGTTTGAATGCGAGGCTTTGCAAGATGAAGCTATGTTATTTGATCAATTTATGGTAAAGTTAACACAGGTAAGCGATCAGGAATTCCGCCGCGGGATAAGCCTTGTCGGGCCTCATCGTGACGATATTTTGTTTTATATTAACGATAAGGAAGCGCAAGTGTTTGGCTCGCAGGGGCAGCAGCGCACAACTGCGCTGTCTATTAAGCTTGCCGAGCTGGAGCTGATTCATGAGGAGATTGGCGAATATCCTATTCTATTACTGGATGATGTGCTGTCTGAGCTTGACCGCAACCGTCAAACTCAACTGATTGAAACCTTCCAGAGCAAGGTTCAAACCTTCATTACGACGACTGGGCTTGAAAGTGTTGATATGGAACGGCTCGATCATGCAGGCATCTACTATGTCAAGGAAGGTAAGGTCAGCTTATCTCCGGATTGAGGTGAACATATGTATATCCATGTTGGTGGCGAGAAAATAGTACGAACATCGGAGATCGTTGCGATTTTTGACATCACGATAGAAAGCTCTTCTAAGCTATCAAAGTCATTTATGACGGGCGCGCAAAAGCGCAAGCAAATTGAGGATATCGGCGAGGAAGAAGCAAAAAGTATAGTTGTCACAACAAATAAAGTCATTTACTCACCTATTTCATCGTCTACGTTGAAGAAAAGAGCTCATCATTTTGCAGCTTTGTAGCAGATGAACTATATTTGAGATGGATAAGCAGTTGAGAGGAGCAGTGAACGTGCATGTCTTTGGAACAACACACGTATGATGAGAGCCAGATACAGGTACTGGAGGGACTCGAAGCGGTCCGCAAACGCCCAGGTATGTATATCGGTTCAACGAGCGGAAAGGGGTTGCATCATCTTGTATGGGAGGTCGTCGATAACAGTATCGATGAGGCGTTGGCAGGCTTCTGCACGAAAATTGACGTTATCATTCACCAGGACAATAGTATAACTGTTGTTGACAATGGACGCGGTATTCCTGTAGGGATGAATGCCAAGCTGCAAAAATCCACGCTTGAAGTCGTACTAACGGTGCTGCACGCAGGCGGGAAATTCGGTGGTGAAGGCTATAAGGTGTCTGGCGGTCTTCATGGTGTCGGGATTTCTGTTGTAAACGCGCTGTCGGAGCATGTAAAAGTTCAAGTCAAACTTCACGGTCAGCTTCATCAACAAGAATATTCGCGCGGTGTGCCGCAATATGACGTTAAAGTTGTAGGTGAAACGGAAGAGACCGGTACAACGGTTACCTTTAAGCCGGATCCTGAAATTTTTACCGAAACTACCGAGTTTGACTATGAAACGCTGCAAACTCGCATTCGCGAGCTGGCGTTTTTGAATAAAGGCATTATGCTGACGCTTAAGGACGAGCGCAGCGACCAATATGAGGAGTTTCACTATGAAGGCGGGATTAACGAGTTTGTTAAATATTTAAGCCGCCATCGTGAAGTATTGCATGAGGAGCCGATCTATGTAGAGGGGATTCGCGACAATATTCAGGTTGAAATTTCATTGCAATACAACTCAAGTTACTCCGAATATATTTACTCTTTCGCCAACAATATTCATACGCATGAAGGTGGTACGCATGAATCAGGCTTTAAGTCTGCTTTAACACGCATTATTAACGACTATGCGCGAAAAATGAATATGCTGAAAGAGAATGATTCCAACTTTACGGGAGATGATGTGCGGGAAGGCTTGACCGCCATTATTTCCGTTAAAATACCAGAGCCGCAATTCGAAGGCCAGACGAAAACGAAGCTTGGCAACAGCGAAGTGCGCGGTATAGTAGAATCGCTGTTTTCAGAGAAATTCCAGGAATTTCTCAATGAAAATCCAAGCGTATCGAAAAAAATTATCGATAAAGGCTTGCAGGCTGCCAGAGCGCGCGAGGCTGCGAAAAAAGCACGTGAGCTGACACGCCGCAAGAGCGTGCTCGAGGTCGGCTCACTACCGGGCAAGCTGGCTGACTGCTCGTCCAAGGATGCATCGATAAGCGAGCTGTATATCGTTGAGGGTGACTCTGCCGGCGGTTCTGCCAAGCAAGGCCGCGATCGTCATTTCCAGGCGATTTTGCCGCTGCGCGGTAAAATTTTGAACGTAGAGAAAGCTCGTCTTGACCGGATTCTTGGCAACGCTGAAATTCGCGCCATTATTACGGCGCTGGGCACGGGAATCGGCGATGATTTTGAGATAGAAAAAGCAAGGTATCACAAAATTATTATTATGACCGATGCCGACGTCGACGGAGCGCATATTCGTACGCTGCTGCTTACATTCTTCTATCGCTATATGCGCCAAATTATTGAAGCGGGCTTTGTTTATATCGCTCAGCCGCCTCTTTTCAAAATCGAGCGCAACAAGGTTGTGCGCTATGCGCTGACTGAAAAAGAGCGAGATGCGATTATTGAAGAGATGGGCGAAGGCTCGAAAATCAACATTCAGCGCTATAAAGGCTTGGGAGAAATGGACGCTACGCAGCTTTGGGAAACAACAATGGATCCTGATAGCCGCACGATGCTGCAGGTTACGATTGAAGATGCGATGGAAGCCGATACGATTTTTGATACGCTAATGGGCGATAGTGTTGAGCCGCGTAGAGACTTTATTCAGAAGTATGCCAAGTATGTAACCAATCTTGATTTCTAAAATGATAGACTGTAAAAGGATGTTCAAAAATTCCAGCTTTTATGAACATTCACTGTATAAAGATGCTAACTTCGTATGGTAGAAAATACGAAATTAGCATCTTTTTTATCGGATATCGGAATTTTACAGCAAGACACTTCAACCAATGAATGGTATAATAAAGCTTGGTATTCGAAATCACGAATGCCTTGATTTATGTGATCATAGTCGAAAGTATGCGTCATCCTTATGTCAGCTTCGGTTTGCCCAAGGGCATAATTGGAGATTATAAAGCTATAGGGAATATGACGTCAGGGAGGTAAAGCATGGCCGAGGAACAAAGAATGTCAATTGTGAATCGTGATATAGGGACGGAGATGCGCGATTCGTTTATGGATTATGCGATGAGTATAATCGTAAGCCGCGCGTTACCAGATGTTCGAGATGGGCTTAAGCCCGTTCATCGCCGTATTCTATATGCGATGTCAGACTTAGGCATGTCGCCGGATAAACCTTATAAGAAATCAGCAAGAATCGTAGGTGAAGTTATCGGTAAGTATCACCCTCATGGTGACTCTGCCGTATATGAATCTATGGTTCGTATGGCGCAAGATTTTTCAATGCGCTATATGCTCGTTGATGGACATGGTAACTTTGGATCTGTTGATGGTGACATGGCAGCGGCCATGCGTTATACAGAAGCAAGATTATCGAAGATCGCAATGGAATTGTTGCGCGACATCAATAAAGAAACAATTGACTTTACAGATAACTACGATGGTGAAGAAAAGGAACCTGTTGTTCTTCCTTCCAGATTCCCTAACCTGCTCGTTAACGGAGTAACGGGAATTGCAGTAGGGATGGCAACGAATATTCCGCCGCATAATTTATGCGAGGTCGTTGAAGGGGCGCAGGCGCTCATCCGCAATCCGGAATTAACTTCACTTGAATTGATGGATTATATTAAAGGGCCTGACTTCCCGACAGCAGGCTATCTTATGGGCAGAGCTGGCATTAAGCAGGCTTATTTGACGGGGCGCGGCTCTGTAACGATGCGAGCGCGTGCCGAAATCGAAGAGCACAACGGCAAGGCGCGCATTATCGTAACAGAATTGCCGTATCAAGTTATTAAAGCTCGCTTGATTGAAAAGATTGCCGAGCTTGTGCGCGAGAAAAAGCTCGAGGGCATTACAGATTTGCGCGATGAGTCCGACCGTACAGGAATGCGGATCGTGATCGAGCTGCGCCGCGATGTAAATCCTAGCGTTGTGCTTAACAATTTGTACAAGCATACGCAGCTGCAGTCGAATTTTGGCATCAATATGCTGGCGCTTGTTAATGGCGAACCGAAAACGTTGAATCTGCATGACATGCTTTATCATTATTTGCAGCATCAGATCGAAGTTATTCGCCGTCGTACGCAATTTGAATTGAAAAAAGCAGAGGCGCGCGCTCATATTTTGGAAGGCTTGCGCATAGCATTAGATCATTTAGACGAAGTAATTACACTCATTCGCTCCTCGCAAACAGCGGACGAAGCGCGCGAAGGCTTGATCAATCGCTTTAAGCTGTCGTATGAACAAGCACAAGCGATTCTCGATATGCGCTTGCAGCGTCTGACTGGCTTGGAACGCGACAAGATCGAAGCTGAATACGAAGAGCTTCAGCGTAAAATTGCTGAGTATAAAGCGATTTTGGCAGATGAGCAGCTAGTGCTGGAAATCATCCATGAAGAGCTGGAGGAGATTAAGCAGCGCTTCGGCGATGAACGACGCACTGAGATTACAGCAAGCGATGAGGAAATTCTTGATGAGGATTTGATACCGCGCGAGGACGTATTAATTTCGATTACGCATTCTGGTTACATTAAGCGTCTCCCGGTAACGACTTATCGCAGCCAGAAGCGGGGCGGACGCGGCGTAGTTGGTATGGATACGAAGGAAAACGACTTTGTTGAGCATCTGTTCGTGACTAACTCTCACCACTTCCTTCTGTTCTTTACGAACAAAGGCAAGGTGTATAAGCTCAAAGCGTATGAAATTCCTGAGCTAAGCCGTACTGCTCGCGGTACACCGATTATTAACCTGATTCAAATTGAACAAGGCGAAACCATCAATGCCGTTATTCCGGTTGAGGAATTCAACGACGAGCAATTTTTGTTCTTTGCCACCAAGCAAGGCGTTGTCAAGAAAACGCCGCTTAGCGAATATGTCAATATCCGCAAGGTCGGCTTGATCGCCATTTCATTGCGTGAGGATGATGATTTGGTTGGCGTTAAGCTAACGGATGGCAATCAGGAAATTATGCTTGGTACCAGCTACGGTATGTCGATTCGTTTCTCTGAGCATGATGTGCGTTCAATGGGCCGCTCGGCAACAGGGGTAAAAGGCATCCAGCTTGTCAACGAGGACAAAGTTATAGATATGGACGTCGTCGTGCCGGATCGCGAGGTGCTTGTTGTAACGGCTAATGGCTACGGAAAACGTACGCCTGAAAGCGAATATCGACCGCAAAACCGCGGTGGGATAGGCATTAAAACCATTAATCAGACCGAGGAGCGGGGATTGGTTGTAGCGCTTAAGCTTGTTGATGCCCAAGAGGATTTGATGATTATGACGGCATCAGGCACATTGATCCGCATGAGCATGGAAGACATTAAATCAATGAAACGCGATACAATGGGCGTGAAGCTAATTAATACGCGTGATGATGATATTGTATCGACTGTTACACGCGTCGATAAAAATGAAGAGGAAGCTTCATCGGAAGAAAGCCTGGATGAAGCGGAGTCTGCAGACCAAGAACAAGAATAACTATTGTCAGGCAGTATCGTTGGCGGGCGCCTTCGATACTGCCTTGCCATGCATACTAAACTAGAAGGGAAGAGGACTTATGGTTTTTGTCAAAGTTGATCAGCTTAAGCCAGGTGAAAAATTACTTGATGACGTCCTCACTCCACTAGGAAACACGCTGTTATTGAAGGATAAAGTGATAACAGAACGTGATTTAGACATTCTGGCTGCCTTTATGGTTCAAAAAGTAGAGATCGTAGGCACTGCTGAGCAAAAAGCGAAAAAAGATGATGATCACGCTAAGCCGATTGCCAAACAAGAGCAACCTGTTGTCACCTTTAACAGCGAATATGAGAAAATGGTGGAGATGCTGAGACAGCTATCCCATCTCGTGCTTGCCAGTCAGCCACTGCCGCTAATGGATATTCGCAAGCAGCTTGGCAATATTTTTAATCATATTGGCGAATATAATCTTATTACGTTTGCCCCTTCATTTCAGAGCAATCAGGATTATTTGTTTCATAAAAGCGTCGTTACGTCGTTAACCTCGTATTTGTTGGCACAATGGGTCGGTTTGCCGCAGAAGGACTGGATGCAGGTCGCGTTAGCCGGCTTGCTGATGGATGTTGGCAATTTTAAAATAGATCCTGTCATTTTAAATAAGCCGGACAAATTGTCGGAAGAAGAACTTCAACTAATGAAAAGACATACATACTACGGCTACCAAATTCTGCGTCCTATTACGGCTTTAAATGAAGGAGTCAAGCTGGCTGCACTGCAGCATCATGAGCGAGTTGATGGATCAGGCTATCCAAGCCATCTGGATGGAAACAGCCTTCACCCCTATTCCAAAATTGTTGCGATTGCCGACATTTATCATGCGATGACCTTAAATAAGGTGTATCGCAAGCCGATCTCTCCTTATTTAGTTCTCGAGCAAATCCAAAGTGATGCGTTCGGCAAGCTGGAACCGATGTATGTCAGAATATTTATTGAGAAAGTTGCCAACTTTAATACAGGAACAAAGGTTAAACTGAGCGACGGCAGAATTGGTGAAATTGTATTTTTTGAACGGGACCATCCAACACGGCCATGGATCTCCATTCACAATACAATTGTCAATTTGACCGTTGAGCGCAGCTTGCACATTATAGAAGTTATCCAATCTTAAATAAGAACCTCATCATTAGGTAGAGCGGAGCAGCGCGGCTAAATGATGAGGTTTATTCATTGATTATCGGGAGGTGCTTGTGTGAGCGTTCAGTTGCGAGGACATCATCTACTATGCTTATTGGGCTTTCGTGGCATGGGGTACTCTCCTGCTTTCGCCGAAAATATGGCGCAGGTATATGAGCGGCTTCGCGCCGAGCCCGCCACCAAGGTTCGTATCGTACGCGGTCCTGATGCGCTATGTGTGTGCTATCCCGAAAATGATACAAGCCACTGCGATGCGCCGAATGTACATGAGCGTGACGATGAAGTGCTGCAACGTCTTGGTCTTCAGCATGGAGATGAAGCCGCGTGGCAAGACATACTGACGAGAATTGGCGTGGAGATGCGAAAAAAAGACATTCGGAAACTGTGTGCCACTTGCCCCTGGCTGCCATATGGCTTATGCGAGGCTGGTGTCGCCCGGATCAAAGCAGGTGAAGAGATGCCTCCGCTGCCCGTGAACGCATAGCCTGCCTATCTGGGCTCGTTAGAGCTTCGTTTATACAAAATGTACCTTATTATACTGGTATACTGGTGACTATGGAGATAAATATTAGCACAACGGGCAGCAGCTAAAAAAAATCGACATATTTTTTTATAAAAGCCTTGCAATCTACCTATCGAATATGTTATATTATTTCTTGTCGCCGCGAGAGATTGCTGGTGACGAGGGAAAAGAAATTGATCCTTGAAAACTGAACAACGAGTAAGAACTGCCATCAATGTTGCCGCCCCGTCGGTCAACATTGATAAAAGC
>NZ_BOSE01000009.1 GCF_018403185.1 Paenibacillus montaniterrae
ATACCCCACATGCCCATTAAAATGTGAACCTCCATATAACGAAAATTTTTTAAAAGCCACTTTTAGTAGGCTTATTTTGTTATGCCCACTTTTTTCTCAGCAGTTACTTTAGCATTCTTTCAAACTAGCTCCTTATGCCATCAATTGGTTCGCATTGCTCGCATCTTTATGGTATACAGTATTGTTAACTTGCATCGTTTCGATACCATTTAACGAAGAATAGAGGGCTTTATTTGGAAAATGAAAGGGAAGGAACGGGTGGGACACGGTCTACTTAATGGAGTTACAAAGAATATGGGATAGAGGGGAGAGACTGAGCTGTAAGTCTCTATCCAAAGTTAAAGGGAAGGTTAAAGAATCTGGATAACGTTAAATGGTCAGCTTGAAGGTGATGGAAATTCTAACGAATATGCATAACCTTAAGTAAGGAAATCTGCCTCAAATACGGGGAAAACCGCCTAATACGACGCTGTATATTCCTTAGCATGAGAAAGGCTTCATTGGTCATAAATAACGTTATCCAGCTTCCTTAGCGATTAGCGATCCCTTTATCAGCCTTTCAACCCTTTACTTTTCAGATAGCCTTTGATCACTAGCCTTCGCTTTAAGCTTGCTCCAGCAGTTTTTTCAATTGTAGCGCAGGCATAGGGTTGTTGCAGGTCATAACCGTTGCACCTGCACCGACAGAATAAAGCACATCCTGCGCGGTATCAGGACAATAGCTCCAAACCTGCTTACCCATGTGCTTAAACAGCTTGACGTCGCTGCGGTTCAAATGCGACATTTCCAGCGCAATCGCCCACATTTTTGAGTAGGTGCCCTGTTCTCCTTCAACGAAGTTAGTCATTTTATCGCCGCGAAAGCCTTGTGTTTTAGCGGCGTAGCGGTCATGCAAATAAGCAATAATTGCAGCATCGAAGCATGTAAACACACAGCGCTCATATAGGCTGAACTGTTTAAGCATGGCAATCGCGGCGTCAACAACCTCCTCGGCATCAGAGCTTGGCTTAACCTCGATATTAAGCAATAGGTGGGGGTAGGCAAGCATTAGCTGACAAAATTGCTCAAAGCTCGGAATTTTAAGTCCGGCAAAGCTTGGCCCCATCCAGCCACCGGCATCAAGCGCCTGCAGCTGCTCCCAGGTCATCTCGCCAACCTTGCCGCTGCCGTTAGTCGTACGATCAACCGTTTCGTCGTGGATAATGACAACTTGCTTATCCTTGCTCATGCGCAAATCAAGCTCCAGCATATGCACGCCAGCGGCTACAGCCTGCTGAAAGGACAGCAGCGTATTTTCGGGATAAGCCGCCTTATAGCCGCGGTGACCGGATACAATAATTTGTGCAGAATCCGTAATTGATTCAATCAGCATTTAAATCCTCCTTAAAAGTGGAACATATCAAGTCTCGGCGGTATCAGCGCTGCGGAGTAAAGCATCCTCCAGTCGCTTTTTAAATCAGCGCTCCGGAGTAAAGCATCCTCCAGTCGCTTTTTAAATCGTAATGCTCTTATTAAATTTTTTAAGGTAGCATTACGATGTTAAAGGCGACCCACTTCGTTTTACGGATGCTTTGCTCCTCCGCTGTAGCTTTTTTTAAAGCAGAACCAAGAAGGTTGGACGCTAGTAGAAAACGAGGAGCGCAGTGTAGAACGTTGCTACGTGAGCACCTAAAATGTTTCCGTAGGAAGCATACTTCGGAAGCAAAAGCCTTCGCTAGCGTTCAAGATTCGCCGCCGACTAGGCTACAACGCAATTACATCGTCATCAAAGTCGAACTTTTTGATCATCCTCTTCCAATGAAAGAACAAAAATTCGGCTTTCAGGACCAAGAAGCTTGGACGCTAGTAGAAAACGAGGAGCGCAGCGTAGGCACTTGCTACGTGAGCACCGGAGTTTTCGCTAGCGTTCAAGATTCGCCGCCGACTAGGCTACAACGCAATTACATCGTCATCAAAGTCGTATTTTTGATCTACCTTACTCAGAGAGGAGTCTTTCTGCTTCCTTTTGGAACCCCTGCAACGTCCCTGCAATATCCTCGCTGTCGTACATAATCGCTTCAATAGCAGAGAAGAACTCATGCATAATTGACGGCCAAGCTACGTCTTTGTTCGTATCTACTGCGTATTGCAGCTGCTCATATGCTGTTTTTCGAACGGGCTCTTTTTCCCATTGCTCTTTGATCATGTCGGACTCGATCATGGCATGGGTAACCGGCAAATAGCCTGATTCGACAATGAATGGAAGCGCGCCATTTTCATCAGTCAGCATCCATTTCATAAATTCCCATGCAGCATCCTTGCTATCGGAATCTTCAAGCATGACAACGTTAGCGCCGCCAGTTGGTGTTGCAAACATTTCATTTTGCGGTAAAAATGCTGTTACATATTCAAAATCAACATTTTGGATAAGGCCGCCAATTGTACCCGTAGATTGATATAGTATGGCAAGCTTGCCTTCTGTAAACATGCCGTTCACGATATTGCCAGAGTCAGCGGATGGCGGATAGAACAATGCGCCAGTGCCTTGCATATCTTTCAAGAAGCCAAACACTTCCTCACCAGTTCCGTCCGTTACAAATGGAACTGTTGTACCTGCTTCATCAAAGAAACGGCTGCCTGATTGCGAGATCATCGCCAGCGGATACCAGGTATCATACGGCATCGACATGCCGTAGCGTGTAATTTCATTGTCTTCCTTAACAACTGCTGCATTGGCAACGGCCTTTAGCTCCTCCCAAGTAGTCGGCACGTCCATGCCCAGCTCATCCAAAATGGTTTTGTTAACATGCATAATTGGTGTGGAGCGGTTAAGCGGCAAAGACACAAGCTGATCATTAAAGGTGGAGTGACCCATTAGTCCTTCGATAAAATAGGACTCATCCATGCCTGACTGCTGCAAAAACGGATTTAGATCAGCCAAAACCTCGGAATCAGAAAACATTTGCACATAAGCGCGTTCCAGCATGGATACATCAGGACCTGTAGCTGAAGCGATCGATTGCTGAAGCTTAGTTACGGTTTCGTCATAGCCGCCCTGAAACGTTGCAACTACTTCGATGTTGTCGTGCGACTCATTGAAGCGCTTGACCATCGCGTCGATTCGTTCGCCGTTCGCGCCTCCCATAGAATGCCAGAAATCAATGGTTACTTTTTCGGAGCTTGCGTTGCCGCTTGCACTGGAGCTTGAGCCGTTGTTGCTGCTTTGCGGTGTTCCAGTGTTGGAGCTGCCTCCATTGCTGCTGCACGCTGCAAGCATGCTGATCAGAAGTGTGAGTACAATTGCCATTGACAGTTTTTTCATTTGATTAATCCCTCCACATTTGTATATGTTAGAAGCTTTCGCAGGCTATTTGATACCGGAGTAAACAAATGCTTTCACGATTTGCTTCGAACAAAAGATGTAAACGAGCAAGATCGGCAAAACGAGAATGACGTTGCCCGCCATAATGACATGCCAGTTGCTGATTCCTTCTGTTTCGCGCAGCATGGCGATTCCGATTGTTAACGGGCGAACCGCTGCCGAGTCCGTCATCACTAAAGGCCAAAAGTAATCATTCCAGTGACTGACGAAGCTGAACAGAGCAATCGTTGCCAGGGCAGGCTTGGACATAGGGAGCATAAGCTTCCACAAAATTTTCAGCTCGCTGGCGTTGTCGAGACGGGCCGCTTCAATTAGCTCCTCCGGCACCTGCTTGAAATATTGACGCAGCAGAAAAATGCCGAATGCATTGGTCATAAACGGAATAATTTGCGGCAGCAGCGTGCGGCCAATTCCCCAATCCGCCATCATGAGATAAACAGGAATAAAGGTGACCTGACCAGGTATCATAAATGCCAGCAGCACGAGGCTGAACAGAAAGCCGCTTCCTCTAAAGGAGTATTTGGCAAAGCCGTAGGCAGCCGGAATGAGCACGACCATCTGCATCACAATAATGGACAGCGTAATAATAATTGAGTTTTTGAAGTAAGTGCCGAACGGTCCTGCCTCCAGCGCAGTCAAATAGTTGACAAACTGCGGAACCGCTGGCACAAGCGTTGGCGGATAAGCCAATGTCTCGCGAAACGTTTGCAGCGAGGTAGAGATCATCCACAGAAAAGGGAAGATAAACACCATCAGCAGACAAAGCTTGAGCACATACTCCAAAACTCGCCGGGCGATCGGAAAAACTTGAGTCATTGAAGCTCCTCCAGACTTTTTGAGTACAGACTTGAAACGTTATTGATAGTGCACCTTTTTCGCCAGCATACGGAAGTAGACAAATGTTAAGATGCCGATAATAGCCATTAGCACCATGCCTGTTGCCGAGGCGTAGCCGATATTGGTTGTCCGGTTTTGATAGATGTAATAGACGATCGTATTTGTTGCATTGTTGGGACCGCCGTTCGTCATCATGCGGACGGTATCAAACACTTTGAACGAGCCAATGGTCATAATGATCAGTATGAAAAACAATTGCGGTGAAATCATGGGCAGCGTAATTTTGTAAAAGACCTTCCAATTGCTGGCGTTATCGAGCGACGCTGCTTCATAAATCGAAGGCGAAATGCCCTGCAGCGCAGCGACAATGATCAGCACATAATAGCCAATGCCTTGCCATACGGATACGATGATGACAGACAGCAGCGCTGTATCCGAGCTTTGCAGCCATTGCGAGGTCGGCAAGCCCAAGCTTTTCAGAGCAAAGTTCAGAAAACCGAGATTAGGCTCCATCATCCATAGCCAAACGAGCGAGATCGATACAATCGACACAATATGCGGCGTAAAGATGCCGGCCTGCACAAAGGCATTGAGCTTAGTTGAGCGCTTGAGCCACACCGCAATCGCCAGAGAAATCGCTAGCGTCAGAACGACTGTGCCAAATGTGTAAACAGCAGTGTTGAATAACGATTTGTAAAAGTCATCACGCGCAAAAATAGCAGCGTAATTTTCAAGTCCGACAAATTTACTTTTGGCCGGGTTCATCAAATTGTATTTGTAAAAGCTTAAATAGCCTAAGTACAGCACGGGGTAGATAACAAATACAGCGATACCGAACATAGCCGGAAAAACAAGCAGATAGGGCAGCACAGCTTTCATAAACCGATGTTTATCCATAGCGGCGACCTCTCAGCAAGTCCAAGCTTTGCTCATAGGCAGGCTCGCTTGGTGCGATTCGCTTTTGCCGGGCATCAAAGAAATGCAGCTTGTCCTGTTTAACGGCAATATGCACCTCATCGTCGACGCGGAAGCTGTCATCGATGCTTTTGATCATAAAGCTGCCATGCTCGGTTTTAAGCTGATAAATCGTTTCAGAGCCGAGCATTTCCCGCGTTACAATGCGGCCATGTGCGGCAAAAGCTCCCAGAAGCTTTTCCTTGCTCAGGCTGGCGCTTTCCGGGCGAAATCCGAAGCTGAATCCGTCTGACATTGCACTAATGTTCATAGGCGGAACACCAATAAATTGCGCGGTAAACGCATTGCTTGGCGTATGGTACATCACCTCTGGCGGAGCTTCCTGCTGGATTTCGCCTTTGTTCATCAGCACGATTTTGTCGGCCATCGACATTGCCTCGACCTGATCATGCGTTACATAAACGAAGGTAGTGCCGAGCTTTTTATGAAGCTCGATCAGCTCAATCCGCATTTGTACGCGAAGCTTGGCATCCAAATTGGACAGCGGCTCATCCATTAGAAACACGGCCGGCTTTTTCACCATAGCGCGCGCCAAAGCAACACGCTGGCGCTGTCCGCCAGACAATGTCGATGGCTTGCGATCCAAATAGTCGCTCAAGCCAACCGTTTCCGCGATGCCCTCCACGAGCTCGGTGCGCTCTGCCTTTGGCACCTTATTGTTTTTAAGGCCAAATTCAATATTTTCCCGCACAGACATCGTCGGATAGATGGCATAGTTTTGAAACACCATGGCGATGCCGCGCTGTCCTGGCGCAACCTTGGAAACATCCTTGCCGCCGACATATATTTGTCCCGATGTTTGCACCTCAAGACCAGCGATCATACGCAGCAATGTCGTTTTGCCGCAGCCTGAAGGACCAACAAGCACCGTAAATTTACCATCCTCTATATCGAGATTAAGATCCTTGATGACGTCGTGCTTATCGAATGTTTTCGTAATCTGCTTTAGCTGAATCGAGGCCATCCGTTCACTTCCTTTCAAAATTTTAGCTACACGACATGCACTTGAATGCCGCTTTCCTGGAATGCTTGAATGTCGCTTTCATCGGCCTCCGAGCCTGTAATAAGCGAGTGGATAGCGGATGCAGGAGCAACCGTATGGAGCGAAAGCTTTCCGAGCTTGCGATGGTCGGTAACGACGATGATTTCGCGAGCAGCACGAATCATGCCTTGCTTGGCAGGAACGAGCTGCGACTCCGGATGCATTAAGCCATGCTGAGGATGCAGCGCTGGCGTTCCGATAAATGCTTTGACCACATGCAACGATTTCAAGGCGTAGTCGGTCAGCATGCCATTAAGCATATAGCTGGACGGATACAGCTCGCCGCCAGTCAAAATAACCTTTACCCCTTTGGCATCCTTCAACTCGCTGGCGACATTGATATCGTTGGTCACGACCGTGAGATTCGAGTGATGAACCAAATGCTTGGCGATATGAAGCGTCGTCGTGCCTGAGTCGATGATGATATGATCGCCGTTCTGTACAAGACTGGCAGCAAATTTTCCAATGCGGCTTTTCTCATCGGTGCTTTGCTGAGAGCGCTCGGCAAATGATGGCTCGTCATCAGTCCACTGCTCCATCACGACGCCTCCATGCGTACGCTTCAAAACGCCTTCCTGCTCAATTTCCGTCAAATCCCGCCGAATCGTAGCCTCATGAACATGAAATTGCTGAGCCAACTGGCTAACCGTAGCGGAATTATGCTTGCGCACATACTCCAAAATCAACCTTTTTCTCTCTGCAGCTAACATCCTTATACCTCCTAAAACTTTTCATGTGCATCAAGTCATAGCTTCCTGTATCCATGAAAAGTACGACGGAAGCGTAGGCTTAACTTTTTGCGAATCTTACGTTTGTGCTTCCATGCGAGCAAAAAGTCGCAACGGAAGCCTAAGCTTAACTTTTTGCTTCAAGCTCCTGAACGACTGTTCATGTGACCAGTCTCCATATTGTAGGCGTGCAGCAGGGTGTAGCGTTCTGGTCTTACCAGATGCGCCTCGCTCATGCTTCTGGCAACGAGCTCCTGCGCAATGCCAAGCTGGTGATAGCTGGTCGGACCGCCAACCTGGGCAAGCAGGGCGCTAAGCTCGTCCGCAGCAGGAATAGCGGAAATATGCTGCTTAATTTCATCCCAATGGCTTGCGATATTCGAGTTCAATTTTGCCTGCAAACCCCAATCCTGTTCTTGAAGCTGCTTGTACAGCTTGGCGATTTCAATCGTTGCACAGCCTACCTTGGCACCGTGCAGCAGCTGCTTTTCGCCATGCTTGAGATATTCCATCTCCCAATAATGAGACAAATGATGCTCTGCGCCGGAAGCGGGGTGGGAGTGGCCGAACAGCAGCATCGCCACACCGGATTCCATTAGAGCGCGGGTGAGCAGGGCGATCCCTTCCTCATCGCGTTTTGCAATTTGCCCGGCGCAGCTCACGCTATGCTGCAGCGCATGGCGGGTAATAAGCTCTGAGGCGAGAGAATAAGGCTCGCCGCTTGTTATAGCGCCAAATTTCCAGTCAAACAGCGATGTATATTTGCCGAGAATGTCGCCAAAGCCTGCGGCAATCATTGGCTGAGGCGCTTTGACCAGTACATTGAGATCGGCGAACACAGCCTCGGGTCCAATGCTAATAATCGTTTGCTTATAGCCGCGAATAATAATCGGAGCACCCTTGGAATTGAAGCCATCAACTGAAGGGGCTGTCGGCACGGATATAAAGCGCAGCCTGGATGTGTAGGCCGCATAGCGTGCAATATCATGCAGCGTGCCGCCGCCAACCGCTATGACAACGTCTGCGTGGTTATGCTGAATATCAAGCAGCACCTGCACAATCGCGGCTTCGTCGGCGATAACGTCTCCAATGCTGTTGGCAGTTACACAGGTTGTAAAGGCTTGAAAGCCTTTCTTGCCGAGAATAAGCACCAGTTCCTTGCCAGCCGCAGCATAAGTATGCTCGTCAACTACTAGCTGGACGCTTCTGTAGCCCTTTTGCTCAACATGATCCGCTATGCGGTGCAATGCTCCTGCTTCAATGCAGATGCTCGCCATCTGCTCTTGAAAATGCTGATAGGTTGCCTGATCAAGCAATTGCTGCAAGCTTGAACCGCCGCCTATGTCATTACGTTCTGTCAATATGTCCAACTCCTGTAGTGTAGTATCCTTGAATAAAGCTCCATACATGTGGCGCAATCCAGGTTGGCTGCCATGGGCTCGCCTGCACTTGCTTTTCCATCGTTGAGCCTGACAGCACAAGCACGGATTTCATATTCGCTTTTTGCGCAAGCTGAATATCCGATTTGAGGCTGTCGCCGATTACGATGCATTGCTCTGGGGGCAAGCCTAGCTGCAATAGAGCAGCCTCCGCCATCATGCTGGAAGGCTTGCCGGCGACAAAATCGACATTTTTATTCGTTGTGGCAGTAATCGCACCGATCATGCCAGCTACGTCGATGCAATCGCCATCCTCTCCGGGAAAGCTGCGATCCTGGTTGGTTGCGATAATACGAGCTCCGGCCCGTGCAGCGCGAAACGCCTGATTCAGATCATGGTAGGTGACATGCTCATGCAGCGTAATGACCAGCCAGTCTGCCAGTTCAGGCTCTTCGGCTAGCTGCAGGCCATGAGCCTGCAGCTCCTCGGCAAGACCGCGATCTCCCAAAGTCCACAGCAAATGATGCTTGTAATAGGTTGATAGAAAGCGCGCAGTAACGGTTGAGCTTAAAATGATATGATCAATTGAAACCTCTATGCCCAATGCCTTCAGCTTTGCCTGGCACATGGTACGCGAATAGTTTCCACGATTGCTTAAAAAGACAAACGGAATTTGCTTGGCTTGCAGCAGCTCTACCGTTTCACGTGCCCCAGCGATCAGCTCATTGCCTGCATAAATCGTTCCGTCCAAGTCGATGATGAAGCCGACTTCCTGTTTATTGTTCACGGCTCATTTCTTCCTCTCTAACAGAAAATGCTTGTTTATGCTTGTTTTATCGTTAAGACAAGCTCGTTTTTGCTCGATTTCATTGTAGGCATCAATTGTAAAATGGTTGTTATCGACGTATGAAGAAATTGTTAAGCTGTGTAAAGATCAAGTAAAAGCAAGCAATAAATAGCAGAACATCAGGTAGCGAGCTTGCTTGCAGTGCTAATAGATAGAAAAGTTCATTTATGAGCGAGTGGAATGTAAGTTTGCCTAAATGTTCATTTATGCTCGTTTGTAAGCTTAAGCTGGCAAACTGTATAGAGGATTCATTTAAATAAAGCTATCGGCACAAAATAAAGCGCTTGCTAATCAAGCGGCAGCTATGCTATAAAATAAATATAGTGTTTAAACGTTTAAATTAATCTTCCGATAGCAGCGCACTTAAACCTCTATTTTCAGTACAATAAACTAGCTTTCTCGCTTCTGATTCATATGTTTCCTGCCTGTTTTTTGACAAATTCCACAATACCGGCAGCGAAATCTGTAGAGATTAATTTAAACGATTAAATGGTCAGTCGCACATATAGAGAAGGAGTAGAAGGGAGAAAAGAGAGAATGAACATTAGTAAAATAAGAGAGCGCACCTTGCCATTAAAAAATGTAGCAATTCGCGATCATTTCTGGTCGCATTACATACGTCTGGTGAGAGAGGTGGTTGTGCCCTATCAATGGGAAGTGCTTAATGATCGCGTGCCAGAAGCTGAGCCAAGCCATGCTGTGCGCAATTTTAAAATTGCTGCCGGAGAGGAGCAAGGAGAATTTGGCGGCATGGTTTTTCAGGATAGCGATGTTGCCAAATGGCTTGAAGCAGTAGCTTATTTGCTGCAAACTGGCCCTGATCGAGAGCTGGAGGCTGCTGCTGATGAGATGATCGATATTATCGCCAAAGCGCAGCATGCTGACGGATATTTGAATACTTATTTTACACTAAAGGAGCCTGAAGGGCGCTGGACCAATCTGGCGGAATGTCATGAGCTGTATTGCGCGGGACATATGATCGAGGCAGCGGTAGCCTATTACGAGGCAACGGGCAAGCGTAAAATTATTGATGTAGTATGTCGGTTTGCCGATTATATCGACAGTGTGTTTGGCAGCGAGCCTGGCAAGCTGAACGGCTATGACGGTCATCAGGAAATTGAGCTGGCATTGGTCAAGTTATACCGCACCACAGGAATTGAACGCTATTTGCGGCTAAGCCAGTACTTTCTTGATCAGCGAGGCAGCAGGCCGCACTTTTATTTTCGAGAATTCAAGCTGCGCGATGGCAAGGTTCATTTTCTCCAGCTGGATATGGCGCATGATTTGAAGTACAGCCAATCCCACAGGCCGGTAAGGCAGCAGGATGAAGCGGTCGGTCATGCGGTCCGACTCGTTTATATGCTGTCCGGCATGGCCGACGTTGCGGCTGAAACCGGGGACGCGAGCCTGCTGCAGGCGTGCCGCAGCATATGGAAAAGCATTGTCACCAAGCGAATGTACATTACAGCAGGCATAGGCTCAATGGCGTATGGCGAGTCCTTTACCGCCGATTATGATTTGCCAAGCGATACAGCATATGCTGAAACTTGCGCCTCAATCGGGCTCATCTTTTTTGCGCATCGCATGCTGCAGCTCGAGCCTTCCAGCGAATATGCCAGCATTATGGAGCGGGCGCTGTACAATACAGTAGTCAGCGGCATGGCGCGCGACGGAAAAAGCTTCTTTTATGTCAATCCGCTTGAGGTCGATCCGCGCCTGTTTGGCAAAAACCAAATATATGATCATGTGAAGCCGATTCGCCAGGAATGGTTCTCCTGTGCCTGCTGCCCACCGAATATTGCTCGGCTTCTGGCATCGCTCGGCCAGTACATTTATACCGTGAAGGGGGATACGCTATATACTCATCTCTATATTGGCGGTCATGCGAAAATAGACTGGGAGGATGGCTCATTTGAAATTGAACAGAGCGGCAATTATGCCTGGGAGGGACAGGTAAAGCTTAACATTGCCGCGACCTGCAGCCATGCGAAAACAATTGCGCTGCGTATTCCGGACTGGTGTGACGGAGTCAAAATTGAAATTGACGGCGTACCCCTGGAGCTTGAACAACAAAGGATAGAGCACGGTTATGTGACAATAACTCGCCAATGGGCAGCTGCAACAGAGATACGACTTCTATTCGATATGCCGATCAAAAAAATGAAAGGACATCCGGCGCTCAGGCATACAGCTGGCAAGATCGCTTTGCAGCGCGGCCCGTTCATTTACTGTCTGGAGGAGGCTGATAATGGGGAGCATCTTCATTTGCTGGCAATACCCGAGAATGGCGGGCTGGAAGCGGCATATGTTCCTGAGCTGCTTGGAGGTATAACGGTTATCCGGGCCGAGGCGCTCAGGCAGGTGGCTGAGCCATGCGACGATCGTGCAGCTTTGTACGGCAATACTTTGGCATTGTACGGCGATGCCAGCAGCATGAATTGGCGCGAAGCAAGCTGCCAGGCTACCTTTATTCCATATTATGCTTGGGCAAACCGTGGCATGGGAGAAATGACGGTTTGGGTACGAGAGCGTCTCTTGTAAAAGCGGCAGCAGTGTGCTATAACCGAAAAAGGATCTAAACGTTTATACAGTTAGGGGATGCTAAGGTGCGCAGAGTAGGGATGAAGGATATAGCAGCAAAGGCTAATGTGTCCGTGGCAACGGTGTCTTACGTCATTAACGGCACACGCAATGTAAAGCCGCAAACACGCGAACGGGTTATGAAGGTCATCGAGGAGCTCAATTACACGCCCAATGAAATTGCCAAAAGCTTGAAAATTAAACGAACGAATACGATTGGCGTCATTGCTGAGGATGTGACAGTATTCAATGTTCCCGAAATTATCGATGGCATTCATGACTATGCCGATCAGCATGATTTGCATATTCTTCTTACCAATATGAGATTGTTCAAGCGGATCGGGCATAACTATTCCGATATGGAAACCTACCGCCATCTGGCCGAAAATGCTGCAACCAACCTGCTGTCGCGGCAGGCGGAAGGGATCATTTATATCGGTGTGCATCCAAGGGATGTGACAGGGCTGCTTGATGCAAAGGGCAAGCCTATGGTGTACACATACTGCTATGCGCAGCATGAGCTGTCGATTCAATACAATGATGAACAGGCTTCATATGATGCGATGCATTATTTGATTAGCATGGGCCATAAAAAAATTGCCATTATTAGCGGGCTAATGGACTCTTTGCCCTCACGTCATCGCTTTAATGGCTACTATAAGGCAATTACAGAGTTTGAGCTGCCGTTCAATCCTCAATATATTAGGGTAGGCGACTGGGGCTTGCAGTCAGGCTATCAGCTGACGAAAGAGCTGCTGGAATTGGAGGACCGGCCTACAGCGATCCTCATTATGAACGATGTAATGGCGGCAGGAGCGATGCGCGCGGCGCTGGAGATGGGAGTCTCGATCCCGCAAGACCTTTCGATTTTAGGCTTTGATAATCGGGAGTTTAGCGACTTCGCCAACCCGCGGCTGACGACGATGGAGCTGCCGCTGCACGAAATGGGCTACAATGCGATGGAAGCGTTAAGCCAGCTCATTAAGGGCGAGCAGCCGACGAGCGACCGTTCTCCGCTATGCAAACTGCTGGTCAGAGATTCCGTTGCGCCTCCCCGCAGCTAGCTCTTTACTCGCAATTGGCAGCTTGGCAGCTGATTCAACCTGGTTGATAAGCTGCCAAGCCTGATCTACAGTCTGATCTAGAAACTGATCTAAAGCTGATCTAATCAAAAACTACCTCAAAAAAATCTAGCTTAACGCCTCTCAATTTACCTTTCTTGTTTAGTTCGACAACTTTGTTAAACGTTTAAATTAATTGATCTAAAGCGGCTGTTTATAGCTGTACAAGCCTCTAATCCTTGAAAGGGGGTGATGGAAAAGGTTCAGTCTCAATCATTCATCCAGATTAACTCGCTTGATTGCAAAGCTTTTGTCATGAAAGGAGAAAAAAGTATGGGTGAGAACATTATTTATTGCTCTAAACGATTTATGTGGTTAATGATGGTTATTTTTGTAAGCGCTTTATGTTGGTTCGTGCTGCCGCAAAGTGTCTTGGCGTATGATCTTGCCAATGACACCTTCCGTTTAAGCACAGGCAATCACGGTGAAATTACGAAGCTGGAAATTGTGGGCGACCAATTTCCAACCAATTATGTCATGAACGGCAGCAATGCGCCACCGCAAAATACGTCCGAGCACCAATGGGTAGGCGAGCTAATGTTTACTTATCGCTTGAACAATGGCGCTTGGCAAGAGGCGTGGACGAGCAAATCAGCCGGTGCGCGCACGCAAAGCCAATCGGGCAATACGGTGAATATTACGTATCAAAACTCCTCCAATTCGCAAGGGATTCGCAATTTCCGCGTCGACCAGTCCTACCAGCTGCAAGCGGATCATTTGCGCTGGGAAATCAAGGTGACGAATACTAGCAATCAATCGCTGGAAATCGGCGATTTTGGCTTGCCGCTGCCATTTAATGAATACTGGTCGTACGGAGGCAACGAGGAAATCTATGAAACGCGAGTCGTTACACATTCCAATGTAGCCAACAGCAATTCATATATAACAGTGCAGCGTCCTAGCGGCATCGGCCATTCGTTGCTTATGGTCCCTGATACAGCAACAGGAGCCGGCTTTGAATATATGGACAATTGGCGGATCGAGGAGCATCCCGGCTCAACATGGGCAGCCGATCAAGGGGGCTGGCCTGAAGGGTTAACCGTCTACTACATTCATTCCAATGTCATTAAAAGCACGAATCGCGGCTATTTGAACAATACGAGTCTTATATTGGCGCCAGGGCAAAGCAAAACCTATGCCTTCAAGCTATTCGCCGAGGAGGATGAGCAGGCTGTCAAGGACCGCCTTTATGAGGAAGGGCTGATTGATGTCACAGTCATTCCAAGCATGGTCGTGCCAACTGATCAAAAGGCCAAATTCGCTCTGCGCACGAAGAAGCCAATTACTTCAGTAAACGCACAATATCCGTCGCAAACTGTGATTACATCACTCGGCACGAAGCCGGGCGGCTATCATTTGTATGAGCTGCAGCTTGGCCGCCTGGGACAAAACGATATTACGGTGCTATATGGCAACGGCGAGAAGACTGTGCTGCAATTCTATGCGATTGAGCCGATTGCGGACGCATTGCAGCGCCATGCAACATTTATCGTAGAAAAAACGCAATGGCATATGCCAGGAAATATTCGCGACAAAGTATTCGATGACTGGATGATGTCCACCAAGTCGAAGCGCAACTCCTTCTCGGGCTACTGGGGCTGGGGCGATGATTGGGGCTTGACGCATGGGCAGTTTCTTGCCGAAAAAAATGTGCAAGACCCGGTTGCAGCTGAAATTGTTGCGGTTGATCAATACCTGGAAACCGCGATCTGGACCAATTTAATGAACGGCCATCATCAGGATTATTTGATCCATGACTTCCTGATGCCTGAGCCGAACGATACTCCAACCTACAGAGGCTATGCGTACCCCCATGTATACAATACGTATTTCAGCATGTATAAAATTGCTGATCTTTATCCGCAGCTTGTTAACTACATTCATCCGAAGGAGACTTATTTGCTGCGAGCATACCGCATATTTAAAGCGCTTTATGAAGGGCCTGTCGCTTACAACTGGAATACCGGACTAATGGGCGAAATGACGACCCCGGATATAATCAAGGCGCTGCAGGAGGAAGGGTATACTGCTGAAGCGAACGATATGATCGCCAAGATGACTACCAAATACAACAACTTTAAAAATACCAAATATCCGTACGGCTCGGAATACAACTATGACAATACTGGCGAGGAAGCCGTCTATACGCTGGCCAAAATGAACAACAACCTGCAAATGATGAGCAAAATCAACACGAAGGCGCGAGCTGTTCGCGGCCATATGCCGCTGTGGTACTTCTACTCGGTTCCGGTTACGATTACTGGCGAGCCGTGGTGGAACTTCCAATACACGGTTGCGCTGCAGGGCTATGCGATGGATGACTGGGTTCGCCATCACTCAACGAATCCCGAGCTGGAAATGCGTTTGACCTATGCCAGCAAAATTGGCAATATAACGGCGATCAATTCAGGACAAATCAGCTCAGATCCTGAAAATATCGGTGCTGTAGCCTGGACCTATCAGATGACGAAGGGCAACCATGGCGCGCTTGGACTGGGCGGCGGTCCGCTGTTTAACGGCTGGCGCGGCATGTCAGGCGAGGCTGATCTTGGCTTATGGGGCGCGATTAAAATATTGAGCGCCGACATCGTCGTTGATCCGTTGTTTGGCTTGTACGGCTACGGTGCCGATGTAACAGAGAGCGGCTCCAACTACGTCATCGTGCCGAAGGATGGCGTATTCCAAAAGCTGAATCTTATTACGGAGAAGCTCGGCATCGAGCTGGAGCGCGATACGTATACGACGGCAACGGTAGCGAAAGCAAAGAATTACGTCAAGCTAGCGCTGTCCAATGCCACGCCAGGCGCTGCGCATACAACTAAAATTATGTTTACCGGGCTGGTAAGCGGCAGCTATAACGTATTGCTCGACGGTCAGCCTGTAGGCAGCGTCAATGCGGTTAACGGCCAAACGACAGAGGTGCTTGTTAATATTGGCGCCAACCAAAGCTATGAGCTCGAATTGGAGCAGGGCACATCCGTTCCGATTCCTGAACAGGTGATTCATTTGGAAATGAATCATACGAGCGGCACGACTGCAACTGATTCCTCGGGCAGCGGCAATCATGCTGCTTTGCACGGTGGAGCATCATGGACAACAGGCTATGCTGGTCAAGCGCTGCAGCTGAACGGTACGAACGGCTATGCCAGCCTGCCTGCCGGAGTAGTTAACCAGCTTAATCATTTTACAATTGCGAGCTGGGTAAAGGTGGACAGCCATGCGGATTGGGCGCGAATTTTTGATTTTGGTTCGGGCTCTACTCACTATATGTTTCTCACTGCTGATGCTGGCGGAGCTGCAGGTTTGCGCTTTGCCATCTCGACAAATGGCAACAGCAGTGAACAGCAGCTCAGCACCAATACGCCGCTGGAGACTGGCAAATGGGTGCATGTGGCAGTAACGAAGCAAGGCACGACCGGCATCATGTATGTAAATGGAGTCGAGGTAGCGAGAAATACGAGCATGACGCTCAGCCCTTCTAGCCTGGGCGCAACTACACAAAACTATATTGGAAGATCGCAATTTGCCTCTGATCCATATTTCAAGGGAGCGATTGACGATTTCCGCATCTATAGCAGGGCGCTTGCTTCATCTGAAATTGCCGGACTTGCCAATATTGCGAGCGATATTGCACCGCTAGCGACCGCTACAGCCTCCTATGTTTCGCCTTGGGAAAGCCTGACGGGCTTGAATGACGGCTACACGCCAACAAGCTCGAGCGACCGCGGTCATCCTGTGTATGGAAACTGGAATAATCCGAATACGACACAATGGGTACAGTACACATGGAGTCAGCCGTATACGATTGACAAGGTCGATGTATACTGGTTTGACGATGGCGGCGGTATTGATTTGCCAGCCTCGTATACGATTCAATACTGGAATGGCTCGGCATGGACCAGCGTCAGCAATGCGGAAGGCTACGGCCTGCTCGCTGATCAATACAACACGACATCATTTGCACCAGTTACAACCGATCGCATTCGTTTAAGCGTTACTGCAAAAGCAACTGCATCAACCGGCATTCAAAGCTGGAAGGTTTACGGGAATTAGTGCCTGTACATTTAATTAGTAAGTGAATAGAGGCACCTCATCGCTTCAAATTGGAATATGAAGAGGGCTTGTTCAGATTGTCAGTCTTTACTGACCTTCCGGATAAGCCCTCTTTGAATAAAGAGGATTGACCTTGGAGTATACTCCAATGATACGCTATAGCTAAAGAGGAGGAGATCAGGTGAAAATTAAACAGTTTACAGAAAAATATCGGATTTCAGCTGATACAGCAAGGTTCTATGAAGCAGAAGGGCTGCTGCAGCCAGTTCGTTCTGAAAATGGCTACCGCATTTACGATGAGAACTGCGAACGAGCAATAAAATTTATACTCGTATTAAAGCATACCGGCTTTTCTCTGCAGGAGATTAAGCTGCTGCTTTCCTTGGAAAAAAGACCAGTCTCTGAGGAGTGCAACATCGCCTCTGTTACCGCTTTTTCCAGCAAAATAGATGAGATCAAACGAAAAATAGCATTTTATCAGTCAGCCTTGCATGCGCTGCAAATGACGACGCAATTGATGGAAAATGGGAAGTATGAGCAAAATCAGACGATCATTGACGAGCTGATGGACGATATGTACATCAAATTAACCGCACAGCAGGAGACGAATCGCGATATTTAAGCTTGCAACAAAGCAAAGGGGAGATTAGGATGAAGGTACGTAAAATTTCTGCGCATATTACGAAGCTGGAGAGCTGGTTTATGTTTAAAATGAGCGCTTGGCTCGTACAGGTTGAGGACGGTGTCTATATCGTCGATACCGGTATGTCGTTTATGGGCAAGCAAATATTGCACGAGGCCGAAAAGCTCGGTAAAGTGAAGGCAGTGCTGTTGACGCATGGGCATTCCGATCATGTTGGCGGCTTGCAGCGAATTGTTGCGGAAAGAAATATTCCCGTGTATGCACATCAGCTGGAGCTAAAGTATATGGAAGGCCAGGAGCCGTTTCCAGGCAGAAAGAAAAGCGAGAAGCTCGTACCGCCTGGCAGTGTGCAGCCTTTGCCAGCAGACGAGAACGGTACACTGCAGCCAATCGACTCGTTGATCCCGTATCATACGCCAGGGCATTCTCCAGGCCATGTGGCGTATTATCATAAGGCGGATTCCGTTCTGATCAGCGGCGACTTGTTTACATCCAGTAAAGGCAAGCTGCAGCAGCCGATGAAAATGTTTACCGCCGATATGCGGCAAGCGGTGGCCAGCGCCGTAATCGTCAGCAAGCTAAAGCCCAAGCTGGTTAGCATCGCGCACAGCAATGATGTGCAGCATGCCTACAAGCAAATCGATCATTATTTGCAGCAGGCGTAACTTAAAGTGGTCATCATTTTATTTGCGAGGAGTTGGAATGGAAAGAGGGGATAGAAATATGTTTAAACAGAAGAAGCTTTTGCTAGTCGGCATTGTTTTGGTTTTAATTGTATCTGGATTCTTTATCTATAGTCAGAAAAGCGATCAGAAAAGCGACCGCATTCTTAACAAAATAGTATCCTCTAGCTTAGACAATCTGCTAGAGGATACGTTGCAAATGTTAGAAACAGAAAGCAGTAGTTCCCTGTATTTAATAAAGGATGCGAGCCATTATATTCACTTTATTATGTTAGATTCGAACGAACTATTAGCTGATTTGAAAATTCCTGCGGAAATTGGAAATAACTCAGATTTGGAATTAACATGGAGCGCTAAGCATATCAATAGCGAAAAGAAGTATGCATTTTTTGGCGTAATTTATAACAAGAATATAGCTCGAATAACTGTTAACAACTCCGAGGTTAATACGGTTGATTATCAAGGTCATCGAGTGTTCTATAGCACTGAAAAATTTGATTCTCCTATATTTATTAGAGGTTATTCGCCATCTGGAGATTTGATATATAGAAATGACAGCAATGACAAAAATGACATGAAGCATGCCTAAAAGTAAATCAATACATACAACAGCTCTCCTATTGCCGCGGCACAATAAAGCGCCCGCCTCCGGACCGTTCAGAAGACGGTTGCGGAGGCGGGCGCTATGTTGCTTGTAATAAGATTAAGATTGATAATAAGAGCGGAGTGCTTCCTTGATGCCGAGCGGATTTTTGCGCAGATCCTTCGCGCTGAAGTATACGTCGCCTTTTATTTCAGGGTAGCGCTTATTGTATTCCAACTGATTAATAATTTCCTGTGCGCTCTGCCAACCAGCTTCCTTGGTCCCCAGCTTATATGGCGAGTGACCGATATACAGATCCACTCCGGTTCCCTGCACCTCCTGTACCCACCAATCGACCAGCTTGTCATATCTGGCGGCCGGGAAGGAGAGGCTCCAGTACAGCTGCGGATTGACGTAGTCGATCCAGCCCTGCTTGATCCAGGTGCGGACGTCGGCATACATGCTGTCATATGTCGTTATTCCCGCGTTCGTATCCGAGCCGGTCTTGTCTACCGACTGGTTGCGCCAGACGCCGAACGGGCTAATGCCAAAACGGACATCCGGCTTCGCGCCGTGGATCGCCTGTCCGAGATCACGCACGAACACGTTAATATTGTTGCGCCGCCAGTCGGCCTTGGAGGCGATTTTGTCCGGATTGTACGTCTTGAAGGTCTGGTCGTCGGCAAAGCTTGTATTGGACGGGTAGAAATAATCATCCAGATGAACCCCGTCAATATTATAGCCGTTCACGACTTCCATGATCGTATCAATAATATGCTGACGTGCCTGCGGAATGCCCGGGTTAATATACAGCTTGCTGCCGGCGTTTACGATCCAGTCCGGTTGCTGCTTGGCAATGTGGCTATCAGCCAACTGCTCGGTCTTCGTGTCGACGCTGGCGCGGAACGGATTGAACCAGGCATGAAACTCCATATTCCGCTTATGTGTCTCCTCGATCATAAAGGCCAGCGGATCATAATCGGGAGCAAGCCCTTGTTTACCCGTCACATATTTGGACCAAGGGACAAGCTGTGACGGGTACAAGGCATCTGCCTCCGGGCGGACCTGCACAAATACCGCGTTCATGCCCAGTTCCTGCAGCTCGTCGAGCAGCTCGCGATACTCCTCCATCTGCTGAAGCGACTTCCCGTAGGAGGATGGCGACGGCCAATCGAGATTATACACGGTCGAAATCCAGACGCCGCGCAGCTCGGTCTCGCCCGTATCGCCTTTGCCACCCCCACCCGGATTCACCGTGTCTTTCGGACCTGCAGGGGCCGTCGATCCTGGCTGTCCGCTCCCCGGATTCGTCGTCCCGGATCCTGGCGTCTCGCCCCCCGGGGTCACTGGAGCCTTACCGCCGTCAGCTGCCAATGTAATGCGCTGATCCTGCTCGCTCCAGGTAACCTTCAGACCCAACTGCTCGCTGACGAAACGCAGCGGCACCATCGTCCGGCCAGACTTAATAGCGATGGAAGCGTCGAGCGCGACAGTTTGCCCGTTGACGATTGCGTTCGCTGCCCCTCGTTTCATGATGATCGTCTTTCCAACCCCGTCCATGATTGTAGCCTGCTGCTCCTTCTGGTTCCAGCTGACCGTTGCGCCCAGTTCTTCGCTAATAATGCGCAGCGGCACCATCGTCACATACACTTTAGGGATAATGTAAGGAGAAACATCGCTATTGATTGTTCTCCCATCCAGTATAATCTCGATTCCCTTGGCGCTGTCGGAAGTTCCGGCAGCTGAAGCGACCGGTGTGGACAGCGTCATCAACATCGCCGCCAGCATCAGCCAGACAGCCCATTTCCTTACCTTCATCTTGGCAATTTCCTCCTGCTTCCATTTAATATAGTAAACCTTTCCAATAGATTAGACGTCGGTCCGGTTTGTTAGTTGCACCTTGCAGTCCATTTCGTCCTGATGCATATCCTGCTATCCCCTATGAGCAAATCTAGCACTAATCCCATTTTAACAATTTAATAACAGGTTATTGAACTATTTCCAGTCTTATAATATACTATTCCTACCCGATAACTATGAATATTATTGAAGCCTCGTTACGTTCATAAAAGGAGTGTTCGTGTGATTGAGCTGATCGATATTTACCTTTCTTTAAAATAGAAAAAGAAGCGCTTCACCATTACTAAACGAGTGAAACGCTTCATCATTTTTATCAATATAACTATTGAACAAGAACCTGTAAGAAAATATTTGCAGTCCCACCCATTCCGTATGCGGTTAGGGTAGCTTCTGTGTAACCTCTTGGTCCTGAATAGTTAGTATGAGGGTAAAGGTCGACATAATCCCATCCAGTGTTATAGTTAAACGAATTGGTGGTAGGGTTCTTTCTAATTACATTTCCAAGAGGTAAGCCGTCAGAGACTGATGCTTCACGATTACTTACAACAATAGTGGAATTTTGTGGTTCCCATCCTCCCTTAATATTAGTAATTTTAATTTCTTTATCTGTAGATCCTCTAGTAAAATATGTAATTTCTAATGTTGCCTTGCATAGATTCTGAGTTACTGATCCACTGTTAGAATCAAATGGGGTTATGAGTCCTGATTGAGAACCAGAGCCAAATTCAGTGTTCGGCAATGATAGAGTAACTTCGTAACTTGCTGTGAAAGAGCCATCCTCATTAATTTGGTTAAGAGTTTGTTTTGCGTCTTTAATTTCAAAATCTGATTGCTTGTTATTTTGAACGTTGTTTGATGTTAATGACGTCTTATGATTTGAGTTGTTTAATGTTAAAAATGCTTCAAATTGAAAATTAACAGGCTCCGATTTTTCAGTGTTTTCAGTCGCTGCCGTCGCTGTTGGTTGTAAAATCAAACTAAATAACAACCCTAAACTTAATAAATACCCTAAAATTTTTTTCAACTGAATACCTCCTAAATTTTCAAAATAATAACAATAAAAATATACCATATATTGAATTAAATGTAAATACTAAATTTTCTGAGTATGCTTTATTTCATGTTAAGTTCCGTATACGGTTTTATAGATAAAAGGAGCCAAGTTTTGTGTAGTGTTTATAGAAGGCTGAAAGCCCCAAATGCTTAAGAATACTGACTTAGAGCTTAAAAAACTGCATATGAATCACGGGTTCGCCTTGCTACGATATAGCTTGATAAGAGGAGCAGCAGTAAAGCAGGGCAGGATCAATGCGCTGAGCATTGCGTACAGTACCTGTTAACTAACGGATGATGGGAGGATGATCTGTACTATATTTTGACAGCGGTTTCATTTCGCGACATAGACGGAGGCAAGCTTGTTACAGAGAAATGCAGCTTCAAATTTTAAAGGATAGAAAGGGGATCGATTATGAATAAGCAGTGGAAGCGGTTTTTATCGTTATTGCTGTGCTTGCCGATCATGGGCATGCCGTTTTATACACTTATCCCGGGAACAGCAGCAGCTGCGGCTTCGTCTGCCGCACTGTCCTTTCCGGCAGCGCAAGACGCATTCGTCTCCAATTTCAGTGGTCAAGGAGATCGCTTGGGAATTGAGCTGAACGCCAATAAATTAATTTACGGAAAATCGCGGCATGTTTATCTCAAATTTGATTTATCCGCGATTGATACGGAGCGCTACGATCTTAACGAGATGAGCATGCTGCTTAGCTTCAGAAAATCACATGCGCCAAACGAGCTGGTCTTTACGGAAAGCGAATCCACACTGCGCGACTCTGATGAAGCGTGGACGGCCAACAATTTAACCTATAATAACCGTCCAAATGATATAGCTGGATCGCCTAGCGCAACCTATAAGGTGACATCAAATGGCGAAGAAAACCTGTCCATCGACTTATCTGAAATTTTTCGCTCTGCACTGAGCAGCGGAAGAAAGGTGATCAGCGTACATCTAACGACTGCCAGTGTGGATGACAGCACGATTAGCGCCAGTGAAATGTATGCCTCGCGCAATACAGCAGCGCATCCTGGGCCGACCTTGAACGTCACATTGGGCGAGCCGATTGTCGATGATGGGGTTGACAGGTCAGCGCTCAATGCGCGAATTAGCGAAGCTGAACAGTTAGTTGAAAGCGAATACACAACGGACAGCTGGCCGAAATTGGTCGCAGCTCTCGCTTACGCAAAGGAGGTTAGCATGCGCAATACAACGCAGGAGGAGATTAACGAAGCGCTCGCGTTACTGCAAGCAGCAGTAAACAGTCTTGAAAAGGCAGAATTTCCCATTAAAATCGCCGCGCCAAACATGGGGAATTACGTGAACAATAGCAGCACTGCAGCGATGATTATGAAAATGAAAAATGAGGAAGGCCAATATGTCAAGGTAGACCCCGTAACTGAAAAGCTATCGCTTACGAAAAATGCCGCGGAGGCCTCTCATTTTGCGCTATATGTGCTTGACTATTTTGCAACGGTAAATCATGAGGAGCCAGAGGTTGGCGCTACTAAAACGGCTTATTCGATAAAGTCATTGGATAACGGTAAATATCTTACGATCCAAAATTACTTTACAGCCGACCAGTTTTTAAGCAATACGCATCGTTACTTTAATATTGTGAGCGGTGCGCCTAGCGGCACCAGCACCGACAGAACCTTCGAGATCAAGGCATCAGCGAGCATGCCAAGCTGGAATGAGCGGTTTTATATCGATCATTTCGCCAGCTCAGGTTATTATCGAATATATTCGCATTTGTCCACAATGAGAGATGATATCGGCTTTCGTATATTTAATGTGCAAATGTCTGAGGAGGCAATGCTAAGCACGGGAACAGCCGGGCAGGATCGCGAGTATAGATTTTATTTTGAAGAGCTAGAGGGCAATGATTTGCTGGAGGTAAAGCAAGAGATTTCCGGCGGCCAGGCAAAGCTGTTCTGGCAACCTGTTAATGGCGATACGAATGCTGAGCATTACCGTATTGTAGGGGCAAGTGCCGACATCGTTTACGCAGACGGCTTGATGCAGGTTACATTGTCGGATTTGAGCGCAGGTCATTATCAGTATGTCGTTCAATATAACGGAAGCGATTATGAAACGTCGGAGGATGTAAAGGTACGTATCTTCAACCATCCTGGCATTTTGCATACCGAGCAAGATTTGGACAGAATGAAGCAGCGCGTTCAAGAGAAGGCTGAGCCTTGGTACTCTGATTACCAGAGACTGTTGAACAGCGTTTCCTACAATTTATCGAGCGCAGACTTTGAAACGACTGTCTTTTCAAATGTTGGACGGGGTGGCGCTCCAGCGGATTCCGGCAATATCGGTCATTTTGAGAAAGGCGGTAATGCGGCGTATTTCAACGCCTTGCAGTGGGTCATTACAGGGGATGATCAATTTGCGGAAAAAGCAGCCGACATTCTCGTAAAATGGTCGAGCGGCTTGAAGGCAATAGACGGCAGAGACCGAATTCTTGGTGCTGGCATAAATGCATACAAATATGCCAATGCAGCCGAAATTATACGTTACTATAACGGTGGATACAGCGGGTATAGCGATGAGGACTTCAAAGCACTGCAGGATATGATGCTGAACGTCGTTTATCCTGTTATTCAGGATGCGGCTGTTCCGATGCTTGCCAATGGCAACTGGGACGCGGCGGCGATTGTGAGCATAATTTCAATCGGTGTTTTATGCAACAATACGGAAATTTTTGATCGTGCAATGGCCTTGTATCAAGACATTCATGTAAACGGCTCAATATTCGCTTATGTGCATGAGTCAGGCCAGACGATGGAAACTGGCCGCGATCAAGCCCATGCTTTACTGGCTATCGGCTATATGGCGGAGATATGCCTGATTGCCTACAATCACGGCGAGGATCTGTACTCCTTGTACGACAACAGGCTGGCGAAAGCATTTGAATATTCGGCGAAATATAATTTGTATTCGAGCGAGCTGTACGGTGAGGAAGTGCCCTTCGTATCGATGCCGAACGTTTTTGGCGATAGAAGCAGAGGCTACTATGGGGACGGGTTCGACAGAGAGAATAACGGATTAAACAGAGGCGAGCTTAGACCGGTGTTCGAGCAAGGACTTGCACTCTATAGCAAGGCAGGCGTTGAAGTGCCGTGGACAGAGAAAGCGGCAGCGGCAGCGAGACCGCAGGCTATGGTGCATTTTGACAATTTGAACTTTGCAACGCTTACCTTCTATCAAGGCGAGCCAGTCAATCAAGACGGGCCATACTTCCAAATGCGGACGAGATGGGAGCCATTGTATCAGCGCAATTGGAGCATCGTAGACGGTCAGAGAGTCGCGGAGACATTGAACTCCTATTATGATGTCAATGAAGACGGCGAGCTTGTAACCAGTGTCATGAAGAAGGAGGCGCCTTTCTATCAGCTGGTTGCCAACGACGACGGCACATATTCGATAAGGCTTGTGAAGAGCAACACTTATTTATCGGTCAAGGATGAAACGGCAGGAGATTACAATGTAATAAAAGCTGATGCGACAGAGATAGGCGAGAGTGAAAAGTTTCTGCTTCGTTCCAGCGGAGTAGGCCCGTACTTCCTCGTATCTCCAGCCTACGATAACCGTATTGTGTACCAGGAGGCAATCGATTCAGGAAGCAGTGCTGTCTTAACATTACGGCTTGGTACGAAAACGCTTTCTGAAGTAGCGGATGTACCGAATATTACAACGAATGAAAGACTTATCTTTATGTACAATACGAAGGACATTGCACGGAGCAGCAGCATGCCTCCGCCAATTACATCGGCTAACAGCAGCAAACAGACGGTAACGCTTAATGGTCAGACTGCTACTGTAACAAAAACTGAGGATGGCACATATCGTCTAGTCAGCACAGTTGAGCAAATCAGCAAGGCTCTATCAGCCTCCGGCAGCGAGCTGAACATCGCTGCTAAGGACATCTATGCTTTGACAGTGGAGCTTCCAATAGTGGCAATAGGTACTGCCGATTTGAAGATTGAAACGGAATTCGGCACTGTCACTATCCCTAATGCCGCGCTGCATCAAATTAAGAAATTGTATGGCGATACGCTCATGCTTAGCCTTCGACAAGGTAGCTTTATCGTTGAGCTGCTACACAACGGCAAGCCTGCAGCCTACCATGATCCCGACAATCCGCTGATCATCACGCTGCCTGTAGAGAATGCAGAAGGCCGCGATCCTTATCAGTATGTAGCAATCAAGAAGGAAAATGGCAAAGCAGTCAGCTACCCGATGGCGATTAGTGAAAACGGCAGTATAACGTTTACTGCAGCGTCTACTGGGACCTATGATGTGCTATACAATGGCAAAGCGTTTGCCGACGTAATTCCTGAGCACTGGGCGGCAAGAGATATTTCACTGGTAACAGCTCGTGGGCTATTTGAGGGTACAGCTGTCAACCAGTTCAGTCCTGGCGCAACCATGACGCGGGCAATGCTGGCTCACGTGCTCGCTAATTTGGAAGGTATTGATAGCGAAGTATACGCAGAATCGCCATTCCGTGATGTACCTGCAGGACTTTGGTACACAGCTTCGACGGCTTGGGCATTTAAAAATGGCATAGTAAGCGGAACGGGGCAGGACAGCTTTAGTCCTCATCATAATATTACACGCGAGCAAATGGCGGTTATGCTCTATAATTACGCGAAGTTTAAAGGCTACAAGCTGCCGTCAGCTTCGACGGTACAGTTCGCCGATCATGATCATATAAGCGCATGGGCCAAAGAGGCGGTTGACGCGATTGCAGCAGCAGGCATCATTAGCGGTAAGCCAGACGGCAGCTTTGACCCGAAAGCTAACGCCACCAGAGCCGAGGTGGCTGCTGTATTCGCCAGATTTATTCGGGCAATTAATGCAAACAGCTTAAGAACATAGGGATAAGTTTGCTGTGGAAAACATGTTTGCAGCTTTGCAAAACAGGCGATAAATTAATGATCTTTTCAAAAGCGACTGGAGGAATGCTTTTTTCCGGAGCACCGATTCACCTACAAGAGAAGGACGTTCAGATTGTCAGCATCCGCTGGCTTTCTGGACATCCTTTTTTTGTGCAAAAAGAAGCATATACGCTATAATGACGGTGAATGGAGTGAAGAAAATGAATGAAATTTTATATATCGAAGATGATCTTGAAATAGGTGCATGGCTGAAGCAGGAGCTGGAAAGCAGAGGCTATCGTGTTATATGGCTCAGCTCTGGCGAAGGAGCGGAGGATTACGCTCAGGCTGTCGATCTTGTAATTCTTGACGTGATGCTGCCAGGGCTTGACGGCTTCTCGGTTGGCAAGCGCTTGAAGCGGGTCAGCCCTGAGCTGCCGATTCTGATGCTTTCTGCGCGCACGGCAGTAGAGGACAAGCTGGAGGGTCTTGGCTTTGCCGATGACTATGTAACGAAGCCATTTCATCCCGATGAGCTGGCTGCGCGAGTCGAGGTGCTGCTGCGCAGATTCCAGAAGCATGAGCAGCAGCTTGAGCTGCAGCATTTGCGCATTAATACGAAGGAGCTGCGCATCATCGACACGCGAACGGAAGAAGAAATCGTGCTGACTGGCAAGCAATATTATTTGTTCCAATGCTTTATCCGCCACCTTAATCAAATTTTGACCAAGGAGCAATTATATGAGCAGGTGTGGGGCGAGAGTTATATCGAAGGGGACAAAACGCTAATGGTGCATATTCGCTATTTGCGCGAAAAAATCGAGCGTGACCCTTCACAACCAACCGTTATTGAAACGATCCGCGGCATTGGCTACAGGGTGAAGCTATGAAGAGAAAGCTGTTTAGCTCACTGCAATCCAAGTATATGCTGCTCATATGTGTTGCACTTATTTTGTTTCAATTTGTCTATTTGCTCGTCTCTATGGTGTTTTCAGGAATTTCCAATCAAACGAACAGGGATGAGCGGCCTGATTACAGGAAGGTGGAACAATCATGGCATCAAGCGGCAAAAGAACTGACGCCCGATTCAGCGGAAGCGGTGGAGCAGTTGTATGAAGCATGGGCCAAGCAATTTCCGCAAGCAGCTATGTTTTGGGTCAATGGCGCGGGCGAGCTGAAAAGCAGCTGGAATGTGGAGCGCGAGCTGCCGCAGACCTGGACGGCGATGAACACTGCTCAATATATGAAGTCAAGCTACGGCAATGATCCTTATACGGTGATTGCTTTCGTTGCTGGCTCCGAGCAGCATGGTTTTGTTGTCATTGAGCTGCCGCGCAAGCTGTTCCAATCGATGCTGGAAAACGTGTATGACCGGTTCGGCACTTTGCTGTTGGGCTCAGTATTGGCAATTATTTTGCTGTTCATTTTTATATCGTATTGGTTTTTCCGCAGCATTCGCAAACGGCTGCTCTATTTACAGCGAGCGATGAGTATGCGTGACAGCGATAATTTGCCGGTAGCGATTCATGTGCGCAAGCAGGATGAAATCGGACAGCTGGAGCAGGCGTTTAACCATATGGTGCTTGAGCTGAAGCAAAGCCGGGAAAGGGAGCTGGAGGAGGAGCATATCAGACGTCAGCTGATCGCCAATCTTTCCCACGATATTCGAACACCGCTGACTAAGCTGCGCGCCAACGCCTATACGATCAGCAAGCATGAGCTGCCAGCCCCCGTCGCAACGGCTGCGCAGTCGATGGAAGGATCAGTGCGGCAGATCGATGAGCTGGTGGACAACCTGCTTGCCTATACGCTGCTGATTGGGGAGCGTTATCGGATGGAGCTGAAGCATGTTGCAATCAATCGCTTTTTACGGGAGCATCTTGCGTCATGGTATGCGGCATTTGAGCAGGAGGATTTTGAAGTAGAAATTAAGCTGGGCGAAATGAAGCAGCCAGAATGGATGATTGATCCGATCTGGATGAAGCGCATTTTGGACAATTTGCTGCAAAATGTGCTGCGGCATGCCAAGTCAGGCAAATATGTGGCGGTTGAGACGACCAGCTGCGAGGGCTATGACGTCATTCGCATCATTGATCAGGGCAACGGGATTGATGAAGGGAAGCAGCATAGCGAAGGAGCGGGAATCGGCTTGTCCATTGTCGATATGATGGTCAAAGGAATGGGGCTGTCATGGCAGGTCTATCGCCAAGCACCTTACTTCATCATCGAAATTCGCAAGCCGTATCAGCGCTCCGGAGCAAAGCATCCTCCAGTCGCTTTTTAAATCGTAATGCTCTTGTTTAAATTTTTAAGGTAGCATTACGATGTTAAAGGCGCCCCACTTCGTTTTACGGATGCTTTGCTCCTCCGCTGTGGCTTTTTTGTTGAGTACGCTACGAAGTAGACCGTTGCGTTATTCAGCTGGATGATTGAATGCCTTTTTCAGCGCTCCGGAGCAAAGCATCCTCCAGTCGCTTTTTAAATCGTAATGCTCTTATTTAAATTTTTAAGGTAGCATTACGATGTTAAAGGCGACCCACTTCGTTTTACGGATGCTTTGCTCCTCCGCTGTAGCTTTTTGTCGTTGAGTACGCTACGAAGCAGACCGTTGCGTTATTCAGCTGGATGATTGAATGCCTTTTTCAGCGCTGCGGAACAAAGCATCCTCCAGTCGCTTTTTAAATCGTAATGCTCTTGTTTAAATTTTTAAGGTAGCATTACGATGTTAAAGGCGACCCACATGCGTTTTTCGGATTGCTTTGCTCCTTCGCTGTAGCTTTTAGTTGTTGAGTACGCTACGAAGCAGATCGTTGCGTTATTCAACTGGATGATTGAATGCCTTTTTCAGCGCTGCGGAACAAAGCATCCTCCAGTCGCTTTTTAAATCGTAATGCTCTTGTTTAAATTTTTAAGATAGCATTACGATGTTAAAGGCGCCCCACATGCGTTTTACGGATGCTTTGCTCCTCCGCTGTAGCTTTTTTGAGTGCAGGACCAAGAAGCTTGGACGCTAGTAGAAAATGAGGAGCGCAGCGTAGGCATAAGCTACGTGAGCACCTAAAATGTTTCCGTAGGAAACATACATCGGAAGCATAAGCCTTCGCTAGCGTTCAAGAATTCGCCGCCGATTATGCTACAACGAAACGACATCGTCATCAAAGCCTATTTTTGAACTACCACTTTCAATAAAGGTTCAAAAATAGGGCTTTCAGGACCAAGAAGCTTGGACGCTAGTAGAAAACGAGGAGCGCAGCGTAGGCATAAGCTACGTGAGCACCTAAAATGTTTCCGTAGGAAACATACATCGGAAGCATAAGCCTTCGCTAGCGTTCAAGATACGCCGCCGATTATGCTACAAAGCACTCCATCGTCATCAAAGTCCAGTTATTGAACTACCACTTCCAATAAAGGTTCAAAAATAGGGCTTTCAGGACCAAGAAGCTTGGACGCTAGTAGAAAATGAGGAGCGCAGCGTAGATAGACCTACGTGAGCACCTAAAATGTTTCCGTAGGAAACATACATCGGAAGCATAAGCCTTCGCTAGCGTTCAAGATACGCCGCCGAATCCGCTACAAAGCACTCCATCGTCATCAAAGACCTATTTTTGAACTACCTCTTAAACAAAATTTAAACTTTATGTGGACCTCCTTTTAACCTCCACCCCCTATACTAGGTTGCGAGGTGAAGAAAACGATGAGTATTATCGTACAAACAGAGCAATTAACGAAAACATTTCAGAAGCAGTATGCGGTTGATCATATTGATATGACGATTCGTGAGGGTGAGATTTACGGTTTTCTAGGGCCAAACGGCGCTGGCAAAACGACGACTATTCGCATGCTGCTCGGTCTGATGAAGCCGTCCTCCGGCAGAATCAAGGTGTTAGGCAAACGGCTGAACACGCATAAGCTGGAGATATTGCGTCAGGTAGGCTCTTTGGTTGAAAATCCTTCCTATTATCCACATTTAACAGCCTATGAAAATTTGAATGTTATCCGCCAAATCGTCGGTGTGCCGCCTGTAAGAGTGACAGAGGTGCTGGAGCTGGTCCGTCTGACAGAAGCGGCGCATCGCAAGGTTAAAGGCTTCTCGCTTGGCATGAAGCAGAGGCTGGGCATAGCCGCAGCGCTGCTGCATCAGCCGAAGCTGCTTATTCTCGATGAGCCGACCAACGGTTTGGATCCTTCCGGCATTATCGAAATTAGAGAGCTGATCAAAAGCTTGCCGCAAAAATATGGCATGACTGTGCTAATATCGAGCCATTTGCTTTCGGAAATCGATCAGATCGCTACATCCGTAGGGGTTGTATCGCATGGCAAGCTGATTTATCAGGACAGCATAACCAATATGCGCAAGCTGGCAAACTCTTCAATTCACATTCAATGTAATGATCCTGAGCAAGCAGCAGTGGCTTTGCATCGGCTTGAATTGGCAGTAGAGCTGGGAGCGAATAAGCTTGTGCTGCATCAATGCTCGGACCGCGCGGTAGCGGATGCCGTTAAGCTGCTTGTGCATCAAGGCATGGACATTTATCGTGTAGAGGAGCATAAGCAATCGCTTGAACGCATCTTTTTGGATATGACAGGCGGGGTGAGTTTATGATGCTCTCCAAACTTCTTGGCTCAGAATGGATGAAAATCAAGCGCAAGGGACTATGGTTTTTGACCTTATTAGGTCCGCTTGGCGTGATTGGCTTAACGATGGTTAACTATGGCGTGCGAAAGGACTATTTGTTAGCGCAAAGTGAGGATGATTGGGCCTACTATTTGGACAATGTTGCGGCTTTAACGCCGATGGCGCTTGTGCTTGGCATTGTCATTTTAACCTCGCTGCTAGCCAGCATAGAAGCACAGACGAACGCCTGGAAGATGTGGCTGGCGCTGCCTGTCAGAAGAGGCTCGGTTTATTTATCCAAGTATCTAATCGCAGCTGTGCTGCTGCTTGTATCCTCCTGCATTTTAGCTGTTGGTACAGCGGTTTACGGGATGACGCTCGGTCTGGGCGACGACATCCCATGGCTTTCTATACTGGAATACAGTTTTTATCCATGGGTTGCCTCACAGGCTTTAATTGCGCTGCATTTATGGTGCGCTTTAACAAGCAGCAACCAAGGCTTTACAGTCAGTCTTGGAATTGTAGGCGTGATTGCCGTCATTATTCCGGTGTATTTGCCCGATTGGGTCATATGGAAATGGCCTTCTTTAGTCTCGGAGCTTGACAATCCCTGGTCTAGCGGTGTAATAGGTGTTGGCGCAGGCTTGCTGCTGTTTATGGCAGGCATGCTTCATTTTAGCAGAAAGGATGTTGGTTGAGATGAAGGCGATATTACGAACAGAATGGTTTAAGCTGCGCAAGACGAATATTATCCCCTTTATTTTGCTAGGTCCTGCGCTAGTATTCGCTATTGCTTTGTTGATAGATGTCAGCGGTGAGGAGATGGCTGGCATCAGATATGTGTACGCCTTAATAAATGCCAACATGGCCTACGGTGTTTTGTTTCTGCCGTTAATTACTGGCGTACTGGCAACCTTGACCTGCCGCTACGAGCATCAAGCGGGAGGCTGGAAGCAGCTGTTTGCTCTGCCGACGACGAGAGGACGCGTCTATGTTGGGAAGTTTTTAATTGTTAGTGCCATCATTTTTGTAATGCAGCTGCTTGTATTGGTCGCTTTGTTAGCTGCTGGCATCATTAAGCAATATGGGGAGCCGTTTCCTGTTGATGTGATCCTGCGCGGCATTATTGGAGGCTGGCTGGCAACCCAGCCGTTAATCGCGCTTATGCTATGGCTGTCCACGCTGTTTCAAAGCTTGGCTGCGCCATTTGCGGTAAACGTTATTTTTACAATCCCGACGATGATGGTGCTGAATTCAAAATTCGCTCCATATTATCCATGGGGACAGCCGTTTCTGATGATGACCGTGCGCGAAGAAGCAGACAATTTCTTCTATATTGCGTGGGAGCAGCTATTAGCGGTTGTAGGCGGCAGCTTCCTGCTGTTTTTCCTCATCGGCTATATTTACTTGCAGCGCAAGGAAGTGTAGCTATTCACTATTGAACAATCTTTAAAACAACTTAGAGGAACTGTCCAAAAAGTCAATCACGCTTCTAAACTAGCACTCGTAGTAGTTTAGAAATGGACTTTTCGGACAGTCCCTGCTCTTGTTCATTTGTTGATTTCTATTACTTTAACTCTGGAAACAAATCAACCTGTTCGACCAGGATTTGCTCGTTCGACTGCGTGCCTTCCAAGTGAAGATTAACCGTTACATTTGTAACGCCGTTATGCGTCAGAGTAAAGGGAAGCTTGATCAAGCCGCTGGAGTCAAACTCCTTCACAAGCGATCCGCCTGACAGGTAGCTTGACTTAAGCTCAATTTTCCCTGCAATCGCCTGGCCTTGCAGGCCGCGAACTTTAAGCTCTACTACATAGCTGCCAGCTAAGAGATCAAATGCATTTTGCTTCAATGTTACAGTGTCTGAAGCGTTTAATGAAATTTGCATCCCCTCTTCAACAATAGTGTAAGCCTGTTCCTTCTGTGAAGATATAATCTGCCATTCCTCAATTCCTCGATCGAAACGAGGATTCATTATTCGATTTGCACCGCGGCTTGTTGCTTCTTGGAAATAGTAATAGACGACTTTTGGTGATCGCGCAGCCCAGTCAACCATGCCCATTCCCGAAAGTCTTTGCGGGTCTCTGCTAGTGTATTCCATTTTGCTGCGGTAATCCTTTAAGTTCCAGAAGGTGTAGCCTGCGGTAAATGGATAAGATACCGTTACGTCCCAATGTGCTGCAAAGTTGCCTGCCTGCCACTGTTCTCTGGCACGATCGCCCAGGCTTGACCATGTTCCGTTCTCTGATAGAATAATAGGCTTGCTAGGGTAGCGTTCATGAATTTCCAGCAATTTTTCTCTATATTGCTCCGCGCCATAATCTGCGGCTTCTCCACCGTGAAAGCCATAGTACTGATTAAATCCAATAATATCTGCTGCTGACATAGACATATCAACCGGGTGATGCTGCGTATTCGATGCATAAGTAACGGGTCTCTTTTTAGGATCAACGGATCTCACAGCATCTCTCATATCATTAAACCATGCCAAATGCGTCGTATTGTTTGGGGTGTTTTCATTCGCTACACTCCAAATGATGACAGAGGGATGATTCACCTGATTCCATGCCATAGCTATCGCTTTTTCGCGCGATAAGCCCTTTTCGTACAATTGATGGGCAATCGCCTTTTCACTAAGCCAGTAGTTTTCAATTTCATCCATAACATACATTCCAATTTGGTCAGCATACTCATACGCGTATGGATGACGATTGTAGTGAGCATTACGGATAAGATTGGCGTTTGCATTTTTAGCGACATCTATCTCTGCACGATATTCCTCAGGCGACATCGATCGGCCGGATTCTTTGTTCTCATCGTGCCAGTTCGTTGCCTTAAACCATTCTGGAGACCCATTAACTAGCACTTTTGCATCTCCAACCTCCACGTCTATTGCACCATACTGCGTAGTTAGCGAATCACCATTCTTAATTTCAGCTTTTAATTGATACAGCTTTGGCGACTCTGTTGACCAAGCCTCAATTGCAGGTGTATCAAATTCGAAGGTTACGACTTTTACTTCGTCTGCCTTCATCGTTACGTTTTTGGTTTGAGCTGCAACATTTTCAACGCCTGGCTGAACCTGAAGGCTGAGGTCAGCTGCTTCTTTACCGTAGTTTAGTAGTACAACATAGGCATTTACGCGCTCCTTTAAAGGTGAAGCGTCGATGATGACTTTAGAGATTGTCTGTGGTGCTGTAGCCTCCAAGTAGATATCTCGAGTAATACCGGAATAATCCCACCAGTCAAATCCGCCAGCTGGCAGCGCTCCATCATCATTTTGATCGTGTGGTGGTCTAATAATTTGAACAGCGATTACATTATCTTCACCATAGTTCAAGTAAGGCGAAACATTGAATGAGAAAGAGGTCGCACTGCCTTCATTTTCTCCAACCTTTGTTCCGTTAATATAAATAGCGGAATGATAGCCCATTCCTAAAGCGTTTAACTTAACAAACTTAGCTTCCCAGTCCTGTTCGACCTTGAAGGTTTTGCGGAACCAAAATGCTCCAAATGAATACTGGTATTTCCCATTGTCATAGGCGAGATCAAGGCTTGCTGGAACCTTCTGCACAGACCATGCGGAATCATTATACGCTTTATCGCTGCAAGCAAGGTCAGCGTCTGTACAACTGATTTCATCCTCATGGCCGAATCGCCATTCTCCGTTCAGTGAAATATATTGTCTGCTTTCCTCGTTCATTTTCCAAGTAGAAAATTCAGGGATGGGGAATCCATTATCATATGCAACCTGGACACCATCATGCTCAATTAAATGCACAGTAGTATTTTCTACTAGCAACCGAGTATCACTAGTGATGATCATGTTTTTCTCCTTCAAATTCATAATTAACGTAACAAGACAGATGAAAAATAAGATCGCGGATATGGCAATCAGTAACATCTTTTTTTGACTTGTCATTCTATACCCTCCAGTTAAGACATAACGCCTCGTTAATGAAACCCGTTTCATTAACGGTCAGCTTGATCCCGAAAAACGATCAATCAAGAGGAGAACAATGCTAAAAGAACAACACAAGAGAGAACAACGCAAGAGAGAACAACACAAGAGAAGAATTGAAGAATGAACGATACAAGAGAAGAACATTTTGTCGGTAATAATAATAGATCATATGATTAAAGCGGTTACAGTTCACCATTATAAGGAGTTAACCATTAAAAAACAACAACGATTTTTCTATTTTTAGAAATTCATAGCTCTCCGAGCCACACGATTAACAAGCGGAATATTTTTAATTTTTTTTTATTGACAATACAAAGTGTGAGGAGCTAAAATGTCATCAAACAAGAGATGAATTTTTTACCTATTTTTTTTGAAAGTAATGAAACCCTTTTCATAAAACGGGTTACATTACATGTTTTCTCACAAGGATCATATGATTAAGGATATGAAAATGGGAACCGACAGGCAGGTGATCAGAGCTTTTTTGAATGAACGATGCTTGGAAATTAAAGCGCTTACTTTTTGTTTTGGCCGAAAGGAATTCTAATTTACGAAAACAGGGGGATGCAAAGTATGGTAACTAGATCAAAAAAAGCTTTAATTGTGTTAATGACGATGGTTTTAACTGTTTTATTGCTTAGTGCTTGTACAAAATCTGAGAATACTCCGAAACCAACCAATAGCAATACGGAGAACACAGAGCAAACGAACAACAATGAGACGCCGAGCGGCGAGCCGACAGTCATCGTTTTCGGTACGCACTGGCAGCCTGGGGATGACCCGAACTGGACCGATCCGGTTACTGGTGAGCCAGGCATGCCTCCAGATCAGCTTGCAGCCAGAAAAGCAGCTGAAGAAGCTGTACTTAACGAATTAAACGTAAAAATAGAGTGGAAGCAATATCCTGAGGATATTCGTGAATCATTGTTAAAATCCGTGCTAGCGAACGATCCAATCGTTGATATTGCTTTACTTTGGGGCGGCTCCCAAGGCACATTGCTAGGACAAAACATCTTCCAGCCGCTTGATCAATATAAGGACATTTTTGCTGATCCGGATGACCAATGGATGTTTGGTAACCAAATGTTCGGTGGCACTTACTTCTTGAACTACATTCTTGAATTCGTACCGCACTGGCCGCTTGTTTACAATATTGACTATTTAGATCAGGTTGATGCTTTGAAAGAAAACGGTCAGACCGTCTATCCTCATGACCTTTGGAAAAAAGGTGAGTGGACGTGGTCAAAATTTGAAGACTACTTAACGAAAATTAATGAGTACTATGCTAACAAAATGTCTCCGGTTAGAACGGATGTACCGATCAAAGCATTCCAAACAGACTACCGACAAACAGCCTATCAAGCGATCCATTCTAATGGCGGCGCTGTTTACGGAGCGAATGGCCTGGCAGCTGATTCAGCAGAAACAAAACAAGCGATTGAGTACATTGATCGCCTGATGAATAAAAATCTAATGTTTACAGCCAGATACAATGATAGTGAGCCTTCTCCAGGCTGGACATGGAATGCTAATGACTTTGGCAATGGTGAAACCGTATTCACGAATATGGTTCCTTGGCTGGCAGCTGGTGCTGGTCAAACATTAGCAGGGCGTGGTGAATCTATGGGAGTTGTACCATTCCCTAGACCAGATCATTTGTCTGCGGACGATGCGAAGTACCAGCAGCTCGTTGCTCCTGGTAACCAAATGGCTGTCTTAAAAGGTATCGACGAAGAACGTACAAAGCTTGCACTTGAAGCATACAAAATCTATTGGTCAACCTCATATAAAACATTGGCTAACAGTGATAAGGCGCTTGATTATCTAACTACTCAAGCCAAAACTGCAGCACTTAACTTCGGCTTGGACGTAACCAATGAAACATACGGTGAAGCGGTAATGGAAGCATTCCTTGGCTTGTCGAAAGATCCTGTTCCTAATGAGTTTGCGACCATTCTTTCCTGGGGCCCAATGTGGGAAGAGCAAATTATGGGGAGCTCCATCTATGGCTTGAACGGCACTCCTAAATATGCGGCTGCAATTGATGCGAATAAAAACCGTATTCTTGACGCTATGAGCTCGACTGAAAATGCTTTGAGTGCGAGTGAGCCGGTAGACAATATGCCGCCATTCTTTACAGAAACCGGAACTCCGATTGCTATTGCAGCAGGAACGGATCCAGCAACTGTGAATTGGAATGAATTTGTAACAGCGGCAGACGGTGTTGATGGCGATATTCCATTTGACAAGGTTGTTGTAGATACGAGTGCAATTGACTTTTCTGCTATCGCAAAATATGAAGGCGGCTTAGTTTTAAGCGCTAAGGATGCGGCTGGCAATGAAGGCAGCAGCAAGTATTCTGTCGTCATTTACGATCCGAATAACACAACTGCACCTACCATTACTGCTAAAGCAGAGTATCGTGCGATTAAAGTAGAGGAAGATGTTTCTGCCATTAACTGGAAGGATGATTTTATTGAAACTGCTGTTGATAAAGACGGTTTTGATGTAAAAGCGAATCTAACTGCTGACGTTAGCGAACTGGATGCGACGACTCCAGGTGAATACGATGTTGCGATTACAGTAACAGACTTTGCTGGAAATACATCGAATTTGACGCTAAAGGTTAAGGTTGAGTAATTTCAACAACCCGCACTTATAGCGGCACTTCGTAATTATCACGGAGGTTAAGGTATGGGCATGAAGAAAAGAACGTTCAGATTCAGTATGGTTTTCATTTTAGTTTTAGCCATGTTCATGCCTGCAGGGCTAGGGTCAGGTAACACTGACCCTGCTTTTGCTGTTGGGCTGGAGAGCGAAGGTCATGAATATATTGAGGATTCATATGGCGAGTATCTCTCAGCACAAGGGTATGAAGGAAATATGGCGTCCTCTGAGGTAAAGGTGGATGTGACAACATTTAAAGCGATCGGTGGCATGGAAGCTGTAGCTAATGGTAACGCGGTTGCTACTGGCGAGCAAGGCGCGATAGAGTGGTCATTTCAGGTCAAGGAAGCTGGCTTCTATAATATTTCCCTTACGTATATCCCGTTAAAGGGCACAAATTCAAAAATTGAAAGAAGGCTCCTGATTGATCATGAAAGCTATTTTAAAGGCATGAATCAATTAGTATTTAACCGTGTATGGGACAATAGCAACGGGGAAGAAATTATGGAGCGAAACGGTAATGAGATTAGACCGTTGGCGGTAGAAAAGCCACAATTGACGACGGTTTATATTGGCGATGCACAAAAAAGAAACCTGGAGCCATACAAATTTTATTTTAGTGCAGGCACACATACGATTACGCTTGAATCCGTAAAAGAGCCTATGGAAATTCATGAGCTTACGTTAAAGACGGCTCCGGAAGTAAGACCTTATGAAGAAGTGCTGAGCGAATGGAAGCAAAAGTATGACGTGTATAGCAATGAAAATCTTACCTATCAGGCAGAACGCATTGATGGCAACACACTAGCAATCGAAAAATCGTCCGTCGACATTACGATGGCTACTGATTATAGCAATCCTAATACAGAGCCTTATCATCCATACAATATTAAGCTAAACGCCATTGGCGGACCCAATTGGAGAACACCTGGCGATTATATCGAGTGGAAGATTAATGTGCCAGAGGAAGGCTTGTATCAGCTGTCATTCCGCGGCGTACAGAATACAAACCGCGGCGTAATGTCCTATCGACAATTACGAATAAATGGTGAGGTTCCATATCGTGAAGCGATGGCTGTTCCGTTCGCGTTTCATTCCGGATTCGTCAATTACATCATTGGACAGGATGATGAAGAGTATCTTGTTCTGCTGCATGAAGGGGAAAATACGATTTCCTTAGAGGTCGTGCTAGGTGAATTTGCGATGCCTCTATCAGAAGTAGAAAAAAGTGTGTACGTTCTTAATGATCTTTATCGGAAAACGGTGCAAATTACTGGACTCGTACCAGACCAATATATTGATTATGAGATTACTAAAAAAATCCCTGATTATGCTGAGCTTTTCCAAGCTGAAAGTGAACGCTTGAAGCTGGTTGTCGATGAACTGGTGAGAATTACCGGTGAAAAAGGCGAAAAAACGGCAATGGTCGAAAAGATGCAGGTACAGGCAGCAGGAATTGCAGCTAAACCTGACACGGTCATTAAGGAGCTTGGTACGTTAGCGAATAATATATCTTCTTTAGGTACTTGGATTACCTCCATATCCGAGATGCCTCTTCAGCTCGACAGCTTCACATTGTATGCTCCTGATTCCAAGCTAAAAAAGGCGAAGCCAAATTTCTTTGTAAGTGCCTATAACAGTGTGGTCCGATTCTTATCTACCTTTTTTGTAGACGAGACGGAGATGTTTGGAGATTCAAGTGAAGATGCCATTACGGTGTGGGTATCGTCTGGTCGAGATCAGGCTCAAATTATTAAAGATTTGATTGATCAAAAATTTACGCCGCAAAGTAATATTCCAGTCAATTTAATGCTTATTCCTGAGGACGTTATACTGCCAGCTACTTTAGCGGGGAATGGACCGGATGTGGCGCTGTCGATTCCGCAAGCCATGGTTGTAAACTTTGCTATGCGTAATGCATTAACTGATCTTTCAAAGCTGGAGGGCTATAATGCTTTGGCAGACAAGTTTTATGATAGTGCGCTTCGTACGGTAACGTTCCAGGAGGGAGTGTATGCGCTGCCAGAGCAGCAAACGTTCCTTATGATGTTCTATCGTGACGATATCCTGAAGCAGCTTGAGCTTACACAGCCCAAAACGTGGGACGACGTTGAGCATATGATCGCTGTGCTGCATGCCAATAACTATGATTTTTACATCCCTGGTCAGGAGCTGGTTCCTTCCATGGTGTTCCAGTATGGCGGTGATCTATTTAAGGGTGAAGGCAATGATTACGGGATAGAAAGTGCATTAACGGAAGACAACGCGATGAATGCATTCAGTCGTGTTACACGCTTCTTTACAAGCTATCGACTGCCTGTTTCTGCCGATTTTCCAAACCGCTTCAGAACGGGTGAGATGCCAGCTGGTATTGCCCAATATACGACCTATAACCAACTAGAGGTATTTGCTCCAGAGATTAGAGGTCAATGGTCCTTCTCTCCACTACCTGGTATAGAGCAAGAGGATGGCACAATTAACAATCAGGTCGTATCGAGCACAATTAATACCGTTCTGCTTGATGACTCTGACAATAAAGAGGCTGCCTGGGAGTTTATGCAATGGTGGCTGGCAACAGATACTCAAACGGAATACGCCAATGCATTAGAAGCAATTATGGGCTCAGCTGCTCGATATCCAACGGCAAACGTAGAGGTACTCGATCAACTGCCGTGGTCAATCAAGGATGCCGCACAGATTAAAAATCAGTTTGAGGCTACTGTAGGTGTGCCAGAGGTGCCTGGCGGATATATGACAACAAGGGCAATTGATTATGCGTTCCGCGGTGTTGTTACGAGTGGTGAAAGTCCACGCGAAGCCTTATATCTGAACAACAAGCAGATTGATAAGGAGCTTACAAAAAAACGTCAGGAGTTCCATCTATCCTATATCAGCAGTGATTGAAGCACGTCTCGCAATCTATGGGAAAAGGAGTAAACAGAGAGTATGCTGACAAATCAAACAATCACGCGAAGAAAAAGCAGAAGGTCGTTTTCGAAGATATGGAAAGAGCATGGGGCGAAGTATCTATTAATTATGCCGTTTGCGATACTATTCATCGTGTTCACTGTCATTCCGGTACTTGCTTCGATGATCATTAGTTTTACATCCTTCAATATGCTTGAAGCTCCTTCATTTGTCGGATTTAGAAATTATATTAATCTCATTGTAAATGACGATGTATTCCTGATCGCCGTAAAAAACACATTATTTTTTGCGTTGATTACAGGACCAATTAGTTACTTAATGTGTTTTGTATTCTCCTGGCTAATCAATGAGCTTACTCCTAAGGTTCGAGCCATTATGACGTTAGTGTTCTATGCACCTTCCATCTCAGGTAATGCCTACTTAATCTGGAAGCTTATCTTTTCTTCCGATATGTATGGTTACGCTAACTCCTGGCTGCTGCGCTTAGGCTTTATTACGGAACCCATTCTATTCTTTGATAAGAAGGAATACGTGTTTCCAATTCTAATTCTCGTTCAGCTTTGGTTAAGCTTGGGCGTCAGCTTTCTGGCATTCGTTGCCGGACTGCAAAACGTAGACAAAACATTGTATGAAGCAGGCAGCATTGATGGAATTAAAAATCGTTGGCAGGAGCTATGGTATATTACGCTGCCATCGATGAGACCACAGCTTCTATTCGGAGCGGTTATGCAGATTACAGCCTCATTCTCGGTATCTCAATTATCGATTGAGTTAGCTGGATTCCCTTCAGTCGAATACTCTGGTCATACCATCTTAACGCACCTGCATGACTATGGCTTCATTCGATATGAAATGGGTTACGCTTCTGCGATTGCAACAATCTTATTCTTTACGATGCTGTTTACGAACATTATCGTGCAGAAAGCATTAAGAAGGGTAGGTGCGTAATGTGAGCAGCATTGTTGCGACAATAAAAAAAGCATATGTATCTAGACAATTCAAGCGTAGAAACAGAAGTATTATAGGCGATCTGTCGCTGACGGTTCTTTTAGGATTATTTGGTTTATTCAGCGTATGGCCATTAATTTTCATCATTAACAATGCGTTTAAGCCATTGAATGAAATCTTTATTTTTCCACCGAAATTATTCGTTATGAGTCCAACGCTGACGAATTTCCAGGATTTATTTATCGTGATCGGAAATTCGTGGGTGCCAATGACGAGATATATTTTCAATACAGTTTTTATTACAGCGATTGGTACGCTGGGGTCGGTTATTATTGGCTCGATGGCAGCCTTCCCGCTAGCGAAGTATGTATTTCCAGGCTCAAAAACAATGTCAAAGCTGATCGTATATTCCTTGATGTTTAACGGTACAGTAACGGCATTGCCGAACTATATCATTATGTCAAAGCTGCATATGATTGACACGTATTGGGCGTTATTGCTGCCTTCTATTGGCGGAACGCTAGGATTATTTTTAATGATGAACTTTATGGTCCAGGTTCCAGATGCATTAATTGAAGCGGCCAAGATTGATGGTGCCAAGGAGCTCACTATTTTTTGGCGGATTATGATGCCATTATCTCGCTCGGCCTGGATTACGTTAATTATTTTATCGTTCCAATCGTTATGGGGAACGACAGGTGGAGGCGTAATCTTTACGGAGAAGCTGAAGCCAGTCAGTTATGCGTTATCACAGATCGTTAATGCAGGGATCGCGAGAACGGGGGTTGCTTCTGCTGTTACATTAATCATGCTTGTTGTACCTGTTGTCGTATTTATTATCTCGCAAAGTAATGTAATCTCAACGATGGCTACTTCCGGGATTAAAGAATAAGCGAGATACCGATAACCATCAGCAGGTCAATAACATATGGAAAGGAAGTTTAGCAGCGATGAAGAAAAAGAGGGTTTTATTATTCGTTTTAGTATTATGTATGCTTCTTCCCTCCACTCCAGTGTTCGCTGAACATACGCAGGAATCGAACTATATTTATGATTATTGGGGCGATACCCCGAAAAGCTTGCCCGCCTTTGAATGGATGGATACGATCGATCAGGATCAAATGGGGCAGATTAAGATGGGAAGCATCGACGATGTTTTTGTAAGTAAGGATCAACGTATTTTTCTTGTCGATACATTGGAAAGCAGAGTCAATGTGCTCGATGCTAATCTGCAGCTATTGCAATCCATTAAACTGATTCGCGACGAAAACAATAAAATCATCGTTGATGCCGCCAATAAACAGCTTATGCTCGATAAACCAGAAGGGGTTTTCTATCATGACTACAGCAATGAGCTGTATATTGCCGATACGGGAGCACAGCGAATTGTCGTATTAGATGGGTTGACGTATCAGTTTAAGCGCATCATTGAAAAGCCCGAAAACATGGTTGGAGCTACGCTTTTCAAGCCTTCCAAAATTGTCGTGGATAAGGATGGGAAAATTAGCGTCGTCGTCCAGGGCAGCTACGAAGGGATTATTGAGATTCATAACAACGGGATGTTTTCAAGATATTTTGGCTTAAATAAGCCACGAGTGAATGTTATTGATCATTTTTGGAAAACGATCGCGACAAGTGAGCAAAAGGAAAAAATGGAGAAGGTGTTTGCCCCTGCTTTCAACAACGTAACGATTGATTCTGAGGGTATGATTTATGCAACGACATTTGACTCCTCGGCTCAAGATAAGGTGTTCCGTTTTAATTCCAAGGGAGAGAATGTCCTGATGGAAAATGGATATTTTTCGGTTGTTGGTGACGTGAACTACATGTCAATGGATGATCGCAGCCAATTTGTTGATATTGCTGTTTCAGACTATGGCGTATATGCCCTGCTGGACAAAACGAAGGGCAGAGTGTTCCTTTACAACTTTCAAGGTGATCTATTGAATATTTTTGGCTCGATCGGATATAAGAAGGGGGATGTAAGGGAGCCTACCTCGATAACTTGGTTTGGCGACAATTTAATCATTACCGATAAACAGTTTGCCATCGCACACGTTTATCAGCCAACTGAGTTTGGCGAAGCAGCATTGTATGCAGAGAAGCAGTATTACTATGGACAATGGGAGGAAGCGGGAGAAAGCTACGGTAAAACGATCGAGCTGAACGCTAACTATGATATTGCTTATACAGGAGTAGGTAGAAACTATCTTATGCAGGATGAATATGAAAAGGCGATGTATTATTCCGAGCTGGGCAACGCGCGTCATTATTTCTCAAAAGCATTTGCGGGATATCGCAATATTTTCATTCAAAATAACTTCATTTGGCTTGTTATACCGTTTCTACTCTTTGTTGGTTACTTAGTTTATTCGGAATACAGATATAACAGGAAGAACGGTTAAGCGCAGTTCAATAATCGATTAAATCCGTTTAGAAAGGGTATGATCTGTATTTATGTCTATTATTGAAGATGGAAAGTTTATGTTTCATGTGCTGTTACATCCATTTGATGGATTTTATCATGTAATCAATCATCGGAAGAAAACCTATTTCCTTCCAACCTTGATTCTGTTATTGGTCGGAATCGTTGGCGTTTTATCCTATCAATACACAGGCTTTATCTTAAATACTTTTCCGGTTCACTATATTAACAGTGTAACGATTTTCATAACAACATTATTCCCGATTGTGCTGTTCCTCATTAGTAATTGGAGCATTACAACGCTGTTTGATGGTAACGGTTCAATTGGCGATATATTCATCGTGATGAGCTATGCCTTAGTGCCGAAGCTGCTTTTTGATATCTCAGGCATTCTCTTAAGTAATGTTGTAACGATGGAAGAGGCGCCATTGTTAAATGCGTTTACGATGATTGGCACCGTATGGTTTTGCTTCCTGCTGTTCTGCGGGCTCTGTGTTGTGCATGAGTATACGGCATTAACGAATGTGCTTACGCTCATTGCCACCTTTATAGCAGCAATCATTATTATTTTCCTGGCAATGCTGTACTTTACGTTAATCGGTAAAGTTATTGGCTTCGCATATTCCGCATTTAGTGAAATGACAAAAAGGTGGTGACGCAATGTGATTAGAAATCTAAGTGAAACAGCAATCAACCGCATGAAAAATGCGGGAGTAAAAGAAATGATCATTGCGGTGATTTTACTTGCAGTCTTAATTTCACTATTTTTTATTCCTTCACAAATTCAATCTCTAGGCATTAAGCGTCAAGCCTTGCCAGAATACGTTAAGGATGGAAAAGCTGAAGCGATCGCTGAACTTGATCAGCAGGCGGGTAATATAAAATTAGCCAGCAATGAAGGTAAGGATCTGTACATTAATACGGAAACCTTGAATATCAAAGTTGTAGACACACAAACTCGTACAGAGTGGAGCAGCTTATCGCTGGATAAAGATAGTAGTGTAGTCGATAAGTCACCAGTTATTATTAAGTATTTAGGTAAAGACGGTGCGTTGTATGAATGGGATGCGTACACGTATGCGATCCAAAATAAACGCTACAAGCTCAATCAAATTGATAACGGTGTTCAAATCGTATTTGACTTTTTTGAAACTGAATCGTATCGCTTGAATGAATACGTACCACAAAAGATTTTAGCTGCCAATTATGAAGCTCATTTTATCGATAAAATTGAGGAGAAGCTGGCTGCAGGTGCGATTACAGAGGCTCAAGCTTTGAAGTTCAAGGATGCTTTAACGTTAACGTATCAATATGATAAGGCTAACGATCTGTACTATTACAGATTTGCGGGATTGCCGCCATTATCACTTGTTCGTGACTTAATTGCGATGACGAAGGCTATTGAATATACAACGGACATGTTAATAGAAGAAAGCTCTATTCATGGACTCGCTGTTAAAATTACTCAACCAGCCAACTTTATCGTTACGATGGAAGTAACGCTAGACAAGGGTGATCTAGTCGTTAAGGTTCCGACCTATGAGATTGCAAACAGTAATGACTTCTACACGATGCAAAACATATCGGTGTTTCCTTCGTTCGGTATGGCGGCAGCCAAAAATGTGGCAGACGGCTATATTTTTGTTCCGGATGGAACGGGCGCTTTATTCAAAATGAATACCTTTAATGGTAAATTTCCGGAGTATGAGCGACCGATCTACAACAACACCTATTATGACAAGCTGTATGAGATGTCTGAATTCCCTGAAAATCTGATGATGCCGGTGTTTGGCTTGTATTATACCGATCAAAAAGGCAAAAGCAGCGGTCTTCTCGGCATTGTTGAAAAGGGAGCAGAGCTAGGTAAAATCAAGGTTCAGCTTGGGGTGGAGGATACGTCCCTTGGTGGAACACCTAATAATAAGGTGTTCAGCAGCTTTGATGCGATGCAGTTCTCTCGCGTGAAGGTTTTCGGGCCATACAGTGAGGAGGAAGCACGTTTTACAGCTTCGACGGGTGTAATGGATGTTGATTACACGGTTCGTTATAAGCTGTTTGCTGGCAAGGTAACTCATTTTGAACTTGCGAAGGCATATCAGACCTATTTAGTTGATCAAAACGGGCTGCAGTTATCCTATGACAATCGTCCGAAATTGTTCTTGGATGTCGTTGGCGGGCTTACTTTAGAGAAGCGTTTCCTTGGGATTCCTTATCATAAATCACAATCTATGACGAGCTATAGTCAGCTGCTAAGCATCCTGCAGGATTTGGATGGAATTCCGACGGTTATCAATTACCAAGGCGTGTTTAACGATGGATTGCATAATTCAATTGGAAACAAAGCCGAGCTAGTAAAAGCCAATGGCAATAAGGAAGAGCTGGAGCAGCTAATGAACTATGCTGCCAGCAATGATCATGAGCTGTTCTTCAACATTGACTTAATGCGTGTATATAAGGATGATGACGGGTTTAAACCGAAGCGTAATGCAGTATATGGCTTTGACAATAAGCCGCAGGCCATTCATCAATATAATCTAGCCTTGGGCATATTCGATACGTATACGACCAAGCAGTATTTGTTACATCCGCTCAACTTAAGCAATACGGTTGATCGATTTATCAAAGACTCTAGCGAGTTTAACAATGTTTTCGTTAATGATTTGGGCTCATCATACTATGCGAGCTATAACGATAAGGAGATCGTTAGCCCGATTATTTCAAATTCGATTGTACATGAGAACTTGCAAAAGCTGACTCAAAGTAAAACAGTCGCTCTTGATAATCCGAATAGCGATAAGCTAGCTTACGCGAAATACGCTGCCAACATCTCTCGTGAAAGCAGCGATTACGGAACGATGTATATGTCAGTCCCATTTAGACAGCTCGTTATGAACGGATTAACCCAATATACGACGCTAAATGTGAATCTGTCGGCTGACCGTAGCGACTATTTTATTCTACAAGCGCTTGAGCTAGGAAGTATTCCGAAGTTTACGATTACTGCAGAAAATGTTGATATTCTGAAGTATTCCGAATTCAGGCATTTATTTGCAACGGAATATCGTGCGATGGAGCAGCGAATAAAGGAACTGTATGAGGAGTATAGCGCAGGAATGGCCAAGATTGGCTCCGGGGAAATTGTGAACCATCGTATAGTAGATGAAAATGTGTTTGAAACAAGCTATGCGTCAGGCGTCAAGGTTATCGTTAACTATAATAAGTTCGCAGTGACCGTTGAAGGACAACAGCTCGATGCGCTTGGTTACATCATTCAATAGTAAGGCAATACGCATAGAGTATGCTTCCGAAGCAGCGTATTGCTGCCAAGAAGTATATCTCTAATAGAAAGGCAATACGCTTGAGGAGGTTGGGTAATGGAAGATACCGCACATAAGGGCAGAAGATTTCAGATCTCGCATATGAATATGCGAAAGATTCACGGTATCATCTTTGTGCTTCCTTGGTTGCTTGGATTTATTTTATTTTTTGTAAATCCGTTAATTAGCACCATTAAGTATTCATTCCATAAGGTTGGCGTTGCCGATTCCGGAGGGATGAGCCTTGAATATGTCGGCTTACAGAACTTCATTGATTTGTTCACAACGGAAGTGTCGAGCCAAAGTACGCAGTTTCTACGTATATTTACGGATGAGAATGTAGATATTTTCATCAATACTCCCGTAATCGTTATTTTCAGTTTGTTCTGTGCGATTCTTGTAAACGCTAATTTTAAGGGCCGTGGGCTCGCTCGAGTCATCTTTTTCCTGCCAATCGTACTAGGATTAAAGGTGGTTGTCGATTTAACGCTAGTGACAACAGGTGGCGATGTGGCAAACGCCTCTATTTCACAAACGTTTGATAACGGGTTTATATTAGATTTTTTAAGAGAATATACCTTCTTGCCTCGTGACATTACCAGGTTTATTTCGGAGTTAATTAATGGCGTATTTATGCTAATCTCACAGACAGGCGTGCAGACCCTTATTTTCTTGGCTGGTCTGCAATCAATCAACCATTCGCTTTATGAGGTAGCAAAAATTGAAGGCGCGAACGGCTACGAGGTATTTTGGAAAATCACATTGCCACTGCTTGCTAATATTACGTTGTTTGCCATGATTTATACGTTCGTTGATATGTTCCTTAAATCATCGATTTCGACGGAAATCTATTATTTCGCATTCAACAAAAATAGTATTGGTACGGGCTCAGCGCTTTCCGTTGTCTATTTATTGAATGTACTTATCGATTTATTGATTTTGATGCTAGTTATTAACAGGGTGGTGAAGCCGTATGACTCAAACTAAAACATCAACAAAAAAGCAATTAAACCTGTATAGCGTAAAAGAGAGCTTTAAAAAAATTGTTTTCTGGTATGCGTTCATATCGTTGATTGTCGGCCTTGGCTTTGCTATTCTGTATCCGCTAATTAAGATGATTCCGACTGTATTTAATAATCTGGAGGATCTAGGAAATCCCGATGTTGTCTGGGTTCCTATGGAGTTTTCAATTGTCAGCTTTGAAGCAGCCATACGGCTTGTATTTGGCAATGGAATGCCGATGGTACAATCTATAATATACGCAGCTGCGATTGCGACCATCCAAATCTTTGTATGCGCACTCGCAGGATATACGCTTGGCAGAGTAAATTTTTGGGGAAGAAACATTGTGATGTTTTTAGTTATTCTTACATTCGTAGTACCGCCTCAGTCCTTGTTAATATCACAATATTTGAGCTTCAAAAACTTTGATATTCTTGGCATTTTTACGGCGATCAGCGGTAGTACGATTGATTTGATTAATAAACCGATTACGTTATTTTTATTGGCGATCTTCGGCTTTGGCGTTAAGCAGAGCATGTTCGTATTTATTTTCAGGCAATTTTTCAAAGGACTGCCTAAGGAGCTAGAGGAAGCATCCTTAATTGATGGCTGCGGCTTCTATCGCACCTATTTTCGCATCTGTTTGCCCAATGCAATACCAGCCATTATGACCGTCGGGATTTTATCCTTTGTTTGGAATTATGGGGACACCTATTATACAGGGTTTTTCCATCCAGATGGACCATACTTGAGCATTAAGCTGGCGCAAACTTTTTCAGCAGCCAATGTGAACAATATTTTATATGCTGTTCAAACCTGGTATAACGTTCCTGGGGCCAATGTGTTTGCGTTTGATGCCGTGAAGCAAGCGGCAGCGTTCATTTATTTGTTGCCGTTGTTAATTATTTATTTCGCTGTACAAAAGAAGCTCGTACAAAACTTCGAGCAGTCAGGAATTGTTGGATAATCTTAAGGATTGCACGATTAATGTCAATAAATCCGAACGGTCTGTGTAACGACAGTGAAGTTCGGATTTATTTTAAATCGTTATTTTGTAGATAGATTTCAAGTAGAAATACGATCAAGGATAGGTGGAATGAGCGATGACGATTCAGTATGATAAAAAAAGCTTTGTTATAGATGGGAAACGTGTCTTCCTTAATAGTGCGGCCGTGCATTATTTTCGCATGCCCAAGGAGGAGTGGCGTGATGTACTCATAAAGGCAAAGCTAGCTGGAATGAACTGTATTGATACGTATTTTGCTTGGAATGTGCATGAGGCAGAAGAAGGCAGCTTTAACTTTGAAGGGGATAATGACTGCGGTGCATTTATGGATTTATGCGCTGAGCTTGGACTATGGGTTATAGCACGACCAGGGCCATTTATTTGCGCGGAGTGGGATTTTGGCGGTTATCCTTGGTGGCTGGCCAAGAAGGCAAATATGGAATATCGTATTGATCATCCGGAGCATTTAGAGTATGTGTTTCGTTATTTTGATCGTTTGCTGCCTCTTATATCGGCCAGACAGCTGCATAAGGGCGGCTCAGTCATACTCGTTCAGGTGGAGAACGAATATGGCTATTTAGGTGAAAGTGAGCGCGGTAAAAACTATATGCGTCTGCTTCGCGACGGTATGCTTGCACGCGGCATAGAGGTTCCTCTTATAACGTGTGTGGGCGGGGCTGAAGACACAATAGAATGCGCGAACTTCTGGTCAGGCGCTAAGCAGCATTATGGAAAGCTGGTTGCGAAGCAACCGGATACGCCCAAACTAGTAACCGAGTTTTGGACGGGGTGGTTTGAGCATTGGGGCGGTTCAGCCGCACTGCAAAAAACAGCAGCCTTATATGAAAAAAGAATTTTAGAGACGATTGCAGCCGGGTTTGACGGCATTAATCATTATATGTTTTTTGGTGGAACAAACTTTGGCAGCTACGGCGGAAGAACGGTAGGAAGCAGTGATATCTTTATGATTACCTCCTACGATTATGATGCACCGCTTGATGAATATGGTCGCACTACAGCTAAATATTTTACTGCGAAAAAGCTGTCGCAATTTACAAATGTAATGTCCGAATTTTTACTGGAAGCGGAGGAGGAAGACCTTCCCACATTCAATGCATCGAATGGTTTGACTTTATCGGCTTTGAAGCTTGATAGACAGCAGTTGCTTTTTGCTGCAAGCAGCAAGGAGGAGCGCGAAGGCTTCCATATTACATTACGTGACGACTTAACCTTGCCTGTAACGATTGAAGCCGGCGGGATGATTCCTGTTCTCGATGGAGTAAAAGTAATGGACGGTCTAAGCTTGACCATGGGCGGCTACGTCATCGGGAACGAAAGCTATGAGAATCGTCAGGTGCTGATCGTTAGTGGGGGCAGGGGTCAGCGTCTTACTCTATTGCTTGAAGCTGAAGATACGTTGGAATGGTCTGCGAACGATTATCCTTCAATCCGCTACTCATGGCTTCATAAACGGCGATTGCAGCTGGACCTTTACAGCTTTGAAGAGCCACAGCTCATTACGCTGAAGGCTAACGGGCGTCTCGTTGAGCTTATTATGCTTAATGCCGAAAGCACAGAACAAGCGTGGCGCGTAGCCCATCCTGCTGCTGACTGGGTTATTGGCTATAAGGATGTGTCCGTTACTCCGGAAGGCTTGCTGGAAGGGGTTAAGGATGAAAGCAGGGCAAGCCTTTACATTACGAATCAGCAAAGCCTGTTCTCTTATGAGCAGCCTGCTGCAATTCAGTGTCATAGTTATTCAAATACCGCTGCCAAGCTGCCTCAGCTTGCGAATTGGTCAGCTTCACCAGTTGCGCTGGACCACCAAAGCGGTATTATGCTGCAGCGCCCTGTAGGCTTTGCTGAATTCGGGCAGGAAGCGGGATACTTGCTCTATTCCCATGAGCTGTACAGCGAGTCCGAGAAGGAGACAATGATCGCCATCTCTGCACTGCAGGATTCTGTACGCGTGTATGTTAACGGCAAGGAACAAGGCTTCATCAAGGATGTAGGAGCAGGCAGCATAGGCGTGCAGCTGGAGCGAGGCCGGAATACGATTCAATTTCTCGTTCAGCATATGGGCCGGTTGAATTTTTCTCCTTATCTCGGTGAAGAAAAAGGAATATCAGGTGCTGTCTATAAAGATGCTGAGATCGTTGATTTCCGTAAGGGTTGGCAGTTGGACAATACGATCGTCGATTTGTCGCAAGTCATTGCTGCTGACAATTTGAAGCCGATGAGAAAGAGATGGCATATAGAAGCGGGCAAGCGTGTACTAATGGTTGGGGCCATTAGTGAAAACCTGAGCATTAACGGTGTTCAAGTCGAGCTCGAAGGCTACTCCAGCTGGTTTAAGTTTCATACGGTTGACCTAACCTCTTATCTTCAGGCTGGACCTAATGAGTTTGAAATGCAGCCTGTCGTATCGCCTATGGAGCGATTACAGCTCATTGTCTGTGATGAGCAGCAACGACTGGAGCCGTGGCGCGTCGGAGCGCTGAAGGATAAAGGAGAGAAAGAAACTTCAGCTGCATTAGAGCTGCAAGGACCGGCCTGGCTTCGTGGCAGCTTTATGTGGTCTGAATCGGATGCGCCTCGTCATGCTAGATTAAAGCTGCGTCTTACGGGAATGAGCAAAGGATTCATTAGGTTGAATGGCCGATCTCTCGGACGATACTGGCAGGTCGGACCTCAGGAGGATTATAAGCTGCCGCTCGCATGGCTTAACAATGGCGTTAATACGCTAGAGCTGTTCGATGAGCAGGGACGTTCACCACGACAGGTAAAGCTGCTGTTTGACAATCACACATCCATGCAATGGTCAGAGCTGAATAGCAGCGTGCCAGAGCGTGTCTAATATAATAACCCTTTTAAAATAGTAGGTTCGTGCTGCGCGCACGAGCCTACTGCTGTATGGCTCGAAAAAGATTGATTTATGTTAGTTGTATGAAATATTTGCTATAATATGTGAAAATGAATATGTGGAAACGAGTTCGGAGGTTCTGCTGTGATGAAACAGATGACGATATATGATATAGCCAAGCTAGCCAATGTATCCGTGGCGACGGTGTCCAGGGTAATCAATAGTACGGCTCCTGTTAAGGATTCAACACGCAAAAAAATTGAAGCGCTTATTCAGCAATATCAGTTTCAGCCTAATGCAATGGCGCGCAGCTTGCTAAAAAAAGAGACCGGCATTATCGGAATTATCGTTCCCGACCTCACCAATCCATTCTATACAGAGGTACTGGCAGGCGCTGAGCAGGAGGCGTTAACGACTGGACACACCTTCCTGTTGACGAACTCGGTTGGCGATTATCAGAAGGAATCGCAATACTTGAGCATTATGCGAGAAAAACGCGTCGATGGCATGATTTTTCTAGGCGGTCGAATAAATTTGAAAATAGGCGACGAGGAGCTGGATCAGGAGCTGATTCAGCATGCCTCGACCATTCCGACGGTGCTCGTTAATGGAACGGTGAAAGGCAATGCGCTAACGCGCGTTGCAACTGATGAATATACGGGCACATGCATGGCGGTCCAGCATTTAATAGAATGCGGGCATAAGCAGATCGGCTTCCTTGGCGGAGAGATGCATATGAGCACAACCTCTACCAAACTGCGAGCATTTAAGAAAACGATGCGCGAAGCAGGGCTGGAGGTGCGTGAGGAATGGATACTGACGGACAGCTTTTCGATCTATTCCGGCCGAAAGCAAATGGAAAAGCTGCTGCAGCTTGCCGACAAGCCGACGGCTGTGATGTGCGTCAACGATTTTGTAGCGATCGGTGCAATTAAAACAGCAGTTGATCACGAGCTCACGATTCCTGATGATATGTCGATCATTGGCTTTGACGATATTCCGTTATCGCATCACTTCATTCCTGAAATTACAACAGTGTCGCAGGAGGCCAACGAGCTTGGACGCACCGCGATTCAAGTGCTGCAAAAGCTGATGAATCAGGAAAAGGTGAAAAAGCATACCGTCATTGAGCCGAAGCTGATCGTAAGAAAAAGCTCGGCGCGGTTGAATTAAGTCATCACTATGGAGCAAAGCGTTCCTCTAGTCGCTTTTTAAATCCTCATGTTCTTATAGAGATCTACTGGCTCTTAGAGGGTTAAAGTGAAGCTTTAAGGAATCTGGATGACGCAAAATGTTTTGACTGGAGTCTGTTAAAATCTAATGAATTTTCATAACGTTAAAGGCGGTAAACTACCTTAATTCCAGTGAAAATCGCCTAATAAGACGCTAGAAATTCATTAGAACTGAGAACGACTTCATTTGTCACCAATAGCGTTATCCAGTTTCCTTAGCCGCTAGGGCGTGTCTGAAAACCCGCTCAGAGTCCCCTTTCACCGCCTTTTCGCCCCCTGCTTCGTTCCGTTTGCTTGACGTACGCCCGGTACGCCTTCCCAAACGCGCCTTGCATGGAACGAAAATTCGGCAAAATTGGCTGTCTTCGGAGTTCTCAGACACGCCCTAGTCACTCGCTTTTCAGAAACTCCCCGCAGCATTTTTATTTCGGCTTCCGTTAATCCAGTAACCTCGGCAATTAATGAAATATCCATACCTTTGCCAAGCATGTTCTTGGCTACTTCAACTTTACCTTCCGCTTTCACTATATTCATTAACATTTCAAAATCAACCATTGGTTGATTTTTTAGATTGTATATAACTATGATTCGATAGCTATTCCTGCAGTGCCCGCTTATGATGGAGGTAGAAGGAGTGGTCATCATGCAAGGGTTGAAATTCGCAGAAAATTTCAGCAGCCGCCGCAAGCAGCTGGGCATGACGCAAGGCGATGTGGCTGCTTATGTCGGAGTATCGAATGCGGCGGTATCGAAATGGGAGCAGGGCATCAGCTATCCGGATTTGTCCTTGCTGCCCAAGCTGGCGACGTTGCTCGATGTTACGATCGATGCGCTGCTGGGCTATGAGCCGCAGCTTACTCGCGCTAAAATTATTGAGCTTTATCAAGGCTTTGCCAAACGAATGAGTGAAGAAAGCTTTGAGCAGGTTCAGGCAGATATTGAAGCTATGCTGAAGGAATATTACGCCTGTTATCCGTTCCTGATCCGAATTGCTCAGCTTTATTTGAACTACTTTATCAATGCGAGGCAGCCAGAATTGGTTTTACAGCGCATTGTAGAGCTGTGTGAACGTACCGTAACGCACAGCGGCGACTACCAAATGAGTCAGGAAGCTCATATGCTTCACGCTTCTGTCCTGCTATTGTCGGGCAAGCCGCAGGAGCTGCTGCAGCATCTTGGCGAGGGGATTACAATCGAGTACGGTACAGATCAAATGATTGCGCAAGCGCATGCGATGCTTGGCGATATGCACAAGGCTCAGCAAATGCTTCAGGCGAGCGTGTTTCAAAACATATTCAGCATCATATCGAGCGAAACAGAACGCCTGACCTTTGAAGTAGAAAGCCCGCAGCGATTTGATGAAACTGTCAGACGTATTGAGCAAATCATGAAGCTGTACAATACGGCAGGGTTGAATATTCATATGGCACTTATGTTTTATTACAAAGCTGCACGCGGCTATATGCAGCAGCAGCGGCCTAAAGAAGCGCTGCGCATGCTGGAGTGCTATTATCGCGCTTGTGAGGGTTTGACATTCCCTATTCAAATCCGCGGTGATCATTATTTTGATCTGGTAAACGACTGGATTGCGCAAAATATTCATCTTGGCCCCTATGCTCCGCGCGACGAGCAGGCGATCAAAAAGGATATGTTAAAGCTGCTGCAGCAGGATCCAAGCTTTGTTCCGCTGCATGATGATCCTGCATTTAAAGCGCTAATTACCAATTTGCGTCATGTCCTTAAGCTAAAGGAGGAAAATCCATGAATGATTGGTCTGCCGTTCCTTGGAATTTAGTTATGCCCCTCATTATCATTCAAGTGCTGCTTATGGTTGTAGCGCTGATCGACCTTGTTCGCATTCACGAAACGAAAGGCCCGAAATGGTTATGGGCGATTCTTATCGTAGTCGTGAGCATACTGGGGCCAATAGCCTACTTTATTATTGGGAGAAAACAACAATGAGCCTATTAGAGGTCAACGCGTTAACGAAAAAGTTTGGCAGCAGGCGCAGTGTCGATGAAGTCAGCTTTACGCTGCAGCCCAATACGTCAACGGCACTTATCGGGCCCAATGGAGCTGGCAAGACAACTACGATGTCGATGATTGCCGGACTGCTGCAAGCGAGCAGCGGCTCGGTTCGCTTGCAGGGCAGCAAGGATATCCGCCGACATATCGGCTTTCTGCCGCAATATCCGAAGTTTTATTCCTGGCTGACAGCGCTGGAATATGTTGAGATGGTGGCAAGACTAAGCGGCTTGTCTGCGCAGGAGGCGAGCAAGCGCAGCAAGCAGGTATTGGAATATGTAGGGCTAGGCAGCGACATGAAGCGGCTTACCTCGACCTTCTCGGGCGGAATGAAGCAGCGGCTCGGCATAGCGCAGGCCATCGTGCATGATCCGAAGCTGCTGCTGCTGGATGAGCCTGTTTCTGCGCTTGATCCGCTTGGCAGATCAGAGGTAATGACGCTGCTCAAGCAATTGCAGCAGCAAACGACCATCCTCTATTCGACGCATATTTTGCATGACGCTGAGAAAATGACCGATCAAGTGCTGTTTATGAAGGAGGGCAAGCTCGTCGAGCAGGGCAGTCTGGCAGACATTCAGCTGCGCTATGCCGATCCGCAATATTTGGTTCAGTTTGCACATGACAACGATGCAGAACGGTTTGCAGCCAGCCGCAAGCAGCTAGTGCGTCGCGAGGTGAACAGCGTCTATTTGGCTATTGACGCTGAGCTGCCAACCATGCAAGCGCTAATGTCCAGCTTATTGGCTACAGGCTATGACATTGTAAAGCTAGAGCGGGTCAGCGCTTCGCTAGATCAAATCTTTATGAAGGTGGCTGGTGCTAATGAACACATGGCGCGTGTTGTGGATTAAGGAGTTCAGAGAGAGCTGGCGCAGCTTTAAATTATTATGGATACCGCTGTTGTTTTTATTCCTCGGTGTTAGCGATCCGTTAGTCAATTACTTTATGGAGGATATATTAAATGCGGTAGGCAACATGCCGGAAGGCTTTCAAATGATTATGCCTGAGCTGCATGCGCGCGATTTGCTGCTTGCCACGACAGAGCAATTTCAAATGATGGGCATCATTGTGCTAATTGCGGTATTCGTGGGCACAATCAGTCGTGAGCGCAGCGGCGGTACTGCGACACTCATATATGTGCGGCCCGTATCGGCTGCTTCCATTTTTCTTAGCAAATGGATGGGGGCATCGCTCGTTGCCTTATTGAGTGCGCTAATCGGCTATATCGGCAGCATCTACTACACCTCTGTACTATACGGCGAGATTACGTTTTCTACGGCGTTAACGATTATCGCCACATATAGCGTATGGCTGCTGCTGGTGATGTCGTTGACAGTAGCGCTAAGTGCCGCGTTTACAACGGCGGTTGCGGCGTCGCTTGCGATTATTTTAATTCCAATCGGGGGAATACTGGATTCATTGCTCGGCGGCTATTGGCATGTTACACCCTGGAAGCTGGCACGGTACGGTGTACTTGTAACGGATGGTACGATAGAAAGCAGCTATTATTGGACAACCTTGCTGCTCGTAATTGGCATTACGCTGCTGTGCTTAGTGCTGGGCATTTGGGCAACAGACCGCAATCGTCGACTTGCTGCCGTATAGCAGCCTGGCAACGATAACTCTGCAAGTAGAAGAGACGGTACTGCGTGCACTAAAAAATGCAGCTCCTTTTTGACGCTATAAATGAGTCAAAAAGGAGCTTTTTTGCATAACAAATAGCGGATGGCAATGATCACCGCTTTACATACCCTGCAAGGGTATATTAAAATAGAAATAAGCTTAAGCTTCCGTTGCACCTTTCTTGTACTGGAAGCTCAATCAAGCATGAATCATGAAAAGGTTAAGGAGGTTGAGTGGATGAGTACAAAGCATGACATCGATCAGCTGGATGCAGCTTGCCACACCGAAGAAGGCGAGCACTGCCGTAAAAGTCATCATCCTGAAAAAGTAAAAAAGGATATGATCACTCGCTTGAATCGGGTTGAAGGGCAAATACGCGGCATTAAAGGAATGATCGAGAAGGATGTTTATTGTGATGATGTAATCACTCAGCTTGCCGCAACTCAGTCCGCATTAAACAGCGTGGCAAAAATTTTGCTGGAAGGCCATCTTAAAGGCTGTGTTGTGGATCGATTGGGCGAAGGCGATGAAACGGTGCTCGATGAGCTGCTTGTAACGATTCAAAAGCTTATGAAAAAATGAATCGTTGCTATAAAAATAAAATAAAAAAATGCAACCATCGCTGCACGTTATACGTATTACAAGCTATGTACCAAAAAGCAGCATGGTCTGCATTTTAAAATGATGAGGAGGAAGAGCAGTGGGAAGGATAAGCTTCATTTTTGTGAGCTAGTTGCTGCATGTTTCATTCGCACTAAAGCGCATGACGAATCATATGCAATAGCTGGCTAACACGGAATAAATGAGGTAACCCATAGTTTTAGTATTCCTTATAAGTTAATAGTCGGCTCTGCAATATGATCGATCTGCGTTCAAGATCTATTATCATATTGTAGGAGGTGAAGTCTTACTTTTAATTAAGTAAGACATCTATTTGGGGACAACGATTAACATTATTATTTTTGTTATATTAATTGCATTAACCGCATTTTTTGTGGCAACGGAATTTGCCATTGTTAAAATCCGCAGCTCGCGTGTCGACCAGCTTATTGCTGAGGGGCGCAAAGGCTCTAAGGCGGCAAAGCATGTTACAACGCATCTTGATGAATATTTGTCAGCCTGTCAGCTTGGTATTACTGTAACAGCACTAGGTATTGGTATGGTCGGAGAAAGCACGTTTGAATTTATTTTGCACCCATTGTTTGAATCGATTGGCTTGCCAACCAGCTTGATTTCTGCTTTTACGATTGGTGCAGCCTTTCTAATTGCGACATTTCTGCACGTGGTTGTAGGTGAGCTGGCGCCTAAAACGGTAGCGATTCAAAAGGCGGAAGCAGTAACGCTTGCCTTTGCTAAACCGATCATGCTGTTCTATAAGCTATTATTCCCGTTTATTTGGTTCCTGAACGGTTCTGCTCGTGTTCTTGTCGGCTTGTTCGGCTTGAAGCAAGTGAGCGAGCATGAAATGACGCATACGCAGGAAGAGATTCGTCTCTTGATTGCAGAAAGCAATAAGTCAGGCGAAATCAACAACAGTGAGATGAAATTCGTTAACAATGTATTTGAATTTGACGATCGTCTAGCTCGCGAAATTATGATTCCGCGTACTGAGATGGTTGCTTTTAATATTGATACGCCGTACGAGGAAATTCTGAAGCGTATATCTCAGGAAAAATATACGCGTTACCCGGTCTATGATGGGGATCGCGACAATATTATCGGTTTCTTCAACATTAAAGATTTTCTGATCCAAGGCTTGGAGGACCCGAGCAAGGCGAGAAGCTTTGCACTTAAAAATTTCATCAAGCCAATTATTAATGTCATTGAAACTACACCTATTAAAGAAGTTCTGCAAAAGATGCAAAAAGAGCGTATTCATATGGCGATTCTCGTGGATGAATACGGCGGAACCTCTGGTCTTGTAACAGCGGAGGATATTATCGAGGAGCTTGTCGGTGAAATTCGCGACGAATTTGACGGCGACGAGGTTGCTCATGTTCGTACCGTTGGTGAAGGTCATTATATTATTGACGCCAAGGTGCTGCTTGATGAAGTGTCTGAACTGCTTCATATTCAGCTGGAAAATGATAATGTAGATACACTAGGCGGCTGGATCTTCGCGCAAAACACGGATTTGGACGTTAACAAAGTCATTACACATGAAGGCCATAGCTTTGCGATTAAGCAGAAAAAAGGTCTTGTACTGCAATTTATTGAAGTAAGGAAGCTGCCAGCTGTTGAAGTTGTTGCAGTAGAAGCCGAGGCTCAAATTTCATAGAGTAGTTTCTAAGCGGCTTTGATATGCGTACGCCAAGAACTTCTTACACTCGCCGTAGACAGGCGATGTAAGAAGTTCTTTTTATTTTGCCAGAGTAGTAACAACAAATGAGGGGAAGAAAGGATTGAGCTTGAGATGAAAGTCGTTTACTATAGCTGGCTTGCTGTTACTGGCATCATTGCTTTTTACGTTTTGGTAGCGCATTTCCCAAGTTATGTTGAAAATGAGCATCCTCTTTTTACGGATTTATTTACGGCCATCGTTTATATGCCTTGTTTCTTTATATTATTGGCGGCGATTCCTTCGCAATTAGCGATATCGCTCATCCGCGAACCTAAGAAACGTGTGCTTTGGAGTTTTGTTTTTCATGTGGTGGCTTGCATGCTCGTTCAGTTCATTTTTTCCTTTAATGTAGTTGCAAACTTGATGCTTATAGCCATCGGTCTGGCTGCCTCGGCTATTTATATGGCCGTCTCGTATTTGATTTTTTCATTGTTGAAGTTATGTTATAATCATAAAGTAATTTTATAGGTTTTTATATTTTGCGGGGGGACTTACGAGTTGAGAAGGTTAAAACCTGACCCTTTGAACCTGACAGTTAACACTGACGTAGGGAGCAATGGATTTGAGGCTTCTTTGTCGTGGACAAGGAGGCTTTTTTTCGCTTGCGTCCGCCCAAAGCTTGAGGAGGACAGAAGATGGATTTTAGTAAAGAAGTTCGAGAGAAAAGCAGCTTAGCGCATATCCGACAAGCAAGTCCGCTTGTGCATTGTATTACGAACTATGTTGTTTCCAATGTAACGGCCAATGGGCTGCTGGCTATTGGCGCATCGCCTGTTATGGCAGATGAGCTGGAGGAGGTTCAGGAAATGGTATCGATTGCTGGCGGCTTGCTGCTTAATATCGGTACGTTGAATGCCCGTACAACTGATTCTATGCTCGCTGCAGGCAAGCAAGCTAATCGTCTGGGCATTCCGGTCGTGCTGGACCCTGTTGGGGTGGGTGCTACTTCTTACCGCCAGCGCTTTGTGCAGCGGCTGCTTTCTGAAATAAACTTTGATCTGCTGCGCTGCAACCGTGGCGAGCTGGCAGCGATTGCTGGCGTAGCCTGGCAGTCGCGCGGCGTCGATAGCGGAGAAGGCAGCCAGGATATTAAGGAGATTGCGAAGCAGGTGGCCAAGCAGTATCGCTGTCTCGTCGCCGTCACGGGAGACTGGGATTATGTAACGGATGGCGAGCGAGAAGCAATGATTACTGGAGGCGATATTCGCATGACCGCTGTTACCGGCATGGGCTGCTTGCTTAGTGCGATCTGTGCGGCGGCGCTCTCTTTGCCGGGTGATCGCTTCAAGCATTTGCAAGGGGTGTTGCAGGACTATAAGCTGGCGGCAGAAATTGCAGGCGCTCAGCCAAAAATCGGCTCGTTTCAGGTGGAAATCATGAATGCGCTGGAGCAGCTTTCTGCAGGTGAGCGCTTATGAATATTGCCTTAACGATTGCCGGTTCAGACAGTGGAGGCGGAGCTGGCATCCAAGCCGATCTGAAAACATTTCAAGAGCTGGATGTGTTCGGAGCATCGGTCATTACTGCTGTTACCGCGCAAAATACGATCGGTGTGAGCGGAATTTCGGCGCTCCATCCACTGTTTGTAAAGAGCCAGCTTGACGCCTTGTACGATGACTTTTCGATTGCTGCGCTTAAAACGGGGATGCTGTTCTCCGCCGAAATGATCGAGATCGTAGCCGAGGTTTTGCAGGAGCGGGATTGGCAAAAACAGGCCATCGTCGTTGACCCGGTTATGATTGCCAAGGGCGGCGCAAATTTGCTGCAGGATACGGCTATTGAAGTGATGCGGCGCCAGCTGCTCCCAATGGCTGCTGTATGTACGCCTAATATTCCGGAGGCTGAGGTGCTGACGGGGCTGCGCATTGAGCGCCAGGAGCAAATTAGAGAGGCGGCTGAGCACTTGCTGGACTACGGCATGCAGGCAGTCGTCATGAAGGGCGGACATTGGCAGACAACGGGGGAGCATGTGGTCGACTACGTATTTATGCGGAGCGGCGAGCGCTTCCAGCTCCATGCTCCCCGGATTGCGACCAATCATACGCATGGGACGGGCTGCACCTTCTCCGCGGCAATTACAGCGGAGCTGGCCAAGGGCGTGCAGCTGCGGCAAGCGATTATTACAGCGAAGCGGTATGTGCATGCTGCGATTGCTCACCCGCTCGAGCTGGGGCGCGGGCATGGACCGACGAATCATTTTGCCTATAAAAAATACGGTGATCGAGGAGAAGTGACTTATGTTGAAGGCTGAGCAGCTTGCGGTATATTTTGTGATGGGAAGCATAAACTGCAAGGGAATGCAGACTCCACTGCAGGTGCTGGAGGATGCGCTGCAAGCCGGCATTACGATTTTCCAGCTGCGTGAAAAAGGAAAAGGCGCCTTGCAGGGAGCGGAGCTTGAGCAATTTGCACGGCAATGTCAGTCACTGTGCAGGCAATACAGCGTACCCTTTATCGTCAATGACGATATTGATCTGGCGCTAAAGCTCGGCGCCGACGGTGTTCATGTAGGGCAGGAGGATGAGGCGCTGCTTGAGGTTAAGCAAAAGCTGCCCCATGCGATTATTGGTGTATCTGTGCATACAGAGCAGGAAATGCAGCAGGCTGTTGCAGGCGGCGCAAATTATGTTGGAATTGGCCCGATTTATGCGACTAGCTCGAAGGAGGATGCAAGGCCGGCGGCAGGTGTTGGCTTTCTCCAAAGCATGCGGCAGCAGTATGGGAACTTTCCGATCGTGGCGATCGGCGGTATAACTGGAGAAAACGCCGCAATAGTCAAGCAGGCAGGTGCTGATGGCGTTGCGGTTATTTCCGAGCTGTGCCAAAGTAATGACCGCAAGCGTACAGTGCGCTTGCTGTGCGGAGCTGAAGGCTAACTGTAAAACCTTTACAAGAGCAGGCTCCAGCGTTAAAGTAAAAGGAGTAGTTAGATGGAAAGCTATTCAGGCTGGAGGCGATGAACAGATGGCGATAGCCGAAGTGACAATCATTCCAATCGGTACAGGCAGCACAAGCTTAAGCCCTTATGTAGCCGAGCTGCAGCGTGTGCTGCAAAAGCAACAGGGCATTACGTATACATTAACCTCTATGAGCACGATAATTGAAGGCGAGCTTGCGCATATATGGTCCGCGATTGCAGCGCTGCATGAAACACCGTTTCTTTCAGGCGCGCAGCGTGTTTCGACTTCGATTAAAATCGATGATCGGCGAGATAAAGCGAGCTCTTCTGAGCAAAAGCTGCGCTCTGTGCAGGAGAAGCTTGCCGAGCCGCAGAGCTAGCTGCAATATACAAGGAAAGGAGAAAATGATGTCTTTTTCGTTTTCAATCTGGTTTTTGCTGCTGCTTGGGATCGGCTTAATTGCAGTGGCCGGCATAATATTTGCTATTATATATGTGATCCATTACGTCACGACTAAAAACAAACGAAATCACCATCATTAATGCTGTTAAATGTACAACGCTCCTGCTGCAACCGAGTCTTGAAGGCTCATTGGTTGAAGTCAGGAGCGTTGTTTTACTTAAGTACGATCATTATTTTGACGCTGATTCCAGGTAATCAACGACACGAATAATAACGGTCATCGCTTCAGCACGAGTGGTGCTGCGGTTTGGATCAAATTTGCCGTCAGCCTTGCCTGTCATAATGCCCAGCTCCGCAAGCAGTGCAATTTCATTTTGCGCCCATGCCGGGATGCTGCTCTTGTCGGCAAAGCTTAGCTCCGCTGTGCCGTCCAGCTTCAAAGCGCGAGCGATAATGACAGCCAGCTCAGCACGGGTAATATTTTGAGCAGGACGGAAAGTTCCATCCGTATAGCCGTTGATCAATTGCAAAGCGTTAAGCTGTGCCACATAAGGCTTGGCATAGGCAGGAATTGCCGCATGATCGGTAAACGAAGTGCTGCTGCTTCCGTCAGCAGGCAGCTTTAGTGCACGACCTACAATAGTAGCCAGCTCAGCACGGTTAAGCGCTTGGTCAGGACGGAAGGTGCCATCCTTATAGCCATTGACAATACCAAGCTCAGTAGCACGATAAATGCCGATATATCCCCAATGCGAAGCAATATCTGTGTAGGAATTGCCGGCTTGATTTGGCTGTTCATTGCCTTGCTCTCCGCTGTTTCCGTTATTGTCTTCTCCAGCTGGTTGATCATTGCCGCCAGTGTTGCCGTTGTTTGCAGTGCCATTGTTTCCGCTATTGCCTGTGTTGCCATTGTTTCCACTATTGCCGCCACTGTTGCCGCCGCTATTGCTGGCTGTTCCAGTTACTTGGCTGCCGTTTTTCGAAATAGTGTAGTCGAGCTTTTCGCCGCTCCAGAAATGCAGCTTCAGCTTAACCTCTCCATCATTTAATTCGTTGAAGAAATTAGATGTCAGCGTCAATGTGTTGTTGCTGTAGTTCGGCTTAAATGTGTATGCGAACTCCTTGAATGGAGTCCAGTTTTGCGGACCTGCATTGCTGCCGTCTGCATAACGCGCTTCCATCGTTGCCAGCTTGTCGCCGTTGTAAACGAGTGGGATATGGAACTGTTCTGTCGTACCTGTTGTGCTTTGCAGGACAGGCGTGTCATACGTAATGATGAACAGCTTCCAGTCCTTGCCTTGGTTAAAGCTTGCGGTTAATACTGCGTTGGTACCCAATTGGTTAGAAGCGGTCAGCTGCTGCAGCAGACTCGCCTTCAAGGTTAAGGTTTCATTATTCAGTACATAATCCTCGCCAGCTACTAGTGTTTCATCGTTCAGCTTTAGCGCTGTAAATTGGTTGCCATTCAATTGAAGCTTAACTTCAACATCCGCAATTGCCGCACCACGCTTCAAAAATACAGAATCAGTTTCAGCAACTGCAGAGCGAGAGGTCCAGCTAGCCTTCATCATATCAAAAAGCTCCTGGTCGGACCATTGATAGGATTGGCGTCCAAAATGCTGGCCATTATCCCAAAGCATATGTGTCAGCTGCTTTTGCTGCGCATAATGAATCATAAATTCGAAAAACTTCAGCTTTTCGCCTTGCTGTACGGCATTGAGATCGGTATCAAAGCCAAGCAAGCCAAACTCGCCAATAACGACAGGGATATCGTTGGCTACGAATTTGTCATGCACACGGTCAAAGGTAGAAATAATATCTTGTTTTGTTTCTTCATTAAAGGTTGTAACGCCTGCGATATTGACACTAAACGGCCAGAAGCCATAATAGTGAACGGTTGCAATAATGTTCGGGTCATTGAGCTCGTCAATAAAATGATACAGTGCGTCAATTTTCACTTGCTCGCTGCCTGTATCAAGCGTTGGCAGCACAAGCGGGCGAACATCATTGTTGCCGCCAGAGTTTCTTACGATGTTGTAGAACGAGCTGTTCAGCTCATCGAGATAGGTTTGCTTTTCTGTGTCCGAGCCATGGAAGCGCGGCTCATTGATGCTCTCAAACATAAGCTTGATCGGGTAATCTTTATAGCGCTCAGCTAATTGCGTCCAGATCGCTTCATATCGCGCAAGTGACTCGTCATGATTTTCATGCATGCCGGCTTCTAACCAAATCCATGAATCATGGTGCACATTGATCATGACGTATAGCCTTTCGTCCAGCGACCAGTTAATAGCTTGATCCAGTCTGCTCAGAAAGGCTTCGTCAATCGTGTAGTCAGCAGTAGACTCCATCCGCTGATCGAAGGTTACAGGGATACGAATGCTCTTAAAGCCCTGCTCAGCAAGCTTTTCAATAAATTGCTGCGTGACATGCGGATTGCCCCAGGCTGTCTCATCTGCTCCTACAGCGTCAAATGTATTGCCGAGGTTCCAGCCAGGCTGCATATCGGCTGCATATTGGCCGATGTTAATGCTTTGCTCGTCTGCCTGATTGGCATAGCTGATCGAAGGCAGCATTAAAGCCAGCATAAGAAGCATCGACACGAATAATTTTCTGGTACGTTTCAAAAATAACACCCTCCTTAAAATTTTCGTAAACGCTGTCAAAAATGAAAGGCGGACAAGTTGATAGCGTTTACAATTTAATTTATCATACTCATCAAAATGGAAATACATAACAAATTAGAGGGAAATTCATGTGAAAAGTAGCGATTGAAGCAATGAGGGGAAAAAGCAACAAGGGCTTGTCAAAGCTAATACTGTTCGACAAATTTCGCATTGTATATTATGATTGACACGTCAGGTAAATGATGCTAGTATATCAAAGAAAACCAACAAGAATAATCGGAATTAAAGGAGTGTATATGATGGTAAAATCTTATGCTTCAGCAACAAAGCTCGCTGTTGCCTTGCTATTATCTGTAGCTTTATTGTTTAATATTTCACTGACAAGTGTAGATGCTGCATCTTCACAAACTGACAGCGCTAGTGAATATGCGTTGTTTTTGCAGGATAAATACGATGTAACGGTCGATGCAAGCATTACGAAAGGCGAATTCATTCAGCATATTGCAAAGGTGCTTAACCTGGCAGCACCGGAGGAAAAGGTAAGCTTTACAGATGTGGCTGCCGATGATGCGTTGTACGCTAGTGCGGCGGCACTGTACAGCAAAGGCATTTTGTCTGGTCCTGCTATTGGAGCAGAAGAGCCATTAAAGCCTTGGGTAGCAGCACTTATTGCGCTTCGCGCTTCTAATTTGCAGGAGCTTGCTTTTACATACCCGCAAGAAAAGGTCGAGGCTGCTTTGCAGAAGCTGGGGCTTTCGTCTGGCGCCTTCAATAAGGCTACGGCTCAGGAGCTTGCGGCTGCTGTAGATACTGGCTTGATTCCAGAAGACTACTATGCGCAGCTTTCGAAAAAAGGCGCTGCATCTGCTGAGCTTGTCAACGTATTGCTTGGCAAGGTGCTTAGCTTTAACGGAGCATACAAGCAATATATCGGACATGTAAGCGACGCTGACATTTACAGCAAGTTTTACACCGCTTATGAAACCTCCAACATTATTCAAATTCCAGAGCTGCAGGAGTTTGTTGACTCTGCTCTGAAGCAGGAGGTTGTAACGGGATATAATTTGAAGGATGCAAGATTTGATGCTAATTTCGTAGAGCCGCTAACGATCACATACGGTCATTCCAATGTACAGCATGCGATTCAGCTGCTCGGCTTGCTGCGCAGCGAGGGCATTGACGCCAAAGTGCAGCTTGAGCCGAAAACCTCTGCTTTCGTGCACAGAAAAGAGTGGGGCGAGCCGACTGTTGACGAGAACAACAAGGCTGTGCTGACTGACAACGGAAATTATATTCATTATTCCAAGGAATACGATTTGAAGCTTGAGTTCAGCAATGCCGCTGACAAGCAAGCCTTTAATGAACTGATTGTGCAGTATGCAAAGAAAAATGCTGACGATCAAACAGGTCTGCTTGCTGGCTCTTGGTGGCAGCCGCTATTCTACTCTTTGAATGAAGTAACAGAGTTCAAGCAAATTGCCAACAATAAAATTGTAGACGGCAATTTCTATGTTCAAACCTTCTCACTCGTTGAGGATACTGAGAAAATTGCAGCTGGCTTTGCAGAAATCGATCCTGAGGTAGAAGTGGAAAGCTATACGTTCTGGACGAACGAAGCGTTCTTTAATTATTTGAACGGCGAAGGGCTGTAAGCTGAAGCTTAGCGCATCTTATTCGGATAGCTGAAATAAGCGAATCTCATAAATAAACGTCCTGCTAATCGCCAGGCAGCTTGCAGAAGCTGTCAACAGCGAGAGCAGGACGCTTTTCTTTTAACGGTCTTGCAGTGTGCTCACAATTCAAGAAAATGTTAACCGATCTGGCGCAGCGTTAAGGCCTGCAGCATAATCGCATGCAGCTGCTCGCGGATGCGCACGACTTCTCCGATAATAATGAGCGCAGGATTAACCAGCTTGCTTGCTGCGGCGAGCTCGCTCATTTCGCCAAGCACGCCAGTTACGATGCGCTGCTTGGCGGTTGTGCCTTGCTCGACGAAGGCGATCGGCGTAGCTGCTGGCTTGCCGGCTCGCAGCAGCTCGGCCTGGATCTCACTCAACTGGCTGACGCCCATATAAATGGCGAGCGTATCCACGCTGTGAGCGAGCAGGTCCCAGCGCACAGGCTTGTGGTTGTCGTGACAGCGATTGCCAGTTACACAGGCGAAGGAAGCGGCAGTGCCGCGATGCGTCATTGGAATAGAGGCTGAGGCGGCAGCGCCTATAGCTGAGGTAATGCCGGGAATAATCTCAAATTCGATGCCGGCAGCCGCCAGCTCCAACGCTTCCTCACCGCCGCGGCCGAATATGAACGGATCGCCGCCCTTGAGGCGTACCACTCTTTTGCCTTGATAAGCGTAGTGTATAAGCGCTTTATGAATATCCGCTTGCGTCATGGCATGCTGGCCGGGCGCTTTGCCGCAATATATGAGCTCAGCCTCAGCCTTGGCATACTGCAATATTTCCTTGCTGACAAGCCGATCATACATAATGACATCTGCCGCTTCTATGAAGCGGACAGCCTTCACGGTCAACAGCTCGGGGTCGCCTGGTCCAGCGCCGATAATCGCTACGCTGCCGATAACGCCCTTGCTCTGCATGCTGCTGCTTGCTTCTAATGGCAGCAGCGCATAGGTAGAACGGTTAAGGTGAACGGCACTGATTGCTTTGCTCATAGTTATCCACTCTTTTCTTCAGCGATTCGAGTTCTGTTTCGTGCGATGCGCGTCTTAAGTCGCGCTAGATCGTAATATAAATATCCCCGCTTTGCTGGTCGACCTCTGTCTCGAAGGTTGTCACACAGCCTTCATCCGGCTCCTGTACTTTGCCGCTATGCAAATCTATTTTCCAGTCATGCAGCGGGCAATGCACCTTGCCGCCGCATACCATGCCTTCTGACAGCAGCCCACCTTTGTGCGGACATTTATTTTCCAAGGCAAGCACACTGCCGTCCGATAGATGGAAGAGTGCGATGTCGATATTTTGCACCTTCAGCTTGCGTGAGCTTTTTACGTCTATATCTGATAATTTGCCAACCAACACCTTAGTCGCCATTGACATACCTCCTAAACCTATTCATGCAGCTTATCACCTATGCGCCAGCCTAATTATTTGGTTGCTGGCTCCAGACCTGTAAGCTGTTCAAAGTTTTTGCGCAGCTCTTTGTTTTCGATAATTTCCTTCCATGGGTCGTTCGTTAAGCTTAATGTTTTTTCGATGCGTTGCTTCAAGGCCAAGCGATCTTCCTTGTTTTCCAGCGCTTTTTTAATGAAGTCGAGACCGACGCGCTCAATCCATTGCGACGTACGCTCATTCCAGACCGCGTGCTCGCGATACAATTGCAGGAAGGCTGATGACCATTCCATCACTTCATCCTCTGTTTTGACGACGCAAAGCAAATCGGTTGCTCTTACTTTAACACCACCATTGCCAGCGATATGAATTTCCCAGCCGCCATCAATTGCCACTACGCCAAGATCCTTAATGGTAGCCTCGGCACAGTTGCGCGGACAGCCTGATACAGCAAGCTTGACCTTGGCCGGGGTGTTAAGGCGCTCGAAGGCTTTCTCCATGCGAATGCCCATTGAAATGGAATCCTGCGTGCCGAAACGGCAAAATGTCGAGCCGACGCATGTTTTAACGGTGCGCAGCGTTTTGCCATACGCATGGCCGGACGGCATGTCGAGCTCTTCCCATATTTTAGGCAGATCCTCTTTTTTAACGCCGAGCAGATCAAGCCGCTGGCCGCCAGTGAATTTCACCATTGGCACCTCGAATTTTTCGGCCACCTCGGCAATTTTCTTCAAATCTGAAGGCGTAGTAACACCGCCATATACACGCGGAACGACGGAGAAGGTGCCATCCTTCTGAATATTGGCGTGGAAGCGTTCATTCGTAATGCGCGATTCCTTCTCGTCAACATATTCCTCAGGGAACAGCATGCCGATATAGTAGTTGAGAGAAGGGCGGCATTTGGAGCAGCCTTCCGGCTCATTCCAGCCAAGCACATTCATTACTTCCTTGACGGTTAGCAGCCGCATTCGCTGAATTTCCGCCACGATTTCATCGCGAGTAAGTGTCGTACAGCCGCAGATGCCTTCCTTGACCGGCTCGGCTGCCGCATCACCGGCATAGACCTTCAGCAAGCCTTCGACGATCGGCTTGCAGCCGCCGCAGGAGCCTGACGCTTTCGTGCATGCCTTAATGCTTGCCACGCTGTTGCAGTCCTTTGTTTGAATCGCCTCGACAATTGTCGCCTTCGATACGCCGTTACAGCCGCATACGATTTCATCATCCGGCATTGCTTCGTATTTGGCGAGCGGATTGCCGCCGCCTAGTTGATCGAGCGATATGCCAAGCAGCAGCTCCTTTTCTCTGCCTTCAACGTTTTCGCCTTTTTTAATGAGGGAAAACAACTCAGTGCCGTCTGTTGTATCGCCGAATAATACAGCGCCAACCAGCTTGCCGTTTTCGATCACGATTTTTTTGTAGGTGCCTCCAAGGTCGTCTTGGATGCGTAGCGCCTTCGTGCTAGCCGTTTCTGTAAAGTTGCCTGCGGAGAAGACGTCGACGCCTGACACCTTCAGCTTCGTTGAAGTAACCGAGCCCGCATAGCCAGCCGTTTCGACGCCAGCCAAGCGCTTGGCAAGCACTGCTCCTTGCTCGTATAGCGGGGCAACCAGTCCATATGCGATGCCGCGATGTTCCGCGCATTCGCCGACTGCATAAACATTTGCCACGCTTGTTTCCATATAATCATTGACCACTACGCCGCGGTTAACCTCAATTCCTGAGCTTTTGGCCAGCTCGGTATTGGGCCGGATACCGACAGCCATTACGATCAGATCGGTTTTGAGCTCACTGCCATCAGCAAATTGCAGCGCCTTTACTCGGCCGCGCCCGGTAATAGATGCGGATTGCTTGTTCAGCAAAAACTTCATGCCCTGTGATTCCAGCTCGCGCTGCAGCATGCGTGCCGCAGGCTCATCCAGCTGTCTTTCCATCAAGTAGTCGTTAATATGAATGACCGTAGCCTCCATGCCGAGATGGAGCAGTCCTCGCGCCGCTTCCAGTCCGAGCAGCCCGCCGCCGATGACGGCGGCCTTCTTATATGTTTTTGACGTTTCCATCATCGTTTCGCAATCGCGAATGTCGCGGAACGCAATTACGCCTTCCTTATCCGCGCCAGGAATCGGCAGCATAAACGGATTGGAGCCAGTAGCCAAAATAACGCGGTCATACTGGTACTGCGCTCCGGTATGCGTCGTAACCGTACAAAGCTTTGTATCCAGCTTCGTCACCTTTTGCCCGGTCACAAGCTGAATTCCGTTGTCCTTGTACCAATCCCAGTCGTTTACAATAATATCCTGCATATTGGCTCCGCCTGCCAGAACCGAAGACAGCATAATGCGGTTATAATTAGGATGAGGCTCCTCGCCAATTATCGTAATCTCGTATTTGTCAGGAGCTAGCTTAAGCAGGTGCTCAATGGTACGTACACCTGCCATACCATTGCCGATCAATATTAATTTTTCCTTCTCTCCCATCATTCTCTCTCCTTTCCATATTGCGAGACTTTCAGTTGAAACTGATGCTTGGGGGTGAAAGCTGGATATGACCTAAAAAAGCCTGCTTCGCATAGCAAGCTTGCCACACATAAGAGTGCGATCAGCTCTTGCTTACGAAACAGGCTTCATTGCCATTATTAGAATACGCCATTGTATTCGACTTGTTAATTTGATTTACATAAACTATACTACAAACTTATTTTCATGTAAATATATCTAACGTATAAAATTTTAATCTTCTGGATATCGACAAGACAAATAGATATATGTTATATATATTGACATAAACAAGGAGAGAACGCAGGAAATGGATGATGCGTGTTCGTTAAGAGGGGAGAGGGCTTACGTATGCGCTCGATATTATTGATTTCTGGCATAACGTTCAAATTAGAATCAATTCGTGCGTCCGAGGCTATTTTGCCGATTGATGTGCTGGAAAGGGCCGGCTATCTTGTAACCCATGCGGAAAGCAAGAGCCAGGCCAAGCAAAAAATCGAGGATACCGACGTTATATTGCTCAATTTGTCCTTGGAGGAGTCGAGGAAATGGGGACATCAGCTTATGCAGTGGAAGCGGCTTCCGTTGCTTTGGTGGTGCAGCGAGCATACATGTGAGCTTTCCAAGGCGTTTTGCGATAGCGATCTGTTTATGGATGGGTTGATTACACCGGCGATGAATGAGCAGGAGCTGCACTGGGCGTTGTACTTTGCGACCAAGCAATGCTTTGAACGCCAGCAATGGCTGACTGAGCGCAAAATGCTCGAGGAAAAGATCGAGGAGCGCAAATGGATTGATATAGCGAAGGGCATTTTATGCAAAACGAAGAAAATTTCTGAAGCAGAAGCGTACGATATGCTGCGCAAGCAGGCGATGAATGAGCGCAAACGGCTGGTCGATGTTGCAGCTTCCATCGTCAAAGTATACCAGCTGCTGGAGAAATAACAGAAGGAGGTCGCATCATGTTTATTAAGCTATTGAAGGAGGTTGGGCGCGGCAAGCGTGGCGCGCGCGACTTGACGTACGAGGAAGCACTGGAGGCGGCTCAGTGGATATTGAACCGCAAGGCGGCGCCAGCGCAGATCGGAGCCTTCTTTATTGCCGAGCGCATTAAAATGGAAAGTGTAGCCGAGCTGCAAGCCTTCGTTGACGTATGCCGCAGCCTTGCCTACCGCGCCCCGATACAGCAAGGAATCGATTGCAGCGGCCCTTATGACGGCAGGAAAAAGTCGTTTTACGCTTCCTTTGCAACGGCGTTTGTATTAGCGGCGGCCGGATTGCCGGTTACGCTGCATGGCTCGGCAACCTTGCCGCCCAAGCGCGGTGTTACTTTACATGACATAATCGAGGCGATGGGAGCTGATTTGCAGCATGTGACACAGCAGCGCTCGATTGAGCTGGCTCGCGAAACGGGCGTGTTGTATGTGCCAGCGGAAAGCTGGTGTCCGCCGCTGGCTGCGCTGCGCGATATTCGCGAGGATCTCGACATGCGCACCATTTTGAACACGGTGGAAAAGCTGATTGACTATAGCTGCTCACCGTATCTTGTGTTTGGCGTCTTTCATAATACGGTCTTTAATCGCATGAGCGAGCTGATGCAGCATTTGGGCTATAAGCGAGCGCTAATTGTGCAGGGCATGGAAGGGTCGGAGGATATGTTCATTGACCGTCCAACCCGTACCTATGTCGTAGATGGCGAGCATAGCGAGCTGCGCGTCGTAGATCCTGAGCTGTATGGTCTGGAGACTCCGGTGCCAGAGGATATCGAATGGACGGCGCACGAACAGCTGCGCGTAACGGAAGAGGTGCTGCAGGGAGGCGGGCATATCGCATTTGCCAATCAGGTGCTGTTGAATAGCGCGGCTCGCTTAACGCTTGCCGGTGTTGTCGATTCGATTGAGCAAGGCTTGTACATTTGCAAGCCGTTGATCGAGAGCGGTGAGGTTTGGCAGCTATATACGAAGTGGAAGCAGACGCTTTTGCATGAGGAGTTGAAGCTGGAGCATAAGCGCCATTGAAATATGGACGGAGTAATGAGAATTGAAAGCTCTGTCAGCAGAAATAGTCGTGCAGCCTGTTGCAGGCTATGCGAGCTGCTGGCAGAGTTTTTTTGTTTAAACATGCCTCATGATTAACGGTATAGTTAATCAATAACCGTTCTATCAACTTATGCTATAATAAAGACTGCATATTGCCAGACATTCCATCACGTTTTTCATATTGCCATTTATTTAGCAATATATTTTTGATATGACATGGAGAATGTGTGCATGAATATAAAAAACAAACCGCTGCTCTATAAATTTCTTCTATCCTATGTGCTCATATTTATATTTCCAATCGTAATTATGCTTGCGTTCTATTACCCTTACACAATGACAGCTGTCAAAGATAAATTAAGCGCCTGGAACGACCATACAACAGAGCAATTGATGAACTCGATGGACATATTTACAAAATATGTGTACAACCTGCCTGCCGAAATTATGCAAAATCAAGAGATCAAACCGTACATGATTTCAGAAGACCCTTATCAAAAAATTGTTATTATCAATGAAATGAGAAAGTATAACATTACCAACGCTTTCATCGAAAACACATTGTTTTATCTCAAGGATGCCAATTATTTTTTTAGCAATAAAGGAAGCGCATACACAATTGATGACTTCGGTATAAAAGGAGTCGGTTATGTCTATAAGGATTGGCCAGTAGAAGAAATAGAGCAAGATTTAGCAGCTTTAACTGCGCCAATTATTCGTCCAGTAGAGCCAGTTGTTGTGCCGGGTGGACATACTTTTAATATTCTGAGCTTTATTCTTCCATTGCCTTTAGGTGGAGAAAATTCTCCAGGCTCCCTACTTATATTAGTTAAAGAAGATACCATTCTCAATATGATGCAGACAGACAATGATGAGTCGAATGGTATTTTTATTATTACTAATGAAGACAAATCCTGCCTTGTGGCAACGCTTGGTTGTGAGCAAATCAATACACAAGCAGCTTTTTTACATTTTCTGCAACAAGATTTTTCGGCGGGCGCTAACCGCGAAATCATGATTGAGAACGAAACATATTTAGTTTCCAAAAGCATTTCGCGTACAAACGGGTGGCACTATATTCGGTTAGTACCGATCTCGGAAACGGTCGGCGATATTCGAAGTCTGCAAAAAAGCACACTTCTGCTGCTTGTCATTGTTATTGTCACTACCTCTATTGTCATTTACTTTTCGATGCGATCCAACTACCATCCGATCAAACGGCTTGTCGATGTTGCTTCCCAGCTGTTTGATGAGCCGGATTCCAAACATAAACTCAATGAAATCGACACAATTGATTATGCTTTAAACCAGCTTTCCGCTACTAAAGCCAATCTGGACGAGCAGTTAATGCAGACCAAGCCGATTATTCGCGATCAGCTGCTGTTTGATTTGCTGTTGGGCAACTACGAAAGCTGGGAGCAATTTGCACAGGAGGCTGACGATTATCAAATTAGCTTTCCTTATCAATATTTGACAGTAGCGGCGATGCTGATTGAAGCGGATGCTAATAGCGAATTGTTTCTGACCTTTAGCAAGATTTACTTCGACAAGCGGCAGGAGCCTCTTGTCAGCTATATTATGAAGAGCCACAATAAGCGCGAAATTATTATTGTATTATGCCATGAGGAACAAGGGAATAATGAAGCGTTGCTGGCATCATTGCAGCGGCAAATTCAGCAGCAATTGAATCAGCGTTGTCTGATCGGATTTAGTAAGGAGCGTGAGCTTGCCGATATTAAAAGCATTTATATCGCATACTTGCAGGCTGCACGCTGCCTCGATCAAATTCGCTTTCAGCATGCAACGATTTTGGCAGGCTATGCGGACGGCATGCAAACTTCAAGTGGCCTTGTCTCCTATCAATCAGAGCTTGTGCAATCATTAGAACTGGCAACGCTGAAAAATGATATTGAGAATATCCCGCTCATTATTCAGCGAATTCAGGGCTACATGAGCAGCGAAGGGATTTCAGCTCACATCGTACAGTCGTTATATTGGAATACAATGAGCATTCTATTCCATGCGTTAGAACGGTTTCAGCAGGATAATGATTCCATACTAAGCAGTATAGAATTTGTATTTCAACGCCGCTATACGCTTGACCAAATGCTTGCCATTATGAGTGATACTGCGAGCAAACTTTGCGAGCTGCTGTCTGAAGTGATGACTTCTGCTGCGCGGCGAACACCTTCCGAACAGATCATGGCTATTATCGAACAGTATTGGGCTGACCCTAATCTTTCGTTGCAATTTATGGCGGACCAATTTCAGATGTCGCCTTCAAACTTCAGCTATCATTTCAAGAAGACAATGGGTCAAAATTTCAAAGAGTACATTGATGGTCTGCGTATTCAGCAATCGATGCTGTTGATTCGTCACAGCCAAGATTCCATCGAAAATATTGCAATGCAAGTTGGGTTTATGAATTCTTCGAGCTTTATCCGCTCATTTAAGAAAATAGTGGGCATGACTCCTGGTCAGTACCGCGACCAGTCAAAGCAGCACCGCTAATAGAGCTGCCAGGCGATGCGACGCCTGTGCTTTAGAATCCACAAAAATTATATGGATCTGCAAAATTTCAAATGCAACCCCTCAATGCTATGCCGAGGCTTATTGAAAACGCTTTAATTAAATCGCTTTCAAATTTTGTTGATGACTCAATTCTTGCTCGTTTACGGCTTGGGAAAACGTGGTCTACACTAATACCGCCGGCGACAACTTGCACACTCGCAAGACTTGCGTTGGCAAAAATAATGAGGGGGCAAGGAAAATGAAAAAATGGCTTTCTGTTTTTCTCACGTTGGCATTAGTGATGACCGTTATGGCAGCATGCAGCAATTCAAACAATGGAAGCAGCGATGGCAAGCAAGCAGAGACTGATGGTTCTGCGGGCAAAAAGGTAAAGCTTACGGCAATTATGCTCAAGCACCCTTTGACCAAGCCGCTAGCTGAAATGGAGTGGCTGCAAGAGATCGAAGAGAAAGCAAATGTTGATATTGAATGGCAAGAGATAACGGCCGACTGGGATCAGAAAAAAGGCCCGATGCTGGCGAGCGGCGATATTCCCGATTTATTCGTTGGTCCTACTGTTATAACGGATGCTGACTTTGCGCAGTTTAATGGGTTATTTCAAGACTTAAATGAATTGCTTGACCAGGCTCCAAATGTACAGAAAATGTTCAACGACAATCCTGCCACGAAAATCACTTCGACACAAACCGATGGTCGTATTCTCGGACTGCCTAAATACCAGCGCTTCTGGCCGGAGTCCGTCAATCGTCAATATATTAATCAAACATGGCTTGATCATTTAGGCTTGCAAATGCCAACAAATTGGGATGAGCTGTACGATGTGCTGTTGGCGTTCAAGGAGCAGGATGCGAACGGTAATGGCGATCCCAATGATGAAATTCCTGTTGATTGGCCTGGCGGTATCGGCGGCTATTTTAACCCTGCGGTTATGCTGGGCGGCACGGGCATCAACCTTTCTTCCGACATAAGCGGGCAGGGCTACTTTATAGAGGATGGTCAAGTGAAAAACTTTTTGGTTGATGACCGCTTCAAGGAACTCGTCATGTTCCTTCATAAACTGTACGCAGCTGGTTTGATTAATACCGAGGTATTTACCCACGACTACACGAAATTCCAATCGATTGCTCGCGGTGAAGGCGATTATGCAAAGGTTGGCTTTACTTGGGGGTGGGTCGCATCTGATCGCTTTGGCGAGCAATTGGCGCCACAGTACACATCTATGGCTCCTCTAAAATGGAATGCCTCTTATACAGGCGATGTTTCTTGGAGCTATGACTTCTATACGCTCAACTACAGTGCAAATGCAATTGTAATGTCAGCAAAATCGAAAAATAAAGAAGCTGCAATGCGCTTTATTAATGAGTTATACGATCCTGAAGTTGGAATTCAGGCGTTGTTCGGTTCAATTGGCCCCAACATTGCCAAAAACGATGATGATACCTATACTGTACTGCCACCAGAAGATCCACAGATGGACCCTGGCACTTGGAAATGGACATCTACTTGGGCAGATAACGGCGCGTTCTATATTTCTGACGATATCAAGCTGACGCTAGGTACAGATATGCAGGAAGTGCTCGCGCATTCCGAAGTGTTAAAGCCTGCATTAAGCAATATTAACCCTGAGGAAGATATCTTCCCAAGTGTATTCATTAAATACTCCAGTCAGGATAATAACACGATGAGCCTTAACAATACGAACCTGATGAATCTTGCCGATACAAACTTTGCAAAATGGGTAACATCGGGCGGCATTGAACAGGAATGGGATAGCTTTGTGAAAGAGACTGAGAAAGCTGGCTTGCCGCAAAATCTGGAAATTATGCAGCGTTATTTTGAAGAATATAAAAAGAACAAATAATCAAGGCATGAACAGATTACATGTATCGTTTTATTTGAGGGAGGATGCATATGAAGCAGGCCATGGTGAAAAAATCATTTGTCCGCGACTATCAGTTGTGGCTTATGGTGCTGCCAGCCATTATCGCTATCTTTGTTTTTAATTATATACCGATGTATGGGATTCAGTTGGCATTTCGCGACTATGATTTCAGCAAAGGCTTGACCGGCGGAGAATTTCAAGGCTTGCACTACTTTAAGCAATTTATTGACAGCTACCAATTTTCCAGCTTGATGACGAATACATTTTTCATTAGCCTGGCAACTATTGTACTTGGCTTTCCAGCTCCCATTATATTAGCGCTGATGCTCAATCAAATTCGTGTGAAACGTATGAAGCAATTCATGCAAACGACCGTTTACTTGCCGCATTTTATTTCGATTATCGTGCTGGTCGGCATGCTGAACGTTTTGTTGTCCTCCGAAACAGGCATAGTTGGACATTTCATGAAGGCGATTGGCTTGGGACATATTAATTTGCTGGCTTCGACGAATACATTTATACCTGTCTATGTACTATCGGATATTTGGCAGCATTGCGGCTGGAATAGCATTATCTATTTGGCTGCACTGTCCACTGTCGATCCGCAGCTTTATGACTCGGCCAAAATGGATGGAGCAAGCCGCATGCAAATGGTGCGCTATATTGATCTGCCAGCGCTCAAGCCGACGATTATCATTCTGTTCATTTTAAGTATGGGCAATATTTTAAGCACAGGCTTTGAAAAAATCTTCTTGATGCAAAACTCATTGAATTTGCCTGTATCAGAGGTAATTGCCACCTATGTGTATAAAATAGGGATTGTTTCCAGTCAATTCAGCTATGCTTCGGCGATTGGCTTATTCAATACCATTATTAATTTCATATTTCTAATTAGCATGAACGCTATATCAAGAAAAATGTCCGATACAAGTTTGTATTAATCTATTATGATCGGGCCAAGAAAGGAACTGTTCGATGAGCATAAAAGGAAAATCTCCGACTGAGCTTGGCTTCTCGATTGCGCTCGGCCTATTCTGCATCGCTATCTTTTTGCTGATCGCCTATCCGCTCTACTTTATCATTATTGCGTCGATCAGTGATTCCGTGCTAGTTTCGACTGGCAAGGTGCTGTTGTTTCCTAAAGGCGTAAGCTTTTTCGGCTACACGGAAATTTTTAAGGATGAGCGCATCTGGACGGGATATCGCAATACGATCTTTTACACGATTGCCGGCACACTTGTTAACTTGCTCGTTACGTTGCCTGCTGCATACGTACTGTCGCGCAAAGATTTTAAAGCGGGCAAGTTCATCATGTTTGCCTTCATCTTTACAATGTTCTTTAATGGCGGCTTAATTCCGACTTACTTGCTGATGAAGGACCTTCATCTCATCAATACCGTGTGGGTATTTATCATTCCGTTCTGTGTAAACGTGTTTTATCTCATTATTGCCCGCACGTTTTTTGAAAGCTCCTTGCCGAAAGAGTTGTATGAAGCTGCGGCAATGGATGGCTGCTCGCATTTCACCTATTTCATGAAGGTCGCGCTGCCGCTATCGAAAGCGATGATTTCTGTCATTGGCTTATATTATTTAGTCGGTCATTGGAACGATTTTTTCACAGGCTTAATTTATATTCGCAGCAATGAGCTCCAGCCGTTGCAAATTGTACTGCGTGATATATTGCTCTCCAACCAAGTGTTTTCCGGAGGAGCAGGCACAGGCGGCAGTGCAGGCGGCTACGCCCAACGTTATGCCGATCAGATCAAGTACGGTGTGATCATTATTTCCACCTTGCCGATATTGCTTGTCTACCCGTTTATTCAAAAGTATTTTGACAAAGGTGTAATGATTGGCTCGGTGAAAGGGTAAGAAAAAAGCAAACTTTGAGAACGCTATTCATACAGCCTTCTCGGAGTTTGCTTTTTATTTAAAATGGACTTTTTGGATAATCCCTTTCTCCAGAGCTGCTGTAAAACTATTTTGCGGCTGCCGAACGTTGTATATACATAAGGCTGATCGAGGTCGGCCAACGCTTCAAAATGTGCATTTCAATAAGAGACAGTGCATCGAGAAGTGAACTGCAAAGGGTTAGGGGGTGTCTTGAATTGAAGCGCAAGGAGCGGGAGGAAGCATTGGCTCAATTAATCGTGCAGGATAAGGAGCATTTTTACCGCTTGGCATATAGCTATGTGAAAAATCAGCAGGATGCGCTTGATGTTGTCCAGGATTCTATTCATAAGGCGCTGCGCGGAGTGCATCGGCTTGAGAAGGAAGCGAATTTGCGAAACTGGTATATCCGAATTTTGATTAATACAGCGATAGACAAGCTGCGCAAGCAAAAGCGGGAAGTGTTAATTGATCAAGCAACGCTGGAGGGTATGGCGCCAAGCAGTAATGACAGCTATAAAAATGTCGACCTGGAGCAGGTGCTGCAGCAGCTGTCTCCCAAATATCGAATTGTAATTGTACTCAAGTATTTCGAGGATTTAACGCTGCGGGAAGTAGCCGAGGTGCTCGATATTAGTGAAAACACAGCAAAAACGAGATTGTATCGCGCGCTCAATTTATTGCGCGAGCTGATGAAGGAAGCAACTTATATGGGAGGTCATTTTTAATGGACAAAAAGCTGGAAGAATTGAAGAAAGAGTATCATCATATTCCTGTACCTGACGAGCTGGATTTTGTCGTCAGACAAGCCTTGAAACAGAATAAAGGCAGATCTGTTGTAAGAAGGTCGGCGATCGGAGCTGCTGCCGCTGTGCTGCTATTCGTTGGCAGTGTGAACGCTAGTCCGGCTTTGGCAAGAGCTATGGAGCAAATTCCGGTGCTCGGCCAGGTCGTCAATGTCGTAACCTTTACTTCATATAAGCTGGAAGAGGGAGGTTACTCGGCCAATATCGAGGTTCCATCGCTGGAAAATATGAATAACAAGGAGCTGCAAGCCTCGCTTAACAGCAAATATATCGAAGAGAGCAAGGCATTGTACGAGCAGTTTGTTGCTGAAACAAGGCTGCAGGATGTGGAAGGTGGACATTTCAGCCTTGAGAGCGGCTATGAAATTAAAACGAATAATGAGCAAATTTTATCGCTTGCCCGTTATGTTGTGGAAACGGCTGGCTCCGCTGCAGAAAGCTATCAATTCGACACGATTGACAAGCAGAATGAATGGCTGATTACGTTGCCAAGCTTATTTAAAAATGATGATTATATTGCGATAATAAGCGATAATATTAAGCAGCAGATGATTTCGCAGATGGAGCAGGATGACTCGCTCGTTTACTGGGTAGAGCAAAAGGGCGAAGAGGTAATGTCTGATGCGTTCCAGCAAATCGCTGCGGATCAAAGCTTTTACATTAATGTTCAGCAGCAGCTGGTCATCGTATTTAATGAATATGAGGTTGCGCCCGGCTATATGGGAATCGTTGAGTTTACAATACCTTCACAGGTGCTGGCGGATGTGCTGGTCAGCGACGTCTATATAAAGTAGCCTGCTGTGGGCAGCCGTTCTGACATGAAATGGAGGGATGTTGGTGGATATGCTATGGCAAGATCGCAAAACGAAGCTGAAGCAGTATATGATGCAGCATCAAATCGAAGCAGCACTGCTTACTTCGCCTGCAAGCATCTATTACTTCACTGATTTTTACAGCGAGCCGCATGAACGCTTCTTAGCCTTTTATATGGAGGCCAATTCGCAGCGGGAAATATTGTTCGTGCCGCGGCTTGATGAGCAAGCTGCGGCAGGGGCGGCAAAGACAGAAGCGATTGTTGCAATCGCGGACGGTGAGGATCCGCTTCAGGTGCTGAAAGCAGCAGTTCAGCGCCCGCAGCGCCTGGGGCTAGAGAAAAACGCGATTAGCGCTGCGCGTTATGAGCGCTTGCTCGAAGCGCTGCAGCAGCCGCAGGCTGTTGATATAGTGGATGGGATTGTAGCGCTAAGGATGTTCAAGAGCGAGCATGAAATCGCCAAGGTGCAGCATGCTGTGCAAATTGTGGAGCAGGTCGTAGCACATGCGGCGGCTGTAGCTGCCGTCGGTATGACGGAGCTGGAGCTGGCTGCTGAAATCGAATATCAGATGAGAAAGCTGGGCGCGGACCGCCCTGCCTTTGAGACGATTGTGCTAACCGGTGCAAGATCGGCATTGCCGCATGGCAGACCGGGAGCAGCAAAGCTGCAGCAGGGACATTTCCTGCTAATCGATATCGGTGTGCAGGCGAATGGCTATTGCTCGGATATTACGCGTACCTTTGTCATCGGCGAGGCGACGCAGGAGCAGCGTCGGCTATATGATACCGTGCTGGCCGCCAATCAGGCAGCAATTGCAGCCAGCAAGGCTGGTATAAGCTTTGCTGAGCTGGACCGGATCGCACGAGACATCATTGCCGAGGCTGGATACGGTCAATGGTTTACGCATCGTCTCGGTCATGGCTTCGGCATGGAGGTGCATGAACCGCCATCCGTAGCCGCAGGCAATACGGCGCTGCTCCAGCCGGGCGTGCTTTATACGATAGAGCCGGGCATTTACCATCCAACGCTGGGCGGTGTACGGATTGAGGATGATGTATATATAGCAGCCGATGGCAGCGCCAAGGTGCTGACGAGCTATCCGAAGCAGCTGATTCAGCTTGAGCTTGGCGGCCGTTAGGTCAAGCTAGAGTACAGTATTAACAGGCTGGCTTTACCGGACAGGCTGTTTAAGAGGAGAGATGTTGAATGAGACGCTTATATGTATCACTTTTAGCTGCCGCATTAATAGCTCCGCTTGCTTTAACTGTAAATTCATCAGCTGAAAGTAAGCTTGAAATTCCTAAAATGAGTTCAATTGAACAACTACAAGCAGATGCTTTGCAACAATATGCTATTGTTGAAGCTAAGCTCAAGATGCATAATTTGGAAGATAGTTACGGCGGAGTGTTTATTGATAGTAATGGGGAATTAAATATAAATTTAACTGGCAATGTCGATACAATTCAAGCGCTCATTCAACAGGATGGGATCCAATATCATCAGGTTCAACACTCAATTAAAAAATTGGAGGAAACCATCTCGAAACTTGAAGGCAGGATGCTTGAACTAGATATTGTACAACTATCACTTGATGATGAAAAAAATAAAGTAGTTGTTTACGTCAGAGATATGGATGAAAATAAAATAAAGCGAATCAATCAATACATTGATCCTGAAACAGTCAAATATGAAAACGCTGTTGGGGAGATACGCGTGCAATAGCGAAGGAGCAAAGCTACCCTAAAACGAATGTGACTATAGGGATTGCTTTGCTCCATATTGCTATATAGCCTCAAGCATGAACCGATGTTCTGGACAAGCACAATCGACTCACGCTTGCTTCGTATACTTTTTAAGTGCGGGTACAATATCGCGCCCGATAAGCTCGATGTTTTTCATTACTTTTTCGAAGGGAACGCCGCCAAAATCGATTTGGGCCATAAATCGCTGCTGTCCGTACAGCTCATACTGGTACAGCAGCTTTTCTATAATTAATTGCGGGCTGCCGATCATAAGCGCATCATGCGGATCGACTGCTTCATCGAATTGCTGCTTCGGATAGCCCGAGCGGCGAATTGCTGTAAAGCCTGCATTTAGATATGGATAGTATTCCCGTACCGCTGCTTCCGTTGTTTCAGCCGTGTAAAACAAGCTTGCTGTAGCAAGCGGCAGCTGCTCGGGCTGATGACCATGCTCGGCTGCTGCTTTGCGGTACTCATCAACCGCTTCCTTAAAGCGGATAGCAGGGCCGCCAAGCGTGGTCAGCATCATCGGCACACCTGCACTGCCTGCTTTAATTGCGCTGGCTGGGGGACCGCCTACCGCCCGCCAAATTGGCAGTCGTCCATGCTTCGGCTGAGGCAATATTTGTGCGCGGCGCATCGGGGCGCGGAATTGGCCAGCCCAGCTGATCGGACCGCTTGCCTCATTGATTTTCAGCAGCAGCTCCAGCTTTTCCTCGAATAGCTCCTCGTATTGCTCCAAATCATAGCCAAACAGCTCATGTGCCCCGATCCGTGAGCCGCGTCCAGCAACAATTTCTGCTCGCCCGTGCGAAATTAAGTCCAGGGTGGCGAAATCCTCGTAAATTCTTACTGGATCATGAACGCCAAGCACGGTTGCCGAGCTTGAGAGCTTGATTTTTGAAGTAGCTTGGGCAATAGCCCCGAGAATAACAGTATGCGCCTGCGATGTAAAGTAGAGCTGATGGCTTTCTCCGATGGCAAAAACGTCCAGCCCCGCATCTTCAGCCAGCTTGCTCGCTTCAATTAGTTGCCCGATCCGCTGCTCAGCGGAAATTGGAGCGCCGAGCATGGAATGTACCATATGGTCGCCAAGCGAATACAAGCCAAACTGCATGCCTTTGCTCATATCAACGATGCTGCGACCAGCTTCAACCTCAGTTTCTTTGTCTGTCATGGTGCTTCCTCCTCGCTGTAATGTGCTTCAATTGTTAATCAAGCTTCAATCAAGCGGCTGAAGCCTGTGTTCAATCGCGGCTCGATTAACCTCTAAAAATGGCGGCAGATCGAGTCTTTGCCCCAGCTCGGCAGGCTCAGCGTCAATCGTAAAGCCCGGTCCGTCTGTTGCCAGCTCAAACAGAATGCCATTGCGATCATGAAAGTATAGGCTCGTAAAGTAAAAACGTTCAATGATGCCTGTCGTTTTATAGCCTTGCTGCTGCAGCACATCATTCCAATGCTCCAGCTCCTTCTTGTCAGCGACAGTTAGCGCTAAATGATGCACGCTGCCTCTGCCAGCCCGTTGCCGCGAGCCATGCTCCTCGCTTACTACAATTTCTCCCCAATGTTCGCCTGCAACAGCCTGCAGCGTCGTCTCCTGCGCACTTTGTTGTTTAATGGTATAGCCAAATGTGTCCGTTAGCAGCTTTACCGTAGCTTCCATCTGTCTAACCTTAATTCCGATTGGCCCCATCCCTAAAATCGCATGCTCCTGAGGGACTGGAGCGTCTCCCCATGGCTGCCAGCGCTGCGGCACGTTAAGTCCTTCATTGCTCAGCAGCACGAGCGAAAGCTGGTCCGGATCTTCAAAATATAAAGCATCGTAAGCGCCATAGCGGCTTAACCCGCTATGCTCAATGTTATGAGCGGTCAAACGCTGCTCCCAATAGGTGAGGCTATTCTTGCTCGGCACCAGCAGACTGATCAAGTGAATAGAATTAGTCCCTTTGACAGTATGGCCGGCATTCTGGATTTCAAAAAACGTAAGCTCTGTTCCAGGGTTGCCCACCTCATCACCATAAAATAAATGGTACATATCAGGGCTGTCCTGATTAACAGTTTTCTTCACTAGCCTCAATCCCAGCACCTCAGTATAAAATTGCTTATTTTGCTTCGCATTCTTAGTAAACATCGAAGTATGATGATGACCCAAAAGCTGTGGCATAAACCTCATCCTCTCTATCTCATAATAAACATCAATCAACATCAATTAACTAGTCAAGTGACAACCTAAAAAAAGGCGTAACCTACAAAGCAATCGCACCGCCGTCGAATACGCTCCAGAGCTAGGCATCGTCATCAAAGTCCAGCTTTTGAACTACCCCTTCCAATAAAGGTTTAAAAGCAGGGCTTTCAGGACCAAGAAGAGGTACTAAAAGGCGAGGAGCGCAGCGTAGAGCAGAGCTACGTGAGCACCGCAGTTTTCGCTAGCGTTCAAGCTTCGCTGCCGACTATGCTACAGAGAAATCGCATCGTCATCAAAGTCCAGCTTTTAAACTACCCCTTCCAATAAAGGTTCAAAAATTCGGCTTTCAGGACCAAGAAGATGGCACGATACTAGAAGGCGAGGAGCGCAGCGTAGGCACAAGCTACGTGAGCACCGGAGCCGTCGGTAGCGTGACATATTCGCCGTCGAATCCGCTGCGAAGCGGTGCATCGTCATCAAAGTCGGATTTTTGAACTACCTCTATGAAGCTTGGTGAGTAGACGGTATAACTCTTTTAACTCCTCCCTACTAAGAGCATTGTCAAACAGAGACGATTGAAATGCGGTTTGAGCGGGCAAGGCTCGTTCGATCGCAATGCGGCCTTTTTCACTGAGCATAATCGTTTTCGTTTTCCATTCCTGCTTGCGAACGATGTAACCATCCTGCTCGAGACGAGCGAGCATGCGCGAAATACCGCCTTGCGTCACTAATATTTTTTCTGCCAGCTCAGACTGGGTAAGCGGCTGATAATAATAAATTTGCGCCAGCACATCAAATTGAGCAGTAGTAAGCTCGAAGCGCTTCAAAAACTCGTTGGACAGCTGATTGCTTAGGTTGCTAAAGCGCATCAAGCGAGTCCAGGTTAAGGAGCCGAGTGTATTGTTTTTCATAAAATCACCCCAATTCCACCTGCGGCAGCAAGCGTCGTTTAACGAGTTCGTTTTTATCATTTTACTACTCAAGTGATAATAATGCAATGCCGGTGATTTATAGGTCATTTTATTTAATTTTCAATTGTTTTTTACAGTATATTAACACGTCAACTAGTAAAATGTTCTTAGTTTATGAAAATAATTATGAAAATAGGACATCAGTCTCTTTTATTAAATGGGTCAAATCATACATAATTATAATAAAAATTACCATTTAATTAGGTGATTGGTAGGAGTGTGAACACAGCTTATATGTACAAATCAGTTGAAAATGAAGTGGAATTGGCTCTATTTAATGGGATTTGGACAACAGTGTGGCGCGAGCATGGATATGAGCTGGAGTTTAGTGAGAATGCATTGGAGAGAAACATTATTTTTACTGAGAAAGGAGAGGCTGTTGGAACCTCTGAGCTAAAGCCATATTACGAGGACAGCCGCAGCAGCATTAACGAGGTGGCGCCCTTTGCTTTGCATCCATGGGTGCTGCAGGCGCAGGGCAAGGTTGGAGAAAGTGATAAAATAGCGCTGCTAAGCTCTTATCGCGGCAAGGGCACCTATACGGATGACGTGCTTTCCTCGATATGCGCAAGCGCGGCAAAGTTCAACCTCACTTGTATGGTTTCCTTGCTTGAGCCTGTATTTATGAGAGCCCTGCGCATTTTATACAAGGTGCCGATGCAGAAGCTAGGAGAAAAAACGTTTTATAAAGGAGATTACGTCGTTCCAGCAGTGATGGATGTCGGCTATATTAACGAACATCCTGAGCAATTCACCTGGTATAAAAAATTTGCTACAGCGGCGAGCACAAAATAAACAAAAAGGCGGAACATCAATGAAAAAAGCATTAACCGAGCTGGATAAACGCAATCGATTGCTGATGTGGATCATTTGGGGTTTGCTAGCCTTGGGAGTCGTTATAGATATTGGAATAGGTCTTCCTTGGCATTTAATTTTGATACTAATTGTTGTAGGAGGCTTATTTACAGGTGCGGCAACGCTAATGACGTTCATTGCCAAGCTAAGCCCTTACGTAAAATATGTAGTGCCATTTGGCTTGACGAGTATCGCAACGGTACTGATGGTATCTGATCCTGAGCCGGTTACGAGTACATACTTTTTGGTCTATGTAAATATTGCGATTGTAGCGTTATATTCCGATTATCGTCCGATTGTACTGACAGGCGTACTTGGTGCAGCGATGACTACGTATCTGTACATGGATGAAACGATCCAGCAACGTATTTTCCCGTACGATTCCATTACGTATCTTTATCTCTACCTGCTGTTTGCAACAGTTGCTTTAAGCGTTTCTGCTTACTATGCAGGGCGCCTGCAGCGAGATATTCAAGCAAAGCAGCAGGAGGCAGTTGCGGCCAAGCAGCTGTCGGACGAAATGATCGACAAGCTGCAGCAGTCGATACTGGTGCTCAATGAGTTCAGCTCCAAGCAAAAGGAGCAGGTGCATGCGGCAACGGGCATTTCTCATGAAGTGACCTCGACCTTTAATGAAATGGCTGTAGCATTCGAGCAGCAGACCAATCATATTGTTGCGATTAATGATTCTACGCAAACGATGAGCAGCAGCGTGAAGGATATGTCGGAAAGCGTACAGACGCTGGAAACGATCGCATTAGATAACGCCGAGCTTAGCGAGCGCAATGTCGAGCAGCTGCAAAATATGAGCGAGGAAATGCAGCAGCTTCAGCAGTCTACGCATCAAGCACTGCAGGAAATGGAGCGTTTAAAGCAAAATAATGAGCATGTCAGCGAGATTGCAACGACCATTAACGATATTGCCTCGCAAATTCATTTACTGGCTTTGAATGCCGCAATAGAGGCCGCTCGTGCAGGGGAGCATGGCCGCGGCTTTGCAGTTGTATCAGGAGAGGTAAGCAAGCTTGCGGAGCATACGCGCAGCTCAGTTGAGCAAATTAGCGAGCTGCTTAATTCCATTCATCATAGCATCGCAGCAGCCTATCAGTATGTCGAGCAAGGCAATCAGTCGGTTGCACGCAGTAATGCGGCGCTGCAGATGACTGGCGAGGCGATGATCCTGTCGGAGTCCAACACAAAGCGTGCATCCGAACAGACGTTGAAGGCCAATGCCTCTACGAACAGCCTGATGGAGCAATCGACGATGCTGGCGCAGCGAATGAACGAAATTACAGCAACGACACAGCAAACGATGGGCGCTGTCGAAGAGGTTAATGCCAATATGGAGCAGCAATATGGGCAGATGATGGAGATGAGCCGTCAATTTGAACAGCTGGATCAGCTTGTTACCGAGCTTAACAAGTTGATTGAGAAGCGACAGAAGAACATCTCTGCATCGTAGGATGAACGGCGACTTGCAAAAATAGAGGATGCCAGATTGTCAGTATGTACTGGCTTTCTGACATCCTTTTTTATTAATTTGTAAATAGCGGCTGCAGCATTTTTATGCAGAAATATGTTCAATTAAATTCATTTATCTGACATCGTGTGAAAGAAACGCTGTAATATTGCAGCGATAAAGCAGCAGCGAGCTGAGTGAATGAATATTAAATGACAGCGGCATGAAGAAAAGCTTCCATATTAAAGAATAATATAATATTTTAATTAGCAACTAATCATTAGTTATGATAATTTAATCAATTATCGCGCCGCAATAACATAATTATTATAGAAAAATATGGTTGTAATGATGTCATTATATGGTTTACAATACAATAAATTCGACTTGAATTTCTTCGTTAATTATTAACCTTATCCTTAAGAAAGGGAGTCATCTGATGCAGCATCAAGGTTCGGACGTCTTCTTGTATAATGAACCCATTAAGACCCAATATCTTTCACGCTATCGCAATTACGATACGAAGGAAGTGTACGGACGCATTTTCAAAAAATCAGCCTCGTTAGAACGAAGGAATCAGCAGGATCTCTATGATTTTACTGAAGATCAGCTAAAATGTTTTGTAATAGATGTGTTAAAGCCGAAAACTCGAGAAAGCTCGCGCTCTATTTACTCAACAATTTCATCGTACATTGATTGGGCCATGCAGGAGGGATTGTCGTCCCATTCGGAAAATCCGTGGAAGAAGCGCAATACCGATTATATTTACGATCTCGTTATCCCGGTAAAAAATTATATGTCCTACGAGGAAAAGCAGTTTATACTGGACAAGCTGGTCAATGCGCAGGACAAATTCATTATTGAGGCATTGTGGAATGGCATACAAGGAGATAAGCTAAATGAGCTTGTCTCATTAAGAATAGAGGATGTACATAGTCCAACTAACAGCATTGCGATTGCGAATGAGCATAATGAACGCAAGCGGCACATTATCGCCTTCGATGCTCAGTTGTGTGCGCTGGCACACGCAGCCAATGAACAGCGCGTATACATTAAGCGCAATGGACAATGCAGCGAGAACACGATTTCCGACAGTGCGGATTTGGTGGAGTCCGGTTTTATTATTAAGCATTCCAATACAAAGCATCGCGGCAGATTAACGCATACGACCCACTATACGATTTACAACCGAGTTGAAATGCTGCGCAGCTTGCCTGAGTTAGCTCAATTCAATAAAGTGCTGGTTACGAAAAACATTGTACGCAGCGGCATGATCTATTATGCGATGCAGCTGTACATACGCGATGGAGAGCTGCGCAGAGCTCAATTGGAAGAAATTTGCGAGCGCTTCAATATACGCTTTAAGTGGTCAATCAAGGATTTTCTCAATTTGGAGGTTTTACGCAGCTTGTACCCGGAGCAGCCAGAGTTTGCGCACTAATATGATTCATAGCCAGAAATTCAGAAAGTTAGGAAAGCCCGAGCCAATTATATGGCTCGTTTTTTTGTTGTCTAATTGTAAAACTTTTGATTTGTTTCTAAAGCAAGGTATCGCTACAATGTAAAGTAGTTGCAATCCAGCACGAGGAGGCGGAACGATGTACAAGGTATTATTAGTTGACGATGAAATCTTTGTCAGAAAAGGACTAATCAGTTTAATGGATTGGTCGTCCATGCAATATGAAATTTGCGGCGAGGCAGAAAATGGACAGCAAGCGATCGCAATGATCGAGCAGCTCAAGCCTGATCTTGTCATTGTCGATATTCGGATGCCCATACTGGACGGCTTGGGGTTAATTAAGCATGTTAAGGAAGAAGGTTCGCATCGGCCTTTATTCATCATCGTTAGCGGCTACCATGATTTTGCCTATGCGCAGCAAGCGCTGCGCTATAATGTTTCCGATTACATTTTAAAGCCGGTTGATGAGGATGAGCTGCGAGCGACCTTAAAGAAGCTGGCCAGCACATTGGATAAAAATCGGATTACGACCTTCACTGGTGAAAAACCGTTAGCAGAGTCCATTATCGAAACGCTGCTGCAAACCGAGCACAGCGATGAAGCTGTGGAGCAAATTGCCACTGTACTAAATATTCCGGCTGCTTCTCCTTATCGATACGTGCTGATCGAGGTGCAGGATTTGCAAGTGGATGGACCGAGCTATTTGCCTAAGCTTCAAACACTAATTGCCGAGCGCTTCAACAATCAATTTCCTGCTTTGCCAATTAATGTACGCGGGTACAGTCAGTACGGCCTGCTTATTCCACAATCGCTTGCTTCCATCATCCAGGCTAAAAATGAGCAGGAAGCATACATGGAGCTGCGCAGCATGCTGGAGGAAGGGCTCAATGCCTCTGTTTCCCTATATGTCGGCGTTCAGGTGAACCATTTAAAAGAAAGTACGCTTTCTTACACAGCAGCGGTGGAAAGCTTGAACTATAAATTCACAATCGGTGGCAGCGGCATTATTTTCGCAGATGATATACAAGGACAAGCGCTCTATTATTTCGACGTCGATGAAGAGCTGCACAGCAAGCTGATCGATCAGATTGAGGAAAATCGATGTGAAGCGTACGAGGAGACGGTTGCGCTTATTTTCGAGCAGTTTCAGCACAAGCGCTTTGCGCCTAGCGCTGTTGCTAATACGATTACGCGCAGCTTAATCGGCATTATCAACAGCATCCGCAAGCTCGACGGCAATGAAGAAGAGCTGGAGCTGCTTAGCGAGCTGCTTGACTGGCAGCAAAAATACCGCAATTTGCAGCAGCTGCAGCATATTTATATGCAGTTTGTGCAGGAGGCGGCAGCATATATCGCCCGCAAGCGCGGCGAGCAGGGTAAGGGCAGCATTGAGAAAATAAAAAAATACATCGATACGCATTACACGGAAAACATTAACTTAAAAAGCATCGCAGCCAAATTTTTTATGAACTCTGTCTATCTGGGACAGCTGTTTCGCAAAACGTACGGGTTGTATTTCAACGAGTATTTGCTAAGCCTGCGGGTAGAGGAAGCAAAGCGGCTGCTGCGGCAAACCGATATGCGGATGTACGAGGTGGCTGATAAGGTAGGCTTTCAAAATGCCGACTATTTTGTTACGCAATTTGAAAAGCTGGAAAAGATGACGCCTACTGATTATCGCAATAAAATGCTGGGCAAAAATTAGCGAGGTGGTCGATAGCCGTGCGTCGATTTCATTACAATCATTTGAAGCTTAGAAATAAGCTGATCGTCATCTATATCGTATGTGTGTTCATTCCGATCGTGCTGACGAACGTCCTTTTTTACAATGTAACAACGAATAACATTAAAAGACAAAAATCAGCAGATGCCGGACAAGCTGTCATTCAGCTTAAAAATGAGCTTGGCGTGCTCATTGACGACGCTGCGGGAATCGCTTATCTGTACGCGTTCGATCGCTCGCTTAACAATCATTTGAATATGGAATACAGCACCTATGATCGTTATATTGAATCGCTGAATACGATTAAAAACATATTTAATCGCTCGGACAAGGAATATAAGATGATTAGCTCCGCTAAAATTTTGACCGATAACCCTACCATTCTTGCCTCCGGCAACATCATTAATTTGGATGCAGCCGCAAAAGATACAGACTGGTATCGCTACGTGAAAAATTTGAACAATGCGTATCCTAATCTGTACGTTACAGCAACGGAAATGAGTGTTATTCAAAAAATAACCGATAACCAGGGTCAGGACTATGAGCATATTGTCAAAATCGATCTCAATATGGAATATGTGAAGCAATTGCTCAGCCTGTCGCGATTTGATGGGGATATTTATTTCATTGATCCTGGTCATACTGTTCGCTTCAGTAATGTGCCAGAGGTTCAGCAGTCCGAGCAGCCGATCACGATAGAGGGGATCGAGCTGCCGCATGATGTCATTACGATACGAGAGACCTATCAAAATAGTCGCTATTTAGGCGGATGGTCGCTGTATGGCGTTTTGGATGAGCAGAAAATATTGTCCGAAGTGAGACAGTCGGGACAATTCATTTTGTGGTTTGCGCTTATTAACTTTTTAGTGCCGACCATTATCATCATGCTGCTGTCACGCTCGATTCATTCGCGCATCAAAAACATTTTGCTGCATATGAAGCGGGTAAAGGGGAAAAACTTTGAGCCAGTTCCCTATTATTTGGAGCGCGATGAGATCGGCGAGCTGGCCGTAGAGTTCAACCGCATGATTGAGCGGATTAAAAATTTGATCGACGATGTGTATGTGGCAGATATTCAGAAAAAAGAACTGGAAATCCGCCAGCGCCAAGCCCAGCTTCATGCGCTTCACAGCCAAATTAATCCGCATTTTCTATTTAATGCGCTGGAAACGATACGGATGCGCAGCTTAATAAAAGGAGAAGCGGAAACGGCCAAAACGATTCAAAATATGGCGAAAATTTTTCGCAAGTCCATTTCCTGGAAGCGCAGCTTCGTGACGATTCGCGAGGAAATTGAACTGATCGAAAGCTTTCTTGAAATTCAAAAGTATCGCTTTGCCAATAAGCTGCAATATCAAATTTCTGTCGAGGAAGCATTAAAGGAAACATTGATCCCGAAAATGACCTTCCTGCCATTTGTCGAGAACGCAAGCATACACGGGATTGAGAACAACCCTGGAATCGGCTTTATTACGATTCAAATTGCCCGCAGCGGCGAGCAAATCGTATTCGTGATCGCAGATAACGGCATGGGCATGAGCGAGGAAAAGGTGCAGGAGCTGCATCAATACTTTATCGAGGATGATTCGATGGGCGAATCAGTCGGCATGAAAAACGTATACACTCGCTTGAAAATTTGCTACGGCGATGAGTTTACGTACGCGATAGAGAGTGGGGTAGGACAAGGCACTCGCATCACTCTACGTCTCCCTATTAGAGAGGATGTTTAAAAGCTGGACTTTGATGACGATGCGTTGCTTTGTAGCTTATTCGACGGCGAAGATAGCATTCATCGGGAGCCTGCGGTGCTCACGTACCAAACCCGTACGCTGCGCTCCTCATTCCCTAGCTTCATGCTATCTTCTTGGTCCTGAAAGCCCAGTTTTTAAACCTCGATTGGAAGGGGAAGTTTAAAAGCTGGACTTTGATGACGATGCGTTGCTTTGTAGATTATTCGACGGCGAATCTTGAACGCTAGCGAAAACTGCGGTGCTCACGTAGCAACGCTCTACGCTGCGCTCCTCGTTTTCTACTAGCGTCCAAGCTTCTTGGTCCTGAAAGCCCAGCTTTTAAACCTCGATTGGAAGGGGAAGTTTAAAAGCTGGACTTTGATGACGATGCGTTGCTTTGTAGCTTATTCGACGGCGAATCTTGAACGCTAGCGAAAACTGCGGTGCTCACGTAGCAACGCTCTACGCTGCGCTCCTCATTCCCTAGCTTCATGCTATCTTCTTGGTCCTGAAAGCCCAGCTTTTAAACCTCGATTGGAAGGGGACGTTTAAAAGCAGGACTTTGATGACGATGCGTTGCTTTGTAGCTTATTCGACGGCGAATCTTGAACGCTAGCGCTTCTTAGTTTCTACTAGCGTCCTCTTCTTGGTCCTGCACTCAAAAAAAGCTACAGCGGAGGAGCAATGCATACCGAAAAACGAAGTGTGTCGCCTTTAACATCGTAATGCCACCTTAAAAATTCAAATAAGAGTATTACGATTTAAAAAGCGACTTGAGGATGCATTGCTCCGGAGCGCTGAAAAACGAAGTGTGTCGCCTTTAACATCGTAATGCCACCTTAAAAATTCAAATAAGAGTATTACGATTTAAAAAGCGACTTGAGGATGCATTGCTCCGGAGCGCTGAAAAACGAACGTGTGTCGCCTTTAACATCGTAATGCCACCTTAAAAATTCAAATAAGAGTATTACGATTTAAAAAGCGACTTGAGGATGCATTGCTCTGGAGCGCTGAAAAAGCTTGGCCCTGATGAAGCTGCAAGACCTATATTTTTCAAAGAACGAACTAAAGTTTAATGGGTAACGCTTGCATATTGCATCTTTTATACTGAAAGTGCTTACAAAAAACGATGTTGGAAAGGGGAAAAAGAAATGACCAACAAGAGATGGTTAAAGACGGGTCTAGCGGCTGTAATGGCATCTGTGGTGCTTATTACAGGCTGCGGCAGCAATGACAATAACAGCAGCAGCAAAACAAACAACAACGCTGCCAATTCCGGCAATACTGGCGAGGTTAGCACAGAGCCGGTAACTTATACGTATTTTAGCTTCAGCAGCGGCAAGGATGTAGTTGCAAGCGAAACCACAATCGGTAAAATCCTCCAGGAGCAAACGGGTGTAGACTGGAAAATGGAATACGCGGTTGGTGATGTCGCAACAAAATCCGGCGTTATGATTGCAGGAGGAGATTACCCTGATGTGATCGTGCCAGAGGGTGAAATCGACAAATTGCTGGATGCAGAAGCGTTCATTCCGCTAAATGACCTGATTGAAAAGCATGGCCCTAATATTAAGCGTGTTTACGGCGATTATATGGACAAGTTTACTGCCGATGACGGCAATATTTATATTCTGCCTTTCTCTGCTAACCAAGGCTACATTAGCGAGCCAGGCGTTTCTCAAGGCGCATTCTGGATTCAACGCCGCGTGCTGAAAGAGTTCGGCTACCCTGAAATTAAAACGCTTGATCAATACTTCGATCTAATCGAGCAATATCAAGCAAAATATCCAACAGTAGATGGCAAGGATACAATCGGCTTCATCACCTATGCGGGTGTAACCGACAACTTCTTTACGATTACTAATACGCCGATGCACTTGGCTGGTTATCCAAATGACGGCGACGTTCTAGTCGATATGGAATCACACGAGGCTAAAGTTTATGCTGCAACGGACTATGAAAAACAATGGCTGGCATCGTTGAATGAATTGAACAGCAAAGGCTTGTTCGATCCGGAAACATTTACAGCGAACAAGGACCAATACCTTGCTAAGCTTACTTCCGGCCGCGTGCTTGGCTACTTCAACTATGCATGGCAGGTTGGCGATGCAACGAACAACCTGAAAACTGCTGGCAACGATGATTTGCGTTATGTTGCGCTTCCAGTTGTATTTGACGAAAACACGAAAGACCAATACATTGATCCACCTTCCTTCGTAAATAACCGAGGTATCGGTATTTCTGTAAGTGCTGACGATCCAGTCCGCATTATTAAATACTTTGATAACCTGTTGACAGAAGAAAACCAAAAGCTTGTGCAATGGGGTGAAGAAGGCGTAACGTACTCCGTTGATGAAAATGGACGCTTTGTGATGAACGACGAGCAAATCGCAAACCGCAATGACAACGAGTTCAAGCGTTCTTACGGTTGGCAGTATTTTGAGTACAGCTGGCCGCGTTACGGCAACTTCTCTGTATTCGAGGATGGCAACTCCTACGCTGTAGGCAACCAGCCTGAGGTTGCATATGCAGGCTACACAGAAGGCGACCGTGCAATTCTTGATGCATATGGCGTTCAAACCTTCTCTGAAATGTTTGCTGAGCCAGACGAGCGTCCTTGGTATCCTGCTTGGAGTATTAATATCGCTCAAGGCTCTCCAGAGCAAATTTTCAAACAAAAAGCTACTGATCTGCAGCAAAAATACTATCCGAAATTAGTATTTGCGGCTCCATCTGAGTTTGAATCAGTTTGGAATGAATACGTCACTGAATACAATAAGCTGGACGTTGCTGGTTATGAAGCATTCGTTACAGAACAAGTAAAAAATCGTGTAGCAGGTAACTGGTAAGAAGCTATAAACAAACAAGGAAAAGCGAAGCGAGCCTTCGCTTTTCCCTTCTAACCGTTGGAGAGAAGCACGCATTTTTTGCCGGAAGGGAGTAATTCATGGTGGGGAAACATACAAGTCAAACCGTTGTAGCAGCATCAACAGCTACTGGCTCCTCGCGCATCGCGAGATTTTTTAAGCAGCTATCTAAGCAAAAAATGCTTATGCTTATGTCTCTGCCGTTCTTAATCTGGGTACTTATATTCAAATACGTTCCGCTATATGGCTGGACGATTGCATTCCAGAAGTTTAGACCAGCAAGAGACTTGTTTAATCAAGAATGGGTAGGACTTTCAAACTTCAAGTTTTTATTTCAGGAAGAAGCGTTTTACCGCGTCCTCCGCAATACGCTCGTCATGAGCTCAATCAATCTCGTACTAGGCTTTGTAACAGCAATTGTACTCGCAATATTGCTCAATGAGCTTCGCAATATTTTATTCAAAAGAACGGTTCAAACTATTAGTTATTTGCCACACTTCATTTCATGGGTCGTAGCGGCCAATATTGTGCAAACAGCACTAGCACCAGAGGGCATCATTAATATTTTGCTATTGAAGCTAAATCTGATTGATCAACCTGTGCTGTGGCTCGGTAAGGGTGAATACTTCTGGAGTATTCTCGGAGCGACAGAGGTATGGAAGAATGTTGGGTGGAATACGATTATTTACTTGGCTGCGATCACAACGATTGATCCGGCGCAGTATGAAGCTGCTGAAATTGATGGAGCAAGCCGCTTCCAGCGTATTCTGCACATTACGCTTCCAGGTATGAAATCGGTTATCGTAATTTTGTTGATCATGAACCTAGGGCATATTCTGGAATCGGGATTTGAGCCGCAATACCTGTTAGGCAATGGTATGAACGTGGACTATTCCGAAAACCTTGATATATTCGTCTTAAAATACGGGATGAACATGGGCAACTATGGTTTGGCAACCGCTGCTGGTATGTTTAAGACCGTTGTCAGCTTCATCTTCCTAATGGCTGCTAATAATATAGCAAAACGATTAGGCGAAAGCAGACTGTACTAATCATCATGCAAGGAGGCTATCATCATGAGTCGAGCCAAATCATCTCGTAAGCTGTACTCAACCGTACCGGACAAAATATTTGATGTGTGCAACATTATTTTTATGATTTGCTTAATGGTTGTGACACTGTATCCGTTTTTGAACATGTTCGCGCTGTCGTTCAACGATGCGAATGACTCGATTCGCGGCAGCATTTATATTTGGCCGCGTGTCTGGACAACGGCAAACTATGAATATATTTTCAATGAATCATCTGTATTCCATGCTACGCTCATTTCAGCGCTGCGCACCATAGTAGGCACGATCATATCGGTGTTTTGTACCGCGATGCTTGCCTATACAGTAAGCAGACAGGAATATGTGTTGAAAAAATTTGTAACAATCGCATTCGTATTTACAATGTACTTCAACGGTGGTTTGATTCCAAACTACTTGCTAACGAAAGAGCTGGGGCTGTTAAATAACTTCTGGGTATATATTATCCCTGGCATTATCGGCGTATTTAATATGATCGTCATTCGCTCCTTTATCGAGGGCTTGCCAGAAGGGATTATGGAATCGGCAAGAATTGACGGAGCAGGCGAGTTTACGACCTTTATGAGAATTGTTCTGCCGCTTACAGTTCCAGCGCTTGCAACGGTTTCCCTGTTCGTTGCAGTTTCGCAATGGAACTCATGGTTTGACGTATTCTTATATAACTCTTCACGAATTGAACTAAGTACTCTACAATATGAGTTGATGAAAATATTATCGACATCTAACACTGCAGCTAATTCCAGCGGCTCAGCAGCCGATGCTTTCGCAAGTGCTCAAGGGAATATTACGGCAGTAACACCAACCTCGATTCGCGCGACGATGACGATCGTAGCCAGCGTGCCAATCATTTTGGTTTATCCGTTCCTGCAAAAGTACTTTGTTAAAGGCATGACGGTTGGCGGTGTTAAAGGCTAAGGCACAAATGAAAACATAACTGAAGGCTGTGTCCGTTCAATGGGAGCGTACACAGCTTTTAGTGCTAGAGAGGACGATAAAACATATGAAGAACAACGGGTATGATGCATGGCTAAGGTATGATAAGGTAAAGGATGATGGGCTGGCAAGCCAATACCGCGAATGGACAGCCGAAATTGTCGCAAGCGAGGCGGCGGTCGAGGGACCGGTAGCTTCTGCTATTAAGGAGCTGCAGCTTGCGCTGCCAAGGCTTATCGGGCAAACGCCGAAGCTGGTGGAAGAGAAGGCAGCGTCCAAACGCTTCCTCGCAATCGGCACATTGAACAGCTTCAGCTATGTGGAGGAGGCTGTACAGGGGCCAATTGCTGCGCTGAACGATGATGAAGGCTATCTTCTGAAAACGATTACGGCAGCAGACTGCTCGTATCTGGTCGTGACAGGCAAAACCGAGCGCGCCGTGCTCTATGGCGTATTTCACCTGCTGCGCTTAATGGCGCAAGGGGAAAGCATACAGTCGCTGCAGCTTGCCGAGCAGCCGAAGTACAGACTGCGCATGATCAACCATTGGGACAATATGGACGGCAGTATTGAACGCGGCTATGCAGGACGCTCGATTTTTTACCGCAATAATGAGCTGCTTGTCGATTCTCCAAGGATTGTCGATTATGCAAGGCTGATGGCATCTATCGGAATTAACGGCATTGCGATTAACAACGTTAACGTGCATCGTGCGGAAACCTTTCTAATTACGGATAAGCTGCTGCCTCAAGTCGCACAGTTTGCCGCTATTTTCCGCAGCTACGGCATTAAGCTGTTTTTAAGCGTCAACTATGCAGCGACGATTGAGCTGGGCGAGGTTGACACAGCAGATCCGCTTGATCCGCGTGTGCAGGAGTGGTGGAAGCAGAAGGCCGAGCAAATCTATAGCGTCATCCCTGATTTTGGCGGCTTTGTTGTGAAGGCAGACTCGGAAAATCGTCCAGGGCCGTTTACGTACAATCGCGACCATGCTGACGGCGCCAATATGCTGGGCGAGGCGCTGAAGCCATATGGCGGACTTGTGCTGTGGCGCTGCTTCGTTTACGATTGCCATCAGGATTGGCGAGATCGTTCAACAGACCGTGCGCGAGCTGCATATGATCATTTCAAGCCGCTTGACGGACGTTTTCTCGACAATGTCATTTTGCAAATTAAAAATGGTCCGATGGACTTTCAGGTTCGTGAGCCAGTATCTCCGCTATTTGGCGCGATGCCGAACACAAATGCAGTGATGGAGTTTCAAATTACGCAGGAATATACAGGTCAGCAGCGTCATGTATGCTTCCTTATTCCGCAGTGGAAGGAAGTACTGGAGTTTGACACGAAGGTGAAGGGCGATGGCAGCACTGTTAAGGAAATCGCGGCAGGCAGCATTCATCCGTATGCGCATAGCGGCATTACCGCAGTTACAAATGTTGGCGATGATGACAACTGGACGGGGCATCATTTGGCGCAGGCTAATTTGTACGGCTATGGACGGTTGTTGTGGAACCCGGAGCTAAGCAGCGAACAAATTGCGGAGGAATGGGTGCGAATAACTTTCCCTGACTCTGATGCTGTGCAGCAGCTGCTGGTAAAGTTTTTGCTGGAATCATGGTCGATTTACGAGAGCTATACATCGCCGCTAGGCGTTGGCTGGATGGTGACGCCGCATTATCATTACGGGCCAGACATTGACGGCTATGAATATTCCAAATGGGGCACGTATCATTTTGCTGATCATAAAGGCATCGGCGTTAATCGTACGGTTGCCAGCGGAACAGGCTACACGAGCCAGTACGAGCCAGAACATGCTGCCCGCTATGAAAGTCTGGAGACTTGCCCTGATGAGCTGCTGTTGTTTTTCCACCATGTGCCGTACACGCATGTGCTACATTCAGGAAAAACGGTTATCCAGCATATTTACGATACGCATTTTGCCGGCGTTGAGCGAGTGGAGTATTGGATTGAGCGCTGGAAGGAGCTTGCCGGCGAGGTTGATGAGCAGCGCTTCGCCCATATTAGCGGACGTTTGCAGGAGCAATTGGAAAACAGCAAGGAATGGCGAGATATTGTCAATACGTACTTTTTCCGCAAATCAGGCATAGCGGATGAAAAAGGCCGCACGATTTATTAAACCAGGGCGCTGACGCAGCTTTAGTGTACGCGCGATCATAATTGTAAAAAGGAGAGAGGAAGATGAATCAGGTACCAAAGCTTTGGGAAGTGTATAAGGATTATTTCGATATTGGCGCAGCAGTCAATCTGAATACGATCAAGAGCTCCGAGCAGCTGCTGCAAACGCATTTCAACAGCATTACGGCAGAAAATGATATGAAGTTTGTTAGTGTGCATCCCGAGGAGCAGCGCTATACGTTCGAGGCTGCCGATGCGCTGATGGACTTTGCGACAGCTAACGGCAAGAAGATGAGAGGGCATACGCTTGTATGGCATAATCAAACGACAGAATGGGTGTTTGAAGGCGAGCATGGTCAGCCGGCTACGCGCGAGCAGCTGTTGGCGCGCATGAAGGCGCATATCGACACGGTGGTTGGCCGCTATAAAGGCTTGATCTACGCCTGGGATGTTGTGAACGAGGTCATTGAGGACAAAAGCGATGTATGGCTGCGCGATTCAAAATGGCTGCAGCTAGTTGGAGAAGACTTCATAGCCAAGGCGTTCCAATATGCGCATGATGCAGACCCGAATGCATTGCTGTTCTACAACGATTACAATGAATGCAACCCTGTAAAGCGCGATAAAATTATTAAGCTGGTGCAGTCGCTGCAAGAGCAGGATGTTCCGATTCACGGCATCGGCCTGCAGGCTCATTGGAATTTGTCGGGACCAAGCATAGCGGAAATTCGCGAGGCGATTGAAAAATATGCGGCACTTGGCCTACAGCTGCAAATTACCGAGCTTGATGTTTCTGTATTCAACTATGAGGATCGCCGTACCGATTTGACGGCGCCAACCGCTCAAATGCTGGAGCTGCAAGCTGAGCGCTATGCTCAAATTTTTGAGCTGTTCCGTGAGTACAAGGATGTCATTACAGCTGTTACCTTCTGGGGAGCGGCTGAAAACTATACATGGCTGGACGACTTCCCGGTGAGAGGCCGCAAAAACTGGCCGTTTGTATTTGACGAGCAGCAGCAGCCAAAGCAATCGTTCTGGCGTATTGTTGATTTTGCCAAGTAAGCACAAAAGGAATAAGGAGAAGATCATATTGGTTAAAACGTACACATACACCAACCCTGTGCTCCCTGGCTTTTACCCTGATCCGAGCGCGATTCGCGTCGGAGAGGACTATTATATGGTGACGAGCACCTTTGAATATTTTCCTGGCGTGCCGATTTTCCACAGCAAGGATTTAGTGAATTGGCAGCAAATTGGTCATGTGCTGCACCGTGAAAGCCAGGTGAATTTGCTGGAGCGGCAAAGCTCGCAAGGCATCTATGCGCCGGTGCTGCGCTATTATGATGGCGTGTTCTACATGATTACGACCGATGTTTACGGGATTGGCAACTTCTATGTGACGGCAACCGATCCCGCTGGTCCGTGGAGCGATCCGATTCGCATCCCATATGGCAATATCGATCCTTCGCTGTTTTTTGATGATGATGGCAAGGTGTACGTATCTGCACAGGCTGGCTTTGGCGATACATCGCATATTATCCAATATGAAATTAACCCGCAAACCGGCGAGGCGTTAACCGAGCCTGTCGTCGTGTTTGAAGGGGATGAGGGGCCTTGGGTTGAGGGGCCGCATTTGTACAAAATGAACGGCATGTACTATATGATGACAGCTTCAGGCGGCACAGGGCCGATGCATCGGGAAATTATCGGGCGCAGCAGCAGTCCATATGGTCCGTTTGACATGCTGGAGCATCCGATTTTAACGCATAATGCGCTGCACGATCATCCTTTGCAGTATACGGGTCATGCTGAGCTGGTTGATGATGTGGACGGCAACTGGTGGGCGCTGTTTCTCGGCGTGCGCTTGCGCAATGAACGCGGCAGCGTGCTGGGAAGGGAAACGTATCTTGCTCCGGTTGCGTGGGTGGACGGCTGGCCGATGATTGACAATAACGAAGGGCATGTTGGGCTGCAGATGGAGGTCACAGTACCATCGAAAAGCGCAGCTGATCAGGTCATCGTGCAGCACGAACAGCCTCGGCAGGTTGTAACAACCTTCTCGTCACAGCAACCGCTCGGGTTGGAATGGATCTATACGCGCGTGCTGCCAACTGAGGATGCGGTCAGTCTTGACGCTAATGAAGGGTATTTGACGCTGGTCGGCAACAGCAAATCACTTCATGATGGCCATAACACGGTCTACGTGTGCCGCAGACAGCTGCATCACGTGATGCGTATCGAGACTAAGCTGAGCTATTTGCCGCAGCAGAATGGCGAAGCCGCAGGCATTGCTGCGCGCTTAAGCGATCATAGCTACTATGCGATCGGCTTGACAAAGCAGGAGGGCAAGCTTGGCGTACAGGCAACGCTAATGCGCAATAAGCAGGCAGAGCGGGCTTTTGCAGCAATCGACGAAGCTGCTTTTGCCAGCAAGAACGAGCTGCAGCTTGCGATTGAGGCTACGGAGCAGAATTACACTTTGCTGTATTCGCTTGATGGAGAGAGCTGGGAGCTTCTTGCTTCCGCACCTGCGAGTGGAATTTCCCCAGACGCTGACGGCTCATTTACCGGCGTAACGGTAGGAATGTACGCTCATGGCACGACTGAGCACAGCTCAGCACCTGCGCGATTTGCCAGCTTCAAGTACGAGTCGCTGTAAGTTTTATTAATATAAGCACGACAGGCAGCTGCCCCATAAATCTCTGGAAGAAAACGTAATAGCGAAGGAGCAAAGCAATTCCGAAAAAGCGACTGCGGAATGCTTTGCTCCCTGGGGCGTGTCTGAGAACTCCGAGGCCACTAAGCGGGTTTTCAGACACGGCCTAGTATTATTGCTTTATAGTAATACTTCCTGAGCCAGTATGAATGGCGATCAGCTCTTGAGATGTGCCGATCTGCTCGGGCATTTTAATATCGCCTGTTTTAGTGCTTACATCGTAGGAGCCGGCAAAGTCTTTGGCAGCAGTAAACTTCACATCGCCAGAGGAAGTCGCAACAGAAGCGCTGTTAGCTTCCTTCTGCACTACGGATATATAGCCGGATTTGCTTTCGGCTGCAAGCTCGCCGCTTAAATTTCTAATTTTAATATCTCCGGAGCTGGTCGTAGTCGTAAGCTTGCTTGCAATATTCTCTAATTTTACATAACCAGAATGAGAGATTACCGAAGCTTCAGTCGCTTGCACATCGCCCAAGGCGATATCGCCAGAACGAGTTTCAATGCTTAGCTCATCAACATTTGCATCATATACCTTCGTGTTGCCTGAAGCTGTATTGACCTGCAGCTTGTCGAGAGCACTGGACTTTGGCAGACTTACCTGTACGACGATTTCTGGTTCGGTGAAATTAAACTGGATGAGCTTAAACTGCTTCGATCTACGCAAATCCAACTGCAGAGTTTGAGCAGTCATTTCAGTGCCTTCAATCCTTTCCACGACAAGAGGCTCCGTTTTGCCGGAAATGATTACATCTGCCAAGTCGCTGCTGCTTTCGCTAAACTCGATTTTTACATCAGATGAATTTCCATCAATGATCAACTCGTTTAGTTGATCGCTCGTAACCGACCAGCTTTTCTCAAAGTGAACGAGTCCATTGTCATCGAAATCGAATTTGTTAAATGCTAATCCGATAATACCTACAGCAATAAGTAGGGATGCCAGAATCCAAAGCTTTTTCCTCATTCTATCTACCCCCTCTAATTATGCTCATATTCCAATTGATGTAGGAAACGGTCACCTTCTTAAGCCGTGCTCCTAAAGAGAAGACGCCCATCGCGAGCATAATTCCTAAACCCGTCATCGCAATGGTAGCGAATAATTTGCTGCTGCTAAAATAACTGTTGTAAACAAAATCAAATAGCGCAACAAGAGGGGAAAGGATAAGCAAGGCTGAGCCAGCAACAAGACAGACCCAAACCGCCCAGATTGCCAGGCCTAGCGGGACAACGCATAGCACAAAATTAAGCATGAATAGTCCAATGCAAGCCATAATCGATCGTGAACGGCTATTGCTGCTAATTAGCGGCTGGTTGCGATTATATTCTGCCAGCACCTCTGCTGCAATCTCATGTGGATTGCCGAGCTCCTCGGAAATTTCCTCTTCAGTCTTGCCTGCATTTTGACCAAAGGCATAGTGATGCTCATAATCCTCCAGCAGCTCATTTCTTTCCTTTAGCGGCAAAGAGCTGAGCATTTTACGCAATATCGATAAAAATTGCGCTTTATTCATTAGCTGCACCTTCCTTTAATAGTTTGGAGACGCTTGATACGAACTTATTCCACTCCTCGACCATGGCATTCATATATTGCTCGCCTTCCGGGGTAAGGACGTAATACTTTCGTGGAGGCCCTTCATTGGATTCCTGTAAATAGGTTGAACAATGGCCATCAGCTACAAGTCTTCTAAGCAGTGGATAAAGTGCTCCTTCCGCCACCTGGATATATTGAGAAACCTGCTGAGCTAACTCAAAGCCATAGCACGGCTTTCGATGAATGAGAACAAGAACACAAAGCTCTAGTGCGCCTTTCTTGAATTGAACGTGAATATCCACCTTCTCACCTCACTTCTATCAACGAACACAAGGATGTAGCAACTATTATTCACTACTGTATTATATTCACTACCTAGCAATCATTATAACTGCACCAGATAGCTATGGCAAGTGAAAAAACTGCAGCTATCCGACTTGACGATTACTCGGATAACTGCAGCCTTTAACTTACTGCTTTATGAGGACTTAGCCTTAAGGGCCTTAAGGGCCTTAAGGGCTTCACTTTGCGGACGGCCCGGCATTTTTTTGCTGCTGCTCGATAAGCTGGCGCAGCTCGGCAAGGGTATGAGTGCCAGCAATGCCGCTCACCTTTACATCGATTTCCAGCTCATCCGACAGCGTTAGCTTGCCCTCCGACACTAGCGATTGTGAGTTGGCATCGGCAACGACATACATCCTTTCCTCTGGCCTATGCTGTAAAAACAACAGGTAGGTTCCACCCAGCTTAACCTTGTCAACGGATTGATAGAGTGTAATCGTATCGCCAGTCGGCTTGCCATACAATGTCTCCTGCAAGCTTAACTCAGCAAGCTGTACAACCTGCGAGACGTCTTGACCGCTGACCTGCTTGACGTCAGTGACATGGGTCAGCACAATTGCGTCCGTCTTCCCATTGATCATTTCCGCAAATGTGTAGGTAGGCCAATCCGCTAAAGTCGCAGGCTCCCTGCGTGGTGTGCTTTCATTGGAGCAGGCTGCCAGCAGCAGCACGACCATCATCAGGCTAGCCAATAAACGCCATACATGCTTCATATACAATCCCTCCTTAATTGCTTGAAATAATGATTAAGCTTACGCCTAGCGGCATTACTTTAGCAGCTGCTTGCGATACTCCAGCGGACTAATTCCAGTCCAGCGCTTGAATTGACGGCTGAAATGTGATAAATGACTGTAGCCTAGCTGCTCGGCAATATCGGTGAGCGACAAATGTGCTTGCTGGATTAAAACTTTAGCCTCGTGAAGCTTTAGCTCCGATAAATATTTACGAGGTGAAATGCCATATACGCTTCTAAACACCTCGAGTCCGTAGCCGCTGCTAATGCCTAGCGACTCAATGAGCGCCTCTACCTTCAAATCTGCAAGGCTGCTCCGCTGTTGACTTGCCGCATGCTGATTAAAATACAGCTTTAGTCGTTCTGCGATCATTTTCGCGTAATGGATGGCAGTAGAAGTTAGCGGTTGGGAGCCGTCATTTGCCCCTGACTGCCCTGCCAAGCGAGTGAGCGCAACACACAGCTCAAACAGCACCATTTGCAGCTGAAAATGATCTGTGCTTGTGTAGGCTTGCTCCGGCTTAAACATGCTTAGCCACTTGCTGATGATCTCCTGCAGCTGCTTGTTCAGCTCTGTGCCGCTATGATAAATTAGCTGCTGACGCAGCAACTGAATACGAAATAACGGATCATCGATATGAAAATGAGCACAGAAATAAGTTAGCCCATGCTCATACTCGCAGCGGTTCAAATGCTCAATGCCGGATGGAATGATTATAATATCTCCTTTGCCAAGCTCCAACTGCTCGCCATAAATCGTTGTTATCTGCTGCCCGTCGAGTACCTGCAGTACTTCAAAGCCAATATGCGATTCGAGTGGAGCAGACCAGCCCTTGCCGACTCGCTGTACATGTCCACCGTAAAATTTAATGTTCCAATCGATGCTCGGCAGCCATTGATAAGAAGTGTGCTCATCTTCCTTGCTTCCGGCAAACTGTTCAGCAGTAAAGGAAGCACGATCAAGCAATTTTGCGTCGGTTAGTTTGGCGGGATCATTTGCAGCCATCACAGTTGCTCACCTCGGATTTGGGTAAATTCTACTTGGTTTTCTCCCTCTTGCAAGAGAACGCTTTCCATTATACTAGAGCTAATTTCAAGATAAAGCAAGCTACATGCTTTGAACAGGAGGATCATGATTATGGATAATATGGTTTGGGTGACTAGTACAGAGAGCCAGCAATGGCAGGAGAAAAACGACTTTCATGTCGCACAGGGAGCTAGCAGCGGGCTGAGCTTAACCGATCACGAGCATCAAAGGCTGCTAGGCTTTGGCGGCTGCTTTAATGAGCTAGGCTATGTCGCGCTGCAGAAGCTGCCGCAAGCAGAGCGCGAGCAGCTGCTTGACCGATTGTTTTTACCGACGAGCGACCAGCGCTTCGATATTTGCCGTCTGCCGATTGGAGCCAGCGACTATGCGCTGGATTGGTACAGCTTGAATGAAACGGCTGGCGATTACGCGATGGAGCATTTTTCGATTGAGCGCGATAAGCAATATTTGATTCCATACATCAAGGCAGCGCTAGTGCGCAATCCGCAGCTGAAGCTGTTTGCTTCGCCGTGGAGCCCGCCAACCTGGATGAAATCCCCGAAAGCATACAACTACGGAACACTTCGCTTCGAGCCACAAGTGCTGCAGGCCTATGCGCTTTATTTCGTGAAGTTCGTGCAGGCTTATGCAGCAGAGGGCATAACGATTCATCAAATCCATGTACAAAATGAAGTCGTCGCTGATCAAAAGTTTCCTTCCTGTGTCTGGACAGGCGAGCAGCTTAAACTGTTTATACGCGATTATTTGGGTCCGGCGTTTAAGCAGCATGGCATTACAAGCGAAATTTGGCTAGGCACGATTAATGCGCCGGAGGCATGGGATGAGTGGATGAAAAAGAAGGAAACAGATTTCAATGGCTACGCCAATACGGTGCTGAGTGATCCCGAGGCTTATCAGTATGTAAAGGGAGTCGGCTATCAATGGGCGGGCAAATATGCGATTCAGCGCACGCAAATGAGCTATCCGGAGCTGCAATATTTGCAAACGGAAAATGAATGCGGCGATGGAGAAAACACATGGTTTTATGCGCGCTATGTATTCAATCTGTACCATCATTATTTTATTAATGGCGTGAACGGTTATATTTACTGGAATATGGCGCTGGAGCCTATGGGGATGAGCACATGGGGCTGGAAGCAAAACAGCATGGTTACGATCGATCCACAGACCAACCAATATAAGCTGAATCCGGAGTATTATGTGATGAAGCATTTTGCACATTATGTAGGAGCAGGAGCAACGCGCCTGGGCTTGCAAGGGCCTTGGTCCGGAAATGCGCTTGCTTTCCGCAACCAGCATGGCTCGCGTGTAATCGTGCTGGCCAATCCATTCAAGGCCGGGCGCAGCATTTCGATTGGGCTGGGCGATGGAAGGCTGCTGCAGCGCACTTTAGAGCCTGAATCCTTCCATACGATTGTGCTTTCATAAGGAATCATTTTACAGCTGCTAGCGTCTTCACACCTATGTACTTGCGGAGCACCGTCTGCTATAGTTGCTTTACTGAAAGTCAAAGTCGCTCAGGAGGGTGGGTCTTATATGTTTAGACAGCGCTTACATTCACTGCTGCAAACGCTGATGCTGCCTTTTAAACGCAGCATCAGGACTCGACTAATTATTACGATGGTGCTGCTTGTTATTCCGCCTACGATAGCCGTTACGCTGCTGGCAACAACCAATTCCAGACAAGCAATGGAGGATCAAGTCATTCAAACGAATCTTTCCAATATGAAATGGACGGGCATTTACCTGGATCAGCAGTTTGACCAGTTGAACAGTCTCATTTACTCGGCCCTGATTCATCCTGATATGTCTGCTTACTTGTCTAATTACGGCAATCAGTCGCTCTCGGAGCAATACAGCGATCAGCGCAATATTTCGAATTTGATTACGAATATGTATTATTCGGCAGGCAATTATATGGTTGGTGTTGACATTTATGTTGATGATCGCAAAAAGCTGTTTCGCTATAACTCTTACGAAGCGTCCGTTAATTCGTTAACAGCTGCACCAGAGGTTTTCAGCCAGCTGGTCGAGCAAAACAAGGACTTTATAGTCCATACTGACGAGGAGGATCGCAGCAAATTTCGCATGATCCGCAGCATCAATCGCTTTGAAAATCGGCAGAAGCAGGGCTACATTTCGCTTGATGTGCGCTGGAGCATGATGGATCAAACGCTTGATTTGCTTAATCAGGGCAGCAATCATCCGATTTTGCTCGTCGATGGCAGCGGAGAGCTGCTTTATCAGTCCTCCGGCGAACAATTGTCGGCCGACATATGGCGCCAGGTGCAGCAGGTACAGCAGGCACAGCAACAGCAAGCGCAGCAATCAGCAGGCGGACCATACTATCTAGCCGCAGACGGCGCTTATATCTTTTATTACCCAAGCTCGGCGCTTGAGCTGACACTTATCAAGGTCATCCCGAAAAGCTTTGTTCATCAAAGCTCGATTCAAACGATGAAGTACGGTCTCATAGTCGGCATCGTATCCGCGGTGCTGTCGATGCTCATTGCTGCATTTCTCGGCTGGCAAATTTCCAAGCCGATTGTACAGCTGGCCCATTCAATGCGCGGCTTAAGCTTTATGCGCAGACAGGAGCAGCAGCCGATAAGCTCAAGAATCGATGAAATCGGCTTGCTGGAGGTTAAGCTGCACAATATGCAAAATCGCATTCAAGAACATATTTTGAATGAATATCAGATGGAGCTGGACAAGAAAAACGCCGAGCTGCGCGCCCTGCAGGCGCAAATCAACCCGCACTTTATGCAAAATACGATGCAAATGATAGGCAGCATGATTTTCAGCAGCTCGCCAGAGCAAAGCTATCAGATGATTCGCTCGCTTAGCGACATGTTCCGCTATGTGCTGCGCGAGCCGGATGAGCTGGCGACAGTGGAGACAGAGCTTAAGCATGTGCAAAATTATTTGACGATCCAGGAGCAGCGCTTTGGCGGACGGCTTAAGGTAAACATGGATTGTGACGAGCGCTTCCTGCAGGCGCGCTTGCCTAAGCTGACACTGCAGCCGATTGTAGAAAATGCCTTTTTCCATGGGCTGGAGCCCAAACAAGGGGATTGGCAGCTTCATATTTCCACACAATTTGCGGCCGATAGAGACACGCTGTGCATGTCCATCCGCGACAACGGAGTAGGGATGAACAGCCGGCAGCTGGCGCAGCTGCGCGCACGGTTAGCCTTCAATGAGAAGGTGCTCTGGACGAGCGGCAAGCAAATCGGATTGGCTAATATTGCTTCACGCATTCATATACAATTTGGCAGACGCTACGGCATTGAAGTGAACAGCTCAGAGCAGAACGGAACAGAGGTTATGGTCAAAATACCTGCAGCAGACAAGGGGGATGTGCAATGATTAAAGTGATGCTTGTGGATGACGAGCCGTGGAATCGTCAAATTGTAAAGCGTTTTGGCGCGTGGGATGAGCTTGATATGGAGATCACATATGAGGCCAATGATGGCGCCGAGGCAATCGACTATATGAAGCAGCAGGCGCTGCAGCTGGTCATTACCGATATGAGAATGCCGGGCGTTGACGGTGGCAAGCTGATGGAATATATTTGCCAGCACTATCCCGACACGCAGCTGATCGTGATTAGCGGCTATGATGATTTTGAATATGCGCGAAAGGCGCTGCGCTGCAACGCCGTTGAATATTTGCTGAAGCCGATCGACAGTCACGCTTTGAATGAAGCGCTGCGCAAATGTCGTGAGGCGCTTTTGCAGCTGCAGGCGGTTGTCGACGTATCGCTTTTCTATGCGATGGACGCCTACAAGCAAAGCATTGAGCAGGCATTCCACAAGCTGCAGGAGCAGCAACTGCAGCATGTATTGACGCAAATGGCAAGCAAGTGGACCAAGCAGCAGCTGCCCGCCGGCTTGCAGCAGCAGCTTTACGAAGAGCTGCTGCGCTTTGCACGGGAGCTGGCCGAGCGGCATAATCTTGCAACGTCTGCAGCAGACCGGCAGCAGGAACCTGGCGCTCCGCCAAAGCTAAGCTGGGATGAGCTGACTGCCTGCTACCTGCAGCTGCTCAAGCAATTAATTGATCAGCGCAAATTCAAATCCAGGCTTAATTTGCTTGAGGTTAAAGGCTATATTGAGCAGCATGCGAAGCAGCCGCTCACGCTGGAGGAGCTGGCGAGTACATTTTTTGTCAGCAAGGAGTATTTGAGCAAGCAATTCAAGCAGGAGTTTGCTGTCAGCATCACCGACTATATGACGCAGCTTAGAATGGAAGAAGCAAGGCAGCGAATAGAGGAAGGCAAGCTGTCGATTAAGGAAATAGCCGAGTTGGTAGGCTATGAGGATGTGACGTATTTCTATCGCGTATTTCGCAAATATTTTGGCGTAGCACCCGGCGAGATGAGAAAGCAGCATGAGGTTTAAAATAATCCAATCCAAGTGATTAAATCTGTCCAATTTCAAAATGAAAGCGCAATCTTATAATGAAAGCGTAACCAAATCATTTGGGAGGTCATGATTATGAAAAAGATAGCAAGCCTTATGACATCATTAACGCTGGTTGCCGCATTGCTGGCTGGCTGCGGTTCAGGAGGGAACGGCGGCAATGGCGCGAGCAGCCCCAATTCCACGGACAGCAATGTAGGGTCGGGCGGCAAAAGCGTCACGCTTAAAGTATTTATTGCCCAGCCGCGCTTTAAGGAGCAGTATGATAAGCTGGCGGCCGATTTCACCGCAATGATGAAGGAGACGCAAAATACCGATGTTACGGTGCAGCTTGAGCTGCCAAACTCAGATAATGCGGCGCAAATATTGAAAACGCGCCTGGCGTCGAATGATGCGCCTGACGTATTCTCGCTGCATGCGATTAATGAACTGCCAACGTTCTACAAGGCAGGATATTTGGAGGACTTGTCTGATCAGCCATTCGTTGATGTGCTGCTGGAGGATGTCAAGAAATCTGTAACGACTACGGATGGCAAAGTTGTCGGAGTGCCGCTGGAAACGATGTCCTGGGGCTACCTGTACAATAAAGATCTATTCGAGCAGTATAAGCTGGAGGTGCCGACAACTGTTGCGGAGCTAAGAGAGGTTGCCGAGCAGCTGAAGGCCAATGGCGAGACGCCGTTTTTGCTGTCCTATAAGGAAGCATGGATTCCGCAGCTTGTTCTGCCGCTTGCAGTAGGCGCGCTGATGAAAACAGGCAATGAGGATTTTGTAGATCGCATGAATAAGGACGAAGGCTCCTTCCAGGAAATGAAGGAGATGTTTACGGTGTTTGACTTGATCAGTGAATACGGAACTGATCGTGCGCTCGAGGTTGGCGGTGACGATGGAGCAGCCAAGTTTGCAGCAGGCGAGGCGGCAATGTGGCTGCAGGGGCCTTGGTATGCGGAAACGATTCTAAAATCCAATCCGGATATGAGCTTCGGCGTTGCGCCGCTTCCAATCAATGATGACCCGAATGCTACCCTTATTAATTTGAGCGCATCGACTACGCTTGCCGTATCTCAAGCGAGCAAGCAGAAGGATGTAGCCAAAGCATTTTTGAATTTCGTGATGAGTGAGGAATATTCCAGCGGCTTGTTTGAATCGTTAATGTTCAATCCGACTGCAACAGTTCATACGTATGAAAGCTATCCTTGGGTGGACGATGCGACAGTATATGTGAAGGAAGGCAAGGCTTATCAGGATCCATCAATTCCGCAAGCGGTGAAGGATGAGGTTGGCAAAGGCTTGCAATCTTATTTTGCAGGCCAAATGACGCAGGATGAAGTGCTTGATGCGCTGGACAAAGCCTGGAAATCGTTCAATAAAGTCAATCAATAACGCGCTGAATTGAACATGAACAGGAAAGGAGCAGGCAGATGGTACAGAAAGGCTATCGAAAATATGTTTCATTACTCGCGTTTGTCGCGCCTGCATTTATATTGTACGCCTTGTTTTTATTGATTCCGACGATCAACGGCTTATATTACAGCTTAACGAACTGGAATGGCTTGAATCCGAGCTATCAATTTGTCGGACTGGACAATTTTATCGAGCTGTTTACGGAGGACCCTTATTTCCTTGACTCGATCTGGTTTACACTGAAATACGTCGTATGCATGGTTATCTTTCAAAATGTAATTGCGCTGCTTATTGCGGTATTAATTGAGTCGCGCACAAAAAGCAAGGGACTGTTTCGCACATTGTTCTTTATGCCCAACATGCTCAGCTTAATTATTAGCGCGTTTATGTGGACCTTTATTTTCACGCAGGTTTTCCCGCAGCTGGCTGAGCGTACTGTGCTCACATTTTTAGGCCAGGCGTGGATCGGCGATCCGAAATTTTCATTCCTCGCGATTCTCATTGTCTCGCTTTGGAACGGCGTTGGCTATATGATGATTATTTATTTAGCCGGCTTGCAGGGTGTGCCGCAGCATTTGAAGGAAGCTGCTGTTATTGACGGTGCTAACATTTATCAGCAGTTTTGGCATGTCACCTTGCCGATGATTACTCATGCGATTACAATTTGCTTGTTCCTAACGCTAAATGGCGCCTTCAAAGTATACGAGGTTGTTTATGGGCTGACAGGCGGCGGGCCAGGCCGCAGCACGCAGGTTATTACGATGAACATTTTTGAAGAAGCGTTCTCGAACAATTATCGCTATGGCTATGCGAGCGCGAAATCGGTCATTTTGTTTTTAATCGTTCTTGTATTTACGGTTATTCAGCTAAGATTGACGAAGCGAAAGGAGATTGAATCATGAGAAGGAAGCAGCTTGCATCCTGGGGCGTCAACCTCTTTTTAACGCTGGGCTCGCTCATTGCCTTGTTTCCGATCTACATGGCCGTGCTCAACTCCTTTAAAAGCGATGGCGAAATGTTCCGCTCCTTTATCGCGCTGCCCGAGTCGATCAGCTTCGCGAATTATATCGAGGCGTTCACGCGGCTTGATATGCTGAGCAGCTCGCTTAATTCGGCGACTGTTTCCATGCTTGGCATCCTCGGCATTCTATTATGCGCTTCGCTAGCCGGCTATAAGCTGTCGCGCACGCCGGGCCGTCTGAGCGGGTTTTTGTTTCTATTATTCATTGCATCGATGCTCGTGCCGTTTCACTCGATTATGATTCCGCTCACGCGCATGGCAAAGGCGCTGCACGCATCGGGCAGCATCTACGGCTTGTCGTTTATTTATATCGGGCTGGGCGTCAATATGGCAGTATTTCTCTATCACGGCTTTGTCAAATCAATTCCGCGCGAGCTGGAGGAAGCGGCGTATATCGATGGCTGCGGCGAGCTTAAAATGTATGTTAAGGTGATTTTTCCGCTGCTGCTACCGATTACCGTAACCATCGCGATTCTTGATTTTCTTTGGATTTGGAATGACTTTTTACTGCCGCTCATTATGATTACAGATACGAGCCAATATACGTTAATATTGTCAACGAATGTGCTGTTTGGCGAATACAATAAGGAATGGTCGCTTATTTTGGCTTCACTGGTGCTGACGGCAATTCCTGTGCTGATCATTTATGCGTTTTTCCAGCGCTATATTATGGAAGGGATTACGGAAGGCGCAGTGAAAGGATGAGCATTCTTGCTTCATGATTCGCGGTGGAAAGGGAGGGGAGCGTTTGGGAAGGCCTACCGGGCGTTGGCCTGCGCAAACGGAACGAAGCAAGGGGCGAAAAGGCGGTGAAAGGGGCCACTGAGCGGGTTTTCAGACACGCCCTAGTCGCTAAGGAAGCTGGATAACGTTATGTGTGGCGAATGAAGCGTTTCTCATTCTAAGGAATATACAGCGTCTTATTAGGCGGTTTTCTCCGTATTTGAGGAGGCTTTCCGTACTTAAGGTTATGCATATTCGTTAGAATGTCGATCGTCTCCAAACGGATCATTTAACGTTACCCAGATTCTTTAATCCTTCACTTTAACCTTGCACAGCGGCTTACAGCTCAGCCCCTTTATTCGTGCTCAAGCAGCACATCGGGCGGACGATAGCCGCGCTGCAGTTCTTCAATAGAGTAGCCGAAATCCATTTGCAAATGAGGATAGTCCTTGAACCTTTCCCAATCGCCACCCCAGCTGAAGCCGAGGCGCTTTGCGATCTCAACAACCTCCATCCAGTCGGCTTGACCGTTGCCGTTCCCGTCATATTCCATATCCCAGACGACCTCATCTTGCTTCGTTTTCAATGCGAAATCAATCGCCAATCCATAGTTATGATAAGATTCCCCGCCACGCGCATGCGTGACGATTGAACCATCCGAGGTCCTTCCTTGCGCATATAGACTGTCCTGCTCTTGATTGCTGCGAAAATCATCCGTAATGAGAATAGAAATGCCAAGCTTGGCAGCCTCTGCAATAAGCTCGTCCTTCTTGGCTTCCACGATAGGGTGGAGCTGAACGACGGGCGGAGCGTCCTTGCGAACAAAAGGCAGCTTTCTGGCGAGTTCGTCGTTTCGGTTAACCAATAGGGAAGCTGTCAGCATCAGAATAAAGAGCAGCAGCAGCCAGTTGCGGATCTTTTTGCTTCTGCGCCTGCGAGCAGGTTGTCGCGGCTGAGGCCATGCAGCAGGCTGTTGCTGAGGCAGCCTGGGCTGTGGTCTGTATTCGGGCATAATGATGAATCTCCTTAATGATTGTACATGATAGCTAATACTTCTACTATAAAGCTTTGTCTGAACAGAACGCAACTGAACCTAACTCCAGACTCCCTACCCCTGCCAAATATGCGTCCGACCAAGCTCCATCGTCCAAAGCCGCTCAGCTGGCAGCTCGCGACGCTGCCATTCAGCGAGCAGGCGATCGAGCGCTTCTTTAGGGGTATCATCAGCAAGATGGAAGGCATCATAATGCATTGGCACAAAGGTTTTCGCCTTAATATCGAGAAATGTCTGCACCGCTTCCTCTGGCGACATATGCGAGTCGCGCATAAACCACTCCGGCTCATAGGCTCCAATTGGCAGCAGAGCAACGGATATTTGCTTATAGCGCTTGCCGATCTCGAGAAACAGCTCATCGTAGCCGCTATCGCCGGCAAAATACAAGCAGTCCTGTTCGTGCTGCATCACCCAGCCTCCCCAGTGCGACGTATTCATATCCCACGGCGTACGTCTTGTCCAATGCTTGGCCGGAACAAAGCCGAAGGTGACCTCGCCAATGCGTTTTTCTGTCCACCATGAAAACTCCTCTACCCGTGGAAAGCCTTTGCGTTTCATCCATCCTCCCAGGCCTTCAGGAACAAGCATCGTAAAATCGCCTGGCAACCGTCGCAAGCTGCCAAGATGAAGATGATCATAATGGGCATGGGATAATACGACGACATCAATTGGCGGCATTTGCTCAATCGGAACGCCTGGAGGCGTTAATCTTTTTCCTAGGCCCATCGTTGTTGCCCATACAGGATCAGTGACGATGTTCAGTCCGCCAAGCTGTACAAGAAAGGTCGAATGACCAATAAAGGTAACGGCAGATTGCTTGCGATTGCTGGCAAGAAACGCAAGATCGGGTTCAACGCGGGGAACTGAAAACGAAAAGTCTTTTTTCTTTGAGCGCCGTTCCTTTTGCCATTGGCGCATTTGCGAGAAGGATTTAGCATTGGTAGAGCCATCCAAATTGACATATCTTTTGCTCATCGTTATCCGCAGACTCCTTTCAGTACATGCAAGTAAGAGTAAAATATCGCGTCACATTATAAAATGTAAATTTTTCTAAACGTATCTTATATTATTATAGTACGTGATAGTTTGAATTTTAGGAAATTTGCTTGTTCGGGAGATCTGACAATGAAGCATAAAAAATATATTTTAACATCTATTTTGACTATGCTGTTTTTGTTGGCTATACATCTAATTGATCTGCTGCCTATTGGCATTATTTTTGCTCCGCTTATATGGGGCAGAATTTATACAGTCATTAATAAGCGGTTTGAGTAGCTTTGCTTAATATGAAGCGGCGGCTAGATCGCTAGCCGCCGCGTAATAAGCATAGTATTAAACGTATCTGAAAATGAAGTTGTTCAGCTCACTTGCAATATAGTCAACACCTTGCGCAAGATGCTGCTGTTCAAAGCGCACATGTACGAATGATTCATCGACGTCCATCGCTTCAGCCAATGCTCCGAAAAAGCCGCGTGATTTGCGATCGATTTGCAGCAGCAGCTCAACGCCTCGCTCATCGGGGTAGAATATAATTTCCAGCTCATCGAGCTGATTGCGGTAATTCGTAGTAGGAACAAATTCAAATTCTTGCACGAAAGACATTCCGCCTCTGGCGTAGCGCGGTGCGTATTCACAAGAAACCTCACGCAGGCGGAAGCCAAGCCGATTAACAGCTTGCAGCACGACGGAGGAGTGAGGGTGAGGCAATACCTTAATATAATCCTGGTCTGTCGGATCGATAGCATTATTAATATCAAGGCCTGTTTGAATCCATACTGGCGTTCTTTCCATTGTTGCTGGCGTTATTGCTGGCAGCTGAAAGGATACCGGGAATTCGTGAACCTGACGAGCTTCCAAATTAAATTTGCCAGCAAGCAAAAACTTTGCTACGACGCCATTTTCTAGCATCTTCGCGTCATTCCGCTCTCTTATGTATTTGGTCATCACATAAGCATAAACATCATCAATTTGCTGTGCTACTTGACCGCCAGCGATACGGACAACGCCGTTAACCATTCCTCCAGCCTGGATTGTATCCTGATATAGCATCAGGTCTACTTTAGCAGAGCCAACACCCATGCTGGCAAACATTCGTTTGAACAAGGACATACGTTATAATCTCCTCCTTATATGGTACATATTACATGATACGCAGCTGTTTTACAGCAGTTTCAACAAAAAAAGGAGCTGCTTAGATTGTCAGTTTTCAATGACTTTCTAGGCAACTTCCTCGTGTGAATCCGTCTCATTAGCTCTGTTCGCTGCTCTTGGAGGATTGCTTTTGCATGAGACGCTGCAGCTCCTCGTCTACGTAAGCATTGCGCAGCTCTTGCTGCTGCTCCGCATAGCCAGTAGTAGGCGTTTTATAGCCATAGTTGCTTGCATAAACCTCCTGCTGGGCTTCCCATTCCATAATCTTTTGCTCGATCCGGTTGAAGCCTTGCGTAGCCGAGTTAGCCTGCAGGTTGCTTGCAAATGGGTAGCCTTTGCTTCCGCCTGTTTGCTGCAAGCGTGTCATAAGCTCTGAACGTTTGTTTTGCAGCTGTGCTTGCTCTTCCTTCATTGCTTCAATTCGCTGCTTAAGCTCAACAATTGCTTGAGCTGCCATTTGCTGAAGCTTTACGTTTTGATCATATTGCTCCTGGTAGAGCAGCTTCGCTTCAAGAGCTGCGCGCGCATCTCTTTCGCGACCTTCCAGAGCAGCCTGCTCGGCCTTTTCTTCATAATGAGCAATTTGGACATTGTTGTCATCCAGCTTGGCTTGCAAAATGCGCTCTTGTGTTTGCTGCTCGACAACCGCTTGCTCAGCCTGAGCGATTTGCTCTTCCAAATCTCTTAAGTATTGATTCATCATCATTGCCGGGTTTTCCATTTTATCCAACATTTCATTTGCTGCCGCTTTTGTCATACTCACAATTCGTCTTAAAATTCCCATAATCTGTTCCCTCTCTCTAAATCAAATTTGTGTAAGGTTTTCTTGAATTTTAGTAATGGTAATGGTTATAGTTCATGCTGCTATAAGGCGATTTTGGTACGAAAATCGATGAAACAATGTAGATGAACAGCATGGCGCCGAAGCTGCAGAAAGCGAAAATAACAAACAGTACACGAATTAAGGTTGGATCAATATTTAGCATTTCGCCAATTCCACCGCATAGTCCCGAAATTTTTCTATCTGTTGTTGAGCGAAATAATTTTTTCATTTTCATTTCCTCCTAAATATATTGGTATTCGTCTAAGCTTTGCTCCCTTGCAGGTGTAAAATATATCCGAAGCATCTGCTTGTTTTCTTCATGTCTTTATTGTAGAGGAGATTGGAGGCGCTGGTAACGGTCCGCGGGCGGTAAATGAACCTGGTCTTTAGGCAGGGAAGAACTGGACCTGAGGCGGAGTAACTGCACGTCAGAAACGAAAGAATAGGGCATTTCATGTTGTTTGGAGTGGCTGTGTTAGGGAATGATACTTAATTCATCCACAGAGATGTGCACAGTTTGTGCGTAACTAGCTGTTTATTTGTGAATAAACATTGGTGTCATGTGTATAAATAATAGGGATATGTGCATAAGTGTAAGATATCTTGTGGATAAGTGGATAACATAATGAAGTTATCGTTTAATTATGCACATGAAAGCTGATCAAAGTGTAGCAATATGTTATAATGGAGCTAATACATTGCGAAGCACGCACAATCTTCTTTTCTAATCCTGGAAAAGAGATCGTGCGTGTTTTTTTGTTTTCCGGGGCAAAAAATTTGCCCTGATTATCGTGAACTTCATTCTGTGCAGACTAATGGAATTTTCGAATTATGGTACAATAGGAGGAAGAGAAATGAGGCTTAATCCGAAAAATGATTTTTTGTTTAAACGATTGTTTGGGGAAGAGGAGGGCAAGCATTTACTGCTTGGCTTACTCAATGCCGTACTGCGGCGTGACGGAAAAAGGGAAATTACGAATGTTGCGCTGGTTGAGGATACGAAAGTGTCGCGAGAATTTGAAATTGAGAAAGAAGCTGTATTGGACATTGTATGTGAAGTCGATCACCAAGAGCTTGTTAATGTAGAAATGCAGATTCGTCGCTTTGAAGATATGGATTTGCGAAGTTTGTTCTATGTCGGCAAACTGATGACTGACTCCTTGCGAAATGGCCAACCCTATAATCAATTAAAGCGTTCAATAGGTATTAACATTTTGGACCATACGTATATTGAGCTTGAAAGCTATCATACAACGTTTCATTTATATGAGGATCAGGAAAGGCATTATATGCTGACAGATATATTGGAGCTGCATTTTGTCGAATGTCCGAAATTTCGCAGTCAGCCATTTAACATATCAGATCCATTGCACAGATGGCTGCGGTTTTTGGAACAGAATACTTCAAAAGAACAATTGGAGGAGTTGATAAAGGTGGATGATGTTATTAGAGAAGCAGAAGCTCGCTTAGCGTATTTGGCTAGCGATGAGGAAACACGACGGCGTTATGCAATGCGTGAGAAAATGCTGCATGATCGGGCAAGCTTAATGGACGATGCGAGAAGAGCAGGACTGAAAGAAGGCGCCGAGCAAGAAAATCGAAGAATAGCGACAAGTATGTTAAGGGAAGGAATGGAACTATCGCTCATCAGCAAAATTACGAAGCTGTCTGAAGAGCAATTACTGGAACTTAGAGCATCGATGCTTGACCAAGCAGAACGTGACGCTTCGGGGAATGAACGGATATAAGGGCAGCAAGCCAGCATCCGGCTGTACAGGCTGGAAGCTGGTTTTTTGCATACAACGTAAGGTTGATCAAAAAACGCAAGTTAAAACAAGCACTCATTTGGCAGGAGGATCAATATGCAGTTATTTCGCTTCCGCACTTCGGCAGAGCTGTTGGATGAATTTTTGCAGGAAAACTATATTAGTATAGATTTGCCATGGCTTAAAGAGGATGTAGAGTATATTGCTTGGGAGCAGCTATGCGCATCCTATAAGCAGGCAGATGGCAATGCAGAGCTTCGTTTCTTTCTCTATGAAATGCAGGATGAGGACCTGCTCATTGCGACGGATGGGGAACGAGCTTATTTGGGGGATTTGGGCGACTATTATTTTGTCGAACCAATGCTGGACGAACAGACAGCGAATCATAAACTGCCGCCTCGACTTCACCGCAGAGGCGTAACCTGGCTTAAACCGCTTGAGCTAGATGCGATAATGGCAGTTAAGCCGCTGGAGCCATTAATGGCTGCGCAGCAATCGATCGCAAAATTTACGGCATCCGTTTCCTTGGAAAGCTTTGAAAAAATGCTGAACGAGCCAACTGTTGACAGCTCCGATGCTGTAGCAGAAACGATAGTGGTCGATGCGGAAACAATTAAAGAAGCAATTGAGATTTTGAAGCAGGCACTGCGAAGTAACGACGCTGACAGAAGAGAACGTGCTGCGATTGCCCTGCTCGCCTATGCCAAAAAATAAGCCAAGCCTGTCAGGACAGACTTGGCTTAAGCCGCTCGCGCAGCTTGGTAAACACCGAAACGAGCTCAGCATGAATGACGATGTCGAATAAATCATCCTGAGAGGTCGGCTGCAAATTGACAATTGCGGTTACGGGTCGTTTTGCACGCGCTGCATAGTAGGGCAGCTCTTTCACGGGATAGACCTCAAGCGAGGAGCCAAGCGTCATGAACAGATCACAATGCGCGGCTGCCTCATATGCCTCCTCCAAATGCTGCACTCTGCCGCCGAACAGCACCACTTCCGGCTTCAAAATAAATTGATCAAGCTCGCAGCGGGGCACGGGCTGCTCCATTACATAAGCGAGCGGATAACGCCCGCCGCATTTTGGACAAAAAGCATGATCAAGTGTGCCATGTACCTCTAAAATATGCTTGCTGCCCGCCTTGCGATGAAGTCCGTCCACATTTTGCGTAACGATTGTCACCTGTTTGCCCAGCCTTTCCAACTCGGCCAGCACATGATGCGCTTCGTTCGGCTTATAGTCATCGGCGTGCTGCAGCTGAAAGATGTCCTTAAAGCTAAGCCAAAATTGCTTCGGCTGCTTATGGAAGTAAGTCTCAGACAATAAATATTCAACATTGTCGAGCTTGGCGTAAATGCCGTTCGCAGAGCGAAAATCGGGGATGCCGCTTGCCGTGCTGATGCCAGCTCCAGACAGCACCGTAATTTGTTTTGCTTCCGCGATCGCTTCTGTTAACTGCTCCAATGCATCGTTCATCAAGTAATCACCCTCCTATATCATAGTCTGACTTCGCTTGCGCGTGTGCCGAATCCTTCTCCTGTTCATCCTCCAACGCTTGTGTTCTTACATCTTGGCTCGTATGCTCCTTGAGCAGCCTTGCGATTAACGTTCCGACTATTAATGACCATAGCGCAGCGGATATGCCTAGCATCGTAATGCCTGCAGCGGAGATTACGAAAGCAAACAACACGGAAAAGCGATACTGCTTATTGCCAAAAGCCGCATTCATACTGTTTAAAAATATGCCCAGCAGCGAGTAGCCGATAATCATCGCTATAAAATAGCTCGGCAATATCGTAACATAAGGCACGACCAGCCAGGCAAAAATGCCAAAAATGACGCAAAGCAGGCTGGACAGTATTGCAGCCCGATAGCGCTTTTGCTTCGCGCCAGCTTCTTCGCTGCTGCACATCGTTGTCATCATGCCGCCAATATTGATCGTATGCCCGTTAAATAGACCGCCAAACATTGAGGCAAGTCCTGAGTACGTAATGATGCGGTTGACAGGAGCCGGATAGCCATTTTTGCCTAGCGCAGCAAGTGCTACTGCAATATCGTTGCTTAATACTAGCACGCTAATTGGCACTGCTAGCGATATAAAGCCCTGCCAGGTGAATTCAGGTATCGTCACAAGCGGCAGCTGATAGCGAAGCGGATCGACTGCCGGAAACGAATAGGTAATCATTAAACCGATCAAGCCCAGCACAATGACGCCGAATATAGGCGGCAACGCCTTGAAATATTTCGGAATTAAGAAAAATCCAATGAGCGCAAGCAGTCCCACCAGTGGGTTGGCTTGAAAAGCAGGTACGAGCTCTAGTATATAATGGGCTATTATACCTGCCAGCATCGCATCAATAACGGGACGAGGAATATGCTTGAATATAACATTGAACACGCGTGTTAATCCAAGGATTGCGACGATAGCTCCCGCCATGATAAAGCTGCCTACAATTTGCGGTAAAGTAAGCTGCACGGAAACGGTGCTTAAAAAAGCGATCGCTGTTAGTGAATGCGCGCCAGCGATTGGCAGCTTGTAGCGCCAGGCTAGCAATAAATTAAACAAGCCTGCAAGTGTATAAGAAACAAACATCCAGGATAGCATTTGCCGCTCATTCATACCTAATTGGGCGGCGCTGTGTACGACCAGAATTGTTCCGCCAGTGCAAGTCATTAAAGCAGACATTAAGCCTGCAGACCATTGTTTTTGTGTCACGATCATAAGCTCCTATTGCCCGATATATAATGAAAGCAGCCACCATGTCGTCCGCGACATGATGGCTGCAGGTTAAACATCAACGGATGTCAGATTACTACAGTCTTGTGTGAAGCACAGTACGCATAGATTTGATGTGAGAAAGGTAACGAATGTTACTAGCTTCCTTCATCAAGGTAGCAGGCAATCCTTTAAGCGAAGTGTTGCTTGCGCCTACTGTTGCTACAGCGTCTTTACGGCCTAAAGATGCAAGTGTGCCAGAGTTGACTGGGCTGAACTTTTCCATCTCCTTGCCGTTGAAATAAGCATATAAATTATAGCCTGCAAGCTCGCCCATTTGCCAAGCGTTTTGAGCTGTTGGCGCGTAAGGACGGCCGCCTTCTTCAGGGAATGCCAAAGCCGCATCTCCAACTACAAATACGTCAGCATGGGATTTGGATTGCAGGAATTCATTTACAGCTGCTTTACCGCGATCGCATTCCAGGCCGGAATCAGCTACGATAGGCAATGCAGCTACGCCGCCCGTCCATACGAATGTGTTGGCTTCAATAGTTTCGCCTGTTTTAAGCTCAATTTTGTTGCCAACAACGCCTGTAACAGGCACACCTGTAATAAATTCTACGCCGCGCTTGCTCAAGCTTTCAGCAGCACGTTCGATCAATGGATCTGGAAGCACTGGCAAAATTTTAGGACCAGCTTCAATCAGCTTAATTTTTAGCTCATGGAACGGTACGCCATATTTTTTCGCGATTTGCGGGAAGTTGTCTACGATTTCGCCGACAAGCTCTACACCAGTCAAGCCGCCACCGCCGATAACAATCGTTGCGTCAGCTTCATTTTTCGATTGCGCGTAAGCTTTAATGCGATCCTCAATATGCTTGTTGATTTTATTCGCATCGTCAACCGATTTCAGCACCATGCTGTTTTCTTCAAGTCCAGGGATGCCGAAGTAGCCTGTTTGGCTGCCAAGCGATACAACAAGTGCGTCATACGTAAGAGTAGTGCCATCAGATAGCTTAACTTCTTTATTGTCAACAGAGAAGGAAGCTACTTTTGCGATTTTCAAATTAACATCGTAGCCCTTGAACAATGTTTTCAAAGGAATGGCAACCGCTTCTTCGTTGATTGTGCCGCCTGCAAGGCGATGAAGCTCAGTAATAATTTGATGAGTTGGAAATTGGTTAACGACTGTAACCTTTGCTTGATTTTTGTCCATATATTTACGAACAGATTGTGCAGCAAGCACGCCGCCATAACCTGCACCCAAAATGACAATATGTTTAGACATAGCTAGTCCTCCGTCCATACTTTAAATGATTTCAATTATTTTTGGTTGGAACGCTCGTTGCAAACTTCAAGATAAGCGCTCATAAAGCGGAAAAGCTTCTGTGCTTGAGGGTCCTTCAGCATTTTCATCAAGCCGAACAAACCGATCACCTCAGAGCTTTTCTCTGCACGATCCTTTGCTTCTACAGCGTTAAGAGCAATCGTTCTTGCGCCTTCAATAACGGGTCCAACAATTTCAGTTGTTGCATGCACGATGTCACTTTTGAATACTTCGTCAGTAGCAAGCTGCTTCGTAAATGCGTAGGACTTTGTTAAAGTATTCACTAACTCGGTCAGTTGTGGCAGCTGATCCACTAACGTGTTTAGTGATGCCTGTACTTCCGGGTTAGCCAGCTTCTCAAGCAAAGCTTGTTGATCCGGAGTTACTGCAGATTGCGTTTGAGTGTTTGTTTCTGACATATCCAGGTCTCCTTTAAATAAAACTTCTTTAGCCGATTTGAACCAAAACAGAATGCACCTCGATCAGAGAAAACAGGTGCTCTATTTGGCGATAAACGACCTCAAGCTCGAAGATTTCGATCAAAAGGTTTTATTATCGTCAAGCCAATCATGAGTGTATAACCATACCATACCACATATCAGCATTTCTGTATTGTGATAAATTTCACCTATATTGAAATGAAATGGTCATCTTGCTTCATTAAAAATGAATAAGCAGTGAAAACATCGATTAGCACCAACCCCTACTCATAACAAAACCAGCAAATGAAGCTTCATTTGCTTGGCGAGGAAACAAGTGTGGCTATGGCTGCAATCACAACTGGCCTAAGCTGTTACCTCTATTATAGCCTAATATGTTGAAATCGTCTCTATACTTGTGTCAAATTTCTCGATATTGTGGCAAATAATTAAAATTATTTCGCAGAATCCTCAAATTTTGATAAAGCAGTGAGTGATTTTTGTTGCAGAGCAGCTGCTTGGCTTGTGCAAGCATTGTGCGAGCAGGCATCAGTCAATGGTGCATTTTATATTGCTAATTATAGGATATGTTATTTGTAGCAAACTTATTTATGGCAAATTCGCAAAATGATAGCTGCCTGCAAATTAAATTTTATAATCGGGTGAAAGAAGGAAGGGACAGGCGCTCAGTCTACTCAAGAGGATGAGCAGGTGAACGCCTGATGAACAGCTGAGTTGAACAGCAATTAAGGTTTACCAGTCTGTGTAACAGTGGACTTGGTTCGGAGCTGCAACGTCGATTGCATATTGGCAGCGGTTCGTTAAATCAACGAGGCTTAAGCAGCTGCCATGACCAGCGCCTGTATCCACTCCAATTTTGCCTGGGCCAAGCCATATCCGTCCAGCGGAGGCACCCAAGCGGAAGGTTGGGGTATGACCAAACACTACGGTATAAGCCTCAAGCGGCGGCGAGTTAAAAAACTCTCCTCTTATTTCCGTCAAATCTGTTGCTGTTTGCCGTTCCAGCGGGATGCCAGGACGCAAGCCCGCATGCACGAATAAATATTCGCCATCCTCGGCCCATAAAGGCAGCTCGGCCAGCCAATGCTGAATTTCAACTTGCTCCTGCTCGGCAAGTCCGAGATCAGTCGGAATTTCATCGAGCCATTTGCGCTCATTATTGCCCAAGATACCGAGCGCGCCACGTGAAATTAACTGCTGTACGATATTTAATGTACCTAATGAATCAGGTCCTTTATTAACCCAGTCACCTAATATATAAAGTCGGTCGCATTCGGCATCATAATGCGCCGCCCGCAGCAGCTGCAGCAGCAGCGGCCCATGGCCATGCACATCCGATACCGCCAATATTCTTCCCATTAAAGTTATTCAACACCTTAATTATTAAGTCAGCGCTTCGTAGCAAGCAGTCCTCCAGTCGCTTTTTAAATCGTAATGCTTTTATTATATTTTTTAAGGTAGCATTACGATGTTAAAGGCGACCCACTATCGTTTTTCAGCGCTTCGGAGCAAAGCATCCTCCAGTCGCTTTTTAAATCGTAATGCTTTTATTATATTTTTTAAGGTTGCATTACGATGTTAAAGGCGACCCACTATCGTTTTTCGGATGCTTTGCTCCTTCGCTGTAGCTTTTTGAGTGCAGGACCAAGAAGCTTGGACGCTAGTAGAAAATGAGGAGCGCAGCGTAGAGAAGAGCTACGTGAGCACCGGAGCCTTCGGTAGCGTGACATATTCGCCGTCGAATCCGCCGCGAAGCGGTGCATCGTCATCAAAGTCGGAGTTTTGAACAACCTCTTCAATCGAGGTTTAAAAAGCTTGGCTTTCAGGACCAAGAAGCTTGGACGCTAGTAGAAAATGAGGAGCGCAGCGTAGAGAAGAGCTACGTGAGCACCGGAATTTTCGCTAGCGTTCAAGATTCGCCGTCGACTACGCTACAACGCAATCGCATCGTCATCAAAGTCATGCTTTTTAAACTACCACTTCCAATCGAAGTTCAAAACTTCGGCTTTCAGGACCAAGAAGATGGCACGATACTAGAAGGCGAGGAGCGCAGCGTAGGCAAAAGCTACGTGAGCACCGGAGCCTTCGGTAGCGTGACATATTCGCCGTCGAATACGCTACAACGCAACCACATCGTCATCAAAGTCGGAGTTTTGAACAACCTCTTCAATCGAGGTTTAAAAAGCTTGGCTTTCAGGACCAAGAAGCTTGGACGCTAGTAGAAAATGAGGAGCGCAGCGTAGAGCAGAGCTACGTGAGCACCGGAATTTTCGCTAGCGTTCAAGATTCGCCGTCGACTACGCTACAACGCAATCGCATCGTCATCAAAGTCATGCTTTTTAAACTACCTTCAAATAGATCATGGTTCTTTCTGCGGGAAATAGCAGCCCCACCCTCCCCCCCTCGGGACAATGGCGTTCGTGGAGCGTATGGACAAGCTGTCCATCTTTTAGTTTTACAATTAAGCGCCAGCGGACGCCCTCGTAAATCGCTTGCTGCACTTCCGCTGCAAGCAGATTATAGCGTTCTCCACGCTTCATTGCTTCCGTGCCAGCATAGGATGCGACTTGTTCAGCAAGATACACACCTGATGCCCACGAAAATGGTTCACCTTCGTCAAGCACTGTGATCGACTCCGGGTGCAGCATAATTGTGCCTTGCTTGCCTGCTGCTGATTGGGCTGGCAGCTTGCTGCAAATTCCGGCTATATTGGCTTCTGCCAATTGTACTGCCGAGTCCGCGGCATTTGATTCGTTAGGCCAAACAACCGCGTCGAGACGGTTGTGATAGCCCATAAGCTGGGCAACCCATGGTGAAGCGGGGCGCTCAAAAAGCTGATGAGGCTCGGCAAGCTGGTCGATCGCTCCGTCCCGCAATACGAGAATGCGGTCAGCGATTGCAAAAGCCTCCATCATATCATGCGTGACATACAGTGTTGCAATAGACAGCTGTCCAAGCAAGGCGGCCAGCTCATTGCGCATGTCGGTGCGCAGCTTAATATCGAGATTGGACAGCGGCTCGTCCATTAGCAGTATAGCGGGCTCAGTTGCAAGGGCGCGCGCAATGCCAACGCGCTGCTGCTGTCCGCCAGACAGCTCGGATGGACGTCGATCCAGTAAGCCATTGAGCCGCAGCAGTTCCTGCAGGCGCCCGAGTCGCGCATTCATTTCCTGTTTGCTTATTTTTTGTCTGCGCAGGCCGTAGGCCATGTTTTGCCGCACCGTCATATGCGGCCACAACGCATAGTCCTGGAACACCATATTAATCGGTCTTTTTTCCGGCGGTACGTACAATGAGCCTTGCTCAACAGGCTTCCCGTCAATAAATACACCTCCGCCGCTAGCTTGCGTCAGTCCGGCTACAATTTGCAGCAGGGTAGATTTGCCGCAGCCGGAAGGACCTAGAATACAGATGCGCTCTCCTGGTTGTAAGTCGAACGAGAGCGGATGCAGCACGGGCGTTTTGTCAAAAGATTTGCTAACCTCTCGCAAGGACAATATTGCGTTCATTATTCAGTTCCTCCTTGTTGGCGATCTAATTTGCCGAATAGCCGTTTGCCTGCCGTCTGCACCGTTAAAATAACGGCGATCACCGCCAATCCGCTTATAACGGTAGCGGCTGTCGCATAGCCGTAATTAGCAAATTCAAATGCCCGGTCAATAACTAACGGCATCAATACAAAATTAGGCGGCTGCAGCATCGACGACAGCGCCAAGTCAAATACGCTCGTTCCCATTGCCGCGAGGCTGGCAATCAGGATCGATTGGCGGGCCAGTGGCAGCACGATTTCGCGCATTCTGACTCCAATGCTCGCGCCTTGCACAGCAGCAGCCTTCAGCATCGTGCTGGACAGATTGGCAAAGGAGCCAAGCTGCACTCTGACCGCATAAGGAATTGCCCCTGCGACTGCGGCTATTACTAAGAGCGCAGGCTTACCGTACAAATGCAAGCCGATCGGCTCAAGCCATTTTTGATTCCAAATGAAAATGTAGCCGATGCCAAGCACTACCCCAGGAACGGCCAGCGACAATATCGAGAACAGCTGCAAATACGATTTGAAGCGCGACTCCGTAAACGTGATCACATAAGCGACGATAAACCCGATAACCATGCTAATTACTGCAGCGATTACAGCAATAAGCAGCGAGTGCAGCAGACCGTGCCAGAAGCTGAGCAGACGATGGTCGCCATCTGTGCCGAACAGCACCTCTTTATAATGGTGCAGCGAAAGATTGCTCCAGACGAGGCCGTTGCCCATTCGCTCCATAAAGGAGACGGCGACACTCGTCAGCAGCGGCACGCCCGCAGATAAAAGCAGAAACGCACAAACGCCGCTATTGATAAGCCAGGCTTTGCGCGGGCGTTTTTTTACCGTTTGCACCGCACGCGCATTTAAAAAGTCGAAGCGGGAGCGCCGTAGCGCAGCGATTAGAATAGCCATCGCAATTGCCAGCAGCGCAACGAGATAGAGTGCAAGCACGCCAGCCATATCAAAGCGTACTGGTGATTGATAAAGCGCGCTGTAAATCGAATACGGCAAGGTCGGAAACTTGTAGACGGTGGAAAGCGCAGCCGGCAGTCCAAAATCGCCTACTGTATCCATAAACACCAGCGTCCAGCCAGCGATAATCGATGGCGCAGACAGAGGCAAATAAACGGTGCGCCACACTGTAAATGGCTTAGCTCCGCAAAGTCTGGCGGCTTGAGCGAATTGGCGTACATTCCACTCGGTCGCTGCCAATATTGCCAGATATGCAAGCGGAAATTTGCTAAGCGCCATTACAAAGGTCAAGCCTGCTGGCGTAAAAATAAATGAAGTAATCCACGGCATACCAAGCGATTGATTAGCGATGCCGCCAGCTCCTGCAAACAGCACCCAGCCTTGTGCGATCATAAAGGATGGAACGATCAGCAGCACCCAAACTGCTGCGTCGAGCAAGCGTCCTGCTGAAAAATCCCACTGCGAGCGCAGCCATGCCAGCGCACCGCCTATTAATGTGCCGAGCGTAGCAGCGCCACCCGCCAGCGTGACGGAATTCCACAGCGATTGCCGCCATAGCGGACGATGGAACAGCTCGCCCAGAATCGTAATTTTATTAAATTGCAGCTCTCCGAAAAACAATCCCGGCAGCAGTGCATTCAGCAGCACAGCGAGCAGCGGTAAAAATATAAAAACAGCAAGGAGGAGGGTGACTCCCCCTCCCCAGCGAGCTTCACTAGCATTTCGTGTCATAGCTTTGCCTGCTCCTATTGCACATTTTGGTCAGCGAACCATGTTTTAATGTCCAGTTCATGCTCGGACGCCCACTGTGCATCCGGCAGCATGAAGCTGCCGTCCTGACGGCGCTCTTCCCGCATCTTGACGCCCTCAGCCAACGGCGTGAAGTAGCTGTCGCTTGAATCGAGCGATGCAAGCATTTGCTGGGTCTCTGGCTGCATCATAAACGATACAAACGCTTTAGCGGCTGCTTCATTTTTTGTTTGCTTGCTTATTGCGACTACGCGCAGGCTGCCTGGCGCGCCCTCATCCGGCCAAATCACTTCAATTGGCTCGCCAGCTTCCTTTAAGCTGTAAGCATTGTGCTCCTGCAGCGCTGCTACATGAATTTCGCCGCTAAGCAAAGCTTGTCCGACAGGACCATTTTTCGGGTAAACATTAAGTCCGTCCTTCATGCGCTGCTCATACATCGCTTTCGTTTCCTCTACGCCCCATTTATGAAAAAAGGCAGAGACGAGTGGATAAGCAGGAGCTGCTACAGCTGGATCGGCATGACCAACTGGACCATCGTATGCGAAAAACTGCTCCCAGGTTTGCGGTGCTTCCTCCGCGCTGACCAGCCCTGTATTGTAAGCAATAACGGCTGCCGCATGAATCCCGACTGGATAATAGGCATAATCCTCAGGCACTAATGAAGCGCCATATTCGGATAGCTGCTCAAGCTCTGGCGGCTGCCAGCCTGTCAGTAAAAAATCGCGGTCGGCCAAGCTGCGAATCGAGCCGTGTCCATCCATCAGCAGCACATCCCACTGCGGATTGCCACGCTCTGCCTCGATTTTGGCTAGCGCTTCGCCTCCACCATAGTGAACAGCTTCAATCTCAAAGCCAGTCTGCTCTGTAAACAGCGGACCAACAATATCAACGAAATCATTGCCGTATAAGTAAATTTTTTCTCCTGTATCCACTGGTTCCTTGTCAGCTGCTTCGCCTGGAGCTGGAGCAGCCGTATTTTCGTTGCTGCTTGCTGTGTTGGCAGGCTGCTGAGAGCTGCTCGTATGTGCAGGTGAAGCGTTGCTGCCACAGCCTGCTGCTACTACACTTACGAGCAAGCAGAGCACCAGCGTTCTAATTTTAAATTTGTTCATGATTCCCTCCCGGTTTTATCCCTCTTTTTCATAAGGATGATTGTGGTACTGGAATCATTGTAAGCTTGGAGCTTTATGCTTATATCAATGGAGCGTTAACATAAAGTTAAATATAATTAATGATATAGATGATATAATAGATATTATTAATGATAAGAAGGAGTTAAGCGATGAATTTGCAGCAATTAAAGGTGTTCGTGCTTACGGTGCAGCTGCAAAAGCTGTATCTGGTCGCCGAAAGACTAGGGATTACGCAGCCGACTGTGACGTTCCATTTGAATAAACTGCAGCAGGAGCTTGGCGTAGCGCTGTTTCAAAGCAAATCCTATCATGTGCTGAAGCTGTCAGAGGCAGGGGAAGACTTGTACCATTATGCAAAGCATATTGCGGTTATGTCAGACGAAATTGATGTATTGATGGATGAGCATCGGCAAATGCGTCGGGCGCGCCTGCTCATTGGCAGCACGCATACGCCAGCTACCTATATGCTGCCTAGGTACATTGCTGAGCTAAAGCGGCATCACCCGCAGCTGGCGATTTTGCTTGAGGTTAAGCCAGCGCCATTTATAATGGACAAAATTAAGGCGTATGAGCTGGATATCGGCATTATATCGGAAACGTCAATTGAAGACGATGAACTGGTATCCGTTCCATTGACGAAGGATGATCTAGTCGTTGTCTTTCACCCTGAGCACCCTTTCGCGACATTGAGCGATTCGCAGTGGCAGCCGTCATGCTTGGCGCAATACCCGATTGTGTCGCATGAGCAAGGCTCAATTAGCCGCCAATTGATTGACAATTGGTGCGAGCGGCAGCAGGTCGAGCTGGACGTTGCGATTGAGGTGTCGGGCTCGGAGGCGCTGAAAGCAGCTGTTCTGCAGCAGCTTGGCTACGGTATTTTATCCGAAACCGCAATAAAAGGCGATGTGCAGCAGGGGGCGCTTATCGTTCGACCGATTCCGCGGTGGTCCTCTGAGCGTCATATATTTGCGATTCGTCATAAGAAGAGACTGATTACGCCGGCGATACGTCTATTTTGGGAGCAGCTGCAGCGCTCATTTCAAATCGAAAGAGAATTTTATCGAAAGTGAAGGTGGTTAAGATGACTGTTAAACAAATTTTACCGTTTGGCGATCCAGTCCTGCGAAAGAAAGCGAAGCCTGTAACGGAGCTGAATGCAAAAACGTTGAAGGTGCTTGATGATATGGCTGAAACGTTGTATGCGCGTGAAGGCCGCGCCGGCTTGGCAGCACCGCAAATCGGCTTGCTGCGCCGATTGGTTGTAATGGATTGTGGTGACGGGCTAATTGAGCTGATCAATCCCGAAATAGTGGAAGCAAAAGGGGAGCAGCTTGGCCCCGAGGCCTGCTTGTCCTTTCCCGGCTATGCCGGTATTGTCAAGCGAGCGCAATTTGTAAAGGTGACAACGCTGACGAGATCGGGAGAAACCATTACGCTAAATGCGGAAGGCTACCTGGCGCGCTGCATGCAGCACGAAATCGATCATCTGAACGGTGTACTGTTTGTTGATCATGTTCGTGACAAATGGCTGTATCATGAGGAAACCAAGCAGCGCATTGATGTGCTGCAGGTTATTGCATTGACGAATCGAGTCTAGCAGCTGCTGGACTCAGCGTCCTCGGACTAGTAAATTTGTGTAAATGGCCCCCCTAGTATGCAAAGTAGGCTATAATGGAAGTTGATAGTGTCTTGCAGCATGAAAAGATAGGGCAAAAGCTTTCGAAGTACTTTTCATGCGAGGCTAAATCATTGCAAGTAGCAGCATGAAAAGTTTGAGGAGGGTATGCCGCATGAAATTAATTGCATCGGATATGGATGGAACGCTACTGAACAAGTACTGGAGAATAAGCGAGGAAAATCGTCAAGCCGTGCTGGATGCACAAGCAGCGGGCATTCATTTTGTTATAGCTACAGGCAGACCGTATACGAACGTCAATGTCATTCTTGAGGAAGCGGGCATTTCTTGCCCGGTTATTAGCCTAAATGGGGCCCAAACTCATGATGCCAACGGTAGACTTATTGCTAGTCAGCCTTTGACCAAGCAGCAGGTTCGTGCCGTTCACAATATTTTAGTAGAAGAAGATATGTATTTTGAGCTGATGACCGATATCGGTGCGATCAGCTTGAGCTATGATCGTTATGTCGACATTATGAACTTCCATGGAGAAATCGAGCTGTCGCATTTATCGCAGCAGGAACGGCAGGATACGATACTGCGAATGTGCGAGGAGCGAATTCGCAATGAGCGCTGTCAATTTGTCGACTCATTTGAGTCGTATTTGGAAAATGAACAGCTGGACATTCTTAAAGTATTTGCATTAACGAAAGATGAAGAATGCTTTAAACGCTGCGATGCGCGCGTGCGCGAGCTTACTGGGCTGGCCATCTCATCCTCAGCATTTGGTAACTTGGAGATTAATGCTGAGCGTGGCAACAAAGGCTATGCTGTCATGCAATATGCCGCATCGCTCGGTATAGAGCCTGCGGAAATTATGGCGATGGGTGACGGCTTTAATGACTTGACGATGCTGCAAATGGCAGGCAGAGGGATTGTGATGGGCAATGCACCGCAAGCGCTGAAGGATTTAATTCCGCTGCAGACGAAGAAAAATACGGAGCACGGTGTAGCGCATGCAATTCGCGAGCTGCTTGCGACGGTCGACGTCGTTCGTTAATAGCGCTTGTTTTTAATTGGGAATTATAAATGAATTCATATTTTGAAAATAGCTGAAAAGTCACTTTTTAGAAAAGTGGCTTTTCTTGTTCAATTTAATCGTATCGTTGGCATAAGAGCGGCGATGAAAGGAGAGGTTAAGCATGACGTATGAACAATTGCTGGAAAGTCTTGAGGGGCTTGGATCAGAGCAGATCAAGAGGATATATATTAATCATGGAGCTAAGGAGCCATTGTTTGGCGTAAAGACTGGCGATTTGAAGAAGCTGGTCAAGCATGTAAAGAAGGATCAGGATTTGGCGCTGCGTTTATATGCCTCTGGAATTTATGATGCGATGTATTTGACTGGTTTGTCCGTAAATCCAAAGCTCTTGTCTAAGGAAATGCTGCAAGCATGGGTTGAACAAGCGAATTGCTATGCATTGGCGGAATATACGGTTGCTGGTGCTGCTGCAGAAAGCGAACATGCCTTGGAGCTGGCTAGAGAATGGCTGCAGTCGCCTGAAGAGATGATTGCAGTTTGCGGCTGGAGCACCTATACCAATTATTTGTCGATCACGCCTGATGAAAGCTTGAATTTGCAGGAAATAAGGGATCTGCTACAGAAGGCGAAAACGAAGATCCATGAGGAGCGTAATCGCGTCAGATATGCGATGAATGGCTTTGTTATAGCGGTAGGCAGCTATGTGCCAGCATTAACAGAGGAAGCGAAGCAAGCTGCCGAGCAGATCGGCAAGGTGCATGTCAATGTAGGCAACACAGCCTGCAAGGTGCCGCTTGCGACAGACTACATTAAAAAAGTAGAAGCGATGAATCGTGTGGGAGTGAAGCGCAAAACCTGCATCTGCTAAGGGCAGGCAGACAAGCAGACTATGCTCAAATTATTCCGACTATATAAATGGACAGTAACTACTAAATGCGGCAACGCACATCCAGCTCATATGCAGCTCACATGTGAAGCATCACATTGTACGGCAACCTCACTATGCAGTGCCGCATAGCATAGCCATAACTCTCTACAGCTAGCCACCCAGTGCTGGCAGCCACAGGCGCAGCAGTGCCATAGCCAGCACGCCTACAATAACAGTGAGGGCCAGGCTGCGCGTCCATATCGCTGCAATCGTCGTAGGAATAAGCGCCAGCAAATAGCGCCAGTCTACGACAAGCTTGTAGCCAGCTTCGATCGTCCATAAACCTTGCACGACGAGTGCCGTCAAGATGCAAATAGGAATATAGCCCAGCCATTTGCGTACAATAGTAGGCAGCTCAAACCGTTTTACGATAATAAACGGCACAATTCGCGGGATTAGCGTAACGAGACAGCAGCCGATGATAATGAGCAGCATCGTTGTTGAAATAGTCATCGCGAAGTCATCACTCCAATCGTCGCAGCTGTCATCGTGGACAGCAGCACTGCAAGATGAGAAGGCACAACATAGCTGTAGAGCAGCATAAACAGCACAGTATAGCCCATGATAGCTAAATAATGCGTCAGTTTGCTGCGGTTATGCTGCAGCTGAAGAATGAGCAAGGCGACAAACATCGCTGGCAGCGCAAAATCTATGCCAAGCGCATCCGGGTTATGAATCCATTGTCCAATCGCCGCACCTGCAAGACTGGATAATAGCCAGCATAGATAGGCTGTCAAATTAAGCCCGGTCATCCAATCGGCATTGAGCTTCGGCTGCCCAGCATGCTTGGTTGCAGCGACGCCAAAGGTTTCGTCGGTTAGCAGCGCGCCAATACTAATATTTCGCTTAAGCGAATAGTCGGCAAATGCAGGAGCGATCGTTAATGCCATTAAAAAATGCCTTAGGTTTACGATAAAGGTAGTAGCGATAATAACAGAAACAGGTGTATGTACAACGAGCAGGGCACATATGATAAACTGTGCCGAGCCAGCGTAAACAAGCAGGGACAGCAGCGATATTTCAAGTGGGCTCAAGCCCGCGGAAGAGCCAACGATGCCGAATGCGCCACCGATTCCAACATAGCCAAGCAGTGTAGGCAGACAGTCTTTAACCCCTTGCCCAAATTGTGCCCGCTCAGAGGATTGGCTTAACCTATTCATAACGAACACGAATCCTTTCCTGGTAATAAGGATCGCCAGACTGTCAGCTGACAGCCTGATGATTCTTATCTGTATTTTTACGTGTAATCGAGAATAAAGCAAGCAGCAGTGCAAAAGCCATTAGCAGAGCAGCAGTCCATGTTGTATTGGCAACATTATTGGTGCTATCTATAATATAGCCGCCAATGCCAGAGCCTGCGGCAATGCCAATTTGCAGTGCCGAGTTGTGAATGCTTTGCTGAATATCAGCAGTAGCTGGGTCGGTCTCAATCAAGTAAGCCTGCTCCGGAGGGGAAACTGCCCACGACATAATGCCCCATAAAACTAGCAGCACGACGAATAAGGCAAAGCTGTCTCTCGTAAATGAGATCGCCAGCAAGGTGAGCAAAAACGTTGTTACAATTGCAATAATCGCTCTGCGCGGATTAAGCTTGTCCGACAGCATGCCGCCAATATAGCCACCTGCAATCGCCGAAAAGCCGAAAATAAAGTAAATGATACTAATTTCTCCTGCACCCAAGCCATAAAATTCCGTCAAATAAGGAGACAAGTAAGCGTAAAATACATAGTGACCGCCTATGGCAAACATCATCATCCCATGAGCGGACAAAATTTTAATCCGCTTAATTGCGCGAAGCTGATCGCGTATCGTTATTGCTTTACCGGCAGGTACCCGGTCTATCCCGACCACAATAATGAAAAATGCGATAATCGTCAGTACGGATGCGAATAAAAATATAATCCGCCAGTTCCAATAATCACTGATCAAGACACCAATCGGAATTCCGATTACGATGGATGAGCTGATGCCCATCGATACCAAGCCAATCGCGCGTGCCATATAGCGTTCCGGCACAACCTTGACAGAAAGCGTAAGAGCAAGTACAACAATAAGCGAGCCTGAAGCAGCATTTATAACACGGGCGAGCATAAGCATTTCGTAGCTGGCTCCCCAGAAGGAAAGCAAAGTGCCGACGAAAAAGACAGCCAAAGCTGCAAGCATTATCTTTTTACGCTCAAATTTTGAAGTAACGATAAACAGAATCGGTCCTGCCAATGCGAATATTAAAGAAAATACGGTAATGAGCAAGCCTGCTTTAGTAATGCTAATTTGCAGGTCTGCGGCGATTTGCGGTAGGATGCCGCCAATAATAAGCTCGATTAGCCCGACGACAAAGGCCGAAATCGTTAAGGCAACTACTTTAATGTTCATGTTCTGATGTTCATTCCTTTTGTTGGAACCTGATGATTTTAAGGTTTCTCTCATATTTCTGATCTATTATAAAGAATAACAACAATGTGAAATAGGACATATGTCCGAAAAGCCGAGGGGGACATTTTATGGTGCAGCAAGAAATCGAACAGTGGTTGGAGCAATTTGAGCTGCAAAGCTTATTTCATGAACAGACATGTGCGCAAATGATTATTCATAGGCTTAAATCAGGCGAGACGCTGATCCAAAGCGGCGATCAGTTGAATATGCTGTATGTGCTCGTGGAAGGCAAGCTTAAAATTTCCATGACGCTGCCTAATGGACGCTCGCTGCTGCTGCGATTCTGCTACCCTGTATCGATGATCGGAGATGTCGAGCTGGTCAATAAGGAGCTTGCCAATTGCACAGTTGAAGCTGTTAGCGAGGCAACCTTAATTGCTGTTCCACATCGCGTGCTGCAGGAGCGTGAAATGAACAACCCAACCTTTCTTGTCTATTTGCTTGATCAGGTGTGCCATAAGCTGAATACGATCTCCTTGTCTGCAAGTGTTAATTTGCTTACTTCAGTAGAAAGCAGATTTGCCAGCTATTTGCTGTCCATTTCCCAAAATCAGCCGTATTTGCATTTTAAGCGCGGTGAGCTGGAAACAACGAAGCTGACGGAAATTGCCGAGCTGCTTGGGACCAGCTACCGTCATTTGAATCGGGTTATGAAAAAATTTATTGAGCAGGGCTTGATTGAGCGGCAGTATAGCGGTATTGTGTTGCGTGATCTCCAAGGACTGGAGGAGCTGAGCAACGGTAACCTTTACCGTTAATCCAGGTCAGACAGCAGCAAACAACAACTTTTTTAATAAACTGTTGCAATTTTTAATAAATGTAACTATAATAATTACATTGGAGTGAGAAAAAATGGTCAATCATCGGATGTCAGTTGCGCTTCATATTTTAAGCTTAATTGCAATTACGGAGCATAAAGAGCAGCTAACCTCAGACTGGATCGCGAACAGCGTAAACACGAACCCTGTAGTGATTCGCAGGCTAATGTCCAGCTTGAACAAAGCAGGCTTGATTCGGGCAGGGCGCGGCTTAAAAGGAATGACGTTGACACGCGAGCCAAGTGAAATCACGTTGCTTGATGTGTACAAAGCAGTGGCTCCTAATCATGAGCTGTTTGCCATTCATCAAGACCGCAATATGGACTGTCCGGTCGGCTGCAATATTGAGCATAGCTTGAACAATATGTACGGCGAACTGCAAGGGAAGCTGGAGCTGGAAATGAAGCAAAAGACGTTAGCGATGCTTTTAGCGGGGGTTCAAAAAGCGGAGCTTTGATGACGATGTTAGGCGTTGCAGCATAGTCGGCGTCGAATATGTCGCGCTACCGAAAGCTCCGGTGCTCACGTAGCAAGTGCCTACGCTGCGCTCCTCACTTTCTAGTATCGCGCCATCTTCTTGGTCCTGAAAGCCCCGTTTTTGAACTGTCATTGAAGGGGAAGTTCAAAAACTGGACTTTGATGACGATGCGATGCTTCGTAGATTAGTCGACGGCGAATATAGCATTCATCGGGAGCCTGCGGTGCTCACGTACCAAAACCGTACGCTGCGCTCCTCATTCCCTAGCTTCATGCTATCTTCTTGGTCCTGAAAGCCCCGTTTTTGAACTGTCATTGGAAGGGGAAGTTCAAAAACTGGACCTTCTGACATCTCAATTTAGCATTAGATCGGATCTAGCTGTAGCTAGTCGATCTTTTTTTCTCACCACTAATGTAACTTTTATTATTACAATTTATTAGGAGGAACAGATTATGAAAATTGCAGTAATTGGAGCAACCGGCAAGGCAGGAGAAAAAATTGTGGAGGAGGCTTTGCAGAGAGGGCTTGAGGTGACAGCGATTGTTCGTGATGCTTCCAAGCTTCAAACACAAGGAGTAACGGTAATTGAGAAAGAGATTGCAAGCTTGCAGGCAGAGGATGTTGCAGCTTTTGATGCAGTTGTTAATGCGTTTGGCGCACCTGCTGGTGCTGAGCATTTGCATGTTGAGTTGGGCAAGCATTTGATTTCTATTTTTGCAGGCTTGTCTACACGCTTAATCGTTGTTGGTGGCGCTGGCAGCTTGTATGTGGACAGCGAGCTGACAACCCGCTTAATGGATACTCCGGATTTTCCAGCGTTGTATTTGCCTACTGCACAAAATCAAGGCCGCAATCTTGAGGATTTGAAGGCGTCTGATATTAACTGGACATTTGTAAGCCCGGCTGCCTTCTTTGATCCAGAAGGACGCCGCTCAGGCTCTTATACATTGGGTGGAGAGCAGTTGATTGTTAATGAGCAGCAAGAAAGCTATATTAGCTATAGCGATTACGCAATTGCCATCGTTGATGAAATTGTCGAGCCTAAGCATATTAAGCAACGCTTCAGCGTAGTCGGCTCAAAGTAAAACTGTACAGTCGGTCGACATGATATTAAATAAGACGAGTATGGAAGATTGCTTAGCTCCACACTCGTCTTATTTGTGCTTAGGTTATTTTACAGTCGCCGACTGTAAATGATTTTAAGTTGGTTGCATGTAGCAGCTACTGCTTATTGCTTTTGCAAATTGCCCCAGTACGCCATTGCTTCACTCATATATTGCGCCAGCCCTTGACCATATTGGTCAATGTTGGCTGTAAAACGCTCATCCTGAACATACAATTGGCCTAGCCCGATAAAGGCGTCATAGCTGTAAGTTCCAAAGTTGGAGTTAAGCAGCTCATACCAGCGCTTCACAAGAGCCATTGTTTCTTCACTGTCAACCGGTGTACCGATGCGGTCTGCCAGTCCTTGATAAATTTCATTGCACTGCTGTTCAAGCTCAGCCTTTTGCTGCTGGGATAGCTTGCCGAGACGCTGCTTGCTTTGGTCCACAGCTTGGTCTCCCCATTTTTCACGAGCTTCCTGCTCATACGGATTAATATTCCACTTTAATCCTGCAAATTTTTCTTCTGTACTCATCTGTATTTCCCCTTTCACATGTGCGATTGTTCGATCAATGGTAGCAATCATCACCTCTAGCTGTTCTCGCTTCGCGAGCAGCGAGCGTCGCTGGAGCTGAAGCGCTTCAAAGGTGTTGAAGTCAGGGCTTTGCAAAATGCTGCGAATTTGCTTCAGGCTGAAGCCAAGCTCTTTAAAGAACAAAATATGCTGCAGCGTTTGCAAATTTTCTTCAGAATACTGTCTATAGCCAGCTTCTGTTACATGATCCGGAATAAGCAAACCAATCTCATCATAATGATGGAGGGTGCGTATGCTTACGCCGACAAGCTGTGAAACCTGCTTTACATTCATTTGTATCACCTCTGTAGGTTATATCTTAAAGTATCACGCAACGTAAGAGTCAACATAGAAGATGTTTAAAAATCTGGACTTTGATGACGATGTTTCGCGTTGTAGCATATTCGACGTCGAATATGACACGCTACCGAAGGCTGCGGTGCTCACGTAGCTTGTGCCTACGCTGCGCTCCTCGCCTTCTAGTATCGTGCCATCTTCTTGGACCTGAATGCCCAGATTTTTAAACCTCGATTTGAAGGGGATGTTTAAAAATCCGGACTTTGATGACGATGTGTTTCGTTGTAGCGTAGTCGACGGCGAATCTTGATCGCTAGCGAAAACTGCGGTACTCACGTAGCTTTTGCCTACGCTGCGCTCCTCGCTTTCTAGTATCGTGCCATCTTCTTGGTCTTGAAATCCTAATTTTTGAACCTCAATTTGAAGAGGTTGTTTAAAAATCTGGACTTTGATGACGATGTAGCTTCTCTGTAGCGTAGTCGACGGCGAATCTTGGACGCTAGCGAAAACTGCGATGTTCACGTAGTTTTCTGCCTACGCTGTTCTCCTTGTTTTCTACTAGCGTCCAAGCTTCTTGATCTTGCCCTAAAAAAACTACAGCGGAGGAGCAAAGCATCCGAAAAACGGGAGTGTGTCGCCTTTAACATCGTAATGCTACCTTTAAAATTAAATAAGAGCATTGCGATTTAAAAAGCGACTTGAGGATGCATTGCTCCGGAGCGCTGAAAAACGGGAGTGTGTCGCCTTTAACATCGTTAATGCAACCATAAAAATTAAAATAAGCGCATTACGATTTAAAAAGCGACTTGAGGATGCATTGCTCCGGAGCGCTGATTATGTTCGTTATGTTGCCCTTTGTGCTTGGAATAAAGCGGCTTAACAAAAACTTTATTGTCCTGCTGGGAGTCGTTACCTATAATGAGATTAGATTTGGGAGAGGGTGGTAGGTTTGTTAAAGGTAGAGCAGCTTAGTAAGAGTTATGACGGAAAGAGCATCGTTGATCAATTGCACCTGCATATAAAAGCCGGGGAGGCTTATGGTTTGCTAGGTCCCAACGGAGCGGGCAAGTCGACGACGATAGGCATGATTAGTGGTCTTATTAAGCCGCAAAGTGGCAGTATTATGATCGGTGAGGTCAATATGCTGCAAGCTCCCAAGCAAGCACAGCGTTATATTGGGATTGTGCCGCAAGAAATTGCGCTATATTTGAAAATGACTGCACGGGAAAATTTAATGTTTTGGGGAAGAATGTATGGCTTGAAAGGGCAGCAGCTGAAGCAACGTGTTGCGGAAGTGCTGCAAATTATTGGACTTGAGGATCGGGCGAATGACAAGGTGGGTGCTTATTCGGGCGGCATGAAGCGCCGCGTCAATATCGGCGCAGCGATCTTGCATGAGCCACAACTGCTGATTATGGATGAGCCTACTGTCGGTATTGATCCGCAGTCGCGAAACCATATTTTGCAAACTGTTAAGCAGCTTAATGAACAAGGCATGACCATTATTTATACTAGCCACTACATGGAAGAGGTGGAGTATCTCTGCACGCGAATCGGCATTATTGATCACGGCAAGCTGCTTGCAGAAGGAAGCATTGAGCAGCTGCAGCAGCTGGTTGGCAATGCAACGACGATACATATCCATTTGGAAGAGGCTGTGGAAGATGAACAGGACCTATTGGCCAAGCTTGTCACGCTTTGCGAGGGCAGAAGCTTTACGATTAAAGAGAGCGTCATTACGACGTTAAGCAATGAGCCACAGACAGTGCTTGTCCGCATCCTGCCGCTGCTGGAAGCCGAGCATATTACAATCAGCAAAATTGATATACAGAAGCCGAACTTGGAAACGGTGTTCCTGCATTTGACAGGCCGTTCCCTTCGCGATTAGGAGGGAAACGATGCGAAGCATATGGATATTTTTCAAGGATTTAATTCTACTGCTGCGGGATAAGCAGGCGTTGCTGACGATGATCGCCATGCCATTGATTCTAATTGGCATACTCGGCATGGCATTCAGCAATTTGTTCTCCGAAAGTGACACTACGAGCGATGTTAAAGTGGCAAGCTTCGAGCTTGCTGTTGTTGATCTTGACCAGTCGACGTATAGTACGAGGATTACAAATGAGCTGCTTGACCAATACTTGAATGATTATATAGATTTGCAATTGATGTCGCTTGCCGAGATGGAGCTTGCATTAGCTCAAGCAACTGTCGAGCAGGCGCTTATTATTCCTGCCGGCTTTGAAGCTTCAATCAATAGCGGTGAGCAGGCTGCTGTCACCTTGATAACTGCGGGAACCTCAACGTATCCTGAGCTCATTTTAAATAGTGCGCTGCTGCAGTACAGCATGACGAACGCTGGCATTGAAGCTTCCATCGCATTGCTTACAGAGCATTATGCGCAGCAGCCGCCAGAAGCGGGAATGATGACACCTGAGCAGCCAGCATCAGATGCAGGAGCGAGAGCGCCAGGAGGGCAGTCAGCACCTAGTCTGCCAGCAGCAGATGCAGGAACGAGAGCGCCAGGAGGGCAGCCACCATCTGATCTGCCAGCAGCATCTGAGCTGCAACAGCAAGCGGAGCAGACCGTGCCATTGCATATTGAAAATGTGAGAGGAAGCTCTGAGACGGTTAGCTCCTTTCAATATTACGCGGTTGCAATGGCCGTCATGTTTCTGCTAATGACCGTTGTCATCTTGATCGGCTCCATGATTGAGGAGAAAAATGAGCCCGTATATGACCGTCAGCTTACGACGATGCTGCAGCCATGGCAGTACATGCTCGGCAAATTTATCGGGCTGTTTCTCATCAGCAATTTGCAGCTGCTCGTTATTGTAGCTGGCACAGCTTTACTATTTGGTGTAAACTGGGGAAATTCCACACTTGGCCTGATGCTTACGATGCTGAGCTTTACGATGAGCACATCAGGGCTGGGTGTATTTGTCGGCTCCTTTATTCAGAAGGAATCGGTATTTACGAATGTAGGTATGATCGGTACGCAAATACTTGCTGCGATAGGAGGCAGCTTTGTGCCTATCTATCTGTTTCCTGAATGGATGCATGTAGCAGCGAAGGTTGTCCCTAATGCGCTTGCACTCCAAATGTTTCTGGAGCTTATGTCTGGCGGAGCAGCTGCGGATATTTGGCAGGAAGCAGCGATTGCCACTGCTGTTGGAATCGTGCTCATGCTGCTGGCATGGCTGCGCTTGATGAAGCAGGGAGGTGAGCGCCGTGTATAGTGTGTTGCATATTATTTTGTTTCGTTTAAGGCAAATGCTGAAGGAGCCATCTAATATCATTTTGCTGTTTGTCATGCCGATTGTATTCAGCCTCATTTTCGGCAGCTTTGCCCTTGATGGCGGCGGTGAACCTCCAAAAGCAGTAATCGTTGCAGAAAATTGCGAGCTGTGCGGGGAACTGAGCGGCCTGATCGCAAAAAATCCTTCTTTTACGTGGGAGTATCAATCGGAGGAGGAAGCTCGCACGCTTGTTGCTGAACGCAAGGTTGTAGCGGCAATCGTTGTAGAGCCGCAGCCTTATGAGCGGATTCAGGCTGGAGAAGCGCCTTATCGAGTCATTATGAATGAGCCGACAGAGGATTATATCGTGCTGTCCCAGTTTGTAAGAGGGATTATCAATATGGTTCTTATGCAGCATGAAGTCGTTCGCGACACTGGAGAAGCCGGACTTGTGCAGGTGCCGCACAGTATTAACGCTACACCGCTGATTGAGCTTCAGCAGCAAAGCTACCAGGCTTATTTGCTGAAAGGAGAAGATCAGGCGCGCAAAGCATCGCAATCGACAAGAGCGATTGGCTTCACGATTATGTTCCTGATGTTCACGCTAAGTGGAACCGCAGCGGTCATCTACAACGAGCGCAAGGATTTCACATGGCAGCGGCTGCGCACCACTGCAGCTACCTTTTCACAAATTATTTGGGGCTATATCGGCTCGTTCTGGGTGCTCGGCTGGCTGCAATTTGCGGTGATGCTGTTGTTTATTTATATTGTCTATGGCTCGACATGGGGGCTGTATCTCGTGCCATTCGTCTCATTGATGATATTTATGGTTGTTGCCTTCAGCATGATGCTGGTTACGCTAATTAAGTCGAAAAAGCAAGCAGAAGCGCTAAGTTCGATTATTGTCGTTAGCACCTGTATGCTGGGCGGCGTATATTGGCCATTGGATATAGTACCGGATATGATGCAAAAAATAGCTCTTGTCATTCCGCAATATTGGATGATGCAAGGGATGAGCGACGTTGCGCTCAACATTACTGACTGGTCAATCATGTGGAAACCTTGGTTAATACTGTCAATATATAGTATACTATGTCTAACGGTCGCGATTCGTAAACTTTCAAAGGAGCAGTAATAGGATGAAGGTACTCATTGTCGAGGATGATCGAACGATTGCAGCAGGCTTGGAGTATTCATTGCAGCAGGAGCAATATGAGGTTGTCATCTCTCATACAGTGAAAGAGGCAGAGGCGATCATTAAGGAACGCCATGAGCAATTCAGCATATATATTTTTGATCTTAATTTGCCTGATGGCTCTGGTTATCAATTGTGCAGGCTGGTCAAGTCGTTGCATGAAGCGCCCGTTATTTTTCTATCTGCAATAGATGAAGAGGTAAACATTGTGATGGGGCTTGATATGGGAGCCGATGATTATATAACAAAGCCTTTCCGCGTTAGAGAGCTGTTGTCGCGGATGAAATCGGTGCTGCGCCGTTATCAGCTGGCAGCGCCTAATAAATCAATTATTTCAATCGGTGATGTGCAAATTCATACGATCGAGGCCAAGGTATTCAAGGGGCGGCAGGAGGTCGCCTTGACTGCACTTGAATATCGCTTGCTGCTTATTTTCGCCAATCATCCCGGTCAAGTGCTGTCACGCAATCAACTGCTGGAGCGGATTTGGGATGTGGCTGGCGACTTTGTCAACGACAATACATTAACCGTATATATTAAACGTTTGCGTGAAAAGCTTGAGGATGACCCTGCCCAGCCAGAGCTTATTGTAACGGTGAGAGGCTTAGGCTACAGGATGGGGGAATAGACATGCTGCGCAATAATGAATTTCGTTTATATTTGGCTTTGCAGCTGCTTATTATGGCAGCAGCACTTGGTGCGGCACTGCTATGGCTTGGCTGGGAGGCATTTTGGCTTGTACTCGCTGCAATTGTGCTTACCTGCATAAATTTTTACGGCTTTACCAGCTGGAGATATCGCGAGCTGATGCGCTTATCGCAGTATTTAAGGAAAATTGCCGCAGGCGGCTATGCCTTGGATATACGCGACAATCGCGAAGGCGAGCTGAGCATATTAAAAAATGAAATATTTAAAGTAACGATGCGGCTCTCGGAGCAAAGCGAGTATTTGCTGCGCGACAAGGAGCGGATGAGCGAGGCATTGTCCGACATTTCTCATCAGCTGAAAACGCCGCTGACGTCAATGGGGGTCATGCTGGATTTATTAAAGCAGCGGGATCTTCCGCCAGAGAAGCAAGGGCAATTTCTCGCTCATTTGCAGCAACAGCTCGAGCGAATGGAATGGCTTATAACGGCGCTGCTGAAAATTTCGAAGCTGGAAGCGGGAACGGTACTGTTTCAGCCGGAGCCTGTCAGAATGCGGGATATCGTTCAGCAGGCGCTGCAGCCGCTGGAAATTCCAATCGAGCTAAAGGAACTGAGCGTCCAGCTTGCAGGGGACGAGCAGCTGTATCTGAATGTCGATAAAAAGTGGACGGTAGAGGCCATTCTCAATATCGTGAAAAATGCCGTCGAGCATACGCCTGCAGGCGGGCAAATTAAGCTGACGATGTCGCAAAACTCTTTATACAAAGAGCTGACGATTGCAGACAGCGGGCCAGGCATTGCCAAAGAGGATTTGCCGCATCTGTTCAAGCGTTTTTACCGCGGCAGTCATGCCAGTGAGGCGAGCGTTGGCATAGGGCTGGCGATGTCATACAGCATTATGCAGGCGCAAAACGGAAAAATTGAAGTCAGCAACGGCATCGCTGGCGGAGCGCTTTTTTCGCTGAAATGGTATGCCAAGTGACGATTTAGTCACTTTACAGTCACGTGGACGTCATATGCCATCGATATACTACCTTTAGAACATATACATGGAGGAATTTTGATGGATATATTGAAGGTGGAAAACCTGTCCAAAGTTTATGGAAAAGGTGAAAATCAAGTTCACGCGCTGAAGGATATTTCATTTACAGTGAAAAAAGGCGAATTTGTCGCAATTATCGGGCCGTCTGGCTCTGGCAAGTCTACCTTGCTGCATTTGCTGGGAGGTGTAGATAAGCCAAGCACCGGCAAGGTTTATGTTGACCAAACTGATATGTATGCGCTAGGGGAAACCCAGCTTGCGGTATTCCGCCGTCGCCAAATCGGTTTGATCTATCAGTTTTACAACTTGATTCCTGTCTTGACAGTTGAGGAAAACATAACGCTGCCGCTGCTGCTAGATGGCCATAAGGTTAATAAGGAGGAATTTCGCACGCTTGTCGAGACATTGAATTTGGAGCATCGACTGAAGCATTTGCCGAACCAGCTTTCAGGCGGGCAGCAGCAGCGTGTCTCGATCGGACGTGCGCTTATTAATCATCCTGCAATTATTTTGGCCGATGAGCCGACAGGCAATCTGGACAGTCAAAACAGCAAGGAAATTATGGACATGCTCGTCATGTTCAACAAGCGCTTCAACCAAACGCTAATTGTCATTACTCATGATGAGCGGATTGCGCTGCAGGCCGACCGGATTATTACGATCGAGGACGGCAGGCTTGAAAAGGTTGAGGTGATCAGACCGTGAATATTGTCAACAAGCTAACGCTGCGTCACATGCTGCTGAACAAGCGTCGTACGATGGTTACAATAGCGGGCGTTATTATTTCGGTGGCGATGATTACGTCTGTTGCGATTTTAGGAGTCTCCTTTCTCGATTTGTTCAAGCGGGAATCGATTGCCAGTATCGGCAATTGGCATATGAAATTTTATAACACACCAGCATCCAAGCTGGATGTGCTGAAAGAAAGCAAATATGCTGATGAATTGTTACTGGAGCACGAAGCAGGTTACGCCTTGCTGACTGAGCAAGGTGTAACTGAAGGTAGCAGCACTAAGAAATTTATTCATGTAAGGGAATATAATACTGCGGCCTTCGACAAGCTGCCGCTTAAGCTGCTCGATGGAAGGCTGCCGACCAATGAGCATGAAATCGTTGTGCCCGAGCACTATGTGAAGCGCTACAGCCAGGATGGGCTCGTTATAGGCAGCACCATGACGATGACGCTGGGACAGCGTGTCCAGGTCAATGAGGAAGGCGAGCAAATATTTCTGGATCAGGGAATTGGGCTGATGGTGGAAGAGGATAAGCTGCTTGAGCAATTCGTGCCTAAAGGGCAAGCCAGCTATACAATTGTCGGCATCATTGAGCGTTTGGACTGGGAATATGTCAGCTCTCCGGGCTATAGCTTCTTAACCTATTTGAATGAGGCCAATTTAACCGACGATCAGTTGGTCACTGCCAGCTTATATTCTGCCAAGCCGGATAAAGGGATTTTTCAAGAATCTGAGAGACTGGCTAAAGAATTAGATTCGAAGCCTTATACTACGAACGGCGATTTGCTCCGCTACCAGTTTGTAAGCATGAATGGCGGATTTATAATCACAATGTATTCCTTGATGGCGATTGTAATGGGTGTTATTATAATCGGCTCAGTTTCGCTTATTTATAATGCATTTGGCATTTCAGTTGCGGACCGCTCGCGTTATCTTGGAATGCTGGCGAGTGTAGGTGCGACACGTCGCCAAAAGCGAAATTCGGTTTTGTTCGAAGGATTAGTGATTAGCATTATAAGCATTCCGCTCGGCATATTGGCTGCCTTGGCTGGACTGGGCATTACGTTTGCCGCGATCAATTCCACAATAAAGGACGTGCTAAGCGTTTCGGTAGGGCTTGAGCTGAAGATGAATCTTGGGGCAGCGCTGCTGGCAGTAGCCGTAAGCTTAATCACGATTTTCCTGTCTACATGGTGGCCAGCCAAACGGGCATCAAAGGTTTCAGCGATTGATGCGATTCGCCAATCGCAGGATGTGAAGCTGACGCGCAAGCAGCTTAAGACATCCAGGCTTATTCGCAAGCTGTTTGGCATGGAAGCGGATATTGCGATGAAAAATATTAAGCGCAATAAGCGCAGATATCAGATTACTGTGTTTTCCCTTGTTGTAAGTATTATGCTGTTTTTAACCGTTTCTTATTTGACAACTGCACTGAAAACGACGGTGTTCAGCACAAGTGAAGGGATCAACTATGATCTGAAGGTTTCTTACTATGATGCGGAAGAACCTAATGTTGACATGATTGCTTCATTAGAAGGCGTGAAGGAATACAATCAAATGGACATTATGTATACCAATGTTCAACTGCCAGTCGAGCTGCTGCCGGAGCAGGTGTTGAAGGCAAAGTTTGGGGAGGATCCGCATAATGAGACGGTTGGCATGCCTGTATTCTTCTATCAGCTGGAGGATGACAAGCTGCTGGAATTGGCGGATAAGGCAGGAATTAATGCGGATAGACTGCTGGATGCGGATCGACCGCAAGCGATCGTTTATAACATAAGCAAGTTTTACAATCCAGTAGATAAGCGTTTTGTGTATGAAGCAGCATTGTTAAAAACAAGCGATATAGAGCTGCAATTGCGAGCGTTGGAGTATATACAAGAGACGAATGAGGCAGGCGAAGAAAGCGTTAAAGAGCAAAAGATAGACATGGGGAGCATTGAACTGGTTGGCAGTACGAAGTCTGCACCGATTGGCATGGTTCATGGCGGTAAAAGCGGTCCTGAGGGAGTAGCACTAATCGTTAGCGAGTCAGCAATGTCCAAGCTTAAGCAGCACGACAACATGAATAAATACGAGAGTGGCGTTTATTTGACCAGTGATGATCCTAACAAGCTGGAGGAAGATCTTCGCGAAATCGAACAATTAGAAAGTTTTTATATTAGCAACAAGCACAAAAGTAAGCAAGTTGATGACGCGACGCTCTTTATTGTTTCGGTCTTCTCCTACGGGTTTATTTCACTGATTACGCTGATTTCAATCGCCAACATTCTTAACACAATTTCGACCAGCATAGCCTTGCGCAAGCGTGAGTTTGCCATGCTGCGTTCAATCGGCATGACCGAAAAAGGCTTTTATCGGATGATTAACTATGAGAGCCTGCTGTATGGCTTGAAGGCATTACTGTATGGATTGCCGCTCAGCTTTGGGATTATGCTGCTGATATATAATTCCGTGCAAAACACAACAACATATCGATTCGAGGTGCCGTGGTTTAGCATCGTAATTATGATAGTCGCTTTATTTATGATCGTGGGGCTGTCGATGATCTATTCCGGCTCCAAGGTAAAAAAAGGCAGCATCGTTGAAGCAATTAAGCAAGATAACTTGTAGCTTGGACGCTGTAGCAGTAGGAAGGGGGAGATTGCAGATGGCAAGTACAAGGTGCAAGGAACAGCTTGCACAATATGAGCTGATCATTTACCAAATGGCGATGCTGCTGCATCACCACGAACTATTGGCGACTGAGATTACAAAGCAGGTGCTCTGCCAGCTATGGCGTGATCATGAGTTTTTTGATCTGGAGCCCATCAAGCAAAGAAATCGCTTAATGTGGCTGGTCAGTAAGCAAAGCGTCAAACTTGCATAGCCAAGCTTGAATGAATTAGCCATTATACCAAAACAAACGGGTGCAGGTGAAAGCTTGGAGCAGAGACTCCAAGTTAACCTGAACCCGTTTTTAGTTGGGGGAACACTGCTAAAGAATTTGTATAACGCTATTTATAACAAATGCGGTCATTCTCAATTCTAACGAATCTATAGAAGCTTATTGGACAATTTCCACTGCAAATGCGGCTGTATTCCGAACTTAACGTTATGAATATTCGTTAGATTTCCTCTAATACCTAATCTGCTCAATAACGTTCTACAGATTCATTATTTCAAACTCCCCTTCCAATCGAGGTTTAAAAGCAGGGCTTTCAGGACCAAGAAGCTTGGACGCTACTAGAAAGCGAGGAGCACAGCGTAGGCACAAGCTACGTGAGCACCGCAGTTTTCGCTAGCGTGCCATATTCGCCGTCGAAAAAGCTACGAAGCGATGCATCGTCATCAAAGTCCAGCTTTTAAACTCCCCTTCCAATAAGGGTTTAAAAGCAGGGCTTTCAGGACCAAGAAGGTTGGACGCTAGTAGAAAACGAGGAGCGCAGCGTAGGCACAAGCTACGTGAGAACCGGAGTTTTCGCTAGCGTTCAAGATTCGCCGTCGAAAAAGCTACGAAGCGATGCATCGTCATCAAAGTCCAGCTTTTAAACTACCCCATCAAATCGAGGTTTAAAAGCAGGGCTTTCAGGACCAAGAAGCTTGGACGCTAGTAGAAAACGAGGAGCGCAGCGTAGGCACAAGCTACGTGAGCACCGGAGTTTTCGCTAGCGTTCAAGATTCGCCGTCGAAAAAGCTACAACGCGAACCATCGTCATCAAAGCCGTACTTTTAAACTACCTCTAAAGGCAGGCTTTGCGCCAGTTTGATCTGTTGAACAACCCCCCCTGCCCTGAAAGCTGCCTCCACACCTGCTGCTTAAATTCAGGATGGATGTATTCGGGAGATAAATATTTCCATGATTGCCCTAGAAGAGATAACGCCTCGGGAAAGCTGTGTACGATGATTGGCTCTTGCTGCGGTTCGCTTAAGTCATGGGAACGGTAAAATTCCCAGTTTCCTTCGCCGCGTTGGCGTGCCAGCAAGGAGATGTTGCCTGCTGCGCCTTTAACGCGCAATATCGTTTGCCATTGCTCCATAGTTAGCGCCGTCCTCCTTTAGCTTTCTTATAAATTCCGTAAATATATCAGGATCGTTAGTACTAATATACATCATTTACCATTTACTGCGCATCAATTTCCTGCAAATATGGTACGATAAAAGAAAGATTACATAAATGAGGGTTGATTATGAAGGAAAAACAGCTAATTGAGCAATATTTTGCGGCGCATAAGGAGCAGTTTATTGCCCACATTCAACGACTTGTGGAAATTCGCAGCGTCAAAGGAGAAGCACGCGAGGGGATGCCTTTTGGCGAAGGGCCAGCAGCAGCATTACAGGAAACGCTGGCAATCGCCGAAGAGCTGGGCTTGCTGACGAACAATTTGGAAAACTACGTTGGTACGATTAGCATCAATGATTTCGAGTCGAAGCTTGGCATACTCGGACATGTTGACGTTGTTGGCGAAGGACAAAATTGGAGCACAGACCCTTATAAGGCTGTTGTGATTGATGGCAAAATGTATGGTCGCGGCACTAGCGATGATAAAGGGCCTGTTATTGCAGCGATGTATGCGTTGGCTGCTGTAAAGGAGCTTGGCTTCCCACTGAAATACAATACAAAGCTGATTGTAGGCACGGATGAGGAATCAGGCATGGCCGATCTCGACTATTATTTGTCCAAGGAAGCAGCGCCGCCTTATGTGTTTACACCTGATGCTGAATTTCCGGTTATTAATATCGAAAAGGGAGCGATTCGCACCTCGTTTTCCGCGAGCTTTGCTTGCGAAACCGGGCTGCCGCGTGTAAATGAGCTGCAGGGCGGCTACAAAGTCAATGTAGTCCCACCAGAAGCAACAGCAGAGGTAGAAGGCTTGGAGCTGCCTGATATTAGTGAAATTGCAAGCAAGGTGACGACTAAAACTGGGGTTAATTTCGAGCTGCGCGATTTGGGAGAAAAAAAGGTGCACATTAAAGCAATTGGCATTGGCGGTCATGCTTCGACACCGGAAACAGCGATCAATGCTTTGACAGGACTGCTTGCACTCATTGCGGCTCTGCCCTTGCACGACTCTGAAGGACATCGCAAGCTGCGCGGCATCGCGGAAATCTTTCCACATGATGATTATTATGGGGCAGCTGCAGGACTGGCAATGGAGGATAAGGAGTCAGGCAAGCTGACGATGAATTTTTCGATTTTATCCTACAGCAGCAGCGGACAACTGGAAGGGCAGTTTGATAGCAGGGTGCCGCTCTGTGCTACCGAAGCGAACACGTTTGATGTACTTGAGCCAAAGCTTGCGCAATATGGCCTGAAGCTGGTGCGCGGCGGCTATGAACCGCCTCATCTTACTCCAGCAGATTCCTTGTTCGTGCAGACGCTGCTTAACGTTTATGAGCAATACACAGGGGAAAAGGGCGAATGCATTGCGATTGGCGGCGGAACCTATGTGCATGAAATTGAAGGTGGTGTTGCCTTCGGCCCGACGATGCCAGGCATCGATACGCGGATGCACAGCAATGACGAGTTTATTATTATTGACGATATGCTGAAGGCCGCGCAAATTTACGCGCAGGTCATCGTCGAGCTTTGCGGTGAGAAAAGCAAGCTGTAGTCGGCTTGACTGGTTAGCTGATAATTAGCAATGAAGCAGGGCTTTCCAGAAAAGCCCCTGGAACAAAAGCCAGAGCAAAGGAACAAAGGAGCAAAGCAATTCCGAAGCGTAAATGGAGGAATGCTTTGCTCCGCAACATCCCCTTCTTACTTCCACATAAATGTCTCTTCATTGCTTCTTACTCCTGTTACTCTCTGTGTCTGCTCATATGTGACGAGCAGAACCATATTTAATGACATATGTAACTATATAGTGTCTCTCGATCTTGCCATACTTGAAAAAGGAAGTTTGAACCCTTATAGATTACGGGAGGTTGATAGACATATGACGATTGCTTCTATGCGTGGCGTTGTTAAGAGATATGGCTCTTATGTTGCTTTGGATTGCATTGACTTCGATATTTATGAAGGAGAAATTATCGGTTTGCTTGGTCCAAATGGCGCCGGCAAGACGACGCTCATTCATGCATTAACGGGATTGACCCCAGTTGATCATGGCACGGTGTCTCTATTCGGGCAAGCCAAGCAGCCTTTTTCCAGGCAGAACAAGGAACGGCTTGGCTTGGTTACGCAGGATATTACCATTTTTGATGAGCTGACCGCCAAGCAAAACCTGCTATTTTTCGCAGGCGTGTATGGTTTGAAGGGCAAGGAAAAGCAGGAGCGGGTAAAGGAAGCACTCGATTTTGTCGGCTTGGGGGACAAGGGGGATAAAAATCCAGCCAAGTTTTCTGGAGGGATGAAGCGCAGGCTCAACATCGCTTGTGCGCTTACCCATCGGCCCAAATTGCTTATTATGGATGAGCCTACAGTAGGAATTGACCCGCAATCGCGAAATCATATTTTAGAGGCGGTCAAGAAGCTAAGAGACAACGGCACAACGATTCTATATACCTCTCATTATATGGAGGAGGTGCAGGCAATTGCTAGTAGAGTGATCATTATGGATCAAGGACAAATGATCAAGGAAGGCACGGTCGAGCAGCTTATTGAGACGATTCAGTCCGAGGAAAAGGTAAGAATCGATGTTACGGAGCCGTATCTCGTGCCGGTTAACCAACTCGAAGCAATTGCAGGCGTTAAGCAGGTAGCTGTGGCAGGCAATCAAATTTCTGTCATATCAGCAGCGGGCTCAGGCAATCTTGATCGTATTTTGACGATCGTCAAGGAGAGAACCGGGGTTGTTGGCATTCAAGCAGATAAGCCGAATTTGGAGGATGTATTTTTCACGCTGACAGGAAAACAGCTAAGAGACAGGGGGGAGCGGGAATGAGAGTAATTTCTACGCTACCCTTCACCTTGCTCAGAATGCTTAAAAGCTACATTTTTTTACTACTGCTGCTTGTTGTGCCAATGCTGCTTTTAACGTTTTTTTATTTTATTCTTTCCGATGCGGTTAACGAATCTGGTGAGTCGTATTTGTATGAAACAGCCATTTCACAGGTGCTGGTGTTTCAGCTTTTTGGCGGATCTATCGTTATGACCTTTATTCATTACGATTTGTTCACAAAGCATAAAGAACGGATGCAGCTGCTGCCGTTTCATTTGCCGATGTACGCAGCTTCTATCGTTGCCTGCGGCACGCTATTTTCGATTATACTGGGCGTTTGCTTGATGGTTTTTTCCCATTTTGTTCTTGGAGTTATGCTAGGAAATGAGCTTTGGATGCTGGTTATCATTTGCCTAATGGCAATTCTCTCCAGCTTGGTCTGCCTTATTTTAACCTTCTCGGTAAAAAGCTTCAAACTGGCGGAAAGGCTGAGCGAGATATATGGAATTGGCTTTGTCGTGCTGGCAGGATTGTTTTTTCCGATGCCGCAAACGCCTTTCTTTCAGTTTATGGGCTCATATGGCAATCCACTGGCCTTATCGATTATGTCTGTTAAAGAAATGAATCGCGGCAATTCGTCTGAAGCTTTGCAGTATGCCTGCATCCTGCTCCTGGCCATCGCCGTATTATTTGTTGTTATGCTGCTAACGGGAAGGAGAAAATGGGGATGACTATTTTCCGCTATACTCTAATTAGAAGCTTCGGCAACAAGACGAATCTGTTGTTCCTCACTCTTTTTCCTGTAATTTGCATATTTTTGCCGCAGGGAGAGCCTTGGCCGCCTCTGCCTTACGGCTATCAATATTTTGGTATTGTAATGCTGTTTGTTGGCATTCGCCTTGCTACGCTCATTATCGAGGATCGCGTCAATGGCGTCGTCAAGCGGCTGGCTATCGCGCCAATCAGCTATTTGCATTATTTAAGCGGCCATTTGCTGGCGTATGCCGTCATTATGGTGCTGCAATGTGTTATTGTAGTTTATGGCGGGGTTGCGATTGGCAGGGAGCTGGCGCAGCCCCACTTGCTGCTGCTGCTCTATGTGAGCTACAGCTTTGTTGCTTTGGCGATAGCTTTAGCCTGGGTCTCTATTTTTCGCAGCAAGGACACCGCCTTTCTTGTCTATATGTCGCTCATTTTTTTCATGTCGATCCTTGGCGGACTCATTATTCCGCTTGAAATGTTTCCGGATCTGCTAAAGCGGCTGGCTGTTTTAATGCCGACCTATTGGCTTGAGCGCGGGCTTGATTGGCTTGTTTATGGCGAGAGAATGGCAGACTATTGGATCGTTCAAGGTGTGCTGTGGCTTTATACGATTTTGTTTGTTACGATTGGCAGCTTTAAGAAGCTATATTAACCGACAGGAGGGGAATGAATGGCATTGAAGCTCGATCCGATGAAATTAGTTACGGGCTGGCGGTTTCTGCAGCTGGCCTTGCTTGTCCATTTGTGGATGATGGGCGAGCAGGGGACGGCTTCTTTTGTGTTCATTTTCCTTTTATTTATTATGACAGCGCTGCGCTGGCGTTTTCGTTTGCCGATATGGACAGTGCTTGCTGATATTGTCATTTGCCTTTCCTATTTCCCTATCACATTAATTAGCTACTATGGCTTGGCTTTGCCGATTTTCGAGCTCGCGCTAAAAGGAAAATGGCTATTGTCGCTCGTTTGCTTCGCTTGTTTTGCTATAGCTCCTGTTACCAGCTTGATGTTCTGGAACAATGTGCAGGCTGTAATGTTCGGCAGCTTTGCCTCGCTAATGCTCCATATGCAGCAGGCAATCAAACGGGAAGCTGATGAGCAGCGGCAGGCAAGAAGCGAGCTGGAAAGTCTGAACAAGCAGCTGCTTGAGGCTAATCGCTCCGTTGCGCAAAAGGCGAAGCTGATGGAAAGATACCGCATCTCACGTCAGCTCCATGATCATTTGGGGCATGATTTGACAGGTGCAGCGCTGGCGCTGCAGGCGTATGACTATATGGAGGACGGAGAGGAAGCCGAGAAGCTGCTGCAAGAGGTGAAGCTGCGGCTGGAGCGGAGCACTGCGAGCCTAAGAGAAACGGTCCATAACGTCACGCCTACAGCCTGGCTTGGTGTCGAAAGCCTGGAGCAGATCGCGTCAAGCTTTCATCAATGTCCGGTTCGCTTTCAAAAATCAGGCAATTTGGGGCAGCTCGATGCGTATAGCTGGGAGCTGCTTGAAGCGTGCTTGAAGGAAGCGCTGACGAATATCGCCAGACATAGCGATGCGACAGAGGTCGTTGTCGATCTGCAGGCTACGGATTCCTTCTTGCGCCTGTCGATTAAGGACAATGGCTCGCTTAACAAAGGAGAGCCAGCCGGAACCGGTCTGAGAGGCCTGAGAGCACGAGCGCGGGCTCTCGCAGGAAGCATATCGGTCAACCGCGAGGACGGTTATCATATCGTGTGCGTGCTCCCTGTAGGAAAGCAAGGGGGAGAAGCAGAATGAAGCTGTTAATTGTAGATGATGATTCGCTTGTTTGCCGCAGCCTGCAAATTTTACTGGGCAAGGAAGCGGATATTGAAGTTATTGGCATAGCAAGCAGCGGCCGGGAAGCGTTGGAGCTTTGCAAGCAAGAGCTGCCGGATGCTGTGCTGATGGATATTCAAATGCCGCTCATGAACGGCATCGCATGTACGGCAGAACTGAAAAAGCTGTATCCCGCCTTACGAATTATGATGCTAACCACCTTTAATGATGAGGAGCATATACGTTCCGCCTTAAAGGCGGGTGCGGATGGTTATCTGCTAAAGTCGGCTGCCATTGAAACGATGGCTAATCAGCTTAGGGCGCTTGTATCAGGCACCGCTGTATTGGATCGCAATGTATTTAAAGCGATCATCGAGCCAGAGCATAACACGCTGGACGGCTTGACGGAGCGAGAGCAGGATATTGTCGAATGCGTCGCTCAAGGGCTGTCGAACAAGGAAATTAGCGAGAAGCTTTATTTAAGCGATGGAACGGTACGCAATATGCTGTCGATTATATTGGATAAGCTGGAGCTGCGCGATCGCACGCAGCTGGCGATCTACTATTGGAAGCGAAAATAAGCCCATGCATGACCCCGAAGCGCTGTAATCGTGGAATTAGAACGGAAAAGACAGCTGCTCCAGTGCCGGCGTAATTTCCTGCGCGGTGACCGGGTGCGTCGGCCGGGGAACCACCCGGGTTCGCGCGTCCCGGCTTCCGGCCCCGGGGGTGAAGCACGACGCACTTGGCAACTCTTGCTTCTTCTCGTACTCCGTGCCGGACAAGCGGTACTTGGCGAGCAGTTCGGATGCCAATGCTTTGAAGGACTCGCGGTAGCTGTTGTCCGCGTAGGCGCCTCCGGCATACAGCGCGCGGTAGCGCTGCACCAGCTGCGGCTCATGCTGCTGCAGCGTTCGCAGAAACCAGGCCTTTACGTCGGGCGAGAGGCGCAGCAGCGAGATCATCGCGAACTGGGCACCGCTTGCTTGTGCGGCTTGCAGCAGCGCTTCCAGCTCCTCTGGGGAGTCAGTCAGGAACGGCAGGATCGGCGCGGCAAAAATGCCGGCGTGAATTCCGTGCTCCGTCAAGTACCGGACGGTCTCCAGCCGTTTGACCGGATGCGGCGAAGCTGGCTCCAGCTTGCGGATAAGCTCCGCATCCAGCGTGTTGACGCTGATATTAACTGAAACCTCGCTCATTTGGGCGAGGATGTCAAGATCCCTCATAATGAGCGGCGAGCGGGTGGTCACGTTGGTGCGAATCCGGTACTTGGCCAGCAGCTTGAGACATTCCCGGGTCAACTGCTCCTTGGCTTCCACCGGTTGATAAGGATCGGTAGCAGTGCCGATCGCAACCTGGCCGACGTGCCGACTGACCGCGTCGATGTCGAAAGCGAATCTTCTTGCCAGGGCAGCCAGCTGTCGCTCTAGCGCCTCGGCCGCATTTTCCTTGACGGAGATGTGGAACTGGAACTCGTCATCCGCATTTTTGCCCTGAAACGCCTGGAACGCCCGGGCATAACAGAAGCTGCACCCGTGCCCGCACCCCCGATACGGGTTGATCGACCACTCGAAAGGCATCGCCTCCTCTTTAACGCGATTTAATGTCGTTTTGCTTTGTATTCGTTCATAACGGGTTTGCTGCATCCCTTTGTCCTCCTTTTGCACACGCCACAATCATTTGGATTTAATCCCTTCTTATTATACCAAACATATGTTCTTATTCAAATAAAATAAATATCATATGATCGCCAACGAGGCAATAACTCGATCGAGTCGTTTTTGTGACTTTCACCGAGTTGTCAGAAAGATTCGTTACTTTTTTGAACGAGAGCGTTTCGTGATTATTTTGAGACAATGCTTAGCTATAATAGCTGTTATCGAGGAGGAGCTGTATATGGCTTATCCCGATAGATGAACGATTCAGGGGTGAAAGGAGATAGATCAGGATGGCTGTAGATACGGTGCTGTGGAGCAAATGGCTGACGGGGCTTACGTTAGCATTCCATGCCATATTTGCCACGGTTGGCGTTGGCGTTCCGCTAATGATTGCGATTGCTGAATTCATCGGAATCCGCAAGAAGGATCCTCATTACACATTGATGGCCAAAAGATGGACGAGAGGCTTTGTAATTTCGGTCGCAGTTGGCGTAGTGACGGGGACGGCTATAGCATTGCAGCTTTCGCTTGTGTGGCCGAATTTTATGCAATTGGCAGGGAATGTGATTGCACTTCCGTTATTTATGGAGGTGTTTGCATTCTTTTTCGAAGCTATATTTTTAGGAATTTATATGTATACCTGGGATCGCTTCCGCAATCCGTATATTCATTGGCTGCTTACGATTCCAATTGTCGCTGGAGCAAGCATGTCGGCTTTTTTTATTACGACAGTAAATGGGTTTATGAACCAGCCGGAAGGATTTACGTTTGAAAATGGCCACTTTACAGCAGTCAACCCACTGCAGGCAATGTTTAATGCAGCGACAGCCTCGAAGGTGTTTCATGTGCTGTCTTCGGCTTATTTAACAGGTGCTGCTTTGCTGGCGGGGATCGCGGCCTTCACGATGCTGCGAAAGGGAGTCTCGGCGTATTATACGAAAGCATTAAAGCTGATGATGGTGGTTGTACTCTTATTCGGCTTGCTAAATACGCTAGCCGGAGATGTCTCAGCCAAGTTTCTCGCGGAGCATCAGCCTGAGAAGCTGGCCGCGGCAGAATGGCATTTTGAGACGGAAAGCGGCGCCGATCTAATCTTTTTGGGCTGGCTAAACGCGGAGCAGCAAATTGTAGGAGCGATTCAAATTCCGAAGGCACTCAGCTTCCTTGCCTTCGGCGACTTTAATGCTGAAGTAACGGGACTGGAGGAGTTTCCGCTAGATGAGCGTCCGCCGCTGCTTGTTCACTATTTGTTTGATTTCATGGCGGGAATTGGTTTTGTGATTTTGGGCGTTGCACTGCTATATTTTCTATTCTTGTTCTGGAAAAAGCGCAATGAGCTGAACAAATGGATGCTGCGGGCAATCGCTCTTACTGCACCACTTGCGTTTCTTGGTGTGGAAATGGGCTGGCTATATGCGGAAATAGGGCGTCAGCCATGGATTGTTCGCGGATATATGCGGGTAGAGGAAGCAGCTACCTCCTCTCCGAGTGTGCGCATTCTCTTCTTCGTTTTTCTGCTGCTGTATGTAGTGCTGGGGATGATGTGCGCCATTATACTGCGTCGCTTGTTCCGCAATAAGCCGGCAGATGAAGAGCTGGAAAAGCTTATGAAAGAGAAGCGGCTACATGCAATAGAAATGGGTGAATCAGTATGATCAGTTATGAGTTGATCGGGATTTCAGTGCTCTGGCTTTTTTTATATGGTTATTTAATTGTAGCCTCTATTGATTTTGGATCCGGATTTTTTGCCTTTTATGCTCGACTGACGAAGCAGGACCATCTGATCAATCGGTTAATTTCCCGATATTTATCGCCAGTATGGGAAATTACTAATGTGTTTTTAGTTTTCTTCTTTGTCGGGATTGTCGGGTTTTTCCCTGACACGGCTTATTATTACGGCTCTGCGCTGCTCGTTCCTGGAAGCATCGCGATTATTTTGCTGGCCATTCGCGGTTCCTTTTACGCCTTCGAAAATTATGGCTCCAAGGATAACATCGTCTATCTGTTTTTATACGGGGCATCTGGCTTGCTTATTCCGGCTTCGCTGTCGGTGGCGTTAACTCTTTCAGAAGGTGGCTTCATTATCGCCAATGGCGAATCCGTTAATCTAGATTATATGGCGCTGTTTACTAGTCCGCTGTCATGGATGATCGTTATTTTGGCCATTGTCTCGGTGCTGTTTATAAGTGGAACCTTTTTAGCCTTCTACGCTTCAAGAGCAGAGGATGCGCCAGCGCTTAGGCTGATGCGGAAATTCGCCCTTTTTTGGAGCACGCCGACCATTATTGCAGCTTTAACCGCTTTTATATATCTAAGTCAACATAATGAGCGGCATTATCAAAATATGATGGATTTATGGTGGCTGTTGGCGCTTTCTGTCAGCTTCTTTATGTTAGCGATGTGGCTGCTCTACAAAGGACGTCGTTACGGCCTGGCTTTTATAAGTGTCATGCTGCAATTTTTCTGTGCGTTTTTCGCTTATGGCATAGGTCATTATCCATATATTTTGGACCCATACATTTCAATTCAAAGCGGAGCTACGCACGAGTCAATGGGAGTGGCACTGGTAGCTGCCTTTATCGGCGGTCTATGCCTGTTAATTCCTTCTATCATTTTAGTGTTCAAGCTTTTTCTGTTTAATGTCGATTATGTTAAAGGTAAAAAATAAAAGGCCGCATGAGCTAAGTACCGCATGCCGCAAGACTACTCGCTCATATTGTAAGAATATTGCAACAATTTGGGCTAAGGAGGTGGTTTGAATGGGGCAAAGTAAAAACAAAAGCAAAAGCTTAATGTCTCAGCTTATGTCCTTGCAACGGAAGCGTCTTTACATGATAAGCGGCCTGTCGCTAATGCTTGGAGCAGCTATTGCAGGTCAGGCCGTATTGACGGCCGAAGCGGTTGAACGGATATTTGTCCAGAAAGCGCCGATATCTAGCATCGCTGCCATACTTGCGATACTGCTAATCGTAATTGCAGTACGGGTACTACTATTGCATGGAAATGGACGGATCGGTCTGCAAATGGCTGCTAGCGCTAAAACAGAGCTGCGTACTGCAGTGCTGCAAAAGCTGATCCACGCTTCTTTGCCGGCAGCGCTTCGCGGGCAAACAGGTGGCAAGGTCAGCATGACACTGGATGCTGTAGATGAAGCCGACAGTTATTTCAGCCAGTATATGCCGCGCATGATAGAAGCTGCTGTTATTCCGGTCATTATTTTGACTGTCGTATTTGTCCTCCATCCGCATTCTGGCTTCATTATGCTTGCTACAGCACCCTTTATTCCGATCTTTATGGTGCTTGTTGGTATGAAAACGAAGCGTAAGTCTGAGGAGAAGTTTGCTCAGCTGGCCGAATTCTCCAGCACATTTCTTGAGTCTGTTCAAGGGCTGGTTACATTGAAGCTGTTTGGCAGGGCGAGTCAGCAGCAGCAGGAAATTGAGCACAGCAGCTATAAATTTCGGGATGCGACAATGGGGATTTTGCGAATCGCGTTTACGAATACCTTTATGCTGGAAACGATCGTTATGCTAAGTATAGGGATTGTTGCGCTTGAGCTGGCGCTGCAGCTGCTCATATTCAAGTCGCTTTCCTTCCAGACTGCGTTTCTGATCCTGCTGCTAGTGCCTGAGTTTTACAGCCTGTTGAAAAACAGCGGCACAGCTTTTCATAGCGGTCGCACCAGTATGGGGGCCGTCCGTAAAATTGAGCAGCTTCTTGAGGATGCAGGCAAGGAGCCTGCAGCAATGACACTGGAGCATGTCGAAAAGCCGGCGACCGTTGCGCTTTCGCCCACTGTGGACGTCACTGTGGAACCGAATCGCAGGCCGCCAGTCATTGAAATGAGGGAGGTACGCTTTCACTATGCGCCCGGTTCCTTCGAGCTTAGCGCCGGCAGCTTCAAGATTCGTGCAGGAGAGCATATCGCGATCGTTGGAAAAAGCGGGGCAGGGAAAACAACATTGCTGCATCTTGTTGCCGGGCTGCTGCAGCCGACGACAGGCCAAGTGCTAATTGATGGGCTGCCGCTTGCACAGCATCAGGAGGCTGCTTGGTTTAAGCAAATTAGCTATATTACTCAGCATCCATATATTTTTGCCAGCACATTGGCAGATAATATTGCAATTGGCTTGGGTCGGAATGCTTCAAGAGCTGAAATTGTCCAGGCTGCAGAGGCTGCCGGGCTTGCTGCTGTTGCAGCGGGATTGGAGCAGGGCTACGACACCGTTGTAGGCGAAGGAGGCATTGGCCTGTCCGGCGGAGAGAAGCAGAGGCTTGCACTGGCGCGTGCCTTTCTGAAGAAGCCCGCCGTTATTTTGTTTGATGAGCCTACTGTTGGACTGGATTTGCATACCGAACGCATTTTGCAGCGTTCTATTGCCGAGCTTTCAGCGAAGGCAACGATGATTACGGTGGCACATCGCTTATATACAATCCGACATGCAGATTGCATTTTATTTATAGACGACGGAAAGCTGCTTGATCGTGGCAGTCACGACGAGCTGCTTGTACGTCTGCCACAATATGCTGCGATGGTGAATGTACAGCGTAAAGGAGGGAGCCGATCATGAAGGAGCTGGCTCTATTAACTAAAGCGCTTATCCAGGAGCGCAAAGATATTGCGCTTTCGATTATATGCGGGTTTATTGCCGGCATAGCAGGGGTCGTTCTTTTTGCTGCAAGCGGCTATTTGATCTCCCAAACGGTGTTTGCGCCGCCACTATATACATTAATTGTGCTTACATCGTTAGTGAAAATACTAGGTCTTCTGCGAGCGGCCAGCCGATACGGTGAACGCTTGTATTCTCATCGAGCTACATTTTCGATGCTCGGTCGTTTGCGGGCCTCTTTTTTTGCCAGGCTTGTTCCGTTAATGCCCAATCTTTTGGGCAAAAAACGAAGCGGTGAGCTGCTTGCGCGCATCGTAGGGGATGTCGAGAGCTTGCAGCATTATTTTTTGCGAGTAGCCTACCCGCCGATGATTGTTGTGATGGTATTTTTGGCGACGGTGTTATTCGTATCGGCTTATTCGGTCTGGGTTGCTTGTTTATTAATAGCGGGGATGCTTGCGACAGCCTTTGTTGTTCCGGGGCTTGTGCTGCTTGGACAGAGAAGGGTTCATGGCAAGCTGCTTGAGCAGCGTGCCGCCGTGTCTATTGAAGTGACTGAGCTGCTGTATGGTTTTGTTGATTTAAAGGTATACGGTCGATTAAAGGAGCGCGAGGAGCAGCTGCATATTAGCTCCGACGCATTAGTCGCCGAGCAGCATGCAGCAGCGCGAGGTCTGCTGCGCGGGCAATCGCTGCACACATTTGTAACGTATCTCATTTCCTGGGGCGTGCTTGCACTTGGCGCTTATTTAACTATAACTGGTTCGCTCGAAGGTGTTTTTATTGCTATGCTGCTGCTTGCTTCGCAAACATTGTTTGAAGAAGCGGCGCCACTAGCTAATTTGCCTGCTTATAAGCAGGATAGCGAGTACGCCGCCAAGCGGCTGGCAGAAACGGTTCATGAGGATAGCACGCGGCCGCCAGGCAAAGCGCGACCGCGAGGCAAAGTACAACCGCGAGACAAAGCGCAATCGCCAGGCAAAGCGCAACCGCCAGGCAAAGCGCTATCTGCCGAGCAAGCTGCTTCAATTGAGCTGTGTGAGCTTTCATTTCACTATGAACATAAAGACCGTCCGGTCTTAAAAAATATTTCACTGAGCATTCCGCCAGGCTGCAAAGCAGCGATTGTCGGACCGAGCGGCTCTGGGAAAACAACGATTTTTGAACTGCTGCTCAAGCTGCGTGCGTCGACAGGCGGCGAGATCCGATTAAACGGTGCTCCGATTACAGAGCTGGATGAAGCAAGTATTTGGCATGCAGCGAATGTTGTGTTGCAGCGCGGCCATTTCTTTAGAGGAACGATCCGTGATAATTTGCTTCTGGATGGAGAACAGCGTTCAGACGAGGAGCTGATGACTGCCTTGGAGAAGGTGCTGCTGTCGCACAAAGCTTTGGATGATGAGGTCTATGAAAAAGGAGAGAATTTGTCGGATGGAGAAAAGCAGCGCTTGGCACTGGCGCGAGCAATGCTGAGAAAAGGTCGTCGGCTATGGCTTCTCGATGAACCGACCTCCTCGCTAGATTATATTACCGAACAGCATGTATTTCAACAGCTATTGACAGAAGCAGCAGACGATACATTGCTCATCATATGTCATCGACTTACTGGGCTGGAGGAGATGGACCTGATTGTCGTGTTGGAGCACGGCAGCGTGATCGAGGCAGGCACATACGCACAGCTAATGGAGCAAAAGGGATATTTTTATGAAATGAAGCAAATTGAGCTGCAAATGATCGGTGATGAGTGAGCTCTGGTGACTGCCCTCCCTATGAATCTATTTTACAAGTGTGGTACACTTGGTAGATGTAGAAAAAGATAGAATCATTGGAGAAAAGGAGTAGAATCAATGGAGTGGAAAAATCTGTTGCGGGGATTCGCGATGGGCACAACCGATCTTATACCTGGTGTAAGCGGCGGGACGCTGGCCGTAGTGCTGGGCATCTACTATCAATTGCTGGAGTCGATTAGCGGCTTGTTCGGCAAGGACTGGAAGCGCCACTGGGGCTTTCTTATTCCGCTCGGCATCGGGATGGTTTCAGCTATCGTATGCTTGAGCAGGGTCATCGAATATTTGCTGGAGCATCATTATGAGCCGACACAATTTTTCTTTACCGGCTTAATTCTCGGCGTGCTGCCGATGCTGGTTCGTCAGGCAGATGTGAGACGCAATTTCTCTGTCATACATGTGATCGTTCTGCTAATCAGTCTGGTGCTTATGGCTTCCATGGCCTTTTTGTCTGGAGATGAAGATGCAGGTCCTTTAACTGCGCTTACAATCGGCTCAACGATTGGCTTGTTCTTTGCCGGCTGGCTTGCCAGCATGGCGATGCTGCTGCCAGGAGTGAGCGGGTCATTTGTGCTGCTGCTGGTTGGGGTTTATCCGACTGCGATTAATGCATTGTCGACGTTTAATTTCCCTATTATTATTACGATCGGATTAGGCGTATTGGCTGGTTTCTTCTTTAGCAGTAGAGCAATTCGCTATTTGCTTGCCAGCTATCCGCATATGACCTATGCTGTCATGATCGGCTTGATTGCCGGCTCGGTGTTCGTTATATTTCCGGGCATCGTGAGCGGTCTCGGCACTATCATTATTTGTCTGGTTGCCTTATTGGCAGGCTTGAGCATTGCGATGTACTTTGGCTCAGCCAAGCGGACTGGAAGCTAGCCGGGAGCGGGGCTTCAAACCGCTGGAGTTATAGATGCAAGCTAAGGAGCAGTCGGGAAGTCAGTAAAGCTGGCTTGCTGACCGCTCCTTTTTTGCTCGGCAACGCGCTGAGCGTTTACTTTATGGAGACGCTGCGACAGCGCGTTCTGTATTGGCCGGGCGTCTCGCCTGTTACTGATTTGAATACTCTGTAGAAATGGGTAGGTGTCTCATATCCGCATTTTTCAGCGATATCATTTACATTATCATCGGAATACGCTAGCCGCTCCTTCGCTTTAATGATCCGTTTCGCGTTGACATAGCCTGTGACGTGCATAGTAGTGAACTGTCTGAACACTCTTGAGAAATGCGAGGTTGACACGCAAGCCTCGCGCGCCAAGTCGGATAGATGAATTTCGCGCTCAGGATGCTCATCTATTTTTTTTAACGCCTGCAAAATCCACGAAGGTCCAATAGGCGTGCCCTCATGCGCAATGCTACCATTCGTCAGCAGATGGCGATTCAGTTGCAGCAGCAGCTGGCCTGTCGTCAGCCGTACAGCTTCGCGGTAGCCAGCTTCTTTGTTAGCAAGCTCCTCGGCAATTTGCGCGAGCACTGTTTCGACCAGGCTGCGCAACGCCCCAGCCAGCCCGAGCTTATACTGCTTTTTTCTACGGGCAAATTCAAAGCATTGCAGCGGAGAATAGCTCTCGTCAAGCGTGTGCCCGGCAATAAGCGTTGGTGCGAAAAAGACGGCCGTAGAAATAATAGGATCTTCAAGGTCCGGCAAAGAATGATGGATCGTATTGCCCGGGATGATGAACAGATCGCCAGCACTTTTATGATACAAGCAATTGTCGATAAAAAAAATCCCTGTGCCGCTATGAATATAGACGAGCTCGTAATGGTCATGCAGATGATTGGGCAGCTCCTTGTCCGGAAGCTTTACTGTTTTGTACACAAGGTCGAATGGAAACATTGGATCACCATTAAATGATTTGCGATAGGCTTGCATAATAGATACATGCCTCCTTTTTGGCTATAATTCACATCAAAAAATGATATAAAAATGATAGTTCTCGTGATTACAATATCATAAAACGGAATATACAATAAGGGTAATTGTAAAGCAAATTTTAAGGATGGAGTGATCCTGACATGAAATATAGGAAATTAGGCCAGACAGGACTCGATGTTTCGGTTCTTAGCTTCGGTGCCTCTTCGCTTGGATCGGTATTTCGGGAAACATCGGAGCGTGAAAGTATAAAGACCGTGCATGCGGCTCTCGATGCTGGCATTAATTACATTGATGTTTCGCCTTACTATGGACTGACCAAGGCGGAAAAAGTGCTGGGCAATGCGATCAAGGAATTGCAGCGCGATCGGTTTATACTATCGAGCAAGGCGGGGCGATATGGTGAGAACCAGTTTGACTTCTCAGCCAAACGAATTTTTACGAGCGTAGACGAAAGCCTGCAGCGGCTGAATACGGATTATCTCGACATTCTCTTCTTGCATGATATCGAATTTGTACCGTCTCCTATTATTGTGGAGGAAGCCGTTCCGGCTATGCAGAAGCTGAAGGAGCAAGGTAAAATCCGCTTCACAGGCATTAGCGGGCTTCCGTTGCAGCTTTTTGAGCTGGTGCTGCCGCAAATTGAAGTGGATGCGATTTTGTCTTACTGCCATTATGCTCTCAACGATACTTCACTGCTGGAGCTTCTTCCGCTGCTGGAGCAGCGCAAGGTTGGGCTGGTCAATGCCTCGCCGCTATCGATGGGACTGCTAAGCACCCGCGATACCGCAGCCTGGCATCCGGCAGACGCTGAGCTGAAGGCGATTTGCCGGAAGGCCGCCGAGCATTGTGCTTCCCGTGGCTACGATATTGCCCAATTGGCGGTGCAGTTTTCGACCGCTGATGATCGCATCCCGACGACGCTCGTTAGTACAGCGAATCCAGACAACATCGTTAAAAATGCTCGTTGGACCGAGCAGCCTATCGACGAGGAGCTGCTATCCGAGGTGGCTGACATTCTCGCACCAGTTCATAACCGAACCTGGCCAAGCGGACGTGCCGAGTACAACAGCAGACCGCAAGCTGAAGTAAAGGCAGGCGACGTCTAATGAAAGGGATTATTTGCAAGGAAGCCGGCCGTTTCGTTATGCGAGACGATTTGCCAGAGCCGGTAAGAGGCGAGGGAGAGGCCATTGTTGCGATTCGGCGAATTGGCATCTGCGGAACCGATCTGCACGCCTACCAGGGGAATCAGCCTTATTTTGCTTATCCTCGCATTCTTGGTCATGAGCTATCTGGAATAATCGAACAGATTGGCGATAATCAAGAAGGGCTAAAGGTCGGCGATCAAGTCAGTATTATTCCGTATTTGCACTGCGGTCATTGCGCTGCTTGTCTGAGAGGTAAAACCAACTGCTGCCGAAGCATGCGCGTGCTGGGCGTACATCTGGATGGCGGCATGCGCGAACGGATCGCCGTTCCTGTGTCCCATCTAATCAGGACGGAAGAGCTGTCCCTGGACCAGGCTGCACTGCTTGAGCCTTTGGCGATCGGTGCGCATGCATTGCGTCGAGCAGGCTTGCAATCCGGTGCTCGTGCGCTTGTAATTGGGGCCGGACCAATCGGGTTAGGTGTGATGGCGCTGGCCGAAGCCTTGGGGGCCGAGGTAGCTGCGATGGACGTAAATGCAGAACGACTTGTCTTCGCCAAGCAATGGGCCAAAGCTTCATGTACAGTAACAGCATCGTCAGAAGCTGCGAAGGAACGCCTGCTTGATTGGAATGGCGGAGAGCTGCCATCTGTAGTATTCGACGCAACGGGCAGCCTGCGTTCCATGTCAGACGCATTTGACTTGGTCGGTCACGGCGGCACGCTCGTTTACGTTGGACTCGCGAATGGAGATATTACGTTTAATGATCCTCATTTTCATGCACGAGAGCTTTCGCTTCTCGGCAGCCGCAACGCTACTCGAGAGGATTTTAACGATGTGATTGAAGCAGTGACGAACGCCAATATTGATCTAAATGCCTATATTACGCATCGCTGTGCGTTCGAGCGATTGACAGAACAGTTCGATGAATGGCTGAAGCCGGAAACAGGTGTCATTAAAGCGATAGTAGAGATTAATTAAGCACATTAATTAAAGTACATTTCAGAAGGAGCGAAAGCAATGAGCAACCATTTACAGGAGCACCGCTTGTGGTATGCAAAGCCAGCTAAGGAATGGAACGAAGCGCTGCCAGTAGGCAATGGACGGCTGGGCGCGATGATTTTTGGAGGAGTTCAAGCGGAGCGGCTGCAGCTCAACGAGGACTCTCTATGGTACGGTGGGCCGCGGGATCGCAACAACCCGGACGCACTGCCCAATTTGCCAGAGCTGCGCAGGCTGATCCTGCAAGGGAAGCTGAAGGAGGCGGAGGAATTGGCGTCGCTGACCCTTCCCGGACTTCCGGAAGCACAGCGCCACTATGTTCCGCTCGGCGACCTTCTCTTAATGTTTAAGGAGCAGGATGAACCCGTTACGGAGTACAGCCGCGAGCTTGATCTTGAGCGTGGGATTGTGACGGTGCGATACCGTGTCGGAGATATCGAGTATACACGAGAGATTTGGTCCAGCTATCCCGATCAAGCGCTGGTCATCCGACTCACGGCTAATCGTGGGGGCAAGCTCTCGTTCAAGGCTCGCTTTAATCGCGGTAACTGGAGATACCTCGAGAAAAGCGAGAAGTGGGGAGAAGACGGCATTATTATGAATGGGCATAGCGGCGGGGAAGGCGGAAGCACCTTCTGCGCAGCTTTGAAAGCGGTTCATAATGGTGGCAGCGCTCGGACCATCGGAGAGTACCTTGTAATTGAGAACGCTGATTCTGTTACATTGCTGCTTACTGCTGCCACAACGTTTCGCTATCCAGACCCGGCAGCTCTGTGCAGGCTGCAGCTGGAAAGCTTGCTTAGCTTAAGCTATGAGCAGCTGCAGGAGCGGCATATTGCTGATTACCAGTCGCTTTACCACCGTGTCAGCCTGACGCTGCCAGGATGTGCCAAGCTAGTTAGTCTGCCTACGGATGAGCGGCTTGATCGCGTGAAGCAGGGAGAAGCGGATCATGGGCTGGTTGCGCTCTATTTTCATTACGGCCGCTATTTGCTGATTGCTTCCAGCCGCCCCGGCTCACTGCCGGCGAATTTGCAAGGGATCTGGAATGACAGCTTTACACCGCCGTGGGACAGCAAATTTACGATCAATATTAATGCGCAAATGAACTACTGGCCGGCCGAGCTTTGTAATTTGGCTGAATGTCATGAGCCGCTGTTTGAACTGATTGAGCGCATGCGGGAGCCTGGCAGAGTGACGGCGCAAGTGATGTACGGGTGCCGCGGCTTTACGGCTCATCACAACACGGATATTTGGGCAGATACGGCTCCGCAGGATACGTATTTGCCAGCTTCATTTTGGCCGATGGGCGCTGCCTGGCTCTGTCTGCATCTATGGGAGCATTATCGCTATGGGCAAGATCTTCAATTTCTCGCTCGAGCCTACGATACGATGAAGGAAGCAGCGGTATTTCTGCTCGATTATTTGATTGAGGACGAGCAAGGCCAGCTCATTACCTGCCCATCTGTTTCACCGGAAAACAGATATATCCTGCCTAATGGGGAAGCGGGTGTGCTGTGCGCAGGAGCGTCGATGGACTTCCAAATCATTACGGCGCTTTTTACCGCCTGCATAGAGAGTGCCAAGCTGCTTGGGACGGATGAAGCATTCAGTGAGCAATTGACTGCTGCTTTGGAGCGACTGCCACAGCCGAAAATCGGCAAGTATGGACAAATTCAGGAGTGGATGGAGGATTATGAGGAGGAGGAGCCGGGACATCGCCATATATCCCATCTATTCGCCTTGTATCCTGGAGATGCGTTCACCAATGAAAGCACGCCAGAGCTAGCGGCAGCCGCACGGACTACGCTGACTCGCAGATTATCCTCTGGCGGAGGGCATACTGGCTGGAGCAGAGCCTGGATCATCAATTTTTGGGCAAGGCTGCAGGATGGCCAGCTTGCTTACGACAACGTTATGGCGCTGCTTCATCATTCCACGCTGCCTAACTTGTTCGACAATCATCCTCCGTTCCAAATCGACGGAAACTTTGGCGGGGCTGCCGGCATCGCAGAAATGCTGCTGCAAAGCCATACTCGAGTGATCCGACTGCTGCCGGCTTTGCCTGAGCTATGGCAGGAAGGGGAGGTTAACGGGCTGCGTGCTCGTGGCGGATTTACGCTCAGCTTGAAATGGGCGGCGGCGAAAATTACAGAAGTTGTTGTCACTTGCTCAGTCTCCGGGCTTTGCGAGCTCGAGGGTCCAGGGTTAGCTCCTGTCTCGTTTATGGCAGAGGCGGGGCAGACTTATACATTTAAAGGTGAGCTATGATGCTAATGAAGATGAGCTGTCTGCACAGTAAAGGCTGATGGCTATATAAGCTGGATAACGCTATTGGTGCTTAATGGGGTCCTTCTCCATTTGCAGCCTTTACGTTATCCAGCTTTCTTTAAATCTATTTCTAGTTCGGTTCGTTTAATGCAATCCATTGCTCCAGCAAAGCGTCCAGCCGGTGCCGGATTTCTTCTCGTTCACGCCATTTCGCTTCCAGCTCTGCTGGTTCGCCGCCTTGATCTATGCGGCTTAGCTGTTCGTCAGCGTTGGCAAGCTGCTCTTCCAGCTCTGCAATTTCCGCTTCCAGCTGCTTTAGCCGCTGCTTGCTTTTTGGCTCGCTTGCAGATTGAAGGCCAGCAGAACGAGCTACGGTCGGGTTGTTGGCAGCCCGCAGGTCCTTTTGTTGCAGCGGCGTGGTTGGTGACTGCTTCATCTCAAGTTCGGCCAATTCAGTTTGCTTGCTCTTGTAATTGTCGTAATTGCCCAGGTACGTAGTAATTTTTCCGTTTGCCAGCTCCCATACGCGCTGTGCCAGCCGATTGATGAAGTAGCGGTCATGGGAGATCGCAAGTATCGTTCCTGGAAATTGCTCCAGCGCTTCCTCCAGCGCTTCGCGCGAGTCCAGATCGAGATGATTGGTAGGCTCATCGAGCAGCAGCACATTCGGCTTGCGCAATACAAGCAAAGCGAGCCTTAATCGTGTCCATTCTCCTCCAGAAATGATGTGCAACGGCTTGAAAACATCTGCGCCATAGAACAAATATTTAGCCAATATGTGCCGCGCTTCACCTTCTTCCAGCCTGGCCTCAGTTCGGAAATAGTCCAGCACGGTCAGCTTGCCTTGCTGCACAGGCTCCTGCTGAGCCAAGTATCCGATCTCTGTGCGGGAACCGAGCTCAAGCTCGCCAGCATCGGGTTCGAACTGACCGAGCAGCAGCTTGAACAGTGTCGTTTTGCCTGAGCCGTTATCGCCCAGCAGCACGACCTTCTCGCCATAAAACAGCTGACCATCTACTTCCTGTAAAATCTTTCGATCGCCAAATTGCTTGACCAGCCCCGCGAAGGTTATGACTTTACGACCCGAACGCTCGAGCGGCGACAGGTCAAATTCTGCTGCTCTACGCTCCAATACGGGCCGCTTCACCAACTCCATGCGTTCGAGCGCTTTGCGAATCGAAGCAGCACGCTTGAAAAACTTCTCATTGCCGCCGATTCTGCCCCATTCCTCCAGCTGGCGTATCGTTTCCTGCATTTTTTTGCGTACCTTTTGCTGTTCCTGATACTGGGCAAATTGCTGCAGCAAGCGCTCCTCCTTTTCCTTGGCATAGCCGCTGTAGTTCGTAAAGTACAGCTGCGCTTCTCCATCCTCAAGCTCGATCATTTTCGTAGCGACAGCATCCATAAAGTAGCGGTCATGCGATACGATCATACAAGCACAGCTGCAGCTGCGAATAAATTGCTCCAGCCATTCTATCCCCTTAATATCCAAATGATTGGTCGGTTCGTCGAGCAGCAGCAAATCTGGCTGAACGACAAGCTGAGACGCGAGCAAAATTTTTGTTTTCTCTCCGCCAGACAAGCTGCCGAATAGGCGCCCATCATAGCTGTGATCAATTTGCAGGCCGTCTGCTACCTGATCGATGGCGGTATCCATGTCATAGCCGCCGCCTTGCTCAAATTGCTCCTGAAGGAGGGCGTATTTGTGCAGCAGCTTTTCCATTGCTTCAGGCTGTGCCGCCGCTTCTGGCGCTGACATTTGCTGTTCTAGCGCAGTCATTTCCTGCTTGATTGCTTGCACTTCCCGGTAGCCATAGCCTAATACATCATAGACCGTCATTTGCTCGAAATGCTCTGGAGCCTGCGGCAAATAGCCGATTCGCAAATCTTTGCGGATCGAGAGCATGCCGTCATCAGGCTGGTCGATGCCGGAGATTAAGCGCAGCAAGGTAGATTTGCCGCTGCCGTTGCGGCCGATCAGACCGACCTTTTCTCCGGCCTGGAGCATGAAGCTTACATCCTCCAATACGAGATGGGCGGCATAGTATTTTTTAATATGTTGAAGATGAATAATCGTCATAATAGGAGCCTCCTAAATAGCTGAGAGACCCTGTAGCATGCACAAAAAGAGCCGCGCTAGCAAGCGCGGCCCTTAAGGATTACATGCAATCCGTTGTGGTCAAGGCAGGCGTCTTCTCGCGAATGGTTTAAACGTATGCTTAAAAATGGACAGACTGATCCCGTTCGCAGAAAACGTAAATATAATGCCAGACAGGACAAGTCCAAGCTGGCTAATACGGTTGTTGACCATCGCGTGATTCACCTACCTTCACCTCCTCCAATAATCATTTCTATAATCGTAGCATATTTGGAAAACGCCGACAAGTGCCATCATGAAGCAAGTCGGCAGCTAAGTGGAGGTTATGTGGAAGTTAAGTGGCAGCTGATTGCAGCTAAATTGAAAATTCCAATTGCTTTACATTAGTTTAAAGGTATATAATTGTCATGACAACTAATTTAGGAGCGATATATAATGAAGGAAAAACGCCAGCTGCTATCGGCAGGATTTTTACTAGGTGTGACACATCGCCGAGCGGTTGCATTATTGCAGCATCGGCTGCGCGATTACGACATAACACCTGAGCAGTGGTCTGTTCTATACCATGTCACCAATGAGGAAGGCATGATTCAAAAAAGCATTGCTGAGCAAACCTTCAAGGATAAACCGACGGTGACTCGCATTTTGCATCAGCTTGAGCAGAAAGGCTATATCGTGCGCAAGGCTGACCAGATCGATCGCCGCTCATTGCGCATTTACAGTACGGAACGGGGAAGAAGCTTGATTACCGAAACTGAGTCGATAGAAGAAAGCATTTCGCAGGAGGTCATTAACTGCTTGGGCGAGCAGGGACATGAGCAGCTTGTACAAAGCTTGAACCTGCTGAACAGCTACTTAAGCAAGGTGAAGCTGGCAGAGGAGGAAGAATAGCTGTATCGCTCAAGGGCGGCGGATTGAATAGATGAATTTCGATAAATATAGATAGATCAACAGGAGTGAGAGAACAACATGAGTGAACCAACATCAATACAAGAATCGGCTCGGCAAAAGCCAGCTCTTTGGACGAAGCAGTTTGTTACATTAACACTGGCTTCGTTTCTTTTATTTTTGAATTTGCAAATGCTGCTGTCCACGTTTTCCATGCACATAAAAAGCAATTTGCATGGCGGAGATATGCAGGTAAGCTTGGCAACAAGCGTGTTTGCAGTAACGGCCATTGTTGCCAGACTGCTGACGAGCAGCTGGATTAAACGGTGGTCGAAGGATGCGGTGCTTACGGCTGGCTTAATTATAGCCGCTGCATCAACTGCTCTGGCCGCACTGCCGGAGTCCGTTGCACCGTTGCTCGTTATGCGCGCCATCTATGGTTTGGGCTTCGGCATTGGCAGTACCGTCATTCCAACGCTCGTATCGCAAATTATCCCGCCGCAGCGCATGGGCGAGGGGATCGGTTACTTTGGCTTGTCCACTAGCCTGGCAATGTCAATTGGTCCAGCCACAGGCATGAGCATTATGAAGGAATATGGCTTTACAACGCTGGCGATCATCGGAGTAGGCGCGGTGCTGTGCATGTTTCCAATGCTGCTGCTGTCTGGCGCCTATAAGCTGGGCGGTAAACGAAAGGAAGCAGCGGCTTCTCAACAGGCTCAGCGGATGGAGCAAGCGGATATGGCAAAGCAGGCAAGTGCAGGTGCTGTACGATCACGTTCTATTTGGCGCTTTACGATTCTTTTTCCGGCGTTGCTCAATATGCTGATCTCCATCACATATAGCGGAATTTTAAGCTTTATCGCGGTATATGGCGAGGAGCTGCAGCTTGCTCAGGTCGGGTTGTTCTTTATGTTCAATGCGCTAACGATTTTATTAGTTCGACCAATTGCCGGGAAAATTTTTGATCGCAAAGGCCCGCTTGTCGTACTGCTGCCAGCGGCAGCTTTTGTTATCGTGAGCATGATTGTGCTTTCCTATACGACCAATATGCTGACGCTAATTGTTTCTGCGCTATTGTACGGGGCAGGCTTTGGCTCGATTCAACCTACGCTGCAGGCGTGGATGCTGCGCTCTGCCAGCAAGGAGCAGTATGGTGTAGTAAACGGCATATTCTACAATGCAACTGATTTGGGTGTGTCGATTGGCGCGATTGTACTCGGCGTTATCGTTACTTTCAGCTCCTATAGCATGATGTATCGCTTGTCCTCTCTATTTATGGTCATATTCCTGCTGGCAATAGCCGGCTTTGCCTGGAAGCAAAAAAGCAAAGCGCAGGACGGACAATCGGCAGTACAGTAAAAGGCAGTGCTTGCTATTATACTTTTTGAACTTCCTCTATTAGGATATAATAAACGAAGATAACAGTAAGATCGGATGAAAGAGGACTATAAAATGACAAAGCAATCGCAACATCGTTCGGCAGCAAAGGATAAACCGCAGCAGGCAGCGCAAGCAAGGAAGAGTGTGAATAAGCAGCAGCAGGCAGAGGGCACAAAAGCTGGCAAGCAGTCTGTTCGAGCAGGTGGCAGACCGACAGCAGCGGCTCGTGAACATGCCAGTACGCACGGAGGCAACCGGAAAAGCTCAGGGGCAAGACGAGATCAGCAGCATAAAGGCGCTCGCCGCAATCAACGCGCTGCTGACTCCACAGCTGAGGAAGCAGCAGTTGGTGATCGCATTGTCGTGACAATTAAACGAATTGGCATCAATGGCGAAGGCGTCGGCTATTACAAGCGCAAAGCGGTATTCATCGACGGAGCCATTACCGATGAAGTCGTAAAAGCAAAAATTACAAAGGTGGAGCGCGCCTATTTGCAGGCGGAGCTTGTCGAGATTGAAAAGCGCTCGCCTGATCGCCAGAAGCCGCCATGCCCGGTTTATGAGCTATGTGGCGGGTGTCAGCTGCAGCATATGACGTACGAGGCGCAGCTGAAAGCGAAGGAAGAAATCGTACGCGAGGCGTTCAGCCGTTATGCCGATCGGCGCGAGCTGCCGCTGCGTCCAATTTACGGGATGGAGGAGCCGTGGCATTATCGCAACAAAGCCCAGCTGCAGCTAGGCTGGCAGCAGGACAAGCTTGTAGCGGGCCTATATGCTGCGAATTCTCATAAGCTGATTGATATTAGCGAGTGCACCGTGCAGGAGCAGCCGATCAATGAAGCGTACAAAGCTTTAAAGCAGCTGATGCGGGAGCTTGATATTGAGCCTTATGACGAGCGAACGCGCAGCGGTTCAGTTAAAACCATCGTTGTTCGCGTTGCCAAAGCAAGCGGCAAGCTGCAGGTAACCTTTGTGACAGCTACCGATCGTTTGCCGCAGCAGCGGCAGCTGGTGGAACAGATAAGAACTCATTTGCCACAGGTCGTAACGATTGCCCACAACATTCACAAGGAGCGCAGCTCCGTTATATTTGGTGCGAAAACAGTTATTTTATGGGGAGAGGAGCGCTTGCCTGAAACGCTGGGCAGTGTCCAGTTTGCATTGTCGCCGCGCGCGTTTTTCCAGCTTAACCCTACGCAAACGGTCAAGCTTTACGATGCAGTAAAGGAAGCGGCTGCGCTTAGCGGACATGAGCTGGTTGTCGATGCATATTGCGGCACCGGCACAATCAGTCTGTGGCTGGCCGAGAAAGCGCGAGAGGTGCGTGGAGTCGAGCTGATTGCGGAAGCGGTGCAGGATGCAAGAAGCAATGCGCAATTTAGCGGCATCGACAACGCCTTGTTCTATGAAGGAAAAGCCGAGGAGCTCATTCCACGCTGGGTACAGCAAGGCACAAGACCCGATGTCATCGTCGTCGACCCGCCGCGCACAGGGCTCGACGCTGCGCTAATTCAGGCGGTATTGCAAGCCAAGCCGAAGCGTTTTGTCTATGTGTCCTGCAACCCTTCGACGCTGGCAAAGGATTGCAGGGAGCTGCTTGCTGAGGGCTACGAGCTCGAATGGGTGCAGCCGGTGGATATGTTTCCGCAGACGGCGCATGTGGAAGCAGTAATATTGATGGTTCGAAAATGAGATGTGTCAGTATCGCTCAAATGTAATGTTAACTCAACTGGGAGCACGGTGTGACCGATTACAAGAAAATAATATGCGGGGCGTTAGTTCAGTAGAAGAATGTTTCGCTGGTAACGATAGGTTAGGGTCCTATCCCCTTGGCTCCACCAAAACGAACATATAAGACACGCCGATTCAGGCGTGTTTTTGCGTTTTGTGAAGTATTGAAGGGGGTCGGACCCCCAAGGGTTCGTTCCGAGCGGACGGAGCGAAGCGAAGGAACAGCACTTTACAATGCATCGTTAATACCGCAAGGGCTGCGCTTGAGTAGGAACCCTGAGAACTGTAAGGTCGCTAGAACTACCGGATAATCAGATGATCTCGATGGACAAACTAATGTTACATTACTTTTGTTTGAGACATGCATTCGACCAGTCCATTGAAAAATTTGTATTTTATTTGAGCAATATAAGTATTGACTCTACACAATTCTGGATAAATGATCGCTCGGGACGTGATTTCATCATTACGGTAAGTCCGATTAAAGAAACAACGAATGTCTGCGCTAAAGCTTTCGGGCTCATACTGATGGTAAGCTCCCCTGATCGTATGCCCCGTTCAATCGTTTCCTGAAAGAGAGCCGAAAGGTACATTTGGTGTTCCCTTGTTAGGATTTCGAATTTTTCGTCATGAGGCGCAAGTTCCACCATCGTATTGATGCAAAAGCATCCTCTCTTGTGATTTTCTCCATAAGCCTCTTCAACTAAACCTTCGAAAAAAGCTCGGAATGCTTCTTTTATAGACGGTTTATTTTGAAGTGTGGTTCGGACATGGATGGCGTGAAATTGCGTGTATTTACGCAATGCGGTTTCAAACAGTGTTTTCTTATCTCCGAAGGCTGAATAAAGACTAGGCTTTTGAATACCCATTTTTGACGTCAAATCGCTTAAAGATGTAGCTTCGTAACCCTTTTCCCAAAAAAGCTTCATCGCTGCATTTAACGCTTGATCCTCATCGAATTCGCGCGGCCGAACCATATATAACCTCTCTCTTTTACATACTGGTAAGTATATTATGATTTTATCAAATGATATATATTTGTCAAACACTTGACAACAAATTGAGTTATTTGTTATTGTTTTTGCAGAATCATTATGTACCGAACGGTATGTTATAAGTGTTGCTGAATAATTCAAAGGAGATGTAATCATTGCATACTAGATCCATTCCCGTCACTTCCGTATCTCGCAAGTTGGCACTATTGTTTGCAGTTGCATGCGGGATGTCGGTTGCCAACATCTACTATGCGCATCCGCTTCTTGACGAACTGTCGAGAGAGTTCGGTATTGCACATTCCATGATTGGTATCATCATGACTGCAACTCAGATTTGTTACGCATTGGGATTGTTTCTATTAGTGCCGCTCGGTGATTTGCTGAATAGACGTCTTTTAATCGTCTGTCAAATGCTCTTATCTGTTGTGGCTTTAGTTGTCGTTGGCACTGCCTCCACAAGTACGGTACTCATCGCAGGTATTTCTGTAGTTGGACTACTCGCCGTAATTGTACAGACGCTTGTAGCATACGCTGCAACGTTAGCTGCCCCATCTGAACGTGGACGTGTAATTGGCATGGTAACAAGCGGCGTCGTAATTGGTATTCTGCTTGCGCGAACCGTTGCGGGCATATTGACGGATCTTGCCGGTTGGCGTTCGGTCTACCTCGTGTCTGCTGCATTAATGTTCCTTATGGCTGGCACGTTATTTCGGGCATTACCGAAAGCTGAGCGCGAAAAATCGGATCTGTCTTACTCTAAATTGCTTCGTTCGGTAATTTTATTGTTTGTACAAGAAAGGAATTTACGAATCCGTGGTGTACTGTGTATGTTGATTTTTACCGTATTCAGTATTCTGTGGAGTTCCCTTTCATTGCCCCTAAGCGCACCGCCACTATCTCTCTCGCATAGCACGATCGGGGCGTTTGGTCTTGCTGGGGTTGCCGGAGCTTTAGCGGCGGCTAAGGCAGGACGTCTCGCGGACCGAGGTTTGGGGCAGCGGACAACCGGGATTTCGCTGGTCCTGCTGCTAGTATCATGGTTGCCGCTCGGCTTTACCGAATATACATTGTTGGGATTGATAATTGGAATTATTATTCTCGACTTTGCGGTGCAGGCCGTGCACGTAACGAACCAGAGCATGATATTAAGCGTGCGCCCTGAATCGAGCAGCCGTCTCACTGCAAGCTATATGATCTTTTATTCCATCGGCAGTGCAAGCGGTTCAATCGCTTCGACCGTAACCTACGCCTACGCAGGCTGGATCGGTGTGTGCGTACTAGGTGCCTCTGTGAGTGCCATTGCCATTCTCTTTTGGGCATTGACTCGCCGTTGACTTCTTTGATATCGTCAGAAATGTCGTTTTTTTGTATACAAGTATCATCAACATGTGGAGTGCTGTGTGGCGCTTGGGGTAGTTCCATGTCTCTGTTACTTGAGAATAATTGGAATTATTTGGTTAAATATAGGCAATAGAAGAAAGTAAAGAGGAAGAGCTACCTATTCTTCTATTGCACTCGTTGAGGATTGAGGGATTCCGGAGAAATATAGATACGGATAAATTGGTAAGCCGCCTTCGCATATGCAAGGCGGCTTTTTTATATCATCGTGAGGACTGATTAGGTGAACAATCGGAACCATCTGTTTCACGGGACATTAAAACGAGGATACTCAACATGATTGCGATTTCATAAATGGCGCTTACTTACATACATTTAAACTATACAGTTAAAACCTGTGGCTCGTCCCATGGGTGAGCTGTAGATAAATACAAGGAGGTTTGATAATGACAAATAAAAAGTTTTCTTTTAAAGCCCTTTCGCTTATGGTAGTTTTAGCAGTATTCATATCCACATTTTTTGCAGTCAAACCGGTGAATGCAGCCGCTAGAGGAGCATGGACTCCAAATACTGCATATGCAGTAAATGATACAGTAACCTATAGCGGAAGTACGTATACCTGTCTTCAGGCACATACTTCTCTCGTAGGTTGGGAACCATCCAATGCTCCTGCTTTATGGCAGAAAGGCGGCAGCGGCGGAACCACACCACCACCGACAACAAACGGAGTAACATTCTATGCAGATATAAACTATGGCGGAAAAGCAGTAACACTTGGAATAGGCAATTATACGCTGTCTCAGTTGAACGCAAAAGGAATTCCGAATGACTGGATGTCCTCTCTCAAGGTTCCTAGCGGCTGGACTGTTGAAGTATATGAGCATGATAATTTTGGAGGAACAAAATGGACCTATACTTCAAATTCTTCCTGGGTCGGCAACGCGGTCAATGATAAAATGTCATCGGTAAAGATTTATACGGGATCGCCATCTCCTTCTGTAACAAAGCCTGCCGAAGTTCCAAGCCACATATGGACATACGTAATGAATGTGGACAATAGATTTGGGAAAGGCGGAGATTTTGCTTTATTGCTGAGTGCTGTTATCAAAAAGGAAAGCAGCTTTGGAGCAGGCCTATCAGGCAGTCCATCAGCCGGCGACGGATTGATGCAGGTAGAACCAAACACACGCAATGCTTATTTATCTCAATTCAGCTCGAGATTTGGCCGTACTTATAATCACAGCAGCGAACAGGATCAGGTAAGCATGGGCGCAATGATTTTAGATGAAAAGATTATTAAGTTCGGTAACATATATAACGGCTTATTACACTATAATGGAGGAGATTACTGGTATCCGGGAGCTACAGATTCTTATGGCCGTCCAATTCTGGCGAATCTATATGCAGACGAAGTTTATGCAACATATAAGAGATATGGTGGTAAGCATTAGAATGCATTTTTGACGCAAAACGAACTTATCGAATCCGAAAGAGCTCACGTTATCTCAGCGTGAGCTTTTTCTTATAAACAAGCTCAGTTCGTAAGGATCACAGCAGATCCGGTGGTTGTTCATCTTACAGGTTAGATTTTTTTTCGTACGCAGTCTGCACATGTGGAGTGTGTGTGGTGGATATAGTGAAGGAGTAGTACAGAACTTATATCCCCTTTTACATAAGGGTTTTGGAGTTTTTACAGGTTTGTATTTCCTTGAACCTGGTGAAAGAATTTAAGAAAATTTGAAAAAGGCATGAAGTTATTGTAAGCATAGGGCTAGACATGGTATCATAGGTATACATACATGTAAATTAATATATGTTTAATTCTTTGGGTATACTGCATCAAGGAGCCGTGCGGTCAACACAGCTCCTTGATGCAATAGCAATAGCCGCTTTAAGGGCGGTAGGCTTCAACAAATAGGGTAATGATCAAATAGACCGATACCTTTGTCCAGGCGGTCTATTTGCGTTTAAATGACAGTATAGCTACAATCAATAAACCGAAAGTAAGCATCAGCATAAGTGATTCGAATACTGTCATAAGGCGTCATCCTCCTGTCTGTGGAGGAGTAGCCGACCGCGCCTATACGCCTATTCTATTGCTTCGTAGATTATAACATGTCCGCATTGATATTGAATAGAGTTAGCTCAAGAAGTAAGGAACTGGCCGTCCATCCGATTCCCTTCACAACAGTTTGGGTCCTGAGCGGGTTATCTTAATACAACTTGACCATAGTGCAGCAGTATATTTATAATGTTAGGTAGGCTAACTAACAACTGGAGGTAATATGAACATATTTCAAAGTTTAGATGCATGCTATAAATACTTTAATCGCAACTTAAGTGCTATGTTTCAGAAAGAAGGGTATGGAGAGATAACGTTTAATAGCTATCAATACATCATTGCTATTTATAAGTTGCACAAAGAAGGCGATCTGGCGACTATAACAGAAATTGCAAATAGATTAGGGATAAAAAAATCTTCCGTTGCGCAAATGGTTAATACCTTGTTAGAGGGCAACTATCTGATAAAAAAGGAAAGTTCAGTAGACAAAAGAAGTTTTACTCTGGAATTGAGCGATAAAGGCTACAAAATGATGAGGCTAGAGGCTGTTTTTTCCGAGAACTTTTTGAAGCACTTTTATAATCCGTTAAATGAGCAAGAAATCAAGACGTTTGAAGAGACAATGGAGAAAATAGCTACAAACCTGTTGCGAGGAATGGATTAGTAGAGAAGAGGTGTGAAAAATGATCATTTGGATAAATGGAGCATTTGGCGCAGGGAAAACAACTTGCTCTTATGAATTAACTAAAAGATTGCCAAATTCGTTTGTTTACGATCCTGAAAATATCGGTTATTTTATACGGAAAAATATACCTAAAGAACTGCATGAAGCGGATTTTCAAAACCATGAACAGTGGCGGTTATTCAATTATAAAATGTTAAAATATTTAGCTGATTCTTATGATGGTATTATTATCGCACCTATGACATTGGTTAACCGTCAATATTACGATGAAATAATTGGTCGACTTATTAAAGAAGATATTGAGGTAAAGCATTACATACTTTATGCAGAGAAGAAAACGATAGAAAAACGCCTTAACAAACGATTGGAACGGGGTAATACTTGGGCAAAATCACAAATTGACCGATGTATTTATGCGTTTAATCACGATATAACCGAACAAAAAATTATAACTGACGACAAAACGGTTGACAGTATTGTGGAGGAAATAGCCGAAAAAAGTGGTGTAGCTTTGCTAAATGACAAAAGAAGCCGCTTCAAGAAATTGCTTGATAGATCGGTTACACTTATAAAGCATATACGGTAACTTCAAGTTCACCTCTAATGAATAATGCATCAAAAAGAATTGATACCGCATCAAGAAACATTAAAGCATCACCGCAAGCGGTCTATCGGGCACCGCAGGTACTTGTTACCTGGCTTCCGCCACAAGGAATGGAAGGTCAGCCAATCTTGCAGAGTTCCTCGCATAAGTCTTAGTTTACCGAGTAGATTTGAGATAAGGTTATATATTTTGAAAAGGAATGAAGGTATTGTAAGCATAGGGCAAAGCATGCTATCATATGTATACATACATTAGATTAATATATAATTACTTCTTTGGGTATACTGCAAAAAGGAGCCGTGCGGTAAACACAGCCCCTTGATGCAATAGCAATAGCCGCTTTTAAGGGCGGTAGGCTTACCAATCAATAGGATTATGGAATGGATCGCAACCTTTGAGCGGGGGGCGATCTATTTCTTTTTGGTCATGTATATCAAAAGCGTAATGAACAACGTCATTAGCGCCACAATCCAGATTCCAAATTGAATCATAACGGAAAGTGCTTCATACACTGACATAAGGCATCATCCTCCTTTCTGTGGAGGAATAGCCGACCGCCCATAAAGCCTAGAATATTCTATTGCTGCGTAGATTATAACATGTCCACATTGATATTGAATAGAGCCAGGTCAAGCTGAACTGCTGCGGAGCATATCTAGAGAAGATTTTTCAGTTCTTCTGGATGAAACATATATTTACTACCACACACATTGCATGCAAATTCAATCGTACTGCCGCTAATGCATGCGTTCAATATCTCCTCCTGACCTAGGGCATACAGCATGGAATAGAACATCTCTTTTGAGCATCCACAGTATAGTTGCATTGGTTTGGTCTCAAGAAATTCTGCATCGTCAAATATAGTAAAAGGCAGTTCTTTCATGGTATCTTTGTCCGTTGCATTTAAGAAAATCGGTTTACTGTCAGTTATTATTTTTCTTATTTGCTGCAGCAACGTAAGTGGAGAACCTGGCAGCAACTGAACGAGAACTGCTCTGCTAAGTGCAATCTGATCTTGCTCATTAAAAATAATGTAGGTCGAAATCCATGTAGGAGTCTGTTCGCTTTGCGAATAATAATAAGAAATATCATCGACAATATTTCTGTAAGGCATATCGGTTATCCCAGTAATGATGCTGTTCATTCCGATATCGTTCGTCATCTGAATACAACCTCTATCACCAATAAATTGTTCGACCGTGAATGGACTAATTTCCTCATTAAGAGCGTTTAGCAGATCATCACCGATAAATCCTCGCACGTTTCCTTCAGCATCAACATCTGCATATACTTTATAGTTTCTTTTGCTGGCACTGACCTTTAGACTAATACGATGATTTTCCTTTAACAATCCAGTTAACAAACTTGCACAACTAACCGTTCTAGCCAGCAATGTTTTCAAAAGCTTATTCGTGTTTTGATTGGAGCATATCTTACGGATTAAATCCGTATTTTCTGTAAAAAGTATGCGAGCCTGCTTGTTTGAAGCAAGTATTTTAGTCATATAATTATTCATAACAATTCTAATCCCTTCATGTCGGTGTTTGCTTCAACTTTTATGTTAAAATTGATTATAAATCATGACGTAACGTTAGGTTCAAGGGAGTGCAAAATTTGGTTAAGAAAACATTAAAAATAGGAGTAGTTGCGAAGAAAACAGGACTTACTGTTCGAACCTTGCATCACTATGATCAAATTGGGTTGTTAAAGCCATCAGATGAAACAGAATCAGGTCACCGTCTTTATACAGATTCTGATATCGTACGGCTACATCAAATTGTAACGCTCAAGCAGTTGGGTTTTACTCTTGAAGAAATAAAAGACATGATGAATAACTCTGATTATAATCCGAAGGAAATGCTGAATTTACAGCTATCCCGATTAAACGAGCATATAAACCAGCTGGTTGAGCTTCGAAACAGGCTGCAAGACATTATTGGACTACTTGATGTAGGGGGAGCTGTATCGAGTGAACGTTTCCTCATGACAATCCAAATGATGAAAATGATTGAAAGCCCTTATTTTTCGGAAAAGCACAAGGCGGAGATGTTAAACAAGTATAAGACGATGACTGCGAATGAATTGAGGCAAAATAACGAAGCAGGCAAGAATTTGCTTTCCGAGTTCCGTGCAATGATGGAAAGTGGGAAATTGCCTAGCGATTCCGAGGTTGCGCCACTCGCCAAACGATGGATACTTGAAATAGAATCAGTTGCTCCTGAGGGATTTATTCAATCCGCCGAACAATATTATAGTGAAAATTCGGATGAATCGATTGCTTATGGCATGGATAGTGAGCTTTATTTTTTCATCAAAGAAGCAGTCTCACACATTCACAACCTTTATGAATCACAGCTATAAAATTTCAAGCGAAGTGTTAAGCCCATTACAGGTCCCAACCAGTTAGGTCTTTTTCATATGAAATTCATAAAAACATAGTATGATCATCTGAGCAAAGAGTAATGAAGGTAGGTGCGTTATGGCAGAAGAAATTCTTGTCATCGAAGATGACCAATATATCCAGGAATTAATTGCGGAGTACCTCAAAGCGCAAGGGTACAAGGTGGAGACGGCCAGCAATGGGGCAGAGGGGTACCAAATGTTTAAAACCGGAAATTTTAACCTTGTGCTGCTCGATGTTATGCTGCCAAACATGGATGGCTATTCTGTATGCAAAATGATTCGTCAGCATTCCACGACTCCGATTATTATATTGACTGCTTTAAGTGAAGAAAAGGATCAGCTTCATGCATTTGAATTGGAAGCGGACGATTATCTTGCAAAGCCGTTTTCATTTAATGTGCTGGTGAAACGGGTTGAGGCTGTTCTTCGCAGAACCAAGCTGGATATGAAACCGAAGGATTTAAGTTATGAGCGTCTTCGTTTGGATTGCGAAAGCTACAAAGCTTATCTCGATGATGTGCCGATCGAAATGACGGTGAGGGAGTTTACGATTCTTGCCTATTTGATCGAAAATGCAGGGCGAACGATTACTCGCGAAATGATTTTGGATCGCGTGTGGGGCTATGATTTTTTTGGAGATAGCCGCTTAGTCGATGCGCATATTAAAAATATACGCAAAAAAATCGGAGTGCCGTATATCCAAACGATTAAAGGCGTGGGCTATCTTATTGAGGGCAAAGCACGATGAGAAGACATAAAAGCGTTGCCTTCAAAATATTTGCCGTCACAAGCTCTGTGCTGATCGTATTTGCTTGTATTTTATATTTTACGCTTTACTTTATATTGCCTTCCTTTTATTTGCAGCACAAGAAAGCCGATTTGGCTAATGGAATTGCCGAATTGCTGGAAAATTATCCACAAGGAAATTGGGAAGAAGGGATTAAGCAGGTCAGAGATTTTTCGATTGCCTACAACGCTGCCGTCATTGTAAAAGATGGGAACGACAACATTAAATTTCCTACGATTACGTTAGCACCTGCGGTTTCACTGGAGCGAGATGAGATGGAAGGTTTGGCAAGCTCTGATTGGGTGAAAATATCGACAGAACTGGAAGAAACCAATAATGGGAAATTGCCTGTAAGCAATTATGAGCAAACGGTGATCATGACTGACTTGAGCTTGCCTGGGCATGAGCAGGAGGGAGGCTATACGATGTCAGTCCTCGCTTCTTTGCAGCCGATTGATGAAGCCGCTAGTATGCTGCTAAAGCTGGCTCCTTATATGCTGCTGATCATTTTTGTCATTTCCGTCGGAGGGGCTTATATTTACTCTCATTTCTTCGCGCGGCCGTTGGTTGGTATGAGCAAGGTAGCCAAGAGGATGGCGCAATTGGATTTTTCAGAGCGTTCGCACTACGCATCTGATGATGAGATTGGTGAAATTTCGCAATCTTTAAACAGGCTGGCTATCAATTTGCAGCATTCGATGCAAGAATTGACAGAAGCCAATGCCAAATTAAAAAGCGATATTCAGCTCAAAGAAGAAATGGAAGCGAGGCGACGTGAGTTTGTTGCAACAATTTCCCATGAGTTGAAAACGCCGCTTACGGCTATATCAGGACAGTTGGAGGCGATGATTCATCAAGTCGGGCCCTATCGCGACCGCGATAAGTATTTGGTGCAGTCGCATCGGATTGTCAAGCAGATGGAAAAGCTGGTTTATGAAATTCTTGAGGTTTCCAAGCTGGAAGGTGACAGCTTTCAGCCACAGAGAGCGGAAGTGAATCTGTCCAGGTTGATTGGTGAAATGATAGAACCGATTCGTTACTATTGCGAGCTGCACGGCATTGCGCTTCAAGCGGATATTTCCGAGCCTGTAACGGTAATAGGCGATGAGCGGCTGCTTGCGAAGGCGATTTCCAATATTGTCGGCAATGCCGCCTATTATACTAGAAAAGGAGAGCGCATCATTATCCGGCTGTCTTCGGATTGCCAGTATGCCGGGCTGAGTGTGCTGAATACAGGCGCTCATCTGGATGAGCATGAAATTCCCGACTTATTCAAGGCGTTCTATCGAACGGACAAGTCAAGAAGCCGCCAAACGGGCGGCAGCGGCTTGGGCTTATATATTGTTAAAAAAATATTGGATGTTCATGATGCGATTTACAGCTTGTCCAATCATACCAACGGAGTTGAATTTGTACTCCAATTGCCGAAGAGCGAGCCACTGACGTAAAGGTCAGAGCTCGCTTTTTTATTGTGTCTTCCCCTCATATTTTTCAAATGGCGTTCATTCACTTTTCATGCCAACTTCATACCGGGCACGTATCCTATGGTTTGTAGGAGAAAGGGGTGACTGAAGAAATGAAACGAAAATGGCTGCGCTCCAAATTCCCCATTGCCCTGCTATTTTTAGCCCCGAGCCTAATCGGCTTCACGATTTTTTATCTCGTGCCTTTCATTGTGGGATTCTATTATTCGCTGATGGACAGCCCTACGAACGGATCATTTGTCGGTTTGGATAATTACAGGCAGCTGCTGCAAAGCGCATCTTTTCGCAAAGCCGCCTCTAATACTGCGATTTTTACGCTTACGGGCGTGCCTTTGGTTATGGCCATATCGCTGGGACTTGCGCTGATGCTGAACCGGACGTTGCCTTTGCGGAATTGGCTTCGTGCAGCTTATGTAATGCCGCTCGTTGTTCCCGTCGCCTCGATCATCGTTGTGTGGCAATTATGGTTTGATATGCAGGGGGCAATCAATGCGATTTGGACTTCGTGGGGGAACACACCGATTGACTGGATGAATACATCATGGGCAAGAGCCGTTGTCATGCTGATCTATCTATGGAAGACGATCGGCTACAATATGATCTTATTTTTGGCCGGATTGCAAAATATTCCGGATGAGTACTATGAAGCGGCGAGTTTGGATGGAGCGGGGCCAATCCGCAAATTTATTTCGATTACGCTTGTCTGTCTGACGCCAACCAATTTCTTCGTGTTGATTATGTCTATTATTAGTTCGTTTAAGGTGTTCCGGGAAACATACCTGATTGCAGGCGATTATCCGCATGAAAGCATCTATATGCTGCAGCATTACATGAACAACATGTTTCAGGCGTTAGATTATCAAAAGCTGACGGCGGCTTCCTTTTTAATGGCGTCGGCGATCGTCATCATTGTGACGATATTATTCCGATTTGAACGAAAATTCCACATGAACTAAGGAGGGAAGGGCCGATGAGAATCTTGTTATCAACTACTGTATTGACTGTGATGTTGTTTGTGATGGCTATCATCATGCTCATTCCACTCTATTTTACGATAAGCAATTCATTCATGACCGAAGCGGAAATCCAATTTAATTACAGTACGGAAGGTACAGCAGATGAATACCTTCACTTGAAGTGGATTCCAGATTGGGTCAGCCTGGAGCAATATAAGACATTGCTCTTTGATCGCATGCAATTTCTGATCATGTTCTGGAATTCCGTCCTGCTCGTCGTTCCCATTGTTTTCGGACAAGCCGCAGTTGCTGTCATGGCTGCATTTGCATTGTCCCAGTTTTCTTTTGTTGGCAGAGACAGCTTGTTTTTTCTTTATATCATCACGATGCTGATGCCTTTTCAAGTCACATTGGTTCCGAATTACTTGGCGATGGACTGGCTCGGATTGCTGGACAGCAGGTTGGCGATTATTCTTCCCGGTATCTTTTCGGCTTTCGGCGTATTTCTGGTTCGCCAATTTATGATCGGCATTCCTCGTGCTTATTTGGAGGCCGCCCAAATGGATGGAGCGGGATATTGGACAATCTTTACGCGCATTATGATACCGATGTCCAGGCCGGGAATAGCTGCGCTTACGATTCTAGTATTTATTGATTATTGGAATATGGTAGAACAGCCGCTGATTTTTTTGCATGATGCATACTTGCGTCCTTTGTCTATCTATTTGGCTCAAATTAATGAAGGGGAGTTTGGTCTTGCTTTCGCGGCTGCTGTGCTATATATGCTGCCGATGCTGTTCGTCTTTTTGTACGCAGAGAATGACCTGATTGAGGGGATTCAATTATCGGGGGTAAAGGGCTAAGACCCCTCAACTAGGAAGGAGAGGCTGATGGTATGGAAGTCGTGGAACATTCCCAAATGAAACGAAAAAGAACAGTAAAGGTGGCCGCGGCGATCTTTTTCGGGCTGCTGCTGGTTGTCACTTTTTTTTCTAACACGTTTCAGCAAATTACATTGCCTAAAGTTAAAACAGTTACACCAAGCTTTCAAGAGTTGACCTTCATAATTGAAGGAGAGGGCACGCTGCTTCATCAGAACATTGTGCCGGTATATGATGCATCTGGCTGGAAAGTGGAACAAATCGATGTGGAGGTTGGCGATTATGTTGAAAAAGGCCAAGTGTTGATTAAACTTGATGCCTCCACAGCCCATAACGCTTTGCTTGATGAAAAAAGCCGCTTAAAACAGCAGCAGCTTCGTCTTGAACAATTGCAAGAAAACTATAAACTGACGGCTCAAACCGGGGACGAATCAACCTTGCGCAATGCCCAAATAGAAATGGAAAGCCTTAAGCTGGATATTGAGATACAAGAACGAAAGATCCGTACGATGCAAGAAAAAAATGAGTCACAAGCAACCGTTGCAGCACCGATTGATGGGGTGGTTACTGAAGTGAATGCGACATTGGGCACGTCGTCCAATCCCGGTCAGCCGGCCGTGCAAATGGCTGATTTGAGTCAAGGATTGATGTGGGAGTTGACAGTCGATGCGGAACTTGCAAGCAATCTGGAGATCGGTGAGGAAGTGTCGTTGTACATCAATGGAAATACAGGACAAACCGTTCAGGCTACCTTGGAAAAGATAGAGGATGCCGGCAACATGAATTCAGAGTCAGGCGGATCGGCAGGCGGGGAGGCGGCCAATTCTCCTGTTTCAGGCAAGCAACTGACTTTTGCTGTCTATGAATCCGACTTAAAAGGAGGTGAACGTGTAGGGATTAAGTGGGAGAAAAAATCCGGCCGAGCCAACCTGACGATTCCAAAGGATGTGGTGCATACCGATAACCAGGGGAAATATGTCTACGTAGTGGAAGAAAAGAAAGGACCGCTGGGCAATCAATTTACGGTACAAAAACGATATGTGACGCTGGGAAAAACAGATGCGTCGAAGCAAGTGATACAAAATGGCTTGCTGGGAGAGGAGCAGGTCGTTACGGAAAGCAGCGAGCCGTTAAATGAAGGGGAACGCGTCAGATGGTAAACGTTGAAAATGAGAGGAGTTATCGACAATGAAAAAATGGTTTATAGCAATGGTGGCGCTAATCTTAAGCGTCTCTCTGACAGCATGCAGTAGTTCTGGTGGTAGTGAAGTTGGTAGTAATGGAAGTGAAAATAAGAGTACGTCCACGTCGACAGATGGGAAAACGGTCGTGACGATTTCCGTGATACAAAAAGATCCTATCGGTTGGCTCGATCAAGCCGCTCAGTCTTACGAACAGGCCAATCCAGATATCGATATCGTGATTAAGGAACATACGACTACTCCGGAAAGCTCATCCCAGCAAGCGATTAGTCTTAGAGGCGATGTCGACCCTGCGGAATTGGAAGCTTACAGAAATACGGTGAATACGGAGTTAATGTCGGGCAAAGGACCCGATCTGATTTCAGTGAATAACTTGAATTACGGCCAGTATGCAGAAAAACAACTGCTAGCAGACATTGGCGAATTTATAAATAACGATCAACAATTTTTGGATAAAGATTATTTCTCCAATGTGCTTGATGCGGCAAAGCATGAAGGAAAGCTGGTTGCGATGCCGGTACAATTTTGGATTCATACGCTATCAAGTGGATTTGACTCCTCTGATTTACAAATAGATGAAGCAGCTTGGACGTGGAACGACCTGCTTAACAAGGGCAAGGAGATGGTAGAAAAGGATAGCACATTCGAGGTTATGGGAGCCGTGGCGCCATCCGATCTTCTTTCCAAGATGGTGCTGAGCGAATTTAATCAATATGTAGATCAAACGGCCAAACAAGCAAAGTTTGATTCTCCTTCGTTTATCCAGCTCTTAAATACTGTGCGTGATATGTACAAAAATGGACTTTTATCAGAAGGTCACAATGCGATAATTGAAGATCGAGATGTATTTCGAGATGAAACGTTTTTTGCGCCTATACTGTTGTATCAAACGATGCAAGCCGAGCGCCAAATCTGGAACCTGCCTGCTAACGGCAATGAAAACGGTATGGTATTTTCATCAAATCTGATGTTGGCGATCAATGATAAGTCGGCTGTTAAACAAGAAGCGTGGGAGTTCTTAAAGTATTTGATCTCTGAAGAAATGCAATCTCACCCAGCTATGTTTATGGCATTTCCTATCCATAAAGCGGCGTTGAGCAGTCAGTTGCAAAGTGCTAGCTTGGCTCAAGCTAAATCTATGGGCGGGGATAATAAAAGTGAGCAAAATACAGAGAATTCTGGCGTAAGTAGTGAAAGTGTACAGGAAATTGTGCAATTTGCTGAACAACAAGGACGGTTTTTGCACAGCGATCCACGCTTAATGAGTATTATAGCGGAAGAATCAAGCACTTTTTTTGCAGGCGAGAAATCAGCTGAGGAAGTGGCTGCGACAATTCAAAATCGCGTACAAATTTATTTGAATGAATAATGAACAGTTAAAATGTATCCCTGGAGAGTGGGCTTGCCCCACTCTTTTCTTTTTGTGCAGCAATTATAATGAATGTGGACAGTCGATTATTGATGGGCAGATGAATAATTTTGAGGAGGTATTTTATGCATGCAATTATGAGAAACGCAGTTAATCTATTGGTCGTGCTTGCCGTTATGATTACAGCATTTTTACCCGGAACGGCTAATGCATCCGAGATTGAGAGCTATTCTATTTCTTCAGCAGATGTAACTGATGCCGCTGATCCGTCAGCTTCGGCCGAAATCGCCGTTGCTCCAGCCACAATTCAAAATTACCCGATGCCATCCATTTATACTGCATCCAGTGTATTTTCATTAAAAGCAGATAACGAAGCAATTCCTGTAATCAGCTATTTGCCTGATTATGATTACGCTCATTTTTCGTTTTCCGGCACCGTTCGCATCGAAGTTACCAACAATGTGCCGATCACATCTTATTCCATCAGCCCACAGGCTAAAAACATCGAGGGTACAGTCAACGGGAACAAGCTGACGTTCTCGCTTTCATCTTCAACCTATGTGATTGTAAAAATCAACGACCAGAGGAAGAAAATTGTCATTGCCGCCGATCCTTTGGAGACAGATATTCCTTCGTCTACTGGCCCCGGGATTTACAATGTGACAGAGGCGCCCTACAACGCAGATAATACGGGGACATTGATGGCATCGAACGCGATTCAACGGGCGATTGATGACGCCCATCAAGCGGGCGGCGGCGTTGTATTTGTTCCTGCGGGTGTCTATAAAAGCGGGAATCTCACCTTAAAAAGCAATGTAACCTTTTACCTTGCCGGAGGCGCCGTCATTGTCGGCACGGGCAAGGGCGAAGACTATGCCAATGATTTTCGCAAGGATTCGTTGAATAGAGATGGAACGTACTTTATCCGTACAGCGATAGACTCCAGTAATATTACGATACGGGGAAGGGGAACGATTGATGGAAAAGGCATAGAAATGCGAGAACGCAAGATGCCGGCTCCGAATAAAAATGAAGGGTTTCTGAATAATCTGCTGGTGCCGATCGCCACCTCAAATTTTACTTTTGATGGCTTAATATTGAGAGATAGCGGATTTTGGTCGTTTATGGTTGTTCGTTCCGACAATGTGACGATAAAAAATCTTAAGGGATTCCAGGATTTATATAAACTCGAAAATGACGTTATCGATATAAATGAGAGTCAGAATGTGCTTGTTCAACACGCGATTGCTATATCGGATGACGACACGTATTCCACTAAAACCTGGCTGCAAACGGGGATGTCCAAAGGCTGGCCAGGTCAGCTTGAGCATTTGGAAAATGTAGTTTTTGATGATGCTTTAGCATGGACAAGATGCGCGGCTTTCAAGATTGGCATGGGAGTTGCCCAGCCGCAGATTGGCGTAACGATCCGCAATTCATATGTTTTCCAAAGCGCCCGGGCATTGCTTGTTGACCATGGCTACCAATATAATACACTTCCGGAGGAAGGCTACGCTCAAAATATTACGTTTGAAAATATTGATATTGAACGAGTTGGCATTAATCAATTCGGAAACTATTGGCTTGGGGTTTCTACCAGCACTTCTGGCGATATAAGCAATGTTATCGTCAAGAACATCAATGTTCGTGAGACGGGATCTCAGAAATCCAGACTTTCCGGGAATGCCACCAAAGGCGGAATGGTTAGCGGCGTCACATTTTCAGATATTTATGTGGAAGGCAAGCTTGCAACAAATCTGAACGACTTGAATATTAACGTTAATAACAATGTAAAGGGGATCATTTTTGCCAATTCCAGTTCGCCGATGTTCAGCGATAATTTCGAAGCTGGAAATATAGCGGGATGGACGTCTGTTGCAGGTGGATGGAATGTCCCAACCGTTGGCACAAATAAGGTGCTGTCCAGTGGGAATCAGACAACTACATCTTTGATTACCGCCAATTCCGGCAGTTTATGGACGGACTACACATATGAGGCAGGAGTGAGAATGCCGATCACCGATGCCAATGCAGGCATTATTTTCAGGGTGCAGGATGCCAATCATTATTATTTGTATCGAATCAATTCATCGAATCAAAGGCTGGAATTGTACAAATCCATTAATGGACAACTGACTTCCCTGGCCAGTACTCCGTTCACAGCTGCAGAAAAGCAATGGTATAAGCTTAAGGTTGTTATACAAGGGAATACGATCAAAGGGTATGTGGATGGGGAGTTGAAAATGGAGTGGACCAATCCTGTAACAGAATTAACAACAGGAGGAATCGGATTCCGCACCACTTCGGCAGGCGTACATTTTGACGATGTCATTGTTTCCCCGATTATTCGCTTCAGCGACAATTTTGAAGATGGTAATATGGCCGGGTGGACGTCATCATCAGGTTCCTGGAGTGTGGCAACCGATGACTCGAAAGTGTTGATCCAAAATAATTCAGCCCCGGCGCTTATTGTCGCCGGTGATTCATGGACGGATTATACGTATGAAGCTAGAGTGAAGATGCCAATTAGTAATGCCAATGCAGGCATTGTGTTCAGGGTACAGGATTCCGGCAATTATTATATGTATCGAATCAATTCAGCAGTCCAAAAGCTGGAGCTGTACAAATCGGTGAACAATGTTATGACCCTTGTATCCAGCACTCCTTTCACAGCCAAGGCGAAGCAGTGGTATACGATTAAGGCTGCGATCCAGGGGAATACCATCAAAGGCTATGTAGATGGACAATTGCAAGTGGAATGGACGAATCCTGTAACGGAATTGACAGCGGGTAAAATCGGATTCCGGACTACTTCAGCAGGTGTAGCTTTTGATGACGCTGTGGTTCTGGCTCCTGCTTCTATTTAGCCAGATCAGCTTTCCATACTGGCAAAAAAGAGCTGAGCTGCAGGTCGATCGCACAAATAGGATCTTGTGAAGCTGTCCTGAAGCCATGAATTGGCTGCTCGGGACAGCTTCGTTTTTTAACATTGTCGAACAATGGCTGCAGTGACATAATCAAAGAATAGAGACTTTAAACGGAAGGTGTGAAAAGCTTGAATTACCCCCGCAAGCAATCGTTCCGTCACAAACTCAAGGTCGCTTTTCTAGCTGTCATTGTACTTTCTGTCTTGATGACCGGCGGGCTGTCTTATTATATTTCGGCTGTCACGCTGGAAAAGAATGCGCTAAAGCTCACGCAGGATACAGTTGTTCGTTCTGCACAGATCGTGGATGAGAAGCTGAACAAACTGATGCTGATTATGATGACGTTTATGATCAGCCAGCCTTTTTACGACATGCTGAGAGATGTCGTCTCCGGGGATGCCAGCAGATATTATACGCATCTCAACGATCTTGACAACGTTTTCTCGCAAGCGCGGATTGCTGAGCCGTTAATTCAGTCGATTTACGTATCTACGCCGATTGGTGAATTTTATCCTTCGTCGATGAATCGCAATCGGCTCATCGCATTTGAGGATACATTTTTGTATGAGCGCATCGAGCAAGAAAAAAAGAACCTTTGGGTTGAAGGCCATGAGGATATGCTCTTCTCGGGCAAGGATCGCGTCATCTCGCTCATTCTGCAACCGATCTTCGACACTCCGGTTAGCGGTGTTTATATTGTCGTGAACATTCGTGAAGATGGCTTCCGCAAGCTGGTGCAGGGGGACAACGGGGAAGAAGCGTCCAGCTTCTTGCTGAATGCTGAGGGAGAGACAGTCTATCCCGTGAAGGAGCAGTTGGTCCGACAGGCAGTGGATACAGGAAATCTGAGCGGCATGATGAACAGCTCGGAAGGCAGTCAATCCTTTGAATTGGATGGACAAACCTATTTGCTCAACTATGCCCGTCTCGGCATTGCGGATTGGACGATGACTACCATTCGTTCCCGGGCCGATGTGTTGAAGGATATGGTGTATGTCAAATGGCTGATTGCCGGGGTTGCTCTGGCTGTTTTTACTGTCACGACACTGATCTCGGGCGCATTTGCACGCTATTTGCTGAAGCCGCTGCAAGGGTTGCTGAAGGTGATAAAACGGGTGGAGAACAATGATCTGACCGCTCGTTTTGAGAGTAGCAGCGGGGATGAACTGGGGCAGGTAGGGTTCCGCTTCAACCGGATGCTGGAGCAGATTGTGGTGTTGATTGACGAGGTCACAGAGGCACAGACGCATAAGCGAACTGCAGAGATCAAGGCGTTATCGGCGCAGATGGACCCTCATTTTCTGTATAATACATTGAACACTATTTACTGGAAATTGAAGTTGAAGCAGGTTGAGCCGTCGCAGCAAATGGTTATGTCCCTTTCTCGCCTATTCCAGCTCGGGCTGAACAATGGTCAGGAAATTACGACATTGTCGAAAGAGCTGGAGCATGTGCGCCAGTATCTGGAGCTGCAGTTATACTGCTATGAAGGGTTGTTCTCCTACAAGATTGATGTGGGTGAACCGGAGCTTTCCGCGCTTTTCATTCCACGCATCGTGTTGCAGCCGCTGGTGGAGAACAGTATTTTGCACGGTTTTCGCGACCTGAAGCACGGCGGTCGAATTGAGATTGACATTACTGGAGATGAGGAGCGCTGGACGATTGCTGTGCGTGATAATGGCAATGGTATGGATGAAGATCAAGTGAAAGCGCTCTTTTGGATCGAATCGAAGAAAGGGTACGCGGTGTCCAATCTGATTCGGCGGCTCCGGCTCTATTATGGGGATGGTGCGGAATTTCATGTGGACAGTGCGCCGGAGCGCGGAACTGAAATACGGATTTCTTTGCCTAAGAAAGGAGAGCATTTGGATGAGCAATCCTGAGGAGATCAGTCTTTGTATTATCGATGATATTAAAAGCGTGGTCGATGGGCTGTCCGCGATGAACTGGGAAGAACAGGGGATTCGGGTCGCAGGTGTGTCGAGCAATGGCGAGGAGGGGCTTGAGCTGATCGACAAGCTGCGGCCGGATCTGGTCATCACTGATATTCGGATGCCGCGAATGGACGGGCTGAGCATGCTGCGCGCAATTTTGGAAGAAAACCGCAGATGCAAGGTTATTTTGATCAGCGGCTATGCCGACTTTGAATACGCGCAGCAGGCGGTGCAACTGGGGGCGTTTGATTTTGTAGTAAAGCCCTTTTCAGAAGAAGATATTATGTCCGCGGTGCTGCGAGCAAAAGCGGAGGTGATGGATGAGAGAGCCAGACTGCTCAATTTGCAAAAGATGGAGAATAAGCTCCGTGAGAGCATGCCGGTGCTGCGGCAGGAATACTTTGCGCTGCTCACAAGCCACCGCACTTCATGGGAAGAAGCCTCGGAACGGTGGGAGTTTTTGAATATTGAGCTGGAGCCAAGGGGCTTCGTAGTGATGCTAATTGAAATTGACCGTTTTCTGGAGCAGGTTGCCGAGCAGCCTGTGCGGGAGATGGAGCTGATCCGTTTTTCTTTGCTGAATATTATGCAGGAGACGCTTGCCGACTATGCGCGGTGTGTCGTTTTCCGCACTAGTCATGATCGGCATCTGGCCGTACTAAACGATACAGTAGCAGCCAGTCCAATCGAAATTGCCGAACAAATCTGCCGAAATATTGAACGCTATACGAAGTTTACGGTTTCGATCGGAGTCGGCAGCAGAGTGGAGGAGATCAGCGAGCTGCCGGATTCCTGCCGCGAGGCTCATCGAGCGCTCTCCTATCATCTGTTCACTGAGGGCAATGCGGCTATTAGGTATGATGATATTCATCAGAGCGGCAGTCAGGAGCCGCTGACTCTGGAGCATAAGGATGAGCTGTTGCTGGCTCTTCGCTCCGGGAATGTTGACCGAACGAACGAGATTTTGTCTGTCATTTCGAAGACACTGCGGCAACGTTTTGCCCAGCAAAATCCGGATTATCTCCTCAGCCTGTACAATGAGCTGGCGGCTTCCGCCATCCGCACCTTTTATGAAATGATTCCGTATTCAGACATTCAGCCGCTGATTCAAAGATTCCAAGCAGTACAAGGGATAGCGGGAGTGCCACTATCCTCTTTGCAGCGTCAATTGCTTGCCTTATGTACAGAGGGAGCCGATTTGGTGCGGCGCAACAGCTTATCCGAAGGACAGAGGATAATTTATCAAGCTATTGATTATATACAGGGCCGCTTGTCCGAGGATATTAGCGTTGGCGAATGCGCCGCCCATGTCCATCTCAGCGCCAGCTACTTTTCCAGCTTGTTCAAGCGCGTGACCGGGATGACGGTTACACAGTATATGACCTGGGAACGGATCCAGAAAGCGAAGCAGCTTTTAGTGGAGGGAGCGCAGGTGCAGGAGGTGGCTGCGTCTGTAGGCTATGAGGAGCGCAGATATTTCAGCGAGATGTTCAAGAAGGTGACCGGACAGACGCCATCGGAGTACAGGGCGAGCTATCATCCAGAGCGGCCGGAGGCATAAGTATGCATGAGGATGGCCGGGAGCATACTGCACAGACCATAGAATTCTGTCCCTTGAGAGTGAATCTGCCTCACTCCTTTTCTGGGAAACAGAGCCTATAATAAAAACGAGCTCACAATACAAATGTCAATTAAAGGGGTGGAATGTATGCGAAAAAAATGGTCAAGTCTCGTCTTGTGCCTTCTATTGATTGCCGCAATCGCAGCAGGCTGCAGCGGGAACGGCAATAACAATGGCAATGGCGCTGCGGCGAATGGAAATTCTGAAGGCAGTACAGCAACGTCCTCAACGGAGACGGGCACACCTGTACAGTTGAAGTACTGGACTGACGACCGTCACGACCAGGAGTATATCAAGGAATTGATCAACAAGTTCAATGAGACAAACGAAGACAATATTCAAGTGGAATTGACAGTCATGTCCGAGAATTACACGCAAAGTGTCGACATTGCATTTTCCAGCAATCAGGCGCCGGATGTGCTGCGACTAAAGAGCGCCAACACTGCCGGATTTGTTAAAAAAGGCTATCTCGCGCCCATTGACGAGTATCTTACCGATGACTTGAAAGCAAAGTTTGGCAACCTGCTGATCGACGATGTTAATCGTTTTGAAGGCAAGGTATATTCGCTCGCCAACACCGGTCTCACCTTGCGCCTGGTCTACAACAAGGACCTTTTTGCCAAAGCGGGCATCGAGAATCCGCCGGTATCGCTGCAGGAAATGGTGGACGCCGCCAAGCAGATTACCGAGGTTGGCAAAGCTGAGGGCATCTATGGCTTTGCACTAAACTTCAAAAATCCGAAGCAGGCATTTGATCGTTCGATCCGAGAGATTCTTTCCTTGAGCGGTTATCAAGGGCTTGGCTTTGATCTGAAAACAGGACAATTTGATTTCGCGCCTTATTCGCAGGTCGTTGAATACTTCAAGCAAATGTATAATGACGGAAGTATTCTGCCTGGCGCAGAAGCGCTGGACATCGATCCGCTGCGCGCTCAATTCGCCGCCGGTAAAATTGGCATGTATCTTTCCTTCTCGACGGAACCGGGCGTGTATCAGGATCAATTTCCGACTGAAATCAATTGGGGCGGAGCTTTGGCTCCAACACTGGACGGGCAGATCAAGGGAACTTCCGAAATTGTATCTGCTGGAACGTGGCTTGGCATCAGTGCTCAATCAGCCAATAAGGAAGCGGCTTGGAAATTTATGCAGTATATGTACGGTGACGAGGTTCTGAAGACTTATCATGAAAAAGGCTTCGGGATTGCGATTGTGCCAAGCATTGTGGAACAGGCCAAAGATCCGGAGATCGGCGGCATGGAAGGGTTCCTGGTTGGGGAGCACGATTCGCTCTGGCCGGCTTCGCCAAACGTTACTCCTGAGGGTTCCACCTATGCGGACGCTTTCTTCAAATATATCCTTGAAGGTGGAGATGTGAAAGCGATTACGGACGATTTGAACACCAGATACAACGCCGCATTGTCCAAAGCGGTGGAGAAGGGCGAGGTTACTGTAACGCCGAACCCTGCCTTTGATCCTGCCAAACCGCAGGGAGAATAACAGTAATGGATGGGGCTGTCACGCATTTTGGCGGATGCCCCTTTTCTTTCCCCAAAGGAGGAACAAATCATGCATTTCAAGTGGAAACGACTGGGGGAGAATGCGCTGTTTCTGTCGCCGAGCATCATTTTAACAGCTGCCTTAGGCATCTATCCCCTGCTCTGGATGCTTCGTTATATGTTTTATGACTATGCCGGCTACGGCGATCCGCTGTTCGTTGGCCTGGACAATTTCCGTTTGCTGATGCGCGACGGGCTGTTCTGGGAATCGGTTGGCAATACCTTTATCTATGCCGGAGGCAAGCTGCTGCTGACGCTGCCATTGTCCTTGTTGCTGGCGGTCATCCTGAACAGCAAGCTGCGCGGCGGAAATTTGCTGCGCGGGATTTATTTTATGCCGACGATCATCAGCACCGCAGTTATATCTGTTGTATTTTACAATATTTTTAATTCCTACAATGGGATGGTTAACACTGTTTTGATGAAGCTGCATCTGATTTCGCAGCCGATTGACTGGCTTGGACCGAAGTATGCGATGCTTACGGTTATTATTGTGGCGGTATGGGGAGCGGTCGGCAATTATATGCTGCTGTTTCTGGCCGGACTGCAGAGCATTCCGCAGGATTTGTACGAGAGTGCGGCCATTGACGGTGCGAACGCCGCTAGACGGTTCTGGAGCATTACGCTTCCGATGCTGGCTCCAGTTGCCCAGATGGTTATTATGCTGGCGATTATTGCATCATTGAAAGGTTATGAGAGCATTATGCTCATCACGGAAGGCGGACCGATTGGTAAAACCGAGGTTATGTATCTTTATTTGTACAAACTGTTATTCCCGGTATCCACGGGTTCGCCTGTGGAGCAGCAGCTTGGATATGGCAGCGCCGTAGGCTTCGCAACCGCTGTTATTGTTGGAGCGATTACAGGCTTGTATTTTTTATTGAGCCGTAAAATGAACAAGTTGTATTAGCTTACAGGAGGTTCAGTGCAATGAACAAACAGTTGTTAATCCAACAGCCGGGCGGACGCGGCAAAAGTACTGCCCGCCCGTTTTCCGGCCGCACAGTGGGCCGTGCGGTTATGTGGCTGTTTTTATTGATAACGGCGATACTGACATTATTTCCCTTGCTGATGACTTTGTCTGGCTCGCTTAAGACTGGCGCCGAAATGATGACCGGCGGCAGCTTGCTGCCGGCCAAGCCGCAATTCGTCAACTATGTGGAAGCTTGGAAGCAAGCCAATTTTGCCCGCTATACCTGGAACAGTGCTTTTGTCAGCGTTATGGCTACAGCAGGCACCTTGCTGGTCGCTGCGATGGCGGCTTATGTGGTGGATCGGCGTCATTTTCCCGGCAAATCACTATACGTGACGACTCAAGCCTCGATGATGTTTATATCTGTTGGCGCTATTGTGCTGCGTCCGCAATTTGATTTGATGGTCGCATTGAATCTGAATACGACGCTATGGGGAGTAATCCTGATTCTGATCAGCGCTCATTCCAGCACGTTTTTTATGCTGATTGGTTTCTTCAAAGCGATCCCCCGCGAGCTTGATGAAGCGGCAATGGTCGATGGTTCCGGGTTTATTCGAACCTTCTTCCGGGTGATTCTGCCACTTTTAACGCCAGGGCTTGGTGTAGCTGGACTATTTGCTTTTCGTCATGCCTGGAACGAATACATTTTGCCGCTGGTGTTTACGATGACGAATCCGCAATTGCAGACACTTACCGTTGGGCTGGCGAATCTTCGTTATGGTTCTTCTGCGGCGATGCAGATTCATTTGATGATGGCAGGAGCATGTCTGTCTATTCTGCCGATGCTGCTCGCTTATATTGTGGCGAACAAGTCGTTTATTCAAGTGACGGCTGGTTCAGTCAAAGGTTAATTTCAAATTCCATGTACAAGGAGCAAAATGCATATGAGTGATTCTACAGTAGGAGCTTTGTTTTCCAGTCCAGTCATTACCCGGCATTCTGCGAATCCGGTTTTATCTTCGAGTGATGTGCCTTATGGCCCGGCGCTGGTCTTTAATGCTGGGGTTGCCAAGTATAAAGGTAAATATGTAATGGTTTTTCGCAATGACTACGGCGATGAACATAAAGGAGTTGTTGCTCCTCATCATACAACTAATCTTGGACTGGCCTTTAGCGATGATGGCGTAAAGTGGGATGTGCAGCCAGCACCGTGTTGGTCCTGGCATGATGAGGAGGTTATCCGTGTATATGATCCGCGTCTGACGGTAATCGACGAACGGTGCTACCTATGTTTTGCGGTCGATACCAGGCATGGGCTGCGCGGCGGTATCGCCGTAACGGAGGATTTCAACTCCTTCGAGGTGTTAAGTCTATCGCTGCCGGACAACCGCAACATGGTATTGTTCCCGGAACGGATCGGGGGCAAGTACGTGCGGCTGGAGCGTCCAATGCCTGTATATAGCCGGGGCGGAACGGATCGATTTGACATGTGGATCAGCGACTCGCCTGATCTGAAATATTGGGGCAACTCCAAGCTGCTGTTGGCCGTTGAGGATGTCGCCTATGCCAATGACAAAGTAGGTCCCGGCGCTCCGCCTGTCAAAACGGACAAAGGCTGGCTGACCCTGTTCCATGCCGTGGATATCGACCATAGCCGGGGCAAGAACGGTTGGGAAGACAGCTGGAAGAAACGCTATACAACCGGCATTATGCTGCTCGACCTTGCTGATCCCAGCCGTGTCATCGGCAGGGCAGAGGCACCGCTGCTTGCGCCAGAAGCTGCCTATGAAACTAGTGGGGGCTTTCGCAATGATGTGATTTTTCCAGGGGGAATGATTTTGGAAGATTCCGGTGAGGTCAAAATTTACTACGGTGCAGCCGACACCGTAGAATGCCTGGCAACTGCGCATGTCGATGATTTGCTGCGTCTTTGTCTGGACGGCATAGTCAAATAAGCAATTATGAAAATGATCAAACCTGTACAGAATGGGGAGGTTTCTATGAACGGACATATTACGCTGCCATCTGCCAGCATTCCGGTTGCTCACGAGGTAGATGTGCTGGTCATCGGCGGAGGCGCTTCCGGAATCGCCGCGGCGATTGCTGCTGCGAGAGCGGGGGCACAAACGATGCTGGTGGAGCAAAGAGGGTTTCTTGGCGGCATGGGCACGGTTGCGCTCGTCCCGGCTTTCTGTCCCTTTACAGATAAACAGAAGCCGATTATTCGTGGTCTCGGTCTTCAATTGATGGAACGAATGAAGCAGGCATGTGGTCCTAAGTACCTTGAGCAATATCAAGAAATACTGGATTGGGTGCCGATTGATCCCGAGGTGTTGAAGCGGGTTTATGATGATGCCATTCTGGAAAGCGGCGTAATGCCGCTGTATCACACCTTTGTTTATGATATTGTACTGTCCAAGGATCGCAGGACGGTCCAAGGTGTTGTTGTCGTTAATAAAACGGGACGTTCCTTCATTTCCTGCCGATATATTATTGATTGTTCAGGAGATGGCGATATTGCTGCTCTTGCGGGAGTTCCTTTTCAGAAGGGAGGGGAAGCAGGTGAACTTCAACCTGGCAGCATGTGCTATTTGCTTGCAAATGTGAACCGTTCGAAGTTCAAACGGTTTCTCGAGGAAAGTGGAGATACGGGCCAATTGCATAAGACGGTGGAGCAAGCGATCGAGGAGGGTGCATTGCCAGAGGGCCGCAAGTCGATCTCCGGTCTTGCCTGGATCAGTGACTATCTGGTAGGCGTCAACTTTGGCCATGTATTCGATATTGACGGTACCCTTGCTGAGGATTTGACGCGGGGGGCGATTGAAGGACGACGCACGGCGGAGCGCCAGCTGCAATTTTTCCGCCGCTATGTGCCGGGCTTTGAGCACGCCCATATGGTGGCGAGCGGGGAGCAGCTCGGCATCCGGGAGACACGGCGGATCGAAGGGGACTACATCCTGACGGTCGATGATTTCCTTGCTGCGCGTTCCTTCCCGGATGATATTGCCCGCAACGCATACTACATCGATATTCATCTCGCCAACAGCAAAAGCGAAATGACCTTCAACCACTTGCCGCCTGGAGTTTCACACGGTGTGCCGTATCGGATCATGCTGCCGCTAGGCATCGACAACCTTTGGGTTGCCGGACGCTGTGTGTCTTCAGATCGAGCGGTGCAAGGCTCCTTGCGGGTAATGCCGAACTGCTTCTCCATGGGCCAAGCCGCAGGAACGGCGGCTGCGTTAGCGCTGCGGGACGGCACTGACTCGCGCGGCATTTCGGTAGCTGAGCTTCAGCAGAGGCTGCTGGAACAGGATGTATGGCTAGGAGAGGATTTTAGAGCGGCTGCGGAGCAGAAGGAAGGGAACACGCTGTGAAACAGCTTCCTTTAACGGATAAGTGGTTTCACGGCGCCGTATCGCTACAACATCAGACGGATGGAATCAAGCCATGGCGTATTCCTTACATGGACTACGCACTGTATCCGCCTGATGGAATTGGGGGCAAAGCCGAGATTTGCGCCGGTGTGCGCCTGCGGCTGCGCACGGACTCCACAGAGGTTGCAGTATCCTTCGCGCCTTTGGCGGCTGCCGCCTCTCTCGATTGTGTAACAGACAGAGAATTGTGCCAGACAATCAGTTTGCCTGCAGGAGCGACAACAGCCTTGTTTAGCGGACTTGAGCGTGGCATCAAGGATCTGGAAATTTGGCTCCCGCAAAATATAGGAATGACCGTCACCGGGCTGCAGATTAGCTCGCAAGCTGTCGGGGTTCCGCTGCCGGACACCCGGCCTCGCTGGATTACTTACGGCAGCTCTATTACCCAGTGCGTCGCGGCCTCCAGCCCCTCGCGCGCTTGGCCTGCTATTGCTGCCGCGGACTGCGGCTTCAACCTGACCAATCTCGGCTTCTCCGGCAATTGTCACATGGAGCCGATGATCGGGCGGTTAATTCGCGACTTGCCGGCTGATTTTATCTCTATATGTGTGGGCGTGAACATCTATGGCGCAAGCACCTTAAGCCCGCGCATGTTCAAGCCGCTGCTGATTGGGCTGTTGCAGACGATACGCGACAAACATAAAGAGACTCCGCTGCTGGTCATTTCTCCGATTTATGGCACTGTCCGTGAAACGGAGCTCAATTCGCTCGGCTTTACCTTGCCTATGATGCGTGAAGCTATTGAGGATGTCGTGGAATTGCTCAAGGAGCGCGGGGATCGTCAGCTGTATTATCAGGATGGTCTGAACTGGCTTGGGCCGGAGGATGCAGCGTTTTTGACCGACGGTTTGCACCCTGGAGCCGAGGGATATGAACTGCTAGGCCGCCGTTTCTGCGATCTGCATAAGTTTGTGTTTCAAACGGTACAAAAGCTGTCTTGAATATAACTTATTCTCGGCAAGCTCGATAGCTGGTACTGCAATTATTTCATCAGCAAGGAGCCGGGTGATCACTCGGCTCCTTGCACTTACAACACTTGGCTGGGTTTTTAAGATTGATCGCAAGATCGGTCTAATGAACTATCGATTTTAATCTGGAGACATGTTAAATTTGGATTGTAATATAATGTAATTTATTTGAAATTCCTGTTTATTCATCGGTATCAGCGCTGCGAAATGAGGAGGTGATCTGAATGACGCAAAAGCTTTAATTCCTCAAGTGGATGAAGTGTCCCTGGAGAGTAGTAACATTATTTTTGATGTGTACTGGAGGAGAATTATGGCTTACATGCTGGAGCATAAAGAGGAGTTTAATCGTCTGGAGAAGCAATCCAATTCACCCGGATACGACTATCGACAGGAGTTGCAGGACATTGTAGTGCAAGACGGTGCCTGCATCTTGGATGCAGGGTGTGGAACGGGGATCGTCAGCCGCTACCTGGCGGAAAGGTTTCCTTCTACTCGGGTGGTTGCCTGCGACTTTACTCTATCCCTTCTCGAGCAAGCCCGGGAGGCCGCTAAAGACATTCCAAATCTTATCTTCGAAGAGCAGGATTTAACACAGCTGACTTTCACAAGCGAACAATTCGATCTCATCATTTCTCGCTTTGTTATTCATCATCAAAACACGGAAAACAGAAGCAAGCTTATTGCAGAGCTGGTGCGCGTATTAAAGCCTGGCGGCACCCTCGTCATAATCGATATCGATGGTGCCACTATGAACTTGTATCCTCAAACTCCCGCAGTAGCAGAGGGATTGAGAAAATGGGCGGCATATCCTGAGCATGATTGCTTTGTAGGACGAAAGCTTCCTTCCTTGTTGCTAGAGGCTGGTCTAATGTCCGTTTCCTGGAGGATAGAAACGGTTGCGTGGTCAGGTACAGACAACCAGGAGCAATGGGAGATGATGCGCATGATATTGCAAAATGCATCGGCTGTTCATGAAAAAGTGCTTGGAGGTAAAGAAAAGCAGGAGAGGTTTGCGATAGAGTACCTGGAATGCATGAAGCTGCCACAGTCAGTCTACTTTTTCAACAAATTTATTGTTAGCGCCATAAAACCGGAGTAAAACTAGTGCGTAGGGAGGTTTTTCATTTGGTTCAGCAAAGCTATGTATTTGATCCGTTGTCGTCACAATTCCAACAAGACCGGTATACTGTTTTCAGAGAGGTGCACACTCATTGCCCGATCTATAAAGAGCCTCAGGTCGATAGTAGTGGACGAGCCTTTACTTCCTGGCACTTTACGACTTACGAGGACGTCCAGTTTGTCAATCGGGACAAGCGGTTTGTCATGCAGCTGAAAAATGCGCTTCCGGCCGCTCAACTCCCCCCAGTCCCTGAAGAAATACGGGTTCTTGATCATCTTATGCAAAATATAGTCGTCTTCCAAGATCCGCCTGACCATACCCGCACTCGTTTACTGCTCAGCAAAGCCTTTACCCCACGTCTTGCTGAGCAATTAGAGCCAACCATCCGCGATATTACACACTATCTTCTCCAAGAATTTGAACCAGGTACGACGTTTGACCTAGTACGCGATTACGCCACCCAGCTGCCCATTTTCGTGATGGCTGAGTTAATGGGTGTTTCGGTAGAGGACCGTGATTTGATGAAGAAGTGGTCGACTGAATTGACACGAGCTTCGGATCACAAGCCAACGAAGGAGATGCTGGCAACTGCCAACCAAGCGATGATTGAGTTTCGTGATTATTTCCGTGACCTCGTTCATGATCGATCCCGTAATGAGCGAGACGATCTGATGAGCGGATTGATTCGAGCCACCTACGAGGAAGGGCGCATGTCCGAGGATGAACTTCTGGGCAATAGCGTTAATCTCGTTATTGCAGGTCACGAATCCACGGCCAGCATGATAGCCAGCTCTGTTTATCTCATGATTCAGCATCAAAGTCAGCAGGAGTTGCTCCGCGCACAGCCGGAATGGATGGGATCAGCTATTGAAGAGGTGCTGCGTTTTGAGACACCTATACAACTGAGACATCGAAAGGTAGCAGAAGACATGGAGTACAAGGGACATTTTTTAAAGCAGGGAGATTCCGTGACCGGATGGTTTGCGGCTGCAAACCGGGACCCTAACGTCTTTGCTAATCCCGATCAATTTGACATCACCCGCAAAAAAAATCCACATCTGGCATTCGGTTATGCTACTCATTTTTGTTTGGGTGCGCCATTGGCACGGAAAGAGGGGGCAATTGCTTTGCAAACCCTCTTTGATAAGTATGCTCATCTGGGTCTGGTAGATGAGCGAGTAGAATGGGCGCCGTTCCCGTCAAGGCGGGTATTGAAAGAGCTCAACATCCGCGTGTCGTGAGTAGGCATTTGGCAACGTTTTGGTCGAAATGAAAAATATGCGTGGGAGGGACTCATTTGGCTCAGCAAACCTATGAATTCAATCCGTTGTCGTTAGAATTCCAACAAGACAGATACGCCGTTTTCAAAAAAGTACACACTTATTGTCCGATTTATAAAGAACCGCAAACTGATCGAAATGGACGTGTCTTTACTTTATGGCATTTTACCACTTATGAGGACGTCCAGTTTGCATTTCGGGACAAGCGGTTCGTCATTCAGTTAAAAAATGCACTTCCGGCGGATCAACTTCCCCCAACTCCCCCAGAAATCCGAGTTCTGGAAGATCATCTAAAACAATTGCTCGTTTTACAGGATCGACCTGATCATACCCGCCTTCGTTCGCTAATCAACAAAGCCTTTACTCCACGTCTTGCTGAACAGCTGGAGCCGCGAATTCAAGACATTTCACGCTATCTTCTCCAAGAATTTGAACCAGGATCAACTATTGATCTAGTACGCGATTATGCCAACCAGCTACCTATTTTTGTAATCACAGAATTGATGGGTGTTCCCGTGGAAGACCGTTATTTGATCAAAAAGTGGTCGACGCAAGTTATCCGTTCAACGGACCACAAGCCAACGAAGGAAATGCTTATGAATGCCAATCAAGCCATGATTGAGTTTCAACATTATTTTCGTGAGCTTGTACATGACCGTTCTCGCAATCTTCGAGATGATTTGATAAGCAAATTGGTCCGCGCAACCTACGAAGAGGGGCATATGTCTGAGGATGAGCTGCTGGCTAATTGTATTGGCCTTGTTCTCGGCGGCCACGAAACTACGGCCAGCATGATAGCCAGCTCCATTTATCTGATGATCCGGTATCAGGAGCAACAAAATTTGCTGCGAGCACAACCGGAATGGATGGAGTCCGCTATAGAAGAAGTACTGCGTTTTGAGACGCCTCTTCAACTAAGACACCGCAAGGTCGGAGAAGACATGGAATATAAAGGTCATGCTTTGAAGCGGGGAGATTCAGTGACCGGGTGGATTGCGGCTGCGAACCGGGACCCTGACGTATTCGTTAATCCCGACCAATTTGACATCACTCGCAAAAAAAATCCGCATTTGGCGTTCGGATATGCTGCCCATTTTTGTTTAGGCGCGCCGCTAGCACGGAAAGAGGGAGCGATTGCTTTACAGACCCTTTTTGACAAGTATGCTCATCTGAAGCTGGTGAACGAGCAAGTGGAATGGATGCCGTTCCCGTCAACCCGGACCTTGAAAAGTCTTAACGTTCTCGTCTACTAAGGCAAGCATTGGTCAGACGTTTGTAGTCTAGAATGGAGGGATTCATGATGATGGGGGATAATTTGGACCTTAAGACGGAAATCAAACATCGGCTGCTGGGTTTATCGGATCAACAGGTTTTAGACATATATCGAGCGATGGTTCTGGCGCGTAAAGTCGATGAACGGATGTGGCTGCTCAACCGAGCCGGGAAGATTCCGTTTCTGGTCTCCTGTCAAGGCCATGAAGCCGCACAGGTAGGAGCTGCCTATGCGCTGAATCAGTCGAACGATTTTCTATGTCCATATTATCGGGACATGGGGATGGCGATTGTGTTTGGGATGACGGCCAAGGAATTGATGCTGGCTGCTTTCGCTAAAGCTGAGGATCCGAACAGCGGTGGACGTCAAATGCCGTGCCATTACGGAAGCAAACAAAATCGTATTTTGTCAACATCCAGCGTTGTTGCAAGCCAAGTGCCGCATGCGGTTGGGATTGCTTTGTCCGGCAGCATAATGGGAGAGGCATTCGTTGTGTTGACCTCCTTCGGTGATGGTGCAAGCAGCCAAGGCGAGTTTCACGAGGCAGCCAATTTTGCCGGGATACACAGGCTTCCGGTTATTTTCTTGTGCGAAAACAATAAGTATGCGATTTCGGTTCCTTATAACAAGCAGGTTGCCAGTGAGAGCATCGCGGCTCGGGCGAGCGGGTATGGCTTTCCCGGCGTTGTTGTCGACGGCAACAACCCGCTCGACGTTTACGAGGCTGTGAAAGAGGCAGCAGACCGGGCTCGAAGAGGAGGGGGCCCTACATTGATCGAGGCTGTCGTCGACCGCCCGGTTCCTCATTCGAGCGACGACGATGACCGGACATATCGCACTAGCGAGGAAATAGAGGAAGCGAAAAAGAACGATCCCATCCTCTCGTTCAGCCGCTATTTGAAGGAAGCCGGACTTCTCGATGAACGAACGGAGCTGGATATGCATGAGCGAATCGAGCATGAAGTCGACGAAGCAACGGAATACGCGGAGCGTGCCGAGGATGCAGCACCGGAGGATGCTCTGAAGCATGTTTATGCCCTGGCAGGAGGTGAGTCTGGTGACCGTCATCTCATTTATTGAGGCTGTTTCGCAGGCTTTGCGAGAGGAAATGCAGCGTGATCGGCGAGTATTTGTCCTTGGGGAAGACGTCGGAGTGCGCGGCGGTGTATTTCGGGCAACCAAGGGCATGCTTGAGGAATTTGGCGAGAAGCGAGTCATAGATACGCCGCTGTCGGAGGCAGCCATTGCAGGCATAGCCGTAGGTGCATCTGCTTTTGGATTGAGACCAGTGGCCGAAATCCAATTCGCTGATTATATGATGACTGCCGTCAATCAGATCGTGAATGAAGCAGCTAAAATGAGATACCGCTCAAACGGGGATTGGCACTGTCCGATGGTTATTCGAGCGCCTTTCGGCGGAGGTGTCCATGGTTCGCTTTATCACTCGCAGAGCGTCGAAGCGATGTTCTGCAATATACCCGGTCTGAAGGTGGTTGTCCCATCTACCCCTTACGATGCCAAAGGGCTGCTAAAAGCGGCGATTCGGGACGAGGACCCTGTTCTATTTTTTGAACATAAGCGATGCTACCGATTAATCAAGGGAGAAGTACCGGATTCGGATTACATTGTTCCGATCGGGAAGTCATCTATTCGAAGGGAAGGAAAGCATATTACGGTTATCTCGTATGGGCTTTCCCTGCACTTTGTGCTGGAAGCGGCGACTCGGCTCGAAGAGGACGGGTATTCCGCACACATCGTAGACTTGCGTACGCTTTATCCGTTGGATAAGGAAACGATCGTTACGGCTGCTCGAAAAACTGGAAAAGTGCTGATCGTTCACGAGGACAACAAAGAAGGCGGCGTCGGAGGCGAAGTGGCTGCCGTCATTGCGGAGGAATGCTTTTACGAGCTGGACGCTCCCATCAGACGCCTGTGCGGCCCGGATGTTCCGGCGATGCCGTACAACCCGGTCATGGAGCAATTTTTTATGCTGAATCCGGACAAAGTGTATCAGGCGATGCTTGACCTGGCCGAGCTTTAGGGCGATGGAGCGAAGCGAAATTGGATGGCTGCCTGGATTAAAGCGTTCATGCTTGAACAGATTCTACTAAGTCATTGTTAGGGGGAAGATGCCATGCATCCTTTTCTTTCATCGTGCCATATCGTTCAATTAATCAACCCATACGAGCAATGGAGTGATCCGCTCGTGCGCGAGTTGTTTGAAAAAACGACGACGCTCAAATTTGAAGGTTACGGAAGAAAATATGCAAAGGGGCCCATACCTGTAGATGCGGTTAGTTGGTTTTGCGATCACTTGCTTGTATGCCAGGAGCGTGCAGGCGGCGAGCTGCAGCCGATTTTGGGCTTTCAACATGCGACGATGAAGCGGTACCGCGAGCATTACCGGCCGTTTTCTCCATTGGCGATGTGCGAGAGCGACGACGATCACCGACATGTGACCGCGATGAAGGAGCTAGTTGCTCAATTTGACAGCAAGCCGCAGCTGCTTTCCTACACCGGCTGCTTCGCGGTTGCTCCCGAGCTTCGAACGGATAGGCAGTTGGTTGATGAGCTTGTTCATTTTATGGTGGTCCTGCACTATTTCTTTCATCAGGAAGCGGAGAAGGGGCATGAAATCATTACTGGCCCGACGATTCGTTTTAGACTTGATACGCTCTTGAACGGCTATGGTTTTTTTCCGTTGGTGGAGTCGGAGGGCGAGCACGATAAAGCGGCTTTGCCGGTAGGTGCCTTTGCTGGAGAAGAAGTCAGAATGATGAGGTGTCGGGAGTTCAACCGGGATTTGGTCCAGCTTGCTGAGCGCTACATGCCAATGTGGGAAAATCGCAAGGTGCTTCGCAACGGGGCGAACGCGAGCCCTGAAAGTACGATGTCGCCATTCGCGGTCACTGCTGAATCTGATAGAGGAGCATGATAATGTATGGCTGAATCCATTACAATGCCTCAGCTGGGTGAAAGTGTAACCGAGGGAACTATCATTCGCTGGCTCGTCCAAATCGGTGATAAGGTGAAGCAGTATGATCCGCTATGCGAAGTGACAACCGATAAGGTGACTGTAGAGGTTCCCTCGGTTACGAGCGGAGTTATAACCGAAATTGTTGTTTCTGAAGGAGATACCGTGCAGGTGGGAGCTGTTATTTGCCGCATAGAGACGGCAGAATTTTCACCGGCGGTATGGAAGCTGATTCAGGAGCATGGACTGGATTCGTCACAGCTGAAAGGGACTGGACGCTTCGGACGAATTACTCGAAACGACGTTATGGAATTTCTCGAGAAGCGGGGAGCGTTGGTCGAAGATATGGGCTCTCCCTCGGAGCAAGGAGAACTAGAGGAAAAAGTTCCTGTCACAGCTGTTCGCAAGGCAATTGCTAGAAGAATGTCTCAAAGCAAGCAAGAGATCCCTCACGCGTGGACGATGATCGAATGTGACGTGACGAGCTTGGTGCAATTTCGCAATGAGATCAAGGAGCAATTCCAAAGAACGGAAGGCGTCGCCTTAACCTATTTCCCGTTTTTTATGAAGGCCGTCACCGAAGCGTTGAAGGAATTTCCAATTCTTAATTCGCAATGGGCTGGCGAACATATTATCTTGAAAAAAGAAATTAACCTATCGTTTGCCGTGGCTGCTGATCGGGCGCTGTATACTCCCGTCATTCGAAATGCAGATCGAATGGATATAGCTGGTCTTGCCAGAACGGTGCATCAGTTAGCAAGGAAGGCCCGTGCAGGCAGCTTAACGATTGAGGATGTGAGCGGGGGGACCTTTACCGTTAACAATACAGGTTCCTTCGGCTCAGTTCTTTCGGCTCCGATCATCAATTACCCGCAAGCGGCCATGCTAACCTTCGAAGCGATCGTGAAGCGTCCAGCGTTGGTTGATGGCATGCTGGTTGAAATCGACAAGGTAAACATGTGTCTATCGATGGATCACCGTGTTTTGGATGGATGGGTTTGTGGTCAATTTTTGCAAAGGATCAGAAACAGGCTGGAAAGCTTCGGAACAGGGACCGACCTTTACAGCTATAGTGTTTAAAAGCGCAAAGAGGGGTGGATAACCCCTCTTTGTTTGTAGTACAGTATCCTAGTCCTTACAGTGTACTTAGATACAGTGTACTTGGATACAGTGTACTTGGATACGTGCTCTTGGAGGCCACTGACTATGCCGATGCTGCGGCTATTGTACGTTCATATTGGCCTGGATAACGTCGACCCAATTGGAATTATCCATCATCTCGGGAGAACTCCCGTAGAATGCTTTCATCGCCTCCTGATCATCAAGCAGCTGATATCTCATCCAAGCTGTCAGGTACCCTCTATGATTGCCTCCATTGCCTTCGATTGCCGTATGAGCCGCCCCTTTTGCCATCCCCATCATAACAGGAGTGCCTGTTTTGGTCGTATAGAAGGCTAATTGATTCGCAGAAAGCGGTGAGATGAGAAAATCTCGTGTACCGCCCATAATAAGGAAAGGCACGGTAATACGTGCTGTATCATATACATCTTCAGGATCACAATACTTCAAATCCGGGAGAGCGATGGAAACAACCGTCTTTATTAACGATCCCTTTGTATAGTTGGTATGAGCATTAATGACTCCAGTCGACCCTTGGGAATGTCCGGCTACACCAATATTTTCTGTATTTATTTTTTGATAAAACAAGCTGCTTGCCCGTTCGTTTTCATTGATTAAATACTCAATAGCCTCCACAATTTCTTTACCTGTTCCTGTTGTTTTGCTATAGGAATCTATTACAATGAAGCCCCAGCTGGCAAGATGAGTCAAGAGTTCATCATAACGATCTGGCGTGGCGTCTGTTCCATTTCCCCAGGAAATAACAGGATAGGACTCACCTTTCTGAAATGCAGGGTAGTATATTCTGAATAAAGCCGCGTCTAACGTATTTTTTACCTCTTCTACCTTTACCTGATAGCTGCCTTGCTCTGCATAACGCTGCTCGATGCTGCCTTCAGCAGGCTCTGGCACATTGGAATGAAGAATGATTTGTATGAAAATGGAAACCGCAGCTGCAACGATCAAAACTACAGCTGACAACGATAAAATCCACTTTCGTTTTTTCAAAACCGGCATATACATGACCTCAATAATAGAATAGTCTTTAGAATCAAAAAATATAGAAGATAAGCCCTTTGCCCGCAGCTGAAGTTTCACTATAGAAACGCCGGATTTCGTTAAAATGCTGTAGAATGAAGGCAAAGAACTCTTCTCCATCCTCATCCGAAACAGCTCCTGGTTCGAGAGGATATACCTCGTTCTGAACCATAGTTGGGAAATCATACCACAAACGAAGCTGTGCTTCATCCAGCTTGGATATGGCTTGAAGCGCTTCTGTAACCTGCTGAGCGCGCAAGAAGAACGCTCCGAATGAGCCAAAATCAATACCCCAGTCTGATGTCAGTGGAACAACATAGCCAAGTGGAGGCTCTCCATCGGAAATAGCTCCACAAAGTAAGAAGTGAATCGCCTCCCAGGACCTATCAATATCCAGTCCGGGATAATCATCTACTTTTAAATTGTTTAACGCAATATCGCCAGCAGCGATTTGCTGCACCATTTTGTCATCAATAGCAAAGTAATATCCGTACATCCCCATATTCCGGACCTTCTTTCCATTTTTAGTAGTGATTAGACTGCACTCTCCAAATGTAACATCATGGAACTGTGGATTTCAAGGCTGAATGTACAAACGCTGCGGGATTGGAGTTCCACCATATGGTATAATGATGCAAATGAGAAAAGAACGATTTCATATATAATGAAAGGAACATATAATGGCACATCAAATCGGCGTTTCAGGAAGCACTATAATGTCAGACCCTGAATTGTTTCAAGACTTATTTTGGGAAGGGATTCATCATGTAGAAATTGGGGAGTTCCCTGATGAAGCTGCATTTCAACATTTTCTTGAAATAAATAAGGACAAGCAAGTCTCCTACGGTGTACATTCGCCTTTATTTCGTAGTGGGAGTAAATACGATTTACTTCAAAAGGTGCAAATAGAGCCTGCTGCCGCCTGGGAACAACTTGAGCTTGAAGCGGAAAGATTGTCGGCTTTAGGTGCTGCATATATTCTGGTTCATTTTCCATACTTCAAAAAAGAAGCAGAAGAAAACGTGACTGAAATCATTGAGGATGGATTAAAAAAATTAAGCCGCTTACAAGACAAATACAAAATCCCTTTTATCTGTGAACCAAAGCTGGGATTGGAGCGTTCTCCTGTCGGCATACAATATTTGCATGATTTCCCGATTGAAATTTGGAATAAATATGGATTAAAGCTTTGCATCGATATTGGTGATTACTTAATCGCAACAGGAGATGACATTCTTGCCTATTTAGATAAATGGAGAGCACATATTAAAGCTGTTCACCTGCATAATGTTTTGTACGAAGGTGATAAGTACATCTGGATTCCGGTTCATCCGTCCCATGAATTTGGGGATTTTTATAAAGTGGAGCATATTATTCGTTTTCTTGCTCAATGTGAGGATGTAATGTTTATATTCGAACATACTCCGCATAGTAATCCAAGTAAACAATTGGTAGAAGAAGGTTATCGCTGGATTAGAGAGATAATTGAGTTAAAATCCTGCTAAAGGATCATTTCGAACATAGGAGGAACACATGTCCTGGAGTAAATTGAAGCAGCAGCTTGAAAGTTTTCTCTGTCCTGCATTAGAGGGAAGGGTCGAATATCGTGCAACCGGTTATCGTTATTTGCCTGATAAAGCAGGGCTTTGTTATATTGCGGTAGATAAAAAGAACGTACTAAATATGAGAGATGCAACTACTTTGATCAAATGGTATCAGACGGAGCTGGAAATTAAAAATGATCCGGCAATCGAAATTCCTATCAGCAGTGAAGAAATTGAAGCGATCAGAAAAGAGGGCAAGGGAGCCATCCCAGAGGAACGTCTAAAAATAATTGTCAGAGGTAGAAAAATATCAGAACATGCAAAAGAGATTTTCTTAGCACAGTCATCATTAAGTAAATCAAACTTTACTGTCGCAGCTAATAAGTTTTTATCCATTCCAATAGAAGAGAGCATAGAGAGCAGCGATATTTTATTGAATATTCTAGCATTAATGGACAGGCGAGTTGGGAAGAAACGAATTTTAAACATGTCCGAGAAAGTAAAGCTAAAGCATCCAAGCGTGCAGTATTTTTATGAACTGCGGCGCAGTACATTGTAACAAGAAGAAGATTATGTTCAAGGTATAGGTAGGCTCGGTGACGGCTAATTAAGCCGTCTTTTTTTATGACGTAAACCATTATAGAATTTAATATAGTCATATAAAAATTATTTTTTGTAATATATATATGACAAAATGAGTGTTTTATGTTACTCTATCTTATAGAGAGGTGGTAGGTATGGGTAAAAACTTGCGGATAAAAGCAGCACGAGCTGCAAAGGACATGTCCCAAAAAGACCTTGCGGAGGCTGTCGGAGTAGCTCGTCAAACAATGAATGCGATTGAAAAGGGCGATTACAATCCGTCAATAAAGCTTTGTATTGCAATCTGCAAAGCGCTTGGAAAAACGTTGGATGAACTATTTTGGGAGGAAGATGAAAATGAAGAACAATAAAAACAGTCTAGACGAAATGCAAAGAGAAAAGCGCAACAGTATTGGCAATCAAATGTTCATGCTAATGTTTTATGCGCTTTTAATCGACATAGGGCTTTACGGATACGGAGTGCGCTGGCTGAGTTATCCAACTAACGTTATGGTGATCATTATAGTCTGTATGAGTATCTACCTTGTCAGGATAATCGCAGTTAATGCGTACCTCCCACCAAAAGCTCAAAATAGAAGAAACGGTGTGATTTTAATGATTACGATTGTGTTTTCTATTGTGCTTGCAATAACGGGAATACTTTTATTAGGCGAATCGCCTGCGGAAACTGTAGCAACCACCAAAGACAATTCCGCGATCATTCTTGCAATTGTATCTGTTGTCGGTTTGCTTATGGCTTTAATCGTGATGGTCATAACGAAAGTAAACAACAAAGATGAAAAAGAAGATTGAACTGTTACAATAATAGCCCCATCGCTGCGCGTTCTTTGTCGGCAATCTCGAGCAAAAGCTGTGAAGCTTGATCGAGCTCTTTGAAGTCGCCTGTTCTGCCTGCTCGGTCAATCGAAGCTGAGACATTGACCCACAATGAGGCTATTTCTACAAACAGGCGGTGAGCCTGTATGATCTTCGGATCGTCCAACTGTTCAGCGCATTCCTGCAAATAGTCTCTATACAGGTTGCGAAACAAAGCACCGCCGGTTCCAGCTCGTTCCATGAGCAGCGCAGTGAGACATAAGTCATGTTCGATATTGCTGCTGCGGGAAGGCCACTTCTTCATTTCAGCGCTCATTTTCAGAATACCTTTATAGCCAACATTACGAATCGGCGGGTTCAAATAATCGTGCGCATTTTTAGTCAATGATTCACGGATAGCCGGAATGATCGGCGGTAATTCGCTGATTGGCGTTAGTATAATCGAGCGATTCCTGGAGCTCATAGGTCCTTTAGCGTTTCTGGCTGCGGCCAGGCTTGTCAACCGTGTTTTCAGTTGACCCCCCTGCTGCTTAGTGTCGGCCATATAAGCATATTCATCGCTGAAGCCGTAAATGACCGCGTAGTGAGCAGCAAAATGCACGTTGCTCGTAAAATAGTCCAAGTAATAGGAATCTAATTTCAGTCCGACTGGAACCCCCTGTTCGATGGAATTTCGCACGTTTTGCCAAGCCTTGTCGATAGACGAGGTTTCTTGGATTTTAAAGGGCAGTTGGAGTCGTTCAGCGAGGTTGGCGGTTAATGTATCAGGCTTTATTCTTCCACCGATAAAAGGAAAGTCCATATTCTTTGAGTCCCAATAAATGAATCCAAGCCCTTGTCCAAGTCCAAATAGCATCGATTCAGACAATTGAATTCCCGCATGCTGCAGCAGGTTGCCTATCGTGGTTGTCTCGCAGTGCTCGCCTTGATAAGGAATAAAGCCTTCAATTATTGCTTCCAAATTTCGCTCTCCTCCAATAATTCGTTGATTAGACGTGCTACAAATGCTTGTTCACTCTCAATTAAGCTTAACGGATGCAAAAACAGCGCTCTTACATGCAGTGGCAAATGAGCACTGCCTTGTGCTTCGTATTTCTGTCTGACTTTAACCGAGGCTTGCTCAAGGAAATCGAGTCTTGTCCGCAAAGCCGAGATGGCTTCATCTTTCCCAATATGAGCCATGGCAGCCAAGCCGAGATCGAAGCGGCTGTCGCGTTCCCGGGTAGCGGACAGACTGCTGATCGTTTCCGCTTTTAACTTGGCCAGACCAGCATCCGTAAGAGAAAAACAGACCGGTAAGGGACCCTTGCCAGATTTTCTATGGGGTTCCTCGGAGACGATCCATCCCTTATCACCCAATTTCTTCAGTCCGGCATAGATTGAGGTCGTACCAATATTTGTCCACTCTCTATAGCCCCGTTGATCGACTAATTTCTTAATATCATACCCGGAAGCCTGACCACATTCCGCAATCAATTGCAGAAGCATAAATTCAACATTCGAAATGATGCCCATTGAGCTCTCCTTTGTCTATATATTTCATACATGTAATATACCACTAGTGAAATAAAAGGGCAATTAGTATCAAAAAAACGCTTCTAAGGTAATTTCAGAGAAAGATATTAAGTCGCTTTGCTGTGATATAATCAAAGCAAATGATAGAAGGATTATTTTAAGTATTGAGTTTCGCTAAGTTCGAGCTATTTCGGGTTATAATGTTGTGTTAAATTAGGCGGGTGGCTTGAGGAGGAATAGGAAGCAGATGTACCGGATCTTTATTGTAGAGGACGACCGCAAAATTAGCGCGGTCTTAAAGCGGAATATGGAAAAGTACGGATTTGACGCGTTATGTGTGACAGAATTCCGCGACATTATGCCGGAGCTGACAGATTATGAGCCGCATTTGATCCTGCTCGATATTAATTTGCCATACTTTGATGGATATTACTGGTGTAGACAAATTCGCAAGTCCTCCAATATGCCGATCATTTTCATATCCGCTCGGGAAGGCGAAATGGATCAAGTGATGGCGATTGAAAACGGCGGCGACGATTATATTACGAAGCCTATTCATTTGGATCTTTTAATAGCAAAGGTGAAGGGCATGCTGAGACGCGTTTATGGGGATTATTCAAGCTCAGCAGGCCTTGCTCCATCGCCCGACAGCGAATTGAACATTCAAGGCTTGAGACTGAATGTAAGCCGCAATGAGCTGATTTGGCAAAATCGCAAAGCTCAGCTCTCGAAGAATGAACAGCTGCTGGCCGAGTGCTTTATGCAGCAGTACGGCAAGACGATTGCGCGCGATCAGCTTCTCGGCACCTTATGGGACAATGCACAGTTTGTGGATGACAATACGCTGACAGTCAATGTAGCGAGATTGCGGAAAAAGCTTGAGGAGCTGGGGCTGCCAAATGCGATTGCCACAGTACGCGGCATGGGCTATAAGCTGATTATTGATGCAAATGAAGGGGAGATAAGCCAATGAGTATGCGATCTGCAGTAGTGTTTCTCCGCGATCGGCTCCTATATGTATTAATTGTTCTCATTATTATTAGCATTGGCGTTGGCCTAATGCTGCTTGAAAATATGCGCTATCCCGGATTAGTGGAGACGGGCACAATATCCTATTTTGCAGCTGCGGCTGCATTTTTTTTGCTGCTTGGACTCGCTGTTGCCTACATTCGGCAGCAGGCATATTACAAGCAGCTAATTTATGCGCTTGAAGGCTCGGATGAGCTGCAGGTGGAAGCAATTATGCAGACTGCGGTAACGAAGGAGCAACAGCTCGTTGCTCGTCTATTGGAGAAGCAAATGAGCGCTCAGCTCAATAAGCTCGGTGTGCATCGTCGTCAGCAGGAGCTGCACAATCATTTCGTACTGCAGTGGGTGCATCATATGAAAACGCCTTTGTCTGTGATCGATCTGCTTTTGCAGGAGTCGGCGAAGCAGATGCCGCTAACAGAGGAGGAGCAAAGCGAGCTCACTCAAAGTTTGCATGAGGAAGCAGATCGTATGGCTAGAGGGCTGGAAATGATGCTCCATACCGCACGCCTTGAGAGATTTGAAATGGATCTTCAGCTTAGAAGAATACCGCTGCATCATGTAGTGCGTGACGTGTTAATTGCTCATAAGCGTCTTTGCATTCGTCATAACGTAGTACCGCTTATTCAAGGTGAAGCATGGACAGAAACAGATGAGAAATGGATTACGATTGTCCTCAATCAGCTTCTTAGCAATGCGATTAAGTACAGCAAGGACAAGGCTGGTGGAAAGAAGCTTGTTTTTTGCTTGGAGCAGGCTGCCGATGGCAGCAGCAAGCTTCACATAACGGACGAAGGAAGCGGGATTGCACCGCATGATTTGCCGCGCATATTTGATCCGTTTTTCACTGGGGAGAATGGGCGAGCTGCTGGAGAATCGACGGGAATGGGCTTGTATTTGGCAAAGCAGGTATGCAGCAGGCTCGGCCACGAGCTGTCGGTAGCGTCGCAGCTTGGTGTAGGCACCACATTTACAATTGTATTTCACCCGCATGGCATTCACCTTCTTGGCGAGCAATAAGGGGCAGGACATATGTATGCTTTGTGACAACGATGTCACATTTGCAGTATGAAATTTGTTAGCTAAATCGATGGAGAGGCAATTTATATCCCGCTATACTAAACGCTGAAGAGAGCTTCAAGCTGAAGTGAGAGGAGGACATTTACAACATGAGCGTGCTTAACGTGCAGCAACTCCACAAAACGTACATCTCCAAAGGAAATATCGTATGCAGAGCGTTGAACGATATTGATCTGCAGGTGGAGCAAGGCGAATTTGTTGGCATTATGGGGCCGTCGGGCAGCGGGAAAACGACGCTGCTCAATCTGCTTGCAGCGACAGATCGCCCAACATCCGGTCATATCGAAATTAATGGGATAGATCCGAGTAAGCTTAGCGATAAGCAATTAGCGCTGTTCAGAAGACGCGAGCTTGGCTTCATCTTTCAAAATTTTAACCTGCTCGATTCCTTGACGATTAAGGAAAATATTGTTTTGCCACTCGTACTTGAAGGGACCGCACCTAAATTGATCGAGGCAAAGCTAAAGCCGCTTGTGGAGTGGCTGCAAATTGCTGATTTGTTAAGCAAGCGCACCTATGCAGTATCGGGCGGACAGAAGCAGCGTGCGGCGATTGCTCGCGCCCTCATTCATGAGCCGTCGATATTGCTCGCTGATGAGCTGACAGGCAGCTTGGATTCAGGGGCGGCGAAGGATGTGATGGAGCTGCTAAAAGAGCTGAACGAAAGGCAGCAAGCAACGATTTTCATCGTAACGCATGACCCATTTACAGCAAGCTATTGTCAGCGCATTGTGTTTATTAAAGACGGGGCAATCTTCTCTGAAATTCGGCGCGGCTCGAATCGCCAGGCGTTCTTTCAACAAATATTAGACGTGCTTAGTGTGCTGGGAGGGAACTTTAATGACACTCCGTTCGCTCGCATTTAGCAATATTCGCGGGAACTGGCGGTCCTACGGCGCATTTTTTATGAGCAGCGTATTCTCGGTCATGATCTTCTATATGTATGCGGCCTTTGTTGCACATCCGGACCTTGCAAGTGAAGCTTCAAAGGTAAGGGTGGGCATGGTGCTTTGTCAGTTCGTAATCGTCATGTTCTCGTTTTGGTTCGTGCTGTACGCCAATTCTGCTTTTTTAAGATCAAGGCGCAAGGAGTTTGGCCTTTTCTTTATGTTTGGCATGACACGCATGCAGCTTCGCAGGCTGATTGTGTATGAAGGTATTCTGATTGCCCTGGCGGCTATTGCGGCTGGTATTGGACTCGGCATATTTTTTAGCAAGCCGTTCCTTATGACACTTGCTGTCCTGCTTGGAATGAAGGATTCTATTGCGGTTGCAGTACCGCTTGACGCGCTTTGGATGACCGCCGGGGGATTCTTCATATTGTTCATCTCGATCTCGATTGTGAAAGCTTTGCAGCTTGCACGATTGGAAATTACTGAATTGCTTCAGTTAACAGACGAGGAGGAGGAAAGAACCCCTCATTCTCCATCGCTTGCTTGGCTTGCCATTGCTGCTCTGGCAGCTTCCTACGGCATGGCCTTAGTATTAAATGCAGCAAACTTCAACCGCCTTGCGCCGATTATTTTGCTGCTGGCGATAGCAGGGACTTATTTGCTGTTTACAAGGTTTAGTGAGCAGCTACTGCGATTCATTATAGGCAGCAGCAGCATTTATTATTATCGAACAAATATGATCGTATTGGCCCAGCTGGGGCTTAAGCTTAAAAAGAATGCGCGCATGCTGTTTGCAGTGTCAATTTTAAGTGCCATTATAGTAACGGCATCCGGAACGGTGTATATGCTAGGTCTTGCTGTTCAGCTGGACAATGTGCAGACGCAATATGAGGACCCTCAAGGGATCATTTCGCTTACGATGTTTATTGGCGCATTTATCAGCTTTCTGTTTTTTATCGCTTCGGGAAGCATGATTTACTTCAAATTGTTTACGGATTTACAGGAGGATCAATCGGAGTACAAGGCGCTGACGTTGGTCGGCATTACGCCGGCAGAGCTTAGGACGATCATCTCTATGCAAGTCGGCATGCTTTTTTTCGCGCCATGCCTTGTCGGCATAATCCATGCGCTTTTCGCGCTTAAAGCTTTGGACAACCTGCTTATGGTATCGAATTGGCTGTACTCGTTTGTTATTATCGGTATTTATATTGGCCTGCAAACCATTTACTTTCTCGTGGCCTGCCACAGCTATATGAAAAGCATTAGTTTAACTAAGGGGAGTTTGAAATGAAATATTTCGTTAAAATGAGCTTGCTTATGATAGCAGCGCTTATGTTTTTGTACAGCTTTGCTCCGCATCTTGCAAATGCGGAATCTAGTGCAGCTATAGGAAAGATTGAGGAGTTTGTTGCACAGCAGCAAGAGCTAAGCCATATTCCAGGCTTAGCGGTCGTTATCGTAGAGAAGGGAGAAACGGTGTACCAGAAAGGGTTCGGCTATGCTAATCCAGAAACGAAAGCACCAGTAACCGCCGATACCTTATTCGAAATCGGCTCGGCAACGAAAGCTTTTACCGGACTTGCCATTTTGCAATTGGAGAAGGAAGGGCTGCTTAAACGGTCGGACGATGTTCGAACATATATCCCGTGGCTGGAGTTAACGTATAACGGGCAGCCGCAAACGATCACGTTAAGTCAGCTGCTGCATCATACGAGCGGCATCCCTTCTAACTCGATAACTCAAATTCCGGAGAGCAACGCGGAAAATGCGCTTGAATTAACGGTCAAAACATTGCTTGGTCAGCAGTTGAATCGTGAGCCGGGAAGTTCCTTTGAATATGCAACGATCAATTACGACGTTCTGGGACTAGTTATTGAAACTGTAACAAAGCAGCCTTATGACCAATATATGAAGCAGCATCTGTTGGAGCCTATCGGCATGGAGAACACATTTGTCGGCTTGCATCAGGTACAATCCAGCGAAATGGCAGCTGGACATAAATTAGGCTTTCGAAAAGCGCAGCCGTATACCCCGCCTATTTATCGCGGAAATATTCCGGCAGGCTATATTGTCAGCAACGCTAATGATATTGCCAAATGGATGAACCTGCAGCTGGGGAGCGATTCAAGCATTGCGTTTGACAGAGAGCTTATTCAACAATCGCATGCCCCTGATCAATCTGTCGATCCATTCGATAAGGATACCTATTATGCCAGCGGATGGGGGATTACTGAAAAAAACAATAAGCGCTATTGGTTTCATGCCGGTGAAAATCCGACCTTTACTTCGTATATTATGATGCAGCCGGATCAGCAATTGGGGGTAGCCGTTCTATCCAATTTGAACACGACCTTTACAACGGCAATTGCTCAAGGGGTATTGGAGCTGTGGGAAGGGCATGACATAACGCGAGCACATACAGACAGCTATCAACAAATAGATCAGATTGTGAGCATGTTATGGATCGTCGTCGTCAGCCTTGGTGCTTTGTTCCTTCTGTTTTCCCTGCTGATTATAAGGAAGCTTGTGAAAAAGCAGCGCATACGGGCTAAACTGAATGTAAAGCGCAGCATGCTGTTCATTGCACATACATTGCTTGTAGCAGCTGCAATAACAGTCACAGTAATGTTTCCCAAAATTATGCTTGGCGGACTGCCTTGGGCTTTTATAAAGGTATGGGCTCCAACATCAATTACAGTCTTTCTTTATAGTGTTATTGCAGTAAGCATAATTTTTTACGCGCTTGGCATACTGCATATATTCACAAAGAAAACGAAAACAATTAACTGAATATTTAGACAATTAACAAGTCTGGTACGCCGCATACTGCCTGTTTAGTTGGAAATAATATCTTTGAAGGTATTATATCTCGAAACGGCGTGATTTTATTTATGACTGCGAAACTAAGCGAGTACAATCAAAAAAGAAACTTCGAAAGAACGTTGGAGCCTGAGGGAAGCATAGAAGCTTCAGAAGAAGGGCTAAGATTTGTCATTCAGCATCATATGGCGCGAAGAGAGCATTATGATTTGCGACTGGAGTGGGAAGGTGTGCTTTTGAGCTGGGCAGTTCCCAAGGGCCCCTCCTACGATACGCATGATAAAAGGCTTGCCGTAATGGTCGAGGACCATCCATTGGAATATCGTAACTTTGAAGGAACAATTCCTAAGGGGCAATACGGCGGCGGCGTCGTGATGCTGTGGGATGAAGGCTTCTGGGAGCCGTATGGCAATGTGGAGCAAGGGCTGCTTAAAGGCGAGCTGAAGTTTGTGCTAAGAGGAAGACGGCTTAAAGGAAAATGGGCATTAATTCGCTTAAAGCCGAAGGAAGGCGAGGATAAGGACAACTGGCTTTTACTGAAGGAAAGAGATGAGTACGTCCAGCCGAATAGCGGAATTAGCGAATTTACCACCAGTGTTAGAACCGGACGCACAATGGATGAAATCGAAAGAGGAGAAGACGAAAAAGTAATAAGAAATCCCTTTAACAAAATCGAGGTGCAGCTTGCCAAATTAGTTCATGCGATTCCCGAGCGTGAGGACTGGCTCTACGAGCTAAAATACGATGGCTATAGAATTGTGGCGTTTGTGGAAGGAAACAACGTCCAGCTCATGACAAGAAACGGCAATGATTATACTGCGCGGTTTCATACGATCGCATCCTCGCTAATCGACCTTGCTGCGGGAAGAGCGATGATTCTGGACGGCGAGGTTGCCATTACAGATGCAACAGGGAAAACGGATTTTCAAGCGTTGCAAAACTATATGAAAAATCCTAAGGGCCACAATTTGACCTATATTGTCTTCGACCTCCTCGCATTGGATGGTGCAGATCTTCGCAAGCGCCGCTTGCTTGAACGAAAGGAAATGCTTGAAGGCTTGCTGGAGAACGCTCCAAGCAATCTCTACTACAGCCGTCACATTAAGGGAAGTGGGAAGGAAAGCTTCGCTGCCGCCTGTCAAGCGGGGATGGAGGGGATCATAGGCAAAAAGGCCGATTCCCACTATAGCGGCTTAAGAAACGGTGACTGGATCAAACTAAAATGCGATAAGAGGCAGGAATTTGTAATCGGAGGCTACTCCCTTACGGACAAAAAATCAAGCGGTGTCAGCTCGCTTATTCTTGGCGTCTATGAAGGAGAAGAGTTGGTCTATGCCGGACGCGCCGGAACTGGCATGAGCGAGGCTGAGATGAATAGGCTGGAGAAAAAATTTGAGAGTCTGAAGAGACAGGACTCGCCCTTCAAGCTTGCGCCAAAGCCTCGATCGAATGAAAGACTTACATGGCTTGAACCGGAGCTGGTAGCAGAAATCAAATTTGCCGAATGGACCGAGGATAATTTACTAAGGCAGGCCAGCTATAAAGGCTTAAGAAGCGATAAGGACCCGAGGGAAATAAAAAGAGAAAAGGCGGCGGAAGCTGAATTAGAGCCTCCATCCTCTATGAAAGAAGCGGGGAGATCAATGAGAGCAAAGGCAACGATGACGATCCAAGGAATAAATATTACTAACCCTGACAAGGTTGTCTTCGGCGATCCTGAAATTACTAAGGAAGAGATCGTCCGCTATTATGAGAAGGTAGCCAAGCATATGCTGCCTTACGTGAGCAACAGAATTCTTACTGTTGTTCGCTGCCCTAGAGGCGTATCGCAAACCTGCTTCTATAAGAAGCATCCCGGTGCGGAAAGCAAAGGAATCGTCACAATGCCGATTACGACCGGCAGTGGCAATACGGAGGATTACTTCTATATTGACAGCATATCCGGGCTAATATCGGAAGCGCAAATGGGCACGCTGGAGTTTCATACTTGGGGCAGCCGCGTCGACAAGCTTGAAATGCCGGACATTATGGTATTTGATTTAGACCCGGATGAAGGGATGGAGCTAAGCAGAATTCGCCAGGGGGCAAGAGATGTGAGAAGCATACTTGCCGAGCTTTCGTTGAACTCCTATCTCAAAACAAGCGGCGGCAAAGGATACCATGTCGTAGTCCCATTCACACAGGAAATGAGCTGGGATTTGTTTCATGATTTCGCCAAGCGCGTTGCCCAAGTGATGGAGCAGAAATGGCCTGACCGCTACACCAGCAATGTCAGAAAAGCTAGCCGAGCCGGCAAAATATTTATCGACTGGATTCGAAACGGCAGAGGAGCTACAAGTATTGCACCCTATTCGATCAGAGCAAGAGAAGGGGCCAAGGTTTCCATGCCCATTGCGTGGGATGAGCTTGATATCGTGGCTCCGGACGGTATCAATATAACAGATGCGCTTTCGAGGATCGGCGGCAATGATGATCCGTGGAAGGATTTTTTTAGGCGTTAGACAGCCTGCCTGAAGTATAGCTTATAGGTAAGAAAAGAGGGGCTATGTTCAATAGCCCCTCTTATTTTATTTTGATTAGATGGGAGATTTTTAATCCGTTCTTTAATAAAAACTTTAGTTTTACCCTACTAAATTTTTAAACAGCTCTTTCTATTCTATAGGTATAAATGGTTGGAGGGAGCTGGGAATGAAGCAATGGTTCTTTAGGCAAGGTGCTGCCATGAAGATTATGAAATGGATGCGCAGGGATGCGGCGGCGGTCTGGATATTTCTTGCACCAAGCGCAGCCGGATTCGCGCTGTTCTACCTGATTCCATTTATGATGGGAGTGTTTTATTCATTTGTAGACAGCCCTGTTGATCTTCACTTTGCGGGTCTGGAAAATTATCGCGAATTGCTTGCGAGCGGGTCCTTCCGTAAGGCGGCATTTAATACGTTTTATTTTAGCGCGTTTAGCGTTCCGCTTATTCTCGCGCTCTCGTTAGGTTTGGCGTTGCTGCTGAATTCCAAGCTATATTTCCGAAAATGGTTGCGGACTGCCTATGTGCTGCCGCTTGTCGTTCCTGTTGCCTCGATTGTGCTCGTTTGGCAAATACTGTTCGATTGGAACGGCTCCGTGAATGCCTGGCTGAGCGGCCTCGGAGTTGATCGTATGGATTGGATGAACAGCGAAGTGGCCCGATATGTCATCATGGTCGTTTATTTATGGAAGAATATCGGCTATAACGTCATTTTATTTCTGGCGGGATTGCAGCAAATCCCGAAGGACTATTATGAAACCGCCTATGTGGAAGGAGCGGGGCGTTTACGGCAGTTTAGCGGTATCACCCTTGTTTATCTCACGCCTACGATGTTCTTTGTCGTCATTTTATCGATTATGAACTCGTTTAAAGTATTTCGGGAAACATATTTGATCGCAGGCGATTATCCGCATGACAGTATATACATGATGCAGCATTATATGAACAATATGTTCACGTCGTTGGACATTCAGAAGCTGACTGCGGCAGCGAACTTGATGGTCGGCTGTATTCTTTTGATCGTCATGGGATTGTTTGCGGTTGAACGCCGATATCGGCAGTTCATGGAATGAGGTGGGAAATTATGCGAGTTTTCAAAGTAATACATAAAGCTTCACTCACGCTCGTTATGGCTGCAATTGCAGCTCTATTCTTATTTCCCATTGTGATTACGTTTACTAATTCGTTTATGACGGCGCAAGAAATTGATTTCAATTATGGGCCCATCGGGCAGATAAATGAAGCGACTGAAAAAGGAAAAAAACTATTCGGAAATTTAAAATGGCTGCCGGATCAAGTGTCTATGGAGCAGTATGGCAAAGTATTGGTGGGCAGTTCTAACTATTTGAAGATGTTCTGGAATTCGGTCTTTTTAGTGGCGCCGATTATCGCAGGACAAATCTTAGTAGCGGCATTTGCCGCGTACGCCTTCTCCAAGCTGCAGTTTCGCGGCCGGGATCGTTGGTTTCTCGTCTATGTCATGACGATGCTCATGCCGTTTCAGGTGACACTTGTGCCGAATTATATTATGGCGGATAAACTTGGGCTGCTGAATAGCCCGTATGCCATCATATGGCCCGGCATTTTTGCAGCTTTCGGTGTATTTATGCTTCGACAGTTTATGCTGCATATTCCGTATGCCTACATTGAAGCAGCGAAGATGGACGGCGCCGGTCATTTGCGTATTTTTTTCACGATCATTGTTCCCATGGTGAAACCGGGTCTTGCAGCGCTTGTTGTTCTTTTATTTGTCGATTATTGGAACATGGTAGAGCAGCCGCTTATTTTTTTGGAAGACCCGTTCAGGCAGCCGTTATCCGTCTACTTGTCCAGGATCAATGACGAGCCAGGGATTGCTTTCGCGGCATCTGTGCTCTATATGACGCCCATGGTGCTGTTATTTCTGTATGCGGAAACCTATTTCATTAAAGGCATTCAATTATCCGGCATCAAGGGATAATAGAAGCAAGTTTTCCAACAGAAAGTTTGTTAGGAGGAGAAAGTCGGGATATGGAGTTAGCAAATGAACAAGTTGATCGCAGACGCAAACGAACCATTCAAATCGTCTTCATTGTTTTTATAGGATTGTTGCTGCTGCTTACGTTTTTCGGCAATACGCTCCAATCATTAACTTTGCCGAAAGTAAGAACGGAACCGCTGGCTGCCGGAAGCTTAATATTTGCGTTTGAGGGAAGCGGCATGTTGCAGCCTTTCACAGAAGCGCAATTAACGAATCCTGCCGGCTGGAAGGTCCAAAAGATACTCGTAAAGGAAGGCGAACGAGTGAAGAAAGGGCAGAAGCTGATCGAATATGACAGCAAAACCGCCGAACGTGAATTGGATAATGAAATCGCCAGCTTGAAGAAGATGAATATTGAGCTGCAAAATCTTCAGGACCAGTTCATCCAATCCTCAAGGGAAGATGACGAACTCGCCATTCGAAGCGCAAGCCGTGCAATCGAAACACGAAAGCTTGATCTGGATACGCAAGAACGAATAATTGACGAGCTGCGAGATCGTTTGGCAAGCGGACGGGAGCTTAAAGCTCCTTTCGATGGCATCGTCACAACATTGAATGCAGTCGAGGGGTTGGCATCGGGCGAACCGGATGTAGTGATCACAAATGACAGCCACGGTTACAGAGTAGATATTCCCGCCGATTTTGCGTTGTTAACCCGATTGGAGATAGCGTTAGGATCGAAGGTCGAGGTCGAGGTGCAAAACGTTCAGGAACAACAGACCCGAATCCTCGAAGGAACGATTGTTGAAATAGCGGATGCCGAACCGAAAAACGAACCATTCGAATCTGGAGGTGAGGCGGGCCAGACTCGAACGATTGCTCAGAAGGTGGTTCGCATCAAGGTTGAAGATCCCGAACTGAAAGGAGGCGAGCAAGCATGGATCAACATCGAGAAACGCTCTCGCCAGGAAGGACTAGTTGTTATGAACGAGGCGATTCATAAGGAGCGTGACGGAATGTTTGTGTATAAAGTCGACGAGCAGAGAGGGGCATTGGGCAATGTGTTCGTAGTTAGTAAAGTGCCTGTTCAGCCCACTGAAAGGAATGATCATGAAACGTTAATTCAGTCCGATAGTCTTTATGAAGGTGATCTGTTGATTCTGGAGAGCAGCGAGCCTTTGCAAGATGGAGAACGTATTCGCCTGCAATAAGTAAACATGAAAGAGATAAATGATGGGAGGAATTTATTCAATGAAAAAGTGGAAAAGTATGGTGGTTGTGAGTATACTAGTCCTATTAATGAGTGCATGCGCTTCTGAGGGCAGTGAACAAGCGAATAGATCTGACGATTTGATCAGTTCAGAGGGGAAAACTGTCGTTACATTATCTGTCCAACAAGCGAGCTCATTTTATGAGACAGCAAAGAAAAAGTTTGAGGACAAGTATCCGGACATCGAGTTGCAAATCCAGGTTACAGAAGATTATGAACAATATCAAAAAACGACGAATACAGCAATACTAGCAGGCAAAGGGCCGGATATTTTCGAAGTAAGCAGTCTGCCTATCAAAGATTATGTGAACAAAAACCTTCTCATAGATATGGGAAAGCTTATGGAGCAAGACGATACGCTAAATCATAGCGATTTGCAAATGAATATTTTGGATGCGATAAAGTCAAATGGTGGTCTTTATGCCATGCCTTTCGGATTTAACCTGCGGGCGTTTGTAGGTGATGGGGATCTTCTTGAAAACGTGCAGATCGACGACCAGAATTGGACCTGGAAGGAATTCGAAGAGATTGCAAAGGAACTGGGAGCGAGCGGTGCGGAACGTCGCTATGCTATGGCGGGGGAAGCGCCAGATTTTCGCATGCAAGAAATGATTGTAGACAGGTATGCTGAGTTTGTTGATCCTGCAGCGAAAAAGGCCATGTTTGACTCGTCTTTATTCATAGATGCGATGAAGCAAATTAAAGATATGTACGATAATAAAGTGATGACTTCAGAACCGGCGGATGCTGGAATGCAAATGTTTTATTCTACCGTATTGAGCTCGCCGGCAGACTTTATCAATAATCTGCAAACATACTTCTCCAATCCGAAGCTGCTGCAAAAACCAGAACAAAAAGATGGGACGAGAATTGTTCTTACATCCCAGTTTGCCATTCAAGCCAAATCTCCTGTGAAAGAGGAGGCGTGGAAATTTATTAGCTTCATGTTGTCCGAAGAAGGGCAATCTCTTCAAGAAAGACAAGGATTTTCGCTGCTGAAATCTGTGAATGAAAAGCAATTGAACGACATTCAGGAACAAGTGAGAAGCGGAAAGTATAAGACGCCTGACGGGAAAGTGCCGAAAGTGGAGGATGATGAATTCGTCAAGTATAAAGCATTCATTCATACAGCAGATAGCTATTCGCAAGCGGTTGGTAAGGTGATTTCTATTGTAGGAGAAGAATCGATGGCATTTTTCAGTGAACAAAAAACTGCTGAAGAAGTCGCAAAACTGATCCAAAACAAAACAACAACCTATTTAAATGAGTAGGAATTACAATCAAGTAGGTGGAGGTATCAGAAAATCAATGAACATAGCATTTAGAGGAACAAAAATCGTTTTTGTATTGCTCGTTTTGTTAGTAACAATTACAGGATGCGCCAGCAAAATGGACGTGACCCCCAATCATGATCAATCTTTAGCTAATCAACCGCAAAATACGGACCCTATAACAGACCCTGTTCATGAAACACCACTTACCGAGGAGACGAACATCCCGCCAAATCCACCAGTTGAGTATGATCCTGCCTGGCCGGATAGCACGGTGAAATCTTCTAACGGTCATCTTGTCAATAGTTGTGTTCCTGATGAGCTGCGAGATAAAGCAACTACTCTGACAACCAGTGATGGGGTGCATCTGTCGGCACTTGTGCTTGGCAGCGGAGATAAAGGAGTCCTGCTTGCACACGAGCAAGGCTACAACATTTGCTCTTTTGTGGACATGGGAACTGAACTGGCTGACAGTGGCTATCTGGTTGTTATTCCTGAATATCGAAATCATGGTGCTTCACAAGATTTCCCGGAGGATAATCAAAATATAGATCGTGATGCAGATGCTGCATTAGGCGAGCTTAAGCGAATGGGTGCACAAAGCGTGTTTTTGGCTGGGGCATCATGTGGCGGCAGCACAGCCATCATTGCAGGCGTTCGTCAAGAGCTGCCTATTGAGGGGCTTATTATTTTATCTTCTCCAGCACAATGCGGACCGCTTGATGCAATTCCAGGTGTCGAAAAGATTAAAGCGCCATCCTTGTTTGTTTTTTCACCTGGTGATTACGGTGGCTCAATTGAAAAAGAAGTGCGCCAATTATATCAAGCATCCGGAGCAACTGATAAAGAGCTGATTGTAGATGAGAGCGGTTATCACGGAACAGATATGTATCATAGGGGAGAGCATGGCGATGAATTAAAGTCCAGGCTCATCGATTTTGTGAAAACACAATTTAATGAAACGGATGAAATTTCAAAATAGCTGGATACCGTTATATAGAGCTGCATTGTTTTTTCACCCTGATCAAGAGAACCATTGTACCTGTCGCGGTAGAGTGGTTCTTTTGATTGTTTTGAATTAATTGTAAAGGAACATTAATTTCATATGACGCACGCTAGTGGTTATCAGTCTCCCGACCGATATTAATTCCATCGCGCGACGCTGGGAGCAACCCCTTGCCTTTGTTATATTTAGCATAAACAGCTTGCCGAACAGGAGCTGAAGTTTGTTTAATTTCAGTTTGCACGGTATCGATATTGAGGGAAGGTTGGATTTATTTGCTTCGGTTACTAAAATCTTTTATGCAGGTCGCTTGGTTGGCGTGGGAAAGTGGATTCGATTATATTTCACGCTTTCGCAGTTCGCATATCTCGCACTTTGGAATTTGTAAAGTCATGATTAAAAAGCACCAAGGGAAGAGCATCGTCTGTGCAGACTCCACGATCATTGATAAAGGTGATCTCATTGGAGAACTCCATCTCAACAATAAAATGATACTGACCATGATTAAATCTCAAGGCTCTGACCGCACGGCACTCATGACGGCACGGCTTGTACGGAAATCCATGAAGCAGATCAGCGAAGCATTCACAAGTCAGCCTGAATTTAGCGAGGTGAGGGCGTTAGTCGGCATTACACTACTTCATCGCGGTTTGACACATGGTCTTGGTTTTGAACAGCAACCGATGAAGTCCGGTCTGTTCCAACGCGTTACAACGGCGTATCTCCGATTATTATTATCCGTTTTGCATCCTGAAGGCAAAAAACGAATTGGCCGCAAGACGGAACAATTAATACCGATGATGCTGATTCACTCCCGAGGCTCGCTGAGGAATCGATTTAAGTCCGTGAAGAAAGTGGCCGTTGCAGAAGAATTATGGTTACTCCAACCAAGCTCGAATTCATTATAGGAGGGAGGTAATTGTTTATGGATCGTGTGAAGCGGGAAAAACTACTGATTCTATCAGGCTCATTCGGGGATGGCCATATGCAGGCAGCCAAGGCGATTTTGGAAGCATCAGCGCTATATAAACCCGGAATAGAGGTGAAAGTGGTCGACTTTATGGAGTTGGTCCATCCCCGTATGCATGCAATTGAAAGGTATTGCTTTCTGCAATGGATGAAGCATTTTCCTTCCTCGTACGGCTATTTGTATCAGAAGACACGTACGGACAATATGCTAACATTTTTTCTGAAGCATATTCGCGCGACTAGCCAGCAGCGTCTGCTCAGACTTTTGCATGAGGAACAGCCGACGATGGTTGTCAGCACGTTCCCGCCGGCGTCAGCCGCAATTTCGTTGCTTAAGGAAAAAGGGAAGACGGATCTGCCGACCACAACGATAATTACCGATCATTCCGATCACAGCTATTGGATACAGCCGTCTACGGACTTGTATCTGGTTGGCTCCGAAGGTGTGCGTGCCGCTCTGCAGAGAAAAGGCATTGCTGACCACAAAATCGCTGTAACAGGCATTCCTGTCCGCTTGTCCTATAGCCAACAAGACAATAGAGAACGGCTGCGAGAGAAACTGGGTTTAGCTCCTGACAGCTTTGTCGTGCTGGTAATGGGCGGAGGCAGCGGAATATTTGATAAGTCCTTCATTGAGCAATTGCAAGCTGACAATTTTCCTTCCCACTTGCAATTTATTATCGTATGCGGACGCAATGTGAAGCTGCTGTACCGTCTGCATAAAGCGTTGGGAGACAAGGGGAATGTGATGCTGACAGGTTTCCTTGATGAAATCCATGAGTGGATGGCAGCCGCAGACGTCTTGATTACCAAACCAGGAGGACTGACTACCTCCGAAGCAATGGCGCTTCAGCTCCCGATGCTGCTGCTGGAGCCACGACTGGGGCAGGAGAAGGATAATGCCGATTATTTAATTCAAGCGGGAGTAGCGTATCCCTGTCAGATTGAAAAACTGAAGGATCAGCTTCAACGGTTGGTTCAACAGCCCTTTATATTGGAAAAAATGAGGGAACAGGCAGGGCAATCCAGCCAGCAGGATTCCGCCAGACTTGCTGTCATGCGCATTATGAGTATGACTAGCGCTACACATGAAGAAAAAGGGATAGCACCCTTGCAAAAGTATGCTTAAACGAGGAACAAATGTATAGTCACCCCTCTCAGCATAACAATTAAAGAGCATGCGGAGAAAGAGTAGAACGAATAGACGGAGGGGAGCGAATGGAAGAACAGTTATTGTAAAATAAGAGGGGCTATGTCCAATAACCCCTCTTAATTTGATTACTAATTTAGAGCTCTCAGATTCGCTCCAGTTTTGTAAAATATCTTATTTCCTCGTTATCTACATAGAACCCAACAGATTCGTATAGCGACAAGGCGGATTGATTTTTCGTTAGCACCATAAGATAAGTATCATGCAGTTGATGTGATTTAAGGTACTTCAAAGCCTCTGTGAGCAAATACTTGGCTATGCCACGCTTTCTCCAGGGCTCGCGAACAAAAACATCCTCTATTTGACCATGTTCTTCTTCTTGCCATGTCATCAAACCACCAACAATAGTGTCGGATTGACGGACAACCATGGATGTCCAAAGCTTGTTCTTTTTATATTCAATTAACCTGTTATGGCCTAATGGTGTGTCTGGCCAAATTTCAGCTTCTACATCGAGATATTGTCTCTCTTCTTCAGATGTTTCCATCTTCCAATGCGAGAATTGGAATTCATCGCTTAGCTTTAACTCAGCTATCGGTTCATTCAAATCTCGTTTCATGCGATATGACGTATATAGATGATGATAGCCTTTGTCGATAAAAAACTGATTGTTAGCTGTCTCAGTCGAATTGTTGCCTACACAAAGAATCGTTTCATATTCGGTAGATAACGTTTCATTTAGCTGAGTTGCTCTTGCGAAAAGATGCTGGTAAACGCTCTCGAGCAAGGCGTTGTCATTTTCTCTTTCAGGCATAGTTTTTAGATTGACGTAGATTGAGTGCTGAGATTTCTTTGGACGGCCGGGAGGCACGATATTGACGATGCTGACTTGCCCCTTGGCAATCATTTTCCCATCTTCAAAGGCACAATAGACGTTGCTCCAATTGTCCTCGTCTCCAACCCACCAAAACACCGCATCTTTTTCAGAAACAGACTGGTACAGCTCGCCCAGCAAAGGCATATCTTCGCTTTGGAAGTTACGTACGATAAATTTAGTCGATGATTGCTTCAATAGAATACCCCTTTCAGAAATAGGGGAATTTCGCAGTTAAGAGGGCTAGCTATGCGAGTTCCCCTTACAGAATTGGCCCTTTGCTATCATTTGTTTACTCACAATAAACGCCTCCTTTAGCTAATAATACCATCTGAGATTAACATATTTTGGTGATTTTTTCAAATTAATTTACTATTGTTTCTTTGCTTCATCATTACAGTTAAAATAGGTGAAGGAAAGTAAATAGGACGGTTTGCAGTTTAGTCAAATCAATAAGGTGGTAAATATGAACGCGATATGTTATCGGAAATCCGTAGCGTGGGGCAAAGCATTTGGAAGCTTGTTATTTGTATTGACCTGTCTGTTTCTGCTATATGCGGCCTTTTATATGGATACTACCGTAGTGCGCAAATTTTTTTGCATCACATCGGCTATAATAGGGATTCCTTTTTTTGGCGGATACTTGCTTGTATGCTTGCCGAGAGCGCTGAAATCAGACACGACCTTGCTTACTTATGACCAGCAGTCGATATCAGATGGCAAGCGTACAGTAGAGTGGACGGACATAGTTAAAATCAGCTACAAAGGTCCTTCCATCCAGAAATGGCTGCTTCCACAGTTCCCCGAGCTCATTTTTCATTTGAAAAATAGAGAGACCTGGAGGGTGAATACTTATTATTTGTTAACCGATGCTGAGATACATGCAGTCTTGAAGCAGCTGCGCAGGCAGGTGGATCACAGCGGGAAAAAGGGAAGTAATAGTTAGAATAAAGTTATAGGTTTCAGTGAACATAGATTACTAGGAGATTCGAGCATCTTGTCATCACCGGATCTGTCTTTAGTTTTATGAAAATAAGTAATATCGAGTTAAACAGAGAATAGTTGGAGTATATTTACCCATCTTTTCTTATTATTCACATTGATGGAAGAGGGGTTTTGTCACTTTATCGCGAATAATTACCTAAGAACTAGGAAATTAGACTAGGAGGTTGTTGAAGTGGAAAGAGCAATTATTCTCGGTGAATTAGTAAAAGAGGTATTAGGACCACGTAACGGAGCTTACGAAACATTGTTGAACGACTACGATCCAAGGAATGAATATATAATAGGTGTTTTGTCCCCTAGAAGTGCAGATATAATTAGGGATATTGATGCAGAAGCCGAATTGATGAATGATGGTGAAAGTAACGAGCAGGATTCTGATGAAGAGACTCGTGAACCAGCAATAACTAGTTCTCCGTCATTGGATCCGAAAGCTTTACCAAAGTCGCTGGGAATTTCTTTTGTCGTAGAAATTACATCTGAAAATAACTGTGCTAGTGTTTGTTTTACATGGGGCAGGTATAAATCCAATGGGACAGAATGGTTCAGAACACCATCTTGGTTTTTTAAAGAATTTGATATCACTACTAAACATCAATGGTGTGATAGCGATAATACAGGAGTAGAGTTTTATGTAAAGTCACTCAAAATTTCTAGTAATCGATATAAAGTTTCAATTTTTTTAGTTAATAATACCCCTTTAGGAGAAGATAGTAGGCCTTCTACCGAGGATTTCATTTTCCAACCTGAAATTCGCGTTAACAAACTTACAGGCCTCGAAATATGCTCTTTAGATGATGAGGATATTTCAGTTAATGAGGGGGAAAATGAAAATGCTGAAGAAGACTCACTTAAACTTTTGTATCAAGGACGTACAGCTCAAGCAAGGGGGCACTTAGTAGGGGTCACATGGAAATCAATTGACATCCAAAGAGACCACCTTAAATTAGGAAACTTAACGTTTCCACCTTTTATTTGGAGTGATAGCTGTATTGTTCCAGAGCAAATAAGAAATCAATTTTTTAACCCCGATCTGAGAACAGACTATACACCGACATATCCAATGGATGCGCCAAGCATGGCTTGGAGAGAAAAATACGGTCCTAAGCCAGAGTTTAATCCAGAGGTTTTAGCTGAAACTTGGAATCCAAAAGATCTTAGGAGAAGGTTAATGCCTCTTGTTTCTGGCTATAAGAGGTGGCTAGAAGAACAACAAGAAAATAACTCAAAGCGTGATCTTAGTGAGAACTTAGAAACAGCAGCACAAAAACACTTTCAATTAATTGAAAATGCAATTGAAAGGATGTCAAGATCTATTAATTTAATTTGTAACGATACTGATGTTCGGCTAGCATTTTGTTTTGCTAATAAAGTTATGGCTGTACAATCTTTATGGGCAAATAAGCAAGTATATCCTTGGAGACCGTTCCAGTTAGCATTCATATTATTAAACATATCAGCTATTGCAGATGATAATGATCCCGATAGAGGAATAGCTGATTTATTATGGTTTGCAACAGGGGGAGGAAAAACAGAAAGTTACTTAGGTCTAGCGGCCTTTACAATTGGATTACAGCGACGTCGTGCCAGAACGGACCTAGTAGGTCATAAAAAGGGATCGGGTGTAAATGTGCTGTCAAGATATACACTTCGACTTTTAACAATTCAGCAATTTCGCAGGGCTTTACGTGTAGTAACCGCTGCGGAGTATTTGAGGGTTGATGGACTTTTAAAAAGTGATAGAAAAATTGGATGGAGACCTGCTGAGTGCGAAATAAGAGGTAATTTTATTTGGGGGGGAGAACGAATTTCTGTTGGTTTGTGGGTCGGTGGAGGCGTGACACCAAATTCCTTACATTCATTGAAGTTTCCAGACCAAAACGGTCGTATTATCAATATACCAGGTGCGATTGAATTACTAAGAAGCAAAGGAAAACCTAGTGAAGGTGAGCCAGCTCAAGTCTTAAACTGCCCGTGTTGTCATTCATTTGTTGCTATTCCAAATGAAGGTTTAGGGCCCGGAAATCATACTATACATTTTTTATTTAGGGCTACATCTACAACACCAAGACTTCAACCATCGGATGTTCTGCTAGGTGAATCAAGAATCATTGATATTAAGATTACCAAGCATGGTGATGTCTATTATACTGCTTCAGTTACCTTTATTATCGATCAAAATTATCACATTGAATCGGATTCAGTAGATGATCTTTGGAATAATCAAATTAAAGGTATCTTAGGAAATGCTACATTATTAGCAACTAGACCAACTAGACCAGGATATTTTTTTCAAACCTATTATAATGTACAAGGTCTGGAGAAGGAATCTAATTTTGATATCTTTTGTCCTAATCCTCAATGTGAGTTGAATAGTGTCATTTGGGCTGAAAAAGTACCTGCTAGTGTTAGAAGCCAATCTTTATCGTCATCCAGTGATACTGAGTTTCAGGAAGTAAATGATGTATTTAAGATAAATAAGGAATTAGCATTTTCATCGAGAGTGGCTATCCCTGCTTACACTGTAGACGATCAGATTTATCACCGATGTCCTTCTATGATTATTGCTACGGCTGATAAATTTGCCCAGCTGCCATTGGAACCCAAAGCAGCGACTATATTTGGTAATGTTGAATATTATCATGCTAGGTGGGGATATTACCGTGAAACTTGCCTCCCTAATTATGGAGGTAATTTACCAACATCACGGCTTGATCATCCTCCAGGTTTCAAAAGAAATCAGGTATTACACAAGCCTGTTGATAGTTTTGACCCGCCACTGCTAATTATTCAAGATGAGCTTCACTTAATTGAAGGTCCTTTAGGAAGTTTATACGGACTGTACGAAACAATTATCGATGAATTATGCACTAAGCAAAAGGACACTTATAGAATACAACCTAAATATGTTGTATCGACAGCTACTGTACGTCAAGCTGAAAAACAAGTAAAGTCATTATTCGCAAGGGATTTTATGCAATTCCCTCCAGCTGGGATTGACGTCAATGATAATTTCTTCTCAACAAGTAGAGAGATCCACCCTCTTGATGATGAAAATGCAGGTAGACTCTATGTTGGGATCTGCGCGCCTGGAAAGGGAGCTCAAACTCCTTTGGTGAGAATTTGGTCATCTTTATTACAAACTGCTCATGAAATTAAAAATGCAGGTGTGTCACCAGAGACAATTGACGGATTTCTTACAGTTGTTGGTTATTTTAACGCTCTGCGTGAACTAGCTGGAGCAGCTTCATTGTATCGGCAAGACATTCCAGAACGGATTAGCTATATTAATGGACTGAATAGCAGAGATTTAAGTGAGAATCCTTTGGAACTGTCGAGTAGAAAGAGTTCTACAGAGCTCCCAGGTTTGTTGGAGCTACTAGGAAAAGACATTGATACTGGCAACCCAGAAGACGGTGTGTTGGCCACAAGTATGTTCGGGACAGGGGTTGACGTAGATCGGTTGCGGCTAATGGTAATAAATGGTCAACCTAAATCAACTTCTTCCTATATACAAGCTTCAGGTAGAGTGGGACGGAAACGCGCAGGTTTGGTTGTTACTTTTTTTAGAGCTAGCCGTCCTCGTGACTTGGATCATTATGAGTTTTTTACTGGCTATCACCGCGCATTATATAAATACGTAGAGCCTGTAACAGTTGCCCCCTTTTCACCGCGAGCACGAGAAAAGGCTTTTGGTCCTTTAAGCGTTGCCTTATTAAGGCATGCAATAAGAATATTAGGTACAAGAGTTTCTAATCAGTGGAGATATCAACAACGGTTGCAAGGACAAACAGTATCAGCAGCAGTAAATATGCGAAATTTAAGGCATTCAGAGGAAGTGTCTCAAATAATCGAGTTATTCACTGAACGAGCAGGTAGACAACCTGATGGAAGAAGGCCAGAAGGAGAAACTATAATCTCTGAAATTCGTTCAGAACTAGATAGATGGTATATGCTAGCTCAAACACATTTAAACTTGCTATATAATGAATCATCGATGAACAAGCAACCTACACATCCTGTTGTTCTTGGTGATCCACAACATTATTTTCAAGGTTTAGATGTGGCGTTTGAAAATGCGCCTCAGTCATTAAGGGACGTTGAAGGCACAACAAACTTTAAGAGTTGAGGTGAGGAAATGGGACAATCAATTAGACCGTCGCAGTATATTACGACTTATGGGCCAGGGGCAATTTTAGAAGGTCCGAATGGCCCAAGAATAATTAACAGCATAGCCCAATCTGGAATTTTGAATTATAAATCTATAGATCAATTAGAAATAGTGGATCAACGTTTGTCAGGATCATTACTTCAAGGAGCAGGAATAATTCGTTTACCAACAAATGCAGAATTACAGATTGCTGAGTCAGCTCCAATTTATGAAACAAAACAATTTCCAGAATGGTCTTTATGTATTAAAAAAAACCATAATAAACTGTATCGGTATCAGTTTGGTAATCAGACGGGGTGTCCAGATTGTGGGCCATTTCGTAATTCGTATGATGCATGGCAAAAATCTCGCAGAGAAGCCATACGTTTTGTTCTTGCTTGTTCCAAAGGCCATTTGGATGATGTAGACTGGACAAGACTAGTTAAGCATAAAAGGAGAGCATGTTATCCTAACTATTTTATTTGGAAAGGAGGTGGCGGAGCTTTAAAGAATGTTACTATTGAATGTCCTAACTGTGAGGGGGATTTTAATCTAGGTAAAGCTTATGCGTCTGAGCTAAAGTGCACAGGACGACACCCTGAAATAGGAATTGATAGGCATAATTGCGAAGAACCTGCAAGGATGATGCAAAGAGGTGCATCTAATTTGAGGGTTGCTGAAATCGTTTCATCACTCACTATACCGAATCGAGATACACGGCTTCACCAACTTCTAGCACATTCAAGTATTATCAATCTGATTATCACATCAGACATAATTAATAAAGTAGAACTCTTGAGAAAAATAAAGATCCTTGTAGATCATCACAGATTACAGAAAAATATTTATAATGAAATTTCCAGCTATGAAGAAACCGCAATTATTAATGCTATTTTAGATATACGCGAACCAATCGAGGTACAGAATGAAATTGATTATCGCGTCGCTGAATTTAATGCTTTACAGGTTGCTGCAACAAGAGGGGCGCCATTACAAGTATCATATACTCCTGGCTCGCCTCCTCAGTTTGAAGTTATTAGACAGGATATAAAAGAATTTGCAGGACCAAACGGAAGGAAACTTAGAGTGACACCGGTAAGTCGTTTAAGGGTGGTCATGGTTCAAACAGGATATCGTCGCCTAGACTTAGTGAATGGTGAAATGGTTTCAACAGTATACCACGATGGTATCAAAGAATGGTTCCCAGGAGTTGAGACCTTTGGAGAAGGTATATTTATCGATCTATTACCAGATGATTTAAGTGAAGGACATTTTGAAATGAAAGGAGAAGATTATTATAATTGGTATAATGCTTTTGAAAATCCAGGTCAGTATGGAGTACAACATGGGTTAATTGATCAAGAACAGTTACATCCTGTATTTGTTTGGTGGCACACGTTTTCACATCGTTTAATAAGCGCACTGTCAGTTGATTCTGGCTATTCTTCTGCTGCGATTAGAGAGCGGGTTTTTATAAAATTCGATGAAAATGACCCAAATAAAGTGAGTGGTGGAGTTTTGTTGTACACAACGCAACCTGGCGGTGATGGCACCTTAGGTGGATTAATCGGATTAGTACCAGAATTTAATAAAGTTTTGAACAGGGTTTTCAGAAATGTGCATACTTGTTCCAACGATCCATTATGTGGAGAAGAAAAGTTTTCTCCTAATAAGCTAAATGGTGCAGCATGCTATGTTTGTCAGTTCGTATCGGAAACTTCATGTGAGAACAGGAATATGCTACTAGATAGAAATTTATTAATGGAGAATTTACCTTAAACGATGGAAATAAAAATATTAGCTACGGGTTTAGGTTGGATGGGGAGCGGCGTCGAATCAATCAAAGCGAATTTAGAAGAACTTATTCAAAACGCGAAATATGAAATCATGATCGGTGCCTATAATATCAGCACTGGAGCTTCTGATGTATTTGAGTTAATCGACGTTCCTTTATCAAGGGGTGTTGATGTTAGGATATTAGTCAATCAATATCAAAATCATCATCCTGCAGCTCAAGATATGTTAAGGTCATTTTATAGGAAATATCTCAATTTTATGCTATATGATTTTACTCATCCAGATGGATATGATCTGCATGCAAAAATGATTGTTGTAGATCGAGAACGTGCGATAATTGGTTCGTCAAATATATCTAGAAGAGGATTCTTCAATAACCATGAGTTAGCTGTTTTGTTGACAGGTCAAGAAGTAAAAAAAGTTGCTAGTGCGTTTGAAAAGCTAGTAACTCATCAGCATACAAAAAAAATAGATTTATAGAGTGTCTTTTAATGCGCTATAATTAGGGATATCGAAAATTGTCGAGGAAGATGTACATGGCTTATACAGTGTTAGATTTATTTGCTGGTGGAGGGGGTTTTTCAACGGGGTTTCAGTTGGCCCGTCGAGGTGAATTACATTTTGAAGTTTTAAGGGCAGTTGAAATGGATGCAGATGCATGTAATACGTTACGCAAACACTTAGGAGAAGAAAGAGTAATTGAAGGCGATATAACGAAGGATGAGATTAAAAATAGAATAATAACAGAATGCCGAGACGTTGATGTAATTATAGGAGGACCTCCTTGTCAAACGTATTCACTCGCTGGACCTTCGAGATCTGGAAAGCCAGAAATGAGAAAAGCTCTTAAGTCAGATCCGAGAAATACTCTTTTTAGGCATTTTTTTGATTTAGTTGGACGTATTAGACCAAGAATAGTAGTTTTTGAAAACGTTGAAGGTATAATATCTAAGCAATTAGATACAGAGTTATCGCACAAACAGCAAATTGCAATTGAAGTTATATGTGATGAATTAGAGTCTTTAGGATATTCAACTCAAATAGAGGGAGATTTTGTAAGGCGATATCAGGTATTAAATGCAGTGAACTTTGGAGTTCCTCAACATAGAAAAAGGGTAATCATTATTGCGAACAAACAAAATAGAGCTAATCCTGTACCAGTTCTATCTAAAAACCGGAGTCCTAAAACATTGAAACATGCGATTGGAAATCTTCCTATCGTACTTCCTGAAATTAGCGTAAGTAAAATGAATTCTCTAATCAAAATGAAAATTATTACGCAATATTTTGATAGAAGCCTAAATGCTTTTGCTGGTAGTTTAAGAACTTTGAGGGAATCATATAGAGACCGACCGGAAGTTAATTCGGAAGAGTTTTACAACATATTGCAGTATTTTGATACATGTTTACCGGGATTGATACGCAGGAAATATAAAAAAATGTTATATTTAGAAGAGTTTTTACGAGGTTATAATAATCTCGTTGAGAAATATGTAAACAGTCATTTGTTAGACAATGCAGCACATACTCCAAGAGCACATAACATTAGGGATGTAGTTATATTTTCGCTAATGCAGCAAGGATCGTCTTCAGCACAATTTATGAATCCTAGCTCAGCACTATTCGATCATTTTCTTAACGAGCTTTATCCTTATGATCGAACTAAACATGTGGATACCTATGTTAGACATTCTTGGAATAAGCCTTCAAATACCATATTATCCCATATGGAGAAAGATGGTCTAAAATTTATACATCCTGATCAACCAAGGACCTTTACACCGTATGAAGCAGCATTAATTCAAACATTTCCATCAGATTATCAATTCTTTGGTGGACGTAATGCCCAGTACAGGCAAATTGGAAACGCAGTACCTCCATTATTAGCAAAAAGTATTGGCGAGGCAATCTTAGAACATTTTGGAAAGATGAATTGATAAGAAATATTTGATTTTCTATAAAATGTATTATGTTAATTTATATTAAGATTGCGGGCTTGGAAAAAGATGCTGTCTCTATGCTACGGACAGCATCTTTTTCCTTTAAATGCGCTCGAATGAGATCATTGTAATATGATACTACATTTCCACAAAGTCATTCAGTACTATACTGTTGCGAATACATCGATGGAAGTGGAGAGTTTATACGATTCATTATTATCTTGTAAAGAAGTAGTTTTTAGAATCCTCGATACTACTATCGTTACCTAACACTTCACTAATTAAATATATCTGTGGGAGAGTACTTTCTCTTGATTTGCAATAAATTATAATTGGTCTGTAAAATCATTTATAACTAGTTTTAGATAATTCCAAACCTTACATTATCCTCACCATTTCAAATATCTCTAAAGCCATTTTTATTTTAAGTAAATACTTATAAAAATCTTTAATTCTGGTGTGTTTTTTTGAGTTTGTGTGCAACCATAAAACATGCATTGAATCAAAAAAAAGAGGAACAGAGTCAACAATTATTTTTTTATTCGGTATTGCTTAATAGTTCTATAGATTTTGAAGTGAAAATAATTATAATAATTCAATGATTAGTATCCATAAAATCAATATTGAGTTGAATTTCGGTCGATGAAGATTCTTTTCCCTAGATAAAGATTGGCTTTTCGAACCTTATGTATAGGCTCTATGACTCGATTAACACCAGAATGACAGACAACGAATTATCTCATGGATGCTTTAAGATATAAAAAGCTTGCCTAATTATCGTCAGGTAATATAATAGCAAAAAACTTTTCGGTAGGAGTTTTCAATTGACGCAATGTACAATACTGAAATAAACAGTTCAAACTATCGGAACAATAGGTAAAATGATTTTAATTTTAAGGAGATAGGCAAATTATCACTATGAAACACTTTAAGAACATATTTATGTATAATAGAACTCATATCGCCCCAAGTGGCGAATTATTTGGAACACGAGGATCCATTAATAATGGTCCATTATTTCACTAGATAACATTGGTTTTGTAAAGTGCTTAACTAAACTTATTCTGATTTTCTACTACAAATTAAGTTATCTCGAGAAGGAAAGACGAACAAAATGCCGAACATAATATTAGATGTAGAAATTAAGCTTGAGGCGGGTTATAACATAATGAAGAATACACCGGTAATCTTCTCGTTCTTCTCTGGAGCGGGTTTTTTAGATTTAGGATTTGAAGCTGCGGGGTATGACGTAGCGTTTGTAAATGAATATCATCGTCCCTTTCTTGATGCATATAAACATTCACGTAAGGTCATGGGAATGCCCGCACCTAAATATGGTTATCATTTAGGTGATATCTCTGAATTTGAAAATCCAGACGAGAGTCAAAAGATTTTAAATTTAGTTTCTATGGTAAAAAGTGATAATAAACTAGTTGGTTTTATTGGTGGTCCTCCATGTCCTGATTTTTCCATAGGAGGCAAGAATCGAGGACATGAAGGTGAAAACGGGAAGTTATCGGCAACTTATATAGAATTAATTTGTAAACAAAGACCAGACTTCTTTTTGTTTGAAAATGTAAAGGGTTTATGGCGAACAAAGAAGCACCGAGAGTTTTATGAAACTATGAAAGAAAAATTGCATTGTAATGACTATGTTACTACAGAACGTTTAATTAATTCAATCGAGTATGGTGCACCTCAACAAAGGGAACGAATTATTTTGATTGGCTTTCAAAAAAGTATTTTGCATGGCTTAGGCATCGAGGCAACCCATTCATTAAAGGAGATATTTCCATGGGAAAAGTATATTACACATTGTATTCAGGACATTATTGCAATGCCTTGGCCTGGGATGGAACCCTTTGAGGAAGATGGTAACCGTAATAAACCAAATGGTATTGAGGAAAAGTTGACGGTTGAATATTGGTTTAAGAAAAATGATGTATTAAATCATCCAAACGCTCACCAATACTTTACACCTAGAGCTGGGTTGGCTAAGTTTCAAGTAATTCCTGAGGGCGATGATTCGAAAAAATCATACAAACGACTACATCGATGGAGACCATCACCAACTGTAGCCTATGGTAATAATGAGGTTCATTTGCATCCGTATAAAGCAAGGCGTTTGTCAGTAGCGGAAGCATTATCACTTCAAAGCTTACCCAAAGAATTTGAGTTGCCTCCAAACATAACGTTGTCAGACGCATTCAAAACTATAGGTAATGGGGTTCCTTACGAAGCGTCTAAAGGAATTGCAAAAACGATTTTAGACTTCTTGAAGGTGAATAATGATGAATAAATTAACCGCAGCCAATCTTGTTCATGAAATTGGTTTGTTACCAAAAAATCAAATATATAATTACATTCATAGTAAGACGCCAACCCAAATTAAGATTGTGAATGTAGTTAAGCCAGAAGGACCAATTTGGATTAAAAGAATACGCCCAAACAAGGGCGAAACATGGAATAGCGCAAAAGATGAATCAATTTCAGTCCAGATGATATGGCGTTTAGCAAATGCATTGTTTCCGAATCATCCAATTAACGTAGACCGAATTTTTGGTGGCAGTTACAATACACGCTCTGTACTTGAAACACTACTGGCGCATACACCACAATTTTATTACTGCTATCCTGGTCGAATTGAAAGTATTAGTTCTAATACGAAAATCAAAAAGGGGCATAAACATTTAATGTGGTGCCCTGAAAACCCTCATGCACCGAATGTCTTGGTAGAAGCAAAAGTCAATATGGTTATTTCGGAGGTTCCGAACAGCGAAGTCATTTATGATTCGCTGGTTCTTCCTGAAGAATTACAATTACCTTCCTTAGATATTGAAATTAAACGAAGACATAGCCAAATGCAAGTTGCATTAATAGAAATAGGTCAACATCTAGGGTTTAAAACTTGGATAGCACAAAATGATAAAGGAATTGTATATAAGGATAAGAAAATTGGGGAAATGGAGGGTGTAATTAGTTCTTTAAGTAAAGAGCAAAACTTTATTTCACCTTTTCACAATGCTCAAAAAGCAGCTTTATTGATTGATTGTATTTGGTTTAAAAATGGAAAGTTGATGCCAGCAGTAATGGAAGTAGAACATAGTACAGGGGTAACGAGTGGTCTAACACGAATGAAAGGACTTCAAGATGCACTTCTTGAAGTTTTGCCACCGTTTCCAACTAGATATGTTATCGTCGCGGCAGATGAGGATCGAGAAAAAGTGTTTAAAGAAGCTGCTCGCCCACAGTTTCAATCACTTAATGTTAGATTTTTTCCATATAGCGCTGTAGAAGAAATGTATTTTTTGTTTAAACGCCGTAAGTTAAAGGGAATTACTGAAGAATTTTTGGATAGTTACATGGAACCTGTAATGGTTCGACTTGCTTAAAATGAAGTAGTCTCTGTTACTTAGGTAGATCAATAATAGATTAATTAATAGTGTTAATTTTATATTGATCAACTTGGTATATAAATGAATATTTGTTATATTACACCTATTCCGACAATTATACATGACTTATGCAGTTCACGAGATTAACTGGTAATGGTGAGAATCTTTCCTTGAATAAACGGGCCACCAATACATAGCAAGCTGCGACGGCCAAAATTCAGAAATAAGTGTTGCAAAACGGCGTAC
>NZ_BOSE01000010.1 GCF_018403185.1 Paenibacillus montaniterrae
ACCCCACATGCCCATTAAAATGTGAACCTCCATATAACGAAAATTTTTTAAAAGCCACTTTTAGTAGGCTTATTTTGTTATGCCCACTTTTTTCTCAGCAGTTACTTTAGCATTCTTTCAAACTATCCTCCTATTTGCCTAATTTTTTAGCAACATTATTGTTGAGTTGCTCGCGCCATTTGTCGCGAATAGACTTTGCTCCTTCTTCGCCAGCCAGCGCTGAACAGAAGCCTTTAATATCATCGCCCAAAACCTCCTGGACACTTTGACCGTCCGCCGCTGTTTCTTCAAGCAGACCAAGCACACCGTCTAAAATTGGCATCAGATTGCGGCCCGTGAAATCGGAGTGCTGCCAAAGGTAGGAATTAATTTCTTCCCATGCCGCTTGATAATCGGCTGGCAGCTTTTTGACTCGCGCTTCAAATGCTTTGAATTCCTTTTTCATGTCACTGCCAGTGATTTTCTCCCAAAAATTCATTGTTTTTTCTCCTTTAACTCGTTAATTTTGGATGAGACGAATCCCCATTTTTCCCAGAACCTGCGCAGCTCCTCGCGCCCTGCGTCATTAAGCGCAAAAAACTTTCGCGGCGGCCCCATATCAGAGGGCTTTTTGTTCACTTCCACCAGCTTGTTTTTTTCAAGTCGAATCAAGATAGTGTACACGGTTCCTTCCACAACATCTGTGAAGCCGAGAGCATTCAGCTGCCGCGTGATCTCGTAGCCGTAGGTTTCATTGCGGCTTATAATTTCAAGGACGCAGCCCTCAAGCACCCCTTTCAGCATTTCCGTTAAATTTTCCAACACAATCACCCTTTGCTATTCTGTATCACTGGTATGAAGTATTACTTACTACAGCTATAAAGTATCACGTAGTAGCTCGGTTGTCAATAGTGCACGCCAAAGATATTAAAACCGCATCTTAGGAAAATCGGCTACTTTTTTAAGATGATTTTGCTATATTTTAGGATGGAAATGGAGGCGTATGAATGAAAAGCAAGCGGAAAGCATGGTCGGAAATAATTTAGCTCCAATAATGGAGGAGATATTATTCCGTGGCTTGATCTATCAGTCACTGAGAAATAGTTATTCTAATACGGCGGCTATTTTTTTGCAAGCAACTATATTTGCAATCATCCATATTAATCCTCTGCAAATTATGTATACGTTTTTGTTGGCACTACTGTTTATGTGGTTAGCAAATCGTACCAACAGTCTCTTGACGTCCATTCTAGCGCATAGTTCTTTTAATTTAACAACGATTCTTTTGTCCAGGGTTATTAAGGAACAAGAATCAGCAGCTTATTTTCTGCTCCTGCTTGTTTTTGCAATTGCTGCAATCGCGATAGGGGGTGGGGTGAGAGTTATACAGTCATTCTACGGTCGGTCAAAGGAATTTAACTGAAACGATCATAAAGTTTGCATACTCAAATCGATTTCTAGGAAAAAATAACTATTTTATGGTGCATCTGCTATACTCTAATATAGGAATATGTTCCATATATTAGTGGTTCATCCTGAGCATAGTCAAATGTTAATGCTTGAAATTAATAAGTAGATCCGAGGAGCTGAGAGATGCTGTGACCTTAGCGTTTAGAAAAATTATGATTATAGTAGGAGGGATACTCTAAATGTTTATTAACAAACATTCAAAATGGTGGTTATTGTCTATTGTTATAATGAGCATTATTTTAGTCATTGATTTTTTACTGGAATATTCTATCTCGCCATGGCTCTTTTTTGTGTGGCTCTATAATCTGAATTTCTTAGTATATTCTATATTTAATGGCGGTGAATTAGTAATGAAGTCCAATGGTCAAAATAGTAGTAGTGTACTTGAAGGTTTTCATAACTCCGTAAGCTTCTTGAAATTTTTATTGATTATAGTGTTTTTAGTTGTGGAAATATTCCGTATGAAGATTCCATATTTTTATATTTTAGTTGTTGTAGTTTTGATTCTTGATATTGCAATATTGCTGTTTCGAAGCAAGGTGAGGCATTCCTGATTTTTGTTGTTTCCTTAATAGTTTTCGTATTCAAAAAAGTAAGCTGATTGAATGTTTGCAAGCTAAACACTAAATACGGTTTCGAGAAGTTGAGGAAAGTAGGGAAACAACCATACGGTTAGGACGTTAGAATGGGTTTCTAGGAAAAAATAACTATTTTTATGAGGAATCTGTTATATTAGGGATGCAGGAATCTGTTCCATATATTAACAAGTTGTCGCTAACATATTTAAATGTTAACACTAGAAATCAAGAAGTAGACAAAAGGAGTTGAAAGATGCTGTGACTTTAACGTTTAGACTTGAAACGGAAAAGCTGAAACAGCCTTGGAAGACATTGCAATCTTTAGATAATAAACTGTTGAAGAAATGGGAGTTGCAACGAGAAGCAAGTCAAGATTACTATGTGCAATCTTATTTGAGACAAAGAGTAAGTGAGAAGCAACTAAAACAACTATATGCAAGCTACGAGTTACTAAGAAAAGTAGTCCAAAAGCACTGTGAAGACACGCTTTCTGATACCTATAAATCCATTCTATTTATTTTGACGACAACAGAGGGGATCGCGTTATCAGTATTTGGCTCTCAAAAGCTTGTCCAGACCTTAAATAGAGCAACAAATTTAGGAGAAGGCTCCATCTTCACCATTCAAAATGCAGGAGTTAATGCGATTAATATTTCTATTGCATTAAAGGGTTGGGTGTTTTTAAGTGGAGCTGAACATGATCTGAGCGTATTTAAGCAATGGAACTGTTTTTGTGCCCCAGTACGGCAAAACGGTGAAATTATAGGCTATTTGGATATGTCGTGTTCGGTTAAGGACGATCATTTATTAATGGCATCCCTATTCGCTTTAACACATAAACGTATTGAAGAAGAATTAAACACATATGATCAGCGACAAATGATTTACGAACAATTTGAAAGTTATCGGCTTTCTCCGCGAGAAAAAGAAGTTGGATATATGTGGCTTAACAACTATAGTGCGTTAAGAATAGCAAGTGAGTTGGGGATAGCAGAAGGAACGGTTAGGACTATGATCAAAAGGATTTATCGTAAGACGAGAGTTTCTGATAAGGGACAATTTATAAGGAAGTTTATTACCTCTTAGATTTTGATTTGCGTTATGAAAAGTCGATAATAAATCTCTCCATTTGGGCTTTTACTAATAAATAAATTGTACCGATATCAATAGATTAGACATTTGTTAATTGGGTATGAAATATCTAATAGAGGAAAGGGGGATCCTTGTTGAGAAGCATACTGGCTGTCCTGATAATATTTTGATTATATTCTATACTCGTGCTCTATGTTCACCTTACCGACTTGTTGTACCCAATTTGGTATATATACAATACTATTTGCCTATAGTAACTTAAATATTACCAAATGTTAATTTACATTCAATTAATCTCAAATAATTAAAGGAGGTTGGAATGAAATTTGAATTAGTGATTGAAGAAGGAAAAAATCTTGAGTATAAAAATGTAGCATCATTTAGAGAGAAGTTAAATGTTTCTGAAATTCATAATCGAGTAATACAATTTATGCAAAATTTAAAGAATAGAGGGGCTGTAAAGTCTGGTCCTATGATATCAACAACACATGGAGTTGATAGAATAGAGGGATCCGAATTTCTAGATATCGAATTTTTGGTTCCAGTTAGTCACCCAATAGAATTACAGTCACCTTATCAATTCAAACAGAAATTTTTATTACACAATGCTTTATATACAAGATATGTTGGTGATCCTCTGAGGGTAGAAAATGCATACAATGAGTTATTAGATTATATTAACAAAAATAAATTAAATCAAATAAGTACAGTATATAGTGTAAATGTAAATGACATGGAAATTGAATCTGGAGCATCGCCAATCATTGATTTATACGTATCTATTAACCCTAATATAGTTTGAAAGGGGGTGAAAAAAATGAATAGTGGTTTAATTGTGAATTCATCATCAATCTTTTACGAAATGAATGAACAAGAACTTTTTCAGTTACATGGTGGTATTGATTGGGGAAAAGTTGGCACTTCAGCCTTGATCGGTGGAGCAAGTGGCGCTGTGTCTACAGGATTAACATTTGCAGGAGCAGGAACAGTGGTATTACCTGTTATCGGTACTGTAGGTGCAGGAACCGCAGGTGCTATTGTTGGCGGCATTGGCGGGGCAGTATTTGGGGCAGCAAGCAGTATTGTGAAACAAATTTGGAAGTAAGAATGGAGGCGAAGTTTATGGAGCTAGTGATTAATCGTTCATATTTTACAGAAATTTCTGAAAATAGCCTTCAAAATGTTGAGGGCGGAGGATGGGTTTCTGATGTTGTAATTGGAGCAGTAGTTGGAGGAGCTAGAGGGTTAGTTGTTGGCGCTGCTATGGGAGCACTTATAGGGGCAACGGCTGGACCTGGTGGGGCTGTGGCAGGTGCAATGGCAGGAGCTGCTTATTTTGGAACAAGAGGTGCAGTAGCAGGTGCAGTAACTGGTGGAGCAAGTGCCGGCATAGGGTTAATGTTTTAAATCTAAAAGTGGAGGGGAATATTTCCCTTCACTTTTTCAAGGAGTAGTGATAATGATAGATTATAAACGGAATTTCAAAAAAGTTGAAAAAGGATTTTATATTGCAATTGTCGGAAGTACACTGGTTGTTATTTCATTTATTCCATATTTAGGTGTATTGGAGCTAGTTTGTTTTTTTGTCGGATGGACCATGGTTTTTATGATAAATGAGATTGAAAAATACATAGATGTAGTTAAAGAGGACGGTGTAAAGATGAAAAATACAATGGGCAGTCGTGTTAGTCTAAAATCCATTTTGCTTACAGCATTGGGTTTTGGTTTCATTATTTTTGCCTTAATTGATATATTAGAATTCTATCAGTTGTTTTTATTTGTTGTAGGAATCGCTCTTTTGTTGTTCTCCTTTAGATTAAATAAATAGATCAAGATCATGTATTATAAGAATGTGTCGTACCAATCAAGGGGTTAAACTATGATTATTTATTTCAAAAAATACCACTGCATCAAACAACATGACATTAAAGACTGCGGAGCAGCCTGTCTTGCCACCATATCTCGACAGCATGGCTTAAAATATCCAATATCTAAAATAAGAGAAATAGCAGGGACAGATAAGCAAGGCACGAATGCTTATGGCTTGGTCAAAGCAGCGGAGCGGCTAGGGTTTACGGCGAAAGGCGTTAAAGGTGATCAGGAAGCTTTTTTCAGCGAATTTCCTTTGCCCGCTATCGCCCATGTTGTAATCGATGGCACATTGCTGCACTATGTTGTGATTCATAAAATATCGAAAAAAGAAGTCCTTGTAGCCGATCCTGCTAAAGGGCTTGTTAAATATACACCCGAAGATTTTTTTCAAATTTGGACGGGTGTGCTTATTCTTATGGTGCCAACCCCTCAGTTTCGCAAAGGAGACGAGACAAAGGGGCTGTTTGCGCGTTTCTTCGGCTTGCTGTTGCCGCAAAAACGGATGATTTTTGGAATATTTTTGGCTTCCTTGCTGTATACGATTTTAGGTATTTTAGGCGCCTTTTATTTTCAATTTTTGTTGGATGAAATTTTGCCGTATGGCTTGGAGAAAACGCTTCATATTCTCTCCATCGGCATTATTGTACTGTATCTATTCAAAGTGCTGCTCGACGCTTTCCGTTCGCATCTTCTTATTTTTCTAAGCCAAAAGCTGGACATTTCGCTCATTCTCGGCTATTACCATCACGTCTTAAAGCTCCCTATGAGCTTTTTTGGTGCGCGCAAAACGGGAGAAATTATTTCCCGTTTAATGGACGCCTCCAAGGTGAGAGACGCTATTTCCAGTGCGACATTGACGATTATGATTGATATTTTAATGGTGATTGCAGGCGGTGCTATTCTCTATTCGCAAAGTGCGATGCTATTCGGTGTCACCGTATTACTCGTTCCATTGTACATCGCATTGGTTTGGGGGTTCCATAAGCCGTTTGACCGCCTCAATCGTGAACAAATGGAAAAAAATGCGCAGCTGACCTCATACATTGTCGAATCTATCGACGGCATTGAGACTGTAAAAGCCTACCATGCCGAATCCAAGGCCAACTTTGAAACGGAACGCAAATTTGTCAGCTTTCTCAAATCAGTGTTTAAATTCGGCATATTCAACAATGTGCAGGGATCGTTGAAGGGACTTGTGCAATCTGTAGGCGGAGTCGTTATATTATGGGTTGGCGCCGTGCAAGTCATGAAGGGCAATATGTCGATGGGGCAGCTTATTACATACAATGCCTTGCTTGCTTATTTTCTCGAGCCTATTCAAAATCTTATTAATTTACAGCCTACCTTGCAAACAGCAGTGGTGGCCGCTGACAGGCTGGGAGAAATATTGGATTTGGAAACGGAAAAAAGCGAGCAAGAGGACAAAAAACTGCAGCCTGCCAGTCTAAAAGGCGATATTGTGCTGCAGCATGTTGATTTTCGCTACGGGACACGAGCTTTGACATTACAAGGAATTACCATGACGATTCGTCAAGGAGAAAAAATAGCATTCGTAGGAGAAAGCGGCTCTGGCAAAACAACCTTGATTAAGCTGCTCATGCAATTTTATCAGCATGAAAAGGGAGAAATATTAATTCATGACTATAATATTCGGGACATTCACCTGGACGCATTGCGAGAGCGGATTGCGTATATCCCGCAGGATACATTTTTTTTCAGCGGTACGATTGAGGATAATCTTCGTCTTGGGGTGGACGATTCTGTTGATCTTGAGCATCTTATTGAAGCTTGCAAAATGGCACAAGCGCATGATTTTATTAATAGCTTTCCGCTTCGCTATCAGACGTTGCTGGAGGAGAACGCAACCAATATTTCAGGTGGTCAGAAGCAGCGGCTGGCGATTGCACGTGCTATTCTAAAAAATCCCGATATTCTAATAATGGACGAGGCAACGAGTAATTTAGATTCCATTACGGAAAAAGCAGTATCGGAAACGATAAACAATTTTGAAAATCTAACGACGATTATAATTGCGCACCGTCTTAGCACCATTATGCGTTGTGATCGCATTTATGTGCTGGAGCAAGGTCAAATATTGGAGCAGGGCACACACGAGCAGCTTCTGGCAGCAAGAGGGAAGTACTTCGAGTTATGGAAGGACCAGCTGCCAGGACTGGAGAATAATTATGCCGACACGAATGTTGCAGTAGGGGTAGGTGGAGTTTAATGAGAGCTATCATTCGAGAAATGTCAGAAATGACAGATAGCAGAGAGATTCTTGAAGCTCGCACACATCCAGCGATCACAACCTTTATTGCGATTCTAGTACTATTGCTTGGGGCTGGCTTAACATGGGCATTTATTGGTGAAATAGACGAAGTAGCCAAAGCATCGGGGATTGTCCGACCCAATGAAAAGGTAAGCAGTATTCAGACCTCTGTACTTGGAACAATTGAGTCGCTGCATGTGAAAGAAGGTCAATGGGTGGAAGAAGAAGATCTTCTTATGACACTCGAGCATGACAGCCTTCAGCTAGATTTATTAACCAAGCAAGAAGAACTTAAAACATTTGAACAAGACGCTGAATTTCTAAAGCGCTATAGAGATAGCGTAAACGATCATAACAATTTATTCAGTAAAGAGCTTGAAGAAGAGACTGTTTATTATCATTTGGTTGAGCAATATTTGTTGGAGTTTTCCCAGAAAGAGCTCGATTTTGAAGCAAGCATCAAGCAGATGGAGCAAGCGAAGGGTGAGTCGTTACATGCAAAGGAAGGAAATGTGCTGAATCAGCGTGCAGCAAGTCAAAAAAACAATGAAGCAATAGCTGAGTATACGCGACAAATAAAAGAATTGGAACAAGAGATAGCTGGTGAGCTGCTGTTAAAGCAGTCTATTGAACAAGAAATGAACAAGCTTCCAGAGGATGATTTGTTAAGAACTGAGCGATTTAACAAGTACATGCTTTCGGTAAATGAATTTAAGGCTTCTATTAGTAAGAGTGAAAAAAAAGTGGCACAATCAACTGCTTTGGGCGAGCGCTTTGTTCCCAAGTCACAACTCGAAGCAGAGCAGGCACAGCTTGAAGCATCCAAACTGCAGCTTATTCAATTTCAACAAGAAACGCTTTTAGCGGTTCAGGCTCAGATCACCGAATATGAAAACAAATTAAAAGAGGCGCGCCGGCTGTTAGAGCAGCTTGAGAATAAGCAATCTTCAGTAGTTTTGGAGCAGGAGTCCTTACAGCTAGAGGAGGAAAAGCTTCGTGATCAATACGAAAGCTTACTGCAACAAAGTGACAGTATTCGCCAGAAATCATCGATAGAATTGGAAAAGTTTAAGCTCGATCGTATCGTTCAAATTGAGGCTGCAATTGAAGAGAAGGAAAAGTCGATTCAGTCGCTGCGTGATCAAGTGGATCAGTTAGAGCTGGCTATTGATAAACAAAGCATCCGTGCACCGATTTCGGGAATGGTTCACATGACAAAAGAAATAAACAAGGGTGATATTGTTCAACCTGGCGAGCCACTTTTTTCTATTATTCCAGTAAACGAATCAATGTATAAAATGAGCATTGCCGTACCAAACCATGAAATTGGTCAAATTGCTGTAGGTCAAAAGGTTGATATGAACTTTCATGCGTTTCCGAAACAAAGCTTCGGTTCCTTAACGGGCATCGTGAATTCTATCAGTACGGACTCGATCGTACAGCAGGACGGAAGAAGCTACTATACAATAGAGGCATCGATTGCTAATCAACCGCTTGTTAACCGTAAGGGAGAGAGTGGAGAAATACGCGTTGGTATGACGGCGGAGGCTTACGTTATAAAAGATTCTAAAAAGATTATTCATTACTTGCTGGAAAAAATCAATTTACGGGATTAAGGGGGGAGGACACATGCGTAACGTATATGCATTCGGATGTATTGTGCTGCTGTTATTTATGCTGCAGCTCCCCACTCTTACCGCTGCTTCTGCAGATACGAAGAAAGGCGAAACGATCTCTTTAACGAGAGAGAAAATGTTGGAGCTGGCAGCAAAAAATTATATGTCCGTTCAACAGCAAAACCTGCAGCTTCAGCTAGATGCGGCTCAACTGCGATATTCAGAGGAACAACGTAAAAAGCAAGGGGAATATAGCAGGCCCATTGTAAATAAACTGCCCACTACTATAGAGGAGCTTCGCAAGCTGGTACCAGACTATGACAGCCTAACGGATCAGGAGAAGCAGGAAACTGATTCGGTTTTAATGATTCAGGCAATGATTAACGCATCGATGAACAGCATGCTGGAAGCTCAAGCTGAATACCAGTACACGTTAGGAGTTCAGCAATGGAGCATGCAGATGAATACGCTTGATGAAGAAATTCGCAATAGCAACTATAATTTGAAGCTATCCAGGTTGGAAAAAGAAAAGCTCGAGCTGTTGGCACAGCTTTATGCGATTCAAAGCTATTACGAGATTATCGAGCTTCAAATCGATATTCAATCGGCCGAATTTGAAATTCAAACAGCTGGAGCTGCTGCTAAAGATACAGAGAAGCTTTATAGGTATGGATTAGCTACAAAAAAAGAGGTTGATCAAGCTAATCAATCAGTTGATCTGTATAAGCGTAATCGAGATTCTCTCGAGTTGCAATTACTTGAAAAAATGAAGCTATTTAAGCAGATTCTAGGAATAAACAATGAGGATACAGTCATTCTGCCAACTGTAGAAGCTATGAAACAAACGAATAGCTATGAAGAAACTAAAATTGATATTATGAAGCAGATTGATCATATCAAAGCAGAAGAAACAATAAATTATGTCAAGTCAAGACTAGAGGCTGCCAAGACAAAAACAAATGACCAGCCGCTTGAAGACTATCTACATACTGTAGTCGTGGTGGAAACTGAAAAGAAAGCGATCATCGACCAGTGGCTGGAACAAAAGGTTGATTCTTTACAATCCGAGCAAAAGAACATCAAGCAGACCATGAAAGAGTTGGAGAATGAGCATACGCTGCTTGCTGCCAAACTAGGAGATGACAAAAAGCTGCTTTCAAGCGGAAGCATCTCTGTAAGAGAATTAGAAATTACGAGCAACGAGCTGAAGCGATTAGAATTTAAGCTTGAAAAGAGTAGATTGCAGTATGCGCTTTGGCAAGAGAAAAAGAGAATTGCAGTACTTGGCGTATTACCATAACAGTAATACGTAGAGGTGCAACAGGCATATGAGAACGAGAAATATTGTTTTACTGGCAGTTTCCATAGTATTTTTTTCTATCTTGCTTCCATTCTTATTAGTTGCGATACGAAGTCATGTTAGCCGGTTTTCAATGGATGACTATACGATATTGTATACAACACAATTTTTAGCATACGTAATATCATTTTTGATTTTTCCAAAGACATTCAAGTATGTAGCTACTGAAATTAATCTAGCAGCGTTAAAACAAGTAAAAACTTATATATATATGGGAGTAGCTTTTTTCATTACATTTGTTGTCCATTTACTAATGAATTCAGATGTAATAAATATCGAATATTCTGACTGGCAACCCTCAGTATGGATTGTACTTTTATTAGTTATATTAATACCACTTTTTGAAGAAATATTGTTTAGAGGCGTATTATATAAATTTCTTTTTATAAAAAAGGGTAAGGTAGCTGCCATTGTTCTTACGACGTTACTTTTTGCTATTATGCATAATGATAACTTTTTGTTTTACTTTTGCGGGGATTTGTTTATTACCATCGTAAGGTATAAAACGAGTAGTTTAGCCAGTTCCTACATCTTACATGTTTTATGGAACTTGTATGCAGTTTTTTTGATTTAATTAACGGCAGCTAACTATTTAGCCTTTAAATGCACCCCAATTACTTTATCGGTTATAGTGGTATTGCTGCTCCAACTCTGGTGTGCAGGTGATTAATACAATGGGGGTGTAAAATGCGAAGGGTAAGAAAATCAGAAAAAATAATTCTAATTATTTACTTAATAGCTATAGTTTTGTTAGTTCCATTTGCTATCTACAATATAGTTGAGACACAAAGTATTAAAGGTCAGTTTCCTTTTATAGGGATAATACTTTTTATGATAGTATACTCAATAGCTATAATCTATCGTATGAAAAAAGAAGATAAACAGTATAACGCTTAAGGAGTTACCAGCCTGTTTTATCTTGTCATGTCATCTGCTCGGAGCTTCAACCTTACAGTTGTGATATAAAAACTGCATTCTAGGACAAATAGACTATTTTTGGGATGATTTTGCTATATTTGAAGATATGTGTGCAACAAAAATTAACATATAGAAAGAGGAGAAAAAATGAAGAAATGGACATCGTTGCTGGCTGCCCTGATGCTAATTTTTGCATTGGCAACAGGTGTGCAGGCAAAAGAAGCAGAAAATGCAGCAAACAATGCAGTAACAGTGTGGCTGAATGGGGAGCAAGTAGAATTTGGCGAGCATCAGCCGGTACTCGTTAAAGGAACGACGTTTGTTCCAGCGATCACGACGCTGGAAACACTCGGCTATGATGTAACATGGGATGAAGAAAACAGCGCAGTAGCGGCAGAAAAATATGGGCTAGTGCTTGGGTTCCAAGTCGGTAACTCTACTGGCTACGTTAATGGAATCGAAGTTGAATTAACTGCTGCACCAAATGTTCAAGATGGAACTGTGTATGTTCCTGTCAGATTTATTAGTGAAGCGCTTGGTTATGAAGTGGGCTGGAACGGTCCTGCACGTTCTGTGACCTTAGTTAAGGAAGCTAGCAAAGGCTACATTTGGAAAGTGGAAAAGGATGGCGCTGTTGTGCATTTGCTAGGCTCCATTCATTTGGGTGACGCCAAAATGTATCCGCTGCGCGATGAGATTGAAGAAGCATTCGAAAGTTCAGACCATCTTGTAGTAGAGATAAATATTGCTCAAGTACCAGATAAGCAAACGGCAGCGGAAATTGCAGCCTTGCAAACCTATGCGGATGGCACAACGCTAAAGGATCATGTATCAGCAGATACTTATGCGCGCGTACAAGCCTTCCTTCAGGAGCTGGGACTGCCAACCGACGCCTATGATACCTACAAGCCTTGGGCAGTATATTTAGATATGGTTAACTATGCAGCGACTACGGAGGGCTATCAGGGCGGCGTCGGAATTGATATGTATTATTTAAGCAGAGCTTTAGCGGCTAATAAGCCGATTTTAGAGCTGGAATCATATTCTTCTCAACTTAAGGTGTTCGACAGCTATTCCAAGGAGCTGCAAGAATTGCAAGTAAATGAGGCGTTGGATGGCATCTTCGGCGTAGCTGAGACAGCTGATTCAACAGAGCCCACACTAGATGTTTTGGCTGGGCTATGGATTCAAGGGGATGACGCTGGCCTGGAAGAGCTGGTGGCAGAAGTACAACAGAATACTGAGCTTTACGAAAAGCTTTTGAAAAATCGTCACGCAGGTATGATGGAAAAAATCGAAGGCTACTTGAACAATGAGAATAAGGATTCCTACTTTGTTGTAGCGGGCTATCTTCACATGCTTGGAAAAGACGGCCTGGTTACACTATTGAAAGAAAAAGGCTATACCGTTACTAGAATCTAGTTGTCATTTCATACGTATATAAAGCTAAAAGCCATTCCTTATCTGCAAGGAGTGGCTTTTAGCTTTGTGAATCATTATTCTTTTGCTCGATTGTATTAATGAAATCATTTGTCGTGTTAATAATATATTTCACTTCATTGATCGGTCGCTCCATTAGCAGCCAGCGATGCGCTTCAATCATAAGCTTCTTGCTTTCAAAGTCCGTACTGTTTTGATATTTTTGAAAGTTAAACAGCTCGAACGGAGTAACATTCAAGGCGTTCATCATCAATTCTAATGTAGAAAGCGTTATATTTTCCTTGCCCGATTCGATTTTGGAAACACGCGATTTGTTGAAGCCTTCCTTGTCATTGGCGTTGGCAATATGGTCTGCCACCTGCTGCTGTGTAAGTCCTTGATGCTTGCGAATTAACTTCAACTGCTTGCCGATTAATTTGCTTAGGTTCGACATCCTATTTCACCTCATTTCTAGCGTATTGGATTTTGCGCTAAAAAGAGATTCGTATATAATGAAAAATATTAAATAATGTTTCTATTTAGAAAAACTTCCGATGATTTTATAGAAGGATTACGACTTTATCGGTAAAACAAAAAGCCATTCCTCGTTATAAAGGAGTGGCTTTTAGCTTTGCGGATCATTATCTCTTTGCTCGATTGTATTAATGAAATCGTTTGTTGTGTTGACAATATATTTGACTTCATTGATAGGACGCTCCATCAGCAGCCAGCGATGTGCTTCAATCATTAGCTTTTTACTTTCGTATTCTGCGCTGCTTTGATATTTTTGAAAGTTAAATAGCTCAAACGGTGTAACGTTTAATGCATTCATCATCAGTTCAAGCGTAGAGAGGGTAATGTTCTCCGTGCCTGATTCGATTTTGGAAACGCGCGATTTGTTGAAGCCTTCTTTGTCATTGGCGTTGGCGATACAGTCAGCCACCTGCTGCTGTGTAAGCCCTTGATGCTTGCGAATCAGCTTTAACTGCTTGCCAATTAAACTACTTAGATCTGACATCCTGCTCACCTCATCCCTAGCGTATTGGATTTTACGCTAAAAAGAGATTCGTGTATAATGAAAAATAAATACAAATGTTTCATTATATTAGAATTTCTGTAGTTTATTAAGAAAAAGTTGAGGGATGAGGATGAATAAGCTGGCGATGGCTGCTAAACATTCAGCACAGGCAAGCATTGCACGCATCGGGCAATGGTTTCCGCATGTGCTGACAGAGAAGCTTGCCGACAACGGCAAGATCAAACAGGCGATTGATTTCGATTTGTTAAAGCAAGAGCTTTCCGACGTAATCGTGGACGGAGCGATGGAACGGTATCAGTTTAATTGGCCGGGCAAAAAGCAAGCGCTGCTTCAAGCGAGCCTGCCGACTAGCAGTACACTGCGTCCAGACAAGGCCGGCAGTGTGGATTGGGCCAAGACGCGCAATCTTTATATTGAAGGGGACAATTTGGAGGCTTTAAAGCTGCTGCAGCACTCCTACTGGAACCGGATCAAGTTGATCTATATTGATCCACCTTACAATACCGGCAAGCAATATGTTTTTAATGATCAGTTCTTTCATAGTGAATGGCTGTCGATGATGTACGCCAGGCTTAAGCTGGCTCGCCAGCTATTGCGTGAGGATGGAGTGATGTTCATAAGCATCGACGATCATGAGCAGGCGAATTTGCAAAAGCTGCTGGAGGAGCTGTTTGGCCCATCCAATTTTGTCGCTCATATTGTCTGGCAGAAAAAATATGCTCCTGCCAACGATGCCAAGACGGTATCGGCAACGCATGAGCATATTTTAATGTTCGCGAAAAATATTGAAGCGTGGCAGCCGGGTCTATTGCCGAGAGGAGAAAAGCAACTGGCCGCCTTCCGAAATCCTGATGATGATCCGCGCGGACCGTGGCGTGCCAGCGATCTATCTGCAAGAACATACAGCCCGCGAGGCGATTATCCGATTATCGGGCCGACGGGTGAGCGATTTTATCCACCGCCCGGCAGAGCGTGGATTGTGAGCGAGCAAAGGTACAAGGAACTGCTGGCAGATGGCCGAATTACATTTGGCAGGAATGGAACGGGCAGACCGATGCAGAAAAGGTTTTTGTCAGAAGTAAAGGCAGGTATAACACCGGATACATGGTGGTCGAGAGAGAAAGTAGGCGACAACAAGTCGGCGCGCTATGAGCTAAAGGAGCTTATGCCGGAAAATGTGTTCGATACGCCGAAGCCTAGCACGCTTATTACCTATATGATGAACATTGCCAATGTTGGCCCCGACGATATTGTGCTTGATTTCTTCTCTGGCTCAGCAACTACGGCCCATGCCGTGATGCGGCTTAATGCGGAGGACGATGGTCGGCGAGCCTACATCATGGTGCAGCTGCCTGAGCAGATAAAGCCGCAGTCGCATGCTTGGCAGGCAGGCTTCCATACAATTTGCGATATTGGCAAGGAGCGGATTCGCCGCGCCGCGCTAAAAATTAAGGCTGACACTGGAGCCGACATCGATTACGGCTATCGCTTGCTTCGCGTTGCTGCCATCGAGAAAAAGGAAGCAGGCAGTCAGGATGAACTGCCCGAGGAGCTGCTTATTCAAATGTTGCTGGAGCTCGGGCTAGAGCTGTCTCTGTCGATTGAGGAGAGCGAGTTGCACGGCAAGCGCCTCTATTATGTAGCAGGCGGTTTGTTTATTGCCTGCTTTGCAAAGCATTTGCCACAGAAATTGATTGAGCATATTATTATGAAGCAGCCGCAGCTGGCCGTTTTTCGCGAGCATGCTTTCATTGATGCTGATGAACGAGCTTATGTAGAAGCGATGTTTAAATCGCGGGCAGCCGTTACCCGTTTAATCGTGCTTTAGCGGAGCGGCATTTCATATGGATGCCACTTTAAGTGTTGCAGGCAAAGGGGCGGTTCATTGACATAGAAGCAGCTGTTCTATATAGTTTAGTCAATAGTGAGTTGCGCTATTGAGCTGAAGCGAAGAGGAGGCTGTTTCATGCAACAGGAGCAGCAGGTTAATATACTTGATGTAATTACTGAAATGCGGTCTGTGCAGCATCAATCGAAAAGGTTTATGGAGCGCTTGACAGAGGATGCTCCATTATCCCCCAATCATGTGATGCTGCTGATGGATTTGAAGCTAAGCGGCAGTATGCGCATTACAGAAATATCTGAGCGTTTCTCGGTTACTGCGGGTGCAGCTACCTCAATGTGTGACAAGCTGGAGGAGCAGCAGCTGGTATATCGGATTCGTCACAAGGTGGATCGCAGAGTGGTCCAGGTCGCACTAACCGCTGAGGGAGAAAAGGTAGTAGACGATATTTTTGCTGCACTGCCTCAAGAGAAGCTGCAAGCAATGCTGGATGTTTTCAAGCAAATTCATAGCCTGATGGCAACGATAATCGATTAAGCTGATCTGCAAATTGCGCAGGTTGGCTTTTTTATTTGCCCAAAATTTAAGCTAGCAGTTGACAGATAGGGAGGTGGAAGCTTAAAGTAGCAATATATATTTTAATAATTAAAATATATATTAATTAAAATAAATGAGGCTGATCTATCATGAATCAAACACGTTTAGCAGGCGAGCAGAACATGACGATAAGCGGCAGCAAAGTATTTCAGGAAACGCTGCATGCCCGCAGCTTACGCATTCTTGGGCACGGCAAATTTAATAATGGGATCATAGCAGAGCGGTTAACGAGCTATGGTTCTTGCTATGTGCTCGGAGCTTGCCAAGTGCAGCAGATGAGCTGCCATGGACATAGCAGCATTCAGTATGTGCAGGCGCGCAACATAGTGGTATCGGGCTCCTTTGCAGCCGATGGGGTGAATACTGATCTATTTGAAGCTAAAGGCAAGGTGAGCATTACCGGGGCATTGCAAGCTAGCAGAGTCATTATATGGCAGCATGGACGAGCCAGCGTTGAAGACATCTATGCCGAGCAAAGCATCACCATTAAAAACGATCGGACATCGCTCTTAAGCTGGCTTTCGTTGGGTGGCAAGAGAGGCAGATTTGGCAGCCTGCGAGGCCGTAAAATAGAGGTCAATGATGTGCAAGCAGAGGTTATTGCAGGTGAGCATATAACAATCGGTGACAATTGCCATGTAGATAAGGTGATCTATTCTCGGAAGCTGACAGCTTCACCTCGCGCTGTGATCGGGATAGTAGAGCATAGACCTGAGCTTGAGACGGTTTGGAGGCTTGAGCTATGATGTGCAGTAGTAAAGATGCCTGTTTAAAAAAGAAAAAGCAAGCGACTTAGCGGCCTCGCCAGCTTTTTCCTTGTAGCTATTACGAGCTGCGCTTCTCGCTCTTTCCTGCCTTCAGACGCTGGCTTGCAGAATGCCTTTCCTTACTAACAGGAATATGCTTTAATGCTTTGCCCAGACCGTATTGCGGCATATTGACATAAACCGCTTCATATTGCCCTGCCTTCACCTCGTAAGTTTCATGGTAGACGGCAACAGCATCATTCCCTTTAAGCTTTCTGTTAAAATCCTGCCAAGCCTTCAAATGCTTTTCCTGCCTTGCATAAGCAATAACATCCTCAGTTGAGCGCCAATACTGGATCATAACCGTTGTACGCAGGCCAAAGAAGCTCTCTGTGGACTTAAAGCCAAGCTTATCCTTATTCGTATAAAGCTCGCGAATCATGCCGGGCATCGACCAAAAGACAGGCAGCCATTTATGCAGCGCCCAGCGCTTGTTTATACGCATGCCGATGAGAAATACAACTAGATCCTCATCATTTTCAACCGTGTAGCGCCCTTTAAAAATGGATGAACTCATAAGCAATTCTCCTTTCTTATAATGTCATCAAACCTCAATCTCGAATTGACTCTAGTGTATGGCTGCACCATTCAATCCCGGCCACCGTCGTGCGCTTTCCATAATCCAATGTTATCAGCCAAAACTTTACATCCTCCTGCTGAGTCGGATAGGACTTGATCGTTTGCTCGATGCCAAGGTAGGTTTGCAGCCGTGCCTCAAGCTTTTGCTTGTAATCCTCGACAATTTGGATAGAATGCTGCTTCGACTGATGACTGCCGAAAAAAAGCTTCAGCAGCACCTCATTGCGCTCTACAGGAATTTGTTCAATTGGCTGCTCCAGCCATTGGCGCAGCGTTTGCTTTCCTTTCTCGGTCAACTCATATTCATTGCGATCCGGCTTGCCTTGCTGAACAGATGTTGTTATGGTAGCCAGCCCGTCTTCGACCAGTAGCTTTAGCGTAGGGTAAATTTGCCCGTAGCTTATTTTCCAGAAATGGGTCAAGCTTTGGTCGATCAGCTGCTTGATCGAGTAGCCTGAACGACAATCCGTTGTCAGGATGCCTAAAATAGCGTAGGTTGTATGGTTATACTTTGTCATCGAATCACCTATATCTAATTGATATATATCTTTCAGATATATAATACAACATTCTTTTCTGAAATGGAATCCCTTTTTTCGTTGAACAATTTTAATTTTTGCAAAGAGCATGAAACAGCATGTGCAAGGGCATCTTAAAAGAAAATTGCAAGTAGGAGTGAACGAAATGGCCAGAAGACGGAGAAAATACGCAGTGCCAGCCGTTGAGCAAAGCATGCAGGCGTTTAAGGCGGAAGTGATGAGAAAGGAAGGCTATGCAGTAGATCCACAGCGCCCGGATGATGTGAAGTACGAGGTTGCCAAGGAGCTAGGCGTTCCTTTAAAGCCATCAGGCAATGGTCAGCTTACGACAGAGGATGCGGGTCATATTGGCGGCAAAATTGGAGGCTCGATGGTTAAGGAAATGATTCGGCTTGCCCAGCAGAAGCTTGCTGATAGCGAGCAGCAAAAATAGCAAGCTTTGCATTGTCGATGATAAATTTAAAATGAAGGAACACCAGTAAAGCGAAGAAATCAGCTTGCAGCACAAAGCTCAAGCGTGATTCACTCGCTTTTTTCTATTTTAAAGGTCAACTCAACGTTTTTGACCATTAAGATGAACCAGCCCGACAGTTATGACAATATATAGATGAATGGCCATTCGGGAAGGAGAAGTTAAGTGAATACTGATGAGTTGATCGAGCTCGTGAAGCTGCATGGCAAGTCGATTTACGGTTTTTGCTACCAATTGACGGGGAACAAAGAGGATACGGATGACTTGTATCAGGAAACTTTTCTTAAAGCTGTGGAGCTGCGCCGCAAGCTGGATGTGTCCCGCAATCCTAAAGCATTTCTTATATCTATAGCAATCAGGCTTCACCAAAATCATCGACGCAAGCTTGCCTGGAGACAACGGATTGCCCCGACTGCCGGGCTTGACGAGGCTGCAAATAAGCCTGGTTCTTTCGCAAGTGAAGCGACACCGGAGGAAGCGGTACTGTCGCTCGAGCTGCGAACGATGCTCGAGAACGCAGCCAGCCAATTGGACGATAAAATCAAGCTGCCATTATATATGTATTACACAGCAGACATGACGGTAGAGGAGATAGCTTTGGCGCTTGGCATTCCTGCAGGAACGGTAAAGAGCAGACTGTTTAAAGCACGCAAAACAATGAGACAGGTATTGGAGGTTGATTCCCCATGAAAAATGACGATTTGGAGCAGATTCTGAGACAAGCTTTGGCTTCCAAAGCTGAGCCCGATGAAACGTTGAATAATAGCCTTATCGAGAAAATAAAGGAGCGAAGCCAAATGAAACAAGCATATAGAAGGAAGCTTTCTGTAGGATTGCTGGCAGCGGTATTGCTGCTTGTATTGTCTGTATCTGCCTATGCTGCGACTCAACTGTTTAGTCCCAAGCAGGTAGCCGAGCATTTCGGCGATCAGCTGTTGGCGGAGGCATTTGACAGTAAGGACGCAATTGAGATTAATCAGTCAAAGAATTCTGGAGACTATCGGTTTACGCTGCATGGCATTGTGTCGGGAGCAGGGCTTAGTGCATTTGAACATTCTTCAGAGGAAATTTATTCTGACAGAACCTATGCGGTAGTATCGATTATGAGACAGGACGGCGAGCCAATGCCAAGCACTGCTGATGATGAGTATGGCAAGGTTCCCTTCTTTATCTCGCCTTTAATCAAAGGGCAGGAGCCTTGGAGGGTCAATATTGTTACGATGAACGGCGCTTACAATGAGGCTGTTATTGATGGCGTAATGTACAGGCTGATTGAATGTGATCAAGTTGAAGTGTTCGCAGACAGAGGCGTATACTTGGCGATCAGCAGCGGCTCAACCTTTTTTAGCAAAGAAGCATTTAAATACGATGCAGCAACAGGTGAAATCCACGTGAATGAAAACTATGCTGGCGCAGCGCTATTATTTGATCTGCCGCTTGCTACAGCTAAAGCGGACGAGGAAAAAGCAGAGTCGTATTTGAAGAAGCTGTTGAACCCAACGCCAGAGGAACCAAGCGATGAGGAAATGGAAATGCAAAGCTGGATCGATTCTTTACGGGCCAAAATCCGCAATGGCGAAGAAATCGGCGAGACCATTGCGGATTCAATTAAAGAGGTCACCTACGATGATTCAGGCAATATCGTCTATACTTACGAGAATAGAAGCGCAACAATCCTTCTTGAAAACCTGTTTGAAGAAGGTCAGGTTGGCTTTACTGATAGACGGCTCTCGGTTAGCGGTGAAGGTAAAGTCTATCAAGCGGTGCTGTTCCACAAGGACGAAAATGGTGTAATTACGGGCAGGATCGTCATCCTGGATGAGGAAAATAACCCGAAATGAAATAAGCACATCGTAATTATATGAGGTTAATGGATTAACATACCGTCGATATGTTATTAGCTGGAACCTTCTGTCTCAGTTGAGCTTATCTCTATTGAATAGGACGCTGAGGTCAACAGAGGCGGTTCCAGCTATTTGCGTTTACCAGCCATTAATACCTGCCGCCTTATAATGCCGCAGCTTCAATCCGAACTGTAGAGCTATGAGTTTCGCCAGCGGCTAGCTGCTGAATGCCTTTACCGACATTCATGCCATTGACTGGCGCCATCCAAGGCTCAATGCATATGAAAGGCTTGCCCTCTAACGCCCAAAGCACGACATATTGGTACACCTCGTCAAATTCAAGCGCCACCTTCAACCGTCTAGTCTGATCGATCATTTCACAGCGGTTTGCTTGCAGCTGCTCGTAAATCGCATTCGATTCCGGCTGCTGCAAATTAAAGCTGCCCTGTACAACGCTGCCAGCAATCATATCACGATAGTTTTGAGATGGGACATTTAGCAGCAGCTTTTCCTTATCTGCAACATAAAAATATGGATGGTATCCCTGGTAAAATGGCATCGTCTTGCTGTCCAAATTAGTGATGGCAGCATGCACGGACAACCCCTGCTCGCTTAACGTATAGGTCATGACGAGCCTGAATTGAAACGGGTATCGTATTAGTGTTTCTTCATTATGTACGATTTCTATAGCAATCGAGGCTGAATGCTCGTCCGCTTGCACATTGATGACACGGCCAGGAAGATTGCGTGCAAAGCCGTGCTGCTTTAGCTGATACGCTTGCCCCTCATAGGTATAGGTTTCGTTCTCCAAATAGCTGCTGATCGGGAACAGCACAGGGTTGCCGCCGCGAATATTTTTGCTTGCATCCGCCAGTGTTTCCTCATCCAAATAGAACACGTCCTGACCTTGATGCACATATTTGCTAATGATCGCCCCTCGCTGCGGCACGACCTCGATATAGGTGTCACTGTTTTGCTCCGCCAGCACATACGTTTCAAAATGGTTTTGCTTGGTGTAGTGAATATACATGATACACACTCCTCGTCTTCTAGCCTAGTGCTATCTTCTAGATCCTGAAAGCCCAGCATCTCAACTCATATTATCATAGTAACGAATTCAACATTTTCAAGCAAATGCAATGTCGTTCTGAAGGCTGCTCTGCTATAGTCAGAGCAAGATGCTGGAAGGTATACTAATGATAGCGTAAACGATTGCAGGAGGTGAGGCTATGAAGATTGCAATTGCCGGCGGAAATGGCTTTATTGGAAAGGCGATGTGCCAACTCTTTCTGGAGCAGCGGTGCCAGGTTTATATTTTAACACGCCGACCGGAGAGGCTTTTGCCGCAGCCAGGTGTCACGTATGTTAGCTGGATGCATGAGGGCGATCAGCCGGAGCAGGAGCTGGAAGGGGTGGATGCGATTATTAATTTGGCAGGATTATCGCTAAACAGCGGCCGCTGGACTGCTGCTCGCAAGGCCGCTCTGCTGGAAAGCAGGCTAGCCACAACGAAGGAGATAATAAGAATGATTAAGGCTTTGAAGCAGCCGCCATCTGTTCTGCTTAATGCAAGCGCGGTCGGCTACTACGGAATTTCACGCGACCGAACATTTACTGAGCAGGATGTCGTAGAGCCAACAGACTTTTTGTCGCTCGTCGTGCATCAGTGGGAGCAGGAAGCTCTGAAAAGCGGGATTCGAACTGTGCTAATGCGCCTGGGTGTTGTACTCGGTGCTGATGAGGGGGCTTTTCCTAAAATGATGCTGCCCTACAAGCTGTTTGTTGGCGGCAAGCTTGGCAGCGGTGAGCAGCCGCTGTCGTGGATTCATGTTGAAGATGCGGCTAGAGCCGCCTATCACTGTATGATGACGCCTTCCATTCAAGGAGCTGTCAATTTCACAGCTCCCGAGCCTGTAACAATGGGGCAGTTCGGTCAAGCCATCGCTGCGCAAATGCACAGGCCGCATTATTTTCCAGTACCTGGTGCTGTACTGAAGCTGGCATTGGGAGAGATGAGCCTGCTGCTGCTTGAAGGCCAGCGCGTCATGCCGGAGAAGCTGCTGGCGAACGAATATTCCTTTCAATATCCAACAGTAGCAGAGGCGATCAAGCAATTGCTGGACAAGAGGTAGACGCTTAAACACCGTATATTCTGAAAATACACTGGAGAGGAGAATACGCTAATGGTTCAGCAGCACAAGCTAATCACGATGCCGCTTGCGGAGCTCGAGCATGTAATCATTAACGGGAGAACGACAGGAGAGCGCTCGCCCTTAACATTGTTTTGGTCAGGCAGCGGCATAGAGCTGCATACGACAGGAAGCCAGCTTGAGCTCGAGGTAGAAACAGATTATGACCATGCTGAGCAATGGCTTAGCATCTGGATTAATGGGGTTCAGGTTAGCCGGCTCATGCTGCAAAAGGGGAGAAATTGGCTAACGCTGTTTCGTGGCATGAATCCGGAAAAAGTAAAGCATGTACAGGTCGTAAAGGAAGTGCAGCCTATGGGCGCCGATCAACTGAGCCTACTGCAATTCCATGCACTGCGCGGTGACGGACGGCTTCAGCCTGTCGCAAGCAAGCCAGTTCGCCTTGAATTTATCGGAGACAGCATCACCTCAGGCGAGGGCGGAATTGGCGCGCGTGAGGAGGAGGATTGGATTCCAATGTGGTTTAGCGCCAGCGACAGCTACGCAAAGCTGACAGCCGATGCGCTTGGAGCCGACTATCGAGTAATTTCGCAAAGCGGTTGGGGCATGCTGAGCAGCTGGGATAACAATCCAAACCATGCTATACCGCTTTATTATGAGCAGGTTTGCGGGGTACTCACGGGGGAACGCCATAAGCAGCTAGGCGCTCAGCAGGCATACCAATTTGCGACATGGCAGCCGCATGTAGTCGTTATTAACTTGGCAACCAATGATTACTCAGCCTTTCATCAGCCAGCATGGAAGGATGAAGCAAGCGGTCAGCTGTACAAGCAGCGATTGCTGCCTGACGGAAGCTTTCATCCTGATGATTTGGCACGCTTTGAGCTTGCGGTGCAGCAGTTTTTAGAAAAGCTGCGTAGCTGCAACCCGGATGCACATTTGCTATGGGCATATGGGATGCTGGGGACACCGATGCTGCCTGCAATTTACCGCGCTGTTGATCGGTATATGCAGCAAAGCGGAGATCGCAAGGTGAGTGTTTTTCAGCTTCCGAGCATGACTGATGCCACAACAGGCGCAAGAAGTCACCCAGGCAAGCTGGCTCATGCCAAAGCGGCTGAGGAGCTCGCTGGCTATATCGCTGAACTGCTGCACTAACGGGTGGACTGTCTGCACTAAGCGGGCGGACTCTCTGCACTATGTGGACAGTTTTCACAAGCGGATATGTCTGCTCACACAGACATATCTAGAGATCGGGCTAGCATCAATGCCAAAAAGGCAAGCTCATTGTGCGCTACAAGATGAGCTTGCCCCTTACTTACATAATTTTGCTAGTACGAGCCTGAGGCTTCAAGTCAGCTTACATTGCTGTCAAACCGCCATCTGCGACAAATTCCGAGCCTGTCGAATAGCTGGATTCATCCGAAGCCAGGAACAGCACGAGATTCGTAATTTCTTCAGATTTTGCCATGCGCTGCAGCGGGATCATTTTCGCGAATGCTTTAATCTGCTCAACCGCATCCCCTTCTGTAACCATCGGTGTCTCGATTACACCTGGATGCACGGAATTTACCCGGATGTTGTATTTTGCAAATTCAAGCGCCGCCGCTTTCGTAATGCCGCGAACGGCAAATTTTGAGTCCGTATACCCCGGTGCTCCGCCTACCAAGCCGTTGATGGAGGAGATATTGACGATGGAGCCGCCGCCTGCTTTTTTCATAGATGGAAGCACCGCCTTCATTCCTAAAAACACGGACACTTGATTGATTTCAATGATTTTGCGATATTGCGCTTCCGTCATATTTTCAATATTGCTGCTAATGCTGATGCCTGCATTATTGACTAGCACATTGACTGCACCGAAAGCATTCTCTGTTTCGCGGATAACCTGCTCCCAGTCCTCTGCTTTCGTCACATCCTGCTTAATAAAGATCGCTTGCTCGCCAAGCTCCTGCGCAAGCGCTTCTCCGGCTTCCTGATTAAGGTCGGTAATGACAACCTTAGCGCCCTCGGCCACAAATTTTCTTGCATGAGCCTCGCCCATTCCTCTAGCTCCGCCTGTTACGATTGCGATTTTCTCAGACAATCTTGCCATTGTATATTCCTCCTGTACAAAATGATAGTGTTACTATCATTATTCTAAACAATTTAAGCGTCACTTAGCAAATGAGTAATTATGAATGGTTTGGAATAAGCTGGTCAATTGTTAGGTGAACGTGTACTATACGTTTTATTTATCTATGCTCTTGATCCTAATGGTGAGAGGTTAGGCTTGCAACCAATCATTTATTCATGTCAAGATGAAGAAGAGCATCACGAATTAGAGGGGAGAGTCGATATGAGAGAACATGGGCTGGATCTGGGACAGACTGATACATATGCAGCGGCAGTAGAGGACGCCAAAATTCCGATCATCATATGGGTTGTGCTCTCCTATATTGCTGCATTAGTCATGTATATAAGCGTGGATCAGCCGAACTGGCTGATGCTGATGTTTTTTACAGGGTTTATTGCACTCCACATTTCATTGTATTGGCACGCTAAAACATTGCTGCTTAAGCATGCATGGTTTTATTTTGTAATACAGGGAATGATCGTATATGCAGCTTCCTTTCTTGTATTTATCGGATCTCCTGTTGTATTGATTGGCTTATATCCCGTGCTTCTCGGTCAATGTATTGGCGTACTGCGCAATAAATCAAAAACAATGGTTGGGCTTGTAGCAGCAGCTTATCTTATATTAACGATTATCGCTTTGCTGGTAACAGACTGGCTTGATCAATTATTGTTGCTTATTCCGATTTTTCTCTTGATGAATGTGATTGTTATCTCTTATGCCCATTTATTTTTCCGTCAGGTTCATGCACGTTTGCGCACACAGTCCTTTCTTAATGAATTAGAGCAGACCCATCGTAAGGTAGAGGAGCTAACACTTGCTAATGAGCGGCAGCGAATGGCACGTGATCTGCATGATACACTGGCTCAAGGCTTGGCTGGATTAATTATGCAATTGGAGGCAGCCGATGCGCATTTGGAACGCAGTAATTCTATTCGTGCCAAGCAAATCATCCATACTGCAATGGAACGTGCCCGAAGCACGCTTGCTGATGCACGACTCGTTATAGACGAGCTCAGGCTACAGGCCGAGGTGGAACAAGACTTTTCCAGTCGTGTCTTCAGCACAGCCCAGAAGCTGGTCGCATCGAAAGATATTGCTCTGCACATAAATACTTCAGTAGCTGTAGAGCCGCCTGCCATCATCAAGGAGCATTGTTTATTCATTATAAGCGAGGCCATTATGAATGCCATCAAGCATGCTGAGGCAAGCGAAATATGGTTGACATTGCAGCAAGAAAAACACGGGGCTGTTCAGCTTATGATTGCAGATAATGGACAAGGCTTCGACACTGGACGTATTGGCAAGCTGGAAGGGCATTATGGAATAGTAGGCATGACCGAACGCGCACGGCTTATTGGCGGCACGATTAACATAGAAAGTGAGCCTGGCAAAGGAACGACGGTTGTCGTAGAAATAGCAGCAAATGAGGATGGAGCTGAGCGATGAAAAAGCAAATTTTAATTGTGGATGATCACCTGCTTGTAAGAGAAGGCTTGAAGCTAATTATTGAGACGAATGCTGCCTATCAGGTTGTGGCAGAAGCAGAGAACGGCAATGAGGCTTTGGAAATTCTGACACATACCAAGCCGGATATCATTTTGCTGGATTTGAATATGCCAGTTATGAATGGACTGCAGTTCATGCAGCATATTCAGGCTAACGGAGTTCATATTCCGATTATAATTCTGACAACCTATAATGAAAGTGATTATATGCTGCAAGGCTTGGCGCTCGGGGCAAAGGGGTATTTATTAAAGGATACGAGTCGAGATGCTTTGTTTCATACGCTCGAATCTGCTTTGCGAGGTGAGACGCTGCTTCAGCCAGAAGTAGCTGAGAAAATGTTTGCTGTCAAGCAGTCGATGCAGCAGCTTGACAAAAGTCAGAGAAAGACAGCTATTGTTTTATCAGAGCGGGAGCAGCTAGTGCTGCAAGCAGCAGCACGTGGCTATCGGACGAAGGAAATTGCCTTTGATTTAGGAATTTCCGAACGAACAGTAAAGGCTCACTTGACCAATATTTATAATAAGCTGTCAGTTGATTCTCGCTCACAGGCAGTGGCACTCGCTATCGAGCAAGGCTTGATTCATTTATAGCTGTTTTATTGCAACAAATCATTATTGCCCGATCGTACATGGGGGAATGCCCTTTTGTACGATTTTTTTTGCAATGCTTTTTATTACACTACATCTATAATCTAATATTGCTGTAGAGGAAGTGAGCATTGTATGGCAACAAAATTGTTCAAGCTGGGTGAAAGGATATATGAGCATAAGTGGAAGGCTCTGCTTGGCGGCTTGATTGTATTAATTATGACAGCAGCAGCTGCGCTTGGTGTAGGAGCCGCCTTTACTGGAGATATCGAAATTCCAGGAACGAAGTCTGAGCTGGCGATGGAGGTTATGAATGAAAAGTTTCCAAGCGATGAAAGTACAGGCAATGGCAGTGTACAGCTTGTCTTTAAGGCTCCGGCAGGAGCAGTGCTTGACGATGAGACGATAAAGGCTGAAGTAGAACAAGTACTTGAGTATTTATCATCAGATCACGATCTTGAGTCGATTATTAGTCCATATGATAATTACTCACTTAATGCGACAAAAGAAATTGCATATGCGACCTTAAACTACAAACTCCCTGCCGCTGAGGTAGGAGAGCAATCAACGGCCATCATTGAAGAAGCGGTACAACTGGCTCGCCAAGCAGGGTTGCAGGCGGAATATACAGGCAACATCGGTTCTGTTATTCCGGAAATTGGAGGCTTGTCCGAGATCGTGGGAATTGTAGTTGCCTATCTAATTTTAGCGCTGACCTTCGGCTCGCTGCTCGCTGCCGGGTTGCCGATTATAACTGCTGTAATCGGCCTTGGTATCGGAATTATGTTGATTCTATTAAGCACGCATGTGATGGAAGTATCGGCAATATCGATGACTTTAGCGGTAATGCTTGGTCTGGCAGTTGGGATTGATTACGCGCTGTTCATTATTTCACGCCATCGACAGAGCTTGCTTGAAGGCAAAAGTGTGAAGCAGGCTCTGGCAATTGCTAATGCAACCGCTGGCAGCTCTGTCGTATTTGCAGGACTGACCGTTATTATTGCGCTGCTTGGTTTGGCAGTTGTTCGAATTCCATTTTTAACGACCATGGGGATAGCTGCAGCCATTACGGTAGCAGCGGCTATTATTGTCGCTATCACGATAGTGCCTGCCCTGCTGGCTATTGCAGGCGAGCGTATTAGACCGAAAGCCAAGCTGGTAGCGAAGCAAGAAAAAGCAAGCAAAAAAAGTCTGGTAGAGCGCTGGGGCAGCACCATTGTAAAATATCCGCTGCCAATTGCAATTATGACCATCATGCTGTTATTGTTTTGCAGCATTCCCGCACTTAACATGGAGACTGGCTTGCCAGACAACGGGATGAAATCTGAAGAGCTGACAGAAAGAAGAGCCTATGATTTGCTGGCAGAGGGCTATGGTGCCGGAATTAATGGTCCGCTAGTCATTGTCGCAGTTGCTGAGAAGGGTAATGATTCATCGCAGCAAATTACTGAAGCACTTGAGCGGCTTAACGAGCTGCCTAATATTGCGACTATACATCCACCATATTTTAATGAGGATAGTAGTGCCGCAATTATTAATTTACTGCCCGAAACGGGTCCGAATGATCGAAAAACGAAGCAACTGGTGGAAGAAATTCGCCTGAAAGCAGATGATCTATCAGCTCAGTATGGCGTGGAGCTTATGGTTACGGGAAGCACTGCGGTAAATATTGATATTTCCAGCAAGCTTACGGAGGCGTTGCCGCAGTTCGCGATATTGATTGTTTCATTGGCAATTATTTTGCTTGCTATTGTGTTCCGTTCTATCTGGATTCCAATTAAAGCAGTGCTGGGCTATCTGCTTACGCTTACGACCACACTTGGCTTTATCGTGTTTGTTGTTCAGGAGGGTCATCTGGCAAGCTGGTTTGGCATTGCCGAGCCTGGCCCTATTTTAAGCTTCTTGCCTGTATTAACAGCAGGGATATTGTTCGGCTTGGCGATGGACTATGAGGTGTTTTTAGTTAGCCGCATGAGAGAGGAATATGCGAGAACGAAAGACGCTAGGAAGGCAGTGCTTGCAGGCATCAAAAACAGTGGTGGTGTCGTAGTAGCAGCTGGTTTGATTATGGTTGTCGTATTTGCCAGCTTTATATTTGTCGAGGATGGCATGATCAAATCAATGGGGCTAGCGCTGGCCTTTGGCATATTTGTGGATGCTTTTATTGTGAGAATGACGCTTGTTCCTGCCATAATGACCATGATGAAGCGCAGTGCCTGGTATTTTCCGAAATGGCTGGAGCGCATTACGCCATCCGTTGATATTGAAGGAGAAGCAATTATACACGAAATGGAAAAGCAAAACAGCAGCAATCATTCGGTTTAAACAGGATCAGGCAAGCTATTTGTTGAATAACATCAAAATTGTCTTTGTAAACTCGCTGCTACCTGCTTGTACAATAGCTGTACAGGCAGGCAGCGGCGGATTTCTGTGCAAGCTGCAAGCAGACTGTGCAGATAAGGATGAACAAATTGTTGAAGCTAGGAGGCTTTCCGTATGCTAAGCAAAAACTTAAGCTTTTTAATGGAATCATTTTATAATTTGACAGGCCTGCCAATTCGCTATTGCGAAACTGACGGCATGCTTGTTCGCATGCTGCCTAATTCGTCTCAACAACTGGATCCCTATAGTTCTGTATTACCTAAGCTGCTTGAAGCATCGCATGACGTGCAATATGTTGTCACGGAGGATTTTCTGTTTTACGGTAAAATTGATGATACGGCAAACAAGGGATGCTTTATCATTGGACCAGGCTATAATATGCCATTATCTCAACCGCAGTTGACTAAAATTATGGTCAGCGCCAAGATCGCTGCACGAGATCGTGAGCTATTTACGGAATGGATGAGTGAAATTCCATTGCTATCCTTTGAAGGTTTTTTGAATGCGCTATCATTTTTGAACTTTGCATTAAATCGTAACAGAGTAAGCGTAGAGCAGCTGCTATTGCGCGTCAATAGCTCGTATTCTGTTGAGCCTGCGATTACAACCCATTTAACGAATGCATTGTATCATGCTGCAGAAGCAGCATATTTTCATAATACTTACAATTTGGAGCTGCAAATTATTACTTATGTCCGCAATGGCGAAAGAGACAAGCTCGCTGCACTATTCGAAAATTCTGTGCATGGCAAAGGAGGACCGGTAGCCAAGGAAGCGCTGCGTCAGGAGAAGAACATTTTTATCGTAACGGTAACATTGGTGACGAGGGCTGCCATAGAAGGAGGACTGAATATTGAGACAGCGTTCCACCTGAGCGATATTTATATTCAACAAGCAGAAGGCTTGTCACGCATTGAAGCGATCACACTTCTGCGTCAGCAAATGGTGCTGGAGTTTGCAGACAGAGTGGCAAAAAGCAAGTACCCTGCAAACGCCTCACTTGTTACGCTCCAATGCATGCAGTATGTAAAAAAACATATTAATTCTCCAATTTTACTGCGCGATATATCAGAGGCAGTGGGCTTCAGCGCTTCTTATATATCGAAAAAGTTTGCCAAGGAAATGGGGGTTAATCTCAATGATTATATTAATGCTCAAAAAATTCAGGAGGCTAAAAATTTACTGGCATTTACAAATAAATCACTAAGTGAAATAAGCAGCTATTTATGCTTTTCCTCACAGAGTTATTTTCAAAATTTATTTAAAAAGATAGTCGGTATGACTCCAATGCAGTATCGGAACAGCTTTAATCAACACAAATCATAAAGATGAATTGATTTTCTTATAGCAAAGCTTTTATTTACAATATGCAGCCCAAAATTACAATACGTCTGCGAAGTATTCCTATAACATTATCGCTAAGACATCCATTGTAAGGAGGGCGTAATGGAAAATATAAAAGAGCTTGTACATGAGCTGACAATAGAAGAAAAAGCAGCATTGCTTGAAGGTGTTGATTCATGGAATACCAATGAGATCCCAAGGCTTCGTATTCCCAAGCTGTTTCTGACAGATGGTCCGCATGGACTTCGCAAGGTTCGAGTGGCAAATGGCGGTTTTGGTGTTTCTAATAACGAGCATTCTACTTCTTTTCCGACTTCTGCTACTGTGGCTGCTTCCTGGAACCCGGAGCATGCTTATCGGATCGGTGCCGCTATCGCAGAGGAATGTGTCGCAGCTGACGTTGATGTGTTGCTTGCGCCAGGCATTAATATTAAGCGAAGCCCGTTATGCGGCAGAAACTTTGAATACTTCTCAGAGGACCCTTTGCTGTCAGGAAAATTCGGCAGTGCCTTTGTACAAGGCGTGCAAAGTAAAGGGGTTGGTTGCAGCGTTAAGCATTTTGCGGCGAATTCCAATGAAAACTTTCGCTTTAACGGCGACAGCATCGTGGATGAGCGAGCGTTGCGTGAGATTTATTTGAAAGCATTTGAAATCGTTATCAAGGAAGCAAAGCCTTACACGGTCATGTGCTCCTACAATCGGCTGAACGGAGTTTACGCATCGGAAAACAGGCTGCTGCTCACACAAATTTTGCGTGAGGAATGGGGCTTTGACGGGGTGGTTATGACAGATTGGGGCGCAACCTGTGATCGTGTCTCAGGAGTAAAGGCAGGCTGTGAACTCGATATGCCTGGAAGTGTATGGCATAATCGCAAGTCGCTTATTTCCGCGGCTAAAACGGGTCAGCTTACAATGAAGGAATTGAATCAAGCAGTTGAACGAATGCTGACGCTCATTGATAAATGTACATCCTACAAAAAAGAAAGCGCTGTAAATATGGAATCGCATGCACAGTTAGCGTGCGAGGTAGCTAAAGATAGCGCCGTGTTGCTTAAAAATGATGGGGTGCTCCCGCTCAGCCGTGGAGAAAGCCTGCTTGTTGTTGGCGAAATGTTTGAAAAAATGCGTTACCAGGGAGCAGGCTCCTCACTCATCAATCCACCTAAAGTTATTTCTCCCAAGCAGGCATTTGACCATCGAGGCATTGTGTATCGTTATGAAAAAGGGTTTCGCTGCTTTTATGCGGAACGAGATCCACAATTAGAGCAGGCCGCGCTTGCTGCTGCCAAGCAAGCGGACACTATTTTATTCTTTGGCGGGCTTTCTGATTTCGAGGAGAGCGAAGGCTTTGACCGCGAGCATATACGTATGGGAGAAAATCAAACAGCTCTGCTGCAAAGCTTGATTGCAACAGGAAAAAAGGTTGTCTTGATTTTGTTTGCGGGAGCGCCTGTCGAGCTGCCGTTTTTAGACGGTTTATCCGCAGTGCTTAATATGTATTTGCCTGGCATGTACGGTGGTGAGGCAGCGGCTGCTTTGCTGTATGGTGAAGTTTCCCCTTCTGGAAAGCTTACAGAAAGCTGGACAATGCGAATAGAGGATAGCAGCTGCTTTGCCGATTATAATAAGAGCTTGTCATCCAATTACTATGAGAGCGTTTACGTAGGCTATCGCTTTTATGATAAAGCGAAAACGAAGCTACTATTTCCTTTTGGTTTCGGCTTGTCTTATACGAGCTTTAATTACAGTAATCTTTCCTTCACTAAGCACGAGGGGATGCTTACCGTTAAGGCCGACATTACGAATGTTGGCGCGTACGCTGGTGCTGAAGCTGTCCAATTGTATGTAAAGAACAATCAAAGCAATGTATTTAAGGCCGAAAAAGAACTTAAGGCGTTTACTAAGGTGTTTTTGCAGGCCGGAGAGACGAAAACGGTTACGATGAGCTTTCAGCTAAATGATTTATCGTACTGGAATGTAGATCAGCATAGATGGGTTCTGGAAAATGGCAGCTATGAGCTATGTGTTGCTGCTGCTGCTAACGATATTCGGTTGCAAGCGGAGCTCCTTATTACAGAAGGCGAGAATATTCCATCCCCATATTCAGCCGAAGTGATGAGGGCCTATGCCCGTCCTCCGCAAAGCAAACCAGAGTGCTTCGCACAGTTGGTCGGTTACGAAACTGCTGAGCTAAGTCAATCTCATAGACAGCTGACACTCGAATCCTCGCTGTTAGAGTTCAAGCGGTCATTGGCAGGGCGCATTCTTTATTATGCTGTGATGTATGTTATTGAAAAAGAATATAAAAAAGCATTGGCAATGCCCGATTCTCTGGAGCGTGATACTAGACTAAAGAACAGTTATTTTGTTGTCAAAATGATGCCGTTAAATTCGCTACGCTCCATGTGCATGTCGTCAAGCGGAAAATTCACCTATAACTTTGCGATTGGCTTTGTGGAGATGGCTAATGGCCGTCTACTGCAAGGTATTAGAACCATTATGAAAAAAGATAGACGACTTCCGCTGCCAAGTGAACAATAAGGAGAAATCTCATGAAATCCTTCAGAGCAGGCTTACAATCACCAGCTTTTAATTCCAAGATCACAAGTAAAGACACGACAGGCAAGGAACGCTGGCTCGGCTATTTGCTAGGACCAGCGGGTGCACTGCTGCTTAATGCTGTTCTCGCCACATATTTGAATGTATTTTATACCGATGTGCTGGATCTTACTTCAATTGGCGGTGGACTTTTTCTCGTAATATTTCCGATCATATCAAAAATAATATCTGCAATTATTAACGTTATTATGGGATATATTATTGACCGTACAAAGACTAGGCAAGGTAAAGCTCGTCCGTGGCTACTGCTTTCTGCACCGCTTTTATCGCTCACAGGAATTTTATTGTTCACAGTGCCTCAAGCAAGCATGGCTGTTCAGATTATATGGATTGTATTATCTTACAATTTGTACTACTCGTTTGCGTTTACGATGTATAACATGAGCCATAATTTGATGGTTCCGCTTTCTACACGAAATACGACTCAGCGTGGTCAGCTATCGGTATTCAGTCAAATATCCACGATTATGATTTCTGGTATTATTGTAGCGATGGTTTTTCCGATGATTATTCTTCCTGTGATCGGAGTGGATAAAAATCTATGGGTGATAACGATGAGTATTATATCAATTATCGCTCTGCCGTTGACCTTGCTCGAGTATTATTTTACAAAGGAACGCGTAAGTGAAGAAACAATGCAGCATGAGCTTGCTGGACAAACTAAAAAATTACCGCTGAGTACGCAATTGAAAGCGCTTGTAACCGATCGATTCATGCTGATTATTTTAATTTATTTTCTTATATATAACTTTGCGATGCATTTTAAAAATTTAAGTCTGATTTATTATTCCAACTATGTTTTAGGAACGTATAATGATGGAATTACGCAAATGTTGCTCTCAGCCATTGGTGGGATTCCAATGGGGATCGGTGTTTTTCTTGTCTGGCCGCTGGCGAAAAGGTTTGGTAAGAGAAATTTGACATTGGCTGGATTTGTACTCGTGGTGATTGGCAGTGCAATTTGCTGGGCTTTTCCCACCAATATGGTGATTGTGCTTATCGGACAATTTATTAAAAATTTTGGGCTATTGCCAAGTGCGTATGTATTTATGGCGCTTTTTGCTGATACATTGGATCATTTGGAGTGGAAAACAGATTTTCGTTCCGATGGAATTGCAATGTCGATTTACAATACGATCACCGTTGCCCTTCTCGGGATATGTACAGGTATTTTTAATGGATTGCTTGCCAAATCAGGCTATGTTGCTCCTTTTTACAATGAATCAGGACAATTAATAGCGGTTCAGACAGAAGCGGCGCAGCATATGATTACGTTTGCATTTGTTGGCCTGGAAACGATTACGAGCATTATTATTATCGGGCTGCTGTTATTCTTTAATGTAGAAAAGGATATCACGAAAAAACAGGAGGAAATGGCGGCTCGTCAGGAGGAACAAACACATGTTTAAAATCTCTTCTTTAAAAATAGACGGATTAAAACAAGGCTGTATAACGGATCAACGGCCAAATATTACCTTTTCATTGGAGTCCGAGGCACAAGGGGATGCGCTGCAGCATGCTGTAATCAAGGTTGGCGACTGGTCTTATAAAACGACAGATCAGTTAAACAATATTTATGGAGGGGAATTAAAGCCGTTTACTACGTATTCAGTCAAAGTTACTGCTGTTAGTACAAGCGGCCAGCAGGCTGAAGCGGATGCTTCCTTCCAAACAGGCAGAATGAACATTCCTTGGCAGGCAAAATGGATTACTGATGGCAGCTATGATTTTCCGAAAAAGGAATCTCCAGTGCCGATGACCTTTCGAAAGCAATTTAACCTAAAAAAAACGATACGTCATGCTTGGGTTAATGTCACTGCACTTGGTGTATACGAGCTGCTGCTTAATGGAGACAAGGTAGGCTGCGATTATTTTGCTCCTGGCTTTACATCGTACGATTATCAGATTCAATATCAAACCTATGATGTAACCGCACAACTTGTCGCAAATAACGAGATCGTTGCTGTAGTGGCCGGGGGGTGGGCTGCAGGCTCATTCAACTATAATAGAAAAAGTAAAATCAGCGCGGATCGCCAAGCGCTGCTATGTGAGCTGCATGTGCAGTATGAGGATGGAACAAACGAAGTGATTGCTACAGATCAGTCATGGCAGGTATCTTTGGAAGGCAATTATCGTATGGCTGAATGGTATGATGGAGAAACTTACGATGCAACCATTGATCTGAATCATATTTCATTGAAGCCTGTGACGATTACTAGACCACGCAAGCAACCTATCTTGCTGGCTCAATACGGTGAGGCTGTTCGTGTCCAACAAGTGATGAAGCCAATTTCCTGCACCTATTCGCCAAGTGGTGAGCTGATCTATGATTTTGGTCAAAATTTTGCAGGTGTCATTTCAGCAAAGCTGCGAGGGAATGAAAAACAGAAAATCGTATTCCGTCATGCTGAGGTGCTGGTAGACGGAGAGCTTTTTGTTAAATCATTGCGCACTGCTAAAGCGACTGCTACTTATATATGCAAGCAGGGAGAACAGGAATATTCGCCGCGATTAACATATATGGGCTTTCGTTATGTAGGGGTACGAGGAATTGATCCAGAGGAGCTGGAACTGTCAGCGTTGGTGCTGCATTCTGATTTTGAGGAGATCGGTACGTTCGAATGCTCTAATGAATGGATCAATAAGCTGCAAAGCAACATACGCTGGGGAGGGAAATCGAACTTTGTAGACATTCCAACCGATTGCCCGCAGCGCGATGAGCGTCAGGGATGGACGGGGGACATTGCAGTTTTTGCCCGGACAGCCTGCTATAACTTTGATTTGAGCCGCTTTCTTGATAAATGGCTGCTGGATATGCGTTCAGAGCAAGGATCGGGCGGTGGTTTGCCGATGGTAATCCCGCGTGCCGGAGATATGTGGCCAACAATGGCAAACTCAGCCTGGGGCGATAGCTGTATTCTTGTTCCTTGGGCGGAGTATTTGGCTCGTGGCAATAAGCAACTGCTGCATAAGCAGTATCCTACAATTAAAAAATTTCTTGAGGCAGCAAAATGGTGGTCGAGCTTTTTATCGGTTACACCAAATGCGCGTCATATATGGAGATTTCCGTTTCATTTTGGCGACTGGTGTGCGCCTGATGAAACGGTAAGACAATGGCTGAAAAAAGGGAAATGGGTAGGAACGGCTTATTTTGCCAACTCCTGCGGCATTGCAGCAGAAATTGCCGAATTGCTTGGACATAAGCAGGATGCTTTGTATTATCGCAAGCTGCGAAGCAATATTGTGAAAGCTTACCGTGAAGTATTTACAGATGGTAAAGGCAAGCTGAAGAAGGAATTTCAGACTGCTTATGTACTGCCGCTTCATTTTGCGATGACCGAGGGCGAAGAAACGAAAGCAATGGCAGCAAATTTAGTCCGTCTTGTTCGTGAAGCAGGCAATCATCTGACAACTGGCTTCACAGGAACACCTTATCTGCTATTTGCCTTGTCTGACCATGGTCATGCTGATGTAGCGTATGATTTGCTGCTGCAGGATAAATGTCCATCGTGGCTATATGAGGTCAAGGCGGGCGGAACTACAATTTGGGAGCGTTGGGATGCTTTGCGTCCTGATGGCACGGTCAACATTGGCGAGCTTAATGGGGATAAATCAGATGAAAATTCTAACGGCGGCATGGTGTCGTTTAATCATTATGCTAACGGAGCTGTAGGAGATTGGCTGTATCGAAGATTGCTGGGCCTTGAGCCCACCAGCGGAGGCTATAAAACTTTTATGGTGAAACCAGTGCTTGGCGGAGGCATTACTTATGCCAAGGGAAGCATAAAAACACCATATGGGCTGGCTGCAGTAAGCTGGGAGCTGCAGATGGACATCTTCTCTATCGAGCTGCGCGTACCAGTGTCAACAGAAGCGGAACTAGTACTGCCTAACGGCAAGGCGCAAATTATAAAAAGCGGCAATCATGTATTTACATGCAAGCTTAAATGATTGTTCAGGCTTATTCGCTAGCTTTGAGCTGATTTTCTATGGTCCCGGCATAAAAGAAGTAGTACGACCAATGGTGGCCGTACTACTTCTTTTAAATATCCAGTTCTGAAACCTCTTTTTTATATTCCCTTGGATGCTCGTTCTTATTGTGGAGAGGGTCCCACACTTGAGCGAAGAAAGGATCAACCTTAGCTCTTGCCGCATAGTTCCAGCTCTTTCTTTCACACTCTGGACACCAATGACCTCCTTCTAATACAAGGCGAGGACTTGCCGAAAAACGATGGCCAAAAGCACAGGTGAAGTCCAGTTTGCCTTTCCAGTCTCCTGTTTTCATGGAAGCGGAATTGCAGCTGCCGCCTCTGAATTGAGCGGCCCCTTTCATATCCACAAGGTTTAATTCGCTTTCTGGTTTTGTTTCATCATATCCATGATCAATCCACACTATTTTATTCCAGTCCGTGAAATGCTCGAAATCATTAATATTACCTGGAATAGCTTGCCACGCTTCCTTGCTTCCCCAATAGGCATCAATGTGTGCTTCCATGTTTTGCTCAATAAACCTTACAGTTCCGTGTTCCGTTCGCGCTTCTTTCAGGAAGACCTTCTTCATCATACTCCCCATCAGCCTTTGTCCACCGGGCAGCTTGCAAATTATGCGTGAAATAGTGGCTGTTGGTCCAAGTGTTTCAAGATAAGCGTCATAAAAATATTGCATGGAGTCACGCCGGAATTGCAAATGCTGCTCCAGCTTGTCTGAGTCAAGGTAATATTGCCCGTGAAAATTGCGGGTAGCGTACCATTTTGGGTCAATAACATAGCTTAAATCTTTAAATCCAATTGCGCCATAAAGCTTCTTGTACATAGTAAACGTATCTACTCTGCAGCTTTCTCCGCCGCCAATATTATAAATATGCCCCCAGAAGCTCTCGGATAATTCGCCTGTATAATGCTTTCTGCATAAATTGCCCAGTAGTCTGCCAGAGTCTCTATCTGATACATATTCCAGTACGTTATCCAAGCAGTTATGAAACATAATCGCATCTTTGATCTTGCTCATAGCGGGGCCCATAATCCCTGTTTGTCTGAGACTAACCCAATATTTTAACCCAGACTCAATTAGCAGGCGCTCAGCAGCGATTTTTGAAACCGCATAATAATCATACATGCTCGGTTTGATTGGATCGCCGACTCTCCCCCAATGGATAGGCGGCATGCGATCACCTGTTTCAGCAATTGTTCCGATTGATACAACTTTTACATCTTCCATACGATTCTGTTCTTCAATCGCTTGAATAATGTTGCGCATAGAGCCATAGTTTACTTTCATTGCTAGCTTGGGATTGTAATCTGCAGCAGGAGAGACGAGCGCAGCTACATGCAGTACAATATCGGCTCTTTTTACACATTCATACACATCTTTATAATGGGTCACATCTCCCCAATAAATCGTAAGACCATCTATGTTTTTATAAGGCTGTAATTTTTTTCGATCAGCTTCGGTATCCAAAACAAGGATTGTAATGTCCTGCTTGTCAATATCTTTAAGCAGCTCCAACAGACCTAAAAACCCCATTCCTCCAGTTGCGCCAGTTAACAGAACTCTTTGTTTTTTCATTTTCGCGTCCTTTCCAAATGATGTTTTAGCCGACTTAAATTAATTTATAGTATAATTATTTTATACTGACACAGTGTTGTTTTTACAACCATCAGTTGAGTATGATCTGTTGTGTACAAGACACTTTACGTTTTTATGTAGTGAAATCAGCATATTACAGTAAATTAATGAGTGAAAGGATACGATAATGATGGTGAAGAAGGATAATCAACGTGTAAGATTAACTAAAACATTACTTAAGACAAGTCTTATTGATTTGATGCAAAATAAGCAGATTCATAAAATCACAATTAAGGAGCTTTGTGCGCATGCCGAAATAAATCGATCCACCTTTTATTTGTACTATGAAGACCAATTTGCATTGCTTAATGAAATTGAAGATGATTTTCTCAATCACGTGAAAACTCATTTAATAAAAATAGAGCATCCATCAAACGACAGAAATTTCCTTAAAGAGCTTCTTGCTTATATTAAAAATAATGCCCAAATTGTTCGCATTCTCTTGTTTCGACTTGAAAATTTATCATTTCAGACGAGCTTTATTAGTATCGCTATTGATACCTTAAAGTTGAATTTGAAGTATGAATACCCAAATCATCTTGCCGACTATATATATCGTTATTTAACGATGGGGTGTTTAAGCATAATTAAAAAGTGGATTGAAGATGACTTTACATTAAGCTTGGATGAGCTCTCTGATTTAATTTTTCAGCTTTCGGACCACGCTGCTTCAAGCTACAATTAATTTAAAACGGCACTATTGGATTAAAAAATAAATACTTATCCCTAAAAATTAGCCAAAGTGGGTGGTCATATGCTGATTCGTACTTACAGTCCGCAAATGCCTTTATCTATGTTTGTCGATTACTTTTGGTATATGGAAGCTTACAATCCTTCTCATTCGAGAGAACTGACTTTGCCGGACGGTTCTGTGGAAATGATTATCGATCTTGGGGAGGATGTGATTCGACTGTTTGATCGCAACAATCGCGAGTTGGTTTTTGGCCATGCCATTGTCTGCGGTCCGCATTCGGAATATTTTGTGATCAATTCGACATGTGAGTCAAGGGTGATCGGCATCCATTTCAAGCCGGGCGGTATTCACCCGTTTCTGAAAGAACGGCTTGATGAGATTCATAATACACATCTTCCGTTACATGCATTATGGGGATCAAAAATAAGTGGGCTTCGTGATGAACTGCTAGATTCCTTAGTACCAGAAAAGATGTTCCACATTCTTGAACGAAGATTGCTGTCGCTTGCGATAAAGGATTTAGAAAGGCATCCGGCAGTACAATATGTGCTGAACAACCTTCATGGGCATCGGATAGGCGAGGTCATTGAACAGGTCGGCATCAGTCATCGAAGATTCAATCAACTATTCAAGGAAGAAGTGGGCATGACGCCAAAGCGATTAAATCGCATTTATCGGTTTCAGGAAGTACTGCGCAATCTTCATTCCGGGGAATCTCGTTCATGGACAGACATTGCCTTGGAATGCGGTTATTACGATCAGGCACATTTCATTAAAGATTTCCAATCATTCTCCGGGCTTAATCCAAGCGAATATAAGCCCATATCCGGAAGGCATTATAATCACGCTGCGATTTTCACCTAAGGTCAAAAATTTACAATAAATCCTCATGGTTACAGGCTATAATAAATCTAACAAGGTGTATACATTCATGGAATCAAGGTTGTCTTGAAGAAGGTTTTTTCGAAATGAAGGAGGGATGCATAAGTGGCTAAAAAAATCGCACCGCATGGTTATCACACAGTAACACCGCACTTTACAGTAAGAGATGCAAATCAGTTGATTGAGTTTCTGAAAAAGGTGTTTGAAGCAGAAGAGTTAAACCGGGGAACAAGTGAAGGTGGAGCCATCACTCATGCAGAAGTACGAATTGGCGACACGATCGTTGAATTGTCAGAAGGGAATGAGAGGTTCCCGCCGAGAACGAATACGATTCATCTGTTTGTAGCGGATTCAGATGAATGTTATTCACGAGCAATAGCTGCTGGTGCAACATCACTGTACGAGCCGGCGGATATGCCCTATGGAGAACGCAGTGGAGGAGTGGAAGATCCTTTCGGAAACCATTGGTACATAGCGACCTTTACTGGGAGAGAAGGCCATGGTTACTATTGATCAGGTTCGACAATTGGCGCTATCCTTACCGGAAACGGAAGAAGTAGAGCACTGGGGAAAGCCTTCCTTTCGTGTACGAAACAAAATATTTGCAGTGATCCAATTGGACGGTGTGTCACTGGTCATCAAAACGACAAAGGACGACCTGCTGGCTTACACGACAATGGCGCCCGAGGTTTATCGCATACCAGACAGTTTTAGCAATCTGGCTTTCATGATCGTTCGCATGGATCGCGTAGACTCTGGAGAATTCCGCGATTTACTTATGCTGGCATGGAGTCTCGTGTCTCCTAAAAAAGTAGTGAAGGCTTACTATGCAGCAATACAAGGAAGAAAATGAACGATAAAGGAGACACAATAATGGCAAAAGTTTTGATTCATGCTACAACGACACTTGATGGATTTATGGCCGACAAAGACGGTGGTATCGATTGGATGTTTGATTTTGAAGCTGTGGAACAAGATTATGCAGTAGTCAATAAAGTTATGGAGGAAATAGGTGCTATAGTGGGCGGCGCCAACAAAACGAACACAATTGAAGAAGGGGAGATACCGTATGGTGGCATGTTGAAAGTCCCGGTATTTCTGATGACGCACGAAGCCCACGAACCGGTTGAAAAAGATGGTATCACGTACAGTTTCGTCGTTAACGATATTAAGCAGGCTGTTGAGGCTGCCAAAGAAAGCGCTGGCGATAAAAATGTCGCTCTTTTGGGAGGAAGCATCTCCAGGCAATGTCTTAAACTCGGTCTAGTGGATGAAATTGTACTAGATGTAGTGCCTCTGCTATTAGGTGAAGGCATTTCATTGTTTGGTGGACTCGGAGAGCGTATTAAGTTGGAGCGGATAGAAACATCAGCCTTTGCGAGTGAAACTCACCTGCGATACCGGGTTGTGAGGTAACGTATCCTTGATTATCATATTGAGCGCCTCTTTTGTATGTGAGATTTGTTCTTTGAGCGGAACATTTTCTCAGTACACAAGAGGCGCTTTTTACATGCAAAGGATGATGTCTAGTAAACCACTGATAACTGATACAAATATGAGTGTAGATTGATGATGCGTTTGAAATTATACTGGAAAGAACGAAAAGGCGATGCAAGGTGCCACTGAGCGGGTTATCAGACACGCCTAAGGTTTAGTTGGCGTTTTATACATTCTGATGTACGCTTATTATAGAACAGCTACGATATACGCGCATATAAGATAACGATGGGGAGTGTTGAACATGGCAGTAGAAACATTAGGCATTCCATTGCCTGGCTTTGCCGAATTTAGCAGGGAGGTTGCAGCGCAAGGCACAGTGCTTATTAAAAATGAACGGCACGCGCTTCCGCTGCTGAAGGGTGAGCATGTAGCGATCTTCGGGCGAATTCAAATCAACTATTACCGCAGCGGGACCGGTTCTGGCGGCAGCGTTCATGTGACGCATACGACCAATTTGCTGAATGGACTGCGCGCCAAGCAGCAAATACATGTCAATGAGCAGCTTGCAAGCGTATACGAGCAATGGATTGAGCAGCATCCATTTGACAATGGCGGCGGTGGCTGGGCAGCCGAGCCTTGGCATCAGCAGGAAATGCCGCTGACGGAAGAGCTGGTTGCAGAAGCAAGAGCGCAATCCTCGAAAGCAATTGTTGTGATCGGACGCACCGCAGGCGAGGATCAGGACAATGCTGATGCGCCTGGCAGCTACCAGCTGACTGAGGACGAGAAAGCGATGCTGAAGCTGGTTACTGCTCAGTTTGAACAAACGATTGTCGTACTTAATGTATCCAATATCATCGATATGAGCTGGCTTAATGATGACAGCTACGTGCATCCGATTGCAGCGGTCATCTATGCGTGGCACGGTGGCATGGAAGGCGGCAACGCGATTGCAGATGTGCTTGTCGGCGAGGTTACGCCAAGCGGCAAGCTGACGGATACGATTGCTTATTCGATTCAAGATTATCCTTCAACGAAAAATTATGGCGGTGAAATTGAAAGCATTTATGAAGAAGACATCTATGTAGGCTACCGCTATTTTGAAACATTTTGCCCGCAGAAGGTTCAGTATGAGTTTGGCTACGGCTTGTCCTATACCGAGTTTCTAATTGAAGCTGAGGAAGCGAAGCTGGTCAACGTCTATGGGGCGGATCATATTGAAATCGCCGTGCAAGTAACGAATATTGGCGATACGTACAGCGGCAAAGAGGTTGTGCAAGTGTATTACGGCGCTCCGCAGGGCAAGCTTGGCCAGCCGGTCAAGGCGCTTGCGGCATTTGCCAAGACGAAGCAGCTTCAGCCTGGAGAGACAGAGAAGCTTGTTCTCACGTTTTCTGTCGATTCGATGGCATCGTATGATGATGGCGGTGCAACAGGCCTTCGTTCTGCTTATGTGCTTGAAGCGGGAGAATATGTATTTTATGTCGGCAACAGTGTAAAAAATGCGCAGCGTGTTCGTTTTGCCGGGCAGGCTGGATTTGTACTCGACGAGCTTCGTGTTGTCGAGCAGCTAAGCGAGGCGTTAGCTCCGACAGCTGACTACAAGCGGATCAAGCCCGGCGCCTTAAAGCCGGATGGCACCTATGAGCTGACCTACGAGCTTGTGCCAAAGAGACAAATTTCATTGCAGGAGCGAATCGAGCAGCATTTGCCGCCAACGATTCCGCAAACGGGCGACCAAGGCTACAAACTGAAGGACGTCAAGGAAAACAGAGTGAGCCTGGAAGCGTTTATCGCTCAGCTCAGCGATGAGGATTTAGCTGCGCTTGTGCGCGGAGAAGGGATGAGCAGCCCGCTAGTTACCTCCGGTACAGCGTCTGCCTTTGGCGGCGTAAGCGATGCGTTGTACAATTTCGGCATTCCGGTTGCCTGCACGGCGGACGGTCCATCCGGCATTCGCATGGACAGCGGCTTGAAGGCAACACAGGTCTCGATTGGCACGCTGCTAGCCGCAACCTGGGATGTTGAGCTGATTGAAAGACTATACGTAATGGAAGGGCAAGAGCTTGTCAGCAACAAAATCGATACGCTGCTGGGACCGGGCATGAACATTCGCCGCAGTCCGCTTAATGGCCGCAACTTCGAGTATTTTTCAGAGGACCCGCTTATTACCGGCGCATTTGCCGCAGCTTGCACGAAAGGGATTAAAAAAGGCGGCTCGACTGCTACGCTGAAGCATTTTGCCTGCAACAATCAGGAGCAATACCGGACAAAGGTGAATGCCGTCGTATCCGAGCGCGCGGTGCGTGAAATTTATTTGAAGGGCTTTGAAATTGCAGTCAAGCAGGCTGGAGCAAATTCAATCATGACCTCCTACAATCCGATCAACGGTCATTGGTCAGCCTCCAATTATGACTTGAACACAACGATTTTGCGCGGCGAATGGGGCTTTGACGGCATCGTTATGACCGATTGGTGGGCGCTTATGAACGATGTTATAAATGGCGGCCCAGCCGATGCGCGCAACACGAATTTTATGGTTCGCGCGCAAAACGATTTGTATATGGTTGTCAACAACTATGGCGCCGAGATCAACTCGCATGACGACAATACCATCGCCTCGCTGACCAACGGCAGCCTGACACGCGGCGAGCTTCAGCGCAGTGCGATGAACATTTGCAAATTTATTATGAATGCGCTCGTGTTTACGAGAAAGCAGGAGTTCAATGAATCTGTCACATTTTTGCAGGCAAGCTCTGCGCTTGCGGCTGTTGAGGCGCAGGATATTGCAGTTCAGGCGCAAATTCATCCTGTTGTGGATGGCTCGGTGTTTATGAAGGCTTCCGAGGGCGGGCAATATCGCATTATCGTCCATATTATGTCGCCGCATACTAACGTTGCACAAAGCGCCTGCAATGTGCTGCTCAACGATCAGCTGGCGACAACGATTCAAACGAATGGAACAGACGGCAAATGGATTAGGCAAAAGCTTGTGAAGGTGGAGCTGGAGGCAGGCGTTTACGAGCTGAAGCTTGATTTTACGAAGCCGGGCATGGTCATTGATTGGATTGAATTCAAAAAAATATAGCGTTAAGCTCGTATAACATCTTGGGCAGTGGGCAACGTAACATTGAAAATCTACTAAGAATGGAGTTAGATTGATGGATTTCAAGCATGTTACTGTTGCCGGAAGCGGCGTTTTAGGCAGCCAGATCGCTTTCCAAACCGCATATAAAGGCTATCAGGTTACGATATACGATATTAATGACGAGGCGCTGGGCAAAGGGAAGCAACGGATAGCCGTCTTGCCGCAGCACTATATTGAGGATCTTGGGGCAAATGAGCAGGAGCTTGCTGCTGCACAGCAGCGGATCAGCTATTCCAGCGATTTAAAGCAGGCGGTGGAGCAGGCCGACCTCGTCATCGAAGCGGTACCGGAGGTAGCGGATATAAAGCGCGACTTTTATACGAAGCTCGCTGCTGCTGCACCTGCCAAGACGATCTTTGCCACCAACTCCTCAACGATGCTGCCTAGCCAGTTCGCTGAGGCAACAGGGCGTCCAAGCCAATTTCTTGCGCTTCATTTTGCCAATGAAATTTGGAAAAACAATACGGCTGAAATTATGAAGCATCCAGGTACAGCCAGCGAGGTGTTTGAGGCGATTGTGCAGTTTGCCAAGTCGATCGGCATGGTTGCCTTGCCGCTGCATAAGGAGCAGCCTGGTTATATTCTCAACTCGCTGCTAGTGCCGTTTCTGGAAGCAGCGCAGCAGCTGCTTGTCAAGGAAATAGCGGATGTCGAGACAATCGACAAAACATGGATGATCGGCACTGGAGCTCCGCTTGGTCCGTTCGCAATATTGGATGTCGTCGGCATTAATACCGCCTACAACATTTCAGCAGGCAAGGCAAAGGCCACAGGCAACGAGCTATATGGCAAAATCGCACAAATGCTAAAAACGCAGTACATCGATCAAGGCAAGCTTGGGCGCGAGACAGGCGAGGGCTTCTACCAATACCCGAATCCAAGCTTTGCCCAGCAAAGCTTTTTAAAGGAATAGCAACTCATGCACCAAACCAAACCGTCCTCTGAAATGCTGGCCCAGCAGTATTTCAGACAGGACGGTTTTTTATTTGTCCAAAGAAGATTGTTAAACCTTGAAAAGCTATGAACCGGCGCAGCGCCCCCTACCGCCAAAAGTTTATACAATCGCCGATGAACCTGCATTCGCCAAGCATGCTATGAATATAGTAGTGATAGGCGTAAAGAAAGGGCGGATGGAGCATGGGCTTTTTTGTTGAGGTTGAGCAAGGCGTTAAGCTATATGTTGAGGATGTGAACCCGCAGGGCTCGCAGACAATTGTATTTTTGCATGGCTGGCCATTGAGCCATAAGCAGTTCGAATATCAATTTGATGTATTGCCCAGCTATGGTGCTCGCTGCATCGGTATTGACTGGCGCGGCTTCGGCAAATCGGATAAGCCGTTTACCGGCTACAATCTGGATCGCTTGTCCGATGATATAAGAGCGGTAATTGATGCGCTAGGCCTCGCCAATTTTGTTATGCTCGGGCATTCCACCGGCGGAGCGATCACGGTCCGTTATATGTCGCGCCATCAAGGGTTTGGCGCCAAGGGCATTGTGCTGCTTGACGCAGCAGTGCCTACTGGCATTCCGCAGGCAACGGCAGATCAGTTTATTTCGATGACCTTAAACGATCGTCCGCATATGCTGCAGATGCTCACTAATCAATTTTTCTTTCAATATGCCACGCAGCCCTTGCAGCAATGGTTTTTTAATTTGGGCCTGGAGGCCTCTGGCTGGTCGACCGCCGCGATTATGAGGATGCTTAGCGAATTTGATCTTACGGCTGACCTGGCAAAAATCCAAGTTCCGGCATTAATTTTGCATGGCGTGCATGATCAAGTTGTTCCGTTTTCGCAAGCGGAGCTCATGCACAAGCTGCTGCCGGGGTCTCAGCTTGTACCGCTCGCTAATGGAGGTCACGGTGCGTTTTGGGAAGAAAGAAACAGCGTGAATAATGCCATTATCCAGTGGCTTGGTTTAGCAGCTGCAACCAATTGAGTTGTTTCTTTAAAGCCCCTTTTATAAATGTATTGTGCTCGCAAATGTTATATAGTAATATTAGTGTTAATAAATAATATTTATATTAACATTTGCTAAAGGGGCTGCTTTTATGAAAAGAAACAAGCAGGTGCAACAAAATGTAGGCGCTTACATATCGGAGCAAAATGCTGCCGCACGCTCTGGCCGGTTTACGTTTTTACATACGATAGGTGCCAAGCTCTTTTTATTTTTTATTATTAGTATGGTAAGTGCGGTCGTTGTAGTAGGGGTTATTTCGTATTCGGTATCGAGCCGTGCTATGGAGCACAAGGTGTCGGAGGTTGCAGCGCAAAGCTTGCAGCAAACGTCGGAGAAGCTTGATTACCTGCTTAATTTTTACGAGAATATATCGATTCAGCTTATTTTGGATCAGGAGTTTATGGGGGATCTCGCCTATCGGTTGAACCTGATTCAGGCAGGGACAACCGAAAATCGAATGAATGTAGAAGGCAAAATTAATAATAAGCTTAAGCAAACGGCGACGACCAACAAAGTATATATTCAGCTGTTTGACGAAAAAACGTATACGCAGATCGATACTGGACGAGATTATATTTCCGCGTTGTTTTCCTCGGGCAATGGAACGTCTGCGATCAGCTTTTATCAGCCTTATTTTGCAGCTGTTATCGAAGGGGATGGCAAAGCAGTATGGCTCGGGGCAATCCCTAAAGGCGAAGCAGGCGCAGAAACAACGTATATTTCGATGGGCAAGCTGCTGAAAACGAATAGCGGCAACTATTTGCTGTTTATCGAATTTAAAGACGAGCTTATTGCCGAGGCTTTGGAGAACGTGAAGCTTAGCGATGGAACCTTGCCTGAGCTGGTCAACACTGCAGGCGAGCTCGTCTACACCGATTCTCCATACGTTGAAGGAATAGCTGAAGCAAGCGGGGAAGCCCCAGATGGAGCGGTGCTGGAGCGACGCACGCATGGCAAGTACCAAGTGCCCGCTGATCGCGATCAGGCGACGGGCTCATACATACAGGGGCAGCAGCTTATCGTATACAGCATCTCGCAGCGTACCGGCTGGAGCCTGGTGCAAAACATTCCACTAGCCGAGCTTACACAAGGGATTGATCAAATTGTTACGGTTACATGGGTGCTTATTGCAGGTGCAATCCTCATTTCCTTGCTGCTGGGTGGCTTAATTGCACGGATGATCAGTCGCCCTATTAGCGAGGTTTCTGCGCTGATGAAGCGGGTCGAGCAGGGGGATTTGTCGGTGCGGATGCAAAGCAAGCGCAAGGACGAAATAGGCGCATTAGGACAAAGCTTTAACCAAATGGCAGATAATGTTGGCGCGCTAATCTCCCGTACAAGCGCTGCTCTGGAATATGTGTTGGCCTCCGCGCAAAAGCTGCATATCGTATCCAGGCAGATGGACAACTCAGCTAGAGAAATTGCGGCTGCGACAGATGAAATCGCAAGAGGCGCTGATGTACTGGCAACGCAATCCGAGGAAGGCAGCACGCATGCTGCTTCGATTCAGCAAGAGATGAGCACGCTTATGGACAACAACCTTAACATGCAGCAGCATGCATACAGCGTTCAAGAAGAAAGCAATCAAGGGATACGGCAGATGAACGCCCTGCTGGACAAAACAAGCGAGGGTGAGGCGCTGACACGCGAGAACATGCAGCGGGCGGACAAGCTGCTGTCGCGAGCAAGTGAAATACGCAAAATTCTTGACTTGCTGGACAGCATTGCAAAAAATACGAATTTGCTGTCGCTGAATGCATCAATTGAGGCTGCTCGCGCTGGTGAGCATGGACGCGGATTTATGGTCGTAGCTCACGAAATTCGCCAGCTTGCCGATCAATCACGTGAGTCGATTGTCGTCGTTGGGCAAATTATTGCTGCGATTGTAGAGGAAATTGAAGGCACCGTTAAGGCGATGAATGACAGCTATCCGATCTATCAGGAGCAGATTGCAGTTGCTCGTCATGTCGATGCGATTTTCCATGAGGTTGAGCAGCGAATGAGTGATTTTGTAAGCAAAATTAACGATACGACAGCTTCGGCGAATAAGCTTCATCATGCTCAGTCGACATTAGCGGAAATGATTTTGCATGTTAGCGCAACAGCAGAGCAGTCAACCGCCATCTCCGAGGAGGTCGCCTCTACCTCAGCAAACCAAATTGCGATTAGCTCCGAGCTGGTTGACGTTTCTCAGCAGCTTAATGAGCTGTCGCAAGAGCTGCAGCAAATTTTATTGCAATTTAAAATTAATAGAGACTCATAAATGTCGAACATATGGTGATAATGAGAACCGGGCCGTCTTTTTTAGATGAGCGCGGTTCTTTTTGTGAAACATTTTTAAATGACGTTGACATACCCAACGGGGGTATGGTAAATTTATGACAACAGGATCATCATTCTACACTTGATCCTGTAAAACAATGAAATCAAGCCAGGGAGGAATAGATGATGGAACAAGTAACACTACGCGTACAAGGAATGTCCTGCGGACATTGTGTCAATTCTATTGAAGGAAATGTTGGCAAGCTTAACGGCGTGCAATCTGTTAAAGTACATCTTGCAGATGGAAAGGTTGATGTTGCTTTTGATGCAAATGCAATCAGCCTGGAGCAAATTACTGAAGTGATCGAGGAACAAGGATACGATATCGTCTAACAGGCTTTAGTACGTTTCCATGATTCAGCATTCTATACCATATCCAAAGCAGGTCGTGCCAGTCAGCACGATCTGTTTTTGGAAAATATGATACCCTGGTGGAGTATACAACTGTTAGGAGTGAGCGGGATGGATCAGAAGGAAGCAAATCTGCAAATAACGGGCATGACCTGTGCAGCTTGCGCCAATCGCATAGAAAAAGGATTGAATAAGCTTGAAGGCGTAGAAGAAGCTAACGTAAATTTTGCGCTTGAAACGACCAAAATAAAATATGATCCTAATAAAACGGATATCGCAAAATTTAAGGAAAAGGTTCAAGCGTTAGGCTACGATCTCGTCATGGATCGGACTGAATTTGATATAACGGGCATGACCTGTGCGGCTTGCGCCAATAAAATAGAAAAACGGCTCAATAAATTGGATGGCGTTGAGAAAGCGACTGTTAACTTCGCTTTGGAAACAGCACAGGTGGAATTCAGCCCCTCGCAAATTTCTGTGCAGGATATGAAAGAAGCGATCAAAAAGCTAGGCTATTCACTTGAGCAAAAGCAGGAAAAAGCGGGAGAGCAGGTCGATCATCGGCAAAAGGAGATTGAAAAGCAGCAGGGCAAATTTTTGTTTGCAGCGATTTTAGCCTTTCCGTTGCTATGGGCGATGGTCAGTCACTTTGAATTTACTTCGTTTATATGGCTGCCGGATATGTTTATGAACCCGTGGGTGCAATTCGCACTGGCAACGCCGGTTCAATTCATTATTGGCGGACAGTTCTATGTCGGCGCGTACAAGGCGCTAAAAAACAAAAGCGCAAATATGGATGTGCTCGTTGCCTTGGGAACGTCGGCCGCTTACTTTTACAGCCTTTACTTAAGTATCGCGTCGATTGGCTCCGATGCTCATATGGTAGAGCTGTATTATGAAACAAGTGCTGTTCTCATTACATTAATTATATTAGGCAAGCTGTTTGAAGCGAAGGCCAAGGGCCGCTCCTCGGAGGCGATCAAAAAGCTGATGGGCTTGCAGGCCAAGCAAGCAACGGTTGTGCGCAACGGCCAGGAGCTCGTCATTCCGATCGAAGAGGTGCTTGCAGGAGATCTGGTCTATGTTAAGCCTGGTGAAAAGGTGCCGGTTGACGGTCAAATTGTGGAAGGGCAATCGGCGCTTGATGAGTCCATGCTAACTGGAGAAAGCATACCGGTTGACAAATCTGTTGGCGATTATGTAATCGGTTCGACCATTAACAAAAACGGCTTTCTTAAAATTGAAGCGACCAAGGTGGGCAAGGATACTGCGCTGGCACAAATTATTAAGGTTGTTGAGGAGGCTCAAGGCTCTAAAGCGCCGATCCAGCGCATGGCTGACGTTATTTCCGGTGTGTTTGTTCCAATTGTAGTTGGCATTGCGGTTATTACCTTTTTAATATGGTACTTTGCAGTAAGCCCTGGCGAATTTGCTGAAGCGCTGGAGAAATTTATTGCCGTGCTCGTTATTGCATGTCCATGTGCGCTTGGTCTTGCCACTCCAACCTCGATTATGGCGGGATCTGGGCGAGCTGCTGAATTCGGCATTTTGTTCAAAGGTGGGGAATATTTGGAGACAGCCCACCGCCTTGATACGATTATCGTTGATAAAACAGGTACAGTTACGAATGGCAAGCCTGATTTGACTGATGTAATTGCTGCGGATGGTGTTGACGAGCAGCAGCTTCTAGCTCTAGTCGGCTCGGCTGAACGCAGCTCTGAGCATCCGTTAGCAGAAGCTATTGTAGACGGCATTAAAGAAAAAGGAATCGCGCTGTCCTCGGTTGAACAGTTTACCGCCATTCCTGGTCACGGCATACAAGCGGTTGTGGAAGGCAAGCAAGTCTTGGTGGGAACGCGCAAGCTGATGGCGAAGCATAGCATAGACATCCAGTCGCAGCTAAATGTGATGGAGGGCTTGGAGAAGCAAGGGAAAACCGCGATGCTGGCAGCAATTGACGGCCGTTATGCCGGGCTGGTGGCAGTCGCTGATACGATTAAGGATACGTCGCGAGAAGCGATTTCCCGCTTGCATGACATGGGCTTGGACGTCGTTATGATTACAGGCGATAATGCGCAGACAGCGCAAGCGATTGCCGATCAAGCCGGCATCAAGCATGTTATTGCCGAGGTTTTGCCGGAAGGCAAGGCTGAAGAGGTTAAAAAATTGCAGTCGGCTGGCAAGAAGGTAGCAATGGTAGGGGATGGCATTAATGACGCTCCTGCGCTTGCTACAGCCGACATTGGCATGGCAATCGGCACAGGGACAGATGTAGCGATGGAGGCGGCTGACATTACGCTTATCCGAGGCGATCTTAACAGCATCGCGGATGCGATCGTAATAAGCAGAAAAACGATCGTAAATATTAAGCAAAACTTGTTTTGGGCGCTGGCTTACAACAGCCTTGGCGTGCCGATTGCAGCAGTAGGCTTGTTGGCACCTTGGCTGGCCGGAGCGGCGATGGCGTTCAGCTCCGTATCGGTTGTGCTTAATGCGTTACGATTGCAACGGATCAAGCTAAAGCGCTAAGCGAAGAAGGGAGCAGGCTTATATGAAAAAGAGCACACTTATTTGGGCTGCATCAGCGATCGTATATCTAGGCGTCGTGATTGCCGGCTATAGCGTTTATGCAAGCATGCAGGGGGACAAAGGCGAGCGCGGCAATGAGCACGGCGCTGATGAACATGCAGCGAATGAACATGCTGCAGCCTTGGATGATCATATCGCGTCGGACGATCAAGCTGCAGATAACAGCCATTCCGTAGATGAGCATAACAATGAGCATAACAATGAGCATTCTGCTCAGCATAGCGAGCATTCGCATGATGGAAATCAGGCAAGCGAGGTTGCGGCGAATATCTCCTATGCTGATGGTGAAATTGCGATTGAGCTGAAGGACAAAAACAATGCCATGCCGCAGCTGGAGCTTAGCCATGAAAAGCTGATGCATCTCATTGTTGTCAGCTCGGATTTGCAGCAATACTACCATTTGCACCCGCAGGAGCAGCAGGACGGCATATTTGTGCAGCAGCTCGAGCTGCCTGACAACGCTTATCGCGCATTCGTTGATATTAAACCGGTCGGGCTCAGCTATGCCGTTCAGCCGCTGGAGCTGCATATCGGAGAAGCGCATCAGCCGCAGGCTAGCGAGCTTGCTCCAGACCGCGAATGGATTAAAACCGTCAATGGTCAAGCTGTCGAGCTGAAGCCGCAAGCATTTGAAGTCGATCAGCCGATCAGCCTCGAGTTTCATATAAAGGATGCAACTCCTGAACGCTATTTAGGCGCATTGGGCCACGTTGTGATCCTGGATGAGAAGGCAGAGCGATTCATCCATGTCCATCCGGCAGCCGAGGATCAGACGATATTCGCGACCGAATTTAGCGAGCCAGGGCTGTACAAGCTTTGGGCGGAGTTTCAATTTAATGGCGTAGTCAATGTATATCCATATGTGATCGAAGTTAAATAAATAGACGCTGCTCCGATAACCTTCTGTCACTGGGCATAGTGGCAGAAGGTTATTTTTTGAGAAATTGTACATAGTAAAAGCGTGACAGTAAGCACTCGCAACCTTCAATATGCTATAGTAGGAACAAGCTGCTTTAAGCACTTATAATAGTGGAGCAACAACGTTTGTGGTACAACAACGTTACGGGAACAACAACGTTGATTTTGGATATAGGGGGTACAGCGATGAAGGAAACGACAACATCATTGAACGTGGGCTGGAACTGGGATCACAGCTATGCCCGGCTATCGGACAAGCTGTATCATTTGCAGCAGCCGACTGCTGTTCAGGCTCCTCAGCTTGGCGTGCTGAATGAGCCGCTTGCAGCGCAGCTTGGACTTCAAGCCGAGGCGCTTGCTTCAGAGCAAGGAATCGCAGTGCTAAGCGGCAATAAACTGGCAGAAGGCTCCGAGCCGTTGGCTCAAGCCTATGCAGGACATCAGTTTGGGCATTTTACGATGCTGGGAGACGGTCGGGCGCTGCTGCTTGGCGAGCATTTGACGCCAAATGGCGAACGCGTCGACATTCAATTAAAGGGCTCGGGCCGCACGCCGTATTCGCGCGGGGGAGATGGCAGGGCAGCGCTTGGGCCGATGCTGCGCGAGTACATCATTAGCGAAGCGCTGCATGGACTGGGCATTCCAACAACACGCAGTTTGGCAGTCGTGGAAACAGGCGAAAATGTGCAGCGGGAAAAGGCTCAGCCGGGTGCAGTTTTAACGCGTGTAGCCGCCAGCCATTTGCGCGTCGGAACGTTTCAATATGCAGCCAATTGGGGCGGGGCGGATGTATTGCAGCAGCTTGTCGAGTATGCCATCAAGCGCCATTATTCCGAGCATGCTGAAGCTGACAACCAGGCGCTTGCCTTGCTGCGGGCTGTTATCCACAATCAGGCGAAGCTGATCGCTTCCTGGCAGCATGTTGGCTTTATTCATGGCGTGATGAACACCGACAATATGACAATTAGCGGCGAATCAATCGACTTTGGTCCTTGCGCATTTATGAACAAATACGATCCGGCGACTGTGTTTAGCTCCATCGACACAGGTGGCCGCTACGCTTATGGCAATCAGCCGCAAATTGCAGCGTGGAACCTGGCCAGATTTGCCGAGGCGCTGCTGCCGGTAATTGATCCGGATTCTTCTCGCGCAGTTGAGCTGGCACAGCAGGAGATTTCGCAGTTTTCCGCGCTTTACAAGCACCATTGGCTGGCTGGCATGCGTGCCAAGCTTGGGCTGGCGAATGAGGCAGCGGAGGATGAAGCGCTTATTTTCGAGCTGCTGGAAATGATGCAGGAGGCAGGCGCAGATTACACGAATACATTTCGCGGGCTGACGCTGCAGGACGAGTCGCTTGCGGTTCAGCAGCATCATAATTGGACGGCTTGGCAGGAGCGCTGGCTGAAGCGCCGTGCAGAGCAGCAGGCAACGGAGGAAGAGGCTGTACAGCTTATGCGCCGCAGCAACCCTTCGATTATTCCGCGCAATCATCAGGTGGAAAAGGTGCTTGCTCTTGCAGTTGAGCAAGGGGACTATGAGCCGCTAGAGCAATTTGTTGAAGCGCTTCGCCAGCCCTATGCCTATGCCTCCGAGCAGCTTGCTTATGTCGATCCGCCGGATGAGAAGATGGATTGCGGCTATGTCACCTACTGCGGTACGTAGTTCTTCGCCAGCCGAGCAAGGATAAAATGGTTGACAATTAGTAAACGAAATCATTGTAACATTTTTAAGTCTTGTGCGTATGTTGCACAAGACTCTTTTCGCTTATGGAAAGTGTCATGTACCCGAAGCTTAACAGATTTTAAATAAGTTGATGAAGGGGTGTGGCGATTTGGAGCAAAGCGTAACATTGGTAGGTGTAATTTTCAGTATTCATAGAAATGACCAGCAGCAAAGCATTCAATTGGACGGCATTGATCAATTTGGCTTGATTGTGCATATCGATAGCGATACAGAGCTGCTGTGCGCCCATGGAAAAGCTATTTCCTTTGATGAGCTGGAAATTAGTATGGTAGTTAAGGTTGAGCATCCTCTTGCATTGACAATGAGCATTCCGCCGCAAACCTATGCCTATCAGGTTATGGTGCTGCAATCGTAGCTTGCGCCAACAAAATCAATTAAAGGAGCAGCGATGACGAATGAACTACTGCTGGCACGCTATCGTGACATCATTGCGAGCATGCCGCCAATTATGGAGCTGAAAAAGGAGGAGCTGCTGATCGATGCGCTTCATGTGCAAAGCTTGGCCCCGCTGGAGCTGTACTATGCGCCGCATAATGATGTTGTGTTTCAGGACGCCAGGCTCGTTATAGCAGGATTGACGCCCGGCTTTCAACAGATGCAGCTTGCACTGGCAGAAGCGCAAGCTGCAATTCAGGCCGGAGAAAGCGATGCAGCCGCGTGCTATCGCGCCAAGCGCAAAGCCCGCTTTGCAGGGCCGATGCGCAGCAACCTGATTGCGATGCTCGATCAGCTGGGCGTGCATAAGTGGCTGAAGCTGGACAGCAGCTCAAGCTTATTTAACGAGCAGGCGCATCTGCTGAATACAACGTCGATTATTCCTTATCCTGCCTTTTACAAGGGGCGCAACTACAGCGGCTCTCAGCCGAGCCTGCTAAAGCATCAGCCACTGTGCAGCTACGTGCAGGCCCATATGAAAAAGCAACTGCAGCTACTACCCAATGTCCCGATTATTCCGCTCGGTCGCAGTGTGGAAGGGATGATGCGCTTGCTCGTAGAGCAAGGACTGCTCGCGGAGGAGCTGGTGCTGTGGGGCTTTCCGCATCCGTCGGGTGCTAATGGGCATCGACATCAGCAATTTGCAGAAATGCGGCATTCAATGAGCCGGCAGGTCGAGAAGTGGACGAGCTTAATAGAATAATAGGGGTTTGCTAGCTTATCCTGATCATATAATATAGAGACAACTACACTGCATAAAGGGAGAACCTCGCAATTTATGAAGCTATCTTTAAAGCATTTGATTTTAGCAGTCGCAATGCTGGCAGTAGCGTTGACCTTATTCGGCAGTATTTATTCAGGCTATCGCACGAATGAGCAAAACTTGATCGAGAACGGCTTGGAAACGAATCGTGTTTATGCGCAAAAGCTTGCCTCCACGACGGACCTGTTTTTTCGTACAGCATTGCAAACGCTGGAGCAGAGCGCCAAGGCGCTGACGCCATGGATGGAGGCAGGAGCCAGCGAGCAGCAGCTATTGGCTGAGGCCGAGCGCTTAAGACTGCAGACGAATACATTGAATTCTGTAGTCATTGTCAGCGCGGATGGGACCATTGTGCAAAATTCGCCGCAGAATCTGGAGCTGATTGGAAAAAAGCTGGACTCGCAAGGCGGCAAGCAAGCGCTGCTTGAGCGCAAGCCGTTAATTAGCGAGCCTTATATGGCGATTACCGGGCGATTAATAATTTTTATCTCCTACCCGATTTTTGATGAGCAAGGACAATATCTCGGGCTTGTTGGTGGCTCGTTGTATCTGCGAGAGGATAATTTTTTGAATGAATTGTTGGGCGAGCATTTCTACCACGACGGCTCATACGTATATGTTGTCGATGCGAAAGGGCATATTATTTACCATCAGGATTTGCTAAGAGTAAATGATGATGTTAGCAGCAATCAGGTTGTCCAGAAGCTGATGAACGGGCAGAGCGGTGCGGAGCGAGTCAGCAATACGGAGCATGTTGACATGCTCGCCGGCTATGCCTATGTGCCTACGCTGGGCTGGGGAATTGTGTCGCAGCGTCCAACTGCGATGGCGCTGGAAGCCAATCGCAAAATGATTGATCAGATGCTGTTGAATGCGTTGCCTATATTGCTTGTGTCGATCGCGGTTATTTTCTTCATTTCCAATTTGATCGCGAGGCCGCTGCAAAGGCTTGCTGTGCTTACTGAATCGAGCACGAAAAGCAATGAGCATGACCGCTTTAACAAAGTTAAGGCGTGGTATTATGAAGCAACGCAGCTAAAGCGTGCATTAACCTTTAGCCTGGGCTTTCTTCACGATAAAGTAGACCATATTACGCAGGAATCGAATACAGACCCGTTAACCAAGCTGACAAATCGCCGTACGATGGACAGGCTGATCAATCAATGGCTGCTTGAACGCCAAATGTTTGCGCTGGTCGTCGTTGATATTGACCACTTTAAGCAGGTTAACGACACCTATGGACATGCGGTTGGCGACAAGGTGCTCGTCTATTTGGCCGAAAGGATGAAGGCCGCTGCTGGCGAACAGGCTTTATGCTGCCGCTATGGCGGTGAAGAATTTGTTATTCTGCTGCCCAATCATAACCGTTCCAAGGCTTTTCAGATTGCTGAGCGATTGCGTATGCTCGTATGTGAAACAGACAGTCCCAGCGGCGACATAATCACGATATCAGCAGGCATAGCCGATTCAAGCGAGCGCGGACAAGCCGACAAGCTGTTTCAGCTGGCGGATCAACGCTTGTATAAAGCGAAGCATGATGGCCGCAACCGCAGCAATGCAGGCTGAAGGCGGAAGGGATGCTGCATGCAAAGGCAGCCAGCATTAACCACAGGCTCATACGCCTCAAGCTCGCATAATAATTTTGATATTAGGGATACTGTTTTATGAGGTGATCATAATGGCTAAAGCAGGGATGAGAAGACCAGACCCTAAAGAACCGCATGGAACAGAAAGCAATCATAAAATGCATATGCCGAAAAACGATATTCCCCCGGTTCCTGAAATTCAAGGTAAAGCAAAAAATAAGTAAACAGACATCTATAGGCTTATTCTAATCAAAAACTAGCCCCGCTGGCTTCTGCAGCCAGCAGGGCTAGTTTTTTTGTCAATAAGTGGAGCACTGCGCTACATAAAGCTGCATCAATTGGAAATACTAGCTTCATCATGTAATAGGAGGAATTGCTTTGAATAAGGAAAATCAAGACCCCAATATGCTTACGAATCAGCAGGGGCATCCGGTCACTAACAATCAAAACGTGCGCACTGTAAGCAATCGCGGTCCTGTAACATTGGAAAACTACGATTTTTTGGAAAAAATCAGTCATTTTGACCGTGAACGAATCCCGGAGCGTGTCGTTCATGCGCGCGGCGCCGGCGCTCATGGCTATTTTCAATCATACGGCACAGTAGATGGAAAGCCGATTTCCCAATATACGAGAGCCAAGGTTTTCACAAACACGGAAATAAAGACGCCAGTATTTGTTCGCTTCTCGACCGTTGTGCATGGCGGTCATTCGCCTGAGACGCTGCGCGATCCGCGAGGCTTTGCTATAAAGTTTTATACAGAGGACGGCAACTGGGATCTGGTAGGCAACAACCTGAAAATTTTCTTTATCCGCGATCCGTTGAAATTCCCTGACATGGTTCATTCATTCCGGCCAGATCCAGTCACCAATGTATCCGATCCGGAAAGAATGTTTGATTTTCTGGCGCAAACGCCGGAAGCGACGCATATGCTCACTTTTTTGTTTTCACCATGGGGCATTCCAGCCAATTACCGTCAAATGCAAGGCTCAGGCGTCCATGCCTATCGCTGGGTCAATGCTGAAGGAAAATCGGTGCTCGTCAAATATCATTTTGAGCCGCTGCAAGGAATTCGCAATTTAACGCAAATGCAGGCGAATGAAATTCAGAAGCTGAGCTATGATCATGCTACGCTTGATCTGTATGAAGCTATTGAGCGTGGAGATTATCCGGAATGGGAGCTATATGTGCAAATTATTGAGGACCATGATCACCCGGAGCTAGACTTTGATCCGCTTGATCCAACCAAGCTGTGGTATAAGGATCAATTCCCTTGGCATAAGGTTGGCAAAATGGTGCTAAATAAAAATCCGGAAAACTACTTTGCCGAGGTTGAACAGTCTGCATTTGGTACAGGGGTATTGGTAGATGGACTGGACTTTTCGGATGACAAGCTGCTGCAAGGCAGAACCTTCTCCTACTCGGATACACAGCGTCACCGTGTAGGCACGAACTATTTGCAGCTTCCAATCAACCGTCCCAAGAAATATGTCGCGACCAATGCCGAAGCGGGCCAGATGGATTATCGCACCGATTTTGACAAGGACAAAAACCCGCATGTCAACTATGAGCCATCACTTATCGGCGGACTAAAGGAAGCGAGTAATCCAGGCAAGGAATTTACGCCATATGTCGAAGGAAATCTTGTACGCGAGACGATTCCTCGCGAGAACAATTTCGGACAAGCGGGAGAAACCTATCGCCGGTTAAGCGACTGGGAGCGCGATGAGCTAATTGCCAATCTGGTCGCCAATCTTGCGGTATGCCGCAAGGAAATCCAGGATGCCCATATCGCCAACTTTACTGCAGCGGATCCTGACTATGGCCGACGTGTTGCAGAAGGATTAAAGGCGGCAGGACAGCAGCAGCCTACAAAAAATGAAACGGCTGTTTCTGAAGCGATGGAGCTGGGCGAGCCTTCTGACCCTTATTAATGACATAAGCAGTAAGCAATAAGCAATCCCCTTTTCTGAATAGCTGAATGGGCTGTCTGGGAAGGGGATTTTATTGTGGGCAGCTGACACCTGGCAGGCGCCTAAAGCATACGATATGCTATCAAGAAAGTGGGGATGGTAGCAGTGACAGAAGCATTTCCAATTGCAACACGGACGATTACAGTGCGTGCTGGCGAAGATCGAGTCGTATATTACCCGGAAGTGGTCGGGCTGCACGATAAAGCGTGGCAGTCAACGGTGAACGCAATGATTGCCAGACAGGCACAGGAGCTGATTCATTTGCAGGTAGGCGAGGATTTATCCTCGGTAACTACGCTGCTCGGGCATTATGAGCTGAAAAATAACCAGCGCAATATTTTAAGCTTGACGCAATCAAACTATGTTTATCACTATCATGCGGCGCATGGCATGACCGTAGTGCGCTCCTTAACCTTTGATATGGCCAAGAAGCGCGTCTATACGCTTGGTCAGCTGTTCAAGCCCGGCAGCGACTACGTGGCAAGGCTGTCTGCAATAGTGGCTGAGCAGATCAAGCAGCGCAATATTGATGTGCTGGAGCCGTTCACCAGCATATCGCCGGATCAGGAGTTTTATGTCGCCGATAAAACGCTTGTGTTGTATTACCAGCTTTATGAGCTGGCACCGTACGTATATGGCATTTTGTATTTTCCTATTTCGATCTATGAAATTAGCGACATTATTGATCAGGAAGGGCCCTTAGGCATATTGATGTAAAATTGCTGCGGCCGGTGACTCTCATCTCATCGTTTAGTCTGAGCCTGCTCAAGCAAAAAAACGAGCATGCTGCGTCACCTGATCCGGTGAAACAGCATGCTCGTTTTGCTTCCAATCGCTATTAAGGCAAAATATTGCCTGCCGCACGGAAGATGGAGTACCATTCCTCGCGCGTTAGTCTAATTTCGCTTGCTTTGCAGCAATCTGTCAAGCGTGTAATGTTCATTGTGCCTGTTACCGGCTGCATATTGGCAGGGTGGCGCAGCAGCCAGGCAATTGCGATCGTTGTATTGCTGACATTGTATTTTTCAGCAATTTCATCAATTTTCGCGTTAAGCTCAGGGAATTTTTCATTGCCGAGAAATACGCCTTCAAAGAAGCCATACTGGAAAGGCGACCATGGCTGAATCGTAATATCATGCAGGCGGCAGAAGTCGAGAATGCTGCCGTCGCGGTTAACAGCGGCTTCATTTTCCATATTGACATTAAAGCCCTGTGAAATCATCGTTGCATTCGTAATGCTAAGCTGCAGCTGATTGGCTACAAGCGGCTGCTTGACTGCCTTTTTCAGCAATTGAATTTGCATCGGGTTTTGGTTGGACACGCCGAAATGACGCACCTTGCCCGAGCTTTCCAGCAAATCGAACGCTTCAGCCACTTCTTCGGGCTCGACCAATGTATCTGGACGATGCAGCAGCAGCACGTCCAAATAATCGGTGCGCAAACGCTGCAGGATGCCGTCTACAGAATTTAGAATATGCTCCTTGGAGAAGTCAAACATTCCTTTGCGGATGCCGCATTTGGATTGAATAATTAATTTTTCGCGAACATCATCGTTCATATGTACAGCATCTGCAAATATTTTTTCGCACTCGCCACCGCCATAAATATCGGCATGGTCAAAAAAGTTAGCGCCAAGCTCCAGCGAGGTTTGCACAAACCGTTCTGCTTCAGCTTTTTCCAGCGAATTTATACGCATACATCCAACTGCAATTACCGGAACTTCAAGTGTTGATGCACCGAGCTTCATTGTTTTCATCATTTCAACCTCCATACAGCATGAATACGAGCTAGTATACACCTACTTGCGGAACACTAGTCATATGTATTGTGCCATATATAAAATCATGATGGCAATGGCATGAACGCAGTTTAATATGGTATAAGGCAAGCTCATCCTCTGCTTCCATTAAATTTCCAACAGTTTCTGCACACAAGGCAGCTGCCATATGCTACAATATTCGTAAATTCATTGAATCAGCTTTATTGTCTTCTGTTATGATAGCGCATACATACCGAAATTATAATGAAATTGTTCGATTATAAGGAGGTCAGATTATGAAGGAAACGAGCCCAATCGCGATCAACCAGCTCGGTTATCGGCCGAAGGATCACAAGCTCGCGGTTATCCAGGGGCCGCAGGCGCAGTATCGGATCGTAGACCAGCATACGAAGGAAGTAGTATGGCAAGGGGAATCATCAGCAGCAGAGTGGGATGAAGCAAGTGGAGCTGTCGTAGGCAAGCTTGATTTCTCCAGCCTGACAGTCGAAGGCGAATATTACATTGAAGGGGAGCTGGGCGCGTCCTGGCCATTTGTTATTCGCGAGCACGTTTATTATGATGCGCAGCTTGCACTATTCAAGGCTTTCTATTATTTGCGCTGCGGCGTGGAGCTTGATGCGCAGTATGCTGGCGCTTGGGGGCACAAGGCGTGCCATAACTCGCCAGTCAAGGTGTACGGGCAGCCAGAGCTTACAATTGATGGCACGGGAGGCTGGCATGATGCCGGCGACTATGGCAAATACATCGTGGCGGCAGGCAAGGCAGTTGCTGATTTGCTGCTTGCATACGAGCTTTATCCGCAAGCGTTCAAGCGCAAGGTGCCGCTGCCTGAAAGCAATGCTGCAATGGATGATCTGCTGCATGAAGTAAAGTTCGAGCTTGACTGGATGCTGAAAATGCAGCAGCCGCATTCAGGAGCAGTTTATCACAAGCTGACGACGCTGCAGTTCCCGCCGCTTGCTACGATGCCGGAGGATGATACTGCGGATTTGTACGCGCTGCCTGTGTCCGCTACTGCGACGGCCAGCTTTGCCGCAGCAATGGCGATGGCTGCGCGCGTGTATGCTGATCTGGACGAGCCCTATGCCGAGCGCTGCCTGCAGGCGGCGAAGCAGGCATTTACCTGGCTTGAAGCCAATCCTGACGTGGAAGGCTTCCGTAATCCTGCTGATGTTGGCACAGGCGAATACGGCGATCAACAGGATACGGATGAGCGTTATTGGGCTGCCGCCGAGCTGTATCGCACAACAGGCGAGCAGCATTATCATAACGCTTTTCTGCGCTATGCGAGCGAGCCGTCCTTTAGTAAAACAGCGCTTGGCTGGACCGATATGGGCGGCTACGGCACAATTAGCTATTTATTAAGTGAACAGCATAAACGCGACGAAGCAGTAGTTGAGCTGCTGCTGGCACAGTGGCAGCATCAGGCCGAGCAGCTCGTTGATGTTTGCGAGCGGGACGGCTATGGCATTTCCTTGCAGCCGGAACAATACCGTTGGGGCAGCAATATGGATGTGATGAACAATGCGATGCATTTGCTGTTGGCGCAGCGCTTTGCTAATCATGCTCGCTATGAGCCATTCATTGCCCAGCATGTTCATTATTTGTTTGGCATGAATGTGAATGGCATTAGCTATGTCAGCGGCTTTGGCCATCATGCGATGTCTTTTCCGCATCATCGTCCGTCCGTTGCTGACGGAGTAAAGGAAGCTGTGCCAGGGATGGTATCCGGCGGACCAAACCGCAATTTGCAGGATGAATATGCAGAGGCTCATTTGCAGGGCAGAGCGCCAGCCGCATGCTATGCCGATCACGAGGATAGCTACGCTACCAATGAAATTACGATTTATTGGAACTCGCCTGCCTTGTTTGTACTGTCGCATTATACGCAACCATCTTAATCCGTTGCTGACAAGTTTGCGAGTCCGTCCTTAGCGAAAGGAGAATTGCCATGCAAAGTGTACTAAGTCAACTGCCGCAAATTATAGCCGACAGCAGGGAGCTGGTGGCTGAATTGCTGGACAGAAGCAAGCTGCAGCCGTTTCAGCATCAGCTTGATGAATGGATGATGCCCAGCAATATACCTGACAGCGGCGCTTATTCTTATGCAGCAGCTGGCGGCAATTCGGCTGCGGATATGCAGCCTGACTCGCAGCTCATTTTGCATGGCGATAACTTATTGCATATGGCTGCTTTGCTGCAAGAGGATGCGGCAAGGCCTTCGCTGCGCGGCAAGATCCAGTTAATTTATATCGATCCGCCCTATAATAGTCAGTCCGATTATGCATCTACGATCAAGCTGCCTGCTGGCGATGCTCACGCCAAGACGCATCAGATCAAGCAATTGGCTTATACCGATCAATGGAGTGAAGGAATCGTCAGCTACTTGCGCATGCTGACGCCAAGATTGCTGCTAATGAAGGAGCTGCTGCATGCGAGAGGCGCACTTTATGTCCATATTGATTGGCATGTCGGGCACTATGTCAAAATTATTTTGGACGAAATTATGGGCATGGAGCAGTTTCGCAACGAAATTGTATGGCAGCGTGATGCGGTTGGCAAGGGAGCAAAAAAATCGTCCAGCCAATGGTCGAGAGAGCTGGAAAGCATATTCGTCTATTCTCGCTCGGCGGATATGAAGTTTAATCAGCCGTACAAGCACGCTGAGCAATTGACGCATACACAGCTTAAGGAGTTTCGCTATCAGGAAGAGGACGGGCGCAAATTTAAAATTGTAACGCTCGGCGACTACTCTCAGCAAACAATCGAGCGGCTGCGCCAGCAAAAGCTTATCTATACAACGAGACAAGGCACGGAATACCGCAAATATTATTTGGATGAGTTCAAGCTGGCGATTGGCTCACTGTGGAATGATATCCCCAACCTGTCTCACGGCAGAAATACGGAGCGGCTCCCGTTCGATACGCAAAAGCCGGAGCGGCTGCTAGAGCGAGTGTTGCTTGCGGGGAGCGATCCCGGTGATTTGGTGGCGGATTTTTTTGCCGGCTCAGGTACGCTGGCTGCTGTTGCCGAACGGCTTGGCCGCAAATGGATTTGCGCAGATATTAACTATCAGGCCGTTCATTTGACGCGCAAGCGGCTGCTTGCTGATCAGCAGCGTCCCTTTGCTATAGCAGCCTTGAAGGACTACACCAGGCTTGGCTTGCTCGTCAAGCAGCCTGACGGCAAGCAGGAGAAGCTTTGCGAGGCTGTTTTCCGCTTATTTGATGCAGAGCAGCGCGAATATCGCCAGCCTTTTTATATCGGATGGTCTGCCAAGAGCAAGACATTGGTGCTGCTGCTTGCTGTTGAGCATTGCTGCACACAGCAAACGGTAGATGAAGCAATGCGACTGCTGGAGCAGTACGACTGTACGATGCTTGCTCTGCTCTGCTGGCAAGTCGAAGCCGAGCTTGGGCAAGCGCTGTATCGTTCAGCTGATGATCGCCTTCAGGTGCTTAAAATTCAAGATGAGCTGCTGGATCAGTGGAAATGGAAGGCGAGTCGGATCAAGCTGGCGAGAAGGAAGCATCGATTTTTTACAACGCTGCCGTATTTGCAGGTAGGCTTGAACTGCACAATAGAGACTCAACATCATGTGCAGCTTGAGCTGCAGCTGGAGAAATACGATTATGTATCGCGCGAGGCGCTGCCGCTTGAGGCGAGAAGCAAGCCCAGGCTGCTGGAGCAGCTTGATCGCGATTCCTTGTCTTTGCTGGATTATTGGAGTGTGGAAGTTTATGACGAGCAGCAAAGGCTGCTCTATCAATGGCACTCTCTTGATCAGCAGCTTGTTCACTCAGTGCAGCTTCATGCAGAGACATCGCTATTTATCGTCGTAAAAGCGGTTGATTTGCTCGGCCTGACAAGCCGTTGGTCCTGCATGTGGCGCCCAGAATACAGCGAATCGATCTAAATAGCTCAATTCAGGAAAGACCAGCTTATTCAAGCTGGTCTTTTGAGACGATAAATCGACATCATATGACGATATCCGCACATTCTACTTGGCCTATGTTATGTTAAAGGTATAAATAATCGTGGTTAAGCTGCGGCTGGCTATGCTAGTCTGCAATCACCTTGATCACGACTTTTCTTGCTCGAGGACCATCGAACTCGCATAAATAAATGCCTTGCCATATCCCGAGCACGAGCTCCCCTTTATGGATAAGGACAGTAGCACTGGAGCCGGTTGTAATCGCTTTAAGATGAGCCGCGGTATTGCCTTCCGCGTGGCGGTCAAGCTTGTGATGCCATGGATATTGCTCATCCAGACGGCGCAGCACATCTGTAACGACATCGGGATCTGCATTTTCGTTAATCGTTATGCCAGCTGTTGTATGAGGGCAGTATATGATAACTTGCCCTTCCTTTACACCAGTTGTTTGTACATATTGTTTGACCTTGCTCGTAATATCAATCATTGCATCATGCTGTTGTGTCGAGATCGTTAAGGTATCAAGCATTGCCATAGGTCTATCTGCTCCTTTTCTGAATAAATTGAAAAGGAGAGCCCAATTTGCGCTCTCCCAGCATATGGACTATATAAGTACAGCAGTGCCGCTTACGGCAACCATTAGCATGCCTTCACGGATTACCTCGTAGTCAATATCAACACCTATGATTGCATTAGCGCCGACACGCTGAGCTTTGTTCTGCATCTCAGCCATTGCAGCATCACGCGCTTCTTGCAGCTTGCTCTCGTAGGCACCTGAGCGTCCCCCTACAATATCGGTGATCGAAGCCAGAAAATCTCGAACAACGTTAGCCCCCATAATCACCTCGCCAGTAGCTACGCCTAGATATTGCTTGACAGGGTAGCCCTCAATTGTTGATGTAGTCGTAATAATCATTACAATTTCCTCCTTTGATATATTGCATTGAAACGCTTGCTCGATTGATATGCGTGACGCAGAACAGATAAAAGCATCTATAGTATAACACAAACAAAATACAGCTATTACCAAATTTTTATTGCCAATTTCCTGTAACTGCTAAGGAAATCCAACTATTCAAGTAAGTCTAATAAGTAACATCAGTGGATGATTTAAATAGGGGAGTGAGGAACATGATTGAAAACTTGAGAAAGAAGTATGGCAATGCCTTCGAGTACGTCGTGCATTTTCGCCAGTTAGAGCAGGAAAAGCTCAAATTAACGCGCGAGCTGCACGATACTGCGCTGCAGGAGCAAATTATCGCACTAAGAGAGCTTGATTTATTGCTGACGGAGCCTGAATTGCAGGAAAGGCTCGACCTGAAAAAGCGATTGTTTCGCATTCGCGAGCAGCAGGCAAGCAGCATTTATACGCTGCGTGATTTTTGCCAGTCTCATTTCGTACCCAGGCTTGCGGATGGAGAGCTGAACAATCAAATCCAGCTGCTGCTCGATCGACTGCAGCTGCGTACCAATATCGAAGTCATTTATCATAATCGCTGGCAGAAGCGAGGATTGGAAGGGGAGCGTGCGCTGCATGTATATCGGATATTGCAGGAGCTGATTCACAATACGGAGAAGCATGCTCATGCTACCCGTGTTGAGCTGTATATGGAGCAAGAGCGAGACTGCTTCTTGATCCAATACAGAGATGATGGAATTGGCATAGACAGCATTGAGCAGGCCTCTACAGCAAAGCTCGGCTTGAAAGGGATTTACAGCAGGGTGGAATGCTTAAACGGGCAAATTAGCTTTACGACCGCCAAGCATGCAGGAGTTCAATGCATGCTGCGAATTCCGCAAGTCGCTTCGGCGGTTCAGTAGTGATTTGTGCGGAAAGCAGCTGAAGTCAATTATGCGGAAAGCAGCTGAAGTCAGCATGCGGAGGTGAAAAAAGATATGCCTTGCTCTGTCAACTGCAATGAGCTGGCAAGAGCAAGGCGGGAGCAGCCGCTAATAATGAGAAGAGATCAGCTTTTTGCGATAATCGCTTGGGGAAATTCCGTTATATTTTTTAAATACGCGGCTAAAGTAAAAGCTGTCGTGATACCCTACCAGCTCTGCCACTTGTGCCACTGTGTAATGCTGGGCGCGTAGCAGCTCGCGAGAGCGCTTCATGCGAAAGCTGGTTAAATAATGGTTAGGGGTCATGCCCGTATAACGCTCGAACAAGTAAGCGAAGCGTCTTCGCTCAATTCCGACATACTGTGAAATTTGAGTAACCGAAATCGGCTTGCTGTAGCTTTCATGCATATATTCGACTGCTTGCAGCATCAACTCGGTTTTCGAAGTTTTCGTTTGCTGCTGAACAGCCTGCAGCATAAGCCGAAGCAGCTGATAAAAATCGGTTTTAGCCTGCAGCTTTGTAAGTGGAACTGCCAATTGATAGCGCGCAATAAGTGTTGTTAGCTGCTGTGACAGGCTTGCGCTGCTTCCAGTATGCATCACGAAGTTTTGCAGGTAGAGTGGAAACTGCTGTTGCTCCTCTACAGGCAAGCGGTAATTTACGACTGCATATCGCCAAGGCTCATCGCCAATAACATGAATATTAAGCTTCATCTTCGGTGCTGCATGAAGCAGCACGCCCTGCTCAAGCTTGTACTGCGCTCCATCGACTGCAACGTAAGCACTGCCGCTGCAAGTGAAAACGAGACCGCTGCTATCAATTGCTGTATGCCCGGAGCTCGCCTGCCTGATTGGAATTTCATGCGCATATGCTTCAACAAAGTGAAGAGGTGCTTCGGCAAAATAATCGACTAATTGATTGATATGGTAATTCATCTATTCACCTCAATTTCTTTCAACAAAAGTCTTAATTGATATTGAGAATTATTATCAATAAAAGTGTAACAAACAAAAAAATAGATGTACATGGACAAATTACGAATTAAGTCGAATTTTTTCGTTGCGTCCTACGACATTCTTTAGTCTAATCACAGGACAAAAGTCCAAAATATGTGATTAGCTTTTTTATTTGTCCATCAATTTGCCTATAACTATAACTGTTGTACAACTCAATAAGTTTTGTTTAAATATAAAAATGTTGCACTAGGGAAAAATTCGTATTATACTGATCGTATCATAAAAAAATTGAAGGGATGAGGGAGATGAAAAAATTATCAAGCCATCTTGTCGTTGTACTGATGGCGTTCAGCCTGCTGCTGGCAGGCTGCCAGACTGGTACAAAATCCAATGATACTAATGAAAATGGGGACAAATTAAAGGTCGTAACCACAATTGCTCAAATCGGCGAGCCGCTAGCTGCAATTGGTGAAGATATGATCGAGGTAACAAGCCTGATGGGGCCAGGCGTGGACCCGCATCTGCATCAAGCAACAACCGGGGATATTACGAAGCTTGATCAAAGCGATGTTATTTTTTACAGCGGCTTGCATCTTGAAGCGAACATGCTGAAGGCATTTGAGGAAATGAGCAAATCCAAGCCGGTAGTAGCAATTGGCGAGTCCATTCCAGAGGATCAGCTGCTTAAGGACGAAACGGGTGCGATCGACCCGCATATTTGGTTCGATATTGAGCTATGGAAAACCGCTCTTGGTACTGCAGTCGAGCAAATTATCGAGCTTGTGCCAGAGCATAAGGCTAAGCTAACAGAAAATATGGAGCAATATTTTTTGAAGCTTGATGAGCTGCAGCAGGAAAGCAAGGCCAAGCTGGTTGAAATTCCACAGGAACAGCGCATTCTCGTAACGGCGCACGACGCATTTGGCTATTTTGGGGCTGCTAACGATTTGCAGGTGGTTGGCCTGCAGGGCTTGAGCACGGAGGATGAAATTGGCTTGAGCGATATTAACGATACAATTGCATTGCTGATGGAGCATCAGGTGCCGGCAGTATTTATTGAAAGCAGTATTAACCCTGACAGCATTAATGCGGTTATTGAAGGCGCCAAAAAGAACGGATTGGAAGTTAAGCTTGGCGGCGAGCTGTTCTCGGATGCGATGGGAGCAGCAGGGACGGATGAAGGAACGTATATCGGGATGTATACACATAATGTAAAGACGATAACAGAAGGCTTGCTTGGAAAGGGTGAGTAACATGAACGAGGCAATCGTAGTCAACCGCTTAAGCGCTGCCTACCGCAAGACTGAGGTGCTGTCACAGGTATCGTTTACGGTTAAGCCCGGCACGTTAACAAGCATTGTTGGACCAAATGGAGCAGGCAAATCGACGCTGATCAAAAGCATGCTGGAGCTGCACCCCCGTACTGCGGGGGAGGTCAGCTTCCTCGGCCAGCCCTACCAGAAGGCCAAAAAGAAAATCGGCTATGTGCCGCAGCGCGGCTCAGTCGATTGGGATTTCCCGACTGATGCACTGGATGTCGTGCTAATGGGCCTATACGGCAAAATAGGCTGGCTCAAGCTGCCGCGCAAATCCGATCGCGAGCAGGCGATGGAGGCGCTGCGCTCGATGGGGATGGAGCAATATGCGAATCGGCAAATTAGCCAGCTGTCCGGTGGACAGCAGCAGCGGGTATTTTTAGCGCGAGCACTTGTGCAGGATGCGGAGCTGTATTTTTTGGACGAACCGCTGGCGGGCGTAGATGCTGCAACAGAACGCATCATTATGGATACGCTGCAGCAGCTTAAAAACCGCGGTCGCACTGTGATGGTTGTGCATCATGACCTGCAGACAGTAGAAGACTACTATGACCATGTTTTGCTGCTGAATCGCACCGTTGTTGCTCACGGTCCGACCGATGAGGTATTTACGGCCGAGCAGCTGCACAGAACCTATGGCGGAGCGCTGCGCTGGATGAGAGAGAAGGTGTAGTTATGAATTTACTTTCCTATAACGCACAATGGGTACTGCTGAGCACACTGCTGCTTGGCATGGCAGCCGGCTCCGTCGGTGTGCTCGCTTACTGGAAGCGACAGAGCCTGATGAGTGACACGCTGTCGCATGCGGCGCTGCCCGGTGTTGTCATTGGCTTTATGATTATGGGCAGCAAGCAGCTGCCGGTTATGCTGCTTGCTGCGGCAGTCAGCGCATACTTCGGCGCTTGGCTGGTGCAGTCTATTCGCAATTCCTCGCGCGTCAAGGAGGATGCAGCGATGGGGATTGTGCTTTCAGTTTTTTTCGGCTTGGGCATTATGCTGCTTACCTTCGCCAATCGCATGCCGGGTGGCGGGCAGAGCGGGCTTGATCATTTTATATTCGGTCAAGCGGCAGCGATGGTAAGAAGCGATGTGACCTGGATGGCTATCGTAGCGGCAGTCGTATTAGTCGTTATCCTTCTGCTTTTTAAAGAGTGGAAGGTTTCGCTGTTTGATGCCAGCTTTGCACAAGGGCTAGGCTTGTCGGTACGAGCGATGAACAGCTTATATACCGCTTTGCTTGTGCTGGTTATCGTGATCGGCATTCAAGCAGTGGGCGTTATTTTAATTGCGGCATTGATGATTATCCCTGCGGTTAGCGCACGCTACTGGACTGATTCCTTTGCCAAAATGCTCATATTGTCTGCTTTGTTTGGCGGCGGTGCCGGACTAATTGGTACCTTGATCAGCACATTAGGCAAAGGTTTGCCTACCGGGCCATTTATTGTCGTATCAGCCTCGGCTATGTTCTTTATTTCGCTGCTATTTGGAGCAAGTAAAGGGCTGCTGGTCGTGCGCTACTATCGCAAGCGCGCCAAGGGCAGCGGGCAAAAAGCGATCATGGCAGGCGGGGTGACGGAAGGAGGAAGAGGATGAGCTATTCAGCATGGATTTTATTAACGGCTTCATTAGTAGGAATGTCCTGCGGTCTGGTTGGCGTGCTGTTAATTTTGCGACGTATGGCGATGATGGCGGATGCGATCAGCCACTCCGTGCTGCTCGGTATTGTAGTGGCTTATTTGGTCACCTTGCAGCTCAGCGGCATTCATATGTTTATCGGCGCGATTATTGCTGGTCTTGTTACAGCACTTCTAGTCCAATCCTTTCATCAGCTTGGCGTACAGCAGGAGGCGTCGATCGGAATCGTGTTCACGACGCTGTTTGCGATTGGCGTTATTTTAATCTCGACCAAGGCAGGCAACGCCCATCTTGACATTCAGCATTCCTTAATGGGTGAAATCACATTTATTCCGTGGAATACAGTGGAGCTGCCGTTTGTTGGCTCTGTACCGATGGCAGTCGTCAGCCTAAGCATCGTTTTGCTTATTGTGCTGCTGGTCCTGCTGCTCTTCTACAAGGAGTGGAAGCTAACTTCATTTGACCCGGTATTTGCCGCAAGCATTGGCATTCCTGTGACGCTTATGCACTATATCTTTATGTCGCTTGTTTCGATTACGAGTGTTGCAGCCTTTGATGCAGTAGGGGCGATTATGGTTGTAGCCATGCTGATTACACCAGCATCTGCCGCCTACTTGTGGACGGATAAGCTGCCAACGATGCTCGTGTTAAGCTGCAGCTTTGGCGTTGCCGCAGCATGGATCGGGTATTATGTGGCAGTATGGCTGGATACGTCTATTTCAGGGGCGATGGCGTTCGCAACAGGCATCATTTTCCTGATTAGCTTCATTGCAGCTCCACGCTACGGCATCATCGCCAAGCATCGGCGCTCGCGGGCCAGTGCAGCGCTCACTGAGCATGCGTAGCATGCTGGCGCCATTGCAATCATCTATTATATACGACAAGGACTCACGAGCCTATCGACCAGCCGATACGTTGGTGAGTCCTTTATTGTTTTCAGTTTTTTATCGCGCCTGCTCGTATTCTACAGGCTGAAGCGTGCGCGCAGATAAATTGTCCTGCCAAAGCGTCTCGATTTGCTCAAGCGGCACATCCTTTGTTTCGGGAACCTTTTTCCATGTGAAGAAGAAGGTAAACAGAGAAAGCACGGCAAATGCAGCAAATGTTGCAGATGAACCGATTGATGCCAGCAGCGACGGGAACGATTGTGAAACGATGTAATCTGCAATCCATAGCGACATCGAACCGATAGCAGTCGCAATACCGCGTACATGATTCGGGAAAATTTCCGACATGATGACCCATACAACTGGTCCAAGCGACACAGCAAAGGAAGCGACATAAATGAGCAGAAAGACAAGCAATAATGTGCTGTTTGTTTCTGCAGCATTAAATGCGAAACTGATCACAATCAGGCTGATCGCCATGCCTGCCGAGCCAACCATCAACAGCTGCTTGCGACCGACCTTATCTATCAGCCATATTGCAACAATTGTAAATACAAAATTGATGAAGCCGATCAAAATCGTTTGGACGAGCGCGGCGTTGGTGCCGGCTCCTGCTTGCTTGAAAATTTCCGGTGCATAGTACATAACCGCATTAATCCCAGTAAACTGCTGCATCACAGCCAGCACAACACCTACAATAAGCGCAGCCTTCAGTGTTGGGCTTTGGAACAGCTCGCGAAAGCTACCTTTTTTCTGCTTGAACGATTGCTCAATATCGTCCACTTCCAGCTTCGCCAGCTCTGAGCCGTGAATTCTGTTCAAAATCGTAAAGGCCTGCTCGCGATGCCCCTGCTTCATTAACCAGCGCGGGCTTTCCGGCACAAACAATAATGCGATTAGAAAGATAATGCCCGGTATCGCGCCTACGCCAAACATCCAGCGCCAAGCATATTCCACCTGCCAGGCGTGCTCGCCGCTATTGGAAATCCACAAATTTACAAAATAAACGAGAAAAATGCCTGTAACGGTAGCCAGCTGGTTCAAGGCAACGAGGCGGCCACGATAGCGAGCCGGTGCAATTTCGGCATTGTACAGCGGACATAGCGTTGAGGTAAGACCGATGCCAAGGCCGCCAATGATGCGGAATAAAATATAAGTGTTAAAGCTGTCAGGCAATGCTGAGCCGATACAGCTAACGATAAATAAAAGGGCAGCACCAATCAGTACGCGCTTTCTGCCAAATTTGTCGCTCAGTACGCCAGCGAACGCTGCGCCTACAACACAGCCGACGATAAGGCTGGATACCGCCCATCCGACCTGAAAATCAGTTAAGCTGAAGCGATCACCCATAAAGCCGATCGCGCCTGAGACAACAGCAGTATCGAAGCCGAACAATAAGCCGCCAATAGCAGCAACTATGGATATAAGAGTGACAAATTTGAGGCTAGCATCTTGTTGTTGTATGTTACTCATTAAGCATCCTTTCCAGCATAGTTATGCTTCAATCAGTTTAGTGTACGAGTGCTATTCTAGCATGCGCTGCACGTGCTGAGGGAAAGAGATGCCTTCACTTATTTGTGCTAAGCTAGCATATTTTTAAGCGTGCCAGCAGCGGGTCTACTGCTGCGAGCGATAAGCCGAAGGGGTCATGCCGGTTACTTTCTTGAACACGCGGCTAAAATAGTTAGGATCATTGTAGCCGACCAGATAGCAGATTTCCTTCAGGCTCATCTCCTTGTTGCCCATCCATTGCTTCGCTTTTTCAATGCGAATCCGTGTAATATAGTCGATAAAGGTTTGGCCGGTTTGCTGCTTGAACACTTTGCTGAAGTAGTACGGATTGAGATGCACATGCTCGGCTACCTCCTCCAGCAGCAGCTCGCGTTGATAATTGCGGGCAATATAGCTAAGGGCGGCGTCGATCATGGAAAAGGTTTGCTGCTCGCGCTCCTGTTGAATAAGCTTTATCGCCTGCTGCACATAAGCATAGTGCTCGGCTTTGCTAGAGAGAAGCGGCTGTGGACTAAGATGCTCTATGTCCTGAAACAAGCAGACATGACTGCTGTCCACCGCTGTAGTTGAGGCGAATACCGCTTCGAAGTAGGAGCGGCGCGCGCCGGCTACGCCCTCATGCTTATTGCCGATTCCAATCTGCACTTCCTGCTCTGGAATAGTCTGCTTGCAGCGCTCCAGCAGCTCACTGCTAACCGAACGGGCATGCTGCAGCAGTGCCTCGGGCTTATCGCGGTCGGCCTCGCGTGCTGTAAGAAACAGCACGATATGCTCATGAACGAACGGGCTGCTTATATAGCGATCATAGCCGTGTATGCTGGCTTGCTGCTGGAGCAGTTGTTGCACCTGCTGCTCCAGCAGCTGGCGATGCTGTTCGCCTTGCGGCAGGGCTACGACGACCGCACACAGACCTTCCAGCTCCAATTGCAGCGAGTCGGCGATGGCTAACAATTCCTGCTCATTTGCAGCGGCTGAAATAAGCCGCAGCGCCAGCTCCGCCTTTACAAGCGGCAGCAGCTCCTGCAAGCGCTGCTCCTTTGCTTGCTGCGAGCGGGCTGCTTCCTGCTCCAGCTCGATTTCAGCAATAAGCCGCTTCACTAAAGCTGCAATTTCCTGACGGTTGGCAGGCTTTACGATATAGTCCTTGGCGCCGAGCCGCACGGCTTCCTGCGCGTAGTCGAAGTATTCATAGGCGGTTACTAGCACAAATTTTGCTTGCGGCAGCAGCTGGCGTATAGCGCGCAAAGCAGCCAGCCCATCCATGCCGGGCATGCGAATATCCATAAAGATGATGTGCGGCTTATGAATGCTCGCCTGCTGCAGCGCATCGCGTCCGTTCCCGGCTTCGATTACCTCGGTTGGCTGGTCTACCATTTGGTCAATAATCCAGCGCATTCCCTCGCGCTCCAGCGCCTCATCATCTGCAACTAATATGCGGTACAACATTACTCCTCCTTCTGCTTCGGTATGCGAAGTGTGATCGAAGTGCCTTTGCCTTGCGCACTCTCGATTTCAACCTGATGCTCATCTCCGTACAGCAGCTGCAAGCGGCGAAACACATTGCGGGTACCGAGTCCTGTCGATTGTCCGACAGAGGGCAGCTTAGTCTGCTCCTTGTCTGTATATTGCAGCAGCTGCAGCCTTGTTGGCTCGCTCATGCCTGAGCCATTGTCGGCGATAGCAATCCAGGTATAGCGTTCATCGCCGTAAATCGTTAGCGTAATCTGTGCGCCATGCTCGAGCTGCTCGATGCCATGGACGAATATATTTTCCAAAATCGGCTGAATGGTAAGCACAGGGACAGTCGTATCCAGCTGCGCTTCATCAATGTCCATATGAAACTGAACCCGCTCACGATAGCGCGCCTGCTGAATGTACACATAGTCGCGCGCATGCTTCACTTCATCCCGCAGCGGAACCTGGCTGTCCAGCTGCTTGAGGCTGTAGCGAAGCAGGTTGGATATCGCAACTGTAAGATCGCTCGTCCGCTCCGCGCCTTCGATGAGCGCTAGCTTGGATACGACATTCAGCGAATTGAAGAGGAAATGCGGATTGATTTGACTTTTCAGCACCTCGAGCTCCATTTCCTTCAGCTGCTTGTCCTTTTCCAGTGTTTCCTTTTCCTTGGCGATATATTGCTTCAGCTGCACCTGCATGCGCTGAAAGGCGGTGCCCAAGCTATGAAATTCATTTTGCTTGGGGGAAAGGGGAATAGGCCCATCCAGCTTGCCCTGGGAGATAGCCTCCGCAGTTTGAACAAGCTCGCCAATTGGCCTGGAAATCGACTGCGATATGATATAGGCAAGCCATAAGCAAAGCAGCAATACGCCGAGCAGCAAAATGATGCCTGAAATGCGCATAAAGGACATATTTTGCAAAATGCTGTGATAGCGAGTCTCGTAGGCAGCCAGCTCAAGGCTGATCAAGCGGAAGCATTCCTCGGATATATAAGAGGCGACCAGCTGAGCCTCCTCCACATAAGCGCTCAAGGTGAGCGTTTCTTCCTCAGCCATCGCATCGTTAAACTGCTGTGCATGCTCCAGAAAGGTTGCAAGCAGCTTCTGCAGGCTTAATGCCTCAGCTTCAGCGTTGGATGGCGGCGAGTAGCCTTGCAGCTGCTCCTGCAGCGAGGCGATCTGCTCGGAGTTGGTCTGCAGGGCGCTGATCTGCTCTGGCAGGCGACTTGTTAGCCAGCTCCCGGCAAGCTGCACTTGGTGCTGCACACGTTCCTGGACGCGCTCATAGACTAGCATTCGCTCCTGAAGCTGAGCGTAGCTTTGATTAACGCGATGGCTGCTGTCGAACAGCAATAGGCTGATTGCGCTATTTACGACGAACAGGAGCGGGATCATCATAAATAGCAGCGTGCGAATCTTCACGGCTTGTCCTCCAATCGGAAATCGGTCAGCACCGTGGTAGATACGTAGTCCTCCACTTCATAATCTCCGCCATTGTAGTAGCGATACAGCACCTCAATCGCTTGCTTTCCGATAATCTCCGGCTGCTGCACGATGCTGCCGATAATGCGGCCTTCTGCAATAAGCGCTTCAGTATTCGATAAATTATCGAAGCCAAGCACAGCTACATGTTGCTTATCCAATGCATCCAGCCCGTCTACAATACCGACCGCATCCAGACCGCTTAAGCCAACGATTACATCAATAGACGGGTGCTGCTCCAGCATGGCGACAGTCATTCTGGCTGCCTGCAGCCGCGAAATATTGGAAAGCCGGATATCAACTATACTTGCCTCCGACAGCTCCGCAACTGTATCCTGAAAAGCTTGTAGTCGCGCAAGCTGATTTTGAGCCTCCTGACTGCCAATAATAACGCCGATCTCGCTAACCGAATCGATCCGCTCCAGCATCAGCTCGGCTAATTGCTTGCCGGCCGCTGCATTATCTGTGCCAACATATGCAATTCTTTTGCTCTGTGGCGCGTCAGTATCGACCGTTACTACAGTTATATTTTTTTGCTTCGCTTCTGCTATCAGCTCTTCATGGGCTGATAGGCCCTGCATAATAATTGCGTCTGGCCTGGAGGAAATCGCTTTCTGCAAATAGCGCTGCTGCTCTGCGGCATCATGACGTCCTGGTCCCGTATATTGCAGCAGGTAGCCATACTGCTCCGCTTGCTGCCTTGCCCCTTGCTCAAGCAGCTTCCAATAGGGGGTATCAAGCTCCGGGGCAATTAAAATAACCCGTTTGTGCGCAGCATTAGGCGAGGGTTGCAGCTTCATATCAGACAGCGAGGCGTTGATGCGCAGCGCCGAGGCAATAAATACAATTAACGAGCCGAGCACAATAAGCGATAAAGCAACTGAAATGATGCGTTTAAACATACGCTGCTCCTTTTTGCCAGATTATATCGTAGCATGACCGATTAGCCATCGTACTATGAATTCGCTACAATACGCAGTTGATTATACAGCGAAGCACAGCGCATGACAAAAGCACCATTGCCTTTAAAAAATAAACAAGCCAGCAGAAAAGCAAGGCAGCAAATAATAAGTCATTAGGAGAAATGGAAATGGAGGGTAGAAAAACATCAGCGGAGGAGCAAAGCAATCGGAAAAACACAAGTGCCATGCTAGCGCTTCTAGCATCCTACTCACGTTCAAGCTTCTTGGGCATGGCTGCAAGAAGGCCCCAGCGGAGGAGCAAGCAATCCGAAAAACGCAAGTGTGTCGCCTTTAACATCGTAATGCAACCATAAAAATTCAAATAGAGAGCATTACGATTTAAAAAGCGACTGGAGGATGCTTGCTCCGGAGCGCTGACTGGAGGATGCTTTGCTCCGGAGCGCTGACACAAGCTTCCAATGAGGCAAATGAATTACGGGGAGGCTGCGAGCTTATAGAAAACGAGTGCAAGCTTCAATTGCATAAGATGACTCATCTTCTTGAAGTCGAGCCCGAGCAGCTCGCTAACCTTATCAATGCGGTACAGCACAGTATTGCGATGAACGAACAGTGCCTTTGCGGTCTCGGACACACTGGCTTCATGCTCTAAATAAGCGTCCAATGTTTTAAGGATTTCTGCTTTGTATTGCTCATCCTTTTCAAGCAAAGGACGCAGCAGGCTACTGCTGAACTGTGCGCGTATCGCTGGAGGGATTTGTTGTAAAATATAATTGAACTCAAGATCAGCAAAGCGAATAAGCTGCTTCGTAATCTTAAGCTGCTCACACATTTCCAGTGCATGCAAGCATTCCTCATAAGCAGCGAGCAGCTGCTGCAGTTGGGTTTTCGGCTTGCTGATTGCGATTTGCAGCCTTGGATGGCTGTCTCCTGCCAGCAGCTTCTCCAGCTCAGCTTCTACGGCCTGGGGATTGGCATGCTCATCTTGCTGCAGCATAATGGTAATGAGCTGCTGCTCATCGATCAGATTAAAGCAGGCAAAGCCATAAGTGCTGCCAAGCAGATTAAGCTGTTGTCCGAGCCGCTGCAGCTGCTGCTGGTTATCGCGCGGCTTGACGGAGGCAATCAGGCATGTATAGGATTGAGCGGCTCTGTGCTTTCCCCAATAAGCCGCCGCCGCTTGCACGAATGCCTCATCACTTATTTTATGCTGCAAATAAAGCTGCAGCGCCAACGACCAGCGATAGCTGTCTGGTGACAGCTCTGCATTCATGAACCGCCCAAGATGAGCGGCAAGCACTTCTGCTGCCTGGATAAACAGCAGTTCTTCCTGGGCATAGCAGTATTCGCGCTTTAGTACAATAAGCAAATAGCCGATGCATTCATGATGTGACATAATAGAGAGGCAGCAAATGCTATTTTCTGTTTTAATATACATATCTGCAGCAGCTTTATCAGGAACATGCTCCAGCAGCTTTTGCGGCTTCAAGCCGCTGTTGTTAAAGAGCAGCTGCTTGCTGCAGCTGATTATCGCGATCGGGTAGTTGAGAATATAAGCGATGTTGTCAAATAGGGCAGCAGGCTGCTCATCCTGCAAGGCAAATCTCATAAGCTGTCTTTGCTTATCGATTAATGCTGATTTTTCCTTATGTGAGTGGATTGTATGCAATAATTGCTGTTCTAAATCGTGGAGCGGCGCTTCATCACTTATTTGAATAAGTGGAAGCTGCAAGGCGTCGCATTGTTCAATAAGCTGCCTAGGAATCCCTTTATCGGCTATAACCAGCGCCGCAGCATGCTGCTCATCCAATACCTGCACACAGCTGGCAAGCTCGATTGGATCCTGGATAGAGGTTGACGGAAGCACAACTAGCTCACCGTAATTAATGAGATGATTTTGGGCAAGCTGATTTCGCACATGTACATCGCAAAGATTGCGAGCGATGCCTTCTGCCCCAGCAATGAGCTGACCATGTGCTAAAGGTGATAGTTTCAAGGCGTCTCCAATAGAAAGCGTCATAGCTAGACCTCCTCCATAATGAACTAGCGATAACACTATTTTATGTAATATTTCCTAACACATCAATAAAAATTTTCAAAATATTCGAATTATGTTGTGCAATCACACAATAATAAGCTCGATTTATGTGAGGGGTTACCAAATAAACAGAAAATTAATGTAAGGAATACTAACATGAATGTTTGGAGTGGGAAAATTATGACAGAGCAATACCTACAATTGATATGGGCGATGGTTAAAACGGGCGTAATTGGCTTTGGCGGCGGGCCATCGGTAGTTCCGCTTATTCGTCATGAAGCAGTGCAGCAGTATCGATGGCTGAATGATGATGAATTTGGAGAAATATTCGTGCTGGCCAATACGCTGCCCGGCCCGATCGCAACGAAAATGGCAGGCTACCTGGGCTATCAGCTGAAGGGAGTGCCTGGCGCAATTGTGGCGGTGCTGGCGCATATCTTTCCGTCGTCTCTGGCGATGATAGTATGCATGTCAATGGTTAGTTTTTTTAGTAGCTCTCCGATCGTACAGGGGATGATTAGCGCGGTTGTGCCCGTTGTTGCAGTAATGCTTGGCATGATGGCCTATGAATTTGCTGAAAAAGCGGTGAAGGGCTTGGGGATTCTCGCCGGAGTGGGCAGCTTTGCACTGGCTTTGGCGCTGCTTGCCTGGATTGATTTGCATCCGGCAATCGTCATTTTACTGTTTATGCTGTACGGAAGCTTTCACTTCTCGTTAACTGCTCGTTGGAAGGCAGGGCGCAAGCAAGAAGGAGGCGAGCAGTAATGGATTGGTTAGAGCTGTTTCGGCTGTTTATGGCATTTCTCGTTTCCAATATACTCGGATACGGCGGCGGGCCTGCCAGCATTCCGCTTACATACGCTGAAGTGGTCGACCGCTATGCGTTTGTGACGCCTACTGATTTTTCCAATATTATTGCTTTGGGGAATGCGCTGCCTGGGCCGATTGCGACAAAAATTGCTGCATATGTAGGCTATAATGCAGGAGGGGTGTTTGGGTCGTTTGTGGCGCAGGCGGCAACCGTTGTGCCTTCGATTATTGCGCTTATTATGATGCTGAAGCTGCTGCAGAAGCATCGCGAATCCAAAATCGTCAAAGGAATTGGACTGCTTGTCCAGCCTGTTATCGCAGTGCTGATGGCTGTGTTAACCTGGGATATGGTGCATGACTCCTTGATTGACATCGGCTGGCTGCAAACGATTTTGCTGGCTGCGATCGCCTGGTGGGCAATGGCTGTGAAAAAGATTCACCCTGCATTCGTCGTTGTAGCGGCATTTTTATACGGAGGCATCGTCATTCCGCTGCTGGCATAAAGCTTGTCAGGAAGGCAGAAAACACGGGAGAGGTAAATGGGATATGGAATTGAATCATATAAAGGGCTTTATTATTGATCTTGATGGAACGGTTTATGCAGGACAGCATGCACTTGCAGGAGCGGTAGAGGCGGTTCGCAAGCTGCAGCAATATAACATTCCATTTGTTTTTTTAAGCAACCGCGGCAATTATTCGCGGAAAATGTGTCAGGAAAAGCTAAGCAAGATGGGGATCGAGGTGCCGCAGCACGCGATTGTGCTTAGCTCAACGGTTACCGCCCATTTTTTGCAGCAGCATTATACAGGAGAAGCAGTTTGGCCATTCGGCGATTCGGGTCTGGAGGAGGAGCTGCGCTCGCATCATATTCCAATTGCAGACGTGCCGGAATCTGCCCGTTGGTTGGTCATTACCTTGCATGAAAGCTTAACCTATCGTGAGCTGAATTTGGCCTTTCGCGCGGTCAGAAATGGAGCCTCGATTATCGCCACGAACAATGATCGCATGTTTCCTGGCGAGGAGGGAGACTGCATTGATGTTGCAGGCATGATTGGCGCAATTGTGCATGCGACGGGCGAGTCTGTGGCTCATGTGATGGGCAAGCCGTCTGCTCTTATGGCTCATACCGCTTTGGCGGCGCTGGATGGTCTGCAGGCCGAACAATGCGTCGTTGTAGGGGATAGTCTCGGCTCTGATATTGGTCTTGGCAAGCAGCACGGCATGGCTACCGCACTCGTACTGACAGGCAATACGACGCGCGAGCAGGCGCTTGCATATGAGCATCAGCCTGATCTTATATGCGACGATCTAAAGCAGCTTGTTGACCATTACATCGAGCAGTTAAATGAAAGAGGCTAAAAACACTACGGAGCAAATCAACTCCGAAAACGATTGTCGGAATGATTTGCTCCGTAGTGTTGAATAAGCACGAACAAGAAGATTTGAAGCTTACATGCCGCGCACATAAGGCTCCGGAGGAGTAATCGTGCCTGTCAGCTGTTTAATGGCATGCAGCGCCCAGTAAGGGTCATTAAGCATGCCGCGGCCAATTGCGACAAGATCTGCATCGCCAGCTTCCAGCACCGCTTCAGCAACAGCAGCTTCTTCCAGCTTGCCGACAGCGATAATCGGCACATCGGGAAATGCTTCCTTGAACGCCTTGGCAAGCGGTACTTGGTAACCTGCGTCATTGCCTGGCTTGACAACTGAGACAGGACCTTCTCCTCCCGAAGATACATGGAAGCAATCAACGCCAGCCGCCAAGTAACGCTTGGACAGCTCAATCGCATGCTCCACCTGATATCCATCCTGCATATATTCCATCGCAGAAATACGGAACAATAGCGGCATCGACTCCGGCATTACACTGCGTACCGCCTGCACAACCTGCTCACCGAACAAGGCAAGATCCTTTCCGTATTGATCATCCCGCTTGTTAATGCCCGGCGAATGAAACTGATGAATCAGATAGCCGTGCGCGCCATGCAATTCAATACAGTCAAAGCCGCAAGCAACTGCGCGAGCTGCAGCTTCCTTGTAGCGCAGCACCATTTGCTCAACCTCTTCAGTAGTCAAGGCATATGGCTTTGGCGTCGTATCATCATGTGTAACCGAAATGCTAGACGGTGCAACAGGCAGCTCCGCATCCTGCGCCTTGCGTCCAGCATGAGCGATTTGAATGCCGATTTTGCTGCCATAGCGATGAACGGAGTCTACAATTTGCTTAAAAGCAGGAATATGATCATCAGACCAAAGCCCAAGACAACGGTTCGTAATGCGACCGCGCGGCTCGACATTGGTCATTTCGACAATGATTAAGCCTGTACCGCCAATCGCGCGCGAGGCGTAATGGATATGATGCCATTCCGTAGGAATGCCATCGTTCGCTTCCACAGAATATTGGCACATCGGAGCCATTACAATACGATTTTTGAGCTCCATGCCTTTTATGTGAAATGGTTGATTCATATAAGTCAAGCTGCATCAGCCTCCTAAATTAAAGCAGTTTTAACGCTTAGTTTAAGCATACCATATTCGCTGCCGAATTTGCTACTTGAGGCCTTTGCGCCAAAAGTGATGCAATTGTCTATGAAAAAAATTTCACATCAGCGTTGAAAAGGTGAAACGGAACAGGGCTCGACTCGTAAATAGAGTGTTGCTGCAAAACTGGATAGAAGTTGCGCTTAGAAGTACGTCGCCAGGTTTTGCTCAAGCTTAGCGCAAGCAAGCGTTATCCATGCTTTTTTCCGTTCTGTTGCTGCCGTCTGTAAAGTCGCAGCAGGTAGCTAATATGATGCGATCCTGGAAAGCTGCGCAAATTATGAAGCATGCCCTCTATAATGGCATTGCTTGGCTGTTCGCTTTGCAGCTGCTGCTGCAAAACGAGCAAGGACTCCTTTTCCAGCTCCTGATCTGCTCGTTCATATGCAGCTTTAATTTGCTCTTCAATTTTCTGCAATGTCACCGTGTATGTTGAGATTATCCCATAGTTGTTGAAAACATCCTCGGTCAGAAACGGTTTTTTCGCATGCTTGGCCAGCACATTGATTTTATCGACGAAGCTCTGTGTAATGGCGGAGATGTTGACAGTCCCTTTTTCAAACAAAATATATTCGCCATACGCTTTAAGTAAGCCTTTGACACAGAGCACCAGATCGTATTTGGTTTCAACAATCGCCTCACCATAAAGCGATTCAAACAGCTTAAGCAGTGTATAAGAAAACTGTTTATCGTAAAACACTAACTTATCGAATAGCTGCTTCTCCACCTGATGCGGCCGCTCCCAATTAAATATGGTTGCTAAGTCGCGATGTGAGCTAAGAAACTCAAACAGCTGGGTGAAGTACATATACATTTTATATTCATCGTCGAGATCGCCACTGACCAAGTGGTCAATTGTGCTGCCCAATTTCGTGATTACATGATCGATAATAGATAAAAACAACTCTTCCTTGGATTTAAAACTCAAATAAAAAGCGCCCTTCGAAATACCGCAGTGCTCGGTTATTTCTTGAATTGACGTAGTTTCATAGCCTTTTTTGGCAAACAGCTCAATCGCTGCATCAATAATTAATTGTTTTTTCGACATATTAACTCTCCTCGACCAAAGTCCAAGTTGACAACTGACTAACTGGTCATTATTATAAAAAACAGCATAGAAATAGTCAAGAAAGGATAGGTGTGATAGTGAACTCGATTGTAAATTTTGTAGTGCGCAACAAGTTAGCGGTATGGTTGCTGACGCTAATTGTGTTGTTTTCGGGGATTTACTCCTCTGCCAGAATGAAAATGGAGACGATTCCGGATATTTCGATCCCGTACTTGATGGTAATGGGCGTATATCCTGGAGCGACAGCAGAGCAGGTCATGGAGGACGTCACAATTCCTTTGGAGAAAACATTGGAAAATTTGAGCGGTGTAAAAACCGTCATGTCCAGTTCCTCTTCAAGCATGGCGAGCATCCAGGTCGAATATGATTATGGAACCGATATGGATGAGGCCAAGCGCGAGCTGAAATCGGCTTTGGACGATATCACCTTGCCGGAAAATGCGCAGGAGCCAATCGTCTCCTCGATCAGTATGAACATGATGCCTGTATTGGCGCTCAGCATTAGCAGCACGGAGGATGATATTGTTGATTTGACCAGCACGGTCGAGGAAATTATTTTGCCTAAGCTGCAAAAGGTAGATGGCGTTGCTTCTGCTTCGATCACTGGTCAGCATATTGAAGAAGTAGAGCTGACTTATGATACTGAAAAAATGGCAAGCCTTGGTGTGACGGAAGAAACGATCACGAATTTGATCAAGGCCAGCGATATGTATACGTCTCTTGGCTTGTTTGAATTCTCTGAAGCTGAACAAGCTATTGCGGTAGACGGCAAGTTCATGACAATGGAAGAGCTGAGCGAGATGCTCATTCCAGTAACGCCTACAGAGACGCATCCAGCGCCAGTTGCCAAGCTTAGCGATTTGGCGACAATCGAAATGGTTGGCAAGGTGCAGTCGGTTTCTCGCACCAACGGTGAGGATGCTATTGCAATTCAAATCATTAAAGCTCCGGACGCCAATACGGTAACGGTTGTTAACGCGGTCAAGGACTTGATGACCGAGGAGCAAGAGCGCTTGTCAGGCTTAGTTGTGGAAACAACGCTTGACCAGGGCGAGCCGATTGAAGAATCTGTTATGACAATGGTGGAGAAAGCGTTATTCGGTGGTCTTATCGCGATCATTATTATTTTGTTATTCCTGCGCGACATTAAGTCTACGCTCATTGCCATTGTGTCGATTCCGGTTTCTGTATTTATGGCGTTGCTCATACTGAACTGGCTCGATATTACATTGAACATTATGACGCTTGGTGCGATTACGGTTGCGATCGGGCGCGTTATCGATGACTCCATCGTCGTCGTGGAAAACATATATCGAAGACTGCATCTGAAGGACGAGAAGCTTACGGGTCGCGCCTTGATTCGCGAGGCAACGATTGAAATGTTCAAGCCGATTCTGTCCTCCACACTTGTAACGGTAGCGGTATTCGCGCCGCTAGTGTTTGTAGGCGGCATGGTTGGCGAGCTGTTTGTGCCATTCGCATTGACGATGTCATTTGCCTTGATTGCTTCCTTGATCGTGGCGATTACGATCGTTCCGGCAATGTCACACTTCTTGTTCAAGAAAAAGCTTTATGCGCCGAAGGAAGAATCGAAGCATAAAGAGGTTGGCGCGCTTGCGAAAAAGTACCGCGGCGCTTTGGAATGGACGCTTAAGCATAAAGCGATTACCGCGATTGTTTCAATCGCATTGCTAGTCGGCAGCTGCTTCCTGCCAGCGGCTATCGGAGTAAGCTTCCTGGGCAGCGACGAAGAAAAGGTTATGTATCTAACGTATTCGCCAAAAGCAGGTGAGCTGAAGGAGGATACAATCAAGTATGTTACGGAAGTAGAGCAAAAGCTGTTGGAGCGCGAAGATGTTGATATTGTGCAGCTTTCTATCTCATCCTCGGATAGTGCTGATATGCAAACAATGATGATGGGCGGCGCTGGCGGATCATTGATGTATGTTATTTTTGATCCGGATATGAAAAACTTCCCTGAAGTTCGTGAAGAAATCGAGCAGTATGTTGAAGAAATCGGCCATCCGGGACGTTGGGGTAGTCAAAACTTCTCCATGTCTTCCATGTCCAGCAACGAGATCAGCTACACGCTTTACAGTGAAAGCCTGGATGATCTGGAGCAATCCGTACTGATGGTTGAAGAGGTTATGCAAAACAGCGAGCAGTTGACAGATGTTTCCTCAACTCGCGAGGAAAGCTACGAGGAGTTTGTATTCCATGTTGATCAGGCTACCTTGCTGCAGCATGGTTTAACGACAGGGCAAATTGTTATGATGCTTTATCCTGACAACTCCAAGGATGTACTGACTACTGTAGAAAAAGATGGCAACAAGGTTGAAGTTATTGTACAGAAAGAGGTTATCACGCCTGAATCCGTTGACGATTTGCTGGCGACTCCAGTTCCATCAGCTACTGGCGGCGTAGTTCAGTTGAAAGATATTGTTGAGGTTGAAGAAGGCTATGCCTTGAATACATTGGCACGCAGCAAAGGCCAATACTACGCTACGGTGTCCGGAACAATTGAGGGTAATGATGTATCGAAGGCATCCAGTGAAATCGACAAAAAGATTGATGATCTGGAATTCCCTAAAGGAGTAGAGCTTGGAACTGCCGGTGCAATGGCTGATATTCAAGAAACCTTCACTCAGCTAGGAATTGCAATGCTGGCAGCAATCGCGATCGTATACTTCATACTGGTCGTAACCTTCGGCGAGGGCTTGGCTCCGTTCGTCATCCTGCTATCCTTGCCATTTACCGTAATCGGGGTATTCGTCGGTCTGCTAATTGCCGGAGAAACGATTTCGGTTCAAGTTATGATGGGCTTGCTGATGCTCATAGGTATCGTCGTCACGAATGCGATCGTGCTCGTCGACCGGATCATTCATATGGAACGCGATGGCATGACGCTGCGTGAAGCCATTCTGGAAGCTGGAGCAACTCGCCTGCGTCCGATCCTGATGACAGCTATTGCTACGATTGGTGCGATGATTCCGATGCTGCTTGGTGCAGGCGGAGGTCTTATCTCCAAAGGCTTGGCGATTACCGTAATCGGCGGTCTAACGAGCTCCACCTTGCTAACGCTAATTATTGTACCGCTTGTATATGAAATGCTTTCGAAAATGCTTAAGAAAAACCGTCGCGAAGTGCTAGACAACTAATTAACGAATCGCGACTGCTGAAACAGCTCTGCTCAGCCTGCATATCAGGCTGGGCAGAGCTGTTTTTAGTCTACTCTTGCTGGCTGCCAGGCAGGTGCTACAATGCTGCGCATCGGACAGGGGGAGCAAGCTTTGGATAACAGGGCCTTTGGGTTACAGGCTGATGTTATGCGCTGCTGCTACGGAGCGGATATAAGCTGCTGCTTCTGCCACCTGCTCATTGGTCGACAGATGCTCGATTATAACGGGAATGTCTCGCTGCAGCGCGTGCAGCTGCCGCAGCAGCACATCGTAGCGCAAATTGCCGCGTCCCGGAACAACCTCATCAAGATGAAGCGTCAGCTTCGGCTGCAAATAAACATCCTTGGCATGAACATTGACAATATGGGCTCCCAGCTTTTGAATAAAATCGGTAATTAGCTGATCGCTATAATAATAGACATCAGGGCTGTTAATAATGTTAACGGGATCAAAATGAACGGCAAATTGCGGACGATCTATCGCCTGGAGCAAGCGCAAATAGCTGTCTGCGCTGTTGGGATAAACCCAGGGCATCATTTCCAGCGCATATTTGGCTCGAGTCGGCTTCACCTGATCGATTATAGCGCGCACCGTATCGACAATTAAGGCAAAAGTGTCCTCGCTCAAATTGAGCTCATGCGGCCCATCCCATACTGTTCCTCTCGAGCCTGCAATATTTACGCAAACGCGCGCTCCGATTTCATCCGCAAGCTGAAGCCGCTCCGCACAGTAGGAAATCGCCTGCTGCGCGATGCTTTGGTCAAGGCTGATTGGATTGCTCCAGGCGCCCACTTCAGCAATTACAATATCGCTGCGCTCGGCTTGCTTGAGATATTCCTGCATTAAGGGGCGATCCTTGCCATCAAAGGGGCAGGTCGCAGCGCGAAAGCCTGCGCGCTGCATCGCCTGAGCCCACAGCTCCGGCTGCTGATCCTCAAGAAATACTTGTCCTCCAAGTCGTAGCATTGATTATTCCTCCTTCATTCGTTTGTCAATATAGCTTGCTTCGCTTATAGCGACAGATTATCATGAACGCGCGTTTATGTAAATGCTTTCTTTCCTTGCCAGCTTCTATACAAAGCAGATTGTCAAACAGCATGTTGACAACAAAAGGAAGCGACGTCTATGATAAGAATGTAAACACGCGTTTATTAAAGGTAGGGTTTAATTTGAAAAAGATGGAGATCAACAGCAACGAGGTAGCGCGCTTGGCTGGCGTATCGCGCAGCACCGTTAGCAGAGTCATTAACAACTACAGCAATGTGCCGCTTAAAACAAGGGAAAAAGTGTTGAAAGCGATCAAGGAGCTCAATTATTTCCCTAATGTTTCGGCGCAAATGCTGGCTGGCAAGAAGTCGCGCACAATCGGGCTGTTCATGGTAAGCTCTGGCGAAATCGCAGTCGACGTGCTGACCAATATGATGATTGTTAGCGTCATCGAAAGCGCCTCTGACCTGAACTATTATGTGCTAACCTATATTATTCGGGATGCAAGCGATGAAGGCACGATCAACAACGTACGCGAGATGTTTTATCAGCGACGGATCGATGGAGGCATTTTTATCGGTACAAAGCATGACGAGGCATTTGTCGACGATTTGGTTAAGCAGGGCTTTATCGTAGGCGTATTTGACCAGGAGCATCCCGCAGAGCGAGTGCCTAACCGGATCGTCGCCAATTTCAACAATGAATCGGGGATGAAGCAGGCGATTGCTTATTTGTTAGGGCTGGGCCATCGCGACATCGGCATCATTAATGGCGACCGCCAGCGCTTGTCGGGCATTGAGAAATACGAGGGCTTCCTGAGTGCAATGCGACAGCAGGGCTTGCCTGTTCATGAACAATGGGTGCTGAACGGAGACTTTAGCGAGCAGGCTGGCTACGAGGCGATGCAGCATTATTTGCGGCGGAGCGGAGCGGATGCTGCGCGACCTACGGCCTGGGTAGCTGCCAATGACAGCATTGCCTTTGGCGCGATACGAGCGCTGCGTGAAGCGGGCTTGCTGGTGCCGGAGCATGTATCGGTGATCGGCTTTGACGATCATGTGCTTAGTGAAAAGCATAACCCGCCGCTTACAACGGTAAGAGTTGATTTCAAGCAGCTGTTTAAGGATTTGATGCAAATGGTTATAGCGCAAATCGAAGAGCAGAGCGATGCTGTAAAGGAAGTAGCCTATGACTGTACGCTAATTATAAGGCAGTCGTGTCGGCGCCTGGACTAACATAAATAAAAAATAAATGCGTGTCAATCTACCGCCGGAGGGATGAAAATGTCAGGACTTTTAGGAAATCACATTGTAACGCAAATTGGGATTTTGGTTCATGATATCGAGAAGGTAAGCGAAGCGTACGCCAAGTTTTTTGGGGTAGAAAAGCCGAATATTTCTTGGACGGACGGCTATGAGCTGGCACAAACCGAGTTCGAGGGCAAGCCGAGTCAAGCGCGAGCAAAGCTTGCTTTCTTTGATATGGGCTCGCTGCAGCTTGAGCTTATTGAGCCTGACCATCACGAAAGCACATGGAGAAATTATTTGAATGAGCATGGCGAAGGTCCGCATCATATCGCGTTTTCGGTAAAAGGGATGCAGGAAAAGATCGAGCTGCTGGCTCAATCGGGATTTCCATTGCAGCAAAAAGGTGAATACCCGGGCGGGCGTTACGCCTATATTGATACGATTCCGCAGCTTAAAGTATTGGTAGAGCTGCTTGAGAATGACTAGGGCCACTGTCAGACACACCCTAATAGTGGAGGCGATAGGATGAGCATATTTATTACCGGAGCAAATAGAGGCTTAGGTCTTCAGCTTTTGCTCGAATGCTTGCGCAAAAACTATCATGTCTATGCAACAGTAAGGCATGAACAGGCTAGAGAGCAATTGCTCCAAGAGGTTGAATCCTCTGGCTTGAATGCTGAACAGCTGACAACGTTTATATGTGATGTAAGAAATGAAGATGATATTGAAAAAATCGCACAATATTTTAAAGCATCAAACATTAAGCTGACGTCTATTATGAATAGCGCGGCTGTATTGGAAGCGCGCAATACACCAATCGAACAGCTGGATATGAAAGATGTGGTGCTAAGCTTTGATGTCAATTTGTACGGACCTATGCGGGTAGTGAAGCATCTGCTGCCGCATTTGGCAAGGGAGAAAGCAAGCATTATCAATATTTCATCAGAGGCAGGAAGCATCCAACATGCTTACGGCGGCGACTATCCATACTCCTTATCAAAATGCGCGTTGAATTTGTTCTCGGAGCAGCTAAAACGAGTGCTTGCACAGGAGGATGTGCAGGTGTGGAGCATTCATCCAGGCTGGATGCATACGGATATGGGCGGACCGTCAGCGCCATTGTCGCCACAGGAAAGCGCACAGCATATCGTCAGCATCATCGAGCGAAAAATCGCAGTTGACTCGGAGCTTGCTTTCATTAACTATAAAGGCGAGCCGATGAAAATTTAATATTCAATATATAAAGCTGAGGTGTTCAAATTGTCAGGTGTAGCTGACTTTTTGAACACCTCTTTTTTATGTCTAAGCTGATTCCCATACTGGTTGGCAACCAAATCATTGTGATACATAACCAATCATTGTGATATGGTGCAACCACGGCGCGCAACTTAAGATTAAGAAAAAGGAGGGGCGCTATGGGCAAACTATACAAATACCGCTGGCAATTTCTTATGATTGCACCGGCAGTCCTATTATTGTTTTTGTTCTCTTATATTCCAATGGCTGGTATTATGGTCGCATTTCGAGATTTCCGCATCGGCTCTTCTATTTGGAATAGTCCATGGGTCGGATTCGACAACTTTACATTTTTATCTGAGCCGCAGTTTTGGGTTGTCGTAAAAAATACGCTCTATATTTCAGTGTTAAAGTTCATTTTCGGTTTTCCGGCACCGATTATTTTAGCGTTAATGATTAACGAGGTTGCCCATCGCGGCTTTAAGCGCTTTGTGCAGTCAGTCAGCTATTTGCCGCATTTTTTCTCATGGATTGTTATCGCTTACATTTTGCAGTCGTTTCTGACGCTTGATGGCGGACTGGTCAATGATCTTATCGTTAAAGCCGGAGGCGAGCCGATCTTTTTCCTCGGTTCGACAGAATGGTTCAGGCCGATGATTGTATCGAGCGGCTTATGGAAGGAAATTGGCTGGAATTCGATCTTGTATTTAGCGGCAATTACAGCGATTGACCCGCAGCTGTATGAAGCAGCCAAGGTTGAAGGCGCTGGAAGATGGGCGCAAATTCGATACATTACGTTTCCTGGTATTTTGCCAACCGTCTCGATTGTGCTCATTTTAAGCATTCCGGGCTTAATTACAGTCGGTATGGATCAAATTTATCCGTTGATGAACTCGGCCAATATGCCGGTTGCGGATGTGCTCGATACGTATGTGCTGCGCAGCGGCTTGCAGCAGGGTTACTTTGGAATGGCCACCGCTGTAGGACTGCTATCGTCTATTATCGCCTTATTGCTCGTATTATCGACCAATCAGCTGTCGCGAAAAATTAACGGAGAAGGGCTTTGGTAACGATGAGAATGTCATTTCAAGAAAAGCTGGGGCAAATCGTCATTATAAGCTTGCTGGCGCTGCTATGTCTGTCGGTTATCTACCCGTTTCTATATATGATGGCGGTCTCGCTTAACGAAGGGACAGACGCTGCCAAGGGCGGTGTTTACTTGTGGCCGCGAGCCTTTACATGGATCAACTACGAAATCGTGCTTGGCAATTCGGTTATTCGCCATGCGTATTTGATTACGATATTGCGTACAGTAGTCGGAACGATTACAGGCATGCTGGTTACGTTAATTGCTGCCTTCGGCCTATCCTACCGCCTGCTGCCTATGCGTAAATATTTGCTTGGCTATGTATTGGTTACGATGCTGTTCAATGGCGGTCTCGTACCGTTTTATATTCAGCTTCATAATTTGGGACTGGTCAATTCGTTTTGGGTATTTATTATTCCGGGCATGTTTTCGGCATGGAATATGTTCGTCATGCTAAAGTTCATTCAAGGCATTCCGGAAGCGTTAATCGAGTCCGCTGAGCTGGACGGAGCGAGCCCTGTACGCATTCTATTTCAATTAATCGTTCCACTTTCCAAGCCGATGCTTGCAGCGCTTGGCTTGTTTACAGCAGTGGGACATTGGAATGATTGGTTTGCCGGCGCATTTTATGTAACCGATCAAAGCCTGATTCCGGTACAAACCTTTTTGCAGCAGCTGCTATCCGCTTCCGACCTGTCAACCGTGCTTGGCTCCAACAGCAATCAGGAGGCGCTTGCTCGCGGCGCTCAAATGCAAAATATTACGTTGATGTCGATTAAAATGGCGGTTGTTATGGTCAGTGCGATTCCGATTTTATGTGTGTATCCATTTTTGCAAAAGTATTTTGTAAAGGGTGTTTTGATCGGCTCTGTAAAAGGCTAGTGCAACAAACAGGTATACGCTATTGTTCAAATATACCAAATTTATGGAGAGTTATGGGGAGGTTAACGTATATGGTGAAAGGAAGCAAGATTAGTATTATCGCAGGCTTGCTGGCGCTAATGCTCATAGTATCTGCTTGTTCCTCGACAACTAATCAGCCTGCTAATGGCAACGGGGAACAACAGCAAGGCGCTGCGCCTAAAAACCAATCCTTTGAATTATGGCTCGGCTGGTCGGCAACGATCAACAATGACAGCCTGGTTCAAAAGTATTGGAAGGAGCAGGAGCCGGGAGTAGAGGTTATTCTTGAAGCGACGCAGGGAGATGCGAATACGGCGTTGAATCTAAAGCTGAATACAGGTGGCTTTAAGGATGCAGCTATATTCACTCATAGCGATGTAGTTAAAAATGCGATGAAAAATTCAAATACGATTTTATCGCTCGAGCAGTATTTTGAGATGCCGGATAAATATCCGAATTTGGCGGCAATTCCTAAGCAATATCTTGAAGCGCTCAAGGACGAGGATGGGCACATCTGGTCGATTCCTACCTGGTTTGATCAAAATCCTGATGATCCATGGCCAGGCTGGGCTTCGGTAGCGTGGATGGTTCGCACTGATGTGCTTGAGCAGGTCGGCATGACAAAAGACGATCTCGCTACGCTGGAGGGTGTGGAGCAATATTTGAGAAAAGCGACACAGCTTAAGGATGAATCGGGCAAACCGCTTAACGGGATGGGCTTTTTAATGGATCCTAACGATACCGTTGGCTGGAATGATGAAAATGCTGTGCTAAGCGCCTTTGGCGTTACAACAGGCGGTGCTGGCGGTGTCATTCCTGTTGAGCAGAAAAACGGCGAGTTTGTTCTGCTGTACGACGACCCTCAATATAAAGAGGCTTACAAATGGTTGAACAAAATGTATCGTGAGGGACTTATTGATCCAGAGGTTGTGACCGATAAGAAGGAGCGTTATAAAGAGAAAAATAAAGCAGGCAGAACGGCGCTTAACGTCGGTACTTTCTGGAATATCGATACCTCTGTATGGGAAACGCTCGATGGCCCGACTGAGCCGGGCTGGTACTATGAGCCAATTGCATTTCCGAAGATCGAAGGGGTGGATGCAATCGGAGCAAGCCAGGTTGTCAATCCGTATCCGGGGTATGATGTATATATCAATAAAAACAGTAAAAATTTAGAGGCGATTTTGACGTTTTTTGATTATAGCCTCAACCCTGCGCCAGAGCAGCAGCAGGTCATTAATGAAGGCCCTGCTGGTCTATACTGGGATTGGATGGATGCTCCGCTTGGCAAGTGGAAATACATTGATGAAAGCTATAGCGCAGCACGCAATTCAGGAGATGTTGCGCAAAAATCTACGGTAACGCCTGAGCTCTATATGCTTTCTTCTTATAATAATGAATGGTATCCTTGGTGGAACTACGGCGAGGTGGATAAGCAGGGAAGCTTGAAAACGCAGCAATTTACGAAGGCGATTGGTGAAATGGGCGGAGTCAGAAGCGCGCATACGTACGATATGGTTACCGCTAAAGCAGGCGGACTATGGGAGAAATATGCGCCTGAGCTGGAAAACCTGCGCAAGGAATACCGTGCCAAATTAATTATGGCAAAGGATGACGCTCAATTTGAGGAGTCATGGACACAATTTACAGATGCACTGGAAAAACGCGCTCATTGGAGTGAATTGAAGCAGGAGTGGCAGCAATCTTACGATGCGCTCGTTCAAGCTAACGGTTCTTTCTAGTTTATAAGCAATGGAGCAGCCCTGAATAGGGGGTGCTCCCTTTGTCGTTTTGCATCTTCGCCAGAGGGGGTGAGTATGATGAGGCGATTTGAAAGAGTTGTAATAAAAGTGACCAGCTATCTTAATCTTCGCAGAAAAATTTTGCTGCTCTACGGCTTAATTGTACTCATTCCGACGATCGTATTCAGTATGTTTGCGATCCATTACTCGATGAAAGCAGTCAGAGACAATTATATGGTGACCATTAACGAAGCCGTCAAGCAAACCTCGCAAAATATTGAATTTCGCAAGCAAAGCTATGATCTACTGGCGGTGCGCACTGCAACGGATGGCGAGTTGATTGCCAGACTGTCGAGGGAGCATCAGGATATGTTCGATCAGCTGGCGACGGTGGAGTACGTTGATCGCTCCTTTGCGATGATTGGCAAGCAGCTTAGAGGGGTAAAAAGCTTTAGAATTTATCATACTAATCCGACGCTTGTACAGGATGGAAACCTGTTGTGGAAGCCGGAGGACCGTATATTTGCCGGAATGTCAGAGGAGATTTGGTACAACGCCTCCTTAAAGGAGGAAAAATCACCAAGCTGGATGAACGTCCCTCACTCTAATGACCAGTTGGTTGTCTCTCATAAAATCATTTCATCTAATGGTCAAGGCATCGGCGCGATTTTTATGGAGCTTGACTATGAAGAGGTGTTTGGCGACTTATTGGGTGATCCGTTCAATGGCTTGGGAGAGCTGTATGTGCTTGATAAATCGAATACGATAATCGCTTCCTCCATCCGCGAGGAGATCGGAACGGTTAGCGAGCAATTTTCGACGCTGTTTGCTGCGGCGGAAGCAGGAGACGGTCAGGCGGCGGTCGGCTCGGTAACGGAAGGAAAGCAATATTTTATGAAAAATATTGAAGCGGACTGGACGATTGTTGGTGTGCTGCATGTGAGTGAGCTAGAGCGACAGTCGACCTGGATTATGTATTTAATTTTGCTAGCGATTGTCTTTTTCTTGTTTTTATCGACGTCGCTTGTGCTGATCGTTATGAAAAATATTGTGCTGCGCATTCAGAAGCTGGGCAATCGAATGAATGATATTGCCCAAGGTCAGTTTTCGGTTTCGGTAAGAAATCGGGGAAATGATGAGCTGGGTGAGCTGGAAAGCTTGTTCAATTCGATGTCCGGAAAGCTGTCTGTACTGGTAGAGGATATTACGCAAGCAAAGCTAAAGGAAAGAGAGCAGTCGTTTCGTGCGCTGCAAGCGCAAATCAATCCGCATTTTATATATAATTCCTTAAGCTTGATTAGATGGCGCGCGATGGATCTGGATGATCAGGAGCAAATTAAAACGATAGATGCGTTAACGACATTTTATCGCCTGGCGCTTGATAATGCGATTAATGTCACCAGAATCGAGCAGGAGCTGCAGCATGTTCAAGCTTATTTAGAAATTCAGCAATTGCGGTATCAAGGACTCGTAAACGTTGTATGGGATATTGATGAATCATTGCTTTCCTACTATACGATCAAGCTGCTGCTGCAGCCGCTAGTCGAGAACAGCTATATTCATGGTGCAATTACGAGCAAGGCGGCTCCAACCTTGAAAATATCAATTCAAAAACAGGAGCAGCGCATTTGCATGTCGATCTACGATGAAGGAATCGGCATAGCGCCGGATACATTGCGAAAAATCCGGCAAGGCGAGCGAGCAGGCTCAGGTAATGGGTATGGATTGGCGAATATACGTGAACGATTATTTCTTTATTTTGGCGAAGAAGGCGAATTTACCATTGAAAGCGAGCAAGGCCATTGGACGTTGATTGAAATCAAAATTCCAATGTTTGTTCAGCCGCCTGAGCTGAGAAAGGAGTCTCAACGATGATTAGAGCTTTAATCGTAGATGATGAACCGATGCATATTCAAGGGCTGGTCCGTCATGTTAAGTGGCAGAAGCTGGGTTATGAGCAGCCCTTGACGGCGATGTCGGGCCAGCTGGCGCTCGAGCTGCTGGAAAAGCAAAGCGTGGATGTATTAATTTCAGATGTTTCGATGCCGATTATGAACGGGATCGAGCTGGTTGCTCAAGCGAAAAAGAAGCTTCCGCAGCTCCAGGCGCTTATGATCAGCGGCTATGACGAATTTGAATTTGTACAGGAGGCGATAGATGTCGGAGCGCAAGGCTATGTATTAAAGCCATTGAAAATGGAGGAAATCGAAGCGAAGCTGATCTCGATGCGCGACACGGTTAAAAAGCTGCGGGACATTGAGACAGAAACGCAAAAGCTGCAAAAGAAGGTGCTTGAAAGCCTCGATGTCGTACGTGAAAGGTTTATTCATGATTTGCTGTCAGGAGAAGCGATTTCTCAAGATGCGATGCAAGCCTGGAGCGATCTATTGCAGCTGCCTGCGCTAAAGCAAGGCATCCGTATGCTGCTGTTCAAGTATGATCAGCGAGATGCACAGTACGATGATGCCCATAGCCGGATTGTGCGCAGCAGCGGATTGTTGAAAGCGGTACAAATTTGTTTGCAGGATATGACCAATATGATCGTCGCCAGGTTAGGGGCGGATGAAGTCGTTGCGATTCATATCAACCCTCAGCTGGCCCAGCTCGTGCAGGTTGAGAAGCAATGCCTGCTTGTGCAGCAAATGCTCCGCGAGCAATTTGCTTCTAGCGTGACGATCGGCTTTAGCTTGATCTTCAAAGCTTGGCAGGAAGCGGCGCTGCGCTACAAAAAGATGACCTTTATGCTTGCCCATGATCGCGCAGCAGGAGGAGATCAGCTTCTGTATGAGGATCGGATGAATGAGCGTGAATTTCAGGATTATCGAGTACGGGAAGAATATATACCGCAAATTATAGCGTTAATTGAGCAGGCTGGTGATCGCAAGGAGATTGTCGATTATGTGGCGCATGTATGTGATTTGCTGCGAGCAGAGCGATCGTTTTCATATATTCAAGCGTTTGCGATTGGCTTGATTAGCGAGCTGACAAGATTCAAAAAGCAGCAGGGCGATGAAAGATCAGAAGCGAGCGTGGCGGTGTGGCAGCGGCTGATCGACTGTCAGCATGCCAATGGTATTCGCGATATTATGCTTTCCTTTATAGAAGAGCTGCTGCAAAGCAGGGAAGTCCAGCAAAAGGATCAACAGCATCATTTAGTCGGCAAAATGATCGACTGCTTGCAACACAGCCTTCATGAGCCAATTACATTAAAGCAAATTGCTGAAAGCTTTCAAATGAATGCCAGTTATTTGAGTGTGCTGTTCAAAAAGGAGACAGGCAAAACGGTATCTGAGTTTTTACAGGAATTGCGCATAAAGAAAGCGAAGCAACTGCTTGAAGATCCGCAAATTCGCATTTACGAGGTTGCGGAGCAGGTGGGCTTTCAAACATCGGCCTATTTTACGTATTTATTCAAAAAGCATACAGGCAGAACACCGCAAGAATATCGGGATTATCATTAAAAACGAGGATGTGTTGAGATGCTTGAAAGATTGGAATTAAAGGGGCTTTGGCAGGTGCAGCTAGACGAGCAGAAGAAAGGGATGCCGCTAGCATTTGGCGATACGATGGTTTTGCCAGGCACGACGTCATATGCGAAAAAAGGGGCAAAGCACGATGAGCGAAAAGTTAATGCGCTAACTGATGAGTATGCGTTTGAAGGGCTGGTATGGTTTCGTCGCACGTTCGAGGTAACGAAGGGGCAATCGATACTGAAGCCGCGGCTGTTTTTGGAAAGGACGCGAAAGACGACCGTTTGGATCGATGGAGTGAGGCTGGGCAGCTGCAACAGCCTTACGACGCCGCATATTTATGAGCTGGCGGCTCCGCTTGGCGAAGGAGAGCATGAGCTTATTATTTGCGTTGACAATACCGATTACCCGACAAAGGGCGGACATTTGACATCGGCGGATACGCAAACGAACTGGAACGGCATTACAGGATTGATCGAGCTGCAATTTTTTGCTCAGGCCAGACTGGAAAACGTACAGTTCTACCCGGACTATAAGCGGAAGGTAGTCCGCATATGCGCCGAGCTGCTGGGAGCTTCTGGCGGCAAGCTGCGTATTGCAGCTCAAGCTACTACTGAATCGGAAAGGGAGCATCGCATCGCGCCAATAGAGGCTCTGCTAAGGCATGCGAATATCGATGTTGAGGTGGCGTTTGGCGAGGATGCTTTATTATGGTCGGAGCATGCGCCTAATTTGTATCAGGTTAGCCTGGAATTGCTGGATGACGCAGATCGCGTCGTTGATCGCGTCGAGCAGCGCATCGGCATTAGAGGCTTTCATGCGGACGGCAGCAAATTTACGATCAATGGTCGAAAAACATTTCTGCGCGGCAAGCATGATGGATTAATTTTTCCGCGAACAGGCTATGCTCCGACGACAACCGCGGAGTGGTTGGAGGTGCTTCAGACAGCGAAGGACTACGGCATTAATCATTATCGCTTTCATACCTGCTGTCCGCCGCAAGCAGCATTTGCAGCGGCTGATCTGCTCGGCATTTACATGGAGCCTGAGCTGCCATTTTGGGGAACGATTGCTGATGAGCTGACCGAAGAGCAGCAGTACCTTATTGAAGAAGGCTATCGCATGCTTCGGCATTTTGGCAATCATCCTTCGTTTGTCATGTTTTCTTTGGGCAATGAGCTGTGGGGAAATAAAGCGAGACTAAATGAAATACTTGCAGCCTACAAAAGCTATGACCCGCGTCATCTTTATACGCAGGGCTCCAACAACTTTCAGTTTCAGCCGGATATTTTGGAGCAGGAGGACTTTTATTGCGGCGTTCGCTTTGCCGAGCAGCGGCTTATTCGCGGCTCATATGCGATGTGCGATGCGCCGCTAGGACATGTACAGACGGATCGGCCGAGCACGATGAAGGATTATGATCAAGCGATCAAACCAACAGCAGCAGTCCGCACAGCCGATGAAGCAACGGAAGCAGATGAACAGCTGATCCAGATTCAATATGGCACAGAGGCGCGCACTGTGAAAGCGGAAGCGGTCACAACTCCGCTTGTTCCGCATCTTCCGGTTGTCTCACATGAGATCGGGCAATATGCGATGTACCCGAATTTCGCTGAGATTGCAAAGTATACAGGCTCGATTAAGGCGCGCAACCTCGAAGTGTTCAGAGAGCGGTTAAAGGAGAAGGGTATGCTGGAGCTGGCTCCTCATTTTTTTGAAAGATCCGGACAGCTGGCAATCGCATGCTATAAGGAAGAGCTTGAAGCAGCATTTCGTTCAAAGGAGCTGGCAGGCTTTCAGCTGCTCGACCTGCAAGACTTTCCCGGTCAAGGAACCGCGCTCGTAGGTGTTCTCGATGCGTTTATGGAATCAAAAGGGTTGATTGAGCCGCAGCAATGGCAGCAGTTTTGCTCGGACATTGTGCTGCTTGCAAGAATCGAAACATTCCACTATGCTGCAGGCAGTCCGTTCAAGGCGAGCATCGAGCTGGTGGATTACAGTGCGCAGCCGCTAGCCAGCGTAAAAATAGGCTGGCAGCTATGCACACAGACTGCGACGATTGCGGCAGGAACGCTGGAAGAGCAGGCAGCATCGCCTACCGCTTATACGGCGATTGGTCAGTTATGCTTTAATATGCCTTCCGTAACGGAAATGACCAGCATGAAGCTGAAGCTGAATATAGAAGGAACGTCAATTTGCAATGAATATTCGCTATGGGTTTATCCGCAGCAGGAGCAGGAGCAGGAGCGCGACAGGATCGACGCACCTATTTATCGGGAGTGGAATGAAGAGGTCATTTCCTTGCTTGAAGCGGGTCACGCTGTACTATTAATGCCGGATCGCAAACGGCTGAAGCATGCAATTGAAGGACAATATTGCACTGATTTCTGGAATTATCCGATGTTTAGATCGATTTCAGCGAGCATGAACAAGCCGGAGCCGGTAGGCACGTTAGGCTTATCGATTCAAAAGGAGCACCCGGCGTTGGCGCATTTTGCTTCAGAGTCGTATTCAACATATCCGTGGTGGGAAATTGTGATGAACAGCAGCTCGCTCATTATTGACGACTTGCCGTACGAGCTAATCCCTATTGTTCAGACGATTGATAATGTGGAGCGCAACCATAAGCTGGCTTTAATGCTTGAATGTAAGGTGAAGCAAGGCAAGCTGCTGGTGCTCGCTGCAGATCCGCAGCCAATAGCGTCAAGCCTGGAAGGCAGACATTTTATGAATGGTCTGCAGCGTTATGTCGCTTCTGACCAATTTGCTCCAGACGTTGAGGTTGAGCTTGAACAGCTGAACGATATTTTTGCTTGATTTAGCGCTTTCGCCCTGCGAAATACGTGAATTTTTTATGAAAGTTTTAATTTGGCTGCAAACTTGATGAAAATAATCGAAAAGTATGCGGTTACATTCATTTTTATGCCAATATTTTAAGGATTACCATTTGTAATTCCGACGCAAAATGGATATGATTAATAAGTATAGTTAATGGAATCAGTTTTAGGAGGAATTATAATGGCATTGGTTTCAATGAAAGACATGTTGAACAAGGCACTTAAAGAAGGTTATGCAGTTGGTCAATTCAACATCAATAACCTTGAATGGACGCAAGCGATCCTTGCAGCAGCACAAGAAGAAAACTCTCCAGTTATTCTTGGTGTTTCTGAAGGCGCAGCTCGTCATATGGGCGGATTCAAAGTTGTTACAGCAATGACTAAAGCGTTGATCGAGGAAATGAACATCACTGTTCCAGTTGCGATCCACCTTGACCATGGCTCCAGCTTTGACAAATGTAAAGCAGCAATCGATGCAGGATTCACTTCTGTTATGATTGACGCTTCTCACCATCCATTTGAAGAAAATGTTGAAGAAACAACTAAAGTTGTTGAATATGCACATGCAAGAGGCGTGTCTGTAGAAGCTGAGCTTGGTACAGTTGGCGGCCAAGAGGATGATGTTGTTGCTGACGGCGTTATCTATGCTGACCCTCAAGAATGCCTGGAGCTTGTTAAACGTACTGGCATCGACACACTAGCGCCAGCACTAGGCTCTGTACATGGTCCTTACAAAGGCGAACCAAAGCTAGGTTTTGATGAAATGGAAGAAATTTGTAAATTGACAAATGTACCACTTGTACTTCATGGCGGTACTGGTATCCCGACTGAGCATATTCAAAAAGCGATTGCTCGCGGTACTTCCAAAATCAACGTTAACACTGAGAACCAAATCTCTTTCACGAAAAAAGTTCGTGAAGTGCTTGCGAAAGATCAAGAGGTTTATGATCCTCGTAAATATATCGTTCCAGGCCGTGACGCGATTAAAGCAACGGTTATCGGCAAGATCCGCGAATTCGGTTCTAACAACAAAGCTTAATCTAACAAATAGAGACAAGCTGTACGGTCTTGATGGCCGTACAGCTTTTTTGTTGCCTTTTTATTGTCTTTTATTGCCGCATGTAAAGTCCGTTTATTACTCTCTGGATCGTTCATTACTCTCTGTTGTATATAGTGATTGATAATTAGCTGGAAAACTGTAAAATATTAGATGTGGATTGAAATTGCGATATGCCAAAAAAGAAAAGAGAGGTATGGAGATTTGAAGTGTGAACAATGCGGTCAACTAATGCAAGAAGGACAAATGATTTGTGAGCGATGCAGCAATCAGGCAGCAGACTCAGCGCAGCAAGATAATCCGACGAGCTATCGTTCAGCGGAACAGGAAAGTGCGGCTGGTTTGGCAGCAAATAGCGCTAAGGCGGCTTCGAAGGCGCAGCCAATTATCCAGTATGCGAAGGATTACGGTGCATACGCGCTGAACATTATGAAATCTCCTTATCAGCATGCTTTTGCTGCAAAGAGAGAGAACCTGGCCTTTGGACTTGTTACGATTATAGCTTTAGCCATTTTATTTGGATTGGCGAATGTAAGCTTTGTCAGTTCGTTTGTGAATCGCAGTGTGTTAGGGCTGTTTCAGGTACAAGTATCGTTCTTCTCGATGTTTCTAAGACCGGCTCTCGGCATGCTTGTATATGCTGCACTGTCGGGCTGTTTGATTTACGGCGTCCTCTATATTCATAAGCTGCGCAAGCCATTTACTGAGGTGCTCGCCCAGTGGTTTGCTTATATGGTATTGCCAGCAGCGATTGCGCTTGTGCTGCTGCTCGTTTCCTTGCTCAATCTAATCGCACTCTATTCCGTATTGGTGCTCGCCATGTATTTGTCCATCCTTGCAGCCGCGGCAGCTATGCTGCAGCAGTACAAGGTAGGGCAACAAGGCGGTAAATCATTTCTTGACCCTTATTATACGTTAACACTTACTTATATTTTGCTATTGCTTGGCATATACAGCTTGGGCAAGGAGTGGCTGGCCAGTTTAATCAATTTTTAATGAACATTAATGAAAGCGAAGCATTAAGCGTATACTAGGACGTAATCTGTTAGCTGTCTGCACGTAGACATGACAGCCGATAAAATCATTACTTTTGGACGCTACACTGAACTGGGGCTTATAAGGTACAATAGAAGTAGTAGCATAAAGGGGTGTACGCAATGGGAAATGAAGAAGTAGTATTGACTCAAGAAGGATATGACAAGCTGGTTGAAGAGCTGGAGCAATTAAAAGGACCAAAGCGCCGTGAGGTTGCCGAGCGCCTTAAACTGGCGATCAGCTATGGTGATTTGAGAGAAAATAGTGAATACCATGCAGCCAAGGATGACCAGGCCTTTATGGAAACGCGCATCAAGCAGCTCGAGGGCATGCTGCGCAAGGCTAGAATTGTCAAGGCAGAGCAGGCATCTGCCGTCACAATTGGCGCAACGGTCGTGCTGTATGATGAGGAATTCGACGAAAATGTAGAGTATACCATTGTTGGGCAAGCGGAAGCGGATGTTGCCAACAATCGTATTTCCTTCGAAAGTCCGTTAGGAAAAAGCCTTATCGGCAAAAAGATAAACGATACGGTTCAAGTTGAAGCGCCGGTAGGCACAATTGTATATAAGCTGTTGGAAATTAAGTAATCCAACTACTGCTACATAACCGCGCATGCTTTAGGTTCAGCTGTCACAGCTGCCTTGGAGCATGCGCGGTTTTTTATTGCCGATTAATTTGCACATTATTTAATTTATTAATGTTTTAATTAATCATGCTGATGACTATGGTATATGCTGAATGTTTACGAGCATTAAAGGAAAATGTTGTTGACGGAGTAAGCAAGATTCGCTATATTAACATTAATGTTATAACTAATCATTAATAATATCATTAATTAAATGGCAGATGTAGCGCAGTAACTGCTCATGCTTTAAGACTTATCCTTATTTGGATGCTTTTGCAAGCGTTTACTGTAAACGTTTACTTTACTGGAAGGAGGAAAGCGGGTCTCGGCAATAAAACCACTCGTTCATTAAAAAACATAAGCGAAAGGGAGGAATTACCTCATGCCACGAAAGAGCTTGAACATGTTTTTGTGTGCATTTCTCGCGGTAGTTATTATGCTGCCGGGCAAGACTCCGTTATTAGCGCAAGCGGGCACCAGCCATTGGGCAGCACAGACGTTAAACAAGTGGGAGGAGCAGGGCTTGCTGCTGCCGGATTTCGCGCCTGACGAGCAGCTGACCAGACTTGGCTTTGTCGCAGCTATTAACCATATGCTGGGCATTGATGAGCAAGGCGAGACTTTGTTTACCGATCTCGATCCTCAGTCTGAGGAAGGGAGAATTGTTAATATAGCAGCTGAAGCTGGCTATATTAAAGGCTATGCTGACGGAAGCTTTCGCCCGGCCAAGCTCATTACACGAGAAGAAGCAGCTGTAATTATTGCACGAATTTTTTCTGTGGAAGCTGCTGCAGCGTCTGTTTCTTTTAAGGATGAGAAGCAGTTGAAAAACTGGAGCAAATCCGCTGTGCTGGCACTCGTAGCGGAAGGCTACTTAAAGGGATATCCAGACGGCAGCTTTAAGCCGGAACGAGGTGTTACATTTGCTGAGCTTATAACAATGCTAAATAATATAGTTGACGTAATTATATCCAAGCCAGGCGAATACAGCGAACTTACAGCCCGAAATTTGCTTATCACTGCACCGAACGTCGTGCTGAAGGATAGCAGCATTGAGCGCAATTTATATGTTAGCCGTGGAGCAGTGGCTGGACAGATTGAAATCGAGAACAGCACGATTGGCCGCAGCATCATCTCGAGCGTGGATGAAGCTGCTATCAAGCTGACGAATGTTTCATTTGGAGAAGCGCCGGAGCCAACGCCAACTGCGAGCCCGACAGCACCGCCGTCGGCTGCTACACCGCCACCAACAACTCCGCCAGTCACTACGCCGCCGACATCACCGACAGCAACACCACCAGCCTTCGCGGAAGTCTCTGTGCATGATCCATCGATTGTAAAGAAGGACAAGCTTTACTATGTGTTTGGTACACATGGCGATACGGCTGTCTCCAGCGATCTTATAAGCTGGCAGGCGATCGGCAACGGCTACACGCCAGTCGGCAATAAGCTGTATGGCGATCTGGTGGATAATTTGCAGGAATCGTTCGCATGGGCTGGACACAATGATTCCGACAGCCTTGGAGGCTTTGCGGTGTGGGCACCTGATGTCGTATGGGTTCCGGAGTTTAAAAATGAGGATGGCACGGAGGGTGCATATCTAATTTACTACTCGGTATCCTCCACCTATATCCGCTCCGCCATTGGTGTGGCAGCCTCGAAAACGATTGAAGGGCCGTACCAATATGTCGATACGATTATGTATTCTGGCTTTACGAGTGTGTCCGCCAAGGACAACAATAGTGAAATCGACAAGCATTGGGAAAATACGAAAATTGCTGATTTGATCGAGGCTGAAGTGCTCGACGGTGTTCGTCCTGACTGGTTTACAAGCAATGGCAGCTACAACAATGCTTTGTTCCCGAATGCAATTGACGCCAATTTGTACCGCGATACCGACAATAAGCTGTGGATGAGCTACGGCTCCTGGTCCGGCGGCATTTTCGTTCTGGAAATTGATCCGACAACAGGCAAGCCTGTCTATCCGGGCGAGGATGGTACAACTGATGATGGCCGTATGATTGACCGTTATTTCGGCACGAAAATTTCCGGCGGCTATACGAAGTCCGGTGAAGGTCCGTATGTTATGTATGATCCGAAAACGAAATATTACTATCTGTTTGTTACCTATGGCTGGCTGGGCATCGATGGGGAATACAATATGCGCCTGTTCCGCTCTGAATCTCCTACTGGCCCATTCCTTGACGCCAGCGGAAAAAATGCAGTGCTGCCTGATGCGAGTGCATCCAATGCAGACTACGGCAACAAGCTGATGGGCCATTATGCCTTCGACCGCTATATTGGCGAGCCAGGCAGCGGCAACGGCATTCAATATATTTCACCAGGCCATAACTCTGCTTTCATCGATGAAAATGGCAAGCGCTTTGTTGTCTTCCATACACGCTTCTCGCAAACAGTAGACGGGCACCAGCTTCGCGTCCATCAGCTTATCATGAATGAGGATGGCTGGCTGGTCGCGACGCCATATCGCTACAGCGGGGAAACGCTTGGCAAGGTGACGGCAAATGAAATTGTTGGCGAGTATCGCTACATTAATCACGGGAAGGACAGCTCCAAAACGGTGCATCGCTCCGCATATATAAAGCTGGAGGCGGACGGCAGCATTAGCGGGGCTGCAGCAGGCAAATGGGAGCTCAAGGACGATTATACGGCGATCATTACGATTGGCGATGAGCAGTATAAAGGAGCTTTCCTGTATCAATGGGATTCTGCTTCACAGGCAAATGTAATGGTATTTGCTGCGTTAAGCGATCAGGGGCAAACGATTTGGGGCAGCAAGCTGACGGTTAAGCTTGGCATTGCGCAGGACATTTTGCAGGATCTGTCGCTTGGCAGCACGGACCTTGTTGCCAATGATTTGACGCTGCCGACTATTGCAACGCGCGGCATACCGATTACTTGGACCTCCTCCAACCCGGCTTTAATTTCTAACGATGGAAAGATTACGCGGCCTTCGTCAGCCGATAAGCCTGAAGCTGTTACGATGACAGCAAGCTTTGTGGTGGATGGACAAAGCTATACGAAATCATTTGCGGTTACGCTTAAGCCAGTACCTGCTGCCACGTTAAAGGCGCAGTATTCGTTTGAAAGCAGCTTGAAGGATGAGCTTGATCCAAGCAAGAGCGGAACTGTTGTAGGCAATCGAATTGATGCAGCGCCTGCAGGCGAGGCGGCTTATGGACAGGGCGTGTCCAATCAAGCGTTGTATTTCGACGGTGAGACCGGGATTGTGCTGCCGAATGATTTGATCGACAGCTACAATTATTCAGTCGCAATGTGGCTGAATCCCGAGCAATTGAACAGCTACACAACAGCATTTTTCGCGGCGGCTGACCCGGATCATTGGATTAGCGTGCTGCCGGGCGGCAATGCAGCGGCTGATACTCAAGTATGGCATCGTGCAGCAGTGACTGATACCTGGTTCGATGCGAAAGGAAAGGGCAAGCTGGCTATCGGAGAATGGACGCATCTGGCGATAACTGTAGAGGAAGGGCTCGTAAGCTTGTATATTAACGGAGACCTGACGCATAGAAGCTACGGTATTGCTGATCTATTTTCTGAGGGTGATTCTATATTCTCCCTTGCTGTAAACTACTGGGATGCTCCGTATAAAGGCTATATGGATGAGCTGAAGGTTTATGAAGGAGTGTTGACGCAGGTTGAAGTCAAGGCCTTGCTGGCAAGCGAAGTCGAGGTAACCGACATTAATATGCCAATTACGCACAAAATTATGTCTGTCGGTCAAAGCTATACTCCATATCAAATTACAGCGCTGCCAGGTCCAGCAGCAGGTACGCCGCTAAGCTGGAGCATTGACAACCCGCAGGTTGCAACAATCGATGAGCACACTGGCGCTGTTACTGCACTTGCCAGTGGAACGGCGCAGATTACCGCTACCTCTGCTGCCAATCCCGCTGTAACCCGCAGCTATTCGCTATATGTTGTAGAAGGGGCGGTCGCTTATTACGATTTTAATATGGATTTGACCAATAAAGCGGTCGCTGGTCTCGAGGCAGGTCGCTATGTTGGCAATCGCATTATAAGCACAACGGCTGATGAGCCGCAGTTTACAAGCTTTAATGACGGTTCTCGCGAGCATATTGGTCTTGTGCTGGATGGGGAGCATGGCGTCACGCTGCCGAATCATTATTTTAGCGGCCAAAGCTATACGATTTCAATTCGCGCCAAGCTCGATGCGGTAAGTCCGTATTCTACCTTGTTCTTTGCGCAAAATCCGGCTGGCTCATGGCTAAGTCTTGTACCTGGCGGGCTGAACGCCGACAATGAATATTTATTGTGGTCGGGGGATCAGGTGTGGTTTGACGGCTTAAGCGGAGTCAAGCTGGAGCTGGACAAATGGGTAACGTTAACCGCTGCCGTAGATGGCGCTAATCTGAAGCTTTATATTGACGGGGAATTGAAGAAGGAGTACAGCAATATGCCAGTGCTGTTCAACGATGACTCATCGACAGCAGCGCTTGCTGTCAATCATTGGGATATCCCAAGTAAAGGCATCGTGGATGAGCTTTACATTTTCGACTATGCCTTAACTGCTGAGGAAATCGCCCAGCTTCATCAATAGCAGCAACATTTGACAGCGATTGGAGGAATGCTGTACTCCACAGCAATGCATGACGAATAAGAAGGGTGTACAGCTTGTCAGGCTTGACTGACATTCTGTACACCCTCTCATCATTTGCAGGCTTATACTTTAGAGGTTAGCATGCGCATCGCTTTAACTAGCTGCAAGCGCGAGTAGCGGGCATAGGTACGAATTGTTCGTGGCACCCAGCGATTTGCCGCTCCGCCTTGGATTAAAGTATTGTGTGCCAGTGCAGCGATAATAAGCAATGTTCCGCCTATTTCAAAGGCATTAATGCTGTACCCTTGGAACGCCAAAATAACAAAGGTCGTAATCGGAACAAAGTTTATGAATAAAATGCCGTGCGTGGAGGAGAGCATTTTAAGCCCTTTGTTCCAGCTGAGCAGCGCCACCAGCCCTGGCAGCAGGCTCATAAAGGTCATTTCATATTTAATGCTGGACAATGTTTCAAGAGTCGGTATGCTTAACCAGCCAGCAGCCGTCCCGGAAGCAACAACGAGCAGTGCCACCCCATTGCCAAGCAGGCATGTTAATGTTGAATAGCGCAGGATCGACCATGCCTGGAAGCGGGAGCCGCCAAGCGAATATACGACCCAGCCTGTCACTCCGATAAAAATAAGCAGCAGCGGAAACAGCTGCCCGCCTTTCATTGAGAAAAAGCCGAAATCCCCTCTAGTAATGACGAAAATCGCTCCGACAAATGCGATTGCAATATTGCGCAGCGTAGTTGCATTAGGCTTGCGGCGCGCAAACAGCCATAATAGTACAATTGTAATAACGGGCATCAGCACCTCCATAATGGAGGCAACAATCGTGCCGGCAGTGCCCATTTTTTGCTGGCCAAGAAACACACACATATTATAAACGACAAATGCCATCGAGCCGTAAAAGGTAAGCGCCAAACCGCGGCCTTCCAGACGAAAAGCTGACCGGCCTTCCTTTACAAGCAAAATGACAGATAATATAATGCCGACAATAAAATAACGAATAAAAGAAAAGTAGAAAGGATCAATATGCTTTAATGCCTCATGCGCAACAGGAAACATTGCACCCCAGGACATGCTCGCAATTAAACATAGTACCGCTCCGATTAATACCGTACGTTTATTCATAATCTCCATCCTATCGTTCGTATATGTAGCTCCGTCATTCATCATATTACGATGCAGGCAACATGTAAAATGATTGAAAATAAAGTTATCCATCATTTATAATGATAGTATTGCAGAAGGAAGTAAAATTCCTGAGAGAAGGATGAGTATGATGGAATTGAATGATTTAATCATTTTTCAGAAGGTTGCCGAATGCGGCAGCATTAGCAAGGCAGCGGCGGAATTGAACTATGTGCAATCCAACGTAACAGCCAGAATCAAGCTGCTTGAGAAGGAGCTGCATACGCCGCTATTCAGCAGACATAAGCGCGGCATGATCATCAATTCCGAAGGCAAGCGTTTGCTGGAATATGCCAAGGACATTACAGCTAAAGTAGAAGAAATGAAGCTTAGCTTTCAGGATAAAGCCGATGCAGGCGGCTTGCTGAAAATCGGCATAGTCGAAACCGTCAATGCGCTGCCACATATTCTTTCCTCATTTAACGATCATTATCCGAATATTGAAGTGTCGCTTATGGCAGGTGTAACGGATCAATTGGTGCAGGATGTGCTGGATATGAAGCTCGACGGGGCATTCGTAACGGGGCCGATTCGCCATCCTAATGTGGAGCAGCTTGCTGTCATTTCCGAGCGGCTGGTGCTTGTTGCCAAGCGCGACAGCTTTACGATGGATCAGCTGACGACGACGCCATTTTTGCTGTACCATAAAGGCTGCGGCTATCGGGGGAGGCTGGAGAGCTGGATGAAGGTTGAAGGGATTATTCCGCGCAAGGTGATGGAGTTTGGCACCTTCGGCACGATCATTGGCAGTGTAGCGGCTGGAATCGGCATAACCGTTATTCCGCAGTCAACTGTGACCGAGCTTGTGGAAAAGCAGGTAGTGGATGAGCATCCGTTGCCAGAGCCGTATTGCGATATTACGACCATCTTTATTTGGCGCAAGGATGCTTATATTACGCGCTCCTTAAATCATTTTATTGAAGAAATTCGCATGCACGCGGATGCGTTGGCTGATGTGTAGCTGGCTGGATACAGCGAAATTAAGAAGAACTAATATATTGCTATACGATTCAATAGACAAAAATGGCTGGTTTAAGTCCAATACCGAACTTAAACCAGCCAAAAAGCTAATTGCCAAATCTCTAACTTTTAAGAGTCATTACCTTTACATATAAGCTGCGATCTTAATATAACTCTAATACCTTTGTGATTAGGTGGATTCCATCGGATCTGTCAATGTAAAATTTGAACTGAAGATGATCCGACGATGTAAACAACGAGAGTTGAATGTCTTCCATCGTTATAATTTTACCTGGGGTAGTTCGATGATCAAAAATATAGGTGTCCTTTGTTAAAATAATATACTTAACTGCTATTTCTGGATCTTGAAATTGACTTAAGTAATCAGAAAACTCTGCTCCGACGGGATTAAAGTCACTTACGGTTAAGAAGTATTTACCATCGTAAGAAGTTTTCCCTTCTATTTCAACAACACGAAAACGAATTAATTGACTTTTGTAAGCTGCCATTGCTGATTCAAATTTCCGCGATACAGATTTTGTTGAATTAGCGCTCCATTTGCGGTTGATGAATTAGCAACTTCTACAGCTTTATTGCTGTTTATATTGATAATGCTCCAATAACCGTTGCTCAGCTTAATAATGCGGAAGCGTTGAGCCGTATTGGCAAAGTCCTGCATTAGTTGAATGGCTTCCCCGTTGTTTTTCGTTCCATTGCGAACGTCCATCACTTTTCCATCAGAAGAGCTGACACTCCTTAAACGATAAATATTGGTAGAGGTCCCCATATCTGTGGCCACCCATTGCTGGGCAGTAGTTCCGAGATCCGTATATTGCTGCAATTGTAAATTATTTGTGTTTTGTCCGCCTGGGACCTCCAATACCTTCCCGGACTGACGGTTGATCAGCTTGTAGGTGGAGCCGGACGTTAACCCATTCCATATGCCATTCCACGGATTCATTTGCGCGCGCTCGTAATACCATTCAAAAATAAAACGAGCCATACCGTCACGCGCGGAGTTGCCATCATAGAGCAAGCCTGCAGTCGGATCTGCAAATGAGCTTCTTGCTCCTGGCTGCAGCAAAAATCCATTCATGTGAACCGCAATGCTTACGTTGCCTGCAGCCGTAAAGATTGCTTTCGTATTTTTGCCGAAGCCTTCATTGCTGCCGTTAAAAAGATTCCAGTATTCCGGATCTCCTGGCAGCGTATTAAACCATGTTGTTTCTGTAATGTTAATCGGGTAATGATCAGCACATGGCTTAATATTCGTATCCCATTGCTGCTGCAGAGTAGAATAATTATTGTTAGCGCCATAGCCCGGATACCAGTGAACCGCATAGCCTATATTGTTTAATGGGTCTGTCAACGGATTCGTTGCGCATAGCTGGTAGTATTGATCCCAACCAAGACCTGCAGCCCAAATTACGTTGTCAGCCCCATTGCTGCGAATAGTAGAAATCATTGAGTTTTGGAAGTCTCGCAGCGCATTCCAAAAATCTGAAAACTGAGGATCGGACGGATGCCCTCCCCAGCGGCCGTTGGCATAGGATAAAACTGGCTCATTAACCAATTCGAACATTACATTATCAGCGCTTTTTATTTCAGGCTGTGATGAAAGATAGCCCCAAATTTCGTTAAATTTGTTGAGGTTGGATGGGGTTGTCGCCTGATTGTTGGAGAAGGTAAAGTCAAGGCCTAGCGTTACGTAGAGTCCTTTTGTTCGCGCGTATTGAATGTAGGGAATGATGACATTTTGAGTAACCGCTTGCAAGCCTGCGAAGCTGTAAGTTCCAGCTGCCACATCACCCATATCCTCACGGTCAATAAATAGTCGCACCTGGTTCATATACCAGCCATGGTTATTGCCATATTTCGGAGAAGTGTCGGTAAAGGTATCGGTTATGTCCTTTAGATACTCTAAAATTGCTGCATGTCGATTGCCGCCGTTGCGATTCAAATAGTAATTACTGCTTTGATACGTCCAGTAGGAGCCTGATGGCTGATGCCAGCCGCTCAATAAAACGGGCTCTCCGCTGCTGTTAACCAACTGATTGCCGCTTACATGGAGCTTGGACATCGGCATGCCCTGCCATGCATGAACAGAGACACCAGCTGGTGCCAGCAAAGCAAGCAGCATAGCAAACATCATCACGATCTTTAACCAATTTTTTGCCTTTAACACATTATACCAACTCCTTCATAAAGGTTTACATTCATTATGACAGCGCTTTCTTCCGACAACAATATCCGTATCTTTACATATATAACCATTTTCTACCTTTTGTCCAATAAGTCCAAATTAGCATTCCTTAACAAGTTAATATGAATATGAAATATTGATTGTCATATTAACGTATCATTCTTATAATTAGTTAATGCACTACTAGACTAAAGAGATTCAACTCAGACTTAAGGAGTGTCAGCAATGAATGTAGCAATTATAGGCAGCAGCGGCGGCAATTTATTTAATCTGGGTGGAAGGCAGCCAGACAAGCTTTTAGGAGAAATAATTGCGCAATGTCAAAGTGCGCAAGTACAAATTGCAGCTATACAGTTTATCGCTGCAAATGAATCGATGGATGTAGCAAAAGGCAAAACCAATGCATCACTGTTCAGTTATGATGCTGAATCCCAGCGTATTGTACAGGGCGACATCATGACGCTGGCAGAGATCAATATATTAGCTAAGGAAAGCGATCAAAAGCTCGCTCAACTAATAGAGACTGGCTTAGTAGATGGCTTGATTGTGATGAGCGGTGATCCGGAGGGTGCGAATGAGCAGTCGATATTGGCTGCAGCAGCGAAAGGCATACCGATTGTTGGTACAGGCGGAACTTCGATGGCATTAATTAGCTCTAAAGGTGCTAATGTGATTGCGACCTCTGGCACGACCGGAACGACTAATCGTACGCGCGCTGTTTCGTTTTTAACCTCCTTGTGTAAATATTGGAAAATATCCTATATGCCAGTGCTGGGACATGCGCAAGCATCAAGCGGCGAGCAGACTGCACCAGTAAGCATATGGAAACGAATTAATTTTAAAGGCATTATGCAGGCATCGTTGCCTGGCTTTATCGCCATGGCTATCATTTTGGCGCTTGGCAAAATTCCGGGATTGTCGTCATTATCAGGCGTTTTTGATCTATTGATAGGCGCTTTGCCCGTTCTTATTGCAGTGATTGCGGCTAAACAGATTTCCGAGCTGGATGAGGTCTCAATTGTAGCTGGAGTTATCGCAGGTATCCTTTCGAGCAAGGGCGGCATTATCGGCGGGATGCTTGGCGGTATTTTGGCAGGCTTGCTTGTGCACTATTTATTTACCAAATGTGTGCAGTGGCGCTTTCCGATGACTACCGTCAATATTGTAGCAGGCGGCGTTGCTGGTCTTGCTTCTGGTCTAGTCATGTATTTTCTTGTATCGCCGCTTGCCTTGCAGCTTGGCGAATGGGTGAAGCTGCTCATTAATGCAGCTATCGATTTCAATCCGATTCTGGCAGGGGTATGCGCAGGCCTTCTGATTTGGCCAGCGATTATTGCCGGGGTTTACCATGCGGCTATTTTGCCGATTGTGATGCTGGAAATGGAATCGACAGGCAATAGCTTCCTCGGTGCGATTGATATGGTCGGTTTGGTGATGGTTTCTGCCGGAATTACGCTGGCCAATATTATTGGGCCGCGTGATAAGGGTGAGGCGGCAGTGGCAGCGCCCGGCTTTTTAATCAATATTGGCTTTGGTACATTTGTAGAAGCGGCTTATCCGTTTATGTTCTCTAATAAGGTTGTATTTGCCGGAGCGATTATCGCCTCAGGCATTGGCGGCGGCTTTGTCGGATTGTTTGCTGTAAGGGGTACGGCTTATGTTCCATCGGTCGTGGCGCCGTATCTGTCAGATAATCCGCTAGGCTTTGTTATATCAATGCTTGCAGCGTTGTTGATTGCGTTTGTTGTCACTCTAGTAGCTAATAAAACAGTACGAGTATCATAGAGGCTGTTCGTTTTGCAGCTTTTCAACTAGAGTCATTAATGTTTCGGTTAATTGTTCGGATATTGTGTAGACGGTATGTGAGTTTTGTACATCCATTAGCATACCTTGCTGCCCGGCTTTTCCTACCCATAAATGGTAGCCTTGCTCTACGCCTTGTGCATCGATGATTTGCAAATCGTAGTGCGGCTTGCTTACATTGACTATGCCGCCTTCTTTGTTGGCTGACGAGAGAATGCTTTGCAGCAATTCTACAGTTTCTGAATCTTTTGTCGAGTTCGATCTTACAAGCGTAGACGAGAGCGAGGAGCTTTAAGTTGCAATTATAGCGTTTAACTGCCTTGTACAAGGCCTTTAATGAAGCAGGCACGTGCTGCCAAGCGCAGCAGCCGTGCCTGCTATCTTTATATTATTGAACATTAAAAAATAAAGTAACTTGTAAAATTATCGAAAAACGGTCACAATAAAGAAAGAATGCTAACAAGATATAGGAGTGATCTTATGGAGCTAGGAATTTCAACCTTTGTAGAATGCAATCCCGATCCGCAAACAGGCGAGCTGATCTCACATGCAGAGCGGATTCGTCAGGTCGTTGAAGAAATTGTGCTGGCCGATCAGGTCGGACTTGATGTATATGGAGTAGGCGAGCATCATCGCAGCGATTATGCGGCTTCCAGTCCTGCGACGATTTTGGCTGCGGCGGCTGCTCGTACGAAATCAATTCGTTTGACGAGCGCGGTTACGGTGCTGTCGTCAGACGATCCGGTACGGGTATTCCAGCAGTTTGCCACGGTCGACGCAATTTCAAACGGGCGTGCGGAAATTATGGCAGGCAGAGGCTCGTTTATAGAGTCTTTTCCGTTGTTTGGCTATGACTTGTCTGATTATGATGAGCTGTTTGACGAGAAGCTGGAGCTGCTTATTAAGCTGACGCAAGAAGAGGTCGTGACTTGGGAGGGCAACCATCGCCCAAGCATAAAAGGTCGAGGCGTATATCCGCGCCCGGTGCAGGACCCGCTGCCGATCTGGATTGGCAGTGGCGGCAACCAAGGCTCGGTCATCCGCGCTGGCATGCTCGGTTATCCGCTTGTGCTGGCTATTATCGGAGGCAGCCCTTATCATTTTGCCCCGCTTGTTGAGCTGTATAAGCGTGCTGCCGAACGCAGTGGACACGATGTCAGCAAGCTGCCTGTAGCCTCGCATTCCCATGGCTTTGTTGCAGATACGATGGAGCTTGCGGCAGAGCAGTTCTATCCTTCGACTGCTGCGGTTATGAATCAGCTGGGCAAGGAGCGCGGCTGGAGCTCTTATACTCGCCAGACGTATGACTATGCGCGCAGCGTAGAAGGCGCACTGTACGTAGGCGATCCTGAGTATGTAGCGAAAAAAATTATTAATTTGCGCAAGCATGTAGGCATTACTCGCTTTATGCTGCATATGCCGCTAGGCACGATGCCGCATGAGCAGGTAATGCACGGAATCGAGCTGTATGGCAAGGTTGTGGCGCCAATGGTGCGTGAGGAAGTTGCAAATTGGGAAAAGGAACAGGGCATTTTATAAAAGCTCGGTTGCGAAGCTTGGCTTATTGAATTTTAAGCTATAAATGAACAATGCAGTAAAAGGTTTATCGTCCGTTAGCCGCTGTTCAATGCTATAATTAACCGCAAAGAGCATTTCATGGGAAATGAGGAGCGGCGTTGTTTTATTTACTACGGGCTTTGAAAAAATACCTGCTGCAGCACAAGCTGCTTGTATTCGTCGTTGTTTTAGCCATTATGTTTGAGCTGGCCTTTGAATATTTCACCTCTATGAGCATGAAATATTTAATTGATCTTGCGATTATACCGCAAAATTTGACGATGTTTTTTGCCGTACTGATCATTTTTGTGGTGGGCGGCGTGCTTAGTTTGCTCGTAGGTGTTGGCGGAGATTATTCCTTGGCCAAGCTGACCGAAAAAACGATGGTAAATGTGCGCAGCGACATGTATGCACGGTTTCAGCTGCTATCATCGCGAGCGTTCTCGAAATATCGCAGCGGCGATTTGCTGGCTCGCTTTACGCTTGATATGCCGGCAGTGGAATATGCTTTGCAGCAGGTTTTTATTATGGGCCTTTATTCGATCATGAGCGTCATCGTCGGAATGGTGCTAATGTTTTCGATTTCCTGGAAGCTGATGCTGATCGCTGTCGCTGGCTCCTTGCTTGTTATGCTGCCGCAGCTGCTGCTTAACAAGCGCGCCAAAAGCTACAATCAAAGCTACGTAGACGGGATGGAGCAGCTTTCCAATGCCGTCGAGGAAGAGGTTAAAGGCTATCGCACGATTCAGGTGTTCAACCTCAAGGACAGCTTTCATAAACGCTTTATGAAGCAGATGGATCATTTGTACCGATTTGGTGTAAAGCGCAGCTTCATTAATTCCAACCTGGAGCGCCTGCCGGTTATGATTTTGACGCTGGTCAATGTAGCGGTTTTGGCGGTGGGCGGCTATTTTACGTTTCAGCAGGAAATGACGATTGGCGATTACACCGCGTTCAACTCGATTTTTATTACGTTCAACTTCGCGATCACCTCCTTTATGCAGATGATGCCGATTTTTATAGAAGGCGAGGTCGGAATGCGCCGCATTAAGGAAATTGAGCAGCTTTCGCCTGAATTGGAGCAAGCAGACGACGCACAGACATTGGATGGACAGCCGCTTGCGGTGCAGTTTAACGCAGTCAGCTTCAGCTATCAGGAGGAGCGGGTGCTATCGAATATTAACCTGCATATTGCGCCTCAGCAGTATGTTGCGATTGTTGGCTCCAGCGGCTCCGGAAAAAGCACGCTGGTGCAATTGCTGCTGCGATTTTATAAAATTGATCAGGGCAGCATCACAGTCGGCAGCCGCGAGCTGGAGCAAATTCGGCTGGACAGCTTGTTTCAGGCGATCGGTGTTGTGTTCCAGGAGCCGTATTTGTTCAACGCGACTATACGTGAAAATTTGCTGCTGGCAGCAGGCGAGGCAGCTGAGGAGCAGTTAAATGCAGCGCTGGAAATGGCAGGACTGCTCGACGTTGTCGAAGCATTGCCGCAGGGACTGGATACGCCGCTCGTTAATCAAGGGCAGAATCTGTCGACTGGCGAAAAACAGCGTCTGGCTATTGCACAGGCGATTTTGCACAATCCGCAAATATTTATTGCCGATGACATTACGGCAACGCTGGATATTGAAGCGGAGGAAACGATTAACCATTGCCTCCATCGCTTGCGTCAGGGCAGGACACTTGTTCATATTACTCATCGCTTGACGAGTGTTACAGGGGCTGACCTGATTTATGTTATGGATCACGGTGCAATTGTGGCCTCGGGCACGCATGAGCAGCTGCTCGCTGAAGGCGGCCTTTATGAGCAGCTATGGCGTCGCCAGCATGGCTTTGAGTGGAGCTCGGATCGCAGCTCTGTCCATATTACAGGGGAAAGACTGAGCCAGCTGCCATTTTTTGCGAATATGGAGCTTGCTGTTCTGGAATCATTGGCAGAATCGTTTGTTATGGAGCGGCGCAGCAGAGATGAAATCATTATTCGGCAAGGAGAGCGCGGCCATAAGTTTTACATTATTGTACGCGGCCATGTAGCGATCATTAAACGCGCTGAGGACGGCGTGGAGCAAACAGTAGCTCATTTGCAGGATGGAGAGTATTTCGGAGAGATTGCACTGCTGCGTCATATTCCGCGTACCGCTGATGTGCGGGCAGTTAGCGACAGCGTCTTTCTAACATTAACCTCGCAGCAGCTTATGCCGCTTATCGAGCGTTACCCGCATCTTAAACAGCAGCTTGAAGAAGCGATCGTTCATCGTATGAGCTAAGCCGAGTATTATGCTATCGAATTTAAGCTAGACATTCACTTGCTTCACCATATGCCAATAAGGCTGCTGGTGGAGCATTTTTTGTCCTTTCTGAATAAAGCCTTTGCGCAGGTACACCTGTAAGGCATGAGTATTATCGACATCGACAAGCAGACTAAGCTTATGCAAGCCAGCTGCAGCCGCGTCCTGCTCGGCTTGAAGCATTAGCTTGGCGGCAATGCCCTGGCCTTGATAGCGTTCATCAACCGCTAGCGCATCAATATAATATTCACCCTGTTCCGACTCCAGCTGATGCTTCACAGCCTGCTTTAGCGCTTGCGAGCGATGCTGCTCAATCGGCGCATAGAGCGCAGCCGCATCCTGGCCGCTGTAGCATAGAATCATGCCGGCCACTTTACCATCCTGCTCGTAAACTCTGATCAGCTCCTTGCTGAAGCGATTGCCTGGCTGAGCAAAATATTGCGCCAGTATTGGCGCCGCCTCACTGGGCTCGGACTCGCCTGTATAAACAGCCGCCAGCTCTTCACCTATCGCAGAAAGAATGAGCGAGACAACCTGCTCTGCATCATTTGTCTGGGCCTGCCTAATCATTTTTCAATTCCCCCTTTTTCAACTTAATCAAATAGGTTACAGGCTATTGTTGTCATCCATTATACAAAATTATGCTGTGCATATGTAAAAAAGCGCGAGCTTAAGGCTAGAGGCTCATTCGCCTCCATGCCTTGACTCTCGCGCTTATTTTTAATCCGTTTGGTCTGTTAATGTCATACGGCAGCCGCTTATGCTCGAGCAGCCGCAACGATTAGCATTTCATAAGGAGCAAGCGTCCACTTGTTCTCCGCCAGCTCTGGACGAGTGCGGGCAACGAGGCTGTAAGCTTCTCCAAGCGCTGGAATCGGTGCTGCTGCATTGCTGAAGTTATGAATGAATACATATTTGGTCGATTCATTTTCACGAGCTACAGCATAAACTGGCTCAGGCAGCTGCACTGGAAGTGCTTTTTCCAGCTCAAGCTTAGCCGCCAGCTCGTTATAAAAATCCTCATAGAACTTATCCTCGAAATGGCTGCCGATATGATACGCTTCCCCGCCAGCAAAGGCATGGCGCGTCAACACCGGGCGTCCGGCGTAGAAATCATCGCGGTACGTCATCAACGCTTCAGCGCCTTGCAAATGCACAAGATCGCACAGCATGCTGCAGCTATAGCTTCCTGACAGCGCGCCAGTAGTCATCGCTTGCTGCACAACGCCATAGTTGCGCTCATGATCGTACAAGCCGTCGATTTCCTCACTGACAAGCCCCAGCACATCAGTTAAAGCATGCGGCGTATCGCCCATAAACATCAGGTCATTCTCATTAATAACGCCAGTCCAATAGGTCGTAACGAGCGTACCGCCAGTCTCTACAAATTTGCGCAGCTTGCCTTCAAAGCCGGCGCGCAGCATGTAAAGCAGCGGGGCAACGACGATTTTATAGCCGTCCAGCTCACATTCCATATCGACAAAGTCTACGGAAATGCCCTGCTTGGCAAATGCGCGATAGTGCGCCTGAACCTCTTCGATATAGCCCATATCCTTGTTGCGCGGGCCTTGCGAGTCTTCTACCGCCCATTTATTTTCCCAATCATAGACGATTGCTACCTGTGCACGAGTATTGGTAGCAGCAAGCTGCGGCAGCTGAGCCAGCAAATCGCCAAGCTGAGCAACCTCCTTGAAAACGCGTGTGTCCGAACGGTCGTTATGCGAAACAACGGCGCCATGCAGCTTTTCGCTCGAGCCGCGGCTCTTTCTCCATTGGAAATATTGCACCGAATTGGAGCCGTGCGCGATCGCTTGCATCGAGGACAGCACATGCATGCCAGGCTTTTTCAGCTTCGATACACTTTGCCAGTTGGTGCTCGATGGCGTGCTTTCCATTAGCAAGAAAGGCTGCTTTTTAATCGAACGCATCAGATCATGCATCATCGCTGTATCAAGCCCGATTGAAACATCATCGCGCTTATGCCACACCGGATAGCTGTCCCAGGAAACGATATCAACATCATGTTTGAATTTGAAATAGTTCAAGCCGTTAAAGTAGTACATAAAGTTGGCTGTAACAGGCAGCTCAGCATTGAATGGCTTAACGGCAGCAATTTCATGTCTCATAAAGTCTAGCGTTTGGTCAGAGACAAAGCGCTTCCAATCAAGATTCATGCCATGAATTGCATTTTCGCCGTGCGGAGCAGGTGATTCCACCTCAGAGAAGTCACTGTAGGTGTGGCTCCAGAACGTTGTCCACCATTGCAGGTTCAGCTCTTCAATCGTGCCGTATTTGTTCTTCAGCCAGCCGCGGAATGCCTCCTGACAGTAATCGCAATGGCATTCGCCGCCATACTCGTTGGAAATATGCCATAGCTTCACCGCTGGATGCTTGGCATAGCGCTCCGCCAGCTTGGCATTGATGATGCCGATCTTTTCGCGATAGACGGGCGATGTGTAGCAATGGTTATGGCGAGCACCAAATAAATTGCGCTGGCGATTCGCTGCAACGCGCAGCACCTCAGGGTATTTTCTTGCAAGCCACATCGGTCTTGCGCCGGATGGTGTCGCTAAAAATACGGAAATGCCATTTTCATATAAGGAATCAATAATGTTGTCCAGCCATGCAAAATTGAACACGCCTTCCTCAGGCTCAAGCTTGGCCCAAGAGAAAATGCCCACAGACATCACATTGCAGCCTGCTGCCTTCATATATTCAATATCTCTTGCTAAAATTTCCGGATCATGTAGCCACTGCTCTGGATTATAATCAGCTCCATGTAATAATCGATCAGAAAATAATTGCTGCATCTCATAATCTCCTTTAGTTTGTGCTGCTATTTAACAGAGCCAAGCATACCTTGAACAAACTGCTTCTGCAGCAGGAAGAAAATTAATATTGTAGGCAAAGTAGTAATGACAATTGCCACCATAATAATACCATAGTCTGGATTGTATGACGATGCCAAAGACGAAACAACAAGCGGCAGCGTCTTTTTCTCCGCTGTGCGCAGCGCGATTAGCGGCCACAGGAAGTTGTTCCAGTTGGACATAAATGTAATGATTGCAGCCGCCGCATAGGTCGGCTTCATCGTTGGCATATAAATATGGGTGAACAGCTTCCATTCATTCAGCCCGTCAACACGCCCGGCCTGCAGCAGCTCGCGCGGGAATGACTTAGTATTTTGCATAAAGAAGAAAATCATAAACGCGGTTGTCATCGTCGGCAATATAACGGCCACTGCCGAGTTAAGCAAGCCCCATTGGCTGAACAAGCGGAACAACGGGATCATAATCGCAGCAAATGGCATCATCATCGACAGCATCAGCACGCCAAACAGCCGGTCCTTGCCCTTTGTGCGATAAATTTCAAAGCCATAGCCTGCGACGGAGCAGAGCAGCAGCGTAAGCAGCGTGCCGATAACTGCAATGAGTAAGGAATTTAGAAACGCCGTGCCGACATTGGCCTGTTCAAACAAACGGTTGACATTGTTGAAAAACTCGGAGCCAAAGCTGAATTTCCCTTTAACAATATCGCTTGATGTATTGGTCATGCCAATAATCATCCATAGAAACGGAAACAGGGATACGGCAGAAACGATGAGCAAAAACGCATGCTTGCCGATAGCGCCTAGCTTTCTCATTTCTTCTCACCTCCAATTTTCATTTGCAGGAAGGCAAGGATAGCGACAATAATAACAATCGCATACGATACCGTTGCCGCGTAGCCGAAGTTAGGCGTATAAACGAAGCTCAGGTTGTAAATATATTGGGAAATTGTCATTGTTGCATTACCAGGACCGCCGTTTGTAATATTTACGACCTCATCAAATAGCTGCAAAGTACCGTTCGTTGAAATAATCGCTGTAAACAAAATGATTGGCTTCACCATCGGAATCGTAATCGAGAAAAACTGACGAAACTTGGATGCGCCATCAATAGAAGCAGCTTCATATACGCTTGGATCAATATTTTGCATTGCAGACAGGTAGAAAATCATATTATAGCCTGTCCAGCGCCATGTAATGGCCAAAATTATAACAACACGAGCCCAGACGGGATCCATTAACCATGCAATAGGTTCGTTGATGATATGCAAATTCATAAGCAGTTTATTGAAAATACCGTCAACTGCAAAAATACTTTTGAACAGAACTGAATAAGAAACGAGTGAAGTGACACAAGGTAAAAAGATAGCTGTACGATAAAAGCCTCTAAGCTTTAGCTTTGGCGAGTTTAACAAATGCGCGATAATTAAGCCCATAAACAGCATAATCGGCACCTGCACGATTAAGTAAAGAATCGTGTTGAACAGTGCTTGTCGAAACATCGGATCAGACAAAAGTCTGGAATAATTGCCAAGTCCGACATACTCGGACACATTGCCCTTACCGGATTCAAAGCTGAGAATGAACGATTGAACCATCGGAAAGAAGCTGAACAATAGAATTAATGCGGATGGCAGTAATACAAACTGCCATCCGATTAGAGAGGATTTATTCAAGCTGCCCCTCATTTTATCACCTGCTAACTGTTAAATTATTGTACCTGCTGCTCAAATAGCTGTTGAATGTTAGCAAGACTTTTCTCAAGATCTGCACCATTCAGAATGTTAGGAAGCTCATTTTTCAAGGCATCCTTTGCTTCTTGTGTATACATGCCTAGAGAAATACCAGGAACCTTAGTAGACCATTCTGTAAAGTCAGCATAAATCGCCTGGTTGCTGAAGAACTCGGAGGTTTGCTGATACGCTTCGCTTGAGAAGGCTGGAATGTAGGAGCCAACTCCGCCGGCTTCGGTCAGGAAGCGCTCATAAAACTCGCTGCTGCCGCCGATTGTGCTGCCAAGGAAGTCCATTGCCAGCTCTTTGTTAGCCGAGCCATCAAATACGAACCAGTTGGAACCGCCTTCGTTGGAAGCATTTACGCCGCCTTCGATATTAATACGAGGCGTTGGCGCAACTGCCCATAGACCTTTTTGATCCTCTGCATCCATAATCGATGCGATTTGCCATACGCCGGAAACAACCGTTGCAACGTCGCCAGCATTGAAGCTGCCTACAAACTCGCTCCAGCCAGTAACAGGCTTCGCGATGCCGGAATCAGAAATAGCTTTGTATAGACGAAGCGTTTCAGTCATAACCGGGTTATTGACAAAGTTGCCTTTGTTGTCAGTTGTAATATACCAGCTGCCCGCAGATTGCAGCAGGATAGAAGTCCAAGCCTCATCGTTAGGATTGATCGTCGACATATATTTGCCTGTTTTTTCTTTTACGACTTTGCCGATTTCGATATATTCATCCCACGTAATGTTTTCAAGGTCCTCAGCAGAGAAGCCAGCCTCGGAAAGAATGTCTGTACGATAGAACAAGCCCGTTACGCCAATATCGAATGGTACGCCGTAAATTTTGCCGTCAACGGTAAGCGCGTCAACCTTGTATTGAGAAAACTGGGAGAAGTCGACAGAGCTGTTCGTAAACTCAGCAAAAGTGCCAGGATAAGAATTAACGTATTTTTGAATGTTTGGATCATTTACGAGTAGAATGTCTGGAAGACCTTCTGTTACACCAGCCGCCAAATTCGTATTTAGTCTTTGCTCAAGGTCTGTTTTCGCCATATCAACTACCTCAAGCTCGAAATCAGGATGCTCCTGCTTGAAAATTTCTTCAGCAATTTTCAATGCTTTTCCGTTGAAGGAAGGATCCCATGCCCATGCTACAACTTTTTGCTTGCCGCCTTCTGCTTCACTGTTGCTTGTATTGCCTGTGCTGTTGTCGCTGCTGCCGCATGCGGAAAGCGCACCAGCCATTAGCGCAGTAACGAGCAATGTTGAAAGTGCTTTCTTCTTCAATTGCTACAACCCCTTTTTGTTTTTGAATACCTCTTCATTCTAGGGAAATCGGACATCTCTGTATAATAACAATTTTGTTCTTATGTGCTACAAATTATAGAGGTTTGACAAAAGCGCAGCAGCTTCTAGTATTAATTTTGTTCGTTAGTAAAAAATTTGGATAACGCGAATTTTTGCGGTGGAATAGTGTACTTACTTCCTAAAATCCTTTATGTTAAAGGAATAAAACGACCTAATTTCAAGAAGGTGACGATAATTGACAGCATATCGTGTAATGATCGTAGATGATGAGGCGATCTTTCGTACAGGCTTGGCACATTTGCATGATTGGGCACGTGAAGGCATAGAAATCGTTGCGCAGGCTGCCAATGGCGCAGAGGCGCTGGAGCTCATTCATGCCGTACAGCCGCATGTGCTTATAACAGATATTATGATGCCGATTATGGATGGCATCGAACTGGTGAAAATTGTACGCCAAACGCATCCCGAACTGAAGATCATTATTTTAAGCAGCTATAGTGAATTTGAGCTGGTGCGTGAAGTGTTTAAATATGGAGTGGACGATTACTTGCTCAAGCCAAAGGTGACCCCTGAGGAGCTGGTCGCGCTTATTCGCAGCTCCAGCAAGCCGACTGCGGTCAAGCGAGATACGAGCGGCCCGCTGCTGAAGGAGCCTTCGATTATGCTCAGCCAATGGTTTGAGCAGGAGGAACTGGCGGCAAACGACCGACAAGAGCTGCAGCAGCAGCTGCCGAAGGCGCAATTCAGCCTGCTTGTGACGAATGTTGCGGTGCTGCAAAGCTTGACCAATGCGAGCCAGTATGAGCTGGAGCAATATATATTGCAGCAGTGCTATGAGTATTTTGCACGAACGACGCATATTGCAGTATTTACGAAGCAGTATGTATCGGTTGTATTGAATTATGATGCGGAAGAGAAACCGAATCTGCATCCGCTGCTGCTAGCCTTTGTTAAAGCCATCAATAAGCAGTATCCTGCGCTAACGTTTATTTTATCCGACAGCATGCAAGAAATAGATGATTTGCAGATGAGCTATGCCCGGCAGCAGCAGCTGTTCGCCAAGGCGCTCTATTTTAATGAGCGGCGCTTTATTATTGAGGATGAAATCAAGCTGGAGCATGTCGATGTGCCGTTTGACCATGACGCCTTCGTCAACGCTTTAAAATGGCTGACCTTTAATCAGGCAAAGGAGCAGCTTGTCGATTATTTCAGCAAGCTGCAAATGGTGCAGGGGCTGGACGAATATTCGCTCAAGCGCTTTATTCAGCATATTATTTATACAGTTATGAGCACGCTGGAGCATTTGCATCTGCCATTTACGGAGCTGGGCACAGAGAAGCTCGTTTGGTTTAAACGGATTGACCTGGCGACAACGCTGGCTGAGCTAACAGATATCATCGAGCAGTTTATGGCGATGGTCGAACAGCAGGTGAGCGAGCATCAGGATCAAAGTCAGGCCAATACGTTGAATCAAATCATTGATTTCATTCATGACAACTATGAGCAGGATATTTCGCTTGCCGAGCTGGCTGAGCGGTTTCATATGAATTACAGCTATTTGTCATGGTATTTCAAGCAGCGCACGAATGAAAATTTAACCGCCTACATTAATAAGGTGCGAGTGGAGAAGGCGAAGGAGCTGCTAAAATACACTGACGAGACGATTTCGCAAATCAGCACAAAGATCGGCTTTTCCGAGCACAACTATTTCTCCAAAGTATTTAAAAAATTTGTTGGCATGACGCCAATTGAATACCGCCATGCTAATAGCGGGCCAAGGTGATCGCATGCTAAAGCGCAATAGTATATTTATGAAGTTTTTTATCGTCGTACTCGTTGCGACGATTATTATTTCCGGCGTGCTGACGCTTGCCGCTTCGCAAATCTCCGAGCGCATTTTGCTGGAGCAGACGAAGCAAAATGCTACCGTCAATTTGCGGCTTGTAAAGGACGAGCTGCTAAAATACAATGAGCAAATCGTAAATACGATGGTGCAAATCAACACCAGTGACGCCTTCAAGCAATATTTGACGCGTCCTGCCGAATCTACGCTGGACCGCTTGAACATTATTATTGAGCTTGGCAGATATATTGAGACGTACAAAGATTATTTAAGCCCGGACAATACGCATTTTATCGTGTCGGGCATTGGTGCTAACCAAAACCGCAATTATTCCAGCAACGCTTTAAAATGGGACCAGATTCCGCCAAACATCGTCGAGGATTTTATGACGGAGGACGGGCTTGTCGCACAGAAGGTGCTGTATCATGGCAGCCAGCATTTATTTGCCGACACGGTGCCGTATGAGCGATACATTTTCGCCACGAAGCCGTTAATGGATCGGCGCACGATGTACGGCTATGCAATCGTCATTATGGACGAGCAAACGATTTATAATCGCTACAGCTCGTATTTGACACCGGGCTCACGCATATCGCTTGTGTCTGCAGGCGGCTATGCGCTCTCCAGCAGCGAGCGGGAGTTGACCAGCACGCAGCAGCCGGAGCTGCTTGAGCACGCTGCGATCGCGAATACCGAGAGCTATTACGGCATGAAAACGAAGGACGGCTATACGTATATTTCGCTTTATATACCGGAATTCGATGCCTATCTGCTGCAGGAAATTAACCAGCGCGTCGCCTTTGCGCCGCTGCAGCAAATTGCTATTCGCATTGTGCAGGTCGTGCTCGTGCTTAGCGTAGCTATAATGGTGGCGGTATATGTCATTACAAGACGTATTTCGAAGCCGCTTTATGAGCTGGTCGATACGATGCAATCAAGCAGAATTGATGCTCTGCAGCCGCATCCTTTGCAGGAAAATACGAGCTATGAGGTCAAGGTTGTGACGAAGACGTACAATCATTTGGTCAAGGAAATCGACAACTATACGAAGCAGGTTGTCTTTGAACAAAACGAACGGCGCAAGGCTGATCTAAACGCGCTGCAAATGCAAATCAATCCGCATTTTTTATATAATACGCTAACCTCTATAAAATACTTGGCGAAAATGAATCGGATTGACGATGTTGACCGAACGATTACAAGCCTGAGCGCGATGCTGCAAAACACGATTGGCAAAACGGAGGACACCATTTCGGTGCACAGCGAGATTGAGAGCTTGAAGCATTATGTGTACATTAATCAGATCCGCTACGGCGAGCAAATTCAAGTGCATTTCGATGTTCAGCCAGACTGTCTGGAGCTGCTTGTACCGAAGCTCATTATCCAGCCATTTGTCGAGAACGCCTTTTTTCATGCATTTCCAGGCGTCGCGAAGGGCAATATCTATGTCTTTGTCAGACAGCAGGAGGATCGGCTGCTTATAGAAGTGCTCGATGATGGCGTAGGCTCGCAGGCAGCCGCACAAAAGAAAATAAAGCGGCCCGTATCCGGCATTGGCATTGAAAATGTGCATCATCGGATCGTGCTGCTGCATGGACCGAAATATGGGGTAACAATGAACAGCAGCGAGTACGGAACAGCCGTGAAAATTAGCCTGCCGATCTTGCAAAATATTAGCATCGAATAGTAGCGAATTTTGCTGTATAATGAGGCGAGCTGATTATATGTAGATGGTGGAGGGAACTATGAATCCAAGAACGCAACAATTTACAATGCCGGCGGAGTGGGCAAAGCATGATCGGACCTTTATTTCATGGCCGATTCAATCGTCAATGTGCCATCCGCAAAACTATAAAGAGGTAAGCGCGGCGTATGCTGAAATTATTACAGCGATGGCTGAGTTTGAGCCAGTGACCGTACTGGTCAATGCTGTTGATCAGCAAGCTGTGCGAGCTCAACTTGGCAGCGATCATCCGTATCCTGTTGATTTGCTAGTCATTGAGCATAATGATGCTTGGCTGCGCGACAATGGGCCAACCTTCCTGACATCGCCGGACGGCAAGCTGGCGGGAGTGAACTGGGGCTTTAATGCGTGGGGCGGCAAATATTCGCCATGGGATTTGGACGATGCTGTAGCACCGCAAATAATAAAGCATGTTGGAGCAATGCAATTTGATGCGCCGCTCGTTATGGAGGGCGGCTCGATTCATACTGATGGCGAAGGCACGCTGCTTACAACGGAAGAGTGCTTGCTTAATCCAAACCGCAATCCGGAGCTGACGCGCGAGCAAATTTTTGAGCTGCTCAAGCAATATGTCAACATTGACACCATCATTTGGCTTGAGCGAGGCTTAAGCGGCGATGAAACAGACGGACATGTCGACAATATTGCCTGCTTCGCTGCACCGGGCAAAGTTATTTTGCAAATGTGCTACGATCCAAGCGACGAAAACTACGAAATTACCCATCGCAACCTGCAAATTTTACAGCAGGCGGTGGACGCTAAAGGACGCAAGCTGGACATTATTGAAATCGAACAGCCGCCTGCGGCTTATTATGAAGGCGAGCGCTTGACGCTCAGCTACTTGAATTTCTACTTCGTCAACGGCGGCATCATTTTGCCAGTGTTTGGCGGAGCAGCCAGTGAAACCGATCAAAAAGCGATTGCTGCACTGGCAGCAGCATTCCCTGACCGCCGCATTCGCACGGTTAACGGTATGGGAGTGGTGAGTGAAGGGGGGAATGTGCACTGCACAACCCAACAGCTCCCCTCTGTAGCGGTTGTGTAAAAGTTGGACTTTGATGACGATGTTACGCGCTGTAGCATAGTCGACGGCGAATCTTGAACGCTAGCGAAAACTGCGGTGCTCACGTAGCTCTGCTCTACGCTGCGCTCCTCGTTTTCTACTAGCGTCCAAGCTTCTTGGTCCTGAAAGCCGAATTTTTAAACTTTCATTGTAAGCGGAAGTTTAAAAAGTCCGAAGTTGATGACGATGCTGGGCGTTGTAGCATAGTCGACGTCGAATATGAAACTCAGCCGAAATTTACGGTGCTCAGGTAGCAAGTGCCTACGCTGCGCTCCTGGCTTTCTTTGGCATGCAAGCTTCTTGGGAATGGCTGCCAAGAAAGGGCACCAGCGGAGGAGCAAAGCATCCGAAAAACGCAGTGGGTCGCCTTTAACATCGTAATGCAACCTTAAAAAAATATAATAAGAGCATTACGATTTAAAAAGCGACTGGAGGATGCTTTACTCCGGAGCGCTGATTTACAAAGCAGATACGTGATTTACAATATAAATGATTGGAGGAGATTCGTTGTGAGAAAGGTTAAGGTGGCAGCTACGCAAATGAGCTGTGAGGCAACTCGTGAAGAGAATATTGCGAAGGCTGATCGTTTTGTGCGTGAGGCTGCAGCGCAGGGTGCGCAAATTATTTTGCTGCAGGAGCTGTTTGAAACGTATTATTTCTGCCAGAAGGAAAAGGCGGATTATTATGCTTATGCTACTGAGCAGGAAAAAAATCCGGCGATTTTGCACTTTCAGCAAGTAGCGAAGGAGCTTGGCGTTGTCCTGCCGATCAGCTTCTATGAGAAGAAGAACAATGCGCGCTACAATTCTGTAGTCGTTATTGATGCCGATGGTGAAATTTTGGGCAAGTATCGTAAAAGCCATATTCCGGACGGTCCTGGCTATGAGGAAAAGTTTTATTTTAATCCTGGCGATACCGGCTTTAAAGTATGGGATACAAAGTACGCGAAAATTGGCGTCGGCATTTGCTGGGATCAATGGTATCCTGAAGCGGCGCGCTGCATGGCGTTGATGGGCGCGGAAATTTTGTTCTACCCAACCGCGATCGGCTCGGAGCCGCAGGATAGCGGCATCGATTCCAAGGATCACTGGCAGGTTTGCATGCTGGGACATGCAGGCTCCAATCTGGTGCCTGTTGTGGCATCCAACCGCGTTGGCGTAGAAAGCGACGAGGATTCAACAATTACCTTCTATGGCTCATCGTTTATTGCTGGTCCACAGGGCAACAAGGTGGCTGAGGCTGGACGGAGCGAGGAAACGGTGCTCGTTGCTGAATTTGACCTCGAGCAAATTGAAACGATGCGCATTGAATGGGGCGTATTCCGTGACCGCCGTCCTGATTTGTATGGCATTATCGGCACATACGATGGCAGTGAGCGTTTTGTAAAATAGGCCGTAGATAAACAATCGTTAAGCAATTATACACCTTCAAGATTAGTCGTTCATGCTCAGGTTCGCAGCCGAAGCAGAATTGGCGGCTTGAAGGTGTTTCTGCTTGAAGGAATAGCAGCTGGAGACGAACGGAGGTGGACTGGCATGGATATTGCGGTAAAAAATATTGTATCGAAAAGCATATTAAGCAAGGCGCAAGGCTATTTGGATATTGGCTTTACACACTCGCTCAATCCATACAGCGGCTGCATCTTTGCTTGCAGCTATTGCTATGTAAGAGAGATGCCGATTCAAACGTTTAAAGATACGCCTTGGGGTACGTGGCTGGAGCTTAAAACAAATGCTGCGGAAATTTATCGCTCCGAGCTTCGCAGACTTCGTCGTGCCAGCAAGCCCGTCAATCTTTTTATGTCCTCGGCCACCGATCCGTACCAGCCGATTGAGCGGAAGGCGGAAGTGACCCGGGCGATTTTGCAGGCTATGCTTGAAGATCCGCCAGACCTGTTGCAAATCCAGACCAGAAGCCCGCTCATTACACGGGATCTCGATTTATTAGTTCAGCTAAGTAAAAAATGCGAGCTGCTTGTTTCGATCACCGTTGAAACAGACCGCGAGGATATGAAGCGAGTGTTTGCACCATATGCACCAGGAATTAAGCTGCGCCTGAAAGCATTAAGCACACTGCATCAAGCGGGAATCCGGACACAGGCTGCAATTTCACCGGTGCTTCCATTTACGCCGAACTTCCCAGCTGCTTTGCAGGGTATTGTCGATCGCATTTGGATCGATACGCTTATGCTTGGCGACGGCATGAAGGGTAAGCGCTCGGAACGGCTAGGCATGCCTCAATTATTTGCCGCACACGGGCTGGAGGAATGGTATCGCAGCGACATTCATACGCGAGTTGAAAGCTACTTCAAAAAAAGCTTCCCGCAAGCGATGATCCATGTTTCCAAGCAGCAAGCTTTTCCGAAAGCGTGAAGCATGAATTTCTGGCAGTTGATTCGTTTACAGGTTGTTGATGATCCAATCGTCAATCAGGCTTGCTTGCTCGTGGTTTGTCAGTGCAAAGGAGGCTCCAAATTTGTGGCGAACATTCAAATCATCACCTGGTTGAGGCAATGACCACGCTTGTATATCATTAATAATTTCATAGGCGTATCGCAACGCCTTGATATGATCTTCTGAGTATGTACCGTCCTCTAAGCCATCACGAACAAAACTGACTAGTGCAGCGAGATTAGTGAAGTCTTTTTTTAATTCCTCGCTGCTTGTTACTTCAGCAAATCGTTCATAGACTGCTACGCTCAAAAACGTATAGCCTAATAGCTCCTTCCATTCTTCTTCTGTAGTCGTCTTATAATTATCGTAATTGCCGATCAAACCATTAAAACGTCCATACATCCGATATAGTTGTTCTCGAATATGCTCATCGTTTGTGATGGAATCAAGGTAAGAGGAAGAGGCAGGGTCCAAACCAGGGGCTGGGCTAGCTGCTGGCATAAGATCAACTTCTTTGTCTGTGACCACTGGTGCAGAAGATTGAGTCGCTGTTGGCGTTGGTGTCGGCGTAGCCAATGAACCAGTTAAGGTTTGGCTATTATTGTTTAAATTGTTACTGCTATAAAAACTATATATCATTGCTCCAAGTATTAAAACTACAACCGCAATTCCCCCTACTAATTTCGCTTTCATTCTACCTCATCCCTCTGATAAAAATTATCACCTCAACTATTACAGTATATTCTAAATCTACCAATAAAGTAACTTGCTTGCTTATACCAATCCCAATTTCATTTGGCTGGGTCCCAATGAAATTACGCTGGACCGTTTATTACACTTACATCCTATTGATTTTATACATATAACCTGCATTTTTTCGATTATCAGCCTCAAGGCTTGCGTGATATAGTGCATATGAAATGTAAACGCAATCAAAAAAGGACGGAACTTCTACTACTACTGAGGTGATGATATGAAATCGAAATCAAGAAGCAAATTGAATTCTCAGCTGTATGCCATGCTGCTCCCGAATTTAATTTTGTTTATTAGCTTAACGGTTTATCCGATCGTCTGGTCATTGCGCTATATGCTGTTCGATTACGACGGCATACGATCTGCAAGCTTTGTCGGCTTGGACAATTTTGTACGTTTGTTTACGAGGGATGATGTGTATTGGAGCTCTCTTCTTAACACTTTTGAGTATGCAGCGGGCAAGCTTGTTTTAATTATTCCACTAGCTTTAATTTTGGCGATGATTTTGAATATCCCGTTCAAGGGGAATACGCTTGTGCAAGCGATTGTGTTTAGCCCGACCATTATGAGCTCTGCTGTAATGGCGTTAATGTTTTATTTGCTGCTCAATGTATATAACGGGGATTTGAATCGCTTGCTGCTGTCGATCGGCATTATTCAGGAGCCGATTAACTGGCTCGGCACTTCCCTCGCGATGGTGTCGGTTATTTTGGTGGCCGTTTGGGGCGGGGTAGGAAATTACATGGTCTATTTCTTATCCGGACTGCAAACGATCCCTAAAGATATTTATGAAAGCGCAGAGCTTGACGGAGCTACTTATTGGCCGCGCCTGTTTAAAATAACACTTCCGATGCTGGGACCGGTGCTCCGAATCGTGCTTATGCTCGCTATTTTGGCGGCATTCCAGGATATTCAAAGCATAATGGTTATGACGGAAGGCGGTCCGCTCGGAGAAACTCAGGTCGTATTTCTTTATTTGTACCAGCTTTTCTTCCCTATTAGCACGACTTCCGCAATTCAGCCGCAAATTGGCTACGGGGCTGCCGCCAGCGTCGTGACGGGAATTATATTGGGAATCATTACAGCGATTTATTTGTTTGTATCTAAAAAGCTCGACGACATCTTCTAGGATTGGAGGCGCACATATGAAGAAAACGGCAACTCGTCTGCTCATTATTATATTTCTGGCAGTTATGATCATATTTACCGTCTACCCGGTGCTGTACACGATTTTAGGATCATTTAAGACAAATTTGGAATTGCAGGGAGGGGGAAAGTTTTTTCCTTCAGAATGGCACTTTTCCAATTATGTCGATGCTTTTCAAAAAGCGCAATTTTTAAAATTTACATGGAACAGCCTATATTTAAGCGGCTTAACGATGCTTTTCTCGCTAATCACCTCTTCCATGGCCGCTTATGTAATCGCTAGACATAATTTTACAGGAAAAAAAGTGTTGCTGGCCGCATACTTATCCGTTATGTTTGTAGCGTTGGGTCCGATTACGCTGTTCCCTCAATATATGCTCATGAATGATCTTGGCTTGACTGGCAACCTGCTGGGACTAGCCCTGGTGCTAACAGGCGGGCAGGCCAGCAATATATTTTTAACGATCGGATTTATTAAAACGGTTCCGAAAGAGCTGGATGAATCGGCAATAATGGACGGAGCAGGCTATTTCAAAATTTATATGTCGTTGATTTTGCCTTTAATACGCCCAATTCTTGGCGTTGTCGCTTTGTTTTCCTTCCGTCTCGCATGGAATGATTATATTACGTCTCTAGTATTTAGTATTTCCAACCAAAGCATTAAAACTCTTACGGTTGCTGTAGTTGGCTTGCGCTATTCCGCTAATGCGGCTGCAGAGCTGCACATTATGACGGCAGGCGCATCGATCGCCATTATTCCGATCATTATCGTTTATATATTTGCCAACCGTCAGTTTATTAACGGGCTTACTGCCGGAGCAGTGAAGGGCTAACCGCTCTAACCTCTCTCGCTGCTGCAAGCCTGACTTTTTCAGCTGAATGATTAGTCATAACGTCGCGTCCTTTATTTTCCAATAGGGTGCGGCGTTTTCGGCATTGAATATGCTGCTGTGCTACTTAGTTAAAGGCGGGTCGTTAAGATGAAAAAAAGATTGAGCTCCAATTTTTTTAGTATGCGCTTACGCAGCAAAATCGCTCTATTATGTACGGCGCTTATCGTAGCTTCAACTGTCATATCAGGCTATTTTCTATACCGCAATGCAGCGGAGGTGACGACAGAAACAGAAGCGGTGCATGCTTCCAAAATGGTAACCCAGGTCAACAACTATCTCAATGAAAAGCTAAAGGGCATTATTACGCGCATTTTCTCCTTAAGAACGGACAGTCTGTTCAATGAAACGGCGGCAAGATTTTTAATAGATGGCGATCCGAGGCATCATGCATCTGCGTTAAGCTATTTTTCCAATGTGTTTATGGAAATGCGCTACTCAGAGCCGTTTATCGCATCCATGTTTTTATATACGCCCAAGGAAAGCTTCTATGATCTGTCGCTGCCTTACAATAGCACGGTTCAATTTTCGGAGACTGAGATGTACAAGGAAATAATGGAGAAGCCCAATTCCTTCGTCTATTGGTTTCCTAGCTCGAAAAGCGAGCTGTATCGCAGCAATGATGACGTCATTTCATTTGTTGTACGTTTTTCGATCAGCGGCTATAGCGAGGAGCTGTATATGGTCGTTCATTTGAAGGAAGAGAGAATGATGCAGTATTTAATAGATTCTTTGTCTGCCGAGGGCAGCTCCATGCTTATTGTTGACAATGCTACTGGGGAAATTATCGTAGGAGATGCGCAGTCCAAAGAGCTGCTGCTCTCTGCTTCAGAGGTATGGGACAGCTTGCTGAACGAGCAGCAGGGCATGATGAGCAAAAGCTATGTAAATGATTCCTATATGATCCATTATGTGAAAATGAACGTTGCTCCCTGGACGCTCGTCAATATACAGTCGCAGAAAAGTTTGCTGGACAAGCTCAATCATATTAAGCTGTACTCCTTGGTCATTATTTTGGTCAGCGTAATCGCAGGTGTTGTATTTGCGCTGCTGACGGCGTCTACGATAAGCAAGCCGCTGCGCATGCTGGAGAAATCTATGCAAAGGGTGCGAAGAGGGCAATTTAATAGTCGCTTTGAATATGCTCACCGAGATGAAGTAGGAAACTTGGGGCGTGCCTTCAATTTTATGACTGAGGAAATCAATGATTTGATCGAGCAAAAAAACAACTATATTGCGCAGTTGCAAGCGGAAAAGGAACAGGTGCAGAAAGAGCAGCGCTTGAAGCGAATAGCTGAGCTTAAAGCGCTTCAGTCGCAAATGACGCCGCATTTCTTATACAATACGCTGGATACGATTAAATGGAAGGCAGAGAAGGAAGGCAAGTCCGACATTGCCGGCATGATTACAACGCTTGCTGCTTTCTTCCGCATATCGCTTAGCCGTGGCAAAGAAATCATTACCGTAAAGGAAGAAATGGCGCATATTGCGAGCTATCTATCGCTCCAGCAAACGCGCTATCATGACCAATTCAGCTATGAGGTATATATCGATCCAGCGATTGAGCATTGTAAAACGGTCAAATTCATTTTACAGCCGTTGGTGGAAAATGCGATCTATCACGGCATTAAGCAGCTTGATCGCCCTGGGCGGATCATGATCCGCGCGGAGCGTGACGCAGCTTGCATGAAGCTGTCGGTTGAAGACAATGGACCCGGCATGCATCCGGTAAAGCTAAAGTTGATTTGTAAGCACTTACAAGCGGTTCAGGAGGAAACGGCGGACGGCTATGGCTTATTTAATGTGAATGATCGAATCAAGCTCTATTTTGGCAAAGCATACGGACTTCATGTGGAGAGCGAAGCTGGGAAGGGAACGAAGGTGACCGCTTGTATTCCATTGCAAGCTGAAGAAGGGGGAGAAGCATAATGTATTCCGTGCTTATCGTTGATGACGAGGAATTTATAAGGGAAGGCATTGCACGCGTCATTCGCACCCAATGCCCGCAGTTTAATCGCGTTTACGAGGCGCATAATGGCGAGCAGGCATTAAGCATGACGCTGGAATATGCACCTGATCTCATTATTACAGATATTCAAATGCCGATCCAGAACGGTCTCGAGTTTATTGAGCAGGTGAAGGCTGAAAATGTGGATGCAGCGATCGTTATTATTAGCGGATATGATGATTTTGAATATGCGCAGCAAGGCTTAAGGCTGGCAGTGAACGACTACTTGCTAAAGCCGGTCGAATCTGATCACCTTGCCGCACGCTTGCAGCAAATTGCTGATGAATTGGATCAAAAGCATTTGTTCCATAAAAATCAGTCTGAAATCCAGCGCATTGTCGAGGAGAGTCTGCCGCTGTACCGCGAACGGCTTTATCGCAATCTGATTGAAGGGAGAAAGGACGGTAGCGAATATATAGAACGAGCGCATCAGCTTGGTATTTCCTTTGATCGGAGCTACTATGCGGCTGCCCTAATTCGCTACCATATAAGCGAGGAGCATGCTGCGGGCGCATTTCTTGCCGATGCGATGATGACTGATATTGTTGCCGGAGCGGCGAGCCGATTTATACAGGATCTCGACGTGCACAGCTTTTTTGTTAGAGATCGCGAGCTTGTTCTGCTTATCGGCAGCAGCGAAAGCACGAAGGAGCTAAGCTTTGCTGTTATCAATCAATATTTGCTGCGACTGGAAAAAGCGCTGCATAATAATTTGCAGCTGGAGCATTTGAATATTGCGCTTGGTTCGATTTCGCAGTCAATTGCCGATCTGGCATTATCGTATAAGCAAGCTCAGGAGGCGATGCTTTACCGCTTGTCAGTCAAAAATCAGGTCATCCTGAACTTCGAGGAGCTGGCCTCGTTATCTGTACCGGAAACGCAGGAGCGAAGCCGCGCTGAGGAACTGATTTTGCAGGTGAAGCTATTAAATAAAGCGCGCGCTATGCAATGCATTCATAACTATATTGAGGACATTACCTCGATTCAAGGCGCACATCCCCATTGGGTGAAATTATCGATTCTGGAGCTGGCGATGTCCTTATTAAGAATTATGCAGGATGCCAAGCTTGATTTAAGTCCGCTGCTGCAGCAGCCTGATATTGATCCATATGTTAATGTTTATCGTCTGGACCTCGTCTCCGAGCTGCAAAGGTGGCTGGAGCATTTTGTAGGGCGATGCATTGCAGAGATGGAAAAAAGCGCGCTGCATAAGGGTGTTTCGCATGTGGAAAAGGTGAAGCAATATATCGAGGCGCATTTTTCAGACAGCAGCCTTTCCATTAGCGCGGTGGCTTCCAGACTGTTTTTAAGCCCAAATTATTTGCGTCAGCTCTTTCGCCAGGAAACAGGGGAATCGTTTGTGGAGCAATTAACGCGAATCCGTATGGAGCATGCTGTCGTCTATCTGAAGGACCCGCTGCTGAAAATACAGGATGTTGCCGAAAAGGTCGGTTTTGAGGAGCAGCGCTATTTCTCAAGCTGCTTTAAAAAGTATTATGCGATGACTCCGTCCGAGTACCGGGAAGCGCTGCAAAGCGGTTTGCTGTAAAACCTGTGTTTTCTTAACATGGAATCTGCGTTTTTTGGATTATAGCGAATGTAGTAGTTTGATAGAATCTACATGAACAAACAAACTACTACAGGCAACAACCAGAAAGGTGAGGTCAATGAAAAAGTCAATGGCACTGCTGGCAACGATGCTCGTGTTGTCGCTTATTACAGCATGTGGAAGCAATTCAGGGAACGGCAATTCTTCTTCACAGGAAAATGAAAGCGTTACCGAAGGCAAAAAAACAGTAATTAAAGTATGGACGATGAATCGCGCCGATCAAGAGTATATGAATGAAAAAATCGCAGCATTTAATGCGGAAAACGAACACAATATTGAAATCGACTATCAAATTTATTCGGACAACTACACCCAGTCATTAGATATTGCAATGGCGACCAACGAAGGACCGGATGTATTTTTTGATGGGGCGACAGCCTTTAATGATCATTTGCTAAAAGGGAACTTGGCACCGCTTAACGATTTCGTAACGCCAGCGTTTAAAGAGAGATTTGGCGAGGGCGCGTTTGTAGAGGGCATTAACGTGATAGACGGCAACATTTATTCACTTCCAGCTATTAGCACAACGCCTAGATTGTTCTATAATAAAGATATATTTGACAAGGTTGGCGTAACTGAGCCGCCTAAAACGCTAGACGAGATGGTAGAGGTTGCAACGCTTATTACTGACCAATTAAAAGGTGAGGGCATTTATGGCTTTGCAGCAAATCTTAAAAATCCCGCTCAAGCATTGTCTCGTTCGGTAGACTATATTTTAATGAGAAGCGGCGGAGTCGAGGCCGGCTATGATTTTGTCAACGGCAAATATGATTTCAGCGGCTATAAACCGATTCTGGAAGCGTACAAGGAAATCTTTACATCCGGCGCAGCATTTCCAGGCAGCGAGTCGCTGGATATTGATCCGCTGCGCACGCAATTTGCCGCAGGCAAGATCGGCATGTATATTTCCTGGAATCATTCAGAGCCAGGCGTATATATGAATCAGTTCCCTACCGAGCAAAATTGGAGTGTCGCACAGCTTCCAACCATCGAGGAAACGGTGACAGGCTCTCAGCATCTTAATCTGGCAGGACGCTGGTATTTTATGAATGCGAATACAAAGCATCCGGATCAGGCGTGGAAGGTTATGGAGTTTCTGTACAGTGATGAGCTGCTGGCCGGCTATCATGAAAATGGACTTGGCCTTGTTATGGTTCCTTCTGTGCTTGAAGTAGCGGAAAACCCGACTACCATTCAAAACTGGCCTGAGCTGGCGCTTACTGAGCATGATAAAATTTGGCCGCCGCTGCCAACAGGCGTTATTCCTGAAGGAAATGATATGTATTTTATTTTCAACGCCATTATTTTAGGCTCGCTGGATGTTGACAAAGGGCTTGCAGATTTGAATGAACGCTACAATGCTGCATACGATAAGGCGATTGCAGACAATAAGGTTGAACGAATTCAATATCCGGATTTTGATCCGGCTAATCCAGGCAAGGTGTTCGGACAGTAAATCGTATAAACAATCAAAAAGGCTCGCTTATGCTGAGCTCTTTTTGGCGTAAGGGGGATTATTGTGCAACAATGGCAAGCTAAATGGATTACAGACCCGGAGTTTGCAAGCTGTCAGCCGCTCGCTGTCTTTCATAAGGAATATGAGGCGTGGGAAGAGGCGCATCATCCAGCGCATTTGCGCAACAGACATATGCTTGTGCGAAAAGCGTTCGTGCTTGAGCAGCAGCCCTTGCAGGCTAATCTGCGGATTACGGGTGATGATTATTACAAGCTTTATATAAACGGCCAATTTGTTGGTCAAGGTCCGGCCCAAGGCTATCCTTTTCATTACAACTATAATGAGTGGGAGGTTGCTTCTTATTTGCAAGCCGGGAACAATGTCATTGCGGTGCATGTCTATTATCAGGGGCATATCAATCGCTCCTACAACAGCGGGGATTTGCGGCAGGGTATGATTGCAGAGCTGTACGTCAATCAGCGGCTACATCTTATAAGCGACAGCTCATGGAAGTACCGGGTTGCGAAGCATTATGGCGATGGCGAGACCGTAGGCTATGAGACGCAATATTTGGAGCATATCGATCAAAGGCTGGCCGAGCCGCAGTGGAAAGCGTTGGATTACGCTGACGGGCACTGGGCATTTGTGGCGGAAAAGCAGGCTGCTGATTATAAGCTGGCTGCACAGCAAACGCCGCCCGTTTCTGTTTATGAGCTTGCTCCCAAGCAGGTAGTGGAGCTGGATAAGGGGCATTATTTAATCGACTTTGGGATGGAGCTGACAGGACAGTTTACGCTGAAGGCTTGCGGGCTGGAAGGTCAAGAGCTCGAAATCCGCTATGGAGAAGAGCTGCAGGAGGACCAGCAGGCGGTTCGATATGATATGCGCTGCAATTGCTTGTATAAGGAAATATGGATTTTATCAGGCAAGGAAGATTGGTTTGAACCATTCGAGTATAAAGCGTTCCGTTATGTTGAGGTCATCGGACCGCCAGAGGTGCTGCTGCCAGCCAGCTTTAAAGCTATTGTCAGACATTATCCACTCGATCCGCAAGCCTGCAGCTTTCAATCATCTGATGCTATGCTCAATCAAATTTGGGATATATGCAAGCGAGGCGTCCAGCTATGCGCTCAGGAAAGCTATGTCGATTGTCCATCACGCGAAAAAGGGCAATATTTGGGCGACAATACGATTATGGGACATACCCATATGTATATAAGCGGAGATTTGCGTCTGTTCAAGAAGGCGATCTATGACTTTGCGCTATCTTCTGCAATTTGCCCAGGGCTGATGGCGGTTGCGCCGGGCAACTTTATGCAGGAAATCGCTGATTTTTCCTTGCAATGGCCGCAGCAGGTGCTGCTTTATTATGAGCATAGCGGCGATCAGCAATTTTTAAGAGAAATGTATCCGTATGCTGAAAATGTGCTGGCTTATTTCCAAAAATATCGCCGCAGCGACGGCTTGCTGGAAAGTGTGCAGGAAAAATGGAACTTGGTCGACTGGCCTGAAAATTTGCGCGACGGCTATGATTTTCCGTTGACAAGACCGGTGAGCGACGGCTGTCATAACGTTGTGAACGCCTTTTATTACGGCTGTGTTGCCGCTGTGCAGAAAATGAAGGATATTCTCGGCATCTCTTATTCCGACGAGCTGCCAGCTTTGCGCAAAGCGTTTATTGATGTGTTTTACCGGCAAGAAACAGGGCTGTTTGTCGATGCTGTTGATTCAGCTCATCATTCGCTGCATGCCAATATATTGCCGCATTATGTTGGTATTGCGCCTGATGAGGCCAAGCAAGCCTTTGTGGCGATGGTACGCAGTAAAAGAATGAGCTGCGGCGTATATATGTCGTACTTCCTGCTTAAAGCATTGGCTGCGTGCGGGGAGAGCGATTTGCTCTATGAGCTGATTACTTGCCGTGATGAGCGCTCATGGGTCAATATGATCAATGAAGGGGCGACCGCATGCTTTGAAGCATGGGGCAAGGAGCAGAAGTGGAATACAAGCCTATGTCATGGCTGGGCTAGCTCGCCCATTCCTTTATTGATTGAGGAGATCATTGGCATTAAGCCTGCGGCGCCAGGCTGGTCGGAGGTTGCCTTCAATCCTTGCATTCCTGAAGCAATGCCTGATTTTGAGCTTGAATTTCGCACAGTGCGTGAAGTGATCTGCGTGGAATATAAGCAAGGCGAGCTGAGCTTGGTGCAGAAGCAAATATGAGCAAGAAAAAAGGATCTCTATCCCTGCAGCTATGAGGGAAGGAGATCCTTTTTGCATCGGTATGAACAGCTTCGGCAACACGCTAGCTGCCAATCGATTCAGAGCTGTCAGTGCTGTGCTTTTTCTTGGCGCTCCATGGCGTGCCTAGCAGCGGCAGCGCCCAGCGGTCAAGCCCGTACCAGCCTGCATTTTTCCATGCGAGCACCAGCCATGTAGCAAGAACAAACAGCAGCGGGTTGGAGCTGACTGTACCAGCGAACAGGAAGCTGACGTTCATTAAACCGCCACAAAATGCGGCAATACCCGTTAGCAGGCCAAGAATAAGACCTAATCCGACCAAAACCTCGCCGAATGCGACAACATAGGAAAAAGCTTTGGCATTTGGAATAACGAAATTCTCCAAAAAGGCTGCATACCAGCTGGAAACATCCTTGCCTTCCTCTGCTTTAGCCAGTGCCCCCTGCATAAAGCCTGTTACAGCGGCTCCCGCATTTTCGCCGGTCCATGCATCGCTGTTTACCTTTTTCCAGCCGGAAGTAAGCCAAGTATAACCTACGTACAAGCGAACGATAAGCCAGATCCAGCCTGCTCCAGTGCTGCTGAACAGAAAACGGGAAACCGGGTTCTCGGGAATATGAATCATTTTATTGGACATGAGTGGTTCCTCCCAGATAAGTGGTGATCATTTCCACCTTACTATAAAGTACCCCCCATGCAATGAAAGTGATTTTTGTCACAGTGCTTCTTTTTTCAATTTAGCTGTGAAGTACAATACGTTGAATGATCTATGCTATAATTTAGGAAGCGATATGAACGGAACGAAAGCAGGGACGATTGTGGAAGCTAAGATGAAATATTGTATAAGCTGCGGGCAAGAGAAGCCAATCAATGATTTTCTTCGCCGTACAGGAAGACGAGAGCGCCCTGACAGCAGACGCGGAACCTGCAAGCAATGCAGGCAAGCAGGAACTGCTGCCGGTCAATATTCGGAGCAAACGACCGTCTCCGTCGCTCACCTGCCAGCTCCAGGCCGCGCCAGATGGAGCCGCAAGAAGCGTCAGCCCATCCTCTATGTCAGACCCACACATGCGATTAATGGCTCAAGCCTGCGTGCGGACGATTTGCGTCCGACCTGGCGCGGTGTCGTGCGCATGCGCGGCAGGTCGGATACGGGACGGCGCTGGATTCAGGAGGTTGATTTGGCGCAGGCCAGACAGCTTGTGAAGGAAGGCGCGGCGATCATTATTAATCCGTATACGATTCGGATGATATACAGCGGCAAGGAGTTTCGCAAATTTATTTTGGCACGTGATCATCATACCTGCCATTACTGCGGCGAGTATGGCGATACGATTGACCATCTGCTGCCCCGCGCCAAAGGCGGATATACGACGCCTGTTAATTGCGTATGCGCCTGCCTAAGCTGCAATCAGCAAAAAGGGAATTTAACGCCGGAGCAGTTTATGCAATTTTTATTGGAACAGCATAAGGAGCCACACTTGAAATGACTTTCATCTCACTTGCTTCAAGCGGTGAGTGTGAAAGTCTTTTTTATGGCAGCTTGCATATATATGTATTGATAATAATTATCAATATCGATATAATGGGGGAGATAGTAAATCTAGTAAAATATTGATTCGGCAATAGGAGGTGCAGCTCGGTGTTCAAAGGATCGACAGCCCGTAAGTCAATGCTGCTGGTCATCATGTTGCTGCTTCTGATCCTTTCCACACTCATTGCGATTGGTATTGGCAGTGTGAGCGTAAATCCTGTTGTTACGCTGCAAACATTGTTTGGCTATGGTGATGATACAAGCTCAGTTATTTTATGGGATATTCGCATACCAAGGGTGCTGCTTGCTTTAATTGTTGGCGCCAATCTTGCTATTTCTGGCGCTTTGATGCAGGCTGTGGTGCAAAACCCGCTTGCTGATCCAGGTGTAACAGGCGTGTCTAGCGGCGCTGCAGTTGCCGCATTGTTTATTATGCTTGCCTATCCAGGCGCTAGCGTTTACGTACCTATTGTAGCGATTGCTGGCGGTTTGCTTGCTGCGGCGATGGTCTATATGATGGCATGGCAGCGCGCAACAGGCTTTCAGCCTGTGCGCATCATCTTGTCGGGTGTGGCCGTCAATGCGATATTCGGCGGTGTGATCGGCTTGTTGTCGCTGCTGTACAGCGACCGCTTGCCATCGGCGATTCAATGGATGAATGGCAGTCTCGCCGGCAAGGAAATGAGCGATGTGCTGATGATTTTGCCTTATTCGCTTGCAGGCTGGATCATTGCGCTGCTTTCGATCCGTCAAGTTAATGTGCTGCGGCTTGGGGAGCAGACTGCTCATAATTTGGGACAGAACATGAACAGAGTGCGGCTGATGCTCAGCTTGCTTTCTGTAGGCCTGGCTGCTGTTTCGGTCTCTATGGTTGGCCTGGTTGGTTTTGTCGGACTCGTTGTGCCGCATATTGCCCGCATGCTGATTGGCTCGGACTATCGCTACAGCCTGCCGCTTGGCATCCTGCTTGGCGCAATTATTTTATTGCTTGCCGATATGATTGGCCGTTCCTTGTTCAGCGCAACGCAAATCCCTGCAGGTATCGTCATGGCGATGCTTGGCGGTCCATATTTCTTGTATCTGATGCGGAAGGGAGGCGCGTAGCATGCTGGCATTAAAGGATGTGACGATTAACTATGCCAATCGCAGCATCATTAAGGATGTATCGCTTGACGTTCACGCAGGAGAGATTGTCTCGATTATTGGACCAAACGGGACGGGAAAATCGACGATCCTTAAGGCAATTTCAAAGAGAATTGGAGTTGCAGGCGGCTCGATCATGTTCAATCATCAGAATTTGACGGATATGAGTGTTAAGGAAATATCGCGGTTGATGTGCATGGTATCTCAATCGAATTCAAGCCCGCATGATATGACCGTTGGCGAGCTGGTCAGCTACGGACGTTTGCCTTATAAGAAATGGTACGAGCGCATGTCCAAGGAAGATGAGGAAATCGTACAGTGGGCGCTTAGCCAGACGCATATGGAGGTCTATCGCGAACGGCTTGTGCAGCGTTTGTCAGGAGGAGAAGCGCAGCGCGCATGGATTGCGATGGCGCTTGCTCAGCAGCCGAAAATGCTGCTGCTCGATGAGCCTACGACTTATTTGGATATCGCCCATCAGTTGGAGGTGCTTGATTTGATCAAGCGCTTGAATAAGGAGCTGGGGCTAACCGTCATTATGGTGCTGCATGATTTGAATCATGCGGTGCAATATAGCGATAAAATTTGCGTCATACATAGGGGAGCAGTGCATGCTTATGGCAAGCCTGCAGACATCATGACCAGGCAGCTGATTGGGCAAGTTTATGGGGTTGAAGCGGAGATTGAGCAAGTTGGCGGAGTGCCTCGCATTCATATTATTAAAAAAAGCAATGTAAAGGATGTGTCAAAAATGATGAATATTAAGCCGATGGATATCGCAGTGCTGAAGGAAAACTATCAGAAGCTGGTAGGCGGCGCGCAGTCGGTATTTTTAAGCACGATCGCGTTGGACGGCTCTCCGTTTCTATCCTATGCGCCGTTTGTTGAGCATGACGGCAAAGTGTATGTCTATTTGAGCCAAATTGCCGAGCATTATCGCAATCTCGAGGCCAATCCGGCAGTGGACGTGATGCTTGTTGCAGACGAGTCGGCTACGAAAAACATATTTGCCCGCGAGCGCGCGCGCTTCAAGGGCCAGGCGAAAAATGTCGGCAACGAAGGCTATGAGGACGTATTTGCCAAATTCGAAGCCAAATTCGGCACGCCTACCTTTAAAATGCTGCGCACGCTGGACTTTTCCTTGTTCGAGCTGACGCTAGCCAAAGGGCGCTATGTGGTAGGCTTCGGTCAAGCATTTGACGTAGATTTTGCTGGCGAGCATTTTGAGCATGTCAATCGTGACGCTCACGGCCTCGACGTAAAGCCGAGCACGAAACAGGGGGAGTAGGACATGGATACAGCAACGATTATCGCAATGTGGGAGTCGCTGCAAAGCCGCTTTCACAAAATGGTGAAGGAGCTGCCTGAGGAAGCATTGAAGCTGGCGATTGGCCCTGCTTCTATCGGTTATATGATTCGCCATAGCGCAGAAGTAGAGTATGTATATGCCGAGTGGGTATTCGGCAAGCCGAAGCCTGAGCATTTGCACTATTACACGCTGCGCGGACCGGCAAATGCTGCTGTTGAATTTACGAACCTGGCCGAGCTGGTGGAACTGCTCGAGGCATCAAATGCCGTCATACTCGAGGCGATTCGCACGCTGCCGGAAGCGGAGTGGAGCAAGCAAGTAACAACACCGCGCGGCACCTTTACACCGCTTGATGCCATTTCACAGCTGATGTACCACACTGGCATACATGCCGGGCAAATTTCACTAATGCAAAAGCATGCCTAAGGATGTTGAGCCTGCCGCATTTGTCATGCTGCATAAAAAATATGTAAAAATAGAAGCTAGTCTAGTGAGCTGCTGCACCCAAATAGAGCGTGCAGCTCAGAGACTGGCTTTTTTTATTTTAAATATGGTGTGGAACCACCACTTCCAAATGAAAGTTTAAAAATTGGGCCTCAGGACCAAGAAGCTTGCACGATACTAGAAAGTGAGGAGCGCAGCGTAGATAGACCTACGTGAGCACCTAAAATGTTTCCTGCGGAAACATACATCGGAAGCATAACCTTTCGCTAGCGTTCAAGATTCGCCGTCGATTACGCTTCAACGCCAATCATCGTCATCAAAGTCAAATTTTTAAACTACCTCTTCCAATAAAAGTTTAAAAATTCGGCTTTCAGGACCAAGAAGATGGCACGATACTAGAAAGCGAGGAGCGCAGCGTAGATAGACCTACGTGAGCACCGCAGCTTTCGGTAGCGTGACATATTCGCCGTCGATTACGCTTCAACGCCAATCATCGTCATCAAAGTCGAATTTTTAAACATCCTTTATTTGAACGAAATGAGGGGTTGCTGCGTCTAGTATATAGAAAGAGGTGAACGGGATGTTGGATGAACAATTGCTTCGCGCTGCAACCAAAGGTCAGGACGAAGCGGTTATAGCCGTGCTGCGGCATTATGAAGCCGCATTATATCGAGTTGCCTACAGCTACTTGCGGCATGAGCATGATGCGATTGACGCGATGCAGGAGCTTAGCTATCGCTGCTTCCGCAGCATTCATACGGTCAAAGAGCCGCAGTATATCGGCACATGGCTAACTAAAATTATGATGAACATATGCCGCGACATGCTGCGCAAAAAGCAGCGCGAGGTGCTGTCCGCTTATGAGCTGGAGCAAAGCTATGAGCAAGCGCATGATATTGAATGGCTCGATGCGCTGCAGGCGCTTGATGAGCAGCAGCGCGAGCTGATTTTGCTGAAATACGTCAATGATCAAAGCAATGCTGCGATTGCAAAGCAGATGAATTTGCCGGAAGGAACTGTAAAGTCTCGGCTTTACTATACGCTGCGCAAGCTGCGGAGAATGTTTGGAGAGGAGAGAATGTAATGAATCAAATCGATCAGGAGCGTTATGTCAAGCTGCTGAACAGCATTGCCGTGCCGCCGCTTGAGACAGCGATTTTGGAGGGGCGGCGCAAGGTGCGGGCCGAGCAGCGAGCCCAGCGCATAAGAAGCGTAAAGCGCGGCTTTATTGCGGCTTCCGTTGTAGTTGTGCTTTTCGCTTCCTTGCTTGTAGGCACGCGCTGGTCTCCTGCGCTGGCCAGTACGCTGTCGCAAATCCCGTTTGTATCCGAGCTGGTCGAGCTTGTTGCCGGCAACAAAGGGATGCAGGACATTGTTGAACATCAATATTATGAGGTCATCGACAAAACGATTACTGCGAATAATTTGTCATTAACGCTAAAAGGCGCGATTGCCGATGAGTATGGGCTTGTGCTTTATTACCGCGTCAGCTCCTCAGAAAGCTTGGAGGGCATTAATGTGTCCGAGCTCAATGTGACGCATAATGGACAGGAAATAGAGGGCGGCATCTCATCTTCCTTTTTCGTTAGAGAAGGGGAGAAAAGCGTAGACGATCAAGTTACGATTAATGTAATGAAGCCATTCGATTATTCGTCCAAGCAATTTATGCTGGAGATGAAGTTCACCGATGAGCATCAAACGGTCATCACGATACCATTTGAGCTGAAGCAGCCGATTGCGCCAACTAAGCGCTATCCATTGCAGGAGGAGGTTCTTGTCAGCGGACAGCGCATATGGCTGGAGGAGCTGAGTATTTCTCCGCTAAGGGCGCAGCTGACGCTTAAAATCGATGAGCAAAACAGCTGGCAGCTGCTGCAAATTGACTCGGCCGAGCTGATCGATGAGCATGGCGAGCAGTGGGGAACAATTAATAATGGCATGGTAGGATGGGGCACGTTAAGAGATGGCGAGGCGGGACTTTATTTTCAAAGCAATTACTTCCGCAATCCTGAGCAGCTGACGCTGCGGCTTGGACAATTTCAAGCGCTGCCTAAGGGCGAGGATTATATTGAGATTGATTTTGCCCAGCAAAAGGTGTTGTACCAGCCTGAACAGATTGATTTGCAGCTGACCGTGCTGCCCAAATCGGTTGTGTATACCGCAACGGAAAATGTGCAGCAGTTCAACAGGCAGCTGTTCAGCACAGGCATTGATGCTGCCGGCAAAGAGGTGTTCAGCAGCGGCGGCTCCTACACGTCCAGCGATACTGAAGCGAAGCATAATATTTGGTATAATTTAGAAGGGGTTGTCAATCCTGTGCGCTTTGCGATCAGCTCTTATCCGCATATGCTGCCGGATACGGTGGAGCTGGAAATTCCGCTGACACAGTAGCAGCAGGTGCGGCTCGCGAGAAAGCTGAGCGCAGCTACTTGTATTGTGGCGAATATTTTGGGAAAATAGAGAGCGGATAAAGACATTACGAGTTTGAGGGGCCGAGCTGCCGCTTAAGCGAAAAGAGGAAGAAGCATGAAGTCATCAATCTATGGACTAACCTTCGAGCAGCTTGCTGATTGGCTGCAGGAGCAAGGAGATAAACGCTCGCGTGCGCTGCATATTTGGCGAGGCTTGTACCGCCAGCGCGTACGCAGCTTTGACGATATGACAGACGTCAATGAAGCTACAATTGGACTACTTAAGCAGCATTTCACAATTGAAACGCTGAGAGAGCATACACGTCAGCAATCGCAGGATGGAACGGTGAAGTTTCTGTTTCAGCTTGTTGATGGCAATTTGATTGAAACGGTACTAATGCGTCACAAGTTTGGCTTGTCGGTCTGTGTTACGACTCAGGTTGGCTGCAACATCGGCTGCAGCTTCTGCGCCAGCGGTTTGATTGCCAAAAGCCGTGACTTGACGAGCGGAGAAATTACAGAGCAGTTGATGCAGGTGCAATTTTTCCTTGATCAGGAAGGCAAAGGCGGCCGTGTCAGCCATATCGTTGTAATGGGCATTGGCGAGCCGTTTGACAATTTCGAGCACATGTCAAACTTTATTCGTACGGTTAAGGATCATCAAGGCATGGCGATTGGTCCGCGTCATATTACCGTTTCGACGAGCGGACTTGTAAATCGCTTTAAGGATTTCACTGACAGCGATCTAGGCGTCAACCTAGCGATCTCGCTGCATGCGCCGAACAATGAGCTGCGCTCGCGCATTATGAAAATTAACAAGGCGTATCCGCTGGAAAAGCTGATGCCAGCCATTGATTATTATTTGCAGCATTCCAATCGTCGTGCGACGATCGAATATATTTTGCTGAAGGGTGTAAATGATCAGCCGCAGCAAGCTGTTGAGCTGGCTGAGCTGCTGCAAACACGCAAGCAAATGGTCAATGTCAACTTAATTCCGTACAATCCGGTTGACGAGCATAGCCAATATCAGCGCAGTACGGCAGAGGACATTCGCGCTTTTTATGATATTTTGAAAAAGCATAAAATTAGCGTCAGCGTACGAATGGAGCACGGAACAGACATTGATGCAGCCTGCGGGCAGCTGCGCAGCAAGCAGCTCGATAAAGCATCAAACGGCTAACACGTCGAATAAGCTCCGGAGCAAAGCATTCTCCAGTCGCTTTTTAAATCGTAATACTCTTAATTAAATTTTTTAAGGTTGCATAACGATGTTAAAGGCGACCCACTTCGTTTTTCGGATGCTTTGCTCCTCCGCTGTAGCTTTTTTGAGTGAAGGACCAAGAAGATGGCACGATACTAGAAAGCGAGGAGCGCAGCGTAGGCAAAAGCTACGTGAGCACCGGAGCTTTCGGTAGCGTGCCATATTCGCCGTCGACTATGCTACAACGCATACCCCCGTCATCAAATTCAGATTTTTAAACTACCCATCCAATGAAGGTTTAAAAATTCGGCTTTCAGGACCAAGAAGCTTGAACGCTAGTAGAAAATGAGGAGCGCAGCGTAGGCAAAAGCTACGAGAGCACCGGAATTTTCGCTAGCGTTCAAGATTCGCCGTCGACTAAGCTACAAAGAAGTAACCCCGTCATCAAAGTCGTATTTTTAAACAACCTATCCAATGAAGGTTTAAAAATTCGGCTTTCAGGACCAAGAAGATGGCACGATACTAGAAAGCGAGGAGCGCAGCGTAGGCACAAGCTACGAGAGCACCGGAGCTTTCGGTAGCGTGCCATATTCGCCGTCGATTAAGCTACAATGCAACTGCATCGTCATCAAAGTCGTATTTTTAAACATCCTCTAAAAATTAGACTATTAGGAATCCCATATTCCGCTTAGCCCTCATCAACGTTTCGTTGGCAACGGCTGCTGCACGCTCTGCTCCATCACGCAATATCTCATTCAGCTCCGAGGAGTTGACAATTTCATGGAAGCGCTGCTGAATCGGCTCCAGCTTGGCAATTACTACCTCAGCAAGCTCCTTCTTGAAGTTGCCATAGCCTTGGCCTGCAAAATGCTTTTCTACCTCAGCAATCGACATGCCTGAAAACACGCTGTAAATTTCAATCAAATTACTTACCGCAGGCTTCGTATCCCAGTCATAGCGCACCGACATTTCGGAATCGGTTACTGCGCGGGAAAACTTTTTGCGAATAACAGCTGGCTCATCGGTCATCAAAATATAGCTGCTTACATTTGGATTGGATTTGCTCATTTTTTTCGATGGATCATCCAGCCCCATAATGCGGGCGCCTGTTTCCTGAATAATTGGTTCAGGCACGACAAAGGTTTCGCCGTAGCGATTATTGAAGCGGTTGGCCAGGTCGCGCGTCAGCTCGACATGCTGCTTCTGATCGTCGCCGACAGGCACATGCGTAGCCTGATACAGCAAAATATCCGCTGCCATTAAAGCAGGGTACGTGAACAGCGCGGAGCTGACGACATCCTTGCCGTCCGACTTATCTTTAAACTGCGTCATACGGCTCAGCTCACCGAAATGCGCTTGAGTTTCCATCATCCAGCTAAGCTCAGCATGGGCAGATACTTGTGATTGCAAAAATACAGTTGAGCGCTTCGGATCGATGCCGGCAGCGATGTAAAGCGCAGCAAGCTCGCGCGTGCGTTCGTTCAGCTCCTTCGGGTCCTGATACACCGTAATGGCATGCAAATCAGGAATAAAGAAAAAGCATTCGAATTGCTCCTGATTGCGTACAAATTGGCTGAGCGCTCCAGAATAGCCACCAATATTCAGCACGCCGCTCGGTTTAATGCCTGATAAAATTCGTTTCATTTCTTTTCACCTCATATTTTCTGAAAATAAAAAAAGCCTCATCCCTGCTTTAACAGGGACGAAGCTTGTAACTCCGCGGTACCACCCAAATTCGACATCATGTCGCACTTGATCTTTAGCCTATGTGCCAAAGAAGCTCGTTAACGGCGAGCGCCGACAATGCCTACTGCCTGCCGGTAGACGGCAAGGTTCAGATTGTAGCGAGCAGACCCATTCATTCTGCAGCATGTACCGATCTTCACACCAATCATCGGCTCGCTATAACATGCAGCTCAGAACTACTCCTTCTGCTCATCGCTTTCGCATTATTTTATTATGTCAAGCATACTGATATTTCACATACAAGTCAAGAAGTGCAACGATGGTTGACAGTGGTCGTTCATTCTGTTATCTTAATTTTAAGATTATTACATTATTTGAGTTTGAGAGGGCTTCAGTATGAGTGAAACAAAACGCTATGAGCAATACGAGGATGCGCTTGATTTATATATTGGACTGTCTCGAGCGAGCCAGTGGGTGCTGGCCCATGCTGACCGCGATATTCGCAAGCATGGCTTGAATCGCACAGAGTTCGGCGTGCTGGAGCTGCTTTATCATAAAGGTCCACAGCCATTGCAGCAAATTGGCAGTAAGGTGCTGATGAGCAGCGGCAATATTACGTATGTTGTCGATAAGCTTGAGAAGAAAGGCTATGCCAGACGCAGAGTGTCAACCGAGGATCGCAGACTTATTTATGCCGAGGTTACAGAGACTGGAGCGGCTTTTATCGAGCAGGTTTTCCCGCAGCATGCGACGGTCATTGAGGCGGCCGTTGCTGGTCTTGATCGTCAGGAGCAAAAGCAGGCGATTGAGCTGTTAAAAAAGCTTGGCATCTATGCAGAGCGAGCGTTTAAGGAAAGCTGACCACAGGCAGCAGACTGTGGCTGCTTTTTGCATATAAATCTTAATTTAAAGATAAAATAAGAACTATTCAAGAAGCTGCATGAAAAGTTTAAGATGTGGCTTCCGCAGCACTTTTCATTTACAGGGTGCTTGTTAAGAAGCTGCATGAAAAGTTTAAGGAGGAATAATGATGAAGCATATTTATGAAGCAGGTTCAGATCCAGCAGCGCCAGTGCTGCTATTGTTGCATGGAACAGGTGGTACAGAGCGCGATTTGCTGGGGATTGCCCAATACATTGACAGCAGCGCTTCTATTTTAAGCGTGCGCGGTAATGTGCTGGAAAACGGCATGCCCCGCTTTTTCAGACGGATTGCTGAAGGTGTTTTTGATATTGAGGACTTGAAGTTCCGTACTGCTGAGCTGAACGAATTTATTGACCAGGCGGCGGAGCAGTATGGTTTTGATCGCAAGCGAGTCGTCGCAATTGGCTATTCCAATGGCGCCAACATTGCCGCTAGCCTGCTGTTCCACTATCAGGACGCACTAATGGGAGCCAGTCTGCATCATCCGATGGTTCCGCTGCGCGACATCGCACTGCCTGATCTTAACAGTGCTCAAGTATTTATGGCAGCGGGCAAAAATGATCCAATCTGTCCGCCGCAGGAATCAGAAGAACTGAGAGAGCTGCTGGAGGGAGCAGGAGCAAGCGTGGAGCTGCTATGGGAAAATAGCGGTCACCAGTTAACTCGCAGCGAAGTGGAGGCAGCAAAAAAATGGTACGAGGCCAGCTTTAAACAATAAGCAAACATATCTATTTGCAGCGGACAGCTCATACATTTATACAAATGAGATAAAGGTGTGAGCGCTATGGTTATTGCAATTATTGGAGGCGGACCGGCCGGGCTGAATGCCGCATTGGTTTTGGCTCGAGCCAAGCACAAGGTGCTGCTGTTTGACAACCAGAAGCCCCGCAACGCGGTAACGGGGCATATGCATGGCTTTATTACGCGTGAAGGCATTGCGCCTGCCAAGTTTCGCAGGCTTGCGCATCAGGAGTTGAACCAGTTTTCAAATGTGAAGGTGTATCGCGCCACGGTCAGCTCCGCCACTCGTGCAAGTGAACGGCATTTCTTGCTCGAGACGAAGCGAGGCAAGCAGATATTAGCCGATCGCTTGCTGCTTGCTACAGGCATTAAGGAGGCGCTGCCTGCCGTGCCGGGCTTGTCGCAATATTACGGACGCTCGCTGTTCAGCTGCCCTTACTGCGATGGTTATGAGCTGAGCAACCAATCGCTTGCAATTATAACCGAAGGCGGCAATGCAGTAGCGCTGGCAGCAACAATAGGGCAGTGGAGTCGCAAGCTGCATTTATTTACAAATGGCAGAGGCAGTCTAACGGCTGCAGACAAGGAGATGCTGCGCCTGATGGGCGTAGCAATACATACTTCGCCGATCCACGCCTTAGTAGGAGAAAACGGCAAGCTGCGGGCGATTGTAACCGCGAGTGGGCAGCGCATTAGCTGCACGGGCGGCTTCGTATCAACCTATTGGATGCATGCTGGTTCGCTGGCGCAGCAATTGGGCTGCAGATTGGCTGAGCATGGGGGAATTTGGCAGGATGGTCATGGAAGAACGAGTGTAGCGGGTGTATATGTAGCAGGCGATGCGATGAGCATATCTCCTGCGCAGGCAGTACTGGCGGCTGGCGATGGCGTCAGAGCGGCGATTACGCTGAATCAGGATCTTGTGCAAAGACGGCTGGATCGACATGCTGCTTCTGTACGGAGATCGTGAGGAACATAAACATAAAAAGCATGCTTTACGCTGCAAGCTGCAGCATAAAGCACGCCCTAATCTAAAATAATTGCTATTCCTCGCGATAATCTTCAACAATAAGCTCTAGCGAGCCAGTTGTAGGATCCATAATAAAGCCGTGCACCGGGACATGAGCCGGGAACAGCGGATGGTTGCGAATCATTTTCACGCTATGCATAACGCCATCCTCTGGCGCAGAGAAGCCGCGCAAAAATTTATCCATGCGAATGCCGGAACGCTCTAATGTATCAATAACAAGCGGGTCGATGCCACCGTCAGTAATAAATTTTTGCACCATGCCCTTGCTGTCAAGATTCGTCATGCCGCAGCCGTGGTGACCGATTACGACAACCTCTTTTGCTTGCAGCTCATAAACTGCAACCAGAATACTGCGCATAGCGGAACCGAACGGCTGAGTCAGAACAGCCCCCGCGTTTTTAATGAATTTGGCATCGCCGTTGCGCAAGTTCAATGCTTTAGGCAGCAGCTCCATCAAGCGAGTGTCCATGCATGTCAAGATCGCAATCTTTTTCTCAGGATATTTATCCGTAATATATCTCTCATACTCTTTGTTTTCGACAAACGCTTTGTTGAATTCCATTAATTGAGAAACGATGCTCATTGTATATTCCTCCTACTTTATTAAGTTAATCAAAATCAACACTATATTTTATTATTCTCCTATTTTTTATTGAAGTCAAATAGCAATTCTTGAATAATTGTAAAATTTATGTTGATAATTTGTCAGCTGCTTCAACAGGCAGCAGCACAGTTGCCGTTGTCCCTTTGCCAAGCTCGCTTGCAAAGCTTAGGCTGCCGTAATGGTTGGATACAATTTGCTGCGTAACAAGCAGACCAAGACCGTTGCCATCCTGCTTGCTTGTATAAAAAGGATTAAATATATGAGACAGCTCTTGCTCTGAAATTCCGACACCAGTATCCTCAATGGCGATCACCAGCTGAGCAGGCTCGGTCGCTGCTTCCTGCCTGTCGATTGAAATCAACAGGTTGCCGCCGTCTGGCATCGCTTCAATGCTATTTTTAATGAGGTTAACGAATACCTGCTTTAAATGCTGCTCGGAGCCATGTATGACGCTTTGCAGCGTTAGAGCGTCAATGCTGACCTCGACTTTGTCGAGCTTGCCAGAGGTTTGCATCAGCATCACTATATCACGGATTAACCGCTCAACATGAACAGGTCCCCATTGCTCGATTTGCGGTCGCGACATGCTCAAAAACTGGCTGACAATCAGCTCCATATGCTCGATTTCCTTCATAACAAGCTCCGCATGCTTTTCCGGAAGGTTGCCGTTGCTGTGATTAAGCGATAAAAAGCCCTTCACAGTTGTTAACGGATTGCGAATTTCGTGAGCAATGCTGGCTGCAAGCTGTCCGATGGCAGACAGCTTCTCATTGTTGCGGCGCAGCTCTTCATTTTGCTTGCGCTGAGTTATGTTGCGCGTGATCGAGGCAAAGGCGACCGTATCGCCATGCTCATCAATAATGCCCGATAGGGTAATGCTGACATCAATTGGCTTGCCTGACTTCGTATGCATAATTGTTTCATAGTTGGAAATGCCGTTGTTATCCATTACCTGCATCAACAGCTCGGTGTAGCTGCGCTGCTTCTCAGAGCAGTCAGGGAACAGCGGTCGGCCGAGCAGCTCGCTGCTGTTGAATTCAAACATATCTTCAAACGCCTTGTTGACCTGGATCAGCTTGAAGTCCAAATCCATAATATGGATCGCATCCTTCGTATGACTAAAGAAGGATTCCAAATACTGCTTGGTGCTCAGCAGCTCGAGATTAGTTTGCTTCAGCTGCTCTGTATAACGATATAAATTATTGCCCATCGTATTGACTTGAGAGGCAAGCAAGCCCAGCTCATCCTTGCTGGAATGCTCCAGCGGCGTGTTGAACTGATTCATCGAAATCGCATTTACCTTCAGCATAATTTTCGTAAGCGGCGCTGTCAGCAGCTCTGCGATTAAATAGCTGCCTGCAATCGTAATAAGCAGCAAAATAATGCTGATTACAGTATGATCGAGCAGCTGCTTTGTCGTGCTGGACAGAAGCTGCTCATGGTCGAAAACCATACTGATGACGTATGGCTTACTGCCTGCAATTGGCGTAAAGGTACGCGTCAGCTTTTTATCGTTAAGCTCAAAATTTGATGTAATAAAGCTGTTGGAGTGCATTGCTTGCTTGACAAGCTTGACGTCCCTTTTAGCATTGCTGTACTCGTAGGAGCCGAATTTAATATCGCGCACATCGAGATTGTAGACCGGCTGTCCTTTTTTAAGCTTAATTATTTTTTCCTTGCCAAAATATTTAGGGTCGAACGCTGTAATTTCCAGCAGCGACTCATTTTCGGCGATTAGCTCAGCTACTATATTTTCTTTGCCCTTTACATATCCATCAGGAAACGATGAATCGGTATTCAGGATCGTATTAATCATGTAATTGGTTTTTCCGGAATAGTAATAGCCCCATTTGTTTACTTTCGAGGGGTCTGATACTGAAAAATTAATCGGGCCGGAATAGAAATGGTCAGCATGCTCACCTTGCTCCACACTTACTGGACGCATATGGATAATATCCTTCATCGCGACGTCCCAGTAATCCCATGTTTTGGAGCGCAAATTAATTTCGTCAGGATTGGACGACAGCGCGGATACGAGCTCGCCATTATCGAGCACCCACAGTGTAATGTCGGTTATTTGCAGCGTATCACGCACCTGCTGAAGCTCCTCCAGCGAAATGTTGGAGATGTCCGGATCAAGCAGCTGCTCTGCCGCCTGCGCGGTAGCCTTTAAGCGCTGCGACAGCTCCTTCTCAATGCTGCGATTCGTGCTTTCAATAAGCTCGATTGACACTGCCAGCTGCTGAGCCATCGTCGTAATTTGCTGTTCAACATTTTCATTTTGCACACGAACCGCATTAATTTGTGAAAAAAAGACGTTCAGAATAAGTACAACGCAAACAATTAGAGAGATAGCGACTGATAATTTTGTGCGAATAGACAACAGTATCCCTCCAATTCTTAGCTTTAGTTCGAAGTTTGTTGTATTGGGATATAAAGACAAATATCGACAAAATTTTCGCAATTCCTAGTAAATAAGTATAGTTTATAAAATATAGTATTGACAACAGGAAAATAGAGATATAAAATAATGATACATACTTTAAATTTGTAAGTTGATATAATTAATTAATATACGGAGGTTTTTGAAATGACGACAAAATGGATTGTAGATGCTTCTCACAGCTCTGTAGAGTTTTCCGTAAAGCACTTAATGATTGCAAAGGTTAAAGGCTCTTTCCACAAGTTTGACGCTGAGATCGAAGCGGATCTTAACGACTTGACATCTGCTAAAGTTGTTGTGAATATCGACCTGGCAAGCGTAGATACTCGCAACGAGGATCGAGACAATCATTTGCGTTCAGCAGACTTTTTCGATGTTGAGAATACGCCAAGCCTAACGTTTGTCGTAAGCTCGATCACAAAAACAGGTGATGACGAATACGATGTAGTGGGCGATGTTACGCTTCATGGCGTGACAAAGCAGGAAACGTTCAAGCTTACTTATGAGGGCTCTTCCACAGACCCTTGGGGCAACGAAAAAGCAGGCTTCAGCGCAACAGGCGTTATTAAACGCAGCGACTACGGCTTAACTTACAACGCCGCCCTGGAAACTGGCGGAGTACTAATTGGCGACGATGTAAAAGTCAACATCGAGCTTGAAGCACAAAAGGCCTAATACGAAAAACGGATCGATCATATAAATACCATACAAGGCTGTACCTCTACTGTTAGAAGCATTCAACAGAGGGGTACAGCCTTTTTACATATATAGAGAGGATGCTCAAAAAAGGATTTGTCGGAAAATATTTTCATTCCAGCGGCACAAATTTGATTGACAATAACATTTAACCAATGCTATTGTTGAAAAAGATTTTAACGATAAGAGAGGAGGGTTACGTATCATGAAAGCAATTGACTTTATGCATTTTATTAATATGACTAATAAAAATGATTACGTAATCCGCGTCGTTCACGTATAAACCTATACGGCGCATGATTACGTAGCGTAGTCATGCGCCTTTTCTTTACATAAGGGCTAGCTGTCACCATTTTTAGTGATTGCGGCGGCCTTCGGGAAAAGAGCATGCCTACGATAGGCATGCTCTTTTTGCATGCTTTAATTTGGAAAGCAAGGGGTTGTTAGGCAACATGCTTAGTGTTTTAAAAAAGTTAGGTTGGTTTTTTAAGCTGGAGCGGAAGCGATATATATGGGCAATCAGCCTCCTGTTTTTAATCGGACTGGTTGATTTGCTGCCACCATGGCTAATTGGGGTCGTCATTGACGGGATCCAGCAGGGCCTGTTTACGTCTAAGGAATTTCAATGGATGATTGCGGGCTGGATCGCCATTACCATTATTGCTTATGGCGTAAATTATATTTGGCATTATTTATTGTTTGGCGGCGCGTTTGTGTTGGAACGCACATTGCGGATGAAGCTGATGGTCCATTTTTTGCGGATGAAGCCATCCTTTTACGAGCGCAACCGTACTGGCGATTTGATGGCGAGAGCGACCAATGATTTAGGGGCAGTCTCCAATACGGCCGGCTTCGGCATATTGACGTTGTTCGATTCTACAATCTTTATGATTTGTATCGTTGTGATGATGGCGGTAGCGATTAGCTGGAAGCTGACGCTTGCCGCGTTGCTGCCACTGCCTTTTATCGCATTAGTGCTCTCAGTATTGGGCAGCAAAATTCACCAACGCTTTACGGAAGCTCAGGATGCATTTGGCGAGCTGAATGATGATGTGCTGGAGTCGGTATCGGGCGTACGCGTTATTCGCGCCTATGTGCAGGAGAAGGCAAGCGAGCGCAAGTTTCATGCGAAAACAGAGGAAGTGCTCGATAAAAACCTCGCCGTTGTGCGAATCGATGCTTTGTTTGAGCCGGCTATTAAAATCATTGTTGGAATCAGCTATTTGATCGGGATCGGCTATGGCGCTTATCTCGTCTTCAACAGTGAGCTTACGTTAGGGCAGCTCGTTACCTTTAATATGTTTTTAGGCATGCTCATTTGGCCGATGATTGCGATGGGCGAGCTTATTAATATTATGCAGCGCGGTAATGCCTCGCTAGATCGTGTCAACGAAACGCTGGCCCATAAAGCGGATGTGCAGGATAAAGAGCATACTACAGCTGATCATGCTCCAAGCAAAGTTGCCTTTGACCAGTATTCATTCCAATATCCAAGCTCGTCTCAGGTTAATTTAAGCGCATTAAATATCCGGATCAAGCAAGGGCAAACGCTTGGCATTGTAGGCAAGACGGGCAGCGGCAAAACGACCATTTTGAAGCAGCTGCTGCGTGAATACCCGCTTGGCCAAGGGGAGCTAAAGCTTGGGGAGCACCGCATTGATGAGCTGAAGCTCAACGACGCGATTGGCTATATGGGCTACGTGCCGCAGCAGCCGTTTTTGTTTTCCCGCTCGATTCGCGATAATATTTTGTTCGGCAAGGCAGATGCGACAGAAGATGAGCTGCAGCATGCGCTGGAGCGCGCTTCGTTCGCCAAGGACATCGTCTTTTTGCCTGAAGGACTTGAAACAATGGTCGGAGAGCGTGGCGTGGCGCTTTCAGGTGGGCAGAAGCAGCGTGTCAGCATAGCACGCGCGTTAATCGCAGACCCTGAAATCCTGCTGCTGGACGATGCATTGTCGGCTGTTGACGCTAAAACAGAAACTGAAATTATTAATAGCATTAAGCAGGAGCGTCAGCAGAAAACGACGATTATTACGACTCACCGCCTGTCAGCGGTACAGCATGCGGACTGGATTGTTGTGCTTGACGAAGGCGTCATTATAGAAGAAGGAACACATGAGCAGCTATTAGCCTTAGGCGGCTGGTACAAAGAACAGTTTGATCGTCAGCAAATTGAGCTGGAGCTGAGCTCATAGGGGTAGAGAGGTGAAGAATGCATGACGATGCATGAACAGCATCACAAGCAAACGCCGGTTAAAGCGTCCAGCACAGGAAAGCGGCTGCTGGAGTACGGCTTGCTATATAAGAAAACGATTATTGTAGCACTACTATTTCTAATTATCGCAGTTGGTGCAGAGGTTATTGGTCCATTGATAGCGAAGCAAATGATTGACCAGCACGTGACCAGCATTAATAAAGCATGGCATTATGTTGCAGAAGGAACTGCCGAGGCTGTTCCTTATCAGGATAAATGGCTGGTGCGCGAGGATAAGCTTGCGGACCAGCAGCAATCACTGGGACGTGCAAGCTTTGAGCAGAAAGGCTTAACCTTCTATCTTGTAGATGAAGGAAGCTCATCTGAGCAAGGAACGAAGCTGACTAAAGAGGAGCTTTATCAATTTTACAAGCCGGAAATTAAGCCGATTATTAGATTGGCGCTAATTTATTTGGCGCTGCTTGCCGTGTCGGCCATTTTTGTATACAGTCAGCGCCTGCTGTTGCAAACCGCGGCCAACCGCATTGTGCAAAAGCTGCGCCGTGACGTTTATGCTCATACGCAGCGGCTTCCGGTGCAATACTATGATCATTTTGCAGCGGGCCAAATCGTCTCGCGCGTAACGAATGATACCGAAGCGATTCGCGAGCTTTACGTTGGCGTTATCGCCAACTTCAGCATGGGGATCGTCTATGTAATCGGGATTTATGCAGCTATCTTTATAATGGATGTTCAGCTTGGTTTAATTACGCTGCCGCTTATTCCGATTCTTATCCTTTGGATTTACATTTATCGCCGTTATGCAGCGAAGTACAACCGGGTTTTGCGTGCCAAGCTGAGCGAGATTAATGCGAATGTCAATGAATCGATTCAAGGCATGTCGATTATTCAAGCATTTCGCAAGGAAGAAGCGATGAAAAAGGAATTTGATGAGCTGAATGCTTACTATTTCAAGTATCAGAATAAGATGCTTAGCCTTAACTCGCTTACCTCGCATAATTTGCTTAATGTATTGCGTAATATTATTTATATCGTTGTCATTGTACTATTTTTCAACAATCAATTTAGCGCAGCAATTACAGTAGGTCTTTTGTTTGCCTATGTCGATTATATTAATCGGATGTTTAACCCGATTGTCGGCATCGTTAACCAACTGTCCAATCTTGAGGTCGCTCGCGTTTCAGCAGAGCGCGTCTTCAAGCTGATGGATGAGCCAGGGCTTGAGGTGGATGAGCAGCATATGCCTCGCTATCGTGGAGATGTTGCCTTTAACGACGTAACCTTTGCTTATAAAGATGATGAGTATGTGTTAAAAAATATAAACTTCTCAGCCAAGCAAGGTGAGACGATTGCGCTGGTAGGCCATACGGGATCAGGCAAAAGCTCGATCTTGAACCTGCTGTTCCGCTTCTATGACATTAAGCAAGGAAGCATAACGATTGACGGAGTCGACCTGCGCGAATATTCCAAGCAGCAGGTGCGCGAGCATATGGGCATCGTGCTGCAGGATCCTTTTCTGTTTACAGGCACGATCGCTTCCAATGTCAGCTTGAACAATCCGGCGATAAGTCGCGAGCGTGTCATTAAGGCGCTTAAAGATGTTGGCGCGTACGATATGTTCATGTCGCTTCCTAAAGGGATAGACACCGAGGTCATCGAGAAGGGCAGCACCTTGTCGGCAGGACAGCGCCAGCTTATTTCATTTGCAAGAGCGCTTGCCTATGACCCTGCTATTCTCATTCTTGATGAAGCGACAGCAAGTATTGACACCGAAACGGAAGCGATTATTCAAGCTGCGCTTGATGTATTAAAGCGTGGACGGACAACATTTGTCATTGCCCATCGCTTGTCGACCATCCGTGCTGCTGACCAAATTCTCGTGCTTGACCGTGGAGTGATCGTTGAGCGCGGCAATCATGATCAGCTTATGGAGCAGCGCGGCAAGTACTATTTAATGTATCAATTGCAGGCGGGCAGTCCCGCGCTAACTTCATCATAAACAGAAGGAGCTGCTTTGAGCATCGCATGCTGTGCGAGGCTTGAAGCAGCTTTTGTCATATGTTAACCATATTAAAGCTTCGTTTGGCGGGGAATGCTATACCTATTTGCCACTTGAAATTGTGAATGGTTTGTGAAAACTAAGTAAATATAGTTCTATAAACAAACTATTCGGTGATAGAATAGTTTCATTATCAAACTAATTTTGAAGGAGGTGTTGAACATGACGTCAGATCGCGTAATGGCTGAAATTGTCGAGCGGTATGAACGAGCCACGTTTTTAATTGAAAGGCGTCTCTTTAGCAAGGTTAAAGATGCACTGCCCAATGATATGACGCCGGAACAGCTATTTATTATTCGCTATCTGATGCGCAATGAGCTTGTAACTTCGTCAGAGCTTGCCGATATGCTGTGTGTTGGCAGGAGCACAATTACTTCCATCTGTAACAGGCTGGTCGACAAAGGCGTCATTAAGCGAATCCCGAGTCAGGAGGATCGGCGCGTGCTCTATTTGGCGCTGACGGAGGCAGGCTACAGTGAATGCGAAGTAATAGAAAGAGCGATCTACGACATCATTCAGCCTTATTTGGACAGAATCGGGGAGCAAAAAGGGTTTGAATTTATTGCGGTGCTTGAATATGTCGCTGAAGTGTTGAAGTATGATGTGGAATAGGAGATAGGAGGGCAAAGGATTGAAGGCAATATTAAAAGCGAGATGGTTAATGCTTGCCGCTTGGCTGGTTGCAGCGGTTGTCATGCTGTTCGCAGCACCTAACCTGGCAGAGCTGGTTAGAGAAAAAGGACAGATTACAGTACCTGAGCAGTATTCTTCCTCGTTAGCTGAAAAGCTGCTGCAGGAAAAAGGCGGCGACGCAAGTGGCGGCAACTCTACGGCGCTAGTTTTTTATGAGCAGGGCGGCTTGTCGAGCGGTCAGCAGGAGGAGGTCAAGCAGGCTATAAAGCTGCTGGAATCACAGCAGAACGAGCTGGGCATACAGTCGATCACGACGCATTTTGACGACGAGCAGTTAGCCAGTCAGATGATGTCAGAGGATGAGTCGACCATTATTGTTCTGCTTGATGTGCAGCTGGGGGAAAAGGAAATAGAAGTAGCAGTCGAGCAGCTTTATGAGGCATTAAGCTCGATCGAGGTTGAACATTACTATACAGGTAGCTGGCTCATTAACCAGGATGTTGTGCTTAGCTCGGAGGAAGGACTTAAGCGTACCGAGCTGATAACAATCGTATTTATTTTAATTGTATTATTCCTTGTATTCCGCTCGCTCGTCGCGCCAATCGTGCCGCTATTGACAGTGGGCTTGTCTTATCTTGTATCGCAAGGCGTAGTCTCCTTTTTGGCAGATCGCGCAGATTTTCCGCTATCGACGTTTACTCAAATCTTTATGATGGCGGTTATGTTCGGGATTGGAACCGACTACTGCATTCTCATTATTAGTCGCTTTAAGGAAGAGCTAAGCAAGCATGGCGACAAGCAGGAAGCTATATTAGTGACATATCGCACAGCTGGGCGCACCGTTATCGTTTCTGGCATTGCGGTGCTCGTTGGCTTCAGTGCGATCGGATTTTCTACATTTATATTGTACCGCTCGGCTGTAGCGGTAGCAGTCGGCATTGCCGTTATGCTGGTTGCGATCTATACGGTTGTTCCATTCTTCCTTTATGTACTCGGAAGCAAGCTGTTCTGGCCGATGAAGGGCAAGCTGGAGCATGGCCACAGCAAGCTATGGGATAAAGTAGGCGCATTTTCGTTAAACAGGCCAATGGCAGCCTTATTAATTGTAGCGATTATTATTGTGCCGCTGCTGTTAACGAAGGATGATCTTGTTTCATACAATTCACTCGATGAAATCGGTGAAAAATACGATTCGGTTAAAGGCTTTAACATTATCGCCGACAATTTTGCACCTGGTGAAGTGATGCCAACAACGGTTGTCATTAAAAGCGATAAGCCGTTTGACAACTCAGCAGGCATGTCGATTATTGAGCGGACATCACGCGCGTTGCTGCAGCAGGAAGGCATATCCGCTGTGCGCAGTGCAACGCGACCGTTAGGCGAGGAGATGGAAGAATTCCTTGTTGCCGATCAGGTGGAGCTGCTTGAGGACGGCTTGGCGCAAGGCCAGGACGGCCTGGTGGAAATAAGAGATGGCTTGGCTGAAGCAGAAACGGCGCTATCCGAGCATACGCCGCAGCTGGATACGGCAATTACAGGAGCGGATGAGCTTGTTTCAGGCAGCAAGCAGCTGCAGGCAGGCGTTAATGAGCTGTCGAAGGGACTGACTGAGCTGAGCACAGGCATGCAGCAAGGCACACAGTCTGCCGAGCAGCTGGAAGCAGGTCTTAAAGAGCTGGAAACTAATGCGGCTCAGCTGGCCAATGCAAGCGATCAATTGCTGCAGGGCTATCGTGAGCTTTATTCCGGCACGCAGGAGCTGTCAACTGGCTATACCGCAATTGCACAGCAGCAGGAAGCGCTCGCTACAGGACTAACTGGGGTGCAGCAAGGCATGCAAGCATTGAAGGATCAGCATCCTGAGCTTGAGCAGGATCCAACCTACATTGCTCTTGCGAGCTCGCTGCAAGAGCTGTCAAGCGGCGCGGCTGCGTTATCAGCTAGCATGAACGAGCTGAATCAAGGCTTGAAGGGCATTCTCAACGGCTTTAGCGAGGCGAATACAGCCCTGGAGGCTGCTAGCGGCGGACAGCAGGCCTTTTCAGAGGGCATGAAGCAAGTGACAAGCGGGATGAGCGCACTGCGTCAAGGACTGCAGCAGCTTGCGGCAGGCTCCAAGCAGGGCAGCGAGCAAGTACCGCAATTAGCTGAAGGGCTTGGCGGCATAGCTGTTGGCGGCGAGCAGCTGCAGCAGGGCTTTGTCGATATCCAAACGCAGCTCGAGGAATTGACTGAGGGCTTGGCGCAAAGCGTTGATGGTCTGGGTCAAGTCACGGACGGCTTTAGCTCGGCGGAGGCTTATTTGCAAGGATTGATTGAGGCTCCAGACAAGCAGCTGGCTGGGTGGTATATGCCGCCTGAAGTCATTACAGGTGAAGATTTCGAGCCAGTGCTGGCACAGTATATGTCCGAGGATCGCCGTATTATTACGCTAGATGTCATTATGGAGGATAATCCTTATTCACTGGCCTCCATTGATGTAATTGAAGGACTGTCTGCAACTGTAGAGCAGCAGCTGGCTGGAACTGAGCATGAAGACGCTGAGGTTCAGATCGGCGGCGTGACGAGCATGAACCATGACTTGAAGGAAATGAGCGGCGAGGATTATTCCCGTACTGTAACGTTAATGCTGATCGGGATTTTTATTATTTTGCTGCTATTGTTCCGTTCTGTTGTTATTCCGATTTATGTCGTATTGTCACTGCTTATTACGTATACGACCTCGCTGGCTGTAACCGAGCTAATCTTTGTAGATATTGCCGGCTTGTCAGGCGTAAGCTGGGCCGTGCCGTTCTTCGGCTTTGTTATGCTGATCGCGCTAGGTGTTGACTACAGTATTTTCCTCATGGATCGCTTTAAGGAAAATGCCGATATGCCGCCTGCAACAGCGATTCACGAGGCAATGAAAAGCATGGGCTCAGTCATTATGTCTGCGGCGATTATTTTGGGCGGTACATTCGCAGCGATGCTGCCTTCGGGAGTTATGAGCTTACTGCAAATTGCGACGCTTGTCCTGTGCGGACTTTTATTGTACGCGCTAATTATGCTACCATTATTTATACCTGTAGCCGTAAAGCTATTTGGGAAATATAACTGGTGGCCGTTTGTAGGCAAAAAGTAAAAGAGGGTTGCATGGATGAAACCAGTCATGGTTGTGTTTACTGGAGGAACGATTGGCAGCACGAAACAAGAGCATGCCATTGATGTGAATAGCTCAGGCTCTTATACGATCATTGAGCAGTATAGGGAGCTGTATGATGGGCAGGCGGCATTCGATTCGATGCAGCCAATGAACATTTTAAGTGAAAATTTGCTGGTAGAGCAGTGGTTGAGCTTGGCGCAAAGCATTCGCAGCATACCGCAGGAACAATATGCGGGCATTATTGTTACGCATGGTTCCGATACGCTCGCATACAGTGCGGCGATGCTTGGCTACTTATTGTCAGCGACGCAAATTCCGATTGTGTTAATAGCAAGCAACTATCCGCTGGAGGATGAGCGCGCCAACGGCATGCGCAATTTCAGACAGGCGGTGCAATGGATCGAGCAGGAGGCGCCTGCTGGCGTGTTCGTCGTATATGAAAATGACAAAGGCGAGAGCAAGCTCTACCTGGCGACAAGAGTGATGCAATGCGAGACCTTTACCGACCAGTTTCGCAGCCCGTACGAGTTGACGCTTGGCACGCTGCAGGAAGGCAAACTGCTTCCACAGGCAGACGCGCGCAATCCTTCTCTTGCTCAGCTGGCGCCGGCTCAGCATCGCTGGGTCGATGAGCTTGCTGAATTGCAGCAATTGGCTAGCGATATCCTTTATATTAAGCCTTATCCGGGCTTGAATTATGACTACTATCAATGGGAGCAGCGGAAACCGCAGGCGATCGTACATGATCTGTACCACTCGGCTACGGCTTGCTCGCTGCCGCAAGGCTCGGCATCCTTGCCCGCTTTTATCCGCCGCTGCAAGCAGCAGGGCATCGACGTGTACTTGACGCCGGTCAAAAGCGAAAGTGAAGCGCAGTATGCTTCGACCACTGCGCTGCTGGAAGCGGGTGCTGTGCTGCTGCCAGGCATCGGGCCTGAAGCGGCACTGACCAAGCTCATGCTGGGATACTCCCTGCTGTCAAGCAGTGATGACATTAAAGCCTTTATGATAGGCGAGGAGCTCTACTACGAGCTGCATCGCGAGCAACAGTCGTAGCTTAAAGAAGAAGGGGTGTTCAGAAAGTCAGCTTTCACTGACTCTTTGAACACCCCGTTTTTTTGCATCCTATTAATCTGTGTTTTTCACTTCATCCGGCTTAAGCGGCAGGCTGTTGACGTAGCTGTCTGACAGCTGCAATAGCTCTAGCGCGCGCTGGAATTCCTCTTCGGTTGCGATTCCGTTTTCTGAGCTGCTGCCAGAAAGCGAATAATGCTTGCCATCATCGTAGCCGCTGCCTGACAGGAACAGCTCCTCGCTAGTCAGGAATGAGCCTGTTGGCAAATAGTAGCGCTGTGGCAATAGATTATCCTCGTTATTGAATATATCCTGTCCGAAATGAATTTGATCCTCAAGCGAAATGTCCATCAAGTTGGCAATTGTCGGCAATAGATCGACTTGGCCGCCAATTTGCTCAAAAACCTTGCCTTCCGTAACACCATCATTAATGACAACGAGCGGAATATTAATCATATCGGTATACGTGTAGTCACGTCCATAAATTTCCTTCATTAGCTCAAGCTCGCCTGAATTAAGCGAGTAAATTGGCAAGCCGAGATGATCGCCATAAATAACAATCAAGCTGTCTTCCCATAAGCCTTTTTCCTTCAAATCCTCGACGAACTCGCCAAGCGCCTTGTCGGCATAATTTTGTGCAATCAGATAGTCGCCAACAAGCGTATCTTCATATCGCTCTGGCAATGTGATCAGCTTTTTGTCGTCCGGCATTGTGTACGGATGATGCGCAGTCATCGAAATGACCTGAGCATAAAACGGATTGTCTGCTGCATCCATTTCCACAAGCTTGTCGACGGTTTTGCGATAAAGCACATCATCGGATGCACCGAAAAATACGGTATCTTCCTCGCCGAAAAATTTAGCATCATAATAATGATCGAAGCCTAGTGATTCGTACAGCTCGCCGCGATTCCAAAACTCTACGACATTCGTATGGAACGTCGCGCTTTCGTAATTGTGCTGCTTAAGCAATTTTGGCAAGCTAGGCAGCTCGCGATCGGCATACATTTGAGTAGCAGCGCCGCGAGGCGGAATATAAAGCGACGAATTGACAACGTACTCAGCATCGGATGTATTGCCTTGACCTACCTGCTGATAAAACTTATTAAAATAATAATTCTCATTGATCAGCTTGTTGAAATTCGGAGTAATTTCCTGTCCTTCAACCTTAAGATTAACAACAAAATTTTGCAATGATTCCATTTGGATGATAATAAGATTTTTGCCCTTGGCCGAGCCCTTTAGTATTGGCTGCTCAGACGGCTTAATGTTTTTAATGTCGTAAATAGTTTGCTGGGTAATTTTTTCTGGTTCAACAAATTCCTGATCCTTGTTAGAAAAGATCATATATGCTTCGTAGTTTAGAATGCCCATTTGCTCAGCTTTTACGATTTCATTCATGCTTGCGCGGTTTGGCACGATATTAAATAAGCAAGCAATTAGCGAAACAGTCATAATCGACAGCGCTACCTTGCGGCTGCTAGGCTTGTTAACCTTCATCTTCCAGTCCATATCGCCTTTTTTCTTAAACAAGAGGACAGCGAAAAATACGATATCTGTAAAAATAAATAAGAAGTATGGATCCATCAATGAAAACACACTATTTTTTACCGCAGTTACTTGATTGACTTGTGCAAGTGCAAAGTATGTTACAATGACACCATAGTACTTGTAATACATGATCACGGCAAATAAAATAGTAGTCATGAGCAAATTCGCGATCAAATAATAAAGCATCTTTCTCTTCTTCGCGAAAGCTTCAATTAAACAGAAAACAATAAGCACAAATGGCAGCTCTTTTAAGAGCAGTGCCCAAGACGCGCCATTCTCAAAAATGACGAACCAAGCCAAAGCACTTTTTAGCAGCATGATCAACGAAAAGAATAAAATCGGCCGCATACTAAGAAGGCGTTTATAGCTATCGTTTAACACCATACATCCTACCCTTCATCTAACTTATATATTCATGAAAGCTTCATAGATGATATAATACTTACTTATTATGCTGTTATGTGTCGGCAATGTCAAAATCAATTAATTGTAAATTGCTCACAATTTAGCAAAGCAAGCAACGAAATAATAAGAATCGCCGCACTTTTCTTAAATGTGCTCGGCTTTTCGGGTGATCGCACAAGGAGGCAACATAGACATGAAATTAGGCAAGCTATTATTATTTTTACTATCTCTAGCCATATTAATCGCAGTAGTGGTTTATTTTGTAGATCAAAAACAGAAACAAACGGCAGATATTCCTGTAAGTGAGTCGGAAGATAATATTAATAACGAGTTAACGCCTGATAAAGTTTCACCTGATGGACAAGATAATCCAACGCCTACTGATTCAGTTGATTCAGGCAAGCAGGAGGAGCAGCCAGCAACTAATGAACCTGATTCTACGGAGCAGCCAGCAACAGAAGAACCGGATCAGCCGCAGCAGATTGAACCGGATACAGATGCAGAAAGCATAAGTGTAATCGTTAATCCGAATTACAAGCTGCCAGATAATTACGAGCCAGAGGATCTCGTTTATCCGAATGTCCGCTTTATTTTTGAAGAAAAGATCGAAAAACGAATGTTGCGCGAGGAAGCAGCAGAGGCGCTCGAAAAGCTGTTTGAAGCAGCCGAGGTGGACGGCATCTATTTGGCTGGTGTATCCGGCTATCGTTCACAGAGCACGCAAACCGCCTTGTTCAATCGCTATGTCGAGCGAGACGGCTATGATAAAGCAAAAACCTACAGTGCAGAGCCTGGCACCAGTGAACATCAGACAGGACTGGCAATTGACGTAACAAGCAGCGACGGCAAATGCGCGGCGCAGGATTGCTTCGGCGGAACAGTAGAAGCGATCTGGCTGGAAAACAATGCTGCCGACTACGGATTCATCATTCGCTATCCTAAGGGCAAAGAGGATATAACAGGCTATAAATATGAGCCTTGGCATTTGCGTTATGTAGGAGTGGAGCTGGCACAGCAAATTGATGAAGAAGGTTTAACCTTGGAAGAGTATTACGGTGCCGAGCCAGTAAAGCGTTGAACTGCATCCTACCTGTGAAGGAGAATTAGTGAATGATTATCTGGCAGCAGATTTATATGATCATTACAATTCTTAATATTATTCTTGCCATGGCCATCATTTTTCTTGAGCGACGCAATATTAGTTCGACATGGGCATGGGTAATGGTATTATTTTTTATTCCTGTTGTAGGCTTCATTCTTTACCTTATCCTTGGTCAGAAATTTAAAAAGCGCAAGCTCGCCAAGCTGTTAGGGATTACGCCAAGCATGATCAGTGATTTGGTTAAGGAGCAGCATCGGCAGCTCAAATCGGGCGAATTGGATTTTGCAGGGCCTGAGGTTGAGCACTATGCGGACCTTATTTCGATGAATCTTACAACGGGTTACTCGCTGTTCACTTCGCGCAATGAAGTCGATATTTACACCGATGGCAATAAAAAATTTGATGCTTTAATTAAAGATATTGAACAAGCCCAGCATCATATTCATCTCGTTTATTACATCGTTCGGGATGATGAGCTGGGACGACGGCTTATGGGAGCGTTGACGAAAAAAGCGCGGGAAGGCATAGAGGTCAGGTTTTTGTATGATCATATAGGAAGCTCTAATCTGCCTAAAAAGTTCTTTAAAGAATTTCGTGCGGCGGGCGGGCTGGATGCTGCGTTTTTTCCGTCACGCATTCCTTACCTGAACTTTAAAATAAATTTCCGCAATCACCGCAAGCTGGTCGTGGTGGACGGACAGGTTGGATATATCGGAGGGTTTAACATTGGCGATGAGTACTTGGGCTTGAACAAGCACTTTGGCAAGTGGAGAGATACTCATTTGCGGATTAGAGGAGAGGCCGTTCTGCAAATGCAGGCCCAATTTATTATTGATTGGAGCATGGCATCTTCCAACAAGATTGAATTTAGCCCTGCTTATTTTCCAAGTGATTATCCACAGCCTTCCAATCATATCGGCATTCAAGTTGTCGCCAGCGGACCTGATTCTGAATATCAGGAAATTAAAAACTCCTATATAAAAATGATTTACGCAGCAAAGCAGACCGTATATTTGCAAACGCCATACTTCGTTCCCGACAGCAGCCTGCTTAACGCCTTGCGAACGGCGGCACTGTCCGGCAAGGATGTTCGGCTTATGGTTCCTAGCAAGCCGGATCATTTCTTCGTATTTTGGGCGACGCAGTCTTATTTGGAGGATTTGCTTTCTTGCGGAATTAAAATTTATTTGTATGAAGCTGGCTTTCTCCATGCCAAAACCTTGGTTGTCGATGGCATGGTCGCCTCAGTCGGCACGGCAAATCTGGACATACGAAGCTTTAAGCTCAACTTTGAAATGAACGCCTTTATTTATAATCAAGAGGTAGCCACCCGCCTGGAAAATATCTTTATCGAAGACATGAAGGCCTCTCATTTGCTTACTCTAGAGGAGTATCAGCGGAGGCCGCTGTTTAATCGGTTTAAGGAGTCGATATCAAGACTATTAAGCCCAATCCTTTAGAGGTGGTTTAAAAATCCGACTTTGATGACGATGTAATTGCGTTGTCGTGGATTCGACGGCGAATCTTGGACGCTAGCGAAAACTCCGGTGCTCACGTAGCTTTGTGCCTACGCTGCGCTCCTCGTTTTCTACTAGCGTCCAAGCTTCTTGGTCCTGAAAGCCGAATTTTTAAACTTTTATTGGAAGAGAGGATGTTTAAAAATCCGACTTTGATGACGATGTAACTTCTCTGTCGCTTAGTCGGCGGCGAATCTTGGACGCTAGCGAAAGGTTATGCTTCTGTAGTATGTTTCCTACGGAAACATTTTAGGTGCTCACGTAGCTTTGTGCCTACGCTGCGCTCCTCTCCATCTAGTATCGTACCATCTTCTTGGTCCAGCACTCAAAAGCTACAGCGGAGGAGCTAAGCATCCGAAAAACGCAGTGGGTCGCCTTTAACATCGTAATGCTACCTTACAAATTCCAATATGAGAGCATTACGATTTAAAAAGCGACTGTAGGATGCTTAGCTCCGGAGCGCTGATATGCTGCTGTCAATTGTCGCGCAAAATATGGCGATTGACGCAGCTTTTATACTATTTCCTGGGAAATGATGTCGAATGATGCATTCAGGAAGTTTATTGCATTGACGTGACCTCTAATTAGATTTATACTAAGTCTAATATTTTGAAAGGCGGCAAAACTATGGCTCAAAAACTCAATTTGACGGTACAGCGAAGAGCAATTCTTGAAGTCGTTCAGGAATCACATGATCATCCTACTGCGGCTGATATTATTGAGCGTTTGCGCGAAAAAGGCTTTAACTTTGCCTATGGTACGGTATACAACTCTTTACGCTATTTAACTGAGGTTCAGTTGATCCAGGAGTTGAAGCTGGGCGAATCGGTAAGTCGTTATGATGCGCGTACGGAGGAGCATCAGCATATTGTATGCACCTCCTGCGGCAAGGTAGAGGAGGTTCTTGTAGATATTCCGCAGGCATGGCTTGATCAAGTTTCCGAGCAAACGAAATACCGCATTCAGCATCCCCATATTGTGATGGAAGGGTTGTGTGAGCAATGCGCGACCAAGCAATAGACGCTGATCGACTTCTCGAAGACAATAAGGTATGCAACTTGACGAAGCGAGTTATGCTCGTTAGTCCGCTGCCTGAACGAGTGAATGGTCTGTTCGTTTCGCTTTCGATTGCTTGCTTTGATGTTTTTTCCTTGCATGAATTTAACGAGAGCTTGCTGTCATCGCTCAAGCCGGAGCTGATCATCTATGATGCCTTGCCGATGATGAACTCCTCGCATGAGCTGGAGCAGCTGAAGCGAGATCAAGCGCTGCTGCGCAATGTGGTTAACAATCATATTCCACTCCTTATTTTGCTGGATGAGCATGCCTTTAACGAGCGTGAGCAGCTAGGGGTGACGGGAAGCGAGTGGTTGGTATGGCCAGCTGAGGCTGAACAGGCAATAGAGCGGATCAATCGATTGCTTGAGAGCCAGGCCAGCCTGACCAGCTTGCAGGATGTGCTGCTGTATAAGGATCTTAAGGTCGATCTGAAGCGGATGATTGTCAGCAAGGAAGGCGAGCGAATTGAATTGACGAAAACAGAGTATGATTTGCTCGTGCACTTTCTAACCTCGGACGGCTCCGTGCAAACAAGAGAGCTGCTGCTAGATATTATTTGGGGGCTGCAGTTTTATGCGGGCAGCAATGTTGTGGATGTGCATATTAAAAGCTTGCGTAAAAAGCTCGAGGACAGTGCTGTAGATCCGAAGTATATCGCGACGGTGCGAGGTGTCGGCTACCGTTTGGCTGATCAATAAAATGCAGAGCGGCGCAATAGCCATTTCTCAGCTGCAACTCCATAGCAGCTGCTCAAATACGAAAAAGAGCATTTCTTGCCCGCGGCCGCGGATAAGAAATGCTCTTTTTACTGTATAAGCGGAATTATGCTGATCATTTGCTATATATGAGGAATACTGCTTATTGCGGTGAAGAATTAAGATCATGGCCAATCGTCGCATATTGCGAGGATACGAGCCAGAAGTTAAAGATAGAGCGCAGCAGTGGCAGCAGCTGATACAGAATAAAGCTAATCAAGCTAATCCATATCATCGAAAGAGCATGGACGGACAGGCTAATCAGGCCGTACATCATCACAATAACAGCGCCAATGACAACTACCTTAACGACATGCTTCATGCCTTTTTGCAGCGATTCCAGCAGCGACAGCTGGGCACCGATGCCGAGCTGAATTAAGTAGCTAATTAGACTAATTGTGACAACCCACAGCAGAAACAGCAGCCAAACCCAGCCAGGCTTCTGTAAAATCGCGTACACGGCTGATGGATTGGCTTGAATGGAGAACAAGGGACGAATAAGCCATAGGAATGGCGCGATAATTGCAACACTCTTTATCCAATAGATGATTGTCATTGGCTTCCAGCAAGCGGCAATTCCTTTGCGGAATCGGGTATGCGGCTCGCCGCTGCTCATTCCATGTATGCTATAGTAAATCCCGCTTTGTAGAATTGGAGTAATAAGCATACGCAACGCCAGCAGCGCGATTAATGCGTACAAATAAGGCACAATCATATCTGTTTTCAGCAGCTGGAATTGAATCTCCGCCCAAAATAACTGCAGCGCGTCTGCATTCATCGAGACAGCTGGATAACGCTGTAGCAGCGGCGTTACGATATGGTCGATAGCTCGAAACAGCACAATGCCCCAGATTGCTTGATACATAAAGTTCAGCACAATAATTTTGAAATGCCGCCTTGTAATGCTCCAGCCCTGACGCAGCTTTTGAGACATATAATCACCTCCTTAAACTTTTCATGTAATCAGCTGGATATGCTTCCTGTAAATGAAAAGTACATCGGAAGCATAAGCTCAAACTTTTCATGTAATCAACTGGATATGCTTCCTGTAAATGAAAAGTACATCGGAAGCATAAGCTTAAACTTTTCATGTAATCCTTTGGATATGCTCTACCAGCTTAACAAGCGAAGAAGAGCATCGAGCAAGGAAGTCGTAGTAATGGCTACCGACTTGCGTTCCTTTTCCGGCAGCTCTGCACGAATAAAATTGTTATTAAGCTTAGTGTCCAGCATATTGCTTTGGTCAGGGTCGAGTTGAATATAAAGTAATGGCACCTCTGAACGCTCGACAAAGTGAACATTAGCTTCCTCACCAATTTGCCACGCCTTGCGTACGATCGAGCCGTCGGCATATACCAGTTCTATCGGCACATTGCGGTTCACTGCACTGTTTTGCTGCAGCAGGATGGTGTATTCATAAAACTGCTTGTTCATTTCTTCCTTCTGCCGCGCTTCGATTTTCGTAACAGCCAGATCATTGGTTTCGCTGGAGTAAACATGACGGTCAAAATAGTCCTGCCATGATTGCTTCGTTACTTGCTCAAGCAGCGCCTGGAACTGCGCAGTTGTTGGATGCTTGAAGCGGTAGGCCTGGAAATAGCTGCGCATGACCCGGTTCATTTGATCAGAGCCGATGATTTGTTCAATGTCGAGCAGCAGCAGCTTGCCACGCATGTACACATTTTCAGCATAATGCTGATGGTCTTTATATTCCCATGCATTGAGCTTCAGCGGTGCAGGGTCAGTCAAATAGACGGCTTCAATACGATGATTGGTAGTGACGCCATACGCATTTTCCATAACCTTTTCCTCGGCGTATGATGTGAAGGCTTCATCCAGCCAAGCTTCCTCGAACTCATTGTTGGCGACGATGCCATACCAGTACTGATGTCCGATTTCGTGCACAACCGTCCGCTCCAGCTCATAGCCTGGACTTTTTTCGTCAGCAGCCAGTGCTGTAACGAGTGTCGGATACTCCATGCCACCTGCCCCGGAAGCGCCTCGTGGCGGAACCACGATCGAAAGCGTGTTGTATGGGTAGCTGCCGTAATGCTTGCCGTAATAAGCGAGTGCTGATTTGGCGGCGTGCAAATACCGCTCTGCCAACGATTCATGCTCCGGATCGACATAAAGCTTGATCTTTACGCCCGGTATGCTTTCAGTTGAGAAGGAGGTTTCATGCGTAATGAAGTCAGGCGAAAGCGCAAAAGCAAAATCATGCACGTCCTCGGCATAGAAATGAACAACCTTGCGTCCTTGTCCAAGATTGGCAACCTTTGTCTGCATGCCTGTCGCTGCTACGACATAATGCTCAGGAACGTGGATTTTTACACTGTAGACGCCAAAATTGCTGTAGAACTCTGAATTCCCGTGATACTGATGTACATTCCAGCCTTCCTCTGCGCGGTTTCTCGTGCCGGCAGTTTCATATGCGGCAACTTTAGGGAACCATTGTCCGGCCATAATAAAATCTCCGAAATAGCCCATACGCGCAAAAACTTCTGGAAGCTTGACCTCAAACTTGAGCCGCAGCGTAACCTCCTCGCCAGGCGCAAGCGGTTCGATCAGGCGGAAGGTAGCGACGGTCCGATCTTGTTCATTGGCATCATCAGGCGAAACGTATTTTAGTCGCGGCAGCAGGTTTTCCCCTTCAAGCGTTTCAAGGCTTGTCAGGTTAATATAGCCCTCGCTGTTTGCCGTTGCCTGATCAGAACGAAGCTTGCCGCCAGACTCCTTCATGAAGGTCGTTTCTGATGATTGGAAGGCATTGGCATATAAATGCAGGTAGAGATCGGTTACCTGCTTTTTGCCTGGATTGCGCCAGGTGAAAATTTCTTCTCCTTCTAACATGCGTTGCTCTTCATTCAGACTGACTTGTATGTGATAGTTAACGATACGCTCGCTTAGCGCCGGTTGAGAGCTAATAGTTCCTAATTCATGGTTAATCGGCAGCGAGGTAGAGGGCTTGGACTCATTGGAAGCAACAGCAGCCATTGCAGGCGCCGCTTCTATGTTGACTGGCGTCAGCGCATACGTATATCCTGATTGCCATGCATGCTGAAATTGATACGGCCAAGTAGCAAACAAGAATACAACAATGAGTAAACCAAGCAATAGAAAAGAGTGTGGCTTTTCAGACATCGTATGATTCCCTCCCGTTGACAAGCATCTACAGCATGTATATGTTGGCTTTTCCAATAATATTAGCTAAAATAGAATTATTGTATGGGAAGGTGTGAGAAAAGTGACTGAAGATAAAAATCAATCCGCACAACCAGAGAAAAAGGAAAAGAAAAATCTTGCTCTGAACGTAGTGGGCAATAAAAAACATAAAGGCTTTGGAGCAGGCTCTATCGATTTAAGTGATGTAGCTTGTGTTATGATTGATCAAGGCGTTGCTTATATTGATGTTGGCGCTATGCATGCCAAAAGCAAAATCGAGCGCGGCATTAAGTTTACGCCCAACAAAGAGGATACGCCCAATGGCCGCCCTTGCTGGATTGTATGGGTAGCGGTTGAACGTTCAGAGGAAGGTGCCTACTATGCTGGCGCAACTTCCTGTGAAATGCTAATTGACAGCGAGGCTAGACGAGGCTGGAAAATTCTTGCCGACCATGTCAATCGCCTTGATGCTGCGATTAAGCGCCGCTTTATGCTTGATAATATAGGCCCGGAGGAAAAAGCAGCACTGCGCAAGCTGCTAATGGAGCATAATATTGAATGGTGGGATCGTTCGCCAGAGGAGCTTAAAAGCTTGCTTGCCGAATAATCTGTTTCGTCCAGCATTCGTATCGTTTTGTATCATCATAGCGCATTCTACTTCTTCTTTTGCTTAAGGAAAGCACAAGCAGCCTTAAGCAAAAGAAGTTTTTTTATTTATTTTGAAAAAATGCGCAGTGGTACTCGTGTTGAGATTCGTCTATTACGATGAGAAAGGGGGGAGAGCAAGATTAATGAGCAGGAGTGGTTAAACAAAATTTTTACAGGTGGTGCGGCAGCCTATAAAGATTTTGTTAAGTCATACTATGACTATGTATACCGAACGGCTTATGCAGTGCTGCATCATCATCAGGATGCTGAAGATGTGGCGCAGGAAGTGTTTGTTCAAATCTATCGTGCTCTCCCCGAGTATCGCAATCAAGGCTTGAAAACATGGATTACGCGTATAACCGTTAATCGTGCGATTGATGCACGCCGAAAGCAGAACAGGCAAAAGGTGATCGTTGCAAAGGATGAGGAAGATTTCCATACGCAGGCAGAAGAGCAATGGAATGAAGCGCTTTCGCTCGAGCAGCAGGTGCTGCTGCAGGAACGAAAAGCGATGATAAAGGAGGAGCTGGAGCATTTGCCCGAGCATTACAGGGAAGTGATCCAATCCTTTTATATGGAAGAAAAAAGCTACGAGGAAATTGCAGTTCAGCATGGCTTGGAAAAGAAATCAGTTGAATCGCGCCTCTATCGTGCGAGATTATGGTTAAAGCGGCATTGGAGAAGGGAGGACTTTGAATGAAGGAAGCGAAGCTGCACATTACGGATGAAGAAATGCAATTATATATTAGGAATAAATTATCCGATCATCACAGGCAGCGGGTCGAGCTGGAGATTCAGTTGTGCGAGACTTGTCTGGAGCGATTTATATATTGGAATTGCCATGAGGAGCTTTCTTCTATTCCTCAGTCTGAACATGCTGCTGAACAGATTTCACTAATCATTCAAACCGAGCAAAAGCGCGGGAAGCGAAAATGGATTCAGCATCCATTTGCTCAAGTTGCAGTCGCAGCCGCCATCACATTACTGCTTGTTGGTTCGGGTGCTTTAAGCTATATTTCGTCCTCTTTATCAATGCTGGAAGAACAACGGCTGCAGCATCAGATTGAGCAAAAAATTGATGATGAGCAGAATCCAATATCTGAAGAGGAGCTCGATCAGCATTCCAATTCAGAGCGCTGGATGAACAAAGCGAAGAGCTGGATTGAAAAGCTTCATTCGATCCGCTTTGATAAATAGCTTGAGAATGAATAAAGATAACATGTAGACAAGGAGAGTGAATTATGAGAACGGAGGCGAAAAGCCCACTGGTAGCATTTTTGCTATCTTTTATTCCCGGAGTCGGGCATCTTTATATCGGCAGAGTATTTCGCTTTATATTATATGCGGGCGGATTCTCGGCTCCAATCGCTTTTCTGCTGCTCATCGCATTAATGGAAGGCTATACTGATGAAACATTCATTTTTGTGATGCTATTGATTTCGGTGTTTTTCGGCGCGATTAATTTTCTCGACATGCTGGTTACCATTGCAGGCGGCAAGCATAGCGCCTTTCGACCGCAAGCTGAGCTGCACAACGGCATAATGGTGGAGGCCGACCCGCTGACCTATATTGAGCAGCAGGAAAAAGCGAAGGTGATGATGCTGTCCATTGTGCCGGGGCTGGGTCATATGTATATGGGGCTTTTACAGCGCGGCATCACCCTGTTGATTACATTCGCAGCAAGCTTTGGTATTGTACTGTTTACCGCTGTTGTGCTGGACGCGCCAATACTCCTTATACTGTGGCTGGCACTGCCCATCATATGGATTTACGGCATATTTGATGCGATGAGCCTGCTTAACCGCAAGCAAAAAGGAGAAGATTTGGTAGACCAGTCGCTATTTGTATACATTGAGCAGCACCTGGCAAGCGGCAAAAAAAGCCGCGGCGCAGCGATGGTGTTGTCGATTTTTCCCGGCGCGGGACATTTATATATCGGCTTGCAGCAGCGCGGCCTGCAGCTAATGGGCTTGTTTTTGCTAGGGGTATTTATTATGGATCAGCTTCGCTTGACATTATTTTTATTTTTGCTGCCGATGCTGTGGTGCTATGCATTTTTTGATGTAATGGTTCAACTGCGCAGGCTTGATGAAGATCAGATCAAGGACGATCCTATCGTTATGTCAATTGCTCCATATCAGCGCTGGATTGGCGCCGGACTGTTAGTAGTCGGCATTTATTATTTGCTGGATCGGGTGGCAAGAAGCTGGATCGAACACTACTTTCCTGCATGGATGTCGCAATATTACGAAATTAAATATATGCTGCCGACGGTCGTGATCGCGTTTATATTAATTTTGCTGGGCATCAAGCTGTTGTTTGGAACATCCGGCTCCAGCAAAAAATATAGGAATAAGGGGGAACAGTAATGCAGACTTCTTATTCGGAGCAGCATACTTCCCGGCAGCAAACATCCGGGCACCATACAATGGAAGATGATAAAAATATACTGCTCAAGGACAGAGTATGGAAAATTGGCACCTACTCCATGGGGATAACATTAATCGGGATTGGTCTTGCCTTTGCAGCTTCATTATGGCAGGCTGTAACAGCCTACGAGCTGCTGCTGTGGCTGGCGCCTATTATATTTATTGTTCTGGGACTAGAGCTGATGATTATCCATGCTCCACGATTTTCACGCAAATACAAAATAGAATACAACTGGCTCAGCTTGTTTTTTGTTGGCTGTGTAGGGGTAGGAGCACTTATTTTGGCTGCTGTTCTTTCAACGGGTGTGCTGGATGAGGTTAACGAGGCATTTAACATAAAAGATCGCAGCATTTATATCGAAGAAAGCGCAGAGCTGAGCGATCAGTCGATAGAAAAGGTTGTCATAAGAAGTCAGCTGGGCTATGAAGTTCGGCAGCAGCCTGACATTAATGAAATTTCCTTGCTCGGCACTGTACAGTATGAAGCGCGTGATCCGGTTAAGCTGGCCGATCAGCAGCTGCTAAAGACTAAACAGGTCGGCAATGTGCTGTACATTTTCATTCAAAATTTGGAGTATGAAAGCAATCACTTTGCTTCCAGCTATGTTCGCAGTCAGCTTGTGTTGAACTTGCCTGACCACCTGGAAGTAGAAGAGTAGTTGTGCCTGTTGAGGCTGTCTGAAAATCGAGAGGCTAGTGCAACCTTCACTTGTAGCCTTTTTAGGGATTTTCTGGACAGCCGCTCTTTTTTTATCCTGACCTAATAGAAAGTAAAGTGTGTGTCAATTAATATAACGCAAATTAATAGATTTGTTAAGTGTTAATAAATAAATTCTTAATGATTATAAGCCGAATACAAAAATAAAAAGCGTATTAATTTAAAGAAAAATATAGAAAATGAAAGATAATATCATTTGAATACGCTTATTTGATGGTTATTTAACTTTGTTAACTTATCTAACATAATTTATAGTACTCCTCAGATTGATAGATTACTAGACAATGGGAGGACTCAGATTATGGAAAGTATCGGTAAAAAATCATGGGTGAAGAAGGCGGTCGTTCCAGCAGTTTTAGCGGCCGCTTTAGTTGTATCGATGAACTTTTCTGCAATAAGCAGCTATGTAAAGGCAGCAACCAGTCCAGCTTCAACAAACTTTGAAATTCCCGCGGTTAGTGCAGAGCATCAAGCAAATGAAAATCCGAACGTAATCGTAATCGGTACGGGCGGTACATTGGCTGGTGCAGCAACCAATGGAGATAAAACAAGCTTTCAAAGCTATCGTGCTGGCACGTATCCGATTCAGGATTTGGTGGATCAGCTCCCAGGCAAAGAAAAAATTGCGGACGTATCGACCTATCAGTTCGGCAATAAAGGCTCAGGCGGCTACACAATCGCTGATTTGTACGATCTTTCGTTAGCGGTTGATCAAGCGTTGGAAATGTACGACGGAGCGGTTGTCACAACAGGCACCGATACGATGGAGGAGATCGCTTATTTCCTTGATCTAACGGTACAAAGTGAAAAACCGGTTGTCGTAACAGGCGCAATGAGACCGTGGGATGTCATTGGCACCGACGGCCCAGCCAATCTGTACCAAGCGATCAAAACAGCAGCCAGCGGCAAAACAGAATGGTTCGGTACGGTCATTATGCTGAATGATGTTATTTTTGCAGCTCGCGATGTAACGAAGTCCAACACGCATCGCATGGATACATTTGATTCTCCGATGCTAGGCGCGCTTGGCTATGTAGACGATGCCGGCGTTCGCATTTACCGCGCACCAGCACGCGCCGTACATGCAGGAACGGACAAATGGTCCTCGCCTTTTGATTTGACGCAAATTAGCAAGGAGGACTTGCCGGCAGTAGAAATTGTATACAACTATCAGGAAGCAGGTGGCGGAGCTATTACAGGCTCTGTTGCTGAAGGAGCAAAAGGGATTGTCACTGCGGGAACAGGAGCAGGCGGTATTTCCAGCAAGCTTAGCGCAGCTAGAGCGACAGCTATCAGTGAGCATGAGGTCGTGTTCGTATCGACTTCCCGCACAGGCTCAGGCTCCGTGTACAGCTCTGGAAACGGCATTGTTTCAGGCGATAATCTTGATCCGCAGCATGCGCGCATGATGCTGCTGCTATCGCTGGCCTTTACGAATGAGCTTCCTTATGCTGATAAAGTAACGAAGGTTCGTGAATGGTTCACGACATTTGGCACGCAAGAGGTTGAAATTTCGGTTGACGCGGAAACTACGGTTCTTGTTACACCAGAGGCTGAAGCGGTAGAGACGGCTCCTGAAGCTGAAGGCTCGCAGCAAACTGAAGCCGAGGAAAGCGAGCAGCCTGCTGTAGAAGAGGAGCAAGCAGAAGCGCCGGCAGCACCATAATGAAAGAGGAGCGTGAAGGAAATGAGCATGACTCGCACAAGCGTTAGGAAGCGTCTCTTTCTTTCTCTCCTCGTCGCTGCGCTTTTAGCAGCTACATGGAGCGTTGGCAAAGTTAGCGACGTACTTGCAGCAACAGACACAGCAGCAGCGGAAGCGGAGGTGACGGTACCCGCCTTTCCAATTCCGGCAATAAGCGCCCAGCATCAAGCCAATGAAAATCCGAACGTGATCGTAATCGGCACAGGCGGCACATTGGCTGGTGCGGCAACGAATGGAGATAAAACAAGCTTTCAAAGCTATCGTGCCGGTACGTATCCGATTCAGGATATGGTGGATCAGCTTCCGGGCAAGGAAAAAATTGCTGATGTCTCGACTTATCAATTTGGCAACAAAGGCTCAGGCGGCTACACGATCGCTGATTTGTACGATTTGTCGCTAGCGGTCGAGCAGGCGCTGGAAACGTACGATGGCGCTGTTGTGACAACAGGCACTGATACGATGGAGGAGATCGCTTATTTCCTTGATCTGACGGTGCAAAGTGAAAAGCCGGTCGTTGTGACGGGCGCAATGAGACCATGGGATGTGATTGGCACAGACGGGCCTGCCAATTTGTATCAAGCGATTAAAACAGCAGCAAGCGGCAAAACCAAATGGTATGGCACTGTCATTATGCTGAATGATACCATTCATGCAGCACGTGAGGTTACCAAGTCCAATACGCATCGCATGGATACATTCGAAACTGCTATGTTCGGCGCGCTTGGCTATGTGGATGACGCAGGTGTACGCATGTATCGCTTGAACGGACGAGCGATGAAAGCGGGCACTGAGGAATGGAAGACGCCGTTTAATTTGAAGACAATTAATAAAAGTGAGTTGCCGCTAGTAGGGATTGTGTACAACTATCAGGAAGCAGGTGGTGGAGCGATAAAAGGGCTTGTTGCGGAAGGTGCAAAAGGAATTGTTACTGCTGGAACAGGAGCAGGCGGCATCAGCTCCGCGCTTTCAGCAGCACGCGCAGCCGCTGTTCGCGACAATGGCGTCGTATTCGTCTCTACCTCGCGGACGGGCTCAGGCTCCGTGTACAGCTCCGGCAATGGCATCATTTCCGGCGACAATCTGGATCCGCAGCATGCACGGATTATGCTAATGTTAACTTTGGCGTTTACCGATGATTTTGAGCAAATGAAAGCATGGTTTGCCACTGTAGGAACACAGGAGGTGGAAGTTAATGTCGAGCAGGGAGAAGAGCCAACGCCAACGCCGACTGCTCCGCCTGTTACGAGTCCACCTGTTACGAGTCCGCCAGTGACAAGCCCGGCACCGACTACCCCTGGTGAAGGAGTGCCGACGCCAACGCCGACCTCAACGCCAACAGCAAGCCCTGATCCAGGAGAAGAAATCCCGGATATAGTCTTTACGGATACGAAGGGGCACTGGGCTGAACAAGCGATAGCTGAAGCGGTCAGTTTAAAAATTGTAGAAGGCTATGCCGACGGCAGCTTTAGACCGAACGGCGATGTTACTCGAGCCGAGTATACAGTTATGCTGATGCGTCTGCTGGGCACGACAGAGGACTCCGTCTCACCAACCGCATTTACTGATGAGACAGCAATCGGTCCATGGGCGAAGCCGGCGGTAGCTGCAGCGGTAAGCAAAGGAATTATTACCGGATACAGCGACGGCTCATTCCAGCCGAATCGCAATATTAACCGCATGGAGCTTGTCCTGATGGCTGCAAGAGCGATGGAGCTGGATAGCTCGTCATTCAGCTCGACCACATTTGCCGATGATCAGCAAATTGCGGCGTGGGCCAAGCCAGCGGTAGCCGCTGCAACTAGCAAGGGCATTATTCAAGGCAAAGCAAATAATCGCTTTGACCCGACCGGCACAGCAACCCGCGCTGAAGCCATCACGATTATACTAAATATAAACAACGCACGATAACGCATAGAATCGTCCTTTCGCAAAATGGTTGCAATATGCTTCCATTTCAAAGAAAGGACGATTTTTTTATAGATTGATGCGGATAGGGTAACATTAAATTATTGTTATAATCTAAAAACTGTTGTATTTGATGTCGTTTCATTAGTCCATACAATAAGGATGCAAGCAAGACATATACAAGAAAGGGGTAGCAATAATGAAGCGAACTGTTAAAGGAACGAAGACGGTTGTTGCTGCACTGGCTGTGGCGCTGGCTGTTACAGGCTGCGCCGGCGGTACAAACAATGCGGGCAATGAATCCGCTTCAAATCAAGGAGACGCAACGACTGAAAGTCCAGTTCTGACGAATCCGAAAGACTTCAAATTTGATCCGCCTGTAAATGTATCGACAGGAATTCGCTGGTCGGCACAAGGAGAAAATGAATTCAAGGAAGGGGAAACGATCGAGGACAACTTTCATACACGTTGGATGCGCGATTCAATGGGCATTAACCTGAGCTTTGACTTTGTCGTGCCTAATTTGGAAGATTACGAGACGAAGCTTCGCTTGATGATGGCAGGCAACCAGAAGCTGCCGGATGTGTTCACCTCGAAGGTTGAAATGGTAAGCGATATGATCTCTGCTGACAAAATTCAGCCGCTTGATGAATATATTGATCAATACTTGTCCGACAATCTGAAAGCGATTTACGAGAAATATCCGGATGTCTTGTATCCTGTTACGCGTGACGGCAAAATTTACGGACTGCCAAACTTGTACGCGATGGACGAAGGCACAGTTATGTGGGTGCGCGAGGATTGGCTGCAAAATCTAAACTTGGAAGCGCCTACAACGATTGATGAGCTGACAGAGGTGCTGCGCGCCTTCACGGAGGATGACCCTGACGGCAACAATCAGGACGACACGCTTGGCATGGCCGTTTCCTTGAAGGAAGGTCCATATAACTGGATGTCTACGGCAGATGGACTTGTCGGCGCATTCGGCAATCATATGCCTTCCAAGTATATTTGGGAGTATTGGAATCCTGATGAAAATGGCGAGCTCGTGTACAATGCCATCCAACCGAGTGTTAAACAATTTCTGGCACAAATGAGAGATTGGATGTCCAAAGGATATATTGATCCGGAAGCGGGCATTAAGGATGCAGGTAAAGCGAGTGAGATTGCGGCAAGCGGTCAAGCCGGAATTATATTCGGACCGCCATGGATGGACGGTTATCCGCTAGGCGGCGTAGAAGGCTTCAAGGCATATCCGCTTCCGTCAGGTCCTGACGGACAGCAAGCGCGTGCTGAAAAAACGATGGTTAGAGACTATCTCATTTTCAACAAGGACTTCAAAAATGTGGACGCGATCTTCGGCTACATTAACAAGATTTATGCTGCGTACTTCGGCGAGGAGGATCCTCATTTCGATGAATCGCTGCGTCACGGATGGATGGAAGGCTACGACTACGTAACGCATGAAGGAAAGGTTTATCGCAGCAATTTTGCCGAGCATGGCGTGCCAAGCGAGAAATGGCCGAAGCCTGGCGATGACACCGTAACGTACGGTTTGACACTGCCGTTTCTGAACGGAATTGTGCCTTTCCAAAGTGACGCTGCATTCCAGAAGTTCCTCGATAATCCGGATGCAGAGCCGGCCAATATGGCGGAAATTAGCGTATCGAAAGCAAAACCGCGCATGCTGGAGGCTGGTCTTGTACGTATTTCGCAAAATGAAAATACAATCGTCAACTACTTCAACGGCCCGCCTACGAAAACGATGGTATCTAAAGGCGAGCTGCTAATTAAGCTGATGACTGAAAGCTATTTGAAAATCATTTACGGCAACGAACCGATCGACTACTTTGATACATTCGTGCAGGAGTGGAAGAAAAACGGCGGAGATGAAATAACGAAAGAAGTAAATGAATGGTATAAGAGCGTGACGCAGTAACGAAATATTCGCTAATAGATAGACAGGAGGGGGATATCCCCCTCCCCATTCATAAGAACTGCTAGAGATTGGAAGGTGGAAGAGGATGAGCAATCCAACAGTTGCTGCCGATACGCTTAAGCGACAACCGAAGCGGAGCAGATTCAAATCGTATATACGCAAAACATGGCCGCTTCATGTGCTGCTGCTGCCTGCAGTCGTTATTGCATTCATTTATAATTACATCCCGATTATGGGAATTGTGATCGCGTTTAAAGATTACAAGCCGTGGCTTGGTCTCGGTGGTTCGCCGTGGGTAGGTCTCGATCATTTCCGATATTTGTTCGAATATCCCGACGGCATGCAAATTATTCGCAATACATTGATTATCGCGTTTGCCAAAATCGTTACGCAAATGTTTATTCCCGTAATCTTTGCCTTATTGCTAAATGAGATTCGAATAAAATGGTTTAAGCGTACCGCTCAAACCTTCGTATATTTGCCTCACTTTCTGTCCTGGGTTATTCTCGGCGGCATATTCGTCGACATATTGTCGATTCGCGGCGGCATTGTCAATCGATTTTTAGGTATGTTTGGCATCGACCCGATCTCATTCCTATCTAATGGCGATTGGTTCCGCGTTACAGTGGTCGTGTCCGACGCGTGGAAGGACTTCGGCTTCTCTGCGATCATCTTCCTTGCGGCGATTGCTGCAACTAGTCCTTCCTTGTATGAAGCGGCTGAAATTGATGGAGCGAACCGCTGGCAGCAGGTCATTCACGTTACGCTGCCTGCAATTACGCCAATTTTTATCGTAGTGGCCACTCTGTCACTCGGTCGAGTGCTGGATGCAGGCTTTGACCAGATATTCAACCTGTACAATCCGCTTGTCTACAATAAAGGCGATATTATTGATACGTTCGTCTATCGAGTCGGCTTGCTGGGCAGCCAGTACAGCTTTGCGACGGCAATCGGCTTCTTTAAATCGATTATCGGCTTCATTATGATCGTAATCAGTTATCGGCTCGCTTATAAATTGGCGAATTACCGAATCTTCTAGACAGGGAGGTGCGACATGCGATATTACTCCAATACGTACAAAGTATTTCAAGTGTTCAACTATATTTTTATTGGACTGCTCAGCTTGGCATGCATTATGCCGCTCGTTCATATTTTGGCGGTGTCGCTCAGCTCTCGCGATGCGGCAACAGCCAATATCGTCAACTTTATACCAATAGATTTCACGCTGGCGGCTTATAAGGAGACGCTGGGCAACGACAATTTCCTGCGCGCCTTATGGATCGGCGTACAGCGCACTGTGCTTGGCACCGTTCTGTCAATCGGAATTACGATGATGGCGGCCTACTCATTATCCAAGGAAAATTATCGGTTCCGCGGCAGAAACATTTATTCCTGGTACTTCATCGTCATTATGCTGTTCAACGGCGGTCTTATTCCGACCTATCTGGTTGTAAGCAATACTGGCTTGATGGACACGATTTGGGCGCTTGTTGTTCCGACAGCGGTAAATGTATGGAATATGATTTTGATGCTCAACTTCTTCCGTAATTTGCCGCCGGAGCTGGAGGAAGCAGCGCTGATCGATGGCGCGGGGCATTTCCGTACATTATTTTCCATATTTATTCCAGTTTCGATGCCATCAGTCGCAACTATTCTGCTGTTTACGATGGTTATGCACTGGAACTCCTGGTTTGATGGCATTATTTATATGACGAAAATACAGGATTATCCGCTTGCATCATTTCTTCATACGATTGTTGTAAAGGAGAACTTTTCCGAGGTCGGAGTTGACCTGGCGGCCTTAAACCAAATTTCGAACCGCACCGTTAAGTCATCGCAAATCTTTATCGGAGCGCTGCCAATCCTGCTTGTTTATCCGTTTTTACAAAAATATTTTGTGAAGGGCATCGTAATGGGTTCAGTAAAAGGGTAAGCATAACGCTCTTCGCCGATTTTCATGTAAACTAGACTTGAACATCTACGAGGAGCGGAGGTTTTACTATGAAGCGGCTCAATACATTCCAGAAAATTATTATAATGCTGTCGATTTTGCTGCTGCCCGTCATTTTGATTTATACGTATTCAAATCGCAATAGTATGGAGATCATCAAGAACGAGCTGATTCAGCTGACACTCAATCAGCAGGACTTTCTCGTCGAGCAGCTGGATATGATCAGCGAGCAGCTATGGAAATCTGCATACATTACGATGTCGGATACGAATGCGCTTATGCTGCAGCATGATTCGATTACAACGCCCGGGTATGACAACTTCAAAATTATCGAGGCGCTGGAGCATCATCTGCGCCTTGAAAGCACGTCTTACAGCTGGCAATACGAGCTGACACTGTTTTCACCTGTGACGGGGGCGTACATTACGACAGATGAGCGCAAATTCGATCTGGACTATTTCCAGCGGCATTTCTATACGAACTGGTCCTATGTAAAGCTGGAGCATGGAGACAGCGACGATTATTACTTCGTGCGCCATATGACTAAGCCATTCTCGCTGGAGCATAACCCGGAGGAGCTGGGCCTTATTCTGGAGGTCGCGATTCCGGCAAGCAATATTGCTTATTTGCTGGAGCAATTTACGACGGGCAGAACAGGCGAGCCGCTATTTTATCATCCACAGGAAGGCATGATTGCGCTTGAGGAGGCCGACCACGAGCTAACGGTTGCATTTAAGGAAGTGCTGGAGGCTCACGAGCTGGGATCAAGAGGCTACGATATTGTAAGCGCCTCAGGCGAGCAGTATCTTATGAACTATACGGAATCGACCTGGCATGGCTGGTATTTGATCGACTTCGTACCGCTCAAGTCGGTTGTAGCGCCGCTGGATCACAGCCTGCGCTCGTTTTATTACATTATGGGCTTGCTTATGCTGATTGGCGTTGTATTCGCGGTCGTCATTTACCGCAGCGTGCAAATACCAATTGTTGAGCTTATAAAAGGTGTGCGGCGACTGAAGCAAGGCAATTATTCGTTTCGGATCGCCGTTAAGGAGCATAGCGAGTTTCACTATTTGTTTTCTGAATTCAATCGGATGAGCGAAGAGACGCAGCAGCTGATCGAGAAAGTGTTTGTCAGTCAGCTAAGGGTGAGAGACGCTACGCTTAAGCAGCTGCAATCGCAAATCAATCCTCATTTTTTATACAACAATTTTGCATTTATTCAAAGCATGACGCAGATGGGCAACAAGGATGCGGTCATTGCCTTTACGCAGCATCTTAGTCAATATTACCGCTACACGACACGTACAGAAATGACTTCGACGGTGCTTTATGAAGAGCTGAACCTGATTCAAAACTATCTTGAAATTCAACAAATGCAAATGCTCCGTCTGGAATATGACATTCATGTGCCGCAGCCCTTGCTCGATCTGGAAATTCCGCGGCTGATCATCCAGCCTGCTGTAGAAAACGCAATCGTGCACGGCATCGAAAGGTCGCTGAAGTCCGGCCTTATTCGTGTAACAGGCAAGGAGGATGGGCCGTATGCGGTTATCGTGATCGAGGATAATGGCAAAGGGCTGCGGGAGGAGGAGCTTGAGAAGCTTCGTGCTGCGATGGCAAGGCCGATGCAGGATGAAATGGGCTTCGGGCTGTGGAACATTCATCAGCGGCTGCTTCTGTACAATGAAGACGGTCAAGGGCTCGCATTCGGAGCATCCGCGCTCGGCGGACTTAAAGTGGAGCTGTTCTTTCGCATAAAGGATAATGGACCATCTGACAACATCAATGAATCGGAGGGATCAGCATGATATCGCTGTTAATTGTAGATGATCATCCACATCAAGCCGACAGCATCGAGCATGTAGTTGCGGAGGCGCGTTTGCCGTTTATGGGCGCGATTTACAAAGCGTATTCCGCTGAACAGGCATTGGCGCGCTTTGCCAGTGATCCGATTGATATTGTCATAACCGATATTCGCATGCCTGAAATGAACGGTGTCGAGCTGATTGAGAAGCTGCGGGAAAAGTCGAGCGCGGTTAAATGCGTTTTATTGTCCGGCTACGCGGAATTTGAATACGCGCAGCGAGCGATGGAGCTGCAAACCTCGAAATATTTGATGAAGCCTGTGCAGAAGGCCGAGCTGCTGGCTACGCTGGAGTCGTTAAGCGAAGAAATTGCGGCGGAACGAAGAAGCCTTCAGCAGCAGGAGCGGACGATCGATGCGATGCGCGAGCATATGCCGCTCGTCAAAGGCGGGCTGCTGCAGGATTTGGTGCAGGGAAAAGCGATTATGCGACGAGATTTGGAGCGGCGGCTAGCCACGCTGGAGCTTCCCTTTGCAATTGGCGATAATGTTTTGTTTTTGGCGGTGCAGATGGAGGACGATTTGTCCGGTTACAACGAGCATGACAAGACGTTAATTAATTACGCCATGGCCAATATCGGCGAAGAGCTGCTGCAGGATTCGTTCCATGTCTGGCATGCTGCAATCGGCGAGCGCAACACCGTATTTGTCCTGAAGCCAAAGGAGCATAAAGGCAATTATGCACTTGAGCGGATGGAGCGGCGCGCTAAGGAAATGCAGCGCAGCGTCTACCGCTATTTGAAGCATATGATATCGGTTGGCATCGTCAACAGTCCGGTCGCCTTCCCCGACGAGCTGCACGAGGCATTTCAAAAAAGCAGACTGCTGTTCCGCAATCGAGAAGACAAGGTTGCAGGCTTATTTGCCACGATCAGCGACCTTCCACAGCCGAGGCTGTCCGGCTCTATCGACTCGCTATATCAGCCGCCTTCGCTGGCTAATCTGATGGAGATGGGGCGGTGGGACGACGCTGAGAAGAAGCTGCGAGCAATATTCCAGGAGCTGGAGGAGAAATGGACCGATTCCACGGAGTATGCGCAGGAGGTATTTTTTGTTATTGCGGGGTCCTATCAGTTTGTTACCCATAAGCGCGGCAAGCAGCTGCAGGAGACCATCGGACCGCTGTACAAAGGCATGCTGGAAAAGCATGAAAGCTGGGATTTGCCAACCTTTCGCGAGTGGGCGCTTCGCTCTTTATGCAAAATTGCCGAGGAAGAGGCACCAGCCCACCGAAATGCTGCATTGTCGCTGTCAAAGCGTGTGCGGCAATTTGTGGAGAGCCATTTGCATGAGGATTTATCATTGCCGATGATTGCAGAAGAGCTTGGCTTTCATCCTGCCTATTTGTCCAAGGCGTTCAAGCTGGAAACGGGCCAAACGCTAAGTGATTATTTGCTGAACAGAAGGATGGAGCATGCAGCGGATCTTTTGCGGAAAACGGATTGCAAAATTTATGAGGTAGCGGAGCAGACCGGCTACCAGACAACTCATTATTTCATTAAGCTGTTCAAAAATTTTTATGGCGTAACGCCGCAGCAGTATCGGAACCGCCAAATCGGCAGCAAGCGGCAGCCATAAGCCAATCGGGAGGAGAGAGAGCTATGACCTGGTGGAGCGGCAATACGCTGCGTCTTGTGCAAAATAATTTGCGTGAGATCGACGCGGATATGGACGTAGATTTGTTAATGAAACAGCTCAAGGATTTGCAGGCGAATGTGCTGATGATGAATGCCGGAGGCATATTTGCCTTTCATCCATCGAAGCTGCCATATCAATATGTCACGCCTTACTTGAAAAAGGACTTGCTGGGCGAAACGATCAGGAAAGCTCATGAGAACGGGATTCGCTTCATCGCTCGTTTTGACTTCAGCAAGGCCCATGAAACGATTTTCGAGCAGAAGCCGGAATGGTTTTATCGCTCGAAGGATGGTCGTGAAGTCAATTACTACGGCATCGTGCATACTTGCTTGAATGGGGAGTATCAGCAGCGGTATTCGCTCGATATATTGACGGAAGTGCTAACGCAATACGACGTAGACGGCGTATTTTTCAACATGTTCGGCTATCAAAACTGGGATTACAGCGGCAACTACTACGGCATTTGCTATTGTGACAGCTGCCGTACACGCTTCAAGGAAATGTACGGCATGGAGCTGCCAGACAATGATGATCACCGTTCGGAACAGTTTCGCAAGTATCGTGAATTTCAGGAAGTAACATCCGTTGACATTTTAGAGAAAATTCACGCGCATATTAAGCGGTTGAAGCCGAATGCCGCGATTAGCACCTACCATCCGCACAAGGTTGATATCGTGCGCCACGAATCAAATACGGCGCTGAACCGGCCGCATCCGAAATGGCTGTATTCCGCTGCGGAGAACATTATGCCGATTAGCGGCAGCTATGAAGGTAAGCTGACCAGCAATTGCTCGATTAATGCGATTGATTTAACCTATCGCTTTACCGGCGTGTCGCGTTATGAGACGGAAATTCGTTTATATGAAAATATCGCCAATGGCTCTGGCCTTGATTTCTGCATTATCGGCGCATTTGAAGGCTATCCCGACAAGGAAAACCTGGCAAGCGTAGCCAAAGTATTCCGTTTTCACAAGCAATATGAGCATTTGTTCGGCCGCTTTCAAGCGATGGCCGATGTTGTACTCGTCAAGCCTTCGCCATCGTCAATCCGCAATGCGCAGAAGGAATATTTAGGCGTGTTCAAAATGCTGAAGGAAGCTCATATAACCTTCGAGGTGATCAAGCAGGAGCGGCTGGAGCGGCTTACAGACAGCTCGGCAAGGCTTGTGATCTTGCCTGGCATTGAGCAGCTTTCGCAGCAAGAGCTGCGCATTGTTGAGTCTGCTCAAAACCGCGGCATGTCTGTACTGGCTACAGGGGGAGCGCTGGCAGCACAGGAAGAGGCGCTTGCAGCGCTGTTTGCTGCCAAGCCTGGAACATGGATTGAAGATACGACCGCTTCCTATGTGCTGACCGATGATAAGATGATGTTTCCCGAGCTGCAGCAAAGGGATTGGGTGATCGTGCATGGCCCGTTTGCCGCTGTTGAATTTGCTGCTAACACAGCTCGCAAGCTGCCGTATATAGCGGCGGCGAGCTTTGGCCCGCCAGAGCGCGCCTATGGGCATGAGCGAACGCCGCATTATGGTCTGGGTATTGCTCCGGCACGTAAGGAAGGCGGCGGTATCGGCGCATATATTGCCTGGAGTGTCGGCGAGCTTTACTATGAGCATGGCTTTGCCGATCACAAACAGATTGTGCTTGCTGCAATCGATCACGGATTGCGTGGCGAGCGAACATTGTTCTCATCTGCGCATCCGAGTGTAGAGATGACATTGTATCGACTGCCGGACGGATCGTACATGCTGCAGCTGCTTAATTTATCAGGCTTTAACGGCGTTACTTACGAGGAACCGCTGCCGATCAGCGATATCGAGGTTCGTCTTGCACGGATCGACTCGGTCACAGCGGCACATGCGCTTGGGAATGCGGCTGAAGCAACGCTGGAGGAGCTGTCGCAACAGCAGGGACAGGAGGGCTGTTCAGTCAAGCTGCATATTCCAAGGCTCGAAACGTACGCGGCCTATCATCTGATTTAGTAAAGGTAGTAGTTCAAAAGCAGGACTTGGTATCGAATATTCCAAATAGGAGGTTGCAGCCAATGAGCAGCGCAAGCTGGTGGAAATATCCGCTTCGAATTATACAGCCCAACATGCAGGTGAGGGATACTGATCAAATAGATCCGCAGCGATTAGCGCGACAGCTGAAGGAGATGCATGCTAATACCGTTGTGTTCAACGTAGGGGGCATTTACGCCTGGTATCGGTCAGAGGTTCCGTATCATCATATTAATGAATATTTGCCGGAGAACAGAGATTTGCTGGAGGAAATGATTACGGCGTTCCATAAGGAAGGTCTTCGCTTTGTCGCCAGATATGATTTCAGCAAGGCAGACGATTATGTCTACCAGAAGCGACCGGAATGGTTCGTTAGAGACACAAATGGCGAGCCCGAAATTATCGGCGCCAAGCGGCCAGGCAACTGGTCGCTGCTAATGTCGACCTGCATCAATACCGGTTATCGCAACGAAGAGCTGGCGGTGCCCGTGCTGAAGGAATCGCTAAGCCGCTATGACATTGACGGCGTGTTCTTCAATAATCCCGGTACGATCACCTGCCAATGCGGCAGCTGTCGCGACAAATACAAGGCGATGTTCGGCAAGGAGATGCCGGAGCAGCGCGCGGAGTATGACCGCTCCTGGTGGTCAGTATGTATGCGTCATAATATTGAGCTGCTGAACGATGCAATCAAAAGCGTGCGGCACGATGTACCTGTGCTTGGCTACTATAATTTATTTAACGAACGGCTGGCTGACCGCAAAGCGGGCACTGATCTGCTCTGTACAGAACCGCAAAATGTGTTGTCGCAAGGTCACCAAAATATTCCGGAGTTTTGGAAGCCGGCGCTCAGCATCAAGCTTGGCCGCTCCAGAGCGGAGGAAGCGGCACCGCTTGGCATTGTCCACTCCTGTCCGGGCATGGACTGGCGCCATACTGGCTTGCCGCCGGCAGACTATGCTTTCTGGCTGGCGCAAATTCCGGCCTATGGCGGGCAAATTTGGCACTCGCTTACTGGCGTGCCGGATACGATACGCGACAAGCGGATATTGAAAACTGTAACAGAGCATAACCGCAAGGAAGCGAAGCTTGCTGGTGAGATGCATGGCGCCGAGTCGCTTGCCGGAATCGCGCTGCTATGGCGCAGCGGCAAGTCGACAGAAGGCTGGGCGGACGGCTTGGTTAATCGTCAGGTGCCATTTGATATTATTCCGGAGGAAAATGCGGAGCTCGAAGTGCTGAAGCGATATCGCGTCGTCATTGTTCCTGAGCATTATCCGGTCGGCGCTGATGTGCTGTCCCGCTGGCGCTCATATGTTGAGCAAGGCGGTCGTCTAATCGTAGAAGGCAGACTGTCGGGCGGCGACAAGGAGCAGTTAGCCGAGCTGCTGGGCATTCAGCCGCGTGTCACGATTAGCGAGCGGCTTGCAGCCAGCTACTTAAGATTCGAAGGGGTGGACAATCCGCTGCAGAAAGGGATGGAGGATACAGAGCTCATTCCGCATAGAGGTCATGTTGTTTATTGCAAGCCAGCTGCAGGCTCGCGCGTGCTTGCGACGCTTGTCCCGCCATTCTCGCCGCTGGAAAGTGTCGGCGCTCCGCCAGAGCGAGCCTCCATGTCAGTTGAACGGACCGATATTCCGCTTGCTGTTCAGCACGACAAAGGAAGCGGCAGCGTTCTTTATTTGCCTTTCTCGCTAAGCGAACTGATTGATGAATTTAAGCTTGGGGAGCATTACCAGTTGCTTGATAATATAGTGGACATGACTGCGGGCAAGGAAAGGCTAATGAGAGTAACGCCGATTACAGGTTTACAGGCAACCCTTTACCGTAATGGTGATGCTCTGCTGCTGCATCTCGTTAACGGTACAGGCAGAAGGCCGCTGACTAATGCAGTGCCGCTTCACAATATCGAGGTTCGCTTGTCGCGCTCGTTATTGCCGAACACGGCTTCAGTTGCAGGAATGCTTGAAAATGGGGAGCTGCCTTTCACGGTGAACGAAGAGGAATTAGTATTTATGCTGCCGAAAATCGATGTATGGGAAATGATTAAAATTATCTAGGCAAAGGAGAGAGCATAATGGCGATTGATCCAAGTAAGACAAAGGTTGGTTTTATCGGTACGGGTGTAATGGGAAGCAGCATGGCCAAGCATTTGATGGGCGGGGGCTATGAGCTTCATATTTATAACAGAACGAAAGCAAAGGCCCAGGATCTGCTGGAGCTGGGCATGGTATGGCATGATACACCTGGCGAGGTCGCGGCGGCAAGCGATGTTGTTTTTACAATCGTTGGCTATCCAAGTGATGTTGAAGCGATTTATTTGGGCGAGGGCGGCATTATACAATCCGCGCAATGCGGCGCGTATTTGATTGATATGACGACGTCCAGCCCTGCGCTGGCAGTCCGTATTCACGAAGCGGCAGCGTCAAAAGGCCAGTTTGCACTTGATGCTCCTGTATCGGGCGGAGACGTTGGCGCGCGCAATGCGGCGCTGTCAATTATGGTGGGCGGCGATCAGCAGGCGTTTGCCGCAATTGAGCCGCTGCTGGCGTTAATGGGAAAGAATATTGTGCTTCAGGGCGGTCCGGGAGCGGGGCAACATACGAAGATGGTCAACCAAATTGCCATCGCATCGGGTATGGTCGGCGTGTGCGAAGCGCTAATTTACGCGAAAAATGCCGGGCTTGATCTGAACAATGTGCTGCGCAGCATTGAGTCGGGCGCAGCGGGCAGCTGGTCGCTGAGTAATTTGGCTCCGCGCATTATCGCTGGAAATTTTGAACCGGGATTTTATGTGAAGCACTTTATTAAGGATATGGGCATTGCATTGGATGCAGCCGCAGAGATGGGGATTGACCTGCCGGGCTTGTCGTTGGCGAGAGAGCTGTATGGACGAATCGCTGATGCTGGTCTGGCAGACAAAGGGACGCATGCACTGTATTTGGCCTGGGACTAATTCGAATCGCTTGGAGCGGAGGGAAACAAGATGAAGCAGCTGCCGATTGGCGCACTGATCAAGGGAGTTTATGCAGAAGAAGTAATTCCGTATTATTTGCAGCATGGCTTTGAAAGCTTTGGTATTACGTATTGGCAGACGACGGGCACAATCGACTTGGCGGAGCAAGCAAAGCGGGTACGAGAGCTGCTCGGCGACAGCGGCGCAACCATTTCCAGCCTGACGGTATTCGGCAATCCATTGACTGGTACGGGCGATAATGCAGACACGGTGGCAAGCTGGGAGCGCGCGATTGATCATGCGCATTTGTTCGGCACTGATCTCGTATCCGGGTTTACTGGAAGACTTACAGATGAGCCGATTCCGACTTCCTTGGCGAAGTTTGGTGAAGTATTCGGCGAGCTTGCACGTCGTGCAGAGGATCGCGGTGTCCGTCTCGCATTCGAAAACTGTGATATGCATGGAACATGGGAGAAAGGCGACTGGAATATCGCCCATAATCCTGCGGCTTGGGAAATGATGTTCAATACGCTGCCGAACGACAATATCGGCTTGCAATGGGAGCCTTGCCATCAGATGGTGAGCCTGATTGATCCGATTCCCCAGCTGCGCAAATGGGCAGGCAAAATCTTTCACGTGCACGGCAAAGACGCAACAATCGCCTGGGATGTCGTGCGCGAGCATGGCATTCATGGCCCGCATCCGTTCGTCTGGCACCGAACGCCTGGCTTTGGCGATACCAATTGGAGTGATGTCGTAACGATTCTAATGCAAAACGGCTATGAAGGCAGTATCGACATCGAAGGTCGGCATGATCCAGTATTCAGAGACGAGCTTGAAATGAGCGCTCAAGTCAGCGCGCTGCACTATTTGAAGCGTTGTCGCGGTGGCGATTATGTGCCGAATCCGCGCATTCAGTACGGGAATGGGATGCTGTAGAAGGAGGAGACAGTCGAATGAAGCTTAGAGCAGTGCTTGCTGGCTGCGGCAGCATGGGCAATCGTTGGCTGGAGTACGCGCTTGACCGCGAGGATGTGGAAATGGTTGCTCTCGTTGATATATTTGCCGCCAATGCGCAAGCGATGAATGAGCGCCACGGTCTGCAGCTCCCTGTGTACAGCTCGGTAGCTGAGGCAATCGAGGGGACAGGAGCAGAGCTGCTGCTCGATACATCGATTCCAGATGCCCATGCGAGCAATGCGATTGCCGCGATGCAGCGCGGAGCAAACGTGATGATGGAAAAGCCGATGGCCGTCGCAATGGAGGATGCGTTGCGTCTGATCGAAGTGTCCGAGCAAACAGGCCGCTTCTGCGCTGTTATGCAGAACAGAAGGTATACGAAGGAAATCAGATCGCTCAAGCAGGATCTGGACGCAGGAATAATTGGCAAGCCAGGATTTGTTGCGGCTAATTTTTTTCTTGGTCCCCGATTTGGCGGCTTTCGCGAGCTGATGGAGCATCCGCTAATTTTGGATATGGCGATTCATACCTTTGATGCAGCCAGATATTTGATTGGCGCAGATCCCGTATCCGTATACTGTCACGAATTCAACCCTGAGGGCAGCTGGTATGAGGGGAATGCATCCGTCATATGCATATTCGAATTCAGCAACGGCGCGGTGTTCTCCTACAATGGAAGCTGGAGTGCACTTGGCCATGCAACATCCTGGGAAGGCGAATGGCGCATACATGGTTCAAGGGGCTCAGCTCTATGGGACGGCAATCATCCGGCGCTATATCAAGTGAAGCAGTTGGAGGCTGATGCAAGCGCAGATGCACTCTCTACATCCGAGGGTGTCATTCATTGGCAAGGGCAGGAGCGCCGCGAAGCATGCCTGAATGAGATGTTTGCCGCTCTGCAGTCGGGCAAGCGGTCTGAAACGGATATTCGCGATAACATTTATAGTGTGTCGATGATGCTTGGTGCGATAGAAAGCGCGAAGCGGCAAACGAAGATCATGCTATCCGAGCTTTTGAACGAATAGTATAATCAAGCCAACGAGAAGCGATGAAATAAGGAGGTGGCATCATGAAGGTGCTGCTGGCATTTGATTCATATAAGGGCAGCCTTGCTTCCTGGGAGGCCGGCAGCGTCGCTGCACAGGCGATCCGTTCGGTTGTGCCAGATGCAGATTGTGAAATTGTGCCGATGGCTGACGGAGGCGAAGGAACTGTAGAAGCGGTCGTCCGAGCGACAAGCGGCAAGTACGAGACGATCCGCATTAGCGGCCCGCTTGGCGAGGAGGCTGATGCGCGAGTCGGCCTTATTTGCGATAAGGAAGGTCAGCTTACTGCGGTACTCGAGGTTGCCGGCATATGCGGCTTAACGATGGTCGGCGAGAGTGGACCTAATCCGCTGGCGGCAAGCTCGTCTGGCGTTGGCGAGGCTATCGTACATTTGCTGGATAAGGGTCTGCGACGCTTTGTCATAGGGCTGGGAGGAAGCGCGACGAATGATGGAGGTATGGGAATGCTGGCTGCGCTTGGCGCGGAATTTCGCGATGCTGACGGAGTGAGGCTGGCTGGTTCAGGCGGTGATTTGCTGCGAATTGATTCAGTAAGGCTTGATCGCTTGGATGAGAGGCTTGCGGAGTGTCGCTTCACGATCGCTACCGATGTCAGCAATCCGCTTTGCGGTCGGCAGGGCGCAACGATGGTGTACGGCCGCCAAAAGGGTGTTACAGATGAGCTGGAGATTGCGTTAGATGAAGCGATGAATCGCTATGCTCAAATGGTGGAGCGGGCGCTAACCGAGAATCAGCATCACACGCTCCAGCAGCTCACTGGAGCCTTTCCAGCCGCTAGAAAAGAGGTCAGCTCCAACTTGCAGAACAGATTGGGAGCAGGCGCAGCTGGCGGTCTAGGCTTTGCTCTAATGGCAATTGGAGGCGTGGCAGTCAGCGGTGCTGATTGGATCATCGAGACGTCTCAACTGGCAGATCGGGCCGCTCAAGCGGATTGGGTAATTACCGGCGAAGGCCGAAGCGATCATCAGACGCTGTACGGCAAGCTGCCGCTTAAGGTTGCTGAGGCAGCAAAAAGAGCAGGAACAGGCTGCATTCTTATATCCGGCAGCCTCGGTGACGGCATCGAGCAGCTTGCGCCTTACTTTCATGGCTGCTTCTCGATTGTACAGGAGCCAAGCGAGCTAAAGCATTGCATGGAGCTGGCTGAGCCGCTCCTGGAACGAACCGTCCGTGAAGTTTTTCGGCTTATTCATTTTTTGAATAGATGAAGTCAGGCGAGAGGGAAAAGACAAGGGCGTGCAGTCGCAGTCTGGTGCGACTAATAAACTTTGGAGCGAGGCGCTTCATAGCTGCAAGCGCAGCTGGGGACGCTTCGCTTTTTTATTTAATAAAAGTGTTGTGCTTTGTGCTGCTTTTCATAATAATAGCTGTAAAGGGTTGATAGACTTGAATATGGAAAGGGGGCTGTTATGAATCTGCTAGCCTCACACGGAACGGGAGAAGAACAGATACTTGTATATGAAACCAATACACTATTCGATGAAAAGGGCAGCTTTCGTGTCCTGCAATTTGCTGATGAAGCCGTGCAGGGGGCAATTGATTTGCGGCAGCCTGAGCGCATTCTGTTTGAATACCCGCGCGCTTTGATTCACTTAATCGAGCATAATCGCAATCATAAGCATGAAAGCAGCGATCTATTTATTATCGGTCATGGTGTAGGTACGATATCGAGCTATTTCTCCAAGCAAAGCTGCGTCACAGCTGAAATTAACGAAACAGTTGTGCAGCTAAGCCGAGAGTATTTTGGCTGGAACGGAAATCATATGCTGATCGGTGACGGGCGATTGCTGCTGGAGCAAGAGCAGCGACAGTATGACTATATTGTACTGGATGCCTTCACAAGTAAAGGCATTCCGCAGCACTTGTCCACGGTGCAGTTTTTTGAGCTGGCTAGCTCCAAGCTGAAACAAAATGGGGCATTGCTTATTAATGTTACAAGCAAAGGAAAACAGGATGTAAGAAGCAATGCAGTTTACAGTACCTTGCAATCGGCTTTTCCGCATACATATGCGTTTACACTACAGTCAGCAAAAGAACGCGATATTCGCAACAGCATATTAATCGGCAGCAACGTCATAATGCGCTATCGCTTGCGGAGCATGGCAGGCTTTGTGCCCTATATTCCTGAAGCGGGATATGTGATGTATGATTAGGTTAGTATGAAAGGAGCATAACGATGAATTCGGATATTAAAGCTATTATTGAATGGTTAGAGCAAAGAAGCGAGCCTCAGCCGCTCTTTCCTAAGAAAACCTGGAATGCTTCATTGGAAGGGAAAATTGAAGCTTTGAACAATTTGGGCAGCAGCATAGAAATGATCACGTTAATCGCTGCTCTTCATCTGCGCAATGACAGCCTGGACTTATCGCATTCTTACGCACAGAAGATCGAGCATGACGCTACGGGAGCTTACTGGCATGGCATTATGCATCGCATGGAAGGCGACTTTTCTAACGCTAAATACTGGTTTTGGCAGGCCGGACAGCATCCCGCTATGCAGCAGGCCAAGCAGCGCATCGCCGAGTGGCTTCAGCAGCACTGGAACGGCCAGACAGATGGATCGCGCGCATCAAGCATATTGCAGTCGTTCCAAAACGGAGGCTGGAGCAGCGAGCAATTTGTTGAGCTTGTTAAGGAGAGTTCGACTTTTGCGGAAGACATGCAACAGCTGCTTTTAGCTATTCAAGCACTGGAAATTGAAGCCTTGTTCCAGCATACGCTCGCTGCTTACTCTAAGCACTAATATTAATGCTTACCTTCGGTACGCTTATCGTGATGATACTGTTCTCAAAAGACAAATAGACCGCCCTAGGGAAGGATTCGGTCTACTTGATCTGTCCTTTAAGTGAAGCCTACCGCCCTTAAAAGCGGCTATTGCAACGGGAGTCGTGTTAGCAGCACGGCTCCTTTTTGCATGATACGCAGGAGCTATAACAATTTATACATCTACCGTAACATTTGTTGCAAACTTATTATAATACGCGTCATGGCGGGCAGACAAGGATCATTCTTTACAACGAAGGGGCGTATCCTGTCATATTTATGACTAAAGGATACGCCCCTTGCCTTTATGTGACGGCTATCATAGGTTAGCCGTTTCCTATTTGCCTACTAACATTGACTTCTAAATAGCGACTTTGTTGTAAGTCATAATCCAGATCGAGCCGATTACAATCGTTAGCAGGATAAGCACTGCGAAAATAAGCGAGATCAGGTTATAACGCGGCTTATCCTCTTCGCGAATATGCATGAAGAAAATAAGCTGAACGAGAAACTGCAACGCTGCCGTAACCAAAATAACAGCAATCGTTGTACTGCGGTTAAACAAGTCGTTCAATACCGCTACAAGCGGAATAATCGTTAAAATAATCGATAACACAAACCCGATTATATAGGATTTCAATGAGCCATGAGTATGGCCCGTTTCTTCATGAGATTGATTTTGAGATGCCATACTACATCACCTCCATAAGGTAGACGAGCGAGAAGACGAAAATCCACACTGCGTCCAAGAAATGCCAGTACAAGCTAATGATATTGACTTTGCGCTTCGTTACCGGTGTAATGCCGCGTTTGGCAAGCTGGATAATGATTGCCGTCATCCAGACGATACCGATCGAAACGTGAAGTCCGTGCGTGCCTACAAGTGTATAGAACGCAGACCAGTAAGCGCTGGTTGAAATTTTTGCACCTTCATGAACGAGATGAATGAACTCATTTACTTCAAGATAGATAAAGGAAAGACCAAGCAGCGCTGAAACAGCAAGCCATAAAATGAGTCCCCTTTTATCCCCCTTATTCATTGACAGCAGTGCAAGACCGCTTGTGAAGCTGCTCGTAAGCAGGATGAACGTCGAAATAATAATGCCGTTCATCTCGATCAAATCAGCCCCGACAGGGCCGCTCGCCGTATTGTCGCGCAATACGATGAAGGTAGCAAACAAGGTTGCAAATAGAATTACGTCAGTAATCATGAACAGCCAGAAGCCAAACTGCTTCAACGACTCTTGGTCATGATGGCCGTGATCATGAGAATGTGAATGTGAATGTGCTTGTGCCATTAGTTAGCCCCCCTTGCTGCAGCGGCTTCAATACGTTCTATTTCTTCGACCGGTACATAATAGTCATCATTGTAATTAAAGGATCTAGCAAGCATCGTTACGGCTACGCCAGCAAGACCAAGCACAATCATCCATTTCCAATCCCATACGAAGCCGAAGCCTGCAAGAAACCAGAAGCCTGACATAATGATCGGAATGCCGGAGTTTTTCGGCATATGGATTGGCTCAAGCGGCGCAGCTTCTGCTGCAGCGACTTCCGCCGGCTCTGCTTCGCCTCTTTCGCGGCGCTGCTGCTTCTCCCACCAGTCATCCTGTGCAACAACCTGTGGAATGCGTGCAAAGTTATAGAATGGTGCAGGTGAAGCAGTAGACCATTCAAGCGTACGACCTTGTCCCCAGTTGTCTCCACTGTTGTCCTTCTTCAGGAAGCGAATGCTGTGTGCAATTTGCCATACCTGGAAGATAAACGCGATCCCCATCAAGAATGCGCCGACGGTGGACACAACGTTAAGCGGCTGCCAGCCCATATCAAAATTGTACTCGTTAAAGCGGCGTGTCATACCCATCAAGCCAAGCGCATATTGCGGCATGAAGCAGACATAGAAGCCGATATTCCAGAACCAGAATGCCCATTTGCCAAGCCCTTCATGCAGCTTGAAGCCGAACATTTTCGGCCACCAGTAGTACAGACCTGCAAAGTAACCGAACACGACGCCACCAATCAACACCTGATGGAAATGCGCGATCAGGAAGTAGCTGTTATGGAACTGGAAGTCCGCAGGCGCTACCGACAGCATCACTCCCGTCATCCCGCCGACAACGAAGCACGGGATGAACGCAACAGCCCATAGCATCGGTGTAGGGAACGACAGCTTGCCTCGATACATCGTAAACAGCCAGTTGAACACTTTTACCCCGGTAGGTATGGCGATAATCATCGTCGTTACCGCGAAAAACGCATTGACGTTTGCACCGGAGCCCATCGTAAAGAAGTGATGCGCCCATGTAAAGAAAGAGAAAAAGCTGATCGACATAAGCGCGAATACCATTGATTTGTATCCGAAAATTTTCTTCTTCGAGAAGGTCGCAACAACCTCCGAGAAGATCCCGAACGCTGGAAGAATAACGATATAAACCTCAGGATGTCCCCACATCCAAATCAGGTTCAAGTACATCATCGGGTTACCGCCAGCATCTACAGTAAAGAAATGCGCGCCCAGATAACGGTCCAGGAACAGCAGGAACAAAGTAACGGTTAGAATCGGGAATGCGAACATAATGGTAACGGATGAAGCAAGCACCGACCAGGAAAACATCGGCATTTTCATCAGCTTCATACCAGGAGCGCGCATTTTCAAAATCGTGACGACAAAGTTAATTCCTGATGCCAAGGAACCGATACCGGATATCTGGATCCCCCAAATATAGAAGTCTTGGCCAACGCCAGGGCTTCCCTCAATTCCAGAAAGCGGCGGATAAGCCAGCCAGCCTGCATCAGGCGAGCCTCCGATAACGAAGGACAGGTTGAACAGCATCGCTCCAGCAAAGAACAGCCAGAAGCTGAGTGAGTTCAAAAATGGAAAGGCAACGTCACGCGCGCCAAGTTGCAATGGCACTATAATGTTGAACAAACCGAACATGAGCGGCATTGCCATAAATAGAATCATAATGACGCCGTGTGTTGTAAAGATGGCGTTATAGTGATCCGCATGCAAAAATTCAAGATTTGGTACAGCGAGCTGCACGCGCATGAGCAGTGCATCCACACCGCCACGGAACAGCATCAGAATCGAACAAATGATGTACATAATCCCGATTTTCTTATGGTCAACTGTCGTCAGCCATTCTGTCCAAAGCCACCGCCATTTTTTGAAGTAGGTCAGCACGAACACAATAGCGACGAGAGCAAGAGCAATCGAGACTTGTGCACCAAGAATCAGCGGATCGCCCGTGACGAAAAACTCGGATGCAAACTCTTTCACCGTATCTAACATCGAGTAAGAACTCCTTTCAGAAACGTTCATAATTTTAAGCATTAATGGTTGTGCTCGGAACTTGCATCTTGACCGCTGTCTTCAGAAGACATATGATGCGCGTGCGCGCCTGTTTCGCCTTCCTCAACATACTGCAGCATGATGTCGTAGAACAGATTGTCCGGGAAGCTGGAATATTGTGCGACTTGATGCGAACCTTTCATCTTAAGTTGCTCAACACCTGCTTCAGTCAATTCCTCCTCCGTAGTCTTCACTTCATTTACCCAAGCATCAAATTCATCTTGAGATGTCACATCGGCCGTAAAGGTCATTTGCGCAAAATGAAGTCCAGTGAAGTTTGCTCCGGAACCGTAATAGCTTCCTTCTTCATCAGCCATTAGATGCAATGTCATTGCCATTCCGCTCATTGTATATAATTGACCGCCAAGATTCGGAATCCAGAATGAATTCATTGTCATGTCAGAAGTCAGTTTAAAGCGCACAGGCGTGTCTACTGGCATTTTGAAATAGTTGACGGTTGCAATGCCTTGCTCAGGATACGTAAATAACCATTTCCAGTCGAGTGAAGTCACTTGAATCTCAATTGGTTCCTTCTCCGATTCAATGGCGACGGAAGGTTCCAGCTTGTATGTGTAGTTGACAGTAACAATTGCCAAAATAGCAATCGCAATGATTGGAATCCCCCACCACGTTAATTCCAGCTTCGTACTATGCTCCCATTCTGGCTTGTAGGAAGCTTTACGATTTGGACGATCGCGATAGCGCCAAACAATAACTGCAGTAATAGCAAAAACCGGAATTGCTATCACGGCGCAAATTAAGGCGGTTATCAGGATCAAATCCTTTTGCGCTGAGGCTATTGGACCTTTTGGATCAAGCACCAAATATTGCTCACTGCAGCCTGAGAGGACAAGCAAGAACGCAACACTTAGTAAAGCCGACAGCTTGCGAAAAACAGGTCTCATGACATTTTCACTCCTTGAATTAGTTGACTTACGTCTAAAGATAGCAAATCTTTTGTCAAAAGACCTTATGGTTTACTATTCCGTAAATAATTCGTCTTATATTCGTCAAATATCGTTCACTAGTTAGACATAACATCCTTCAATTGCGGGAAATCAATGATAAAACACAAAAAAAGGAAGCAAAGCAGCTCCCAATAAAAGGGATGCTTTGCCTCCTAATATGAAGGTTATGAGCTAAATTTAGTTGGCGTCATCCGACTTGTTGCTGTATTGATTTACAGCGCGCTTGTGAACGAGCCCGATAGCAGTGCCAATGACATAAATATGAACACTTCCTACCAGGAATCCGATTCCGATCATTAACCCCCAATTGCGGTCATTAAAATCGGCGATATTGGCTAGGCACATAACAACGCCGATGCCCAACACAAGCCAGGCGATAATGGTCATAATGTTCACGATGCGGCTAGCATCGGGCGGAGACGATTTTAATTCGTTTATATGAACTGATTTTGTATTGGAACTCATACCAATCACTCCTCAACACTTTGTAAGGGTTTTCTTGGTATTAATATAACACAAAATTGTCACTTTGTTCAAACTTTTTTCACTTTTTCATCAAAATTTGGACAAAAGTTTAATTCAGCCACCATTGTTTGATTTGCTCCCACCAGTTGCGATAGCTTTTATGATCCTTCAATTCCAGCTCCTGCGGCACATTTACACCCTCGGGTTCAAGCGGCTCAGGCTGCGGCTCGCAATATTGCGTTGGCTGTGTTCCATCGAGAAAATATTCAAGATGCTCGGATGGACATGCTTCTGATGCGAGCAAACCAGTCGCTTCATCTATATATACTGCCGTTATGCCCTCAGGAATCGGAAACATTTTTGGAGGAACATCCTTTAAGGCATCCTCTATAAAGTGGGCAAAGATCGGTGCTGCACGATGCGCCTCGGCTACTGTCAAGTAGCGATCCTTGTCATAGCCTACCCATACGGCGGCGCTAAGCTCTGGCGTATAGCCAATCATCCAGGCGTCGACAGGCGTTGTGCCGCTTTTGCCTGCAACAGGACGGTGGATGATCGATTGCACGCGATGTGCTGTTCCTCCTACCTCAAATACATCCTCCAGTAGCGACGTCATTAAAAATGCCTCTTCCTCGCTTAAAACCGCTTGCGGCTCGTAATCTGCTTCATAAATCGTTTTTCCTTGCTTGTTGACGACTTTCAAAATCGAGGTTGGCTTATAATAAATGCCTTGATTGGCAAAAACACCGTATGCAGATGCCATTTCAAGCGGGCTAATTGGCGAGGAGCCAAGTGCCAAGGATGGTACTGCCTCCAGCTTGGACGTTATGCCAAGCTTGCGTGCCGTGTCGATCACCGCTTCCGGACCCACCTCCATCATTGCATGCACAGCATAGATATTGTCCGAGCTGGCGATCGCCTTGCGCATCGCGATGAAGTCATTGACATATTTGTCGCCATAATTTTGCGGCTCGTACGTTTTGCGGCCCTCATCATATGTAAATACGGTCGGCTCGCTTTTGAAGGTGGACATGACGGTCAATTTGCGCTGACCGAGCGCAGTCGCATATAAAATAGGTTTAAAGGTCGAACCGGGCTGCCTCGTTGTCGCAGTCGTGCGATTGAATTGATTCTGCTCGTAGCTCCGTCCGCCAACCATTGCTTTAATGTGGCCGTTGCGCGGGTCGATGGCAACAAGAGCAGCCTGCTGCTCGCTGCTGGACGGAATGCCTTCGGCAACCTTTTGCTCGGCAAGCTGCTGCATTGTATGATCAAGCGTAGTATAAATCGTTACGCCGCCCTCATAGAGCAATTGCTCGTCAATGCCCAGCTTATGAATCGCCTCGTTGATCACATAATCCTTAAAGTAGGAAGCATCGCTGGCAGATTCTGTTTCTTCATAGGTTGTAAAGCTCAATACCTCATTGTATGCAGCTTCTTTTTGCTGCTCGCTTATATATCCGTTATCAACCATCGCTTGCAAAATGAGCGATTGGCGGCGTTTGGCATTATGCATATTGTTCAACGGGGAATAATATTTCGGACCTTTGGGAATGCCTACCAGCATGGTGCTTTCAGCGAGACTTAGCTCGTTAGCCCCTTTGTTGAAATAATAGCGCGCGGCAGCTTCGATCCCGTAGGCGCCGTGCCCGTAATAAATTTGGTTCAAATACATTTCCAAAATTTCATCCTTGGAATATTTCATTTCCAGTTGGGCTGTATATACGGCTTCCTTTATTTTGCGCTCAAAGGTTTTCTCATGCGTCAGGTACAGGTTTCGTGCCAGCTGCTGCGTTAGCGTGCTGGCGCCCTGCTTGGCGGACAGGCTGCTTATATTTACCAATACGGCGCGGGCAAGGCCTTTCAGATCGAAGCCAAAATGCGAGTAAAACCGTCGATCCTCTATCGCCAGCGTAGCCTGCTGCACATAAGGAGATATTTCATTGAGCGCTACAGCCCGCCGGTTAACACCAGTATGGAAGAAGCCAAGCAATTCACCGTTGCGATCCACCAATTGACTGGACTGACTAATCGTTGATACAGGCAGCTCCTGCTGCTTTAAATAATATAATCCGCCAAACAGCAGCACCATGACGATTAGCAGTGCAATGATGCCTCTGCGCAGCCAGCGATTGAAGCGGAGCATAAAAAACAGGAAGCGCTCGGCCAGCAGCGGAAAGCGCGGTCTCTTCCTTTTTTTTGAATGGGACGATTTCAACATAGCTTCTCACCTCGCTGTTTGCCAAATATTAGCTCTACTAAATTAGTATGGAGCGATCGGCCCGAGGATATTCAAAAAGCATTTACAAAAGAGAAAAATAATCATTATAATTACAGGGTGAACCACTGATAGAAAGAAGGTATTGGACATGGAACTATGGTATACGGAGAAACAAACCGAAAGCTTTGGCATTACAGCGAAAATTACGAAAACATATGTTGATGAGCAAACAGAGTTTCAACAGCTGGATATGATTGAAACCGAGCAATTCGGTACGATGCTTGTTCTTGACGGTATGGTGATGACAACGGTTAAAGATGAGTTTGTATACCATGAAATGGTTGCTCATCCCATCCTGTTCACCCATCCGAATCCGGAGCATGTGCTTGTCGTAGGTGGCGGCGACGGTGGTGTTATTCGTGAAATTATGAAGCATCCGAAGGTTAAGAAGGCAGTGCTTGTCGATATTGATGGTAAGGTAATTGAATATTCCAAAAAATATTTGCCAACCATTGCTTGCGAGCTGGACAACCCGCGTGTGGAAGTCATCGTGAATGACGGCTTTATGCATATTCATGACCATAAAAATACATACGATGTCATTATGGTCGACTCTACTGAGCCTGTAGGCCCTGCGGCTAATCTGTTTACTCGCGGCTTCTATCAAGGGATTTACGAAGCGCTTAAGGAAGACGGTATTTTCGTTGCGCAAACGGACAATCCATGGTTCAAGGCAGAGCTTATTCAAACAGTAAACCGCGACGTGAAGCAAGTATTTCCGATTGTTCGCGTATATGGGGCGAATATTCCTACTTATCCAAGTGGCTTGTGGACGTTTACGATCGGCAGCAAAAAGTATGATCCGCTTGAAGTGGATACTGCGGCCATTCCTGAGCTGGATACGAAATATTATACACCTCGCTTGCATAAAGCAGCTTTTATTTTGCCGAAGTTTGTCGAGGATTTAGTAAAGTAATCAACTGCTGGAAGCATTGCGTATGATTTAGCATATAATAAAAAGCTTGCGCTTGGCACAGAATTTCTCTATTGTGCCCGACGCAAGCTTTTTTGTTTTTCCCCGTACAAGTGCGCAGCTCGACTAAATTTTGACGTTCATTTGATATAATGAGCCCATTTTCAAAATGAGTGTTTGCGCTTCCTCTATATCCTGCTTCATCAACGCTTCCAAAAGCCGCTTATTGAATTGATTAGCGCTGTAATGCTTTAAGTACGGCGTGTTGAGGTAGCGGTTATAGGTCGTCAGTACAATTTTATCGGTCAGCTGATCGAATACTTGCAGAAAGACCTCATTCTGAGTAATCGAAATAATCGCTCGCTGAAATTGCAAATGCGCATGAATATAGTCTAAATAATTGTCATTTTCTTCAGCCTTCATCTGCAGGTCGAGAATTGCCTTCAGCTTCTCATAGTTGTACTCCACATTCGTTTTTCGGTGCAGCAAAATGCTATAGAAAAGGAAGGAGAGAATCGTTTCTGTCATATGCCTCATGTCCTGCTCTGTAAACAGCTTCACATACATCCCGCGGTTTTTAATCGTCTCGATAAATCCTTCGCTTTCCAGTCTTGCTGTCGCCTTGCGGATCGGCGTCCTGCTCATATTTAATTGCTCGGCCAGTTCATTTTCCGAGATCAGGCTGCCTGGCTTGATTTGGATCGTAATAATTTGATGCTTAATCATCTCATACGCTTGTTGAGACAATAAATGCTCTGACATCGATGTGACCTCCATACAGCAAATTTACTTTATCTTAACAGGATAATGCGGCTGAGGTAAAACAATTTTAGACATGTTTACAAAAACTCAAACCCGGGAAAATGCTCTATTAACATATCGCTTGTATCCTAGTTGTGTACAAATGATATTCCAATTTGGGAGGGGCTACGAAAATTATGCTTAAAAAGCAGTGGTTGCTAGTATTAACAGGATTAATGATGCTTATCGTTGGCTGCAGTGCCGAGAAAAATGAAGAGGTTAATGAAAAGGGATGGCCGACGACGATCTATTTTGGAAGCTTGCCAATGGAGGATGGAGAGATGGGCCGCGGCGGTAATCAATTTACCGAGGATTTAAGCAAACATCTTGGCATAAATGTTGAACTGTTCGAAGGTGAAGATTACAACACGATGATTGAGGCGATGCGTTCAGGTAAAATCGACTTAACGACTTACGGACCTTTCGGATATATTATTGCAGTTGAAAGAAGCGGCGCCAAGCTAATGGCTTCCTTGGGCAATGACTCAGCTCCCAGTACCGGCAGCGCATTTATTGTACCAAGCGATTCAGAGGCAGAATCGATTCAAGATTTGAAGGGCAAAACGTTCTTGTTTGCAGATCCGGCTTCAACGTCGGGCCATCTTTTCCCGCGCGCCAAGCTGATGAAGGAGCTGGGCATAACCTCTGAGGAAGTGTTGACGTATTTTAGCAACGTATCGTTTTCAGGTGGACATGACAAGTCGATTCTGGCAATTGCCAATGGCGATGCAGATGGAGCAGCAGTTTGCGGTACATGTATAGATATGATTGCGGGAGCTGGTCTTGTTGATGCCAGCAAGGTAAAGGTTATTGGCTACTCTGATCCGATTCCAGGCGGTGGAGCGCTAGCCTATCGTGAAAGTTTGCCAGAGGATCTTGTTGCGGCGATTAAGGAATTCGCGTTGTCCTACAATGAGGTTAATCCGGACTATTTTACAAGCTTGGGTGCAACAGGCTTCTATGAGGCTGCAGATTCGGATTTTGACGGAGTTCGCGAGGTTGCCGAGCTGCTGGATATGTCTCCAGAGGAAATGCTGAGCCAATAATCGGACATCTGGCAAGCAAACGGAATAGAAGGGAGAAAAATGCGATGACATTGCTGCAAGTGGAACAGCTGAAAAAGGTATATCCAGACGGGACAGTTGGTTTGAAGGGCATCAGCTTTGAACTGGAGGCGGGAGAATTTGTTGCGGTGATTGGGCCAAGCGGAGCCGGCAAAAGCACGCTGCTGCGCTGCCTGAACCGCATGGTAGAGTCTTCATCAGGGACGATTACATTGCAGGGGAATACTATTACGAAGGTAAAGGCCAAGCAGCTGAGAGCCGTACGCAGAAAAATGGGAATGATCTTTCAGGGCTATAATTTAGTCGCGCGTTCTACGGTGCTGACTAATGTGCTGCATGGGCGATTAGGCTATATGAACAGCTTGAAAGGAGCGCTAGGCTTGTTTAACAAGCAGGATACCGAGCTGGCGAAAGCGCTGCTTAACAAGGTTGGCTTGTCGGAGCAAATGTACAAGCGTGCCGATGAGCTAAGCGGCGGGCAGCAGCAGCGTGTAGGCATTGCGCGTGCCCTCGCTCAGCGTCCTGCGCTTATATTGGCGGATGAGCCAATTGCCTCGCTGGACCCTGCCGCCTCGCAAACGGTAATGCAGACGCTCTATGAAGCATGTAAAGCGGATGGGATAGCCTGTTTGTGCAATTTGCATCAGGTCGAGGTAGCGAAAAAGTTTGCAACGCGCATTATTGGCATTCGTGCCGGGGAAAAGGTGTTCGATGGTGCGCCTGAGCAATTGACCGACGAAATGATCTCGTATATTTACGAAGGTGCAAAGCATGAGGAAGCAGTAGGCCGAAAGGAGACGGCTTAATGAATATCGAGCAGCAGTATATGCAAAAGGTGCGCAAGCAGCGAATCCAATGGTTTGTATTTATTGTTGTGCTGCTGGCGTTGACGGTATGGGCAGCAATCGGCACCAATTTCAATTTGTTTGTGCTCTTTTCCGGACTGTCGGAAGGCTTCAGCTTCTTATTTCATGATTTGCTGCCGCCAAGCCCGGCCACTTTGCCAAGCTTGCTTGACGCTGCCCTGGATACGATCTGCATGAGCTTTGTCGCGATGATTTTGGGCAGCATCATCGCGGCAGTTATTGCGATGTTTACAGCAGTAACGACGACACCATTTCCGCGGCTTCGCTACTTTTTTCGCGCTGCGACCGCCTTGCTAAGAAATATTCCTGTACTTATATGGGCGCTTATTCTTGTTTCCGGCTTTGGGCTTGGCAATCTTGTCGGTACGCTGTCGCTGCTTATTGTATCGATCGGAATGCTCGTCAGATGCTTTGCCGAGGCGCTGGAGGAAATTGATCGCGGCCAGCTTGAAGCGTTAAAGGCGACAGGCGCTTCTCATTTGCAAATGATTACGAGTGCCGTGTTGCCGCAATTTATGCCAAGCTTTATCGGCTGGTCGTTATTTAATCTGGAAATCAACATTCGCGCCTCGACGATCGTTGGCATGGTTGGCGGCGGAGGCCTGGGATTTATGATACAGTCAGGCATCAAGCTGTTTCAATACAAGCAGGTAAGTATGGCGATTATCCTTGTTATCGTAATCGTGCTTGCTACAGAATGGCTAACAGGTCGCGTAAGAGAGAGGTTGATCTAAATGGGGAAATTAAAGCTTTATTTCTCTGCTTGTCTAGTCGTATTTGTACTATGCCTGCTGCAATTGCAGTTTGACTACAGCAAGCTATGGTCAGGGCTGTTCAAGCTGGGCAATACCATTTCGCTAATGCTGCCGCCCGATGCTTCACAGTGGCAGTATGTATTGTCGGCTGCGATTGAATCGGTGCAGGTTGCGATAATTGGTACTGTGCTGGCAATCGTATGCTCCTTTTTTCTATCATTTTTGGCGGCAAGCAATATTACGCCTCATCCAGCGTTAAGCTGGGCGATTCGCGGCATCTGTTCCTTGCTGCGCTCGATTCCGACATTAATCTGGGTGCTGATCTTTATTGTCGCGGTAGGACTGGGGCCGCTGCCAGGCGTTCTGGCGATAATGATTGGTGCGATTGGCAGTCTGATTAAAGTATTCGCTCAAAGCATTGAAGAAGTGGATGAGGGAGTAATCGAAGCGCTGCGTGCGACAGGCTCCAGCTGGCTGGGCATCGTTATACAAGGTGTGCTGCCATGCGCGCTAACTGCCTTGTTGGCTTGGTGCGTAATGCGCTTTGAAGGCGACTTGGCGGAATCAACGATTTTAGGTACAGTTGGTGCTGGAGGGATCGGCTACGAGCTGTCGCATGCGATGCGTGGCTACCGCTATGATCAGGCATTATTTGTAGGTATTGTTATATTTGTAATGGTGTTCAGTGTAGAGCTGGTTGCCAACCGTTTAAAATTAAAAATGGCTAAACGATTATAAGTTGAGAGGATAGATAGAGAATGCAACCACAATCGAATACAGACGCTATGCAAGCTCATGCTGAGCACATAACGCCAGCAGCAGAGAGAGTAGTTGCTCTGCAAGGGGTATCGAACTTTCGCGATATGGGCGGCTATGAAACCGAAGATCAGCGTACAGTGAAATGGGGGAAGCTGTTTCGTTCGGCCGATTTAAGCAGAGCAACAGCTGAAGATATTGAAAAAATTGCTTCGCTGCAGCTTGCCTGGATTTGTGATTTGCGCACGCTTGGAGAGCGCACAAGCAATGTGACGCCAGTATTTGCAGCGGAGGTGAATGAGCATCTCTCCTTTCTGGACTCTGCCGATCCTAATGCCATGCTGAAATCACAGCAGGCTTTAAGCGAGGAGCTGCTGGTCGAGCTGAATCGACAAATGGCGCATCGTATTGAGGTGATTAGAAGCTTTGTGAAGCGCTGGCTGTCGCTTGAAGGCAAACCGTTTTTGTTTCATTGTATGGCTGGCAAGGACCGCACAGGCTTTATCGGCGCATTTATTTTGCGAGCGCTGGGCGTGCCGCTTGAGCAAATCAAGCAGGACTATGCGTTGACCAATGTATATTTGAATACGAAAGGGCTGCTGCAAGCCAACGACAGCCAGCTTGAGATGATGAAGCAAATGTCGCCTGCCATCATTCAGGCATTAATGGAAGCGAGAGAAGCTTATATCGCAGCGGCAATGGATGAAATCGACCAGCGCTTCGGCGGCTTTGAGCTTTACTGGCAGCAGACGTTGGGCTTCACAGAGGTTGAGCTGCAGCAGCTGCGCACTTGGTATGTGGAATAGCTTGCAAGAGCTTCAAAAACTAGATAGTGAATGAACCAGGCTGTTCAAGCTGTTGGCTGCCGCCAGCTGACTTGGACAGCCTTAATATTTGTTGATCGGCACAATGCCAACTTCTGCAAGCTGCAATAAATAGAAGCAGGAACATTGAAATTGCTATGGTTCCTGTATATAGTTATACATATAATTGAGTAAGGATATGGAGATTCCGGTATGAATCACAAGCAGCATGTATGGATCGAATTTGACAGCACGCAGGACAACGAGAAGGTTTCACAGCAAATGGCAGGGGAATGGTATATAAAAGGGAAAGCCTTTTACATAACGTATGAGGAGCAGACTGAAGCGGGGACGATCAGGCATCTGCTGCGCTATGAGCCATCGGAGCTGAAGGTGATGCGCAAGGGAGCGCTGGAGTCGGAGCAAATTTACCGTATGCACGAGCGGCGGCAAGGCTATTACGACAATCGCATTGTAAAGCTGGAGCTGCAGGCTTATACGCATCAGCTTGCTATTCGCGATCAATATGATCAAGTCGTGCTGGGCTTGCCGAGCAAGCTGCCGTTTTCGCTCATTTGGGAATATGACTTGTTTGTTGGCGAGCAGGCGACAGGAAGGTTCAAACTTCGTTTATTATTAAAGGAGGCAACAAAGTAATGACAAGCTATGTGTTGGAGCGTACCTATACGGCGCTGAAGGATGCAATTGCAAGTGCTGTGTTGAAGGCGGGACTTGTAGAAGAGGGACAGCTGCCTTCGATTGTGCTTGAAGTGCCGAAGGACAAAGCTCATGGTGATCTGGCTACCAATGCTGCGATGCAGCTGACAAAGATCGCCAAAAAAAATCCTCGTCTAATTGCCGAGGCGATTATTGAGAATCTCGATCTGGAAGCAGCGTCGGTTCAAAGTGCGGAAATTGCCGGGCCAGGCTTTATTAACTTCCGTATGGACAATCGCTATTTATATGGGGTCATTGACGAGGTGCTAAGCAGCAATGATCGCTATGGGCGAGTCGAGGATGGCAAGGGCAAGCGCGTTGAGGTTGAGTTCGTCAGCGCTAATCCGACCGGCAACCTGCATTTGGGGCATGCACGTGGTGCAGCAGTTGGCGATGCCTTGTGCAATGTGCTCGATTTTGCCGGCTATGAGGTAACACGCGAATATTATATTAATGATGCAGGCAAGCAGATTGAAAACCTTGCGCTATCAATCGAAGCACGCTATTTGCAGGAGCTGGGCCAGGATGCGGCGATGCCTGAGGATGGCTACTATGGAGACGACATTATAGGCTTTGCTAAAGCGCTAGTAGCAGAAAAAGGCGACTCGCTGCTGCAGCTTGAGGATAAGGAAAAGTTCGCTTTTTATCGCAGCTATGGGCTGGAGCGCGAGCTGGATAAAATTAAGCGTGATCTTGAGCGTTTCCGTGTCGGCTTTAATATTTGGTACAGCGAAACTTCGTTGTATGAGGACGGCAAGGTTACAGCGGCGCTGGAGAAGCTGAAGGCTTCGGGGCATGTATATGAGGAGGAAGGCGCGACATGGCTGAACACGACGCAATTTGGCGATGATAAAAACCGCGTGCTTATTAAAAACGACGGCTCCTATACGTATTTGACGCCTGATATCGCTTATCATCTGGACAAGTACAGCCGCGGCTATGACCGCATGATCAATATTTGGGGAGCCGATCATCACGGCTATATCCCGCGTATGAAGGCAGCTATGGAGGCGCTCGGCAACGATCCTGAGAAGCTTACTGTGCTCATTGCGCAAATGGTCAGCCTGTTCCAAAACGGCGAGAAAGTAAAGATGTCCAAGCGTACCGGTAAGGCAGTAACGATGCAGGACTTGATGGACGAGGTAGGCGTAGACGCAATTCGCTACAACTTCACCTCGCGCAGCATGGACTCGCATCTTGATTTTGACATGGATTTGGCTGTTGCCACCTCGAACGAAAATCCGGTGTTTTACGTTCAATATGCACATGCGCGTATTTGCAGCGTGCTGCGTCAAGCACAGGAGCAAGGAATTGCAATTCCTAGCCCGGCAAATGTGAAGCTGGACGTCCTTGCTGTTGAACAGGAGTATGATTTGCTGCGCAAGCTGGGACAATTCCCGCAGGAAATTAGCGAAGCGGCGGCTAATTTTGCTCCGCATCGCATTGTGCGCTACGTATATGAGCTGGCGGCTGAATTCCACAGCTACTATCGCGCTGAAAAGGTTTTAACTGACAATAAAGAGCTGACCGATGCTCGTGTGCTGCTTTTGCTAGCTGTTAAAACGACGCTTGTTAATGCGTTAACGCTAATTGGCGTATCAGCGCCAGAGCAAATGCACAAGCAGCCGGATGCGACAGAAGACGGAGCAGAGCAGCAGTAATATGGTTGAAGCATCTGTAGCAGCAAAGGCTATCGTCCGCGGACGATAGCCTTTTAGTTGTTAATCAGCTTAACCATACAGCTCTTTAGCAGCATACAGCATCTTCATTACATCCAGCTCGCCTGCCTTGCGAGCTTTAGCGTACTTTAACGGCTGCATAGAACGCCTTAGAACGGCTTTAATTTCGCTAGGACGCAGCGAAGGGTAGAGCTCGAGCAATAAGGCTATCGCGCCGCTTACATGCGAGGTAGCCATGCTGGTGCCGTTCATTTCATTATAGCTGTTGTTGAGCCATGCTGACACGATTCGGTCTCCTGGTGCATAGATGTCAATATATATACCTCGATTGCTGAAGGGGGCAATTTTTCGAAATGAATTGGTGGCGCCGACGGCTACGGTGTTGGTGTAGCGGGCAGGATAGTCAATCGCTTTTCGCTTGCTGTCATTGCCTGAAGAAGCGATCACGATCACGCCTTTTTGGTAGGCGCGATTAACGGCGCTAAGCATCGATTTGCTTTTTGTTCGCATGCCAAAGCTCATATTAATGACATTAACTTTGTTGCGGACGCACCAATCAATTGCATGCGCGATGTCGGATACATAGGCGCTTCCCTGCTGATCGAAAGCTTTGACCGGCACGATCATTGCGTGTGGAGCAACTCCAATCATGCCGTGATTTGGATTAGAGGCTGCAATCGTCCCTGAAATATGTGTGCCATGTCCGTTGTCGTCGATCGGCGGGCGATTGCGCTCTACGAAATTAATGCCAGGCAAAATAGATCCATTTAATGCAGGGTGATGAAAATCGATGCCTGTATCAATGACACCGATTTTAACATTGCGCCCAGTCGTATACTGCCATGCCTGCGGAGCGTTTATTTTTTCAACTCCCCAGGGAATGCCATTATGAACTAATTTACTATTGATTGCGGAGGTTTGAAGCTGAATCTTCGATTCATCTTGCATATCTGTTCTCATGGCATAGTAATCCTCCTCAGTACAATGTTCACTTATTGTATGAGGGGCAGGCAAAGCGTGTATATGCAGCTGCCTTTTTTGCAAAGATTAGGCAGATAGCCGTGTCATTTTATTGATCGTTTCATAACATAAAGGAAGAGCAGCAAGCTCCTATACTTTGCCAGATCGGGCCAGACGCTGGCAAAAGGATACAGTCAAGGCGGCAGGAATTTTCCTGCCGCTTTTGTGTGATTGCCGGATCTTTCAAAAAAATATTTTCATCTCCATGATACAACTTGCATTTTTATAGGAAATAATGTTTACTATAGTTTGACTAATGTTACTACGATGACGATGTTTAACTTATTCAGTTAGCAAGAGAGGATGTGTCAGGATGAGCGGTATCACTTTGAAACTAGATCCGGAGCGAATTCGTGAAATGCCTTTGGTTGATCTGGCTTTTGAGGTATTGAAGTCTGCGAATACTCCATACTACTACCGTGATCTCATTATGGAGGTTGCCAAAATTCGCGGTGTTGGCGCAGAAGATCTTAACCAGTTTATAGCGCAAGTCTATACGGAAATTAACATTGACGGCCGCTTTGCTTGTGTCGGCAACAATGTATGGGGCTTGAAACGCTGGTATCCAGTAGAGCGTGCTGAGGATCCGGTTGGCAATACAAAGCGTACTCGCATCATTAACGATGATGATGATCTCGATGAAGACGATGAGTTGTATGTAGACGAAGAGGAAACATATGACAGCGAAGAAGACGGCTTCGATGGCTACGACGATGATGAAGTATTCAGTGATGAAGACGCAGAAGTCGAAGACGATGTGGAAATTGATGAAGAAGAAATTGACGAGGATGAGCTGGAAGAGGAAGATCTTTCGCTTGAAGAGGTAGAAGAGGAAGAATACGAGGACTTCGAGGAAGAGGAAGAAAAGTAGCTTTCCATCCCTGTTGATTGACTTCAGCAATAAAACTTTTCGATTGTGTGACTTGTTCGCAGATAGGCTTGACACAAGCTATAGGGCAGAGTAAACTATCCTATGGGCTAAAGAAACAGCTTAACATATTATTCGTTCATTTATATACCAAATGAGAAAAGTGCCCCCGTGCTACGGGTGTCACTTTTTTTGTTTGGCTTGATTTTTTTGCATTTGGGAAAAGCTAAAACATAATGAAAGCATGGAGGGTATTATCACAGTGACCAAATATATTTTTGTAACGGGTGGCGTTGTTTCGTCATTAGGAAAAGGGATTACTGCCGCTTCTCTGGGCAGGCTGCTTAAAAATAGAGGACTCAAGGTTACGATTCAAAAATTTGATCCTTATATTAATGTGGATCCGGGAACAATGAGTCCATACCAGCATGGTGAGGTTTTCGTAACAGATGATGGCGCGGAAACTGACCTTGACCTTGGTCACTATGAGCGTTTTATTGACATTAACTTATCGAAAAACAGCAACGTAACTACAGGGAAAATCTATTCCAATGTCATTACGAAGGAGCGTCGTGGTGATTATTTGGGTGGAACGGTACAGGTTATTCCTCATATTACGAATGAAATTAAAGAGCGTGTCTTCCGTGCTGGCAAAGAAACGGGTGCAGATGTCGTCATTACTGAAATCGGCGGCACTGTGGGCGATATCGAAAGCCTGCCTTTCCTAGAAGCAATTCGTCAAATTAAGAGCGATATTGGTCGCGACAATGTTATGTACGTGCACGTTACCTTGATTCCATATATTAAAGCGGCTGGCGAAGTGAAAACAAAACCGACCCAGCACAGCGTAAAAGAGCTGCGTTCAATCGGCATTCAGCCAAATGTAATTGTATGCCGTTCAGAATATCCGCTAGCGGAAGATCTTAAGCGTAAAATCGGGCTTTTCTGTGATATTGATGCGAATGCAGTTGTTGAATGTCTCGATGCTTCAACTCTTTATGAGGTTCCATTGATGCTGCAGGCTCAGGGGCTCGATCAAATCGTGCTTGATCATTTGAAAATCCAGGCTCCACAAGCTGATATGACGGAATGGACTGCTATGGTTGAGCGTGTAAAATCGCTTAAAAACAATGTAGAGATTGCGATTGTCGGCAAATATGTTGCGCTGCATGACGCTTATCTAAGTATTGCAGAGGCGCTGCGCCACGCTGGAATAGCGCTTGATGCCGATGTGTCGATTCGCTGGGTTGATGCAGAGGAAGTTAACGATAACAACGTTGCTGACCTGCTGAACGGCGTAGACGGCATTCTTGTGCCTGGCGGCTTCGGCGACAGAGGAATCGAAGGGAAAATTACTGCGATTCGCCATGCGCGTGAACAGAAGGTTCCTTTCTTTGGCATTTGCCTTGGCATGCAGGTAGCGGTCATCGAATTTGCTCGCAATGTACTTGGCTTGTCCGGTGCGAACAGCTCGGAAATTAACGCATCAACGCCTTATCCGGTCATTGATTTGCTGCCGGACCAAAAGGATATTGCTGATATGGGCGGAACAATGCGTTTGGGCTTGTATCCGTGCAAAGTGATGGAAGGCACCAATGCTTTTACTGCTTATAATGAAGAGCTTGTATACGAGCGTCATCGCCATCGCTACGAATTCAACAATGAGTATCGTGAAGCACTCGAGGAAGCAGGGCTAGTCATTTCCGGAACATCTCCAGATGGTCGTCTTGTCGAGATGGTTGAAGTGAAGGATCATCCTTGGTTTCTAGCTGTGCAATTCCATCCGGAATTTACATCAAGACCGAATCGTCCTCAGCGACTTTTCCACCGATTTGTAGAGGCTTCGTTAAATCAGCAGTAATTATTTAAAATTCAAGAGTAATTTCCATTTAAGAAGGATTCTACCATTGGGCAGCGAATACACTTATTATAACGTGTTTCGTATTATAGCCACTTAGTGGTACACGGGCTGTGCAAGCTTAGGGGGTAGAATTTGTTTGGAAAAGCAAAGAGTACTCATCGTCGATGATCAGAACGGAATCAGACTTCTTCTGATGGAAGTATTTAATAGTGAAGGCTATCAGACCTATCAAGCCTCCAACGGCAGGATGGCTTTGGAGATTGTACGCAATGAGCGCCCGGATCTAGTGCTGTTGGACATGAAAATACCTGGAATGGATGGCTTGGAAATACTCAAGCATATCAAATTGTTCGACCCGACCATTACTGTCATTATGATGACAGCATACGGGGAGCTTGATATGATCAATCAAGCGACAGAGTTGGGTGCAGTCAAGCATTTCACGAAACCGTTCGACATCGATGAGCTTCGTCTGGAAGTAAATTATCAGCTAAGCGGACGAAGCAAGCTGAATTCTTGAATAGCTGAAAGGTCATGGTGAGAAGCGTCGCTACATTGATCGTAGCGATGCTTTTGTCATTTTGGGACAACAAGCGGTAGGAAATCGCAACACACTATGCTATAATATCGTTGAAATAAAATAGAGCGAAATAATAGACTATTTTTCGATAGATATATGTGTAATAGAAACAAGGACAAGGGATACATGTAAACCGCCTATTGTCAGCGCGCTGCCTCATTCGTCTCGTTAAGTTGACCGTGGAGCACGCTTTATGGCGGTTTTTACTATGTTGACTTCCAGGCTAACGGGAGGACCAATAGATTAATGGAGAAATTAATGATACGCGGCGGAAAGCCACTACATGGAACGGTAACCATTAGCGGTGCCAAAAACAGCGCGATTGCTCTACTGCCTGCCGCAGTACTGGCTGATACAGAGGTAATTCTTGACAACCTGCCGAATATTAGCGATGTTGCGATTTATAGTGAACTATTAGAAGAGTTAGGCGCCAAGGTTAAGCGCCGAGATGATGAGATTCGCATTGATCCATCACAGCTTGTATCCAAGCCGATGCCCAATGGCAAAGTAAAAAAGCTGCGTGCATCGTATTATTTGATGGGAGCGCTGCTAGGGCGCTTTGGGGAAGCAACAATTGGCATGCCTGGTGGCTGTAATTTTGAGCCCCGGCCAATTGATCAGCATATTAAAGGCTTCGAGGCGCTTGGCGCAGTCGTAACCAATGAGCAGGGCGCGCTACATATCAGGGCAAAGCAGCTTCGCGGCGCTAAAATTTACCTGGATGTAGCAAGTGTCGGTGCTACAATTAATATTATGCTGGCTGCATCGCGAGCAGATGGCGTAACCGTCATTGAAAATGCTGCCAAGGAGCCTGAAATCGTTGATGTTGCTACACTTTTAACAGCAATGGGCGCTAAAATAAAAGGCGCAGGAACTGAAACGATTCGTATTGAAGGCGTTAAGGAAATGAAAGGCTGTCGTCATTCTATTATTTCAGATCGAATTCAAGCAGGCACTTATATGATTATGGCTGCTGCAACTCGCGGCAATGTATTGGTAGATAATGTGATCCCGAAGCATCTTGAGGCTTTGACAGCCAAGCTCGAAGAGATGGGCGTTGAGGTACAGGAGTACGATGAGTCGATTCGCATTATCGGCAAGCCGTCCTACAATGCTGTCGATGTCAAGGCGCTAGTCTACCCGGGCTTTCCAACTGATTTGCAGTCGCCGATGACTTCGCTGCTCACTTGTGCGCAAGGGACGAGCCTGCTGTCGGATTATGTGTATGGCACGCGCTTTAAGCATGTGCCGGAGCTGACGCTTATGGGCGCTAACATTCGCGTAGAGGGCCGTACAGCGATCATCGAAGGCGGAAAGCTGTCTGCAGCCAAGGTAAAGGCGGCTGATTTGCGCGCGGGTGCTGCACTTGTCGTGGCGGCACTAACAGTTCAGGATGAAGTTACCGAAATAACTAATGTAGAGTATATTGATCGCGGCTATGATCGGCTCGTAGAAAATTTAAGAAATCTGGGTGCAGACGTATGGCGCGAGCACGATTAATCTAGCTTGAATTGGTATTGCCCGAATAGATTTCATAGATTCGGGCAATGCTATTTAAACAGCAGTAACAAGTTTTATATTTTATTATAAAGTGGTGAGAGCATGTCAGATCTTCAAATTGCGGATTTGGAGAACATGAAGTTGACGGAGCTGTATAAGCTCGCAAAACAATACCAGATTCCTTATTATGGTCAATTAAAGAAAAAGGAACTTATTTTTGCAATTCTTCGAGCTCAGGCAGAGAAGAGCGGTTTTTTATTTATGGAAGGCATACTGGAAGTATTGCCAGACGGCTATGGATTCTTGCGTCCTATCAATTACTTGCCAAGTAAAGAAGATATTTATATTTCAGCCTCGCAAATTAAAAAGTTTGACTTGCGCAATGGCGACCTGGTTTCAGGTAAATGCAGATTGCCTAAAGAATCTGAACGCTATTACGGATTGCTTCAAGTAAATGCAGTTAACGGTGAAAGTCCGGAAACCGCGGCAGAACGGTTGCACTTCCCTGCGCTTACACCTCTCTATCCGGAGAAGAAGCTAGTGCTGGAAACGAAAAAGAGTAATCTTTCCACGCGGATTATGGATTTGCTTGCCCCTGTAGGCCTCGGACAGCGCGGACTCATTGTGGCTCCTCCAAAAGCAGGTAAAACACTACTCTTAAAAGAAATTGCCAACAGTATTTCAACCAACCATCCAGATATCGAGCTTTTTATATTGCTTATTGACGAGCGTCCAGAAGAAGTTACAGATATGCAGCGTTCTGTAAAAGGTGAAGTAGTTGCTTCTACCTTTGATGAGCTGCCTGAAAATCATATTAAGGTAGCTGAACTTGTGCTTGAACGAGCGCTTCGTCTTGTCGAGCATAAAAAGGATGTCGTTATTTTGCTTGATAGTATTACGAGGCTCGCAAGAGCGTTCAACCTGCATGTGCCTCCATCTGGACGTACGCTTAGCGGTGGAATTGATCCAGCGGCGTTTCACCGTCCGAAGCGCTTTTTCGGCTCGGCGCGCAACGTCGAGGAAGGCGGCAGCTTAACGATTCTAGCAACAGCCTTGATTGAGACGGGCTCTCGTATGGACGATATCATTTACGAGGAATTTAAAGGCACGGGCAATATGGAGCTTCATTTGGATCGCAAGCTGGCGGAGCGCCGTATATTCCCTGCAATCGATATTCGTCGTTCAGGCACGCGTCGTGAGGAGATGCTGCTTACCCAGGAAGAGCTGGATAAAGTGTGGGCGATTCGTAAAAATATGAACGACTCCTTCGAGTTTGTCGATCAATTTTTGAAGAAGATGAGAGACTCGGAAAACAACGAGCAGTTTTTAATGTCATTGGATGTATCCTCTGACGGCCCTAAAGTAGAAAGCTTGAAAAAGACAGATGCTACGGCTTTGAAGCGGCCAACTACAACGACTGCACGCAAAACGACAACAACAACAAAAACAACATCATCGACTCATTCAACGAAGTAGTCGCTTTGAACGAACGGGCATATGCCGACATGCCTCTTCTGATGGTTGTTGTTTAAATGCCGTCTGCCGCTGCCATGCATATTTGCGGTGGATGTTTAGGAGGGCAACATGAATCTCGTATATGCAGATAAGCAAGGAAATGTATATGATCATCCCTATTATGTCGGGTTAGCTCGCAGCGGTGATATGATCGTTGAAATTATGGAGGATGAGCTGATTCCGTTGCCGGATGGCGCTACACTGGTAAGCCTGCCCTTCAGCAAGCCGATTGCGCTTGACCCTGAGACGGGTGAGATGCAGGTTGTTGAGGATGATGTGCAAGCTGTCGGCGCGCTGCTGCCGCAAGGCTATACTCGCTTGAATGTGCCAGCGTATGTAAAATCCGACCCGAACGAGAAGCTTCCGTTATTCGGCTACACAGCTGTTGTATGGAAGGATGACCAGTTTTATGTCACAGCAGAGCAATGCGATGATCCTGAGAAATGGGATCCCGAAAATTGCGATCGCCAGGAGCTGAAGCTGGAAGTCGATCGCTTGCTTACGACTTATCCTGAAAATCGGCTGTATCAGCATTTGTCCAACTGTGCGTTGGGGTATGAATGCTTGACGGCTTCCAATACCTTTCTCAATCGTTGGGAAGGCGGCGTGCCCGTATCCTATTCCTGCAACGCGGGCTGTTTTGGCTGCATTTCCGAGCAGCCGGATGATAGCGGCTTTCCGGCTCCCCAGACGCGGATGAACTTTCGTCCAAGCGTTGAGGAGGTTGCCCAGGTTATGTTGGAGCATCTCAAGCATCCGGATTCGATTATCAGCTTTGGACAAGGCTGTGAGGGCGAGCCGAGCACACAGGTTAAAATAATCGTGGAAGCGATGAAGCAGGTACGCAGTCAGACTCAGATGGGCTATATTAATATTAATACCAATGCAGGCTTGACTGATTTTATTCGGGCAATCGTCGATGCGGGCCTTGATTTAATGCGCGTAAGTACCATTAGCGCAATCGAGGAGCATTATAACGCTTACTATCGTCCGCGCGGCTATACGCTGAAAAATGTGGAAAAATCGCTTATTTATGCTGCGGAGCAAGGGGTTTATACCTCTATCAACTACTTGATCTTCCCGGGTGTTACAGATCGTGAGGAAGAGATGGAGGCGATGATTGATTTCTGCAAGCGAACAAAGCTTAAGCTTATTCAGATGCGGAATTTGAATATTGATCCGGAGAGCTATCTCAGCCTTATTCCGAAGGCACAAGGCGAAATTTATGGCATGAAGCAAATGCTGCAAATTTTCCGCGAGGAGCTGCCTGATGTCGTTATTGGCTCTTATTCCCATGTACCGCCAGCACAGTTTAGAAGGAAATAAGCGGCTCATCTTTTTCATTGCAATTGCATGACCGTTCTGTTAATATATTTTTATGTGCATATAACTCTGGTCCGCATGAGATCCAGGGCAGAAAGAGGTGAACGAGATGAAACAAGGTATTCATCCGACATACAACGCCGTTACAGCTACTTGCGCTTGTGGCAACACGTTCGAAACAGGTTCTGTTAAACAGAACATTCGTGTAGAGATCTGTTCCGCATGTCATCCATTTTTCACTGGTAAGCAAAAGTTTGTAGACGCGGGCGGCCGTGTAGATCGTTTCAAAAAGAAATACGGAATGTAATAGATTTCGTAAGTGTGCCTGAATCGGGCGACATAAAAAAGCCTTTAGTCCTCTATGATGAGCTAAAGGCTTTTTGTTGTTGGACAAGCCAGCATATTTGGCGGGCTTTTATCCTGGTTCAAGCTAGCCAAATATATGTAACAACAGATGAAAGGTTGCACTTTTAGTCATATTGTAATATACTGTTTCTTGCCGTGCTAGATGGGGAGGTAGCGGTGCCCTGTAACTCGCAATCCGCTATAGCGAGGTTGAATTCCTATCTTAGGTGTTGTCGATGTGAGGTTTGACGTCTGCAAGTAGTGTTGACAGTGGGGTCCTTCGCAATGGACGCTTATGAACCTGGTCAGGTCCGGAAGGAAGCAGCCATAAGTAAGTTAGTTCATGTGCCGAGGGAGTGCCTTGCTCGAGCTATGCAGCAGGAAGGTCGCTCGGATCGTTTCTATCGACGATAGGTGCACGGTTCCTACATAATGATCATAGTAAAGTTCATACTACCTGCCCGGGTGCAAGCGCTGCTTGTCTGGGCAGGTATTTTGCTATTATTTAACCAAATTGCACTAATCGAAAATGTCACTTCGCGTACATTAACAACATGTAGTATAATAAAATGGCGCAATAGCATTCGCTATTGAACCAGAAGCAAGGGAGATCGTAACGTGTCACATATAGCTCTATATCGTTCTTGGCGTCCGCAGATGTTCAAGGATATGGTCGGACAACAGCATATTATACAGACGCTACAAAATGCGATACGTGAACAGCGTGTGTCACATGCTTATTTGTTCAATGGTCCTCGCGGTACTGGAAAAACTACGACTGCCAAAGTGTTGGCTAAAGCTGTAAACTGTATGCACGGTCCAGCGATTGAGCCATGTAATGCATGTGCAACTTGCATTGGAATTACTGAAGGACATATTATGGATGTAGTAGAAATTGATGCAGCATCCAACCGTGGTATTGATGAAATAAGAGATATTCGCGATAAGGTACGCTATGCGCCAACAGAAGTGCGGTATAAGGTATACATTATTGACGAGGTTCACATGCTCACAGCGGAGGCTTTTAATGCTTTGCTGAAGACGCTGGAGGAGCCGCCCGCACACGTTATTTTTATTTTAGCAACTACCGAGCCGCACAAGCTGCCTGCTACGATTATCTCTCGTTGTCAGCGCTTTGATTTTAGGCAGGTATCTACAGAGGAGCAGGTAGCTCGTTTGCGCGAGATTTGCCAGGAGGAAGGCATTGAAGCGACAGACGAGGCTCTATCGTATATTGCTCGTCTGTCTGAAGGTGGAATGCGTGATGCAATCAGCTTGCTGGAGCAAACCTCGGCTTTCGCCAATCGGCAAATTACCCTTGAAGCTGCAGTTGATGTCACTGGCGGAATTGCTGCTGAGCAATTTTACGAGCTGGCAGAGGCGATACAGCATAAAAATGCCGCCTCAATGCTGTCTCTTGTAGAAAGCTTGATGCAGGCTGGCAAAAGCCCGGACAAATGCCTGGAAAACCTAATGTATTATTTCCGTGATTTGTTAGTGCTCAAGCTAGCAAATGGCGGAGATACTGCGACTGAACGGATTGTCGATGCTGAACGCTTTCGCGCGATGGCTTCAGCTTACTCGGCTGACGAGCTGTTTCGAATGATTGAAATTCTCAATCATTATCAGCAGGAGCTTAAGCATGCCGCACAGCCGCAAACCTTGCTCGAAGTAGCGCTATTAAAGCTATGTGCTTCAAGTGATGGTGGTGCTCAGCGCGCTGCTGAAGCGGGCTCTGAGGAGATTGCTCAGCTTCGTCAGCAGGTGCAGCAGCTGGAGAGCCAACTGGCCAAGCTGTTAAAGCAAGGGATTGTCGCTGCTCCGGCACAGCAGCAGCAAGAGCGGCAAGCGCCGCGGCGAAGCTTTGCTGCAAGCGGAATCAATCGTCCCAAAGTTAAGCTGGACCGCTTTATTTCAGCACTGCAGGGGCAGGAGACGCAAGAAGCCCGCATGAAGTGGGGCGACATTATGATGCGGGTCAAGGATCGCAAAGTAACGGTGCAGGCATGGCTGAAGGACAGTGAGCTGGTTGCTGCTGTTGAGGGACAGCTGCTGCTTACCTTCAAAAATGATATGCATCGCGAAATGACCGAGCGCCCTTCTCATCGTGAAATTATTGAGCAGGTGGCCTCGGAAGTAATGAACCGTCCGTATCAATTGGTCACAGTAATGCTGAAGGATTGGCAAGCAGCGGTTGACGGCAATCAAGAGCCGGCAGTAGAGTCGCTTGAGCTGGAGCCTGAGCATATTGCTGGGCCAGAAGCCAATATAGGCAATAATCAGAATGGCAATAATCAGCCTGAATGGATCGAAGAGGCATATAAGCTGTTCGGTGAGGAGCTAGTTGTTGTCAAAGAATAAATTTTTATGAGGTGAAGAAAAATGAACAATATGAATCAAATGATGAAGCAAGTTAAAAAGATGCAAGCGCAAATGCTTAAGGCACAGGAAGAGCTGGAGCAAAAAACAGTTGAAGGCAGCGCGGGTGGCGGTGTCGTTACCGTCGTAGCGAATGGACATAAAAAAGTGCTTAGCATTGAAATCAAGCCAGAGGTAGTAGATCCGGATGATATCGAAATGCTGCAGGATCTTGTGCTTACTGCTGTTAATGATGCCATTAACAAAGCAGAAGAGCTGGCCAATGCGGATATGGGTAAATACACAGGCGGTATGAAAATTCCAGGCTTGTTCTAATATTCCACATGGCGGATAGATAGGATAGCTCTAGCTATTCGAAAGGAGCTGTACCTACAACGTGCATTACCCAGAGCCTATTGCCAAATTGATTGATTCATTTACTCGTTTGCCTGGGATTGGTCCTAAGACAGCTGCACGCCTTGCGTTTCATGTGCTGCGGATGAAGGAAGATGAGGTTATTGATTTTGCCAAAGCGCTAGTTAGCGTCAAACGCAATTTGTTTTACTGCTCTGTATGCTGCAATATTACGGATACCGATCCTTGCCGCATTTGTCAAGATAAAAGCAGAAATGCTGAAGTGATTTGCGTTGTACAGGAATCAAAGGATTTAATTGCAATGGAGCGTACAAAGGAATTTGACGGCTACTATCATGTGCTGCAAGGGGCAATTTCTCCAATGGAAGGAATTGGTCCTGACCAGATTCGCATAGCTGAATTATTAAAGAGGCTGGGCGATGATACTGTTCAGGAGCTCATTTTAGCGACGAACCCCAATATTGAAGGCGAAGCGACAGCTATGTACATTTCCCGACTTGTCAAACCATTTGGTTTAAAGGTGACGCGAATCGCCCATGGCCTGCCTGTAGGGGGAGATTTGGAATATGCTGATGAAGTCACCTTATCCAAAGCGCTTGAAGGAAGACGTGAATTATTATAATTTCATATGAATGGCATTAAATATTAAGTGATTAATATGTTGCGTGTCGCATAAGGTTAAAGGGTCTGTCTAGCTTGTGAGCTAGGCGGACCCTTTTTTTGAGCTCGGATGGATATTGCTGGCTCGAAGCCCTGCTAAACCAATTTGTTGTTCTAATTTGCATGCTTGGACATACATATGTAACAAGAAAGTTCATGCAAGGAGGCGTTACGGATGTTGCGAGACATAATGGGAAGATGGCATAGGGATCAAGGAGTTAAAGCGGAAGATAGGAGCTATTCGATACTGAAAAGACGCGAAATGGACAAGCTGCGTCAGGAAATCAAGCAAGCGCTGGCTGATAAAAGGGCGACAGAGCAAATGTTTCATTATGCAAAAGGCAATGACGAGGTTGAGTGGGCTATATTAAAACAGCTTGCTGCAGAACAGCGCTATCGTATGCTGCTGAATAAAGCGAGAGCAATGGATGTCGACTGGACAAAGATTCGGGGGTTTGTAATATGAAGCTGGTTTGGCTCATTGTTTTCGCAGCTTCTACATTAGCATTGTTGTTCGTTCTGCTGCGACGGCCGCTCTCGCGCATTAGCTTGAAAAAAGTAATTGTTCACTGGATATTTGCAGCGACGGCCTTATTTTTATTGAATTATTTGGAGTTTACACAGGCTTACGCATTGCCAATTAATCCACTTACGATAGGGACTGCTGCCGTGCTTGGCGTTCCCGGGCTAGCTTTGCTGCTTGGCGTGCAGCAGTTTATTGTATAGCGTAGCAAGCCGTTGCGGGTATAACTAATCATGGATAAGGCAGATAAAAAAGGTATCGCCAGGACTTTCTATTCCTTTGTGGAATGTGGACATTCTGGAGATACCTTTTGCATTGGAAATCATTTTTTAAATAAAAATAAAAAAAGTTTAAAAAGGGGGTTGCGCAATGGGCGAGCCCTATGATATATTATTTCTTGTCGCCGCGAGAGATTGCTGGTGACGAGGGAAAAGAAATTGATCCTTGAAAACTGAACAACGAGTAAGAACTGCCATCAATGTTGCCGCCCCGTCGGTCAACATTG
>NZ_BOSE01000011.1 GCF_018403185.1 Paenibacillus montaniterrae
CTTAATCTTACGGCTTCTTCTTTAAATGCTTTGTCATATCTTTTCATTCGTGCTCAACTCCCTCGTCAGCTTTCATTCTATTTCATATGAGGGGGTTTTGCGACTGCATTTTTATCGTAGCACTCCAAAAACGTTATACGGTCGCACTCCATGCGAGTGCGTGGATTGAAAGTAACTCTGCTTGTAACTCACAAACTGTCTTGTTATAGTCGCACTCCATGCTGCTGCCTAGATTGAAACTACTCGTATTTAGAATCATAATACGATCTTCAATGGAGCCCATCCCCCAATGCAACCATCTCCCCAAAGTCCTTGATCAAGGGCTTTTTTCGCATTTTGCTTTAAGGGAACTGTATTTTTGATAAAATAGAAGCAATCGTTAAGGCGTTAATCGTGGCCTAATTAGAATAGAGAGGAAAGTGGCAGCGAAGTTGAGGAAGAGAATAGAAAAACGGCTATCTTATTTGCACTCGGGTGAATTATTTGCCGCGATCAGTTTTATTTTTGTTGCTTGTTATGCGAGTTACGTGTATCCCAGTCTCCGGCTATATGCCTTATTTTCTTTTTGGACATCTTTTATCCTGTTGGAACTGCTTTTACTTCAAGGTTCAATGTACTGGCATTCCAAGATAAAACGACTGAGAGAAGAGCATACAATAGCTACCCCGATTAAAATCGTTCGGCAGCTGCATCGTCTAAAATCACTGAATTTGGCCTTAATTATACTTTCAGGTCTCGCATTTATGTTTGACCTAATAAAGTGGCAGTCTTCGACTCCAACAGCCAGCTTAGTAATTGCTTTTTTTATCTATGCCTTTGCGGTTCTAGAATATATAAATTATTTCCACATTCAGCTTTCGTATGACAGTATTTCTGATATTAAAAATTTATTGCAAAGCAGGAGGCTGAAGCAGTCCAGTATGAATAAAGACTTCAAGCGCCTTTCTAAGTATACTGGGAAATGATGCGGTCAGGATTAGGCATTGAATTATTGCGGAAACGATGGGTTGTTCATTTTAATAGACAGGTGGTTTGCAGCTGTGAAGGTTGATATTGAAATGGTTGCCAGGTTTTTCTCAACAGGGCTATACCTTATTAAAGGAGTTTATCGGCTTGTTATACAGCCTCAAAGCCAATTGCGCAATTTTCATACTTTCGAGCATGGTATGCTTTTCGTCGTAAACGGCTCGGCCAAAATGCTTGTTGATGGCACAATCTACATGCTCCAGCCAGGCTCGCTGCTGCACGCAGCTCCTAATATGCTGCTGGGCTCTGAGGTGCTTGGCAATGTTCCTTTTGAGTATTATTCTGTTTTTTATCAGTTAGATGATGCGGCACAGCAAGCATTTGCTGCTGAGCCAATATTCCATAATCATTTCTCGTTAGAAGGGTCAAGCTATTCCCGAACTGCTGAAATGCTGCGTTTGCTTCATCGGCATGCCAGTGCAGCGGATGCAATCGAAATGCTGCGGGTTAAGGAGCTATTTTGCGGTGTGCTGTATCAGGTCCTTAAAGGCAGCCATCACAATGCAAGCTCGGCTGATCCTGCCCAGAAGCTGATTAGTGAGGCTGCGGATTACATTCATGGTCATTATATGAATACGATGACGCTTCATGAGCTTGCCGCCCTGCATGGCATGAACGAGAAGCAATTTGCTTATTATTTTCACAAATATATGGGGGCCTATCCGATAGATTACTTGATTCAATATCGCTTGGAGCGGGCAAGCGAGCTGTTAAGAACAGGGCAATTTGCGGTGCATGATGTGGCGATAAGTGTTGGCTATGCTAATCCGTTATATTTCAGCAGAGCTTTCAAACGAAAATTTGGCATGTCTCCGAGCGACTATATGAATCAATGCAGCAAGCTTAATTCGTGAAATATTCATGTCCAATTAGGGATTTGTGCATATGCTTTGAAGAAGCGCCTTGCTATAATCTCTTATTGAGAATAATAATCATTATTGGTTATGCAGCGTAGGAAGGGCGATGAAAATTGATGCGAAAGAAGCAGTTATGTATTGGCTTGGCGCTGTCTGCAACATGGCTGAAAGGTAATGGCTGGCTGCGTAAGGATAGTGGGATAGAGCGTTTATATATGCGGGATTTTTATGAAGAGCTGGCGTTGCAGGCAGAGCGTGCAAAGCTCGATTTTGTATTTAGACCAGACGCATTGGCGCTAAACATGGGGAGAGGCGGCAATATGCCAGGCAGCGGCAGCCTCGATCCAACTATTTTAATGGCGTCCATTGCTGCTGCAACGAAGCATATAGGCTTGGTTACGACGGTATCTACTACATTTAATCCGCCTTATGTCGTTGCCAGGCAGCTGCAATCGCTGCATTGGACAAGCAGTGGCAGAGCGGGCTGGAATATTGTGACTGCACTCGCCGGATCAGAAAATTTTTCAGCGGAAGCAATGCCTGCAGCTGAAGATCGATATGCCAAGGCGCAGGAATTTCTTGAGGTAGTTAACAAGCTGTGGTCAAGCTTTCCTTATGATGCCGTGCATATTGACCGCGAAGCAGGACAGTGGAATGGCTATGAGATGATAAAGCCGATTCGCCATCAAGGCAAGTTTTTCAATGTTGCTGGTCCTCTTAATGTTCCTGAGCACGCTACAGGTACTCCGCCATTGTTTCAAGCGGGTGCTTCGGATACGGGGAGAGACTTTGCCGCATATGCAGCTGATGCCATTTTCGCTTCAATCCCCGACAAAGAAGCGGGAATTGAGCTGCGTTATGACTTGCGGCGGCGCGCCCAAAAGCATGGTCGCAATCCAGAAGCGATTCGAGTTTTGCCTGGGCTTTACTTTTTCTTGGGTAAGACGAGCGAGGAAGCAGAGGAGCTTTATCAGGAGGCTCATGCGCATCTAAATGATGAACGGCGCCTGACTGCACTGCAATCTATATTAGGCATTGATTGCTCACAAATGCCGCTGGATCAGCCTGTTACGCCTGAGCTGCTGCAGCTGTTGCCCGATTCCCAGCAGGCATTTCGCAGCAGGACGCACGCTAAGCTGCTGTATCGGTTAATTGCCAGAGAGCAGCCGACGTTAAAGCAGCTGCTTGCGCGTCCAGAAGTAATCGGCTCCGGGCATTGGACAGTTGTCGGGACTGTGGAGGAGGTTTTTACTGAAATCGTGGAGTGGTATGAAGCTGGAGCGATGGATGGCATAATTGCTTTGCCTGGCGGTTCCTTGCAATCGCTGGGACTGTTTTGCGAGGAGCTTGTGCCAATGCTGGCAGAAAAGGGACTGTTCAGAAAGGAATATGCGGGTACGACTTTACGAGAGCATTTAGGAATGGTCTAGCCGCTTAAGTCCAACAAGGTTTGATTGAATATAAATAGATTTATAGGAGGCGAAGAAGGTTGAAGGAGCAGCATGTTGATATTACGATTATTGGCGGTGGCCCTGCTGGCTTGTTTGGTGCATTTTACAGCGGCTTGCGTCAGATGAAAACGAAAATTATAGAATACCAGCCTGTATTGGGTGGCAAGGTGCATGTATATCCGGAAAAAATGATATGGGATGTAGGCGGCTTGACTCCACTTTCCGGAGCTCATTTGATTGAGCAGATGGTAGCTCAAGGCTTGACATTCAAGCCGACGGTTGTGCTTGGAGAGAAGGTCACTGCTATTTCCCGCAATGAGCAAGGAATTTTCGTTATTACTACAGCATCAGGAGAACGGCACTATTCCAAAACGGTGCTGCTGGCGATAGGCAAGGGCATTTTAAATCCGGTCAAGCTGGAAATTGAAGGTGCTGAACGCTATGAGGTTGCTAATTTGCATTATACCGTAAAATCCTTGGAGCGCTTCAAGGACAAAATAGTGCTGATATCGGGAGGAGGCCACTCCGCAGTAGACTGGGCAAATGAGCTGGCGCCAATTGCAAAAAAGGTATATTTAACCTACCGCAAGGACGCATTAAAGGGACATGAGGCGGATGTTGCCCGTTTGGCCAACAATAGGGTTGAATGCTTGCTTAATACCTCGATTATAAAGCTGATCGCTGCTCCTGACCATGAACGAATCGCTTCTGTAATGATGCAAAATCATGAACATGGAGATTGCTTCGAGCTAAGCATTGATGAAATTTTTGTTAATCATGGCTATGAACGGGACAAGGAGCTGCTAAAGAACAGCAGTCTTTCCATTGAGCTGACCGAGCACGGAGTGGCAGGAACGTCGATGAGCGAAACGACAGTGCCAGGCCTGTATGCTGCTGGGGATGTGCTGGAGCATGAAGGCAAGCTGCATTTAATAGCGGGCGCATTTCAGGATGCGGCCAATGCAGTTAATAAGGCAAAGCAGTTTATTGAACCGGAGGCAAAAGCAACCGGTATGGTTTCCTCTCACAACGAGCTGTTTGCTCAAAAAAATCGTGAATTGATCAAGCATTTATATCGTGAGGATAAGCAGGCTCCGCTGCAAGATAAAGCATAAAAGCTGAATAAGCGATAGATCGATACTACTAGGGGGAATTTAACGATGAAGCAATGGATGGTGCTTGTAGCAGTCTGCTCGTTGCTAGTGCTTGTATTGGCGGGCTGTTCAGGAAACAACCCCAACTCCAATCAACCTGAAACGAAGCAAGAGGGAGTGTCAGTTGTTAGTAACGGACAAGCTGCTTCTAGTGAAGAAAGCCCAGCGGAGGCAGCCTACCCAAGAACGATTATAGACGATGCTGGCAATGAGGTTAAGCTCGAGCAGCAGCCGCAGCGAATAGTGGTTCTTCATGCGTTGTATATGGAATATTTCTTTGCTTTGGATACACCGCCGATCGCGTCCAGCAATGCTGAGGAGGCGCTGCAAAATTATGCAACGCTGCAGCCTTATGCCAATACTGCCGAGGTGATTGATTTGGGAAGTGGGCGCGAGATTAATTTGGAAAAGGTGATGGAGGCGGAGCCAGACGTAATCGTTACTTTTATTGGTCATGCAGAATCAATTTACGAGGGGCTGAAGCAAATAGCTCCGGTTGTACTGATCGATTACAGCAGCAATTGGGATGAAGCGGCAATGCTTTGCGCGCAAATTATCGGCAAGGAAAACGAGGCACAGCAGCTGATCGAGGAAACGAAGGCCATTATAGCCGAGACACAAAATAAAATGGGTGCTATCCAGCAAAAAAGCTTTGCCTTGCTGCGAGTAGGAAGCAATGCTACCTTTAGTGCGCAAGGTACGAAAAACACAAACTACTATGATCCAGATCACGGCTTCGGCTTAGGCGTGCCGAACGGCTATCCTGAGGATGGCACAGAGCTGTCGCTTGAGGCGCTTGCTGAAATGAATCCTGATTATATTATTTTGCAGCATGATATTGCGGTTTCCCAAGCTGCGGTAAAAGAGAAGGAATCGCTCGCTGTTTGGAACATGCTGGATGCTGTGAAAAATGAGCGCATACTCTATTTTGACAACTCGTTGAATACAGGCAGCATTTTGGCGATTCGGCTTGCGGCTCAATATTTTTCCGAGCTAAACGAATAGTGCAAGCAGCTGAAGCAATTCACCTGCAAGTGCTTGATTATCGACTGCGTCTTATATTAATGAGGAACATTTTGACGTATAATAGATTAGGTCGATAGTTAAGGGAGTGAGCATATGAAACTGCAGGAATTAATACAGCCATTATTATTCGCTAACGTTTTAGGCGAGCATGAGGTTGATGTGACGGGAATAACGAACGATTCTCGCGTCGTTCAAGATGGCTATATGTTTGTTTGTACGAGGGGAGCCAACCTGGACGGTCACCATTATATTCCCCAAGCGATTGAGCGAGGCGCCAAGGTTATTGTTGTGGAGCAGGAGCAGCAGCCGTTAGCCGGCGTTACGTTTGTCCATGTGCCCAGCACGGAAAAGGCGGCGTCCATTATGGTAGACCGCTTCTATGGCTCGCCTACTGCAAAGCTGAAGCTGATTGGCGTTACGGGAACGAATGGCAAGACGACAACGACTAATCTGATTGAGCATCTGCTGACATATGCTCAGCATCGGACGGGTGTTATTGGCACGATTGAGATTCGTTATCCAGGCTTTCAGGAGGAAGCGAAGCTGACTACGCCGCTGTGCTACGATTTGCAGCGCTATTTTCACGAAATGCTGCAGGCCAAGGTAGAGTACACGGTCATGGAGGTTTCTTCTCATGCGCTTGATCGCGGACGCGTGCATGGCTGCCAGTTCAAAACGGCGGTGTTTACGAATTTGACACAGGATCATTTGGACTATCATCAGACGATGGAGGCTTATGGGCAAGCGAAAGGACTGCTGTTTTCGCAGCTGGGCAATGATTACGGCAACGCGCGCTTCGCTGTGCTGAATGCCGATGATCCATGGAGCAGCACCTACGAGAAAATGACCTCGGCCCAGGTGATCACGTATGGCTTGAGCGAGCAGGCACAAGTACGGGCAGCGGATATTTCGATTCGCGCGGACGGCACCAGCTTTACACTAATTACTCCGCTTGGCTCAACTACGATCAACACGACGCTCATTGGCAAATTCAACGTGTACAACTTGCTTGCCGCGATTAGCGCGGTTATTCCGGAAGGGCTGACACTGGAGCAAATTAAAGCAGCGATTGAAGGCATTCAAGGCGTTGCCGGCCGCTTTGAAACGGTGCAGCAGGGGCAGCCGTTTGCGGTTGTTGTCGACTATGCGCATACTCCGGATAGCTTGGAAAATGTGCTCGCGACCGCCAAGCAGCTAGAGCCTAACAAGCTGATTTGCGTCGTTGGCTGTGGTGGAGATCGTGATCGCACCAAGCGACCTTTGATGGCGAATATTGCAGTCGAGCTGGCTGACTATGTTTACTTCACATCAGACAATCCGCGGACAGAAGATCCAGTGGCGATTTTAGAGGATATGACGCGCGACTTGAGTGTGCAGCATTTTACGACGATTGTAGATCGCAAGCAGGCGATCGAGGCTGCGATTGCGAATGCTCAGCAGGGGGATATTATTGTGATTGCGGGCAAAGGGCATGAAAATTACCAAATTATCGGGACGGTCAAATCGCATTTTGATGACCGTGAAGTTGCGCGCGACAAACTGATCGAGCTCGGCTATACGAATTAAGCGGATGAAATCCGTAAACCAATGACACAAACGAATGCAGCATTAGCATCCACTATAAATAGATAGGCGTATCGAGGCTGGCAGCTCATAGTTAAAGAGCTTCGCCAGCCTCGATACGCCTTTTTTCTGTCGCAGCGCATTTACTTCAGCTCTTCGGCTCCTTGCAAAAATTGCTTCATTAGCTGATTGGAAAGGATGAGCGCTTGTTCACGGTTAGCTGCCGGAGCCGACAGCATAGCTCCGTTCTGGGCATTCCATGAGCCGCCACCACTTTCATCTCTGTCCAGCAGCAAAATCGTTAACGCTTCAAAATCCTTGCTGAAAAATACTGTTCCCAAGCTGAATAGACTTGGAGAACCGTCCTCTACATAATGGTAGGTCATAGTGCCGGAGTGATCTTCACCAAGCGAAATTCTCATCAGCTTCGCACTATCTGGAATCGGCAGCTGCAGCTGTGGAAGTGAGATGTCTCCCTCAAAAAAGCGATCGCCATTCCATAAACGTCCGATTCGCCCGTCTATGTTGACCTCTATAGGCTCCACGATTTGCTTGTTTTCTTCTCCGAGCCGATATTGGATTCCTGATACGGTAAGCTTAACGGATTTTGGAATATAGTAGATTGCTGCAGCAATGATAGCGATCACCAGTATAATGGCAGCAGCCGATGCAATATAGCGCTTACGCATGTCGATCCCTCGCAAATTTATTTAGTTACCTGCAAAAATGAGTCTGCCGCAGGCAGAAAGCGAAACGCTGTGCTGCGCAGTGTGACTTGTGCTCCAGCTTGTACAAGCTCCTGCTGCAGCTGATCCAGCTGTGGATACAGCTCGTTGCGGAAGCCGACTAATGGATAAAGCAGCACTTTTCCGCCTTGCTTTGTAATCCGCAGCATTTCCAGTATTGCCTGCAAATGAAAGCTGTAGTCAAATTGCTCCTGATATAGAAATAAGAAGTGATTGCATAGAACTAGCTCAAATGTATGATCCGGGAATGGCAATTTCGGCAACCTTGCCGCCACATAGCAGGCTGTTGCTTGCTCAGTCGGTGGCTGCTGCTTATCCTTGCGGTAGTGGTGAATAAATTGTTCCAGAGATTGGTGGCGAACCGCGTCATGCGCTTCAAGCGAAGCATAGTCCTTCCATACGAAGGCGTGCTGCTTGGCTGCCAGCTTTTGCGAGGCGAGCTCCAGCTCCTGCAGGCCATGCTGGTGCATAGCGTCTGGGCTAAGCTCATAAAGTGGATCACAGGCAAACGCTTGATAGCCGCGTTGTCTGAGCTCCGCTGTAAAGGAGGAAGCTCCTGCTGCCACATCAAGAATTTGACCGTGCTTGGGCAGTTCATTGTCCAGCATAAACATGCTGCAATACTCATTAAAGGAGCGGCATGTCATCGCTACTCCCGATTGTGGGTACAAGCTCTCATTAACGTTTTCTTTACTCATTTCTACTCTCTCCTCATCTAAACTAATCTCAGCCTAACTCGTCTAATTTCCTTCAGCTGCTTAGTGGCGATTGCCATATAGCAGTTAAAACGATTATAACCAATAGCTGTCAGTTAGAAAAGGGCGAAATAAAAAAAGCCCGATTCCCTATACAATATCTACAGAAAGAATCGGGACTACACTCTTATATTGAGCTTAAAAACTGGGCAATTTTTTTCATATACAAATTAGGGTCCTTGCGGAATAGCAGCTCATGCTGTCCGCCTTCAACAACCCATAGCTGAGATTGCACTAACTTCTGGTTGCCGGCAATTTGCTCGGCAATATGCACATCAGCCTTGTTGTCAGCAGTGCCGTGCATAATATACAGCGGAATATCGTACTGTTTGGCAAGCACCGCTTGCGCAGGCTGATTGGAGAAAGCATGATTCGTCCAGAGCGGCAGCAGCTTGCTGATGATCGCCGTTGTTGGATATTTGGGAAGCCCAATATATTGCTGAATATTCGTATAGAGCGTATCCGGACTTGGTAAAAATAAACTATCCAGCATTAGTGCATTGATGGCGTCTGTTTCCAGAGCCGCTTGCAGCGCGGTTCCGCCGCCCATGGAAAAGCCCCAAACAATAATTTTCTCAGCTCCGCGCTCCTTGGCATAGTCTACTGTCGCCAGCAGCTGGTTTTTTTCCTCAGTGCCCCATGTAGCTGGCGCGTTATAGCGTTTGGAGGCGTAGCCATAATCGAACATAATGACGTTATAATTCAGCTCATTCAATAATTCTGCCAAATCGTACATCGGCACCCAGCTTTCCTCGCGATTGGCCCCATAGCCATGAGAGAGGATAACCGTTTGCTTTGATTCGGCTTTGGATGATGAAGAGACAGCAGGAATATACCAGCTATCTACCGTTGTTTCACCGCTGCGGCTTGGAAAGACAACAACCTCATAGGGCAGCTGCTTTTTATCAAATGGGTTGCTTTCCAGCGGTGGAACGTATGGGAAGGCGAGATTCCAGGCAATAATTGCATGGCTGACGATGACCGTTAAGCCAAAAAAGGCAATAGCGGTAACGATGCTGGCGATCGAAAAATGAGTCAGCCTGGATTTGCGCTTAATAACCACACTCGGCGCGACTCGTACGGTCGCAGGTGATTGGAGGGGGGGTTGGTTAGTTATGCTCATGATGACTCACCTCTTTTTAGCGGTTGTTCAAAATACTGGGCTTTGATGACGATGCAGCTTCTCTGTAGCTTAGTCGACGGCGAAGCTTGAACGCTAGCGAAAACTGCGGTGCTCACGTAGCAATTGGCCTACGCTGCGCTCCTCGTTTTCTACTAGCGTCCAAGCTTCTTGGTCCTGAAAGCCCAGTATTTTGAACCTTTATTGGAATGGTAGTTCAAAATATTGGGCTTTGATGACGATGCATCGCTTCGTAGCATAGTCGACGGCGAATCTTGAACGCTAGCGAATACTGTGACTTAAGTAGCTTTTTTGCCACAGCTAGCGCTCCCTGTATATTAAATGCTAGACGGTGTGCTTTGGGCTGTCAACTGGAACATTTCACAAACATTGCGGGGGAGCTGCGCAAAATGCAATGTACATTGAGACGATATCGTCGTATACTAAATGAGAACGAATATCAGTGGATTTGAAATTAGTTTTATTGTATGAAACAAAGTGCTGTTAGTTATGCTTGGCTCGTGATAAAATGTCATTAGCCTAAGCTTTCGACGTACTTTCATGTACTAGAAGGATAAGATGATAACCATGAAATGCTTTAGGAGGGATGCTCGTGGATGAAGGAAAGACAACGGTTCGTTCAGTGGAGAGAGCGCTTGACCTGTTGCTTTGCTTTACGATTCGTCCAAGCTGGGCTATGACGGAGCTGGCTCAACAGGTTGGCCTGCATAAAAGCACGGTGCATCGCATGCTGGCGACCTTGGAGGAAAAAGGATTTATTGAGCGTGATCCTGTTACTGACCGCTATCAGCTTGGCTTGATGGTTTGGGAGCTGTCGGCGAATTTGGCTGCAACCAATGATCAGTCCACGATGTGGCAGAAGGAAATGGAGCGTTTGCGCGATCAGCTTGGCGAAACGGTGAGCATTTATGTTCGTTCCGGTGTGGAGCGGATTCGGATTCAATCGGTACAAAGCAATGAGCCTGTGCGGCGAGTGGCGCCGGTTGGAGCTCGTTTTCCCCTATATGCTGGAGCATCAAGCAAAATTTTGATCGCTTACGCAATGCCCGAGGAGCAGCAGGAAATATGGCAGCATCCGACCTGGCAGCTGCGCGATCAGCTTACAATGGATAAGTATCAAAGCGAGCTGTGCGAGGTGCTGGAGCAAGGCTATGCTGTCAGCTTTGAGGAGCGGGAGAGCGGTGTAGCTGCTGTATCCGTGCCGATATTTGACCGTGAAGGGTTGATTATTGCCGCGCTTGCGGTATCAGGACCGTCTGGCCGACTGACGCAGGAGCGCATGCGAGAATATGCGCCGATTATGCAAAGTGCTGCCAAGCGGATGAGTATGATGACCAGATAGAACTGGTTAACAGCTTGCAGCGTGATTGGGCATGCTTGTTCCGCCTATTTTGGTGATGCGCGGTGTACATCCTGCTGCACAGCACCTTATAGGCTGTTGTCGGCTCCATTTTATAAATAGGATTGATCGAGAAGAAACTGCCTTAGCATGCTGGCTATGCATCGCGAGGGCAGTTTTTTGTTGTTAAAAACTTGTAAACAATCAATAAACAGAGTAGATCTTCGGTAAATTAAACCGCATAATTACGGCATGATTTAGATTTAATCAATACTTTAGAACTCTTTTAATGTAGTAAAAAATAGTTCATAAGAATCATGTTATATAATGGGATTCATTATAAATTCAAAATATCCGATATATACCAAGCATTGGTTTTTATTGAAGTGTTAAGAGCGAATAGCTCCTCACACATCTTTAATACTTTTCACGCAAGCAGCTAACAATTTGCATGTACAATTACTCTGTTTGAGCTTGTATATGCACAGATGATGAGGGGTGTACAGCAGTGTTGAAGTGGATGAGAAAGAAAAGTCTTGTATTTAGCAGTTCTTTGGTTCTGGCAATTATTTTTGTAATCCTGATCGTTTTAATGAATTCATTGTCGTATTATGCACAGCGGCAAGCAGTGTTTAAGGAATTTACAACGATTGGAGACAAGCTTCACAAGCAAGCGCTCGCGAATGCAAGCTTAATTGCAGCGGCTGGGGAAGCGTTAAAGACGGGGCAGACTCCTCCTGAGAGTGATATGGAAATATTAAAACGCTTATTAAATGCGATGACAGAAGATGATTTTCTTGCTAATGCTTATTACTTGTCCTCTGATTATACCGAGCTGGAGGATCAGGCGGAAATCAAGCTCTTGCAAATATCGGAAAGTATGGAGACATTGGGAATGTCTGCAGGCTCCAATTATATTGCCCACGCTGATTTTTTTGAAGCTTATCAAAAAGCGCTCAACAATCATGCAGGGTTGACGGATATGTACGTTGACGAGTATGGCGAGTGGATCGCATATCTGGCCCCGATTAAAGATGCCAGTGGTAATACGATTGCAGTAATGGGACTGGATTACGATTATGATAAAGTATCGGAGCAGTTGAGCCTTCTGCTTCTGCAAAATAGTGCGTTTGCAATTATAGTGTCGATCCTCGCGATTGCGCTTGTAATTGTGTTAATACGCGCGACAATCAAACCATTGCGTGCACTGGTTGTTCAGGCGAAAGCAGCAGCGGGCGGGGATTTGACCGTCCAGGTGCCGGTGTCTGGTGAAAATGAAATTGGACAGGCAGGCAATGCCTTTAATGAGATGATTACAAGCTTGCGCGAGCTTACGATTCATATTGAGAAAACATCAACGGAAGTGTCTCAGTCCTCGATTGCTTTAAAGGAAACGGCTGGTCAGACAGAGTCGGCTGCCAATGAGATTTCGACTGCGATTCAAAACGTCGCTTCGGGCGCCGAAACTCAGCTTGTCAGCTCTCAGGAATGCCAGCGGGCGATGACGGAAATGGCAATCGGCATACAACGAATTGCTGAATCCTCCTCAATGGTATCTGAGCTTGCAACCGATACCTCACAGCTTGCGGCTCAGGGTGAACAGGTAATGAATAAAACAGTTGATCAAATGCACACCATTGAACAGCAGGTGTCGGGCGCAGCAGTAGTGATGCAGGAGTTGAATCAATCGAGCAGTAGAATTGAAGATATTTTGTCGCATATTTCCGAGGTTGCCAATCAGACCAATTTGCTGGCGCTGAATGCATCAATTGAAGCGGCTCGCGCAGGTGAGTATGGCCAAGGCTTTGCGGTGGTTGCTCATGAAATTCGCAAGCTGGCAGAGCGGTCGAAGCAGTCGTCGGATGAGATTTCAGAAATTTTGCAGCAAATTAGCAGTCGTTCGCAGGATGTAACGCTCTCGTTGTCTCAATCTGCCAATGAAACGAGAATTGGCACAGAGCTGGTCAATGCTTCAGGTGAATCGTTCCGTGCTATTCTGCAATCTATTAAGCAGGTATCGCAGCAGGTGCAAGAAGTATCTGCAGCCTCTGAGCAAATGTCTGCGGGAAGTGAAGAAGTGGCAGCCTCAATGGTGGAGCTTGAACGGATGGCTAACAACTCCGCTTCACACTCACAAGAGGTGGCTGCGGCTTCTGAGGAGCAGCTGGCATCCGTACAGGAGGTAGCAAGCTCGGCTCAGCAGCTGCAACAGCTAGCGAACGAGCTGAAAGAGGCTGTAGGAAGGTTCAAGGTTTGACAACAAGCACAATAGTTGAATAGGCATCCCCTTGCCGTAAACAGTGAATAAAGAAGCGTCGTCATGCGCTTCTCTAGCTGCGGCAAGGGGATTTTTGTTTTAAGACGCTGGTGCAGCTTTGTTCATGTTCATAAAAAAACATATGTTTTTTCGATCAAAGTTAGGTAAGCTTATAATTAGTATTGTTTATTTAAATGAAGATTTTTAACTGATGAGAGGAGCAAGACAATGAAGCTTGATGCGCCAAAACTAAGCTCGAATTTGCAGGAGGCTGACTGGCAGGAGGCGGTCGACGATTCTATTGAGCTGGATGATCTAATACTTTCTAACCAAAACTTTGCTGGGCAAGGCTTTTCACGCTTTAGAGCGGCTAATGTTATATTGAAGGGCTGCAATTTCCAAGGCTGCGAAATTGATTCGCTGGATTTGCTGGATGTGCGGCTGGAGCAATGTGATTTATCCAACGCCAAGCTAAGCGGTTCATCTATTCACCGCGTAGAATTTGTCAACTGCAAGCTAGTCGGCACTACACTTGCCAAATCAAGCATTGGCAATACGAACGTGCAGCAAAGCAACCTTAGCTTGTCCAGTTTTGGTGAGTCCAAGCTGGAAAAAGTGCTGTTTGCTGACAGCCTGCTGCAGGATGCTGATTTCTATGCCTGTAAGCTGAAAAAGATCGTTTTTGCTGCTTGCAAGCTTGATGCAGTGAGCTTTGACGGATCACCGCTGAAAGAGGTGGATATAAGCAGCTCGGAGTTCACATCCTTGACTGTCGCGATGGAGCATTTGAAAGGCTGCAAGGTGTCGAGGTATCAGGCAGTACAGTTTGCAACATTACTAGGACTCATCATTAAAGAGGATGTTTAAAAATTGGACTTTGATGACGATGCATTGCTTTGTAGCTTAGTCGGCGTCGAATCTTGAACGCTAGCGAAAGCTGCGGTGCTCACGTAGCAATTGGCCTACGCTGCGCTCCTCGCTTTCTACTAGCGTCCAAGCTTCTTGGACCTGAAAGCCCAATTTTTAAACTTCAATTGGAAGGGGAGGTTTAAAAAGTTGGACTTTGATGACGATGCACCGCTTCGCAGCGGATTCGACGGCGAATCTTGAACGCTAGCGAAAGCTGCGGTGCTCACGTAGCAATTGGCCTACGCTGCGCTCCTCGCTTTCTACTAGCGTCCAAGCTTCTTGGACCTGAAAGCCCAATTTTTAAACTTCAATTGGAAGATGAGGTTTAAAAATTGGACTTTGATGACGATGCATTGCTTCGTAGCTTAGTCGACGGCGAATATGTCACGCTACCGAAGGCTCCGGTGCTCACGTAGCTATTGCCTACGCTGCGCTCCTCGCCTTCTAGTAGCGTGCCATCTTCTTGGACCTGAAAGCCCAATTTTTAAACTTCAATTGGAAGATGAGGTTTAAAAATTGGACTTTGATGACGATGCACCGCTTCGCAGCGGATTCGACGGCGAATCTTGAACGCTAGCGAAAACTGCGGTGCTCACGTAGCAAGTGCCTACTCTGCGCTCCTCGCTTTCTGCTATCGTGCCATCTTCTTAGTCCTGCCCTCAAAAAAGCTACAGCGGAGGAGCAAAGCATCCGAAAAACAAAGTGTGTCGCCTTTAACATCGTAATGCTACCATAAAAAATCAAATAAGAGCATTACGATTTAAAAAGCGACTGGAGGATGCATTGCTCCGTAGCGCTGTTACTCATAGTACTTTTTACGGTAGCTCGATGGTGACTCTCCTACATGCTTGATAAAGCAATTAGAGAAGTAAGGGATGTTGTCGAAGCCAACTGATTCGGCTATGTCGGCGATGGATAGATGGGTGTTGAGCAGCAATATTTTAGCTTGGTCCAATCGGACCTTCATTACATATTCGTTGGGCGTGAAGCCGTATACTTGCTTCATTGCTCGCGTGATGTAATTGTAATGGTAGTTGAAAATAAGCGACAGCGCTTGATTTGTAATTTGCTGCTGATAATGATTGCGAATATAGTGCTCGACCTGCTCTGCAAGCCGTACGATGCTGCTTGTTTGCTTGTTGTTTTGCTTGATATCCATCATAAGCAGCAGCTCCTCGAAGGCATGCTGCTTTTGCCAATACGCCTTAGGCTCGATTTGCTTGCTGGCATCGTTCATTTGCTCAACAAGTCGATAGGCCTGCTGCGGATAGAGCAGCTGCATTGATTTTGGAATTTGCATGGTGTACGGAGCCGGATTAAAGCACTCCTGATGCGCTTCCGTCGGGAATTTGTAATGAAGCTGCTCGCTTTCAGCCCACTCATTGACGGTCTGGAAGTGTATCCAGTAAAAGAAGGTTTCGGCCGATACGGGCTCGACGCTATAATGGTAGCGGTCAGGCAGTAGTATTAGTGTTTGTCCTTCCTGCATCTTCCAGCTCGTTTGCTCCTCGCCAAGATGCAGGCTGCCGCTGCGCACGATGATGAGGTCAAACAAGTTAAGGCTATGTCGATTGGGATGCGAATCACCGATTTTATAGTCGGAAGAACCGCTTTCCAGATAGTAGGGAGACGGCGGACTGTTGAAATAGATATAGCTCATAGGTATAACCTCGGTTAGTGTGAGATTTTATAAGTAATTAGTTGTTTTTTTGTATCGTGTATCGCTATCATAACACATAAAATAAAGATGTAGTGTGAAATTTGCATAGGAGGCGTTATGATGGTTGCTACTATAAATCGTTCCAGCTTTGTTCCAATGAAGCAGGTGAATATTAACGATCCGTTCTGGGGGCCTTATATTGAGCTTGTAAGAGATGTTGTCGTGCCGTATCAATGGGACGCGATCAACGACCGTGTAGAAGGTGCAGAAATAAGCCATGCTGTGCAAAACTTTAAAATCGCTGCTGGTATGGCCGAGGGCGAATTTTACGGCTTTGTCTTCCAGGACACAGATGTAGCGAAATGGCTGGAGGCGGTCGCCTATTTGTTGGCGAAGGAGCCAAATGATAAGCTTGAAGCGATTGCCGATGAGATGATCGATATTATTGAAAAAGCACAGCAGCCGGACGGCTACTTGAATACGTATTTCTCCATTAAAGCGCCGGAGCTGAAATGGCGCAATTTGACGGAGGCACATGAGCTGTATACAGCCGGGCATATGATTGAAGCAGGTGTTGCTTACTACCAGGCGACAGGGAAAAGCAAGCTGCTTGATATTGTGTGCCGGATTGCCGACAATATTGCCGACGTATTTGGCGATGGTCCTGATCAAATTCCAGGCTACGATGGACATCAGGAAATCGAGCTGGCACTCGTGAAGCTGTATCACGCAACGAACAACGAAAAATATTTGCAGCTTAGCAAATATTTTATCGATAAGCGCGGCACGAATGATTTCTTCCGCGAGGAAGCAGAGAAACGCGATTGGTCGTCAATTTGGCACAATGGCAAAATCCATATTGACCGCGAGTATTTTCAGGCACATAAGCCTGTGCGCGAGCAGTCTGAGGCAGTAGGTCATGCGGTGCGTGTGGTGTACATGCTGTCCGGCATGATCGACATTGCCCGCGAGACGAATGATGAGAGCTTGATTGAAGCGAGCCGCACGCTATGGAACAATATCGTATCCAAGCAAATGTACATTACTGGCGGGATCGGCTCCATGGTACATGGCGAAGCGTTTTCGTTTGATTATGATTTGCCAAATGATACTGTTTATGCTGAAACCTGTGCCTCGATCGGCTTGATCTTCTCGGCGCAGCGCATGCTGCAGCTGGAGCCTAATGCGCATTATGCTGATGTGATGGAGCGGGCTTTATTCAATACGGTCATTTCAGGAATGGCCTTGGATGGCAAGCATTTCTTCTATGTCAATCCGCTGGAGGTATTCCCGCAGCAATGCCACGGACACAACAAGAACTTCAATCATATCAAGCCCGTTCGTCCGGAATGGTACGGCTGCGCTTGCTGCCCGCCGAACCTGGCGAGATTGCTTGCATCGCTTGGCGACTATATGTATTCGGTTAACGATAATACGATTTATTCGCATTTGTTTATTGGCGGTACGACAAAGGTTGCGGTTGCTGGACAGGAGATTGTGTTAACACAGCATTCCGAGCTGCCATGGCAGGGCAAGGTCAGCTATGAGCTGGAGCTTGAAGCCTCTGCAGCATTTGCGCTTGCAGTGCGTGTGCCAAACTGGTCGAATAAGACGACGATTCGCGTCAATGGTGAGGAAATTGCGGTTGAAGCATTGCTGAAGAACGGCTACGCAGTTATTGAAAGAGCATGGTCCAACGGCGATAAAGTTGAGCTCGAGCTCGATATGTCGATCAAGCGCATGAAGGCTCATCCTAAAGTAAGAGCGAATGCAGGCAAGGTTGCATTGCAGCGCGGGCCGCTTGTTTATTGCATTGAGCAAGCAGACAATGGACCAGATTTGCAGCTTGTACGCTTGCCAGACAACGCAGAGCTGAAGCTTGCCTACAACAGCGAGCTGGCTAATGGCGTATATACGATCGAAGCGACGGGTCTTTCGGTTGATATGGAAGCATGGCAACATGATCTCTATGCTGCAAATACCTCGCTGCCGCTTAAAGAAAAGAAATTGACGTTTATTCCTTACTACACCTGGGCCAATCGCGGTGAAGGCGAAATGATGGTTTGGGTAAAGGAGTAACAGGATAGCAATATACCCCAATGTAAGGACAAAGGCATCGCTTGGCTGCAGCTGAGCGATGCCTTTCTTTTGTGTGTGGAAGGTTGTAGCGAATGCTGGAAACGAGAAATGCTTGCTCTTATCAAGAAAGCATTGGATAATGAACAATATCGGGTTAATCAACTGCTAATCCATGCAAGGGCTGTATGGATTGAAGGCAGCTTGTTATTTGAAAATGCTGAGCACGCGCTGCAAAATATGAACAGCCCGGAGCAGATGAAGGAAGTGAGCCTGTAATGAACGATTCTATCTATGACATGTATCAACGACCGCTGCGAGATTTGCGAATATCGGTCATTGATCGCTGCAATTTTCGCTGCACGTATTGTATGCCGAAGGAAGTGTTTGGCGACAATTACGCATTTTTGCCGCAAAGCGAGCTGCTGTCCTACGAGGAAATCAGTCGTCTCGTTGCCATATTCAGCAAGCTAGGTGTTAAAAAGATAAGATTGACTGGCGGCGAGCCATTGCTGCGCAAAAATTTGCAGGAGCTGATCAGTCAAATTCATTTGGTGGACGGCATTGAGGATGTAGCCTTAACAACGAATGGCTTATTGCTGGATCAACAGGCTCAGGCGCTTTATGATGCAGGGTTAAGAAGGTTGAACATAAGTCTTGATGCGCTGGATGAAGAGCTGTTTGGTAAAATGAACGGCAGAGGCATTGCGCCAGCACGCATTTTGCAAAATATTGACTACGCCAAACAGCTAGGCTTTGAAATAAAGGTAAATATGGTTGTGGAAAAAGGGGTAAATGAGCAAGAAATTATTCCGATGATGAACTATTTTAAAGACTATGATATTACGCTGCGCTTTATTGAATTTATGGACGTTGGCAACGATAACGGCTGGAGCTATGAAAAGGTTGTAACGAAGCAGGAAATGCTGCAGCAGCTGCAGCAAATATATACGTTGACCCCAGTAGAGCAGGCTTATTACGGCGAGGTAGCAAAATATTATCAATATGATCAGCATAAGGCTAAAATCGGCTTTATAACGTCGGTTTCGGAGTCGTTTTGCTCGACATGCACGCGCTTAAGACTGTCGTCTGAAGGCAAGCTGTATACATGCTTGTTCGCTGCCGATGGCTTTGATTTGCGTGCGATGCTGCGCAGTGGAGCGTCAGATCAGGAGCTGATAGAGGCTATTTCTCAGGTTTGGCAGCAGCGTACGGATCGTTATTCGGATGAGCGTACCGCATATACTGCGAAGCATCGCAAAAAGGTGAATATGTCCTATATCGGCGGCTAAGGTGTAAAGAGGTGGGGACGATGAAGCAGCATCATTTTACGCTGGATATGCTGAAGCAATTTTTGTACTTTCAGGATTTGACGGATGAGGAGCTGGCGCAGGTTTATCAAATTTCTGGCTTTCGCACCTATCGAAAAAAATCGGTTATTTTTCATGAAGGAGAAGAAAAAGCAGCAATCTATTTTATATATGATGGACTCGTTAAAACATACAAAACCGACGAAGACGGCCATGAAAATATCGTTTCCTTTCTAAAGCAAGGAGATATGTTTCCTCACGCTACTTTCTTCGATTCACAGCCTTATCCGGCAACTGCCGAAGCATTGGTCGACAGTGACATGATTGTCATCCCTCAATCATCATTCGAGCAGCTTATTCTCGCCATACCTGCGTTAACGAAAAAAACGATTGTGATGATGGGCGGCAAAATTCGCGAGCTGCAGCAAATGCTTCAGCAAATTACTGGCCAGGATGTGCAGAGCCGGGGCGTTGCTTTTCTGCTTAAAATTGCCGAGCGCTATGGTGTGGAGCAGTCTGGCAGGCTTGTCATTCCTGTGCCGCTTACGAATTTGGAGATGGCTAACGCGATTGGAACGACGCGTGAAACGGTTAATCGGCTGTTAAATCAGCTGCGCAAGCAAAACATCATTGAAAAGGATGGCAGCAAGCTCGTTATTGTTAATCCACAGGCGCTGTCAGATTGGAGCGCTGAGCAGCGGTAAAGGCAGCAAATGGCATCAAACGACGGTAAACGGTGGCGCAACAAATTTCCAGAAAAAGGACCATGCCCAAATGATGATTGTAGACACAGCCCTTTCACTTCCCCTATGCCTCGGCAGCTAGCAGCCTGGCGAACATAATATTGTTTTCCAAATGAACATGCTGGAACATGTCGGATTCCAATTCCTCAAGCTTCTGGAACGTTAACGTATAGGTACGGCAGGCTTCAGCCGGCAAAGTAAAATCATTAGTAACGTCTCTTATTTCCTTTAATAACTGGCCTGCCTGTTCATGCTCGTCTTCCAGTTCATCAATGGCTGAGCGCACTTGCTGCAGCAGCTCCTGAGCGCCGCTTTGCTCATACTGCTTGATGAGCGGAAATACTACCTCTTCTTCAGCGATCAAATGCTGCTCTAATTCGCTGCGCAGCTTGCTGAAAAGCGTATGAAGCGAGGACAGCTCCGGATGCTCCGTACCATGAACACGCAATATTTTTGTGACAAAATGTCCAAGCAGCGGCAGCTCTTCGTTAAGATAAGCATGATGCGTTGCGATAACATGATCAATCAGCTCGCTATACGCTGCATGTCGCCAGTCTGTATCTCGCTGGGCCCGCTTAAGCGATTCATTATATAGTTGATTTAGTGCTTGCAAAAATTGCCCGGCATCGATACTTTTCTGCTCCAGCGCGGCAGACAGCACACGATCCCCGCCGCAGCAAAAGTCGATTTTGTAGCTTTTCAATAGATTGCTGGCTCCAGGAAATGCGGCTACTAGCTCACCGACTTTTTCATTTCCATCAAATACTTTAACCATTTCAATCAGCTCCCTTAACGTAGTACCAATAGTATAAATGGCTTGCTTGCTCGGCAGTGTGAGGCGTATCACATTGTCGCTTTTTTTATAAGCCCACCCTAGTTCGACTATTAAGTGCACCGTTTAGAATAGATATTGGAAAAGTCGTCTATGATTAGAGACTTAAATACTCGATGAAGGTACTTGTAGCATTGTCTCAAATACCACATACTACGATTTAGTAAAGAAGCTGGATCTAACAGATCGCGAATGTGAGTTAAACCCTGAATAAACGCACCATGGACGAAGCATAAAGAAGAATTGAGGAGGTTATTCGTTTTTATGAAGAAGAAAGGATTCAATTGGAATTAAACAAGCTGACACCGGTAGAGTACCGACGCCAGCTTGCAGTCTAGGCTTTTTAAATCTCAACAAAATTGATGATTAACCATCGTTCCTTGACGAATCAGTCAGATTATCTTTTTCATAGAATAACAGGTTAAATGAACTAGAGTCCAAATAGATATGAAAAACTCCATACACCTCTTGCATAAATCGATGCTGTAGTCTCACAACTAATTACGTATCCCAATCCATCTTCTAAAACTGGATGCCAATCCCAATCCCTTACTAAAACAGTCCCACTTGTCGATTTGATGTCGACTTCTTTGCTTTGCAATTGACCACCATTGTTTTCTGATGGACCGTACTGCTTAATAAACATTTTTGCATACTCGATTGACAAATTATTGTTGGGATCGTAGGTAATTTCCCAGCGATAATCAACTTTGTCTAATGTTATATACGTGTTAGATGGTCCAGTCCAATAATAATACATAGTAACATAGAATTTAACATATGCATCGTTATTTCCGCTATTACCAGATTTTCTTCCGCTAGTAGACATTATTGTAAAATCAGCGGCATATAGCGTTGTAATTTCTCCAGTATTTTTGTTCATTAGATCTTTTATAGGCCTAACACTATTTTCGATTACTTCTGGAATTACTTCTTCTCCTGTTTCCATATTAACCAATGATGCATTCTCGATTTTTGGAGCTTCAACATTTAAAGTTGCTTTTTTAGATAGAATTTTTTCTTGTTGATCGTACTCCTTGATTACAATAAAGCCCTCTGGTACATCTGCATTTGAATTAGCAAGAGCAGTTGGTGTAAGAAGAGTGAAAATAATTGCTAGTAACAACATTGATGAAAGAAGTTTCTTCATGGTATTCCCTCCTTAAAAATGTTATTATTGTATTACGGTTTCCAATTTTAACATATGGATAATTGGTTTAAATTACCTAAATATGAATATTTTATGAACAATGGAGGCGAGCATTACTATGCGCAGATTTAAGCTCAAACTGGCAGTAAGTATTTTTTTTATTATCGCTAGCTTATTACTTGGTTGCTCTAGAAATAATACATTACTATATACAGGTAGTGGTGATAACTGGGATATCAAGTATACAGTTACTATGTTTAGTGATAAAAATAATGACAATTATGGAATCTATACACTAACATATACAGGTACAGAAAAAGTAACTGGAAGTGTTAGTTACGAAATTACAAGTGATTTTTTAAACGAAAGTGGCATTCTCCCTTTAAATAATGGGGTAATTAAGAGTAGGACTTATGACAAATATCTTGAAACTGAGAATGTGATTACTTTTACCATTGAATGGAACGATCACCAAGAAACCATCTTAGCGAAAAAAAATTAATTACTGAATAAATAAAATTGTAATCATATTTTGGGTGCAGAATGAAAGGCGGACCTTAAAATGCATTTCTAAGCATGTATATCTGAATGGCAACCCGGAATATGTCGTATTTAACGGCAACGATTATAGCTTGAAGGACAATCCGTTGCCAGCCAAGGTCGGTGAGCAGATCCGTTTATACGTCAGCAATGCCGGGCCCAATGAAACCTCTTCCTTCCATGTCATCGGAACTGTGTTTGATCATGTTTACGTCGATGGCAATCCTGACAATATGCTGCAAGGGCTGCAAACCGTATTGCTTCCCGCAAGCGGAGGCGCCGTAGTAGAGTTTACCATAACCGAAGCGGGAGATTATCCATTTGTGACCCATCAATTCAATTATGCAGCCAAAGGGGCAGTCGGGCTTATTCGTGTAACTGAATAAGCCGTGCAACCGAGTAAACCGTGTAACTGAGTAAGCTGCTAGCCTCGTAGGGAGTGAAAGATCCAATGGAGATTGTAAACTCGAAAGCTAAAAATCTATTGCTAAGGAAGCTGGGTAACGCTATTTGTGACATTCGGCTTCTTTTTATTTCTAATGAATCTGAGGAGGCTTAATCAGTGATTTCCGCCGTATCAGAAGCGTTTTTTCACTCTTAGCGTTATGAATATTCGTTAGATTCCATTAGACTTTCGTACGATCCAGTTAACGTTATCAGGATTCTTTAAAACAGTATCTACCGAGTCCCCACCGCCTCGTAACATCCAACTAGACCGCCGCATACAGTGCAACCATTCGCACACTATATGAGCAAAAACAAGCAAATGCGCAGCGATATTCGCGCATAATATTAATAAAATGTTCATTATGTGCAAAATATTTGCTCATTATTGTACATTTATGCTCGAAAATGTGTTGACAGACACAATTTATCCAATTATGATTATGTTGTGAACAATTTTGAGCATCAGTGAACATAAGTGTGTAGGAGTGATGGCTATGCTTGCTGTAGAGAGAAAAAATCGCATTATCGAATATGTCAAGGAGCATAGAGTGGCGACGATTAGCGAATTGGCAAAGGCTTTTTCTGTACATGATGCAACAATTAGAAGAGATTTGAACGAGATTGTACGGGAAGGGCTGCTGAAGCGAACGCATGGCGGAGTCACAATTGAGGAATGGACCAATTCTGAAGCATCCTTCAGCGAGCGCTACAGCAATCAGCTTGAGCAAAAAATGCTGATTGGCAAGCGAGCGGCAGAGCTGGTCAAGGACGGCGAGCATATCATTATCGATTCAGGCACGACGACGCTGCATATTGCGAAAAATTTAATTCATCGCGCTGATTTGACAGTCGTCACCAATGATATGAATGTTGCCGCGGAGCTTAAGGATTCGCCGGGAATTAAAGTGATTTTGACAGGCGGCGAGCTTTATCCGTCAAGCTATATGCTGAATGGCATGTTTACCGAGCAGGTGCTGGACTCCCTGCATGTCCACAAGGCGTTTATCGGCATTCCCGTGCTGCATTCGCGGTTTGGGTTAATGCATCCGGAAGCGCAGCTTGTGCCAACGAAGCAAAGCATGATACGCGCAGCTGAAAAGATTATCGTAGTTGCTGATGATTCGAAAATTGGAAAGGTAAGCTTGCATACGGTGGCCGCAAATGATGAGTTTGACACGCTGATTACGGGCAAAGCGATCACAGAATATGATCAGGAGCAGTTCGAGAAAAGCGGAGTAGAAGTCATTAGGGTGTAAGCGGAAGGCTGATGATTCTTTCAAGTCCAACTCTGTTGTATGCGCTTGCAGATTTGGCTTGAAAATCATATATAACTTTTGACAACAGGAGGTGTGCAGCTTGGCAAGCAGTTTAAGTAAAGTGTTCAGACTTATTGAGCCGCACAGCATTAAGGAAGTAGCGATTGAGCTCTCATTAGCGCCGCATGAGGTGATGATCGAGCCTGAGCTGGTAAGCATATGCCATGCTGATTTGCGCTACTATACAGGACAACGACGTCCGGAAGCGCTCGCCAAAAAGCTGCCAATGGCATTATTTCATGAAGGGATAGGCAAGGTGCTGCAAAGCAATTCAGATCGTGTAAAGGTTGGTCAGCGTGTCGTCATTGTCCCTAACCTGCCGGCATACGAGATGAATGGTACGGCTAAGGAGGATTGCTGCGAGTACTGCAACGGGATTGGTGAAAACTACTGTGAGCATGGCGGATTTTTAGCCAGCGGCATCGACGGCATGGCGCAAAGCAGACTGGTGATTTCCGCTTCCAATGCAATTCCGATACCTGATGATGTGCCGGATCATATCGCCGTTTTGACTGAGCTGTGCAGCGTGTCGCATCAAGCGCTGGAGCGGGTGCGCGAGCGTTTGGCAACAGGCAAGGTCGTCGTATTTGGCGATGGGCCGGTCGGCTATATGACAGCAGCAATGCTGCATCATATGTATAAGCTGAACGCAGATCGTTTAACAGTGTTTGGCGCGGTAGAGGAGAAGCTGAATCAATTTGACTTCGCAACAAGGGAAATGGTTCAAACCTATCCGTTTGACAATGCGCCGCTTGTTGATATAGCGATTGAATGCACCGGAGGCAAATTTAGCGAAAGCGCGATTAATCAAGCCATCCAAATATTGAAGCCAGGCGGTATTTTGGTTCTGATGGGCGTTACCGAGGATCTTGTACCGATCAATACGCGTGATGTACTGGAGAAGGGCATTACGATGTTTGGAAGCAGCCGCAGCACCGCTTATGATTTTGAACAAATCATTGAAGCGATGAGACAGCCACAATATCAGAAGTCGCTTAACAAAATTGTACCGAAGCAATATGAGGTTGTGAGTACGGCAGACCAACTCGCCAAAGTTATGGAGTCCGCCGCAGCTCACCGAAGCTGGGAAAAAACAATTATCCAGTTTAACTGGTAATTGCATGTTTGCCCATGGCATTATTCTACACTATTTTTGAGCAGATGCAAAATAGTTTGTAGAAGCACATAGTGACATGGGCACATTCCCTTAACGGCACAATAAATGAACAATCTTAGTGTATGGTCAATAAGCGATATTGATTTGGTTTTGCGGCTTATTCTGTCAGTATTTCTCGGAGGTCTGGTAGGAATCGAACGCGAAATAAGCAATCATTCTGCAGGCTTTCGCACGCATATTTTAGTTTGTCTCGGCTCGACAACCATTATGCTGCTATCTATTTATGGCTTCTCCGACTTTGTTAATGAGTATAACGTGCGTATGGACCCAGCGCGGCTGGCTGCGCAAGTCATTAGCGGCATTGGCTTTTTGGGCGCAGGCGCGATCATGCGGAATGGAAATATTATTAAAGGCTTGACTACAGCCGCATCACTTTGGGTTGTTGCCGCAATTGGCCTTTGCATTGGCGCAGGCTTTCACAAAGCAGCTGTGCTGTGCACCGCACTAGTTTTAATTACGCTGTTTATTTTGAATAAATGCGAGCAGCTGCTATCCCGTAAACGCCGCATCAAGCAGGTTGAACTGCTAGTAAAGGATGGAGCCAAGGAAATTACACCTCTTTTAATGATTTTTGAAGCGCATGGGGTTAAAGTAATGAATTTGAGCATCATTCCTTACGAGCATGAGAAGGGCGACGGAGCATGCAGCAGCCTTATGAAGCTTGTCGTAACCTGCAAAATTCCGAAGCATATTGCATGGCTGACGATTTTGGAATCGATCAAGCTGGAGGACGCTATTATTTCCGTCAAGGTGGCTGGCGAGGAGCAGAAGCTGACTGCCAGCAAGCAATCTGCTGTCAGCTTATAGTCGAGCACTAATTGAAAGCGCTTAAAAATCATCTTGCCTAGCATGGCTGTTATTGAAAAGTGGAGAGAACTGGGAGGAACAGCATGCGGCTGCTGGACAAAAGGAGATGATGGCACATAAATGAGACAAACAGACACAAAATGTAGAAGGAAGTGAAAAGATGGCATCCATTGAATTGAAGAACATTACAAAAACCTTCGAAAAGCATGATGTTATTAAAGATTTGAATCTTACGATAGAGGACGGCAAATTTACCGTATTAGTCGGACCATCCGGCTGCGGAAAAACGACGCTGCTGCGCATGATCGCAGGTCTTGACCCGCAAACATCAGGCCAGGTGCTTGTTGGCGGCAAGGATGTGTCGAAAACAGCGCCAGGGCAGCGCGGCATTGCGATGGTGTTTCAAAACTATGCGATTTACCCGACGATGTCAGTTCGTGAAAATATCGAGTTCGGGCTTAAAAACAATAAGGTGCCGAAGGCGGAGCGGATCGAGCTGGTGGAAAGCATTAGCGAAACAGTCGGCTTAAAGGATTATTTGGACCGCAAGCCATCAACCTTGTCTGGCGGTCAGCGTCAGCGGGTCGCGCTTGCGCGCGCGATGGTCAAGAAGCCTTCCGTCTTTCTGATGGATGAGCCGCTTTCCAACCTGGATGCCAAGCTTCGCGTGCAAATGCGGATCGAGCTGATTGAGCTGCATAAAAAGCTCGGTACAACGTTCGTCTATGTAACGCATGATCAGGTGGAAGCGATGTCGATGGCTGACAAAATCGTGCTGATGAACAAAGGGGTTATCCAGCAGGAGGCGCCGCCGGAGGTTATGTACCATACGCCGAGCAATCAGTTTACAGCACAATTTATCGGCGTGCCGCCAATGAATATTACCTATGTGCGCGAGAAGCAGCTGACCTTTGGCTTCCGCCCTGAAAGTGCAGCAATCGGCAGATCGCCGCAGCAGGGGCTGGTGCAAACCTCCGGGGAAATCATTACAAGAGAAATGCTCGGCTCGGAGACGATTTACCAAATTAAAACGCCGCTGGACACCTTTATGATCAAAAGCATTGATGACCAGTATCGCGTTAATGAAACCGTTTATGTGAGCCTGCCGGAAGAGAAAATTCATTTCTTTGACGATCAGGAGAAGCGGATTGCACAGGATTCATCACTTTATTTAGATAAAATTCAAGCATTGAGAGGGCAATACTATGGGTAAAAAGCGTGTATCCAGCGTCATTCGTCCATATCTGATGATTTTGCCTGCAATGATTGGCATTGGTGTATTTGTTATTTATCCGATTTTTTATTTGGCATATTTGAGCCTGCATAAATACAATTTGATGAATCCTGCTAAGAGCAAATTTATCGGGCTGGACAATTATGCCGACCTGTTTGCGAGAGATGAGTTTTACAAGGTGCTCGGCAATACGGCGTTGTATACGTTCGCGACAGTGCTAATAACGCTGGTGCTGTCAGTCGCGATTGCGGTATGGGTCAGCAAAAATACGAAGTTCAATCAATTCATTCAGGCAGGCATTTTTACGCCGCACATCGTGTCGATCGTGTCGATTGCGCTTGTATGGATGTGGATGATGGAGCCAAGCCTTGGCTTCCTGAACTATATATTGAAATCAGTAGGCTTGCCAACCTCGCAATGGCTGCAAAGCTCCAGCACGGCGATGGCTTCGATTATTTTTGTATCGGTGTGGCAGGGCATTGGCTACTACGTGCTCATTATTGTTGCTGCGCTGCAGGGCGTATCGCCAAGCATTTACGAAGCGGCTTCGCTTGACAATGCGAGCAAGTGGAAAATCTTTTACAAGATTACACTGCCAATGATTTCGCCGCAGCTGTTCTTCATTTTAATTATTATGACGATCGGCTCGTTCAAGGTGTTCGACACCGTTCGGATGATGACGCTGGGCGGACCGAACAACTCGACGAATACGCTTGTTTACTACATTTATCAAAATCGTACGACTAATATCGGCTATGCGTCTGCAACAGGGATGGTGCTGATGCTAGTAATCGGAATATTGACCTTTGTCTACTTCCGCATGCTGGCCAATAAAGTACATTATCAATAAGGAGGGAATTATGACTAAATCGATGCACATCGTGAAGCTGTCTATCGGGTATTTGCTGAAGCTGTTGCTGGTAACGGTGTTTATATTTCCTTTCTTGTGGATGATTTCAACCTCGTTGCAAACCTTTAAGGAAACACTGGCTTTTCCTCCGACGATGGTGCCGGCCGTTCCTCAGTTTATCAACTATGTGACGGCATGGCAGTCGGGTCCGTTTTTAACGTATTTCAGCAACTCGGCAATTATTACGATTTCTATTATCGTGATTCAAATGCTTGTGCTCATTCCAGCCGCTTACGGCTTTGCCAAGTATAAATTCAAGGGCAGCTCCTTCTTGTTCAGTCTGGTGCTGCTGGCGTTTATGATTCCTGGTCAGGTCACGTTCATTCCGGTGTACCTGATGATGTCCGATTGGGGCATTGGCCGTACGCTATTGCCGCAAATTATTCCGTTCATGACCAACGCATTCGGTATTTTCCTGCTGCGCCAATATTTGATGCAGGTGCCGGAGGAGCTAATTGAGGCGGCACGGCTGGATAATGCCAGCGAATTTAAAATTTTATGGAAAATTATGATCCCAATGTCGAAGCCGGCGCTTGCGACGATTGCGTTGTTCAGCTTTGTCTCGCATTGGAACGATTATTTCTGGCCGCTCGTAATGACGGATTCGGCGGCTGTGCGTCCATTGACCGTCGGGATTTCGATGCTGCGCGAGACGGAGGGCATCAGCAACTGGCATGTCATTATGGCCGGCAACGTCATTTTGGTTATTCCGATTCTAATCGTCTATTTGTTCTGTTCCAAGCAAATTGTTAAGGCATTCGTCTATTCAGGCATCAAGTAAACGCAGCACCGTCCTTAACGCAACTAACTAAACAGATAAATTGGAGGTCAACTCATGAAAAAATTATCTCTGTTCATCGTGCTTACTTTAATGATCAGCCTGCTGGCGGCATGCGGCGGCAACAACGGCAAGGGCAATACAACGGAGCCGGGCAGCAATGCGAATGGCGGCTCAAGCTCAAACTCGGGCGATAAAGTAACGATTGATTTCTGGCATTCGATGGGCGGCTCCAACGGAGAAGCAATTGCAGCAATGGTGAAGCGTTTTAATGATGCGCATCCGAACATCGAAGTCGTGGAAACGTTCCAGGGCAACTATGCCGAAACGGTAACGAAGCTGCAACAGGCTGCTGCATCGAATCAGGCGCCAGAGGTTGCGATGATCGAACGCGGCTTTGTAGAGCTGTTCTCAGACGCTGAGGTGCTGGCCGATCTTGTGCCGGTGCTGGAGGAAGTAGGCGTAACGAAGGATGATTTTGTTCAAGGGCTAATGGGTGACACAGAGCATGATGGCGCGCTTATTTCCTTGCCGTTCAACCGTTCAACGCCAATTATGCATGTCAACAAAACGATTTTAGAGGAGCTTGGCATGGACATTCCGACTAACTGGGATGAGCTGGCGGAGGTTGCCAAAGCGGCTGTTGTCAAAAATGGCTCCGAAACAACAAGATATGGACTAACGATGCCTTACGACACCTGGTATCCGATTGCAATGATCCAGCAGCTTGGCGGTACAGTATTTGATGAAAGTCAAACGACGACTCCATTTACGACGGACGGTAAAGGCAAGCAGGTTTTCCAATACTTGAAGGATTTGCAGGCTGAAGGCGCGTTGTTCTACCCGCCAGCAGCAGATTCCGGCTCAATCGTAAACTCGATGTTCACCGAAGGCAAGGTTGCAGTGCTGTTCCAATCAACTGGCACGATCGGCGGCTTGCTGAAGGGTGTAGATTTTGACTATGTAACAGCGTATCTGCCGCAAAATGTGCAATACTCAACCCCAACTGGTGGCGGAAACATTGTCATGTTTGACAATGCGAAAAATAAGGAAGCAGGCGCAACCTTTATGCAATGGCTGATGACAGAAGCGGCTGGCGCACAGCAGTTCATTATTGACACAGGCTATTTGCCGATTACGCATAAAATGGTTGAGTCCAACGAAATTAAAGAGCTATGGTCGAAGGAGCCAATCCGCGAAACAGCATACAAGCAGCTTGAGTACGCGGTAGATACAAATAAGGATTTGGCTTGGCCATCCATTCAGCCTGAGTTTTTCTCAGCAATTGAAGCGATTATGTACGACAACGAGGATATCGATGCTACGCTGGCGAAGCTGCAGCAATCAGCTGAACGACTGCTGGCAGAATAGGTGAGAGGAAGTTGCGGAATGATTGAGCAAATTACCGATACAACGCAAATTGTCGTGTCTGGACATCGCGGATACAAGGCCAGCTATCCTGAAAACACCTTACTCGCCTTCCATGAGGCAATAAAGCTGGGCGTGCCGATGCTGGAGCTTGATCTGCGCATGACCAAGGACGGCGAAATCGCCGTTATCCATGATGAAACAGTCGATCGCACAACGAACGGCACTGGCGAGGTAAGGGATTTCACATTGGCGGAGCTGCAGGCATTAGATGCGGGAAGCTGGGTTAGCCCGATATTTGCCGGGCTAAAGATACCTTCTTTCCTCGAGTTTTGCAAGCTGATGCTCGATTATCCTGAAGTGCTGCTCAATGTAGAGATCAAGCCGAGTCCCGAGGCGATCCAGACCGCGGACGCGGCGGTGCAGCTGCTCAAGCAGTACCGACTTTATGACAACTGCGTATTTACGTCCTTCGATGCCAACGTTGTCGCCTATTTGTATGATAACTACGGCGCGAAGACGCAAGGCTTTAAAGGAGAGAAGATGTTCAACTTCGTTGAAGGCGAGCATGGAACCTACTCTAAAATGTGGGCGCTGGCCATGGATATGAAGCTTCTCAATGTAGAAGATGTACAACGCTTTAAAGCAATGGGGCTGCAGGTTTGGTGCTATGCCCCGGATGATGAAGCGGCAGTGGATTATGCATTGTCATGTGGCGTGTATGTGATGACCTGCAACAATCCGCTTCCTGGTCTGGCACGAAAATCGCAAGCTCTCTAATCCCTCTTGGTTAATCGTTTTAGTGTTGTACAAATGAGCGCTCGTTCAAGGAGTAAATTCTCCAAGAACGGGCGTTTTTTTGTATGATGAAAAATTGCACACTTATGAGCTGAACATTCATAATTCGACATAATTGTATTATTATGTACTAAACGATTTTATAGCAGGAGGACAAGATGGGAATTTGGCTTGCTATTTTTTACAACGAGCTTAGATATTATAGACGGAATTGGCTATTGCTTGGAGGTATAGCCTGCACACCTCTTTATCTACTATGGGGATTTCTTCAGTTCATGAATGATGGAATAGAGGTAGCGAGTTACATAATGGCGACAGGTTACCTAATACTAGCTTGCTTGCTGATCGGATATATATTTGGAATTATGTCAATTGATGATGAACGAAAATCAAAAATGGACCAATATTTATTGGCACTTCCTGGTGATCGGTTTCGAATTACTGCCAAGCTGTGCGCATGGTTCTTTTTTTGTTTAGTTTATTTATTATTTTGTAATCTAATTATATTCCTATTTATTTCCTTCGCTAAATCAGATTTTGTTTATAATTATGGAGAAATATTTTTGTACATTGTTTGTTACTGGGGAACTGCGTTATTTGGTGCTTATGTGATCGGAATGACCGTTTCACTCATTAGCTCAACAAGATGGATTCAAATAGTGGTGGGGATTATCGTTTGGTTTCTATCAACTACTTTCATATCTGGTTGGGTAAAAGGGTATGAAATTCCTGAGTTCGTGAAGACGGGATTAAATTGGTTTGTCAGAACAGAACGTGAAATGAATGTAATGCTTAACGAATTTACAGGAATTTTGATAAGTTCATTCATTATATCTAAGCATGTTTCATTTATTCTTTTTACTTTGTGTTTATTGTTTCTTGTAGTAGCCGTAAAAAATCCGCGCTACTATTCAACTGGCTCTAGAATAAAATATTTGAGTGCAGGATTCATCATTTTACTATGTTTTTTCCTTGTCTTGCCTCATTCTTTTTCAGTATTGGACAAGACATTGGCTAGTTCGTATGTTAATTTACGCATTAACGAGGATCGTCCTTTTTATGAACAATCAATAGTCACTGAGAAGCAATTTAACCAGGAACTTATAGCGAATCGTTATGACATAAGATTAAAGCATAAAGGCGAAACAATAGACTACGAAGCCACTATCGATCTGGAGACAACGTCTGAAAAAGAGCCTGATGCTTATGTTTTTACCTTGTATCATGGATTTGAGGTGTTGAAAGCCACTATTAATGATGAGGTTGTAAATTGGAGCCAAAATGGTGATGAGCTTATTGTACAGAAGCCATCCTCTAAAACATCTCCTATTCAATTGAGAATTCAGGTCTCTGGACAAGGTGGGGCAAAAAGTTTGGTAACCGACAATTCATTTTATTTAGCTGAAGACTTTCCTTGGTATCCTATTCCTGGAAAGCAAACAATTGCTTTTGTCTCCCCATATTTCTTTGAGCCTCAATATATTAGCACTATGCTGCCTCAGGCAGCAGAATTTAATGTAGAAGTTTTATCATCTCCTAGACAGGCAGTATTTAGCAATCTTTCTGAGATTAAAAATCATAAATTTGAAGGAAAGGCTCATGGACTTATGCTTGCATCAAGTAATCTCTTGAAAAGTTATATTGATGAAAATGAGATTGTTGCACCGCCTGATTTGCCAGATCAACTAGATGTTTCTATTCGTAAAATGAGAGAAACTGTTGATCAATTGGCAAATTGGTTGGATGTGGAGCCAGCACATATTCCACAAAAAATAATGCTTGCACCTTCCTATTCCACTTGGAAGCAGGACATTATTCAGCTTATGCCTGAAACAATTATATTCAACAGTGAGACGGTATTTAGGCAGCAATCTCGATTGTATAATGTAGAAGTAATCTTCTATTCTTATTACTGGAAAAACAAACTAACGGGTCAGCAGTATCAAGAAAAGATGAGAGATAGTATACTCTTGAGCGAACTTATCGGAGAACAATATGGGGGCTACAGTAGCCTATTAAAGGATTTTTCAGATCAATACACGGAGTTTAATGAACAAGATTCACTTTATGTTAATGCTAATAGAATCATTGAATGGATGGGGACGGCTACACAAGATGAAATACAAAGACTAATAAAGGTGGTTTATCATAATTTGCTGGAAAATGAAATTCATGATGACGTCTGGGAAAAGTCAATGAAAGAGGTGAGTGGTAATGGAACAGCTCATACTGCAACAAATAAATAAAAGTTATGGAAAAAAACAAATAATAGATGACTTGTCCCTTCAGCTAGCACCTGGAATTTTTGGATTGCTTGGACCTAACGGTGCAGGAAAAACAACTTTAATGCGAATGATAGCTGCAATCATACGACCAGATAACGGGGAAATCACATATGGCAAGCTGAAATGGTCTGAGCACCCGGAGAAGGCCAGGCAGATTATAGGATATCTGCCTCAGGACTTTGATGTATTGCCGCAATTTAATGTCATGGAGTGTCTTGATTATGTAGCTCAATTAAAAGGAATTTTAGTAAAAAAGGAGCGCTTGGAAGCAATTGATCAAATACTAGAGCGAGTAAACTTGCAAAAGCATGCTAAGCTCAAGGTGAAAAAGCTTTCAGGTGGAATGCGAAGACGACTCGGTATCGCGCAAGCATTGCTCGGTGAGCCCAAAATATTGATTGTAGATGAACCAACTACTGGATTGGACCCGGAAGAGCGTATTCGATTTCGGAATTTATTAAGAGAAATTGCATGGAACAGGATTGTTATTTTATCCACTCATATAGTAGAAGACATTTCATCGACCTGCAGTGCGGCAGCAATCCTTTATCAAGGAAAACTTAAAGTGTTTAAGCAGTTGGAAAATCTTGCTTCGCTTGCAAATGGGCAAGTATGGAATTTGATTGTGAATCATTCGGAATTTCAACGCTTATCAATAACTGGTGAGATTGTTTCGTCTAAAATTTTTAGTGATCGGATCGAATTGCGTATATGGAGCGAGCAGAAACCAAGTGAGGAGGCCGTTTTAACTGAGCCGACAATAGAAGAGGGGTATATGACTTGGATCAAAAACTAAAATCAAAGCTCTCCTTTTTTATGGAATTTAAATTAGTTGGCGGAATTTTTTGGGTAACTATTTTATTTATGATCCTTAATTTTTGTCTTGTTTTAATACGGTTTGATAGTACTTCAGAGATTAATTTGATTAGAAACCAATGGGGAACGTTGACATTACCTTGGATATGTTTATGGATTATTCCTATGTTTCAAGACCTCGCTGATGCCCGAGGGAAGGAAGCGCTCTTATCTTTACCATATAATCATTTTACATTTGGAGCTATGAGAGTTATTAGAACGACAATCATATATTTCATCATTTTTTATATTGGATGGTGTAGTGTATCTCTATTTTTAAATTTGTTTGATCAGTGGGAATGGTTTGATTTTGTACTACCTCTTGTTAGTATTTTTTTTCTGGCAACTCTTTCCTTCATAAGTATTGTTTTAACTCGAAATCTCATGTACAGCTATATTATCATTGGAGTCTTTTGTTCTATGCAATATATGACGCGAGGATCAGCATTGGGACCGCTTTACCCATTCCACTGGTCGTTTCCGAATTCTGCAAGAACGTATGAGGACAATCTTTTTATTTTGCTTTGTGTAAGTATTATTTTTATTACTATAAGTAATATATTTTTTAAGAATCGAGCATTTATGTTGAAAAAATAAGGCTTGAGTTCAAAAACAGTTTTGAGAAACAAGCAGAAGTGTCTCACTAACTACGAGCAGCAGTGGAATTTTAAAACGAAGAGAGCGATTTTCCCGGACAGGGAGAATCGCTCTCTTCTTATTATGATGAAAAATTGCACACCTACGAGCTGAACGTTAAAGATTCGACATCATTATATATAATATTTGGAAGGGAATGGATCATAAGTCATTCTCAAACATAAGCTTTTGTGGGAGGCTAATGATGAAACGCTCTTTATTTGGAATTGCAATGAAGATGTTATTTGCTAAGAAACAGCGTTTAATTCTAACTTGTATCGGTATTGCTGTTACCTTCGGTCTTATTATCGTTATAAGTTCGTTGTACAGTTCCATGGAGCGTTCCGTGCAAGACACAATCAATAAGGAAATAGGAACGATTGATATCGTTGCAGGATATAGTCCATTCAAAGGGCAGCAAGAGAACAAATTATTGACAAAGGAACAGATCTCCAAATTGAGGAGTTTGGAGGGGGTTATTGAATCAGGAGAAGCGATCCAGCTTTTTGATATTGCATTAAATGGGATTGGACGGATGGATGGTATTAATTACCATGCAGTTGAACCTAATGAATTGGCCCGCAACTACTATCAATTTACGAGAGAATTACAGCCTGAAGAGATTGTAATTACTGAGGAGCTGGCGAAACGCTGGGGAGTGGAAGCAGGGGATACGAAGGAGTTCTCGATAAGTGATGATATCGTACTGAAAAAAACAGTAGGTGAAATTATTCCTAATTATACATCGGGCCCTGCAGTAATTGTGCATATTGATGCCATTCGCCAACAATATGCGTTAGGTGAGGTTGCCAATGCTGTATATCTCATTCTGGCAGATGGTAAATCTGCTAACGCTGTGGCGGCAACGATTCGAGCAGAAATTGATGCGGATATGGATATCGCGTTGCGATCGGAGAGTACGACGTTTGTAAAGGAAATGACCATATTTAGATTTATAGCAATTGGCTTAGGAGGCGTATTATTACTAGTCTGCATCCTGTTTTTGACAAGCAGCTACAAATTTATGCTGCTTGGACGTGTGCGAGAATTATCAACATTCCGCATGATAGGGGCTACTAAGCAGATCATTTATAAAATGGTCATGATGGAAGCAGCAGTGCTAAATTTGCTTGGCATTGTGCTTGGCGTTGGTACAGGCATTCTTTTGTGTACGATCTCAACCTGGTTTATTGATTCAATGATGGGGATAGCTGTAAATAATGTGGAAATAGACTGGAAAGTCATCGCTATAATCGCCGTGCTCGGCTGGGTAGTATTGACGTTGTCTGTAATTAGAATTGCCGTCACGACTGCTACCACTACTGCTCCTTTAGTTGCTGTTCGGTATAGCGAGCAGCAGGGATTAAATCGAGCGAGTGGATGGATCGCTGCGAGTCTATTTATAATTGGCTGTGTAATATTTTGCTTGGGATCGTTAGACCTAATTAGCAGCAGTGAACGCTTGCTCATTACACTGTTGGGCGGATTGTTAGCAGCAGTAGGGTGTATTCTTGGCACAGGATATATGATCCCTGTTATTTCTCGCAGCAGCGGCTGGTTTATTCGGAAGGTGGCTATTGCTGAAGCTTATTACGCAGTGAAGCAATTCGTAGCACTACGCAAACAAAATTCGTTCATTATTATGCTATTGGCAAGTATCGTGACAGCCTTTATTGCGATCCCGGTATTCATCGATAATCTAAACCGTGCAAATGCGGAGCAGGTTTTGCGCGAGCACATTACTCCGATTGTAATTACAAAGAGGCCTGTTCCAATGTCTTCTAACGTAGTAGAGCAAGTACGTCAAGTGAACGGGGTTAAACAAGCGCTGCCAGTGAGTTCACCTCATGCTGTGCTTCTAGGAGATATGGATTATGGACGAGCTGATCCGAAATGGTTGCAGCGCAATAGTAATCCTCCTGAGCATTTTAATAAAGGCACTCCGTTATATAATACACATCAATATCAATGGATAGGCGTGGCGCAGACAGATTTAAAGTTGATGCAGCAGATGGGGTTGATAAAGGGGGAACATAAAGAGCTGTCGTCGGGGATCGTCATACAACCGGAGTATGCTAAGCATATGGGCTTAAGCATAGGCGATTCCGTATATTTGCAAAGAACAAGTCTGGGTGAAAAATTAGAACAATCCGAGTTGCCCGTAAGTAGTGTGGCAAAGTTAGGATTTACTATAGATGAAACGCTGGGGTTAGTCGATTATCGAAATTCTAAGGCGTCATGGCTTGAGAGTGAAGCAAGTACCGGATCTAACGAGCTTGCACCTGCAACCATTTATGTACAAGTTAGCGGAGAGGCGGATATTGTTAGTGTAAGAATTGCATTACAGGAGCTGCTAAAAGATGATCCGCTAATTAAGGTTACGGATATTGATTCTGAGCTACTGCGCATCGCAGATCAATCAAGGGAACAATATACGATTTTGTGGGCGGTTATGGCAATTTTTGTAATCGTGTCTATTGCCGGTATCATTAACACATTTGGCTCGACCTTTCATGCACATCGCAGAGAGTACGCCATCCTGCGCGCGATTCGTCTAACAGCAGCGAGGTTGAAATCGTTAATGATCGTACAAGGTCTATTGTATGCCATTGCTGCTATCGTTATAGGAATGTTGGCCGGTGCCTGGATTATTATAGGAATATTTAGCGGCACCGATGAAATCAATGGATGGACGATAAACTGGTTTACTATAGCGTTGCCTATTGTCGTAGTGGTCGTTATATCACTTCTTGTATCAATCTTGTATGCTAAACAGATCGCATCGAACTCCATAACTGAAGAATTAACTGTCAAGTAGCCGAGGTGGTATATATGGATGATTTGCACTCAGTGATATCACTTGCATCGAAAGTGCGTTAGGGGGAGTTATCGTGGAAGATTCAAATTCAATATTAGCAGTAAGAAATCTTACCAAAATATATGGAAAAGAACAGAATCAAGTTGTTGCGTTAGACCATGTGGATTTAGACTTGGCCGCTGGAGAGATTGTTATGATAATGGGGCCAAGCGGATCAGGCAAAACCACGCTGTTACAGCTTCTTGGCGGGCTAGAACCGCCTTCGGAAGGCAGGATCAAGGTGACGGGTGGCGAATGGCAAAATTTCTATCTCGAACCAGAGGTCTCTCATTACCGACGGGATATGATTGGGTTCGTATTTCAGTTTTTCAATCTTATTAGCTCACTAACGGCAGAGGAGAACGTGGCACTGCCACTCATTCTGGCAGGTCAACCCAAGAAGAAGGTTGCCGCCCTGACAGAAGAAATGCTGCATTTAGTAGGATTGTCAGAGCGAAGCAAGCATCGTCCAGCTGAGTTGTCAGGAGGACAGCAACAGCGGGTTGCTATAGCACGTGCACTAATTCATAAACCAGCCATTCTGCTGGCTGATGAACCGACAGGCAATTTGGACTCAAGTAATTCAGCAGACATTCTTGAATTGCTTCTCAGCATGCGTGACCAGCTTGGACAATCCATGCTTATCGTAACTCATGATCCGTATGTGGCTACATATGGTGATCGTGTTGTTCTCTTTCGTGACGGTCGAATTGTAGACGAATACAGTGCGGAACATATTGTTGGAAATGACCGAAATGAGCGATCTATATACATTTTAGAGAGGCTGCAAGCAATTAGTAATAAACCGCGTAGTCATCAAGTATTAGCCTAGTACCGTCTAGCTTGAAGAATAAAAGAGCCTATGACTTCAAAAGAGTTTAAACGAAGAGAGCGATTTTCCTGTCCGGGAAAATCGCTCTCTTCTTATTACATCAGGTTACATATTAGCGATCATTTGACGTAGTACTGTTTGCAGAATACCGCCATTATGGTAGTAGTCTACATCGACTAGCGAGTCAAGACGAACGATCGCGCTGAATTCGAAGCTTGTTCCATCCTCACGAGTAGCGGTCACTTTAACCTCTTGACCAGGCTGAACCTCGTTGGACAGACCAACAATATCGAACGTTTCGCGTCCAGTAATGCCTAGTGATTTCCAGCTGTCGCCAGCTTTGAATTGCAGCGGAAGCACGCCCATGCCTACAAGGTTGGAGCGGTGAATACGCTCAAAGCTTTCAGCGATAACTGCTTTTACGCCAAGCAGGTACGTACCTTTTGCCGCCCAGTCGCGGGAAGAACCAGTACCGTACTCTTTGCCTGCGATAACGACAAGGTTTTTGCCTTCTGCCTGATACTTCATGGAAGCATCATAGATCGACATAACCTCATTGTCCGGCAAGTAAGTCGTTACGCCGCCTTCTGTTCCAGGTGCAACTGCGTTGCGGATACGAATGTTGGCAAATGTACCGCGCATCATGACTTCATGGTTACCGCGGCGAGAGCCGTAAGAGTTGAAGTCTTTGCGTTCTACGCCGTTTTCGATCAAGTATTTGCCTGCAGGGCTTGTAACGGTAATATTACCAGCAGGAGAGATGTGGTCTGTTGTTACAGAGTCTCCCATTAGTGCAAGCACGTTCGCGCCTTTAATGTCCGCAATATCGTTAAGATCGTTGCCAAGGTTCGAGAAGAACGGAGGGTTTTGAATATAAGTTGAGTTCTCATCCCACTCATAGCTTTCGCCTTCTGGCACGTCAATTGCGTTCCAGCGCTCATTTTGCGTAAATACATGCTCATATTTGCTGTGGAACATTTCAGGGTTAAGCGAAGCTGCAACCGCTTCTTTAATTTCTGCATTCGTTGGCCAGATGTCTTTCAAGTATACAGGCTGGCCTTGCTTGTCATGACCAATCGGATCGTTGGCAAGGTCGATGTTGACCGTACCTGCAAGCGCATAGGCAACAACAAGCGGTGGAGAAGCAAGATAGTTCGCTTTAACCTGAGCGTGAACACGACCCTCGAAGTTGCGGTTACCAGAAAGCACGGCAGCAACTGTCAAATCGTTGTCAGCAATCGCTTGGCTTACTTCCTCTGGAAGCGGACCGGAGTTACCAATACATGTCGCACAGCCATAGCCTGCAACGTGGAAGCCAAGTGCCTCAAGCGGCTCGATCAGGTTTGCTTTTTTCAAGTACTCCGTAACAACTAGCGAGCCTGGAGTAAGCGAGCTTTTGACGTAAGCCGGTTTTACCAGGCCACGCTCAACCGCTTTTTTCGCTACTAGACCAGCGCCAAGCATAACGCTAGGGTTGGACGTATTCGTACAGCTTGTAATCGCAGCAATAACGACTGCGCCTGTTTTCAATTCTGTTTCCGCACCGTTAGGATGCTTGACTGGCACGCTTTGCTCGATTTTCTCTTCCGTTAGGCCGTAGCCGCCTTTGTCGATCGGCTTGCGAATAATGTCATTGAATTCCTTCTTCATATTCGTAAGCTCTACGCGGTCTTGCGGACGCTTAGGACCTGCAAGCGACGGTACGATTGTCGAAAGATCAAGCTCGATAATATCTGAAAATACAGGATCTGGCGTTTCGTCTGTGCGGAACATATCCTGTGCTTTGTAATAAGCTTCTACTAGTGCGATTTGCTCCTCGGAACGGCCCGTTTGACGAAGGAAAGACAAAGTTTCGCTGTCTACCGGGAAGAAACCGATTGTTGCACCATATTCAGGCGCCATGTTCGCTACCGTTGCACGGTCAGGCAAGGAAATATTGGATAGACCAGGACCGAAGAACTCGACGAATTTGCCGACAACGCCTTTTTTACGAAGCATTTCTGTAACCGTAAGCGCAAGGTCAGTTGCAGTAGCACCTTCCGCAAGGCTGCCAGTAAGCTTGAAGCCGATAACCTCAGGCATAACGAAGTATAGAGGTTGTCCAAGCATTCCTGCTTCCGCCTCGATACCACCAACGCCCCAGCCGACAACGCCCAGACCGTTGATCATCGTTGTATGGGAGTCAGTACCAACAAGCGAGTCAGGGTAAACAACTGTTTCGCCGTCGATTGTTTTCGTAGCGGCAACAGATGCCAAATACTCTAGGTTAACCTGGTGAACGATACCAGTCCCTGGAGGTACAGCACGGAAATTATCGAAGGCTGTTTGCGCCCAGCGAAGGAAGCGATAGCGTTCTTCGTTGCGTTCAAACTCTACCTTTGTATTGTATTCAAGCGCTTCAGGTGTACCGAACGCATCAACCATAACAGAGTGGTCGATTACAAGATCAACTGGTACAAGCGGGTTGATTTTTTTCGGATCTCCGCCAGCTTTTTTTACAGTGTCGCGCATTGCTGCAAGGTCAACGACAACCGGAACGCCGGTAAAGTCCTGCAGTACGATACGTGCTGGAATGAACGGAATTTCCTTGTCTTCGCGGCCGTTAGCCCAGTTAGCCAATTGCTTGACATGCTCAGGCGTAATCGCGCGACCGTCGAATTGACGAACGGCTGCTTCAAGCAGCACCTTAATGGAGAATGGTAGCTTGGAAATGTCTTTAAAGCCTTGTTGTTCGAGTCCGCCAAGGTGGTAGTACGCATACTCTTTGCCACCAGACACAAGCGTGGAACGAACGGAATATTCGTTTTGTGTAGCCATCATAAGTCTCCTTCTTCTAAAAAATTTACAGTTTCATCTAGTGGAACTGTATTTCAAAAAAACTTTATATCTATAGTATAGCGGTAAAGATGCATGGTCGTAAAGTGATTTTGTAAGCTTTCTCATAGCGAGTTCAAAAAAAACAGCTATTAGAACCATATTCTCTCATAAATGGCTGCTGGAAGTGCAAGCAGAGCAAATTTACATGAATAGGCTAGCATGTGCATATAATGAAGCAGTTATTCATATACGGTATTATGATGCTTATCCTATATCCAGGCAATACATCCGATTTACGGCTATGTGCGGTTAAGATTGGCAAGCGGTCACAAGGAAAAGTTTAAGGAGGGATAGAATGAGCAGATCCACGGTAAATGTGAAGCGAAGAAGGAAAAGAACAAAAGGCAAGCAAGCCGTCATTCATGGTGTGCAACGCTCAGTAATGCTGGCAAGCAAGCAGCAGAGTGGCCTGCAATCAGGCGGCAGCACGAAGAAAAGTGCCAAGCAGCGCAAAGAGCCCGAGGAGAAAGCCGTAATCAAGGCGTCACTTACACCGCTCGCCACCATGGCGCACAAGGATAAAAAAAGTCATTGGAAGCCTGTATTCGAGCAGTACATTACACGATACAATCAAGCGGAAATCGATCAGCACAGCCAGCGTTTGAACGAATATACGCTTGATCAACTGCATAATGAGCGGGTTGACGAACGGCTGCAGCGGCTGCGCGAGCGCGATCTGTACCGCGGAGCGCATGTTGCGGGCAGTGAATTGAAAGCGGAAATTGTAAGCATTAATGATTTGGAGCAGGAAGTCGTTTTAAATGTGAAATATCATTTAACGAGAAAAATTTCTCAGGATGGCAAGCAGTATACGGAAGAGCGGCTCGATCAAGAGCGGCTATGGCTGATCAAGGACCACGAGGAGTGGAAAATTTCCCGTGTTGAGCCTATTGTGCCAGAACGAAAGCCGCGTCATGGAGGAGTTGTGCAGGATTGGACTGCAGCAGATCAAGAGGCAGTGGAGGAAGAGCCGGCTATCGCCCGTCCTTATCTAAATCCCGAGCTCATGTCTCAATTCCGCTACATAAGAGCAACCAACCGTTATCGCCGCGAGCAGGCCGTCGCCTATGCCGATGCGTGGTGGAATAAGCCAAATCCGAATTACGAGGAATTTGAAGCGAATTGCACCAATTACGTTTCACAATGTCTCTTTGCAGGCGAAGCGCCTATGCTCTATACTAATAGAAGAGATAATGGATGGTGGTACAAGGGCAGAGGGCCAAAGGGCAAGGAATGGTGGAGCTATAGCTGGGCAGTGTCTCGCTCACTGGCAGCTTTTCTTTCCAAAACGCGCAGCTCGGGGCTTCGTGCAGTTGAAGTTAATGCTGCCGATCAGCTTGAGCTGGGAGATATTATTGTCTACGATTGGAACGGCAACAACAGCTTTCAGCATACGACCATCGTTACTGCGTTCGACAGCAAGGGTCAACCGCTCGTCAACGCCAATACGAATGCGAGCAGGCATCGCTTCTGGGATTACCAGGATTCCTATGCATGGACACCGAATACGCGTTATCGCTTCTTTCATATTAGCGACTTTATGTAAACCGACCTCGTATCTATCATTCATTTATCGCAACCAAAAGCATTACGCATCAATGTGAAAAATGAAAGCGGCGGAGGACAAGTAAATGGGAAGTAAAATTAAGGTGGGCCTTGTATACGGCGGCAAATCCGGCGAGCATGAAGTATCGCTGTCAACTGCATTCGCTGTATCCAAGGAATTTGATTATAGCAAATACGAAATTAAGCCATTCTATGTAACAAAGCAAGGGCAGTGGCTTTCAGGCCCGACGATGGTAGAGCCGCCCAAGGCAGCTGAGCAACTGCGTCTTGAGGCCGATCTGGCCCTTGCGAACGGCTCGACACACGCCGCGCTTTTTTCGGTGTTTGCCGCGTTGGACGGCATTGAGCACGACGAAAGAATCGACGTGATGTTTCCGCTGCTGCACGGTACATTTGGCGAGGACGGTACAATTCAGGGCTTGTTTGAAATGGCAAATATTCCGTATGTCGGTGCTGGCGTGCTTGCCTCGTCCGTTGGCATGGATAAAGTATTTATGAAAAAGGCATTTGCCGACGCAGGCTTGCCGCAATGCGTATTCCGCTACTTTACCAAAGCACAATGGAGCAAGCAGCAGGAATATTATTTGATGGAATGCGAAATAGCGCTTGGCTACCCATGCTTCGTCAAGCCGGCCAATCTTGGCTCAAGCGTCGGTGTTTCCAAAGCTAGCAACCGTCAGGAGCTGATCAAGGCGATTGATTACGCTTTTCGCTTTGATCGCAAGGTCATTATCGAGGAATTTATTGATGGTCGTGAAATTGAAGTGGCTGTGCTCGGCAATGATGAGCCGAAAGCATCAGTTGCTGGAGAAATTATATCTTCTAACGATTTTTATGATTATAAAGCGAAGTATATCGACGGAAAATCTCAAATGGCTATTCCTGCCGAGCTAAGCGAGCAGCAAATGAATGAGGTCAGAGAAATGGCCACAACGGCCTTTCTGGCGATTGACGGCTCCGGCTTGTCTCGCGTTGACTTCTTCCTGGAGCGAACTTCGGGGAAATGGTTCATTAACGAAGCCAACACCATGCCTGGCTTTACGCCGTTTAGCATGTATCCGCTGCTATGGCGCGAAACAGGCTTGAGCTATAAGGAATTACTGGATGAGCTTATCAATTTGGGCTTTGCCCGTCATGCTGACAAGCAGAAGATCAATTTTACCGGTGACTTGCAGTAGCTCACGTTGACTAAGTATCCAATGCAATCATATCGTCATCAAAGTACAGCATATGCATCTTACTTCAAATAAAGCCCAGCAAATGAGCCTCCTCTTCAAGTAAAAGCTCAAATGCTGGGCTTTCAGGACCAAGAAGCTTGGACGATACTAGAAAGCGAGGAGCGCAGCGTAGAGCAAAAGCTACGTGAGCACCTCCAATGTTTCTGCAGGAAACATACATCGGAAGCATAAGCTTTCGGTAGCGTTCAAGATTCGCCGTCGACTGAGCTACAGCGCAATTACTTCGTCATCAAAGTCGGATTTTTGAACTACCTTTACTGTTATCCAATCCGATAATCCTCATGCTGTTGAATGCTGTGAATCAGCCTTAGCAGCTCCTCCTCAGTCATCGTAAGCGCAAGCTCAGTCAGCTGCTGGTACAGCTCAGGATGAGCAGCATATTCCGGCTTGATATAGGCGCTGTAGCTTTGATTGCTCACAGCGGGCTGAGAGGCCGCTCCCATCAGGAGCCAGTCAATGGATACATCGTAGGTTTTGGCGATCTGGATTAAAGCTTGCGCACCAGGAACAGAAGGGCGTTTCTCGGACTCCCAATCCCCAACATTGCCCGGAGAAACTTGAATGCTTTTTGCAAATTGCGCCATCGTTAAGCCATGCTGCTTGCGCAGCCATCTAATTCTTGCTTTAATGTCCTGCATGCGTTCACCTCAAATCCCCTTAATTGTCATGCACCAAACAGCTTTTACATATTGTGTATAATCGTATTTACGATTATAATGAGGGTGATCCTTATACATATTGTAACAATAATGTATTGTTCTTTACACCCTTGAATATGCAAACGTGGAAGAGGTGCAAGATGAGTATGCCGATTCGAATGCTGCTTATCGATTATTCAATCGTTTTTCGTGAGATGCTGATGAAGCGATTAGTTCAGGAGCCACAGCTGCAGCTGCTGCCCTCCGCTTGTGATCCATTTGATGCGCTGCACAAAGTTAACAAGTACAGGCCCGACGTAATCATTTGTGCGCATGAGCTGCCTTTTTTAAGCGGCATTGACTTGATCCGAAAGCATTTGAGCCTGACCAATGTTCCTATCATTGCCATGTCGGTTAATGAAGAGCTGAAGGGAGCGGCGCTGCAAGCGGGAGCTATCGATTTTATCGCCAAGCCAAAGTCTGCAACCTATGCAGAGGTACAAAGGTTTACCGCTAAGCTGCTGACGATGGCTATGCAGATTGGCAAGTCGGAGCGCCTGAGGCGGGATCGACATCCATTCCGCAAGGCTGCATCACGAAGAAGCAAGGTTATTGCAATTGGCGCCTCCACTCATGGAACTGCGGAAATTGTTCAGCTGCTAAGCAATTTGCCAAGCAACTGTCCGCCTGTTCTGCTTTCGCACCAAGCGCCATACGGCAACTCCAGACTGCTCGTAGAGCAGCTTAAGGCCAACTGTACAATGGGAGTCAAGGAAGCAGCCGACGGCGATAATTTGCGGCCAGGCACGGTGATGGTTGCTTCGACTGATGAGCCGGTATGTCTGACCAGTGATGATCGCAGCTACTATGTGAAATATTGCCGATCGGACGAGCAGGAAGCGCATAAGCTGGATTGCTTTTTTGAGTCGGTTGCGGTTACGATGGGCTGCTATGCAATTGGCATTCTGATGACTGGCACTGATGAAGATGGCGTACGCGGCTTGCACCATATGCGCCGGGCTGGTGCGCGAGCATTTGCCAGAGTTGAGAATTCAGTACGGCGCATGAGCAAGCTTGCCAATGAGCTGTCTGCCGTCGAGGAATTCCATTCCTCCGACCGACTGGCGAAACAGCTGCTGCAGGTGCTGTAACGAACAGCTTCATTTCAAGTGCGTGTTTATATTTTTTCAAGCCATGTGGACGTTTCTGGCAAACGTCGTCGCATGGCTTTTCGTGCTTCATATGGAAACATCCAGGCAGATTAAGGTATACTATACAAGATCTATACTTGGCATTTATGCTCAAGTCGGTGTTACTAAACTAGTGAGGATCGAGAGGGATGAACGATGGGATTTCAAACGGAATTCAACTCTGTATGCAAATTCAAATCCGAGCAAGAGCTGTATGAATTGTTAGAGTACGGAAAGGGCAAGATGGTAAAGAAAGGATTTCGCGTTTACCCGACAGGACAAAAGGTAATCGCCTATACGCCTGCGAATGAAGCGATTGCGATTGTTCGCATCTCCGCTTCGATTGCCGAAATTAATTTTCAAGGTGAAGAAATTACTCAGGTTGAAATGGAGCTTGTGCGCAAGCTGACGGAGGAGGAAGCACGTGTTCAAACCGCACTTGCTTATGAAATGTTTTTTGGAGAGCAATAGATGACTATCATTCGTTTTGGCTTTGTCGCCATGAGTCTTGAGCTGGAGCAAGCGTCGCCTTCCAGAACGATGACCTATGCCAGCTTTTCCAAGCTGGCTGATCGGGAAGCTGCTGTCGCGCGGCTGGAGCAAATAGCAGCAACGAATTTGCATAATACGCTGCGTCTGCTGAAGCATTGCGATGCCCATCACATCAAGCTGTATCGCTTTTCGTCCAAGCTAATTCCACTAGCTACACATGCTGCGCTGGAGGGTTGGAATCCTTATTTGCGGCTGGCTGATCATTTTCAGTCGATTGGGCAGTATGTCAAGGAAAAGCAGCTGCGCGTTTCGCTTCATCCCGATCATTTCTGCGTGTTCAGCACGCCGAGAGAAGAAGTGCTGCGCAATTCGATCAAGGATCTGGAGTACCATGTGACGATGCTGGAAGCGATGGGGCTTGATGAACGGAGCAAATGCAATATTCATATGGGCGGGGCCTATGGCGACAAGCCAGCTGCGGCAGAGCGCTTTATCCGTCAATTCGGTGCGTTGCCTGCACGGCTGAAGCAGCGCGTCACACTGGAAAATGACGATAAAACGTTCAATGTTGCGGAAACGCTGGCGGCAGCAGAAGCGGCAGGCGTGCCGATGGTGCTTGATATTCATCATTATGCGGTTAACGATGGCGGTATTACGGAGCGGCAACTGCTTGACGAATATTGGCCGCGCATCGTCGCGACATGGACAAGAGAGCGCGAGCGGCTGAAGCTGAAGGAAGCTCAGCTGCCGATAAAAATCCACGCATCAAGCCCGAAAAGCGCGAGTGATCCACGCGGCCATGCCGACTATGTCGAGCTGGAGCCGCTGCTGCGATTTCTTGAGCAGGCGAAGGGGCATGCACAGGCAATCGACTGCATGCTGGAGGCCAAGGCAAAGGATTTTGCTGTATTTCAGCTAATGAAGGAGCTGAAAGCAGCGGCAGCAGGCAATATGCCTCATATTAAGATTTTGAATGATGCGGCAATTGAGCTGTAGACTGTGCGAAACAGCACAATTTGCCCTGCAACAAAATGTAAACGTTTTAAAATGCTGGGTAAGCTTAATAAAATTTGCTTGCAGCCTTGAAACAATGTTTGATGCCTGGAAAGATTTATACTAATATGAAAAGAGACATGCAGCATGCAGACAAGCTGTACTATTTGGAAGAAAGGGTGATAGAGCGTGAAGGAGGAAAATCCATCCTCAATTGTGGGCAGCAAAAGCTTCACTGCTGTTGCGATCAATTGCGCTGCAAAAGCAGGCGAGTGGGTGAAGACGAAGCTGGGAACTGTTGAGCAGCCACATTTAAAAGTTTCTGTCGCCGACCTTGTAACGGAAATAGATAGAGGCTCAGAGCGATTAATTCGCAAATTAATTAGCACGCATTTTCCCAATCATGCATTTCTCGGCGAGGAAGGGGTAGAGCCTGGCGCAGCGGCTTCTTCTCAGGCAATAGCAGCTGCCAAGGATGCCGAATATTTGTGGATCGTTGATCCGATTGACGGGACGACGAATTTTGTCCATGGTTTTCCGTTTTTCTGCGTATCTATTGCGCTGGCGCATAAGGGCGAGGTTATCGTTGGCGTAATTTACGATCCAATCTCGGATGAGCTGTTTGTAGCCGAAAAGGGCAAGGGCGCCTATGTTCACGGCAAGCGCCTTGCAGTATCGAAGGAGCAGACGCTGGAGCAAAGCTTGCTAGCTTCCGGCTTTCCGGCAGATCCAAGCTATGCGCTGCCGCTTAATTTGCAAAGCATGGTGCATCTCGCTCCCAAGGTGCGCAATATTCGAGCAGCAGGCTCGGCAGCGCTGCATTTGGCGCATTTGGCGGCGGGCCGCTTGACCGGCTTCTGGGAATATAATCTTAATAGCTGGGATTTGGCGGCTGGCTCTTTAATTTTACAAGAGGCTGGCGGCACGATTACAGATATCGAAGGCTCGCCTTATCAGCTAGAGGTTCGCAATGTCGTTGCTACCAATGGTCATATACATCAAGAATTGCTTCAGGAGCTCCGCAAGTCAAACCAATAGAGATTGGCATAACAAGATTGTAGTTGAGGGGAAGGGGCAAGGATATGGGTATTCGCAAAAGCATCGTGAGAAAAATGGTGCTCGGGATTACGGTAGCATCATTGATTACGTATGCGACAAGTGCGTTCTTTTTGTTGGTGCTAGGGAAGATGGATCTATTCTCTAGCATCCCTACATGGCTTTTTGTAGTCGGGACATTGGTGCTAGGGGTGTTCTGGACGGGACTATTCGGTTTTATCGCGACCAAATGGATGCTTAAGCCATTGCTAAAGGTGACCTCAACGGTATCCGAGGCAGCTACAGGCAATTTGAAGGTGGAATCAGTAGAAGTACATACACGAGATGAAATGTATCAGCTGGCAGAGGCAGTCAATGGCATGCTGTCACGCTTTCGCACGATCGTTAACAGCATTAAATCCAATTCATCCTTAACGGACAAGCATGTGCAGGAGTTGCAAGGCGCGGTTAATCAGACGGCCATTCAGCTTGAAGGCCTTGCAATGCAATCCGAACAAATTACATCGGGAACCTCGATGCAGGCAAGCTCTACCAGCATGCTGCACAGCACTGCCGACGAGCTGTACCAATCAGCGCTGCATATGCAGGAGGAAGCAAGCGAGGCGAAGCAGCGTACAGAGCATATGAATATGGCTGCAACCCAAAGCGAGGAAGTATTCCGCTCACTTGTTGACGGGATGCGCCAGCTTGAACAGTTGAATAGAGACTCGCTTGAAACCATCCAGCAGCTAAGCCAGATTGCTGAGGAAATCGGCAATATATCAAGCGTGGTGGGAGGAATCGCCGACCAGACGCATTTGCTGGCATTAAATGCGGCCATTGAGGCTGCGCGCGCGGGTGAGGAAGGCAGAGGCTTTGTCGTCGTTGCCCAGGAAGTGAAGTCGCTAGCCGACAGCAGCGGCCAGGCGGTTGACGAAATTCGCCATCTGATCGAGCAGGTGCAGCAAGGCGTATTGGCTGCGGTTCAGTCGATTACGGCACAATATGAGCTTTCCAGCCAGGAAGCGGAAAACGGCGAGCGCTTTGCTAAAGCGTTCCATCAGGTCAAGGAAGAAGCAACAACTGTAGCAGTAACCGTAGAAAAAATGGCTGCTCTGCTTGCTGCTCAAGCAAAGCAAGCTGAAGAATCTCGCGAGCAGACGAGCAAGGTAGCCCAGGTTGCTGAAAGCATACGAGAAGGCGCACAAAGCGTATATGATACTTCGCAGCAGCAGGCAGCGATTATGGAAGAAATCGCTGCGTCTACCGACGAGCTGCGGGCGAAGTCTAGTGAGTTGCTAGAGAAGGCATCATACTTCAGAGTATAAACTTTAATTGCAGGAGCAAGCTTGAAATGCACGTGAAGGTGCGCGTTCAAGCTTGCTCCTTTTTGTTATGGTTGGCAGCACTACTTTAGCTTAAAGGCGATATCGATTTCCTCTATTCTAGCTGGCTCCATATGGATGATACTGCCGAGCGCCTTTGTTGAAATGACAGCCATGGCACTGTATTCTGCAACCACGAGCCGGTCAAAGGCATTGAGAATGCTGGAGCCGGTCACGATTGCACAGCAGTTTTGGCCGATTACGATCGGTGTTTGCGGTGTGAGCAGCTTGGCGACCTCAGCTTCCTTCGTATACAGATCATCATGCGCTACCTTTGGAATATCGCGCAGTAAGATATAGCTTTCGGGAATAATCCGCGAGTCAAACACTTCGCTCGTAATCGCAAAGGCCATTATGTTCGGCGGGTGCGCCAGTATGATGGAGCGAATATGCGGCTGGGCCTCATAAATCGCCTGCTGCAGCTTGATCGAGCGGCTTGGCTTTTTGCCAGCTTCTCGTTTTCCATCCTTGATCCGCACTAAATCGGCGGGCTGCAAATATTTGCGATCCATATTATATGGTGTTGTAATAATCGAACCGTCCGACAATCGCTGCGAGAAGGTGCCCTGCGTGCTCGTAAACAGCTGCTGCTCGTAGGATCGGTGAATCAGCTTGCACATTTCACGACGCACCTCGCGCTCCTCGCTGCTGATCATATGAGGCGTAAAGGTTTCCAGCTCCGGCTCAACCGCGACAATGTCCACTTCAGAAATGAGCTCTGTCGGTGTTCCGATGCGGCGCGCATTAATTTCCAGCCTTGCGCAGTACTCCAGCGTTTCAAAGCGCTGAAACGCCTGAAACAGCGTTTCGCCTGCCACAACGACGCCGTGGTTTTCCAGCATTACGGTATTGATGCCGCTGGCGAATACATCAGCGATGTTGTTGCCGAGCTCCATGCTGCCAGGCAAGCCATACTTAGCCATGCCGACTGTGCCGCAAACACGATAGTCATGCGGCAGCAGCGCCACATTTGGAATTTGCCGCACGATGCTGAAGGCGACGAGTGCTGGCGGATGGGCATGTACAACAGCTTTCAGATCCGGCCGTGTTTCATAAATGAGCTTGTGAAAAGGATACTCGCTCGATGGCCGATGCTTGCCAATAATGCTGCCATCAGCCTTTACGCATACAATATCCTGTCTTGTAAGCTCGCCCTTGTCGACGCTGGCGGGTGTAATCCACATATCGCCATTTTCATCCACGATAGACAGATTGCCGCCAGAGGTAGTGGTCATGCCGTAGCTGTAAATGCGCTCCATCATCATCACGATTTGATCGGAAGGATGTAAATATTGAATATTCATGCCGAGCAGCTCCTTATTGAATAATCCATGAACTTGATTCCAGCATACCAGCTGAAGAGAAAGATTGCAGTTGCAATTGTCACAGTCTGCGTTGCGATAGCATGCCTGTTATCGTCACGATTTCTTCACAAGCACCGCAGCAATCGCTGCCATATCTTCACAGCACTACTGCAATCTCAGCAAGAAAGCACATCAGCAGCCGTTACAGTGACTTCATCACTTTGTGTGCTGCTTCTATTGTGCGGTCAATGTCCGCTTCTGTATGCGCGATCGTTAAAAACCATGCTTCGTATTTGGATGGTGCGAGGTTAATGCCTTCCGCGAGCATCCCTTTAAAGAAGCGGCCAAACAGTTCACCATCCGTATCCTGCGCTTGCTCGTAATTTGTAACCTCGTGGTCACAGAAATGAGTGGATAGCGAGCCGCGAATTTGGTTGATTGTTAATGCGATCCCATTTCGCTTGGCTGCTTCAAGCAAGCCATGCTTCAGCTTGCTGGCCAGCCGCTCCATTTCCTCGTAAATGCCCGGCGTCTGCAGCACCTCAAGGCAGGCGATGCCCGCAGAAATTGAAGCCGGATTGCCAGCCATCGTACCAGCCTGATAAGCAGGTCCAAGCGGAGCAACCTTCTCCATAATTTCCTTGCGGCCGCCATACGCGCCAATCGGCAAACCGCCGCCGATAATTTTGCCCAAAGCCGTCAAGTCAGGCTCAATCGCCGCATGATCGGGAAAGGCCGCATACGTTTGTGTAGAGCCGTAATGGAAGCGGAAGCCGCTAATGACCTCATCATAGATAACAAGCGCCCCAGCCTGGCGTGCAAGCTTGCATACAGCCTCCAAATAGCCCGGGTGCGGCATGACCATACCAAAGTTGCCGACAATCGGCTCAATCATTACTGCCGCTGTTTCGGCTCCCCATGCTTGCAGAGCCTCTTCCAAAGCTGGAACGTCATTGTACGGCACCGTAATGACTTCATGCGCAATGCTTGTTGGAATGCCGGCGCTGTCTGGAATCCCGAGCGTCGAAGGTCCAGAGCCAGCGGCAACGAGCACGAGATCAGAATGGCCGTGGTAGCAGCCTGCAAATTTAATAATTTTGTTGCGTCCTGTATAAGCGCGCGCAACGCGAATGGTCGTCATCACCGCTTCTGTGCCTGAATTGACAAAGCGAACCTTGTCCATTGAAGGAATGGCTTGCTTCAGCATTTTGGCGAGCTTGATTTCCAGCTCGGTCGGCGTGCCGAACAACGTCCCTTTGCTTGCTGCGGCGACAATTGCTTCCGTAATATGGGGATGCGCGTGTCCTGTTATAATTGGACCGTATGCCGCCAAATAATCAATGTATTGATTGCCGTCCACATCATAGAAATAAGCTCCTTCGGCGCGATCCATAAACACGGGTGCTCCGCCGCCAACCGCCTTGAATGAGCGGGAAGGGGAGTTTACACCGCCGACAATATGCTGCAGCGCCTCCTCATAAAGCTGGGCTGAACGTAATCTTTGTTCTGACATTGCGAATATCTCCTTTATGTAACAAATATGCATGCAAAAATAAAAGCAGGAGGCGATGGACGCCCCTGCTTTATCTCTTTTAGTTCGAGCATCTCTGCTCTTAGTGTAACATATTGCACGATTTTTTAGTGCATATCATTGTGCTGCTGCATGGCTCTCGGACAAATTCCCAGCCTTATTCGTATTGGCGGATGAATTCGTGCTTGCTTCCGTACCAGAGCCATTGCCAGTACCAGAGCCATTGCCAGTACCTGATCCATTACCAGTACCTGATCCGTTACCTGATCCGTTACCAGTACCGGAGTCAGTGCCAGGTGTTTCAGTTGACTCAGGTGTCGCCGTCAGCACCTCCTGCACGTAATTTTGCAAATCCTCCTCGTTGGTATAACTGATTACAGAGGCGCCGCCTACCGTTGTTTCACGCAATAGCTCGAATGGAGGGATTTGCGCGCTGTCGCCAATTTTCAATCCAAGTCCAAGCTGGCCCAGCTTCAGCATATCCGGTACGCTAATATTCGTATCGATGTAAGGCGATACTTTGCCTACGATTTCCTTCATCCGAATAATATTCCAGGTAGATTGCAGCTCCTTGGCTACCGTCATCAAGAAATTGCGTTGACGCTCTGTACGCGTATAGTCGCTCAGCTTATCATGGCGGAAACGGACATACTGCAATGCCTTATCGCCATCCAGCAATTGATAGCCTGCCTTCAAATCAATGTCGTAGCGATTTTTATCGGCGTTATCGGTATATTTCATATCTTTCTCGACTGTATAATAAACTCCGCCAATCGCATCGACGAGCGCTTTAAATCCTTCGAAATCTGTATATACATAATACTGAATTTCCAGGCCAAGCAGGTTGCCGATCGTCTGCATAGCTAGCGGTGCGCCGCCCAGCGTAATAGCAGTATTGATCCGTCCTTGTCCATAGCCTTCGATTTCTGTATAGGTGTCGCGCAGTATGCTGAACAAATGAGCCTGCTTAGTGACCGGATCAATGGAAGCAACAATCATCGAGTCTGAGCGTGCAAGCTCATTTTCCTCGGCTTCGCGAGCATCGCCGCCAAGCAGCAAGATGTTGACTCGTTCCTTGCCTTCCCATGTCGGAATTTCAACCTCAATTTCCGGCTCAACAGGATTGATTGGCGATTGTCCCTGCTCTTTCTCCAAACCATCCAGTTCTCCGATAACGCCAGCACCCCAATAAATAACTGCACCGACAATTAAAGCGACTACTACTATTATTGTTGTTACGATCCACTTTGTTTTACGTTTCTTTGACCCTGTACGCATTGCGTGTATGGTCCCCTTTCACATTGAAACTCTAAGTAGTGTTTATGCATCATAAACAACCTCATCGCATGCTTTTATGGTAAACTAATTCATGATAAAAATCCAAAATAAACATACATGATTTCATTTACGTACTGCTAGAAGTTTTGTATGATTACATATCATCAAATTATAAAGGCTACAGACAAGTTGTTGCAAGTTTTTCGTAAATCACAGTATATTTCCCAGGAAATGTCGACCAGAAAGGAGCTAACATTGTCATATGCTAGCGATAGATGTTAAAGATTTGAGAAAGCAATTCAAAGTACAAAAAAACCGTGCGGGCTTAGGCGGTGCGTTCAAGGATTTGTTCAAACGCGAATATACCGAGGTTACGGCGGTCAATGATATTACCTTCCAAATTCCGCAAGGTGAAATTTGCGGCTATATCGGTGAAAATGGTGCGGGAAAATCGACCACGATTAAAATGCTGACAGGCATTCTCGTGCCGACCTCTGGCGAGCTGAAGGTAAACGGCTATGTACCGCATCGCGATCGCGAAAAATTTGTGAAAGGGATTGGCGTCGTATTCGGCCAACGCTCTCAGTTATGGTGGGATATCGGGGTGATCGAGTCGTTTCATTTGCTGCGCAAGGTGTATAATGTTCCGCTAAACGATTTTAATAGAAGGCTGGATCAACTGGTTGAGCGTCTGCAGCTTGGCGAGCTGCTTAATCGCCCTGTACGCAAGCTTAGCCTGGGCCAGCGCATGCGCTGTGAGCTGGTCGCTTCCTTGCTGCACAACCCTGCGATTGTCTTTTTGGACGAGCCAACGATTGGCCTGGACATTGTAGTAAAAACCGAAATTCGCGACTTTTTGCTGGAAATGAATCGCCAGGAAGGCACAACGATATTGCTGACAACGCATGATTTGCAGGATATCGAAGCACTATGCTCACGCGTCATAATGCTCGATGACGGCTCGATCATTTATGATGGAGGGCTGGAGGAGCTGAAAACGACGTGGAGCAAGGGGAGGGAGATTCAGTTCCAATTTGGCGAGTCGATGTCGGTAAGCCGACTGGAGCAGCTTACGCATCGCTTAAATGTGTCATGGACGCGGGAGAACGAGTATACGGCCAAGCTGTTTGTGCCGCATGAGGTTAATTTCTCGGAGGCAATGGGTGTCGTCGTTGGCGGAGCGAATATCCGCGATATTAAAATTTTTGAGACGAACACAGATGATATTGTGCGCGGCATCTATCAGACAGGCTCTGCTGATGCTGGCGGCGGTCAGACTGAGCAGCCGCAGGCTGAAGCGCAGCAAGCGGGAGAAAAGGAGTCTGTACTATCATGATGTCTGCCTATATTGATTTTATACGCATGCGCTTCTTAATGATGCTGGCTTATCGCGTTAATTATTATTCGGGCATCATTATTTATGCAATTAATATTGGCGCCTACTACTTTTTGTGGAAAGCCATTTATGGCGCTCAGGATACACTAGCTGGCTTCTCGATTGATCAGATGACGACGTATTTGGCGATTTCCTGGATGGCGCGCGCCTTTTACTTTAACAATTTGGACCGGGACATCGCCAATGAAATTCGGGACGGCAGTGTGGCGATTCAAATGATCCGTCCGTACAACTATTTGGTCGTCAAGCTGATGCAGGGCTTTGGCGAGGGGCTGTTCCGCTTTCTTCTGTTTATGATACCAGGGCTGGCGATTGTCTGTTTAATTTTCCCGGTTGATTTGCCAACGGACCCGGTTGTGTGGCTGACCTATTTAGCCATGCTCGTATTCAGCTTTCTTATTAATTCGCAAATTAATATTATTACGGGCTTGTTTGCATTTTTTGTAGAAAATAACGAAGGGCTGATGCGGATGAAGCGCGTCATGGTCGATCTGTTTTCGGGTGTCATTATCCCGATTGCCTTCTTTCCGGGCTGGCTGTCCGCGATTATGAGCTGGCTGCCGTTTCAAGCCATTACGTATTTGCCAAGTGCCATTTTTACAGGCCGAACGCCGATGTCCGAGGCCGGAGAAGTGTTTTTAATCCAGCTGGCATGGCTGCTGGTGCTGCTGGTTCCAATTCTCATCATGTGGCGTGCGGCTAGACAGCGTCTGTTTGTGCAGGGAGGTTAAGCGACATGCGATACATGAATTTAATGCTGGAGTATTTGAAAAATTATGTGAAAAGCCGCATGACCTATCGCGCAGATTTCTGGATCGAAGTATTTTCTGACCTGCTGCAGCAGGGAATGAATTTGGTGTTTATTTTAATTGTGTTTCAGCATACTCCGCTTCTCGGCGGCTGGTCGCAATCTGAAGTTATTTTTGTTTATGGCTTTTTTATGGTGCCGTACGGTGTATTCAGCACATTTTTCAACATCTGGAATTTCGGCGAGCGCTACATCGTCAAGGGCGAGATGGATCGCGTGCTGACGCGTCCGGCGCATAGCTTGTATCAGGTGCTGCTGGAAAATATTGATCCACCGTCGCTGTTCGGCTCATTTGTCGGTATGATTGTGATGGCGGTTTGCTGGATGGATATGGGGCTAGCGCTTCATGCTGTCGATGTACTCGTCTTTGTTGTATTGGTCATCGGCGCCGTGTTTATATATGGCGGCATTTATACGGCGCTCAGCGCTTTGTCGTTTTACTCGGATTCACCGACGGGGATCGTGCCGCTTATGTACAACATTCAAAACTACGGACGTTATCCCGTCAACATTTACAATAAGCTGATTCGCTTTGTGTTAACCTGGCTGCTGCCATTTGCTTTCGTTGGCATTATTCCAGCCTCTTATTTTCTGGAGCCGAAGGAAGATGATATTTCAAGGCTGGCGCTGCTTACGCCTGTAATGGGCTTGATCGTGTTCAGCATTGGCTTGACGATCTGGAATCGCGGCGTCAAGCGTTATCGCGGCGCAGGCTCGTAAGTTAAGCTTCCAGCTGTCATGTCAGCGAGCAACTAGCTTTTAAATTCGCGAGCAATTAGCTCCACGTAAAAAATCCTCCAGGCCCTTGCTGCTCCAATGGCTGTCTGTCATTAGAGTCCCAGCAATAATGCGTTCTGGAGGATTTTTGCTTATTCATCCTTGTAAAAGCTTCGTTTAAGCAGCTGCAGACACTGTAAAAATTCGCGATTCATTTCTTCCACATCAAAGTGCTCTTGATGCAGCTTAGTCCTCATAAACCCTTCAGCGCACCAAACGACGAGCTTAAGAGCTTGCTCTAATGTTACGTCATCTCTGAATTTGGAGCGATCAGCTTTTTGCAAAATTAGCGCGGTGTTATCGTCCAGCGTCTGCACATTATAAGAAGCGATGTCATCGACAACGGCAGCATCCTGTTCATAATAAGCTTTAAGCAAGAAAGAAAAGATGTAAGGGTAGCTGTTCATAATGTTCGTTTTAATTTGCTGGGCGTTCATCATCAGGAGGAAAAAATCTGTTTCGCTCAGGTCCATTTGGGCGCGCATTTGCTCCTTAACGAAGGCTACACTATGGCGATAGAGGTAGAGATATAATTTCTTCTTATTGCCGAAATAATGAAACAACAGTCCTTTGGAAATAGACGCTGCCGCCGAAATATCATTTGTATTTGCCAGCTTGTAGCCGCGCAGTGCAAATATTTTTAAGGCAGCATTGATCATACGATCCTGCTTTTGCTTGTCGAGCGTAAAAAATTTGTCATTCATTCGTCTCGCCTCAATTCGCTTTAATTACAGTTTATTTTGCTGGATTGACCCAGAAAGTCAACACCATTTGTTCAGTTTTTTGTAACGGATTGCAATGCGTTAGCACCTCTCAGGTCTGTTCGTATTCTGCTATGATAAAAGGAGTTGCTTTAAGAGGATGTTGTTAGTAAGTAGTTTAAGATGGAGATCGCAAGGAGGAATTTAAATGAGCCTGGAAATAGGCCAAAAGGTGCCGATGTTTACCTTGCCTGCCTCAGACGGCACAAAATGGTCGCTAAAGGAGCAGTTGGGCAAAAAGATCGTGCTGTTTTTTTATCCGAAGGATATGACGCCTGCATGTACGCAGGAGGCGTGCGACTTGCGTGATATTTATAGCGAGCTGCAGCAGCTCGGCGTTGAAGTTGTCGGGATTAGCATGGACAGCGAAAAATCGCATCGCAATTTTATTGCCAAGCAAAATCTGCCCTATGTACTGCTGACGGACGAGCATCATAAGGTGTGCGAGAAATACGGCGTATGGCAGCTGAAGAAGCTGTACGGCCGCGAATATATGGGAATTGTGCGCTCGACCTTCCTGATTGATGAAAAAGGGAAGCTGCTGGAGCGGTGGGATAGGGTAAAAGTAAAAGGACACGCTCAAGCCGTTTTAGAGGTAGTTCAAAATGTCCGGCTTTGATGACGCGGTTTTGCGTTGTAGCGTATTCGGCGTCGAATATGTCACGCTACCGAAAGCTGCGGTGCTCACGTAGCTTTTGCCTACGCTGCGCTCCTCGCTTTCTAGTATCGTGCCATCTTCTTGGTCCTGAAAGCCGAACATTTTGAACTTTCATTGGAAGAGGTGGTTCAAAAAGCTCGACTTTGATGACGCGGTTTTGCGTTGTAGCTTAGTCGGCGGCGAATCTTGAACGCTAGCGAAAATTCCGGTGCTCACGTAGCTTATTGCCTACGCTGCGCTCCTCATTTTCTACTAGCGTCCAAGCTTCTTGGTCCTGAAAGCCGAACATTTTGAACTTTCATTGGAAGAGGTTGTTCAAAAAGCTCGACTTTGATGACGCGGTTTTGCGTTGTAGCGTATTCGGCGGCGAATATAGCATTCATCGGGAGCCTGCGGTGCTCACGTACCAAAAACCGTACGCTGCGCTCCTCATTCCCTAGCTTCATGCCATCTTCTTGGTCCTGAAAGCCGAACATTTTGAACTTTCATTGGAAGGGTAGTTCAAAATGTCCGACTTTGATGACGCGGTTTTGCGTTGTAGCGTATTCGGCGTCGAATATGTCACGCTACCGAAAGCTGCGGTGCTCACGTAGCTTATTGCCTACGCTGCGCTCCTCGCTTTCTAGTATCGTGCCATCTTCTTGGTCCTGAAAGCCGAACATTTTGAACTTTCATTGGAAGAGGCGGTTCAAAAAGCTCGACTTTGATGACGATGTGGTTGCGTTGTAGCTTGTCGGTGGCGAATATAGCATTAATCGGGAGCCTGCGGTAGCTTTTGCTACGCTGCGCTCCTTGCTTCTGTTTCATCCAAGCTTCTTGGTCCTGCCCTCAAAAAAGCACCAGCGGAGGAGCAATGCATCCGAAAAACGAAAGTGTGTCGCCTTTAACATCGTAATGCGACCTTAAAAATTCAAATAAGAGCATTGCGATTTAAAAAGCGACTGTAGGATGCATTGCTCCGGAGCGCTGAAAAACGAAGTGCGTCGCCTTTAACATCGTAATGCGACCTTAAAAATTCAAATAAGAGCATTGCGATTTAAAAAGCGACTGGAGGATGCATTGCTCCGGAGCGCTGTAAAAACTTTTTCTCAATAATTGAAACATACATGTGTCCTTCACACGTCTCATATATTGAATGGAATGAACGAGACGGGAGGAGAGGCAGTGAGACGGAAGGTTAGTGGCGGTCGGCTAGCGCTGTTGTTCATCTTCATTGCAGGCGTTGTTATGGCATTTCTATGGGCGATTCAGTCGGTATATGAAATTATGCCTGCGGGTCAAACGGTTTTGGCAATTGAAGGTGGGCAGGTAAATGATTATCCGCTTCAGCTTGCGGCAATATGGCAGGGGAGCAAGGGCAAACCGTTCATGTTGGCAAAGCAAGCGGCTAATTTGTCCAAACAGCAAACAGAAAAATCAAAAAGCTATATCGGAATTGGACATATGATGTACTGCATTCAGCAGTCGCAGCAAGCCGAGCCAGGCGCCTCTACCGAAAAGATTTTGGAGCAATGCGAGCAGTTGAGGAAGCAGCTTGCCGCGCAGCCGGACGGAGGCCAGCCTTCCACGGAGCCAAGTGAAAACGAGGGCGAGCTGGATCATCATTATGCAGGTAAGGTTTATTTAACGTTTGACGATGGTCCAAGTCAGCTAACCGCAACGATATTGGATATGTTAGCTGAAGCAGACATAAAGGCTACCTTTTTCGTGCTGGGAGAAAAGGTCGAGAAGCTTCCAAAGCTGGCGGAGCGCGTTGTAGAGGAAGGGCACAGCATTGGCAATCATACTTACAATCATCGTTATGACGAGTTGTATCGTTCTCCGCAAAACTTTGTCGACCAGGTGCTGAACGCGAATAAAGCGATCTACGACGCAACAGGAGTAGTCACGCCGCTGTTTCGTGCGCCCGGTGGAAGCTACGGCAATTTAGATGCCAGCTATATGAAGGCTTTGACGGATGCGGGCTATCTCGTATTTGACTGGAATGTGGACAGCGGCGACTCCAGATCGAGCAAGGTAACATCGGAGGAGATTATCGCTAATGTGAAGGAAGCGAAGCTGAGAGAGCGGATGATCGTGCTAATGCATGACAGCGCGACGCATCAAGCGACTGTTGACGCATTGCCGCAAATCATTGCTTATTTTCAATCACTAAACTACCAATTTGTGCTGATTACGAGCGAGACAGAGCCGCTAACCTCTCCCGTTGCAGACAGCATCAAATGGCAGCGAACGGCAATGAGCGATCAGCAGGCGCAAATGCTTAAAGTGCGAACTGAGCAGCTCCGCGTACAGGCGCGGCAGGTTGAGCTGGCCGAGCTGAAGGTACAATAAAGCATGCCGAAATGAAAAGCAAGTAAAGGAACTGGTTAAAAGAAAAGGAAAACAGCGAGACTGCTCGACGCTCAGCTCGCAATGTTTTCCTTTTTATGTTTTTCTGGTCGCTTGGAGTATCATTTTCTTAGGGCGTGTCTGAGAACTCCGAGGCCAGCCCATTTTGCCGAATTTTCGTTCCATGCAAGGCGCGTTTGGGAAGGCGTACCGGGCGTACGTCAAGCAAATGGAACGAAGCAGGGGGCGAAAAGGCGGTGAAAGGGGCCGCTGAGCGGGTTTTCAGACGCGCCCTAGGGCTTGTTTTTTTCTTTCCAGCTTGTCAGCAGCTCGCTGCGTCGTGCTGCGGCCAGATCAAAACGATAGCTCTCCAATAATTGCCCCATATCTACACTTCTCAACGTATCGTTAAGCTCAATATTCGACTGCGCTGGAATCGAAAATGCGGTATTCATATAGTAAATTTGCGCATCGTTAGACAGCATGAAATCAACGAGCTTCTTTGCAGCACTACGGTTATTACTTGTTTTTAGTATCGACACTGCACCGATTTCCCAGCCTGCATGAGATGGGACGATCGAATGGATGCTGTAGCCTGAATTTGCGAAGCGCAGCTGATCTCCAAGGAAGGAGATCGCAACCGTTGCTTCGCCCATTGCAAGCCGTTGAGCGGCAGTAATGCCAGAGAAATGAACAGCCGAGCTATGCTGCTTTAGCTGGTGCATAAGGGAAAGGGCAGCTTCTGTTCCACGCTCCTGCTCAAGCGATGCCAACAGCGTATAGCCTGTCCCCGAGGTTTCAGGATTGGGAATGTCCAGCTTCCCTTGCAATTGCGGTTTAAGCAAATCTTCATACGTTTGCGGATACGAAAGCGAGACAAGCTCAGGATCTTGCTGCCAGGCTTCTTTATTGACGCCAATCGCCAGAGGTCCAGTATACATTCCCGTCCAATATTTATCCGGGTCCTTATATGCGTCAGGAATTAGCTCGCTATTTTTCGGAGCATATTTTAGCAGTTTATTATTCAGCTTAAGCTGCTCATGAAGATCGGCAGGGCCCCCCAGCACAACATCAATTCCGGTCTGGTTCATGGTAAGCAGTTGATAGCTGGCTTCGCCACTAGCCATGCGCATAATCTCATATGGCTGGTTTTGTTGCTGCTTAAACTTTTCCAGCAATATGCGCGCTTCATCCTCTTGAAAAACAACAAGCACTTTAAGCGGCTGCGTCTGATTGGGGCGATCATGTAAAAACAACCAGCCGAACACGCCTGCAATAATAAAGATAAAAAGCCCGAGCCATCGTTTGAGATTACGCATCTTCTCACCTCTTTGAGCTGTTGTTAAGCCGATTTCGTATTGAACAATAGCATAACAGAAAGCAACTGTCCAGAAAGCGGCTTACAGAGCCAATGAAGAGTTGTAACAATCTGGATAACGTTAAGCGATCATTTGTTAATCAGATGCAGTTTATCAGGCGCGGCACTAATTTGAATGCTGCCTCTATAGCGAGTCGCTCCAATATCGTAAGCATCAATAATCCATTGCGGAACCCAGTCGGCAGTATCCTTATCTACTGCAAAATAGCGTTCCTTCTCCCCTAAAAAGGTAGAGTGGGAAACATAAGCTTGGATGACAAAATCGTGCTCATTAGCCTGCTCGTTGATGCGCAACGACTCTGGTCGAACGCTAAGCATGATCTGTTCACCAATCTTAAGTGACAAGTCGCTTTCAACGGTAACCGTACGTCCGGCTTTGCCATATTTGACGGTAATGCGGCTGCCTTCGATACGGACAACTTCAACAGGGATAAAGTTAGTTGTCCCGATGAAATCAGCGACATACTGGGTACGCGGCTTGTAGTATATCTCATGCGGCGTGCCATGCTGATCAATGACTCCTTTGTTGAACACAACAATTTCATCGGACATCGATAGTGCCTCCAGCTGATCGTGAGTAACATAGATTACTGTTAATCCTAGCTCTTGTTGAATGGTTCGCAGCTCAACTCGAACTTCCTCGCGCAGCTTTGCATCCAGGTTGCTCAGCGGCTCATCCAGCAAAATTATTGGTGAATTCATTACTAGTGCGCGAGCCATTGCGACACGCTGCTGCTGTCCGCCTGACATTTCATGCGGGTAACGTTCCTCCAGTCCTGTCAGCTTCACTTTAGCTAGAGCTGCGGATACTCGCTCCTGAATTTCGTCCTCAGGACGTTTTTGAATGTCGAGGCCGTAGGCGACGTTGTTAAAGACGGTCATATGCGGAAACAGCGCGTACTCTTGAAATACCATTGGCGTTCCGCGCTTATACGGCGGCAGCTCGTTGACGCGATTGCCTGCGATAAAAATATCGCCGCTGTCAATTGTGTAAAATCCGGCAATTGAGCGCAGCAGGGTCGTTTTGCCGCAACCGCTCGGCCCGAGAAAGGTAATGAACTTTCCTTTTTCAATTTGCAAATTAATATCTTTTAGAACATGATTTTGACCAAATATTTTATTGACATTTTTTAAGTCTAGCAATAGTGGCGATGCCATCGTCTTCACTCCCTAGAGTCGTCATATTTAACATGCTGAGCAGCAGAATTAGAAATCGAAAATTTTCACTTTATCGCGGAAAATCAGCTTTATAATCCCCAGCGTTCCCAGCGTTGCTCCCATAAGTCCGACTGCTACAGCAGCAGCCCAATAGTACGTTCCGGTTTCCGCATAATTAAAGATCGAAACCGCGGCAACGACCCATTTAGGAGTTATCAGAAAAATAATCGTACTCAGTGTGTTCATATTTTTCATGAAGGCATATACAAAGTTTGCGACAATCGTTTTTTGCAGCATCGGGAACACAATCGTACCCAATGTTTTGTTGCTGTTCGCACCAAGATTCGTTGAGGCTTCCTCAATGGATTTATCCACTTGTTTAAATGCTGCCGTCAACCCGCGATAGCTGACGGGCATTTGCTTGAGCAGCATCGCTATAACGATGAGAATAGCCGAGCCCTGCAAAATAATAGGACCTTTACTGAAAGCAACAATTAAGGCAAGACCAACAAACGTGCCAGGCAGGGCAATTGGCAACACAGCTGAAAAGTCGAGAGCTTTTTTGCCCGGGAATGGCTTGCGTGTAATAATATAAGACAGGACAAGTCCAAGGCCAACCGCCAACAAGGCGCTAATCAGCGAGAGTACTAATGAATTCATCACCGCAGGGCTGGAGGAACTAAATACGACCTTTTGCAAATGATCCAATGTAAACGTATTGTCGCGTCCAAAATTGCGCGTAAACGCATAAAGAATGGTGATCAGGAACATCGCGATAATCATAAGCGAGATCAAGCTGTTGAACAGAAATAACAGCCAATCTGTACGTTTTGAAGTTGTAACGCGGTTCAAGCCTGCTACCGGCTTGCCTGTTACGGTTGAATATGAGCCTTTCGCCAACACTTTATTTTGCAGCCAAAAGACGAGCAGGGCAGGAATTACGAGAATAATTCCCATTACGGAAGCTAATCCAGGCTCATTGTTAATGATCTCTCCGTAGATTTCTACTGCCAGCAAAGAATAGTTTCCGCCAATTAGCTTAGGATTGCCAAAGTCGGCAAAGCAATTGATTGCCACCAGCAGGAAGGCGTTGACGACTCCTGGCAACGCAAGCTTTAGCGTAATGGTTCTGAACAATTTGAAGCCGCGCGCTCCCAAGTTTTGAGCTGCTACTTCAAGATTGGGAGAAATGGAGCGCAGCACACTTGTAATTGTCATATAGGCGAGCGGAAAATAGGAGATCGTTTGTACGATCCACAATCCCGGCAAGCCATACAGATCAAGCTCAACTCCGAAATTTGAACGGAGCCACTGCGAGATAAAGCCGCCTCGGCCAAAAAGCAGCAGAAATGCTAAACCGCTCATGACAGATGGAGCAAGCAGCGGCAAAAAGGCGATAAATCTAAAAAACTTTTTCCCTTTAATGTTGCTGTAGTGAATAGAGTATGCATAAATAAAGCCAAACACAGTTGCCGTTAAAGCAGATAGCGTGGAACTGACGATCGTATTCAGCAAAGCCGTTCCATAGCGCGGCTTGGTGAAGAAGGTTGACCAGTCACTGCCATCTGTAGTAAAAACAATAACGATTAAAGGATAAATAACAAACAGAATAAGGAAGATGAAGCTTGTCAGTACTAGAACTAATGAAGATGGATCTTTCAATAAGCGTTTAAACGACTCGCCTGCACCTTTTTTCTCTTTCATCATAGTGGGCTCTAACCACCTTTCGCGTTTAAGCTTATTTCAAATCTTTCAAGGCATCCTGCAGCTCTTTACGATCTGCTGCGGCTTGCCATAAGTCGTAGTTGGCGTTGTAATTCGTTTCCTTAATATCAATGCCGCCATCAGGAATAGGCACACTCGCCTTAACTGATACGGAATAAGCTGATGAAGTATAGATAATGCCTGGTTGATCAGTAAGCATGAAATCCATCAATTTTTTTGCAGCTTCAGTATTTGGACCATTTTTAACAATGGAAAGACCTCCAACCTCATAGCCAGCGTTCTCAGGAACGATACTTACAATTGGATTGCCTTTTGCTTTAATCTTCAGCTGATCTCCAAGGAACGTAATGCCAATTGTATATTCACCATTTGCCGCTTTTTGAATTGGCTCAATACCAGACTTTGGTCGTTCCTTCAAGTTAGGCAGCAATTGATCAATATACTCCAGCATTTTATCCTTGCCCCATACTTGTGCCAGCGAAGCTACAGCTGTATAAGCCGTGCCAGATGTTGCAGGATCGGACATGCCGATTTCTCCTTCGAATTTCGCGTCCAGCAATTCTTCAAATGTTTGCGGATATGGATCGTCGCCGTATAGCGTTTTCCAACGTTCTTCATTTATGCCGATTGCAATTGGATTGAGATAAAAGCCAGTCCAATAGCCTTCCGGGTCCTTGTGGTTGGCGGCAACATCAGCGGCATTTTGCGAAATATAAGCCTCCAGCACGCCAGCCTGCTTTAATACTTCATGGGAATCAGCAGGGCCGCCCATTAAAAAGTCTGCTTGCGGATTGCCTGCTTCATTTTGCACGCGAGCTACAGCCTCGCCGCTTGGCAGTCGCAAAATATCATAGTCAATTCCGGTTTCAGCTTTGAATTGATCCAATATTTTTCGTGCATCTTCTTCCTGGAAAATAGAGTAGACCGTAATTTTTTTGTTTTCCTTGCTGCCAAGCACGCCGCTTTTGTATAGAAAGAAGCCAGCGATTAATACTACAGCAATGACAGCGATTGCAACGATTGACGAATTATTTTTTCTTCTTGCCATCGTAAATTCCCACCTTTTGAATAGTTGTTTAGAGAAAAGAACATCGCCTCATGAAAGCCCTTTCTTTTGCTCATGTCTCAACTGTAACGATTTATTATCTTAAAAAGATTGAATAAATGTATCAGTTTTGTAACAGCGCTTTCATTTTTGCAAAAAAAGAGCATCAATGTCGCAGTAAATCGGACATTGATGCTCTTTATGCGTTAAAGCTGCGTTTCACTTTGTGAAAGCGTCTCGAGTTTAAAATAGGCGTGATGATTCGTTTCATCCAGCAAATCGTATACGACGAAGTAGCCGCTGTCGTATGCATCGATGTGCAGCCAGTGCTTGTTTACGTCACTGGAGTCATTTAATTGCAGGACATAGTGGGCAACAGGCTGATGATCAAGCTGAGTAATCGGACTAAAGTCGATTACGCGTCCAGCCATACTGATGTCGTTCATTAAACGTACCCGTTCAGACTGGCCTAATGGCGTCAGCTTGCCGTCAACAAGAGAAGCGACTGAATTTGTCGGCTCATTTAAAGCGGCGACGATCATGTCTTCCGTTAACAATTTGTCGATAAACTGGCTCTGCAGCTGGCGAATTTGCGCACTAATATTTAAGGAGCTAACGTATTCATCATTGAAGCTAAAGCTTTTGGCATCGATGATAAAATAACTTGGATCCTGATCAAGATAATGCATGACGCCGCTAATGGCAAACTTGGAACGCTTGGTTACAGGCTCTTTTGATCCGGCCGCGAACAGCTCTTGAAAGATCGTTTTAAGCTGAAGCAGCTCTTTGGGATCTTCTATCGAGACACTGCCCAGACCAGGATAGCTCACTTCTACTTTCATAGGCATGCCGGACATCGCGTCTAGTGCAAGCTGGTCGCTGGAAACAATGCTGACCTGCTCTACAGGGATGCGAAAGGTATACGCACAAAAGGTAATAAGCAAGCTGCCTATTAAAAGCTGCATCATGATGAGCCAATGCCAAGGCAATGAATGACGATTGCGCAGCAACAATATCTCTCCCTTCAAACTTGATATGATGATGCCTTCTTCTCATATTTATCAAACAACAGCGTAACTTGCGTGCCATGACCAGGCTTGCTGGAGATGTTTATTGATCCGCCTTGCAATTCCATAAGCTCTTTAACGAGCGGCATGCCCAACCCATATGAATTGGAGGATAGGGTGCGGCTGCTTTTCTGGTTAAGCTTAAATAACGAAGCAAGCTGCTCTGCATCCATTCCCTTGCCGTTGTCGGTAATGATGATTATGCCGTACAAGGCATCTTCACGCAGCTCGACTTGCAGCTTGCTGCAGGCACTATGCTTCAGCACATTGTCAATTACATTAAAGATTACTTGCTGAGTGCGCAAAGGATCAATGTACACGATTGCAGATTGCTTGCTTACGGTCAGCTTTATCGAAGATTTCGCTATTGTTGGTTGAAGAATTTGCAAGCATTCTTCAGCTACCTCGGCAAGATTGACGTATTTGCATTGAATATTCCAGCCGTCCTGCTTTGTAAGGGAAATGTGCAATAATTGCTCGACCATATGAAGCAAGCGAGTGCTTTCTTTACGAATGTAGCTGTTGCTTTCACGAACATCATCGTTTGGCTGCAGCTTGTCGATCAAATTGGAGAAGCCGATAATTGAGGTCAATGGTGTTTTAAGCTCATGCGTCATGTTATCGTAAAATTTTTTCTGTTTATTTTGTTCATATTCCAGCAGCGCAATATGATGCAGCAGCGCGTCCGACATATGGTTGAAATCTTGGCTAAGCTCCCCAATTTCGTCCTTGCTGCTTTGTTTAATTTTTATGTTGAAGTTTCCTTTAGCAACATGCTTGAGCGCACGCTGCAAATCATGCAGAGGCTTAAGCAGGGCAGAAGAAAGGGAGAAGCCCGCAAGCAATGAAATAAGGAGGCAGGCAAGTGCAACGCCTATAAACCATAATCTCGTTTCACGAAGCGCGGCATCATGCTGTCCAAGATCAACCAGATAGCGAATGCCTCCTACAATTTCTCCCTGGTAAGTAAACGGGGCAGCGTAGATAAAGTAGCGAGTACCATTTTCTTGAGCAATGATTGTTGCAGTTTGTCCTTTTAACGCAGAAGTGATGTCGCTGCGCTTCAACAACAGACTTTTATCGCTGCTGCCCACGATTGTTTCATCCTTCGTAAACAGCTGAACCTGAAAATTGCTGTTCGCGGAAAGATGCGAGGCGATAAATGGGGCATAATTGCCCGTAAACAATTGATCGACACTAATTTTCTGATCACTAATCAGTTTCATCGTTTCGATTCGATGCAGCGTATAGTATTGATTGAGCGTGCCTGTTTCCTTTTCGAGCATTCCTTTGCTTAAAGAATATTGCACGACAACGTACATGACGATAAGCAGCATAATAATCGTTAGCGAATGCTGAATGAACATTTTATTTCGCAGCTTCATTTGCAGCCTCCAGCTTGTACCCTTTGCCGTGCACCGTAGCGACGATAGCATCATGCGGCTTTAATTTTTCACGCAGGCGATTGACCATCATGTCTACTGAACGAGTCGGACCATAGTAGTCATATCCCCATACAGCATCCAGCAGCTGCTCGCGTGTAAATACCTTTTTGGGATTGTTGCACAGCAGCCACATGAAATCAAATTCCTTCGACGTTGTTTTAATGAGCTTGCCATCAATTTTTAAGGTGCGCTCATCGTAATCAATTTCAATATTCCCAATGACAATCGCTTTATTAGGAGCGGGTGCTTTCATTCTTCTTATAACCGCCTTTATCCGTTCAACAAGCTCCCTTGTCTCAAATGGCTTAGTCATATAATCGTCAGCACCTAACTGGAACCCGAGAATTTTATCATTCATCGCATTTTTGGCGGTTAGTACAATAACGGGAATATGCTGATACTGTTTTTGAAGCGTTTGCAAAAATTGAAAGCCTGATTGATCGGGCAGCATAAGGTCTAGCAAAATAAGAGCAAACGATTTTTCTTGAAGCAGCTCCATGCCTTCGCGTACCGTACCTGCAACGGTCGCTTCATAGCCTTCTACCTGTAAACTGAGCTTCAGCAGCATTTGAATGCTCGGATCATCCTCGACAATTAGTATGTTCATATCATTTCACCTTATTTTCCTCTTTCAATAAACAGCGAGGGATTTGTTTTGCTCTATATTATTGGTCAACACTTGAACTTTGTAAAGGGTATATTATGTGCAAACCGGAAGAAACTGGCGGTTAAAAGATTAAGAGATTGGCGATACTAGAGTAAGAAATGATAGGTCCTGCTACCAAGTCTGTTATACATCATGAAACGAATAGATTTAGGAGGTTTTTTATGAATATTCCCTCTTCTAGTATCCAATTTTCCGATACGGTTTTTCAATCTGGCCAATCAAGCAAAGCGGATTCCTTTACTTGGGCACAGCCGCCAGAGGTGCTTCTGCAGCGCTTTGAAGCAAGGCTTTCGCAGCAATTGCTTGGCAAGCGGGCGGTTGTTCACCATGTGATCACCTGTTTGCTTGCAGGCGGACATTTGCTAATCGAGGATGTGCCGGGCGTAGGAAAAACACTGCTTGCTACCTCAATTGCCAAATTGCTTGGCGGAACGTTTCATCGCATTCAATTTACGTCGGATCTGATGCCTGCTGACATTATTGGCGGGATGGTGCTTGATGCACAGGGCAGAGGGCTCGTTTACCGTGAAGGCCCGATTATGGCTAACGTAGTGCTCGCAGATGAGCTGAATCGCGCCAGCTCGCGTACGCAGTCAGCGCTGCTGGAGGCGCTGGAGCATGGCAGTGTCAGCATTGAAGGGGTAACACATGCGCTGCCCGAGCCATTTATATTTGTCGCAACGCAAAATCCGCTGCGCTATGAAGGGACGAATCGTCTGCTTGAGGCGCAGCTTGACCGCTTTATGATGCAGATTAGCATCGGCTACCCTGATCTGGAGGCGGAGCGGGAGCTGCTCGCGCAATTTGCTTCGCAATCCAGACCGCAGGCCGAGCTTTTGCGAGCGGTTATTTCGCATGATGAATGGCTGCATATGCAAGCGGAGGTGCAGCAGGTTTATGTGCATCCATCGCTGCTTGCTTACATGACGGATGTTGCAGCAGCGTCCAGGCAAGACGAAGCATTAACGCTTGGCTTGAGTCCGCGTGCCTTGCGGGATTGGCTGCGGGCCGCGCAAGCGAGCGCCTATAAACAGGGCAGAGGCTTTATTGTGCCTGATGACTTGCTGCAGCTAGGCGGAGCCGTACTGGCCCATCGGATTGAGCTTAACGGCTACCCGCAAACAGAAGGCATGAAGCTGGGCTATATTGCTGATCTGCTGCAGCGAATCCCGATGTCGCCGCGCGCAAAGGGGAGAGTACAATGAGCAAACGTTCAATTAAACGCTCCTCATCCAGGAGGCAGGCTGCTCGCACGCCGCAGCCGCCTCAAACGGATGCAGTGCTTTTCTCGCAGCAGCCTGCGGGTGAGCAGCAGTCTCCGGGCGAGCAGCAGCAAGTGGAACAGCCGAAAGCCAACAAGCATGAAGCGATGACTTTCTCGCAGCAGCCCGTAGACGAGCAACAAGGGAAGCTGTCCAATAGCGATAACAGCCAAGAAACGGCTGATCGGCTAGAAATGGCGGATCAGCCTGCTTCGACTCTACATAGTGCACGTACAGCGCCGGTAGGCAAGGTTGTTGAGCTGGAGCCAAGCTATCGCACGAGATATGTTGCGTGGGCTGGCATCGTCGTGCTGTGGCTTGCCTCGCTGGCAGCCGTTGTGCTACGCGGAGATGCGCCTGAATGGCTGCTGCTGACGACGCTGACGCTTGTCTTCATTAGCAGCGGGCTGTTTCCGCTGCTTGCTGCGTATCGTCTGCGATACGAGCGGAGTTTATCGGCTGCAACGATTGAGCAGGGAGAGCTGTATATTGCGATTAAGCTACAGCGCAGCCTGCCGCTGCCGAGCGTTTGGTACTCCATTTATGATCAATTGCATAATACAAGCACGATGCGCGGGCAACGGATTACGCTGAAGGCGGGCTTTATGCCTCTATTTCATAAATCGATGTCGCTAACCTATCGCATTCAAAATATCGAGCGCGGCAGCTATGAAGCCAAGCCTGCCATGATTCGTGTCGGCGATTGGCTTGGGCTTACATGTATAACGGTGCAGCGAGAGCTGGCAGCGTCGTTTATCGTGCTTCCGCAATTTCAAGAGCCTGAGGAAGACAGCTATGTTGCGCGCAATACGAGCAGCATTTGGATGAAGCATATGACGAATGCCGGCAAGCAAGACCAGACCTTGCAGCATAGAAGCAAACTGCGGCAAAAGCGCGATGCGGAATTTGGCAGCAGCAGCCTGCAGGAGGAAGGGAATGGCCTCGCTACAAGGCCCTACGCAGCAGGAGACAGCTATCGTCGAATCGATAGTCGCGCAGCAGCCAGAGGGATGGGATTGCATACGAGATTGGCGCAGCAGGATGATACGGCACCAAAGCTGTGCATGCTGCTGGACCAGTATGATTTGCCTTATCAGGATGCGCAGCAGGATCAGCTGTTTGATTCCATGGTTAACTGGTGTCTGGCAGATACAATCAAGGCGGGGGAAGAGCAAAATGTTTCGGTATTAAGCGATAACTGGAGCTTTGAATACGGCGGGCAGCGGCATGCAGCAGAGCTGAAATATTTGCTTGCGCTGACACGCCCTGATGTGACTACTCATTTGAAGGAAAGAGTGCAGTTTTTGGCGCCGCTGCTGCCGGACGGCGGTCATGTCGTTGTTTATTCAGGTGCCTGGAAGGATAGCGAAGGCTGGCTTGCGCTAGCTGAGGCGGCGTGGCTGAAGGGAAGCAGCCTGGAGCTGCAATTCGTTACGACTAATCGGGTTATGACCTACGCTATGCGCGAGCAGCAGAAGGTGCTGGAAGCCGCGGGCATTCAGCTAGTATGGCGATACAGCTATGTTAAGCCCGCCTCTATCATCGAAGTAGAGAAAGGGAGTGAGCGCTATGCATCAGGCACATGATGAACAGGAGCCTGCTTTTGTTTACCGACTCATGACAACGCTGCTGCTGCTCGGTCTGCTGGTGGAATGGCTAATTCCTTGGGTGCATGCGGGAGAATGGAGCCAGCTGCTGCAGCCGAAGCCGTTAATATGGATGACTGTAGTGATGCTCGCACTTGGCTTGACAAGGCCGCGTCTGCTCTGGTTTATCGCTGCCGGCGTTATCGTTGGGCTGGTGGCGATGTTTCTCGTATATCGCGGAGAAGGTCAAACGATCGGTCAGTATTTGCTCGAGCTCGTCCCTTCATTGGGCCGCAACTTCAACGATATGCTGAAATTCGGCATTTGGTACATGTCCGATGAATTCCGTACGCTGCTGTTGTTTACGGGCTGGCTGCTGCTTGCTCCCGCTTTGCAGTCGATGGTGTGGTACTATCAGCTATCCTTGTCGCTGGTGGCGGCTACCATCATGTATCTTATCGTTTTGCATTTATCGCTTGGCTTTAACGTCTGGCTGGGCCTGCTGCGCGTCATTGGCGAAGGCTTGCTGCTTATTGCGGTTGCCACGCTGCTTAAGCTGCAGCGTTACCAGTTTGCCTTAGGCGGGGCCGGACGCTATCGCTATCAAATTGCCAGTGTTTTGGTGCTGTCTGTCGCAATTGTTGCTGGCGGCATGCTGGCCAGTGACAGCAAGGAAAAGCGAAGCGAGCCGATTGCCTGGACGGAGCTGTTTTCTGATTCGGTTACAGAAGAACTTGTTGCCTGGAGTCAGCAGGCAAGCGGCATTCCGCTAAAAAATGTAACCAGCAGCAACTACAGCGGCTCATCGGTCGCAGTATCCGGCTATGACAGTGATGACAGCGAGCTTGGACAAACGCTTCGGCCGTCCAATGAAGTCGTATTTTACGGCTGGTCGCCGCAGCCAGGCTATTGGCGCGCCGAGACGAAAGCGACTTATACGGGCAAAGGCTGGGGTGATCAGGGCGGAGCAGTCACGCTGCATAAAATCGCAGACGGAGCAGAGTCCGCAGCAGCAGAGCTGGGCAGTAAGGGCAAGCGGGAGCAAATCGAGCAAAAGGTTGCCTTCATCGAGCCGATTGCCGGCATGCCGCTGCTTCAGTCAGGCACGAAGGGTGTTGTACTGGAGCTGCAAGCAAGCAATCCAGAGCGCGAGCTAAGCAGCTACATTACTGAGCCCGCTACAGGAGCGCTGTACCCGCCTGTAACAGATGCCGCGATTAAAAGCTATACAGTATTGACCGAGCTGCCTGTGAGTGATCCAGCGGTCTTGAATGAGCTCGCGGAGCGGGATGAGGAGCTGGCCCAGCGTGCCTGGGAAAGTGATATGCTGCAGCCTTATTTGCAGCTGCCTGAGCAGCTGCCTGAACGGGTAGCTGCGCTCGCTGCAGAGGTGTCCGGCGGCGGCTGGACGAGCCGTTACGATCAAGTTAAAGCGATTGAGCAATATTTGAAGGAAAACTATACATACAGCCTGAAAAGCAAAATGCCGGGTGAAAATGAAGACTTTGTCGATCATTTTTTGTTTGAGCAGCAGAAGGGCTACTGTGTACATTTTGCAACAGCGATGGTCGTCATGCTTCGTTCGCAAGAAATTCCGGCTCGCTGGGTGAAAGGGTACCAGACCGGCGAAGCAGTCGGAGAGCAAACCAATGCAGCCGGGATTGTTGAGACGCAGTATAAGGTAAGGGAGCAGGACGCCCACGCCTGGGTTGAGGTTTATTTCCCGGAAGCAGGCTGGGTTCCGTTCGATCCGACTCCTGCGGCAGCTGAGCAGCAGACTTCTGCTTGGCTAGGTGATCTGGATCAGCTGGGCGGAGACATTTGGGGTGAATTAAAGCGTTGGAGCGCGTTATTGTCTACAAAGCAGTGGCAGTGGTTAGCTGTAGCAGCAGCTGCAGCCGTCGGCGCTCTGCTGGCAGTTGCTACGGGCTGGTCGGCGCTTAGACGCCGCATGTACCTGAGCAGGTACGCCCGTGCGTATAAGCAGCTTAAACAGGATGAGCAGCTGCTGCAGCTATCCTGCAGCTTTCCGTCGCGCAACAAAAAGCGTTTAGCTGTGCAAAGGCTGGCAAGAGACAGGCAGCCTCATCTCCAGCAGCGTTTGCAGCATGCTATGGAAGGTCTTGTCGATCAGAAGCTAAGCTCGCTTGAGCGAAAGGCCGCTGTAAAGCAAAAGGTGAAGCAGCCGAATAAGCAAACTACGGCGATGAAACAAACAGCGAAGCAGGCGATGAAGCAAACAGCGAAGCAGACGGTGAAGCAAACGATGGAGCAACCAGTGAAGCGAACGGGGCTGACATGGCGGCAGCGGATTGAAGCAGTCTCTGCATGCAGCACAGATCAAGTGCAACGCGAGCAGCTTGCCGCACTGCTTTCATCACTTGAGCAAATGCAGTACAGCATGAGCATGACGGCGCCTGCTCCAGATGAGCTAAGGCAGCAGCTGCTAGCCTTGCGGCCCGGCCGCTTGCTCGGCATGCGATTGCCGCTGCGGCTGCGGAGCAGTAAAGCACGAACGCTTGCCAGCCAAAGCTCGGCATCTGTGTCTCTAGCCGGCAGCGAGCAGGAGACAGGTTTTGTGACTGAGCGAAAGTAAGGACATTTGCCTGGTTTCGGCAAATAATGGAACTAAATGATGCTGGACGTCGTGTTATTTGCGATTATTCGTCAAATAGCGCGACGTTTTTGCGTAGAAGTTTGCAACCACCTTGACTACGCCGAAGCGGTATAGATATAATTATCACATTAATTATGGGAGGCTCGGTCATGACGAAGCAAAACGAAATTATCGTTGTTCTCGATTTTGGAGGACAATACAACCAATTGATTGCAAGACGTATTCGTGATTTAGGGGTATATAGTGAGCTATTGCCTTACAACACCTCTGTTGAACGCATTCGCGAATTAAATCCGAAGGGCATCGTATTTTCGGGCGGTCCTGCAAGCGTATATGAAGAAAATTCTCCGCTTGTTGATCCAGCGGTATACGATTTGAATATTCCAATTTTAGGGATTTGCTACGGCATGCAAATGATGTCGCATCAGCTTAACGGCAAGGTTGAACGTGCTGGCAAGCGCGAGTACGGCAAAGCGGATGTTACCTTTATAGAAGGCAGCTTGATTGCAACTGGCCTGGAAAGCTCGCAAACGGTTTGGATGAGCCATAGCGACCTTGTTATTGAGCCGCCCACAGGCTTTAAAGTTGATGCAAGCACGGAGCATGCGCCAATTGCAGCGATGAGCGATGATGCACGCCGCTTTTATGCCGTGCAATTCCATCCTGAGGTTCGCCACTCTGTAAAAGGCAACGAAATGATTTACAACTTCCTGTACAATATTTGCAAATGCGAAGGCAATTGGACGATGGAAAGCTTTATCGAGGACACAATCGCCGACATTCGCAAGCAAGTAGGCAACGAAAAGGTGCTTTGCGCGCTTTCTGGCGGCGTAGATTCCTCTGTCGTTGCAATTTTGCTGCATAAAGCAATTGGCGATCAATTGACCTGTATGTTTATCGATCACGGCTTGCTGCGCAAGGGTGAAGCGGAAAGCGTAATGGAAACCTTCGTTGGCAAATTCGATATGAAGGTTGTGAAAATCGACGCACAGGAGCGTTTCTTGAGCAAGCTGAAAGGTGTCGACGACCCTGAGCAGAAGCGCAAAATTATCGGCAACGAATTTATCTACGTATTTGACGAGGAATCCTCGAAATTCGATGATTTCAAATTCCTTGCGCAAGGCACGCTATATACCGATATCGTCGAAAGCGGTACGGCAACTGCGCAAACAATCAAGTCGCATCATAACGTAGGCGGTTTGCCTGAAGATATGAAATTCGAGCTGGTTGAGCCGCTTAAAGCACTATTCAAGGATGAAGTGCGCAAAGTAGGCGAAGAATGCGGCCTGCCAAGCGAAATCGTATGGCGTCAGCCATTCCCGGGACCTGGTCTGGCCATTCGCGTGCTGGGCGAGGTAACAGAGGACAAGCTGAAGATCGTTCGCGACTCCGACTACATTCTGCGTGAGGAAATTGCCAAGGCTGGCCTTGACCGTGAAATTTGGCAATATTTCACCGCACTGCCGAATATGAAATCCGTCGGCGTAATGGGCGATGCGCGTACGTACTCCTACACTGTAGGCATCCGTGCTGTAACCTCGATCGACGGCATGACTGCCGACTGGGCGCGTATTCCGTGGGACGTGCTGGAGAAAATTTCTGTGCGTATCGTTAACGAGGTAGACAACGTCAACCGCGTTGTGTATGACATTACGTCCAAGCCGCCTGCGACAATTGAGTGGGAATAAATTGGAGAAGAGTTAGAAACCCTTGATATATGAGGGCTTCTAACTCTTTTTTGTTTATTGCACATTTTGAATACTTGTTTCGTAAATAGCTTGAGCATACTGATTTTTAGAAGATGCTTTTTTAATATGACGATATCATTACTCTAAAATTATCCCTAAGTTGTGTAAATACTTCTTAGGGATTTTTTCTAGAAGAAAAACTGTTACCTAAAAGTATGTTGCTATATGATAGCTTTAAAAATAAATTGCTTTACAATAACGTATACGTCATTGTTTATAATAATTTTAAGGGAAGGAACAACAAATGAAGATATTGATTGGAGAATTAGCGAAAAAAACAAATATCAGTAAAAGAACACTTTACCACTATGAACAGATTGGCTTGTTAAAACCTACAGAAACGAGAGAAAATCGTTATCGTTACTATGACGAGAATGCCTTATTTCGCCTTCAAAAAATTTTATTGCTAAAATCAATTGGCTATACATTAGAACAAATAAAACAACTATTATCACAAAATCAAAATGATATTGAAGAAAATAAAAACTGGATAACTTCATTAAATGAACAAATAGAGCTGATCGAGAAGGAAAAGGAAGAATTGAACCGCAAACAATATTACCTTAGGTCAACCGTTCATGCCATTCAGCTCAAAGGAAGAATTGAGGCAAAAGAAATTTTTCAAGTTATTCAAGCATTAGAAAATCGTTCTCTTGTAGAAGGAGTAATCCCCGCCCATTTCGGTGATGATTTATCATTAAATTCTAAGGAAAAAGAGATACTTAACCATTTACCCGTTTTTGGAAGTGATGATAAGCGGCTTGAGGATATTATTGCTATTTATCAACAAATACGAGGAATTATGCATCAATCCCCTTATTCTTTAGAAGCACAAGAGATTGCAGGTAAATTATATCAAAAATCACTTGAACTATTTGATAATGATGAAGATTTATTAGATAAATATTGGGAAATGATTCGAGTACAGGAAGATGGTGAACCAGTTATTGTGGGAATGGATTCAGATTTTATAGATTATGTTGATAAAATGATGGACTATTTTTTAAAGCAAAGGAGTGAAGAAGAAAGATGAAGTTCAGTCGGCTAAGTTTTTTTATGCTTTTCTTTGCTGTGATGTTAATTATGCTATCGGGCTGCGGAGTAATAAAGAGCACGTATGAAGGTGTGTCTGAAGGACTGTTTAGAAATGAAAAGACAGGCGAGAATGCAGAAGAACAATCCGAAGAAGAAACCAATGAAATTACTGTAGAGATTATTATTGAAAGTGATGGTGATTCAGTAAATAACCTTGAAGTAGAAATAAATAGTCGTAAGAATCCACAAAGTGTTTATTTTGATTCTATTGAAGTTCCTTACAGAGAAGAATTCACTGTTTCTTCAGATATGATGTTTCCTCTTACTTCTACCCGAGCACGGGCAAGCGTGGGTGATGGCAGTCAGGTAAGCTGCACCATCCTATATAACGGAGAAGAAGTAGCCACGCATCAATCAAAAGGAGATGCAGGAAGAGCTTACTGTGAAAAACTTACGGGACCAAGGGGACTATAGGAGCTTTATTTTTCATTTATAAAAGAGAGGAGTCAACTATTAGTGACATTCTTAACATTTACTTCTAGCCTTGTCGTGCTCGCTTTAATTGATTCTATGAGTTTCGGTACACTACTGATACCCGTTTGGTTATTAATGACTTCTCGTCGCGTTCGAGTAGATAGATTTTTAATCTACTTATTAACCGTAGTAGGACTTTACTTTCTATTTGGTTTGATAATCATGTTTAGTGCTGATCTATTTCTGAACAGATATGGCTCATTACTTGAATCAAAACAGATGTTAATTGGACAATTTATTTAGGGATTCTCTTACTGATTATTAGCCAGTTAATGGATTCAAAAAAAGCCCGTCTTCGAGCTTCTGAGCGTGCAGCACAAGGTGGTGGTCGAATTTTAAATTGGCGACAACGCATTATGGGAGGCAAAGATTCCAATAAAAGTGCTCTAATCACGTTGGTTGGACTTGCATTGACTGCTGTGGTGTTAGAAATCGCAACAATGCTCCCCTATTTAGCAGCAATTGGCCTAATTACAGTTGAAAGTCCTTCATGGTCAATTTCTAGTTTTATGCTCTTAGGTTACTGTATTATAATGATACTTCCTGCACTTTTACTATTGGTAGGTCGGCTTGTTGCTCATAAAACACTAGAACCAATACTCATTAGGCTGGATAAATGGTTAACTAAAAATGCACAGAGTATGACAGCTTGGATTATTGGTATCGTTGGATTTTTATTAGCTGCTAATGCTATTTATGCTCTAGATTGGTTTAACTAATTTAATAAGATAAAAGGTAAAGGAGATCCAACGAATATAAAGTTAATGTCCTTGCTATGACAGTACATCTGAGCTTTTGTTTAAGTAGAAGGAATATCTGATAAACACAAGGGCAAGTATGACGGATAGTCCGCCAATCCAGCTTAAATTACCTATATCCGTATATTGAATCAGGATTCCTCCTAGTGCAGAGCCCAGCATCATTCCTACATTCATTAAGGCTGTATTAAAGCTGAGTACAGTTTCGGACGATTGTGGTTTTAGTGAAATTAAATAAAATTGCTTGGCTGGCGTAGTGGTCCAGGCTGCGACTCCCCAAAAGGCTAGCGTAATAAAAACACCAACGGCTGAGTACTGTGTAAATGCCAGGACAAATAAAGAAATGATATGCACACATAAGCTTATAGCTATCGTTCGAGCAGGTCCCCATTTATCTGCCGCATATCCCCCAAAGCGAGAGCCAATAAAAGCAAAAACACCTAATACAAACAATGCGATACTAGTCATCTCTATGGAAAAGCCTGCGGCTTGACTTAGCAATGGAGAGATGTAAGCAAACACCATGGTATATCCTAAGATCCAAAAAATCGTAGTTGCTAATCCAGTAAGGATGCGTTTATCTTTGACAATACGAAGCTGTTGCTTGAACGGCAAAGCTTGATTCCCTTGTATGTTTGGTAATATTCGATAAAGTGCTGCGAGAAGCAGAACTGTGAAGAGAGCGATAATTAAAAAAATGTAATGCCAATTTAGATAGCCAGCTAAAAATGTCCCGATCGGCACTCCAAGTACTAGTGAGACAGTAAATCCCGTAATAACAGTTGCCATGGCACTGCCTCTTTTTTCTGGTGCTGCGATTTGAGCAGCGTAATTCGTTGCAACTACAATATATAATCCTCCACTCATTGCCATGATAACTCGCGATAGCATAAGGAAAATATAATCGTAACTAAGAAATGCGACAAGGTTGCCCAAAATAAAAGCAAACACAGCATACAAAAGCACTTTCTTACGATCAAACCTGGACGTTAACATAACTAATGCCAGTGCCCCTATGGCATAGGATAAAGAATAGATCGTTATTAACTGTCCAGCAGCCGAAATAGATATGCCTAGATCAAAAGCTATCAATTCCAATATTCCTGAAACAACAAATTCTGCCGTTCCAGTTACAAAGGACCCTAAAGCTAAAAGTATAATGATTAGTTGATTGTTTTTCATATTGCACATCTCCTTACATTTGAAAACATTGCTTTCATTTTAAGTCGCGTGTTAACATAAGTAAAATTGATGTTTTTAATAAGGGAGATGAGTAATTACTCATGAGCATCGCTCGCTTTGAAGTTATTGCCAAAGTAGTCGAGCTAAAAAGCTTTACAGAAACTGCAGAGCAGTTAAATATGACTCAATCAGCAGTGAGTCATGCAGTTGCGAGCTTAGAGTCTGAATGGGGTGTCTCCTTATTGATTCGTGATCGCAAAAAAGGCATTAAACTAACGGAGATCGGACAAAAAGTACTGCCGCATATTAGAGAAGTATTAATACAAGTCGAAGCAATAAACCAGGAAATTGCCTTAGCGACAAATCTGGAAGCAGGAATGATTCGTATCGGCACGTTTGCAAGCGCGTCTTCCTGTTTATTGCCTAAGCTGCTGGCAAAATTTCAGAAAAAACATCCTAAAATAGAGTTTAAGTTTTACGAAGGAACGTATGAGGAGATTACGGAATGGGTAAGCTCAGGAATCATTGACATCGGGTTTGTTGTAAAAGGAAAATCAAATCCAGAATTTGAATTAGTGCCTCTTATTAAAGACAACATGGTCGTAGCTTATCATCCACAACATCGCTTCCAGTCGAAAGCAATAGTCGATATGGCAGAGCTAATAAACGAGCCATTTATTATGCCAGCCGGGATGTATCAATCACATGTAATGGAATTGTTCGAGGAAGCACAGATCAAACCAGCGATTCTTTTTGAAGTGCACGACTGTACAACCATTGCCAATATGGTGCAGGAAGGGCTTGGCGTTACGATTGGTCCAGAGCTGTTTTTAAAGACTCAGTCCAATCTAAAGCTTAGCCAGCTTAATCTTAACAATAGCCGAGAAGTTGCACTCGCTTGTCGCTCCATTGCGAATGCTTCTCCTGCTGTGAAGGAATTTCTTCATGTTGCCAAAGAAGTTTTTGCCTGAATGAAAGAACTCCGAAACCGTTAAATGCAACGGGATTTCGGAGTTCTTTGTTTAACGCTACCTATAATGCTCGAGCAGCTTATTCATATAAGCACGAGGGTAAGGTCAGCCCTGCGCTCGGCTGGTACCGATCTCATAGATTTTTTGCAGCGTCTGGAGACACTGTGTCTTTTCTTCATCGTCCTCTGCGTGGATATACCACTCTACAAGTCTGTATCCAAATGTGAGTGGGATCATCTCGTAGATGCAAGGATCGGTGATATGGGATACATCCGCATGCTCCGAAAACCCTCTATAATACGCGGAAACGCAACGCTGGTAGTACTCGACCATGTGGTCGATATCTGCTTCATCGGCAATCAGGCTTGCAAGATCCTCGCCAAGGTAGCCCCATCCGCTAGTATCCCAGTCGATAAGGAAGATTTTTTCATCGGCGTGAATGATATTGGTTACCCAGAAGTCCCGGTGGCATAGCACGAGCGGCAATTTTTCGATTCGTTTGAATATGTCGTCTGCATGCTCATCGATGTCAGTGAGCATTTCTCGCACATGCTTCGGGAATTCGCAGTCCTCTGAGCGTAAATAATTGTAAACCAATGGCCATGACCGGTAATGGAGATACGTATTTTTCATGAACTCGGCTTGGCTTAGATTGCTCAAACGCTGCAGTACGGCTGGCTGCTCTGCATAGAGCCTGCCTTGGTATCGTCCTAGCTCCAGTGCGGCTTGTTCATACATGTCACCAGTTAAGTCTAAACCGGATACGCCGTCGATATATTCCAGCCATAGCTGGAGTTCATTTTCATCGTCATTGATTTCGGCGTGATAGCATGTCGGCCAGCGCAAAGCATCTGAGAACGTTGCTCCAAAATCAGACGTATAGAGATCGTACTCCCTGCGCCATGAACCAGGATCGCCGTAACGCTCCCATTTCTTCTGGATTTTTAAAACGATACGGTACGGCAACGTTTCCCCATTAGCGGTGTTAGCATTCCCTGTTACCAAGTATACACTTCCCACAGTCCCGCCATGTAACGGTACAGTTTCGCAATCGGCGGAGATTATTTCCGTATTGAATAGCTGGCTTAACGCAAAATTTAGCGTTTCGATTTTAATATTCATGTTTGTTAGCTCCTTATTATGTTGTTTTTGGACGCAAAAAGCCGCGGACAAGCAGCCTCTAAAGAAGCTGCTGTCGCGCGGCATCAGGCCATAAATTAGATACGACCTTCATCGTATCCCGCAAACAGCAATATTCACGAAAGGTTACTTTGGACGGCACACCAAATAATACGGGCGTTTTCCCGCTTTTTTGATGTATGCCTTCTGTTCAGTTTTAAGGCAAAACCACCATATACTTCATTGCCATTAAAAACCTCTCCCTTCGTGTAAGGAACTTGCTTATTGCTAAGCTACTATAGCTTAACATATTTTAGAAAATATATCCATATCAAGTATCATCTAAAATTCATGTTGTAATGTATCAATTAATGTATCAAGTTATGAAACAATCTGAGCAGATTCTTTGAGGACAGAATAATTGCGCGGCGAGAGCAACAGCCATATGAGCTGAGCAACGAGTATAGCAAGCACGATATAATCGTATAGATGGGTGCTTGGTGTATTGCCGGTAAAGTTAATAAAGTTGTGCAAGCCGTGGAACAAAATTGTTAGCTGAATAGCACGATTTTTAGCAACGAGCAAAGCAAGTACAAAACCAACCAGAAATGCATATACAATTTGCAGCAGCGTATCCTCCAAGGATTGACCGCCTAGCGCTTGAAGCGCATGGGTAACACCAAATAGTACGCTGGATAAAATAACAGCATACATTTTTCCTTTCTGAATAAGTGCCCGCAGCATCATTCCTCGGAACAGCGTTTCTTCAACAAACCCGACCAGTAAAAGCTGAGAAAGCAGCAAATAGACAAAATAAGCAGGTGGCTGAGACTGGAAGCCCTGGTTTCCAACTAGCAGTACGATCAGGATCAGCAGCAAAGGAAAATAATCGAGCCATTGCTTTGCTGTCAGCTCGCGAAGATTGCTGAAAAAGAAGCTCTGCCATCTCTTTTTAATAGAAAGATAAATTAATAAAAATAACGCAATTGGAACAAAGCCCAGAAATGGTGCAAGTGGATGCGTCAATTCTGCGATTGACACATATGCACTGCCTCCTGCTACAAAAATAATTAAAGCCAGCTCGATCAAAATCAACAGCAGATAAGGACGTTTTACATGGTAGTTGTCTGTCATCGTATACTAAAACTCCTCTTTGTTCATAATTTGTTTAAGCCATTCGTTTTCCATTTGAAAAAATTTCAAGCCGTAGTACATTGTCGAGACGCGATAGTAGTACTGATCCTTGTTTTCCAGCTGCTCAAGCTCTTGAGATACGATAGCCTGGACAGCATCCATTTGCTCCATTTGACGAGTGATGCTGTATTGATAGTCCTTTAGATTGCGTAGTCGCGTTTCTTCATCCAAATAGTCATAAAAAAATATTTTGACCATATACTCTCGCCTTGATGCCTTGAGCGGCTCAGCCAGCCATTTTATGAAATGCTGCTGACCTTTCTCAGTAACGGCATACAGCTTTTTATTTTTACTATCGTTCGTTTCTTCCTCGAAAACATAGCCGTCCTTTACTAATCTTTTTAAGGCAGGATAGAGGCTGCCATAGCTCATTTTGTAAAATATACCGATTGTCTGCTCTGTAATTTTTTTTATATCGTAGCCGCTCATTTTTTCTTGCATAAGCATTCCGAGTATAACGAGGTCGATCATTATTAATGCTCCTTTCAAAAATGCATCGAATTGATATATCGAGTTGATATATAAAATTTAGCCGATTCATTCATTTCTGTCAATGTCAATTTTAAATAAACGACAGCCTCCCTTCCAAGTTGATGAAGGGAGGCTGTTTTGCTGTTTAGTCATCAGGAGCTGCTTTTTGTATGGAAGACAGTAGTACGCTTGATTTTAGTTGCTGCGCTGTCTTTTGCGGTATTGTCCTGGTGTCATACCTTGCAGCCGTTTAAAGTTACGTATAAATGTGTTGACGTTCTCATATCCGCATTCAACGGCAATTTCTTTAACGGTTAAGCGCGGATCGTCCAGCAACTCCATTGATTTGCCTACTCTTAACCGAGCTATTAGCTCTGTGTAGCTGATGCCAAGCTCCTGCTTGATCACCGTGCTCAAATAGTTTGGATGCAGTCCCATGCGCGATGCGAGCAAATGTAGCGTTATAGGCTCTACATACGAGTGCTCCACGGTATTCATTATTAGGCTTGCCGTGCGGCCGCTATAAGTCGGCTTGCTCTCAAAAACGCGCTGCAAACGGTCCGCTGCTTTGAAGCTGAAGTCTGCCGCTCGCAGGTTGTCCGCTAGATTTGGAGCCTTATGAGCTGATGGTGATGTAGCGTCAGTTGCTGTTGGCATGCTGTAAGCTTTCACTGATGCAGCGTCAGCTGCCGCTAGCATGTTGTGAGTCAAAATTGGCGTATTGTCTGCTGTCGTTAGCATCTTATCCGCTGTTTTGTGTACAGTGCTTGCATCCTCAGGAGGTTTGCCTTGTGGTGGTGGAGCGCTTGTTCCCCTATTGCGAGCGAAGCTTGTCTGAACATAGAATGCAAGCGCCATGAAGGTATCCTTCCACTTCCACATCTGAGCGCCTCCTTCGCCTGCAGATTCACACATCAACTCATGGATTTACTTTGCCTACGCCAGCATACTGTGTAACGATCGACTTGACCTGATCGACATGATCAAGTGAATACGAATAAGGCGGATTGTAGGTCGTAGTTGAAGTAGTTGGCATGCTTCCAGAGCTATTGACAAATTTGTTGTTGACGACATGCCAGTAGCCGTCCTGGCTGCTGTAGGCCGACAATATTGGATTGCTGGAGTTTTCGAAATGATTATGCTCGATTCTCAGCTTTGCTCCCATTCGTGAATTAATGCCGGAATCAATAATGTTGTTATAGTAGTTATTGAATAAATGCCCTTGACCGAACCTGAACAAAGGTAAGCGAGAGTTAACATTCTCCCAGCGGTTGTGATGATACGTAATTTTGCGGTTATGGTTGTCGCTGTCTGAGCTGCCAACGAGCGAGGTTTTCCAGCTGTCATGGAAATAGTTCCATGAAATCGTAATATAGTCAGCGTTGCTCTTCACATCCAGCAAGCCATCATAATAATCCTTGTCGACATTAAGGCTGTTGTACAGCTCGTTGTGGTCGATCCAGATGTTGCTGGATGGCCCTTCAATGCTGATTGCATCCTTGTCGCCGATATTGACATGATGAATCTTCAGGTTGCGAATAACGATATTGTTTGCACGCCAAATTTTAATGCCGATGCCGTCGAATTCTCCATTGGTGCCTTGGCCGACGATTGAAACATCATTCACGTCCTTAATGTCGATTTTGCTTGCAGAGGTGTTGGAAGGTGTAATTTTGCCGTTGACGATAATTTTAAGCGGAGTATTGCTCGACTTGTTTTTCAAGGCGTTTATAATTTGGTTGCCCGTTGTTACGACGACCGTCGTCCCGCCTTCGCCGCCGGTTGTACCGCCGTTAAGCGTTGCAAAGCCCTTCATGCTAAAGTCAGGCGTTCCTGAACCAGGGGTTCCGGGAGTTCCGGGAGTTCCAGGATTACCAGGATTTCCAGGATTGCCGCCGGATTGGCCGACCTCGACAATTTGCCATAGCTGTTTGTCTGAGCCATCATACGTATTTTGTACGATCAGGGCGCCAGGGGTTTGCGAGCCTTGGCTTACCTCCAGTACCTTGTTGCTATTTTTGTTGGTCAGCTTGTAAAATCCGCCGCCGACAGATTCAATCTTCCAATCATGCGCTTGGCTGCTGCGTGAACGCATCTGCACAATCTGGGCACCGTTTTCCTTGGACTTGTCCTTGACGTAGACAAGCTTTCCGCTATGGCGGCTGATCAATTGACTGTAGCCGCTCCCGGCATCGACAATTTGCCATTGCTGTACGGCCAAATCATTGCGTGTAAATTGAGCAAGCGGGGCATCGTCGCCTGTTGCCCATTCAAAGACATCAAGCGCCTGTCCACTGTTTTTGTTGAGCAGCACATACGATTTTGAGGTATCAAAGGCTGCGCTTGCATGTTGGGCTGGAGCTATAAATACAACAGACAAAACCATCGCAAATGCGAGCAGAATAGAACTAATGCGCTTCATCATTAATCACTCCTGAATCTGTAAATTTACAGTAGAAGGTTTTCTCCTCAACCCCAATGTTTCGGTGTCGCTGCACCCATCCCTCCCTTCAAATTTGGAAGCGTTATCAATTTTGGCAACCAAAGTAAAATACTTCCAAATAGATTACCGCCAATATAGCACACGTCCGGCATAACGTCGATAATCATTAGAAAACATTTCATCAAATCTGAGAATATGAAGATTTTGCAAGTGTAAAAATGTGTTAGTTATTTGTTATTTATATGTTACTATTCATTACATTAATTTTCCTTATTTTGAAAATCCACAAAATGTAAGCGATTAAAAATCAAATTTGCTATAAAATTGGATGTAATCGAAGTTTTTTCGGATATAAATGATAGGATCTGCGTTATATAATGTAACCCAGAAGTCAATTACATCTTGTCAGGAGGTTCACGAATGCAAATAACGAGACACCCCCAGAATCCGATTGTAGTGCCTGGCTTGTTTGAATGGCGCAAAGCGACAGTGTTTAATCCTGCCGTCATTATCGAGAATGGGAAGTTTTACATGATTGAGCGCACAGCGGGTTCTCTGACACCTTGCAAAAACTATTTAGGTCTGCTGGAAAGTGAGGACGGCGTCAACTTTACCCATGTGAAGGATGAGCCGATCGTAACGCCAGATATGCTGGGCTTTCCTTACGGAAGTGTGCAGGACCCGCGCATCGTTAAAATAGACGATACGTTCTATCTTAATTATGCGCTTCGCCCTTGCGCCATGAATTATTATCCGACCGGAACGGGACTGCCGGAACGCTCGATCCCTCAATATCCTGACGGCTGGGGAGATGATCCACAGCATTGGCTGACTCGCTCGGGGATTTTGACATCCAAGGATTTGCTGAATTGGGAGTACCTTTGCGATACGACGCCTTTGGAGATTAATGATCGCGACAACATTTTGTTCCCGGAAAAAATTAATAATAAATATGTTCTCCTGCGCCGCCCTGAGGAGTATGTCGGACCTGAATATGGCACAGAGAAAGCAGCGATGTGGATTACCTATTCGGATGATCTGATTCATTGGGAAGAGCCTAAGTTGCTTGCTAAAGCTGGTCCAGAGCCATGGGAGCAGAAAAAAATCGGAGGCTCAACTCCACCAGTTAAAACGGATAAAGGCTGGCTGGTCTTGTATCACGGCGTTGATTACGATAGTGTGTACCGTGTTGGCGCGCTTCTGCTTGATCTTGAAAATCCGGAAAAAATTATCGCCAGAACGAACAATTTCATTATGGAGCCAGAGCCTTACTATGAAAAGTTCGGCTACCAAGTTCCTAATGTTATTTTCCCAACTGGAAATGTTGTGAAAGATGGCTTGCTCTACATTTACTACGGAGTAACAGATACAGCGATTGCGCTTGCTACAGTTCCATTGGATGAGCTAGTTGATTACGTACTTGCAGGAAATTAAGTTTTCAACAAGCGATGATGTCAGATTGCGTGATGTTTTTGTTAAAACTACACACAATCTGACGCTCGAAAATATCAAAGCGCTGTCATTTAGCTGAAATGAAAACGCTTCCGAATGGTTGGCTATAGTTATGGAAAACCTTATAACCTGAAGCGAATTCAATATTATGTAATGTAATATGACATTAAATTTAGTGAAATCTTAAAAATACAGATATAATCATGAATTATTCGGATATTTTTTACTGGAGTGGAAGATTATCATGGAAATATGACATGAGATTATATATTTTGTGTCAGATTTTATATCATTAAACTTTATGAGGGAGAGTGGGTTTAAATGAAGAAATGGACACGTCTTACATTTGCAATGGTTATGGCTACAGTAATGATTGTAGTTGCAGCATGCGGCAATCAAAAGGAAAATAACGAGGGCGCAAATAATACAGGAGGTGCTTCGCAGGAAGAAACGATTACGCTAACGATGATGCACCCTTGGACATCGCCTAACGTGGATAATGAAGTTTATAAAGCTCGTATCGCTGCCTTTGAAGCACAGTTCCCGCATATTAAAATTCAACAGGATGGTGTAGCAGCAGCGCAATATAAAACAAAGCTGTTCACATTGGCTACTGCAAACAATTTGGCTGATATTAACGTTACATGGCCTGGTGCGGACCTTGAGCCGCTAGTTAAAGGCGACTTGCTTATGCCGCTAAACGATTATATGGACAATTGGAATGGTCTTGTTCTTGAAGATTCTCTGGTCGGTTATAATGCAGACGGCAATCAGCTGGCAATTCCAACAAAACGCAACTTTGTAGACATTATTTATTACAACAAAGAATATCTCGCACAAGTAGGATATAACGAATTCCCGACGACCTACGAAGACTTTATTGACATGATCAAGAAGCTGAAGGAAGCAGGCATTACACCAATCTCCTTGGGCAACAAAGAAAAATGGCCTCTTCAATCGTCCTACATGTCCATTATCGGACAACGCTTTGCTGGAGAGGACTTCCTTAACAAAGTAATGGCTGGTGAAGCTCAACTGACTGATCCGCAATATGTGAAAGCTATTGCAGTCATTGATGAATTGACTAAGCTGGAAGCATTTAACGTAGATGCTAACAATATGGACTCTGTACAAGCGCAAGACTATTTGATCCAAGGTAAAGCTGCTATGCATATTTCATCCGCTACTGTTGATGGACGTATTCGTACGAACAACGAAGAAGGCGATAAATTTGGAATCGCATTGTTCCCGAGCGTGCCTGGAGGCTTAGGTGATCCTAAAATGTCCGCTGGCGTATCTCAGTTCGGTATTTCAATCAAAAATGGTCTCGATGAGAAGAAACAAGCTGCAGCACTTGAGTTCATCAAGTTCTTTGTAAGCGAGGAACTGTATACAGATTTAGCTAAGGCTGGCATTCTGGTTCCTGCAAATGTAGAAATGGGTGATGACATTAGTCCGTACCTGAAAGAAATGTACGAGCTAACCAGCCATGGCACTGCTCCGGTATTTGATGCTGTCATTAATACTCAGGCAGCAAAAGAATTTGAAAACGGCCTGCAAGCTATTACAGTAGGTAGAGGTACTGCTGAGGAGGTTGCCCAAGATACGCAAGCATTGATCGGCAAATAATAAGAGGTAGTTCAAAAAACACGACTTTGATGACGATGTAACTTCTCTGTGGCTGATTCGACGGCGAATCTTGAACGCTAGCGAAAATTTCGGTGCTCACGTAGTAAGTACCTACGCTGCGCTCCTCATTTTCTACTAGCGTCCAAGCTTCTTGGTCCTGAAAGCCGAGCTTTTTGAACACTTATTTAAAGAGGAAGTTTAAAAGCTGGACTTTGATGACGATGCTTAGCATTGTAGCATAGTCGACGTCGAATCTTGAACGCTAGCGAAGGGTTATGCTTTCCTACGGAAACATTTTAGGTGCTCACGTAGCTTGTGCCTACGCTGCGCTCCTCCTTTTCTACTAGCGTCCATCTTCTTGGTCCTGCACTCAAAAAAAGCTACAGCGGAGGAGCAAAGCATCCGAAAAACGAAGTGTGCCGCCTTTAACATCGTAATGCTACCATAAAAATTAAAATGAGTAAGCATTACGATTTAAAAAGCGGCTGGAGGATGCTTTGCTCCGGAGCGCTGATTTAAAAAGCGACTGGAGGATGCTTTGCTCCGTACCGCTGACTGGAGGATGCTTTGCTCCATAGCGCTGAATTGAAATTTATTTGATGAAAAAAAATCTTTACGCTTGGAGGAGGATGCCTGATGCATACATTAAGAAAGACCAAGCTGGCCATTTTTGTGGGGCTGCTCCCCTCGCTAATTATTTATATTGGCGTTGCCATTGTTCCAATCATTCTTTCCTTGTACTATTCTTTTTTTAATTGGGATGGCATTTCCGCCAAAGTATTTATTGGCTTGGATAATTTCAGTGAAATATTTAAAGATGATATTTTTTGGCTTTCTGTAAAAAATAATGTCATCATTATGCTCACTGGTCTAATAGGGCAACTGCCGCTCGGGCTTTTGCTTGCACTGCTGCTTAATCGCGGGTTAAAAGGAAATGGATTTTTCAGAACAATCGGTTTCCTGCCAGTCGTTATTTCTTCCGTAATGGTATCGCTTATTTGGGGAATGATTTATAACACGGAATATGGGTTTCTCAACAGCATTTTAGGCGTGCTTGGCCTGGAAAGCTGGCAGCGCAATTGGCTTGGTGATCCCGATTGGTCGATGCTATCGATCAGCGTAGCATATATTTGGCAGAACTGTGGCTTGTACATGATTATTTTTCTAGCCGCTTTGCAAAACATATCTAGTGAAGTGAATGAAGCGGCAGAGCTGGACGGGGCTACAGGATTGAGAAAGGTATTCCTGATTACGATTCCGATTATCCGTCCTACGATTCTGTTCACAGTCATTTTCAGCATCAGTAATTCCTTCCGTGTATTTGACTTAATTCAAATTTTGACTGGCGGAGGACCTGCTCACCAGACTGAGGTTATGACAATTTATATGTACAATAATGCTTTCATGAGCAGACAATTCGGCTACGGAAGCGCGGTTTCTATTCTGATTCTAATATTCAGTCTTATCGTTGTCATGATCGCAAACAGAGTCGGCAAGGAAAAGAATTAGAAAGGAACTGAACATGATGACCAAAAAATCACCGCTTTATTATATTTTGGCTTACTCGTTCCTTGGACTGTTCGCCATATTTAACATTATCCCGATATTTTATATGATCGTAGGCTCCTTTAAATCGGAGCAGGAGTACGCTGCAAGTCCATTTGCCATGCCTAAAGTGTTCGAATTTTCGAACTATAGCAAGGCGTGGGAAATCGCAAAAATGGATGTTTACTTTTTGAACAGCTTGATTGTCACCTTTGCTTCATTGATTGTAACGGTGCTGCTCGGTGCACTTGCCGCATTTTTCTTATCGCGTTTTGAATTTAAGCTGCGTGGCGCAACCTATTCAATCTTTCTTCTAGGCATGCTTATACCGATTCATGCAACACTGATTCCAATCTTTATGATTATGAAAAATATGAGCTTGCTTGATACCTATATGTCATTGATTTTGCCGTATACTGCCTTTCACTTGTCGCTTACCATCTTTATTCTGGAAGGCTTTATGCGCGGCTTTCCGCGAGACCTTGAAGAATCCGCAATTATGGATGGAGCCGGCATCTATCGAATCTTTTGGTCGATTATATTGCCTATCACACGTCCAGCTATCGCAACGGTCGTGATCCTGAACTTCATCTATAACTGGAATGAATACTTGTTTGCCCTGGTACTAATCAGCTCAGAGTCGCTCAAAACATTGCCGCTTGGTATCGCCAACTTCGTTGGCATTGAAACGGCAAGCTTGACCTTGCAGATGGCGGCCCTTACAATTGCCTTAGTTCCGATCATTATTTTCTACCTGCTGTTGCAGAAGCAGCTTGTAAACGGGATGGTAGCAGGTGCAGTCAAAGGCTAGAGCGGTAGTTTAAAAAACTGGACTTTGATGACGATGTTATGCGTTGTAGCATAGTCGGCGGCGAATATGTCACGCTACCGAAGGCTGCGGTGCTCACGTAGCTTTTGCCTACGCTGCGCTCCTCGCCTTCTAGTATCGTGCCATCTTCTTGGTCCTGAAAGCCCAGCTTTTTAAACCTCGATTGGAAGGGTAGTTTAAAAAGCAGGACTTTGATGACGATGTGGGGCGCTGAAGCATAGTCGACATCGAATCTTGAACGCTAGCGAAAACTGCGGTGCTCACGTAGCAATTTGCCTACGCTGCGCTCCTCGTTTTCTACTAGCGTCCAACCTTCTTGGTCCTGAAAGCCCAGCTTTTTAAACCTCGATTGGAAGGGTAGTTTAAAAAGCACGACTTTGATGACGATGTTATGCGTTGTAGCATAGTCGGCGGCGAATATGTCACGCTACCGAAGGCTCCGGTGCTCAAGTAGCTCTGCTCTACGCTGCGCTCCTCGTCTTCTACCAGCGTCCAAGCTTCTTGACCCTGCATTCAAAAAAAAGCACCAGCGGAGGAGCAAAGCATCCGAAAAACGAAGAGTGCCGCCTTTAACATCGTAATGCCACCTTAAAAATTCAAATAATAGAGCATTACGATTTAAAAAGCGGCTGGAGGATGCATTGCTCCGGAGCGCAGAAAAACGAAGAGTGCCGCCTTTAACATCGTAATGCCACCTTAAAAATTCAAATAATAGAGCATTACGATTTAAAAAGCGGCTGGAGGATGCATTGCTCCGGAGCGCAGAAAAACGAAGAGTGCCGCCTTTAACATCGTAATGCCACCTTAAAAATTCAAATAATAGAGCATTACGATTTAAAAAGCGGTTGGAGGATGCTTTGCTCCGGAGCGCAGAAAAACGAAGAGTGCCGCCTTTAACATCGTAATGCAACCATAAAAATTCAAATAAGAGAGCATTACGATTTAAAAAGCGACTGGAGGATGCTTTGCTCCGGAGCGCTGAAAGGGGATGCGTCCGATGCCTGGAAAATTACGAATGTTTAGAAATTTCGGATTAAAACAAATTGCACTGCTCATTTTTCTACTGCTGGTAATTTTGCCAACATTGGGAGTAGGCATCCTCGTGCAATCTAGCTATACGCAAATTTTACAGAAGCAATATGTTCAATCGACGCTCCGCAATTTGGATGCGGTTGTGAACCAGCTTGAAGAGCAGTTTTCCATGGTTGAGGATATTGCAGATTATTTGATTTATAATGCCGATCTCAATGCTTACTTGCAATCTGATCCTGAGGAGTACAGCGAGCGTATTGATAGACTTCAGGAGTCAGTGGAAGGGTTGCTCATTTTCCATATATTTTCCAAGCCTTATATTTTGTCGATTACGATTGAAGGCTTGAATGGTCGCTTGATTGAGATGGGCGAGCCGGTCATTGGCGATGAGCGAGCCTGGCAGCTTGAAGCTGCTGAGCAAAGAGGGAAAATTGTATGGAGTGAAGGCTATACGGTTAACAGCGGGTGGAAGGGCAATATAAGCGTAGTGTCCTTGTTCCGGGTTTTGAATCTGTATAAGGACGTAACGACACCGCTTGGCAATTTGACGATTCGTTTGGATGAACAAAGTATTGTCGATTTGCTGGAAAACGAGCAGTATCGTGAAGAAGGCTTTGTGTTCGTTGTCGGTCCCGACGGCGAGCATGTGCTCCAGTCTGAGAAAGCCCTTACGTCGCAGCTCGATCCTAATCACATTCTCGAGACAATGAACAGCAAGGGCGTCAGAGATATGAGCTATAAAGCGGACGGAAGCTCCTATTATACGTTTAGTCGTGTAATGGAAGGCACCAATTGGACGGTTGTGACGGCTATTCCCAAGTCGGTGATCGATCAGCAGCTGGTTGGCGTTCGGTGGCTGATGACGACGGTATTGATCGTTATTTTATTGCTGCTTATTACCGCATTGGCAGGATTTCAATATATGATTATTAGCCCGATTCTCCGCTTGAAAAATGAGACGACACGCGTCATGATGGGAGATTTTAATGCGCGGGTGCCAGTTAACTCGAACAATGAGATTTCAGATCTGAATCGCAAATTCAATGCGATGGTGGATACGATTCAGGAGCTGATTGATCATAAATATAAGATGGAAATCAGAGAACGGGAATCGGAGCTGAAGCTGCTGCAAAGCCAGGTCGATCCGCATTTTCTCTATAATACGCTTGATACGATCCGTTGGACGGCACGTCTTGAAAATGCAGACAAGGCGAGCCATTTAATCGAAATGCTGTCCCGCTTTTTCCGCTCCAGCATGAATAATGGACAATATGTTACGTCCATGCAGCAGGAAATGGAATTTGTACAGTCCTATCTTACGCTGCATCAGGTGCGTCTGGGGACGCGGCTTCATTACGCTTTGTTTATGGAATATTCGTTGGCTGATTTGAAAATGCCGAAAACGGTCATTCAGCCGTTAGTTGAGAATTTTCTGATTCACGGCTTTAATACGAAATCCAACAACAACTGGATCAAGGTAAATGCTTACCACAACGGCGACGAGGTTTGGATTGATGTGCGCGATAATGGCAAAGGAATTGAGGCGCAGCGCATGGTTCAAATACAAGCTTCGCTTAAAGGAAGACAGCAGCGGTCAGACAAAATCGGAGCGCTGCAAAATATTAATGAGCGCTTGACGATCTTTTATGGTCCTGGCGCTGGACTTGAGCTAATGTCAAGTCAGGAAAAGGGTACATTTGTGCGAATTAAAATCCCTTATCTCAACTCCAATGGTGGTGAATAACGCTATGAACAACCATGAACATGATAAGAGACGCAGCAATCATCGGGTTATTCGCATGATTATTGTCGATGATGAGCCGATCATTTGCGAGGGTTTGAAAAAAACGATTGACTGGTCGCAGCTTGGCGTCGAGGTTGCAGGTGTGGCCTATGATGGCGAGCAGGCGCTGCAGATCGTTCAGTCTGAGCCAATTGATATTGTATTAACGGACATTCGGATGGACGGCATCGACGGTCTGGAATTGGCTGAGCAGCTAAGAGCGATGTACCCGGAAATCAGCCTGGTGATGATTAGCGGATATGAGGATTTTGAATATGCGCGCCGCGCAATGCGAATTGGCGTTAGCGATTATTTGCTGAAGCCGGTCAATATTGATGAGTTGAAGGCTGTAGTAAGCAATGTCATAGCTCGCATTCGCGAGCGGGATGATCACGGCTCGCGGGAAGAGGACGTATTGTGGCTAATGAATGCGATCCACAGTAAGGCTGAATTTGCCGAAGCGGTGCCGCTTCGCCGCTGTATTGGCGCGGGAGGTTCCTTTCGCGTGATTGCCAGCCAGCTGACTGACTATGAGCAGCGTTACGGCGATATGCCTGCTGAGGAAATTAGAGATGTGCAGGCGGAGTGGAAGGATATGCTGGAAGCAAGTCTTCATGCTGCCGGACTGTCTACTATTTTTGCATTTGCTCATCCCAATTTGCTATATGCCTTTGTCCACGATCCTCATAACAGCATGAACGAACGACAATGGGAGAAAATGTTGAGTCAAGCAGCAGCCAATTGGCAGCGCGAGGGCGAAGTAGCAGTCGCACTTTCAGCTTCTTTTACGGAATCTGAAAAAACGTCCGAGGCCTGTGAACGCGTAAAACAAATGCTGTTCTATTCTATTTTACAGCCTGAAGCGATTTTGACAGAGCAGCTATGCAAGGAGCTGGAAAACGAAAGAAGGGCGTTTCGTGGTTACTCGCCGCCTGGCGATTGGGCCAGCCGCCTAAGCAGTTTACTGTACCGTCAGGAATGGGCGGAGGCTGAAGCTATGCTGCGCGAGCTTTTTGCGGAAATGCGCAAGCAGCGTCTGCTGCTGCCTGAAATGCTGAGCATTTATGAGGAGCAAATGGCACTGCTGCGTCAGCGTCTGCGCCATAATGCGATGCAAATGAATCAAACGAATGAGCGGAAGCTGTCTGTTGATTTGCATCAGTACAATTCCTACGATGCTTTTGAACAGCTGCTGCTCGAGGAATTGCACGCATTGCTCGATGCGGTCGGCAATCAATCGGTAAACAAATCATACTGGATTGTTGAGAAGGCGATGAAATATATTGCCGAGCATTATAGCGAGGATATGAAGGCTTCCGAGGTAGCAGAGTGGCTTAATATTACGCCGAACCATTTCAGCTATATTTTCAAGCAAAATACAGGAAAAAACTTCAAGGAATATATGAATGATGTGCGTATCGGTCATGCGCAGCGGCTGCTTGCTACGACGAACGACAAAGTTTTTGAAATTGCAGATCGGGTTGGTTACAAGGAGTATAAATATTTTGTGTCTGTATTCAAATCTGTAACGGGCATGACGCCAAAGGAATATCGAGCTATAAAAGCAAGCATGTAGCATCTTGACACTATGAAAGCAAAAGCAAAATTATGCTCTGATCATAGATGGAGCTCATTGGGAGAGTGAGTGAAATGGTTGCCGATTATATGAAAGCGGAGCTTTCTGTGGAACAGCGGGTAGACGATCTTGTATCGCGCATGACACTTAAGGAAAAGGTCGGTCAGCTTAACCAGCATATGTATGGCTGGGATGCTTATCGCCGCTCAGGTCAAGACATCGAGTTAACCGACAAATTCAAGGAGCAGGTAGCGTTTGGCGGAGGCATGGGAGCGCTTTACGGTCTATTCCGCGCTGATCCATGGTCGGCGGTTACGCATGATAACGGAATTCCGACTCGCTTGAACGGAAAAGCAGCAAATGCTATTCAAAGGTACGTGCGCGAGCATACACGACTCGGCATCCCTGTATTGCTTTCAGAAGAATGCCCGCACGGCCATCAGGCGCTGGATTCGACGTTATTGCCAGTAAATTTGGCGGTAGGCTCGACCTGGAATCCTGCACTGGCTGAGCGGGCTTATTCATATGTGGCCTCTGAAATTCGCGGCCGCGGAGCTCATCTTGGCTTAGTGTCAGCACTGGATATTTTAATCGAGCCGCGCTGGGGACGCGCCGAGGAATGCTATGGCGAGGATCCGTTCCTGGCAGCTCAATTTGCCCAGGCGGTTGTCCGCGGCTTGCAGGGAGACGGTGAGAAGGATTTGCGCTCGAACAGCAGAGTCGCTGCAGTGCTGAAGCATTTGTGTGCGCAAGGAGCGGCGCTGGGAGGTCATAACGCGGGACCAGCCAATATTGGTGAACGGGAGCTTCGTGAAATTCACCTGCCTGCTGCGCGCATAGGGGTTGCTGCTGGAGCGAAGGGGCTAATGGCAGCCTACAACGAAATAGACGGCGTGCCTTGTCACGCCAATTCTCGCCTGCTGCAGGGCATCCTGCGTGACGAATGGCAGTTCGATGGAATCGTAATGGCCGATGGCGGCGCTGTCGACAGACTGCTCGCGCTTGCTGGCGATTATGAAGCAGCGGCAGCAATGGCTTTGCAGGCGGGCGTTGATCTCAGCTTGTGGGATAAAGCCTATACAACGTTAGAAGCGGCAGTAGAGCGCGGTTTAGTGGATATGGAGAAAGTGGATCGCTCCGTGCGCCGCGTTTTGCAGCTTAAGTTTGAGCTTGGGCTGTTTGAGCAGCCGTATGTCGACGAAGCGCTTTCCGTCTCCGCAGTCGGGACAGAGCAGGCTAAAGCCGCTAATTTGCAGCTTGCACGTGAATCGTCCGTACTGCTGCGCAATGAAAACAGCATTCTACCATTATCGGCTAAGCAGCGTCGGATTGCGGTGATTGGCCCTAACGCCGATCATGTCTACAACCAGTTGGGCGATTATACGAGCATCCAGCTGCCAGGCACGTGCACGACGGTGCTGCAAGGGATTCGGCAAATGGCTCCTGTCGGCACAGAGATCGTTTATGCCAGAGGCTGCGGTATTCGCGATATGCGAGAGGATGGCTTTGCCGAAGCGATTGAAGCAGTAACACATGCGGATGTTGCAGTGTTGGTGCTGGGAGGCAGCAGCGCCCGTGATTTTGGCGACCAATTTGATAATAACGGCGCCATCATTATGGGGAGAGATCATGCAGGCGAAATGGATTGCGGCGAAGGCGTCGATCTGGCTGATTTGCGGCTTGGCGGCGTGCAGGAGAAGCTGGTCGAGCAGCTCGCTGCTACGGGAACGCCGATTGCAGCAATCGTTATCGCGGGAAGACCGCATGCGCTGGAAGCGATAGAGCGGCACTGCAACGCGCTTGTCTATGCTACGTATCCTGGGCCAGAAGGAGGCAGGGCGCTTGCAGAGATTTTGTTTGGCCAGGTTAATCCAAGCGGCAAGCTGTCGGTTTCGCTGCCTCGTTCATCGAGCCAGCTGCCGGTCTATTACAATCAGAAAAATCAAGGAAGGAGCCGGCCTTATGTCGATATGACCGAGCAGCCGCTTTATCCATTTGGCTTCGGGCTCAGCTATACCGAATTTGACTGTGAGCTGGAATCAGTATCCGCTCGGCAAATTTCTGCGCAGCAGCTGGAGCGCGGCGAAAGCATTAAGCTGGTCGTTCGCGTAACGAATAAAGGGCAGCGTTTCGGAGCAGAAACGGTACAGCTATATATTCAGGCTGTAGGCTCTCCGATTACCCGCAGAGTTCGAGAATTAAAAGGCTTTCGCAAGCTGGAATTGCAGCCGGGCGAGCAGGCATCAGTTGAGTTCGAGCTAAGCAAGGAAGAAGTGGCGATCTGGAATCAGGAGATGATGTTTAAAGTCGAGCCTTGCGAGCTTACAGTATTTGCAGGTGGGAGCTCGCTAGCGCCTGAAGTTTGCAAAATTAAGGTTAGTCCTTAGATTAAAGTCCGGAAGGATCTACTTTTACTGGGAACACATTTGGAAAGGAATGGGGGAGAAGGCATATGTCATGGGTGCTGCAAAATGTTACGCTGGCAGGTGGCAAGGCAGTCGATATTGTAATTGCAGATGGCAAAATATGCGAGCTTACTGCTCCCGGACAAGGAAAGGCCGAACAAGCAATCGATGGCTCAGGACTTTTGGCGTCAGCGGGCTGGATCGATTTGCATGTGCACGCAATGGCCGAGCTTGCGCCTTATGGCGATGAGATTGATGAGATCGGTATCAAGCTGGGCGTGACGACAATTGCAGATGCAGGCAGCTGTGGGGCAGACAAAATTGCGGCCTTGCGGGAGAGAGCGGCAGAAGCGCAGACACGGGTATTATCATTTTTGAATATATCGCATATCGGCTTGCAGCGGATTGATGAGCTGTCCGATATGAAATGGTTGGATGAAGCAAAGCTTAGGCATGCACTTATGGAGCATAAAGATTTTATAGTAGGATTGAAAGCTAGAATTAGCCGCAGCGTCGTGAAGGAGCAGGGGTTGGAGCCGCTTAAGGTTGCACGTCAATGGTCCGAGCGCTATAAACTTCCATTAATGGTTCATATCGGCTCAGGTCCGCCTGCGATTGAAGAAGTAATAGAGCTGCTGCAGCAGGGCGATATTATTACGCATTTTTTGAACGGCAAGGCCAACAATTTATTTGATCAAACAGGCCAGCCTGTTCCAGCCTTGCGTGCAGCGCTTGCCAGAGGCGTGAAGCTGGATGTAGGGCATGGGACGGCCAGCTTTTCCTTCAAGGTGGCAGAGCAGGCCAAAGCAGCGGGGATACATCCGCATACGATCAGTACAGATATTTATCGCAACAATCGGCTGAATGGGCCGGTATACAGTCTCGCCGATACGATGAGCAAGTTTTTGCTATTGGGCTACAGCCTCGATGAAGTGGTGTCGATGGTAACGGCAAACGCTGCTGCCAGACTGGGACGGCCTGAGCTGGGCAGCATTCAGGTAGGAGGCCCGGCAGATTTAACACTGTTTGAGGTGGTGCGAGGGCAAAAGACGCTGATCGATTCAGAAGGACAGGAAAGAGTCGCAGCCGAATTTATTAAAGTACAAGGAGTGGTGGCAGGTGGCACATACCATGCATGCTAAATACGGATTGAAGCGGGTTGTCAATGCGAGCGGCAGGATGAGCATTTTAGGGGTATCCGCACCAACGGATACGGTGATGGAGGCAGTGAAGCAAGGAGGGCAAAAGTATGTGGAGATGGCGGATTTGGTTGTCAAATCCGGTGAGCATATTGCCCGCCTGCTTGGTGCAGAAGGAGCGGTAGCCGTCAATTCCGCATCGAGCGGGATTGCATTGTCTGTAGCGGCTATGGTGACCAAAGGTCTTTCACGGGCGAGCCTTCGCTTGCATCAGGACCCGATCTATGCCAACGAAATCATTATGTTCAAAGGACATAATGTGCAGTACGGTGCCCCTGTAGAAACGATGATTGCGCTTGGCGGTGGTCGCTTGATTGAGGTTGGCTACGCCAACGAAGGCCGCACGGAGCATATTGAAGAGGCGATTGGCGAGCGGACGGCAGCTATTTTATTTGTCAAATCGCATCATTGCGTGCAAAAAAATATGGCCTCTGTAGAGGAAGTAAGCGAGCTGGCGAAGCGGCATGGCATCCCGTTCATCGTAGATGCTGCAGCTGAAGAGGATTTGCACAAATATGTTCGCGTTGCGGATTTGGCAATTTACAGCGGCTCGAAAGCAATCGAAGGCCCGACATCTGGAATTGTAGCAGGCAAGCTGCCTTACACCGATTGGGTGCGAACTCAGCTGCACGGCATCGGGCGCAGCATGAAGGTTGGCAAGGAAAGCATCTTTGGCTTGCTGCAGGCGCTTGACGAATACTTGGTCAAGCAGGATAACAGCGAGCAGGAGAAGGCAGCTCTCGCTGAGCTGGACAGCTTGTCCGAGCTGCCAGGCGTTTCGGTCAGCATCGTGCAGGATGAAGCGGGCCGCGCTATTTTCCGCAGCCGCATTCGGATTGACGAGAGCAAGGCTGGTGTTAATGCTGCACAGGTCAATGATCAGCTGCGTGAGGGCGAGATTGCTGTTTATACGCGCGATTACGGTGTTAAGCAAGGCTATTTCGACATTGACCCTCGCTCCCTGCAGGGGGATGACATCTCGGTAATTGCCAGCAGAATACGCGAAATAATTGGGGGATAAGGACATGAGCAATATGAATAAACGTTTATATAAAGGCAAGGCGGCATTAAATGTATTAACGAACTCGATCGCCAATGCCAAGGATGTATTTGCAGCGGCGGAAGGTCATGTATTGGTTGGCGTCTTATCCAAGTCATATCCTGATGCGGCAACGGCTGTAGAAGCAATGAAGGAGTATGGGGCAGCGATTGACGATGCGGTATCGATCGGTCTCGGTGCAGGCGATAACCGTCAAGCTGCTGTCGTAGCGGAAATCGTAAAGAGCTATGTCGGCGCGCATATTAATCAAATTTTCCCTGCTGTAGGTGCAACCCGCGCCAATCTTAATGGAAGAGACAGCTGGGTAAACAGCCTTGTATCGCCTTGCGGCAAGCCGGGCTATGTAAACATCTCTACAGGCGTAGCAAGCAGCGCTATTGAAGACAAGGCAATTGTTCCAGTCAAGGCTGCCATTGCGCTGGTGCGCGATATGGGCGGAAATGCGCTGAAATATTACCCGATGGGCGGACTAAAGCTGGAAGCGGAATATCGGGCAGTGGCACGCGCTTGCGGCGAGGAAGGCTTTGCGCTTGAACCGACAGGCGGCATTGATCTGGACAATTTTGCTGAGATCGTCGAAATTGCACTGCAGGCTGGCGTACCGCAAATTATTCCGCATGTGTACACCTCGATTATTGATCCTGCTACTGGAGCAACGAAGGTTGAGGATGTAATCAAGCTGTATCATTCGCTTAAAACGCTGGTTGATCGCTATGAGTAGAGTTGCAGCCTTTGGAGAGGTGATGATGCGGCTTGAGGTGCCGCGCTACGCAACATTGTTGCAAAGCAGCAGCTTGAACTATTCCTTTTCTGGTACTGGCGTCAATGTCGTATCAGCCTTAACTCGTTATGGACACAAAGGCTTCCTGCTGACGGTGCTTCCGGACAATCCGCTTGGCGATGCAGCGATTGCCTACTTGCGGCGACTAGGCATACAAACGGATTATGCTGCTCGCGGTGGTCGCTATATCGGAAGCTACTTTCTCGAGCACGGCTTTGGTGCAAGGCCCAGCCGAGTAACCTATACAGATCGCTGGGGCAGCAGCTTCAATACCGCCGAGTTCGATGATGAATGGTTTAAAGCAGCGGTCGCCGAAATCGACGCGATACATTTTTGCGGTATTACACTCGCAATGAACGATGGCGTGCGTGCTGCAATGAAGCGACTGGGGCGCGCTGCAAAAGCTGCGGGCAAGACCGTTATATTCGACTGTAACTACCGTCCATCGCTTTGGGGAGACGGCGGCTACGAGCTGGCAAAGCCTCATTACGAGGAAATGCTGGAGCTTGCCGACATTGCATTTATGAACGAGCGTGATGCCATCCATATCCTTGGCATGACGACCAGTGAGCAGAATAGAGCAGATCAGCTGCGGGAGCTCATCCCTCAAGCAGCACAGCGTTACAAGCTGAATACCGTAGCCGGCACGCATCGCAGCATTAATGGCGACAACACCCATTCGCTGACCGGCTATATGTATAAGGGAGGAGAATTTCATTTCTCCAACCAGCTTACCTTTGCCGTATATGACCGCGTAGGAGCAGGCGACGCTTATGCGAGCGGCATTATTCATGGCGAGCTGCAGAACGCATCTCCATCGCATACAGTCGAGTTCGCCGCAGCCGCAGCCATGCTGGCCCATACCGTAGCCGGCGACACGCCGTTAGCTACGGAGGGGGAGGTACTTGAGGCGATGGGAAAAGAAATTCGAGACATCTCAAGATAGAGGATGTTCAAAAAAACGACTTTGATGACGAGGTAGGGCATTGTAGCGTATTCGACGTCGAATATGTCACGCTACCGAAGGCTCCGGTGCTCACGTAGCAATTTGCCTACGCTGCGCTCCTCGCCTTCTAGTATCGTGCCATCTTTTTGGTCCTGAAAGCCGAATTTTTGAACTTTCATTGGAAGGGGAGGTCCAAAAATCCGACTTTGATGACGATGCTGGGCGTTGTAGCTTAGTCGACGGTGACGCTTGAACGCTAACGAAGGATTATGCTTCCGAAGTGGGCGGGCTGAGAGGCGAGTGCGGCTAAGGAAACTAGGGAACGTTATTTGAGCCAAATGAAGCTGTTTTCGGTTCTAATGAATATGTAGCGTCTTATTCTATGATTTTCACTGTAACCAAGGTAGTTTCTCGTCATTAACGTTATGTAAATTCATTAGAATTTGATAAACACCAATCTGACAAATTAACGTTACCTAGATTCTTTAAACCTTCACGTAAGCCTCGAGGAATTTACTAGACAGATATTTTAGGTGCCCACGTAGCCCTGCTCTACGCCGCGCTCGCTTCTCGCTTTCTAGTATCATGCAAGCATTCATTGTCTTGACAGTGAAAAACGTGCACCAGCGGAGGAGCAAAGCAATCCGAAAAACGCAGTGAGTCGCCTTTAACATCGAAATGCAACCATAAAATTAAACAAGGAAGCATTACGCTTTAAAAAGCGACTGTAGGAATGCATTGCTCCGCAGCGCTGAGGAACTTTGGGGTTTATTGGACATCGAAGCTCAACAAACAAGAAAAAAAGACACCAGCGAAGGAGCAATGCATACCGAAAAACGCAGTGTGTCGCCTTTAACATCGAAATGCGACCTATTAAAATTCAAATAAGAGCATTACGATTTAAAAAGCGACTTGAGGATGTATTGCTCCTGAGCGCTGAGGATGCATTGCTCCTAAGCGCTGTAAATCAAATAAATTGGAGGCCAAATAATATGAGTAAATTGAAAGTTGCCGTTATTGGTTGTGGTCAGATCGCACGTACACAGCATGTGCCAGCTTATGTGAAAAGTGGTTTGGCGGAGATTAAATATTTGGTGGATGGCATTATTGAAAGAGCGGATGAGCTGGCCGCGGAATATAATGTGCCGCATACGACGTCGGATTTGGAAAAGGTGCTGGCTGATCCCGAGATTGATGCGATATCGGTTTGTACGCCGAATGCTTCGCATGCGCCGATTTCTATCGCTGCTTTAAACGCGGGCAAGCATGTGCTCTGCGAGAAGCCGGCTGCTATGACCTTTGCCGAAGCGCTGGAGATGAAGCAGGCGGCAGATCGCAATAATAAAATTCTTAACATTGGTGTAGTCAACCGCTTCAATACGGCTGTCAACAAAATTAAAGAGCTGGTGGAAGCAGGGGAACTTGGCGATTTGTATCATGTGTACTGCTCATTCCGTTCCCATCGCTCAATTCCTGGTCTTGGCGGCCCATTCACGTCCAAAGCCAAATCTGGCGGTGGCGTGCTAATTGATTGGGGCGTGCATTTCCTTGATCTTATTTTCTATATTCTTGGCGAAAATACAAAAGCGCTTACCGTATCCGGCGCAGCTTATGGAGAGCTGGGACGTCAAATTAAGGAATATGTTTATACGAGCATGTGGGCAGGCCCGCCTGTATTGGATGGAACGTTTGATGTTGAGGATTTCGTAACGGGCTTAATCCGTACCTCAGGACCAACGATCAGCTTGAACGGCGCATGGGCGCAAAATATCGGTGAAAAGGCGATGTTTGTAGAATTCCTTGGCAGCAAGGCTGGCATTAAGCTGCAATACGGCGGCGAATTCACATTATATACAAGCAAAAACGGTATGCTGTATGAAACGGCTGCTACCTTTGCGCAGGAGGATATGTTTGCCGCTGAGGTTAAGTCCTTCCTGGAATCGATCACTGCGATAGAGAAAAATCGCGCTAATATCGACCATACACTCGTTACAACTCAGGTTATGGATGCACTATATGAATCTGCTGCCAAAGGCAAAGAGGTGAGCCTATGAAAAAAATAGGCTTTATCGACTATTATTTGGATGAATGGCATGCCAACAACTATCCGGCATGGATACGCGAGCGCAGCAAGCAGCTTGGCCTTGACTGGGACGTAGCCTACGCTTGGGCTGAGATTGACAAGTCTGACGGCATGACGACAGATCAATGGTGTGAAGCGCAAAGTGTACAGCGCATAGCGACAATTGAAGAGCTGATTGAGCTTTCCGATGCGATTGTTATTTTGTCGCCGGATCATCCAGAGCATCATGAGCGTTTGGCTCGACTGCCGCTACAATCCGGCAAGCCGGTCTATATGGACAAGACGTTTGCACCTGATCTGGCAACGGCGCAGCGGATTTTCAAGCATGCTGAAGCGGGAAGCACACCGCTATTCTCGACCTCTGCTTTGCGCTATGCGCTTGAAATTCAAGAGCATGCCGCCAAGCTGGATGCAGAATCTATCGACTATTTAGCGGTATCGGGTCCTGGCAAGTATTCCAACTACGCGGTCCACCAATTTGAAATGATCGTGACATTGATGGGCACTGGGGCAAACCGATTGAAAAGCTTGTCCACGGAGCATGGCCGCCAAATCATTGTCGAGTTCAGCGGCGGGCGCCAAGCCTCCTATTTGCAGCTGAAAAGCGCTCCATTTCAGGCGATCATTCAGCTTAAGGATGGAGAAGGCAGCTTCATACCGCAATGCTCGGATATGTTTATGCAGTTGATGGATGCGATTTTGCGATTTTTCGAGGACGGCAAGCCCCCTGTTCAGCCAGCCGAAACACTCGCTGTTATCGCGCTAATTGAAGCAGGTCAGACCGCGCTTGCACACCGCGACGAATGGATCGAGGTAGCACAGCCGCAGCACGACTAGAAGCAGGTCGGCTAAATGGTATTTAACAAAGCGTCCCAAGGGCGAGGAGGTCCAACGATGAAACTTGGAATTAGCACGTACAGCCTATATTCCGCTTATAAGTCGGGAGAATTAACACTGGAAGGCGTTATTGAAACGATTGCCGAGCTTGGAGCAGAGCATGCGGAAATCGTTCCAATCGGCTACAATCTGGTTGAACAGCCTGAGCTGATCAATACGATCGTAAAGACGGCAGCCAATGCAGGCCTGGAGCTGTCCAGCTATGCGATTCCGGCTAATTTTGCAGGCTTGGATGAGGAAGCACGAGCGCTGGAGATCGAGCGTGTGAAGCGCGAGGTGGATGCCTGTGCGGCGCTAGGCATTAAGCGGATGCGCCATGATGTAGCCAAAGCTGAAGATATTTCAATCAGCCATTTTCTTGAGGAAATGCCGGGCCTAGTCGATGCTTGCCGGCAAATTGCCGAGCATGCTGCAACGCGTGGTATTACGACGAGTATTGAGAATCATGGCTTCTTCGTCCAGCACAGTGATCGGGTGCAGGCTATTGTTCATGCCGTTGCGCGCGACAACTTCCGTACAACGCTTGATATCGGAAATTTTCTTTGTGCAGACGAGGATCCTGTTATAGCAGTGGCGAAAAATATTAAGATCGCCTCTATGGTTCATTTCAAGGATTTCTATATTCGTCCAGCCGATCTGCAGCCTGGGGAAGGGTGGTTTACTTCCAGTGGCGGCCGTTGGTTGAGAGGAGCGATCGTGGGCCAAGGCGATATCGACATGCCGCGCATTGTAAAAATTGTCAAGGATAGCGGCTATGACGGCTATATTTCCATAGAGTTTGAAGGTATGGAGGAATGCAAGCGGGGAACCAAGCTTGGCCTCGATTATATAAAACGGATGTGGGAAGAGCTGTAGCAGCCTGGAAGCAGTATACGGTGGCATCATTATGGACAGTCGGATCGAATATGTGTAATAAATAAAAGGGAGCGTGATATTATGACAAAGCCAGTAGTAACGAACAAAATCGGTGTGATCGTAGACAGCTTTGGCTTGGGTGTAAAGGAAGGACTGCTGAAAGCGAAGGATGTAGGCGCAGATGGCGTGCAAATTTATGCGGTTAAAGGAGAGTTTGACCCAGCCAATTTAACTGCAGCGGCACGTCAGGAGTGGAAGTCCTATATCGCTTCATTAGGATTGGAAATTTCCGCTTTAGTTGGCGATCTTGGAGGACACGGCTTTCAGGATCCTGCGCAAAATAAAGAGAAAATCGAAAAATCGAAACGCATTATGGAGCTGGCGCTAGAGCTTGGCACAAATGTCGTTACGACGCATATCGGCATTGTGCCTGAAGATGTGAACAGCCCAATTTATGCAACGATGCATGAAGCTTGCGCAGAATTGAGCAGCTATGCTGACAGCATGGGCGCGTACTTCGCCATTGAAACAGGACCGGAAAGAGCTTCGCATTTGAAGTCATTTCTCGATGGTCTTGGCACGAAAGGCGTAGCTGTTAATTTTGATCCAGCCAATATGGTAATGGTAACTGGCGATGATCCGGTTCAAGGGGTATATACGCTGAAGGATTATATTGTCCATACGCATGCCAAGGACGGCATTAAGCTGGGGCCAGTCGATCCGCGTGAGGTTTATGGCATGTACGGCTATGAAGCGGAGCTGGATCACGATAAAATTGCAGACATGGTAGAGAATGGCGCCACCTTCCGCGAGGTGCCGCTTGGCGAAGGCAGTGTTGATTGGAACGGCTATCTGCAGGCGCTGAACGATATTGGCTACAAAGGATATTTGACAATTGAACGCGAGGTTGGCAGTAATCCGGAAGCGGATATCCGCCTTGCAGTTAATTTCTTGAAGGCATATAAAGGCTAAAATAAAGGCTTCAAGCGACTAAAAGCCCTTGAAGTATCAAAAAGCAAGGGAGCAGGCGAGGTTTTCTTCCGCTGCTCCCTTGCTTTTTGCCGCTCTTTACTAGAAAAAACCTAGCTGACATCCTTTGCATCTATATTGCGGAACGATAAATAGGCGATCCCGACACCGAGCAGCGCGAGGACAATGGGAATGATGACGATGTTTGCCAAGCTGAACGTTTCACCTCCATCTGAAACGGTGGTGTTTACTAAAACCGCGATAACGAAGGCTGATGTAATGGTAGCGGCAGTAGACTTTTTCCGCATCCCGAAAAACAGCGGTATTAACGCGATCGCGCCAACCATTAATGCATTTGTCGCCGTTTTTGGCAGCGTCGCGATCAAATCCTGAGCAGTAACAGTCCCCTCAAATAAGCCGAGTGAAGGCTGTAAAAAGTAGGTTGTTACCTGCATCAGCCAAGCGCCGATAAATGAGCCGGCTGCAGTAAATAGGTAGGCAAGCATCAGCTTGGCGAATAGAAGCTTTTTGCGCTGTACTGGATAAGTAAACAGCACCTGCATCGTTTTACTGCGAAACTCCGATATAACCAGGCGAGATAAAATAACGCTGCCTATAATAATAAATGTAATGTTCGACAGCGTATTTAAGAGAGACATAAACTCTTGAAATGAGCCCATTGCTCCGTCAATATCATGCTTGGCGTCGAGCGAGAGCAAGGCTACAAAGCAATAAACGCCAACAACAGAGAAGATAAAGCTGCTCAAATATTTGGCCATATGATGCTTGCGCCATTCTAACTGGATTAGTTTAAACAAATTGCTCACCTCCATAAATACGTTTAATATAGTAATCCTCCAAGGATTGCTGCTTTCCACGCAGAACATCCATCGAGATTTCTTCCAGCAGCTCCCCTTGATTCAATACGCCGATCGTATCTGCAATAAATTCCATCTCAGTGACGATATGACTTGAAATTAAAATGGTCATCCCATATTGCTGCTTCAGCATGACAAGCAGCTCTCGTACCTCCTTGATGCCCATCGGATCAAGTCCATTGATTGGCTCATCCAAAATTAACAGTTTTGGTTTGGCCACGATGGCGCGTGCAATTGCCAGCCGCTGCCGCATGCCTAAAGAAAAATCCTTTACCTTCTTCCCTTCAATATTGCGCAGCCCGACGATGTCCAGCACCTTCATCAAATGCTTTTGATCCTCATAGCCCATATAAGCACAGTGGATTTGCAGATTGGTATACGCGGTTAGCTCCTCATAAAATATCGGGTGTTCAATCAGGCTGCCGATGTTCTTTAAGTACTTGTACGAGCTAGCGGCAATAGGCTGACCTTGAATATAAATTTCTCCAGACGTCGGCTTTACTAAATTCAATAGCATTTTCATAATCGTCGTTTTGCCGGCGCCATTCGGGCCGAGGAAGCCGTAAATTTCGCCTTGTTTAATACGCATATTGACCTTGTTAATTTCAGGCTTTACAACAAAGCATTTCGTTAGTTGATGAGTTTGAATGATATAGTCCATTTGCAGCCTCCTATTGTTACGTACCTGAAGCGAATGTTCAAAAGTACGACTTTGAATTCGTATTTAAAGCGTAAACGATGAAAGTAAAAATAAAGTAAACAGTCGGGAAAAAGCGAGTAATATTTGGCAGATTGCAAGCACAGCGAGCAAAAACTTGTTAGAATAGAAACAAAAACAGAGGGAAGCTAATGATAGATGATGCAAACATTTTAATCGTGGATGACGAGGTAGGTATCTTGAAGCTGCTTGAGCTCACGCTGCGAAAAGAGCATTTTACCCATATCGTCACAGCGACTACTAAAGCGATGGCGTTGAAGGCTTTAGCGGAGAGAGAATTTGAACTTATTTTGCTGGATGTCATGCTGCCGGATGGGGATGGCTTTGCCTTATGTTCAGCGATTCGCCAGCACACAGTTGCGCCAATCCTGTTTATTAGTGCGCGTTCCAGCGACTTTGACAAGCTGACGGGGCTTAGTGTCGGCGGCGACGATTATATAACGAAGCCGTTTAACCCGCTGGAAGTCGTTGCCAGAGTACGCGCGATTTTGCGGCGCCAGCACGTCTATATGAAACAAGAGATCCAGGTTGAAAGCAAAAGCTATGTTTACGATACATTCACTTTTTCGCCCAATGAAGCGTTATTAACTGTAAATGGGGAGGCTGTTCAGGCTACCGCTAAGGAGCTGGAATTGCTGCAATTTTTCTGTGAAAATCCTAATCGTGTATTTACCAGCTCGCAAATTTATGAGCTGGTTTGGGGAGCCGATGTATTTGGTGAGGAGAAGACAGTCACGATTCATATCGCAAGGCTGCGCAAGAAGCTGGGAGATGATACAAGAAAGCCGGCGATTATTGTAAATTTGCGGGGGATTGGCTACAAATTTATTCCGCCTGCAGGTGATGCGTCATGAAAATCCAAAGCCGCTTTATTCAGCATATATTGCTTGGCTTTTTTATTTTAATTATTCTGTTTGGAATTACTGTACCGGTTGTGATGGACGGGATATTGCCGAGGCTTGGAATGGACAATGAGCAGTATGAGTGGATTGCCGTCATTATTTTTGCTGTCGATACATTCGCTTGCATCGTATGGTTCGGCTGGTATTTTGGAAGTCCTCTGCTGCTTATTATGAAGTGGATCAATCAGCTGGCGAATGAAGACAGCTCTCCGCTTAAAGAGCGTGAAAGGATCTATACGCGCAAAGGCAAATTGAAAATGCGCTTTCGTTTGTATCAGGAGGTAATTGTCCAGCTTGATCAAATGCGTACGCAACTAGAGCAAGCAAGGCATGAGCGTGCGCAGGTTGAGCAGGCCAAGCAAGAGTGGATTGCAGGTATTTCGCATGATCTTAAAACTCCGCTAACGTACATTAAAGGCTATTCAACGCTGCTGTTAAATGCTGAATATGATTGGTCGAAAGAGGAGCAAATGAATTTCGTCCGGGAAATTGAGGACAAAGGAACACACATGGAGCAGCTGGTGCAGGATTTAAGCTTGGCGATGCGCTTTGACAGCTCGCAATCGCTGCCTCTTCGAAAAACGGCACAGCAGCTCGTAGCATTTGTCCAGCAGGTGCTAGCCGATATTAGCAACGATATGCGCGCTCAAAAGCATCATTTTGAGCTGCATGGAACAGATTATGACATCGTTGCGGAGTTTGATCCGTATTTATTAAAACGGGCGCTGCAAAATATTTATATGAATGCGATTATTCATAATGAAGCACCAATCAAAATTGATACGTATGTCGATGTGGAGCCAGGTGCAGTAATGATAACGATCCAGGATAATGGAATCGGGATGTCAGAGGAAACCAGGCAGCAAGTATTTAATCGTTATTACCGTGGTACGACGACTGAGCAGCAATCTGATGGAACTGGCCTGGGGATGGCAATTGTAAAAAGCTTGATTGAAGCGCATGAAGGAACGATTGCAGTAGAAAGCAAGCTGCAGCAGGGAACAACCTTCACGATTGCTTTGCCGCATAGCTTGTATCGTATATAAGAAAAGGAGCGATGATGGGATGGCTGTGCATGATTTTGAACAGATAACAGCGCTGCGGGAGCGCAAGCATGAGCTGGCGAGAGTTGAAGGAAAGCGAGCTGAGCTGCTGAAGCGGATTCGAGAGCAGGAAGGTCTTATTGTCAAGCTGGAAGTAGAGCTGGAGATGGAGCAGCAGGATGTTGAGAAGCTGACGCGGATGTCGCTGACTAATTTATTTCATACGATTTTAAGAAGCAAGCAGGAGCAGCTGGAGATGGAGCGCCAGCAGGTGCTGACGGCAGCCTTGCGCTTGCAGGAAGCGAAGCTGAGCCTTGCCGAGCTGCAGGAGGAGCTGCTTAAAACAGGAGAGCGAATTGCCGAGCTCTCCAATGCGCATGCGGAATACAATGAATGGATGGTCCGCAAGGAGGCTGCTCTGCGCAATTCACCGCAAACAGCTCGCGAGCTGGAGGAGATGGAGGAGCAAATATCGGACAAAAGCCTGCTGCTTAAGGAGATCGGCGAGGCTTTATCTGCTGGCAAAGGCGTAATGGCATCGTTAACCGACGCTTCCAACAGCCTGCAAAAAGCGGAGAATTGGGGCAACTGGGATATGTGGGCCAATGGCGGGCTAATTAGCACGCATATAAAGCACGGACATGTGGACGATGCGAGAAATTTTATTCATCATGCCAATCGCCAGCTGCAGAATTTTCATAAAGAGCTTGCGGATTTGCAGCGATCAACCAATATTCAAATTGATATTAGCAGCATGCTCAAAATGGCGGATTACTGGTTTGACGGCCTTATAACAGATTGGATGGTGCAAGGCAAAATCAACAATGCCCAGGAGCAGACGCTAGAGGCGCTGCATCAGGTAAGGATGATTGTCAACACACTGGAGTCTGACTATCGAGCAGCAGAAAGCGAGCTGTCCACCTTAAAGCGCAATCGCTTGATCTGGATTGAAAACGCCAGCCATCTGTAGAACTCGGAAGCGTGTAGTAAAATAATAATTAAAAAGGTTAAAAGGAGATAGTTATGTGCCGAAATATTAAGACGCTATTCAACTTTTCCCCATCTGCTACTGATGAAGAAATCGAGGCAGCCGCTCTCCAGTATGTGAGAAAGATAACGGGTTTTAACAAGCCGTCAAAGGCAAACGAGGCAGCTTTCAATCGTGCCGTTTATGAAATTCAGCTCATCTCCAAAACTTTATTGGAAACGTTAGAGACTAAAGCGGAGCCACGAAATCGCGAGATTGAAATTGAACGCGCCCGAAGCAGAGCAGCGAAAAGGTTTGGGATCAACGAATAAGATGAATGTCCCCATCCGTTGTCATAGTTCGGCTTTAACCACATGCGAGTGCTACTCCATGTGGTTTTCTTATGTTCAATGCTGCCAGACTTAACCAACTTACCTATTTCGCTTCTGCTATGCTACAATGTACAGCAGCAAGCTTATGTAATAGGGGGTGCTTGAGATGAAGCTTATTAAAGGCAGCATTATATCTAAAATCATCATTAGCTTAATCGTAGCAACGACGATCCCTTTTATTGTATCCAATTATTTGTCTTATCAGATTACAGGCAAGGCGATTAAAACTCAGCTAGTAGAGTTGAATCAAAATTCCATGGCGATTACGATGTCTTCCTTGCAATCGTATTTTCATGAATTGTCGCTGCTCGGTCTGTCGTATTTTTCTGATGTTGGGCTGGTCAGACTGCTATCCTCTACAGAGCCGCAAACGCCTGCAGAAAGCGTTTATATCGCCCAAAGGCTGGAGCAAATCTATGCTCCTTACAGTGAGATCAGCTCTGTTTCCTATAAAAGCGCGCTCACGAATAAACAGTTCAACATTCGCCATAATTACAACTCCAAAATAACGATTCCGGATTTCAAGGGGCAGGATCTGTCCTACGTCCATAGCGAGCTGCAGCAGCCATTTCAAGTTACATTTAACAATCGAGAGAGAAGGCTGCGGGTCAATCGGCCATTTATAGATGTTTCAACGCGAGATATTATCGGACTGACTACCTTTGAAGTTAAGCCGACGCAAATTCGCAATATGATTGCTTCATTAACGACTAGCGAGCATGGCGCGATTTATTTGTTTATCGGTAAGGATATGGAGCTGCTCTATTCAACGGATCAGCTGGCAGAGCAGGATATGCCGTGGCAGGATAATCTTCAATTGCAGCTGGAAGATGGGGTGTCAGGCACCGAAAAGGGAGAGCTGCAAGCAGATGAAGGCAGCTACGTCTACTATCGCAATACGGATGATGACGGCTTCAGCATTACGCTTGTCAAGCTTATTCCGCAATCGCTCATTAATGAAGCGCGCACATCGGCCTTGAGCAAAACGCTGTCCATTCAAGCGGTTTCGGTCATCTTCGTCTCTATTATGGCGGCGATCATCTCGTACTATATGCTTCGCAGAGTCAAGCTTATGCTGCAGCATATTAAAAAGCTGCAAATGGGTAATTTTCGCTTGAAACGCAAACCGAAGCCGTCAACACCCGACGAGCTGGATTTGCTGGAAATAAGATTTCAGGAAATGGCAAGCGAGCTGGATGAGCTGTGGAATAAACAGTATCGCCATCAGCTTGAGCTGTCGCAGGCACGCTTGAAAATGCTGCAAGCGCAAATCAATCCGCACTTCTTCTACAATACGCTGCAATCGATCGGAACCTTGGCGATTAAGTCCAATGCTCGTGAGGTCAGCGATCGCTTGGCTGAGTTTGCTGCGATGTTTCGCTACTCAATGGATATTGAGAAGGAGGATGTCTTGCTATCCGAGGAGATTGAGCATCTCGAGCATTATATGGTGCTGCAGCAAGGTCGCTATAAGCAAAAGCTGCAGTTTGTGCTGACATGTCCAGATGAAGCCCGAAATATTCGAGTGCCTAAAATGACGCTGCAGCCAATTGTAGAAAACAGCATCATTCATGGTCTGGAGCGAGGGAATGGGCAAATTCATATAGCAGTGTCGATAGTGCTGCTGCCGCATGAATTGCTTATAGAAGTGAGTGATAATGGCAAAGGCTTTACCGAACAGCAAATCGAGCAGGTAAAAGCTTCCTATATTGAGCAGGTCATTGAAACGGAGAAGCGAGGAATTGGCTTGTCCAACGTACTGAAGCGATTAGTGCTTTATTATGGCAGTACGTTCAAATGGTCAATTACAAGCAAACCGTATGAGAAAACAAGTGTAGCGTTGCATTTGCCAATTCAACAGCAAGGGGGGAACGAGGATGAAGCTGCTGATCGTTGATGATGAGGAGCATGTGCGCGAAGGGATAGAGCTTTCTATCGACTGGAGCCAGTATCAGATCAATGAAATATTAATGGCGGAGCATGGCCTGGAGGCGTTGGAGCTTGTAAGACAGCATCAGCCTGAGCTCATTATTTGTGATATGAGCATGCATATTATGGATGGGCCGCAGTTTTTGGAAAAGCTGCGGGAGGAAGGCTGGTCCTCCAAGGTTATTGTGCTAAGCGGCTACCAGCAATTTAATTATACACGTGCGACATTGCTGGCCAATGGCGTCGATTATTTGCTCAAGCCATTTAAAATTAGTGATCTCGACAAAGCGATTCAAAAGGCATGCAGTCAAATCAAGCAGGAGCAGGAAGCGCGGCTGAAGGAGTTAAGCACCAATTTTCGCTTAAATGAGGTTAACCACCTCGTCAACGAGCAGCGCTTCGCCAGCTTGATTGAGGAAGAGCAAGTTTCCAGCAAAGCACTGACTTCATTTCTTGACTCGCTGGGCATTGATTCCGAGCAGTTTTATGTCGTTACATTTTTGCCGAGAAATAAGGATGTGATCGTAAAGCAGTATTATGCACGGGATGAGCAGCTGTTTAATTTTGCGATCAATAACATTATTAAGGAGCTGTTTGAGCCGCTTGGGAGATGGTATGCGCTGCAGTATGAAGCCTTTATTATTTTGTTTATCAGCTCGAGCTTGCTGCTCGTCGATATTGAACAGGCGGTGCACAAATTACAGGAGGCATGGCGGCGAACTTTGCGCCTGAACTGCTTTGTAGGCTTTCACAAGCAAAGCCTGGCTTCGAGTGGACTGCAGCAGGCTTTGCTGGAGGAAAAGTCTGCTATACTCAACTGCAATGTTTTGAATCAAACTGCAAGGCAGACTGAAAAAGCAGTTACCATCAATTACTTTTTTGACAAGGAACGCGTCATTTTGGAGGCAGTCCGAACGAAAAATAAGCAGTATCTTCATGAGCTTATCACCGCGTTCACTGATGAGCTGGCTGCCAAGGGCGTTGTAACACTACGTGAGCTGCAGCATTATACGGTAGAAATTAATTTGCTGCTGATGCGGATTTACGCCCAATTGAGCGAGGTTCGCTTTCATGAAACGATGCCGCTTTGGCTTAGTCAGCTTGAGGAATGGGCGGCGAGATTGGAGCAAATATTTGGCGATTTGCTCGAGCTGATCGACTACAGCAAAGTAGAGCTAAGCCATACACAGCCGATTGTAGCCGTTCGCAACTATATTAATGATCATATGAAGGAAGATATTACACTGGCCAGCTTGGCGGATAAGTTTCATTTCTCACCGCAATATTTGGCTAAAAAATTCAAAGAAGAATACAACACGACAATCATGAATTATTTGGCACAGCTGCGAATGGAGAAAGCAAGCTCACTGCTGGCGCATACCGATTTATCGATCCAGGAAGTAGCAATTGAAAGCGGCTTTGAAGAGCTGAACTATTTCAGCAAAGTGTTCAAAAAGCACTTCGGCTTATCGCCCACAACCTACAGAAAAACACATAAGGTGCAGCAATAAATTAGCACATCTAGTTGGAACATGCTACCTGTTCCTACTGGATGTGCTTTATTTTGCTTCTTGGTCCTGCAAGAAGGCTCCAGCGGAGGAGCAAAGCATCCGAAAAACGAAGTGGGTCGCCTTTAAACCCTGATGCCACCTAATTATAAACAAAGAAGCATCAGGGTTTAAAAAGCGACTGGAGGATGCTTTGCTCCGTAAGCCCAAAACGATTAGTTTCAAAATTTACTCATTTAGGTGAATATAACACCTGTAAGCAGCAAACTCTAAAAAATATAATAAAGCTGTAGAAAGCGAAAATCCGAATAGGGGGTATCAGCATGATGAAGAAAAGATGGGCATTTTTATTGCTGTCTGTGATGCTAGTTGTATTGTCCGCATGCGGCAATAACGCGAACAACACGCCAAATGAAGGGGCAACCAATAACGGTAATAACGGCAATCAAGCGGAAAAGCAAGCTAAAATTACGCTATTCCAAAGCAAGGTTGAAATTGCCGAGGCGCTTGAAAATCTGGTTGCTAAGTATAAAGAAGAAACTGGTAACGAGGTTGAGGTATGGGGCTCCGCAGGGGATGCATACATTACACAATTGCAAACAAAGCTGGCTGCTAATGAAGGACCAACGATTTTCTCTGTACAGCCAGGTGCTGAAGCAGAAAAATTTGCTACCTACTATCATGACATGAGCAATGAGCCGTATGCTAAATACATTTCGCCAAATATGGCGCTTGAAATTGATGGCAAAATCGTTGGTATGCCTATTGGTGTTGAAGGATTTGGTCTAGTTTACAACAAGGCATTGTACGATCCAGCGACTGTTAAGGACACAAGCTCGCTCGTTAAGGTGCTTGAGCAATTCAAGGCTGATGGCATCAACGGTCTAAGCCTGTCTCAAGAAGCTTACTTCTTGATCGGTCACATCATTAATACACCGTTCGCGCTGCAAGAAGATCCTGTTGCTTTCATTGAGAAGCTTAACAAAGGTGAAGTGAAGCTAAGTGAAGTTGCAGAATTCCAGGAGTTCGCGCAAGTGATGGACGCAATCCGCGCTAATTCCGTTAACCCGATGGAAATAACCTATGATACGCAGATGGGTGACTTGGCTACCGGTAAAACTGCAATTGTTCACCAAGGCAACTGGAGCTATGGCATGCTAGCTGATTATGATGAAATCGAAATCGGCATGGCGCCGCTGCCTATCGCTGGCAACGACAAGCTTGCAGTAGATATTCCGGCTGGCTGGGTAATTAACAATACAGCTTCGCAAGAGCAAATTAAAGCAGCGAATGCTTTTATTGACTGGCTGTATACTAGCGACACAGGTAAAAATACAATTGTAAATGATTTCGGCTTCATTCCAGCCGTTACAACAATCGAGCCAACTGAACTTGATCCTTTGTCACAGGAAGTATTTAATGCATCACAAGCGGGCAACACGATTCCTTGGGCGTTGAACTATTTCCCACAAGGTATTATTATTAACGACCTTGCACCGCTTACTTCCGAGTTTTTCCTTAACGCTTCAATGACACCAGAGCAATTCCTTCAAAAGCTTGAAGAAGTGTGGGCGAAAGCTGCTAAATAATACAGAACATGCAATTTCGAAAGCCTAACTCTTTCCAAGGATGTTAGGCTTTCTCTTTATCCTTTAAGACAAGTCAAGTGAAAGGGTGATACCCAATGTCGAAAAAATATGGGAATCTGTGGTATTTGCTTTTTACGATGCCACTGTTTTTAATTTTTCTTATTGTTGTCGTTATTCCGTTTTTAATCGGGATCTACTATTCCTTTATAAACTGGAACGGCATTCCAAGCAGTCCAAAGATTTTTGTAGGTTTGGACAATTACACAACATTATTTCAGGACCAGCGCTTTATTGATTCCGCGTGGAATACGGTGAAGTTTACTGTGTTTGCTTTAATTAGCGTAAATTTGCTGGGCTTGATCTTTGCCTTGATCGTTACTGCCGGCTTTAAAACAAGCAATGTTGCGCGTACGCTGCTGTTTATGCCTAACCTGATCGGCGGTCTAATTCTCGGTTACATTTGGCGTTTTATTTTTACAGATGGATTTAAACAGATCGGTGCTACTACAGGAATAGACTCCATCTTCTTTAATTGGCTCCTTGATCCCAATTATGCATTGCTTGCGTTGGTCATTGTGTTTACATGGCAAATGGCAGGCTATACGATGGTCATCTATATCGCTGGTATTCAGGGGATTTCTGATGAGGTGATGGAGGCAGCTAAAGTAGATGGAGCAAATTTATGGCATCGCATGACTAAAATTATTTTCCCGCTGCTCATGCCTTCCTTTACGATTTGCTTGTTCTTGACACTATCTGGTGCCTTCAAAATATACGATGTCAACCTGTCGCTCACAAATGGCGGTCCTATCCATTCCACAGAGCTGTTTGCGATGAATATTTTCAATGAAATATTCGGCTACGGCAACTACGGGCTTGGTCAAGCGAAAGCGATCGTGTTCTTTGTGATCGTGGCAATTGTGACGATTACCCAGGTTATTATTACGAAGCGAAGAGAGGTGCAAATGTAATGAGCAAAGCAAAAAACGGCGTTGTGTCCACGCTTATTGTCATTTTAGCACTGCTGTTCTTGTCGCCGATTTACATTATGCTCGTCAACTCCTTCAAAACCCGGGCCGAGCTGTATGAAAATGTGTTGGCGCTGCCAGCCAGCTTCAGCTTCGAATATTACGCAGGCGCGATCAAGAAAATGAATTTCCTTACGGTTTTCGGTAACTCGATGTATGTGACGGTTGCTACAGTTATTTTTGTAATCGTGCTGGCCTCGATGACAGCCTGGATGCTTGTGCGCCGCGATAATGCAATGAGTAAAATCATTTTCTTCTCGTTCGTGGCAACGATGCTTATTCCATTCCAGACGCTAATGATGCCGCTTATGCAGGTTATGGACTGGATTCGTACCTATTTGCATTTGCCAGTACTTAATACGCATGAAGGCTTGATCTTTATGAACATCGGCTTCCATGCCGGGATTGCTGTTTTTCTTTATCACGGCTTTATTAAATCAATTCCGATTGCGCTGGAGGAAGCCGCTATTCTTGACGGCTGCAGCACCTTTGGCGTGTTTTGGAGAATTGTATTCCCCCTATTGAAAAGCATTACAGTGACGGTAGCAATTCTTGACGTCATTGCTTCATGGAATGACTACTTGCTGCCATCCCTTGTACTTTCTGATAAAGGGCTGCGCACGATTCAGCTATCGACGTTCTATTTCTTCGGAGAATTTACGATTGTATGGAACCAGGCGATGGCAGGCTTGACGCTTACGATTATTCCGGTCGTTATTTTCTACTCGTTGGCACAGAAATACATCATTAAAGGTATTGCAGCAGGAGCCGTTAAGTAAAGGTTTCTCCCATGCAGAAAAGGAGTACTATGAGCAACAAGGTCATAATGGAAGATTCACTTTTCTATGTAACTGACGCCTACGGCAATGCCGATCAGCAGCAGGAAGCGGGTCACGGCTTGTATATGAAGGATACTCGCTTCCTCAGCCACTATCAGCTGCGCGTTAATGATGAGCTGCCCCAGCTGCTTGGCAGTGGCTCGTCAGAAAGCTATATGCTGACGACGCTCTTGAAGCATGAGGTTAAAGATGTTGGAGCAATTGAGCTGAAACGCAGCAGCTTCATCCACGATGGTGTGCTGCATGAGCAGCTGTTAGTCACCAACTATTTTTTAACGAGCCAGTCTATTAAGCTGACACTGCAATTTGATGCGGATTTTCAGGATATGTTTATTGTACGTCGCTATCGCACGGGCGAGGTGGGAGAGCGGCTGGAGACTGTATACCGCAATAATAGCCTGCAGCTGCAGTATATGGGCAGGGATGAGCAATTGCGGCGCACATTGGTATATTGGCAGAGCGAGCCGATCGTTCATCAGCAGGAGCAAATGCTCGAGTATCAGCTTTCGTTGGCGGCAGGCGAGCATCAGCTAATAGAGCTGGCGATCGTGCCGCTGCTCGGGGAGACGGAGAATCCGGCTGCTGCAGCAAGCATCGCCTCCTATAGCCAAGCGCTGCAAAGCTTGACGCAAAGCTATAATCGTTGGTTGATGGGCAACACGCGCGTCACGAGCTCCAATTCCTTGTTTAATGCGCTTTATGAGCGGAGCCTGCAGGATTTGCGCATGCTGCAAATCGATATCGGCCATGGACGGACAACAGTGGCCGGCTTGCCATGGTTCGCTACTGTATTTGGCAGAGATAGCCTGATCACGTCTTTGTTTATGCTGCCGCTGCATCCGTCACATGCGCTTGGCACGCTGCGCACGCTTGCAGCCTATCAAGGCAAGACGAATGATCCGTGGCGCGACGAGGAACGGGGCAAGATCATGCACGAAATTCGTTTTGGCGAGCTGGTGCAAACCGGTCAATCGCCATTTTCCCCGTACTATGGAGGCGTCGATTCTACTCCGCTCTTTCTCGTTTTGCTTGTGGAATATGTAAAATGGAGCGGCGATACGTCAATCGTTGCTGAGCTGCAATCGGCGATTGATGCGGCATTGGACTGGATTGATCGTCGCAGCCAAAGCAATCCGGCAGGCTTTCTTACGTATAAGCAGGAAGCTGAGCAAGGCTTTCCCAATCAAGGCTGGAAGGATTCCGCCAACAGCATTGTCCATCAGGAGGGCAAGCTCGCAGCAGCGCCAATTGCACTGGTTGAGGTGCAGGGCTATATTTGCTATGCCAAGCAAGGACTTTCGGAAATCTATGAATCGCTCAAGCAGCGTGAGAGAAGCGAGCAGCTAAAGCGGCAGGCTGAACAGCTGGCTAATCATATTGAGCAATACTTCTGGCTGGAAGAAGAGCAATATTTCAGCATTGCGCTCGATGGGGAGTTAAAGCCTGTTCGTTCGATTACCTCTAACCCGGGGCATTTGCTGCTTGCCTCGATGCTGCAGCCTCGGCTTGCTGAGAAGCTTGGCGAGCGCCTGCTTGCTGAGGATATGTTCACAGGCTTTGGCATACGTACGATGAGCAGCCTTTCAACAGGCTACTATCCGATGAGCTATCATAATGGCAGCGTATGGCCGCATGATAATGGAATGATTTTGCTTGGCTGCTTGCGCAGTGGGCGGTTTAAGGAAGCGAGAATGATTGTTTCCGGGCTGCTGCGGACTGCGGCTGAAGTTCCAGAGCAGCGCTTCCCAGAGCTGTTTTGTGGCTATAGCAAGCATGAATGTGATCGTCTCGTTCCATATCCTACGACTTGCTCGCCACAGGCTTGGTCAGCAGCGACGGCCTTTGTGATGCTGCAGTCGATGCTGGGCTTGCAGGTTGATTTGCTGCAACAAAAAATCAGCCTGACGCCAGGCTTGCCGCTTGACATCCAGGAGCTGAATGTCGTCGGCTTAACGATTGGCTCTGGCGTGCTTGATATTTATGTCTACATCGATCAGGAAACGGATCAGACTAAAGCGACCATTCTTAATAATACAACAGGCTTTGAAGTTGTCGTCACTTCAAAATAAGCAGAACAGGAGTTAACGCCATGACATGGTCTATTCACGATCAGTCGCTTAAGCAGGCTGATCTATTAAATCAGGAAAGTATCTTTGCGCTCGGAAACGGCTATTTGGGTGTACGCGGTAATTTTGAGGAGGGCTATCGCGCCGATATGCAAAGCATTCGCGGCAGCTATATTAACGCCTTCCATGATGTTATTACGATTCCGTATGGTGAGAAGCTGTACGGCTTTCCTTCCACCCAGCAAAAGCTGGTCAACATTATTGACGCGCAAGGAATCGACATTTATGTAGGAGAAGCAAAGGAACGCTTTAGTATGTTTTCAGGCGAGCTGCTTACCTATGAGCGGGAGCTGAAGCTGGATGAAGGCTATGCAGAGCGTCGCATTCATTGGAAATCTCCGTTAGGCCAGGAGCTGAAGCTGACCTTCCGCCGCCTAGTATCCTTTGCAGCACGCGAGCTGTTTGCGATCGATGTTGCGATCAATCCTCTGTCTGTAAACGGCCCGATTACGGTTGTTTCAACGGTTCAAGGGGATGTAGAAAATTATACAGCGGTCAATGATCCGCGAGTGGCTTCAGGTCATGCCAAGCTGCTGACCACGACAGCGATCGGAACGGAGAACGGCATCGACTTTGTGCAAAATGAGACGCTAACCTCCAAGCTGTCTGTCAGCTGTGCAACTGCCTACAGTCATTCCAGTGCTGAGCATGCAGAGCATGCGACAGAGGAGAAGCTGGTTAGCTATTCGGTTACCTTCAATGCGAATGGGCCGGTTTCATTTACAAAATGGAATGTATATACCGATACGCTGCGTCATGGCGAGCAATGTCTGCAAATTGCCCGGCAAAAAGCTGGCGCACTTGCAGCAAGCAGCTTTGCTGAGCAGCTCGCGGCGCAGAAGCAATATGTACAGGACTTTTGGCTTCGCTCTGATATAGTCATCTCCAACGATTCTGACCTGCAGGAGGGCATTCGTTTTAACCTGTTCCAGCTATTGCAATCGGCAGGGCGCGACCAGTACAGCAATATTGCCGCCAAAGGCTTGTCGGGTGAAGGCTATGAAGGGCATTATTTCTGGGATACGGAAATTTATATGTTCCCTGTCTTTTTGCTTACACAGCCCGATATTGCCAAGCAGCTGTTGCTGTATCGCTATCATATTTTGCCATTTGCCAAGCAGCGGGCGCAGGAAATGGGCCACAAGAAAGGCGCGCTGTATCCGTGGCGCACGATTGCAGGGACGGAATGCTCCTCCTTCTTCCCGTCTGGTACTGCGCAATATCATATTAGCGCAGATATTGCCTATAGCTACATTCAATACTATATGGCAACAGAGGATGTGGCATTTTTAGCGGATTACGGCTGCGAGGTGCTTGCTGAAACGGCGAGACTATGGATCGAAATCGGACATGAGCGCAATGGCCGCTTCTATATTGATGAAGTGACGGGGCCTGATGAGTATACATGCTGCGTCAACAATAACTATTATACAAATGTGATGGCCAAGCATAATCTGGCATGGGCAGCCAAGGCAATCGAGCTTGTGCGGCAGTCTAATCCGGATCGCTATCAACAGCTGGTGCAGCAGCTGGAGCTGACTGCAGAGGAAATTGCATCATGGAGCAAAGCAGCACAAATGATGTATTTGCCATATGATGCAGCGCTCGATATTAACCCGCAGGATGATTCCTTCTTGAACAAGCAGGTGTGGGATTTTGCCAACACGCCAAAGGAAAAATATCCATTGCTGCTGCATTATCACCCGCTAACGATTTATCGCTACCAGGTGTGCAAGCAAGCAGATACAGTTCTGGCGCATTTTCTGTTGGAGGATGAGCAGAAAGTTGAGACGATCAAGCACTCCTATGATTATTATGAGCGCATTACGACGCATGATTCCTCCTTGTCCAGCTGTATTTTCAGCATTATGGCTTCGAAAATAGGCTATGACGAAAAAGCGTACCATTATTTCAAGGAGACGGCACGCCTTGATTTGGACAATACGCATGGCAATACAAAGGATGGCTTGCATCTTGCCAATATGGGAGGCACATGGATGGCGATCGTATTTGGCTTTGGCGGCGTGCGCATTAAGCCGGATGCTTTGTCGCTATCTCCTAAGCTGCCGAACGATTGGGATCACTATCAGTTCAAGCTGCAATATAAGCAGCGCACCATCGAAGTGAAGGTGAATAAGGATGGAGTCGAGGTTACGCTGCAATCGGGCGAGCCTTTGACGATATTGCTGAATGATCAACCGGTAGCATTAGCTCAGCAGGTCCCATACAAGCTGCAGCACAATTATACAGTAGGAAAGTGAGGCGTTGACAGGATGACGATCGAATTGCAGGCTGTAATATTCGACCTTGATGGTGTCATTACCGATACGGCGGAGCATCATTATCTCGCCTGGAAAGCAATTGGCGATGAATTGAAGCTGCCATTTACGAGAGAATTTAACGAAAAGCTTAAAGGAGTATCACGGCTTGAGTCGCTTCGCTTGCTGCTCAGCCTGTCTCCGACAGAGCTTCAATATAGCGAGCAACAGCTTCATGAATTGGCAGAGCGTAAAAATGAGCTCTATAAGCAGCTAATCTCGCAAATCAAGCCTTCTGATGTACTGCCGGGCATTCCTGAGCTGATTGCTGATTTGAAGCAAAGAGGCATTAAGACGGCGATCGCCTCAGCAAGCAAAAATGCCTTTGCTGTCATTCGAAACTTGCAAATGGAGCAGCAGTTTGATGTAATCGTCGATGCAGCTACAATTAAAAACTCCAAGCCAGATCCCGAAGTATTTTTGGCAGCTGCACAGCAGCTAGGCGTAGAGCCGAAAGCATGCGTTGGCATCGAGGATGCAGTTGCAGGCGTAGAAGCGATCATTGCAGCCGATATGACGGCGATAGCGATAGGCAAGCAAGAGCATTTCCCGCATGCCCACCACACCTACGCCAGCACAGCAGAACTAAATGCAGAGCAGTTGATTGACATACATCGCAAAGTGATTAGCCTTTAAGTCTTTAAGCTAAGGAAACTGAAGAACGTTATTCGAGACAAATAAAGCTGTTCTCGGTTCTAATGAATGTATTGCGTCTTATTTGACGATTTCCACTGTAACCAAGGTAGTTTAGCGTCATTAACGTTATGAAAATTCATTAGATTTCGATAAACACGAATTTGATCATTTAACGTTACCTGCATTCTTTAAACCTTCACTGTACCCCGTCAAGGTGGCTTCGGACAGCGCCTTTGGGTGCTTGCTAGGCTTTTACTTCATCTTGTTTGTCCTAAAAGCCCTAAAAGAGCTACAGCGAAGGAGCAAAGCATCCGAAAAACGAAGTGTGTCGCCTTTAACATCGTAATGCAACCTTAAAAATTCAAATAAGAGCATTACGATTTAAAAAGCGACTGTAGGATGCTTTGTTCCGGAGCGCTGATTTAAAAAGCGACTGGAGGATGCATTGCTCCGTAGCGCTGCCAACAGTAGATGAATCGCCCAAGGTGCTGTACAATAAAATAGATGTCAGTCTTGAACGAAATCTATTTCTATTAAAGGGGACGTGTAGGCGATGTTGTTAACTAAGGGAGACAAATTGTTATTTATCGGCGATTCGATTACAGATTGCGAGCGTAAGAAGCCGGAGGGCGAAGGCTTATTTGGTGCACTAGGCAGAGGCTATGTTTCACTCGTTGATGCGTTGCTGCAGGCTGTTTATCCTGAGTTGGGCATTCGTGTAGTAAATAAAGGTCTTAGCGGCAATACTGTGCGTGATCTGAATGCCAGATGGCAGGAGGATGTGCTTGAGCAGAAGCCGGACAGGCTAGCGATTATGATCGGCATTAATGATGTTTGGCGGCAATTCGATACACCGTTCATTAAAGAAAATCATGTTTACGCCGATGAGTATGAAGCAACGCTGCGCAAGCTGGTAAGCGAGACGAAGCCTAACTTGAAGGGTCTAGTTTTAATGACTCCTTTTTATTTGGAAAGCAATGCGCAGGACAAAATGCGCGCCAAAATGGATGAGTATGGTGCGATCGTGCGTAAAATTGCAGCGGAACACGATGACATTTTATTCGTTGATACGCAGGCAGCCTTTAATCCGGTGCTGGAAGAGCTATATGCGGCAGCCTTGGCATGGGATCGAGTTCATCCAACTACTGCAGGACATATGGTGCTTGCCCGGGCATTTTTGGACAAGGTTGGCTTTGAGTGGAAACGCTCTTAATTGCACATATAAAGTGATGTACAAACAGGAAGAGGGGTTCGGATCGTCAGTTTTCGCTGGCTATTGAACCCCTCTTTCGTGTATATAGCAGCTTGCAGCGTTTGCCGCTTTAATGCTCAGTTCTGTCATCCTGATATAAATCGACGTAGAGCTGTTTATTGGAATCGACCTGTGCGATAAAAACATCCTTTTCATCATAAGCGCCTTGCTTTTTTATTTCTTTCATTAGCCATTGTCTGTCAAGCTCCAGCAAATTAAGATTTTCATGCAGAATATGACCGTCCACAATAAGTAATGATGGAGCTTCCTCTCTTTTTACCTTTAACCCCAGCGTACTTGGTGTAATGGAATCAGCATCTGTTTTCTTCATCACACTAAGCTCGCCATTTGTTTCAAAGATTGCAATTTCTACGTCGTCAACCTTGAAAACACCTTTTTCGCGCAGCATCATCATAAGCTCATCAACCGCAAGCTGGTTCTTTTTCATTTCCTTCTCAAGTACCTGCCCCTGCTTAATAATAATCGATGGTCTCCCATCTGTAACGCGCAAGAAGGTACCTGATTTTAAGCCAAGATAGGCGAGCAGAATCGGAATCAAGCCCCATACGATGAGGGAAACCAATCCATTTGATATTTTAATGTTTTGATCAACCGACATCGTTGCAGCAATCGATCCAATTGTAATCCCTACGATATAGTCAAAGAAGGTTAGCTGTGAGAGCTGCTTCTTTCCCATAATTCTCGTTAGGCCAAGCAAAACGATAAATGCGACAGTAGAACGAATAAGTATGAGCAAGTACTCTGGCATCCTGCAGCCTCCTCTTAAGCGTTTGAATAAGCTTAGATTATTATGGGAAATTCTAAGATTGAATATGCACGGGTTAGGAGGCCAAGAGAAGATGGTTAAAAGAATATCTTTAATGCTGCTTGCGTTTATCGTTCTATCTGGTTGTTCTACAGGAAGCAAAGAGTTTAAAGTACAAATGAATGCGATTGAGCAGCAGCTTATTTCTGAGGATTGGGAGGCATTATCGCCTCAGCTTAATACACTTGTGGAAGCCTACGATAAAAATAAATGGAAAATTCAATTGCTGGGTGATGAGGGAGAGTACGAACGGCTATATGAAAGCATAAACCGATTAAGGGCGGCAGTTGACAGTAAGGACGCAGAATCAGCAAGCCTGGAGCTGGCTACGCTTAAAACGATTGTGCAGGATATTTACTCGCTATAGCCTTGCTTGCTCTGCAAAAAGCTCTTGCTGAAAGCAAACCTTCAATAAAAAAAGGCTAGCTTAGCCTCTTCAACAAGAAGAGTTAAGCTAGCCTGTTGCATATGATAAGCGATTATTGCTGAGTTTGCTCTTGACCAACGGCTTGCTCTTGGTTAGCTGTCTGCTCAGCTTGTTCCTGCTGCTCAGCCTCGTTAGTAGCTGCAGCATTGTCCTCTTCAGCATTCAAGGACGGAACCGGCACAAACAAGAGATGCAATGGCATGTTGCTGCCTGGAGCAACAACGTATGAAATGCTGATTGACTCCTGGAAGTTTCCGCTGCGATATAGGAATGCCGCCTCTTCTTGACCTTTAAGAATGCTGTTATTTGTAATCTGTACAATTTTTTCATTTACAATAAATGCGCCGCCATAATGTCCGCCACGCGGATTCAATAGCACTGCTGTATGTGGAGCAATATTAAATGTCATGTTATAGACTGTTCCGCCATTGCCGTAATTGATAATTTCTTCACCAGTTACTGCATCAACACCAGTCAACAGCTTGTCGTATACTTGCGTTTTATCGCCAAGCACAAGCTTTTCAGCGCCAGTTTCACCTAGCAGCTTATCAACAATAATTTCACGGTTTCCGCCTGAGAAGGTGCCGCGAATATGCTTGCCGTCATGCTCGCTTTGCGTTAGCGTGTCAAGTGATGCAATACCGTCGCCGTTTTTCTCAGTTACGACTAGCGTATAACGAATCGGAGACGGGCTGTAGTATTCGCCGAAAATTGTGAGCGTTTTGCCAGCAGAAATTGCTGGAACCCCTGTAATCAGCTCAACGCTTTCACCTGGCTGCAACGTGATTGATTCTGGTTCAAGCGGAGCCAGCAGCTCTTCCAGGAAGCGAGATGCCGCCGTTTTACCGCTTTGCGATACATAGGTTGCTGGACCTGCAAAGCTGAAGCGATTTTTTGAAACTGTTGTAGCTGTATCGCCTTCATTCGTTGCAACGAGATGCAGCTCCAAAGGCTTGTCAGAAATATTTTGCTTATGAATGTTGAAACGAACTGCTCCTGCAATGCTGTCTGAATAGTCAATAGCTGGTCCTTGCAGCTGCTCAGGGCTATTCGTTCTGACTGCAGTCATATCCTCAGACTCAATGCCATAGGTTACTGTTGGTACGCTAAGCGAGAAGCTTGAGTCGATTGGAATTTTGTCGCCTTGTGATGCAAAGTTAAGATAAAACTGCTCTTTCGTATACATCACTTCATCTGTAACCGTAATTTGCTTTTCGACTTGTGAGGTTGCGCCGCGATCATCCTGAACCTCTAGCTTGATCGTATAGGTTCCAGCCTTAAAAAATGCAGGCTCATTACCTGTCCATGTATTGCGAACTATTTTACCGTCGTCATGGCTTTTATTCGTGTAGTAGACAGGCTCGCCGATTTTGTAAGTCGATTTCTCTGTGGTGAATTCTGCGACTGGCGGCGTATTTGGTTTTTCAACGGTAATTGTTACCTGATAAGGCTCGCTCCAAATGCCACGGCTATCCTTGACGCTGCGTGAGATGGTGTATTGACCAGGCTCGGAATAAACCTTCTCCAAACCTTCCCATTTCTCTTCAACGATTTTAAATCCAAGACTTGACGAGGCTTGATCCTTTGTCGTGACAGTGGTTTCACCTGCGATAATTTGTTTCTCATTCACTGTAAACACAGCTTTCGGCTGCGTATTCCAGGACAAGCTTAAATGAATGCCGTTTGCCTGCAAGGTACTGCCTGTAGCATCAGCCCACGCTCTAAGCGGCACCATAAGATTACCGTTTTGAGAAAAGACCTTGCCGCCAGTTTTGACGCTTTTACCATTAACCTTCATTGTGCTTTCATTTTGCTTGAAGGAGATTTTCAAATTGCCGTAGGCAGCAACCGATTCCTTTGTTGCACTGTTGTAGCTTAGCTTAAATCCGTAAGCAGTGGCGATGCTTTTTAATTGTACATATGTAGCGCCTTTTACTACGGCAACATTTTCATCGGAGGTTGAAGCGACTCCATTCACATAAAAGATGTTGCTGTTTCTAGTAAATTGAAAACGATCTTTGCCTATAAGCTGAGCTTGCTGCTGTGTGGAAACAGTTTGCGCTTGAGCGGCTTGCGCCTGAGAGGAATAAGGCAAATTGGCAAGCGGTGCTGCGGTTATGCTTAGCGTCGCTACGCTTGCAGCTAGTACTTTAAATAGTGGTTTCATACTTGACTCTCCTTAACATGCTATATATAAAATTTGTTTACTTGAATGACATTAGGTTAAACGACAGCATGCCAGTGGAAGTTGCGATAGCGATATGAAATAAGCAGCAAAAACCTGCAAATGTTAATTTTTTGTGACAAATTATGATACGGTCTTGACTGAACGATTTTTTTGAAATTAATCTTGCATACTCGTTCTAGTTGTTATACACTATATATAACAGATAGAACGAGTAGTCATTGGTATAGCCGTTTTTTCTAATAACTGAATCCTAAATAAGGGGGTGCTCATGTTGCTGTTGGCGATTGATCTACAATCTGAAACGCCGATATATACGCAAATTGCTGAAGCAATTATTGAAGGAATTGCGAAAGGGGAGCTGGTTAAAGGCGAAGGCCTGCCTTCAGTCCGTTCCTTGGCCGTAGACCTCGGAGTCAACCTGCATACGGTGAATAAAGCGTATCATTTGCTTAAGCAGGAAGGTTATGTGCAAATAAACCGCAAGCAAGGAGTAATCATTGAGCCGGTGTCGTTTCCGGTAGCAGACGCTTCATTCAAGCAGCGTCAGAAGGAACGGCTAAAGCCGATTATTGCAGAAGCAATATGCCGCGGCATGGAGCGTGAGAAAATGCTTGAGTTGCTTGAGCAGGTGTACAAGGAGCTTAAAGCGGATTAGGAAAGATAAAAGTAAAAAACTATTTAAATAGGTAGGGAGATGAAAGTTATGACAGGAATTGCATTGTGGATTATGCTGGGCATGCTTTTGCCAATCTTTGCGATCACAGCGCTAACACCAGTAATGACAAGAAAAACAGAAGCATTTGGGGTAACGATTCCTGAGCAAGAAAAATCTCAGCCCTTTATCGCAGGTCATATTAAACGCTATATGCTAACTTGCCTTGGATTGGGGCTTGTAATCATCGTTGGCTTATACCTGCTATTGCAGCAGGATCTGAAAGAAACAGTACTCGTATGGAGCTATACAGCATCTATTTTTATCTATGCGCTCCTTACATTTGTTGCCTATTATACGTCTCATCGCGCGATCAAAAGCTGGAAGCAGCAGCAGCCGTGGTACAATGAGCAGCTTTCTGTTCAGCGGGTTGTCGTACAAACTAATTTCCATCAAACGCCGTTTGTCATCTCGATAGCCTGGTACATTCCTCATTTGCTAATTGTAGCGTTAACGATGGCATTCAGCTTGATTCGCTATGATGATTTTCCAGATATGCTGCCAATGCAATATGGCTTTGATGGAGAGGTAACGCGAGCAGTTGAGAAATCGATCCCGGCTGTGCTGATGCTGTCTTTCGTAGCGTTGGCGGTTGTCATCGTATTTCTATTCGTGCACTATTCGATTGTGAAGGCTAAGCAGGTTATTGAAAGCCATGATCCAGAAGGCTCGCTTGAGCGCAATCGACTGTTCAGATATGCTTGGTCAGTGTACTGCGCAATCGCTGGTTTTCTAGTTACGCTGTTGATGTGCTTGATGCAATTATCAACACTAGAGCAATGGGATCCGAACAGAATTACCGTGGTTGCGCTAGTCGTGGTTGGCCTTTTAATCATTGGTGCGATTACGTTGAGCCTGAAGCTTGGTCAAGGTGGCTCGCGCATTGTTCTTAAGGAGCGGAAAAACGAAACAATGGTTCATGTCGCAGATCACGATAAGCATTGGAAAGCCGGTCTCTTCTACTGGAATCCGAATGATCCAGCGATTTTTGTTGAAAAGCGCTTCGGGGTTGGCTGGTCGTTGAATTATGGCAATCCACGCAGCTGGCTCGTACTGCTTGCCCTGTTGGTGCTGATCGCTATTCCGGCATTTTTGGATAAGTAAAAATACGAATAATAAATTGATTTTTCTTAGAAAATATTCGTAAACTTATTGACAAAATTGTCACAATGTCGATAGAATTGTAGACGGAATACAACAAAAGCATATTCTTTCGTATAATCTCAAGAATTGGCTTGAGAGTCTCTACGAGGTCACCGTAAATGATCTGGCTACGAAAGGTGAGAAAAAATCCACAAGGCCGGTGGAATATTTTTCTCCTTTTTGCAAAGCCTAGGGAAATGCGATATAGCATTTTTTCCGAGGCTTTTTTGCTTGTTCCATCAAAATTTTGGGAGGTTATATTCAAAATGGAGCGTTTCTTTCGTCTAAAGGAACTAGGAACAAACGTCAGAACTGAAATTATGGCAGGTCTAACGACTTTCATGACAATGGCTTACATTCTGGCTGTCAATCCAGGCATTTTAAGCAATGGTACGGGGTTAAGCTTTGAAGGAGTGTTTTTAGCAACTGCGCTTGCAGCGGGTATTTTCACAATTGCGATGGGGCTTTTTGTTAATTTCCCTGTTGCAGTTGCGCCAGGTATGGGACTTAATGCATATTTTGCGTCAGTTGTCGTTGCGTCAGCAGCAACCGACACACCTATTAGCCCAGCGATGGGACTAACAGCGGTTTTCATTTCAGGTATCATCTTCATCATTTTGACGATTACGCAAATTCGCCAAATGCTCGTTGATGCTGTGCCTGATAGCTTGAAGCATGCCATTACGGTTGGTATCGGCTTGTTTATTACTGTAATCGGTATGAAAAATAGTGGAATTATGAGCATTATTGCTTTTGAGGATGGCAGCACCTTGATCTCCTTGGGTGATCTTCACAACTCTGGTGTTGCCTATACAGTTATTGCGCTTGCGATTATTGCGATTCTTATGGTAATGCGCGTGCCAGGTGCGATTTTATGGGGAATTGTAGCGACGACTATTATTGCGATTATCGGCGGTTATGTAAATGTTGGCGAGACGTTCTCGAACAACTCCTGGCTGCCAAGCTTCTCTACGATGCATTTCGCTGATTTTGATTTTGCAGGTGTAGTTGAAGTTGGTTTGATTACCGTTATTTTGACCTTTACATTTGTCGAGCTGTTCGATACATTCGGCACATTGGTCGGCACAGCGACTCGCGCCGGCATTATGAAGGATCCGGTTGAAGGTAAGAAGCGCATCGGTAAAGCGATGTTTGTTGATGCGATCGGCGTAAGCGGCGGTGCTGTACTAGGGACAAGCACAGTAACGGCGTTTGTAGAAAGCTCTGCCGGTATTGCGCAAGGTGGCCGTTCTGGTCTAACTGCAGTAACGACAGGTATTTGCTTCCTGCTATCGATCTTCTTGTTCCCGCTAGTTCTGCTAGTGCCAGGAGCAGCTACATCAGCAGCGCTTATCATCGTTGGCGTGCTTATGATGCAATCCGTGAAGGAAATTGACTTTACAGATATGGTTTATGCGATCCCGGCATTTTTCATTATCGTATTCATGCCTTTCACATACAGCATCGCGCATGGGATTTCCTTCGGTCTTGTGTTCTATGCCGTTCTTGCAACAGCAGCAAATCTTGCGAAAAAAGGCAAGTACAAGGTTCACTGGCTGCTATGGGTGTTGGTTGTTATTATTGTCTACAAGTACTTATTTATGGGCGGCGAATAATAGAGGTAGCTCAAAATGCTCGACTTTGATGACGAGGTAACTTCTCTGTGGCTGATTCGACGGCGAATCTTGAACGCTAGCGAAAGGTTATGCTTCCGATGTATGTTTCCTGCGGAAACATTGGAGGTGCTCACGTAGCTTGTTGCCGCAGCTAGCGCTCCTCGCCTTCTAGTATCGTGCCATCTTCTTGGACCTGAAAGCCGAGCATTTTGAGCCATCATTGAAAGGACCGCTCAAAATGCTCGACTTTGATGACGATGTGATTGCTTCGTAGCATAGTCGGCGGGATATTTGAATATGAATATACAAAAAAAGCAGCGCTAGGCCGGCGCTGCTTTTTTTATATCTAGAAGCCTTGTTTGGGGCTTGTCCGATTATATGAGCTTTATTAGTGAGTTTTACATTTCTACGTTTCCGTCGCCGTAGTTCAATTGCCATTGTATGCCGAAGCGGTCTGTGACTTGTCCATATAGCTTGCTCCAAAATGTTTCCTGCAGCTCCATATCGACTCTGCCGCCTTCTTTAAGCTTGCTGTAAACAGCTTTTAATTCCTCAGCGTCATCACTTACGTAAGCGAGTGTAATGTTGTTGCCAACTGTAAATTCCATACCAGGGAAGTTGTCGGAAAACATAACAGTGGTGCCATTAATAACGAGACGCGTGTGCATAATTAAATCCTTCATTTCTGGCAGCTGCATATGCTCCGGTCCGTCAGGAGAATCTCCAAATGTCATAAACTTGGGTTCATGCGTGTTGAATACTTCCTTATAAAACAAAACAGCTTCGCGGCAATTGCCATCAAAAACCAAGTATGCTTCAATTGGCATTGTAAATCTTCCCTTCCTTTTGCATCTAATTTGTAAACAACAATATTCATTATTTCCAATTGCCATCAATATTATCGTTTGAATTGCAATCTGTCTGCTGCAACAGGTACAATTTAGGTAATATTGAAGGTCAGTTTCAATATAGCATAAGGGGTGTAACGATGTATAGAGTTGATTTGAATTGTGATATGGGCGAAAGCTTTGGCATTTATTCATTTGGTCAAGACGAAGAACTTATGAAATATATTACTTCTGCAAATATTGCTTGCGGCTTTCATGCAGGCGATCCGTTAACGATGCGTAAAACTGTAAAGCTTGCTTTAAATTATAATGTAGCGATTGGCGCACATCCCAGTTTGCCGGACAAGCATGGCTTCGGCAGACGCAAAATGGATATTAGCGCCGAAGAAATATATGGGCTTGTGCTCTATCAGGTTGGCGCGCTGCAGGCATTTGCTGTTGCTGAAGGCAGCAAACTACAGCATGTAAAGCCGCATGGCGCACTATACCATATGGCTAACGAAAGCACGGCAATCGCTGAAGCCATTGCGGAAGCTGCATTTCGTATCGATCCCGATATTTATCTCGTCGGGCAGTCCAACAGCAAGCTCGTAAAAGCAGGAGCACGCGCTGGCCTGCGCACTTTAAATGAAGTTTTTGCTGATCGCAACTATGAGAAGGACGGCACACTAACGCCGCGCTCGCATGAGCAGGCGATGATCGTGCAATCGAAATATTCCTCCGAGCGCATGATCAGAATGGTGAAGGAGCATAAAGTCGAAAGTCGCACAGGAGAGGACATCCAAATGCGTGCTGATACGATCTGCGTTCATGGCGATTCACCAGATGCATTGCAGCATGTGATTCAGCTATCGGAGGCGTTGGGGGGTGCAGGGATAAAGATTTCTCATCCATCAACCTTTGAAGTGGAGGTTTAAAAAGCGGACTTTGATGACGATGTAATTGCGTTGTAGCTTATTCGACGGCGAATCTTGAACGCTCGCGAAAATTCCGGTGCTCACGTAGCTTTTGGCCTACGCTGCGCTCCTCATTTTCTACTAGCGTCCAAGCTTCTTGGACCTGAAAGCCCGCTTTTTAAACCTTTATTGGAAGGTGGAAGTTTAAAAAGCGGACTTTGATGACGATGATTGGCGTTGTAGCGTAGTCGGCGGCGAATCTTGAACGCTAGCGAAAACTGCGGTGCTCACGTAGCTTTTGGCCTACGCTGCGCTCCTCGTTTTCTACTAGCGTCCAAGCTTCTTGGACCTGAAAGCCCGCTTTTTAAACTCTTATTGGAAGGTGGAAGTTTTAAAAAGCGGACTTTGATGACGATGTGATTTCGTTGTAGCGTAGTCGGCGGCGAATCTTGAACGCTAGCGAAAGGTTAATGCTTCCGATGTATGTTTCCTGCGGAAACATTGGAGGTGCTCACGTAGCTTTTTGCCGCAGCTAGCGCTCCTCATTTTCTACTAGCGTCCAAGCTTCTTGGACCTGAAAGCCCGGTTTTTAAACCTCGGTTGAAAAGTTGAAGTTTATGCTTACTGAAGATGATGTTTATCCTTATCGAGTTGGAGGTGAGTCTGGTTGTGAATTATTCGTTGCAAGCTTTAGGCGAGAGGGCGATTTTGATTGCGCTGGGAAATGAAATTAATGAACAAATTCATCAGCAGGTGGTTGGTTTGCTTGCCGAGCTTGAGCGCGCCAAGCTGCTTGGTGTTGTTGAGTATGTTCCCGCTTATTGCTCGATTATGGTGCATTATGAGCCGATGGTGATTTGGCAGAGTATCAGAACTAGTCATGATCTGCAGCAATCGCCTTCACAGCGGCTTAAGCAGCAGCTTGCTTTCGTTATTGAGCAGCATGCTGCAAGGCCTGATAATTTTTCTCCGCATGAAGGTCGCGTTGTTGAGATTCCAGTGTGCTATGGAGGAACGTATGGCCCCGATCTGGCTGAAGTGGCTCGCTATAATGAGCTAAGTGTCGACGAAGTGATTCGCATTCATAGCGGCAGGACGTATCTTGTTCATATGCTTGGCTTTGCACCAGGCTTTCCTTATTTGGGTGGAATGGACCCGGCGATTGCGATGCCTCGCAAGGCGATACCTCGTGCAGCAATTGAAGCGGGAAGTGTTGGCATTGCCGGAGAACAGACTGGCATATACCCGATACGCACGCCAGGCGGCTGGAGAATTATCGGGCGAACGCCGCTTAAGCTGTTTCATCCCGAATATGAGGTGCCGAGCTTAATTCAGGCTGGTGATCGGATCAAATTTATCCCAATCTCGCATGAGCAGTTCTCCAGAATTGGCGATCTGCATTGGACATAAGGCGCAAATGGACGCAATCCAATGAAACAGCGAAAAGTTTGAGGAGGGTGAAAATGGCGATTGAAGTGATCAAGCCGGGCATGATGGCTTCGATTCAGGATAGAGGGCGATACGGCTATCAGAAATATGGCGTTAACGTCAACGGTGCAATGGATGAAGGCTCGGCGCGTGTTGCCAATCTGCTGGTCGGTAATGACGAGGGGGCGGCAGTGCTTGAGCTGACATTGGCAGGAGCAACGCTGTTATTCACAGATGATCATATGATTGCGATTTGCGGCGGCAATATGACTCCCTACATGAACAATGCCGCTGTACCTATGTGGCAGCCCGTGCTTGTCAGCAAAGGCTCTACGCTAACATTTGCCCAGTACAAAAGCGGTTGCCGCGTCTATGTTGCCATTGCCGGAGGCTTTGAACTGCGCAAGGTGCTCGGCAGCTATAGCACCAACATGCGAGGACAGCTTGGCGGCTATAACGGGAGAGTGCTGCGCAGTGGAGATGTGCTCCAGTCAAAGAGCTTTGATGTGCATTCTAGCTGCGCCAAGCTATGGAAAAGGCTGAAGGATGAAAGCGGGCTATCCTTTAATGCTCAGCATTTTGCTGTTGCACTTGAAGAGACTGCAACGATCCGCTACATTCCTGGTCCCGATTACGAGCTGCTCACAGCGGATAGCAAGCGGAAATGGAACAGCAGCATCTGGCGCGTCGATGTGCAGTCTGACCGCATGGGTTATCGTCTGCAGGGAGAACAGCTAGAGCTGCACGATAGAGCCGAGTTGATTTCGGAGGGCACTGTGCAGGGGCTTATTCAACTGCCAGCCAATGGACAGCCAATTGTGCTGCTTTCTGATCGGCAAACAACGGGTGGATATCCGAAAATAGCGATTGTAGCGACCGTCGATATCCCGGTGTTCGGGCAGCTAAAGCCAGGCGATTCCTTGCGCTTTGCAGCTGTCACGCATCAAGATGCGGAGCGGCTGCTGCTGGAGTACGAACAGGATATGGCGCTATTAAAAACAGCGATGAAGCTCAAGTGCTTGGCTTGAGTCTCATCGCTGTTTTTTTCTTCGTCTTTATTTGAAAAATAATAAATGCGTTGGCAGCTTGCGAAGCTGTCCATCTGAAGGCGAGTTAATGATGCTGCCATTAAATATGAGTGAGGCAGAGCCCCCGCCATCCATATTGTAGGCCGAGACGACACCGAATTGCTGCAGCAGATCCTGCATTTCTGCTAATGTAGCTCCAGCGCTATCGTTCGTGTTATAGCCGTCCGTTACAAAGAGCAGCAGCTGATCATCCTTGTAGTTGGCAAGCACGACGCGCGGTGCACGGCTCGGCGACGTTTGCCATTTGCTCGGGATCGTTTGCTTTTTACCGTTTTGAATCAGGATCGGTACGAAGCTTGCACCAAACCGCGGCTTAAGCTTGTCCAATTTTTCCTTGTCTGTAAATTTGCCGCCGATCAATTCATTTTGACTGTTGAACCCGGCAAAAAACAAATCATTTTTGCTAGGCTGAAAGCCATTAACATATTCGCTGTCAATGATCGTCGTTCCAAGCGGATAACGCTTCGAGCCTGAATCGGCAAAGCCGCCAGCATTTACGGCGACAGCTGCGCCATAGGCTTTAGCTGCCTGCAGCGTAGTCATGGCATCGCCAGGCTCATCCCCGCCAAGCACCATATCAACTGCCGAGCTATCCTTTAATTTAATTTTGACGAGATAGCCTTTAAAATTCTCATAGCTTTTATAATATAGCTGTGCTCTCAGCTTGCTGCTGTTGATCGTTGAGGATGGTGTTCCGAGCTTGCCGCTAATTTTTTTGTCGTAAATGGCATATGGATATTCTAGCGCCTTTTTAATAACAGGCAGCAACGAGCTTACCAGCTCGGTTGTTTCATTATAGACGGTGTAGCTGCTTTCGATATTTTCACTCGCTGTTTTTGCCAGCTCAGTACTCGTTGTTAAAGCAGCAGCGATTTTCTCATGAGCTTGCTCCACCTCAACCAGCTTTGGCGCCTCCACTGGCTCTATCACTGGCGGTTCCTTGTTCACGATAAGCATTACCGCAATAAGGATGCCGATAAACGGGGCAATGACAAGCAGCATCAGGCGATTAAGAAACTGAATGCTGTTCATCACTTAAGCAGCTCCATACTTTTTTGCAGCTTCTGCAACTGCGATTTAATTTCGTTAATTTGCGAGTACAGCTGATTGCTATCATCGTTTTTGTCGCTGCTGTTGTCCTTGACGAAGGTTAGCAGCTGGTTCAATTCGTCGATTTGCTCGCCTAAAGCTGCAACTTTTTCCTGATAGCTGCTGTCCAGCTCATTAATTCGTGTTTCGTAGCTGCTGTCCAGCTCCTTAAGCTTTTGCTCCGTTTCCTGTCTCATTTGGGTAGTAAGCCGTTCTTCCACCTTGTTCATATATGTATAGGCTCCATATAAGCCACCTACGATTAATAATAGCCATAGCATAATGAAATTCAGGATGATCAACTTGGTGCGCCGCTTTTTCGTACGCTGCTGGCGCTTTTCTGAAACTGGCTGACTGGACTGGTTGGATAATTCTACTTGCATGTCTGACAATGTTTTCACCTCTAGAGTATTAGACGCAAATTTCGCCAAAAAGTTTGTGCTGTTTCGTGATTGTAACATTTTGGTGTTGGATTGGACTGTCATGTATAATAGAAATTGTAGTGAATCGTAAGGGAGGGAATACAATTGACTGAATTAGCAACGTTTGCAGGCGGCTGCTTTTGGTGCATGGTTACACCGTTTGATCGTATGGATGGGGTCATTGCGGTAACCTCAGGCTATACAGGAGGACATAAGCCTAATCCGACCTATGAAGAGGTATGCTCGGATACGACAGGCCACGTAGAGGCTGTACAAATAGAGTTTGATCCTTCCATCATCAGCTATGAGCAGCTGCTCGATAAATATTGGAAGCAAATTGATCCGACAGATGCTGGGGGCCAATTTCATGATCGGGGACATTCCTATCGCACCTTCATTTTTTACCATTCCGAGGAGCAGCGGAAGGCGGCTGAGCTATCCAAGCAAAAGCTTGCGGAAAGCGGCGTCTTCGACAAGCCGATTGTAACCGAAATTGTTCCTGCCGCAACCTTTTACCCGGCTGAGGACTATCACCAGGACTATCATCTGAAAAATCCGTTCCGCTATAAAATGTATCGTAAGGGCTCGGGCCGAGATGCGTTCATTAAGCAGCACTGGACGGTCAAAAAGAATGATGCGGAGCTAAAGGCCCGCTTGACGCCAATGCAGTATGAGGTCACGCAGCGCAATGCGACAGAGCCGCCTTTTCGCAATGAGTTCTGGGATCACAAAGAGGAAGGCATTTACGTCGATATCGTTTCAGGAGAACCGCTGTTCAGCTCAAAGGACAAATTTGATGCGCATTGCGGCTGGCCTAGCTTTACTAAGCCGCTTGAGGATGATCATGTCACCGAAGAAATGGATACAACTCATGGCATGATTCGGACTGAGGTGCGCTCCAAGTATGGCGATTCGCATTTGGGCCATGTATTTGAGGATGGACCGCAGCCGACAGGCTTGCGCTATTGTATTAACTCGGCTGCACTTGAGTTTATTCCAAAGGATAAGCTGGAGGAGCGAGGCTACGGGCAATATTTGAAGCTGTTCGAAAAATAAATGACAGCACAGAAGAAACGATTAGTTTGATCAATTCCAAAAAAATGGGAAGAGGAACGAACATGGCAAATGAATCCGTAACAAGCGCCGAGCAGCTGCTTGGCGCGCTGCGCGAACGCAGAACGATTGGACGCGTTAAAGGTGAAGAGGTTCCACGCGAGCTGATCGAACAACTGCTGGAGGCGGCTACTTGGGCGCCGAGTCATCATAACACTCAGCCTTGGAAATTCGTTGTAATGACTGGAGAGGGCCGCCGCTTGCTGGGCGAGGGCTACGCTAATGTTTATAGCGCGACCACTGGCGACCAAGACGTAGAAAAGCGTGAAAAGGAAGTTAAAAAGGCGTTTCGTGCTCCAGTCGTCATTGCGGCCATTTGTTCGCCGTCGGATGATCCGCGCGCAGTGCTGGCAGAGGAAGTAGCGGCCACACATGCTGCTGTGCAAAACGTGCTGCTGGCTGCTCATGCGCTTGGCTTGGGTGCTATTTGGCGCTCTGGCGCGCCGCTGTATCATGAGGCGATGCATCAGCAGTTCAAGCTGCGGGAAGATGAGCAGCTTGTTGGCTTCATCTATGTTGGCTATCCTGATATTACGCCAAATGCGCCAAGTCGCCGCTCGGTGCAAGAGGTGACGGAGTGGGTAGACAAGTAAAAGCTGATTCAAAGTAATTTCATGATATAAATAGAAGGAAACCGTTTCTCGTTGCATGGAGGTGACAGCCTGCCATCTGTGAGGAGACGGTTTCTTTTTTTAGTATCCCGGTTTAAGCATCCTAGTGAGCGGGTTTTCAGATACGCCCTGACATCGCTTATTCGTTTAGTAAAACAATTTTACTAACGTGGTATGTAGAATTAGATTTTTCGAGTGACAGGGGCGATTTGAAATACAACTTTACATCGTCGCCGATTTTAAAATCTTCAAACATTAATGGATTTCCTGAGCGGTCTTCATAAAGAGTATCGTCGCTAACGATGACTTTGCACGCAGTACCGATACTATTGCCGGATTCCTTTCTTGGATAACATTCAACGATCAGATTTCCTTGCTCGATACTGCTAATAAACGTTTCTAGCTGAGATGTTTTATTGCTGCAGCCCGCCGCAGCTAGCAACAACATTGCACAAAGCATAAGTAGTTTCAGCTTCATTTAATTACCTCCCCTATCAAGCTCTAAATTAATTGACGTGCTTAATTGGGGAAATGTTCCAGATGTAAAGCTACAGCAGCTTCTTCACTGAGAAGTTCTCGCTCAGCAAATACCAGTTTGTATTGGCTTCAATGCCCAGCTTCCAGTAGCTAACGCCGCGCAGGCCATGCTGCTTGACGAGGTTGAACTTGGCTTGCAAACTGCGCGCATCCTCAAACCAAACGATATGCTGCTTGCGCTCCTCATCATAGAAGGTAAAATGCGGCGATTGTGCGGTATTGTCGTATTCAATCGCGGCATTTCGTTCTCTGGCCAGCCTGATCGCCGCTTCTGTGCTCAGCGCTGTGGCACGAGACTCCCCTTGCACATAGGGAAGCGTCCAATGGTAGCCGTACAGCGGCATTCCCATCATAATCTTCTGCGCAGGAATTTTCGTCAAGGCGTAGTTAATGACCTTGGATACTTCATTTAACGGAGCAACAGCACGCGGCGGTCCGCCAGTCCAGCCCCACTCATAGGTCATCAAAATGACGAAATCAACAATTTCTCCATGCGCACGATAATCATGCGCTTCATAGAGCAGGCCTTCCTGATCAGCGCTATATTTTGGAGCAACAGCAGTCGATACAAGCCAGCCAAATTGGTGGAGATGACGCGTAATATCACGCAAAAAGGAGTTGTACAGCTCGCGATCCTCCGGCAGCACGTATTCAAAATCGATATTAAGTGCTTTAAAGCCGCGATCCTGCATCGTATTCGATACCGTCGTAATTAAATGCGTATACGATTGCTGGTTGTTGAGCACTTCATGAATCAGCTCACTGGAAAAGCCTTCTTCCGAAATATTGGTGATTGCCATCATCGGGGCGACGCGATTGGCGAGTGCTGCATCGCGCAGCTGTTGATCATCAAGCTCGACAAGTGTTCCGTCTGTCTGAATTTTGTAGCTGAATAAGGTAACATAGGTCAGCTCATCGCTGTGCTGAGTAATTTCCGCGGCGGCCTGTTCGTCCATCCGCTCCATGTAGCCATTGACCTCAATCGTCATCAGGGTAGGCTGAGGAATAATAATAATTTGCCCTGGACTGATTAAAGCGGGGTTCGTTAATTGGTTGGCAGCAGCGACCTCCTGCAAGCTCAGGCCATACTGGCGGGCAATTGACCAAAGCGATTCGCCGCGCGCGACCTTGTGGGTTCGATTGCCGGGTGGAGAAGGGATGATCAAGGCTTGCCCTACTACTAAGCTGTCATTTTCTGCTATTGCGTTGACATCAATAATATGCTGGAGCGGGACGCCGTATTGCTGTGCAAGATTCCACAGCGAATCATTGCGCTTTACCGTATGAATTTGCATCGTGCAGCCCTCCTTTAACTTTTCATATTTCTAAACAAAGCCTTTCCTTCAAACGAGCACACGATATGCTAATATATATTCCCGCATATTTGTCCATATTAATGATTTGCATAAAGTTTGCAGTCTTCTGCAATTATTCGTAGTAGACGTGACGTATGATGTCAGTTTTTAAGGTTTAAGCAAGATAAAAGAATGGAAAATGGCTGTAAATCGAGAAATGAATGTTAGAAAAACGAACTATCAGAAATAAAAGATTGTGAATGTTCGTATTTTGTTGACAGTGCCTAATACATTCGATAAACTATAGTTGTTGTTGAAAACTGCATAGGTTTATCTCGTATATGTTTGAGGGAATGGCTCAAACGTTTCTACCCGGAACCGAAACTTTCTGGACTACGAGCTTCGTATAAGATTGAAGAAGGATACGCCCGGCAGCAAGCAATTTTATAGGCTGCTTGCTGATCTGAAGGTTGTTCCTGACGTTACTAACTCTTCGATCAAGTTATTAGTAGAAACTGGCGAGCTTCGTAACGCGCAAGTTTCATCGAAGTCCAGTAGCAAGAAGAGAGATGTATTGCTAGTGGGCTTTTTTATGTCTTATTTAAGCCACATCATTAAAATAAAAAGTTTAAAAAGGATGGCTTTCAGGACCAAGAAGATGGCACGATACTAGAAAGCGAGGAGCGCTAGCTGCGGCAAAAAGCTACGTGAGCACCTCCAATGTTTCCGCAGGAAACATACATCGGAAGCATAACCTTTCGCTAGCGTGACATATTCGCCGTCGAATAAGCTTCAAAGAGAAACATCGTCATCAAAGTCATGCTTTTTAAACTACATCATTAAAATAAGAAGTTTAAAAAGGATGGCTTTCAGGACCAAGAAGCTTGGACGCTAGTTAGAAAACGAGGAGCGCAGCGTAGGCAAAAGCTACGTGAGCACCTCCAATGTTTCCGCAGGAAACATACATCGGAAGCATAACCTTTCGCTAGCGTGACATATTCGCCGTCGAATAAGCTACAACGAGAAACATCGTCATCAAAGCCATCATTTTTAAACTACATCTAAATAGAAGGTAGGTATTGTGTTTATGTCCGCACAAGTAGGCGTAATCATGGGAAGCAAGTCAGATTGGGCAACCATGAAACTGGCATGCGATATTTTGGATGAGCTGGAGATTCCGTATGAGAAAAAGGTTGTTTCTGCGCATCGCACTCCGGATTTGATGTTTGAATACGCGGAGACAGCGGCAGAGCGAGGAATAAAGGTCATTATTGCGGGTGCAGGTGGTGCTGCTCATTTGCCAGGTATGGTTGCAGCTAAAACGACGCTGCCCGTTATTGGCGTGCCTGTAAAATCCTCGAATTTGAATGGTCTTGACTCCTTGCTATCGATTGTGCAAATGCCTGGCGGAATTCCGGTTGCAACGGTTGCGATCGGCAACGCAGGAGCAACGAATGCAGGCTTGTTGGCCGCTCAAATGCTAGGCGCCTTTGACCCAGCGGTTCAAGCACGAGTTGAAGCTCGTCGCGAGCGTGTGAAGCAAGAGGTGCTGGAAAGCAGTGATGAGCTATGAGCAGCCGTAATGGTCAAAGCATAAAAACGATACTACCTGGTGCCACTATTGGCGTACTTGGCGGCGGTCAGCTAGGTCGCATGCTTGCAAATGCAGGCAGCGAGCTCGGCTACCGCTTTGTTACGCTTGACTCGACTGAACATGGGCCAATGGGGCAGGTCAGCGAGCAAATCGTTGCTGCATACAGTGATGCTGAAGCGGCTCGTCAACTGGCGCAGCGCTCGGATGTCATTACGTACGAATTTGAAAATGTAAGTGCGGAAGTGGCGGGCATGCTGATGCAGGAAGCCTATGTGCCGCAGGGCAATCATTTGCTATACACGACACAGCATCGCTTGCGTGAAAAGCGGGCGATTGAGGCTGCTGGCGTGCCGGTAGCGCCTTATCGCGAAATTGCCACGCTGGAGGATTTACAGCAGGGAGTCGAGCAGTTTGGTGTGCCGTGCGTGCTGAAAACGGCAACTGGCGGCTATGACGGTAAAGGGCAATGGGTTATTCGCAGCACGGATGAGCTTGAAGAAGCCTTCGTCACGCTTTCCAAGGCGAAAACCGAGCTTGTGCTGGAGCAATTTATCCACTTTAAGAAGGAAATTTCGGTTATTGCTGCCCGCAGTCCGCAAGGTGAAATAAAAGTGTTCCCTGCGGCTGAAAATATTCATGTGAGCAATATTTTGCATTTATCGATTGTTCCGGCTCGAATTTCGCAGGAGCTAAGAGAGCAAGCTGAGCAGCTGGCAGTGAAAATTGCCCAAGGGCTTGATGCTGTCGGTCTTATTGCTGTTGAGATGTTCGTTGCTGATGGGGATCGACTTTATGTCAATGAGCTGGCGCCGCGTCCACATAATAGCGGGCATTACACAATGGAGGCTTGCCGCACCTCGCAGTTTGAGCAGCATGTGCGTGCGGTGTGCAATTTGCCGCTTGGCGATCCGTCGTTAACGACTCCGGTCGTTATGGTTAATGTGCTTGGACAGCATGTCGCGCCTTTGCTTGAGCGTATGGCGGCTGAGGATCCGTTGGCGGCTGAGCTGGTCGTAGTGCCTAAGGTTCATTTGTACGGCAAGGCAGATGCGGTGCACAACCGCAAAATGGGACATGTTAATGTACTGGCTACCAGCATCGAGGCTGCCATGCAATGGATTGAAGGCACTGGCATTTGGCAGGATGAATGGAATAGCTGGAATAAATAAAAAAATGAGTTGGAAGGTGTTTCTTGAATGTTAGATCGTTACAGCAGACCAGAAATGAGAGCAATCTGGACGGAGCAAAACAAGTTTCAAGCATGGCTGGAGGTTGAGCTTTACGCTTGCGAGGCCTGGTCCGAGCTAGGCGTTATTCCACGCGAGGATGTTGAAGCGCTGCGTGCCAATGCAAGCTTTAATATCGAGCGCATTTATGAAATCGAGCAGGAAACACGCCATGATGTTATTGCATTTACTCGCGCAGTATCTGAAACAGTTGGTCCGGAACGCAAATGGGTGCACTATGGTCTGACTTCTACCGATGTCGTGGATACAGCTAACGGCTACTTGCTGCGCCAGGCTAATGAAATTTTGCACAAGGATATTGTCAACTTCATCGACATTGTTCGTGAACAGGCGATTCGTTATAAAGATACACCAATGATGGGCCGTACGCACGGCGTGCACGCTGAGCCAACGACTTTCGGCTTGAAGCTGGCGCTATGGTACGAGGAAATGAAGCGCAATCTTGAGCGTTTCGAGCATGCAGCAGACAACGTTCAGTATGGCAAAATTTCTGGTGCGGTCGGCACGTATGCGAATATTGATCCATTTGTTGAGCAGTTTGTATGCCAGAAGCTGGGCATCAAAGCGGCTCCGATATCAACGCAAACCCTTCAGCGTGACCGCCATGCAGAATATGTGGCGACGCTTGCGTTGATCGCAACCTCGCTTGATAAATTCGCCACAGAAATTCGCGCATTGCAAAAAAGCGAATTCCGCGAGGTGGAGGAGCCATTTGCAAAAGGTCAAAAGGGCTCTTCGGCTATGCCGCATAAGCGCAACCCGATCGGCTGCGAAAATATTTCCGGCTTGTCCCGTGTCATTCGCGGCCATATGCTGACAGCTTACGAAAATGTAACGCTTTGGCATGAAAGAGATATTTCACATTCTTCCGCAGAGCGCGTTATCCTTCCGGATGCGACGATGCTGCTTAACTATATGTTGAACCGTCTTGGCAACATTATTAAAAACTTGACGGTATTCCCTGAAAATATGAAGCGCAACATGCAAGCGACGTACGGTGTGCCTTTCTCCGGTCGCGTATTGACGAAGCTGATTGATAAAGGCTTCAGCCGCGAGCAGGCTTATGATACAGTGCAGCCGCGCGCGATGCAGGCATGGGAAACGAAAACGCAATTCCGTGACATTATTGAAGCAACTGAGGAGATTACGTCGGTGCTTTCGCCAGAGGAGATCGATGATTGCTTTAATCCGGGGTGGCATTTAAAGCACGTGGACACGATTTTCACCCGCCTCGGGTTGCTCGAAGATTAATACGATGCGTTTGCTGACGCAGCGTATTCGGCGGCGAGCTTTGCGTTCATCGCTCGTTCCGGTGCTCACGTACCAATTGCGTACGCTGCGCTCCTCTCTTCGCTAGCTTCACGCAAATCTCTTGGTCTTAATCTCCGAGCAATTCATGGAGCAGCCTGCATGCGTTACCCGCGAAGCTTCTGTGATTGTTCACGAGTGATCACGATGTGATGCTTCGTAGCGTATTCGACGGCGAGCTTTGCGTTCATCGCTCGTTCCGGTGCTCACGTACCAATCCCGTACGCTGTGCTCCTCACTTCGCTAGCTTCACGCAAATCTCTTGGTGCTGACTCGTGAACCTTCGAGGAAGCGTCTTGCATGCGTTACCCGCGAAGCTTCTGTGATTGTAGCTCGGGGAAGCGTCTTGTATGCGACGCTTCGCGTGTTGTGGGAGGTTCGGCGAAGTTCTTGTGTGTGACGCTTCGGAGTCGCGAAGAACGGCAACCAAGGTTTCCTGCTTCGCGTGTTGTGTGGGAGGTTCGGCGAAGTTCTTGTATGTATCGCTACGGAGTCGCGAAGGACGGCAACTTGGTTGCCTGCTTCGCGTGTTGTGGGAGGTTCGGCGAAGTTCTTGTATGTGTCGCTGTGGGGTCGCGAAGGACGGCAACTTGGTTGCCTGCTTCACGATTGTGTGAGGTATTCGGTGGAGTGTTTTGTTGGTATTGCTTTGATGTCGTGAAGGGCGAGCGCCTTGGTTGCTCTGCTTCACGGCTATGATATTTTATTTAGGAGGAATAAGTTCATGACTACGCAAGTGATGGCGATCTCATCAGCTGTTGAGTACGTACGTGCGCCGCTGATTTATAAAGGTAAGGTTCGTGAGCTGTATGATCTGGGAGAGCATTTCCTGATTGTGGTTACGGATCGTATTTCGGCGTTTGATTATGTGCTTGAGCCGGCTGTACCTGATAAGGGTAATGTGCTGAATTCGTTGTCGGCTTTTTGGTTTGGGCTGACTGAGGACATTATTGCCAACCATGTTGTGCACACTGATGTGTATAAGCTGGGCGATGTGATTACGGAGCCTGAGCTGCTTAAGCATCGTATTACGGTTACTCGCAAGGCTGAGCGCATTGACATGGAATGTATTGTACGCGGCTATATTACTGGCGGTGGTTGGAGACAGTATGAGAAAACCGGGGCGATTAATGGTGATCCGCTGCCTGCTGGCCTTCGCAAGAATGAGAAGCTGCCTGAGCCGATTTTTACGCCTTCTGCCAAAAATGATATCGGGCATGATGAGGATATTTCATTTGCGGAAATGAGCAAACGAATCGGCAAGGAGCTGGCGGAGACGCTGCGCGAGCGTAGTCTTGCACTTTACAATTTTGCACATCGCTATTGTTTGGAAAAAGGTATTATTTTGGCGGACTGCAAATTTGAATTTGGCATTATTGATGGTGAAATTATTTTGATCGATGAAATTTTCACGCCAGATTCCTCTCGCTTCTGGGCAGAAGATAAATTCGCCTACGATATTGAGATTGACAGTATGGATAAGGAGCCAGTGCGCGCCTATTTGCTTCAATCGGATTGGGATCGCGAAAGCATGCCGGCACCATTGCCGCAGCAGGTTGTTGAAGAGACGACTGAGCGGTATCGGGGGATATATACTCGACTAACAGGCAATAAGGTAGTTCAAAAATCCGACTTTGATGACGATGTAACTTCGTTGTAGCGGATTCGGCGGCGAATCTTGAACGCTAGCGAAAACTGCGGTGCTCACGTAGCTCTGCTCTACGCTGCGCTCCTCGTTTTCTACTAGCGTCCAAGCTTCTTGGTCCTGAAAGCCGAATTTTTGAACTTTCATTGGAAGAGGTAGTTCAAAAATCCGACTTTGATGACGATGTAACTTCGTTGTAGCGGATTCGGCGGCGAATCTTGAACGCTAGCGAAAACTGCGGTGCTCACGTAGCTCTGCTCTACGCTGCGCTCCTCATTTTCTACTAGCGTCCAAGCTTCTTGGTCCTGAAAGCCGAATTTTTGAACTTTCATTGGAAGAGGTAGTTCAAAAAGCTCGACTTTGATGACGATGTAACTTCGTTGTAGCGGATTCGGCGGCGAATCTTGAACGCTAGCGAAAGGTTATGCTTCCGATGTATGTTTCCTACGGAAACATTGGAGGTGCTCACGTAGCTTTTTACCTACGCTGCGCTCCGCGCCTTCTAGTATCGTCCAAGCTTCTTGCTCTTGCTTGCAAAAAGTACACCAGCGGAGGAGCAAAGCATCCGAAAAACGAAGTGAGTCGCCTTTAACATCGTAATGCAACCTTAAAAAATTCAAATAAGATAGCATTACGATTTAAAAAGCGACTGGAGGATGCTTTGCTCCGGAGCGCTGTAAAGCTTACGAAGAGGCATTAAAAAAGCTCGACTTTGAATACACTGCGTGCGATCACTTCGTAGCGTATTCGATGGAGAAAGCACCAGCGGAGGAGCAAAGCATCCGAAAAACGAAGTGAGTCGCCTTTAACATCGTAATGCAACCTTAAAGAATCAAATAATAGAGCATTACGATTTAAAAAGCGACTGTAGGATGCTTTGCTCCGGAGCGTTGAATAAATTAAAAAAGTCTTGGGAGGCTATTGGCTATTATGAAAGCAACTGTTTACGTAACGATTAAAGAAAATGTACTAGATCCACAAGGAGTTGCGGTGCAAGGCGGTCTTCATTCGCTTGGGTTTAATGAGGTAGGCAAGGTTCGCATCGGCAAATATCTAGAGCTTGAACTTGATACTACCGATCGTGCGGAGGCTGAAGCTCGCCTGAAAGTAATGTGCGAAAAGCTGTTGGCTAATACGGTTGTTGAAGACTACCGATTTGAACTGGAGGACTAATAAAATGAAGTTTGCGGTACTTGTATTTCCAGGCTCGAACTGTGATATTGATTGCTACAAAGCTGTAGAGCAAACAATCGGTCAAGAAGTAGACTATGTGTGGCATACGGCTACGGATCTGTCAGCTTATGATTGCATTCTCGTACCAGGGGGCTTTTCATACGGCGACTATCTTCGTTGCGGAGCAATTGCTCGCTTTGCCAATGTGATGAACGAGGTTAAAAAGGCTGCAGACGCAGGCAAATATATTTTGGGCATCTGCAACGGCTTCCAAATTTTGACCGAAGCTAATTTGCTGCCAGGTGCGCTTATTCGCAACAACGGCTTGAAATTCCGCTGCCATCAATCGCCGCTTGAAGTGGTTAACAATCAAAACCCGTTTACGCGCGATTATGAGCAGGGTGAAGTGATTTCGATTCCTATCGCTCATGGAGAAGGCAACTATTTCTGTGATGAAGCAACGCTGGCTGAGCTTCAAGCGAACAATCAAATTATTTTCCGTTATGCAGGAGATTCTAATCCTAACGGTTCTGTAGATAATATTGCAGGTATTAGCAACAAAGTAGGCAATGTAGTAGGCATGATGCCTCACCCTGAGCGCGCAGTTAGCGAGATTTTGGGCTCAGCGGACGGCAAGCGCATGTTTACATCGATTTTGAATGCATGGAGGGAACAACATGGCACAGCAATTAACGGCTAAGGAGCCAACCGCAGAACAAATTGCGGAGCAAAAAATTTATCAGCAATTCGGCGTATCAGATTATGAGTATGAGCTAATCTGTGGCTTCCTTGGTGGTCGTAAGCCTAACTACACTGAAATCGGTGTATTCAGTGTTATGTGGTCCGAGCATTGTGCTTACAAAAACTCCAAGCCAATTTTGAAAAAGTTCCCGACCTCTGGACCGAAAGTATTGATGGGACCAGGCGAAGGTGCCGGTATTGTTGATATTGGCGACAACCAAGCGGTTGTATTCAAAATTGAATCTCATAACCATCCTTCAGCAGTTGAGCCTTACCAAGGCGCGGCTACTGGTGTGGGCGGCATTATTCGCGACATTTTCTCGATGGGGGCACGTCCGGTTGCATTGCTGAACAGCCTTCGTTTTGGACGTCTTGAAAATGAGCGCGTTAAATATTTGTTCGAAAATGTAGTAAGCGGTATTGCTGGCTACGGCAACTGTATCGGGATTCCGACAGTAGCCGGCGAGGTTAATTTTGATGAAAGCTATGAAGGAAACCCGCTTGTTAACGCAATGTGCGTCGGCCTTATTGATCATGATAAAATTCAGCGCGGTGTAGCAAAAGGCGTTGGCAACCCTGTATTCTATGTTGGCCCTGCGACTGGCCGCGACGGTATTCACGGTGCAACGTTCGCATCTGTTGAGCTATCTGAGGAGTCTGAAGAGAAGAAAACAGCGGTTCAGGTCGGAGATCCATTTATGGAGAAGCTTGTTATGGAAGCAACGCTTGAGCTGATCAATTCCGGCATCGTGCTTGGTATTCAGGATATGGGCGCGGCTGGTCTTACATGCTCCTCTGCGGAGATGGCTTCTAAAGCAGGCAACGGCCTTGAGCTTTACCTGGATGAAGTTCCTCAGCGCGAAAGCGATATGACACCTTATGAAATGATGCTTTCCGAATCGCAGGAGCGCATGCTGTTTGTCGTTGAGCCGCAGCATGAAGCACAGGCGAAGGAAATTTTCGACCGTTGGGGCGTTATTTGCGTCAAGGTCGGCAAAGTTACAGACGATGGACGTTTGCGCTTGTTCCATAAAGGCGAGCAAGTTGCGGATATGCCGGTTAAAGCGCTTGTTGACGAATGTCCAGTGTACAACCAGCCTTCCAAGGAGCCAGCATATTACGGTGAATTTGCCGATGTGAATGCGGCTGACTTTGCTGAAATTACAGATTTGAACGGAACATTAGCAGAAATTCTTGCATCGCCAACTGTGGCAAGCAAGGAATGGGTTTACAACCAATACGACTATATGGTTCGTACGGCAACAGCGGTACAGCCAGGCTCTGATGCTGCAGTTGTGCTTGTTGACGGTACACGCAAGGCGCTGGCGATGACGACAGACTGCAACAGCCGCTATGTTTATTTGGACCCTGTTGTGGGCGGACGCATTGCAGTTGCTGAAGCAGCGCGCAACATCGTTTGCTCTGGCGCTGAGCCGCTTGCAATTACAGATAACTTGAACTTCGGCTCTCCTGAGAAGCCGGAAGTGTTCTGGCAGATCGAAAAGTCTGCTGATGGCATTAGCGAAGCGTGCGTAGCGCTTGGAACACCGGTAATCGGTGGTAATGTCAGCTTGTACAATGAAAATGCAAAAGGCGCGATTTACCCGACTCCGGTTATCGGCATGGTTGGGCTCGTGCATGATGTTGACCATATTACAACGCAAAGCTTTAAGCAAGAAGGAGATGTCATTATCCTTCTGGGCGAGACAAAAGCGGAGTTCGGCGGCTCTGAGCTGCAATATATTAAACAAGGGGCACCTGTTGGTCGCCCGCCAATGCTTGATCTTGAAGTCGAGAAAAATGTGCAGCAGTCCTTGCTATCTGCAATTCAAAGCGGTCTGGTTGCATCCGCGCATGACTTGTCTGAAGGCGGAATTGCAGCTGCGCTTGCAGAATCCTGCATTAGCGGCGGCATCGGTGCGAAAGTCTCGGCAGCTACTGAGCTTCGTGCAGATCATTATTTGTTCAGTGAATCCCAATCTCGCATTTTGCTTTCTGCAACTCCTGAAAAAGCAGAGGAGCTGCTTGCTCATTTTGCAAACCGCGGTGTAAAAGCTACTGTTATCGGTACAGTTGGCGGAGAGGACCTAGAGATTAACATCAATCAAAAAGCAGCGATCAACACACCAGTTGCTAAACTTGAGAGAGTGTGGAAGGATGCGATTCCATGTCTAATGAAATAAAAGGCTTGCAGCTTTGGACGGGAGATCATTACAACGAAGGTATCGGTCGAGACGATATTTTTGATAAATTACGTGAGGAATGCGGCGTGTTTGGTGTCTTCGGACATCAAGACGCTGCTGCCGTTACCTTTTTTGGGCTGCATGCGCTTCAGCATCGCGGAGAGGAAAGCGCGGGCATTTGTACAGTGGACACCAGCGATGGCAACAAGTTCAACTATCATCGCGAGATGGGACTGGTTAAGGAGGTTTTTAATCAGCCGATTCTTGAGCGCTTGAAGGGTGAACGCGCGATTGGTCATGTCCGTTACTCGACTGCTGGTGAAAGCAAGCTGTCCAATGCTCAGCCGCTCGTGTTCAAATACCGCGACGGCGATCTTGCCATTGCAACGAACGGCAATATTGTAAATGCGCCGGAAATCCGCAAGGAGCTGGAAGACAGCGGCTCGATCTTCCAAACGTCCAGTGATACCGAGGTTATTGCCCATCTAATCGCACGCTCCAGCAAAGATTTTGTTGAAGCAACGCGCGATGCCCTTCGTCGTATCGTTGGCGGCTTTGCCTTTTTAATAATGACTAATGATAAGCTGATTGTAGCTTCAGATCCGCACGGCTTGCGACCATTATCTATGGCTGCCATTGGCGATGGGTATTTGTTCGCCTCTGAAACATGCGCATTTGAAACGGTTGGCGGTGAATATATTCGCGATGTACAGCCTGGCGAAATGATTATTGTTGATGAGTCTGGCATCCAGTATGATCGCTATGATGCAGGAGAATCTCGCCGCGCGATTTGCGCGATGGAATATATCTATTTTGCACGCCCGGACAGCGATATTAATGAAATCAACATCCATGCTGCCCGCAAGCGTATGGGCAAGCGATTGGCAGTTGAATCCTTCGTTGATGCCGATGTCGTAACAGGCGTACCGGATTCCAGTATTTCAGCAGCAATTGGCTATGCTGAGCAGACAGGAATTCCTTATGAGCTAGGACTTATAAAAAATAAATATACAGGTCGTACCTTTATCCAGCCTTCACAGGAGCTTCGCGAGCGCGGAGTTAAGATGAAGCTTTCGGCAGTCCGTAAGGTAGTCGAAGGCAAACGCGTCGTTATGATTGATGATTCAATTGTTCGCGGCACAACCTCGCTGCGCATCGTTAATTTGCTGCGTGAGGCAGGCGCGACTGAGGTGCATGTGCGCATTACTTCGCCTCCATTCAAAAATCCGTGTTACTACGGGATTGATACACCGGACCGCAAGGAGCTTATTGCTTCAAGTCGTACAGTTGAGGAAATTCGTCAGCAAATTAACGCTGACTCCCTCGCATTTCTGACGGATCAAGGCTTTATGGAAGCAGTAGGCGGCTTTGAAGGGAAGTATAAGCATGGCATGTGCATGGCTTGCTTCGACAATGATTATCCGACTGTGGTGAACGAGGAGTCAGACAAAAGCTGCAGCTGCTAAGAGAGGTAGTTCAAAATGTCCGACTTTGATGACGATGCGGCTTCTCTGTAGCTTATTCGACGGCGAATATGTCACGCTACCGAAAGCTGTGGTGCTCACGTAGCAAGTGCCTACGCTGCGCTCCTCGCTTTCTAGTATCGTGCCATATTCTTGGTCCTGAAAGCCGAACATTTTGAACTTTCATTGGAAGAAGTAGTTCAAAAAGCTCGACTTTGATGACGGTGTATTACGTTGGGGATTACTCGACGTCGAATCTTGAACGCTAGCGAAAATTCCGGTGCTCACGTAGTAAGTGCCGCAGCTAGCGCTCCTCGCTTTCTACTAGCGTCCAAGCTTCTTGGTTCTGCACTCAAAAAAAGCTACAGCGAAGGAGCAAAGCATCCGAAAAACGAAGTGTGTCGCCTTTAACATCGTAATGCAACCATAAAAAATTAATAAGAGCATTACGATTTAAAAAGCGACTGGAGGATGCTATGCTCCGTAGCGCTGAAAAACGAAGTGTGTCGCCTTTAACATCGTAATGCAACCATAAAAAATTAAATAAGAGCATTACGATTTAAAAAGCGACTGGAGGATGCTTTGCTCCGTAGCGCTGACTTTGATGACGATGTGGTTGCTTCATAGCGGAGTCGGCGGGTTGTTAGCTAGGCAGTTATTCTTTTTTATAGTTGATTCATAGGAGTAAATTAACTAAAGCTTCCGAGGTTTCCTCATTACAAGAGGAATCGCAGGAGGCGCGAAAAATTTTTAGGAGTTGACATGAATGTCAGAGGCGTACAAAAAAGCTGGCGTTGATATTGCGGCGGGTAATGAAGCAGTAGAACGTATGAAGAAGCATGTTAAACGTACATTTCGTCCAGAAGTAATGGCTGATCTAGGTGGGTTCGGCGGTTTGTTCAGCTTGAACAAGGATAAGTATGAGGAGCCGGTTTTGGTTTCTGGCACAGATGGCGTTGGCACAAAGCTTAAGCTTGCTTTTGCGATGGACAAGCATGATACGATCGGGATTGACGCTGTAGCGATGTGCGTAAACGATATTATCGTTCAAGGTGCAGAGCCGCTGTTTTTCCTGGACTATTTAGCTTGCGGCAAGGTCGTTCCTGAGAAGATTGAAGCGATCGTTGCTGGTATTTCCGAGGGCTGCGTGCAGTCTGGCTGTGCTTTGATCGGCGGCGAAACTGCTGAGATGCCAGGCATGTATTCTGAAGAGGAGTACGACATTGCCGGCTTTACGGTAGGGATCGTTGACCGCAAGAAGATGATCGACGGCTCAACAATTGCTGCTGGCGATGCTGTATTGGGCTTTGCATCAAGCGGTATTCATAGTAATGGCTTCTCGCTTGTGCGCAAGCTATTGCTGGAGCAAGCAGGCTACTCCTTGCAGGATGAGCTGGCTGAGCTTGACGGTGCCAAACTAGGCGACGTGCTGCTGGAGCCGACGAAAATTTATGTTAAATCCGCATTGAAGCTGATTGAGCAAGTAAATGTAAAAGGAATGGCGCATATTACTGGCGGTGGCTTCATTGAAAATATTCCACGCGTGCTGCCTGAGGGCGTTAATGTTGAGATTGCATACGGTTCATGGCCGATCCTGCCAATTTTCAATTTGATGCAGCAAAAAGGAAGCATTTCTAACCGCGATATGTTCACAACATTTAATATGGGCATTGGACTTGTTGTGATCGTACCTGCCGAGCAAGCCGACGAGGCGCTTCGCATTGCGAATGAGCTTGGCGAGAAAGCATATCGCATCGGTACCGTAACAGAAGGCGATCGCATCGTTACGTTTACGGGAGCGGAAGTGTAATGGCATTGCGCGTTGCTGTATTCGCATCAGGCAATGGCTCGAATTTTCAAGCGATTGTTGATGCGGTGCAGGCAGGGAAGCTCGATGTAACCATCGAGCTTCTTGTTTGTGACAAGCCTCAAGCCCCTGTTGTTGCGCGTGCAGCAGGTGCAGGCGTTGAAGCATTTGTATTCAAGCCCAAGGATTATGCTTCGCGTGAGGCGTATGAGCAGGAGATACTTGCCAAGCTGCAGGAGAAGCAGGTTGAACTGGTTGTGCTCGCAGGATATATGCGCATTATTACACATGTGCTGGTAGAGCCGTTTGCAGGACGGATGATCAACATTCATCCATCGCTGCTGCCAAGCTTTCCGGGTGTAAATGCAATCGATCAAGCGCTCGATTACGGCGTAAAGGTAACAGGCGTTACGGTGCATTTTGTAGATGGTGGGCTCGACAGCGGTCCGATTATTGCCCAGCGTGCGCTGGATATATTGCCTGACGACACAGCAGATAGCTTGGCTGAACGAATTCATCGTGTTGAGCAGGAGCTGTATCCGCAAGTGATTAGCTGGATCGCAGCGGATAAAGTTTCGATTGATGGCAGACGAGTTACGATTGAGAGTAGAGCGAGCTCGATAAGGACGGTTGATGATGCAAAATAGCTGCGATGATTTTGCAGTATAGCTGCAGTAGAACTGCGGGAGCAAATCTGCTGCCATTCTAACGAAGCTCCATAACGCTATTTTGACGTAATGGCAATGCACAGGATATAACGAATATCCATAACGTTATTTGCCTAAATTGGCGCGTTTAGAGCTAAAATTTGCAAATTAGCGTGCTACAGATTCGTTACATTTTGAAAAGAAGCGATTCGCTGGCAATAGCGTGTGTCAGCTTCGTTAGAAATCAAGCACGCTTTATGTACCAGGAAGCAGCAAGTAAGCCATGAAAAATAAGTAGAGGCTTTCGTAGTAACTTTTTGTTGCTAAGAAGTCATTCAGTGAACTATCAAAAAGTTTTTAGGAGGGCGTAAGGTGGCTATTCGTAGAGCGTTAATTAGTGTTTCGGATAAGACAGGCATTGTTGAGTTTTCTAGAGCGTTGGCTGAGCAAGGGGTCGAAATTATTTCGACTGGCGGTACGTTTAATTTGCTGCAAAAGGAAGGGGTTCCGGTTATCGGGATTTCGGATGTGACAGGCTTCCCGGAAATTTTGGATGGACGTGTGAAGACGTTGCATCCAGCTGTCCATAGCGGCCTGCTTGCTGTTCGTGACAGTGAAGAGCATCAAAAAGCGATGCAGGAGCTTGGACTGGACTATATTGACTTGGTTGTTGTTAATTTGTACCCGTTCAAGGAAACAATCGCCAAGCCGGATGTAACGTATGAGGATGCGATTGAAAATATTGATATTGGCGGTCCTACAATGCTGCGCTCAGCTGCGAAAAATCATGCTTTCGTTACGGTTGTGGTTGATGCGGCTGACTACGGCGGCATTATCGAGGAAATTAAAGCAGACGGCGATACGACGCTGGAAACGCGCAAGCGCTTGGCGGCAAAGGTGTTCCGTCACACTGCAGCTTATGACTCGCTAATTTCCAATTACTTGTCTGCTCTACAAGGCGATCCGTTGCCAGAAACATATACTGTTACGTATGAAAAGGTGCAGGATCTTCGCTATGGTGAAAATCCGCATCAAAAAGCGGCCTTCTATAAAAAGCCTTTGGCTGCAAGCGGCAATATTACAACTGCCGAGCAGCTTCATGGCAAGGAGCTATCCTACAACAACATCAATGACGCTAATGCTGCGCTGGCGATTTTGAAGGAGTTTACGGAGCCTGCGGTTGTCGCGGTTAAGCATATGAACCCTTGTGGCGTTGGCATTGGCACTGATATTCATCATGCTTATCAAAAGGCGTATGAAGCAGATCCAACCTCGATTTTCGGCGGCATCGTGGCGGCCAATCGCACAGTTGGCGCTGAAACGGCTGAGCTTATGGGCTCGATTTTCCTGGAGATCATTATCGCGCCAGATTTTACACCAGAGGCGCTTGAAATTTTGACGAAGAAGAAAAATATTCGCTTGCTGAAGCTTGGTGAATTTAAAGCGGCGGAAGAGCGCAATTCAGAATGGCTGGTTACTTCCGTTGATGGCGGCATGCTAGTACAAGAAAGTGATGTTCACAACCTTAATGTAGAGGACCTGCAGGTTGTTACTGATCGCAAGCCGACTGAAGAAGAATTGAAGCAGCTGCTGTTTGGCTGGAAGGTTGTCAAGCATGTAAAATCGAATGCGATTTTGCTGGCGAAGGACGATATGACGGTTGGCGTTGGCGCAGGGCAAATGAACCGTGTTGGCGCGGCTCGCATCGCGGTTGAGCAGGCAGGAGAGAAAGCGAAGGGCGCTGTGCTTGCTTCTGACGCATTTTTCCCGATGGGCGATACGGTAGAGCTGGCTGCAAAAGCTGGCATTACGGCAATTATTCAGCCAGGCGGCTCGGTTAAAGATGAAGAGTCGATTGCAGCAGCGAATGCTCATGGCATTGCTATGGTGTTCACAGGCGTTCGTCATTTCAAACATTAATTTGAAATTGAAGGGAGACTCTTGTTGTGAAGATTTTAGTGATTGGCAGCGGTGGTCGTGAGCATGCGATTACATGGTCGTTGAAGAAAAGCAGTAAAGTAAGCAAGCTGTATTGCGCGCCGGGAAATGCGGGCATTGCGCAAATTGCAGAGTGCGTGCCGATTGGTGTATTCGAGTTTGACAAGCTGGTTGCCTTTGCCAAGGAGCAAAGCATTGATCTAGTATTCGTAGGTCCGGATGATCCGTTGGCGCTAGGCATTGTCAATGCTTTTGAAGCGGCGGGCATCCCTGCTTTTGGTCCGAACAAAGCGGCAGCAGAAATTGAAGGCAGTAAAATTTTTATGAAGGATCTGCTGAAAAAATACAATATCCCGACTGCCAAATACGAAACGTTTACCAGCTTCGAGCAGGCGCTTGCTTATTTGAAGCAGCAGGAAGCGCCGATCGTCATTAAAGCGGATGGACTTGCGGCGGGCAAGGGCGTAACGGTTGCTGCGACGCTGGAGGAAGCCGAAGCAGCGCTTCGTTCGATTATGGTTGAGAAGGTATTTGGCGATGCTGGCAACCAGGTTGTCATTGAGGAGTTTTTGGCTGGGCAGGAAATGTCGATCCTCGCATTTGTAGATGGTGAAACCGTCAAGCCGATGGTGCCGGCACAGGATCATAAGCCGATTTTCGATGGAGACAAAGGTCCGAATACTGGCGGCATGGGCACTTATACGCCGCTGCCGCATATCGATCCTGCGATTGTTGAGGACGCGATTGTCAACATTATCGAGCCTACCGCTAAAGCGATGGTAAGCGAAGGGCGCCCGTTCCGCGGCGTGCTGTTTGCCGGCTTGATGATTACGAAGGATGGTCCGAAAACGATCGAGTTCAATGCACGGATGGGCGATCCTGAAACTCAGGTTGTACTGCCTCGCTTGAAAACAGATTTGCTTGAAATTGTACTGGCAGCGATGAACGGAACGCTGGCTGAGCTGGATATCGAATGGGATGATGAAGCAGCAGTATGTGTTGTGCTTGCATCAGAAGGCTATCCGGGCAGCTATCCGAAGGGCAAGCTGATTAGCGGCCTGGCTGATGCCGAAGCGAAAGGCGCGCTTGTGTTCCATGCAGGCACGGCTGAGCAGGACGGCAATATTGTCACGAACGGCGGACGCGTGCTAGGCGTTGTTGGACGAGGTGCTTCGATTGCTGCCGCTCGCGAGCACGCCTATGAAGCGATTAAAAGCATTCAGTTTGAAGGGATGCAGCATCGTTCGGATATTGCGATGAAGGCGCTCGTATAAACGGCTAAATTCGAATTCGATTGACAGGAATTCGATCTCGGAAAAGGGGTTGCTGTAAGGCCCGATTGCGGTCTTACAGCAGCTTTTTTTGTTTCCTGTTTTACCAAAAAATTCTTTCATATTTTTTAACTGATTTACTAGAAAGATTAAGATTTTCTCATAAATCTATGATATACTAGATTCATAGAGAGCACCATGCAGGTTGAGCTGGTCAAGTGCACGTGATTAGGCAATGTCTGCTAGGCTTCTACATAACAAACTGCGTGAATATGATCTGATGACAGAAGAATAAAGGGTGTAGTGTATGAGCAATAACAACTCTAATTTCAGGTCATTTCAAGTTGCGGTCTTGGTATTCATTTTGTTTGTAATGGCAGGATGCTCTACGTATCCTTCTATTGAGCCGCATCAACCCGTAGCTGCATCATCAGGCATTATTTCTAATTTGATGAATCACGATTCGGAGCAGGAGCCAGAGCAATCAGGCACTCCAGAGGATTCTCAATTAGAAGCGGAAGCAACTCCTCCAGCAGACGAGGAGCTTGACGATGCAGATCAGGCGCATTTTGCTGATCTTGATCAAATCGAACCAGTTGAAGAGGTAAAAGAACAGGAAGAGCACGCTAATGAGGAAGAGCATGCTGTAACGCCAAGCGAAGGGGAACAGCAAGTCATGAACATTGCAATAACATTTGATGACGGACCAGATTTGAAATATACGCCTCGAATATTGGATATTTTGCAGGAAAAGGATGTAAAGGCGACCTTTTTCGTAGTAGGCATACAGGTGAACAAATATCCTGATGTGCTGAAGCGAATTGAGGCTGAAGGTCATTTGATTGGGAATCATTCGTATAATCATCCTAATTTAACAAAATTAAGCAGTGATGAGCTGACTGAAGAAATTCAATCGACTGATGACAAAATATTTGCTGCGCTTGGCCATGTTCCGACACTCGTCAGACCGCCGTATGGCTCGGTCAATGATGAAGTCAGGCAGCAGCTGCAGGATATGGGCAAGGAAGTCGTGCTGTGGAACATTGACCCGCGTGACTGGGATGGCTCCACCGTAGATGATATGTTCGAAAATATTATGAGCAATGCGCGCGATGGCGGCAATATTTTGCTGCACAGCTTTGGCGGCAAGCATATTGAAAACACAGTTACGCTGCTGCCGCTCATTATTGACGAGCTGCGGGCACAAGGCTATAGCTTTGTTACGGTTGATGAATTGTAACACATTTAGATGACGCATATTCGGTATGCGATAAAGGGATTGGCTGGTTCATGGCGACATGGACGATTAGCCAGTCCCTTTATTTGAATTAAAGTTTCATTTTTAGCCCTTCATGAGTTACTTTAAAACCTAACCGTTCATAAAAACGCAAGGAATCATCTCGTTTTTTATCAGTAATAGCTCTCCAGCTCCCTTGATGTGTAAGATAAGGAGTGAAAGTAATTTGTAGAACACCAACTATTGCTTCACCAATACACCCAACAATTAATTCATTATTTGGATCTGATTCAATAGCTGCAAATGCTTTTAAATAGCTTTCAGGAAGTGGGTTCTCGTAACGTTCTCTTGTCATACCCAATTCATCGTCTGCAAGCATTTGAACAATTCTATGCAGATCGTCAATATCTGCATAGGAGAAAGGTCTCTTTGCTCTTGTTGAAGGCAGATCAGTGCCAAACATGATTGCATCTGGATTTACCTGATAGATTGATTTCTAGGCATTTGCAACATTTAATTCTACACGACCAAATCCGGTAGCTTTTACACGTATACCTTTATCAACTAGCTTTAATAAATGGGGTAATCCTTCCTCAGATAAGCCAAGATGATCAATCGATACCGCCGGCAGTTTTTCCACGATTGAATGAATTTCCGGCAGTTCCCTGGCATAAGACGTCCGTTTTAATAATTCAGCTTGATCTGGAAGTTTACTCCTTCAACCAGTCGGCTGTTGACAACGATCATCGTTCCATGCTATTCTGTAAGCATAATTCATAGTATACAGGTCGGAATAATATAAATTAGATTATTGTAAAGTGTATGCAAGGAGGAAATCAAGATGGAAAAACAATTGACGATTAAGCATGAGCAGCTATCGCTTGCGGCTACGCTGCATTATCCGCATGAAGGCACCGAGCAGGCCGAGGAAAACGGGAAGCGCCCTGTCGTTATTATTTGTCATGGCTTTGTCGGCAGCCGGATCGGCGTTGATCGTTTGTTTGTGAAAACAGCTCGCGCACTGGCAGCTCAAGGCAGCTATGTGCTGCGCTTTGACTACGGAGGCTGCGGGGAAAGCGACGGTGATTACGGGGCGCTTGGCTTTGACTCAATGATCGAGCAAACCCGTACGATGCTTGACTATGTGGCAAGCTGCGATTGCATGGACCCGGCCCGCATTACGTTGCTCGGACATAGTCTGGGCGGAGCGGTTGCGCTAATGACTGCGGTTAAGGATCGCCGCGTCAAGCGGCTTGTGCTGTGGTCTGCAGTTGCGTATCCATTTAATGATATTGTTCGCATTGTGGGAAGACAAAGCTATGACGAAGCGCATACGAAGGGGCATACCGATTATGTTGGCTATACGCTGTCGCCTGTATTTTTCGATTCGTTAATGGAGCATCAGCCGTTCCAGGCGGCAACTCGTTTTTCAGGCGATGTGCTGCTTGTCCACGGTACTAGCGATGATGTCATTCCGGTCGATTACGGCTTTTTGTACCAAAAAATATTTTGGACGCGCAGCGAAGGGACTTGCGAGAAAGAAATCATTTTCCAGGCTAACCATACGTATTCGACCCACGCTCACCAGCAGGCAGCAATCCAAGCCACCATCAACTGGCTCGATCATCTTGATGTACAGAAGCAGGAATGGGTTAACTGGTCCATTTAACTTAGATGAGGGTGTTATGGCGTTGCAGCTTAGTCGGTACCTCACAGTCGTGGATAAGCACCAACGGAGGATGCTTTGCTCCGGCAGCGCTGATACTTACTTCACAGCGTTGAGGCTACTAACCCCGCAGCGGCTGTAACACCCAACTTATTTTTGCCGCTTATATTTGCCGTTCGTTGGCACATAGAGCTTGATTTTGAACTCTTCAATGGAGTCCTCTGTTAAAATAAATTGACTTCCGTTTTTCGTCATTTTTTTCCACGCCTTAGGCATCTTCATCCGAAAGCTGTGCATAAAATTAAACAAATCCAGCTGCTCCTCAACCCCCAGCTTATATACCGCCATCACTTCTTTTTCTATTTCCTGCTTGGCCAGCTCAATCATTTTAGGATAGTCAAGCTCATGGATGTATTCATTCATTGAACCTCGGTAGTTGGCTTCTATCTTAAATTTGACCTCTCCGTTAACGAGCTTCGGCTTAATTTTTATCTTTGCCTTGTCTATCGTGATGACCGCATAGGAGGTTTCTTCATCTTTAACGACAATCATAGCTCTGGACAGTCTTGGATTCAACCAGCGGAAGCCTTGCAGCTTTTCATTCGGAATAATTTTATTAAATTGATCCGATGAGAAGTAAGCGCCGGTTATTTTCAGCAGCTTTAATGTTTTTATATCTGAGGACCAATGCTCGTTGTCGAAGCCAAGACAAGGGATATAGGAGATACGATCAGGCTCATTGACAAACGATAAATACTTGAACATTTGAATAGGCGGCATCGTCATCATTTGATTGTAGGATGAACGAGGCACATGCAAAATCGTTCGCAAGGTAGTGAAGTTGTAGAACGAATCGCTCTTAAAAATTTCTTCAATGGATTCTTGCGTAACGAACAGCCAGACGTTGTAGCGGTTGTCCGGAAAGCGATAAATGCGATCGACCAGCTCCGAATCTAATGAGAAAATCGCGCGTTCGGTTACGACGATCGCCTGCGTATGCCCCCAATCGACTCGCAATTGCGCTGACTTGTACAGGTCAGCCGCAGCCGTATGAAGCGTCTTTCCTATTCCTTTGCCGACGTATGCGCTATTTTCTGGATTGCCGCGCTGGCCTTCTGTGCTGGCAATAAACTCAAAATTCATCGTTTGCGCGTACAACGTAAAATTTTCTCCGTCATAATCGACCCCTAAAGCCGACACATAGTGCTGATCCTGGATATTGGTTGAGCTCCAGCAGCCAGCTAGCATCATCATGCTGCATACTATTATGATTAGCTTCAATAGGGCAGCTTGCAGCTTCTTCATGATTACTCATCCTTTTTCGTCTTCTTGGTATGAAGGTAAGCCGGGCGTTTTTCGCGGAACCGCAGCGGTGTTTGAAAAATAGAGATTAAGAAGCCCCTTAGATTTAACGGAGAAAGCGGGGCAAGATATGGCACGCCGAAGGATTGCAGCCGTGACAGAAAAAGAATGAAAATAATGTAAGCTGTTATAAACCCGTAAATTCCGAGAAATGAGCTTAGCACGAACGCAAGGAATCTATAAAACACGACGCTGTTGGCCAGGGATTGGTTTACCAGGATCGCACCTGTAATGATTGAAATCGCCGCAACGACGACAATGATCGGCGAAACCAAGCCGGCGCGAATCGCCGCTTCCCCTATAATTAAGCCGCCGACAACCGTGATCGTATGACTCATGCTGCCCGGCATGCGGATGCTCGCTTCGCGAAACATCTCCATAAAGGTCATAATTAGAAACATTTCAATCGATGCCTCCATCGGAATGCCCATGCGTGAAATCGAGATGGTTGCCAGCATCGTGAACGGAAGCTGATCAGGGTGAAAGGTTGTAATCGCGATATAGAAGCCAGGGATAAAGATTGACGTAATTAACGCGAACAAGCGAAATAAACGGCTAATATTGGAAGCCAGCAGCGGGAAATAATTGTCCTCCGGTGATTTTAATAGCTGAAACACATTGCCTGGCGCGATAATCACCATCGGATTATTGTCCAAAATGATGACAAAGCGCCCATTAAGCAGGCATTCCACAATAAAGTCTGGACGAGCTGAATAATCAACGGTCGGAAATAAATAGGTTTTGTCGCCGATCATTTCCTCTAATTGACCGATGGTCACGAGCTGCTCCGTATCAATATTGTCAATTCTTCCTTTTACAGTGGCAATCATTTGGTCATTGGCGATGTCCTCCATATAAAGCAGCGCCATTTTCGTATTCGTCAAGGTGCCGATTGAATAGCTTTCCACATACAAATGCTCACTGCGAATTCGCTTGCGCAGCAAGGCGATGTTGGTGCCAATATCCTCGACCAGCCCGTCCTTCGGACCGCGAATCGTAATTTCCGAGGCGGATTCCTCTGGCGTACGGGTAGGAATGTCGGCAATATTGATTGACATGATCAGCTTTAGATGCGGAATCGCGCACAGCACATTGCCTTCAAATAATAAGCTGGACATTTTGCTAACCGCAATCGGGCGCTCGGCAGTTCCGACTTTAAACCAGCTGATCATGGGGCTGTACTCCATTTGCCCGGCGGAACGAAAGCCCGTATCCTCAAATACGTTAGAAATCGAAGGCAGCACTGTTTCCTTTAACGTATTGTTTTGAATAAACACCTCCGACAAGACGAAGATAATTTTGACAGGCTCATGCAAATAGTTAGGGCTCGTGAATTGTCGGGACTTGTAATGCTTGGCAAAAATAATAATATCAGCCGAGTGCTTGTAATAATGCTGAAACTGCTCTTCTGTAAGGTTGTCCATATCGACATATTGCGTGTTATTCATTAGATATCGACTCCTTCCTATTCACGATCAGTTGTGTCAGCGAAATCGCGATCGTCAACACAAGGACAAATACGATTAAAGCAGGAAAGTAAATATTTTGCAGAATGTAGATTTTAATATCCTCACGCCATTTCAGTAATAGCATCCCGAGTATAATGACCGACAGAATGCTAAGCAGCACGAGGCGCGGCTTGTTTTTTTTGAATTGAAACACATCGACCATCAAGTACATGCACAGAGCAGTCCTTGTTATGGAGCCGGACAGCCATTGATAGATTGACAGAAAGTCAACGTGCTGCATCAATTGCCCAAGACTTAATATCTTCCATTGGTCAAACGTCGTATGGCGCTGCTTCAACGCTTCTGTAGGACCAAACTCGGTAATCGCTCCTGTAATCGGCCCAAGCACGATCATGATAAAAAAGGCTGCGAAAATGACAATTTGCAGCTTCGTAAACTTGCTTTTTACATGATGGGCGAACAGCAGAAACACCCATATATCGAATAAAGCGGAAAGCACATAGAACGCGCCGCTAAGAGCCGGCCAGTAGCCATTATCGAAAATCGGAAACAGCAGCGATATCTCCTTGTATTTCATATTGGAGGTTGAGACGAAGTAGCCGAGAAATATAACGACCGGCAGCAAAACTGCTGACACAATGGCGATCGATTGCAGTCCGTAATAGGCCATTGCAAAGCATAGCAGCAGCATGCACAGAGAGACAACCAATATCGGAGTTTGCTGCAAATATGTAGAGACGGTCCACATCATCGTATCAATGATCGTGTACAAGGCATTGAAGAAAAGAATCGCCGCCAGAATCAGCTTCAGTCCGAAGGTTATATATTTTCCCCAGTGGCGATAGAGCCAGTCGATCACGGATTCATGCTTGAGCTGGTTGACCATGTTGAAAAAAATAAAGCACCAGGCAAGAAAAAACGGCGCTGCGATAAGGACTGAGACCCAGGAATCGCGGCCAGCTACATTTAATATGACTGGAATAGCCATGACGTGAGACATAAGCCCTGTACTTAAAATAATGCTGGCGATGGCAAGCCATAAGCTTATATTTCCACGTTGAGTATCCATATTATTATGCTTCCTCTCGAATTGATATCCTTATGATGTGAAGGGAAACAGGTTTTTAGTCGCAAAATGCAGAAAAATATCAAGACATTGCCAGTAAAGCATGATTAAATGGTAAAGAGAGGGTTAGTAAATACTTTCAAAGGAATGAAGCGGGAGGAAAATGATGAAGAAAAAATATGGAATACTATTAATTGCTCTTATGTTAATTACTGTTTTAGCAAATGCGTGCGGCGGAGGGGAAGCACAAGCACCACAGCCAACTGATGATGAGCCGATTGTTGAGCAGCCGCCAACATTGGAGCCTACGCCTGCAGTGCCGGCTTATTTTGGGCTGCTGACAGGAAAGGGCATGGAGCAGTTGGCGGCAGAACGTCCTGTTGCTGTGTTGATTAATAATTTGGCGCCTGCCAGACCGCAAAGCGGCTTAACCGAAGCTGATATTATATGGGAAGTATTAGCTGAGGGCGGAATTACTAGATTAGTAGCCATCTTCCAAAGCACAGAAAATGTGGATGCTGATATTGGTCCTGTTCGCAGCAACCGTCCTTATTTTATTGCGCTTGCAGATTCTTATGATGCGATCATTGCCCATGCTGGAGCAAGCAATGATGCTTACGCAATTTTACAAAGACAGAACAAGCCTTATCTTGACGAAATCTCCAATGCTGGCGGCTCCTACTGGCGGAGCTCCGAGCGCAAGGCTCCGCATAATTTATATACAAGCCTGTCCAAGCTGCGCGAAGGAGCGAGCGCTAAAGGTTATCGTGAGGAAGCGACAATTCGCGGCTACAGCTTTATGAGCGAAGCGGAAGCTGAAGCAGCAGCAGTCGGCAGCATTAAGCAGCTTGAGGTGCAGTTTCAGCTGAAAAGCTATCGCGTAGGCTACAGCTATGATGAGGCAAGCCGCGTTTACAAGCGCAGCATTAACGATGAGCCGCATATTGATAAAAATACGGACGAGCAGCTGTATGCGAGCAATTTGATCTTTATGCAGACGACGCATAAGGTGCTGGACAATGAAGGCCGGCTAAGCGTTGACCTGCAAGCTGGCGGGGATGCGATGGTCATTCAAAATGGCGAAGCGATTGAAGGCAATTGGGTTGTCGCTAGCGACGGTATGATTCGATTTTTGCAGGATGGCACTGAAATCAAGCTGGTGCCAGGCAAAAGCTTTATCCATATTCTACCGACTGGAAAAGCAATTAATGAGCATGTTATTTGGCAATAATAGGCCTATATCGACCTGATTCGACAAGAAGCGCCAGGAATGATGAAAATAATTATAAATTTTTCATTAATTTTTACATTGCGTTAACAATTCTAGGTTACACTATTCCATGGCGAGCACGAGATGACGTTGTAAGCTACCATTCTGTAGTCGATAAGGAGATTGACATGTTTAACAAGACGAAAAAAGATATTTTCTTCAGAACCTTTGAAGAGATGGCGGATACAATTGTTGAAGCAGCAGAATACTTTGCGAAAGGTGTAACTGATCTCTCTGATGTCGAAAGTTTTGTAAAGAAAATGAAAGAGTATGAAAATAGCTGTGACGCAAAAACACATACGATTTTAAGTGAGCTTAACAAAGTGTTCATTACACCAATCGAGCGTGATGATATTATGGCGCTCACAACGTCGTTGGATGATGTAATGGATGGACTTGAAGCAACAAGCACTCGCTTCCTGATGTATGGCGTTAAAGAAAAGGACGAGCATATTACGGGCTTTGCCGATATTCTTGTTCGTTCTGCACATCAAATAAAGAGCGCAATTGATCTTCTGACACAGAAAAAATTGCTGCCGATTCGCGAGCATAATATTGCGATTCATGGCCTGGAAAATGAAGGCGATGATTTGTTGAACCTTTCCATTACGAAGCTGTTTTCTGATGTTAAGGACCCGATTGAGCTGATCAAGCGCAAGGAAATTTACGAGCGTCTTGAGCAAACGACCGACTGCTGCGAGGATGTTGCGAATACTTTAGAAACGATCGTTATGCGTAACAGCTAAGCGGGAGAGCAGAGGTCGAGCAAATGGAGATATATGTACTAATCGCTGTCGTGTTTCTAGCTCTAGCATTTGACTTTATAAATGGTTTTCATGATACGGCTAACGCAATTGCGACTTCCGTTTCGACACGCGCGCTTAAGCCGCGGGTAGCGATCGTGCTTGCCGCGCTTATGAACTTCCTAGGTGCGCTTACCTTTACCGGTGTAGCGAAAACAATCGGTAGCGGTGTTGCCAACCCAGCAGATCTGCAATTTGGGGTTGAAGTTGTGATTTGCGCGCTTATCGGCGCGATTGCCTGGAACCTGATTACATGGTGGTTTGGAATACCTTCGTCTTCCTCACACGCCTTGATCGGAGCGCTTGCCGGTGCAGTAATTGCGGCTGAAGGCTTTGATAAAATCAATGCTTCCGGCTTTATGGATATTCTTAAAGCACTATTAATTTCACCAATTATTGCTTTCGTAGCTGGTTTTCTCATTATGTCATTGCTCAAGGTGATTTTCGCCAGAAAAAGTCCGCATACCGTTAATAAGGGCTTTCGCTTTGGACAAATTGCTACAGCGATGTTCCAGTCCTTCTCGCATGGTACGAATGATGCGCAAAAGGCAATGGGGATTATCGTATTTGCCCTAGTCGCTGCAGAGTTGCAGCAGACGATGGATGTGCCGCTTTGGGTTAAAATCTCGGCAGCAACTGCTATGGCGCTCGGTACGGCGATGGGCGGCTGGAAGATCATTAAAACAATGGGCACGAAAATTTTCAAAATTGAGCCGATTAACGGCTTTGCTGCAGATACTGGCTCTGCGATCGTCATATTAACTGCAACGTTCCTGCACCTGCCAGTAAGTACGACGCATGTTATTACTTCCTCGATTCTAGGGGTGGGCAGCGCCAAGCGCTTTGCCGCCGTTAAATGGGGAGTAGCAGGCCGTATCGTAGTTGCATGGTTTATTACGATTCCAATTACAGCGTTAATTTCAATGGTTTGCTTCTGGATTTATAAAGCGATTTTCTTATAATCAAAGCCGCCAGTATCGGGGCTAAATACTTGCGATTACAAAGGTTAAGCGCAAGATAGAAGACGCCGCAGCCTACATGGGATAGCCCTGTAGGCTGCGGCGTTGTTTATGTTGACTAACGGGACCCGTCTCTAGTAGTGCATGGAATCGGCAGCGAATAGGTTATCTGCGATTGCCAGGACGTCTCGTTGTCGGAGCTGGTCTGCGAGGAGGAAGCGATAGTGCTGGCGGCGGTGGTGCCGTTCTTGGCGGTTGCGGGCTGCTGCGCCGAACAGGAGCTGGTCTTGCGGTCGCCTGAGCTGGCCGCGAAGCTGTTCGATTTGCAGCTGCTCGGTTCGTTGTCGATTTGGTGGAGCGCTGCGGTCTGGTGGAGCGAACGCGCCGTCTTGCCGGAATCGAGGCGGCTTCAGCTTCACCGCCGCTATTTTTGTTTTTGCCTAGCACGCCCGAAAAAACCTTGACCATCGGAGCGATTTGTCCGACTGTGCTGACTACCTTCTGCACCGTTGTTACCGTGCTGAGTATGCCTTCAAGTCCGCCGAAGCGGTCCACCAAGCCTTTCAATTCATCAATATTCGCATATTTGGCCAAGCTTGCCAGATTAAAGCCGCCTGAACCCGACTTTTTCTCTTTTTCCTTCTCCTTTACAACCGTATTGCCTTGCGAGGCTGGCTGGAACGGAGAAACGCTCGTAGTATAATGTGGCTGTGGCGGTCGCGTTGGAATGACAGCACCTCCTCCGTGACCATGACCGTATTGCTGAGGATGAAAGGTTGAGGGGTGAACGCTTTGTGCTGGATTTCTCCGATAAGCATAATGCTGAGCATGTGGAGAAGAATTCATCGTCTATCACAACCCTTTACATTTTCGTTAGTACAGCATATGAGATAGGCATTTGTATGGATTGGACATTCGCCCAGATTTACGGAAAAAAGTAGACGATTGGCTATATCTATAAAGTCTGTATATCTTTAAAGCGTGAATACTGTAATGTTTGATAAATTGCCGTAATCACGCTACAATAATAGAAATAGACTGTAAGGAGAGATCCCTTTGCAACTTAAAAAACTTAACGATAAGTCAATCGATCAGCTGTTTGAAGCGATTTTGACGTTGAAAAATGTCGATGAATGCTATATATTTTTTGAGGATTTGTGCACGGTGAATGAAATCCAATCAATGTCGCAGCGCCTTGAGGTTGCACGCATGCTCGGCAACGGCAGCACCTACAATCAAATCGAGTCGGAAACGGGTGCAAGCACAGCGACGATCTCGCGCGTAAAGCGCTGCTTGAACTACGGCAATGACGGCTACAAGCTTGCATTGGATCGTTTGGGTAAATAGTGATGAGCGGCGAAAAGCACGGAATATTAGTCATTAGTCATGGCTCGAGAGAGCAATCGTGGGTAAAGGCTGTTGACGATGCTGTTCAGGCTGCGCAGCAGCGCTGGATTGAACAGGCAGCTGACGAGCAGCAGCGGATGAAGCGCGTCGCTGTACCAGTATATGCCGCCTATTTGGAATTGGTCGAGGGCAGACTGATCCAGGATGGAGTAAACGCATTGCAAAGCGAAGGCGTTACACATATTTATGTAATGCCTTTATTTGTGTCCGGGGGCAGCTCGCATGTCGAGGAAATTAGACAGGCATTCGGCTTTGAGCCGATCAGCAGCTTCATAGGCGATCTGGAGCCGCTGCGGCTAACAGCGTCAGTCAGCTTTGACGAGCCGATTGGAGCAGAAGCAGAAGTGGTGCAAATATTGCAGGAGCAGGCGCTAGCCTTGTCCATTCAAGCAGAGGACGAAGCGCTGCTGCTGCTCGGGCATGGCAGCAGCATGCCGTATTTCTATGAAAAATGGGAGGCAGGCATGCGCAGCATTGCCAATGAGCTGCAGCAGCGCATCCCGTTCCAGCAGGTCGTCTATGCACCGCTTTTGCCGGAGGGCTCAAGGCAAGCGCTTGAGCAGCTTACTGCATCCAGTGGGGTGCGAGTCCTTGTCTTACCGATTTTTATTAGTCCAGGATATTTTACACGGACCGTTATACCAACACGATTAGCAGACTTGAGCTATAACTATTCAGGTGAAACATTGCTTCCTCATCCGTTGATGTCTGAGCTGCTTGCCAGACGATTTGGGAGCTATGCGTTAAAATAAGGGGTGTTGGTATTGAAAAGAGCGAGATTAATCTATAATCCGACATCAGGGCGAGAGGAAATGCGCAAACGGCTGCCGGATATCCTGCAGAAGTTCGATAGCGCAGGAATTGAGGTAACCTGTCACGCCACAACGGGAGAAGGCGATGCGACTGCCGAGGTGGAAAGGACGCTGCAGCGCGGCGGCTATGACCTGCTCATTGCAGCGGGCGGAGATGGAACGCTGTACGAGGTGATCAACGGGCTTGCCGACAAGCCGAACCGGTTGCCGCTTGGCATCATTCCGGTCGGAACAACCAATGATTTTGCGCGGGCAATGGGCATTCCCAAGCATTGGGAGTATGCCTGCGAGCTGATCATCCAACAGTATAAGGAGCAGATCGATGTAGGGCGCGCCAACGAGCGCTACTTCATTAATATAGCAGGCGGCGGCTTCTTGACCGAGCTGACCTATGACGTGCCGATCAAGCTGAAAACGATGGTAGGCCAGCTGGCCTACTACCTAAAAGGGATGGAGAAAATGGTCCATCTGCGGCCTACCGAGCTGACCTTTCATGCCGATGGCGTAGGCACCTTTGTCGGTGAATTTATGATGTTTCTCATATGCAACAGCAATTCGGTTGGCGGCTTCGAGCGGCTGGCGCCAGAGTCCAAGCTGAACGATGGCTTATTCGACGTGCTGCTAGTACGCAAATGCAACTTGGCGGAATTTATCCGACTCGTCACCTTGGCACTGCGCGGCGAGCATCTCGGCGATCCGCATGTCGTGCATTTCCGCACCAACCGGCTAACCGTCTCCTCGCCAGACAAGGTACAGTTAAACTTGGACGGCGAATACGGCGGCACACTGCCTGCTGTATTTGAAAATTTGGCGTCGCATATCGAAATTTTTAAGGATGAAAGAGGGGAGTCTACATATAGCCGCTAAAGGCTATAGGGACTTCCTTTCATCATATAGAGCGGAGAATGAACATGAAGCGAAAGCAAGCAAGACATACAGAACAGAGCGCAGCGCGCGAGGGGCAGCGAGTGAAGAGCGGTCCAGTGCGTGAAGGGCAGCGAGTGAAGCAGAGTGGGCCGGCGCGTGAAGGGCAGCGTGCGAAGCAGAGCGGTCCAGTGCGTGAGGGGCAGCGTGCGAAGCAGAGCGGTCCAGTGCGTGAGGGGCAGCGCGTGAAGCAGAGTGGTCCAGCTCGTAAGAGCAGTGGTGGAGGCAGCAGGGCGGCTGCGTCAGAGGGCATTTATGCGAAGAATGAGGTCGTCACAGCAAGCGTAGTTGGCTTGACCCATGACGGCAATGGGGTTGCGCGCACCGAGCAGGGCTATACATTGTTTGTGCCGTTTGCGCTGCCGGGCGAGGTAATCGAAGCAAAGGTGCTGAAAAGCAAAAAGCAGTACGGCTACGGCAAAATGCATACACTGCAAACCGCGAGCGAGCATCGCGTAGAGCCGCCTTGCCCGATCTATGAAAAATGCGGCGGCTGCCAGCTGCAGCATTACAGCTACGAGGCTCAGCTGCAATGGAAAAGGCAGCATGTCATCGACAGCCTGACGCGGATTGGCAAGCTGAAGGTAAAGGGCGAGCCAGCGCGAGTTAGTGGCTCGGAGCAGGAAGCGGTGGCTGGCGAGCGTGAGAGCGAGCAGCATGAGGTTGTTGTCCATCCGACGATTGGCATGAGTGAGCCTTGGTATTATCGCAATAAGGCGGCATTGCCGATTGGGGCCGCAGAGGATGGGCAGCTAATTGGCGGGTTTTACGCTAAAGGCAGCCATCGCATTATCGACATGGACGTTTGCCTTATCCAAAAACGGCCAAACGATGATGTGCTTGCGATTGTTAAGGAAATCGCTAGAGAGCTGCGCATTGAGCCGTACGATGAGGAAAGTGCAAGCGGTGTGCTGCGCCATGTTATGACGCGCGTTGGCGTCGTAACGGGCGAGGTAATGGTTGTACTGATTACGAATACGAGCAGGCTGCCGCGCCAAGCGGAGTGGATCGAACAGCTTCGCAAGCGGATACCTGACCTGAAAAGCATTGTGCATAACGTTAACAATAAAGTGACCAACGCAATATTTGGCGAGCGGACTGAGGTGCTATGGGGCAGCGAGGTCATTTACGATGAGCTGGACGGCTTGCGCTTTGCTATCTCGGCAAGATCTTTCTATCAGGTCAATCCTGAGCAGACGGTGACGTTGTATCGCAAGGCAGTAGAATATGCGGCATTGACGGGCTCGGAGCAGGTGATCGACGCCTATTGCGGCATCGGCACCATCTCGTTGTTTTTGGCATGCCAAGCTGCCCATGTATACGGAGTCGAGATCGTGCCGGAAGCGATCGAGGACGCCAAGCGCAATGCTGCGCTTAACGGCTTGGACAACACCACCTTCGAAGCGGGTCCAGCCGAGGTCGTCATTCCGCGCTGGAAGCAGGAAGGAATGAACGCCGACGTTATCGTTGTCGACCCGCCGCGCAAGGGCTGCGACCCAGCCCTGCTGGAGACGATCCTGGCGATTAAGCCACAGCGCGTTGTGTACGTGAGCTGCAATCCAGCGACTTTGGCGCGGGATCTGCGCGTGCTCGAGGATGGCGGATATCGTACGGTGGAGGTCACGCCAGTGGATATGTTTCCGCAGACGGGGCATGTGGAGTGTTGTGTGTTGCTTGTGAAAAATAAATAGTTAGTCGCATTTATCTGATTAAAGGTCCAAACGTTGCATGCGTTCGGGCCTTTATATTTGATGAGTAAGTCGAGCAAGCTAGACGAGAAGTTGAAGCCAAATGGATGTTTAATCAGGATACAGTCCAGTAGAAGAAAATGATGCTCCGTACGATCATTGGTGGTATTGAGTTGCGTAGAGATGGAATTAAGATTCACTTCAAGCTACGAATCAGTCAATTCATTAGTACGATGAGTGTCGAGGTGTACGTTCTAGTGGATTCAGATACAGCGCTTGAGTAAGGTATATAGAACTAGATTGAAGTGAGGCTCCTGCTTGTTGAGGGTCTTTTTTTGTCTAATTACGGGGAGTTTCTGGAATTTGTTATTGGAATAAGATATGATTAGAGCATATTCAAGTCTAAAGAACTATCTTTTACGATTGGAGCGATGTAAGTGAGAATCATTAATAGTTCAATTAGAATTATTGATTATGAAAATCAACGAATTTTTGAAAGAACCATTCCCGGTTCTTTTGAAGAGTTTGTTTCAGATCTAATCACTCATATTCAGACGAACACATCAGTTAGAGAATATAAGACTCGCTCGGTAGTAACTGAAGTAGTTGGTAGTATATTGCAAATTGTGGCAAGAAGAGATGATAATGACTTTGTACTAAACAGAGTAAATGGAATAGCAACCAGATTGTTAAATGAAGAAATTGAAGCACAAAGAAGAGTCGCTAGAATGAATACTGATGTTCAAAAAGGCAGCTTAGTTCAGTCCTTACTCTTTGAGGATGATGGTTCATATATGTATTTGCTTGCTAAAGTAGAACACTCAGATTTTGTTGATGATTCAGATTTTAGTTTCAAAACGGGGTTTTCGAAAGATAAAAAAACTATCTGGAAATCTTGTTTGATACATATAACTGATCCTGATTCAGAAGAGTTTTATGCAAAAATATATTCAAATACTGTTGCGAAATATTGGGGAGATGACTTTTTAGAGTTAGATCAGGTGAAAAGTGACGAAGCAAATACACTTAAGGCTTTCCGCGCTATCGATGCAACACTTAATCTAAATATGAAAGGCAACTATTCAAGGGATCATACAATTATTAGAAATGCTTTTATTTCGTATTTAAAAAATAGAGATCATATTGACTTTCCGACCATGATAGAGTCCATTTTAGGCCAGTACGATCCAGTGGATTTGCCTTCGGAAAAAGTAAGTAATATTAAAGAGAAAATGCTTGAACTCCCTACAAAAAAGAACTTCGATAGTCAATTTAATGTAGTAAAAAGCGCTATTAATGCTAGAATAAAAAAAGTATATCCAGTAAATGAAGGGATAGAACTGAAAATAACTGATGGGATCGATGATCTTAAAAATACGATTAAAGCCTTTCGTGATGATGATGGTACTCGCTATATACAAATAAAAACAAACAACGAAGAAACATTCCAACGCTTTAGAGTATAATAAAAGAGTGGCGAAGGTTTATCTCCCCCTTTTCTTTAGAACAAATATCTGGTATCATTAAACGAGAACAAGTGTTCTTGTTGATATCAAGGAAGTTTGGAGGTAATACTGGTCTGAAATAAGTTCCTTAACTTTTAATATAACCATATAGAGTGTGTCACAATATGCAGAAGGGGTAACTTGCTTGTGTCCAAATTAGGAGAAAAACAAAATCTTATTCTATTGTGAGGTGCGAAGTATGAACGTTCTGAAAAAGTTAGAATCCATCTTCCACCTCTGTAGTTTTAGCGTATCAGAGAGAATTAAGATTGTTGAGGGAGATTTTAAAGTCGAATATTCAAATCTGCCCAGCTTTGAAGAGTTAAATTCATTACTTGTAAATGTACCAACTAGAGACACCTTAAAGCTTTTCATGAAGTCCGATAGCGAAGACATCATAAGAATATCCAGTTCTGATCTATTTGAACAAGATAAATATGATGAATTCAAAGAATTGCTCGAAAATGATGAAGTCATAAGCGTGAGTGTATCTGTTGAAAAAGTAGTTGAAAATAATAAATTTTCAATTTATAGTTTTTCTAGTTTTACTAGTGACCTCTTGGCAGTAAGTACTTTGGAGGCTATGTCTTCTTTTTCTCATCTTTTAGAAGATATTGATTATTTAACATTTGAATTGCTTGATCAAAATTATTTTTTTAGTACAAATACAATGGCGTTTGTGACTCCAAATGGGAATGTAAACCGTAATAGTTATTCACGTAGTAATCGTCTCAATACCTGCCGCGACACTTCATATTTTTTTAATGCAAATGACTATAAATTATTGCCTGAAGATTTTTATTTTAATATTAACTTTGACAATAATCCCCTGACTCCACTTTTTGAAAGAATTTCTACAATATTGTCCTTGGTATATATTTCATCTACAGCAACTATTAGTGATCACTATTTGAAAATTCAAATAGCAGGACAACGTAGTGTTGATTTTAGTTATTTAATTAATAATCTTGAAGTAAACAAGGAATTATATAAAATTTATTGTTGGATATATACTGATGGCAGTTCTATTGATAAAGCAGTAATTGCAAGAAACATAATTAGCTTGCACTGTAGATATGCAGATCTGCTTGATACTGATGGAAAGACATTTGCATCGATTCAATCAAACTTTAACTTATACCTCAAAAACAATGTGACGCAATACCTAGATGTAAAAAATAAATTAGCTGAATTTATTTGTGATGTCATCGCAAAAACAGGTGATCATGTGACTCAACTTTTGAGTAACTTAAAATCCAACTTGATAGCGATTTTTATTTTTCTTTTTACTGTAATACTAACTAATATTGTATCTGATCAGCCGCTGCAGAATATATTTACAAGAGATATTACCGCAATACTCGAGATGGTACTGCTTGGTTCATTTATATATCTATTCATTTGTATAATGGAAACTAATTATAAATTAAAAAAAACCAAGGATAGCTATACAGCATTAAAAGAAAATTATGAATCCGTGTTTTCAGAAGATGAACTTAAAGAAGTTTTTAATGATGATAAATTAATTAATGATACGGTAAAATCAGTGAATCGTGGTAAGTGGGCATATACTATTGTATGGGGAATATTTTTACTTTTGTTATTTGTTATTTTAGAAAGCATGAGTAGTAGCCCTATTGTTAAACCATATATAAATAAATTCATAAATTTATTAGATTCGTTATTTACTTAATTGCTTTCTGGATGGATTATGATTATTCGTTCATAAATTAAATCAGGGTCTGATCCACTAGAGGGCTATATAGGTGCGTGGATATTTGGAGGGGGATAAGTTGATAGTTTCTTTTATGGATTTGCTGGGTTTTAGTAGATTACTTGAGAAGGATGTAGAAACTGCTTACGAGGTTCTAGACCAATTTAACCGTATCATTAAAAGAAAAATTATTGATCAAAAAAACCACCCTGCTGACTCATATGATGATAAAGATTTGCAAGAATTTGTTAGAATGCAAGAAGTGAATTCATTTACCAATATGATTAGTATTAGTGATTCGCTTATAATTGGTGCGGATGACCCTAACATTTTCTTGAATCAATTATGCTATTTTATATCAAGCGCATTTATTGAATCAAATGAACCATTTAGAAAACCAATAACTGATATCAATACCAGCAAAAAAAGATATTATGGTAATCTAGAAACAGGAATTTTTACTGAGAAGGTGGGTGGGGCATTTCCGATATTGTTTCGGGGCGGGATTGCAGTAGGAGAAGCTATATTTAGTCCCGAACTTCAGATATATAATGGTGAAGCAAAGCAATATGGATTAAATGTAACTGGACAAGCGTATCTTCAAGCTGTCAAACTAGAAAATTTACGTATAAAAGGACCACGTTTGTTATGTAAACAAGAGTTTTATGACCTGTTAAGTACAGAGAATAAAACGAAGCTAAGTATAGTGAGTGAAGAAGATAAACTCTATGAGGTGAATTGGACAGTTTGGGCATTTGAAGTTTTGGATAGATCGAGTATAAAGATAATGAACATTAATCAAGGTTTGAGGCAAACTTTGTTACAACCTGCAGTGAATCTGTACAATTACTTTAATGATAATGAAGAGGGAGTGAGTATACATCTACATTATCTTGAGCTTATTAGATTGATATATCGCGGGGCAGTCACATATTCACAAATACATGATTTAGATCAAAAAAGAGTCTTGGATTTATTTAAAGTGGAGACTGCAAAATTGAATGGAATCACATTTGATGAAATAATTGAATAGTATTAAGAGGAATCGTAATGTGGAGTGCTACGATAAAAATGCAGTCGCAAAACCCCCTCATATGAAATAAAATGAAAACTAACGAGGGAGTTGAACGCGAATGAAAAGATATGACAAAGCATTTAAGGAAGAAGCCGTAAGATTAAGTCATGAGGTTGGACCAAAGAAAGCTGCTGAGCAGTTAGGCATATCCTACTACACCTTGCAGGAATGGAGAAAGCGAAAAAACCTGCATGGCGAAGAAGCGCACATTGGGAGCGGACATGCTTATGCCACTGCCAATAAAACCACACGCGAAATGGAATTAGAAAAAGAAATCGTCGAGTTGCGCCGTGTAAATGAAATACTGAAGGATGCACTCGGTTTTTTCGCAAAAGACCGGAAGCGGTAAAGACCTGCCAGCTTTATGCCTACATCCGTGAACGACGGAATCAATGGACCGTCAAGGGGATGTGCCACGTACTTACTGTCAGTGAATCGGGCTATTACCGTAGCCTGAAGCCCTCACTCAAACAGGAGCGGCTGCACCTTCTTCTGGTCAAAATCAACGACATCATGGGAGAGCATAAAGACAACTTCAATTACGGTGTTCAGCGTATGCTGCTGGCGCTGTCACAACGCGAGATCACGACCAGCTACAGCACCGTCTACCGCATCATGAAGAAGAATGGCCTGCTGAAAAAAGCCAAGCGTCATCCAAACGGCCTTACACGCGAGGATGCCACAGCTCAAAAGAGCGAGAACCTGATCCAGAGAGACTTCAAATCCTCAGCACCCAACCAAAAGTGGTTAGCGGATATGACGGAGATCCCTTGTTCAGATGGCAAGCTATATCTGTCTGCCGTACTAGATTGTTTTAACGGAGAGATCGTAGGCTTTGCCATGGATGACAACATGCGCAAAGAGCTCTGCATCCAAGCCTTCGAGAACGCCTGTAAAGCAAGAAATGCTCGGGGCATGATTTTTCACAGCGATCGAGGCAGTCAATTCACGAGTCATGCTTTTCGAGAAAGTCTAGCTAAACGGGATGCCATTCAGAGCATGAGTAGTGCAGGGCGTTGCTATGACAACGCAAGGATGGAAAGCTTTTTTGCTACGCTAAAGAAAGAGAAGCTGTACAAGCTCAACACAGAGCGCTATCCGATGGTCGAGATGAAATCGATCATCTTCAGATACATCATGGTCTACTACAACAGACAGCGGATCTATACCTCTAATCCAGGAGGCTGGCCGCCAGTTATTTATCGAGAGAGAATGTTGTCAAAGGCAGCGCAGACAATGAGGGTTTCTGCATGAGTGTGTTTTCGAACTGCACTTTTCTTGACAACTCCATTTTGACACAACACATGGCGAAATTTGTAATAATCAATTTGTCGATGAAGTAAAGAAGGTGTCATGCAACATGTTCAAAAATTTATTTGGATTTGGAGATCCCCTCTCCGACCTCTCAAGCGTGAGCATAAACCGATCCCATTAAAGCGTAAAGGTGACATCTACTATGAGGTTCAGTGGCAGACCGCCAGTATAGAGAAAGAAGGTCATAAGGTAATCCATGTTGATCAGACGCGTCATGGCGAGACGGTCATGATTTATCGCCTGTTCCACCATGACGGTCTGGATGATCAAGATATTCACTTGCGTATCAAGACTACAACTCCCAAAGGGGTATTGATGCCTGACTCGAACGCTTTCCTAATTGTTTATCCTGACTCTAAGCTCACGAAGATCGCGGACATCCGAATTGAAGGCAAGCGAGTTAGCCTCGGATACGGCTCAGTCTTAATGACCGCCATCATGCAGCTCGTCGATCAACTGCAAGTCCGGTATGTCACCGGATGGATTTCGGAGTAAGTAAAACTGAAATCTACGGAGGATGTTGGAAGTGAGGGCATATGAAAGGGATTTTACTGCACTAAATACTGACGAGAAAATTGAATATGCAAGAATATTAGAAAAAGAGAAGGTTCATAAGCTTGGGGGGTTAGATATAAGAGTAAATCTATTCAGGGAATATCCCAAAGCAGCGAGACATTATTTGAGCCTATCCCAAACAATTATCTTGATATTGTTGATTTGGAGAATGAAGATAATGTGAAGTCTGTCTTGAACCAATTATTAAAGAAGCTAGATGAAGGTTCAATATCCGATGAACGTGACATTGCAAGATTTATTAAAGAAGCCGAAGCATTTTATGTTATTGGTTCAGTATTAAATTATTATGACTTTGGACATCACGAAGCGTGCATATTCCCAGAATTTCAACTGAGTTCAACCTATAAAGTGGACTATTTGTTGGTTGGGCGTAATTCGGACGGATACTCTTTTTTATTCGTCGAGCTTGAACATCCTGTAAAGCAGATTACGTTGGCTGATGGTGAACTTGGTAATGCTTTTAGGAAAGGTATCAAGCAAGTTAAGGATTGGAGAAACTGGCTCAATGGAAATTTCTCAACGTTTACAAGCACCATAAAAGAGTATAAACATCCTGATAGGTAGCTACCTGATGAGTTTTACTCTTTTGATCCCACTCGCTGTCACTATGCTGTAATTGCTGGCAGACGAGAAGATTTAAATGACACGACACGTAGAATAAGACGAGAGCATCTTGAGGAGCAAAAGATCAGGCTTCTTCACTATGACAATATTATAGACAGTACGTTGGAAGTAATTAAGAAGAAGAACTATTAATAATGACTTATAAAACGGCAGTTTAGGACTCGTCTATCGAGTTTTATTCTGCCTTTAATTATTTGATACATGGATTTTAATCTAATGGTGCTTCTGAGTAGTGAATGTTCAAGGCTGGTGATCGCAGGGAAAGTGGTGTCTTTTGTCGAATTGTAAATGAGGGGTTAAGGCTGATATATTTCTCTAAATGTGTATCAATTCTTTTGAAAGGAATAGTCTCAATGTTAATATTGTACAGTCCTCGTAGAAGTTATGGATTTATGATTTCTGGTGTCTCTCACGAGAACCAGCACTATTCTAAAATAAAGTATAATGCCAAAAAGCTGCTTATTGCTCGGGGAAATATCAGAGCAGCCGATTATCTGGATAAGATCCCGTTTCGAATTTATGATGCTTTAAGTAATGGTTTTGAAGATGATATTTATGTCTTAAGTGCAAATGTTCCATTGGAACTTTATGAGGACTTGAGATTAAATGCAGACAAGACAGATTTCAAGAGTATCGCAGATGTAATCACAGAAATTGGACCGTATATTGGTCATGTTGGAGTTGAGCTAGAATTAACCGATCCAGTTAACGACAGTGGTAGAGGAAGTGGGTTAAAGGATAGGCATATTAACAAACTGGTGTATGGATATATTGGGGTATCTGGAGGCTATTTGGGTGACTTTTCATATCGCACGCATCATCGATTCTATACGGACTTGGATTTGGATTTTAATCCGAACAATCTTCCGGGAACAACCCGAGAAAGGTTCATAAATATACTTAAAATGAGTTCTCCAGAAATACAAGCTAAAATTCTTAATGGGATATTAGAGCGCTACCCTGTAGGATCGGCTGATATTCGCACACAAGAAAAATATGATGAAATTGTCGGTTGGGCTAGTGAGCTTTTATCAAGAGGAGCTGTGTCCTTACCTGCTTTGCAGACCACTAGTGACATTGTATCAGCAGCGTTGGCTGATGCTTCTGAGTTAATTACATCAAGAGGAGCCGTTAGTGGGGTTGATCGAATGCATACTGCTTTGCACGGGTATCTTCGGGCAGTTTGCGCGAAATCTGGAATGGAAGTTGGTCGAGATGCAAGCATTACTGAATTGTTTAAACTTCTTCGTGAGAATCATTCAGCATTTAGTGATTTAGGGACACGAAGTGATGATATTATGAAAGTTCTTCGTGCACACTCTACTGTTATTGATGCTTTAAATCCAATACGGAATCGGGCAACTATTGCCCATCCTAATGAAGAACTACTTGATGAACCAGAAGCAATTTTAGTCATCAACTCGATTCGAACGCTGTTACAATATGTTGATTCTAAGATTAGTAGTGAAAGGTCATAGAAGCCGATGCTGACCGAAAATGATGTAATCGCAGGCTCGAACGAATGGAATTTGAAATCCAACATACTTCGGAGCCAGGAATTGATATTATTGCGGTGAGGGATGGCTTCACCTTACTGATCGAAGCTAAAGGTGAGACGAGTACTTTAAGGTCATCCAATCGTTTTGGCAAACCTTTCGACCAGAATTAGATCAAGAATCATATCGGTAAAGCATTTCTCGCAGCATCTAAACTAATTTCTAAAAATAGACTCAAGCAGGCATGGTATTACTATTGCACTTCCCGATAATAATGGACATCGTAAAGTTGTTGGAGAGATTGAGTACGCTTTGAAAAAACTAGGGGTATACGTCTTTTGGGTTAAAGACTCAGTTACAGTAGAAATCCAATTGAATTGAACATCTACGGAGGATCGTAAGTCTAAAGCAACGCCCTGTACGACTTATGCTCTGAATGGCATCACGTTTAGCTAGACTCTCCCGAAAAGCATGACTCGTGAATCGGGCTGCCTCGATCGCTGTGAAAAATCATGCCGCGAGCATTTCTTGCTTTAGAGCGTTCTCGAAAGCTTGGATGCAGAGCTCTTTGCGCAGGTTGTCGTCCAGCAAAGCCTACGATCTCTCCGTTAAACAATCCCGAATTTACGGTGTTCAGCATATTCTGCTAGCACTGTTACAACGCGAGATCACGACCAGCTACAACCAAAAGTGGTTAGCGGACATTACCGAGGTCCCTTGTTCAGATGGCAGGCGATATCTGTTCATCTTGTTCACTTACCATGAAACATTCCATTAAACTTTATATTAAAGAACAGTAAATTAATTATACAAAATCAAGGAGATAATTGATGACAAAAAAACAGCTTATTAAAACTTCATTAATTCTACTGTTCATTGCTACTGCAATTATAATTTTATTTTTTGGAAATCCTGTTACGCGTTATAAAATGAAGAACCAACTAAAAGATTATGTGCTAGAAAAATACGGATCTAATTACTATATGACATGACTTATGCAGTTCACGAGATTAACTGGTAATGGTGAGAATCTTTCCTTGAATAAACGGGCCACCAATACATAGCAAGCTGCGACGGCCAAAATTCAGAAATAAGTGTTGCAAAACGGCGTAC
>NZ_BOSE01000012.1 GCF_018403185.1 Paenibacillus montaniterrae
CCCCCTCAAGATGAGATTTCCCAACTAGTAAGACCCCTTGAAGACGACGAGGTTGATAGGCTGGGGGTGGAAGTGCAGCAATGCATGGAGCTGACCAGTACTAATCGGTCGAGGGCTTATCCTAAAGTACCCCACAAAGTGAAGCAATGGCTTCGACGGAGATTCCGAGTACTTTGCGGGGACCCCAGTAACCACTGGGTAAACAAACATCGATCGCACGATGAATCAAGCTTTCCTATCCAGTTTTGAGGGTGCAAGCCCGCAACGTTTGGTGGTAATGGCGAAAGGGAACCACGCGTACCCATCTCGAACACGACCGTTAAGCCTTTCAGCGCCGATGGTACTTGGACCGCAGGGTCCTGGGAGAGTAGGACATCGCCAAGCGCAAGAAGAGTCTGCTGCTTTTGCAGTAGGCTCTTTTTTTGTGCTTAAAGCGTGGGTGATCAGCAAGATGGAATGATTTTATTTGCAACTTGTTCGTCAGTTGCTGTATAATCTGCTAAATATTGAAGGAGGTTATACAATGAATACGGTTATTAAACCTTTGGCGTCTGAACATTTCGAACAAAGCATGGAACTATCATCATTTGCTTTTCAATATTCGCTTACACCGGAGCAGCTTGAAGAAAGAAGAAAAACTTTTTTGCGCGACGGACAGATGGTATTGGGTGTTATGAAGGGCAACGAGCTATGCGCACAGGCAACCTTGCTTGACTTGTATGTGTATATAGCTGGAAAGCCGTTTAGCATGGGCGGTATTGCTGGAGTTAGTACGTGGCCTGAGCACCGTCGGCATGGTTATGTTGCGAAGTTGTTGTCAGAGCTGCTTGTTCGTATGAAAGAGAAGCAGCAAGCTATTTCTATGCTCCATCCGTTTTCCTTTGCTTTTTACCGTAAATTCGGCTGGGAAAGCTTTATTGAATATAAAAGCTATGAGATTGGCTCGGAGCAGCTGTCGGCAATATTAAGAGGTCAGCAGCGAAACGAGCAGGCGGGAACCGTCTATCGAATTGCTGATTGGCAGCCGCTGCAGCATATCTATGATCAGTATGCCAAGCAATACAACGGAATGCTTCAACGTTCTGAAAACTGGTGGAAGGATCGCGTCGCTAAACAGAATGCGGTCTATAGTGTTTATGAGGATGAGCAAGGACAGCTGCAGGGCTATCTAATTTATGAAGCTGTTAATCGTCAAATGAATATTCATGAGTTTGTTGCACTGAGCTATGAAGCAGAGCAAGGCTTGCTTCGTTTTATCGCGCAGCATGATTCAATGGTAGAACAGGTAAAGTGGAAAGCGCCTGTGAATGATCAATTCATCTTTGGCCTTGATAATCCAAGAATTAAGCATGACATTACGCCTTACTTTATGGCCAGAATCGTTGATGTTGCTGCATTTATTGCTCAGTATTCATTTACTCCAGCTCCCGCACATGAAACAGAGCAATACCGCATTAAGGTAGTTGATGAACATGCGGCTTGGAACAACGGAATTTTTGAGCTGTGCATAGCATCAGACGGAAGTGCAACAATAAAACAAGAGGATCAATTTGCACAAGCAAATATTACTATTTCTGTCGGTGCTTTAACAGCTTGGCTATTAAATTACCAAACCTGGGATACATTAGTGCGATTTGGCAAAGCTGAAGGCGATCAGCTTACAATGAAACGCTTGCAAAACCGAATTAATGCACAAACGACGTATTTAACAGATTTTTTCTAATATATTGAACATTTCGTCTTTTATTAATAGCTTAAAATCTGCATTTTAGATGCTTTGTAGCGCATTGACAGCCCCTAACTCAAGTGATAATATTGCAATAATATACGTGAGAGACATATAAAAATAAGGGAGGAACATACTCGTGTGGGAAAATAAATTCGCTAAAGAAGGGCTGACGTTTGACGACGTATTGCTTGTTCCGCGCAAATCTGAAGTGCTGCCAAGAGATGTTGATGTATCGATTCGTTTGAGCGATACTGTAAAGCTGAATATTCCATTGATTAGTGCTGGAATGGATACTGTTACGGAGTCTGCTTTGGCGATCGCGATCGCTCGTGAAGGCGGAGTTGGTATCATTCATAAAAATATGACGATCGCACAGCAATCTGAAGAGGTTGATCGAGTTAAGCGTTCGGAAAGTGGCGTTATCACGAATCCATTCTCATTAACACCTGAGCATCATGTATACGATGCGGAAGAGCTAATGGGCAAATATCGGATTTCTGGCGTGCCTATTGTCGATGAAAACCAAAAGCTAGTCGGTATATTGACTAACCGCGACCTCCGCTTTGTTCATGATTACTCCATTAAAATTAAAGAAGTTATGACACATGATCATCTCGTTACTGCACCTGTAGGTACAACGCTGCAGGAAGCAGAAATTTTATTGCAGCAGCACAAAATTGAAAAGCTGCCAATTGTTGATGAAGAAAACACCTTAAAGGGTCTTATTACCATTAAAGATATTGAAAAAGCGATTCAATTCCCGAATGCGGCAAAAGATAGTCAAGGCCGTTTGCTATGCGGAGCTGCTATCGGTATTTCCAAGGATACTCAAGAGCGTGCAGCGGCACTAGTAGCCGCAGGAGTAGACGTGATCGTAGTCGATTCCGCACATGGTCATTCCGCTAACATTTTGAACGCAGTTAGAGAGCTGAGAAACAACTATCCTGATTTGACGATTATTGCTGGTAACGTAGCAACTGGTGAAGCAACCCGCGACCTGATTGAAGCAGGCGCTTCAGTCGTTAAGGTAGGTATTGGTCCAGGCTCGATCTGTACAACTCGCGTCATTGCAGGGATCGGTGTTCCACAAATTACCGCGATCTATGATTGTGCATCGGTTGCACGCCAATATGACGTTCCAATTATTGCAGATGGCGGAATAAAATATTCTGGCGATATTACCAAATCAATCGCTGCCGGCGCAAGTGCAATTATGATCGGAAGCTTGTTTGCCGGAACAGCTGAAAGCCCTGGTGAAACGGAAATTTTCCAAGGCCGCAGCTACAAAGTATATCGCGGTATGGGCTCTCTTGCAGCTATGAAGGCTGGCAGCAAGGATCGTTATTTCCAAGAAAATGAAAGCAAGCTTGTTCCAGAAGGCATTGAAGGTCGCGTTGCTTACAAAGGGCCGCTTGCTGATACGGTGCATCAATTAATCGGCGGCTTGCGTTCTGGTATGGGGTATTGCGGAACTGCTACTTTAGAAGAGCTGAGAAACGATACGCAGTTTATTAGAATTACAGGTGCAGGCCTTCGTGAAAGCCATCCACACGACGTACAAATTACGAAAGAAGCGCCTAATTACTCTCTATAATCGATGTAAAGCCAAAGATTGCTTATCTGCTGACGATAGCCAATCTTTGGCTTTTTTTACTTTGTGCTGCTGCATTAAATGGGAATATGAGACTATAGCAAAAAGTTTAACTAGCCAATTGAATATGTTACAATAACAGTTGGACAATCCAACGGGAAATGGGGAATAAAGGTGTTGAAAACAATGGGGAAAGTTCGATTATTATCGATCATTATGTTATGTGTGGTTTTGCTTGTCACCTCGTTTGCAACAAGTGCTGGGCGAGCTGGAGCAGTCGGCTATGATAACCGACCAAGTACTGAAAATGAGCTTGGGCTGCAAGTAAAATCAGCGATACTAATTGAATTTGAAACCGGACAAGTGCTGTATGAAGTAAATCCTGATGAGTCGTTGCCTATTGCAAGCATGACAAAGCTGATGACGGAATATATCGTAATGCAGGAAATTGGCAATGGGCGTTTAACCTGGGATGAAGTCATTACGGTAACACCTGAAGCAGCAGATACTGACCCGTCAGAGTCACAAATTTATTTGGCAGCTGGAGATCAGCATACTGTAGAGGATCTGTACATTGCGATGGCTGTAGGCTCAGCGAACGATGCTACGAAGGCATTGGCAATCGCGGTTGAAGGCAGCATTCAGGCATTTGTTGATCGCATGAATGAGACAGCTGAGCAAATGGGGCTTACGTCCGCTGTATTTACAAGTGTAACAGGTCTTGAGGATACGACCATGATGTCTGCACGCGATGTAGCGACCTTGGCTCGCAACATTTTGCAGGAATATCCGGATTTCCTCAAATACTCGGGCCTGCAAGAATATAAGTTTCGCGAGCGCGACGATGCGCCAATGATTAACTTCAACTATATGCTCGGAACGAACGTTAACAAGTCTGGGCTGAAGCATTTGGCCTATGAAGGCGTAGACGGCTTGAAAACTGGCTTTATTAGAGCAGCCGGCTATAACTTTGCAGGAACGGTTCAGCGCGATGGGCTGCGCTATATTAGCGTAGTTATGGATACGCGCTCTAAGGATGCTCGTTTCCAGGAAACCGCAACGCTGTACAACTATGCTTTTGCTACTTTTGAAAAACAGACATTAATTTCTCCAAAAAGTGAAGTAGCAGGCTATGAAACGGTTAAAATAAAGAAAGGCGTCGATAAAAGCATTCCTGTCGTTACCAATAAGGATGTTACAGTATTGACAAGCAAAGGAAAGCAAGCAGAGCTTGAGTTGGTCAGTGCTGATATTATAAGCGAGGACGAGCTTGTAGCGCCAATTCCTGCAGGGACGAAGGCAGGGACGCTAACGTATAAATTTATCGACCATAAAGGCAAGGAGCTGCAATATCAGGTTGATCTGATTACGACCGCAGATGCAGCAAAAGCATCCTGGTTCAAGCTGTTTTTTAGAGGAATTGGCGACTTTTTCGCCGGACTCTTCGATAGCATTCTAAATATCTTTTAATCCGAGTGAATTACATGGAAATAGGGGCTTGTCGAAGTGCCTTCATTCCTGTAAAATCAATGCTTAGAGTAATAACGGAGATCATCTCGTTAGATGCGTAATTTAGGAGGAGACGAACTAATGGAAACAGGTACTTTTCGTGTAAAAAGTGGTATGGCTGAAATGCAAAAAGGCGGCGTTATTATGGACGTTATGAACGCCGAGCAAGCTAAAATTGCTGAAGCTGCAGGTGCTACAGCAGTAATGGCGTTGGAGCGTGTACCGTCTGATATTCGCGCTGCTGGCGGTGTAGCTCGTATGGCTGATCCTACAATTGTAGAAGAAGTGATGAAGGCTGTTTCTATTCCAGTTATGGCAAAAGCCCGCATCGGACATATTGTAGAGGCTAAAGTGCTAGAGGCTATGGGCGTAGACTACATCGATGAAAGCGAAGTGCTGACGCCAGCCGATGAAATTTTCCACATTAGCAAAAATGAATTTACAGTGCCATTCGTATGTGGTGCCAAAGACCTTGGTGAAGCGCTGCGCCGTATTCAAGAAGGTGCGGCAATGCTGCGTACGAAGGGTGAGCCAGGAACAGGAAATATCGTAGAGGCTGTTCGCCATCTTCGTCTCATTAACGGTCAAATCCGCAAGGTGCAAAATTTGTCGAAGGACGAGCTTTACAATGAAGCTAAAGTTCTAGGCGTTCCGTACGATTTGCTGCTTGGTGTTCATGAAACAGGCAAGCTTCCAGTCGTTAACTTTGCAGCTGGCGGCGTTGCAACTCCTGCCGATGCTGCGTTGATGATGGAATTAGGAGCGGACGGTGTATTTGTAGGTTCAGGTATTTTTAAATCAGACAATCCTGAGAAATTTGCCCGTGCAATTGTGGAAGCAACTACACATTATCAAGATTACAAGCTTATCGCGGAAGTATCGAAAAATCTTGGCACACCGATGAAGGGTATTGATATTGCGAAGCTGAACGCTGCAGAACGCATGCAGGATCGCGGTATTTAATGTTTGTTGGTCAACTAAAGTGATAAAAATAAATAGATAACCCTAAGAGCCGAGCTGTCCAGTATTCTGGGTAGGTCGGCCTTTGCGAAAAAGGGGAGGTATTGGATATGAAGGTCGGAGTATTGGCGCTTCAAGGAGCTGTAGCAGAGCATATGCGCAGCCTTGAGGCTGTAGGAGTAGAGGCGGTTGCTGTAAAGCGGGTGGAGCAACTGGATGAGCTGGACGGTTTAATCATACCTGGCGGAGAAAGCACAACGATCGGCAAGCTGATGCGCAAATACGGCTTTATGGAGGCTGTTACCTCCTTTCATCAATCAGGCAAGCCGTTATTTGGTACATGTGCAGGCTTGATTGTGCTTGCGGATCGCATTGAAGGACAAGAGGATGCGCATTTGCAGCTGATGGATATGACTGTTGCTCGCAACGCGTTTGGCCGTCAACGTGAAAGCTTCGAAACAAAATTGCCGGTAAAAGGGATTGATGAGCCGATTACGGCAGTATTTATTCGTGCACCGTTAATTAAGTCAGTAGGCAGCGAGGTTGAGGTGCTGTCAGAATACAATGGTGAAATTGTAACGGCACGTCAAGGTACATTGCTGGCATGCTCGTTCCATCCCGAGCTGACTGATGATGTTCGTCTGCACGCTTATTTTGTAGATATGATCAAACAAGCACGTGCATGAATGGATAGAGGGCGGTAGCTGACTACCGTTCTATAGTAGAAAGGGGACTCTCATGTTAGATGTGAAATTGCTGCGCACCGATTTTGCCAAGGTAGAGGAAGCGCTGCGCAATCGTCAAGCTTCATTGGATTTAGTTGCGCCATTTCCCGAGCTGGATCAAAAGCGCCGTGAGCTGATTCAAAATACAGAGCAGCTTAAAAACCGCCGCAATACGGTGTCGCAGGAAGTTGCTGCTATTAAAAAGGCAGGCGGCGATGCCGATGCTTTAATTACCGAGATGCGTGAGGTCGGGGATCGCATCAAGGAGCTTGATGAAGAGCTTAGAGTGCTTGATGTTCAAGTTAATGAGCTGCTCCAGGCAATTCCGAACATTCCGCATGAATCCGTGCCAGTAGGCGGATCAGAGGATGAAAATGTCGAATTGCGTCGTGTAGGCGAACCGACGGCATTTGATTTTGAACCGAAGGCGCACTATGATCTTGCTGCTGAGCTGCGAATTCTTGATTTTGAACGGGCTGCCAAAGTAACAGGCTCTCGCTTTGTTTTTTATCGCGGACTAGGTGCGCGTCTGGAACGTGCGCTTATGAGCTTTATGATGGATCTCCATAGCGATCAGCATGGCTATGAGGAGATTTTGCCACCATATATCGTAAATCGCGACAGCTTGATCGGGACAGGCCAGCTGCCAAAATTCGAAGAGGATCTGTTCAAAATTGCAGAGACCGATTATTACTTAATTCCAACAGCGGAAGTACCGGTAACGAATATATTGCGTGATGAAATTTTGGATGCATCTGCTTTGCCTGCAAAATTTGTGGCGTTTAGTGCGTGTTTCCGTTCTGAAGCAGGCGCTGCTGGACGCGATACAAGAGGCTTGATTCGCCAGCACCAATTCAATAAAGTTGAGCTTGTAAAGCTTGTAAAACCGGAGGATTCGTATGCCGAGCTAGAAAGCCTTACAGCCGACGCAGAGAAGGTGCTGCAGCTGCTGGAGCTGCCATACCGGGTAATAACGCTTTGTACGGGGGATATGGGCTTTGCTTCTGCCAAAACCTATGATATCGAGGTATGGCTGCCAAGCGCCAATACGTATCGTGAAATTTCCTCCTGCACCAACTTTGAGGACTTCCAGGCGAGACGTGCTGGATTGAAATATCGTCCAGAGCCTAAGAGCAAGCCTGAATTTGTGCATACATTAAACGGTTCCGGATTAGCGCTAGGCCGTACTGTAGCAGCAATTCTGGAAAATTATCAGCAGGCAGACGGCTCGATTATCGTTCCTAAAGTGCTTCGTCCATATATGGGCGGCATTGAAGTTATTTCTGCAAAATAATTTTTAAAAAATATTGAAAAGGGGCTTGCATACCCCTTTTCAATTATGTTATACTCTTTCTTGTCAGCAAATTAAATATCTTGTGGAGAGATACCGAAGCGGTCATAACGGGGCGGTCTTGAAAACCGTTAGGGTGCAAGCCCACGGGGGTTCGAATCCCTCTCTCTCCGCCACTACTAATAATTACACGCTCAAGCTATTACGCTTGAGCGTTTTTGGTATATTAACTTTGACCGCAGTGCTGAACAGGTTGCCCTTTATGAAGCACTATTTAATAAAGCGGAAAATTAACGGATAGCGGAAAAATTGCCCTTGATAGCTTTTTACAGAGGCTATAATGGCTAGAATGATCCAGACGACATTTACGAGCGGGACCAGCAGCAGACCAATTAAAACAAAGACCAATATAGATGCAATGATCGAATAAATCGTGAATGTTATGTTGAAGTTTAATGCTTCCTTGGCATTTTCGGCAATAACGCGGGACTGATCCTTTTTAAGCAGCCAAATAATAAGTGGACCTATAAAGCCGCCGAGAAAGCCTAGCGAAGCAAAAAATAAACCAATGAGCGCGGTTAAGTGCGCGAGCATGCTCCACAGTCTCTCATCTTGAGTATTCATTTCAAAATCCCTCCACGTATAAGATAACAATCTAATGTTACGATATGGACTGTCTCCTCTAAATATACTACAATTTAGCGAGAAATCTACAATTTATTGGAAATGCGAGAGAAAATATGTAATAGTAGTGTTAGTCGGAAACGAAGCGCCTATTCATGGCTTAATCGTCCCAAAAGAAAAAGTGAACTTTTAATCTGTTTTTAAGCAATATGAGGAAGGATAGGACTTATTAAGTATTGTAAAAATAAGTGAATAAACTGTATAATTTGAGAGATAAAAACTATAATTGTCGTAAAATGACTTTTATTCGTAATTATGTATCGACAACATCTAACAAACTTTACGTTATAATCTCGCTATAATGGACCTAAGCAACAACAATATATAAGGAGGGTGGGACGAAGCGAGCTATGGAAAAAAAACTGATTGAACTTCAACTGCAGTCGCTTCGGGACAAGCTCTACGCGCTGGTAGAGGAAAAAGGAAGCTTCACACACCCTGCCGTCCTTGCTATCAGTGAAGAAGCGGATCAACTAATTGTTGCTTTGCAAACGATGAAACAGTATGGCGAGCATTGCCAAGATGTTCATCATAATCGATCTAAAAGCTCAATTTAATTGCTGGCTTTTACGCTGTAAACGAAGTGCTCTAAAAAACTGAGTCAGCAAATCAGCACACTCTTCCTGCAGTACATTACCTGTGAGTTCTGTTTCATGATTGAAGCGGGGCTCCTGTAACAAATTCATTAGCGTTCCGGCACAACCAGCCTTGGGGTCATGTGTTCCAAACACTACACGTTTAATACGGGATTGCACAATTGCACCAGCACACATTGGGCATGGCTCTAATGTTACATACAGTGTACAGTCTAGCAATCGCCAAGCATCTAACACTTGGCTAGCCTGCTGAATGGCGATTATTTCTGCATGAGAGATAGGATTATGCTGCGTTTCCCTGAGATTATGACCCCGACCGATAATTACACCTTCCTTAACGACGACAGCTCCGATTGGAACTTCTCCTAATCTCTCGGCTTTTTTCGCCTCAGCTATGGCTTCTCTCATCCAAAATTCATCTTGATTCGAAAGCATTGGATTCTCCTTTATCTACAGAAAATGATATTTATACATCGAACAAACATTCTTTTGTTAACATACTGTGAATAACTTTGTGAATAACTTTTGTTTATCCACAGTTTGCTCCACATATCATCCACTTTATTAACAAGCAATTGTGGAGTATGTTATTAAATTGTTGATAAGTCAAATGGTTAAGGGTGTGAGTCCGTGTCTTTAAAGTATAAGATAAGTATAACTATAACAGGATTACTGCTGCTTGTAATTGTAGTGTTTCATTTTTTATGGGAATATACACAGCAGGAGACCAATTATGAACTGCTGTCTCAGTCCTCTTACGCGATATCTGACCAGTTGTTTCATCAGATTGAGTTTGAAGCTCCGAATGCTGATCAGCAGCTATCGGAGCTGTTTCAACTGTTGCGGGCCAGCAAGCCGTATTTGATAGACGTAGCGATTATTAATCACGATACGCAGCAGATACAGCTATCTGCAGGTCAATCGGCAAAGTTCGAGGAGCTGCTCGGGAAAGTGGATTATGACGATCATTCGCTTTTTCAAATCCATGATGTTGCAGGGCGTCAAAAAAGCTATTATATTAGTGACTATCGCTTTAATGCAGCCAGTCAGGAACGAATTGTAATGCTGTACGACAAGCGGATGTTCATCGCGACCTACGATAACGATAATAATTTGTTTTTTGCGACACTGCTCTATATTTTGTTCTTTTCAAGTGTCGTTAGCTACTGGGCTGTCGGCAGAATGCTTGGACCACTAAAGGATATTATATGGAAGGTTAATGAAGTATCCTCGGTTCGCTTCCAGGGGCCGATTCCGATTACGAGCAAGGATGAGCTCGGCACGCTGGCATTTAAAATCAATGCCATGAGTCAAAATTTGAGCATTTACATGAATAAGCTGCGCCATGCCTTTGATGAAAACAGACGTATGCGTATGTATATGGAGTCATTTATTAATCATTCTCCAGATGCGATATATATAATGGATATTGATGGCTGTATTATGCAGGCCAACCATGCGTTTGAGGAGCTGTTCGGCTTTTCCACTGCCCAGTTAATTGGTGTTCGCAATCCGATTGTGCCTGATCATTTGCTGCAGGAGGAGGAGGAATTTCTCCAGCTTGTGCAAAGCGGTCAGACGATCAAACCAGTTGAAACGTATCGTCAGACGAAAGACGGCGAGTTGATTCCGGTAAGCATTACGATTAGTCCAATTCGCGATGTCAGCAATGAAATTACGGGATTCGCCAATATTTGCAGAGATATGCGGCACAGGCACCGGATGGAGGAGCTCATGCGCCGCTCGGAAAAGCTCAATACGGTTGGACAGCTTGCTGCCGGCGTAGCCCATGAGATACGCAATCCTTTAACCACGTTGCGGGGCTTTTTACAGCTACAGGAGCAAAGTAAAAAGCTTAATCTTGACCATGTACGCGTTATGCTTTCGGAGCTGGAGCGTATTAATTTAATTGTGGGTGAATTTCTTATTTTGGCGAAGCCGCAAGCCGTTAAGTTCAAATACCGGGATATTCGCGATATTATTAGTGAAGTTAGCGTATTTATGAGCAGCGAGGCGTTAATGCACAATGTCACGATTAAGGACAATTATACGGAGGATGATTGCCGCATACCTTGTGAGGAGAACCAGTTAAAGCAAGTATTTATAAATCTGCTGAAAAATGCGATTGAAGCGATGCCGCAAGGCGGTCAAATTCATATCGTCATTTCGCGTCTTGCTACTCATGTAAGTGTGCAAATTACTGATGAAGGGATAGGGATGGATGAGGAAACGCTGAAGCGAATTGGCGATCCATTTTTTACGGTAAAGGAAAATGGGACTGGACTGGGCATTATGGTCAGCCAAAAAATTATTCAGTCTCATCAGGGACTAATGGAGCTTAGCAGCCAGGTGAATGTTGGAACGACGGTAAGGGTGCTGCTTCCATTGCAGGAAGAACGCCAATATGCAGAGGCCAGCAATCTATAGGCGGTCAGATGGAGGGTGTGATTAAGCTTTGAAGGCAGTTGTTGTTGGCGCGACAGGATTGGTTGGGAAAGAATTGGTTCGATTGCTGCTGAACCAGAAGAAGTACAGCAAAGTGATCGTCATTGCCCGAAGAAGGCTTAGTATTGTTCATCCGCGCTTGGAGCAGCAGCTTATTTCATTTGATGAGCTGAACGTCTGCCCAGCGGAATGGTTCGAGGGTGCTGATGTGTTCTGTACGCTTGGCACAACGATGAAGCAGGCCAAGTCCAAGGAGAAATTCAAGCTTGTTGACTATCACTATGTTGTGGAGCTGGGCAAGCTCGTCAAAAAGCATCATGCTAACAAGCTGCTGGTCGTTACAGCAATGGGCTCAAGCGAAAGCTCGCTCTTTTTTTACAGCAAGGTGAAGGGAATGACGGAGCGGGTGCTGCAGGAGCTGCAGCTGCCGCAGCTGATTATTGTGCGTCCTTCGCTTATTATTGGCAATCGCCATGAGTTTCGGTTCGGCGAGTCCTTGGCTGCCCGGCTCAGCAGTTGGCTATCCTTTGCATTTAAAGGTAAAATGAAAAAATATAAGCCTAATGAAGCCAAGGATATTGCACTAGCTATGATGAAGCTGGCTTTGCTTTGCAAGGAGCCGCTTCGTATTGTGAGCAGCAGTGAGATTGCATCCTGGGCCAAGCAGAGGATATACAAATGATCGATCGTTTTATAATTAGCGAGTCTACGGGGTGGCATCTTTGAGAATTAACAAATTTATTAGTGAAACGGGCATTTGCTCGCGCAGGGAAGCAGACAAGCTGGTTGCAGACGGGCGTGTAACGATCAATGGCACAAAAGCGGAGCTGGGCAGTCAGGCTGAGCTGGGCGACGATGTGCGCATCGACGGACGTCCGTTAGGTGTGCAAAAGAAGCATGTCTATATCGCCTTGCATAAGCCTGTGGGCATTACAAGCACGACAGAGCGGCATATTAAAGGCAATATCGTTGATTTTGTCGGTCATCGGGAGCGTATTTTTCCAATTGGCCGTTTGGATAAGGATTCTGAGGGATTAATTTTGATGACCAACGATGGGGATGTCGTCAATCCGATTTTACGTTCTGAGGGCAAGCATGAAAAGGAATATATCGTTACAGTGGACAAGCCGGTAACGGCTGGTTTTTTGCAGGAGATGTCGCAGGGCGTCTATATTTTGGGAAGCATGACATTGCCCTGCAAGGTTAAACGAATTGGCACAAGCACCTTCAACATTATTTTAACAGAAGGGCGCAATCGGCAAATTCGCAGAATGTGCGAGGCTTTGGGCTACAAAGTTCTGCGCTTGAAGCGAGTGCGGATTATGAATATTCATTTGGGGGAGCTTGCCAAAGGGAAGTGGAGAGACCTCACAGAGGACGAGAAGCGCATCTTGTTTCGAGAGATCGGTTATCACTCCTCTTAAATCAAAAAGGCGTACGAGCCATTGTAGCGGCTCGTACGCCTTTTGCTTAATTGCTTGCTTGTTGTTCATTGACAGACAAGCTTTGCTGCTTCACCATATCGACGTAGTTGTGGACGATTGAAACCTCAACGCGCCGATTTTTCGCTTTGCCCTCAGCAGTATCGTTGGATGCGACCGGATGGTGCTCGCCATAGCCAATCGCGCTGAACCGCTTTGGATCAAGCGCATCATTTTCCAGCATAATATCCATAAATCGGACTGCCCGCATGACGCTCAAATCCCAGTTGGAACGAAATTGAGCAGTGCTAATCGGGCTATTGTCCGTATGTCCTGCAATTTCAATATTAAAGTCAGGATAGTTCTCCAGCATTTCAGCAATGCTTACTGCCAGCTCCTGTCCCTCGCGGTTTACGGTAGCCTCAGCCGAATTGAACAAAGCATTATCACGAATCGTAATGAGCAGCTGCGACATATTGAGCGAGGTTTCCAGGCTAGTTGTCAATCCGTTATCCGCAATATACTGATCAATCTGCTGCTTCAGCTCATTCAGTTCAGTTTTACTTTGCTCAATGACCTGCTCCATTTCAGCTTCCGATAACGGCTCCTTCTCTGTCATGCCCTGCTCGGTGGCATCCTCTTTGCCGCCGAGCTCCGTTCTTATATCCGGACCACGCTCAACAATGGAAGGCATATCAAGCACGCTTTGACCGCTGCTGAATGCGATACTGAAGGCTTGGGACAACTCCTCGAACTTCTTCTGATCCACGGAGTTCATAGAATACAGCACGATGAATAAGGCAAGCAGCAGTGTCAGGATATCGGCATAGGGAACTAGCCAGGATTCGTCAACATGCTCTTCATGTTCCTCATGCCTGCGCTTTTTGCTCATCGTCTCCTTCCTCCTTCGCTTTCATTGCTTTACGCTCAGTTGGCGTTAAGAATACTGAAAGTTTTTGTTCGATGGCAATGGTGGATACGCCTGATTGAATAGACAGCAATCCTTCCAGCATCATCAAACGGATTTGAATTTCTGCTTTCGAAAGACGTTTTAGCTTGTTGGCCATTGGATGCCATAATACATATCCGGTAAAAATACCAAGCAGCGTTGCCATAAAGGCAGCTGAAATTGCTTTAGCCAAAGAGTCCATATCGCTCATATCTGCCAAAGCTGCGATTAGACCGATAACGGCACCAAGTACACCAAGTGTTGGCGCATACGTGCCTGCTTGTGTAAAAATTAAGGCGCCAGCTTTGTGGCGTTCTTCCGTTGCCGAAATATCCTCAAGAAGGACATCACGAACAAGGTCTTGATCGTTGCCATCAATGATCATCCGCATGCCATTCTTCAAGAAAGGATCCTCGATATCATCGACACGTGCTTCCAGTGCAAGAAGACCTTCACGACGTGTAATACCAGCCCATTCGACAAACTGCTTGATCAAATCTTCCCGTTTTGGAAGCGGGCGGTCCGTAAATAAAATTTTGAATAGCGTTCCTACCTTTTTGAGCTCGGAAAGCGGAAAGGCTACCGTGACCGCAGCTATTGTACCAACAATAATGATCATAAAGGCTGCTGGATTAAGAAATGCGGTTAAGCTAGCGTGTTTAAATACCATCCCGAGAACTACAGCTACGATTCCTAAAATAACCCCAATAATTGTCGTATTCTTCATCTTACACCTCAATTAACCCATTTTCGACATAGAACTACTTTATTCTATTATCGTCAAATCTATGTCACGACATTATAGTAAATTTGCAACGTTAATAGAATCGTTATGAAAAGTTAAAGCTGGGCATAATACAATAACGACATTTATGTCTGAATGTGTCATAATAGGTAGTATTGATTTTAACTTCAGGAGGATTTTGAAATGGGTGTGCGTCATGCGCGTGAATATAGTGAGATCTTGCAGGAGCTGACAGAAGCTATTGCAGTAATCGACGACAGCTATCTATTTTTCGAAATGGAGGCTGCGGATTGGAACGAGCTCGATAAAGCGGAGCAGCGCGATGTTTTGGAAGCGCTCGCCGATGATGTATTTTATGGCTTGGGCGAGCATCATGAAATTGCAGTTGGCAGCGGCTTTGTAACCTATGTTCCTCTGCTGCATCGGATTGAAGTGAAGACGAATGAGGAGTATCGGGTAGTACATCTCATTTAACCAAGCCGAGCTTTTTGAACAATACTTAACGTGGAATTATGACATAAGAAGGGTGTAGAGACGTGAAAAAAATATTGTGGCTGGCATGCCTGTCGTATCTGGTCATCGGTATCGCGCATATTATCGGCGGATCGATTCTGGAGCAAATTGTTACGCACTATGAGATTTCATATGCTCAGGGCGGCCAGTGGATTATGAATCAGTTTTTTGGCTTTTTGGTCGGCGTGCTGCTCGGTCCGCTGCTATCGACAAAGCTGGGCAAACGATTAACGGTTGTGCTCGCTTTTGGTTCATTAACGGTAGCGGAGGCGGTATACAGCCTGCTGCCGCCTTGGGAGCTGATGCTTGTAGTCGCTCCATTTGCCGGATTTGGCTTTGGTATGATTGAATCTGTAGTTGGTGCTCTTATTATTGATTTGTATAAAGACAAGAAAGCAGCGGCAATGAGCCGCATTGAAACATTTTTTGGGCTTGGCGCCTTGTTTATTCCGTTAATTGCAGCTGTTCTTATCCGCTATCATATTTGGGAGTGGTCTTTCCCGATATTAACCGCCATAAGCGGTGTAACGCTGCTGCTTTGGCTTAGCCTTTCCTTCGGAAAGCAGATTGACAATATTATTTCTCAGCCGTCGAAGCAGGAGAACGTGCAGGCTCCCAAGCTTGCGAAATACGAGCGGCGCGCCATTCCGTTTTTAACGCTTTCGATGATCTTCTTCTTTCTGTATGTAGGTGTGGAAATGAGCGTGTCTCACTACTTGCCGTCAATTATGATTGAGCGCAGCGGCTTGTCTGAATCAAGCGCGGCCAGCATGCTTAGCTTGTTTTGGGTGTTTATGGTTATTGGCCGCTTTGTATGCGGCATGCTTGCGGATCGATTCGGTTATATCAAATATTTGCTCGTGTCGATGCTTATTGCGGTGCTTGCCTTTGTCGGCATGGTACTGCTGCAGGAGGCATGGGCATTGTATGTGATGATAGCTTTAAGCGGCTTAGGCTTCTCAGGCGTATTTGGCATCGGCCTTGTTTATGTTAATGCGTGCATTCAAGGCTTGACTGATCGAACAACGAGTCTGCTTGTCGCTTGTGGAGGCATTGGCGGTGCGCTGCTGCCAAAGCTGACAGGATGGCTGATGGATCATTATGCTGTTGGCGTAACCGTCAATTATGTCGCTGCACTTGTAGCGGTTATGCTAGGCTTTATGATCGCAATGATTTTTGTTGGAGGAAATCGCAATTTGCAGGAGCGTGGACATTAGTATAAATTATTTTAAAAAATCGAACAGGCTATGCATATGTACAGCAGCTGGCGCATATCGTTATGTTAAAGGCAGCATAGCTTGTTCAGCTCATCAAGGGCGACCAGAGCATTAAAAAGAGGCAAGCTGCCTAGCGCTCATAGCGCAAGCTGCTTGCCTCTTGATGGTTTCAAAATTATTTGCTAGCTTCAACATATTTTGCATATTGATCATCAGACAATACGCGTCTTGCTGTTACATAACGTGGCTTATAATAAGAAGAATCCAATGAATCAATCGTTACACCTTTAGAAGTAGAAGCATGTGCGAATTTTCCATCGCCTACATAAATGCCAACATGTGAGATGCTGCCATTATTTTTGCCGCTTGTATCAAAAAATACAAGATCCCCAAGCTTCAAATCCTCTTTGTCTACTTTAGTGCCTTCTGCAGCTTGATCAGCAGAGCGGCGTGGAAGTTCGACATTCATTTTGTCAAATATGTATCTTACAAATCCAGAGCAATCAAATCCGCTTGTTGTATTACCGCCGTACTTATATTTCGTACCTTTCACATCATCAATATTGGTTAGCATTGTCGATGAGCTTGCGGACGCGCTTCCTGCCGCAAAAGTAAGAAATAATGCAAGCGCTAAAAACATCATGCCAATTTTTTTCACAATCTAAGTCTCCTTCCAAATATGCCGACGAGGTTAGCTGAAGGGTTCGGTTGAAGGTTCCCTATGAAGCTACTGAATGTTTTGCATCATTCAGAGTTCAATTCACCCAGAGTGGATCCCCCGCATCTTATAAAGCTTATAAGAATTAGGCGTTAGGCTTACTTGTTACAAGCTATATATTAAACCGAAAATCGAATTCTGTGTAAAATGTGAGAAGATTTTAATCGTTTTCATTTTCCTCTCATAATTGATTTTTAGCAAAGCCTGACTAAAGCGCTCGAAAATGAGTGAAAAAGGGTAGTAGAAATGTAAGAAGAATCACGAGATTTAGCGGGTGAAATGGGTGTAATTTCATGAAAATTTGTGTATGATAGGAGGATAATATTCGTTGTGTGAAAGGTTGATCAAGATGGAAAACACTAATGAGACGAAATCGGCTGCGTCAAATTTTATTAAAAATATCGTCGTCGACGATTTGAAGGAAGGTCGTGTGAAAGAGGTCATTACTCGTTTCCCTCCTGAGCCAAACGGTTATTTGCATATCGGACACGCCAAATCGATCTGTCTTAACTTTGAGCTGGCAGATGAATTTAAAGGGAAAACGAATTTGCGCTTTGATGACACGAATCCCGTTAAGGAAGATACCGAATATGTCGAGTCCATTATGGAGGATGTAAAATGGCTTGGCTTTGAATGGGATAATTTGTTCTATGCCTCCGACTATTTTGAGGAAATGTACAATCGTGCTGTGCTGCTCATTAAAAAGGGCAAAGCCTATGTATGCGATCTTACGGCCGAGCAAATGAGAGAAACACGCGGCACTTTGACCGAGCCAGGGCAAAACAGCCCGTATCGTGAACGTTCTGTGGAAGAAAATCTTGATCTGTTTGCGCGCATGCGTGCTGGTGAATTTAAGGACGGAGAGCGCGTGCTGCGTGCAAAAATAGATATGGCCTCCTCTAATATTACAATGCGCGATCCGGTGCTGTACCGCATTGCTCATGCTCATCATCATCGTACTGGCGACGCTTGGTGCATTTATCCGATGTATGATTTTGCTCATCCAATCAGCGATGCGATCGAAAGCATTACACATTCCATCTGTACGCTGGAGTTTGAGGATCATCGTCCTTTATATGATTGGGTCATTGCGGAATGCGAGATGGAAGCGACGCCGCATCAATACGAGTTTGCCCGTTTAAATATTACGAATACAATTATGAGCAAGCGTTATTTGAAAATGCTTGTAGACGAAGGCATTGTGGAGGGCTGGGACGACCCGCGCATGCCGACCATTAGCGGAATGCGCCGCAAAGGCTACACGCCAGAGGCAATCCGCAACTTCTGCCGCGAAATTGGCGTCGCGAAAGCGAACAGCATTGTAGATGAACGCAATTTGGAGCATTTCATTCGTGAGGATTTGAAGCTTAAGGCACCTCGTACGATGGCGGTGCTTGATCCGATCAAGGTCGTCATTACGAACTATCCTGAAGGACAAATCGAATGGCTGGATGCAGAAATCAATGCGGAAAATCCAGAAATGGGCGTTCGCCAAATTCCGTTTTCACGCGAAATTTATATCGAGCGCGAAGACTTTATGGAAAACCCGCCAAGCAAATATTTCCGCTTATTCCCGGGCAACGAGGTGCGTCTGAAGCATGCCTACTTTATCGTCTGTAACGAGGTTATTAAAAATGAGCAGGGAGAAGTTGTAGAGCTGCGCTGCACCTATGATCCAGAGACGAAGTCGGGTAGCGGCTTCACTGGCCGTAAAGTAAAGGGCACGATTCATTGGGTAGAAGCGTCTATGGCCGTACCTGCCAAGCTGAGATTGATTGAGCCATTGATCGAGGAGTCGCCTGAGCTTAAAGACAAGCCTTTCCTGGAGCGGATCAATCCAAATTCGATGCGTGTCGTGAGTGGCTTTATTGAGCCGAATATGAAGGATGTTGAAGCGGGCGCCAAGTTCCAATTTTTCCGTCACGGCTATTTCAATGTAGATAACGCAAGAAGCGAGGACGGACAGCTTGTATTTAATCGCATCGTGTCTTTGAAAAGCTCATTTGACCCTAAAAAAGCTTAATACAGGATGCTTTGGATGGGCTTAGGAACGTGAAAAGGTTAAGGAGTGGAGTCGCTTGAGTAAATTTTGGAGTCCGCTGACTGCTTCGCTAGAGCCGTATGTGCCTGGCGAGCAGCCAAAGGACAAAGCATATATTAAGCTGAATACGAACGAAAATCCGTATCCGCCATCGCCAAAGGCAATTGCAGCCATGACTGCTGCTATTAATGAGGATTTGCGCTTGTATCCGGACCCTAATAGCGAGGTGCTTGTGCAGGCTCTTGCGAAAAAGCATGGTCTGGCACCGCAGCAGGTCTTTGTCGGAAACGGCTCGGATGAAATTTTGGCATTTGCATTTGCCTCATTTTTTGACCCTGGCAAGCCAGTGCTGTTCCCTGATATTACGTATAGCTTTTACAAGGTTTATGCCAAATTTTATGGGATTACGCCCAAGCTGATCCCGCTTGATGAGCAATTCAATATTAACGTAGATCATTATACAGGCGAGCATGGCGGAATTGTGATCCCGAACCCTAATGCGCCAACTGCCATTCCACTGCCGCTTGACGATGTGCGTCGTCTAGTAGAAAGCAATCCTGAGCAGGTGGTGCTGATTGACGAGGCCTATGTAGATTTTGGTGCGGAGTCCGCAGCAGGGCTGGTTCATCAATATCCGAATTTGCTTGTCGTGCAGACGCTTTCGAAGTCTCGTTCCTTGGCTGGCTTGCGCGTAGGCTTTGCCTTTGGCTCGGAGGAGCTGATTGAAGGCCTCAACCGCACGAAGAACTCATTTAATTCTTATACATTGGATCGAGTCGCTTTGGCAGGCTCTGTTGCTGCAATTGAAGACCATCATTATTTTGCCGCAACGACTGCCAAGGTTGTCGCTACAAGAGAGCGTGTGCGTGCAAGACTGCAGGAGCTCGGTTTTACTGTTACGCCGTCTAAGGCGAATTTCGTCTTTATATCTCATCCAGTCATCCCTGCGAAGCGGCTGTTTGAAGTGCTTCGTGAGCAAGGTGTGCTGGTGCGTTACTTTGCTTCACCGCGAATTGACAATTTCCTTCGTGTCAGCATCGGGACCGATGAGGAAATGGATAGCTTTTTGGCGGCAATTGAGCATAATCTTGCTCATCCGACATCGTAGCCAGAATGTGTTTGGCTGCAGCTGAATATCGTTAGCAAAGGCTGGTTCTGTGATCAACGCATCGGTTGACATGGGACAGCCTTTTTTGTTACTTAGCCTATAAATTTTATTGCGCGCAATGGGAAATAGTAATGAAAATCACTTAATTTTGCAGGAAGACGTGTGCCGATGTTGACAATAAGAACTGTAACGTTTATTATTACAGTATAAAGCAGGGAGGCCCACTGAAGTGAATAGTGAATTTACAATCGCAGTGCATAGTTTAGTTTATTTGGCAAACTTACCAGATAAGATGGCCAGTAGCGAAATGATTGCTGATAACGTAGGTACCCACTCAGCGCGCATCCGTAAAGTGATGAGCGGTATGAGACGAAGCGGCTTCGTCAATACTAGAGAGGGCTCTGGCGGTGGATACCGCTTGACGATCGATCCCGATACCGTTACCTTGGCTGATATTTATCGGGTAATGGCTCAGGGCTCGTTAATCCCAAGCTGGTGCTCAGGCAATCCTGATGCAGATTGTATGGTTGGCTCCAATATGAATACTGTCATGTATGGTATTTTTTGTACTGCTGAAAAAAAACTGGAGGAGCATTTCAGCCATATTACAATTAGTGATGTGCTGAAGCAAATCCATGAATGCTAGGCACCAATTTGGTGTGCAGGGTTTTGCCCTTAATCATATATTTTAGACCGAAAGGATGATTGTAATGGCAGTCGTATTGACAAAAGATAATTTTAACCAAACAATTGAGAACGGTGTTTCTCTTGTAGATTTCTGGGCTCCATGGTGTGGACCTTGCAAAATGCAGCTTCCAATCGTAGAGGAGCTTGCTACTGAGCTTGAAGGTCAAGCAACAATCGGTAAAATCAATGTTGACGAGCAGCCTGAGCTTGCAGCACAATTTGGCGTAATGAGTATCCCAACGCTTATTTTGTTCAAAGACGGTCAGCCAGTTGATAAAATGGTTGGTCTTCAAAGCAAAGATGCGCTAAAAACAAAAATCTCCAACGCTTAATAAGCAAGCGAGGCCTTGAAACGTATAAAGCTGTCCCCAAGTGAAAATGTTCACGGTGGGACAGCTTTATTTCATGTGTATCGTTATTTTATGCTGCCTCTTTCATTGTTGATGGCGCTAGGGTATAATGACGAAAGCTGTGTACAATTGGGGATTGATCATCTTGCCGAGCTAATTTGCGGCAATTTGAAGTAATGAACATGCAGTTATCTAGCGTATTTGGACGTTGCTTTCGTTATGTTGCGTTTATGGATAAGGAGAGCATGGCAAATCGTAATCATAAATTGTTTGAGGAGTTGAAGGTATGGGTCTTTCTTGTGGAGTAGTCGGATTGCCGAATGTAGGCAAATCCACATTGTTTAACGCCATTACACAGGCTGGTGCAGAATCTGCCAATTATCCTTTCTGTACGATTGATCCGAACGTTGGTGTGGTTGAAGTACCAGACAGTCGTTTGGATAAGCTGGTGGAACTGGTTAAGCCAAACAATATTGTTCCGACTGCGTTTGAATTTGTCGATATTGCAGGTTTAGTTGCCGGTGCTAGCAAAGGCGAGGGCTTGGGCAACAAGTTTCTGGCGCATATTCGCGAGGTGGATGCGATTGTCCATGTCGTGCGCTGCTTCCAGGATGAAAATATTACGCATGTCTCCGGTAAAGTTGATCCGTTAAGCGATATTCAAACGATTAATTTGGAGCTGATTCTTGCGGATATCGACTCCGTTGATCGTCGTATCGAGCGCTCTCGCAAAAATATGAAGAGCGGCGATAAGAAGTTTGCGCAAGAGGTTGAAGTGCTGGAGCGGGTTAAGGAAGCGTTATACAATGATAAGCCTGCACGCAGCCTAGAATTAACAGACGATGAGCTTGCCTTGATCAAGGAGCTTCATTTGCTTACGCTTAAGCCTGTGCTATATGCGGCTAATGTGAGCGAGTCTGATGTGAGCAATCCGGATGATAATGAATATGTAAAGCTGGTTCGTGAATTTGCGGCTAGCGAGGGTGCAGAGGTTGTGCCAATTAGCGCCAAGGTTGAATCCGAGATTGCTGAGCTGGAAGGCGAAGACAAGGAGATGTTCCTTGAGGAGCTGGGCCTGGCTGAATCGGGCTTGAATCGTCTCATTCGTGCGGCGTATAAGCTGCTTGGGCTATATACTTATTTTACAGCAGGAGTTCAAGAGGTTCGCGCCTGGACGATTCGCAAAGGCATGAAGGCGCCGCAAGCTGCGGGTGTCATTCACACCGATTTTGAGCGCGGTTTTATCCGTGCAGAGGTTGTATCCTATGAGGATCTTGCTGCTGCAGGCTCGATGGCTGTTGCGCGCGAGCGTGGCCAGCTTCGTCTGGAGGGCAAGGATTATGTGGTGCAAGACGGAGATGTTATGCACTTCCGCTTCAACGTATAACGCTTGTCATTTGTAATATGCAGTGCTTCGTGACCTTAAGGCTTACGAAGCACTTTTTTGCTTGGAAGAGGAGGTTCAAAAGCTGGGCTTTGATGACAATGTAGTTGCGTTGTAGCGTAGTCGACGTCGAATCTTGAACGCTGAGCTTTTGAATATGTACTAATTATACTTGTGCACAACAGGCTGCTTAAATTGCTTATCTTAGGAGCGAAATGATGTCCACATGTGTATAATAAATAGAGTGTTTCGGCTAAACTGTGGATAACTAATGAAATTGATGTGTATATTCGTTATATTTTTGTGGGTAATTCTGTGAATAACTATAATAACTTGTGGATAATTAATTTAATCTTTTCTTCCAGCATGCGGTGATTCATTGCAGGCAAGGGATATGATATAATATAAATTATCTTATTTTGAGGAAATGACAGAGGTGAAGGACTGTGTTAGATCGTTTACAGGCACTGGCTGACCGATATGAAAAGTTGAGCGAACTGCTATGTGATCCAGATGTATCAAGCGATCCGAAAAGATTGCGCGAGCTTTCCAAGGAGCAATCCGACCTGCAGGCTGCCTATGATGCTTATACCGAGTATAAGCAAGTATGCCAGCAGCTGGATGATGCCAAGGAGATGCTGGGCGAGAAGCTGGATGATGAAATGCGCGAAATGGTCAAAATGGAAGTCGATGAGCTGTCCGAGCGCAAAGTGGGACTAGAGGAGAAGGTACGTATATTGCTTCTGCCAAAAGACCCTAATGATGATAAGAACGTCATTGTGGAAATTCGTGGTGCAGCTGGCGGCGATGAGGCTGCTTTGTTTGCTTATGAGCTTTACCGTATGTACACCAAGTACGCTGACACTCAAGGCTGGAGAACCGAGCTGATGGAGTATACGGAAAATGATCTGGGCGGATTTAAAGAGGTCATTTTCATGATTAACGGAAAAGGCGCGTACAGCAAGATGAAGTACGAGAGCGGTGCACATCGCGTACAGCGTATTCCGGTTACGGAATCAGGCGGACGCATTCATACCTCCACTTCTACAGTTGCTGTAATGCCGGAGGTTGAAGAGGTTGAGGTAGAAATTTTGGATAAAGATATTCGGATTGACACGTTCTGCTCCAGCGGTGCTGGCGGACAGTCTGTCAATACAACGAAGTCTGCGGTTCGTGTGCTTCACGTGCCAACCGGAATCATGGCAACCTGTCAGGACGGCAAATCGCAAAATGACAATAAAATGAAGGCCTTGCAGGTACTCCGTGCCCGCATCTACGATATGCGTCGTCAGGAAGAAGAAGCGAAGTATGCTGGTGAGCGCAAAAGCAAGGTCGGTACGGGTGACCGCAGCGAGCGCATTCGTACGTATAACTTCCCGCAAAGCCGTGTTACTGACCATCGCATCGGGTTGACACTTCATAAGCTGGATGCAGTAATGAACGGAGAAATTGATGATATCGTCAACCAATTGACATTGGCTGAACAGGCTGAAATGCTGGAAAAAGAAACAATGGGTGTATAATAAGCGAGCGTAAGCCATTCGCAGGACGGCCAATCAAAGCGTCCCGCTCAGGCTTGCGCTTTCTTTTTCTCCAAGAAATGCAAAGCCGTCGAATCCACTACGAAGAAGTGACATCGTCATCAAAGCCATATTTTTTGAACTACCCCATAAAATAAGAGTTCAAAAGCAGGGCTTTCAGGACCAAGAAGATGGCATGATACTAGAAGGCGAGGAGCGCAGCGTAGGCCAATAGCTACGTGAGCACCGAAGCCTTCGGTAGCGTGACATATTCGCCGTCGAATTCACTACGAAGAAGTGACATCGTCATCAAAGCCATGCTTATTGAACTACCTCTTACTCTTAGAAAGGTGAATATTCTATGTTGGAAAAAACCCTCGCCGCCTCTCTGACTGGCGGCTATACGGTGCGTCAGCAGCTTGAGCTGGCCACTTCATATTTGACCCAGCTGGAGGTGGACGAGGCTCGGGAAAATGCTGAACTGCTCATGCTGCATGTTTTGAAGCTTGATCGAGCCCAGCTCCTGCTGCGCTGGCAGGAAATCTTTCCAAGTGACTACTTGGAAGAATGGGTGGAATTGCTGACCAGAAAAGGACGCGGGGAGCCGCTGCAATATATGACGGGGGAAGCATGGTTTTATGGCAGAGCCTTTGCAGTTACGCCGGATGTGCTTATTCCGCGTCCAGAGACAGAACTGCTTGTTGAGGCCGTATTGCAGCGGATCAGGCAGCACTGGCCGCAAGAGACGCTGACTATACTTGATGTAGGCACAGGTAGCGGAGCGATTTCCATTACATTGCAGCTTGAGCAGCCAAAGTCGCATGTCATTGCTTCTGACTTGTCTTCTGCTGCGTTGGCTCAAGCACAGCGCAATGCGGAACGATATCAGGTTTCCTCCACAATTGAATGGGTTGAGGGTGATTTGCTTAAGCCGTTTTGCCTGGATGGCGAGAGGCTGCAGCACAATGGCAGGGGAATCGACATACTCGTATCCAATCCGCCATATATTCCGCAAGCTGATATGGCTGGTCTGCAGCGCGAGGTGCAGCAGTATGAGCCGCATCTTGCATTGGTAGGTGGAGCTGACGGCCTGGACCCGTATCGTGCAATGCTATCGAGCCTGCAGCTTCTGAGCGAGCAGCCGCGTATCGTTGCATTTGAACTGGGCATACACCAGCCAGCTATCGTAGCCGGTTGGCTTCGCGAGATGGGCGCCTGGGATGAGGTGGATATCATTACCGATTATGCCGGAATAGATCGTCACATTCTAGCAATAAAAAAAGTCTAGTTTTTTTGATTTTCCAGTTCCAAATAAAGGTTCAAAAAGCAAGGCTTTCAGGACCAAGAAGCTTGGACGCTAGTAGAAAACGAGGAGCGCAGCGTAGGCAACAGCTACGTGAGCACCCCAAATGTTTTCGCAGAAAACATACATCGAAAGCATAAGCCCTTCGCTAGCGTTCAAGATTCGCCGTCGACTCACCTACGAAGCTTTTTGAACTTCCTCTAATAGGTTTAGAGTGTTGCATATCTGGGCATAATATAGATAGAGACGTTCCGGAACGCAAGCAGGTACATTTTAGCGGATGTACGAGAGGAGCTTGTCGTTATGAATAATTCTATTTTTTCTTATCGTAAGGTTTATGGATATGTAGCACTTATTTTAATGGTTTTATTAATGAGTTGGGAATTTCAAAAGGTTGATGCTGCGCTTCATATGGAGTCGATTCCAGAGGAGTCAATTCGTCTGCGTATTTTAGCTAATTCCGATTCTCCTTCCGATCAATATATTAAAGCAATTGTACGTGATGCGGTTGTCGAAACGATGAATAGCTGGGTAAGTGAGCCAATCAGTATTGAAGAAGCAAGAGAGATGCTGGCAAGCCGAGAGGCGGAGCTGCAAGCAGTCATTGCTGCTACATTGGAGCAAAATGGCTACAACTATGGCTTTACTACGACAATTGGACAAGTAGAGTTTCCAACGAAAATGTATGGTCAGCTTGTCTATCCTGCCGGTATGTACGAGGCGCTGCTTGTTACGCTGGGCAAAGGCGAAGGCCGCAACTGGTGGTGTGTGCTGTTCCCTCCACTATGCTTCGCTGACACTGTAGCTGGGGAAGCGACAGCAGGAGTAGATAAAGTATCTGCAGAAGCTGAGGAGCCAGCTGCTGAGAAACAACCGACAAGCAGCGAGACAGAAACGGTACAAGCTGCGGATGCAGAGGCCGATAAAGCTGGTGCAAAGCAGCAGGAGGCTGCCGTTGAAGAGGCTGCTGACATTGAGGTTAAATTTTTTATTGTGGAAATTTTCGAGGATATCGGCGCTTGGTTCCGTTCCTTAATGGCATAAGATTGCAGCTTTCATCTGCAGCAGGCGTGATATTGCGCGCTGCTCTGCTAGACAAAGACGAATGTATAGGGTCATGCACCTGATGCGTTCGTCTTTTTTTGCTGCCACAGCTTTGATCCCTCAGTCGGTGCTGTCCATTACTACTACGATCAAGATTGCTGCGTTAGACGGGCATTCCCTTAAAATCTGCAAGTTATGCTATAATAGCAGGGCAAACGAAGAAGAGGGATGATAGAAGTGACTGTTCATACAAAGGTATGGAATATAAATATAGCTGAACCAGCCTGGCAAAAACAATTGGCGGAAGCGGCTGAACGGCTGGCTGCTGGCAAGCAAATCGCTTTTCCTACAGAAACGGTTTACGGCCTGGGGGCAGATGCGACCAATGATGCGGCTGTGCAGGGTATTTTTTCTGCTAAAGGGCGGCCGGCAGACAATCCGTTAATTGTGCATATTTTTGATATTCAGCAGGTGGAGCAGCTGGCGCAGCAGGTGAGTGAGCTTGCCATTAAGCTGATGGATGCGTTCTGGCCAGGGCCGCTTACGATTGTTTTGCCTGTGAAGCAAGGTGTGCTGTCCTCCTATGTCACAGCCGGGCTTGATACTGTCGGCATTCGTATGCCTGATCACCCAATCGCCCTGGAGCTGATGCGGCAAGCGCGCGTGCCTGTGGCGGCGCCTAGCGCCAATACATCCGGGCGCCCAAGTCCAACCTTGGCGGCCCATGTCTATGAAGATTTACAGGGCAAAATTTCCGGCATTGTTGATGGAGGTGCAACTGGTGTAGGGCTTGAATCGACGGTTGTCGAGCTTGTCGATCAGCAGTTGATTCGTGTGCTGCGCCCTGGCGCAGTAACGCTTGAGCAGCTGCAGGCATGCTGCCCAGAGGCGGTTGTCACGATGGAAAGCGAGCTGGAGAGCAAGCAAGCGCCTCGCTCGCCAGGGATGAAATATACGCATTATGCGCCGCAAGGCAAGCTGGCTATCGTCAAGGGCGAGCCTCAAGCTGTTGCTCATTATATTGAACAGCAGCTAGCGCGCTTCGCGGCTACTGATCGCTGTGGAGTGCTGCGCTTTGACGAGCATGAGCGTCATTATCAGCAGGCCGCGCTTGTGCTTAGCCTTGGCAGTATTCATCAGCTGGAGCAGGCCGCGGCCCGCTTATACCAAGCGCTTCGTCAGTTTGATGAGCAGCAGATTCAGTATATATGGTCGGAAGCCAGCGAAGCTGCGGGGATTGGCGCAGCACTGATGAATAGACTTTTGAAAGCTGCGGGGCATACTGTTATTGAGGTTTAAATAATGGTGTCATGCAATTAGTTGTAAACATTGTCTCAGCGTCTGCATATGCTTGTACAAGGATATCGGACAAGGGGATAATGAATGATGGAAATGAACATTTGGCTTGGACAGCTTACGACAATTACAATGATTGCACTCGCGCTTGGCTTCGATGCGTTTTCACTTGGCGTAGGTATCGGCTTGAAAGGAATTCGTTACCTGCATATTATGAAGCTGGGAATCATTATTGGGCTATTCCATATGATTATGCCGATCGGCGGCATGCTGATGGGCAAAATGATGAGTGTTGTGCTGGGAGAATGGGCCAGCTTTGCAGCCGGCTTGCTGCTTATTATTCTCGGGGTGCATATGGTGATCAACTCCTTCAAGTCAGAGGAAGCGGTACTGCTGAACCATCGAACGTTTTGGGGAGTATTGCTGCTGGCCTTCAGTGTAAGCGTCGATTCCTTTTCTGTCGGCATTACATTGGGCATGTTCCACTTGCCGTTGTGGGTGACAGTTTTGCTGTTTGGATGCTGTGGAGCGATTATGGCGATGCTGGGTTTAACTGTAGGCAAGCGCGTCGGTCATACTTTAGGTGAATATGGGGAAACGCTTGGTGGGATAATTCTGGTCGTATTTGGTGTTTACTTTATTGTATAATAAGAGCGTAAAGGAGTTGACGAGGATGAAGCGAATTTTGTTCTTATGTACAGGGAATACATGTCGATCTCCAATGGCTGAGGCGTTTCTTAAAGGGCTTGCTCATGAGAAGGGATTAATTTTGGCAGTGCGTTCAGCTGGCATATCAACGGTTGATGGACTTCCCGTTTCTACGAATTCCAAGCATGCATTAGAGCGACGCGGCATCCAGCATCAAGGCAGCTCAGTGGCGATGAATGAGGAAGCGCTTCATTGGGCCGATCTTATATTAACGATGACAACAAGTCATAAGCGTGAGGTTATGCGTCGCTACCCGGAAGTGATGGATAAGCTGTACACACTTAAAGAATATGCATATATGGATGACCAGCTTCAAGCCAAGCTGAATGAGCTGGAAGAGCTATACTCAGAGCTGCAAATGCAGCAGTTGTTAGGACAGCCTATTGATGAAGAGAAGCGGAAGCGGGCTCAAAAGCTTGAGCTTTCTATGCCAAGCTTTGATATTGCAGATCCCTTTGGCGGATCACAATCGATTTATGATGCTTGTGCGGATGAGCTGGAGGATGCGATTTTCAAGCTGGTTGATAAGCTTTTGGCCATTCGCAGCAGCGAATCAAGCTAAGTCATTCGCATAATTTAGCTGTTGGTGATTGATATTTACCTACAGATCGGCTATGATAAATATAAATGCAAGGACTTCGATGTAACTGGCGACGAGAGTGGGTAACCACGATGGAGCATCGAAGCATACGGCCGGTCGCCTGGGCAAAGAGCAGCGTGCTAATAAGCATGTCTTGCTCTTTTTTCATTTTTTTCGAAAAAGCGTTATACTACTGTATGTATGCAAGCTCATCTGCATCTTGTATTTATGACAAAATGAACGAAAGGGTGTTTCCTTTGAAAATTGCGATAAGTGCTGATCATGGCGGCTTCCGCTTAAAAAATGAAATTTTGCCGTTATTGGAATCATTAGGCCATGAAGTTGTCGATTTTGGCTGTGATTGTGAAACCTCTGTAGACTACCCTGATTATGCTTTGCCAGTTTGCGACCTTGTAGCTGAGGGCAAGGCGGATCGTGGTATTTTAATCTGCGGCACCGGCATCGGCATGTCAATTGCTGCAAACAAGCACGCAGGAATTCGTTGCGCCCTTGTTTCTGATACATTTTCGGCTCACGCTACACGCGATCATAACGATACCAATGTGTTGGCGCTAGGCGAGCGCGTGCTAGGTCCTGGGCTGGCACTTGATATTGTGAAAATTTGGCTGGAAACTCCATTCTCTAATGGCGAGCGCCATGTCAATCGCATTAACAAAGTAATGGAGATTGAAAAGCGCTTTATTAAAGGAGAGTAATGCTATGGCGCATTCCCTTGAGACCATTGCCCAGCAAGTAGAGCAAATTACTTGTGAATTGATGGAAAGATGTCAATGGACAAAGCCCAAGCTGCTTATTATCGGTGCCAGCACAAGCGAGGTGGCCGGCGAGCGGATTGGCTCAGCGGGAGCAGTTGAAATTGCAGAAGCGATCTATAGCGGCTTGCAGCAAGCGAGCAGAACATATCCGTTTATTCCTGTTTTTCAGTGCTGTGAGCACTTGAATCGCGCAATTGTCATAGAGCGTGAACTGGCAGAGCAGCTTAATCTGACGCTTGTTCATGCGAAGCCTGTGCCGAAAGCGGGCGGGGCGATGGCAGCTTATGCTTATTCTCAGCTGCAACAGCCAGCACTCGTTGAAAGCATTGCGGCAGACGCTGGGATTGATATTGGAGATACATTTATCGGCATGCATCTAAAACAGGTTGTTGTGCCGTTTCGGGCTTCGCTTCGTTCTATAGGCGACGCACACGTGACATTGGCATTTACCCGTCCAAAGCTAATCGGCGGCGAGCGGGCAGTATATGAATAATAAAAACTAAAATAGAGCTTTTGAGGAGGATTTATAATGGAGCATTTACGTAAACAAGATCCACAGGTTTTAGAGGCGCTAGGTCTGGAGCTGCAACGCCAACGCGACAACATTGAATTGATCGCATCCGAAAATATTGTTAGTCCGGCAGTACTCGAAGCAATGGGCTCTGTGCTTACGAACAAGTATGCAGAAGGCTATCCGAGCAAACGTTACTACGGAGGCTGTGAGCATGTAGACATCGTTGAGGATATTGCTCGTGACCGCGCTAAACAATTGTTTGGCGCAGAGCATGCCAACGTGCAGCCACACTCTGGCGCGCAAGCGAATATGGCTGTATATTTGGCGGCATTGAAGCCTGGCGACACCGTGCTTGGCATGAATCTTGCACATGGCGGACATTTAACCCATGGCAGCCCAGTTAATGCATCTGGTCTTTTGTACAATTTCGTGGCGTATGGCGTTCAAGAGGACTCCTTCACGATTGATTATGAAGAAGTTCGCAAGCTTGCCTTCAAGCATCGTCCTCGTCTAATCGTTGCCGGAGCAAGTGCATATCCGCGCATTATCGACTTTGAAAAGCTTGGACAAATCGCGAATGAAGTTGGTGCGTTGTTCATGGTTGACATGGCGCATATTGCTGGTCTGGTAGCAGCAGGTCTGCATCCTAACCCTGTTCCACATGCGCATTTTGTAACGACAACTACTCATAAAACATTGCGTGGTCCTCGCGGCGGTATGATTCTGTGCCGCAAATCTTGGGCTGCAGCCATTGACAAAGCGGTATTCCCTGGCACGCAAGGCGGTCCATTGATGCATATTATCGCTGCAAAAGCAGTTGCTTTCGGTGAAGCATTGCAGGATGAGTTTAAACAATATGCAACCAATGTTGTAAACAATGCAAAAGTGCTGGCAGAATCGTTGACAGCAAACGGCATTAACCTTGTATCAGGCGGCACTGACAATCACCTTATGCTGATCGATACTCGCAATCTAGGCATTACAGGCAAAGATGCTGAGCATGTGCTTGACGAGGTAGGCATTACAGTTAATAAAAATGCGATTCCGTTTGATCCGACAAGTCCGTTTATTACTAGCGGTATCCGCGTTGGTACGCCAGCAGCAACAGCACGCGGCATGGATACAGCTGCGATGACGGTTATTGCAGAGGTTATCTCCTCTGTACTTAAAAACCCTCAGGATGAGGCAGTTAAAAATGCAGCTCGTACCAAAGTTCGTGAGCTAACTGCGAAATTCCCGATTTACCCTGGACTGTCATACTAATCGAATAACCATATGAAATAAATGGATTAACAAAAGCCAAAGCAGATCATTTTTGATCTTGCTTTGGCTTTTTTGTTATACGAATAGAGTGGTTACTTTATGCAAATAGTAAATGCACATTCGTTAATATGTGGAAAAGAAGGCAATCTATAATTTTCTTATGATGCCAAATGCTAGATGGCATTAACTGTATTCAAAAGTTGTTCACAAAAAACAAAAGCAGCCCAGAGCTCAGTTCTATCAAAACTTTCGCTTTTTTGCTGGTCGGGCAGAGAAGAGCAACGGTAAATTTATCATCTTGACAGTGGGCTTGCAGAAGCGGTATATTTCTCTCCGTCTTTTTGGACGGGATTGTAAATATGCACAACAAAAGTAAATATTCGCTCACTTGAATATTCATTCATTTTGAATACAAGCTTGTTATGCATTAGACTCGATTCCACATCATTGCGCTATACATCATGAGAAAAGGGGACTATCCGCATGAAGAGAACAAAACTGGTATCTATTCTTTCAATGGTGCTAGTATTCGCTATTTTTACAGCAGGCTGTGCAACTGGAGCCAAAAACGGAGGCGGTGCAAGCAATAATGAATTCCGTGTTAATTTGTCAACTGAACCGCCAACGCTTGATCCAGCTCAAGCGACTGATCAGGTATCCTTCACCGTCATTAATGCCATTTACGAGGGCTTGACCATTCTTGACGAGAATGGTGATGTACAGCCAGGCATCGCAGAAAAATGGGATGTTTCAGAGGATGGCAAGACATATACATTCAAGATTCGTTCCGATGCAAAATGGAGTAATGGCGATCCAGTGACAGCTCATGATTTTGAGTTTTCCTGGAAGCGCGCACTTGATCCGCTGCTCGTTCCAGAGCCATCCCAATATGCGTACCAGCTTTATTATATTGAGGGTGCCGAAGCCTACAATACAGGAGAGGGCTCGGTTGATGATGTAGCGGTAAAGGCTGAAGATGATCATACACTCGTTGTAACTTTGGTCGCTCCGACGATTTATTTTGAGTCGCTGCTTTCTACAGCGATTTACTTCCCTGTCCATCAATCTGTTAAGGAAAATGAAGCATTCGCAGCGGCAGCAAATACAATGATTACGAATGGTCCGTTTACGATGACAGACTGGAAGCGCAATACGTCGATTACACTTGAGCCAAGTGACTCCTATTACGGTCGTGATCAAATTAAATTCAGCAAAGTTTCGTTTACGATGGTTAACGATTCAAGCTCTGAGCTGAACATGTACGAAACAGGGAAGCTGGATTATGCAGGTCACCCAACAGGCTCCTTGCCAAGTGATCAGTTTGCATCATTGCAGCAAAAATACCCTGATGAATTTAAGATTAAAGGTACAGCAAGCTTGTACTACTATTTGATCAATACAACAGAACCTCCATTTACAAATAAAAAAGTTCGTCAAGCGTTGTCCTTGGCTGTCAATCGCAATGACCTGACCGAGAAAGTAACACTTGGCGGCCAAATTCCAGCCTATGGACTAGTACCTCCAGGTATTAAAGGCGTAGAGGACGAGTATCGCAACGAGGTAAATGGCGATTACTTTAAGGAGGATCTGGAACTGGCGAAGCAACTGCTGGCTGAGGGTCTGGCAGAAGAAGGGCTAACTCAGCTGCCGGCTTTCAGTATCACATTCAATACAAATGATCTGCATCTGAAAGTTGCTGAAGCGATTGTTGATATGTGGCGCAATAATTTGGGAATCGATGTGCAAATCGGAAATGAAGAATGGGGTGTATTCCTCGACAACCGTAATGCAATGAATTATCAAGTTGCGCGTGCTGGCTGGGGTGCTGATTACAATGACCCGATTTCTTTCATCAGCTTGTTCACATCCAAGAGCGGCAACAACAATACAGGCTATGCAAATGCTGAATATGATGAGCTAGTGGAGCGCATTAATCATACAAGTGAGCCTGAGGAGCGCGTCAAACTAATAGCGGATGCCGAGAAGCTGTTGATTGAATCACACTCCATCATACCGCTTTACTATTACACAAATGTGTATCTAATGAAACCTGAAGTAAAAGGCGTGTATGTCGACTTTAAAGGCGATATTATTTTCACCCGCGGCTATTACGAAGAACAAGAACAATAAAGCGTAGGCGGATTGGGATATATGCATATTGTTACGCATATATCCCTTTCTTCAGCATTCTTATGGAGGTGTAGGTTCAATTGGTTCGCTATGTCATCGAGAAGATCTTATATATGCTGCTTTCGCTTTTCGTACTAGCTTCGGCCACGTTCTTCTTAATGAAGGCCATACCTGGCAACCCGTTTCAATCAGAGAAAAATATTCCGCCAGCGATTCAGCAAATGCTGATGGAGAAATACGGCTTTGACAAGCCGGTCTGGGAGCAGTATGTCCATTACATCGGGAACCTGTTGAAGCTCGATTTTGGCACCTCAATGAAGCAGCAGTACGTGACCGTTGAAACGGTTATAAAAAGCGGCTTTGCCTATTCCGTGCAGCTCGGCCTGCTGGCTATGATTGTATCGGTTGCAGCAGGCGTGCTGCTCGGCTTGATCGCAGCATTGAATCATCGCAAGTTTTTAGATGGCTTTACGATTTTTATTGCTGTATTGGGTGTTTCGATTCCAAATTTTGTAATCGCTTCTGCCCTGCAATATTTTTTCGGCGTCCAGCTTCGCTGGTTTAACGTTACTGGCTTGAATGGACCGCTTGACTATGTTTTGCCTGTTATTGCGCTATCCTTTTTGCCGACCGCATTTATTGCGAGACTGACAAGGTCGAGCATGCTTGAGGTTTTATCGGCTGATTATATTAAAACTGCAAGAGCTAAAGGCTTATCTGGTAGAGTCATTCTTGTGAAGCATGCACTTCGCAATGCGATTATGCCTGTCGTCACCTATGTAGGGCCGATGACTGCCAACATTATTACAGGCTCGGTCATTGTAGAGCAGATTTTTGGCATAGGCGGCCTGGGCAAAGATTTTGTTAATAGTATTACGAATCGAGACTATACGCTCATTATGGGCTTAACGTTATTTTATGCTGTTATTTTAATGCTGGCTCGGCTCATTACCGATATTGCCTACGGATTTATTGATCCACGCATTAAATTGATTCGCGGGAGAGGAGGAGCGTAATGTCAGAGCAAACGCTAAAGCCGGAGCAATTTGCCAAGCTGAAAAAATCAGAGCACGCTGGCGAGCTTGTTGTCCGTGAAAGCATATCGGCGTGGAAGGATGCATGGATTCGCCTGAAGGAAAACAAGCTGGCTATGCTCAGTCTTGTTGTACTGCTCGTTATTACTTTACTGGCGATTACAGCCCAGTACATGACGCCATACGATTATAAAACGAATGATCTTGCCAATACGAATCTTCCTCCAAACTCAGAGCATTGGTTTGGCACTGATTCTTTGGGCCGCGATATGTTTCAGCGAACATGGATGGGAGCGGGAATTTCCTTGCAGGTGGGCTTGTACGCGGCATTGGTCGATTTGGCGCTTGGCGTAATTATTGGCGGAATTATGGGCTATTACGGTGGTCGAGTTGATGAGGTGCTGAACCGTTTCTGTGAAGTAATGTACTCGATCCCGAGCATGCTCCTTGTCATTCTGCTCATTGTTGTAATGGAGCCCAGCATGTTTACGATTGTACTGGCGCTTAGTATTACCGGCTGGATTAATATGGCCTGGATTGTTCGCGGACAAGTTATGCAGCTTAAAAATCAAGAGTATGTGCTGGCGGCGCGGACGATTGGAGCGAGCACTAGCCGTATTATGTTTAAGCATTTAATACCGAATGCGATGGGGCCGATTATCGTCACCTTGACGATGACTGTGCCTTCGGCAATTTTCGCCGAAGCCTTTCTAAGCTTCCTTGGCTTAGGCGTGCAATCGCCAGCAGCCTCGCTTGGTACATTAATTAATGATGCATTAAAAGCGATGACGGTCTATCCATGGCGGATGCTGTTTCCTGCTGTGCTTATTAGCTTAACGATGCTTTGCTTTAATATATTCGGGGACGGATTGCGGGATGCGCTTGATCCGAAGATGAAGAAATAATGTAGAGAAGCAATTTCAAGAAAGTACACCAAAGCAGTCATTTGAAAAGCTTTAGGAGGTGGAAGTATGGAGAAGCTGCTTGAGGTTCATGACTTAAAGGTTAACTTTGATGTACGCGGCGGAGTCGTCCAGGCGGTACGCGGCGTCAACTTTCATATCAATAAGGGCGAAGCTGTAGCAATTGTTGGTGAATCTGGCTGCGGTAAAAGTGTTACGGCCCAATCTCTTATGCGCTTAGTTCCAAGTCCTCCTGCCCAATTGAGCGGGGAAATTCTCTTTAAGGGAGAGGATTTGCTCAAGAAATCCGATAAGGAGATGGAAGCTGTTCGCGGCAATGATATCGGAATGATTTTTCAGGATCCGATGACGTCTCTCAATCCAACCTTAACGATTGGCACTCAAATTATAGAAGGCTTGACCAAGCATGAGAAGATGAGCAGATCCAATGCGCGCATGCGTGCGATTGAAATGCTGAAGCTGGTTGGCATTCCTAATCCTGAAAGCCGGATCGATCAGTATCCGCATCAGTTTTCAGGAGGTATGCGGCAGCGCGCAATGATCGCGATTGCGCTTGCCTGCAATCCTTCACTGCTTATTGCCGATGAACCGACAACGGCGCTTGATGTAACGATTCAAGCACAAATTATGAAGGTAATGAAGGATCTGCAGCAGAAAATGGGAACGTCCATTATTTTAATCACGCATGATCTTGGTGTCGTAGCAGATGTATGTGATCGCGTAATCGTGATGTACGCGGGCAAGGTTGTAGAGACCGGTACGAAATACGAAATTTTCAACAATCCACAGCATCCGTATACACGCGGGCTGCTACGCTCGGTTCCGCGCCTCGATCAGAAAAAGGACGAGCCGCTTTTACCGATTCATGGCACGCCGCCGGACCTGATATCGCCGCCCAAAGGCTGCAGCTTTTGCGCACGCTGTGAGGAGGCGATGCTCATTTGCGTCGAACATGATCCCGATCTTGTAGCTGCTGAAGAAGGCGATGAGCATTCTGCACACCGCTCTGCCTGCTGGATGCTGCACCCTTATGCGCAAAGGGAGGTTAAGTGATGAGCAAGCCATTAATCGAGGTTAACCATTTGAGCAAATTTTTCAATTTAGGCAATAATCAAATTCTTAAAGCGGTAAATGATCTTAACTTCTCGATTGCACAAGGCGAAACCGTCGGTGTAGTAGGAGAGTCCGGTTGCGGCAAATCAACAGCTGGCCGCACGATGATGCGACTGTACGAGCCTACGAACGGTGAAGTGCTGTTCAATGGTAAAAATATATATCAGATGAAGGGCGCTGAGCTGAAGCAGCTTCGCCGCGACATGCAGATGATATTCCAGGACCCGTATGCTTCACTTAATCCGCGTATGACGGTTATGGATATTATAGGTGAAGCGCTTGATGTGCATAAGCTGGCCGGCAGCCGCAAGGAGCGCAAAAAGAAAGTAGAGCAGCTGCTGGAGCTTGTTAATTTGAATTCAGCATATGCTTCGCGCTATCCGCATGAGTTTTCAGGCGGTCAGCGTCAGCGCATCGGTATTGCGAGGGCGTTGGCTGTTGATCCGAAGTTTATTATAGCCGATGAGCCGATTTCCGCGCTTGATGTATCGATTCAGGCTCAGGTTGTCAATTTGCTGCAGGAGCTGCAGCGTGACATGGGCTTGACGTACTTGTTTATTGCCCACGATTTGTCGATGGTCAAGCATATTAGCGATCGTGTAGCAGTAATGTATCTTGGCAAAATTGTTGAGCTCGCCCGCAGCGAGGATTTGTATAACGATCCAAGACATCCTTATACGCGCGCTTTAATGTCGGCAATTCCGATTCCCGACCCTGAAGTCGAGGAAAAGCGTGAACGGATTGTGCTTGGCGGCGATTTGCCAAGTCCCATTCATTTGCCTTCAGGCTGTCCTTTTCACACGCGCTGTCCGATGGCGACTGAGAAGTGCAAGGTTGATGTGCCAAAATTTTTGGAAGTAAAGGATAAGCATTTTGCTTCCTGTCATTATGCTTAACCACTAATCAAAAGCCGATCAAATCTGTTTATGCAGTTGATCGGCTTTTTGTATAGGTCCGCTGCGGGCATCGTTTAGACTGACATGTCCTAGTATGGTATAATTTTCATTTATAATAGGAAGCTTTATAAGAAATGTTCTGCTGCGCCATTGCAGCAAAGCCGAGCTAAGATACTCGCGCTGTCAGTGTAGGAAATTATAATGCAACAAGCGGTTTACAATGCTATAATAAGTTGGATTATGAGCAATATTAAATAACAATTACGAAAGCAATAATGAGAATCTTTATAGAAAATGGGAGGCACCATGGGTAAACTATTTATTTGCGATCATCCGATGATTCAGCATAAATTAACATTCATTCGAGATAAAAACACAAACACGAAAGACTTTCGTGAGCTCATTGATGAAGTTGCCACCTTTATGGCCTATGAGATTACTAGAGATCTTCCGTTGCAAACGGTTAAGGTGGAAACACCGGTCGCAGTTACCGATGCTAAAATTGTATCTGGTCGCATGATAGGTTTGGTGCCTATCCTTCGTGCTGGTCTAGGAATGGTGGACGGGATATTGAAGATGATTCCTTCTGCCAAGGTTGGTCATATCGGGCTTGCTCGCGATCATGAAACGCTAAAGCCTAAAGAATACTACATTAATTTACCAACAGATGCGCAAGAAAGATTGCTCATCGTCGTTGATCCAATGCTTGCTACGGGTGGCTCTGCGATTGCGGCCATTCAATCGTTGAAGGAGCGGGGCTGCGAGCATATCAAGCTAATGTGCGTGATCGCTGCGCCAGAGGGAGTAAAGGCTGTGCAGGAAGCGCATCCTGACGTTGATATTTACATCGCTGCGCTGGATCAATGCCTGAATGAAAAAGGCTATATTGTGCCGGGGTTAGGAGACGCCGGAGACCGAATTTTCGGCACCAATTAGAGGTAGTTCAAAAAGCTTGACTTTGATGACGATGTAGTTGCGTTGTAGCGGATTCGACGGCGAATCTTGAACGCTAGCGAAAACTGCGGTGCTCACGTAGCTTGTTGCCTACGCTGCGCTCCTCGCCTTCTAGTATCGTGCCATCTTCTTGGTCCTGAAAGCCGAATATTTTGAACCTCATTGGAATGAGGTAGTTCAAAAAGCTTGACTTTGATGACGATGCTGTGCGTTGTAGTGGATTCGACGGCGAATATGTCACGCTACCGAAGGCTTCGGTGCTCACGTAGATAATGGCCTACGCTGCGCTCCTCGCCTTCTAGTATCGTGCCATCTTCTTGGTCCTGAAAGCCGAATATTTTGAACCTATATTGGAATGAGGTAGTTCAAAAAGCTTGACTTTGATGACGATGTAGTTGCGTTGTAGCGGATTCGATGGCGAATATGACACGCTACCGAAGGCTTCGGTGCTCACGTAGCTAATGGCCTACGCTGCGCTCCTCGCCTTCTAGTATCGTGCCATCTTCTTGGTCGTGCACTCAAAAAAAGCACCAGCGGAGGAGCAAAGCAATCCGAAAAACGAAGTGTGTCGCCTTTAACATCGTAATGCAACCTATAAAATTAAAATAAGAGCATTACGATTTAAAAAGCGACTGGAGGATGCTTTGCTCCGGAGCGCTGAATGTTCAAAAATTTGACTTGATGATGTTTAGGGCGATGTCGTGAACTGTTTGTTGATTGTGGAACGTTAGCCGTGAATTATGCGTACTTGAATATTAATGATTGAATGTAGAATTGGAGTGGAGCAGTTTGTCTAAACTAAAGGTAATGACAATTTTTGGGACGAGACCTGAGGCTATTAAGATGGCGCCATTGGTATTGGAGCTGCAAAAGCGAGAGGATGAGATTGAGTCGATTGTGTGCGTTACGGCACAGCACCGTGAGATTCTTGATCAGGTTTTGGAGTTTTTCGAAATTAAGCCGAACTATGATCTGAATGTGATGAAGGATCGTCAAACGTTAACGGAAACGACGATTCGAGTGATTGAAGGTTTGGACCCTGTGCTGGAAGAGGCCAAGCCAGACATTGTGCTTGTACACGGGGATACACAAACGACATTCCTTGCGAGCTATGCCGCATTTCTGAAAAAAATTAAAGTAGGCCACGTGGAAGCAGGACTGCGCACCTGGAACAAAATGTCTCCATATCCGGAGGAAATGAATCGTCAGCTTGCTGGTGTGCTGTCCGATATTCATTTTGCTCCGACAGATTGGTCGGCAAGCAATTTGCGCAAGGAAAACAAGCATGAGGATACGATTTATGTAACGGGCAACACGGCCGCGGATGTGTTCCAATATACGGTTGATGATTCCTTTGCGCACCCTGTGATTGATTGGGCGAAAGGCAAGCGCATGGTGCTGATGACGGCGCATCGCCGCGAATCGCTAGGCGAGCCGCATCGCAACATATTCCGTGCGGTTAAACGGATTGCTGACGAGTTTGAGGATGTTGCGTTTGTATATGCGGTTCATCCTAATCCTGCAGTGCGCGAGCCTGCGAAGGAAATTTTGGGCGGACATCCGCGCATTCGTCTAATTGAACCGCTTGATGTGTTCGAGTTCCATAATTTTTACCCTCATACGCATATGATTATGACCGACTCCGGCGGCTTGCAGGAGGAAGCGCCTTCGTTCGGCGTGCCAACTCTTGTATTGCGAGATACGACAGAGCGCCCTGAAGGAATTGAAGCGGGTACGCTTGAGCTGGTTGGGACGGAAGAAGAGCGAGTTTATGAGCGTGCCAAAGCATTGCTGACTGACTCTGCACTGTACAATCGCATGAGCCAGGCTGCCAACCCATATGGCGATGGACGCGCGTCAGAGCGGATTGTTGATGCCATCCTGCATCATTTTGGAAAAATCGAGCACAGACCAGACTCGTTCACACAAAGTTCATAGTTTAAATTGAATTTCCGGTGAAATCCCGAATATACAGTGTACAGTAGCACTGTACGGTTTTTTATAAGCAACAACCCTTGTCAGACAAGGGTTGTCTGCAATTAACAGCAGTGATTTTATCGGAATTTCAATTGACAAACCTTCTACCGCTTCGATAAAATATATGAGGATTGACAGGAGTGTTGACTAATGACTAAGAGGAAATTAGATCAGCCGCTTGTAGTTGCTGGTTTAATTGGTGCAATGGGCGTACAAGTCGCCATTTGTATTTTAATTGGTTATTGGTTGGGTACTTATGTTAGTGATTGGACTGGTAGCAAGGGTTGGATAGTAGGTGGCGTTCTGACTGGACTTGCTTTCGGTATAGGATCAGCAATCTTAGTCGTTTTGAAGGTGTTGGAGGGCTCCGATGAATAAAATTATGAAGTCAGCAACACGTTGGATGCTCTACCTTCTGGCAGTAACGCTAATTATGTACGCAGCCTTTCCCGAGTGGAGAGCGGTTGCTTTAGGATTAGCGCTAGGCTTGATAGCGAGTGGAATGAATGCGTTTTTATTGCATCGCAGAGTTGGCATCGTAACTGATGCAGTCACTCAGGAAGGAACTCGCGTTAGAAGAAAAGGGCTCGGCTTTGGTAATCGGATTGCAACAGTTTTGCTGCTTGCGATGTTTGGCTACCAATATCCAGACATTATTAATCTTCCGGCTGCTTTATCCGGCAGTATGGTTATGCCCTTTCTACTTTTAGTGGCAGCTATCATTCACACTGTGAAAGAAAATAACAGCGGAAAGGGGTGATATTGATTTATGCATATTTTTCCGATAGTGGATTTGAATGGTATTCAAATTGACCTTTCAGCTATTATTGCAATTGTTGTCACTTCAATCATTGTGTTTGTGCTTGCTCGATTAGCGGTTCGCAATCTGTCTGTGGAAAACCCGGGCAAACTGCAGAACTTTATGGAGTGGGTCATTGAATTCGTGCACAATACGATTGCGAGTACGATGCCATTTGAAAAAGCAAAAAAATTTATTAGCTTGGGCATGACGCTTATCGTGTTTATTTTCGTAGCCAATCTTCTCGGGCTTCCGTTCCAGATTATAACAGAAGCGCATCACGAAATTCATTGGCTAGGCATTACGAAAGAGGTGCTTGAAGCACATGATGGACACGCCCATATTTCATGGTGGAAATCTCCGACAGCGGATATTTCAGTAACTGCGGGGTTGGCGCTTGTCGTATTCGTTATCGTGCATTCTCTAGGCTTGAAATGGAACAGAAAGCATTACCTCAAGCATTATTTTGAGCCATATCCGATTTTCTTCCCGATCAACTTGATTGAAACGGTCGCAAAGCCGGTCACGCTGGCACTGCGTCTATACGCTAACATTTTGGCGGGTGAAATCTTGATTTCAACCATCCTGATGCTAAAGGTTTGGGGTCTACCGTTTATGGCGGTATGGCAAGGCTTCAGTATCTTCGTAGGTGCGATTCAGGCCTTCCTGTTCACAGTATTAACGATGGTGTACATTTCGCAAGCGGCAATTCATGATGAAGAGCACGCACATTAACGTAAGCAACTTGCTTTGGAGGAGATAACTTAGCCGAATCCAAAGTTCGTTATAAAAATTCAATTTCAAATAAATTACCCATTTTGAGGAGGATTCAGTAATGAGTGTATTAGCAGCAGCTATTGCAGTAGGTTTGGGCGCGATTGGCGCAGGTATTGGTAATGGTATGATCGTATCAAAAACAGTTGAAGGTATCGCTCGTCAACCAGAGCAAAAATCAGCTCTTCAAACAACTATGTTTATCGGTGCAGGTATCGTAGAGGTAGTTCCAATCGTTGGCGTAGTTATCGGTTTCTTGGCGTTCTTCAGCTAATATGAACCTCTAATGGCGGGGAAGGGCTTGCCCTCTTCGCCTTTGTTTTGATTATGTCTACCATTCGGAGGAAAGGAGTGCAGCTATGAGTTTTTACCCATCGTCGACTATCTTTACTATTATTGCTTTCTTAGTTCTTCTCTGGCTCTTGAACAAATATGCTTTCGGTCCACTGTTTGGAGTGATGGAGAAGCGCAGACAGCTTATTCAAGAACAGATGAATGCTGCAGCCAATAGCCGTGTAGAAGCAGAAGCGTCTATGGCGGAGCAAAAGGCGGCACTTGATGAGGCGCGCAAAGAAGCGTATGCAATTATCGAGCAGGCGAGAGCGACTAGCTCCAAGCAAGCTGAGGAAATCGTTTCTTCTGCGAAAAATGAAGCTACAAGACTTAAAGATGAAGCACTCAAGGATATTGAGAGCGAGAAAAATAAAGCGATCTCCGCGCTTCGTACAGAAGTGGGCGGCATTTCTGTGCAAATCGCTTCTAAAATTATCGAGAAGCAAGTGGACGAGAAATCTCAAGAAGAGATCGTTAATAAGTATCTAAACGAGGTTGGAAGTAAATGAGCCGCGACATCGTGGTAGCGAAGCGCTACGCACAAGCGCTGTTCGAGCTTGCAGCCGCTGGCAAGGTCGTATCCCAGGTTGAACTAGAATTAAAGCTTGTTGTTGACGCGCTTGCGCACAATGAGCAGTTGAATAAATTTCTTGAGCTGCCAAGCGTGCAGCCTCAAAACAAAATTGATTTGCTGAAGCAATCCTTCGGCGATCAATTGTCTGAACTTGTCTATAACACATTGCAGCTTATGATTGAGCGCGGACGTCAATCTTTGATTTCGAATCTATTTGAAAGCTATGTAAAAATTGCAGGCGATGCTCTGGGACAGGCTAAGGCGACGGTTTATACAGCAAGAAGCCTTTCCGATGCGGAGCTGGCAAATGTAGCTGCTCAATTCGAACAAGTAACAGGCAAAAAAATTATTGCAGAGCAAATTGTAAATCCAGAGCTTCTAGGCGGCGTTCAAGTGCGCATCGGCGATCGTTTGTACGATGGCAGCTTGGCCGGCAAGCTAGAGCGTTTGCAAAAAACTTTATATTCCAAAGCACTGTAGATAGGGGTGAACGAATTGAGTATCAGACCTGATGAAATTAGTACGCTGATTAAGCAGCAAATTGAAAAATATAAATCTGAAATTCAAGTCGTGGATGTCGGCACTGTTATCAACGTCGGTGACGGTATCGCTCGTGTTCACGGTCTTGAAAATGCGATGCAGGGAGAGCTTCTTGAATTCGCAAACGGTGTCGTAGGTATGGCTCTTAACCTTGAAGAGAGCAATGTCGGCGTCGTTATTCTAGGCCCATATACTGAAATTCGTGAAGGAGACCAGGTAAAACGTACTGGTCGCATTATGGAGGTTCCTGTAGGCGAAGCGCTTCTAGGACGCGTTGTTAACTCGCTAGGCCAGCCAGTGGATGGCAAAGGACCAATCAATACAACTGAATTCCGTGCCATTGAATCACCTGCTCCAGGTGTCATTGACCGTAAAAGCGTACATGAGCCAATGCAAACGGGTATTAAAGCGATTGACTCCATGGTACCAATCGGCCGTGGTCAACGTGAGTTGATCATCGGTGACCGTCAAACAGGTAAAACAACGATTGCGATCGACGCCATTATTAACCAAAAAGGTACTGGCGTAAAATGTATTTATGTTGCAATCGGGCAAAAGCAATCTACAGTAGCGAACGTAGTAGAAACATTGCGTCGCCACGGTGCGCTTGATTATACAATCGTTGTAACAGCAAGTGCATCCGAGCCTTCTCCACTATTGTACCTGGCTCCATATGCTGGCTGCTCTATGGGTGAGTACTTCATGTACAAAGGCGAGCACGTACTTGTTATTTATGATGACTTGTCCAAGCAAGCTGCAGCTTATCGTGAGCTTTCCCTATTGCTTCGTCGTCCTCCAGGTCGTGAGGCATATCCAGGGGATGTATTCTACTTGCACTCTCGCTTGTTGGAGCGTGCAGCGAAGCTTAGTGATAAGCTTGGCGGCGGTTCTCTAACTGCACTGCCATTTATTGAAACACAAGCTTCTGACGTATCTGCATATATCCCAACTAACGTTATCTCGATTACAGACGGACAGATCTTCCTAGAGTCTGACTTGTTCTACTCTGGTCAGCGTCCAGCGGTAAACGTAGGTATTTCCGTATCTCGTGTCGGTGGCTCCGCACAGATCAAAGCGATGAAAAAAGTAGCTGGTACGCTGCGTCTTGACCTTGCAGCTTATCGTGAGCTTCAAGCGTTCTCGCAGTTCGGTTCTGACCTTGATAAATCAACAGTAGCGCGTCTGAATCGCGGTGCTCGTACAATGGAAATCCTGAAGCAAGGCGTTAACCAGCCTATGCCTGTAGAGAAGCAGGTCATTTCTATTTACACTGCGGTTAAAGGGCATCTTGATGAGATCGCAATCGAAGATATTCTTCGCTTCGAGCAAGAATTCCTTGCATTCTTGGATAGCAAATATCCGCAAATTGGCGCTTCTATTCGCGACACGAAGGATCTTGTTGCTGATAACGAGAAAGCGCTTGTCGATGCGATCAATGAGTTTAAAAGAAGCTTTGCTGCTTCCGTATAAGTAAGGTCTAGTACGGACAGCAAGGTTAGATGATAGAGAACACTGTCTGCGCCAGCCAGGCTGGTGCAGACCCTTTAGCAAGTTTGGCGCAGGATGCCAGACAACAAAGGCGGGTGAAATGAAATGGCAAAAGGCATGCGTGAGATTAAACGCGAAATTAAAGGTAAACAAAACACGCGCCAAATTACGAAGGCGATGGAGATGGTAGCTGCTTCCAAGCTAAGAAGAGCACAGGAGGCTGCTGTTGCAGCTCGACCATATGCAGACAAGCTGCTTGAAGTAGTGGGCAATATTGCATCTGGCACAAAGGGTGTGCGCCATCCGATGCTGGAATCACGTCCAATTAAAAAGACGGGATATCTGGTCATCACATCGGATCGTGGCTTGGCTGGCGGTTATAATGCCAATATTTTGCGTAAAGTAACGCAGACAATTAATGAGAAGCATAAGTCCGCAGACGAGTATGTCATTTACGTCATTGGTCGTAAAGGCCGTGATTATTTCCGTCGTAGAAATATGCCGATTTTGGAAGAGGTTATCGGCTTATCCGATTCTCCTGCTTTCAGCGATATTAAATCGATAGCCGCTAGCGCGGTAGGCAAATTCTCTGAAGGGGCTTATGACGAGCTATATATTTTCTACAATCAGTTCGTAAATGCGCTGACACAAATTCCGACAGCAACTCGCTTGCTGCCGCTGGAAAACGTTTCGAGTGAAAACACGCCTGTATCCTCCTACGAATACGAGCCTTCTGCTGAAGGCGTGCTAGAGGTGTTGCTGCCTAAATATGCGGAGACGCTTATTTACAGTGCAGTACTGGATGGCAAGGCAAGTGAATTCGGTGCCCGCATGACGGCAATGGGCAGCGCTACGAAAAATGCTACGAAGATGATTAACTCCTTAACGTTGACGTACAACCGTGCGCGTCAAGCTGCAATTACGCAGGAGATTACGGAAATTGTTGCGGGAGCTAATGCACAATCTTAAGTCTATATATGAGGAACCAGGAGGGAAAGCAATGAAAAAAGGACGCGTTGTATCCGTCATGGGTCCGGTCGTCGATTTGGAATTTGAACGCGGCAATCTGCCAGAAATTATGAATGCTGTTACGATTAAGCATAAAGCAGAAGCTGGCGGAGTAGACATTGATCTTACGCTGGAAGTTGCCGTTCATCTTGGCGACAATCTAGTTCGTACAGTAGCAATGAGCTCTACTGACGGTCTAGTTCGCGGAATGGAAGCGATCGATACTGGCGCAGCAATTACTGTGCCTGTAGGTGCTCCTACACTAGGTCGTGTATTTAACGTTCTAGGTAAACCAATCGACGAAGCTGGTGATGTGGTATCTGATGTAAATCTGCCAATTCATCGTCCAGCACCGACTTTTGACGAATTGTCTACACAATCGGAAATTCTTGAAACAGGGATTAAAGTTATCGACCTTCTTGCACCGTATGCAAAAGGTGGTAAAATCGGTTTGTTCGGTGGTGCCGGCGTTGGTAAAACTGTAACAATCCAGGAATTGATCAACAACATCGCCCAGGAGCATGGCGGTATTTCCGTATTCGCTGGTGTTGGTGAGCGTACTCGTGAGGGTAACGACTTGTACCATGAGATGAAGGATTCCGGCGTACTAAGCAAAACGGCGATGGTATTCGGACAGATGAACGAGCCTCCAGGTGCGCGTCTGCGTGTTGCCCTTACAGGCTTGACAATGGCTGAATTTTTCCGCGATGAAGAAGGTCGTGACGTTCTTCTGTTTATCGATAACATTTTCCGTTTCACGCAAGCAGGTTCCGAGGTATCGGCGTTGCTAGGCCGTATGCCTTCTGCCGTTGGTTATCAGCCGACGCTTGCTACAGAAATGGGTCAGCTGCAAGAGCGTATTACATCTACGAAGAAAGGTTCTGTTACGTCAATCCAAGCGATTTACGTGCCTGCGGATGACTATACGGATCCAGCTCCTGCAACGACATTTGCTCACCTTGATGCAACGACTAACCTTGAGCGTAAAATCTCTGAGATGGGTATCTTCCCTGCGGTAGATCCACTTGCATCTTCTTCACGTATTCTTACGCCAGAGGTGCTTGGTCAAGAGCATTACAATGTAGCGCAAGGTGTTAAGAAGATTCTTCAAACGTATAAAGAGCTTCAAGATATTATCGCAATCCTGGGTATGGATGAGCTTTCCGATGAACAAAAATTGATCGTTGCTCGCGCACGTAAAATTCAATTGTTCTTGTCTCAGCCATTCCACGTAGCAGAACCGTTTACAGGTCTTGCTGGTAAATACGTACCTGTTAAAGAAACAGTGCGCAGCTTTAAAGAAATTCTCGAGGGCAAACACGATGACCTACCTGAGGAGGCATTCCGCTATGTAGGAACAATCGAGGAAGCCGTGGAGAAGGCCAAAACGCTTGTCTAGCGAAGGGCGGGAGGAATCCACATGAGTACGTTTCTAGTTGAAATCGTAACGCCTGAACGCAAGGTATATGGTGAACAAGCAAGAATGGTGGTCGTTACTGGCGTGGAAGGTCAGCTAGGTATTATGCCTAATCATATTCCACTCGTGACACCGCTGCGCATTGCTCCTGTTACCATTAAGCGTGATGGAGGCTCAGATGATGTTATTGCTGTAAACGGCGGCTTTATCGAGGTTCGCAAGGATAAAGTGGTCATTCTTGCAGAAAGCGCAGAACGAGCTGAGGATATCAATGTTGAGCGTGCAGAGGCAGCAAAGCAGCGCGCTGCACAGCGCTTGTCGCTTGCCAAGAGCGATGAAATTGATTACCGCAGAGCAGAGCTTTCTCTTCAGCGTGCAATGAATCGTCTGAACGTTACACATAATAAGCATATCAATTAATTGTATTAGCTGTCTGTTGCGACGTCGTTGCGGCAGGCAGCTTTTTCATGTTGCAAAACGCTTTGCTTCAATTGAACTAGCTTACAGTCAGTCAAGTATAGTAAGATATAGGGGACTGAACTAAAATGGGGTGAACGTAATTGCCTAGTTTTTCAGATCTCGTATGGAGCATTCCATTGTTATATTTGTCTATGTTTGTGATCGGTTTGACGGTTGGCAAGGGCAGCCATAAAGGCATGGCGCGCTGCAGCCTGCTTCTGTCCTCGATCGCCTTTGTAATGGCTGCAGGCATCCTCTGGGAACGTTCTACTGTACATAGAGATGATTATAGCTACGATTTCGATTGGCTAGTCATTGGGGATATCTTTTACCGAATTGGTTATGAGCTGAACAATGTATCCTCGTGGCTGCTAATGCTGATCGCCAGTTTAAATATATTGCTGCTGCTCTTACTGCATAACAAGCAGGAGCAGCAGATGATTGCTTCGATTTATGGCTATATCGGATTGTTGTTAAGTGCGGTAAGTGGACTTGTGCTTGCTGATCATATGCTTACCTTTTTTACATGCGCAATTCTGATCAGCTGCAGCGTCTATTTGCTGCTTTCGCATCCCGTATACGGCTGTGTGCCTAAAGCAATATTCCGCTTTGTTACTGCACAGTTGCTAGGCTTTTCTGCATTTTTAGTTGCTCTTGTTGGACTTTATTGGTACATGCCTGATCATTCGCTGCAGTTTACGATGCTCGAAACTGTGTTTAGCAGCTCTGCACCAAGCTTTACACCATTTATGAAAAAGATTATCGCAGGTGCGCTTGTCGTTAGTGCATTATTGATTGCAGGTATTTCACCATATGCCAATTGGATGAAGCATATCGGTACGGAACGCCCTGTTTTGCGAGTTGTTATGTTTTGCTTTGCCAATGCATTGCTTCCTGCCTACCTATTGCTTCGTTTTCATATGATTATTACTGAAGTAGATACTGTGGTATGGCTATGCAAGCTCGCGGGTGCAATTATTGTTGTATGGTGCACTGTGCGCATGCTGTTGGATGCTCAGCAAACATTGTCCTATATCGGCATGATGATGGTCGGTATAATCGTATTTGCGTATGGTCATGGCGCATACGGCTATATGATCGTTCAGCTCACCTTGATTTTATTTTCTTTGATCGTCATATATGGCGCGAAAATGCAATCATCGTCAATTATTGTATACGGTGCATTTTTGGTAGCGATTTTAACGCTGATCGGGGTACCGCCACTGAGCGGTTACTGGATGCAGCAGTCTTTAGTTGCCACGATAGCTGGAACAAGCACAGGCTGGTTCATCGTATCGTTGCTTGTAGTGCTCTGCTCTGCATTAGGCACGACTATCTATTTTACGATGCAGTGGAAAACTCAGTTCAATCAGACGGGAAAAGGCATGCTGCCTGTTGTAATATTGCCAGCATTGCTTTTAATTGCAATTGGTCTGCTCTGGCTTGTCGATTATATGCAGCTTGAAATATGGCTGTTTGAAAAAGTTACATCAGAGTCGATGAAGCTGCTGCCCATGGTGCTGACGATGCTTAGTGTAGCGGTCGGAGTAATAATTGCCTGGCTGTTTAGTGAACGCATTACCGATGCCTTTGCCAGTTCATTGGAGCAGGCCGACCAACAGCTTAAAAGCCAGGCGGAGCGGTTTGGCAGATCTGTCATGAGGCTAGGGAGAAGCATCGTCAGTCTGGAGCAAATGATTGAGCGCGGCGTTGTCCAGCTGCTAACGGTATGGCTGCCATATCCTTTCCGAATCGTAAGCCGTGCGGGAGCCAACGGTCATTTATTGCATAGCGTTGTGCTAGTTGTCGTATTTACAGCAGTGGTAACTGCGCTTTGGTATGGAATAAGGGGGAGATAATGCTGGATAAGATGATTTTACTGCTATTGCTAGTGCTACCACTATGCTCAGCAGGCTTGCTAGCGCTTCTCTATCGTGTTAATTTGCGAATTTTTCGTCGATTGACGATGGCGGCGATTAGCTTGCCGCTGTTTCCTTTGCTCTATTTAGTCTATCAAGCAGTGCAGCAAGGTAGTCTTGCAAACTATGAGCTGCATTACGACAGTAGAGTTTCTATATTTAGCTTTAGCTATGGTGTAGATAGCGTATCGTTGTGGCTATCTATATTTACAAGCATTGTGCTGCTGGCAGCGGTGCTGTCCGGTGTTTATATTAAAAAGCGGCATAAGCAGTTTTATATGCTTGCCTTGCTCGTTCAAGGCGTCATGCTTCATATTTATTTAAGTAGAGACGCATTGCTGCTCTGTGCAGCGCTGCTGCTTGTATCCTTTTTGTTTATGCTGCTGCTCGGCATATGGGGGAAGGAAGACGCTGTACGCACTGCAAGACGCTTTGCCTACTGGCAGCTTGCAGGCATATTTTGTGTGACAATGAGCTGCATTTTTTTGCTTGGCATCAGCTCAGAGTATTTACAGTCGAGTACGGTTATATTAGGAGAACAGCCGCTACAGCTACTGGAGCAGTATGTGCTGGAGGAAGCTAACCAAAACCAGCGGCTGCTGGCATTCGTTATGCTGCTGCTCGGCTTAGTCTGTTTTTTGCCTGTAATTGGGCTGCATCGTCTGTTTCTGGATATATACCGCAGCGGTCATCTGGTCGTGGCGATGATCTATACTGCTTCAATTGGTACCATAGGCATTTACTTGTTCTATCGTATCGGGTTGACCTATTTTGCCGACTTTATGCTTTTGCTTAGTAAGCCGATCATGTGGATCGCAGCCATTCAATGGCTATTCTCCTGTATTAGCCTATGGCATCAAAAGGATGCACGCGGCTGGCTGGCCTGCTTAATATGGGGACAGTATTCGCTGTTTGTCCTGCTAATGCTGGCGGACTCCCAGCTCGGATTACCTATGATGTGGTTGCATCTGTTTTCATTCCTGCTGCTTGCGAGCCTGTTGTCAGGTTTGCTTGCTGCTATTGAGGAGCGGACTAAAACTTTGCAATTCAAGGAGCTGCGCGGACAATTAAAGCAAGTACCTTTTGTATCGGGACTGCTCGTTATGGTCGTTATTGCTTGGTTGGGCTTGCCAGGTCTATCTCATTTTCTCGGATCATATCATGCATTGTTGCTTAGTTTTCAGGCGAGTCGCTGGATTACTGTTTGCTTGGTGCTTGGTATGATAAGCAGTGTTGCATTTGCAGTACGAAAGTTATTTTATTTGCAACAAGGACAAACCGAAGCACGTATTAACAAAGTAACTGATCTCCGCTTCATCGAGGCGTTTCCTGCTATTATTTTGTTAACGCTTGTCATTGTGATGGGCATGTATCCTGTTATTATCGTTGACTTGATGGAGTTCGAGCTTCACCAGCTATATGCATATTGGCAGCAAATCGAAACAAAGATTTTCATAGAGAGTGGCCATTACATAGATGTGCTGCGCTTTGACAGCAGTGCCTGGCAGTTACCTGTAATAGTGTCAGTTGTAATGTCTCTAGTTATTTGGCTAGTCAATCATAAGCAAACTAATGTTTTTCGCATGCTGTTATGGCAGACGGTCTACCATGCGTTAACGTTAGTTGTCGTGCTCAGCAGTGCAGATGCATTGTCTGCAGAGCTTAATGGGCAGCGAATCGTATTGATCGCGATCTGGTATGCAATTATGATTATCGGCAGCTACAGTATGCTAAAGGCCGTTCTCGGCCACTCGCATGCAACGCTAGCCGCCTTGCATGGATTGTACTACCGTCAGCCGCGGCATGCGCTTGTACTGCTGTTGTTTATGCTTGCCTTAATGTCGGCTCCTTTAACTGCTGGCTTTTCGTTTCAGCTAAGCATGATTGAACTATGGAGCAGCCAAGGACAATATGGGCTGATTCTGCTGTGGCTTGTTGCACACGCACTGATGGCTACCATACCGCTAGAGTACATCATTCAAATGTATATGAACAAAGAACAATGTTCCGGCTTGATGCAGGACCAGCAAGCAAAACAAAAGGGATATTCCTTGCTCGGCTATTGCAGCCTGCTGGCCTTGCTTGTTCTGGCGTTCTGGATTTAGAAAGCGAGAGAAGCAAAATGAGCTTAGGGATTCAAGGGCTTTTTTCCATTGTCGTCGTGTTATTAAGCATTTTGTTTGCCTGGATATTATTATCGGAGGTCAAATGGGATAAATTTTTGAAAAACCCGGCATCTCCCAAGGCCAGAATGCTGCAAATTGTAATTGCTGTTGTAATTGGCTATTTGCTTGGCAGCTTTATTTTGCAATATTGGGGCTTCTCCACAATGCTCCAAGATTTTGTGGAATAACAATGCTCAATTTAGCAAACACTCAATACACGATGTGTCATATCGCAATTCAACAACAGACTGCCGAATTCGACAGTTCTGTAACGAAACAAATTAACTGTTGTCGATTTATAGGTAATAATGTTAAGATGAAGTTTAATGAGTGTCTGATACTACTCTAACTGTTAAAATTTGCAATCGGATAAATATGATTCGCGGAGGGACGCAAGATGGCAAAAATTATCGTCCGCGGAGGTCAACGATTAATGGGTTCAGTACGTGTGCATGGTGCTAAAAACGCGGTACTTCCTATTCTTGCGGCCTCATTACTAGCGACTGAAGGTAAAAGTGTAATTACTGATGTTCCTGTATTAGATGATGTAATGACCATTCGTGAAGTATTAAACGCACTTGGCGCGGATACACATTTTAATCAGGAAACGATGACGATTTCCGCAGCCCACATTACTTCAACCGAAGCCCCATATGAATTAATTCGTAAGATGAGAGCCTCTTTTTTGGTAATGGGTCCTCTATTGGCGCGTGTAGGTCGAGTGAAAATTTCTTTGCCTGGCGGCTGTGCAATCGGCTCTCGCCCCATTGAACAGCATTTAAAGGGCTTTGAGGCTATGGGCGCGACGATTCATTTGGATCAAGGAGCGATTGAAGCTGTATGTCCGCAAGGCTTAAAGGGAGCTAAAATTTATTTGGACGTAGCAAGCGTTGGCGCTACTGAAAACATTATGATGGCAGCAGCCTTGGCTAACGGAACTACAATTATTGAAAACGCTGCGCGAGAACCAGAAATTGTTGATTTGGCCAATTACATTAATGCGATGGGCGGCAAGGTTAGAGGAGCCGGAACAGGCATTATTCGTATTGAAGGCGTACAGACGCTGCACGGCGCACAGCACGGTGTCATTCCAGATCGGATTGAGGCTGGAACGTATATGATTGCTGCTGCAATTACAGGCGGCGATGTATTTGTTGAAGGAGCTATCGCTGATCATTTGGCGCCGGTTATTTCCAAGCTTGAGGAAATGGGCGTTATGATTACTCCGCATGATCAAGGGATCCATGTAAAGGCGCCAAAGCGCTTAAAGGCAGTGGACGTAAAAACATTGCCGCATCCGGGCTTCCCTACTGATATGCAATCGCAGATGATGGCGCTGCTGCTTATTTCAGAGGGCACAAGCATCGTGACAGAGACGGTGTTTGAAAATCGCTTTATGCATGTTGAAGAATTCAATAAAATGTCGGCAAACATTAAAGTGGATGGCAGAACCGCAGTTGTGACAGGCAATACATTGTTAAAGGGTGCAAAGGTTACAGCTTCTGATTTGCGAGCAGGCGCTGCTTTAATATGTGCCGGGCTGGCAGCAGAAGGTGAAACCATTGTTGATGGCTTGCACCACATTGATCGCGGTTATGTTGACATTACTGGCAAGCTTGCTTCGCTTGGCGCGGATATTCGACGCATTACAGGTGAGCGTGAGGAAGCAGCCAAAATTAAGCTAAAGCAAGAGCCAATGGTGTTGGCGCGAGTTCAGGAATTAATGGCATAATATGCTTGTCATAAGAGGAGGATAGCTCTCTACGAGGTAGAGCGTTATCCTCCTCTTTGCAGTTTTTAGTAAAAATGAAGAATTCTTAATGGTCTAGTAGCAGACTATGATTCTATTCTAGCAACCTTATTCATAAGCTATAGCAAATAGAGACGTGCATGTGATAAGGAGTAGATAGAAATGAAGCTTAAAGCAATGTCTAAACCGTTAAGAAGGCTTGTATGGCTTGCAGCCGTTAGCAGCTGTCTGTTGATCGCGATGCTTTTCATGCGTCAGCATAAGCCGTCCGAGCAACTCGTTATACCAGTAGTCGAAGCAAGTGGCGAGCAACAAGAATCAAATACGTCAACGGCTCGGCGGCATAGCTATGGCGAAGCGATCGGGCTGCAGCACGAGCAGCGCGATAAATCGAAGCAAGCCGCTCGCGAGGAAGCAGCACTTGCTTCTAGCGATGAGTCAAGCACATCAACTGTTTCTTCTAAACAAGATGATGTCATTTCTCAGGATGGACCATTTATTACTGTCCATTTAAGCGAAGAGGAGCGGCTTGAACAGGTACCGATTGAGCAGTATGTGCTCGGAGTTGCTTTAGCGGAGCTGCCAGGCAGCTTTGAGCCCGAGGCGATAAAGGCGCAAATGCTGGCAATCCGCACGTACATTGTGCATCGCTTGGTGAAAGCAGACGATGCCAAGCAGTCGCTTGAAATTGAAGTAACCGACACGACGGCTGATCAAGTCTATATGCCGTTGAAAAAGGTGACGCAGTACGCCGAGGATTACCCGGAGTACTATGCCAAATTTGTTAAGGCGCTGCAGGAAACAGAAGGACAAATTATTAGCTACGAGGAACAGCCGATTGACGCCGTTTTTTTCTCCACCAGCAACGGCTATACGGAAGCAGCTGATCAGCTCTGGGGGCAGGAGGTTGCGTACCTGCAAAGCGTTGCCAGTCCGTGGGACGAGCAGTTGTCTCCTAATTACGAGACAGAGTTCCAATTCACCTATGAAGAGGTATATGCAAAGCTGAATTTGAAGCAAAGTCGCAGAAACGGTAAACTAGCGATTGCCAATACGGTAAAGAATGATAGTGGAAGAATTCAATCGCTGGATGTAAATGGAGCCAGCTTTACCGGCAAGGAGCTGAGAGAAAAGCTGGGGCTTACGTCCACAGATATGACATGGACGATTGATCCAAGCGAAAAGACAATTACCTTCAAATGCTATGGCTATGGGCACGGGATTGGTTTAAGTCAGTGGGGAGCCAACGGTATGGCCAAGACGGGCTATCTAGCAGCTGACATTATTAAGCACTATTATACTGGCGTCCATATTGAGCAAGCTTCAAAGCTTGTAAAAAACTATTAAAAAATAAGGTATATCACGTATAAAGCTAGTCATTATGGTAACAATGGCTAGTGAGGTGATATAAATGAGTGAATTCAACCAAAACAAGTCTCAACCGACGGAAGAATCTCTTAAAACTGAAAAGAGAGTTTCTACCGTTGCCAAGCAATCCGGCGTTAAAAGGCTGCTTACCCAGAAATGGTTTTCTCCAGCTTTGTTTTTGCTTACGGCAGCAATTATTGTTACCTTACTGTGGGTATATCAGGATAGAGCAACCGATCAACCTACCACAGGCACTGAGGTGACTGAAGAAGGAACTGCGGTAAACAGCGAGACTGATGAAAATATTGCACCAGTCGACAATCCGCTGGACGCTACTGAAGAAATTGCAGCCACGGGCGAAGATATGCAATGGCCTGTAGCCAACATCAATGAATTGCAAATCGAGATTCCTTTCTACGACACTCAAGCGAGTGCAGCAGAGAAAGAAGCAGCATTGATTCAAGTCGGTTCAACGTTTGCGCCTCATATGGGCATTGATTTCGTACACCCTGAAGGCAGCGCATTTGACGTTATGGCAGCACTTGGCGGTACGGTAACGCATGTGGAAAACAATCCGCTTAACGGAAACATCGTTGAAATTAGCCACGGCAATGGCTTCGTAACCGTATACCAAAGCTTGAGCGATGTTACGGTAAAAGAAGGCGATGAAATTCAGCAAGGAACCGTTATTGCTAAAGCTGGCCGCAGCGATGTAGAGCGTGATCTTGGCGTACATCTGCACTTTGAGGCTAGACTGAATGGCAACCATGTAAATCCAGGCGATTACATCGTCGAGTAGTTATTCGATGCCGAGCAAGAACATCTTTGTATCCGAGAAGGATGCAGAGGTGTTCTTTTTATTTGAACCGAGAGCTTGAAAAATATATTGTGCCGACCATGTTATATTTCAAGAATGCGCCGCATATAGCAAGCAGCACTGGACAGGCTGAAACGGGCATTGCAAAAAATATTTATCGCATTTGTTGGCTTGCTAGCTTGGACACAACGAATATCTGCAAGACCTACTCATATAATGTACCAAACTTAATACGAGTAGGGAGGCGGGAGCGTGCACGATTACATCAAGGAGCGAACGATTAAAATTGGCCGTTGTTTAGTGGAGACTAAACAGACGGTTCGTACGATCGCAAAAGAATTCGGTGTATCCAAAAGTACAGTGCATAAGGATTTGACAGAGCGATTACCAGAGATTAACCCTGAGTTGGCTGATCAAGTCAAGCACATTCTCGAATATCACAAATCCATTCGACATTTGCGCGGTGGAGAAGCGACGAAAATCAAGTACAAAAAGCATGCGCCTAAAAAACGCGAAGTGCTTACAGCGGGCAATTCCAAGTAAATGACATGCATATTTTTGTGATGGAACAAATACCAATATAAAATATTTTTTTATGAGAGGATTTTCAGAAATTTTGGCGAATAATGTTAGTTAACGGTGATTTCTGGCCAGAAATAGCGCTAGTAATGACTACATTATTCGTTGGAGGACTAAGGCCTGATGTTTAGTAAGGATATTGGTATTGATCTAGGTACGGCAAACGTATCAATTCACGTAAAAGGAAAAGGTGTTGTACTCGATGAGCCTTCTGTTGTCGCGATTGAAAGCGATACGAAGAAGGTGCTTGCAGTAGGCGAGGAGGCCCATCGCATGGTGGGACGTACACCTGGCAATATCGTAGCGATTCGACCGCTGCGCGACGGTGTAATTGCAGATTTTGATATCACTGAAATTATGCTGAAGGAATTTATTCACCGCGTTGAAGGACGCACATGGTATTCCCGTCCGCGCATCTTGATCTGTGCACCGACGAACATTACTTCTGTCGAACAGAAGGCCATTCGCGAAGCAGCAGAAAGAAGTGGCGCAAAGGACGTATATTTGGAAGAAGAGCCAAAGGCTGCCGCAATAGGGGCTGGAATGGATATTTTCCAGCCTAGCGGCAACATGGTTGTTGATATTGGCGGCGGAACTACGGATGTTGCTGTATTATCAATGGGCGATATCGTTACGGCATCTTCAATCAAGGTTGCAGGGGACAAGTTCGATGAAGCGATTATGAAGTATATCAAAAACAAGTATAAGCTGCTTGTCGGCGAGCGTACGAGTGAAGATATAAAAATTCGCATCGGCACCGTGCTTGAAAATGCACCTGTAGAAGAAATTGATATTCGCGGACGTGATATGGTGACTGGCTTGCCTCAAACTTTAACGATTCGCTCCAACGAAGTTCGTGAGGCATTATGGGATCCGGTTATGTCAATTGTATCAGCAGCGAAGTATGTCCTGGAGCAGACTCCACCTGAGCTGTCAGCTGATATTATTGATCGCGGCGTTATTTTGACTGGCGGCGGCGCTTTGCTAGGCGGCTTCGATACTTTGCTTGCAGACCAACTGAAAGTGCCTGTACTTATTGCAGACAATCCAATGCATTGTGTAGTAAAAGGCACAGGGATTTTATTAGACAATCTGGACAAGCTCAAACGTTAATTAGATTCGGTAATGAAGTGAACATAGGCGAATAAGCACAGGTAGGGCGTCAGAGGGGGACGTGCTGAAGTGCTTATTCGCGGTTTCACTGTCTATTTACTAACAGCATCTTATTTCCGATATATAAACTAAAATAATAACGGGAATATAAGGTGATGAGGAGGAGCAACATGCTTAGAGGGCTCTATTCTGCCGCATCAGGATTAATCAGTCAGCAGCGGCGTCATGATACGATTACGAACAATATTGCCAATATTGAAACGGCGGGCTATAAGCAAAATACAGCGGCATTGCGTTCGTTTAATGAGATGCTGCTGTCAATTACAGGTGTCAACGGGCAGGAGCGCAGGTCGATTGGCACTTGGACTGGCAATGTATTTGCCGAAGAAAGCTTGACGTATCACTTGCAAGGTGATTTAACTGAGACGAACAACCGAAATGATTTTGCAATCCTTTCGAATATAGCAGTAGATGACTTGGTGTTTGACCAATCGGGCAAAGCAGTAAGGGCGAACGGTGAGGTCGTGTTCCAGCCTCAAGCTTATTTCACTGTGCAAAATGCACAGGGAGAAATTCGTTACACGCGCGGCGGACAATTCTCCGTGACGAGCGATGGTTATTTAACGACGAGCACAGGCGATCATATACTTGGAACGAATAACGAACCGATCGTGCTGCCGGCTGGCGTCAGTCTGGATGAGCTTACACTGACAAGTGATCGTCGTCTTGTTACATCAGCGGGCACGGATACAGGCATTCAGCTATTGATATCTCGCATTGACAATCCTAATGGACTAGTAAGAGAAGGAGATGGCAATTTCAAGCTGGTCGAGGGTACTGCTGTACCTATTACAGATCTGGATGCGGTTGAGGTTCGCCAGGGCTATATTGAAAACTCTAACGTAGATGTGCTGCAATCTTCTGTAGATCTAATGGCTGCTTTGCGCGCCTATGAAGCGAATCAAAAGATTGTGCAATATTATGATGCGACACTGCAAAAAACAGCCAATGATATCGGCAGAATTGGCTAAGGGGGAGTAAGGCACGATGAATAGCTCAATGATCAAGGCGCTTAATTCCATGAACTCCTATCAAATGAAAATGGATGTCATTTCGGATAATGTGGCTAATTTCAACACAGTTGGCTACAAGAAGAAATCAACCGTTTTTGAAGACCTATTAAATAATACAAAGACTCAGCCACAAGACTTTGCTTTGGATGGACGCTTGACCCCGCTTGGCTTTAATCAGGGCTGGGGCTCGAGAGTTACTGGACTTGTTACTGACTTTACGCAAGGCACGTTGAATGCAACCGGTGTGCTGACGGATTTGGCGATTGAAGGCAATGCGCTCTTTGAGGTTCAGGTGGATGCGGCAGGCACGACTGCGTATACGAAGGATGGCTCTTTTCAAATTAGTCTCAATCAGGCAGGAGCAGCAGTTTTGACAACCTCCCAAGGATATCCAGTTGTTGGTACATTGCCAGACGGCTCTCAAGGAAGTATTATTATACCTGATGGCTATGCGATGAAGGTGCAGGCTGACGGCAGCGTATTAGGCGTTACTGAAACAGGGGAGTCGATCGCTTTAGGTCGAATTAATCTGGTTCAACCCGTCCGTCCTGACGCGCTCGTTCAAGTAGCTGACAATTTGTTTGCAGTTGCAACTGGAGCTAATGCTGACGAAGCGGTTTTACAGGTTATCCCTAACACAGAAAATCGTCTCGCTGTTCGCCAAGGCTATTTGGAGCAGTCCAATGTTGATTATTCCACAGAAATGACCGACTTACTAAAAGTTCAACGCGCATATCAACTCGCAGCAAGAGCACTAAGTTCTAGTGATACGATGATGCAGTTAGCGAACAATTTGCGTAACAATTAGAACGTAGGTGACTGAAATGAGTAATAAACGATACGATACAGAGCATACAGCGGCAATTTCAGATCAGGATGTATCGCGCAACCATCTGTTCGAGGAGCAAGAAACGATCTTATTGTCGCGTGCGGACAGGCATCGTAATTCTGATCGTGTCAGTTCGTTGTTCTCGCGTGGAAAAAAAGAGGATGAGCTGGCGAGCATCACAGAATCAAGCATGGATGCAGAAGAAGAGGAAGCAGCCGCTATCGCATCTTCTAATGCTGACCGTGCTGAAGGCCAGGAGAAGAAGAAATCTCCTGTCTGGGCGCGCGCTTTGCTTTGGATACTGCGTAAAAGCATTGCCCCGATCATTATGATTATTATGCTCGTGGCCGGGCTGTATATTGGCTACGTCATTTTAGGCGGTCAGCCTAAAGAGGATGTTTTTCAATTCAGTACATGGAAGCATATGTGGGATTTAATTTTCGCCGAATCTTAATGGTTGCGGTGAGCGTATTTATACGAACAAAAATCAGTCAGCAGTCTGCTGGCTGATTTTTACTTTTGGTTCAGTTTTCATTTTGCATGAGGTAGTCTATAATAGTTGGAAGTTAGATAAAATATTCACACGCATACAAAGAGGCTTGCTTGTGGATGTTAAATCCGGCAAGCAAGCCTCCTTATCTCAACCTTCACTTCCTGCAGGATGTAGAAGGATACTTATAGTATTAGCTAACAATCAAATTTTATACGTCTGAAAATTGATAAAAAGGAAAGAGGAATTTGCTGATGTTAGATATTAATGAAATCCAAAAAATTATTCCGCATCGTCCGCCGTTTTTGCTCATTGATCGTATTACAGAAGTTGTTCCAGGTGAAAGAGCTGTAGGTTTAAAAAATGTAACAATGAATGAGCCTTATTTTGTAGGACATTTTCCTGGCTATCCTGTTATGCCTGGCGTGCTTATTGTTGAGGCGTTGGCACAGGTAGGCACAGTAGCAATGCTAATGATTGAAGCGAATAAAGGAAAGCTTGGCTTTTTTGCTGGTATTGACGGCTTCCGTTTTCGTGAGCAAGTAAAGCCAGGCGATACGTTGACGCTTGAAGTAGAAATTACAAGGCTAAAGGGCCCGATTGGCAAGGGCAAAGGTATTGCAAAGGTTGACGGTAAGGTTGTAGCAGAAGGCGAGCTAATGTTTGCATTGACTAATCCGACTGAAGCATAATGAATTTGTAAGTAGAAGGAAGGGTATTAAATTTATGACACAATTGTCTAATGAACAAGCTAAGGTTCGTTACGAATCTTGGCTGCAGGATCCTAATATTGATGAAGAAACGAAGCGCGAGCTGCGCGCATTAGCAGGACAAGAACAGGAAATTACTGACCGCTTTTATCGTGACCTTGAATTTGGCACAGGCGGTTTGCGTGGCGTAATGGGAGCGGGTACGAATCGGCTTAATGCTTATACTGTGGGCAAAGCTACTCAAGGCTTGGCGAATTGGCTGATGGCTCAAAACTTGTCTTCTCCATCTGCGGTTATTGCGCATGATTCACGCAACAACTCGCCGCAGTTTGCATTGGATGCGGCACTGGTTCTTGCCGCTAATGGCGTACGTACGTATTTGTTCAAGTCGTTGCGTGCTACCCCGCAGCTATCATTTGCTGTACGCAAGCTTCAGGCGAGCACAGGCATCGTCATTACGGCAAGCCATAATCCGCCGGAATACAACGGTTATAAAGCTTATGGTGCGGATGGCTGCCAGCTGGTGCCTGAGGATGCAGAGCAGGTCATTGCGGCGATTGCTAAACTGTCCAGCTTTGACGAAATTAAACGCATGACGCAGCAGGAGGCTGAGGAGCAAGGCTTGCTGGTATGGCTGGACGAGTCAATCGATGAAGCTTATGTGCAAACCGTAGTAGCTCAAAGCGTGAATCATCAGCTGCTGCAGGGCGAGCTTGGCGATACTTTTAAAGTTGTATTTACGCCGCTGCATGGTTCAGGCAATTGGCCTGTTCGCAATGTGCTTGCTGCCGCGGGCTTTAAGCAGGTTTATGTAGTTGCCGAGCAGGAGCAGCCGGACGGCAACTTCAGCACTGTCAAATCTCCGAATCCCGAGGAGAAGGAAGCCTTTACGAAGGCGATCGAGTTAGCGCGCAAGGTTGAGGCTGATGTCATTATTGGCACTGACCCGGATGCGGATCGCATGGGCGCAGTTGTCAAAAACAATGATGGCGACTATGTCGTGCTGACAGGCAATCAGTCCGGAGCTATTATGGTTCATTACTTGCTGAGCCAGCTGCAGGCACGTGGACAAATGCCGGATAACGGTGTTGTCATTAAAACGATCGTAACGAGCGAGCTGGGTGAAGTGATTGCCAAGCACTACGGCGCTTCGGTTGAAAATACATTAACCGGCTTTAAATATATCGGCGAAAAAATGACGCGATATGAGCAAACGGGAGAAAAAACATTTTTATTTGGATATGAGGAAAGCTATGGCTATCTGACAGGCACGTATGCGCGCGACAAGGATGCTATAATGGCATCGCTATTCATTTGTGAGGCGGCTGCTTACTACAGCACGCAAGGCAAAACCTTGTACGATGTATTGCAAGAGCTGTACGAGCAATTCGGCTACTTTTTGGAAAGCCAGCAATCACGCACGCTGAAAGGCATTGACGGGGTAGCGCAAATTGCTGCGATTATGACGAATTTCCGGGAACAGCCACCGACAGAGATTGCAGGCATTCGCGTTCAGCAAGTGCTTGATTATGCGCAAGGACTGGATGGGTTGCGTGCAGAGAACGTGTTGAAATATATGCTTGCTGACGGCTCGTGGTTCTGTCTTCGTCCGTCGGGCACAGAGCCTAAAATTAAAGTGTATTTCGCAGTAAAAGGCACATCAGCCGAAGATGCGGCAGCTAAGCAGGCTGCAATTAGTGAAGCGGTTATGCAGCGGGTTGACGGAGTATAATTGTGCACCGCTATGGTGTGAACAAAACGGAGGGGTAACGTGCACTGGAGGCAATGGAACAAAAAAGCAAGAATGCTGCTTTGGATTATTACACTAGCTGGTGTTATTGCGGCAATTCCGCTTGGCGTGCTGCGCGTCAGTATGGAAAGCTCGGCTGATACGGTTGAATATGTATTCGATTATCGTGATTTGGAGGAAGTAGCCAACTATCAAAGCAATGTCGCATCGTTTCTGGACGAAAAGCTGCTTGCTTTAAAAGCAGCAGGCGTACAAACGATGTCGCTATATGAAAGCTCCCTCAAGGATTTAATGCAGTCTGGACGACTGGTTTACTATTCTGAAAAGGATATGGCGAGCTTACAAGGCACCCTGCTTGATACGACAAAAAATCATACGTATGTCATTTTTGCCGGAGAGCAGGAAGCTGAAAAAATCGCGCCGATTATTAAGCACGAATATGCCAGACAAGGCGTGAACGTCAACGATTGGACCTATGAGGACAAGCCGGCGCTCATTATTGAGGAATCGATCAACGCAGCGAACTTAAAAACGCTTGATTTCGATCCGATGACGATTGAAATGTTGAAGGATTACGGGTTCAATATTATCGCACGCTTCTCGGATCGCATTCAGCCTTACCATAAAGGGATGGCTGAGGAGCAAGTGAAGCGCTTGAACGAATATGGAGTTACCCGCATTATTTTTGACGGTACGCATGTAAAAGGGGCCAATGATCAGGCTGAAATGAAAAGCTTGAATCATTTTGGCGAGTTGCTAAAAAGCTACAATATGGGAATTAGCGTTATTGAAAATTTAAGAGCGCCTCAGGCGGGTACAGCAACACTTGCTTATTTGCTTGATTACAATGTAGTTCGTCTATATTCCCTATCTGATGCCGACAGCTTTACAATGACGCCTGAGGGCATTACAGACCGCTTTAAGCTTGCTGCCAAGGATCGCAACATACGTATGTTTTTCTTGAATGTTGGCGTTAGGTCTAACGGCAATACAGGTGTGCTTGAGCATTCTGTAGACAAGCTTACAGAAGCGCTGGCTGGAGAAGAAGGCGTTGTCGCACAAATGGAGAAAGCAGGCTTTCCGAACGGAATTGCCCAAGCTTTTGATTATGAAAACCCGCAATGGACGAAATTCGCCCGAATTATCGTTGCACTTGCAGCAATAGCGATTATTACGCTGCTTGTAGGAGCATTTTTGCCGGGAACAGAGATTATTATCTTTATATTAGGTGTAATTGGCTCAGGCGGGTTGTATGTATTGAATAGCTCGCTTATGGAGCAGGGCTTGGCACTCGGCGCTGCTATTAGCGGACCGACGTTAGGCGTAATCTGGATGCTGAATCGCATGTATGCTCGCACAATTGGCGAGCGCCGCATGCTTGGCGTTTCAGATTGGACATTGAGCGGCACGACACCGATTCACGATGGCAGTTTGGAGCAGCCTAAGCCGAAATGGATTTTCCCAGAGCTTCCATTCTCGCGCCGCATTGGCTTGACGATGAGCTGGTTTATTGTCGGTACTTGTATTACGCTATGCGCTGTGCCGCTTGTATTTGGCTTGTTGTTCAATATTACGTACAGCTTGGTGATTGAGCAGTTTAGAGGCGTTAGCGCGCTTCACCTTGCTCCGCTAGCATTAATAACGATTTATGTGCTGCTATATCGCGGTGAAGGCGCCAAAGGGGCCATCGGACGTTTGTGGAATCTGCTGCAAAAACCGATCAGCCTGCTGTGGGTAGTCATCGCTGTTATTGTGGCAGCAATTGGGGCATACTATCTTTCCCGTACAGGAAATGCCGGACAAGTAACGGGGCTTGAGCTAATGATTCGCCATTGGCTTGAATCGACGGTTGGGGTTCGTCCAAGATTTAAAGAGTTTATGATTGGACATCCACCTCTTATTCTTGGCTTGTTTCTCGCTTTGCGTTATCGGGCGTCCTGGCTGCTTATTATTGTGGGAACGATGGGACAGCTCACAATGGTTAGCACATTTACGCATATTCATTCGCCAATTATGATCTCAATTATTCGTACCTTGCTAGGTCTCGGCATTGGCATTATCATTGGCTTGCTGCTAATTCTAGCGTGGACAGTAGTGGAAGGAGCATGGCGCAAATGGGCTTGGCCGCGAATTCAGCAACGTTTCGAGTCGTAATTTCGGGTTACTACGGATTTAACAATAGTGGCGATGAAGCGGTGCTGCGCTCTATTCTGCTTGCGCTAGAGGAGCAAAGTAAAGAAGCGGGCATTAACATAGAGCCCGTTGTACTAAGTGCAGATCCAGCAGGGACGAGCCAAATGTACGGTGTGGAGGCGGTGCCGCGCATGCATCCGGCTTCAATTAGGCGTGCGCTTTCTTCCGCTCATGCTTTGATTAGCGGAGGTGGAAGTTTGCTGCAGGATGCAACGGGTATGAAAAGCATTCCGTATTATACAGGGATCATTAAATTAGCTCAGTGGATGCGCAAGCCAACGTTTATTTATGCACAAGGGATCGGCCCTGTGCAGCGCAAGGCAATGTTCCCACTTATCGCTTCAGCTATGAAAAAAAGCCGCTATGTATCGGTGCGTGATGCTCAATCGGCTCAATTTTTGCGAGAGATTGGTGTAAACAAGCCAGAGGTGGAGGTTGTGCCTGATCCGGTAATGGGTATGCCGCTGCCGCAGCAAGCTGAAGCTTTGCTCGCTGAGAGCGAGCTTCCACGGATCGGGATTTCCGTTCGCTTTTGGAACAAGGATCGTTCAGATTTGCAGAGGATCAGTGATGCATTAGTAAAGCTTACGATGCAACGAGATGTTCAGCTGACCTTTTTGCCTTTCCATACGCCGGATGATGTGGAAGCTTCCGACTTTGTTGCGCAGCAGCTTAAAGGGCGAATCGGTGGTGGCAGTAAGGTTGAAATTGCCAAGCTGCCGGACGATCCTCAAGTCATGCTGCAGGCAGTATCGCAATGCGATGTTTTGTTCGGCATGCGGCTGCATGCGCTAATTTACGCTGCGAATCAGCATGTTCCAATGCTCGGGCTTTCCTATGATCCAAAAATTGATCAATTTTTGAAACGTATTGACTGCTCGCCAATTGGAACAACAGACCGTCTGGATGCTGAACAATTTGCTCAGGAAGTGGTGGCATTACTAGATCACCGTATGGATTGGCAGAAGCAGCATGAGCGACAAATTGTGACACTAATCCAGCAATCTCAAAAACCTGCGCAACAAATCGTGCAATTTTTGCGTCAGAATATATCGAGGTGATTTCCCTCATGGCAAAAACTATACCAACGGTCCATATATACGGTATTCCATTTTCTAAAATGAGCATGAACGAAACGGTTCAGTATTTGACTGATCGCATTGCAGCAGGTGAGCAAACACATGTGATCACTGCCAACCCGATTATGGTCATGACCGCGCTTGAAAAGCCTTCCTATAAGGAAATGATGCTTAAATCCGACATTATCGTTCCAGATGGAGCGGGAATTGTCTGGGCTGCACAAAAGGCAGGCAATCCGGTGGCAGAGCGTGTGACCGGCATTGAATTGCTGCATGAGCTTTTGAAGGTTGGCGAGCAGCATCACTGGAAAATATTTTTGCTCGGCACGACGCAGGAAATTATCGAGGCTGCGGCTGAATCGCTGCAAATGCAGTATCCGCAAGTAAGAATAGTTGGCGCAAGAAATGGATTTTTTGATGCTTCCAAGGATGATGAGGTTGTTGCTCAAATCGCCGAGCTGCAGCCGCATTTGCTGTTTGTTGCACGCGGGGCTGAGACGCAGGAGCCGTGGATCGTCAAGCATCGTGCGGCGTTGAAGGTACCTTTGATTATGGGAGTTGGCGGCAGCTTTGACGTTATTTCCGGCAAGCTGAAGCGTGCACCGGAATGGGTGCAGCGCATTCGAATGGAATGGCTGTTTCGATTGCTGCAGGAGCCAAAGCGCTTGCCACGCATGATGGTGCTGCCAAAGTTTATGCTTAAAGTGCTGCGCGACAAAGAGAAGGTTACAAAACATATTGAAAACTCGTGAAAATAAGCGAATTTCTCTTATTTAGATTAAATTCGAAAGTAGTAATTTTTCTGTGTGGAGAGTATAATTCAACACGATGCTTACTACAGAAAGAAAGAGCTGGCATTCCAAAACACTGGATAAGTTGACTGCGATCAGCAAATGATAAGCAGGAATCAGTCAACGAGTTCTGTTTGTAGTTCCAGAGGGGAGAATTCATATTATGCCAATTGGAATCGTTTATACGCTCGGTTTTGCAATTGCACTTATCGTCGCCTTAATTATGACGCCGCTCGTAAAGAAATTTGCTTTTTTTGTTGGCGCAATTGACAAACCGAATCATCGCAAAGTTCATACACGTATTATGCCGCGAATGGGCGGCTTGGCTATTTATCTTGCACTAGTCGTTTCATTCTTTTGCGTTATAATGCTAATACCTGAAGGAACATTGCTCGGGAAAGATTTAAATTTACTTAAGGCAGTATTAGTTGGCGGCACAATCATCATTATTACGGGTGCGTTTGATGACCGTTTTGAATTGTCAGCCAAGCTGAAGTTTGTGCTGCAAATTATAGCTGCCTGCGTTGTAGTGTTCGGCTTTGATATTTCGATTGAATTTGTGAGCCTGCCATTTGGTGAAAACATGCAGCGAATTAACGATTGGATCGGGATTCCAGTAACGATTCTGTGGATCGTTGGTGTGACAAATGCAATCAACTTAATTGATGGCTTGGACGGCTTGGCATCTGGCGTATCGGGTATTGCAATTGCTACGATTTTAATTATGGCAATCATTATGGGCTTCCAACCGGTTATTTTGCTAAGCACGTTGTTGCTTGGCGGTATTATTGGATTTCTACGATATAATTTCCACCCGGCTAAAATTTTTATGGGTGATTCAGGATCATTGTTCTTAGGATTTTGCTTAGCTATGCTATCATTAATTTCATTCAAACAGATTACGTTGGTTTCGTTCGTCATTCCGTTATTAATTATCGGCGTACCGCTGTCTGATACGTTCTTTGCGATTATTCGCCGCTTGGTCAACAAGCGCCCGATCTTTGCCCCGGACAAAGGGCATTTGCATCATCGCTTGCAGGATCTGGGCTTTAGCCATCGCAAGACAGTATTGATGATTTGGGGAATTGCCGCAATATTTGGCGCTATGGCGATTATTCAATCCGCTGTAATGAAATTTAATGGTGCCAACTGGATTACGTTTGCCGTTGTTTGTATCGTAATATTTTTTATGCAAATTGGAGCAGAAGTAATCGGTATTGTCGACAAGTCGCGCCGACCATTAATCGGGCTTCTGCAAAAGCTGGGACTTAAGCTTGGCTTTGTAGATTCACAGTCGTCGCGTAGTGAATAAATGATTTTTTATAGATGGATAGTGAGGGGCTGCTGACCGCATATTGGTTGGCAGCCTTTTTTATGCAGCTCGCGCTGTCGAATAATGCTGTCTAATTTTATGGTTGCTCGACGCATGCACATGTTGAAAAAGTGCGAATTACAGGATTTTCATGTCGATATCACTTTAAATCAACGTTTATTTGACCGATATAAGAGATACGGAACTTTTTAGTAAATTTTGCGTCTATCAAATTACGACAAGAAAATTATGGGAAGGAGCTTTGGAGAAATGCTGTCTTTACTCATGTGATCTGCACTTGGGTGCAATTCATATAGAAAATAACTAAAATTTCAAGAAGAGAGGAGTATTCACTTGAAGAAGTTTTTATCTGTCGTTTTGACGTTGGCACTGGTGATTACTTTAATTCCAGCGTACGGTTCAAACATTCAAGTTGATGCAGCGGGCAGTTACTTTTTGTTCCCTAACGAAAAGGATAGTAAAGCCTCTGCAAGGGTTGTTTCCAGCAAGTATGTTACGCTTAACGGAACAATTAACGGGGTTGTCGGCTCGTCTATTAGCTATAAGGTAGAGCAGGTTACGCTAAATAGTGACGCGCCTCTAAACAGTACTCAAGATATTTCAACGGGGATATCGACTACTGGCGACAATCAGATTACAGTATCAAATTTGGAGCTGTTTGCAGGTTTGAACAAAATTACGTTCAAAGGTGTTGCAGGAACTTCAACAGTTGAAGAATCGATCTACATAGAATTCCGCGACAGCCCGATGCTTAATGATTTGAAAATTTTATTTGAAAACCGTTCCTACGATGTGCTGGAATCTGGTGTGACAATGCTGTATTCGCAAAGCCAGACACCATCATCGACAGGCATTATTACAATTGACGGCTATGCTCCAAATGCGACAAAGGTTACAGTTGAAATTAACGACTACAGCTATGATTTCAACGTATCGCAAACAACAAACAATTTTCGCTTTACAACATCTCAGTTGACGATTAATAAAGGGATGAATACGATCAAATTTAAAGTAACCAACGGTGGTCAGGTTATAGAGACAACAAGACAAGTGACGCTATATAATGGCGAGGTTACTTATTTTGACGAGAAGCTGATTAATGGCAGTACATCCTATGATTTGTCCTACAATGGCGATTATTCCATTGATAGAGGGCAAACTTTAAAGCTAAGCGGAAAAGCAATTATTCCATTGCCTTTATATGATCTTGCCAATAACGGGACGACTCCTGTTAGCACAAGCAATATGAATACGTTCAGAACGGTATTAGCTCGTAATATGAGCATCTCCATCTCTGGTATTACAAACAATCCGGCCGTTCAAATTACAGGTTTAAATCCTTCAACTTTAACGGCATCATCGGAATATGTTACGGTGAGCTATGAGTATACGCTGCCAAGCACGCTGCAGCTTAATACACCAATTTCGTTTACGATGAGAGCACCGAATTTAACGCAATATGATACATCTAACGCTCGTCAATTTACTTTGCGTGATGGTACAAAGGCCTATATTGCTGATATTAATTACTTAACTGGCTTTGACGATGCAATGACGGATAACCATGCGTCGAATTCCAAGCTTTCAGTAACGTCTAATCCAAGTCAGATTAGAGCTTTGCAAGCAACTGATATTCCAGCTGCCGGAGTAGAGGTTTATTCTATTCCAATGGCAGTAGAACTGTTGATTGCCAATGCCAGTTCGCTTGGAACGAGTGCTAATATTCCAAATCAACTTGCTGTAACGGTCAATGGAACTTCGTATTCATATCGGGTTATTGCGGATAGATCGACTGGGACTCCGGTCACAGAAACGGTCACAAGACAAGTTGATGGAGTAGACGTTAATTACTTGCGAGTATTTCTCGAGTTTGAGAACCTGGATAAAGCAGGGACAAATACGGTAGGCATCGCACTAACTAACACGAATACATCTATTACAGACCCTAAATATGCTGTCTTCAAGCTGCAGTACGGTCCGTATGTAAAATTCGAGAGCCTGGTAGACGGCATGTCCGTTACGTATGATTCATATCGTGATAATAACGAGGATTTAGTAAGACGAATCGGAGCCTTGGCGGGTAGAGTTATGAACATCGCCAATCCGAACGATATTGTTTACAAAACCTCTGGCAACAAAAAGCAATCTGTCTTTTTATATTTAAATAATGTTGAAATACCGATTAACTCATATTCTACAAGTGCACCGAATTCGCCTGTGTTTCGTCCAGACGGGGCTACAGTGAACTCCAGCGGCCAAATTACGTCCTTGACTCCGGCTTTGGTAAGTGAGTTGGCACAAATTATGAATAAAGCTGGGGAAAACACGGTTAAATTTGTTTTCCGCACGAGCACGTACAGCTATGAAAGCACGGTCAAGTTTAGCATTGTGCCAACGAACCTGCCGATGGTACCATCGCCAAACAGCGATGGCGTATATCCGCATTCAGCAGGCAGCTGGCCGCCTTCATCCAGCGATGCTAAGTTTACGTATAGCGATGGGGTGTATACAACTAGAGAAGCTGAATTTGATGTGTACGGTACGTTTGACTTTATCGATTTAGGTACAACAACTGCAGAAATCGAGGCAGCATTGAATTCGTCAAGAATTACGAAAGAAAATTATATCGTTCAAATTACTAATCCTGATTGGAACACACCTGTTAAGTGGAACTTGGGCATGCAGTTCAAGGCTACTGACAAATCGCGCAATATTGAGAAGCAGGCAAACGGGACAGATCGCATTTATAATAGTAATTCAACAAGCGCAGCAACTCCTGACGCCAATATTACGTTCTATTATGACAAAGAGAAGCAAGACTTCTTCTTTAACATTACAAATCAACAAATGCCTGAAGACGGCAGTGCTTTAGTTTATGTCATTACCGTATTTAATGCTGGCGAGAGTGGACCGCGAGCGACATATCGTTTGGAGGTTAATCCAATCTCCATCCCATACAGCATCAAGTCTCCTGTAGAGGAAAAGCGTATTGTCAATCAAAACTTTGTAGAGGTTATTATTTCTGCACCTGGAGCTGAATCTGTAACAATCAACAAGCAGGTTGCAGAGCCAATTGACTTCTATGATTATAATGCAGGTCCAAACACTACGATTAAAGCATTCCGTACCGTAATTACAAACTTGCGAGCCAATCGAGATACCGATATCTCATTTACGATTAAGCGCGGTGAAACGACAACGACAGATGAGTTTACAGTGAAATATGTGCCGACCAATATACCTGGCGCACAATATCTTGAGACGATGAAAAACTCGCATAAAGTATTTAATAACTCGTTGACGTTGACGTTCCCGAGAAATACGAATTTGATTCGCCCAAGCTATAATCAATCTAATGATCATGCAACGCAAGTGTATAATAATCACGATATTTTATTTGCAATAGCTAACCCGGATGATGGTATTGTCGATCGTCATTTATTTGAAAGTCAGGCTCCTGACTATTCGGCAAACAGTCAGGCAACTGGCGAGCTTCATATTAAAACTCGCTTTGAAAGCTATGCGAATCGCTACATTAAAGCAAGTCCATTGTATTGGATTGACGCCGGATTGGCTGATGACCCGGATACGAATAGTTATGACCCAGAGCGTGGCGGAATTGATCCGTTCCCGTTCCCGAATTATGTAGGCAAGTATAATCAAAACTTTGCTGCTCGCTACGGGCTTCAAGGACGAGAGCTGATTCCAAGCAATGTGGGCTCATTGACGTTGACCTATGACAACAGCATAGTGCAAAGCGCTGGCACTACGATTACAGTATTCCGCTTTGATCCTTACAGCAGCATGTGGGAAAATATCGGCGGTGTAGTGGACGAAAAGAAAGGCACGATCACGGTACCTTTCAACAAGTTTGGCTATTATGTCGTCGTCAAGCTGACACGTAGCTACAACGATATTATCGATCACAGCTATGCTCGTGAAGCAATGGAAGCCATTTACTCTAAAGGGGTAATGAATGCTATTGAGCCTGTCAATCGTTTTGGCGGCGACGAGTATATTACTCGCGGTGAGTTTACGCGCATGATCGTTAGAGCGCTTGATTTGCCATTGAATTACTCAGGCAGTCTGCACTTTACGTATTATCCGGAAACCATTACGAATGCAAGTAATGCCAATGCTATTTACGATTATCGTTACATTGAAACTGCCGCTCGTGCAGGTATCGTAAACGGCACGCGTCCTGGTTTCTTCGGCGAGGATGTTTCCATTACCCGTCAGGACGCCGCAGTTATTTTAGCGCGCGGCCTTGAACTGAAGCTCGAAACGAATGCAACTAAAGCAAAACAACAGCTGGATAAGGCGTTCAAAGATGGTGCGAGCTTTGATTATTACGCGATACCGGCGGTACTGGCTATTCAAAAGCAAGGCTTTATCGTTGGTAAGCCGCTTAATACTGCTGATCCGAAGGCCGGCTACATCTTTGATCCAAAAGCAAGAATGCTGCGCAGCGATGCTGCCATTATTATGGCGCGTGTGATGAACAGCTTGAAGAAGCTTCCGCAAATTTATGGATAATTAAACGTTCAATAATAAAGAAGGCATGAGATGGTTAACATTTCATGCCTTCTTTAACGGTGATGGTAAAAGTTTGGTATCGACTTCAAATCTAGTACAAGCTATACTATTAATAGAAATTTGAAATAAAAATTTCCAGTACGCTCCTTGCATACATACTTGCAAAATCTTGTTGAAATAGGCGCAACTTTTTAGCTGCTGCTACGTCTAAAGTAATGTGAGATGAATCGAGAGCAAATTGAAGCCACCAGGACTCGGAAAGATTTGGAATGAAAAGTGAAGTTTCTCTTTACGGTCTGGGCACAACATTGTATAATGTTATAGTGATACATGTAATCTAGCAGGCTTCTCTCATCATTTACAAGTTTCTACAGCGTGCTCAATACATACGTTGTCATGCTAGTAGACATCATTTTATAATTATGTGCTCTACTCCAGGAAGGGGGTGAACTGGCTATGAGTAATTCGAGCCATTTTTTATCAAAACAAAACTCTCAACAACCGAAGCAATTTAGAGGAGGAGAAAAAAAGGTTATGAAAAAAAGTTTATCTCTACTAGTTGCAATCGCCATGGTATTCTCCATGTTTGCAACGCTTGTTTCTGCTGACGGTAAGGCAGCAGGCCAAAAACTTCAAGATCTTGGTATTATTAAAGGTACTTCTGATGGTCTTGATGAGAACAAAGAATGGTTGCGTCAAGACGTTACAGTTCTATTGTCTCGTCTACTAAACGCTGAAGCAGAAGCGAAAGCTCATGCTAACACTCATGGTTTTGCTGACCTTGATTCTAAGTTCTACAACGGTTACGTTTCTTGGGCTAAAGAAAAAGGTTACTTCAACGGCGAAACTGACACTAGATTTGGTGTAGGTAACCCTATCACTAACCAACAATTCGCAGCAGTTCTTCTACGTGTACTTAAAGTAGACGTTGAATATGCTAACGCATTTGAAAAAGCAGTTGAGCTTGAGTTGGTATCTGCTGACCTTAACAAAACTGCAAACGCTGTTCGCGGCGACATCTACGAAGCTCTAGTTAAAGCTCTTGATTTCAAAATCGATGGCAAAAAACTAGGTACTATTCTTGGTCTTAAAGGCTACGAAGTTACAGATCTTGAAGTTGAAGCTGCTAAAGGCATCAACCAAAAAACTGTAGTTGTTGAATTCAACAAAGAAATCGCTTCTGTGAATGCTAACAACTTCTCTGTAAAACGTGCTGACAATGACTCTGTACAAATCATTCAAAACGTTACTGTAAGTGGCAAAACTGCAACAATCTCTCTTGTAGACAATCTTGTTGCTGACCAAAGCTACATCGTAACTGTAAGCAATGTTGCTGATCTTGAGTCTGCTTCTAAAGTTGATTCTGCTAACGTAACATTCTCTTACACTAAAACAGCTGCAGCTTCTATCTCTTTTGCTGCAACTACAATCGAGCAAAACAAAGAGCTTAAAGTAGTAATTAAAGATGCTCAAGGCAATGATATTACTCCTAACTTTGCAAGCACTGATATCGAAGCTGTTTCTTCTGCAGCAATCATCAGCCAAAACCCAACTACTGGCGTAATCTCTGCTGGTAGCCTAAACGGTGCAGCTGAAGCTTATGCAGTAGTTTCTGCTAAAATTAAAGGTACTGAAATTACTACTGGTAACGTAATTGTTTATGTTAAATCTTCTTTGACTACAGCTAACTCAATCGGTAAAGTAACTCTTGGTTCTACTACTGATCCTGAGCTTTCTATCTTCAAAGGTACTGTAGGTTCAACTCTAGTTGCTGAAATCGTTGACTCTAACAATCAAGCTGTAAGCTTGGTAGCTAACGGCGACCCTTACAAAGCTAACTTCAGATCTTTGAGCCCAACAGTTCTAGTTGTTGACCAAACTACTGGTGCTGTTCAACCGATCGCTACTGGTTCTGCGACTGTTGTAATCAGCGGTACAATCGGCGGTAAAACAGTTTCTAAGTCTGTAGTTGTAACTGTAAAAGACGATGCTAAAGTTTCTGCACTAACAGCTGACAAAGCATCTGTAAACGTAGTTCTTGGTTCTAACGGTGTTGACTATCAAGTTAAACTAACTGTTAAAGATCAATATGGTAACAAAGTTTCTGGTAACGGTATTCTTAACGTAACAGCTTCTACTGCTGGTATCGTAGCTGTTCCTACTACTTTGAACTACACTAACGGCGAAGTTACATTGACATTGCCTGCTGGTACTGCTGTAAAAGGCAGCACAGTTCTTACTTTCAAAGAGTCTACAAACGCTAACGTTGCAGCTTCTGTAACAGTTAATGTTGTAGAAAAAGCAGCATTCGCTGGTTATGCTGTTGATATCTCTGATCTTACTCTAGATGTAAACACTAATACATCTGACTCTAACAAAAAGAATCCTTCTTCTACTAACGTAAAAGTATACGAAAAGGATGTTAACGGCAACTACATCAATGCTGTAGTTGCAAATGTAACTGTTGAAGCTCCTAAAGCTGATATCGTTACAATCAACGGTAACACAATCACAGCTGCTAAAGCTGGTACTGAAGTTGTTACAGTTAAAGTTAACGGCGTAAGCATCGGTAGCTACACATTCACAGTTGTTAACACAACTGCAAGCATTTCTAAAGTAACTCAAAACGTGAATGCAATCACTGTTGGTAACAGCGATTCTGGTATCTTCGCTAAACTATTCGGTACAAACGGTGCATTCTCTGCTTACAACCAATACGGTTCTGCAGCAACAATCACTGCAGCTGATGTAGCAATCTACTCTGGAAACAATAACCTAGTTACTGTTTCTAATGATAAAGTTATTACATCTCATCCAACTAACGATGGTACTGTTCTTCTAACAGTAGTAATCGCTGGTCAAGTATTCACAATCAACGTTGTAGTTCAATAATTGAACTTAACGTAACGAAAAGCTGTCAAGCCTCTGGCTTGGCAGCTTTTATTTTTAAATTTCGTGTTTATCTCGCAACTTTTGACATGTTGCCCTCGTTTTATATATATGAGGAGGGAATGTTTGGTGAAAAAAATTCTATCGATTATATTGTCATTAGGTTTGCTATTAACATTACTGGATACGTTCCGACCATTACAAACTGTTGAGGCCGCTACCAAAGTTAGCATAGCATCTAATGTAAGTGCGGTGCTTTATGATGCTCAATTGGTAAAGGATGCAACAGGCAAATTAGCGTCTTTTACAGTCAAGTTTGAAAACAAATCTCAAAATAATGTTCCGCTGATCGACTACTGGGCCAAAATATCCGGGAAAGATAATCGTTCCTATGTTACGAGATTGATGTCTGAAGATAAGGAAAAAAGGTATGTTATTCCCAATTCAACAACCTACCTTACATACTATGCTTATGTAGGAGCCAATGATGCGCTGACGGATTTGTCGCTTGATATTATCAAGTGGGATTTTAATGCCAAAGATTATGAGCGTATCGTAGGTAAGCTGAAATCCACAGGTAATGGTGTAACTCCTTATAAAAAATCAGAGGAAACGAATCTGGATAAAGCATTGCTGAATGTGCTGCTCGGCAGTTACAAAATGTACTCTGATAAAAATTATCATTACTTTAATATCGAAGTAGTTATGCGAAATAAAGCTAGTGCGGCGTTAGATACTAGCAAATTGAGTTATTATTTAACAGATGGCAAAGGAACATTGATTCCACTATTATCCGCTAATAAGGAAGAAGGCTCAGCGAGCTTAAATCCGCAAGAACGTAGAACAACTTTACTATCTGCGACACTTGATAAAAGCTTTGCCAAAAATAATGCTAAAGTGGTTGTCATGTATAATGACGAAGCTGGTTCGATCCAACTCCCACGGGTAACTTTTGCATTACCGGCGCTTAAAGATACTTCAGCAGTAAAATCTTCTGCAACGTCGACATTTTCTATTGGCAACCACCAAGTAAATATGACGGTTAATGAACAACGTGTTAGTCAAAGCAATGGCAGTACCTTTACTGATACATCGATCGTGTTAGAGAATAAATCTGTATCTAAAATGACGATGCCTAATTTTGAGTATTATATTAAGACAGCACAAGGCTTCTTGTACCCATTGGTGCCAGAGGAAAACGCTCCAACAGAGCTTCTTCCTAATATAAAGAAAGAAATTAAGCTGCGTGGCGAGCTGCCAAAGGATGCAGATTTAAAGAAAAGTCAATTCGTCGTGTTTTATAGTGAAGAAAAAGGACAAAAAAGCAATTTCTTAGGAAATTTTGAAATTGTGCTTGGCGGTGCTAATCAGCCAACTAAGCCAGCAACAAATAAAACAACTTATCAGGATCAAGTAATTGAACAAACATCGCTGCAAAGAATACCAAGTGGAGATAGCGATTTATTGATTGCAGAATTTAAGATTTTGAATAAATCTGCTAAAGCTAAAGCTAGACTTCAGCTTTCTGGTCAATTTGAAATTGATGGCGTAAAACTTCCAGCCGATGCTACTAAAATTGTATATCTAGACAATTTGCTGACGATTGGAAAGGATCAAAGCTATCGTGTCATTACGTATACGAAGATTCCATATGTTCAAAGCACTGATAATGTTTTGTTTAATATGATTGAAAAGCTAGAGGACAAAGAAAATACCATTCATCAGTTTAAGCTTAACGAAATGACAAGTGCTAGATTGCTAGCGGCTAATGAGCCATATGTAATCGACACAACGGGTGGAAAAGGCGAGGTACAAGTACAGCGCTCAGACATTCTTAAAGGCAAGCAAAATGACCTATTCCTGACTCAGCTAGTGTACGAAAGCAAGGAACAACGCTCTGTCGTTCCAACACAGCTAGTAGGCTATATTACAAACAGCAATGGTGATGTGGTTGAGCTTACGATCAAGCCTTATACTTCTAGAATTATGCCTAACGGCAAAGTAGTATTGTACGGTAGTGCTGTTATACCGAAAGATTATGAACAGCAAAAAATTAATCTTTATTTTGGTGAAACTGTAAAAACTGGCGAAGAAGAAATTAGCAATGTAATGGTTAATCCAGTTTATACACAGAACCTGATTAAGGCTGATAGTCCAATTGATTCATTTACAGCATTACCATTTATGAAGTACGATATTTCACTTTCATCCTTCTATGCACAGTTTGACAGCACGGATGGACTAATTGCAGATACGATTAATTTGAGCTTCAATTACGATATAACAGTTCGTGATGACGCGCCAGAGTATGCAGATGCACATCGCATTGTAATTGAATATGTTGATCCTGAGCGTCCAAGCGTAACGTTCTCGAAATCTTTCGAAATTGGTGGAGAGAAGGACGATAAGTTTACGATCGGCACACGCAATAAACAAACGATGTCATTCAGCGATTCTGCCCTGCAGTTTACTAATCCAGGTCAGTATATTGTCAATGTTTATGAAGAATACGATGGATTCAAAAAGCTAATTGCGAGCAAGACTTTCTTATTTGGCAATGTGCAATAAGTCTAGCAATTACTCTCCTAATCTAGTATCGTATATGTATATGTGAGGGGAGATGACGAGATGAAAGCTATGAAATGGACAGGTGCAGCATTGATTCTGGCAACGGGTATCGTTGCTGGAACGATCATTGGCAATGCGCTAACTGTAGGAACCAGTTCAGTGACTCCAGGAACGGTAAATGATCCAGTTGTAACCAAAAGCTATGTTGATGAACAAATTGCTCGTATTAACGGTGGAGGCTCCTCAGGTGGTTCCACCGGCGGTACAGCAACTCAGGCATCGCTAGAGGTAGTAACAGTTCCAAAAGATCGTATTTTAATGGTTGACGCCGGTAGTGAAGCGGTAATCCGTGTAGGAAAAGCAGTTGCTTACAGCTCCGACAGCAATGGGATTTCTGATGTTACGGCTGGTGTAGATATTAAAAAAGGATCTTCTGTTCCAACTAATCATCTAATATGGTTCCCACGTGATGGACGTGGTATTCAAGTAGCACCAGATTCTAAAACATCTTTAACGGTGCTTGTTAAAGGCACTTATCGTTTGGAATAATTTGATTAAGAAGCTGCAATGATAAGGTATGAATTAAAATCGTCAAAGTGCTGGTTCCCAGTTGCTTTGACGATTTTTTGTTGGCAGCAAAGCAAGCATTAGCCAATGCTGTTATAAATTCATCAGTTTACTGACTTGCGCTCGAGCCATACTAATATTGCTTTTATCAATATATTAGGAGGCGATTGCAATGAGCAGACGCAACCAAGTTGTAGTTCCACAATGTAAGGCAGCATTAAACGCAATGAAGTATGAGCTAGCTGCGGAAATCGGGTTATACACTCCTGGACAAGAGGATTTTAGTGCAGAGTTTGCTGGAGAGCTTGGAACGGCAGGCCCAACAACAAGCAGTATTAACTGGAGAGAAGCTGCTACAAGAGACGTTGGCTACATTGGCGGTTCAATTACAAAGCGACTTATTCAGCAAGCTGAGCAAGTGCTCGGGCAATTATAAACCCGATATATGCGGTGGGCACAATAACTGGGATATTTAACTTGCATTGACATGATGCTTGATTTTCTGTATTATTCTATGTTAGAAGTGTTGTAAACCAACCTTTTCCTACGGGAAAAGGTTCATTTTTTGTGTATAAGGTGTATTCTTATATATAAGCATATGTAAATGGGAGGTTGATACGGATGTCGGTAAAAGGACGCCATTTATTCACATCGGAATCAGTAACAGAAGGTCATCCCGATAAAATTTGTGACCAAATTTCTGATGCTGTTTTAGATGCATTTTTGGAAGCTGATCCTAATGCGCGCGTTGCATGTGAAGTTTCTGTTGCTACAGGTTTAGTACTTGTAATCGGGGAAATTACAAGTAAGGCTGATTATATTGATATTTCAGCTATTGCACGTCGTACAATTAAGGAAATTGGCTACACGCGTGCTAAATACGGTTTTGACTATAGCACTTGTGCCGTGCTTACGTCTCTAAACGAGCAGTCTGCAGATATTGCTCAGGGCGTTAATGCAGCACTTGAAACACGTGATGGCAAAGATGTTAACCAGGAAAATGAAGACATTGGCGCTGGTGACCAAGGTCTAATGTTTGGCTTCGCAACCAATGAAACGCCTGAGTTAATGCCGCTTCCAATTGCCCTATCACACCGTATCGCTCGTCGTTTGTCTGAAGTGCGTAAAGATGGCACGCTTAATTATCTGCGTCCTGATGGTAAAACGCAGGTTACGATTGAATATGTTGACGGCAAGCCTGTACGCGTAGACACGATTGTTGTATCTACACAGCATGCAGAGGATGTTGCGCTTGAGCAAATTCAATCTGACATCATGGAGCATGTTATTAAGCCAGTCGTTCCACAAGAATGGCTTGATGAACAAACAAAATATTTTATTAACCCTACTGGTCGCTTCGTTATTGGCGGTCCACAAGGCGATGCAGGCCTGACAGGTCGCAAGATCATTGTTGATACGTACGGCGGCTATGCGCGTCATGGCGGCGGTGCTTTTTCAGGCAAGGATCCTACGAAGGTTGACCGTTCTGCAGCATATGCAGCGCGTTATGTCGCTAAAAATATTGTTGCTGCCGGTTTGGCCGATAAATGTGAAATTCAATTGGCCTATGCAATCGGTGTTGCACAGCCAGTCTCGATCAATGTAGACACTTACGGAACAGGCAAGGTATCTGAGGAAAAGCTGGTAGAAGTTATTCGTAAAAACTTCGACCTTCGCCCAGCCGGCATTATTAAAATGCTTGATCTTCGCCGTCCGATTTATTCTAAAACTGCGGCATATGGTCATTTTGGTCGCACGGACATTGATTTGCCTTGGGAGCGCGTTGACAAGGCTGACATCATTAAAGCTGATGCAGGCATTTAAAGCTATAAATTAGAAAAATGAGAAACCTTTAAGCCAAATTTTACGTCTAAAGATGTAAAATTTGGCTTTTTATTTTGTAAAGCGATTGAAATGCGACTAAAGGCCCTTCATTTTTAGTGCTCAAAAGCCGAAAAAAAGGGTACGAGTGTATTTTGAGGAGTGGTAAGATGCGGGGAAAGAATAAGCTTTCAGTATTGATCACGATCATGCTGCTGTTGCAATTGGTACTTCCTGTTAATGCAATTCAACAGCAAGCTGCAGCGGCAACATCAGGACCAGTCGTAAAAACGTTAAGTCCATCGGACAATACGACTAATGTTCCAATCCGGGCAAATTTTAGTGTTACGTTTGATGAAGAAATTGTAAAGTATGACAATAACAAAAAGATTACGATTCATCGTTATTCCGATAATTCGGTTATTCAATCATTTGCGATGAATTCATCGTATGTCACCGTTTCGGGCAATACGCTTACGCTTCAAGCAAGCCATATAACATTGGATACTAATACGGAGTATTATATTTTAATCGAAGCTGGCGCGGTGGCCAATACTTCGAACGCTGCACTGTTTGCGGGAATAAACAGTCCAAGTGCATGGAATTTTAAAACGATTGCAAAAAGCGATGATGTTAGACCAACAGTTTCTTCCACATCTCCAAGCTTATGCAGCACATCGGGAACATGCGATAAATCTTTGCCGATTACGACTTCACTTACATTTAATTTCAGTGAGCCGGTCTATGTAGACAGCGGAAGCATCAGCTTAACGAGCTCGGTTGATAATCGCAGCATTCCGGTAACTTCCTCTGAAATTGTCGGAAGCGGAACAAGAAAAATTACGATAACACCTAATACTGTACTCAAGCCTGCTACCTTGTATACGTTAACGATTAGCGGCAGCAATATTGTTGATGCTTCGGGGAATAATTACTTGGGAGGCAGCTGGAGATTCAATACGTCTGAAAGTCCGGTTAAGCTGATTCAGCAAGCGCCGGTTAATGGAGCAACAGGTGTCGGTTTATCCAATAATTTAATTTTGAATTTCGATAAAAAAGTGCAGGCAAGTTCAAGCAAAAAAATTCAAATTCGAAAAGTTGCCAACAATGAGCTTGTTTTCGATGAGTATGCGAATAGCTCACGCATTTCAATTAATGGCTCCAGTGTTACGATAAATCCAGGCAGCTTGTCAAGCAACACTTCGTACTATGTAACGATTGAGCCAGGAGCATTTTATGCATCAGGCAAGCCTAAGGATATTTATTATGGAATGAGCAATGCTACTGATTGGAGATTCCAGACTGGCTATGGCAATGATACTATACCACCTACGATCAGCACATATTCACCGCAACTAAACAGCACTGCGGTCGGTGCGGCTGAACGCATTATTTTAACGTTTTCTGAGCCTGTTTTCGCCAACAGCGGCAAGATTGAAATTCGCGAGTATAACTCAGACGCGCTTTATCGTTCCATTGATTTGACCTCCAGCAGAGTAACGGGTGGGGGAACAACTCAAATCACCATTGATCCGCATTCCGCTGTTTCTGGTGAACGCGCAAAATCATTTACGGTTGGCTCGCGCTATTATGTGTCGATCGGCAATCAAGCGTTCGTAGATGGTGCGGGCAATGCATTTGCCGGCATATCGAATAAAGCTTACAGCTTCCATGTATCGTCTCAGGAAGCAGGTCCTCAGCTTGTAGCGCTATCTCCAGTTAATTTAAGCACTACAGTAGCTACGGATGCTACGTTCAAATTTACGTTTGATAAGCCTGTTTTGGTCGATTCCAGCAATAACAAGGCGATGATTTACAGTCTTACAGACGAGGCGATACATGTGGCGGCAACATTAAAGGTGAGCTCCAGCGATAATAAGGTTGTCGAGCTTATCCCTGCTGCAACGCTTGAGGCTGATAATGACTACTACATCAATATTGAAGCGAATTCGATTTACGACTCGAACGGCAATTATTTTATCGGGATCAAAAATCAGTACCAGTGGAAATTTAAAACACTAGGCGGCGATACAACACCACCTGACATTGTTAAAGCAGAAGTTAGTGGTAATGTGATTCGCCTTGTATACAATGAGCTGTTAAATGAGAAGCAAGTACCATCCCCTGCACAATTTTATGTAACAGTTGCAGGTAATGCGCGCAATGTAAACAGCGTGAAAATTGAAGGCAATGTTGTGTTTGTCACACTATCCTCAACTGTAAGCAGCTCGCAGCAGGTATTGATTTCTTACAGCAGAAGCAATAGCAATCAAATTCAGGATTTGACAGGGAATTATGCGCCTGATTTCGCGAACCAAGTCGCGACGAACGGCTTTACCGAGACAAATCCAGTCGTTACATCAAGCAGCTTTAACGGAAGCACAATTACGCTTACCTTTAGTGAAAACCTGGAAACTATTCATTCGTTGGCATTTACACAATTCTCAGTAACCGTAAATGGGGTAGCGACCACAATTAGTCGAATATCTCAAAGCAATAACAGCCTGGTATTTACGCTTGGCAACTCCATTGCTTCAGGCTCGGCAGTTGTCGTTCACTATGTGGAGGGCTTATATCCAATTACAGGCTTGTCCAGCAATAAAGTAGTATCGTTCTCGCATACAGTAGGTACAACTACTGGCGGCGGAGGTGGCGGGAATGTTCCAGGTGCGCCGGTCATGCAATCTATTTCGCTGTCAGGGGATAAGCTTTATATAAGATATAATAAGTCGATGTCTTCAACCTCCACGCCAGGCACTTATCAATATGCAGTGCTAGTTAACGGACGCGCTGCATCGGTAAGATCTGTCGTATTAAGCGGCGATACCGTTGTGTTGACATTGTCAAGCTCGCCGTCAAGCAACGATACCGTTTATGTAACCTATTATGGAACAGGCTCGACGCTGCTGGACAGCGATTATAATGCAGCCGCATCCTTTAACAATATGCTAGCTACGAGCAGCACTAATCCAGGAAACGGCAGTAACTCGACAGCTGTTTCCGTACAGGGAGCGATTATAAAAGGCGACACATTGACGCTTAATTTCTCAGGAAATTTGGATGCAAGCTCAGTTCCTGACGCGAGCAACTTCCTTGTTCGCATATCGGACAATGTGCGCGTTATTTCCAGCATATCGATCGTTGGCTCTCAAGTGATTTTGAAGCTGAATACGGCAACTAAAGTTGGTGAAACTGCTACTGTATCTTATTTCAATACGACCGGTACGCTGCGCAGTTCATCAGGCACGGCAGTGAACGGCTTTACGAATTTGGCTGTAGCGAATCAAACAACTGTGCTGGATGTATTGACTGATGATTACACCTCTGCAACCAACGGACTGCTCATTAAAACATCAGCGAGCTCCACAAGCAGTGATGTATCGCCAGGCGGCTATTCTGCTACGCGCTATACGCTAGTAACTGAAAAGCTTATTACAGCTATTTCTACTTTGACCGATGCGAATATGACTAAGGCTCAAATTATATTTGAGGTACCAGCGAGTGAGCGTGCTGCGATTGTAGCGTTGTCTGTGTCGGCATTGGAGTATGCCGAAAGAAAAGGTGACTTTACCATTGTTGTGAAGCATGGAAATCGCACCTACGAGCTGCCAGTTGCATCTATTAACGTTACAGCAGCTGCAAGAGCTTTAGGCGGCAACTCCGTATCCAACTACTTGAAGCTAGTACTGGAAGAAGGTGAAACGCCTGCAACAAGCTCGCTTGTAACGGCGATCAACCGCAGCGGAGCAACTATGCTTGAAGGCCCATTCTATTATGATGCAGTAATTGTCAATGGCGCTAATTCGGAACCAGCTAAAATCACTGGCAATTTGACGCGTACAATTCAGACGAACCGCAGCTTTACCAATAACAACACAGCGGCTGTATTCTACGATGAGGTTGTTGGACAGCTTTCCTATGTACCGACTACTTTCAATAAGTCTGGCTCAGCAACGACCGTAGTGTTCAAGCGCCCAGGCAATAGTGCGTATGCATTGGTATCCAGCAATAAGCTGTTTAGCGATTCAAGCAATCACTGGGGCTTGAGCTCGATTTCGGTTATGACACGCAAATTTATTGCCGACGGTCACAGCTCAACGAACTTTAATCCGAAAACGAACATTACACGTGGCGAATTTGCGACTTACATCGTGCGTGGCTTAGGCTTGAGCGCCAATAAAGAAGCAGCCAGACAATTTAAGGATGTTAATAGCAATTCTGTTATGGGCGGCTATATTGGAGCAGCAGTTGAATCAGGTATAGTATCTGGTGTATCGTCTACGTCCTTTGCACCGAATAATTATATTACGAGACAGGATATGGCACTTATGATGATTCGTGCAGCCAACTATGTTGGAATTGATACGAAGCTGGTGTCTACCGCTGATACCGTCCTAAGCGGCTACAAGGATAAATCCTCTGTCAGCTCTTATGCGAAAACAGGGCTGGCTCAGGCGATTGAAATCGGCATTATTTCTGGAACGTCATCTACAGCATTGTCGCCTAAAGATAATGCAGAGCGTGTACAAGGGATTATTATGATTCAGCGTCTGCTTGAAAAAGCGGGATATTTGCAAAAATAAGTACTGCGCTGCGTGAGCGCGAACAGCATACTGTTAGAATAGCCAGGCTGATCCTAATTAGTCTGGCTATTTTTTGTGGATACAGAAATAACTTGCCACAATGAAAGAAAAAGGTATAAAATTAGTACCATTAAAGCTAATCTAGCCTTTCTCTCTCTTAATCTATGAATAAAATTACCAATCAGGGCAACTTTCTATCAATTGGTGTAGTCTAATATAATAGAGAAAAGAGGTAGGGAGAGAGGTTAATCAATGCGACGCTACACAATCAAGCAATTAATTACGAAAAAAAAAGCGGTGATTTTGCTGCTTTCAGGAGTCCTTGTCGTTACCCCTTTGCAATATTTGCTGCCAGCTTCAAAATATGCAGTATCTGACCGTGCGTATGCGGCAACGGCGGCCAATTCAAAGCTAAAAGCAAATGGGGAAAGTATTATATCATCTGGTGTCCTGCGCAAAGACTATACGTTTTCTACTACGCGCGGCTCCAAACAAGTATCAACGGCCGTACATGTTTTAGAGGTTGATCTATCAAATCCATACATATCGCTTCAAGCCATTAGCGGTAAAAATGGCGAGGTTGGTACTCGCACCAATACGATGACGATGGCTAGCAATGCCGGCGCAATAGCAGCCATTAATGGCGATGTATTTAATATGGGGCGCGAAGGCGCGCCGCTAGGCTCGCAAATTTCGTTTGGCTCACTGGTCGTTAGTCCTTCCTTGTTAAAAGGGATGTATGCCTTTGGTGTATCAAAGGACAAAAAACCAACGATTGATGCTTATACCTTTCAAGGGTCGGTAACAGCTAGCAATGGTAGCAGCTTTGATTTGTCGGGCATTAATCAATCCTCCTATAGCTCTGATGTAACAGGAGAAGCCTTCAGCCATTATAATCGATTGTTTATTTATACGAGCGCATGGGCAGGAGCAGAACGTCCACAAAGCTCAGGCACAACTCCAACAGAAGTGCTGGTAGTTGATGGTGTTGTCCAGGAAATTGTAAATAACGGCACCGTATCCAAAGCGATTCCAGAGAATGGCTATATTTTGCGTGGGCATAAGGATGCCGCTCAATTTTTACTAGGACTTAAAGTTGGCGATACGATAACGGCTGACTACAGCCTCGTTTCGCAAACGACAAAGCAAAAGGTAGACCCGGCAAGCTTTGAAATGATGGTGAGTGGACATACGCTGCTGGTGGAAAACGGAAAAGCCTCGAGCTTTTCGCGTGATGTTACAGGGGTTAGCGGCAATTCCTACACCTCTCGTACAGCAATCGGCTACTCTTCCGACGGTAAAAAGGTATATATGGTTACTGCTGAACGAGCAGGCTCCAATACCGGCTTAAGCTTGAAGGAGCTGCAAACGGTGCTTGTGCAGCTTGGCGTGCATAAAGCGGTCAATCTCGATGGAGGCGGCTCCACAACGATGGTAGAGCGCAAGCTCGGTTACAGCTCACTTTCCTTGGCGCATTCTACGCAAGAGAGCTCCATGCGTGCGGTATCAAACGGCATTGGCGTGTTCACGTCAGCTCCGCAAGGCAAATTACATGGCTTCACAATTACAGGTACACAGAAAATGCTGGTCGGTCAAACCGCTACCTTTAATTTGCGTGCCTACGATAATTACTATAATCCAATAGAAGTGAGCGGCTCGCCAACATGGAAAAGCACGAATAATGCAGGCTCATTCTCCGGTGATGTATTTACAGCGAAAGCCGCAGGCACAGCCTCGATTCAAGCGTCGCTAGGCTCGGCTAATGCAACCGCCACCTTTGAAGTGATTGGCAGCGATCAATTGAAGTCGCTCGTATCAACCAGCGGCGTCGGTTCATTGTCAGCAGGTGCGAAGATGCCTGTTTCGCTTAAGGCAACCTTGAAAAATGGCGATCAGTACACGTTGAATGGTAATGATTTGGCATGGGAATTTATCGGATTCAGTGGTACATTTAAAGATGGGACTATTACTGTAAATTCAATTAATAAAGGGGTAACGGCAGGCTATGCCGTCGTCAAATATGGAGATTTGTCTACCATGATCCCGTTTACGAATGAGGTTTCCAGCTCAACAGTAGAAAATTTCGATAATGTTGGCTACAGCATTACAAGTCAAGTAACGCCTTCCGGCACAACTAAAGGCAGTGCCAAGCTTGTTGCGGGCGCTACCTCCAGCAGCTCGGATAAAGCGCTGCAAATTGGCTATGACTTTACAGAAGGAACAGGTACGAAGGCCTCCTACGCCAAGCTTGGCGAAGCGGGACGTACATTAATGACTGGCCTGAGTGGATTATCGCTTGATGTTTTAGGCGACGGCAGCAACAATTGGCTGCGCGCTGAAATTGTCGATGCGGACAATACGATTCACTATGTCGACTTGGCGAAATCCGTCAACTGGACTGGCTGGAAAAATGTGAAGGTAGACATTGACAGCAGTAAAATGAAGGGTGCATTAAAGCTGAGACGGATTTATGTGGTTACACTTGATTCCAGCAAATCAGGTGTTGCTGCAAGCGGGCAAATTACGATCGATAATATTGTACAGTACGCCAAACAGGCTAATACATCACCGTCTAGCAGCCAGGTCATTAAATTGATCATTAACAGCAAGCAAGCGACAGTCAATAATAAGGCCGTTACGCTAGAAGTAGCGCCAACCTTGAAGGATGGCTACACGTACTTGCCGATACGCTTTATTGCCGAGCAGCTTGGTGCAAATGTTAAATACAATAGCAAGAACCAAACTGTCACTGTGCTAAGTGGCAACAATATGCTGGAAATGAAGCTGAACCAGAAGAGCTATACGCTTAATGGCTCTCGTTATGAATCAGAGGTAGCGCCATTTGTTCAGCAAGGAAGAACGCTAATACCTGTTCGTTTATTTTCCGAAAAATTAGGATATAAGGTTACTTATAAACATTCAGAACGCAGTATAACCATACAGTAACATTTATAGTTGTTGTCCTGATTGTGGTATAATTTAGTCAGGAATCATAGATAAAGGAGTACTGGTATTGGTGGATCACCTCTCAGTCGATATTAACCGTATATTTACAAATGCGATACACGTGATGGAAAACAGCAAGTATCAAATCTACGAGGTGTGTGAGTCAGCTCGTAGTGAACGTACAGCATTGGAAAAAGAGCTCGAGCAAGTGCTGCAGCAGACGGTTCAAGTGATTGAGCAGGTTGATAAGCTTGAATTGGAATACCGATATGCTCGGATTCGTCTTACAGAGGTAAGCCGTGAGTTTACGAGATATGGAGAGCTGGATATTAAGAAGGCCTATGAGAAAGCTACTTTAATCCAGCTCCAGCTTGCTACCTTGAGAGAGCAGGAGAAGCATTTAAAATTACGGAGAGATGATCTTCAGTTACGTGTGCGAAATGTCGAAAAAAATATAGAGCGAGCAGAAAGCATTGCCTCGCAAATGAATGTTGTATTGGAATATTTATCAGGTGATCTGGATAATGTAACGCGCATATTGGAATCTGCAAAAAATCGGCAGCTGCTTGGTCTGAAAATCATTTTAGCTCAAGAGGAGGAACGCAAACGCATCGCTCGAGAAATTCACGATGGCCCTGCCCAATCGCTGGCGAATCTCGTGCTTCGCACGGAGATCGCCGAGCGAATGGCATCCAAAAAGGACTTTGAATTAGTGCGATTGGAGCTGTCCGACTTAAAGGGGCAGGTTCGTTCTGGCCTTGAAGAGATTCGTAAAATTATTTTCAATTTGCGGCCGATGGCGCTGGATGATTTGGGGTTGATTCCAACCTTGCGCAAGCTCTCGCAGGATTTTGAGGAAAGAGTCAAAATTCATACGACGTTTGAAGTTTTTGGCAAAGAGGTTCGTTTAAGCTCTTCTATGGAGGCTGCCATTTATCGTCTTATTCAGGAAGCGTTGTCCAATGTGCAAAAGCATGCATACGCTTCACGAGTGATGATAAATTTAAGCTTTTTCCCTGAAAAGTTAGAAATAAATGTCAAGGATAACGGTAAAGGCTTTACTCGGAATCCGGGCAAGGATGACCAAACCCATTACGGAATCATTGGCATGTATGAACGCGTAGAATTGCTTGAAGGAACAATCGACATTCAATCGGGGGCTGATAAAGGAACAGAGATCACAATTGTCATACCGCTGAAAAATAGTTGAGAAAGGAGATAGTGATGATGAACATGGGAGAAGGTAGCTATGCTTCTACAGGACCGATTAAAATTCTGCTTGCAGACGATCATCAATTATTTCGAGAAGGCTTAAAGCGTATACTTAATATGGAAGCTGATCTTGAAGTCATCGGTGAATGTGGCGACGGGATTCAAGTGCTTGAATTTTGCAATCACACGTTGCCTGATATCGTACTAATGGACATTAATATGCCGATAGAAACAGGCGTGGTTACAACAGAGCGCTTACGTGATCTGTTTCCAGATGTAAAGGTAATCATTTTATCGATCCATGATGATGAGAGCTACGTATTTGAGTCGTTGCGCAAAGGAGCAACAGGCTATTTGCTTAAAGATATGGGGGCAGAAGCGTTAGTTAATGCGATTCGTGCTGTTTCCCAAGGCTATTCTTACATCCATCCGAAAGTGACAGGCAAGCTTATTAATCAGCTGCGACGCATGACTTATCTCGATGAAATTGGTGTGGCTACTAACCAAACATTAGATATTGGCGCTACCTATATTCCGCTTGAAGAAAGTCCTTTAACGCGCCGCGAAGCTGAAGTACTGCGCTTGATGGCAGAAGGCAAGAGCAATAAAATGATTGGCGAGCATTTATTTATTAGTGAAAAAACGGTAAAAAACCATGTCAGCAGCATTTTACAAAAAATGGAGGTTGATGACCGCACACAAGCAGTTATTAATTCCATCAAGTTTGGCTGGGTAACGCTTTAATGCTGCAGGCATTGTAGCGATATATGATTCATTCAAAATGGTTATGTTATATCTATTCTTTGAATAAGATACGACATAACCATTTTTTTGGTCGAAGGAATTGGGTGACCGCATGAATGGGTAGTGCATACAATATGCAAAGAGGAGGGAATGAAGATGATTAGTCTTCTACTTTTTGTTATTGGATGCTACGTACTCGCAGCCGTCTCAGTCCATTTATATTATCGAATGTGTCAGCATCAACAAGCAGAAAAGCACTATGTACTGCTGGCCGACCAGCCCCATGAGCAAATGGAATGGATAATGCGCTCCATGCATTCTTTTTCCAAATGGATGGGCATTCCTGTCCACGTTACCATTGTTCCGTCTGTCCACTGCTATGAGCTTTCTTTCATGGCTGATCGCTGGAGCAGTCAATGGTTTCCGATTCAAATTAATCAGCAAGCGTCAACACCAGCACATGCTATCGTCGTTGACCTTAATAAGGAGCAGGACTTGTGCAAGCTGCCATTCTAATTTATACTAGTCACATAATGAAAACGTGAAGCACACGAATCGAGATCAAATCGGTTCGTGTGCTTTTTTATTTCAGCTTGTGTTTTTCTGTGAAACAATTAGATTTTGGGAGGGATCAACATGTATGGAGCAATTGCATTAATAGGAAGCCCCTTGCATGCTAAAGCAGTTCTGCTTCCAATGGAGCAGCGACATATTTCTCAAGCGGAGCAATGGGCGGTCCATTTGCAGCAAAATCAGGAAATGGTGGTAAGCACTACTCCAATTGCGCTGGCGATGGCGGATTGGATTTTACGCAAGCTGCAGCAGACAATGCGATCCGGTAAGGGGAAGGTTCGTATTTCTATGGAGCAGCAGATGAACGATATAGCAGGCATGCTTGCTTCTACCGGGATTCAAGAAGCAATAAGCTGGCGGCGCTGTACAGCCCCATTGGACCAACGTGGGGATTCTAATGAGAGCAAAGAAAGAGAAACGCGCCAGCAGGTCGTTCACTGGCTGCAAGGCCGCAAGCTGCTATATGACGAGTGGCTGGGGCTAGCACATGATCAAGCAAGAGAAGAGGAGCTGCCTCATGTCATGTCAGCATGGCGCTGGCTGCTGCTGCACAATTATGTGCAGCTGCGAAGTGCAGTAGAATTTATAGAGCTGTCCAGTGGACGGGCTAAGCTGCGCTGCTTGCGCTGTTATGATACAGAGCTTGTTTTAGCTGAACGATCATGTGCGTACTGTGGCGAGCGCTGCTATTATTGCAGCTCCTGCCTGCAAATGGGACGAGCGCGCACCTGCACAGCGCTTATCGTTGGGCGATATCGTTCTCCTTTGCAGCAGCATGCCTCTACGCAGCAGCTGGCCCCCGAGCGACTGCTGAGAATGGAGTCATTTGGCTTAAGCGATGCGCAGCTTATGGCGACAACCAAGGCATTAACCTTTACTTATCAGCGTCTCTTTTCACACCAAGGGCAAAAGCATAGTAGACAGGAGAGTGCAAGCAAGCTTGCTTCGCAATTTTTATTATGGGCAGTAACAGGCGCGGGGAAAACGGAAATGATTTTTCCGCTTGTTGCTTATATGATACGACTGGGTGGAAAGGTGCTGCTGGCAACACCGCGCAGAGATGTCGTGCTTGAGCTTTCTCCTCGCCTGCATAAAGCCTTTCCCGAGCTTGCCATCGTCACACTTTATGGAGGAAGCGATGAGCGCTGGCAGCATGGTCAGCTGGTGCTAGCCACTACCCATCAGTTGATGCGATTTCAGCACGCATTTGACTTGGTCATTATTGATGAGCTGGACGCCTTTCCTTACCATGGCGATGAGCGGCTTTATCGTGTTGCTGAGCAATCTAGAACTCGGCAAGGAATTACCATTTTATTATCGGCTACCCCTCCAGCCTATTTGCAGCGTGAGCTGCGCAGCGGCAAGCTAGCTCACGTAAAGCTCCCCGTTCGCTATCATCGTCATCCACTGCCCATCCCGATTCGGCTGAAAACTCCGTTAGTAGCTGAGCAGTTGAGCAAGCACAGTATTCCTCGCAGTCTGCAGCAGGCGTTGGCACAATCCTTGCAGGAGGATGCGCAAATTTTTGTGTTCCTGCAGCGTATTGTTCATACTGAGGCATACGCCATGCTGTTAAGGCAATTGTTCCCCGACATCAACATCCAAGCTACCTCCTCACAGGATCCAGATCGAAGCAGCAAAGTGATGGCATTTCGCCAGCGAGAAATCCGAATATTGGTTACGACGACCATTCTTGAACGGGGCGTTACCGTACCGCGAAGTCATGTTTACATATGCGATGCAGAGGCAGAGCTTTTTGATGAAGCAGCACTTGTGCAAATGGCTGGCAGAGCTGGTCGATCTGGAGATGCGCCTAATGGAGCCGTTTATTTTTTATCTCAGCAATGGAATGCGGGGCAAAAACGCGCGATTAAGCAAATTCAAAGCATGAACAAGCTGGCTATGCAGCAGGGGTATTTGCTGCCACAGTATTTATCGGAAAGAAGGTAGATTGAAGATGAAGCGGAGAATAGATTTGCTGCAATGGCTGCAGCCAACTCCTAATTTGTGCATCGTCTGCGGTCATCCTAATTTGCATGCTTCGGCAAGCAATGCGTTGCATGCCTTTGCTCCTCTGCGTCAATTAAAGCTGCATGAGGTCGTTTGTAAAAGCTGCTTGAACGAAATTGCCTGGATTGACAAAATATTGTGCAAGCGTTGTGGCAGGCGTGATCGTTGTCCCGATTGCAGCAGGCGCGAAGAGTCAGCACTATGGATGAATCGCAGCGCCGTATTTTATAGTGAGGCGATGAAGCAATGGCTGCATCGCTACAAGTTTCAAGGCGATGAACGGTTATCTAGCTTGTTTGGGAAGATGCTAATGCCTGCGGTAGAGCGAGTAACGATGCAGCTTATTTACAAGCAAGGGCTAGAGGAGCATTGGAGAAAAAGCAATAAAACAGCGGTGGCCTGGCTAAAGGGTGTAAGCGGGCGATATTGGGATGCGGTTACGTCTGTGCCTTTAAGCGAAGAAAGATATCGCGAGCGGGGCTTTAACCAGGCTCAGCAGTTGGCAGCCTGCATTAGCGCACAGGCTTCAATTCCGTATTATGAGCTGCTCTTTCGTACACAGCAAGGTGTTCGGCATAGCCAACAAAGCCGCCAGGCACGACTAAGCGAGACTGGCGAGCGATTCAGTGGCTCGCATCAGGGATGGAACGCCATGCTGAGAAGCATCGGAAGGTCCAAGCCGCTTCATATTTTGTTGGTTGATGATGTTTATACTACTGGCAGTACGGTTCATGCCTGCGCAGAAGCGTTAATGCGGGTGGGGAGTGGGGATCTCACGGTAGCAAGCATTACTTGGGCCCGATCTTAGAGGTAGTTCAAAATGCTCGGCTTTGATGACGATGCTGCTTCTTTGCAGCTTAGTCGACGGCGAATCTTGCACGCTAGCGAAAACTGCGGTGCTCACGTAGCTATTGCTCTACGCTGCGCTCCTCGTTTTCTACTAGCGAGCAAGCTTCTTGGTCCTGAAAGCCGAGCATTTTGAACTTTTATTGGAAGAGGTAGTTCGAAATGCACGACTTTGATGACGATGCGTTGCTTCGTAGCTTAGTCGACGTTGGATCTTGAAAGTACTATTATTTTTCATATATGGCTAATGAAAATTAATAATTTTTACGATAAACTATATATAAGTAGCTGTTGGTAAAAAGGGGGTAACTATGATGAATTTAGACAATTGTCCTCGTTGCGGCAAGTTGTTTGCCAAGGGTCTTCGAGATGTCTGCCCAGCCTGTGTCCGCGAAATTGATAAGGAATATGAAAAATGCGCGAACTATTTACGTGAAAATAGAGGGGCTTCTATTACTGAGCTGTCAGAGGAAACAGAGGTCTCGATCAAGCAGATTACAAAGTTTATACGTGAAGGCAGAATATCCTTGATGGATGCGCCTAATCTTTCTTACCCATGCGAATCTTGCGGCGTATTAATTCAAAGCAATAACCTGTGCGATAGCTGCAGAAAACGATTAATTAATGCCTCCAAAAACCTTTTTGACGAGCCAGCTCAGACTCAAGCTAAAAAATTGAGCGAGGAGCAGATTAAAGAGGTATATAAAGGGATAAATCAATATAAAGATCGCACTTAGCAATCATTTACTATTAATATTAATAATTATGAAGCCGATAATACTATTAGTAGTTGTCGGCTTTTTAGTTTGGAAACAATGAGGTGAGTATGATGAAAATTAATGATATAAATCGCGTGACGGGTATAAACAAAGGCTATCAAAATCAAATGGAATACCGCCAGTACAACCAAAAATCTTCTAAAAAAGATGAGGTGCAAATTTCTCAAGCGGCGCAAGAGCTGCTTGAAAGCAGCCGTGCAGAGGGTTCAGAGCGTGCTGAGCAAATCAAGGCGCTTAAGCAAGCGGTGCAAACAGGCACCTATCATGTTGAGGCTGGCAAGCTGGCGGAGAAGCTGCTGCCGTTTTTCAAATCATAACGTAGTGGAGGCTTATAGATGGAACAGTCCACTTTTTCTTTACTTATTGGGCAGCTAAAGCAATTGCTGCTCATCTATCGCGCATTGTTTACGCTGGCGGATGAAAAAAAGCAAGCCATCATCCAAAATCATATTGAGTTAATCAATATGATTACGATGAAGGAAACGAAAGCGATGAAGCCTGTTCCAGAGCTGGAAAGCAGCACTCGCTCCTTTCTAACGAAGCTGCAGCGGGAGCTTGGATTTAGGCCAAAGCTGAAGATGACGCTATCCGAAATGGTCCAGCTGCTTACAGATCCTCAGCAGAAGCTTGAGCTTTCGCAACTGCAGGCTGATTTGGCGCAAGTTTCGGATAAACTGAAGCAAGCGAACGAGCATAATCAACAGCTTATTCAATTGTCGCTAGAGTATGTCAACTTCTCGCTTGATGTTATGTGTGGACCGCCTGAGGATGAAGTGACCTACAAGCGGCCGACTTTAAGCAATGATGTACAGAAAAGAACGGGAATCTACGATCGAAGATTGTAATCGATCCTCTGGTGCAACAAGCTTGGATGAAGTTATCGATGGACTATAAAAGTTTTGAGGAGGGGAAACGATGGTTTCCACATTTCATGGATTGGAGACGAGCAAGCGCTCGTTATTAACACAATCTACTGCACTCAACACAGTCGGGCACAATATTTCCAATGCGTCGACAGTAGGATATACCCGGCAGCGCGTCAATCTGACGAATGCAGATCCTGTTTATGCGCCTGGCTTTAATCGCGTTCATACTCCAGGGCAAATCGGCACAGGTGTTCAGTACAGCAGCATTACTCGCGTGCGCGACAGCTACCTGGACATGCAGTACCGCCGCGAAAACCAGGATTATGGCTACTATTCCATTTACAACGCGACAATGGAATCGATCCAAACGATTATTAACGAGCCTTCCGATAACGGCGTAAGCGCAGTAATGGACAAGTTTTGGAACTCGCTTGAAGTATTGAACCGCGATCCTAATTTGCTTAGTGCGCGTGTTGATTTTATAGGAAACGCGAAGAACCTTGCAGACACCTTCAACAAAATTGGCACCTCGCTTAACACACTTGAGAGCGATATTAACAGCAATACAACAATTAAGCTGAATCAGGCCAACAATCTGTTAAACGACATCTCAAGCTTGAACGATACGATTCGCAAAATTGAAATGCTTGGCGACAACGCAAATGATTACCGTGATCAGCGTGATGTATTGCTTGATGAGCTGTCCAAAATTGTCGATGTTCAATATACCGAGGATGTAAACGGCATGGTCAACGTATTCAGCGGCGGAGTACAGGTCATTGCGGGCACTCAAGTAACAGCATTAACAGCTACGGATGTGCCTAACATTACTGGTGGAGAAATTGCAGGCTATGCCAAATCGTTAGAGGATATTCAACTAGTACGCAATCAGCTCAATGCGCTTGTCGATACGTTTATACGTGGAGAAATTGAGATTACAATGCCTAACGGCTACCGTACCTCGAGCGACATGATTGCTGAGAACGACGTGCAGGTAAAGGATGCTGCAGGCAATATAACGACATATGCAGCGGGAGACACGATTCCTGCAGGCTCCAATATTACGTCCAGCGTGACGTTTAAAGTGAACGGCTTTAATGGCGTGCACGAGTTGGGCTATTCTTTAAACAGCCCTGCTGAAACAGGCATTCCTTTCTTTACTTCAAAGGATAATACAGTTCCATTTACAATAGAAAATATTCAGGTTAACGCTGAAATTTTGGCAGATACGAATAAGGTAGCCGCATCCGGACAGTACGAGCTGGACGGTACCGATATGAAAACAATTAAAGGAAACAGCGATGTGGCACTTGCACTAACCAGCCTGCGCGATGCCAAATTCGTTTATCCGGTTGCTTTGACTTCAATGTCTTCAGGAACAACAGATGACTACTTCCGTGCATTCGTAAGCGATCTTGGCACACGTGCCGATGTCGCGATTACGAACTATGATCGAAGCGGCAATTTGTTGGACAATGTAGAAATTCGCAGACAGTCAGTTAGTGGTGTTAGCATAGATGAAGAGCTGACAGATATGATTCGCTTCCAGCATGCCTATAACGCCGCTGCTCGCAGCATGACCGTAGTGGATGAAATGCTGGACCGCATTATCAATAGTATGGGAATCGTTGGTCGATAGGAGGGTAAAGGATGAGAATTACGAGCATGATGCAAAATACGCAGCTGCTTCGCAATATACGCAACAACAATTCGGATATTTTGGATTGGCAGAACAAGCTGTCCACGGGACAGAAAATCAGCAAGCCGAGCGACGATCCAGTAGGCATTGGCTATCAAATGCGCTACACAACTGAGCTTGCCCGCAACGAGCAGTATTTGGCGAATGCCAAAACAGGCTATGGCTGGTTGAGCCAAACCGATTCCGTGCTGCAGCAGGCGCATGACATTCTGCAGCGTCTTAATACGATTACGAATCAGGCTGCGAACGGTACGATTACGCCGGATATAAGAGAACAGATCAAACTTGAGGTGCTGCAGCTTCGTGAACAGATGATCACGGTCGGTAACAGTACATACGATGGTCGTCATATTTTTAATGGACAAAAAACGGATGTCAAGCCTTACTCGTCCGATGCTGCTAATGACAATACCGATATGGGCATCTATTACTTGAATGTTAGCCCATCAGTTACTGTAGAAGTAAGTATTCCTGGTGAGAAGGTGTTTGGTGAAGCGGGAGCAGCGGATAATATTTTCAAGCTGTTCGATGATATTGCAGAGCATCTTGAAAATGATGATCAGGCTGCGCTGTCTGGAAGCCTGGGCAATATTGAAGCCGCTGTTGAGCGAATCTCCTTGAGCCTTTCAGAGGTTGGAGCGCGGATGAACCGTTTTGAGCTGATCGAAAATCGAATTGGCGACGAGAAGGTTAGCCTTACGACATTAAGATCCTCCGTCGCAGATGTTGATATGGCGGATGCCATTATTCAACTGCAGCTTCAGCAAAACGTACTGCAAGCCTCATTATCGGTCGGCGCACGAGTGATGCAGACCTCGTTGCTGGATTATATTCGATAAGTGAAATTACTATATTTCAAGATTGGAGAGTTTGACGATGGGTGAGAAAGCCGCGACAAATATCGTAATACACAGTCAGTTATACGGAGAGCTCCAGCCAGAACAGCATCAAATTTACGAGTTTCAGCAAGGCATAATCGGTTTCTCTCATCTTAATCAGTTTGCTCTCCTGCCTTATGAAGATACGCAATTGTTTATTTTGCAATCCTTTCACGAGGAAATCAGCTTACTGCTGCTGCCGGCTGTAATGAGCGGTAATAATGAGGGCTTCCATGTAGATGAAGCCACAATTGCAGCGCTTGGCGTTGACAAAGCTGATGAAATTGTTGCTTTTTATATTTTACGGTTCATAGATAGCCAGCCTTATGTCAATTTGAAAGCTCCGATTTTAATCGTGCCGAAAAAACAGAAAGGATGCCAATTTGTCCTAACAGACGATTTAGTAGGCGTTCGCGAGCGCTTAATTTTGGCAGGTGAGGCAGATGCTCGTACTTAAAAGAAAAGTTGGAGAAGTTGTTCGCATAGGCAATGACATTGAGGTGCATGTACTGGCTGTAGAAGGTGACGTAATCAAGCTCGGTTTTGAAGCCCCAAAGCAGGTGCAGATTTTACGATCAGAGATATATGAAGCGATTAAGGCTGAAAATATGCAATCATCAATTTCCAACAGCAAGGACGCGAAGGAATTGATGAAGCAATTGAAGTTAGGGAGTGCTCCACCAAAAGAAGAATAAAGGAGGAATTATTGTGTTTGATTCAATCAATCGTATGGAAGGAACCTCTATTGATTGGACTCAAATGCCTGGCGTCAAAAAGTCAACAGCTCAAGACAACAGTCTTGCTGGAGCGTTTGCTCAAGCTGCACAGACACAGGCAAATTCAAGACTTGCTGAGGATAATAAAGAGAAGCTCTATAAAGAGCTGGAGAAGGTAAACAGTCAGTTTCACGCTCTAAATCATTCATTGCGCATGAAGTTCAATGAGGACGCAGAGCAATTTTACGTTGAAGTTGTTGATATCCAAACGCGCGAGGTCATCGACAGCATTCCTGCAGAATATGTGCTGGAGCTGGCTGCGAAGCTTAAAGATATGGTAGGGTTTTTCATCGACGAGAAACGATAGAGCATTAGCTATAGAGGAAAAGGAGGAATCAACATGGGTATTAGTATTACAGGGTTGTCCGGGTTCGATACAGCGAAAATGGTTAGTGATTTAATGGAACTGGAGCGAATTCCGTATAAAAACCTGAGCACTAAAAAGACAAATCTTCAATCAGAGCAGACAGTATTTCGTTCAATCAACACAGCGTTTAGTTCATTGAGCACAGCATTGAATAATCTAAGATATGCAGCGGACTGGAACAAGCTTAAAGCAACCTCTGATTCAAATGCTGTAAGCGTAAGCTCAACGAATGGCGTAGCTGCAGGTTCTTATACGGTCAATGTACAACAGCTTGCGACTAAAAATGTTGTCGAGGTAGATTCCAGCTATATTTTATCTAAAGTTGAGGAAGCAGCAAGCTCTGGTCAAGAATTGAAAATTGGCAGTTATACCTTTACTGAAGAGGATTTGCAATCCATACAGGATGCTGGTGATTCAGAAGCACAGCTTAAAAAATTGGCGAATATCATAAATACCAATACTGCAGCTGAAAATGGCTCTAATGCTACGGCTTCTGTTCTTAAAACTTCATCAAGCGGGGACTTTAAGTTAGTTCTTAATTCTAAAACGACAGGTGCTGGAGATAACAATAGTGTTAGCTTCACTTTAGCTAATAGCAGCATCATTGACCATAACACGACTGATGAGAATGGCAAAATAGCTGTGACGAATAAAGAGGGTAAGGACGCAATCCTTGAAGTAAATGGAGTCACAGTAACACGCAACAGCAACACCTTTGACGACCTCATTTCTGGAATTACATTTACAGTTAACAGTACAGGCAACTCTAATATTAATGTAGGTCAAGACGTAGATAATATCGTAGCTAATGTAAAGAGCTTTGTAACAGCTTATAATAACTTGATTTCAATGGTTCGCAACAATTTGGCAAAGCCTGAAGATGATAGCAAAATGAATCCACTTCAAGGCGATTCCTTATTGAAGCAAATTGATAGTCAGTTATATTCGTTGTTCAATTCGGTAGTAGATACTTCGGGCGGAAAGGCTTGGATGGAGCAGGTCGGCTTAAGTATTGATAAAGGCATTACTAAGGGCAGCGAAATGACTGGAAAAATCACATTTGATGAAGAAGCGTTTAAAGAAGCTTTGGCAAATGATCCACAAAAGGTTATTGAGCTATTTACGAAGCCGCAGCAAGAAGCTGATCCGGATACAGCGACACCTGCAAAACCAGGCGGGATTATTACAGAACTGACATCAATTATGGGCTACTATAACTCGACTGTGAATGGCATGCTAAATACTAAAATTACAGGCTATGATGCTGAAATTAAAATGATTGATGATCGAATGGAGCAAATGGAGCGTCGTTTGGAGATGACTGAAGCGCGCTTGAAGCTGCAATTTGGAACGATGGAAACGATGCTGTCAACGCTAAATAGTCAAAAGGACTGGTTAACTTCCCAGTTTGATGCACTGACCAAGAAGTAATTAAAGGGGATGAAGATTGCATGATCTCAAGTCTTAACGGTTATCAAGCATATCAAAAAAATAAATATGAGACAGCTTCTCCTCATCGCTTAATTACAATGCTATATGATGGTGCGATTCGCTTTGCCAATCAAGCAATTAAGCATATTGAAAACCAAAACGTAGCAGAGACGAATCAAGCTATTCAACGCTTTCAGGATATTATTTATGAACTGATGTCATGTCTTAATTTTAATGAGGGCAAAGAGATCGCTACTAATCTACAGGCTTTATATACCTATGTAATCGAGCTGTCGATACGCAGCAATCTCGAAAAAACAACAGAGCCATTGCATGAAGCTGTTACCATTATTAGCGAGATTAAATCTTCCTGGGAACAAATCGGGAAGGAAGTGAATATGTCCAATGGCTGAGGTAGAGGAGCAATTGCTAGATAGCTGTAAAAGGCTTGTTGCCATACAGCAAAAACAGCTTCAAATCGCTCAGCTTGAGCGATACGATACACAAATCGACGACATCTATCAGCTGGAAGCGCCTAAGTTAGAGCAGCAGAAAAATATCGATTCGATAAGAGTGGCAACTGCAGACTTCACTTTATTATCTTCACATGCAGAAGCAAAGCTGCTGAATAGTATCGAGGAGCTACGCAGCCTAAACGATCAGCTGCAATTTATTATTAGTCAATGGTACGATGAAAATTCACGCTCTATGAGGCAGGTCAGTGTACAGCGCAAGACATTGCAATCATATGGCGGCATGTACTCTAATGATGTTATTTCCTACTATATCGACAGTAAAAACTAAACTTTTTCAGTTAACTATTAATTATTAGCGGACTGTGTCCGATAATAGTAGTGTGACCACAAGGACGTGGCACGAAAAACCTAATCATGGAGGATGATAACTATGTTTATTAACACTAACGTTGGTGCGATGAATGCACATCGTAACCTAGCATTTAACAACACAAACATGAACAAAACTATGGAAAAGCTATCTTCTGGTTACCGTATTAACCGTGCTGCTGACGATGCAGCAGGTCTAGCGATTTCCGAAAAAATGCGTTTCCAAATCAATGGTTTGCAACAAGCACAACGAAACGCACAAGATGGTATTTCTTTGATCCAAACTGCTGAGGGTGCACTAACTGAAGTTCATGCTATGCTTCAACGTTTGAACACTCTTGCAACACAAGCTGCTAATGGTACATACAATGATGATGAAGACCGTGCTGCGATCCAAAAAGAAGTAGACCAATTGCTTCAAGAGATCAGCAACATTGCTGCAAACACAACATTTAATGGTATTTCGTTGTTGTCTTCCAATGTTGGTGGCACATCACTAAACTTCCAAGTAGGTAGCACGGCTGAGACAACAATTTCAGTTGATCTGGCTAATATGTCAGTAGCAGGTTTAGGGCTGACTGGCCTATCTTTCGGAACTGAAGACGATGCACAAGATGCAATTCAAACAATCAAAGATGCAATTAATACAGTATCTGAGCAACGCGCAGTATTTGGTGCTGCACAAAACCGCCTTGAGCACACAATCAACAACCTTGGCGTAAACGCTGAGAACCTGTCTGCTGCACAATCTCGTATTCGTGATGCAGATATGGCTGCTGAGATGACAAGCTTCACGAAAAACCAAATTCTAGTACAAGCTGGTACATCTATGCTAGCTCAAGCAAACTCTGTACCACAGAACGTTCTTAAGCTTCTAGGCTAATAGATTTATAATGAAAGGTCGCCAATGGCGGCTTTTTCTATATAAATGGAGAAAAAAGATAGTATTAAGTTATGAAAAACTATTCATTATTAGCCAATGAGTTCCGATAATAATTATGTGGCCACAAGGACGTGGCGCGAATAACCAATCATGGAGGATGATCAATTATGTTTATTAACACTAACGTAGGTGCAATGAACGCACATCGTAATCTATCTTTCAACAACACAAACATGAACAAAACAATGGAGAAGCTATCTTCTGGCTACCGCATCAACCGTGCTGCAGATGACGCTGCAGGTCTAGCGATTTCCGAAAAAATGCGTTTCCAAATCAACGGTCTTCAACAAGCGCAACGCAACGCGCAAGATGGCATCTCTTTGATCCAAACTGCTGAGGGTGCGCTAACTGAGGTTCATGCTATGCTACAGCGCTTGAATACTCTTGCAACACAAGCTGCAAACGGTACGTATAATGATGCAGAAGACCGTGCTGCAATCGACAAAGAAGTTCAACAGTTGCTTCAAGAAATTAGCAACATCGCTGCAAACACTACTTTTAACGGTATTAGCCTTCTTAACAATGGTAATACATTGAACTTCCAAGTAGGCAGCACTGCTGACACAACAATTTCAGTGGCTCTTAAAGATATGTCAACTAGCGAACTAGGAATTGATGGAATTGATTTGACTACTGAAGCTGGTGCTCAAGCTGCTATTGAAACTATTAAATCTGCAATTAATACAGTATCCGAGCAACGCGCAGTATTTGGTGCTGCACAAAACCGTCTTGAGCACACAATCAACAACCTTGGCGTAAACGCTGAGAACCTGTCTGCTGCACAATCTCGTATTCGTGATGCAGATATGGCTGCTGAAATGACAAACTTTACGAAAAACCAAATTCTAGTACAAGCTGGTACATCTATGCTAGCTCAAGCAAACTCTGTACCACAAAACGTTCTTAAGCTTCTAGGCTAATAGAACTTTCCAGAAAAAGGCTGCCGTCAGGCAGCCTTTTTTGTTAATGAAACATTTCTGAAATTCCGATATAGTAAGTAGAATACAAAATGAACGTTAGGAGATTTAAAATGAGAATATCCAATACATTATTTAATGAGATCGTTGATGACATTGAACAGTATATTCCGAAGCTTATTACAGCAAGCCATTCTATTGGCGACTTATTCTACGAACCATTAACGAATGAAGGTAGTCAATTCTTCTCAGATTACATTACAGGTCTAAGTAACCTCATTCAAACGGTTATGATGACCTTAAAGGACGCTGCAGACCATGCTCCATCAATGATAGAACCAGTTACATATGCGTTGCAAGCGATACCTGAACAGGTTGCAGAGCTAGAAAAGGCTCTAGCACAGCAGCAGTTTGTGCATGTTGCAGATATATTAAAATATGAATTAGCAGACCATTTGGATAAACTATTACAAGCACTAAAGGAGTCTCGCTCATAATGAATATGCAGCAGGATAATTTAGCTTATCTAAAGAAATATCATCCTCAAATTTATAATGCTGTAAATCAAGCAACAAATAGCAATGTGCTAGAAAATTATGAATTGATTCAGAACCGTAATCAATCCTACAATATTTGTATAAAGAACTGGAACGATAGCATGCTCTATAGCAAATACGACCCCGCGTACGAGGCACAACGCTGGTGTCAATCACTGGATTATATAGAGCAAAATGAAGACGATGTTATTCTATTTGGTTTAGGCTTAACTTATCATTTATCAGCTTTAATTGAGCAATTTCCTAATCGAAGATTTATTATTATCGAGCCTGAAGTGGGTCTGTTTATGCAGATGATCAAAATTGTAGACATTTCACAATTATTAAGTCATCCGAATATTAAGCATATTGGAGTAGGGAAAGAGGATTCAACTATAGAGCAGTTTTTAGAATTTATTAAAAAATATTGCACGTTCCAGTATCGCTATGTTCGAATTCCTTTTTATGACAAGCTTTCATTAGAAACAGAAAAAGTATTTTTAGAGAAGCTTAAAAAGATCGATCTTGAAAAGAAAGCGGTGCAAGGCTTCCATAAAACATTTGGAAAAGTCATGTATCAAAATTCTTTGAGAAATATTCCAAAATTACTAAGTACACCTGTACTAAAAACACTGGAACAGCGTTTTCCGGGATCGACTGCGGTCATAATTGGCGGAGGACCTTCTTTGCAATACGACGTTAATCGCATTAAGGAGAATATTGATAACTGGCTTATCATAGCAGCAGGATCAAGTATACAGAGCTTGCGTCACTATGGCATTCAACCACATTTGATTGTTTCGATGGATCCGGGTGTATACAATACGAAAATATTTCGGGCATATGACTATGCAGACATTCCAATGCTAGTCATGCCTCAAATTCATCATGAAATTCTAACTATTCATGCTAAGAACAATGTATATGCTTATTATAACAATGATCCAATGATTAATTATTTGATCCCTTACCAGGATCAAAATTATGTGCTGAAGCCTACATTCTCTGTAACTGGTACAGCTATTCAAGCAGCCGTCTATATGGGGGCCAACCGAATAATCTTTACGGGACAGGACTTATCGTATCCGAATAAGCAACAATATGCAGCAGGTGCAGAACATGTTACTGAGGCTATGAAAAAAAATAAGGAAAAAGAGCTACAATACGAGGTCGAAAATGTGTATGGGAATTTGAATCCTACCACGTTCAGCATGCTGCAAACATTAAAAGATATCGAGCAGCTTATTGCAGAATTTACGTCGGTAGAGTTTATAAATGCTTCTAAATCGGGTGCCAAAATTGAAGGAACAACTTTTAAAAGTATAGAATTAATCACAACATCTGCTACATGTTATAATTTTAACATTCTAAATAGCCTTATAGAAGATCAGGCTGTTTTACATAAAATTGATCGTCATTCGATTATAAAAAAAGTTGAACGTACAGTGAAATTCTCTTACATGTTATTAAAGGCTATATCCTTTAATCTAAGAAAATTCAATGAACTTAATAAAATAGTTCATAAGGCTCCAAAACAAGGCAAGCTTTTGTTGCTTGAAATAGAAGAAAGCCTAGATCGACTCTTTAATAAAGAAGAATTTAAGGAGTTTATTGCGCATTGGTTTATAGTAGAGCTAAACATATGCGAACAACACATAATAGAAGCACATGGCGAGCAAAATGTTATTAAAAAAGCGGAGATCTATAACAGAAGCATACCTGCATTATTGCAAACTATGAAAACATGGCTCCCAACTATTACCAGTGAGCAAGAGGAGCTTATAATTCAGTTAAAGAATAAGTAATTCAAACTTTATATTATGAATAAAAACAGGTGAATATAATGCATAGTGCTATTGAAAATAAAACAGTTCTTATTACAGGCGGAACAGGCTCATTCGGTTATAAATTTGTATCTAAAGCACTAGAGCTAGGTGCTAAGAAGATAATTGTATTTAGTAGAGATGAGTTGAAACAATATGAAATGAGAAGGCAGTTCCCTAACAGATCTGAATTAAGATTCTTTATTGGGGATGTAAGAGACAAAGAGCGGTTATATCGTGCTTTTTATGGTGTTGATATTGTAATTCATGCAGCTGCTATGAAGCATGTTGATGCATGCGAGTATAATCCATTTGAGGCTGTTAAAACAAACATTAATGGTGCTCAAAATATAATAGAAGCTGCAATTGATTGTGGTGTTAGTAAAGTTATTGCACTCTCAACAGATAAGGCGTGCAGTCCCGTTAATTTATACGGGGCTACGAAGCTTGCATCTGACAAATTATTTATAGCGGCTAATTCATATGTTGGTGATAAACCAACTAGTTTTTCCGTGGTAAGATACGGTAATGTAGTTGGCAGCCGAGGAAGTGTAGTACCTTATTTTAAAAGTATAAAGCATACAGGTGTACTGCCCGTAACCGATGAAAGGATGACACGTTTTTGGATTACATTAGATCAGGGAGTACAATTTGTGCTTGATAGTTTAAAACGCATGTATGGTGGAGAAATATTTGTTCCTAAAATACCAAGTATGAGGGTTATAGATTTGGCAAGGGCTATTGGACCTAAATGTAAAATAGAGGTTATTGGAATTCGCCCAGGAGAGAAGCTTCACGAGGCTATGATTATGGAAGATGATGCAAGACATACTATAGAATTTAATGATTATTACATTATACAGCCAGAGTTTCCATGGTGGTCAAAGCAATACGCAATTGGTGGAAAGAAATTGGATGATGGGTTTTCTTATACAAGTAATTCTAATACTATTTGGTTAACTATTGAACAATTAAAAGAGCTAGTAGGAGAGTAAATATGTAAGGAGAACGAAAATGCAATATTCTAGTTTAGTTACAGTTTCAGTAATTATTCCAATTCATAATGGTGCAGAATTTATAGAACAATGTTTAGAGTCAGTACTTAAACAGAAAGAAAATATCCACGAGATAATCGTTGTGAATGACGGCAGTACAGATGGAACAAGCGATATATTGAAACGTTATTCAGATCAAATCAAAATCGTCTCTTTTAATCAAAAAAGAGGAGTGTCGGTATCTAGAAATAATGGTGTTATTTTATCTCAGAGCGATTGGATTTTATTTTTAGATGCTGATGATATTTTAAGTGATGATTTTGTTAAGAAATATATTTTTACATTAAATAAAGAACCAAACGACACAATCTTAGTTTATTCTAAAGCAATTGAGATTACTAAAGAAGGTAATATTACGAACATAATATATGAAGGATTTGACATGTTGAATGGGACTGCGTTTGGACATGAAATTGTAAGAAATAGAATTCTTCTTACAGGTACTATGGTTAAAAGAGATTTATTTCTAAATGTAGGAGGGTTTAATGAGACGCTTACACACGGTGAAGATTGGGATTTATGGCTTAGATTGTCGAAATATGGTGCTTTTAAATATGCTTCAACCACAGTTGTTTTTATCAGAAGACATGAGTCAAATTCTTCAGCAAAGCTAAATAGGATGCTTGAAGCTGAAAAAACAATAATTAAACAGTATTCATTGCGTGAAATAAAATATAGTATCTCTAAACGAAAGCTTAGTGAATTAGATAATATATCAGACTATTTATTTTTGTTACTAAAAATAGAGGAATATAAGTTATGTAAAGATGAATTAAATGAATATTTAAACAATAGCCAACAATCAGATATTCTACTGTTTGTTGATGCCTTAATCCATTGGAACGAACAAAATTGGATACAAGCAAAAGAGAGCTTATTTTTAGCAATTAGTTATAAAATTAAGGCAGAGTATCATAATAATCTTGGTGCTATCTTTCTAGTTGAAAAAGAATTTGATAAAGCAAAAACGCAATTTGAAGCAGCACTTAGTATTCATGCAAATTATTTAGATGCAGCATATAACTTAGATTTAGCCAAAAGTCAGACCTCTGATTTAAAGCAGATAAGAATTACTTCAAGACCCTTACGTAAGAATTTAACATCGTATTCATCATTCTGACTTAAATTTTCAGTGAGACTATTCATAAGAGGTGTAGTATGAAAAAAGTACTTTTTATAACTTATTACTTTCCACCGTATACTAGTAGTGGTGTTTTTCGTCCCTTGAAGTTCGTTAAATATTTGATGAGAGAAGGAAGTTGGGAACCAATTATCCTAACTCTTAATCAGGATTCTTTTAAAGACAGGCCAAGAGATTACACTTTAAGCAAAAATATACCTGAAGAACTGAAAATTTATTATGCCAACTCGTTAGAACCCAACCAAGACTCTACTAATAATTATAAGGAAATTTATAGAGAAGCACATATACCCGATCATGCATATGGATCATTCATGCATTTTGTTATAAAGGCCTTACAAATTATTAAGGAACAAGAGATTAACCTTATTTTTTGTACCATTCCTCCATACACAATGGGGTTAATCGGAACAACAATTAAAGAAATTACAAATATTCCCATGATTGTTGATTATAGGGATGGCTGGGTTAATGGGAATATGATGAATAAGTTCAGAACTGAGGAAGGCAAACATATTAACACATACTTAGAAAATAAGTTATTGCAAAATGCAGATGCTGCTATTTTTGTTAATAGAGAAGTAGCAGAGGTATCATTAAAGCAATTCCCTAAGATAAAACAATTAGTTGCTCCAAACGGTTACGATCTAGAGGATTTTAATAATCTGCGTAAAGTGAATACTAAAAAATTTAAGATAGGAAATAAAAAACAGATTGTTTGGTGTGGACATATATATAATGACTACGTGGATCATATATTAAAAATGGCTCAAGCTATTAACGTTTTGAATGAAGACGGGCATGACCTTGAGTTTGTGATTGCAGGAACTTTACAAAGTGAAGATATCTTAGAAAGATTAGAATTTAATTATTACTCACATATTCGTTTTTTAGGTAATATTTCATATGAGGACTCAATCTTGCTTACGAACGATGCTGATATAAATTTTGGAGTACACATTTTAGAATATTCAATTGGAAGTAGATTTTACAATTTAATCCCTACATTTAAACCGATTATTGCGTTTTACAATACTGAGAATAAATATATCCCTAGATTTTTTGAAAACTACCCATTAAAAGAATTATTTTCATTAGACGCAAGTGTTAGGGGAATAAGCAACGGAATTGTAAGGTTGATAAATTCAAATTATAGAATGAATGGAAATAAGGTTATTGACTCTTATAAGGAATATAGTAGAGAGAATAATGCCTATAAATTAATAGATTTATTCAATCAAATAAGTTTAAGTCAGTAAGTTTTAGGTGAATGTACATAGCAGAGGTGTGGGGATTTTGTATAAACATGTACACATTGTAATTGATCATCTGTATACCAAGCAACTCTATGACTTTATACAATCCAAGTTTAATGATCATTACTTTATAGTAGTAGATTTGGAGTTGGATACAGGAAGCGCTTATTTTAGTAATGCTAGTCTGAATATACGGAAATGCACAAAATCTGAAATAAAATCGGCTTCTACTACAAGTGAGCTATATCATGAAATATCTGCTTTTAAAAACATATTTATTCATTATCTTTATAATTTTTACTGCGACTTTTTTGTGAATCTTCCATTTAACAAATCCAATTTATATTGGATAGTATGGGGCGCGGATTTGTATGATTACATTCCTTTTGAAATATACGATGATAATGTAAAGCGAATGTTTCCTCAAAGCGTAAACAAGCCAAAGTACAGCGAGTTATTTTTAAAAAATAGAGCTTTGCTAATTTCAAAATTATCAGGTATTTGTACTACATCTGTCTTTGATTATAATTTGATTAAACAATTTTATGAAACACAAGCTCCTAGAATAGAATTAGGATACAACACAAGTATATATTTAAACGAAGCTTATTGTCTTTCAATGAAGGAAATAGAAGGGGCGAGCTGTATCAGAGTATTGGTTGGAAATTCAGGAGATATTTCTAATAATCATCAAACTATATTCGAGTATCTAGATAAACTATTACCCTCAGATTCAGAGGTTATTGTTCCTTTATCTTATGGGAACAGGGAACATATCGAAGAAATCAAAAGAATTGGAAAAATGATACTAAAAAATAGAATGATTCCTCTTGAACAATTTATGATATTTGAAGAGTATGTGCAATTAATAAGTAAAGTTAATTGCATAGTTATGAACCATAGAAGGCAACAAGCTGTGGGGAATGTTTTAATAGGATTATATTTAGGGAAAGCCGTATTTCTATCTGAAACATCACCAGTTTATTATGATCTCATAGATAAGGGCTTTATTATTTACAAGGCAGGGATGCTTAATAATATTTCCTTAGAACAGTTTAGTGAGATCTGCAGCTTAAAATATGACCAAAACAAAGAAAGATTGAAAACTTATTTAGGAGCGGAGTATGTAGAACAACAATACTCTAATTTTTTTCTTGATTTTAGTTCATAATTGCTCGCAAAATTACAAAACTTTATTTCGCGAGCAATAGTCAATGTCTATATTAGAGAGTAAGTTTAGTAAGTTTAATTATTATTTCAGTGAAAATATAGAGTAAGTTCATTTTGATACAGGAAGGGAAAATCAACCAATGAAAGGCGTTATTTTAGCCGCTGGTACTGGTTCAAGATTGTTTCCATTAACTAAATCAATATCCAAACATCTATTACCGATTTATGACAAGCCTATGGTGTATTACCCTCTGTCAGTACTTATGTTGTCTGAAATTAGAGAGATATGTATTATTACCAATGAAGAGGATAGATATTTATATGAAGCGTTGCTAGGAGATGGAAACCAATTTGGTATTTCAATAACTTACTTATCACAAAAGAGCCCTAATGGAATAGCAGAAGCATTTTTAATAGCAGAAGAATTTATTGGACAAGAGACAGTATGTTTAATTTTAGGAGATAATGTTTTCTTTGGTCAAGGCTTCACTCCGGTCTTAAGAAAAGCAGTAAAATTGAAAGAGGGAGCAATTGTTTTCGGTTATCCGGTTCATGATCCTGAAAGATTTGGTATCGTACAATTTGATGAATGTAAAAATGCTATCTTGTTAGAGGAAAAGCCAAAAAATCCTTCATCTCAATATGCTGTGACAGGCTTGTATTTTTACGATAGCTCTGTAGTTAATATAGCTAAAACTTTAAAAGCCTCTGAGCGAGGTGAATTAGAGATTACAGATGTAAATAAAGCATATTTAGAAAGAAAAAAGTTAAAGGTTGAAATACTTGGTCGAGGATTTACATGGTTAGATGCAGGAACCTTTAGTAGCTTGTTGGAAGCTAGTCAATTTGTAGAAACAATCGAGAAGCGGCAGGGTTATAAGATTGCATGTTTGGAAGAAATTGCATTCAACCAAGGTTGGATTACACAGGAAGAAGTTTTGAGTACAGCTAGACGATATAAAAATAATGACTACGGAAAATATTTATTTAAGTTAGTAGGTGATATACTTGATTAAATTTAACATTGCTCCAGTAGCGGGACAAGAAATAGAATTCATTCAAGATGCAATAAATTCCAGACATTTATGCGGAGATGGAAAATATACAGAGCTATGCAGTAAATGGTTAGAGAAAACAACCGGAACACCCAAAGTGTTACTAACAACAAGCTGTACACATGCGTTGGAAATGGCTGCACTCTTATTTGATATAAAACATGGTGATGAAGTAATTATGCCGTCATATACGTTTGTATCGACTGCTAATGCTTTTGTACTGCGTGGTGCTAAAATTATATTTGTCGATATACGTCCTGATACTATGAATATTGATGAAACAAAAATAGAGGCGGCTATCACTAACAGAACTAAAGTTATAGTTCCTGTCCATTACGCTGGTGTTGCATGTGAGATGGACACAATAATGAATATTGCTGAGCGATACAATTTATATGTGGTAGAAGATGCTGCGCAAGGTATTATGTCTACATATAAAGGAAGAATGTTAGGTAGTATTGGGCATCTAGGTACCTTTAGCTTTCATGAAACGAAAAATCTTGTTTGTGGGGAAGGAGGTGCGCTATTAGTAAACGATAGAAGACTTATAGAGAGAGCAGAAATTATTAGGGAAAAGGGAACAAATCGTTCACAGTTTATTAGTGGACGGGTTGATAAATATACGTGGAGAGATATAGGGTCATCATATCTAATGTCCGAACTTACAGCTGCATATTTATATTCACAACTAATTAATGCACAGTATATTACTAAAAAGAGATTGAAATTATGGAGTATATATTACCAATACTTATATAATTTTATTGATATTTACGATATAGAGCTTCCTTGTATACCAAATACGGTAGAACATAATGGTCACCTATTTTTCATTAAACTAAAGAATAAGAAAACAAGAGATAACTTAATTGAATATTTGAAAGATCGAGGTATACAAGCAACGTTCCATTACATTCCTCTTCATACAACAGAAACTGGAAAGAAATACGGGGAGTTTCATGCCTCTGATAATATGACTTGTGAGCAAAGTGATAAATTATTAAGACTACCGATGTTTTTTTCTTTAGAAGAGGAAACAGTAATACAAATCTGCAATGTAGTAGTAGATTACCTTAAGAAGGCGAGGGAGAAAATATGAAAGGACAGAAAATTATGATCGTAGCTGGAGGTGAGTGGCAGGTACCTATTATAAAAAAGGCTAAACAACTGGGGCTTCGTGTAATGAATACCAATTTGTATCAAGATTCTCCAGGCTTCCAATATGCTGATGAAAGTGCAGTTGCTGATGTCCTGGACTATAAAACCAATTTGCAGATAGCGGAGGCTTATAAACCTAATGCGATTATTACTGATCAGAGTGATATTGCGGTAAAAACAGTAGCACGGTTATGTGAAAGACTGAAACTAAAGGGAATTACTGAAAAGATTGCTGATCTATTTACGAATAAGTATCTTATGAGAATGTTTTGCAAGGAACATGGATTTGATATACCAAGATTTGAACTATGCTGCAGTTTGCAGGAAGCTGAGACAGCATCCGAAAAAATCGGTTATCCGCTTGTAATGAAGCCTTTAAGAAATCAATCTAGCAGAGGTGTGTTTGTAGTTTATAATAAGGCCGAACTATTCCAAAAGTTCAATTTAACCCTTCAATTTTCTGAATCTGGTGAAGTGTTAGTTGAGGAATTTATTGACGGTAAAGAATTTACTGTAGAAGGATTCATGTTCAGTGATCGCCACATATCATTGGCAGTATCAGCAAAGGATTATTTAAAAGATAATATTGCGATAGCAACAAGATTGGTATATAGTCATGAAAATTTTGATTTTAACTACGATTGTTTGAAAATTCAAAATAATAATTTAGTAGAAACAATGAAACTCCCTTTTGGTATTACACATGCTGAGTACAAATACAAAGAGGGGAGGTTCTACTTGATTGAAATTGCAGCTCGAGGAGGAGGTACTAAAATTTCTTCTGATATCGTTCCACTAGTTTCGGGTGTTGACGTAAATGAACTACTTATAAGAAGTGCCTTGGGAGAGGAAATAAAATCAGGGGATATTTCCCTAATGCAAAAATCAGTTGCGATTTTAGATTTTTTTATACTACCAACAGGAAGAGTTAAGAGTATCATAGGTGCGGAAGAGATAACAATGATTCCAGGAGTAGTTGATTTTAAATTAAATTTTAAAGCGGGAGATACAATAAGTACACCTAATGATGATCGTTCTAGAGTAGGTTACTATATTGCACATGCATCCTATAAGGAGAGTTTACTTTCCTTGGCTGAATATATTAAATTGAAGTTGAAGGTAATTTACGATGAATAAACTGAACATATTTGATTCGCATTTGCATTTTAATATGAATACGGCAGATCCTTATAAGGATCTAGTAACACAAATAACTTCTAGTCAAATGAAAGGCTGCTTGTTAATTTTAAATTATGAAAATGAACGGAATTATTTTATGAATAATATACAACTTTTACAAGCTCTTGATATTCAACTCGAAGTTGCTCTTATGCTTGATTTTCAAAACATAGATTACGAAATTATTAAACAGTGTTACTTGAAGAACATTGAGTTTTCAATTAAAATCCACCCTCGTCTCTCTAATATTACTTTAGGTGACTTTAATAAAATCCTCCTCGCACTTCAGAAAATTAATTACAAACATATCATAGTTGATGGATTTTATTATGGGCCTAATTTAAGGTCACATATAAATATTGAGCTATTAATTTTTTTGTCAAAATACTTACCCAGTAAAAGAATTCTCTTTGCTCATTCTGGAGGTCATAAGATATTAGAAACAATGCTATATACTAGGAATTTAGACAATATATATTATGACTTGTCATTCACACAAAATTATTTTAAAAATACTTCGATCAGCCTTGATATTATTAATTTTATTAAATTTAACTACGGTAAAATTTTATTCGGTTCGGATTACCCAGAATTTTCGATAGAAGACAGTAAAAAACAGTTGTTAATTTATATGAATAAAGCAGGGTTGAGTTTCGAGGCTCAGAATAAAATTTTAATTGAAAATAGTTTGAGTTTTTTTCGAGATGGAGGATAAGTATATGCAAAAAAAAATTATAGAGTATATAAAGAAGAATAGGGTTTCTTCGACGGAAATAGCCGACTGTCTAGGTAAACAAGGAGTAGTGTCAGGTGTTAAAGCAATAAATAGAGGGAAATTTAAAGTAGGGAATGTTTTTTGGGTCTATGCATACGGGGGAAGTAATTGGGATATGCATGAACAAATTCAGGGGGTAAAAGAAGGAGATGTAGTTTTTATTGAAGTGTTTGATTGTGAGGACAAAGCAATATTTGGGGATCTAGTAGCCAAGTATTTGCTACTTTATAGACAAGCAAGCGCAATTGTTGTAAATGGTAATGTACGTGATGTTCCAAGACTAATTAAGGAAAACTGGCCGATTTGGTGTGTTGGATATAATCCTGTTGGGTGCCATAATGAAAAATTAGATTTTGAGCTAGATAAAAAAATAATAGACAATAAAAGACAAATTTATAGTGGCGCTATAGCAGTTTGTGATGATACTGGCGTAGTAATAATTCCAAAAGAGTGTATAAATGATGATTTCATGATTAGGATGGAAGAAATCGAAGAACAAGAAGATATTTGGTTTGACTGTATTGATAGGAAAAAAATGAGTACTTTTGAGACTGTCTGTTTGAAAAAGTATTTATAATCCTGATTGGAAGTGGTGCCAAGATGAAAATTTCGAATAAAGACCTAAGAAGTATAATCGAGCGTTACGAAGATAGATATAGTAAATATGGCTATTCTCCAATTACATTAGGTTGGGATAAAGGCAAACAATTTATTCGTTTTGATATTTTATTAGATTACTTTGACTTGGATAACCGTACTTTTCTTGATATAGGATGCGGGTTTGGAGACCTTTGTTTTTATTTAAATCAAAAAGTTTCTGCCTTTCAGTATCTTGGTGTCGATATTGTTCCTAAGTTAATAGAGATTGCCAATGAGCGTTATTCTAATAATACAACTATGTTTCTGGAAGGGGATTTCTTAAACATGGAATTTATGGAAAACTCCTTTGACTATGTTATTGGTTCAGGTATTTTTAATTTTAAACTGCAAGATGTTGATAACTACGAATATGTTTATTCTATTATGAAAGAAAGTTTTTATGTAGCTAGACACGGAGTTGCTTTTAATTTTTTATCCGATCAGGTAGATTTTCATAAAGAAATAACTTTTCATTCAAATCCACTAAAGATTTTGGAGTTTGCTTATAGTTTATCAAAAAATGTAGTACTTCGGAATGATTACATGCCATTTGAATTTACAATATATATATTTAAAGATGATTCTTTCCATAAAGCTGATACTTTGTTTAATAAATATAAAGAAGAAAAAGGGATAAGAAATGTTTTCTAAAACCATAGAAAGATTAAATCGCCCTGCCTCTATGAGAATCGCATCTTTGGCAAAAAAATTAAAAGCTGGTGGACACGACATTCTTGATTTAACGTTGGGGCAGCCTGACTTACCAGTACACTATAATATTATTGAATCGGTTCACGAATGCTTGCTTAGTGGAAAGACAGGTTATACAGAATCTCAAGGTATATTAGAACTAAGAGAACAAATCAGTGTATATGAAAGTGAAAAATGGGGATATCCAATTTCTGCTGATCAAGTATTAGTATCCCCTGGGGGAAAGCAAGCTATTTATTATGCGCTGAGAACATTAGTTAATCCATTAGACGAAGTTATTATAATTGAGCCTTGTTGGCTGAGTTATAAAGAGTTAATTGAGATGGTTGGTGGTAAAGCGGTTATACTTAATACGGACCCTAATAAAAATTTTGTTGTTTCTATTCATGAGATATTAGCGAAGATCACCTCTAAAACTAAAGCTATTATCTTAAATGTACCAAATAATCCAACAGGGTCCATTTATCCATCAGATACTATTAAAATGTTAATCCGATATTCCGCAGCGCATCAAATTTTCTTAATATTTGATAATATATATGATGAAATTATTTTTGATGATGAGAAGATAGAATATTCTTTGGAACCACTACAGTGTGAAAAGCTTATAATAGTAAACGGATTTTCTAAAAGCTTTTCCATGACAGGCTTTAGAGTAGGCTATGTCATTAGCCATGAGATTATAATGGAGCAAATGATAAAGGTTCATGAGCAGTTAGCTACATGCACATCAATTGTTTCACAATATGCAGCTTTAGCTGCATTGAGAATTGAAAAATCTTATTTAGAAAAACGAAAAGAGGTATTTGAAAGAAGGAGAGATTTTGTTGTAAACAGATGTAGGGAATTAAATATAGATCTAATAGTTCCTCAAGGTGGGATTTATTGTTTGATCGATACACGTAGTATTAACTCAAGTTCTGTTGTAGCAGCGGAAAAAATATTGCAACATGCACTAGTTGCTGTAATACCTGGAGTTGTATATGGTATCTCTAGTGAAGGTTATGTTCGAATCTCGTTAGTGGGAGATGAAGCAATATTAGAGGAAGCACTGAAGCGAATAAGCGATTTGATGGAATTGACTTTATAAAAGACTTTATAAAGATTGTTGGAGTTAAGTGAATGATTTGGTGTAAATTTTAAAATATATGCAGACGATACTAACCAGTATGAGAAATAATTTGTTAAATCAAATTTGTTAAGGGGGTTCGAAGGTGTATATATTAGTTACAGGAGGAGCTGGCTTTATTGGTTCAAATTTTATTGAGTATTATCTACAACAACATCCTGATGTGAAAATAGTAAATTTGGATTTACTCACCTATGCAGCTCATTTGCAGAATCTAGAGAGCTGTAATCAGAGTAACAAATACAGTTTTGTACATGGAGACATATGTGACAGGGATCTCGTTAAACATTTGTTTGAACATTATAATTTTGAAGGTGTAATTCATTTTGCAGCGGAATCACACGTAGATAATTCTATTAAGAATCCCAGTTCTTTTGTTACTACAAATATCAACGGAACTTTTACATTGTTAAGTGTTGCTCAACAGCATTGGATGAAAGCTCCATTTAAGTATAAAAGAAATTATGAACATTGTAGATTTCTTCACATTTCGACTGATGAGGTATACGGGACTTTAGGTAAAACGGGGTACTTCACAGAACAATCGCCATATGCACCTAATAGTCCTTATTCTGCTAGTAAGGCAGCCTCAGATTTTTTAGTACGGAGTTACTACCATACTTATGGTTTGAATGTGGTCACGACAAATTGCTCAAACAATTATGGCCCAAGACAGCATGATGAAAAGTTTATTCCTACTATTATTCGTAAAGCTATTTCTTTTGAGCCAATTCCTATATATGGAACTGGACTTAATATAAGGGATTGGCTGTATGTTAAGGAGCATTGTCGTGCTATTGATCTTGTATTTAACAATGGTAAGGTAGGAGAGACCTATTTAATAGGTGGAAGTAATGAGCATTCTAACATGAATATTGCACTATTGGTATGCTCTATTCTTGATGAATTATTGGTAGACGAACTTCAACATAAAGAAGTAACTTCCTTTACGGAACTAATAGAATTTGTAAATGATCGTGAAGGTCACGATTTTAGGTACGCTATAGATGCTAGTAAAATAAAAAAAGAATTAGGTTGGTTTCCACAAGGTAATTTTGAAGTGTTGTTAAGGGAAACAATATTATATTATTTAGATCGATATCAATTGAAGTGAATAGCAGACTATAAAGTGAGGAAAGTCAATGACAAACATACTTATAACAAGTGCTGCAAATAAAGTGCCATTAATAGAATGTTTTAAAAAATTGTTAGGGTTCTCGGCTAAGATTTTTATTGCAGATTGTGCAGACAATAATATAGCAAAATACTTTGCAGATCAGTTTATTAAAGTTGTACCTTTAAAAGACTCTGTTATTGAGGACTATATTTTATTATGTAGAAAATATCAAATAAAATATATCATTCCTACAAGAGAAGAGGATTTGCTATTTTTTTCACTTTATAGAGATCGACTGGAAATTCAAGGGGTATATGTTCTTGTATCCTCAGTGGAAGCAATTAGAATTACAAATGATAAACTTAAATTTTACAAAGTTTTAAATGCTGAAAATTTACCTGTCATTCCTACTTTCTTGACGACAGAACAGTTCCATGAAAAAACAAGATTAGTAGTGAAAGAACGATTTGGGGCAGGATCGAAGAAAATATTCGTTAACTTAGATAAGGAGCAAGCAGTACAAGTATCGTACCAGCTAGAGAATCCAATAGTTCAGCCTTATATAGTTGGAAAAGAATACAGTGTAGACGTTTACATTACAAGGAAAAAGCAGGTTAAGGCAGTAGTAGTTCGTGAACGTCAACTTATAGTCGATGGAGAATCACAGATTACAAAAGTCTTAGATCATCCAAGCATATCAGGCTTAATCAGCAAAGCAGCGTTGCTGTTGGGCTTAGAAGGCCATGTTATGTTTCAAGTTTTTGAAGATGAGCATGAAATGCTATGGATAATAGAATGCAATGCTCGGATTGGAGGAGCTTCTACCTTAAGTATGTATGCTGGATTAGACTCTATTAATTGGTGGATTTCAGAATGTGGCGGAAAAAATGTTGCAGAATCGCCAGTAGTGATAAAAAAGATAAAGCAAGTTCGTTATAAAAAGGATTTACTTTTATGAGAAAAGTGATTGTTTTTGATTTGGATGATACACTATATGATGAATATGAATATGTGAAAAGTGGGTTCCAAGCAGTTAGTGAATACCTATGGAGAGAATTTGGATTTGATACAAATGAAACTTATAACCGGATGTGGAACAGTTTAAAGTGTGAGGGTAGAGGAACCATATTTGATGGTTTGCTGAAATACTTTGGAATAACTCAACGAAAATATGTTAAAAAATGTTTATCAGTTTATCGGTTACATCAACCAGAAATAATTTTACCTAAAGAGTCTAATGAAATACTGAGACAGTTGCACAAAAAAGTACCGCTATATTTAGTCACAGATGGGAATAAGGTTGTTCAGGCAAATAAGATTTATGCTTTAAGGTTAGAGATGTACATGAAAAAGTGCTATATTACTTACCGGTATGGTCATGCTAAAAGTAAACCATCCCCGTATTGTTTCCAGCTTATAGCAAAAAGCGAAGGGGTATCGACTGCAGATATTGTTTATATAGGGGATAATCCTAAAAAAGATTTTGTTGGAATCAAGCCGCTCGGCTTTAGAACAATTAGGGTGATGACAGGACAGCATTCTCAAGTAGAGATGCCTATACAATACGAGGCAGAATTAAGAATTAATCATATTTCTGATTTGATTCCTGCTTTAAAGCAAATATGGTGCAATTTTGTAATCGAGGGATAATTGTTATGAATGTAATCGTTATAATTCAAGCAAGGATGGGATCTAAAAGACTACCTGGAAAAGTACTGAAAAAACTTGGAAGTACAGATGCTTTAAATTATTGTGTAAAGCGATGTAGCAAGATTAAAGGAGTTTCAGATGTAATTATTGCGACTTCAAACTTATCTCAAGATGATGCTATCGTTCAATGGTGCAAAACGTATAATGTCAAGTTCTTTCGAGGCTCTGAGGAAGATGTACTAGAAAGGTACGTTCAATGCGCATGTACTTACAACCCCAAGTACGTGATACGTGTAACGGCTGATTGTCCGTTTGTAGACTATGAAATGGCTAGTGGTATAGTAGATTTTATTAAGCAGCAGCAGGTCGATATAGTAGATTTGGGAGCGACCTTGCCACGAGGCCTTGCGGTAGAAGCAATTTCCTACTCCGCCCTGCAATATATAGATCAGCATGGTCAGGAGCCGCGCCACCGCGAGCATGTGACCTACTATGCCTATGAATACAAAGATCAATTTACTAGAGCTACGTATCAACCGCCTAAAAATCGTTTGCATCCTGAGCTGCGCATTACACTGGATACAGAGGAAGATTACACGATGCTTGCTGCCGTAGCCCAGCATTTCAATGATCCGTATATACCCAGCAGCGAGGTCATTAAGTACTTGCTTGAGCATCCTGAAATTGCTGCGTTAAATGCTCATGTGGAGCAAAAGCCAGTCATATGAAGCAAGTATTAATAAGAACGGACGCTTCTACTGCCATTGGCAGCGGGCATGTGATGCGGTGCCTGACAATAGCGAAGCATTTAAGGCGATTAGGCCATCATATACAGTTTTGGATGGAAATGCTGCCAGGTAATCTCATCGATTTGGTGCAGAGAGAAGGGTTTTCTGTAACAGAGCAGGAGATTGCTGTTGATCTGCTTATTGTAGATCATTATCAGCTGGACATAGAGTGGGAGCAAGCGATGCGGGCTGTGGCCAACAAAATCGTTGTTATTGACGATCTGGCTAATCGGCGCCATGACTGTGATTTACTGCTCGATCAAAATGTTGTTGCAGGCTATAAGCAGCGCTATGATCAATTGGTACCGGAGCATTGCATAAAGCTGCTTGGCCCTGCTTATTTAATTATGCGTGATGAATTTATTGAAGCTAGACAGCTTGCCGAGGTTCGTGATGGACATGTGCAGCGCCTGCTTGTATTTATGGGCGGCAGCGATCCAACTGGTGAAACGCTCAAGGTGCTGGATGCTTTAAGGCAAACTGCAACCAGCTTCAAGCATGTTGACATCGTGGTTGGCAGCAGCAATCCAAGTCGCGATTCAATAAAGCAGTATTGTGCAGAGCTGCAGCTTCATTATCATTGCCAAATTAACTATTTAGCGGAGCTAATGCGGCTTGCAGACTTTGCAATTGGAGCAGGCGGCTCGGCTATGTGGGAGCGCTGCTTTGTTGGCTTGCCGTCCTCAAGCACTGTGGTGGCGGACAATCAGCGTCTGACGACAGACAAGGCGACTGAGCTGGGAGCTATTATTCATTTGGGCTGGCACGAAGATGTCACTTCTGCCAGCTATTTGCGGCTATTGGATCAATTGCCGTTGCTTGGTGATCAGCTTGCAGCAATGAGCAGGCAAGGATTGACTATAACGGAAAGCCAGGGGAGTGCTAACGCTTGGCTTCAAGAAATGGTGGGGTTATTTGCGTGATTAAAATCGGACATAAGGAAATTGGACGTCATACAAAACCATTTATTATCGCGGAAATGTCGGGCAATCATAATCAATCACTAGAGCGAGCGCTGCATTTGGTGGAGCTGGCGGCACAGGCCAGAGTCGATGCAGTTAAGCTGCAAACCTATACGCCAGACACGATCACGCTCGATGTACATACAGGAGAATTTTTTATCTCCAATCAGGATGATTTGTGGAAAGGGCAATCACTGTACCAGTTGTATCAAAAAGCGTACACGCCATGGGAGTGGCATAAGGCGATTTTTGACAAATGCAAGGAGCTTGGACTGTTGGCGTTTAGTTCTCCTTTCGATGAAACGGCAGTTGATTTCCTTGAAACGTTGGAAGTGCCTGCCTATAAGATTGCTTCATTTGAAAATGTAGATATTCCTTTAATCCGCAAGGTGGCAAAAACTGGGAAGCCCGTTATTATTTCTACAGGGATGGCTACTGCTGCAGAGCTTGATGAAGCAGTGCGTGCGGTTAGAGGCGAAGGAAACAACCAGCTTGTCCTGTTGAAATGTACAAGTACCTATCCAGCTACTCCAGAAAACTCAAATCTGGCTACTATCCCGCATATGGCTGAGCTGTTCCAAACACAGATTGGCTTATCCGACCATACGATGGGGATTGGTGTTGCTGTAGCTGCTGTAACACTGGGCGCTACTGTCATTGAGAAGCATTTTACGACCTCGCGCGCAGAAGGCGGTGTAGATGCTGCTTTCTCGATGGAGCCGCATGAGCTGAAAATGCTGGTAGAAGAAACGGAACGGGCGTGGCTAAGCATTGGCCATGTGCAATACGGTCCAACCGAAGCAGAAAAGCCTTCTATTAAAAATAGAAGATCGCTATACATCGGCGAGGATATGAAGGCTGGCGATATTTTAACTGAACGCAGCCTGCGCAATGTGCGCCCAGGCTTGGGACTGGAAACGAAATATTATGATCTAGTGCTGGGCAAAGCTGTGAAAAAGGACGTCAAGAAAGGAACAGCATTGAGCTGGGATTTGCTGCTATGAACAAGCGACAATCATTTCTACCATATGGTCAGCAGTGGATCGAAGAGGACGATATTGCTGCAGTAATCGAGACACTTAAGTCTCCCTATTTAACGACGGGGCCGAAAATAGCCCAGTTTGAGCAGGCAGTAGCCGACTACGCAGGTGCAGCATATGCTGTAGCTTTTGCCAATGGTACGGCTGCTCTGCACGGAGCATGCTATGCTGCCGGTATTGCGGAAGGTGACGAGGTGATTACGACACCTATTACGTTTGCGGCAAGTGCCAATTGTGCGCGTTACTTTGGGGCAAGTATCGTATTTGCTGATATCGACGAAAAAACATACAATATTGACCCTGATCAACTGATTCGCAGCATAAGTCCGAAAACGAAGGCGATTGTGCCTGTAGATTTCACAGGTCAGCCTTGTGATATCGATACGATTATGGATATTGCCAAAAGGTATGGGCTCGTTGTCATTCAAGATGGAGCACACTCATTAGGTGCGGAGTATAAGGGGAAAAGAGTTGGCACTCAAGCGGATATGACGATGTTCAGCTTTCATCCTGTCAAGCCTGTTACGACGGCTGAGGGCGGAGTAATTGTAACAGATAACCCGGAATATTATGAGAAGCTTAAGCTGTTTCGCACGCATGGGATCGCAACGACGACTTACGCCAAGGAGCAGGGAGATTGGTACTATGAGATGGTCGATCTTGGCTTCAACTATCGGATGACGGACTTGCAGGCAGCGCTTGGCATCTCACAAATGGGCAAGCTGCAGCAATTTATAGAGCGAAGACGAGAATTGGCAGCACTGTACACTAAGCTGCTGCGTAATGTACGCGGCGTAACGCCACCTTATCAAGCGCCTGAAGCCCTTTCCGGCTGGCATTTGTATTCTGTTCAGCTAAACGAACAGGAGCTTGGCATGAGCCGCAAGCAAATTTTTGATCAAATGCGTTCAGCCAATATCGGTGTACATGTTCACTATATTCCTGTTTACTGGTTTCCGTACTATCAAAGATTAGGGTACGAAAAGGGACTGTGTCCAGTGGCTGAGAAGTGGTATGAAGGGGCATTGACGCTTCCGTTGTATCCGAAAATGACAGATCAGGATGTGCACGAGGTAGTCGCTGTGCTAAAAAATATTATAGGTTAGGAAGAAGCAAGCATGAATGAGCGAGAGCAAATGAATACGCTTTTTGATCGGTTATTTCCGCTTCTCCGCAGCATTACAGGAGAAGGCTTGAGAGAGACGTTGTCTATTCTTAGTGAGCATGTGCCGCTTGAAATAGAAGAGGTTGCTTCAGGAACGAAGGTATTCGACTGGACGATCCCTAAAGAATGGGTTTTGCGAGAAGCATGGATTAAAAATGAAGCCGGGCAAGACATTGTGAATGTGAAGCAGAGCAATCTTCATATTTTAAACTACAGTGAGCCTGTCGATAAAATAGTAGATCTGGAGGAGCTAAAACAACATGTCTATACGATACCTCATTTGCCGCATGCCATTCCCTATGTCACTTCCTATTATAAGGAGCGTTGGGGCTTTTGCATGTCACATGAGCAGCTCAGCAGCTTGTCAGAGGGCAGCTACCATGTCTACATCGACAGCGAGAAGATCGATGGTGGACTAAATTATGGACAAGCTGTGCTGCCTGGCAGAAGTGAGAAGGAAGTGCTCATCTCGACCTATGTCTGCCATCCTTCATTGGCAAACAATGAGCTGAGTGGACCGATTGTGGCGGCATTTTTATACAACCGCATTAAGAAGTGGAAGGATAGAGAATTTACTTACCGCTTTGTATTTCATCCCGAAACGATTGGCTCGATAGCTTACTTAGCTAAAAATGGCGAACACTTGAGGCAGCATGTTTATTCAGGCTGCGTCTTGACCTGTCTGGGCGGTAAGGATAAACCATTGAATTATAAAATGGCGCGCAGCACTCAAGCGCCGCTTAATCGCTTGCTGGATTATTTAGTTGTCCATGAAAAGCGGGGCTATACGATTAGAGCTTTCTCGCCATTGAACGGCTCGGATGAACGCCAGTTTTGCTCGCCCGGCTTTAATTTGCCAGTGGGGCAATTTTCGCGAATGGTATACGGGCAATATCAAGGCTATCATAATTCGTTGGACACGAAGGAAGCAATGACGATTGAAGCACTGCAGCAAAGCGTCGATGAAATTGAAGAAATATTAAAGCTGCAGGAGCTGGACGGCAAATATATCAATTTGAAGCCTTTTGGCGAGCCAATGCTTAGCCAATATGAGCTGTATCCCGATATTAATTCTCCAACAAGCTGGAAGGAATCCAATAGCAGAGTGATAGATAATCGGCAAATGCTGAACCAAATATTAATGACGTTGAATTATGGAGACGGCGAGCATTATTTGACCGACATTGCCAAAAAGCTGAACTATCCTTTGCAAGACTATGAGCTAAGTACAAGAAAGCTAATCGAAGTAGGCCTGCTGCAAGGACCAATTCGAGATTAAAGCGAGGTAAGCCGATATGAAAGTGATCATAATGACAGGTTCGCACCCAAGGCATTATTATGTAGCTGAGCAATTAATCAAGACAGGAAAAGTAGTTGGCTGTCTAATTGAGCATAGAGAGAGCTTTGTTCCTGATCCGCCAGCTTCATTAAATGATCAGGACAAGCAAAACTTTATTCGTCATTTCCATGATCGAGACCAGTCGGAGCGTGCGATGTTTCCTTCGACTATAACGATACCGGATAGCGTTTCCGTAAGAAACGTTACGATTGATCAGCTGAATAGCCCGGAAACGATCAAGTGGATGACTTCCCTTGAGGCAGATGTGCTGATCAGCTATGGTGTGCATAAGTTAAGCAACGAGCTGTTGGCAGAAGCGCCTGAGTATGCATGGAATATTCATGGCGGGCTGTCTCCGTGGTACCGCGGCACGACAACTCTATTTTGGCCATTTTATATGCTGCAGCCGAATTGGGCGGGGATGACCGTTCATAAGCTGACAGCCAAGCTGGATGCAGGAGATATTTTGCATCATTCTGTCCCTGAGCTTAACTATGGTGACGGTATACACGATGTGGCTAATAAGGCGGTAAAGCAGGTTGCGGAGGATTTAAGCTACATATTAACGAACCTAAAGCTTGAGGAGCTCAGCTTTGTGCCGCAAAAATCAGCGGGCAAGCTGTTCTTATCTTCGGATTGGAAGCCAGAGCATTTAAGAGTGATCTATCAGCTTTTTGACAATAACATTGTAGATCGTTTTTTGGATGGAGAATTCCCTCGTACTGAGCCTCCTTTAGTACGAGCTTTTCATTGATAAATAATAGAAGCGAATACTGCGGCAGCAGCTGACGCTTCTATTTTATTTTTGTAAATACTAAGCCCAGTTCCAACTCTATTCTGTACGTTGTAACAATTCGATGTAAACATTTGTGACAAGAAAATTGTAGTTTATTTCATATTTTTGCTCGTTGCAAGCGTAAACGGGCTCTATCAGGGGTCAAAATAAAGGTGAAATTGAAAGTACAAAGTTTATTGGAATTGTGCAAGACGACAAATGTTAATCTTGTTTTTATGAATTCGCTTACAACTATATCGTTGACATTTTGAACCAACCATTGTATAGTCAAATTGTGGGCCACATAATGCAGCCACACAGCATTTAAATGACGAAGGGAATGTTTGCACATGCAAGGAAAAGTAAAATGGTTTAATGCAGAAAAAGGATACGGTTTCATCGAAACAGAACAAGGTGGCGATGTATTCGTACACTTCTCCGCTATCCAAACTGAAGGCTTCAAAACTCTAGAAGAAGGCCAAGCAGTTGAGTTCGATATCGTTGAAGGCGCACGCGGTCCACAAGCTGCAAACGTAGTTAAACTGTAATTATACGGCTAATCAGCCTCTATTATAGTGATGATGTCAAAAATCCTCTCTTTTTAAGAGAGGATTTTTTATTTGGCACAGCATCGATCATTTGAACAGCTAATTTAATGTAAGCTTTTGTAGCATTTATAATAGGAGGACATGTATGTTCGCACACGAGTGGAGCTGCGTCAAGAAGGAGACGCCTCGAATCGCTGTAGTTGGCAGCTTGAATATGGACCTGGTTGTAAGTGCCGCGGCATTTCCACGAAAAGGCGAAACGATAACAGGACATGCCATTCACTATATTCCTGGTGGCAAAGGCGCCAATCAGGCGGTTGCTTGTGCCAGATTGGGTGCAATGGTAAGCATGATTGGTGCTGTTGGTGACGATCAGTTTGGCCGTCGCCTGCGAGAGGTGCTGGAGCAGGAAGGGGTTGATGTGTCTGGTGTTGCCACACTGCCTGGAATTGCTACTGGCGTAGCCTCGATTATTCATGCCGAGCAGGACAATCGTATTATCGTTGTACCGGGGGCCAATGGCGAGGTAACGCCCGAGCTGATTGAACGGTATAGAGAGCAAATCACTGCCGCCGATGCTTTGCTTGTACAGCTCGAAATTCCGCTCCCTGCAGTCGAAAGCGCTTTGCGCATAGCTAGAGAAGAGGGAGTTACGACGATATTGAATCCTGCACCAGTGCAGCATTTGCCAGCTTCCTTGTTAAGCCTGGTCGATTATATAACGCCAAATGAACTCGAGTTCCAGATATTAGCCAGCAAGGCTGACTCGCAAGGCAATTTTGGGCAAGCTAACAGCAATAGTCACGCACGCGAAAAACAGAGGACTGATAGCGATAATGCTGAACAACAGCTGGCAGTGGAGCTTGAGCAAAATTTGCAGGCTTGGTCAGAGGCTGTTGCTCCAGCAATTGTACTGACACTTGGCAGTAAAGGAGCGTTGCTCTGCAAGGCTGGTGAGGTAAGTGCCGCAGCGGCCCCCCAGGTTCAGGTTGTAGATACGACGGGAGCGGGAGACTGCTTGAATGGCGCTTTTGCCACCTGTCTTGCTAAAGGGATGAGCCCGCAACAAGCGCTGCAGCTGGCCGTCAAAGCAGCCACGATTTCTGTTACGGTCTTTGGCGCTCAGGCTGGTATGCCAACCTGGGAGCAGTTAGATGTCGACATCTAAATTCAATTGCGAAATAACGAGCCGTCTTTTCTATATAAAGCAGTAAGCTGTGATTTATTAGAAGGACGGCTACTTGCATGTAAATAAGGGTATTCGAGCTTCCTATGTTGAGACCCTGATCCATGATTTTACACAGAGATAATTTTTCTGAAAATTCATAATTAACTAAAATCTATTTTGAATCTTCACCCTGCATATGCTATAATAACAACATATAAAGGAGGAGTGCCACATGAACTACAATATTCGAGGACAACGTGTTCAAGTTACTGATGCACTTAGGGACTATGCTGAGAAAAAGCTCAGCAGATTGGAGAAGTATTTCGATCCTTCGATCACCTCCGAGGTTAATGTTACACTCTCTGTAACGAAAGGCCAGCATACCGTTGAGGTTACTATACCGATTTCCGGAATGTTCCTTCGTGCAGAAGAACGCAGCGATGATATGTACGCTTCTATTGACTCTGTCATTGATAAGCTGGAGCGTCAAATTCGCAAGCATAAAACGAAATTGAATCGTAAAATTCGCCAAACAGGCGGCAGCAAGGAAATTGTGCAGGATCAGGGCTCAGCTGTTTCCGTACTGGACGAAGAAGAGGAATTCGAGCTTGTCCGTACCAAGCGCTTTACCTTTAAGCCAATGGATGTAGAGGAAGCCATTTTGCAAATGAATATGCTCGGTCATACCTTCTTTGTTTTCGCAAATGTCGATACGAAGTCTGTCAATGTCGTGTACAAACGTAGTGATGGGAAGTATGGCTTGATTGAACAACAATAATACAAGAGGAAGTTCAAAAAGCACGACTTTGATGACGAGGCGATTGCGTTGTAGTGTATTCGGCGGCGAATCTTGAACGCTAGCGAAAATTCCGGTGCTCACGTAGTAAGTACCTACGCTGCGCTCCTCATTTTCTACTAGCGTCCAAGCTTCTTGGTCCTGAAAGCCGAGCTTTTTGGACCTTAATTGAAAGAGGAAATTCAAAAAAGCCCCGAGCTTTTTGGACCTTAATTAAAAGAGGAATCTCAAAGGTGCGTTGAGACTTGCTGCTGCAGGTTTCAACAGCGCCTTTTTTATATTGGTTGAATATGGAGAGTTGACCGTTTGCTGGAGCAAATCGCAACTTCTTGCCAATAGTTGGCGTATGATAGGGTTATACATTGCGATAACTGCAACAAACTGTTAAAATTTTAAGCATAAGTCGAACAATCGGAAGGGGAAAGCCATGCTCGGATTGGTAAAGAAGATTTTTGGAGACTATAACGAGAAGGAAATAAAGCGGCTTACAAAGGTCGTTGAACAAATAAATGCAATGGAATCGCAATATCAGGCGCTTTCAGATGAACAGCTGCGTGCGAAAACGGAGGAATTTAAAGCGCGGGTAGCCAAAGGAGAATCGCTTGATGATTTACTGCCTGAAGCATTTGCTACTGCACGCGAGGCTTCCAAACGTGTACTGAACATGCGTCACTTTGATGTTCAGCTGCTAGGCGGTATGGTGCTTCATGAAGGCAAGATCGCAGAGATGAAAACAGGGGAAGGTAAAACACTCGTTGCTACACTTCCTGTTTATTTGAATGCTCTTGCTGGAAAAGGCGTTCATGTCGTTACGGTCAATAGTTACTTGGCTGAGCGCGATAGTAAAATAATGGGTCAGCTGTATGAGTTTCTTGGCTTGACAGTTGGCTGTAACTTGCACGGACTTTCTCATGCAGAAAAACAAGCTGCATATGCCTGTGATATTACGTACGGAACAAACAATGAGTTTGGCTTTGACTATTTGCGTGACAACATGGTGCTGTACAAAGAGCAAATGGTACAGCGTCCACTTAACTACGCGATCATTGACGAGGTCGACTCGATTCTAATTGATGAGGCGCGTACTCCGCTCATCATTTCTGGACAAGCTGCCAAATCTACCGAGCTATATCATGCAGCGCAACGCCTCGTTTCCCGCATGAAAGAGGAAGAAGATTTTACAATTGACATTAAGCTGAAAAATGTAATGCTGACTGAAGAAGGGGTTAACAAGTCGGAGCGTGCCTTCGGTATTGAAAACCTGTTTGATCATGCCAATGTGACGATCAACCACCATATTCAGCAGGCGCTTAAAGCGAACTACATTATGAAGCGCGATGTTGATTATGTTGTAGAAAATGAAGAAGTTGTGATCGTCGATGAATTTACGGGCCGTCTGATGGCTGGACGTCGCTACAGCGATGGCTTGCACCAAGCTATTGAAGCTAAAGAAGAATTAAAGGTGCAAAATGAAAGCATGACGCTAGCTACGATTACCTTCCAGAACTATTTCCGTATGTACCGCAAGCTTTCAGGTATGACAGGTACAGCGAAAACTGAGGAAGAGGAATTCCGTAAAATATATGGGCTTGATGTTATTCAAATCCCTACTAACCGTGCCATGATCCGTAATGATATGGCGGATGTTGTTTACAAAACAGTAAACGGCAAGTTCAAGGCGGTTGTTGAGGAGATTGTGGTGCGCCATAAAAAGAACCAGCCGGTGCTTGTAGGTACGATTTCCATCGAAAACTCGGAAGTGCTTTCTGAAATGCTGAAGCGACGTGGTGTTCAGCATAAAGTATTGAACGCCAAGTTCCATGCGGAGGAAGCTGAAATTATTTCACGTGCAGGCCAGCCTGGTGCCGTTACAATTGCAACCAATATGGCGGGTCGTGGTACCGATATTTTGCTTGGCGATGGTGTTGCAGAAATCGGCGGCTTGCATATTATTGGTACAGAGCGCCATGAAAGCCGTCGTATTGATAACCAGCTTCGCGGACGTGCCGGTCGTCAAGGCGATCCGGGCTCCTCGCAATTCTACTTGTCGCTTGAAGATGAGCTGATGCGTCGCTTTGGTGCAGAAAATATTATGGCGATGATGGATCGACTTGGCTTGGATGAGGATCAGCCGATCGAAAGTCGAATGATTACTAAAGCGGTTGAGTCTGCGCAAAAACGTGTTGAGGGCAATAACTTCGATACACGTAAAATCGTCCTGCAATATGACGATGTGATGAACCAGCAGCGCGAGGTTATCTACAAGCAGCGTCGCGATATTTTGGAATCAGACAACATTCGCGATGAAGTTATGGAGATGATCAAGCCTGTTATTGAGCGTACAGTCGAAGCGCACTGCGTAGGAGATATTCCGGAGGATTGGGATCTGCAGGCTATTATCGACTACGTGCATGCCAATCTGCTTGAAGAAGGCTCTCTAACTCGCGATGATATTTGGGGCAAGGAAAAAGATGAAATCGTCGAGACGATTTATAATAAAGTCGTTCAAGTATATGATGCGCGCGAGGAGCAGCTTGGCGCATTATCGATGCGTGAATTCGAGAAGGTTATTGTGCTTCGCGCGGTAGACTCCAAATGGATGGATCATATTGATGCGATGGATCATTTGCGTCAAGGTATTCACCTGCGCGCGTATGGCGGTACCGATCCACTTCGCGAATATCAGTTTGAAGGCTATGAAATGTTCCAGAGCATGATTGCCTCCATTCAAGAAGAGGTTGCCAAGTATATTATGAAGGCAAGAATTGAAAGCAACCTCGAACGTCAAGAGGTTGTGAAGGGACAAACGTCTTCAACAAGCGGCGGTGGCGAAGAAAATGCAAAACGCCCGGTACGCCGTGAAGAGCGCGTTGGACGCAACGATCTATGTCCGTGTGGGAGCGGCAAGAAATACAAGCAATGCCACGGCAAATAGAGCGGAAGTTTAAAAATCCGGACTTTGATGACGATGACGGGCGTTGTAGCGTAGTCGACGTCGAATCTTGAACGCTAGCGAAAATTCCGGTGCTCACGTAGTAAGTACCTACGCTGCGCTCCTCATTTTCTACTAGCGTCCAAGCTTCTTGGTCCTGAAAGCCCGGCTTTTTAAACCTTATTGGAAGTGAAAGTTTAAAAAACGGACTTTGATGACGATGACGGGCGATGTAGCTTAGTCGACGTCGAATATGTCACGCTAAGCAGTAAATTCTTTTATTTTAGGAGAACGATGATTATGATAGATGTTGCGGTAAAGCAAGAGCTTCGTGATATGGTCAGCCGATTACAGACTCTTAGGGGGTCTCTTTGACTTAGAACTGAAGCAGGAAATGATTGCGAACTATGAAGAGAAGATGTCTATGCCGGATTTTTGGGATGATAATGATCGGGCACAAACCATTATTTCTGAATTGAATGCGGTCAAGTCCGTCGTTGAGCAGTATAATAAGCTGCATAATGAGCAGCAAGAGCTTGAAATGATGCTGGAGCTGGTAGAGGAGGAGCAGGACGAGGAGATGGCAGGCGAGCTTGTCACGGGCATTACCGCCTTGTCGAATAAGCTGTCTGATTTTGAACTGCAATTGCTTCTTAACCAGCCTTATGATCGCCTGAATGCGATTGTTGAACTGCATCCCGGCGCTGGCGGTACTGAGTCACAGGACTGGGGCATGATGCTGTATCGGATGTATACGCGCTGGGCCGAGAAGCGCGGCTTTAAGGTCGAACTGCTTGATTATCAGCCGGGCGATGAAGCGGGAATTAAAAGCGTCAGCATGCTGGTCAAAGGCTATAATGCCTATGGCTATCTAAAAGCGGAAAAAGGCGTCCACCGTCTGGTGCGCATTTCACCGTTCGATTCCGCAGGACGACGCCATACATCCTTCGTTTCCTGTGATGTTGTGCCGGAAATTGATGATACGATTGAAATCGAGATCCGCTCGGAGGATTTAAAGGTCGATACGTATCGTGCCAGCGGCGCAGGCGGACAGCATGTCAATAAAACGGAGTCTGCGATTCGAATTACGCATATTCCTACAGGAATTGTCGTAGCTTGCCAGCAGGAGCGCTCGCAAATCGCCAACCGCGACCGTGCGATGAAAATGCTGCGCTCCAAGCTCTATGAGCGCAAGATTGAGGAGCAGATGAAGGAGCTTGCTGAAATACGGGGTGAGCAATCGGACATTGCCTGGGGCAGCCAAATTCGCTCTTATGTCTTCCACCCGTACAGCATGGTTAAGGATCATCGCACCTCGGTGGAAACAGGAAATGTTGGAGCAGTGATGGACGGGGATCTGGATATGTTTATTGACGGCTACCTGCGTAGCCAGATTAGGCAGCAAGCATAAGACTGGGGAGAGTTTGCGCGTTAGTGCGGCTCTCCCTTTTCCTTGAAAGGATGGCATTGTATGACGCAAAAGACGAGACGGCAAGCAAGAGCACCATTATCTCCATCCATGCAAGTGGCCTGGAACATGATTCAAGTCGTGGTCGGATCATGCTTGCTGGCACTGAGCTTTAATTTATTTTTGCTGCCTAGCGGTATCGCCTCTGGCGGGGTGGCTGGAATCTCAGTGCTTGTGCAGCGTGTCGCCAATATCGCGCCGGCAATTACGCAGTGGTCGTTTAATATTCCGCTATTTATAGCGGCGATTGCTGTGCTTGGCAAAAAGTTCGGCGCTAAATCGATATTAGGCTCCATCATTTTTCCTTTTTTCGTGTTATTGACCGCTCATCTGCCTGCGCCGACGGATAATCCGATTCTTGCGGCTATTTATGGCGGCATCGGTGTAGGGTTAGGATTGTCGATCGTGTTCCGTGGAGGCGGCTCGACAGGCGGACTAGACCTTGCTGCGCAAATGCTGCATAAACTTACAGGAATTCCGTATAATCTTGCAGTGGTTTGCTTTGACGGTGCTGTTATTATTGGCACGGCAATCATTATTTCTCCTGAGGTTGCGCTTTACGCGCTCATTTCGTTGTTTGTGACAAGCAAAACAATTGATTTTGCACAAAATGGACTGCAGCTGTCAAAGGTCGCATTTATTATAAGCGAGCGTTCTGAAGAGCTGGAGCCGATCATTTTGCATGATTTGGATCGTGGCTTAACGAAGCTGAAAGGGGAAGGCGGCTATACTGGACATGCGCGCAATGTGATCATGGTCGTTGTTGCCCAGCATGAAGTAGTTAAGCTGAAAAAAACAGTTGCCAGGCATGATCCGAGCGCATTTGTCATTATAAGCAACACGGCAGAGGTGCTGGGAGAAGGCTTTAAATCGTATCAATAAACCATGTCAAAAGAACATTGTATTTTTATAAATGTGAATGTATAATAATACAATGTTCTGCATATTCATTTTCATAATCTCCTATTGTAAAATAGTAAAATAGACAAGTGCGAATTCGAATGGACCTGTGAAACCGAACAAAGATTAATAGAGTTGATAGACGGGTGCGAGAGGAAGCGATATTAATGAGTACGAAGCTGAAAATTGCAATTGTAGGTTCGACCGGCTACGGAGGCGTTGAATTGATGCGTCTGCTGCAGTCTCATCCATACGCGGAAATTACTTCAGTTATTTCTTCATCAAGTGCAGGCTCACGTGTAACGGAGGGCTATCCGCATTTGCAGCATATTCGAGAAGAGGTGCTTGATGATGTTGATCCGCAGCTAATTAAGCAAAAGGCTGATCTGGTATTTTTGGCAACGCCGGCAGGTGTAGCATCCAAGCTTGCGCCACAGTATTTGGCTGAGGGCTTAAAGGTGATTGATCTATCAGGAGATTTTCGTCTGAAAGATCGAGCCGTGTATGAGCAATGGTATAGGAAGCCGGCAGCGGAGCAGGCGGATCTTGATCAAGCGATCTTTGGACTGGCAGAAGTATACGGCTCACAAGTAAGCGACGCTGCGTTCATTTCCAATCCAGGCTGCTTTCCAACGGCAACCTTGCTAGGAATTGTTCCGGCATTGCAGGCTGGCCTTATCGATCATAGCACATTAATTGTTGATGCCAAATCAGGTGTATCAGGTGCAGGCCGCGGCGCTTCGCTTGGTACTCATTATTCTGAGCTGAACGAAAATTTCAAGGCATATAAGGTAAATCAGCATCAGCATATCCCGGAAATCGAGATGGTGCTGTCACAAGTAGCAGGCGAGCAAGTGACGGTTACGTTTACCACTCATCTTGTGCCGATGACGCGCGGCATTTTGGCTACAAGCTATGCCAAGCTAAAGCAGGATGTTACGGAGCAGCAGCTGATCGAGCTATATGAGCAGTACTATGCGGGTCGCTCTTTTGTACGTATTCGTCCGCAGGGCCAATTGCCTGCAACGAAGGAAGTGTGGGGCTCCAATTATTGCGATATCGGTTTTTCTGTTGACCCTCGCACCAAGCGCGTAACGATTATTTCGGTAATTGATAATCTTGTAAAGGGCGCTGCAGGTCAAGCAATTCAAAATATGAATATTATGATGGGATGGGACGAGACACTTGGCTTGCAATTCGTTCCAGTTTACCCTTAATTATAAGGAGAGCGAGATAAAATGGCAGACGGACAGCAATTTAATATTGTAACGGAAGGCTCCGTGACAACGCCGCAAGGCTTTACTGCAGGTGGACTGCATTGTGGATTGAAAAAGACAGATCGCCATGATTTGGGGGCGATTGTATGCGAGGTGGCTGCAGCAGCAGCGGCGGTGTATACGACCAATGTATTTCAGGCTGCGCCTATTAAAGTAACGCGGGAAAGCCTTGCAAGCAGCGGAAGGCTGCGAGCTGTCATCGTCAATAGCGGCAATGCCAACGCATGTACGGGCAAGCAAGGAGAAGAGGATGCGTACAGCATGCGCAATGCATTTGCTGAAGCCATTGGAGTGGCCAACGAAGAAGTTGCAGTAGCCTCTACCGGAGTAATCGGCGAGCTGCTTAAAATGGATAAGGTTTATGCTGGCATTAAGCAGCTGCCTGGCAAGCTGCAGGCAGATGATCAAGCTGCTGAAGACTTTAGCCAAGCGATTTTGACGACTGATCTTGTGAAAAAAACGATTGCTGTTGAGCTTAATATCGACGGCAAGGCTGTGAAAATTGGCGGTGCAGCCAAGGGCTCGGGAATGATTCACCCGAATATGGCGACTATGCTTGGCTTCGTTACAACTGATGCCAATATTGAACCTTCTTCTCTGCAAAACTTGCTGCGCGAGGTTACGAACGTTAGCTTTAATATGATTACGGTGGACGGAGACACTAGCACGAATGATATGCTGATTGCGCTGGCAAGCGGCTTGGCAGGCAACGATTCGCTGTCAGAGGCTCATCCTTCCTGGGGATCGTTCAAAGCGGCGCTAACCTTTGTTTGTGTGCATTTGGCCAAGGCGATTGCGCGCGACGGAGAAGGGGCTACCAAGCTTGTTGAAGTACGTGTACAGGGAGCGGTCAATGATGAAGCGGCTCAAGCGATTGCGAAAACGATTATCGGCTCATCGCTTGTCAAATCTGCCGTGTTTGGCGCTGATGCCAACTGGGGACGGATCATTGCCGCTGTAGGACGCGCAGGCCAGCCTGTTAATCCGGATACAGTTGATATCGCATTAGGTGATATTGTTACATTGCGACAATCGTCTCCTGTAGCGTTTGACGAGGAGCAGGCGTTGGAATACCTGAAGGGGGACACGGTAATTATTTCCGTAAACCTCAACATGGAAAACGGCAAGGCAATTGCCTGGGGCTGCGACTTGACCTACGATTATGTACGTATCAATGCAGCTTACCGCACATAGGAGGATGAGGATGGAAAAGCAGCGCTTTGTTATGAAATGCGGCGGCAGCACTTTGGCGGCATTGCCGGACAGCTTTTTCGCGGAGCTTCGCGAGCTGCAGGCAAGCGGGGTTGCTCCAGTAATTGTGCATGGCGGTGGACCGGCGATATCGGAAACGCTGGATAAGCTTGGCATCGAGACGGAGTTTGTCCAAGGACTGCGCAAAACGAATGATCAGGTGCTTGATGTTGTAGAAATGGTGCTTGCTGGACGCATTAATAAAGAAATTGTGCGCAAAATGGAAACGAATGGCGCTAAGGCGATCGGCTTATCTGGAGTGGATGGCATGCTGATTCAAGCTAAGCCTGTCGCCAATCATCAGGAAATCGGCTTTGTCGGCGAGGTAACAAGCGTCAACGCAACAATCGTCGAGGGGATTATGAGCATGGGCTATATTCCAGTCATCGCTCCAATCGGCATTGATCAAACGGGACAGCGCTATAATATTAACGCTGATACAGCAGCAGGAGCAGTTGCTTCTCAGCTTGGCGTGTCGCGCATGATTGTCGTGACGGATGTGCCGGGCATTTTGAAAACGGTCGATGGTGAAAAGGTTACATTGCCTGAGGTGACTGTAGCAGATATTGAAGCGATGATTGCCAGCGGCGAAATTTATGGCGGCATGATTCCGAAGGTAAGAGCGGCGATGCAATGCATCCATGGCGATGTGCAGGAGGTTGTTATCGTTAGCGGTTCGATTGAAGGTGTGCTGACACAGGCTGTTACAACAGGTGGAGTGGGAACGGTCATTAAGCAATAGAGAGGTGTTTCTTATGAGTCAAGGTACAATAGAAACGACGGAACAAGCGCTTTTTCCAACCTATGCGAGATATCCGCAAGCGATTGTAAAAGGCGAGGGAAGCTGGCTATGGGACAGCGAGGGCAATAAATATTTGGACTTTATGAGCGGCATTGCGGTAACGAATCTTGGGCATGTGCCTAAGGCGGTCAAGGAGGCGCTAGTCGCTCAGCTTGATTCACTTTGGCATATATCGAATCTGTTTCATATTCCCAATCAAGCGGAAGCTGGCAAGCTAATTACCGATAACAGCTGCGCTGATGCAGTATTTTTCTGCAATTCTGGCGCAGAGGCGAATGAGGCGGCGATAAAGCTTGCTCGTCGCTATCAGCAAAAGGTAAAAGGCAATGGCCGCTATGAAGTGATAACCTTTCATCAATCCTTCCATGGGCGTACATTGGCAACCTTGACTGCTACCGGACAGGACAAAGTGAAGGACGGCTTTGGACCGCTGCCAGCAGGCTTTAAGCATGTGCCGTATAACGATCTTGCTGCGCTTAAAGCTGCAATTACGAATGAAACGGCAGCTATTATGCTGGAAATGGTGCAAGCTGAAGGCGGAATCCATCCGGTTGATCCGCAATTTATTCAAGCAGTTGCCCAGTTGTGCAAGGCGGAAGGCATTTTGCTCATCGTTGATGAAATCCAGACAGGGATTGGCAGAACAGGCAAGCTGTTCGCATTCGAGCATTTCGGCATCGAGCCGGATATTTTTACAATGGCGAAGGGGCTTGGCAGCGGTTTTCCGGTTGGCGCGATGGCAGCCAAGGAAGAGCTGCGTGAAGCGTTCACTGCCGGCAGCCATGGTTCAACCTTTGGCGGCACGCCGATTGCTACAGCAGCAGTGAAAGCGACACTGGAAACGATTATCGGCCAACAAGTGCCAGCGCATGCAGCCCAGCAAGGCGAATATTTGCTTTCCAAGCTACGCCAGCAGCTGGCAGGCTGCACCTTTGTCAATGAGGTGCGCGGCTTGGGCTTGATCGTAGGGATTGAATGTAAGGAGCCTGTTGCTGAACTCGTTGTAGAAGCTCAGAAGCAGGGCTTGCTGGTCATTACAGCTGGTCCGAACGTGATTCGTTTGCTGCCGAATTTGCTGGTGACGAATGAAGAAATCGACCAAGCAGTAGCAATTCTTGCAAGCATTCTATCCGCACGTTAAACTAGCAATCTAAACAATGGTCACGACATTGCTGATGCGCTCCGGCATAACCGCCTGGAGCGGCATCAGCATTAGTATTGTATAGCAAAAGGAGGCGTTACATATGGTAAGTAGTAAAGCGGAAATCGCACAAAGCATGAAGGGCAGAGACTTTTTAATGCTTGTCGATTTTACGAAAGAGGAACTGCAATATTTAATTGATTTGGCAATTGAGCTTAAAGCAAAGCTGAAGGCTGGCGAGGAGCATAAGCTGCTGAACGGCAAAACGATCGGCTTAATTTTTGAAAAATCGTCGACCCGTACACGAGTGTCCTTTGAGGTGGGCATCTATCAATTGGGCGGTCAAGGGTTGTTTTTAAGCGGCAATGATTTGCAAATTGGACGCGGCGAAACGATTTTAGACACGGCGCAAACCTTGTCTCGCTATTTGGACGGAATAATGATTCGCACCTTTGAGCATCGCAAGGTTGTAGAGCTGGCGCGCGGTGCTACGATCCCGGTTATTAACGGCTTGACTGACCTGTCTCACCCATGTCAGGCGCTTGCTGATTTCCAGACAATTTATGAGAAGCATGGCTCCTTCGAAGGCGTGAAGCTTGCATATATCGGCGATGGCAACAATATGGTACACTCTCTAATGATGGGAGCTGCCAAGCTTGGAGTCGATATGTCGATTGCAACTCCTGAAGGCTATGAGCCGGATGAGGACATTATTGCGCAGACGATGGCGGCAGCTGAGGAAACCGGTGCAAAAATTGTCGTTTGCCGTGATCCGAAGGAAGCGATTCAAGGCGCTCATTTTGTATATACCGATGTTTGGGCAAGCATGGGCCAAGAGGCCGAGCAAAAGGAACGCGAGGTGGCATTTGCCAGCTATCAGGTTGATGAGGAGCTTGTTAAGCTTGCTAGCCCTAATTATATGTTTATGCACTGCTTGCCAGCCCACCGTGGCGAAGAAGTAACTGAAGGTGTTATTGATGGCGAGCATTCGATTATTTTTGATCAGGCTGAAAATCGACTGCATGCGCAAAAAGCGATTATGGCAGCGATTATGTCCTAATACACCGCTTTGAATCATAGAAAAGGAGAGATTGAATATGGCAAAGGATAAAATTGTATTGGCCTATTCAGGTGGTCTTGATACATCGATCATTCTAAAATGGCTAAAGGAAACGTATGATGCGGAAATTATCGCATTTACTGCTGATATCGGACAGAAGGAAGAGCTTGATGGACTTGAAGAAAAAGCATTGAAAACGGGTGCTTCCAAAGTCTATATTGATGATTTGCGCGATGAGTTTGCCAAAGACTTTATTTTCCCGATGTTCCAGGCGGCTACGATGTATGAAGGCCAATATTTGCTTGGCACATCGATTGCTCGTCCGCTTATCGCCAAGCGCATGGTAGAAATTGCACGCGCTGAAGGCGCGAAATATATTGCGCATGGTGCGACGGGCAAAGGTAATGACCAGGTGCGCTTCGAGCTGGGCGTCGCTGCGCTCGCTCCTGAAATTGAAGTGATTGCGCCTTGGCGCTCTGAGCAGTTCCGCTCCGACTTCCCGGGCCGTGCAGAAATGATCGCATTTGCCGAGAAGCATGGCATTCCAGTAACCGCTTCTGCTGCCAAGCCATATTCAACTGACCGCAATCTGCTGCATATCAGCTTTGAAAGCGGCATGCTGGAGGACCCTTGGTTCGATCCAAGCGCTGAGGAAAATGAAGAGATGTACGTGCTGAGCGTATCGCCAGAGCGCGCGCCAGACCAGGCTGAATATGTGGAGCTAACGTTCGAGCAAGGGAACTGCGTGGCGATTAACGGAGAAGCAATGTCTCCGCTGCAAGTAATGGAAAAGCTGAATGAGCTGGGCGGCAAGCATGGTATTGGCCGTGTCGATATGGTTGAAAACCGCTTTGTCGGCATGAAGAGCCGCGGCGTATATGAAACGCCAGGCGGTACAATTCTGTTTACTGCACATCGCAAAATGGAATCGTTGACGATGGACCGTGAAGTCATGCATCTGCGCGATTCACTGATTTCCAAATATAGCGAGCTTGTTTACAATGGCTTCTGGTTTGCTCCTGAACGCTTGGCGCTGCAGGCGCTTGTAACCGAGTCGCAAAAAAATGTATCCGGCGTTGTCCGCTTGAAGCTGTATAAAGGCAATGTAATCGGTGCCGGCGTAAAAAGCCCGGTCAGCTTGTATAATCCGGATATTGCTACGATGGAGGCAGATCCTTCCCAGGCTTATGACCAAGGCGATGCAACGGGCTTCATTCGCTTGAACGCTTTGCGCTTGAAGGTTTCGGCTGGAGTAAATCAAAGCAAGTAAATGTAAAGGGATGTGGATTCGTGAGTAAGCTATGGGGCGGTCGGTTCACTAAAAAAACGGACCAGTTAGTAGAAGAATATACAGCATCGATAACCTTCGACAAGGCGCTTGCAGAGGAAGACATTCAAGGCAGTTTGGCGCATGTAACGATGCTAGGCAAGCAAGGCATCGTGCCGCAGGAGGATGTAGAAACGATTAAGGCTGGCTTGCTGCGCGTGCTGGAGCGCATTCGCAGCGGCGAGCAGCAATTTTCAATTAGCGACGAGGATATTCATATGAATATCGAGAAAGCGCTGATCGACGATGTAGGACCAGTAGGCGGCAAGCTTCATACTGGCCGCAGCCGCAATGACCAGGTAGCGACCGATATGCATTTGTGGCTGCGCAAGCGCGTTGTTGAATTTGTTGAGCTGCTGCGCAAGCTGCAGGAGGCGCTAATTGGGCAGGCGAAGGCGAATATTGATACAATTGTGCCTGGCTATACGCATTTGCAGCGTGCACAGCCGATCTTGTTTGCGCATCATATGATGGCCTATGTATCGATGTTTGGCCGCGACATTGAGCGCTTGCAGGACAGCTACAAGCGGATCAACGTGCTGCCGTTAGGTGCCGGCGCTCTTGCGGGAACAACGTTTCCGATTGATCGCCACTTTGTAGCGGAGCAATTGAATTTTGACCGCGTCTATGAAAACAGTTTGGATGCAGTTAGCGACCGTGATTTTATTGTGGAATTTTTGGCTGATGCGGCGATTATTATGATGCATTTGTCTCGCTTGAGCGAGGAGCTGATTATGTGGTCCAGCACCGAGTTCAGCTTTGTCGAGCTGGATGACGCATTCTGTACTGGCAGCAGCATTATGCCGCAAAAGAAAAATCCGGACGTGCCTGAGCTGGTGCGCGGCAAAACAGGCCGCGTTTACGGCGATTTGATCGGCTTGCTAACTGTATTGAAATCTTTGCCGCTTGCCTACAACAAAGATATGCAAGAGGATAAAGAAGGAATGTTCGATACGGTTACGACGCTGCAAGGGGCGCTTCAGCTATTTGCGCCTATGATTGCAACGATGAAGGTCAACCAATCGCGCATGCGTCAAGCGGTTAATCAGGATTTCTCCAATGCAACCGATATCGCTGACTTCCTTGTAAATAAAGGCTTGCCTTTCCGTCAAGCGCATGAAGTCATTGGCAAAACAGTATTGTACTGCATTGAAAACAATAAATATTTGCTGGATTTGTCGCTTGATGAATTCAAGCAATTCTCGGAGCTGTTTGACGAGCGCATTTATGATGTGCTGCAGCCAGAGCAGGTGGTCAACGCGCGTAATGTGTATGGCGGAACCGCCAAGCCTCAAGTAGAGGCCGCGATTTCACGTGCTGAAGAAGCGCTGCAGGCGACTGCTGGCTGGGTAGCTGAATATATGGAGCGCAGCCAGTCATAAGCTCTCCTTTTAAATAAAACAGTTACGCAAGAAGCGCAAGCTGCCTGAGCTGATCAGCTCAGTAGCTTGCGCTGTTTTCGTGTATAATAAGAAAAAGTGAACTACATTAACGAAAGGAGCTGTACATATGGCACAGTCATTAAAGGGCAAGGTAGCATTCATTACGGGTGCAGCAAGAGGCATCGGCAAAGCAACAGCAATTGCATTGGCAAAAGAAGGGGTAAATGTAGGGCTGCTTGCCAGAACAGAGACTACCTTAAAAGAAGCAGCAGCTGAGTTAGAGAGCATGGGCGTAAAGGTAGCCTATGCAGCAGCTGATGTAGCCTCTAAAGAACAGGTTGAATCAGCTATTGAAGCTCTGACGAATCAATTAGGCCCAGCAGATATTTTAATTAATAATGCGGGAATTGCTGCTTTTGCTTCGGTGTTAGAAATGGACCCGGAACAATGGAAACGTATAATCGATACTAATTTGCTAGGAACCTATTATGTCACACGCGCAGTTCTGCCTCAGCTGATCGAAAAAAATGGTGGGGATATTATTAATATTTCTTCCACCAGCGGGTTGAGCGGGGCAGCGACATCTAGCGCATACAGCGCCTCCAAGTTTGCTGTAATAGGCTTTACCGAGTCGCTTGCGCAAGAGGTTCGTCGCAACAATATTCGTGTTTCGGCATTAAACCCAAGCACGGTTGCGACAGATTTGGCGCTTGATCTAAGCTTGATCAAGGAAAATAACGATTCGAAATTTATGCAGCCTGAGGATATCGCAGAAATTATCGTCAATCAATTAAAGCTGAATCCGCGCATCTATGTAAAAACAGCCAGCTTTATCGCCACGAACCCGTATTGAGTAGGCAGTATAGTAGAAGGGCTGATCAATCGTTGACCGGCCCTTTTGTCTAACCTCTATTCAAGATTCGCGTGTCGACTGTACATCGCCTGCGAATCCAATTTGCGAATGTCCATTAATCGTAGAATGATAGCATCAAGGAATAAAAACAATGTTTGTTCAAACAAGGATCCCATTGGTTGTATCGTCTCAGCTGTATTTTGCGATCGGTCCTTGGGCGAGCCTGGCAAGGAAACCGAAAGGCTTGATAATTTCCCAATTGAGGACTCTGGAAAAATAGTGACTACTGCAACTGTCGCTTGCAGGCTTTTTGCCTTCTGGGCCATGGAAAGCAAGCTTTTGGTCTCCCCGGAGCCTGATCCGATTAGAAGCATATCACCTGCGGATAAGCCGGGAGTCACCGTTTCCCCTACAACATATGAATCAAGTCCAAGGTGCATAAGTCTCATTGCGAAGGCACGCATCATAAGACCTGATCGGCCTGCGCCGGCTACATAGATTCTCTTGGCCTGCACAATATGCTGGACTAATGTCTCCGCTTCTGTCTCGGATATTCTGTCGGCAATTTGGCTTAACTCTTTTTGAATGCTGCTAAGATATTGGTTAGTATGCATAGCGCTCTAACCCTGCTTGATCAATTTGTGCATTTCGGCAGCAGCAGCTTTTTTATCGGATTCGCTCGTAATACCGCCACCAACAATAACAAGATCAGGTTGAGACTTGATTACCTCGGGCAGCGTGCTAAGTTTAATTCCTCCAGCTACCGCAGTTTTAGCGTTCTTGACGACACGCTTGATCGTTTGCAAATCCTCGAACGAATTTTTGCCTACTGCTTGCAGGTCATACCCTGTATGCACGCAAATATAATCGACGCCGAATGCGTCTACTTCCTGTGCACGCTGTGCCAGATCCTTGACGCCGATCATATCGACTAAAATTTTCTTTCCTTGCTTCTTGGCCTCTTCCACAGCGCCTTTAATGGTCATATCCTCAGCTACGCCTAGAATCGTAATAATATCTGCGCCAGCTTCAGAAGCTTTCATAACCTCATAGCCTGCAGCATCCATTACTTTAAGGTCGGCCAATACCTTAAGATGAGGAAATGCGTCCTTCACTGCCTTTACCGCGTGGAGGCCTTCGTTAATGACAACAGGAGTTCCGATTTCCACAATATCAATATATGGTTCTACTTCCTTAATCACCTGTTTTGCTTGAGGGATGTCGACAAGATCTAAAGCTAATTGAAGTTCCATAACCCTTCACTCCTTACTGTGTATGATGAGACCTATTGTAAGGCTTCATGAACAAGTTGAATAGAACGCACAATAAAGATAGATAGTTACTAAAAGGTTACCTATTGCTTTTTAATATCTTCTATTCGCTTCTTTCCCCAGTCATACATGAGCTCGAGGATGGGCATTAACGTCAAGCCGAGTTCCGTCATGGAATATTCAACCTTTGGAGGAACCTCCGGATATACTTCACGATGAATGATGCCATCGTCGGTAAGCTCCTTTAACTGGCTGGTTAGCATTTTATGAGTAATTTTAGGCAGCAGCCGTTGGAGCTCACTGAAGCGCTGAGGACCTTCCTTCCCAAGATGCCAGAGAATAATCAGCTTCCACTTCCCGCCTATTATCGATAAGGTGAGCTCTTTCTCGCAATTGAAGTCACCATTTTTGAGCTTATTAAGTATTTCTTCCCTTAAATCAGCCATAAACTTTTCTCCTTAACAAATTTACAACCCACTTTAGCATGATCGACCATGCTTATTTAGTTATACAGTATCTCACCTCATTACACCAGTTTAACGAATAAACGACAAATTGAAGCTTTTTGCGCGTAAAATGAAAAATGAGAAAAGTGAGAATTGCAAACAGAAGGCGATCTTTGAAGGAATTAGCTGTACGCTGTCGAATTTATAGAATTGAACTTTCTACAGGATGTGATAACGTGATAGAAATGCACGACATATGGAAAACATATGCGGACGGCACGAGTGCGCTTAATGGCGTGTCGGTCAAAATAGATCGTAATGAGTTTGTTTATTTGGTAGGTCCATCAGGTGCAGGGAAATCTACCTTTATGAAACTGATCTATCGAGAGGAAATTCCGACAAAAGGCGAGATTTTTGTCAACGGATTCAATATTGGCAAGCTGAAGCAGCGTAAAATTCCTTATATTCGTCGAAACATCGGGGTCGTTTTTCAGGACTTCAGACTGCTTCCCAAGCTAACCGTTTTTGAAAATGTAGCCTTTGCCATGGAAGCAATTGAAGCACCGCGCAAAGTCATTAGAAAACGCACGCTCGAAGTGCTGGAGCTGGTCGGCTTGAAGCACAAATATAAAAATTTCCCTTCCCAGCTATCGGGCGGTGAGCAGCAAAGGGTTTCGATCGCTCGAGCCATTGTTAATAATCCGGCAGTTATCGTGGCAGATGAGCCTACCGGAAACCTGGACCCAGACACGTCTGTCGAGATTATGCATTTGCTGGAAGAAATTAATTTCCGCGGAACAACAATTGTTATGGCAACTCACAATAAGGAAATTGTGAACTCGATGCGTAAGCGCGTCATTGCTATTGAAAATGGCAATATTGTGCGTGATGTGCAAAGAGGGGAGTACGGATATGAAATTTAGCACGTTAGCTCGACACACTAGAGAAGGCTTCAAGAGCATTTGGCGAAACGGCTGGATGTCCTTTGCCTCCATTACTTCCATTTTTATTTCGTTGTTAATATTAGGCGTGTTCATTTTGCTCGCGCTTAATATGAACGCTATGGCTTCGCAAATAGAAAGCCAAGTGCAAATCCGGGTGTATTTGCAAACCGAAGTCAGCGAGGAAGTTGTCGCAGATTTGCAGCGTAAAATTGGTAACATAACCGAGGTAAGCAAGCTTACATACGTTTCCAAGGAAGAAGGGCTGGAAATTTTGCGGGAGCGAATGGGCGAGGACAACAGCAACTGGCTGGAGGGCTACGATAGCGAAAACAACCCGCTGCCGATTACGTTTACCGTAGAGGTGTTTGAGCCTCAGCTTGTAAAAACAGTTGCCGATCAAATTAATGAAATATCTGCTTCCTATGAAACACCGCCAATAGACGAGGTTAAGTACGGTCAAGGAACAGTAGAAACGTTATTCAAAATTACAAATGCCATTCGCAATGCAGGCTATGTTGTTGTTGCAGCATTGTCGATTACGGCAGTATTGCTCATTTCGAATACGATCCGTATGACCATTGTTGCACGTCAACGTGAGATCGGCATTATGAAAATGGTTGGCGCGACCAATTCCTTTATTCGCTGGCCATTTTTTATTGAAGGGGCCTTGATCGGAATTCTTACATCAGCGATTACGACAGCAATTGTATTAATAGGGTATGACCAAATCGTAAAAGCCTTTCAATATGATCTATCGCTCATGCTGCTGCAGCTATTGCCTGTAAAAGAGGTTATGCCGCTTACAGCGATGATGATGATATTGCTCGGTTCCTTTATCGGAATTTGGGGCAGTGTGATGTCTGTTCGTAAATATTTGAAGGTGTAGGTGAAAATAAAGTGAATAAGAAAAAAATTACCGCTTATATGCTCTCGGCAGCGCTATTTCTATCAATAGCGGCTGTTTCACCAAGCAGCTATGCATCAACACTCTCGCAAATTGAGAAGCAAATTCAACAGAAAAACGAAGAGAAGAAAAAATCAGAAGAGCGCGCTGCCCAAGCGCAAGCTGATAAAACAGAAGTTGAAAAGGAACAAATCGCTGTTGAAAACGAGAAGAAGCAGCTGGAAGCAGAGCGCGACAAGCTCATGGCTGAGATTAGAGAGCTTGCCAAAGCGATGGAGAAAACCGAAGCTGAAATTCGTGAGGCTGAGAAGCAGCTGAAAATAACAGAGCAAGAGCTGGAGGAAGCAATCCAGCAGGTAGAAAAGCAGGATGAGCTTATGCAGAAGCGCACCAGACTGATGTACAGCAACGGTGTAGTATCGTATTTGGATGTGCTGCTTAGCGCAACAAGCTTCTCTGATTTTCTCGATCGCTTTGACTCCCTGCAAATGATTCTAAAGTCGGACCGTGAAATTTTGGATTCGTTCAAGGAAGCACAGCAGGTCGTTGAAGACAAAAAGGCTGAGGTTGAAGAGCAGCTTGCTGCATTGGAAGCAATGTATAAAGAGCTAGAAGAAGAAGAGAAGGTTCTAATGGAGAAGGAAGCCGAGAAGGAAGAGCTGATTGAAAAGCTTGCTCAAAAGTCGGCTGAGCTTGATGAATTGCATACAGAGCTAAGTGAAATAACAGAAGAGGAAGAACGCAATCTCGTGAAAATCGCTTCTGAATTGTCCAAGCTCTATGCTGAGAAGAACCGCATTGCCAATCCATATTCTGGTGGCAAGCTAGGCATGCCAATCGATAGCAAATATCGCGTGACCTCTAACTTCGGCATGCGAATTCATCCGATTTCCGGCAAAAGAAAGGCGCATAACGGCATCGACTTCGGTGCTCCATCCGGAACACCAATCTATGCAGCTGAGTCGGGCAATGTTATTGTAGCCAAGTATACTAGCGGTTATGGCAATACGGTTATTATCGACCATGGCAATGGCCTATGGACATTGTACGGTCATATTAAAAAGGGTGGAATTCTCGTCAGCGAAGGCGATCAAGTTAAGCGTGGCGATAAAATCGCATTGGTAGGCTCAACAGGCAATTCCACAGGTCCTCATTTACATTTTGAAGTTCGTAAAAACGAAGTGCCGGTAAATCCTTCAAATTACTTGAAATAAAGAATCATCAGGGCTTATTCAGATTTTCAGTATTCACTGAATTTCTGGACAAGCCCCTTGTTGTTGCAGCTAGCTCCTAATTGTTTTACCTGTTAGATGAAGTTTTTACATTGCATAAATAAATGCGCTACAATTGTCATATACTAAGTTGGTCGAGCTAGAGTATACATGAATAGGTGGTGAGAGTTGATGCGTGTAAGAGGACGCACAGTAGCGGCAATCGTAATGCTAAGTGTACTTGCAACAGTTTTTGTTACGTTGCTCGTTGTGGACAAGCTGGATGAGGTTCCTGTAGCCGCTTCAACATCGGTTATTTCTGCTGCAACTGACCGTGGAACGCAGCTGACTGATGAAGAGTTAAAGCAGCTTAACACCGTAATAGATTTGCTGGAGACGCAGTACGTTTCAGAGGTCGAGCGGGAAGATCTTATTGACGGAGCGATCTCGGGTATGATGAATGCGCTTGGTGATCCATATTCCGTATATATGGAAAAGGAGGTTGCTAATCAATTCTCGCAATCGATCGAAGGCTCATTTTCTGGTATAGGCGCAGAGGTTTCATTGGAAAACGGCCAAGTTGTAGTTGTATCTCCTATTAAAGGATCTCCCGCTGAAAGAGGCGGATTGCTTGCCAAGGACGTTATTTTGTCAGTAAACGGAGAAAGCTTGTCTGGCCTTACTTTACAGGAAGCGGTTAATGTAATTCGCGGGGAAAAAGGGACAAAGGCCAAGCTGGAGGTCATTCGTGAAGGGCAAGCTAAGCCGATCACCGTTGTACTGATTCGCGATGACATTGATATCGAAACGGTATATAGCAGCATAGATGAGCAAGGCATTGGAGTAATTGAAATTACTCAATTCTCCGTAAATACGGCGGAACGCTTTGCCGAGGAGCTTGCTGCGCTTGAGCAAAAAGGGTTGAAAGGGCTTGTGATCGATGTGCGCAACAATCCTGGAGGCGTACTGCAGGATGTAGTGGAAATCGCACAGCTTATGATGAAGGAAGGCTCCGTTGTTGTTCAGGTCGAGGATCGCAACGGCAAGCGAGACAAAACCTACGCTAAAGGCGGGGAGCAGAAGAAGTATCCTATTGTAGTGCTGACCAATGGCGGCAGCGCAAGTGCGTCTGAAATATTGGCAGGCGCGCTGCAGGAGGGTGCGGGGGCTACAGTTGTTGGACAGCAAACGTATGGAAAAGGTACCGTACAGGTAAGCTTTAACCAGCTGTTTGAGGATGGCGGTCTAATTAAAATGACGATTGCAAAATGGCTGACGCCAAAAGGCAATTGGATTAATGAAAAAGGCGTTACTCCTGATGTTGTAGTCGAGCCCCCTGCAATTTATAGCGTCGCTCGTCTACATCTCACCGAAAGTCTTAAAGAGGATATGCTGAATGAGCAAATTGCTAGCGCGCAAATTATGCTGCAAACGCTAGGCTATGGCGTGGATCGCACCGATGGCTACTTTAGTGCCATGACGACGAAGGCTGTTAAGCAATTTCAGCAGGATTACTCCGTTCCAGTTACTGGAATTATTGATGAAGCAACAGCTGCCAAGCTGGAGGAAAGCGTCATTTCCTTTATTCGCGATGTGGAAAATGATCCGCAATTGCAGAAAGCGTTGGAGCTGGCGGGCAGGAAATAAGCGGCGCGCGTCGAACTAGTTAAAGGTTGGTTTCTTAGTGCATAAGAAACCTGCCTTTTTTTATTTGTGATCTAAAGTGGTGAAGGGGTGTACGCAGTGGATAATGTTGAGCTATGGCTCATACTGTTAGGAAAAGCAATATTGTCTTTGCTAACACAGCCTTTCTTCTATGTATCTCTATTGCTGCTCGGCTTAATTTATACCTTTTTAACACGAATGGAAAGAGCGATGTTTGCTACCAGGCTCCAGCCTTGGCTAAAACCTTTTCTACAATCGGTTATCGGCGGTGTTTTGGCTGCGCTTGCGGTTTCACTCGTATCCGCTTTGTTAGGCTTCACCTTCACTGTAGAGACTGTATGGTGGCTTTGGGGCGTATCTCTTCTGCTGGCGCTTATTCGGCTTCGGCTTGTCAATATTGCGTACAGCGCCGCTATTGTAAGCTTGCTGCATCTCATTGCGAAGCTGGCAGATCCGCTGCCGCTGCAATATGATATGCTAATCATTTATCAATCCTTATTAAATCTTCAACCGCTGAACATACTAGTAGTAGCCTCCTTGCTGCTGCTTGCACAAGCTGCATTAATTCGTTGGCAGGGCAAGCATTTTGTAAGCCCGATCTATATGAGCGGCAAGCGCGGGAAGCTTATAGGCGGCTATGTGCTTCATGGCTACTGGACTGCTCCTATTCTGCTGTTTATGCCCGTTGCTGCCGAGACGAAAGGCGCAGTCACGTTTGCTGCCCAAGCGGCCCAGCCCTTCTTTTTTACAGGAGGCGAAGGGGCATGGCTGCTGCTTGCCTGTCCGCTTATGCTAGGGCTGACTGGCATGACACAATCGAGCAGTCCTGAGCAATTTGTTAAGCGAACAGCAAAGCAGTGGCTGCTGTATGCAGTGCTGCTGCTAGCCATTGCGATAGCTTCCTGGTGGGTGAAGCCGCTAATATGGGTTGCCGCTATCGGCATGCTGCTTTCATTCGAGCTCATCCATTGGCTCAATCGACGCAACGAAAGCAAGCAGCCTCCGCGTTATGGCCCGCTAGACAAAGGTTTGCGCGTGCTTGCAATCGTCGAGCACTCTCCTGCTGTACATATGGGCATACAAGCAGGAGATACTGTACTGAAGGCGAATGGACAAGCGGTTAATTCCTTGGCGGAGCTGTATGAGGCGATGTCAATTAACCCGGCCTTTTGCAAGCTGGAGTTGCTCAACACCGAAGGAGAGGTCAAATTCGCTCAGCGTGCCAGATTTGCAGATGAGCACCATCAGCTGGGCATTATTATGGCGCCTGACGGTAAAGCGAAGCATTTGGAAAAATATCGCGAGCCTGGGCTATTGACGCTTTTTGGGCAAAGCAAGCTGCGACAAAAGCTGTCAAGCGATACACAAGATTCAACAATAACCTTGTAAAATAATGTAAAACATTCTAAAGACCTATAGCCTATTATGATCGAACCATGTCATAATAGGCTATAGTTGTAACAACGCATTTTGATAGGGTGGTGAACAGCTTGAAGATCATGCTAGTGGATGATGAAAACCTTGCTCTTCTGCAGCTAGAGCGAATGATAACGAATGCTTTTACCGAGCATGGCGTGCAGGATCAAATTCAAGAGCTTAAAAGCTTTCAGCTTGTGCAGCAAGCGTTGGACTATGCCAAGCAAAGCCCGCCTGATTTAATATTTCTAGATATTCAAATGCCTGAGATTACAGGCCTTGAAGCAGCTGAATATTTTCAGCAAATGCTGCCTGAGGTTGAAATCATTTTTGTAACCGCATATGATGAATTCGCTGTTAAAGCGTTTGAGCTTAATGCGATGGATTATTTGTTAAAGCCAGTGTCTGCGTCGCGTTTAAGTAAAACGGTAAACCGGATTATGGCAAGACGCAAGGACAAGCAGCCGCAAGTACTAGTCGAGAAGCCTCAAGCAAAACAAAAAATATATTGCTTTAACCATATCCGCTTCCAGGTTGGCGACGGGATCATTGAATATCCGAAGTGGAGAACGGCAAAGGCGCAGGAATTGTTTGCCTTTCTGCTGCATCATCGCGGAGAGTTTGTTCCCAAGTATTCGATTATCAATATGTTTTCGCCCGAGCTGGACAAAAAACGGGCGATGACGCAGCTGTATACGGTTATTTATCAAATCCGCAAATGTGTGAAGGAAGCGAATTTGGAAATTAAAATCGACAATGACAGCATTCAGGAAGGCTATTGCTTGCGTCTGGAAAATACGGTTATAGATGTCGAGCAATGGGAAAAGGAGCTTAATCAGCTGCAGCCGCAGGACCCGCAATATTATAACAAGCTGGAAGAGCTGCTTTATCAATACGAAGGCGATTATATGGGCAATTACGACTATTTATGGGCTGAAAGTGAAAGAGAGCGGCTGCGGCAGCTATGGATTAGCAACGCCAAAGATTTTCTCCAGCACCTGTACGCTATAAAGGATTGGTCGAGGCTGCTGAAGCTGGGAGACAAAATGAACTCCTTTAGCCCGTACGAATTTGAATATGGCATTTATATGATGGAAGCCTATGACCAGCTGGGACAATATGACAAGCTGAAGCAATTTTATGAGAAGCAGGAGCAGACAATGCTTGAGGAGCTTGATCTGCCGCTGCCTGAAGATATGATACATTGGTATGAAGCCTGGCTCGCAAGCCGCAAGGGTATACAGAATAAAGTATAGCTCTTGCGGCTTTGCCGTGTTTAGCGCTATAATAAATGAGAACATACATTCTGTTTCGTAAACCTGTTGAAATTGGCAAAATTTGACCATAATAAAATTATTCAGAAATAGATGGACGGGAGGATCATATGCCAAATTTTCAAATTGTTTCGGATTATGCACCAAGAGGGGATCAGCCGCGGGCGATTGATCAGCTTGTGCATGGCTTGCAGCAGGGGAAGCGTCATCAAACGCTGCTGGGAGCTACGGGTACTGGCAAAACCTACACCATCGCTAATGTCATTGAGCGCGTTCAGCGGCCAACGCTTGTGATCGCTCATAATAAAACGCTCGCTGCTCAGCTTTGCAGCGAGTTTAAGGCGTTTTTTCCTCATAATGCGGTAGAGTATTTCGTAAGCTACTACGATTATTATCAGCCGGAGGCATACATTCCCTCTACAGATACCTTTATTGAAAAAGACTCGAGCATTAACGATGAGATTGACAAGCTTCGCCACTCTGCAACCAGCTCATTGTTTGAGCGCAGAGATGTCATCATTGTAGCCAGCGTATCGTGTATTTACGGCTTGGGTTCGCCTCAGGAGTACGGAAGCATGGTTGTTTCGCTGCGCAAAGGGATGGAGAAATCGCGCAATGAGATTTTGCACGCATTGGTAGATATTCAGTATCAGCGCAATGATATCAGCTTTACACGGGGAACGTTTCGGGTTCGTGGCGATGTCGTCGAAATCTTTCCAGTGTCGAGCAATGAGCATGCGGTGCGTGTTGAGCTGTTTGGCGATGAAATTGAACGGATATGTGAAATTGATGTGCTGACAGGCGAGGTGTTGGGTGAACGCGAGCATATTGCGATATTTCCGGCCTCCCACTTCGTAACCCAAGCTGAAACGATGAAGCGCGCGATTGTAAATATTGAGCGCGAGCTTGAGGAGCAGTTGGCTTATTTCCGCAGCGAGGGCAAGCTGCTGGAAGCGCAGCGTCTGGAGCAGCGCACGCGCTATGATCTTGAAATGATGGCTGAAATGGGCTTTTGCTCAGGCATCGAGAACTACTCCGGTCCACTTACCTTCCGTGAGCGTGGGGCTACGCCTTATACTCTGTTCGATTATTTTCCAGAGGATATGCTGGTCATTATAGACGAGTCTCATGTTTCACTGCCGCAAATTCGCGCAATGTACAATGGTGACCGGGCGCGCAAGGAAGTTTTGGTCAACCACGGCTTTCGGCTGCCGAGCGCAATGGACAATCGACCGCTGCGCTTTGAGGAGTTTGAGGGCAAGACAAAGCAGCTCATCTATGTATCGGCTACACCAGGACCTTACGAGCTGGAAAATTGTCCGGAAATGGTCGAGCAAATTATTCGTCCGACCGGGCTGCTGGACCCAATTATTGAGGTACGGCCGTCGAAGGGGCAGATTGATGATTTGCTGCATGAAATTCAGCTGCGCATCGCCAAGGATGAGCGTGTGCTGGTGACGACCTTAACGAAAAAAATGGCCGAGGATTTAACGGATTACTTGAAGGATGTCGGCTTGAAGGTCCGCTATCTGCATTCAGAAATTAAAACGCTGGAGCGTCTTGCTATTATTCGGGACTTGCGGCTTGGCGTATTTGATATATTAGTCGGGATCAACCTGCTCAGAGAAGGGCTCGATCTGCCAGAGGTAAGCCTTGTAGCGATACTTGATGCCGATAAGGAAGGCTTCCTGCGCTCTGAACGCTCATTGATTCAGACGATCGGTCGCGCCGCGCGCAATAGCGAGGGTACCGTTATTATGTACGGCGATCATATTACCGAGTCGATGGCCAAAGCGATACAGGAGACAGCGCGCCGACGCGAGCTGCAGATCGCCTATAATGAAAAGCACGGCATAACACCGCAAACGATTCGCAAGCAGGTGCATAATGTCATTGAGGCGACCAAGGTTGCGGAGGAACCTGCAGAATACAGTGTTGATGCCAATAAGAAGCTGAGCAAAAAGGAACGAACTGCCTTGATCGAGCGGCTTGAGGCTGAGATGAAGGAAGCAGCGAAACAATTACAATTCGAGCGTGCGGCTGAGCTGCGGGATGCGTTGCTGGAGCTAAAGGCTGAACAATAGGTGGGAGGAAACAAAGTGGCGAATGACAAAATTGTCGTAAAAGGTGCGCGAGCACATAATCTTAAAAATATTGATGTAACGATACCGCGTGACAAGTTCGTCGTACTGACAGGCTTAAGCGGCTCGGGGAAATCGTCGCTAGCATTTGACACGATCTATGCAGAAGGACAGCGTCGCTATGTGGAATCGCTAAGCGCTTATGCTCGCCAGTTTCTAGGTCAGATGGATAAGCCAGATGTCGATTCGATTGAGGGGCTGTCTCCAGCGATATCAATCGATCAAAAAACGACGAGCCGCAACCCTCGTTCGACAGTTGGAACCGTAACGGAAATTTACGATTACTTGCGTCTGCTGTATGCAAGAATCGGCAAACCGCATTGCCCAACGCATGGCATCGAAATTACCTCGCAAACGGTAGAGCAAATGGTAGACCGCATTATGGAATATGAAGAGCGCACACGTCTGCAAATTTTGGCGCCTATCGTGTCAGGTCGCAAAGGCGAGCATGTCAAGCTGCTTAACGACATGCAAAAACAAGGCTATGTGCGCGTTCGAGTCGATGGTGAAATTCGTGAGCTGAGCGAGCAAATTGAGCTTGATAAAAATAAAAAGCATAGCATTGAGGTAGTCATCGACCGTATCGTCGTCAAGTCCGACATTGAAACGCGCTTGGCCGATTCCTTGGAAACGGCGCTGCAGCTTGGCGAGGGCAAAGTAATCGTCGATGTCATCGGCAAGGAGGAGCTGTTGTTCAGCTCCAATCTTGCTTGTCCCGAATGCGGCTTCAGCATCGATGAGCTTGCGCCTCGTATGTTCTCATTTAATAGCCCGTATGGCGCTTGTCCAGAGTGTGACGGGCTTGGCGCGAAAATGGTTGTCGACCCTGATTTGCTGATTCCAGATTATAGCAAGTCGATCGACGAAGGTGCTTTTTTGGCATGGGCTGGCAGCACCTCAAACTACTATCCGCAATTTCTTAAAGCAGTAGCAGAGCATTACAACATCCCGCAGGATGTTCCGGTGTCCGAGCTGACAAAGGAGCAAATGAAGAAGCTGCTCTATGGTACAGATGGACAGAAGGTGCGCTTCGTCTATGAAAATGATTTCGGAGCTCGCAAGGAAGCGTATGTTCCATTTGAAGGTATTGTCCATAATTTGGAGCGTCGCTATCGTGATACTGCCTCAGAAATGATGCGCGAGCATATTGAAGGCTATATGAGCGCCAAGCCATGTAATAGCTGTAAAGGAAAGCGTCTGCGCAAGGAAAGTCTGGCTGTAACGGTTGGAAGCAAGGATATCGCTTATGTGACGGATTTGTCGATTGGCGAGGCAGCGCAATATTTCCAAGGGCTGCAGCTGACTGAAAAGGAACAAACGATCGCCAACTTGATCTTGAAAGAGATTGTGAATCGACTTGGCTTCCTCGTCAACGTCGGCCTGGAATATTTGTCGCTAAGCCGTGCTGCGGGCACGCTGTCAGGCGGCGAGGCGCAGCGAATTCGTCTGGCAACGCAAATCGGCTCCAGCCTGATGGGCGTGCTCTATATATTGGACGAGCCAAGCATTGGCTTGCATCAGCGCGACAATGATCGACTAATTGAAGCGCTGCTTCATATGCGTGATCTTGGCAATACGTTAATTGTCGTAGAGCATGATGAGGACACGATGCTGGCGGCCGACTACATTATTGATATTGGGCCGGGCGCAGGCATACATGGCGGACAGGTGATCGCGCAGGGCACACCGCAGGAAGTGATGGACGATGAGCAGTCGCTTACAGGCCAATATTTGAGCGGCAAAAAGTTTATTGAGGTTCCATTGCAGCGCAGACAGCCGGATGAGCGCTGGCTTGAGGTTGTTGGAGCAAAGGAAAATAATTTGCGCAACATTAACGTTAAAATTCCGCTTGGTGTATTTGTTGCGGTTACAGGCGTTTCGGGCTCAGGCAAATCGACATTCGTTAACGAGATTTTGTACAAAGCGTTGGCGCGAGATTTGAACAGAGCCAAGACGCGTCCTGGCGAGCATAAAGAGATTCGCGGCTTGAAGCACATTGACAAAGTAATCGATATTGACCAATCGCCAATCGGACGTACGCCTCGCTCCAATCCAGCAACGTATACAGGCGTATTTGATGATATTCGTGATTTGTACTCGACAACGAATGAAGCAAAGGTGCGCGGCTATAAGAAGGGTCGCTTCAGCTTTAACGTGAAGGGCGGTCGCTGTGAGGCTTGCCGTGGCGACGGGATTATTAAAATCGAGATGCACTTTTTGCCGGACGTATATGTGCCTTGCGAAATATGCAAAGGCAAGCGCTATAACCGCGAGACGCTGGAAGTGAAGTACAAAGGCAAAAATATCGCTGAAGTGCTGGAGATGACCATTGAGGACGGCTGCAAGTTTTTCGAGAACATTCCGAGAATCAATCGCAAGCTGCAAACCTTGCTTGATGTTGGCTTGGGCTATATGAAGCTTGGCCAGCCTGCTACGACGCTGTCGGGCGGCGAGGCGCAGCGCGTCAAGCTGGCGGCAGAGCTGTATCGTCGAAGCACAGGCAAAACGCTATATATTTTGGATGAGCCGACAACCGGGTTGCATGCCGATGATATTGCGCGTTTGCTGCATGTTTTGCATCGTCTTGTTGATTCTGGAGAATCCGTACTCGTTATTGAGCATAATCTGGATGTCATTAAAACAGCCGATTATCTCATTGATTTGGGGCCAGAAGGCGGTAAAGGCGGCGGCACAATCGTAGCTACTGGTTCACCTGAACAGGTTATAAATGTAGAGGGCTCCTATACCGGGAAATACTTGTCTCCTATTCTTGAACGTGATCGAGAACGCTCTTTGCATAAGCACGCGGTCAAATCGTAATACATTTGTTGTCGTTGGGTAAGCTAATCTGGATAAATGTGTGAGACTCCACAATGCTGAGCGGTTAAAATTTCGCCAGGTCAGGTATATACCGCTCAGTAATTGTGAACATTATGTGACGAAGAGATCAACAGTAATGATAGTGCTTGCATGTTGACTGGATTATCGCTACGATATATAAATAATAGGACACGTGTGATTAAGGGAGGTCTATTCATGTTTTTAGCAGAAGGAACAAGCACTGGAATCGACCCATTCGATTGGTTTATGCTTGCTTTCACGGTAATCATTGCAATTGGGTTTGTTCGCTTGGTTACACAAAAGGAAAAAAACAAGTTTGCCATCGGCTTCGCTGGCGTATCACTTCTTTTATTTTTGTTTATCGATTTCGTAATGATTAAAGAAACATGGCTAGGAATTGTTTAATCGTACATAAAAAAGTTCCGCCGAATTAATCGGCGGAACTTTTTTTACTTCATTGATTGCTAAAGGTAGCTTTTAAACCCACCACATTTCGCCTAGTGGCTCGCGAATCAAAACTTGCTGCAAGTTTTGCACCGCTTTAGAGAAGCCTTCCTCTACAGACATCAAGCCATCCTCATGCTCAATGCTTACAACGTAATCGTAGCCTACAAGACGCAGCTCGCTAATAATGTCAGCCCAAGTTTTCAGGTCATGACCGAAGCCTACGCTGCGGAATTGCCAAGCACGATCGAGCATTTGCGTATAGCTTTGCATATCAGTAACGCCATGCATGTTAACATTTACTGGATCAATCGTCGTATCTTTGGCATGGAAGTGATGAATCGCGTCAGCGCGGCCAAGAATACGAATAGCTTGTACAGGATCAATGCCTTGCCACCACATATGGCTTGGGTCAAGGTTGGCGCCGATTGCTTTACCAGTTGCTTCGCGCAAGCGCAGCAAGGTTGCTGGGCTGTGAACAGAGAAGCCGCCGTGCAGCTCCAGCCCAATTTTAACACCTGCTTCAGTCGCGACGTTGTTAATGTCGGACCAGTACGGAATAACCTTTTGCTCCCATTGCCATTTCAAAATTTCTTGATAGTCATTTGGCCAAGGAGCGACTGGCCAGTTTGGATATTTCGCATCCTCATGGTCGCCCGGGCAGCCAGAGAATGTGTTGACAACAGGCACCTCCAAGCGGTTGGCCAGCTCGATTGTTTTGCGAATTGTTGCATCATCAGCTTGAGCAAGCGCTTTCTGAGGATGCAGCGGGTTAGCATGACAGCTTAGTGCGCTAATGATAAGCCCGCGAGATTCAACCGCTTGCTTGAATGCTTTAAGCTTGCCTGCATCAGCAAGCAATTCATCTGGCTTGCAGTGAGCGTCTCCAGGATAGCCGCCCGTGCCGATTTCGACCGCTTCAAGACCTTTGCTGGCGATGTAATCAAGAGCTTCTTCAAACGGTTTTTGTGCAAAAAGTACAGCGAATACGCCTAATTTCATAATGTTACCCTCCTGAATCTAAATTTGGTATATGTTGTGCAAAATGAAGTGTAAACTATACTACTATAATGCCTGTTACAAGCGCGAACTTCAATAGAGATAGCAAAATCACATAAATATTCGACAAAACTGCAATAAAGGCGTATCTGCCAGTAATGTGATGTAGAATATATTGCCCAGCTTTGCTACACTATTATCAAGAAAAAGTACAGGCTTGCTGCAAGCTGAATCTATCGGTTTAGCATAATAGACTGATGAACTTGAGAGGAATTGAACTATGACTTTAACTCGATCAGATATTGAATTACTAGCCCCTGCTGGTGATTGGGACTGTATGCGCGCCGCGGTTGCAAATGGTGCCGACGCAGTCTTTTTTGGCGTTGAAAAATTCAATGCCCGCGCCAGAGCGAACAATTTCAGAAGCGAAGAGCTGCCTGAAATTATGTCGTTCCTTCACACCTATGGGGTTAAAGGGTTTTTGACGTTTAATATATTAGTGTTTGAGGATGAGCTGCGCGATGCGCAAACCTTGATCGAAATGTGTATTGATGCTGGCGTCGATGCCGTTATCGTCCAGGATTTGGGTCTCGTTAAACTGATCCGCGAGCTTTCCCCTGATTTTCCTATTCACGGCTCCACGCAAATGACGATTACATCGCCTGAAGCGGTTGAGTTCACGAAGCCGTACAATATGGAGCGCGTCGTGCTTGGACGCGAAAATAATTTAAAGCAAATTAAAACAATTGGCGAGCAAGCAAAGCTGCCGATGGAAGTGTTCGTGCACGGAGCGCTCTGTGTTTCCTATTCGGGACAATGCTTGACCTCGGAAATGTGGGGCGGACGCTCTGCCAATCGCGGCGAATGCGCGCAAGCATGCCGCTTGCCATATGACCTAGTTGTTGATGGTGAGCAAAAGCCGATGGGCGATGTTGCATACCTCCTTTCACCTAAGGATCTTGCAGCAATTGAGCTTGTTCCTGAGCTGATTGAAGCTGGCGTGACCTCCTTTAAAATTGAAGGTCGCTTGAAAAGTCCGGAGTATGTCGCCAATGTTGTAAGCAAATATCGCAATGCGATTGATAAATATTTCGATGGAGACCGCTCAAAACCTTCCAAGGAAGAAATTCGCGAGCTGCAGCAAAGCTTTTCACGCGGCTTTACGCACGGTTTCCTGCAAGGCACGAATAATAAGCAGCTTGTTGACGGCACATTTCCGAAAAGCCGCGGCGTCTATCTCGGCAAAGTAGAGCGAGTGATGCGCGATGCCGTTACAGTAAGGCTTGAAGCTCCATTGAAGCGTGGCGACGGCATTGTGTTTGATGCGGGCGATCCGACGCAGAAGGAAGAAGGCGGACGCGTCTATGACTTGAGACGGCAGGGCGTTAAGCTGACTGGAGAGGCTGCTGAAGGCATCGTAATCGAGCTGGTTCCAGGGCGCAACGATGTAGATTTGCGCAAGGTGCACGTAGGCGATCGGATATGGAAAACGAATGATCCGGCGCTTGATCGCGCCTTGCGAGCTTCATTTGAGACAGATAAGCCGTATCGTGTATTTCCGCTGCATGTTCAAGTAACGGGTATTGCTGGAGAACCGCTCAAGACGGTTTGGACCGATGTGGAGAAAGGAATTAGCGTAACCGTCCAATCGGAGCTGCTGCTGGAAGAAGCGCGCAAGCGCCCGATGGATGCTGAGCTGCTGGCAGAGCAGCTTGGACGACTGGGAGGCACTATCTATCAGCTGGACAAGCTGGAGGTTGCACTGCAGGGAGATTTGATATTGCCGATGCGCGAGCTTAATCGTCTGCGCCGCGAAGCGGTTGAGCAGCTTGCAGGCGAGCGGCCGAAGCCGCCGAAATATATAAAGCGCGAAGTGAATGCGATGGACGATTCATTTGACAATACGAAGCAGCTAAAGCCGCTAGCTAGCGGCAAGGAGGCTCAGCTTTCTGTATTATGCCGTACGCTGGAGCAGGTTGAAGGTGCGATTAAAGCGGATGCTGACTATATTTATGCCGATTTTGAGTTTATTAAGCAGTTTCCGGCAGCGATCGAGCTGGCTCGTGCAGCTGGAAAGCCAATTGCTTTAGCGACACCGCGTATTCATATGCCTAATGAAAATGGCTACCATGCAAATATTTTAAAGCTGAATCCAGATGCAGTGCTTGTGCGCAACACAGGCGCATTGTATTACTATATGCGAGCTAAAATGCAAAATCCGGATCGCCCGTTTCCACGCTTGATCGGTGATTTCTCATTGAATATCGCCAATCATAAATCAGTCAATTTATTTTTGGACAGCGGCCTTGATACGGTAACGCCATCCTATGATTTGAACATTCAGCAAATGGTTGATTTGCTTGAACGCTCTAATACAAGCCGGATTGAGGTCGTAATCCATCAGCATTTGCCGATGTTCCATACCGAGCATTGCGTTTACTGTACATTTTTAAGTGAAGGCACTGACTTTACGAATTGCGGACGTCCATGCGAATCGCATCGTGCTTCACTGCAGGATCGTATTGGCATGAGCCATCCTGTACGAGTAGATGAAGGCTGCCGCAATACGGTGTATAATGCAATTGAGCAGTCCGGTGCGGAATATTTGAAAAACTTTATTGAGCTCGGCGTGGCGCAGTATCGCGTTGAGTTTCTGGAGGAAAGCGCGCAAAAGGTAGAAGAGGTGCTGTCCCTCTACCGTCAAGCATTGGACGGCCAAATTAGCGGAACACAGGTTTGGCGCAGCTTGAAAGCAACCAATCAGCTTGGCGTAACACGCGGGCAGCTTGTGAAGTGATAAATGCTGGAAAGACATGAGTGAGAGACATGGTCAAGTCGAACGTATGGCTTGACCTTTTGTTTGATGAGGTAGGGAGGGAAATCGTGGATAATCGTTGGTATGCTCATTGGCGGCATGTATTTAAGCTGGATCCCGAAAAGGAAATTGATGACGCGACATTGGATGCAATATGCTTGTCAGGGACGGATGCGATTTTGCTTGGTGGCTCCAGTGGAGTAACCTTTGACAATACGGTTGACCTGCTTGCACGCGTTCGCCGCTACAGCGTCGATTGTGCGCTGGAGGTGTCAACGCTGGACGGAGCAGTGCCTGGCTTTGACGGCTATTTTGTACCGTTTGTGATGAATACGAAGAACGCGGACTGGCTAATGCTGAAGCAGCTGGAAGGCTTGCAGCAATATGGTGCCTTTGTGCCGTGGGAAGCTACTGCGGCCTCAGGCTATATTGTGCTTAATGAGCAAAGCACAGCAGCGAAGGTGTCAGAGGCAGAAGCGAATTTGAGCTCACAGGATGTATTGCCCTATGTGTGGCTGACGGATCGCTTGCTGCATATGCCTGTTCTTTATATAGAGTATAGTGGCCGCTTTGGCGATATGAGCTTGCTTGCTCGCGTTGCTGCCGAGCTTGATCAGGCACAGTTGTTTTACGGCGGTGGAATCGACAGCGCCGACAAGGCTGCACAAGCAGCCAAGCATGCCGATACTGTAGTTGTCGGCAATGTTGTTTATGACAATTTGCAAGCAGCAATAAGTACAGTACAAGCAGTGAAGAGGATGGTTTAACGGTCCGACTTTGATGACGATGGGCTGCTTCGTAGCTTAGTCGACGTCGAATCTTGAACGCTAGCGAAAGCTGCGGTGCTCACGTAGCTTTTGCCTACACTGCGCTCCTCGCTTTCTACTAGCGCCCAAGCTTCTTGGTCCTGAAAGCCGAACCGTTAAACCTTGATTGGAAGAGGATGGTTTAACGGTCCGACTTTGATGACGATGCTATTGCGCTGTAGCGTAGTCGACGTCGAATATGTCACGCTACCGAAAGCTGCGGTGCTCACGTAGCAAGTGCCTACGCTGCGCTCCTCGCTTTCTAGTATCGTGCCATCTTCTCGGTCCTGAAAGCCGAACCGTTAAACCTTGATTGGAAGAGGATGGTTTAACGGTCCGACTTTGATGACGATGTGATTATCGTTGTAGCGTAGTCGACGTCGAATATGTCACGCTAGCGAAAACTGCGGTGCTCACGTAGCTATTGCTCTACGCTGCGCTCCTCGTTTTCTACTAGCGTCCAAGCTTCTTGGTCCTGAAAGCCGAACCGTTAAACCTTGATTGGAAGTGGATGGTTTAACGGTCCGACTTTGATGACGATGTAGATGCGTTGTAGCGTAGTCGACGGCGAATCTTGATTAAATAATGCAACAAACAGAAATTAGAGGTGAAAGAGGGATGTTTAATTCATTTCAAATTGATGATGCGCTGCAAAGGTTGAATCCTCCGCAGCGTGAGGCAGTGCAGGCTACTGACGGTCCGCTGCTTATTATGGCTGGGGCGGGCAGTGGCAAGACCCGCGTTCTAACTCATCGGATTGCTTATTTGATTGAAAAAAAGCGGGTAGCGCCGTGGAGTATTTTGGCGATTACGTTTACGAATAAAGCGGCGAGGGAGATGCAGGAGCGGGTAAGTGCCTTGGTTGGCCCTTCAGGACGTGATATTTGGGTATCGACCTTCCACTCGATGTGTGTGCGTATATTGCGCAAGGATATTGATCGGATTGGCTTCAGCTCGAACTTTTCGATTCTCGATTCAGCCGATCAGCTGTCCGTTATTCGCGGCTGCATGAAGGAAGAAAATATTGATGTTAAAAAATTTGAGCCTAAAGCAGTGCAGGCAACCATTAGTGCTGCCAAAAATGAGCTGATTACACCAGAGCGTTATGAAGAAAAGGTCGGCGACTACTTTCAAGGCATTGTCGCTAAAATTTACAAGCTGTATCAAAGACGATTAAAAAGCAATAATTCGCTAGATTTTGACGATCTTATTATGAAAACCATCCAATTGTTTAAGGAAGTTCCCGAGGCGCTTAGCTTCTATCAAAACAAATTCCGCTATATTCACGTCGACGAGTATCAGGACACGAATCGCGCGCAATATATGCTCGTACGCATGCTGGCTGATGCTCATCATAATATTTGTGTTGTGGGGGATAGTGATCAATCGATTTATCGCTGGCGAGGTGCGGATATTAGCAATATTTTAAATTTTGAAAGCGACTATGCCGAAGCCAAAACGATTTTGCTGGAGCAAAACTATCGCTCCACAGCAACGATTTTGAATGCTGCCAACGCCGTTATTGCCAATAATACCGGCCGCAAATCGAAAAAGCTATGGACGGATCAGGGCGAGGGCAACAAAATCTATGTGTACTACGGCGACAGCGAGCGCGATGAAGGCTATTTTGTTACGGGCGTTATTCAAAAAAATGTAGCCGGCAAGCGAAAATATCGCGATCACGCAATTTTGTATCGTACCAATGCGCAATCCCGTGTCATCGAGGAAACGCTCATTAAATCTGAAATACCTTATCAAATCGTTGGCGGCATCAAGTTCTATGATCGCAAAGAAATTAAAGACTTGCTCGCTTATTTGCGCCTGATTTCCAATCCGGATGACGATATAAGCCTGCAGCGCATTATTAATGTGCCGAAGCGCGGTATAGGCGATACGACGCTGGCCAAGCTGGAGGCTGCTGCAAGCAGTCGCGGCATCTCGATGTTTAGCGCGCTTTCGCATTTGGATGAGGTAGATGTTAAAGGAAAGACGAAGGAGCAGCTGCTTGCTTTCCAAAGCATGATCGCAGGTCTGCACAGCAGAGTGGACGAGCTAACCGTTACCGAGCTGACAGAAAAGGTTCTTGAGCTCTCAGAGTATAAGCTGGAGTTGCAGCGCGAGCAGACGCTTGAGGCGCAGTCCCGTATTGAGAATATCGAGGAGTTTTTATCGGTAACTCAGGATTTCGAGCAGCGCAATGAAGATCGTACCCTTGTTGCGTTTTTGACCGATTTGGCGCTGATTGCCGATATTGATTCGATGAACGATGAAGAGGATGGAAGCGGCGAGCAGGATGCAGTCATTTTGATGACGATGCATAGTGCCAAAGGGTTGGAGTTCCCTGTTGTATTTATCGTTGGCATGGAGGAGAGTATTTTTCCTCATTCACGCGCATTAACTGATGATGAGGAGCTTGAGGAGGAGCGCAGACTTGCTTACGTAGGTATTACGCGGGCCGAGGAGCAGCTCTATTTGACTTCAGCGCGCATGAGAACGCTATTCGGGAGAACGGCAGTCAATATGCCGTCTCGCTTCCTGCGGGAAATTCCAGTGGAATTGGTTGAAAGCAATCAGCCTGAAGCGGGGAGCGGGATGGGACGCAGCTTTGGCAGCTATGCTGGCCGCTCGGATAGCCCGGGCTTTGGTTACGGCAGCAGAGGCGGTCAGGCTGGCTTTGGCTATGGCAGCGCGCGAGCTGGAGCAAGCAGTGCCGGCAACACAGGGAGAGCGGCAGCTGCCGGCGGCTATGGCTCATCTAAAGCGACTAGCCGCTCAAATGTTACGGTGACCTCAGGGCTTGAGGCGGCGAAGCAAGCTTCGCAGGCAAATGCTGAAGGAGCAGTGTCTTATGTTGCCGGAGACAAGGTTGCGCATGGCAAATGGGGTGAAGGAACGGTTATTGCCGTTAAAGGCAAGGATCAGGATATGGAGCTGCAAATTGCATTTCCAGCACCAATTGGCATAAAAAGACTGCTGGCAAGTTTTGCGCCAATTAAAAAAGTGTAATACTGGTACTTGAATCGATATTGATTTGGCTAATGCCAGGATTGAGCTATGGAGGGATGTTATGTCGACGAATCAGGCAATGCAGCGAATGGAGCAGCTTGTGCAAGAGTTGAATGAGCATAATTACCGTTATTATACACTTGATGCGCCTTCAATCTCAGATGCGGAGTACGATAAGCTATATGATGAATTAGTTGCTCTTGAAGCATCGCTGGCAGTAGTGCTGCCTCATTCACCTACGCAGCGGGTTGGCGGGGAAATTTTGGCTGGGTTTGCCCAGCATAAGCATCGCGCCCGTTTATGGAGCCTGGATAAGGCGCAAAATCTTGAGCAATTGTATGCTTGGGAAGCAAGATTAAAGCGTGCGATAAACGATTACAATGCGAAGCATGCGGGTACACCGTTGCCTGAGCCTTCCTATGTGATGGAGCTGAAATTCGACGGCTTGACATTAAATCTCACCTATGAAAACGGCCAGCTGGTGCAAGCGGCGACGCGCGGAAACGGTGTGATCGGAGAGAGCATATTGCCGCAGGTCAAAACGATTAAGTCGATACCGCTAACGATTGCCTTCAACCAAGGCGTGATCGAGGTGCAGGGAGAAGGTATGATGACCTTGTCCAGCCTTGCTAAATACAATGAAACAGCGGAGGAACCGTTAAAAAATGCGCGCAACGCGGCAGCAGGAGCGCTTCGCAACTTGAATCCGGCGGTCACGGCAAGCCGCAAGCTGGATGCTTTTATTTATAATGTTGGTTATGCTGAGGGAATATCGTTTGATAACCACGAGCAAATGCAGCAATTTTTGAAAAACAATCATTTCAAGGTGAATCCATATATTATATATGCTCATAGCTTGCAGGAGCTGGAGGCGGAGCTTGTCAAGCTAACTGAGCGGCGCAATGAGCTTGATTATTTGATCGACGGCGCAGTAATCAAGGTTCAAGATATGCGCACGCGGGAAGCACTTGGCTATACGGACAAATTTCCGCGCTGGGCAGTCGCTTTTAAATTTGAAGCAGAGGAAGCCGAAACGACACTGCTGTCCGTTTCGTGGGAAGTAGGGCGTACTGGCAAAATAACACCTGTCGCCAAGGTGGAGCCGGTTGAGCTCGCGGGCGTAACGGTGCAAAATTGTACCCTGAACAATATGGGTGATATAGAACGGAAAAATTTGAAGCATGCGCTCGGCACGCTTGTATCGATTCGTCGCTCCAATGATGTAATTCCGGAAATACTAGGCAAGGTTGATGAGCAGCAGGGAGAGGAAATCGTATTTCCAACGAGCTGTCCTGCCTGTGGCTCGCCATTAGAGCAGCGCGGCGCTCATCTGTTCTGCAACAATAAGCTGGGCTGTGAGCCGCAAATGATCGGAAGAATTACTCATTTTGCCTCGCGCGACGCAATGGATATAGAATCGTTCAGCATTATGACGGCTGAGCAGCTTTACCATGATTGTGGCGTCAAGGACCCGTCTGATCTTTACAGGCTGCGTTTTGATGACTTGATTAAGCTGGAGCGCTTTGGAGAGAAAAAGGCGCAGAAGCTGCTTGATGCAATTGAAGCTTCGAAAACGCGTGAGCTGGCTTCATTCTTGTTTGCGCTTGGAATTCCTAACACAGGCAAGGCAACAGCCAAAACATTGGCCGATCATTTCCGCAGCCTTGATGCCGTTATGCAGGCTACTGTTGATGAGTTGATTGGACTGCAGGATGTAGGTGCGATTGTCGCCGAGAGCATCGTTAGCTTTTTTCAGGATGAAAAGATGAAGCAAAGCATTGCCGACATGCTGGCGGCGGGCGTATCACCACAAATCGAGGAGCAGCAGGAGACGACGGTATCTGCCGATAATCCGTTCTTCGGAAAAACGGTTGTGATTACAGGAACATTGCCGACCCTTGGGCGAGACGAGCTTACGAAAAGGCTGGAGGCCTGCGGCGCTAAAGTTACAGGCAGTGTATCGAAGAAAACAGATATCGTAATCGCTGGGGAAAAAGCGGGCAGCAAGCTTGCTAAAGCGCAGGAGCTTGGCATCACCATTATTGAAGATGAAGCGATCGTGCTGCAAATGCTTGAGCAATAAATAGTTAAATAGCTGAACTTCCAATAAACTATGAGGCTGATCTGCAGGTCCAACGACCTGAGGGATCAGCCTTCTTTATTTTATTGCTACCTATCTATCGGCAAATTCATCGTTGCTCTCTCGTCACAAATCGTTTGATTTTAGTGTGATTAGAGTCACTAAGGCGGAGCATGGACTGTCGTTATACTAGGGTTAGATGTGAAAAATGATTTGGAAGGGATGCGTGTATGAATGTTAAGTGAACAAATGATTCGCATTATTAAATCGACTGTACCAGTGCTTGAAGTGCATGGAACAGCCATTACGAAACGGTTTTATCAAATGCTCTTTACCAATCATCCTGAACTATTGAATGTATTTAATCATGCCAATCAAAAGCAGGGCAAACAACCGACTGCGCTAGCTAATGCGGTTTATGCAGCTGCTGCCAATATCGATCAGCTTGAAAATATTTTGCCAGCTGTAAAGCAGATCGCTCATAAGCATCGCAGTTTGGGAATAACGGCTGAGCAATACCCGATTGTCGGTCAAAACTTGTTAGCAGCGATAAAGGATGTACTTGGAGACGCAGCGACTGATGAGATTATTCAGGCATGGTCTGAAGCATACGGCGTAATTGCACAAGTATTTATAGATGTAGAAGCAGAGATGTATCAGGCTGCGGAGCTTGCTGAAGGCGGCTGGGCAGGGTTTAGACCATTTACAGTTGCGCGCAAAGTGAAGGAAAGCGAGGTAATTACTTCATTTTACCTTGTTCCACAGGACGGAAAGGCCATTTCAGCATTTTTGCCAGGTCAATATGTAACGGTGAAGGTGAACATTGCTGGTGAAGAGTATACGCATTTGCGCCAGTACAGCTTGTCGGATAAGCCCGGACAAAGCTTTTATCGCATTAGTGTAAAGCGCGAGGAAGGCGATGAGCACAAGCCAGGCGGCAAGGTTTCGCAGTATTTGCACAATAGCATAAATGAAGGGGACGTGCTGGAATTAACTGCGCCTGCAGGTGATTTTACACTGGATGTTGAGGATGAACGGCCTGTGGTACTCATCAGTGGTGGCGTAGGGTTGACTCCAATGGTTAGTATGCTGAATACGCTAGTAGAGCAAACGCCGGAACGCAAAGTATACTTCATACATGCAGCGAGAAATAGCCAGGTTCATGCGATGAAGCAAGCGATCACAGAACTGGCTAAGCAGCATTCGCAGGCTAGCGTCCATTGGTGCTATAGTGAGCCGTCGTCAGAGGATCGTATGCAGCAAAGCTATAACAAGGAAGGCTTTATTACAGCTGAATGGCTTAAGGAAATTGTGCCGGATCAGTCCGCTGCATACTATTTCTGCGGCCCTGTGCCATTTATGAAGCAAATCAATCAGGCATTGCAAAGCCTTGGCGTGCCACAAAATGATATCCATTATGAATTTTTTGGGCCTAAAGGCAGCTTGGAAGCAGAGCCTGCTGAAGCTGAAACCGTCTGATCGCGCAGCAGTCGATTAACTGTTTCACGCCGCAAGCCGATAAACTGTCCAATTTCCTCTTGAGTTAAAATTTCGCTAAGGGCTGCTGTACCAACATATTGCTTGAACCAGGCTTGAAGCTTAATCAAGCGATTCATAGGCGTTACTTCTGTAAGCTGGTCGATTCGTTGCTGCATCATACGGAGCTTGTCCTGCAATCGCAAAGCGATATCGCGACACAACTCCGCATCCTGTGCAATGGATCGGTACCAGCTTTCTGTTTGGATCAGCTCTATTTCGCATGTCGTTAGTGCGATTGCGGTGCCGTGATAAGGATTTTGCGCGATTAAAGAATGATGCGGAATAATTTCATCCGGTGTAATGATGTTGACTAATGTTTGTGTTCCATCCTCATGCAAACGGGATATTTTTAGAAGTCCGCTTTTCAAATGATAAAGTGGTCCGATGTCTCCCTGGCGAAACACAACCTCGCCTTTATGGATGATCATATAAACTCGCTCCTTTGCCTTACATGATTACGATTAGATAAATGAATATTATTAGATGTGAAAATTTATAGATCATTGCCGCTTTAATGATACCTATAAACATTTCACAGTACAACTGTACCCAATTCAGTGAGGTTTTGCTGCTTACTGCCGTATGTAGTAGAATAAAACATACTACTATAGAATTGGAGATTTTTGAAAATGAACGTGTCAAATATGCAGCAGCATCAAATTAAGCAGCTAGTTCAGCTATGGCTTGACGTTTCGAAAGAAGCACATTCCTTTATTCCAGCCGATTATTGGGAGCAGCGTGCAGATGAAATGGCGAATATTTATTTGCCGCAGTCTGAAACATATGTAATCAGCAAAGGAGAGCAAATTGCAGGATTCATATCATTAGTTGATGATTATTTAGCGGCTATATTCGTAGCTAGCGATGTGCAGGGGCAAGGCTATGGGAAGAGTCTGCTTCAGCATGCTCAAGGCTTGCGCAGTTCTTTACAGCTTAAAGTATATGAAAAGAACGTTGGCGCAACAATGTTCTATAAAGCGAATGGCTTTCAAGTCGTAGACAACCTGTTAGATGAAGAAACCAATGAAAAAGAGCTAGTGATGCTATGGCAGTCTCAGCAAGCTTAAATGGCATTGCGCATAAAGTGAGTGTTCAAAAAGCTAGGCTTTTTGAACAGCCTCACAAATAGAAAATATTACAAGTTGTATTGTGCTGACAGGCGTGGTATATTAGTAAATGTCACTTCGGACGGCATTGAATTGAGCAACAAATTAAATAAAAAAAGTGCTTGACGAAATGTGCAGAAGCTGATAACATAATATCTTGTTACCGCATCGGTAACTGAAAGTTCTTTGAAAACTGAACAAATGGAACACGTCAATTAACTTACAATTAAGTAAGTGGTTTTATAAATGAGCAAGACAAACTTTCATGGAGAGTTTGATCCTGGCTCAGGACGAACGCTGGCGGCGTGCCTAATACATGCAAGTCGAGCGGAGCTAGTGTTTTCTTCGGAAAACACGATGCTTAGCGGCGGA
>NZ_BOSE01000013.1 GCF_018403185.1 Paenibacillus montaniterrae
CAAGATGAGATTTCCCAACTAGTAAGACCCCTTGAAGACGACGAGGTTGATAGGCTGGGGGTGGAAGTGCAGCAATGCATGGAGCTGACCAGTACTAATCGGTCGAGGGCTTATCCTAAATGTACCCCACAAAGTGACGTCAAGTCTAGGAAGCATATTCCGAGTACTTTGCGGGGACCCCAGTAACCACTGGGTAAACAAACATCGATCGCACGATGAATCAAGCTTTCATATCCAGTTTTGAGGGTGCAAGCCTTCTAGTTTACCGTTGATCTGTGAATGAGATCAAGGATGTTGGTTGACGTTCCCTGATAGCTCAGTCGGTAGAGCACTCGACTGTTAATCGAGTTGTCACAGGTTCGAGTCCTGTTCGGGGAGCCATTGCTCTCATAGCTCAGTCGGTAGAGTGCATCCATGGTAAGGATGAGGTCACCGGTTCGATCCCGGTTGAGAGCTCCATTTACAACATGGTTGGACAAGCAAATTTGTATGTGGCCCGTTGGTCAAGGGGTTAAGACACCTCCCTTTCACGGAGGTAACAGGGGTTCGAATCCCCTACGGGTCACCAAAATCCTTTTAATGATTATTCCAAAACCTTTTCGGAGAAACTATCCCTTATGGAGGATTAGCTCAGCTGGGAGAGCATCTGCCTTACAAGCAGAGGGTCGGCGGTTCGATCCCGTCATCCTCCACCATGCAGACTAATGGGGATTAGCCAAGCGGTAAGGCAACGGACTTTGACTCCGTCATTCCAAGGTTCGAATCCTTGATCCCCAGCCATTTTTCTCTTATGAGAGCCATTAGCTCAGTTGGTAGAGCACCTGACTTTTAATCAGGGTGTCGAAGGTTCGAGTCCTTCATGGCTCACCAGTTTTTTATTAAGATGCGCGTGTGGCGGAATTGGCAGACGCACTAGACTTAGGATCTAGCGGGCGACCGTGGGGGTTCAAGTCCCTCCACGCGCACCAGTTTTATTTCAAGCAACGAAATGATACATATAACCTACAAGTCCTTAGCCTTCGATGGCTAAGGACTTTTTTTTATTTACTTTACTTATCGTTAAGATATTTGTTCATCATTCGTGTTGACATTTATAAATGCTGCTATATAATTTAACTATCCTTTTTTACAAATATGAGAAAAATTTTCATTACGTATATAAATATATTTATTTATGTAAACGTTTTCTGTTTATTTATTATTTATTCTTTTTTAATCCATGCCGAATACAAATTAAATGAAGAATAAAAATATGATGAGGGATAGCTATGCTCAAACTGATGATAGTTGACGATGAGTTGTTAATGCGTATCGGAATTCGCTCCATGATCAATTGGGAGTGTTATGGCTTTCAAATTGCATCAGAAGCAGCAAATGGGAAAGAGGCTCTTGAAGCGGCAATAAACGTTCAGCCGGATGTTATTATTACAGATATAAAAATGCCTGTAATGGATGGGTTGCAGCTTATCCGTGAAGCTTCAAATATATTACCGTCCTGCAAGTATGTAATCGTAAGCAATTTTGATGAATTTGGGTACGTAAAGGAAGCGTTGCGGCTCGGTGCAGTTGATTATTTAATTAAAAGCGAAATTACGCCTGACACACTCATTGAGCTGCTTACAACGATTCGTTCAAAAAGTGAAGAACAACATACAGCGCTCTATCCTCCAATGCTGCAAGCAGATTTATCGCAAAGTCTTTCGCATTTGAAGGAAAGCTTCTTTAAAGACTTAATAAGCGGTTTATTAGACGAGAAGGATGCGATTGCGAAAAGCAAGCAATTACAGATCGCTGTTCGTTCAGAACGGTTGGCGATTATTAAATTACGGATCGATCAGTTCATTGCTGTAAGAAAAAAATATGTGGAAAAGGATGAACGATTGCTGCGCTTTTCAGTAGTAAATATATTGGAAGAAATTATTCCACGAAAATGGAGTAAAGAGATCGTTGTCGAAAGCTCCTCAGAGTATTTATTAATCATGAATATCCCCACAGATAACAACGAAGCAACGGCTGCAGATATAAGCAAGCTATGCAGCAATATACAACGAACGATGAGAGACTTCATGAATATATCAATTTCAATTGGAATCAGCACCTTTGCAGATGGCTTTCGTGCTATAAGAAATGCATATCATGAAGCGGACAAGGCCATGCACCACAGCTTTTTTGCAGGCAGTGGACATATTTTGTTTTATCAGGACATTACAGAGAACAAGGCTAGTGAAGCTAATGCAGCTAACATCATGAATGAGATTCAGCTATCGTATGCATTCGACAGCAATAATAAAGAATTGCTAACGGCTTGCTTTGAAAGCTTTCGCTTGGAGCTGCAGCAGAGGCAGGCTAATGAAAGGATGATTCGTGAGGCTTACATTCGTCTTACTGAACATATCAGCACGCATTTGCCGGCAAGCTATCAGCAAAGCGCGGCTCTGCCCTATGAAGCGCTGTTTGCAGCAGAGACCTGGGATACTGTCCATCATATCGTGTTGGATTATGCCCAAAAGTGTCTGCTTGCGGAATACAAAACGTCGGAGCAGCGCAGCTATACGGAATTAGCCGTAGATATGATTAACCGTTATTATGCAGAAAGTATTTCACTTCAAAGTGTAGCCAATCAAATTAACGTAAACCCTTCTTATCTTAGCCGGCTCTTCAAGCAGGAAACAGGGGAGAATTTTGTATCGTATTTGACCAGGGTTCGAATAGAGCGCGCTAAATCATTTCTCGAGAACAGTCAGTATAAAATATATGAGGTTGCCGATAAAGTCGGATATCATAACTACACGTATTTCAGCAAAATTTTTAAGAAAGTAGTCGGAGTCAGTCCAGAAGAGTACAGAGGCTAGCGCTATTTACCATAACAATGGGAGAAATGTGGATGGAGAATATAGTGAAGCGCAAGCGGTTTTCTTTTATAAGCATTAAAACGAAAATTTTAATCATTTGTTTAATCGTTGTTATTTTGCCGATATTCGTCATGACAGTTAACTCCTATCTCTCTTCCCAGCGATTATTAGAGCAAAAATATACGGAGCTGCTCATGGACATTGCCAATCAAACGAATGTAAGGATTGATGAATATTTAAAGGAGATTGAAAAAATTTCGCTAGTAGCCAGCTTTGGAATGAATAGCGGCGTAAAGGTGGAGAAAGAGGACAATTACCCATTGCAAAACTATTTGCGCAATGACAATGAAGAAAATAAAAATGCAGCGTACGCGATGCTGATGAATTATATGATGATGAAGGATCGAGAGATTTCATTCTACGTCTACAATTTGAACGGCGGCAAGGATCTATTTGTCGGCTCTGATCTTCCTTATGATTATAGCTATAATGCCAAGGAGGAAGAGTGGTTTAAGTTTTTCCAGGTGTCCAACAGCAAAATGATGACATTGGATACGCATGTCGATCAGCAAACGATGAGCAAAAAGCTTGCCATTGCCCACGCCAGAAAAATATTGGATGTAGATAGCGGAACGGTGCTGGGGATTATGGTTGTCCGAATTGATCTAGGTGTAATTGATGTCGTAAACAGCAGACTTCAGCAGGCTTTGCGTTCCCGCTTTACGATTGTTGATGAAGTGGACAATATTATTTACAATTCCGATACTAGCTTGATTGGGCTAAAATTTTCATCGATTCGCCCTGATCATAACACGAATATTATTGTCGAAAGCTCGTTTGAGCGGCAGCGCTGGACCACATACCTTTATATGCCGATGAGCGAGCTGTCGGCGGAAGGCGATATTTTGCGCAATAATGTGTATGTATTGGCGCTTCTCATGCTGTTGTTTCTCGTTATTATTTCTGCGTTTTTATCCAATATGATGACAAGACCGATTAAAAAACTGATGAGTAATATCCTTCAAGTAGAAAAGGGGCAATTCGAACAAGTCGAGGATATCGCCTCGCGTGACGAAATCGGATTACTTTCCACACGCTTTAACCGAATGTCTCATGAATTGAAAAGATTGGTCACGCAAATTCAGCAGGAGGAAAAGGAAAAAGCGGCTGCGGAGATTCGAGCACTGCAATCTCAAATTAACCCCCATTTCCTTTATAATACATTAGGCTCTGTAAAATGGATTGCCTCGATGCAGCGCGCCGATGCTATTGTAGAAATTACAGAAGCATTAATCGCAATGCTGCGTTATGCAGCTCGTGCCGAGGGAGCGATGGTGTCTGTTAGAGAAGAGCTTGATAATTTGAAAAACTATATGACGATTCAGCAGGTCCGCTACTACAATCGGATTAGAATGGATGTAATGGCCGATGAAGAGCTGCTTGACCAGTCAATGCCCAAGCTGATTTTGCAGCCGCTTGTTGAAAATGCGATCTTTCATGGCCTTGCTGAAATCGAAGAGGATGGTGTCGTGACAATTCGTGTGGCATGGGAAGCGAATAAGAGTGATGGATTTGTTATAGAGGTGCATGACAACGGAGTTGGGATGGATGAAGAGACGTATTTGCTAATAGAGGAGCTAATTTCAGGTGAGTCCAATTCTGGCAGCAGCATAGGCTTGTATAATGTGAAACGAAGAATCGAACTGCATTATGGCAGCAGATACGGCGTTGAATTTGAAAGTATCGAGGGTAAGGGCACTGCATTTCGAATTCATTTGCCAAGTGGAGAAAGAAGTAAAGGTGAAATAGTTTGATGATTAGAAGAGAGTGCTATTACCTGCTATATAGATGAACAGGCATAGCCTCTTTTTTTATTGTACTTTTTTATCAGCGAAGGGCATTATTTTTACTTTCATTTGGCGGATTTATATACCGGGTGAACATTTATCAAAAAAGGACAATTAACTAGTCAATTGCGTTAATTTATTCAAGGAACAGTATTTCTTATAATGAAGTCGTGGCAAGCAAACCATTGATAAATAGGGGGATTGACATGAATAAAAAGGGTATCGCAGTTTTGGTGACATTGATGATGGTTTTGTTGACAGCATGCTCAGGCAACGCAACTGGAACAGAAAATAAAACAAATGCCAATGGAGACAAGCCAGCACAGGCCGTTAATGAGAATGGTGAAATTGACTATGCATTTGGAGCTTATGATGAAACGGTGACGATTCATACAGTTCGGGCGGAGTACTCCTCAGCACAGTTCCCGAGCGGCGACGACATGTCGAATAATGTGTGGACCCGAGCGTATAAAGAAAGATTAAATATTGAGGTTGTAACCGACTGGGTTACGGATGAATATGACACTAAGCTCAATCTGGCGATTTCGTCAAATGAGCTGCCTGATGTCTTTCATGTAAATGCAACCCAATTGCAGCAATTGATTGATGCGGATATGATTATGGATTTGACAGAAATTTTCGACACGTATGCTTCAGATCGAGTAAAGGGATATATGGAAGCAGATACGGCCAGCTATGAATCAGGCAAAAGAGATGGCAAGCTTTATGGCATTCCACAAATGCACTGGGGATTTATTGATCAGCCTGACTTTATCTGGATTCGCAACGATTGGAAGGAAGAGCTGGGGCTGGAAGACCCGAAAACGATGGATGATATTAAAAACATTGCGCTTAAGTTTAAAGAAGCATACGGCGGCTACGGCATTGCAGTTGATCAGACCTTGGACTATTTGAATTTGCTCGCTATTGGCTGGGGAGCGCACCCTGATGTGTGGCTGCCAGGCGAGGATGGCAAGCTGGTATACGGCTCTGTGCAGCCAGAAATGAAGGATGCTTTGGCGGCATGGGCAGAATGGTTCAAGCTGGGCATCATCGATCCGGAGTTCCCGATTAAAGATTTCAGTGCGATGAATGCCGGTATCGTATCCGGCAAGGCAGGCGTGCAGCCTTACTATCAATGGTGGGGCTACAATCCTGGCGTAGACACGGTAACGAATCAAGGCACAGATGCAGTATTCTATCCATATTTAATTCCGACAGTAGATGGCGACATCGCTACCCAATCAGTCTTTTTTGCCAACGGAGCCTATACGGTCGTAAACAAAAAAGCTAAACATCCGGAGGCCGCAATTAAGCTGCTCAACTTCTATGCTTATATTTTGGATGAAGGTGCTGAAAATGAATCCGCCGAAACATTATCGGCAATGCTCGATAAAGATATCGCCCATGTAACAGGTGCTTTCAAAATTATTAATCCAATGACGGATTATGAGCAATTTGAACGAGTGAGCGAAGCGCTGCAGACCAATGACACGAGCAAATTTACAACGAGCGGCATGTGGCAGAAATATAATAACAGCGTTGAATTTATGAAAAATGGCACTCCTGCTGCAGTCGGTGATTATTTGCAGCAAGGATCGCCAAAGCCGGCATACGGGCAGGCAAAAACGATTCTCGACAACGAGCAATATATTAAAACGGCAATGTGGGGCGCGCCGCCTAAGGAGCTTGTTAAGTACGGCTCTACACTGGATGATATTTTAACGGAAGGATTTACGAAAATAATTATGGGCGCAGAGGACATTGATTATTTCGACGAGCTGGTGCAGAACTGGCATTTGGCTGGCGGAGAAGAAGCAACGGCAGCGGTTAATGCGATGTACGGTCAACAATAAGCCCAACGAGCAGGAAGCGGGTTGTCGCTCGCTTCCTTTGCTTTAATTTACAAACGGAAAAACGGAGGAACAGAGCATGTTAAAAAAACTGAAGCAACAAAAGGCGTTTCATTTGATGCTCATTCCAAGTATCGTTCTAGTGTTTATTTATAGTTATTTGCCGCTATACGGAATGATAATTGCATTTCAAGATTACAATCCTGGACTTGGCTTCAGCTCGCCGTGGGTTGGCATGGAAAACTTTGAGCATGTATTTAGACAGCCCAACTTTATCCGAACCATATGGAACACTCTATATATGTCCTTCTTCAAATTAATTGGCGGTGTCGTTGTGCCTGTTATTTTCGCGCTGCTGCTCAATGAAGTAGGCAGAACGCTTATGAAGCGAACGTTTCAAACGCTCGTATATATCCCGAACTTTCTTTCGTGGGTCATTATGGCCGGAATAATGGTAGATATTCTGAGCGCGGAAGGGATCGTCAATTCATTTTTAGGGCTGCTTGGCATGGAGCCGATTTCGTTTTTAGGTAATCCATCACTATTTCCGTGGACAATGATTATAAGCGATATTTGGAAGGGCTTCGGTTTTGGAACGGTTGTATATTTGGCAGCGCTGACAAGTATTGATCCCGGATTATATGAGGCCGCCTTAATTGATGGTGCGAAGCGCTGGAAGCAGACGATTTATATTACACTGCCGCTGCTTGCGCCAACGATCATTTTAATGACGGTTTTGGCGTTGGGCAATATTTTGAATGCCGGCTTTGATCAAATTTACAATTTGTACTCACCGGTTGTATACGAGACAGGAGATATTATCGATACGTATGTGTACCGGCTAGGAATTCAACAAGCACAATATTCTGTAGGGGCAGCCGTTGGATTTTTCAAATCAATCGTATCCTGCATACTTGTCATTTTGTCTTATGTGCTTGCTTATCGTGTCGCTGGCTATCGTATCTTTTAAGGAGGATTGCTATGATCCAAGACAAAAGCTTAGGGAGAAAGCTATTTAACATTCTCAATTTCTTAATATTATTGCTTACATCGCTGTTATGTGTGCTGCCGTTCGTTAATTTGCTGGCTGTCTCCTTTAGCAGCAGCGCGGCAGTATCAGCGGGGGAGGTTGCATTTTTCCCAGTAGGCTTTAATACGAAGGCTTACGAATTTGCCCTGGAAGGCGGAGAGTTTTTTCGTTCCATGTGGATCTCGGTACAGCGTGTTATACTCGGCACACTGGTGAATTTGGTTCTAATCGTGCTTACCGCATATCCGTTGTCCAAAACAAAAGATAAGGTGATGGGACGCGGCATCTATATGAGTTTCTTCGTGTTTACGATGCTATTTAACGGCGGTTTAATTCCAACCTACTTAATTGTCGTAAAGACTGGGCTAATCGACTCTATCTGGTCGTTAATTTTACCAGGAGCTCTGCCCGTATTCAGCATGATTATTTTAATGAACTTTTTGCGCGGCTTGCCTGAAGAGATTGAAGAGTCTGCCACGATTGATGGTGCCGGACCGATGCAAATTTTGCTGCGGATTATTTTGCCGCTATTAAAGCCGGCACTCGCTACAGTTGGTTTGTTCAGCATCGTAGGTCATTGGAATTCATGGTTTGACGGTATTATTTATATGAATGATACAGCGAATTATCCTTTGCAAAGCTACCTTCAGACGCTGTTGCTAAGCTTTGAGCAAATTATGCAACGGGCAAGCAATGACTATAATCAATTGCTGGCAATGATGAATGTGCGAACCGGCCGAGCTGCTCAAATGTTTTTAGGAGCAATTCCGATTTTGCTTATCTATCCGTTCTTGCAAAAATATTTTACAACAGGGCTTGTACTCGGAAGTGTCAAGGGCTAGGGAAGCGGGATAGTCCAGCAAGCACTGAAGCATTGCAGGAAGGCGAATATTAGGAGAAGCAACAGGGAAGGAGCAAAGCATTCCGAAAAACGCAAGTTGAGGAGAGCTTTGCTCCAAGCGCTGCAGAAGAATAGGCTCAGATTTGATTTAATAATAGGCTTGACTTTTTAAAATGCATCATGTATTCTATAAAGGTACTCAATTTTTTGGCGTGCGCGTGTGGCGGAATTGGCAGACGCACTAGACTTAGGATCTAGCGGGCGACCGTGGGGGTTCAAGTCCCTCCACGCGCACCAGTTATAAATTTGAGGACAAGCTAATCATGATTTGCAATGTGCGCGTGTGGCGGAATTGGCAGACGCACTAGACTTAGGATCTAGCGGGCGACCGTGGGGGTTCAAGTCCCTCCACGCGCACCAGTTACAAATTTGAGAACAGCTTAATCATGATTGCAATATGCGCGTGTGGCGGAATTGGCAGACGCACTAGACTTAGGATCTAGCGGGCGACCGTGGGGGTTCAAGTCCCTCCACGCGCACCAGTTACATAAATTCAAGTCATCAGTCGAACTGGTGGCTTTTTTTGCTATAGGGCGTAATGTTCAGTTATAATAGTGGTGATGAACATCATATAGTAAGGGAGAGAAAACGGATGTATGACGTTGCAGTAATCGGAGCAGGACCAGCAGGAGCAAGTGCTGCACTTTTTACGGCTAAGGCAGGTAAAAAGACGATTGTCATTGATAGCGACAAAGGAATGACGAAGCGCGCATGGTTTGAAAATCTCTATGGTGTGATGGAAGTATCTGGCCCTGAGCTTGTGGAGACAGGCATTAAGCAATTTCAGAAGTTTGGAGCAGAGTATAAAACGGATACGGTGAGCGATATCGAGTCCGTTGATGGCGGCTTGCAGCTAGCAACAGAAGCAGGAGAAAGCATTGTTGCCAAGCATGTTATTATTGCTTCAGGCATTCATGTTGACTTGGCCGAGAAGCTTGGCATTCCGACGAAGCCAGGCACAGAGCCGCGCATCAAGACCGTGCTTGATGTAGATGCGCAAGGGAAAACGAATATTCCAGGAGTGTGGGCCGCAGGAACCTGCACAGGCGTGAGCGTGCATGCGATCATTACAGCAGGTGACGGAGCTAAAGTTGCGATCAATGTCATTAGTGAGCTTAATGGCGAGCGCTATGTGGATCATGATATTCTAAAATAAAAAAGAAAATAAAGGAATTAAAAAAATATTTAAAAACCACTTGCATTTTGTTTTTAATAGTGTTATATTATTACTTGTCGCCGCGACAAATTGTGTCGCAGGACTGATGTAATTAAGTTTGCGGAAGTGGCTCAGCGGTAGAGCATCGCCTTGCCAAGGCGAGGGTCGCGGGTTCGATTCCCGTCTTCCGCTCCATTATTTGCGGCCTTAGCTCAGCTGGATAGAGCGTTTGACTACGAATCAAAAGGTCAGGAGTTCGAATCTCTTAGGCCGCGCCACTTAATTACTGCTATAACGGGATGTAGCTCAGCTTGGTAGAGCACCTGGTTTGGGACCAGGGGGTCGCATGTTCAAATCGTGTCATCCCGACCATTTTATATGCGGGCGTAGTTCAATGGTAGAACTTTAGCCTTCCAAGCTAATAGCGTGGGTTCGATTCCCATCGCCCGCTCCATAATGAATTGACGGACTTCGGCAGATCGAAGTCTTTTTTTGTATTTTCTGCACAAATGGGGCAAGCAAGAATTTGCACTTTCCTGCGCTGCCAATTTTTAGAGCGATATGCAGGGTGGCTTATATTTATACCTCTCCCATTTTCACTCTTTGACGCATCGTTTTTCCTTATTCGTTCAACAGCATGCAGCCGTCGCGCGATGAAATTGTTCAAATGAATTTACAGTATTCGTTGCATATAGATGGCGTGAATCCATACAACAGCTAAGCTTGTTATGTGCGAATACTAACAATATTGCCGATTGGCGAAGGGTTAGTTGTGAATTGAACACAATTCAATATGAATGTAATTATTTGTACTTATTTACATATCAGAAAGTTTCCTTTTTAAGCGTTTTCGATCTAAAAATGATGTAAATATCAGCGAAATTTTAGATTAATTATGTTTATAAGGCTTCTATGATGTTGCATTTTGTTGTATAATGGGTGAAGTGATTTTATGCGAATAACTGAGAGTAATCTTGCGAATATGATTTATAGCTTCTATTATTAAGCATGGTTTGTGAGTTTGCTGTACAGATCTGTAGGAGGAAGGGTATGTCGGATCAAACTGTAACATCAACAGCGACAAATCGGACGAATTCTAATAATTTACTTAGACGAGATGTCCGTTACCTGGGCAATATACTCGGAGAAGTGCTTGTACATCAAGGTGGTCGCGAGCTATTAGAGCTTGTAGAGCAAATTAGAGAGCAAAGCAAAGCGCTTCGTGCCCAATTTGACCCTGAATTGTTTGCCGAGCTTAAAGCTACGATTTCATCGCTAAGCTCAGAGCAGCGTCATCAGGTCATTCGTGCGTTCGCCATTTATTTTCAATTGGTTAACATTGCTGAGCAAAATCATCGGATTAGAAGAAAGCGTGACTACGAGTTTCTTGCTGGTGAAGAAGTGCAAAATGGCTCAATTGAAAGTGCGATCAAAGTTCTAAAGGATCATAATATCGCACAAGAGGACATTGAAGAGATGCTAGCGGGCATTTCCCTCGAATTGGTTATGACTGCACATCCAACAGAGGCAACTCGTCGTGCTGTTCTGGACATCCACAAGCGCATTGCTGAAGATGTCATGGAGCTGGACAATCCAACGTTGACCTATCGTGAACGTGAAAAGCTGAAAGAAAAGCTGATGAACGAGGTCCTTATTTTATGGCAGACAGATGAGCTGCGTGATCGTAAGCCGACTGTTATTGACGAGGTCAAGAACGGGCTGTTCTACTTCGATGAAACGTTGTTTGACGCGCTGCCAAATGTGTATGAGGAGCTTGAAAGATGCTTGACTAAATATTATCCGGACAAAAAGTGGCATGTGCCTAGCTACCTGCGCTTTGGCTCCTGGATTGGCGGCGACCGTGATGGCAATCCATCTGTAACCTCTGATGTAACGTGGCAGGCACTTACGCTGCACCGTCAGTTGGTCGTTCGCAAATACAAAGAGCAGCTTCGCGAAATGATGAAGATGCTAAGCTTCAGCACTAACCTTGTAACTGTTACGGATGAGCTGCTTGCTTCGATTGAGCAAGACCGTAAAACCGTCCAAATAAAAAATGCAGAGCGTTGGAGAAATTCAACTGAGCCTTATCGCATCAAGCTTGGGTATATGCTTGCAAAGCTTGCTAATACGCTTGAGACGAACGTTGCTTCAGAGCAAGTCGGCTATAACAGCCCGGCAGAGCTGATGGAGGATTTGCGTATTATTGACCGCAGCTTGCGCAGCCACTTTGCAGATTACTATGCCGATACGTACTTGGCTAAGCTTATGCGTCAGGTTGAGCTGTTTGGCTTCCATCTAATGACACTCGATATTCGTCAGCACAGCCAAGAGCATGAGAATACGATGACTGAGGTGCTTCATAAGCTGGGCATCGTTGACAATTACGGCGCATTGTCTGAAGAGGAAAAGATTCCAGTGCTAGTGAAGCTGCTGGAGGATCAGCGTCCGCTTACTTCCCATCATATTGAATATTCAGATTCAACTCGTGAATGTCTGAATGTTTATGAGGTTGTAGCGAAGGCGCAAAAAGAGTTCGGCGTTAACTGTATTTCAAGCTACTTAATTAGTATGACTGAAGCTGCCAGCGATATGCTTGAGGTTATGGTGTTTGCCAAGGAAGTCGGCCTTCTGCGTATTGACGAAAACGGCGAAGTCATCTGTACGATTCAAGCAGTTCCGCTGTTTGAAACAATTGACGACTTGCACGCTGCACCAGATATTATGAGACAGCTGTTCGCGATTCCGGTGTACCGCAAGGCAGTTGCTGCACGCGGCAATATGCATGAAATTATGCTTGGCTACTCAGACAGCAATAAGGATGGCGGCGCTGTTACTGCTAACTGGGAGCTGCGAATTGCGCTTAACAGCATTACAGAGGCAGGCAAAGAGCATAACGTTAAGCTTAAGTTCTTCCATGGCCGCGGAGGCTCGCTAGGTCGCGGAGGCATGCCGCTTAACCGCAGCATTCTTGCGCAGCCGCCTCATACGGTTGGTGCAGGCATTAAAATTACCGAGCAGGGCGAGGTGCTTTCCTCACGCTATTCGCTAGAAGGCATCGCGTATCGCTCGCTTGAGCAAGCGACCTGGGCGCTTATTACTTCGGCTCGTCTTGCCAGATATCCTGAGCAAGCACCGCAAGTGGAAAAGGAATGGGAAGACATTGCTTCGGCGATTTCAGAGGCGGCGCAGAAAAAGTATCAGGATCTTATTTTCCGTGATCCAGACTTCTTGACCTTCTTTAAGGAATCAACGCCGCTGAATGAGGTAGGCGAGCTAAATATCGGCTCACGCCCGTCCAAGCGCAAAAACAGTGATCGCTTTGAGGACTTGCGTGCGATCCCATGGGTGTTCTCATGGACACAAAGCCGCTACTTGCTGCCAGCATGGTATGCAGCGGGTACAGCAATTCAGCAGTATGTTGGCGACGATCAGCAAAAGCTGGCAACGCTGCAAACGATGTATGAGAAGTTCCCGTTCTTCCGCAGTCTAATCGATAATTTGCAAATGGCGCTGGCTAAGGCAGATATGAAGATTGCTTCGCAATATGCATCGATGATTAAGGATGATACCATTCGGGAGCGCATCTTCTCGCAGGTTGAAGCAGAATACAAGCTGACTTCTGAGCTTATTCTTAAAATAACGAATCAAAATGAAATTTTGGATAATGTGCCAGTTATTCAAGAATCGATTCGTTTGCGCAACCCTTACGTTGATCCACTAAGCTACTTGCAGGTGCAATTGCTGCAGGAGCTGCGTTCGATTCGTGAGGAAGGCGGCGATGATCAAGTGCTGCTGCGTGAAGTATTGCTTACGATTAACGGAATTGCAGCAGGACTTCGCAATACAGGCTAATAATCTGACATATAAAAAGCCTGCTCTGTTGGGGTGAATCCCTCCAGAGCAGGCATTTTTTGTTATTACTAATCGCATACACTTTACTGGTTTGACTGTCCGAGCAGCAATTCAGTCGCTTGATCCAGCAGCCAGTCCAGCGTCAGCGGATCATTTTGCGCCCAGCGCTGATCGACTACATAGGCATGGCCGTTTTGAAAGGCGGGCAAAGATGTCCAGATCGAGCTGTTCAGCAACTCCTGTCTGTCCGCAGTTTGTGCTTCATCATTAGACAAGTCAACAAAAAACACTCTGTCTCCAGCATAGTCCGGCAGCACCTCTAATGAGATCTCCTTCCATAGCTCGGATTCATTGCCTGCGAACAGCTCTGTGACCGATTGCGGCTGCTTGAGACCTAATGCATCGTATAATGTAGGTCCAAGCCGTGAATAGCCGTAAACGTACAGCTTTTGATTGCTGTGCAGGATGAAGGCCGATGCGGTTTCACCTTCTTTTAATTCGTCCTGCAGCAGGCTGCGTTTTTCTGCCGCCCTTGCTTCATAATGAGCAATCCATTGCTCTGCTTTATCCTCTACGTTCAAGAGCTGGCCGATTTTTAACAGCCGCTGGAACGGCTCCTCCCCATAGTCAAGCACTACGGTTGTAGTGATTTTCTCCAGCTTGGCAACCGCTTCTTCATCTAAAAAGTTTGGTATAATAATAAGATCAGGAGAGAGTGCCAGTATCGCCTCCATATTGACACCGACACCATCACCGCCAATTTCTGCAATGGAAGCGAGCTGCTGTTCGCTGAGCGATATTTTAGCGTTAATATGATTGGTGCCGATCAAATTTCCTTCCAATGCTGTCACTTCAGAAGCGAAATAATGGGCAACGACTCGTTCAGGCCGCGCGGGCAGCTCGACGGTTCGTCCGTAGGCATCGGTAAAGCTTCTAGTGCCTTGAGCTTCGTTCTCTGTCTGCTGCTCGACTTGCCCTTGTTCTTGGTGATTGCTTGCAGGCGTAGGGGACGCAGTGGTTTGATTGCTTTGATTACCACATGCCGAAGCAGCTAGCATGATGAATATGATGCATAATAACGAAGCAATTTTTGCAGGCTTCATGTAAAGACCTCCTAATTGAGAAAGATTATTATTTGCAATCACATTTTAGCATCGGCTCAACACTCCGTCCATGGAGGTTTTTAGAGCGGACTTGGATTAATTTTGTATCGTAGAAAGGGGCTTTTGTCATTTGCCGCGCCGTTTTCAATATATGAGCGTTCCAGAAACGCCTGTAATGGCCTTAACGGCCTTAATCAGCTTACCGTTGCCTAGCAGCTATATGCCTCTCAATTTAAAAGAGCTGCTTGACGCAAGCCTGATGCCAGCTAATTCATCCGAAGAAGAGCTGTATGTATGCTATGCTCTGGCGGGCGATGAAGGAGTATTGCTTCCAACAGAAAAGAACCGACGGCATGAGCAGGGCTACTGCATGATCGTTCCTTCCCGCACACCGCTCTTCTACCTCGGTGGAGAAAATACACTGACTTGTCTCTTGTTTAAAAATTGGAATCGAGCAGCTAGACCGCCGCATGATTTCTACAATGCATCCTTATCGCTTAGACAAGATGTTTTGAAGCATATTGACCATATTGCAAGCTTAATCAACCGCAGCAATTCGTTCCACGCTGCCGAAGCGCAGCAGCTATTCCAACAGCTGTATTGGCAGGTGGTGCAGGGGAGCGAGTTGCAGGATGAGGGGCGTAATGAGCTACATGAGGCAGTCGAGGCAGCAATCGTTTATATGAGTCGAAATTATCATCAAGCGATATCGTTCTCTGCGCTGGCGAAGCAGCTTGGCTTGCCGCACTGGAAGTTCGGTGCAGAATTTAAAAAGCTTACGGGCAAAACGCCGATTGATTATTTGACAGCTCTGCGCATTCAGCTATCCAAGCAGCAGCTGCAGTCCGCTTTAGCTATTCGGGAGGTTGCCCAGCAGGCCGGCTTCCGTGACGAGTTTTACTTTAGTCGCAGGTTCAGACAAGCAACTGGACACTCACCCACTGAGTATCGTGCCTCGCCCGCAGATCCGCCTCGAATCGTCTGTTTGCAATATGCTGCGGAGCTGATTACGCTTGGTGTGCGTCCAGTAGCGACGAACTTGCATATGCTTGACGTGCTTGACGAGGATGATCAAGACGTTGTGAGGATTGATTATTCTGCAACAAGCGAGCAGATTATGCAGCTGGCTCCGACTTTAATCATTTATCCAAGCTATATGCCGCTTGTCCGACTTGGCCATTTGCTGCATGCGGCTCCATGCTTAACGATTGACTGGGAGGATGATATGTATACACGCTTGCGCAAGCTTGGGGCAGTGCTGGGCCGGGCCAAGGAGGGCGAGGCATGGATACAGTCCTATGAGCATTTGGCACAGAGCTGGAGGCATCGCTTGCGCGAGCAAATTGGCGATGGCGAGACCGCAGCTGCATTTATCGTACATAGCGGTCAGCTATACGTATATACCGATCACCATGCAGGGCATGTGCTCTATTACAGCTTGGGCTTTAAGCAGCCAGCTGCCCTGAAGGACCTGCTGAGGCAGACTACAGGAGTAAAATGGATTGCGATCCAGCCTAAGCAGATCGGGCAATTTGCCGGGGACCGAATCTTTATCGTCCAGCCGTCCGATCCGCAAGACGTGCAGCAGACAGAGCGACTGATGCAAAGCAGTTACTGGCGCGAGCTTGAGGCGGTCAAGCAGGGAAGGGCATATATCGTCGCGGAATCTCTTATGCATTACACTCCGATTATAGTGGAAAAGCTGCTGGGCGAGATCGGTCAAAGGCTGCTGTCACAGCAATGAGAAGGGCTTCATCGTATTCGTTGATGAGCTTTCTCTAATAGAGATAAGTTTTATGTAGCTTTATAACTGCCTTAAGATTGCTTTAAGGTGCGACCTTCATGATAAGAGTATCAAGTTGCTCAGTTAACGTTAAAGAGCAGCAACGAATGAAGGGAGCAGATTATGATGAGTAACTATACTGAAATGAATAATAATATGATGCCACAGCAACCGGAAGGCGAGGAGAAGTTCGAAGCTTATTACCGCGAGCTTGAAAAGCTGCCTCCGCTTAAAGAGAAAAAGAAAAGATCCTTTATGCCATTTATGTCGGCTTTTCTCGCAGGCGCGATCGTAATCGGCGGCCTAAGCTTCGCGGCAGATCGCTTGAATCTGTTTACAGGAGGGGGAACGAGCCAGATTGGCAGCAATAGCTCTGGCAGCAGCTACGTCGGGGCAGGCTTAACTACTGTATCTCAATCGACAGCAGCGCTTTCTCCCTCCGATGTCTACACATCCGCCTCGCCTGCTGTCGTAAAAATCGAGAATTATACGGAGCCGCAAATGTCTAGTATGTTTGACGATCCTGGCATGTGGCAATTTTTCGGAATGAGTCCGCAAGCGGGAGGCGGCCAAGGAAGGGGCGGACAATATTATGAGCAAGGCAATGGCTACGGAGATGGAGGAGTAGACAGCGGATCTGAGGCGGACCAGTCACAAAGCGATGATGCAAATCTGCAGCTTAGCGGAACAGGTACGGGCTTTATTATCGACAAGTCAGGCTACATCGTTACCAATGAGCATGTAGTCTCAGGCGCGAAAAAAATTAAAGTATCTGTGGAAGGCCTGGATGAGCCGCTTACGGCAACCGTGGTCAGCAGCAGTGCTGAGCTTGATATTGCGCTGTTGAAGGTTGAGGTTCCATCTGGTGCCGAGCTGACAGCCTTGTCATTCGCCGACTCTGATCAGCTTGTGATCGGCGACTGGGTGATGGCCATCGGCAATCCGTACGGCTACGACTATACGCTAACGCTTGGCGTCGTTAGCGCCAAGGAGCGTCCGATTACGATTCAAAATGAGAGTGGTCAAGAACAGGTCTATGAGCATATGCTGCAAACCGACGCCTCGATTAATCCGGGCAATTCCGGCGGTCCTTTGCTGAATGAAGCGGGACAAGTGATCGGTATGAATACAGCAGTCAGCGCCGAGGCGCAGGGTATCGGCTTTGCGATTCCTTCTAATATTATAGTGCAATATCTTAACAGTGTTACTTCTGCACTGGGTAGCATTAGCAATACATGAAATTTTCTATAAATTTTTCTTCAGATTCGAGTCTCCAAGACTCGAATCTTTTTGAATTTTAGGATAATATATAATAATGATGATCAGACGTACCCAAGAGACGTTTGGAGGAATTGTGGAGTGAATTTATTGGAGAGTCAGCTCGTTAAGCTGGCATTAAAGGGCGATCAAGCGGCATTTGCCGAGCTTGTTGAGCTATATCAGGAAAAGCTGTACCATATGGCCTACCGCATGCTGAACAATCGGCAGGAGGCGGAGGATGTGGTGCAGGAAACATTTTTGCGCGTTTTCAACAATTTGGAGCGCTACAATGATTCGATGAAATTTTCTACCTGGATTTATCGTATTGCGACCAACCTGTGCATTGATCGACTTCGCAAGCGTAAGCCTATCTATTCATTGGATGCCGAATCGACAGAATATGAGGGCCTTGACGGCTACTCCATGATTCCGAGCGACGATCGTACGCCAGAGTCAGAGCTGCTGTTGTCGGAAACTCAGCGCATTATTCATCAGGCAATTGATACATTGCCGCCCAAATATAAAACGGTTATGATTTTACGTTATATTCATGAGCTTTCGCTGCAAGAAGTAGGAGATATATTGGATATGCCCGTGACGACGATCAAGACAAGGGTGCACCGCGGACGCGAATTTCTGAGGAAAAAGCTGGAGCATCGCCTGTAGGTTGCAGGTTCCAATAATTAGGTAATATTCTTTTGAAACATATTTAAGAATATTACGTATCTCTATTGTATGGCTAAAAAGCATGACCATAAGACGGAAAGAGGGCTGGCTGCTATGAATTGTAAGGTTGCGATTGAATTTATTCATCAATACCTAGACGGTGAGCTAGATAGTAAACAATTTGAACAGCTTCAAACGCATTTGCAGCAGTGCGAAGGCTGTATGAAAACATATGAGCAATTAGAACGTACGGACGCATTGTCCCGCTTTGCCTTGCAATCCTCAATCGTAAATACCGGGCGCAGCGAGGCTGATGTCAACCAGTTGAAGCATTCCATTATGGCAAATTTGCCAAAGCATAGGCATGCGCCCTCCAAGGCGAGATTTGTGCGCTGGTTGTACCGTTACCCAGGCTTAACGGCTGCGGCTGTATTTCTTGTTGTAATGGTATTCAGCTTCTTTGCTTCATGGGATCATGATGCCAAGCTGATTATATCGGGATCGCAGGATGATTTGCAGCATATTGTCATTAACGGAAATACTGTAATTGTGCCAGAAGGCGTCGAGCTGACTGGCGATTTGGTTGTAGAAAATGGTATAGTTGAGGTGAAGGGTGCTGTTAGCGGAAATGTTACCGTAATTGATGGTCAGATGGTACTAGCCTCGACTGGACATATCGCTGGTCAAAGCAAGGTCATCGATCAAGCCTTGGACTGGTTCTGGTACAAGGTAACCTCATCATTTTCCGAAGTGATTCCACAGTAATCGACAAAGCTCCCCTTTATTGACAGGGGAGTTTTTATTTTGCTGACGGTAAAGGAGATCGCTCCGGCTACAGCGAAAGCTTACATAGGCTTTTTGTTCTTCAGCTTGAGTCTTATAGGCAGTTGGGGGTTGAATAATGAATTATTTCACAGATTCCACATGGCAGGACTGGATTAAAGATATAATTGATGTAGGGATCGTAGCCTTCATTATATATAAAATGATGGAGCTTGTTCGCGGCACACGTGCTGTCCAGCTGTTGAAGGGAATATTGGTGCTCGTTGCTACATGGGCAATCAGCACATGGTTTGACTTGTATACCTTAAAATGGCTAATGAATCAAATGTTTACTTTTGGTATAGTAACCGTATTGATTATATTTCAGCCAGAGCTTCGGCGCGTCCTGGAGCAGCTGGGACGAGGCAAGCTGTTTTCGCGAAGCTCATCATTTGAAGGAACTGGACTAAGCGAGCAAATCGATGAAATTATTCGCGCAGTACGCTTCATGTCCAAACGCAAGGTTGGTGCGCTAATTGTATTTGAGCGTAAAACAGGCGTGACGGAAATGATTGAGTCGGGGATCGCCCTGGAATCAAAAATTTCCTCCGAACTGCTCATTAATATTTTTACGCCAAATTCGCCGCTGCATGATGGAGCGGTTATTATTCGCGGCAATCAACTTATGGCGGCAGGCTGTTATTTGCCGCTCTCGGAAAATCCATTTATTAGTAAAGAGCTTGGCACGCGGCATCGTGCGGCGATCGGCGTGAGCGAGGTGAGTGATGCAATTTCGCTCATTGTGTCCGAGGAGACGGGGCAAATTTCACTGTCGATGAACGGCCTCATTGTGCGTGATATTAATGAAGAGTCGTTAATTTCCAAGCTGCATGAGGAGCTATCGCCTGATAAGGAGTCCAACAAAAAAGAATTTAACTGGTTTAAACGCAAAAAGGAGGAAAAGCATGGATAAGCTATTGAATCATCCTACCTCCTTGAAAATTTTAGCTGTTTTAATCGCGGTATTAATTTGGGCTGTTGTACATATCGATCCTGAAACCTCACCGCAGTCGGCAACGTCTAATACAGATACAAAGGTAATCGAGGCCGCCGCTATTGTTCCGGAAGGACTGGATACGGACAAATATGTACTAACAGCAATGGAGCCTACAGTAGCAAGGCTAGTCGTTGAAGGCAGAATATCCAGCTTGTATAAGGCGACCAATGATGATTACATTGTGAAGCTTGATCTGAAAAATGTTGAGCCGGGCATTCAGGAGCTGCCACTAACCGTAGAGCTTCCTTCAGGCATTAAAGAGGTGGAGCTATCGCCGCGCAAAGTAACAGTTCAAATTGAGGAGCTGGAAACACAGACACGCGAGGTACAGGTCATCACGGAAGGACAGCCTGCAGAGGGCTATCTGATTGGCGAGTCGTCCATTGTTGGCGATACCGGCAATGTGGTTGAGGTTACGATGCCTAAGGATGACTATGCAAGATTAGACAAGCTTGCCGTAACCGTTGACGTTACAGGAGCGGATTCCACGGTGACGAATAAGAAGGCGAAGGTTATTGCCTACGATACGCAAGGCAATCCGATGGAGAACGTCACGATTGTGCCGGATACGCTAACTGCCGAGACTCAAATTACATTGCCGTCCAAAGAGGTGCCGATTCAGCTCAGGTACACTGGAACATTGCCGGACGGATTCAGCCTGGTGTCAATTGGCACTGACGTTGAAAAGGTGAGCGTTAACGCGCGCAGCGAGCAGCTAGAGCAAATCGCCATATTTGACGGCTTTATCCTCGATTTGTCCAAGGTAAAGGCGTCTGGCGAGGTTATGGTGAAGGCGGAGCTGTCCGACGGCATAGCGGCCGTTACGCCTGCGGAAATACCAGTCGACGTTGTGATAGAGGCTACGGAGAGGCGAACGATGAGTAACGTTCCTGTCACGATAACAGGACTTGCTGACAACATGAAGGTCAACATCAATGATTCCAGCAATGGTCGAATCGACGTGATCGTCAAGGGAGCGTCCAGCCTGTTGCAAAAGCTGAAGCTGTCGGATGTTAAGCTGTCCCTCGATGTAACAGGTTTGCAGGAAGGGACGCATGAGCTTACGCTTGATGCAGAGCTTCCTGCCTACTTGCAGGTTGAAGAGAGTGAGGGCTATTCACTCACGGTTAATGTAAAGCTGAGTCGGGCCGAGCAGGACGTTGATACGATAACCCCTCCAGATGATGGAGGTACGGACGGCTCGGGCAACGGCGGCAATCAGCCCTCCGGCAATGGGAGCGGCGGAACGAATAGCTCATCTGGTGGAGGAGGCGATTCCTCGTCAGGGAATGGCAATTCCGGTTCAAGCGATAATGGCTCTAACAATTCATCGCAAGAGGATCCGGATTCCTCTCCATCAGACAATGACGCTGGCAACAGCGAAGAAGATACAGGTGGCGAAGAAGGCCAGAATAGTTCCGCAGCTTAAAAATAGTTATTGCTTGCTAGCAATTAGCAACGAAAAGCAAGGATTTGAATACGTTATTATTAAAACTATAGCAAATATCGTTATGAAAAAGGGAGATCAGCAATGGGGAAATACTTCGGAACAGATGGTGTACGCGGCGTAGCTAATACAGAGCTTACACCGGAATTAGCATATAAAATCGGGCGTTGTGGAGGCTATGTGCTGACGCGCACTGCAGCCAAGCCTAAAGTGGTTATTGGCCGTGACACGCGCATTTCAGGTCAAATGCTGGAAGCGGCTTTAACGTCAGGCTTGCTGTCTATTGGAGCAGATGTTATTCGTGTTGGCGTCGTATCGACACCGGCAGTAGCCTATCTAACGAAGGAATTGAAGGCGGATGCAGGCGTTATGATTTCGGCGTCCCATAATCCGGTACAGGATAATGGCATCAAGTTTTTTGCAGGCGACGGCTTCAAGCTGTCCGATGAAACAGAGCTTGAAATTGAAGCGCTAATTGATGCTGAGGTTGACGAGCTGCCTCGCCCAATTGGCGGCGATGTTGGCTCGCGCGTAGACGGTCGCGAGCTGGCACAAAAATATGTGGAGTACTTAAAAACAACGGTGAAGAGCGAATTTAGCGGCTTGAAAATCGTGCTTGATTGCGCGCACGGCTCGGCCTATGAGCTGGCTCCGCAAATTTTCAGAGAGCTTGGCGCCGAAATTATTACAGTTGGCGCAGAGCCAGATGGCAAAAACATTAACGATGGCGTAGGCTCAACTCATCCGCAATATTTGCGCGAGCAGGTGCTGGCGCATGGTGCGGATCTGGGCTTGTCCTTTGACGGTGATGCTGACCGCTTGATTGCGATTGACGAGCTCGGCGAAGAGGTCGATGGCGACTTTATCCTGTGCATTATTGGCGACCGTTTGAAGCGGGAAGGCAAGCTGAAGCATGACACAGTGGTCACAACGGTTATGGCTAATATTGGCTTTTTTAAAGGTGCGGAGCAGCTTGGTCTGAAAACCGCTCAAACCGCTGTTGGCGACCGTTATGTGATGGAGGAAATGCGCCGTGGCGGCTATAATTTGGGCGGTGAGCAGTCCGGGCATGTTATTTTCCTCGATTATATTACGACCGGCGACGGTATATTAACAGCGTTGCAGCTTGTTGATACGGTGAAGCAAGCAGGCAAAAATCTGTCTGAGTTGAAAACGATTATGCGCAAATTCCCGCAAAAGCTGGTTAATGTGCGCGTAGCAGACAAGAGTCTGTATCAAGGCAATCAAGCGATCCAGCAGGCAGTGGCTGAGGTGGAAGCTGAGCTTGGCGACAACGGTCGCGTGCTAGTCCGCCCGTCTGGTACTGAATCCTTAATTCGCGTTATGGCGGAAGGACCTGAGAAGGAGCTTGTTGAAGCATACGTCGATCGTATTGCTGCTGTCGTTAAGCAGCAGTTAGGCTAAGGCATGTCTTGATTTTGCAACAGGGCAGCCTGAAGCTGATCGGGACGGGCTGCTCTGTTGCTTTCCAGACATTTTCATTAAAATTTTCATATTTAAGTTGCGTTCAGACCTGAAAATGAATATGATTAGTATTATGATTCAAGAAGGAAAGCGAGGATAGAGGTTGTAAAGCAATATAAGCGCCAGAGCTTAACGAGCGGAGAACGGGCAAGCATCGCTTGCAGCGTTAATGTTAAGCTGACGAGGTAAAGGTGTTCGAATTATTCGGCGGGGACCTTTCGGTAATCCAGACAACCGTAAGCTAGACTGCAAACCAATTGGGCGACTGATTGAACAAACAGCTAGCTGTCTGCTAATGAATGTTAATTTTAACTAAAAATAGAATGTGGTCGTTCAAATCTAGCTGCTGCTTACTAGGGAGAGTAGGTGGTTGCTGGATGGGGGCTGGTTTCAACACGCCCATTTCACGAACAATCACCTACATGATCTCTGTATGAAGCGAGTCCAGGCTTGAAAAGCTTATTGGCTGAGACATGCTGCTCATAAGCTGGATGAGAGCGGGGCACAATACGGAGGATAATATTATGTGTGGTATTGTAGGATATATTGGTAACGGAAATACGCAAGAAATTTTATTGTCAGGCTTGAAGAAGCTGGAGTATCGCGGATACGATTCAGCGGGCATTGCTGTTTTTACCCAGCAAGGACTGGAAGTGAAAAAAGCAAAGGGTCGGATTGCCAATCTTGAGGAAAGACTAGATGGAGCGCCTTTGCAGGGCAATGCTGGAATCGGGCATACACGCTGGGCGACACATGGCAAGCCGTCTGATGTCAATTCGCACCCGCATACAGACAATTCGCATCAATTTTCGGTCGTTCATAACGGTATTATCGAAAATTATTTGGATCTTAAAGAAGAGTTGATCGCGAAGGGTCATGTATTCGTATCGGAGACAGATACAGAAGTTGTTTCTCATTTGATCGCGGATGAATATAAAGGCGATATTGTTGAAGCAGTACAGCGTGCAACCAAGCGCATGAGAGGCGCTTATGCATTAGGCGTACTAACTTCACATGAACCGAATAAGCTGGTAGCTGTACGCTATGCGAGTCCGCTTATTATCGGTGTTGGTGAAGGCGAAAACTTTATCGGCTCTGACATTCCTGCGATTTTGGAATATACACGCAATGTTTACATTTTGGATGACGGCGATATGGCTGTATTGACAACTGATGGCGTGGAGCTGTTTAACTTGAGCGGCGAAAGCATCTCCAAAAATATGGTGCATATCGATTGGGATTTGGTAACAGCAGAGAAAGCCGGCTTTGACCACTTCATGCTGAAGGAAATTTACGAGCAGCCGAAGGCATATCGCGAAACGATGCTTGGCCGTATTGCTGAGGATGGCCAATCGGTTAATTTGAGCAAAGAAATTGAAATGAGCGACGACTATGTAAAGTCGATCTCCAAAATTCATATCGTAGCATGCGGAACAGCATACCATGCTGGACTTGTCGGCAAAACAGTAATCGAATCATTGGCGCGCATTCCAGTTGAAACGGATGTAGCATCTGAATATCGCTACCGCTCTCCGATCATTACGCCAGATACGCTGGTGATCGTGGTGAGCCAATCCGGCGAAACAGCTGACACATTGGCGGCAATGCGCGAGGCACAGCGCAACGGCGCTCGCGTACTCGCTGTAACAAACGTTGTCGGCAGCTCAGTAGCTCGCGAAGCGAATGATGTACTTGTTACCTGGGCAGGACCTGAAATTGCCGTTGCTTCAACGAAAGCTTACTCTTCACAGCTTATTGCATTCTACTTGCTAGGTCTTCACCTTGCACGTGTACGCGGTACACAAACGACAGAGCAAATGACTGAAATCATTCATGCTCTAACTGCTCTCCCAGAGCAAGTTGAATCGATTCTGGAGCAAGCTGCAGTATTGAAGCAAGTAGCAGAATCAATGTCCCATCACCAAAGCTTGTTCTTCATCGGACGCGGAGTGGACTACGCAGTTGCACAAGAGGGTTCCTTGAAGTTGAAGGAAATCTCCTACATTCACTCTGAAGCCTATGCAGCAGGTGAGTTGAAGCATGGAACATTGGCGCTGATTGAAGACGGCATTCCGGTTATTGCGCTAATTTCTCAAGAGGATCTGTATGAGAAAACGCTAAGCAATATTAAAGAAGTGAAAGCACGCGGCGCTCATGTGCTAGCTGTAACGAACCAAGGCTTTGAGGCCGAGGTAGCTAAATCAGTCGATGAAGTGTTCTCGATCCCGAAAACATTGCCAGTGCTAACACCAGCTCTGTCGGTTGTGCCACTGCAATTGATCAGCTACTACGCATCGCTTGCGCTAGGCCACGACGTGGATAAACCGCGCAACCTTGCGAAAAGTGTTACGGTTGAATAACATCATGATTCCATTCGGGGCTGCCTTCGGGCAGCCCTGTTTATTTTGGATGAGAGGTGAAGGCAAAATGACAACTCATATGCTTTACATACGAAACAATCATTGTTAAATGCTTTTTTCAATCAGATGTTCTGACCACCCGAGACCTCGATTCTCTGCGCATTAACCCAGCGATTGTCGGGTCCAAGCAGGTTGGCGACTGCAGGACCAATGTCCTCGGGTACGCCGACTCGACCAAGGGCAGTCATTGAGGCAAATGTGTCATTGTAAGCAGGTACGTCGCGCACAGAACCTCCTAGAAAATCAGTTTCGATTGCTCCAGGTGCAATGGTATTAGCGGTAATACCTCGGTGACCAAGTTCTTTGGCCATATAGATGGTTAAAATCTCGACCGCGCCCTTTGCTGCAGAATAGGCGGAGAATCCCGGAAAAGAGACGCGAGTGAGTCCCGATGAGAAGTTCACAATACGACCACCATCAGCAAGAAGCGGCAGAAGGGCTTGAGTCAAGAAAAATACGCCTTTGACATGCACATTAAACAGGCTGTCGAACTGCGCTTCTGTAGTTTCGGTAAAGTTTATCATTTCTCCGTGGCCGGCATTATTCACCAAATGATTAAAGGTGGCACTATCCCAAGTAGAGCGCAGTGTCGAACGAACTGTCTCAACAAAAGCCGCAAAGCTGGCAATATTTCCAACATCAAGTTGTAATGCCACTGCTTTACGACCCAGAGATTCGATCTCAGCAACAACAGACTTTGCTTCTTTTGCTTGGCTGCGATAGGTCAAGATGACATCACCGCCATGCCGCGCAATACTGATGGCAGTATTGCGACCAAGTCCACGGCTACCACCAGTGACGATTGAAATACTCTTCATTGTAAATTCATCCTTCCAGAGCTCATTTTTAATTACATTGTTATCATAGATTATAAAGTTCACTTTAAGTCAACAGTTTTTTTGTTGAAATTAAAGAGTATAATGAAACAGTGGAATATTTGAATTCATCCTAGTTTTCTATGCTTTCTCGACGTAAATTTGGATTTATAATTAGATATGACAAAAAAAATCGATTAAAGTGTACTTTAATAGGAGGCGATGAGCTTATTTATGTTGACTATAAGAAAAGTTACTGAATTGACAGGAATAGCGGCTCCCACACTTCGATATTATGAAAAAGAGGGGTTGCTTCCACATGTAAAGAGAGATGAAAATGGGAAGCGGTTATATGACGAAGATGATTTAAGCTGGATTCACTTCGTTACCGCGCTTAGAGCAACAGGAATGCCGATTGCTCAAATTCAGAAGTATGTATACTTGTATAAAGAAGGGGATTCGACGATTTCGGAACGAAAAATGATGATGCTCCATCATAAAAAAGATATTGAGAATAGCATAAGGGAGCTATATTTTAACTTGGATAAAATAAACTATAAACTTGCTCTATATGATGTGTTAGAGTCTCAGATTGAACGAACTAACATCAAAATATGATTATGCCCAAATACAAGTCGCTAATTAGCGACTTGTATTTTCAATTAAATAATAAAACTCAAAAATTAAATAAACGTGCTTGTATACGTTATCATATTGGCACGTATTAATATACGTGTTATAATATATTTAAAAGGAGGGAAGCAATGAGTGAAAGGACTATCATCTAAAGCACTTATAAAAATCATTGAGCAGGATGGTTGGGAACTAGTACATACAGTTGGAAGTCACCGACAATACAAGCATCCAACTAAAAAAGGACGAGTGACAATTCCTCATCCTAACAAAGACTTACCAACAGGAACAGTAAACAGTATCCTAAAGCAGGCAGGGCTAAAATAGCCCTTCCTTGCTACGGATTAAACATATATATTTATTAGAATTTTACTTAAACTATGGATTAATAATAATGATTTAAATTTAATTCATCCAAGATGTGATTATGCCCAATTTTACTTAATCATTTTCTAAGAGCTTGATGCATACTAATGCGTAGACTGAAATTTATCCCTTATATTTAAGCTAGATAACTTTAAGATTTATAATGAGGTGAACTATGAATATTAACCAAAAAGATCGCTATGTATATCCGGCCATTTTTGACTATTCCGATGAAGGGATTTCTGTAGAGTTTCCTGACTTACCTGGCGCAATTACTTGTGGAGATAATGAGGAAGAAGCCTTGCGAATGGCACGTGAATGTATGGCGTTACACTTATATGGGATGGAGGTAGATAATGAACCGATTCCTGCTCCTTCTCGGGTTATGGATTTGAAAGTAGAAAAGAATCAAGTGATTGTTTTAATTGAAGCTTGGATGCCTCCTTTCCGCGATGAAATGCAACAGAAGGCAGTGAAAAAGACTCTTACCATTCCAAAATGGCTTGATGATCTAGCTGTTGAAAATAACGTCAATTTTTCTCGAGTACTCCAGGAAGGGCTAAAATCCTACTTAGGAGTAAACGATCCTAAATAATCTAGAATTAAACAAAAGCCCCGCACCATTATGGTAGGGGGCTTTTGTATTATGGATTATCCGAATATTTCCTAGTTATTAGCTGCTGTTTGTCTTCCGTATTCATTAAATGCTATATCCCGATTAAATTCATTAATTTTAGTATTTACTAAAATTAATGAAAATGATAATATGACCTTGTAAAGTACAAAATAAATCATAAAGTGAGGTAATCTTTATGAATAATGAATTATTAGAAAAAGTAATGACTAGAGATGGTTGTAATATCCATTATTGGGTTTCAGATAACGGGAAAAATCCATGGTTAATATTTTTACATGGTGCTGGTGCTGATCACAAGATGTTTAATGAACAATTACCAATAGTAGATAAGGAGTTTAATCTCTTGCTTTGGGATGCGAGAGGTCATGGTTTATCAAGACCAATGAGTGATAAGTTCAGCATAAAATTATTGATGGAAGATTTAATAGAGATAATGAATAAAGAAGGTATAGAAAAGGCGACGTTTGTTGGTCAATCAATGGGCGGTAATACAGCACAAGAGATGGCATTTTATCACCCACATAAAGTAGAGAAACTTGTATTGATTGATTGTACTTGTAATACGATGAAATTGACTGGTTTAGAGAGGTTTTATTTAAATTTAACCCCATTTATCATTCGGATGTATCCATGGAGCTTCCTGATTAGTGCAAGTGTGAAAGCCAGTGCGTTAAAACCGCATGTACAAGACTATTTAAAGAAAGTATTTAATCAGATAGGGAAAAAGGATTTTATTAAAGTGTTTTTAGCAACTGCAGCTTGTTTACATTACGAAGAAGGATATAAAATTAATAAACCGATCTTGCTTGTTTATGGAGAACATGATCAAACAGGGAATATTAAAAAAATTGCTTCTTCGTGGGCATCTAGTGAACTAGATTGTAGGTTGGTTGAAATACCTAATGCAAGTCATTGTGCTAATCAGGATAATCCTTTACAGTTTAATGCTGTTTTTAGGGAGTTTTTGAATGCACAATAGATAAGTAAAAAAGTGAGGTAATATTCAGTCATGGACGTTAAAGAGCTGGAGTACAATGAAGAAAAACAAGTGTTTGTCGAAAAGTTAGGTATTTATTATGAGGATTATGGAATTCCACGAATTGGCGGAAGAATTTTAGGATTAGCATTAGTTGCTAATCAGCCTATATCAGCTGAACAAATGGCTAATCTTTTAAAGGTTAGCAGAGGGAGCGTTTCGACAAACGTGAGACTCCTGGTTTCTATGGGATTGTTAGAGAAAGTATCAGCTATTGGTGATCGAGCAGATTATTACTCCGTTAGTGAGTCCATATGGGATAATGCCATCAAAACGAGGATTGATGGTTTTAAAAACTTGAAAAAAATTGTAGAACAAGGTTTAAACGCAGTAGAAGGGAGCTCTAATGCGAATAAAAAATTTGTTGAAATGCTCCTTTGGGTCGATAATATGATCTCTAGTCATGAAAAATTGCTTTTAGAGTGGAGGCAAGAAATAAAAGATTGAATCAATTCCCCCAACCAACCAATCTAGCAATACCTTATTATTGAAAAAAATAAACGATCATTTATTATTGATTCATGAGATATAGAGATGATAATAAAGTCGAAGCAATATTCGACGCGACCATACAGCTAATTAATGAGATTGGTTTCTCTGATACGTCAATATCAAAAATTGCCAAAAGAGCCTGTGTATCGGCAGCGACGATTTATATTTACCATGAGAACAAAGAGGATCTGCTCTATAAGACCTACTTGAAGATTAAAGGCAAGATGAGCGAGAAAATGTTTCAGGGAGTGGATCATACCCGAACAGTTTACGAGCGATTTGAGGCTATCATCCGCAACTATGTTGATTTTATTCAATCCTTTAAAGAATATTTTTTGTTTCTGGAGCAAATAATGAATTCTCCTTTGCCCCAGAAATGGTGCCTAGACGATACGGCAAGTCAGTTTCAACCGATCTACGAGCTGTTTGAAGCCGGCATCCGACAGGAGCTGTTGAAGAAGGAGGATATTAACATGCTAGTTGTTTACTCCATCTTGCCAATAGCCGAATTGTTGAAAGCACATTTGAAGAACGGGACCATCTTGAATAGTAAGCAATTAGATTCTGCCATCAAGATGAGTTGGGACGCTATTAAGGCATAGCAAAATATTTTTAAGCGATGCACAGCATCGCTATTCTTTTCACAATTAATAAATGAACATTCACTTATTAATTGACCAAGCGATCAATAAGGGACATACCGTAAAAGCTTTTGTACGTGCCGCAGATCGAATCCCGTTTAACCGGAGTACATTATGACTTTCAAGGATTATGACAGACAGCGCACTAGTGTTTTATGGAGAAAATTATGGTTAGAGAGTGACATCACTGACAACACCGATACGTTGCACGAGTTCATTCCGTAGAAGCGACCGGCTAATCCCTCGTGCTTTCGATTCGTCTTAGTTTTTGGGTATCCCGAGCTGGAGATGAACCGAAAAAACGGGAGTATTCTCGGTTAAACTGCGAGGGACTCATATAGCCAACCTGATATGCGGCACTGGCTACTGTATAGCCCTCAAATGCAATGAGATTTCTAGCCTCCAAAAGTCTTAATTGCTTTTGGAATTGAATCGGACTTAACCCCGTTGCTCGTTTAAACTGACGGTGAAACGTATTTACAGCCATACCAAATTTTGATGCCAACTCACCGATGTCTATAGACCTCGTATAGTTGTCGCGAAGCCATTGGACAGTCTGAGAAATCCTGGAGAAATTGCTCTCTCGCTGGCCAAGTTGCCTTAGATACCATCCTTGAGGTCCCATCAGAACGCGATAAAGAAGTTCGCGTTCATAAGCTGGTGCAAGAGCTGGAATATCTCTAGGGGTTTTCGTTAATCGTAATAGGCGTAGCCACACCTCCATAAGTTCAATGTCCATTTCACATGCTGCAAATAAATGTTCAGAAGCGGTTGGGATTAGATTCTCAGGAAGATCTCGTAATAAAGGTTGAAGAACATTTTGATTCAATTCAAGACCAAGGGACATGTAAGGATGACCATCACGGTCTGGATGTACGTTCGCCGAAGCGGGAACATGTACCGGTATCACGTAATATGAAGGCCCCACCAGATTCGTGCTGCACTCCCCAATTGACAGAATCTTTGTTCCTTTAACAGTAAAACCAATCGTTGGCTTGTAGAGTGCTGTGAGTTGGTGTGTGGGAATGTCTCCCTTAATCATGCTTAGCCCCGGTACAACGGTTTCAATTGGTCGAGTGTTTGCCCCTTCCATTAAATCAATAATTTCTTGTATTATTTTTCTCTTATTCATGCGCCTATTTTATCATACGCCCTTCTTTCTTCACAACATGACTCCGTAATCTTCAGGCATTTATAGGCTTTTTTTTGACGAAACCATCAGGTTAATTGGGTTATTTTAAATCATCGTTGGTGGTTTTAGGCAATTAAAAGGCATCATTAAATCTAGATTATATCAGCAGAACTAACTAAAATAAAACTCAGATCGAACGAAAAAGGAGTGATATCTCATGAAAATTGCAATCGTAACAGGCGGAAGCAACGGGATTGGAAGGGCGACTGCTCTTGAGCTTGGCAAACGCGGAATTAGCGTCATTCTCACATACAATTCCTATAAGGAACGAGCAGAAGCAGTCGTAAAGGAACTTGAGAAGAATGAGGGCGTTCGTGCTATAGCATTGAAATTGGATTTGACTCAATTATCAACGTTCGATGGTTTTGTTCAAGAAGTGAAGACGAGCCTCAATCAAATTTGGAGCCGAACGACATTTGATTACTTAGTCAATAATGGCGGTGTTGGTGGGCCAATGATGTTAGCAGATATGAGCGAGGAGTACTTCGACAAAATCCTTAATACGAACTTCAAAGGACCGGTTTTTTTAACTCAACACCTCATCCGATTCATGAATGATGCTGGAGCCATCGTAAATACCACGAGTTCATCCAAAAATCAATCGTTTCCAGGCTACTCTGTCTATGGCTCGTTAAAAGCAGCCTTCTCATCTTGGACTCGCTATATCGCCAAAGAACTTGCTCCTCGCAAAATTCGGGTCAACGCAGTTTCTCCTGGCCCTACACACAGCAATTTTGGAGATGGAGCATTTGATAAACATCCTGAATTCATCCGTCCTTTGGCAGAACAAACGGCATTCGGAAGAATAGGCCAACCCGATGATCTTGCAAAGGTCATTGTGAGCTTGTTGTCTGATGATTTCGGCTGGGTTACAGCCCAGGACATTGAAGTTTCTGGTGGACATTTGCTATAAAAAAGAAGGACAGGGACGCTCAACCCTGTCCTTTCTTAATAGATACGGGTAACCATGCTGAGTCGAAGATTTAAGCAAAGCTTACAAATCAACCTTCCAATTGCCCATCATCTTGGCGACCTCCGGATCGCGGTACGATAAGAAAAGACTTTCCCGCGTATCGAGAGTGGAAATCTGTTCGATGTCATCAGCGCTCAGCTCAAAATCAAAAATGTTGAAGTTTTCGGCAATCCGTTCTTTTTTTACCGACTTCGGAATAACAACTACTTCTCGCTGAACAAGCCAGCGAAGCACAACTTGTGCGATGGACTTGTTATGTTTTTCTGCGATCGAGGCTAGCACTTCATTCCCAAACAGGTTGTTAAGTCCTTCAGCAAAAGGCGCCCACGACTGGTGCTGAACTCCCTGCTCCTTCATAAAAGCTGCGCTCTCAATCTGGTGGTAGAACGGGTGCGTTTCGACTTGATTGACAGCGGGCACGATTTCGTTATGCACAATAAGGTCCATCAAACGGTCCGGCAGAAAATTGCTGACCCCAATCGCCTTAATCTTGCCTTCGCGGTATAGCTCTTCCATTGCACGCCAAGCACCGTAGTAATCGCCGAACGGCTGATGAATAAGGTATAGATCCAGATAATCGAGCTGGAGTTTCTTTAAGGATTTGGCAAACGCCAGCTTGGCACTCTCATAGCTTGCATCCTGAACCCATAGCTTGGTCGTGATGAACAGCTCCTCACGTGGTATACCGCTTCGCTTAATTGCACGTCCAACTGCTTCCTCATTCAGATAACCGGCGGCGGTGTCGATGAGGCGGTAACCGGTCATCAGTGCTTCATATACGGCGTTCTCGCATTGTTCCGCATCAGGAATTTGGTAAACACCAATCCCGATAATCGGCATTTTCACTCCGTTGTTCAATGTTACGGTTTGCATTATAATTCCTCCCATTTTTCTACATGTATAAAGGCAAACAGCACGCATCCTGGATACTCGGGGGCTATAGCAGTGGGGGATTCCACTTGCGGCTGACTTGCATTACAATAAGCTTAGAACCTTCGTGTTACACGAAGTCAAGACACTTTGCAAAAGTTATTTTCTCAAGGGGGATTTCGTATGTATACGGTCAAAGAAGCCGCCCAGATAACGGGACTCACCGAGCATGCCATTCGTTTTTACACAGATAAAGGCCTGGTGCCAAGCGTGCAGCGCAATGAGAATAATATCCGAATGTTCGACGAAGAATCGATCAACTGGCTGCATGGCGTCAAATGCCTCAAGCAATCCGGAATGCCGATTGAGGTTATTAAACGGTACGTTGATCTCTGTCTCGAAGGAGATACTACCATTCCACAACGCTATGCGCTTATTATGGAGCATAAAGAAGCGGCGCTCGCCAAGCTCGAAGAAGCCAAACGGCACATTGATCATCTGGAGCAAAAAACGGTCCTATATCAGGCGATTCTGGAGCATCGCATGCCAGACACGACCAATCCCGGCAATTGGGACAACATTCTGCATATGCATGGTGACGTATTTTACTCGCCTTCTGCTCGCAAGGCATAAGAGTGAGAATGGCAGGCTGGTTTTCCTTCAAGGTGGTTGACTATGACGTTAGGTCATAGTGCATAATGATCGCTATAAACTACTTGGAGTGATTGAAAATGATTATAAAAGCTTTACGCTCAGATCGCATTTATCGAAAGGTAGCCTTAGCTTCGCCTGAGGACAAGCTTGAATTGTTCCGAAACGACATGATGGCTCCTTTTATGAAACAATGGCAAATTCAACAAATTCCGTTTAAAGCGGAAGAGGAAAATGGCTTTGACGTTATTGTGTTTAATAGTATGATGCACCGCTCCCCTGATCAGATTACCCAGCAGCTCTCATCTGAAATCGAGTTGATTTCGTCAGATTCATTTTGGTCAGAGTGTGAGGAAGCTGTGCGGATAAGCCTCCAGCAATTTATAGAGCACGGAATTAATCTCCCTGTATCCGAATATTTGTTCACCCTGCAATTAGGGAATCCGCAAAACCGTGCCCTCACAATAAACGAAGGATATAGCGGCTTTGGGGGTATTCCCGGGTTTATCTGGGGAACACTTTTGCCCAATGAGTACACGATTCCGCGAATGAAGGCAGCGCTAGCCCATGAATGCAACCATAATGTGCGCTATCAATTTATTCAGTGGGATCACACCGTGAATTTGGGAGAGCTGATTGTAAGTGAAGGGCTGGCTGAAAACTATGCTACGCTTATGTTTGGAGAAGAATTGCTCGGCCCTTGGGTAACGAAAACAGATGCCGAAACATTAAACAAACGCATAAAGCCTGTGCTGAGAGAGCATTTGCAATTAACAGGCTTTGACAAATTTGCTCCGTATCTTTACGGTGACGAGATCGCAAAACTGCAAAACTTCGAACCGGTCAATATGCCTTATAGCGCCGGTTACGCATGCGGATATTATTTAATCCAATATTACTTAAAAAATACAGGTAAAACGATCTTTGAGGCAACGATAACGCCTGCTGCTCAAATACTAGACGAAGTAGAAGGATTTTGGGATGAAGAAACCATTATTAGCGGTTAAAGATATTGTCCGGATTACAGGCATTACAGCTCGGACCTTGCATTATTACGACAGAATTGATCTGTTTAAACCGACGCATCTGACGGAAAAAGGGTATCGCCTATATGATCTAAGCAGCTTGGAAAAACTGCAAACGATTTTGTTCCTAAAGGAGTTGGATTTTTCCTTGAAGGAAATTGCGGACATCGTAAAGCTGACCAAGCAAGAGCAGAAGCGGCTATTAAAGCAGCAAAGCCAAGCCTTATTATTGAAAAAACAGAGGCTGGAAACGATTATGACAGCTCTCGACGAGTACGTTTTGGGCAGTGATATAAGTAATTTGCAACTCTTCAACAATACATCGGTTTTGCCATTGAAAGAACAATATGCCAATGAAGCGAAATTCGTTTATGGCGAAACAGAGGCGTATAAAGAATATAATGAAACGTTAGAACAATTATCTATGGATGAAAAAGAGGAAAGCTTCTCCGAGATGGAGGAAATATTCAAGCAAATTGCATCCTGTACCAATCAGCCTTACACCTCCGATGAAGTGCAGCAATTAATCGAGCAATGGAAAAAGCTTTTAATGCAATTCATGACATGTGATGCAGAGCTGCTGGCTTGCATTGCCAACATTTACCAATCTGATGCACGGTTTAAAGAATACTTTAGCCAATATAGCAATGAGGACTTTGCAAATTTTCTTTACAGAGCAATTATGTACAATATCAACCGATGGGGCGATTTGCAAAATTAGTATGTGCACACAAAAATTGAGAAAATGAAGGTGAGAGATTGAACCTTGTGTTCGTTAAACGATTATTAATAGTAGCAGCAGCAAGCTTAGGTTTATGGTTTATCATTCATACTGCTTTCATCGTAATAGATGGGGTAAATGATGAATTGAAGCCTGTTGACGTTGCTGTAGTGTTGGGAAATAAAGTAGAAGTTAATGGACAGCCTTCTGAGCGGTTAAAAGCAAGATTGGATAAAGCGGTAGAGCTTTATAGCAAGGGCCACTTTACGTTTATTATTGTAAGTGGTGGGATTGGCAAGGAAGGCTTCGATGAGGCACAGGTTATGAAATCTTACCTAATAGATAACGGGATACCGGCAGAAAAAATTATAGAGGATAATAACGGCTACAACTCCTATATGACCGCCCAAAATACAAGCAAAATTATGAATGAGTTAGAGCTAGACTCCGCCATGATTATTACTCAATATTTTCATATTTCCAGAACAAAATTAGCGTTTAGAAAAGTGAATATTGCAGAAGTATATTCAGCTCATGCCAACATTTTTGAAGTTAGAGATATTTACTCAATAATCCGAGAATTCCCGGCTTATTATAAATATCTGTTGAAATAGCTAAGAACAAGGCGGTGTAAACATGATGCGAGTCTACAAAATTTATCTTATCGTGTTTGCAGTGATCATTATTGCTGCAATTGCGATTGGGACAATCGGGATCAATAAGCAGAAAACCCATATATTTGTGATGCCAAATGGATATTCAGGTTGGGTTCGAGTTGTGTATGAGCAACAAGACAGCCCAGCACTGCCCATGGAAGGAAAAGCTTTTTTACATGAAATTCCGGAAGAGGGGATACTTTTCACATCCAGTCCACCAACATCTGGCCTTATGCTGTTCTATGTTAAGGATAAGCACGGTACGCGGACTGAAATAGGAACAGATATGATTCAAGGCCAATCTATGGGAACAAAGACGATAAAGTTTCCCGATGGCACGACTAAAGATGCCGAGGTTAATTCCTTTTTTGTTGGCACGGAACAACAGTACAACGATGAAATCGAACAATGAAATGAACATGTTCTTTACCCTTTGCATTAATTACTTTACTAGATATTAGAGAAATAAAAGAGGAATTAGGGGTTGATATCGTTATCGATAAGCTGTTCTATAAATATAACTTTAACGGGTCTGAAGAATACTATTTTATAGCAACAATAATAGGCGGAGATTTTGGCACGGGGAAAGGTGAGGAATTTTCTTCTGTTGAAAAGGGAAAGTACATTCCTACTTGGGTTAATATTAAGGAAATTCCTTTTATGGACAATATAAAACCGTTAGAAATCGCCCAAAAACTTATTGAACAATATAAGAGTGGATCTTAGTAATGCTGTTTCTCTTACAGAGCTCAAAAAGCACAGCTTCGCTACTGCACAATACGCTGCTAGCAAAGCCATGCTTTTTGAACAATGATTTACGGCGCTTGCACGGGAAACTCCATAACTGCTACCAGCCCTTTCTGCTCTGGGCTGCTATCCAGCATTAAGCTGCCATGATGCGCCCTTGCAATTCTTGCAACCATCGGCAGCCCTAGACCATGCCCGTTGTGGACAGGCTTCTTTCTTCTTGATGAATAAGGCAGCTCAGTGATCTCAGCCAGCTGCTCTTGCGGGATGCCGCGTCCCGTATCACTTACGATGAGGCGATATCGGGCACGGTCCCTGGATAAAGAGGTTTCCAGCATGATGCTGCAGCCTTGCGGGTTATGATTTACACTGTTCTGCACAAGATTGCTGATTGCTCTAAGCAGCAATTTCTCATCTCCATGAATCTGAATCTCCTCATCGGCCAGCTTTATGTCGATCTCATATCGCTCATCCAGCCCATTATTCAAGAAATCTGCGACAACCTGCTTCGCCAACACTGATAACCGAACGGGCTTTATATGCAACGGCTGCATGTCGTACTCGAGCATGGAGACCAGGTTCAGGTCGCTCACCAGAGAGCGCAATTTTTCGCCTTGGCTTCGTATTATGCCTGCTTGCTGTCTCTGTTCGCTTGGCAGCTCAGGATTGTCCTCCATTTCACTTGCGTAGCCAAGCACCATCGAAAGCGGCGTACGGATATCATGCGAAATCCCGGCGATCCAGTTGGAGCGTGCTTCATCCCGTACTTTTAAAGCAGCCGTTTTATGCTGCAGCACGGTCGACGTCTTATTAATGCTTTGAGCTAAATCGCCAAATATTCCTTTGCTGTCCAACTGAACCTCCTGCTCTCTTGCAAGTTTGTGGACGCCATCCAAAAGAGGGCGCAGCCTCCTTATAAGCCGCGTTCCAATTACGATAGAAACAAGCAACGCCACTGCTATATTAATGAGCAGCAGCCAAAGCAGCCGCACCGGTAATGAGCTAATCCACTCGGAAAGAAAGTTTAATTGATATTTTACGTAGCCGCTTTTTGGATATCCCACCACGATTAAGCCGCCTTCATGCTCCCATATATAGACCGGATAATCCATCAAATAGTAGCGCGAAAATTTGGCTACATCGATCAAGTTATAGGCTCGCGGGACATCATCAGGCAGCTGATGCTGCCATTGCACGCGGCCATCCTCCCCAAGCAGCATGGCCCACGCCTGATTGTCTTGCAGCAGCTTTGCGGCATCGGCATCCAAGCTGTAGCTGCCTCCCTGCATCGTTAAGCCTTTTGCTACCTTGCCAACAACTCCTTCTGGAGAAGGTCGCTGATTAATTTCCGCAAATACTAGCGTACCCAGCAGTATAAAGTTGAAAATTAGCAGAAATATCGAGATCAAGATGGTCGCTGCAACAAAACGACGCAATATGCGAATTATTCCATCCACTTAACGATTCTCCTTCACCAGCAGCTTATAGCCCAGTCCTCTGACAGTGAGGAGATGGGTTGGGTTAGAAGGCACAGACTCGATTTTTTCGCGTACCCGCCTTATATGCACCATCAATGTATTTTCATAGCCGTAGCTGTCGTCACCCCAAACAGCCTGACATAAGGCGTCATTGGTGACGATTCGATTGCGATTTTCGTACAGCTTGGCGAGAATGGCATGCTCCTTTGCCGTTAGTGGCAGCTCCTCCTCATCCTTTCGCACGATAGCACTATCCAGATCGATCGTCAGCTCCCCTAATTGGAAGACAGCCAAACGCTCCGCTAAGGGAGAGGAGTAGACACGCTTTAGAATAGCTGTCAATCGCAGCAGCAGCTCGCGCGGCAGAAAAGGCTTCACGATGTAATCATCTGCTCCCAAGCCCAGCCCCAGCAATCGATCTTCATCTTCTCCTCGGGCAGAAAGAAAAAGCACAGGCATTTGCGAAAACTGTCTGATCGACGACAGCAGTGAAAATCCGTCTCGATCGGGCAGCATCACATCAAGAATGGCGATATCCGGTTTATCTGCACGGCAAATCGACAAAGCTGAAGCACTGTCGATTGCGGTATATATGCGAAAAAAGCCTTCTTTTCTAAGAAATCGTTCAACCATCATTCTAATTTCCGGTTCGTCATCAACGATTAATATTTTTTTGTTTTTTATATTTTCCATTTGCGTCACCCACTTTTATTATACATGAACAAAAGGGCGCTCTGCGTTTTAGCAAATCAATTTAAGGTTGCTGTAAGGTTGTCTTTAGATAGCGGTAAGGCACATCCATTACAGTTTAACTCAAGGGAAACGATATTAAATGACTGGAATGGAGCTGACTTTTCGGATGAGTGATACTGCAATTGTGCAAACCAAAAGCTTAACTAAAACATACGGAGATAAAAACCGCGTCAATAGGGTTGATCTTCACGTGGAGGAAGGAGAAATTTACGGATTTTTAGGCCCTAACGGAGCGGGTAAAACTACAACATTAAAAATGCTGCTCGGATTAATCAAGCCGTCTGAAGGGTCCATTAAAATTTTCGGGGAAAGTCTCAGTAAAAGCCGACCATCTATTTTAATGCGCACCGGGTCGCTAATCGAATCACCTTCCTACTATGGACATCTGACAGGGCTTGAAAATATGAGGGTGATGCAGCGTCTGCGGAACGTGCCAGATCGCAATGTAGATGAGGCGCTGCGGATTGTACGGCTCGAAAATCATAAGAACAAAAAAGCGGAGCAATATTCGCTCGGAATGAAACAGCGGCTAGGCATCGCAATGGCCCTGCTTGCTTTCCCCAAGCTGCTCATTCTTGATGAGCCGACAAATGGTCTCGATCCTGCGGGCATTGGTGAAATTCGGGAGCTGATTAAATCGCTGCCTGCACGCTACGGAATGACGATATTGCTGTCCAGCCACCTGCTTACGGAAATTGAACAAATTGCTACCTCAGTCGGCATTATTAGTGACGGAAATTTGATGTTTCAAGGCAAGCTGGACAGCCTGCGTGCAAAAGGCAGATCCTCGATCTATCTGAAAACGGGTGACAACCTTACAGCACATCGGCTGCTGCTCGCTCAAGGCTATAGCCCGGCGAAAGGCGACAACCAGCTCGATTTTGATTATCTTGAGGATGATGACGTGGCGGAGATCAATCGGCTGCTCGTCACCTACGGCATCCCTGTCACCCGGATCGGAGAGAAAAGCAAAAATCTGGAGGATATTTTCCTGGAGCTAACGGGAAAGGAGCGAAGCCTGTGATCAAAACATTTGGACTGGAGTACTTTAAAATCCGCCGCAAAAAGATATGGATTATGATTCTTCTTTTTCTTGCTGCCGAGATGATGTGGGCCTTCCTGTCGACCAGCATGTCGATAGCCCGCAATTCGGATCATGCCGTCTGGGAGTCGATCATATTTAGTATAGCCTCGATGAACGGCCTTTTTATGCCCATTATATCGGCTATTGTCGTCTCCCGAATTTGCGATATGGAGCATAAAGGATCAACTTGGAAAATGCTTGTTGCGACCAATGTGAGCCGTGGCCGTCTCTATGCAGCGAAATATTTATGCGCCAACAGCTTGCTTTTATACGGCATTCTTGCGCAGACTTTGCTAATGATTGCCTTTGGACTAATTAATCATTTTCCAGGTGGTCTGCCTGTTGAAGGGCTAATCCACTTTATTGGCGGGACGATGCTGGCGACACTTGCAGTTACGGCACTTCAGCAGTGGATATCTATGGCTGTCAAAAACCAGGCCTTTGCGCTATGCCTTGGCATGCTGGGCGGTTTTATTGGCATGACCGCCGGATTATTTCCTTCAGGTATACGGCATTTATTTATTTGGTCCTACTATACTGATCTGAACCCGGTTGCCTTTCAATACGCCGAAAGCTCCAGCTCTTATATTACACAGCCGATGAACTCAGGGCTTGTGCTGGCTGTACTCGGGATGATCGTACTGTTCTATATCGCCGGAAATATCCATGTGAACCGGCAGGAAATCTGAGGAGGAAAGCTGATGAAACAAAGTATTTCCGCTGAATGGCTTAAGCTTCGGCATTCCCGAATTGTTCTTGTGCTCGCAGTGCTTCCGATCATAAGTCTGCTGATCGGCTGTGCCAATTATTATTTCAATCAGGAGGCTCTGCAAAATGGCTGGTATAGCCTGTGGACTCAGGTCAGTCTGTTTTATGGCGAGTTTTTCCTGCCCATCCTGATTGCGATTTGCTGCTCCTATATGTGCAGGCTCGAGCATCTAAATCGCAATTGGAATATTGTGTTGACTGCGCCTGTATCGATCTCCAGTGTATTTCTTGCCAAATTGTTTGTCGTCAGCATGTTAATCCTTTTTGCGCAAGCGCTGTTCATGGGACTTTACTGGATTGCAGGCATCTTGTTCTCGATACCGGAGCCCTTTCCTTTAGAAACGGTAGGCTGGGCTTTGCGCGGATGGTTTGCTTCCCTGTCTATCGGAGCACTGCAATTGGGCTTGTCATTGCGGATTCGCAGCTTCGCAACGCCTATCGGCATAAGCTTGTGCGCGGTGTTTGTTGGGCTAGGCATGTACATTATTAAAGTAGGTCTGTTTTTCCCGTTTTCGCTGCTAACGATAGGAATGGGTGTGCTGAGTCAGGATAAACTGACAGACACGCAAAACATACTGTTTTGGTCGATGAATGTGGTCTTTATTATTCTGTTTTCTTCAATGGCTATACGCCGCTTAAAGGTTAAAGGAGCCGCGGCATCCTAATTTATTTAAGGGGGAATTGCAACATGAAAAGAACAATATTTGCGATTTTGGGGCTTGTGGTCATTATAGTAGCATCGCTGTGGATGTTCTTCTTTACACCGGATAAACTGACACCTGAAAATCCCGCAGGAAAGAAAATCTATTATACGGTGGTCGCTGGTCAAGGCGTGCAGGATACGAATGGACGTTATGGCTACGAATTGACGGCCTATAACGAGAAAGGCAAGGAAAAGAAGCTGGAGTTTTCAGCAGGCAAGCAACTGCGGGAGGGTGCATATATTCAGCTCTATCATACGCTGCTGCGGGGTGTTACACATTGGGAGGAAATAAGCTTTGAGGATTTGCCAGCAGATGTTCGGCAGCAGCTGCAATAATAACGAAGACAGTACCTTAGTTCTTATCCAACTTAAGGTACTGTTTTTTGCATCGCAACAATTATGAGATTGCTTTTAGTACTATATATCCTTTTCCCTCGCTACCAACAATTGATACAATATTAAAAAAGAGTAGCTTGGACAGAAGTCTGTGAGGTGAACAACAGGCATATGTTATGTAGAGGCTACAATAGTAATGAATCGGGGTGAGTCTGCTGAGTTATTTTGACCCAGTAATGGACGATGCAATAGAGCGAAATGATGTGGAAGCGGTAAAATCTCTACTAGCAAACGGGTTTGATCTTACACCTGTCCCTGGTCAGGGGACGTATCTTTCCCGCGCATGGACCTATCGCAAGAAGTACAGCTTTGAAATCGTAAAACTATTTATTGAACATGGCGAGAGCTTAAATTATCCCGGTCATCCGTCTATTGTAATGGCGGCTATGCGTGGGAAGCTTCATGAAATCCAATATGTGCTTGATCGAGGGGCAGATATTAACGCAGTCACGCATACAGGGGTGTCTGCGCTATGGACGGCAGCGTACGATAACAATAAGAAGGTCGTTGCGTACTTGTTGAGCGCAGGGATCGATTTGCAGGCTCACGGAGGAACAGCGCTGCAAACGGCAGCGTTTCATGGCAATTTGGAGCTCGTAAAAATGCTGGTCCAAGCTGGGGTCAATATTAACTATCAAAGCTTTGATGATCACCCTGATTATTCGTATACACCGCTTCATAAGGCAGCCTATGGGCATTTGTCGGTCGTCCAATATTTACTTGAGAATGGCGCCGATACCCGCTTGAAAAATCATTACGGAGAAAGAGCCGTACATATTGCCAGAGTCAATCATAAGGAGATAGCGGAGCTTATCTCATCCTATGAGCCGGAGGACTTGCATAATTATGATGCCAAAATAGATGAGCTTAAGCGCATGAAGCTCCCGAAAAGCATCATTCAAGATCTTGGGGAAGAAAGACAGAGGGTAGAGCTAGCCGACTCGAAGCACCTCGATTATGTGGTTTACTGCTCTGTTCATGATGTGACGGAGGCAACCTTTGCTGGATTACGCCTTATCAACTTGCTGGCAGATACAGACGGGTATGATTCTTACGGCATGCTGGTGTGGGTTCCAGCTAAAAAAGCTCTCGGCACATATGATGTTGAGCATCGTACACTCGCCATATTGAATAAAGTAACCTGGAAAGCATTCCGCAAATCGCCAGGCAAGTACCTTGATATGATACTGGATGGCGAGTACGACCCAGTCGAAGAGCTTGATTAGAGAGTGAGAGGCAGGTAGAGCGAGTGGATAAACAGTTAGAAATTAGAAAGGCAATCAACGGACTATCCTTGCAGGAAGCACAGCAGCTGCTTACAATCATCAAGCTGCAGCTGGATATGGTGGAAGCGAAAGGTGAAAAAGTAGATCTCTATACAAACTTAAGAGAGTTGTATGAGAAGCTGCTAGTTCCTCATCCTCGCGTCTCGATATGGGAGCCAAATGAAACTGCTGAGCAGGTGCATATCGTGTTCGGTGATTCTGCTGCCGGCAGCTTGAAGATGGCGATCAAGCAGCTGGGATTAGCAGATACGAATAAAATGATCGTGTTTCGAGAACAATTTTCTATCGGTCCTCTATGGCAGCTTCATGAGGAGGCGGGCAGGGCCTATAGAGCGGAATGGTTTCGAGATCATATCAACATTGAGGTCGATGTCGATGATTATGATTCCGTCTACGATCAGAAAATAACGGAGCAAATCAATCGTATTCCGGCTGAGGCAACGATTGTTGTATGGAGCGGGAACAATGCGCATGAGCAGGCAGGGCTGCGCTATGCTCTTTATTTGCTGCGGGATAAACCTAATCGCATCGTCCTGTTTAATGCAGCCGCAGCATGTGAAGCAACATTTAACACTGCTGACCGGTACATCAATTATTTGCATGCAGGCGAAATTCCTCCGGAAAAGCTGCAAGCTGTTTTTCGGGAAATCGCCAATATCGAAGCAATAACCTTAGAAACGAGACAACTGCTGGAGCATGAATGGTTAACGCTCGCCAATCATCGGGATGTGCTGCGTATATGGGATGGCGAACAGATACGAAACGTCGACGAGCATTACTACGATGCTTATTTGCTGGAGACAGTGGACAAGCTGCATGCCTCTCGGCAAAATCGTGACTTTATTAAAGCAGCAAGAGTAATTGGCGAGGCGCTCGGATACTGTGATCAGTATGTGGGCGACCTTTACTTTGAATACAGACTACGAGAGCTCATATATCGTGGAGCTTTGGCAATCCAAGGTGTGCCACGCGCAATGAGGTATTACAGCGTAAGGCGCAAATAACATACTGATAATTGAAGCACAAAAAAACGCATGGTCCTGATCACGGACATGCGTTTTTTTGTGCTTTTTAGCGCTGCCTGCTTGGATTTTGCTGCATATCATCAAGTGACTATTCGAGCAAGTAATGACTATTTGCCGTAATTGGCAGCAGGAATAGCCTTTGTCCAGTGAGATGAACAAGTGAGGACTATCGACGGTAATCGATGCCTTCGCTATGATGGGGCTACAGTTCCAGAAATATGCTGGGAATACGAAAGGAAGGAAGCGAAATGTTAAAAAGTATGAAGGCTCGGGCCATGCGAAACACGGCGGCGTCACCGTCGATCCTGCTCGGCAGACTGATCCGAAACCGATGGCTGTATATTATGCTGCTCCCGGGGCTATTGTATTTTCTTATCTTCAAATATTGGCCCATGTACGGAATATTTATCGCATTTAAAGACTATCAGCCCTTTCTAGGATTTTGGGACAGCCCATTTGTTGGACTGAAGCATTTTGAACGGTTATTTAACGATTCTAATTTTTGGATGCTGTTTCGCAATACACTTATTCTGGCAACGTACAACATATTGTTTTTCTTTCCGCTGCCCATTATTATCGCGCTTATGCTGAATGAGCTACGGTTTGAATTTTTGAAGCGAACGATCCAAACGCTGGTCTACATTCCTCATTTCATGTCTTGGGTCGTCGTTGTTGGCATCGCCTACATCTTCTTAACGACGGAAGGCGGAATTGTAAATGAGCTGCTTGTACGGCTCGGCGGCGAAAAAATCAATTTCCTGATCAGCAATGACTGGTTTAGGACCGTAGTTACATTAGAGGTGATATGGAAGGAAACAGGCTGGGGCACAATTATTTTCCTGGCAGCGCTTGCCGGCGTTGATCCGCAGCTGTATGAAGCGGCTCGGATTGACGGGGCGAATCGTTTGCGCCAGCTATGGCATATTACGCTGCCTGCAATCCGCAGCACAATTATTATTTTGCTCATTTTAAGGCTGGGAAGCTTTCTTGATACCGGCTTCGAGCAAATTTTCCTGATGCTCAACGCAATGAATCGCGATGTCGGAGAGGTATTCGATACGTACGTCTATTCTGTAGGGATCAGCCAGGGGCAGTACAGCTTTAGTACGGCGGTCGGGTTGTTCAAGTCAATTATAGGGCTGTTCCTTGTCGTTGTATCCAACTACCTGGCTAAAAAATTCGGAGAAGAAGGCATCTATTAGAAGTGGAGGATGAATGAACATGCACATTAAGTCTGGCTGGGGCAGCCGAATTTTTGATACCTTAAACATCTCGCTGCTGATTGCTTTTGCATTGGCTACCGTGATCCCGTTTATTTATGTCATTGCCGGGTCGTTCGCCACTCAGAAGGAGCTGCTGCTGCGTGGATTTATTTTATTCCCGACAGAGTTTACGCTCGATGCCTACAAATATATTTTTTCTACCCAGACGCTTGTCAGAAGCCTGGCGGTAACGATATATATTACAGTCGTGGGGACGCTGATCAATATTTTCTTTACTTGCTTGATGGCATACCCGCTGGCGCGAAAGGATATGGATTTTCGCAAGCCGATTTTGCTAATGGTTGTGTTTACGATGCTGTTTAGCGGCGGGATGATTCCTACCTTTCTTGTTGTCAAGCAGCTAGGGATGATCGACTCGTATTGGTCGTTAATGATTCCAGGCGCAATCAGCGCCTTTAACCTCATCATTATTAGAAACTTTTTTCAGCAGCTGCCGGACGGGCTGGAGGAGTCTGCCAAGATCGACGGCTGCAACGATTTAGGCATTTTTATTCGCATTGTACTGCCATTATCGATGCCGGCGATTGCTACATTCTCGTTATTTTATGCCGTCGGTCACTGGAACACCTTCTTCAACGCCATTCTGTACATTAATGACAATACAAAATGGCCGATTCAAGTTCTTCTTAGACAAATTGTCATCCTGGCCTCAGGTGGAGTTGGAGATTCTACCGCAATGGAGGCTGATTACGTCACCCCGCCAGAGCAGTCTGTCAAAATGGCTGTGATCGTGGTATCTACTCTGCCGATCCTGCTGGTATACCCATTTTTGCAAAAGCATTTCGCCAAAGGGGTACTGCTGGGCTCGGTTAAGGGTTGATCATATAAAGTAAAATGATAAGGGGAGGATTTAAGATGAAAAAGTCGATTGGAAAAGTAACCGCCTTGCTAGTTGTCTTAACGATGCTAGCAAGCGCTTGTGCGCAAAAGGAACCTGCAGCGGGTGGCAATGAGGGAGCGAAGCAAGGGAAGCTTGAGCTCACGATGATGCTGCCATCCTACAATCCAGAGCAGATGCCTGCTAACAGCTCCGTGCTTCAATTGCTGGAAGAAAAAACGAATACGGAGCTAACGGTGTCCTGGGTGCCATCATCTACCTATACCGACAAGCTTAGCGCCACCATTGCATCCGGCGAGCTGCCGAAAACATTTGTTGCGCTTGAACCGAAGGCTTCCTATATTGTGAATGCAGTCCGCTCGGGCATGTTTTGGGAGATCGGACCTTACCTGGAAAGCTATCCGAATCTGAGCAGAATGTCTGATGTCGTCTTGCAGAATGTGTCGATTGATGGAAAAGTTTACGGCGTGTATCGGGAAAGGGATCTTTCGCGCTTTGGCCTAATGATTCGTCAGGACTGGCTCGATAATTTGGGTATGCAGCCGCCTAAAACAATTGACGAGCTGTACAATGTGCTGAAAGCCTTTACAACAGATGATCCAGACAAAAACGGCAAGCCGGATACGATTGGCTTGGCAGTAGGGATGCAAGGAAACAACATAGCCGGGTTTAAAGACATTCTGGTTTATATGGGCGGCCCTAATGAATGGGAGCTTATAGACGGACAGCTGGTGCCAGCTCATATGACGGAAGCTTATATGGAGACGATGAAGTTTTACAAGCGATTGTATGATGAGAACATTATGAATAAAGATTTTGCCATTGTTCAGGATGGACGTTCGGTTATGAATAAAGGCCAGGCCGGCCTATGGATCGACAATATGCTGGACGGCAAAGGCATTGAGGACAACATTAAGAAAATTATGCCGGACGCGAAAATCAATTTGCTTAATCGCATTGCAGGACCGAAGGGCGAGCGAGCACGGGCTGGCGCTGGATTTTTGGGCATGTATATGATCCCGAAAACGAGTGTGCAAACAGAAGATGAGCTGAAGCAAATTCTCGCTTATTTCGACCGTGTTTCCGAGGAGGACATTCAAAATCTGATGAAATACGGTGTTGAAGGCAAGCAGTTTACGATTGAAAACGGAACGTATACCCCTAGCGAGGATCAGAAGCTAAGAGCCGAAATTACAGACGGCAATCAGTTTATGGTGCTGCAGGATAAGGTGGTCAACTACGGAACAGAGCTGGAGCAGCTAAGTACACAGCTGTTTATTGACAATGCCACAATTGCAGTCTCCAACCCTGCTTCGCCGTTTATTTCCAATACCGAGATCGAGAAAGGTAAGGAAATTTCGAAAATTATTGCAGATGCGACGGTAAAATTCATTATGGGTCAAGTAAATGAACAGGATTGGGAGCGCGAGGTCGACAAATGGCTGCAAAGCGGCGGCAGCAAAATTATCGAGGAAATGAATGCGGAATACGCCAAATTAGGACAGCAATAGGTTGAAATGATTGTTTACAACTTGATAGCTCCTGACGGTCAACGAAAATAACTCAAGCTTCCTGCCACAATAAGCTGAAGACAATATCGTTAGGCGCAAGGGCCGGCATGCAATAAAAAATGGATGGTTAGCAATCCCATTTTCATGTAGACTTGTATTATTATCGTGAATAACGATTGGGAGGGGCTATGAGTTTTCGTTCTTCGTCCTACTTATTAAGGTTAATGATACTGTCGATCGTAATCGGCACGATTCCCGTCTTGCTGCTAGGGACATTTGCTTATTATAATTCCTCTCGCATCGTACAAGCGAAAGTAAACGAGAGCAATACGCAGCTGCTGCAGCAAACCCAGCTGCGAGTCGAGCAGACGCTTAGAACAATCGATAATTCAGCTACACAGCTGCTGCAATCTCCGGTTGTGACAAGCGTGTTCGACAAGGAGATCACCAATGAAGATTTTCAGCTGGTGCATGAGCTGTACAATGGAATCTCCTTGATACAAACCTATGAGCGCGGCATTAAGGATGTGTTTCTTTACAGCTTAAGCAAGCAATGGATCATTTCGAGCAGTGGGGTTAACGACTACAGCTTGCCTGCATTCAAGCCACAGCTTGAAGCCTATGCCAAATTCGCCGCAGGCTCATTCTGGACGAGTGAGCCGGGTCATGCAGTTGGAAATGAGCATGCGATCTACTTTATAAAAAAATATCCCTTCAATTCGCCAAATCCAACAGGCGTGATCTGTGTAGTCCTTTCTTCTGATGCCCTGCGAGAGCTTAACGGAGTAATCGACGGGAATTTGGGAAGCGCTTTTATAATGGACGATCGGTCGCAGGTTATTATACATGGCGATCAGAATCTGGTTGGAACGAGCTTGGCGGAGCAGCCTTATTTGCAGAAGCTCCTCCACTCGCAGGAGGCGACCGGACAGTACACAGCGAGGTTCGAGGGAGAGAAGGTTACCGTTACCTATCGGAAGTCGTCCTATAATAGTTGGTATTATGTTTCGATTGCCTCCAATGAACTGATCAATAAAGAAAATAGAATAATAGGCTGGTTGACGATCTTCGTCTGCTTGGGGATTATGCTGGTCACGCTCATGCTGGCCTGGTTCGGCTCAAAAAAAATGTACGGACCGATTCAAACGATTTATCACAAGCTCATGGGCATGCCTTCTGTAGCTGACGGAAGCAAGCCAAGCGGAGAACTGCAGGTCATTGGCGAAGGCGTTAATTATTTGATCCGCAATCAATCGATTATGCTGGATGAGCTTAAAGGGCAGCAGGCGCAGCTGAAGGAGTTTTTCGTGCAAAAACTGTTTAGCGGCACGATTAAGCCGACCGCATTTGAGGAGAAGCTTGGCTTGTTCGGCTTGGAGCAGCCTTGGCGCTCTATGTGCGTCGTTGCAATTCAAATCGACAGTCTGAAGGATACGAGATATGAAGAGGCCAATCGCGATTTGCTGATGTTCGCGGTTAACAATATTGTTGGTGAGCTCGTGCCTGTGGAACAAAGGCTGGTGCCGATTGTAAAATCGGATAGCCAGGTGACAATCGTCGGCTCGTCAGTGGACGGCTCGGCATTCAAGCACCATATCTTTTCCCTCGCTGATCAGATTCAAAAGGCGATTCTTCAATATTTGGATATTAGAGTGAGCATCGGCATCAGCCGAACGTTCAGCTCCTTCGAGGAAACGCAGCAGGCGCAGCATGAAGCGATGACAGCGTTGAAGTACAGGGTCGGGCTTGGCCAGGAATCCATTCTATTTATCGAGGATGTGCAGCCGCAGAAGGTCGACTGGTACCGATATCCTTATATGGGCGAGCAGACGCTGCTCGACGCGATCAGATCGGGGAGTGTGTCGCAGGCTGAGCAAGCCTTGCGCCAATTTATCGAGGAGTTGTTCCAGCCGCAAAAGCAGCATCGGGATTACCAGCTGTCGTTAATGCGTCTATTCGTAGATCTTCTTAAGTTTGGTCAGGAATTAAGCCTTCCGATGGACAACATTTCGCAGGATGAAGCCTCTTTGCTGCAGTCCTTGTCCAAGCTTAGAAATATTGAAGAGATCGAGAGCTGGTTCTGGACGCATTTTGTACATCCGTATGTTCAGGAGCTGGGCAAGCGGCGAGAGTGTCAATACAAGCAAATTTCGGAAGCAATTATCGATATGATCACAAGAGAGTTTGACTCGGAGCTAACGCTCGAAGAATGCTCCGCCCGCATTAATTATCATCCGCACTATGTGAGTCGTGTTTTCCGGCAGGAGACGGGGATTAACTTCGGAGAGTATTTGATGCAGTATCGGATCGATATCGCTAAGAAATGGCTAAGCGAATCCGATATGAAGGTTGCCGATATTGCCGAGCGCTTGCAGTACAATAACTCCGCCAATTTCATTCGCTCCTTCCGCAAGCAGGTTGGCATGACGCCGGGCCAGTACCGGGAAGAACGGAGATAAGACGTGAAAAAACGAAAGCCCGCCTAAGCTGGGGACTTTCGTTTTTTGTTTGTGATACGCCAAAGTTTAATCTATTCAACAACAATGCTGACATGCTATAATCAACGCAGCAATAGAATAGGCTTATTTGGGCGGTCGGCTACCTCTCTACAGAAGGGAGGGATGCCTGATGACAGTTTTTGAAGCACTAATATTAATGCTTACCTTTGGTACGCTTATTGTGATGATACTGTCCTCGAAAGACAAATAGACCGCCCCAGGAAGGAATCGGTCTATTTGATCTATATTCCAGATTAAAGCCTACCGCCCTTAAAAGCGGCTATTGCAGAGGGAGTCGTGTTACCGCACGGCTCCTTTTTGCAGTATACGCAAAAGTACGCTATGCAATTCCATAAATATAATAATATATTTATTTACATATAGATAATAACATTTATGGCTTTATATTTACAAGAGCTTTCGCTCATATTGTTTGCTCAGCCATTTCTGGGGTGTCTAGCATTATCGTTTATTTTCCTGCATACCTATTGAATTTTATAAAGCTTCCACTGTCCGTCTGTTTTAATAAACACAAAGTCGAAAGAAGATGAGCTTTCTCCATCTGTGCTGGAGGTTAGCATTGTAATTTTCACAATTTCAACATCAGTTGAAATTTCAGATAAGCTGTACTCATCAATGACAGCAGATAGGCGCGATTGATCTGCTTCCAGCTTGGTCACTGCTAAAATATATGGCCCAATAAGCGATAAATCGGCTGTGCTTGGATCGTACATAAACGCGGAATGAGCCTCATAGTCGTTGGCTTCCACTGTCTTGAACAAGGAAATGATCGTCTCAACAAGCTCATCCTCCACGCCTGCAGCCTCAATATTGTCCCAATCCAGCTTTCCTTCTCTTGGTTTCCTATGCATGGAATGGCGCATTTTGAGCAGAGCAAGCCCCAATAAGCAAGCTCACTAAAGTAAGAAGCATTATAGCAATTAAACGATTCATCTTTTTCACATCCTAAGCTTTCTATAAACTAGAATAGCCTAATTTTTGCTAGAAAGAAACTAACATTAGCTAGCTTTTTGTCTTCATAAATTTTCATAAGATCTTAGCTATGTTAGTATGAGAGGTATAGCGTTCCAGGACAGAAATTGGTTAAGGTGGTAAAGGGATGAATCGCGATTCGTTAATAACGTTAAAGAAAATATCGAAGCGATATGGCAGTCGAGAGGTTTTGTCTAATATTTCACTCAGTCTTAGGCAGGGTGAGTGCATCATGATTAGAGGGAGCAACGGCTCAGGAAAAAGCACGCTGCTAAAAATTGTCGCTGGCTTAATTCCGTTTACCGCAGGCGAAAGGCAACTGGCACACGCCAAGCTTGTAATCGGCTATGCTCCCGATCACTTGGCTAGGCTGCGCATGACATCAACGGAATACTTGACTCATATGGGCAGATTATCGAGGATGCCGAAGGAGCAGCTGCAGACTCGTATTGAGCAGCTTCATGCATTTTTCAATTTGGAGCAGAGCAAAAGCTTGAAAATGACGCATTTTTCAAAAGGGATGCTGCAAAAGGTCAACCTCATGCAAGCTACGCTTCACGATCCCGAGCTGTTAGTGCTGGATGAGCCACTATCAGGCTTGGACAAGGAATCCGTGCAGCATCTGCTTTCTTCTTTACAGCAAATTAAAGCAGCAGGCACGTCAATTTTAGCTGCCGTTCATGACACTCTGCTTGCGAGCGAGCTGGGAGGCACGACCTTTTGGATTAAGCAAGGACGTCTGGAGAACTCGAACATGCAAGCAGCAGCACTACATTCTTCTCAGCTTTCCTCAGTGGCTGCGGCTCAAAAGTCAGTAGAGAAAGGCGCTGTATTTGAACTGCTTCTCGAGCTCTCTGAGCAGCAGCTTCAGCATCTTACGCATCTATTTCCAGAGGTCGTCTGGAGCAAGGAGCGCCATGGATTAATGACAGCTATCGTGCTGCAAAAGGACTATTATTCATTGATGAGCGAAATGGTGCAGCAGAAAATCGAAATGATTAGCTTGCAGCGAAAGGAGGTTGCCAAGTGATCGCGTTACTTTCCTATTTGCATTCCTGCTATATTCGTTCATATCGCTTTGGCCCGCCTGTGTTTATTTTTCTTTTTGGCATTACCTTTATCTATATGGTTGTACCAAATCCGGTAATGGAAAGCTATTCGTTCTCGATATCTTTTCTATTTGTTATTTCTGCTGCGATAAGCTACAGTATGATGGATATTGAAGCTCCGAGCCAGGAGGCTGTAACTATGCTGCATGCCGGCAGCTTTATACGTACAACTTTCGGCAAGCTGCTTTATAGCTGGCTATTTACGTTGCCGCTTGCGTTATTTGCAGTGCTGTATCCTGCTTTGTTTAATAAGTTTGATAGAGTCGCTGGATTGGACGAGCTCACGTTGTCACTTTTATATCATCTTGCAGGCAGTTGGCTTGGCATTACACTTGCCTGCTGGTTTAGCTCCAAGCTGGTACGCTCACGCACGACTTCTTTTTTATCACTGAGCCTTGTGATTGTAGTTGCTTTTTGCGTAAGTCCGCTTGAAAAAGAGCTTCCTGATAGTTTGAAGCCGCTCAAGTGGCTGCTTCCTCCTTTGGATGAAATCATTCAGCTTCTGTTTCATTTTGAGGACGCAACGCTCGCTTCAAAGCTGCTTGCGCTTGCAGCTCCGTTACTATATGGCACTATTTTATGTGCATTATTTTTAATGCTGTTAAATAAGCGGCGTTTGGATTCGCTATAAAGGTCTTAGGAAGGAGGGAGTGTCATGAAGCAGCTTGCAATAAGAGTATGCACCGAAGCAGATTTGGAAATGCTGGCTGTTCTTAATAAGCATCTAATTGAGGATGAGCAGCATGATAATACGATGAATGCGGCACAATTGAAGGAAAGAATGCGATCTTTTATAGCAAATGACTATATTGCTTATACGTTTGAGGATCGGGCTGTGGTCATTGGCTACGCGCTAGTTGATCATAGCAGGCAGCCGCTCTATTTGAGACAATTTTTCATTTGCAGAGAGCACAGACGAATGGGCTATGGAACGGCAGCTTTTGAAAGCTTGCTTAATCATTTAAATAGTGAGAGCCTTGATATTGAGGTTTTGCATCATAATGAACGCGGCTATCAGTTTTGGAAGTCCCTTGGTTTTGTAGAGCGAAGCGTATATATGAGACGCAAAAGCGACTAGAAGAAATCGTTACTCGGAGCTGCTGAATAATCACAAACAAAAAAGAAGGCTTGTTCAAATTGTCAGCATTCACTGACTTTCTGGACAAGCCCTTTTTTCTTTTTGGCTTATTATTGTAGCGTACAGACTGCTTCATCAAGAGCCAATATGGTAGCGGCCTTTAGGTACGACTAAAGGGGAGCCTGATAGCGGGTCCTCAATGACGGTGCAGTCAAGCCCGAAAATGTGTTTAACCATGTCGCTTGTAATGACCTTGGAAGGCTCACCCTCTGTAACAAGCTTGCCTTTATCGAGTGCGAATATATGATCTGCGTAGCGAGCTGAAAGATTAATATCATGCAGCACCATTACAATAGTCGTTCCGTGTTTGCGATTCAAGTCGGTAAGCAGGTCAAGAATTTCGACTTGATACGTAATGTCGAGAAAGGTGGTTGGCTCATCAAGAAATAAGATGTCGGTTTGCTGAGCGAGCGCCATTGCGATCCATACCCGCTGTCTTTGCCCGCCTGACAGCTCGTCAATGTTATGATTCGCAAACTCTGTAATGTTCATAATCGCCATTGCTTCGGCAACCGCTTCTGAGTCTTTTTTCGTCCAGCCTCTTAGTAATGTTTGATGAGGAAATCTGCCTCTCCCCACCAAATCCGCAACGGATATACCCTCAGGAACGATTGGCGATTGAGGCAGCAGTCCAACAATACGTGCCAATTGCTTGGGTGGAATTTTGCCGATAGCTTTACCATCTAGCGTTATTTTTCCTGATATCGGTTTAATAAGCCGTGCCAATGTTTTAAGAAGGGTAGACTTGCCACAGCCATTGGCGCCGATAATAATGCTGATTTTATTGCTGGGAATGACAAGGTCGATCCCTTGGATAATCGTTTTATGATCATAGCCGGCAACGAGCTGCTCCGCTTGAAAAACATGAGTAGGTTTCATTATAATTCTCCTTTTCGATTCATCCGGATTAGCAAATAGATCAAATAAGGTGCACCAAGTATCCCCGTTATAACACCGACCGGGAATCTATACTCAAATGCAAACTGCCCGATTAAATCTGCTGCCAACACCAAATTTACGCCAACAAGACCTGCAGGAATAAGATTGGAGAAGCCGATTCCTACTAATCGATTTGCGATTGGCCCTGCAAGAAAGGAGACAAATGCTATTGGTCCAGTAGTAGCAGTTGCAATAGCAATCATACAGACAGAGCTTACAATAAGCGCCACTCTTGTTTTATCTGTAGCCACACCAAGCGAGGATGCAGTTTGCTCCCCAAGCTCAAGAATGCTGAGCTGCTTTCCTAGTATAACTAAGAAAGGAGTAAGCATGCAGACCGCGATAACTAGAGGCAGAAGCTCCTTCATCTGAGCGCCGTTAAGACTGCCGCTGAGCCAACGGATTGCGGCTGGCAAATCCTGCTGCGAGCTAATCAGTAATAGATAGGAGATGACCGCATCAAGCATCGCCTGTATGCCAATCCCGATAAGAATTAATCTTCCTATTGAAAAGGCTTTGCCTCTCGAAAATAGATACATAACGACAACTGTTACGAGTCCACCAACTACTGCGGCAACAGAAACAAGCGCTCTGCTTGAATGCAGCACCGTAATAAAAAATACTGCTGCGGCGCTTGAGCCGGAGGTAATGCCAATTACATTAGGGTTGGCAAGCGGATTGCGCAGCATCGTTTGAAACACATAGCCAGCAATACCAAATGCAAAACCAGCAAAGAGTCCAGCCAGCATTCTTGGCAGGCGTATCGTATTAATGGCAAAAGATGCACCCTTTAGCTCTTCACCAGAAAGAACGCGGATCACATCTTTAATAGGATAGATGGTATTGCCAAGCAGAAGCATCGCACAGCAAAGCATGCAAGCCATCACTAGCAAAACGCTGGTAACAAGGACCCATCGGCGACGTCTTTGACGTCTGCCTGCGGCAATAATTGCTAAAGTTTCATTTGTCATAATGAACGCACTTTCGATTTAATAGCTAATAGGATTAGAATTGGAGCTCCGATAAAGGCTGTAACAATGCCAACCTCAACCTCTCCTGTATTACCGATCAGTCTGCCGCATACATCGGATAACGTCAGAATGATTGCGCCAGCCAGCGCTGACATCGGAATTACATAGCGCAAATCAGGCCCCAGCATAAGACGGATTACATGGGTAGACAGAAGGCCGATAAACCCGATAGGCCCAGCTAATGCTGTAGCTGCGCCGCATAAAATGACGCCCCCCAGAGCTGCTACAAGCCGCAGCACTCCCGTACGTACGCCAAGTCCGCTTGCGGCTTCATCGCCAAGCGCTAGTGCATTTAATGCCGGAGCTGTAATGACGGCTATCAATATTCCAATCAATAAAAACGGAATGAACGTGGTGATGCTGCTCCAGCTAGCTGAACCAACACTTCCCACCTGCCAAAATCTCATTTGATCCATCGCATAGGCGCGAGGAATTAAGATGGCGGATACTAGAGAAGACAGTGCGGCGCTTGTGGCTGCTCCAGCAAGTACAAGCTTGATAGGTGTTGCACCACCGCGACCCATCGAGCCAATTCCGAATACGAATACAGCCGTAATGCCGGCGCCTAACAGCGCCAGCCATATATATTCATTGGCAGTCGTAATGTTGAACAAGGCGATTCCGCATACAACGAATAAAGAGGCGCCAGTATTGACGCCTAGTATGCTTGGATCGGCTAATGGATTGCGTGTGACGGACTGCATAAGCGCGCCGGATACGCCAAGCGCCGCACCGCAAAATAAGCTGAATATCGTTCGGGAGACTCTTTTCCGAACTACATTAGCTCCAAAGGAATCTATATTTGGATTAAATAAACCATCAATAAGCTCATTCCAGCGAATGACGCGCGCGCCAAAAAGCAAGGATGCGACTGCGCATACCCCAAGCAGCACAATACCAATGGTTAACACCAATGTAAAATGCTTTGGGATATGCGAGCCTTGATGATGGTGTGAGGTCGCAGAACTATTCATTGATCTTGTCTATAGCTTCCCCGATTAGTGCTAAATACTCGTCAATCGTATAGGCAATGGAAAGCGGGTTAGGCGTGCCGGCAGCGACTAATGGCGTATCGCTAGTAATGAAAGCAACAGAGCCTCTTTCGATAGCTGGAATTTTACCGATGACCGTATCAGCTTTAAGCGTTTCATACAATTCATCATTGCCGTATCCGACAATTAAATCAGCATCATACAGCGCTTCGATATTTTCCGCACTTAGCTGTAAGGAATAGCTTTTCGGATCAGTGATTTGACTTGTAATGCTTTCAGGATATTCCATGCCTAATTCATAAAGGAAGGAAACCCGTGAATCGATCGGCGTATAAATGTGCAGCTGCGACAGATCCTGTGCAGAGAAGTTCACCCAAACAACCTTTTTGCCTTCAATTTGCGGGTATTTAGCCAGCTTCTCTTGAATCAAAGCTTCGGTATCTTTAATCAACTGCTCTCCTTCTGCTTTCATGCCCATGCCGGTAGCGTTATATGTAACCTGCTCACGCCATGTCGTTGCCCACGGAGCTGTTGGATACGGTACTACTGGGGCGATTTGGCTAAGCAGATCGTAATCCTCTTGCGTGATGCCAGAATAAGCGGCGAGAATGACATCCGGGTCAGAGTCGGAAATCGCCTCGAAATCAAGTCCGTCTGTATCCTGATATACATTTGGGTCAGTTACGTCCAGCTCGGCAAGCTTTTCAGCAGTCCAAGGCAAAAGTCCGCTGTCATCCTGAACTCCGAAGTTGGCAGCAGAGAAACCAACAGGAACAACGCCAAGCGCAAGAGCGATATCATGGTTTGCCCATTGAATCGTCGCTACGCGCTCAGGCTTGCTGTCAATAACCGTTTCGCCCAAAGCATGCTTAATAATAATTGGATATTCTGTATTTGATTGCTCAGCATCAGTCGGTTCAGGTGTTGAAGTTTCAGTATTTGCTGAGTCGTTTGGCGCAGCGTCATTATTTGGTGTTGAGTTGGTTGACTGTTTTCCACAGCCAGCCAGTACTAGAATAAGTGAAACCATCAAGATGAGTGCCGTTGAAGAGATTTTTTTCATGTTTGTTGAATCCTTTCTATAATTAGATCAGGCTTTTGATAGTGATTATCACTCTCGTCATTCTATAGTTTAATCGCTATTTTGTCAAAGAAAATGTTGGGGCATCGAGTAATTTCATATATGAAAATAAGACGCCGCAAGGCGTTTTTTATTGCTCGGCAAGATGCTGCTATATGGACAAAATAGTTCCACCTTTCGCCTGCCAACTCAATCAAGCCTGCCTGCTGCAATGCAAAAATATCGAATAGACGGTCTAACGCTTCACCCTATAAGATCAAATTGCGCAAGAGGCTTGCGCTGGATTTAGCCATGAGAGCAGAAAGGAGGGCGGCGGGAAGCAGTATGGAAACGAGTTAATGCTTCATCGTTCAGCATAAGGCAGCTAATTCTAAAAAAAGGAGTGAGTTGACGGAATGCTTCAATTTTATACGAAACGTACTCGTACCAAACGATTTGGACTAAAGCAAATGCTGACAGCAGGGCTGGTTGTAATGCTGCTTGCAGCGCCGTTTAATGTTACGGCGGCCAGCGGTGGCATGCCAGGCAATAAAGAGCAGCTTTCCTTAGTCGAGCAGTTTGACTTTGAGCATGATACAGGGGGCTTTGTATCGGGCTCGGCAGCAGTAGCCTCTGAAAACGGCGTGCTGAAGGCAACGGGTTCAGGCTCAGGCAATCGTTCAGCAGCCTATCAGTACGCTGCTCCTGTAAACGCAGCCGAGGTGCAGTATACATTTGACTGGAAGCCAGAGGATGTAACCACTGCAGCGAATTCAAGCGAGCTGCTATGGCGGGATGCGAATGAAAAGCCACTCTTTCGCATCGTTAAGCAAGGCGGAGAAAATGGCGGGATCTACTACGGCGCAGGCTCGACCGGAACAGACTTGAGCAGCTTGTCACAGGCGCTTGCTTCTCACAGCCAGGCAGATTGGCTAACGGTAGAGGTCGATTTTGATTTTGCTGTGGAGCAGATTCATTTGCGGCTATATGACAAGCAAACAGAGCTGCTGCTCATCGACAGCGGCGCCATAAGCTTGTCCTCGGTCGAATATATCAATCAAATCGGCAGCGTCATGCTGAATGGCAATCGCTCGAGTGGACAAAGCCTGCAGTTTACGATGTATATCGACGACTTTAAGACAATGGCATCGAAAGCGCCTGCACCGGAGCAGCTGCCGCAGGCTGTAGTCGAAATTGTGACGGAATATGCCGGCAATCAGGCAGTACCGCTCAATCAAGCCCTCGAGGATGTTGTTTCGATCCTGCCTCCAACGGTAGATATTCGGCTTGCCAACGGTGCGCTGCGTACGGGCATTCCGCTTATATGGAGCAGTGATGACTATAATGCAGCCGTCCCGGGAGGCTATGCTTTCAAGGGAGAGCTTGATTTGTCCGCTCTATCGCGGGTGATAAACCCGGACGAGCTTGCTGCGCAAGTGACCATTACTGTAGAAGCGGGAGCTGCAATGCCAGAGAAGCCCGGATACGTGACGGTGCTTTATACGGATTTTGGTGATCAAGGCGCGCTAGTGCCTGCATATTGGGGCTTTACGACGGCGAACGCCACTTTAAGCCTCCATACGGAGCAGCTTGCCGGCAACAGCACCTCCAAGCTGCATTTCAATATTACCGATCAGTCCGGCGGCAGAGTCGCTAGTCGAAATTTCGCTCAAGCGTACATGGGTGAAGAGGTTGTGCTTGAATTCGACTGGTATCCGGGAAAAGTGAATGACAAAGGCTCGAATCCAAATGAAAACGGCGGCGAGCTTCGCATTACGAACAGCAGCAATCAAACGATCTTTACACTGAACCATACGAACAATGCGCCGCTGTCGTATTACATTGGCAATGGCGAGCAGCGTGCAGCTACTGCGATTGTTGAGCCAGAGGCCTGGTATCATACAGTGCTTGTATTTGATTACGTTCATAATGAAATTCGCCTTAGCCTGTCCAATGACTCGCTTGGTGTACATGAGGAGATCAGCCTTTCTATGGATGGCTTGAGCATGGATACTAAGCTTGGTGGAATGCGACTTGGCGGCGTAAGAACCTCGGGCAATAATTTAACGTGGGATACGTACCTCGACAATGTTGCGCTGTATGTGTCGCCGTTAAGTGATCATGCGATTACATTGGTTGATCAGCTGCCCTACCATCGCATTTATGTTGGTCAGGCTACAGACGAGCTTGCTTCGATCGGGCTGCCTGACGAGGTCGAGGTGACGCTGGCAGATGGCTCCAAGGCCCATGCAGCGATTGCCGCGTGGGAGGAGGTTGATCCATGGAATGCTGCAGCAGCAGGCGTTTATGAATTTAGAGGCGTGCTTGATGATGACAACGATTACAAAAACCCGTTTAATAAAACGGCCTTGCTGTATGTATACAATCGACTGGAGCCGCTAAGCCAAGCGAGAAATACGGAATGGCTGGATCGAGGTGTGATAGCTCTGTCAGCGGACGATGGAATTTTTGTCAGCTGGCGACTGCTGGCCGATGAGTACAACGACGGTGTAGCTTTCTATCTGTATCGCAACGGCACATTGCTGAACGATACGCCATTACTAACAACCAATTATGTGGACACACAAGGAAAACCTGGCGATCAATACACGGTTGCCACTGTGCGCAACGGCCGTGCAGTGCAGGATGGCAGCGCAACGGCGCTGGAAACGGATTACTTGGCAATTCCGCTGCAAAAGCCTGAAGGCGGCGAAACAGCAACAGGCAGCTATACGTACAGTGCCAATGATGCCAGTGTCGGTGATCTGGATGGAGACGGCGAATACGAAATTATTGTCAAATGGTACCCTTCCAACGCGATCGACAGCTCGCAGTCAGGCATGACGGGCCCAACGATCTTTGATGCCTATAAGCTGGACGGCACGCTGCTGTGGCGCATGAATATGGGCTTGAATCTTACATCTGGCGCGCATTATCATCAATTTATTGTTGCCGATCTGGACGGGGACGGCCGCAGCGAGTTTTTAATTAAAACGGCTGATGCGACTACGGTATACGGTGCAACGGAGGGCCAATTTGATGAAAGCAAGGTAATCAGCGTAATCGGTAATGCCGAGGATAATGGACGCTGGGTGAATGAGTCCGGCAAAGTATTTGACGGCCCTGAATACATTTCCGTATTTGAAGGCTTGACGGGCAAGGAAATTGATACGATTGATTATGTATTCGCGCTAGGCGATGTCGCTTCCTGGGGAGACAGCTTCCATAATCGCTCTGACCGTTTTCTTGCAGGACTCGCTTATTTGGACGGTAAAAAGCCGAGCGTTGTGTACGGTCGCGGCTATTATGAGCGTACGACGTTTGCTGCTTATTCGCTTGTTAACGGCAAGCTGATTACGGAGTGGACCTTCGATTCGGCTGCTCAGGGCCGCGGCGGCGGATTGGGCTATCACAGCTTGGCAACAGGCGATGTCGACAATGACGGCTTTGATGAAATAATTGCAGGCTCTCTCGTTCTGGACGAGGACGGCTCAATCCTGTATATGATGGATGGCAATAAAGGGCGCGAAAGAGGCTCGCATGGCGATGCGATGCATGTTGGCGCTTTTGACCCTGACCGTGAAGGCTTGCATTTTATTGGCGTGCACGAGGACCCGGCAGTTGCGTCGCTGGAGTTTCACGATGGCGCAACAGGCGAGACAATCATGTCTTTCTACGGCTCGGTCGATGCAGGCCGCGGCTTGGCTGCCAATATTACGACTGCTCCAGGCTATGAATTTTGGGGTACCGCTCCTGACGAGGTAGAAAAAGGCGGCGGCATTTACAATGTGCAGAACAAGGTTGTGGCAGACAGCCATCGTGCTGCCGGGTTGTCTGTCAACTTTGCGCTTTATTGGGACGGAGATTTGCTGCATGAGCTGCTCGATCATACATCGATTACCAAATACAACGAGCATACGCAGCGAGCTGAGCTGCTTCGCGCTTTTGAAGGAGTCGCAAGCAATAATGGCACGAAGGCAACGCCAACGCTGCAAGCGGATATTTTGGGCGATTGGCGCGAGGAGGTCGTGCTCCCTGCTGCTGATAGCAGCGAGCTGCGCATTTACAGCACGACCATTCCGACCGAGTATCGGCTTTATACACTCATGCATGATACGGTTTACCGCATGGGCATCGCTTGGCAAAATGTCGCCTACAATCAGCCGCCGCATCTTGGCTTCTATCTGGGCGAGGATATTCGCCAGCAGGTGTTGGCAGGCGAGCTGACGGCACCTTCTGTCAGCTATACAAATCCGCCGCGTACAACGACGCCAGAGGTAACTGCTCCGATCGTAGTGCCGCCTGTAGAAGATGCTGGCGTTGATTTGAGCATCCGAGGAGATGTGGACGAATCCACTGGCCGTGTGCGGGCAGCCATTAGCGAACAGCAGTGGAGCGAGCTGCTGCGCAAGCAAACAGCGACTAAGGCAGCCTCGATGGTGATCGAAATTGCTTCACAGGGTCAGGCGTATGAGATTGCTCTTCCAGATGCGCTGCTGCGCGCTGGCAAGCTGGGCTTTGAGCTAGTGCTGGTTACCTCCGCTGGCACGGTAACTTTGCCGGCAGATGCGCTGACTGCCTACTCCTTTGCTGCGGATGAGCAGGTTGAGCTGTTGCTTTCACGCGCACAGACCGATTTAACGCTGGAGACGACGATCTCGCTTACCAGCAACGGCAAGCGGCTCGCCTGGAGCAAGGCGGCATCTCCAATAACGTTGGCGCTGCCGTACGAGCTGAATTCCTCGCAGGACGCGCGCTTCTTGAATGTGTGGCAGCTGGACGAGCAAGGCAATCGCACGCTTATACCGCGCAGCAGCTATAATGCAGAGAGCAAGCAGATTATTTTCCAGGCGCGGCAAATGGCTTCCTTTATTGTGGAATATCGAGCTGCAAGCTTCTCCGATATTTCACAGCTTGCATGGGCAAGGCAAGAAATTGAGCTGCTGGCTGCCAAAGGCATCATTCAAGGCATCTCGCAAACTAGCTTCCAGCCGCATGCGCCGATTACTAGAGCTGATTACATCGTGCTTCTGACAAGGATGCTCCAGCTGCAGCAGGCTGGCAATACTGATAACCGAGCCAGCTTTAATGATGTATCGTCGGAAGCCTATTACTATGAGGCGGTTTCGCTAGCCCAAGCGCTTGGCATTGTCCAGGGGGATGGCGCCAGCTTCCGTCCGTCAGCCTCTATCTCAAGACAAGATATGATGGTTATGACACTGCGGGCACTGCAGCTGCTTAATTTACTCGACACAGGCGCAGATGAGCATGACCGGCAACTTGAGCGCTTCACGGATCATAAGCTAGTCGCTGCCTATGCGCAAACTGCTGCTGCCAAGCTAATCGAGGCTGGCATTATACAAGGCTCGACAGGAGGCAAGCTGGAGCCGCAGCGTGCCATGACAAGAGCAGAGGCGGCAGTGCTGCTGCATCGTATCTTTGAGCTAATTTATAGCACAGCAAAGAAAAATTAATATAGCAGCTGCACAATCAAATGCATTCGCAGTCAGACTTCAGATATATGCAAAATAGGAAGCCGAGCTAAGTTTAGGGATATGACCTGAGCTTAGCTCGGTTTTTCTATTTAATTTTTGCCAGTACCTTTTATTTAGAATAAAATTCAGTTAAAGTTTAGACGAAAGTGATTATTGTTTATATAATTTTAATAAGTTGTTTAATAGGGAGCTAAAGCAGTTAAAGAACATTGCGAGAAGGGGGTTCGATATGAGCTGGAGAAGGATGAAGTACAAAACAAAGCTCAACATATCTTTAGTGCTGTTAAGTTGCATTCCTGCGGTGCTTATTGGCGCAATCGCTTACCAGCAGTCCTATAACACGCTGGTCAGCCAAACTGAAAAGGACTTTCAAATTATTGTATCTCAATTAAATGCATCAATTGAAAGGCAAATTAGTGATTTTGATCGCTTTACGATGCTGCCGTATTATTTGCCCAATATTTTCAGCTATTTGAATCAGCCTTCGCTTTCGACTGAAATGTGGGGGACCGAGGAGCTTGAAGCGCAGCGTACGATTACTCGCTTAATGAGTGCCTACCCTTCGATTCATTCCTCGATATCAGGATTAATCATTTATGGCATGAATGGAACTGTAAGCGGATACAGAATGGATGGTGATGAAAAGCTCAATTTAGAGCACAGTGTTGAGACAGAAGGATGGTATCAGACAGCAATCAAGCGCGAAGGCGGCTTTATCATTACCGGAGTTGAGCAAATTCACAGCTTTAGAGGGAAACCATTCGAAGCGATTATTGGAGCGAGAATGCTGCGTGATGAAGACTTTAAGCCGCTAGCTGTTATTGAGATTATGATTTCTCCCAGGTTTATTCCCAATATCGTCAAATCATTGAATTTGCAGGATGTGCAAATTGCTGTGATCGACCAAAATGGCGAGCCTATTTATACCTCTGATCAGGCGCTCGCCGAGCAGCTGCGGCAAATGAATACAGCAGACGCTAGCGGAGCCTGGGAATTGAACATGTCGACAGAAAGCGGAAAAGTCGTATATATGGGCAATTATGAGCAAAGTGAATATTTAGGCTGGACGGTTTATATGGGTGTCAACAAGCATGAAATGCTGGCAAGCAGCCGCTACATTCGCAATCTTACCTTTATTATGATTGCATTCATTAGTGTGCTGTCTGGCATCGTATCCTGGTTTTTGGCACGCGGGCTGTCCAAGCCAATCTACCGTTTAATTCGCTCTATGCGCGATGTGGAAAAAGGAGTATTTGCTCCGCCGCTTATTCAGAAGCGCAGCGACGAGATTGGGCAGCTGGAGGAAAGCTATATTCGCATGATCCATAGACTAAATGAGCTTGTCCGTTCCATTGAGGAGAAGGAAAGCCAGAAAAGGCATGCCGAGCTTTATGCGCAGCGGGCTCGCATCCAGCCGCATTTTTTATACAATACGCTGAATTCGATTCGGATGCTGGCGATTTTGCATCAAGATCAGCAAATCGCCAAGCTGCTGCAATCGCTAAGCAAGCTGCTGCAAGCGAATTTGAAATTTGACAGCGAGCTCATTTCCTTGAAGGATGAAATCGCGTTGCTTGAAGCGTATTCGCAGCTCATGGATTTAAGATATACAAATGTATTTGAAGTGGAGTGGAAGCTGGATGAGCGGGCGCTCCAGGCTTCGATTCCGCCAATGCTGCTGCAGGTGTTAATGGAAAATGCGATTTTCCATGGCGCCAAAGGATTGGAGCGGATGCTGCATATTACAGTTGAAGTTCAATTCGCCAGTCCGTATACGCTCTACATTCACCTATATGACAACGGTGTAGGCCTGGATGCCGCCGCTATTAACTGGCTGCTAAGCTCGCCTGCTGCGGCTAGCGGCACGAAAAGGATTGGATTATGCAATGTGCGTGATCGAGTACAGCTATGCTTTGGCAAGGATTATGGCTTATATGCTTCTTGTAAGGATGGAATAACTTGTATGACCGTTCACATTCCTTTTATTATGCATGCACGGGAGGTATGACCGATGTGGAAGCTGTTAGTGGTCGAGGATGAATCTATCGTACGAATGGGGCTTAAATATATGCTGGACTGGGAAAAGCAAGGCATTGCCTGGCAAGCTGAAGCGGCTAGCGGAGATCAGGCTCTGGACATTATCAAGCAGGAGCGTATTGATATTGTGTTGACCGATATTCAGATGCCGGGCATGAACGGACTGGAATTGGCCAAGGAAATTAACAGGCTTAATCAAAACATCAAAATTATCTTTTTGAGCAGCTACGACAGCTTTGCCTATGCCAAGGAAGCGCTGCGCTTGGGCTGTATCGATTATTTGCACAAGCCAACGATGGATGAGCAGGAGCTGCAGCAAGCATTCAGCAAGGTCGTCACGATGCTGGAGGAATCGCATGAGAACAAGCAGCCTGCTGTAGCCCCAAGAGACAATTCCAGCTTGCTGCGCTTACTCGACAGCTATACATTTCCTCACGATCTAAGCTGCCTGGGCCCTCATATGCAAGAGCTGCAAAACGGTTTTTGGCTCGTGAATTTTAGAAGACGTGATGATGCAGTGAAGGAGAAGGAAAGCAATAGTGAGCTTCGCTTCATATCGTTAAAGCATTTAATTGAAGAATACGTGATGAAAACATGGGGCGGGCTCGTGTTTCATCGCGAGCAGCGGGAAATTATTTGGCTGGCTCCTGCAAAGCCCAAGCTGGATGAGACGAGCCTAGATCGAGCGAAATATTTGGAAGGCATTAAGCAAAAAATGCTTGAGCTGCTGAACATGATCGTGATGTATTCGGAAAGCCGTCTATTTTATGACGTTAATGAGCTGCCGGATGCATATATGGAAACGTTAATGAAATTGCCGGTTAATGAGCAAAGCGATAACTTTGTAGCGCGCAGGGCAAAGGAGTTTATTGATGCTCATTTGCTGGAGGAGCTTAATCTGTCATTAGTAGCTAGCCGAATTCATGTCAGCCCCAGCTACTTAAGCCGTATTTTTATGAGGGAGATCGGCGAAAACTTTAGCGATTATATGATTCGCAACAAAATCGAGTATGCGCAGCGGCTGCTGCGTGAATCCTCCATGAAGGTTTATGAAATTGCAGCTGCGGTAGGTTATATGAATCCGCATTATTTTAGCAAGCTGTTTAAGGAGCGGACAGGAATGACACCGCTGGATTACCGCAATCGATAAAAGAAAACGTCGCAGGACAAAAAAGTATAGCAAAGTGCAAATAAACAAATTTTTATGCGTGCGTCCAGCTGCAAGCTGCAAAAACTAAGCAAAAAAGGCAACAAAACGGCATGACGGTTATCTAGTTACAGAAAGCCACGTTTCTTAAACTATAAGCAAGGAAGTTCAAAAAGCACGACTTTGATGACGATGCCTCGCGTTGCAGCATAGTCGGCGGAAAGCCGAGCTTTTTGAAGCCACATATTAAGGGGGATTACATTCATGAAAAGAATGCTTATGTTGGGTTTAACGCTTGTTATGGTGGCAAGCTTGCTGGCAGCTTGTGGCGGCGGCAACAATTCGCAAAGTTCTCCAGCCAATCAAGCTGATGGCAAGCAGAAGAAGGTTTCAATCGCATTATGGACGCTTAGCGGCTCTGGCTGGGAATGGGTTGTTGAGGCAGTCGAGCAATTTCAGAACGAAAACCCGGACATCGAGGTTGTACACAGCTCTTATGCGGTCGACCCGATGAAAGAAAACTTGAAGGTAGCGGCAAGCTCCAAAACGATGCCTGATATTTGGTTTACTTGGGGCGGCTCACTAGGCTCCTTCTATCCTGAAAATGGCTTGGCGCTTGATTTGAGCGAGATTGCAGAGGAGCATAATTATGCGGAAGTTTACAATAAAGCAGCGCTCGATATGTCGACCTTCAACGGCAAGCTGTATGGCATCCCGATGCGCTTGAATGCACTCAGTATGTGGTATACGAAGGAAGCTTACGAGGCAACGAATTTGCAGCCGCCAGCAACGTTCGCGGAGTTTGAAGAGCAGCTGGAAATATTGAAAAATGCAGGCTATATTCCGCTCGCCTTCGGCAGTAAAGGCGGCTGGCACACAATGCGCCTGGCGGAGCTGCTCATCGAGCATTACGGCGGACCTGAGCTGCACGATCAGCTTTTGAGCTTGTCTGCTTCGTGGGACAATGAAGCGGTTATTCAAACCTTCGCCAAGCTGAAGGAATATACCGATAAGGAATATTTCCCGAAGGGCTATGTGTCGCTTGATCCAGAGGAAGCGCAAAACCTGATGTATCAGAAGAAAGCGGCAATTATTAATGAAGGAACATGGTTCGACTCCAGCATTATTACGAGCGGCTTTGATGTCAATGATTTTGGCGTTTTCAAGTTTCCGACCGAGCAGTCGCCAGTCAGACCTTCGGTGTTCGCGGAAATGCTGCAAATTAGCGCCGATGCAAGTCCTGAAAAGCAGGCAGCTGCAATCAAGCTTGGCGAATATTTGACAAGCGTTGAGGTGATTAACCAATTTGTCGACGTGTACGGCTCGCCGGCAACACTCAATGTCAATACGTCCGAAGCCAATCCGCATATGAAGGAGATTTTAGACAGTGCCAGCGATGGGGCATTTCAAATTATGGACCAAGCGCTGCCGCAGCAGCTGATTCAAAAATGGTTTGAAGCGCAAGACCGTGTTGCATTAGGCGATTGGACGCCGCAGCAGGCTGCCCAGGAGATGGATAAGGCTGTTCAAGAATATGTAAGTAAAAATTCGCAGTAAGCAAAAATGATGAGACAGGAGGGCAAAGCGTTGATGTTTACAAAGGTTAAGCCATGGCTGTACTTGCTGCCAGCGTTGATCATTTATTTGACGGTGATTTGTTTCCCCTCCTTATATTCCTTATATTTGAGCTTTTTTGAATGGAATGGAGTGGCGCCAGATCGCAAATTTGTCGGCCTTGACAACTATGTCTATTTGTTTACGAAGGATACCGTCTTTCCTACGGCGCTCTCCAATAATCTGCAATGGATGCTGGGATCATTGGTGCTTATGATGGGGCTGGGCTTGGCGCTGGCCCTGATGCTGAATAAAAGATTGAAGGGGCGTACCTGGTTCCGCGGAATCTTTTATTTCCCGTATGTGCTGTCAGGAATCGTTGTAGCGATGGTATGGACATGGATGTATAACCCGACGCAAGGCTTTTTTAATAAGGTGCTGGAGCTTGTTGGATTGGAAAGCTGGACGCAGGCTTGGCTGGCAGAGCCGAAGTTCGCCTTGTACGCTGTATTTTTAGCGGCACTGTGGCAAGGGGTAGGCCAGCCGCTGGTTTTGTTTATTGCCGGATTGTCGTCTATTCCCGATGATCCGTATGAAGCGGCGTTTATTGATGGAGCAAGCAAATTTCAATCGTTCTATTATATTACTTTACCATTGCTGCGAGAAACTTTCGTCATTGTAGTCGCGACAACGATGATAGGCGCGATGAAGGTGTACGATATCGTTTATGCCATGACAGGAGGAGGACCAGCTGAAAGCACTCAGGTGTTGTCGTCTCTTATGTATTATCAGACCTTCAGGTATGCCAACATCGGCATCGGCTCGGCGATCTCATGGGTGCTGGTGTTGATCGTCATGATTGTGCTTATTCCATACGTTTATTACACAACGAAAAGGTCGCATGTATAGTTTTTGCTAGAAATGCAGCAGGCGACAGGAAGGAGGGGACTAGTTGGAACTGCGAATCTCGTCAACAAGAAAAGTGGTTCATTATGCAGTGCTGATCATTTTGGCGATACTGTTTTTGCTGCCGCTTGTATTCATTTTCTTTACGGCAGTGAAGTCTAATGCTGATTTGGCAAGCAAGCCAATTTATGCGTTTCCCGCTAAGATTCATTGGGAAAACTTTGTCAAGGCTTGGGATCAAGGGAAAATGAGCATGTATATGAAAAATACGCTCTTTATATGTCTAGTCAAGGTCCCGCTGGGCATCTTGATCGAGGCGTTAGCAGCCTTTGCGCTTACGAGGCTGAAGTTTCGCTGGAGCATTCCTATGTTTTCGTTTTTCTTAATCGGCATGATGATTCCGATGCAGGCCACTTTAGTGCCGCTCAATATGCTGCTTAATGCGATTCATCTAAAGGGCACGTATCCTGGAATTTTCTTAATTTATTTAGGCTTCGGCATCCCGTTCGGGATTATGATTTTGCGAGGTTTTTTCCGCACAATCCCTAAGGAGCTTGATGAAGCGGCGCTCATAGATGGCTGCAGCGATATGGGCAAATTTTTACGGATTATTTTGCCGTTGTCTATGCCGGCCATTGCTACGCTTATTATTTTCGACTTCATGGCGACCTGGAACGAATTTCTGCTGGCGCAAATCTTTATAAGCGATCAGTCGATGCGCACCATTACGCTAGGCTTGCTCGCCTTTAGAGGAGATTGGTCGACTGACTATACATTAATGAGCGCCGCAGTGCTTATTTCCGTGCTGCCCGTTATGATTGTCTATCTGTTGTTCCAGAAGTATTTTGTCAATGGGCTTGCCGGCTCGGTTAAAGGCTAATTCCAGCAAATGCGATAGCTGCAATCAATCAAGCTGTGCAAGCCCATTGTGCTTCATCATATTGCGCGGGTGGAGCTGCGCGTTATAAATTGCGTGTCGACAACGACCTTCGTTTTAGCTTGCTGCGGTGAAAGAATCGTTTGAACGAGTGTATCTACTGCCAAATGAGCAAGCCTTTGCTTTTCAACATGCACGGTCGTTAGCTGCGGCGTTATAATTTGCGCTTCTGTAATGTTATCAAAGCCGACTATTGAAATATCTTCAGGGATGCGATAGCCAAGCTCGCTTAATGTTTTTATTGCGCTGATCGCAATATAATCGCATTCGCAGAAAAAGGCGGTTGGCATCGCATTTCCTTGCTTTAGATACTCGCTAAGCAGCTTTTTCAGCGATTCTTGAGAAGATAGAATGGTAGGCGCCACATTAAAGGTAACCTCTAGCGACAGATCGTTCATTTGCAGCGCATGAAGGAAGCCCTTCCTGCGCTCATGAAAGTTGTGGAGCGGTACATTGGAAGCGAGGTAGCCGATATGACGATGTCCCAAGCTGCATAGATGCATGCCTGCCTGATAGGCGCCCATTACGTTGTTGATCGAAACAAAGGAGACAGGCAATGTTTCATAGCAGTTGTCGAGCACGACGAGCGGTGTCGTAAGATGCTCGATCATGGCGCGTACTTGAGCATGATCCAAATTCGTTCCTAGCAAAATAATGCCGTCGCTGCGCTGCTCCTCACTAATTTCTTCGATATGCTCCAGCATGCGTGACGGATCAACCGTAGCAAACAAAAGACTGTAGCCATTGCTGCGACAGCGTTCTTCAATATATTGAATAATCTCGCGAAAAAAGGGCTGCTCATAATAGTCTTCAAGCACGATGCCAGAGTTGGCAAACGCTAGAAAGGTAAGCGTACGGACGGCTTGCTCTTCATGCTGTCCTCTAGCTTTGTGGACATAGCCATGCTCCTCCACAACGCGCAATATTTTTTCGCGTGTTTCGGCGCCAATGCCTGGTTTATTGTTTAACGTTAAGGATACCGCTGATTTGGAAACGCCGGCAAGCTTCGCGATATCTTCCATCTTCATAATCATTCTCTCCCGTTCACTAAAATTGTTTAGTTAGTTTAGTTTAACTTGAAATGAACAAACATGCAAGATTGGCGATTTTGTTTAACTAATTCCATTTAAAAATTTAGTTTTATTTACTAAACTTTATTGACTAAACGTCATTTAGCTGTTAAATTCTAAGTACATCGTAATTGTAAGATTATTAGTTTATAAATGTTTAGTTTAGTTTAGTTGTTGAAATCAATCGAAAGCTAAGGTGATGAACTGTGATTAAGCATGCTTTTCAAATTCCGGACTCTAAGAAAATTCGTCTTATCATCAACACAGATGCCAAAAATGAAGCAGATGACCAGTTTGCAATTGTTCATGCTCTATTAACGCCGCGCTTTGATATTAGAGGGATTATTGCTGCTCATTTTGGAGAGCGCCGTACGAAGCATTCGATGCAGGAAAGCTACGATGAAATCGAGCTGCTGCTCAACCTGATGGAAATTAGAGATTCCGTAACTGTTTGCAAAGGAGCACCGACTGCGATACCTGACGAGAAAACGGCTGTTGGATCTGAAGGTGCTGATTTAATTATTAAGGAAGCGTTGGCAGATGACCCGCGCCCGCTGTATGTTATTTTTCTTGGGCCGATTACCGATTTGGCAGCTGCTTATCTGCTTAAACCAGAAATCGCCGGCAAGCTTACAGCGGTTTGGATCGGTGGCGGCGCATGGCCAAACGGCGAGGAGGAATTCAACTTAAGCAACGATATTGATGCTGCTAATGTCGTGCTTGAGTCGCAAATTCCTATATGGATCATTCCACGCAGTGTCTATACAACGATGCGTGTAGGCATAGCCGAGCTGCATACGAGAGTCCGTCCGTATGGCAAGGTTGGCAAGTATTTGTACGATCAGCTGGTCGACTTCAATATGCAGCTGCAAGGCAGCAGTCATTGGCCCAAAGGGGAAATGTGGAGTCTTGGCGATTCGCCGGCAGTCAGCGTACTGCTTGATGAGCATGAGTATGGCTATGAATGGAAGCCCGCGCCGCGCATTACAAAGGATATGCGATATGTCCATCATCAAAAGGAACGCTTGGTGCGCTGGTATCACTTCATTGATCCGCGTTTTACGCTTGAGGATATGTACGCCAAGCTGCAAATCCATTATGGCTCATCAAATTAAATGAGATACGATACAGGAGAGGATGAGTGATCGTGAAAAAGCTTAAGCTTGGCTACGCCCCGACTCGCAGATTTGTATTCAGCGCAGAAGATGCATTTCGCTATAAAGTGATGATTCGTGAAAAGCTGGAAAGCTTCGGGCTAGAGCTCGATATTGTCGATCTTGAAGGCTTGAATGAGGAAGGCTTGCTGTATAACGACCATATTGGAGCCGAACAAATTATTGAGCGGTTTACCAGGGAGCAGGTAGATGCAGTATTTTTCCCGCATTGCAATTTTGGTACGGAGGATACGGTTGCCAGAGTGGGCAAAGCGCTGGGCAAGCCGGTGCTGCTATGGGGACCGCGCGATGAGGCTCCGCTGGAGGACGGCATGCGTCTGCGCGATACGCAATGCGGCTTGTTTGCTACAGGCAAGGTGCTGCGCCGCTTTAATGTACCATTTACTTATATTACAAACAGCCGCGTTGATGCTCCAGTGTTTGAAAGAGGCTTTACCAATTTTATTGCTGCAGCCAATGTCGTAAGACAATTCCGCAGTCTGCGCATTTTGCAGATTGGCCCGAGACCAAGCTCATTCTGGACGATGATGTGCAATGAGGGCGAGCTGTTGGAAAAATTCGGGATTGAGCTACATCCGATTACATTAATCGACATCCAACGAGAAACGAAACGCATTGAGCAAGGAAAAGCAAGCAGCTCAGAGCTGGCGGCAGCAGTTGATTATATTAAAGAGAAGCTGGACTGGACAGAGGTTGGAGAGGAAGCGGTTATTCGCGTTGCGGCATTGAAGGTAGCGATGAAAAATTATGCGATTCAAACAGGCAGCACAGCGATTGCTATTCAATGCTGGAGCGCGCTTCAGGAATCGCTGGCTATTATGCCATGCCTGGCCAATGCAATTTTAACGGATGAGCAAATTCCGGTTACCTGTGAAACGGATATACATGGTGCGATTACTTCGGTAATGGTTCAGGCGGCTGCGTTCAATACACACCCGACCTTCTTCGCTGATTTGACGATTCGCCACCCTGAAAATCCGAATGGCGAGCTGCTATTCCATTGCGGCAACTTCCCGGTTTCGATGAGTGTTGAGCAGAAGCCCAAGCTGCGTCGTCATTTTCTGTTTGACGACCACTCTCCGGGAACCCATGAAGGGGAAATTAAAGGCGGCTCAATGACACTGGCCCGCTTTGATGGCGATCACGGCGAGTACAGCATTTTCCTGGGCAAGGCCAAAGGCATCGAAGGACCTTATACGCGCGGCTCATACGTATGGGTGGAAGTCAACGATTGGCCGCTTTGGGAAGAAAAGCTGGTAAAAGGGCCATACGTCCATCACTCGGTAGGGATTCATGCCAACGTCATACCGGCCATCTATGAGGCCTGCCAGTACATCCCAGGGCTTAGCCCTGATTTGGTGGATCCCACAGAAGAAGAAGTAAAACGCTACCTAAGAGGAAGTTAAAAAACACGACTTTGATGACGATGTAGCGCGATGTAGCTGAGTCGACGGCGAATATGTCACGCTACCGAGTGCTCCGGTGCTCACGTAGCAAGTGCCTACGCTGCGCTCCTCGCCCTCTAGTATCGTGCCATCTTCTTGGTCCTGAAAGCCGAGTTTTTGAACCTCTATTGAAAGGGGATGTTTAAAAAATTGGACTTTGATGACGATGTGTTTGCGTCGTAGCTTATTCGACGGCGAATATGTCACGCTACCGAAGGCTGCGGTGCTCACGTAGCAATCTGCCTACGCTGCGCTCCTCGCCTTCTAGTATCGTGCCACATCTTCTTGGTCCTGCATTCAAAAAGCTACAGCGAAGGAGCAATGCATACCGAAAAACGAAGAGTGCCGCCTTTAACATCGTAATGCGACCTTAAAAATTCAAATAAGAGCATTACGATTTAAAAAGCGGCTTGAGGATGCATTGCTCCGGAGCGCTGAAAAACGAAGTGTGTCGCCTTTAACATCGTAATGCGACCTTAAAAATTCAAATAAGAGCATTACGCTTTAAAAAGCGACTTGAGGATGCATTGCTCCGGAGCGCTGAAAAACGAAGTGTGTCGCCTTTAACATCGTAATGCGACCTTAAAAATTCAAATAAGAGCATTACGATTTAAAAAGCGACTTGAGGATGCATTGCTCCGGAGCGCTGAGGGGGGAGATTATTGATGAGCATTAAGCAGCTCAAGATGAAAGCAATTGATATTAGATGCGAGCTTCTGCAAATGATTCACCGGGCCAAGGCCGGGCATACGGGCGGCTCGCTTAGCAATACTGATGTGCTGACAGCTTTGTATTACCGGGTAATGAAGCTTGATCCGCAAAACCCGAAATGGGATGAGCGGGATCGCTTTATTGCCAGCAAGGGTCATGCTGTGGAATCGTTATGGTGTATTTTAGCGGATAAAGGATTTTTTCCAAAGGAGGAATTATCGACTTTTTCTCAGTTTGGCACGCGCTTGATCGGACATCCAAACAATAAAGTGCCGGGTATTGAGATGAATACGGGCGCGCTTGGTCATGGCTTGTCGATTTCAGTTGGCATGGCGCTGGCGGCTAAGCGAGATCACAAAGGCTATAGAGTGTTTTGCTTAATGGGCGACGGCGAGCAGGCTGAGGGCTCCGTCTGGGAAGCAGCGATGGCTGGAGCGCATTATAAGCTTGATAATTTGACCGCGATTATTGACCGCAACAAGCTGCAAATTAGCGGCTCGACTGAGGATGTAATGGGATTGGAGCCGCTTGAGGAAAAATGGGCTGCTTTTGGCTGGCAGGTTGTATCGATTAACGGCAATGAGATGGCGGAGGTGGTGGCGGCGCTCGAAGCTGCTCCAACGGTTAAAGGCAAGCCGACTTTGATTATGGCGAATACGACAAAGGGCAAGGGCATATCCTTTGCTGAAAATGTGGCGCACTGGCATCATCATGTTCCTAGCGATGAAGAGCTGGCGCTGGCACTTGCGGAGCTTGCTGCTAGCAAGCAGGCGCTGCTAAGCGAGAAGGAGGACTGACGCATGGCCAATACAATTCCGAATCGGCAAGTAATTTGTGATACGCTGCTGGAGCTGTCGCAGCATGATCGGGCGATAACGGTGCTGGCGAGCGATTCGCGCGGCTCTGCTGCAATGGGGGCGTTTGCCAAGCAGTTTCCCGAGCAGTTCGTGGAAACAGGCATTGCAGAGCAAAATATTGTTGGGATTTCAGCGGGACTTGCTCATAGCGGCAAGAAGCCGTTTGTCACATCGCCTGCTTGCTTTTTAAGCATGCGCAGCATCGAGCAGGTTAAGGTCGATGTCGCTTACTCTAATACGAACGTCAAGCTGATTGGCATTAGCGGCGGCATTAGCTACGGTGCGCTCGGCATGTCACATCATTCGGTGCAGGATTTGGCCGTAATGCGTGCAATTCCCGGGCTGGCGATCATCCTGCCGGCTGACCGTCATGAAACGAAAAAAATGACAGAAGCGCTAGTGCAATACGAAGGCGGCGTATATGTCAGAATTGGCCGCAATCCGGTCGAGGACGTGTATGACAACGATGATTACGAATTTGTGATCGGCAAAGCCGTTACGATGCGGCAAGGGCGCGATTTAACGATCATTGCAGCTGGAGAGACAGTGCGCATCGCACTTGATGCAGCCAAGCTGCTGGCAGCAGCAGGCGTTGAAGCAAGAGTGCTCAACATGCATACGATTAAGCCGCTTGATCATGAAGCGATCTTCCAGGCAGCAAGTGAGACAGGCGCGATTATTACAATTGAGGAGCACAGCATTCACGGCGGACTTGGTGCAGCGGTTGCCGAGGTTGTTATTCAGCATCAGCCGGTTCCGATGAAAATTATCGGCATTCCAGATGAGCCGGCTATCGCTGGGAAAACAGCCGAAGTATTCAAGCATTATGGACTTGATGCAGACAATGTAGCGCGGATCGCCAAGGAGCTTGCTGCGCAAAAAGGGGCATTACGATGAGTCGGTATCTGCTGGCGATTGATCAAAGCACCTCGGCGACTAAAGTGCTTTTATTTGACCGCAATGGCGAGGTGGCAGCCAAAGCTTCACGTGCTCATAAGCAGCATTATCCGCAGCCTGGCTGGGTCGAGCATGATCCGCTTGAAATTTATGAAAATGTTCAGCGCCTTATGCGCGAGCTGCTGCAAATCAGCGAGGCTTCTCCAGCAGATATTGCCGCCCTTACGATTACGAATCAACGGGAAACAGCGCTTATTTGGGATCGTGTAACGGGCTTGCCAATCTATAACGCAATCGTATGGCAATGCCAGCGAACCTCAGACCTGTGCGATCAGCTGAAGCGGGCAGGAGCAGAGTCCAAGGTGCTGGAGAAAACCGGGCTTATGCTGGACCCTTATTTCTCTGCTACAAAATGGAGCTGGATGCTTTCACAGGTCGAGGGAAGCGGACAACTGCTTAAAGAAGGCAGGCTGCTGGCAGGCACAATGGATAGCTGGCTGATGTGGAAGCTGACTGATGGAGCGGTGCATGCGACTGATTATAGCAATGCCAGTCGTACGCTGCTGTACAATATTTATGATTTAAGCTGGGATGAGGAGCTCTGTCGGCTGTTTGACGTGCCGCGAAGCATATTGCCGGAAGTAAAAAGCTCCGATCATATTTTTGGCTATACCTCGCCAAGCGGAGTTCTTGGCACACGGCTGCCGATTACTGGCATTATGGGCGATTCTCAAGCGGCACTATTCGGCAATCTATGTCTGGAGCAGGGCATGGCCAAGGCGACGTACGGAACCGGTACTTCGCTGTTGATGCAAACGGGCAGTAAGCCTTCTCCTTCGCGCGATGGACTGGTTGCTACTATTGCTTGGGGCAGAAGCGGCGAAATATGCTATGCGGTGGAAGCGATTATTCGCTCGTCGGGCGACAGCCTGAAGTGGCTGCGTGATGAGGTGGGCTTGTTCTCCAGCTTCGATGAGTTGACGGCATGGCTGGATAAAACGCCGAGCAATGATGATGTTTATCTCGTTCCGGCATTTAGCGGGCTTGGCGCTCCTTATTGGCAGGCTGATGCGAGAGCTGCTTTTACCGGGATGAACAGAGGCACGAACAAGGGGCATCTGTTGCGAGCAGCTCTGGAAAGCATCGCATATCAGGTGGTTGATGTCGTGAAGCTGCTGGAGCAAGCGACAGGAATCGAGCTGCAGCAGCTGCGAGCGGACGGAGGTGCGGCTGGCAATCCAGTGCTGATGCAGCTTCAAGCGGATTTGCTGCAGGCGCATATAGCGGTGGCTCAAACAGCCGAGCTTTCTGCCAAGGGCTCTGCTTTAATGGGCGGACTGGCGATAGGCTGGTGGACCTCGCCGCAGCAGCTGGCTGATGTGAACGATTATTTGCTTTATAAGCCAACGATGTCAAGTGAGCAGCAAGCAATGAAGCTGGAAGGCTGGCATAAAGCGGTTTCCATGGTTACTGGAAAGCCGAGTTGATTTCAGGAGATTGCTCCTGATTTCGCTCGGCTTTTTTGCTGAGCGCATTGTTGCTGTTCCGATATGAAGCAAGTAAGACGGCTTGCGTTTCAAGCAATGATGATGTATCTTTCAAGTAACTTAGAGCTGTTAGGTGAGGTGGAGCAGTGAGTATTTTTATACTAGAGGATGATGTATTTCAAGCCCAAAGCTTGAAGCGGTCTATTGAGGAGATCTGCTTAGCACAGCATATTCCTTACAATTTTATTGAAGCAACAAGCCGTTATGAGCACATAATCAATAAAATTCCTTCTTGTACATATTTGCCAATCTATTTTTTAGATATTGAAATCAAACATGAGGAACGCAAAGGCTTGGAGGTTGCGCAGGAAATTCGCAAAGTAGATCCGCATGGCATAATCGTGTTCGTAACAACACACTCTGAACTGGCATCCATATCTTACCAATACATGGTTTCTGCGTTAACCTTTATTGAAAAGGATCAGCCGCATCCCGAGCGCATGCAAAAAATTGCAGCATGTTTGCAGCATTATGTGACAAAAAATAAAGTGGAGCATAAAGAGGATTATTTCTTTGTCGAGAATGCTTATACGTCGGTTAAAGTTCCGTTTCATACAATCGAATATATCATGACGGATGATCCCCACCGCTTGAAGCTGATAACGACCAATCAATTAATTCAATTATACGGCAGTTTAAAGGAGCTCGAGCAAATCGACTCGCGTTTAATCCGTTGCCACAAATCCTATCTTGTCAATGTACAGCAAATGAAAGAGCTGGATGTTTCCGGGCAGCAAGTCATATTAATGAGTGGCAAACAAGTTCCTGTTTCCAGAAGAATGATGAAAAAAATGAAAGCTATATTAAAGGATCGGTGACGATGATTTTTTATGATATTGCGGCGATGGCGTTAATTGGAATCGGACATCTTTATTTGTTCAGCCTGCTGATAGACTATAAGAAGTTTTCGCTCGGCTATGTGCTGGTGATCGGGGTGCTGTTAACGTTTTTCGTCGGCATTAGCATCACCTTAACAGGCCTTGTCGAACTAAATGTCGTTCTGCTTTCTTTATTTCTCGTGTTAATCGGGCTCATGAATAAAAAATTAAAGCCTTTGACTGTTATTTATTTTGCACTCTGCAGCATGGTTTTGTTCACTGTTATAAAGAACGGGTTGTTTTCACTGGTCAGAGGCCTCTATATCGAAAGTCCCTTCAATTATTATAGCTGGACCGATAGCGCGCTTCACTTCTGGACATTAGTTGTGCTCGTGCTCGCCATGTACATAGCCAGAAAAAAAATCGAGCAAATCGGTCGATATATGGTCGCAAGCAGGTGGTACATCCCGTCATTTATTTTGGCGATTGTGTGCACATTGCTGCTGTTAGTGATCAACTATCCGACCATTTCGCTATTGGCGCAAATTAATGCTTTATACAGCAAGCAAATCTATTCGATTATTTTGCTGCTGTCCGTCTTGCTGATGCTGATTGTGACCATTAGCGTCTATATGTCCAAGGAGCGTTTAATTGAGGAGCATGAAATGATGCTGCAAAGCCAGCTGATCGATTATGTCAATAAATTAGAGCTCATGCATGACGACTTGGCAACATTTAGACATGATTATATGAATCTGCTGCTTTCTCTGGAGGAAGGAATCCGTACGAAAAATATCGAGCAAATTGAGCAGATTTACGACAATACGATTGCCCCTACGACAGCGATTATTAACGATCAGCAGCTGGAATTGGTCAAGCTGTCCCGTGTGAAAATTCCTGAAATAAAAAGTGTGCTCAGTGTAAAAATAGTAACAGCGCAGCATAAGCAGCTGCAGGTGAGCGTGGATATTCCTCATGACATTCGCCATGTATATATTCCTACCAACGATTTTATTCGCATGATCTCGATTTTAATTGATAATGCGACCGAAGAAGCAAGTAAGTCGACCAATAAGCTGATCCAAATTGCTTTATTTGAAACCGATCCAGAAACGCAATATTGCGTCGTTAAAAATAGTACCGATGCCGAGGCTTTGGATTTGCAAAGCATGTATAACAAAAGCTATTCGACTAAAGGCGAGCAGCGCGGCTACGGTTTATTTTCTATAAAACGGCTGCTGGCGCAGCACGCCAATATGACGCTGTCCACCTCCTTGGAGTCGCAAATGTTTACCCAGACGGTATTATTGAAAATGGACCGTTCATGAAGAAATAACGACCGAATTTGCAGAAGGCATTCATTCCGGCTTCTTTATTTCCTACAATAAAGCTGCGAGGTGATTCATTGTGGGGAAAATATTTTTAATCATCGTAACGATCGCCATTCCGGCATTAGGAGCCGTATATGCGCTGTATAAAAAGAGGTTAATCCCGTTTATTTTAGGGGTTCTGGCATTTACGATTTCCCAAATGCTGATACGGGTGCCGCTGCTGAATTGGCTGTCCGAAAACAGCAGCACCTACCATGTGTGGAACGTTACGATGCCATTGCTTATTATCGTGCTGCTAGCGTTTTCCGCAGGACTGTTTGAGGAAATGGCAAGATGGCTGGCGATGAAATTTGCGATGAAGCAGCGGGATCTAAATGCTGGCTTGGCTTTTGGAATTGGGCATGGCGGCATCGAGGCGCTATTAATCGTCGGCATTCCGCTGCTTTTTGCACCGAATGTTATGCTCAACAATGCCGATTATTTCATAAGCGGCTTTGAACGAATTTGTGCGATGATCGTGCATATTTGCCTCTCACTAATCGTATTGGCGGGCGTCAAGAAAAGAAAGTTCGTGTATGTGCTGGCTTCGATTTTGCTTCATGGAATCGTTAATTTTGCGGTAACCAGCGTTGCGATGATATCGACAATTATAATAGCTGAGCTTGTGATGCTCATTGCAACAGTTATGCTCGCGGTTATTACCTATTTCGTTGTACGAGCTCAAAAAACGTAGCATCTGCCATCTTCTAATTCGAAAGGAATGATTGCAATGAAAAAAATGCATGTCATGTTCATTAGTATTTGTGTGCTTGTGCTGTTAGCCGGGTGCGGGAGCAAGGTGGATGACAGCACCGCTCAAACTTATATAAGCAAAGCGGAAGAAGTTGTTCAAATGCTTAATAATGGCGAATACGAAAGCATCACCGAGCAGTTTGATGACACGATGAAGGCTAGCCTTTCAGCAGAGCAATTAGCAGAGCTTGAGCCGCTTCTGACAGCATCGGGTGAATTTAAAGCGATCGAGAAGCAGTCTGTTGAAGAAAAAGACGGGATGAAAATCGTCGTGCTGATCGCCAACTATAGCGAGGAAAAGCGTATTTTTACAATTACGTATGATGCCAATGATAAAATCGCTGGATTATTCATCAAATAAGCTTGAGTGCAGAACTTTTCAGATACGCCCTAAGCGATACTCCTGCGGCGAAACGCCATACACCTGCTTAAATTTTTTATAGAAAAAGGTTAAATTATCGTAGCCGACTTTGCGAGCAATTTCGTAAATCGGCTCTTTTGTTTGCTCAATGAGCAAGCAGGCGTGGGTCAGCTTTTGCATTCTAACCAGCTCGTTGAAGGTTTTACCAGTATGCTTTTTAATTAAGGTGCTAAAGTAACTGGTGCTGTAATTGAAATGAGCGGCAGCAGAAGCAAGTGTGCAGGTCTGGTAATGGTTTTCAATATATTGCAATATTTGAATCAGGCTCGTTTCATTGACGGTTTGTGCATGCGGCTGATGGGCGTCGTATTTAAATACGCGCAGCAGCTCCGTAAAAATAATGACCATATACGATTCAATAATTTCATCGTAATAAGCGGTTTGGTCAAAATATTCACATAGCATTTCCCTCATGAGACGAGGGATTTTTTTATTTTCCTGAGAATGAAAAATAATATAGTGATTATGGTCGCGCCCTTCGCTGATCGCATTAATAAGAAAGTCGGTAATGATTCCTTTGTTCGATAATCGGCTCAAAAATGCGGTGGTCAGCATCTCCTTCGAAAGCAGAATGTTAATGAGGATATCATTTTCTCCCGTATTCATAATCGCATGCGGCACTTGTGTATCGATGAGGATGAGCTGCCCTTCTGTTAGTACGACGGTTTCATCGTTAATTAATTGCGTGCAGCTTCCCGAATACATATAGTTGATTTCAATCCAGGTATGCACATGCATCGGCACAGCGGCAAAGCGTTCATGCTTTGTAATTTTAATTTTGTCGAGCGAGAGATTGCCAATCCGATCAAATAAAAATACAGGCCGCCCGTTTACTTTAATCATTTCAGGAACGTCATTAATTTCGGGCGGATTCTTTAAATACGCAAGCTCTGCCTCGCTGTAGCTGCGTAAAAACTGATCCAGCTGCTTTTCGTCCATCCCCATCACTGCTTTCCTCCTTCCATCTGTTGCGAATATTGTATGATCGAAAATTTGGTTAGTCAAGTTGAAATGTTCAGATATATAGCTCAATGTGAAATCCCTATAAAATATAAGATGTAAGCGCTGTTTATTGCTGCTGATCGCTGCAGAAAGCCAGCGTATATATTGTTAGCAGAAATGTTCAGAGGCAAGTTTTCAAAGCTTGCACTAGTAATGGGGAGGCGTTGAAATGCGTGTTGTACATTTAAGAACAAATCACCTAACGAATCCGCTGGGCTTCCAGCTGGATCGTCTATGCTTGTCATGGGTAACGGAATCAGAGGAAAGCACATCATCTAAATTTCAGCAGTCGGCTCGTGTAGAGATCGCAGCCGATTCACACTTTAACCAGCTTGTATTTGACAGTGGACAGCAGCAGCATATGGATAGCCTGGCGTATACGCCGGATATTGAGCTGCAGCCACGAACCCGCTATTACTGGCGTGTCACGGTGTGGGGAGACGCTGGCGAGGTGGCGACGAGCGAGGCAGCCTGGTTTGAAACAGCGAAAATGGATGAGCCTTGGCAAGGCGCATGGATTGCGCCAGGCTTTGACCCAGACATTCACCCGCTAATAAGGAAGCAGTTCCAGCTGCCTGCCGATCTTGCAGCGAAGCTGGCAAAGGCGCGCATTTATATAACAGGAGTTGGCTTGTACGAGCTTGAATTGAATGGCAGCAAAGTAGGCGATGAATATTTGGCGCCCGGCTACCATGCCTACGATTATTGGCTGCAGTACCAAACCTATGACGTGACAGAGCTGGTTGCGAGCGGAGATAATGCAATCGGCGTAGCGCTGGGCAACGGCTGGTACAAAGGGCGCTTTGGCTTTGAAGGCGGTTTTCCGGCATGGTATGGCGATCAATTTGCTTTGCTTGCTGAGCTCGTTGTAACCTTGCAGGATGGCAGCGAGATCGTTATTGCTACTGATCCAACCTGGAAATGCGCGCCGTCACCGGTACAATTTAGCGGCATTTATGACGGAGAACATTATGATGCGACCAAGCAATTGGAAAATTGGTCGAGCAGCAGCTTTGACGATAGTAACTGGACAGCAGTTCAGCCGACAGCGATCGCCTCAGAACGGCTGCAAGCACGGCTTAGCCTTCCGATTAAAATCATGGAGGAGCGCAAGCCTGTTGAGATCATTTATACGCCCGCCGGAGAGACAGTGCTTGACTTTGGGCAAAATATGACCGGGTGGGTTCGCTTCAAAGCAACCGCGAGCAAAGGCACGAAGCTGCATTTGCAATATGGCGAAATTTTGCAGAATGATAACTTTTACCAGGACAATTTGCGTACAGCCAAGGCCGAGCATATTTATATCGCCGATGGCTTGCCAGCAGAGGTTCAGCCTAAATTCACCTTTTTCGGCTTCCGCTACGTTAAGCTGCAGGGCTTCGCAGATGTGAAGCTTGAGGATTTCACAGGCTGCGTTGTCCATAGTGAACTGGCTCAAACGGGGAGCATTGAAACCTCGGATCCGCTGGTAAACCGTCTGTTTCTTAATGCGCTATGGGGACAAAGAGGCAACTTCCTCGATGTGCCGACAGACTGTCCTCAGCGTGACGAGCGCATGGGCTGGACAGGAGATGCGCAAGTATTTGCGCCTACGGCCTGCTTCAATATGTACTCGCCAGCGTTCTATAACAAATATATGGTAGATTTGCGCGAGGAGCAGCTGCGCAGAAACGGCTCAGTTCCATTCACTGTGCCTGCCATTAAGCCGACGCAAGGAGCAGGCTTTACGGACACAATGGACGGCTCGGCGGCGTGGGGCGATGCAGCGACGGTAATTCCTTGGACATTGTATGTCAATTACGGAGATAAGGAGCTGCTGCGCTCACAGTTCGATACGATGAAGGACTGGGTCGATTATATTCAACGCGTCGATGAAGAAAATGGCGGCAAACGACTGTGGCAGGCGGGCTTCCACTTTGGCGATTGGCTGGCGCTGGATGGCAAGGATCCACGCAGCCCATTTGGCGGAACGGATGCGCATTATATCGCCTCGGCCTACTATTGCTATTCCGCACAATTGGTTGCCAAAGCAGCGGCAGTACTGGAAAAGCATGAGCTTGCCGCGCAGTACGGACAGCTTGCGGAAGAGATTAAAGCAGCGATGATGCAGGAATACTTTACGCCAAATGGCCGCAGCGCCATTCATACGCAAACCGCGATGGTGGTCGCGCTCTTTATGGATCTTGTGCCACAGCAGCAGCGTCAAAGAGTAATAAGCGATTTGCAGGCCAAGCTGCGCGAGGATCGGATGCATTTGACGACAGGCTTTGTTGGCACGCCTTACCTCTGTCTGGTGCTTTCGGAAAACGGGGCAAATGATGATGCATACACCTTACTGCTTAACGACGATTATCCGAGCTGGCTCTATGCGGTAAAGCTTGGAGCGACGACGATTTGGGAGCGTTGGAACTCGGTGCTGGCCGATGGCAGCATTAGCGATACCGGGATGAACTCGCTCAACCATTATGCGTACGGCTCCATTGTACAGTGGATGTATCAGCATATGTGCGGAATCAATCCTGTTGCGGAGGCTCCAGGCTATCGTAAATTCACCTTGCAGCCTAAACCGAATAGCCGCTTGACCTACGCCAAAGCAAGCTTCAATTCACCGTCCGGCTTAATTGAAAGCGGCTGGCGCATTCATGAGGATGGCCGCTTGACGTTCACGTTTACGGTTCCATTCAATACGACAGCTGAAGCGAAGCTGCCTGATGCCGAGCTGGCAGCGGTAACGGTGAATGGAGCGGCATTGTCAGCAGCAGGTGCGAAATCAAGCGTCACGGGCAAGCAGCAGGGCAGCGATGTGAGTATCGTGCTGACAGCAGGAAGCTATGAGATTGAATATGCGCCTGCAAGAAGCTATATTGAAGCGCAGGTTAACAACTGAATGGTTGCAATTTTTAATAGATCGCTAACATAACTTCAGCCCTTTTATAGAATAATCTATGTCCGTATATTTCAAGGGTATCAAAAGAACGGCAGCTATTTGCATGGATTGCAAAGCTGCCGTTCTTTTGAAGTTAAGCCAAGTTAAGGTATGTTATAATGGCTTAGCATGGGGCGAAGGAGAGTGATTTTTTGAAGTCACATCAAAATAAATGGGTTATTGTAGCTTTTACGGTATTCATCATTTCACTAATAATATGGTTGTGTTTTTTTAAAGTAAGTAGCCAGACTGCCACAATTGCAACGCTTATAGCGATAGATAGTGATAACAAGGTGATGGAAATAAAGACTGAGAACTCCGCTAGTATTAAAATTAGATACAAAAAAGAGATAAAAGCCGAAATTGGAAAAGATTATCTTATTGTTTATAATAATTACAAGTTCAGAGATCCGGTTTTATTTTCTATTAAAGATTAAGGTTTGAAGGACTACAAAAGGGAGATAACGATACGTAATGCTGCTTGCCGGATGCTCTAAAGTTGGGTCTGGCAGCTCAACGCCTTCCCCAATACCATCTCCAACACCATCTTCTTCTGCGGCTTTGCCAGCAGCAAATTAACGGCATTAATTATTAACGCTGGCAAGCTTCATCTACGTTCAGGACTTCCAGCCAAACAAAAACTCATTTTTAAACCGACTGACAAAATAATCGCAAATCGGGGACTGGGCTCTATTTTTTAAGCGAGCCCAGCCGAAATGCACATTCGGCTGAACATAGTCTTCAATTTCCAGCATTACGAGCTGCTCATTAAATTGCATAGCGTTTGTTTTTAATGAAAAGTCATGGCCGACAGAAATCGCTAAGCCTTCAGCAAGAGCGCTATGTATCGCGGTATCGTAATCGGACTGAAACAGGATGTTTAGGTCGCCATATTGCTTGGAGAAATCGTCGGTAAACTGATGCACATAGTCATCGTTATACAAAACAAATTCCTGCTGAAGCATCTCCTCTGGTTTAATACTGGAGCGTTTCGCATAAGGGGACTGCTTCCCGACAAAAACCATCATCTTTCCTTGCCAAAGCGATTCAAATACAATGCTGTCATCATGCAGCACCCCTTCTCTTATCGCCAGCATACCCAAATCAATTTTCCCTTCCTTAACCGCGCGCAGGCTGTCCAGTGATCCCTGCTCATAAACCTGTATATGCAAATTAGGATGCTCTTTTTTCAGTTGAGCAATCACCTTCACCATCGTAATCATTTGTGCGGGCATCGTTGCCAGCTGCAGGCTGCCGCTCAATGTTAATTTAGCGCTTGCGGCCTCAAGACGAATTTCCTCAATCAGCTTCACGACATCATGCGCTTTTTTAATAATCGCTACCCCTTCGTCGGTCGGAATTGTTCCAGACTTCGTACGATGAAACAGCTTTATTCCAAGCTCTTTTTCCAAATTGGCAATCGACTGGCTAATTGCAGGCTGCGAGATATACAGGTTGGTCGCTGCTTGTGACAATGTTTTAACTTTCGTCAGCTCGACGATATGAATCAACTGCTCAAGGTTCATGCAGCACCTCTTATATAAGTTTCACTTATGTTTATTAAATTACATTCGAATTTAATTATAACGATTTAAGGCGTAAAATATAACTAAATCAAATGAAATCGTTATCACTAAACGATAAATTATCGAATAAGGAGGCTGCTCGTATGAAAGCTGCAGTTATATATGGTACGAAAGATGTCCGGGTAGAGGATGTAAAGGAGCCAACAACCGGAGCTGGCAAAGTGAAGGTTAAGGTAGAATGGGCCGGAATTTGCGGAAGTGATCTTCATGCCTATCATCATGGCATCGGAGTAAGTGCAGAGCCGCATCCGTTGACCAACCAGGGATTGCCATTGACGCTTGGTCATGAGTTCGCGGGAGTAATTAGCGAGGTTGGTGAAGGGGTAACCGGCTTTGCTATAGGCGACCGCGTTGCGATTGAGCCGCTTATTTTTGCAGCAGATGATTATTACGTTAAGCAAGGTCACTATAATCGTGCTGTAAGCTTTGGCTTTATTGGGCTGCAAGGCGACGGAGGCTTTGCTGAATATGCAGTGGTTGACGCTGAAAAGGCGCATAAACTGCCTGAAAATGTGAGCCTGGAGGAAGGCGCGCTTGTAGAGCCAACAGCAGTCGTGGTACAAGCTGTAAAGGAAAGCCAGCTTAAAATTGGCGATGCGGTTGTCGTTTATGGAGCTGGCCCAATCGGTCTATTAACGATTATCGCAGCTAAGGCTGCTGGTGCGGCAACTATTATTGCTGTTGATATTTCTCCCGAGCGGCTGCAAAAAGCTCTGGAGGTTGGGGCTACAGCGGTTGTTCATAGCGGTGAGGAAGATGCAACAGCGAAGATTATGTCCTTGCACCCTTATGGAGTAGATGTTGCCTATGAAGCAGCGGGGGCACAGCAAACCTTTACCGGAGCGCTTGAGGTTATTAAAAAGGGCGGACAGCTCATGATTATTGCTGCCTACGCCAAGCCTGTTACATTGGATGTAAACAGCATCTTGACGAAGGAAATTACGATAAAAACGAGTCTTGCCTACCGCCATATTTTCCCTGAGGTGATTGCCATGATCGCTTCCGGCAGACTTGATGTTAAGCCGGTTATTACCCGTCAAATTAAACTGGACGATATTGTTGAGGAAGGTCTGGAATTGCTGATCAAGGATAAAAGCCAGGCGAAAATATTAGTTAAAACTCAGCCATAAGCCAGGTTAATTGTGAAGTTAGCACTAATGTATGCTTTTTAGTGAAGCATGCATTAGTGCTTTTTTTAATCGGGTTAAACGATTTTCTGAATTCACCAACCATACAAGGAAAATTAGCATCGCATCTCGAATACAACTAGAAGCAAGCATGCCATCGGACGTATTTGTTGTAAGCAAAGGAAGGATGTAAGGCAGTGACTCCATTTACAGAAAAAGTGATTGCGATCATACGTGATATCCCCGAGGGGAAGGTGATGACCTATGGGCAAATTGCGGCACAGGCAGGAAGCGCTCGAGCAGCGAGACAAGTCGTTAGAATTTTGCATGCGATGAGTCAAAAGCATAAGCTTCCATGGCATAGAGTCGTCAATGCACAAGGGAAAATCGCCATTCAGGACGAGGAAGCGCGCTTTAAGCAAATGCTGTATCTTAGCAGCGAAGGCGTAGATGTGGACGAGCGCGGCTTTATCGATTTGGTGGCTTATCAGCATCAGCCCGGACAGGATAGCTTGGACTAAATGCCTTAGGCCATAAGAGAGCTGGTTGGTCAGCGTGGAACGAACGGATGCAAGACATACCAGCTTGTCAATTAATCCATTATAGTTGGAGGTGCCAGTAACGTGCACGAAAAAGTAACGGTAACATCCAGCAAAAACGAAGCCAGTCCAGCTGCCCAAGCTGCCAGGCCAACGACAGTACAGAGCTTCTCACCAGCAATGGGGGCTTTGCAGCGCAAGCCAAACCATGCCCAGCCGCTAGCTGCAAGTGATGCAGCGGTGCTGCAAAAAATGGTGGGCAATCGACAGCTCGGAAAATTGCTTCAGAGAATGAGCCAGCCTAACAAGACGGGCTTGCCGGATCAGTTAAAATCCGGTATTGAGTCGCTGTCAGGCATGTCGATGGATGATGTAAAGGTGCACTACAATTCAAGCAAGCCGCAGGAGCTTGGCGCATTGGCTTACGCGCAGGGCAATCACATTCATCTCGGACCAGGTCAGGAGCAGCATTTACCGCATGAAGCATGGCATGTTGTCCAGCAGCGGCAGGGACGGGTTCAGCCCACGATGCAGCTTAAAGGCATTGCTGTTAATGATAGTGAGCAGCTTGAAAGAGAAGCTACCGAATATGGCAATCATGCGCTGCGCATCAGCAGCGGACAGCCGGTTCAAATGACGACGGCTGACTTTGCTCAGCATTCCGTGGCGCAGCTTATGCTGATTAATGTGAAGACAAAGAAATCTCCTTTTGGCCGCCTTATTTCTTCTATTGATTTTGAAGGGAGAGTGCCAACAAGCGCTGAAAGCGGACAAGGGGATCATACCGTAGCCGACTATTTGCCGAAGCTGATGCTGCAGCAAAATTTGATCGGGAAAACCCATCAGCAAGCCGCGGAAGTGATGGAGAAGCTGTTTGTTTTTATTGATGAAAATACGAAAACCTCCTTTAAGAACGATAATAACAAAATGGTCAAACTGAGCAGAGACATCGTGATTGGCTATTTGACAAACTATACGCAACTGACAAAAGATCCTTCGACCGAGGGAGAGGATCTCAATAGTGCGCTTGAGGATTTACTGGATGCCTATTTAAGACTGTGGAACAAGCGTGCAGGGGCAGCCTATAATCGCTCGGAAGGAAATACTTCTGGAGGGGGTGGAGGAAAGACTGAAAAAGCAGCGAAAAAACAGATCAAGCTGCTGGGCTCGCAAGCCGAGGAATTAGGCGGCGATGAAGATGTGTCATTAAATGTAATAGCTAGTCTTATCGACTCTATCGATTTTATAGCAAAGCCGGCAACACTGCTTGAAGCAGCCAAGCATATTAGTATGGCATTGGAGCTGGTGCTTAGCTCATATCCTGCGCTGGAATATTACGGCAGCGATATGATGTATGCTGTCGTTAAAGCTTATGCAAAAAAGATTGGGCTAAATGCTACAGATGAAGAGAATGTGTTAAAGTATTGCTATGAGTCATACTATGGTGAAAAATATGATGAGATGGATTCGTGAAAGCTTATTCACTTAGAGGATGCAAGCCTGCGCCTAGCAGGCTTATTTTCATGGATACAACCAGAAAGAGGAGGTGGAGGCAATCTTGGCAGCCGCAGAGAAATTTTTTGCAAGGAAGCAACAGGAAACCGCTATTTTCTTAAATGAGGTACAGCAAAAAGCGGTCAGTCATACATCAGGTCCACTGCTTCTGCTTGCCTCGCCAGGCTCTGGCAAAACGACAACGATTATTATGAAAATTGGCTATCTCATTGAGGAGCAAGGGATAAACCCGACTCGCATTAAGGCATTGACCTTCAGCAAGGCAGCTGCCGTGGACATGCAGCAGCGCTTTAAACGGCTGTTTCCGCAATTGACTCCCGTCGGCTTTTCTACTATTCACAGCTTTGCTTATGAGGTTGCCCGGGCGTATTTTCGCAGCCGGCAAATTTCCTATCACATTATTGAAGGGGATAGCGCTGACGAGCGAGAGCAGCCGCAGACGAATGAGCCGTCTTTACATAAAAAGCATATTTTGCGCAGCCTGTTCCTGTCGATTGTCGGAGAAACGATTACAGATGATCAAATGGACGAGCTGACCACCTACATTAGCTATATAAAAAATAAGCTGATTCCAGCAGAGCAATGGTCGCAGGTTCGCTGCGATGTGCCGCACGCGGAGCAAATTTTGCAGGCCTATGAGCAATTCAAGCGCTCAGGGCATCACAGGCTGCTGCTGGACTTCGATGATATGCTGGCTGTTGCCAATCAGGCGCTGCAGGAGGACGAGCAGCTGCTGCGGAGCTACCAGCAGCAATTTGACTATGTATTAACGGATGAAAGCCAGGATACCTCGCTGGTGCAGCATTACATCATTGAACGGCTCGTTGCCGGGCATCGGCGATTATGTGTTGTCGCGGATGATGATCAGTCGATCTATAGCTGGCGTGGCGCGGAGCCTGCTTATTTGCTTAATTTCAAGGCAGTCTATCCCGATGCGACGATTTTGTTTATGGAGCAAAACTACCGCTCGACCAGCACAATTGTATATGCGGCCAATCAATTTATTAGCCGCAACAAGCAGCGCTATCCGAAGCAAATGTTTACGGATAATGGCTCAGGCGATCCGATCAGGCTGCGCGTGTCAGCCAATCCTGCTGAGCAAACGAAGTATATCGTGCAGCAAATTCAAGGGCTGCAGCAGCTGGCGGAGGTCGCTGTGCTGTATCGCAATAACTCGTCGTCGGTCGCTTTAATCAACGCCTTGGATCGAGCGGGTATTCCTTTTTATGTGAAGGACGCCGACCAGCGCTTCTTCTCGCACTGGGTAGTGGAGGATATTTTGAATTTTATGCGCATGTCCTATACTGACAAGCGAGTTGATCTGCTGGAAAAAATCCATCTCAAATTCAATGGCTACATTAGCAAGCAACAAATGGCGGCGCTCAAGGAAATCAGCAATCAACAATCTGTGTTCGACAATTTGCTTCAGTATGTGCAGCTGCATGACTATCAGGTACAGCCATTGCTGAACAGCAAGGAAACCTTTCAGCAGATGAAAGGAATGCCGCCGCTGCCTGCAATAGGCGTTATTCGCGAGCGCTTGGGCTATGAGCGGGCAATTGAGAAAATGTGCGAGCGGCTCGGCTTCCGCAAGGAGTATTTGATTGGCATGCTTAATACACTGGAGGAAATTGCAGCCGAGTTGGATACGATGGAGCAATTTGCCGCGAGACTTAAGCATTTGCAGCAGGTGCTGACACGATCGAGACAGCACAGAAATGAGCATGCAGTGACGCTATCGACGCTGCATAGCGCCAAAGGCTTGGAATTTGACTACGTATTTATGATTGATTTAGTAGAAGGCATTATTCCTTCCAAGCATGATGTTAAAGCGGATGAACTGGAGGAAGCGGCGCGCTTGTTCTATGTTGGCATGACGAGAGCGAAGCGGGAACTGGAGTTGATTACATATACGGAGCGCGGGGGAGAGAAGGCGGCGGAATCGCGCTTTGTCACAGCAGTTAGAGATATCGTGAATCCGCCGAAACAGCATGCATCAGCTGTTGAGCAGAGTGCTTCATCATCCTCCACGCTGCAAGCTCAGCCGTCCCAGCCGCCCAAGCATCCGAATGCGATTGTTTCGAGAGAGCAGCTGCAGGTCAATTTGCCCGTTACGCACACAAAGTTTGGCGCCGGGGTCATCATAGCTTGCGGTGATGAGCGAGTGACAATCCAATTTGCCGAAAGCACGAAGCAATTGGCGATTGCGCCATGCTTGGAAAATGGTCTGCTGCTGCTCGAAGGCGAGGCAGCAGTGCTAGAACGTGTCTGAAAACTCACTCAGTGGCCTCGGAGCAAAGCAAGTCTTCACTTGTTTTTAAGAAATATTTTGCTCCTTCGCTGCTGTTTTGCTCAGAGACAGCTCCCATGTGACTGTTACTTGCCGTAATTCAAGCCTAAGTGATAGGCATGGTTCAGCAGCATTTCGTAATGTTCGGGCTTTGAGTCCAGCGTCTCGTATAATAGTTCAACCTTGGAATTGGAAATCCCGCAATAATCGGCAATACCTACATTTAGCAAATGTGTAATCATTTCATCATAGCTGCGCTTCTTCATCTGCTCTTGCGAAACGCCAGCCAATCCAAGCCATAGCAAATGCTGATGATGAAGATGGTTCGAGCCGTACGCAACCCCATTGTTCCACACACGGTCAATATACCCCTTAAGCATAGCCGGCAAATGCCACCACCAGACTGGAAAAATTATCGCCAGGGCATCATGCTCCTTCAGCCGCTGCATTTCTCTTTCTACTTCAGGGGAATAGGACTGTTCCGCAGCGGTCCAGTCGGGCTCATCTACTCCTTTCAAGACAGGATCAAAACCAATCTCGTGCAAATCCAATATCTCATAATCGTGACCAGCCTCGGCAAGGCCTTGTACGAAACGATTGGCAACCTCAAAGGTTAAGGAATTTTTCCTTGGATGCGAAACAACGACTAGGACGTTCATGCTTTATCTTCACTACCTTTCTTCAGAGCTGCTAGTTTATAGCCTTCATCTGTGGCTGATGCTATTATAAACAGTAAGAAAATGAGCTGGAAGTACGCACTTTCAAGTGCCAAAGGATGCTGCAGGTGCTATAGGAACTCGAAAGTGCCTTAGATAGAGCTATACGGAGGGGAAAGAGATGACTGATCAAACAGATAATAGCGTTCAAAAGAAATATCAGGTTGGAGTCGAAGCTGCTTTAGAGGTAATAGGCGGCAAATGGAAGCCGTTAATCATTTATCATTTGATGACTGGCCGAAAACGAACCTCTGAGCTTCGCCGCTTAATGCCGGATATTACGCAAAAAATGCTGACCTCTCAGCTTAGAGCGCTGGAAAAGGACGAGATTATTACAAGAAAGGTTTATAACGAAGTCCCTCCTAAAGTAGAGTATGAATTAACGGAATACGGCTGGGGGTTAAAGCCGGCGCTAGACCTTTTATGCTACTGGGGAGAGGATCATCTTGATAAAATTTATGGCGACAAATCGAAGGTTTTGGAAGACTTTCATTAGTTGATAGCGGCTGATCAAGTCGCTGCAGTAGCTAATACGTGCCGTTATTTTCAGCGATCCTTCAACTTCCCTTAAGATTAGTTTTATTAATGTTTTGTAAACTGAGACTAATCCAATTGAAAGGAAGTGAAGGAGTATGCTCAAACGAACGATGTCACTGCTGCTTGCCTCGGTGCTTGCGTTGACGAGTGTGGTGGGACTTGCTTCAGCTAATACCTCAACAGAAGAAACGTTAATTCAGCTTTCTGATACAGGCATAAAGGTAGCTGGACAAGCAGTCTCCACTGATCCATCGGCGGCTGTCTATACGGGAGCAGATATTGTCTACTATGAAGCCGGGCAGGACAGTAGCTATGGAGAAGGCACAGCAGCTGACGAGCATAGCGCTGAGGAAGCAGCGGCTCATACCGTTGTTACGATTACCGAGCCTGGTGTTTATCGTGTGTCGGGCAAGCTGTCGGCAGGACAACTGGCAGTTGATCTGGGGGAGGATGCAGCAACTGATCCGACAGCAGTCGTGACATTGATTCTGGACGGTGTCGATATAACAAACACGGTTGCGCCTGCGGTTATTTTCTACAATGTATATGAGCCATACAGCGATACCGAGGATACAAATGGTGTTGTTGATCTTGGTGATGCTGGAGCGCGGGTAATTTTGGCGGATGGCTCGGTCAACACTGTGAACGGCTCCTACGTCGCCAAAATCTATAAGGAAGGCACGACGAAAAAACTGCATAAATACGATGGCGCATTTTACTCGAAAATGTCGATGAGCATTGCTGGCGAATCGGCAGGCACAGGCGAGCTGCATATTACAGCAGCTAATGAAGGACTTGACTCAGAACTGCATCTTGAGCTGAACGGCGGTAAGGTGTACATTGAAGCGCAGGATGATGGCATTAATACGAATGAGGACGGCATATCTGTTACAACGATTAACGGAGGCTATCTATATGTCAACGCAGGTCTTGGCGCTGAAGGAGATGGCATTGATTCCAACGGGTACTTGACGATTAATGGCGGAACGATTGTAACGATGTCCAATGAACGCAGCCCAGATGGCGGGATAGATGCTGATATGGACATTACAATCAATGGCGGTACAGTTATTGCACTTGGTACGCGCAATGATGCCACATCCGCTGCTTCCAAGCAGCCATTTATCGAGCTGTCTTTTGCTTCGACACAAGCGGCAGGCAGTGTTATTGCATTGGCAGATGCAGCAGGAAATGAGCTACTGAGCCATACGGCTGAAAAAGCATTTCAAAGCGTCACCTTCTCCTCAGCCGAGCTTAAGCTTGATACAGAGTATAGCTTGTACATTAACGATGTACAGCAGCAGTACACAGGCAATTCCTTCGGCATGATGGGCGGCGGCTTTGGCGGCAATCGTCCAACTGGTGAAGGGGAGAACGGGCAGCTTGCTCAGGGTGCACGTCCCGAAGGGGACCGACCAGCAGGTGAAGGAATGAACGGACCATTTCCAAGTGGGGCGCCAACTGGCGAGATGACGCCGCCTAACCAGGAGAATATTAATCCAGAACAAGCTAACCCGAATGGTCAAGGCATTGCTGCTGCAAGCGTTGAAGGCTCGACAGCCTTTGTGATTACTGAAGCTGTCCATAGCTTTTCGGGAATTTCCGAGGCTGCGGATGCGAGCGGCAAAACGAGGGTCGTCTTTACTGTGAATGACGGAGCGGGCATAGCCAGCGTATCTTCCGGGCAGCCTGTCGTGTTAGAGCAGGTGGCCGCTAGTGAAGATGTACCGGATACAGATATTCAATTGACTGTAACGGATGTACCGTCAGAAAATTATTCAGAAACGTTTCTGTTGTCTGAAATTAAGGATGATTTATCGCAAATTATGCCCGAAGAGGATGGACAATACCGCTTAACTGTTGCAGTTGTTTCCTCTAATGAAACGTATACAGGCGTATCGCAATGGCAGTTTTCGATCGGTGTACTGCCGTTTACAGATCTTAACCCGTCTGATGCGGCATACAGCGCAGTTAAAGTATTGTACGAACGCGGCGTCATGATCGGCACAAGCACCACGCGCTTTTCGCCAAATGCGACAGTAACGCGCGCGACTGCAATAACGACGCTTGGTAGACTACTAGGCATTGAGCAGGTCGAATCAACAGCGTTTACGGATGTCGCGCAAAATAGCTGGTACAGCGGATATGTTGGCTGGGCGGCTTCCAACAGTCTTGTCGTTGGTGATGGAAAAGGACATTTTATGCCTGAAGACAATTTGACTGCCGAGCAGATGAAGCTGGTGTTGTCACGTTTTACCGAGCTTAATGAGCTGGATATTGCATTGGACGCTTTATTTCCGAGCGATATGAGTGGCACGTTGACCCGTGCTGAGCTTGCAGTGCTGCTAAACGAATTCTTATAGTATATCTTACATTACATTCCCCCTTTGGTTATATTAGAACAGCTCCTGTTTGTACGCGCATATGCGACAAGCGGGAGCTGTTTTTAGTTTGGCGTTTTAATGCTGAGGAAGGGGATGAATCTCAAAGGATGTTAAAAAAGTTCGGGTGGTGAATCTTTAATTCTGACAAACTTGTTGTCAGAATTATTGGATTAGGATAGAAAGTGGATGGCCTTCACTAGAGGGGGCGATGGTCATAAGACTGGATCGTTTGCTTGGGGCCATTCGCCGACATTATGCTAAAAAATGAGAAGGAGATGCGACATGACGATTTTAGTAGCAGGAGCAACAGGGACGGTTGGACAACATGTGACGGAACTACTGGTGCAGAGGGGGGCTGCCGTACGGGCGTTAACGCGAAATCCGGAACGGGCGAGAGCCAAGCTGCCAGAAGGTGTGGAGATTGCAGCGGGCATAGATCAGCGAAATCAATTGACCGATTGTGAGTAAAGTGGTAGCAACAACCAAACCACTTGCTGCAATCGGTTTTATGCTGTGCGGTTAACAAATAAAGCTTACAGTTATGGGATTTTATGATAATATTGAAACTGGAAAATATTTTAAATGGCAGCTTTGTACTAGCCTTATGTTATGCAAAATAGAAGGGATGAGTTGAGATTGGGGAAATTGAAGAAATGGATTATTGTGCTCTCGGCATTGATGATTGTGTCTGCATCTGCAACAGCTGCTTCTGACACAATAAACAGATTTTTGTTCAAAGGAAAGCTTGTCATTAACAACAAATTAGCCAGTCTGAATCAGGATATATATAGCATTGACGGCAGTGTTTACGTTCCTATCAGAGCGCTTACCGAGAGTATGAAGGGATACATTAGCTATGATGCAAGCGATCAAACGATCTATGTGGAGCAGCAACTGGCATCCAACAAAAAATCTGTGCTGAATGATAAAATTGAGGATGATTCCTTCGCACTGCATATTTTCTCCAGCAAGGCAGAGTATGAGTATGGAGAGCCGATTGAAGTATGGGCAAGATTGTCTAATCACACCGAGCAGACTCACGATATTTCACATGGTGTATCATTAATTGAGTTTACTATTACAGATGAAGAAGGCTTTGCAAGCGTTGCATTAAATGGAGAAATGTATTTCAGCACATTTCAAGCCGGAGATGAGTTCAACTCAACTTTAATGCAGCAAGAATTTCTAATCTATAATCTCAACAAAAACGGATTGTTGGAAAAAGAAGAAGATCTTCGCGCTTATCTAAATAAAGCAGTCCGCCCTTCTGTTTTGCCAAAGGGCAATTATACGATTACGGCAAAGACAAAGTATTGGTTCGATAGTGAGGCTGTTGATCAAGCCAAGACGCTGGAGGTATCGATTCCGGTAAGTGTGAAATAATGGGTTGTTCTTTTAATCGATCGTTCAATTAGAATTCCTAACTGGTTATTAATAGTTGACCATGAGTAGCAGATTGCGTTGTGGTACTCATGGTCATTTTTTGAAGAATAAGTGCACTAGAAGTTAAGGGGATATACTCTATATATACAATTCTCCGTATTCTTCTATAAAATAAATAAGACAAGTATTAATGATGAACACAGCATGCTCTGTTTGAAGTGTATAATTTTGCAGTTCTCCTAGAGCAGAATAAATATCCTCATCCATGAGTTGCTTATTTGTTATATTTTCTAATTTATTGAGATGAAATTGAATAATAGTATTCCCTGTTTCAGCATCTATTTTTCTTAAATCAGTATAAACTGATCTAGAGCCGACCAGTTGTTTATATCTCCTAATATCTGTAAGTTGCACTTTCGAAGCTTGAAAATGATCAAAATTATTAACAATATCTTTATACGCTTCAACCATTGGATAATTAATGTATAGCTTCCCATTTTCAGTAGAATTATTAAAATGCAACAGTAGTTCTTTTACGACCTTAAAATCGAACAAGTTATCGTGCGGATCGAAATCAAATATTAACAAAATATCTGAAAAATCGGTTCTATTGAATTTATTGTTCTCCTCTAGCTTCAGGTATTCATTGATCACTAGGACGATATCAATTGCATCGTAGTCTATATGACCAGTATTAGTAGAATAGAATTGCTGTAAATGACGATGAAGTACATAGATGTTGGTTTCAAAAGAAACTATTTCAATATTGGAAATACTATAGAGACTATAAAAGTGCCTCATTAGCTTCTTTTCTGCTTGTGCGCCTTCAACAATTAATAGTACCTTTTTCGTCAATACCATCACTCACCAATCTCTTCGAATTCCCCAGCTTGGTAAAGCTTTTCTAAATTATGTCCTTCTCGAAGCTCTCTTTTTGTTGCATCAGCTAAAGTAACGCATTTACTTGCGGACGTTAAAATAAAATAACAATCCGGTCTCATTATTTTGTTACTCATTAAATCAGTATTATGTGTAGTCAGCATAATTTGCGTTTCTCTTCTTTGTTTAAATTGGTTTATAATTTGATCGGCTAGCGAGAAGTGTAAGTTGGCATCGACCTCATCAATAAATAAAAACGATATTTTATCAAGCTGATGAAATACTGTAAATATAGCTGTTAGGGCTCTTGTACCGCTTGAAGCATTTTTTACAAACTCTAACGGTTTTGGATAATCAAAATATAGATTGGCCTCTCCATCAGGCATCAAGTCTGATTTCAACTTAACTTGTACTCCCACGCTATTTAAAAATTTTTCCAACTCACTTACTAGATCATTTTCTAGTATCGTTTTAATTATGCCTGTGTTCAAAGTCAAAGGGCCACTAAAAGCATAGTTTTTATCAACTGTACGTAACATAGCCATTCCATTAACAAAATCATATAGAGATTGTAATGCGCTTAGCTCGATTAAATTCCCGTAGAAGAGAATAAATCGCAATAGAGGCGTTCCTGCTTGTCTAGATGAGAACTTTAGAGAGTCTAGTCCATCGTATTCAACTAGTTTTTCTATGTTTAGCAAGTTCTTTTTATAATCGCAATCAAATAGTGTAACTCCGTTTAAAATTAATGTCTCATGCGTTAGTTCAGTGCTAGATTTTTTTGAATAACTATAGGTTACTTCATCTTGATTAAACTTAAAGCTATATGAAAAAGTTGCTTCGTCCGATTCACTAAAAGCGTTAATAAATCCAGCTTGGTCTCCAAAACGAGGACTATCAACAATTAATGTAGAGCGAATATCCATTAAAGCATAGCCAAGATTGGATTTTCCGACAGCATTTTTCCCATAAACAATGGACTTGCTTATTATGTTATCAACAATACAGTTTTCATTGTATTTATAGTCGCGAACCCTGGAGAAATCAACCTCTAGTGCATGTTGAAATCTTCTGTAGTTGGATACAGTAAATTTCTTTAGCATGAACGTCACCTCCGTAATTTTTTTCCGACAACTCTTTATATCTTCAGTATACATTAAAACACGGAACTATATTCATTTGTAAAAAAATAGAATGTATTTATTTTTATAACATGTTACTTTGATCATGTAGTCAATAAGAGAGGAGAAGGTTTATGACATTAAAGGTTGAAGGAATGCCGTCGTACCGCATCGTATACGTAAGACAGGTTGGTCCGTATGGGCCTGCAAATGTTCAAGCGATGAATCAATTGAAGGAGTGGGCAGTGGAGCATGAGCTTATGCAATATGCATTGCTGTTTGGCGTCCCGCAGGATGATCCGGCAACGACTCCTCCGGATAGCTGCCGTTATGATGCTTGCATGGTTATTGAGGAGGAGTATAAGCTGGACGGCTCTATCGCTGAAGGCAGGCTTGCAGGGGGGCAGTATGCGGTATTCACAATTGAGCATACAGCAGAAGGAGTACAGCGTGCATGGAATGATATTTTTCCAGCACTGCAGACGTCGGGCTATCAGCTTGATCGTAAGCCGATTTTAGAAAGGTACAGCTATGAGATGCTGAGCCAAGGCTATTGTGAATTATGTGTCCCGATAAAAGTCGATAACTAGAAAAGGCGGCGGCATTAGAACGGTTGCGATGCGGCTGGAAAAGCAGTTATGATGAAGGAAATAGCTTTTGTCAATATGAGGTAGGGGAATGCTGCTTGAATAATATGTACGCTGTTTTTGAACAGTTTGGTCCGCCACAGCAAGTCGTCAAGCTGGGACAAAAAATAGCTTCTCCGCCGCAAGCACAACAGATTACAGTACGTATGCTGGCTCGTCCGATCAATCCTTCCGATCTAATTCCAATGCGAGGCGCCTATGCCCATCGCACACGACTGCCCTGCATACCCGGCTACGAAGGGGTTGGTATAGTGGAAGCGGTAGGGGCTGATGCTGATCCCAAGCTGCTTGGTCAGCGGGTGCTGCCATTGAGAGGCGAGGGCACTTGGCAGCAGCTGGTGACCTGTCCTGCACCATTCGCAGTGCCTGTTCCGGAGTGGCTCGATGATTGTACCGCAGCTCAGCTTTATATTAATCCTGTAACCGCTTGGGCTGTACTTACAAGCGAGCTGGAGCTTATGCCTGGCAGTACGATTGTGATGAACGCTGCAGGATCAGCCTTGGGCCGTCTCATTGCACAGCTATCGCGTTTGCTCGGTTACCGCTTTATTGCGGTAACGAGCAGCTCGATACAGGCGCAGGAGCTGCTGCGGCTAGGCGCAGCTTCTGTCCTGCAAACAGCGGATGAAGCGACATTAAAAGCGCAAATGCAGGAATTGACGAACGATGTCGGTGCAGATGCTGCCATTGATTGCATAGGGGGCGTCGCTGGCCATGCGCTTGCAGCTTGCTTGCGGCCAGGTGCTGTTTTTCTTTCTCTCGGCTTATTATCCGGTGAGTCTGTCAACTGGCAGCAGCTTCATCACCAGTTGCAGCTGCGGGGCAAGCTGTTTCATTTGCGGCATTGGAATCAACGAATTGCAACTGAGCAGTGGCAGGCTGCATTTCAGCACATTATCGCTTTGCTCGGCAGCAAGCAATTGGAGCTGCAGCAGCCAGCGGCAAGCTTCCCTTTGGCTGAAGTAAGAGAAGCGATTGCTTATGCCGAAGCGGGCACGAAGCAGTTGGGCAAGGTTATGCTGACGGGCTAGATTTTACGAAAGTTAAATATAAGGAAAGGGGCAGTAACGATGAAGAAGAATGCTTTGGGCCGTTCCGAGCTTATCGTTAGTGAGATTGGGCTTGGCTGCATGTCGCTGGGCACAGAGGAGCAGCAAGCGATCCGAATTATTGATGAGGCGCTTGATGCAGGTGTTAACTTTCTGGATACGGCGGATTTATATGATGGCGGGCGCAATGAGGAAATTGTCGGCAAAGCGCTGCGTGGCAAGCGCGACAAGGTCATTCTCGCTACCAAGGTGGGCAATCGTCGCATTGAAGGCCAGGAGGGCTGGGTATGGGATGCCTCCAAGTCATACATATTAAGCGCGGTGAAGCGCAGTCTGCAGCGACTGGGCACAGACTATATTGATTTATACCAATTGCATGGCGGTACGATCGAGGATCGAATTGACGAAACGATTGAAGCCTTTGAGCAGTTGAAGCAGGAAGGGGTTATTCGCGAATACGGAATTTCCTCGATTCGGCCAAATGTTATTCGTGAGTACGCTGCGCGCTCCTCGATTGTTAGCGTCATGAATCAATACAGCATCGTGGATCGCAGAGCGGAGGAAGAGGTGCTCGATTTGCTGCATCAGCAGCAAATTAGCGTCATAGCACGCGGACCGCTTGCCAGTGGTGCTTTGGCTAGTCAGCGTCAGCCGCAAAAGGCGGTGCTGGACTATGAGCTGCCTGCGTTAATCGAGTTAAGAGAGCAGCTGGAGCATATTTCTCCGAATTTAACGCAGCTCGCTATTCGCTATTCACTTAGCCATCCAGCAGTCGCTGTAGCGATTCCTGGCGCTCGCACATCTGAGCAGCTTCAACAAAACTTGGCTGCGGCCCAGCTGCCTCCGCTGACCGATGAACAGATTGGAGCGATTAGACAAGTGAGCAGGGCGAATCGATATACGGCCCATCGCTAATTTTCATATTAAAAGGTTGCTCCCGACCATTTCGTCAATTCAGACAGCGAAATAGTAGGAGCAACCTTTTATGATGCTTTTTATGAAGTTGGCACGCCTAATTGCTGCAGCTCAGCCAAAGCTTCAGCCGCATTTCTATCTGGATTGAGTCTGCCAATCAGCTCAGCGGTAATACGGCTTCCCGCATAAATTTGCTTGACGACATCAAGCTCGATTTCTGCTTCATAATAGCTTTCAGCCCATTCTGCATAATCCTCGGGCGTTTGGTACAAGTAACCGATAAGAAAATCAAATCCATCATCCCAGCCAGCAGGATTCTCTATGCTTCCAGCCTGCCACTCGGCATCGCCGGGCTCGCGCCATAAACAGAAGGTAACATCCTCCAGCTCCAACGCGTCCTCCTGCTCGATATAGCTGAACAGTGCTGACGGTACATGATCGTATATGCCTGGCCATACACCATATTCATCTCTTGCGTGAGGACTGAACGGAGATTCGTGATCGAAGCCTTTGATGAGCACGCCTTCACGCACAAAAATAATGTGCAAATTATCACCTGCACCGTTGCTTACCGTCGCCAGCTGGGCCTGTTCACTCCACTTTGCATCATATTGATACACTCTTAACCAATCCGTGTCGCACAAAATAATATCAAGCGCTGACAGTGTAAGCAATTGCTGCTTAAGCTGCTCAGGCTCTGGCAAAATAGAAAATCGACTATGATTCATGTGCTTCCCTCCCATTATGTTCATCATAGCATGAACAGATAGGAGGGCTTCAACTGTTCTAGCCCTGTTTACTCTTGCTCTTTTTGGCTAACAAATTCGTTGGGCACATCGCCGCCTTGCGGATTGTTGTTCTTAATCTGGCTTAAACGCCCATTACGGAATTCTCCGCCATGTACTTTGTTTTTACGTTGTTCATTGTTGTCTGTCCATTCATGGTCGTTATGAATATAGTCCTTGTCGCTCATGTCATGTTCTCCTTCCGTTTCGTACATCATCAAGTTAAGGATACATGGAATAACTTGTGTTGCCGGGCTGGAAATTATACATAATAGATAGAGCGGGACAGGAGCGATAGGAGCTGAATGATTTAGGATACGACCGTATAATTGCCATGCTCCATGCTGATTACATATTCAGGCTGCTGTGGCTTGCCTTCCTTCAATTTGGCGCGATGGCCAGCGATATGCTCGGGGCTCTTTTCCCAAGCCTTCCAGGCTTCTTCAGATTCCCAACGGATAATCATTACAACTTCTTCATCGCCGCGACGCGTTTGTTTGACAAGCAGCTCGCGACCGATAAAGCCTTCGCGCTGTTCAATAAGCGAAGGGCCATCGCCAGGCTTTTTCGTAAAGCGTTCCAAAATTTTATCTGAATTTCCTTCTGTCACAGTCCATTTGCGAATTTGTACGAACATCGCAATCCCTCCAATAGGTTAATTTGATCTATTGCGGAGCAGTCTCATTCGCGGCGGCTTGCTGCTGCTGTTTGCCGGACAAATTTAGCAGAACGACGCCACTAATAATGAAAATCAATCCCAATAGTTTAAGTATACTAAATAGCTCGCCCCAAAGTAAAATGCCAATAACAGCTGTTAGCGCAGTGCCGACGCCCGACCAAATCGCGTAGGCTAAGCCTAGCGACAACGTTTTGAGCGCGACTGACAAGGCATAGAAGGAAATACTAAAGCCGATTAGTACACCGATCGTAGGCAGAACATTGGATAAGCCATCAGATAATTTAAGCATCGTCGTTGCAAAAACTTCGGCGAGGATGGCTATCGTTAAGGCCGAATAATGCTTCATCCTGTTTTCCTCCATTCCCAATTAATGAGCACCGCTCAAGTTCAACACAATGACACCGCCAATAATAAGAATAATGCCTGCAAATTTGGTAGCGTTCATTTTTTCCTTGTAAAACAGAATGCCCACGATAGCGGTTAGCGCAGTGCCAAGCCCGGCCCAAATCGCATAAGCGACTCCGATTGGCAGTGTTTGCAGCGTCTTTGACAGCGCATAGAATGCTGCCACATAGCCGACGACAACTCCTAATGAAGGGAGCAGCTTCTTAAAGCCGGCGGAAGCCTTCAGCATAGAGCTGGCGAACACCTCGCTAATGATGGCGACCATCAGCAGCAAATAATGATTCATATATGTATCCTCCTGTCGAGCAAATCGTTCAGCCTTTATTGTATCGCTTGGTTGATATTGAATCAAACGAGTAAATATTTCTGCACAGATAGTTGATTCTCACGTAACGGTAGCATTTATAATTTGATTACAGCGCATTAGAGGAGGGATTGGATGTACACAATTGGACAGTTTTCCAAAAAAACAGGTGTGACGATACGCACGCTTCGTTTTTATGATGAGAAGGAGCTGCTTAAGCCGTCCTATCTATCTGCATCGGGTCGAAGATATTATAGTGATCAGGATTTGATCATATTGCAAAATATTTTGACATTCAAATACCTCGGCTACTCGCTCGATCATATCCGCGACATGCTGAACAGCCGCCAATGCAATCTGCATCAATCGCTACTTAGGCAAAAGGAGGAAATGCTGCTTAAAAAGGAGCAGCTTGAAAAAACGATCGCTACGCTGGAGCACGCGCTTGCGCTTTCGGAAAAACAGGAAAGCATTCATACGGACATCTTTCTTTCGCTCATCCATGGTTTGATTAAGGAGGAGGAGCAGAAGCAGTATTTGAAAAAGATGCTGCCAGAAACATTTGTCAATGATTTGTACAATTTCACGCGAGAAGAGCTGCTGGAGCAAAATAAACAGTTTATGGAATACGCGGTCAAGCTGCGCGAGGCCTATCATCAGCAGCTGCCAGATGAAGAGGTTTTCGCCATTGTGAATAATATGTTTGCCTTAGTGCCGGAGCATTTGATGAATCGCGCCATTGAATCAGCTTCAGAAATTGAGGAGCATTTGGAATTTGACGATTCCTTATTTATGACCCCGTTTACGAAGGAAGAGGAAAAATGGCTTGGCGGTATATTTGTAAAAATGAGCTTGCTTAATAAGGAGGAGAAACATGAAGGAACCTAATAAATTATTCAAGCTGATTCGCGAGGCCAATCCGCCGCGCTGGATGCTGGTTATCGCCGTAGTGCTCGGCATTATTGAGACGGCGTTTGGACTAGCAGTTCCGCTGCTGACGATGAATGTCATCAATTCGTTCGCGGACGGAGGGATGTCGCTGTTGTCCCTCATTTTAGTAGGATTTGCTTTGCTTTTGCAAGCAGCCGTATCCGGTATAGCCTTTTATATGATGACTGCGATTGGCGGCAAGGTAGTTGCTGCGATTCGCGAACGGATATGGAATCATGTGCTGTATTTGCGGCTTCCGTATTTCGACAAGCATGAGTCAGGCGAAACGATGAGTCGAATCACACAGGATACAAATGTAATCAAGGAGCTGATTACCTCCCATTTCATCACGTTTTTCAACGGCCTGCTGTCGGTTATAGGCTCAGTTGCAATTTTGCTGTGGATGGATTGGAAAATGACGCTGATGATGCTGATTGCGGTGCCTTTGTCGGTGGCGGTCATTATGCCGCTCGGGCAAAAGATGCATAATATATCACTTGCCAATCAGGACGATCTGGCGCGCTTCTCAGGCAATCTTGGCCGGGTGCTGACCAATATTCGCTTGGTTAGAGCCTATCAGGCAGAAAAGCTTGAGCAGAAGAAAGGGCAGGAGCAAATTTATAATTTGTACCGCTTTGGCCTAAAGGAAGCGAAAATAATGGCGCTGCTCTCGCCTATTATGACGCTCATTATTATGCTGGTGCTCATTTTGCTGTTTGGCTATGGCGGGGCGCAGGTTGCCAGAGGGGCGCTGTCGGCTGGCGCGCTGGTCGCGATTATGTTTTACTTGGTGCAAATCGTCGTGCCCTTCACGCAAATGGCGACGTTTTTCACTTCCTTTCAAAAGGCGCTGGGCGCTACTCAGCGGCTGCATGAAATATTGGAGCATCCGCTCGAGCCTGAAGGCACTGATGAGCTGCGCGTGAAAGAGAGTGATATTAAATTCGAGGATGTTGCCTTCAAGTATGAGGAGAAACAAATATTTGAAAAGCTGAGCTTAACGATTCCTGCTGGCAAAACGACGGCACTGGTTGGCGGCAGCGGCGGCGGCAAAACGACGATTTTTTCGATTATCGAACGCTTTTATGAGCCGACTGGCGGGAAGATATGGTTTGGCGATCAGCCGCTGCAGCATATTAAGCTGAGGCAATGGCGCAATCTGTTTGGCTATGTATCGCAGGAAAGTCCACTCATTAACGGAACGATTCGCGACAATGTTACTTATGGCGCTGACGATGCGAGCGATGAACAGGTCATAGCGGCTTTGAAAAAAGCCAACGCCTGGCAGTTTGTTAGTCAGCTTGAGGGCAGACTGGATTCGCAGGTTGGCGAGGCGGGTGTTAAGCTTTCGGGTGGTCAGCGTCAGCGAATCGCCATTGCCAGAGCGATTTTGCGCGATCCGAAAATATTGCTGCTGGATGAAGCGACCTCGAATTTAGATACGGAATCAGAAGGTTATGTACAGGAAGCGCTGCAGCAGGCGATGCAAGGACGGACGACGATCATTATTGCGCATCGGCTTTCGACCGTTACACATGCCGATCAATTAATTGTTCTGGAGAACGGAGTGATTACGGGCAAAGGAACGCATGAAGAGCTGCTGCGCCATCATGCGTATTATCAGAAGCTGGTAGCCCGTTCCACAGAAGCGATTGTCTAGCTCGGCAAGAGTGCTGCTGCATAGCCAGTATCATGCATGTGAAGCGTTGTGAGCGCGCTTGAGCAGCAGCTTGCTGAACAGGGAAGCGAGCACCTGCTGAAACAGCATGCCAAATACAACAGGCATCGCAACCTTGCTTGGAAAATAAGTTGTAGCCACGATGACGCCTAAAGCGATGTTGCGCATTCCTCCAGTATAGACAAAGGCTGCTGCTCGCGCATGATCCTTTATCATATAGCGCCCAATGAGCAGCGCAAATAAATAGCCTGAAACGGCAATAATCAGTACAAGCAGCAGCACCTTCGCCAACTGCCAATTGATCGTTTTCAGGTAAGGAGCGATTGCGCTGCTGTTGATGGCAACGACTGAAAATAAACAAAGCTTGGAAAAAGGAGCGAGCTTTTTGCCGATTTTTCGCGGTAGCGCTCCTTTCGTAAGCTCATTGGCTAGAACTCCCGCAACAGTAGGCAGCACAATCATTAGCAGCAAATCTACAATCAACGCCGCTGCATCCAGCTCTATTTTTTCGCCAGATACAATAAATAGCAGCAGCGGCATAAGCAACGGTGCAAGCAGTGTGTCAATCAGTATAATAGACAGCCCTAACGGCATATTTCCTTTGCAAATATGAATCCAGATCATGCTTGTCACCCCAGTTGGGACAGCAACAAAGACGGTGAAGCCAATCGTCAGCAAATGATCATTGAACGTTGCGCTCGCCAGAAAATAAGCCCAGAGCGGCATAAGCAAATGTAAAAATAAAATAGAGCCCAAAATTAGATAAGGATGCTTTTTAAATACGTGAATATCTTTAACCTGCATATTTAAACTGCCTGAAAACGTCATAAATGCAAACATCCACGTTACAAGAAATAATAGCTGATGTCCAACATGTTCGAATATAACACCGAGCACAAGGCTGAGCGGAGTTAAAACTGCGATATATTTTTGCAAAAACAGATTAAGTTTGTCCAGCATCATTAAGCCTTCTTTAATTAGTATCGTCTGTAGTGAACCATATGTATTGTAACATAATTTTAGATATAGGGACTTGGGTAACGACAAACCTTTATGCCAAGTAGTTGACAGCAGAAAATAGCTATGCTAATATTATCTCAAATTAAAGATATTATACTTTAAGATAATGTATGAAGCTGTTGCTGAATGCATAAGTTATAGCTATCTGAGTGTAAAATGGAAGCTTCAGCAAATTTATTTTTAGCAAATATCTTAAAATTAAGATAATAAATGGAGGGCTTAAAATGAATCAATTAAAAGGGATCCACCACGTTACGGCAATTACGAGCAGTGCAGAGAAAAATTATCAATTTTTTACGTATGTGCTTGGCATGCGGCTTGTTAAAAAGACGGTCAATCAGGACGATATTCAAACCTACCATTTGTTTTTTGCAGATGACAAAGGCTCAGCGGGTACAGATATGACATTTTTTGATTTCCCGGGCATTCCGCAGGGCACTCACGGCACAAATGAAATTTATAAAACAGCCTTTCGCGTACCATCAGATGCTGCACTCGACTATTCGATCAAGCGCTTTGACAAGTATGAGGTCAAGCATAACGGGATAGAGGAGCTTTTTGGCAAAAAGAGCATTTCCTTCGTTGATTTTGATGAGCAGCACTATATGCTGATTTCAGATGAGCATAATGAAGGAGTAGCATCAGGCACACCATGGCAGGACGGACCTGTGCCGCTTGAATATGCGATTACTGGCTTGGGGCCGATCCATATTCGTATCGCCAAAATCGACTACTTCAAAGAAATGCTGGAGAAAACGATGCTCATGCGCCAAGTAGCAAAGGAAGGATCGCTCTATTTGTACGAAGTAGGCGAGGGCGGCAACGGGGCTCAAGTTATTGTCGAGCATAACGTGGTCCTTCCGCCAGCGCGACAAGGCTACGGCACCGTCCATCACGCCGCTTTCCGCGTTGCAGATACAGAGGTGCTGCATGAGTGGATCGGTCATATGGAAGGCTTTGGCTTTCCAACCTCCGGCTATGTTGACCGCTTCTTCTTTGAGTCGTTATATGTACGGGTTGCGCCAGGCATTTTGTTTGAGTGGGCAACCGACGGACCGGGCTTTATGGGAGATGAGCCCTATGAAACGTTAGGCGAGAAGCTGTCGCTGCCGCCATTTTTGGAAGGCAAGCGCGAGCAAATTGAGAAGCTGGTAAGACCAATTGATACGGTGCGCAGCACGTTAAAGCTTGAAAAGGAATATTTGTAATGCAAGCAAAGGAGTGGAGAAAGATGAGCAAGCAAACAGCAGGCATTCACCATATTACCGCTATTGTCGGGCATCCGCAGGAAAATGTAGATTTCTATGCAGGAGTGCTGGGCTTGCGCCTCGTCAAAAAAACAGTCAACTTCGATGATCCAGGAACCTATCATCTATACTTTGGCAATGAAGGCGGCAAGCCAGGGACCATTATTACGTTTTTCCCATGGGCGAATGCCCGCTCTGGTACAATTGGCGATGGTCAGGTTGGTGTAACGAGCTACGCGATTCCGGAAGGCGCTATGCCATTTTGGAAGCAGCGCCTTACCTCGTTCAACATACCGTTCAGCGAATCAGAGCGTTTTGGCGAGCAAGTCGTGCAGTTCAACGATGTGCATGGCTTGCAGCTTGAGCTTGTGGAGCGTGCGGCAGGCGAGTCTAATTCGTGGACATTTGGCAAGATTGGCAAGGATACGGCTATTAAAGGGTTTGGTGGGGCTACTCTCTATTCCAGTCGGCCGCAGCATACAGCTGCTGTGTTAACTGAAGTCATGGGACTTGAACAGGTGGCAACTGAAGGAGACTTTACGAGATTCCGCTCAACTGCCGACATCGGCAATATGATCGATGTAAAAAATAGCACAGGCCAACGCGGAAGGATGGGCCCAGGCACAGTTCATCATATTGCATGGCGGGCTGTTGATGACAATGATCATCTTAGCTGGCAGGAGCATGTGATGCAGCAGCATTTGCATGTGACCGATGTTAAGGACCGCAACTACTTCAATGCGATTTATTTCCGTGAGCCAGGTGAAATATTGTTCGAGATTGCCACTGACCCGCCAGGCTTTGCCCATGATGAATCGCAGGCAACGATGGGTAGTCAGCTTATGCTTCCTCCGCAATACGAGCAATATCGTGATCGCTTGAATGCAATGCTTATTCCGATCGAGGTACGCGAATTGGATCGAGTCAGCTCCTGACATGCGTTCATATTTTATAATCAGCTCCTGCTTTAATCGTGCATTTTGCTGTACGATTAGAGCAGGAGCTTATGCTTGTTTACGACTGTTTTCACTGAACTCTACGGAGCGTGGATTGTTGGAGGCTGATAGCAGCGATTATGATATAGATGTTTGGAGGGAATGAGATGGATTGCAGTAAAGTTGGCCAGCTAATTTATAAGCTTCGCAAGGAAAAAGGGATGACGCAGAAGCAGCTGGCAGATCTTTTGAACATTAGCGACAAAACGGTATCAAAATGGGAGCGCGGAATGGGCTGCCCTGACGTAACACTGCTCGGGATGCTGTCTGGCATTTTGGGAGTGGAGATTGAGAAAATTTTAGCAGGTGAATTAAATCCAAATGATAAGGACAACGGAAATATGAAGCGAATCAAATTTTATGAGTGCACAAGCTGCGGCAACGTGATGACCAGCTCGGGCGAAGCGAGTCTATCCTGCTGCGGTAGAATATTAGAGCCGCTGCAGGCCCAACAGGCAGACAGTAAGCATCAAGTTACAGTCGAAACTGATGGGGAAGAGTATTTTATAACGCTGGAGCATGAGATGCTCAAGGAGCATTATATTTCGTTTGCGGCGCTCGTTACAGCTGACAGAGTACTGCTGATCAAGCTGTATCCAGAGCAATATGCTCAGTTCACAATGCCTAAATTGCGCCATAGTTCAGCGCTGTATGTCTATTGCACCAAGCATGGCTTATTCAAGTATGAGCCGTTGCATACGCTAGCGGTTGAGTTGTAGACAAGCAACATGCATTTCAGTTTTTTGTACGGGCATACTAACATTGATTCAGGCTCTGGTGGCAGCAGCCTATGTAACACTAGCAAGCCAAGGAGAGATGATAAGATGGCGGTATGCCCACTATGCAATGCCTTGCAGCAGCTTATTGCCTACTGCTCTAATTGCCAAGCGCAGTTGGAGGATTGCGGCAAGGTATCGGATTTTCTTGATCCCTATGGGCACTATAACGATGACGAAACTGTAAAAATGGGCGATGGCTACCCGGACACAGCAACTGGCTCCATTTGTCCGCATTTATTGGCATGCATGCAATGCGGCAGCGATGAGGTGCGATTTATACAACTTACTTAATTTCGTATAAAAACTTCCCTGATGCTTAACGAGCAGCGGGTAGTAGTTGGCAGGCGATACCGTTAAGGAAGAGCCAAGCACGATAAATAAGTCAGCACTCCGTGCCCGTTCAGCAGCTCCAAATGCTGCTCAGCCAGCGACTCGCCAAACAATACAATGCTTCGATCCGTTCGCGGTAAAATTAGACAAATGGCTAGCTAGTATTCTTCATATTCACCCCGATTTTTCTATCCTCGTTATCTATGCATACTAGACTCAAAAATCTCGTTCTATACAACCTCCTTTTCGACGTGACTCCCGCTTACTCATGTTTTTGCGCTAAACTAGGGCGTGTATGCAAACTCAGAAGGGAGCAGATTATACCGAATGTTCGTTCCATGCAAGGCGCTTTTTCGAAGGCGTACCGGGTGTACGTCAAGGAAAGGCAACGCAGCAGGGGGCGAAAAGGCGGTATAGGATGCCCCTAAGCGGGTTTGCATACACGCCCTAGTAAAAACTTCGCAATTCTAATCAAAAAAAGATTACGCTCCTGAGCTATGATGAAGAAGAGGTGAGCGAATGAAATACAGTAGAGCAACTCAGCAAACGATTCATTACATTGAAGAGCATTTGCATCATGAGCTGCTGCTTGATGATCTTGTACTGGCGGCTGGATATTCCAAATATCATTTGACTCGGATTTTCAAGCAGGAAACCGGAAAGTCCTTAAGCGAGTACATCCGTATGCGGCGCCTTGCAGTTGCTGCAATGCTGCTGCTTCATACCGAGCACTCGATATTGGATATCGCCTTGGAGCTGCATTTTCAGTCACAGGAGGCCTTTACGAGGTCATTTCGCGAGCTGTACGCAATGCCGCCAGGAAAATATCGCAAAATGATGAAATCAATATGGAGAACGGAGGAAGATTATATGGTACCAGCACAAGAAGTAAAAGGATGGTTTTTAAGCGGATCACATCCATGGAAATACAACTATGCAATTGATGAGAAGGTGTTTCACTCGGGCAATCGCTCAGGTGTATTGTATTCGATCGAAAGCGCCGATGAAGGAGAATTCGGCACGATGATGCAGAGCTTCCTTGCTGACGACTATAGAGGCAAACGATTGAAAATGTCATGCTACTTGAAATCGGAAAAGGCTCATAAATGTGCAGCATGGTGTCGTGTGGACAATGCAGCGGGCGACTCGATTCAATTTGACAATATGGACAACAGAGCGATTCTGGGCACTACGGATTGGAACTATTATACGATTGTGCTTGATGTGCCCGAGGAAAGCGACTCAATTCATTTCGGTGTGCTGCTTATTGGCAGCGGCAAAGTATGGGCTGACGGATTCAGCTTTGAGGTTGTCGATGAAAAAACACCGCTCACCAATATGGAAATTCAAAAAATTTTGCCGAAGCAGCCTGCCAATCTTGATTTTAGCGAATAGTTGTCCTGCATGGGATGGAGCTAGCCAAGAAAGCGAAGCTTACAGCGGCTCGGGCTCGCTCCATTCAACGGCAGAGAAACGAGTATGCAGCTTCCATATCAGCTCGGAACGGCTGTTCACTTCAATCTTAGCGAAAATCGCCTTCAAATGATCCTGTACTGTATGGCCGCTAATTGCCAGCTGGCTCGCGATTTGCTTGTTGGAGCTGCCCTTGAGCAGCTCATACACCATCTGCTGCTCACGCGGCGTTAGCCCATAAAGCTGCATCAGGTATGGCAGCATGCTTGCAGGTGAAGCTGACTGCATCGTGACCACGATTTGCTGCTGGGCAGCAGCATGAGGGTAGCTTGCATCAGCGGGCTGCAAATAAGCTGCTTTAATCGTCATAAAGCCTTCATTCTGCAGCGGAATAAACAGACTGTGCTGCTGCAGCCGATGATCGGCAAGCAGCTTGCTGCCAAGTGCTTGCAGCGGCTTAGGCAGCTGCTGCTCCATTAGCTGCTCAGCCTGCTGCAGCAAGCGCAGCAGCTTTTTGCCGCGTTCATTGCAGTAGAGCACCTGGAGTTGCCCTGACAGCAGCAGGAAGCCCTGCTCGCTCTCAGCAGTTTGTACCGATAATGCAGCACGATCATAATAATACTGCTTCAAAACTTCTCCCATAATAGGGACAAGCCACTCAAGCTGATGCTCGTCCGTTTCTGTAAAGATCGGCTGAGCAGCAGTTTTGCACTTGAAAAGCGTAAGAAAGCCCCAGCATTGTCCCTCATAAAATAGTGCAGCGCGCAGCTCATCGCTAAAGCCCCCAGGCTCAAGCAGCTCCGTATAGCGCTGATTAAGCTGCGGTTTACCTCCTGCTGCCTCGTTTAAACGGATGACATACCTATTGTTTCTTACCATTTCCTCATAGCTTAATTGATCAAGCTTGGCATACTCGGCTGCAAGCAGCTTGTCATGCATATGCTCAATTGCCGGAGCTGTTAAAGCTCCAGTCGATAGCAGCGTAAGCGGATCTGTTAAGGTAAAGCAGTATGCATCAAATTCAATTTGCTTTCTCATCGCCTCCAGCATAGCCAAGCGATAGCTTGCAGCATCCTGAGCTTGCCTGTGGCAGGCATTAGAAATGCTGCGCCAGTACGAACTGGCGGGAGTCTTCATGTTTATCTCTCCTTTATCCCCCGTATTTATGGGATGGCGAAAAAATGCCGCTTCATTATAATTGAGAATTATTATCAATTATATCATAAAACAAGTTAAAGGAAGAGGTCAATCATGAGAAGAAGCATCTTAATCGTGGGCGGTTATGGCAAGGTAGGCGGACATATCGCCAGGCAGCTATGCCACACGACGAACCATCACCTGATCATTGCTGGGCGCAGTCTGGAGAAAGCGAGCGCAAGCTGCCGGCTGTTAAATGGGAGGGCAGAGCCGCTGCAGCTTGAGTTGAAAGGTCCCGTTGATCCAGCATTGCTTAAGCGGGTTGCTGTTGTCATCATGTGCCATGAGCAATTAGATGTAAGCTTTGCCAAGCAATGTCTGGAGCTTGGCATACATTATGTAGACATTTCCGCAAGCTACTCGTGGCTGGCGCGGCTGGAGAAGCTGGATGAGGAAGCTCAAGCAAGCGGTGCAACAGCTGTGCTGAGCGTTGGCTTTGCGCCGGGGCTCACTAATTTGATGGCAGCACATGCTGCAAGGCAGCTTAAACGGGTGGACAAGCTTGAAATCGGCATATTGCTTGGCTTAGGCGAAGCGCATGGAGCTGCTGCAATAAAGTGGCTGTTCGAAGAGCTGCTGCAAAGCTTTGTGTTGGAGGGGCGCAGCGGCTCAAGAAAAATTCGCAGCTTTACAGAGCGTAGAAGCATGCTGTTTGCCCAGATCGGCAGGCGGAGCTGCTATCGCTTTAACTTTTCTGATCAGCATACGCTTTACGAGGCAAAGGCTGCCGCAGAGGTAGGAACGTATTTAGGCTTTGACGTGGAGTGGATGAATCGCATACTCGCATTGCTGCAGCGCATTAGAGCCACAGCTTTGCTGCGCAGTCGATTTGTCTCACAAGCATTAACAGCACTTGTGCAGAAGAAATCGTTCGGCAGCAGCGTATGTGCGATTCATGTAGATGCGACAGGCGAGGACAGCATGGGCAGCTCGGCCAAGGTTCAGCTAAGCTACACAGCCGAGCAGGAGGCGGTACAGACAGCTGCCATAGCAGCCAATGTTGCCGATCAGCTTATGTATGGAGGGTACCCAAGCGGAGTGCATCATATTGAGCAGTTGTTCGCTCTTCAAGCTCCGCTGCAGGCCGATCTTATCTCTTCACTAGCACTTATTGCGATACATGATATGAAGTTATAATGGCTGAATACTAGAAAGCGAGGAGCGCAGCGTAGGTGATACCTACGAGAGCACCTCCAATGTTTACTTTTGAACTTCCTCTAGCTTTCTTGTTCTTGCGTTGTCTCAATAAACGTACTGTCCTCCAGCTTGAATTGATTGTTTTCCAATCTGTAGCTTGTATCAAGCGTCCCGACAAATATGCCCGGCGATACCTGCAGCGATTGTGAAACGATCAGCCGATCATTTTCAATACGATAGGACGTCACCTTGCCTACAGCGGCCTCTTCAAACCACATGGCAGCCTCGTCAATCTGGAAAGCGAACGTATAGCTTTTCGAATTGAATTTAATCGTATATATTTGCTTGCCGTCCTTCTCTATGACACGGGAGGACAGCTTGTCTTTTAGATCCTTGTTCGGATTTGGCGCAGTAATTTCAGTAAAGTCCGTGCGCATAATATGAGCTTCAGTGTTGAGCACGCCTGTGCCATATCCTTTCGTCAGAAACAGAAAAATTTCATCCTTTCCGTCTCGATCCAAATCCGTCACAATAAGCTCGGGATAATAATCTGGATTGGCAACATTTTCCCACTGATAGGTTTTAGATTCATCACCGATATGGACCGTAATTGGAGCAACAAGCTCGTTGTTTTTTTGCTCAATGCCCGTAATCGAGATATTTTCTGCCGCCTGCTCCGCCAACACAATATGATCCTCTGCTTGTGTGACAGCCTGCTCGACATTGGCAGCGATGCCTTGCTTGTTCGCGCTATTATTGTTGGTTGCTTGCGTGCAGCCAAACAAAACAGCGCCGGACAAGCAAAAGAACAACGCTAGAACTGTATATTTTTTCAAGGACAAAAGCCCCTTTCTTTAATTCAAGATAATTCCACGATAGTTATGACGCCAAATGATCTGTAATGTTGCGAAAAGCGTGGCAAATTCGCGATTTTCAGAGTTACTATTGCTTTAATAGTTTTATGCATACACGATGGTAAGAGCATTGGCCGAACGCGGCTATCGCTTAGCTCTAGCTGCTGATGGCTTGGCGCCATGGATTGAGTGCGGATGATTATAGTCGTATTGGATAGTTGGCAATTATTTAAGCCGCGACGTAGGAGGGGCTAAACAGCTTGGCATAACAAGCGTGTTTATCGATTGGTCGCCGAGATAACCTAAATTGCCTGCGGATAAATGGAGCAGCCTGATTACATATTCACGAGCCGCTTGAACTTCTGAACATCGTTGAACAGCTTGGTCAAAGGCTAGCTCTTCCTTTAAGTTTACACAGTACTTGAGTGACTTGGCAATTCTTTTATCGCAAAGCAGCGATATTGTTAAGCATGCAGCCGTCTAAAAAGAGCGGCAGGTATCGAAAATTATCAATAACAACAAAGGAAGTTCAGATTGTCAGTTTTTACTGACTTTCTAAACTTCCCTTTTTCCTGGACTCGTTATTTAGCTGGATAACCAGATGAATTGAACATTATTGCAGCAGCATTATTCGCCGCGACCAGCTGCCGCTTCAACCTCGCTTAAGGAAATGCCAAGCGCTGTTGCAACACCCTCGCCGTAGGCAGGGTCAGCTTTATAGCAGTTGTTAATATGGCGCAGCTTCACTTCTTTCGTAGTGCCTTGCATATTGTCAGCCGTATTTTTGAACAGGCGTTGTTTTTCTTCGTCGGACAATAGGTTGAACAGCTTGCCTGGCTGCTCGTAGTAATTGTCATCATCCTCACGGAAATTCCAATGATCCGCTGCACCGAACAGATCAAGCGCCGGCTCTTGATGCTCTTTGCTGTCTTGATTGTCGCCGTAGCTGTTAGGAGAGTAAGGCACGCTCGGATTGTTTTGATAGACGCGTCCTGCGCCATCGCGATGGAATGGGCAGAAGTTGGCTACATTTTTCGGGTAGTTGACTGGAATTTGCCAGTAGTTGACGCCTAAACGATAGCGCTGAGCATCACCATAAGAGAATAGTCGCCCTTGCAGCATTTTGTCTGGCGAGAAGCCGATGCCTGGCACAATGCTTGCAGGCGAGAAGGCTGCTTGCTCAACGTCGATAAAGTAGTTTTCCGGATTGCGATTCAGTTCGACCTCGCCTACCTCGATCAACGGGAAATCTTTTTTATACCATACCTTCGTTAGATCAAACGGGTTGTATGGCATATTGTTCGCTTGCTCTTCCGTCATAACCTGGATATACATTTTCCATTTCGGGAAGTTTCCTTCTTCAATCGCGTTGAACAGATCGCGCTGATGCGATTCACGATCTTGACCAATTAGCTGAGCTGCTTCTTCGCTTGTCAGGTTTTTAATGCCTTGCTCGCTCAAGAAATGGAATTTTACCCACACGCGCTCATTGTCGGCATTATACAAGCTGAAGGTGTGGCTGCCGAACATATGCATGTTGCGGTAGGAAGCAGGAATTCCACGGTCACTCATAACGATCGTAACCTGATGCAGCGCCTCTGGTAGACTGGTCCAGAAATCCCAGTTAGCTTGCGGATTATGCATATTCGTTTTCGGGTCGCGTTTGACAACGTGGTTAAGATCCGGGAAACGCTTCGGATCGCGGAAGAAAAAGACAGGCGTGTTATTGCCTACAAGATCCCAGTTTCCTTCCTCAGTATAAAACTTGATCGCTGTACCGCGAATATCGCGCTCGGCATCAGCTGCACCGCGCTCGCCAGCTACTGTCGAAAAGCGGATGAACATGTCCGTTTTCTTGCCGACCTCTGAAAACAGTTTTGCTTTTGTATATTTCGTAATATCGTTCGTCACGGTAAATGTTCCGAAAGCACCGGAGCCTTTAGCATGCATACGACGCTCAGGAATGACTTCACGATCAAAATGCGCCAGCTTTTCAAGGAGCCATACATCTTGTAAAAGTACGGGTCCGCGAGGACCTGCCGTTAAAGAGTCATCATCGTTTGGCACAGGAGCACCAAAGGCTGTAGTTAGTTTTTTGTTGTTATCTACCATGCTAATCCCTCCCAGAATTTATAAATGAACTTATACTAAGTATTATATTATATTTAGTCTAAAAGTAAAATGAAGATATGATGAGAATTTGCTAAGGATATGATGAGTATTGAAATTTGCAGTAAAAGTACAGGGAAAAGAAAGCAAAATTGCAGTAAGGTGATTGATATAAAACGTGAAGAAGCAATATAAACGAGAAGGATTAGAGCAGCAGATTGTGCTGCAAATTTGGTGTAGAGGATATGGTAGTTCGAATTGTAGTTGGAATTGTAGTTCGTATAGTAGCTCGTATGGATATGTACGTATGCCTATACTATAACGCAAAAGTACAAGCGCTTCCATCAGAAATTTTGTAGAGAATTGTAGAATCAAGTCTTCCGGATTGTGGCAACCATTGTCAAGCGATTTTCGTCAAATAGGGTAAAAGGGGGAGATAAGTTTGACGATAAGTTTGAAAAAGCTGAGTATGCTTATGCTAGGCATGCTCATACTTTGCAGCTGCGACAGCAGAGGCTTGGCTAATCCGACCAAAGGCGTTCATCAAGCTTCAATTGACTGGGTAGATTTTGTTAAGCTGCAAGATAACCAATATCAAGGGCTGTATAACGCGGTAATTGGCGATCCGTCACTTGTAACGGAGAAGGTTGTTGGTGAGGTAGAGTTCAACGTAGCTAAAACCGTAACCAATCCTAGCTACCGTATTCAGCCTGGAGATGCGTCTTATCTCGACATTGGAATAAAGCTGTATGAGGTAGAAGGCTTCGAGCCGAATGAACTGATTGCAGCGGCTGATGAATATAGCATTAATGGCTATCGTTTGTATAGCTCGGATGATCATAGAGATAAAATGACCCGTATTTATTTTGACGATATTGCCAAGCATGAAATGAAAAAAATCGAATGGTACGATATAGAAAGCAGGGAGCTGGCTGTCAGCCTTGATGCTGAGGAGAGCAAAAAGCTGATTGAAAAGCTGCTGGCAGGCACGCCAAAGGACGATTACATTCCTCCGCAAACCTGTCTGGAGCCAACAAACTATCAAGTCGTCTTCTATTCTGGTGATCCGCTCGGATATTTCTTTACGCTTGTCGATGATGGAGAGCAATTGCTCTTTCACTCTGGAGATGCAATCAGATTGATTGATGATAGCATTCGAGACTGGCTGCAGCTGCCGCAGCAGGTGGATTGTGGCGTAGAATAAGAGCTTCTTGAGTCTAAATAAGCTGCGTGTATACGGAAGAAAAGGAGCAGGATATCATATGGCGCTTTATATTAAACGCATTTATGAGCCCGCATCAGAGGGCGATGGGATGAGAATTTTAGTTGACCGACTGTGGCCGAGAGGGCTATCCAAGGAAAGAGCGCAGCTGACGCTTTGGATGAAGGAGGTAACGCCAAGTCCTGCTTTGCGCACCTGGTTTGGTCATCGTCCGGAGCGATTTGCAGAATTTCGGGCAAGGTATGAAGCAGAGCTGGCCAGCCTTGAAGTACAGCCTTATTTGCACAAGCTGAAGCAATGGAGTGAAAAGGATGTTGTTACGCTGCTGTATGCTGCGAGGGACCCGAAAATCAATCATGCGATCATTTTGAAGCAGTACATTGAACAGTTGCTGATCTGAGACGGCTTCAAACGAATTTTCTTAGGATTGACATGAAACTGTTTATCAATTGTTGATTTTTTGTCCTGTTATTTCATATATAATAAAGAAAATACGATGATAAGGACATGGTTACATGATCAACGAAAAATTTCCAATACGGTTTTTCCGTTTGTTTGGCTTGCTGGATGGCATATCGTTGCTAGTATTGCTCTGTATCGCAATGCCTTTGAAATATTGGGCGGACATCCCGCTTGCAGTAACGATTGCGGGATCAGTTCACGGCGCGATCTTTGTGATCTATGCGATCTCAGTCGCAGTAGCGCAACTATTTATTCGCTGGAAGCTATATTGGAGCCTATTGGCGGCAGTTGTTGCCTTTGTTCCATTCGGCAATTTTGTGCTTGATCGCTATCTGAAAAAGCATGAGCACAAATTTATGGCGCAGCCGATTCCAATGCTCTGGATTGTGTACAGCATCATCTTTTTTACGTTTATAGATTTGTTCACCCAGCTCCCGGTTATGAGCACCTATGCGCAATCACTTGGTGCATCGCTAACCTTAGCCGGCTTTATTGTTGGGGCTTATTCGCTTTCCAATACAGGCGGCAATATATTGGCAGGTGTGTTAACCGATAAGCTTGGCGCATTTAAAGTACTGACAGCGGGCTTGATCGGTACGAGCGTGCTGCTTGTATGCTATCGTTTCATAGCTTCGCCTGAAGCGTTATTGGTATTGCGTTTTCTGCATGGCTTTATCGGAGGACTGATTGTGCCAGCTGCTTTTACCTTTGTTGCGAATCAAAGCAAGAAAAACAAGGAAGGCAGTCAAAATGCGGTAACTGGTGCTTTCGTCGGTATAGCGGCAATCATAGGCCCTGCATTTAGCGGCATTATGGCGGCGAGAACCTCTGCGCCGACTGTGTTTCTGGTCGTTGCTGTGTTTGGCTTGCTGCTGACGTTTGTTACTTTGTTCAGTCTGCGCAAAGTGAAATTTAAGCAAGATAAAAAGGCCGCGCTGCCGTTTCAATGGAATAAGCAGGTGATTGCCTCCTTTGTCGGAGCCTTCATGCTAATGTTCTCGCAGGGTGCGCTCGCCTATTTGCTGCCGCTTAGGGTCGCTCAATTTGGCTATGATTCAAGATTTAGCGGTACGCTGCTCAGCGTGTTTGGCCTTGTAGTCGTCTTTATTTTTGTCATGCGCACCAAATATATGTTTGACAAAATCGCTCCCCAGTATGGCTTGGCGCTAGGCCTGTCACTACTGGGCTTAAGTCAGCTGTTGCTGGGTATGGTTGATATAGTTGCCTTCTATTACGTTGTGCTTGCGATTTATGGCATTGGCTTTGCGTTTTTATTCCCTTCTATTAATGTGCTGCTGATGCGCGGCACAACGAATGAAAACCGCGGCAAGGCCTACGGCTATTTCTATGCATTCTTTTCACTTGGCGTAGTTGCGGGCTCTTCAGGACTTGGATTGCTGCAAATCAAGCTGGAAGGCTTGTTTCTTGTAACGAGTATATTGCTGGTTTGCGGAGCAGTGCTCATTTTTGCGATGAAAACAACTGTTGCTCAAAAGCAAAGCTATTCCAATAACTCTATGTAAAGGCAGTCGCCCAATTTCTTAACCTTTTCCGCTAGTGTGCATATATTTTTTGCGAGAACACACAATATATGCGATTACGACGATCACACCATAGCTTGCCCGGCGTATCTTAGCAGCAGGGCAGCATGGTCGAGTCGAAAAGCAGCATGAGGAGGTTATGAAAATGGCGTTAGTGCCGTATGATCCGTTTCGTCAGTTGAGTAACTTTAGAAGAGAAATCGATAGCTTATTTCATGATTTACCGTTTTCCTTTCATCATGAGCAGCATTTTGGCAGCATGCGTGTAGATGTTCATGAGAATGAGCGCGAAATTATAGCGACATGCGATTTGCCTGGATTGGAAAGCAAGGAAGATGTGAGCATTCAAATTGACAATCAATATTTAACGATTAGTGGTGTAATGAAGCGTTCCAATGAAGTGAAGGAAGAGCATATGCATCGACAGGAGCGTTTCGTCGGCCGTTTTCAACGCTCGGTTCTATTGCCTGGCCCGGTTGCGCATGAAGGCATTACCGCCACCTATAGAAATGGAGTGTTGGAAATAAGAATGCCGAAGCTTGCCTCTGATCATAAACGGAATATAGATGTGCAATTCCATTAAAAGTGCATATTTAACGAAAAACAAGCCCCATTGGAAATGAGCGACGCATTCCCAATGGGGCTTTTGAAGCTGCGGAGCAAAGCATCCTCCAGTCGCTTTTTAAGTGCAAACCAAGAAGCTTGGACGCTAGTAGAAAGTGAGGAGCACAGCGTAGGCACAAGCTACGTGAGCACCTCCAATGTTTTCGCAGAAAACATACATCGGAAGCATCAGCCTTCGCTAGCGTTCAAGATTCGCCGCCGACTAAGCTACAACGCAACCGGATCGTCATCAAAGTCCAGTTTTTAAACCTCCCCTTCCAATAAGAGTTTAAAATTTGGGCTTTCAGGACCAAGAAGATGGCACGATACTAGAAAGTGAGGAGCGCAGCGTAGGCAACAAGCTACGTGAGCACCTCCAGTGTTTTCGCAGAAAACATACATCGGAAGCATCAGCCTTCGCTAGCGTTCAAGATTCGCCGCCGACTAAGCTGCGAAGCATCCATCGTCATCAAAGTCCAGTTTTTAAACCTCCCCTTCCAATAAGAGTTTAAAAATTGGACTTTCAGGACCAAGAAGCTTGGACGCTAGTAGAAAGTGAGGAGCACAGCGTAGGCACAAGCTACGAGAGCACCGGAACTTTCGGTAGCGTGACATATTCGCCGTCGACTACGCTACAGAGAAGTCACATCGTCATCAAAGTCCAATTTTTAAACCTCCTCTAAAAGGTTTGCTATTTTGTGGCCAATTGATTTGCCTACTTTTAGCTCCTCATCCGAAGCATTATATTCAAACTTCAAGCTTTCATGAACAATTTCAGCGCCAAGCTCCTGCAGCTTTTGCTCTAGCAAATCAACTGCGCCGCAGTAGTTTGCATATGATGTATCTCCAGAACCAAACACAGCAGCCTTTTTGCCACTTAAGCTTAGCTCACACATTTCCTCATAGAAATCAAGCAGCTCGTCAGGCAGCTCTCCATCACCCCAGGTATAAGCGCCCAGTATAATGCCGTCATACTGCAAAAGCTCCTCTGCGCTGGCATCGTACGCTTCCTTTCTGACGACCTCTATACCAGCTTCCTGTACGCCTTTTTCAATCGCCTCCGACATTTCCTCGGTATTGCCTGTCAAGCTTGCGTATACGATTATAATTTTGGACATACCTCCAGCCTCCCTCTATATTTATCTGTAAAACTTTTTTTGTATTCAAACGCAACTTGATATTGATAATCATTATCACAACATAGTTTAATAATAACGAGTTCCCGACAACTTTTCAATCCCATCTGCTTGACCACTTACAAATTAGCTAGCAAATACGCAGGTATTCATTTACAGTAAAGAAAACAGGACGGAAATGGGGATATTTATGCAGCTTAAACAATTAGGCAAGCCTATTGCAATCGGCAATACCGCACATATTTATCGTTATAAGGAAGGAATCGTCAAGCTGTTTCATTCGTATCTGCCTGCTGATGTGGCGAGCTATGAGGGAGGAAAGCAACAAATCGTGCATGCAAAGGGATTAGCTGTGCCAGAAATATGGGAAATTACTACTGTTGAAAGCCAACCGGCGCTAGTTATGAGCTATGCCGAAGGTAAACCGCTTGGTGAGCTAATACTTGAAAATGAATCAAGTCTTGCCCATGTCGAACAGTATTTCGAAATTTTTGTTGAGCAGCAGCTTCTGCTGCATCAAATAGACGGTGAACCGCTGGAGTTGATGGATGAGAAGCTGACTAATCAGCTGCATCGCGCGACGTTACTGGAAGATAAGGTAAAGGAAACACTGCTGGATCAGCTTCAGCGTATGAAATATCGCAAGGTCATTTGCCATGGTGATTTGCATCCACACAATATGCTGCTCGCTGATCAGCAGGTGACGATTATTGATTGGGTAGATGCAACGGCAGGGGATTTGCGGGCTGATGTATACCGCACGTATTTGCTAATTGCGGGACATTCTGTACAAATGGCGGAGCTTTACGTACAGCTATATTGCGGCAAAAGCAAGCTGACACGAGAGGAAATTTTTCAGTGGGCAGCCATTGTAGCCGGGGCAAGATTAGCAGAACATCATTCGCCAGAGGAAGCAGTACGACTGCTTGATATTGTAAAGCATTGGATTTAGCTTAAAAAATGACAAAGGGTTTAATCTCGCTGCAGAGCAAAGCATCCTCCAGTCGCTTTTTAAATCGTAATTCGCAGCATCCCGGTAAATTCCTTGCGCTGGCAAGTTAAGCATCAGGCTGATATAATCATGTTGCATCTGGCTATTCCTTTTTAGGAGGGAGAATGAATGATTCGGATCGCAATTGTAGAGGACGAAGCTCACTATAAGGATCAATTGGTGGAGTTTCTAAAAAAATTTGAGCAAGAGCTCGGCGAGCATATCGAAATCACAACCTATGTGGATGGAGATGAATTCGTTGAGGATTACAAGGCACAATTTGATATTATTTTGATGGATGTGCAAATGCGCTTTATGGACGGCATGTCAGCAGCAGAAGAAATTAGAAAAATGGACTCCGAAGTTGTCATTATGTTTATTACCAATATGGCGCAGTATGCGATTAAAGGCTATGCGGTAGACGCGCTTGACTATATTTTAAAGCCGATTTCGTATTTTCAGTTTTCACAGCGCTTGAATCGTGCGATTGAACGGATGAAAAGACGGGAAGAGCATTACATTACGATCAAGGTCAAGGGTGGAGTAAAACGATTTCAAATTTCAGATATTTACTACATTGAAAGTCAAGGGCATAAACTAATTTTTGCTACGAAATTAGGAGAGATTGAAACGTCGGGCACGATGAAGGAGCTTGAGGAGCAGCTTGCGGGCTATCATTTTTTCCGCGGCAATAAAGGATACTTTATTAACCTGGAGCATGTGGAAGGAATGAACGATATTTTTGCAATTGTTAAAGGCAAGGAGCTGCTGATCAGTCGCCCCAAGCGCAAAGCATTTATGGAGGCATTATCGACATATTGGGGAGAGGTTATTAAATGAACAGCGTGCTTCCAGATATTCCTCGTCTATACACGGCGCTTGCAGAATGGCTCGCCTGCATCGTTTACATTTTACCGCTGAAAAAACAGCTGAAGGGCTGGGGCTTACTTGCGTTTTCCGGCGGCTTTCTCATCGTCCAGTCGCTGTTTCTCTTGCTGACGGAGGATTTGCCTATTTATTTTTGGATTCCTTGCATGATTGTCGCGATCGGCATCATGTTCTATTTTATATACACAAGCTGCAATATTAGCGTGCAGGAAGCGGGATATTTTAGCGTAAGGGCGTTTGTCGCAGCCGAGTACATTGCATCACTGGAGTGGCAGGTGCATGTGTTTATTTGGCAGGGCAACCCGGCTCCGGTTTGGCAGGAAACAATGCTCTTGCTGCTCATATACGGCGCTGCGTTCGCGATTATTTGGCTGCTGGAAAAGCGTCATATTCCAGAGGACGGCAAGCTGAATATTAAGCCGCGCGAGCTATGGTCTACTGTAACGATCGGTGCTGCTGTATTTGGCATTAGCAATTTAAGCTTTGTCAGCACGCAAACGCCATTCAGCGGACAATATGCGCAGGAAATTTTAAATATTCGTACGCTCGTTGATCTCGGAGGCTTTGCGATTTTATATGCCTACCATATTCAGCTGAATGAGCTGCGCATTCGCCATGAGCTGAAGGCGGTGCAAAACATTTTGCAGCATCAATATTCGCAGTATCAGCAATCGAAGGAAAGCATTGAGCTGATCAACTATAAATACCACGACTTGAAAAATCAGATCATCGCGCTGCGTGCTGAAGAAGACACGGAAAAACGCAATGCCTATTTGAAAAAAATGGAGGACGAAATTAAATTTTTTGAAGCGCAGAACAAGACAGGCAATCATGTGCTCGACACGCTGCTTGCCAGCAAAAATATGTATTGCATTAAAAACGGGATTACGCTTACCTGTGTGGCGGACGGCAGCTTGCTCAATGATATCGATGTAATCGACATTTGTACGATTTTTGGCAATGCGCTCGACAACGCGATCGAATATGAGCAGCGGATTGAGGAAACGGAAAAACGGTTGATCCATGTGTCGGTCTTTGCGCAAAAGGGCTTTATTATGATTCGCTTTGAAAATTATTTTGAGGGCGAGCTGGAGCTAAACGGCGACTTGCCGGTTACAACAAAGCCGGATCCCTTTAATCACGGCTACGGCTTGAAAAGCATTCGCTATTCCGTAGAAAAATATGGCGGAGTAGTCAGCATTGGGCAGCAGGATAACTGGTTCGAGCTAAAAGTATTAATTCCAATGAAGCATACAAGCGTTAATTAACAGCAGAACATGCGAACAATACATGATTATTCCAATAAATTTCATAAAATTTACTCTTCCAAATACTAGCCTGGCAACTTATAATTGGGTATTCACGTTATTTATAAAGGTTAGTAAAAATGCATCCTTGGAAGGGGTTTATTAGAAGTGCCAACACCACGTACTGACATCTCACTCTCGCAGACTGTCATAACGGGCAGTTCTGTTGTTAGCTTGCTGCGGCTGCTGCGTCCGAAGCAATGGACGAAAAATTTGCTGCTGTTTGCCGCGTTGCTGTTTTCCTTTGAGGAAATTCGGACAGAAACGATTATCGCAACGATAGCTGGTTTTATTTTATTCAGTCTGGTTGCAGGCTGTGTCTACATCTTAAACGACTATATTGATCGCGAGCGGGATCGGCAACATCCCGTCAAAAAACATCGCCCGATTGCGTCGGGAAAAGTAAATCCAATGCATGCGCTTCTATTTGGTATCGGATTGCTGCTACTATCTGTGCTTATGGCTTTTGTTCTGAATCCGTTATTTGGCGCGTTGTGCATTGTTTATTTTTGTTTGAACGTATCGTATTCGTTTGTACTTAAGCATGTGGTTATTCTCGATGTAATGAGCATTGCCGCAGGATTTGTGCTGCGCGCAATTGCGGGCGGCGTGCTGATTCATGTGCCTTTTACGCCATGGTTTCTGATTTGCACCCTGCTGCTGTCTTTATTTCTTGCTATCGGCAAACGCCGTCATGAGCTTACTCTGCTTGAAGGGAATACAGGCTCGCATCGTAAAGTGCTCGATCATTATTCGATTGCGCTGCTGGATCAGCTCAATACAATCGTGACAACGGCAACGATTATTAGCTATTCGTTGTTTACCTTTACGTCTGATCGCACTGTACATTTGATGTGGACGATTCCGTTCGTTATTTATGGGATGTTCCGCTATCTATATCTCATTCATATGAAAAACCAGGGCGGTTCGCCGGATCGGGTTCTGTTAGAGGACAAGCCTATCTTAATTACCGTCGTTTTATATGTTATTAGTGTCATTGTAATTTTTACTGTATTTGAATGATTGCTTTGTCGACAGAAGCAAGGAGGACCAAGGTTGAAAAGCACGAAATTAGCGATCTTTGATATTGACAAAACGATAATTCGCAACGATTCTATGTTTCAATTTGTCCGCTACACAACTCGTCGCTATCCCGGTTTAACGTGGTGGCTGCCCGTTATTGCTGCTCATACGTTGCTGTTTAAGGCAGGGTTTATGAGCGTAGAGCGGGTCAAGCGCTCTTATTTTAAAGGCATTGAGTGTATGTCAGAGCAGGATCTGGAGCATTTCTATAATAGTCGCCTGCAAACAGCAGTGTTTGCCGAGGCCATCACAGAGATGGAGAAGCGCAAGCAAGAGGGGTATCATGTATTGCTGGTTACGGCGTCTCCTCATGCGTACATGAAATATTTCGCAACATTGCCCTATGTGGATGATGTCATTGGAACGGAGCTTGTCCGTCATGCAAATGGGAACGGGTATACTTGCAAAATAGAAGGCATGAACTGCAAAGGAGAGGAGAAGGTACGTCGCATCCAGGCTTATTTGCAGGAACGGAGCATGGTTATTGATTTTGATCAGTCATGTGCCTATTCGGATTCCCTTTCCGATCTACCTGTAATGATGCTGGTTGCACAGCGCTATTTCATTAACAGACGCGTGCCGCAGATGGAGGAGCTATCATGGGGGAAATAACGGAGCGTCACAGGGGCAAAATATTGATGCTGCTTTCAGCCTTTCTGACTGCTACAGGACAGCTGTTTTGGAAATGGGGACTAGATCAGTGGGTGTATCTGGGCGTTGGGTTTCTATGCTATGGCTTGGGCGCAATTTTAATGATCAAGGCTTTTGCGCTGGAAAAGCTGTCCGTCGCATATCCGTTAATGTGCGCAAGCTATATATTTGCGCTCATGTACGGATATTTTTTACTTGGTGAAGTGATCACGCTTCAGAAGCTGGCTGCCGTTGCGCTGCTTGGAATTGGGGTGACGTTGACCAGTGTGGATCGATAGCTGGATGATAATCGTACTGATAGCGATGACGCTGTGCGGGGCGCTGGGAGGCGCGGGGCTGAAGGCGTATGCTTCAAGCCGCAAACGGCTGCACATCCTGTTTGGACTCGGCTTTTACGGAGTAGGAGCGCTGCTAAATATTGCGCTGCTGAAATTTCTGCCGTTGACAGTTGTCCTTCCCGCCAACGCCTTAACCTATGTGTGGACGCTTCTTCTTGCGAAGTGGGTGTTTAAGGAAAAGGTAGGAAGGCTGCGTTGGGTGGGGGTAGTGTGCATTATGGGAGGACTATTTTTTCTAGTATTTTAGGGGAAGTTAAAAAAGCTGGACTTTGATGACGATGCTTCGCGTTGTAGCGTAATCGACGGCGAATATGTCACGCTACCGAAGGCTCCGGTGCTTACGTAGCTATTGGCCTACGCTGCGCTCCTCGCCTTCTAGTATCGTGCCATCTTCTTGGACCTGAAAGCCCAGCTTTTTAAACTCTTATTTGAAGGGGAGGTTTAAAAAGCTGGGCTTTGATGACGATGCGCTTCTCTGTAGCGTAATCGACGGCGAATATGTCACGCTACCGAAAGAGGATGCTTCCGATGTATGTTTTCTGCGAAAACATTGGAGGTGCTCACGTAGCTATTTGCCTACGCTGCGCTCCTCGCCTTCTAGTATCGTGCCATCTTCTTGGACCTGAAAGCCCAGCTTTTTTAAACCATTTTTGAAGACGAAAAACAGGATGTGGAATGATGAATTTTCTGAACTATTTGTTTGCCGATCGCAAAATTAATCGAGTGGTGCTCTTTTTGTTTGTTGGGTTTGCTGTCTTCTATGGCTTGATGAATGCTCAGTATTTGATTTACATTGCTGAACATGCAACGGTTATTGGGCCACACAGCCCCTTTAATACGCAGGAGTTTCCGCTGAACCTGTTTAACTTTGACCCTTCGATGTATTATGGTACAGGCAATGCATCGATTATTCACCCGCTGATCTCTTATGTGACAGCAGTGTTGGGGGCAGGAGCGAAGCTGCTGGGAGGCAACTGGTTTTTCCTCGTGTTGCAGTCATTCTTAAATGCAGGATCGGTTGTGCTCGTTTTTTTATTTCTTAGCCGCAAGACTAGAGAGCTGACCGTTCCACTACTAATGACGCTATTGTTCGGTTTTAGCTCGTACCTAATATTTACGGCATTTATTCCGGACTCCTATCCGTATGCGCAGTTTGTCATATTGCTCTCTGTCGTGTACATGCAATATGCACGCGAGCGGAATGAAGTGCGCTATATGCCCAATGCGTTGCTCACAACCGTTAATTTTGGCTTGACGTCGACCAACATTGCACCTTTTGCCGCTGGATTGTTTTTTAACATGCAGGCATGGCGCAATCGAGAAGGCTGGAAAAAGCTTTTTGGGATAGCGGCCTTGGCTGCTGTCTTAATCGCCTTATTAACCGTTATCCAATTTTTCGTATTTGAACGCAGCTGGGTTAGCAATTGGCTGCTTGGGATTCAGAATGGTGGATTGGGCTATGCCGCGCCATTCAGGTTTGCTGCGCATCAGGCGGCGTTAAATCTGCTGGTCATCAATCCGATGCTTACTCCGCAGGTTCATATGCTGAACCCGAACATGGTCGCTATTGTAACCGATTTAGCCGTTCCCAATCCGCTTTACACGCAGCTACCGGGGCTATTTATTGTACTGCTGGCGCTGCTAGGCTTCATATTCGGTATTCGTGAGCGGGAAACATGGACGCTGATTCCGTATATTCTGTTTGCCTTTTTGCTGCATATCGTCGTTGGCTTCGGCCTGGCGGTATTTGAGTATGACATGTATCTGTATGCGGGTCATTATCTATTTGCGTTTTTCTTGCTGGCTGGTGGGTTTGTAATCAAACTTCGCAAAGGACTAGTCAAACAAATTGCAATAGGCCTGCTCGCTTTGTGCGTGCTCATCATGGCCGGTAACAATATCTATCGTCATGGAGAAGCGTTGAGCACGATCAAGCAATCGTATGAGCAGTTGGAGCAAGCTTCTGTAAAATAAAGTGAATGACATCTAAAATAGGCTTTTGAGCATTCCCCATAATTATGAGTGCGCCCTAGCGTGCGAGCAGTCAGCATACAGTTGGCTGTCCGCACGCTATTTTTGTATGCCGTATTACAGTTCATGCAAAAATAAATACAGTTTATGCGTTGATGCCTTTGCTGCAAAAATTAAATGCTAGAATTGCGGTATGAAATTTGAAGGGAGCAGCAAAGATGATGAGAGCGGTGACAGGAACGATAAGGTGTAGTGCAAGCTAGAGGTGAAATGAATGCGCTTTATTTTCAGAGCAATGAGCCAGCGCTGCTTCTATGAAATGGAACAGCAGGAGGCAAAGCAGCAAAAACTAAACAGGGATAAAGCAGCGCTGCTGCACTTATCAGTTGCAACGGCTGGCAGCTTTATTTCAAACTAAGTGGATTAAGTGGAGATAAGTATGAAATATAGAGACCTTATTGAGCAAATGACATTAGAAGAAAAAGCATCTTTAATGTCAGGCAAAGATTTCTGGCAAACACAAGAGATAGAACGCTTGGGAATCAGTAGTATTTTTCTTGCTGACGGACCGCATGGCATTCGCAAGCAAGCGGCGGCGGCAGATCATCTTGGCCTCAATCCAAGCCTTCCGGCAACCTGCTTTCCTACCGCTGCAACGGTAGCGAATAGCTGGAATGTGGAGCTGGGTGAAAAAATCGGCCATTATTTGGGCAAGGAAGCTGTTGCGCAAAGGCTGAATGTACTGCTTGGACCAGGCATTAACATGAAGCGCGATCCGCTATGCGGCAGAAATTTTGAATACTTTAGCGAAGACCCTTATCTTGCAGGGAAAATGGCTGCCGGCTATATTCGAGGCATTCAAGCGCATGGCGTGTCGGCCTGTGTCAAACATTTTGCCGCTAACAATCAAGAGGAGCGGCGCATGTCGATTGATACCATTGTCGATGAACGAACATTGCGGGAGATTTATTTGACAGCCTTTGAAATCGCGATCAATGAAGGCAAGCCGCTTACGGTGATGTCCTCCTATAATAGGCTGAACGGAGCGTATACCAATGAGAACCTGCATTTGATGCAGGATATTTTGCGCAAGGAATGGGGCTTTGACGGCGTTGTCGTAACCGATTGGGGAGGCAGCAATGACCGGGTAGCTGGACTGATTGCCGGAAATGAGCTCGAAATGCCTACTACTGCAGGCGAAACCAATGCTGAAATCGTTCAGGCAGTGAAGAGCGGCAAGCTGGATGAAGATGTGCTTGATCAATGCGTAGATCGGCTTTTGCATTTGATCTTTACAACAGAGCAAGCATTTTCCAGTGAGCATAAGCCGATTATTGATGCCCAAGAGCATCATGCTGCGGCTCAGCGGGCTGCGGAAGAATCGATTGTTTTGTTGAAAAATGAAGGTGGTATTCTACCGCTCAACCCGGCAAGCAAGCTTGCGATTATCGGTGATTTCGCCATGCAGCCGCGCTACCAAGGAGCCGGATCATCGATTGTCAATCCGACTATGCTTGATAATACGCTGCAATCGCTCGAGAAATTCGGTCTTAACAGTATCGGCTATGAACCAGGCTTTGAGCGTTATGGCAAAAAAAGCAGATCCAAAATAGATAAAGCTTGCGCGCTTGCCAAGCAAGCCGATGTTGTACTGCTCTTTATCGGGCTTGATGAGGCTACAGAGGCGGAGGGACTGGATCGGCAAAATATGCGGCTTCCGGAAAATCAGATTGCATTGCTTGAAGCGCTTTATCAGGTTAACCCGAATATCGTTGCTGTATTGTCATGTGGTGCGGCAATTGAAATGCCGTGGATTCATCAAGTGAAAGGTTTGCTGCACGGCTATTTAAGCGGTCAGGCAGGGGCGGCAGCGATTTTGCGCGTACTGACAGGAGAGATAAATCCATCAGGCAAATTAGCTGAAACCTATCCGCTGCACTATAATGACACACCGGCAGCAAGCCATTTTCCTGGCAAGGAGGTTAGCGTAGAGTATCGTGAAGCGTTGTTTATTGGCTATCGCTACTATGACACTGCCAATGTTAATGTACTTTATCCGTTCGGTTATGGCTTAAGCTATACTACCTTCGATTATTCTAATTTAACAATCGATGAATCGGGAGCAATGTTTACGATTACAAACAGCGGTGCACGCGATGGTATGGAGATTGCCCAGCTATATGTCGGCTGTGCTTCGACAAGCATATTCCGCGCCAAAAAAGAGCTGAAAGGCTTTAGCAAAATATTTTTACGCGCTGGCGAAAGCAAAACGCTTCATATTCCGTTCGATGATAAAACCTTCCGATACTTTAACGTCAAGTCGAATCGCTGGGAAGTGGAGGATGCAGACTACCAAATTATGATTGGCGCTTCAAGCGCAGATATTCGTTTGCAAGGCATGCTGCATGTCGCTGGCAGCGATGCGCCGTTGCCATATGAACAAGCCATGCTTCCTTCCTATTATTCCGGGAATGCAAGCAAAGTTTCACAATCTGAGTTTGAGCAACTACTTGGACGCCCGGTACCTAACGCTAAATGGGATCGCACACAGCCACTTGGCTACAATGATACAATCGCGCAATGTCAATACGCCAAAGGTTGGGTTGCCAGATTTGCTTTTCATGCGATTACTTTTTCGCATTGGTTTTTGCACAAGATCGGAAAAAGAAGCACTGCTAATTTAATTATGATGTCGGTTTACCATATGCCGTTTAGAGGCATTGCCAGGATGACTGGCGGTATCATGAATATGCCAATGCTGGATGGCATGCTGATGATGGTTAACGGCAGCTTCTTTAAAGGATTGCGTCATCTGCTGAAGGAAAGAAAAAAGCTTAAGCAGACAGCGAAATCAAAATAAGGAGAGCAGCTATGAAACAACAATCAAGAGGACTTATCGGCTTATGGAATAGCTACACGGAAAAACATCCGAACATTGCTCAATTTCTTATGTTCTTTCTGCTAAGCAATGGCGTAACAGTGCTGCAAATCGTTATTATGCCGTTGTTCAAGTCGCTGCTGGGTAAAACCTCGCTTGTCGATACAAGCTTTCAGGTATTGCAGCTTGGTCACAACTTTGACGGAAGCTCGTACTATGTTTTTGACTACGCAGCTGGCGCTTTGTCTGCTGGTGGCGGAGGCGGACTTGCTTACTTTCTTGCGGTGCAAATTTCAATCGGTATTGCACAAATTATTAATTTTTTCCTGCAAAGAAATATTACCTTCAAATCAAACAGCAATATTTGGCGGGCCGCTTTTTGGTATGTTATTGCGTATATCATCATTTCACTTGGAGCAGCCGCGGCACAAGGACTGTATAAAGCTCCGATTTATAATTTGCTAATGAATACATGGGGGATGGGTAGCGCTGGAGAAACAACAGCGGATATTATTACGATGATTATTAATAGCGCAATTTCTTTCTGGGTGTTTTTCCCAATATTTAAACTCATATTTAAAGAGAAGCCTGAACAACAGGAAATCTAAATGGATAAATAGAGAGAGACCCATAACTGAGACAAACTTACAGCACTAGAAAGGGGATATTTTAATGAGTTCGATGAGCAAGAAAAAAAGAAACTGGCTAATTGCGCTGGGCGCACTGATTGTCATTATTGTAGGTGTGCTTTATTACGCATTTGTTGTGACGAATGCGGGCAATTGGCTGCTGGCCAAGTTTAAGCCGGATACAGAGGAGCAGAAGCTTTCCTATACGACTGCGACAGAAACCATTGAAAAAATTACCGATGAAGGCTTTGTATTAATGCAAAACAAAGATAACTTCCTGCCACTAGCAACATCGGCAGACAATAAAACAAAGCTCAACATATTCGGAACACGATCAGTTGTTACGTTATTCAACTCTGGTGGCTCGACAGCAACTGATGTGACGAAAGCGGTTAAGCTGGAAGATGCACTGCGTGATGTGGGCAATTTTGAATTAAACCAGGATTTGCTCTATTTGCATTATAATTTCTATAAAAGCGGTAAAGTATCGATTAAAGAAACAGCTGCTCCAAAAAATCGCAGTGATTCAGAAATTTTAGGAGAAACGACAAATCTGGCATTGCCTGAAGTACCGGCTACCGCTTATAAAGACAACACGCTCTACGGCGATGGCACAACATTGTTGGAACAGGCGAAAGCGTTCTCTGACACTGCACTTGTTGTACTGGGAAGAGGCGGAGGTGAAGACACTGACTTAACGCCAGCTCAGTTATCGTTGAGTGCGGATGAAGAAGCAATGCTCGATGTTGTCGCGAAAAACTTTGAAAATGTCGTAGTAATCATTAACTCTGCAAACGTGATGCAGCTTGATTTCCTTGAAGACTACCCAGCGATTAAAAGTGTAATCTGGATCAGCTATCCGGGCGAGACAGGAACAAAATCGTTGGCAAAAATATTAAATGGTACAGTAAATCCGTCCGGTCGTTTAGTAGATACATGGCCGGCTGATCTGATGAACAATCCAGCGGCGAAAAACTACAATGCCTTGGATAGCAATGGTGTAATGACAGCGGATTCCAACAAATATACGAATATTGAAGGGGATTCCGGATATTTCAGCCATTATGCAGAAGGGATTTATGTAGGTTACAAATATTATGAAACAAGACATGTAACGGACAGTAGCTACAAGTATGATGAGGAAGTGCTGTTCCCATTCGGTCATGGTCTTAGCTACACGACATTCAAGAAGGATATTGTCGAGATGAAAGAAGAGAACGGAACGATTACATTGCGCGTTTCCGTTGAAAATACAGGTGATGTAGCGGGTAAAGATGTTATTCAAATTTACTCTAACCCTCCGTATACTGGAGCCATTGAAAAAGCAGCTGTAAATTTGGTGACGTTCAAGAAAACAAATATGATTGAGCCAGGCCAAACGGATTACTATTCATTATCGTTTAGCGCTGAAGATTTGGCTTCTTACGACTATAAGAATCATAAGGCATATGTGCTGGAAGCAGGCGATTATGAGCTGATGCTAATGGAAAATGCTCATGATAAGCTCGACTCTGAAATTTACAAGGTTCAGGATGACATTATTTATAATGAGGAAAATGACGGCAAACGCTCTACAGATAAACAAACAGCAACGAATCAATTTGAGGATGCCTTATCCGTTGATGATTATTTGACTCGAGCTTGGAACCCGGAAAGCCGTGCTTTTACCGGACCTCAGCAAGCAGACTTTACGGCTAGCCAGGAAGTGCTTGATGCATTGACAGCCAAAGTGCCGACAGATTCGGAATTGGGGTATAGCGAGGCTGATTTGCCTGAATACGGCAAAACATTGGCGCAAACGATTAAGCTGGCGGATATGAAGGATGTACCGTATAACGATCCGCGCTGGGATGAGTTTTTGTCGCAATTAACGCTGGAGGAAATGGCTAACATCGCCGGCATGGGCGCTTATCAGCTGCTGGAAATTGAACGCTTGGGCGTACCGAAAACGTTGCAGCCGGACGGCTCTATGGCGATCGCCTCCAACATTTACTCTGGTCCAATTATGGGAACAGAAGGTGTCGGTGTTACCTATGCAGCGCCAAGTGTGTTGGCTGCAACGTGGAACCAGGATGCAGCTTATTTGATGGGAACAAGCATTGGACAGGAAGCACAAGCATTTGGCTATAATGGCTGGTATTCCCCTGCTATGAATATTCATCGCACACCATTTAACGGCAGAAACTTTGAATACTATAGCGAGGATGGAGTGCTTTCAGGGAAAATAGCAGCGCAGGTCGTAAAAGCAGCGCGCGAAAAAGGAGTTATTACCTACATTAAACATTTCGCTGTTAACGATAAAGAGAAAAATGCTCGCATGCAATTTTTCGTATGGTCCAATGAGCAGGCGATTCGTGAAATTTATTTGAAGCCGTTTGAGCTGGCAGTTAAGGAAGGCGGCAGCCTTGGCGTAATGTCCTCGTTCAACTTTATCGGCTTGAACTGGGCAGGCGCACATAAAGGCTTGCTGACCGAGGTGCTGCGCAACGAGTGGGGCTTTGAAGGTCTTGTGTTGACTGATGCTAATATGTATCCGCATATGGATCCTGTAAAAATGATTTATGCAGGCGGCGATGTAACGCTGGATGTTATGGCAGTATGGCAGGGCGGCGATAACCAGAACAAAGTAATGCTGGCAGCTGCACAAGATCCAACCACCAAAATCGGGGCAACGAAGAGCTTGTACCAAGCGAGTAAAAATGTGCTGTTTGCCGTTTCTCGCTCTTGGAAAGTAACAGAATAATTGTAATGATATTGATTAAGCGGTGCTCCTTGCTGGAGCGCCGCTAGTTTTAAGTTGGTGAATATTAGAGGAAGTGGCCTTAGAGCAAATATGCTATACTACACTCGTTAATGATAAAGAGACAGAATAAGTAAAGGTTGTGTGAACATGAAGCTATTATCAGTCGTCATTCCTTGCTATAACTCACAAGATTATATGAAGGCGTGCATCGAGTCGGTATTGCCTGGCGGGGAAAACGTTGAAATACTGATAGTAAATGATGGTTCAAGCGACAAAACGGCGGATATTGCGGATGATTACGCTGCTAAATATCCAGCTATAATCAAGGCTATTCATCAAGCTAATGGCGGGCATGGCGCGGCGGTCAACGCGGGGCTTCGACATGCGAGCGGTTTATATATAAAGGTTGTGGACAGCGACGACTGGGTGGATATTAGAGCCTATATGAAGGTGCTTGCTGCATTGGAACGATTTGCGCTGGAGCAGCAGCCTGTTGATTTGCTAGTCAGCAATTTTGTTTATGAAAAAGAAGGCGCGAAGTATAAAAAAGTAATGAAATATGAAAACGTATTGCCAGAAAATAAGTGGTTTACATGGGACGAGATTGGCCGTTTTCGCAAAGGTCAATACTTGATGATGCACTCGCTTATTTACCGGACAGCGCTGCTGCGGGAATGCGGACTTGAGCTGCCCAAGCATACGTTTTATGTTGATAATCTTTACGTTACAACACCGCTGCCTTATGTAAAAAGCATTTACTATCTGAACGTTGATTTCTATAGATATTTTATTGGACGCTGCGATCAATCGGTTAATGAGAAGGTTATGATTAATCGAATCGATCAGCAGCTGAAAGTGAACAAGCTGATGATTGAGCAGATTGATCTGGAGAGCATCAGAAGCGGCAAGCTGCGCCAATATTTGTTTAATCATTTGGAAATCGTGACCATGATTTCGACGATTTTGCTCATACGCTCTGGCTCAAAGGAAAATTTGCAGAAGAAGCAAGCATTTTGGCGTTTTATTAAGGAGTACGATATGGAGCTGTATCATCATCTGCGCTACGGGATGATGGGACAGCTGCTAAGCCTGCCAGGGCGCATCGGGCGCAGCATTTCGGTAGGTGTATATAAAATTACGCAAAAGGTCGTCGGCTTTAACTAACTTGGAGGCTAGCTATGCATAAAACCTACGATTTCCTTATCGTCGGAGCAGGACTTTACGGAGCTGTATTCGCACATGAAGCGAGTAAGGCCGGTAAAACCTGCCTCATTATCGACAAGCGTAATCATATTGGCGGCAATGTCTATACAGAAAAGGTGGCGGGTATCGAGGTTCATCGATATGGCGCGCATATTTTTCATACGAGCAGCAAGAAGGTATGGCAGTACGTCAATCAGTTTGCAGAGTTTAACCGTTTTACGAACAGTCCGCTTGCCAACTATAAGGGCGAGCTGTACAATTTGCCGTTTAATATGAATACCTTTAACAAAATGTGGGGAGTCACGACACCGGAGCAAGCGAAGCAAAAAATTGAGCAGCAGCGCAGAGACAGCTATGTAGAGAAGCCGCGCAATTTGGAGGAGCAGGCGATTAATTTGGTCGGGCTCGATATTTATGAGAAATTAATTCGCGGCTATACCGAAAAGCAGTGGGGACGATCCTGCCGCGAGCTGCCTGCTTTTATTATTCGCCGATTGCCGGTGCGCTTCACCTATGACAACAATTATTTCAACGATCCGTATCAAGGCATTCCGATAGGCGGCTATACGGCGATGGTGGACAAGATGATCGAAGGAATCGACGTGCAGCTGGAAACCGATTATCTTGCCGACAAAGCATATTGGGACAGTCGAGCTGAGCACGTTGTATATACAGGGCCGGTCGATGCCTATTTTAATTATCAATATGGCGTGCTTGCTTATCGCAGCTTAACCTTTGAGTCTCAGCTGCTCGAAACGAACAATTATCAGGGCAATGCGGTCGTCAACTATACCGATCTGGACACGCCATATACGCGCATCATTGAGCATAAGCATTTTGAGTTTGGCACACAGCCGCAAACGATCATCACTCGAGAATACAGTGCAGAATGGAAGCAGGGGGACGAGCCCTACTATCCGGTAAATGATGCGCATAACAGCAAGCTGTATGCTCAGTACAAGCAATTGGCTGATGCCGAGCGCAACGTTATATTTGGCGGGCGGCTTGGCGAATACAGGTATTATGATATGGATAAAGTAATCGCCGCTGCGCTAAGCAGAGCAAGCAAGGTTTTGCGTGAAAACTAATCACGGGATAAAGAAGAAGGCGCGATAATGCTGCCTTCTTCTTTATTTTTTATTACGTGATGCGCACTGGCATCGAAATCATTCGCAACTATAGCAAAAGCTTTGTGCTGTGGAATATGGCGCTTGATGAAAACAACGGCCCGTTTGTGCCCGGCTTTGGCACAAGCACATGCCGCGGACTATTGAAGGTAGAGCAGCAAAGCAAGCAATTCCAGTATACGCTCGATTACTATGCGCTTGCTCATTTTCAGCAAATGCGTGCGGCCCAAGGCGGTAAGGCTTGAAACTGAAGCTGCCGACGAGGCGATCCGTGCAGTCGCGCTGCGCAATGTCGATCAATCAATCGCGGTCATAGCCTTCAACGACAGTGAGCAAGCCCGTGATATTGCGATCGAGCTGCCAGGGCGCGAGCAGCTAAAGCTGCATATGGCAGCTAAAAGCGCTGTAACCGTTCATTTGCTATAGGCGTATTGTCAACCATTTGTTCTTATGCTAATATTAGCTTGCACTTCAATTTGCAAGATCGGGAGCTTGGGGAACCAGGCTGAGAGGATAACTAATCTGTTATCGACCGTTGAACCTGAACTGGATAATGCCAGCGGAGGGATAGAAATGCTTTTATATTGATATAGCATTAGACGCTTATGCCTTTAAAGCCACATGTTTTATGCGGCTTTTATAGTGATAAGCATCTTTCCCCTGCCTCCGTAAAGGTTCGAAATAATCTTTTATTTCTGAATAAACAGGAGGTTTTTTTATGTCCAAATCTTTAGAGTCTACTGTATTCATTCCTACCATCCAGCCATTTCCCAACAGCAAGAAAGTCTATGTCGAGGGCTCCAGACCCGACCTTCGAGTTCCAATGCGCGAAATTCAATTAAGCGAAACTACAGGGCCAGCAGGAACAGCAGTGAATGAGCCCGTTTCTGTCTATGATACGAGCGGCTTATATACGGACCCCGCTTTTGTGGTGGATATTCATAATGGTCTTCCTCAGCTTCGCAGGCAGTGGATCCTGGAGCGTGGCGATGTTGAGGAATATGAGGGAAGAGAGATTAAACCTGAGGATAATGGAATCAAAGGTCAAGCACAGGTTAAGCAACAGGTTTTTCCCGGAGCAGTTCGCAAGCCGCTAAGAGCGAAAAACATGAAAAATGTGACACAATTACACTATGCCCGCAAAGGGATCATTACTCCGGAAATGGAGTTTATTGCGATTCGAGAAGGCGTAAGTCCAGAATTTGTCCGCAAGGAAGTAGCAGAAGGGCGGGCGATCATTCCTTCCAATATTAATCACCCAGAGAGCGAGCCGATGATTATCGGACGAAATTTTCATGTTAAGATCAATGCGAATATTGGCAATTCTGCCGTAACCTCCTCTATTTCAGAGGAAGTTGAAAAGATGACATGGGCGATACGCTGGGGAGCGGATACGATTATGGATCTCTCCACTGGCAAGAACATTCATACTACTCGCGAGTGGATTATACGCAATTCACCAGTTCCGGTAGGCACCGTACCTATTTATCAGGCCTTGGAAAAGGTCAACGGAGTGGCTGAGGATTTAACATGGGAGGTTTATCGTGATACGCTGATCGAGCAAGCAGAACAAGGAGTGGACTATTTTACTATCCATGCAGGAGTTCTGCTTCGTTACGTTCCGCTTACGAGCAATCGGGTGACGGGGATCGTCTCTCGAGGCGGGTCGATTCTTGCGGCATGGTGCCTGGCTCATCACGAGGAAAACTTCCTCTACACTCATTTCGAGGAAATCTGTGAAATTATGAAAACCTACGATGTAGCCTTCTCTTTAGGAGACGGACTTCGCCCGGGATCGATTGCGGATGCCAATGACGAAGCACAATTTGCAGAATTGAAAACGTTAGGCGAGTTAACCAAACTGGCCTGGAAGCATGATGTTCAGGTGATGATTGAAGGACCTGGTCATGTGCCTATGCATAAAATTAAAGAGAACATGGATTTGCAGCTGGAAATTTGCCATGAGGCTCCTTTTTACACCTTAGGTCCTTTAACGACAGATATTGCACCTGGCTATGATCATATCACTTCAGCTATTGGAGCAGCGATGATTGGTTGGTTTGGAACCTCCATGCTTTGTTATGTCACTCCGAAAGAGCATCTTGGACTGCCGAATAAAGAGGATGTGCGAAATGGAATTATCGCTTATAAAATTGCAGCTCACGCAGCAGATTTAGCCAAAGGGCATCCACGCGCGCAAGTTCGGGATAATGCTCTATCGAAGGCTCGCTTTGAGTTCCGCTGGCGCGACCAATTTAATCTATCGCTTGATCCGGAACGAGCGATGGAATACCATGATGAGACACTGCCAGCTGAAGGAGCCAAGACAGCTCATTTTTGTTCCATGTGCGGACCTAAATTTTGCAGCATGAAAATTAGTCATGAAATTCGTGAGCAGGCTTATGAAAAGCAGCAAATAGAAGAGGGAATGAAGGAAAAAGCGCAGCAATTTAAAGCAGGCGGCAGCCGGATTTACCGCTAATTGTTGACTACTGCTGCTTATATCCTGCAACGGGGATGCCCGAGAAGTGATAGGTAGAACGGCTGGATAAGGGCTGGATAAGGGCTGGATAAGGGCTATTAAAGGGCAGGTTAGTCGCTAAGGAAACTGGGTAACGTTATGTGTAATATATGCAGCCTTTCTTCATTCTAATGAATGTACAGCGTCTTATTGGGCGGATTCACTGTAAATAAAGCAGTTTTCCGCCCCTTAACGTTCTACATATTCCTTAGATATCCGATTGACTCCAATCTAATCATTTAACGTTACCCAGATTCTTTAATTCTCCAAATGGTGCTTCGATATACGGCAATAACCAGCTCTTAAAGCGCTGCATCATGATATTGCTCTTCCATTTTCACCTTTTGCCGCATCATTTGCCGATATTCTGTCGGCTGCATGCCCATTACATCGCGAAATGCCCGCGTAAAGCTTTTATAGCTTTCATAGCCGACCATTGCCGCTACCTCGACGATTTTATGCTCGGTTTCGGCCAGCAGCCGCCGAGCTTTGTCAAGACGTACATCACGCAAATACTCAGCAAAGCCTTTGCCGATGTTTTTCTTAAACAAATTTGAAAAATAGGTGTAGTTCAAGGACACATGGTTCGATACCATCGCCAGATCAAGCGGCTTATGGTAGTTTTCGTAAATAAAGCGGATCGCTTCATTCAAATCCTGCGAGTTGCGATAGCTGCATTTAAATTCATAGTAGAACTGGTTGAGCCGTAGTAGCTGCTGCTGCAACGCCTGAATGTAATCACGGATGCTCGGATAGTCGAAAAGATTGCGCAAACAATCAATATCGAGCGCTTCCTCTCCCATGTAGGGACGAATCACTCGCTCATATTCCTCCAGCATCTGCACCACGGCGCGGCACAGCTGCTGAGTGTAGCGAATATGATAGCGCTGCAGCACATCGCGATGAAAAAGCATAGAAATGCGCTCGGTTATTTTGCTGCTGTTTTTAGCGCCGACTAATTGAAACAGCGCATACAAATCCTCATAGGGCAGCTGCCATTGCTGCTCCAGTCCCGTAATTTGCAGGGGTAGAATACAGCTCTTTTCCGGAAACAGATAGCTGTGGTGATACAGCTCTATCAACTGATTGTAGCTGAGCGGCAACGCTTTTAAACCTTGCTGCGGCTCGCTCATCACTGTAACCGCATCGATCTGCCTTGCCTTAAGCGCTGCTGGCAGAGCGCTTGGATCTACAGCAGCATCAACCGCAAAAATCAAGTGTGGGCGTTGCTGCAAACATATAAAGCCGCGCTTGCCGTAAACGCTGTAGGCGATCGATTCCATCGCATTAGCACTGCTGGCACCTGGCTGATTAATTCGCAGCTGCTCCCGCAGCAGGCAAAGGCGATAGCTGCGCCACAGCTTGGGGTTAAGCTGCTCCGTTTGATGTATCCACGCCTCGTCATTTGCAGCGCCCTGCATGTACATGCTTAGCTCCTTGCGGTCCGTTTCCTTAACGCGGCGCGACAAATGCTTCATATTGCGCCAAAGTGTTTGCCGCGTTTTAACCTCCTGCAGCACATGCTCTACCGAAGCTTGCAAATCATCGCGCTTAACAGGCTTAAGCAGGTAGCCCTTTGCGCCAAGCGAGATCGCTTTTTGTGCATAGGCAAAATCGCTATAGCCGCTAATGATCAGGTAATCTACTTTAATCCGTTCTTCCTTCGTATGCTCCATCAACGCCAAGCCGTCCATATCGGGCATCTTGATATCGGTAATGACCAGCTGAATGCTGGTTTGACGCATAAGCTGCAGCGCTTCAATCCCGTTGGCTGCGCAATAAATAGCATCAAGCTTTAGCGGAAATTGGCTCAGCATTGCCTGCAGCCCATCGCGAATATGCTTTTGATCATCTACAATTAAAATGTTGATCATATTTACCATCCCCCAAGATTCACATTTTCCCAAGGCAAGCGTATCGTTACGCAGGTATAATCGCCCTGCACGCTATCAATCGACAGGCCGCAGCCTTTGCCATAGTGAAGCTGCAGCCGCTTATGCACATTTTCCAGACCAAGCCCATTTTTGCTGGCGACAATTGGCGTATCCGACTCATCTCGCAGTGCTGCCTGCAAGCTGGCCAGCGTCTGCGGATCGACTCCAGCGCCATCATCCCTAATTTCGATGAGCAGCTGGCTATCCTGCTCGACCCATACAGTAAGTTGGATATTTACGCTGCCGCCGAGAGGAGCGGCATGATGCACAACATTTTCAACAATCGGCTGCATGCACATTTTAGGGATGGAATAGCGCAGCACCTCTTGCGGCAAATCCGCCGTCAATATAAAGCTTGTGCTTTCCATAAAGTTGATAAATTCGATATAGCTTTGAATATTGGCGAGCTCCTCGCTCAAGGCTACCGTATCGCTGCGCCATTTCATGCTATAGCGCAGCAGTGAACCTAATGACACTAGCGCATTGGCAATAGCGGGCTGGCGCTCAACCTCTGCTCGCATCCGGATGGACTCCAGCGCGTTATACAAAAAGTGCGAATTAATTTGCGAATGAAGCGAGTGGAGCTGCGCGTTTTTGGCAATCAGCTGCTTATCTACAACCTGTGTCATTAGCCGCTTAAGCTCATCGAGCATTTTGTTGTAGCTGATCGCAACCTCGTCGATTTCATCTCCACTTTCGTGCTCATCCAGCCCGGTATCAATCTTGGCGTCCAGCTGTCCTTTCCGCACCTTGCGCATCGAGGCCAGCACGCTGTCCAAACGACGGAATATGCGGCGAGTCGTATGCGATACGAGCAGCATCATCATGAGCAGTACGCAGCAGGCAATGGCTATAACGAGCAGGTACCAGCTGCGAGGACCTTTCATCAGCTCTTGATGGGAGGCAATGTCCACCACATAAGCATTTAGCGGCGCGATATAACGGTATAGCGCGTAATACATATTATCGCCGACCTTTACCGTAATAGGGCTTTGCTGCTCCAGCACATCCAATTGCTCATAAATGCTGCCAAGTATGCTATCCAGCTCCTCACCCGCATGCTGGGAAAAGGCGTGCTGCGGATTGTATACATAACGAGCAGGATTGCTTCTGTCCATAACAACGGAAAAGAAGTCGCCTTCGCTTTCCTCCAGCAGCTCGCTGAAAAATTCATGATGCTCTACACGAATTTCCATAATGCTCGGGTGCTTCTGCTGCTGCCCCTGGAGGCGCACCAAGCGGTAGTAGGAGAGCGTATGATCCCCGTCCTTGAAGGCAAAAATCCGGTAGGCAGAGCCGCCTTCCTCGCGCAGCGGAATCCAGTAGTCCTGCGGCCAAAACTCGTCGTAATGGTAGATTTCCGGCCAAATTTCATACAGGTTCGGGTTATCGACGTAGAAGCTGAGCTGGCTAATCATTTTATTGCTTTGAATAATATTATGCATCTGCTCAAATTGGTTTTGCCTGAATTTTACGAGACGCAGGCCATCGCCGGTCATATTCGAATGGATAAAATCAATAAATGACTTTTGCGTCATCACAATCGAGGAAACGCTTTCAATAATATCCATTCTACTGCGCAGCTGTTCATCCAGTCTCGTCACATGGCTGCTTCCATTGGCCATAGCATCTTTATACAAATACGTTTCCTGAGTTCGTATGAATATGAAGGAGACGATGATGGCAGGGACTGCTATCATAATGCTAAAGGCGAGAAACAGCTTTTGAGAGATACGTGAATTGCGGTAAATCTTTCTCATCTTCGTAAGCAGATGCTTCATATCCATAACCTCCCTACCTCTGTAATATACCATATATTACTGGCCGGCAGGCGCTTCTATAATGATATAAATACGTAAAGCAAGCAATACCGGCCATCATCGCGATGACCGGTAAACATAAAGGCAAACAAGGAGCGCAGCGTAGAATAGAGCTACGTGAGCACCTCAAATGTTTGCGCAGGAAACATACTTCGGAAGCACCACTAATCGCTAGCGTTCAAGATTCGCCGTCGACTAAGCTACAATGCAAACACATCGTCATCAAAGTCGAGCTTTATAAACTTCTTCTTAAAATAGAGGTTTAAAAAGCTTGGCTTTCAGGACCAAGAAGGTTGAACGCTAGTAGAAAATGAGGAGCGCAGCGTAGAGGAGAGCTACGAGAGCACCGGAATTTTCGCTAGCGTTCAAGATTCGCCGTCGACTAAGCTACAATGCAACCGCATCGTCATCAAAGTCATGCTTTTTAACTACCGCTACCTCTTACTCGGCCATTTTTGCTTTGCGTGCGTCTAACTCAGCCTGCCGATGCTCAACTACCTGGGCAAAGCCATAGCCGTCACGACGGGAAAGGAAGCTCTCGAAAATTTTATCGAATGCCGCTTCGTCCTTGGCAGTAATAAGCTCAGGCAGCACTTCTTCCCAGTTTTGAGAAATGCGGGACCATGCCACTGCCGCTTCAGAGTCGCCTAGTGGGTCCAAGCCCTTGTAGATGCCGCTGTCAATGTCGGCTTGCGCATTAGCGAAATCCTCCATTTGCTTGATGACAGGAGCTTTTTCAGGTCTCCATTGGTTGACGATGACAGGATTGCGTACCATCCAGTACGTATCGGCAACACCGTATTCCTTCTCCAGCTTTTCAATATCGTTTTCCAGCAGCTGCACCATTTCAGGCTTCAATTGCGGCTTGCCGTCCACCGTATCCCAAGTTTCGCCTTCCTTGCCGAGGAATAGATCGCGTTGTCCTTCCTCGCTGACAAGATAGGTTAGGAAGCGAATGGCGCGCTCAGGATTTTTAGTGGATTTGCTAATCATCGTTACCATCCAGCCGTCCATATTACCAGGGAACAGCTTGGCGCTATCGCCATTACTGTTTTGCGGTCCATCTACTGCAATGTAGTAGGAGTCTGGATTCGCGCTTGCAGCCAGCATCGGATTAACCGCAGACATTCCCGTCCATTCGCGTACCATCATGAAATAACGGGCATTATTCGTTTTTTCCTCAACCTGAGTATCAGAGTCAACCAGGAAGTCAACATTAATCAGTCCGCGCTCGTATGCGGTACGGAACGTTTTAAGCCATGTAATATAATCCGGATCGGTAATGCGGTCGTACACCTTGCCATCCTTTTCATGTGGAATAGCCAGCAGGTTTTGCAAGTATTCGGTCATGCCATAAGGCACATTGCCTTGAGCAAAGAAAGGACTGATCGGCTGACCCTTGTACTCGGAATATTGATCCTTCAGCAATTGCAGCGCGTTAAGGAAGCCTTCCGGGGTGGTCAAGTCAGGGCTGCCCATCTCCTCATACAGATCCTTGCGTACTAAGAAGGTTTGGTTGGCAGCCGTCATCCCTGTTTCATGCATCAGGTTAGGGCTGTATGAATCATTCGGCACGCCGTAGGTGTTCCCATTTTCTTGACGGTACCATTTCAACGTACCATCGCCCGCCACCTTGAAGAAGTAAGGATCATACTGCTCCGCCAGCTCATTCAAGGCATAGACATGATCGCCCTCCCAAAGCTTTTTGACAGCGGTTTCCCAAGAGCCCATCGTAATTAGATCCGGCAGCTTGCCAGACGTCATCATAAGTGTAATATGCTCATTCGCTTCACCGGAAGGCACTTCGATTTTAACGTTTACACCCGTTTTCTCGCTAATATATTTGGAGTTCAAGCTTTCTCCCCAGCTGTGAGGATACCAGTTGGCGCCTACGAACCAGGTCAAATCTACCGGGCTAGTATCGAGCTTCCATGCAGGCTCATCAGGATTCAGCGCGGCTTCCTCCGTCGTGCCCGTATTAGTTTGCCCGTTATTGGTCGGTTGGTTGGTTGGCGTGTTTTCGTTATTGCCCGAGTTGGTACAAGCGGCTATGCTGATCGTCAAAACGAATGCTAAAGCAATGGTCATGCTTAGTTTCATAAAAGTACGCTTCATTACATGCTCATCCTTTCTTTTTTTTGATGAATATTTTATTTACCCTTTAATCGCGCCAATCATGACCCCCTTAACAAGATAGCGCTGAATAAATGGATAGACTAACAGAATTGGCAATGTTGCTACCATCATGGATGCAAATTTGATCGAATTGCTCGGCAGTCTGGCGCCGAACTGGGCCATTGCTTGCTGCTGCATGAACGACATCGAGTTTTCCGCAATAATTTTGTACAGCATCGTTTGCAGCGGCAGCTTATCCTGCGAGTGGATGTAGATGACGCCTTGATAGTAGTCATTCCAGTGATAGACCGCGGAAAATAGCGCGATTGTAGCGATTACGGCCATGCTGTTCGGCAGTACAATTCTGAACAGGACGCCATAATCTGAAGCGCCGTCTACCTTTGCCGATTCCTCCAGACTGTCCGGAATCGTGCGGAAGAAGCTCATAAAAATGACCATATTGAAAAAGGTGTACATAGCCGGAATGATGAAAACTAGAAAGTTGTCATACAGCCCCAGCTTCGTCATCAAAATAAATGTTGGAATCAATCCGCCGGAAAACAGCATCGTAATCAGTGCGATTTTCATATAAATTTTACGCCCGATCAGATTGGTTTTGCTCATGCCGTATGCGACAATCGCCGTAAACAGCACATGGACGACCGTTCCAATAATAGTACGCATTGTCGTAATATAAAAGCCGTTCATCAAGCTTTTATCGTTAAAGACAACACTGTAGCTGGCGAACGAGATTTCCTTTGGAAACCAGTTGGCTGTACCTAGCATAGCCTGCTCTGGCGAATTGAGCGAGTTTATGAGTACAAACCACATCGGATACAGTGTAATAAAGCAAACTGCCAGCATCAGCAGCGTATTGCAGATCTCGAATATTCCGATTCGCCGCAGCCTTCTGCGTTTTTCCATGGTTTAGACCTCCTCTAAAAGATGCTATCGCCAGTAAGCTTTTTCGACGCATAGTTGGCTAAAAACAACAGCCCTAACGCTACAATAGAACGGACAAACAGAACAGCGGTTGAGAAGGAGTGGCGTCCAGATACCAAGCCCATGTTGTAGATGTACAAATCAAGGCTTTCCGCCATCCGCATATTCATATTGTTTTTCAGCATGAAGATTTGCTCGAAGTTGCTGCCAAGTATGCCGCTGACTGCAAGAATAAACAAAATCGCAATCGTAGGCCGAATGCTTTGCACCGTAATATGCCACATCCGCTGCCATCGATTGGCGCCATCGAGCTCTGCCGCCTCGTACAGCCCTGGATCAATGCCGGCGATCGCTGCTATATAAATGATCGCGCTCCAGCCTGTTTCCTTCAGCGTATCGGAAAAATAGGTAATCCACCAAAAATATTTAGGATCACTGTTGTACAAAATCTCCCGATCCTGCAGCCCCAGCCACATCAGAAGCTGGTTGATCACGCCGCCTTCACCGAGCCAATTGAGCATAATGCCGCCAAAAATCGTCCAGGCAATAAAATGCGGCAAGTACGAAATGGTTTGAACCGTGCGCTTAAAGCGAATATTGCGTATTTCGTTAAGCAGCAAGGCAAATAAAATCGGAATTGGAAAGCCCAATACCAGCTTGATCGTGCTCATTCCCAGCGTATTGCGGATAGAGCGCCAAAAACGATCATCTGATAGAAAATCCTCAAAATGTTTAAACCCGACAAAAGGCGATTCCAGCACAGGTTTGGCAATGCTGTAGTCCATAAATGCAATGATGAGCCAAAACATTGGGATATAACAAAAGATAAACATCCATACAATCCCGGGTACGACCATGCTTTGCAATTGCCACTGCCTGAAAAAATGTTTGACTGTCCCTGCTTTGTTTTGGAACATACTCCCTGCCCCCTTCCCTTTCATCGTAAAGTAAACGAGAGTCGAAAAAAAAGGCCACCATTTTTGACCCTATCCCACTTTTTTAGATTTCATTGACCCGTAGCAAAAATGGAGTATGCTGGAAGCAAATGAAAGGAGTGCATAATGGATGAACAAGCTTATATGGCAGCAAAGTTTTGCAGAGGGGCAAGCTGATTTAAGCAGCTGGAATATTCGGATTGGCAACGACCTGCTTGATGATGATGGCAATCCAATAGTCCCTGGCTGGGGCAACAATGAGCAGCAGTATTACACGGGCAGCTCCAATAATTTGTATATCGATGAGCATGGCTTAAACCTGTGCGCACGCCGCGAAACGATTGAACATAATGGGCGCAGCTTTGCCTATACTTCAGCTCGATTGGATACAAAGGACCATTTCTCCTTTTGCTATGGCAAGCTGGTTGTGCGCGCCAAGCTGCCGATAGGAGAGGGGCTATGGCCCGCGATATGGCTGATGCCGCAGGACCAGACTTACGGGCCGTGGCCTGCATCAGGCGAGATCGACATTATGGAGGCAAGAGGACGTCTGCCCAAGCAAGTATCGGGAACACTGCATTACGGCAGGGCATGGGACGATAAAAGCACCGACGAATTCTCCTACCAATTTGAAGCTGGAACGATTAATGAATTTCACGACTACGCACTGGAATGGGATGCCGGCTCCATTCGCTGGCTCGTAGACGGACATTGCTATGCCGAGCGCAGCCTCGAGCCAGGAGTAATGCCATTCGACCAGCCCTTTTACATAGTGCTCAACCTCGCCATAGGCGGCTGGTATGACAATGTAGAGATCGATGAAGCAGCATTGCCAGCAGTCATGACCATTTCCGACATAAAGCTATATAAGTAATTAAACTGCTTTCAAAATTCATCGCCGACTAAGCTACTGAGAAGCTGCATCGTCATCAAAGCCCAGCTTTTTAAACTTCCTATCCAATAAAGGTTTAAAAAGCAGGGCTTTCAGGACCAAGAAGATAGCATGAAGCTAGGGAATGAGGAGCGCAGCGTACGGTTTTGGTACGTGAGCACCGCAGGCTCCCGATGAATGCTATATTCGCCGTCGAATCCACTACAGAGAAGTAGCATCGTCATCAAAGCCCAGTTTTTTAAACTTCCTCTCTCTCTAAAAAAATGGGATAAGAACCAAAACATTAGTACCTATCCATCTCCTCCACTCCTTGGCTAGAATAAAGGTGACTTACAAAATCCACATTTACGATAACGCTTACACAGGAGGTGATGATTGGCTGCAGTAAATGAACGTGCAAGCGAAAAAATTTGATTTAGAGGGAGGCAATTATGAAACGATTTCACAGTACGGAGAAACGGATTAAGCAATTATTAAGCATGCTTTTAGCAGCGATTATGGTAGCTAGCGTAGGTTTCTTGCCAACATCCAAAGCTCAGGCAGCGGAATCAGGAACGACCATTACCTCTATGACATACTTTTCTGTGGCGGACGGACCTGTAATCTCCAAATCAGGCGTCGGTCAAGCCAGCTATGGCTTTGTGATGCCGATTTTCAACGGAGGCGCAGCTACTTGGAGCGATGTTTCTGCTGATTTGGGAGTAAAGGTTAAAGTCAATGGCAGCTGGGTCGACATCGACAGCGTCAGCGGCTATGTTTATAACCAAAATTGGGGGCATTGGAGCGATGGCGGCATGAACGGCTATTGGTTCACGCTCTCCGCAACGACAGAAATCCAGCTATACTCCAAAGCCAATGGCGTGACACTGGATTATACGCTTGTCTTTCAAAACATTAATAAAACAACGATTACGGCGATGACGCCAACGCAAGGGCCGCAAATTACTGCGGGCTTCACGGGCGGAGCCGGGTTTACCTATCCCGTTTTCAACAATAATCCTGCAATAACCTATGAAGCGGTAGCGGATGATTTGAAGGTATACGTCAAGCCTGTAAACAGCAGCACCTGGATTGACATTGACAATAATGCGGCAAGCGGCTGGATCTATGACAGCAACTTCGGCCAATTTACAGATGGAGGCGGCGGCTACTGGTTTACAGTAACAGAGTCGATTAATGTAAAACTGGAGTCTAAAACCTCTGGAGCAAACTTGATTTATACGATTACTTTTAACGAGCCGGTTAGAAATTCCTATACGATTACGCCGTACGATGGGACGACTTATACGGCAGATGTGAGCGGCGCGATCGGCATACCGCTGCCTAAAATTGACGGTGGAGCGGCCATCGGCAGCGAGCTTGGCAACTTCGTCTATCAAATTAACATTAACGGACAGTGGGTTGATCTAAGCAACTCTGCCCAGAGCGGATTTTTATACTCTGGCAACGGCTACAACAATATGTCGGATGCCAATCAGTGGGGCTACTGGGCTGATTACATTTATGGACTGTGGTTCCAGCCTATTCAAGAGGATATGCAAATCCGCATCGGCTATCCGTTAAATGGGCAGGCGGGCGGTAATGTCGGCAGCAATTTCGTCAACTATACGCTGATCGGCAACCCGAACGCGCCTCGTCCGGACGTTTCCGATCATGAAGATATCGCGATTGGAACACCGAGCGATCCAAGCATTGCCGGCATGAATTTGATTTGGCAGGACGAATTTAACAGCAGCTCGCTAGATATGAGCAAATGGAGCTATGAAACAGGCTATTATATTAGCAATGATCCTAATAGCTGGGGCTGGGGAAATGCGGAGTTGCAGCACTATACAACCAGCGCGCAAAATGTATTTATCGAGGATGGTAAGCTGAATATTAGAGCGTTAAATGATCCGAAATCATTCCCGCAGGATCCAAACCGTTATGCGCAATATTCCTCCGGTAAAATCAATACGAAGAATCACTTCACCTTCCAGTACGGCCGAGTCGATATTCGCGCCAAGCTGCCTACCGGCAACGGCGTATGGCCTGCATTCTGGATGCTTCCGGAGGATTCTGTTTATGGAGCTTGGGCTGCATCGGGTGAAATTGATATTATGGAAGCGAAGGGACGTTTGCCAGGCACGACGAGCGGCGCCGTTCATTTTGGCGGTCAATGGCCGGTGAACCGTTATATTGCGGGTGAGTATCATTTCCCTGAAGGGCAAACCTTCGCTAATGATTATCATGTGTATACGATGATCTGGGAAGAAGACAATATTAAATGGTACGTGGATGGCAAATTCTTCTTTAAAGTTTCGCGAGAGCAATGGTATTCTGTAGCAGCGCCGAACAATCCGAATGCACCGTTCGATCAGCCGTTCTACCTCATTATGAATTTGGCGATTGGCGGTCACTTTGATGGTGGTCTTGCGCCAGATCCGTCAGATATCCCTGCTACGATGCAGGTGGATTATGTGCGTGTTTACAAGGAAGGCACTGGCGGGGGCAACCCTGGAAATGTGCCTGTTACTGGAGTTGCCTTGAATCCGAGCACTGCTCAAGTAGAAGCGGGGCAAAGCGTACAGTTAACCGCCAATGTTGCCCCATCCAATGCTACGAATAAGCAAGTGACGTGGACGACAGCCAACTCCGCAATCGCCTCCGTAAGCCTAAATGGCCTTGTAACGGGAATTGCGCCAGGCACGACTACTGTTACAGCTACAACTGCGGACGGCAATAAAACAGCTACTGCCACGATTACGGTTGTGTCGGCTCCGTCGACTGTGATCGTTATCGGCGATGCAGTGCGCGGCTTGAAGAAAATTGGCGACGATCTGCTGTTTTATGTCAATGGTGCTACCTTTGCTGATCTGCACTACAAGATCAATAACGGCGGACAGCTTAATGTAGCGATGACACCAATCGGGAACGGCAATTATACTTACCCCGTTAATAATTTGCAGCATGGAGATACGGTTGAGTACTTCTTTACGTATAATCCAGGGCAAGGAGCGCTTGATACCCCTTGGTTCACTTATGTTCACGGGGTAACGCAAGGAACGCCGGAATAACTGAAGATGAGTGACAGCAAGCAAGCTTCAGCAGCGGGTAATCTAATAGCCGCTCTGAGCTTGCTTGTTTGTTTTTGCTTGCGTTTATGCTTCGATATAACTTCATTGTATAAAATTAACGTTTACGTAAAGGTTATATATTGATAAAATAAATGTATAAGATTTGAGGATCAACAAGCGAAAAGAAGGTGATCGTATTTATAAAATTGATGAAGCGGCACAGCTAAGCGGACTGACGAAGCGCACGATCCGCTACTATGAGGAGCTTGGCTTAATTCCGCCTCCAGAGCGCAGCGAGGGCGGCTTTCGTCTGTATACGGACGCTCATATTGTTAGACTTAAAGCATTGACGGATATGCGAGATGCGCTTGGATTTTCACTGGGCGAATTGCAGGAGTATATTGTGCTTGTCGATGAAATCGATGCTTTGCGTCAGCAATATCGTGCTGAGCCGGATGGACCGCTAAAGCTGGATACGCTTGATCGGCTTGAACGAAAGCTTGAGGATCAGCTGATAGTCATCGATGAAAAGCTGGCCAAAATCAACCGCATCCGCTCAGAGGTTAAGCAATTGAATGAGCGAATCAAGCAATTTAAACAACAAGAGAGTCAGACAGAGAATCAGGAGTGAGACAACATGAGTAAAGCTGCAGTACATGCATCACAGTCAGAGCAAGAGCTAATCAAGCATCATAAATCAAGCATTTTACATCAGCCCCAAGCAGTATGGGCTGTTTTTTTCGCTTGCATATTTGCATTCATGGGGATTGGGCTAGTTGACCCGATATTGCCTGCCATTTCTCACAAATTAGAGGCATCGGCAAGCCAGGTCACGCTGCTCTTTACAAGCTACAATGCCGTTATGGCTGTAGCGATGCTTATTACAGGCACGATCACATCTCGTCTAGGCATGAAAAATACGCTGCTTGCAGGTATAGGCATCATTATTTTATTTTGCTTGCTAGGTGCATTTTCTAATGGCATATGGCAGCTTGTTGCCTATCGCGGCGGCTGGGGGCTAGGAAATGCGCTCTTTGTTGCAACCGCGTTGACGGCGATTACGACACTAACGAGCGGAACAGTAGCACAAGCGATTATTTTGTATGAAGCCGCGATCGGCCTTGGAATCGCGATTGGTCCTTTGCTAGGCGGCGAGCTTGGCGCTATATCGTGGCGAGCGCCTTTTCTCGGCGTGGCTGTGTCGATGCTAATCGCATTTTTGGCGTTACTGTTTATGATGCCGAAGCCGAAGGCAGCAGCAAAGCCGCATAAGAAGCTGGCGTTAAGCGAGCCATTCAAAGCATTAAAGCATCGTTCCTTGCTGGTGCTTGGTATTACCGCTTGCTTATACAATTTCGGATTTTTTACATTGATGGCGTACGCTCCTTTTGTGCTTGAGCATATGGGTGTTGATATTCATGGCATCGGTTATATTTTTCTTGGCTGGGGTATTCTGCTTGCAGTTACCTCGGTATTTATGGCGCCTCGCTTGCAGCAGGCTGTCGGTACTGTTAAATCAATGATTGCGCTGCTTGGCTTGTTTGGCTTGACGCTGCTGGCAATGGCGCTGTTTGTTGATGTAAAATGGGTAGTAGTATTTGGCATTATTTTTGCAGGTGCGCTGCTCGGCAACAATAACACGCTTATTACGACTGCCGTTATGAATGCTGCTCCCGTTGAAAGATCAACTGCTTCTGCGGCGTACAGCTTCCTTCGCTTTATCGGCGGAGCGATCGCGCCATTTTTGGCAGGCAAGCTTGCCGAGTGGTTTAACAGCAGCGTACCGTTCTATGTGGGCGGCAGCTTCGTCTTATTATCTGTTGTTTTTCTGCTCACTAATCATCGGGCAATCAAACATGTGGATGAGCTGGCAGTGTCGCATTGACGAGTGGTAAACCTCATACCAGAAGGGGATGATGTAATGAAGCCTACTGAAGAATGGCTTTCGTTGCGGCAGCAGAAGCGCGAAGTGTTGGCCAGTCCAGTTAATTTGAATCATTATTTTAGTCTGCCCGAGCTGGTAGGCAAGCAGCTGGAGGTAATCGATATTGGTCCTTGCTCTATTCCGAGCGGACAAATATTAGTGCGTGATCCGTTATGCTATTTAACGCAAAATGATGGACAGCCCTATTTTCAAACAGCACCTGTCGGCACTTATCGTACTGAGGTTTGCGTCATTAAGCGGGATGAATCAGGCGATTGCGACCGCTACGCTGCTGTGCGCCTGCGTTTCAGCGATGCAGAAGCGGTTCGCTTCGAGGAAGCGCTCGTCGGAAATGAGCAATTGCAGGGACTGGAAGAGGGAGAGTTTTTCGGCTTCAACGTAGATGCAGGCTTGGCATGCATTTGCGATAAGCAGGTCCAGCAGGCTTATATTGAATTTGAACAGAGCTGGCGACAGCACAATCCTGACAAAAATATTTATGATGATTACTTCGCCGCTCTGTTTGCAGATAGCTATAAGCAGCATCCGCAGTATCAACGTTCGGGTGGAGACTGGATCAACTGGAAAATTCCGAATAGCGATTATCATCTTCCGTTTTTTCAAAGCGGGTTTGGCGATGGAGCCTACCCGGTTTATTGGGGGTATGATGCAGCAGGGCAAATTTGTCAAATTGTTGTGCAGTTTATTGATATTGAGTTGGCTTATGAGGATGAGGACGAAGAAGAGTACGAGGATGAAAACTGAAGTGTTGGCATCATATCGAAATTAAATTTATATATTTGTGCAAAGACAAAGTAGAGAAGCTCCTTGCTGCCTGGAATAAGCGGCGAGGAGCTTCTTATATGTTCAGCGGAAAATTTGCTAGCTGCTTTGATCTAATATTAACGTCATCAACCAAGACTGCAGTGCAACGAGACGCTTATCCTCAAGCGGTTTGCTGGCGCCGACGGCGATCAGCGGCACTAAGGAATCCGCTTGATGCAGCGAGCCGTGAGAGCCTCCGCCTACATGGTTATAGCTGTGGCGCTCATGCAGTTCATAGGAAGGCTTGACATCGATGATGACAATGCTGCCGCTCTGAGCATGCAGCGCCCCATGCAGCCGCGCCAAAGCATCAGGATATTGTCCGTAGCTCACTTGCTGTTTATCATCAATCGTCAAATCCAGAATTGGCAGCTCGCCTTCAATGTCCCACTGCTGATTGTACTGATCTCGGTAGCCGCCTTGCGGTGCAAAGCTCAGCTGTCCTGCAAAGTCGGCGCCCTCAACGATGTTTTTGCCGTGCTCATGCCAGGCTATAAAGCGAATGCGTTTATCCTGCTTAAGCGTATCAACGAGCTCGGAATAGCTAATGCTGTTGTCTAGAATATGAATGTAGCTCATGCGTTCATTCAGTGCCAATGCCAGCTGAGCATCCTGCTTTTTGGGACTCCACAGGCTGTATTTGCCGAGCAGCTCATTCATTTTAATTAGTGCCTGCTGTTTATTGCTATCAACAAGCGACTGACCGCTGTCGCCAAGCACAATCCAGATTGCAGCGTCCGCCGCAGCTTCCCAGCTTCCATATAAATCAAGCAGCTGCTGCAGCGATTGATCTGCGTGTTCAATCGCCTGCAAATCATCGGGTCCATGCTTGTGCAGCTGAGCATCCGCATCAGGCAAATAGGCAAAAGTAAATGCTGGCAGCTTATTTTGCTTAATTATGCTGGCTAGCTCATTGACGGTAAATTGATTAGAGAAGCCGAGTCTGTCCCAAGGATAATTGTACTGGTCATTTTGCTTGCTGTACTGCGACATTACGCCAAGCGAGAGCAGCTCAGGACCGGCAGTCGTCACTTCTGCAGGCAGCAGATCAACATGCGCCAGCAGCCTCGGAATGTGCAGTTGATGCGGCGTATTGCCGCGATATACAAGGCCGTTGATCGAAGCAGACGGTATTTGCTGCTGCGCCAGCTTCTCATATATGGTTTGCACATTTCGGCTTAAATGCTGCTGATTGAGATGAATGATGCTATGCTGCAGCACATTTTTAACGCCATTAACTAAAATTTCATGCGGACCGCTGCCGTAGCTGATCATTTGCTGTTCCTTTTCACTAAACCATATTAAGCCTGGCACATGATGCTGGTCTGCGTAGCTGCCTGTTAAAATCGTGCTGTCGATGGAAACCGACATCGTCGGGTAGGCACTAACTACTTCAGGGTGAAACTCGCCTTTTTTCGCCAGAAAGGCAAGGGCAGGCGCTTTGCCTTCCTTCATTGCCTGCTGCAAAGGCTTGCTCATTAATGAATCGACCAGCAGCACAATAACGGGCTTGCCGCTGAATTCACCACTAGCTGCCTCAAGCTTGCGCTCGGGTGTTATCGAAATCGCTAATATGAGCCAAGCCGCCACTCCTGCAACTGCAATTAAGCTTGCTATCCATATCGTAGCTTTTCTCGTTCTGTTGTTCATGTTAAGTCTCATTCCTTTCGCTGTGCTCAAGGCACAAAAATACAATGAAAGTTGCACCATCAACCCTACCGTTTGATGATATAATGTACTCGGATAAGCAGATATACTACAGAGCACGGG
>NZ_BOSE01000014.1 GCF_018403185.1 Paenibacillus montaniterrae
TAAAAAGGTATCCTTCACAATTATTTAGGCGATTTTTATTTGTCAAGTATTTTTTTGAATGATAACTGTTCATCTATTAAAGTCTTGCTCTTACAATTGTTGGGGCGAACTGCATAAGTCCTGTAACGATAAATTGGCTAATTCAATCTGATGTTCTTTTGTGAAGTTAATAATATCCGTAATTAATTCTTCACCTATGTCAGTGTAAATGGAAAATTTCATATTTGCTTCTGTCACTTTATCAAGTTCTAATTGTTTAAACAATCGTTTCATTTTTTCGCTGTCCTGCAGATGTTTCATTTCTATTGAAACAACTTCACTCGAAATCTTTTTCTTTAATTCTGTAGGTGTTCCTTCAGCGATAATATTGCCGTGGTCTATTATAATTAAACGGTCACATAACGCGTCCGCTTCTTCTAAATAGTGAGTCGTTAGGAAAACGGTCATTCCATTGTCACGTAATTTTTTAATGTGCTGCCATAAATTAGCACGGTTTTGCGGATCAAGTCCTGTCGTTGGTTCATCAAGAAATAAAACCTTTGGTTCATGTAAAATTCCTTGAGCAATCTCCACACGACGTTTTTGCCCGCCAGACAATGTACGAACAAAGCGCGGAAGTAATTCATGAAAATCTAGCAATTTACTCAATTGCTTAATTCTTTGCACTGTAACGTCATTTGATAGCCCATATAATTTTCCTGATAGCTCCAGGTTTTCCCGTACTGTGGCGTTTGGATCAGCGCCACCAAGCTGACTAACATAGCCTATATTGGCACGGACTTTTTTGGCTTCAGTTAACACATTATATCCAGCTATATAAGCTGTTCCGCTACTAATGGGCAACAATGTTGTCAGTATTCTTTGTGTAGTAGTTTTACCTGCTCCGCTCGGTCCAAGAAAACCAAAAATTTCTCCTTGATCGACTGTAAAGCTAATATTATCAACGGCAATAATTTTTTCCTTTTTGCTCACATAAGTCTTACTTAAACTTTCAACACTTATTAATTTGAACATAATGTTTACCCCCTTTTTTCTTTGTTTTTCAGCTTCTTTTAATAACCATGCTTTACGATAGCATCAAGCCTATTCCGGACTATTAACCGTCTCACTTCCTATCGCGAAAGGAGTGTATACATTTTCATAAGCCACATGCATTGTCATTCCTTTTTGGGCATGATCTAGATTGTGGCAGTGATCCATCCATAGTCCGGGATTGTTTGCCAAGAAAGCAACTTCAAACGTCTCGCCGGGTTCAATATTTACAGTATCTAGGACAAGTGGGCTACCACTAATCGGTTTTCCATTTTTACTAATGACTTGGACATGGTGTCCATGAAGGTGCATCGGATGATCGGCAAAACTCCGATTTACAAATGTTGTCTTCACAAGATCTCCCTCCTTGACCATAAGGGTCGGAGTATCAGGAAACGTTTTTCCGTTAATCACCCACTGTTGTCCCGCCTCTCCGTTATAGACACCAAAATAGGTCTGATCAAGAATGAGTGTAAACGTTCTGTCGAACACGGTCGAGGTGTTGAATGGAGTCTGTGCCGGTGATCCATATTTAGTGATATCTAAAACCTCTCCTTCATCGAGTACATTTTGTTTCCCATGTCCGTCTGGGCTATACACTATTCCGATTGGTTTGCCTTCCATTAGCATTGCCAGCGTAACGGCAGTGTCAGGCATGATGAATTCGACATCGTAACGCCCCCCTCCACCGATTCGTAATAAACTAGTCGTCAGAGTACCTGGCTCATTCAACTCAAAACCATCGATGGCTACAACCTTGAAAGGCACGCCGTTCAAGGAAAACGTACGAGTTAAATTACCCGCATTTACGAGACGTAGCCGTACAGGTGTTCCTGGATTAACCATTTTCCTTTGGAATGTATCTGCCGTATCGAGAGCTGGAATATTCCTGCCGTCCGGAGTGATCCAATCATGAGCCACAATCGTCGTATCCATCGTTTTTGTTTCATGTTGACTGGATGGATGGATGATAAAGGCCCCGAATAGCCCCTTTTGCACTTGAATGGAGGACTGCTGGTGGGAATGATACCAATGAGTTCCCTCCTCATTTACAACAAAACGATAGGTATACGACTCTCCAGGCATGACGGCATCCTGCGTCATCCCTGGAACGCCATCTTCACCATTAGGGACATCTACTCCGTGCCAATGAATGGTAACCCCGCTATCGATATTTTTATTCACCAATCTTACTTCCACCAAATCCCCTTCATTGGCGACAAGCTCTGGGCCTGGGCTCTGACCATTAAACGTCCACGCTTCAATGGTTTCACCGGAAGCAAGGCGAATCTTCTTCGTCTCTGCGTAGAGGACGTATTTTTTGTCAGGAATGTCTGTTTGAGGTCCTTTCAACTCCACAACACTAATCGGCTTACTGTCTGAATTGGAATCATGATCGTCATGGTGGGCATTTGTATTTTCATCTAAGCTGGAATCTCCACCCCCAAAATCAGCAGTATGGTGATGGACCATATTCATCCTGCCAGGAAATTCACTCATTCTTTGAGAAACGACTAATCCTGTTATGGCTACTACAAACACCAAAACGAAATATACAGCTCCTCTTATAATTCTTATGCTAAATCGTGGAAGCCGCTTTTCAAGTATCCTTATCCTTCTTCCATGGTAAAGCCATAGCAGACCTGCTGAAATGATCAGTGCCCCACCATAAATCAAAAGATCTTTTGTATTAGGAATTGCAGGTATGTCTATCGTTACTAAAAAAAAGGCAAGTACTGCTCCCACAGTCATTACATGTACAGACACAATAAAGAACAGTAAAGACTTTTTATTAGCTTCCCTCGATAAGTTAGGCAGCGCAAAGATCAACACAATTGCCGCTGGCAAGCTTAACAGAGGCAATAGGTTCAAGACCCGGTCCATGATAAATAGCCATCCGTAATTTTCGAAAATGATCATGATGTCCAGTGCCCAAACCATGATTAGGGCGGTACCGATATAGACGCCAACTTTGGCTGCTTTTAGCCATAATCGGAAGCTCGATTCACTCTCTCCCACATATTTGAGGTGATTCGCGGCATAGCCAGTAGCCCCTGAAACACCCACTAGTACCAGTAATAACAAAAATTCTACTCCCATAAGGAATTCGAACACGACTGTTCCCTCTTTTCCCGACATTTATCTTAATAATTAAGATATCCTCCATAATATCAATCAGTCGTTACCTTTACCTCCGTCTCAAGGCTGATTAAGAGTTCTTATACTTTTTGTTCTGACTGCCCCAACATAAATCTCTCAGTGAACGGATCCTCTATGCTATACTTTATGTATCGAGATAAATTAAAGGGGAATGTATTATGCGACCGACACAAACAGACCTTCATCTGTCACTTTTAGAAGCTTCCAAACAGTTATCCACTCAAACTATCATGTTTCATCAGGCGATAGCTGGGCATCTTGGCCTTAACATTACAGATCATAAGTGCTTAGATTTGATTCTAAGCAGAGGAAGAGCCACTGCAGGACATCTAGCAGAGTGGACGGGACTAACCACAGGTGCTATTACAAGCGTGCTAAATCGCTTAGAAAGAGCAGGCTATATCCGCCGGACGAAGGATCCTAACGATCTCAGAGTGGTCTATGCCGAGCCCATCTATTCGCAATTGCATACAATTAAAAAGGCATTCACTCCGTTAAACGATGCCATGCTTGAACTCTACTCAAAGTACAGTCAAGAGGAGTTACAGACCCTGCTCGATTATTTGATTCTCTCCTGTCAATCTCTTCGAAAGCTTACCGACGACCTTCGTAAACCAACTATAGAGAATCAGTAAAGGCGATATCGTTAGTCCAACCCCATTTATCTTAATTATTAAGATAAATGGGGTGATGAGGTATTTCTATTACAAATTTAGAACTAATTTTAGTCCTAGACTTAGCAGGCTATGCTGAAGCCTATACCACTCTCGCACTGCAGCAAACCGTATGGATGTTAACCCTTAAGGAGAGCTTTTAAGTCAGCAGCTGTTTGCCGCTGCTCCTTCTTCATCGATTGACGCATGAAAAATTCAGCTACCTTCGGAACGTTGTCAACTTGAATTGAGAAATGAACACGGCAAGATTGATCCGAGATCAGCTCAATACGATAGCTTTCGCGAAACGATTGTTTTTCATCAGGAACTGTCTCCATCGTTAACAATTGATCCTGAACAAGCTCGGTCACGATCATGTTTTTTTCGCTCTTGAAGCCTGAGTATTTTCCACTTTCGAAATACTTGGTCCCCAACTGAGCAGGTCCTTCTGGAGTAACTCGAGCCTCCATAATACCTTTAATCCAGGAAGGTCTCCCCTTTAAATCAACGAGGCGTGAAAAAACGATAGATGCGGGATAATCATAGATTTCGGTATATTCAAAGATAAGCATAATTATTATTCCTTTCCTTATTTGATGTAGTTGATTTAACGAAAAAGGATTGTCGACAGAGCATTGGTTAACATTTTTTCCATTTCTTCCTTATTCCCCCTGGTACCCGGTTTTCGCCATCCGATATACCCGTCTGGCCGCACGATGACAGCCCCTGTGGAAGTTATACCGTATGCATCAAGAAAATCGTTCCCAGGATTATTAAAATCAGCATGCCCATCAACCTGATAAATATCTATCGGGAAACGTAGCGTATCTTTAACATGCTCAGCAGCCTCAACCCAGTTTTTTCCGTCTGATCCAACGAGTAACACAAATCGAGAACCAAACAGATCGATGGTGGAAAGCCGCTGGCCGTTACGTTCCAAAACGACGTGCGCAGCGCGGCTTCCTGGCTGACCCGTCCACGACTCTGGCTGTTGTGCAAGGGGGAGGTTCTGCTCGTCTCCTTCCGGTATGAACGCGCCGTCTGGATAGCGATAACCCATATTGACATGTAGGGTGTTTACCGTAATTCCATTTGCTCCTTCGTGTTCGCGCTGCTGGGAGAGCATGACGACCTGTTCTACGGTGTAATTCGCTATAGGGCGGCGCTCCATGTCGTAAGTGGTAAGCAAGCCCTCGCCAGCTTCACTTCGCAACACGGCAGCCAGCTTCCAAGCGAGGTTGTGCGCCTCGGCAACCCCAGTATTGCCTCCCAAGCCGCCGCTTGGAGGTTGAACGCGTGCTGCATCACCAACAATAAATATACGGTCTTGTTGGAAGCGATCAGCTACTCGAGCAGCCATTTCCCAGGTTAATACCTTCTTGAACTTGACCGGAATGTCAGGTAATCCGATAGCTGCCCTTACCAATGCAATACACCGCTCTTCCGGGTAATCGTCAATCGTTTCTTCCTCCGGATCATAGATCACATCCAATCTGTATACATGAGGCCGCCTGTTTGTGCCGGGATACAAGACAAGGCTTCCGCTTGCATCTTCATTAGCGAAGAAACACATATGTGCATTCTGGTTCTTGAAGAGATCATGGATGTCCGCGTCGAAAATGACGCTGATCAGATGAAAAAGTGTCCCCTCTCCATGCTGCCCGATTCCTAAAGCTGCACGGATACCACTTTTGCCACCGTCGGCTCCAACCATATACTCGGACCGTATTTGGCGTGTTTTGCCGTTGGTTCGATCCCGAATGGTCGCCAAGATGCTATGCTCATCTGTTTCGAATCCGATCATTTCCGTGTTGTATCGAAGATCGGCACCTGCTTGTTCAGCCTTCATCTGAAGCACAGGCTCAAGTAAATCTTGTGCAATGCCGTTTCCTTCAACAGGGCTGGCATCCGTAAAATATGCGCTCATATCTTCCATCAGATTCTCGAATACTTCCCCGGCCAGACTCTCGACAAACATGATGCCGAATTCCCGTGGGAAAGGTGGTTCTTCACGGCGTATCTCCTCTTCAACTCCGGCAGAGCGAAAGATTTCCATCGTGCGGGCAGTCAAGCTTGAGACGCGCGGATGGATGGCCGTGCCCGAATGGCGTTCGACGACGATTGACTTTATCCCTTGTTTAGCCAGAAACAGGGAGAGGGATAGACCTACGAGACTCCCCCCCCCCACAATAAGCACAGGTACCGTTTCGTCAATCGTTGTGGAATTTAACGGATTCATTATGATCATGTCCTTTCGTTATTCAATTTCTTTTTCACCCAATCGGTTATCGATTGACTCGTCTCTCTTGCGCAGCTCCTCCATGCTCCATGTCAGCCTTCAATCGTTTGATAAATACTTGCTCGATGGCGAATATTTATTACCTCGTCCTTCTCCCTTTCTTTAATTAACTGTTGCATTCGATACTGATGGATTGCTCCTCAATAAGGAAACAAAGGATGGCTAAAGCGACAGGTGACTTTTTAATATTTTTGGTAATCATAGTAATAATATAACTAGTAATAATATGACGTGTCAACAAAAAAAAATAACTTTTTTTCATTCGCGTAAAATAAAGATGTCCTCAAGGGGATTGGAAAACCGTAAAAATCATAGTAGAACCCGTGCTACATTTTCGAACCTCTTGGGACTTAGGCCCGGGAACCAACAAAAAACAGGTAAATCCCTTAACCCAACATATCGCATTGGTTTCCCACACTTCCAAGTAACAGACAATATTAGCTGACGCTTGAAACCGAAAAAGCGAAAGTCATGGACGAGAAAATAATGTCCTGGACTTTCGCTTTTTCATTGAACGTTAATGTTACCCGTTAAATTATACCCATAAAAGTATTAAGCAATCGGTGTACATGAGTAGCCTCGCTCCTTTAAACAGATTTTTATCTCTTCAGCGCCATTATTCGTCGTACTCTAAAATCATTTGATCCAGCGGCGTGCCGGCAAGCACCATTGGGTATACGTTCTCGTCGGTCGGAATGACGAACTCGACGAGCACAGGTCCTGTCGTCTGCAGCGCCTCAAGCCAAACCTTGGAGGCTTGAGCCTTGTTTGTCGCCCTCAATCCCTTGATTCCGTATGCTTCAGCAAGCTTGACGAAGTCCGGGCTGCCGGATAGATCAATCTGGCTGTAGCGTCGTTCGTACATCAATTCCTGCTGCTGCTTAACCATGCCGAGCACCTGATTGTTGAAGACCACGATCTTGACCGGAATCTGATGAATCGCGCAGATCGCCATCTCCTGCGCGCACATCTGCATGCCTCCGTCGCCGTTGATCGAGATGACGAGACGATCCGGATTTCCGACTTTAGCTCCGATCGCAGCCGGGAAGCCAAAGCCCATCGTGCCAAGACCTCCTGACGTAATTAGCGAGCGAGGATGCTTGAAGCGGTAAAACTGCGCCGTCCACATTTGGTGCTGGCCTACATCGGTGGTGATGATTGCCTCTCCTTGCGTCATCTCGCTAATCATCTCGAGTACATATTGCGGTTTAATGACGGTATCCGAATCGGTATACCGAAGCGGATGCTGCAGCTTATACCCCTGAAGCTGCTCGAGCCAGGCAGCCGTACAGGCTGCTTGCGCTTTCGTATTCGCATAAGCCAGCACGTCTTTAATATCGCCGATGCAGGCGATATCTGTCTTAACGTTCTTGCCGATTTCCGCCGGATCGATATCAATATGGGCAATACATTTGGCCTGAGGCGCAAACCCGTCCAGCTTCATCGTAACACGGTCATCGAAACGCGAGCCAATTGAAATAATGAGATCCGCGTTCTGCACCGCCATGTTCGCCGCGTATAAGCCATGATGTCCGAGCATGCCCAGGCACAGCTCGTCATCGCTCGGAAACCCGCCGAGACCGAGCAGAGTCGTGGCGACCGGAATCCGGGTAGTGTGGACGAATGTGATCAGCTCCTGCGAGGCGTTCGCATAGACAACGCCGCCGCCCGCGATAATAACTGGCTTGCGCGCTTCTGCAATCGCCTGAAGCAGCGCATCTATTTGCGCCGGATTCGATTCCGGTGCTCCATGGTATCCACGCAATTGAACCGTGTCCGCAGGACGATATGCCATCCGCTGGTTGCTCACGTCTTTGGGAATATCGATCAACACAGGACCTTTGCGGCCCGTATTTGCGATATAGAACGCTTCATGAATGATGCGAGGAAGGTCGTGTACGTCGCGAACGATGTAGCTGTGCTTCGTAATCGGCATTGTGATGCTAACAATGTCCGCTTCCTGAAAAGCATCCGTGCCCATGACGGACGTAGATACATTCCCCGTTATGACCACCAGCGGCACCGAATCCATATAGGCGGTCGCAATGCCGGTCACCAGATTGGTTGCTCCTGGACCGGATGTCGCGATGCATACCCCAACCTTTCCCGTCGACCTGGCATAGCCGTCCGCCGCGTGGATCGCGCCTTGCTCGTGCCGGGTCAAAATATGCTTGAAGTCAGGCCGATTCACCATCGCGTCGTAAATATAGAGCACATTTCCTCCCGGATAGCCAAATACGCACTCTACGCCTTCCTTCAGCAAGCCGCGCAACAGTACCTCCGAACCAGTAATATATTCCTCCGATGGCGTCGTTGCTTCATTCGTCATTCCTACTTGCTGTTCCATAGGGCAGCCTCCTTTGCAAAATAAAATCCCCTCTTCTCCTAAACAAGCTAACAGCGGTCAGCTCATACAGGGACGAAAGGGGATTTTTTCGCGGTACCACCCAAGTTCGCTGCTATCTCGCGAATGCAGCCTCATGAGGTTAGGCCAATAGGCCTTACCTGCAGCGCGTTAACGAGCACCATTTCGGTTAAGTCTACTCGCGGGCATGGAAAAAGACTAGCCGCGCTTTCGGTTAACAGCTCCGAGACGACACCATACAAAGGGTTAAGGCAAAGGTTTCAGCGTTTCCTCTGCTCTCTGGGCATAACCGCCATTGTCGGCTTTCTCTTCATCGCCTGTTCGTATGAAATAAATAAACCCCTTCCTTCCCAAGGCTCAAAGCAGCTGCTTAAAGGCCTTGGGACGAAAGGGGAATGTTCGCGGTACCACCCAGGTTTACTGCAATCTCACAATTGCAGTCTCATGAGGTAAAGCCGATGCTTTACCTGCAGCATGTTAACGGATGCCAGGCCGGTTGAGCCTACTTGCGGGCGGGCAGGCAATTCATGCCTTCCTTCCGTGTTCGGTCAACAGCTCCGAGACGACACTATACATGCATTACGACAGAGGTTTCAGCAATCCCTCTGCTCTCTGGACATAAACGCGATTGTATAGCCTTCTCTTCTTCGCTATATTTGTATTTTTCTGATAATATCACAGACATCGCTTTTTTTCAAACCGAATTTTAAACACGTCGAGAAGATTCAAGCTGCTCTGCTTGCTGGCTCTCATAATCGTATAACAGTTGCTGCATCTTATCTACCGTGCCATCTGGATGAGGGACATGAATCGTAACGGTCAAATTAGAATCGTTCAAGTAATGAAACGTGACAAGATCAAAATTCAAGATCCCGAGGTTCGGACAATGCAATGTCTTAGGCGCATCAATAGCATCGAGAACCTCGTGAGAATCCCAAAATTGTCGAAACTCCCTGCTTGTCTGTGAAAGCGCCTCGAACTGCTCGATCCACCAAGGATCGTCAACGTGACGCGCATATCCGGCATGGAAGTTAGCGACGATTCGCCGAGCATGCTGCTCCCACTGGTCTCCCTTTATATAGCGGAAACGGGGAGAAGTAAACGTCATCCAGACCAAATTCCGCTCCCTATCCGACATAGCCGCAAGATTCCCATTTAATGCGCAGTATGCTTCGTTCCAGGCAATGATATTCATGCGCGCATCCATAACGTTCGTAGGGGATAGGTTCTGACTATCCAAAAAACGTTGAAGCTCCGGCGTTACCTTATTAGCTTGCTTCGTACCGGATAAGGGAAATTGCTTACGGGCAAGATGATACAGATGCTTGCGTTCGGATTCATCCAACCGAAGCACTTTTGCTATTCGATCAAGAACCTCAGCGGATACGTTGATATGACGCCCTTGTTCCAAATAAGTATACCAATCCAATCCCACGTCTGCCAGCAGAGCTACCTCGCTGCGGCGAAGTCCGGGTGTACGTCTGCGTCCGGAATCCGGCAACCCTGCTTGCTTTGGGGTTATTTGTTCACGACGTAATCGCAAAAAACGGGATAATTCCTCATATCGGTCTAATTTGTTTGCCATGATATCCATGCCTCCTGCTATTGAAGAACGTAGGATTCCCAATCCTACGATAACTAGATCTCTTCCTGGCCCCTTCGGGTTCATTTAGACTAGTATATGTCCTCCTTGGGAGGAATAGCAAGAATGGATAGACGGTGATGATCAGCCTTAGCTGTTCAAGTCCATTCAGACCATATTATTGAGGTGATGAAAATGAGAGTTGCCGCCATAGTCGGAAGCATTCGCAAAGATTCATACAATCTGAAGTTAGCCCGTTATATTCAAAATCGTTATCAGCATCTTTTTCAGCTGGATGTGCTGAACATTCGGGATCTCCCTTTTTACGATCAGGATATCGAGTCTGTTCCGCCGCAGGCTGTTATCGATTTTAAAGCGAAGGTCGCTGCTGCTGACGCGGTGTTATGGATTACTCCGGAATATAATTCGACTATTCCCGGCGTCATGGGGAACGCGATTGACTGGTTATCCCGCGTAGATCGAGTCATGATCGGGAAGCCCTCATGGATCATCGGATCTTCCATGGGATTGTTGGGATCAGTCAAAGCACAGGGCCATCTGCGTGACATTCTGTTCTCATCCGGTATTTCCTCGCCGCTGTTGCCTGGAAATGAAACGTACATTGGTCTTGTTCATGAGAAGCTTGATGAGAAGGGGGAACTGACCGATGGACCTACCATTCAGTACCTTGATCTTGTAACTGACAATTTCGTGAAATGGATGAAGGAGCTCTCCCAATTGAAGCAGCTCCAAGCCTAAAAATAAACAGAAGCCTTGGAGGGAATAAAATGTTTGAACATATCGTGCTATTGAAATTTAAGCCCGATGCTTCTATTGAAGTTCAAGAAAATGCAATAAAACTTGCATATGACTTTAAAGGGAACATTCCGGGAATCGTGCAACTTAGTGCCGGGATTAACGCTACGGAGGAAATAGAGCATACGCACGGGTTTACGCTGGGGATCCGGGTCACTTTTGAGGATCAACAGGCTTGCCGGGACTATATTCAGCATCCTCTGCATCAAAGCTTATTGCAATCCATTGGCCCGTTTGTTGAAGAAATCGTTGTTATGGATTACCCGTTTGCTTAATGCTCCCCTTTAGGTGTGATTCTATCTCTTGCGAGCAAGGAACCGCGGCCATTCCCTGATCCTGCATCAGGGAATGGCCGCATTATTTTTTTATACTGGTTACTTCTCATTACTTGCTTAATTTCATGAATATTTTTTGCATTAGGCCGGGTTTGGAGATCCTGCTGTTCTGAAAGGCAGCTATGACCCACTTGCCATTCTGATTTACAACGACATTCGTATTGATGGAGTCTCTTTGGCTTGGGGCGCTCTTTTGCCATCTTAATTTGACGACACCAAGCCCGTGAAAGATAGCGATCCCCGGCGTGATAAAGCGGATATTCTTGATCTCGCCTTCCAGCGTTGACCCTCTCAACACACCGTTCCATAATTCCTGATGCGTTTCGGCAATCGCATTTCTCCCTTGCAAATGCTCTCCCTGAAACGTCACATAGTCTGCATCTTCCGTAAAACATGAACCATAGGCCGTCCCATCGCCATGATCCCATGCGAATTTAAGCTTTTGAAAAAGGGATTCAATTTCTTTTATATCCTGTGTTTGCTTCATATCCATGTTGACTCACTCCTTTGTTTATTTTTTCTTCTTCTTTTAGGTAGTGGCAAACCAATTCTTGTTCGTATTCGTTGGTTGATCCTTTCCACGATTATATCGTTTGGTCATTCAGATAACTTGTGCTATAATCGGAGAAATAAAGTCTTGATACATAAATATTCTTAATACATTAATTATCTTTATTGATTAAGATATATTTATATTAACCAGGGGGTATTACAATGTCAAGGGATAATTCTTCTTTCGCTGAACTTTCTTCCGTGCAGCAAGATCTACTGCAGGAATTGCGACAAAACAGCGCACGCGCCGTCATCTTCCATCAATTCATTTCCGAAAAGCTAGGGTTGAATGCCACCGATCACAAATGCTTGGATTACCTGAATCATGCCGGACCTGTAACAGCTGGGCAGTTGGCACAGCTCACCGGGCTGACCACGGGAGCTGTAACGAGTGTAATCGATCGTTTGGAACAAACAGGTTATGTAGTTCGGGATAAGGATCCGAATGATCGCAGGCGTGTAGTCGTCAAGCCTGTGCCGGAAGGATCAGCTAGAATCTCGCCCATGTTCCAATCGGTCATGCAATCAACGCTTCAGATCATTTCCCAATATACCGATCAGGAGCTGCAGTTAATTCTTAACTTTATTAAGCAGTGCAATGAAATGACGTTAGCCGAGATAAACAAGCTGAAGAAGGAAACGGAGAAGGGGCTGTCTGAAAAGTAAAGGGCTGAAAGGCTGGCAAAAGGATGGCTAGTCGCTAAGGAAGCTGGATAACGTTATGTGTGACCAAACGGATCATTTAACGTTATCCAGCTTCTTTAATCTTCACTTTAACCTTGCAAAAGGCTTACAGCTCAGCCTCTTCTCTTTTGTTTACTAGACACTTCTTCTCAGGTCCTCTCTTTAATGTAAAGAATCCGCCCACAAAAAAAAGCTCTCAGGATGTATAATCCTGAGAGCTGAACTCAGTATGGATACGCAAAACTGCTTATTGTTGCTCTACTGGCTCCAGTGGATCAATCGCTGTTTCACCATTCCAGAGCATCCACTTCACATGCGGACCTGTGCTATGCCCAGTTGATCCCATAGTACCAATTTGTGCCCCTGCACTCACTCGTTCTCCAGCTTTAACCTGCAAGCTTTCCAAGTGACTATATGTCGTGACATAGCCTCCATCATGAGCAATGCGAATATAATTGCCTTCCTTTTTAACATATTCCGCCTGCTCCACAACACCGTCTGCTGCTGCGAATATAGCTGTTCCTTCAGCATTCGCTATACTCACATAAGGCCGTTCGGTCTGAAATTCATTCGTTACTTTACCTTCAGCAGGAATATTGAATGTCAGAACATTTAACTCTTTCGATAAAGCTGTCGTATTCTTCCCTGTAAATGTCATGATGGCGATAATAACGACCACTCCAACAAGAAGCGGTGTCCATACTCGTTTATTGCTTGCAACTTGCTTGATCATTTCAATCCTCCTTCTGGTCAATGTTCGCGATGACGAACCTTTAAAAGATAGAAGCCCGTGAACGACTTGTCCTTGCATTAGCTTCCATGATGCCACTCGCAGCAACGTTGTCCCATATTGCTGACTATCCGTGTATCGCAGTGCCACACGATCACAAGACAATTCCTGATCCTCCCGCATCATACGATAAGCTATCCATACTAACGGATTAAACCAATTGACAATAACCAGCATAGCCATAGCATGATTCCAAATTATATCGCCTCTGCGCACATGAATGAGTTCATGCAGCAAAATATTGCGCCATTCATCAGCATGCAAATGACCGATTAGCTTGGAAGGAATAAGAATCCGCGGTCTGATCCATCCACTCAAAACTGGATACGCTACCCGATTGGATTGTGCAATCCTCACATGTCTTCGCATCTTTAATTCTTGTTTGCACTTGTCCAATATTAGACGCAATTCGTCAGCCGGCCTACAACCCGCACGACGAATCGTATAGATAGCGTACACGGACAGACCTGCGTAGACCAGAAACAAGGCAGCCGTTACAACTGCCCATATCGCGAATATAATCTCCCAAACATTCAAGGCTCCACTCATCTCTTTCCACTGCTGAACAGGTGCAGCGAGTGAACGCAGTTCAGAGCTTGTCCATAGCGCAGCCGCTTCATTGTGACTGACCACGGCTCCTCCACCTTGAATAGACTGCCAAAGCTGAATCGGGCCTGGCGGCGTCCACGGCATCCACAATCTTACAATACATATAAGCCAAAGTGTGTAGACAACATGGACATGCAGCCGCAGCACGGGCATTCTGCGTATCAACAAGATAAGCAAGATGAGTCCGACTGCTACCGGAGCCGTTACAAGAACATGTTGGAATAAGGAAAATGCCCATCCTGCGATATTGGCCTGCATTTAGCGTTTTTCCTCCAACATTTTTTTCAATTGCTCGATCTCTTCCTTGCTCAATTGCTCATCCTGAATAAAGTGGGCGAGCATCGGTGATAGCGCCCCACCATAAATGCGTTGCAAAAAAGTTTTGCGCTCTTCACGAATACAATCTTCCTCCGCAACAAGTGGCGAATAGTAATACACACGTCCTCTCGATTCAAATTGAATGGCACCCTTCTTCAACAGACGATTGATTAACGCCTTCACTGTTTTCGGACTCCACTCCATCGGTTCAGAGAGCTGGTCAATGACTTCCTGAGCAGTGATCGGTGATTTCCTCCAAAGCACTTTCATCACTTCCCACTCTGCCGCAGATATATTCGGGATGTTCACCTCGTAAAACAACACCTTTCTAAATTAGGATTACACGTGTAATTCTAATTTATATGATTACACGTGTAATCGTAAATGTCAAGCTTTGTCATTTACATTTTAATTTTCATGAAAATGTTCATTTTGTGCTACTTTCTCATTATGAAATCCTATCGACTTAGTCATCTCTTAAGCTACAATAGCTTTAATAGTAACGAGACGAAGAGATGAGAGGATGAATAGCGATGTATACGTTCAAGGATTATCAGCAGCCAAAGATATTAAAGAATCATTTGAAGCTTGGAGGATCGAATCCGGAAGGAGAAAAAATGGATATCACCAGCTTATATTTTACCCGTAACGGTAAACCATGGATTCCAGTAATGGGTGAATTTCATTTTTCAAGATATGATAGAGCATATTGGTATGAAGAGCTCTGCAAAATGAAAGCAGGCGGTGTTACGCTTGTATCTACTTACATCTTCTGGATCTATCACGAGGAAATTGAAGGTGAATTCGACTTCTCAGGTGACAATGATCTGCGTGCTTTTATACTTGAATGTAAAAGAGCCGGACTGGAGGTCGTCATTCGCATTGGACCATGGGCGCATGGTGAATGCAGGAACGGAGGATTCCCTGATTGGCTGCTCAAGAAATCATTCAAGCTGCGCGAAAATAATGCTGAATACCTTGAACTCGTACGTACATTTTACGGAAAAATTGCAGAGCAGGTGCAGGGGCTTTTTTATAAGGACGGAGGAAATATCATCGCCGTCCAATTAGAGAATGAATTAACGCACGATGCAGATCATCTGCTTCAATTAAAAGAGATTGCTATCGAATGCGGTATGATTGCTCCTATATATACAGTAACAGGCTGGAATGCTGCTGCAGGCGCCAAAATTCCTGTTGATGAAGTCGTTCCTGTGTTTGGCGGATACTGTGATGCGCCTTGGGACAATCACTTGAATCAACTGCCGCCATCTCCGCATTACTTTTTTACGGGCATGCGCAATGACACAGGAATCGGAGCCGATCTCCTTCCGCAGGAGCTTACAAGCGATGATGGTTGGCAGCTGCCATATGAAAGGTATCCGTTTGCAACCTGCGAGTTAGGTGGAGGGATGCAAGTCACTCATCACCGCAGACCGCTTGTTAAAGGGATGGATATCTATGCGATATCACTTGTTAAGCTCGGAGATGGTAACAATCTGGTTGGCTACTATATGTACCATGGTGGCACGAATAAGCTGGGCAAACGATCGACATTACAGGAATCGAAAGCTACAGGGTATCCGAATGATTACCCTATTCTTTCCTATGACTTTCAGACTGCACTATCGGAATACGGCGAGGTGCGAGAGCAATACAGGCTGCTAAACCTCTTGCATTTATTTGTACAAGATTTCGGGGAAGCTTTGGCGCCACTGGTCAGAGTAGAGGCTCAAAATACTGTGAAACGAGACGATACTTCTTCCTTGCGCTATGTGATGCGTACAGACGGCGAGCGAGGGTTTGTATTTATCAATCATTACCAGAGACTTACCAAGCTTGAGGACATCCGAAATGTTGTTATCAATACGGGCGCCGTCACCTTTCCAGCAATAGATGTTTGTGGAGATGCAAGCTTCTTTATGCCATTCCATATGAACCTGTCCGGCAATATTCTGAACTATGCAACGGCGCAGCCATTATGCAGGCAAGGAGATACTTATTTCTTCGCACAAATACCAGGGGTTACAGCGGAATATCAATTTAGTGACGGTCAGAGGCTGACAGCTGAGCCAGGGATTGACGCATTGCTTAAAATCAATGATATTGTCATTGTGACACTCACCTGGGAGCAAGCGAAATATTTGCGCAAATTAGATGGTGAGATTTATTTAGGTGACGGGTGCGACCTTTATAAAGCTAACGACACCATATATGCCGTAGCAGATGGAGAATACCAATATTGGCGCTGGAACGGGGAAGGCTTTCAACGTAATTTCATTCAGCAGCCTTACACCGAGCCCGTTGTTTCCTTTATCAATATCGAGCCGCCACCGTTTACTGCTAAATATGTCGATGAACTGCATATCGGCGGTGAAAGGAACCTATCATGGCAAAAAATTGTGGTGCATGGAACTCAAGGCTTTGTAAATATAGATTATTACGGCGATGCTGCACAGCTATATGCTGATGGAGAGCTTGTTGCCGACAGCTTTTATTACGGAGAGGTTTGGAGAGTACCAGCACGTCTTCTGCATGGGAAGGAATGCTATCTTGTCGTATCTGAGCTGCGGGATGATTTTTATCGAGAGTTTTAACGAGTATAGAATGCGCTGTCAAGCCCTTTAACATTAGATTTTTATCATCGAATTCTAATAAACCTCTCATTTATCAAGTATGATCAAGCTTTACTTTGCTACAGGTAAATTGCGGCAATCTTTTCTGTGCTATACTGTTTTTCGGGACAGGCCCATACTAAAATATTTTATAGTCATCAGGAGGATTGCCACAATGAAACTGAATAAAAGCTCTCTTATTAAATTCATCGCAGTTGCCAGCGTATGCTTCACGGTCGCTTTTAGCGGAATAGCAGTTACTGCCTCTAATACTAATACGGTTCATGCGGCGACAAGCGGCTCTGCGAGCAGCGTGATCGCAACAGGGAAACAATATCTCGGTGTTCCTTATGAATTTGGAGCAAAATCAGGCATTACATCTGCCTTCGATTGCTCGTCCTTTACACAATATGTGTTCAAAAAGAACGGGATTTCTCTTCCGAGAACCTCGAGACAGCAAGCAAAAGCAGGTACGTATGTATCGAAATCAAATTTGCAGGCTGGCGATTTGATTTTCTCCGATACGAATCGTGACGGCGTCATCAACCATGTGAGCATATATATGGGCGATAACAAGCTTCTTCATACTTACAGCAAAAACGTTGGCGTAACGATCTCGACTTTTAAAGGCAGCACATGGGATAAAACCTATGTAACAGCCCGTCGCGTATTGTAAGAACATCTAAAGAATATCCTAAATAGCATCTAAAGGACGTGTAGCTCATTGAAAATCGAGCGGCACGTCCTTTATTCGTGTCGCTTGAATCAGCCTCTGCATTAATCCAGGGGTATAACGGACGCACGGTACGAGCAGACGCGGCAATGCAGGAGCAGCAATCATCCATTGCAGCAGCCTTCCCCACTGTCGCGGACCTTTCAACTGCTGTTCAATGAACCGCTCGTAGTGATGGCGCCAAAGCTCAAAGGAAATTTGACCGCTTAAATAACGATTTGCAAGCGCAGCGCACACCAGAGCAGAGCGCAGCGCCATTGACATCCCATCCCCGCATAACGGTGGAATCATAAGCCCGGCATCTCCGACCCGGGGATATGAATTCCAGGCAAGCGGCTTGCGGCTAATTTGAACCGGGGCGACGGCTGCTTCAGTTCCTGCGATCGGCACTGCATTGGACAGCTTGTGCAGCAGCTGCGGGCTTCTGCTGCAAGCCGCATCTATCCAGCCTTGAATCGTTTTCGGCTTTGGCTCAAATGCTTTCTGCCTTAGCAGTGCTGAAACATTGTACCTTCCATCCTCCACCGGAGATATGCCTAAATAACCCCCTTCAAAAAAGTAAAGCTCTACCGCTGCATCCGTTGTAATTCCAGCAACATGTGATTTGACGCCTACATACGGATTTTTCGTCTCCCTTGAGTTGGACCGCGCAGGGTGTAATGCTGTGCCTGGCATCCGCCCGTTGCCGCCCCAGGCGGCCATCACCGTTCGGACCTTATAGGAGACCGTTTCTGCTCCTTGCTTCGCCTCAATGATGAAGCCTTCATTCGCAGGAGTGACAGCTGTTACTGTCGCTCCCGTCTGCACATGTGCGCCGGCAAGCTGTGCTGAGCTCAGAAGTGCGGCATCAAGCGAATAACGGCTAACTCCTAGTGCATGGCTTGCTAAAGGCGCTTCCAGCACATCTCCATGGCTGAAGATGAGACGAGAGCGTTCGATCAAGCTGGGCCGAAGTGATTGGATCAGCTCATTTACTCCAAGCGAGTCAAGCATGCTTTTCGCTTCCGGTGACAGAAATTCACCACATACTTTATGTCGGGGAAATTTCTTGCTTTCAAACAGTATCGTATTCCAGCCGCTATCGGCTAAAGACTTGGCTATTGCGCTGCCAGCAATTCCTGCTCCGATAATGGCCGCATCATACGCATACATAACGAATCACTCCGATAATTTCAAGATCTGTTTTTCGCAGGCGTACCGAGGGTACGTCAAGAGAAAGTAACTCACTTCCTAATGGTAACTACATATCGGAACAACGGTCTCCAGCGGTACGCCATCTCTGGAGCTCCCAGCGCATCTTTTAAATTTCTCCAGTCCTCAGCACGAAATCCTTTGGCTACAGACAGAGGAGCGTCATGGCGAATATAACGATTAGTGGAGATGAGATGCGCTGTCAGCCATACGGCTGACCATGGAATCCAGTGCCGATGAATATCATTGATGACAATCCCTGTTTTTGATGCACGCAACATGCTTCGGGCAACCTCGGGCAGTTCCTCCTGGCTGAAATGGTGAACGAACTGCGTGCCGGTGACAATGTCGAAGCTGTCGGGCGGAAGCTCGAACAAGTCGCATTGCACAACCTCGACGCGCGCTTCATTGCGAAAAAGCTGCCTTGCCTCCTCGCAAGCTTCCTCCGTTCGATCCGCTAAAGTAAGCTTCATATCTATTCCGTTGGCACTCGCCCAGCGCAGAAGCAGCCGATTTACATCGCCTGACCCCGCTCCAATATCGAGAATGGTTAAATGAGTGGGCTTGCCGGCTTCCTGCCACAATTGCTGTACGCCATACTTCATCGGTCCCGCTGCTTGAAATATGCGATTAATGAGTCTGAGCTGCTGCAAAGCTTCGCGCAGCTCGGCTCCCCCCATTGAAAAATCGTCCATCAGCTCATCCTCAAGCGCTCGATACCGCAGCTTTTTAAACATAGGCTTCATCCATCTGCCGCAATTCCGGCTGGACGCGCGGAACATATGTAATTTGTATCATTTCGCAGGTAAGACCCGGACCGAACGCGAGCGCTATGCCGCTTGTCATCTCTTTCTTAGCCTCCTCCAGCTCGCGCTTCATCTCCTGCAGCACGAACAATATCGTTGCTGACGACATGTTTCCATAATCGCGCAGAATCGTGCGACTTGGTCTTGTCTGCTCGTCGGACAATCCGTATACATCCGCAAGCTTCTCGATGATTCCTCGGCCTCCAGGGTGAATCGCCCATAGATCGATTGGTTCATTGCCGCCAAGCGTGGAAATTTGTTCTGGAACAAATTGACCGATCAGCTTCGGAATCGTTGTCGACAGATACAAATCAAAGCCGAAATTGCCTACCTCCCACACCATATCTGCGGCACCGCCTTGCAGCACAACTGAATGATCATCGCCTAATAGAAATTGACCGCGATTGACCTCATCCGATGCATGACCAACAATACAAGCCGAAGCTCCATCGCCAAAGAAGGAAGCGCCGAATAAATCCTCGCGCTTGCTGGAGGGTTGAATATGAAGGGTGCACAGCTCCACACTGACGATCAACACCTTGGCGTCATGCTGTTGGGCTGCCAATTCTTTAGCGAGGCACACCGCCCGCAATCCTGCGGCACAGCCTAGAAAGTTAAGCGGAATTCGTTTGATATTAGAAGCAAGCCCAAGCTGTTGCACCAGTTGGGTGTCCATGCCAGGCAGAAATTGACCCGTGCAGCTCACCGTGATCAGATGGCTAATTTCCGAGACATCGGCCTGTCCATCCTGCAGCGCATTGCGTGCTGCTCGCAGCGCCAGCGGCACCGATTCACGCTTGTAGATTTCCATCCGCTCAGCTGTTGTTGGCACAGCTTGCAGAGATTGCTGCGAAAAATAACGGCAGTCTTGAGCTTTTTCCAGCAAATTAGGCTCACAGGTATAGCGATTTTCCACACCACATTGCTTGAACAGTCTTTTCGCCCAACGAGCGGAGTCCGGATTGCTGCTTAGCGCCTCGCTTAAACGCTGTGCAGTATCGGCTTGATTCAGCCGATATTCTGGAACTGCTGTCCCAATTCCCAGTATCGCAAGCTCTGGATTTGTAGCATTCATATCGTTCAGCCACCTCTCACATTATCCATTTTCGGACAGACAAGCCCGATTTAAACCAACATATTCGGACAACAACTGTAATATGATGGAATTTCAAGAATAATGTGCAAAAAAAGCTCTCAAGATGAATAAACTTGAGAGCTTGGTTGATGGAATTGAGGCTGGTGAACGGACAGGACAGAACGATAGCGCCACGATCTATCCCAGCAGCTCCCGGGCTCCGTTCAATACTAAGGGCATAGCCTGTTGCACGAATAATTCCGCACTTGTCAAACTCCCCTCATTGTTCCAAACGTAAGCCGCACCATACATCGCCCAACTTAACATGACAGCAGCTGTAGTTATTGAAAATGGCGCATTTGGAGTCGATAGCATCTTGTCTTTCTCGATAAAGGAAAGAAGTATCGTTTGAATTTTTTGCTTTATTTGAATTTCGAATACAGGTGCAAGCGATGTATTTCGTCTTTTACAAATAGTGCTTAGACTTTTATGAAATTCGCATACCCCCAGAAAAATACTCTGAATCGTTTCTTCATTCAATACTTCGTGGCCGCTTATTCTACGGTCCATAATTGTCATAAATGATTCCATCAGTCTGACCTCAAGAATTTCGAATTTATCTACAAAATGCGCATAAAAAGTCGCTCTGTTCACAGTAGCCCGCTCTGCAATATCCCTAACGGTTATCGATTCAAAGTCTTTTTCTTGAATTAATGAATCAAAAGCGTCTTGAAGAAGGCGTCGTGTACGGATCACACGAGGATCTGCTTGATTGTTTTTAGTTGTCATCGTTAAGATCTCCCCAGTAAAAACGACATTATAGAAATGGTGTTGTCTATACAACGGTTTAACGTTATTGATGATTGCGACCATTCGGTTGTTATTATAGCATACTAGTACAACAGACGTTGTTCGAACGACCTAATGTTGTATGGAAACAAAATGCTGAATGTCAAAAACATTAGGAGAATGAATTATGAAAAGTACATGGAAAATTTACGTTCTAGCCTTGATCAGCTTTTTAGTTGGAACATCCAATTACATCATTTCCGGGATATTAGACCGAATCGCAGAGACATTGGGAACAAGCGTTGCGGCAGCAGGCCAGCTCATTACTGTTTATTCCCTTGCCTATGCGGTCGGCACACCTATTTTGATGGCGCTGACGGCGAAAATGGACCGGCGTAAGCTGCTTCTTTATTCGCTGGGCCTCTTTATTGTCGCAAATCTGTTGACATATATATTGTCCGGCTTCGGTTTCTTCATAGCCGCGAGAATCATTACGGCATTAGGCGCCGGAGTGGTCACCGTAAACGCGCTCAGCATCGCTGCCAAAATCGCTCCGCCAGGCAAGCAGGCCAGCGCGATCGCCAACGTTACGATGGGCATTACTGCATCGCTCATCATCGGCGTTCCGCTCGGCAGAATGGTAGCCTCGGCTTTTGGCTGGAAAGCAGTATTTCTGGCCATCGCAATTGTCGGAGTCATCGCCATGCTTGTCATTGCTGTGGTGCTTCCACGTATGCAGGGCGACAAGCCTGTCCCGTTGATCAATCAATTTGCATTGTTAAAAAAACCTCAGGTCTTGGTTGCTTTAGCGATTACTTTTTTCTGGTTGGGAGGATATTCCCTCGCCTACACTTATATATCCCCTTTTCTGCTAGATGTGACTCATTTAAATGAATCATTGATTAGCGCAGCTTTGTTCGTGTTCGGCATTGCCAGCTTGATTGGCTCGAAAATCGGCGGCTACAGCGCGGATAAACGTGGGATCAAATACACACTCGTTTCAGGGATGGTGCTTCACGTCATTTCGTTAATATTGCTATCCTTAGTCGGAGAGTCGGTCATTGCCATATTCGCCATTTTGATCCTTTGGTCTTTTGCCGCATGGTCATCCGCACCAGCGCAGCAATTTAATCTGGTTTCGCTTGTTCCCGAATCCTCGGGCGTCATGCTGAGCTTGAACAGTTCCATGATGCAGCTTGCTATGGCTGTCGGCGCAGGGGTCGGCGGGGTGATCGTTAACCGTATTTCTTTGGCATCCATTACCTGGTTCGGGGCACTTAGTGTACTCATCGCCATCATTGCCGTATTTGCATTGTCCAGCATAGCATCGCGCTATTCCGCGGTGCAGTCACCGAATTAAGGCATGCTAAACATGGGACTGTCCAATAAGCTCACAAACAATAAAAACGCTGAGCGAGGAATTCAAGTTTTCTCGTTCAGCGTTTTTGTGCGCACAAAGGATGGAACACTAATCTATGAAAAAAAGAAAACCGCTCCAGAGGAACGGAAATTAGTAAGCCTGCTTACGCCAATCTTCAATGGTTTGGAGCGAAAATCCGGTAGCTTTGGCAATGGATGAATCATCCATCCCCATTCGTATTAACTGTTTAGCTACGTCTTCTTTACCTTTTTGCTCACCTTTGTGTTGCCCTCTACGTTCAATATCGTCCAAGATTTTTTCCAGTCCCATGAACGAAGCATCCCCTTTCACGTTTTGGATAAATTGCTGCAAGCTTGGCTCATTCTCCGGCAACTTCTGCAATAGAATGTTTGCCATCCAAGCCACAAATTTCTGCTGGCTGTCTGTTGGCAGCTGTTGAATCGTATTCATTAGCTTGCCGAGACGATTTAATAATTGTTCCTGGTCTTCGGTCTGATCAAGCAGAAAAACAGACCCTATCGTGTTCGACAAAGACAATAGTTCTTCTTCAGTATAGCGTGCAACATCTATAAGCAAATATTCGAAATTGAGCAGTTCTGCACCAAACAGATTTTCATTAGCAAGCAGCTTACGAAACTGCAGTTCCGCTGACCACTTTTGCTTTCCATTATACAATACAATCGGAACAATAGGCGGTAATTGAAATGTTTTCCGGTTAGACAATGCATCCTCTTCATTTTGCAATAAGTAACGCCAAAGATGTATGTTATAATGTCGTTAAGACGATTAGAAGCCATGGAAAGGCTAGCCATCTTCCAGGAGGGGTTATTTTGCAGCAGTTCTTTAACGATTTGATGAAGCAAGACGTCAAACACTTCCTTTCCAAGCACGGTTTTTCAAAGAAGAGTTTGAATTTCTATAAGCGATCCGGAAGCCTCGTCTACATGTTCAATTTCCAAAAATCCCATGGCAATGCGGCGGATCATTTTATGTTTTATGTGAACTGCGGTATTTATGCAGCGGAGCTGGCGCGGATCCAATCGAGAGAGGTATTAGCAGAACCCAAGGAAGCGGAGTGTCACTTTCGGGCAAGAATCGAGCAAATCGCCAAGTCGGTCCCGGATCGCTTCTCGATCACCCCCGATACGAATAGGGATGATTTGAGAATGACACTGTTGAGCGGATTGGAAGCAGTTATTCATTTCTATGACACGATGACCGAGGCCAGATCGATTGTTGATTATTACACCTCAAGTTCATCTTTGCATCTGAGCGAAGAAAGCTTTCATTTGCTGCTGCAATCCGACGATACAGCAGCAGCTAAACGGTATTTGACGGCTTTACAGGATAAGTACGGAACGGAAAAGCGATGGGCCATATTCGAAAGCAAATACAAGGCTATCTTCGATCAATACGAAGTGGAATTTAATCCACTGTAGGTTAGCGTTAACCTGCGAATTCATTTCAGAGTAGCTGAAGCTCATAGTAGTACTATGAAGCTAAAATCAAATTTTTAAAATAAAAACAGTGAGCTCGTAATCACGGCCTCACTGTTTTTACTTTTTCTTTTTTTTGATCGAGTAGGTACAGCGTTGTCCGCCCTTAGCTAAACAATCCGTCCTCGTAACTTCTGCATCTCCCAGTAAAGACTCAAACAGCTTTAATTCACATCGACAAGCATGCTGATATTTTGTTGCTACCTGCTCGATTGGACAGTTATGCTCCTTCAACAAATATTGTTCATCATTAATCTTCTCGAGCTCAACCATATAGCCATTCTCATTTTGAATATCGGCAAGCATAGATACTCGTTCAGCAAGATCTTTACCTTGCATGCTTGCATCGTATTTCTTAAGCAGCTTATCTTTACGACCTTCAAACAGCTGTTCAACTGCCGATGCACCAAAATGCTCTTCCAGCTCATCCAACAGTTCTAGCGTTAAGATATGATACTTTCGCGGAAAGAAGTCTTCAACATGCTCTGTCAAGCAATAAACCGCTGTTGGTCTGCCCATCGACTGTCGCACCATTTTAGAATCAATGAGCTTATCCCGTTCTAACGATTGAATATGACGTCTCACAGCCATCACGGTTATACCAAGCTCATCTGTTAACTCCTTGGTGCTCATGGCGCCTTTCGTTTTAAGCAGATGAAGAATATAGTCTCTAGTTGAAAGCTGTCCTTGCTCTAAATTTGACACGTAATCACCACCCAATCTATTGCGTCTAAACAAACTTTTGCGTTTTTATATACTATTATATCTATAAAACTTAATAATTTGAACTGGTAATTTATTTGCCGCCAGCAACATACTATATTTAATATACATTTATGTTGAATAAGTATATAAAATGAGTTATCATTAAAGGGAATTTACAATCTCATTATTGGAGGAATGAATATGTCTTATCAATTACCTGCGTTACCTTATGCCAACAATGCGTTAGAACCACATATCGATGAGCAAACGATGATTATTCATCATGACCGTCATCACAATACTTACGTAACCAACCTGAATACTGCGCTTGAATCAGCTCCAGAATTACAAGGGAAATCCGTTGAAGAATTGATCTCTGACCTTGCCAGTGTTCCCGAAGCTATTCGTACAGCAGTGCGCAACAATGGCGGAGGTCATGCAAACCATAGCTTGTTCTGGGAAACAATTGGACCTGATGCCGGCGGTGAACCAACAGGTGCCCTTGCAACAGCTATCCATAACGAGCTAGGTGGCTTTGAAGCTTTCAAGGCTGAATTTACAAAAGCTGCAACTACCAGATTCGGCAGCGGATGGGCGTTCCTTTCTGTCGCTAATGGAAAGTTGAAAATCTCCAGCCTGCCCAATCAAGACAGCCCTCTTATGGAAGGTGAAACTCCAATTCTTGGGCTAGATGTTTGGGAGCATGCCTATTACCTGAAATATCAATACAAACGCCCTGAATACATTGCAGCATTCTGGAACGTTGTTAATTGGAATGAAGTTGGTAAACGCTATGAGGCTGCAATTAAGTAGATCGAATTTTGATCACATCTGATTCTAATCTGATAAAAGAGGTGTAATCATAAAATGGCATTTGTGATAACGGAAGCCTGCATTAGTGAAAAAGCAGCAGATTGTGCAGATGTCTGCCCGGTCGATTGTATTCAAGAAGGTGACGATCAATATTTCATTGATGGAGATCTATGTATTGATTGTGGTGCTTGTGAAGCTGCATGCCCGGTTGGTGCAATTTATTATGAAGATGATCTAACAGAGGATCGTCAAATATATTTAGACAAAGCAAAGCAATTTTTTAGTCATAACTAAATTGGATGCAAGTAGAAAAGGTCGCTCCTTCACTTCAATCAGATGAGAGCGACCTTTTTCTATAGGTTAAGATTGCTTCAGTCTTTGCTGCATAAACACAACTTCACCTGCTAATCGTTCGATCCGCGACAAAATGTCCGAATCAACAATTTCTTTTGCACTGTTGAAATGATCGTCATGAATGTATACATAGCTCGGAGCTACATAAGCTCTGAAGAAACCTGCAATCGGCTTTAACTGATTCTCCACGACCAAATAATGCTGGTATGTCCCACCTGTAGCAACAAACCCCATAACTTTCTCATACAGGGCTGATACAGGAATGAGATCGAACAAATTTTTTAATACACCTGTAAGCGAAGATTGGAATATAGGCGTTCCAATAATATAGAAATCCGCGTTTGTAACCTTATCGATAACGATTTTTGTGTCCCCCGTATACGCTGAAGGATCACGACCATCACAAAATTGAATATCATATTGTTTTAAATCAAGCAGCTCTGTTTCGATCTCGGGATGCGTCCTCTTAATAGCTTCTAATACCTTGCTGACCGCGACACCTGTTTTTGAACCTACGATCGTCCCTGATATTCCAAGCACCTTCATCCGATATTCCCCTCCCTCTTATTGAAGCTTTCCAACTCATACTCTATTCTCCGCCTTATAAGATCAATACACTCTTGTTGACTCTTGGCGAATATCCGCTTTCCATTGATTGATCCAGCTTGAGTTACAAATTTCCACAATGATAATGCCTATCGTCTGTCTCCTCTCCCGTTTGGTAAAGAAGCCTAAGCTTTTAACATTTTTCGGCTTTTCCTCGGTACGTAGCCGTACGGAAGCTTGCACCACAGCCGCAGCTCGCTTTCACGTTAGGGTTATCCATAGTAAATCCGCCTGTCATTCCTTGGACCTTGTAACCAATTTTTAAACCTTCTAAAAACTCAACACTTTTCGAATCAATTAACAGATTAAAGCCCTTCATCTCGAAAAACAGATCATCATCTGTTTGTTCTTCATCAAGCCTTAAATCATAGGACAATCCACTACAGCCTCCATCAACCACACCGACACGAAGGAACATTTTGTCGGTAGCCTGACTTTCAATCATTTCCTTAATTTGATCAGAAGCTAAATCGCTTATTTCTATCATCTTGTCACCTCATTCAATTGCAGTTAATATACATTTTAGTATAATATATATAATATCAATATAGACTTAACTATTATTTTAGTCAATATGCGTTTTTATTACGTCCACAAAAACCAGGTCAACCAGTAAACTCTGGTTAACCTGATATTACGAAGAGCCCGGATCGGGCTTTAATTATTGGGACCTGCCTTCTTTCAGCCGTATGTCAATAAAATCAACGGCCTGCTGAAGTAAAGAAATTTGCGTCATAATATGGTCACGTTGACTTCTTAATTTTTCCACCAGCTCAGGATAATTAACGGAATCGGAGTCGATTGATGCAACCAAAAATGGCCGCATAGCCTCGAGCGACATTCCCGTTTTTTTAAGACAGGTTATTTGCTTGATCCTGTAAATGTCTTCTTTTCGATAGAAGCGATGTCCGTTTTCCTTCCGTTCTGCCCGAGGCAGCAGCATAATCTTTTCGTAATAGCGGATTGTGTCCTCGGAAATACCGGTTTGCTCGGCGACTTGCTTGATCGTAAACGCTATTTCTTCCATTATGGCCCCTCCCTTAATTGCCGTTTTGAGCATTATACATCTTGGAGCTTACTCCAAGTCAAACTTATTTCCATTCTCTATCCTTGATCGTTTTTTTTGTTTTCACGCCTTGACTTGGATTATACTCCAACTTTTATTATGGGATCTGCAGGGAGAAAACTCCCGGCAACAATCTATCTTAAGAAGGGCAGGAACATTGATTATGGAACTAAAAATTACCGCACCCGCTCCAGTTGTCTCGGTGAAGCCGATCGTGCTTTCAGCCCCGGGCCGTGGCGAGAATCTGCATGTGAGAGTCTCCGCACCGACGACAGGTCGTAACTTACCTATTATTATTTTCTCACACGGCTCTGGTTCGTCGTTGGAGGGATATGGCCCCTTGGTTGACTTCTGGGCTGCGCATGGCTTTGTGGTCATTCAACCTACCCATCTCGACTCGCGGACATTGGGTATCCCTCAGAGCGATCCCCGTACACCACGGATATGGCGTTTCCGAGTGGAAGACATGAAGCGCATCCTTGATCAGCTTGATCTGCTGGAATCTGCCGTTCCCGGCCTCAGCGGGCGCCTTGATCGAAGCCGCATTGCTACAGCCGGACACTCCTTTGGCGGCCAAACGGCGGGCAACCTGTTAGGTTTGCGCGTGCTCAATCCCGAAACCGGGAAGGAAGAGGACCTGTCCGACTCGCGTATCAAAGCAGGCGTGCTATTCGCCACCGCTGGGCAAGGTGGCGACAGTCTGACACCGTTCGCAGCCGAGAAGATGCCGCATCTGAACGTGAGCTTCGAGCACATGACCAAGCCCGCCCTCGTGGTCGTTGGGGATCAGGACGACACTCCTAACAAGTATCAGCTGACCGTTCGCGGACCGGATTGGATGACCGACCCTTACTTCCTTAGCCCAGGGGCCGAGAGTTTGCTCACCCTTTTTGGCGCAGAACACTCACTTGGAGGAATCGCCGGTTACGAGGTTAAAGAAACAACCGACGAAAACCCGGAACGAGTTGCCCTGATCCAGAAGGTTACATGGGCTTACCTTCGACATGTACTCGATATTGAGCAGTCCAGCTGGTCGGCAGTGAAAAAGACTTTGTCTGAGACAGCCAATTCCATTGGTCGAATTGAATCCAAATAAAGCTCCAGAGAAAGACGGCGAGCTCCCCTACCGGCATAATGCCTGTGAGGGAGCTCACTCTCGTTTTTTAATCTCCAAATGAGAATTCACTGTTTCGAAAAATATAAAATTGCTGGCAACACCACATGATCAACAATCTCTTCCAATTTCTGATGCGACACCCATCCATTTTCAAGCATAAACGTATAGCGAATTTGCTCAAAAAGAATGAGTTTGGTCGCTTTAGGTGGGAGCTTTGTGATTTCTCCCCGTTGCACGGCCTGTTGAAGTACGTAATCCATAATTTTAATATTGGAACCCGTTGCTTCGGCCAACATCTGGCTTGTCCGTTCTCGCTCCTGCTGGCTAATCATCTCGGAAAACAGCATTTTAAATAATCTAAACGGTCCATTGTCGGACTCCAATATAAATTGCTGACCAACATATAATAAATGATCACGGAGACTGCCCCTCTCGAAATCCAGACTCTTGAATATCCCTTCCGATTGTTGCATCCGTTGTTGGACAGCTGCAAACACTAAATCAAACGGAGTATCCCAATATCGATAAACTACCGAACGACTAGTATTCGCCTCACGAGCAATACGCGCAAAATTAATCGCACTGTACCCTTCCGTCTCCAGCAGACGATACGTTGCTGCATAAATATCATTTTGTAATTGGTCGCCGCGGCGGCGGCTTTTATTTGACTCAGTCATTACTCTTCTCTCCTTATACGTTCATTATACAGCATACTGTATCTTAAATAAATAAGATTCACACGTGTATCTAATTGACTTTTTAAGGTACATTGATGTATCCTAATTATAAAAATAAGATACAGTGATGTATTCAAAGGAGAGGTAATCATGAAAATAATTGTTTTAGGAGCATCTCACGGGGGGATTGAAGCGGTTGAAGCGTTACGATTGATGTGTCCAAAAGCGAACGTTCAATGGTATGACAAAGGAGACTTCTCCTCCACTTCGGCCAAGGATCTTGAATCCATTCAACAACAAGGAGTATCCATCTTCGGCAACACTGAAATAACTCAAATAGAACCTGGCAAACACCAAGTGGAAATCTTCAATCATATGACAGGGGAAACACGAAAGGAAAGTTATGACAAACTCATTTTAAGTCCTGGTGCAAAGCCATTTATTCTTCCTGTCCCTGGACAGCATTTAAAAAACATCGGTACGATGAGCAGTCGACAAGATATATTCAATATGAGAAAACATGCTGCAGATCCCGATATTAAAAACGTTGTTATTGTTGGCGCAGGATACATTGGAACTGGAGCAGCATCATTATTTGCTGAATCAGGGAAAAAGGTTACGCTAATGGACATCAACGATCGTCCTTTAAGCTCTTATTTGGATAAAGAATTTACGGATGTACTTGAAAAAGAAATGAAAGATCGAGGTGTGGAATTGGCACTAGGCAACTCGATTATCGAATTTGTCGGTGATGAAAATGATCGAGTCATCAAGGTTGTAACTATAAAAGGCAGCTATTCAGCTGACCTGGTCATCTTGTCTGCCGGCAATCGTCCCAACACGGAATGGTTGCAAGGCGCAGTGGAATTATTGCCGGATGGCAGAATTAAAACAGATGAATACATGCGCACAAGTGAACCGGATATTTTCGCCATTGGGGATGCAACAACGGTTTGGTACAATCCCGGTAAAATGCGGATGAATGTTTCATTAGGTACCAACGCGCGTCGTCAAGCACATTATGCAGTAAAAAACTTATTCGAAGCCATTCATCCGCTTCCTGGTGTACAAGGCTCTTCAGGTGCGCATATTTTCGATCATTATTTCGCCACAGTTGGTTTGAATGATAAAACGGCAAAAAAGCTTGGCATTGAAATAAAATCCGTCTACCTGGAACAAGAGACAGCCCTGTTTTCTCCTGAGACGACCGTTATGTTTAAACTGGTTTACGATCCAACAACTTTAGAAATTTTAGGGGGACAAATCATGTCTAAAGTTGATTTGACTGCTAATATCAATACGGTTTCCCTTGCGATTCAAACCGGATGCACATTAGAACAATTGGCCTATGCCGACTTCTTCTTTCAGCCAGAATTAAACACACCATGGAATGTAATAAATTCGGCAGGATTAAAAGCATTACTGCAGGAGTTTGTCTTGTTTTGAAAGCTTTGAAAAGGAAAATCCATTGAACCGCCGGCCTTGGCCACCTGACTTCCATAGCCAGGTGGCTAACTTTTTGAGGTTCAACCCCCTTTAAATGAATGTTGAGCAAAGGTGTTCCAAAATTTCATCGGGTGAATAGCCACGAACATCTCTTTGATAAAAATATGAATCAATACTTATGGCGACCAGCAGCATATCTGCTTTAAATATACTATTTGGGCTTGGATGATCCGCTGTTGCCATCTCATCGAATAACTCGACTGTGATTTGATGCATTTTGTTATAGAGCGGATTCTGTGATTGATACGGAAGTCGCTTAGCTGACGCGGATCCCTTGCCCCCTGTTAACAGCTGTGCTTTCTTCTCAATGAAAGGCATGTAAATTTTGAGAATTCCCTTTAACCGTTGATCCGGCGGCTCTTGCTGATGCTGTAATAGATACTGCTCAATATCTTCGAAGAACCGAAGGACACTGTCTTTGATTAAATCCAAACACAATTCACCTTTATTGGCATAACGACGATATAGGGTGCCCGGACCTATCTGGGCTTCCACTGCGATCTGATTCATACTTACCTGGTCCACGCCGTTCTGCTCAAAAAGTTTATGGGCTGCGGCCAATATTCGTTGACGATTCTCTGCGGCATCACGTCGTTCAAATCGCGACTGGCTTATCTTGATCTCCTCCGACATATTAACACCCCTAATAATAAATTTGGTCCATATTGACATGCGGAGTGCTCTCCGCTTAATATAAAAAGGAGAGCTCTCCGTTTTATATTAATCTAATTTGAGTGCAAATTCAACAGAACTATGGCAGAAGGAGATTGAGGATGGATTCTATCGCAAAGCCTATAAACGAAAAAGCATTACTGGCCATATTATTAATTGCCTCATCATTGGCCACGATGAATGTCTATATGTTCAATATTGCTGTTCCATTTATTATTAAAGACCTGCATCTGTCCACTTCCGAAAGCAGTCTGGTCACGACGCTGTATGCAGTTGTACTAGCAGCAGGTTCGGGTACGTATGGAAAGCTTACCGACCGTTTCTCTGCACGGTCATTAATACTAATAGGGATAGCCCTATTCACTCTGGGTTCGCTAATGGGGGTATTTTCTAGCTCTTTTCCGGCCGTTGTAACTGCAAGAATTATTCAAGCAGCTGGTGCTGCGGCTATTCCCTCGCTAGCGTATGTAGTTCCGCCTAAATATTTCAAACCCGAGAACAGAGGCAAAGCATTAAGCCTTGTGTCTACTACTTTCGCGCTGATGGGCGGAGTAGCCCCAGTCCTCAGTGGATTTATTATTCAACTGTTTGGTTGGCACGGTCTTTTTGTTGTTTCTCTCTTGATCGTATTTATTATCCCATTTGTTGTGAAACACTTCCCTACTAATGTTGCACAAGGGGAGAAATTCGATGTCTTAGGAGCTATATTATTTTCCTTGGCAGTAGGCATTCTGGTACTAGGTATCAGCCTAAATCCTTATCTTTTAATAATTGCTGTCCTGATGCTTATTGCGTTTTCATTCCACATACGCGGGAAGAAAGCACCTTTTATCACCATCTCTTTACTTGCTAACAAAAACTACAGAAATTCCTTGCTCTCTGTATTTGCAGGCACATCTGCATATCCGGCCGCTTTATTTTTATTGCCCTTGGTTCTAAAACAGGGCGGTAACTTGCAAGCAAGCCTGATCGGCATCGTCATGTTCCCAGGCGCACTGATTGGTTCGTTGTTCGGCCCTTACATGGGAGCACTTTCTCGCAAGTACAATGGCAGGATCATTATTCTGACTGGTCATGGTTTTATGATTCTGGGAGCACTGCTTATGGCGGTTTTGCAAGACATGCCCATCGGCATTGGGATAGTCATGTTCATCTTTGCGCTCGGCTATACCACATTAGTCTCATCTGCTGCCAATGTTGTGCCATCGACCTTAAAAAAGACGGAGATTGGTATCGGGATGGGACTCTTCACGCTTTTAAGTATTTTAGGAGGTGCATTTGGTCCTTCTATTTTAAGTCGATTTTTATCCTTCAATACTAACTTTACAATCTCCTTTATCATCGTCATCGTTATGTCAGTTATCGGCATTTTTCTAATACTCGCAACGCGAGCAGATAATTCCCAAGGTGATCTGAACAGGCAACCGGCCAATGGCTTAAGGTGAATTTAGGGATATCCCAGTGTACGCTGGACGACAGGAAGCATATCGGCAGCGTCGAGCTCGCCTTCAACGAGGAGACCAAAAAGTATTTTTTAAGCTTAGCCCCTTCCGCTGAAACAATAGCGCAAGGGGCTTTTCCTTTATCCTGATAGGTCTTACCTTACTAAATAATTCTGAGCAAAGATCCTCAAAGAACCGGATCCCGCTATCCGTGCCTTTTTGGCCTGGACATGCGTTCCATGATCAAGGCTACCCTGCGCCTGCTAAAAAGTCTGATCATCTGAGACATAAAGTAGTTGTTACGACCATCAATGATGTAGCTTCGTCCCTGGTCAATCCCGCGAAATCCGGCCTGAACAACCTTCTCCGGGGTCGAGAGCTTTTGGCCCGCGCCCATTTCCTCGCTACCTACCGCATCGAAGAACCCTGTCTCGGTTGCACCAGGGCACAGTGCGAGCACGCGAACGCCTCGCCCGCGCATTTCCGCCCATAGTGCCTCAGAGAAGGACAATACAAATGCTTTGGTAGCCCCATAAACGGCCGAATAAGCACAAGGCATAAACGCGGCCATCGATGCCACGTTAACGATGACTCCATCCTCTCGCTTCAGCATATTAGGCAGCAACCGGTGCGTAAGATCGACTAACGCGGCCGTGTTCAGCATAATCTCCTCTTGCTCGCGCTCGGGGGCTATTTCCTCGAAACGGCCGTAAGTGCCAACGCCTGCGTTGTTGATAAGAATATCCACGGACAAGCCCAGTTCGGAAATTTGTTCGACCAGTTGGCGCGGGGCGTTCGCTTTGGACAAATCGCAAGCCAATGCATAAGCCTGTACGCCATACTGGCGGTTGATTTCCCTGGCTATTGAATCCAGTTTGTCCTTGGAGCGCGCTACCAGAACGACATGACAGCCTTGTGCCGCCAGTTCGTTGGCATAGGCTTTCCCAATTCCGGATGAAGCACCGGTGACTACTGCTAACTTGTTTCGATAAGTATACCTGTTCAAGAAAAAAACCTCCTATTTAGCACTTCTCTGACATACATTATCTTCATCGTACTGTCGATAGGCATCGGTTAACCACACCATGTTTATACTATTAGCGGGATTAATAGCCTCAGTGCTCGTTTTGGTTCTCTTTTGTAGAAAGGGCATTCAATAGAGACTATAATAATCATATATAGAGTGCTTTTGTTGTTTGGTTAATAGCGATATGTATCTTCCATATGATTAAATAGAGGTGACCCACTTGAAAATGAATAATTCCTCATCCGCATTAGGTGACTTCCTTAAATCTCGCAGAGAACGGTTGCAGCCTTCAGAGGTCGGGATTCAGCCGCTGCCCGGACGAAGACGCACTCCGGGACTTCGAAGAGAAGAAGTCTCTTATCTTGCCAATATAAGCGTGACTTACTATGCCTGGCTGGAGCAAGGCAAGGAGGTTAATCCTTCGCCGGAAGTGCTGCTAAGTATCAGCAAAGCGCTTCAGCTTGACGAAGACGAGCAGAAGCATCTATTCGATCTGGCCAATGTAGATGTGGCGAGCGTCGTCGTCACAGTACCAAATAACGGTGGGCCGGATACGGGAGTTCTGCAGAAAATCGTAAATCAATTGCATTATCCTTCTTTTATCACAGACGAAGGTACGGATGTTATCGTCTGGAATCGGGCCGCTGAACTGATCGTAGCCGATTTCGGCAGTCTGCCGGACAACGAACGGAATATGATGGACATTATGTTTTTAAAGCCTGATTACCGCAACAGACTGGTGAATTGGGAAGGCGCTGCCCGTTACGCTGTAGCCGTTCTGCGGGCAAGCTTCGATCTTTACAAGAACAACCCGTTATATATGGAACGGTTTGAACGCTTGATGCGGGAAAGCGTGGAGTTCGTACATTTCTGGGAGCTATATGAAATCAAACAAAAACGCGTAGCAACTGCTTTATTCCGCGTTCCTGACGCACAGGAGATGGAGTTCGAGCTCCATTCTGCGGCTGTAATCGATAATGACCCGGGACTGCACTGGTGCTTCTTTGTTCCGGTGCCCGGTTCAGGCACGGAGGAGAGATTATTGCATTTACTCGAGCAGGACAGGCAGCTGCCGTAGACTGTTACTCCTGTTAATAGAATAGACGTGCTGTGGCTAGCCCCCTCCAGTTGTTTGTATGATTCAGTGGAAGACAACGATTGGAGGGTATTTAGTATGCAAACATGGTTCATTACAGGAGCGTCAGGAGGCTTGGCTTCACGTATAACTCGCCGATTGCTTGAGAGGGGGGACCGTGTAGCTGCAACGGTACGTAAGTCAGGGGTGCTGGATGATTTGCAGTCACAGTATGGCTCTAGGCTTTGGCAGGCTAATTTAGATCTGACGAACTCTCAGCAAATTGCTGAAGTGGTGGAACGTGCATTTTTAGAACTGGGCACGATCGATGTGTTTGTCAATAATGCAGCCTATGGCTTGTATGGCGCAGTGGAAGAAGCAAGCGACAGACAAATTGAGCATCAGTTTATGACCAATGTGCTTGGCTCCCTGCGTGCAGCGCGTGCAGTCCTGCCCTTTTTCCGTAAGCAGGGCGGCGGTCACATCGTACAGATTTCGAGTATGGCGGGTCATTATTCTATTCCGGGTATGGGACTGTATTGCTCTTCGAAATGGGCGGTCGAAGGAGCCTTTGAAGCGCTAGCTAAGGAAGTGGCTCCGTTCAATATTAAGACCACTATGGTGGAGCCCGGCGGAATCCGAACGAATTTCATTACAAGCAACGCCGTATTCGGCGAGCGGATGGATGAATACCGGGATACAGAGGCGGGCCAATTCGTTAGCCTGATGAAAGGAGAACTGCCTGGTATAGATATGAGCATGTTCAATCAAATGGTTGTCGGCGATCCGGATAAAATGGCGCAGCAGATTATCCGCCGAGTCGACCAGGGAGAGGGCCCGCTACGTATGGCGTTGGGTAGCGACGCCTATGAGCAAATCCGGGCAGCCCTGCTGGACAGACTGGCCGCTCTGGAAGCCCAGAAAGAGCTGGCTTACTCCACTGATGCAGACGATGTGGTAAAACAAGTTTAAAGGACACCAAAGAATTCGACTGATACAGTTCTCCGTTTCACCTATAGAACAAGATTAAAAGACATCCTCTCGGATTTCTTCAGACCGTAGACAAAGGGGCTGTTGCACAATCAGGAAACTGATCGTGCAACAGTTTTTTGATGTATGTGAATGACCAGCATTTGTCTAGCTTAATTTGACAAAGTTTCGGGTGACAGCGCTTGTTGCAACGTCCCTTGCTTTTCAAGTTCCTTACAGCCTAGCGTTGTCCGTTCAAAAAAAATCTGTGAACATTCTCAAGACGGTGTTTTGATTGTTATTCAAAATCAGCGTTGAGCGTGATTTCTTTCCATTCTTCTATGTCTGAAAGCATACCTGTGAATTTATGTGTTGCTGCTTGATATGCAGCTTTACCAAGAAGTAAACGAAGTGGTGGGCTTGGTGTCTCAACTACCTTGATTACAGCTGCTGCTGCTTTTACTGGATCGCCAGATTCTTGTCCACTATTTTGCTGCACACCTTGCAGCATCTGTCCTACAAACGAATCCTTCAATTCAGGGATTTGAGTATCCGTCTTAACGGACGATCTGCCGCCCCAATCCGTACGGAAGCCGCTTGGTTCTATTAATGTTACTGCAATGTTAAAAGGCGTCAGTTCTTGCGCCAAGCTTTCTGAAATCCCTTCAACTGCATATTTGGTTGCATGATAGTAACCGAGTGTTGGAAAGGAAGTTAAACCACCGATAGAGGAGAAATTAATGATATGACCAGACTTCTGAGCTCTCATATGCGGGAGAACAGCATTGGTCATATGCATAAGCCCCCAGAAGTTAATTTCGAACATTCGGCGTGTCTCTTCTTCTAGGCTTTCTTCCACTGAACTAAAGTATCCAATCCCAGCATTGTTCACTAGAACATCGATGCGCCCGAACTTGTCCATGGTCTGCTGAACTGCGTCTTTAATTTGATCATCGTTAGTTACATCCAATGGCAACGCAAGCGTGTTCTCTTCATGTCCTGATACGATATCTTGAATCTGCTCGACTCTACGTGCAGTCACGACAACCTTATAACCAGCTTCAATTGCTTGTACCGCTATTTGGCGGCCAAATCCAGTAGAGCAGCCCGTAATAAACCAAACTTTTTTTTCTAGAGACATTCTAATCACTCCTTTTAGATGATACCTCTAGCTTACTTCTTCAAGTATACTTTAAGTCAAGTAAGCAAATCACCGGAGCTTTCTCTTTTCTTATATAGCAAAACGTCATAAACAGCTATCTTACGAATAATTTTTTCAAGTTGATACTGTTGTTTAGCCAAGGTGTTCTCTACATTTTTTTTGTGTTCAGTTAGAAAATCTCTTCTGACATCCAACGTGTCATCCCCTTGTAGGATAAGCTCTGTATACGATTTTATTTCTTCTATCGTCATTCCTGTCTCTTTTAATGCCACCACGAGTTCAAGCCACTCGAGTACTTTCTCATTATATTCTCTTCGTCCATTCACGTTTCTTTTCACTTCGGGAAGAATCCCCACTTGTTCATAATAGCGAAGCGTAGATGCTGGTATTCCGGTTTTTTTTACAAGCTCGTTGATACTATACATTGGAGAAAACCCCTTTTTTGTTAAAGTTGGCTTTAAAATAATACATATGAGGTAGTTAGTCAATATTTCATACAAGTCATTACCATGTGAACGGATCAGAGGAAAAAATCGTCCATGTTTGGGCTGGAATTGTTATGCTTTTGTACCCCTGAGATTTACTTGAATCCCTTTTAAATGCGGATAGCATATATCTCAATACGATAACTCATAGCCTTTTCCTCTTTAATTGAAATAAGTATGGAAAGCCACGGTAAGGCTTTAAGGGAAGTCCCTTCTTCTTGAACCATTGCTGGATTAACACCAATTTGGATTGTTCCTCGATATGAATTAAATTACATCTGTCTGTTTCGAAACATTAATTGTAACTATATTATCTTGCTCGTTTCGCATTTGGATTTCCTGGATTTTGGCCAGCCGTTTGTGTTGTCTCTCCGGATCGTTCGTTTGGCGTTGGTAAGTTGGTACCTCTTCAATTGCCAGATTGCGAAGCGAAACAAAGGGGACAAACCATCCTTGTTAATGGTGGGTTCATTTAGGACGTGCTGAATACTAAATCGATTTATGGTATGATTTGAGAAAACGATTAGAGCATTAATGACGATGTATTAAGAAGAGGAGGGAAATCATTTTGACTATTGAACGTTTTCAAATCCAGGTCTCTGATGAAATCCTGAACGATCTGCAATACAGAATCCATCACGTCCGTTGGCCGGATCAATTGGAAAATACGGCTTGGGAACGAGGCACGGAATTAAATTACTTAAAATCGTTAGTTTCGTATTGGAGGGATCATTATGATTGGCGCGCACAAGAAGCCAAGTTGAACCGCTTCTCCCAGTTTCGCTGCCAGATCGATGGGATCGACGTGCACTTCGTACATGAACGCGGTAAAGGTCCTGACCCTTTGCCCCTGATTCTTACTCACGGATGGCCCGACAGTTATCTTCGTTACCAAAAAATCATCCCGCTGCTTACGGATCCGGCCAGCTATGGCGGCAACCCCGAGGACGCTTTTGACGTAATCGTCCCTTCATTACCTGGCTTTGGATTCTCCAGCCGCCCTAAACATCCAGGCGTCAACAATTTTCGTGTCGCCGAAATGTGGGCTAAGCTCATGACCGAAGAATTAGGCTACAATAAATTCGCTGCCGCCGGTGGGGATATGGGCTCCGGTGTGACCAGATACCTGGCAGCAAACCATCCCGAACGGTTATATGGAATCCATCTGACCGATATCGGGATTATCCGAGATCTCATAGCTTCATCTGATCAAGCCACGCTTTCGGAAGAAGAGCGACAATACAAGAATAACGCTTCGGCATGGATGGCTCAGGAGGGCGGCTATATGTCCATTCAATCGACGCGCCCCCAAACCCTCGCATATGGACTTTCCGACTCACCAGTAGGTTTGGCCGGTTGGATGACGGAGAAATTCCGATCATGGAGCGATTGTAACGGCGATCTTGAGCAAAAATTCAGCAAGGATGAACTCCTTACGCATATTATGGTGTATTGGGTGACGAACAACATAGGATCGACAGCGCATATGTATTATAATAATGCACATTCTTTGCCGCCAATCGGCTACATCGAGGTTCCGACTGGCCTTGCCCTATTCCCGGCGGATATCCTGTTGCCGCCCAAAGAATGGGCCATGCGCAACCTGAATGTAACCCGCTGGACTTCGATGCCCCGCGGCGGACATTTTACCGCTCTGGAGGAACCAGAGCTTTTTGCCGATGACATTCACGCATTCTTCAGACCTTTTAGAACGAAAAGCTCGTGAATCTGAATCGTTTCGCGGGTAATGTTCCACAGGATAATTTGGGTGACCTTTCTATAATTCTCTATCACGGACGGCGGTCATTGCCTGCTCCTGTATCATGTATCATGAATCATGCAGCCGCTCAGTTCCCCTGTCGGGAAACGAGCGGCTTTCTCTTGACCTTGAAAGTACCTCTGGCCAGATTGCTCTGTACACACTTTAATAGACCACCCAATGGATTAATTAAAAGCGTCTCTCACTTGATCTGCATCCCCGATTGTTATTGATCTAACCTATGTACAGTTTATTGGGTACATTAACGATAGAAGTCAACCATATCCCCAAACAGCCGTTTAATAAATTCAAGCTCACTTTCGCTGTATCTTTCCAAAAATTCGTACATTCTTTGCCTTTCCTTCGCATGGAGCTCATGATGAGCAGCAAATAGCTTTTTACCGACAGGCGTTAGCCGAAAATACACTTCCTTTTTGTTATCATTGAGTTGGGCTTTTCGCACCCAACCTGCCTTTAGCAATTTATTTGCGATCTTGGATGTATTTCCTTTGCTTAAATTTAATCTCTCCGCGATGGAAGTGAGATTGATCGGCTCCTGCTCTCCGATGCACGCAATCGTGTGCAGTTCCGTCATATTCAAGCTGAATTCCGATTCAATATGCTTCCGAATATCCTCCAGATATGTGGCAGTTATTCGAGTTTCATATTGCTCTTTTTGCTCAAGAAACTGAACGAAAAATTCATGAATGGCGGTTTTATTTTTACTGACAGTATCCATGGTTATGCTGGCTCCTTGACTCATTTGTTTTATTATATCATAGATTGTTTTCTGAGAAACAAACGGATAAGCTCATGAGGTTGGGGTTGACAGGATAGCGAGCGACACAGTACAATAAAATTGTTTCATATGAAACAAAAATTATATATAATTTTGATTACTCTTATTTTAAAAGGCACTAAAAAAGTTTCTAACGAAACCATAACTAATGATGGAGGTGCATACCTGCCTATGGAAATCGTAAATCCGAAGACATTGACGGATAAGGTTACATCTGTAATTTCTCATGTCGTGGTAACTACTGCCTCTAAACTGGCCTTCATCTCAGGTCAGGTTGCTGTAGATGAAACAGGCGCATTGGTCGGTTCAGGGGACTATTACGCACAAGCGATTCAAGTATTCACCAATCTCAAGCATGCATTAGAAGCCGCACAAGCGGAACCATTGTACATTGCACAAATGAATATCTTTGTGGTAAACCACAACCCGGAACTGATTTCGATTATTTTTGACGCTGGATTTCATGTGTTTGGCTCTAACTGGCCGAAGACAGCAAGTACCTATATAGGCGTTCAAGCGTTAGCCGACCCTGAATGGCTTATCGAAATAAATGCTATCGTGATCTTCCCATAATGTTTAAGAAAAGAGGTTATTGATATGAAATATGAAGTCATTCTGATCGGTGGCGGACCTGTCGGCATGATGCTGGCTGGAGAGTTGGCATTAGCCGGTGTAAAGGTATGCGTCATTGAGCGATTAAAAGAGACAACCCCATATTCACGTGCGCTTACCGTGCATCCACGAACTCTTGAAATATTAGATATGCGTGGGGTGAAATCACAATTAATCAGTAAAGGCCGCTTACTTTCAAGAGGACATTTTGCAGGATTAGAAACTCCTTTGGATTTCTCGGCATTGGATTCTTCCTCCAATCATACTCTCTTTTTACCACAGAGTGAGACGGAGAAGGTGCTGGAGGAATGGGCGCTTGGCCTTGGTGCAGAGGTCTGGAGAGAGGTCGAGGCACTATCTGTGCATCAGGATGCGGATGGCGTCGATGTTAAGATCGCCGGTCCTAATGGAGAAACAACGTTACGAGCTGCTTATGTGGTAGGTACGGATGGAGCCAAAAGCTTGGTTCGCAAGCATGCCAATATATCGTTTGAAGGTACAGACGCGACCTTCACAGCTATTTTGGGGGATGCCGTTCTATCTGATTTGGCTCCTATGAGTGTCATATCCCGGATTACAGAACAAGGCTTGGTCAGCATCATGCCGATCAATGATCATATCTATCGGGTCTTAATTATCGATATGGAGAGACGTAACATCTCTAAGGATGAGCCCGTTACATTGGAAGAGTTTCGTTCATCGCTCATCCGCACGACCGGAAGCGACCTGGGATTGAACGATGTGAAATGGATGTCCCGTTTCGGAAATGCGACGCGGCAAGCGGGACGCTATCGGAATGGTCGATTGTTTTTGGCGGGAGATTCGGCGCACATTCATTTTCCGGCTGGTGGACAGGGAATGAACGTTGGCTTACAAGAAGCAATGAATTTAGGCTGGAAGCTTGCAGGAGCAATCAAAGGCTGGGCTCCGGGCTGGCTACTGGACAGTTATCATACCGAACGTTTCCCATGGAATACGGCCTTGCTTCGGAATACCGAAGTCCAAACCATGCTTCTGGACGCGACTCCTACCATCACAGAACTGCGAAGCATGCTGGCTAATTTGATTCGAATACCGGAGGCTAATTATCAAATCGCTGCACAGGTTTCCGCCATGGATGTACATTATGCACCCGACGCCGAAGCACCTTCCCATCCTTTAAACGGGAAACGGTTCAAGGATCTCAGCTTAAAGCTGAAAGATGGGCAATTGATTAACTCCTATCCGCTCCTGCACAAAGGTACTTTTCTACTGTTGCAATTCCATTCTAATGAACAGAATAGCGGTCAATGGGAAACGTATAACAACCTTCAAGTTGTACATGCCTCTTTGGCTGAGGCAGACACGGCTTGGAACGACGTCCACACCGCGCTTATTCGGCCGGATGGACATATTGCCTGGGCGATTTCTCTATCTGATCCAAATCCAATGCAAACCATAAATGAAGGAATCGCTCGCTGGTGCGGAAATATTACGAATTAATATAACAATACCGTCTAAGCGTTGTTGAATAACGCTTAGGCGGTATTGTCATTTCTGAGAAAGAAGGTACTTTACGTTCTGTTTCGTTCCGCAGTTGCAGATCGGCGACGCACGGATAATGAAATAATAGCCGGGATCAGTCCAATGGCAACGAAAGCTCCGCCAAACAAACCAACTGATGCTAGCGAGATGCTTTCTACAACGATGCCTCCAATTACAGCCCCTACAGCCATGCCCAACTGCACCATAGAATTATTCAAACTCAGGATGATCCCCGAAGCCTGGGGAGCCATGCCGATTAAATAAACTTGTTGAACCGGTCCCGTTGACCAAGCGAAAAAGGACCATAACATAAGCAAAGGCAACACAATCATGGACGAATGGGAGAACGCCGTCAGTAATAATAATATTCCTGAGTGAAAGAGCAAGCCTCCAATCATCGTACGGGGAATACCCCATTTATCTGCACCGTAGCCGCCTGCTTGGGAGCCTATGAGACTGGCCAGCCCAAACGCAAACAACCCGACATTTACCATCCCTTCACTCATCCCCGTAATATCCAGAAGAAACGGCGTTATATAGGTGTACAGCATCGTATAGCCTAGTATCCAGAAAAAACTGATGGAAAGCGCGACAGAGATTCGGGGACTTTTTAATAAGGCAAGCTGTTCCCGAATAGGAACGGGAGCCTCTCCTTCCGATTTCGGAATCGTCAGCAAAAGGACCAGCATCGCGATCAAGCTCAGGGCTCCGACTCCCGTGAAGATGATTTTCCAATCATGTGAGCCCGCAATGATTCTTCCAAGCGGAACCCCTAGAATAAGTGCGAGGTTAAAGCCCACCAGAACCGTGGCAATAGCGCTGCCCTGTTTTCCAGGTTGAGATATTTTAGCGGCAACCGTCAGGGCGACGACCATAAATACCCCTGTGCTGAAAGCCAAAATAATTCTTGCTCCAAGCAGCATGACGTAGCCTGTCGTAGTGACAGTGATCAAGTTCCCGACGAAAAATAATCCCAAAGCCGACAGCATAAGCTTTCTTCGATCCATTTTTGCCGTAAGTGCAATAAGAATCGGGGTGCCGATTGCATAAGCAAGTGAGTAGACCGTAATCAACTGCCCGGCCGCCGCTACCGACACTCCAATATCACTTGCAAGCATATCCAAAATCCCCGCAATCACGAACTCTGAAGTTCCGACTAAAAAGCTGACAATCGCTAAAATATAAATTTTCCATGAATTTCTCATAAGTTTCTCCTCTTTTAATTCTATATTTCTAAATCTATCGAAATCATAAACAAAAAAATGAGTGCTCCATTCGCCGGTTTCATTTCTCGGCCTAATCAAGCCTCCCCGTTTCAAGCGTCCGGCCTCTGCTTTAGTCGTTATGTCCAGACGCCTGGCGGGCGAGCTCCTTTCGGACAATCGGTGCTACTTTGGTGCCTAGAAGCTCAATCGTCCGCAGCAAGTCGCGATGCGGCAGCGAACTAAAATCGTTGTACATCATAAAGCGAGTCAAGCCAAGGTTCTTATGGAGCAGCACGATTTTTTCTGCGACGTATTCGGGATCTCCGACGTAAAGAGCGCCGTGAAGACTGCGGGCTGAGTCGTACGAGTCTCGTGTATAGGTAGACCAGCCTCGTTCCCGTCCAATGTGGTTCATTTGACCAGCCATGACAGGGTAATACCGCTCAGCTGCCTCTTGTGTCGTATTCGCAATAAAGCCATGCGAATGTGTAGCAATTTGCAGCTTATTCGGATCGTGACCGGCTCTCACAGCGGCTTCTTTATAAAGCTCCACTAAAGGTGCGAATCTTTGCGGCGCTCCGCCTAGAATAGAGAAGACAATCGGAAGTCCCAGCAAGCCGGCCCGAACAGCCGATTCCGGGCTGCCCCCTGTGCCGATCCAGACAGGCAAAGGCTCCTGCTGTGCACGGGGATAGACGCCCATGCTGTCAATCGCCGGGCGATGACCGCCACGCCAGGTCACCTTTTCGGATGCGCGAATCTTCAACAGCAGTTCCAGTTTCTCTTCATACAATTCCTCATAATCTTTCAGGTCATAGCCGAATAGTGGGAACGATTCGATGAACGAACCCCGTCCGGCCATGATCTCCGCTCGCCCATTCGACAGACCGTCCAACGTTGCAAAGTCCTGATATACCCGCACCGGATCGTCTGAAGATAGCACCGTTACAGCGCTCGAGAGCCGGATCCGCTTCGTTGTAGCTGCAGCTGCTGCCAGAATGACAGCTGGCGAGGAGCTTGTGTATTCGATCCGATGATGCTCGCCGATGGCATAGACGTCAAGGCCGACCTGATCTGCCAATTGGATTTCTTCGATTGCTTGGCGCAGCCTCTCGGCATGCGAGACACCGCCATTTCCGGGATTTGCATGGAGAAAGGTGCTCATTCCAATCTCCATTGTATTTGTTTGACTGCTTATACCGCTCATAGCTATTCTCTCCTTCTTAATATTGGATTAGGGATAATGAATTCCATCGTTTCTACTGTTCTAAAAATATAGAAATGATTTTGAAAAAAATTACGCCAACAAAAATGGCGCAAATTTTTCCGCTACTTTTCGATTGACGTTATAGTGAATAAACGATCCATTCTTGCGAGAATCAATCAAGCCAGAGTCCGTCAATTGCTTTAAATGATGCGATAGCGTCGAGCCTGCAACCGTTTCAAGCCTTTCGCCGACAGCCGTGAAGCATAAATTACTCTCCTTCGCGAGCAGTAAAGCGATTTTCAAGCGGGTTGGCTCCCCCAAAGCTTTGTACACTTTAACCGCTTGCCCGATATCTTCTTGATTTTCTCCCACTGTATCCACCTCCCCGCACATCTTCTGCAGTTCTATAACTATCGAAATCAATATTAGCACCATATCGTTCAAATGTAAAGGGCGTATTTGTTTTGATACCTATAATCATGCATCATCTTCCGAAAAGCAGAAGATGATGCATGATAGTCGGTTTCAATCAGGTGCAGCAGCCACGAATGCGTATAGGTAACGGTTAGAGAAAGGAGAAGCAGCGCTATGACGTGCAAGAGCATTCCCCCTGACAGCGTCGGGAATACGCCCCATTTATCCGTGCTGAAACCGCCGAATTTCGATCCGAGCAGGCTAGCGATGCCGAAAGCCAACAGCCAACAGCACTCCGCTCATTATCCCTTCCTTCAATCCGGCAACATTAAGTAGATATGGTGAAATGTAGGTGTAGGCGATCGAGTATCCACCAAGCCAGAAAGTCGAACACTTATGCTTTGCGGATGATTGCCATCCGGCGCGCATTGTTCCAGGAGGTTGCTTTTGTTGGGTATCATTTCTTCCAGTTTTCTACAAAATAATCTACCGCCGCCTGCTCAATTACCAGCCCTTCTGTGTATCGCTCCATAAACAAAGCAAAGCCATCCACATCTGCGCTGTCTGGGTAAACCTCTTGTACTTCTGCATCATTAAATACTTTAGTGGTAAGATAATCTACCAAGCTCTCGTGCTGTTCCTTGTTAATCATATAGGATGCCAAAATTGCCATCCCCCATGCGCCACCCTCTCCAGCTGTAGACATGACCGAAACAGGAACATTCAGTGCTGCGGCACACATTTTTTGACCGACAAGGGGCGTTTTGAACAACCCGCCATGTGCCAAAATACCATCAATCGTTATATGCTCTTTCAGTGTCAAAATATCCATTCCGAGCCTTAGCGCAGCAAATGCGGTATAAAAATGTGTTCTCATAAAGTTAGCCAAATTGAAGCGGCTTTCTGGGGAACGAACGAACAGTGGACGACCTTGTGCTAGCCCGGTAATGCTCTCGCCTGAATAGTAGCCGTAGCTTAGCAAGCCACCTCCGTCGGCGTCAGCTTCCAGTGCTTTATTGAACAATACACTGAATATCTGGTTTGTATCAGGTTTTATTCCCATTGCTTCATAAGATTCGCAAAACAATCTGACCCATGCATTAATATCGCTGGAGCAGTTGTTAGCAAAAGTCATACCGACGGGGCTGCCATCAGGTGTTGACATGATGTCAATCTCAGGATACACCGTAGATAAATCTTTCTCCAGTACAAACATCGCAAAAATCGATGTGCCTACGGAGATATTACCGGTACGCTTTTTAACGCTATTCGTAGCAACCATGCCTGTTGCGCCATCACCTTCTGGGGGACATAGCGGAATGCCATTTTGCAAGCTGCCTGATGGATCTAATAGCCTTGCACCTGCTTCAGTGAGATACCCGGCATGCTCACCCGCGGTATGAACCTTAGGCAAAATATCTTTGAGATTCCACGGGTAGCCTTTATCGGCAATTAGTTCGTCGAATTGCTTCATCATTTTTTCATTATATTGCTGTGCAGATTCATCGATTGGAAACATACCAGAAGCATCCCCTATTCCAAGTGCCTTGCTGCCAGTCAACAGCCAATGTACGTAACCCGACAACGTTGTAAGATAATCTATGCTAGTGATATGATCTTCATCGTTTAAAATCGCTTGATACAAATGTGCGATGCTCCAGCGCTGAGGAATTTTAAATTGGAATTTCTCGGTTAGCACCGATGCAGCTGTACTCGTTGTAATATTGCGCCATGTACGAAATGGAACCAATGGCTCGCCTGCTTGGTCAAGTACAATATAGCCCTGCATCATAGCAGAACATCCGATTGAACCGATTTTTTGCAGGATTACGCCATAATTATTTTCAATTTCTTGCTTTAATAGGTGATAGGTTTCTTGCAACCCATTGATTATTTCGTTGAAATTGTAAGTCCAATAACCGTCAATCAATTGATTTTCCCATTCATAAGTGCTGGAAGCGATTATTTCAAAATTGTAATCAATCAGTACAGCCTTAATTCTTGTAGATCCAAATTCAATCCCAAGCGAGGTTTCTCCTTTAAGTATCGTCGCCTGCTTAACATTTTGATCCATGATGGCTTTAGCCTCCTTTAAAATGTATGAGGAAAAGTTTAGGTTGTCTTGGTGTAATGATAACATTCATAACTTAGTTTGTCTATTAAACAAACTAAGTTATGAATGTCGGATTGTGACATCTACTTCACCGCTGCTCGCAAACTTATTTGCTTCTCTTGTTTTGCGCAGCCCTTTACTGGAGCAACTTTGTCTTACGCTTTGGCGAAGATTACGTTCCGCGACACCGTTTATGTGGTCTCCTTCGTTCTAATCGGGATGCTGCTTCACCTCAATGAAACGCATGATTGCAGCCTCGATTACCTTAACGCAAGTTCTCATCCTTTCTGGAGTAGTTCTAGCCAATGTGCAGGGACAGCGAACAAGGAAAACACAAGAGGATAAACAAGCCAAAGGGATCGCTTTAGTTCAACGCTCCCTTTGGCTTTTAAAATGGCAACTTATCCGGAATACTCTGCGGTACGTTGACGGCCGGCACTCATTCGCATCCTCAAGAACGACACCACCACGATCGCAATAGCGACTCCAACCATCCCGACCCATGTAATGGATGACAAAGACACACGGTCGACCATCACGCCTCCAATTGCAGCACCCGCAGCCATGGACAATTGCATCATGGATTGGTTCAGGCTCAGCATAATTCCAGAATAATTCGGTTCAATCCGAACCAGATTGACTTGTTGCGTTGGACCGGAGGACCATGCCGCAAACGACCATAAGATCAGGAGGATGACGATCGGCAGCCACGAATGCGTATAGGTAACAGTTAGTGATAGGAGAAGCAGCGCTATGACATGCAAGAGCATTCCCCCTGACAGCGTCGGGAATACGCCCCATTTATCCGTGCTGAAACCTCCGAATTTCGATCCGAGCAGGCTAGCGATGCCGAAAGCCAAAAGCACTCCGCTCAGTATCCCTTCCTTCAATCTGGCAACATTAAGTAGATACGGTGAAATGTAGGTGTAGGCGATCGAGTATCCACCAAGCCAGAAAAAGGTAATCGCCAGCCCTAGCGCTACGTTTCCGTTTTTCAAGAAGGCAAGTTGTTTTGACAGCGGAATCGGTTTATCGCCTTGAACTCGAGGGATGATGGCGTACAGAACGAACATAGCCGCCAGACCGGCTAGTGCCAATATACCAAAAACAGCTTTCCATCCGAGTTGAGCTGCAACGATACGTCCAAGCGGCACGCCGATAATCAAGGAAGCGGTAAAGCCCATCACCACTGTAGCAATCGCGCTGGCTTGTTTGCCTGGGGCGGCAATTTTCGCGGCGATGTCCAAAGCGGTTACCACGACCATTCCCGCGCCTAGAGCCATGATGACGCGAGCTGCGAGAAACGATGCGTAGCCAGGCAAAGCGAATGACAGTATATTCCCAATTACGAAGATGCCTAGCGCCCAAACCAGCAGTTTATGTCTTTCCACCTTAGCAGTCAACGCCATAAGAATCGGGGTGCCAATCGCGTATACAAAGGAAAAAATCGTGACTAACTGCCCCGCAGAAGTAACGGAAATCCCCATTGTATCCGAGATCTTATCCAAAATGCCGGAAATAACGTACTCTGATGTACCCACCAAAAAAGTAACTAATGCCAATAAATAGACTTTCCACGTATTAGACAATGCATTCACTTCTCCTTTTTGTTATTTAATAGTTATCAATATGAGGACCCGTTCAACGAATATACATATCGTAATATGTCGATATGTTTGATCAAAAAAAACTGAATACGTTTGAGGTATTCAGTTTAGATTAGAGTTTCTGGTTCAAATATGCAGCCAACTCGCTGATCTTCTCTTCGTCTCGCTTGTAGTACGTGTACTTGCCAATCCGCTCGGTTCGAATCAATCCGGCCCGTTGTAGAATGGACAAATACTGTGACGCTGTCGACTGTGTCATGTTCAACTTATCCGTCACTTGACTGACACACACCCCGATTTTCCTCATATCCACTCCTTCATGGGGCACAAAATGTTTTTCGGGCTCCTTAAGCCACTGTAAAATTTGTAATCTCGACTCGTTAGACAACGCTTTGAACACTTCAATTGGATCCATGCCTTTTATTATATCTACATTTTGCGATATGTCAATCTCACTTAGTGTTTCTCCTCCTCCACCTCTACTCTCGCTGATTTTATTCCTCTACGTCGATGCCGGCAGCTCTTAAGTGCCCATAGGCAACGATTTTACTAAACTGAGCTGAAACCTCACTTGCAGAAAGGGGCTTATCGTTTTTAATCCACCAAATTACAATTCCCATAAAAGCAGATCCGAGGTATTCGATCAGCAATTCCTTGGATATCGCTAATGGGGAGTTTTGCTGGTCAAGTTTCCACCCCTCAATTAATTTATCTTTAACGATATGCTCCATTTTCGCTTGAAACGGATAGATTCGATTCTCTTCAATTAACATGGAACGGTAAAAAATCATATTTAGAGAAATATGCTCCAGTACAGTTTGCATAACCGTCTCGAGTAGAGAAATGCTGAAAGGATTCATGCTGATCGGACAAAGAAGAATGGCGTCCTTTAAATCGCTTAACAGTTCATTCATACATGTATCTAATAAATCAGGCTTGTTTTGGTAGTGGAGATAAAACGTATTTCGATTGATCATAGCCCGATCGGCAATATCCTGAACCGTTATCGCCTCGTATCCTTTTTCCTGAATAAGCTCATAAAACGCCTTTCGAATCGACTGTTTCGTGCGCAGTATTCTTAAGTCGGTTTTCTTATTCATTATTTTCATTCCCCCAAATTTTTTAGGTCGTTAAGCGACAACGTTTTATTAGTTGTCTGTTATCCATCATAACTAAAAATATTGAATATTGAGTGTTATATTAACCTCTATTATAATGAGCATCAGATAAATAAACAACGTACTGTTCATTATTTATCTAATGACCAAAAAATTTCCAAGGAGGATATTTCAATGACATCTAACCAGCAAAATGAGCTTGTTCGCAAGGCAGTCGCCGTCCTGGAAAGCTTCGAGAGCGGCAACCCCGAAGCGATTACGGCTTACGTTCATCCAGATCAATATATTCAGCACAACCAGGCTTTAATCGACGGTCGTGACGCCATGCTTGGCGCACTGGATCATTTAAAAGAGATTGGTACTAAGGTAAGCATTAAGCGGACTTTAGTCGACGGAAATGTTGTGGCACTACATTCTGTATATGATTTTCACGGCCCTAAAATCGTATTTGATATCTTCCGTTTTGAGAATGGACTCATCGTTGAACATTGGGATAATTTGCAGGAGATGGTGGAGAAAACACCAAGCAATCATACGATGATTGACGGACCGGTGACGATTAAGGATATCGACAAGACGGAGGCCAACAAAGCATTTGTCAAAAGCTATGTAGAGAACATCTTGCTCGGGAAGAACCCTGACTTGCTTCACACTTACTTTGATGGAGATAGCTACATTCAGCATAGTCCACATATTGCAGACGGCCTTTCTGGTCTTTACGCTGCTTTGCAGGCGCTGAAGCAAAGAAAAGTTGAGTTTCAATATACGCATGTCCATCAAGTCATTGGACAAGGTGATTTTGTTCTTGCCGTGAGTGAAGGTCTATTTGATGGTCAACCTACTGCCTTCTACGATTTGTTCCGCGTACAGGATGGAAAGATCGCGGAGCATTGGGACGTAATCGAGGCCATTTTGCCGGAAGAAAAACGAAAAAATACGAATAGTAGATTTTGAAGTTAGATTTTGCAGCTGAATCTAAAGAAAGACATCGCCGAATTTCATTTCGGCGATGTCTTTCGCTTCACGAGTACGACGATGGGGAGAGGATCATGAAAATACTGACACAAAAAATGATGTGGCTTGGATTAGCGCTCGTCCTGATCGTGTTGATCGTATTCGGGGTAGCGATGATGGGGTCGGTGCTTGGATCGAAGCCTAAGGAGCTCCCGGTGGCCCTCGTTGTCCTTGACCAGCCGGCGGAACTTCCAACAGGAGGAACGATTTCGGTTGGAGAAATGATTCGGGAAAAGTTGCTGTCAGACCCGGCAATGCCGTTCGTCTGGCATCTCGTGGATTCCGAGGAAACGGCTCGGGAAGGGCTGGATAACCGCGAATATTACGGAGTGATGGTCATTCCGGCGGATCTGAGCAGCGGTTTGCTCTCGTTAGCCACCCCCTCGCCGATTCATCCTAATGTGAAGATCATCGCCAACGAAGGGATGAACAGCCAAGCCTCGTTGGTCGTAAGACAGGCTATGAGGCAAGCGATGCAAATGATAAGCGAGGAACTGTTGCAGCTGCTGCTCGAGCAGATCGGACAGCAAACGGAGCAAATTCCTGTTGAATCGGCTGCAGCTTTAATGACACCGGTGACCGTTCAGGAGGAAGTCGTGCATCCACCGGGAGTGAATAATGCGTCGGGGAATGCGCCGGGGTTACTGACCCAGATCATGTGGATCGGCAGTCTGGTGACCGGGATAGTTTTGTTCCTCGCTAGCCAGAAGGCGGTCGCCGCGGGTTCAAGGAGATGGACAGTGAACGTGCTGCAAGCTATCGTAGGACTTGCGACCGCCTGCATAGCGTCGGGCTTCACCGTATGGATGGCTTCCTCGTGGTACGGCATGGAACTGGCGAACGCGAGGGAGACTTGGTTGTTCTTATGGTTGGCTGGATCAGCGTTCTTCTTGTTGCAATCTTCATTGCTCAATTGGATCGGATTCCGGTCTATGCCTCTGCTCGTCCTGTTAATGTTCTTCTCCATGCCGCTGCTGAACATGGCTCCTGAGTTCTTGACACAGACGACGCGAGATTGGATCTATTCGTGGACACCACTGCGCTTCGCAGCGGGAGGGTTGCGGGAACTGATGTACTTCGGCGGACTGGATGCGGTTAGCTCGAACGCCTACGTTTTGTGGGGCGTCGCCGTAGGATTTTTGCTCCTCCTGCTCGTTTCCGGATTTAAGGTCAGTCGAGCGACTGATGCGCCCTCTACTCCTGTTGCAGGGGATTAAAATGTGGTGTGAATAATCCGCTATGAAAAATACCACCTGGCTGCTAGCTGCCAGGTGGTATTTTTCATAGCGGATTAGCCTTTTACAGCACCAATCATAACGCCTTGTTCAAAGTACTTTTGAATAAATGGATACGCGCAAAGCACTGGTATCGTAGATACAATAATAACACCGTACTTTATCTGATCTGCGAGTTGCTGTGCATAAGCGCTTGCTCCTTCACTTGCTCCCGCCATAGCTTGATTGGAAAGTAAAATGTTGCGTAATACTATCTGTAATGGCTGGAGTGAATCGCTGTTCAAATAAAGCAAAGGAGAAAAGAAGCTATTCCAGTGACCAACTAAATAATAAAGCATGATAACAGCAATTACTGCTTTGGATAGTGGCAATACAATGGTCGCAAAGTATCTAAAATGCGAACAACCATCTAATACTGCTGCCTCATACAGTTCGTCTGGAATCGAGCTTTCGAAAAATGTTCGAGTAATAATTAAATTGTATACGCTTACTGCACCAATAACAATCATAATCCAAGGCGTATTGAGCAGATTTAAGCTCTTTACTAGCATATACGTTGGCACCATACCACCACTAAAATACATCGTAAATACAAACAATGTCATTACCACTTTACGTGGACGAAATGCTCGTCTTGAAAGGGAATATGCGGCTGGAAGGGTTACTGCCAAATTCAGCAATGTACCAACAACTGAATAAATGATTGTATTTCTGTAACCAATCCAAATTTGCTCATTTTTAAATATCTGCTGATAGCCGTACCAGCTAATATTTTTCGGAAGCAAAACCACCTTCCCCTGACTTACCAAAGCAGGGTCGCTAAACGAGGCTATTATAATAAAAAACAACGGATAAGCGACAATTAAAAATGCAGAAATTGCTATAATTCCAACAACAATGTGGAAGGCTTTGTCAGCAACATTGGGTTGATGAAGCAATGATCCGACATTAGGACTACTCATATTATCACACCCTTTTAAACCAAGCTAATGTTTGCCGCACGTTTTGCTAACTGATTGGCTAGTATCAAAAATAAGAAATTAATAAGTGTATTAAACAGTCCGACAGCCGAACCAAAACTGAATTGTCCGGACATAATTCCTACATTAAATACATAAGTGGAAATCACCTCGGACACCGACTTGTTCAGTGCATTTTGCATCAGAAATGTCTTTTCAAAGCCAACACTCAAGATCGTTCCCATATTCATAATTAGCAGAATAATAATTGTCGGTAAGATCGAAGGAATTTCTATATGCCGCACTTGCTGCCACTTATTCGCTCCGTCTACTTGACTCGCATCATATAAGTTTCTGTCTACCGCTGATAGAGCTGCAAGAAAAATAATGCTGTTCCAGCCAGCCATCTGCCAGATGCCTGATAGAACATATACCCAGACGAAGGCAGAGGAACTCCCTAATAAATTCATGTCCTGTGGAATGAGATGCATGGCTTTTAGTGCATTGCTAAACAGCCCCGTTGTAGGCGAAAGCATGATTTGTAGAAGAGCAACCATTACTACAATAGAAATGAAGTATGGTAAGTAGAGCGTTGTCTGAACTATTCGCTTAAATGCCTGTTTACGAATGGAATTTATAACTATTGCCAACAAAATCGGAATCGGGAAGCCGCAAATAAGCGAAAATAAGGAAATAATAAATGTGTTGCGCATAGTTGGCCAGAACATTGGGCTCTCAAAATATTGCATAAAATATTTTAAGCCCACCCAATTACCGCCTGTTATTCCCTTACTAAAATCATAGTCGCGAAACGCTAACTGCAAGCCATACATCGGCCCGTAGCAAAAAATGATAATATAGATAGCTGCTGGCAATAACATTGCCCAAAGCTGCCAATCTCTCCAGATGGATAGACCAGCAATGCGTGTACGTCGCGCCAGATTTAGCTTACTTCCTTTTGCATCTGCTTGATACACAGCAAAATCTCCTTCCTATCCTTTAGGCATACTTATTATAATTGAGCTAAATACGCCTCATAGGCTTTCTGACGAATTTCAAGGTTTTGTTTCATTCCTACATTGTTGACCTGTTTAACATAGTCATTCCATTCCGCTTCAATATCTTTACTAGCATCTGTCATCCAGATCGCCCAGCTCTGATCTGTAATATGATTGATGTTCGCTTGATTCATTGCAAGTATGTTGATGTCCTCTTGACTGTATTTCATAAAACCTTGTGGATAGACATTAATTCTTACATCGGCTTTAGCTAACAACTGATCGTACGTTGATTTTTCTTCAACTACTCGCTGCATGTCTTCCCCAAGCGTTAACTTTTGCTTCATCTCATCACGAATGTAGAATGCTCCCATATCGGCAAGTGAGTTCGTCCACTTCCATGTGCCTGGGTCAAGCTGCGCATCCGCAGGAGGAAGTACTTGATATGTGCCGTCACCATTATCTTTAATTCCCTTGTCCGTATCATTCATACCACCGAACAACACTTCAATACTTGTTTTCTCATCATACATTGCATCAATGAATTTCATTGCGGCTTCTTTGTTCTTCGTTTTACTGCTCATTGCCACCGCATTGCCTGAGTAGCCGATTTGATAATGATCGTAGCTCCAGTACAATTCATGAGTTGAATCGGAGTGCTGCTTTAGCTGTGGTAGTGCAACGTATTGACTTCGCAGCTCATTACCGAATCGATCTCCACTTTCCCATCCCCATGTAAAACCAACTTTAGCAATATTACCATCGCCACGAGCTAATGATTGATACTTCGAGTAGTCCTGCGTAATAACTTCCTGATTAATTAATCCTTCTTTATACAGCTTTTGCAAATAAATCATCAACGTTTTGAATCGATCATCAATCAAAAAGTTCTTTACTATGCCGTCTTCAACAAAATAACCATTTTGCGTATAGTTGCTTAAAGGTAATCCTAAGCTTCCCAACAATAATCTGGGAGAATATGACGAGGTTATTTTGTCAAAGTCCATTGGTATCTCATCTGTTGTGTCTCCATTTTGGTTCGGATCGCCATCACGGAAGGCAATAAGAACGTCCTCTAACTCATCCCAAGTAGTTGGCAGCTCTAAACCAAGATTGTCCAACCATGTTTTATTAATGAACATAGTCGGACTTGTGTCAGGCCATACCGATCTGTATCTTGGTACTCCATAGATTTTCCCATCTATCGTTTCAGCGAGTACCTTTGCTTCAGGATGGTCGTTGAACATTTGACTAATATTTGTAGCGCTTTCATTTATGAGTGGACTTAAATCCTCAAATAACCCTTGATATTGCACATAATCAGCATCAGTTGTCGCATTAAATAATAGATCTGGTATTTCGCCACTTGCAAATAATACACTTTTTTTCTGATCCCAATCCGCTGAAATTTGCTGCCATTCGATTTCAACACCAACAGAATCCTGTAGGTCATTCAGCCATTGCATCGTGTTCACATCTTTAGTCAGACTATGCTTTACAACTAAAGCTGTTAGTTTTACCTTTTCCGAGCTAGCAGATTGGTTCGTGTTCTTAGAACTGTTATTATCATTATTCCCCCCTCCCGCACACCCAGCTAAAGCAACTGTTATTAAGCATCCCGCCAGTGCCGTTGTAAAAAGCTGTGTCATTTTCATATTACGTGTCCCCTTTCTCATTCAATTTTTCTCAGCCATATAAGCAATGGCCTTGTAATCATTTTAGGTAGCATAATCGAGCATGGAAACGCCGAAAATTTGAATGAAACATCGGATAATTTTATATTTATATACGTAATTGAATAAATTGACGGTTTTCAAATATCAGATGCTATCATTTACTTCATATTGATATCGATTGCGATACACACTTGGCGTAACCCCTCGTAAGCGCTTAAATTTTTCAGTAAATACAGGCGTTGTGCTATACCCGAGCTTTTTAGCTACGTTATTAATTTGCTCACCCTCCGCAAGCATCTTCTCAGCTTGCTGGATGCGCATTTCGTCAAGTACATTAGATAATGTTTGTCCTGTTGCCTTCTTGAATTGATGACTCAGATTAGAGGGAGAGGTACCGAATTCTGCCGCCATGTATTTAATAGAAAAGTTCGGGGAAGTATAATTGTCGTTTAAATATTTGATTATATTGTGCAAATTACGAGGAATCTTGCGTCTTGATACCCTCTCTACAGTTTCTTGATCCAGTAATGAGGATTTCCAGGAATCCATCACCAGATGAGTTGTCTCAACATCAGCTATAAACAGCTCACTAATTAAAGCCTTCGCCTTCTCAAGATCTCCTCGACATATAATCGTACAGGTAGCCATTAGAATAGCACCACGCATCGATTCATTATTACAACTGATCGCTTGCTTAATCATATCAATGGAAAATTCTAATTTATTATGATTTTCCGTTTCAATTGCTTCTTGCAGCGCCATTAATTCAAGTATTGGGTACTTGGGAGAAAGCTCCGATTCATCTGAAAAAGTACCATTAAAAGAAGATACACTTTCATACGCCTTACGAATATTGTTTACGCCCTCAACGATGTTGCTAACAACTACATTCGCCTCGTTGGCGCGAAGCTCGGATAACCAAACCTCAAGCTCCTCTTTCTGCCAATCTGATGCGATTAAAAACAAATATTTATTTTTTTCAATATAGATTGAGTAAAAGTCTATTTTTTCAATCGCCTTAGCTTCATTAGATCTCAACATATCAAACAAATCATTATTTTCAACAGTATTATCCATTACTAAGCATGCAAACCAGCGTCGATCTACTCGAATACCCTCCGCTAGACATGCTTCGTACAATGAACTTTCAGGAGTTAAATCATTCACTAATATTTTGTATAAATATCGTTCGCGATGAAGCTCCTTCGATGATTCCTCTAACGTCTGCTTAGAATTAATTAGATCGTCTATCGCATAATTAATGTACTTAAACTCATCAATCATTCGTTCATGCGCAGCGTTAGCAGGGCTTGATAAGCGTCGAATAATTTGTTGGATCGGTTCGTAGCTTTTTCTGGTGAAATAGAGCACTAATATAAAGCTCACTGTTATTACTCCAAATGTCACTAATGTTTCAAGTAATATAATAGGCAACTGACGTTCCATAATTAGCTTCTTTTCTAACATCCACTTTACAGCAATGCCGTCCTGTGAATAGGTATACACAGGTCCGCTTGAGCTTATTGTGTCTTCTTGACCATCTAAAAACTCCTCATTAAATATTGCTTCTCTAATAGCATTATCGGATGAATAAATGGGTACGTCATTATATGTAATAAGACTGGAAATTCCATCTTTCCCTCCCCATATATTCGATAGCGATTTGTCTGATACGATAAACAATAAATAGGATGCGGGGGGAGCATCCGTTAATAGCTCTAAAGGTATCGCAAACAATACACCGTCCACACCATCAGCTTGACGAACGCGAATTGATCGTATGTGATTGCCTTTTTGCTGCAAGCTATGGAAGCCTGCCGCTTGTAATTCCAACGAGGAACGATGATATGGAAGTCTTGTTAAAGAAGGCTGGCTTATTTGTCCGAAAAACTCGGACACTGCTTTTACAGTAGTAGACGTATAAACCAATCCCGCTTCGCGATTGTAATAGCTAATATTGCTAAAAAAAGATGTCGATAGCATTGAATCTTTCAGTTCGTTAGTTATAGCAAAAAACGTTTCATGCTCATCGGCTTCTATCAGATTGCGAGTGGAGAATATATGGTTCAACCTTTGCTTATTAATTAACATGTGCATTGAAACCAATTGAGTTCGCATGAGCTCTAGCTTTTGCTCTGATTCAATCGTCAAATCGCTTTCTATCGTACTTATATTGCGCGTATATAGAATGCTAAAGTTGACGATAGAAACAATTAACACTGGTATTAACAATAAAACCGATAATATCATTACATTTTTACGCTGCAAGCTACCCCACTTTACTTTCATTTTATGTTGCACATTCATCCCTCCCTACTTTATGCAATAGTATAATGATCTTTTATTGAAATTTCCTTGCAGATGTAGCATAATTTATTGCGTAAAGCGACTATTTCATTAAGGGAGATAAAATAGATGATAGACTATCTTTATGATCCTGTTACAGAGGATGTACTCCTCTTGCATATGAGCAGTTGCAATTACAAAAGCGTGTTTCATCGCCATAATGGCTATGAAATTTATTTATTTTTACAAGGTAATGTCAATTTTTATGTTGAGCATTCCTGCTACAAGCTTACGAGAGGAAATATTCTTACTATACGTCCCGATGAATTTCATCGTGCCGATTGCCTTGACTCCTCATTATATGAAAGAATTGCAATTAACCTAAAGCTACCCTTTCTCGAACAACTCTCTACTCTGCAAACTGACTTGCATCGTTGTTTTAGTGGCAATCTAAAAGAACGAAATCATATTACAACTCTAAGTGATCCCGAAATAAACGAATTTCTTATGTTAACGCAAAAGCTTAAAGCGGTTATTCACTCTAATAAATACGGTGATGATATCTTAACTCGTTGCTATATATCTCAACTGTTACTTTTAGTTAATAAAGCGATGCAAAATGATAAAGTGGAACGATCACCTAACATTATGCCCAAGCTGCTTTCTGATATTTTTGAGCTAATTGAAACCAATATTACTGAACCCATTACACTAAAAATGCTTTCAGACAAATTATATTTAAATGGGACGTACATTAGCAGGAAATTCAAACAGATTACAGGACTAACTTTACAACAGTACATTATAGAAAAACGCATAGCCCTAGCTAAGCAATACTTACTTGAAGGTCAAAGCGTTACCGATACATGTTATTTATCCGGGTTTAAAAATTATTCAAATTTTATTCGTACCTTTACCAAGCAAACAGGCATCTCGCCTGGCAAATACAAAGCAACTTAGTGCTAGACAAAACGCAAAAAAAGCCCTCAAGATCGTGATCCTGAGAGCTTAGTGTATGTAGTTGGTGCTGGTGAAGGGACTTGAATGATTTTTTTAGTCTGTCTACTTGACAGGGAGCATTTCAGGACATACAAAGGAAAAGCTCTATGTGCCTAAATGTTGAAGTTTTATGGGAAGAAGCACTAGTCCATTCAGTGGCGTGATTTTACTTCCATGGACATTGAGAAAATGCAAATTTGGAAACGCCTTGACGATATGTAGATTTTTTAATAGAGAAGAATAACCGACGGTAAACGCATTGATGTGTTCGACACCTGCAAGCGCACAGAAATAATCGATTAGTGCTGCTGATCGACCTCTGTCCCTAAACTATTTAGAAATTCAATAGTATCGTACTCTGGTCAATTCGTTTCAAATCGTGATAGGCCGTTTCTTCTATTTCGAGATTATCGAAATTCAGTTCCAAATCCATGTGCCCGCCTTCTTTTTTCGAGTTATTCTTCAAGACGTGATGATGTCATGTCACCTATCATTTTACGTTAATGGAGAGTCTCGAACTTTTCCCACAAAACTGGATACTTTGCTTCCAGATGCTCCTCGTCCCAATCGAAATCAAGCGTCGAAAATCATACTCGTGTCCTCTTAGTACTACCGGACAAAAGGGTTATACGTCGAGCAGGTAGAGGCCTGGCGGGATGCTTGCATGCAGGCCGATGGTGGCGTTCCCGCCCAGGCAGACAAGCTGCAGAAAGAGCTTCGCACCAAAGAGCAAGAGAACAAAGCCTTAAGCTTTCAATAACTCCCCGACAATTCTGGAAGCGCTAATATTCTCCCTCATGCGGCTGGATGAAATAATATATTCCTGTATACCACTAACATCGTACATGGCCAGAATCATTGACCTTCCCCTTTCTTTGGCCTTTTGTTCAAATTTTTCCGGAACATGTTCACATATGCCTGATGCGGGAAGAAGATCGGATTATTAATCAGCATTAGCATTTGGTTCAACTGGAAGGTAAGAGATAACACGACGTTCTCCGTATCGGTAACGGTCTCAGGTTTTTCTTCGATTCTTAGCATCGATAGCGTGCCTTCTACCCTTTTTTGCACATCTGCTATTTTTTCATATTTATCGCTTTGTTCACCGTATCGGTCCCAATCATGATGGTTGAGCTTCCTGTACCATTCATGATAGGTGGCTTCCTCGTCAGGGATCGTTTTCGTGAGTATGCCTTCCTTATCTACATTCAGGACGATGTCGAAGAGACTATTTTTCTCCTTTAATGCTTCCGTGACACCGTCCTCGAGAAGTGCACACAGAATTAAAATAGGCCTTGTGGATGTTTGGGACTTTGCCTGCGAGAATCGGGCATTTTCTTGTTCGTTGCCTTTCTTTCCGGCGTGCTCGGTGACAAACTTTTGATAGGCGAAATCCAAACTGTTGTCCACTAAACCGTTGTGAATGCGGACAATGGAGCTTAACGATGTTTTTAATTTGACTATCGATTTTGCCCAATCTTTGGCTCCTTTTATCTTCGTACTCTTGCACTGTACGGCTACAGCAACGGCTTCGATTGGGATGAACTTTATTTTCCCATAATTAAAAATATAAGGTGTGTACATTTCGTCAAAAATGGCAATGTCGACTTCATTTGAGATTTGACCATCCGAATCGATGATGAACACACCTTGCTCCAGACAAAATTTTCGCGGCACAATTTGTGCAAATAACGACATCCATACTTCCTCACGATAGGTGCCGGTAGTCAAATCATGGTTCGGTGTACTGAGTTTAAGCTGCTTGGCAAGTGATTCTGCGATCCCTTGATAATTGTCGATAATTTTAGCGACAACTTCTTTCTCCTGCTTCTCTCTTTTTTCCGCCTGTTGTTCAATATTCGTTTTGGCGTTTGCGCCAACTTTTTTACTGCTCATCTTCAGCACCCCTCTCATTTCGATCTCCTCCTTGAAATGTTCATCACTCTAAACCTTTAGAACTATTTTCTAGGTTTATCGACTCATAATTACAAATTCTCTAACTTCCATCTTTATCCTTCTGATCCTATATCATTTTTCTAAAAATAACGTAGTCAATTTGTTCGTCAATGGTCATTGACTGATACTTCTTGTTCTAAAAATCCATGAAGCAGCGATTAACTTCTGGCCTTATAAACAAAAAAACCACAACCAATGTAGGTTTGTGGGCGCTGATATGACTTTATAAGATTTTTTTACTTACTCATCTTCTATATATTTTATGATTCAAATCAATAAACAAAATATAAAAGACATCTTTGATAACTGGACAGTGAAAAGTTCTCAATGAAAATGGTTGCATAAAAAAATAACCCAATCGAACGAGCCTGGCAGGAAGTCGTTACCGCTTCTGCGTGTGCACGGACGGATCGTATTCGTCGGCGAAGGCGTAAAGCAGGCCAAGGAAGGACCGCATATGCCGGGCGTGAAGAAGTTGCATCAGGAATCCGAAAATGTCTCCAAGGGGCGAATATATCTTTGGTCATCTGTTCGGTATCATCAGCATTCTGGGGACACTCCGCACACTTGGTTCTGCCTGCCCTTGTTCATCAACCTGCAGGACGGCATGAAAACCATCTTCCGCTGGACTAGTGACGCCGATCAGCGCCAGAGCTCTCATGATCGAGCAGGCCTTCGTCGCCGCTCGCACCTTCGTAGGAGCACTGCTCCTGCTGGACCGGTATTTCCTGTCCATCCCCACGCTGCAGCGGCTGGCCGAAGGCCATGAATCAATGCATATCGTCACGGATGAAGCCTCGAACAGCCTTACGGCTCTTCTGCTCTACACAGCCCTAACTTAACCACTTCCGCGCCGCCTGGCACCAAACCCGTTGCGCCACACCCACACATTCAAAGCCGCAAGCACAGCTCCATACAGCCATACGCCGAAGTCGAAAAACGTGCACAAGTAGTGCACACCGGCAAACGCGCCCAGCAGCAGCATAAGCGGCACGATCATCAGCGCATCGCTGCCTCGTCCAGTCTGAAACGGCTCGGAAAACGGCATAACTTCGCGTACCGGCAGCCAGCAGATGACGGTAAACAGCATCGAGGCAAGCAGCGCGACAGCCAGATCGGGAACGATGCGCAGCCCGAAGACGAGGATCATGAAGATGCCGACCACCAAGAAGCACGGCATGTACATCTTGACCAGAAAAGCTTTCAGCGTGCCCCGGTGAGCAAGACCGTAATCGCGTACTGGCGTAACCTGGTAAATCCACGCTCCTTTGTAGCCGCTAGCATAACGCAGGATCATGACGACCGAAGGAATCGCCAGCATCGCCAAATAAATAGCCAGGTAGCCCCGTCCCGTCGACAAGCTTTCCAAGGAAAAACCATCCGCTCCGATAAACAAATAAATGACCGGGAAGACGATACCGAGCGCAACCGACGGATACGACTTCAGCTTGAACTCGCGCTCTTTTCCCATCATCGCAGTGGCGAACTGAAAAAACGTCCGCTCTTCCCCGTGAGTCGTCAAGGCGCGTGCCAGCGCATCACCGAGCCTACGCTTCCCTTTCGTCCGCACCGCTCCAGCCTGCGACAGCTTTTGTAAACTGTTTTCGAATGTCGGCATCAGTTTGACGTACACGACGAGAGCCAGCACCGGCACCACAAACGCCATCGCCGACAGTGTTGCGACAAAGCCGCCGCCTCCCGCTTCGACTCCGCCTGACAGCCAGCCGAACGGAGCCCCGAACCAGACCGGAGGCACGAGCAGTTGCCACAGCTTCGGCTCGAATTCCGGCGCAAGGCTGGCGAACTCGAACGACCGGATTGCAAACTGATAGCCGACCATCATCACCACGGAAAAGCCGATTTGCGCATAGTTGATCATATCCTTCAGCTTCTCCCCGTCGAACAGCCGCAGCATCGTCAAATAAACAAGCGCGGTAAAGGTAAGCACGAGCACGACCGCGCCGAGCAGCTCGACGGCAAACAGCGCCATATGAAGCAGCCCGTGACGAATCGCGATGGCCACAAGCGGAGCGGCGGCAAAGGCGCCGGATAAGCCGAGCAAATAAAAGACAATGTGAACGAGCTTGGCCATCGCCACCGTTCGCGGCGCCACCGGCTTCGTCAGCAGCACCGTTTTGTCGCGCAAATCGAGCAGCACAGTGGAGAAATCGGAAATGAGCGCCATCATGATCATAAACATCAAAAGGGCAAACACGATCGTCATTTTAAAAAACGGGGGCAGTTCGAGCAGCAGCACCGGCATGATCAGCAAACCCATCACACCGTACAGCAGCATCGATTTGATAAAATGGTTCGTTTCCTTCTCAGCGTCCGCTCCACCGCTCGAAGCGTTGAACAACGTGGAAGCGCGGCGTCGATCCATCGTCAGCTTCATCCGCAATATAAGCCGCATCGCACCATAGTCAACACCAAGCTTCGCAAATAGCGGCTGAAACCGATCCAGCAGCTTTAGCATCACGAAATCGTTCATCCAGGCTACTCCTCCCGAACGATCGACACGAATTGCTCCGCGATCGCCTTAAATTCATGAAAGCCGGTCAGCCTATTGAAAATATCCTCCAGCGTCCCTTCCTCGGAGCGCTCCTTCAGCTCCTCGAACGTGCCGTCGGCGGCGATTTGTCCTTCCGCCAGCAGCACGATGCGGCTGCTTATTTTCTCCACGACCTCCATAATATGCGACGAGTAAAAAATCGTTTTGCCCTCAGCGGCCAACTGGGCCATCAGTTCCTTCACGATCAGAACGCTGTTCGCATCCAGACCGCTTAGCGGCTCGTCCAAAAACAGCAGGTCGGGATCGTGCAGCAAGCTGGACACGAGCATCGTTTTTTGCCGCATCCCTTTCGAAAACGAAGCGATGCGCGCCTCGTACACATCTTTCAATTGAAACAGCTCCATGAGCCGCCTTGCCTTCCGGTCACATCGTTCGTTATCCAGTCCGTACAGCTCGCCGACAAACGTCAAATATTCGCGGGCAGTTAAGCTGTCGTAAAGCTCGGCGACCTCGGGAACATAACCGATCCGGCGCTTGTAACCGACGTCGCCGTCGGCGATGTCCCGCCCGAAAAGCCTCACTTCGCCCGTATAACCTTGCACAAGGCCGAGCATAATTTTGACTGTCGTGCTTTTACCCGCTCCGTTCGCCCCGATATAGCCGATAATTTGGCCGGGGTATACGTCAAGATCGATTCCTTTCAGTACATAACGGTCGTCGTATTTCATTCGCAAGTCGCGAATGGACAATACCGGTTCAATTTCACTAGCGATAACGCTCACCTACTTATCGTAAAATGATACATACTTCTGGGCCGGGTTATTAAATCTGCTGCTTTCAGTATATCCGAATCGAGGTACTTCTGCATCCTTTTTCAATTATTTCAAATTTCTGTTTTCAGAAGGCATCCTTGATCGTAATCTGACCAAAAGTTTGAAGCCAATTACGCTGACAAAGCCTGCGCTTCCTACCTTTATTGAACAGCAGCTTCAGTCGATCCTGAATGAACCGGACCAATAATCATTCAACAGCCAACGCAATTATGCGATCATGCTTGTCTTTCTTGATACCGGTTTACGTGTCAATGAGTGTAAACGAGAATGTTATTGCCCGGCATACAAACTAGTCGCCCCTTCAAGAATCGTTGGTTCTTTGTTCCTTTCGTATGCTAGTATTAAAGTTTTTTCTTTCGACACCGTTCAACATTCCTTATTCTAATCCTTCATACTCCGAAGGAGGCCCTTGAAATACAAAAAAAGCCCTCAAGATGCATGATCCTGAGAGCTTAATATATGTAGTTGGTGCTGGTGAAGGGACTTGAACCCCCACTCCGTCGCCGGAAGCGGATTTTGAGTCCGCCGCGTCTGCCATTCCGCCACACCAGCATGTGTGTCTTGCTATTTGATTCTCTCCCTTTACCCGCCACATTCAAGGTAAGGTGGCGCGGCCTAAGAGATTCGAACTCCTGACCTTTTGATTCGTAGTCAAACGCTCTATCCAGCTGAGCTAAGGCCGCATGTCTTGCTTATTTCTCACTGCTTGGTCATAGTTGTGGAGGCGCCACCCAGACTCGAACTGGGGGTAAAGCTTTTGCAGAGCTCTGCCTTACCACTTGGCTATGGCGCCATAGACTATGGAGCGGAAGACGGGAATCGAACCCGCGACCCTCGCCTTGGCAAGGCGATGCTCTACCGCTGAGCCACTTCCGCAAAATGGCTGGGGATCAAGGATTCGAACCTTGGAATGACGGAGTCAAAGTCCGTTGCCTTACCGCTTGGCTAATCCCCAGTATGTATGGGGCGATCGATGGGACTTGAACCCACGAGTGCCGGAGCCACAATCCGGTGCGTTAACCCCTTCGCCACGACCGCCACAATAATATTCTCTTCTTTGGCAGGGGCAGCAGGAATCGAACCCACACCAAAGGTTTTGGAGACCTTTGTTCTACCTTTAAACTATGCCCCTAAATGGTGGGAGATGATGGATTCGAACCACCGAACTCGATGAGAACAGATTTACAGTCTGCTGCGTTTGGCCACTTCGCTAATCTCCCATGGCAATGGTGCCGCCTAGAGGACTTGAACCCCCAACCTACTGATTACAAGTCAGTTGCTCTACCAATTGAGCTAAAGCGGCATATTTAGTTTCAAAGTGGTGGCTCGGGACGGAATCGAACCGCCGACACGAGGATTTTCAGTCCTCTGCTCTACCGACTGAGCTACCGAGCCCGATTGTTGCTGTAATGGCGGAGCTGACGAGATTCGAACTCGCGGTCTCCTGCGTGACAGGCAGGCATGTTAGGCCTCTACACCACAGCTCCGTACAACAATTCGGTCTTGCTTGATTTTTTTTGGTTGCGGGGGCAGGATTTGAACCTGCGACCTTCGGGTTATGAGCCCGACGAGCTGCCGAACTGCTCCACCCCGCGTCATTTCACCCAAAAAAGTGAAGAGTATTCCAGGTCGCTTATCCGATTACTTTTTCGGGGACCCGGTAAATCTAACCTTTTGGAATTATGGTGGAGGATGACGGGATCGAACCGCCGACCCTCTGCTTGTAAGGCAGATGCTCTCCCAGCTGAGCTAATCCTCCATATAAGAAACATATTATGTGTTTATACTTGCTTATGTTCCAGTAAGTTCCGTTATGTATCCCACTCGTTTGGAGTGACTTAAATAATATATCATGATTATCTTTAAAGTGTCAAGGTTTGTTTTAATATTTTGTTGGGATGCAACGAAATTTGAGCAAAGCAGCAGACTGAAGGCAGTCCGAGAGTCTAAAAGTGCGATGGTGAAGATTTTAAAGAAACTGGATAACACTAATGGATTAGAATGTAGTCTTAGAAGCTTTTAGTGAAGATACATAACGTTAAGGGCGAAAACAAACTACAATTACTGTGAAAACCGCCTAATAAGACGCTATATATTCATTAGATCGGAGAAAGACCTCATTTGCCGCCAATAGCGTTACCCAGTTTCGCTAAACATCAGCTACCTGCCAGATGCCGGATGTCATAGCAAACAGCCACTTGCACCAGCTACCTGCCAGGTGCCACTAGCACTATCCCCCCGCCGTTCCCATAACTCCAGGACAGCAGCTTCACCTGCCTGCCTCCCTCACTCACAACAGCTGCATTACCCTTTTACGCTGCCCATGACAAGTCCCTTCATAAAATACTTTTGCAGGAACGGATAGATTGCCAATACGGGCAGCGCTGCTAAAAAGACTTGTGCCGCCTTAAACGTGCGGTCCGATACAAGCTGGGAATTGATCAGCTCTGTATTGGACACGAGAGACGGATCAACCTCAATAATGACGGTCTGCAGATAGCTCTGCAGCGGATAATTGGCAGGCGAATTCATATAAATGAGTCCGTCGAACCAGGCATTCCAATGCCCGACCAGCACAAACAGCGTAATTGTCGCAATAGCAGGCTTGGATAGTGGCAAATAGATGCTTAGCAGCACTCGCCAATGGCCTGCCCCGTCAATATGAGCCGCTTCTTCAATTTCTTTAGGCAAATTGCGAAAGAAATTCATCAGCAATATTACATTGAACACAGGAACCGCCCCTGGCAGCACCAGCGCCCACATCGTATCGAGAATGCCGACACTGCGTACCGTCATATAGGTCGGAATCAATCCGCCGCTGAACATCATCGTCACAATGAAAAACCAGGCGTAAACACTTCTGCTGCGCAAGGCTGATTTTTCCCTGGACAGCGGAAATGCGATCAGAATCGTCAGCAGCATATTAATGCTGTAGCCTAGCGCCACCCGCTGCAGCGACACAATAAATGCATCGATAAATTCCTTTTTGCCAAGCGCATGCTTATAGCTTGCAAGTGTAAATTCAATCGGCCACAGCTTGACGAGGCCCGCTGCCGCTGCGCTGCTGGAGCTGAACGATACTGCCAACACATTAATCAGAGGCAGCAAGCAGGCAATGGCCAGCAGCAATAGAAATAGATTGTTGCCGAGCAAAAACAGCCTTCTGCTCGTTAATCGCTTGGACATGCTGTTTTCCTCCCTCTAAAATATGCGATAGCCCGCATAGCGATTGGCCAAAAAGTTGGACAGTACAATTAAGCCGAAAGCAATCACTGATTTAAATAAGCCAACTGCGGTTGCTACCCCATATTGCGCCTGCAACAGACCTAAACGATAGACAAAGGTGTCGATAATATCGCCGGTGCTGTACACCATCGGACTATACAAATTAAAAACCTGATCAAAGCCGGCATTTAAAACACTGCCCAAGCTCAATACGGTCATCAGCATGACAATCGGCATCATCCCCGGCAATGTAACATGCCAGGTTTGCTTCCAGCGGTTCGCCCCATCCACGATGGCCGCCTCATACAAATGCTGGTCAATCGCCGTTAACGCCGCAAGATAGACAATCGTGCTGTATCCGAACTCCTTCCACGTATCGGAAATGACCAAGGTGAACGGAAACCATTTCTCATCGCCAAGAAAGAAAACCGGTTCAAAGCCGAGCCATTTTATAACATCATTGACGATCCCGCTGGACGGCGACAAAATATCGATCAATATTCCGCCCAGAATGACCCAGGACAGAAAATACGGAAAGTAAATGATCGTTTGAATCGTTCTCTTAAAATATTTGCCGACCACCTCATTAAGCAGAAGCGCGACGATAATCGGCACAATTAATCCCGCGATAATTTTCATAACCGAGATGAATACCGTATTCCACAGCACATTAGTAAAGCTGGGCAAATTAAATACGTAAGCGAAATTGTCCAGCCCGATCCATTTCGATTCAAAAATGCCTTTGGCCGGAACGAATTTTTGAAAGGCGATTACTACGCCTGCAATCGGAATATAGCTGAACACAATCGTAAGCAGCACGCCTGGCAGCAGCATAATATGAAGCGGAAGCTCTCTTAATCTTTTTGAACGACTAGTCGATGTCATACGCATCCCCTCTATTTAATAAGCTCATACCATTCATTTACCTCTTCCGTAATTTGCGTGCCGCCAAGCTTATTCCAATCCTCTACAAATTTATCGAACGCATCAAGCGACTCACCCATAATAATTTTCGTAAAGACTTCCTCCTCCATCGTCAGCAGCGTTGCGTTGCGCTCGACCATCGTTGGCGTCGCTGCACCGTAGAAGCCGTCCAATATATAGTTGTCCTTGTCTACATAAGCACCAATCACATCAAAGCTGCTCGGTGTGCCAAACACGCGCTCCGTTCCCCAGTTGCTAAGATCGCCTCCTCTAAACGCCAATGCACGCTCATAATAGCCCAGCTCCTCCGCATTCAACTCGGACGGGTCATTCTTATCCAGCGCTGCGGTAACCTTGTTATGCGCCGTTAAATTTTTCAGCGCCGGATCTGCCGCGATAAAGTTGTATAAAAATGTTGCAATGCCCGACTCGCTGTAGCCATAGCCTTCCTCTGGCTCCACATTCAGATCATAGCCCTGCATCGACATATTGAGCAGCTTGAAAATCGCTTCCGGATGCTTCGTTTTCTTATTCACGACGTAGTACTTCTGAATCGGCATTTTCGCAATCGGCGTTGCTCTTACCTCATCGACCGACACAAGCTCAAACGCCTTCCATTCCGCAGCTGGATCGTTGTCAATATTGTTCTGAATGATCGACAGCGGCGCCGACATCGAGCCATAGAACATTCCCACCTTGCCGCCTGCCACGCTTTCCGTTACTTTCGCGCGATCCTTAACGCCAAATTCGCGATCGATCATGCCATTGGCGTACAGCTTCTGCAAAGCCTCAAGCCCCTGCTTTACCTCCGGCTGAATACTGCCGTATACGAGCTGCCCGTCCTTTTCAATCCATTTGGTCGGGTAGGCATGGTAGCCAGACATAAAGCCGGTAGTGCCGAAATGCGTATCTGTTAAAAAGGTTTTCGTAAATGCGATGCCGAATGTATCCTCCTGATTGTTTTGATCAGGATCATTTTTCGTAAATGCTTCTGCAATCGCCAGCACATCCTGCATCGTTTGCGGCTCATTCATGCCCAGATTAGCCAGCCAATCTGTCCGCACATAAAGAATCGGCAAGCCGTCAACAGCGGAAGAGGTATGCGGAATCGCCATTAGCTTGCCGCCAATTTTCGCCGTATTAAACGCTTTCATATCCTGCTCTAAAATATCTTTCGCTACAGGTGACGCATATTGCTCATACAACTCCGTCAAGTCCAGGATCAAATCATTTTCCGTCAGCTCGGCCAGCTGCTGTGCTTCAACCCACATTATATCCGGCAAATCTCCCGCAGCAATCGAGACGTTAAGCTTCTGCTTAAATTGCTCAAGCGGCACGGTCCACGTATATTTCAGCTTAATGCCAAGATCCTCCTCATAGGTTCTTGTATAAATGTTGTCCTCAATCGTATCGCCGTTTTCATATTGATACGTCGACTCAGTATAGCGCCAGCCTGTAATTTCAATTGGCGGATCGTACTTGGCATTAATATCAATCGCGGCTTGCCCAGCATTGTTCGCTTCCTCTGCATTGCCGGTTTGCGGCGCTGCTGTACTGCTTTCATTATTGGTCGTTGAGTTGTTGGAGCTGCAGGCCGTAATCAGCATCGCCAATACTAAGGTCAGCAGCAAAATCCCCTTCGTCCTTCTATGCTTTTTCATTGAAACAACCTCCCATTTTGATTCGCCAGGATAACTGTAACCAGCTCTAACTATCCTCCGTATATCAATGGTAAAACGCTTACAAAACGTTCTCAATATTCTTCGATTTACATTCTGATCAGCTGTTGACTAGCTCAAAATCGTGATGCGGTAATCCTGAGGCGTCATGCCGGTAAGCCTTTTGAAAAATCTCGTAAAGTTGGTCGCGCTAGCATAACCAACACGTTCGCCGACTTCTTGGATTTTCATATCCGGCTTGGCAAGCAGCTGCTTGGCTCTTTCAATGCGCGCAGCGACGATGAAGTCAGACAGGTTAATGCTCGTCACTTGTTTAAATAGTCTCGATAAATAGGAGGCGTTGAAATAAAACGTCTCTGCCAAGTAAATCAGCGATAATTTGTCCGAATCATGCAAATGCTCAAAAACATATTGCTGCAGCTTGGCAATAACGAGCACCGCTCTTTCCTCCTCTGCTTGATGCTGCATCGCCAGTAAATGCTCGCCAAGCTCCTGCAAATAAGCAGCTGCTTCTGTCCGCGACTCATGCGCCTGGGCATTCAGCAAGCGTTGGAAGCGAACCTTCTCGGAAATTTGCTCTAGCAAATTCCAGCGATTGATATAGGAGAAGAAGATCAAGGCAACCGACAAATAAATTTCCTCAGCAATATGGTCTGCGCCGGCCTGTTCAAACTGCTCCATGATTTCACCCAACAGCTTAAAGAAAGCGTCAGCCTGCCCATTGTGCAGAGCGGCCTGCAGCTGCTCTAGCTTGAGCGCCTTCACCTGGTTTTTGTGCATCAGCTGCTGCTGCTCGGCATTTACCATATCCGTGCTCATAATGAGCTGCGTATCATGGGCGCCAATCCGATACTGAAACAGCAGACTAAGCTGCTCATACCGCTCTGCAAGCTGGCGCCACTCGATAAAGCTATGGTCAATAACGAAGGAAACATCGGCTTCGGCTTCCCGCTGAAACGTTTGCTGTAGCTGATCCAGATGCCCGTGCAGAAGCTCCTTCAGCTCGGTACAAAGCTGCTCCTGCTTGTTAGCTGTATCAAGCAAAGCAGCAGGCTGAGGCTGAATCAGCCAAATCAAGATCGGCTCGTTGATGACGAGCAGGCTGTTTATAGCAAACTCATCGAAATACGTGCCTGCAATCCATTCCAAGCGATGAAATTGCCGCGATCTTTCCGCATAGTTTAACGGCCGCGGCATTTGCTTCACCTTGCCGAGCAGCAGCAGGACGGGCTCGTTTGCCTGCAATGCGATATTCAGTTCAGCAAAAACGGCTGGCGTCAGCTCCTCGTGATGGATTCTCTCCTTGATCACATTGATTAGCAACTGCTGACGCAATGCATGCAGCCTTTTCGCCTGCTGCTCCTGCACATAATGCAGCATATCCTCAGAATGAAATTGCTGCTCCGTATCCTCAATTGCAAATTTTATCGTGTCAATCACTTTATCGTAGCCTTCCGTTTTTAGAATATAGCTGACGCGCTCATGCTGAATGGCGTCGTACACATAATCAAAATCATGATGACCGGTTAAAAACACAATTCGGCACTTCGGCCACTTCGCTCGCAAATACTGAGCCAGCTGCAGTCCGTTCATGCCCGGCATCTGAATGTCGGTCAGCAATATATCGAATCTTGTTCGATTAATCAGCTCCAGCGCCTCCTGGCTGGAATAGCATTTATAGATGTCGAGCTCGAACTGTTCAACTCTGGTTAATATTTCATACAAGCCATCTGTTATAATCGCTTCATCATCGACAATTAATAACCGATACATCGCTATTCCTCCCTATTTTGTATGGTGATGACTGCCTTCAGCCCATTCCATTCGTTACGTTCAAAATGAAGCCCGCTCGGCTCTCCAAACATTAGTCTGATCCTCTGATGAATATTGAGAATCCCCGTCGTTTCCAGCACATCGCTGCGAATCAGCATGCGATTCAGCGATTCAATTTTGCCGTCGTCAAGCTCATCGCCATTATCATCCACACTGACACGAACTCCGTTGACATACTTGGCGAATTTCACCCTTAACCTTCCTTGCGCTGTTTTCTTCTCAATCGCATGCTTGAATGCATTTTCAATTAACGGCTGCAAAATAAGCCGCGGCACCATCACTTCACCCGTATGCTCTGGCAGCTCGCCAAACTCGATTTGCACGCGATTGGCAAAACGCAGCCCTTGAATTTCCGCATAAATTTTTGCATGCTGCACCTCTTTCGCCAGCGTTACATTGTCGGCACTATTGCGCGTTATAAACTGAAAATACTCGCCAAGCTGCAGTGTAAAGCGCTCCAGCTGCTCATTATCCCCGAGCCGAGCCATCGTATTAAGAATAAAGAAGCTGTTGTACAAAAAATGAGGGTTGATTTGCGATTGCAAATGCTTCAGCTCCGCTTTCTGCATTAAAATTTGCTGCTTATATACTTCGTCTATGAGCGCTTGAAGATTTTCCAGCATATCATTGAAGCGATTGTAAATATAATGAAACTCGTCATGGCTGTCATGATGAACTCTTACCTTCATATCGCCCGTTTCCGCTTTGCGGAACGCCTTGACCAGCTTTTCAAGCGGCTTATGGATATATTGGAACAGAAAAAGAGCATAAATCATTAGAATGACCACCGACGTCAGCGCCAATATAACAAAATAGGCTTTAAATTTGGCTAGCGGTGAAAACACGGTCGATTCAGGAATATATTTGATCAGGCTGGCGTTGAAAAATGTAGAGCGCTGATACACCGTCAACAGCTTTTCACCGTTGTTAACGACAACGCTGCTGCCTGAGCTAGCTTCCAGCTTGGAAACAGCAGAAATGATCGACTCCACATCGACAGCATCTGGATTCGTATGCAGAGTGAGCGATTCACTATCGTAAATGACGCCTTCGCCAGCTGAGGCTTTCATCGCATCCAACGTTTTTTGCAGCTTGGATACAGAAAACTCCACGCATAAAAGCATCGTTAGATTTCTTTTGCTGTTTGGCGATAAAAAGGGGTAGCCTATGGCTAAATATTGACTATTCTCGTACAGAAATACAGGGGAATTGAGATCGTATTGCAAGCCTTTAATTGCATTAAACTGCTCCATATCCAGCTCGTTAATCGATAAAGCTGAAATGTTTTTTTCAATAGCAGGGATATAGGCGTAAACATCGTGAATGTAGCTGCTGCTATTGCGAATTGCGTTCAGGCGATGCTGCAAGCGCAAAGTGCGCTGCATTTTTTCAATTTCATTCATCGATTCTGAAATATTGGCTAACGCATTTAAATCACGATCTGTTAGCGCATCGTACAGCAAGCTTTGCACGCGTTGAAAATCTGTCTCCATATCGCTGATCGAGGTACTTACCTGATAAATCATTGAATCCGAAATTTCCTGGCTTAGCGTTTGCAGCCCCCATTGATAAATGACGATGCACAAGGAATAAATCGGGATCAAAATTGTCAATAGCGAAAGCACGACCTTCCGGTAAGCGGTTTGGCCCCAAATGCGCCTTATGATCATGCGTATCCTCCTCCTTACGTTTTTTTGAAAGCGATTTCATTTCACTGCAAGAAGCAGCGAAGCAACAGCAGCAGCCTCCTGAGGAAAAGCTGGCTGAACCATCGTGCAGCACTATCATATCAAAATTTGCTGTCATCTCTGTTTCAATATTTTTGTATCCTGCATATCATTTTTTCGGCTGTTTTGCTCACCCCATTTGCACGAGGGTAGAGCATCTTTTGCTTGTTTCTGTTATAATAGCTCTGTTTGCTCAATGTTTATCAGCCGAGAATTTACACATCAGGAGAAATGTACGATGAATAAAACTATATCGACGAAGGACACCGTCATTATCGGTCTTATGCTATTTGCTTTATTTTTTGGAGCTGGCAACCTGGTGTTTCCCGTCATGCTAGGACAATCCGCAGGGACAGAGGTTTGGCTCGCCAACCTTGGTTTTTTGCTTACAGGCGTAGGGCTGCCGCTGCTTGGCGTAATCGCCTTCAGCTTCTCAGGAAAGCCAGACCTGCTTTCCTTGACTCAGCGTGTGCATCCGCTGTTCGCGCTCGTATTTACTACCACACTTTATTTAACAATCGGCCCGCTATTTGCGATGCCTCGTACGGGCAGCGTGTCCTATGAGATCGGCATCAAGCCATATATTTCTGACCAGAGCAGCGCTGCTGCATTGCTTATCTTTACCGTATTATTTTTCGGGCTGACCTGCTTTCTTTCGCTCAACCCTTCTAAAATGATTGATATTGTCGGCAAGCTGCTTACACCGCTGCTTATTGCGTTTATTGCCATCTTATCGGCCGTCGCCTTGCTTTACCCGCTTGGCATGCCGCAAGCAGCGCAGGGGGAGTATGTAACTGACGCGCTGTTTATCGGGTTTCAGGAAGGTTATTTGACGATGGACGCGCTGGCGGCTTTCGTATTTGGCATCATTGTCATCAATGCGATTAAAGACAAGGGCGCTCATTCGAAAAAGCATTTGCTGCTAACGGGCGTGAAGTCCGCGCTACTCGCAGCAGCCGTGCTCGCTGTCATTTACAGTGCGCTTGCTTATATTGGAGCTGCCAGCGTAGAGCAATTTGGCTACTTGAGCAACGGCGGTGAGGCGCTGGCGTTAATTTCACAGCATTATTTCGGGGTATATGGCGGGGTATTTCTCGGAATCATTGTATTGCTGGCCTGCTTAACGACCAGCATCGGTTTAACAACCGCCTGCTCAAGCTATCTTCATAAGCTTATGCCTCGCGTATCGTATAAAAGCTATGCCGTGCTGCTTTCGATTGTGAGCGCACTGCTTGCCAATGTTGGCTTGAACGAGCTGATCCAAATTTCAGTTCCAGTGCTGACCACAATCTATCCGCTGGCGATCGTGCTTATGTTTTTGACGTTTGTGCATCCGCTATTTAAAGGAAAGAAGCAGGTCTATTGGTTCAGCCTTTCGCTTACCTTTCTTGTCAGTCTGATCGAGGGCTTGTCTGCTTCCAGGCTGAAAATAGCTTCTATTCATGAGCTGTACATCGACATTTTGCCGCTGTATGATGTTGGCCTGGGCTGGATCATTCCAGCAGCAATCGGTGCGATGCTCGGGCTGATCTGGCCCTCGACCAAACGGCCTACTCAAATATGACGGCCTACTCGAATATAATGAAATATCGTTCCAGCTACTCTGGACGAATCGCTACAAGAATTCTGCCTTGCGTGCGAGCTTGCAAAATATCGGCCAATGCCTCTGGCAGCTGCTGCAGTCCGATCTCACGATCTACAAGCAGCTCAAAGCTTGCTGGCCGCAAGTCACTGCCGATTCTTTCCCATAAATGCTGCCGTTTTTCTGCAGGATAAAGCACAGAGTCAATACCAAGCAAATTCACACCTCGCAATATAAACGGCATTACGCTTGCTGCAAACTGGCTGCCGCCAGTCAAGCCGCTTAGTGCCACACTGCCGCCATAGGCGATTTTACTCAAAATAATGCTTAATCCTGGGCCGCCAACCGAGTCAATCGCTCCCTGCCAGCTCGCGGACTGCAGCGGCTTACCCTGCTCGAAGGCGTCGCTAATGCGCGGGATAATTTGGCTGGCGCCTAGCTGCTTCAAGTAATCAGCAGCCACTTCATGGCGCCCGGTGCTGGCAACGACCGGATAGCCTTTAGCAGCAAGCATGGCAATCGCATGACCGCCTACTCCGCCCGTTGCCCCTGTAACGAGCACCTCGCCTTTTTCCGGCGCTGCCCCCTGACGCTCAAGCTGCTCAATCGAAATCGCAGCAGTCAGCCCAGCTGTGCCGACAATCATCGCTTCTCTTAACGACAAGCTGGCAGGCAGCGGTGTAAGCCAATCTGCCGGCATGCGGGCAATTTCGCTAAATCCGCCAAAATGTGTGACGCCTAAGCCAAAGCCTGTCGCCAGCACCTTTTGCCCTTCAGTAAACCGAGCATCGCTCGACTGCAGCACCGTTCCAGCCAAATCAATCCCCGGCACAAATGGGTACTGCTTGACGATTTTGCCGTCAGGCGCGCCAGCCAGCCCATCCTTGTAATTGACGCCCGAGTAAGCAACCTGAACGACAACCTCGCCTGGTGGCAGCTCCTCCAGACTTAACTGCTTTACCTCTGTTGTAAACTGCTCCGTCTGATTGACGACAAGCGCATTGAAGCTGCTATATTGCTTTCCCATGCTTTTCTCCTCCTCTATCGCTATTCCGATTACTGTTGAACTATGTCTCTCTTTATTATAGCCCATATCGCCAAGCCTGCAGCAAATGGGTGGATCACATGAGCATGCCTGAAGATCATGCAGAAAAATTTCATAATGCGAAACAAAATGAGCTTTCATTGATCATCAATACAAAATCTTTTAAACTTGTAGTGAACCGAGGTGATCTTCATGTCCGGATATGAGATTTCCAGTTTGAAAAAGGGGCTTGAGATCGTGGAGTTGCTGCGTGAAAAGCACCGTATGTCGTTAACTGCAATAGCAGCAGCATTAGAGATGAATAAAACAACGGCATTTCGCTTGCTGTATACATTAGAGGAAGCGAGTTACGTTGTGAAAATGGACAAGCTCTACGAGTTGCACCCGCGCCTCTCTCTGAATTCTACCTCTGAGAAGCGCTCTTCAGAATGGCATGTCTCACATATTTTGCACAAACTGGGAGCGAGTACAAGCAGAAATGTTTATGCGGGCATATTAAGCGAGAACAGTCTGCTTGTCCATCATGTTTATGTTGCGAATCAAAATGAAGCAGCATGCAGAATAAGCACACTAGCCCCTGCGCACCAAAGCGCTTTAGGAAAAGCGATTCTGGCCCACTTAAAACCGGCCGCACGGCTCAAGCTGCTGTCACAGCTTGCCTCGGATGCATCAGAAGCAATCGATTGGGACCTATACCTTCGTCATCTGGATGTCGTCAAACAGCAAAATTATGCAGTTGACTACGAGGATATTCGCGCTGGCCTACACTGTATAGCGGCGCCAGTGTTCAAAGCGGGCGAAGTGTGCGGAGCAATCTCGATTTCAGATTCTTCCGAAAATATGCCTAAAAGAATCATTAGAGGCTTAACTCGACAGTTGATCGAGGCAAGCCAAAAATTGTCAATAGAATTCAATCGCGGTGTAAACCAGTAGCTTTGCAAAACAAGAGAGAAAGAAGGTTGACTTATGTCCAATCAAATTAAACTTGGAAAATCTGATGTTTATGTTCATCCAATCGGGCTTGGCACTAACGCGGTAGGCGGCCACAATCTATATCCAAATACAGATGAAGCGGCAGGCAAAAAGCTCGTTCACACTGCTTTGGAAAATGGCATTACAATGCTTGATACGGCATTTATGTACGGGCTGGGGCGCTCAGAGGAATTGATTGGTGAGGTGATCAAGGAGCGAGGCAATCGCTCAGATGTGGTCATTGCCACAAAGGTCGCACATAAATTTGTCGATGATCAAATGGTGCTGGACAACTCGCCTGCTTTCCTGCGAGATGAAGTAGAGAAGAGCCTTCAACGCTTGCAAACCGACTATATCGATTTGCTTTACATTCATTACCCTGATCAGAATACCCCTAAAGCTGAAGCAGTAGGCGCACTAAAACGGCTGAAGGATGAGGGCAAAATTCGCGCTATCGGCTTGTCCAACTTTACTCCTGCACAATTGAAAGAAGCTAATCATGACGGATATGTGGACGTGTTTCAAGGCGAATACCATCTTCTCAATCGGCAAGCTGAAAAAACGTATTTCCCATATACCATTCAGCATCAAATCACCTATATACCGTATTTCCCTTTGGCATCTGGACTTCTCTCGGGCAAATATACTGCTGAATCGAGCTTCAACGATTTTCGTTCAAGCCTGCCTTACTTTCAAGCTGATGCCTTTATTAAAAATTTGGAAAAGGTCGAGCAGCTTCGCAAAATTGCTAGCGCGAAACAAGCGGAGATTGCGCATATCGTGCTCGCTTGGTACTTGACGCAAGAAGCGATTGACGTGCTGATTCCAGGCGCTAAAAATGCGGAGCAGGTGATTCATAATTTGAAGACTCTCGATATTCGCTTGACAACGGAGGAAGTAGCGGAAATTGATCTCATTTTCAAAGCATGATTGATCTAACATTGCACAGTTAACGAGAGCCCTGACGTCGCTACACGCCTTATGCGGCACTAGCGTCAGGGCTTCTCATTTTAAAGAATTCATTCTGTTCTGGCCGGTACACTGCGCAGCATTAAAACAGTTAGTCCAGCTACGACCAAGGCTAGCACAGCACTCGTAGTGGCAATTGCATTTAAGCCACTTGTAAATGCTTCGCGCGCCAATGCTACCGTCTCAGTAGCGAGCTCAGCAGGCAAATTGGCGCTCGCCTCCACAGCAGTTGGCAGCGATTCTTTTACAGCCTGAGCTGTTTCCGCCGGAAGCTCTTCTGAGAGTGAGCTGCTTATGTGACGATCATAAACAACTGTCGCAATGCTTCCCATGACTGCAATCCCCAGCGCTGCTCCCAGTTCAGCGCTCGTTTCCGAAATGGCCGAGGCCGATCCGGCACGTTCCGGCGGAGCCGCCCCAATTATAAGATCGGTCCCCAATACCGTTAATGGCGCTATGCCAAGCGAGAAGGCTGCGCTGCCGGCAAGCAGAAAAGACAACGGCGTTGCAGCGTCCACTTGGGCAATCATAATTAAGCCAGTGCTGGAAATCAGCAGACCTGCCGCGATGACAAATGCTGGCTGAAAGTAGTTTGCTAACCTTGGTGCTGCAACAGAGCCAACAATAATCCCTAACGCTATCGGGATCAGCAAAAGACCGACCATAAACGGAGACAACTGCTTAACGAGCTGCAAATATTGTGCGAGATATAGATTGAGGCCACTTATTGTAAGCAATCCCAGCAGCTGCATGGACAACGCTCCGCTAAACACCGGCATGCGAAACAGCCTCATATCCACGAGCGGATCACTTACACGGTTTTGACGAGAAACAAATGCCCAGCCAACAAGCAGTCCGGCAGCAATGCTCAAGCTTGGCAGCAGCTGCACGCCTTCCTTGGCAAAGCTTTTAATGCCATACACTATGAACAGAATGGCTGCGAGCGACATCAGCGCGCTAAACCAATCGAGTCTACCGGCATCCGGGTCCCGGTACTCAGGCAGCAGAAAAGGAGCAGTGACAAGCAGCAGCAGCATAATTGGCACACCTAATAGAAAGACTGAGCCCCACCAAAACCATTCCAGCATCAGCCCGCCGATCACCGGCCCCAGCACACTGCCCGCTACCAAACACATCATCCATACTCCAATCGCACTACTGCGCTGGCGCGGATCATGGAACATATTTCGCAGCAAAGACAGGGTAGATGGCATTAAGGTTGCACCGGCAATACCTAGCAGCGCACGGGTAGCAATAAGCATTTCAGCACTGCTGGAAAAGGCGACCAGAACGGATGACAGTCCAAAGACGGCGGCTCCAATCATAAGCAGCCTTCTGCGGCCAATCCGATCTGCCAGCTTCCCCATCATAATAAGAAAACCGGCAAGTGTGAACCCGTAAATGTCCACCATCCACAGCATTTGCGTGCTACTTGGCGCAAGCTCTGCAGCCAAATGCGGCAGAGCGAGATAAAGCACACTAATATCCATCGACATTAGCAAGGTTGGCAAAGCCAGTACAGCTAACCCGATCCATTCCCTGGTTCCGGCCTTAATTGGCACGTCCACAACCAATGCCTCCCCTTGAGTTGCAGGGTCGCTCCCTGCCCTTTGATCAATATGATCCATATCAATATCCCCTCCTACATTTCTCAGTCATAAGCACTCTCTAGCAACGGAATAAACAGCCCTGAAATGCTTTTACCATAAAAACTATTTAAGTTTTTATAGTTTTCAAACAACCAAACCAGCCTATTCCGTACAGTGAACGGCTTATACGCTAAATATAGCAAACGTATAGGGGATGCTCCCAGCGTCGTGCGATGGAATCGTTCTCGGTCGAGAGACCGAAAACTATTAACCTTACACCACCAGAAATTAGCGTTTCTTTGCAATTAGTCCGTACAGGATAATCTCAGCAATTTGCTCAACAGCCTCTGTCGTGGAAATATTGTTTTGCATATAGAATCGCTGATCATGCACTGATTGCACAGCTTCAGTAATCATTTTTACAATTAATGCAGAGTTTTTGTTTATTATGATCCCTTCACGTATGCCTTGCTCAACCAAGCCTTGCAGCTCGTCCCATTCTTGCGTAAAAATTTCAGAGATTTTGCTCCACTGCTCAGGATAAGCGAGCTTCATTTTCTCAAATAAGGCGCGATCATAAAGCTCCCGGTATGTCGGCATTGCCGTAATAACGCCTTTAATTTTCTCAGCAAGCGTCAAATCCGGGTTATTTAAAATTTGTTCCGTTTTATCGTCTACTTCTGCAAAGCTAGTTTCGATAAGCGCATCTAATATTTCAGCCTTGGATGAAAAATGCTCGTACAGCGTTCGCTTGCTAATCCCCAATCTACGTGCCAGATCGTCCATCGTGAACTTTATTCCGTTTTCCTTTAACTCTTCAGCAAATGCTTGAATAATGCGATGCTTGATCGGTAATCCCTCCCATAAAACCGAAAGTACTTCGTCTTGCAGTTCAATTTTCATTTAACGCTTTGATACATCTTTATACATATGTTATTATATATGTAATAAAGACCAAGTGCGGCTAACACTTGGTCAGTACAATTGGCTTGGATGGTTTATTCCCTTCTAAGTCGTAAGGGTACAAAACCCACCTTCGGCCTCAACCATTGGGTGGGTTTTTACTTTCTCTTGTTGTTAATATTAATGTATGTTAAAAGAGCAAGAATGAACGTTCCAAAGAGGAACATGATCGTTAATGCATCTTTCACTTCCATGGCTTCACCTCCTTTCGAAGGGAAACCACGCCCACCCAAGATTCAATTGTAGTTTTATTTTACCTTTATTTACATCTACGTACAAGTGTTCTTAATTTTTTCTTTGGTTTTGAAAGATACCATTTCACGTCCGAAGCTCATCTTCTTTTTCATAGGGCTATGTTAAACTTTGTTGTTGATATCCGATAATTTCGAACAAGAAGATGGACTTGTTTGCCCGAATTGCAAAAACCATTCTGTTGTTCGATTTGGAAAGTACACTGTAAGTACACACTGGAGAGGTTAAACGTCAACGTTACCGTTGTAATTCATAAAGCATCGAATAAGAAAAATATGTTGGTCAAATCGTGCCTGTTTACTGTGACCGACACGAACACCAAACTTTGGCTTTCTGCTTATTCTTGTTAAGCTAACGGGCAGTTATGCGTAACTTTCAGGGAATGTAAACATCTGAATAACGTAAGGAACGAGGAGGCAGACAATTCATGGGAGGAACGAATGTATGGGATGCGGAGTGGGAGGTTAACGAAGAGCAAGCGCGGACGCTGATCGGCAGACAATTCCCTCAGCTGTCATCGAAGCAAGTGAAGCGATTGGACTGGGGCTGGGACAATACGGTTTTTCTCATCGGTGACGAGTACGTGTTCCGTTTTCCAAGAAGAACGATTGCAGTTGGCTCGATTCGTATAGAAGGGAACCTGCTGCCGAAGCTGGAGGCATATATGACCATCCCCTATCCGAAACCGTTGTTTTATGGCGAAGCAAGTGACGAATACCCGGCACCATTTCTTGGCTATGCCTACGTGCCAGGAGATTTCCCAATCGGTTTGACGGAAGAACGCCGGGCTTTATCGGCAGAGACGCTGGCGAAATTTTTGCGGAGATTGCATGAGTTTCCGGTGCAGGCGGCACTGAAGTGCGGAGTTCAGCAAGATCATCGAAACTTGACGGACATAGCATCGCGTAAAGTGAAATTGGAGGGCTTTCTATCGAAGTTGGTTGAACACTTGTCGCCGGAGGAGTCCAGTGTGATCGAAGCGTATATTAGCAGGCTGCAAAAGGACCGTGTCGAGGCGGTGAATGCACTACTACATGGCGATCTTCATTTCAAAAATATGCTTGTGAATGAGAACGGGATCGTTTCCGCCATCATTGATTGGGGCGATCTGAGCGTAGGTCATCCGGCTTGCGATTTGAGCGTTGCTTATAGCTTTTTACCACCTTACGCTCGCGGCGTGTTTTTCGAAACGTACGGAGGAGCGGACGAGGAAACGAAGCTGCTGGCGCGGCTGATCGCGGTATACATCCCCATACTGATCTTAATGCAAGCGGTCGATGACGGAAATGAAGCGATTGCGGCAGAGGCGAAATCCAACATCATGCGGGCACTGTCGGATTAGGCTCATTATTTCGTTGCGCTAACGCGACACGATAGCAATAAACCGCCTTTTCAACGAAGGCGGTTTTCTTATGGTCAAATATCAACATTAGAATTTAACATAGCCTTTCATAGAAGGCTAGAATTGCTTTCCAAATGGCGCGAAATGACCAACAATTTTCATTTAACGCTTTGATACATCTTTACACATATGTTATTATATATGTAATAAAGACCAAGTGCAGCGAACACTTGGTCAGTACAATTGGCTTGGATGGTATGTTCCCTTCTAAGTCTTTGGAACAAAACCCACCTTCGGCGGTCAACCTTTGGGTGGGTTTTACTTTCTCTTGTTGTTATTATTAATGTATGTTAAAAGAGCAAGAATGAACGTTCCAAAAAGGAACATGATCGTTAATGCGTCTTTCACTTCCATGGCCTCACCTCCTTTCGAAGGGAAACCACGCCCACCTAACAGCCTTCTATTCAAGCACGGTCCAAATGTCCAGTGCCGCCAGACGAATTGCCTCTAACTTATCATTTCGGTACGCTCTTAAACGGTCGGTGCAATCCTGGTTCCACAATAACGATGTCCCAGTAACCTTCAGCAAAGAAAGACCGATATATCGGGCCGCAAACGACTTTCGATTTCTTAAATTGTCCACCAAATCAAGTATCGCCTCCGGGCTCCAATACGCCTGACTAGCATTTGCTGCTCGATCGATCTGCCTGTAGGCATAGTCTAGCAGGTACGGATGTGTGTCCACCATTTGAATTACAGGCTCCAAATACAGAGCTGCTTGATCCGCCTGATTCCATTCAACCATCGCCAAATATAGCTTGATCACGGCTCGTTTCAAGGTTTCTTTAGATTTAAGTGCATCGATCATACCCGTATATAAAGGAATGAGTACACGCCTTGCATTGGGCGGCAATGAGATCAGCTTGTCAATCAATGCCGCTAGCCGCTGCCGCTCAGGAAGGTCTCTCTCAGGGGCAGCATTCCACTCGGCCTTTGTCTCCATGTCGGCTAACATGGTGCAAACGCTGATGACCCGATCATTCACCTTTCCGTCAGAACAGGCTACAATAAGTGCATCCATCGCCGCCTTCCATCTCATGTTGTCCTCCATATCTAGAATCGCTTTGCTGGCTGACGCTGCCACCTTCTCCTCGCTTCCATTCACCCATAGATTCATCGCTTGGAAAGCCTCTCTTGCTACAACTGCATCGGCATGTTCTGCAATCTCGATAATCAATTGCAAATACCTTGGTCTAGCCTCTAAAGCGATTCCGCCAGCATACTGATTTAGCAGGCTTCTTGCGATATCACGCTGCGGAGAAGCAGCTATGGCATGCAATATGGTCCAGCTGCGTTCATCATCGAGCCATTGTCTGACAGCATGACCTATGGCGATTATTACATCTTTGTGTACATTAGGCTTCTCATATTCACGAATGAGCAGCGCCATGCTCTCACTGCTTTTGTAAGCTCCAAGCAGGCGGATCGCTTCTTTTCTAACGGTGATTTTCAATTTGTCCCGATTCAGCAGGTCCGACAGCATGGATGCCAGCATCTCCGGGCTCACCCTGCGCATGCATCCGGGGATCGCGTACATGGCAACCCGAGCACGGTCTCCATCCAGATTGTCGAGCAATACAGGAAGTGCCTGCTCCGGCTCTTCCCATAACGAATAGGCGTAAAGAGCCGCCTCAACGACATGCACTTCTTGATCTTGTAGTAGAACCTCCAGTTGATCGGAGCGATAATCCGGCAAGACAGCCAAGCTCCGCATCGCCGCAGCACGCTCATGGAAACTCCGCTTGTCATCTAATGCCACCCGTTCCAAGAGAGAAGCAAACGCTCTTTGCTGACGGGGCAACCACCGGTGAAACCCATTATGGGCGGGTACAACATAAATCGTTTTTCCCGATAAATGCTTGCCTTTGATGATCTTCCCTGAAATGAATGGGTCCAGCCACTCCTGACGCTTCACGTGCAAATGCATAAAAACGTCGTGGAATGAGATGAAGGACGGATCTCTGTTCAGTAGTTCTCTAACCCTCTTATCCCGGGTTCTATACGGTGCCAGCCAATAATGGACCGCTTGCGGCGATACCGATTTAGCCTTCAGCAGGTCCTCAAGCAGAAGCTGCAGCTTCGGCAATCGCTCCACTGCTTTACCGAACAAATTAGCCATACGCAGGATCACGCTTACGTTTTCACGCTTGTTTGCCTCTACCCCAAAGGCATAAATCTCGTCGAACAACGCTTCCAGTGCAGAAGTTGGTATGCTGTCCCAATCCATCGAAAACAACGCAAACTGACCGTCTCGCTTTGTCATTCTGCCAAACGTCCTCAAAGCGAATTTGAACAGTCCTCCATCCGGTTCCAATGCATGTTCACGCAGTAAAGCAAAAGCCAGCTTCTCCGTCGCCGATCTTGTCCCGTGCGAAGTGTCCCTGGCTTCCACCACGCTATCGACCAGCACAGTCAGATCGTTCACATGCTCTTCCTTAAACATAGGGGCCGGACAATTTGAGAGCTCGACCATCACTTGCCAGCGTACTGGATCCTGGTCGTTTTTGATTCGGGTCAGGAAGCGCAGCGTCTCATCCATCCCGCTTCGCGATAGCGCCGTACACCGAATGAGATAGGCATAGGCCGCAGCGCGCTCATCGCTATTAGACACCTGGACGGCTTGCTCCAGCTTCTCTCGGGCACGGACGATCAGAAGACGTGCCGTCGTTTCGAGCATGTTCTCACGGTGATCGCGAATGTCGCGAAGCTCCAGCATGCGTGAAGCTTCCTTATTGCGCAGTAGGTGTGGCAGTACATCCAGCAACGGCATAGGGAAAATGCGCGTCTTCCGTTCATCCTCCTTATAGACGTCATTAAATATCGCCTCGCGACAGGATGGCGCAAGGGTACCTAGCATCTTGGCTAGATGGACTGGCTGATCTGCGAGTAGTTTCGCCAGCGTAGTCCACTGCGCTATGGCGAACAATTTTCGTTTTTTCAAAACGCCTGCCGGAACGCCATGATGAAGAAGATATTCTCGTACCTCCTCGCGTGTCAGCAGCTCAAATACACCCTCCGGCATAGCCTGAATCAGAACGCCCAATTGCCGCTTAAGTACAGGATGAATCATATCTGTTGGCCCGAGCCTCAAAGCACACTCCAATACGATTGCTGGTCTAGAAACGCTCAGCACTTCAATCGCGGAAGAGAGTGTCCACCATACACTTGCCTTTTCCCGATGCGTTGCGTTCTGTAAAGCATGCTTGAAATATGCTGCAACCAGATCGGGGTATCTCTTCGCGATGAGCCGCCAGTTCTGCAAGGCATACCCTAGCTCGGAAAGCCTGCTTTGAACCGTCTTTTTGCTGCACACGGCCAATAATAAGGACGCTTCTTGTGCGCCCCAGCGGTCGAGCACGAGCTGCAGCAGCCGTTCTGCCCAATCCTGACGATCTGTGTTCACGATGCTCCGCAGCAATTGGCGACGGCAATGATACGACATCGTGGCAATTTCAGATTCGATAGAAAAGCTCGAATTTGTTACCACTTCTGGCAGTAATCCCGCCGCCCTGCCTCTAACCCCTGCCTTAGGATGCTTCAGCGCCAACATAACCGCACGAGCATCTTTCACTACAGCTGCTCCAGTCAAGGCCAAATGGGCCTCATAGGCAGTGCCGCTTTCGAGCAAGGACACGAGCAGTGCGGAATAATCCGATTCTCCTCTATATTGGCGCCCCAATAGCGCTATCTGCTTCATTCTGTCTGAATAACCCAGCGAGTCCAGCTTCGCAAGCAATCGCTCTTTGTTCATCAAACCATCGTTATATGTCATTATTTCCTCTCCCCTCATGCACTAAAAACCGATCAGCATTTCCAAGCAACCGATTAGTACAAGCTCTCCTTGAACATATAACTTCTTCATAAGCGAAGGCTTCTCCTGTTCGAAGGCCTTTCACTTGCCAACCGCATAAGAAAATGTATAGTACGCTATATTTTAACATAACCTCTTCAATGGCTTGCAAAATACCAAGTAGCAAGATAATATAAAAAAATAGCTTAAACGGAAAGGAGGCAAACGGCTACTATGTTTCTAAATGGTATATTAGCAAAAAAAGTAAAGATTTCAGGCGATTTTTCGGTTTACGGGATACGTCTGTCCTTTTTCAGCATCCATTATTTAGATAACACAACCGGAGTCGTTTGCCTTTCTACAACCTAGCAACTTCAAGCTGCTTCAAGCTTGCTGTTTTCAAAAGGTTTGTTTCAGACGCTGGTTGCATACGGCGTCTTTTTTGTGCTTTCTATTGCATACGCAACTCAACATTACCTTATGGAAAGGGTGACTGCATTAATGAAGAAAGCAGTGGATCAAGCCTCCTAAAATAAATGATTTATTCTAGGAGGCTAACGAAATGAATACGAACAAAAATACCGCTCAACCAATCCAAGGAGCAGCCAAGCGATTCATGCTCCTGCTAGTGCTGTCGTTATCATCCCTATTGGCGGCGATTACCGTCGATATGGTTAATCCTGTTCTCGGCTTAATCGGCGAAAGCTTATCTGCCACAAAGGCGCAAGTAAGCTGGGTTGTGAGTGGAGTTGCGCTGGTCCTCGCTATTGGCGTTCCGCTTTATGGACGCATGTCAGATTTCTTCGAGCTGCGCAAACTGTTTATGCTGGCAGCTTCCATCTTAACACTAGGCAGTTTAATTTGTGCGTTGTCTGCCAGTTTGCCGCTACTAGTTTTAGGACGAATGATTCAAGGAGCTGGGATGGCCGCAATTCCCGTCCTGTCTGTCGTCGCGATCTCCAAGCTGTTTTCCGAAGGCAACAGAGGCTCTGTATTAGGTATTGTTGCAGGCTGCATTGGGATCGGTACCGCCTTTGGCCCGATATTTGGAGGCATAGTTGGGCAAATTTGGGGATGGCCGGCTCTTTTCTGGATCACCTTTGTTTTGTCGCTGCTTATTGTGGCTGGTGCTGCTTTTGCCTTGCCGGCAATTGAACCGACAATGGAAGCTGGCGAAACCCGGCAATTTGACTTGGCGGGCGGAGGATTGCTTGGCCTTGCAGTTGGACTTCTGCTGTTTGGCGTTACGCAAGGAGAGGTGAGCGGCTTCCACTCGCTATCTGCTGCAGCAAGTCTGCTCGCAGCTGGACTGGCGCTGGTCGGCTTGATTTGGCGCTTACGCACAGCAAGCATGCCATTCATACCGCCGTCCCTGTTCAAAAACGGCAGCTATATCAGTTCCATTACAATCGCCTTCTTCTCAATGTTTGCCTATTTTGCAGTGCTGGTCTTTGTACCGATGCTTATGGTAGAGGTGAATGGACTTTCTCCAGCTCAAGCGGGGCTAACTTTGCTGCCGGGTGGTGCAGCCGTTGCGCTGCTTTCTCCATGGGTCGGTCGTTTGTCTGATCAAATTGGCAATAAGCCGCTAATCGTTGCAGGGCTGGTAGTAATGGCTTTGTCGACCTTGTACCTGTCGACTTTTGCAGCAGGTGCTGCTCCAATCTTAGTGTCAATTGGCGTTTTAGGAGCAGGAATCGCCTTTGCGCTCATTCATTCACCAGCCAACAATGCGGCAGTTGGATCGCTTCAACAGGAGCAGCTTGGAGCTGGAATGGGGCTATTTCAGGGGACACTATATCTCGGTGCGGGAACAGGCGCTGGCCTCATTGGAGCATTGCTGCACGCACGCAAGGATGCGGATGCAGCTTTCAATCCGCTTTACCAATTGCTTGCAGTCGGCTATTCTGATGCGCTTCTCGCAGCCAGCTTGGCTACGCTGATCGCCCTTATTGCTTCATTCGGACTGCGCAGCGGCTCCCTCCGTATAAAGCGATAGCTGCCTATAAATAAAGGTTGTTCAGAAAGTCTGGCATCGCGCTCGACTTTCTGAACAACCTCACTTTGCCGATTTGCACCCATTTCTACTGGGCTGTTAAAATGAGCGGACCATCCGCCGTAATCGCAATCGTATGCTCAAATTGCGCCGACAGCTTGCCGTCAGCCGTTCTCGCGGTCCACTCATCATCATCGATCGTAATACGGAACGTACCCTCGTTAATCATCGGCTCTATTGTAAAGACCATGCCTTCCTTCAAGCGAATGCCTTTGCCCGCTACGCCAACATGCTCATAGCTCGGCTCCTCGTGCAAGCTCCGTCCAATCCCGTGCGCCAGCAAATCGCGTACAACCGAAAATCCGTTTGCCTCCGCATGCTGTTGAATCGCCGACGTGATGTCGCCGAGCCGCCCTCCGGGAAGTGCCTTAGCGATCCCCAAATCGAGGCATTCCTTTGCCACTCTCATTAGTTTTTGCGCTTCCGGCGTAATATTGCCTACTGCATAGCACCAGCACGAATCACCGAACCATCCGCCATATTCCACAACAATGTCGAGCTTCAGCAGATCGCCGTCTTTAAGCTTCAGGTTAGAAGGAATACCATGGGCCACCACGTCGTTGACCGAAGTGCAAGTTTCAGCAGGAAATCCGTTATACCCTTTCGTAAACTGCTTGCCGCCCAGCTTGGTAATATGTTTGGCAACAAAATCATTAATTTCTCGGGTGGTGATACCGGGCTCAATCAGTTTGGATACCGCGCGGTAGCAGTCCGCTACGATTTGGCCAGCTGTCTTCATCTCTTCGATTTCCCTTGGTGATTTTAAAGTGATCATCCTTGTTTATTCGCTCCTTATCGTTCTATATATCTGCTGTCCTTGCTCGCTTGCAGAAACTATTGCTTATTCAGCAGCAGCGGCCCCATTTCGCTCAACGTCTTTTGCCCCCACTGCTCGATAAGCTGGCAGTAGCTTTCCGCATCATGCATGTGAGCTGCCACATCAGCGATCGTCATCGACCAGGCTACTTTAGGAAGCGGGCGCGCATCTGCTGGCCTGCGCACGCCTTTGCTTCGTCCAGGACCTCGAGCCGCATCCGCGAGAATCATTTGCACTGTATAGCCTCGCTCGACATAATTGCGCAGCGCAGATTCAATCCATAAATACATCTCATCGCTATAGCCTTCATGCTGAATCATATAGCAGGCTACCGTTACAAAATGAACGCGTCCATAGCCAGGATCAACAAATTCCAACGCTAAAAACTGATGATAAATCTCTTCGCAGCTTCTCCCCTCTAAAGGTACGGCGCCGCATAACCGGCAAGCTTCCGACATCTGTATCCTCTCCTGTCTACTAGGATCTTACAATTATTGCTGGGTCAAAATAAGCGGTCCATTCTTCGTTATTGCGATCGTATGCTCATACTGGGCTGAATTTTTGCCGTCGATCGTTCTTGCGGTCCAGCCATTGGCATCCATTTTGCTCTGCCATGCCCCCTCGTTAAGCATCGGCTCAATCGTAATCACCATTCCTTCTTTAAGCCGTAATCCTTTTCCGGGCACACCAAAGTGCGGGATATTCGGCTCTTCATGAATTTTAGGCCCGATGCCATGGCCGGTGAACTCTCTTACTACGGAGAAGCCTTGCGCTTCCGCATAGGATTGAATCGCATGTCCAATGTCTCCGATTCGATTGCCAATGCACGCTTGCTCAATCCCTATGTAGAGGCTGCTATGCGTCACCTCCAGCAATTTCTGCGTCCTGTCTGCAATGCTCCCTACTGCATAGGACCAGGCCGAATCCGCCAGATAGCCATTTAAATTAACTACGAAATCTATCGTCACAATATCCCCATTGCGTAGCGGCTCCTTGCGAGGATAGCCATGGCAAATTTCATCATTAACAGAAGCGCAGGTTGCAAATTGATAGCCCTTGTAGCCTTTCTGCTCAGGATATGCTCCATGCTTAAGCAAATACGCTTCTACAAAGCGATCGATTTCCAATGTTGTTGTGCCAGGCCGAATGAGGTTGGCAATTTCCTTATGGCAAGCGGCCAACAGCTTTCCCGCTTCATGCATTTGCTGGATTTCTCTCGATGATTTCAATGTGATCAACGTTATCACTCCATTCTTAACGTCTTGCGCGGTTTACAAATAAGCTTGCTGCTTCTGCTTATCCTTCTTCCTTTGCGCATAGTGATAGCGATTGCGGCAATTAGAGCTGCAAAACCGCGCTACTTTGGCTCGCTGATACGGGATAAACCAATGTCCGCAATGGATGCATGTCTGCAAATCAAGCTGCGCATTTCTCTCCAATGCCTCAAGCAGGCTAATGATTGCCTCCATATATTTGCGCTTCAGCAAGTCTGGACTGTCCACAAACTCTGTATGCAGCAAAATTTGCTCACTAGAGCTCCCTTGGCTGTCATCGCTGCCGAATAAATTTGCCAGCTTTGGTACAATGCTTACTTTTAAGCGCACCGCTTGATACTGCTCGAACAGCTCGTTGATTTTTGCGATCGTCGCCTCATTGAGTCCCTTCTTGTCTCGCACCGATTCAGCGACAAGCAGCAGCAAAGCTTGCAGTTCATACTCTATGCTTCCTTTTTGCACGTGATGCTGACTTATTTCATTGATAACAGTCAAAAAGTAATTTTCCCGCGATAAGGTCGGACACATATCAGACACTCCTTGCTCAAATTTAAACGGATTAACATATTCAATACGTTTATACCATTAATTCCATAAAAGATCAACAAAAAAAGGGGTTGAACGGCACGTTACGTGCTGTTTTATAATGAACTCAAGCATGAAGTTGAAGGAGGCCAGAGATGTATACAATTGGTCAGCTTTCCAAGAAAACAGGCGTTACGGTAAGAACACTCGACTACTATGATGAGATTGGCCTATTAAAGCCAGCAGCCGCTACAGAAGGTGGCCACCGTTTGTATGGAGACCAAGAGGTGATGCGTTTAGAGCAAATTTTGGCGTTAAAGTATTTAGGTTTTTCCTTGGAAAAAATTCAGCTAATTTTGCGCGAGTCTCCTCCTTCCTGGGAGGCGGCGCTCACAGAGCAGTTGTTAATGGTCGAGGAAGAGAAGAAACGGCTCGATGATTTGCATCGCTCACTACAAGGAATTCTGTACTCCATTCAGATTGAGAAGCAGGTCAATTGGCCGCTTATTTTCGGTGTCATGCATATGTTTCAGCAGGGTGAACGCGAAGCAATTAAAGTGCTGGATCGCTATATGAGTCGGGAGCAGCAGGATAAAATGCTGTCCGTTAATATGGATCAGCACAAAATGGACCAATGGGTCGCACTCATTTATGAAATCCGGGAAAACCTCCACGAATCGCCTGACTCTCCTATCGCCCAACAGCTTGCTGCACGCTGGATGGAAGGTGTATATGAAATGTTTGGTCAAGATGATGAGTTTTTAAGCAGCGCCTGGAACGCGATTACGGAGGAAAGTGACGGAGTTATGTTTTACCCGATGACCAGGGACGTCGTTGATTTTATTACAGAAGCGATCAAGGTGAAGGAAAAGAAAGCAGGTGAAGCCAACGCATGAGTATCGCGATTCAATTGAACAATGTTAGAAAAACGTATGGTAAAAAGGTCACAGCGATTCAAGACTTGTCGCTAACGATTGAAGAAGGAAGCATTTACGCCCTGCTGGGGCCTAACGGCTCCGGTAAATCAACAACATTTCGCATTCTGACCACCTTGGCAGCAGCCGATCAAGGAGAAATCTACTATTTTGGTTCTCGCAAAATCAACAAGATAACAATTGGTTGTGTTGCTCAAAACTCCGGTGTCGATCCAACGGCAACAGGAAGGGAAAATTTGATGCTTCAGGGCAGAATTTATGGCTTGCGCGGAAAGGAGCTCCAGGAGCGGGTAAACGAGCTGCTTGCACACTTCCATTTGCAGGAGGCTGCTGATCGATTGAGCAGACATTACTCTGGTGGAATGAGAAGAAAGCTCGACCTTGCGATGGGAATTATTCATCGCCCAAGGCTGCTTTTTCTCGATGAACCGACCACTGGCCTGGACCCCGAATCTCGTGCCGAGCTGTGGCAAATGATTAAGCAGCTGCAAAGCGATGCTGGCATGACCGTTCTACTAACCACTCATTATATGGAAGAAGCTGACGAACTGGCTAACCAGATCGCATTTATGAATGAAGGCAAAATCGTTGCTGTTGGAACACCCGATGAGATGAAAAACAAGGTTGGCGGCGACACGATTACGATCCAGTGCCGACATTCCCAAGCAGCCGCACAAGTGCTTGCTGCAGCTTATGACGTTCAACAGCACGAGCAACAGAATGACAATATGCTGCATGTTGTAACAGAGCATGGAGCCGAGAAGCTGCCAGACATTATGAGACGATTGGACGAACAAAGCATTACGGTAGATTCAATTACAGTAGCAAGGCCAGATCTTGGCGATGCGTACCTGCTATATACAGGAAAAACATTGAGGAAGGAAGGGAATTCATGAAGCTGCTTACGGATACGGGATGGGTGTTCATGCGTTATTTGAGAGGCTTGCTCCGCTCTCCTTTTATATTGGTAATGACGGTCGTGCAGCCAATTTTTTGGATGATTTTATTCGGTCATGTGTTTTCCAGCATAGGCAGCATTCCTGGGTTTGCAGCCAGCTCCTACATCGATTATCTCGGGCCAGGAATTGTCATGATGAGCACGATGATGTCTGGCGCATACAGCGGCATGGGCGTGCTGAGCGACTATAAGGATGGCGTGCTCGACCGCATGTTGATTTCGCCGATCAATCGTCTCGCTATGCTGCTCGGCTCCTTGCTGCAGGATGCGCTAACCTTGATCATTCAGGCCGCGCTTATGGTTGGAGTCGCTTCTTTGCTGGGCGCCAGCTTTAGCGGAGGACTGCTAAGCATTGTTCAGTTGATTCTGATTGCCGTGCTGCTAGGGCTGGCGATGGGAGCCTTGTCCATCTCGCTGGGACTGATCGTCCGCAAGGAATCCAGCCTGACTGCTGCCGTCAGCTTTGCAACAATGCCGTTATTATTTTTGTCAGGCTTGTTTATGCCATTACAATTAGTACCGCGCTGGGTGGAGCTGATCGCCCGCTTCAACCCGCTGAATTGGGCGGTAGAAGCAGGCCGGGAGGTGCTTGGCGCGCAGCCGGATTGGAGCCTCGTATTGCAGCACGGCAGCTACCTGCTCATACTATTTGCTGCAGCATGCCTGCTCGTTTTTGCAGCCTTTCGCCAATATCAACGATCGCTGTAAAACGATTCGTAGGGGGAGCAAGTTAGCGGCTAACTGCTAGCCGCTAACTGCGGGAGCTGCTGGCAGCTAACTACTGAGCCACTAGAGCCGCTAATGCTGGCAGCTAATTACTGAGCTGAGCTGCTAGCCGCTAACGCTGGCAGCTAACTACTGAGCTGCTAGCCGCTAACGAAACTAGGTAACGCTATTCGTGACAAACGAAGTCCTGCAAAAATCTAACGAAGCTACAGCAGCTTATTAGGCGTTTTCCACTGTAAATGCGCTACTTTTCCGCCAATAACGTTGCTGATATTCGTTAGATTTGTACAATCTCCAATTCGATCAATTAGCGTTATCCAGCTTCATTAAAACGCCCCCACTACTGAAAACCATCACGAGTCTCCCATATTCGACGCCGAATCCACTCCGAAGCGTAACATCGTCATCAATGTCCTATTTTTAAACCTCATCTCTTCCAATGGAAGTTTAAAAATAGGGCTTTCAGGACCAAGAAGCTTGGACGCTAGTAGAAAATGAGGAGCGCAGCGTAGGCAAAAGCTACGTGAGCACCGGAATTTTCGCTAACGTTCAAGATTCGACGCCGAATCCGCTCCGAAGCGTAACATCGTCATCAAAGTCCTATTTTTAAACCTCATCTCTTCCAATGGAAGTTTAAAAATAGAGCTTTCAGGACCAAGAAGCTTGGACGCTAGTAGAAAATGAGGAGCGCAGCGTAGGCAAAAGCTACGTGAGCACCGGAATTTTCGCTAGCGTTCAAGATTCGCCGCCGAATCCACTTCGAAGCGTAACATCGTCATCAAAGCCCTATTTTTAAACCTCATCTACAAAGCTTTTAGCTCTTTTGTTAAATAATTGAAAGTATGCTCACCCTGTTCCTCATACAGAAGCTGCTCAAGAAACTCCCAAATATCCTCAAGCAATCTTCTTTTCTGGTAAAACAATAACGCCTCTGAATGAATCTCATAATCTGCATGGGTGTGCCGGTACACATTTAAAAATTCGTTAAAGTAAGGCTTGTCTACGAGAAACATCATATCCGCTTCTACCGGAGCGAGCTTCAACCCTTCCCAATCGATCAAGATTAGCTGCTCGGACTTTACCTGCTGCATCACATTCCAATAGTGCAAATCGGTATGGCATAACGCCATTTTTAGCTCGCCTGCTTGCAATCGTTGCGACAGCTCTTTAACCTTGTTTATTGTTCGGCTTAACGGCAACTCATAAGCTGCAAGCAGCCTCCGCACCTCGTCCGGCATATAGCCAATATCGCCACTCAATGCTTTTTGCAGCAAGTCCGTATACGGCACGTCAAACTGCTCCTTCATCCAGCCGCTTGCAAACGGAATCTCTGCTCCAAATCGATGCAGCTCCGTAATGATCGCGATAAACTGACGGACTTGCTTACCGTTCAATTCTCGATCACCAATCGTTTCACCTTCGATATAATCGTACAGCATATAAATGCCATGCTCGTCCTCGTATTTATAGCAGCCATCGTTCGTCAACAGCGGCACTGAAATCTTGCCTTCTAGCTGGCTGTTTTGCACCAGCCACCTAATAATCGGCACATAACGATCAATATGTGCGGTCAGCTTGGCTGTGGAAGCTCTGCTCTTTTCATAAACTTTTACAAAGTAATGCTTTGACTCGCTTGTTGCCTTATAGGCAAGCGCAGCCCATCCACCCTGCTGAGGCGCAATAGCACTAATGTTTATTGAATATTGCTCCTTCAACAACGTTTTCATAGAATCCAGCATTGGACGTCTCCTGCCTTTAATAATTTCATATAGTTCGTTCAATATATGTCTTGATTCGCAACCAGTCGGACTTTTGCTGCTCAAAAGGTCTGTTTCTTCGTCCTAAACTACCGCAATGGAACACCGGAAATACTGCTGTATTTTTACCGACGATGATCGGTGACTTACTTTCAACCAATTCTCTAAAATTAACAACTTTATAACCATACTCGCGTAATAATGACTTAGTAGCCTTTTCCCCTAGTGTAACAACCACTTTGGGCTGAATAATCTCTTCAATCAGAGGCTTAAGAAATGAGGATACGCAATTTCGGAACCACGATCCCTTCACTTTACCAGCTAGTCCGCCTTTTGTTTTCATACACAAGATAGCATTTGTAAAAAATAGATCGGCGTTTTTGTTTTTAGCAGTACTTTCGTTAATATTCACACCTGCAATATTTAACAATTGAATCAATGCGCGATTGGTCGAGCTATTGTCTATATTACATACCCCTTTTTGTTCAACCAGCGTATTGAAATCTCCCCAATCCTGGCCGACAACCATCATTTTTGCATCCAGACTGCCTTGCCAATTTGTCCAGTGCCCGATCTCATCCGTATCGAATCCGTTCTGAGCTTGGCCCGGATTTATAAGTTCACACTGTGCAGGATCACATATTGTGCAATTTTTCCGCTGGTTAACTAATGCATCATAAGCCACTTGTTTATTCATGCTACTCATTTGATCGCTCCTCACCTTTGATATAGCTTTTCTCAAATGTGTTATACCCCTCTACCTAATCATACCATTTTACGTGGGATAATACGTCCAAGATATAACCCCTCTCACCAAGGGGCTGAGAGGGGTCACTAGGTTACAGATACACCAAAAAGCAGCTTTAGATCAAGGCTATTCAAACCCTACCCCATATAGCGATGGTACAAGCTTCGCGCTTCTGTGGTGTCTTTCGTTCCATGCACCAGCACGCGTCCATCCTGAAAAATGGCCAGACGATGCTTGCCAATCGTAAATGAGACCAGATAAGGATTGCGCTCTACTTTGCCTCCCAGCCCTGCAAGCCTGCCAGCCAGCATTGCCAAATCAAGCTGCACTGCTACGGGCGGCCGGATTTGCACCGTATCTCGTCCGCACAATACAGCGGTAAGCGTATTATTTTGCCGCTGCAAATACGGATACGTCCGCTTCTCGCCGCATGAAGGACAGTTCGCACGCTTTAAAGATTGCAGCGGAATCTCGGAATATTCGTTGCTCCATAAATTAAAGGCGAGCAGCTTGCCGCGCACCGCTTGCCAGTCCTCAACACATATTTTTAACGCTTCAGCCGTTTGATACGCGGTAACCATTTGTGCAGCCGGCGCGATAATGCCTGCTGTATCGCAAGTTTCGCCGCCAATCGGCACGCGCTCCAGCATGCAGTTCAAGCATGGTGTTTTGCCAGGTACAATGACCGCAACGATCCCATAGCTGCCTACCGCCGAGCCGTATATCCACGGAATGCCCAGCTTCTGCGAGATATCGTTGATTATCATGCGAATTTCAAAATTATCGCTCGCATCAAGGATCAGATCGACGCCAGCTGCAAGCTCGGCTATTTCCCGAGCGCCAACATCCATCACTTGAGCGCAAACTTCTACTTCAGAATTGATGCTGCGTAATCTGTTTTGCGCCGCAATCGCTTTGGGCAAACGCTGCTTGGCATCCTCCTCCGTATAAAGCTGCTGGCGCTGCAAATTGCTCCATTCGACATAATCGCGGTCAACAATGGTCAGCTTGCCGATTCCAGCTCGCACAAGCGTCTCTGCGCTGCTGGCGCCCAGCGCTCCAGCCCCAACAATGAGTACATGCTTTTGCGCTAGTATATTTTGTCCTGCTTGTCCAATTGGCGTAAATAACCACTGTCTGGAATAGCGCTCGCTCATTTGCTCAACCCTTCCAGCGGGCTGCTGGCTGATGCATAGCGTTTTTTCGGAATTCGACCAGCCTCGCGGCCCAATCTTCCAGCTTCAATTGCCAGCTTCATCGCCAGCGCCATTTTCACCGGATCATTTGCCCCGGAAACAGCTGTATTCAGCAGCACAGCATCAGCTCCCATTTCCATCGCAATTGCCGCATCAGACGGTGTGCCAATCCCGGCATCAACAATAACGGGCACCTCGGCCATTTCAATAATAAAGCTCAAATTGAGCGGATTAATAATCCCTTGCCCCGAGCCAATTGGCGACGCGCCTGGCATAATCGCGTGCACGCCTAATTGCTGCAAACGCTTGGCAAGCAGCACATCATCCGACGTATAAGGCAGCACGATAAAGCCTTCCTCCAGCAGCATTTCCGACGCTTTCAGCGTTTCCACCGGATCAGGCAGCAGCGTTTTCATATCGCCGATTACTTCCACCTTGATCATATCGCACAGACCTGAAGCTTTAGCCAAGCGCGCGATGCGGACGGCTTCCTCTGCTGTCGCAGCTCCAGCTGTATTGGGCAGCAGCGTATACTTAGACACATCCAGCATCTCCAAAAAATTAGGCTGATTCGGCTCATAAATGTTCATTCTGCGAACTGCAAACGTTAAAATTTCAGCCTCCGATACCTCTACAGCCTGCTTTTGCAGCGCAAAATCTGAAAACTTCCCTGTTCCAAGCAGCAATCTCGATTTAAATGCATACGGTCCAATTTTCAACATCCATTATCCTCCCCCTACAAAATGTACAATTTCAATGCGATCTCCGTCGGTTAATGCCGCTTCTGCATGTGCTGCCTTGTCCAAAATGCGCTCATTATGCTCCACAACCAATACCTTGTCGTGCAGCTGCAAATGTTGCAGCAAATCAGCAATCGTCGCCACATCCGCTGGCACGGCAACGCGGTCACCATTAATTTGCAAGCTCAGCATATCGCTTCACCTCACTTCTAATTGGAATCGTTCTAGCGTAAATGGCTGCAAGTCGACACCGGATGGCGCTAGCCTGCTCGTAGAACCAGCGTTCTCCTTATCCAGCAGCTCCGCCATCGCTTCGCCCGTTATTGGACTTAGCAAAATCCCATTGCGATAATGTCCCGCTGCAACATATAAGCCGGCATAGCCTGGCACCGCTCCCATAACAGGCAGCCCATCCGGCGTTTGCGGACGCAAGCCTGCCCACACCTTTTCAAAGCGCATGTGAGCGAGTGAAGGAACAAGCTGCAGCGCTTTACCCAGCAGTTCATGCACGCCTGCAGCGGTAACAGCCTGATCATATTCGCGCTCGCGCATTGTCGCGCCTACAACGATTCTTCCGCCTGATTTCGGCACCAGGTAGCAGCCTTCGGAAAAAATCGTTATGCCAAGCTTTACAGCATCGCTTGCTACGGAAAAGCACTCGCCCTTGACCGGATGCAAATCAAGCCTTACTCCCGCCTTCTCAAGCAGTACTTTGCTCCAGACACCAGCCGCAAGCACAACCTGATCCGCATAAACCGCTCCATTTGCCGTAGCTGCGCCAATAGCACGCCCTTGCTGAAAAAGCAGTGAATGAACTGCCGCATATTCGCTTATCTCTGCTCCAAGCTTAATGGCGGCTTGGATAAAGGCTTGGTTCAAGCCAGGCGCTTGCACTTGTCCCTCGCCAGGCAAATGCATCGCTCCATATATCCGCTCTCCAAGCAGCGGCTCAATATAGCGAGCTTCTGCCGTCGTCAGCCATTCCGCTGCCTCTCCAGCCTGCCGTTGCTGGTCAACTGTCGCCAAATACTGCTGCGCTTGCTCGGCAGAAACAGCCACCTTCAGCTTGCCTTGCATCATGAGCTCAATATCGATTCCGCTAAGCTGCTTTAACTCCTCAGCCAAATGTGGAAACATCGCTCTGCTTTGTAGCGCCAGCTTGAACAGCGGCCCGATATCGTTCATTTCCGATTGAGCGCCGAGCATGCCTGCCGCAGCTTGCGATGAGCCAGAGCCACATCGCCCTTGTTCCAGCAGCAGCACCCGCTTTTGCCTGCGCGTTAAATAGTAGGCAATCGCTGCCCCTATTACACCGCCTCCAACTACAATGACATCGTACTGCTTCCTCATCAATAACATCGCTCCCCGTTACACTTGCTTTCGATTACAGCCCACATCCAGCCGCTTATGCAACTGCCCCTAACTAACTGCTCCTGCACGCCTCGTTCTAAAAAACTGTATCTTGCTCATTCGCGTCGCACTCTGCAGCTTGCTCATTCGGATCACGCTCTGCAGCTTGCTCGCTCGCACTTTGCATTGCTGCAGCATATGCTTTAACTGCTGCTAAACTATCGCCCGCTTCCAATATTCCGCTCATTACGGCGATGCCTGCTGCCCCTGCATGCGCGATTGCCGAAACATGCTTCGGTAAAATGCCCCCGATTGCGATGACCGGAATTTGTACACTGGAAGCTGTCTGCCGCAGCGCCTCAATGCCGCGTGGCGGGGCGGTCGCCTTGGAAGCAGTAGCGAAAACATGGCCAAATATAACGTAGTCGCTGCCTGCTTGCTCCGCTTGCCTCGCTTCCTCGCATGAATGAACAGATTTTCCAATCATCAGCCGAGGAAAGCTGCGCTTCACTGCATCGACAGGCATGCTGTGCCAGGCGAGCTGCACGCCTTTAACTCCTGCAGCGACTGCCACATCAGCGCGATCATTAATAATAATGCTGCGCGGCGAAACGCCTTCGCTCACGAGCTGCTCGCAAGCACGCAGCAGCTCCAAAGCAGTAACTGAACGTTCCCGCAAATGAAAAGCAGTCACATAAGGAGCAATCTGCCCAGCTATTTTGCAAAAGCTATGCAACGGCTGCCTTCCCGTTGAAATGACATGCAGCTGCTGCAATTGATGTTGCTTCATCCGCTCGCCCCTTCCTCTTTCACATTTCAAAAAAAAACAAAAAGCCACTTTTCCGAAGAAAAGTGGCTGCAAGACAAGTACGCCGTTAAACATAGGCACACACGATCATCCTATAAAAGCTCTACCACTTCCCTTCGCTGGCATTATCCAGAGCAGGTTCAATGGGTCCGAATTCATTCATTCGTCTCAGCCTTTCGCGGCTCCCCAAGTGTTAATTCGCACTATTCAATTATCGCCTAAAATATATCATAACGTACTCGGAAAGTAAATTAGTTTTGCACAATGAAGCTCGACATCTTAAAAGTAGGTTATTATATTGCTGTCTACTTGACGGTAAGAAGTTCATCCGAGTGAACAGTCTCGCTGTTTACCTTCCACTAGTTCAGCCGGTAAAATCGAGCGGATAGGAGACGTTGGATACCGCCACGCCGCGTCCGTTGGTTCCGGCGTAAATCTGTCCGTCCCGGTCAATGAAGAGTGCGCCTGAGTTGTTGCCGAGTAATCCATCTTCCCATGAGGTTGAGTACACATAATTATCATCCCATAGAAACCACTGAATCTCATCTCCAAGTGCTAAATAAAGGGTACCGTCCCGTGTCATGGACATCTTGGGTATATAGTTAATCGGCCAGTTTATCGGCAGTTCAATTACTGGAATCGGGCTTAGCTCCCATGTTTTCCCCATATCTCCTGACCTCATAACATATATTCTCTGGTAACCCTCCCCTCCGTACCCACAAACATAAATATATTGTTTGCCAGCGTTCCACCTCGTGTCTTCGAGCACATCGTAAATTTCAGTATACGGATACTCCGAACTATCCGCCGACATAAATTTGTTTATTGCCGTCCAAGTTTTACCGGAATCGGTCGATATCGACAATGCACCCTTTTGGACAACCCCCTTATCATAACCAGCGGCGTAGACTCGCTGCCCTCCGTTGCGACTCGCTTTAACAGAATAGAAATAATTGCCGGCCAATCCGTCATTCTTGGTCACCACCCGCCAGGTTGGTGCGGTCAGTTTAGGCTGAATCGACAGCCCTTGTCCCAAATGCCCGGCGATGATTGTACCATCGCTTTGTAAACAGACACATTGGACGTCGTTGCTAGCCAGGCCATCGCTGGTCGTATAGTGAATGGCGGCAACCGTCGGACTCGAACCGTAATAATCCGTGATGCGAAACACCCCATGGCGGGACGTCCCCGCCGCCACTGTGGGATATCCTGCAACATTCATATATTCAAGTCCATTGAATACTTTGTCGTACAAGGTCAGCCCGGCTGTCGTCTGCATAATCCGGCTCCAGGAGCTGCCTCCGTTAGTTGTAACGGCAAGTCCTTGATTACCGCCAGCATAGACGGCCGTTTTTGAGCCGGTACTGCTGGCATCGACACCAGCCAGACTGGTAATTGTATCCGTGCTCAAGCCTGCTGCAGTGCCGACATATGTCCAAACCGCAGGAGATGCAGCAACATCAGCCAGGCTGGCATACGCCACGCCGGAGAGTTCCGTCGGCACATACCAGTTTCCGTTAGGATTCGGATCGACAAACATTTTGTTGCAAAGGATATTTTGGAAGTTCGACTCATTAAAAACCTTCACTGAGCCTGTCTTTTTGTTCCACACGCGAACTGCAAGGTTGCTCAGCAGATATAGATTGTCGCCGTTTCCAGTGATGGAATGATAGGGTGAATTTACATTCATCAGCAACAAATCCCACGTTTTCAACTGGTCGGTCGATCGCATCAGATATGAATAGCTCGTGCCTCTTCCTCCGCCCACGCTCCCGGCCACCATATAGATATGGTCCAATTCATCGACGTATATATCCTCCACACTTAGAGGTTGATCAAGTTCCGGAATGTCCCCCTCATGGGTTGGATTGATCTTGAAGGATGTCATGTTCGTCCAGTGATCGCCGTCATCCTTTGAGTAAGACAACATGTTATTAAAGCAAGCATAGATGACGTTGTTAAAAATCTTCATATTCCAAACAACATTGATCCCTTTGCCCACCCATTCAGCCGGGAGTCGGTAGGTCCATTTCCCTTGCAATGACCCTGGTTCCGTATGATATTTGGAAAAAGCAAGGTATTCGATGTGAAGCAGGCGTACAGCGCCGATCGGGTCTTGTGTCGAGTAGCTGTAGTTGACCGCTATGGCGTTAACGTGATTGCTGGCGATTCCGTCCTTCTCCGACGTGATCATAACCGTTTTCGGATTGTCGCGGAAACGGATATACAGTCCGCCATTCGCCCGGTTTATAGTATTGCAAGAAGCATATAGAGTGCCGTTTTGCTCGTTCACGTAAATATCGCTGTTTTGACTTGTACCCGATAATTCATCATTATAAGAAAAGATCGTGCTCCACTTGCCCGTTCCCCTGTCACGCATCGACACAGCACCATCAAATGACGCGTATACCGTTCCATCATGATAGCCAACGACACTGGTCGTATCATTGCTATACAACCCGTCTGCAGTTGTACTGTATTTCCAAATACTGCTCATGCTTCCATACCTCCTGAAATAAATAAGATGATAGAGACTAGTGCATGCGAGCCAATCTCTACATCATCTTATGCGGATGAACAAGCAGTGTTCGGGTTCTGTTAGAAAATGGGAAAATGCGTACGCTGTTAGCGCTCGTAAGAACTGAGCCAATTGGCTGAAGCGTAGATAGACCTGTGTGAGCACCGCAGTTTTCGCTAGCGTTTAAGATTCGCCGTCTCGATTACGCTACAAAGAAGCTGCATCGTCATCAAAGCCGAACCCTCCAATAAGTGCCGCATCTCCAAAGCCATTCAAACGGCCCATACCGAAAGCGTTTCATCCATAAATTGCTGAAAATGATCTGCACGAGCACGATAGCGAGACTTACTAACGTCGATACTAAGTAAGTAGATGCAGTATTCTTTAAGAAAAGGTATTGCACACCAACAAGCAGTACCGTCTGCCCGATATAATTAGTAAGCGCCATTCGGCCATAAGCTTGAAGCGGCTGAAGGATCCGCGCTCCCAGTCTGGAACGCTGCAGCATCAGCAGCGAAAGCAAATAAAAGGCGGATACAATCGGGCCAGTCACAATCCCGATATGCACTACATTTAACGCGGCCTGTACATCAGGCGGAGTATCGCCCCCTACAGTCTCATAAAGAAATGCAGGCATAGGCTCTGATGGAGCAGCCCACCACATAGCTCCAATTCCTATCACTGTTCCGATTAAAGTCAACAGCCATATTGTGCGTAAGGAACGAAGCCCTTTGTGAACCGCATCAATAAGCCCGTACTGGCCAGCTGCAAGACCAAGCACAATTAGAAATGGAACAGTCAAAAGCTTTGCTCCAATAACTACAGCGAAAATCAGCCCGAGCACGCCGATGCCAAGGTTAATGATGCGAGGCGCCCAATATAGCGGAAGCGCAAGCAAGCCAATGATGGCATAGTAGAACAACGCCTCCCCTGGATTAAAAAACTGATGGATAAAGCCTATCACGAGAAGAATTGCCAATCTGCGAATGTACAGCCATACCCGCGGCTTTCCATGCTTCTCGGCGGATCGGGATAAAAACATATAAAAGCCAAGACCGAATAGAAATGTAAATATCGTATAAAATCTGGCCTCTACGAAAAAGTAAAGGCCGCGCTGAATCCAATACTCGGTACCGTTTTCCGGTGTGCGAATCAACCACAGTGACAGCACATTGACAAATGGCAAACCAAGCAGGGCGAATCCTCTGAACAGATCGAGAAATGGTATTCGTTCCTTGTTTGTAGTTGTCTGTTTCATATCGTTATACCTCTTCCCAAGAAAATAGCTGCTTATTACGATTATTAATAACCCGCTCAGCTTGGTTATACCATCGTTTGATTGACCTTCTTAATATAACGAGCCCGTACAATTAGAAAATAGACCGTCTGTACAGCCAAATAAATCGCAGAGGCGGCTAGCACAGGGCGATAAACCGCTTCAGTTGAGTTCATGACCTCCATAACTGGACCAAGCACAACGAGAGATTGAAGGGATGCCACCAGAATCGGAATATAGAAAAGCATTGCAATTTGAATCGTCGCAGATATGTTCATCTCGCGACTGCCAAGTCCAATTTTGGAGAGAGAACGATACATTGTCGCATCCGCCGCTAACTCGGTATGCAGCTTGAAATAAAGGAAGCTGGCAGAAGAAACCGAGAATATCATCGCAATAAACACTCCAATAAAGCTGAAAAGAGAGAAGCTTTGCTTGTTGGTATAATAATTTTCAGCTCTGGCTTGCAAATAACCTTCATGCTGCCCGTCCCTGATCCAGTTCGTGAGCTCGATAGCCAGCCTTGTCTCAGGATCATCCTTGGTTGGGAGCTTGCCAGTTTCAGGAATAACAAATACATTGTTGTACTCAATATGACCGTCATAATCTTCCGCATATTGCGCAAATAAGCTATCCGGAATGACTAGCAAAGGCCCGGAATAAGTCAGCGTAGCAATATCGTTTTCACGGTAAGTATACGATAGCTGCCGGACCGATTCTTCAACCTGCAGCTCCATTGTATCTGCAGCAGGATACTTCTGCACAGCCGTATCCGTTTGCACGAGCACAGCTTCTGAAGGAGCAAGCGAATCTATCAGCTCAATATGTAGCGCTGAAGCTACATGATTGTAATCTGTTTGCGAAATTAGCATGATCGTATTGGAATAGCCGCTAGTTGACATCATTTTCAAGTCTATAAAGCTGTACGCCAAGCCTGCTTGCTCAAAACGCTCCTTAATGTAGTTGATCTCCTTCTGCACCAATTGTGGATCGCTGTCTCTATAGGACGAATATTTAACTGCAAAAGGATCGTCTCGATATACGTCCCTGATCTGCTTCTCGTAAGCAAGCACAAATCCCGTGCTCATACAAGCCAAGGCGACAACGACCGTTACTAAAAAGAGCATGCGCGCATTATCCTTTAGCTTGTAGCTCATTTCGGATGTCCATAGCAAATTCGCACCTTTCCAGGCTATATGACGACTGCGCTGCAATCTTCTAGTCAACCAAACAGACAACTGAGAATAGAAAAAATAGGTCCCCGCTATTCCGCTTACCGCTGCAATCAATAGACCGATTTCATCAAGTTTTTTGGCATGAAGAGCCAAGTACCCGATAGTCAGCAACAGAATGCCAAGCATCGCAGTAAATACGTTGGCGCGCGGTTCTTTTTTCGGCTTGCTGCTCCCCTTCAAAAGCTCTAGCACCTGGCTTTTGCGTATAAACAGTAGCGTAAAAATAGAAATGAAGAGAAATAGCAACACAAATGCGCCCGTTGTCAGCAGTATCGCTTTTACCGGCCAATAAAAGGGCAGTTCTTCCATATCGATAACCTTGGTGCTAATTAGCAGAAACAACTTGGACAGGAGCAAGCCTCCGGCAATACCAGTTACAATCGCCACAGTACCGATCAGCATATTTTCCAGAAGGATTAACAAATTAATTTGTCTCGACTCCGCACCAAGAATCGTTAAAATCCCGAATTCACGATTCCGCGATTTAAGAAAAACACTGATCGAATAAAGCACAAAAAAGAAAGCAAACACGTAAACAATAACAGTGGCAATGCTCATGCCTGTCCGCGTCATATTGCCCATTTCAGATTCCGCGATTCGCGGGTGATAAATAAATACCGCATACGTGAAAAAAATCATAACCATAAATGCGCTGCTCAGCAAATAAGCAATATAAGCACGTGCATTGCGGCGAACGTTGTTAAACGCGAATTGAGGAAAGCTCACTCGTATTCCCTCCCCAAAACGACAGAGTATCGATTATTTTTTGAAAAAAAGCTTGACGGTTGTCACCACGATGAATTTCCGCCGCCAGCTTTCCGTCTTTAATAAACACGATACGGTTGCAGTAGCTTGCAGCCATCGGGTCATGCGTGACCAGCATAAGCGTAGTCCCATCCTTCTCGTTAATATCGACAAGCGACTCCATAACTGCACGAGAGGAGTTGGAATCCAATGCGCCCGTCGGCTCATCGGCAAGCAGCAGCACAGGAGACCCGATAATTGCACGCGCGATCGCAGTCCGCTGCCGCTGGCCCCCTGAAATTTCGTAAACACGTTTATTTAAAATGCCGGTAATATTCAGCTTTGATGCGGTTTGCTCCAGCAGGCTGTCGATTTGCTTTAATGGTCGTCTGTCAAGTGTGAGCGGCAGAACGATATTTTCAGCGACAGTTAGCGTATCGAGCAAATTAAAATCCTGAAAGACAAAGCCGAGCTGTCTGCGCCTGAAGTGCGCAAGCTCTCTTTTTTTCATGCTGTATGGGTTGGCTCCCCCTATTTTAACCTCGCCTGAGCTTGGACGATCGATAGTGGACACCATATTAAGCAGCGTTGTTTTGCCGCTTCCTGACGGCCCCATAATGCCGACAAACTCCCCTTTGCGAATCGTTAAATGAATATCAGTCAGCGCTTGTGTTGCCACTTTCCCCGCATAGACCTTGTTTAATGCTTTTACCTCTAAAATATCCAAGATGCAGTCGCTCCCTTCATGACCATCAATCAGTATACCCTAACTTTACGTCAGATCCGCTGCAACTGCCATCGGTTTAGATGAATCAAAGCTTACATTTGCCATAAGGTTATGTTCGCCAGTTTGTTCGCCTCCTCTCCTCAAATGAACCGGCACGTAAAAAGCCCGCTGTTGCCAGCGGGCTGCTCTGCTTACCTTCTTCATTATTGTTGTTGTCGTTAAAAGTTGTTGTAAATTCGCTCAGCTGTAACCTTGCCGCTTGTTACATCCTCCGAGGTAAAGCCTGATACAGCGTTGCCTACTTTAAACTCCTTGCTCACCAGCTGCTCTGACGGGTCTGGCGCAGTTGGGCCTGTAATGCCATACTCCGTAGCGTCTGTTACCGTTACCCAAAGCTCACCGATGCGGAAGCTTTTTCCATCTTCACTGACTTCCTCAATGATGCCATCAATGTTAACCATATGCTTGGCGGTTGTTGGCGGCGCAGGCTTATTCCCGACAACACCATTGCTTGTGCCTGAATTGCTATCGACAACACCGTTATTCGTTCCCGAATTGTGGTCAACATTGTTTGCTCCATTATCAGCTACAATATTGCCCGCACCCAATCCAGGATCGGTGCCGCTATTATTCTGATTAAGTGCAAGGACGCCTACTGCCAGTACGGCACAAGCCGCGATGCCTACCGTCCAAACCTTCAATTTACTATTCTTATTGTTGCTTGCTGGATTGGATTGTTTCATGTCCATCTCTCCTTTTTGTGCATGTGCTTGGTAGGTGTCGCCCTCAAGCCCTAGCCGCTTTAGTGTTTGCTCTTGAAAATCTTCGCTTGTCTTTAATTTGGAAAGAGCGTCCTTGTAGCTTTGCTTCTTCATGCTCATAAACCTCCTATCACTCCTTTTAGCTGCTTACGTCCGCGCGCAAGCCATGTCCCTACAGTAGCGGGTTTGGCATGAAGAATTTCCGCGATTTCCTCCAGGGAATAGCCTTCATAATAATGCAAGTGAATCGGAATCCGATATTTAGGCTCCAGGGACAATACCGCCTGCAGGATCGTATATTCTTCCTGGGGCAAATAAGTCAGGTTGTCTGGAAGGGGGGTTCTGCTGCGGAACCAGCCCGTTTTCAGCATATTTTTACTTTTATTGATCGCCGTACGGATCAGCCATGCCTTCTCATGCTCGCTGCTCTTGAAGTCTGGAGCTGTTTGAAGATAAGCGAGGAATACATCCTGCGCGACTTCTTCCGCATCGGCAACATTTTTGAGATAGGCGAAGGCAATTTTGATCAGGCTGTCCGAATAGTTGATGACCGCTTGGCGAACGGATTCATTGAGCTCAGATGAATCGTGCACTTCATGTCCCCCTTTCACTATGAATACAACTGAGCTGCCTGTTTTTTTTCACGCTCTGAAAAAAAAATTTCAGCGCTCCGCAAAAAGGCACACCCATCAGGATGTGCCTTCGTTATGAAGCAGCTTTGCCTTGCGCAGCGTCAAGCTAATTGTAGTGCCTTGACCAAGTATGGATTCCAGCTCTACCTCATGTCCAAGCTTGCCTGCAATTTCCTGGACGAGGTATAGCCCCATGCCTGTCGATTCGTGATACTGTCTGCCGCGCTCTCCTGTAAAATACGGATGAAAGACCCGATTGATATCCTCTGGAGCAATGCCAATCCCTTGATCACGAATGTGAAGCTTGATATGCTCCCCCATATCCTCTGCAGCGAGATGAACCTCTTTGCCTGGCCCGCCCGAATAATTTACAGCATTGATTAAAATCTGCCCCAGCATAAAACGGAACCATTTGGCATCTGTATATACCTGGATCTCGTTATCAATCGCAAATTTCGGGGTAATTCCTTTACGTATGAACAGCTTGCGGTTCTCCACAACTGCCTCGCTTGCAAGCTTGCGCAGTCCAATGGACTCGACGGCAAAATCATGCTCAAAATGCTCCAATCGTGCGGTATACAGCACCATATCAAGTCCTTTACGGATACGCTCCAGCTCTTCGCGGATACTTTCTGAGGTCCGGTCATCCTCCAATTCAGAAATCGACAGCTGGATGACGGAGATCGGTGTTTTCATCTGATGAACCCAGCGATTCATAAAGGTCAAATGCTGTTCAGTCCGGCTTTGATGGCGATGCAGCTGCTCGCGATATAAGCGTTCGTAGTGGGTAATTCGCTCATGAACCGCTTCTGGCAATGGCGCATCTCCTGGCGCTGGATTGAAAAACTCCTCGCCAAGCTCCTCTGAGGATAGCTCCTTGTACATCGTCCGATGTGTAAAATAGCGAAATCCGAGATAAACGAGCAGCACCGCGCCGCTCAGTAAAACGCCATACAGCATAATCCACATCGGACGTCCTTCGCCAGTCAGCCAATACAACAGTGGAACCAGAAGCATTTGCACAATAAAAAACAGAACGAGCGGCAGCTGATCCTTCCAAAACAGCTTCATGCCAATAGCTCCTTGCCTGATGCAATGCGATAGCCTGCTCCCCGTACAGTTTCGATGCAATCGCCTGCTCCCAGTTCCCTAAGCTTGCGGCGCACCCTTGTGATGTATACATTGAGCGTATTGTCATCAATAAAATGCTGATCCTCCCACATCATATCCAGCAGCCGCTCCCGGCTTACAACGCGACCGCCTCTCTCCATTAGCATCGCAAGCAGCTCAGCTTCCTTCTGCGTAAAATCAATCGTATGCCCGTCATAGGCAGCAATATAGCGCTCTCGATATAATATAATTCCTGCATATTCAATAGTCTGCTCCTGCTGCTCCTGGACAGACGAATATGCCCCTACTGCGCGACGCAGCTGGCTGCGCACTTTGGCCATCACAATTTCCATATCAAAGGGCTTCGTAATGTAATCGTCGGCTCCATTTTCCAGAGCCATAATTTGATCCATTTGCCCATCGCGTGCGGAGATGAATATGATCGGGCAAAGTGACTGTGTCCGGATTTGTCTGCACCAATAAAAGCCGTCGAATTTCGGCAAATTGACATCCAGCAGCACCAGGTCCGGCTTCGTTTCCATGAAGGCTTGGAGCACTTGACTGAAATCCTCTACAACTTTGGCAGTATAATCATATTTGGCAAGCGATGAGCGCAGCTTGTCGGCTATTTTCAAATCATCTTCCACGATGAGAATTGTATACACTTGAGCCTGACTCCCTTCAGTCGGTATCTTGTACTTACCACTATACCGAAAAGGGCAGCTTTACTCCAGCGGATAAGCGTCAAGCTTGACGAATCGAAAGCCTCTTTTTTTCAATTCCGGAATCGCCGCGATTACCCTTATTGGCATCAATCCATCGGGTGTTAATAAATAATGTGGCAGGGACGTTTTCCTTAATCAAATAATCGATCAATTTGCGGTCATATCCGCTCCCTCCCTTACCGCCACAAGCATCAAAGGTAAGGGCAATGACCTTATCCTTTGTCGCCATTCGGGTTAGTACACCTGTAACCCTTGAGCCCCATTGCGTAGGCGCTTGCCCTTCATATCGGCGAATCAATTGCTCCTTAACCTCCTGCTCCTTGGCGCTCAAGGAATCCTCATTGATAAAGAGCATAAACGACAGACCGACCAAGGACAGGCAGAACAAGATGGTTTTCATCGGTTGCCCCTCCTTAATTAAGTTAAGAATAGCCTTTCCCTATAAATTGCATTCTATGTTTCTTCTTGTCTAACGACGGCACAAAGAGCCTGCCCAGGTCATTAGGACCAAGACAGGCTCTGTTGAAAGCTTGAGACAAAAATTTACACCTTTCCGTTTTCCTGCAAGAGCATTTCATACAACTCAGACAGTGCATTTACGATCACCGTCGGCACCATTGCAAAGTTATCGAATTCTCCCTGCTGCGAATGAAGGTCGTTTTGAATCCATACCGTTTTCATCCCGATCTGCTCCGCGCCAGCAATATCGGTCGTTAAATTATCTCCGATCATTACACATTCGGCAGGTTTGACATCATAGCTGCGCATTGCCAGTTCATACAACCAGGCATGCGGCTTGCCAATGCTGAGTGCAGAGCTGCCGAGGATCGACTCAACAGCGGCGAGCAGAGCACCAGTCTCGGGAACAAGACGTCCGCCCTCACCCGGATGCGAATAGTCTGGATTAGTGCTGATGATACGCGCTCCTCTTGCTGCTTCATTGACGATTTGCTCTAGCCTGAAGTAATTAAACTCCGTATCTCTGCCTATGACGACGGCATCGGCTTGAGCTGAACAAGTCCAGCCCAGCACGTTATGGCCGGCATTAGCGAGCGCATCGTTCAAACTTTCGCTTCCCGCTGTCTTTACGGCCATTGGACCAAACGCATCCTTCAAAAAGACAGCTACCGCTTCTGTAGCGCTGAAGATCATTTCAGCTTCTAGTCGAAGCCCCATCTTCGACAGCTTGTCGCGAATTTCAACGGCGTTCTCCCGCGAGTTGTTCGTGATAAAGCCGATCCGATAACCTTGCTCTCGGAGCAGACCAAGCAAATCATTCGCCCGTTCAGCCAGCTTGCCGCCGAAATAGATGCACCCATCAAGGTCAAAAAACAAAGCTCGAATCCCATCCATCCATCGTTCCATTCCCAAGCTCCGATCTAATCTGTGTGAATATGTCATAGCTTTATCCATCGAACATGGCTTTGCCAATCCAGTCGGCTTAGCCTTTCGCAGCCGCCTGTTTTACATAAGCGTCCAGCGTGTCCGTGCCGCCCTCGCCTTCCAGCAGGATGACCTCGAATTGTGGAACGCCGCCACGTACTTTGACGGACAGGATGTGATGGATGTCGCCATTGCCCTCGAAACAGTGCAGTCCGCCCGTTTTGCCCATTTGAATATATTGACGCCCATGCTTCTCGGTCACTTCCAGATAGTGCACGTGGCCAGATACGACCGTATATGGACGATTAGCAAGTAACTGTTCAAGTCGTTCAAAGATCGGATCTGGCTTCTTCCAGGCCGGCTGATGCAGGCAGACAAACGTCCAGTCAACATCGGTATTTTCTGCTAACACCCGCTCAAAGAAGTCGATTTGCTCGCTGCTCAGATGCGGATCAATAAGCGTATCCTCATTCATCTTAAACGCCTCTGCTGGTAAACCTTCACCTGCCAACTCCCGCATCAGGTCCATAAATAGCGACTCGGGCTTGCGAATCAGCTCTCGGTTCACCTGCTGCATAATTTGCAGCATCGACTCTGGCAGCGTTAGCGGCTCCGTCTCCGTATTGGCGACAAGGAACAAGGTACGATCATAACGGAATGCATAGTAGTCGACTCCTTTGCGTTCACGCCATACATTGATCATCGCTTCGGTACCATAATCGTGGTTGCCAACTGTTTGGAACAGTGGAATGCCAAGTTCTGCTAGCATAGGGTCGATCCGATCCCACTCACCATGCGCCTCCGCCTCATCCGTCCAGTAGCCCTCTACCAGATCGCCAATTGAAATAATAAAGTCTGGATTCAATTGCTTCGCAGCCTCCAGCCCTTTCTCGAACATCCCGTGCACTGCCCCTCCTGTGCGATCGCTAATGAAAGCAAAATCATAATCGCCGCCTGACGGCACTGGCAGTTCTCCAAACCAAGGACCTTTATTTGTAGTGAACTTTGCATTGTCGACCATCACTTCACGTTTTCTCGTCATTTCGATACGCCTCCCAATATCATCATTAAGATTTAATAAGTGCATTCGCTTGTTTGGCTGCTTCCTTCATCGCTTCCTCAGGCGTCTTCTGTCCCTGCAATGCTGCCTGAACCTGGTCTGTTATAATCTTCTGTATGCGTGTACCACCGCTGCCAGGGAAGTTGAACCAAGGCACCATTTCGTCAATTTGCTCATACGTAGCTTTGTAAACCGGATTTTCCTCTAAAAACTTCTGCATTTCTGGATCATCCAATGCGGATTGTCTCGACACCATGTAACCAGTCGATTTGGAAATTTGAACAGTGCGTTGAGGATCGATCATAAATTTCATAAAGTCCCATGCCGCCTCTTGCTTGGCAGGGTCTTGCGTGAAAATCATCAGATTCGCTCCACCAGCTGGAACGACGCGTTTGCCCTCGAAGGTCGGGAACGGAGCTGTCCGCAAGTCAAATTGTGCCGTTGGCAAGATTTGCCCTAGTCCAGCAGTTGTGTTGGCAAGCATCGAAACATCGCCTTTAGCCATCGCTTCAAATGTTTGCTGCAGCTGCAGGAGCGGCATCGACTTGTCCTTGATGACAAGGTCAGTCACAGCTTGAACTGCTTTTACGCTCGCTTCGGAATCAAGTCCAACTGTCTTCCCGTCCTCAGACATCATGCTTCCTCCGTACGTCTCCATCAGCGCCTGATAAAGCCAGCCAAAGTCGATCGGCACGCTAGCGCCATAATGACCGTCACTCGTCAATTGCTTGGCGACAGACGCAAATTCCTCCCATGTTTGCGGCGGATTTTCAGGATCTAGCCCTGCCGCTTTGAAATGATCGACATTATAATATAAAATTGGTGTGCTGATGCCATATGGCAGACCGATCAGCTGTCCCTGATCATTTTTTCCTAGCTCCAGCATAGTAGGAAAAAAGTCGGACATGTCGTAGCCATCCTGCTCGATAAACGGCTCAAGCGGTACGGCCTTCATTACGTCATTGGCAAAGCTCGTATAAAGCAGTCCATTCGATACGATGTCTGGCAGCTTTTTAGCCGCTGCTTGTACCTGCAGCTTCTCAACAATGCCCTCATAGCTGTTTTGTACATACACTGCTTTGACCTTCACCTTGTCCTGTGAGCTGTTGTATTCGTTCACCAGGGAGTCGATCAACTCACCGCCCCAAATGTTCCAAAATTCGATTTCCACCGGCTCAGAGCTTTGCGCCGAGCTCGTGTTATCGGAAGCGGTAGGCGAAGCCGTTGGCGCAGCATTGTTCGAGCCGGAGCCGCAAGCAGCCAGCGAAATAGCTAGTAAACCTAAAAACAATCCCATCCATGTTTTTTTCACGTCAATTCTCTCCTTTTTATTTTTGTATATAAACCAGAGCGAGGATCATTAACCCTTTAAACCGCTCTGGGCGAAGCCATCAACAATGTAACGCTGGGCAACCAAATATAAAATCAGCACCGGAACCATGGACAACGTCGCAATCGCCATCGTTGCTCCCCAATCCATCTGCGTCTCTGTGCGGAAATATTGGAACGCAAGCGGCAGCGGCATTAGCTCCGGATCAGTCAGCACGAGCAGTGGCCAGTTGAACTCGTTAAAATTGGATAAAAAGGCGATAACGCCGAGCGTCCACAGTATCGTGCCGGACATGCGGATGTACACGGTCCAAAGCAGTCGGAATGCTCCGGCTCCGTCAATCGCAGCCGCTTCCGCCAATTCTCTCGGAATGGAAATAAACGACTGCCGCAGCAGAAAAATCGCAAAGCCGCTAGCTAAATGCGGGACAATAACGCCGGTTAGCGTATTTAGCGCGTCCAGCTGATTCACAATCAGATAGGTTGGCACAAGCGTCACCTGCATCGGAATCATCATCGTCATCAGTACGAACAAAAACAGGATGTCGCGGCCCGGAAATCGATAATAAGCAAAGGCGAATGCTGCGCAGACACCGATAAACACTTGTCCCAGCGTTTGAATGACTCCGATGCGCAAGCTGTTGCCCAACCAGCGGAAAAATGGCACCTCGGTTAATGCTTTAACATAATTTTCCCAATGCAGCGGTCCCGTCCAGACAAGATGACCGGAAAATACGTATTGCTCCGACCGCAGTGAAATAGAGATCATCCAAATAATCGGAATCATCGTTAACAGCCCTAGTCCGATCAGCAGCACATGCTTGCCTGTCTCCTCCGTCAGCTTCCATAAGCGCTCCATTGCAGCCACCTCCTTTCGATGTATGGTTTAATAGTGAACCGTGCTCCGGGAAAGACGGAGTTGAACGGTTGTGATCAACAGAATAATGGCAAACAGGATGACCGAAATTGCTGCAGCCTTGCCGATGCTGAAAAACTGAAAAGCCTCCTGGTATAGCTGGTACACCAGCACGTTTGACGAATTGTTCGGACCGCCGCCCGTCATAATTTTAATGAGTGCAAAGTTTTGGAATGAAGAGATGATGCCCATTATGACGATAAACAGCGTAATTGGCGAGAGCAGCGGCAGTATAATATGAACCAGCCTGCGCCAGCGGCCTGCGCCATCAATCGAAGCAGCTTCGTACAATCCTTTATCGATCGACTTCAGCCCTGATACATACAGCAGCATTTCATAGCCAAAGCCTTTCCAGATACCGACAATCGCTACCGCCCATAATGAAGAGGATGTGTCCGACAGCCAATTCGGTCCGTCAATGCCAAAGAGCATCAGAAGGGAATTGACAATACCGCGTTGATCGTCGTACATCAAGCTCCATACAATCGCTATAACAGCAATTGGGGAGACGACTGGCAAATAGAACAGGAAACGGTACACGACTCGTCCTCGCATCAGACTTTCCATTAACAAGGCCAGCCCGAGGCCAAGAGCAATCGAAATGGGCATCGTCATGAGCAAATAAAGCAGCGTATTGCGCATCGACTTCCAAAACACTTCATCATCCAGCAGCACCGCGTAGTTCTCCAAGCCAACGAAGGTTCGTTCTGGGCTAATCATATCCCATTGCTGGAAGCTGAGCAGGAACGTGAACAGGAACGGATAGACGAAGAATACAGCGTACAAAAGTAACGCAGGTATTAGAAAAAATAACGGCAACAACAGCATTTTCCGGCGATAGCCGAGGATGGGTTTCTTCAAGTTTTTTCCTCCTTTGTGTGAAAATGAGAAAAAGCTCATCCCAACAATACATAGAGGCAAGAAGCCTATATGATTGTTGTTCAGAGCTTTCTCTTAGACATCACCCTAAACAATAACCGCAAGAATTCGGATTAATTGTTATATGATTTAATTGCTATTGTCGACATGTCTATATGTTAGTCCCAATTATTCATCGGCATGTTAACAGAATGTTAAATGGATGTTAAATCTTTGGCTAGTCGCTAAGCTGCGCAAATGACAGATTCCACAATGCTTTGTCGCTTACCGAAAGCGAAGTTGCCCCTGCTGCCAGAGCGGCGGATGCCTCGGCTTCCGTGCGGATCAAGCCGCTTGCGACAAGCGGAGTTGTTTCAAGCTCTGACGCGAATGTGCGAATGATTTTGTCAATGACACCCGGCATCAGCTCGACGCCGTCCGGCTCCAACTGATGGCATAGCTTTAACCCATTCTCCAGCGCACCTGAATCGATGACGAAAAGATGGAGAATACCGTATAAGCCGCAACGCTTCGCTTCTTTGATCAAATGTGCTTTCGGCGTAACAATTCCGTCAGCTCCCGCATATTCGGCAACCCATTCGACACTCTCGCGATCCGTGTTAGACAAGCCGCGAATTAGGTCAATATGGACGAAGGCTCCTTTGCCGACCTCCTTCGTTAGCCGCACGCTGTCAACGATCTCCTTAACCGTTCCCCCCATGAAAAACAAATTGTCCACCTCGCTGTCCAAGGCATAATTCAAGTCTTCCATTCGGCGGACGGCTGCGATGATCGGATGGCCTCCAATTTTATGCAAAAGCCTCATAATAATTCCACCTCTTATTTTGTCTATTTCTGTCGATAGAACTATTATTGAGGTGAAATGTTTGCGGAGTATCCGATTTAGATTAATTGAATTTAAAATTATCTCCAAAATGTAATCTTGTCAGGAGCTAATCGAACCGATTCGTAACCTTCTTCTTTGGCTTTTCCAATCGAAAGCATCATGACTGGAGCGTAGCGCTCTTCATCCAAATCAAAGGCTTTGGCGATCTGATCCGTTTCAAATCCAGCCATTGGATTCGTATCATACCCATGGGCACGTGCCACTAGCATAAATTGCATGGCAAAAAGGCTGCTGTCGATTTTGGCAACTTCTACTTTCAATTCTTTGGATAAAGTCGGGAACATCGATAAAATGGTTTCGAGCTGACGATCTCTTACTTCTGCTGGCATCTTTCCTTGTTCCACTGCCGTATTGTAAATTTCTTCAGCATATAGATAGCTTTGAGTATCGCCGAAAATTAATAACATAGCTGACGACGTATCATTTTGCAGCGTATTGAAACGGACAAGAGGTCTTAGCTTTTCTTTCCCTTCTGGAGTATCCACGACAACTACACGCCAAGGCTGCATATTCGCCGAAGAAGGAGCCAAGCTTGCTTCCGCAATCATTTCGTTCAGCTCTTCCCTTGATATTTTAACGGTCTCATCATACTTGCGCACAGAACGACGCTCCTTGACGATATTGGCGAAATCATTATTTACAATATTGCTGAACATAAAATCTCTCCTTATCAATAACAGTAGATTTTGACATCATGTAATGTCAGCTGTTATCATAATCCGTATTATGAACTATGAACTTAGGTTTATAGCAACAAAAAAATGAGGTCATAATATGAAAATAAATGAGGTTTCAAAGCGAACCAATCTACCGATATCAACATTGAGATTTTATGAACGCAAAAACATAATTCCGAACGAATTTGTTAAAAGAGACGAAAATAATTATCGGGTGTATGCTGAGGAAATTGTTGAGTTTATAGAGGATATAAAGTCGCTTTTATCCGCAGACTTTTCGATTGAGGAATTAAGCTTGCTGCTTAATCAACAGCTAAACTTGTCCTACGAGGAAAAGAGAATCATCGTTGAGCAAAAAATTAAAGAAATTGAAGATATTCAAAGACGATTGAACAAGTCGAAGAAATTTTTAAAAGATATTTTAGAAGGTAAAGTGAATTTTCAAACGAAATGCTAGGCAAGCTGCAAATAAAAAGGCCCCAGGAAGATAACGAAACTAAAACCCGCGAAAAGCCTTGTAAATCAAGGTTTTCACGGGTTTCTTGATGTATTTACTTCAGCTTCGCCACAGTTACTGCCACCTGTTCAAGCTGCTTCTCGCTCAACGTATCGTCAGGCGAACTCAATGTGATAAAGCGGTCGTTCAACTCGAAGCTTAGCATCGGTGTCTTATCCGGTGTATACCATTTGGCGTGAACTCCATTCGACAGCGTTACCGTCTTGCCATCGTACAAATAAGCATAATCCCGCGGCGATACAGTCACCGTCATGTGCTTAAAGAGCAAATTTACTCCATCCTCCGAGTCGCCAACCTTTTCGAAGGCATCTCCTTTGATCATTTGTGCTGGCGCATAAGGCGTTTCGAAGGATTCAAATTTCGCATACGCCTGGGTGATCTCCTTCAACTGCGCCTCGGTGTAATTCACGGTGATCAAGCCCTCGTTGGCGTTGTTGTTCTCGACTTTCTTTCCACCAATCAGAACCTGTTTCTTGCTGGCGTCATAGCTGACCGACACATTCAGCGCATCGCCAAGCGCACGCACCGGTAAATAAGTCGTGCCGTTATAGGTGATCGGCGTTAATTTATTGCCTTGTCCGTCAACCAGGGAATACGCCTCCCCATTGATTTGTATGCCGAGCTGATGATTGAGGTAAGCAGTAATCTTTTGCATTTGTGTGCCTGCATACACGCCGGCTGCGCCTGTTAAAGCCATGCCAGCTACAGCTACAGTGATGATCGATTTTTTCACCATATTCATATGATTCATTCTCCTTCATTTAATGATTGTGGATCATTAGGGCGAGTCTAAAACGTAAAATCAATAATGTTCGTGACGAGCAGCGACTTCGGATCATCCAGCGTGAAGCCCAGCCTGCTGCCGGATGGACTCCAGCTAAATGGATACACGGGATGAGGCATCGGATCGCTGGCAGCATAATACTGCGCTAGCGGGATTACTCGGCCCGAGCTGGTGTCGAAAATATATACCCCATTCATCCCTGTCCTGTCCTCGGTATAAACGTCAAACGCCAGCTTCGCGGAATCAGGGGACCAGGAGATGTAGGAAATCATGTCGCCTTTGCCGATCAGCGAGCCTTGCAGGCTTCCTGCCGCATCGTAGATCAGCAGCTCGCTTCCTTTATTATCGGATTGCGAAGCTGTCGATACCGCGATATACAGACCGTCTGGCGAAATTTCGAAGCCCCAGACGTCCTGAATCAGGCTGATCGGCTTCGATTGCCCCGGTTCAAACACCTTCAGCACATAGTGATCATCGGTATAATAAATCCGTCCGTGGCTTACGCCAAATTGCCCGAAAAGCTCTGCATCAGGATCATTCAGCGTTACAACCGTCGCATTCCCGTCCGCAGCCGAGATGTAGCGAATTTCTCCGCGCCCGCTTATGGAGCCAGCGGCCAAAATATACGTGTCTGCATTCAGCCAGCCGCCCCGCTCTAAATAATTGTCGCCCTTGATCTGAATCGTTTGACCTGTCTGATTGTTTTTCATAAAATTGTCCGCGACATATTTGTCCTTCCATTTCTGGATGAAGCTATAGCTGCCGTCTGGCGAAATGGTTTCGTTGACGAGCGTATATCCGTTAACCTGCCGTACTCCCTCCCCGGTATTTTCCCTGCTCTGGCCAGTGTTAATATTTACGATGGAGGACGTGTATTCATATTGAGGTTCCTCCGTCGCGGTTCCCTCTTTCACCAGCTTAGTCGTTTCGATGCTGACCTCATCCTCCGACAGCCAGGACTGAATGCTCGCCGCCTCAAGCCGATGCGTGCTGACAACCGCAAGTTCTCGGTCAGCCTGCTGTTCCGGCTGCTTGACAACGGTCAGCTTCCGTTCACTGCTCGAAACAGACTCCAAGCTCTGACCTGTCTGCGTCCCGGCTCGGCTGGCATCAGGGTCAACCACTGTAAGCCGTTCCCCTGAAGCCTGGCAGCCAACTATAGCTAATGACAAAACCACGGCCGCAAAAAACTTGATGCCGGACATGCCAGCCTTTTGTTGCATATATACTACCTCCAACTCGCCACAGGGGCACAGTCTCAAGCGTTCTGCTCATTGGCTTCGGCTTCTTCAGCATCCCCTGTTGAGCTTAGTATAGAAAAGAATTATCCCGAAAACATATCCGACTTGTAACGTTCCTGTAACATCTGAGCCTCCAATACAAATAAACTATACCGGTTGTTTTGTTCGCTGTAGGGGCAGCATAATGACAAACAGCGAGCCCTCCGCCCCGGAGGCTGCAAGCTCAACCGTTCCGCCCTGCTTCTCCGCCAGACCTTTCACGAGCGACAGACCGAGTCCCGTCCCTCCGTGGGTTCTTGAGCGGTCAGCACTCACGGTATAGAATGGATCGAAGATTTTTTCCCTAGCCTCTTCGGGAATACCGATGCCGGTATCGCGTACCTTAATGTTCATCCAACCAAGTCCATCCTGCCCCCGCACCGCCTCATTGGATAACAGCACCTTTCCGCCCGGTTTATTATATTTAATCGCATTATCCAGCAAATTCAGCACCATATGCATTAGGTTTTCCGGATCAGCCCATACGGAGCCTTCCTCCAGTGTCGAGACGATCTCGATTCCATACCTTCCCGCCTTCGCCTGCAGGCGGTCCACCGCCTCCTGAAGCAAAGGTAGCAAGCTGACTGATTTCGCATATGTCTCAAACTCGTAAACGTCCATGGAAGAAAGCTTCAGTGCCTTTTCTACGAGCCCATACAGCCGCGCCGCCTCTTTGCCGATTTGCTTGCCCGCCTCATCCAGAAGCTCCGGGTCATCCCGGTACATATCCAGGAGGTCGGCATAGGCGAGAATGGAGGTTAACGGCGTTTTGAGCTCGTGGCTAATATTGCCGATAAACTGCTTCTGCTGCTTTTCCAGCTGTTGCAGGCGGGCAACGGCCTCCAACAGCTTGCTTTTTTCCTCGGTCAGTTGGGAGAGAGATGAGGAGATTCTCCCGCTCATCTCATAAATGCCCTGCGCCAGCTCACCAAGCTCATCGGCACGGCTAACCGTTGGAGCAGACAAATACTTTCCATCCCCAATGTCCTGCGCAGCCTCATTCAGCCGATCAATAATATGAGCCTGCCGCCACACATAAAGGAAGCCTAGCAGGAATCCAGCCACTAGCACCAACACGCCAGTAACCCAAAACAAACGCTGTATCCTTTCGTAAAAAGCATGCTGCTCGGCAAGCGATACGTGGAACTGAATCGTGCCCACCAGCTTGCCCTCGGCATTGTAGAGTGGCGCCAAATAGAGCAGCCTGTCTCCTTCTGTAATATAAGCCGATTGCCCTTGCGCTGTATAGGCAAGGGCATCCTTCACGTCCGCCTTCGGCTGAAATGGCAGCGAGGTGCCTGCGAGCGTACCGTCTTGCTTATACAGTGTGACAGGCAGACCACTTTGTGCACCAAGATCAACTGCTAGCCGCTGACCGCTTCGCTCCATGAAATCGTCCGCAGCTAGCGAGCCGCTCGTAATCCCCTCCTGACGCACCCGTAAATTGGCAGCCTCCGTCTTTTCAGCCAGCGTTTGCTCCAGCCGGTCTCGCTGATCATCCTGAATACCTGCAAGCACGAGGAAGCTGAGCACCCCAATCACGGTAGCAAGCAGCACAGCAAGCAGCACAGCAGCCTTCCACTTGAGTCCCAATCGCCAGGCTCGCCGCCTCATAGCAGCGACTCCGTGCTTTTATAGCCAATACCGTACACGGTTTGGATCACGTCATGCCATTTCCCCAGCTTCTTGCGCAGCCGCTGAACATGTATGTCCACTGTCCGCGTCCCGCCCGCAAAATCCATATCCCACACCTGCTCCAGCAACGACTCCCGGGTGAAAACCCGTTCTGGATTCCGGGCGAGCAGTGCCAGCAAATCAAATTCCTTGGGCGTCAGCTCGATCATCACTCCCTCTACGTGAACCGTACGGTTCAGCAGGTTGATTGACAGGCCTGCCAGCTGAACCAGCTCCTGCACTTCCACAACTGTTTGTGGCCTGCGGCGCGACAAGGCTTTGACCCTGGCGATAATTTCCCGCATGTCAAACGGCTTCGTCATATAATCATCAGCACCAAGCTCCAGACCCAGCACCTTGTCAACGATATCGTTTTTAACCGTCAGCAGCAAAATCGCCGGCCGCAAAGGCCGGCCTTCCAGCCTGCGGCACACATCGTAACCGCTCAAGCGCGGCATCATCACATCGAGCACCATAACATCCGGCTTGAACGTGTCTACACGTTCCAGCGCTTCCTGACCGTCTGCTGCAGTCTCCACCATATATCCCTCTCTCCGCAGCGCATAAGCCACCGCCCCGGAAATGCTCGCTTCATCATCAACAACAAGTACCTTTGTCATGCACAGACTCCTTTGCTCGTTACTTGAGACATTTGTGATTTCTATTCTATCTACCTGTCAGTAAAAAGCAACTTTATCTTCCCACTAATATTCATATCCAATCATACTTGCCCATAATACGAAAAAAGCCCCCAGAATGCATGATCCTGAAAGCTTAGTGTATGTAGTTGATGCTGGTGAGGGATAATCCTAAACGATCATAACCTGCCAACTTATGGATCGATGTTTTCTCAAGATCAGAATTAATTTTTTGTGATAATTTTCTAATGAATACTAATTTGAAACAGCTTAAACAAACCTTTATGATGATAATGACCACTTGGAGAGGAGAACAACAATATGACAACAGAAATAACACCAAGCGACCTACGTAATTTTACTGTTTCCACCGAAATTTTCTTTAAGCCAAATCTCGATATTTATGCACAAATGACTTATATCGTACTTAGCTCCAGTACGTCTGATGCTGCTTCACTTACAATCGATGAGGTTGCCAAAAAAGGGCGCATGACGACGAAGCAAGCGGTCAAATCGATGCAAACGCTGATTCAAGAGAAGCTTATTCCACATAAATTGTTCCGCAAGATGATTGGGGAGTTTCAGGATGACCGACTCTCCTGGGCTGCCAAGGGGTTGCTTACCTACTGTAAGGAGCATCGAAACATTACACTTTCGGAGCTGCTGAACCTTTCCGACCAGTCTAGCGAAGACGAGAACAGCATTCGCAAGGCACTGGCGGAGCTTGAAATGTACGGCTATTTCGAGGAGCTGCCGGAGCTGCGAAAATTGGTACATAGTCAATAAGAATTAAAAAGCAGGGCAATTTCTCACGCATTATGCGAGAAATGTCCTGCTTTTTTAGCACATAAAGATAAAGACGAGCAGTGTGTTGACGATAAAATTGATCCAGTTAAGCCAGACCTTAAAATACTGGAAATTACTGAGACTAGGATAATCAGCCAACATTTAATAATTATTCCACCACAGCAAAAAATTTATTAGTATTTGGAGTGAAGTCCTAAAAATATAAAAAAGCCCCCAGAATGCATGATCCTGAGAGCTTAATATATGTAGTTGGTGCTGGTGAAGGGACTTGAACCCCCACTCCGTCGCCGGAAGCGGATTTTGAGTCCGCCGCGTCTGCCATTCCGCCACACCAGCATGTGTGTCTTGCTATTTGATTCTCTCCCTTTACCCTCGCCACAGTCAAGGTAAGGTGGCGCGGCCTAAGAGATTCGAACTCCTGACCTTTTGATTCGTAGTCAAACGCTCTATCCAGCTGAGCTAAGGCCGCATGTCTTGCTTATTTCTCACTGCTTGGTCATAGTTGTGGAGGCGCCACCCAGACTCGAACTGGGGGTAAAGCTTTTGCAGAGCTCTGCCTTACCACTTGGCTATGGCGCCATGCACTATGGAGCGGAAGACGGGAATCGAACCCGCGACCCTCGCCTTGGCAAGGCGATGCTCTACCGCTGAGCCACTTCCGCAAAATGGCTGGGGATCAAGGATTCGAACCTTGGAATGACGGAGTCAAAGTCCGTTGCCTTACCGCTTGGCTAATCCCCAGTATGTATGGGGCGATCGATGGGACTTGAACCCACGAGTGCCGGAGCCACAATCCGGTGCGTTAACCCCTTCGCCACGACCGCCACAATAATATTCTCTTCTTTGGCAGGGGCAGCAGGAATCGAACCCACACCAAAGGTTTTGGAGACCTTTGTTCTACCTTTAAACTATGCCCCTAAATGGTGGGAGATGATGGATTCGAACCACCGAACTCGATGAGAACAGATTTACAGTCTGCTGCGTTTGGCCACTTCGCTAATCTCCCATGGCAATGGTGCCGCCTAGAGGACTTGAACCCCCAACCTACTGATTACAAGTCAGTTGCTCTACCAATTGAGCTAAAGCGGCATATTTAGTTTCGTAGTGGTGGCTCGGGACGGAATCGAACCGCCGACACGAGGATTTTCAGTCCTCTGCTCTACCGACTGAGCTACCGAGCCCGATTGTTGCTGTAATGGCGGAGCTGACGAGATTCGAACTCGCGGTCTCCTGCGTGACAGGCAGGCATGTTAGGCCTCTACACCACAGCTCCGTACAACAATTCGGTCTTGCTTGTTTTTTTTGGTTGCGGGGGCAGGATTTGAACCTGCGACCTTCGGGTTATGAGCCCGACGAGCTGCCGAACTGCTCCACCCCGCGTCATTTCACCCAAAAAAGTGAAGAGTATTCCAGGTCGCATATTCCGATTACTTTTTCGGGGACCCGGTAAATCTAACCTTTTGGAATTATGGTGGAGGATGACGGGATCGAACCGCCGACCCTCTGCTTGTAAGGCAGATGCTCTCCCAGCTGAGCTAATCCTCCATATTGTTGTAAAAATAGTGGTGACCCGTAGGGGATTCGAACCCCTGTTACCTCCGTGAAAGGGAGGTGTCTTAACCCCTTGACCAACGGGCCACATAAATTAAATCTGGCGGAGAGCTAGGGATTCGAACCCTAGATACCGGATTAGGGTATACACGATTTCCAATCGTGCTCCTTCGACCACTCGGACAGCTCTCCGTGCTGGCTCCCCGAACAGGACTCGAACCTGTGACAACTCGATTAACAGTCGAGTGCTCTACCGACTGAGCTATCAGGGAACATTAATAGCAAATATAGATTCTTATGAAGGCTTGCACCCTCAAAACTGGATATGAAAGCTTGATTCATCGTGCGATCGATGGTTAGAAGTTGTTACGCTTCTATGATTTTTCCCGATATTCTCGGGGTCCCCGCAAAGGATTCGGAATCTCCGTCGAAGCCATTGCTTCACTTTGTGGGGTACATTTAGGATAAGCCCTCGACCGATTAGTACTGGTCAGCTCCATGCATTGCTGCACTTCCACCCCCAGCCTATCAACCTCGTCGTCTTCAAGGGGTCTTACTAGTTGGGAAA
>NZ_BOSE01000015.1 GCF_018403185.1 Paenibacillus montaniterrae
AAAAGGTATCCTTCACAATTATTTAGGCGATTTTTATTTGTCAAGTATTTTTTTGAATGATAACTGTTCATCTATTAAAGTCTTGCTCTTACAATTGTTGGGGCGAACTGCATAAGTCCTGTATATGTTATATACGGCATACACTCAGCAATTGTTTCACATCCGCGTAGGATGGGACACGCACTCGAGTCGCACCAGCTGGCTGGACGGCTAATGCTTTCAATTCACGCATCCGCGTAGAGTGCGACGCTTTTCACCCTATCAACTGCATTCCCCACTAGGAGCACTTTCAATCCACGCACTCGTATAGAGTGCGACAATGAGGTAATTCTGAATTCCTCACATTCCGTTGCCTCTTTCAATCCACGCACTCTACGTGAGTGCGACTTTAACGCAGTAATTCAAGGTACCGGCGCCGACATTCTCTTTCAATCCACGCACTCTACGTGAGTGCGACTATCTGCAACGTTGGACGCCAGCGAAGCGATGGCTCTTTCAATCCACGCACTCTACGTGAGTGCGACAGCCCGCATATTTAGCCCTTGTACAGCAAGCATTTGCAAGCGCTTTAGTGCGGATCGGTTTAAATGTACCATATCTCAGGGGTGATTTCACCCTAAAATTGCTGAAAAACCTTATTTTATGCGAGGTGCGGATCTCCCAGGGATTTTATGTGAGCTTCCGCTCCGCACCAGACCACAATGCGAAAAAGCTTTCAGTTTCCATTTGATTAGCGACCGAAAGTATTATCTGCTTATTTAATCCTTTATTGATGAGCTGGCTCTGTTGCAAAGACTAGTGGACTTTCAACCTTTGCACGCGCTTAGTATTCAGTTCGCGTACTGCCGGATTCGTCTTTGCCAGAGCGCTTTCCATCCGCGCAGGATGCGACTGCAGGGAGCGGTAGGGGCATGGCTGCAATGGCTGCTTTCAATCCACGCATCCGTGTAGGATGCGACCGATAATCTGAAAAGGTTGCTAGGTCTTGAGAATGTTCTTTCAATCCACGCATCCGTGTAGGATGCGACAGCCCACACATTTAGCCCTTGCGCAGTAAGCATTTGCAAGCGCTTTAGTGCGGATCGGTTTAAATGTACCATATTTCAGGGGGAATTTCACCCCGAAATTGCCGAAAAGCCTTATTTATGCGAGGTGCGGATCTCCCGGGGATTTTATGTGAGCTTCCGATCCGCACCAGTCCGAAATGTAAAAAGGCTTTCAGTCTCCATTGGTTAGCAACCAAAAAAAGCATTATCTGCTCATTTAATCTTTTATTGACGAACTGACTCTGTTGCAAAGACAAGGACTGATGGACTTTCAATCCAGGCATGCGCTTAGTATGCAGTTCACAAACTGCAAGTTTCGTCTTTACCATAGCACTTTCAATTCACGCACTCGTATAGAGTGCGACTACATCTCGACGACAGCGGGCGCGATATACAACTCTCTTTCAATCCACGCACTCGCGTAGAGTGCGACCAAATATGAAACGCTTGGAATCGGCACAAATTACTCTTTCAATCCACGCACTCGCGTAGAGTGCGACTGAAGTAATTGGCTAACATCAATGCAACATTCGATCTTTCAATCCACGCACTCGCGTAGAGTGCGACGCCCGCATATTTAGCCCTTGCACAGCAAGCATTTGCAAACGCTTTAGTGCGGATCGGTTTAAATGTACCATATTTTAGGGGAGTTTTCACCCTAAAATTTCCGAAAAGCCTTATTTTATGCGGGGTGCGGATCTCCCAGGTTTTTTATGTGAGCTTCCGATCCGCACCAGTCTGCAATACAAAAGGCTTTCAGTCCCATTTGATTAGCGACCGAAAGCCTACTTTCTCTCTCTTATTGACTAGTTGAATCTATATCATGGGGATGCGACATCAGAGGTCGCGGCATGTTGCGCAGTAAGTTCTGCTTTCAATCCACGCATCCGCGTAGGATGCGACGTGTTAGGCTCGGCAGTATTTGTCTTTGTGGAGCTTTCAATCCACGCATCCGCGTAGGATGCGACACCGCCGCAGTTGCAACAAGGCAACGGGCGCTAGGAGCTTTCAATCCACGCATCCGCGTAGGATGCGACACCGCCGCAGTTGCAACAAGGCAACGGGCGCTAGGAGCTTTCAATCCACGTATCAGCATAGGATGCGACAGCCTACACATTTCTCTTACACAGCAAGCATTTGCAAGCGCTTTAGTGCGGATCGATTTAAATGTACCACATTTTAGGGGGAATTTCACCCTGAAATTGCCGAAAACCCTTATTTTATGCGAGGTGCGGATCTCCCGGGGATTTTATGTGAGCTTCCGATCCGCACCAAGCCAGTGCGCATTTTATTATGAATCTATTCAGCAATCAATTGCTGCTTGTTAGTTTTTCTGTCTCGTCAGAAGCAGCAGTATAAATGAAATCGCAATGATCGCCCCCGTCCAGGCCCATGCCATCGTTGTGTTGCCGGCATCAACTGCTACAAATATAGCGGTAGGTATGGTCTGTGTCTTGCCTGGAATATTTCCTGCTATCATTAATGTGGCGCCGAATTCGCCAAGGCTGCGGGCAAAGCCGAGAATATAGGCGGAAACTAATGAGCGATAGGTCAAAGGAAGCGTGATGTACCAGAAAACCTGCCGTTCGTTGGCTCCACTGGAACGTGCGGCTTCCTGCAAATCTAGATATACTGAGGAAAAAGCAACCTTCATTGTTTGATAGACTAGCGGAAATGCCACCACGACCGCAGCGACAACGGCAGCCCACCAGGTGAATATGATCGGAGCGTCAAATAGCCATTCAATCCATTGCCCGAACCAGCTTTTTCGCCCCAATAGAACTAATAGTATAAAACCGATTACGGTTGGTGGAAGAACAAGCGGCAGCATAAGCAATGTTTCAAGAGCTGTTTTGCCTTTAAATGATTTTCGAGACATCCACCAGGCGACAGCCACGCCCAGCACCAGGACGATCAGACTCGATAGGATGGACACCTGCAAAGACAGCTTAATCGGCAACCAAAACTCATCCCAATTGATCATAACCGCATCAATCCAGTACGGAAAATCCGTGCTTTACAAAGACGTCCAGCGCTTCTTTGGTTTGCAAATATTGATAAAGCTCCTCCGCTTCCCTACTGTGCTTCGTCGCCTTTACAATTCCGATCGGATATTCCACCGGGGTATAGGTTTGCGGATCGAATGTGAACGCGATCCTTACTTTATCCGAGGTCAAGGCATCTGTTTTATAAACAAACCCTACATCTGCATTCCCTGTTTCTACATATTGAAGAATTTGTCTGACGTCCTTCCCCTGCACCATCTTGTCCTGCAAAGCATCCCAAAGCTTTGTGCTCGTCAACGCCTCCTTGGCATAGCCTCCAGCAGGCACGCTTTCAGGAATGCCAATTGCTATTTTCTTCACCTCAGGCTTGGACAAATCAGCAGTGCCTTCCATGGATAGTTGTCCATCTGCAGAAACGACGGCTACCACTTCATTGCCTAAAACAGCCTTTTGCTGACTTGCGTCAATTAGCTGTTCGTCAACGAGCGCCTGCATGTTCTTGGCTGCAGCAGAAAGGAATAGATCGGCTGGTGCTCCCTGCTCAATTTGCTGTTGCAATGCGCCAGATGCGCCAAAGTTAAAGTTTAATTTAATATGAGGAGTTATCGTTTCATAGGCCTGTTGAATTTCTTTAAGAGCATCGGTCATACTAGCTGCCGCAGATATGATCAATTCAACCGTCTCGCCGTCCTTCTGAGCTTGCTCATTCGTGCTGGATGCTTGCGAGCTGTTATTGCCGTCGCTCCCTGCTCCACAGCCTGCCAATGCCAGCATTAGCGCCGCTGCAACGACAACAATTGTACTAACCCTTATCTTTTTTAGCATTAATCTCCCTCCAAAACCTATATGTATTATAACTAGATATGATCATTATAGGGTTTCGCCAAACACTTTGTAAACTAAATATATCTATTTATATCTAAACACAATAAAACAATACCATTTCCAAATGAAAAACAAGAAAAAATGGAACAATGCAGCCGCTTCCCTCTATTGTGATATAATTAGCCTGAATACGATCTAACTTATATATCCAATCGGGAGGATTATGATATGTCCAATGACATGTCTTATACAACAGAAGAAATTGCCAAGCTTTTGAAAATATCCAAGCTCACGGTTTATGATTTGATAAAAAAAGGGGAGCTGCCCTCTTATCGTGTCGGCAAGCAAATGCGAGTGGACGCCGCTGATCTGGAGGCCTACAAGCAACGGACAAGAATGAGTGCAGCAGCAGTTCAGCCTGTTGAAGCTCAAGCAGCTGCAAGTGTCCATGCCACCGTAACAAGCGGAACAACTCGCTCCCTTGTCATTACCGGGCATGACCTTGCCCTCGATATTATGGCTAAGCATATGGAACAGACGATCACCGGCATTCGGCCGCTGCGCTCATTTGTTGGCAGTCTTGACAGCTTAATTTCCATGTATAAAGGGGAAGCAGATATTGTGAGCACCCATCTGCTGGACGGAGATACCGGTGAATACAATCTGCCTTATATTCGCAAGCTGCTCGTTGGCTCCTCTTATCTGGTTGTCAATCTGCTATCGAGAAATGCAGGCTTGTATGTTAAACAAGGAAATCCTTTACAGCTAAAGCAATGGTCCGACTTAAGTCGTCCGGGACTAAAGCTGGTCAATCGGGAGCAGGGATCAGGTGCGAGAGTACTGCTGGACGAGCAGCTTCGTCTGCATGGAATAAAATCAGAGCAGCTTGTGGGCTATAACAATATTCAATCCAATCATCTTGGCGTTGCTACCAAAGTTGCTTCCGGTGAAGCGGATGTTGGCGTAGGCATCGAAAAAGCGGCGACTATTGTCGGACAGGTTGAATTTATTCCTTTAATTCAGGAGCGCTATGATCTTGTAATGCTCAATACACCGAGCAACAGGAGCTGGATTCCTGCCCTTCTGCAAATATTGCAATCTGACAGCTTCAAAAAAGAGCTGCAATCGATTCCAGGGTATGATCTATCACGTACTGGCGAAATCCTGCTGGAAACCTAGACCTGCCTTGCTAATTAAGCCTTTTAGGCAACATTAAAAGCAGCCTGCGGATGAAGGGAGCTCCCTTTATCTGCAGGCTGCTGCTGTTCTATCCGTTCCAGCGTGTTAATAATTAAGCAGACGACCGTTATCATGCCACTGGCCATACATTTTATTTTCTTTCGTATTGGCGATAAACTTGTCTAGTCTGCTATTAAACAGCTGTGGATCTTGCTTAACACTTTGAATCGTGTCGATCCGCACTCTTTTATATAACTCGGGAAATGCCAAATAATGTTGATAAACCTGACTATCCTCCCTTAGCTTCTGCTCGATTACGGGGTCTATTTCAAATGAGTCCGGCTTCATATCAGGAAGCACCTTTCTCCCTGCATCCGTCATTAAGCCCAGCTTTTCAAGGCGGCGAACTCGTTCCTTGTTCAGCTCTGTCCATGAGCTTCTTTTGCTTCTTGGAGACAATCTTTGCGCCACTTGGTGTTCCGATATTTTCTTTTTAGTGCTGTCAATCCAGCCAAAGCATAAAGCCTCCTCGACCGCGTCCAAATACAGCAGCGTATCTGGCTCTGACTTCATGCTGATGATAACCCAGCAGCATTTCTCAGTCTTGCTATGCTTCTGCAACCATTCCCTTAGCTCACTTCTCGTTTTTACAGCAAGCAAATTTTCAATTTCCAACTTAAGCACCTCTCCCTTTCAAATCGATCTTTGCTTATTCCTTTATTATCTACATTATAAAGAAAAAACTATGACATCAGTCTGTCATACTTGTTAATAAGGTTTGACATCAGGATTGTCCCAATGTTATATTGTGCATATACAACATACACAATTTTAAGGAGGAGAGAACAGCATGTTGGCTTTGGAAATTAAAAATTTGAATAAAAAGTACGAGCATTTTGAGCTAAAAGACGTCTCTTTTCAACTGGAGAAGGGTTATATTATGGGATTTATCGGAGCCAATGGAGCAGGAAAAACAACGACTATCAAATCCATACTGAATTTGATTCATGTAGATAGCGGCGAAATTCATATCTTGGGCAAGAACATGGCTACTCACGAGCTCGAACTAAAGCAAGAAATTGGCTCTGCATTTGGCGACATCAACTTCTACACTCGCAGCAAAATCAAAAAGCTAACGAATGTGATCAAAGCATTTTATCATAATTGGGATGATCAAACCTATGCGAAGTATGTGAAAAAATTCAATTTAATTGAAGATAAAAAAATAGCCGAATTATCAACTGGGATGAGAGTAAAATACAGTCTGGCGCTTGCTTTGTCTCATGGTGCAAAGCTGCTTATTCTCGATGAACCAACGAGCGGACTTGATCCGGTTGCCAGAGACAATCTGCTGGATACGTTCCAAGAGCTGGTGAAGGACGGTGAAATCAGCATCCTGTTTTCAACTCATATTACATCTGACCTGGAAAAGTGTGCCGATTATATTACCTATATCCATAACGGACAAATCATCAATAGCTCTGAAAAGGAAGAGTTTATCGATACGTATCGTTTGTTGAATGGCAGTAACGATCAACTGGATCTAGTCAAGGACCAATTGATTTCCTACAAAACAAATTCTTTCGGCTTTACAGGCTTAATCCATACAAAGGACTTCGATCCGTCCTGGGGTGTGAAATCGACAGTACCGAATCTTGAGGAGATTATGATCTACTTTTCGAAAAAGGAGGAGAAGTATGTATAACTTATTAATAAAGGAACTGAAAATAGGCGTAAGTCCTTTCTTCTATATATTGCCCTTTTTAACAGGCGCTTTAATGTTGATCCCTGGCTGGCTTTATTTCCTCGTTATCCTATACTTTTGCTTCATTACAGTACCCAATATGTTAGGCGGATATAAAAGTCAGAACGATCTCATGTTTACTAGCGTACTGCCTGTAACGAAAGCAGACATCGTAAAATCAAAGGTTGCTTTTTTTGTTATATTGGAGCTGCTGCACATTGTTATCGCTGCTATCTTTGGCTTCATAAGTATTCGCTTGTATCCGGATTTGACCTACTTATTCTATTCGCCAACCCTCGGTTTTTGGGGATTATGTTTTGTGATGCTGGCAATCTTTAATATCATTTTAATCCCGATGTATTTCAAAACGGCGTATAAATACGGGGCTGCGACAATTGCCTCTACCACAGCTGCTATTCTGTTTGCTGGGAGTGCGGAATTGCTTGGCATACAAAACTCGTACGTATATGATCTTTTCAAAGGAACGGGTGCTCATAACTTAATCGTTCAACTATCTTTACTAGTTGCAGGAGTCGCAATATTTGCAATATTGACGATAATCGCTTATCATATAGCCAAAAAACGTTTCTTGAAAGTGGAAGTGTAATGAACATTGCTATTTCGAATACATCCGAAAAGCCAATCTACCAACAGCTCTATGAACAAATCAGCGCGCAAATTCTTAACGGCCAGCTGGAAAGCGGCTATCATTTGCCACCTATCCGACAAGCGGCCACCGAGCTAAGAGTCAGTATTATTACGGTCAAAAAAGCATGGGAAGAACTCGAACGACTTGGTTTGATCTACACCGTAACTGGCAAAGGATGTTTTGTCAACGATCTCTCGCCCAGCGACATGCTGCAAAAACGCAAAGAACTAATTGTCAAGCAAATGCTTATTGACACTTCGTATTACAAATCGTTCGGTCTTTCTTTAGAGGATGTCATTGAGCTGCTGAAGGAAGTGTATTAACCTGTTATTGCTGGTGGAAGATGCCTTCCACATATGTAAAGCACTTATTTATCATAATAGGGGGGCGTAATCGCCCCCCTAAACTAAAGCTTTCATATTCTCTAGTGCTTCCACTGCCGGAAGATCGAGGAAATTGCTTGGTTCGTCCATGAGCAAGATGTTATATTTTCCAAGCAGCAGCTTGGTTAGCTGTAATTTAATCATTTCACCGCCACTTCACTGCTTTCAAGCATAAACTCCATAATAGCTTACAATGAATAGTGCGCCCGGATAATGTTTTAGCTGACTGACCAAAAAGTCGTTTTATTTTAAGCTTCGGATTGACGGAATCAACGCACATAGAAGTGCAATTCCAAGAATACAAACGCCCGACAACATAAACCAGTTTTGAATACCGAGCTGATCTGCAAAGATACCAGACAAAATCAGCCCTATTGGCATTGAGAAGGACATAAGGCTGCCCATTAATCCAAATACGCGCCCCAAGTACTCCGGTTGAATTTTCTCTTGAATTAAAGCTGTCTGCACACCATTATAGAATGGACTTGAAAAGCCCATCAGCGCACTGCACACGACAAAGAAAAGGAATCCATTTATCGGCAATAAGCCCGAAATCAATAATGCAATCCCCATTAAAGAAATGGAGAAAATAATACTCAGCGAACGATTTTTAAAACCGCCCGAAACACCCAGCAACAATCCGCCAATTAATATTCCTGCTGCAAACACGATTTCTACAATGGAAGCATGGAATGTCGTTCCTCCAAAATAGCTCATACTCATTAACGGGAACAACGCACTAATAGGCATAAAAACAAGTGCGTATAACGTACCAATCCAAAGCAATGCAAACAATCCTTTTGTTTGTCGAAGTGCATTGTAGCCTTCTTTCGCTTCTGTGAAAAAGCTGCTTTTCTCACTTTCAGCTCGGTCCTTTTGCTTCGGGATATAAACGATTGCAACGGTAATACTAGCAATCAATGCACCAATTACATCAATGGCAATAATGGCGTTTAGGTCCCATGCTGCATATAGAAAGGCAGCAATTGCAGGACTTAGAATAAAGCTCGCCGATTGTATGGCTTGGGTATATCCGGCGCACTTTGTCAGTTGTTCCTCTGGAACCAGCAGCGGCGTCACTGCACCCAAAGCAGGTGTATGAAACGCCGTTCCTATGCTGCGAATAAATAAAACAATCATCACGACCCATATCGGCAGATCAGCAGTGAGAGAAATTATTGCCAAAATAACACCTGCAGCTGCTATGACAAGGTCCGCGCCAATCATCACCCATTTCCGATTCCAACGGTCAACCCATACACCGATTATGGCACCGAGAACGGCCTGAGGTAAAAAACCTACCATCGTTGCCATCGAAAGCACTAAAGCAGATCCTGTAGTATCAGTTAGATACCAAATAATCGCCATTTGCAAGACAGAACTCGTAATCAACGAAACCGCTTGACCGGCCCATATTGTAAAGAAACTTCGTTTCCAATTTTGTTGTATCATGTTCGTCACTCCGTATTTTTTATTTGAAAAATTGTTTTTAGGCAATAAAAAATACAGATCCATGCCCACATTGTGAGCTTGGATCTGCATCTATCACGAGTGAGAACACGTCGAAACAAGGGTAGCATTAAGAAATGCTATCCCAATCGAAATCTATGCCCTGCACATACGTAAAGATAAGCAGCTCAAAAAAGCCCACAGTCTGTGGAAAAATCCGCTTTTTATTGCCTGCTTATCGAATACGCATGGAATGTAACATAGATCGTGCCTCCTTATTAATATGTTTCAGAATAACATCTCATTATTTATACTGTCAACCTGCTGCCAGCGATTCACTCTCTACGCACATCACGTAATACATCAGTACCTTTCGACGATCTTGGCCAAATAAGGCTCTCCTTCGTCTATCAAGTTCCGCTCCCCTTCGCTCCATTTATTGCGATTGTTGTCCACTCGTAAAAAGGCGTCCATCACCCGGGGATCCTTAGAGGTTACACGACTCACCATCGTATTCCACTCCTGTCCAAGCTCCTTGGCCAGCTCTGATTCTAAAGGCACATGCGAAGCATGATAGGCCGCAGCGTACAACACAAGTCGTCTAAATTCGTTATAGAAATCAAGCATTTCTTCTTTCGTTCTGAATAACTCTTGAAAAATACTATAATCTTCTTCCGGGAAATCATAGTTGCTCCAGTGGTCAATTTGATCGCGCTCCAGCGTGTTCATCAAATAAGCCAGAAGCTCCCAAGGAATTTCGTAGCCAGCCGACCGCAACTTATTACATACCTCTATACCATGTATTTTCGCTTTAATCCCCTCAAGCTGCCGATGAAGATGAATGCTTTGTGTGCTTAGCATTTCCCCGATATCGTTTGGCGCTTGCTTCATCTTAGTGCGAATTTGTTCCAAAGAGAATCCGACGCTTTTATAAAAGTTGATTTGCATAAGCTGTCTCAGATGATGCTCATGATACAAGCGATGCCCTTTCGTATTTTTGTCAGCTATCAGAATTCCTTCATTGTCATAATATTGAAGAGTTCTTCTGGAAACTCCGCTTAAGTTGGCAAGCTCTTTAACGGAATAAGTTTTCATGGCGCAAGCTCCTAGTTCCTAGTCCATAGGCGTAATGAATTGTTGGATGGCGTCCGCGAGTTCCTCCGGGTATTCCCCGTTAATCGCATGGGAGGCCTCTTCAAACACAACTACTTCACTGTTTTCATGTGACAACGATTCTTCAGCAACGGCAGCAGCCTTTTCAGGATGATGCATCGTCGATTTGCCCGCTATAATGGCAAGTACGGGAATATTGATTCCATTCAACTGACTCTCCTTGATTTGCTGAGGCATCGGAAGTTTGCTTTTAAACGTTCTCATGCCTGTTTCAATCAATTTGGCTGTAGGCTCATTCTCGTCAATTTCTGCCTCGCCTGAGATATAACTCAACATTCGATCTCTTATCGATTTAGGAATGATCGGAACCGAAGCAGGAATGGAAAGCAAAACCATTTTTAACGGTATGGCGTCAAACACATAGACCGGATCCACCAGAATAAGCGATGCAATCTGCGGAATCTCCTCATGAACCACCAGATTCACCGCACTCCATCCTCCGAAAGATAATCCTAACAGATGAATTTTAGGTTCGTCCAAGGCAATGATCAATTCCTTAAGCCAAACGGCCTGATCCTGCACATTTTCAATTCTTGCCGTCTCCACACTCATCCCGGGTTCTCCAAGCAGATCGATCGTGTAAACAGGACGATCTTTAAGCCAACTATCCAGATTTGGTTCCCACATTGGCGTGGAAGCCGATTTCCCTGGCAGAAGCAGCAGAGGAGCACGATCCGTCATCGACTCCCCCTCAAATTTGTAAACCTTGACCTCACCAAATGTTGTGGAAATCTGCCTTTCTTCCACAAGCTCAGGCAAATGTGACATCGCTTCGTTATAAGCCTCGATATATTCCGCTTTCCCCTGCTGATCCACGAAAGAAGAAACGGATCCGTCATCATAAAATAACGCAACGCCTGCCGCCCCGACAAGTATAATAAAAATGAACAGCCACCATCTTTTCTTTTTCAGCATCTTCTTCATCATATCGTCCTCCCCAACTAAAAGTAAACTCAGTCTAACCTATTACGTAACGCAATACGCAAGGGGGGGAGGACTGTGGTTGGTACGCAAGGAGAGTTTGCTCTTTGATGGGTGCCGTCAGGAATAAGACGCATTGGGCAACGGTACTCGGTGTGGAGGCTGGCCGTCGTGGCAAGGTCTTGCAGTTTTACCGAGCCTCAGTTAAATCAATATGTTTATACTTTGCCCCAGATTGCGCAGACGAATTACTTTTTGGTCAATCAATTAGATTTTGCTTTAAAGATTTCAGGCAATCCATCATGACAGATTCATAGTGTACCCCTAGAAATAATTGAATGATTGCTGTGACAAAACCTGTACGGTCCTTACCTCCAGTACAATGGATTAAGGCAGGAACATTACCAGCATCGGACAGCAGGAAAATAATCTCTCTGATTTTATCCTGGCTACCGAACGCCATATGATGATACATATCTTTCATCATTTGTTCAAAGTTCAAATTCCCACTGTTATAAACAAGAAATGTTATATTTCTCGATAAAAACTTGATGGATACCTGTTTGACAAAGAGTACGTTCATCGTTACTATTGTAAATGACTTATTAGTTTTACACAAAACTTTAAAGTATGCTGTTGTCAGAGTCCTTTCGTCCTTGCCTCATGTGTTATAAGTTTTATTGTTCTCCAAACATTCCGATCCATTTTAGCGGAGGCCATGGTTTATTTAAGTAACTTTGAGCAACTGGCTGATTTCAATTATAAAAGAAACGACCGTAGTCGTTAAACATAGGAGGAACTTTCTTGAGATTCGGAGAAATCGTTATCATTATTTTCATTATCGTATTAGCATTAGCCACCATTTGGGGACAAAAGACAAAAAAAAGATGGCTGATTTACTCGTTAATCGCTCTATACGCCGTAACGCTCGTACAGATTATCGTGGGGGATTTCCGTTGGCAAATGACACCTTGTTATGCGGCTTCGGTAATACTTACGATTAGTATCATTTTCAGAAAACAAGATAGACAACAACGCTCCAGAAGCAGGAAATATTTCATAGCCTCGTTATGGACCACCATGTTGATTCTCTACACGTCAGTCATGGTCGCACTACCTGTCCTGCTGCCTGTGTTTACCTTAAATCAACCTCAGGGTCCTTATTCTGTAGGAACAACACTATATCACTTTGTTGACAATGAACGGCCTGATGAATACTCTGCCGATTCAACGGATCACCGCGAGCTGATGGTGCAGCTCTGGTATCCTTCCGAGCAAGAATCAACAGAGGAAACCGTACCTTACATTCGCGATGTATCTGCTATTACGCAAGGTCTGGAACAAGCGCTGTCATTCCCGGCTTGGACGCTAAGCCATCTGGGTCTTGTTAAGACTCATGCTTATAGCAATATTCAACTGTCTTCAAAAGAGCAAAAATATCCGGTCTTGATTTTCTCTCATGGTATGACGGGCTTTCGCGGTCAGAATACCTTCCAGGTTGAAGAGCTGGCCAGTTATGGCTATATCGTTGTAGGAATCGACCATCCCTACGATGCGGCTGCAACGGTCTACCCGGACGGCCGAGAAATTTTAATAAAAATGCCTAGCCCTTCAGGTTTTGAAGCGCTGGATAGACACATGTCACTATGGACCGAAGATGTATCCTTTATTTTGGATCAACTTGAACAGTTGAATAAACAAGATGACCAGGAACTTTTTACCGGCCGTCTTGATTTAGACCGAATCGGAATGTTTGGACATTCTTACGGCGGAGCCACAGCCGCCCAGATGCTGCTGAAGGATTCCCGTATCAAGGCCGCTATCAATATGGATGGAACCCTATATGGAGACCCTATGCCCAGCACCGGACTGACTAAACCATATCTACAGATGAACGGTGAAAAAAGCATCGATAAATCGGAATTCGACAATAAGCTGGATCAAGCAATAGCTCAGAGTGGTAAAACAAAAGAGGAGTACGAAGAATTCTGGGAAGAAACGGTGAGAAGACGGACGAATGCTCTACAAGGAGGCGGATATACAATGACGATACCGCATACTTCCCATATGAGTTTTACGGACTTCCATCTATTTTCCCCGTTATTGCCTAACCAGGGAGAAGATCCAAGATTGGTTCAACGTATTATTAATGAGGTAAGTGTTGCTTTTTTTGATCAGTATCTCAAAGGTGCCCTAAATAATGAAATGGATCGACTCTCGGAAAAATATCCGGATATTGAGTTGGTACATGATTGAGCGATCATTTAAAAATCCTGAATTAGTTCCTCGAATAACGATATTATGTAAATAAATATAACCTGATTCTGTTTCATGTCGAATTTGGCTTTATGTATAAATCGTTTAGGAGGCCGTACTATGAGCTTGTTAAAAGAAAAAATATTACAATCGGCCATTCGTTTATTTGCTGAAAAAGGATACCAAGCTACGTCGATTCAAGATATCGCAGATGATTGCAGCATCGCAAAAGGGTCAATCTATAAATACTATGACTCCAAAGAAGAATTGTATATCAGTATTCTGGAGAAGCGGCAGCAAGATATGATTGATGCTGTGGAGAAAATTCGTGAAAGAAAATTGCCAAGTAGGGAAACATTTCTTGAGGAGATCGCTTATCAGTTGGAATTTTTCTTAAATCATGGATATTATATTTCGCGTGATTACAACGAACTCCCACCGGCAAACAGTGATAAAATCGGAGCTGTCATTCATCAACTCCAATTGAATATGTTCCGGTATTACCAAGATATCTTAATCCGTCATTATGGAAATGCGATATCCGAATGGAAATGGGATGCTACAGCCATATTTAATGGTTTGATTCGAGAGTATACCTTTCATCTATTGTTTGGATTCAAACCACTTGCTCAAAAGGAATTAACTGTTTTTATTGCTGAACGAATGGATGATTTTGTAGAGGGACTGGCACAACGTCCTCCCCGTCCCCTGCTCACCGATGAACTTATGAAGGAATATTCCATGATTAATTTAGAAGCACTCACGCATACACAAAAGTTACGGCGAGCCGCATTAATGGATATGATCGAATCGATAATCCCGGATCTATCGATTACGAATAGCAGAAAAAAAGACTTGGCTGAGGTAGTGGTAATGCTGCGGGAAGAGTTCACCAAAGAACGCCCAAGGAACTTTTTAATCCAAGCGCTGTTACGTGATCTATCATCTGAGAATGAGCTGCGCTTTTACACAAGTCAAATTCAGCCAAAAACAATATAGCCTTACCTTCACCAAATCGAGTAGGCCTATGCGCTTGCGTATAGGTCTAACTCACAGATCCGAGCATGCGGGTCGTCGCATCCAAGAACGTTTATCAGTTTCAATTATGACCATAATAGCACTGATAAGTCGGCTAGTCTTCTATGCCTCAAAGCAAATGGGAGGAAATTGTTGAAGAGTAAATCAAAAAAATGCATATTGAAGAAAAACTAATAACATACGAAATTCGGCAAATGTGTGGTATATTCAGAAGCCTGCCCGGCTCCTACTCTAAGGTTCATTTCTTCCTAGCATTCTTAGATGAAAACACGTTCACCTGAGTTAATGGGAGAGCGATCAAGGCAATCAAAAACACTTGTATGCTAATTAAAGGAGAGCCTTGGGACATGTCCAAATCCTGACTGTAGGCTAACCAAGCCAACTTGACGAAGACCTTTAGCGGTAGATTCAGATGTCGTGCTTGTTCGTTTAAAGAAGATGCTTCGAAGCACTTCCACACCCTTCGCACGGACTGAACCCCGGGATTCGCCTCCTTTAGGGCTCGACCAAAATCAAAAAACACGCCTTCAATTGGCGCGTTTAACATTTATGTTTGGTGGAGCCTAGGGGGATCGAACCCCTGACCTCATCGCTGCCAGCGATGCGCTCTCCCAGCTGAGCTAAGGCCCCGAATTATTTGTGACTTTCATATTATAGCAAATCTTTTTGCATTTGCGAAGTACATATTTGCAAATCCATTGATCAGACTCTTGAGGAAAATAAGAATCTGAATAGCAAGCTGTAAATTTAGTCCATATATGCCGATATAACTTAAGACAGTTATATATTACTTTAACAAGAAAGGATGTTCGATATGAATTTTTCAGTGGCAAGCTCAAATAGTGGTCAAAACTCCAAGTCAAGGCTGGACCAGCTCTTGCAAATCCAGCAAAGTGGTGGATCTCCAGCTGAAAGAAGAGCTTTGCTTAGAGCGTTGCAGCAAGAAATGGAAGGGGAACGCGTAAATCAGTTGATGGTTAGTATACCAAAGGTTAAAGCAGAGCCCGCCAAGCAGGAGGATAAAGAAGAAACTAATGAAGACGGGGATATTGTACAAATTTCTCAAGCTGCTCAGCAGCAATATGAAAACAGTGAAAGCAGTGCATCAACTGAGTCAGCAAGCTCTTCCTCTCCTTCCACAAGCTCAGGCTCTTCTGAGTCCAGCTCCTAAAACTTAAATAAGCTTTGGTGAAGCAGCAAGAGGTTGACCGGCAAGCTATGTTTGCATAGGTTTCCTCTTGCTGCTTCACAGAGTGCTTATAGATCAGCCTGCAGCCCGTTGATTTTTAGCTGATCGCTAAGCATGCAGGCTGCTCACTCACTTTCGTCCCATTAACCTGGGTTTACCTCCCATTAACGACGCTTCGTCTCGTTAAGTCGGAATTGCCCCATTAGCTGCTGCAAAAACGCCGCGATGGACTCCACATATTGCGAGGTTTGCTGCACATGCAAAAAGTCCTGCTTTAATTGGGAAACCTGCTCCTCTGCCTCGGAAGATAGCTTGCGGTTGCCCATGCTAACTGCTGTAATATTTTCCATCAGCAGGACGACCTCATCTACAATTTTCGCTTTCTGATCATCACCTTCATTGGCTTGGCGCAGCAATTGCGACGCTGCCGCCACGAGCTGCTCTCCCTCGGACACGACCCGATTGCCCTCAGCCATCGAATGCTGTGCATTGACGGCTCCCGCATAAATTTGCTCGATGATCGCTTGAATTTGCGCCACGGATTGCTGGGTGCTCTCGGAAAGCTTGCGAATTTCAGAAGCAACGACTGCGAAGCCCTTACCATGCTCACCTACTCGCGCAGCTTCAATCGAGGCGTTCAGCGCCAGCAGATGGGTTTGCGAGGAGATGCCTTCTATAATGTGCAGCACGCCTTCAATGCTCCTTGTTGTTTCAACAAAGGTGTTAATCGTTTGATTCGTAGTGGATACCTGCACGGCAATATTCGACATTTTGCCGCCGATTTTCTCTACTTCTTCTCTGGCAACAGCAATTTGCTGAGCGGCATGCTGCTCAAGCTGCTGCAATGTTTCCTTCATATCGCCGACTACATCCTTGGCTGCGTCCAAATCCTGCAGCTGCTTGCGAATGCCGCCCAGCATTTTCTCTACGCGGTTGCTTACCCGCTGAGTTGTTTTGGCAGTCGTGCCCGTTGATTCATGCAGCTCGGTCTGATTCATACGCACATCATCCGCTGCCTGCTTAACCTGGATCATAATGCCTTCCTGCGAGTCGATAAAATTGTTGAGCCATTTTGCTTGGTCGCCTACTTCATCTCCTGCAAAAGCATCTGTCTTCAAGCGCTGCGTCAAATCTCCCTTGCCTTCCGCATTACGGCGAATAAATCGGTTTATTTCCCACAAGCGCTCACTCATCGGCTTTGTAACTTTCGCATTTATGAGAAGTGCAATCACGATAATAAGCGGCACATTGACGGCAGCGGTAACGCCAGCGATTGCAGCAGGCGAAGCAAGCCCAAACAAACTGCTGAGCCCTGCCGCCAGCGCTGACAGCACCCCCATCATCATGAGCAATGGGACAAGCAGTCTGGTCATGCGCCAGCTAATGCCGCGATTGCGGTAAACCTCCTCAAGATCCCCCTCGCACATCATCCCCCATAGATCAGGACAATGCGGCAATTGAAAGGTAATTCCCTTACCGATAACGGGAATATGGCGGTAGTCCGAATAGCCCGGAAATGCCACAAATAAATTACTGCCGTTGCGGATTGTATTGGCTACCCCGGGATGCAATTCGCCCGTGGCAGGATCGGTAAACATAATTTCCAGCTCGGTATGCTTCTCTACCTTGACGATCCCCCAATCTGTAGGAATACCAGCCTTCAAATTATCTCCATGGGCAAAGGTCTGATCCTCAAAACGGCTGCGCGACAAGGCTGTGCCAGGCAAAATATGCGTGTTCAAAAGCGGTTTAGCCATAAAAATGTAGTTATCGCCTGAATCAGGGTAAATATGGCCTGATTCGCGCTGAATCAAATCTCCCACGACATCGCCAGGCACTCGGCCGCAGAGCAGCCCAATGCGTTCGCCATGTACAGTTATCGGAGCAATAAACAGCAGCGTCATTTCATCGTGAAAGGATGAGGTGCTCGGGCCAATTTCCAAGGTTAGCGGGTCGGCATAAGGACCAAACAAGCATTTTTGCCCTGCCTGTTGCTGATTGGCATAGGCCAACCCTTTTGCTATAACGCTATCCTGCTGATACCGCTTGCCATAATGTGCGGCATAGGTTGAGGCTACCACTTCATTTTCAAGGTTAAGCACGAATAGCTCAGAAAAATCAGCAGCACGCGCGCGTACTGTCTCGAATACCTGCTCCCAGCGATCCCGTGCAATAGTGTTCGATTGTTCAAGCTCAGGCTGCATCTGCCCTAATATTCGATCCAAATAGCTCCAATACAGCTCGGCCCATTCCTGCAGCAGCTCTTTTCGCGTTTGGGCGATGCCCTCGAAAATATCGCTCACATCATCATGTGTGTGTCGATTCAAGCGCCAGGAAATCCAAAGCGGAAATCCCTTCTTCCATCCTAGCCAATCAAACATAAGCATCCCCACCTATATAATATTACATTTAATGACATTTTTCCTACGACAAATTATACAGCAACGTCCTATTCTTGTCGATTTCACATGGGATAATTGTACTAATAAGATAAATTTTTATGATCATAACACAAAACGTTACATCTACTTTCATTATTATGTTATGAAGTGATCAATGATCATTGATTCGCTAGCAGATCGTTTAAGCGAATTTGTGCAGCTTTTCCGTGGCAGGGCAGCTGCTCGTAGCTGCTCATCTCTTGAATGAGCGGATTTAGCTGCTGCAGCGCTTCCTTGCTCAGCCTGCCGATGGTGGAATGCTTCACCATATCCTTGCAGGTAATGCCCGAGAAAGCTTTCGCATAATGATTGGTCGGTAAAACCGCCGTAATGCCGATGCCATAATTGGCTGCTGAAAACGGCGTATAGGCGCCAAGTAGAATCTCGCCTGCATGCCGTATGCGTGCTAACACGTCGCTTTCTGTTGCTGGTTTCGCTGCAATCATTAAATGCTCTGGCGCCACCCAGTTTATAAGCTCGCATGCGGTCTCTATGCAATCTGCCACCACAATTGCTCCTTTGCCCGAAGGACTAAAAACTTGCTTCAAATATTGCTGCCGTTTGTTGTCAACCCTTTCAACCAGCCGCCAAAGCTGCTGCTCTACCTCAACCGCGAGCTCCTCTGAGGTGGTAACTAGTATCGACGAGGAATCCGGTCCATGCTCTGCTTCATTGATCAAATCATAAGCCAGCTGCAGCGGATTGACTGATGCATCCGCAAAAATCATGCTCTCTGTTGGACCGATGCCTAGTACGCTTTTTTTGCCATAGGTCATTGCTACGCTCATTGCAGCAGCAATGCCTCCTGGCCCCGGTCCATAAATCCCGTCAACCTCACTAATAGAGGCTGTTCCCTGAGCAAATGCCGCAATAATTGCCACACCGTTGCCAATGACAAATTGGTCCGCCCCCGCAAGCCTTGCTGCCGCGATTGTTCCAACATCTCCGGAACCATCCGACGATGGCGGCATGCCAACAACAATTTGCTTCACACCTGCAACCTTGGCTGCCGTAACCAGCATAATAGCAGTGGAAAGCAGCGGTCCTTTTCGCGCAGGAATCCAGATGCCAACCGAATCAAGCGCTGAAACATGCTCGCCGATTACTGTGCCTGGCCTAATTTGCCGCTCCCACGTTTTAGGCAGCAGCTCAACATTGACAGCTCGCACATTTTCAATCGCTTGCTCGATAGCAGCTCTCAGTGACGGAGACAAAGCAGCAACATATGCATCAGCCTCCCCTTGAGATAGAAGCAGCTGCTCAAGCTCGACCTGATCATACTCCTGCGTAAAGGCTTTAACGGCCTCGTCGCCATATTCTGCTACCTTGTCGAAAATATCTAGCACGCCACTCAACACCTTGCGATCAAAAAGTGTTTTGTGAGACTTGAAGCGTTCATAAAGCAGTTCCTTTTGTTTTGGGATTTCGAATACAATACTTGAATACTGCATCTTGATTACCTCCAATTTTTTAATGAGTTTAAAGCAAAAAGAGCCATGCAGGTACAAAAATACCTGCATGACTCTAATAAGCAAGGTCCGCAGGTACAACGCCAATAAGCGTTTGCATCTACGGACATACCGCAATACAAACGCCTAAAAATGATGATGGTTATAGGATTTTACAGTTTTGTTGTTGAAACGAATCATCGCAATTCCTCCTCAACCATGCTTGCATCTATTATAGATTTCTCCACGCATGTTGTAAACGACTTCCAGAAATATATTTTACTGTCCACAACTAGTACGATGAAGACCCTAGTTTTATTTTCTCAATCGGTTATCATTAAAGTATCACTCTATGACTGGGGGACATGAAATGAACGATATGCATTCCTTTGGCACTAGCAAATTTATAGCCTTGCAAGATGGACGCAAGCTTCATTATATGGAAAAAGGCTCGGGCAATCCTACAGTAGTGTTTGAATCCGGGCTTGGATTTTCTCGCTCAACCTGGGGCTTGGTGCAGCCTGTCGTTAGCGAGCGAGTACGAGCTGTCGTATATGATCGAGCTGGCACAGGCCGGAGCGAGCCCGATCCTGCTCCAAGAACCCTCCGCGCTATGGCAGGCGATTTGAATGCGTTGCTGACCGCATTAGGTCCAGGTCCTTTCGTATTGGTTGGACATAGCTGGGGAGGAGCCATTGTGCGCGCAGCGGCGGCAGCTTCTCCAGAGCGGATTCGCGGCATTGTACTCGTTGATCAGTCCGATGAGCATTGCGAGCTATATTTTTCTTATGCCTCGAAAATGCAGTTCTCTTCTTCCCGCTATCTAATTCCGATGTTAGCACATACCCGGCTTTATCGAGCTGTCGGCGGCAAGCCTGGCAGCGTACAGCCGGCAGATGTGACAGCCGATCATCACAAAGAGGATTTTACTGTTCAAGCCGCTCGCACTGCAGCTGCCGAAACTGCTCAATTCCTTACGGAGCTGAAGCTGCTAAAGGAGCAGCCTCCTGAGCTTGGTTCAATCGAAGTATGTGTCATCTCGGGAACGAAAACGACATGGCTGGAGCGAAAAATCCGACCATCCGTAGTTGCCGCTCATCAACAAACCGTCGCTCGCCTGAAAAACGCTCGCTGGGTGGAAGCTCCGCAATCTGGACATCTCATTCCATACAGCGAGCCAGACGTTATTATAAAAGAGATTTTTACTATGCTCGAATGACCTCTGTAGGCTTCTGTCGAGAATTATAAAACGCCTGATCGAAGCGTCGCATTAATGCCTCGAGCGGACCGTTGCGAAGCCGTGCAATTAGCCAGCCTGTTAACAGCGTCACAGCTGCAACGAGCAGGTCACCAAAGGGAATTCCACCCAGACCTGGCTCGATTCCAGCTAGTTGAAGCCCCCATATCACGACGAACTGGGCAGCGTACATTGTGAGCGCCACTCGTCCAACTGCTGCGAAAGGCTGGAGCACGAAGGTCGATAATCGCGATACAAGGCAAATTAATCCAAGTGCCAGCAATGCAGCTCCCAGCCCCAGCATCGTCTGAAACGTTGACGCGCTATGAGGAGCTGTCCAGAATAGCATATGCCAAAGCGGCGGATCTACATTGAACGGCCAAATTGCATACGGATCAGGCGGAGTGTAGGCCGTTCCTTGGACGCTCACCAGCCATTCTTCGAAGGAACGGCTCAGTTCAGGAAGCACAAAAGCTTCCAGCAGCTTGCTGACAGCAAGCAGAATCGCACCACTCCCAATTAGAACGAGTGCGGTACGCAGCTTGGTCAAATCGATACGACCAAGCGCCATTCCAGCAACAAAAGCAGGAGCAAGCGCAAGTGCAGACATCGGACCACCTGCGATATCGCGAAGCAGAAACGCTCCTGAAAGATAGCTGCCTCCAAGAAGCATAAGCGGCGGACTTATGATGAGCAACGCCGCTGCAGTTATCGTGAGCACACGCGTCGAGCAGCGCACAAGCAGCAATGCCAGCACGAATAGCCCCGCATAGGCCGGCAAAATAACGCCAAACGGAGTATTCAGCATAATAAGCAAATAACCAACAATATCAATAAACAGAGCACGCGCCAGCATTCTTGTTCGGAATGACTTTTCCTCTGCAGCTTCCTCCTTGTTTCGCTCCATCATGCGCTTTGCCATAATAGAGTAGGAAATACCGCCGCATAGCACAAACAGCAATGTTGTGTTTCCTGAGACAATCGAAGCATTCGTCTCATTCAGCGCAAAGTGCTGCAAATACATGCCGACAACAGCCAACCCTCGCGCAGCATCAAGCGCAACAAGACGGCCTGCCCCCGACATTTTCCTCTGTGAGCGTTGTATAACATTGATTGACAACTTTATTCCTCCTAATAGCTTACACATACAATTTCCATCGTTTCCTCTCTGTCAACGAGCGATGGTTTGCTGTTTCTACTATAGCGGTCAGATGTCACTAAAGTTTGTGAAAGCTGTAAACAAGTCGTAAAATATGCCATTTAAATTTCAGGAATAATCCTTTTTAAAAGCAAAAAAACCGCCCATAAATGTGACGATTTTCTGAACTATTATAAATTACAACCTATATTATACCATACTTTAATCAATTTGTCAAGTAGTGTTTATTGTATCTCACCATGTTATAACTAGCAATGAGGTGATACAAGATGGCAAATACAAGCTTAACCGCTCTTGTTAGCGCTTTTGCAAGAGCATACCATGCGGAGCACTACGAGACTGCTATTTTTAAGGACTCGCTTGCCAAGCAGGTGATGACGGAACAGGAATACGACGCTATTTCCAGCAATATGTGCAGAGCCATTCAATTTTTCCAGCCTGACTTTTCCGGCTCACAGCAGGACGCATTGCGTTATGTTGTAAACAATCAACTATCTCCATCTCCTTTAGGGAGAGCCGCATTTACAGAGCGGGCGCTGCAGCAGGCAGCAGTGCTTGGTGCTAGACAATATTTAATACTGGCGGCAGGCTATGATACGTTTGCTTATCGTCAGCCGACTTGGGCCGAGCAGCTCCACATCTTTGAAATCGACCACCCTGATACGGCAGCAGACAAGCAAAGTCGAATTTCCAGGCTGCAATGGGATGCCCCTGCAAACCTGCAGCTGATTGCCGCTGATTTCAATGACAGCAGCTGGACACAAAAGCTGCTTGCTAACAGCTATTACAGTGCATCGACTCGCAGCTTTGCCAGCTTGCTTGGCATTAGCTACTACTTAACGAAGGAAGCATTTAGAGAGCTGCTAACAGCGTTAGCTCATATTATGCCTGCTGGAAGCAGTATTGTGTTTGACTACCCGGATGAGCTGACCTTTACGCCTCAGGCTGGAAGCAGAGCGCAAAAGCAGGTGATGATGGCGGCAAGCGCAGGAGAGCCGATGCAGGCCAGCTATGCCTACTTGGAGCTGGAGTCGGTGTTGGAGCAAGCAGGCTGGCTCATCTATGAGCATTTAACACCAGCGGAAATTACCGATCAGCTATTCCAGCATTATAATCAAAGCAATCCGCAGCATCCGATTACGGCGTTCGACAATGTAAATTATTGCTTGGCGGTGAAACGGTAAGCGCGCTGCGTTTTAAAGCTGAAGACGTTTTTCACTCAAGATGCTTATGCTGGTACTCTTTCCAATTATCAATATCAGGATCTGAAGCACCTATCTGAATTAGCCCTTCGCCTTTTACAAGCTTGTAATCGTAAGTAACTTGCGGCTCGTCGGCAAACACAACCTCTGCTGTCCATCGCGATAGCTTTTTCAGCCTTGCTTTTACTGTTAATATGTCAGACTTTTCATAGTTCTTTTGTTCGGTCAAATAAGCGTACGTTCGCTTTTCCAAATCAGTTAGTTGAAAATTAATATAAGCTATTGCAAACACGATGCCTAGAATAATAAGCAATCCTGTAATACTAATTCCTATTGAAATTTTTTTCAGCATTTGATTCACACCTTTACGGTTTTTGAGAAACATGAATTTTGGATATTACTCCCATTTTAACATAAGTTGAACGTAGTTAACTATAGGTATATTTAGGCTGGAACAGAGAACACTCACAAAATCAGTTTTGATTTTCTCTGTTTATTGTTAGAACTAAATCGTTAGGCTTAATGCAAATTAATACGGACTTAGAATAAAAACATACAATATATTGGTTTAGTCATATTATCACTAAAATAAGAAACGGATTGCCTTAATCGGCAATCCGAGTTCTTCTATTTTTCAAATGTAACTACTGTATCGAATTCATTAGAATCCCTAATATCGTTAGGATATATCCATGCCTGATCATTATATTGTAACCCTTGACCAGTAATATCTGTCACCATACCTGAACCATAAAAATATGCTTGCCAAATAAACTTTGAACAATAATTTTCATCAAAATCTATTAAATTTATATTCAGTACCGTGTAGGTATCTATAAGGTCATAGATTATTTCAGCAAATTCTGCAGCTGACTCTGGATCAATATTGTTAGATCTGAGTATTTGAAACTCATCACCATCATCAAACAAATTAAAGTAACTGTTGACTGTATCTCTTCTTTTTCCGTCTGAATCAGGATATGCATGATAAATATATCCATCTGTTCCAACTATCGCTACATGCCCTGCAAAGAAGGTAGACTTGCCTTTAGGGGAATATATAACATCTCCAACTTCAACGTCTATATTTGTTCCAGGATAGTCTGCAGCAGATGTAATAGGAGAAAATGTTAAAAATAGAATACCTACAAATAATAGCATAAATACGTCTTTCATTAACTTCATAAAACCACTCCTCATTTCAGTTATTACTGGCCAGCTTGTACAGCATATTCCATTGAATGTAAAAATGTTACAAAAAATCCTTGATTTTGGTACAATCAAGCATTTGACTTGCCAATAATCCAACAAAACATAGTTAACCCATAGTGTGCAATAATAAAAAGTCAGATAACAACGACATTACTAATTAGATTAGATTAGATTTGTTTTATCTTTTTTCTTTTTTGCTATGCTCGGTCTTGATATACTAAAAATGTACAATCAGCAATAATTTGGTCACTGCACATACTCTTGCAAATGCGAAAGGAATATACCCTTATGAGCAGCAATATTTTTTCAAGTGAAGCTAGAAATGAGTTTAAATGGATGAACGAGTCTGAGCATTGGGCGTTTACTGAACGAGGCGAGCTGCATGTAGAAGCGCCTGCAGGCGCTGATTTTTTCAAGGACCCAGCGCAAAAGCATATGGTCAGCTCTGCGCCTTTCCTGTTTAAGTAAATTGAAGCATCCTTTGAGCTTACCGTTCAGCTTCAGGTGGATATGCACCATATTTATGATTCCGGTTGTTTGATGTTGATGGCAGATGATAACAACTGGGCAAAGCTATGCTATGAATTCAATGGAGAATACCCAACCATTGTATCGGTTGTAACAAAGGACGGTTCATCCGATGATTGCAACTCAATGCAGGTAACAACGCCTGCCCCGTTTTTACGGATTACGAAGCTGGGCAAGGTTGTATCCTTTTATTACTCAGAGGATGGCGAGCGCTGGACACTTGTTCGATACTTTGGCGTAAATGAGTCCAGATCATATGTTGCGGGAGTAGTTGCTCAATCTCCGCAAGGGAAGGGCTGCCGCGTTATCTTCCAAAGTCTTAGCATAACGAATCCAGAGGCAGGCAGCAGATTTTAATATTTCGAAGCATAAGCTCGCATCGAGTCGCTGATCGGCGAGCTTGAAGTGGTTCAAATGGACAGTTAAAAAGGCTTGCTCAGAAAGTCAATGAAAGCTGACAATCTGAACAAGCCCTTTTCTTGCTTGTGGTCTTTTGGCGCTACTCTACGCCGTCGTTAAAGTTTTTCTCGTAGTTTTTGTCGCCTTTATGCTCCAAATCGCTTAACGTTTTCTCCAGCGTGACTACAATTTGCTCTTTCGCCGCGGCAAGTGTATCGTAAAACAATGCTTCCTCACTACCAACAATCTTCACTCCACTAAGCGCCTGTATAGACGAAAAGCGTCGATGCTGCTCAGCCAAATCATCTAATGCTTTCAGCGTATGCTTCGTCTGCAGGAACAAGTCCCGGTGATGCTGCTCCGTCAAACGCTGCTCTAATTGATTTAATCGTTCATTCATCGTTATCGTCTCCCTCGCCTCATGAATTATCGCTTTCGCTTGGACTGCTTATCCTTCATAAACTTTCTCGCATTTTTCATGCCGCCGATGCCAGCAAAAATCGTATTCAGCTTCTCAGTCTCAATTTGCCTTGAATTTAGCCCCTCGTACTTGGCTTCCTTCTTTAATTTGAGATAGCTTGCCAGCCGCTCCGCTGCCAGCTTTCCCTCCAAAATCGCCTGCTGCACAGCGCAATGCGGCTCCGTTTGATGAGAGCAATCCGAAAACTTGCATCGGGAAGCAAATTCATCAATATCTACAAATGCTTTTGATAGATCGGCGCTTTCAATCCCCAGCTCACGCATCCCTGGCGTATCGATAATGACTCCGCCACCAGGCAGCACAAACAGCTCGCGGTGCGTCGTTGTATGGCGGCCTTTATCATCATTTCGAGTTTCCTTGGTATCCATAATCGTTTCACCAAGCAACCGATTAATCAAGGTCGATTTGCCAACGCCTGAAGAGCCGATAAAGACAAACGTTTTTCCGACAGCCATATAATGTTGGATCGCGATAAATCCATCCTCAGACAGCCCTGATGTTGTCACTACATCTACACCAATCGCAGCCGTATAGACCTCGTTAAGCTTTTCCTGCACATCCTCGCATAAATCTGCTTTGGTGAGCACAACTACAGGCGTCGCGCCGCTATCCCATGCGATCGATAAATAACGTTCAAGTCTGCGCAAATTAAAATCATGATTAAGCGCCATGCAAATAAAGACAATGTCCATATTCGCAGCAACGACTTGAATATCGTTAGACGTACCCGCCGCTTTGCGCTCGAAGGCACTTTTTCGCGTAAGCACATGGTGGATGATCGCTCGATCCCCCGCTTGCAGGCTTTGCTCCTCCCGCTCCGATTGAGCAAGCATCACAAAATCTCCGACTGCAGGGTAATCGGCCAACGACCTTGCCTCATAGCGAAATTTGCCGGAAACCTCAGCGAAAACCTCGCCATGCTCGGTAATAACCTTATACAAATCTTTATGCTGAGACGATACTCGCCCAAGCTTCATCCCTGTATATAATGTGGACTCTTGAATAAAGCGTTCAGTTAGCCCTACGTTAATCATCTTTGTATTCACTTGTTTTCCTCCTCAAGCTGTCATAGACCTATAGGAGGCGAAGTGCTCGTTATGGTTTTGCACAACCCTCCCTGTCTACTACAATCTGAGCGATTAATGAAGCTGTATGCTTGTTATTCATAACACAACTTCCCCTTTCTTTTTCAAATATACCTTCATATTAAAATGATCGGTCATTTATAGCAAGCTTAAACATCGATCAAACTGCAAGTACAGCATGATCATTGCAACGTCTCGCTCGCCGCTGATTTTGCCGCCGGCAGCCAGCCGGACAGAATCGCTCCACCTTGCGGACGATTGCTTGCTTTAAGCTCGCCGCCATGCCTTCTTACAATTCGCTGCGAAATCGTAAGGCCCAGGCCGCTGCCGCCCGTTGCACGATTGCGCGACTGCTCGCCGCGATAGAGCGGCTCAAACACCCGCTTAAGCTCCTCTTGCGCAAAACCATGGCCCGTATCATAGATGGCAAAGACAATCCTTTGCTCCTCCCTGCCGCACTGCACCGTTATTTCTCCATGTGCAGGAGTGTGACGCACCGCATTATCCAGCAAATTATTAATAGCCCGCTCCAGCAAATGAGAATCTCCGTTCACCATGCACGCTTCTGCAGCGTCATCCTCGTTAATGTTGTCAAATATAGCAATGCTTTTTTTCTGGGCAAGCAGGCTCAGGCTGTCTATCGAACGCTGTAAAATTAATCGCAAATCAAGCGGCTTGCTGTTAAGCTTCGCATCCACATATTCCATCTTCGTAAAGGTAAACAAATCCTCCACCAGCCGATCCAATTGCAGCGACTTCTCCTTGCAAACCGCCAAATATTTGGCAGCCTGCTCTGGTGATTTGGCAATGCCTTGCGCCAATCCGTCCAAATATCCGCGCAGCGCAAATAGTGGTGTGCGCAAATCATGAGCTACGGCCGATATGACGAATCGGCGTTCCTCCTCCAGCTCAAGCTGCTTCTGATGGGAGCTTTGCAGCCCGTTGACCATTAGAGTAAACCCTTCCCGCACCTCAGCAATTTCTGTAATGCGCGATCTGGGAACCTGCACATCCAGATCGCCATCGGCAATTTGTCTTGCGGCTACACTCATTTGCTCAAGCGGTGTAAGCAGCCTTCGTCTCATTTGCATGCCAACGATAAAAAAAGCGAGCAGCAAGCCTATGAATGCGGCAACCACCTGCACGGTGTATGGGTTAGACTCGGACTCCAGAGCTAAATCCTGCTTTGCCTGCTGCAATCGGGCTTGCAGCTCCTGACGCCAGGCCGGATCATCCCATTGCTCCGGGCTCGCTTCAAGCAAATGAATCAGCTCGTTTAAATGCCCCTGCAAATGCTGCTGCACCATTTCCTGCTGCTCCGATCTGCTGGCAATGCTGAGCGACTTTGTTTCCACAACATGCGCCACCACAAAAAAGATCCATGGCAATGTAAGCAAGAGCAATAAGCAAAGCACCGTGAACGTACGAATGCGTACTGTCTTCATATTTATCCTCCCTCGAAGCGATACCCTATTCCCCATACATTGACCAAATATTGCGGATTGTTCGGATCGGCCTCTATTTTCTCGCGCAGTCGGCTTAAATGAACCCGTATCGTATGCTTGTCGCCTACGCCATCCCAAAATTTATCTAGCAGCTGGTCATAGGAAAACACCTGCCGCGGATGCTCAGCAAACAACCGCAGCAGCTCGTATTCGCGCGGAGTCAGCAGCACAACCTTATCTTCAACCAACACTTCCCTGGTCGACAAATCAAGCTTGATCCGCCCGTAATCCAGCAGCTTCGCATTCAATCCCCGATGTGCAGTCGATCGCCGCAGCACAGCTTTCACTCTGGCAATAATTTCACCAGGCGACGCTGTCTTGACGATATAATCGTCACCACCTAGCGTAAGCCCTCTAATTTTGTCCACGTCATCGCTGCGCGCACTTAGAAAAAGGATAGGGACATCGCTGCTGGCGCGTATTTTGCGGCACAGCTCAAATCCGTTTTCCCCCGGCATCATAATATCTAAAATCATGCAATCTATCGCATGCTGCTGGAACAGCGACCATGCCCCGGTAGTATCGCATGCAGTTAATACATGAAAGCTGTCATTTTCCAAAAAATCTCGCAGCAGCTCGACAATGCTTTGATCATCATCGACAACCAATATTGTGCTTTTGTCCGTTTCCTTCATTCAAATCCCACCTTTGCATCTCATTTTATCATTTTTCATGTAAAAACCATCATCGCCTCATCATTTGTGATCATTTGTTTATTATTTTGTGATACTTTTGCTGCTTTATTTGAGATATTGCTGGGCTACGATTTTAGTATGAGTTCAGTTTAAGGGCTGACATGTGATTGAGATTGGGAGGTTGTCTTTATGTTAAATGTACAAGTGGTGCTGTTTGATGGCTTTGACTTGTTGGATGCTATTGCACCTTATGAGGTGTTTTGTGCTGCCAATCTGAAAGCAGCTAACAGCTTTGATGTTCAGCTCGTGACGGCAGAAGGAGCGAGATTGGTCAGCAGCGGCATTAATGGTCTGCCAATTGAAGCCTCCGGCAAGCTCGATCCGCAGCGAGCAGATATTATTGTTGTGCCCGGCGCTTCTGGCGAGGTTGATGAGGACGGTCCCGATTCTGTTCCTGCGATATTGGGTCGTGCGGCGCAGTCGGAGCTAACTGATTTGATGAAGGTGGCTCTTGCTCGCGAGAATTGCATCGTTGTCACAGTCTGTGGCGGATCACTCGTGCTGGCCATGAGCGGATTGCTGGAAGGCAGGCCGGCAGTGACAAACCATCTCGGCATGGACTTTCTCGGCGCAACAGGCGCCGTTCCAATTGCAGCCCGGGTCGTGGACGATGGCAATCTTATTTCGGGAGGCGGCGTAACTTCCGGCCTTGATGTTGCATTATACGTTGTCGAGCGAGAGCTTGGGCCACAAATTGCACATGCGGTCGAGCAGCTGTTTGAATTTGAACGGAGGGGAACGGTGTGGCGAGCGGCAGGTCTTGTCCCTAAAGCAAGCAAAGCGTCTGCACCTGCGACAGCTTCAGCAACAGTGCGATCAGACGAGATGGCATCCGCTGGCCTTCATCGGAGCGATGAGCGCGAACCGTCGCAAGCCTCTGCTGCTGCTTTATTTTCCGAACAGAATGAAACAGCAGGCTTTGACGGCGATTGGGATACGGTTATCGCTACGCCAGTCGGAAAGCTGCAAGTAATGCTCTCGATTTCAATCAAGGATGGCGTCATTCAAGGAACTGCGACACAAGGAAATGAAACAGTGAGCTTTCTCGAGCCAAAGCTGCAGTACAATAAGCTGAGCTGGTCTTTGCGCATTACAAAACCGATGCGCTTAAATTTGAAATTCGAGGTTACTGTTGAAGGCGATGCTATGCTCGGGGTGGCAAAGGCTGGTGTGCTGCCTGCCTCCAAAGTAACAGGCATGCGAATTTCGCAGGTTAGCACACTGCAAGCAACAACTAGGGAGAGTTGAAGCATATGAACAAGCGAAAAATATGGTTTCGGCTTTTAGCGGCCGTTAGCAGCGCCTTTATCATTTACGCACTCGTCAAAAACTTTATCATTGATCCGGACGCAGCAGCGTTTCTGGGGTATAAAACCGGACTAAAGCGCGAGCTGAAGCTGCCGCAATGGCTCAATGTCATGTACGTTCACGTCGTATTTGCCTGCTTGGCAATGGCGGCTGGCTTGCTCAACTTTTCCAATCGGATCTTTGAGAAAAGCCGTAAATTCCATCGCATCAATGGCTATATTTATTTATTGTCCGTGCTGATCGTCATTCTGACCTCAGGCTATATGGCGCCATATGCAACGGGCGGTAAAATAAGCAGCATGGGCTTTAATGCGCTTAATATTTTATGGATGATCATTACGACGATCGCATTTGTGCAAATCAAGCGAAAGCAGATCGTCAAGCATCGCAACTGGATGATTAGAAGCTATGCCTTCTGCTTTACGAATATGATGATTCACCTGATTACAACGCTGTTCCATTACGGCTTTAATATGAGTTATCCTTCCAGCTACACCGTTGGCATATACGGTGCAATCGCGCTGCTGCTCATTATTGCCGAGATTGTGGTAAGAACGATCGACCGATTCCAAGGAAATGCCGGCACTGCACGCCAAGCTTAAATAGTGAAGGCAAAAATGCAGCCCCTCCTGTCGATATAGCGCTTGGAACAAAGCATACTCCCGTCGCTTTTTAAACCCTAATGCTCCGCCTTATTTCATTTTGAGGTAGCATTAGGGTTTAAATACGTATTTAAAAGGCTATGATTTCGCTCGCAATGCTATGCTCTTCCTAGCAGGTCAAGGCGGAGCGGTGTAAAAGCGTCGATCAGCTTGCTTTTCTGCAACGCGCGACAGCCATGCTTGGCATTGCCCGGTATAACGATCGTCTCTCCTGCAGATACAATCTGCTTCCGGTCCTCAACTGTAAATTCGAGCTTGCCTTCAAGGCAATAGGAAATCTGCTCATGCGGATGGCTATGCACATAGCCTTCTGCGCCTTCCTCGAAATGCACCTCCATCATCATAATCGACGCCCCAGGCTGAAATATTTTACGCTTCACACCCGGCTCGGCATTTTGCCATTCGTTTAGCTGACTCATTACATTCTTCCTTTCTTGTTCTTCATTTGGGCAGCGCTGCGGAGCAATGCATCCTCCAGTCGCTTTTTAAATCGTAATGCTCTCTATTTAATTTTTAAAAGTGGCATTACGATGTTAAAGGCGACCCACTCCGTTTTTCAGCGCTCCGGAACAAAGCATCCTACAATCGCTTTTTAAATCGTAATGCTCTCTATTTAATTTTTAAGGTTGCATTACGATGTTAAAGGCGACCCACTCCGTTTTTCGGATGCTTTGCTCCTCCGCTGGTGTCTTTTTTCATGATTGTGAAGCTTCGATGTCGAATAAACCCCAAAGTTCTTTCAGCGCTCCGGAGCAATGCATCCTTCTGTCGCTTTTTAAATCGTAATGCTTCTCTTATTTAATTTTTTAAAGGTTGCATTACGATGTTAAAGGCGACCCTCTGCGTTTTTCGGATGCTTTTCTCCTCCGCTGGTGTCTTTTTTTGAGTGCAGGACCAAGAAGCTGGGATGCTAGTAGAAAATGAGGAACGCAGCGTAGGCAATAGCTACGTGAGCACCTAAAATGTTTCCACAGGAAACATACTTCGGAAGCATAGACTCTCGCTAGCGTTCAAGATTCGCCGTCGAATAAGCTCCAACGCAATCGCATCGTCATCAAAGTCCAGCTTTTTGAACTACCTCTTTCAATAAAAGTTCAAAAATTCGGCTTTCAGGACCAAGAAGCTTGGACGCTAGTAGAAAACGAGGAGCGCAGCGTAGGCAATAAGCTACGTGAGCACCGCAGTTTTCGCTAGCGTTCAAGATTCGCCGCCGACTAAGCTACAAAGAAGTTACATCGTCATCAAAGTCGGATTTTTGAACTACCTCTTCCAATCGAGGTTTAAAAAGCTGGGCTTTCAGGACCAAGAAGATGGCACGATACTAGAAGGCGAGGAGCGCAGCGTAGGCAATAAGCTACGTGAGCACCGGAGCCTTCGGTAGCGTGACATATTCGCCGTCGATTAAGCTACAACGCAACTGCATCGTCATCAAGGTCCAGCTTTTAAACTACCTCTTTCAATAAAAGTTCAAAAATTCGGCTTTCAGGACCAAGAAGCTTGGACGCTAGTAGAAAATGAGGAGCGCAGCGTAGGCACTTGCTACGTGAGCACCGGAATTTTCGCTAGCGTTCAAGATTCGCCGTCGATTACGCTACAAAGAAGTTACATCGTCATCAAAGTCGGATTTTTGAACTACCTCTTATACGTATTGGGTTTTGTTGCTGCTGTACACATACTGCACCACCCCAAACTCCCCAGCTGAAAGCTGCATACTGCGAGCATCAAATTGTGGTGCGAGCTCACGGCATCGCGCTTGAAACTGCTCAAAGCTGCCGAATTCATCCACCGATCCTAACTTGCAAAGGTAGGCAGCAAGTCTGCCGTAGGCGCGATATTCGCAATGAAACAGCTTGTCATGATAAGGCTGCAGTGGCTCGCTGCACCAGATTGCAGCGTAGCCGCCATCCTTTTCGCCAAACAGCCAATGTCCGTCATGCAGCGATGAGTCTAGCTTCGCTTCAGGAAAAAACAGATGGGTAAATGCAACCGGATGCTCTTCGCCGATTGCATAGATCGCGCCGAGCGTGCTGCCTTGCTGCTTGACGGCTGGCATGATGCCGTTGCCGTACCAGTAGCCTGGTCTCATGCCTACCTCATCAGCCAGCTCTCCTGGATGATTGGTGAACAGCACTGTATCGTTATCCAGCGCCGCATACCACATATGCTGCTGATAGCCGTAAACACCCGGCTCAAAGCGTGTTGTGCCGTGAAACCGTTCATTGAAGGATTTGACGTATTCATTCGATTCGATATCCGCGTATTCCTCAAAGCTGATATTGTCCCAGTAGACAGGCGCTGCATCATAGCGCGGCGACTGCACCGAGGTAAGCAAATATCGCGGCTGCTTGTAGAGCTTAACCCAAGCATTTCCAGTCGGGTATTCTATATCCAAAGGCTTGTCCATCAACTCGGCATACTGATAAGGAAGCTGATAGCGGCTGTTCATAAGAAAGGCAAGCCATTCGCTGTTTCCTGCAGGCGCATCGGGCTTTAGCAAATACATCAGCGACTGCGCTGCTTGTGTAAACGGCAGGATGACAGAGCGGTAAATGCGAGCCTGCGGCGTCACGATCGAGCCGCGGAAGGCATGGCTTGCAAAGCTCTTTATAATAACATCAATAAGTGCTGCGGCTCTTTCCGCTTCGTCCTGCTCCATATAATCCACAGCATTCAGCAGCGCGCCCATCGTGACACACATATAATCGGTGCTTTGGAACTCCTCGAAGCCCCAGCACTCGACATCTGTCAGCCAGTCGCGGATGCGTCCAAGTGCAACCGCCTTGACCTCGCTGCCAGATCTGCCTGAACGCACAAAGTGCCGATCGGGATAACGGCTGCCCGCCATATATGCGCAAATATAGAACATAAGCGCATGATTTTCACTCCAGAAGCACATTCCGTCCGAGCCGTTCTCGGTCATCCAGTAGCGATAGTTTAAGATGGCCTGTTCCGCTCGCTGCTCCAGCTCAGCTGGCAGCTTGTGTATATCCATCAGCCTGAGCAAGCCTGCCAGATGAAAGTCCGAGCAGTCCTCTCTGCGCTCAATTTGCTCAATAGCGCGGCTAATATGAAGATGATCGTTCGCACCAGCCTTGCCTAAATTCCAGCGCGCCAATACATAGAACAGCCCGAAGCGCAGCGGCTCAAATGAGCCTGTCGCTCCAATTGCCGCCAGCTCCTCAAATACGGCAGCTTTGGCCTCGGATGTGTCAGCAACAGAGCGATAGACAGGGACGCGATTGTGCAGCAGCTCAATTTGCCGACTCAGCCTTTTGCCATCTACTATTCCATAGATCAACGCTTCTGCTTCCGATTGTTCCACTGCCACACGGCGCAAGCCCGTAATATCCTTTGCCGCTGCAGGATCAATCCCCTCGCCATAAGCAATATAAACAGCGCAAGGCGGATCAGGAGGCAGCAGCAGCTCATTGCCAGTCAGTGTAATCTCGGACAGCCATTGATCGAGCTTAAGATACGGCTCTGCTGCTGCAGCGTCTGGAAGTCCGGCTGTTATACGGTCGAGATGCTCCAGCAGCTGAATGCCGAATATATTACGGGTATCACGAACAGCCAGATTTTGCAGCATAATGACCAGCGTGTTGCTGCCTTTGCGCAGCGGCAGCTCGATCTCCTGCTTCATAATCGGCTTGTATACAGGATTTGCTGCACTGCTTACCTTGCTGCCGTTCAACCAAATATCTATTGCCGTATAGGTCCATACATTGGCTCGCACCGTTAAGTCTTCCGCTACAGTAAGCGCGGCTGCCGCTAGCAGCTCTACCTTTTGCAGCGTATAGGAAAACAGATTGAAATTAACGAAGCCGCTGCATGGATATAGATATTGCCACGGCTGTCCTAACGGACTTTCAGCACCGATCGCAATCTCCTCTGCCAGTACTGGAGCCAGCTCTACCTTGTCGGCTATTATCGAGCGCAAATACTGCTCGTAACGAATTTGATTTTTGTCAGTCTGTTCATGCTCGAAAGGGCTCAGCCGCGGCCCCGAATAAAGATAGTGCGTTAGAAAACCGCTCCGTGCATCCATGTTTCTCCCTCCAACTCTATCCAACGTTCACGCTCTAACGTTCTGAACATCCCCTCCGCTTGAGTGCACCGCTTACTGGCCCAGCGTGCCCTGCAAACTTTTGGAGTTGAAGCTCGGGTCAGCCTGAATCGATGTCAGCCCTTCTGCACGAGCTGCTGCCAGCGCCTTGGCGTATCGACTGTTCAAATCCTCAATGATCGTATCCAAATCCTGATTTCCTGTCAGAATATATTCTGTAAATGTATCGCTGGCATTTTTCCCCTCAAGCTTCGTTTCCGTTACGGAAAGCGGAGTAGCCGGGAAAATCCCGTCATATTGGGTCGGCATGAAGCCTTCTATGCCTGCAAGCTCCGGCTGTCCGGCTGCTTCGTTAACATATGGCAGAACTGACAAGCCAAGACCTAGCTCTTGATATTCCGTACGCAGCTCAGTTGTATATAAATATTCGAGGAACTTCACGGCTGCCTGCTGCTTGTCCTCATCGGATTGAGCGCTGATTCCAATATAACCGCCCGCATTAACCCAGGTTACCCCGTTTTTTACGCCATCCTTAGTTGGCACAATGGCAGATGCCCAGCGAATATCAGTTGGAAACTGGGACGCATACACAGCCGGCTCGCTGGAATGGTTGACATACATTCCGATTTTGCCCTGTGCAAACTGTGCGCGCAGCGGATCTATGTCAAGCGACTCCGTGCCTGGTATCATGCTGCCGTCCTCTTTCATTTGACGCATCGCCTGTGCAATATCCTTGTACATGCCGAAATCAAATTCGCCGGTTTGATAGTTGTAGCCTTCATGGCTGTTCTCAGAGCTGAGCGAGCCTGATGCAAATGCGGGACGCGTAAAGCCCGAGCTGTTTTTAAAATTGCTGGCGAAGCCATAAATGCCTTCTGATTTGCCCTGCTCGGTAATTTTCTTGGCGATTTCCACCATCTCATCCAGCGTTGCCGGCGGCTCAGTATAGCCTGCCTTCTCCAGCAAATCTACGTTATATAGCAAGCGCCAGAATTGGCCTGAATTGGGAAGCGTATAGACATGGCCTTCCTTGGTGTAAATATCCTCTACCAGCAGCCCGTCGAATTTGGCTAGAAACTCTTCGCTTAGCAGTGTATCAAGCTGAGCATAATAGCCTTTGCTGACGTAGGTTTGAAAGTCGCCGCTGCGGAAAATGTCAGGCGCCTGATTGCTGGCAAAGGCTACCTCAATCGCCTGATTGTAATTATCCGCCATTACCTTCATTTCCACTTCAATGTTGTCGGTATTGGTAGCATTATATTTATCTACCTGCTCCTGCATATAATCCATATCGTGACGGTCAATCGTCCAATAAGCAATTTTCGTTTTTGCTGTACCGTCAGTTCCTTGTGAGCCTTCTTCTGATGTTGAATTGGAGCCGTTGTTGGTTGAACATGCACCAAGCAGCAGCATCACTGCTATCAAGCTGTACAATAATGATGAACGTTTCTTGAATCCGTTGTTTTTCATCGATCCGACCTCCCCTTTTTATTACAAGCGGCATTCTGCGGCTGTGCAAGCCGTCCAATCCCTCTTGCTGCTCTCATTGTAGCATCGCTCCCTATGTTGCTAAGAAGGACAAACACACGATTCTAGGAGGTGAAAATCACTCTGATTGCTCGGAGGCCAAGCTTTCGTATTTGCTGCGAAACTCCGTTGGTGTAAGCCCGGTATGCTTTTTGAACAGCTCTGTAAAATACGGCCGGTCGCGATAGCCCAGCTCAAATGTAATATCCTGCACCTGCATCCCCTCAAGCAGCAGCTCCTTCGCTTTCTCCATACGCGCCGATGTCACATACTGCATAAAGGTCATCCCTGTTTCCTTCTTGAACAGATTGGAGAAATAGCTTGGGCTCAAATGAACAGCATTGGCGCATTCCTGTACCGTCAAGTCCTGACCGAGCTGCTCTTGTATATAGTTGAGAGCTTGATGGATCAAGCGGCCGACATTGTTTTTTTGTCTGCTCTGCATCCAGTCGCATCCCGTCCGTCCAAGCTCCTTCACATCGCGAATCAGCTCTGCGGTGGACATATATTTCCCTTTCTTAATCATGCCCAGCTGCTCATCCAGCCATATGCGCTGCTTCTCATCCGCCTTCTCGGCCACGACACGGTAAATTGAAAAAGCAAGACCGTAAAACAAATTCGTCATCACATCCGGGTCTGGCGGAGCAGGATAGCGCAAGCACTCCTCGCAAATGCCGTCCAGCAGCCTTTCGACGCCTTCATGATTGCCCGAGCGCAAGCAGTACAGCAGCTCCGTTTCCTTCTCGGCCGAATAATGCGGCACCGCATGGCCCTGCCGTTCAATATCGCTGTACGAAATGAGACAGCCGCTGCCGAAATAAAACTGGTAGCTGAGCGCCGTCTTGGCCTGATTGTAGGACAACGGAATCTCTCCAATCTCTTCGACTCTGCTGCCGACGCCGATTGAAATATCCCGCTTGGCATACTGCTTGACATTGCGCTGACAAGCCTCCGCCAGCTCAAGCGTCTCGCCATCGCCTGAAGGATTCATCAGCACAACAAATTGTCCCAAATGCTCGCGGAACACAATCGCCTTCGTTTGCTTGCCCAGCGTTTCCTCCAAAATATTTTGCACGGCATAGCGGGTCAGCTCCACATCGCGCACTGAAAGCGGCGCTTGCTCGTCCATTAAACCGTCGATTTGCGCAATCATCGCGATAAAGCCGGTACGCTCCAAATCTATGCCGAGAAACTCCCATTTCTCGCTGGCATGCTTCGGCAGCTCGTCATGGCGAATAAGCAGCTGGAAATATTCCTGGCGCAAATACGGCAAGCTCTCCCTCACCTTGCGCTCCAGCGCCATCCGATCAAGCCGCTCCAGCCTTTCCGACTCGATCTGTTTTTTGGCGCGCAGCACGACCTCTAAAATTTGCTGTGTCGTAAACGGCTTGACCAAGTAATCGAAGGCACTGAGCCGAACCGATTCCTGCGCGCATGTAAAGTCAGAATAGCCGCTGAAAAAAATAACCTTCGTCTGCCCTTCATCTACACTTCTAAGATTGCGGATCATATCAATGCCGCCAAGCATGGGCATGCGTATGTCTGTCAGCACGATATGAGGACGCTTCTCGTTCAACAGCCGCAAGCCATCCTGTCCATTTCCAGCCGTTCCTACAATGTCGATGCCATGCTCTGACCAGGGAATAATTTTTAATAGACCATCAACTACAGCCTTTACATCATCTATAATGCACATCGTAACTTTGCTCATTGGCTAATCGCCTCCTTCGCCACAATCGGAATGATTAACTTGACCACGGTATGAACATTCGCTTCGCTTTCCAGCTTGATTGCAGCCGAATGCCCGTAATATAGAGATAATCTGGAGCGTACGTTGGAAAGCGCATAGCTCGTCTGCTCAGAGGCAGGTTTATTCAGCATTCTCTCTACACGAGCCGCATCCATGCCAGTGCCATTGTCAGCAACAGACAGCGCCAGCATGCCTTCCTGCTCGTACGCCGCAATTGTAATTTTCCCTTTATACGGCAGCTCCTGAAAGCCGTGCAAAATGCAATTTTCAGCAAGTGGCTGCAGCAAAATCTTCAGAACAGGAGCATCAAGCAGCTTCTCCTCGACAGGTGCTAGCTCATAATCGAACAAATCGGGATAACACATCGCCTGCAGCAGCAAATACTGCTCGACATGCTTCAGCTCTTGACGCAGCGTCGTAATTTCCTGGCCATTATTGAGCCCGAGTCGGAATAGTAGCGACAGCGACACAATCATTTCACTTACCGCCTGCTGCTCGGCCATTTCGCTTTTCCAGTAAATCGTATTTAACGTGTTATAGAGAAAATGAGGATCGATTTGCGCCTGCAGCGCTTTTATTTCTGACTTTCGCTTCTCCTGCTCGGAAGCCTTCACTTCCAGTATCAGCTCGCCGATTTGATCCATCATTCGGTTGAATTTATGTCCCACCTGGCTAATCTCATCTTCAAAAACGCTTTCAAATCGAACGTCAAGCTTGTTGCGCTCAACCTTCAGCATCAAATTGCGCAGCTTGAACAGCGGCTTGAGCAGCAGCTCTGACAGCATGCTGGACATAATGAGCGCCAGTATGACACAGCCGCCCATAATCGAAAGAATCGCCAGGCGCAGCCGGTGAACTGGCTCCAGCAGCTCTGCTTTGGATTGATAGCCGATCAGCACCCAATCGGGGTTCATGTCCAGCGTAGCGTAGTTGACCAAATAGCTGCTGCCGCTTTCTGATGCATAATTATAATGGCCGCGCTTGTCCAGGCCGATGCCCTCGTACATTTTGCGCTCGCTGTGCTGCAGCCCTTCTCTCGATGCGAACACCTTTTGGCCGCTGCGGTCAATGACGAGCTGATTTAAGCTGGCGCCTTGCATATGCGCGCCAATCAGCTCCTGCAAATAATCCTCGCGAATATTAACGATGACATAGGTGTTTTGCAGCTGCTTGTCAAAGAGCGGCTTAATAATTAAGGAGACGACGTAGTTCCCTCTGCTGAACAGCTCATCCGTATGGCCTGTTATCCATAGCTTATTCCATCTGTCCTGCGCGACGGAGATTTTGTCCTGCAGCAGCGTATCCTCGAAAGCGACTGACGGACTTCGCCGGTTTTCCGTTGAGTAAAAATCGCCGATTGGCGTATGCACAAGCACCGAGTCGATCGATTGCTCAGCCAGCATCAGCTGGGCAAACGGTGTTTGCAGCTGAGACAGCCGATTGTAGTACTGATTGCTGTTGTTCGCCTGCACATCACGCATCGTCTGCTGAAACGACTCGCCCATCATAAAGGTCGACACCAGCACAACAATGTTTCGTAAACGCTCGTCCAGCACCTGCGCCGTTTTATTAAGCGTATCCTGACTCGTTTTCGTTGCTTGCATTTCCATTTCACGAGAAAAAAACACGGAAACATATGTTCCCGTGGTAGCTATACAGACAACCGTCAATAATACGAATGAAACCCACAATCTTCTTTTGAGTGACATCTTTCTGAATATTCGTTTCATGCGCATCGCCTCAATTTATATGGGATGTTTAGCCCTTGACTGACCCTGCTGTAACCTGCATAAAGGAGCGGTTGGCAAAAATATAAACGAGAAGCAGCGGCAGGATGGAGATGCAGGCACCAGCCAGCATCAATTGATTTTCCACTGCCGCACCTGCACCATAGCGGAGGCTGGCCAGGCCGACAGGCAGTGTTTGCAAATCAGGCCGTGTTAAGGAAAAGACCAGCGGCAAAATATATTCATTCCAGGCTCCGCGGAATGTAAACAGCGCCACAACCGCCAATGCTGGTCGCAGCAAAGGCAAAATAATTCTCCAAAATATCGAATAAAAGTTGCAGCCATCGATAAGCGCAGCTTCGTCCAGCTCTCGCGGAATGCCGCGAAAGAAGCCGACAACCATAAAAAATGCAGTAGCATGGGCGCTAATTAAAATGATTATGACACCCCATAGTGATTTCTGCAAACCAATCGATACCATCAAATCAAACTGCGGACGCAGCACAACCGCACCGATTGAAATAAATAGTGTAAAGGACTGCAGTAGAATAAACAATTTTTTTCCTTTAAAGGCTACCCGATCGACAGCGTAGGCAGCCATTGAAGCGACCAGCAACGTCCCTACAGTTACGAATACTGCTACAAACATGCTGTTAAAGGTAAATGCAGAGAAATCAGCCTGGTTCCATGCCTGCACGTAGTTTTTAAACTGCCATTCCGCAGGAAACAGCGTTGCGCCTGTTGTTAGCTCCAAATTAGTTTTAAAGGAGCCAAGCAGAGCTACAACAATCGGAAACAGCAGCAGCACGGACATGGACAGCAGCAGCAGCCATACTGGGGTGCGCACTAAAATTTTTCGTATCGTCATTCTGATAGCCTCCTTTAGTAAATGCTGTTAAGCTTTTTCGATACCCAGAAGTAAATCCATGTCACCAGACCAACAATGACCGCTGTCGTAAACCCGACCGCGCTGCCGTAGCCGATGTTTTGTACGGAGGTGCCTGTCGTAGTTAGCGGGAAGAACAGCTTGTACAAATACAAATACATGACCTCGGTTTTGCCGAATGGACCTCCTTCCGTCAGCACCATAATGCTTTCATAGCCTTTAAGCGATACGGTAATCGCCAGCATAATGATCATTTGCAGAACTGGCCCAAGCATCGGAATCGTAATATACCATAGGCGCTGCACAGGATTAACGCCGTCAAGCGATGCCGCTTCATAAATGTCGTCTGGAATGCTCTGCAGACCGGCGAGAAACAACAGCATATAGTTGCCGATCGCTCCCCAAGCGGCGATGATAATCGTAGTCAGCATGGCAAATGAGGCCCCCAGCCAATCAATTGGCGCTGACACGATATTAAGCTTCATTAAATATTGGTTGAGGATGCCATTGTATGAATTGAACACGATATAGAACACAATCGCCATGACCGAGGCACTGAAAATGGTCGGCATAAAAAATATTGCCCGAAATAAATGGCGACCGCGCAGCTTTTGGTTTAAGATGACTGCCAATATGAGCGAAAGCGGCAGCGTAATGACCAGTTTACCGCCAGCGTATATAAAGGTATTCCATACCGAGTGCCAAAACTCTGTATCTCTCGCAACTCTCGCAAAATTATCAAGCCCGATAAAGCGCGGTGTGCCAAAGCCCTGATAATCGAAAAACATATAGCGAAGCGCCCAAATAATTGGATATATGCCGAACACTAGCGTCAGAAACAGACTGGGAAAACTGAATAAATAAGCTCCGATTCGATTGTTACGCATACCTTCATCACCCCTTCGTAATCATAGCTTAATTGTACAAGCCAGCCGGCTTTGCACGGGATAGAGCATTCGACGAGACAAGGGGGACAAACCGACTCTATCAGAAGAGGAGCATTGAAGCATGTGGGCATTACAACGTTAAACAAGCTGTCCAGCTATACAGAGCGCGAGATCTTAAGCCTTCACGGAGTTGGTCCACGCTCCATGCCTACCCTGCGTGAAGCTTTGGCAGCGGAAGGTCTATCATTCAAGCAGGTGTAACCACAAACCAAAGAGGGGTTATTCAAATGGCCAGTCTTGACTGACATTCCTGAATAACCCCCTCTTGCATATAGCGTTAAGCATAAGCATGATCAATGAACATATTTGCCATGTGCAGGAATTGCAATCTCGTCAAAATGCTCGACCAGCTTTTTCAAGCTGTCGCTCAGCTCTTGTCCTTCCATTGGCAAGCCATGTCCCGTTACTGCAATTTTCGGCTTGAGTGCCTCCAGCTTTTCTACAGATTGGCGCGCCTGATCCCAATCCGGCGTAAAATATTTCGGCGGCCCGCTTATTTCCTGCTTTTGCACAAACACCTTATAAATCGATTCCTGCTGAACGGTAACAAAAGCATCGCCTGCAATCAAGGCGCGGTCGTCCTCACGAAATAACGAAATATGGCCAGGTGTATGCCCAGGCGTATGCAGCCAGCGCCATCCTTGCAGAAACGGAATTGTTCCGTCAGATGGCAGCGGTTCCACATGCTTGCCCAAATTTACTGGAGAGCTTGGGAAAAAGGATGAAATTTTAGCGAGCAGTCCTCCATCGACGGTTGGATCGGGTGGTGAATACGACTGTTTGCCCGTTAAATAAGGAAGCTCCAGCTCATGGGCATATACGGGCACATTCCAATGCTCGACCAGTTCGACAATGGCACCGACATGATCAAAATGGCCATGTGTCAGCACAATCGCTTGCGGGCGATTACCCGCGCCGAATCTTTCCTCCGCAGTAGAAATAATCGCCTCGACGGATCGCGGCATTCCTGCATCGACCAGTACCCAGCCTTCCTTCTCCGGCTGTCCAATCATACAAATATTGACGATTTGAATCGTATGGCAGAAAACATCCGGAAGCACTTCCTGTCCCTTCCCGCTTTGAATAGAGGTCGCTGGAAGATAGACATAGTCGTCTCCATAACGCATTTCTTGGTCCATCATAAAGCTCCTTATACTTTTCTGATTGGCCAAATTAAAACCTCAAGCTGCTTCGTATAGGTTAAAATCGGCTCAGTGCCAGGCAGCGGAATGCCTGAAGCCTCGGTTATCGTGCTCTGCTCCAGCTCTAATTGAGCCGATTGCAAAGGCCATGGAAAATGATGAATATTGGCCACCAGCAAGCTTCTTCCTTTTAAAGCATAGAGACTGTACCTTTCTGTCAGCCAATAAAGCTGGGTATCGGGAACAGCGTGGAAAACTTCGCTGCTCGTCGGATAATAAGTTGCTGTAAACTGTGCAGCACCCTTGTGCGAATCCGTTCTGTGGCATATATATTGGAATCTGCCATTTTCTCTTTTCCAGCTCATTGCAGCATTCATATAAGGAAGGCCAAATAATCTGGAAAGCTTCACCGTAAGCCAATTCTCCGCATCCGCGCTAAATAAAAAGATGCCTGGCTTCCCTTGATGCGTAACATATGTTCTGAAGTTCAACTCCAAAAATGAACTGGTAAAAGGTAAGGCCGGGAGTCCTCTAATATTTACATGCCGCATATAAAACGGCGAGAGCGAAATCCATGCCTGATCCTGCCAAAGATCCAGCTTCAGCTGTTCGGGAATGAGCGAAGCCATTAATGCCGGATCTACTGGCCAATGAGCAAATAGCAGGTCCTGCCAAATTTGACGCATTAACCATTTGCCTTCTGGCAGCTCAAACGGTCGATGGCCAGTTGTTTGCAAAATTTCATCAGGGTGCATTGCTTACTTTTCCTCGCTGGTAACCAGCTTGGCTTCGTTGTTGAATACATAGCGATGGATAAACCATTCGACGATGCCGAGCACAACGGCCATAATGATCGTCTCACTAATGCTCAAATCCCATCCCATCCAGACTGCTGCTGCCCACAAAACTACAAAAGCAAGCACCGCGTCGGACAAGGTAGCGATAATGTTGTTCGTTTTCCGCAAAATGATCTGATCTCCTAATATATAGGCAATGATCGTAAGAACGGTTGCTGTAACGAAAGCGCTCCAAAAGGAAACGTCTGCAAAATACATCAATAACAGCACAACGACCAAACCGTTGGCAATCCATTTAAGAACAAATTTCATAACGATATAGCTCCTTTCCTGAGTTTGCTTGTATTATCTCCATTACACTCCTTCCTATTCAAACAAATGCCAAACCAGCAATACTTTTGCAATGGAAGTAATGGTAAATGTGAGTATCAAGTAAATCCTTTTAGGGAATAAAATCAACAGGGCATCTGGCCTTACTATCGCGCAAGTCACTTGAAGGGAGTTTAAGAATGGAAAAGTCCAAAAAGATTAGCCTTCTTGCCCTGTCCTCCATTCCGTTAATTATGACCTTGGGAAATTCCATGCTTATTCCAATCCTTCCCTCTATGGGTCAGCAGTTGAAGGTTAGTTCTTTTCAAATCAGTTTAGTCATAACGGTTTATTCAGTTGTAGCAATATTTTTAATTCCTGTGGCAGGATTTTTATCTGACCGCTATGGCCGAGTTAAAATAATTATTCCTAGCCTGGTGCTAACAGGACTGGGCGGACTTCTATCCGCTATTGCCTCAACCTGGTTCAGTCAAGCTTATATGTGGATTCTGGTTGGGCGGTTTATACAAGGCATTGGCGCGGCAGGCTCATCTCCTATTGTTTTGCCATTGATTGGAGATATGTTCAAAAAAGAAACCGAGGTCAGCGAGGGGCTTGGGATAATCGAGACTGCTAATACATTTGGCAAAGTGCTTAGTCCATTAATGGGATCATTGCTGGCGTTAATTGCATGGTTTATTCCGTTTTGGGCGATCCCGGTCCTATGTTTGGGCTCTATTTTAATGGTTTCCTTTATGGTGAAGGTGCCAAAAAAGAACTCGTCGTCCGCACCTCCCAAAGCACGAGCCTACATCAAGCAGGTCAAAGCATTGTTTCATGAAAAGGGTAGATGGCTTTACGCCATATTTGCGATAGGCGGCATTTGTATGTTCATCGTATTTGGAGCTTTGTTTTATTTGTCGCAGGTGTCGGAGGACAAGTATGGAATCCACGGATTATGGAAAGGGGTTATTTTAGCTATCCCGACCGCCGCTCTGTGCATCGCTTCATTTGTAACAGGGAAATTAATTGGCAATAAAAAACCGCGCATGAAATGGTTCAACTTTTTTGGCATGTTAATTGTCAGTGTAATGATGCTTGTCATCGCCTGGTTTGGCGGCAAAACGGTCGTTATGGATGTACTGTATATTTCGATAGGTGCCTTTGGCATAGGCATTTCCCTGCCTTGTCTTGACGCGCTGATCGTTGAAGGGATTGAGAAGGAAGTAAGGGGAACAGTCACTTCATTTTATAGCAGTGTGCGTTTTATTGGCGTTGCCGCAGGGCCTCCAGTAGCTTCAGTTATGCTGCTGCCAACGGCAGCTCCATTTTATTATTTGGTGGCTGGCTTGGGTGGAGCTTCCGTGCTGCTGTCGCTGTTTGGCATTAAGCCCAAGCAGCAAGACAACAAGAAGCAGGACAACAAGAAGCAGGACAAAAAACAATCTGATTCGGAATGAGATGCCCTTTTTACTGCAACGGACCATATATGTACAAGCAAAAAGCAGGGAACTGCTGCACTCCCTGCTTTTTATATTAGTATCTGCTCGCTTGGTTCACCATGTTCAACGCTGTGTCTGTGTTTTGAATGTCCATCTGAAGCTGCTGGTTCATATCGTAAGCGTTGTACCAGCCGCGGCTAATCATTAGATTTGTAATTTTTTCGTGAGTTGCAATGGCTTGGTTCAATTGATTTTTTAGAGCTTCTCGTACTTGAGGCGAAGCGGTTTCGGTCAATGCCAACGCGTAGTTGCGAACTCCTGATTTTGCAGCAATTAGAAAATCAGTCGCGATAACTTGATCAGACAAAACATTCATTCCTGTTAAATTTTCCATGATCGGGTTCATATACACCATCCTTTTAATGTTTAATGTTGTGGGTTATTGGTTAGCAGGTTTTTCAATTCCTCAATTGCCGGTACTGAATTGCGAACATCCTCTTGCAGCAGCTGCTTCAATTCGGCATCTGAAACCAGATTTTGCATCGTTTGAGCTTTGGTCATGCACACCGTCTTGAAGGACAGCAGCTCATGCAATTCCAAGGTCTCATGAGGCGCTAGTTGATTATTCATGTCAATCATCTCCTTTCCGTGCTTTAATATCCCACCTGCTGTGCTAATTATGCGAATGGTTTTTGCCGATTTGCTTATTTTTAGAGTGCTCCAAGCAGCAAAAAGCCACCTCGAAAGCTGTATCGAGCTCCGAGGTGGCTTGTTATTAGCTTTATTTAACATGGATGCAACTATGCTATGCAGACATATCCAGCGAATCTGACTTAGCTTGCAGCTTTTTGCGATTCATCGACACAAAGAAGCTGCCAAATCTGCTTTCCGCACGCTCGGCAATAAACAGCGTGAGCATTAGCCCAAGCAGCACAGCGCTAACGGATAGCGGTATAATCCACAAATGCGTAGAGTTCGAGAAAAACGGAATAAGCGAAACAGCAACAATTGGTGGCGCATTCCATTTTCTATCACGTTTATGACCGCAGTCAAGCCTGATCTTTGCTTGCTTTCATTGCGAACTGTTCGCCAAAATGCTGCTTTACATAGTGCTGGAAATCCGCTTCTCCCAAACTGAGCTTCTCCGTCTTGCCGTCAGTCCACTCTGTCAACGAATGGTCTGTTAACGTAACGCTGCCTCGCTCAGTAAGCTTGGTAATCAACGGATGCTTATTGAAGGTGGAGCGCGGATCGTCGGTTATAATTGTTTGAATTTCGTTCAATTCGCTGTCATCCGTAATCATCCAGTTGGAGTCAAAGGCATAGCCGATGCGCCAGTCAACGTCCTTGTGCTTTAATTTCAATTGCAGCACATAGTCGCCGTACTCTGTATCAGTTCGCACGACACGAAAAACTCCATTGCTGGAAGTCACTGTTTCCCCTGACAACGGAACAGGCAGTAAAGGCAAATTGCCGCCAAACCCAGTATCAAGCAAGTAGCTCCTCTGATGATGCTCAAGCAAAATCGCCACATGCGTTCTGCCTACAGCGGAGTATTCACCCGCTTCAGGTCTAAAAACGCTGCCGCGTGTTAGCTTGGTATTGAAGCCCTGCTCCAGCAAAAAGTGATGCAGCAGTGGATTTAGCTCATAGCATAGCCCGCCCTCTTGGCGGGTTACAATCTTGTCAATCAAATTCTCCTTCGTAATCGGACGCGTTCTATGCTCCATAATGCTTAAATTTTCAAACGGTACTGCTCTTGAAGTCAGCTCCAGCAGCTTAGGCAAGCTTTCAAAGGCAATAGTCATATGCTCAGGAAAACCAATTCTGTCTAGAAATAAGCGACTCCATTCACTCATGGCGCACTCCTCCTCCCGATGCCTGTTGATCCAAGGTCAGCTCTAATTTTTGTCCTGCTATTTCAGCTAAATAGCGTGTAAATTTAGACTCTCCACTATAGGTTAAAAACAGCCATTCCAACGCTCGTGTCATGGCAATATAAAATAACGATACTTCTCTTTCCTCCACTTCCTCCAGTACAAAAGGCATGTTTTCTATGTTAACGATAAATACTGCTCGAAAATCAAGACCTTTAGCACTATCAATGGTAGAGATTTTCACCGTCTTTTCGCTACGAATAAATTTACGCTTGGAATCTGCGTTTTCGGTAATCCATGTAAATGGCAGCCCGCTGTGGCGCAAGCTATCTTTAATTTCATCTATATAAGAGATAGAGTGTCTGTTTTTAACGCGATATAAAATTGCAATCTCTTCAAAGGGTATGTTTTTTTCCTGATGGAGAAAATTGATGCACTTCGCAACAAAGTCCATCTCTTGTTTGATTCCTTTAAAAGCATGGATAAGTGGCTCCGGTCCTTTACGCTTTGTCGCTTGAGGAGGAATAATCTCCACTCCATCTATCGTTCCCTCGCGTACTTTATTTTTAAGCTGGGAAAAGGTTTGATAAAAATTCCAAGCAAATTTAACGATTTGTGCTGTATTGCGATAATTAATCGATAATATTTTCGATCTGCCGCGAAAATCGAGGCCAATATCCTGTGCCAGACTTGATTTTCTCTTAAAAATAGACTGCGCACGGTCTTCTACTAATAATAGAGATTGAGTTTCAGGATTCAGACAATAGCTTAACAGCTTTAACCAGTCTGCTTCAAAATCCTGGCCTTCATCAATTAATATTGCATCATAAGCAGGCAGAATTGCTTCCTTTTTACTCACCTTATCCAATAGTACCGGAATATCATCTTCCTTCATTTTCATCTTGTTTCTTAGCCACTCATGGAAATTATAAACCTCTACATTGGAATGTGATTGTCCGTTGTCTATCTGATGCAAATCAAATAAATCCTCCGGCTCATCCAGCTTCTGCTGTATCATTTGCTTCAAGCTGCGTGATAACGGAATGCCGTAGCAAAGTACAAGTATTTTCCAATCAGGGTGCTGCTTCACTAACAGCTTGGCACGAGTTGCGAGCACCAATGTCTTACCGCTGCCCGCAACTCCGCGAATAAGACGATGTCTGTCGCCAAGCTGCTTCGCCATATTTTCCTGGTGCAAATCCATCGTCTTAATATTGTGCAGTGAAAGCAGCAGCTGATCCTGATGTTGAACCGGCATGTTAAAATCTGCTCCAATCCGAACCTCAGGAAAAAGATGAAAGCGAATAGCTTGAATATCTTGATCGGTCAGTAGCAAGCGCCGATACGTTGGTATAGTAAACATGCATTGAATTTTTTCCAGTAAAATATGTTGATCAAAGCCTTCTTCATCGGCATCGATTTCATCTTTACATAATACAAATTGCGGCTCAATAACCTGATACAAACCAAGCTTTATAAAATCCTCTTGTCTTAAACGAGTAAAAACAGTACCGTAACCGTAAGGAAATTTTAAATGAGAACCTCCTTCACGAACCAAGTTTTTATCTTTTTTCAAATGGGTCTCGATCATTCTCGCATAGTCTCGAGCTTGCTTAAGTGGACTTTTTATATGATGCAACTGATTAGAGCCCGAGGTTTCACGAATGATCCACTCGTCATGATTGACTTGATAAATGGTGCTTTTCGTATAATCCTTCACTTCGAGAACAACGATCCCCAGGTCAGGGCCGATGATTACAAAATCAGGGCGCTTTCCACGAATTTCAGGCTCATAATAAACAATATAATCGCTAGGCAAATAATCTCGTAAACTAGCAAACAAAATACGTTCGCCTGACGTCGCTTTTCTTGGAATAACTTCAGGTACCATATAAGCCATATTTTATCTCCTCTAGTACAATATACCTACGGCTATTATAGTACAAAAAAGGATGCTAGTGAATCATTTCCATAGTTAAGTTTGTCGCTATATGGCTTGTAACATAATCCAATCTCGTGAGATATTAAGATGAAAGGAGTGAGGAGACGGCGTGGACATCGGATAAGCTGTACAGCTTGTATTTCCGAGAAAAATATCATTTAATTCCTAAATATTGATTGGAAGTATTTTTCAACGTCTTGGAAATTTCGAGTTGATAATACAATGGATTTATTGTCTGTAACAAGATAGTAGGGATATTCGTGGATTTCCATAATATCAGCAACTTCCTTTTTATCTTCTCGCTTTACGTTGTAAACTTGGATCTCAATGTGGTCAAGTAGTTTTTCGTCTGAATTCCAATAACTCGTTAGATCATTAGAATAATCTTTATCGTACACATCATAGAAAAAATTAATGCGGTACGTCTCGGTTGAAGAAGATAAAAGTGTTTCCAATGTGTCTTCTTTACTTGCTTTAGAACAAGCAATAGTAAATAACATTAGTGCAGTTAATGTTAGAAAGAGCAGGTTTTTTTTCATTTACAATCTCCCTTCGAAGTTAAGAATCATTGGGATAAAAAATGGCTGCTAAAGATATTTTGACTAATTAATTTTAACACATCATGCATTCATTCCCAATATTGCATTTAATTCAAATTATGTGAGTAGAGAGTTCTAACAATATTAATTACTTTTTGGCAAAAGAACTAAATGCTAAAGAATCTGTGCATCGCTATTGATTAACGCTACACAGATTCTTTAACTCAATTATTCTATCTCGTACGGCTTATCCTGAACGATATAGTTAGGCAAAAGCTGCTTGTCCTCATACGAGCTGTGAAAAATATGTGTGGCTGCTGGTGAGAGTGGCGGTATGAGCCAGGACCAGCGCCCTGTTACATCTCGCCCCGCTGCCTGCTCCTTTTCCTCAAAGCGCTGGAATTGCAATGCCGCCGTATGGTGATCGACAATGCTCACTCCTTGGCGCTTGAACGATTCCAAAACCGCGGCATTCAGTTCTACCAAAGCGCGATCCTTCCACAAGCTTGAGGCATGATCCGTTGCCAGTCCCATCGCTTCGGCAACTTTAGGCAGCATATTATAGCGCTGCTCATCGGCTAAATTGCGAGCTCCGATCTCAGTCCCCATGTACCAACCGTTAAATGGAGCTGCTGTGTAGGACAAGCCGCCAATTTCCAGCTTCATATCCGCAATAATCGGCACCGCATACCATTGCAGCGCTAAATCATTAATGCCCGGATATTTGTCATGACGGATCGGCACCTCCATAATCACTTCCTGAGGCAGCTCGAACCATGCTGGAGGCCGATCATTTACAGATACAACAAGCGGCAACATATCGTAGGCCGTTCCTTTGCCTTTCCAGCCGAGGCGTTGACATATGCTTGTAAACTGCAGCGAAGCTGGATCTCCGACAACTGCTCCGTCCTTTTCGTATCCAGCATAACGCAGCAACTGATGATTCCAAATTCGAACTGAAGCTTTCTCCTGCTGCGGCTTAAAGATCGTAATCGTTGGGCGTATTCTGCCACCGTTCGTAGCATAGCGGATGTGCTCAATAAGCGCATTCGCTATTTCCTGTTCGTCAATAATGCTTCGCTTGTCTATTACATGCAGCGTCTCCCAAAACAACCGTCCGATGCAGCGATTGCTGTTGCGCCACGCCATCCGTGCACCGTGCGCCAACTCCTCGCTTGTATGCTGATACGTTCCTGTAGCTGTAATAGAAGTCTTTATGTCCAGCAGTCTGGCGTCAAGCTCTGCCTCGCTCTTGTTCAACTCTACATAGCAGGTCCGCACAAATTGCTCAGCGGCATGCCACAATTCCTGTTCCGTCATTGGCTTCTCCTTAGGTTGTAGTGTCTACATTATAGCTTTGCTCTACAAAAGAAGCCAAATGAAGGATTTTTGAACAATCTTGATTAATGCCGGAAGGCTGCCGCTAGCAAGTGCCTTATAATTACAGCAAGACATTGACCTTCAAATAATTCGCAGGATTTCGCTCGATCTGCTCAATTGCCGCGGCAGCCTGCTCCATACTGATAAGCTCCGTCAACAGCAGTCGCACGTCCACATCTCCACGAGAAATAAGCTGAATCGCCTCTTCAAATTCGCCAACGCTTGTCCGGGAGCCGAAAACATCAAGCTCCTTGCGGGTTATCATATCTGTAGGCAGTGAAGTCTCCTGCTTGGGCCAGCCTGTAAATACGACGCGGCCCGCATGCGAGGCTACGTCCAGCGTTAGCCTTACAGAAGCATTGGCCCCCGAGGCTTCGATTACCGCCTCGCAGCGTCTGCCCTTCGTTAAAGCGACAATCGCACGCTCCACATCCTCCTGCTGAGGATTAATCGTATGAGGCATGCCCATCGATTGAGCTTTGTCCAGCCGCCCTTGCACGATATCGATTAAAATCGGGATCGCACCATAATAAAGCGCTGCTTGTGCAGTTAGCATGCCAATTGTGCCGGCTCCAATAATTGCGACATGCTCGCCTGCCTGCACATGGGCACGATGCAGACCATGCAATGCAATGGTGAGCGGCTCCGCCATACAGGCGATGTCCCATGGCAATTCATCGGGAATTTTAACGAGCATATTGGCAGGATGACATAGATAGTCGACCATGCCTCCATCCACATGAACGCCCAGCACCTGCAGCTGCTCACAGCAATTTGTCCGATTCTGGCTGCAAGGATAGCATTGGCCACAGTACAAGTAAGGATCTACGACGACTTTATCGCCAGGCTTAATGCCGCTTGGATTGGCAGGAATCGAGATTACCTCTCCTGCAATCTCGTGACCAAGCATGCGCGGGTAGCTGACCAAAGGATTGCTGCCGCGAAAGGCTGCGATATCCGAGCCGCAAATACCGGCCGACTTCACCTTAATTAGCGCCTCTCCTTCTTTCGGAACAGGCATATCCTTTTCTATTAATTTGACATCGTATGGTTTTTCTAAATGAATGCCTCGCATAAGCTGACGTCCTTCTTTCTATATGATTTAACTCTTGTATGCTTCATCGGTTAATTTCCGCATGACAGGCGCCTTCAGGATGCCTGTCTGCTTGAGCTGATACTCATAGGACCATTCGTCACGTTCAGTCCGCCATGCATTAGGGTCAAAATATACCTCTTGCTCATCGCAATTATGAACAGCTCCAAACGTGTTGACTCTGCTTCCGTAGCTTCTTATCTCGATCAGTGTATCACCGTCCGTCTCCGCCACAGTAAAGGTGACGCTGTAAGGCGCAAATGCGATTTGGCCTGCCTGCTGGCCATTAATTGCAACATCGAGCAGCGGCGCGCGGTATTTAGAAACCTGCAGCTCATACTGCCCCGGCTCTAATGCCAGCTTGGTGCTGTATACTGCATTTCCGCCATAAAACGGCATGCCCAGGCTGGTTAGTGAGCTGAAGCTAATCTGATCAGTCGGCAATTTCAGGCTGCAGCGCGAGCCGTGAATGGCTACATCAAAGTCGCCAAGCAGAAACGCTGCTTCTACATTCAGCCTTCTTGAATAAGGCAGACGTAGCAGCAATTCGTTGCTGCCTTGTTGCAGCGTTGGCAGCAGATAGGCGGTTAGACAACTATCTACATAGCTGCCCGCTTCCTGCTTGTGCAGCCATTGCCCGTTGAGGCATATGTCAATTTCAGTGCCATGCTCCAGCGCCAGTCGAGTGCCCTTAAAGCTCGTCTCCGCGCTAAAGGTAAAGCGCAGCAGCAAAATGTGCTCGCTTTCCTGCTGCTCGTTCTGCTCCACCCACGGCTGAGCCAGCGCTGCTCGGCGAGGCGGATAGCCAAGCTTTGCTCGGCAAATATTGTCGATCCGCAATATTTCTTCCCGCTCCTGCCACGGCTCATCATCGAGCTTGTACTCTGCGAGATCAAGCAGCAGCACATTGTCCTCCTCTCGCTTAACGCATACCTCAGCATCGTGCAAATGCCGCTCCCAGCTCGCCTTTGAGCCTCGCTCCGCCTTCAACGGCGGTAAGGCTTGGACATTTTGCGCCTTTTCAGCTGGGACCAGGTGCAGCAGCAAACTATCATGATTGTAAAAACGATGATAGATGCTGGTCGTGCCTTGACCATGCCGGGCTGCCAGCTGATGAATTTCTCCGGTGAACGTATCCATAAGCTCAGCTTGCCAGCTTCCCGCTACTGTAATGGTGACATCATCAGGCTCTATTACATCCTTGTTCTGCTCGGCCCGGCCATTGGCGATAAACAACCAGCGACTGCTTCCTTCCTCTCGCATTTGATATAGAAACTTCTGCGTGCGCTCGCCGTCCCAATTCTTTTTATGCCTTGGCTTTTTAAGAAATTTAGGGCCGTCATAATGCATATCAACAAGACGATACGGCTCCAATGCTTCAAGCAGCGCCTGCTTCGTAAATGGAATGACCGTAAACGGGTCCCACTGCTCAATCTGAAACCACGGCTTGGCATCGATAAAGCGAGGCAGCTCGCCCAGCATAACAACTTGCTTGCCCGCCGCTGCAAATTTCGCGAGAAAATCGAGAGTGCTCTGACGCAACGTATGACAGCCGGGCACAACAATTACGTCATAGCTCATATGACCAAGCTGTGTGCCCTGCTGCTGTGCAGGGATTAAAGCTTCAGATATATAATCGAAGTCCTGCAGGCCAAAAAGCAGCCAGTCCGTAACTTGACTAAACTGGGCTTCCAGCTGCTCCCGAATTAGACTGGTCTGATCGTTAGGTCCGAAATAAAGCCAGTACGATTCCACTGGATGAATAACGCCAATCCGCACGAGTGGCTTGCCAAGTGTCAGCACTGTATTCAAGCGCGCAAAATGATCCTCGATCAACGGATATTCCTTATACCACGGCGACTGCAAGCCGATCGAAGCAGGGTAGTCACGCTTGGCTTCTCCGCCCATGCTTAACCACGTTAAATGATGGACGCGTACAGTTACGCCTAGCGCCGCCATCCAATCTCCCTGCAGCTTATGTCCGCGAAAATCAAAATCCCAGTTGGTTACGCCGTACAGCTCACTTAGCACACCGGGGCGATTATATTGATGCACGACACTTTGCGCCTGCTTGGCTGTGGTGTATTCTCGTTGATCACACAGCATATCGATGCCCGGCAAGCCGAAGCTGCTCAAGCTGCGCATCACTTCACCCAAGGCGCGAGTTTGCGAATGCAGCGTTGGCTCCTCCATCATATGTCCTGCCAGCATTAGCCCGTGCTCTTCGCACCAGCGGCCTATCTGATCGGCAAACGCCTCGGCAAAGCGTTCAGCCAAATGCTGGTGATAACGGTAGCGTGCAACCGAAATAGTACGTCCTTCCCATAGCAGCTCTGGCAAATGCTCCAGCAGACTGCTGCCGTAGCGCTCGCGGTAGGTTTGCTCAAAATCATCTGTAAAAGGCAGTATAATTTCGCTTTGCGAGCGAGCATAGCCTAAAAATTGCTTATGGGGAAACTGCGGCTCATCAGTAAACATAGCTGGAATTGTAGCGCCAAAATGCTCGCCAACCGCTTCAGCGTACCGTTCATGCGTAACCTCAATAAATTTGCGGACCGCTGCCGGATTCAATGTATCGACGTAAGCCTCGTTGTTAAACCAGGGACTATCTCCTGCAACTTCGAGATAAACGTACCAGATCGTCTCTCCTTCGGCTGCCTGCGCATCATGCTCACACATCACATAGTGCTTTAACAGATTTTGCTCATCCAGCACAATGCGGAAAGCTGCCAGCAGTTGACCGCGCCCATGCGATACAACTGCTGCACAGGAATCAAAGCTCGGCGTTTTGCCCGAATTCGGGTCGGCTTTAAACGGCGTGATAACCAAATAACGGCTGCGATACGCCTCATCCTTCGTAACGATGCCTCCGCCATAGCCTGAAGGCCAGCGATCCTCGTCATAAAGCCAGCATAGCAGCTGCTGACGTTCGGCTTCATCGGCGCATAGCTTGACCATTTCCATAAATTCATCGCCCAAATACGGCGTATCAAGGCCGACTCGCGCATGGATGTGAAAGCCGCCCATGCCCATTGCAGGAAACTGCTCAAGCTGCTCCAGCAGCAGCTCCTTGCTCAGCTTGGTGTTCCAGGCCCAGAAAGGCGCCCCGCGATAAGCGCTGGTCGGCTGCTTGAATAATTGCGGATCAAACGCTTTAGCAGAATACAACATGACAACACGCTCCCTATCCTTTTACCGCGCCTGCAGTAATAGATTTGACAAATGTTTTTTGTGCAAATAAATAGATGACGACAAATACGATTGCGCTGACCGACAAAGCGGCGAATACCGGCGTATAGCCCAGTATTGACGTTTTGTCGCGCATGATGGAGATGCCGACAGACAGCGTATACTGCGATATATCACTAATTGAAATTAAAGCCCACATAAATTCATTCCATGCGCTCATTCCGCCAAGCACGGCCAAGGTGCTTAGAATCGGCATCGCAATCGGCACAACAATTTTATAGAGAATTTGGAACAGATTGCAGCCGTCGATTCTTGCTGATTCTATCAGCTCATTAGGAACGCTATTCAAGTAGTTCGTAATGAGAATCAAGCCAAGCGGCGCAAAGCCTTGGAAATACGGAAAGACAATCGCCGCCAGCGTATTTTGAATGCCCAGATCCAAAATAAGCAAATACATCGGCAATAAAATGATTGGCGTCGGAATAAGCAGGTTCACTAAAATAAAATAGAAGAAAAAGGTTTTAAACTTCATTTTCATTTTGGCAAAGGCAAAGCCGGCCAGCGTAATGAACACCAGATCAACGATGAGTGTTGCGGCTGTATTGCGCACTGTATTCAAAAAATAGACCGATAGATTTCCTTTATCAAAAGCAACCAAATAGTTGTCCAGCCGCAGGCTGGTTGGCAGTGACCAAATGCTTTGCAAAAACTGAGTTTCCGTCTTGAATGACTGTAAAATAACCCAAATAAGCGGATAGAGCGACAGACAAGCATAGCATAAGAGCACTACAAAAATGATCGCATTCGTAATCTTTTTCCTTTTCGCCATGTCGCTACGCCTTCTTTCTGTTTAAGAACTGGGATGTTAATGTAATGCTCAGCATAATGAGCATCATAATAATAGATGCGGCAGTTGCCACGCCAAAGTTTTGGGAAGAAAATGCCTTGCGGTATACATAGGAGGTTATAACCTCGGACGCTCCGCCTGGTCCACCTTGCGTCATTACCCACACCATATCGAAGGCGCGCAGATCAGTCGTGACCGTTAGCAGCAGCAATACCAGCAGCGTAGGCAGCAGGTACGGAACAATAATATAGCGAAGCTTCTGCCACGAGGTAGCACCATCCATTTCGGCCGCCTCAATAAAGTCGCTTGGCATCGTCATCACGTTGGCATAAATGATCAGCATATTAAATGGGATCGTATGCCATATCCAGGTCAAAATAATAGCTGGCAGTGAGGTTTCGTATTGCGACAGCCAAGGCTGCGCCCATTCGCCTAGTCCAATCAGCTGCAGAAGCTGATTGATCGGCCCTATCGTAGGATCATAAATGATGCGCCAAATGCTGCCGATTACGACCATAGAGATCAGGTATGGAATAAATAGCGACGTGCTGAAAAAACGCTTCAGTGGAATGCCTCTATACAGCACATACGCCAGAAAGAAGCCGATGCTAATCGATAAAATGGCGTCAGCACCAATTAGCTTGAAGGTGTTGAAAAACGCCTCGTAAAATTTGGGATCCTTCAAAACAATTAAGTAATTGTCCAGCCCGACATAGTCTGTCAGCTCTCCGATCCCGTTGTACTTGTACATACTAATGCGGATCGCATTTATAAAAGGGGTGTATAAAAATATGACGAACACGGCGATTGTCGGCAAAATCAACAAATAAGCCGGTATGCTTTGCTTTATATCAATCCAAAATTTTTTGGCAGTTGATTGCATAGTCGTAATCTCCTCCGTTCAAACAGCTGGCAGCTCTAGCAATAGAACTGCCAGCCTTGACTTCCCTATTTAGCTTGCTCGTACATGGCCTGCAACTGCTCGCCGAGCTCATTGGCATCAATTCTGCCCATCAAATAGCGCGGCAGTAAATCGGTTTTAAATGCTGTGTTTATTTCAGTAGTAATATTGGTTGGTACTAGAATATCCGGGCTGAATCCGCCTGCTGCTGCATTCGTAAAGCCTGCCAAAAATTGTGCCAGCTCAGGCTCTACCTCCAAATTGACTAGTCCAGAGTTTGAATATTTCAAAGCCTCTATGCCTGTAAAATGTGTTTTTGATGTAAGGAATTTAAGCAGCTGCACTGCTTCCTCCGGATGCTCGCTTGAAGCGCTTACAGCGAATACATTGCTCGATCCGCCCAAGGAACGGCTAGGAATGCCGGCAATGCCTGGCAGCGCATACGTAGCCAGAGACATATTGTCTGGCGCATTGTTCATAATGTATTCAAGCTTGTCAGGTGCAATTAAAAACTGTGCCAGCTTGCCTTGAACAAACATTTGCTGCATCGTTTCCAGATCGGCTGTAATGCCGTTTTCAGGAAGATACCCTTTATCCCACAGCTCTTTAAAGGATGTTAGACCTTGCTGGACGCATTCACTGGAGAAGGTCATCGCGCCTTCGTCAAATGCATTTGGATTGCTTTCCAAATCAGCTCGGCAGTACTGATCCCAGAACAGACGCGGATACCAGTCAATCCAGTTGTTGTGCATCGAGAGCGGAGTATAGCCCGCTGCCTTCAGCGCCTCGTTATTGCTCATAAATTGCTCCCAGCTTGTTGGCTCCTCCAAGCCAAGCTGCTCGTAAACGCTTTTATCGTACAGCACGGCAATCGTGGTCATTGTAAATGGAACGCCGTAATCATAGGAATCTCGTTCTCCCAGTGCTTTTTTTACCGTTCCGCGCGAGTTTTCGAGTAGAGCTGGAACGAAGGTTTCACTCCATACCGCATCTCCCTCATAGTTTTGACCATTCAGCTCTTCTGACAAATCCAGCAGCAAATTTTGCTTGATTTGATCGGTATAGTAGCCAGCCTGTGTCCAAATGACATCCGGAATCGCATTAGAAGCGGCCAACGCTGCAAATTTAGCGGAATAATCAGAGCTTGGCACATATTCATACGTAACTTTAATGTTAGGATTTTGATCCATAAAAAGCTGCATCGATTCTTCACTTACTAGCGGATTGGTAGATAGAACACGCAAAGTGACGTTCTCATCGCCTGTCCCAGCTTCGCTGCTGTTATTTCCGTTCTTATCGTTCGCTCCACAACCTGCCAAAACAATCATAAGTACTACAGCTGTCAACATCATAAGAAGCTTTCTGTTCATGTCATCTTCCCCTTCTGTATTGTTGTCTGTACGTTAGTTCCCCTTTACATTCACTCTATCGCTCTTGTATCACTACAACTATTCTCACCTCCCTTCATAGGGTCTATCCATTCCTTGCTTCCACATTTGCTGATTAGAGACATTATTTGTATTCTTGTCATACTTGCATACAAGTTCCGCGAGAAGTAAGCGCTTAACAATTGATCAGCATGCCTTGCGTAAATTTGGAGCAAATTCGGGCATGGTTGCAGCATGCCCGCACTAGCCAAACTATGCTTTAGGCGTGCAGGAAATATTCCGGCATTTGCTGTTGAATAATGCGCGCATCATCATACAGCTTATTAATATGCGACTGAATGTCCGCAACAGCTTTTGAAACATTTTTGTCCTTAATATTAGCAATAATTGTTTTATGCTCCTCTATCGTCTCTTCCCATCTCAGACGATTATACAGCTTAAGATAGCGGATGCGGTATTGATCAGAGCCTATTCCCTGCATCGCCTGCCAAACACGCAGCAGCTGGCATTCTTCAAATATAATTTGATGAAGCTGATTGTCCAGCTCCATAACCTCCATCAGCTTGTCTCGTTCATAGCAAAAAATTTGCTGGTTGAGATTGGATTCCAAGCGGAATATCTGCTCTTCTCCAAATGTCTCGCAAGCCAGCTTGATTGCTCCCATCTCCAATGTTTCCCGCATAAAAACGGCCTCGCGCACGCGCCGCATATCAATATACGAAACATTCGTACCGCGCTGCGGATATACCTCCAGCAATTCATCTACGACAAGCTTGTTGATCGCTTCGCGAATGGGCGTACGGCTGACCTGGAATACGGATGCCAATACATTTTCGCTAACTGCATCGCCTGGATGTAAGCGGTTGTAAATGATGTTTTTGCGAATGACCCGATACAAATAGTCCTTGATCGATTCGGATTTTTTCTTTTCATCAAGCAGCAACTGACTCGCTTCCACGATATGACCTCCCGTCTACAACTTGTATACTAGCATAACAAGTTCGAAAATACAACCAGCTTTTTCATTGCTGGAGAAAATTAATGTGATTAAACGAAAACAAGAATAGGGGGTCCAGACGATCAGCTTCCTGACCATCTGGACCCCCTTAAAAATCTAGCACTAGCATAAATTCGGTTAACTTCGTCTCTCTAAGCCGTTTAGCACTAAACTAGCTCTGCTCTACGCTAGCCTTCTGCCAGCTCTGCACCGCTGCGCTCCGCCTGCAAGCCGCTTTTTAGATCATGGCCTGTAGGATTTTGGAATATCCGCAAGCCAAACTCAGGCGCCACTGCTAATATATGATCGAAGATATCGGACTGTACGCCCTCATATACTGCCCAAGCTGTATCGTTAGTGAATGCGTAAATTTCCATTGGCAAGCCGGTCTCTTCAGCCTGCAGCTGTCTAACCATACAGGTCATGCCCTTATGAATCTTCGGATGCCCCTCCAAATAGCGCTGAATATAAGCTCTAAACACGCCAATATTGGTAAGTGCTCTGCCGTTCACCTTAACCGATTTGTCCACGTTCAGCTCTTGATTATGCTGCTCGATTTCCTTTTCTTTCTGCTCAATATAATCCTTGAGATAATGGATTTTTTTGAACTTCTCGATCATTTCCGGGCTGCATATTGTTACACTGGTTGTGTCGACGCGAACTGAGCGCTTAATACGGCGCCCGCCTGCACTTTGCATGCCGCGCCAGTTTTTGAAGGAATCCGAGATCAAGGCGTATGTAGGAATCGTCGTAATCGTCTTATCCCAATTTTGCACCTTCACCGTATTTAGCGAAATATCGATGATATCGCCATCGGCCCCGTATTTCGGCATTTCAATCCAGTCGCCTACGCGCACCATATCGTTGGAGGACAGTTGAATCCCCGCCACCAGGCCTAAAATTGAATCCTTAAATACAAGCATCGTAACAGCGGACAACGCTCCGAGACCACTAAGCAAAATGAGCGGACTAACGCCAAACATGCTGGAAATGAGCAAAATACCGCCGACGAAAAAGATTAAGATTTTAGCAACTTGAATATAGCCTCTTAGCGGTCGAGACTTTGAAATTTCAAAGGTTAAATAAATATCGTTCACCGCATTAAGAAAAGCGTTAAGCACAAGCAGCACAATGACGATGACGTACACATTAACGGCCTTCACGATAAAGAAGGCAAGGCTTGGGAACAAAAGCGATGAAAAATAAATGATAATGGCGGGTACAATATGTGATAGCTTGTGAAACACTTTGCGTTCCAGCAAATAATCGTCCCACTTGAACTTATTATTTTTAACGAAATAGGTTATAAGCCGTAATACGACCTTCTTCGTAATAAAGTTGGCTGCCACGCATATAAGCGCGATCACAATCATTAAAATGATCGTGGCCAAAATGCTTGCAAGCCCTGTTTCCACTCCTAAATTTTCTAGCCAACCCGTTATTGTTTTCATATACTCCTCCTTCTGTAACTGTGAACTAATGAGCTGATGCTATTCATTGTCTGCTCCTGGATGAACTCATATTCACCGTCCAAGCTGCCTGTCTCGAGAAAGCCTATTCCATTCTATCATATCTGACGCTGCGTTTCCGCTTCGTTAACAACAACGCTCCATATTAAAGCAACGTCAAGCTATAGGCTCTATCAATCTGGACATGGTTTAATTTGAATAGAGGATGAAAACCATGATTAAGCATGTTAAAGAGAGGATGATGTAAGCATGATCAGCATTGAGAATCAGCTTGGCCTTAGGCCAGCAATGGGATGGAATTCATGGAATACCTTCACCTGGGACATTAATGAGCAATTAATTCGTGACATGGCAGATTTATTTGTAACGGAAGGCTATAAGGATGCAGGCTACGAATACATCGTAATCGATGATTGCTGGAGTCTGAAGGAACGGGACAAGGATGGCAATCTGGTCGCCGATCCGGAAAAATTTCCAAGCGGGATGAAAGCGCTTGCCGACTATATTCATAGCAAGGGCTTGAAGTTCGGCATGTATTCCTGCGTTGGCACGCATACATGCGCGGGCTACCCGGGCAGCTTTGAGCATGAATTTCAGGACGCCAAGCTATTCGCTGAGTGGGGCGTCGATTACTTGAAGTACGATTATTGCTTTAAGCCGCGCCATATTTCAGGCGAACTGCTCTATAAGCGCATGAGCCTTGCTCTGAAAAATTGCGGCAGAGATATTTTGTTTTCCGCCTGCAACTGGGGAGCCGACAATGTGTATCAGTGGATCCGCGAATCCGGCGCCCATATGTATCGCTCTACCGGAGACATTCGCGACAACTGGGACTCGATTAAAGAGTTGGCCATCTCGCAGCTTGATAAGCAATGCTATACAGGCTCCTTCTGTCATAATGATATGGACATGCTCGTCGTCGGCATGTATGGCGGCAGCAACAACGACTTTATCGGCAGAATCGGCGGCTGCAGCGACAACGAGTACAAAACTCATTTTTCGCTATGGAGCATTATGGGCTCGCCATTAATGATCGGCTGTGATTTGCGCAATGCCAATCAGGTGACGAAGGAAATTTTGTTGAATCAGGAGCTTATCGCCATCAATCAGGATTTGGAGGGCCGCGGTGCATACCGCATCAAGCCGGAGCCGCAATGGTTTCATTCGGATGATGTATTTATGCTCGTTAAGGTACTGACGAATGGCGACCTGGCAATAGGCTTCTTCAATTTGAGCGACAGCCAACGAGAGCTATCGCTGCAGTTCTGGGATCTTGGACTGCCTTACGCAGCCGGATTTTCATTATCGCTGTATGACTGCTGGGAGCATAAAGAGCTCGGTGTATTTAGAGAACGCTTCGCGCCTGTTGTGCCTGCACGAGATTGCCTGATTGTGCGAGCCAAGCTGGTCCAATAATATGAGCAGCAAACGCATTTGCACCGCCTGCAGCGTCCCGCTTATCGCCGATGATGTTGCGATTTATTTAAAGCTCGTTTCCAGAACAGCCCAGCAGTTTCTATGCATTGATTGCCTTGGCGTCAAGCTGAACTGTGGTCGCGAGCCGATCGACAAGCTCATTCAATATTATCGTGAATCAGGAAAATGCTCGCTGTTTCGCTAGCGTTCCTGCTCACTTGACCTATGCAGCATCATATACTCCGAGGGTGTATATGATGTTGCTTTTTTAAAAGCCTTTGAGAAATACAGCTGATCCTTATAGCCGACAGAGTAGGCCACTGACTTAATAGACAAATTAGAGGACCGCAGCAGCTCGCAGGCACGCTGGATTCTATAAGAGGCAAGATAGCCTGAAACTGACATCCCTGTCGCCTCCTTAAACAAGCGAAATAAATAACTGCGTTCAATATTAACGGCATGAACAATTTCCGCTACGGTGATCGTCGATTTCCAAAAATGCTGCGCAATATACTTTTTCGCCAGCGAGACATAATCCGTTGGAGCGGCCGTTGTCTCATCTGCAAAATACTCTAAATAATACGACAGCAGCAGACGCAGCTTGGCATCGGCACGCATTTTCTCAAATGACCTTGCTTCCGCATTCCAGGAAAGATAAAACGAGGATTGTAAATGGTCCGGCGCCTGCGCTGCAATAGGCTTATCCGGAACCATTCCAATCAGCGACAACAATTGTGCGGCTTCTTCCCCTGTAAACTCAACCCAAACATATTCCCACGGATCGTGCGGATCAGGGTAATAGTACACTTCCTCATCCGGAAAAATTACAAAGCTTTCTCCCGCCTGCAATGAGAAGGTTTTAGAGCGTGTCTCCAGCTTCCCTTTGCCGCTTACAATATAGTGCAATGCGTAAACATCACGCACCCCTGGTCCCCATTTATGCAAATTAGACGGCTTATGCCCGCCGAATAAATAAGCCAAGCCCCCGCTGCGATATGAATGATAGGAATGTAATGACTTCATAGGCTGCTTCCATATCCTTTCGCTATGATGCTATATGCTTCTTGATCAATGACTGCTTTTCCTGCTGCGATTTATTAACAGAGATATTGACATAGGCGTAAATAGTGTATATGTTGTATATATACACTATTTACATTGGTGTTGCCAATATAACTTCGAGGTGGAGCATGAATATTATTATTTCCAACTCATCGGGTGAACCGATTTATATACAAATTTTAAACCAGATTAGAAAAAGCATCCTGAGCGGTGAGTTGCGCGAAGGCGACAGCCTCCCTTCTATTAGACAGCTGGCCAAGGATTTGCAGGTCAGCATTATTACAACCAAGCGGGCCTATGAGGAGTTGGAGAAAGAGCAGCTAATTGACACGGTTATCGGCAAGGGCTGCTTCGTATCGGGAGCAAATCAAGATTTTATTCGAGAGCAGCGGATGAAGCGGCTGGAGAAAAAGTTGCAGGAGATCATTCAAGATAGCAAGGAGCTGAACATGAGTCAGCAGGAGCTGCTCGAGTACATTACTTTATTGTTTGAGGAGGATCAAACACCGTGAATGCGATAGAAATTCGGAAAATATCGAAAGCTTACCCTCATTTTACGATCGATGAAGTGTCATTGGACGTCAAGCAAGGCTATATAACAGGGCTTATTGGTCCAAACGGCGCCGGAAAAAGCACCTTAATCAAGCTAATGCTAGGTATGATTTATCCCGATTCCGGAACTGTAAAGGTGTTAGGCCGCGATATGCCTCAGCAGGAGGTCGATATTAAACAACGCGTCGGCATTGTCTCGGATGAAGGCGGCTACTACGATCATCTAACGATACATGACACGAAAAAGCTGATCGCGCCTTTCTATGAGAAGTGGAACGATGCGAAATTCAATCGTTACCTGGAGCATTTCGAGCTTTCGCCCAGGAAAAAAATTAACGCGCTGTCCAAAGGCATGAAGATCAAGTTTTCCCTGGCCATTGCTTTGTCGCATGAAGCTGAGCTGCTGATTATGGATGAGCCTACCTCCGGCCTCGACCCTGTCTTTAGAAGAGAGCTGCTTGATCTGCTTGCGGATATGATGCTGGAGGAGAAAAATTCGATTATATTCTCGACTCATATTACGACCGATTTGGATCGTATAGCCGACTATATTGCGTTTTTAAATCGCGGCAAGCTTATATTCAATGAAGCCAAGGATGATGTGTTGAATCGCTATGCCATTGTAAAAGGCGGTCCAGAGCTGCTTGATGCAGATATTCGCAAGGAATTTGTCGGTATTCGTGAAACATCGATTGGCTTTGAAGGCTTAGTAGATAATAAATTTACAGCCAAGCAGCTGTTTGGCAGCTACGTTGTAATGGATAAGCCATCCCTGGAGGACATTATGTATTTTACTGTCAAAGGAGGACGCATTCATGCTTAATTTGCTTCGTAAAGACTTTATAGCGTTAAAGAGCTCGCTATGGATCAGCGTCCTGCACTTTGTCATCTTTAGTGTTACGTTTATGCCACAGCTTGATACTTCACTTTATTTTATCGGCATCATTACTGCTTTTGCCGCGTTAAGTCTTGGCACGGCCATTGATATTAAAAACAACAGTCATCAGTTTTTGATTACATTGCCGATTCGCCGCAACCAGATTATTCTTGCCAAATACGCATCGGCTGTCATCTATGCTGTGTTTTGGATTGTCGTGTCGTTCGCTGTTCACTGGTTAGCTAATATAATCATTCCGGAGCTAGGCAAGCCGAACTATTCGCTTGCGGACATTATCATTTCAATCGAAATCACACTTGTGCTTGCCTCTATCTATTTGCCGTTGTTTTACGCATTAAACAAAAAAGGGGCTACCGTCATCAACTCACTATTTATCGTTTCGTTCATCATTTTTGCACAGCCAACCACATACATGATAAACAACATCAACGAGAGCGGCTTTTTGAATCAGTTAACGTTTTTGTTCCCAGTTGCAACACTTGCACTATTCGGTGCTTCTTACTATTTGACCACTAAATTGTTTGCCAGAAGAGCTATATAAAAGCAACCCTATTTACCTCGCTCAACATAATGCCTGATGAGCGCTACAGCAAATATTAGTGTTGTAAAGCCGCCTTCAATCAGCAAGCCTAGCAATGGAAAAAGCTTGTCAAAATATAAAGCAGCAAACGACGCATTATTGCTTGCCGGGAGCAACGGAACAGCAACTACAATAATGGAGGAGCCCAGCACCCACCCACGATGGGAGCGTGATCCGAACAGTTGGGCTGCGCCTTCAGAAGCAGCGAAATAGAGAGCAGAAAATGTAATAAATGCTCCTGAAATATAGATAAGCAGCATAAGAACATCGATCCGCTCAAAAAATGTAACTCGCAGCGTTCGGCTGAAATAATAAATAGGAAAATCGATGCGACTTGCCAAATATGGCCCGAGAAGAGCCAGACTGCATAAAAAAGTTACCGTCATTACGAGCGCTCCAAGCAATACAGCTGATACCTTTAGCTTGAGTGCCTGCTTGGGATTAATGAGATGAGGCATCAGCATCCCCATAACGATGCAGATGCCAAACCAGCTTGCCGGATACTTAGCTGCTTTAATTGCGGGCGCAACTCCGTTTTCCAGCTGTGGCAGCAAATAGTCAAGACGCAGCTCTTGAATGGAGAACAAAATAAGCAAAAGTGAAGCGATCAAAATGATTACAGAAATGATTTGAGTCATCCTTGCAATCGATTCCAGACCAAGGTAGGCAGCCCAGCTAACAACCAGCGTCATCGTAATCGAAAATAACATGGCGGGTGCCTTTGGCAGCAGCGCGGTCGAAAGAAATTTGCAGAACAGCCACATCGTTGAAAGGATAACGAGAAAGAAAAACAGCACGAATATTAACCCGAATACTTTCCCGATCGGCCCCAAAACAGTTCGGCTATATTGGACCAATGATTGTCCGGCATACTTTCTGCCAAGCCAATAGAGGATGTAGGCAACATAAATGTCGATCAGAACCCCGATCACCATCGACAGCCATAAATCCTGCTTCACTTCCGGAATAAGTTGAGTAGGGAGAGAGAAAATAATAAGCGAAACGACAGCTGCAAAAATAATGAAAAAAAACTGCCTGCCTGAAATTTGATAACGTTCCATGCCCTCCACCCACCTCCTCTACTTAAATTCATTGATCATGATACTTTTTATCCAGTCTTAGTCCAGCCTTAATAATATGCGCCGTCACATTTACATCGACGTTCATCCTGGCCAATTCCTCATTCCATTGCGGCTCTGCCTCTTTCCAATAGTGAGGATAGGTTTGATAAATTCTTTGACCGAATCCGATAATATCGCTGTTTAATTCCTGATTGATGCGAGCAATAATTCGCTCAACGGAGCTTTGAATATGCTCCTCCAGTTCCTTTTCCAGCAAGTCATTGGCCGAGACGCTTGATAAGTCCAATGGCTTGACTGACGATTTGAGAGAAGCGTCCACATGGATATCAACGGAAAATTCGATCTGCCCGTTTCGAAGCCTTGGGGCCTTGCGTACTCGAATCATTTCCAGCTCAAACACAATTGGCTTCGTGCCTTGATCTTCCAATGAAAACTTTACGACACTTCCTTTGGAATCGCCGCGAAGCCATTCAAAAACTTGTACTTCTGGTTCACTGAGCCAGCCAACCAGCTTGTCCTTTTTGAATACCGCGACCTCGTCAATCGTTACAATCTCCTTTTCTTCCTTGGATTTTGGCGTCAAGCCAGCGGCGAAGGCCTGATAGCCAACCTGTTCCAGCCTCGGCAAAAACTCATACATTTCTAGCGTGTCGGCTGGATTTTCCCTGTTCCTGAAAAATTCGACCCATTCATCAGCCGGTATCTCAACCAGCTCTTGCGACTGCTGCAGCAGTTCACGTACAGACAGCCGCGAAATCAACACACTGCTTATCGGATTTTGCTGCATGTCGCGCCAGAAAAAATCCATATAATCGCCAATTCCTCGCTTGGCCAGCGTTTCACCAATAATGATCGTCCTTGTCTGGGGAAAGAACATCTCTTTTTTCGCTTGTTTTCGTATGCCGTCCATAGCCTCGTAAATGGTGCTGCCCACAGCCGTATACAACGCGAAAGGCCTCCGCTGTCCACTCCCTCCTGCCGCGACGGATAGCTTGGGATTCACCAGCTGTATGCTTAGCTCGATTTGATTATCTGGAGCAGCATCCAATCCAATAGCAGCAACAACGGTGAGCTGAGCAATATTTCTTTGCCCCCAGCAGCCGCTAGCCAAAAGCAGCAGCGAAAGCAAGGCTATCCCCTTCAGCCCAAGGGCAACATGACGGTTAAACTTCCCTGCAAGCATAATCTTACCCCCGATTATGTTTTTTCCTGGTGCGAGTTCGCAGCGCCCACCATGGAACTCGAATCAAGGTTTTCAGCGCTTCATGTCTATTGTAAGGAGCAATTGGAGACAAATATGGCGTGCCAAAGGAATACAGGCTCGTTAAATGTAAGCCGATCAGTATTAAACCGATTAAAATACCGTATAACCCTGCTATTGAGGCGCAAAGCAGCATAAAAAAGCGAAGCAAGCGCAGGGTGCCCGATAAATCCACAGACGGAATAATAAATGTGGAGATCGCTGTTCCCGCTACAACAATAACTGTAGGAGAAGAGATAATCCCTGCTCTTACTGCCGATTCCCCGATAACAAGAGCTCCCACGATACTGATCGCCGAACCAACCGCACGCGGCATGCGAATGCCAGCCTCGCGCAAGCCTTCAAAGGTAAGCTCCATCAGCAGCGCTTCTATTAGAAGTGGAAACGGCACTCCTTCACGCGCAGACAGAATGCTGCTGAGCAATGGCGGGGGAATCATTTCAGGATGGAATAATAGCACGCCCACATAAAGTGCAGGGAAAACTAAAGCAATAAATAAACCGACAAAGCGAATCCAGCGAACAAAGGTAGCTACAGGATATGCAATATAATAATCTTCCGGCGATTTCATTAAAAGAAAAAGCGTACAAGGCACGAGCAAAGCAAACGGCGTCCCGCTAACCAGGATTGCCACTCTGCCCGCAACAATGCCTTCTGCGACATCGTCTGGACGCTCCGTGCTGTAAACAGTAGGAAACAACGAGTAACGATTGTCTCTGATCAATTCCTCTATATAATTCGACTCTAATACGGAATCGATATTGATACGATTAATGCGGCTATGCACTTCCCCAACCAGCTTTACGGGAGCACGATCCTCCAAGTATACGATTAGCACAGAGGTATTGGTGACGCTGCCGACCACCAGTTGTTCTACACGGAGCTTTCTATTTACGATTCGCCGCCGAATTAGCGACACATTCACCTCAAGAGATTCAACAAATCCGTCTCGCGGCCCACGCACTACAACAGTTGATGAAGGCTCTTCAATGCTCCGCGTCTCATAGCCTATCGTTTCGACTGCAATGCAATGCTCGTATCCGTCCATTACAATGATCGTATTGCCAGCCAGTACATACTCTATCGCTTGATCTATCGTTAAATCATGTGTTATTTTTTTCGCCGTTATTAAATCGCGAAGCAGGACATATAAATTTTTGTGCACTGAAAGATTGACGCTTCGGTTGTAAGAAAGCAATGGGGACAAAACACTTTCATCCAGTGTTTGAGAGTCAACCATCCCATTTAGCCAAATCGCTGCAACAGGAGCCTGCTGCACACCAATCGTAAATTGGCGGACAGACAGATCAACACTATGACCAAGCTCGCTTGTTACTTTCCCTATTAATTCCTCAATACGATATTCAGCCGCTCTCACGTGCTCAGCCCCTTCTCTGCACAAATAGATACTTTATTAATATGGATAATTTAAGCATCATTCATGCGGAGAATAGTCTTTTTATTTTCCTGTCATCTCCCTGCCGAGCTGCTGTCTTCTGCCAAAGCGGATGCTGTACATCATCCATGCGAGCATAATGGTTAGCCCTAGCACAAGATAAATATTGCTGTAAACATAGGAGTCTGGTAGAGCGTGAAGCGGACTAAGGCTGAAGGAAGCGCCTTGATCGACAATTTTGCTGTAAACGCCCGTAGAAACAGCACCGGCTAAAAAGTTAAGCATGGACAGCAGTCCCATGCCAACCCCCGTCTGCTCCTGCGGCAATGTTCTGGAAATCGTATTCGACAATGCGATTTGCATAAACATTTGCCCCACATTGCCGAAAATAAGGAAGGCTGCGAGCAGCACTGGAGGCATGCCTGCAAAAAGAAACAGCAGGAAAAAGCAAAGCAGCAGCAAGCCGCTGGCAAGCGAATACAGCGTACTGTTTCCTTTCACATCTGCCAATTTGCCTCCCTTGCGTCCCAAAAATGCCGAAACAGCAGCACCAGGCACCATCACAAAGCCGATCAGCCCAGGCGAAAGCTTATGAACCTCTGCCAAAAGCTGAGGTGTAAGAAACGGCAGCGAATAGCCAACTGCGACAACGAGTACAGCGATCGCGAGCCCTAGTGTATAGCTGCTGTTGCGAAACAAGCGAGGATTGACAAATGGCGCCTCTGCGGTGCGGATTCGTATAACAAACAACAGGAAAAATACCGCGCTTATCGCAGCCATAAGCCAGCTTTCAAAGGTAACAGCCAGCAGCAAACAAGCAACTGTGCCGGCCATCAATGCGCCGCCGAGCCAGTCCAGCCTTCCGCCATTACCCTGCTCATCGCTTAAATATTTGCGGTACATAGGCAGTGTAAATAAAAGCAGCAGCGGCAAGCAAAACAGCCAACGCCAATCAGCGAAGCTGACCAGCATAGCGGATACTACCGGACCAATCGCACTGCCGATAGCCAGGCCTGTTGCCGTAATGCCAAGTGCCCATCCTCTTCTTTCTGCTGCGTAATATCGTACAGGCACAATCATCGCTGTTGCAGGAATAACCGCTGCGCCGCATGCCTGCAAAATTCTTCCTAGCAGCACCATCCAGTAGGCTTGCGAAGCTAGTCCGATTAAGGAGCCAATACTGAAAAACACTAGACCGAAGGTAATTAAACTTTTTAGCTTAAAAAGATCGGCTAATTTGCCATATACGGCGGAGCCAATCGCATAAATAAGCAAATAAATAGCCGACACCCAGCTCACTTGCGAATAAGAAAGCTGAAACTCCTCACTCATTTTCGGCAGAACAATATTAAACATCGTTGCACTCATGGAAGATAACACCATCGTTAATGCGAGTATATAGATCAACCTGTTGGATTGCATTCCTCTCACCCTTTCTTTTTGCTACACATTATTTTACAATGTGATATAGATAATGAATAATATATATTTATCAATGTTTTCATAACCTATAGTATATGAAAAAGAGGTGATGAGCTTGGAACTGCTGCAGTTGCAATATTTTCGCACAACCGCCAGATTGGAGCACATGACTAAAGCTGCTGAACAGCTTCATATTGCACAGCCTGCGCTTAGCAAAACGATTTCCCGGCTGGAGGAGGATCTCGGCGTGCCGCTGTTCGACCGTGCTAATCGGCAAATTAGACTGAACGCTTTCGGCAAAGCCTTTCTTAGCAAGGTTGAAGCTGCATTGTCGCTGCTGGAGGAAGGACAACAGGAAGTAACCGATATGGCGGGCCTGGAACGCGGAACGATCAGCATCGCTACCAATGTATTGAATCGGTTAACGCCGGCAATTGTTGCATTCCGCGAGCAGTATCCGGAAGTTCGTTTTCGCATCAATCAGATCGCTCCTGCTGAAACCTCTACCATCGCTGATCTGCTCGATCAGGGTAGTGTCGATCTCGGATTTGGACCGATGTCTTTAGACAAGCAAGGTATCCAGGTGCTGCCTGTGCTGCAGGCTGAAGTATTTCTTGCCGTACCGCGCGGACATCGACTTGAGCATGAGAGCAGCATTGTACTCCAGCAGGTGGCAGAGGACCCGTTTATTGAATATAAGGTCGGGCACCCTTTTCGTGAAATAAACGATGAAATAAGCCGCAAGGCAGGCATTCAGCGAACAATTGTCTGTGAAGTAGAGGAGCCTGCTGCGCTAGGCAGTCTGGTAGAGGCTGGCTTAGGGGTTGCTTTCGTGCCGGGCTGCAAAGGGGATGAAATTCCTCAGTTTACTCGATTACACATTGAGGGAACAGATAATAGACGCGCCTTTTCCGTTGCGTGGAACGAAACGCGCTATCAATCCAAGGCAGCAAGCGCTTTTCAACAATTTCTCGTCGAGTACTTTGCTGATAAATAAGCTAATGCTTCTAATTGCAGATTGACAGGAAATGTATAATCAAGTATGCTGAATTTATAAAATGACAACGTGTCTTTTTTGTGAGGAGGTCAATCCAATACCTAAGGTTAGCGATCAATATACACAAAATAAAATAAACACGATTCTCGATACCGCCGAGCAGCTGCTAATGCAAAGACCACTATACAAAATCAATATGAAAGACATCGTAAGGGAAACGGGCTTCAGTCAAGGCGGAGTTTATAAATATTTCTCCAATATTGAGGAAGTGTGGCTGGCGCTTGCCAGACGCTACGAGCTGTCCAGCAACTTCAATGGCTTCCTTGAGCAATTATTCGCATTGCAGCTGCCTCCCAAAGCGACAATCAAGCGTATATTCGACTTTTTGACACAGGAAATAATAAAATCGTTGGACAGCGGCTTCAGCAAGCTGTCGCTTGAATTCAATGCGATTTATGCCAGCCAGCTTGAGCAGCTGCAAGCCAAGCAATTAGCCCATCATATGGAGCAAAACGAGCAGTATGGATACAACTATTTCTTTGAGCAGATGACGCAGTATATAAGCCAATGCGAGCAAAAGGGGTTATTAAAGCCGCTGCAGGCTATTCCCAGCATCATTCTCTATATTCAAGTGACTCTCGATGGCATTGTGCGAAATGCGACGATCGAGCGCTACTTGCCTGCGGAGTATTTGGATCCGGAGCAATATCAAATCAGTAATTTGCTCGAATCGATGATAAATAATCTCTATATATTTACGATGAGTCTGCTTGGTGAAACCGACATGCTTGCACCTAAATAATTGGAATGAAAGGATTAACGAAGATGAACATTAATCGTGCGGTAAAAGCGTGGAAAAATATGATGATGTTGTTCCCGAAAGGAATGATCTCATTCGTGTGGATTGTGAGTGGGCTTTGTCTTGGACTATCGTTGCTCATCGTCTGGGTTGGCATTCCGATTCTGATCCTTACGCTAGTACCCGCTCGTCGAATGCTGGAGCTGGAGGAAAAACAGCAGGCTGGCGAGAAGCAGGAGCTTGCAGAGCATCATGCTCTATCGCTGCGTGAAGCGTTCGCAGCCGACAGCTGGCGTGTGCTACTAAAGCTTCTAAGTGAAAAACGAACGTATCTGGCTATCCTATTTGGAATTGGACAATTGCCGGTCAGCATCGCAGCCTTAACACTCGCTTTAACCTTGCCAATTGCTGCATTTGGCGTATTGCTTTCCCCTTTAAGCTATATGCTGAACTCATTGCTGTTTGGCTTCCAATTCGACACCTTGGATGTCGTGCTCGCTCCGCTGTTTGCATGGGCGACTCCATTTCAACGCTCCTGGATCGCAGCAGCAATAGGACTCGCCTTGGTGCTGCTATTGCCAATCATCTTCCATGCATTAGGGCAATGCTATCGCCGCTGGGTGTCGGTCTGCTGCAGCCCTTAAAAGCCCGGTCTTGAAAACGATGCTGTTTGTTGCAGCGTAGTCAAAGCCGGGCTTTATGAAAATGTGCTTCAGGTTCTGCTGTGATCTCATTAACCGAAGCGTCCACTAACATAATCTTCGGTACGCTTGTCGTTAGGATTGGAGAAAATTTTAACCGTTTGATCAAACTCGATCAGCTTGCCATTTAAGAAAAATGCTGTCTTATCCGAAATACGAGCTGCCTGCTGCATGTTATGAGTGACGATGACGATCGTATATTGTGTCTTTAACTGCTGAATCAATTCCTCAATCTTCGCTGTAGAAATCGGGTCCAGGGCCGAGGTCGGTTCGTCCATCAGAATGACTTCCGGCTCAAATGCCAGCGTACGCGCAATGCATAGACGCTGCTGCTGACCACCGGATAAACCATATGCGTCTTTATGCAGACGATCCTTCACTTCATCCCAGATTGCCGCGCCACGCAAGCTTCTTTCCACGATTTCATCAAGCACCTGCTTTTTGCGAATACCGTGAACGCGCGGGCCATACACAACATTTTCATAAATCGACTTTGGCAACGGATTCGGCTTCTGAAATACCATCCCGACCTGCGTACGCAGCTCCTCTACCGAATACTCGCTAAAAATATTGCGACCGCGATAAATAATTTCACCCTTCGTTTTAACGCTGTCGTTTAATTCAATCATACGATTCAACGTCTTAATATAGGTGGACTTTCCGCAGCCGGAAGGGCCGATGATCGCCGTCACCTGATTTTCCTGAACGTCCATGTTAATATCGTATAAAGCCTGTGAATCACCGTACCATAAATCGAGACCCTTCGTTTGAATGACGCTAGGCTTGCTCTCAATTTCATGACCTTCTGATACTGCCGAATTCTGGAGATGCTCCGTAACAGCTTGATTCATGATTCACCCCTCCATTCTTAGTAGCGCTTCTGATATTTGTTGCGAATAAAGATTGCCAAAGAGTTCATAGCGAACAAAATAACGAGCAGTACAATAATCGTTGCAGCTGCCAAATTAGCGTATTCCTGAACCAAAACAGCATCCAGCGTCCAGTAATAGATCTGGATCGGAAGCGCCGTAAAATCAGACATCAATGAATTGGGAATCGGCATAATCAATACTGGTATGCCCAATACGACTAGCGGAGCCGTTTCACCGATTGCGCGTGATAGCGACAATATAAAACCGGTTAATATCCCCGGCAAAGCAGCCGGCAGCACAACTCTGCGAACCGTTTGCCACTTCGTTGCTCCCATTCCGTAGGAAGCTTCACGCAAATATTGCGGCACAGCTCGGATCGCCTCCTGACTGGCTACGACGACAATCGGCAGCACCAGCAGCGACATTGTTAGTCCACCCGCTAAAATACTGGAGCCGAGATTAAACATTCTGGAGAAAACCGCTAAGCCCAGCAAACCGAAAATAACAGAAGGCACACCAGCCAGATTGGAAATATTGACTTGAATAAAATTGCGAAGCTTGCTTTTTTTAGCGTACTCCTCCAAGTAAATGGCAGTACATACGCCAAGAATCATCGTTACCGGACCAACAACGACCATCAGCAGCACTGTTCCCACTATGACGCCCAAAATACCGGCACGCTCTGGATTAAGTGAAAGCTTGCCCGACAGGAACTGCCAATCTAGCCAGCTGGCTCCTTGCGTCACGACTTGATAAATCAAGATTCCCAGCACAAGCAGGGCAAACATCGTTGCAAGGAAAAACAGGTTTTTCATTGATTTGTCCATCGTTTGACGGAGCATAATTCTTTGATTGCGACCGCTTTTCATGATTAATAGCCCTCCCTGAATTTACGTGAAATATAACCGGCAACCAGGTTCATGATAAGCGTAAAGACAAACAAGGTTAATCCTACGGCATACAAGCTGTAATAGCCAATTGTGCCGCTTCCTGCGTCACCACTTGTAAATTCAACAATATATGCTGTCATCGTCTGCATAGACTGAGTAATGTCAAAGGTAAAGTTTTTGGAGCTGCCGCTCGCAATGGTTACAATCATCGTCTCTCCGATCGCTCTGGAGACTGCCAATACGAAGGATGCAATAATCCCGGACAAAGCCGCAGGAATAATGACCTTAAACGTCATTTCCAGCTTCGTTGATCCTAATGCGAGTGCTCCCTCACGCATAGAGTTTGGAACAGAGCTCATGGCGTCCTCAGAAAGAGAGGTTACTAAAGGAATAATCATAATCCCCATTACAATACCGGGACTTAATGCGTTCTTTGCTCCCAAGCTTGGAATGATGTGAGTCAACAAAGGTGTTACAAAGGAGTATGCAAAAAATCCGTATACAATGGTAGGAATTCCCGCTACAACTTCCATTAGCGGCTTCACTATTTTTCTTACACGCGCCGAAGCGTATTCACTCAAATAAATGGCAGATGTAAGGCCAATTGGAATCGCGACGCACATCGCGATTAATGATGTAATAATCGTACCGTTAATTAACGGCAATATACCGAATTTTGGATCAGTATGGCTGAGCGGAGATAAGTTGGTGCTGCCAAAAAATTCCCAGAACGGAACTTGCTTAAAAAACATCGCTGCATCAAAGACCAAGGACAATACAATACCTACTGTTGTAAGTACGGAGATAAGAGCGGCAATGAACAATGAAACCGGCGCAACCTTCTCCAATTTGAAAGGTCTTTTCTTTCTGCGGGCGATATTCTGTTGAATCTGCTCCCTGACGCTTATGTGCTTATCCATAAAGGGTATGCCACCTTCCAAAGCAACTTTTTACTAATTCTACTCTTGAAACAAGCAAGAAGATGAGAGCATGCAAAGTCTCTCATCTCCCGCCAATACTATTAACGATTGATTCAATGCATTATTTCAATGCTTCAAGTTGAGCTTTATATTCTGCATAAACCGAATCTGGAAGTGGAGCAAATCCAGCTTCGCCCGCAAATTGTCCTGCAGCATCCATTACATATTTAGCAAAATCAAGCACTTGCGGTTTTTCTAATGCATACGGTCCATACAGGTAAGTGAACACTGGACGAGTGAAACCTGCATACTCAAGATCTTCACCGATTGTTTCCAGGCTTGGCTCAACTGGGCCATTACCGAAGTCAACCTTAACTGCTGTTAGCTTATCTGTATTAGTCGTATAGTAACCAAATCCGAAGAACGCAATTGCATTTTTATCTTTTGATACAAGGTCAACAAGCGTTGAATATTCTTGTTGCAGATTTGCAGTCGTTACCATTGGTTCTTTGCCAAGGATTACTTCAGAGAAAAACTCATAAGTTCCGTGGTTTTCGTTCGGGCCATAGAAGTTGATTTGCTCAGCTGGCCATTCTGGGCGGATATCAGACCATTTTACAACATCGTCAGCAGCATAATGACCAGACAAGTACATATTTACGATTTCTTCTTTAGTCATTTCAGTTGCCCAGTCGTTTTCTTTGTTGATAACCATTGTCAAACCGTCGTAAGCAAGACGGAATTCAAGAACATCTTCACCTACTACCAAGCCTTTAGCTTCAAGCTCAGCTGCTTCTTCATCTTTAATTTTTCTGGAAGCATTAGCGAAATCAAGCTCGCCTGGAATGAACTTTTGGAAACCTGCAGAAGAACCTGCACGACCTACTTGCACACTCACATTTTCTTGTACTGTAGACATATATTCCTCAGAAATAAGAGCCATTAGCGGATATACTGTACCTGAACCGTCAACGATAACTTGTCCAGACAATTCTGGAGCTTTAGATTCTTCAGGTGCTGGTGTGCTTTCAGCAGAATTTTGACCACCTGTATTTCCTTGTGTATTCGTGTTTCCAGCATTACCACCATTGTTACCTCCGCACGCTGCAACAAACGCCATAACGAAGACAAGCATCAATGGGACCCCTAATGTCTTTAATATTTTTTTCATTTGTACAATTTCCTCCTTAATCAATATGGGTTTCATTCACCACATCACTTATGGTAGTCCTTAATTGTTATGCATGTATAAAGTAATGTTAATTCCATGTAAAAATTATTGAGAATTATAAAACATTAAATTGACTAGTCATTTTAGCCAAGGAATTAGATAAATTGCGCAGCTGCAAGCCGATTTCATGCGTTCTTTCCATCTGCATGATCTGATCCTCGCTGGCGGACATCATATGCTCCGAGCTAACAAATGTCTCCTGCGACACGATGGAAAAATTCATAATAACCTGCTGCAGCTCTGGAAGCACCTGCTTTAGAGCCTGTAAATCGCCCTGCACGCTCTGAATTCGCTCACTTACCTGGCTAATATCCTTCATCAATTGATCCAAAGAAACCTTCGATTCATTCGCTGTGCGAACATTGTCCTTCAGCTTGACGATCATCTGGTCGAACGTATCGGTCGCGCGAATCGTAACATTTCCCATCTTATGTATCGATTCCGTAATAAGCTCGGTTGCGGATTGGGATTGAACGGCAAGCTTTCTAATTTCATTAGCGACAACTGAAAAGCCGCGCCCCGCTTCACCTGCTCTCGCCGCTTCAATCGAGGCGTTAAGCGCAAGTAAATTCGTCTGCTTCGTTACACTTTGAATCAGCTCTACCTGATGAGCAATCGAAAAGGCTTGTTTTTTCACTTCCTCAAATGTTTGCGCCATATGGTCAAAGTCTTTTTCGTAGGTATGGAACGTATCAATTAGCAGCTTAAGACTACTTTCCCCATTCTGAGCTGATACATTCATGCCCTCTGAGGTAATAAAGATTTGATCCATATTTACAATAAGCGCTTCATTTTGCTGAATCATCTCTCTAAAATTTTGCAGCCCTTCATTTGACCCGGTTGCCGCTTGTTCAGCACTCTCCTTAACAACCTGAATCGAATTGATTAGCTGCTTGCTATGTGTCAGCGCTTCATGCGAAGCATCGCTCAAGCTGCCGCCTGTATGATTAAGCTCGTGGGTCATTTCATTAACTTCCGTAATCATGCTGCGCATTTGCTCCAGCATCGTTGAAAAGCTTTGCTCCAATGATGAAATTTCAGGAACAGTCGATTTAATAGAGAATACTTGCTTAAGATTGCCGTTGCGCACATCCGCCATAATTTCCCGCAGCTTCATTAAAGGTTTCGTCAGGCTGCGCACGAACAGAATAATCAATAAGCTAGATATGACCAGGCTAATCGCACTAATAATGATGGTATGCTGTGCCATGCCATAGACAGGTCCCAAGTATGAGCTTGTCGGGACTAGCAAGATGTATGTAGCCTGAATTTCCGGCATGTCGCGCACGGTTAGTGTGTAGTCCACTTTATTGATCGTTTCATGGAACACGCCATTCTTCACTTCCGTAATTCGCTGAATAAGCTCATCAGAAAAAGCTAGCTCCGAGGTCTTGCTTACGTCGAACGGGGAAATAGTCCCATCTGCCATATAAAAGAAATCAGAGGTGAAGCCGTGCAGATCAAGCTGTCTTTTTTGTTCAATAATGCTCATCTCAACCTGCTGGCGAAAATAGGCTTCATCGCTCACATAAACAAATTTCAAATTTCGCACAACATAACCAATGCTTTCTGATTCCCGCTCAAGCCGTTTTTCGACATTTTCAATCATAATGTCTTTCGCCTTCGTGTAGGAGCTAATCCCGACCGCACTAATCGAGAGAGTCAGCAGCAGGATGAACAAGATCAGCAGCCTGCTACGCAATGTGAATGTTGCAAACCATTTTTGATGCGATACTCCCGCTATATTCCTATCATTTGTCATAGGACTAAATCCCCTTCTTCATCGTTTTATGTCAACCCATTATACGGACGAACTATTAATTCTGTATAATGCAAAGATAAAATCTGTATAAAGTGAAGGAGAATTGGTCGCTTTCGCGACAATAATATTTGAAATTAGGTATATTTGACTGGAAAATGGAATGCTTTGAGGTATGTAGGGGAGAAGTAAAAAGCAGGCTGTCCGCAAAACGAATTACTGAACATTCGTTTGGCGGACAGCCTGCTTGCATTAGGACTTCGACTTTATCATCTCGTTCAGAACATAAGCAAGATGCTGCTCGGCTGAACGTGTGTGACGATAGAAGGTTGCTCGACTCATATGGAAATCAGCAGCGAGCTGATTTTTATTGCGATCCCTGCGTACATAGCTTTCGAGTAAAAGCTGCTTTTCGAACTGTGTTAATGGATGGGCAGGCGTGTCGTCGGCTAAAAGCTGCTGTATCGCTTGGCTCATCTGCGTACCATTCCAATTCAAGCGCTGCATAACAGGAAGCTGCTCTAGCTTGGCCCGATCGAACAGTCGTTCAAGAATTTGCTTCATTTCATTTCGTTCAATGCGTGCGATCAGGCTTGTTTCGTTTTCCTGTTGAAGCATTGGCTCTTGCGCTGCTGCTGCTTCTGTCTGCCAAATAATTCGGTGCACCCATTTGTCAAACGTTGCTTGCCTGAAATCAAGCTCCCATAGTGTCAGATCGCTAGATATGGAATCCGTGATTTTTCCGCATTCTCTAAAGCCTAGAATGGACAATAGCGAATTCAATTGAGGATCGGCCGATGCCAATTTTCCACGCAAGCCGCTCGTCATATGAATAAGCCATTGCTGCATAAGCAAGGCTCCCAGTTCCTCTGGGCGATATAGCGAATGCTCGGAATGTACAGCAGATAACAGGACGAATATTGTATCCGCTGACTCAGGCGACAGTTGACGGAGCGCCGTCCCTTCCTCCTCCAATATTTCCACACAGCCTGGAGCATAACGCTCCAGCAGGGGCATGCTTGCCGCATGCAGCCAGACGCCAGCGCAAAAAGCTAGCGGCACCCCCTCGTCATCACGCACAATAAAGAGCCCCTCGGGAAAATGATGGGCAATATCCTCCAGCAGAGCCGAATATTCGGTCGGGTTGACCAGCTCTGACTGCCAGTCAGCTTTACGCAAGGAAGCCTGTAAAAAGCTTTGCAAAGCAAGCAGATCCTCCTGCTGAAACGGCTGCTGCTTGCCCGGCTTAAGCGCCAGCGAAAAATTGGCATAAGCATGTGTCGAGGGCAAAAACTCGCGATACAGCTCCAATGCATGAGCTGCCAGTCGCATTTGTATCTGCTTATCAGCCGAACGGAACTGCTCTGCCAGCAGGTTGAACACCTTATGGCGAGTGAGTTGAAATGCTTCAGGGGTTCTTAGCGCAAAATCATCCCGCAGAAGCCGCGCCACAACATGGTGCAGGATAACGCCATGCTGCGTAACACGGACACATGAAAGCTCGGCCAGCCTTTTATATTCAGCCGCATTTAACGGAGCATCCAGTAGAGCGTTTAGCTTCTGCTCGTCGGCGGCTGGCAGCAGCGAGAGCACCGTCAACGCATTGTAAATTGCAGGGGAAGCTGCTTCTCGCAAAAATTCGGCACTCAAAATCGCGGGAATTTCGCGCCATACATTCCGCCCTTCTCCTTGCTCAGACTGCATCATATCAACTGCCAACGCAAGCGTTAGAGGATGTCCTTCTGTCCGTTCAGCAATATCCTTTTGCAGCTCGGCAGGCAAGCCGCTGTCCGCTAAATAAGCATAGGCCTCCGCTCGCTGAAATAGCTGCAATGGGAAGCGTAGTATCCGGGAACGCCAATGCGGATTCGTTTGCCATTTCAAAGGCAATCCGTTTCGTGAAGCGCATACCATTAGCACAGAAGCTGACTTTAGCTGCGGAAGAAAGCTGGAAAGCAGCCAGCCCTCCAATCTATCAATATGCTCACAATTATCTATGAAAAGGACGGTTTGCTGCAGCGACAGCTCGGAGAGGATATGCGACAGAAGCGCAACTTCTTGTTCTCTCATCTTCCCGTATTCTGTAGCGAGACTCATTTCAAGACTGGCAAGAAAAGCACCTGAGGTCGTTAAGCTGCTCTGTCCGTCCAGCCACAGTGTACGTGCAGAAGAAAGCCTTGCAGTTTGCGCCATCTCCAGCAGCAGTGTCGTTTTGCCAATGCCGCCGATCCCTGAAATTGAGAAAATAGTAGTCCTAGCATCGGAATCAGCCAACCAATTTGCAAGGCCTTCCATTTCTCGCTCAAAACCGATTACACGCTGTCTTAAATTACTATCCATCTGCAGTTCCCCACTCCATCCGCTTATTCTCAGTTGAATATACCAACACGCGATCATCTATTTTTATACTATACTAATTTTTGTTGGCGGGGAATAAATGAAATGAATGAATCTACATCATAAATAAAATCCTTACTTCTTCACCAGCCCCTATTTCAATGATAAGATGCTTGCTTTGCCCATCTATAGCAGGCTCAATCGCCTTTCCATCCATTTCTGCCTTTGCCCACGGGCGTGCTAATTTAACATGAACCACTTGTTGCTCATTGTCTATGGAACGTAATGTAGTTGAGACAATGCCTTGCTCCAGATCCCAACGCAGCTCCTTTACCTCAATCCGTGTTCTTGCCATTAGTCCGCCAATAGAGCCTGCTATCCAGTCTGTCGGCAAGGCCGGCAGCAATTCAATTTCTCCTGTATTGGAATAAAGCAGCGCTTCGTTGACAGCCGCTACCGTACCAAACAACGTATCCGTACAATACGAGTTCATTCGTCTGTTCGTATCATGATCAGTCATTAACGAAGCGTAGTAACCATCATTGACCATCATCGGCAGCAAGGAAGCGAGCATTTCATCTCCATCCTTTAGTCTGGCAGCAACTAGCGCCTTATGCATCCAGCCATGACCAGCAGTGTCATCTTCCGTATTGAACGTATTGCGATTGTGCAAAGCCTTTTTAACAGCAGCTGTTAATTCGATATTTTGCTGTGTCTCATAGCCTGGCCAAGCGGGATAGAGATGACTTAAATGACGGTGATTATTGTTTTCCAAATACTCCTTCATCGCCCATTCACGCAATGCCCCATCCTGATCATACAAGTAGCCTGGCAGCTGCTCCAGCAGCGCCTCCCATTTTGCTATCGCTTGCTCGTATCCTTCTCGTTTCACCGCTCTTTCCAGCGCAATGACCATAAAGAGACCGTCTCGTGCAGCAGCAATATCCATCGTTGCATTTGCCGTCAACGTACTGCTATACCCGATTGGGTGATTCTCAGGCGAGTAGGATGGAATAATGATATACTTCTCTCCCGGAAGCAGCTTCTTTTTGCCTTTCTCATAGACGGCATTGCCCTCTATGTCCGTAAAATATTCTGGCGTGCAAATTTGCTCCCAAAAATTCGCTTGCTTGGTCAGCAAAGGCAGAAGAATGTCCTTTTCAAGATCCAAATAGCCTTGCTTCAAGACCGAGGCAAATTGTTCATCAGAAAGACCACCGTCCTCCACACCAAGAATAGATTGCAAATCCTCAAGCCTCATAGCAGGAGCGATTGGAATATGCTGATTGCCAAAGCATTGCCAAAACTCGTAAATGGGCAGCAGGCACCAGCTTGCTCCTGCATTCCAATAGCAAAAAGGGTAGTCATTATCGTATTCTACATGCATCGCACGATCGCCGTCTGAGTTCACCGAAATTTGCAGCGCATCATGCATGCCATAGGCCTTGCGTGCATTATATTCAAAGTCAGGAGCATTTCTTAAGAAAAATGTAATATAGCCGAGCGGCGAATACTTTAGATGCCCGGTATTCATTGCGGCCACCTGCAAATTGACGTTTGCATCCAATGTATAGATCGCGCGCCAGCCCGGATTCCACTCTCCTGTCCACATGCCGTACAAGCGCGGCGCACTGGCCCCTCCACTGCAAATCATCGCGTATCTTCCTTGATCATAAACCTGCTTCAGGAATGCAGGATTGACCGTTGCAGGATTTTCCTTCTGCATTCGAATCAATTCCAAATTATCCGCAAACTTGTTGGTATCAGCACCGGCAAGCTGAAACTGCACAGCATTGAACTCGGGCGCATGCTTGCTTGCATGTGCTGCAAGCGCTGCATCATAATCGAATTGTACCGCTGAATCAACGTATCTAGCTTCAACTGCTCTCGTAGACGCTAACAATTGGTCGATGATTTCGTACGAGGAGGCATCTGCAAAATCCTCAATCTTCCCCATATTAAAAGTGCGGTTAGCTTGCGTAATCAAATAAACAGCCTCGGCATCTATAATTCGAATAGCAGGATTTTGCTCTTTCCCGACATTCATCGGCTCGCCCGAATCCTCCAGCTTAATGCGCTCCTTTGTTCCATTCACGACAATAACTTTTGTCAAGCCTGCATAGCCACCATCAGCCAGCTCGCTGCCAGCATAAGACGGATAATGGGCAACCTGTGCAATATATTGAGCATCAGAATCAACCAGCTTCTTGACCTGCAGCTCCGAAATTTTGCTAGCGCCATCATATGCGCCACTCATTGCGGATATATCATCAATCGAAATGATCATATTAATTTTGGCTCCGCTCGAAGATTGAGTAATTTTTGTAATGGATACATTATCAACTCTGGAGGTGAATGACGTACGTGTCCATACACCAGCTTCATCTTCATATTGAACGCCTGTCTCCGCCGTCTCGTAATTTGTCCATCTCACATAGCTGGTTAGCTTGCCTTGCTTCGATGCAGCAAGACGAAGCTGATGTGCCGGATGATAGCTGTAATAGAAGGTTCTCCTTCTTGTATCGCCATTGCTATGTTTGATTTTCCACTGATCATTCAATGTAAATACATGGTATCTAGCCTCATCCAGCTGACTTGTTAGCTCCTCTGGGATTGATCTTGGCTCGCTTGACGGGAAGTTGTTCCACATATATTGGAATATAAAGGTATCACAATAGGGTGCGCCGGAAGTGACATATCCATTTTCGCCATTTCCACTGACCATGCCGTCCCGCCAGGAATGTCCAGGATTTTGAGAGGGAACTTCCGTATAAGAAAAAGCGTGGTTTCCTTTATGATACAAGCAGCTGATGCTTGACAGCTTTGTCATCTTATCTTCCTCCTGTTAATTTATAGATGTCGTCATTTCACATAGATCGTTTCGTATAGCAATCGCTTTCAGTTATAATTATAAGGAGCCAGCCATAGTAGATGAATCTATAAAAACGACGAATCGCCGACTGAAATGTCGCATTTTTACAGGAGGGATGCTGCATGAATTTGCCTCCCATCGATATTGGGAACATGGATATCAAGCTTAAAATTGGTCATTTCGTACTGAATGTTCTTTATGTAAGATTCGGTTATTTCTACCATTCGATGCCGGAGCACAGTCATAGCTTTGGCAGTTATGAGCTTCATTTTATACCAAGTGGTCGGGGAGAATTGATCGCGCAAGGCAATCGTTATCCAATTCAGCCAGGTACGTTGTTCATGACTGGTCCGAATGTCGTGCACGAACAGATTACCAATTTGGACGATCCAATGGCTGAGTACTGCATATTCTTTGAGGTTTTATCGCAAGATTCGGCGTACGCTAGCAAACAAACAACAGTGAAGGAGCCTGAGTTGTCCGAGTTGCTGGTGTCCACCCCATTTTGGATCGGGACAGACAGCAATGGTTTAATGGAGCTGTTCGAAATGCTTGCTAATGAGCTTTCCCGACACCGTCTTGGCTTGCATCATATGGCAACCAATATATTAGAAATGATCATAATTAATACGATTAGACAGTATTCCAATAAGCAGCATGCGGTCGCTGAACTCCCTGTTAAGTCGTTGGATGATCGTCGTATGATTATTATCGAGAACAGCTTTCTCTATCATTACTCAACAATTACACTTTCACAGCTTGCTGATATGCTTGGATTAAGCACAAGACAAACCGAGCGTACGATCTATAAGCAATACGGATTATCGTTTATGGAAAAAAAGACTGCGGCCAGAATGAATGCCGCGCTGCGCCTTTTAGAAAAGTCTGATATGACCGTGAGTGCTATTGCAGCTGAGGTTGGATTTCTAACAGTGGAGCAATTTTGCAATACCTTCAAAAGGGTGTGTGGCATGACGGCTACGCAATATCGAGCGAACAAAAAGGCGACGAGCTTTAAGTAAGATTTCGCAAGTCCTTACTTTATTTAAACTTAAAGAAGCTTCCAGCACCATTGCGAAAGTGGGCTAGAAGCTTCTTTATTTATTTCGTTTCTATTCATTGATAAAGTCGAGGTAACGCAGCATTCGTACAAGCAGTACCGCGCTTTGGGCGCGCGTTGCAGGCTCCTTTGGTGCAAAGGCTGCATCCTCCGTGCCTTCGATAATGCCTGCAGCCAGCAGCTGCTCGGCGTCTCCCTTGGCCCAGTCAGCTAGCTCCGAATAGTCAGTGAAGCTCTCCAATTGAGAATTTTCTGCTGTTGCTGCTGGCAGCTCACCGGTAAATCGGATCGCTCTGCCCAGCATAACGACCATCTGCTCTCGGGTAATAAACGTATTCGGTCGGAATGTGCCGTCTGAGAATCCTTCAATCAAGCCAGCAGCAGCGGCCGCCCCTATTGCACCTACATACCAAGCATTTTCAGATTGAATGTCAGAATATGAGACATGCTGTGGTTTTTCAGTGAGCCCAAGCGCCCGTACAAGCAACGCGGCAAATTCAGCTCGAGTAATGCTTCGCTCCGGGTTAAACGTATTAGTAGCGGAGCCGTCGACGATCAGCTTGCTTGCCAGAAGCTCAATTTCGGCTTGCGCCCAATGCCCCTTCGTATCCGTAAAGGCTCGCTCAGTTGCTATTGCGGTAAACCAACCGTTTTGCAAGGTGTAAAAAGCTGCTTTCCCCGTCTCGAATACGGAAAGAACAAACTGCAGCCTTCCGTTATCCTCTACCTTTACAACTGTTGCACGATTCGCTTGTATTTCGGTATCCAGGGAGAATATACGCTCCATGTATATGTCTTGCACATCTAGTTCCTTGTTGTTGCTAAGAAGATAGAAGCTCATCGGCTTCACCAGCATCGTGTACCCTTGCTTATTCAATGCTGCTTCAAGCTCAGATACGGCAGAATCCGGCATTGTTGCAATAGCAGCCGTTATCGTTGCACTGTTCGGGACATGCTGAAGGCTATGCAGCGGCAAGCTGTAGCTTGCGCCATTGACGGCAATGCGAATCAATTTATCTGGCTGTGCTTCGGAAAGTGCTTTTAATGATACTGCTGGAAGATCTACCTTTACAATTGGTTCCTCATTATCAATTGCAATAACGATTTCTTCTGGGGATGTAAACCATGACTGAATGAGTTCGTCATCCATCACTAAGCGTAGCACGGACCTGCCGTCATGATCTTGTTCTTTTTTAGCCGTTACTTGAACGGTATTACCGTTGATTACGATGGACATCGTCTCTCTATCCTGAGAAGAAGCAGGAGGGTCATTCCAACCTGGCGATGGGCCAGGGGGAGTGACTTTCTGTAGCACGATGCGTCCTACTTCGGTAGTCTTGTCTGCTATGACATTAACTGTTGTGGTGTATTCATTGTATCCTGGTGCAGTTACCGTTAGTTCGTAGCTACCTTCAGCTATGTTGTTTAGCGTAAATTCCCCTTCGGAATCGGTCAAGACTTCTACCTTGCCACCGTCTACCGAGCTACCGTCTACTGAAACCTTCGCCCCTGCCAGTGGGGTGTTTCTTTCACCGTACACGGTGCCAGTAATTATGCCAACTATCGGCGGCGCTGGCTGCACTGTTACCGTTGCTGTGGCAGTATGTGCTCCATCTTGGGTTGTTACTGTGATGGTAGCTGTTCCTGCAGAGATCGGCGTAACTTCTCCGCTTTGATCTACCTCAGCAATGCTCGAGTCGCTAGAACTCCATGTGACGGCTTGATTTGTCGCGTTTCTTGGCTCTACTGTTGCGATCAATTTCTGCGAAGATCCACCTACTACAAGCGATAGCTCTGTTTTATCCAGGCTCACTCCTGTTACAGCAATCGTAGATGCTGTTAATTCGATTCGCCCTATAACGGTGCTCTCTCCTGCTACAACGTTTACTGTTGTCTTATACTCAATATAGCCCGCTGCTGTTACAATAAGTGAATAGCTGCCTTCTGCTATATTCTCTAGTACAAAGCTTCCTGCTGCGTCGGTCGTAGTCTCTACATTGCCGCTTTCCGCCGAGACATCGTCTGCCGAGCCATCACCCGCCATGCCATCACCCGACGTACCGCCGCCGACCGACACCTTCGCTCCAGCCAATGGTTTAGCTCCTTCGCCGTACACGGTGCCTGTAATTACGCCAACTGTTGGTTGCGCTGGATGTACCGTTACCGTTGCTGTGGCAGAGTATGCTCCCTCTTGGGTTGTTACTGTGATGGTCGCTGTTCCTTCGGAGACCGGCCTAACTTCTCCACTTTGATCTACCTCAGCAATGCTCGAGTCGCTAGATCTCCATGTGACGGTTTGATCTGTCGCGTTCCTTGGCTCTACTGTTGCGATCAATTTCTGCGAAGATCCACCTACTACAAGCGTTAGCTCTGTTTTATCCAGACTTACTCCTGTTACAGCAATCGGAGCTGTTGTTAATTCGATTCGGCCTATATCCGTGATCTCTCCTGCTACGACGTTTACTGTTGTCTTATACTCGATATAGCCTGCTGCTGATACAGTCAATGAATAGCTGCCTTCCGCTATATTCTCTATCACAAAGCTTCCTGCTGCATCGGTGGTAGTCTCTACATTGCCGCCTCCCACCGAAACATCGCCAGCGGAGCCAAAGACGACCGATACCTTCGCACCAGCCAATGGTCTATCTCCTTCACCGTACACGGTACCAGTAATTACGCCAACTGTTGGTGGTGCTGGCTGTACCGTTACCATTGCTGTGGCAGTATGTGCTCCGTCGTGGGTTGTTACTGTGATGATCGCTGTTCCTTCGGAGATCGGTGTGACTTTGCCTTGTTGATCTACCTCTGCTATGCTCATATCACTTGAGCTCCACGTAACTGCTTGATTCGTAGCATTCCTTGGCTCTACAGTCACATTCAGCTCCAGTGATGGTCCACCTACCACTAGCGTTAGTTCTGTTTTATCCAAACTTACTCCTGTTACAGCGACTGGAGCAGTTGTTAATTCGATTCGCCCTATATCAGTGGTCTCTCCTGCTACGACGTTTACTGTTGTCTTATACTCGATATAGCCTGCTGCTGATACAGTCAGTGAATAGCTGCCTTCCGCTATATTCTCTATCACAAAGCTTCCTGCTGCATCGGTGGTAGTCTCAACTTCGCCGCCTCCCACCAAAACATCGCCAGCGGAGCCAATGACGACCGATACCTTCGCACCAGCCAATGGTTTATCTCCTTCACCGTACACGGTGCCAGTAATTACGCCAACTGTTGGTGGTGCTGACTGTACCGTTACCGTTGCTGTGGCAGAGTATGCTCCATCTCGAGTTGTAACTGTGATGATTGCTGTTCCTTCTGAGATTGGCGTAACTTCACCGTTTTGACCTACCTCTGCAATGCTCGAGTCGCTAGAGCTCCATGTGACGGTTTGATTTGTCGCGTTCCTTGGCTCTATTGTTGCGATCAATTTCTGCGAAGATCCACCTACTACAAGCGATAGCTCTGTTTTATCCAGGCTCACTCTTGTTACCGCGATTGGAGCTGTTGTTAATTCGATTCGCCCTATATTGGTGGTCTCTCCTGCTACGACGTTTACTGTTGTCTTATACTCGATATAGCCCGCTACTGTTACAGAAAGTAGACGGTTGCCTTCCGCTATATTCTCTAGCACAAAGCTTCCTGCTGCATCGGTGGTAGTCTCTACTTCGCCGCCTTCTACCGAGACACCTCCCGCCATGCCATCACCCGCCGTACCGCCGCCAACCAATACCTTCGCGCCAGCCAATGGTTTAGCTCCTTCACCGTATACTTTGCCTGTAATGGTCCCAACTGTTGGCGGTGCTGGATGTACCGTTACCGTTGCTGTGGCAGTATATGCTCCATCTCGAGTTGTAACTGTGATGATCGCTGTTCCTTCTGAGATTGGCGTAACTTCTCCATTAAGATTTACTACTGCTATTCTTGAGTCGCTCGAGCTCCAAGTAACGGTTTGATTCGTTGCGTTCCCCGGCTCTACAGTTGCGGTCAACTTCTGCGAAGGACCACCAGCTACAAGCGCTAGCTCCGTCTTATCCAGACTCACTCCTGTAACACGAATTTGATCTTGGATATGGGATTCAGCAAGCTCAATACTGCTCCATGCATGAATACGCTGCTCGTGATCCAGCTCATATACTTGAAGAAACTGACCTGGACTGACAGCAGCTATATCGGTTCCTAGTGTATACAGTGCCGCCGTATCAGGAAGCGAATCACCCAACAATGGTCGCTCGCCTGCATCAGAGCCGAGTACATATGCAAATGTATGCCCTTGACCTCCAGTATCAGCAGTTACTTTCGTTGTCCCCCGTTCGTTGCCCGGACTAATTGCAAAGCCAATTATATTCGGCGCATATTCATCTATATACAGCGTTAAAACAGAGCTAATCGTTTTCATCCCGATATCGGTAGCAGAAACCGTAACTGTAAATACCCCACCTAATACAGGCGTACCCTGTAAAACGCCATCAACTGTTACCTCCAAGCCTTGTGGAAGCCCTGAAGCGCTCCAGCTTAAACCTGCACCTGAGCCATCGAAGGCTTCAAGCTTTATTGTATAGGGAGCATCCTTTATCGCCCTTGGCAACTCATCCGTCAAAATATTTGAAAGCAAATACGGATAGCCTGTATTTACATCAGCGTGAACCGCCCATGTATCTGTAAAATCCCATTCTTCTCCGTAGCTTGATTCGAGCTTCATGTCTGTCGTTGAAAGACCTGTGAGCTGGCTTATTCCATTCTCGCCTCCTATACCATTGGATTGCGCTGTCGAATTATTATCAAAAAACGAAGCAACAATTGATGACCACGTGTTAATTCCAACGAATCCACCTATTATACTTCTCGAATTATGTTCGGCTGACATGACATTTCCTGCTGCATAGCTGTTGGAGATTGTTCCGTATACGAGCTGCCCTGCCAGCCCTCCAGCAAATACATAGTTGTTGGAGCCAGAATGGGAAACCGCTCCAGTCGCATAGGAGTCTTGTATGGTACCTGCACCCTTTGATCCGACAAGCCCCCCAGCATATTGATTGGACGCTTCGCCGCTCGTAACTGAAGCGGTTGAGTAAGAACGGATAATGGTTGAATTCCCGTTCGCCACTCCTACCAACCCACCTGCTACACTTAAGCCAGCATAGCCAGAATGCCCTCCAATAACAGTACCCTGTGAATACGATTGAATAATGCTGCCTCCATGTAGATAACCGACCAAGCCACCCAGATTGGTGCCGCCGCTCACATGCACCGAGACGCCCAAGTTTTGTATTGTGCCGGTCACGCGGCCAAAGAAGCCCGCAAACTGCAGTGTACCGCCGTCAATCGTGAGACCTTTAATTTGGTGTCCTCTGCCATCAAAGACACCACTAAAGGGGACTGCTTCATCACCAAACGGAACCCATTCGTACCCCGTCATATCAATGTCATTGGTCAAGCGAATATTGCGATCGACATAGTTGGCGCTATGCCGATTGATATAAGCTAATTGCTCTGCTGTCTCCACAACCACCCAACCAGCGGCTTCAGCTGGAATTGGATCATCATCGTTAGCCTGAACGACAGGCGTTGCTGATACAAGTGAGCCGAGCAGCATCGAGAAAATGAGTAACGTAATAAGCAGCTTTCTCGCTAAGCGCATCTCCGAGCAGACCATGCTGTTCTGCGCGACATTAGACATCCATGTAGACATACTTTTCATTAAGCTATTCCCCTTTGCATCGCTAAAACGAGTTGTATTACACTCCAAAGTCAGTGTAATACAACTCGTAGGCGGCTTGTGATTCATTTTTGTTTCAAGTTTTGCTTAAAGATTTTTTATTTTGACTGACCGTAACTGTCAGTGATGATGGTTTACAATCAATTTGCAACTAAAACATTTTGGGAGGGAATCACTTTGAAAGAAGTGCTAATTTTTATAACGGATGGTTTTGCAGATTGGGAGGCAAGCTACGTCAGCTCAGAAATAAACAAGCCAGAAACAGGATATCGTGTCAAGACAATTGCGATTGATTTGGAGCCTAAGGTTTCGATGGGAGGATTGAAGGTTCTTCCTGACTATAGTGTCGAGCAATTCGATAAAAATTTAGAGCTCGCAATGCTAATCATACCTGGCGGAACTGGTTGGAGAGAAACAAAGAATCAGCAAACAAAGGTAATCGTTGACTATTGTGTAAGCAAGGATATTCCGGTTGCAGCGATTTGCGACGCTACTACATTTCTAGGAAACCACGGATATTTGGATCATCATAAGCACACAGGCAATACGTTGCATTATTTGAAGCAAGGAGCGCCAAACTACAAAGGAGATTCCCATTATATTGATGCCCAGTCTGTTCGAGACGAGAATTTGATCACCGCGAATGGAAGCGGCGCGCTGGAATTTTCAAAGCATATCCTGGAAAGATTAGGTGTGTTGGAAGGCGATGCGCTAAACGAATGGTATGAAATATTTAAGAAGGGGTATTTCCCCTCGTAAATATTTAAACTTCGCTCTGGGGGTTTTTTCTATTGAGTTTCACAGAGCATTAAATTACGAATCCTTATCACCCTTAATCGCATCAAGATACTAAAAAACTACATTTCTTTTTTCCCATTACAGATCATATATTCTGATTACACGGTAAGCATTTATATAAAAAGCAAGGAGAAAAGCGAAACGCTTTTCTTCTTGCTTTTTTAAAGGGCTAGTAATCTATTTAATGACTCAAAGACTTAATTTGAAAAGTAGAAAGTAACAAAGTGAAACAAATTAATTACAAAATAGTATCTAATTAGTTATTTAGCGCAGCGCCACTTCCTGTAATAGTTCCATTGTAGCCTGGATATGGAGCGCCCGAGTAAGTATAAAAGCTTTTTGTCATAACAAAATAGATATTACCTGTTGGTACATTGTCCCAGTCTGCATGTCGCCATGAACCAGTCAAAAATCTATGTGTTCCTAGATTTTGTGATCCAGCATATAGCGTGATGTCGTAGTAGTCATATTGGGTACCTGAATAATAATTTGGATAGTCATCCCAAGATCCCGTGGCAGTAATTCTGACTGTACCTGCAGTATTATTAGTAATAGTTTGGGAGGTTAAAGAAGCATTAAAACTAAAATCAAAATAATAAGGCATGTAGTTTGCAGCTTTGTTAGTAGCAATATCGTTTTCATTTACTTTAGGAGCTAATTTGATAAAAGGTGTCTCTGAATATACCTTATTAGCTAATTGCATCGCAGCGTTGTGATCAATAGAATTATATAGCTCAATGCGTTTCCCTTCTGTTTGAAGTTCTTCTGAATTTTGTGATTTAGCTGTTTGAGTGAATTGCTGCACTTCTTTAGAATTCAATTGTTCTGCAAAAACATAGCTGCTTGAAATAGTTAGTAAAAGCAATAACGAAAAGCTAAGCATGGCAAGTCTTGAAATTTTCATTCAACATCTACCTCCTTTTTTTTATAATATATCATAAATTTGGTAAAAAATCAAATTTAATCTATTAAAATAGCACCGATCCCCTTAATACTTGCACCGTTAGTATTTTCCTGTTGCGATATAACAATTTTCATAGAACCATTAGGAATAGAATACCAATCAGCGTATCCCCATAAGCCAGTTTTAAATCTATGAGTTCCATAGTTTATATCGTCTACAAATAATGTAACATCGATATAAGAATCTACGTCTTTTTCAGTGTTAGAATCATTTTCACCATATATCGCTAATCTGATTCTGTCCATTTTTGGAATATCAAGTGCTGAAGAATATAAATAAGAATATAAATCATAACGAAAAGAGTACGGTAGAATTGGAGCATCTTTATTCTTTATAATTCCGCCATCTCCTTCTTTAGCTAATTCTAAAAACGGTGTAGTTTCGTATAATTCATCTAGTTTAGATTCTACATCAGATAAAATACTATTTAATTTTACTTCTTTACCCGCTTGAAAAATAAAAGGAGTGTCTTTGTATATCTTATTTACATCATTTCTAAAAATCATATATGTTCTAATTTTTTTATACAGATCAGAGTCTCTAAAGTCTAAACTTACGAAAATTACTCCAAGAGACACTACAATAAAAATAATAAGACCTGAAATTATAATGTATCCTTTGTATTTTTTCATGCTTACCTTCCTTCCGTCCTTTTAAGATATTTAAAGTTATGAAAATTACTTATCCAATTTTTATTCGCTTTTCATCATGATATGACATACTCTATCTTTTACGAAAGAAATTTCTCACTCAGAATGAAATACTTGATTCATAAATATCCCTGTATATATGAATACTTTCATCAATTAACAGCACCTTATATTGATCAGATATTCAGTCTTTACCAAGAATTAAAGGAGTCGTTTTAAAAAAGATAGTGGAATATTTTGTAGAAATTTCTAACGGAGTAACTAGAAAGTATTCGATTCTCTTCGTATTTTCTTATAAAGCTGTTATGGGTGTCTTTTTCAAGAAAGGAACCATCAATACGTAGGAAAGACCAATGAGAGATAGAAGTGTTCTTATTTTATCCTTTCTTTCACAGTACGCTATTAGCGAAAGGAACCCCCTAGCTAAAACCTCTAATAAATAGAATGCTAAAAATCGATTTGCGTAAATTTATAACATCTATATTTTATATTATATTACAGAAAAAGTCTAATTTGATGACAGCTTGCATTACAGCCGATTTCACTGTGTTGCATTAATATTTACTGAATCTCTGATGCATTTTATAGGCCTGAGTTTCTAATACAAAAATCTAATACAAAAAAATCCTTTACAATAGATCGGAGAGGTAGGTAGCCCTGTCCATTAATCTATCGAAATTGATCATTCACATGGTCAATCATACCCTACTTACTTCTTCGGTAAATGAATTTGACCGATTTGTACAAAACGTTTACAACTGGTCAAGACTAATCGTAAGCTTGATAATATACAAAAAGCTGGCGACGCTAGTTTATTTTCAAGCTATTTTTACTTTCTCAGTTACAATGGGAAGGGCTTGCGATATCTCTCTGATGACTTTCTCGATCGATGCATACAGCGTGAGCTAGGCTTCACAGTTCAATCGCGAGCAAAGACTCGTTGAGTCCGAACCGCTACGAGGTGTATTTGAATGTGTAGCCAAGTGTCTTTTCTACCGTCAAGTCGGCTTACGATGCAATATTAGGCTTTTTTATGCAATAAACACTCGACAACGGTTTACTTGTGCATGTAACGATTTCAATTAGCCGAATTTCGTAAGACAAAGGCTGGTGTTAAACTCCTTATGCTCCTTGCCTTTGTCAATTAATTCGATAAGGTTCCGCAACAACCACCGATTACCTTTGCCAAGAAAAATGTTCGCACGCAGATGGACGCTTTGGTTGACCAAGCGGGTATCTCCTACATCTTTGAACACGAGTATGTCAAATATAAAACGTTTGATTTCCGAAGGGGCATGACTTTGACACAGAGCTAACGACGAGCTTTTTTATAACGGATGGTTTCACAGATTGGGGGGCAGGGCAAGCTACGTCAGCTCAGAATATAAACAAGCCAGAAACAGGATATCGTATAAAGACAATTGCGATTGATCTGGAGCCTAAGGTTTCGATGGAAGATTAAAGATTCTTCCCGACTATAGTGTTAAGCAATTCAATGAAAATTTAGAGCTCGCAATGATAATCATACCTAGCGGAACTGGTTGGAGAGAAGCAAGGAAACAGCAAGCAAAGGTAACCGTTGACTCTTGTGTAAGCAAGGATATTCCAGTTGCAGCGATTTGTGACGCTACCACATTTTTAGGCAGTCACGGATATTTGGATCATCATAAGCACACAGGCAATACGTTGTATTATTGGAAACAAGGAGCTCCTAACTATAAGGGAGATGCCCATTATATTGAATGTTCAGTCTGTTCGAGACGAGAATTTGATCACCGCGAATGGAAGCGGCGCGCTGGAATTTTCAAAGCATATCTTGGAGTGATTGGGTGTGTTAGAAGGCGAAGCCTTTAAAATATTTAAAAAGGGCTATTTCTCCTCATAGTATTTAATAGGAAAGCACAAAGATTCACACAGCTTAGGTGCTTTCCTATTATGATTAGATACGCAAAAGATTATATCTAAAACGCACTCTATAATTCAGGACTTATGCAGTTCGCCCCAACAATTGTAAGAGCAAGACTTTAATAGATGAACAGTTATCATTCAAAAAAATACTTGACAAATAAAAATCGCCTAAATAATTGTGAAGGATACCTTTTTAAACC
>NZ_BOSE01000016.1 GCF_018403185.1 Paenibacillus montaniterrae
ATCTCGAACACGACCGTTAAGCCTTTCAGCGCCGATGGTACTTGGACCGCAGGGTCCTGGGAGAGTAGGACATCGCCAAGCGCAAGAAGAGTCTGCTGCTTTTGCAGTAGGCTCTTTTTTTGTGCTTTTTTGCAATAAATATGCATCGCAGTTGCGGATTTTGACGAATATGATCCAGCTTTTGTTCGACAAAATCTATCTAGTGAACGATAAGGCTCAGAAGAAGCGATTATAAAATTATTTTCCACAGCAAGCAGGTATAATTCAAATCATAAAGAATCATCCTATATATAGAGCATGAATAAATTGAATTGTCAGATAAATAAGCATAAAACATATTGACCAATTTCAATATTTAAGTATAATGATATTAAGGTCAAAGAAAGTCAAAGTCAAAAGGATTGTACGCAAGATGGTACAATGTAGACTTGGCAGTAGAACCTGGCACATTGAAAGTATGAACAAATTGAACTGGGAGGAGGTTGGTCAGTGCGTAACATATCGGATCTCATTGAACAGTATTTGAAGCAAATGCTCGATAGCAGCGGTGATGGTGCAGTAGAGATTCAGCGCAATGATCTAGCCGAAAAGTTTTCTTGTGTCCCCTCTCAAATTAATTATGTCATTAGCACGCGTTTCACACTTGAGAAGGGATATGTAGTCGAAAGTAAGCGTGGTGGTGGTGGCTATGTACGTATTCAGCGTGTCGAACTTCCAACATTAAAAGGCATTCAATTGCATATTGATCAAGCAATAGGTCAACAAATTGATCAAAACTGTGCCGAAGGATTGATTTATCAGCTTGAAGAAGCTGGGCACCTGAGCAAACGAGAAGCAAACTTGCTGCGCATTGCTATCCATCGAGATACGCTAGCGTTAAAGCTACCTTATCGTGATGAGCTTCGCGCAAGATTGCTGAAAGCAATGCTTGTTACACTGCTTTTGAAATAAGGCAAGGGAGTTGAGTGCGATGATCTGTCAGGAATGTGGCAAACGACCATCAACGTTGCATTTCACCAAAATTATAAATGGTGAAAAAACAGAATTTCATATATGTGAGGTATGCGCGCGAGAGAAGGGCGAAGGAATACCAGGCGCACCGAACAGCTTCTCTATTCATAGCTTACTATCGGGCATACTTGATTTTGATACGGTGGCAAGCAAAGGGCTTAACAGCTTAAAGCCACAGGAATCACTGCGCTGTGAATCATGCGGCATGAGCTACGCTCAATTTGGCAAAATCGGCAGATTTGGCTGCAGTGATTGCTATAACGCATTTGGCGAACGCTTGAATCCGCTCATTAAACGTATTCACGGCAATACTGAACACAGTGGGAAAATTCCGAAGCGTTCTGGACTTCGAGTTCAATGCAAGCGGCAAATTGAGCAGCTAAGAGCTGAACTGCATCGCTATATTGAAGCGGAGGAATTTGAAAAAGCGGCTACCGTTCGAGATCAAATTCGCGAGCTTGAGCGTAAAATGCAGCAATCTTCTTAAATCTAGACTAGATTGGGGTGATCATTGTGTCAACATATCGATTTTCATCTGATGCATTAAGCGATTGGATGAAAAATGCTGGTCCAGACTCGGATGTAGTTATTAGCAGCCGCGTACGTCTGGCACGCAATCTTAGACATCAACCTTTTCCGCTATTGGCGACAACCGCCCAAGCCAATGAAGTGCTGGAGCAGCTTGCTTCAGTAAGTGAATCTGGTGTTTTAGATCGTTTTGGGCCATTTACGACGATTCGCCTTAAGGAACTAAGCGAGCTTGATCGTCGAGTATTGGTCGAAAAGCATTTGATCAGTCCGAATTTGGCTAATGAATCACGTGCGGGTGCTGTTGTGCTAAGCGACAATGAAGCAATTAGCATTATGATTAACGAAGAGGATCATTTGCGAATTCAATGTCTGCATCCGGGCTTCCAAATTCGTGAGGCATGGAAGCTGGCTAACGAAATTGATGACAGCTATGAGTCGGCACTTGAATTTGCTTTTGATGAACATAAAGGATATTTGACTACCTGTCCAACGAATGTCGGAACCGGGCTTAGAGCTTCCGTCATGATGCATTTGCCGGCACTTGTGCTTACTCAGCAAATTAATCGGATTTTATCCGCTGTCAGTCAAGTGGGCTTAACGGTGCGCGGACTGTATGGCGAAGGAAGCGAAGCACTGGGCAACTTATTTCAAATATCCAATCAAATTACGCTAGGGCAATCTGAAGAGGAGATAATCGATAACCTCTACGGCGTTGCCAAACAAATTATAGAGCATGAAAAAGCTGCGCGACGCAAGCTATTGAATGAATCGTATCGCCGGCTAGAGGACCGTATTAAACGCTCTTATGGTATTTTGCGTTATGCATCAATTATAGATTCGAAGGAAGCGGCTCAGCGCTTGTCCGATGTTCGCCTGGGAGCAGATTTAGATATTTTGCCGCAGGTTTCCCCGCAAATTTATAATGAACTGCTCATTATGACGCAGCCGGGCTTTTTGCAGCATCGCTATGATGAAAAGCTCTCGCCGGATGATCGTGACTACAAAAGAGCCGAATTAATTCGTGAACAGTTAAATAAACAAGTAGATAATGGGGGTGCAACATCATGATGTTTGGAAGATTTACAGAACGTGCACAAAAAGTGCTTGCATTAGCACAAGAAGAAGCAGTTCGTCTTGGTCATAACAATATTGGAACAGAGCATATTTTACTTGGACTAATTCGTGAAGGTGAAGGCATTGCAGCTAAAGCATTGCAGGGCTTGGGACTTGGCTTGGAGAAAATCCAGGATGAGGTAGAAGCATTAATCGGCCGCGGTCAAGAACAGCCTAACAATATTGCCTATACGCCTCGCGCGAAAAAAGTGATTGAGCTTTCTATGGATGAGGCGCGCAAGCTGGGCCATACTTATGTTGGAACAGAGCATATTTTGCTTGGCTTGATTCGTGAAGGTGAAGGCGTAGCAGCGCGCGTGCTGAATAATTTGGGGATTAGCCTGAACAAGGCACGCCAGCAAGTGCTGCAGCTTTTAGGCAGCAGCGAGGCGGTTTCCAGCCATCAGCATACGCCATCAAATGTAAGCACACCAACCTTGGATGGCTTGGCTAGAGATCTTACCGCTGCGGCGAAGGAAAGCAATCTTGATCCTGTAATCGGCCGCTCGAAAGAAATTGAGCGTGTCATTCAAGTATTGAGCCGCAGAACGAAAAACAACCCGGTTCTGATCGGGGAGCCTGGGGTCGGTAAAACCGCGATTGCTGAAGGCTTGGCGCAAAAAATTATCGCCAATGAAATTCCGGAAACATTGCGCGACAAGCGCGTTATGACGCTAGATATGGGTTCAGTTGTTGCCGGAACGAAATATCGCGGCGAGTTTGAAGATCGTTTGAAAAAAATTATGGACGAAATTCGTCAAGCGGGCAATATCATCCTGTTCATTGACGAGTTGCACACGCTAATTGGCGCTGGCGGCGCGGAAGGGGCAATTGACGCTTCGAACATTTTGAAGCCGGCTCTGGCGCGTGGTGAGCTGCAGTGCATCGGTGCTACAACGCTTGATGAATATCGCAAATATATCGAAAAGGACGCGGCCTTGGAGCGTCGCTTCCAGCCAATTACAGTGGATCAGCCATCTGTTGAAGAAGCGATTCAAATTTTGCATGGCTTGCGCGATCGTTACGAAGCGCATCACCGCGTAAAAATTACAGATGAGTCTATCGTGCAAGCAGTTAAGCTGTCTGACCGTTATATTACGGACCGCTTCCTGCCAGACAAAGCGATTGATCTTATTGATGAAGCCAGCTCGCGCGTAAGGCTGAACACCTATACTGTTCCGCCAAATCTTAAAGAGATGGAAACTCGCCTTGAAAATATCCGCAAGGAAAAGGACGCGGCTGTACAAAGCCAGGAGTTCGAAAAAGCAGCGGCGCTTCGCGATACTGAGCAAAAAATTCGTGAAGAGCTCGACACTACGAAAAACCAGTGGAAGGAAAAACAAGGTCGTACTGATTCCGAGGTAACGCCTGACGATATTGCACAGGTTGTAGCAAACTGGACGGGAATTCCGGTTGTCAAGCTGGCAGAGGAAGAAACTGAGCGTCTGTTGAAAATGGAAAGCATTCTTCATGATCGCGTAATCGGTCAGGAAGAAGCGGTGAAATCAGTTTCTCGCGCAATTCGCCGCGCTCGTGCCGGATTGAAGGATCCGAAGCGTCCAATTGGCTCCTTTATATTCCTTGGACCGACTGGCGTAGGTAAAACCGAGCTGGCGCGCGCACTGGCAGAAGCAATGTTCGGTGATGAAAATGCCGTAATCCGCATTGATATGTCAGAGTATATGGAAAAGCATGCAACTTCTCGCCTCGTTGGAGCGCCTCCGGGATATGTAGGCTATGAGGAAGGCGGTCAGCTAACCGAGAAAGTTCGCCGCAAGCCATACTCTGTTGTATTGCTGGATGAAATCGAGAAGGCGCATCCTGAAGTGTTTAACATTTTGCTGCAGGTGCTGGAGGATGGCCGCTTGACTGATTCCAAAGGCCGCGTGGTCGACTTCCGCAACACATTAATTATTATGACATCCAATGTCGGTGCGGATCAGATCAAACGCAACTCAACACTCGGCTTTACAGCGGTGCAGGATTCTGGACGCGAGTTTACAGCGATGAAGGATAAAGTGCTTGCTGAGCTGAAAAAGAGCTTCCGTCCTGAATTTATTAACCGTATCGATGAAACGATTGTGTTCCATTCACTTGAAGAGGAGCATATCGCTGAAATCGTAACACTAATGGCTGATGATCTTGCGAAACGCTTGAAGGAGCAGGAGATTGAATTTACGCTTACCGATGGTGCGAAGAAATTCCTTGCCAAGGAAGGCTTCGATCCGCAGTACGGAGCTCGTCCACTGCGCAGAGCGATTCAAAAGCATATTGAGGATCGTCTATCCGAGGATCTGCTTATGGGCTTGATTCAAAAAGGCGACAGCTTTGTAATCGATGAAAAAGACGGCGAGCTGGTTGTAAATAAAAACATTAAAGCTTCAGTCGAATAACAGCTTTATATAAAATAATAGGCAAGCATCCCGGGAGCAGTTGGGGTGCTTGCTTTTTTTGTTAAAAAAGTTATGGTGATTATCCCTTTTGCAACTGGCTCGATAATGATAAGATGAATGAGGAAGATGAAACTATGGAAAATTCAGGTGTAAGAAGGAGCTTGGCATGGCTAAAACTAAAGTGAAATTCGCCTGCACAGAATGCGGCACCGAATCGCCGCGCTGGATGGGGAAATGTCCTGGCTGTCAGGCATGGAACACCATGGTCGAATTCAAAGAAACAGTTTCCAAAACAAAAGGCGTTGGCTTGGCGGGAATTCATACGAAAGAAACACCGACATCCATCATACATATAGAAAGTGGGAAGGAACCACGGATTGAAACCGCAATGCAGGAATTGAATCGCGTACTGGGCGGAGGTGTTGTTCCAGGCTCGCTTATTCTTGTAGGTGGCGATCCAGGGATAGGTAAATCAACGCTTTTGCTGCAAACCTCACATGCTTTAGCAATTAAAGACTTGAAGGTGCTATATATATCGGGTGAGGAATCTATCCGCCAGACAAAGCTGAGAGCGGATCGACTTGGCGCTTTGTCAGAGCATTTATTCGTACTATGCGAAACGAATATGGAGCATATTAATGATGCGATCGATAACATGAACCCTGATTTTCTCGTTATCGACTCGATTCAGACGGTTTATGATCCGGGCGTAGAGTCTGCGCCAGGCAGTGTTGCCCAGGTACGGGAATGCACAGCTAATTTTATGCGCGTCGCCAAGCAAAAGGGAATTGCAACCGTGCTTGTCGGGCATGTCACCAAGGAAGGCGCAATCGCCGGACCGCGCCTGCTTGAGCATATGGTCGATTGCGTGCTTTATTTTGAAGGAGAGCGCCATCATTCCTACCGCCTGCTGCGTGCGGTAAAAAATCGTTTCGGATCAACGAATGAAATTGGCATATTTGAAATGGGAGAGGAAGGACTGCGCGAGGTTAGCAATCCTTCGGAGCTGTTTCTTTCAGAGCGCTCGCTCGGTGTTTCCGGCTCGACGGTAGTCGCGAGCATGGAAGGAACGCGCCCCGTGCTTGTTGAGCTGCAGGCACTAGTATCACCTACACATTTTCCATCGCCGCGTCGTATGTCCACAGGCATTGATCATCATCGCATGTCGTTAATTATTGCAGTGCTTGAAAAGCGGATCGGCATGTTTTTACAAACGCAGGATGCTTATCTAAATGTGGCGGGCGGTGTTAAGCTCGATGAGCCGGCAGTTGACTTGGCTGCGGCTGTATGTATCGCTTCAAGCTTTAAGGATGCGCCTACGAAGCCGGATGATGTTATTTTCGGCGAGGTCGGGCTGACAGGCGAGGTGCGAGGGGTTGCTCGTGCGGAGCAGCGCGTGAAGGAAGCTGCCAAGCTGGGCTTTAAACGCGTCATTATGCCTGAAAAAAGCTTAAAAGGCTGGACGCCTCCAGCCGATATTAAAGTTATTGGAGTTAGCACTGTGTCAGAAGCATTGCGAGCAGCCTTAGAATAAGGGGGACCAGCATGAAGGAAAGCAATCAGCAGGAAACGATGAACAATTTATTACAACTCGTAGCACCAGGAACCCCTTTTCGAGATGGGCTTGAAAATGTGCTGCGTGCTAAAACTGGAGCGCTTATCGTAGTCGGCTACAGTGAAGAAGTGATGGACGTAGTCGACGGCGGATTTTCGATTAATTGTGACTTTTCGCCCAACTATTTATATGAGCTTGCCAAAATGGATGGCGCTATTATTTTGAGCGAGGATCTAAAGCGCATTTTATATGCCAATACGCAATTGATCCCGAACAGCTCGATTCCATCCACTGAAACCGGTATTCGCCATCGTACAGCAGAGCGTGTAGCGAAGCAAACAGGAAAGCTGGTCGTGTCGATCTCGCAGCGGCGGAATGTAATTACGCTTTACCAGGGCAATCTTCGCTATTCACTCAAGGATATGGGCTTTATTTTAACGAAGGCGAATCAGGCGATCCGTACTTTAGAGCGCTATCAGAGCGTTCTGAGCCAAGCGCTGACCAATTTGTCTGCTTTGGAGTTTGAAGAGCTCGTTACGCTGCAGGAGGTCGCTTATGTGCTGCAGCGCTGGGAGCTTTTGCAGCGCATTAAGAAAGAGATATTGCGCTATGTCAACGAATTGGGAACCGAAGGCCGATTGATTCGTATGCAAATGGAGGAGCTTATTGTTGGCCTTGAGGAAGAAGGGCACCGCTTGATGGCCGATTATATTCGCGAGTATACACCTAGCAAGCTGTCTGAGCTGCAGGCAAATTTGAAGCGTTTAAGCAATGAGGAGCTGCTTGATGCCTTAAATATTGTAAAGCTGCTCGGTTATTCCTCTACTGTGCTGCAGGGAGATGAAGCGGTATCATCAAGAGGCTATCGAATACTCGCTAAAATTCCGCGCTTGCCGCAAACGATTATGAATAATATGGTAGAAAGGTTTGGCAAGCTTTCGGTTATATTATTGGCATCTGCCGACGAATTGGATGCTGTGGAAGGCATAGGCGAGGTAAGGGCCAGATCGATTCGTGACGGTTTAAAACGAATACAGGAGCAGGTGTTCATTGACAGACAAATCTAAAACCCCTACAATTAGTGGGATGTGTGGCATTATCATCACGTATGTCGTGGGTGGTATGGAAAAGATGAGGTGGAGAAAATGATTAAGTCAATACCGAGTCTCCTTACGCTTGGCAACCTGTGTCTCGGCGTAATTTCAATTTTGTTGGTGTTTAATGGCTACTCTGGCCTGGCGGCGATTATGGTCATTATCGGCATGCTGATAGATGGCATTGATGGTCGAGTGGCGCGCGCCTTGAATGCGCAGAGCGCATTCGGCAAAGAGTTGGATTCATTAGCTGATATTATATCGTTTGGCGTTGCACCGGCATTTATTATGTATGTGGTTGCATTGCAGGATGTATCTCCTGCTATATCGTGGGTTGTAACTGCGCTGTTCCCAATTTGCGGGGCGCTGCGTTTAGCCCGCTTCAATGTAAAGGATTGCAGTCCCGGAAGCTTTACAGGGCTTCCTATTCCCGCAGCAGGCTGCATACTGGCAACGGTTGCCTTATTTAAGGAGGATGTTGCGCCGATTGTATTTATATGCACGTCCGTCGTGCTTGCCTTGCTGATGGTAAGCAATATTCGCTATCCAAGCTTTAAAAGCATCGGCATTCCGAAAAATACACTATGGATTGTTCCAATCATTATTGTAATTGCGCTTGTTGTAGGTATATTGTTTGAAGAGTACTTATCTCAAGTCTTTTTTATTCCTTTAATGCTGTATGCACTGTATGGCTTGAAAAAAACAATTGATCGCCGGATTAAGCGTAAAAAACGCAAGGCACAGGAAGACGAAAAGTCTGAAAAGCATGCGTAATCAGATTCTACCAGACGCATAATAGCGAAGCAGCCGTAGCAAATCGCTGCGGCTGCTTTGTTTTTTCGACAATCACATTTTCTCTATGCGCGAGTCGCTACTTTCGCTGCGTCGCGATAGGAGTAGTTTATGTTAGATTGAACAAACCAAGCGTATTGCACTTTTGTGCTTCCTGCTCCAAAACTTCGGGCAGCTTAATATCAAGCTGGGTGCAAAGTGCAGTCAAATAAAATAAATTGCTTCCAATCGCTTGCTGTACAAGCTCCTTGCAATGCTCGCATAATTCACCAGTTACATGATTGGTAATGCGCTGCTGTGCAACATCTAATGAATCCACCTCGTGAAACGGCTGCTTGGAGGCATGAAGCTCAATACACCCGCAGTCTGTGATTGACTTCGTCACCGTACGATTGATGGAGGCGCTCGTTTGATCAAGCTTGGACATAATATCAAGCACGCTGCGATGGCGCAATAACAATTGTGAAACTTGTTCCTGAAACTGCTCTAAAGCATGAGTAGACACAACGTTCACCTGCCTATTGAGATTGGATTGAGTTTATTATAAACAAACGAAATGAAAATTTCCACTTTGTGTAACTTTCTTTCTGTTACAAGGATTAGCTCTTGGAAAAGTTGCTAATAATTGTAATGGAGGTGAAACCTATGAAAAAATTAATTTCGATAATAGGGATTTGTAGTGGTGCAATGATAGGGGCGGAATTTTCCAGCTGGTTCCACGCTACGCCTGCTTGGAGCGGCTCATCGAATCCTTTCCTACAGCAATCGGGCACTTATTACATGAATGTAGCAATTGGAGCATTTCTAGGATGGATGCTGTCCACAATTTTTGCCAAGCCGATCTTGCAGCTTATGAACAGTGGCGTGAAGCAGACGGAAGGAATGCCGCTCCGTCAGCTTCTGTCTGCGGTAGGCGGACTAGTAATCGGTCTATGCTTTGCTGCTTTAATATATCCTGCGATCGCGATGCTTGGCGGACTGTGGAAGCTGGTGCCGATCGTCATAGCCTGTGTCTGCGGATATATTGGCATGAAGATAGCGGTAGGCAAGCAGGATGAGCTTGCCGAAGCGGTCAAGCATCTGCTGGAAAAGCCTAAAGTGGTAGCTGCTGCAGGTGAGGTAAAGGGCTATGAGGAGCATAAAATTTTGGATACGAGCGTCATTATCGATGGGCGAATTGCCGATATTTGCAAAACGGGCTTTATCGAGGGGACGCTTGTCATTCCGGAGTTTGTGCTGGAGGAGCTGCAGCATATTGCTGACTCGTCCGATCTGCTGAAGCGCAATCGCGGCCGACGCGGGCTTGATATTTTGAACAAAATCCAAAAGGAGCTTGACGTTCATGTTTTGATTTATGAGGGTGACTTCGAGGAGCATAATGAGGTAGACAGCAAGCTCGTCAAGCTGGCTAAGCTATTGTCAGGCAAAGTGGTTACCAATGATTTCAACCTGAACAAGGTGTGCGAGTTGCAGGGCGTATCTGTGCTGAATATTAATGATCTGGCCAATGCGGTAAAGCCGGTCGTGCTGCCAGGCGAGGAAATTGTCGTTCAAGTGATCAAGGATGGCAAGGAGCACGGACAGGGTGTAGCCTATCTCGACGACGGCACAATGATCGTGGTAGAGGGCGGCAGAGACTATATCGGGCATACGATGGAGGTGCTGGTCACCAGCGTCCTGCAAACTTCTGCAGGAAGAATGATATTTGCCAAGCCAAAGCTGTTGGAAAAAGCGCTGTAACAAGGTATGATTATACTATTGATGCAACCTAGATTGCAAAGAATAGCTTAAGGCAGGTATCACAATGATGAAACGGTGGGGAGTTGTCATCGTTGCCGCTGGTCGCGGCAAAAGAATGGGAACAGAGGAAAGCAAGCAATATTTACAGTTAGGCGGCAAGCCTATTGTTGTACATACGCTACAAAGCTTTCAAGCCATGACCTTTATTGATGAAATTGTGTTGGTTGTCGGCGCAGACGACATAGCCCGCTGCCGTTTATGGTGCGAGCAGTACAGCTTAACGAAGGTGAAGGCGGTTATTACAGGCGGTGCCGAGCGGCAGCATTCCGTTCATGCCGGATTAAAAATGATGGAAGCGGAATGGGTTATGGTTCATGACGGCGTTCGTCCGTTCGTGACGGAGCAGGCAGTAGCACGCTGCTGTCGGGCTGCAGAGCAGCACCATGCCGCGGTGCTGGCTGTCCCTGTCAAGGACACAATCAAGCAAGTGAATAGTGAAGGTATCATTACAGCAACTCCTGATCGCAAGAGCTTGTGGGCAATTCAAACCCCACAAGCTTTTCGTCTTGATGTTTTGCTGGAGGCTCATGAAGCAGCGGAGCGCGAAGGCATGCTGGGCACGGATGATGCCAGTGTTGCTGAATGGAGAGGAACGAGTGTCGTAGTAGTAGAAGGCGAGTATACCAATATAAAAATTACGACACCTGAGGATTTGCCGTGGGCGGAGCTGCTGCTTCAGCAGCGGCAGTCTGCAAGCGCAGAAAGGGGAAAAGACAATGATTAGAGTAGGACAAGGCTTTGATGTGCATCAACTGGTGGAAGGCAGGCCGTTAATTATCGGCGGTGTACAGATTCCGTATGAGAAAGGCTTGCTGGGGCACTCTGATGCGGATGTGTTGCTGCATACGATTACCGATGCGATACTAGGCGCACTTGCCTTGGGAGATATCGGGAAGCATTTCCCGGATACTGATGACGCCTATAAGGATGCTGACAGCGTAGAGCTGCTGCGCAAGGTATGGGAGATGGTTGAGGAAAGAGGCTACCAACTGGGCAATGTAGATGCTACAATTATTGCGCAGAAGCCGAAGATGCTGCCTTACATTCCAGCGATGATTGAAGTTATCGCCAATGTATTGCGTGCTGAGCCATCGCAGGTCAACGTCAAGGCGACGACGACTGAGCAGCTCGGATTTACGGGCAGAGGAGAAGGGATTGCTTCGCAAGCGGTAGTATGCCTTATTAAAGGAAATTCAAAAGCGTGACTTTGATTACGAGGTAGGGCGTTGCAGCTTATTCGGCATCGAATATGAAACGCTACCGAAAACTGCGGTGCTCACGTACCAAGACCGTACGCTGTGCTCCTCGTTTTCTAGTATCATTCCATCTTCTTGGTACTGAATGCCAAGCTTTTGAACCTTTATTTGGAAGAGGAAATTCAAAAGCATGACTTTGATTACGAAGTAGGGCGTTGCAGCTTATTCGGCATCGAATATGAAATGCTACCGAAAACTGCGGTGCTCACGTACCAAGACCGTACGCTGTGCTCCTCGTTTTCTAGTATCATTCCATCTTCTTGGTACTGAAAGCCAAGCTTTTGAACCTTTATTTGGAAGAGGAAATCCAAAAAGTTTTTAGGAGGAACCATTAATGTCAACAGAGGTTAGAGTCAGATATGCGCCATCGCCAACTGGGCATTTACATATCGGTAATGCAAGAACGGCCTTATTCAATTATTTATTTGCTCGCCATTTAGGTGGCAAGCTCGTTATTCGTATCGAGGATACCGATGTAAAGCGCAATGTTGCCGGGGGAGAGGAAAGCCAGCTTAAATATTTGAAATGGCTGGGCGTAACCTGGGATGAGAGTGTAGATATTGGCGGACCGTATGGCCCTTATCGTCAAACCGAACGGCTTGATATTTATAAAACATATTGGCAGGAGCTGCTTGATCGCGGCTTGGCCTATCGCTGCTACTGTACGGAAGAGGAGCTTGAAAAAGAGCGCGAGGAGCAGCTGTCTCGCAACGAGACGCCGCGTTATTCCGGCAAGCACCGCAATTTGACAGCGGAGCAAATTGCAGCTTATGAGGCTGAAGGAAGAGTGCCGAGCATTCGCTTTAAAGTGCCTGAAAATCGCACCTATACGTTCCATGACATGGTAAAAGGAACGATTTCGTTCGATACCGCTGAAATGGGCGATTTTGTAATTGTGAAAAAGGATGGCATCCCGACCTATAACTTTGCGGTTGTAATCGACGATTATTTGATGAAAATCAGTCATGTTTTGCGCGGCGAGGATCATATCTCGAATACGCCAAGACAGCTTATGATTTATGAAGCGCTAGGCTGGGAGCCGCCACAGTTTGCTCATATGACGCTGATCGTGAACGAGCAGAAGAAGAAGCTGAGCAAGCGCGATGAGTCGATTATTCAATTTATTGAGCAGTATGATCAGCTTGGCTATTTGCCGGAAACGCTGTTCAACTTTATCGCGCTGCTCGGCTGGTCGCCAGAGGGCGAACAGGAAATATTTACTCGTGAGCAACTGATTGAAGTATTCGATGCGGCGCGTTTGAGCAAAAGCCCGGCTGTTTTTGATACACAAAAACTGGCATGGATGAATAATGAATATATTAAGGCTGCTGATGTGGACCGCATCGTAACGTTATGCCTGCCGTATTTGCAAAAAGCCGGCTTGATCGAAGCTGAGCCGGATGCAGCCAAGCTGGAATGGGTAACTGCGCTAGTAGCTCTGCATCAGGATAAGCTGCGCAGCGCCTCCGAAATTATCGAGCATACGAAGCTGTTTTTCGCGCAGCAGGTTCATGATGAGGCTGAAGCGACCAAGGTGCTTGCGGAAGAGACAGCTCCTGCTGTGCTTGCTGCCTTTTTGGCGGAGCTGCAAGCTGACGCAGCTGAATTTACGGTGGATGGCATAAAAACGATGATCAAGGCTGTGCAAAAAGCAACAGGCTGCAAGGGCAAGTCGCTGTTTATGCCGATTCGCGCGGCGATTACAGGCCAAACACACGGTCCTGACTTGAATCAGTCGCTTGTCCTGCTCGGCAAGGAGAAAGTGATTGCTCGATTGCAGGCTCGCCTTGGCAAGTAAAGGCAAGCCTTTGCTGCCTTTACACGTGCTTGCTCACATTGGCTAACCGCTTATAACGATAATGGTTGACGCTGGCGACAAGAGGGTCTTGTCACTGTCGATTCGTTTCGTTATACTTATCATGATTGAACAACATAGCATTGGATAAGCTTTGAACAGGACTAGTATGTTATGCAGCGATGCTCAGAGAAGGCAATCGTATAGCGCTTGGCATGGCCAAATATGCAAAACGCTATAGCGGCTGGAAATTGCCTCTTCGTCGTAACTGAATTGCACCTGGGAGCTTTGTCCCGAGCTGTTGCGCTATGCAACAGGGTAGGCGGCAACGTATCATCTGCGTTAAGGATGTGGAGATAATAGGATGCTGCTGCTGTTAAAGCACCATACTATTAAGCAGAGTGGAACCGCGACTTATGACGCCTCTGCAGCGAATTGCTGCAGAGGCTTTTTTATATGTTAGTTCTATGAGGTGGTCACGAGCAATTAGGGGGAAAGAAGCATGTTTCGGCATTTGAAATCAGACGTGCAGGCTGTATTTGACAACGACCCGGCGGCAAGAAGCAAATTCGAGGTTATTTTTACGTACTCCGGGCTTCATGCCATCTGGGCGCATCGTATCGCTCATGCATGCTATAACAGAAAGTGGTTTACGCTTGCGCGCATTATTTCACAGGTGAGTCGTTTTTTTACAGGCATTGAAATCCACCCTGGCGCCAAAATTGGCGAGCGTTTATTTATTGACCATGGCATGGGCGTAGTAATTGGCGAAACCTGCGTGATTGGTGATGATGTCGTCATTTATCAAGGGGTAACCTTGGGAGGTACAGGCAAGGAGAAAGGCAAGCGCCATCCGACAATCGGCAATAATGTTGTAATCGGATCTGGCTCCAAGGTACTCGGATCCTTTAGAGTTGGCAACAATTCGAATATTGGCTCCAATGCAGTTGTGCTGCGCGAGGTTCCGGACAACTGTACAGTTGTCGGCAACCCTGGAAGAATCGTGAAGCGCAACGGAGAGAAGGTACGCGATCGCCTTGATCATACGCAGCTTCCAGACCCGATTATCGAAATGCTGCGTGAGATGCAAAATGAAGTTGACCGTCTAAAGCTCGCTGTCGAGCAGCAGCAGAAGCGATTGAACGATTATGCTGCCAAGGAAAATGGACAGCTCGATCATAATCAAGAAGACTAATGAGTCGGAGGTAACATCATGTCAGTAGTCATTTACAATTCACTTACACGGCAAAAGGAAGCATTCAAGTCGATCGAAGCGGGTAAAGTACGGATGTATGTATGCGGACCTACTGTATACGATTATATTCATATCGGCAACGCTCGTCCGGCAATCTTTTTTGATGTCGTGAGACGTTATTTGGAGTATGCAGGCTATCAGGTTAATTACATTTCCAACTTTACGGATGTTGACGATAAGCTGATCAAAAAAGCAAATGAGCTTGGCGTTAGCGTGCAGGAGGTGGCCGACCGCTTTATTGATGCCTATTATGAGGATATTGAGGCGCTCGGCATTCGTCGCGCCAGTATGAATCCGCGCGTAAAAGACCATATTGAGGACGTAGTTGCATTTATCGCTGAGCTGGTTGACAAAGGGCATGCCTATGAAAGCAGCGGCGACGTTTATTTCAAAACGGCATCCTTCTCCGATTACGGCAAGCTGTCTCATCAAAATCTGGAAGAGCTGCAGCTTGGCATTCGTGTTGAGGTTGATGAACGCAAGCAGGATGCGCAAGATTTTGTACTGTGGAAAGCTGCCAAGCCGGGTGAAGTAAATTGGGAAAGTCCGTGGGGCAAGGGTCGTCCGGGCTGGCATATTGAATGCTCAGCAATGGCGCGCAAATATTTGGGCAATACGCTTGACATTCACGGAGGAGGGCTCGATCTGCAATTCCCGCACCACGAATGCGAGGTGGCGCAGTCGGAGAGCCTTACCGGCGAACCGCTTGCCAATTACTGGATGCACAACGGCTACATCCATATTAACAATGAAAAAATGTCCAAATCGCTCGGCAACGGCATTACGGTGCGTGAAATCGTGAAAAAGGTGAAGCCGCAGGCGATTCGTTATTTTATGCTTGCCGCTCACTATCGCAGCCCGCTTAATTTCAGCGATGACACGGTGGCGCAGGCCATTAACAGTGTCGAGCGCATCAGCAATTGCTACACCAATCTTCAGCATCGTCTAAATCAGACTGAGCAAGCTGAAGCGGGAGTTGTTTCGGCTGAGCTGACCGCCGAGCTGGTTAAAATCGAACAATTGTTCAGCGACAAGATGAATGATGATTTCAATACGCCAGACGCGATAACTGCCTTGTTCGAGCTTGTTTCGCTGGCCAATACACAAATGCAGGCAGCGGATTTGAACGCCGCTTCGCTGCAGGCGTTGAAAGCAAGCTTTGAGCGTCTGGATGCGGTGCTTGGCTTGCTGCCGGAGCAAGCAGAGGAGCTAAGTCTCGATGCTCAGGTGGAGGCGCTAATCGCCGAGCGCACCGAGGCCAGAGCGAATAAAAATTGGGCAAGAGCGGATGAAATTCGTGATTTGCTGCAAGCGATGAATATTGTGCTGGAAGATACGCCACAAGGTATTCGCTGGCGCCGCAAGTGAGTGTGAATAATGGATAATAGATTTGCAATACACAAGCCAAGCAAGCAGGCATCGCTCATGAACCCGGTTGCTTTAGCCTATATGGGCGATGCAGTTTATGAGCTGCTTGTAAGGCAGTATGTTCTGTCTCAGCCTAACAACAAATCGCATGTTATGCATAAGGCAGCGACAGGGCTCGTTTCTGCCAAGGCGCAGCGGGCAACGCTGGAGCGTCTGCTGCCTTATTTGACCGAGGAGGAAGAGCATGTAGTAAAGCGGGGGCGCAACGCCAAATCCGGCGCGCCCCCGAAAAATGCCGATATGATCGATTATCGGCATGCAACTGCATTCGAATGCTTAATCGGCTATTTATACTTTGAAGATCGAATTGAGCGTATTACGGAGCTGTTTCGTATCGGACTTGGAGAACCTTCAGCAATGAACGGAAAGGATGAAATTGATGGCGGAAGATCATAACATCGAAGGCTTAATTGCAGGCAAGCATCCTGTGCTGGAGGCACTGCGTTCTGGCCGCGAGCTAAATAAAATATGGATTGCAGAGGGCGCGCAGAAAAATGCGACCAGCTCGATTATCGGAGAAGCGAAAAAGCACGGTGTCATTGTGCAAATGGTTGACAAGCGCAAGCTGGATCAGCTTGCACCTGGCTTGAATCACCAGGGCATCGTCGCCCAGGCTGCAGCAGCCCATTACGTAGAACTGGATGAACTGCTGGCCATCCCGGGTGCTAAGGCGGAAACGCCGTTTTTTCTTATTCTTGACGAGATTGAGGATCCGCATAATTTGGGCTCGATCTTGCGAACGGCGGAGTGCACTGGCGTGCATGGGGTCATCATACCGAAGCGCCGCTCAGTTGGCCTGACTGCAACGGTGCTGAAGACATCTGCTGGCGCAGCAGAGCATGTGCCTGTGGCGCGCGTAACCAATCTGGCGCAAACGATCGACTATATGAAGGAGCAGGGCATTTGGATTGCAGGTGCCGATGTTGCTGCGAATGCTGATGTATATGCGCAATCATTTGATATGCCGCTGGCGCTCGTTATTGGCAATGAAGCTAAAGGAATTGGCCGCCTGATCAAGGATAAATGCGATTTTCTTGTCAAGCTGCCGATGGCTGGACGATTGAATTCCTTGAATGCATCCGTCGCTGCGGGCGTGCTGATGTATGAGGTGCTAAGACAACGCAGAGGACTTTAGCATATGTTTAATAGACGCAACGATGTGCTTTTAGTGGATGGTTACAACATGATCGGCGCTTGGCCGGAGCTGAACCGTTTGAAGGATCATTCCCTGGAGGATGCGCGTGATCAATTGCTGGATATGCTGGCTGATTTTCAAGGTTTTTCGGGGATGAAGGTGTTTGTTGTATTTGATGCGCATCAAATGCCTGGCGCAGGCGCCACTTATCGCCAGCATAAGCTGACTGTTGTGTACACGCGCGAGAAGGAAACTGCGGACGAATGCATTGAGCGCATTTGCTCGGAATGGATCAGCCGCCGCCGCAATGTGTATGTTGCTACAAGTGATATGACGGAGCAGCATGTCATATTCGGCAAAGGCGCATTGCGGATGTCAGCGCGCGAGCTTTTGATTGAAATTAAAGAAAACCATAAAGCGATTAAGCATACGATTGCAACTCCATCCGTCAAGAAGCGGCATTCCATTGATGCGCGCATCAACGATGAGGTATGGCAAAAGCTCGAAAAGCTGCGCCGAGGAGAACAGGACAAGAAGCAGAAGGATAGCAAGAAAACGTAAAACCTATCACGATATTTACAGAATGTGTTATTTTTGATAATAACTATGCTGCAAAAAGGCGTCGTTTGGTTGACTGAAAAGGCTACTATCATGTATACTGTCTCTATGTTTTGAGCATACAAATCTAGCGGTGTACGCCTTGCAGGCCGGAGGGATGGGGTATGAGTATCGACCTCAAAGAATGGAGTACGCTTGAATATGACAATAATACGGACGAGGAAATTGTTGAAGCCGTCCGTGAAGGCGATAGTATAGCGCTGGAATTCTTGATCAATAAATATAAAAACTTCGTTCGCGCGAAGGCCAGATCATACTTTCTCATTGGTGCTGATCGTGAAGATATTGTTCAAGAAGGAATGATAGGCTTATATAAAGCAATTCGCGATTATAAGGGAGACAAGCTGTCAAGCTTTAAAGCCTTCGCTGAGCTTTGCATAACACGTCAAATCATTACCGCGATTAAAACCGCTACTCGCCAAAAGCATATTCCTCTAAATTCCTATGTTTCTTTGGACAAGCCGATATATGATGAAGATTCCGACCGTACACTATTAGATGTGATATGTGGTACTAGAGTGTCGGATCCAGAAGAGCTGATTATTAATCAGGAAGAGTTCTCGGGACTTGAAGACAAAATGGCGGAAATTTTAAGCGACCTCGAGCGCAAGGTGCTGATGCTGTATTTGGATGGACGTTCCTATCAGGAGATTGCTGTTGATCTCAATCGTCATGTCAAATCAATCGACAATGCCTTGCAGCGCGTCAAGCGCAAGCTTGAAAAATATTTAGAGGTTCGCGATACGACAGAGCATATGTAATCATGATATTTATATCATCAAGCGATGGACTGTCTTTGCTGTCTGAACTTTTCGGGCATTGAAGACAGTCCATTGGTTTAAGTTTCACTATATTTGGCCGATACTGGTTACAGAGAGTTGATGCTAGAAAAGCTGGGCCAGTATGCTTTTGCTAAAATTCGGCAACGAAATTGTACACCCGAGACCGTTGTTTTACGTTGACATGGCGAATGCCTTGTGCTAAAGTGTTTAGGTAGGCCTTGAAAAAGGTTTTTTCGTTATGGTTAAAACTTTTGACTTGGCGATAAAGTAGGATTCGTATTTTTTAGCAGTTCGGGAGGTGTTATTCAATGCGGGTTATCATCACGCTGGCATGCACAAACTGCAAACAGAGAAACTATGCGACAACTAAAAACAAACGCAATCACCCCGACCGCATCGAGTTGAAGAAGTTTTGCAAGTTCTGTAACGAGCAGACTCCTCATCGCGAGACGAGATAGTCAATTGGAGGTGTGAACGTGACATTTTTAGCGAAAGTGAAACAAGGCTTTAGTACGACGTTTAGTTTTTTTGCTGACAGTTGGGCAGAGCTTAAAAAAGTCCGTTGGCCTAGTCGTAAGGAATTGACGAGCTATACCCTCGTTGTTCTCGTGACGGTTATTGCTGTGACGATTTACTTCTGGCTCCTAGACATCGGGATTTCAGCTCTCGTAGATCTAATTGTCTAACGAAAGCCCAAAGGTGGATTTGTGATGGAAAAAAGATGGTACGTCGTGCATACGTATTCTGGCTATGAAAACAAGGTCAAGGCAAATTTGGAGCGTCGCGTCGAATCGATGAACATGGAGGATAAAATCTTTCGTGTGCTCGTTCCGATGGAAGACGAGATCGTAGAGAAGGACGGAAAGCGCAAAACCGTTCAACGCAAGGTTTATCCTGGCTACGTGCTCGTGGAGATGATCCAGACGGATGATTCTTGGTACGTTGTTCGCAATACGCCAGGGGTTACGGGTTTCGTAGGGTCGACTGGTTCAGGTTCCAAACCAACCCCTCTTTTGCCAGAGGAAGTAGATCAAATTCTGAAGCATATGGGAATGGAAGAGCCTAAGCCTAAGATTGAGTTTGAGCTGAAAGAAACTGTTCGCGTCAAAGTAGGTCCTTTTGCAGACTTTGTCGGAACCGTAGAAGAAATTCTGCTCGACAAGGCGAAGCTAAAGGTTCACGTCAACATGTTTGGTAGAGAAACCCCGCTTGAGCTTGACTATACTCAAGTAGAAAAGGTTTAATCGCCTGGGGACTCGCACAAGCGCTTGACAACAGGCTGCTTGTATATCACGTCAAGGAGGTGTGAATCATGGCAAAGAAAGTTATTAAATTGGTTAAGCTGCAAATTCCTGCAGGTAAAGCTAACCCGGCGCCACCAGTTGGTCCAGCACTAGGTCAAGCAGGTGTCAACATTATGGCATTCTGTAAGGAGTTTAATGCTCGTACAGCAGATCAAGCTGGTTTGATTATTCCAGTTGTTATCACTGTATTCGAGGACCGTTCCTTTACTTTCGAAACAAAAACGCCACCTGCAGCAGTATTGCTTCGCGTAGCGGCTGGTATCGAAAAAGGATCTGGCGAACCAAACAAGAAAAAAGTTGCAACGGTTAAACGCGATAAAGTTCGTGAAATCGCTGAAACTAAAATGCCTGACCTTAATGCAGCTTCTGTTGAAGCAGCTATGCTTATGGTTGAAGGTACTGCTCGTTCTATGGGTATTACGATTGTTGACTAATCGCAGCACGGTAATCCATATGCGAGATCGACTCGCTTTGTGAAGCAATTGCTTCACGGGTGGGAGGAGGACGTTAGGCGTCGCTCCGTTAAAACCACATTAGGAGGAACTTACAATGGCTAAACATGGTAAGAAATATGTTGAAGCAGCTAAGCTGATCGATCGTGACGCTAGCTATGAGCCACTTCAAGCAATCGAGCTTGTTAAGAAGGCTTCTACAGCAAAATTCGACGAGTCTGTTGAAGTTGCTGTACGCTTGGGTGTAGACCCTCGTAAACAAGACCAGGCTGTTCGTGGCGTTGTTGTATTGCCGCACGGTACTGGTAAAACGAAAAAAGTTTTGGTTTTCGCTAAAGGCGAAAAGCTGAAAGAAGCAGAAGCTGCTGGCGCTGACTATGTTGGCGACACAGACATGATCAACAAAATCCAACAAGGTTGGTTTGATTTCGACGTTTGCGTAGCTACGCCTGATATGATGGCGGAAGTTGGTAAACTAGGTCGTATCCTTGGTGGTAAAGGCCTTATGCCGAACCCTAAAGCAGGCACAGTAACATTTGATGTTGCTAAAGCTGTTCAAGAAATCAAAGCGGGTAAAATTGAATACCGTCTTGATAAAGCAGGTCAAATCCATGCTCCAATCGGTAAAGTTTCATTCGACGCTGAAAAGCTGAATGAAAACCTTAAAGCGCTAATCGATGCATTGCTGCGCGCTAAACCGGCTGCTGCAAAAGGTGTTTACCTGAAAAACATCGCGGTTTCTTCTACAATGGGCCCTGGCGCTCGCGTAAACACTGCTAGCTATCGCTAATTGTAGGCAGGAAATGCGACTTAAAATTGAAAATGCATACCGTAGACAGTAGGTGCCCAAACAGGCTTAATTTCCTACCGAGGTGTTATGATAGAGCGTTAAAGCTTCAATGTTTATTGAAAAGCGAACGAAATCATGGCCCTCGCTATGTTTGCGAGGGCCTTTCTCATGCATCGAGGACGGAATCTCTCATTCACGGGATGTAAACATTTACGGGAGGTGTACAGTTTGGCTAACGCTAAGATTATCGAGCAGAAACAAGAAGCAGTTAAAGTTGTAGCTGGCAAGCTTTCTTCCAGCCCAAGTACGATCGTTGCGGATTATCGCGGATTGAACGTTGCTCAAGTTACTGAGCTTCGTAAACAGCTTCGTGAAGCAGGCATTGAGTTCCAAGTTCTTAAAAACTCAATCGTGCGTCGTGCGACTGAAGGTACTGAATATACAGCTCTTAATGATATTCTTACTGGTCCTACAGCTGTTGCGTTTAGTGGCGAAGACGCTGTTGCTCCAGCTAAAATCCTTTATAACTTCGCAAAGGAAAACGATGCGTTGCAAATTAAAGGTGGTCTAGTTGAAGGGAAAGTAATTGACGAGGCTCAAGTTAAAGCTCTTGCTCAGCTTCCTTCTCGCGAAGGTCTTCTTTCTATGCTACTCAGCGTGCTTCAAGCGCCAGTTCGCAACTTCGCGCTTGCAGTTAAAGCTGTTGGTGAAAAGCAAGAAGCTCAAGCTTAATCTTGTTTTACGTTTTCTTGATTTGAAACAAATGCGATACGCATTATAAACCAAAAAAATAAAAATTTTCGGAGGTAATACCATGTCTAAAGAGCAAATCTTAGAAGCAATTAAAGGTATGACTGTTCTTGAACTGAACGATCTTGTTAAAGCAATTGAAGAAGAATTCGGCGTAACTGCTGCAGCTCCTGTAGCTGTTGTAGCTGGTGGCGCAGACGCTGGCGCAGCTGCTGCTCAAACTGAATTCGACGTAATCCTAGCTAACGCTGGTGCTTCTAAAATCAACGTTATCAAAGTGGTTCGCGAAATCACTGGCCTTGGCTTGAAAGAAGCAAAAGAGCTTGTTGACGGCGCTCCTAAAGCAATCAAAGAAAAAGTTAGCCAAGAAGAAGCAGATGCTGTTAAAGCTAAACTTGAAGAAGCTGGCGCTACTGTAGAAGTTAAGTAATTAATTTTTACTTGCGACATCTTGCAAAGCCCCTTGAAGCCTTGGCTTCAAGGGGTTTCTTTCCATGTTTGCCGAGGCTAAAGACTGAAAATGAATGAGGCGGTGACTTACTTGAGCAATCACTATTACAGCAAGCAGCCAGATGTTGCGAGCAACAAGCAGCGGCATGAATGGGAGCTGCGCGGCTTCAAGCTGACCTTTACAACGGATGCAGGTGTCTTTTCCAAAGCTGGGGTTGATTACGGCAGTCAAGTATTGATCAAAGCTATGGAGTTTGCAGAAGATGCTACCGTATTGGATGTAGGTTGCGGCTATGGCCCAATTGGAATTACTGCAGCCAAGCTTGCTCCACAAGGTCATGTTACGATGATTGACGTCAATGAGCGAGCGGTAGAGCTAAGCAAATGGAATGCGGCGCAAAACGGTGTTCATAACGTAACGGTTCTGCAAAGCGATCTGTATGAAGCTGTAAAGGATGAAACCTTTGATTGTATAATTAGCAATCCGCCTATTCGCGCAGGGAAATCGGTCGTTCATCAAATTTTTGAGCAAGGCTATCAATTGCTAAGAAGTGGTGGCAGCATGTGGATTGTCATTCAAAAAAAGCAAGGAGCGCCTTCTGCGAAAGAAAAGCTCGAATCGCTTTTTGTCGAAGTAGTGGAGGTCACGAAGGATAAAGGCTACCGCATTTTCAAGGCAACGAAGTGATCGAGGCGGCAGACAAGCTTTACTATGAAAATTGTAGTGAAAACGCGAGGAAAAATATTTGACTTGACATTTTTAATATGTTAATATTATAAAATGTCAGCATAAAATTGCTTGAGTTGTGTTTAGTTGTCTCCGTGTCAAGAGTGAATTTGCTGCACGATCAGAAAAATTTATCTATCATGGAGTATAACCGTAATAATTTGGGCAAAATTACTTGATATGGACCATTTTGTCAATTAAGAGGATGGTCAACAACCTGAAACATGCTCTTTTTTCGAATTATTCGATAAGGGCTTTTCTTTATTTTATGATCACTATAATCTAAGATTGTGGAGATCGCAACAGCAATTTAAATTTCGATGCTGTTAGACAGACATGAGGGGTGAGGTTAAGTTGGCAGGACAACTTGTTCAGTATGGTCGACGTACGCGTAGAAGCTACGCTCGGATCAAAGAGGTGCTGGAAGTCCCGAACCTGATTGAAATCCAACAAAAATCGTACGAGAAGTTTTTGGAGACAGATTTAATAGAGCTGTTCCAGGACATTTCTCCGATTACGGACTTTACAGGGAATTTATCGCTGGAGTTTATTGATTACAGCTTGGGTGAGCCAAAGTATTCAGTCGATGAATCAAAAGAGCGGGATGTTACGTATGCAGCTCCTTTGCGCGTAAAAGTGCGCTTATTTAATAAGGAGACAGGCGAAGTTAAGGAACAAGAAGTCTTTATGGGAGATTTCCCACTAATGACCGAAACCGGCACGTTTATTATTAACGGGGCGGAACGCGTAATTGTCAGCCAATTGGTTCGATCCCCGAGTGTGTATTTCAGCACTAAGGTTGATAAAAACGGTAAGAAAGCATACACGGCTACTGTAATTCCTAACCGTGGTGCTTGGCTCGAGCTTGAGACAGATGCGAAGGATATTGTATATGTTCGTATTGACCGGACGCGCAAAATTCCAGTTACTGTATTGCTGCGAGCACTTGGTTTCGGCACAGACGCAGAAATCCTTGATTTGCTTGGACATGATGAGTACATTGCAAACACGCTTGACAAGGACAGCACAGATTCAACAGAGAAAGCGCTGATTGAAATCTATGAGCGCCTTCGTCCAGGCGAGCCGCCAACATTGGACAATGCGAAAAGCTTGCTCGTTGCACGCTTCTTCGATCCAAAACGCTATGACTTGGCGAATGTTGGACGCTATAAAATTAACAAAAAGCTTCATATCAAAAACCGTCTGTTCAATCAACGCCTTGCTGAGGACTTGATTGATGCATCGACAGGTGAAATTGTAGCTGAAAAAGGTCAAGTGATCGACCGTCGCTTGCTCGATCAAATTTTGGATCGACTAGAGTCGGATATCGGATTTAAAACATACTCCGTAGCGAATGGCGTGCTTGAAGCGCATGACATCCCGTTGCAAACAATCAGCGTATATTCACCGCTTGATGAGAGCAAGATCATTAAAATTATTGCCAATGGCATTATCGATAAATCTGTGAAGCATATTACGCCTGCAGATATTATCGCGTCCATCAACTACTTCTTGAATCTACTTCATGGCGTCGGAGATGTGGATGATATTGACCATCTGGGCAATCGTCGCTTGCGTTCTGTCGGCGAGCTTCTGCAAAACCAATTCCGTATTGGTCTATCGCGCATGGAGCGCGTTGTACGCGAAAGAATGTCAATTCAGGATGCCAATGCAATTACGCCTCAGGCATTAATTAATATTCGTCCAGTCATTGCGTCGATTAAAGAGTTCTTCGGATCCTCTCAGTTGTCGCAATTTATGGACCAAACAAACCCGCTTGCGGAATTGACGCATAAGCGTCGTCTTTCGGCGCTGGGACCAGGCGGTTTGACGCGTGAGCGCGCAGGCTTTGAAGTACGCGACGTTCACAACTCTCACTATGGCCGCATGTGTCCAATCGAGACGCCGGAGGGACCGAACATCGGGTTGATCAATTCCTTGTCTACGTATGCACGCATCAATGAGTATGGCTTTATTGAAGCGCCGTACCGTTGGGTTGACCCGGAAACAGGCGTTGTAACGGAAAAAGTAACCTATATGACTGCTGATGAAGAGTACAACTACATCGTTGCTCAGGCAAACGCTCCGCTTACAGAGGATAACAAGTTTGCTGAAAAAGAAACGATTGTGCGCTTCAACAAGCAGGCTGACAATATTTTGACGATGCCAAGTAACCGTGTAGACTACATGGACGTTTCGCCTAAGCAGGTCGTTTCCGTAGCGACTGCGTTGATTCCGTTTCTTGAGAACGACGACTCCAACCGTGCGCTGATGGGTTCGAACATGCAGCGTCAGGCTGTACCATTGCTCGTGCCGAAAGCACCATTTGTTGGTACTGGTATGGAGCATAAGGCTGCTAAAGATTCTGGCGTATGTATCGTTTCCAAATACGACGGTGTAATCGAGCGCGTAACAGCGAATGAAATTTTGCTGCGTCGCGTAGAGCTTGTCGATGGCAAGGAAGTGCAGGGAGACTTGATTAGACATAAGCTTCATAAGTTTATGCGTTCTAACCAAGGCACATGCATTAACCAGCGTCCGCTTGTTCGCAAAGGCGACGTCATTAAAAAAGGCGATATTCTTGCCGACGGTCCGTCTACAGAAAACGGCGAATTGGCTCTTGGACGCAACGTTGTTGTCGCGTTCATGACTTGGGAAGGCTACAACTATGAGGATGCGATCCTGCTTAGTGAAAAGCTGGTTAAAGAAGATGTGTATACGTCTATTCATATTGAAGAATACGAATCCGAAGCTCGCGATACGAAGCTTGGTCCGGAGGAAATTACACGCGATATTCCTAACGTTGGTGAAGAAGCGCTTCGCAATCTTGACGAGCGCGGCATTATCCGCGTAGGTGCGGAAATCAACTCTGGCGACATTCTAGTAGGTAAAGTAACGCCGAAGGGTGTAACCGAGCTTACAGCCGAGGAGCGCCTGCTGCATGCGATCTTTGGTGAGAAGGCGCGCGAGGTGCGCGATACATCGCTGCGCGTGCCGCATGGTACGACTGGTATCGTAGTTGATGTGAAAGTATTTACACGCGAAAATGGCGATGAGCTGCCACCAGGCGTAAATCATCTTGTGCGTGTCTATATTGCGCAAAAGCGTAAAATTTCAGAAGGCGATAAAATGGCGGGACGCCACGGTAACAAAGGTGTCATCGCACGTATTATGCCTGAAGAAGATATGCCGTTCCTACCGGATGGCACGCCTGTAGAGGTTGTTCTTAACCCGCTTGGGGTACCATCACGTATGAACATCGGTCAGGCACTAGAGGTTCACTTGGGCATGGCCTGCAAATACCTTGGCATTCACGCTGCAACGCCAGTATTCGATGGCGCGCGTGAGGACGACGTATTTGATACAATGGAAGAAGCTGGTATGCAGCGCAACGGTAAAACAAAGCTGTTCGATGGTCGTACTGGTGAAGAATTTGAGCGTGAAGTGACGGTTGGCGTCATGTATATGATCAAGCTGGCGCACATGGTCGAAGATAAAATCCATGCTCGTTCTACAGGTCCTTACTCACTCGTTACGCAGCAGCCGCTTGGCGGTAAAGCGCAGTTCGGCGGTCAGCGCTTCGGTGAGATGGAGGTATGGGCGCTTGAGGCTTATGGTGCTGCCTATACGCTGCAAGAAATTTTGACAGTAAAATCCGATGACGTTGTCGGTCGTGTGAAAACCTATGAATCGATCGTCAAAGGCGAAAACGTACCAGAGCCAGGTGTTCCTGAATCATTCAAAGTATTGATTAAGGAGCTGCAAAGCTTAGGTATGGACGTCAAAATTTTGACCGAGGACGAGGAAGAAATCGAAATGAAGGAAATCGACGATGATGATGATGGTACGAGCGAAAAGCTGAACCTTGATGATGTCGATAACTTCGAACGAGCTCCTGTTGGCGTCGGTGCTCCTGATGATGGAGCAGCATTTGACGAAGACGAAGATGTCGATGATTTAGCATAACGTAAAAACAAGCACAGTTTGAGCTTCAATCAGCCGGCAATGTCTAGGCTGATTGAAGTTCAGTGCTTCATTTTGACATAGTCATACATGACGAAGGAGGGTTGCTCCTTGTTGGACGTGAACAACTTTGAGTATATGAAAATTGGTTTGGCATCGCCAGACAAAATTCGCTCATGGTCCCGCGGAGAGGTTAAGAAACCGGAAACTATTAACTACAGAACGTTAAAACCGGAAAAGGAAGGTCTTTTCTGTGAAAAGATCTTCGGACCAACTAAGGACTGGGAGTGTCATTGTGGTAAATACAAGCGTGTACGCTATAAAGGTGTAGTCTGTGACCGTTGTGGCGTTGAAGTAACTCGTGCAAAAGTGCGCCGTGAGCGCATGGGCCACATCGAGCTTGCTGCGCCTGTATCCCATATTTGGTACTTCAAAGGAATTCCAAGCCGTATGGGGCTTGCGCTTGATATGTCTCCTCGTTCTCTTGAAGAGATTATTTACTTTGCATCTTATGTTGTAACTGATCCAGGTGAAACTCCTCTGGAGAAAAAACAGCTATTGTCCGAGAAGGAATACCGCAGCTACCGTGAAAAATACGGCTACGGCTTCCAGGCAGGAATGGGTGCTGAAGCAGTTAAAAAGCTGCTGCAGGACATCGATTTGGATCGTGAGCTGGACATCTTGAAGGAAGAGCTTCGCACAGCGCAAGGCCAACGTCGCAACCGTGCGATCAAGCGTCTTGAGGTCATTGAAGCATTCCGTAATTCCGGCAACAGCCCGGAGTGGATGATTATGGACGTTTTGCCTGTAATCCCGCCTGAGCTTCGTCCTATGGTTCAGTTGGATGGCGGTCGTTTTGCGACGTCTGACTTGAATGATTTGTATCGCCGTGTTATTAACCGCAATAACCGCTTGAAGCGCCTGTTGGATTTGGGTGCGCCTGATATTATCGTACAAAATGAGAAGCGTATGCTGCAGGAAGCTGTTGATGCGCTGATTGATAATGGCCGTCGTGGTCGTCCGGTTACTGGACCAGGCAATCGTCCATTGAAATCGTTGTCTCATATGCTGAAAGGTAAGCAAGGTCGTTTCCGTCAAAACCTGCTGGGTAAACGTGTTGACTATTCCGGTCGTTCCGTTATCGTCGTAGGTCCTAACCTGAAAATGTACCAATGCGGCTTGCCGAAAGAAATGGCGCTTGAGCTGTTCAAGCCGTTCGTCATGAAGGAGCTTGTCAACAAGGGCTTGGCGCACAATATTAAAAGCGCGAAGCGTAAGGTTGAGCGCGTAAGCCCTGAGGTATGGGATGTACTGGAGGAAGTTATTAAAGAGCATCCAGTACTGCTTAACCGTGCCCCTACGCTGCACAGACTTGGTATTCAAGCATTTGAACCAATTCTTGTTGAAGGCCGTGCGATCAAGCTTCACCCGCTTGTATGTACAGCTTATAACGCGGACTTTGACGGTGACCAGATGGCGGTTCACGTTCCATTGTCTGCTGAAGCTCAAGCTGAAGCGCGCATGCTTATGCTTGCGTCTGGCAACATCTTGAACCCGAAAGACGGCAAACCGGTTGTTACACCATCTCAGGATATGGTGCTAGGCTCTTATTACTTGACGATGGACAACAAGGAAGCCAAAGGCTCTGGTTCAATTTTTGGAACGGTCAACGAGGCGGTTTCAGCTTACCAACGCGGAATAGTGTCGCTTCATGCGCGCATTATTATTCCTGCGAAGGCATTGAATAAAACAAGCTTTACGGAAAAACAAAGCAAGGCGCTGCTTTGCACAACAGTAGGTAAAGTAATTTTCAATGAAATTTTCCCTTCAGAATTCCCTTATATCAACGAAGCTTCCAAAGCGAACTTGATCAATGGAATTCAGGATAAATATTTCATCTTTGAAAAAGGTGCAGACCTGCTTAAAGTGCTTAATGAGCTTCCAATTGCTCCTGCTGTCGGCAAGGACTATCTGGGCTCAATTATTGCCGAGTGCTTCCGTAAATACCATACAACGAAAACTTCGGTTATTCTTGACCTGATCAAGCAGCTTGGTTTCACTTACTCGACAAAAGCTGGTATTACAATCGGCGTTGCCGACGTTATCGTTCCAGAAGAGAAGAAAGAAATCATGCGTGCTTCTGAGGAAAAAGTCCAAGTCGTCATGAATCAATACCGTCGTGGTTTGATTACGAACGAAGAGCGCTACGATCGCATTATTAGTATCTGGAGCAAGTGTAAGGACGATGTTACAGATATTTTGATGAAATCGATGGATCGCTACAACAACATCATGTTGATGGTAGACTCCAAAGCGCGCGGTAACAAATCGCAGATTACACAGCTTGGCGGTATGCGTGGTTTGATGGCCAACCCGTCTGGTCGTATCATCGAGTTGCCAATCAAATCAAACTTCCGCGAAGGTCTGACCGTCCTGGAGTACTTTATTTCTACGCACGGTGCGCGTAAAGGTCTTGCGGATACGGCGCTTCGTACAGCCGACTCAGGTTATTTGACTCGTCGTCTGGTTGACGTTGCGCAGGATGTTATTGTGCGTGAGGATGACTGTGGAACGGATAAAGGCTTCACTGTTAGCAAAATTCAAGATGGTAAAGAGGTTATCGAGGATCTGTTTGACCGTATTGAAGGACGCTACTCCTTTGAAACGGTTCGTCATCCAGCGACAGGCGAAATTCTCGTTAACCGCAACGAGCTGATCGATGCTGATAAAGCGGAAGCGATCGTCGCTGCAGGTGTTGAAAAGCTGCAAATTCGCTCTGTGCTTAGCTGCCGCGCTCGTCATGGCGTATGTAAAGTATGCTACGGACGCAATCTTGCGACAGGCAAGCATGTTGAAATCGGTGAAGCGGTCGGAATTATCGCTGCACAATCGATCGGTGAGCCGGGAACACAGCTTACAATGCGTACGTTCCATACAGGGGGCGTTGCAGGAGACGATATTACCCAAGGTCTTCCGCGTATTCAGGAGCTGTTTGAAGCTCGTAATCCGAAAGGTCAAGCACTTATTTCCGAGCTTGATGGCGTCGTGAAGAAAATTCATGAGGCGAAGGATCGCCGCGTCATCGAGATTCAGGGTGAGGCTGAATCCAAGGAATACGCTGTAACATACGGTTCGCGCATTCGCGTAACAGAAGGTCAGCATATTGAAGCCGGAGATGAGCTTACAGACGGTTCGATCGACCCTAAAGATATGCTTCGCATTAAAGGGGTTCGAGGCGTACAGAACTACATTTTGCAAGAGGTTCAACGCGTATACCGTAACCAAGGGGTAGAAATCAACGATAAGCACGTTGAGGTCATGATCAAGCAAATGCTTCGCAAAATTCGTATCGTGCTTTCTGGCGACACGAATCTATTGCCAGGCTCTTTCGTAGATATGCATGAATATGAAGCAGCTAACCTGGAAGCAATTCTTGCCGGTAAAGAGCCAGCAATTGCCAAGCCGGTGCTGCTAGGTATTACGAAAGCATCGCTTGAGACAGATTCCTTCTTGTCCGCAGCGTCGTTCCAGGAAACAACGCGCGTTCTAACCGATGCGGCAATTAAAGGCAAGGTTGACCAGCTTCTAGGTCTGAAGGAGAATGTTATTATCGGTAAGCTGATTCCGGCAGGTACGGGCATGCAGCGCTACCGCAACATTCGCTTCCAGGGCATGGATGAAACGGGCAATGCCGATCATAACACGGATGAACAGCAAGAGGCTGTAGCTGTTGAATAATCGCATAATGCATTACGAACAGCTAGCAGCTGTGCTGTAGCATAAACAAAAAGCGACAAATTTCAAGCCTGACTAAAGGTTACGAGATTTGTCGCTTTTTGAGCTTTGCGTAAGCCGTTGAAATTAGAACCTACTATATTAAGTCGATGAAAGTTGGCAAAATCAAAAAAATGTGCCACTCACAATAGAAAGATCACTTGACATCCCCTACTAGAAAATGATAATATATCGGAGTGCGCCTAGGAATCAGGCATAGATTTTTCTACGAAAATTTATGACTCGCCTGGATCTGTGGGCTTGAAATCAGGGTGAAATGTCTACCAATATAAATGACATAATTATGGGAAGGGGGTGGCACAATTGCCAACAATTAACCAGTTAGTTCGTAAAGGACGTCAAGCTAAAGTTGTTAAATCAAAATCTCCAGCTTTGCAAAGAGGTTACAACGCGTTGAAACGTGAAGCTACTGATATTAGCTCTCCGCAAAAACGTGGTGTATGTACTCGTGTAGGTACGATGACTCCGAAGAAGCCGAACTCCGCGCTTCGTAAATATGCCCGTGTACGTCTAACAAACCGTGTAGAGGTTACTGCGTACATTCCAGGTATCGGACATAACCTTCAAGAGCACAGCGTAGTGCTTATCCGCGGTGGTCGTGTTAAAGACTTACCGGGGGTACGTTACCACATCGTTCGTGGTGCGCTTGATACTGCAGGTGTAAACAACCGTATGCAAGCTCGTTCCAAATACGGTACAAAACGTCCTAAAGCTAAAAAATAATCGCATGCTCTAACAGAGCAGCGTTAGACCAACAACCAACAAATTGACAACTATTCAAGAAAGGGGGACTTGTAAATGCCACGCAAAGGTCCTGTAACAAAACGCGATGTGCTACCAGACCCGTTGTATAACTCCAAGCTGGTAACACGTCTAATCAACCGTATTATGATCGACGGTAAAAGAGGCGTTGCACAAACAATTTTGTATGATGCATTCAAACTGATTCAAGAGCGTACTGGCAACGATCCAATGGAAGTTTTTGAAGCAGCTATGAAAAACATCATGCCTGTACTTGAGGTTAAAGCTCGCCGTGTCGGTGGTGCAAACTATCAAGTACCAATCGAGGTTAAGCCAGAGCGCCGTACTGCTCTAGCACTTCGTTGGCTTGTAAACTACTCCCGCAATCGCGGTGAGAAAACAATGGAAGAGCGTTTGGCTGCTGAAATTATCGATGCATCCAACAACACTGGCGCTTCTGTTAAAAAACGTGAGGATACTCACAAAATGGCGGAAGCAAACCGTGCGTTTGCTCATTACCGCTGGTAGAATCTAAGATAATTGAAAGGAGAAAACCACTGTGGCTAAAAGAGAATTCTCCTTGGAAAATACACGTAACATCGGTATCATGGCGCATATCGATGCGGGTAAAACGACAACGACTGAGCGTATCCTTTTCTTCACTGGACGTACTCACAAAATTGGTGAGGTACACGAAGGTGCAGCGACGATGGACTGGATGGAGCAAGAGCAAGAGCGTGGTATCACGATCACTTCTGCTGCAACAACAGCTCAATGGAAAGGTCACCGCATCAATATCATTGATACTCCAGGTCACGTAGACTTCACGGTTGAAGTTGAGCGTTCCCTACGCGTATTGGACGGGGCTGTAGGCGTATTTAGTGCGAAAGAAGGCGTAGAGCCGCAATCCGAAACTGTTTGGCGTCAAGCTGACAAATACGGTGTTCCTCGTATTGCTTACGTAAACAAAATGGACATCATCGGTGCTGATTACTTGAACGTAATCAAGGACATGCGTGAGCGTCTACAAGCTAATGCAGTAGCGATTCAAGTTCCAATGGGAGCTGAATCTGATTTCGTAGGCGTAATCGACATCATTGAGCGTGTAGCTTACACGTACAAAGATGATCTGGGTAAAGATCCAATTGCTGGTGAAGTGCCTGCCGAGTACGCTGATCAAGTTGAGGAGCTGCGCAGCGAGCTGGTTGAAAAAGTAGCTGAGCTTGACGAAGACTTGATGATGAAATATCTTGAAGGGGAAGAAATCACTGTAGCCGAGCTGAAAGCTGGCCTTCGCAAAGGTGTGTGTGAAACTAAAATCTTCCCGGTTGTTGCTGGTTCCTCTTATCGCAACAAAGGGGTTCAATTGGTACTAGATGCAGTTGTAGATTATCTGCCTGCTCCAGTCGATATCCCTGCGATCAAAGGTACGCTTGAGGATGGTACTGAAACAACTCGTCCGTCTTCTGACAGCGAGCCATTCTCTGCACTAGCATTCAAAATTATGACAGACCCTTACGTTGGCCGCTTGACGTTCTTCCGCGTATATTCTGGTGTTCTTAACTCCGGATCATACGTATTGAACTCTACTAAAGGCAAACGTGAGCGTATCGGTCGTATTCTGCAAATGCATGCGAACCACCGTCAAGAGATTCAAGAAGTATTCTCTGGTGATATCGCAGCTGCTGTAGGTTTGAAAGATACAACTACAGGGGATACGCTTTGCGATGAAAAGAACCCAATCGTTCTTGAATCCATGAACTTCCCTGAGCCGGTTATCCAAATCGCAATCGAGCCTAAAACAAAAGCTGACCAAGACAAACTTGGCGTTGCGATTTCCAAGCTTGCTGAGGAAGATCCAACTTTCCGCGCTTATACTGATGAAGAAACTGGTCAAACGATTATCGCTGGTATGGGTGAGCTTCACCTTGAGATTCTTGTAGACCGTATGCTTCGTGAGTTTAAAGTGGAAACCAATGTTGGTGCGCCTCAGGTTGCTTACCGTGAAACATTCCGTTCACCTGCTAAGGTTGAAGGTAAGTTCGTTCGTCAGTCTGGTGGTAAAGGTCAATTCGGTCATTGTTGGGTTGAGTTTGAACCACTTGAGCCAGGCACAGGCTTCCAATTCGAGAGCAAAATCGTCGGTGGTGCGATTCCGCGTGAATACATCGCTCCGATCCAGGCTGGTATTGAAGAGTCTATGCAAAATGGTGTACTTGCAGGCTATCCGCTAGTTGACATTAAAGCAACTGTCGTTGACGGTTCTTACCATGATGTCGACTCCTCCGAGATGGCGTTTAAAATTGCAGGTTCTCTTGCGCTTAAAGCTGCGAAGGACAAATGTAATCCAGTTCTTCTTGAGCCAATCATGAAGGTTGAGGTTACAGTTCCTGAAGAGTACATGGGTGACGTTATGGGTATGCTTAACTCTCGTCGTGGACGTATCGAAGGTATGGATGCTCGTGCTGGTGCGCAAGTTATCCGTGCTAAGGTGCCTCTATCCGAGATGTTTGGATATTCTACAACGCTTCGTTCCGGTACACAAGGACGCGGTGTATTCTCTATGGAGCTATCTCACTATGAAGAGGTTCCTAAGTCTATCGCAGAAAGCATTATTGCGAAAAACAAAGGCGAATAAGCCAACATTTGATTTTGGCCGGATTTAGATATAAAATAGTCTAAAATCGGCCTACACATAAATTAAAATTAGAACTATTGAGGAGGATTAAGTTCAATGGCAAAAGCTAAATTTGAACGTTCTAAACCGCACGTTAATATCGGTACAATCGGTCACGTTGACCATGGTAAAACTACTCTAACTGCTGCGATCACTACTGTACTTTCTCACAAGTACGGCGGTGCTGCTATCGCTTTCGACCAAATCGACAAAGCTCCAGAAGAGCGCGAGCGCGGTATTACAATCTCTACTTCTCACGTTGAGTATGAGACTCCAAACCGTCACTACGCACACGTTGACTGCCCAGGTCACGCCGACTACGTTAAAAACATGATCACTGGTGCTGCTCAAATGGACGGCGCGATCCTAGTTGTATCTGCAACTGACGGTCCAATGCCACAAACTCGTGAGCACATCCTTCTTTCTCGCCAAGTAGGCGTCCCTTACATCGTAGTATTCTTGAACAAATGCGATATGGTTGAAGACGAAGAGCTTCTTGAGCTTGTTGAAATGGAAGTTCGCGACCTTCTTTCTGAGTATGAGTTCCCTGGCGATGACACTCCAATCATCCGTGGTTCTGCTCGTGAAGCACTACAAAACCCAGATGGCGAGTGGGCTAACAAAGTTGTTGAATTGTTCGAGCAAATCGACACTTACATCCCAACTCCAGAGCGCGACACTGACAAGCCTTTCCTAATGCCTGTTGAGGACGTGTTCACAATCACTGGTCGTGGTACAGTTGCTACTGGCCGTGTTGAGCGTGGCGAAATCAAAGTTGGTGACGAGATCGAAATCATCGGTCTTCAAGAAGAAACTCGCAAGTCTGTCGTAACAGGCGTTGAGATGTTCCGCAAATTGCTTGACTTTGCTCAAGCTGGTGACAACATCGGTGCTCTTCTTCGTGGTGTTGACCGTAAAGACATCGAGCGTGGTCAAGTATTGGCTAAACCAGGTTCTGTTAAGCCGCATACTAAATTCACAGCTCAAGTTTACGTTCTAACTAAAGAAGAGGGTGGCCGTCATAAGCCATTCTTCACTGGTTACCGTCCTCAGTTCTACTTCCGTACAACTGACGTAACTGGTATCATCAACCTTCCAGAAGGTACTGAAATGGTTATGCCTGGCGACAACATCACTGTATCTGTTGAATTGATCGCTCCAATCGCGGTTGAAGAAGGAACTCGCTTCTCTATCCGTGAAGGTGGTCGTACAGTTGGTGCTGGTGCGGTTGCTACAATCGAAGCTTAATCGTTCTGCAGCATAAGCTGCTTAAAAAGCTCCCAGTTATTGGGAGCTTTTTTGTGTTTCATGTATAAAATTTTACCTTATCGTTTTAATGTGTTGACGCAGATGTGCGTTAATATTAATATGTTTTAAAAGCGTATATTATGTATGAAGCTGAGAGGGGTCATTTGATGAAAAGAAAAGGATTGTTTGCAACACTATTAGTGATGCTGATGATTGTAATGGCGGCATGTGGTGAAGGCGAGACAACAAACGGCACAAGCAATACCAATACGAATAGCAATACTGGCGGCAGCGGCAATGACGGCAAGAAGTATAAGGTTGCCATTTCTCAATTTGTTGAGCATCCATCCTTGAATGCTGTTAAAGATGGAATTATTGCAGCACTGGCAGATGGAGGCTTGGTGGAAGGCGATAATCTTGAAATTGACTATCAAAATGCACAAGCGGACTTCAACAATCTGCAGCCAATTTCTCAAAAGATTAAAGATGGCAAGCCTGATGTAGCTGTTGGCATTGCCACGCCAAGTGCGGCTGCGCTTGTTGATGAAATTACTGATTCACCGGTCGTGTTTGCAGCTGTAACCGATCCGATTGATGCGAAGCTCGTTTCGACGCTGGAAGCGCCAGGCGGCAATGTTACAGGCGCGTCTGACTCTAACCCGGATGCAATCAATCAATTGATGGATTTTATTGCTTCTGAGTTCAAGGATGTCAAAAAAGTTGGAATCGTCATTAACAAGGGTGAGCCCAATGCTGTCGTGATGGCTGATACTGCGAAAGCTCGTCTGGCTGAGCATGGTATTGAGCTTGTAGAAGCTCCGATTGCAACTAGCTCGGATATTCCAATCGCTGCTCAATCTTTGGTAGGACAGGTTGATGCATTGTATGTTACACTTGATAATACAGTAGTTGAAGCAATCGACATTCTGCTTGATATTGCTCATGAGCATGATTTACCGTTCTTTTCTTCTGATCGAGATACAGTAGAGGCGGGCGCATTTGCAACAGTTGGGTTTAAATATTATGACCACGGCTATGAAGTTGGCGAAATGCTTCTTGAAATCTTAAAAGACGGCAAAAATCCTGGTGACATGAATATTCGTAAGCCAGAAAACCTTGATTTCATCTTGAATATTGGTGCTGCTGAGGAAATGGGAATCACCGTTACAGATGAAATGAAGGCCTATGTGAAAGATCCTGAAACAAATATTATTGAATAGTGTCTTAACAAATGTTTGCAGGTAGTTCATAGGGGTCAGGATGCTGATCCCTATTTTTTATTGTTGTGGCGAAAGCGGCAGCTCTTAACTAAATTTTTTTGTGGAGGAGATTGTTTGTGCTAATTGCTTTAACTGGCGCGCTCGAAAGTGGCTTGCTTTATGCATTAATGGCACTTGGCGTATACATTACGTATCGTGTGCTTGATTTTCCTGATTTAACAGTAGACGGCAGCTTTACAACTGGCGCCGCAATTGCGACAGTGATGACGATTAACGGGACTGCGCCAATTCTATCTTTAATTTGTGCATTTATAGGCGGAGCGCTGGCAGGCTTAATGACAGGGTTGCTGCACACAAAAGGCAAAATCAATGGATTGCTTTCCGGTATTATTATGATGATTGCGTTATACTCGATTAACTTGCGTATTATGGGCAAGCCAAATCTGTCGCTGCGCGGAGAAGCGAACTTATTTGATGGTGCAAGTGTATTGCTTATTGGTTTAATTATCGCAATCGGCGTAAAGCTGCTGCTTGATCTGTTTTTCAAGACAAACGTCGGCTTAAGCTTGCGTGCAACGGGCGACAATCAGCGTATGATTAAAAGCTTTGGTGCTAATACGGACGTAACGACGATTATTGGAGTTTCATTATCAAATGCTCTTGTGGCAACGTCTGGCGGTTTAATCGCATTCTCAACGAATCAGACTAATAATAATATGGGCGTCGGAATGATCGTAATTGGTCTGGCATCTGTCATTATTGGTGAAGCGATTTTTGGCAAAAAATCTATTTTCCGTACGACTTTAGCCGTTGTTTTGGGCGCTATTATTTATCGCTTAATTTATGCGCTTGCGCTTCGTGTTCCTGGAATGGACGCGCAAGATATGAAACTGATTACAGCTATCATTATTGTAGGTGCGCTCGTTATTCCAACGATTCGCAGAGCGATTCACGAAAAGCAAGTATCGCGCAAGCGAGCCGCTGAGGTCATCAGTCAGTTGGAGTCGAAGGGAGGGGTCAGCTAGTATGCTTCATATTAAAGGTGTATCTAAACTGTTCAACCCCGGTACGATTGATGAGAAGCTCGCTTTGCTGAAAGCGGAGCTGCATTTGAAGCAGGGTGATTTTGTTACGATTATCGGCAGTAATGGCGCGGGTAAGTCGACGCTAATGAATATCATTTCTGGTGTGCTGAAGCCTGATGTTGGTGTAGTTGAAATTGCTGGACATGATGTAAGCTCGCTGCCTGAGCATAAGCGCAGCAAATGGATCGGGCGAGTGTTCCAGGACCCGATGGCTGGAACTGCGCCGCGAATGACGATTGAAGAAAATCTTGCCGTCGCCTATAAGCGTGGACAAGCAAGAGGCTTTAACTTTGGCGTAACGAAAAAAACAAAAGCGATTTTCCGTGAGGAGCTGTCGCGGCTTGGCATCGGTCTTGAAAATCGTATGGGGGCAAAGGTTGGCCTGCTGTCAGGCGGCGAGCGTCAAGCGTTAAGCTTGCTGATGGCGACATTTACTCGCCCGCAAATTTTGCTGCTTGATGAGCACACTGCTGCACTCGACCCGGCTCGTGCTGAGCTTGTCACGGATTTGACAGAAAAAATTGTCAAGGAACTGAACTTGACTACGCTCATGGTTACTCATAATATGGAGCAAGCGATTCGTCTTGGCAACCGACTCATTATGATGGATAAAGGTCGCATTATTTTGCAGGTGAACGAGGATCGCAAAAGCGAGCTGACGGTAGAGCGCTTGCTGGGCGAATTCGAACAAATTAGCGGTAAGAAAATGGCTGATGACCGCGTAGTGCTTGGCTAGCCTTAGTAACTTGAGCAATAACAGCACAGGATCAAAGCCATCCCGGAAAATGAAAGCAACTAGAGGGAATCTTTGGTCCGAAGCGTAGTGTAGATGAACCAACAAGAGGAGATGCCGAGAAAGTCAGTATTGACTGACTTTCCCGGCATCTCCTTCTTTATTTTGAATGAGCTCGAAGCGGCTTTGCTTCACATGTTCACAAATTCGTCCGATTTCAGCATTTTTTGGCGGTCGTTTTGAAATTTCTATGACGTAGGCGCACAGCGATTTTTACGATGTATAATACATGTAGTGTTTAATTGTGGATTGTGATACTACATATTGTATATCGAGATTGGAGAGATGTTGATGAGCGTAGTTCAATCTAAATTGCTGCGGACGATTGCTGATATTACGTTTGCAGATGCCGAGACGAATAACTTGAAGCGTGAGAATGCCAATATAAACAGCAATACGGCGATGGGCATGATGCTGCAGTACGGCAGTGCTGTTTCGAAATACTTTTGCCAGACGCATTTGTTAAGCGAGCCGTTTTCTCAGGCGCATCATAATGGGGATATTCATATTCATGATTTGGATTTTATGAACATGGGAACGCTGACCTGCTGTCAAATTGATTTGCCCAAGCTGTTTGACGGTGGCTTTTCTACGGGACATGGCTTTTTGCGCGAGCCTAATGACATATTGAGCTATGCTGCGCTGGCGGCAATCGCGATTCAAAGCAATCAAAATGATCAGCATGGTGGCCAAAGCATTCCTTATTTCGATTATGCGCTTGCTGACGGGATTCGCAAAACCTTTAGAAAAAGCTATATGACGCATTTGCGGCGGGCGCTCAGCATACTGAGTGATGCTGACGATCAGCAGCTTGCTGAACAGCTGTCAGGCTGGCTGGCTGTGATGGAAGCAGAGAGCGGACACAAGCTGCAGCTTGAGCTAAGCGAACCATATACGCAGTATGAGCGTGCTGCGTTGCGAGATCAGCTAGGGCTGGAAGAAGCAGCTGCAAGGAAGGCTCAGCAGTTTGCTTATAAAGAAGCGTATCAGGAAACGGATGGCAAAGCGTTTCAAGCGATGGAGGCATTTATTCATAATTTGAACACGATGCATTCGCGTGCAGGTGCTCAGGTGCCTTTCTCCAGCATAAATTTTGGTACCGACACATCGGTGGAAGGCAGAATGGTCAGCAGAAATTTGCTGCTGGCATTGGAGCGTGGACTAGGCAATGGCGAAACAGCGATTTTTCCGATTGTTATCTTTAAGGTGAAGGATGGCGTAAACTTTCAGCCGCAGGACGCTAACTATGATTTGTTTCAATTAAGCTGCAAGGTGTCGGCCAAGCGCTTGTTTCCTAATTTCAGCTTTTTGGACGCGCCCTTCAACAAAAAGCACTATGTACAGGGGCGCCCGGAAACAGAAGCAGCGTACATGGGCTGCCGCACACGGGTGCTGGACAATATTGCTGGCGATCCAGTTGTCATCGGTCGCGGCAACCTGTCGTTTACGACGATTAATTTGCCGCGCCTTGGTATTAAGCATGGTCTTCTCTCCGAGCATGGCGGTGACCTGCGTCCGTTCTATAGAGAGCTGGATCAGAGCATCGACCTGGTCATTGCCCAATTGCTTGAGCGGATGAAGCTGCAGGCGAGCAAGAAGGTGAAAAACTTCCCGTTTTTAATGGGACAGCATATATGGCGAGGCTCGGAACGGCTGGACGCGGAAGACAGCATTGCAGAGGTTATCGCGCAAGGCACGCTGACGCTAGGCTTTATTGGACTTGCGGAATGCTTGAAAGCACTGACCGGCGAGCATCATGGCGAAAGCGATGCCGCACAGCAGCTCGGCCTCGAAATTGTGACACATATGCGCAAGCGAATGGATTTGGCAGCCAGCTACTATCATTTGAACTTTTCTTTGATCGCGACTCCAGCGGAAGGCTTGTCCGGCCGCTTTACAGCGATGGATCGTGAAGCTTATGGCGTAATTGAAGGGGTGACCGATCGCGAGTATTATACGAACTCCTTTCATATACCGGTTTACTATAAGCTGTCGGCCTATGAAAAATTGCAGAAGGAAGCTCCCTATCATGAGCTATGCAATGGCGGTCATATTTCATATGTTGAGCTCGATGGAGATCCTTCCCGCAATCTGGAAGCGTTCGAGGCGATTGTACGAGCGATGCAGCAGGCGGGCATTGGCTATGGCAGTATCAATCATCCGATTGACCGCGATCCGGTCTGTGGTTATTCAGGCGTAATCGAAGGCCATATTTGTCCTGGCTGTGGCCGCAGTGAGCAGACGGGTTCAGTGAAGTTTGAACGGATTAGACGCATCACAGGCTATTTGGTCGGGACGCTGGAGCGGTTCAATAATGCGAAGCGAGCCGAGGTGAACGATCGTATCAAGCATACTTAGATGGGAGAGTGGGCGCAATGAAAATCAGGTTGGCTGCACCTATGACATTTGACAGCATTGTGGATGGGCCAGGCTTGCGCACGGTGCTTTGGACGCAAGGCTGCTTGCATCACTGCAAAGGCTGCCATAATCCGCAAACCCATCCTTTAGACGGCGGCATTGAGGTGGAACAGCAGGAAGTTATCGAACAGCTGCAGCAAGCCAAGCTGCAAAGAGGACTTACGATTTCTGGAGGCGAGCCTTTTTTGCAGGCAGCAGCGTTAATTACGATCGCAGAGGCTGCGAGGAAGCTAGGCCTTGATGTATGGGCGTATACCGGCTTTACCTGGGAGCAGCTGCATAACTCGGCGGCAGTGGACTATTATGAGCGGTTAAAGCTGCTGCGTCTTATTGATGTGCTGGTAGATGGACGCTATATGCAGCATAAAGCTTCAGTTAAGCTTTTGTTTCGCGGTTCTGCCAATCAGCGCCTGATCGATGTTCAGCAGTCGCTGCAAGCAGGCGAGGCGGTTCTGCTGCAAGGCGCGTAATTAGACTTTCAAGTAGCGATATGCTATGGTATTAGACAAAGGCATTTCATTCGCAAGAGTGAGGTGCCTATTTCCATACACAGGAACAGGGGTGATGCTGCAATGCTCTAGTGTCTCTCGCTTATGGGGGCAGAATCCATAGTCACAACGGCAATTGATTTTGAAAAGCACAGGGTAATTTATTGTAAAGGAGAATGTTGCGATGAGTAATCGAATTGGTGTTCATGTAAGGGACAAGCAGAAGCGAGGAGAATTGAAGCAGTTGCGCCGTTCAGGGCGAATTCCTGCAGTCGTATTCGGAGCAGATAAGCATAATGTTTCTATTGATGTACCGAAGAAGGAATTTATGCAGTGGATGAAAACAGGAGGCGGCAGCGTTGTTTATTTGCAGCTGAATAATGAGGAGGAGCTTGCAGTTCTATTGGAGGATATGCAGCGTGATCCTTTGACGCAAGACATTATTCATATTGATTTCCTGCAGGTGGATGACAAGAAGCAAGTGCGCACCAAGCTGCCCATTGTTTATGCGGGCACACCAATCGGAACGAAGCAAGGGGCAATCGTTCAAACGAACAGTACGATGATTGAAGTACAGGCACTGCCAGCTTATATTCCAGATTCACTCACCGTTGATATTAGCGGGCTAGATGTTGGAGAGTCGCTGCAAGCAAGCGAATTGAACTTGCCTGATGGGGTGAGCTTGGTATCATCCGAAAAGGAAATTCTAATCTCAGTGCTTGCGAAATAGATTGCGATATAACACGGAGCATAGAAGAAAGCAGGCACCGGCTTGCTGTTCTTATTCGATAGATATAACGGACTTATAATTAACTTGAATAGCAAGCTTGTTGCTCACAGAGTGCAACGCATGGCGGTCAATGCTGATACAGGCATTGGCCGCTTTCTGTTTTAAATGAGACTGGCAGCAGCATTACGTGCTGTCCGAACAAGCTGCAATCATTCATATTTACAAAAGCGATGTTATAGTGTACTATTTAACTAATACACAGGTACACAATAAAATGGCTAGGAGTGAAACGGATGAAGGTGCATGAAGAGGATGTTGTCTTGCGCTTGCAGCAGGTTACGAAAAAAGCAGGCAAGCAAGTCATCGTCGATCAATTGAGCTTTGACGTTAGAAAAGGAGAAATCGTAGGGCTGTTAGGGCCGAATGGAGCAGGAAAGACCACTACGATTCGTATGATTGTTGGCTTAATCGGCATGACCGGCGGTGATGTCTTAATTAAAGGCCACAGCATTCGCTCAAGCTTTGCGAAAGCAATTTCGCATGTAGGAGCTATTGTCGAGAACCCGGAATTTTATCCGTATATGACAGGCTGGGACAATTTGAAGCAATATCAGCGGATGACGATAGGCATTACAGAAGAGCGTATCAAGCAGGTTGTCGAAATAGTCGGGCTATCGGAGGCGATGGGGAAAAAGGTGAGGTCATATTCGCTAGGCATGCGTCAGCGTCTAGGTATTGCCCAGGCGTTGCTGCATTCCCCCAGCATTTTGATTCTTGATGAGCCGACTAATGGCCTTGATCCTTCAGGCATTCGTGAAATGCGGGATTATTTGAAGCAAATAGCCCAGAAGGAAGAGATCGCGATTTTGGTGTCGAGCCATCTGCTTTCGGAAATGGAAATGATGTGCAGCCGGGTTGTGGTCATTCAGCAGGGGAAATTTGTCCACCAGCAGCTTATTGGCGCGCAGCAGCAAGGACAGGAGCAGACGGCTGCTAACGATATTCGCATTAGAGTGCGTGAGCTTGAAAAAGCAGAGCAAGTCGTACGAGGGCTGGATGGAGTTCAGCTCGTACAGCTGGACACAGCTGCTTCTGAGCTGGAAGTAAGCTGTAATGATGAAGCACTCGCTCTATGCGTAGAGGAGCTTTGCAGGCAGCAAATTGGTGTTTATCGCATAGTTGAGGTTAAGCGCTCGTTAGAGGATGAATTTTTAGCATGGACGGGAGGTAGTCGCATTGTCTAGCTTTGCAAATTTAGTCGTAAATGAATGGTTCAAGCTCACCAAGAAAAGAAGCTTTTTTGTAGCCTTTTTTATTATGCTGCTCATGCCGCTGGGCATCGCATTTGTTATGAAAAATTTCATGACAGACATGGAGCTTACGCAAATTGGCTTTCTGCAATCGATTATTGATTTTAGCGGCGGCGGCTCTGTATTTGTTTTTCTATGTATGATCTATGCGGCCAGCATTGTATCTGGCGAACATCAGCTCGGCACCATTAAGCTGCTGCTTATAAGAGCCCATTCGCGCAGCAAGATTTTGGCGTCGAAGCTCGTCGCGCTGCTGCTCTTTATGCTTGTGCTGCTGCTGTACAGCTTGCTGGTTGGTCTGCTCGTTTACTTTATTTTCTTCGGTTTTGGCAACTTGGACGGCAGTTGGTTTGAGGTTGTGAAAGCTTCGGCTTATACGTTAGTCTATACAATTGTTTATCTCTCCATTATATTTATGCTTAGCATCTTAACGAAATCAACCGGCGCGACGATTGGGATAACGTTCTGTATTATTTTTTTGGAAGGCGTTATGACGATGCTGCTGTCCCGCTATGATTTTGCCAAGTATGTGCTGTTTTTTAATACGAATTTGCAAGTATATGAAAACGGTACGCCGCCAATGGAAGGCATGAGTCTTGGCTTTTCTGTTGCGGTAATCGCCATCTATCTCATTGCGATTGTTGGCATTGCGTTCTATGTGTTCAAAAAACGGGATGTAGCCTAATGCCCATCAGCCTGCTGCAGAAAGGAGAGTGAAAGCATGGCGATTGAATTTGACAATAATCTCCCGATATATGTGCAGATTATGAGTTATTTGAAAAAGCAGATCGTAGCAGGGAAGCTGCGATCTGGCGACAAAATTCCATCTGTGCGCGAGCTGGCGCAAGAGCTGCAAATTAACCCCAATACAGTGCAGCGAACCTTTTCCGAGCTGGAGCGGGAAGGAATAGTCGAAACGAAGCGTGGGCTCGGCCGATATGTAACAAGTGAGGAGTCGAAGATTATGGAGATAAAAAAAGAAATGGCGGGAGAGTTAATCGATCATTTTATTCAAGGCATGCGCGAGCTCGGTTTTGCCAGCAGTGAAATTATCTCTATAGTTAGTGATGCGATGGAGCAGGAACAGCAGCGAGGTGAGCTAGAGTGAGTCATTTGCTGGAAGTAAAGGATGTCTATAAAAGCTATTGGCGCAAGAAAGCGCTGCAAGGCGTCAGCTTCTCGATTGATCGCGGCAAAATCATCGGCTTGCTGGGCAGCAATGGCAGCGGGAAAACAACATTAATGAAGCTGCTTGCTGGTTTGGCGCGTCCGAATAGCGGGACGATCAGCATTGCGGGTGCTTCAGTAGGACCTGCTACGAAGCAAGTGGTGTCTTATATGCCGGATGCGCCGTTGACAGAGTCGTGGATGCGGGTAAAAGATGCGTTTGCCTTTCATCGCGACTTTTATCCAGACTTTGATGATGGCAAAGCGAAAGATATGATGCAGTTTATGAGACTGAACGCACAGGATCGCGTTACCAGCCTGTCGAAGGGAATGCAGGAGCGGCTGCAGTTAACACTGGCACTATCGAGAAACGCCAGCCTATACTTGCTTGATGAGCCAATTGGCGGTGTGGACCCGGTTGCGCGCGGCAACATTCTCGATGCGATTGTGGAGTATTACAACCCCGAGAGCAGCATTTTGCTGGCAACACATTTGCTAACGGATATTGAGCGAATATTTGATGAAGTCATTATGCTGAAGCAAGGCAGCCTGCTGCTGCATGAGGAAGTAGAGGAAGTCCGTATGAAGCGTGGGAAAAGCATTGATGAGCTTTTCAAGGAGGTGTACGCCGAATGCTGAAGCTGCTGAAGTACAATTGGAGGATGAACAGCTTAACCAGCTATATCGTAATCGCGGCATCTGTTATCGTATATGGCCTGCTGCTCGCTTGCAAATATCAATGGGGCTGGAGCGACGAGATCGTATTTATGTTCGGCTTGCTGGTTGCAGTCGTCACAGGACTGTTGTTTCTCATTATCGCCTGTGTTACGTTTAACCATCAGCTAAAGAGCTACCATCGGCGCTTGCTGCCAATCAAAACAGAGGTTGAAATTGCTTCGATGCTTTTGCTGGCGGCCATCTACTCGCTTATTCCACTGCTGCTTAAGCTAGTGTTTCTCTATCTGGCTGATGTAACCTTCAACTACTCGATGTTTGATTCCTTGCTGGAGCAGTTGCTGCGGGTTGATGTACTGGCTGTCCTGGTCGGTTATATGCTGCTGGATTCACTCGCCATATTCATGCTTATTATGCTTGCGATGTCTGCAACGTACGCTTTTAAGGGCAAGTATCGCGCGTGGATTGGCGTCTTGCTTTTCATTGTATTGTCCATCGTCTGGGAGTATGTGTCGAATTGGCTGTTTGGTGTCAATCGTCAAGGAGCGCCGCCGTTTGTTGGCATTGAGATCACTGAGGGTGAAATGTCCCGAATCGATTGGATTACGATACGATGGAACGGAGAGTGGCTAAAGATGCTTCTCGTAAGCCTCACCAAGCTGGCGCTGCTGTTCGCAGCAACCACATATATAATGAAGAAACACGTTGAGCCATAAATGATAGGGCGTGTCTGAGAGCTCCGATGACACGCCCTAACGCAGCCAACTTCGATGTGCAAAGAGCTTTAATGCTTGCTGCACGCCAGGTTTGGCTGCTTTTATTGTGGGGAAAAATAGCAAGAAAAAGGCAGCGAAAAAATATGGTCATGCATGTATAAATTCAGTTGCAATCGTATGCCCACTCGTGTATAATATTGACTGTTGGTCTGACGTTGCGTTGATGTAAGAGGTTGCCGACACACCCGGCCCCTTTGCCATGGGGCGTGTGACGGGTTTTCTTACGGAGTATGTCCGATTAAAAAATTGGGCGATAGAAGGAGGGACTTAAAATGGCAAAGCAAAAGATTCGTATCCGCTTGAAAGCATACGATCATAGAATTCTTGACCAGTCCGCAGAAAAAATTGTGGAAACTGCAAAACGTTCCGGTGCAGGAGTATCCGGGCCGATTCCGTTGCCAACGGAAAAGCAAATCATCACTATTCTACGTGCTGTGCATAAGTACAAGGATTCTCGTGAGCAATTCGAAATGCGCACACATAAGCGCTTGATCGATATTGTGAATCCAACGCCGCAGACAGTTGATGCTTTGATGCGTCTGGATCTACCATCCGGTGTAGATATCGAAATCAAACTGTAAGATGAATGTCAGTATAGAGAGGAAACGAGGTGTCAACATGAAAGGTATCTTAGGTAAAAAACTTGGTATGACTCAAGTATTTACTCCTGAGGGCAATGTTATTCCAGTAACCGTAATCGAAGCTGGACCATGCGTAGTGCTTCAGAAGAAAGACTTGGAAAACGACGGCTATGAAGCGGTTCAACTAGGATTTGCTGATAAGAAAAAAAGCAGATCTAACCAACCTGCTGCAGGCCATGCTAAGAAAGCTAACACAACTCCTAAGCGCTACGTTCGCGAAATTCGCGGAATCAATCTTGGCGAGTATGAGGTTGGCCAAACAGTTAATGCTGATCTGTTCGCACAAGGTGAATTTGTTGACGTAACAGGTATTTCAAAAGGTAAAGGTTTCGCAGGTGTAATCAAGCGTTGGGGACAAAGCACTGGTCCTAACACTCACGGTTCTCGTTACCACCGCGGTCCGGGTTCCATGGGTTCTATCCAGGCGAACCGTGTACCAAAAGGTAAACATCTACCAGGACATATGGGTACAGAAACCGTTACAATTCAAAAGCTTGAAGTTATTCGCGTAGACGCTGAGCGCAACGTGATTCTTGTTAAAGGTTCAATCCCAGGTCCGAAAAACGGATTTGTAAAAATTAAACAATCAGTTAAAAGCTAATTGTCTTTGAAGAAAGGAGGAACAAGAAATGCCTAAAGTAACAGTATACAACGTGAGCGGTGCGCAGGTTGGTGAGCTAGAACTTGCTGATAGCGTGTTCGGCATCGAGCCTAACGTTCATGTTATGCACAGTGCTGTCCTTTTGCAAAACGCTGCTGAGCGTCAAGGGACACACAAAACGAAAGGACGCTCCGAAGTACGCGGCGGTGGACGTAAGCCTTGGAAACAAAAAGGTACAGGTCGCGCTCGTCAAGGTAGCATCCGCTCTCCACAATGGGTTGGTGGTGGTACAGTATTTGGCCCAACACCTCGCTCATACGGTTTCAAGCTTCCTAAGAAAGTTCGTCGCCTTGCGATCAAATCTGCGCTTTCTTCTAAAGTAGTTGCAGAAAACATCATCGTATTGGATCAGCTGGCTTTTGCAGCTCCAAAAACGAAGGAATTCGCAAAGGTGCTTAGCAACCTTAAAGTAGATCACAAAGCTTTGGTTGTAACAGCAAACTATGAGGATAACGTTGCATTGTCTGCACGCAATATCCCGGGAATTAAATTCGTCGCTGCTGATGGCATCAATGTTCGTGATGTACTTGTTCATGATAAGTTGATTATCACTAAAGAAGCGGTAGAGAAAGTACAGGAGGTGCTTGCGTAATGAAAAATCCTCGCGATATCATCAAGCGCCCGGTTATTACGGAACGTACAAGCGATTTTATGGCTGCTAAACGTTATGTTTTTGAAGTAGACCTACGCGCGAACAAAACCGAAATCAAGTCCGCTATCGAGGAAATCTTTAACGTTAAAGTTACAAGCGTGAACACAATGCGCGTTCAAGGCAAACTAAAACGTTATGGTCGTTACAGCGGCTACAGACCTAACTGGAAAAAAGCAATCGTTCAATTGAGCGAAGATAGCAAAGAGCTTGAGTTCTTTGAAACGTCAGTATAGAAAAGGAGGGAACATTCGTGCCAATTAAAAAGTATAAACCGACCTCTCCTGCACGTCGTAATATGAGCGTATCTACATTTGAAGAGATTACGACAAGCACTCCGGAGAAATCGTTGCTTGCACCTCTTCCTAAAAAAGCTGGTCGCAACAACCAAGGTAAAATTACAATTCGCCACCAAGGTGGTGGACATAAACGCAAATACCGTATTATCGACTTCAAACGCAACAAAGACGGTATCATCGGTAAAGTTGCTACAATCGAGTACGATCCTAACCGTACTTCCAACATCGCTTTGATTCATTATGTGGACGGAGCTAAAGCTTACATTATTGCACCAAAAGGTCTTAAAGTAGGCGATCAAATCCAATCTGGTCCAGATGCGGATATTAAAATTGGTAATGCTTTGCCGCTTGCAAACATTCCAGTTGGTACAGTTATCCACAACATTGAGTTGAAGCCAGGCAAAGGCGGACAATTGGTTCGTGCTGCTGGTACTGAAGCTCAATTGCTTGGTAAAGAAGGAAACTATGTAACCGTTCGTTTGAACTCTGGCGAAGTTCGTCACATTCTTAGCACTTGCCGTGCAACAATCGGATCTGTAGGTAACGAAGATCATGAGCTTGTTAAAATCGGTAAAGCTGGTCGTTCTCGCTGGTTGGGTAAACGTCCTGAAGTTCGCGGGGTAGTAATGAACCCTAACGATCACCCTCACGGTGGTGGTGAAGGTCGCGCTCCGATCGGTCGTAAATCTCCATTGTCTCCTTGGGGCAAACCGACACTTGGATACAAAACACGCAAGAAGAAAAAAGCATCAAGCCAATATATCGTTCGTGGTCGTACGAAGTAATAACAGCTTGATACAAGCCGCATAGCATAAGCTGTGCAAGAGCTCTTACGTGAAGGGAGGATCTCACATGGGTCGCAGTTTGAAGAAGGGTCCATTTATCGATGGCTACCTTTTGAAAAAAGTTGAGGAAATGAATGAGTCGAACAAAAAGGCTGTAATTAAAACATGGTCTCGTCGCTCTACGATTTTCCCGCAATTCATCGGTCACACTTTTGCAGTGTATGATGGTCGTAAACATGTACCAGTATATGTGACAGAAGATATGGTTGGTCACAAACTAGGCGAATTCGCGCCAACACGCACATACAAAGGCCATGCTGCTGATGATAAAAAGACAGGCAGACGTTAATTTGCCTATGATCACTTTCTAATGAATGAGAGGAGGTTCCAACATGGCAGAAGCTAAAGCACACGCACGTTTCGTACGTATTGCTCCTCGTAAAGCTCAACTGGTGGCTGACCTTATCCGTGGCAAGCAAGTTGGTGAAGCAATCGCGATTCTGCGTCATACGCCAAAAGCTGCTTCCCCGATTTTGGAGAAGCTGTTGAACTCTGCAATTGCTAACGCTGAGCACAACTATCAGCTCGACGTTAATAACCTGGTCGTATCGCAAGTATACGCAAACCAAGGACCAACAATGAAACGTTTCCGCCCACGTGCAATGGGGCGCGCAAGCAGAATTAATAAGAGAACCAGCCACATCACTTTGGTCGTATCAGAAAAATAAGGAGGGATAACGAGTGGGTCAAAAGGTAAATCCAGTCGGATTGCGTGTCGGGATTATCCGTGATTGGGAATCCAAATGGTATGCAGACAAAGACTTCGGCGATCTTCTACTAGAAGACGTAAAAATTCGCGAATACCTTAAGAACAAGCTGAAAGATGCAGCAGTTTCCCATATCGAAATCGAGCGTGCGGCTAACCGCGTTAACGTTACGATTCATACTGCTAAGCCAGGTATGGTTATCGGTAAAGGTGGAGCTGAAGTTGAAAACCTTCGTGTTCAACTAGGTAAAATCGCTAAGGACAAAAAAGTTCATATCAACATTGCAGAAATCAAGCAAGCAGATCTTGATGCTATACTTGTTGCAGAAAGCATTGCTCAACAACTTGAGCGTCGTGTTTCATTCCGTCGTGCACTTAAACAAGCGATTCAACGCTCTATGCGCGCTGGTGCAAAAGGAATTAAAACAGCAGTTTCCGGTCGTCTAGGCGGCGCTGAGATTGCTCGTACTGAAGGATATAGCGAAGGTACTGTTCCACTTCATACACTTCGTGCTGACATCGATTATGGTACAGCAGAAGCACATACGACTTATGGTCGTCTAGGTGTCAAAGTATGGATTTATCGTGGTGAAGTCCTTCCTACTAAGAAGAAAGCTCCACAGGAAGGAGGCAACTAATCATGTTGGTACCTAAACGCGTAAAGCACCGCAAACAACAACGCGGTCATATGAAAGGTCGTGCTAAAGGCGGTACTACTGTAGCATTCGGTGAATACGGTCTGCAAGCACTTGAGCCATCATGGATTACAAACCGCCAAATCGAGGCAGCTCGTATTGCGATGACACGTTACATCAAACGTGGCGGTAAAGTATGGATCAAAATTTTCCCAGACAAGCCAATTACTCAAAAGCCTCTTGAGGTACGTATGGGTAGTGGTAAAGGTAACGTTGAGAAATGGGTTGCTGTCGTTAAGCCAGGCAAAATTATGTTTGAGCTTGCTGGCGTTCCTGAGGAAGTTGCTCGCGAAGCGATGCGTCTTGCTGCTCACAAGTTGCCTGTTAAATGTAAGTTTGTGAAACGAGAAGAAGTGGGTGGTGAAGCAAATGAAGGCTAGTGAATTTCGCAACCTAACCTCTGCTGAAATCGAAAAGCAAATCGCTGATTTCAAGGAAGAGCTGTTCAACCTTCGTTTCCAATTGGCAACAGGTCAACTGGACAATCCGACTCGTATTCGTGACGTGCGCAAAGAAATTGCTCGCGCAAAAACAGTTCTTCGTGAAAGAGAGCTTGGAATCAGCAGCTAATTATAGTTAGCTGATGAATCTTTGATCACGGTCAGGAAGGAGGCCAAACATGAGCGAACGCAATGCCCGTAAAGTAGAAATCGGCAAAGTGGTAAGTGACAAAATGGACAAAACAATCGTAGTTGCTGTTGAAACTTACAAAAAACACGATTTGTACCATAAACGTATTAAATATACGAAAAAATATAAAGCACATGATGAGAACAATACAGCTAAAATCGGCGATATTGTAAAAATCATGGAAACTCGTCCGCTATCTAAAGACAAGCGCTTCAGACTGGTCGAAGTTGTTGAAGAAGCTGTCATTCTTTAATGAACGTTTGCGCTTTACAAGCTTTCTTGAAAGGAGGACGTTGAAATGATTCAACCGTTTACGCGACTTAAAGTTGCTGACAACTCTGGTGCAAAAGAATTGATGTGTATCCGTGTGCTTGGTGGTACTGGCCGCCGTGTTGGAGCGATCGGAGATCTTATCGTTTGTTCTGTTAAACAAGCAACACCAGGGGGCGTTGTCAAAAAAGGTGATGTAGTTAAAGCTGTTATCGTACGTACAAAGCGTTCTGTACGTCGTAAAGATGGTTCTTACATCTCTTTTGATGAAAATGCAGCAGTTGTAGTGAAAGAAGATAAGAGCCCACGTGGTACTCGTATTTTTGGACCAGTTGCTCGTGAGCTTCGTGAAAAAGACTTCATGAAGATCGTATCTTTGGCTCCAGAAGTAATCTAAGCTCCAATATGGAGATAACCCTGAAAGCACAAGCGAGCAGGAGGTGTAATAAATGCCAAAAGTGAAAAAGTTATTGGAATCCCATAACAACAAGCTGCACGTTAAGAAAGACGATACGGTTATCGTTATTTCTGGTAAAGACAAAGGTAAGAAGGGCCGTGTAATCGCTGCTTACCCGCGTGAAAACCGTGTACTTGTTGAAGGTGTAAATATTGTGAAGAAGCATGCTCGTCCATCTCAAGCGAATCCGCAAGGTGGCATCATTGAGCAGGAAGCTCCAATTCACGCATCCAACGTTATGCACGTGGATCCGAAGAGCGGAAAAGTAACACGCATTGGATACAAAGTGCTAGACAATGGTAAAAAAGTTCGGATCGCTAAGCGTTCTGGCGCACAGATTGACTAATTGCCATAGTAGGAAGGAGGTCTATAAGCAATGACAGCAAGACTGAAAAGTCGCTTTCTTAATGAAATTACTCCTGCTCTAATGCAGAAGTTTAACTATAGTTCAGTAATGCAAGTGCCTAAAGTAGAGAAAGTTGTTATCAACATGGGTATTGGTGAAGCAGTTTCCAACTCCAAAGTTCTTGATACTGCACTTGAAGAGCTTCAACTTATCGCTGGTCAAAAGCCAGTTGTAACACGCGCTAAAAAATCTATCGCTGGTTTCAAGCTGCGTGAGAACATGCCGATCGGGGTTAAAGTTACACTACGCGGTGAGCGTATGTATCATTTCCTGGACAAATTGTTCAATATTTCGTTGCCTCGCGTACGTGACTTCCAAGGTGTGTCTACTAAAGCATTCGATGGTCGCGGTAACTACACACTTGGTTTGAAAGAGCAACTTATCTTCCCAGAGATTGAGTATGATAAAGTTGACAAAACACGTGGTATGGATATCGTCATCGTCACGACGGCAAAAACAGACGAAGAATCTCGTGAATTGCTAACCCAATTGGGTATGCCGTTTGCGAAGTAATCCACTACTAGGAGGTGTAATACCGAGTGGCAAAAACTTCGATGAAAGTGAAGCAACAACGCAAACCGAAATTCAAAGTTCGTGCGTATACACGCTGTGAGCGTTGTGGTCGTCCGCATTCTGTTTTGCAAAAGTTCAAAATTTGTCGGATTTGTTTCCGCGAGTTAGCATACAAGGGCCAGATTCCTGGCGTTAAAAAAGCAAGCTGGTAATCAGCCTAGTTCGGGAAGGAGGTTCACACTAATGGTTATGTCTGATCCGATTGCAGATATGTTGACACGCATTCGCAACGCGAATGTTGTACGTCACGAAACTGTAGAAATGCCCGCTTCAAAAGTGAAAAAGGAAATCGCTGAAATCTTGAAGCGTGAAGGATTTATCCGTGATGCTGAATACATCGAGGATAACAAGCAAGGTATGATTCGTATTTTCTTGAAATACGGAGCTAACCAAGAGCGTGTAATTACTGGATTGAAACGTATTTCTAAGCCAGGCCTACGCGTGTATACAAAAGCTAACGAAGTTCCTCGTGTCCTTGGTGGACTTGGAATTGCGATTATCTCTACATCGAAAGGTGTAATGACAGACAAAGAAGCGCGTCAAGCTAAAGCTGGCGGCGAAGTAGTCTGCTACGTATGGTAAGATACAAGTAACGAAGACAGGAGGTGTAACAATGTCACGTATCGGTCGTAAAGTGATTCCAGTTCCAGCAGGTGTTGCTGTTACTGTGGAAAACTCGGTTATTTCTGTTAAAGGACCTAAAGGTACGCTAACTCGTACGCTTCATAGCGATATGATCGTAAAAGTTGCTGAAAATGAAATTTCAGTTGAGCGTCCTTCTGATAATAAATTGCATCGTTCTCTACATGGAACGACTCGTTCGATCATTGCTAACATGGTTACAGGTGTTACTGAAGGCTTTAAGAAAAATCTTGAGCTAGTAGGTGTAGGTTACCGCGTTAACAAATCAGGCGAGAAAATTACATTGAACGTTGGTTACTCCCACCCGGTTGAGTTCTCTCCAGAAAAGGGAATTGAATTTGAGGTAGTTGGTACAACTAAAATTACTGTTCACGGTATTGATAAAGAACGCGTAGGGCAGATCGCTGCTGAAATCCGTTCCGTTCGTCTTCCTGAGCCGTATAAAGGTAAAGGTATTAAATACGAGAATGAGCGCATCATCCGTAAAGAAGGTAAAGCCGGTAAGAAGAAATAAGCAGCGGCTCTCAAGCTCGCTTAATGTTGCGTCTTAAGGCAAAGGAAAGGAGTGTACCTGGATGATTACAAAAGCTGATAAGAACAAAGCTCGTCTGAAAAGACGTTTCCGCGTTCGTAAAAAAATCAACGGCACAGCAGCTCGTCCACGCTTGTCTGTGTTCCGTTCTTCCAAGCACATCTATGCTCAACTAATCGATGACGTAGCTGGTGTGACAATCGTGTCCGCTTCTACTAAAGATAAAGAGCTTGCAGCTTCTATCGGCAATGGCGGCAACGTTGAATCTGCTTCTAAAGTTGGCGAATTGATTGCAAAACGTGCTGTAGCTAAAGGAGTTTCAGATGTAGTATTTGACCGTGGCGGATATCTATACCACGGAAGAATTCAAGCACTAGCGGATGCAGCTCGCGAAGCTGGCTTGAAATTCTAATCATTTAATAAGGAGGTAAACGACTTGCGTGTAGATCCTAATACGTTGGAACTTACTGAAAAAGTAGTTCATATTAACCGCGTTGCAAAAGTTGTTAAAGGCGGACGCCGTTTCAGCTTTAGCGCACTAGTAGTTGTCGGTGACGGAAAAGGCTACGTTGGCGCAGGGATCGGTAAAGCTGGCGAGGTACCTGATGCGATTCGCAAAGGTATCGAAGATGCTAAGAAAAACCTGATCCATGTACCACTTGTAGGAACTACTATTCCTCACCTAATTGAAGGTCGTTTCGGAGCTGGTAAAGTTCTTTTGAAGCCAGCATCTGAAGGTACAGGAGTTATCGCTGGCGGTCCAGTACGTGCAGTACTAGAGCTAGCTGGCGTTGGCGATATTTTAACGAAATCACTTGGTTCTTCCAACTCTCTAAACATGGTAAACGCGACGCTTGAAGGACTTTCTCGCCTAAAACGCGCTGAAGATGTTGCTAAGCTTCGTGGAAAAACTGTTGAAGAGCTACTAGGTTAAGGAGGGAAAATCGATGGCAAAATTGCAAATCACCCTCGTTCGCAGTTTGATTGGCCGCAACGAGAAACAACGTGCAACTGTTCAGTCGCTCGGCCTTCGCAAAATTCGTCAATCGGTCGTTCTTAACGACAGCCCAGCTATTCGCGGCATGGTACACCATGTTAAGCACTTGGTTAAAGTTGAAGAAGTTTAATCGACAGCTCGGGATAAGATTATTACGAAAACAATAAGGAGGTGCACGAACGATGAAATTGCATGAATTAGCTCCAGCTCCTGGATCCACATTTGTGAATAAGCGCAAAGGTCGTGGTATTGGTTCAGGTAATGGTAAAACAGCAGGCAAAGGTCATAAAGGTCAAAACGCTCGTTCTGGCGGCGGTGTTCGTCCTGGATTCGAGGGTGGACAAAACCCGTTGTATCGTCGCTTGCCAAAACGTGGTTTCAACAACCCGTTCCGCAAAGAATATGCGATTGTAAACATTCAAGATTTGAACAGCTTTGCTGCAGGTACAGAAATCACTCCAGAAGTTCTTCTTGAACAAGGCATTGTAAAAAATGCGCTAGCAGGAATTAAAATCTTGGGTAATGGTGAATTGAACGTAGGACTTACTGTAAAAGCGAATAAGTTCTCTCAATCTGCGGTAGAGAAAATCCAGGCTGCCGGCGGTAAAACCGAGGTGATCTAATTGTTTACGACCGTGTCCAATATTTGGAAAGTAACAGAACTTCGCACTAGAATTCTGTTCACTCTCTTTGTGTTATTGATTTATCGTATTGGTGCCTTTATTCCGGTACCAGGTGTAGACACTGAGCTACTAAAACAGGCGGGTTCAAATGGGGAAGACCTGTTTGGCTTGCTTAATACGTTCTCAGGTGGAGCACTTTTCAACTTCTCCATTCTAGCGATCGGGATTACGCCTTACATTACTGCATCGATTATCGTGCAGCTATTGTCAATGGACGTTATTCCGCGTTTTGCTGAGTGGGCGAAGCAAGGTGAGGAGGGTAAGCGCAAGCTTGCTCAAATTACACGCTACGGTACTGTAATATTAGGTCTGGTACAAGGTTTCGCTACTTCGATTGGCTTCAATCGTATCTATGGCGTAGAGATTATCCACAATGCTACCTTCGTAGATTATCTTGTTATTGCGATCATCTTGACTGCAGGTACTGCATTCTTGATGTGGCTTGGCGAGCAAATCACAGAAAAAGGCATCGGTAATGGTATCTCTATTCTAATCTTTGCTGCGATTATAGCAGGTATGCCTGGTCATATTCGCACATTGTATGAAACTCAGCTTGCTGGCGATGATATCAATCTGTTCTTGAACATCGCGAAAATCATTCTGATTGTTCTTGTCGTACTGGCAATGATCGTTGGCGTAATTTTCATTCAGCAAGGTATTCGTAAAATCCCTGTTCAATATGCGAAGCGCGTAGTTGGACGCAAAATGTACGGTGGTCAATCTACTCATATTCCGATGAAGGTTAACGGCGCAGGGGTAATCCCGGTTATCTTCGCGATCTCTCTATTGATGTTCCCAGTTACGATTGCGAACTTCTTTGCAGATAAACTATGGGCAAGATGGACGATCGACAATTTGAGCTATGACAAGCCGCTTGGCATGGTGCTCTATGTACTGTTAATTGTCGGCTTTACGTTCTTCTATACCTTTGTACAAATCAATCCTGTTCAAATGGCGGATCAAATGAAAAAGAACGGAGGCTACATTCCAGGCATTCGTCCGGGCAAGCCGACTTCCTCTTATTTGACTAAAGTATTGACAAGATTGACATTGACAGGTGCGATTTTCTTGGCGGTTATTTCAATCTTCCCTGTGCTCTTCGGATCACTTGCAGGATTAGACCGCTCCATTCAGCTAGGTGGTACTTCGTTGATTATCGTTGTCGGTGTTGCACTTGATACGATGAAACAAATTGAAGGCCAATTGATCAAACGCCATTACAAAGGGTTTATCAATAAATAACAACAGGTTCGCACAGGGGCTGCCGTGACTAGACGAACATTGCGGCGCGCCCTAACGGACCTATTGTGCTTAAAGCGAGGAACACACTAATGAATATTCTATTTATGGGTCCTCCGGGAGCAGGTAAAGGAACGCAAGCGGAGAGAATCGTTGAGGAGTTCAGCATTCCTCACATTTCTACTGGCGATGCTTTTCGCCTGGCGATGAAGCAGGGCACGCCAATTGGTCTTAAAGCGAAGGAGTATATCGATCAAGGTCTGCTCGTTCCTGATGAGATCACTAACGGGATCGTAAAGGAAAGACTGGCGCAGGACGATTGCGCAAACGGCTTTTTGCTTGACGGTTTCCCGCGCACGATTCAGCAAGCCGAAGCGCTTGATGCAATGCTGCAAGAGCTAGGCCGCAGCATCGATCATGTTGTGAACCTGAGTGTAGATCGCGATTTACTGCTAGCTCGCCTAACAGGACGTCGCATCTGTAAAACTTGCGGCGCAACGTATCATGTATTGTTCAACCCTCCGAAAACAGAAGGAATCTGCGATAAGGATGGCGGAGAGCTGTACCAGCGCTCTGATGATTCAGAGGAGAAGGTTGGTACGCGTCTTGATGAATATACATCGAAAACGGCTCCTTTGCTATCGTTTTACGGTGATAAAGGATTGTTGCGCGAAGTCAACGGTGAACAGGATATCAATGTTGTTACTGCTGAGATCATTTCAACTTTGAGAGGTTCCTTGTAATGATCATTTGCAAATCCGAATCGGAACTGCAATTAATGAGAGAAGCAGGGCGAATTGTTGCCGAGACGCATCAATTAATGGCTCAAGCGATTGAGCCTGGCATTACGACGGGTGAGCTCGACGCGATAGCTGAAAAGTACATTCGAAGTCAAGGTGCAATTCCATCTTTTAAAGGTTATAATGGTTTCCCATCCAGCGTCTGTGCTTCTGTCAATGACGAGCTTGTGCATGGGTTTCCAGGTTCACGCAAGCTGAACGAGGGTGATATTATTAGTCTCGATATCGGCGCGCAGTATAGAGGTTACCACGGTGATTCAGCCTGGACGTATCCAGTCGGTGCTGTAACACCTGAGGTGGAGCGATTACTGACTGTCGGTGAGCAATCACTGTACGCTGGAATCTCACTAGTAAAGCCTGATGTCAGACTGTATACGATATCGCACGCCATCCAAGAGGTAATTGAAGCAGCTGGATTTTCTGTAGTTCGTGAATATGTCGGTCATGGAATCGGCGCTGATTTGCATGAGGAGCCGCAAATTCCGAACTATGGCATTGCCGACAGAGGCCCGCGGCTAAAGCCTGGAATGGTGCTAGCTATCGAACCTATGCTTAACATAGGAGAACGATATGTTCGGACACTTGAAGACAATTGGACGGTAGTGACTCGGGACGGCTCATGGTGTGCTCATTTTGAACATACGGTTGCCGTAACGGAGGACGGTTTTGAGATATTGACGAAGCTGCCATCTCAAAGTTAAAGGAAACGATAACGATGAAAGCACAAGTCGGACAATTAATCAAAATTCTTAAAGGTAAAGACGAGGAGCGTTATGCTGTTATTGTAGAAGTGCTGGATGAGCGCTTCGTGTTGATTGCAGATGGAAATAAACGCAAATTCGATACGCCAAAGAAAAAGAACGTTCTGCATCTCGAGCTGCTGCCTATCATCAGTCAAGAGGTCGCAATCAGCTTGCAGGAAACAGGCAAAGTTACTAATGCTAAGTTGCGTTTTGCTGTGCAGAAGTACGCACATGGAAAGGAGATTGAAAATGGCTAAAGAAGATGTTATTGAAGTTGAAGGTACGGTTATTGAACCATTGCCAAATGCCATGTTCAAGGTTGAGCTGGAAAATGGACATCAAATTCTTGCTCATGTATCTGGCAAGCTAAGAATGCATTTTATTCGTATTCTTACGGGTGACAAAGTGGTCATTCAGTTATCGCCTTATGATTTATCAAGAGGGCGTATCACCTATCGTAAATAAACTTCATTGTTCTATTTACGAAAGATTCGGGAGGTAATCACAATGAAGGTAAGACCTTCGGTTAAGCCGATTTGCGAGAAATGCAAAGTCATTCGTCGCAAAGGTAATGTTATGGTGATTTGTGAAAATCCGAGACACAAACAAAAACAAGGATAAAAGGAGGAGGAACATAGCCAATGGCACGTATTGCTGGTGTAGACATTCCGCGTGACAAACGCGTCGTGATCTCTTTGACGTATATTTTCGGTATCGGAAATACTACGGCTCAGAAGGTTCTTGCAACGACTGGCGTTAATCCGGACACTCGTGTTCGCGATCTAACAGAAGATGAGCTTGGTCGTATTCGTGATGAAATCGACAAAACTGTTAAAGTGGAAGGCGACCTACGTCGTGAAATTTCACTTAACATTAAACGTCTAACTGAAATTGGTTGCTACCGCGGTCTTCGTCACCGTCGTGGTCTTCCTGTTCGTGGTCAACGTACTAAAACAAATGCTCGTACACGTAAAGGTCCTCGTCGTACTGTAGCTAACAAGAAGAAATAAGAAGGGAGGATAAACGATAATGGCTAAAGCTAAAAAAGTCGTTCGTACAAAACGTCGTGATCGTAAAAATATTGATAGCGGCGTAGCGCATATCCGCTCGACATTTAACAACACAATCGTTACAATTACAGATCCGCACGGTAATGCGATTTCCTGGGCAAGTGCAGGTGGTCTAGGCTTCAAAGGATCTCGTAAGAGCACTCCTTTCGCAGCGCAAATGGCTGCTGAATCTGCTGCTAAAGCTGCAATGGAGCATGGCATGAGAACGGTTGAGGTAATGGTTAAAGGTCCTGGCGCAGGGCGTGAAGCTGCTATTCGTTCGCTTCAAGCTGCTGGTTTGGAAGTTAACTTGATCAAGGACGTTACACCAGTTCCGCATAACGGATGCCGTCCACCAAAACGTCGTCGCGTGTAATTTGTAGGCTTGGTGGTATCAAATGGTAACAATCTGTGAATAATGGTTGTGAAGGTTTGGCATACTACGAGGTTTGACATAAAAACGACTTAGGTAACGGAGCGACGTTTGAAGGAGGGTACTATTGTGATTGAGATCGAAAAGCCGAAAATCGAAACCGTAGAATTGAACGACGGAGGCACGTACGGTAAATTCGTTGTTGAGCCGCTAGAACGCGGATACGGCACTACGCTGGGAAATTCGCTTCGTCGAATTTTGTTATCTTCTCTGCCTGGCGCGGCAGTGACATCCGTGCAAATCGACGGTGTTCTGCATGAGTTTTCTACAGTTCCAGGGGTGATCGAGGACGTAACGGAAATCATCCTGAATTTGAAAGGACTCTCGCTGAAAATCCACTCCGATGAAGAAAAGGTATTGGAAATTGACGCTGAAGGAGAAGGTATCGTAACGGCTGGTGATATTCGTGCTGATAGTGATGTCGAGATTTTGAGCCCTGATCTTCACATTGCGACTTTAGCATCTGGTGCACGCCTGCACATGAGAATTTTCGCTAATCGCGGACGTGGCTATGTGCAAGCTGACCGGAACAAAAGCGACGATCAACCGATAGGCGTCATTCCTGTAGATTCAATCTACACGCCCATTACTCGTGTTAATTATAGCGTAGAGAATACTCGTGTAGGTCAAGTGACGAACTATGACAAGCTAACGCTTGAGGTTTGGACTGACGGTAGTATTCGACCAGAAGAGGCAGTTAGCCTTGGAGCTAAAATATTGACAGAGCACTTGGACTTGTTCGTTGGATTAACGGATGAAGCCAAAGATGCGGAAATTATGGTTGAGAAGGAAGAAGACAAGAAAGAAAAAGTGCTTGAGATGACAATCGAAGAGCTTGATCTTTCTGTTCGTTCATACAACTGCTTGAAGCGTGCAGGCATCAATACCGTGCAAGAGCTAATTACGAAGTCTGAAGAGGATATGATGAAGGTGCGCAACCTTGGTCGCAAATCCTTGGAGGAAGTTCAAGAGAAGCTCGAAGAGCTTGGTCTTGGTCTGCGCATGGATGAGTAGAACTTCTCTACTTGAATCGGTGCAGAAAACAGCAAGGGAGGGGAAATCAAAATGGCATACCAAAAATTAGGTCGTGACTCAAGCGCACGTAAAGCTCTTTTCCGTGATCTTGTCACTGACTTGTTCCTATATGAGCGTATTCAAACTACAGAAGCTAAAGCGAAAGAGGTTCGTTCTATCGCTGAAAAGCTAATCACGAAAGCAAAGAAGGGTGACCTTCATGCACGTCGTCAAGTTGCTGCTTACGTACGTCGTGAAACTGTAGATGGCGAGAAAGACGCAATTCAAAAGCTTTTCTCTGAATTGGCATCTCGTTACGCAGAACGCAACGGTGGTTACACGCGTATCCTTAAGCTTGGACCTCGCCGTGGTGACGCTGCTCCTATGGTTTACTTAGAGCTAGTTGACCGTGATTAATTGTGGAAGGTGGGCCTTTAACAGGACCACCTTTTTTTATATGGAGATATGGAAGGTTTAAAAGCTGGACTTTGATGACGATGTGATGCTTCGAAGCTTAGTCGACGGCGAATATAGCATTCATCGGGAGCCTGCGGTGCTCACGTACCAAAAACCGTACGCTGCGCTCCTCATTCCCTAGCTTCATGCTATCTTCTTGGTCCTGAAAGCCCAGCTTTTAAACCCTCATTTGATAGGAAGGTTTAAAAGCTGGGCTTTGATGACGATGTGATGCTTCGAAGCTTAGTCGACGGCGAATATGACGCGCTACCGAAAACTCCGGTGCTCACGTAGGTCTATCTACGCTGCGCTCCTCGTTTTCTAGTATCGCGCCATCTTCTTGGTCCTGAAAGCCCAGCTTCTAAACTTTCATTAGAATTGTAAGTTTAAAAGCTTCTTGAACCACGGAGAAAAAAGCTCCAGCGGAGGAATAGTGCGATTGTGGAAAGCGGAGCGTGTCGCCTTTAAGTTCCGATTCTTCCTTTTCGTCCAATTCGAAGAATCGGAATTTAAACCGCGACTGAAACAACGCACTATTCCGGAGCGATGAAAGGAAATGGAATGATGCGCAACATTTGTATGAAGGTAAGCTATGACGGAACGAAGTTTAATGGATTTCAAGCTCAGCCTAAGGATCGCACTGTGCAAGGAGAGATTGAGCGCGTGCTGAAGATTCTTACGAAGGAAGATATCGTTATCCACGCTTCTGGACGTACAGATGCTGGTGTACATGCACGTGGTCAAGTCTTTCATTTTCTGACTTCCTCTCAAATCCCTGTTGAACGCTTTGCAATTGCGATGAATACACGTTTGCCGGAGGATGTGATGATTTTGGAGGCGCGGGAAATGCCTCTTGATTTCCATGCCAGACATTCGGCTAAGCGCAAAACCTATCGCTACAGCATTGACAACGGCAAATTTCCTGACTTGTTCGGACGGCATTATCGCCTTCATGTTCCTGTGCCGCTCAATCGCGAGGCGATGAGGAAAGCTTTAGCCTGCTTAGTAGGCACACATGACTTTACTTCGTTCACTTCAACGAGATCAACAAAGCCTCATCATGTTCGTACGATCTATGAAGCGAAGCTGATTGAAGAGGGGCAATTTCTGCATATTGAGCTGACAGGCAATGGGTTTACGTATAATATGGTTCGTATTATTACGGGCACGCTGCTGAAGATCGGGCATGGCAAAATAAAGCCCGAACAGATGCGCATCATATTGGAAGGCTGCGATCGAAGTCTCGCAGGTCCAACAGCACAAGCAATCGGGCTTATTCTTATCGATGTTAGCTATAGCTAACGTAACGCTCTATTATGTTGAATCTGATTAGCTATCGTTCTAGCTACATTCAATCAAAATTATTTGAGAGAAAAGTTTCCTGAGCTTGTTTTTACGTCCAGCTCAATCTCGCCATTACCGAAGACACCCTCTATTTTTCTTCTTTCTTCCTTTAGCAATTCGAAGCCAGACTTGGTAATAGAGGTAGTACCAGAGTTTTTCTCATGTGTAACGTAGAGGGAATCAGGCTGCTCCAGAGAAAGCTTTATATTGCCGCTGCTTGTTTCCAGACTGCTGTCACCTGTTAGTTGAACAAGCTCCAGATTAATATTGCCAGAGGAGGCTTGCGCATCAACGCTAGCAGTATCTCCCTCAATTGTAATATTGCCGCTATTTGCTTCGACTGTGACATCATTGGCTGTGAACGATGTAAGCTTCACACTGCCGCTGTTGCTTTCTATATCAATCGTATCTGCGATCAACTGCTCAGCTGAAATACTGCCGCTTAATGTTGATAGGTACAGATCTGCAGTATCCGTATCAGATAACTTAATATTGCCGCTGTTAGCCTCCAGTACAATAGTGGAAGCATGAAAGCCACTGCCTTGAATGTTGCCGCTTTTGTTCTCTACAACAATCTCGTCCATCATATGAGTGGGAACCGTTATTTCCAAGGTTGTGCTAAGAAAACTGAACCATGCAAACCATTTCTTTGGCGAAGTGACCTCTAATGACAAATGATTGTTTTTTAGCTCGCCGCGCACATGACTGGCAATATCATATGATTTATTTGCAGCATCATACAGCTTGAGCTCGATTTCATCACGATCTGTAGGCAACAGCATAACATTGGTGGAGGAGGCCTCTATAGTCAGCTTCTCCAGCTGTGCAGCGTTATAGCTTTGCGAGGCTTGCTCTCCTCGCTCAATTCGGTTGAAAATTCTAAAATCAAATAAATTGGAAAACACGATAAACAGACCGCAAATGATGATCGCGCCACCAATGAGTACTTGCTTTTTCATGAAATAAAACTCCTTCACTACGTTATTATCGATAGTATAGCATACCCGCAATTGAATAGAATCGGACCTATGTTGTAAGCTGAGCTACGTCTCGAGACGGATAAGGAAAAATGCGATAATTACGCGGGTTTATAGGAAAAAGCACTTGATTATTGACCGCTCGTATAGTAAAATATATTTTGTGCTTTCTTAGTGGCTCTCCCACAGCCCCGACTAAGTTTGCAGCTTAACACTTAAACTAACAAATGAAAATCAAACGATTCCGTTGTTATAAACAAGAATAATGTATGAGAATCAAGGAGGAACATCCATGCGTACCACTTATATGGCTAAGCCAAATGAAGTTGAACGTAAATGGCTTTTGATTGACGCTGAGGGTAAAACTCTTGGACGTCTTGCAAGCGAAGCAGCGGCGCTAATTCGCGGTAAACACAAGCCACAATTTACGCCACATCTTGATACTGGCGACTTTGTAATCATCATCAATGCTGACAAAGTTGTATTGACTGGTAACAAATTGGCTGACAAAAAATACTACCGTCACTCTCTATACCCAGGTGGTTTGAAAGTAACTCCTGCTGGTGAAATGTTGAAAAACAAACCAGAGCGTATGATCGAGCTAGCAGTACACGGTATGTTGCCTAAGAACCGTCTTGGCAACAAAATGAAACTTAAACTTAAAGTATATGCAGGTGCGGAACATCCACATCAAGCACAAAACCCTGAAGTTTACGAACTTCGCGGGTAATAAAGAGGAGGACATGTTTCATGGCTCAAGTGCAATACTATGGAACTGGTCGTCGTAAGCACTCTGTTGCACGCGTACGTCTTGTGCCGGGTGAAGGACGAATCATTATTAACAAACGTGATATCAACGAATATTTCGGCTTAGAAACACTTAAGCTTATCGTTAAACAACCTTTGAACCTAACTGATACTCTTGATAAGTACGATGTATTGGTTATTGCTCAAGGTGGAGGTATGTCTGGACAAGCGGGTGCAATCCGTCATGGTATTTCCCGTGCGCTTCTTAAAGCTGATCCGGAATTCCGTCCGTCTTTGAAACGTGCAGGCTTCCTAACACGTGACCCTCGTATGAAAGAGCGTAAAAAATACGGTCTTAAAGCGGCACGTCGTGCGCCTCAGTTCTCAAAACGTTAATATCTCTTGTTTTACACAAGAAATTGGAGCCCTTGGCCTTTATGGTCAGGGGTTTTTATTTTTAAAGTATAAAAGCATGCGTTTTGTACATTTTATAGGTAGGAGGTGAGAATAAATGTACAAGCGCATTGGGCTTGCAGTTGTTAGTACGGCAATTGCTTTGAGCGTTGTCGGCTGTGGCAGAGATATGGACAACTCTACAAGAGAGCTGGATCGCCACATTAATGGTGTAAGAATGCAATCAACTCGCAATGAAAATGATTTTATCGGGCAAAGAGCAGCTCGTAATGATACATCATTGAATGATAGAGACATTGATACAGAGCAGGAAGATTTGCTTCATCATGTACGCAATGTGAATGGCGTTAAGGATGCTACTTTATTTGTCAATGGTAGTGATGTTGTGGTCGGTTTGGATCTTGTCAGCACTGACCAGCGAGCCGAGGTTGAAAATAAAGTAAGAAGAGCTATTGAAGAGACCCGTGCAGACTACAACATTCATATAACCTCAGATGCAGACATGCATGATCGAATCCGTCAAATTAAAGGGCAAATGATTCCGATGGATGGCCATCCGATCCGAAACATGGCAGAGGATATCCGAATTTTATTGGGGGATATGACGCTTTCTGAATCATCACGTTAAGATCGATTCTAAAAAACAAAGCTGCAGCGTAAAGCTTTCGAAAAAGCTTCTGCTGCAGCTTTGTTTTTTAGTAATTTGCTTAGTTAAGTGTATTGTTTTGCGAAAGAATGCTGCTGCTTTGAGAAGGAATTGAGTTAGCATTCGTATATTTCGCAATATTGCTAGTCATTGTGCTTGGATTCAAGGCGCTTTGGCCAGAAGTGATGGAGTTAAGGCCAGTTGAGTTAGAGAAGCTTGTATTGCTTGAACCAATATTGGAATTCATAGTTGAGCTTAGGCCAGAAGTTGAACCAAGGCTTGAGCTGAAGTTAGAGTTTTGGTTTGCAATTGAACCAAGGCTTGAGCCGAAATTGGAGTTTTGGCTTGCAGTTGAGCCAACGTTCGAGCCAAAGTTTTGATTAAAGTTCGAATTTGATTGGTTTTGGAAGTTGCTGTTGGATTGAATTGGGCTTGTGTAGCTAGTTGAGCTAGCAGCATAGCTTGAGGTTGGTCCGGAAACCGATACTTGGTTGCAAAGAGAATTAATTTGCTGCAATTGGTGCATAGCTGTTTGATGGCCTTGCAACGCAGTTTGAATAACTTGTGCAGCATGATGCTCCTTTTGTGCAATTTGCTCAAGCATGCGAGCGTTTTGTTGCTCCTGGTTCAGCAGCTGCTGATATTGTGTAGAAGCCTGTTGTGTTTGCGTCATTAGCTGTTGAACGAGGTGTTCAATTTGAGATAGTTGCTGTCTAGCGTTCATATTTGTTGTGTCGTAAGAATGCGTTGTAAATTGGTTATTCGATTCATACTGGTTATACATGGTGAATCCTCCTTGTTTAATGTAATTTTTGTTACTCGTATAACATTCCCAAAGTGCCAAAATTCATACTGAAACTGGATTGGAATAAAGTTGAAGCATTTGGGGCAAGGAGGAGGTCGATACCACGTGTCACTACAACCGAGTTATGGAAAAGCGTGCGGACCAGCTATGGACGCGTGTGGGCGTAAGGCTGCAGCTTTTCAGCTCGATAGTCCGTTAGCTGATCCTGATCGTTATAGGTGAAAATATGCTCGAGACTATACGTTCCGGCAAGAACATCCGGCAAAAAATATTTAAGATTGTGCGCGACTCCTTCATTTTGCTCATCGAGCACCCAAGCAATATTATGCCACATTAAAATTCCTTCGCTAACTGCCAATGGCGTTGCAAGCTGCTGCTGTTCCTCAGGAAGCTCGCTATAAAATACATACATACCCGAATCATATGACCCACTTACCCAGCGAACGACACCTGCGGGTTGAATAGATGCCTCACTAAGCGTTAAACCGGTTTCTTCATGGATTTCTCTGGCAATGCCTCGCAGTAATGTCTCTCCAGGCTCGAGCTTTCCGCCCACTCCATTCCACAGCCCCATATTAGGCGCCTTGACACGATTGATCAATAACAGCTTGTCCCCTTGTCGAATAAAGCAAATGGTATAGTTAAACATGTGTGAATCTCCATTGTTCGTTTTCACAATACGATCGGCTGCATGTTCTTATGCATATAATACAGTTATCCGATATTCTTTGGCGAATGTCCAGTAGTTTTAATGCGTTCTAGCCGAGCTGTTATTATTGCTTAAAGCTGATGCAATACTGTTGCAAACAGTTTGCTATACGTATTGGATGAGCTAATAAATGTTAGTTATAGATATTGAAGTAAATAATATTAGAAGATATAATGGAGACAGCGTGCCATCATTATTGTCGAGAAATGCGAGGGGAATAGTATGAATTTAATTGAAAAGGAAAAATTGATCGCTGAGCAAGCTGTTGCGCTCGAAACTGCAAGTCCGGAGGAGGTTCTTCGTTTTGCTGTAGAAACCTTCCCTAATATTACATTTGCTTGCAGCTTTGGAGCGGAGGATGTGGTGCTTGTAGATATGCTGCAGCGCGTTAGTCCTACAACAGATATTTTCTACCTTGATACGGATTTTCATTTTAAGGAGACGTATGAGACGCGTGATCGTCTAATCGAGCGTTATCCTGGCATACCATTCGTTCAAGTAAAACCAGCTCTTACACCAGAGCAGCAGGCGGAGCAGCATGGTGATGAGCTATGGAAGGTTGATGCGAATAAATGCTGTAACATTCGCAAGGTAGAGCCGCTTACCCGTATTCTGTCGCAGTATGAAGCCTGGATTACAGGAATTCGTCGCGATCAAGCGCCAACGCGTGCGAATGCGAAAAAGATCGAATATGATACAAAGTTCGGACTTGTTAAATTTAATCCAATTGCAGACTGGACTAATGACGATGTATGGAACTACATTCGCAGCAACAACATCATCTATAATCCATTGCATGACAACAACTACCCAAGCATTGGCTGTGAATATTGCACTCGTCAGGTTATGCCTGGTGAGGATCCACGAGCTGGCAGATGGGCTGGTCAAGAGAAAACGGAGTGCGGTCTTCACAAGTAAGGGGAACTTGTGTAAGGGAAGCTTGTGGCCGTTATAAGCTTAAGGTGAGTTAATCGAAACATGATCTGAAAAAGAAATGTTTTAGGAGGATGGAGATGACAGCAATTAAACCGCATGGCGGCACACTTGTTAATCGAGTTGCAGCAGGAGAAGAACGCGAGCATTTGCTGAAGCAAGCTGCAGGCTATCCAGCTATTGCAGTAAGCCAGTGGACAATTTCTGATATGGATTTAATCGGGGTAGGCGCTTTTTCGCCACTAACCGGATTTTTGACAGAGGAAGACTACCATGCTGTAGTCAACACAATGCGTTTGGCTAACGGCACATTATGGAGCATCCCGATTACTTTGTCCGTTAGTGAGCAGGAGGCGAAAGCCTTAACAGTAGGTCAGCCTGCCGCGCTTGTAGGTGCAGACGGAGTGACGTACGGCGTGATCGACGTTGCCAGCATTTATCGAGTCGACCAAAAGCATGAGGCTGTACAAGTGTTCAAGACGGATGACCTGGAGCATCCGGGCGTCGTTAAGCTGTATGAACGCTCTCCTATTTATGTTGGCGGACAAATTACAGTTTTGAACCGTCCCGTTCCTGAAAAATTTATTGAGTACTACTTTGATCCTGTCCAAACACGCCAATTGTTTGCTGAAAAAGGCTGGAAAAGCGTTGTCGGCTTCCAAACAAGAAATCCAGTTCACCGCGCGCATGAATATATTCAAAAAACGGCGATGGAAATCGTCGATGCACTTTTTCTAAACCCGCTAGTTGGCGAAACAAAATCTGATGATGTTCCGGCGAACGTGCGCATGAAAAGCTATGTCGCTTTGCTGGAAAACTATTACCCGAAAGATCGTGTATTTTTGGGCGTGTTTCCTGCTGCAATGCGCTATGCTGGTCCGCGTGAAGCGATCTTCCATGCGATTGTACGTAAAAACTACGGCTGCACCCATTTTATCGTAGGCCGTGATCATGCCGGAGTGGGCGACTACTACGGCACATACGAGGCTCAGGATTTGCTGCGTTCAATCCCGGCAGAGGATTTGGGCATTACGCCGCTTTATTTTGAGCACAGCTTTTTCTGTACGAGCTGCGGCAACATGGCAACTACGAAAACATGTCCACATGACAAGTCTGCGCATTTAACGTTGTCTGGAACTAAGGTTAGAGCTATGCTGCGCGATGGCGTTTGCCCACCGCCGGAATTTTCTCGTCCAGAAGTAGCGAAGATATTGATTGAAGGCATGTCTGCTGTAAGCAATTAATTGTTTCAAGCCGAGCTGACTGAATCATAAAAGACCATCTTGTCCCATATAATAGAACGACCTGCTTGTTTAGGTTCGTACATTCTAGGAATATGGCTATGAGGTGGTTTTTTTATGCGCAAAATTCGTAAACGTTTCATTGTTTGGCTATCGCCTAAAAGTAAGCTGCGTCTTATGGTAGGAGTCTGCTTAATTGTTGTCGCTGTTGTTCTGCTCAGCCGTGGAGTTCCTGGCAGCAGCACATGGCCAGTCTGGAGTATGCCGCTATCCGGCATGACCATTGCGATAGATGCTGGTCATGGTGGAGTTGACGGCGGGGCAGTTAGCAAAAGCGGAGCGATCGAAAAGGATCTGAGCTTGTCGATTGCCTTGTACTTGAGAGATTACTTGCAGCAAGCTGGTGCGATTGTCGTCATGACGCGTGAGGGCGATTATGATTTGGCTAATGAACATACACGCTCCTACAGCAAGCGCAAAACAGAGGATTTAATGAAGCGGGTCGCAGTGCTGCAGGAGGCTAATCCGGAAATGCTGATCAGTATTCATATGAATAGCATTCCTTCGGAAAAGTGGTCGGGTGCTCAAACCTTCTACCATAAAACTGCGATTAAGCAAAGCGAGGAGCTTGCACGTTCTATTCAAGAGCAGCTAAAGGTCAATTTGCAAAACACAGAGCGCGAGGCAGCAACGGTTGAGACGATTTACATTTTGAAATCCATGCAGCATATACCGGCAGCTTTAGTGGAGGTAGGCTTCTTGTCAAATCCGCGAGAGTCACAATTGCTCGTAGATGCGCAGTACCAGCGGACAGTCGCTGCTTCGATCTACAAGGGCATTTTGCAGCATATTACGGCGAATACTGATCAGGAGCAGACGGAATAGTAACGTTAATTACAAATGATAAAGTTTGCATGAAATACTTCACATCTCTCTGCAAATTGCCTATGCTATAAAGAGTAGACCGTAAGCGATTAGAAATTAGGCTTTTTGAACACAGATGTGAAAAGGTGGGATTATCGATGTCGATCACGCGTGAAGAAGTCATTCAAACGATTGAAGCTGTTCTCGCGTCGCAATATGGCGCTGCTCAAATAAGCTTTCGTGATGTAATGGTGCGCAACAATCAAGTATCTGTAACGATTTTAGGAGCTGCCAGTGAACAACAGCCGGCAATTGAGGCGCTGCTGCTGGATGCTTTGAAGGAAGCTGGCGCTGCCGCCCTATACTGTCGCTTCCGTGACGGAGGAGCAGCAGCTGTCAACTCTTCTCCGGCGCAAAAGCAGCCTTCTTCCGGACAGACTGGACAACAAGAGCAACAGCAGGTTAAAGGCCACGGCGCAGATTTGCAAAGCTCCCTGCTTGGTGAGAATAGCAAAACGCAATTTATTGCCATTGCTTCAGGAAAAGGCGGTGTCGGCAAATCAACGGTTACCGTAAACCTTGCAGCTGCATTGGCACGAAGCGGGAAGCGCGTAGGCATTATCGACGCTGATATTTATGGCTTTAGCGTTCCTGATATGATGGGCATTGAAGAGCGGCCGGAGGTTGTTAATGAACGGGTTATCCCGATTGAACGCTTTGGCGTAAAGGTGATCTCGATGGGCTTTTTTGTCGAAGATAATAGCCCTATCGTTTGGCGTGGACCTATGCTTGGCAAAATGCTGCGCAACTTCTTCCAGGAAATTGAATGGGGCGAGCTAGATTATATGCTGCTTGACTTGCCGCCAGGAACCGGCGATGTAGCGCTTGATGTACATCAAATGATTCCGCAAAGCAAGGAAATTATTGTAACAACTCCGCACGCAACAGCGGCATTTGTAGCGGCTCGAGCTGGTGCGATGGCGATTAAGACAAGCCATGAAATTATTGGCGTTGTAGAAAATATGGCCTATTTCGAATCAAAGCTGACAGGTGAGCGCGAATACGTATTTGGCAGAGGCGGCGGCGGCAAGCTGGCCGAGACGCTTCATTGCGAGCTATTGGCACAAATTCCGCTGGAATCGCCTGACAACCATCCGCTTGATCCTAATTTTTCACCTAGCGTATTTGCCGAAGATACACATGTTGGCGGCTTATACCTGGAGCTGGCGCAAAAAGTTATTAGCTCCTGTGAGCAGGCGTAAACCATCTAAAACAATAAGCTCCTCAGCGACCATAGCTGCCGCCGGGAGCTTATTTGAATTAGGACGTTTTTTCTGATTCGCCCGAGGATGATTCCTTATCGGATGAATTGGATTCATTGCTGCTTTGTTGCTTTTCTTCGCCCGAGCCTCCGCTTTGCTCCTGCGGCTTGACTGCAAGCTCTTCGGCAATCGCCTTTCTCATTAGCTCAAACATTTGCATGCGGAATATAGGATTATTTAACGAATCCTGCATCAAGCTCATCAATTCCTTGCGGTACTCTGAGCCTTTGATCACCTTCAAAATGACTTTGTTCAGATCCTCTGACTGAAATGCCTCGACTAGCCCTTCCTGGTACTGTGGATCCTTAATAAGCTCCACATGAATATCTTTATTCAGCTCATTGACAGCTTTGGAAAATTCACCAGCAAATTTGGGATCTGTCATTAATGATTTCAAAACTTTGTCGTATTCTGGTGAAAGCAGCACATCTTTTACTGCCAAACGAATTTGCTCTTGATCCTGAACATTAAGCATGGATGAGCTTTGCGCGGTGTAGCCTGATTGGGTGCTCATCGATTCCTGCAGCGCTTTTTGAGCATCCTCTGTTTTCAAAATATCGATCACCATAGACTTCATATCCTTATAAGTCATGCCTGATGATTCGCCGCCACCGCCACCGCCGCCCATCGCACAGCTTGTCAGAAGCAAGATGGAGACTGCGAGCATAGACACAACGTAAAGATGTCGCTTCATTAAGAACCCCCCTTGGGATAAGAGTTGGAGTTGTATCTATAGCATGCGCAATGTTTAAGGTTTTATCATGCTTCTTGTTAGCATTTTTGTGTGAACGTGGTAAAATACAGTTAAATGGACTTTGAATAAGATTCAGGAGGAACAGACGCAGTGACACTTAGAAAATGGTTTTTCTTGTTTTGGAGTACAATGGCGGTTGGCGCTGTTGTATGTATGGTGGGCGGATTAATCATGTTGCTGACCGACCAGGAATTTGGCTTTCTCGGCTTTAAAGCAACAGGATTTAACTTATTGATGATGTTTCTTGCAGGGATTACGATCGGGGCTTTCAGTCAAATGGGATTTTTCGCATACTTAACCTTGAATTACATCGCCTTAAGCGTGTTCCGCAAAAAGTATTTATGGAACGCACTGCAAGGCTATACAACATTATTTGCAGTTATTTTGATGGGCTATCTATTGTATGAAGGGCGGACGAATAACTGGTTTTTCTGGTTGCTGCCACTCTGCTTGTTGATCCTGTCAGTAGCTGCGGCATGGATTAAGGTCAAGCAAACCAATCGCTCGGCTTTCATCCCGACGATGTTTTTAATGTTTGTTGTAACCGCAATTGAAGGCTACCCAGCACTTCAAGGCGATAATAATGTAGCGACGATCATATTTATGCTGCTTCCATTATTTGCATGCAATTTTTATCAAAATTATCAAATGGCAAAGCTTACAGCAGCAGATACAGCCGATTCTGCCAATGTTTCAGCAAAAACGGCTGTATAAGTCTTATATCAGTATGGTTCAATAACGCAAGGCCGATTATACATGCATGCTTAAGGTTGATGGAATCTTATGAGCTTGTAACCGATCGGCCTTGCGTTTCCGTTTGGGTAAGAAGCTCAGAGACAGAAAGGAAGCTGTATCCTTTTTCGCGCAGCTGATCGATTATAATCGGCAGCGCAAGATGAGTTTGTTTGGCCGAATCGCTTGCATGCATAAGAATAATATCTCCAGGATGAGCACGTGAAATGACGCGATCGGCAATTTTTTCTGTCCCGATACTAAGCCAATCCATGGAGTCGGTATCCCATTGAATAACCTGATACTGCAGCTCGCTGGCAATTTTGAGCACGCGCTTGTCGAAATCTCCATTAGGCAATCGAATCAAGTTGGGACTGGTGCCTGTTACATCTGAAATAATATTATGAGCTGTAGAAATTTGACTGCGAATCTCATCGTCGGTTAATGTGGAATAATTGTCATGCTTATGGCCATGGCTGCCGATTTCATAGCCGGCCTCTTGAATTTTTTTGACTAGCTCAGGATGCTGCTGGCTCCACAGTGAGGATACAAAAAAGGTCGCTGATTTAACATCCTTTTCTTTCAGCACTTCCAATATAGGCTCAAGTCTTTTGTCACCCCAGCTAATGTCAAACGTTAAAGCTACTACATTTTGTTCGGTTGGCACATTATAAATGGCGACAGGCTGTTGTGGTGCGAATACAGTTATATTGTCCCGCTCGGTATAAATAACTCCAATTGCAAATACAAGCGCGACCGCTAGAAAAAAGTACTTCTTTATTTTTTTGCCCGAAATTACAAAAAATGAATTCATGATCATTAATCTCCTCTCTTTTTGCCGTAGGTGATGCCAGACAGCTTGGCACATGTATTAGTACAATCTATGCTCGTACAAAAAAGTTATTCTATGTTTTATTTAATGAGGTGGACAAAATGTTTAAGCTACGCAGTGTATGGCAGGATTTGAAGCAAACATCACAGTTTATTGCAATCGCATTTGTCATTTTTGCCGTTAGTATTTATATAGGAATTACTAATGATAGCTTTACAGTGTTTTTGAATACGCAAATTGAGGCGATGAGAGGAATGGTTGAGCAGCTCGATCAAAGCAGCAACCCTACTTTATCAACAATGGTATTCATCTTTCTGAATAATGCGATCAAATCGGTTATGGTTATTTTCCTCGGCGCATTTTTTGGTATTTTTCCTGTGTTTTTTCTAGCTGTTAACGGTTTAATCATCGGTTATATCGTAAAGTTGACATTGGACGGTCAGATGTTGATCTCGCTATTTGATCTTATAGTGAAGACGCTGCTGCCGCATGGCATATTAGAAATTCCGGCGCTTATTCTTGTCGCTGCGTATGGCTTGCGTCTAGGCAAGCTGCTGTTTAGTACAATGGGAGCTTTAATTATGAACCATAACAAATTGGATCAGATTGGCCTGCAGTATAAGGAAACGTTAAAGCGCTGCGCTGTAATGGCGGTATACGCAACCTTGCTGCTGCTTGTTGCTTCCATTATCGAAAGCACATTTACGATGTGGCTTGCTTCAACGATAAAATAAGAGCAGGCATACGTATTAAAAACGATTAATATTGACCATAACAATAAGACGGTGATAAGCATCGTCTTTTTTTTGATGCTTATGAAGCTAAACAAGATTGAAGGAGGAGCCGAATTCATGCTTGGAATGCTGTTTAATGATAGAGAATGCAAAGAGCTGGATTATGTACTGCGCAAGGAACTGGATGAGATGCTCTTGGATCTTAGCGACAACAGACTGGATGGGGAAATACGCAAATCCATTGCTAAGCGATATAAAATCATATTTAGAATGTACGCCCGAATCGCCTCGCCAAAGCAGCTGTCAAAGTATGCTCTTAACATTAGAACATTGAAATAAATGCTTATATAATAGGGGCGAACAGCATTTAAAATAAAAAAAGTGAAAAAAGTTTAAAAAGGGGGTTGCATTATGGGCGCCCCCTATGATATATTATTTCTTGTCGCCGCGAGAGATTGCTGGTGACGAGGGAAAAGAAATTGATCCTTGAAAACTGAACAACGAGTAAGAACTGCCATCAATGTTGCC
>NZ_BOSE01000017.1 GCF_018403185.1 Paenibacillus montaniterrae
AACACGACCGTTAAGCCTTTCAGCGCCGATGGTACTTGGACCGCAGGGTCCTGGGAGAGTAGGACATCGCCAAGCGCAAGAAGAGTCTGCTGCTTTTGCAGTAGGCTCTTTTTTTGTGCTTTTTTGCTGAACATTGGTCAAATAATTTGGTAAAGCTTATCTAATTGTTATTCATTTTCCTGTTGATTAAGCCGTTAATAGAATAGACGGTATATTTCAACTTGGAAAGGATTGGGTATTTTGAACTTGCTTGATCATGGGATTACATTGTTAAGTCGAGGACAGAGATGGTTGGCGATGATACTTATCATTGCACTGCTATCATCATTAGCGACGATTACAGCATATGCAGCGGAGGATAAAGTTACTGGAATCGAATTCGATTATGATTCTTTTGATTACAATAGTGGAACATCCTCACTTCAATTATTTGTTGAACACGACAAGGTAAACCTGGATGTGCTTGCATCAATAGAAGGATCTACTTCCAAGAAGGATGTTACATCGCTAGTAACGTGGAAGTCTTCTAATACGAATTATGTAAAGGTTGATAAAGGGGTGCTCACAGGAGTCGGCAAAGGTACGGCAACCATTAGCGCCACGTATAAGGATTATAAAATTTCGATCAAAGCAACTTCCGATTATGTGTACGAAAATGTGACCTTAATGGACAACAACACGACTGCACCAGCAAAAGCAGAAGGTGAAGTCGGCAAGAGTCACACCTATAAACTTAATGGATTAAAAAATGGTGTAGTGGAGGATGTTACCTCAGAAGCAACATGGACAACCTCCAACGCTTCAGTTGCTACTATCGATGAAGGAACCGTTACATTTGTTGGGACTGGTACAGCTACCATTACTGCAAAATTAAAAGGTAAATCGGATTCGATAACCTTTACCGTAACCTCTCCATATAAGTCTATTACAATTACACCGGGCAAACAAATGGAGATGGAAATAGGGGGAGACGATGAAGCTCTTCAAGCTGTCGCTACTCTTAAAATTGGTGGAACAATCGATGTAACGAAAACAGGAGTATGGACAAGTGCCAATCCTAAGGTTGCTTCTGTTGAGGATGGAATCGTAAAAGCAGTAGGGACAGGAAAGACAACGATCAGTGTCACACATATGGGCGTTACATCATCTATTGATGTAATTGTTCGTACTGCATATCAGTCGATTCGATTATCACCTGAAAAAGAATATCATATGTTTCTTCAGGACCAGCCTTTGCAAATTGAAGCTGAAGTATTGAATAACTCCAATATTTCCTATAACGCAACTCAACTTGCCGATTGGAGCTCCTCCGATGAGGTTGTCGCTACCGTAACGAATGGATTAGTTAAGCCAAGAGCTGTAGGCACGACAAAAATTACGGCTTCATACAAAGGCTTAAGCCGCAGCATTAGCGTGACTGTATATCCGAGTATTTCTGGTCTTTCCGTAGAAACCGATTCAATCAACGGTTTTGTAAAAAGCAGTGATAAGCTGCCAGCTGTATCAGGCAAATTATTTGATGGCTCGAAGGTTGATGTTTCCAAGCTTGTTCAGTGGTCCTCAAAGGATGAGAAGATTGCCGTAATAGAGGATGGCAAGTGGGTTGCAAAAGCAATTGGAGAAACTACTTTGACAGCTAAAATTAATAACTATGAAGTAGATGTAAAGCTAGTTGTAAACTTAAAGCCGCTTAAGCTTGTTCCTGAGGTTTCGAACTTGAATATTGTGATCGGTAAAGATATTGCCTATCCGTCTGTCACTGTCATTAACGAGAACGGAGAGGAAGAGGATGTATCGAAGAAGGTAACTTGGAAATCTTCCAGCGATAATCTTTTACTTAAGCCAACTACAATTAAAGGACTTGAAGCTTCTACGGTTACATTAACAGCTACGTATTTAAATAAATCAACGTCCATTAAGGTTAGAATTGAGGAAGAAATCGTTAAAGTTGTTGCGGAACCGGAAGTGTTGGAGCTTTATCCAAACCAGTCAAAATCAATAAAAGTAACTGGTTATTACAAGGATGGCAGAACTGTAGTGCTTAGCTCAAAAATAGATTGGAGCGTAGCATCATCTAAAATCGCTTCAATTAATGGCAAGACGGTTAAAGCATTGACAGTAGGCAATACGATCGTATCTGGATCATACCAAGGCATTAACATAAATATTCCGGTAAATGTGGTACCGAAGCTGAAATCAATAACGTTATCCGATAAATCTGCTACATTGTCTCCAGGCAGTACGTTTGTTGTAAAGCTTACAGCCAACTATACGACAGGTAACCCTGTAGAAGTGACAAACGAGGCAGTATGGACATCATCAAAGGCTAGCGTGGCAACTGTCAAAAACGGTAAAATAACCGCTGTAGGAAAAGGTAGTGCAACGATTAAAGCAAGCTATGGTGGAAAAAATACAACGATTCGCATAGTAGTAAAGTAAATGAAAAAGCAGGATGGAAAAACGATTTGTTTTTCATCCTGCTTTTTTATTGTTCATGAAACAAAAAAAGCTTAAGGCTGATATAAATTGACTTCTTTTGTCTGGATACGTAATATACTTGCTTTTTTCGTTTTAGAAAACTTGCGCAAGCGCAGCTGCAGCAATAATTTGGGGGACAGCAGCCATATATGCCAGAAGAATAAGCTTAGCATAAGTGATGGCGGAAGCCAAGGATACAGAATAGCGATAATGATCAACCCTAGCCAAAACAACTGGATATGTACCTTGCGAAAAACAGAAAAGCTAATATCATTGGCAGGCTTGAATCCTGTCCAAGGAGGAACAATGCTCCATCTCCATTTACGATCGGCTGCCTGATGCACATTTATAAAGGTAATGAGTATAATGAGCAAATGTATGATTTGCACGGCGGCAAATCCAATAGCCCAGCTAAATAATCCATACAAGCGATCAACGGTATATTGAAAGCCGAGCAAAATCAAGGCGCATAGCAAGTAGCTGACAAGCATTTCATTGCGTACGATGATTCGTTTGACATGCTTGTATTGATAAATGGTAGCAGTTGGGTGATCCGTCAAAGACTGCTTCATAATGTTCTCCTTTCCATGTTGCTTATCTATTATATCGGTTAAATCAAATCATGGAATTAGAGCTGATACAGGCACCTCGCTTGCTGTTATCGCATAGTATATTGAAAATTGATTGTATATTTTCATAGACTTGGAGTTATACTATTACAAATAGGGTGCAAAGGTGGTATCACTATGAATGCTACGGATCAAGTATGTACGATATGCGGCAAAGAAAGCGAGCTCGGGATTCACATCGTAACGAGCTTTATATGCTCTGATTGTGAGCAGGAAATTGTTTCGATAGATGTAAAGGACGAACGCTATCCTTTTTTTGTGAATCGGATGAAAACGATATTTTTTGAGCGTAATGCTAATGTGTAAAGCGGCTGACGATAATCAGTCGTTTTTTATTTTTCTTAAAAATTTGATTTATGGTAAAGTTAAAGCAGAAAATTTGGCTTAATTAAGGGAGCAGTACAGATGAACAAAATATATTGGCAGACGCCATTGCTCGATCATTTAGTTAAATTTGCTGCAAGCAAGCCGCAGTCCTACCATGTTCCAGGTCATCGCAACGGCGCGGTTTATGAAAGCCTGCTGCAAGTCGATCGGCCTGAGCAGCAGCCTTATATCGCAGCCTTTGCCAGCTTAACGCAGCTCGATGTAACCGAGCTTTCTCATACGGATGATCTGCATGATCCGCAAGGAGTGATAGACCAGGCTCAGCAGCTTGCAGCACGGCTTTACCAAGCGTCTGATAGCTTCTTCTTAGTAGGGGGAAGCACAGCAGGCAATTTAGCTTTATTATTAACAATATGCAATCCCGGCGACCTTATTATTGTTCAGCGCAATGTACATAAATCAATGATTAATGGCTGCAAGCTTGCAGGGGCGAGCGTGGTGTTCCTTACTCCGGAGCTGGATGAGCATACTCAGTTGTCAGTGCTGCCTGGGCTTGGCACATTGAAGCAAGCGCTTGAGCAATATCCGCAGGCAAAGGCAGTATTTCTTACAAACCCGAATTATTATGGGCTCAGTGCTGATTTAGAGCCTTATATAGAAGCAGCCCATCTTTATCGTATTCCCGTAATCGTCGACGAAGCACACGGGGCCCATTATGGAATTGCACCATTTAGTCCGGCTTCAGCGCTTGCAGCTGGCGCAGACGCCGTTGTACAGTCTGCGCACAAAACATTGCCTGCTTTGACGATGGGGGCTTATTTGCATATTCAAGGGGATAGAATCAATAAGCAAGAGCTGCAGCAGCAGCTTGCCATGCTGGAAAGCTCGAGTCCTTCCTACTTAATTATGGCTAGTCTTGATCTGGCGCGCGCGACACTGGAATGCTACGGACGGCAATGGTTTCTGCAGTCTTATCAATTGCGCTCATTATTTATAGAATGGCTGGAGCAGCAGAGCAGATTTTCGATTGAAGTGCTCCCTGCTGACAGCTTGTACCGCCAGGATCCTTATCGTCTGTTGTTAGTTGATCGCCAGGCTCAATATAGCGGCTACGACATACAGAAGCAGTTAGAAGCACACGGGATTTGGACAGAAATGGCATCCTCACGTTATGTTGTGCTTGTATGGCATATGGCGATGAGAATGGAGCATTTGCAGCATTTGCAGCATGCACTAGCGCAAGCGGAGCAGCAGCTTGCGCTAAAATATGCTTCATCCGCCGCAGTAAGCGCGGCAAGCTCTTTAGCGGCTATAAAGCAAGCGAAGTTAGATCAGTCGCTTGCAGTAAGCGAGCCGGTTGCATTTAAAAGGAAGGACAATGCTGATACGATGCTTATCGCCTTGTCGCAAGCGGAGGGCTATCGCTGTGCTGAGCAAATAATCCCGTATCCGCCGGGCATCCCGTTATTATATGAAGGAGAGCGGATTACGAAGGGACATATGACGGAAATGATGCGTTATTTGGAGGCTGGTGCAAGATTTCAAGGAGCTGCCGGGCTGGAGCAGCAATTGATTAAAGTATTTGTCCCATAACGTATAATAAGTCATTTGAGTCTGCTACAATAGAAGATAGATCGTTAAGAATAGGAGCAATAGCTTTGAATAGAGGAATATTCATTACATTTGAAGGCGGAGAAGGTGCGGGTAAAACTTCCGTTATTGCACGACTGCAGCAGGAGCTTGCAGCAGGCGGCAACGAAGTGCTCGTTACGCGTGAGCCTGGCGGCATTCCGATTGCCGAGCAAATTCGCAGCATTATCCTTGACCGAGCCCATACGATGATGGATGAGCGGACAGAGGCACTGCTCTATGCGGCAGCAAGACGACAGCATTTGGTGGAGAAGGTGCTGCCTGCCCTTAATGACGGACAAATTGTATTATGCGATCGTTTTATCGACAGCAGCCTCGCTTATCAAGGAATAGCTCGTGGGCTGGGCATGGAGCAGGTATGGTCGATCAATCAATTTGCAATTGGCGATATGCTGCCTGATTTGACGATTTATTTGGATGTAGCGCCAGAGGTCGGCTTGCAGCGGATCGCTAACGCAGCAGGGCGTGAGGTAAACCGGCTTGATTTGGAAAGCAATGACTTTCACCAAAAGGTAAGAGCAGGCTACTTGGCGCTATGCGAAAAATTTCCTGAGCGTATCGTGAAAATTAATGCTGAACATGAGCCGGATGTCGTCTATCAGCAGGTGCTGCAACATATTGGACGTTTTTTAAATAATATAGAGTAAAATTCTTTTGTGGTAAATAACGTCAAAAAGTAACACATACAAGCGGTTTCACGGTATTATATAGTATAAGCATGCAGCAGTTATTAAATGATTTAGGAGGGATATTATGAAATTGGTGATTGCGGTAATTCAGGATAAGGATAGTAATCGACTTTCTAATGCGCTTGTTAAGGAAGGCTTTCGAGCTACCAAGCTGGCAAGTACAGGTGGATTTTTACGCGCAGGCAATACTACCTTTATGATCGGTGTCGAAGATGAACGAGTACATGAAGTCTTTCAGGTAATCAGCAATAACTGTAAGGTGCGGGATCAGCTAGTGACACCAGTTTCACCGATGGGCGGAGCTACCGATTCGTATATTCCATTCCCGGTTGAAGTGCAGGTAGGCGGAGCGACTGTCTTTGTAGTGCCAGTCGAAAGATTCGAACATTTTTAAGTTGGAAGTGATATTCGATGAGAGTAGACCAAAGCTTCAGACCGCTCGGCCAAAATCGCGCAGCAAGCGGAGCAGTTACGAAACAGCCTGCTTCAACAACGTTTTCTGATATGCTGGCGCAAAAGGACCGCGCGCATACCGTTGACGAGCTGCAGCAAAAAATTAAAAGCATTCAAGAGCAGGGTGATCGCCTTGCCAGACATATGACTGTGCGTGAGCTGAAGCTTTATCGGCAGATGATTAAGCAATTTTTAGAGGATACGCTTAGACGCGGCATCGGCTTGAAGGAAGTCCGCGGCTTTGATCGCAGAGGACGAATCAAGCGCTACAAGCTGCTGGATGAGGTCGATTCGAAGCTTGTTTTGCTTGCGGAAGAGCTGCTTGAAACAGAGGAGGGCCGTATCGAATTGCTTCAAACATTAGGAGAAATTCGCGGCATTTTAATAAATTTAGCGTTTTGATTGAAGGAGCTTGTGCATGAAAACAGAGGAAACCTTGACGCCACAATGGAAAGCAAAGCGAATATTGCATCACGCCCTTACTGAGCAGCGCATATCGCATGCTTATTTGTTCGAAGGTCCCTCAGGAACAGGAAAGCTTGCGGCAGCCAATGCATTTGCCAAAGCATTGTTTTGCTTGCAGCCTGTAGACGGAAAGGCTTGCGACTCATGTCAGGAATGCCGCAAGTTTGAGCATGGGAATCAGTCAGATGTTCGATATATCACACCAGAAGGACAATCGATTAAAATAGATCAGATTAGACAACTGCAGCGAGACTTGTCATACCGGACAACGGCCAATCGACAGATGGTCTACATTATTGAGCAAGCTGAAAAAATGACGATTCAAGCGGCAAACAGCTTGCTTAAATTTTTGGAAGAACCGATCTCGCCTGTCGTTGCCTTGCTTATTACAAGCAATGAACAGGCGATGCTGCCTACCATTCGCTCGCGAACAATGCGAGTCCCTTTTACACCGTTAGCGCCCGAGGTCATGCTGGAGCAATTAATAGCAGAAGGAGCAGCACCAACGCTTGCAAGAGCGGCTGTTCAGCTAAGCTCAGGATTGGATGGTGCGCGCGCAATACTTGAAAAGAATGGGTTTGCAGAAATTAGAACGCTAGTGATACAATTAGGGAAGGAAAGCATTACGAAGTATACAGCCGCAATGATAACGGCAGCACAGAAGCTATTTAAAGGGGACTTTGCCGATCAGATTGAGCTTGTGCTGCAATTATTGTTGCTCTGGTTTAAAGATATGACGCAATTCCAGGCCGGAAGACAAGATAAACTGGTGTTTATCGATCAACTGGAGTGGATAAGCGCACATGCTTTTTCACGCTCTTTCGCCGGATGGATTGCTTGTATGGAGCATGTTCTGGAAGCGGACAAGCGTATGAAAGCAAATGTGACGCCTCAGCTTTCTTTTGAGCAACTTTTGGTAAAATTACAGGAGGGCTAATCCTTGTATAATGTAATAGGTGTTCGCTTCAAGAAGGCGGGCAAGATATACTACTTTGACCCGGTAGAGCATCCTGTCGAGAAAGATCAGCATGTCATAGTTGAGACAGCTCGCGGAATAGAGTACGGCAAAGTAGTAATCGGTCAAAAGCAGGTTGAAGAAGAGGATGTTGTATTGCCGCTTAAGCGCGTTATACGAATTGCCAATGAGGCCGATGCTCAAGTTGTAGAAGAAAACCGCGCTGCAGCAGCGCAAGCTTTTACAACTTGTCTTGAAAAAATTCAAAATCATCAGCTTCGCATGAAGCTGGTAGATGTAGAATTTACCTTCGATCGCAACAAAATTATTTTTTATTTCACAGCGGAAGGACGAGTAGATTTTCGCGATCTCGTCAAGGATTTAGCAAGTGTATTTCGCACAAGAATCGAGCTGCGTCAAATCGGTGTACGTGACGAAGCGAAAATGCTTGGCGGAATTGGTCCTTGTGGACGGGTATTATGCTGTTCTTCCTGGTTAGGCGATTTTGAGCCGGTATCGATTAAAATGGCCAAGGATCAAAATCTTTCGCTTAATCCAACTAAAATATCTGGACTTTGCGGACGTTTAATGTGCTGCTTGAAATATGAACATGATAATTATGAAAGTGTGCGAGAGGAGCTGCCAACAGTTGGCAAGCTTGTCATAACTTCGCTTGGAGAAGGCAAAGTAACAGCGATTAATGCTTCAACCAAAACCGTCTTCGTACAATTATTTGATATTCCAGGCAAGCCTAAGGAGCTTTCCATGGATGATGTTGTAACAAAATAGTTTGGGTCTTGTAGCTTAGCATGTAACTCTGGGGTGGATACTTAGAGATGAAGGATATATTCGTACAATTGAATGAGCTTGAAGCTCGTGCCGGCGCAATGCATCACGATCTTGGCTTGCTGAAGCAGCAGGTTGTTGCGTTGCTGGAGGAGAATCAACGATTGACACAAGAGAATGAACAGCTCAGAGCAATCCTTAAGCTTGAACATGAGCAGCAAGAGCAGCAATCAGCGCAATCGTTATCTGCCGAGCATGTGCATGACGAAGCTCAGCAGCACGACGAACGTGCTAACGAAATCGGCGAAGGTCATGACAACCTCGCTAAGCTTTATTATGAAGGCTTCCATATATGCAATGTATATTATGGACATCTGCGAACTGAGGGAGACTGCTTGTTTTGCTTGTCCTTCCTTAATAAATAAAAACGATCCAGCGCCGCTCCTTATATGTATAAGGGCGGCTTTTTTTGAAAATGAATAGAGCCAAAGGAGAGAAAAGCTTGAGCGAGCAAAAAGAGGTTGCCCTGCTCGAAGGGGAACGGATTGATGATTTGCTGACCGATTCAGGGTTGAAAATTATTCAGAGCAGAGAGGTATTCAGCTTCTCGCTTGATGCAGTATTGCTGGCGCGTTTTGCCAAGCTGCCAAAACGCGGCCGAATTGCTGATTTTTGTACAGGAAATGGCGTAATCGCCTTATTGTGCTCCGATAAAACCGAGGCGCAAATAGATGCGATTGAAATTCAGCCTCGTCTGGCAGAGATGGCAAGGCGTAACGTGACCATGAATGACCTGCAGCATCGTATTGAGGTTATTGAAGAAGATTTAAGGAGCTATGCCCTGCATGCTGGTAATGGCATCTATCACGCCATTACCGTTAATCCGCCATATATGAGGCCTGCGGCTGGCGACAAAAATGATAATGAGCATTATGCAATTGCACGACATGAGCTGTACTGCACGATCGAGGATATAGCCAAGGCAACCTGCAAGCTGCTCCGTCCTGGCGGCAAGCTGTTTATGGTGCATCGGCCGTCGAGATTGGCTGATATTATCCAATCATTAAGAAATTGGAAGATTGAGCCTAAAGTGATTCAGTTTGTGCATCCTAATCAGCATGGTGAAGCAAATATGGTATTAATAGAAGCAATACGGGATGGCAGGCCTGATCTGCGCGTGCTGCCGCCGCAAATTGTATATAATGAAGCGGGAGAACAAATGATATGAATATTCAAAAGAGCTTTCAAGGTTTACAGCAATATGGCAGCTTATATCTCGTCGCCACGCCAATTGGCAATTTGGAGGATATGACGATGAGAGCGATTCGCACACTGCAGGAGGTAGCGCTTATTGCTGCTGAGGATACACGCAATACACGCAAGCTGCTTACCCATTTTGAGATAAAAACAAGGCTGGTCAGCTACCATGAGCATAATAAGGAAGCGAGCGGCCCGGAATTGATCAAGCTGCTGCTGCAAGGCGAGAGCATTGCGATTGTAAGTGATGCCGGTCTGCCGGCTATTTCTGATCCTGGAGCTGACATTGCCCGTGATGCAATTGCGCAAGGAATTGCAGTCGTGCCGATTCCAGGAGCAAACGCTGCGCTATCCTCGCTCATCGTATCGGGCTTGAATACGGATCGCTTTACCTTTGTCGGTTTTTTGCCGCGCGACAAAAAAAGTATAGTCGCCTTGCTGCAGCAGTATGCTGCTTATCGAGAGACGCTTATATTTTATGAATCGCCCTATCGCATTCAAAAAACGCTGCAATATATGCTGGAATGCTGGGGAGATCGTCAAGCAGCGGTTGCGCGCGAGCTGACAAAAAGACATGAGGAAATCGTGAGAGGCCATTTATCGCAATGTATCGCGCATTTTAATGAGCATCAGCCGCTCGGAGAGTTTTGTATTATTGTTGAAGGATTGAATGATGCTGAGCTGGAGAAGCTGGAGGAGGCGTCTCAGGCATGGTGGAAGGAGCTATCGATTGCAGAGCATGTTAAACATTATGAATCCAGCATGTCACATAAAGATGCCATGAAGCAGACTGCGATTGATAGAGGCGTTTCAAAGCGAGATGTGTACAATGAAATCCATCGCTAATTAATGATTTTCTAGCAATTAGCAACTCTATTAGAAGTTTACGGTAAAAAAAGACCTTCCTGGCACAATATGTCCAGGAAGGCATCAAGGAGTATAAAAAGGTTAGAATTAACATGTCGATAATTATAGTATACCTTATTTTTTTTATTTTGTCACAGGAGATGGCATTTCTGATAAACAATTTTGGCAAACAATTTTTCCTTTGAAGTACGTTACGTCTTCAGCGTTGCCACAGAAGATACAAGCAGGCTCGTATTTTTTTAGCATAATGCGCTCGCCATCAACATAAATTTCCAGCGCATCCTTTTCGCCAATGCCTAACGTGCGGCGCAATTCGATTGGAATAACGACACGACCTAGCTCGTCCACTTTACGTACAATTCCAGTTGATTTCATCATAAAAATTCCGTCCTCTCACATTTTTGAACGTTGTCATTATTCGACATTGTTCGTGTAATTTTAAATTAATAATACCAACTCTTACCAATCGAGTCAATATCATTTTGAAGCAAAAATCGCTTATATTATAAGAATTCAGCTAAAATTTTTATGGTTTTTTCCTTTTAATAGAATACTATACATTCGAGATTTTGCAAACAGTTTTCCGACATTCTTCGACAAAAACATTTAATTTTGACAAAAAATTGAACAAGGGAGGCGTTAAGATGAGCACATTAAAAGAGGAAAAGGTTTTTAAGGATCCGGTACATAGCTATATTTATGTTCAGGATGAGCTAATTTGGAATTTAATTAATAGTGCGGAGTTTCAACGATTGCGAAGAATTCGACAATTGGGCACTACTTTTTTAACCTTTCATGGAGCGGAGCATAGTCGTTTCTCTCATTCTTTAGGAGTCTATGAAATTACGCGTCGCATCATTTCTCAATTTGAGCGCTACAACTATCCAGACTGGCCAAAGGAGGAACGTATCGTAGCATTATGCGCCGCTTTGCTGCATGATATTGGACACGCGCCGTTTTCCCATTCTATAGAAGAAATATTTGAAACAGATCATGAGCAATGGACGGTGAAAATTTTACTAGAGGATACAGAAATTAACCATATTCTTGCCGCCTATGCGCCAGATCTTCCATTAAAGGTAGCTCAGGTTATACAAAAAACGTATAGCCAATCGATTGTTGTTAGTTTAATTTCCAGCCAGCTTGATGCGGACCGCATGGATTATTTACTTCGAGATGCATATTTTACCGGAACAGATTATGGCAATTTTGATTTGGAGCGCATTTTGCGCGTGCTGCGTCCGCATCAAGGAACGATTGTAGTTAAGGAGAGCGGTATGCATGCTGTCGAGCATTATTTAATGTCGCGCTATCAAATGTATTGGCAAATTTATTTCCATCCTGTAACGCGCAGCTCAGAAATTATTTTGCGTCAAATTTTCAAGCGGGCCAAGCAGCTTTATACAGAAAAATATACGTTCCAATGGATGGATCCGGCGATCTTCTCTTTAATAGAAGGAACACTGCATTTAAATTCCTATTTAAGCCTTGATGAGTCGTTAGTGCAGTATACGTTTAGCCGTTGGCAGCATGAGAATGACCAACTTTTGTCCGAGCTGTGCGAACGCTTTCTCAATCGCAAGCTGTACAAATATATTACCGCTACAGAAATGCCGGAGCAATGGCTCGAAGAGATCAAGAAAGCCTTTACATCAATCGGGCTTGATCCCGAATATCATATGGAAATTGATTATCCAATGGACAGACCGTATGATATATACAGAACGGAGCAGCCAATCATTAGCGGCAGGGAGAAAGCGCCAATCATGCTGCTTGAAAAAGATGGTACATTGACAGAAATTGCATCAAAATCAGACATTATTTCGTCAATAAGCGGGTTGCATCAAGGACGGTTTCATTTGTACTATCCTGAAGAAGCGTTAATTAGACATCGTCACCAATTAAGTGCCAGGATCAAACAAATTTTCAACATACAAGATGAGGAGCAGTCAAGCAATGATTAAACTATTCGACACCCATGCGCATTTGGATGCCTCGCAATTTGACGACGATCGCGAGCAAATGATTGCGCGTGCCAAAGAGGCAGGAGTAGAGCTGATTGTAAATATTGGCTTTGATCGACAAACAATTCCGACAACAATCGCATTAGCCGAACAATATGATTTTATTTATGCGGCCGTAGGCTGGCATCCTGTGGAAAGCGTCCATATGAAGGACGGGGATTTGGCCTGGATTGAATCCTTGTGTGCTCATCCCAAAGTAGTAGCAATTGGCGAAATCGGCTTGGATTACCATTGGGATACTTCGCCAAAGCATGTACAGCATGAGGTGTTCCGCCAGCAAATCGCGCTTGCGAAAAAGCTGAACAAGCCGATTATTATCCACAATCGCGACGCCCATGCCGATGTAGTTCGTATTTTGCAGGAGGAAGGCGCTGCAGAGGTTGGCGGCATTATGCACTGCTTCTCTGGCAGCTGGGAAACAGCGAAACAGTGTCTCGATATGAATTTTTATATTTCGTTCGGCGGACCTGTTACCTTCAAAAATGCAAGAGTGCCCAAAGAGGTGCTGAAAAGGGTTCCATTAGACCGTTTATTAATCGAAACAGATTGCCCGTATTTAGCACCTCATCCATATCGTGGAAAGAGAAATGAGAGCGCCTATGTGTCACTTGTAGCAGAGGCAGCAGCACAAATAAAGGAAATTTCCCTTGAGCAATTAGCTGAAATTACTCTTGAAAATGGGAAAAAATGTTTCCGAATTATGTAGAAACGCTTGAAAAGCGAAGAAAAAAAGACTTTTCGTACGATAAAACTAATTTTTATCGGCAAATTTAATATAATTTTCGTGAAAGACCTTAATTTTTCTTGAAAATCGCATTTTATCGCTTCTTTACAAGTCCACCGTGAACAGGGTATGATTCATTTCAGAACTTTTACACTCTGTATTGAATTTCCAGTTTTCTCAAACTCAAATTTGAATCGCGCGTTTCAAAATTTTGGGAGAGTTGAGCACTTGATGTTAAAGCTTCCTGATCTATCGATTTTGCATAAATGAGAGATAGAGCTCATAGAGATAGTGATGAGGAGGAACAAGAAAACAGGAAGCGTGCAAAGCACGCCATATAGGTTATAGTCGCGTCAGTTGTAACATGCGTAATTATTGGCGGCGGGGCTATGAAGGAGGACCGATGAAGTGGGATTAATTCCAGTCAAGGACACCCATGGCAAACGATCATCCAGCATGACTTTCGCAATGCGATGGAAGCATGGAAACTTGCGTTTGATTATGTTAAGTATTGCAATCTCAATCGCTATGACTTTCATGTTTTTGGTGTTGTTATACGGCAAGACGGAAAAAAGCGTCTCCGTAGTAGTGAATGGACAAGAAACTGTTGTAACAACCAAACAATGGGATCTACAACGCCTACTGGATGAACAAGCTATTACGGTTGGACCGCATGATCAGGTGTCAGCATCGCTTAATGCGCCGATTAAAGACGGCGATGTGATCGAGATCAATTATGCGATACCTGTCAACGTAGTAGCAGACGGAAAAACGTCTAAGGTATACACAACAGAGAAAACGGTGCAGGCGGCGATCGAGCAGTTGAATATATCGATTCGCAGTCAAGATAAAATAGAACCTCCACTGGAAGCAGAACTGGAGGCTAACGATACAATAAAGGTTGTTCGTGTCGAAACAAAAGTGACGTCTCAAGAAAAGACGGTACCTTTCTCTATTGTGAAGAAGGAAGATAGCAGCCTGACAAAAGGCACGGAAAAAGTAGTACAGACAGGCAAGGTTGGCGTTGTCGTGGAGCAAGTCGAGCAGCGCTATGAGGATGGCGTGCTTGTTGCCGATTCGGTCGTAAAGGAAACGGTGAAGGCTGAAGCTGTTGACCAAGTGGTTGCGATCGGTACAGCAAAAGCAAAATCATCCATCACAACGATGTCGAACAGCAGTGGCTCGTCTGAGACAGTCACGGTTGGCGATTATACGTTCAAGGCGTCTGAGGTATTGTCTAATGTCACATTGACAGCCTATACAGCAGGCCCTGAATCAACAGGAAAAGATGTTGGTGATAAAGGCTATGGGATTACTGCATCTGGAACAAAGGTTGAGGAAGGGCGAACGATTGCCGTTGATACTTCTGTTATTCCGATGGGCTGGTGGGTTTACATCGAAGGTGTAGGCTTGCGGCGCGCGGAAGACAAGGGTGGCGCTATTAAAGGCAAGAAAATAGATGTGTACTTCGACGATGTCGATGTCGCAACAAAATTTGGCAGAAAGAAAGGCGTAACAGTTTACGTCATCGGGCCAAACAAGCCGACAGCAAGCTAATTAAGCGTTTTGCTGCGGTAAATAGCTATAGTGAAGAAGAGGCAATTGCCTCTTCTTTTGTTTTTGTTCGGCTTCATTATCGGCTATACTAAGAGCATAAGGTTGTTTGGCGGAAGGATGGATAACGATTGATCAAAGAAGTAATTGTTGTCGAGGGCAAGGATGATACTGTAGCGATCAAGCGTGCTGTTGAGGCAGATACGATTGAAACGAACGGCTCCGCCATCGGCAAGGATGTGCTGGCTCGGATCAAGCTGGCCAATGAACGCAGAGGCATTATAATTTTTACGGACCCTGATCACGCTGGTGAAAGAATTCGCAAAATTGTAGCTAGCCACGCACCCGGCTGCAAGCACGCTTTTTTGCCGCAGGAGCTGGCTTCTTATAACGGGGATATCGGGATTGAAAATGCAAGCCCGGAAGCGATTCGTCAGGCGCTGTCGTCGCTGCGTACGGAAACGGACAGCATACATGGCGAAATAACGCTGGACGATTTAATGCAGGCAGGGCTGCTTGTGCATCCGCAGGCGTCCGAGAGACGTTTGCAGCTCGGCAAGCTGCTTGGCATCGGCTATGCCAACGGCAAGCAATTTTACAAGCGCTGCGCCAGCTTTCATATATCACGAGAAGAATTTTACACTGCTGTTGATCAATTAGGCTATAGGCTGGAGGATAATGGTTCATGAAGCAAATCGAGGTATCTACACCGAAACGGACGAAAGAAATTATTGCCCGACACGGCTTTTCCTTTAAGAAAAGCTTGGGTCAAAACTTTTTGATCGACAGCAATATTTTAAATCGCATTGTAGACGCTGCCGAGCTAAGCAAGGATAAAGCTGCGCTAGAGATCGGACCAGGCATTGGCGCTTTAACGCAGCGTCTGGCACAGGAGGCCGGTAAAGTAACGGCTGTTGAAATTGATCAGCGGCTCATTCCGATTTTAAGTGAAATTTTGGCAGAGGAAGAGCATGTTGATGTGGTGCATGGAGATGTGCTTCAGCTTGACTTGGCGAAGCTGTTTCAGGACAAATTTGCAGGCTTCAGTAAAGTGAGTGTCGTCGCCAATTTGCCTTATTACGTTACGACACCGATTCTGATGAAGCTGCTGGAGGAGAAATTGCCGCTTGAGCATATCGTGGTGATGATTCAAAAAGAAGTGGCGCAGCGGATGGCAGCGAAGCCAGGCGGCAAAGATTATGGGAGCCTTTCGATTGCGGTGCAATATTATTGCACGACGGAAATCGTCTGCATGGTGCCGCATACGGTGTTTATTCCGCAGCCCAATGTTGATTCAGCGGTTATCAAGCTATCGCTGCGCCAGCAGCCAGCCGTTGCGGTCGATGATGAGGCCTTTTTCTTCCGCGTTGTACAGAGTGCATTTGCACAGCGCCGCAAAACACTTATTAATAATTTACTGCAGCTTACAGGCAAGGAGAAGCGGCCACAGCTTACGGAGCTGCTGGAACAAATCGAAATTGATCCTGGACGCCGAGGCGAAACGCTAAGCCTTGATGAATATGCAAAGCTGAGCCAGGCGCTTAAGGCGTCTGGACTGGCGGGCTAGATTTTCTGCAAGGAATTACTCACCATTCCTCTTTGTCATCCATACGATAGATGAAGAGGTGATTAGCCTATGAAGCAAGGTGATTTAGTCGTTCGTCAATCCTATGGCGGAGATGTATTATTCCGAATTGAAATGCTGCAAAGCGAAAATGTTATTTTAAAAGGGCTAGATTTTCGGCTTTTGGCAGATGCGCCAAGGCATGATTTAATGTCGATACATGACTTTACCGGTTCCCATTCAACTGGTTTGATGCGTCAGAAAGCGAGTCAGGCTTTCCGGCAGATGCAATCTGCCGTAGAGGAATCCTTAAGCTCTGAGCGATTTGAAGCATTGAATCGCACTAATGGAGATAGCCTTTATTTTGAATGGCCGGGAAAGGTGCTGCATTTGGACGGCGATGCCAACTACTTGAAAAAAAGCATGCAGCTTTATGAATCGATGAAAATTCCAGCAGATGGCTACTTTGTCAGCGAATCTAAAATGGCAGAGGCTTTGCTGCGTCTGCTGCCGCAATCGCAGCCGGACATCGTTGTCATTACCGGGCATGATGGCGTGCTTAAAAATCGTCAGGGCGTAGATCTCAATAGCTTGAGCAGCTATAAAAACTCACAGCATTTTGTTAATGCAGTTCGAGTAGCTCGCGAATACGAGCGCAATCTCGACAGTCTAATCGTTGTAGCGGGAGCCTGCCAATCGCATTATGAGGCGCTATTGCATGCTGGGGCTAATTTTGCAAGCTCTCCAGGGAGAATACTTATTCATGCGCTTGATCCTGTCTACATTGCCGTTAAGGCCAGCTACACGCCGCTTAAGGACGTTATAGACTTGCCAGAGCTGGTATCGGGCACGATTAGCGGTATTGATGGAGTTGGCGGGATTGAGACCTTTGGGCGCTATCGCGTAGGCTATCCGCGTCCAAAAACTTACGCATAAACGGGAAAATTATGGCGGATTCTTAAAAATATATAGGATTTGTTTAAAATGTATATTTTAACCGTTGACAAGAAATATAAACGACTGTTATAATATTTTGCTTATTTGACAAACCCCTCTTTTTTCGGTATAATGGACAAGGAAAGAGGTGGTAGTCACAATGGCAAAAAATGCGCTATTGGATATAAAACGCAGCTTAGAAGCTCATGTTGGCTCGAGGATTATGCTGAGAGCAAATGGTGGTCGCCGCAAGACGGTGGAACGTACTGGCACGTTAGAAGAAACCTACCCTTCTGTCTTCATCGTGAAGCTGGATGAAGATCAGCACGCATTTAAACGCGTGTCCTATAGCTATGCTGATATACTAACGGAATCGGTAGAAGTTACTGTTTGTAATGATGAGGGGCAAATTCGTATTGCACACCTTCAGCAATAACCAATGATTCACGTATAGAAATAGTTCCAAGGTTTTTGAAGACGCGAAGCTTTTCGCGTCTTCTTTTTTGTTTTAAGGATGTGTTCACGCACGGGGGGAATTCCCCAGCATGCATGTCCGTCAGTTGCGCATACTAAGCTCGTGCAGTATCATGAAAAGCTTTAGGAGGTCCTTGTTATGGGCAGACGCAGACAAATGTCTGAGCAGCTTAAGCTGGAAATCGCGCGTGATCTCGGCTTGCTTGAAACGGTTGAACAGCAGGGCTGGGGTGCAATAACAGCCAAAGATGCAGGCAATATCGTAAAGCGTGCGATCCAAATGGCTGAGGAAGCTGCGGCACGCGGAGCAAAGCAGTAAAGAAGGGAAGCTAAACCTTGCTGAGCAACTTGCAGCATTGTTTAGCTTTTCTGCTTTTCCTTTGCTATAATGTACCTATGCTAAAATGGACGGGTGAAAAGGATTCATGAAAATTTATGAGAAGGCGCCAGCCAAAATTAATCTAATACTAGACGTACTACGCAGGCGAGAGGACGGCTTTCACGAGGTAGAAATGATTATGACAATGGTTGATTTGGCAGACCGTCTGGAGATGGAGCCATTGTCGCGTGATCAAATCATTATTAGCTCACAGGTGGGCTATATACCATTAGATGAGAAAAATTTGGCATTTCAGGCTGCACAGCTTATTAAAGAACGCTATGGCGTCAAGCAAGGGGTATACATACATCTTGATAAAAAAATTCCAGTTGCGGCAGGCTTAGCTGGAGGCAGCAGCGATGCGGCAGCAACGTTAAGAGGTTTAAATCGCCTATGGCAGCTCGGCATCTCTGAGCGGGAGCTATGCGAGCTGGGAGCTGAGCTAGGCTCTGATGTTCCTTTTTGTGTAACGGGCGGCACAGCGCTTGCTACAGGCCGTGGCGAGAGGCTGGAGCGTATCGCTAATCCACCGCAATGCTGGGTGGTGCTTGCCAAGCCTCCAATCAATGTATCGACAGCCGACGTATATGGGCGCTTCAGAGTCAACAAAGTAGACAAGCATCCATCAGCAGCTGCAATGCGAGCAGCGCTTGAAGAAGGCTCATTTGCTGGCATGTGCGCTTCTCTGGGCAATGTGCTTGAGCAAGTAACATTAAATATGCATCCGGAGGTCAGACAGCTTAAAGAAAGCATGATCCGGCTCGGCGCGGATGGCGTGCTCATGTCTGGCAGCGGCCCAACGGTATTCGGCCTTGTCAGCAAGGAAGCCAAGCTGTCGCGTATTTACAATGGGTTGCGGGGGTATTGTAAAGAGGTATACGTAGTACGCATGCTCACTTAAAGGTGGGTTATAAAGTAGGACTTTGATGACGATGCGATTGCGTTGTAGCGTAGTCGACGGCGAATATGTCACGCTACCGAAGGCTGCGGTGCTCACGTAGCTAATAGCCTACGCTGCGCTCCTCGCCTTCTAGTATCGTGCCATCTTCTTGGTCCTGAAAGCCCTGATTTTGAACCTTTATTGAAAAGGTAGGTTCAAAATCAGGACTTTGATGACGATGCGCCGCTTCGTAGTGGATTCGACGGCGAATCTTGAACGCTAGCGAAAACTGCGGTGCTCACGTAGCAAGTGCCTACGCTGCGCTCCTCGTTTTCTACTATCGTCCAAGCTGCTTGGTCCTTTGATGACGATGTGATTGCGTTGTAGCGTAGTCGACGGCGAATATGTCACGCTACCGAAGGCTGCGGTGCTCACGTAGCTAATGGCCCCAGCTAGCGCTCCTTGCCTCCTACTATCGTCCAAGCTGCTTGGTCCTGCACTCAAAAAAGCTCCAGCGGAGGAGCAAAGCATCCGGAAAACGAAGTGGGTCGCCTTTAACATCGTAATGCAACCATAAAATTCAAATAAGAGCATTACGATTTAAAAAGCGACTGAAGGATGCTTTGCTCCGGAGCGCTGATAGGGTGATTCAAGATTTGATCTTTTTCTATACGCATTTCATGCAAATAACTTGATTAAATCCGTATAATTATGTAATATTTACATTATATTATTCGGATTTAGGGGGAGAGAATGCGTTGAAAAAATTGAAGCGTAGTTCACGGCTTGTAGAAATGACTCAGTACCTGCTTGCTCATCCCCATACGTTGATCTCTTTGACGGCCTTTGCAGAGCGATATCAGTCTGCCAAATCCTCGATTAGTGAAGATCTTGCGATCATTAAGGAAGTTTTTGAGGAAGAAGGAATCGGTCAACTGCATACTTTGGCTGGGGCAGCAGGCGGCGTGAAGTTCAAGCCAATGATGCCAAAAGAAACCTCGCTCGACATAATAAAGCAGGTTTGTGAAACTTTACAGCAGCCTGATCGGGTATTGCCTGGTGGATATTTATATATGACGGATATGCTTGGTCAACCGGAGCTGCTGGCGGATGTTGGCAAAATGTTTGCAACCGCCTTTGCAGATCGGCCAATTGATTTAATTATGACGGTGGAAACAAAAGGCATATCGTTAGCTTATGCGACGGCTGCCTGCATGAACATCCCGGTAGTCATTGTACGGCGCGATAATAAGGTTACCGAGGGCTCGGCAGTAAGCATAAATTATGTTTCAGGCTCAACCAAACGAATTCAGACGATGTCATTGGCAAGACGAGCGTTAAAGGAGCAGTCGCGAGTGCTCATTATCGACGACTTTATGAAGGTCGGCGGAACGGTACAGGGCATGATCGATTTGCTGCATGAATTCAACGCTACTGTCGCGGGCGTAGGGGTGTTTGTTGAATCGGGTGCCATCGAAAGCGAAGAGCGGCTGCTGCAGGATTATGTATCGTTAGCCAAGCTGACTGCAATCGATTTAAAAACAAAGCAGGCTGAGGTTGTTCCTGGTAATTATTTCAGCACTTAGCATGAACGAAGGATGCCGATTTTGTGCTATAAACAGCGGCAAAGCATTTCTTTTTTGTGAACGGGCGAATGTAGGGTTTTGTCGTATGTAAACCGTTTTCATCGCTTTATGTCGAATGGAGACGAATATCCTTTTTATCAAAAAAATTTTTTAAAAAAAGAATCAAAATTGTCAAAAAATAAGAAGGATTTAGCTTCAAAATGTGGAATTATACACCAAGTCTCCAATAGACAAAGGTGGTGAACACAATGCAAATTACAGATGTAAGACTCCGCCGCGTGAACTCTGAAGGACGTATGAAGGCAATCGCATCTATCACGATTGATAATGAATTTGTCGTTCATGATATTCGTGTAATCGATGGCAACAACGGTATGTTTGTCGCAATGCCTAGTAAGCGTACTCCAGACGGAGAATTCCGCGATATCGCTCATCCGATCTCTTCTGCTACAAGAGAGAAGATTCAATCTGCTGTCTTGGCAGAGTACGAGCGTGCAGCTGAGGAAGTTGCAATCGAAGAAGTTGTGTAAAGCATTCCATGATTCATGATTACCAAGGGGGAGAAGAGAGCTAACGCTCTCTTTTCTTTTTTTGTATAATACGATATATTCAGTTGAGGGTTTGATTGTAAGGAAGGGAGTTTTCATCCATGAAAATTATGTCCATTATACTGGCGGCAGGCCAGGGCAAACGAATGAAATCCAAGCAGTACAAAGTATTGCATTCAGTATGTGGTAAACCGATGGTCGGTCATGTTCTAGATACAGTAAAGCAGGCGAATAGCGAACAGACAGTAGTCGTAGTTGGTCATGGCGCTGAGCAAGTCATGTCATATATTGGAGATCAGGCGCAATTTGTAAAACAAGAGCAGCAGCTGGGAACTGGTCATGCAGTGCAGCAGGCAGAAGGGCTGCTTGGCGGCGAGGAAGGCATTACAATCGTTATTTGCGGCGATACACCGCTTGTACAGGCAAGCACGATCGAATCTATGCTACAGCTGCATCAGCAGACAGGCGCTGCAGCGACCATTTTGACAGCGTCGTTCGATAACCCTGCAGGCTATGGCCGCATTATTCGCAATGGTGATGGCTTGGTTGAACGGATTGTCGAGCAAAAGGATTGCTCTGCTGAGGAAGCGGCAATTAAGGAAATCAACACAGGCACCTACTGCTTTGACAATAAAAAGCTGTTTGCCGCACTCAATCAAGTGACGAACAACAATGCGCAAGGGGAATACTACTTAACGGATGTAATCGGCATTTTACGCGCTCAAGGCGAAGCTGTGCAAGGCTATTGTACGTCAGATATCGCCGAGGCGATTGGCGTAAATGATCGGGTGGCGCTTGCTGAAGCCGAGCAATTGATGCGCGCTCGTATCAATCGTCAGCATCTGATTAATGGCGTAACTATTATTGATCCTGCTTCTACGTATATTGAAGCAGATGTCGTGATTGGCGCCGATACGATTGTTTATCCAGGCGCAATCATTAAAGGCAAAACGGTAATCGGCGAGGATTGCGTAATTGGCGCCCAGTCTGAAATTTCCAACAGTGTCATTGCAAATGGTGTCAGCATCAAGCATTCCGTGCTTGATAAGGCAGAGGTAGGCGACGAAAGCAGCATCGGTCCTTTTGCGTACCTGCGTCCTGGCAGCAAGGTCGGCAAGGGCTGCAAGGTTGGCGATTTTGTCGAGCTGAAAAATGCACAGCTTGATGACGGCAGTAAAGTTTCGCATCTCAGCTATGTGGGCGATGCTGTAGTAGGCAAGGAGGTCAATATTGGCTGTGGCGCGATAACAGTCAACTATGACGGTATTAATAAGTTCAAGACCGAAATTGGCGATCATGCATTTATTGGCAGCAACGTTAATTTGGTAGCGCCGGTTAAAGTTGGTGAAGGTGCTTATGTAGTAGCTGGCTCAACCATTACGAAGGATGTGCCGGCAGGAGATTTGGCGATTGCTCGTCAGCGTCAGGAAAACAAGCCAGACTATGCAGAAAAAATTAGAGCTCGCGCCAGAGCGAAGAAGGAAAGCAAGTAGAGGAGCGCTGCAGCATGAAATGGATTGTAGGCTTAGGCAACCCTGGAACCAAGTATGAAAAAACGAGACATAATGTCGGCTTTCTGGTCATTGATGAGTTGGCCCGTCGCTGGAGCATTGCTGTTAATCAGAGCAAGTGCAAGGCTTTAATGGGGGAAGGCAATGTGGCGGGAGTGAAAGTTGCGCTTATTAAGCCGATGACCTATATGAATTTGTCAGGCGAGTCCGTTAGAGCGTTTCTGGATTATTACAAGCAGGACGTAGCAGACGGATTAATCGTATACGATGATCTTGATACCGAAATCGGCAGGCTGCGACTGCGTTATCAAGGCAGCGCCGGCGGTCACAACGGCATTAAGTCGATTATTGCTCATCTCAATACGCAAACCTTTAATCGGGTGCGCATGGGCATTTCGCGACCAGAGCCGGGCTTTGCGATTGCAGATTACGTATTGAGCAATTTTGCAAAAAGCGAGCAAGAGCAGCTCACAGCTATGATTAATCATGCATGTGATGCGATAGAATATAGCCTGACCCATCCTTTTGAGGATACAATGGGGAAGTATAACAAGTAATAGATTGCAAGCAGTTGGGCATACTGAAGGGTATAAAAGACCTTCAGGAGGCATAACATGGCTGTAAACTATATATGCAGGTATTGCAAAACGCATATCGGTTCGATTGACAATGCACTTGTTTCCGAGCAGCAGCTGGGCTTGCATTCCTTGACCGCTGATGAGCGTAACGATATGATTACGTATAATGGAAATGGTGATCTCGTTGTTCATCTGGTATGCGATTACTGCAACGAAGCGTTAAACAGTAACCCTGAGCTGAATCTTGTTAACAATCCATTACAATAGGTGCAGAGATTCACTAGATACAGACAGACATATGATTAAGCAGCGACAGCCGTCCATAAGACAGCATTGTTTTATGGAGGGCTTGTTTGCGCAGTTATGTATAAGATTTTTACAGCACGGGTTACGACGCTTGTAGCTGAGAAATGAGGTGCCTCAACGTTTTGAAAGCGCTAATTGATTTATTTGCTGAAGATTCGGAATTAAAATCGGTCGTCACTGGGTTTGCCAAAGGGATGAAGGAGCAAATGGTTTCCGGCCTTGCCGGCTCATCTCGTCAAGTTTTTCTTGCTGCTCTGCAGCAGCAGCTTGACAAACCTTTGCTTGTCGTTACGCATAATATGTTCTCTGCACAAAAGATAGCAGAGGACTTGCATGATTTACGTGAAAATGTGCTGCTCTACCCTGCCAACGAGCTTATGGCGGCAGAAGCAGCTATATCCAGTCCAGAAACGCTTGCACAGCGCATGGACGTGCTAATCTCGCTAGCTAAGGGCTTCCGCGGGATTGTTGTCGTTCCTTTCTCAGGCATCAGACGCTATTTGCCGAGCAAGGATGCGATCATTGAGGCTGAGATGCCGATAAAAGTAGGCGAAGAGCTTGCGACTGAAAGCTTTATTCAGAAGCTTGTAGAGCTTGGCTATACTAGAGCAGATATGGTGGAAACGAAGGGCGAGTTCAGCGTTCGCGGCGGAATTATTGACTTCTACCCGCTTACTTCAAAGCTAGCGATTCGGGTAGAATGGTTTGGCGACGAAATAGATTCCATTCGTACCTTTGATACGACGGATCAGCGTACAGTTGATCGTATGGAGCAATATGTGGTGCCTCCCGCTCAGGAAATTCTCGCTTCCCGTGAGCGCATGACGACAGCGGCCCGGCATGCGGCCAATCTACTAGAAGGTCAACTGGACAAGATGAATGACCGTACAGCGAAGGAAAAGCTGCGCGAGGAAATTGGCGCCGAGCTGAACAAGCTGAGAGAGGGCATCTACTTTTCGGAAATCTATAAATATATTTCCTTGCTCTATCCTGAAAAACAAACGATCATCGACTATATGCCGGCAGACACGCTGCTCGTGCTCGATGAGCCGAGCCGCTTAATTGAGACAGCGAGACAGCTTGAGCGTGATGAGACGGAATGGAACTTGCATTTGCTGCAAAATGGAAAATCATTGCCAAGCCTGGTGCTGGCTCGCGATACGAATGAAATATTGCAGCATCGCCCGTATCAAACATTGTTTTTGCAGCTGTTTTTGAAGCAAATTCCGCATACTCAGCCGCAAAACATCGTGAACATTACGACGCGCACGATGCAAAACTTCCACGGGCAAATGAATGTGCTCAAGTCGGAGATGGAGCGCTGGCATAAGCATGGAAGCCATATTATGATGCTTGCAGGCAACAAGGAGCGTCTGGATCGGATGCGCCGCGTGCTGGAAGACTATGATATATTAAAGCCAACTTTGCTAGAGGGCAATTTGCAGCAGGGCTTTGAGCTGCCTTCCTCCAATTTGGTGGTCATTACCGAAGGCGAAATGTTTACGCAAAAGCAGCGCAAGGCCAGACGCGTAGACAAGAAGCTAGACAATGCCGAGCGAATTAAAAGCTACACTGAGCTTAAGGTAGGTGATTACGTCGTTCACCAAAACCACGGTATCGGTAAATATGTTGGCATCGGCACCTTGGAAATCGGCGGCATTCACCGCGATTATTTGCATATTGTCTATGCAGGCGGCGACAAGCTGTCAGTGCCTGTTGACCAGGTTGATTTGATTCAGAAATATGTCGGCTCTGAGGATAAGGAGCCGAAAATTAATAAATTGGGCGGTACGGAATGGACGAAGGCGAAAAGCAAGGCGCGCGCCTCTGTTCAGGACATCGCCGATGATTTGATTAAGCTGTACGCAGAAAGACAAGCTACACCGGGCTATGCTTTTGGGCCGGACACGACCTATCAGCAGGAGTTTGAAGCGATGTTTCCGTATGAAGAAACAACGGATCAGCTGCGTGCAATCGAGGAAATTAAGCGCGATATGGAGAAGGCCCGTCCAATGGACCGCTTGCTGTGCGGCGATGTCGGCTACGGCAAAACTGAGGTAGCGATCCGCGCTGCCTTCAAGGCGGCCATGGAAGGCAAGCAGGTAGCTGTGCTCGTGCCTACAACGATTCTTGCGCAGCAGCACTATGAGACGTTCAAGGAACGATTTAACGGTTATCCGATCAATGTGCAGGTTATGAGCCGCTTCCGCTCGCGCAAGGAGCAAAACGACACGATCAAAGGCTTGAAGAACGGTACCGTAGATGTCGTAATCGGCACGCATCGCCTGCTGTCGCAGGACGTAGTGTTCTATGCATTGGGGCTGGTCATCGTCGATGAGGAGCAGCGCTTTGGCGTTACGCATAAGGAAAAGCTGAAAAAGCTTAAAACAAGTGTCGATGTGCTGACGCTGACAGCGACGCCAATTCCGCGCACGCTGCATATGTCGATGCTTGGCGTACGCGATCTGTCGGTCATTGAAACGCCGCCAGAGAATCGCTTCCCGGTGCAAACCTATGTGCTGGAGCATAGCCCTGCTATGGTGAGAGAAGCGATTGAGCGCGAGCTGGCGCGCGGTGGACAGGTATATTACTTGTTTAACCGTGTACAGGGCATCTATCAAATGGCCGAGGAGATTAATATGCTGGTGCCGGAAGCGCGCGTTACAGTCGGCCATGGCAGAATGAGCGAGCAGGAATTGGAGAAAACAATTCTTGATTTCCTTGATGGCGAATCCGATGTGCTCGTTAGTACATCGATTATCGAGACAGGAGTAGATATTCCGAATGTTAATACGCTAATCGTGCATGATGCTGACAAGATGGGACTGTCCCAGCTTTATCAGCTGCGCGGCCGTGTAGGGCGCTCCAATCGAATCGCTTACGCCTATTTTACGTATCAGCGCGACAAGGTGCTTACAGAGGTCGCCGAAAAGCGTCTGCAGTCGATTAAGGAATTTACAGAGCTCGGTTCCGGCTTTAAAATTGCGATGCGCGACCTTTCCATACGCGGAGCGGGCAATCTGCTCGGTGCGGAGCAGCACGGCTTTATCGCTTCTGTCGGCTTTGAAATGTTCTCGCAAATGCTGGCTGAGGAAATTAAGCTGAGAAAGCTGAAAATGGAAGGCGAAGAGGTCGAGGAACAAAAGCAAGTGCAGACGGCGATCGATTTGAGCGTCGATGCTTATTTGCCGAACGAATATATTTACGACAGCATGCAAAAAATTGAAATCTATAAGAAAGCGGCATCGATTAGTTCCATTGAGGAATCTGATGAGCTAATTGGCGAGCTGCTGGACCGCTTTGGTGATCTGCCGCAGCCTGTTATGAATTTAATGACGGTTGCCCGCTTAAAGGTGCTTGGTTCCTCCTTGGGCATAGCAAGCATTGGAGGCCGTGGTGATGATTTCCGTCTTACATTCGAGCAAGCGCCTAAGAAAAAGTCGATTCGCAAGGATATCGACAAGCTTTGTATGAAGCTGGAAAACCGCTTCAAGCAAGCTCGCGAGGAGGAGTCTCCGTATTACATTGATTTGCGCGGCAAAGGGCTGGACATGGAGCAGAAGCTGCATTTGACAGAGAAGTTTTTGTTCGAGTATATCGATGTGGTGCAAATGGAATCGCAATTGCATAAGACGATTTCATAATTCGAAAATTCGCTTTTTATTTATTGAATCTGCTACAATGAGTAGCAGATTCTATTTTTGAAAGGGGCTTGTACATGCTTTACAATTTCACTACAAATAAAAGAAATAAATGGTTAATGCTACTGCTATCAGCAGTGCTGACAATCAGTTTGCTTTCTGCTTGCGGCAAGGATGAGCTAAATCCATCGCTTGCGTTTGAAGATGTAGAAGGAGGAGAGGTTGTTGCTACCTATAAGGACGGCACAGTTACCGATCTGGAATTTAACAAATTTAAGTCAGCGTTAGCCTTTACCCAAGGCATGGACCCGACGATACTCGACATGGAAGGCTACCGTGAATATATACTGGAGCAATATGTAGTGTATAAGGTGCTGTCAGGCCGTGCGAATCAAGAGCAGCAGGACGCAGCAAAGGAAGATGCGCTGGCTAGCTGGGCGAGCCTTGAGGAGTATTTGAAAAGCGTTGGTGACGTTAAGGATCAGTTGAAAACCTATAACCTGACAATCAATGATGTTGCTTCGTTTCTAATGATGGGCAGCGCCGTTACTAAGTATATCGATTCGCAAATAACTGATGAAATGATGAAAACAGAGTATGACGAGAATAAAGCGGACTATACGTTGTATGATATTCGTCAAATCGTTGTAAATCTTGCTGTACAGGACCCAACTACGGGAGAGGTTACAGTTACACGTACAGAAGAGGAAGCGCTGGCACGTGCACAAGAGGTGAAAGAAAAGCTCGAAGCTGGCGGCAGCTGGGATGAGCTGGCTAAACAATATTCCGACGATACAACTACGAAAGAAACAGGCGGCGTCTACACTGACTACATGGGTGGCAGATGGTACGAGCCTGTTAAGGAAGCAGCATTTACACAAGAGTTGAACAAAGTTGGCGAGCCTGTGCTTTCTGCAGTTGGCTACCATGTGATTCAGGTGGAAGGCCGCGATATTTTGGAATATGAATCAATTGCAGATACAACGAAAGATATGATTCGTTATGTGCTGTCCAATCAAGTAATGGACAACTTCATGAAGGATGAGCTGCCTGGCTATGAGCTCAATATTACATTGCCTCCTGTGGAAGGCGCTGAGCAAGGTGAGGGCGCAGAGAGCGGCGATGGTGGCGCAGCCAACGAGCAAAATGGTGAAGCGGATGGAGCAGCTAATGACACTGCGACAGACGATGCAGCCAATGACGCCGGCACTGATGCTTCCGGCAATGCAGCCAATGATTCTGCAACTAATGAAACAAAAACCGATGAAGCTGCACAGTAAACAATAGTTCAGCTCGAAGCAAATGATAAAGGTTAATGAATGCTAATCAAAAAGAGGCTTGTTCAGATTGTCAGTTTTCGTTGACTTTCTCGACAAGCCTTTTGTTTATTCGGCAAATTCCAGCCTATTTCGCTACTGTAAAAAGTAATCCACCGATGTATAAGATGTCAAATAAGGATGAATACTATGGTCAGATTCAAATTTTGGCTGCGCTGTAGCAAAAAGCTAAAAGGTGTTTTTTTTACAGCAATGATGGGCATGCTATATTCATCGCTGAAATTGGCGCGCGGTGTGGTCTGAAACATATGTACATTTGGTTTACTTATACAAGCGGCTTTTCACGCCATGTTAATCGATGTGAAAGAGAGGTATATTAGGATGAAAGCTACTGGTATTGTTCGTCGTATTGACGATTTAGGTCGTGTTGTTATTCCTAAAGAAATTCGTCGCACGTTAAGGATTCGTGAAGGCGATCCATTAGAGATTTTTGTTGATCGTGATGGTGAGGTTATTCTGAAAAAATATTCACCGATTGGTGAGCTTGGTGATTTTGCGAAGGAGTATGCTGAATCTTTGTTTGAAAGCGTCGGACATACGACAATCATTTCCGACCGTGATTCCATTATTGCAGTGGCAGGAGCTTCTAAAAAAGAGCTGCTTGATCGTCCAATTGGACAAACACTGGAAGCATGTATGGAAAATCGCAAAACATCTATAGAAACAAACAATGGAAATTACGAAATTATTAAAGATCACCATGACAACTATAGCTCTTATGTAATAGCTCCAATTATTGCTGGTGGCGATCCGATTGGAACAGTTGTCATTATTAGCAAGGACGAAGGAACAAAGGTCGGACAGCTTGAGCAGAAGATGGCTGAAACAGCAGCGGCATTTCTTGCAAAGCAGATGGAACAATAATCGACATTTTTCCACGTGGAACATATAAGCTTCCTCAGCCAACAGCAGTTAAGATGGCAGAGGAAGCTTTTTTCACCTATAATGAAGGGATGGTGGTTGTAGTTGAAGGTTGGAAAGTAGTGTGATACTGGTTTGAGCATAAAAAGAAAATGGCTGAAGCTGACGAGCTATGGAGCGTTATGGCTAACGGCGGCTACACTGCTGACGAAGCTAATAGGTGTGCTGCAAAAAATACCGCTGCAAAATTTGGCTGGAGATTCAGTATTTGGCATTTATAATATCGTTTATCCCATTTATCAAATGATGATGGCTTTAGGCATTGCAGGGATACCAACTGCGCTTGCGTCTTATATCGCGATGCAGCCTCCGCTAGAGCGTGAACGCACATTGCGTGTTGGCTTAACCATCAGCAGCGCTGCATCGCTTATTATGGCAGTAATTGGCTTTGCAGCAGCGCCATGGCTAGGCAGCTTGATTGGACATAAAGAGGTGGTCAGCTCCTTGCGTGTGCTTGCGCTTGCGCTGTTGATTACGCCATTGATTGCGGTATACCGCGGCTATTATCAAGGCCTGGACGATGCGAAAACTTCCTCCCTGTCGCAGCTGCTGGAGCAGCTCATTCGCGTAGCTTGCATGGTGCTGCTGCTATGGCTTGGCTTAAAGCTCGACTGGTCCGATGCGACCATGTCGGCTGCTGTAATGTGGGGTTCCGTTATTGGGGCGCTTGCAACCCTGCTCTGGTTTTGGCAGCGCAAGCCTAAGCAGCCCAAACAGGAAGACACATCGACCAGTTGGATAAAGGAAGGCGCAGTGCTCTTAAAGCTGGCGCTGCCAACTGCACTGGCGGCAATTGTTGTGCCGATGGTGGCAGTAGTTGATGCGCTAACTATTCCTCGTCTACTGGCGGATAGCGGTGTCCAGGGGACAGAGGCGATGGCGCAATTTGGACAATACAGCAGAATCCAACCGCTGATTCAGCTCGTTTCAATGCTGCTTGCCGCACTAGCTGCCGGATTTCTGCCGCGCTGGGTCAAGCAGGAACGAGATGGAATAGCTGGGCATTGGCTGGGTACTCGCTTGCTGCTGATGCATCGTATTGCGTTGCTTATAAGCTTTGGCGCTGCTGCCGGCTTGTACATTTTGTCGGAGCCAATTAATATCGCGCTGTACAAAGACGCTGCAGGCATCGCAACCTTTCGCCTGCTCGCTATTTCTACTGCAGCAAGCTGTGTGCTTGCTGTTCAGGCGCCGTTGCTGCAGGGAGCGGGAATTACACGGCTATCGATTTGGCTGGTCATTATTGCAGCCGGCAGCAAGGCGCTGTTAAACGGCTGGCTGGTGCCGATACACGGAATTGAAGGAGCGGCACTAGCTGCCAATCTATCGCTGCTAGTGCCGGCTGTAATCGGCGGCTGGGCATTGTATCGCACAGTTCAGCCAATAAATGGCGTACCTTACAACATGCTGACAATAGTAAACCGTGAGCTGGCTCGTCCATTGCTTGCCGCCAGCCTTGGTATGCTTATTATGCTGGCTGCGCTGCGGCTGCTGAAGCAGCTGTGGCCGCAGGAGCTGGAAACAAGATTGGATATGACCGCTTATATATTGGTTGCAGTTGTGATAGGAGCATCCTTGTATGGACTTGCTATGCTTCTCAGCCGCGCCATAACGGCAGAAGAGCTGAGACGGCTAGGATGAGTGGACATTAGCATGGAAATACACCAGGTTTCGTTATAACATAACCAGGGATAGCTTCAGTAGCGGTAATGCCTTGCGTTATAGCAGATAGGAGGAGAAAGATAAGTATGCAGATTTCGGTTGTTGGATTAGGATCAGGAGGCGCGGAGCAGCTCACGCTCGGCATTTGGAAGCTTCTGCAAAGCGCAGACCAGCTGTTTATACGAACGAAGCACCATCCTGTAATGGCTTTGCTTGACGAGGAGTCGATCGGCTATACGAGCTTTGATGATGTATATGAGCGTCATCACAATTTTCCGGACGTATATGAGGAGATCGTTGCAGCATTGATCGATCATACGAAAGAGCTGGCAGCACAAGGGAAAGCCGCTCATGTAGTGTACGCTGTGCCCGGTCATCCAATGGTTGCTGAAAGTACAGTTCAGCAATTGCTGGCTCGCTGTGAGACTGAAGGGATCAAGCTTGACATTCGCGGTGGTGAAAGCTTCCTGGATGCAGCCTTTGCCGCACTGCGCTTCGATCCGATCGAAGGCTTTGCTTTGCTTGATGCAGCGGATTTGCAGCCTGCTCAGCTGCAGCCACAGTTGCATACGATCATCGGTCAGGTGTATGATCAATATACGGCGTCAGATGTTAAGCTAGCGTTGATGGAGCGTTACCCGGATGATTACGAGGTAATCGTTGGACATGCTTTAGGCGTAGCGGAACAGGAGCAAATCATCAAGCTGCCGATCTATGAATTAGATCGCATAGAAGGCTACCACAATTTATCGATTATTTATGTGCCTCGCTCTACAGATGATGCATTGCGCAATCGCACCTTTGATCGTCTGCATGAAATTATAGCCGTATTGCGCGGGCCTAATGGCTGCCCGTGGGATATGGAGCAAACGCATCAATCGATTCGCAAAAATTTTATCGAGGAGCTGTATGAGGCGCTTGAAGCAATTGATGCCGATGATCCTGCGGCGATGCAGGAGGAGTTCGGCGATGTTCTGCTGCAAATTATGCTGCATAGTCAAATGGAAGAGGAGCTGGGCAGCTTTTCCGTTTACGATGTGCTGCAATCATTGAATGAGAAGCTGATCTACCGTCATCCGCATGTATTTGGCGAGAACTCTGCCAGCGACGCAGAGGATGCGCTGAAAAATTGGGAGGCTATGAAAGCAAAAGAGCAGGAGGAAAAAGGAATTGCTGCGACACGGCCTTCTGTGCTGGATGGCATTCCTAAGGACTTGCCGGCTATATTAACGGCTTACAAGCTGCAAAAAAAAGCTGCCAAGGTAGGCTTCGATTGGGATTCGATCGAGCCGGTGCTCGATAAAATTGCTGAGGAGCTGGAGGAGCTTAAAGCGGAAATTGCTTCTGGTAATGTGGACAAGCAAGCTGCAGAGCTAGGTGATCTGCTGTTCGCTGTCGTAAACGCATCGCGCTTTATAGACGCTGACCCGGAACAGTCGCTAGCACGCACAAATCTCAAATTTAAAACTAGATTTCAATATATTGAGGAGAAGCTTCGTATAAATGGCAAAAGCTTTGACCATACTAATCTAGTAGAGATGGATCAATGGTGGGACGAAGCAAAGAAGATATTATAGAGGAAGTTCAAAATGTACGGCTTTGATGACGAAGCCAAGCTTAAGAGGATTACTCGACATCGAATATGAAACGCTGCCGAAAACTGCGGTGCTCACGTAGGTCTCTCTACGCTGCGCTCCTCGTTTTCTAGCATCGTCTCATCTTCTCGGTCCTGAAAGCCGAACATTTTGAACGCTCATTATAAGGGGAAGTTCAAAATGCGCTGCTTGATGACGAAGCTACATTTTGAACCTCTTTATAGACTAAAGTCGTCAAAATCATCGCTTATTCAGCAAATCTTGTAATTTTTTAATAGATGCAAGAAGGATTTTGTAAACTTTAGTTGAATTAATATTCTTCGTGAGAACAGAACATACATACTGCGACTCACTATTAGGCGCTAGCCCCATACTATGGATATATTGTCAGGAGGAATATAAGAGATGAACAAAACAGATCTAATCAATAACATTGCTGAAAAAAATGGCCTAACTAAACGTGATGTTGAAACGGTAATTAATGGTTTTCTAGCTGAGGTAACAGAAGCTCTGTCTAAAGGCGACAAAGTACAATTGATTGGCTTCGGTACGTTTGAAACTCGCAAACGTTCTGGCCGTGTTGGTCGCAACCCGCAAACTGGTGAAGATATCAACATTCCTGAATCTACAGTACCTGCTTTCAAAGCTGGTAACAAGCTGAAAGAAGCGATCAAGTAATCGATGCGCCTCGATAAATTTCTCAAGGTATCGAGACTGATCAAGCGACGGACGGTAGCTAAGGATGTGTCCGAGCAAGGACGCGTTTGGATTAACGGCCGAGAAGCTAAGGCAAGCAGCACGGTGAAGGTAGGCGATGAGCTGCAAATCCAGTACGGTCAAAAGATCGTAACGGTAAAAGTGGAGCGAATTGCTGAAACGACACGCAAGGATGAGGCAGCCGAGATGTATACCTTGTTGAAAGAAGAAGCACGCCCAAAAGAGAATCTTCTCGAGTGGGAATAGACAGACAAGAGAGTAAGCTGATATTAACAGCTTGCTCTCTTTTTTTGTTCTAAACTGGCTCCTGCTTCCATACGTTAGAGTAATGAGATTAATGGAAGTGGAGGACGAGTCTATGTCAGAACTGCAGAAAAAGCAGAAGCAGCAGGATGTAAAGCTAACTAATCGCAAGCTGCTCGAGCTTACAGGGGTGACGAAGGTCGAAAGCTTTGACAATCAGTTGTTTTTGCTTAATACTGAGCTTGGCATGCTGACGGTTACAGGGCATAATCTGCATATGAAGCATCTCAGTTTGGAACAGGGCTTGGTCGCGATAGAAGGTTCAATTCAATCACTCGCCTATTCTGATGGAGCGTCTGCCAACAAAGGCAAGGGCTTATTAGGCAAGCTGTTTCGATGAACTTAACGATTCAATGGCTTACGCTGGGAGCAATGCTGATGTCGGGAATTGGCATGGGAATTTTGTTTGACGGCTATCGGGTAGTGTCGTCTGAACTGAAATTCCCTCGCTGGACTTTATCATTGCTTGATTTGGCGTATTGGGTGGTCTCCGCTATTCTGGTGTTTCGAATGCTATATGTAAGTAATAGTGGCGAGGTACGAGCATATGTATTTATCGGACTAGCTATAGGAGCACTTCTCTATTATTGGTTGTTCAGCGCCTATACAACAGCGTTGACGCGCTGGATCATTCGCGCGATTAAGTGGCTGATTGCCCTCATTATTCGTATTTTTCACATCTTTCTCATTAAGCCAATTGTATTTATATGGTCCGTGCTATTATATTTAATAAATCTTGGGACTAAGTTCACTATTGGCATCGGGAAAATTATGCTACAATTATTGCAACCTATCTTTAAATTAGTGCTGTGGCTATTGTCGCCGATTACGAAGCCGTTAGGCAGGTGGCTTTCACCATTTTGGAAGAGGCTCAGCTCAAATGATAGGCTGCAACATTTGTGGCGGGCAGCTACTAGCAAGCTGCGGTCATGGCTAAGGAGGAAGTAGCACATGGTGCAATCCAAAACTGTACAAGCTGCAACAAAGCGCAGACTGAAAATATGGCTATTTCTCATCGTAGTATTTTTGGCTTGGGCAATGTATACCGTATTTAACCAAGCGAATCAAAAAGATGAACTAAACGAGAAACTAATGTCTCTTGAAGCGGATCGCAACGCTCTGCAGCAAGAGCTTGATCAACTGGAAAAAGACGTCATGCTGCTCAATGACCCCGAGTATATGAGTCAGCTGGCCACGAAAGAACAAGGCATGGTAAAAGAAGGAGAGCAGCAAATTTTTAGTGAGTGACCGCGGCGCCTGTCTGTTGACCTTGTTTCGTTCCTTCGGTTATAATCACGATATAAGCTACCTGTTATGCTAGTCGCTGACAGAAACGCTTAATAATACTTTAAGAGAGGAACATTTTATTTTATGGCAATTGAAGTGGGCGCCAAATTAGAAGGAAAAGTGACAGGTATTACAAATTTCGGAGCTTTTGTTGATCTATCCGGAGGAGTCACTGGGCTGGTTCATATTTCTGAAATCGCTGATAACTACGTCAAGGACGTAAAGGATCATCTGAAAATTGATGATATCGTTACAGTGAAAGTCATTAATGTGGACAAAGATGGCAAAATCGGCCTATCGATCAAACAAGCTGTTGAACGTCCAGCAGGGGAGCAAGCCGCATCTTCTCAATCAGGAGGACATAGCGGAGAAAGATTTAATCGTGCCGGCGGTAGCGGATCCTTCGAACGAGGCGGACGTCCATTCAACAAGCAGGGCTTTGGTAAGCCAAATCATAATAAAACTTCATTTGAGGATAAAATGTCTAAGTTCTTAAAGGATAGTGAAGAGCGCATTTCATCTTTGAAAAAGAATACAGAAGGCAAACGCGGAGGTCGTGGCGCTAAGCGCATGTAACGAAATCTGATGTGTTGAAATAACAAGCAGAGCATATGCTCTGCTTTTTTGTTTTGTCTAAACACGCCACGGATACCCATTTGGCAAATGCTACTGTCGAGCGCTCGCTAGAACAAAAACTTTCAGTCACTTTTCACCATCTGCACACGTAAGTCACGTTGTTTCGTCATCAATTGGCTCGACTTCCGACAAGCACGGCTGAGCGCTTCAGCTTGCGGTGTAAGCTATAATCCCTTGACTGCGCTGGCATTGCAAAAATTCCGACAGCAGCTGCGAGCCATACATTTTTGTCGGAAAAAACTTTTTGCTTGGCTACGCCATCTGACAAAAATTGTTTGGACGAGCCTCTATAATGAGGAGCACGTGAGAAAACCTCAGCCGAGGTGTTCCGAGAAAAATAATGGTGGTGTAAAGCATGAAGAAAAGTGAAAGTGTTCTGATGCGGGTAAGTTTTAGTGAGCGATTGCTGCAGCACAAATGGGTGCAGGCTGCTTACGAGCTAGTAGAAAGCAGGAAATGGCATATTATCCTGGTTGGACTTGCCTTTTTGCTTGGCCGAGCTGTTATTTTGGAATCGTTGATGTCCTTTGCTGTTGCCTACTTTGCCGTTATTTACTACATGCGACGAGATCTTGCGCTTTTCTCTGGCCTGGCAATTGTGCTCGGCAGCATGCTCTCGCTCAATCCTGCTCCTTTATGGATTGCATTGGAGCTGCTCGTTGTCTACTTGCTGTTTCGCGGCCTGCAGGCCTTTGAGAAGGTTTCAATATCCAAGGTTCCGCTAATCGTATTTATTTCAGTCATTTTAGTGCAGCTGTTTCATGCATTTATAGGCAATTCCGTAGATTGGTATCGGCTAATGATGGTTTTTATAGAAGCCGCACTCGCCTTTGTGCTTACGCTCGTTTTTATTCACGCATTGCCAGTCATTACATTAACCCGCAAATCAGCCAAGCTTAAAAGTGAAGAAATGATTTGCGTAATGATTCTGCTTGCTTGCGTCATGACAGGAACGGTTGGCTGGGTTGTGCAGGGGATATCGGTTGAGCATGTGCTTTCACGATATATGCTGCTAGTTTTTGCCGTTGCCGGCGGCGCGCCACTAGGGGCAACCGTTGGCGTTATTGCCGGGCTCATTATTAGTCTTGCTGATTTTAGCGCGGTGCTGCAAATTGGCGTGCTCGCCTTTGCCGGTTTGCTGGCAGGCTTGCTGCGCGAAGGTGGCAAGATGGGAGCGGCGTTCGGCTTGCTGCTCGGCTCTACGATTCTAACCGTATATGTAGGCAGCCAGGAGCAAATGTTCACCTCTGTCTGGGAGTCTTCGCTTGCAGCCCTGCTGCTAGTCTTCACGCCAAAAGCGATGATTCAAGCCATTAGCAAATATGTGCCCGGCTCAGTCGAGCATACCAAGTCGCATTACGAGTATGCCAAGCATGTACGAAATGCTACGGCATCACGGGTGTTGCATTTTTCCGAAATGTTTAAAGCGCTGTCCAACAGCTTTTATCCAAATTATATAAATGAAAAGGAGCTTGATCATGATGAACAGGTCACTAAATTTATGGAAGCGGTGGCAGACGAGAGCTGCGCCAATTGTCACCGGCAAAAGGTTTGCTGGGGGGAGAAGCTGTTTCAAACTCGAAAAATGATGGGAGAGATGATGAGCAGTATGGAAGCAGGCAGCCGCGGCATGAAGGAGCTGCCGAAAGCATGGCAAAGCCACTGCATTCATGTGCAGGAGGTGCAGCACGCGATGCGGCATCAATATGAGCTGCATCAGATTAATTATAAATGGCAAAGGCAGCTGCATGAGCTGAAAGGGTTAGTTGCGGATCAACTGCTAGGCGTATCTCAGGTAATGGAGGATCTGTCGCAGGAAATTAAGCGCGAGGGGCAGGCATTGCACGTACAGGAGGAGCAAATAAAGGAGGCGGTGGAGGAGCTCGGCTTATCGATTCATAGCATTGATATTATTAGCCTGGAGGTGGGAAATGTAGAAATTGAAATTCAGCATACATTTGAGCAAGGGTTTGAGGAATGCCGTAAAATTATTGCACCGCTGCTGAGTGAAATTTTAGGCGAAAATATTACAGTGCGCAGCGAGTCGGCGGTATCGCCGCATAGTGAGCTGCAGCGCGCCATTTTAGCTTCAGCCAAGCAGTTCGAGGTCGATATAGGTGTAGCAGGTGTAGCGAAGGGAGGAGATTTGCTATCGGGAGACAGCTTTAGCATGATGGAGCTGGATAGCGGCAAATTTGCAGTGGCAATAAGCGATGGAATGGGCAATGGCGAGCGTGCGCGGCAAGAAAGCAGCGCGGCGCTCAACATCCTTCAGCAGTTGCTGCAGTCAGGCATGAATGAGCAGCTTGCCGTCAAATCAGTCAACTCGATTTTGCTGCTGCGTTCGCCTGAGGAAATTTACGCAACGGTTGATTTGGCCATTATTGATCTGTACTCAGCTAATACAACCTTTCTCAAAATTGGTTCGACACCAAGCTTTATTAAAAGGGGGAATGAAGTAATTCCGATTATCGCCAGCAATTTGCCAATTGGCATTATTCAAGAAATTGATGTTGATTTTATTCATATGACGCTGCAGCCAGGCGATCTGTTAATTATGATGAGCGATGGCATTTATGATGCGCCTGGCTATGCAGTCAATAAGGAGCTGTGGATGAAGCGGGTGATTAGCGAGCTGCGCAGCAATGATCCGCAGGAGATTGCTGACAGTCTGCTGGAAACCGTCGTACGTTTTCATGAGGGGGCGATTCATGATGATATGACCGTACTTGTTACGCGTGTAGATCGCTATGTGCCGCAATGGGCAACCTTCAAATGGCCGGGCGTTGGAAAAATCGAGCGTAAAAAAAGTGCAAGCTGAGCATAAAAGCTTGCTTTAAGCATAGATGAAGAGCACAACCCTTTCTAGCTTTGCCGCTGCGCAGGTTGGAAAGGGTTGTGCTGTGCGTGGAACAGATCAATATTAGCCATCCAGCACTTTACTCATGTATAATAAAACTTATGTAGAGCTAGATTGATAGGGTTAAGCTTCTCTCGTTCAGGCAATGCTAGTAATAGTTTGTCATGCTATTCAGCGTGCGTGTATGAGGAGGAGTATGAAATGAAGCAAATTTTATTAATTACAGATGGTTGTTCTAATGTAGGGATGAGCCCTATCGTAGCCGCTGCTCATGCAAAATCAGAAGGAATCGCAGTCAATGTTGTAGGTGTGGTCGACCATGGTGAGTTGGGAGAGTATGGTGCATCAGAGATTCATGAAATTGCTAGAGCTGGAGGTGGATTAAGTAGATTAGTCCAGGCGAAGGAGCTTGCGCAGACTGTGCAGATGATGACGCGCAAAACAGTGGTGCAAACGATTCAGCTGGCGGTGCAGCGAGAGCTGCAATCTGTGCTGGGTAATGATTCGATTGAGGCGCTTCCGCCTGAAAAACGTGGGGAAGTGGTTAAAGTAATGGATGAGCTTACCGAAACGAGCGGGCTGCAGGTTGCTCTGCTTATAGACGCAAGCGCAAGCATGCGACCTAAGCTTGCATCAGTCGAGGAAGCCATTCATGATTTAATGCTCAGCTTGCAGGCAAGAGCGGGCAAGAGCGAGATTGCAGTCTTCCATTTTCCTGGCTCCAAGCAAGAGGATTGCGTGCTTAGCCTCGATTGGACGACGCATTTAAAGGGCGTACCCTCGATCTTTCCTAAATTGCATATGAGTGGCACGACGCCTACAGGACCGGCATTGATGAAGGTCGTTGAGCATTTTATCGAAAGCAGCTCGCAGCGTAAAGAAATGGATGGGATGATTGGTGACGACGTCATTTAAGCTTCCGTTGAAAAAAGGCAGCGTCATTGTTGGCAAGTGGAAGCATGGGCATTATCGAGTGGAGCGCTTGCTTGGCGAGGGAGCAAACGGCAAGGTCATCCTGGTGTCCAAGGATTGGCAGTGGTATGCCTTGAAAATCGGGCAGGATGCGGTTGATCTGCAATCCGAGATTAATGCCTTAAAGGCGTTGGCATCGACCAGCATGGCGCGTGATTCTTATTTAAAGGATGTCGATGACTGGGTGACGCCGCAGGGCAAGGAGCTTCCCTTCTATACGATGCGTTATGTCAAAGGGCTCGATATGTCGGCTTATTTAACACAGCATGGGGAAGATTGGTTTCCGCTGCTCGGGCTTAATTTGCTGCGCAGCTTAGGGGAGCTGCATCAAGCTGGCTGGATATTTGGCGACTTGAAGCTGGAAAATATTATTGTAGGTCAGTACGGCGATGTGGAGCTGATTGATTTTGGCGGCGCAACGCAAATCGGCAAAGGCGTCAAGCAGTTTACTGAAATTTACGATCGCGGCTATTGGAATTGCGGCTCGCGCACAGCTGATGCCCAGTATGATCTGTTTTCCTTTGCTGTGCTGTGCCTGCAATTATTTGCTCCACGCAAGCTTCACCAATTGTCGAAGGAGCTTCTACCGCAAAATCGCTCGATCGAGGAATTAATGGAGCTGGCTAAGGAAACGCCCCAGCTTGCCCCCTACTTAAAGTGGCTGGAGCAAGCCTTTTCCGGCAGCTTTAAGCATGGCAAGGAAGCGGCGTCAGCCTGGCGGATGCTGGCTCATCAACGCAGATCGCTTGCCAAAAGCAAAAAGACTCCGCGCTGGCTTAAGGTAATGATCGCGATTTCGCTCATTTCGCTAGGCATCTCGGCTTCTCTCTATGTGCTGGACTATGCGGGACTATTAAAATAGCGGGTGAGGTAGCATGAATGTTGTAGAAGAAGTCAAAGCGGTCATCAGCGAAGCGGGCTTGCTTCGGGCGCCTGCTGCGATTGTAGTTGCGGTGTCAGGCGGTGCAGACTCGATGGCGCTGCTATATAGTTTACACCGTCTGGCATTAACGCATGAGCTGGAGCTGATCGCTGCGCATGTAAATCATGGATTTCGCCCGGAGGAATCTGCTGCGGAGGCTGAGCTGGTACGCGGCTATTGCGAGCAGCATCATATTTTGTTTGAAATGATTGAGCTTGATATGCCGCGCTATTTGCAACAGGCTGGGGGCAACAGTCAGGCTGAGTCGCGGCGAAGAAGATACCAGTTTTTCCATCATATAGCTCAGCAATATGGAGCGGCTGCAATTGCGCTTGCACATCATGCGGATGATCAGGCGGAAACGGTGCTGATGCATGTTTTGCGCGGCACAGGGCTGTCCGGATTAACCGGAATGTCATTTAAACGGAAAGAAAAAAACGTGGAACTAATCCGCCCGCTGTTACGTATGAGAAAGAACGAGCTTCTTTTGCTTTGTCAGCAGTACAATATTCCTTATCTCGAGGATAGCAGCAATCAATCGAGGCATTATCAGCGCAATGAGTTAAGGCTTGATATTATCCCTCAGCTTGAGCGCTACAACCCTCGGCTAGTATCTTCGCTAGCCAGACTGGCGGAAATAGCCAGCGAGGAGGATGCTTGGCTGCAGCAGCAAACGGAGCAGCGATTTTCAGCAATTGTAACTAAGATGGATAATAGCTTAATGATGTCATGCACCGCGTTAAATGCTGAGCCTGTTGCTTTACAAAGGAGACTGATTAAACTAATATTAAGTTATCTGTCTCAAGATGAGGAGCTTATATCGTTCGAAGCTATTGAACGAATTAGAGCGATAGCCATCGATCCGGTAAAGAGCGTCTGTCGGCTGGACGTAGGCGCTGGTCTGATATGCGTTCGCGAATACGAACGATTACGATTTGTACATATTAAGCATTACCAAGCTTTAAATTTTTCCATTGCGCCATTGACCATTCATTCGGAGCAACTGCCTTGTGAGCTGCAATATGGAGATTGGCTAATACAAGCCAGCATCATATCGAATCGACAACAGCCTCAACTGCGTTCGAAGTATGAGGCCGTCTTTGATATAGAAGCGCTTGCCATGCCGCTTACGATTCGCAGCCGGGAAACTGGAGATCGAATGCAGGTTTTAGGGTTAAATGGCACGAAAAAAGTGCAAGATATGTTCGTAGATGCTAAGATAGCAGCATCAGAGCGTGATATTTATCCTATCGTTGAGGATGGCAAAGGGCAATTGATATGGTTGCCAGGCATTCGTCGTTCATCGTATGGACTTGTGAGCGAGCTGACGCAAAGGATGCTGCATATTCAATGCATCAGACGAGAGCTTGCGCCTTGATCGATGAATAGGAATGAACTTGTATTACCAACATAACATAGTTAAGTGTAGGGGGATCACAGTTGTTAAACGATATTGAGAAGGTGCTGTACAGCGAGGAGGATATCCGCCAAAAGGTAAAGGAGCTTGGCGAGCAGTTGACGAAGGATTTTGCTGGTCGCAATCCGCTCGTTATTTGCATATTAAAGGGCGCATTTATCTTTATGTCGGATCTCGTTAAGGAAATTAAAATTCCGCTTGAAATAGATTTTATGGCGGTTTCAAGCTACGGACAGTCAACGAAATCCTCTGGAGTTGTGAAAATTATTAAGGATCTTGACGTTTCAGTTGAAGGTCGCAACGTCCTTATCGTAGAAGATATTATCGACAGTGGTTTGACGCTTAGCTACTTAATTGATGTGCTGGAGCATCGCAATGCGGCATCGGTCACGGTCGCTACATTATTTGACAAGCCTGCTCGCAGAGCAGTAGAACTTCAGCCACATTACAAAGGGTATACTTTGCCAGACGAGTTTGTTGTAGGCTATGGACTTGATTATGCGGAAAAGTACCGCAATCTTCCATTTATAGGCGTGTTGAAGCCTGAAGTGTATTCATAAGCCTCGCATGTAGTCTCCGAGCAGCCTCTATTGTGATGGAAAGTCATGCTATGGTAAAATATTTTAAGCGTCTGAGAGGAGGTAGGGGATGAAACGGTTCATCCGTAATAGTAGTTATTATTTAATTATTTTTTTGGTTACGATAGGGATCTATAATTACATCAGTAATTCAGGCGAATCTTCTACGCCTTTAAGATTTGATGAGCTCATTACAGCTATTGAGTCAGGAAATGTAGAGGATTTGACCTTAAGGTTTGAGGATCAATCCTATTTAGTAACTGGTAAGTATAAGGTAGCACCTGATGGTGGCAGTCAAAGCTTTACTTCACGTGCTGGAACAGCCTCAACCGATCAGATTGAAGAGCTAAGGCAGCAGTACGGCTTTACTTTGAAGTACGAAAAGATGAAAACAGCAGGCTTCTGGTCGAATTTCTTAATTACGATCATTCCGTTCGTGCTGATTATTATTTTGTTCTTCTTCCTTATGAATCAAGCTCAGGGCGGTGGCGGCAAAGTCATGAACTTTGGTAAAAGCCGCGCCAAGCTTTATAATGAAGAGAAAAAGCGCGTTACCTTCCAGGATGTAGCGGGAGCCGATGAAGAGAAGCAGGAGCTCGTCGAGGTTGTCGAGTTTTTGAAGGATCCGCGCAAATTCAATATGGTTGGCGCACGCATTCCGAAAGGGGTTCTATTGGTAGGCCCTCCTGGTACAGGTAAAACGTTGCTAGCCCGCGCTGTAGCCGGTGAAGCAGGCGTTCCGTTTTTCAGCATTTCAGGTTCCGACTTCGTTGAAATGTTCGTCGGTGTCGGTGCATCTCGCGTACGCGATTTGTTCGAGAATGCAAAGAAAAACGCGCCTTGTATTATCTTTATCGATGAAATTGACGCAGTAGGACGTCAACGTGGCGCAGGTCTTGGCGGTGGACACGATGAGCGTGAACAAACGCTAAACCAAATGCTCGTTGAAATGGACGGCTTCGGAGCAAATGAAGGTATTATCATTATTGCTGCTACGAACCGTGCCGATATTCTTGACCCGGCATTGCTTCGTCCAGGCCGCTTTGACCGTCAAATTACGGTTGATCGCCCTGACGTGAAAGGCCGCGAGGCAGTACTGAAAGTACATGCGCGCAACAAGCCTTTAACAAGCGATGTTAAGCTGGATGTTATTGCCAAGCGTACGACAGGCTTTAGTGGTGCTGACTTGGAAAACTTGTTGAACGAAGCAGCATTGCTTGCAGCTCGCCGCAACAAAAAAGAAATTAACATGGTTGATATAGACGATGCGATTGACCGCGTCATTGTTGGTACGGAGAAGAAGAGCCGTGTCATTAGTGATCGTGAGAAGCGCATTGTGGCCTATCATGAAGCTGGTCATACGATTGCAGGCTATTTTCTGGAGCATGCAGACCAGGTGCATAAGGTTACGATTATTCCTCGTGGTCGCGCTGGCGGTTACGTCATTATGCTGCCGAAAGAGGATCGCATGCTTATTACTAAAAATGAGCTGCTTGATCGCGTATGCGGCTTGCTTGCAGGTCGTGTTGCCGAAGAGCTGTTTATCGGTGAAATCGGTACAGGCGCATACAGTGACTTCAAACAAGCAACTGCCATCGTTCGCAGCATGATTACTGAATACGGTATGAGTGATCGTCTTGGTCCAATGCAGTTCGGCAATTCGCAAGGTCAAGTATTTTTAGGTCGTGATATCGGTTCTGAGCAAAACTACTCTGATCAGATCGCCTATGAAATTGACCAGGAAATGCAAACGATTATTAACGATTGCTATGAGCGCACGAAAAAGCTGCTTCAAGAAAAAAGCAAGGAAATGCATCTTATTGCAACTACCTTGCTTGAAGTAGAAACGCTTGAAATCGAGCAAATTAAATCATTGCTTGAAACAGGAGTTTTGCCAGCAGCGTTTTCCGGCGGCAGCAGTTCCAATGATGGAACAGCGCAACCTGCTGAAGTAACAACTAGCGAGCCTGTTGTTGATGAAATTGGCGATGTTAAAGTTCGCATTCAAAAACGCGAGCAGGATGAGCCAACAGCAGAGCAAGGCATTATTGAGGAAACGCCAGCTCAAAATAATGAGCAAAGCGACAACAAGGATGACAAAAAGGAACAATAAGCAGTAAATGATGAGCCGTATTGCCAGCAATTGCGAATGCCTGGCGGTACGGCTTTTTTGCTGCCGCGTAGTTTAAATATGGAAATTATTTAAAGGGCTTGATGGATCGTCAATGAGAAAAAGCACAACATTTAATGTTTTGTTAAAGAATGATGAACATTTGCTATCAATTCCATTGACATGAGCCAGCAACACATGTAAATTTAATCTTGAATCATTTAGAAATTGTTCGCAATCATTTCATTTATTCGGCAGCGACTTGACTAGTAAGTGCACGATTTCACAAAGTCGTAAATCAAGGATAGGATTTACTCAATGCATACTTAAGGAGAGGATCATTGTGGAAACTTTAGCGCTTGAACGTAAGCAGGAGCAAAATCGCCAATTGCGGGAACGTCTGATGGAATTAAAGAAGGAGCGCAACGCCATTGTTTTGGCGCATTATTATCAGCGCGATGAAATTCAGGAGGTAGCGGATTTCCGTGGAGATTCATTCCTGCTGGCACAAAAAGCTGCACAGACTGATGCTGAGGTTATCGTTTTTTGTGGCGTTCATTTTATGGGGGAAAGCGCAAAAATATTAGCTCCGAACAAAACAGTTATTATTCCGGATGAACGTGCAGGCTGCCCGATGGCCGATATGGTCAACGTAGACGGCTTGCGCAAGCTGAAAGCACAGCATCCGAATGCAACGGTTGTAACCTATATTAACTCTTCTGCTGATGTTAAAGCAGAAACCGATATTTGCTGTACGTCTGCGAACGCTGTTAAAGTCGTCAATTCAGTTGAGAGCGATGAAGTAATTTGGGTTCCGGACAAAAACCTGGGGCATTATGTTCAGCAGCACACCGACAAAAAGATGATTATTTGGGAAGGCTATTGCAATACGCATGACATGCTAACGGTTAAAGACGTTGAGGAAATGAAAGCAAAGCACCCGAACGCGCAGTTTGTAGTTCATCCTGAGTGCCGTCCTGAGGTAGTCGCATTGGGCGATTTTGTTGGAAGCACAACGGCGATCATTAAATATTGCAAGGAATCTCCATGCCAGGAGTTTATCGTTGGCACAGAGGACGGAACAGGCTATCAGCTTCGTCTTGACAGTCCTAATAAACAATTCCACTTTGCATCCAAATACCTTGTATGCCCCAATATGAAAGTGAATAATTTGAAAAAGCTGGTCAAATGTCTTGAAACGATGCAGCCTCAAATTTATGTGCCTCCTCATATTGCTGATCAGGCACGTCAATCATTGGAGCGCATGCTACTTGTAAAGTAGCATGCGTTATTCCTATTCTGCAGGGAATATATGGAGGGTTCAACCGTGATTCCAAAATATTTAGTGGATGTTGATATTCAGGCTTTGCCAGTTGTAGAAACCGATGTTATCGTCATAGGAGCAGGTATTGCCGGATTGTTTACGGCGCTGCGCGCCAGCGAGACCTCCTCAGTTGTCATGGTAACGAAAAAGTCGCTGCTGGACAGCAATACACGCTACGCGCAGGGAGGAATAGCTGCTGTTATATCAGAGGATGATTCCCCCGAGTACCATTTGCACGATACATTAATGGCAGGAGCAGGGCTGTGCGAGCGCGACGCTGTAGACGTCCTGGTGCATGAAGGGCCAATGGGAGTGGAGCATCTGATCCAGCTTGGCACACAGTTTGACACGGAAAATGGCGAATATGCGCTGACCAAGGAAGGTGCGCATAGCCAGCGTCGCATCTTGCACGCCAATGGCGATGCGACTGGCTATGAGATCGTGCGCGCGCTTTCTGAGAAGGCGATTGCAGCGCCTGCTATAGAGGTTTGGGATAATCATTTTGTCATTGATCTTGTAACTGAAAACAACGTGTGCTATGGCGCAATCGTTCAAAAAAATAATGGCGAGCGCTTGTTTTTGCGAGGCAAGGCAACGGTGTTGTGCTCTGGTGGTGCCGGCCAGCTCTATCGCTATACGACAAACCCCGAGGTAGCAACTGGCGATGGCGTAGCAATGGCGTATCGTGCCGGTGCGAATATTCGCGACATGGAGTTCGTGCAATTTCATCCAACAGCGCTATGCTATCCAGGAGCTCCACGCTTCCTCATTTCTGAAGCGGTTCGTGGAGAAGGTGCGTATTTGCGTAATATTAAAGGCGAGCGCTTTATGGAGAAGTATGATGAGCGGCTTGAGCTGGCGCCGCGTGACATCGTTGCTCGCGCTATTGTGAGCGAAATGGAGGAAACGAAATCTACCTTCGTCTATATTGATATTACCCACGAAGCGGAGGATATGATTAAGCATCGTTTCCCGACGATTTACAAGTATTGTCTTGATTACGGGCTTGATCTGACAACTGATTGGATTCCGGTTGCACCTGCCATGCATTATTTAATGGGCGGTGTTCAGACCGATTTGAATGGCGAGACGAATATTTCACGGCTTTTCGCTTGTGGCGAGGTTTCCTCAACAGGCGTGCATGGAGCGAATCGGCTGGCCAGCAACTCTTTATCGGAGGCAATCGTGTTCGGCAAACGCATCGTGGACCGCATTGCCAGCCTGACCCCGGTTGAGCAGATCCCGAATATCGTATATAAAACGGAGCGTCAGCCTCATGCGATGCAGCCGTTTGTGGAGCGCCGTCTTAAGCTGCAAAAGGTTATGGTGCGCTATGTTGGCTTAAAGCGCAATCGTCAAGGACTGCAGCGAGGGTTGGATGAATTGAACCGCCAGCGCGCTATTTTTGATACGGTGCTGATGGAGCGAGAAGAGTTCGAATTTGCCAATATGCTGACCTGCGCACTGCTGACGACAACCTCTGCGCTGTATCGCGAAGAAAGTCGCGGCGGTCATTATCGTGAGGATCACCCGCAGCGTGATGACGAGAATTGGAGCAGACACACCGTATTGAATCGCAATCAAGGGCAATTAGAGGAGTGGATCGAATATGTTTGAATGGACAACGGGCGGCTATGCTGAGGAGCTTAAGCAGCAAATACGCAGCTGGCTGGCAGAGGATATCGGAAATGGCGACATTACGACGGAAACGACCATTCCCGCCAGCTCGCAAGCGAAAGCGATCATTCATATGAAGGAAGCAGGCATTATTGCCGGTATTCCGATTGCCCGGCTCGTATTTCAAGTCGTAGATGAATCCTTGCAGTTTAAGGCGTTTGTCCATGACGGCGATCGGGTAGACAAGGGTGCTGTTATTATTGAGGTTGAAGGCAGCACAAGAAGCTTGCTTACAGGCGAGCGGCTTGCGCTTAATTTGATGCAGCGCCTGTCTGGCATTGCGACCAAGACCAATCAATATGTACAGGCATTGCAGGGCTTGCCTACTCGTCTCGTTGATACAAGAAAGACGACTCCAGGCCACCGTTTGCTGGAAAAATATGCGGTACGCGTGGGCGGCGGACATAATCATCGCTTTGGCTTGTATGATGCCGTAATGATCAAGGATAATCATATTAAAGGCGCAGGCGGTATTACCGCTGCAGTTCAAGCTGCTCGCCAAGCGATTCCTCATACGATGAAAATTGAGGTAGAAACGGAATCAATGGAGCAAATAACAGAAGCGCTTGCTGCAGGTGCTGATATTATTATGCTTGACAATATGACGACGGCGGCGATGACGGAAGCAGTTGCGTATATTAAAGCGCAATCTCCACATGTTATAGTAGAAGCATCAGGCGGCATTACGCTTGAGACGATTTATGAGAAAGCGGCTGCTGGTGTCGATGTTATTTCTGTCGGAGCGCTAACGTATTCTTTTCAAGCACTGGATATAAGCCTGGACTTGAATGAGAAGAAGGGTGGAACAACTGCATGATTTTGGTTATTGATGTCGGCAATACGAACATCGTGCTTGGTATATATCAAGAAAAAGAGCTTTTGCATCATTGGCGCATCAGTACCAACCGATCAGGTACAGTCGATGAATACGGCATTATGATTCACAATTTATTTCAATATGCAGGGCTTAGACTCGATAAAATCGAAGGCGTAGCAATCTCTTCGGTTGTTCCACCGTTAATGGGCTTGCTTGAGCAGCTTTGCTTGAAATATTTGCAAAAGGCTCCGCTCATAGTTGGGCCTGGCATTAAAACAGGGCTAAACATTCGGTATGAAAACCCGCGCGAGGTTGGTGCCGATCGTATCGTCAACTCTGTTGCAGCTATTGAAAAATATGGCTCGCCATTAATCGTAGTCGATTTTGGCACGGCGACAACATTTGATTATATTGACGGCGATGCCAATTATTTAGGCGGCGCTATTGTGCCAGGAATCGGCATTTCTACAGAAGCGCTCTATCAGCGGGCAGCCAAGCTGCCGCGCATCGAGCTGGTTAAGCCTAAAAGCGTAGTAGGTCGCAATTCTGTTGCGTCCATGCAGGCAGGTATTATTTACGGCTATGTCGGGCAGGTTGATGGTATCGTCAATCGCATCAAGAAGGAATTTAAGGTGCAGCCGCGCGTCATCGCTACGGGCGGACTGGCCGAGTTGATTTTTACAGAATCGGAAACCATTGAGGTGATAGACTCAATGCTGACATTGGAAGGTCTGCGTATTATATATGAACGAAATCAGGAGTGATGAAATGGCAGAGCAACTAAAGGATATATTAGTGCGTGGCACCGCATGGGGCGGCAAGCTGCGTATCTTTTCCACACGTATTACTAACCTTGTAGAAGAAATGCGTCGGCGCCATGATATGTTTCCGACAGCAACAGCGGCACTTGGACGGACAACAGCTGTAGCAGCCATGATGGGCGCAATGCTGAAGGGCAATGAACGATTGACGATACAGGTTAAAGGGGATGGACCAATTGGGCAAATCGTGGTCGACGCTAATGCTGATGGTGAAATTCGCGGCTACGTCGATCATCCGCAGGCGCATCATGCCAGCAATGAGCAGGGCAAGCTTGATGTAGCTGGTGCGGTAGGCACTACGGGCAACATCTATGTAACGAAGGATTTGGGATTGAAGGAGCCTTATCGTGGCAGTGTGCCGATTATTTCCGGCGAGCTTGGCGAGGACTTTACGTATTACTTTACCGTATCAGAGCAAACACCGTCGGCTGTTGGGGTTGGCGTGCTTGTAGATGTTGATCATTCTGTTCTGCATGCTGGCGGATTGATTGTGCAAGTGCTGCCAGGTTTGACCGATGATGAGCTGACTCGGCTGGAAAATGCAGTAGCCGCACTGCCGCCGGTAACGAGCTTGCTCGATCAAGGCGAGACGCCTGAGGATATGATCAAGTGGCTAGTAGGCGATGATTATGTGATACATGATGAGATGGAGCTGCACTTCCAATGCAAGTGCTCTCGGGAAAGAGTAAGTGCAACATTGCTAAGCATCGGCGCAGAGGAGCTGCAAGAAATTATTGATGAAGATGGTCAGGCTGAGCTCGTATGCCATTACTGCAATGAAAAATATCATTTTGATAAAGAGCAATTAGAACAACTACGCGATCAAGCAGCACATTAATTAAGGATTGACCGAAATGAAGAAATATGACTGGTTAAAGGTGGTTGTAATTGTTCAAGCCATTGGAATGGTTGCTCTTGCTGCGGTAGTGGTATGGCACTACTTGCCTTATTTTGCGGGCAGCGGCAAAAGTGGAGCGGCGAATCAGCTGCAGGGCGAAGGCCATGCCGACGACGAGGTTGTTGCCGTTATTGCCGATAAGGAAATTTTGCGGCAGCAGCTGATAGAGGAGCTGCTTGAGCTGTATGGTGATCAAACATTAGAGCAAATGCTTGTTCATCAAGCGATCCAAATGGCAGCAGAAGAAAAAGGAATTGCACTTTCAGCTGATGAGCTGAGCCAGGCGCTTGCCGAGGCGATTAGCGGCTACGAAAGTGAAGAGCAATATTTTGAAATGATGAAAAATCAGTTTGGCTTATCGCAAAAGCGTGTCATGTCCGATATTCGAGATCATGCGTTGCTTATTAAAATAGCGACGCATGATGTTGCGGTCAGCGATGAGCAGATCAATGCCTTTTTAGTGGAAAAGCAAGCTGAGCTTGAGCCGAAGCAAAAGCTTACGCTTAGCTGGATTTTAAGCGATACTTATGATGAAGCGTTACAGATTGTAAATGAGCTAAGTGAAGGAGCAGAATTTGCCGAAATGGCAATAGAGCATTCGATTGATCCATACAGTGCGGCTCACGGTGGCAGCCTGGGCGAGATCGAAAGCGATGATCCTTTTTATGATAGAGGCATGCTGACGGAAGCAGAGCAAATGGAGGTCGGAACGATCTCAGGGCCAATCGAAACCGAGGACGGCTACGCAATCATCAGATTGCTGGGCAGGAAAACGGAAGCAGCGAGATCGGAAGCGGAGCTAAGGGAATGGGCAAGGCTTCAGCTTGCCTTGCAGCAGGTAGGTCCACTGTCGGAAGTAAAGCAGCAGCTGCTTAATCATTATGTTACCGTCATCCGTAAATAATTGCACATTTATTCCAAATGTTTGTATATTCATATTGACAAACTAGGTTTTAAGTTGATAAGATATTAGTATCAAAGCCAACTAAATTAGTCGGAATAAGGAGGATTCATTCCCATGGCAAGAATTGTACAGAGCGTAACAGAACTTATCGGTGATACACCATTAGTGCGTTTAAATCGTTTGGTTCCAGAAGGCAGCGCAGAAATATACGTTAAACTTGAATATCAAAATCCAGGTGCGAGTGTTAAAGACCGTATCGCGATCAGCATGATCGAGGTTGCTGAGGAGCAAGGCTTAATTAAGCCGGGCGATACAATTGTTGAGCCTACAAGCGGTAACACTGGTATTGGTCTTGCGCTGGTAGCTGCTGCAAAAGGCTACAATGCAATTCTAGTTATGCCAGAAACAATGAGTATTGAGCGTCGTAACCTGCTTCGTGCATACGGTGCCAACCTTGTTCTAACTCCTGGTTCTGAAGGCATGAACGGCGCGGTTCGCAAAGCTGAGGAATTGGTAGCAGAAAATCCTGGCTACTTTATGCCGCAGCAATTTAAAAATCAGGCGAACGTTAAAGTTCACCGTGAAACAACAGGTCCGGAAATTGTTGAAGCAATCAATTCATTGGACGGCAAGCTTGATGCATTCGTTGCAGGTATTGGTACTGGCGGTACAATTACAGGCGCTGGCGAAGTGCTGAAGGAAGCTTTCCCAGGTATTAAAATATATGCAGTTGAACCAGCAGCATCTCCATTGCTATCTGGCGGCAACCCTGGTCCTCATAAAATACAAGGGATTGGTGCGAACTTTGTCCCTGACATTTTGAACCGTGAAATCTACGATCAAGTCATTACAATTGAAAACGAGGAAGCATTTGAATATGCGCGTCGCGCTGCGAAAGAGGAAGGTATCCTTTGCGGTATTTCTTCTGGTGCTGCGATCTCTGCTGCACTTAAAGTCGCAAAAGAGCTTGGCGCTGGCAAACGTGTGATTGCGGTTGTTCCAAGTAACGGTGAGCGCTATCTGAGCACGCCTCTTTTCAACTTTGAAAACTAATTAAACATGTAACGTCCAGTAGAGGAATGCCATGCTTTTATGGTGCTCCTCTACTTTTTTTATTGGCATTATTGCTGCTATAATAAGCTCACCGGATATTAAGCTTTATTTTTTCTGATCAGTTTTGTATACTAGGCGAAAGTAGCAAGATCGGAGGATCACTATGAAGTTGACGTCTTGGGAAGCGTGGCAGCAATGGCATCGTGACGGATGCTACACCATCCTCCCTTATATAAAGAAGCTGGAGCTTGATTTTGCAGAGTATGGCTATGTCGCTGCATGGACGGAAGCATGGCAGGACGCGTCGCCATACGCATTTGTGCTTGAAAGCGGCAAGGTTGGCCGATATACCTATCTCGGCTTGTCACCGCAAAGTGTCATCTATGGCACCGGCGATCAGGCACAGTGCATGGATTATATAGAGGACGGCGATCAGGCTCAGCCATGGCGGCAGCTTAGCGGCAAGCCTCTTGATGTGGTGCGAGCCTGGATGAAGCCTTATGTCAGTCCAAGAGTGCCGGGTGCGCCAAAGTTTTCTGGCGGCTGCGTTGGCTTCTGGGGCTATGATGTTATTCGTACAATAGAACGGCTGCCTCAGCTTGCTCGGCGCGATCTGACCGTGCCGGATTACTTGTTCATGCGCATGGATGAGGTTTGGGTGCTTGATCACAAGGAGCAGGCCGTCTACTGCATCTCCCATCGCCAGATAGAGGCTGATTGGAGCGAGCAGCAGCTGCGGGCTTGCTTTGAACGGGCTGCTGGCCATGCTGAAAGCATGGCGGACTACTGGCTGACCTGGTTTGAAGGCGAGCAGCAGCGTACTGCAGCCGAAAAGGAGCGGCTGCAAAAGCTGGCCTTTATTGAATCGGAAAGTTTGCATATTAATATAGAGGAGCTGCAGGGCTTAAGCTCGCCATTTGCGAAGGATGCTTTTATTGCAGCGGTAGAGCGGATTAAGGCGTATATTGCGGCTGGGGATGTGTTTCAAGTCAATTTGTCGCAGCGGCAAAGCAAGCCGCTTTCCAGCCCGCCAGCAGAGCTGTATGAGTGGCTAAGGCTGTTTAATCCATCGCCTTATATGGGCTTCATTACAACGCCGCATTTTCAGCTCGTATCAGCATCTCCGGAACTGCTCGTTGAGCAGGTGAACGGCAGACTGGCAACGAGGCCGATTGCCGGTACGAGACGCCGTGGCCGTACGGAAGAAGAGGAGGCGCTGTTTGTCGAGGAGCTGCTCAGCAACGAAAAGGAAAAAGCTGAGCATATTATGCTTGTTGATCTGGAACGTAATGATCTTGGAAGAGTATCGGCCTACGGGACCGTTAACGTAGCAGAGCTTATGGTCATCGAGCGCTATTCTCATGTGATGCATCTTGTATCGCAAATCGAAGGGCAGCTGGCAGAAGGCAAGGACAACTTTGATGTAATAGCAGCTACATTTCCGGGCGGGACGATAACGGGAGCCCCGAAAATTCGTACGATGGAAATTATTGAAGAGCTAGAGCCGGTATGCCGCGGGCCGTATACAGGCTCGCTTGGCTGGATCGATTACAATGGCGACATGGACTTTAATATTATTATCCGCACGATGGTAGTGGCGGACAATCAAGTACATATTCAGGCAGGAGCAGGCATCGTCATTGATTCTGACCCTGTGCGAGAATATTATGAATCGCTCAGCAAGGCGAAGGCGTTGTGGAAGGCGATTCAATATAGCGAAACCTATCATTCATAATAATGGAAAGGGAGATTCCTATGATCCTTGTAATCGACAACTATGATTCATTTACGTACAATTTAGTGCAATATTTAGGTCAACTGGGACAGGAAATCATCGTCAAGCGCAATGATGAAATTGATATGGCGGGCATTGAGGAGCTTGCACCAGACCATATTATGATCTCACCGGGGCCGTGCTCACCTAATGAAGCGGGGATTAGTCTGGAGACGATTGAACACTTTAAAGGGAAAATTCCGATTATCGGCATTTGTCTGGGACATCAATCTATTGGTCAAGCTTTCGGGGGCGACGTTATACGTGCAGAGCAGCTGATGCACGGTAAAACCTCGCAAATTATTCACGATGGCAAAGGTGTATTCGAGGGCTTGCCATCGCCATTAACAGCAACGCGCTATCATTCTTTAATCGTGAGCCGCGAAACGTTGCCTGATTGTTTGGAGATTACAGCTGAAACGGAAACGGGCGAAATTATGGGCTTGCGTCATAAGGAGTATCCGATTGAAGGCTTGCAATTTCATCCAGAGTCCATTATTACAGAGCATGGCTTGCGCATGCTGGAAAATTTCTTGAAGCTGCGCGCAGCTCAGGCTTAATGGCCAAGCATGGAGGCTCGTGATGAGTATCGTTTATGTGAATGGACAAATGATGAATGCAGAGGAAGCCGTGGTCTCGGTATACGACCATGGCTTTTTATACGGTTTAGGTCTGTTTGAAACCTTCCGCACCTACCAAGGTAAATGCTTCTTGCTGGAGCGGCATATGCAGCGGCTTTCAGAAAGCTGCAAACAGCTTGGAATTGAGTTTAATATGGAGCCGGAGCATGTACAGCGCATTGTAAGCGAGCTTTTGCTGTTAAATCATTTAGCAGAAGGCTATGTGCGGCTGACCGTTAGCGGCGGTGTGGCAGAGCTTGGCCTGCCGGCAGGCGATTATGCTCAGCCTACAATTGTAATTATGGTAAAAAGCGTTGCCAGCCCAACCTTGGAAAGCTGGCGGCAAGGGAAGCCGCTGCAGCTTTTGCATACGAAGCGCAATACGCCGGAAGGCGCTTATCGGTTTAAATCGCTGCATTATATGAACAATATAATAGCTAAGCGCGAGCTGTTAAGTTTAGGCGAACGCACAATGGCGGGAGCGGAAGGCTTAATGCTGAACGAGCAGCATGTTTTGGCGGAAGGCATCGTTAGCAATCTGTTTTTTGTCCATGGCAATTGCTTATATACGCCTCATTTAAGTACGGGCATTTTGCCAGGCATAACCCGGCAGTTTGTAATCGAGCTGGCTGGTCAGCTTGGGTTCAGCATCGAGGAAGGAAAATACGACTTTTCCTTTTTGGCGCAAAGCTCGGAAATATGGATGACGAATTCCATTCAGGAGCTGGTGCCAATTACAACCTTGATTGATCTGGAAGGCAATCGGTTGCTCGTTTCCAATGGAACGGCTGGGCCTGTTTGCGAGCAGCTGGCAGCTGCCTATCGAACGGAAACTGTGAAAGTAGCGAATTGACATGAAATTTGTCGTAAATAGTCGAGGTGAGCGCACATGAATCAATTTTACAAGCGCAGCTATTCGTTAGCTGATGGTGTGGGTCTTGAGTTGGGCGAGCGCACATTGATTATGGGAATATTGAATGTTACGCCCGATTCATTTTCAGATGGCGGACAGCATAACTCGCTTGACAAAGCGCTTGATCATGCGGCGCAATTAATAGAAGAGGGCGCTGATATAATCGATATTGGCGGCGAATCGACAAGGCCCGGCTTCACACCGATTACCGTGGAGCAGGAGCTGGAGCGGATTTTGCCTGTTATTAAAGCGATAAAAAGGGAATTTCCACATATTCCGCTGTCGATTGATACCTACAAGTCAGCGACAGCGGCGAAAGCGCTGGATGCTGGCGCCCATATGATCAATGATATATGGAGCTTGCAGCACGATGGACAAATGGCTCAGGTTGCAGCAGCGCATCATTGCCCGGTAATTGTTAGTCACAATCGTCGTTCGGAGCAACCGTATACCGATGTTGTGCAGGATGTGATCGATGATTTGCAGCGCAGCGTTGAGCTCGCGCTAGCGGCTGGAGTCAAGCATGAAAACATTTGGCTTGATCCCGGCATTGGTTTCGCCAAAAATTACGAGCAGAATCTGCTGGTGCATGCCCATTTGGATCGCATTCATCGTCTTGGCTTTCCTGTATTGCTTGGAACGTCGCGCAAGCGATTCATTCGCGATACGCTGCAAGTAGAAGCGGCAGAAGCAGGAGAGGGTACACTGGCGTCGAATATTGTCGGAATTGCACAAGGCTGTCAAATTTTGCGCGTACATGATGTAAAAGCGATGAAAAAGGCAGCCACACTTGCTGATGCCATATTATATCGTCGATCGAATGAGAAGGAGCCTGCACATGGATAAGATGATCTTAAAGGGAATGCGCTTTTTCGGCTACCATGGCGTATTCCCGGAGGAAAACCGTTTGGGCCAGCAGTTTTACGTCGATTTGGAGCTGGCGATGGATATGAGTGAGGCAGGGAAAACGGATGAGCTGGCGCATGCGCTTGATTATTCGGAGCTGCATGCATTTGTTAAATCAATTGTTGAAGGTCCGCCCTTCAAGCTGATAGAAGCGTTGACCGCTCATGTTGCATCGCGCGTGCTGGAGCATTATACTATGGTGAATGAAGTTACTGTTCGGGTAACGAAGCCGCATCCGCCCTTTGATGTCCACTTTGACGGCGTGACGATTGAAATGCATAGAAAGAGAGCGGATTATGTCTAACACTACAAATGAGCAAATCGCTTATATCGCGCTTGGTTCCAATATGGGAGACCGTGAGCAGTGGCTGCTTGCGGCTATTAAGGCGCTTGACGCCAACAATGAGATTGTAGTAACTGCTGTTTCGTCCATATATGAAACAGATCCTGTTGGCTATACTGACCAGGATGCTTTTTTGAATATGGCTGTTCAGGTTAAGACGACGCTTTCTCCTGAGCAATTGCTGCTTCAGCAGCTTGCGATTGAACAGCAGCTCGGCAGAGTTCGCGATATTCGCTGGGGTCCACGTACAATTGATTTGGACCTGTTAATGTATCATAATATTAACTTGGAGACAGAGTTGTTAATTTTGCCGCACCCTAGAATGATGGAGCGAGCGTTTGTGCTTGTTCCTCTCCATGATGTGCTTGCTGCAGAGCACGAGCTTTATCATCAGATTAAGCCTGTTGTCGAGGAGGCACTGCAATCGAGAAAGGAAGGCATTACGCTATGGAAAACGATCAGTTGGCCCAACGTGTGAGAGCATTTCGCAAATTAAAGGGCTACACTCAAGTCGAGCTTGCTGAAGAGCTAGGCATATCAGTTGCCGTGCTTGGTTCATTGGAGCGCGGAACGAGAAAAAATGACCCCAAGCTGTTAAAGCTTATTGCAAATAAACTGGACATTAGCTATGAAGAATTAATTTCTATAAGAGAGGAGTGAATAAGCATGTTGAAAATCGGAGACATCGAGATGAAAAATCAGGTTGTGCTTGCGCCGATGGCAGGCGTGTGCAATCCGGCATTTCGGCTTATTGCCAAGGAATTCGGAGCAGGGCTTGTTTGTGCTGAAATGGTAAGCGACAAGGCAATTTTGCATGGCAACAAACGAACTATGGAAATGCTGTTCGTCGATGAGCGTGAAAAGCCGCTTAGCCTGCAAATTTTTGGCGGCGACCGTGAATCGTTGGTTGAAGCAGCCAAGGTTGTCGATAAGCAAACGAATGCAGATATTATCGACATTAACATGGGCTGTCCTGTACCAAAGGTAACAAAATGCGATGCAGGTGCACGCTGGCTGCTTGATCCGAATAAAATATACGAAATGGTTTCTGCTGTCGTTGATGCAGTTGAAAAGCCTGTAACGGTTAAAATGCGGATCGGCTGGGATAGTGAGCATATTTATGCTGTCGAAAATGCGCAGGCTGTTGAGCGTGCTGGAGGAAGTGCCGTTAGTGTACATGGGCGTACTCGCGAGCAGCTTTACACAGGCAAAGCGGATTGGAGCATGATTAAGCAGGTGAAGGAAGCGGTCTCGATTCCTGTAATCGGCAATGGTGATGTGTTCGAGCCGGAGGATGCTCGACGCATGCTGGATGAAACGGGTGTAGACGGCGTTATGATTGGGCGCGGCGCTCTCGGCAATCCGTGGATGCTTTACCGGACAATTGAATATTTAACGACGGGCAATTTGCCAAGCGATCCAACGCCGGAAGAGAAAATGAAAGTGGCGATTCTTCATATGGATCGACTCATTGCACTGCGCAATGAACAGGTTGCCGTCCGTGAAATGAGAAAGCATATGGCCTGGTATCTGAAGGGCTTGCCAGGCGCAGCTCGCATTAAGGATAAGATTATGGATGAAACGAGCCGTGATGGTCTGGTGGAAATTTTGAAGTACTACATTGCTTCATTGGATCAAAGCGAAGAGCTGGCGCTAGCCTAACATTGCATAAAGAAATGATCGGTTCAAATTGGATAATGCAGGATATTTAACTGTTTTTTTTCATCACATTGACATTTCATTCTTTTATGCAATATAATCTTGCAATATAAATCGTAATAGCGTATACACTTCAATGGGCATGTTCAAACATTTCCGTAATATATTAATTAACAGTGAATTCATACATGGTATGAAAATAAGTCACATGACAGGGGACTTGGAAAGATGAATGATAAGGAAACAATTCTTACTCAAGACGGTTTGAAGAAGTATGAAGAAGAATTAGAAAACCTGAAGTCTGTCAAGCGTCGTGAAGTAGCTGAACGTATTAAAATCGCAATTGGCTACGGAGACATTAGTGAAAACTCAGAGTATGAAGACGCGAAAAACGAACAGGCATTTATCGAAGGTCGTATTATTACGTTAGAAAAAATGCTGCGCAATGCTAGAATTATTAACAACGATGAAATCGATGTTGACACTGTCAGCGTAGGCTGCACAGTTACTGTGGAAGATTTGGAATTTGGCGATCGCGTAGATTACACCATTGTCGGTACTGCAGAATCCAACCCGTTTGAAAACAAAATTTCTAACGAAAGTCCGTTAGGCAAGGCGATTCTAGGCATGAAGAAAGGAACCGTTGTAGAAGTTAACGTTCCTGCTGGCAATATTCAATATAAAATTGTAGATATAAAAAAATAAGGTATAATGAGTTCAAGAGAAAGCTTCCCTAAGGAAGCTTTTTGAGCGTTTACCGCAAGCTTTGAGGAGATGAGGAAATTGGAACAAGACAACAATACGCAAGAGCTTAGTGAATTGCTGCAAATTCGTCGTGACAAGCTGGATTCCTTGAAGGAGCTGGGCATTGATCCGTTTGGCGGCAAATTCGAGCGTGCGAATAATGCCAAGGATTTGCTTGACGCTTACGCTGAGGTGGACAAGCCTGCGCTTGAAGAAATGAATGTGTCAGTCAGTTTGGCTGGACGCATCATGCAAAAGCGCGGCATGGGCAAAGCGATTTTTGCTCATATTCAGGATTTGTCTGGCCGTATTCAAATCTATGTTCGCAAGGATACAGTGGAAGCGAATCAATTTGCAGCATTCGAAATGCTCGATATTGGCGATATTGTCGGTGTAAGAGGAACGGTATTCAAAACGAATACTGGTGAAGTGTCTGTTAAAGTTCTTGAGCTCGAGGTTTTATCCAAATCGTTATTGCCGCTGCCTGACAAGCATCATGGCTTGAAGGATGTTGAGCTGCGCTATCGTCAGCGCTATGTCGATTTGATTGTGAACCCTGAGGTACAGCAAACGTTTATTTTGCGTTCAAAAATTATTCAATCGATGCGCCGTTATCTGGATGGATTAGGCTATTTGGAAGTCGAAACGCCAACCCTGCATTCGATTGCAGGCGGAGCGGCTGCCCGTCCATTTGTAACCCACCATAATGCATTGGACATGCAGCTTTATATGCGTATCGCGATTGAGCTGCATTTGAAACGATTGATTGTTGGCGGTTTGGAGAAGGTGTACGAGATTGGACGCGTTTATCGCAATGAAGGAATGTCGACTCGCCACAACCCGGAATTTACGATGATTGAGCTGTATGAGGCATATGCGGATTACAAGGATATTATGGCTCTTACAGAAAACATGATTGCACATATTGCACAAGAGGTGCTTGGTACGACAAAAATTGAGTATCAAGGGGTAGAAGTAGATCTAACGCCATCGTGGCGTCGCGTAAGCATGGTTGATCTGGTTAAGGAAACAACAGGTGTAGACTTTAGTGTGCAAATGAGCGATGAGGAGGCTCATGCTCTGGCCAAGCAGCACAATGTGCCAGTTGAGCCGCATATGACCTTCGGACATATCGTTAATGCGTTTTTCGAGCAATTTTGCGAGCATACGTTAATTCAGCCTACATTTGTAACCGGTCACCCTGTAGCGATTTCGCCGCTTGCCAAGAAAAGCGATGTAGACCCGCGCTTTACGGATCGCTTCGAGCTGTTTATTGTAGCTCGCGAGCATGCCAACGCATTTACAGAGCTTAATGATCCAATTGATCAGCGTGAGCGTTTTGAAGCTCAGTTAACAGAGCGTGAGCAAGGCAATGATGAGGCACATGAGATGGATGATGATTTCTTGCGTGCGCTAGAGTACGGTATGCCGCCAACTGGTGGTCTGGGCATCGGTATTGATCGTCTTGTTATGCTGCTGACAGATTCAGCATCGATTCGCGATGTGCTGCTATTCCCACATATGAGATAATGAGGCTGCTGGATCAGCCGTACAGTTGATAAATCGGCCCTGACATCGTTTGCTGCGATGGCAGGGCCGATTTTTTTGTAATTAGTTGTAACGAAATCAACTCTGCTTAGTCTTATGGAATAGGAAGGAGGAGAGCAGCTGACTGATTTTAAATTTATTTACGAGCAGTATTTTAAAGATGTGTATCGCTTTATCTATTCATTATGTGGAAACGAGAGCGTGGCAGAGGAAATTACCCAAGAAACCTTTCTTAAAGCGTTAAAACATATTGATTCCTATCAAGGCAAATGTCAAATGAAGGTTTGGCTTTGTCAAATTGCTAAAAACACCTTCTACACATATCAATCGAAGCAAGCCAGGTTTAGCCGATGGACGGAACTGGAGCATAAGCAGCGTAGTTTGGAGCAACCGCTCGACGAAGCTTTAGCTAATAAGGAAGATGCTCTCCGAATCCATAAAGTTTTACATAGGATGAAGGAGCCTTACAAAGAGGTATTTACACTTAGAATATTTGGCGAGCTTTCCTTCGCTGAAATTAGTCAATTGTTTGAAAAGACAGAGAGCTGGGCGAGAGTGACATTTTATCGCGCTAAGCAGATGATCCATAAGAAGCTAAAGGAGGATGGCAGCATTGACTAAAGTGCCGTGCAGTGTAGTGCAGGATTTATTGCCTTTATATGTAGATGATGCATGCAGTGAACAAAGCAGACAATTAGTGGAGGAGCATCTGCAAACTTGTGATGATTGTCGAGAGCAGCTAGCAACAATGAAGGTGACGCTGCTGCCTCAAGTGGATGAAGCTCAAATGCAGGATATTCAGGTCATCCAATCGCTTGCTAAAGCATGGCATAAAACGAGACTGTTTGCTTGGATTAAGGGAATAGTCGCTGCTACTGTTTCTTTTGCTGCAATCATAGCGTTATATATGGTTTTAGCTGAATGGAAGATAGTCGCTGTTCCTGCACAAAACTTTGAAGTCAGTCAAGTATATCAGCTTTCCGACGGTTCAATTTCATATCGGTTGAAGGCAACAGATGGCTATGAGCTAAGTGTGATGAAGCAAACGTATGATGAGCAGGGCAATGCTTACGTGCAAGGCTATCGTCCGCTAATTAAAAAGAAAGCGAAGCTGGAGTACGGGCTTCATAACTTTTTGCATCGGATTGACCTTAACACTATTGGTATCATTGATGTAAGCCTTCTTGATTTGAACAACGAACACCTCAATAATTCCATTCCATTTGATATTACGGGAACTAACAGTCTTTTCAAGCAATCAGGATCAGAGCTTAAAGCAGTGTATTATGGAACAGAAGAAAACTCTATTCTAATTTGGAAACAAGGAATGGAGCTGCCTATGGCAAGTGAAGAGCTGGAAAGATATTGGTTTGACGATGAACAGACAGAGAAGCAAATTCCTGGTGAACAGGCAGATTAGGCATAACGTTTCCTGTAATAGCTGCTGGAAAACGGATGATTCTGCCACAAAGCTTTACAGCGATTACATGATCATTTGAAGGACGAACCTAAATAAGGGGACGTCCTTTTCGTATATCTATAGATGAGAGAAAAGAGGTAAATTAAAAACAATATAAAAAAGTTTTAAAAAAGGGTTGCAATTAGTTAGGCGTTCGTGGTATATTATTTCTTGTCGCCGCGAGAGATTGCTGGTGACGAGGAAAAAGAAATTGATCCTTGAAAACTGAACAACGAGTAAGAACTGCCATCAATGTTGCCGCCCCGTCGGTCAACATTGATAAAAGCGAAATACAATGAGCAAGACAAACTTTCATGGAGAGTTTGATCC
>NZ_BOSE01000018.1 GCF_018403185.1 Paenibacillus montaniterrae
TTAATCTTACGGCTTCTTCTTTAAATGCTTTGTCATATCTTTTCATTCGTGCTCAACTCCCTCGTCAGCTTTCATTCTATTTCATATGAGGGGGTTTTGCGACTGCATTTTTATCGTAGCACTCCAATCGGCTATCTCGTTCAGACGTACTTTCAATCCACGCATCCGCGTAGGATGCGACCTTATCAAGTGTACTTGTTCCTTCAAGAAGGGGAAGCTTTCAATCCACGCATCCGCGTAGGATGCGACCTTGGCCATAGATGTCATTTAAAAGTTCCAAATATGCACTTTCAATCCACGCATCCGCGTAGGATGCGACACTTTCGTACCAAACGACTGAAAGTAGACGAATCGTGCGCTTTCAATCCACGCATCCGCGTAGGATGCGACCGGACTATATTTTAGGAACTGTGTTCGAGGTTGAGCTTTCAATCCACGCATCCGCGTAGGATGCGACAGCCCACACATTTCGCCTTTATATAGCAAGCATTTGCAAGCGCTTTAGTGCGGATCGGTTTAAATGTACCATATTTCAGAGACAATTTCACCCTAAAATTGCCGAAAACCCTTATTTTATGCGGGGTGCGGATCTCCCAGGGTTTTTATGTGAGCTTCCGATCCGCACCAACCTGCAAGGCAAACAGGCTTTCAGCCACCATCTCAATTGGCGACTGAAAGCCTGGCGTCCTACAAAGAAGCTAAAAAATCAACGGTGAATCCAAATCTAATGATTTCTTAACCCCTATATGCTCGACTTTATTTTTATATTGATTACCAATCTGGTAAAAACGCAAGCTGTCTTTCTCAGGATCAATGATGTCAATGAGCTGATGCTTCAAACTCGCTAGCTGCGCAGCGTCTATATGACATTCAAACACTGAGTTCTGTACACGCTGACCATAGTTTTGACATAGCTTTGATACTCGACGCAGTCGTGTTTTTCCATCTCCCTCGATCAAGCTCACATCATACGTAATAAGTACAAGCAATCTATCCACCTACTTCCATAGAAACGGAGCGTACTCGTCCAAATCATTACGCAAATGTCTAGCGAGCAATTGAGCCTGTGCATGCGGCACTAATCCCCACGCTATTTTTTCTCCCAAGTATGGATGGGTGATCTTTTCCGCTTTCTTTGCTTGCCAAGCATTGAGAAATGTTCTTCTAGGTTCTTCCTTCAACAGTACTGCTCCGTTTTCTTTTACCCAAAAGTCATCTTTCGTAATGACCCGTTTATTAATTAGTGACAACACAAAGCGATCTGCATATATTCCCCGCAGTTCTTCAATCATATCTAACGCCAGCGAGATGCGCCCTGGACGGTCTCGATGCAAAAAACCTACATATGCGTCTAGACCAATCCCTTCCAGTGCAGCCGCCATATCCCTGGAGAGCAAGGAGTATGCTAATGAAAGCATCGCATTTACATTGTCCAGCGGCGGCCTGCGAGAGCGTCCATGAAATACGAAGTCTTGCTCCTGCTGTAAAATCATATCGTTAAACAGCCCAAAATAAATGGCCGCTGCCTGTCCTTCCAATCCTCTAAGCTGCTCCAGATCCTCACAATGGCGTACTTCCCTTATATAGCTCGATAGCTCGATTGAAGCTGCTTTAAAACGCTCTGCGTCAATTCGCAGCCCATGCTCTCGGGTCATCCTTTCAAGCATCCATTTATGATTATAAAGCTTGCCAACGATAAAATTACGCGCGATTTTGGCAGAACGCGTCTCACTGTCCGAAATGCGGTACTGTTCCTTGCGCAGCACCACATTTCCTTTGCTCTCACCGATGACTCTAGCCTGGAACCTGCCGCTGCTAGTAAAAAAGGACAATGCAATATTTCGATCCGCACAATACCCCATTAATGCTGGACTGGCTCCCGTATAACCAAATGTCACAATTGCTTCAATATTATGCAAAGGCACTCGGCCAACATTTTTTTCCTCTTTCCTTAATACAATATTTTCTCCATCAAGAGACAAATACATATCGGGCTGGGTGACATACAACGTATTCAGCAGTTTTTTCATTCAAAGATCACCCCGTCGATATAGCTTCTCACTGAGCGCTTTTGCATTAGCTGCGGCATACAAATATGCTGCAAGGAACAACTTTTACAATAAGCGCCTGTTTTAACTTTAGGCGTATGCCTGCGAACATAATAGCTGTACATTTCCTCAACGATCTCTTTTACCGCTTGCTTGCGCTCATAAGTTAGCGGAACTTCGATCCGATGCTTTATTTCATCATAATAAATGTATCCTGTATGCAGCTCACAGCATAGCATCTCCTCAAGGCACAGCGCTTGCGCAACCAATTGGACAATATCTTCATCCGACTTTTTCGGTTTGCCTCGTTTGTATTCAATCGGATAAGCTATATATTTGCCTTCGGCTGCAAAAATAGGAACGCCTTGCTCATCCTGTATAAATTCCACAACATCGCACTCGCCAGATAATTTTAGCTGATGAGAGACAACAGGCATCGCACGCACGACAAGCTTCTCTTTCCGCTTTTCTCTGACAAAGGGCTGATGCGCTTTCTCATGCACATGCTGTCCTTCAATCGTCTTTACGTTTTCCGCCCATTGCTGCTCGATATGGATAAGTGCCCACTGTCGCTTGCAAAACTGGAAATGCTGTATGCCTGAAAGCATTAAATATTCATCAATATTATCGGCCTTCAAGGACATCGACCTTTAACCCTTCGAACTCATACAATTCAATGCTAAAATCATCAAATGATTTTGGATCATCTTTTTTTGGTTTCACTTGTAAAGAGCGATGAACCTTAGCTGAAGAGTACTGACCAAGCTTGGAATTGTGCTCCCACCAATACAGTTTATGCACCTCCATGCTGCCTTCTGGGCGCGCTGATGATGCATCATTTTCAAACAACGATTGTAGAGCTTCTTTAATTTTCAATGCATCCTCATTTGAAAAGCCTGTTTTTTCAGCAAGCTGTGGGTTAATGCTGCCATAAAACACATACAAGCCATAATCGACCCGATGCTTCATCCCCATCGTATCTGAGCCACGCTCCTTGCCAGACTCAGAGTTTACGCTTTTTGTAATTTGCACGCTTGTAATATCAATAGGAGTAACGCTCGTTGCAGTATGAATAGACACTGGGCCGCGCACACCAACTGATACTCCCTCCGCATCGCCTGAGCCCTTTTTAAAAGCAAATACTTGTCCAAAGCTGCGCACATCAATCCATTGCTGACAAGCAAGCTCAGCAAATTGCTCTTTCGACGCTTTTTTATCCTTCAACAGCTTAGCGATTTCCTCGACCGCATCAACACGTGCACGAATACTATCATGTTCGTCATTTCGACGATCATTTGATTGGACAAGGATACTTTCTCCGGCATCCTGCAAGCGATTGCGAATTTTTCTTTTCAACGCAACATCAGACACCTCGCCCAAGCCATCATAATTTTGCCGCGGACGATTGCCGTTTAGCGGATCTCCATTAGGGTTAGCTTTCGTTGCTGAGAAAATAACTGCAAAATCCACCTTATGGTCTAGTACTGTCATCGTTTATTCTCCTCTCATTTTTACAATTTAGATACCCCATGTTACTCTGATGTCATTTCCAGCTCTTCCTGCTTATCATCGTCCTGCTTACTTCTTTGATACCATTCGTGGCGCTGGCTATAATAGCCGAGCAAATATTTGCCCGACAGTGGTTCATTATTAAACTTTTCATATGGAATACGTGAAGCAACCTCATCTATTGTCTTCGCAATATCTATTGCTTTAACACCTAATCTTGCTTGATATGGCTGCAAGCCGGCTTGTATCGTTTTCCATGTTCTTTCCGGATATCTTGCGAAAGAATTCATGTAACGAATAGCATTCGTTGCTCTTTTTTCATTTTGAGTCTTTAGAACTCTGCGCTCCAATATATCTGCTAGAGCCAGCAATCTGCCAAATAAATAATCTCGATCATTCTGATTCGGATCAAGTGCCACGTCATATCCCTCCGTTACTGATTTAATCAATGCACATGTAATGCTCAATGTTTTCTCCCATTCCCATTGCTCCATCGATTGAGGGCTGCTCGAACGTTGAATAGCACTTCGCTCAATATCAAGTGGAATTTTTCGCTTGTCAATCATACATGGAAGCATTCGTTCCATTAAGCCTTTAACAATTTTTTCATTTGCATTGGAACCGTAAGCTGCAAAAGCTATATCGCGTGTTGAAGGCGCACCGTAGAATGATACAAATTTGCCATCTTTATTTTTACGATAACGATGCAACCATGTACACTTGCTATGCCAGTCTTCGATTCTTTCAAAATACTTCTCCGCATCAAGATCGCGATAATAAAGCACTGCCATTCGACCTGTAGTCGCTGAATCAAGCAGCAATATATTAATGCGCGAGCTTGCCGAACCAAGGTCAGTCAGTAAACCATGAAGATAACCTCGCAGCGCCTTTTTAAATTGCTCCGCTACATCTTTATCCGTCGAAGCAACTTTAGCTGATGCTTGCTGCAGTTGCTCAGTGGGTAAAATATTTCCCCACATCATACTAAAGCTGTCTTCCGCAATATCAGGCACATTCGTTTTTTCATTGCCCCACACTAAAAATACTCGGTTATCAATAATTTTCGCTTGTCGATTTATGAGCCATTTCAAGGCGTTGTGCGCCTTTTGAGAAGCATCGTAGCTAATGCTTACTGCTTCATTACTTTCACTAAATCTTCCGCGAAATGTGAAGCCGCTCGTATCGTTGGCAGAAATCAGCTTCGCTTTATCTCCGGCATTTCTAATCTTATTGGCATGTCTCTCCGTACTCGGCTTTTTGTCGCCTGTTACGTAGCAATACGCATCATTGCCTAGCTTTTGCTCATAAAACTGAATAAAAGATGCAAACATTTCACTATCTTTCCAAACAGGTATAGCTACTTTTCCTGCTTCAACAACAGTGAAGCGGACAAATACACTTTCTTGTTCACCCGCTACTGCTGAAAAGATTTCTGGCTTGTCTGAATAAAGTGGTTTATATTTATCGTGCCATTTACTAATTAATTTGTTATGTTCATCAACTGCCAGTATTTTGTTATCAACCAAATCTCGTATTAAGCTCCCTTTGCTCACATAGCGATAAATGATTTTCACCTTTTCCGTCGCAAATGGCGACTCCGCCCATTCCTTTAATTGCTTTATGTACTCTTGATAATGAGTCGTTTGCTTTTTATCTGCAACATAATCATTGTAATCACCTGCAGTATAAATGAGCTTATCGTGCAGCGGATAAGGCGACACAACCGATCCGGCCCTGCTAGCAGAGTTCTCTGTACACGGAATTAACGTGCTTGTTTCATCCTTGCCTAAAACTCTGGCTCGAAAAAACTCCCCTGATTGATTAAGATCAACTTCAACTTGCGCATTTTGTGTCGTATGGGAAACTGGAAGCAATGTATATTCCTGGCCGTTATGCTTGACTTCAATGGTCCCAACCTGCTCACTATTTGCTTCATATGTTTTATGCAAATTCAATAGCCAGCTCATAACTCGCTTCCCTCCAACTCCTCTAGCAATTGCTCCGCAGATTGAATATTGGCGGCATCGAAATGCTTACTGCTTCGCTCTCCTATATGTTTAACCATCGTACATTGATCTGGTTGATCAAATTGGATGATGCCTTTCTTCATAACAGGTTTCCATAAACGTATGGATAGTTCACTCGTTCCTGTTTCATCAGGATAGTTGAAACCATGAAACATGGTGCCAAAATGAATTTCTCCCTCATAAAGATCATAAAAACCTTCACCTTCACCAAAAACACAAGGCTCCACATACCCTTGGCACTCGCGTGCACCGAGAAAAATATCTCTCCTTCCTCCTGCTTTCACGCATCGCTTCAAAATATTATGGTGCTTATGCTCATTGCGATCGAATTCCAGGTCTGGGCGGTTCATATTAAATTCAAAATGACATCTCACCTGGTAATGTACATCCTTCAAATATGTATAGTTAGCGAGTGTGTTTCCTCCACCATATTCAATTGGACGTATACCTTTTGATTCCATCTGAATCGGCTTCATGATGCGAATTTCGTCTATTACATACATAATAGTTGGTTTCCAATAAATGGACTCTACTATTCCTTTAATAGCTTGGTATGTTGGAATTTGATAAGAAAGCTTCTCTCCTCCCAGCTTTGTTAGCGGATCAGTGAACAAGGCATAGTTTCCATACACTTCAAATTCAACAGAGTTTCTGAATTTCATAGATTCACCTCCTGAAAATAGTAAGATGATTGTCTGATTTCTGTATTTTCGAAAACATTTCCTACACAAAATATTTTAATAGTCTTACTTCATGCTATAATAAATGCATGAGTGAGTTGCAAGGAGAGCAATTAACAAATAATCTATATTATTAAGTCCTTTCTAAAAAAGACTTTTGTTTGTTATAACTTTCTTTGAAAAGATAATTTGTACTCATCGACTACTACAGATAAATTTGTATCTATTAAAGTGGTTGTGAAGCTTCAGGAAAGATTATCTTAATTAGTTTGATGGAACGGGCAGAAATTTCTTAGGTTAATTACATAAAGAAGCAGTTTATACACCTACAGATTCAACTTTACTTACTATTCCCCTTAGTTTCTCAGTTATTTGATGCTCCAATAAATAAAAATCCCTCTTTGAATCAGTCTTATATTTAATTATAGCGCGATGCTGAATGTCGAACGGAAACCTTGAGTTTCTTATATCCGAACAAATCAATACAATAGACTTTTTATGTGCAATAGCAAAACCTAATTCTAACCAGACATTAGGATTATCTAAAGATATATCTGCTAAAACTACTTGAGCATTCTTAATAGCAGTCTCTATTTCAATAATTGGGATCACAACCGACGGATCTCTATCAACTCTATATGGAGTTAACCCCGCCGCATCTATAGATGGAACTAAACTATCCTCATATCGATTATCAAACGTACTCCCGTCAAAAGGCTGGATAACAAAACAGATTCCCATTAAATAACCTCCCATCATTTAAATTTAATCTATCATCTAAAAAATGAAATTTTTAACAATTGTTCCTATCGATTTCTAGTATATATCCAAATAATTCAAAAGTCAAATAAAATAATACTTTATGTGAATAAATGATATTATATGTGAATTAGATTATGTACAAATAGTTAGCAATGCCCGCCGAATTAGTTAGTGCCGAGCAAACCAGAAGAAGAGATTACCGGTAGCCCCATTTTTTAATGCAAGCGAACACCGCTGCAACTTATGCCTGAGCAAGTTCAATATTGGATATGCTGATGGCAATTAGAAGGTGAAATTTCAGTCAACGTACTGATCTCATCGGAAAACGAGGAATAGCCAAGTCTACACCATTATTTTCTGCATAAGACTATTTAAAAACTACATGTTGCCACGGCCCGTTTAAATGAAGTGATGTTATGGGCGAACTTCTTTTGACACTAACACGAGCTGGGCTAAAATTTAAACTAATTCTATGTTGAATAACTACTTGAAAATGCTATACTTATATAGTCGCCTTAGTACTAGGGTGCGGATTGAAAAACATATAGTATAATTTCGATTAAAAAAGAGTACACAATGAGCGTTATATCTCACTGTGTACTCTTTTTTAGATTAATTTTTTTCAATTCCGTATTCAATAAATCACCACCCTAAAAACTCCATTTCCCCTTCACCATCAAGAGCTAGTCCATACTGCTTAGAATACATATTATCTTTTAAAGCTAGCACTTTACCATCCAGCAAAGACACAATCCCTTGCTGTTGAATCAAGCTAGACAGCTCTTGCTTATAAATATTAATAGAGTATTGCTGAGCTTGCTTTAGCAGCTTGCTCAAATCAGCAATCTTTTGATTGCCATTTAGCATCGTTATTATTTCTTTTCCTTTTCCATAAGGAACAAGCACCGAAGTAGTAAGATCTGGAATGACATGAAAGCGCTCTGCCGCCGTTAAATGATTATGAGTCAGCATCAGTGGAGGCGGTGTTCCTTTTTCTGCTCTGTCCATAAAGGCCTTATAATATGGATTGCTATTTCCCATATCCAGCAACAAATTAACGATCGAGTGACCCGATGATTTAATCTCATAGTCCAACTCTTTATTCATATCTTGGTAAAACTGCTTAAAATATAACTCCATTGCTTCCTGCGAGTCTAAACTACCACCATAAACTTTTACATCTTGATCTATTTCCTTAATTATTCTCTCAGTAATTTGTGCACCAATTTTAATTTCTTTCAGCTTGTCCAGCTTTTCTTCTTTATGTCGAATTAAGTAAACATAGCGTGAACGATGTTCGCCATGCCGATTGCAACGTCCAGCAGCCTGCGCAATGGAATCAAGCCCTGCTAGTGAGCGAATTACCGTTTGAAAGCTGATGTTTACACCCGCTTCAATAAGCTGCGTACTGACACAGACGATTTTTTTCTTTGCTTTAAGTTTGCCGCGAATTATTCTTAGCATACTTCTGCGGTGTCGGGCACACATTGAGGTGCTCAGATGGTATACACAAGTCTCCTCATCAATGCTTTCCTTCAAGCTATTATAGAGCTTTTTCACAACAGCCTTTGTATTTAATATAACAAGCACACTATCAACCTGCTCTAATTGCTCATGCACCTTATCAGCTAGTTCTTCCGTTGTAAGCTCATGATCGATTTGCGGTACAAGTTCAACTCGTTTGAATGCATCTGCTACTTCCTGCAACTTATCTACCATTTCATTCTTATCTTGCATGATTAAAGGGTGCTTGACCGAATCAAGGGCTGGCTGCGTTGCTGTACAAAGCACAATCGTTGAATCACATGCTTGGTTTAAGAAATTAACAGCTCGATTAAATAATGAGACGCAATGAACAGGCACCTTCTGTGCTTCATCGAAAATAATGACTGATTTTGCAAGTTGATGAAGTCGCCTTATATTTTTTGTCCCTTTGCTATAATTGACGTTTAGAAACTGCACCATTGTTGTAAAAATAATTGGCGCATCCCAATTCTCCATTGCCAGCTTTGCTTTTTGAGAAGCACTCATAATGCCGTCTTCCATTTCATCGCCATCTTCCGACTCATCCTCAAGTAAGACATTGCAATGATGCTCCAGTACGGCTTCATGCTCTTTTAAAATGTTGCGAACCTCGGCAGCATTTTGCTCAATGATGTTCGTGTAAGGCACAATACAAATAATATGTTCTTTTCCGTATTCTAACGCATGCTTTAGCCCGTAACGCAAGCTTGCTAACGTTTTGCCTCCTCCAGTAGGAATGGACAACGTATAGACTTCAGATTGCTTCAAAGCAAAGATGTCACATTGTTCTGACAACTGTTTGCGTAAAAAATAAATTTGTTCGCTTTCACCTTGCTTTAATTCAAGTTGCTGCAAGTATGCTGTTAACTTATCGTAGTAACGCCGAAACTTAGCTTGGACATGCTCTCCTTGACTAAGCTGTTCTTCAATTGAAATTTTTTCTTCAAATGCCCTTGAATTGTGACGATCCGCTTCGATTAGTGCGCTAAATACATACTTTGTTAAAAACATAATATTGGCGTATGGCTGATTGTTATCGCTTTTTATAAACTGCTCCAGCTCTTTAACAGCTTGGAGCACATATTGCTCAAATTTCGGCTTACTCATTACTTTTTCAAAAAACATTTCGACCGTCAATTCGAAGTTCTTTATTTCTTTAACACTAACGCGATGTAAAAATCCTTTTTCGGGCTCTGGTGGATAGTAATCTTTAAGATAGGAATGGTGGGAGATAACTGCATTGCCTACGATTTCAGCTAGCAAATTGAAGAATTGAGCAGATGGCGACTGCATAGCTCGCTGATGATACATATGGAACAGCAGCTTGCCTCCAGCAGTAGAATGATCAACCTTCCTTCCCTGTGGCGGGTTATCTGGATCAAGCACAGCTTGCTTAATATATTCGGCAAACTCCTGAGTATACTTTCCAACATCATGCAACAATCCAGCTAGCCCTGTAACATGGGGAATACCAAGCTTTGACCCTATCTTTTCCGCGAGCCTCATAACCTCAAGTAAATGCTGCTCAACGGTTTGAATAATACCATCACTTTTTCTAATATGTGCGATTGATTCAATCATCGTTCTCATAATCATCCTTTCCATTCAATTTTAATTTCATAAACTTGCATGGAATGCAGATGTACAAAGCTACTTGAAAATGAGCTAAGTGATGTTTCTATTGCTTTAAGCATACGTCTCGGAAGCAACAAAATGTCCTCTTGTCAGTGTAATTACTAGACTGGCTTCACCCGCATCCGCTGGGAATGCGACATCCTTAAACTCATTCACCTTCCGATTAACTTTCAACCCACGCACTCGTATGGAGTGCGACCCATGTTCCGCTTGTTTTTCTTAGTAACGCAGCCGGAACTTTCAATCCACGCACGTAGAGTGCGACGCAGTTGTTCCGCAGACTCGATGTTATCCGAATTCTTTCAACCCACGCACTCGCGTAGAGTGCGACGTGGTCCAGACCCACTTGCAGCGTCAATGGCAAGACTTTCAATCCACGCATCTACGTAAGATGCGACGGGGAGGAAGCAGGTACTATGCCAAATTTTGATACTTTCAATCCACGCATCTACGTAAGATGCGACGCTCCCGCATTTTCCCCTCGCGCAGCAAGGCTTTGCAAACGCTTTAGTGCGGATCGGTTTAACTATACCATATTTCAGAGGCTTTTTCACCCTGAAATTTCCGAAATCCCTTATTTTATGCGGGGTGCGGATCTCCCGGGGTTTTTATGTGAGCTTCCGACCCGCACCACCTTGCAATACAAAAGGCTTTCAGCCGCCAATTTAGTTAGCGACCGAAAGCCGACTTTCTTTCTCTTATTGACAAGTTGAATCTATATCACGGGGATGCGACATTAGGGCGCAGCAAGTTACGGTTCTCCATTCAATCCATGCACTCATATAGAGTGCAATGTAACGATCAAGGGAATATAGATGACAGTACTGGAAATCTTTCAATCCACGCATCCGCGTAGGATGCGACGCACTTACAAGGTTGAAGGTTTAACCGCTACGACACTTTCAATCCACGCATCCGCATAGGATGCGACACCATTTCATTCGTGGAGCGCATGGTGCTTCGCGATCTTTCAATCCACGCATCCGCGTAGGATGCGACTGCAATTTCTGCAGGAGCATCACCAAAGGAGCTTACTTTCAATCCACGCATCCGCGTAGGATGCGACGCTCATATGCCCGTGGATAAGTGCAACGCAGCTTATCTTTCAATCCACGCATCCGCGTAGGATGCGACGATTGATGGCACTCCAAATGTGCAATATGGAGGGATTCTTTCAATCCACGCATCCGCGTAGGATGCGACAGCCCACACATTTCGTCCTTGCGCAGCAAGCATTTGCAAGCGTTTTAGTGCGGATCGGTTTAAATGTACCATATTTCAGGAGCAATTTCACCCTAAAATTGCTGAAAATCCTTATTTTATGCGTGTTGCGAACCTCCCAGGAATTTTATGTGCACTTGGGGTTCGCACCAGAGTATGCAGCAGCTTGAGCAACTGCACTCCTTCTTCAACCAAGATGCTGCGCAAGGTTCTCATACATCCACTGGAACGACCGTGCCCCACAGATTTCGTGTCCACCTTCATGGATATGATAAGCAAACTGTTCAGCATATCCCCCCGCCTCATAAGCTTGCTGCAAATATGCAATTGCCTGCTTGCTTGAAGCAATCGGAAAAATCCTGTCGAGCTCACCTGCTTCAATAAACAGTCCGCGCGGCGCAATAAGGCTTGCCAGTTCTGGCTGCTCGGACTCTAGCAGTAAGGATGGCAAGTAATTATCGATACAATGCGGTATTGCCAGTATACTGCCGATAAATGTGTTCATCCAGCCGCATAGCACCGTCGCCTTTAACCGCTCATCCAATGCCGCAGTATAAGCCGCAATTAAACCGCCGCCGGAAAAGCCGAATATTCCAAGTTGATCCGGCTGTACATCGCTACGGCTTTGCATATAATCAATCGCCCGCATCGCTTCATAAACTCGCATTCCTGCAAGTGTTCTGCCGTTTGCAAGCAGTTGGGCAGACAGTGTAGCGCATGAACTGTAATGTGTATTTTGCTCCAGCTCTTTAGCCATGCGACGCGCGCCAAAGCCCATAATTTCTGGAATAATGACCAGCATTCCTTTACGAACTAACTGAACTGCGAAGCGATTATGAATGCCTGGATCTTCAAGCAAATTACCGGACTTATCCATCCCGACTGCATCGTATTGACCGCCACTGCCATGTCCATGACAAGCAAGCACAGCTGGCCAAGGCCCTGCTCCAGCTGATTTAGGGATTAACACGATTACCGGGACTTGTACATGCTCCATTGTACGGTATGCAATCCGCTCCAAATAAAAATCTCCATAATCTCTGTGCTCAAGCCTCTGCGGCTCTAGCGGCGTATTCTGTTCAGGAAATGCTCCCAATGCCTTCTTCAAGGCTTCCATCAAGTGGAGACGTTGTTCAACAGAAGAGAGGCTGCTCAGCTTCTGTTCTCGTGCGGCAGCAGTTTGTTTATTTAATCCATCAATAAATGCATCCGTTGTCCAGTCCATTTGCTACAGCTCCTTTACTAGCCTTCGATATTGGTTAACGAAATGATTATTAATTGACAATTTGACGCTATAGTACAATTCCTTCTTCTTAAAACAATGGATTCCTGCATAATGTAAAATGAATATCTAAATTTTTCTAGGGAATCCTCGTTATAGAGGCTGACTCTTTCGGGCTATAGCCGCAGAACTTGGACCATTGTACAATGATCAAAAGAGCAAGTTTTGCAACTCAGTAAGATAACCGGATAAAAGTGTTTCATGAATCATAAAAGCTACACAGAAAGGAAGATAGTGATGTACAAATGGATTATGTTCACCTTATTTGGGCTGGCTGGCTTGCTAATTATTTTCCTGGTGGCGACAGGCTTGCCTGAAAAACAGGAGGTCGCGGAACAAGAGCCACAGTTTACTGTTCCGGAAATGGCAGTAGACGCTGAAGCTGCGGGACAAATCTTTCAAAGCCGCTGCATTTCCTGTCATGGTACGGATTTACAAGGGGGCGCAGGCCCTGCTCTTGCTACAGTCGGTTCAACATTAAGCAAAGAAAGAATCTATACCGTGATTAAGGAAGGGCGTGGCGGTATGCCTTCCTTCGAAAAGCAGCTAAGCGAGGATGAAATCTTAACGTTAACCACCTGGCTTTCTTCATTAAAGTAACAATCGACAAGTAACCAACCACCGATTAGCAGTCATCCAAAAAGAAAGGCGATCAAGCTAAAGATCTTATTAGGATCCCAGGTTGATCGCCTTATTTGGTTGAGCAGCTTACTCCACTCTTTTGGCGTGCACGATAAATCTCGCATCGCTTACTTCATAGGTACAAGTGACCAATGTCAGCAATTGATCATCCGTTGTAACCTCTACGTCCGCACTGTAAATGGAGCTGTCCACGATTTTGTTTAAATAATCGCTGTATTCCTGCTCGCTCTCAAATTCATACTTAAAAAATTGATTATCGGGAGGATAGACATAAACGGAAAAGATCTGCCATTTGGTTGGCTGCTCTAATGCATCAAACGTAATGAAGGCATGCTCCTTAAAATAGTCCTCTTTCTTATACTCGGACAGTTCGCCAAACATACTGCCATCCTTCATATGATGGCCATAGATGACGGTATGCGTCTCCTCAAGCACATTTTCATTCCGATAATCCATAAAAATCGCACCACGAGATGATTTTTGCTTCTCGATATTATGATTCAAATAATAATCATTGTCTGTGTGCTTGACGACTGGATAATCTACACTTGTGCCTGGAATGCTAATCCAGCCTACAATCTCGGCATTGACCTCAAGCAAGCTATCAAATCGCTCTTTATATTGCTGCATAAGGTGGGAGGAATTTTGTTCTGTGCCGTTTGTTGTAGACTGCTCAGCCTGCTTGACTTGAGAAGCCTCTGCATACTGCTGCTGCATGCGATCATTAATTTTACTGCTGGTATACCCGTCATACAGATAAAGGGCAATGCTGACACCGCTATAAATAAATATGCCAGCAAATATGATGACCAATAGACGCTTCAAATTTTTCACATTTATGCAACCCCGATCAATTACCTTACGATTTATACTCCGTAATACTCTCTCTCTTTAATAAGGAATGCGTACATTCCTGGGAATGTACGCATTCTGCAACTAAGCATTAAAAGAATTATTGCTTTTGTGCTCTTCTCTTGCCAAGCAGCAGCATTGCTACAAGAAGCAAGCCGCTTCCTACAAACAACCAAATCATCGTAGAGATCGAATCGCCTGTTTTCGGCAATTGATTCGAAACGCCACCTGCATTAGCTCCGGTGCCATTGTTGCCTTCTGCACCGCTATTCAGACCTGGCATAGTACCGCCAATGCCTGAATCGCTATCTCCAGATCCATTATCGGAGTCTTCTCCGTTATCTGATCCATTACCACCTGGAATTACACTACCCTCTCCAGTATTTTGTGTCGGTTCTGGAGTAGGTTCCGGTGTTGGCTCTGGTGTTGATGTTGGTTCTGGTGTATTTGCTCCCGTTGTCGGCTCTGGTGTCGCACTTGGCGTTGGTGCTGGTGTCGGCACTGGCGTTGGTGCTGGTGTCGGCACTGGCGTTGGTGCTGGTGTCGGCACTGGCGTTGGTGCTGGTGTCGGCACTGGCGTTGGTGCTGGTGTCGGCTCCGGTGTTGGTGCTGGTGTCGGCTCCGGTGTTGGTACTGGTGTCGGTTCCGGTGTTGGTGCTGGTGTCGGCTCCGGTGTTGGTGCTGGTGTCGGCTCCGGTGTTGGTGCTGGTGTCGGTTCCGGTGTTGGTACTGGTGTCGGCTCCGGCGTTGGTACTGGTGTCGGCTCCGGCGTTGGTACTGGTGTCGGCTCCGGCGTTGGTGTCGGTGTCGGTTCCGGCGTTGGTGTCGGCTCCGGCGTTGGTGTCGGTGTCGGTTCCGGCGTTGGTGTCGGCTCCGGCGTTGGTGTCGGTTCCGGTGTTGGTGTCGGCTCCGGCGTTGGTGTCGGTGTCGGTTCCGGTGTCGGCTCCGGTGTTGGTGTCGGTGTCGGCTCCGGTGTTGGTGTCGGCTCCGGTGTTGGTGTCGGTGTCGGTTCCGGTGTTGGTGTCGGTTCCGGTGTTGGTGTCGGTTCCGGCGTTGGTGTTGGTGTCGGCGTTGGTGTTGGTGTCGGCTTCACCAAAGCTTTACAATCATCAACAACAGTAATTTCTCCTAAAACATCTGCACCTTCAAACACTTTGTATACACCTGGTGCCACTGTATAAGGAATGACTGTCTCGCCATTCTCATGTGTTATGCCCGATGCGATTACTTTACCAGCTCCATCTCTAATTTCGAAAGATACTCCTGCTCTTGGAATACCCTTCTCATCTTGAATAGTTAAAGTAAATACTGGGCAAGCATTGACTGGAACTTGAACTGCAGCACTACATTCTCCTTCAACATAGCTTACATCGATAGTGCCAAGCACAATTCCAGATTCATTTAATACAGTGTATGTCACACCTTCTTGTAGCTTCGTCTTATCGCTAAACACGATTTGACCGTCAACATTTGTTACCCCTGACTCAATGATTTCACCTGCATCATCTACAATCGTCACTTTGACATCTGCTCCAACAGGAGTAGAATCGCTGTTATTCACTGTTAAAATAAAGCTTGGGCAGGCTTTGACAGGGATTTTAACGGTTGCGCCACATTCACCGTCAGTATAGCTTACTGTAATGGTACCGAGCACAACTTCTGACTCATCTAGTACAGTGTACGTTACACCATGTTTGAGCTTCGTGCCATCAAATACAATTTGACCATTAGCATTAGTAATATCTGTGGTAACTAATGCACCATTCTCATCAACAATCTTTACATTGAAGCCTTCTCCAACAGGATTTGAATCACTGTCGTTAACTGTTAATGTGAAGGTTGGGCAGATATTTCCAGGAATTTGAACAGAATCACTACAGTTTTCATTCGTATAGCTAACTGTAATGTCACCAAGCTTAACTCCTGCTTCATTAAATACAGAATATGTTTCATTTTGCTGAAGTATCGTTTTATCACTGAATACGATCTGGCCGTTAGCGTTTGTAGCTTCTGTTGCTACTTCTTCACCTACTTGATTAACAATCGTCACGTTAACATTTTCTCCAACAGGAATACCTTCACTGTTATTCACTGTTAGCGTAAAGGTTGGACAAGCATTTTTAATTACAGTACCTTTACAGTCATTTGTATAAGTGACCTTAACATTGCCAATCAATTCACCTGCAGTACCATCTTCATTTACTTCATGAACAGTAACTGTACCTGGCGTATAGTTTTCAGGCAATTTGATCTTACCATCTGTGTCCGTAACACGAGGAACTTCATTACCTTCGCTGTCTTTCACGATAACTTCCGTGTTAGCTTTAGGCGTTGTACCATCTGGTGAGATCACCGTAATTTCGAATACTTTACATATACGTGGAATAGACACTTCGTCTTGACAGTTTCCGGTATACGATACATTAATAATGCCTAAATCTTTTTCATTTAAAGCACCTGAGTTAATTGTCACTCGGTACTCTCCTGGGGCAACATCAGACGGTAATGTAACTTTACCTTCAGAGCCAACAGTATATGTTCCACCTGCTCCAGTATTCGTATTTGTAATAGTCACTTCCGTACCTTCTGCTGCTAGCAAATCATCTTCATCCTTCACTGTAAAGACAAAGCTATCGCATGCACGTAGAGGCTGAACAATTGCTTCACATTCTGGACCTACTTCAAACTCACCTAATTTTGCTTCACCTAGATAAACCTCGTATTCGCCAGGAAGGAGATTATCTAATGCTACTTTACCATTCGCATCTGTTGTAACAGGTAGCTCTTTAGTTGAATCGTCTTTATCAACAACTCTTATTTGTGTATCAGCTAGAGCTCTGCCGTCTGCATCTTTAACCGTTAAGTTAAATGTTTCACATACACGCGATACATCCAAAGTAGCTTCGCAATTAATCTTATAGCTAACGACAACTACTCCTAAATACTGGTTGCCCTCATACAGCTTATAAGTACCTGCTGGTAGTAGATTTTTGCCATTCTCTACTATAGGCGAAATTTCAAACTTGCCATCTTCACCTGTTGTTTCAGTAGCAACTATGTTGTTAGCTGAATCCTTTAATGTTACTTCTACATCAGGACGAGGATCGCCATTTTCTGTTACTACCGAAATCTTAAAGGTTTCACACAAAGGTAACGGCTGTACCTCACCTTGGCAATTGCCACTAGTGTAATCTACGTTCACAGTTCCGAGTACTCTACCGTCTGCTTTTACAGTGTACTCACCCTTCATCACATAATTGACTGAAGTACCTGGACGGTTAATGTCTGCAACTTGACCTGCATCATTAGTAGTACCTTTGTAAACGACTTTACCTTCACTATCTTCCAACTGAATTTCCTTTTTGGCTTCAGGTTCCCCATCAACATTTTTTACTGTTAATGTGAAGGATGGACAGGCATTTGATACATCCACATCTTCGATGTTGGTGATCTCATAAGGCTCTCCACCATCAAGCATATCGATTTTTTCATCCATCGTAATATTAATGTCCCCAACCGGAAGATAGCCTTCAAGCGTCGTTACCTCTTTCAGGATATACTTACCGTAGCGAACCTGTTCAAATGTTAGTGTACCGTTTGCGTCAGTCGTAGCTTCATCCAGTTTAATCGTGCCGGACTTATTCCAAAGCTCGAATTTAACTCCTTCTAGCACTTCACGTCCGCTTTCTAAAGGATTAACACCGAACTTTTTCAATTGCAGTTCGCCTTTTGTTCCTGAAGCTCCCGTATCCGATTCGCTATACTTAAATTGTTTTAGATCGCTACCCTCTGCGCTTGTGCCTGCACTAGCAGCGCCTTCATAGTTGATTGAGGCTTTATTGGATACTGGTTCACCAGTGTTTCCATCACCCAAGAAGAAGGTAGAGTACTTGATGATATAGCCTTTTCCACCATTTCCATCCAAATTATTCAAATTACCTAAATCCAAACTAAAGCTACCATCAGAATTTAGCGTAATTGAGTCAGGATCAATTTTTTCTTCATCTCCAACAGTTCTTGACGTTCCACCTGTATCCAACTTAATCTCTTGCTTTTTGAACGTATTTGTTAATACTTTTTGGTTGGGCGATGGTGTGTCAGTCAATGTAATGTTACCTAGCTTTGAGTTGGAAGCATTTACGGTTACTGTCCAATTAATTAAATCATCCACTGGACGAGCTTCCGCAGATTTTGTAATAAGCTCATTGGCACGGCTGCTAATATTTGCTGTTGCATCATACGTATAACTTCCACCATGTGCTGTAGTAAATACGGCTCTGTTTGTATACTGTGTAGCCTTTCCTTCCTCAGGCTGACCATAAATATCATCAGAGTCCTTAGATTTGTACTCAATCAGGTAAGCTTCATTGTTTTCGCTAGCAGTCAGTCCTGCAAATGTAATTACAAAGCCTGTAACCTTACCATCTATTAGCGTTTGTGCAACTGACCATTTGTCGCTATCTAGTGGATTACTCTCATCTTTAGTCCCGTTCTCAGACGTTAGGTTCAATTTAAAAATTTTAATTTGATCCTTTAATTCGCTGCCCTCAGGAACAGGAATATAATGACCAGCACCTAAAGTATCCGTTACAGTTGCACCGTTAATATCCTGCTTATTGATATTAACAGCTACACGCCAAGAAAACTCCTGGGTATTATTGTTAACATCTACTCGCTTGTAACCATTGTTAGTAGTCGTTGTAGCTGGTGTATACTTTTCTGATTTATTAAGTGCTTTATTACCCAAATCTACAAGACCATCCCATGTTGCATCAGCTGTATTGATATACTCTCTTGCAACACCACCATTTGGCTTGATGTCGAACTTGGTTTTGTAACGAATGATTATCTCAGATCCTGCTGGAATAGGATCTGTAAATGTGATCTTAAAGTCTTCATCACCAATAGCAGATGGGCTAGTACCTGCCTTGTTAGTTATAGTAGCAGATGCGGGTACTCCTTTGAATAAAGCTGTGTCGCTTGCACTCCATTGTGTTAACGTATGCTTTAAATCATCGTTAATCTGCCGTTGAGTCGTTGTAAACTCATCTTCAATAACGAAATTTTTCAACTCTTTTTCAGCATTAATCGTCAATTCCCATGTAATCGTTTTGTTTACATAGTCAATGGTGCTACGGGATTTTTTGAAGATGTCTGGTTTAAGTTCAACTTGCGCTGAATCTGAGCCACCGTCTCCTCTCGTTACAGTGTTCGTAATTGTACCGCTATTCGAATCTGTAACAAACTCATCCTCAAGCACTGTATCGTACTCGATTAGATAAGCGGATGTAACTCTTCCATCTTTGGCGTCTTTGCTGAAATCAAGCTTAAAGCTATAGTCGTTATCCTCGACTAAATCATAATGCTCGCCTTGATTTAACTCTTCAGGAGGCCCTGAAACTGATTGACCATCAAAAGATAGAGTTACACGATAGACCTTTAAGCTGGAATAATCAATTGAATGTTTTCCAGTTGTATCTGAAGTCTCCAAGGAATCTGTCAATGTTGCTTTATCAGCAGCAATTTTTTGACCTAGCCAGTTATACTTGATTGTCCAGCTTGAATTGTACTTATCTCCTGTTCTACTTTTCTCCAAGGGAGTACCGTACCGAACAGTTTGACTTGCATCTACCTTCGTATTCGCTGGAATTCCATCTCCAGTCAAAGTAGCTGTATTACGGTAAGTTTCGTACTCATTCTCTGGATCTGCAGTTACTATCGTGTTGTACGTTACTTTGTAGGCATAATAGCCATCCTCGAAATTAATCGGAAACTCACTGGCACTTTCTGTCGACACTGGAGCGCCCGGATTGCTTGTATCAATGCCATTCAAGCCAATCTTATACTGCTCTAAAGTAATCACACCGTCTAGTGCAAGTTTCTCATCAATAACGTCATTAAGAGATGCACCTTTCAGCTCTTGACCAGCCGTGTTTACCCAGATCGTCCACGGAATGGTTACTGTACCTGAAGCATCCCGCTCAATAGCTCCCGCGCTTTTCGTTAGCAAGCTGCCGCTCCCACCTGGAGCAAAAATAAACGGAAGCTCCACATTCGTCGATCCTACCACAGGAATAACTAGAGTTTGCTCCAACGTGTCTTCACTTGCAAAGTTGCCAAACTTCGCTTCAAACACGAAGAAAATTGTACCAATTGATCCTTCCTCTAGCTCGCTATCCAGTGTCACTGTTACAGTTTTAGAGTTCTCATCATAGGTGGAGTGATAAGCCAACCAGCCTTCAGTATCATCTAGATCCCTTGTTTGATTAAATGAGCCTTTATCATGCTCCACAATCATATGATCAGGCATCTGGAAGGTGAAGGTAGAGCCTATTCCGTAATCTTGAGTAGGATTTACAGCAAAATCATACTTTAGATAAACGGTATCACCTTTTTTAGGCTTAGGACCTGTGTAATTTTTCAGATCTTCAACGTCTGCGATCTCCTTAGCATTTCGATCAAAAAGACGCAGATTTGCAAATGACATTGTTACATCCTTTTGTAATGCATCTTGCGCAGCATCAGTCGGGCTTGTGCTTTCGGATGTGCCTTCTGTTTCACTCGCAGCTGGCGGTGCAGATGGAAGTTCATTTTCTGCAAACGCCGTAAGCGGGGTAAACATAACTTGAAGCACTAAAAGCACAGCAAGTATTGCAGTATTGATTCTTTTCATCCTTCTCTCCTTTTCTTGGTTTAGAGAGAGGACACCTTACATTTGCTGACGAACGCAGCCTGTTCACTCTGGAAGGGCTGCAGCAAACATTAGGCTAGCCTCTCTACTTCCAGTGTGTTATTGCATGTGAGTTGCATACATTTTCGCCTTTGAAGGGACATGAAGACAAGCAATCATGCAAGTCAAACATGGAGCGGTTATGTAATCGCAACTTCCTTAACGAGCCACTGACTATTTGTCTCACCTCCCTTCAAAGTCATGGCTCTCCCATTTTTTGTGATTTTTATTTCAGTATAGTTAAAAGAACTAAAAAATTTCTGAACAAATGATGGCTGCCACGACCAATCCAACGTTCAAAATATATTAATTTTTTGTAAATCAAACAAAGCAGGCAGCTCACCATCGCACTGCGACAATGAGCTGCCTGCTTAAAGCCTACTACAAATTCAGCATATACTTATTAATCCGCTATACCCTAACTACTAACGCTGCATCGCTTTTTTGCTGAAAGCGACCGCCAATATAATAATTAAGCCTTTGACAACGTTTTGCTGGCTGACATCAAGTCCCATAATAATTAAGCCGTTGTTAATCATCCCGATCATAAGCGAGCCGATGACACTGCCCACTACGGTCGCCGTACCGCCAAACAGACTTGTTCCGCCAAGAATAACTGCAGCGATAACCGACATTTCATCGCCTTCACCGAAGGTGTAGCGTCCTGAGCTCATTCGTCCAGCGTACAGCATGCCCGCTAAAGCTGCCGCTGCACCTGAAGAGGTCATAACCCAAAGCTTGACGCGGTTGATGTTAATCCCCGTAAAGCGGGCAGCATTTTCGTTGCCGCCTGTTGCTAATGTTTTTCTGCCGAATGGAGCCTTCTTCAATATAAAATGCCCAATAATTGCGATAGCCAGCATCCAGAACAACAGAATCGGAATGCCGCCGATGCTGCCGCCGCCAAATATAAAATTGAACGAATCGTTCAAAATCGGAACAGGCGCGGTATGGGTAATCCACATAGCAGCACCACTAATAATGATCATCATGCCGAGTGTGACGAGGAAGGACGGTATGCTTAATCTAGTAATCAGCATACCATTAATAAATCCGATCACAACACCAGTAGCCAAGCCGATTAAAGCACTGAATACGATCGGGATGCCCGCTTGTATGCTCAGCGCGCAGGTCAAGGAAGATAAGGCCGCGATCGAACCGATCGACAGGTCGATTTGTGCTGCACCAATAACAAATGTCATCGCTACAGCCATAATTGCAATAATTGCAGTCTGTCTAATAATATTCAGCAAATTTCCTGTTGTTAAAAAGCCTTGGTCATGCAGCGTTACGGCGAAAAAGATAAAGACCACCACAAACGCAATGTAAACCATATATTTGCGCCAGTCTATCGTCAGCAGCTTGCTGCCAGATGAATTAGAAGCTTTGGATTGCATGCTCTAGCGCCTCCTCTGAAGTAATATTTTGTCGTTGATGCTCGGCGGTGATTTCACCCTTTTGCATAATAAGAATTTTATCGCTCACAGCAAGCAGCTCAACCAGCTCTGATGAAATGACCAGCACTGCCTTGCCTGAATTCGCAAATTCGCGAATGATTTTTACAATTTCTATTTTGGCGTTAATATCGACTCCAATTGTCGGCTCGTCCAAAATGAGAATATCGGGATTGGTCGCCAGCCATTTGGCAATTACGATTTTTTGCTGGTTGCCGCCAGACAGCAGTCCGCTTAGCTTGTAAATGTTGTCCGTTTTAATTGACAGCTTGTCTACATATTGATGTGCAATCTCATTGCTTGCCTTGCTGCTGACAAATAAGCCTTTCGTTAGTGCCGGCAGTATGGAAAGCGCGATGTTGTCACGCACGCTGTGCTCAAGCACAAGCCCTTGGGTACGGCGGTCCTCCGGTACTAAGGCGATGCCTGCCTTGATTGCATCCTGTGGACTGCTTATCCGCTTGCGCTGTCCACGCACATAAATTTCCCCCTGCTGATAAGGGTCAAGTCCAAACAAGCCGCGCGCCAGCTCCGTACGACCGCTGCCCATCAAGCCAGCAAGACCGATAATTTCCCCAGGCTTGATTTCAAAGCTGACATTTTTCACTCGTGAGCCAATCGTTAAATTTTTTACCTGGAACAATGGCGGAGCGGTGACATCATAAGAGCGCTCTACCCATTGAAATGCTTCTCCGACACGATTGCCGACAATATGCTCGATCAGTTGCTCCATCTCGATTTCGGAGGTTTTGGCTGTGATGCAGTTTTTTCCGTCGCGCAGCACCGTTACGCGATCGCATACTCGAAAAATTTCATCCATCCGATGTGAAATATAAATAATCGCGATTCCTTTAGCCTTCAGCCTGTCCATCAGCTGAAACAACAGCTCCGTTTCGATTTTCGTCAAGGATGAGGTTGGCTCGTCCATAATTAATATTTTCGTGTCAACCGTTAGCGCCTTGGCGATCTCGGTAATTTGCCAGTAGCCGACACCAAGCTTGCCAACCTCGCAATCCGGATCTATATCGATTTGCAAGTCTTGCAGAATCGACTTCGTTTGCAGCGCAATTTTTCTTTGGTCAATTAGCCCAAGCTTAGTTCTCGGCTCCTTGTTCAAATATACGTTTTCAGCCACTGTGAGCGTCGGAACTAAAGAAAACTCCTGGAATATCATCGAGATGCCATGCTCGTTAGCTCGTTGTGTGCTGTCTATTTTAACTGGCTTGCCGTCTATTGTGATCTCGCCTTCATCCAGCTGGTATACACCCGTCAATATTTTCATTAGTGTGGATTTGCCCGCACCATTTCCGCCCATTAATGCATGGATTTCTCCAGCCTGCAGTTCAAAATCTACTTGATGCAGAACGCCTACTCCGTTAAAGCTTTTCGATATATTCGACATCTGCAGCACTGCTTGAGTCACGCTGTTCACCCTCTATCCTGAGAAGGAGCTATCTTCTGCGATAGCTCCTTCTATTAATATTTCAATCATGTTTTAGTAGTTAAGCTTTTTCTATCGTGTTTCTTCTATTTAAATAAGATCTACTTTCGTCCACTTCTGCTGCTCCGCAGAACGCAAAATCGCTTCGCTAATTTGTGCGATACGATAACCGTCGTTAAAGCTTGGCGAAATTTCGCGGCCTTCTACGATTGATTGAATGAAGTCGTGCATTTCGATGATTTTCGTTTCGCCGTAGCCGATGCCAAGCGCAGGGATAGGCCATAGTGCTTCGCCATAAGGTGTAGCCGGTCCTGTATAAACGGTGCGGTAGCCGCGGCGGTCAGCAGGATCGTCAGCGAAGCATACTTGCAGCTCATCGCGATTTTCATAGTTGAAATATAGCGAGCCTTTTGTGCCGTGGATTTCGAACGTCAAGAAATTGTTGCGTCCCCAGCCGTTGCGTGTTGCTTCTATGCTGCCGATCGCTCCATTTTCAAAACGCAGCAGCGACATAAATTCATCGTCAACGTCAACCGGGCGCTTTTCAGCCTGCTCATCCAGCTTGACGGTTCCAAGCTTATCGACCCCAAAGGCTTGTACAGGCCGTTCTGTAATCCATGTTTTGGTCTCCGCCATTACCTCCGCAATTTCGCCAACTAAATATCTGGCGAAATCAATAACATGCGTACCGATATCTCCAAGTGCTCCCGAGCCGCTCAGCGCTTTTTGGAAGCGCCATGACAGCGGAGAATTCGGATCAGCTGACCAATCCTGTAAATATGTGCCGCGGAAGTTTAGGATTTGACCAATTGCGCCTTCTTCAATATATTTTTTAGCCAACGCCACTGCAGGCGTACGGCGATAATTGAAGGCAACCATATGCTTAACGCCGGCAGCAGTTACTGCGTCAAGCATTTGCTTCGATTCCTCAAGCGTGCTTGCCAGCGGCTTTTCACAAATGACATGCTTGCCAGCCTTTGCTGCCGCGATCGCGATTTCAGCATGTGAATTGTTAGGCGTAACGATATCGATCACATCGATTTCCGGATCATTGACCACATCGCGCCAGTTATCGGTATACTTCTCGAAGCCAAGTCTAAGCGCAGCCTGCTCAGCAGCCTCCATAGTCAAATCACAAACAACCTTGCGCACAGGGATTGCCGGAGCTGGCCAGAAAAACATCGGCATAGCCGCCATCGACAAAGAATGAGCTTTCCCCATAAAACCCGCACCAATCATTCCAATATTAATTTTTCGCATTATAGTTCCCACCTTCAGCTATTTATTTTAGTTCAGCGCTCCGGAGTAAAGCATCCTTCAGTCGCTTTTTAAATCAGCGCTCCGGAGCAATGCATCCTTCAGTCGCTTTTTAAATCAGCGCTCCGGAACAAAGCATCCTCCAGTCGCTTTTTAAATCGTAATGCTCTTATTTAAATTTTTAAGGTTGCATTACGATGTTAAAGGCGACGCACTCTCGTTTTTCGGATGCTTTGCTCCTCCGCTGGAGTCTTTTTTCTTGATTGTTAAGCTTCGATGTCGAATATACCCCAAAGTTCAACGCTCCGGAGCAATGCATCCTCCAGTCGCTTTTTAAATCAGCGCTCCGGAGCAATGCATCCTCCAGTCGCTTTTTAAATCGTAATGCTCTTATTTAAATTTTTAAGGTTGCATTACGATGTTAAAGGCGACCCACATGCGTTTTTCGGATGCTTTGCTCCTTCGCTGGAGCTTTTTGTTGTTGAGTACGCTACGAAGCGTTACAGCGCCATCAGAGTCGGACTTTTTGAACTACCCTTTAAATAAGAGTTCAAAAATTCGGCTTTCAGGACCAAGAAGCTTGGACGCTAGTAGAAAATGAGGAGCGCAGCGTAGGCAATAAGCTACGTGAGCACCGGAATTTTCGCTAGCGTTCAAGATTCGCCGTCAAATCCGCTACAGAGAAGTCGCATCGTCATCAAAGTCGGACTTTTTGAACTACCGCTTCCAATGAAGGTTCAAAAATTCGGCTTTCAGGACCAAGAAGCTTGGACGCTAGTAGAAAATGAGGAGCGCAGCGTAGATAGACCTACGTGAGCACCGGAATTTTCGCTAGCGTTCAAGATTCGCCGCCGAATCCGCTACAGAGAAGTCGCATCGTCATCAAAGTCGGATTTTTGAACTACTCCTTATATGCGGTTTGGATTGATTCTGGAACCTCCTGATGATACACCAACTTCCAAGCGTCAAGTACATTGTCGTGTGTTACATTAAGTGCTGGAACCGCAACATATGGTGGTGTTTCCTTGCCTAGCACGGCATAGCCTGCGAGAATCGCCTCAGCGACGCCTTGGTCATAAGGCAGCTGAGCGCCCAAGCCTTGTATGATGCCGTTTTTCGCTATTTCAATTGCGACATTTGTACCAAGGTCAATCGTTGTCATGACCAGTTCATTGCGTCCTGCTGCTTTAACCGCTGCCAGCGCACCTTCTGCTGGTACATCCCAGACAACAAACATGCCGTCCAAATCCGCATTTTTCGTCAATAGCGCTGATGCTACTGTCTCGCCTTGGTTTTGATCGGCAATGCCGCCGCGATCTACGATTTCAATATTTGGATAGTTTTCTGCAATGGTTTTCTCGAATGCTTCTACACGCTGCTTCGTTACGAAGAAGTCAGCATCGTGGTAAATGACCGCGATTTTGCCTTCACCGTTCAGCTTGTCCGCCAAAATATGTGCCGCTTCAATGCCGTTGCCATAGTTGTCGGCAGATACGACGCTGACATAATCCTTGCCAGCTTCAAGACCAGTTGGCGCATTGTCCATAAAGACAACCTTCACGCCTTGCTCGGCCGCCTGCTTGTATACGGATGCAGTTGATACCGCATCAACAGGAATGCTGACTAAAATATCCGGCTGCTTCGCGAGAATTGTCTCGATATCGGAAACCTGCTTCTCTGATTTGAACTGTGCGTCCGTTACAGCTACGACTTCAACGCCCATTTTGGCAAATGTGTCCTGCAGCCCTTTAATTTGCGCAGTTGACCAGTCATTGCCCGCATAGTGCATGGAAATAGCTGCTGTCAGCTTTTTCTCTTTAATTTGCTTAATTTCTTCAACGGTTAGCTCTAATGATTTTGCCGATACAGCCAGCTCGCCATGCGGCCCTTGGCTTAAAATCTCTTTTTGAGGCAAATCCTGGTTGACTGTAATTGGCTCCGTTACGGCTGGAGGCTCAGTTGCATTTCCTCCATTGCTGTTATTGCCGCTATTGCTGTTATTTCCAGGTGAGTTACTGCATGCCGCTAGCAGCAGCATCATGATGCACAGCATTGAAACGATTGCTTTAGTACCCTTTTTCATTGTTGTTCCCCCTGTTCATTAGTTGAGCATTTTTTTATGGTTAGCCTTGCAGCAGCTGCTTCAAATAAGCGTAGCTTTGCTCTGCCCCCGCTTTAGGGTCAGGGTGGCTGTCAAGCTCGGTCGTAATCCAGCCGGAGTAGCCATGCTTCACAAGCAGCTCGAGCATTGCCTTGAAGTTTTGTCCTCCTTGTCCAAGCGGTACAAAATCGCTGCCCTGCAAGTCTTTAAAGTGAATGTAAGGAATGCGGTCGATATACGTCTCGATTACTTTAACAGGATCGCAGCCGCCTGCCTCCAAATGCGCTGTATCCGGGCACAAGCTGATGCTCGTTAACGACATGATGCGCTGCAGCTGTTCCCACGATTGAACAATCGTTCCCAAATGCGGATGATAGGTCGCCTGCAGTCCCAGCTCCTTAGCTAGCTGATCAAGCTTGTTCAAGGCATCCGCCAGTCGCTCATAATCGCTGTCCTGAATGCCTGCCGAGCGAATCGCTCCGCCGCCAATGACGAGCTGCTCTGCCCCCAGCGATGCAGCAAACTGTGCGACACGTCTGATTTTGTAAAATTCATCCTCTAAAATATCCGGATAGATGAAATTGCCGCCTGTATATACGCCAATAAAGTCCAGCTGATGCTTCTCGCACAGTGTTTTAAATTGTTCAGGCTTGTCCTCGTAAGCCATTAAGTTTCCTTCAAAAAGCTCAAAGCCGCTATAGCCCGCTTCTGCAATTTGCGCCAATGCCTGCTCAGTAGAGCCGTTGGCCCAGTAGTATGCTTCCTTAACACATGTAACGCCGCCCGCTGCGCCGACAACGCCGCCCCATGTATTCGTTTGGTAGCCTAGCTTCATCATCGCCATCCCCCTTAATCTTATGCTGCGCGTTTATTGAAATTAAAATAGTTGTTCAAAAAGCTTTTTGAAACATCTTGCCTGAGTTAAATATAAAGCTTTTGAAAGCCGTATAATATGCGAATAATTTAACACGGTAGGGGGAACTTTTTAGCTTGGCTACAGCTGCGCATATTTGTTCAAGACGCGAAAAGCGCAAGCTTTCTGGCTTCTCCAGCCTTAAGCTTGCGCTTTCTTATATGCACCTATTTAGCTTGTGCGTCAACATGGCCCAACTGACTGCCTATGAGGAGCCAAGCTCCAGCAGCTCCGTCTGTGCTTGACTAAGCGCCTGCTCAGCCGATGCGTTGCCGCTTATATACGCTTGAATCGCAGTGCTAACAATATCGACCATCTGACTATAATTGATCATGCGCGGTCGCAGTGCTGCACGCTCGATCGATGTAAGCAGCACATCATAGTAATTGCGATTTTGCTCAATAATGAGCTCGTCGGACGCAGCAAACGCTGAAATCCGGGTAATCTGATTTTTATATTTCAGCGCGCTTATTTGCTGCTCGCTGCTCGTCAAATAGTTCAGCAGCTCATAAGCCGCATTCTTTTGCGAGCTGTATTTGTTAATGGCAAGCCCCCAGGTGATCAGATACGGCCCTTTGCCCTGCTCGTCCATTGAAGGGAACGTAAAATAATCGAGTCTGCCTGTGCGAATTGCTGGCGATAGCTCCATCTTGAAGACATTCATCCCCATCGCAGCTTGTCCCGAGTTAAATGCGATCGCTGCTTCCTCCCAGCCAAAATCCAGCACCTCTGGCGAGCTGATCGAGCGATCGTTCAGCCATTTGCCGTACAGCTCGAGCGCCTTTAGAGCTTCGCTGGTCATTAGATTCGGCTGCTGCTTGTCACTGTACAGACTGCCGCCGAGCGCATTTAATATCGCCGTATACTCGATAAAGCTCGCTTCAGCATCGCCTGCCATAAATGTAGAGCCATAGGAGATCCCTTTATTAAGCGAGGTATCGAGCTCTGAGGTGAAGAAGCGATTTAAGGTCTCGTACTCCATAAGCGTTGCTGGCAGTGCGATTTCCTTATCGTAGCGCTGCTCAAAGGCTTGCTTCACGAGTCGATCCTTGAATACATCCTCGCGATACGTCCCCATTAGCACATTGCTTGCAATCGGCAGCGTATAAAAATCGAAGCCGCGAGCCGTTATATTCTCTACTGGGCCAATTTCTTCAGGCGGCATAATCGAGCTGAGCTGCCGCGGATTAAATAAAGAGCCGTCAGCTAAAATCTTCGCCACAAGATCTTCAAGCTGCGCGTCACCATACGCCTCGTCCGTTAAATACCCTGATAAAGGCTCCAAATGGCTGATCATAATCGGTACCCAGGCAGCGTTCATCAGTATTAGGTCAAATGTGTTGCTTTGCTGGATTAGCTCGTTGTAAACCTTCGCTTGTATGTTGTCATGACTGAACGTATGCACCTCAATCTGCTTGCCAGTCAGCTGCTCATAGCGGTTGACTGATGCGACAAGCGCCTCGGAGCCCAGCTCTGCCGAGCCGAACAATATTTTAATAGGAGCTTCCGGCTGCTCCGCTTTCTCATTTACAGAATCAGGAGCGGCCGAGGAACGAGACAGCGAGCAGCTTGCCAGCAGTGCACATACTATAATCCATACCAACACTGTTCCAAATGCTGTTCTCATGCAAAACGTTCCTCGCTTCCTGTATCGTTTAAGTTTGAACTAAGCTTGGTCCAAATTTAAGCTTGCTCCAGCTTCTACAGCTCAACCCAGCTTTTCGTCGTGGCGCTTTGCAAAATTGCATCAAGCAGTTTCATCGAATGATGGCCGTCGGCAAAGGTTGCATAGCGTGGACGCGATGCGGATTGCTTGCCAAGCACGTCCTGATAAAATTGCTCCATCATATTTTTTTGCGCATCAGGCCAGCCCTCTATGTGGCCGCCAGGATAATGGCTGTACGCCCTTGCATCTCGAGCGAGCAGCAGCGGATCATTAAGCAGCTCCGCATTAGCGTCCTGCCGCTTGCCGACCCATAGCTGAGCGGGATTTTCCTGATTCCAGGCAAAGGAGGATTTACTGCCGCTAATCTCCAGATACAGATGATTCTTTCTGCCCGCACTAACCTGCGAAACGATAAAGCTGCCAGAGGCGCCATTGTCCAGTCGGAACAAGATTGTACCGCAATCGTCGTTGCTTACCTCGTAGCTTTCATATTCCGCATCAGCCTGCTGCTCGCCAAACGTTTGGCTCGCTTGCTTCGGCTTGCGTCTCGTCGGCATCACAGTAACAAGATCAGCAAATACTTTCACAATTTTTGCATTCGTAATATATTCGATCAAATCAAGCCCATGCGACCCAATATCGGCTGCTGCTCGCAAAGCTCCGCCTTGCTCGCTGTCGATTCGCCAATTGTAGTCCGTATCAAACAACAGCCAGTCCTGCAAATAGCCGCCATGGATATGATAGATTTTCCCGATTTCCTGCTGGGCGATCTTCTCCTTCATATGCTGCACCAGCGGATAGTTTCGATACACATAGTTAACGCCGTGCACCAGCTGCTTGTTTTGCAGCAGCGAAAGCAAATACTCGCTTTGCTGGCTATTCAAGCTTAGCGGCTTCTCCGACAGCACATGCTTGCCAGCCAGAATCGCATGCTCGTTGACTTCTACATGCATCGCGTTTGGCGTGCAATTATGAATAACATCAAGCTCGGCCAGCGCTAGCATTTCCTTATAATCGCCAAATGCGTATGGAATATTCCAATGCTCTGCTGCCTTTTTCGCCGATGCGGCAGTTCTGCCTGCTATAGCAACAACCTCGGCAATGCCAAGGCGTCTTATCGCTTCAATATGAGCGCCGCTTATAAAGCCCGTTCCGACAATCCCTACTTTAATCTTCTTCATCCTATCTCCTCCAATCATGGCTTATGGACAATACCGTAATTGTAGTCGAGCCTTGCTAGAAAGCGTAGATGAATGATTTAGTGTGTAGCGGTGAACATTTTAACGCTGCTCAGCCTGCTGCTTTCTCAGCTCCGTTGGCGTTACGCCAAATTCTCGCTTAAAGATGCTGCGGAAGTAGCGTTCGTCAGCATAGCCAATGCTGCTCATAATATCATAGACCTTCATATCTGTTTCCAGCAGCAGCTTATGTGCGCGCTCCATCTTTTTGCGTGTCACATATTTGCTGAAGTTCATGCCGAACTGCTGCTTGAACATGCGGCTTAGCGTGACAGGATGGATGCTGACAGCTTCAGCCGCCTGCTCCAGACTAATTTCCCCGGTTCGGTCGGTATCGATGATGCGCTGCACCCGATCAAGCCAGCTTTCGGAAATTGCGTTTTGCTGCAGCTGCTGCATATGCTGCTTCGCTTTAATGCTGCCGCGAATAACACCGCGCATTTGCGTTTCAAGCTGCGACCATGTTTCAAAATCTGCAACCCAGCTAAGCCAGTAGCGAATTCGATCCTGCTCTACCATAACGACTGACGGATGGATTAAGCTTTCATCGATCGCAGTCAGCAGTAAAGCGCATTCATATTGCAGCTCTTGCAACGTAAGGCTGGATGCATGCTCAAACCAGCCTTCCAGCAGCTCGTCAATTTCGGCAAGCTGCTCCTGCAAAATCGCTCGAATCAGCTTCATTCTACATGCTTTTGCTTCCTTGCGCGTCTGCTCCATTACAGAGCTGGATGCCGGCAGCAATCGCCCTTCATAGAAAATAGCTGCTTGCCGTTTTTTAATTTGCTGATCGATATAAGACAGCGCTTCCTGCCGCTTATGGAAGCCTTGATGCGACTGCTCCAAGCTTTGTGCAATAGCCAGCTTCCAGCCTTCGCCAGTCACGAATTGGCAGAGCGACGTCTTCATAATTTGCTGCCATTGCTCGGCTTCATAGTCCTCGTAGAAATAAACCGATTTTTGAATGCGTTCATCCAGCCACAGACTGCCGTCCGTTACATCCATTTGCTCATAGCTGAATATCGGAGTAGGCAGCTTTAGCCGCTCGTACTCGAATTCCTGAATAAATTTTTGCGCAAGCTCCTGCTGCACCCGCTGCACGTTGCTCATCAGCTGCTGCCGGTCAACCGGCTTTAAAATATAGTCCATTGCCCCGTGCTGAATTGCCATGCGGCAATAATCGAAATCGTCATAGCCAGATACAATAATAATTTTCATATTCGGATAGGAGCTGCTCAGCCTCTGCAATATCTCTAGTCCATCTATTTCTGGCATGCGGATGTCTAGCAGCAAAATATCTGGGCATAAATATTGAATCTGCTCCAGCGCTTGCTTGCCATAGCCTACATCAAATATATGCTCGGAAGAAACAAATCTGCTCAGCTTTTGAATGATGCTTTGTCTAACCTCATATTCATCGTCTGCAACACAGATTTTCATACTTGCACACCCCTTTTATTGCGGTTATGATACTTGTACATTGCAGCTAAAAACGATAAGTCCGACATTACGAACAAAACTACAGGAGATAGATCGTGATGAAAAACTCCGCTATAACACGCATCGTAAACCAAATGTCTATAAAATACAAATTATTTTTTATCTTGTTATTGATTTCAATCATCCCGCTTATACTGGTCAGCTATGCATCGATCAGCTATATGACAAGCTCGAGCAATAGCTATTCTACAAATCTTTCCAGACAGCATATCAGCTTTGTCAGCAATGATTTGAACAGCTACTTTACGCAGATGCAATATTCCTTTGAAGGGCTGGTCAATCATACCAGCTTTCAGCGCTTTACCGGGACGGACAGGCAGGATCTCGCCCAGCAATCGTCGGACATTATTGAATTTCGCTCGCTCATTTCCAATGCGATGCAGTTTTATCCGGAAATATTAGGCGTGCTTTATTTGGACAAGCAAAACAAAACCTATTTTCAAACGAATCAAAAAACGCTTGACGCATCGTTTAATTTTAAAGCGGATACATTGTACAGCAGCATTTATCAGTTGGAGAGTAATCAGCTTTTGCCGCCTCATCCGATGAATTATGTGCTCTATGCCAAGGACTCTATTTTTTCTTATGTATGGCCAATTGTCAATTTGCATAATGGCGATATTACGTCTTGGCTGATGATAGAAATTAAAGCAGAAAAAATATTCAATATATTGGAAAATGAGCACGGGCAAGCTGGTCAGCTTTATTTGTACTACAAGCCGGCTCAGCGGCTATATCAGTCCTCCGAGCTTGATGTGGAGGCGCAGCTAGCCGAACGGTTTAAGCAAGCCTATGCCGAGCAAGACAATAAGCAGCAAACGTTTTATTTTACTAGCCAGAACCAAACCTACGAGGCATCCATTTCCTCCCTGTTTGATGAAAATTGGGAGCTGGTCTGGATTGCCAACCGTGCCGATATAAAGCAAGGGGTCGCCAAGGCGATTCAGGCAACGATGATCATCGCATTTGTCAGCCTGGTCCTTGCTGTCATTATCGCATTTCCTAGCATGAACACTGTTGTTAAACCGTTAAGCAGGCTGAAGAAAGGGATGGAAAAGCTGAGCCGGGGCATTTACACGCCTATTGCCAATACGGCCAGGTCCGATGAAATCGGCTATCTGGTGCACAGCTACAATCGAACGATTCATAAACTGGAGGAAATGGAGCAGCAGGTTTATCGCGCTCAGCTGCGTGAGAAGGAGCATGAAATTTTGCAGTTGCAGGCCCAGATCAACCCGCACTTTGTATTTAATACGCTGGAGACGATCGATTCCTATGCAGCACGCAACAACGGCGATGCCGTCAGCGATATGGTGCTGTCACTGTCACGCATGATGCGGCATACGGTCAGCAATAACAGCTCGTGGACGACGTTAAGAGAAGAGGTTGATTATATTCGCCACTTTATGAATATTCACTACTATCGACATCATCAGCATGTCAACGCTGAGCTTGATATTGATGATCAGGTGCTGGAGGAGCGAATTATGAAAATGAGCATCCAGCCGTATATTGAAAATTCCTTCAAGTATGCCTGGACGCCAAGCATGACACCTGAGCAGTTTAAGCTAACTGTACGCGCGCAAAAGCTGGGCGACAAGCTGAAAATCGAAATTAAAGATACGGGGATCGGCATGCCTGAGCCGATTATGCAGCATATGCAGCAGCTGATCGAGGCAAAGGGAGAGCTGCAGAACGAGTATTTCAACAAGCATACGGGTATTTACAATGCATACCGCCGCTTTGTGTTAACCTATGGCGCTGAAGGTGAGTTTATACTTGAGAGCTCGCCTGGACAAGGCACGCAAATTATTTTGATTATACCGCTGCAGCTTCCCTAATGGGCTGCTCGAATAAAAAGAAAAGGCATAGCTGTGAAAGATCCTGCAGCTATGCCTTGCTATAAATATAATGGCCGTTATCCGCTAACAATACTTAATTTTTGAAAAGAGCGAATAAAATCAGTCGTTGCAAATCCCAGGGATTCAAATAGCTTGAAGATAGGCTCATTGTATTCGTCAGCAGTCACGTAGATTTTTGAAACTTTCTTTTGATCGAAGCGCTGCTTTAATGCGTGAACGAGTTCTTTATCTATCCCTTGCTGTTGATAGTTTTGTGCAATTGCAATTCGATAATAGTAGCCTTTATTATTATCGATAGTACCTATGATGACGCCAACAATTTGCTCGTCTGCCTCGGCTACGATGACAAGGTCGCTGTCCCAGCCTAATTGACGGCTAAAGGCGACCAGTGTTTGCTCACATGCTTCCTCAGAAAGAACCTCTTCAAAAAGCTCCTTGATGCTGCGATAATCTGCCAATTGAATCGAACGTACATTCATCATTTACACCTACTTCTAAAAGATCAGTACCCAAAGATAATACGACAAATTCTTGTAAAATCCTTGCCCAATAGACATATTATATATTGAAAATACGCGAAATAACAAACATTTTTATTGTAAGCGCTTATATTGAACGATTATATCCTCGATTTTTGTCAATAATGAATAAATTGTAGTCGCCTATTGATAATAAAACGAACGTTGCCAAATGGTCTAGTTTTTCCGATTGAAATTGTAAAAAGAGGGAGCAAGAGTACTGCGTCGAATAGCAAACTAGCAAGAAATGTTGCGAGAAACAGATTGCAATTTCCCACCCAGCATATGGCTCGCTCAATACTAGCATATCAGGCTTGGTTCAGCATGTTGTTAATCATGGAACCTATCATCGTGGCAACCTAACAGCTATGCTGCGGCAGCTCGGCCATAGCGGCACGCCTACTGATTATGCCTTTTATTTGTACGTGGATGAATAAAAATGAGCTTGCAAAGCAACACTGTCCAATGGGAACGAAATTACACCAGACTTTTTAAACATCTATGTTGCTTTATTCCATCAAATCGGTGATAATAAATAGAGTAACTACATATTTCAAATTGGAGGTTATTGCAAATGGCACATCAATTACCAGCTTTACCTTATGCACACAATGCGCTTGAGCCGCACATCGATGCTTTGACTATGGAAATCCATCATGGTCGTCATCATAATACTTATGTAACAAACCTTAACGCTGCTTTGGAATCTGCTCCTGAGCTGCAAGACAAATCTGTTGAAGAGCTAATTGCTAATCTTGACAGCGTGCCTGAAGCAATCCGTACTGCAGTTCGCAACAACGGTGGCGGACATGCTAACCACAGCCTGTTCTGGGAAACAATCGGCCCTAACGGCGGCGGCGAGCCAACTGGCAAGCTTGCAGAAGCAATCAATAGCAAATTCGGCAGCTTTGAAAACTTCAAGGCTGAGTTTGCAAAAGCAGCTACAACTCGTTTCGGCAGCGGCTGGGCATTCCTGGCTGTAAACAATGGCGAAATTGAAGTATACAGCTTGCCTAACCAAGACAGCCCAATTATGGAAGGTAAAACACCTGTCCTTGGTCTGGATGTATGGGAGCATGCTTACTACTTGAACTATCAAAACAAACGCCCTGACTACATTGCAGCATTCTGGAACGTAGTAAACTGGGATGAAGTTGGCAAACGCTACGAAGCAGCTCTTTAATAAGCGGCTTCGCGCAAAGCGATAAATAATAAGAGCTTGTTCAGATGGTCGGTTTTCACTGACTTTCCGGGCAAGCTCTTTTTTATTTTTACATGATTTTGGAACGGGTACAGGAACCCAATTTAAGCATTTGGCATAAGCTACTGCAGGACGAATGCCTAATATACTCGTAAAGGAGTTTGAATACTTAATGAGTAATGAACATGAACAACTGTATGCTCAACCTGATTCAGAATCATTTGAATATCGTGAAGCGTTAAGCACTTCACCAGTCGTTGTGCCTGTTCCTCCTGTTTTCGGTCCGCTTGGGGCCGGTCCATGGGGACCTGGACCTTGGGGTGGTCCCGGACCTTGGGGTGGACCTGGACCTTGGGGTGGACCTGGACCCTGGGGTGGACCTGGACCTTGGGGGCCTGGACACGGGCCAGGACCTTGGGGACCTGGGCCTTGGGGACAGCCGTTAATCGGAACGATCCCAGTTCCAGCTGTTCCCCGCGAGCAATATGATCATCTTGCTCCTGAATGGCAGCACCATGAAACTGGAGAAGAATTTGCAGAGGAAAGACCTACTGACGGACATGGTCATGAGCATGGACATGAGCATGGATCCTGGGGACACGGACCTTGGGGGCCTGGACCTTGGGGGCACGGGCCTTGGGGACCCGGACCTTGGGGTGGTCCCGGACCTTGGATTGGGCCTGGGCCTTGGGTTGGTCCTTGGGGCGGACCTTGGGGACCTGGGCCAGTAATACCTCTGCCACTTCCTATTCCTATAGGCGGACCTAGAACTCAGGACATTTTTATTAATATTGACGGTGGTACTGCTTATCCGAATGCCACAAGCACTTATCGACTTGCCTATCAGCCAGGCCTGTCAGTATACGATGCACTAAACAGCACAGGTGTTATTCAGCTGTCTCCACAAGGTCAAATCCTGGTTGTTAGCGGCGTAGTCATTGACGACAATGTAGACTATTCTATGCACTTGAACAGCCGTATGCTACCAACTTCGATGATTAATCATCAGTTGGGGCCTAGTGATCATATTACAATTGAACTTATCTACTACTAAGAGGAAATTTAAAAAGCTCGACTTTGATTACGATGCAATGCTTCGTAGTTTACTCGACATCGAATATGTGACGCTACCGAAAACTGCGGTGCTCACGTAGTTAGTGCCTACGCTGCGCTCCTCGTTTTCTAGTATCGTCCCATCTTCTCGGTACTGAAAGCCGAGCTTTTTAAATCTTGATTTGAAGTGAAATTTAAAAAAGCTCGACTTTGATTACGATGGTTTGCGTTGCAGCGTAGTCGACGGCGAATCTTGAATGCTAGCGAAAACTCTGGTGCTCACGTAGTTAGTGCCTACGATGTGCTCCTTGTTTTCTAGGGCGGACTAAGTAAAAAAGGGACGCGTCTGGTGTTAGTACCCAGAAAGCGTCCCTTGCCTTGCTCTTATTGCAGATACTTTGCTTTGCTGCTTAGCAGCTTTAATTGGTCGTCATCGTAGCCGACTCGGAATGTTATTTGCTGCTTGACGAATTTATAAGCACCTTCCATTCTTTCGTCAGCAGATAGGACGACCGTAACCATCGCTTCTTCCTCATTAAGCGAAATATGCTCATCATCAATTGAGATGTTGCGCATATGAATATAGCTGTCACGAAATTTCACGTAGCTGATGCCTTCCTGCCAATCTGCACCTAGCAGTGAATAGGCATATACATAGTCGCCAATATTTATCGCATCGTAAAAATGCTTCACTAAATAGCTGGCAAGCTGATCAAGCGGCTGCTTTTCTTCCTCCGACACATGCTCATCATCTGTGAGTGAGATGCCTGGCAGCATCGTCATCGGCTCCTTTGACCAGCCTTCGATTAGAGGCAGCACATTGACGATTGGAATACTGAAGCCGATTGAGCTGTTTTCCAAACCGGCAGAGTTAATGCCCAGCACTGAGCCGGATGTTGTATCGACAAGCGGACCGCCGCTGTTGCCATGCGAGATTGGCGTAGAAATTTGATATAGATCATTGTACGTGTATGGAGATATTTGCAAGCTGCGGCCAACTCCGCTAATAATGCCAGTCGTAACTGTGTTATGTAACCCTAAAGGACTGCCGACAGACAGCACCTCGTCGCCGACACTAGCCTTTTCGAATTTTACAAGGGACAGGCCGCCGCCCCCTGCCAGCTCGGGAACACGTACTACTGCAACATCCACTTCAGTACTAATGCCAATCACCTCTCCCGCAAGCTCGCGGGCATCAGCTGTTTTCACACGTACATGCCTAACACCCGATACAACATGGGCATTCGTAATTAAATCACCCTGATCATTATATAAAAATCCTGATCCTTGATTGCCGCTATCCGTCTCAATCATGACGACATATTTTTGAGTTTCAAAAATAATATCCTTCAGCGATTTGTTTTTTTCGCCTACAGCAATTAATGGCGCTCCATTCAGCTGCTTCGGCACAATCTCCTTTAGCTCAGCGTACGCAATTACTCCTCCGCCGAGCATTAAGAAAATTCCGAGAATGACCAGTATCGCTCGCCAGTTCATAGCTCTCCCCCTCAACCTTTCATGCTGCTGCTTGCTTATCATTCTCTGTATAGCTTTTATTGTACATGGTAAGCAATCGCTTATTCCAGGCTCCACGTTCCTTCAATAATTTCCAGCTTCAGCTCTTCCTCATATTCGATTTCTTCCGGCAGCGTTACGGAAAAGGTCATACCTTCGCCTGATGCGACATAGTCTGGCGTCACGCCAATTTTGCCGCTGCCAATGACTGCACCCTCTCCATTCACAATTTCATAGCTTAAGGAGACATTAAAGATCGCGCGAGTGGCTACGTTTTTCAAATGAGCAACAACGACGATATCTCCCAGCTCATTCATAACCTTCTCAAATTCGATCAGCTCAACTGCTGCCGTCTGATTAATATAATCCTCTGCAGCAGCCTCCTCCATTGCGCGTTGAATTCGCTGCTCCTCCGCTAAAGCATAGGAAGCCTGCTCCTGCTTCACCTTTTGCTTCAGCTCCATCAAAATGTCATCGCCGCGCACCCATCCCAACGCTTCGTCAGTAATGGTAAGCGCTGCTGTATAACGCTTGCGTTCAAGCAGCTTATTAACTTCCGCGGTTGCAGTTGTGCGTATGCGATCGGTAATTTGCTCCTTTAAAGTCGTTGCTTCTTTCCCAATCAAGCCGTTCGCAACGTTAAGCAAATTGCCAAGATCCTCAATTGTACCAAGCTTGGACAATTCATTTGTCAAGCTCAATATCGTATATTTCATATTCAATTCCTCAAGCCGCTCGCGATGTCGGTCAAATACAGGCTCCTTAAAGCCTTTAAGCTCCTGTCGCAGCTCCTCCAGCTGAGCCTCAGCCTCCGACTCCTTCCCGGATACAATCGTTTGTTCCAGCTCGTCCCCCATCCGTTCGATGCGAATGGCGTGGTAAACCATATTTTCATCCTGCGCCAGTGCTGCGAAATTGGGCCGCAATGTAATAGCCTCCTGCAATAAGCCGAGCGACTCCTCGTAATTGCCAGCCAGCGCCTCCACCTTAGCCATCGACTGCAGGTTTAACACCTCTTCGTTAATATCCAGCTCTACCTTGTAAAAATGAAACAACAATCCCGAAATTAATGAAAATAATAAAATAAAACCGACTGTAGCTTTTAAAGCAAAATTGCTGTTTCTACGCTTCACATGTTGTTTTTCCACTTCTCCACTTGCCGCAACCAAATCTTGAGCTGCTTCTTGTGCCGCAGCTTGCTCATCTGCGGGGAGCTTATGTGTATCATCAGGCCAAATTCCGACCTTTTGTATTCCAGTTATGTTGTGCTGAAGCAATTTTCTTCCGCATTGGCTACAGTATATAGCATCCTCAGCAAAGCTTCTTTGACAGTGATGACAATACACTTTCGCTCAGCCTCCACCCTTTTTCTACTCGTAATCTATATTCTACCCTAAATAGCCTGCGTTCTCCATTTCAAAAATAACCCAACTGTCATAAATGGTTCTTTTTTCCTGTTTATTTAAATCCTTTATCTATATACGGTAAAATAGGCATAAAAGTTTATAAAAAAAATCCTGCTAGAGAATTTTTTTCTCTAACAGGATTTTTGAAGTAGGATAAATGTATCTTATAAGTGAGTGTTCAAAAAGCTCGGCTTTACGGCGCGCAGCATTCAGCTGCTTTCTCTTTGATTGCCTTAAGACGCTTCATCACTTCGTTGTCTCCGCGACCAAAGTAGTCATGCAATTGATTGTACTCGGCATACAGCTTATTATAAACAGCTACATTTTCAGGAATTGGCTTAAATGTTTCCTCGCGTATCCGTGCCATTTTTTGCGCTGCTTCTACGATGTTATCGTAGCCGCCTTTTTCTGCGCCTGCTGCAACTGCGCCAAACATTGCTGCGCCTAGCGCCGGTGTCTGCCTGGAAGCTGCAATTTTAATTTCGCGATTCATTACATCCGCATAAATTTGCATTAGCAGCTTGTTTTTTTGCGGCAAGCCGCCACATGCGTAAAGCTCTTCAACTGTTACGCCGTTGGAATGGAACGCCTCGACAATTTTTCGCGAGCCAAATGCAGTAGCCTCCAGCAATGCCCGGTACATTTCCCATGGCTTGGTAAGCAAGGTCATGCCAAGCATTGTGCCTGTCAAATTCGTGTCCACCAGTACGGAACGATTGCCATTCCACCAGTCGAGCGCCAGCAGACCAGACTGTCCCGGCTTCAGCTCGTTAGCACGGCGTGTCAAGTAAACATGGATGTTTTCTCCTGCGGCTTCTGCTTCACGATATGCATAAGCCGGCACACACTCCTCAACAAACCATTCAAAAATGTCGCCAACCGCGGATTGTCCTGCTTCGTAGCCGTAATAGCCAGGTATAATGCCATCCTCTACAACGCCGCACATGCCTTCCACTTCGCGTTCTTCTTCGCCAAGCAGCAAATGGCAAATAGATGTGCCCATCGCCATTACCAGCTTGCCTGGCGTCACAGCGCCTACCGCCGGCACTGCTGCATGCGCGTCGATATTGCCTACTGCAATTGCAGTTCCTGGCTTCAAGCCAATTTTCGCAGCCATCTCCTCCGTCAGCTCGCCAGCTTTCGAGCCTAACGGCAGCACTTCCCCACGCAGCTTCGTTGAAGTCAGCTTCTCCAGGCGCGGATCAAGTGCGCTTAAGAACTCCTCGGAAGGGTAGCCGTCCTGCTTATGCCAGTTTGATTTATAGCCTGCTGTACAGCTGTTGCGAACGATATTGCCAGTCATTATTCCGACAACCCAATCGGCTGCCTCTACAAATTTATCTGCTTCCTCATAAATGTCAGGGGCTTCGTTTAACACTTGCCATAGCTTGGCCAGCATCCATTCTGAGGAAATTTTACCGCCATAGCGCTTCAGCCATTTTTCATTTCGCGCAGCAGCGATCTCATTAATTTGATCCGCTTCAGGCTGCGCAGCATGATGCTTCCACAGCTTCACCCAGGCATGCGGGTTATTAGCAAACGGCTCGAGCAAGCATAGCGGTGTGCCATTAGCATCAACCGGCAGCACCGTGCAGGCTGTAAAATCAATTCCCACGCTAATGACATCCTCAGCTGAGATTCCGGTTGCTTTCAGCACTGCCGGAATCGACTGCTCCAAAACCTCCATATAATCCTGCGGGTGCTGCAATGCCCAGTCATGCTCCAGCTTCACACCTGATGGCAGCTCTTCATCCATTACATGATGACGATAGGGGGTAACATGATCGGCAAGCTCATGCCCATTGGATAAATCCACTAACACCGCTCGTCCGGATTGTGTACCGTAGTCTACACCTATCGCATATTTGTTACTCAATGATATCTCCTCCTGTTGTGTACGACACCGCTTACATTTCGGCTGAACCCCATATTCGACGCCGATTAAGCTACTTGTGACTACCTCGCCATCAAAGCTGGGCTTTTTGAACTTCCTCTTACAATGAGTGTTCAAAAAGCTCAGCTTTCAGGACCAAGAAGATGGCACGATACTAGAAGGCGAGGAGCGCAGCGTAGAGCGTTGCTACGTGAGCACCGCAGCCTTCGGTAGCGTGACATATTCGACGTCGAATCCGCTACAAAGAAGCTGCATCGTCATCAAAGCTGAGCTTTTTGAACTTCTTCTTACAATGAGTGTTCAAAAAGCTCAGCTTTCAGGACCAAGAAGATGGCACGATACTAGAAGGCGAGGAGCGCAGCGTAGAGCGTTGCTACGTGAGCACCGCAGCCTTCGGTAGCGTGACATATTC
>NZ_BOSE01000019.1 GCF_018403185.1 Paenibacillus montaniterrae
TAAAAAGGTATCCTTCACAATTATTTAGGCGATTTTTATTTGTCAAGTATTTTTTTGAATGATAACTGTTCATCTATTAAAGTCTTGCTCTTACAATTGTTGGGGCGAACTGCATAAGTCCTGTATAGAAATCTAACGAATACTCATAACGCTAAGGGCAGAAATTTGCCCCAATTACAGCGAAAGTCGCAACATAAGACGATATATATTCATTAAAATTGAGAAAGACTTCATTTGTCACAAATAGCATTATCCAGTTTCTTTAGCCAACAGCTGCTTCACTTTCACGGACAGCCCTCGCTCGCTAGCCTACTCGTTAGCTTGCTTTAAGATCTCCTGCTTAATGACTTCGATTAGCTCAGCCTTACTTCTGCCCGGTATCCCTTTTTCTAAAGGCGTATTCATATCATAGGACTCGAACGCTACATATTCATGCTCGCTTATTTGAAGTTGCGGCTGTTGCTCTATTTTCCTAAGCGGCAGCTCGGCTTGGTCTGCATCATCAAACATAATTTTAAAAGGAATTATTGCTGGCCTGAACGGCTCGTTGTTCCTCTCCGCGCCCAAAAACAAAATATAGCTTTTGCCTTGCTCTGGTACTGTAAAATAGGGCAGCTCAAGCTTCAACTCATATATTTTGTTAAGATGCTCGATCCGCTTGATTTGATAGTTTGCAATCGCTACCTCAATACTTCCTTCCAGATCTCCTTTATACGCTTCTTCAATCTCGAAGGCATACACCTCACTAATTATATTGCCCGCTGAATCCAACTGTTCAATAAATGTTCCGTACTGCCCGATGACAATATGCTGAGCGTAATCGACCAAATGTTTTACGCTGCTGGCCACAGCATAATCTGCATTCGCTTGAAGCATATAAACCTGATTCTGTTGATTTTCTTGCTGCTCAGTTTGCATCGCACCTGCAACAGCCTGCTGATTTGCAACATGGCTGGAAAGCGAGCAGCCTAAAATCAGCAGGCAAAGTATTATGAAGGCGGCCAGCAGCTTTATTTTTATGGAAAGATAAGAGGAATTCATGCTCCCACTCCTTTTTCCGAGTTTCTTACTAGACGTACTATGGAAAGTTTTGGTTGCATTGGCTTGAAATCGTCTATAGAAGAAGGAGATGTTGCAATAGTAGACAGCATTTGCAGATTAAAGCATAATGTTAGGTGCATAAGCTGCCGCAGCGCAGCTGTACGGACGGCAAAATGATTAAGCGAAAGAAAGGCTCAAACGCAACATTATTGACCGGAAAGCGGAGGGAGAGCAAATGCTAGGAGCGTCAAGTCTGAAAAAACGGATGCCTGAGTGGCTAAAGACAATGGAGACGAATGAGCTTGTCAAACGGGCTGTAACTATTTTTGAAGAATTGGTTTACGATGAGGAATCAAGCTATGGCGCTTACGTTTGTATGGAAGCTGACAAGCAAGCCTTTGTCATAAGCGGAACAATTCCGTTTCGACTAAAGCAGGAGGTCAGCTATCAGATCGAAGGCAAGGTTGCGCTTTATAAAGGAATGAAGCAAATCAAAGTCAGCGCAGTCTATACCTCCAGACCTGTTACGCTGGAGGGGATCATCCTGCTGCTGCAAAGCCTTGATGGACTGGATAAACGAGCACATACGCTTGCCGCTCATTTTGGGGAAGCGGTTATGGATGTTGTGGTTGAGCAGCCAGCGCGAGTTGCCGCTGAGCTTGCAGGTGTTAGTCTTCGCCAAGCGGAAGCCTGGAGCCAGCAGCTTAAGCTGCTGGGAGGAAATTTTGATGTGCTGGCCAAGCTGCAGAGCTGGGGAATTGGCTTGAACCAGGCTCGTAAGCTGATTGCTGAGCTTGGCCAGCAGGTTGATCAACTGATAGAGAAAAATCCTTATCTGCTCAGCAAACGAGTTAGAGGCTTTGGCTTTCGCCGCTGCGATCGGATTGCAATGCAGCTTGGACTGGACATGCGTTCACGCAGCCGTATGCTTGCAGCCATTCGCTATATATTGCGCGAGGCATCCTATGATGGACATTGCTTTATTGAGCGTGAAGCATTAATCGACAAAGTGAAAGCGACGCTCAATATATCGTCGGCAAGTGGGCTGAATGGTGCAGACCATGATGGACAGGCAGTAAATGCAATAGCAGTAAGCTTTAAGCGAGCGGAGCTTTCACAGCTGCTTGAGCAATGTGTGCAGCGCGGCAAGCTGGTTGAAGAGCAGGATCGGATTTATTTGCCGGAGCTGTATGAGGCCGAGCTTAAGACAGCAGCGCAAATCTTGCGGATTATGCTGCATCCGGCACAGCGATTTGAGACGGCAGCTGCGGATGCTGCTGCTTATTTACAGGAAAAGCAGCTTCATTTGGAGCGAAAGCAGCTGGAGGCGGTCATCCAGTTTAGCGAGCAAAGCGGAGGCATCCATATTTTGAATGGCAGTGCGGGCTGCGGCAAAACGTTCACGCTTAATATTATTCTTGATTTGCTCGAGCTGCAATACAAGCAGCGCGGACTGCCGTTTGAGGTTAAGCTGTTTGCACCGACAGGCAAGGCTGCAAAGGTAGCGTCCAAAGCAACAGGTCGCCCTTGCACAACGATTCACCGCGGACTAAGCTATAACCCGGAGCGCGGCTTTGAATATAACGAGCAAAATCGTTTGCCTGTCGATTGTATCGTACTGGATGAGAGCTCGATGCTCGATATGATGCTGGCCAAGCATTTGCTTTGCGCGCTGCCAGAGCATTGCAAGGTCATTTTGCTAGGAGATACAAAGCAGCTGCCGAGTGTAGGAGCGGGCAATGTGCTGCATGATCTTATTGCGAGCGGCATGATTCCGGTCGTGACGCTTGATGTTGTCAAGCGCCAGGGCAAGGATTCAGGTATTATCGCAAATGCGAACAGCATCATACAAGGAAGAATGATTGCCGAGCAAGCACCGACAGGCGATGCGTTCGTTATTGCTCAACCAAGCGCAGCGCGCATGCAAACTGCTGTGCTTCGTTCCATTGCACGATTAATAGAAGCACACGGCTATTCGCTTGAGGAAATTCAGGTGCTGTGTCCGCAGCGCAAAGGCGAAGCCGGCACGTATGTAATGAATTGGCTGATTCAGCAAGCATTTAATGAGCAGCAACCTATGCTGAAGGTCGAGAATTGCAAATTCGCCAAGCAAAATGCAGAAGAAGAGCAAAGTGAACAGCTTACGCTGTACTTCATGCCAGGCGACAAGGTTATCCATACGGTCAACAACTACAGCAAAATTTGGTACAGCAAGGACGAGTCCGGTGCATATATCGAGAATAAGAAGCTGCTTGGCATTACGAATGGAGAATGCGGCGTAATCGAGGACATTTGCATTGAGGAAGCTGAGCAAGGCGAGCGTGCAGTCGTAATTGTGCGGTATGAGGACGGCTATGTCAAATATGCAGACGGCCTCGATGAGCTCGATCATTGCTATGCAATGACCGTACATAAGTCGCAGGGCTCGCAGTGGAAGGCAGTGATTTTAATTGTTATGCCGGAGCATGCCCATATGCTGAACAACAGCATACTTTATACGGGCTACACGCGGGCGCAGCAGTTTGTATGTGTCATCGGCCAGCCTCGCGCAATTGAACTAGCGATTACTAATTTCAAGCATACAAAACGCAACAGCAGCTTGAAGCAACGATTTACCGCAAGTGAGCAATAAGTAAATAGAGAGGCTTCTTGACTAGCGCTATGCTAACGAAAAAAGCAGCCATTACATATTTGGTGGTACCGCGGAAACAACAGCTCTCGTCTCAATAAGGGACGGGAGCTGTTTTAATTTAAAGCTGTGAAAGCAAGGGGGCGTATCAATCCCCCAAGTAGAGTAGCAGCTTCACTATTCATAATAATTATGCAAATCAATTCACTTGGCGTGGCCTGTCGATTGTCGGAAAACGGGCGTTGTCTTAACATGTGTAATTTGTGGCGGGCGATCGGGATTTTCGATTTTAGAAAGAAGCATTTCAGCAGCCAAAAAGCCCATTTCAGAACATGCCTGCTTTGTAAATGGAGTGAAGATTTGGACATATGAACATGTTGTAGCGCAGCGGTAGTTATGGATAGGTCAAATGATATCCATAACTACCGCTATTTTTGCTGAACTGACGTTTTCAGTTAGTTAAAAGCAGCAACGAGCAGTTACGCTATATATTAAAGAAAGTTGATCCAGGCATGACCTTCTGGAAATTGCCGGTTTAAAGAGGATTTCAGCCATGCTTTTTCTTGTGGTAGAAGTGAAGGAAGCATCGTTTGGAAATCATGATAATCCTTTTCTCGTATTTGCGAACTACCTGCTTTATGGAGCAGTTGAATTTCAGGTCTTAAATAGGGTATGCCATCAACAGTTTTTAAACAAATTTCATCAAGTGGTCTTCTGATTGATTTATCTCTCTTATAAGTCCAAAAATTCTCTTCGGTATCAATTATCATAATTTGAAATGCCCAAGGCGCTTCACTACTCTTACTGACCCAAATGTCTTCCGTGGAGTTCAAATACTCTCCATCTTCCCAAAGATCAAGCTTACCATCCTGAGCCTTGTATAACATCCAATCACGTTTTAAATGCTGATAAGCGATTAATTGCTCATCTCGAATGATAATAACATCTATATCGCTATGTTCTCTTGTTTGCTTACATAGATGCAAATCTAAAGCCCAACCTCCAGCGATACACCACTGAAGCGGCATGTCAGAAAAAACTTTATTTATTTCCGGCACAGTTATTGGCATCCAATTACTTATATCCGTTCTCAAATCCATTCCTCCTATTACTTCTATACTTTTAGCTTTTCAATCCTACTCTATCATCATTCCAACAATGTTTCCTTCAAAATCTGATTTAAAGTAGACATACCAGTGAAAAAACATTAAAATTACACTTATTAAAAGTATTTTAAAAACTAAAGTGACTGGAGCATCATGAATGAATTCGATTACCAATAATACGATGCGAGTCAAGAGAATGAATCAAGAAATAGTCAGACAGGCTTTAAAGACGATGCAGCAAGGTACAAAGTCTATGATTGCACAAGCTACAGGGCTAAGTGTCGCCACCTGCGGCAGCATTCTAAATGAGTTGCTGAATTCCGGCGAAATAATGGAGCTGGGCTTGGAACAATCAAGTGGCGGCCGACCGGCCATGCTATACCAATATAATCAGAATTTCTCTTATATTGCCTGCATGATTGTTAGAGCTGGTGTAAAGGCGCATTCTCTCACTTATACGATTGCCAATCTGACAGGTGAGACCATTATGGAAGGGTATCAAGAGCATGAGCGGATTAATCCTTCAATAATTTATCAAACGGTTGATCAGCTCATTGATCAATTTCCTCAAATCCGAGCAATTGGGATTGGAATTCCGGGTGCAGTAAATCAAGGAGTGGTGAATGTTAGCGATATCCAGGAGCTGATCAATATACCATTGGAGGCTGCCATTCGCGAAAAGCATGGAGTAGAGGTCATCCTGGATAACGACATGAATCTGACAGTATATGGGTTCTACCAAAAGCAAGGATACGAGGAAGAGAAGTCACTTGCGGTTGTAACATTTATCGAAGGCAGCTTTCCTGGAGCAGGAATGATGGTGGATGGTCATATATACAGAGGGAGTACTCGCTTTGCCGGGGAAATAGCCTTCTTGCCGCTTGGCATATCTCTTGAAGAGCTCTACCAACAATTGCATGATCGAAGCACATTTCATTCAATAGCTGGTCGTTCCGTATCCAGTTTGATTGCAATAATGAATCCGGAGTTGGTTGCTTTAACGGGAAGCTTGGTTGAATACGACGATGTAGAGCTTATCCGTCAGGAATGCCTGAAGTATATTCCAGAAATGCATATCCCGCAACTGACGCTGCTCGAGCATCCGGAGGAGGACTACATGTATGGATTGATTACAATGACACTGGAAAGCTTGGCCTATTCACTGCAATTGGTAGAGAAAAGGAGGTAGGACAAAGCTGATGACAACGGCTGACAATCAGAATCCACGAGTTGTCCGAAACATCCTTTTCCTGCTATTTGCCTTGCCAGTGCTGTCCTTTGCTTCATGGGTTTCTCGTACCCCTGACGTGTTGCACGAAAAGGTGCACGTTTTGTCATACTGGGTGCCTCTTTCATGATTGTGATTGGATTTGCAGCTATCGGAATTGGTGAAGCCGATTATTGCATGCTATGATTGCGGTGCTTATTGGCATTATCATCTCAGCGTGTCTGACCAGATCAGCTAGACCAATACAAAATTCAGAATACTTTACTTAATAATGAGAGGATAGGATGAAATATGAAATCAGAAAAGCAGAAAATGCTGGCTGGCGAGCTATATAAGGCTTGGGATCCCGAATTGACGCGTGATCGCGCATATGCCAGACAGATGACACGGATATACAACCAGACTACCGAAATGGATGATGAGCTGCGAGTGCGGATCCTTAAAGAACTGCTAGGATCGACCGGAAATAACCTGGGAATGGAGCCAAACATCCGATTTGACTACGGCTATAATATTCATGTAGGCGAAAACTTCTATGCAAACTTTGATTGTACGATTCTGGATGTCTGTGAGGTGCGGATAGGCGATAACTGCATGTTCGGACCCGGGGTGCACGTCTATACGGCAACACACCCTGTAGATCCTTACGAGCGGATTAAGGGCCCGGAATACGGTAAACCCGTAACGATTGGCAACAATGTTTGGGTTGGCGGGCGAGCTGTTATTAATCCGGGTGTAACGATTGGAAATAATGTCGTTATTGCATCAGGAGCCGTCGTGACAAAGGATGTTCCGGACAACGTGATTGTTGGTGGTAATCCTGCGAAAGTGATTAAAGAAATTGAGCTAGAAACTGATAAAAATTAACCTGTGTGATGTGAGCATCGATCGATCATTTCTGTTTTAATATTGAGATGATCAATCGGTGCTCTTTTTTTACTGGCAAAAACTTTAATTATTGAAGTGAATTCTTTAATTTCTTACATTGAAAAAAATATTATATATTCTATTATTTTACATATATTCAACTTGGTGGTTGCTAGCGTATTAAAATTCAAGTGAAGAGAGGGAAGTTAATGAAAAAAAAAGGTTATGACGCTTATGATGCTGCTATGTGCTTGCTTCGTACTAGCGAATTACGCCCCTGTTAAGGCACACGAAATTTATTATGAGGGTACTCCGCCTAATGGAACCGCTATTGTGTTAAAATGGAACAAATTAAGCTCCGGTAAAGCGCATTTGGAAATGAATGGTGATTATTTAAGCTCAAGCTACAGCGGTCAGTACGCAACGGCGGCTATTATGTGGCCCACCTACTCATCGAAAGTAAAAGTCGATCAAGCTTCGTTCTCATCATCCACTGTAGATTTGGCTACAGCAACAGAATCGTACTGGAATAATCGTTTCGGCTATCTGATCTCACGCAATTATTTAGGCATATGCGACGCGACTACGACTGACAATGTATTGATTACCTCACCGCAAACAGCGAAAAATTCATCGAAAAAAATTAAACACGCTTCCATCTATCTTACTCCGTTCACCTCTGACCTTGAATCGAACAACCATAAGATCCAGCTTATGGTCCATGAAATTGGCCATGCGCTAGGCTTGGGGCACTCTGACGCAGAGTTTTATCCATCAACAGCCGATTCTGTCATGAAGCGCTATGGCTATCATGGCTACTACCCTCCAAGAACGCATGACATCAATGATTTGAATAATAAATATTGAGGTGAAGCAAATGAGCATACTGAAAAATAAAGGACTTTGGATTGGCGGTTTGATTGTAGTGATTGCTATTGCTGTAATCATCGGCTTTCAAGTACTAGGCAAAACAAAACTGCAGCCATTATCGCCAGAGCGTATTGCAGAACTAAGGGAACAGTACCCTGCCTACAATGAAGATCCCGAGTTCGTAACGATGAAAAGCTCGTCTTTTATGGAAATTGTTGATATTGCGGAAACCGTTATTATAGGCGAGGTTATTTCCGAGCTGCCGCCATATGAGGTTGATCTTGGCAAGCTTGGTGAGGTGCATGAAAAAATAGGCGAAAAGCAAGCAAGCCAAGGGCTTCCAGTATATAAGCCAAGCTTCGTGCAATATGAAGTACAGGTCGAGAAGGTCATTCGCGGCGAGCCTGTAAAGGATACGATTCTGCTTGCCTATAATTCAGACTTTGTCGGTTATGAGCCTAAGCTGGAAAAAGGGATGAAAATTGTAAGCGGTGTTTCGGCGGGCCAGGAGCTTCATGAAGGCAAGCATTTCTTTACTCGCTTTGGCACCTACTATATTGTAGATGATCATTATGTGCTATCGGCAGTGGATGACAGCTATTCCAAGCTGATGAATGGCCAAACATTGGATTCACTAATTAACGAAATTGTGGCACGCAAATAGATGAGTGCTGCTTGCAATTTTGTTTAATTTGGGTAAAATGAGATAAAACCAAAATGAAATCATCGAGGAATGGGAGAGTACTTCAGTCGAACGGTTCAAGCGAGCTGGGATGGTGGGAGCCAGTGCACGAGACTGTAAGGAAGCGCACCCAGGAGATAATTTGCTGAAATTAGTAGGCAAATTCGGTCATCGACCGTTATCAAACGAGGTGGCGAAGGAATAGCCTTCGTACATTGAGTGGTACCGCGGGGACTTTAGGCTCTCGTCTCAATAAGAGACGAGAGCCTTTTTTAGATGTGGTTTAAAAATTCGACTTTGATGACGATGCGAAGCTTCGTAGCTTAGTCGGCGGCGAATCTTGCACGCTAGCGAAAATTCCGGTGCTCACGTAGGTCTATCTACGCTGCGCTCCTCATTTTCTAACTAGCGTGCAAGCTTCTTGGTCCTGAAAGCCGAATTTTTAAACTTCTATTGGAAGATGTGGTTTAAAAATTCGACTTTGATGACGATGCGGAGCTTTGTAGCTTAGTCGAACAGATGATGCTAGATGTTCGATGTTTTTTCAATAAGGTAGAGCCTAAGGCAAAATAAGGGGGCGTATGTAACGATGGAAATGTACAAGACGATCATTGCCAAGCAGCTTTCTAGTTTGCTGGAGCAAGTTACAGAGGAAGAGATTAAAGCGCTGATGGCTTATCCGCAGCATGCTGACATGGGGGATTTGTGTCTGCCATGCTTCAAGCTGAGCAAGCTGTACCGCAAAGCGCCGCAGCAAATAGCCGAGCAATTGGCTGAACAGCTATCGGGGGATATCATTGAACGTGTTGAGGCGGTTGCAGGCTACGTCAATATTTATTTGGAAAAAAGCAAGCTGGTACAGCAGCTTGTGCAACAGGTGCTAAACGAAGCTGACAAATTTGGCGCTCGTAATATTGGACAAGGCAAAACGATCGTTATTGATTTTTCCTCACCCAACATTGCCAAGCCGTTTCATATTGCTCATTTGCGGTCGACGGTTATCGGCCATGCCTTGTATCGAATCTTTACGTTTCTAGGCTATAACTGTGTGCGGATTAATCATCTCGGCGACTGGGGAACGCAGTTCGGCAAGCTGATCGTCGCTTATCGGCTTTGGGGCAATGAGCAGCGGATTGCAGAGCATGGCATTGATGAGCTGCTGCAGTTGTATGTGAAGTTTCATGAACAGGCCGAGCATGATCCGTCCTTGGAGGAGCAGGCTCGCCAATGGTTTGTGAGAATGGAGGCAGGCGATGAGGAGGCACTGCAGCTATGGCGCCGCTTTGTCGATATTTCCGTGGCTGAGTTCAAGCGAATTTATGCGCTGCTCGGAGTTGAATTCGACTCCTACGCTGGCGAAAGCTTCTACAACGATAAAATGGAGCGGGTCGTGTCAGAGCTGAAGCACAAGCAGTTGCTTGTTGAGGACGACGGTGCATCATTGGTCAGACTCGACGACTATCAAATGCCGCCTGCGCTCATTTTGAAAAAGGATGGCAGCTCGCTTTACCATACGCGCGATATTGCCGCGGCGCTGTACAGAAAATCCGCCTACAGCTTTGACAAGGCAATTTATGTTACCGATTATGCACAAAACCTGCACTTTCAGCAATGGTTCAAAATTATTGAGCTGCTGGGGTATGAATGGCATAAGGATTTGCTGCATGTCGCATTTGGCCGAGTCAGTTTGGAAGGGATGGGACTGTCCACTAGAAAAGGAAACATCATCAGACTGGAGGAAGTGCTTAAGCAAGCGATTGCCAAAACAAAAGCGATTATTGAAGAAAGAAACCCGACGCTTGCCGACAAGGATGAAGTAGCGAGACAGGTTGGAGTTGGGGCGATCATATTTAATGATTTAAGCGCCAGCCGCATTAAAGATATTGTGTTTTCCTGGGAGGATGCGCTCAGCTTTGAGGGAGAAACTGGACCATATGTGCAGTATGCGCATGCTCGGGCGTGCAATGTGCTGAGAAAGGCCGAGCAAAAGTTTGGCGAGATCGAGTTCAAGTCCTTGGGAGCTGAGGCGTTTGCTGCACTTACAGATGAGGCTTCGATTCAAGTCGTTAAGCAACTGGCGCAATTCTCAGAAAAAGTGGAGCTGGCTATGAATAAGCTGGAGCCATCAATCATTAGTCGCTACACTGTTGATTTGGCACAAAGCTTTAATCAGTTTTACCATCACAATCCGATTTTAAATGCGGAGGAAAATGTTCGTCAGGCAAGGCTGGCACTAGTGCAAGCGGTACAGATTGTGCTGGGGAAAGGGTTAGAGTTGGTAGGCATCACAGCCCCCAAAGAAATGTAATGTAGAGGTTGTTTAAAAATAGGACTTTGATGACGATGCGATTGCGTTGTAGCGGATTCGACGGCGAAGCTTGAACGCTAGCGAAAATTCCGGTGCTCACGTAGCTAGTGCCTACGCTGCGCTCCTCATTTTCTACTAGCGTCCAAGCTTCTTGGTCCTGAAAGCCCAATTTTTAAACTTCTATATTGAAGGGTTGTTTAAAAATAGGACTTTGATGACGATGCGATTGCGTTGTAGCGGATTCGACGTCGAATCTTGAACGCTAGCGAAAATTCCGGTGCTCACGTAGCTTATTGCCTACGCTGCGCTCCTCATTTTCTACTAGCGTCCAAGCTTCTTGGTCCTGAAAGCCCTATTTTTAAACTTTAATTTGAAGGGTTGTTTAAAAATAGGACTTTGATGACGATGCGATTGCGTTGTAGCGGATTTGACGGCGAATCTTGAACGCTAGCGAAAATTCCGGTGCTCACGTAGCAAGTGCCTACGCTGCGCTCCTCATTTTCTACTAGCGTCCAAGCTTCTTGGTCCTGAAAGCCCTATTTTTAAACTTTAATTTGAAGGGTTGTTTAAAAATAGGACTTTGATGACGATGATTGGCGTTGTAGCGTATTCGACGTCGAAGATGTCACGCTACCGAAAGCTGCGGTGTTCACGTAGCAAGTGCCTACGCTGCGCTCCTCGCTTTCTAGTATCGTGCCATCTTCTTGGTCCTGAAAGCCCAATTTTTAAACTTCAATTTGAAAGGTAGTTCAAAAAGTCCGACTTTGATGACGATGATTGGCGTTGTAGTGTATTCGGCGGCGAATATGTCACGCTACCGAAAGCTGCGGTGCTCACGTAGCTTTTGCCTACGCTGCGCTCCTCGCTTTCTAGTATCGTGTTTCTTAGACCAGCCAAAAAAACTCCAACGGAGGAGCAAAGCATCCGAAAAACGAAGTGGGTCGCCTTTAACATCGTAATGCAACCTTATAAATTCAAATAAGAGCATTACGATTTAAAAAGCGACTGGAGGATGCTTTGCTCCGGAGTGCTGAAAAACGAAGTGGGTCGCCTTTAACATCGTAATGCAACCTTAAAATTCAAATAAGAGCATTACGATTTAAAAAGCGACTGGAGGATGCATTGCTCCGGAGCGCTGATTTAAAAAGCGACTGGAGGATGCTTTGCTCCGCAGCGCCTAAAAAAATCATATACGCCTTTTCTATATGATGGTATGATATTGCGTAGTTATGATTATGGGGAGGTTGCTTAATTGATGAGGTTGAAAGTGAAAAAGATTCTAGCTGTCATCATGGTGTTAAGCATGGTTATTGCCGCGGGCTGTCAGGCAGTGGCGGGAGTAGACTTGAACCAAGTCATCAAAAATATGATGAAGGTAACATCGGCTGAAGGAAAATACGAACTGGAATTCAAGCTGAATTTAAATGAAGATGAGCTGGCAATGATGGCAGAAGAGGCTGGCGAGGACGAGGAGCAGTCGGAGCAATTCATTGAAATGCTGCGCCAATATTCCCACGTGAAGCTTGCAATCAATGAATATAAGCAACAGGATGAATATCACGCTTCGATGAAGGGCGCGATTACCTTTGGTGATCAGACTTCGCTTGGCTTTGATTTGAGTATGTCGGATAAGCTGGCTGTGATTAAGCTTGACGGCGCCAAGCAGCCATTTTCACTGGATTTGACAGGCGAGCATGAGGAAGAGCTGAGACGCTACTATTATGAAACAGAGCTGGGCTGGGATTATGAAGAAATGTTCGGCTCAGAGGAACTGGAAGGTACCGCTGAGGCAGACTATGACGAAGCCGCTGTGATCGCTGCTGTTCAAAAAATGTCAGAGCTGATTACTGATTTTAGCGTTGGTCATTTGCCTAACATTGAGCGTTTGTCGGTTAAGCCTGTTACCGAGCAAATTAATGGAGTGTCCACTGATTTAATAGCGATTCAAGGCGAGATTAAAGGCTTGGAGCTGTGGGACTGGGCTAAGAAGCTTGTAAGCTCACTGGCAAGCGATCGTGAAGGTCTGGAAAAGCTGATTGGAGAAATATTCAACATTTACGCTGAGCAGGAAGAGCAGCTTGCCGCACTTGGCCTTGGTGGTGCTGAATCTTACGTGCTTGGCATTGGCGGTCCGATGCCAGAAGCTGAGGATGATGCGGGAGAATACATCGAAACGGAAGAGGAAGCTGAGCTGTCTCCTGAGGAAATCAAGCAGCAGGTTGTCGATGATCTGCTGACTATGCTAAGCGAGCTAGAGCAGTCGATGACTGAAATGAACGAAGAGGATCTGTTGGTGCTTGAGCAAGTGCTGAATGATTCCTTGCAAATTGCATTTGACTATCGTGTGGATTCAAGCTTGAATTTGCGCAAGCAAAGCTTCTCGCTTCACTATTCTATTGATCCGGCCTTGAAGCAAGAAGCCGAGCTTTATGGTGTTGACGGCTTCTCTATTACGGCAGCGTCCCAATTCTGGAATGTGAATGGCGAAGTGAAGGCTAAGGAGCCTGCCAAGACGCTGAATACGGTAAGTGTTGAATCATTAGCATACATGCAGGGCTTTGAAGTTGTTGAGCTGTTTGAAAAAGACAGCTTGATAGATAAGCTGCTGCGTGAGCAATTCCATATTACAAAGCAAAGCTATTGGAATTACTTGGACGAGGAATGGGAATACAGCGTCTACTTGAATGAAAAGAAGCAGGCGATGATTCCGGCAAGAGATATTATGGAGCAATTTGGCGGCAAAGTAACGTATAACCCGCAAACAAAGCAAGTTTTCTTGCTAGATAAAGCGACGAATACAACGATTGAAATCGCTGCAGGCAGCAATGTTGCCGTTATTAACGGTGAAGAGGTGCAATGGTCTGCTCCAGTTGAGGCGCGCCATGGCATCGTATTTGTGCCAGCACGTGCAATGGCTGATGCGTTGGGTGCCGAGATTGACTGGTACAATGAAGGCTATCTGGAAATTACGAGAGAGCCGTAATGTTATCACGTTATCATTATAAATTCTGATAATCATCAACGATATCAATAGAGCTTTTACAAGCAAATGCAGTGCTGATCGCGCAAGCCTCGGGATAGAAACAGCCCCCGAAGCTTGCGCGTTTTTATTATGACAAGCTTTGCACATAACGGGTCCTGCTGGCTAATATACATACTAATAGAGTAGCCTTAGCGAAGAGCAGAGCTGCTAATATCAAAGTTTTCAGACACGCCCTAGCAGGTATAGCAAAGCTAGCAGCTGTAAATAATAGATGAAAGAGAATCGGAATTGAATGATAGAGGGGAGCGAGGAACGATGGAGCTGGTAGTTGCAGGCTGTATCACGCTGTGCATTTTAATGTTTATATTCAGAGAGTGTGCCGTGCTATATATTGCCAGAACAAAGCGTTCGGGTCTACTGCTTGAATCGATAACATCCACGTTTTACCGCGACCATAACCATCTTTTTATACGCAGATTGGATCGCTGGCTTACGCTCGCTATTATTGCCACTGTTTTGCTATATGTGCTGTATATTTATTTGAAGCTGTCACAGGCTGCTGAGCCGTATGAGCTGCAATTTATAGATGCTGGGATTGCGATATTGCTTTATATCGTATTTCCTTCTCGTACAATCTCGCATTTTATTACGGAAAAAGGGGTGCAGGGCCAGCATAAAATAACGGACTGGACCTCGATTTATACGGTGTGTATTGAAAGTGAAAGCACGGTGCGGCGCATGCTGCTCGTACAGTTTAAAGGGAATGAGAAGATGATAGAAGGCTATATGCATGATCGAGACCTGGGCAGCTTGAAACAGCTGCTGGCGCCGCATTCGATTCTAGTAAAGGAGAATTAGCTCCCTCCCTGTTACCTAGCAAATACTTAGCTTGATGGATATGGATAAAAAAGAGGCTGCTTGCCAATCTTAGGATTTGGGCGATGGCCTCTATTTTGTGTATGATAGATGCAGGAGGGATTATGATGGATTACGAACCGCTGCAGCTAGAATTTTATGAGAAAAGCTCGCTGGAGCTCGCCAAGCAGCTTATCGGCAAGCTGCTGCTAAAGCAGACGGAGCAAGGGGTAGCCGGGGGCTTTATTGTCGAGACTGAGGCTTATGCAGGTCCAATGGATCGAGCGGCTCATAGCTATAATAATCGACGCACTGCACGTACAGAGGTGATGTTTGGTCCGGCAGGGCATATTTATACGTATCAAATGCATACGCACTGTCTTGTCAATGTGGTAGCTGCCGGCATTGGCGAGCCGCAGGCGGTGCTCATCCGCGGTGTAGAGCCGCATATAGGCTTGGAATTGATGCGCAATCGCCGTGGAGAGCTGAAATCCGATCGTGAGTTGACTAATGGGCCTGGCAAGCTGTGCAAGGCGCTAGGCATTACAATGGCGGATTACGGGCATAACGTAACTGAAAAGCCGTTATGGATTGCGGCGGGCCAAGCGTATGACTTGATTGCTGCCGGACCACGCATCGGAATACCAAACAGCGGGGAAGCAAAGGACTATCCATGGCGATTTTATGTTCCCGGCCATCCGAACGTATCGCGCGGTTAAGTGTAATAACACGCGGAAATGTTGGCGAACATCTGCAAACATGCTACAGTAATACTATATACAAAATGTGAGGTGTGGAGCTTGAGCTATAATTTTGATGAAGTAATTGATCGACGCAATACCAGATCCTATAAATGGGATCAGGTTAAACCATTATTTGGCGATGAAAGCATTCTTCCGCTGTGGGTGGCAGATATGGATTTCTATAGTCCGCCTGCAGTTAGAAAGGTTATTCGGGAAAGAGCAGAGGTCGGGATTTACGGCTATTCGATTCGTTCGCAATCTTATTTGGAGTCGGTTACCGGCTGGTTCCAGCGCAGACATAACTGGAGCTTTCAAACAGACTGGATTATTGATGTGCCAAGCGTAGTAACGACATTGAGCCTGGCCGTTGATTTATTTACAGAGCCGGGCGATTCGGTCGTACTGCAATCGCCTGTCTATTATCCGTTCTATGATGTTATAAAAGGCAACGGTCGCAAGGTGGAGCGCAATCCGTTGCTGCTCATTAACGGCCGCTATGAAATGGATTTTGTTCAGCTGGAGCAACTGTTTGCTGCTGGTGCTAAAATGATTTTGTTGTGCAATCCACACAATCCAGGCGGACGAGTATGGGAGCGTGAAACGCTGCAGCGTTTGGCTGAGCTGGCTTTGAAATACAAGGTTATTGTCGTTTCCGATGAAATTCATTGCGATCTGACCTTCCCGGGACATCCGCATACGCCGTTTGCTTCGTTGTCAGAGGAAGTGGCAGATATTACGATAACTGCACTTGCCGCAACGAAAACATTCAATTTGCCAGGCTTGCATACATCGTTTGCTATGATTTCGAATGCTCAAATGCGCGCCAAATTCGATCAACGGGTAAAGGTATTGAGCATTCATATGGCAAGCCATTTTGCTCAGGATGCGGTGCAGGCTGCATACAATGAAAGCGAGCAGTGGCTTGATGATATGCTAGTGTACGTCAAGAGCAATATGGATTACGCGATCGACTACTTGGCGGAGCATGCGCCAATGATTAAACCGCTTGTTTCGGAAGGAACCTATTTGCTTTGGCTTGATTGCCGCGCGATTAGCGAGGAGCCGGCAGTATTGAAGGAGCTTATGCATAAAAAGGCAAAGGTTGCTTTTAATGAAGGCTCGATGTTCGGAGTTGAAGGAGCTGGCTGGCTGCGCGTCAATTTGGCTTGTCCGCGCTCGATATTAGTTCAAGCGCTGCAGCAGTTTGCTGAAGCGGTTAAAGCTGTATAGCAAGCAAGGTAAAACGGGTTGTCTAGATTGTCAGTAGGTACTCATTGACAATCCAGACAACCCGTTATTTTTTGGCGCGAAGCGCTTGGCCGCAGCGCGCACAATAGCTAGCATCGGGAGGCGATACAGTTCCACAGCCGTCACATAGCAATGAAGCCAAGCTGTTTGACGCTAGCTGAAGCTCTTGTAATTGCGAATGTTGCGAAGCAGCAGCATTGATAACCGGATTGAGCAGCTGCAGCGCTTTTACTTCATCTGACATCCCTTTTCTAAGCAGCAGATAGAGCAACAGGATGCCTACTGCACCTATCATAATCATTCCTGTTAAGCGAGCAAGCCCTTCCAGCTCGTGATTATTCCATAGCGCATGCAGTACGATACTGCAAAGCATTAGACCAATCATAGATGCGAAATTGCGAATTCTTGGAGCTGAGCCTGGGCGGGCAGGCGCATCACTTCTGCTTTGTAGCCAAAACCATAAGCCGGCCGCCGCAATAGCCGTCCATGTTCCATGTCCAAATGGCGATAGCAGCGCACGCAGCCAAAGTACAGCGAGCATATCTGCAGCCGTTCCCTGCTGAAGATAAGTAAAGCCATATAGTATACTCTCGATAGCCGCAAACCCCATTCCGACAGCAGCCCCAAATACGAGTGCATCCATTAAAAAACGTTGCTTGCGATTACGCAATAACACAACAACAACAAGCAGCTTGACGCATTCTTCTATTAAGCTGATTACAATAGGCTCTGCAAATGAACCAAGCCTGCTTGCTGAGGAGCCTGCAAAGCCGCCAAAAAGCAGCCATCGCTCCAAAATTAAAGCCACTGGTGCAGCCGTTAAAGCAGAAACAACAAATACGAGCGCCAGACGAGAGCCGCGATACCCAAGCAGCTGCGCCCCGCGCACAAAGGATACGTAAGCGACTGGTCCAGCCAATCCACCGATAAATAGAGCAGCAGCAATTAATACGGGATGCTTAAGCCATACGGAGAGTATGGTCAACAATATAAATAGCCCGCCAAGTACAAGGACGATAGTGATCCAATTATCGCCGAGCTTGTAGTTATTTCGTTTTTCGGCTTTAGCTGCATGCTGCTGCTTGGCTGGCTGTTTTGCTGGCTGTTCAGGCTTAAGCAGCGCTGCAAGCTCAGGGCGACGGAGACAGATGAGCTCAATAAATTGTCTATGTACCTGCTCGTATTGCTGCAAAATATAATGGAATTCCTCTTTGCCGATTATTAACAGCTCACTGTCCTCTAATGCTGTAACCGTACCACTATAAGGACCATTCAGTAATAGATCGACTTCGCCAAAGCAATCGCCGCTGCCAAGTGTAATGATTTTGCGGCCGTTTCTTTCTACTTGAAAGCGACCGCTTGAAATCATATAGAGCTGGTTCGATATAGAGCCTTCAACGAGAACCTTTTCGCCAGAGGAAATAGAAGCTTTACGAGTTACCTCTGCAAGGCCTCGCAATTCTGCATCGGGAATAGATGACCAGATGGTCGTTTTTCGCAGCAGGCCATGCAATAAGCGGATTCGTGAGGAGAATAGAAGACTTTCATGAAACATAGGACTTGATTCGGAAAATCTGTTGAAATCAACGGATTTGAGACGCAGCGCTTCTAATTTGCCTTGTGCTTTAACATCGGCAGTACGTTTTTCCTGCAGCAACAAAGAGATCTCACCTACGATTGCCCCGGGGCCAAGCACATCTAGCACAAGGGGGCGATCGGTTATACTTCGGGTCGATACTACGGCTTGCCCCGAAACGATAAAGTAACAGCAATCTCCAATCTCGCCTTCATGAATTAGCACGTCATTATGCTCAAGCACAATATACTCCATTGCAGCGACCACGGCCTCCAGCTCATGTCTCGGAACACCGTGCAGCAATGTATGGTTTTGAATCGCTTCAACAGAACTGCCCATATTCATCTCTCCATAGCAGAACGGAACCTTCTCATTTGAGAAGATTCCGTTCAATCATCTGATTTATTTATTATATCAGATAATATTAAATTGTTAACGCATATTTCCAATAATAGAGCTTCTAGAATCCTGCATTTTCTTAATGAAGTTTGTCATTACATCGAACGCTTCATTGCGTTTATTGGTAAGGCTTTGCAGACGAAGCATATCCATTTGCTGCGAATTGCTCGTCGCATCGATTTTACTGCGCAAGCTGCTAATTATGCTGTCGATTTCCTGCGAGCTGTAGCTGCTGTTTGTCTTTGTTACAAATCCGTGCTTCAATAAGCTGTCGTTCGTGTCCTTATCCAGCGCAATGCTGGCAGATGATTGGTTCTTTGCCTGATACAGCTTGCCAATTAGCGTATTATACTCCGCAATCGTTTGGTTGCGTGCCGTTACATCATTAATCTGGCTTGATAATTGCTGATCCAGTAAGGAGGTGCGTTGCTGCTGAACCATCAGGAGAGCTGTCTCCAGATCCAGGCCCTGCAGCTGCATTGGAGTAAAGCCGCTGATTCCTCCCATATAGCCAATCGTATTATTAGTACCGCCACCGAATGCTTTCTTGACAGCTTTATAAGCTTCATCATTCATCATGACGCCAGCTCCTGCAATCATTCCAAACAACATCATGCCAACCATCGATAGTATAACTTTTTTGTTCATTACAATGACCCTCCGCGTTTCTATTGAGATGTTCTAGGTTTACTTTAGCTCTAAATTGAATTCGGGTCTGTAATGTCAATTACATATTTTGAAAAACGTCAGGCAACGTTAATGGCCTGCCTCCTCATAATCATTGGAAACCTTGAGCATGTCGAACAGCTTGAACAAAAGGCTGAGCGCAATGCCGACAATTGTAGCCAGCGACATGCCTTTCATTTGAAAGTCGCCGATTGTTAATGTAACGCCGCTCAAGCCGACAACAAGGATGACCGTAGTCAAGAACATATTAGACGGCTTGGAATAATCCACCTTCGATTCGATCAGCATGCGGAAGCCTGATGCGGCAATAACTCCGAACAGCAGCAGCGATACGCCGCCCATAACCGCCTCTGGAATATGGGCGATCAGCCAGGAGAATTTGCCAAGGAATGATAGCAGAATTGCAATAACGGCAGCGATGCCAATTACAAAGGTAGAAAATACGCGTGTAATAGCAAGTACACCAATGTTTTCACCATATGTAGTATTCGGTGTAGAGCCGACAAAGCCTGAAATGATTGTGGAAATCCCGTTGCCAAGCAGTGAGCGATGCAAGCCAGGATCTTGCGATAAATCTTTGCCGACAATATTGCTTGTTACGACGAGATGGCCGATATGCTCGGCAATAACGACAAGCGCCGCAGGAGCAATTGTTGCGATGGCTACCCAGTTGAACTCTGGTGTCGTGACCGTTGGCCAGCTGAAGAATGGAGCGTCACTTAATCCCTTGAAATCGTCCATTCTCATAATAATGGAAAGCACATAGCCGAAAATGATGCCGATCAGGATCGGGATGATACGAAGAAAACCACGGAATAGAACTGAGCCAAATACCGTCACAAGCAAAGTAGCTGTTGACAGAATGACGGTTTTAGGATCCATTGTCCATGTAGGATCAGTCGGATCATCATTAATCCAGCCAGCCATACCTGCTGCTACTGGTACAAGCTCCAGTCCGATAATTGCAATAATGGCACCCATTGCTGCTGGTGGGAAGACGACATCGATCCATTTCGTGCCTGCCTTCGCAATAATGAGAGCAACAATCGTAAAGATAAGACCGACTACGATAAAGCCGCCAAGCGCCTCAGCATAGCCGCCACCCGCCTCCTTCGTAATGATTGCTGAAGCTGGTGCGATAAAAGCAAAGCTTGAACCAAGATAAGCAGGAATTTTGCCTTTACAGATAAAGATGTAAAGGATCGTACCGATGCCGTTCATTAAAAGACAGATGGCTGGATCAACCCCGAGAAGATTCGGGACAAGCACAGTTGAACCAAACATTGCAAATAAATGCTGCAATCCGAGCATCAATGACATCGGAAGCGCTGGCCTTTCGTTAACGCCAATTGTTTTGCGCATGATCGTTGCTCCTTTATAATATAATATCCTTGTAGATTCTACATTAGCAGTTATTATTCGACAAGAGCTTTTGTTACATATTGTTCTCCGAACATGAAAAAAAGATGAATACAGCTTTAATTTATATCATAGGTAGATGAAAGCAGCAGGACGAACGGGAAGTTCCGGGTTATTTGCACCTGAATGCAGCATTCGTATACAATAAACATAACAAGCTTTTTCGTAGGCTATTGTAAAAGTAGGACAAGTGAGGAGAAAACAGATGGAAAACTATCAGATGATTTCCAATCAAGTCGAGCAATTTAAACGGTTGCGTGAAGAAGTAACTCGCATCATGATGATGTACCAATTTGCCTTAAACGAGCTTGAAACTAAAATTGAAATATTGAAGGAAGAATTTCAATTGCTGCATGATTACAGCCCAATTGAGCATACAAAATCTCGCGTGAAGTCCTTCGAAAGCATAATCGGCAAAATTCAGCGCAAGCAGCTGCCATTTTCGGTGAACAGCATTCGCAACGGAATTAAAGATATTGCCGGCATTCGCATCACATGTTCATTTATATCTGACATATATCGTATAAAGGAAATGCTGGAGCAGCATTTTGATGTAGAGATTTATGAAGAAAAGGATTATATTAAAGATCCTAAGCCTAATGGCTATCGCAGCTTGCATTTAATTGCAGGTGTTCCGGTCGTCATGACAACAGGGCGCGAAATTGTTTGTGTTGAAATTCAAATTCGTACAATTGCTATGGACTTCTGGGCAAGCCTGGAGCATAAAATATTCTACAAGTATGACGAAGCGGTTCCTCCTCATTTAACGAAGGAGCTGAAGCAGGCGGCCGATGCAGCCAATTTGCTTGACCAGCAAATGGAACGGCTTCACAAAGAAATTTCGATTATTAAGGAGAAGCAACAGGATGTGGGCGACGAGTTTACAAAGCTGCTTTTGTCGCAGGTCGGCCAATCGCAGTTAAAGCTTCCGCCAATCATTGAGCAAGAGGTTGGGCAAATTCTCCGAGACGAGAAGAAATCGTAAGCAAAACATAATGAAATCGCACAATATCAGCAGCAAACATAGACAGATGCTAGAAAGTTTAGTAGGATAATAGGCATATCACATAGCATCGCATGTGCGAAACATAGGGGTTGATGTTGATGTTACCACTTGGATCTAAAGTCGTGTTTGTAGAGGATCAGTTCGAGCAGAAGCTGCCGATCGGTGAGTATGGGTACATCATCGCGTATGATCGAAACGCGGATAATGTTTTTGATTATGTTGTACGTGTTCCTGCACTGAATCGTAATTTTGCTGTACCTGAGGAAGATATCGAGCTTGAGTCTGTCCTTCTGAAGCAAGAAGCAGAAAAGATAGAAAAAGAAGCATTGATAGATTATGCACTCGCAACACACAACGAGAAATTATTCCATTATATTATGAACGGCGAAGCCGAGGATAATCATGAAGAAGCAGAAGCTGCTCCAATGACAGGCGAGGAGTTTATTCGTCAAATTAATTTAAAAGCCTGGATCTAGCAACAAAGCTGGCTTCAGCGCTCCGGAGCAAAGCGGTCCTCCAGTCGCTTTTTAAACCCTTATGCTTATATTTGGGATTAGTTGTAGCATAAGGGTTTAAAGGCGACCCACATTCGTTTTTCGGACCGCTTTGCTCCTCCGCTGGAGTTTTCTTTTGTGGCATTCAGGCTTCGATGTTGAAAAAAGCTTTAAGTAGCTTCAGCGCTGCGGAGCAAAGCATCCTCCAGTCGCTTTTTAAATCGTAATGCTCTTATTTAATTTTTAAGGTTGCATTACGATGTTAAAGGCGACCCACTACGTTTTTCGGATGCTTTGCTCCTCCGCTGGAGCTTTTTTTGGCTTTCAGGCTTCGATGTTGAAAAAAAGCTTTAAGTAGCTTCAGCGCTGCGGAGCAAAGCATCCTCCAGTCGCTTTTTAAATCGTAATGCTCTTATTTAATTTTTAAGGTTGCATTATGATGTTAAAGGCGACCCACTACGTTTTTCGGATTGCTTTGCTCCTCCGCTGGAGTTTTTTTTGGTTGGACCAAGAAGCTTGGACGCTAGTAGAAAATGAGAGCGCAGCGTAGGCACCAGCTACGTGAGCACCTCCAATGTTTCCGGCGGAAACATACATCTGAAGCCTAAGCTTTCGCTAGCGTCCAAGATTCGCCGCCGACCATGCTACGAAGAAGCCGCATCGTCATCAAAGCCTAGCTTTTTAAACTTCCTCTACCAATGAGGTTTAAAAAGCTGGGCTTTCAGGACCAAGAAGCTTGGACGCTAGTAGAAAATGAGGAGCGCAGCGTAGGCACCTGCTACGTGAGCACCGGAATTTTCGCTAGCGTCCAAGATTCGCCGTCGAATCCACTGCGAAGCGTCGCATCGTCATCAAAGCCCAGCTTTTTAAACTTCCTCTTAACCTCGAACATTGCTATATTAGTCCCATGCAGGCTATAATATAAGGCGTGAATGTACATAAGATGATGCTGTATGCATCATCAGCGGAATTCGTAATAGCGAAAGCCTAACGAAGGATTAAGGAGAGTAGTCGAATGAGCATAACGTTGAAGGATGTTGAACATGTAGCCAATCTTGCACGCTTGGAGCTTTCAGATGCTGAAAAAGCTCAGTTCACCGAGCAGCTCAATGCAATTTTGAAATATGCGGAAAAGCTGAATGAGCTTGATACGGATAATGTCGAGCCAACCAGCCATGTGTTTGAGCTTGTAAATGTGATGCGTGATGATGTTCAGAAGGAGTCCTTGCCGATTGAGAAGGTACTGCTGAATGCGCCGGATGAAGAAGACGACCAAATTAAAGTGCCAGCGGTCATTGAATAAGAGAGAAAGTGAAGGGAGGAACTTCTGTTGTTACCTTTTGAATTAAGTTTACAGGAAGTAGGAGCAAAGCTAAGAAGCAAGGAGCTTTCCGTAACGGAATTGGTGGATGCTTCCTACAAGCGTATCGCCGAAACAGACGATACGCTAAAGGCGTTTATTACGCTGAATGAGGATGAGGCTCGCAAGCAAGCTGGCAAGCTTGATCAGGAGCTGGCAAACGGAGAAGCGCAGGGTGCGCTGTTTGGCTTGCCTGCGGGTATTAAAGATAATATTGTAACAGAGGGCCTGCTTACAACCTGTGCCAGCCAATTTTTGAAAAACTACAATCCAATCTATGATGCGACTGTAACACGCAAGCTGCGTGCTGCTGGTACGGTAACGATTGGCAAGCTGAATATGGACGAGTTTGCAATGGGCGGCTCAAATGAGAACTCCAGCTATTTCCCTACTCGCAACCCTTGGAACCCTGACTACGTGCCTGGCGGCTCAAGCGGTGGTTCTGCGGCAGCAGTAGCTGCTGGACAAGTCTATTTCGCACTTGGCTCGGACACAGGCGGCTCGATTCGCCAGCCTGCTGCTTATTGCGGGATCGTTGGCTTGAAGCCTACCTACGGACTTGTTTCGCGTTTCGGCCTCGTAGCCTTTGCTTCCTCGCTTGATCAAATCGGTCCGCTAACGAAAAATGTCGAGGATGCCGCGCATGTGCTGCAGGCAATTGCCGGCTATGATGAGAAGGACTCAACCTCTGCCAATGTGGTGATTCCTAACTACAGCGAGGCATTGACGGGTGATGTAAAAGGGTTGCGCATTGCTGTACCGAAGGAGTACTTGGGTGAAGGCATCGACCCACGCGTTAAGGAAGCGGTTATGAACGCACTGAAAACGTACGAGTCGCTGGGAGCAGTTTGGGAAGAGGTTTCTCTGCCGCATACCGAATATGCGATTGCAACCTATTATTTGCTTGCTTCTTCCGAGGCATCCTCCAATCTTGCACGCTTTGACGGTGTACGCTATGGCGTGCGTGCCGAAAATCCTGAAAATCTGCTTGATCTATATCGCAAATCACGCTCACAGGGCTTCGGTCCAGAAGTGAAGCGCCGCATTATGCTGGGGACGTACGCGCTTAGCTCCGGCTATTATGATGCGTACTACTTGAAAGCACAGAAGGTGCGTACGCTGATCAAGCAGGATTTTGATCAAGTTTTTGAAAAATATGATCTTGTGATCGGACCGACTGCGCCAACAACAGCATTCCGTATCGGCGAGCAGGTGGGCGATCCGCTAACGATGTATTTGAACGATATTTGTACCATTCCGGTTTCGCTTGCAGGTATTCCAGCGATCAGCATACCTTGCGGACAAGCTGATGGCTTGCCAATCGGCATGCAAATTATCGGCAAAGCATTTGATGAATCAACTGTATTGCGCGCAGCTCATGCGTTTGAAGCAAATACTGAATTTCATAAGCAGCGCCCTTCGCTATAGCTCTGCGTGATGACGAAAGGATAGATGAATATGACTACGAACAAATATGAAACGGTCGTAGGCCTGGAGGTTCACGTTGAGCTGCATACGAATAGTAAAATTTTTTGTGGCTGCTCAACTGAATTCGGCGCTCCTGCGAACTCACATACTTGCCCGGTCTGCCTAGGGCATCCAGGCGTTCTGCCTGTACTTAATCGCCAAGCAGTTGAATATGCGATGAAGGCAGCGATGGCTTTGAATTGTCAAATTGCTGACGTAAGCAAATTTGACCGTAAAAACTATTTCTATCCGGACTCGCCAAAGGCGTATCAGATTTCACAATACGATCAGCCAATTGGCGAGCACGGTTATATTGACATTGAAGTCGACGGAGAAACAAAGCGAATCGGCATTACTCGCGTGCACCTGGAGGAGGACGCAGGCAAGCTGACGCATATTGATGGCGGCTATGCTTCGCTTGTTGACTTTAACCGTGTCGGTACGCCTTTGATTGAAATTGTATCCGAGCCGGATATTCGCACGCCTGAAGAAGCGAAGGCTTATTTGGAGAAGCTTCGTTCCATTATGCTGTACTGTGAAGTATCGGATGTAAAGATGGAAGAAGGCAGCATGCGCTGTGATGCCAATATCAGCTTGCGTCCATATGGACAAAAGGAATTTGGCACGCGCGCCGAGCTGAAAAATATGAACTCGATGCGCAACGTGCAGCGTGGTCTGGAATATGAGCAGCTGCGCCAGGCGGAAATTTTGGATGCAGGCGGCGAGGTTGTACAGGAAACACGTCGTTATGACGACGCATCCGGCAAGACTTTCTCGATGCGCGGCAAGGAAGAAGCGCATGACTACCGCTACTTCCCGGACCCGGATCTTGTTAAGCTGCATATTAGCCAGGAATGGAAGGACGCGGTTCGTGCTACCATTCCAGAGCTTCCGGATGCAAGAAAAGAACGCTATACATCGCAATACGAGCTGTCCAGCTATGATGCCGAGGTCATCACGTCATCGAAGAAGCTTGCCGATCTATTTGAAGAAAGCTTGAATTATACGAAGGATGCCAAAGGCGCTGCCAACTGGATTATGGGCGACCTGCTAGGCTACTTGAATGCCAATAATAAAGAGCTGTCGGATGTTGGTCTTACTGGACAAGGGCTAGGCGAAATGCTTGAGCTGCTTGGCAAAGGCACAATTAACGGCAAAATCGCCAAAACTGTATTCAAGACGATGCTGGAAACAGGCAAGCTGCCTCAGCAAATCGTTGAGGAGCAAGGGCTGGTACAAATTAGTGATGAAGGCGCCTTGCTGGCTATTGTGGATGCCGTTATTGAACGCAACCCGCAGTCTGTCGAGGATTATCGTGCCGGCAAGGAAAAAGCGATCGGCTTCCTTGTTGGTCAGCTAATGAAGGAGACGAAGGGCAAGGCGAACCCGGCTCTGGTCAACAAGCTGCTTATTGAACGCTTAAAATCTTAAGCATCGTATTTTGCTAAATTGCATAATATGTAAGATAGTTTGCTGCGCGATTTCATATTGAGATCGCGCAGCAGCTCTATATGCGAGCGCGCCAATGATCATCTCATGTAAGGGAGTGCTTATATGCTACTTGCTATGGAAAGCCCTTGGTACATCAGTGAAAGTGAAATTTTAATCAGGCTCGTTATCGCACTTGTTCTGGGCGGAATTGTTGGCTTTGAGCGGGAGCAGCACAGGCATGCAGCGGGGTTCCGCACGAACATACTTGTTTGTGTTGGCGCTTGCTTAATGATGCTTCTGTCCATTTACGGATTTTCAGATTTCGTTAACGAATGGAATGTTCGCGTCGATCCGGCAAGGCTTGCAGCGGCTGTTATTACAGGAGTAGGCTTTCTCGGCGCGGGAACGATTCTGTTTACGGGCAAAAAAATATCTGGACTGACTACGGCAGCCTCGCTTTGGGTTGTCGCGGCAGTAGGTTTGGCGGTAGGCGCAGGCTTTTACTTTGCTTCGATCGCGGTTACAGTGATGGTTATTTTAACGCTTTGGCTGTTTAACAAGCTGGAGCAGCGTTTTATTCGCAACAAAAAGCAATATATCATTCATATAAAATGCACGGACCAGGCCGCGCTGCTAAGCGATGTGCAGCAGAAGCTTAAAGCTCACAGCATTGCGCTGCACAAGCTGTCTGTTGGCGATCTTGAGGAAGCGGGCACGACCGCATCTAACGACGAATTGGCGAAAAAAAGAGTGGAGATTACACTTCACGTCGATATAGAGCGCAAATCCGACGAGGCGATCGTCTCATTTGTGCATGATTTGAAGCAAGTGGAGGGCATTCATTGGATTCAGTACGAGTAGGCAGAAGGATATGGCTCATCGCAATCTTGTCAATCATCTTGCCAGGCTTAGGGCATTGGCTGGTTGGAAAATGGGATAAGGCAATCTTTATTATAAGCAGCTTTCTATTTCATGTAACACTTGCATATACATTGTTACATATGGTTGTGATCGAGCAGCCTGTTAGTGTTGCTTATTTAATGCTGATTATTCCTTACCACTATTTCTATGCCATTTTTAATAGCCTGCAAGCGCTGCAGGATCGGTACTCTTATATTTCGCCAGTTATGCTTTGGCTGTCCAGCGGGTTTCTGATTGCTGCTGCAGCATTGTGGCTGCCTTTCGATGTTTTGTATCCGTACAAGCAAGCGATTATTAAGCTGTATCCAAGCGCACTGCTCATATGCACCGCCGCATACTTTTTGCTTCATTTGCGCAAGCGAAACAATGGCAAGCTGTATCTCATACGAATTAGTGCTGCCTTGTCGCTGCTGCTGCTTATGATTTTGCTGCTGCTGCAGGAAACGGTGCCTATTCAGTGGCGCAATTGGCTGCTGGCTGTTCCATTTATACTGTTGATCGAGTTGGCGCTAATTGTGCTGTACCGCTATAGCCGTGAGGTGAAATCAGGCTATCGCCTTGATAGCTGGGGAGTTATCGTAACGGTATTGCTTGCCGCCAGCACTTACGTCGTTGTTCAGTATAGCCATTATCCCGCGCAGCTTTTGGAGAGCTTCCATGCGCCGACTATAGATGAGGAGCAGCTTGATGGAGAGTACGGTTATCGCTATGAGCTGCCGCCGGTCAAAGTGCCCACCACTGATTTTGCATCGCTTCAGCTCCGTCATCTGAACGGGTATGTCAGCATCAGCAGCAGCGACGATGTGGAGGAGATGACGATATTTCCCGTGCTCTATGTCAATAGCGATAACGAGCAGGAGGCGTTGGAGGTTAAGGAGCAGAGCAATATCGACGTTAGCTTTGAGCAGAAAATATCTATTGTAACCTCCTTGCCGCGATATCGCTTAAACCAGTATCCGCGGATGAATTTGAAGGTTGTTTTGCCCCGCCAGCAGCGTTTTTTGCGGGATGCTGATGTACGGGTTGAGCATGGGGCGATTAGCATTCGTGATTTGGTGCTGACTGGTGCTTTAGAGGTTGAGAGCAATACGGCGGCCATTCAATTGAACTCGTTAATTGGCGCCATCAAAGCGAATACGAAAAGCGGCTCCATTTATATGAACAAAATGGTTGGAGCAATTACCGCACAAAGCAAAAAAGGCGATATTACGATTATTGCTCCTGCTCGTTCTGTAGCAGCAACCTCGCTAAATGGGGATATAGAGGTGCAAACAAAGCAATTGCAGGGCGATATAAGCTTGAATGCGACGGTTGGAAATATTAAGCTCGAGCTGCCAAAGCAGGCTGACTACGAGCTAAGCGCCAAGGTATCGTTTGGTTACATCAATTCCGGCCAGTCTTTGCATAATCAGCTTAAAGAGCTAAAATACCGCGGTGGGGCAGCCATCTACAGCGTTGAGCTGTACGCTTCGCACTATATTTTGCTAAAATGAGAGATTGCCCCGATTCGTTGACAAAACTTTAGAAAAAAACGTACAATAGAATTATTATCAAATGAGAAAGGCGTGAGGGGAATGATTGCCAACGTACAATTGGCTTTGGAACAATTGAAAACGAACGGCGTGCGTATGACCCCGCAGCGACACGCTATATTGAGCTTTCTGATGGATACAAAGTCCCATCCAACTGCTGATGATATTTATAAAGCATTATCACCGACCTATCCAAGCATGAGTGTGGCTACTATATACAATAACCTGCGCTTGTTCGTCGAAGCTGGTCTTGTGCGTGAATTGACCTATGGGGATGATTCCAGCCGTTTCGATGCGGATTTATCAGATCATTATCATGCAATATGCAAGGGCTGTGGAGCAATCGTTGATTTTGTACACCCGCCACTGCTCGAAGTAGAGCAGGCAGCAGCAGAAACAACCGGCTTCGTTGTCGAAGGTCACCGGATGGAAATTTACGGACTATGTCAATCATGCACTGCTAAAAAATTAGAGCATTGATGCTGTCAATTGAAAAATGAAAACATAAACGTGCAGCGCAGCGAATTATCGCGAGTTTGCACGTTTTTATTTAGGAGAGAATTGGAGAGAAAGAGACATGACACAGCAATACCCACCACGTCGAAGGCGTCGACGCGGATCACTAAACTGGTTTATATTTTTACTTGCGTTGGCGGCAACCTGTGTAGTTGGCTATATGAAGCTTGTTCCGTCCTTTGAGCAGCGGGATGCTGCCTATGAGGTTGAGCATCCCATTTATTATAATGGTGTTCTTCAGCAGCATGGCGCTTTCATTCAGGACGAGCATGTCAAGCTGCCGCTGCCTTTACTTGATGAGCTGTTGGATAACTCGCCTATTTACTATGAACAGGAAAGCAATATGCTGGTGCTGACAACGCTGGATAAGGTGCTTCGCTTTAAGACAGAATCGTTGAATGCGCTATTGAATGAAAAAAGCTATGAGCTGAACATTGCTGCTCAGGTTGAAAATGATACTGTATACATCCCTGCTGAGATCATTGAGCAGCTGTACGGCTTGCATATTCAGCAGCTGGATGGCGATGTGATTGCGATTTACGATCCTGAGTTTACCGTGCAAACTGCGCTTGTTGCTCGAAGCAAAGGAACGGCATTGCGAGCTGAACCGCATATAAAAAGCCCTTACTATAAGGAACTGAGCGCTAATCAGCTCGTTATGGTTTGGGAAGAGGGAGAAAGCTGGAGCAAGGTTCAGACGATGGACGGTGTACAAGGCTATGTCAAGAGCGCTCATTTGCGTGCGCAGGACCCAATCGTGTACACTCCATCCATAGAGCCGTACGAAGGACTTAAGCATGACTTGACTGGCAAAAAGATCAATCTCGTTTGGGAAGCGATTTATAACAGGCAGCCTGACCTGTCGAGCATGCCTGCCATGGAAGGTGTTAATGTCGTAAGCCCGACCTGGTTTGAGCTGGTAGACGGAAAAGGAACAATTCAGGGCAAGGCTACTCACGAATATGTTGAATGGGCGCATGGGCGCGGCTATCAAATATGGGGGCTGTTCAGCAACGGCTTTGAGCCTGATCAAACAAGCGAGGTGCTGGCAAGCACAGAGAAGCGCTTTTATATGATTCAGCAGCTTGTTGCGTTCGCACAGCTTTATAAGCTTGATGGAATCAATATTGATTTTGAAAATGTATATACGGAAGACAAGGAAAATTTGGTGCAATTCGTCAAAGAAATGATGCCTATTATGCATGAACAGGGCCTTGTCGTTTCAATTGATGTTACACCGAAGTCGAACAGTGAAATGTGGTCGCTATTTATCGACCGCGAGGCGCTTGGCAAGCTTGTCGACTATATGATGGTCATGGCCTATGACGAGCACTGGGCAGCAAGTCCTAAAGCAGGCTCAGTTGCATCTTTGCCATGGGTAGAGCAATCGCTTTTGCGAATACTGGAAGAAGATCAAGTCCCTTCAGAAAAGCTGGTTTTGGGGATGCCGCTGTACACTCGCATCTGGTCAGAGGAAGCGCAGTCCGATGGTTCAGTCAAGGTAAGCTCCAAGGCTGTTGGCATGTCCAAGGTTGATGAAATTATTGCTGAGCACAAGCTTACTCCCCAATATGATGACTCAATCGGTCAAAATTATGTGGAGTATACAGAGGATGGCGTCAAGCAGCGAATTTGGATCGAAGATGAAACATCGATAAAGGCTCGTACTGCACTCGTGCACAAGCATAAGCTTGCAGGTGTTGCCTCATGGCAAAGATCGTTTGCCAAGAATGAAATATGGCCTGTTATTGAAAAAGGGCTTGAGCAATAGCATTGATAACTTTATAGCTGATTAACAAAAATGGCGCTGCTTACAGGAAGCAGCGCCATTTTTGTACTGTTATGTAGCAAACGCTTATTGAAGCTATGCCTTCTCTACACTTTGCGCTTCAGGCATCGTAGTTGCTTGCTGTGGGTCTAATGTCAAAATCGTTTTGCAGTACATGCAGCGATCCGTTTTGCCAAGCATTTTTGTTGGTCGGTTGCACTCTGGGCATTGCAGCATCGTTGCGCTTGTTGACATCATGCCCGCCCAAAAGTAAATGGCAACACTAATAAATAATGCAATCATGCCAAGTACAAGAAAGATTGCGGCCACAATTTTCCCAACATCTCCGAATAGAAGGATGCCACCAGTACCAAGAATCATGACCCCCATTCCGACTAGCGTAAAAATCATTCCCCAAAGTCGAAACTCATTAATTTTTGCAGTTTTAAAAAATAGATTTTTCACAGCGGTACTCCTTTCTGAGTACATTTATTTTAACAAAATTTGATTGCGAAAATGACAAAACATTTCAAAATCGAGCAGGAATCAACATAATCTTGTCGAACAATTTTTAATGTCTGCAATTTCATATTATATCGTATCTTTGTACGATAAGCTATACGGAGGCAGTAGTGGAGGATATAAAAAAACATTTACTTGAAAGATATGAGGCAAGGTCGGATGTTCAAGGACTTGTGCTTATGCATAACACCGAACGTTTTCCGTTTCATACGAATGAATATGTCTACTATGTATTAGTCGTATCCTCGTTGGACGTTATCGTTCGCAAGGTGGAGCATTTAGAGATAGAAAATGAACGAGTCTTCATTCGAACCGTACACGAAAGTGATATTGAAAATCCAGCGGCAAGTGTTAGTCGTTATCATTTGATGGATTGGTTAATTTCAGGTGAAATCATTGCAGATCGTCAAGGCTCGCTGCTTGCGTTAAAGCAGCATATTTTGAAGTTTCCCGATGAATTGAGAAACCAGCGCAAGCTCAAAGAGTATTGCGGCTTTTTGGAAACGCTATTTCAAGCTAAGCGCAATTTAACGGAAGGGAATGTGCTGGATGCATACTCGCAAATTTTAGTCGCTATCCATCACTGGGCACACATCGTATTGATTGAGGAAGGACTACATCCAGAGCTTACCGTATGGAAGCAGCTAAGAAAGGTGCATCCCGGCATCTACAAATTGTACGAGGAGTTAATCGCAAGTCCAGAAACCATTGAACAGCGTGTAGAGCTGGTTATGCTTGCTTGCGAGTTTTCAGCGATGAGCAAAATGAAAAGCTGCTGTATATATTTGCTGGATGTCATGCAGGAGAAGCAGGAGTCCTGGAGCATTAATGAGCTTCAGTCTCATCCAAGACTGAAGTATATCGTAGAAGACATCACGCTAGTGGTGCAGAAGCTTGTTCAAGGACATCTATTAAAAGAGGTTGCAGCCTTTAATAATGATCAGGTTGATGAAGTGATTGAACTTCGATACATCACTGCATAATGCTGTGGCAGTATAAGTTGCACAGCTTATGCTGCCTAAATGGTCGTTGTTGCTTTAATCTATTGGTCCCTTCAGCTGTAGTTTTACAGCAGCATATTTTCTTCGACTTTTTTCGTTAAAAACTGTTGACTTCTATAGGCGATCTGTGATAAATTACTACTTGTCGCTCCGAAGCAGCTGAAGAATTTTTCGAAAATGAATTTTATCTTTTTGAAAAAAAAGCTTGCAAAGAGTAACCAAGATGTGATATATTATTCCTTGTCGCCGCAAGCGCGACGATGAAAAAACATCAAGAAAGCTTCATGAATCGTATTGGATTTTGAAGCGAAATTTGATCCTTGAAAACTGAACAACGAGTAAGAACTGCCATCAATGTTGCCGCCCCGTCGGTCAACATTGATAAAAGCGAAATACAATGAGCAAGACAAACTTTCATGGAGAGTTTGATCCTGGCTCAG
>NZ_BOSE01000020.1 GCF_018403185.1 Paenibacillus montaniterrae
TTAATCTTACGGCTTCTTCTTTAAATGCTTTGTCATATCTTTTCATTCGTGCTCAACTCCCTCGTCAGCTTTCATTCTATTTCATATGAGGGGGTTTTGCGACTGCATTTTTATCGTAGCACTCCATACAGCCTTGCGTAGCACTCCATGTGAGTGCGCGGATTGAATACAGAACTTTACTTCACAACTTGCCGCGCCCCTGATGTCGCATCCCCGTGATATAGATCCAACTAGTTAATACGAGAGAGAAAGATGGAAGACTTTCGGTCGTTAATCAAATGGTGGTTGAGAGCCTGTTTGCTGTGCAGGCTGGTGCGGATCGCAAGCTAACATAAAATCCCCGGGAGATCCGCACCACGCGTAAAATAAGGATTTTTTCCAATTTTGAGATGAAATTGTCTCTAAAATATGTTACATTTAACCCGATCCGCACTAAGGCGCTTGCAAATGCTTGCTGCGCAAGGGCGAAATGTGCGGGCTGTCGCATCCTACGCGGATGCGTGGATTGAAAGCGATAAAGAGTTATATCGCTTCCAGCCATTATGCAGTCGCATCCTACGCGGATGCGTGGATTGAAAGTTTTTTCTGCTTGATTCAAATTTAAACAGAAAAACGTCGCATCCTACGCGGATGCGTGGATTGAAAGACACGTCTGTTACCGACGAGTCCTACGATATCCTTGGTCGCATCCTACGCGGATGCGTGGATTGAAAGGCTATCTCGCGCCCTCGCCCAAGCAGTTGTTGTTAACGTCGCATCCTACGCGGATGCGTGGATTGAAAGTCATGAGCCATAAAAGCCAGTTGTTTTAGCTCATGTCGCATCCTACGCGGATGCGTGGATTGAAAGATCAATTTCATATTTGCGTGTGACAGGATTGACTTTTGTCGCATTCTACGCGGATGCGTGGATATCCGCATGTTATTAAAGGCGCTCGGCGCAAAGTCGCACTCCATGCGCCCGCATGGATCAAAAGTACGTCGGTCTTCCTGCCTCAGCGGTAAACGCCCGTCACACTCCACGCACTTGCACGGAGTGAAATTACCACCAATCAGAGGTCCAAAAAATGAGAGACAAAATTAACGAACTCCTTGATCAACTGCCAGAAACTGATCTGGAGCAGGTATATGCTGTTGTGCGGCACATCTACTCTAACCATCAATACCGCAGCAATTTAACAAGCAAAGGTGTTGTGATAACGCCACTGTATTATGAGGCTGATCATATTAAAAGCAAGTGGGATTTATATTTTGCGCATGATGTTACAGTAGAAACGATGCGGAGAATCTACTACGACCAATTTCGCTGGCATATTTACAGCTACAAGATCAAGCCTTGCCTGGAGAATGAGGAGGCAAGAGCAGCATTTGATGCAATAACGGATAAGCATGAGCTGTATGTCATGTACCAAAATCGATCTGAGCTGTTTAAGTTCAGCAATGCGCTGAAAGTGACAGCAAGCGATTTTGACAGGCAACAAGACATTTATATTTTTGATACTGCTTTTACTTGGACGTATGTCCAGACGCACGAAGCGGACTGCGGACCTTATTTTTACCGCAATGGCATGTAAATAGCGATCAAATCTACCTCAAAACGGGACCGTTTATCTCGAAACGCAACGATACAGATTGTCTCATAGCCGTTAATAGCTGGAGCTGGATCATGCAATGGTGATGATCTCGCTGCAGCTTTTTTGCTCTGACGTCCGTTACGCCATCCGCATCTACCCGCTTGCCTAACAACCTAAACATTCCCCGCAAATTAGCAATTGTTTGCAAAATGAGACAGCGCCTAACTTCATAGGTTATAATAGAAGGAAAACCGAAGGGAGGCATGCAGAATGAAGCAATTTAAGCAATGCGTGATCAAAAGCTTTAAGCATGATGGACATGTACATCGTGTCTGGCAGCAAAATTGGTTAGTTCCGCATGCCGAACTGCTAGAGCCCCACCAGCAAGAAGGAATGATCGTCATTGTCAACCAGCAGACTCCAATTGTCGAAGCAGATGGCAAGCAGTGGACAAGTCGGGTTCCAGCTGTTTCATTTTTTATTCCAGGCTGCTGGTATAATGTCGTAGCTTTGCTTGAGGAGAGCGGTGTGCGTTATTATTGTAATATCGCATCGCCGCCCTATTTTACTGATGGTACGGTGACGTATATCGATTATGATTTGGATGTGCTGCTTACGCTTGATGGTCGATGTGTTGTCGTGGATGAGGATGAATATGAGCAGCATAAGCATCGCTATCATTATTCTCATATCGTGGAGGAGAAGGTACAGGCAGGCCTGCATGAGCTTTTGGATCGCATCCATCAAGGAGAACCTCCTTTTCATGATCAGCCTGTCAAATATTATTACAACAAATGGGTGGAGCTGTTTAAGGAGGAGTAGAAACTATGCTATCAGAATTATGGGATTGGATTAAAACAATCGCCATATCGTTTGTCATTGTATTTTTAGTACAAACCTTTTTGTTCTCGCCGGCGATTGTTAGCGGGAAATCGATGGAGCCAACACTGCAGGATAAAGAATGGCTATTTTCCAATAAAATTGTATACCTGCTAGGCTCTCCAAAGGTTGGAGATATTGTCGTACTTAACAATCCTCGTCGTGATGAGGAACCAGATAATAAATACTTTGTTAAACGAGTGGTTGGTGTTGGCGGCGACCATATTGTCATCAGGGATGGAGCGTTGTATCGCAACGATCAGCTTGTGGATGAGCCGTATACTAATTCGGTTATTGAAGGCAATGACATGACGGATTTGGTTGTGCCGGAAGGGCAGTATTTCGTAATGGGTGACAACCGCAAGCTGATGATGAGCAATGACAGCCGCAGCTTCGGGCCAATTGAAGAGGATGAGATTTTGGGAAGAATCGATGGCGTCATATGGCCGCTATCCAAATTTGAGTGGTTTTAAATGGGGGCTTGCTTGTGAAGGAAGTCATGATCTATACTGACGGAGCATGCTCGGGAAATCCGGGCCCTGGCGGCTATGGGGCGATTCTGTTCTATGGCAAGCACCGCAAGGAGCTGAGTGGCGGAGAGCATGCAACGACTAATAATCGTATGGAAATTATGGCGGTCATCAAGGCGCTGGAAATTTTAAAGGAGCCTTGCCGCGTTACAGTGTATAGCGACTCTGCTTATGTTGTAAACTGTTTTCAAAAGGGCTGGATTTATGGCTGGCTGCGAAATGGCTGGGTGAACAGCAAAAAGGAGCCGGTTGAGAATCAGGATTTGTGGAAGCAGCTTTGGGATCTGATGAAGAAGCATCAGGTTAATTATGTGAAAGTAAAAGGACATAGCGACAACGAGTTTAACAACCGTTGCGATGAGTTGGCTCGTGCAGCTATTAAAGGATTGTAAATGATGGATCAATGGCAAAAGCTAAAACAGGATATGAAGCAAGCAGCTAAGGATTTGGGGATCGATGCCATCGGTGTTGCATCTCCCGATCCTTTTGTCACGTTAAAGGAGCGTTTGATTCGCCATCGAGAGCTGGGCAGAGAGTCGGGCTTCGAGCCGACGGATGATCTGGATCGAAGAACAGACCCTTCTTTGCTGTTCGACAGGCCCCAATCGATTATTGCGATTGCTGTTGCCTACTCCTCCAAGCTGGAAAATCCGCCTAAATCAACGGAGGGCGCACGCAGAGGGATTTTCTCTCGCGCTTCATGGGGAACCGACTATCATGTTGTGCTGCGGGATCGGATGAGCAAGCTGGAGGAATGGCTGCGTGAGCGAGTGCCTGATTTGCGAGCTGAAAGCATGGTCGATACGGGCGAGCTGTCTGATCGAGCTGTTGCCGAGCGAGCAGGCATTGGCTTTAGTGCGAAAAACAGCTTTATTATCAATCCTGAGCTTGGCACGTGGATATATTTGGGTGAAATGATTACGAATTTGCCCTTGCCACCCGATGAGCCGATCACGGAGCAGTGCGGAGAGTGCACCAAATGTCTGGATGCATGTCCAACAGGTGCGCTTGTCGGTCCAGGTGAGCTGAACGCGCAGCAATGCGTATCATTTCTATCGCAGACGAAAACAACGCTAAGCGATCACCATATGCGCAAAATCGGCAATCGTCTATATGGTTGCGATACCTGCCAAATTGTATGCCCGATCAATCGCGGAAAAAACTGGACCCATCATGAGGATATGCGTCCGGACCCGGAATTGGTCAAGCCGTTGCTCATTCCGCTGCTTTCGCTAAGCAATAAGGAATTTAAGGCGCAATATGGCCATATGTCGGGCTCTTGGCGCGGCAAAAAGCCGATTCAACGCAATGCAGTTATCGCGCTCGGCAATTTCAAGGATGAGTCTGCAGTGCCCGCATTAATTAAGGTACTGCATGATGATCCACGCGAGGTGCTGCGCGCTACCGCTGCCTGGGCGCTCGGCAGAATCGGCACAGAGGAAGCCGTTCAAGCATTGCATGGAGCGCTGGAGCGAGAGAAAGACGAGGAAGCGATCGCGTATATTGAGCAGGCATTGGACGAAGCATCTGGCAAGGAAGGAAAATGAGCACAGACATGGCTGCACTCATTGCCAGTTACACAGGTCATCCCAACAAAAAAGCTTATCGTGAAGCAAAGGGCTTTTTCAAGCATAAAATCCTTTGCATGACGCATGAAATCTGCATTTTTATGATTGCCTAATAGCCAGGTTCATGATATTATACAGGGATGTCAAAGCTAACATTGAATCGAAAGGTTAAGGTGAAACGATGGAGTGGTATAACATTGTAATTCCAATTGTAACACTAGTGGTTGGATTGATTGGTGGATTTGTCATCGGAGTGTTCTACCTGCGAAAGCAGATTGAAAATATGCAAAACAACCCGGAAGCGATGCGCAAGCAGCTTGAGAGCATGAATCCAGAAACAATGCAGCGCATGGCGAAATCCATGGGACTTAATTTGAACAACAAGCAAATGCAAAAAGCGCAGCAAATGATGAGAAATCAAAAGTCTTCTCGCAAATAATAGATAAATGGGCAAGCATTGACGCTTGCGAGATACGCTTCATTAGCAGTATGAAGTGTTTAGAAGGGAGTGTACGAAAGAATGGCGGGTAAGAAGGATTACGTCAATTCCCTAGTTTCCGGCAACCGAGAGCAAATCGAATCACATATCAAGGAAATTTTGAAGCTAATTGGCGAAGATGTTGAACGTGAAGGCTTGATCGAGACACCGGCGCGCGTTACACGAATGTACGAAGAAATTTTCGCTGGCTACTCTGTTGACCCGCGTGAAGTGCTTGGTGTTGTATTTGATGAAAATCACGAAGAGCTGGTCATCGTTAAAGATATAGTGTACTACAGCCAATGCGAGCATCATATGGCTCCATTTTTCGGCAAAGTGCATATTGGCTATTTGCCAAGTGGAAAAATTGTAGGCTTAAGCAAGCTAGCTCGACTAGTAGAAGCCGTTTCCCGCCGTTTGCAGGTACAGGAGCGCATTACGTCACAAATCGCAAATGTACTGGAAGAAGAGCTTTCCCCACAAGGCGTTATCGTCGTCGTAGAAGGCGAGCATCTCTGCATGTGCGCACGCGGTGTGAAAAAGCCAGGCAGCAAAACAATTACAACTGCAACGAGAGGCATATACAAGGAAGACGCGGCTTTAAGAGCTGAGTTTATGCAGTTGATTAAATAAGAATAAGCAATTAAGAAAAAGGCTTTCGGTCGCTAACCACAATGGCGGCTGAAAGCCTTTTTGCTGTGCAGACTGGTGCGGACCGTAAGCTCACATAAAATCCCTGGGAGATCCGCACCTCGCGTAAAATAAGGGTTTTCGGCAATTTCAGGGTGAAAATGGACTTGAAATATGGTATAGTTATACCGATCCGCACTAAAGCGTTTGCAAATGCTTGCTGTGTAAGGGCAAAATGTGCGGGCTGTCGCATCCTACGCGGATGCGTGGATTGAAAGATCGGTGAACCATTGGCGGTCAAAGTCGGCCAGTGTCGCATCCTACGCGGATGCGTGGATTGAAAGTAGGCTAATGTCGGGTTCGATGTCAAATCCCCAAGTCGCATCCTACGCGGATGCGTGGATTGAAAGAGCTTCAGTTGCCACAAATGTTCACTCCAATCGAAAGTCGCATCCTACGCGGATGCGTGGATTGAAAGCTATGGGTAGTGAAAGTCCATTTACTGATATTTTGGTCGCATCCTACGCGGATGCGTGAATTGAAAGCTTGCACCTCGGCGTCAGGTACTTGCTCCACTTCTGGGTCGCATCCTACGCGGATGCGTGGATTGAAAGCTCCTATCGGCACTTTAGCTTTTGTAGATCCTCTGTCGCATCCTACGCGGATGCGTGGATTGAAAGCATTAAAGCGGCATTGCGATTTAAGAATGTAGAAGAGTCGCATCTACGCGGATGCGTGGATAGAAAGTTGAAGCTTTAAACAAGAAGGAAGATGAGAAGAACGGGTCGCATCCTACGCGGATGCGTGGATTGAAAGCTCCAACTGGTTCCATCGTTCAAGACGGGGTACGCAAGGGTCGCATCCTACGCGGATGCGTGGATTGAAAGAACAGCATTAGGTAGCGATTGGAATACTGCTGGCGTCGCATCCTACGCGGATGCGTGGATTGAAAGCTGCAGGCGGTGGCAGCTCAATTGTCGAAAAGCAAGTGTCGCACTCCATGCGAGTGCGTGGATTGAAAGGCCCAATACTCCGTTAGGCCGCGGCACTCGAACATATTATAGTCGCACTCCATGCGAGTGCGTGGATTGAAAGTAGCGATGACCATTATTGGAAGCAAGATAATAGAAGTTAACCCAGATAATTGATAAAGAAAAAGACAGCTTGCGATTTTATCGATTGGGCAGTAACTACAAAACCAAAGTAGAGTATATTGGAGCCAAGCCATCGTTAGATTTAGAAGGGCCTCTTATTTTCTAGTGGTGCGAACCCCAAGCGCACATAAAATCCTTAGGAGGTTCGCACCCCGCATAAAATAAGGGTTTTCGGTAATTTTAAGGTGAAAATGTCTCTGAAATATGGTATAGTTAAACTGGTTCGCACTAAAGCGTTTGCAAAGCCTTGCAGCATAAGGGCAAAATGTGCGGGCGTCGCATCCTACGCGGATGCGTGGATTGAAAGGTTTATCGAATACGAACCGTCGTCGTGCGCAATTGTCGCATCCTACGCGGATGCGTGGATTGAAAGCTGAACGACATCGTGCGCTACGAGAACCCGGTCAATGTCGCATCCTACGCGGATGCGTGGATTGAAAGGGAAGTTGGTATAAGTATAGCTTGTCCCGTAATGCGAGTCGCATCCTACGCGGATGCGTGGATTGAAAGGGGTTAGACGGGATGCCGCTAATTTCAAAAGCAGAGTCGCATCCTACGTGGATGCGTGGATTGAAAGATCGACAACCAGACTAAGTTGCCTGACTTGGAAGTCGCATCCTACGCGGATGCGTGGATTGAAAGCCGAATGATCGTGCATTTATGCTGCAGATGCTGACGTCGCATCCTACGCGGATGCGTGGATTGAAAGTGCATTTTGCGGCGCGCTCTCTCACCGTTTGTGCTGGGTCGCATCCCATTCGGATGCGTAGATTAAAAGACACAAGCACATCCCAATAGACACCTACTCTCGTTGCCATCTCACTCTTGTAGTTGGCGGAAGAGTCAGGTGTCATTTTTTATACAACGAGCATAAAAGGATTGACAATCCAACTAGGAATGATTTATATTATTATTCGTAAACGTTACGAATATATGTTGTGAAGCTGATACATATTGAACGATAAAAGGAGCGGACGCTCTTTTTTTTATCGTAATTTAATCGTAATCATTACGTAATTTGATTGTGTCTAGTAATTAGAAAGGAAGCAGCCATGACGCATCGACAGTATATAAAGCTCGCTATTCCTCTTATTTTATCCGGCATTTCGGTGCCGCTGCTGGGTGCAGTCGATACTGCGGTTGCAGGTCGGTTGGAGCATCCTGCTTATATTGGAGGAATTGCTGTAGGCAGTCTTATTTTCAATATTCTTTACTGGCTGTTTGGTTTTCTAAGGGTAAGCACGACTGGTTTTACCGCGCAAGCGGCAGGCGCACAGCAAGATCATGAGCTTGCGAATGCTTGCTTCAGGCCAATGATGATTGCGCTGCTGATTGGCCTGTTGTTTATCGCAGCTCAGCAGCCGATTTTGCTCGCTTCGCTCCATTTTATCGGTGGCAGTCAAACTGTAATTGAGCAAGCAGCGATTTACTTTGAGATCCGGATATGGGGCGCGCCTTTTGCGCTTATGAACTATGTTATAACGGGCTGGCTAATGGGAATGTCAATGGTCAAATTCACTTTGCTTTCCCAACTGCTCGTAAATGTGCTTAATATGCTACTTAGCATACTGTTTGCTTTACAGCTCGATTGGGGTGTAGCCGGTATCGCTGCTGCCACACTGATCTCAGAGGTAGGCGGCGTGCTGATTGGCTTGGCGATAATGTGGTACAGCAAAAAGATTTCAGTTTCGGATTTTCAGCTTCGCGGCTTGCTGCAGCTCAAGCATTTGAAAAAAATGGTCGCAGTTAATCGTGATTTGTTTCTGCGAACGATTTGCTTGCTGGCGATGACGAGCTTGTTTACGGCGCAGGGGGCGCGCATGAGCGAAACGATGCTGGCGGGAAACGCCATATTGCTGCAGCTTCATTATTTGCTCGCTTATCTGTTCAGCGGCTTAGCAAATGCCTCCAGTATTATTGCCGGCGAGGCGGTTGGAGAAAGAAGCCTTCATCGGTATCGGTGCGCCATTACGTTATCTGCTGTCTGGGGAGCTGTTTTTGCCCTTTTGCTTGCAGTTTTGCTTATCTGCTTTTCAGATCGACTGATCGCTCTATTTAGCGCCAATGCCGAGATTCAGCAGGTCGCCAATGACTACCTATTCTGGATTGTTCTATACTGTTTGGCCGGGGCATGGGGCTTGCAGCTGGAAGGGATTTTTTCAGGGGCAACGCAGGTGTGGGCAATCCGCAACGGAATTTTCATGTCGCTGCTCATATATATTTGCGTAAATTGGTTTGCGGTTTTGCAGTGGGACAATCATGGATTGTGGCTGGCCTTTGTCGTGTTTCATTTGATGCGCAGTCTATACACCTCATTATATATGAGAAAGGTCGAGCGTTTGCTTTATTAATCGTCATATTGACTAATGATCATTTGCTTGGGAGGAAATTATGAAAACTAAGATTTTAATAGGACTTATTGCTTTACTTTTGATTTTAACGGGATGCGGGCAGCGAGCGTCCGACAGCAATTCATCAGCTGGAAAGGACGAATTGGTTTTTGCCAGCACGAAAGATATTCGCGACATTAATCCGCATTTGACAAGTGGTGAATTGGCCGCGCAAAACATGGTGTTTGAGTCGCTTGTTGTCAATACGCCGGAGGGCGTACAGCCTAAGCTGGCTAAAAGCTGGGACATTTCAGAGGATGGCTTGACCTACACCTTTCATTTAAGAGAAGATGTTGTATTCAGTGACGGTGCGCCTTTCAATGCTGACGCTGTTAAGCAAAATATTGACGCCGTTGTCTCCAATTACGAGAAGAATGCCTGGCTTAATTTGGTGCAGGTCATTGATCAAACAGAAGTGATCGACGAGTATACCTTTGCACTGACTTTAAAAAATCCATACTATCCTACGCTTGAGGAATTGGGGCTGACTAGACCGTTTCGCATGATTTCTCCGCAAAACTTTATCGATGGCACGACCGCAAATGGTGTCAGTGGCTACGCCGGCACAGGACCGTACACATTAGCTGAGCATAAAGACAATCAATATGCTTTATTTACAGCAAATGAATCGTATTGGGGCGACAAGCCTAGCATTAAAAACATTCATTGGCAAGTAATGCCCGACCATCAAACGATTTTGTTAGGCTTGCAAAATGGGGAGGTCGATCTCATTTTTGGAGCAGATGGCGATATGCTCGATGCGAATGCGTTCACCGCTTTGCAGGAGCAAGGCCAATATATTACAGAGGTTAGTCCGCCATCTGGCTCACGCTCTATCCTGCTGAACAGCAATCGTGAGTTCACTAAAGACAGGCTGGTGCGCGAAGCGCTGCAATATGCGATAAATAAGCAGACGATTGCGTCAGGGATTTTGAATGATACGGAGCAAATTGCAGATACATTAATGTCGAAGTCAACACCATACGCCAATATTGATTTGGAAATTCGTTCGTATGATGCGCAAAAAGCAGAAGAGCTACTCGATCAAGCTGGCTGGGTAAAAGCTGATGATGGCTATCGCTATAAGGACGGCAAGAAGCTAAGCCTGATGCTTTCCTATAATTCCGACAATGCTCAGGAAAAAACGATTGGCGAGTCGATGCAAAGCGATCTTAAAGCGATTGGTGTCGAGCTTACTATATTAGGCGAAGAAAAGCAGGCTTACTTTGATCGCCAGAAGTCCGGAGATTTTGACCTGCAATATTCCTTGTCGTGGGGACTGCCTTATGATCCACAAACGTATGTCTCAACCTGGCGCGTTCCTTCTCATGGAGATTATCAAGCGCAAGCTGGCTTAGAGAAGAAAGAATGGCTCGATCAAACGATCGGCGAGGTTTTAGTGGAGCAGGATGAAGCGGCGCGAGCGGAAAAATATAAGCAAATTTTTACCTATGTGCATGAAGAAGCGGTGTACTTGCCACTCACTTATTCGGTCGTGAAGGCCATTTACTCCGAGCGTCTGAAAGGTGTTGGCTTTAACGTATCGCAATATGAAATTCCATTTGAAAATATGTATTTCGAGTAATTAGAGAGTGAGCCGACCATGAGACAGTACCTGACCAAACGGATACTAAGCACGATTCCGCTTTTACTATTCGTTACATTTTTAGCTTTCATCTTAATTAATTTAAGAACAAGTGATCCGGCAGAAATTGCACTGCGCGTCAATCAAATTACACCAACCGAAGAGATGGTGCAAAGCATGCGTGAAGAGCTTGGTCTGGATGAGCCATTTCTTGTTCGCTATAAAAACTGGATTGTAAATAGTTTGCAAGGGGAACTCGGCTACAGCTATGTCAATAAGAAGCCGGTATTGGAGGAATTGCAGCTGGCGATTCCTCCAACGCTTCAGCTGGCGGGAGCAACATTAGCGATTATCGTGTTTTTCAGCATTTCGATCGGGATTTTGTGCAGCATTTTTGAAAATCGCTGGCAGGATCGGCTGCTGCGAGGCTTTATATTTTTTCTGTCGGCGATGCCAAGCTTTTGGATAGGCTTACTGCTCATGTGGTTTTTTGCTGTATATTTGGGGCTGCTGCCAACAAGCGGCATGAACAGCCCGCAGTCAATTATTTTGCCTGCTGTAACGTTGTCGATGACCTTTTTGTCTACGTACGTAAGGCTGATTCGCAACAACATGATTCAAAATAAACATGAAAACTTTATTCTATATGCCAAAGTACGCGGACTGAACGAACGGACCATAACCTGGAACATATTTACGAACTCTATTCAGTCATCACTAACCGCATTTGGCATGTCCATTCCACGACTCATTGCCGGAACAGTCATTGTGGAAAATATTTTTGCCTGGCCTGGAATTGGCCGTTTATGCGTCAAAGCTATTTTCAATTCCGATTACCCGGTTATTCAAGCGTACATTGTGTTGATGGCCGTCTTGTTTATTATTTGCAATCTATTAGTGGATATCGTGGTTGTCATGATCGACCCAAGATTACGGAGGGAAGCAAAATGAGTTTCTTCAGACGTTTACAGCAGGATAAGCTGGGCATAGCTTGTCTGATGTTTCTTGGCTTGCTTACGCTTGCAGGTATCTTTGCCCCTCTGCTTGCTCCACATGATCCAACCTTGGTCAATGTTGCGGTGAAGCTGGCAACTCCGAGCTTGGAATATCCATTAGGTACTGACCATTTAGGAAGATGCTTGCTATCACGTGTTTTGTTCGGCATTCGCACGACCTTCTTTTATGCCTTTCTTGCGATGGGCGTGACGATCTTGTTCGGCGTCATATTCGGCATGCTGGCGGGCTATTCAAATGGAAAGGTAAGAGAAGCGATTCTCCGCTTCTGTGATGCGATGCTGAGCTTTCCCTCAGAAGTTATGATTCTAGCTATTGTAGGCATCCTTGGACCAGGCATACTGAACATCGTCATTGCCAATATTTTATCCAAATGGGCATGGTATACGCGGATGATCTACAGCAGCGTGCAGCAGTACCGCTCCAAAAACTATGTGAAGTTTGCTCAAGTCAATCAAGGCTCTCCCTTCTATATTATGAGAAAGCATATTGCATCTGGCATTGCGGGAGAAGTTACGACGCATTCTACGCTGGAAATGGGCTGGGTCATCTTAAGCATTTCTTCCTTGTCCTTTTTAGGACTTGGTGTTCAGCCTCCTACGCCAGAGTGGGGGATGATGCTGAATGAAGCGAAAAATGTACTGTTCACCAACCCATGGCAAATGATCCCTGCCGGCACGATTACATTGCTAGTCGTCATCGCGCTTAACTTTCTGGGGGACAGCTTGCAAAATGCTATGAACCCTCAAGCTTATATGATCAATGTAAAGCAGCAAAAGAAGCTATTGCGCTTCGGTACAGGAAGGAAAAGGTTAAATGTCAATATTGAAAGTGAAAAATCTTAATATCGTTGACATCAAAACAGGCAGAGTGATCGTAAAAAATGCTTCGTTTTCAGTGCAAGAGCATGCTTGCTTGGGCATTGTCGGAGAAAGCGGCAGTGGAAAGTCGATTACAGTCCGCGAAATTCTCGGCGTTAATCCGCGCTGGATTCAATCTGCAGGAGAGATCATTTTCGAAGGGCGCAATCTTTTGGATGAGAATGAAAAGCTTAGAAAATCGGTCAGAGGCAAAAAAATCAGTATGATTTTGCAGGATGCGATGACCGCGTTTAACCCGATAGAAAAGATAGGCCTTCAGATGCGGCAAACCTTTATGCAGTTGCTTAAAGCATCTAAGAAGGAAGCGGAGCAAATGAGCCTGGCAGGCTTGAAAAAAATGAACTTTGCTGATCCGCGAAAGGTATATAAAAGCTATCCGCATGAGCTGTCTGGCGGCATGCTGCAACGCTGCATGATTGCGATTGCGCTCGTATTGCAGCCTAGCATCATCATTGCAGATGAACCGACTACCGCGCTTGATTCAATTAATCAGTTGGAGGTCGTAAAGCAGTTCCAGTATTTGAAGGAGCTGTCTGGCACAACCCTCATCCTCATTTCTCATGATTTGGGCGTTGTTCAGCGTCTAGCTGACAATGTCATTGTGATGAAGGACGGGGAAATCGTGGAGGATGGAGCAGCCGCTGCCGTTTTTAACGAGCCTAAGCATCCGTACACTCAATATTTAGTCGAAACCCGGCTGCAGTTGTCCAATAGTTATACGAATTCTTTGCAAAATGGAGGCGAGCAGGAGCATGATTACAGTAGAGCACCTTAAAAAAAGCTACAAAACAACTGGGACAATGTTTGGCTCTGCGAAACAGCATGTACTGACGGATGTCAGCTTCCATTTGAGACATGGAGAATGCTTAGGCATCGTTGGTGAAAGCGGCAGCGGAAAAAGCACACTATCTCGGATATTGTTAGGCTTGGAGCGATATGACGGCGGAACCATTTTAATAGATGGTATGCCTCATAACAAGTGGGTTAAACAAAACAAAGGGAAAATGAGCGTAGTGTTCCAGGACTACCGGACATCCGTAAACCCGAACTGGACGATCGAGCAAATTATTTCGGAACCGCTAAACATGCTGTGCCAAAGCGAAGGCGGGCGCAAGCAGCATGCAGCAATAATAGCTGAGCTGATGGAACGGATTCAATTGCCGAGGGGCTATTTGCACAAGCATCCGCATGAGCTGAGTGGCGGACAGCTGCAGCGTATTTGCATTGCCCGCGCCTTAACGACTCGCCCGCGCTATCTCATACTAGATGAAGCGATCAGCTCGTTAGACGTGTCTGTACAATCTCAAATTTTAACGTTGCTAAAGGAGCTTCAAGCGGAATATAGCTTAACCTACCTGTTCATTGCCCACGACCTGCAGGCCGTGACCTATCTATGCGATCACCTCGCCTTTTTACGCGGCGGCGTAATAATCGAAGAGCTCGATTGCAATCATATTCACAGTGCGCAAAACGAATACGTACAGCAACTGGTTGGTTCAGTGCTCCCGTTTCAGTCGGCATTTGGCGGGCGCAGTACTGAGCGGGAGCTCACGTGAAGTTTTTACAGGAAGGAGAAGGCGGTTTTTCTAATAAAAATGAATTCCGATGTGAGTGTGATATTACAGCTCATCGGCAAGACGTTGTATATCTTTAAGCGGCAACTTGGTTAAAGCGGAAATGCTTTCTTGACTCATTCCAGCCGCTCCTCGGTTTTTTTATCATTGGGTCCATCTGAATCAACTCCTCTAACTGTTCTTCAGTAAGATTTTCTTCCATAAATAATAACCAACGATGTAGTGGATCATGCAAATTATGCTGCATCGCACGAAACTTTGGAAATTCAATAAAATGCAGTTCAATCAAATCCGTCAGCATATAGTCGCGCCTATAGTCCTCATACAGATGAAAAGTACTATGAAACGGTTCAAGAGGTAGAAAATTAAGGTTCATCAGATTGATGGTAATGGTTCGTTTTAAATTCTGAAATTTGTCGCCTGACTTGATGGATTCCAGAAACAGCTTGCCGAAATAGAACAAGGTGCGCCGATCCATATTATTCTCGAGGATGTTCAAAATGTCCGACTTTGATGACGATGCTTTGCTTTGTAGCATAGTCGGCGGCGAATATGTCACGCTACCGAAAGCTTCGGTGCTCACGTAGCTAGTGCCTACGCTCCGCTCCTCGCTTTCTATTATCGTGCCATCTTCTTGATCCAGCTTAACCTGTTCATTGCCACGATCTGAAGACTGTGAACTATCTATGGTTGGTTCAGTTCTCCTGTTTCAGTCATTTTTCCTAATTTCTAATAGTAAAATATTGTAATATCGTGGTATAATTAGACCGAACTAAAAGTAGAATATTCTGAGTATTAAGTGAACTTTGTCATATATTATCATTTGCTTGGAGGCTTCTAAATGGCTAACAATATTAAGGATTCCGATAAAAATATTAAGCTGATAAAAAATATTAAGCACAATTACTCTCAACTTGAGAGGTCTATTGTTGAGCAACTATTCATGAAACATGATCTTCATGGGGGAACTGTAGGATCAGCTCGGGAGGATATTTGGCGGCAATTATTTGAAGTAATCATTCCCAAAAAATTTGTAATAGAGCAATCAGTATTTATTATAGACTCTACAGGGAATGTATCACATGAAGTGGATCTTGCCATACTGGATGAGACCTATACGCCATACATATTCAGATATGGTAGATTGAAATTCATACCGATTGAAGCTGTTGCAGTTGTAATAGAATGTAAAAGTCAGAGCATTAATGCTGAGCGAATATCCGGCTGGCAAGAAAGTATCCAAAATCTACAAACAGCGAAAGAATCAATTACAAGATTGGCTGCTTCAGTTTCATTTGAAGCGGTCGCCACACAACAGTCAACAAGGCCGATTAGAATATTATGTGCGCTAAAGAATCAGGTGATTGATGAAGTACAAAAGGATTTTGACTTTGTGATCTTGGCTGATCAAATTAATCTAGATAATGAAGTTAAAAGTACTATTAAAATTGAATATAAAGATCAAACTTTACTGGAATGGTTTGATAGCCTGAACTTTCACAATCTAGAGTATGAAAAGGTATGTAAAAGTGAGGAAGAATTGTCACGATCAAAAGCATGGCGGGAGAAATTGCAGGACATTACACTAAGTAAGTATATGATTACTGATAATAAATCTACCGATCAGCCAATTTCGCATTCGCTTCTTTCTTTTAACTTTCAATTTAATCAGTTACTTATGCTTATTAACAATCCAATACTTTTCCCACATCGTGCATATGTTGCTATGTTTAATGGACCAGAAGGGGAGAATGACTAATGGCTCAACAAATTGTCGCAGTTACGATAGAGAAGGTACAAACCTTTTTGTTTGAGGTACTGCAAGCGCATATTCAAGAGCACCAATCGAATAGCGGGACGCTTCAGGATATTATACAATCATCCAATTTTATTTCCAGACAGTTATATCAGGATATTGGACTTGAGATAAATACGAAAGCAGTTGAAACAGGGGCATTTGCTGCACAGGAAATTAAAGAGACACTACTGCAATGCTCTGGCATGTGTGTATTTTCTACCACACTTCAGCAATCAGAGGTTGAGCAGAAGCTAGATGAATTGTTTGCTAAATACTATTTAAAGTTTAAAGGTCAGTTGCTATTGAAATACGTTTGTTTTGAGCAAGAAATGGAAAGTGGTCAAGACAAGTTGGAAGCAATAGCTAAAAGCAAGAAGTATCTTAAACAAGCCAAATGTCTAAATAACATAATCGCAAGAAATCAAACGTTGTTATTTCAATTTCCTGATTCAAAACAAAGTAAGCAGAAGGCTCTACCAGGTAAAAATACGGGTAACCAATATAAACCTACGTTTACGGAGAACATTAATGCATTGTTTTCCGACAATGAAGCAGATAATGCTAACCACTTTCGCATTGCGATTATTAAAGCTGATTTAGATGGCATGGGAGACTTATTATCCGGAATTAAGGAATACAGCACCTACCAAAAGGTAAGCCGAATTCTTTCAGATATGGTTTGTCTTGATTTTTTATGGAAGAAGGCTGAAGAGATCAGAGAGAAGAATTCTCATTTCAAATTATATCCGCTTTACATTGCTGGTGATGATATTTTCTTTGCTGTTCCTGTTGCTTATTTAATTGATGGAGTGAAATTATGTAAGAGGATATTAGAGGATATAAATAATCAGATTAAAAAGTTAAATGAAATAAACGGACAATTGATACGGATGCTAACCTTGAGTATTGGGGTGGAGTTTACGTTTAATCGTGAGCCGATTCGGTATTATAACGAGCGCGTACAGCAGCAACTAGATATCGCAAAAGCAGCTCCAGCATTGCTGAAGGAGAATCAGCAGAAATCAGATTCGTGCATGAAAATTTGTATTAATGGTTTTGTTCTTTATGATTCGGACAAGGATGTAATAAAAAGTGCTAATGAAAGATCTAAGATTAACTTGCCAAGCTGGAATCATTTTATTGGCGATGTAACACGATTAAAGGAAATGATGCATTCAGGTTTTACTGCCCATCATTTTCTATATGGCTTTCTTGAGAAGATTACTGATGAAAAGATAAAAAATAATCCGATTAAGTATAGTAACGTTATTTTCTATCATCTGTTACCACATTGTGTAGCTAATTCAACACAACAAGATCGAGAAAATGAGTTGATATTACTTGGAGTTCTGGTAAGTCAGCTTTTTGTAAAAGAATTTTATAAAAAGAAAAATGGTGAATTAGGCTATAACAAGAAAATTTTGATTCAAACTGAGCAACAGAAACGTTTAGAGAGTTACGTAAGATTGCTGCTCGTTTTTTCTGATCCTCGCTTTAGCCCGAATGGTTCAAGCCAATTAAGTAAACAAAGTAGAACTGATTTTTCGAAGGACCATAAATCAAGACTTCGTGGCACGTTATTTAATAATCCACTGCGTTTTTTGTATGAACAATGCTTGTTGAAATTTTTAGCTACTAGTGGATCAGGTATCAGCTTTAGTGAAGCGAAAGACCTACGAGCATTGTTTGTAGAAGAACAATCTTATCGCAACCCTAATAGCACACAGCCTGCTAAAAAGGGAACAAGTAATAAAGATGATGTAAAAGTTTATCGTACATTAAATCTTTCAAGTTCAATGTTGCATAGAATTAAAAGGCTTTATAGGAGCAAGGCAATAAGCATTGATAAATTTGCTGAGATGATAGCAGCACTTAATTTCCAAAGCAAAGAGGAAATAGTTGAATTAGAGCAGCTAAATGAACAGGAAAGCAAAGCGCCACCGCGATTGTATTTCGATAAGCCAAAGTTTAAGCGTGTTATGGAGAAATCTAGGCTGTGGCATAGCGATCATTTTGATGATTATTTGGATTCATTGCTTATTTTTTATCAGCTTAAAGAGCTATCTATACAGTATAAGATTTTATACCCGAAGAGTAGAGGGAGCCAGAACAACAAGAACAACGATAAAAATAGAAATAAACCCAAAGGAAACAACTCTTACAAAAGAAATGGACAGAAGGGAGTAAAACAATGGAACAACAAAAAATAGCAATAAGAGTTACAACATTGTCTAATTTATTCATTGGTGGTTCTCCTACAACCTTTGAAATTGGTGGAGTCGATTTATATACAGTTACCGATCATGTAGGAAAACCGTATATTCCATCCTCAAGCATAAAAGGTATGTCGCGAACGATTGTGAGACAAGAGGAATTACCAGGCAGTGAGGAAATTAAAGAAGCTTTCAAGGGATATTTGGAGAGGGTAAAAGAGCAAAACCTCAGACGCCTGCAAGAGATGAATATAAGTGATAACGAAGATTTCAAAACTCGAAGAAACAGCATGAAGGAACGTTTTGAGAAAGAGCTTGCTCGTGTATCAGCAGAGTGTTTATTTGGAATTGAAGGTTTTAATCATTCGCCTAAGTTGCTTTTCAACGACCTTCAATTAGCGGATATTCCAGCTTTAATGCCTCCGTCAATTGAAAGCTATTTTTCAATAGATTCTAAAAATAGTATTCATCCAGACAACGATCAAAGTACTGCACCTACGGTTACTGCTAACCCAAGAACATACAAAGTTGTTAGACCTGGCGTGTCATTTGAAGGAAATATATTGTTTTACCAAATGGATCAACTTAATTTGCCAATAACTCAAATTAAAGATTTCGTTATAACCGCTATTGAGCAGTTTAATTCAGGTATTTATCGTTTAGGCAATTCGGGAAGTCGCGGGTACGGTAGAATCAAAGTTGAAGGGATACAGGAGTGAACCAGCTATGGTAAAAACGTACAAAATTAAAATGTCATTGACTGGTCGTGCAACTCAGCTTCCTGATTCTCAAAAAATATTTGGCGCACTTATTTATAAATATTCTGAACAGTATTCACCGGAACATGCAAGCAGGTTGGTCTCTAACATATTGAAAGAGGAAATATGTTTCGCTGTTTCTAATTTGTTGCCGGAAGGGTATTTGCCTTGTCCTCGTCAATTTTTATTGGACAAGTTAGCGTCGGAAGAGAAAAGTGAGAAGAAGCGTGAAAGCAATTTGCCTGGTAAGAAGATTTATAAGGAAATTAAAAAACGTAATTTTATAGTGCAAGAGGATTTATATAAAATGCTGGCAAATCCTGAAAACGTACTTGATAGTTACCCCTATGTATTTGTTGAATCATCACAGCAAATTCATGCTGCTCTTGATGCCGGACGCTACAATTTGCCTGGCTTGCCGCCTAATGTATATTCAGTGCCTGAAATAAATATAACTGAAGCAGGAGCAGATCGATGCGAGCGAATGAGTATCAATGAGTTTAGCTTTTATCTAGCCGTGGATGATGGAGCAGAACATGATGAACTGATTGCGGTGTTGGAGTCAGCTCGTAAGCATAATCAGTTATTTTTCTTGGGGGCGCGGGCGTCTCAAGGCTTAAATACGTATATTATTAAAGAGGTTGAACTACTACCAAATTTTATTGCAGATGAAACAATTGTCTTTTTAAATCTTGGCATGCTGCTTCCGCAACAAATTGACTATGAACATTCTACATTGCAGCTATATACGTCTGAACGCAGGCCCTATTATTTGGCTGAAGGCTGGGATAAAGGGATAAATGGGAGATTTATTAGCTACATTGAAGCGGGAAGTATAATAAGAGCAGATAAAGGCTGGAGAACTGCCGGAAGATCCATACAGTCTCCATTTCAACCTAGAGACATTGTATTTGGAAAAGCTTTTATGCTGCCATTGAATAGATTTTAACGGGAGTGAACTGAGTGGCGACATTGGAAAAATATAACTACCAACTTAAAACGATTTCCAAACTTGTTTTATCTCCACGCGAGCAGCAGGCGTACTATTTGGCAACAGGTGATTTCAAACCGGAGCAAGTTCAACAAAAGTACAGAGGAACTTCACCTAGTGAAGCCGAATCAATAAAAATTATTTATCCATTTTATCAGTATGGCTCTTATACGAGCTATCTTGCTCAAGACACACAATATTATATTCCCGGTTCATCTATCAAAGGAGCTATTAGCTCAGCTTCTTCTCAAAATGAAATAAAGCTTATGGTTGATGATGTATTTGTGGATCAGGAAACTGTGGAGCTACACCATTTGTACAAGCTGCAGCATGCGACAGACGCTAATAATAAGCAAGGAAAATTGGACATTTTTTTCCCGAACGTAGCTGTTGAAATGCTTAAAGCAAAGTCCACCCACAAAGGTGAGATTTTTTGTGCTGAAAACGGTCTGGAGACTCTTTTTGAAAAAGCACAAGAAAATACAGTAAAGAAGCTAGAACAGTTCGATAGACACGTAGACTCTGTTTTGAATCTTCAGTTGAATGAAGATTCAAAACAAGAGTTGATTGATGTACAGAAAAACTTGGCTACATGGATAGAAGCAGCGAAAAAAAAGGACGGTAAAAGCTGTCTTCTACTACTTGGTGGGTTTAAGGGACTAATGCTATCGAGAGTATTTGGGGCAGAAGTATTTGAACAAAGTGCGGAAAAAAGCGCAATTTATGTTGATCGAGAAAATTCACTTCCATATGGACTTGTTCAGATTACATTGAATGATTAAGCTGTCCCGAGTTAACAGCAGGTGTGGTTTAAAAGGATGTTATTAAAAATGGTGCGGATCGGAAGCTCACATAAAATTCCTGAGGGATCCGCACCATGCATAAAATAAGGGCTTTCGGCGATTTTAGGGTGAAAATTGCTTCGTTTTATGGTAGATTTAAACCGATCCGCACTAAAGCGTTTGCAAATGCTTGCTGTGTAAGGGCGAAATGTGTGGGCTGTCGCATCCTACGCGGATGCGTGGATTGAAAGTATAGATTCGATGTCATCGGTTTGAAACCAATCGTGTCGCATCCTACGCGGATGCGTGGATTGAAAGCGTGAACGACTGTACCCAGTTGAAAAACAAAGGATGTAGTCGCATCCTACGCGGATGCGTGGATTGAAAGTTAGTGCCAATCTCGACGCTCAAATTGTCGCAGCATGTCGCATCCTACGCGGATGCGTGGATTGAAAGATCATATTGGAGGATAACCTGAAATGAACTCAAACTCTGCTCCGTTTAAATTTGAATATTTGCCATTACTAATTCAGTTGGAATGTTGTGAGACAACTCACCTGCCCGCCTATCTTGGCTCTACCCTTCACGGAGTAGTAGGGTGGGCATTAACCTCAAACAGTAAGGCATATTCCTTTCTATTTGAAAATCGCAAATTTGGCGGGGCGAAACAGGATATTGTAAATCCGTATATTATAGAGCCGCCTAGATATCGTCCAGTCTACAAGCCCGGAGATGTCCTGAGCTTTCAACTGATCCTTTTAGGAACGGCAACTAGCTATGTGAAAGATGTTGTTGAGGCGCTTGCTAGTGTTAAACAGTTTGGGATGGGTGCGAATCGAAAGCCATTTAAATTAATCAATGTGTTGCATGGTGAGCGTTATGTGCCAATTTGGCAGGCTGGCGAGTTTTATACCAGTGCAGCCGCCAGTGTGGTACTCAGCGAAACCGTTCAAGAAGACTGCTCTTGGTGTTCGATACAGTTGCTTACGCCTCTAAGGATAAGAAGAGGCGGGGAGATGCTGTTGAAGCTGGACTTTTCAACGATCATTCGTAACACCACGAAAAGAATAGAAATGCTGACTGAGCGCTACGGGGGCTATTGCGATTCCAGTAGCATTCCCTCATTAATGGATCAATCGGCAAATGTAATTGAACGTACTTTAGACGTATATGTAACTCAAATTCATCGCTATTCGAATCGCAGGGAAGAAAAGATGGATATGAGCGGTCTGCTAGGCGTGATGACGTTTGAAGGAGAGCTCTCTGCATTTACTCCTTGGCTAAAAGCTGCTCGAAAACTGCATATCGGGAGAAATACAACCTTTGGTTACGGTCAGCTAGATGTCATCTTTGGATGAAGATTTTTCATGCAGGTGCGGATCGGAAGCGCACATAAAATCCCTAGGAGATCCACACCTCGCATAAAATAAGGGTTTTCGGCAATTTTAGGGTGAAAATTGCCACGATTTATGGTACATTTAAATCGATCCGCACTAAAGCGTTTGCAAATGCTTGCTGCTTAAGGGCAAAATGTGTGGGCTGTCGCATCCTACGCGGATGCGTGGATTGAAAGAATTACGAAATTGGTTCTACATCCACTACCACAGGTCGCATCCTACGCGGATGCGTGGATTGAAAGAGAATAATTAGGGAAACTTCACAAGACCGTATCGTCGCATCCTACGCGGATGCGTGGATTGAAAGAATTTGTCCAGTGGAGTGTATTCATGAATTGAAAATGGGTCGCATCCTACGCGGATGCGTGGATTGAAAGATCCCAAATTAGGCACACGTAAATTGCATAAAGGCGTCGCATCCTACGCGGATGCGTGGATTGAAAGCACCGCTGTAAACCATGACAGCAATCGGAAGCTCGAGCGTCGCATCCTACGCGGATGCGTGGATTGAAAGATGTGGAATAGCATCGGTAGCAAGCGGGCTAAAGGCGCATCCTACGCGGATGCGTGGATTGAAAGACATTAAAAGCTGCTGCGCCAGCGTAATTGGGGGTCGCATCCTACGCGGATGCGAAGATAAAACAATGACGATAGTGGGAACATCCCAAGCATACGGCAGTATTCCATATGAGTACTTGGGTTGTGGTCAATAAAAGATTAAATGAGAATCAGGCTTTTAGTCGCTAACTGAAAATGTGAGGCGATTGAAAGCCTATTTTCATTGTAATCTGGTGCGGATCGGAAGCTCACATAAAATCCCTAGGAGATCCGCACCCCGCATAAAATAAGGGTTTTTGGAAATTTTGGGGTGAAAATATCCTCGGTTTATGGTACATTTAAATCGATCCGCACTAAAGCGTTTGCAAATGCTTGCTACGCAAGAGCAAAATATGTGGGCTGTCGCACTCCATGCGAGTGCGTGGATTGAAAGGAGTCTTTCGAGATTAATTCACTTATCAACTCTTAGGTCGCACTCCATGCGAGTGCGTGGATTGAAAGTTGGGCGCAATCCAATCAATCGAAATGGAGTTGTCAAGAAAAGTGCAGTTCGAAAACACACTCATGCAGAAACCCTCATTGTCTGCGCTGCCTTTGACAGCATTTTTTCGCGATAAATAGCTGGCGGCCAGCCTCCTTGATTAGAGGTGTAG
>NZ_BOSE01000021.1 GCF_018403185.1 Paenibacillus montaniterrae
AAGGTGCTTTGACTTATACCGATATTGCTGGCGACCCTGTTTTGTATGGCAACTTGCCGCCGCGTGAAATTTCTATGAAGGATGTTTTCCGTTCTGGTGATTCGTCTAAGAAGTTTAAGATTGCTGAGGGTCAGTGGTATCGTTATGCGCCTTCGTATGTTTCTCCTGCTTATCACCTTCTTGAAGGCTTCCCATTCATTCAGGAACCGCCTTCTGGTGATTTGCAAGAACGCGTACTTATTCGCCACCATGATTATGACCAGTGTTTCCAGTCCGTTCAGTTGTTGCAGTGGAATAGTCAGGTTAAATTTAATGTGACCGTTTATCGCAATCTGCCGACCACTCGCGATTCAATCATGACTTCGTGATAAAAGATTGAGTGTGAGGTTATAACGCCGAAGCGGTAAAAATTTTAATTTTTGCCGCTGAGGGGTTGACCAAGCGAAGCGCGGTAGGTTTTCTGCTTAGGAGTTTAATCATGTTTCAGACTTTTATTTCTCGCCATAATTCAAACTTTTTTTCTGATAAGCTGGTTCTCACTTCTGTTACTCCAGCTTCTTCGGCACCTGTTTTACAGACACCTAAAGCTACATCGTCAACGTTATATTTTGATAGTTTGACGGTTAATGCTGGTAATGGTGGTTTTCTTCATTGCATTCAGATGGATACATCTGTCAACGCCGCTAATCAGGTTGTTTCTGTTGGTGCTGATATTGCTTTTGATGCCGACCCTAAATTTTTTGCCTGTTTGGTTCGCTTTGAGTCTTCTTCGGTTCCGACTACCCTCCCGACTGCCTATGATGTTTATCCTTTGGATGGTCGCCATGATGGTGGTTATTATACCGTCAAGGACTGTGTGACTATTGACGTCCTTCCCCGTACGCCGGGCAATAATGTTTATGTTGGTTTCATGGTTTGGTCTAACTTTACCGCTACTAAATGCCGCGGATTGGTTTCGCTGAATCAGGTTATTAAAGAGATTATTTGTCTCCAGCCACTTAAGTGAGGTGATTTATGTTTGGTGCTATTGCTGGCGGTATTGCTTCTGCTCTTGCTGGTGGCGCCATGTCTAAATTGTTTGGAGGCGGTCAAAAAGCCGCCTCCGGTGGCATTCAAGGTGATGTGCTTGCTACCGATAACAATACTGTAGGCATGGGTGATGCTGGTATTAAATCTGCCATTCAAGGCTCTAATGTTCCTAACCCTGATGAGGCCGTCCCTAGTTTTGTTTCTGGTGCTATGGCTAAAGCTGGTAAAGGACTTCTTGAAGGTACGTTGCAGGCTGGCACTTCTGCCGTTTCTGATAAGTTGCTTGATTTGGTTGGACTTGGTGGCAAGTCTGCCGCTGATAAAGGAAAGGATACTCGTGATTATCTTGCTGCTGCATTTCCTGAGCTTAATGCTTGGGAGCGTGCTGGTGCTGATGCTTCCTCTGCTGGTATGGTTGACGCCGGATTTGAGAATCAAAAAGAGCTTACTAAAATGCAACTGGACAATCAGAAAGAGATTGCCGAGATGCAAAATGAGACTCAAAAAGAGATTGCTGGCATTCAGTCGGCGACTTCACGCCAGAATACGAAAGACCAGGTATATGCACAAAATGAGATGCTTGCTTATCAACAGAAGGAGTCTACTGCTCGCGTTGCGTCTATTATGGAAAACACCAATCTTTCCAAGCAACAGCAGGTTTCCGAGATTATGCGCCAAATGCTTACTCAAGCTCAAACGGCTGGTCAGTATTTTACCAATGACCAAATCAAAGAAATGACTCGCAAGGTTAGTGCTGAGGTTGACTTAGTTCATCAGCAAACGCAGAATCAGCGGTATGGCTCTTCTCATATTGGCGCTACTGCAAAGGATATTTCTAATGTCGTCACTGATGCTGCTTCTGGTGTGGTTGATATTTTTCATGGTATTGATAAAGCTGTTGCCGATACTTGGAACAATTTCTGGAAAGACGGTAAAGCTGATGGTATTGGCTCTAATTTGTCTAGGAAATAACCGTCAGGATTGACACCCTCCCAATTGTATGTTTTCATGCCTCCAAATCTTGGAGGCTTTTTTATGGTTCGTTCTTATTACCCTTCTGAATGTCACGCTGATTATTTTGACTTTGAGCGTATCGAGGCTCTTAAACCTGCTATTGAGGCTTGTGGCATTTCTACTCTTTCTCAATCCCCAATGCTTGGCTTCCATAAGCAGATGGATAACCGCATCAAGCTCTTGGAAGAGATTCTGTCTTTTCGTATGCAGGGCGTTGAGTTCGATAATGGTGATATGTATGTTGACGGCCATAAGGCTGCTTCTGACGTTCGTGATGAGTTTGTATCTGTTACTGAGAAGTTAATGGATGAATTGGCACAATGCTACAATGTGCTCCCCCAACTTGATATTAATAACACTATAGACCACCGCCCCGAAGGGGACGAAAAATGGTTTTTAGAGAACGAGAAGACGGTTACGCAGTTTTGCCGCAAGCTGGCTGCTGAACGCCCTCTTAAGGATATTCGCGATGAGTATAATTACCCCAAAAAGAAAGGTATTAAGGATGAGTGTTCAAGATTGCTGGAGGCCTCCACTATGAAATCGCGTAGAGGCTTTGCTATTCAGCGTTTGATGAATGCAATGCGACAGGCTCATGCTGATGGTTGGTTTATCGTTTTTGACACTCTCACGTTGGCTGACGACCGATTAGAGGCGTTTTATGATAATCCCAATGCTTTGCGTGACTATTTTCGTGATATTGGTCGTATGGTTCTTGCTGCCGAGGGTCGCAAGGCTAATGATTCACACGCCGACTGCTATCAGTATTTTTGTGTGCCTGAGTATGGTACAGCTAATGGCCGTCTTCATTTCCATGCGGTGCACTTTATGCGGACACTTCCTACAGGTAGCGTTGACCCTAATTTTGGTCGTCGGGTACGCAATCGCCGCCAGTTAAATAGCTTGCAAAATACGTGGCCTTATGGTTACAGTATGCCCATCGCAGTTCGCTACACGCAGGACGCTTTTTCACGTTCTGGTTGGTTGTGGCCTGTTGATGCTAAAGGTGAGCCGCTTAAAGCTACCAGTTATATGGCTGTTGGTTTCTATGTGGCTAAATACGTTAACAAAAAGTCAGATATGGACCTTGCTGCTAAAGGTCTAGGAGCTAAAGAATGGAACAACTCACTAAAAACCAAGCTGTCGCTACTTCCCAAGAAGCTGTTCAGAATCAGAATGAGCCGCAACTTCGGGATGAAAATGCTCACAATGACAAATCTGTCCACGGAGTGCTTAATCCAACTTACCAAGCTGGGTTACGACGCGACGCCGTTCAACCAGATATTGAAGCAGAACGCAAAAAGAGAGATGAGATTGAGGCTGGGAAAAGTTACTGTAGCCGACGTTTTGGCGGCGCAACCTGTGACGACAAATCTGCTCAAATTTATGCGCGCTTCGATAAAAATGATTGGCGTATCCAACCTGCAGAGTTTTATCGCTTCCATGACGCAGAAGTTAACACTTTCGGATATTTCTGATGAGTCGAAAAATTATCTTGATAAAGCAGGAATTACTACTGCTTGTTTACGAATTAAATCGAAGTGGACTGCTGGCGGAAAATGAGAAAATTCGACCTATCCTTGCGCAGCTCGAGAAGCTCTTACTTTGCGACCTTTCGCCATCAACTAACGATTCTGTCAAAAACTGACGCGTTGGATGAGGAGAAGTGGCTTAATATGCTTGGCACGTTCGTCAAGGACTGGTTTAGATATGAGTCACATTTTGTTCATGGTAGAGATTCTCTTGTTGACATTTTAAAAGAGCGTGGATTACTATCTGAGTCCGATGCTGTTCAACCACTAATAGGTAAGAAATCATGAGTCAAGTTACTGAACAATCCGTACGTTTCCAGACCGCTTTGGCCTCTATTAAGCTCATTCAGGCTTCTGCCGTTTTGGATTTAACCGAAGATGATTTCGATTTTCTGACGAGTAACAAAGTTTGGATTGCTACTGACCGCTCTCGTGCTCGTCGCTGCGTTGAGGCTTGCGTTTATGGTACGCTGGACTTTGTAGGATACCCTCGCTTTCCTGCTCCTGTTGAGTTTATTGCTGCCGTCATTGCTTATTATGTTCATCCCGTCAACATTCAAACGGCCTGTCTCATCATGGAAGGCGCTGAATTTACGGAAAACATTATTAATGGCGTCGAGCGTCCGGTTAAAGCCGCTGAATTGTTCGCGTTTACCTTGCGTGTACGCGCAGGAAACACTGACGTTCTTACTGACGCAGAAGAAAACGTGCGTCAAAAATTACGTGCAGAAGGAGTGATGTAATGTCTAAAGGTAAAAAACGTTCTGGCGCTCGCCCTGGTCGTCCGCAGCCGTTGCGAGGTACTAAAGGCAAGCGTAAAGGCGCTCGTCTTTGGTATGTAGGTGGTCAACAATTTTAATTGCAGGGGCTTCGGCCCCTTACTTGAGGATAAATTATGTCTAATATTCAAACTGGCGCCGAGCGTATGCCGCATGACCTTTCCCATCTTGGCTTCCTTGCTGGTCAGATTGGTCGTCTTATTACCATTTCAACTACTCCGGTTATCGCTGGCGACTCCTTCGAGATGGACGCCGTTGGCGCTCTCCGTCTTTCTCCATTGCGTCGTGGCCTTGCTATTGACTCTACTGTAGACATTTTTACTTTTTATGTCCCTCATCGTCACGTTTATGGTGAACAGTGGATTAAGTTCATGAAGGATGGTGTTAATGCCACTCCTCTCCCGACTGTTAACACTACTGGTTATATTGACCATGCCGCTTTTCTTGGCACGATTAACCCTGATACCAATAAAATCCCTAAGCATTTGTTTCAGGGTTATTTGAATATCTATAACAACTATTTTAAAGCGCCGTGGATGCCTGACCGTACCGAGGCTAACCCTAATGAGCTTAATCAAGATGATGCTCGTTATGGTTTCCGTTGCTGCCATCTCAAAAACATTTGGACTGCTCCGCTTCCTCCTGAGACTGAGCTTTCTCGCCAAATGACGACTTCTACCACATCTATTGACATTATGGGTCTGCAAGCTGCTTATGCTAATTTGCATACTGACCAAGAACGTGATTACTTCATGCAGCGTTACCATGATGTTATTTCTTCATTTGGAGGTAAAACCTCTTATGACGCTGACAACCGTCCTTTACTTGTCATGCGCTCTAATCTCTGGGCATCTGGCTATGATGTTGATGGAACTGACCAAACGTCGTTAGGCCAGTTTTCTGGTCGTGTTCAACAGACCTATAAACATTCTGTGCCGCGTTTCTTTGTTCCTGAGCATGGCACTATGTTTACTCTTGCGCTTGTTCGTTTTCCGCCTACTGCGACTAAAGAGATTCAGTACCTTAACGCTAAAGGTGCTTTGACTTATACCGATATTGCTGGCGACCCTGTTTTGTATGGCAACTTGCCGCCGCGTGAAATTTCTATGAAGGATGTTTTCCGTTCTGGTGATTCGTCTAAGAAGTTTAAGATTGCTGA
>NZ_BOSE01000022.1 GCF_018403185.1 Paenibacillus montaniterrae
TAGTTTGAAAGAATGCTAAAGTAACTGCTGAGAAAAAAGTGGGCATAACAAAATAAGCCTACTAAAAGTGGCTTTTAAAAAATTTTCGTTATATGGAGGTTCACATTTTAATGGGCATGTGGGGTATTTGGTAGCCCAAAGTTTGCAGGTAACGTATTGCCATTTCCTCAGTGATCTGAGGGGCATAAGTTGGTTTGGGTTTGGAGTCCATTTCGTATAATTCGTAGTTAAAAGTCTCATTCTTATTAAGCATATGATAGATGCAATTGAGAAGCATGTGTGCAATCGCAATAATCGCTTTTTTATGACCTCGACGTTTCTTGATTTGGTCATATCGGACTTTGAAATACGTACACTTTTTGCTTTTAATCGCGGCATTTGCACATTGCACTAACAAGGGCTTGATGTAGACGCCAGCTCGCGAAACGCGGACCGATTTTTTCTTGCCAGCACTTTCATTGTTTTGTGGAGTAAGTCCAGCCCATGAACATAGATGTTTGGAAGAGTGAAATACGGACATGTCCGTACCGATCTCACCGATGATAGCAATGGCAGTGAAAATATCTTTAATGCTTGGCAAAGACAGAATAATTTCGATTTGCCGTAAATAGGGCTGCACTAACTCTAACACAACATTCTCAATATCCGTGATATGATTTTCAATATTTTCCATATGAGCAAGACAAACACGCATTTTATCTGCTTGCGGCTTTGTCAAATTCCCATGAATGGATTTTGTAAGGGTCTCTGCTTTATTTTGCATACTTTTGTGAAGCATGGATGAAAGATCGAAATCTTGATCATCAGGATTCTCAAGGATGTGATTAATAATGTTCATCGAGCTTACACCAAAGGTATCCGAAACCACATTGGAAATCATAATATTGGAAACCGTAAGTGAGTTTTGAACACGGTTTTTCTCACTTGACTTAAAATTGATGAGTTTAAACCGATACCGCATTAAATCACGAATTTGACGGATTAATAAGGGCGGTATAAAACTATTGGGAACCAAACCGTGCTTGTGTAGATCACAAAGCCATATTGAATCTTTTTTATCGGTTTTCTTGCCGCGAATCCCCTTTACATATTTGGGGTTAGCGACAACAACCGTGCAGTATTCCTCCAAAATATTAAAAACAGGATGCCAGTACTTGCCTGTAGACTCCATACAGACATGGATGCAAGATTGGGACTTTAACCAATCTAAAAGACGGATTAAATCCTCTGTAAAGGTTGAAAATTGCTTGGTTTGGTATTCTGTAATACCCGATTGGGTAGTCGTACCAACCGTTGCAACAACAAACTTTTTGTGGACATCAATTCCACAGCAAATAGGGTGAACAATTTTGAGCATAAACACATCCCCGCAGAGTTTATAGTGGAATAAGCAGACATTGACTGTTTGCTACGTAATAAACGGGAATTGTTTATACAAGGATTAGTTTCCGTGCTCTATGGCACACTTATTTGTACTTGAAATAGCAAACGGCACATCTTAACATGCGGGCAGTAATGAACTGCACCACTCACCTCCCCGTGCTCTGTAGTATATCTGCTTATCCGAGTACATTATATCATCAAACGGTAGGGTTGATGGTGCAACTTTCATTGTATTTTTGTGCCTTGAGCACAGCGAAAGGAATGAGACTTAACATGAA
>NZ_BOSE01000023.1 GCF_018403185.1 Paenibacillus montaniterrae
GGGCCATACTAGTACTGGATGCATCTGCAGGATATCGCGGCCGCACGGTCATCAATTCTTTAAGTGCGGAGGCGCCAGGGGGCACAGAGAATCTTTTTTTTCATAGCGGGCCCTCGTCAGCTCGTGTTATTGAAGCATTCTGTTCCCAGTGCCCACACATGTGAAGCATCCTCACTGATCTACTTCCCCACCTACCTGATGTGGCTCAATTCTGACAAGAAAGCAACTTTGGAGAACCATGAACCTACCTTTAGAGCTGGACGTGGACCCATCAGCATTCAAAATCATGTGTAAAAAACAGGAGAAAATGTCACTTTTTTTTAACCCTTGAATTTTTTTGGTAGACACTCCCGGCTTCTGGGTTCCTTTTTGTGATGGTTCTTATTACTCTTCAAAAGCTCCCAATCTTCAAGACCATTGACCGTAATTGGAAGCCTAATGTGCGTAAAAAGGGGCGGAGCTTCAAGTTTTAGAGAATGGACTCTGGGAGAGGGTATGTGGCAAAGGTTACTCAATTTAATGTCCCTCACATGGAAATAACATTGGGATCAAGAGCTTTATTATCTTAAATTCTAAAGTCCACATCCACCATTTCCCTAGTAAAAAGAGGGGCTCTGTTATTTAGCCATTTGTGTACTTTTTGTGAGGAGGTTATGTCAATAATATCCTTTTTGCTGCTGAAGTTGCGGAGAGTTTTGGCCACATATTCTATTGTAGTCTGGATCTTCCTCGGTAGGCTAAGCGTCGTTCCACACACAACAACATCTCTCCACTGTTTGTTTAAAGTTTAGAAAGAAAATATCCATCGTTCACAAGATCGTAGGAGAAGGACACGACTTAAGGATCCCCCGGGCCATACTAGTACTGGATGCATCTGCAGGATATCGCGGCCGCGAGTCACTGTTAGAAGTCCCGTATCGTTATTGACATATTTCCTGGCCCCACATCCACCTCCTGGTGTTAAAAGTGGATGACTTCTACATGACACAGAAAATCTCTGGCAAGCTATAACTAAAGTAGGCTTCCCTGGGTGAAAAAATAGTGGGGCCCAACAGATCTCTTTCTACATGTAGCCTGGGAAGGGTATGCTAGAAGATAATGGAGTTGCCTCCACTTAAACCAACCAAGTGAATGCTTAGCGATAGTTGGTAGATGCACAGAGCGCTCCATGAATGGTTTGACTCTAAGGACGACCTCAAATTTTACAGAGTGGTGTTCGTGTAGGAGCAAAAGCCCCTAGGCCAGCAATAATGGACTACTACTGTAAGTAACAGATATACTGGGCTGCAATACAGCAAAGAAAATCCCTCTTTTAATATATTAGACAGACCCATGTGAGGTGGACCTGTCCAAGCAGAAAATAAATTTGGGCTTACCTGGTGAATTTGTGAAGCTCAACTCCTACTACATCAGTACCTAATGCTCCCCGTACAGGCTCAGAAGAATCAGTATAAGGAGTACCCTACAACTGTACTTGGAAAAAAATATCAAATAGTAGTTTGCATTGCCTAAAAAAACTGTCATGAGCAAGTAGTGGCAACATCAGGCGGGGCAACAACCTGCTACTTCGATATATGAATTAACGGTCCAAGGATCCCCCGGGCCATACTAGTACTGGATGCATCTGC
>NZ_BOSE01000024.1:0-442 GCF_018403185.1 Paenibacillus montaniterrae
TCCAGTACTAGTATGGCCCGGGGGATCCTTATCTGTCAAAACCGCTAATGTCCGTTCTAAGACCGTCTGGAGAACACTTGCCCATCAGTGCTTTTGAACCTTTTTTTCACAGGTCCCTTCCGATTACACTGAGAAGCTGACCACACCTGCTAGAAGATGGAGGTATGCAGCCCGTTAGTAGGAGTAATACTACCCAGCTTATAACCCTCAAACGTAGGGCAGATGGCGGCCGCGATATCCTGCAGATGCATCCAGTACTAGTATGGCCCGGGGGATCCTAGAGACCATTCGCGATTCCATGAGACTCCAAGGGTTCTGCACAACTTATGCACCTCTATTAGATCATTGTGTTCTACGAAGCCTGGACTGCATTACATATTCACAACCAACATGAGAAGAGCGGAATAGATGGCCGGATGTTTGGTGGCTTTGATATATTGTG
>NZ_BOSE01000024.1:452-929 GCF_018403185.1 Paenibacillus montaniterrae
TCCAGTACTAGTATGGCCCGGGGGATCCGTATACGTTTCTAATTTGTAGTTAACGGTTGGATACCACTTTGAGGCATGTAATATGGTACTGAGCTTCGGCACAGGGCTCAAATTGCATCATTAAATGTCTCCGATGTGGCTATATGTCATGGATAAAGGCAGCCCCCTATATCTTTTTTTGTGGCAGCATGGGTCCATCAAAGCAATTATTCAGGGTCTTAATGACCTCCACAGCTCTAAACGTAATTCATCTGGCTTTGCCTGTACTTACTTCCTCCATGAAAAAAAGTGTTGATAATGCTCATAATGCTGCCCAGCAATTTCCTCCCTTCTCAAGACTATTCTGGCTTCCTGGGTACTTAAAAACAGGGCTTAGAGTATGGCTGCTGACAAAATTGCACTCTAAACGCTAGCTTAGGTCTTCTGCGGCCGCGATATCCTGCAGATGCATCCAGTACTAGTATGGCCCAGGGGATC
>NZ_BOSE01000024.1:939-1548 GCF_018403185.1 Paenibacillus montaniterrae
TTCTTCAATAGGTTTGGCTCATGTGTGATTCCCTCTGGCAAACTTATAGAGGACAAGCAGAATAAACCAATTCAAGGTCGTTGTAGCTGAAGGCCTGGCCTGCCTGACAGTTAATTATGAGCATGTCTTGCCCTTCATGGTGGATATTCACAGCTGAAAGTGGTATTGGCATTTTTTTCTGAGGACACAACGAGGAAATCTGATAAATACGGCCACCTGAAGTCTAGCTCGGAGTTAACAATTTACCACGTTTAGAGCGGCCGCGATATCCTGCAGATGCATCCAGTACTAGTATGGCCCGGGGGATCCGCTCGCACTTAGCCTGTTAAGGGGTTCGCGCTCGTCTAGTCTGTGCTGTTGCCTGGATAGTAAATTATCATGGTACAAACTTTTAAGAGCCAGTTAAATGGAGATGGATTTAAAAAGAGTTATTGTAAAGTCTCCCCAGGTGTGTCATTAAATATCCCAACAGATTGCCCTGGCCTGACCCCCTAAATGCAATTTTGGGATTCCCTTTTAGTTGCTTTCATTAAAATGTACCAGCGCAGTAAAAAAAGCACAAAGTATATTGTTTATGTAACTCACTATCTCATTTGCACTGGTGACATG
>NZ_BOSE01000025.1 GCF_018403185.1 Paenibacillus montaniterrae
TGGAGTTGTCAAGAAAAGTGCAGTTCGAAAACACACTCATGCAGAAACCCTCATTGTCTGCGCTGCCTTTGACAGCATTTTTTCGCGATAAATAGCTGGCGGCCAGCCTCCTTGATTAGAGGTGTAGATCCGCTGTCTGTTGTAGTAGACCATGATGTATCTGAAGATGATCGATTTCATCTCGACCATCGGATAGCGCTCTGTGTTAAGCTTGTACAGCTTCTCTTTCTTTAGCGTAGCAAAAAAGCTTTCCATCCTTGCGTTATCATAGCAACGACCTGTACCGCTCATGCTCTGAATGGCATCCCGTTTAGCTAGACTCTCCCGAAAAGCATGACTCGTGAATTGGCTGCCTCGATCGCTGTGAAAAATCATGCCGCGAGTATTACTTGCTTTACAGGCGTTCTCGAAGGCTTGGATGCAGAGCTCTTTGCGCATGTTGTCGTCCATGGCCAAGCCTACGATCTCTCCGTTAAAACAATCCAGTATGGCGGACAGATATAGCTTGCCATCTGAACAAGGGATCTCCGTAATATCGGCTAACCACTTTTGGTTGGGTGCTGAGGCGCTGAAGTCTCTCTGGATCAGGTTCTCGCTCTTTTGAGCTGCGGCATCCTCGCGTGTAAGGCTGCTTGGATGACGCTTGGCTTTCTTCAGCAGGCCATGCTTCTTCATGATGCGGTAGACAGTGCTGTAGCTGGTCGTGATCTCGCGTTGCGCCAGCGCCAGCAGAATACGCTGAACACCGTAATTGCGGTTGTCTTCATGCTCTCCCATGATTTCGTTGATTTTGACCAGAAGAAGGTACTGCCGCTCCTGTTTGAGTGAGGGCTTCAGGCTACGGTAATAGCCCGATTCACTGACAGCAAGTACGTGGCACATCGCCTTGACGGTCCACTGATCCCGTCGTTCACGGATGTAAGCATAGAGCTGGCAGGTCTTTACCGCTTCCGGTCTTTTGCGAAAAAACCGAGTGCATCCTTCAATATTTCATTTGCACGGCGCAACTCGACGATTTCTTTTTCTAATTCCATTTCGCGTGAGGTTTTATTGGCAGCTGCATAAGCGTGTCCGCTCCCAATATGTGCTCCTTCGCCATGCAGGTTTTTTCGCTTTCTCCATTCCTGCAGGGTGTAGTAGGAGATGCCTAACTGCTCAGCAGCTTTCTTTGGTCCAACCTCATGACTTAATCTTACGGCTTCTTCTTTAAATGCTTTGTCATATCTTTTCATTCGTGCTCAACTCCCTCGTCAGCTTTCATTCTATTTCATATGAGGGGGTTTTGCGACTGCATTTTTATCGTAGCACTCCA
>NZ_BOSE01000026.1 GCF_018403185.1 Paenibacillus montaniterrae
AGGTGCCCGTACCGCAAACCGACACAGGTAGGCGAGCAGAGCATGCTAAGGCGCGCGGAAGAACTCTCGTTAAGGAACTCGGCAAAATGACCCCGTAACTTCGGGAGAAGGGGTGCCCCGGTAGGGTGAATAGCCCGAGGGGGCCGCAGTGAAAAGGCCCAATCGACTGTTTAGCAAAAACACAGGTCTGTGCAAAGTCGTAAGACGACGTATACGGGCTGACGCCTGCCCGGTGCTGGAAGGTTAAGGGGAGCGGTTAGGAGCAATCCGAAGCTGTGAACCGAAGCCCCAGTAAACGGCGGCCGTAACTATAACGGTCCTAAGGTAGCGAAATTCCTTGTCAGGTAAATTCTGACCCGCACGAATGGCGTAACGAATTGGGCGCTGTCTCAACGAGAGATCCGGTGAAATTTTAATACCTGTGAAGATGCAGGTTACCCGCGACAAGACGGAAAGACCCCATGGAGCTTTACTGCAGCTTGATATTGGACTTTGGTACGATCTGTACAGGATAGGTGGGAGCCTACGAAGCATGAGCGCCAGCTTGTGTGGAGGCGCCGTTGGGATACCACCCTGATCGTATCGGAGTTCTAACCTGTCACCATGAAGCTGGTGAAGGGACCGTGTCAGGCGGGCAGTTTGACTGGGGCGGTCGCCTCCTAAAATGTAACGGAGGCGCCCAAAGGTTCCCTCAGAATGGTTGGAAATCATTCGAAGAGTGTAAAGGCAGAAGGGAGCTTGACTGCGAGACCAACAAGTCGAGCAGGGACGAAAGTCGGGCTTAGTGATCCGGTGGTACCGAATGGAAGGGCCATCGCTCAACGGATAAAAGCTACCCTGGGGATAACAGGCTTATCTCCCCCAAGAGTCCACATCGACGGGGAGGTTTGGCACCTCGATGTCGGCTCATCGCATCCTGGGGCTGAAGTAGGTCCCAAGGGTTGGGCTGTTCGCCCATTAAAGCGGTACGCGAGCTGGGTTCAGAACGTCGTGAGACAGTTCGGTCCCTATCTGTCGCGGGCGTAGGAAATTTGAGAGGAGCTGTCCTTAGTACGAGAGGACCGGGATGGACGTACCGCTGGTGTACCAGTTGTTCCGCCAGGAGCACCGCTGGGTAGCCAAGTACGGAAGGGATAAGCGCTGAAAGCATCTAAGCGTGAAGCCCCCCTCAAGATGAGATTTCCCAACTAGTAAGACCCCTTGAAGACGACGAGGTTGATAGGCTGGGGGTGGAAGTGCAGCAATGCATGGAGCTGACCAGTACTAATCGGTCGAGGGCTTATCCTAAA
>NZ_BOSE01000027.1 GCF_018403185.1 Paenibacillus montaniterrae
ATCTTTGTCCACCTGTCGCATCCTACGCGGATGCGTGGATTGAAAGTTAGATGCAGTATGTCGGCTTCGTCTAGGCGAATAGTCGCATCCTACGCGGATGCGTGGATTGAAAGGTTGACGCTTTAATTTGCTCAGCTAACGACAGTACGGTCGCATCCTACGCGGATGCGTGGATTGAAAGTGAGCAAACCTACCATTGTTTTTTAATTGAATAGTGTCGCATCCTACGCGGATGCGTGGATTGAAAGAAGCCAATCGGCAAGGCCTTTACTTGGATCGGCAAAGTCGCATCCTACGCGGATGCGTGGATTGAAAGATCGGTAGTGATTCCGAAGTTTTTCATCATGGTGTCGTCGCATCCTACGCGGATGCGTGAATTAAAAGGTTCCGATTAGGAACAGACAAGGAACTGGGTCAGATCGCTTCCTACGAGAATACGCAGATTGAAAGTCCATCAGTCTGCGCTACAGAACTAACTCGTCAATAAAAGATTAAGTAAGGCAAGGCTTTCAGTCGCCAATCGAGATGGTGGCTGTAAGCCTGTTTGCCTTGCAGGATGGTGCGGATCGGAAGCTCACATAAAAACCCAGGGAGATCCGCACCTCGCATAAAATAAGGGTTTTCGGCAATTTTAGGGTGAAATTGTCTCTGAAATATGGTACATTTAAACTGATCCGCACTAAAGCGTTTGCAAATGCATGCTATGTAAGGGCAAAATGTGTTGGCTGTCGCACTCCATGCGAGTGCGTGGATTGAAAGTTGATTGATAATAAGGTGTTTTTAACGTTCAAAGTCGCACTCCATGCGAGTGCGTGGATTGAAAGTTAAGGGCCTACATCCCAACTATGCGGGAATATGGTCGCACTCCATGCGAGTGCGTGGATTGAAAGTTAAGGGCCTACATCCCAACTATGCGGGAATATGGTCGCACTCCATGCGAGTGCGTGGATTGAAAGTCCCAACGAATACTCCGAAGTTACCTTGATACGTCGCACTCCATGCGAGTGCGTGGATTGAAAGTACGTAACAGAGGTATAATATAATATTAGCCAAAGTCGCACTCCATGCGAGTGCGTGGATTGAAAGGTCAAATGTATAGGCTCCGATTTCTCGGCTTAGGTCGCACTCCATGCGAGTGCGTGGATTGAAGGTCGGTAATGCCGCTGCGCTGCAGCATATGCTCTTGTCGCACTCCATGCGAGTGCGTGGATTGAAAGAACCCGCGATGATGCGCATATACGTA
>NZ_BOSE01000029.1 GCF_018403185.1 Paenibacillus montaniterrae
CTACAACCCCAGAGAGCAAGCTCTCTGGTTTGGGCTAATCCGCGTTCGCTCGCCGCTACTGACGGAATCACTTTTGTTTTCTCTTCCTCAGGGTACTTAGATGTTTCAGTTCCCCTGGTATGCCTCACGCTAGCCTATGAATTCAGCTAACTGTAACTGTCTATTACAACAGCTGGGTTTCCCCATTCGGAAATCCCCGGATCGACGCTTGCTTACAGCTCCCCGAGGCAGTATCGTTGTTCGCCACGTCCTTCTTCGGCTCCTAGTGCCTAGGCATCCTCCGTGCGCTCTTACTAGCTTAACCTAGTTAAATTTCAAACAATCGTTTGAACTCGATTCGCTTTGGATGTTTCTTGCTTTCTTATCCAGTTTTCAAGGTACAAGTTAAAAATCTTCTTGGTGGAGCCAAGCGGGATCGAACCGCTGACCTCCTGCTTGCAAGGCAGGCGCTCTCCCAGCTGAGCTATGGCCCCATATTCACCCCAAAAAGTGACGTTTAAGCTCCGAATTGTAATCCGATTACTTTTCGGGGGCCCCAACTACTTTTTGAATGGGTTTAAGTTGTTATGGTGGGCCTTAGTGGACTCGAACCACCGACCTCACCCTTATCAGGGGTGCGCTCTAACCAGCTGAGCTAAAGGCCCTCAACCGCTTGGCGACGTCCTACTCTCCCAGGACCCTGCGGTCCAAGTACCATCGGCGCTGGAGGGCTTAACGGTCGTGTTCGAGATGGGAACGTGTGGTTCCCCTCCGCTATCGCCACCAAACGATTTACTTATGGAAGAATCGTTTGATCCTTCAAAACTGACAACGAGTGAGCGAACTAACTGCCTTTAAGGGTGATCCTCAAGGGATCTGATGATCTTCAACTCGGAAGATCGTGTTCTCTTAGAAAGGAGGTGATCCAGCCGCACCTTCCGATACGGCTACCTTGTTACGACTTCACCCCAATCATCTACCCCACCTTCGACGGCTGGCTCCCTTACGGGTTACCCCACCGGCTTCGGGTGTTGTAAACTCTCGTGGTGTGACGGGCGGTGTGTACAAGACCCGGGAACGTATTCACCGCGGCATGCTGATCCGCGATTACTAGCAATTCCGACTTCATGCAG
>NZ_BOSE01000030.1 GCF_018403185.1 Paenibacillus montaniterrae
AAGCTGCCGTTTCTGTCCAGGCTTTTTGATGCCTCTACCAAGTCCTATGGCTGGTGCATGAATCTGGTTGTCTTGCAAGCGGTGTGTAAGAATGGGCTGGAGTATCCGCTCTTCTCTAGCATTTGGCGCAAGCCCGATGAGGATACCGAGGGGCTAAGCAAGTTTGATCTTGCGAAGCAGATGCTTCTCATGCTGCGCGAGTCGGTCTCGTGTCGACTATGGGTGGCGATGGATCGATGGTATCTAAATAAAGCATTTTTCGTATTTCTGCAGGCCCATTCCTTCGACTGGGTGACCAAGGCCAAGCGCAACACCGCGCTCTACCGTAAGATCCAACAACCGGGGAGGCGTGATCGCTTTGTACCGGTTTCACCCCGGCAGCTCATCGTCGAGTCGTACAAGCGTCTGACTTCCGGCAATGGGTTGTCCGCCGTTGCCATTGATGGCATTTACATGAAGCTTCCATACGAAACCCTTGGCCGCAAGGGCCAACTGGTGACCAAGAACCGCCTCGTACCGATCGCCGCCGTCGCGGCTATTCGAATGAACGAGGAGGAGACGAAGGCTGACCACGCTAGCACAGAAGAAGATCCCGCCACCTACAAAGGGGCGTATTTACTCATTAGCAACCGCTGTGATGCGCCTCGCGAAGTACTCGCCGTCTATGAAAAACGGTGGCGGATTGAGGTTTTCTTTCGCGCAGCCAAACAGGAGCTAGGCTTTGAAGCATGCCATTCGACTTCGGAAGCACATCAAATCGCGCATCTGGAAATGGTCTTTGCTGCCGAAACCTTGCTTTCCTATGCTTTATGGTATGTAAACAAAGAAAAAACGAGTGATGAAAGCTGCACCCACGGCGAAATGGTTAACGGCTTCTTCCACACTCGTTGCCAGGTTCGGTTCAGACACCACAAGGGATCTGAACGAATCTATCTTGATTTTGACACAGAAGTACGCCGTTTTGCAACACTTATTTCTGAATTTTGGCCGTCGCAGCTTGCTATGTATTGGTGGCCCGTTTATTCAAGGAAAGATTCTCACCATTACCAGTTAATCTCGTGAACTGCATAAGTCATG
>NZ_BOSE01000031.1 GCF_018403185.1 Paenibacillus montaniterrae
ACATGCCATAGCTTCGGTGGTGTGTTTAGCCCCGTTACATTTTCGGCGCAGAGTCACTCGACCAGTGAGCTATTACGCACTCTTTAAATGGTGGCTGCTTCTAAGCCAACATCCTGGTTGTCTGTGCAACTCCACATCCTTTCCCACTTAACACACACTTGGGGACCTTAGCTGATGATCTGGGCTGTTTCCCTCTTGACCATGGATCTTAGCACTCACGGTCTGACTCCCGGATAACATATCAATGGCATTCGGAGTTTGACTAGACTTGGTAACCCTTGGCGGGCCCCGCACCCAATCAGTGCTCTACCTCCATGATACTCTACTCCGAGGCTAGCCCTAAAGCTATTTCGGGGAGAACCAGCTATCTCCGAGTTCGATTGGAATTTCTCCGCTACCCCCACCTCATCCCCGCACTTTTCAACGTGCGTGGGTTCGGGCCTCCAGTGCGTGTTACCGCACCTTCACCCTGGACAGGGGTAGATCACACGGTTTCGGGTCTACGCCTGCATACTCTGTCGCCCTATTCAGACTCGCTTTCGCTGCGGCTCCGTCTTTCCAACTTAACCTTGCATGCAAACGTAACTCGCCGGTTCATTCTACAAAAGGCACGCCATCACCCCTATAATGGGCTCTGACTTCTTGTAAGCGCACGGTTTCAGGTTCTTTTTCACTCCGCTCCCGCGGTGCTTTTCACCTTTCCCTCACGGTACTGCTTCACTATCGGTCACTAGGGAGTATTTAGCCTTGGCAGATGGTCCTGCCGGATTCCGACGGGGTTTCACGTGTCCCGCCGTACTCAGGATCCAGCTCGGAGGGTGCAGGTTTTGGGCTACAGGGCTTTTACCTCTTCTAGCGGGCCTTTCCAGACCTCTTCACCTAACCTACACCTTTGTCACTCCATGTGAGCTGTCCTACAACCCCAGAGAGCAAGCTCTCTGGTTTGGGCTAATCCGCGTTCGCTCGCCGCTACTGACGGAATCACTTTTGTTTTCTCTTCCTCAGGGTACTTAGATGTTTCAGTTCCCCTGGTATGCCTCA
>NZ_BOSE01000033.1 GCF_018403185.1 Paenibacillus montaniterrae
GGTAGATGATTGGGGTGAAGTCGTAACAAGGTAGCCGTATCGGAAGGTGCGGCTGGATCACCTCCTTTCTAAGAGAACACGATCTTCCGAGTCGAAGATCATCAGATCCCTTGAGGATCACCCTTAAGTTTCAAGGAAGCGCAAAGCGAATGCTTTCGACGTGCGTTTCTGCGAAACGCTTCAGGCAGTTAGTTCGCTCACTCGTTGTCAGTTTTGAAGGATCAAATGATTCTTCAAAAGAAGAAAATACCAGTTGCAAAGTCAGGCTGAAGCATGATATACTCATCTTCCGGCCGATAAAGCCGAGCAACGTTATAATGTGTTCTTCTTAACGGAAGACACAACTTGTACCTTGAAAACTGGATAAGAAAGCAAGAAACATCCAAAGCGAATCGAGTTCAAACGCATGTTTGAAATTTAACTAGGTTAAGCTAGTAAGAGCGCACGGAGGATGCCTAGGCACTAGGAGCCGAAGAAGGACGTGGCGAACAACGATACTGCCTCGGGGAGCTGTAAGCAAGCGTCGATCCGG
>NZ_BOSE01000034.1 GCF_018403185.1 Paenibacillus montaniterrae
CGCCGCGAGAGATTGCTGGTGACGAGGGAAAAGAAATTGATCCTTGAAAACTGAACAACGAGTAAGAACTGCCATCAATGTTGCCGCCCCGTCGGTCAACATTGATAAAAGCGAAATAGAAGATTTTATCTAGCGATTCTCGCATAGAAAAAACTTCAGTAATGAGCAAGACAAACTTTCATGGAGAGTTTGATCCTGGCTCAGGACGAACGCTGGCGGCGTGCCTAATACATGCAAGTCGAGCGGAGTTGATAGGAAGCTTGCTTCCTTGAGACTTAGCGGCGGACGGGTGAGTAACACGTAGGTAACCTGCCCATAAGACCGGGATAACATTCGGAAACGAATGCTAATACCGGATATGCGATTCTCTCGCATGAGGGAGTTGGGAAAGACGGAGTAATCTGTCACTTATGGATGGACCTGCGGCGCATTAGCTAGTTGGTGAGGTAACGGCTCACCAAGGCGACGATGCGTAGCCGACCTGAGAGGGTGATCGGCCACACTGGGACTGAGACACGGCCCAGA
>NZ_BOSE01000035.1 GCF_018403185.1 Paenibacillus montaniterrae
GCCGACAGGTTTCTCTGGGCTAACAGGAGCGACAGGGCCTCAAGGAGAGGTTGGACCTCAAGGGCCTACGGGAACCCAGGGGCCTTCCGGTGAGCAAGGACCAACAGGACCAACAGGTTTACCGGGTTTACCAGGGGCTAATGGTAGTACAGGCCCAACAGGCCCAACAGGTCCAACAGGCCCCACGGGACCGGCTGGGCCTACAGGTTTCTCTGGACCAACAGGGCCGACAGGGCCTCAAGGACCAATTGGACCTCAAGGAGTGATTGGACCTCAAGGGCCTACGGGAACCCAGGGGCCTTCTGGTGAGCAAGGACCAACAGGACCAACAGGTTTACCGGGTCTACCAGGGGCTAATGGTAGTACAGGCCCAACAGGCCCCACGGGACCGGCTGGGCCGACAGGTTTCTCTGGGCTAACAGGAGCGACAGGGCCTCAAGGAGAGGTTGGACCTCAAGGGCCTACGGGAACCCAGGGGCCTTCCGGTGAGCAAGGACCAACAGGACCAACAGGTTTACCGGGT
>NZ_BOSE01000036.1 GCF_018403185.1 Paenibacillus montaniterrae
CAAGGGAGCCAGCCGTCGAAGGTGGGGTAGATGATTGGGGTGAAGTCGTAACAAGGTAGCCGTATCGGAAGGTGCGGCTGGATCACCTCCTTTCTAAGAGAACACGATCTTCCGAGTCGAAGATCATAAAGACACAATGTGTCAGACGTGTAAACCATTTGTTCAGTTTTGATGGAATTTGCTCGGGGCCATAGCTCAGCTGGGAGAGCGCCTGCCTTGCAAGCAGGAGGTCAGCGGTTCGATCCCGCTTGGCTCCACCAAACGAATGATTGTATAATTGTTCGTAGGCAGCAACCATCTATTTATTATGTCAACTTGTACCTTGAAAACTGGATAAGAAAGCAAGAAACATCCAAAGCGAATCGAGTTCAAACACATGTTTGAAATTTAACTAGGTTAAGCTAGTAAGAGCGCACGGAGGATGCCTAGGCACTAGGAG
>NZ_BOSE01000037.1 GCF_018403185.1 Paenibacillus montaniterrae
ACCCCTTAGCAGAGGGTCCCCTTGAGCCACTTGGGTACTTCTCCGTACTGGCTCCCCGAACAGGACTCGAACCTGTGACAACTCGATTAACAGTCGAGTGCTCTACCGACTGAGCTATCAGGGAACATTAATTGCTTGCAATATTTCATTCCATCTGCTCAATTCTATGAATTGAAATTTTCTCAATACTATATTGCTCGCATTATGTAGAAGGCTTGCACCCTCAAAACTGGATATGAAAACTTGATTCATCGTGCGATCGATGGTTAGAAGTTGTTGCGCTTCTATGATTTTTCCCGATATTCTCGGGTACATTTAGGATAAGCCCTCGACCGATTAGTACTGGTCAGCTCCATGCATTGCTGCACTTCCACCCCCAGCCTATCAACCTCGTCGTCTTCAAGGG
>NZ_BOSE01000038.1 GCF_018403185.1 Paenibacillus montaniterrae
TTGGGGTGAAGTCGTAACAAGGTAGCCGTATCGGAAGGTGCGGCTGGATCACCTCCTTTCTAAGAGAACACGATCTTCCGAGTTGAAGATCATCAGATCCCTTGAGGATCACCCTTAAAGGCAGTTAATTCGCTCACTCGTTGTCAGTTTTGAAGGATCAAACGATTCTTCCATAAAGTAAATCGTTTGGTGGCGATAGCGGAGGGGAACCACACGTTCCCATCTCGAACACGACCGTTAAGCCCTCCAGCGCCGATGGTACTTGGACCGCAGGGTTCTGGGAGAGTAGGACGTCGCCAAGCGGTTGAGGGCCTTTAGCTCAGCTGGTTAGAGCGCACCCCTGATAAGGGTGAGGTCGGTGGTTCGAGTCCACTAAGGCCCACCATAACAACTTAAACCCATTC
>NZ_BOSE01000040.1 GCF_018403185.1 Paenibacillus montaniterrae
AGGTGCGGCTGGATCACCTCCTTTCTAAGAGAACACGATCTTCCGAGTTGAAGATCATCAGATCCCTTGAGGATCACCCTTAAAGGCAGTTAGTTCGCTCACTCGTTGTCAGTTTTGAAGGATCAAATGATTCTTCAAAAGAAGAAAATACCAGTTGCAAAGTTAGGCTGAAGCATGATATACTCATCTTCCGGCCGATAAAGCCGAGCAACATTATAATGTGTTCTTCTTAACGGAAGACACAACTTGTACCTTGAAAACTGGATAAGAAAGCAAGAAACATCCAAAGCGAATCGAGTTCAAACGATTGTTTGAAATTTAACTAGGTTAAGCTAGTAAGAGCGCACGGAGGATGCCTAGGC
>NZ_BOSE01000041.1 GCF_018403185.1 Paenibacillus montaniterrae
GCCTAGGCATCCTCCGTGCGCTCTTACTAGCTTAACCTAGTTAAATTTCAAACAATCGTTTGAACTCGATTCGCTTTGGATGTTTCTTGCTTTCTTATCCAGTTTTCAAGGTACAAGTTGTGTCTTCTGTTAAGAAGAACACGTTATAATGTTGCTTTTCTCTTAACGGAAAATGATTGTATCATGTTCCATCAAGTTTTGCAACAGGTATTTTTTTGAAATACCGCTTGGCGACGTCCTACTCTCCCAGGACCCTGCGGTCCAAGTACCATCGGCGCTGGAGGGCTTAACGGTCGTGTTCGAGATGGGAACGTGTGGTTCCCCTCCGCTATCGCCACCAAACGATTTA
>NZ_BOSE01000042.1 GCF_018403185.1 Paenibacillus montaniterrae
TTAATCTTACGGCTTCTTCTTTAAATGCTTTGTCATATCTTTTCATTCGTGCTCAACTCCCTCGTCAGCTTTCATTCTATTTCATATGAGGGGGTTTTGCGACTGCATTTTTATCGTAGCACTCCATTTAATCTCAGGAAACGCTTTAAACAAAAGTCTCGCGGAAACACCTTTTAACGCTTTAATCATACCAGATATTGAATGCTGTGGTGTACATTCCACTAAGAGATGAATGTGATCGGAGTCGCTTTCAATTTCGGCTATAGTGAAGTTGTTATCGGATGCAATCTGAACAAGAATTTCTTTGAGTCTTACGTCGATTTCTTCCACAAGTATCTTGTGTCGGT
>NZ_BOSE01000043.1 GCF_018403185.1 Paenibacillus montaniterrae
TCAAATTCCTCAGTGCATTTTGCAAAGAAAATTTGTCTGGTTCTTTCAACCAGTCTATTTCTTGTTTTAGTTTTGTGAGTTCAGCCGAACACGCTCCATAAGATAAGCCTTTTCCTGTCTCTTTATAGGTGTCACCCCATAGGGCTAGAAAACGATTATACACAAATCGAGCGCATCCAATCGTCTTGTTGATGAGTGTCGCTTGTTCTGGCGTGGGATAAATCCGGAATTTATAAGCTTTATTCACTACCATTGCTTCTCACTTCACTTTCTGATTTTGGATATACGTTCTTATTTGCGCTTCTGTATGTTCACTGACTGTTGCAACAAAATAAGAA
>NZ_BOSE01000044.1 GCF_018403185.1 Paenibacillus montaniterrae
AAATCGTTTGGTGGCGATAGCGGAGGGGAACCACACGTTCCCATCTCGAACACGACCGTTAAGCCCTCCAGCGCCGATGGTACTTGGACCGCAGGGTCCTGGGAGAGTAGGACGTCGCCAAGCGGTTCCTTTAAGAGGAAGTTCAAAAAGTCCGACTTTTTGAACACTTACTTAAATGGATACCAAGTGAATACACAGGATGAGGGCCTTTAGCTCAGCTGGTTAGAGCGCACCCCTGATAAGGGTGAGGTCGGTGGTTCGAGTCCACTAAGGCCCACCATAACAACTTAAACCCATTCAAAAAGTAGTCTTAAACGTCACTTTTTG
>NZ_BOSE01000045.1 GCF_018403185.1 Paenibacillus montaniterrae
GATAGGCTGGGGGTGGAAGTGCAGCAATGCATGGAGCTGACCAGTACTAATCGGTCGAGGGCTTATCCTAAATGTACCCCACAAAGTGACGTCAAGTCTAGGAAGCATATTCCGAGTACTTTGCGGGACCCCGAGAATATCGGGGGAAATCATAGAAGCGTAACAACTTCTAACCATCGATCGCACGATGAATTTAGCTTTCATATCCAGTTTTGAGGGTGCAAGCCCGCAACGTTTGGTGGTAATGGCGAAAGGGAACCACGCGTACCCATCTCGAACACGACCGTTAAGCCTTTCAGCGCCGATGGTACTTGGACCGCAG
>NZ_BOSE01000046.1 GCF_018403185.1 Paenibacillus montaniterrae
CACTGAGGAATTTGAGTGACGCATACAATCGCTTTTTCAAAAAACAAAACGATGCGCCTAAGTTTAAGAGTAAAAACAATCCTGTACAGTCTTATCAAACAAACTACACGAATGGAAATATTGAAATTGTAGACAATCGGATCAAGTTACCTAAACTTGGACTAGTGAAATTTGCTAAAAGCCGTGAAGTAGAAGGGCGAATCCTGAACGCTACAATTACACGCAAGCCAAGCGGGAAATACTTTATATCCGTGCTTGCAGAAGCCGACATCCAAGAGTTGCCTAAAACCGGCAAAGAAGTTGGCATCGATGTTGGCT
>NZ_BOSE01000047.1 GCF_018403185.1 Paenibacillus montaniterrae
TAGATGATTGGGGTGAAGTCGTAACAAGGTAGCCGTATCGGAAGGTGCGGCTGGATCACCTCCTTTCTAAGAGAACACGATCTTCCGAGTTGAAGATCATCAGATCCCTTGAGGATCACCCTTAAAGTTTCAAGGAAGCGCAAAGCGAATGCTTTCGACGTGCGTTTCTGCGAAACGCTTCAGGCAGTTAATTCGCTCACTCGTTGTCAGTTTTGAAGGATCAAACGATTCTTCCATAAGTAAATCGTTTGGTGGCGATAGCGGAGGGGAACCACACGTTCCCATCTCGAACACGACCGTTAAGCCCTCCAGCGCCGA
>NZ_BOSE01000048.1 GCF_018403185.1 Paenibacillus montaniterrae
CTGCGGTCCAAGTACCATCGGCGCTGAAAGGCTTAACGGTCGTGTTCGAGATGGGTACGCGTGGTTCCCTTTCGCCATTACCACCAAACGTTGCGGGCTTGCACCCTCAAAACTGGATATGAAAGCTTGATTCATCGTGCGATCGATGGTTAGAAGTTGTTACGCTTCTATGATTTTTCCCGATATTCTCGGGTACATTTAGGATAAGCCCTCGACCGATTAGTACTGGTCAGCTCCATGCATTGCTGCACTTCCACCCCCAGCCTATCAACCTCGTCGTCTTCAAGGG
>NZ_BOSE01000049.1 GCF_018403185.1 Paenibacillus montaniterrae
TCCGCCGCTAAGCATCGTGTTTTCCGAAGAAAACACTAGCTCCGCTCGACTTGCATGTATTAGGCACGCCGCCAGCGTTCGTCCTGAGCCAGGATCAAACTCTCCATGAAAGTTTGTCTTGCTCATTACTGAAGTTTTTTCTATGCGAGAATCGCTAGAAAAAATCTTCTATTTCGCTTTTATCAATGTTGACCGACGGGGCGGCAACATTGATGGCAGTTCTTACTCGTTGTTCAGTTTTCAAGGATCAATTTCTTTTCCCTCGTCACCAGCAATCTCTCGCGGCG
>NZ_BOSE01000050.1 GCF_018403185.1 Paenibacillus montaniterrae
ACAGGTTGAAATTCCTGTACCACCGAAGATTGTTTGAGCAATGGGGTGACACAGAAGGGTAGTGACGCGGACTGATGGATTGTCCGTCCAAGCAGTGAGGCTGATGTGTAGGCAAATCCGCACATCGAAAGGCTGGGCTGTGATGGGGAGTGAACATTGCAGTAGCGAAGGTCATGAGCTCCGGCTGTCAAGAAAAGCCTCTAGTGAGATCCAGGTGCCCGTACCGCAAACCGACACAGGTAGGCGAGCAGAGCATGCTAAGGCGCGCGGAAGAACTCTCGTTAAGG
>NZ_BOSE01000051.1 GCF_018403185.1 Paenibacillus montaniterrae
TATGGCCGTATAGTAGTGGCTGTAGGCCCAACATTCGCATCTTCGCAATTATGCTCCTGCTGTGGCTATAAGCACAAAGATGTAAAAAACTTGAAGTTGCGTGAATGGGACTGCCCGGAATGTGGAGTGCATCACGACCGAGACTTTAACGCAAGTCTGAACATTCTTGCCGAAGGCAAAAGACTTCTTGCTGTGTAATTCTTACACGAACTGTCGGAACGACAGGGTTAGCTTGGTGAATTTCTCTTCGTTAGAAGAGACTACCCAAGAATCTCGT
>NZ_BOSE01000052.1 GCF_018403185.1 Paenibacillus montaniterrae
CTACAACCCCAGAGAGCAAGCTCTCTGGTTTGGGCTAATCCGCGTTCGCTCGCCGCTACTGACGGAATCACTTTTGTTTTCTCTTCCTCAGGGTACTTAGATGTTTCAGTTCCCCTGGTATGCCTCATGTCAGCCTATGAATTCAGCTAACAGTAACTGTCTATTACAACAGCTGGGTTTCCCCATTCGGAAATCCCCGGATCGACGCTTGCTTACAGCTCCCCGAGGCAGTATCGTTGTTCGCCACGTCCTTCTTCGGCTCCTAGT
>NZ_BOSE01000053.1 GCF_018403185.1 Paenibacillus montaniterrae
GATTGTTTGAGCAATGGGGTGACACAGAAGGGTAGTGACGCGGACTGATGGATTGTCCGTCCAAGCAGTGAGGCTGATGTGTAGGCAAATCCGCACATCATAAGGCTGGGCTGTGATGGGGAGTGAAATTTATAGTAGCGAAGGTCATGAGCTCCGGCTGTCAAGAAAAGCCTCTAGTGAGATCCAGGTGCCCGTACCGCAAACCGACACAGGTAGGCGAGCAGAGCATGCTAAGGCGCGCGGAAGAACTCTCGTTAAGG
>NZ_BOSE01000054.1 GCF_018403185.1 Paenibacillus montaniterrae
GATTGTTTGAGCAATGGGGTGACACAGAAGGGTAGTGACGCGGACTGATGGATTGTCCGTCCAAGCAGTGAGGCTGATGTGTAGGCAAATCCGCACATCGTAAGGCTGGGCTGTGATGGGGAGTGAAATTTATAGTAGCGAAGGTCATGAGCTCCGGCTGTCAAGAAAAGCCTCTAGTGAGATCTAGGTGCCCGTACCGCAAACCGACACAGGTAGGCGAGCAGAGCATGCTAAGGCGCGCGGAAGAACTCTCGTTAAGG
>NZ_BOSE01000055.1 GCF_018403185.1 Paenibacillus montaniterrae
TTTCTTGCTTTCTTATCCAGTTTTCAAGGTACAAGTTAAAAATCTTCTTGGTGGAGCCAAGCGGGATCGAACCGCTGACCTCCTGCTTGCAAGGCAGGCGCTCTCCCAGCTGAGCTATGGCCCCATAATATCCCCAAAAAGTGACGTTTAAGACTACTTTTTGAATGGGTTTAAGTTGTTATGGTGGGCCTTAGTGGACTCGAACCACCGACCTCACCCTTATCAGGGGTGCGCTCTAACCAGCTGAGCTAAAGGCCC
>NZ_BOSE01000056.1 GCF_018403185.1 Paenibacillus montaniterrae
GGGGGGGGGGGGGGGGGGGGGGGGGGGGGGGGGGGGGGGGGGGGGGGGGGGGGGGGGGGGGGGGGGGGGGGGGGGGGGGGGGGGGGGGGGGGGGGGGGGGGGGGGGGGGGGGGGGGGGGGGGGGGGGTGGGGGGGGGGGGGGGGGGGGGGGGGGGGGGGGGGGGGGGGGGGGGGGGGGGGGGGGGGGGGGGGGGGGGGGGGGGGGGGGGGGGGGGGGGGGGGGGGGGGGGGGGGGGGGGGGGGGGGGGGGGGGGG
>NZ_BOSE01000057.1 GCF_018403185.1 Paenibacillus montaniterrae
GAGCAAAGAAAAGTCGAAACGATCCCATAAGGTGCGCAAAAGAGGTGCGCCAGCGCACGCTCCATGCATCAGTTTCCGAAAGCGTGGTTGTTCCAATGTTGATTTCATAAACATCACCCAAAATTCTCTAAGATATACCGGTTTAAAAAGGTATCCTTCACAATTATTTAGGCGATTTTTATTTGTCAAGTATTTTTTTGAATGATAACTGTTCATCTATTAAAGTCTTGCTCTTACAATTGTTGGGGCGAACTG
>NZ_BOSE01000058.1 GCF_018403185.1 Paenibacillus montaniterrae
CGCCTTTCGCCTGGCGTTCCTTTGGCAAGAAGCGTGTCCAGCGACTGCAAGCCGATCCCGATACCGCTCTGCATGAAGGAGATTCGATTAACCTGGACGACACCCATATAGCGCACCCATTTGCGAAGAAGCTGCCGTTTCTGTCCAGGCTTTTTGATGCCTCTACCAAGTCCTATGGCTGGTGCATGAATCTGGTTGTCTTGCAAGCGGTGTGTAAGAATGGGCTGGAGTATCCGCTCTTCTCTAGCATTTGGC
>NZ_BOSE01000059.1 GCF_018403185.1 Paenibacillus montaniterrae
GTAAGAGCGCACGGAGGATGCCTAGGCACTAGGAGCCGAAGAAGGACGTGGCGAACAACGATACTGCCTCGGGGAGCTGTAAGCAAGCGTCGATCCGGGGATTTCCGAATGGGGAAACCCAGCTGTTATAATAGACAGTTACAGTTAGCTGAATTCATAGGCTAGCGTGAGGCATACCAGGGGAACTGAAACATCTAAGTACCCTGAGGAAGAGAAAACAAAAGTGATTCCGTCAGTAGCGGCGAGCGAACGCGG
>NZ_BOSE01000060.1 GCF_018403185.1 Paenibacillus montaniterrae
ACAACCCCAGAGAGCAAGCTCTCTGGTTTGGGCTAATCCGCGTTCGCTCGCCGCTACTGACGGAATCACTTTTGTTTTCTCTTCCTCAGGGTACTTAGATGTTTCAGTTCCCCTGGTATGCCTCACGTTAGCCTATGGATTCAGCTAACAGTAACTGTCTATTACAACAGCTGGGTTTCCCCATTCGGAAATCCCCGGATCGACGCTTGCTTACAGCTCCCCGAGGCAGTATCGTTGTTCGCCACGTCCTTCTTC
>NZ_BOSE01000061.1 GCF_018403185.1 Paenibacillus montaniterrae
AGAGCAAGCTCTCTGGTTTGGGCTAATCCGCGTTCGCTCGCCGCTACTGACGGAATCACTTTTGTTTTCTCTTCCTCAGGGTACTTAGATGTTTCAGTTCCCCTGGTATGCCTCACGCTAGCCTATGTATTCAGCTAACTGTAACTGTCTATTACAACAGCTGGGTTTCCCCATTCGGAAATCCCCGGATCGACGCTTGCTTACAGCTCCCCGAGGCAGTATCGTTGTTCGCCACGTCCTTCTTCGGCTCCTAGT
>NZ_BOSE01000062.1 GCF_018403185.1 Paenibacillus montaniterrae
ATAGGGAGCTTGCTTCCTTGAGACTTAGCGGCGGACGGGTGAGTAACACGTAGGTAACCTGCCCATAAGACCGGGATAACATTCGGAAACGGATGCTAATACCGGATACGCGATTCTCTCGCATGAGAGAGTTGGGAAAGGCGGAGCAATCTGTCACTTATGGATGGACCTGCGGCGCATTAGCTAGTTGGTGAGGTAACGGCTCACCAAGGCGACGATGCGTAGCCGACCTGAGAGGGTGATCGGCCACACTGG
>NZ_BOSE01000063.1 GCF_018403185.1 Paenibacillus montaniterrae
CTACACCTCTAATCAAGGAGGCTGGCCGCCAGCTATTTATCGCGAAAAAATGCTGTCAAAGGCAGCGCAGACAATGAGGGTTTCTGCATGAGTGTGTTTTCGAACTGCACTTTTCTTGACAACTCCAAAAAAGAGATTGTGGGGAGGCCATCTTTGGAATCCTTCTTATTTTGTTGCAACAGTCAGTGAACATACAGAAGCGCAAATAAGAACGTATATCCAAAATCAGAAAGTGAAGTGAGAAGCAATGGTAG
>NZ_BOSE01000064.1 GCF_018403185.1 Paenibacillus montaniterrae
AGTGGACGAGCCTTCCTCAGGAACCCTTAGGCTTTCGGCGGATGGGATTCTCACCCATCTTTTCGTTACTCATACCGGCATTCTCACTTGAATACAGTCCACCAGTCCTCACAGTCTGACTTCAACCTATATTCAACGCTCCCCTACCCAAGTACCTTACGGTACATGCCATAGCTTCGGTGGTGTGTTTAGCCCCGTTACATTTTCGGCGCAGAGTCACTCGACCAGTGAGCTATTACGCACTCTTTAAATG
>NZ_BOSE01000065.1 GCF_018403185.1 Paenibacillus montaniterrae
CTGCATGAAGTCGGAATTGCTAGTAATCGCGGATCAGCATGCCGCGGTGAATACGTTCCCGGGTCTTGTACACACCGCCCGTCACACCACGAGAGTTTACAACACCCGAAGCCGGTGGGGTAACCCGCAAGGGAGCCAGCCGTCGAAGGTGGGGTAGATGATTGGGGTGAAGTCGTAACAAGGTAGCCGTATCGGAAGGTGCGGCTGGATCACCTCCTTTCTAAGAGAACACGATCTTCCGAGT
>NZ_BOSE01000066.1 GCF_018403185.1 Paenibacillus montaniterrae
CTGGTTTGGGCTAATCCGCGTTCGCTCGCCGCTACTGACGGAATCACTTTTGTTTTCTCTTCCTCAGGGTACTTAGATGTTTCAGTTCCCCTGGTATGCCTCACGCTAGCCTATGGATTCAGCTAACTGTAACTGTCTATTACAACAGCTGGGTTTCCCCATTCGGAAATCCCCGGATCGACGCTTGCTTACAGCTCCCCGAGGCAGTATCGTTGTTCGCCACGTCCTTCTTCGGCTCCTAGT
>NZ_BOSE01000067.1 GCF_018403185.1 Paenibacillus montaniterrae
CCAGTGTGGCCGATCACCCTCTCAGGTCGGCTACGCATCGTCGCCTTGGTGAGCCGTTACCTCACCAACTAGCTAATGCGCCGCAGGTCCATCCATAAGTGACAGATTGCTCCGTCTTTCCCAACTCCCTCATGCGAGAGAATCGCGTATCCGGTATTAGCATCCGTTTCCGAATGTTATCCCGGTCTTATGGGCAGGTTACCTACGTGTTACTCACCCGTCCGCCGCTAAGCATCGTGTTT
>NZ_BOSE01000068.1 GCF_018403185.1 Paenibacillus montaniterrae
GAAGAAGGACGTGGCGAACAACGATACTGCCTCGGGGAGCTGTAAGCAAGCGTCGATCCGGGGATTTCCGAATGGGGAAACCCAGCTGTTGTAATAGACAGTTACTGTTAGCTGAATCCATAGGCTAGCGTGAGGCATACCAGGGGAACTGAAACATCTAAGTACCCTGAGGAAGAGAAAACAAAAGTGATTCCGTCAGTAGCGGCGAGCGAACGCGGATTAGCCCAAACCAG
>NZ_BOSE01000069.1 GCF_018403185.1 Paenibacillus montaniterrae
GGGCCTTTAGCTCAGCTGGTTAGAGCGCACCCCTGATAAGGGTGAGGTCGGTGGTTCGAGTCCACTAAGGCCCACCATAACAACTTAAACCCATTCAAAAAGTAGTCTTAAACGTCACTTTTTGGGGTGAATATGGGGCCATAGCTCAGCTGGGAGAGCGCCTGCCTTGCAAGCAGGAGGTCAGCGGTTCGATCCCGCTTGGCTCCACCAAGAAGATTTTTAACTTGTACCTT
>NZ_BOSE01000070.1 GCF_018403185.1 Paenibacillus montaniterrae
CTTTCCCAACTCCCTCATGCGAGAGAATCGCGTATCCGGTATTAGCATCCGTTTCCGAATGTTATCCCGGTCTTATGGGCAGGTTACCTACGTGTTACTCACCCGTCCGCCGCTAAGCATCGTGTTTTCCGAAGAAAACACTAGCTCCGCTCGACTTGCATGTATTAGGCACGCCGCCAGCGTTCGTCCTGAGCCAGGATCAAACTCTCCATGAAAGTTTGTCTTGCTCATT
>NZ_BOSE01000071.1 GCF_018403185.1 Paenibacillus montaniterrae
GCTCTGCTCGCCTACCTGTGTCGGTTTGCGGTACGGGCACCTAGATCTCACTAGAGGCTTTTCTTGACAGCCGGAGCTCATGACCTTCGCTACTGCAATGTTCACTCCCCATCACAGCCCAGCCTTATGATGTGCGGATTTGCCTACACATCAGCCTCACTGCTTGGACGGACAATCCATCAGTCCGCGTCACTACCCTTCTGTGTCACCCCATTGCTCAAACAATC
>NZ_BOSE01000072.1 GCF_018403185.1 Paenibacillus montaniterrae
TTAGGCTTTCGGCGGATGGGATTCTCACCCATCTTTTCGTTACTCATACCGGCATTCTCACTTGAATACAGTCCACCAGTCCTCACAGTCTGACTTCAACCTATATTCAACGCTCCCCTACCCAAGTACCTTACGGTACATGCCATAGCTTCGGTGGTGTGTTTAGCCCCGTTACATTTTCGGCGCAGAGTCACTCGACCAGTGAGCTATTACGCACTCTTTAAATG
>NZ_BOSE01000073.1 GCF_018403185.1 Paenibacillus montaniterrae
TGGTTCCCCTCCGCTATCGCCACCAAACGATTTACTTATGGAAGAATCGTTTGATCCTTCAAAACTGACAACGAGTGAGCGAACTAACTGCCTTTAAGGGTGATCCTCAAGGGATCTGATGATCTTCGACTCGGAAGATCGTGTTCTCTTAGAAAGGAGGTGATCCAGCCGCACCTTCCGATACGGCTACCTTGTTACGACTTCACCCCAATCATCTACC
>NZ_BOSE01000074.1 GCF_018403185.1 Paenibacillus montaniterrae
CTTGTGTTGCAGTTGGATCTGCAAGTACTGCTTTCGCTTCTGTCAACGCTTCTTCTAATGCTTGCCAGCTTGCTTCTGTGTACGCCTCTTCCTTCAGCTCACCTGTTGAAATCGCTTCGTCGATTTCTTCAGATTTCGCCTCAAGTTTAGACTTGTCTACTGTCGGCACTACTGGTACTGGCACTAGGTTCTCATGCGCTGTTTCCAATGCTTCTAGAG